>NZ_FOYL01000003.1:405116-1024603 GCF_900115955.1 Lentzea waywayandensis
GCCTGCTCGTTGTTCGACTCGCGGAGCGCCAGTTCGCCGAGGCTGTTTAGGCAGTTGGCTTCGCCCAGGACGTCGCCGACCTGCCGGTAGAGGGGGAAGGCTTGGTTGAACAGTGCACGAGCCTGCTCGTTATTGCTGCGGCTGAAATAGAGCCGAGCGAGTGCGGTGGTATTTCTTGCGCGGGAAGCCACCGGAATGGCGCTGTCGAGGGCGTCCAGGCCGATCTGATCATCTCCGAGGCCGGTGAATCGCTGGAAGTGCAGCAGGTCAGGTACCGCGTCGCCAAGAGTGGGGGCGCTGGGGAGTCCGGTTCGGATGATCTCGACGAGGTTGGTCAGCTCGGAAGCGATGTCCGTTGCGGCTTCAGCGCCTTCTGCGCTGCCTACTTGCGCGGCGCGTGCGGTGAGCATGCGAACCGGTGCGGCGAGCAAACCGATTTGTGCAGAGTCGGGTGGGTGTCGTGCGAGCACGTGCTGGCGCAGAGGGGCTAGACATCGTTGCCGGAGTTCGTCGTCATGCAGTAGCGCCCGACGGCTCAGTTCGATCACGCCGGCCGCCAGTTCCTCAGGCAGGTACATTCCGGCCTTGTTGTGAGGCCAGCCATCGGGCAGCAGCGCGGCCAGTGACAATGCAGCGCGCCCGTCCAGGCTCAGCTGGTCCCATGACAGTTCAATCGACACCGGCAGGCTGGATGTCCGATCGGGGTTGGCACCGTGTTGGAGAAGGTCTGTTCGCTTGGCTCGCCACGCGGTGGCCAAGGTGCCCAGATGAGACTCAGTGCGAGCGAGGGAGGCCATCAGCACGATGGCCAACGGCACCCCGTCTAGATCCGCCATCAACGCCCTGATGGCGGGATCTGCACGGTGACGCTCACCCGCGACAGCCACGAATACGTCTATCGCGTCGTCCTGGGGCAGTGGACGCAGATTGATCTCACGCAGTCCGACGAGGCCCGTAGGGACGTGCGCACCACGCGATCCGATCCCTGTAACAAGACCGGGTACTGCGCGCAGCGTCGACAGCAGCTCCGCAGCCCCTGCCGGATCAGCATCGGTCACGGTCTCGAAGTTGTCCAACACGAGCACACAGGGCGCAGTGCCCAGAAAAGACACCACCCGATTCCGCAGGTGCTCACCCAGACCTACGCCCAACACCGTGGCTAGCTTGTCGATCACGACGCCCGCGGTACCGGCGCCATCGCAGGACACCACGAACCTGCGATCTCTAAACGCCATGACGATCGCGTCCAGACCGATCGCGCGACCCAGCAGCGTCGACTTTCCAATCCCCGGTCCGCCCGTCACAACAGCCCAATGACCTGTCTCCCATGCCCTGGACACTGCATGAATCTGCTCAGCGCGTCCGATGCACAGTTCGACGGTCGGGGGTGGCAACGGCTCGGTCGCCACAGCTGACGCTGGCAGCACCATCGATTCCACGCGGCCGATGGCGGTACCCCCTGGCCCTGCGACCACCGGATTCGCGCCACTGATGTTCGTCCCACCTGTCACCAAGTCGCGGCCAACCGAATCGACCTGGGTGGTGTTGCCTGTGACGTTCGAACCATGCACCGAGTTCGTCACGGACGCTTGCGTCTCCGGGGCCGTCTGCTGGCCCGCAGAACGCACTACGACCAAGCCGTAAGTCGACACTCCGAGGCCGACCACGCCACACACTGCACCCACGACGCTGCCGACCTTGTCTGCGGTGTCCAACCCGACTGCCAGCATCACTCCGCCGACAGCCAGCGCGGCCACGCCGGCAAGGACCACCACGACCCACCTACGCATCGTGCGATGGTGCACCGCGACGTCACCAGCAACGTCCATCAACGCGCCTCTACGCCCCGAACGGACCAACGCTCAGGCCGACGCTGTGGCGCGACTCCGTGTGGCCCGCCATACCAAGCGGATCACGATGCCACCGTCCTGAGCATCGGGTTCGCCGCGCGTCCGCACGCCAAGCGGAGATGGAGCTGGGTGGCTGTGGGCTGAACTGGTGGCGCTGGTCATCTGTCCAATTAGGACGAACTCGGGCCGTCTGGGGGCCGTCGAACAACCCCCAAGGACGACAAACGACGCTGACCGATGAAGAAGTTTCCGCTGGTCAGCGTCGTTTGCAAGGCTTTGAGCTCAGCCCTGCTTGGTCTCCCAGAAGATCTTGTCGATCTGCGCGATCAGGTCGAGAAGCGCCTGACCCGAGGCCGGGTCCATGGACGCCTTCGTGCCGCCCGCGCCCGCGGCCTTGGTGGCGCGGTTGAACAGGTCGTGCAGCTCGGGGTACTTCTCGAAGTGCGGCGGCTTGAAGTAGTCCGTCCACAGCACCCACAGGTGGTGCTTGACGAGCTCGCTGCGCTGCTCCTTGATCAGGATGGCGCGCTCCCGGAACTCCGGGTCCTCGTTCGCCTGGTACTTCTCCTGGACCGCCTTGACCGACTCGGCCTCGATCCGGGCCTGGGCCGGGTCGTACACGCCGCAGGGGAGATCGCAGTGCGCGGTCGCCTCAACGCGTGGGCGGAGAATGCGCGACACGAGTCGCATCGTTCCTCCCAGAATGAAAAACAGTGGATGCTCCGACGGGTAGAACCCTACTCCGGCTGATCGAAGGGTGATCGTTGAGACCGCGTCTTTCCACCGTGCTCGTGCGGGGTCCGTCGATGGCGCCTGCCCTCAGGAACGAGGACGTCGTGCTGGTCAGGTGGGGTGCGAAGCCCAAGCCCGGGCAGGTCGTGCTCGTCACGTGGGCGAGTCGGCCGGGGCAGTTGTCGGTGAAGCGTGCCTCTCACGAAGTGGACGGCGGGTGGCACGTGGTGGGCGACAACCCCTACGCGAGCACGGACTCCGAGCACCTCGGACCTGCGGAGGTGCTCGGAGTCGTCAAAGCTCGACTATGGCCGAGGCCTGGTTTCAGGCTTTGAGGGACGCGTACAGGGCCAGGCAGTCCTCGTAGCGCGGCAGGACGCCGGCTTCGTAGGCCTCGGCGAGGGTCGGGGCCGAGGTGTCCTTCTCCGACAACAGGAACTCGAGCTCGCGCGGCCACGGGAGGTCGAGAGCGGGGTCGAGCGGCGTCAGGCCGTGTTCGCCGGACGGGTTGTAGACGGTGGAACAGAGGTAGTTCATGGTCGTGTCGTCTTCCAACGCGATCATGGCGTGGCCTAGGCCCTCCGCCAGGTAGACCGCGTTGCACTTCTCGGCGTTCACCAGCACGGCGTCCCACTGGCCGAACGTGGGGGAGCCGACGCGGATGTCCACGATCACGTCGATGAACGAACCGCGCGGGCAGAAGACGTACTTCGCCTGGGACGGCGGGACGTCCGCGTAGTGGATGCCTCGGATCGTCCCCGCGCGGGAGACGCTGTGGTTGGTCTGGGCGACTCGGAGGGGGTGGCCGACCGCCTCGGTGAAGGCGGCCTCCTGGTACGGCGAGACGAACACGCCGCGGTCGTCGGGAAATGTCCGAGGGGTGAACTCGAACGCGCCGTCAATTTTCAGCGAACTCGCCTGCATGCCGTCACTCTAAGGCGTCAATCTTTCTTGACCGATCGGGTGCTTCCTGCCTGCAGAAACTGACCGGTCGGTGCAGAAAACCGGACGGACGTCTTGCTACATGCCCTCTGACCTGCGGAGAAAGTGTGATCCCCGCCGCAGACAGCGACGCGGGACCCTGCCACACTTCGCGTCACCCGCAACACTCGGGCACTTCTCCGACGCAACTCGTCGGAGGTCGTTGACCGAGTTTCCAGGCCCCGTGTACCCGGCGTGACAACGCTGGGCCGGTGCGCCGTTTGGTGATGAGCCCAGTTGGGGCCAATACGCCGCCCGCACCGCAGGAGGGACGCCGTGACAGCAGTGAACGAAGCCCGTACCGAGAACTCCGACCCGACGCAGCTGACGGACGAGGAGATCTTCAACGCGCACCTGGGCGGGAAGCTCGAGGTCGGCGCGACCGCCTCGCTCGCTGACCCGAAGGCGCTGTCCATCGCGTACACACCTGGTGTCGCACGAGTGAGCAAGGCCATCGCGGAGGACGCGAGCCTCGCCGCGAAGTACACGTGGGCGCACCGCCTGGTCGTCGTCGTCAGCGACGGCACCGCGGTGCTCGGTCTCGGTGACATCGGCCCGAGCGCGTCGCTGCCCGTCATGGAGGGCAAGTCCGCGCTGTTCAAGACGTTCGGCGGCCTCGACTCCATCCCGCTCGTGCTCAACACGACGGACGTGGACGAGATCGTCGAGACGCTCGTGCGGCTGCGTCCGTCGTTCGGCGCGGTCAACCTGGAGGACGTCTCCGCACCGCGCTGCTTCGAGCTCGAGCAGAAGCTGATCGAGGCGCTCGACTGCCCGGTCATGCACGACGACCAGCACGGCACGGCCGTCGTCTCGCTCGCCGCGCTCAACGGCGCGAACACGGTCCTCGGCAAGAGCATCGGCGACCAGCGGGTGGTCATCTCCGGTGCGGGCGCCGCGGGCATCGCGATCGCCAAGATCCTCATCGCCGCCGGCGCGGGTGACATCACGCTGCTCGACTCGCGTGGCATCGTCCGCACGGGCAGGGCCGGTCTCAACCCGGTCAAGGAGGAGATCGCGGCGGTCACCAACTCCAGCAACCTCGACGGCGGCATCGACGTGGCGCTGCGGGGCGCGGACGTCTTCATCGGCGTGTCGTCCTCCAAGGTCTCCGAGGACCTCATCGCGAGCATGGCGAGCGACTCGATCGTCTTCGCGCTGTCGAACCCGGACCCCGAGGTGCACCCGGAGGTCGCCGCCAGGCACGCCGCGATCGTGGCGACCGGCCGCAGCGACTTCCCGAACCAGATCAACAACGTGCTCGCGTTCCCCGGCATTTTCCGCGGGGCTCTCGACTCGGGTGCGCGACGGATCACGGAAGGCATGAAACTCGCGGCCGCGGATGCCATTCTCGCCGTCGCGAAGGATGATTTGGGCCCAGACCGAATTGTTCCCTCGGCATTGGACCCGCGCGTCGGACCCGAGGTCGCGGCGGCTGTGGCCGTGGCGGCGAAGGCCGACGGAGTCGCCTGATCCGGCTCTTGTATTCGCCACTCATTTGCATCTTCACGGGGAGCGGAACCACGACCGTGGCTTTTCGTTAACCCGTGCAGGGGTGGGCGATGACGCTCTGAAGCGCTACCGTCCCTCTCCTCGGGTGTTCACTCGAGGAGAGGGTTCGTGTTTGCCGCCGTTCGGGTGCCGTTGTCGTGCCCACCCGAATTGCCGCGGGCGGTGGATGCGGGAGAGGGTGGGCCGGTGCCCAAGTGGGTGGGACGCGCGACGGTGGTGAATGGCCGTGCACGGACGGCTGTCCCGACGTCCGGGAAACCTCCGATGACGCTGGACGGGCTGACCCTGCCCGACGCGCCGTCGTTGCTCGTGGACGCCAAGGGTGTCGTCATGCAGGCGAACCCCGCCGCCGTGGAGCTCGCGGCCGCGCAGGGAGCCGACGACCTCGTCGGGCACCCGCTCGGTGAGCTGCTCCTCGGCAACACCTCCGACCTGCGGCTGATGCGCGCGGACGGCACCGAACTGCCGGTACGCGTCGCCCGCCACGCCGTTCCGGGAACGGGTCTGCAGGCGGTCCTGCTGATCGACGTCTCCGACCTCGCCGCTGCGGCGGACGAGTTGCGCGACGAACAGCGCCGGCTGCGCAAGGTGCAGCGGGTCGCGGAGCTCGGCTCCTGGGAGTTCGATCCCGGGACCGGCCTGACCGTCTGGTCGGACACGCACTACGAACTGCTCGGCCTCGAACGCGGCGCCGTCGTGCCTGGTGCGCAGGCTGTTCTGGACGTCGTTCACCCGGACGACTACCATATGGTCGAGACGTACTGGCACGGTCGCGAGATCACCGGCGACCCGATCGACATCGAGTACCGGATCGTCCGCCCGGACGGCCAGCTGCGGTGGATCCGCGGCGTCGCCGAGGCGAGGCTGGACGACGCCGGCAGCCTGGACAAGATCACCGGCTACATCCGCGACATGACCGAGTCCAAGCGCGCGGCCACCGAGCTCGCCCAGGAACGGGCGCGGCTGCTGGAGGCGCAGCGCATCGCCCGCATCGGCAGCTGGGCGTACGAGACCGGCACGCGCGCCGTGCACCGCAGCGAAGTGCTGATGGAGATGTTCGCCGAGCTCGGCATGACGCCGGACGAGGACCTGCTCAGCGGCGTGCACCCGGACGACCGCGAGGCGGTCAAGGCGTTGCGGCACCAGCTGTTGCACACGCAGGACAACGCGCCGGTCGAGGTGGAGGTCCGCAGCGAGGTCGGCGAGCGCGTCTACATGTGCCGGGCCCGCGCCGAGATCGCGCCGTCCGGCCGCATCGAGCGCTACCACGGCACCATCCAGGACGTCACCGAAGCGCGTGCCCTGGAACGTCAGATGCGCGAGGACCGCAGACGGCTGGCGGACGCGCAGCAGGCCGCCCGCCTCGGCATGTGGGAGTGGAACCCCGGCACCGGCGAGGTCGTCTGGTCGGACATGTTGCGCGAGCTCTTCGGCCTGCCCGCGGAACTTCCCGGCAGCTACCAGGCATACCTGGACCTCGTGCACCCCGAGGACCGCGGCTGGGTCGACGACCTGTGCCGCCAGCTGGTGGTGGACGAGGTCGCCTCGCAGTTCGAGCACCGCGTGGTGCGCCCGGACGGTTCGCCGCGCATCTTCCGCTGCCACGGCATGATCGTCCACGACGCGCGCGGCAAGCAGCTCGCCGTCGGCACCGCCCAGGACGTCACCGAGCAGCGTGCCGCCGAGGCCCGCATGAAGCGTTCCTCGCAGCGCTTCACCGACCTCGTGTCCGTGACGCCGGTCGGCATCGGCCTGTTCGACGAGGGCGAGCGCCTGGTCGACGCCAACGACGCGTTGTGCGACCTGCTCGGCATGGAGCTGGAACAGCTGCGCGGCATGACCGCCGAGCAGCTCACCCACCCCGAGGACACCTCACCGGGCCTGCAGTGGGCCGCTGAACGCACGCAGAAGATCCCGCAGCGCATCCTCGTCCGCCCGGACGGCGAGAAGGTCTACTGCGAGCTCCACATCGCTCTGTCCGTGCAGGACGACGGCCGCCGCTTCTGGCTGATCGTGTTCCTGGACATCACCGAACGCCGCCGCGCCGCCGAGGCGTTGCGCCACCAGGCGACCCACGACGAGCTGACCGGCCTGCCGAACCGCGCGCTGGTGAAGGAGATCCTCGGCAAGCTGCTGGAGGGCCCCGGCCGTTCGAAGGTCGCCGTCTTCTTCTGCGACATCGACAACTTCAAGCGCGTCAACGACTCCCTCGGCCACGACGCCGGCGACGAACTCCTGGTCGCTCTGGCACGACGGCTGGAAGGCGGCTTGCCCGACGGCTGCACCGCCGCCCGCCTGTCGGGCGACGAGTACGTGATCATCTGCGAGGACATCGACTCGGTCGGCGGCGTCGACGCGCTGGCCACCCGCGTCGCCTCGCTGTTGCGCACGGCCGTTCCGGTGCACGGTCAGCTGGTCCGCGTCTCGGCCTCGATCGGCGCCGCCGTCCCGAACGGCTCGCGCGCCAACGGTGCCGACCTGCTGCGGTTCGCCGACGCCGCGATGTTCGAGGCGAAGCGCGCCGGTGCCGGCCGCGTCTCGCTGGCCTCGGCCGCGTTGATCGCGTCCGCCGACCGCCAGGTGCACCTCGAAGGCCAGCTGCGCGACGCGTTGCAACACGACGGCCTGGTGTTGCACTACCAGCCCGTCGTCGGCGTAGACGGCGCCGTCCTGACCGCCGAGGCCCTGGTGCGCTGGCCGCATCCCGACCGCGGCATGCTGCCGCCGGACGTGTTCCTGCCCGTCGCCGAACAGGGCGACCTGATGCGCGAACTCGACCGCTGGGTCCTGCGCACGGCCCTGCGCGAGGCCGCGACCTGGCCCGCGCCCGACGGCCGTCCGGTGTCGGTGGCCGTGAACCTCGCCGGCCTGGTGCCGGGCGATCCCGAGTTCGTGGACATCGTGTCGACCGCGATCATGGAGTCCGGCGTCCCGTGGGAACGCGTGGTGCTCGAACTGGTCGAGACGGCGTTCGTCGACCTGCCGTCCCGAGTCCGCCAGTCGATGGACGAACTCGTGAAGCGCGGCGTCCAGTTCGCCGTGGACGACTTCGGCACCGGCTACTCGTCGCTGGCCCGCCTGAAGGACCTGCCGGCGCAGATCATCAAGGTGGACCGGCGCTTCGTTTCCGGTGTGGGCAACGACTCCTCGGACTTCGCCGTCGCCCGTGCCGTGGTGGACATGGCCCGGGCGATGGGGCGCAAGTGCGTGGCCGAGGGCGTGGAGACCGCTACCCAGTTCCACGTTCTGCGTGGTGTCGGGGTGGACGCGTATCAGGGTTGGTTGTTCTCGCGTCCGGTGCCGCCCAAGGAGTTCCGCGCGGTGCTAGCCCTCGGACCGCTCCACATACCCCGCGCTGGCTGAGATCTCCGGCAGCAGCGCCGCGATCCGGTGCTTGGGCAGGTCGATCAACCGCAGTTCGAGATCGTCGGACGCCACCGAGGCGTTGTCGACGATCTCCGCTGCCTGCCGTTTGGTCAGCACGCCCTGCGACGCGGTGATCAACGCTTCGCGCCAGACGTTGCGCAGCTTGCCGTGCGCCTTCATCAGGATCTCGCGGATCGTGCGCTCGCCCAGTGACAACGTCCCGGTGAGAACCTGATCGGCGACGACGATCGTGGTCTTGGCATCCGGGTTGTTGCGCAGGAACTTCAGCTTGAACCTGGTCTGCACCAGCTCCTGGAGCTCCTTCTGCCCGGCCTCCGAGGACACCGCCGGGTGGTTGTTCGGCACCAGGCAGGCCAGCCGCGCGGGCGAGGAGGCCAGCAACGTGCGCAGCAGCCACGGTCCAGGATCCGCCGACAGGTCGACGGCCAGCGACGCCGCGCCCTTCCCGACGGGCTCGGCCCACCCCGCGGAACGGGGCTTCGGCGGCGGCGAGGACTCCGGGCGCGGAGCCAGTTCCGACAGGGCGGACAGCGCCTCGGACGAAGGCCCTGACGACTCCACGGACTGCGCGCCGTGCGTGTAGATCCGCGTGCCACCGGACACCGCGCGTCGTCCGGTGGGCCGGCACACGTACAGGTCGGCGGCGGAACCGATGGCCTGCGCGCCGTCGAAGCGGTGGAACGCGGGCAGGATGGCCTCGAAGACCAGCCCGAGCTTCTGCAGTTCCTGCTGGACCTTCAAGCCCAGAGCGGGTGTCCGGTCGGAGAAGCCGTAGGCGAGCAGCAACCGGCCGGACGCGATGTCCTGCAACGCCTCGATGCCGCGGCCGGCGAACAGGCCCATGCCCTCCGGCGTGTAGGGCGGGTCGCTGAACACCAGGTCGAAGGATTCGAGCGCGGCCGCGGGCAGGCCGAAACGCATGTCGCAGTGCAACGTCCGGATGTCGTGCCCGCGCGCCGAAGCCCGTGAGTCGATGAACTCCAGCAGGCGCTCGTCGAGGTCCACCACCGTGATCGACACGTGCGGGTTCACGGCGGCGACGGCCAGTGACGTCAGGTCGTGGTCGCCCAGGCACAGCAGGCGTTTGCCTGTCAGGTCGTAGGTGGAGTTCAGCCACACCGCGCGGTTCAGCGCGGTCTCGGCCGTCGCCTGCACGTGGTCCAACGAGGACAAAGGCGACGGCACGTCGGCGATGTCCACGAGGATCTGGCGCAGCACGTCGGTGTGGTCGCGGACACCGGAAACGCCGAACTCCGAGCGGTACGAGGCCACCAGACCGGGGGCGATGCGGTAACGATCGTCTGAAGATTCAACGTCGTCGCCGAGGGCCTTGAGCAGGTCCTGAACGGTGCGGCGAGGAACCGCGGGCAGGCGCACGAGTTCCGCGAGCGGGTGCCAGTCCTCGCTGAGCAGGGACAACACTTCACGGAGCTTGCGGGCGTGTACGCCGCGCTCCGCCACCAACTGCCGAACCTGGTCGATCGTCACAAGACGTAAACCATACGGCCCGTCACATCGTGGAACGCTGTGCCGGGGTACGCCGAACGAGTTAAGGTCTTTGGGATCTACATCCAGGGCGACCCAATCGGGGTGGTCGTCACGACCGGAGGGATCCGAAGGGTGATCGAGTTCCGGGCCGTAACCAAGCGGTTCGAGGACGGGACCATCGCTGTCGACGAGCTCGACCTCACGGTCGAGGCGGGCACCATCACGGTGTTCGTCGGTCCTTCCGGCTGTGGCAAGACGACGTCGCTGCGCATGGTCAACCGCATGATCGACCCGACGTCGGGCACGATCCTGGTGGACGGCAAGGACGTCCTCACCGTGGATCCGCCCACGCTGCGCCGTGGCATCGGCTACGTCATCCAGCAGGCGGGGTTGTTCCCGCATCGGACCGTGCTCGACAACATCGCGACCGTCCCTCTTCTGTCCGGTTGGGACAAACGCAAGGCGCGCACGCGTGCGGCCGAACTGCTGGAGATCGTCGGGCTCGACGCGAACTTCGGCAAGCGCTACCCGGCGCAGCTCTCCGGCGGCCAGCAGCAACGCGTGGGTGTCGCCCGCGCGCTCGCCGCCGATCCGCCGGTGCTGCTGATGGACGAGCCGTTCAGCGCCGTCGACCCGGTCGTGCGCGAGGACCTGCAGAACGAACTCCTTCGTCTGCAAGCGGAACTCGACAAGACGATCGTGTTCGTCACGCACGACATCGACGAGGCGCTGAAGCTCGGCGAGCGCGTCGCGGTGTTCCAGACGGGCGGGCACCTCGCGCAGTACGCGCGGCCGACCGAGCTGCTGGCCGCGCCCGCCAACGACTTCGTGGCATCGTTCGTCGGACGTGACCGCGGCTACCGCACCCTCACGTTCCTGCACGCGGACGTGCCCGTGCACCCCGTCACCACGGCCAAGCTCGGCGAGCGCGTCACGGTCACCGACTGGACGCTCGTCGTGGACGAGACGAATCGGCCCAAGGGCTGGCTGTCCGGTGTGGACGGTGAGGTCGAGGTCGCCGAGAAGGACCTGATCTCCGGTGGCTCGCTGTACGACGGCTCGACGTTGCGCGGCGCGCTCGACGCGGCGCTCAGCTCGCCGTCCGCACTCGGCGTGGTCGTCGACGACGTCGGCGCCGTCACCGGCGTGGTGAAGGCAGACGACGTCATCCAGGCCCTCGCGAAGGCCCGCGCGGCGGGTGAGGTCCCGAAGTGACCTGGATTTTCGAGAACTGGGAAAGGTTCTGGGAAGTCACCGAGGTGCACCTCCGGCTCTCCGTCGTGCCGGTGCTGATCGGTTTCGTGCTCGCCATCCCGCTCGGGTGGTGGGCGAGCCGGTCGCAGACGGCGCGCGCGATCCTCTTCCCGTTCGCCAACATCCTGTTCACGATCCCGTCCATCGCGCTGATCGTGATCACGCCGGTGCTGCTCGGCGTGAAGATCCTCGACGAGATCAACGTCATCGTGCCGCTGGCGGTCTACACGCTCGCGCTGATGATCAGGTCGGTCGCGGACGCGCTGTCCGCGGTGCCGGGCAACGTCGTCGCCGCGGCGAACGCGATGGGGTTCCGGCCGCTCCGGCGCTTCCTCACCGTCGACTTCCCGCTGGCGTTGCCGGTCACGATCGCGGGCCTGCGGGTCGCGACCATGTCGAACATCAGCATGGTGAGCGTCGGCGCGCTCGTCGGACTCGGCGGCTACGGCCAGCTCTTCACCGAGGGCTACCAGACCGACCACACCGAGAAAGTCCTCGCGGGTCTCATCGGGACGGTCGTGCTGGCGGTGCTCGCGGACGGATTGCTGTTGCTGATCGGACGGCTGCTCACGCCGTGGGCACGGGCGGGGAGGTGAGCTGAATGGGTGGCTGGCTCTTCGATCCCGCGCACTGGTCCGGCACCACCGGGATTCCGGTGCGGTTGGCCGAACATCTCGGCTACACGCTGCTGACCCTGCTGATCGCCGCGGTCATCGCGATCCCGCTGGGCGCGTTCGTCGGTCACACCGGCAAGGGCGGCTTCGTGATCGTCGGACTCTCCAACGCTCTGCGGGCGTTGCCGACCACGGCGGTGCTGATCCTCGTCGTGCTGTGGGCGGGGCTCGGTGACTTCCCGGTGTACGTCGCGCTGGTGCTGCTCGCGATCCCGCCGATCATGGCGGGCACGTACGCCGGCGTCCGCGCGGTCGACCCGGTGACCGTCGACGCCGCACGGGGCGTCGGCATGCGCGAGTCGGGCGTGCTGCTCCAGGTGGAGATCCCGAACGCGCTTCCGTTGATCTACGGCGGTTTCCGCGGCGCCGCGCTGCAAGTGGTCGCGACCGCCACCATCGCCGCCTACACGGGCGCCGGTGGACTGGGCAGGCTTGTTTTCGACGGCCTCGCCCTGCAGGAGTTCGGACAGATGCTCGCCGGCGCGGTGCTCGTGGCACTGCTCGCCGTTCTCGTCGACCTGGGGTTCGCCGGCCTGCAACGGCTGACGGTCTCGCCAGGGCTGCGTCCAGTGGGAACCGGAGGAAAACGATGAAGCGCATCGCGACAGCCGTCGCTGCGGTCATGCTTCTGTCTGCGTGCGGTGGCGATCCGCTGACCGGAGACGGCAAGACCGACCCGGCCCCGACGGACACCATCGTCGTGGGCTCCGCGAACTTCCCGGAGTCGCGGCTCCTCTCGGAGATCTACGCGGAAGCGTTGTCCGCCAAGGGCATCAAGGTCTCGAAGAAGCCGAACATCGGCAACCGGGAGCTGTACTTCAAGGGCGTGCAGGACGGCTCGATCGACCTGATCCCCGAGTACACCGGCGTGCTTCTCAAGCACGTCAACAAGGAAGCGCCCGAGGTCGGCGCCGACGAGGTCTACGCGGCGCTGAAGAAGGCGCTGCCGGCGGGCCTCATCGTGCTCGACAAGTCCTCCGCCGAGGACAAGGACGCGGTCGTCGTCACCAAGCAGATCGCGGCCCAGTACAGCCTGAAGTCGATCGACGACCTCGTGCCGTACTGCAAGGACCTGGTCTTCGGCGGCCCGCCGGAGTTCCAGAACCGCCCGGACGGCCTGCCGGGCCTGAAGGCCAAGTACGCCTGTGAGTTCAAGGAGTTCAAGGCCCTCGACGTCGGCGGCCCGCTGACCGTCGCCGGCCTGAAGGACAACACGGTGCAGGCGGCCGACCTGTTCACGACGGACGCGGCCATCAAGGCCAACGAGTTCGTGGTGCTGGAAGACCCGAAGAACGTCTTCGCCGCGCAGAACGTGTTGCCGCTCATCAACGAGAAGAAGGCGTCGCAGCAGGTCCGCGACACCCTCAACGCCATCTCGAAGAAGCTCGACACGAAGACGCTGCTGGAGCTGAACCAGAAGCTGTCGTCGCCGGACAAGCCGGAGCCGGAGAAGGTCGCCAAGGAGTGGCTCGCCTCGGCGGGCATCTGATCCACACCTGAGAACCGCTGACCCGCAGTCCTAAGGCTGCAGGTCAGCGGTTTTCGCTTGTACGGCCATGTAGATGAAGGTGTCCTCGTAGCCGAGCGAGTGGTTCACGCGAAGCATGTGCTCGTTCTCGCTGCTCGTGCGCGTGCGAATCTCCTCGACGCCGGCCAGGTTGTGCAGCATGCGCGCCTTGATCAGCCTGCCGAGTCCTTTGCCGCGATGCGCCGGCAACACGACCGTCTGCAGTTGTTCGGCGAGGGTCGGGACCACGGAGTTCAGCTCCACCACCGTGACTCCGGCTGCTTTACCCTCGTGTAGCAGGAGCACGACCCAGCGGACCGCGACGGCGGTGGCCTCTTCCCGCCGGATGCTCTCGACGGTGTTCTGCGTCAGGTCGATCGTCGTGTCGCCCTGTGGCGCGTCCCTGATTCCGTTGAGCGCCTCGACGTACGCCTCGACGAACTCCTCCGGCGCCGCGCCCTTCCAGGTGACCAGCTCGTATCCCGCGGGAAGCTCGCCGATCTCGGGCGGGTCGGTGAGAGTCAGCCGTTGTCTCGTCATGGTGGTGACGACCCGGAACCCACGGGCGGCGGCGAACTGCTCGGCAGGGCTGTCCTTGAACACGCTCCACGCCTCGATGACGGTGCGTCCGCGCAACAACGACGGCATGGCGCGGAGCAGAGCCGTACCGATGCCACGGCGGCGGTGCTGAGGCAGCACCACGATGTTGGCGTTGGCGAGGTGGGCGTTCGCCTCGGCCTCGGAGACCTTCACCTCGGCGTAGCCGATGATCTTTCCTTCTTCTCTCGCGACGGCGAAGTGCGCCGCCTCGAAGCCGACGTCGTCGCGGAACTCCCACATCGCGACGCAGGCTTCGTAGGGTGGCCGCTCCTTGCCGGGCGAGTCCTCGACCGCCCAGGTCGCCAGGACCTCGTAGAGGCCGCGCCGATCTTCCTCTGGCGCGCAAGCGAAGTCCAGTTCCTCGATTTCCCCCATGCATCCGATCTAAGCAAGATCGTGTCGGCTTGCCCAGTGAGCGATGGCGGCCGCGATCTCCTTCGGCCGGTCCTCCTGCGCGTGATGCCCGGCCTCACCCACGGCCACCACGTCCAACGCAGCGATGCTCTCGACGCACCAAGTGTGCAACTGCGGCCCGATCAGCAACGTCGGCGAGCCCTCGAAGGTCAGCAACAGCTTCGGCACCTCAGAGGTGCCCAGCCACGCGTCGTAAGCCTCGATGCGTGGCATCAGCGAAGCAGGCTCACCGTCGAACGGCATCTGCCGCGCCCACGCCAGCACCGGCCGCCGGCTCGCCGCATCGGGGAACGGTGCGAGGTAGGCGGCCATGTCCTCTTCGGAAACCGGTGTGCGGACACCACCGGTGAACGCCTGTCGCACGAACCCGTCGCCGGCCAGCACCAGCTCCTCACCGAGGCCGGGAGTGCGGAAGCGGCGCACGCGTTCCTGTGCGGGCAAAGGAAGTTCGGTCCCGGTCATCGGCTTCACGATCGTCTCGAAGAACGCCAGACCGGCCACGCGCGAAGGGTTCCGGGTCGCCCAGTCGAACGCCAGCGCGCCGCCCCAGTCGTGGCCCACGAGCACCACGCGGTCCAGGCCAACGGCGTCGAACCACGCATCGAGGTACCGCGCGTGGTCGGCGAACGAGTAGTCGATGTCCGGCTTGCCGGAACGGCCCATCCCGATGAGGTCCGGGGCGCGCCCTCCCAGCTCGGGCAGGACGTTGCGCCAGCTGTGCGACGAGCCGGGGTTGCCGTGCAGGAACACGAACGGCGCGGAACCGGACTCCAGGTAGTGCATGGTCGAGTCGAGTACGGGAACGACTGGCATCGAAGGCTCCTCAGTCGAGCGGGACGTCGAGCAGCGCGGTCAGCTCGTGGGAGAGCGCCGCGGTGCGGTCGCCGGAGCGGCCGCCCAGGGGCTCCAGCAGGCGGTCCAGCAGGGCGCCGACGACCGCGATGGCGGGCACGACGACCTCGTGGCCGCGGTCGGTCAGCGTCAGCCGGACGGTCCGGGTGTCGACGGCGTCGCGAGTGCGCGCGATGAAGCCCGAGGCCTCCAAAGCGCGCGCCAGTTTCGAGACGTACAGCGGTTCGAGGCCGGTGTGGTCGGCCAGTTCGCGTTGCGACGGCCGGTCCAGCGCGACCAACGACGACAGCACCACGTACTGGGCGTGGGTCAGGCCGTGCGTCGTCAACGCGCGGTCAACGGCTGTCCGCCACTTCATCGCCAGACGCCACACGAGGTGCCCAGGTGTCGCTCCCGCACTGCTCATGGCAGATACGGTACATGGCTACTATGTACATGGCTACTAACCGGAGGCGGCGTGACCGCCGATCCGGACCGTCAGCTCCTCGGCCGCCTTGCGGACCTCCTTGGCCAGGTCGGGCCAGGTGGAGCCGCAGGGCGTGTCGCACAGGTGCCGGAACGTCAGCGTGATGGCCGCGATCGGCCGTTCGCCGTGGTCGAACACCGGCGCCGCCACCGAAGCGAACCCGGCGGTCACGTAACCGTCCTCGACCGACCAGCCCTGGCGGCGTTCCAGCGTCAGCAACCGGCGCAGGGCCGGCAGGTTGTGCGGGCCGCGGCCGGTTCGGTCGACGAACGCGGCTACGGACGGCAGCAAAGCCCTGACCTGCGCCGGAGGCAGGTGTGCCAGCATCGCGCGGCCGGAGGCGGTCAGGTGGGCCGGGAGCCGGACGCCGACGTCGGACACGATCGACTGCGGCTGCCTGGGCTGCTCGCGCACGAGGTAGAGGGCCTCGGCGCCGTGCAGAACGCCCAGATGAGCGACCTTCTCCATCCGGTCGGCGAGCTTGCGCAGCAACGGGCGGGCCAGGCGTTCCAGCGGGTCGTGCCGCAGGTACGCGGAGCCGAGTTCGAACGCCGCGACGCCCAGGCCGTAGCGCTTCTCCTCGGGGAAGTGCGTCGCGAAGCCGGCCTCGGTCAGCTCCGACAGCAGGTGATAGGTCGTTGACCTGGGCAGATTGAGCTCGCGCGCCACCGACGCCGCGGAGACGGGCCCCGGTCTGCCCGCCAGCAGCCGGAGGACCGCCAACCCTCGCCGCAGCGCGGGAACGTCACTGCTGCTGCCCACAAAAGTGATTTTCCCACGTGATGCAGCCCACGCCGTTACTACATCAGGGCACACTCAACAGAACACGCCCGGGGAGCGTTGGAGGGGCGTGACGGTTTTGAAGGGGGTCGGGATTGACACCGAGTTTCGATGACTTCGTGGCAGAACAGGTGACCCCGTTGCTGCGCTATGCCACCGTGCTCACGTGCGACCCGCACCTGGCCCAGGACGTGGTCCAGGAAGTCCTGCTGCGTGCGCAGCAGAAATGGGATCGCATCGGTTCAGTCGACCTCCCCAACGCCTACGTCAAGCGCATGGTGACCAACGAGTACCTCTCGTGGCGCAGGCGCAGGGCCGCCAAGGACGTCGCCCTCTGCATGACGACGCTGGAGTCCGTCACCCCGCCCGTCGCGGACAAGACGCACCACTACGACGAGCGGGAAGCCATGTTGCAGCGGATCGCGAAGCTGCCCCGCAAACAGCGGGCCGCCGTCGTGCTCCGCTACTACGAGAACTACGAGGACTCGGAGATCGCACAGATGCTCGGTTGTGCCGAGGGAACCGTGCGCAGCCACATCTCGCGTGCGCTGGCCACACTCCGCCTGGATCACACGCCGGAGCCCGCAGGTGTCGGGTTGCGGCTGGGGGAGGGCCTGTCGTGAACGACACCGAACAGCTGATCAAGGATGCGCTCGGCCAGCTCGCCGAACGCACCCCGCATCCGGGGCCGACGCTGAACGCCCTGAGGCGCAAGCGGAAGAGGCAGCGGAACAACATCTTCCTGATCGCCACGGCCGGCATGGCCGCGGTCGTCGTCCTGATCTTCGCGGGCGTCATCGCCAGTGACAGGTACGCACCGCCCAACGCCAACGACGCCGCCGCCGCGCTCACACCCGGCGGGACCGGCTCGCTCAAGTATCAGCCGCACTGGCTGCCGGACGGGTTCGCCGAGGCCCTCCGCGCCGCGCACGACGGCAGCACGGCGCGCGTCTGGGTGCCAGCGGACGCCTCGCCGGAGGCCCCGCACGCCGACGGCCCGCGGATCCAGCTGGCCAGCGGCCAGAGCTACGAGGGCGGCACGAGTCAGTGGCAGGACACGACCGTGCGCGGCCTCAAGGCCCGCGTGCAGGTGAACGGCGGTACGGCGGTCGTCGAGTGGAAGGCGCAGGACACACTGTTCGTGCAGGTACAGGACGTGGGTGATCCGAGGGAAACGGCGATGCGCGTCGCGGATTCAGTGCGCGCGGACTCGGACACGAACTTCCAGGCGCCGTTCACGTGGAAGGGCAAGTCGGCGGACGAGTTCAGCGGCTCCAGCCCTTCCGACTGGCGCGCCAAGGCGACCGTCGCCGAGATCGAGGTGGGGGTGACCTCGCGCACGCCGAACTACAGCGGCGCGCCAACCACCCCGGTGACGGCACGGGGCAAGCAGGGGGTCGTCGTGGACGGCCGGGTCGTGGCGGTGCAGGAGGGCAGCCTCTGGATCACCGCGATCAGCTACGGAGCCACCAAGCCGGTGGATGAGCTGGTCGCGGCGGTCAACGCCGTCGAGATCGCCTCGAACTTCGACACCGGCTGGATCCGCAAGAAGTAGCCCGTCTGGGATCTCAGACACCATCGGGCGCTCCGGGGTCGCTGACTCGGCCCCGGAGCGCTGTGATGTCTGCATGCGACAACCGGTGGAGCTGGGTCCGAAGCCTCTGACCCTCGAGGACGTTCATGCCGTCGCCCGCGACGGCGCCCCGGTGGAGATCACCGCGGCGGCCCGTGAGGCGGTCACCGCCGCCCGTGGCCACATCGAACAGCTCGCCACGGCCGAACGCCCCACCTATGGCGTCTCGACCGGGTTCGGCGCGCTCGCCGTCCGGCACATCCCGCCGGACCGCCGTGCCCAGCTGCAGCGGTCGCTGATCCGCTCGCACGCCGCCGGGTCCGGGCCCGAGGTCGAGCGGGAGGTCGTGCGGGCGTTGATGCTGCTGCGCCTGCGCACGCTCTCGACCGGCCACACCGGCGTCCGGTTGTCCACTGTGGACGCCATGGCCGGGATGCTGAACGCCGGCATCACCCCGATCGTGCACGAGTACGGCTCGCTGGGCTGCTCCGGCGACCTCGCGCCGTTGTCGGCGAACGCGCTGGCGTTGATGGGCGAGGGCATGGTCCGCAACTCCCGCGACGAACTCGTGCCCGCCGCCGAAGCGCTCAAAGAAGCCGGCATCGAACCGGTGCAGCTGGCCGAGAAGGAAGGCCTCGCGCTGATCAACGGCACCGACGGCATGCTCGGCATGCTGTCGCTGGCGATCGCCGACCTGACCAGGCTGCTGGACATCGCGGACCTCACCGCCGCGATGAGCGTCGAGGCACTGCTGGGCACCGACCGCGTCTTCGAGCCCGAACTGCACGCGTTGCGCCCGCACCCCGGCCAGAACGTCAGCGCCGCGCGGATGCTCGCGTTCCTCAAGAACTCCGAGATCGTCGCCTCCCACCGCGGCCCGGACTGCACCCGCGTGCAGGACGCGTACTCACTGCGCTGCTCACCGCAGGTGCACGGCGCGGCCCGCGACACCGTGGCCTACGCGGCGACGGTGGCGGACCGCGAGCTGTCGTCGGTGATCGACAACCCCGTCGTGCTGGCGGACGGCCGCGTCGAGTCCAACGGCAACTTCCACGGCGCCCCGGTCGCCTACGCGCTGGACTTCCTGGCCATCCCGCTCGCGGACGTGGCCTCGATCGCCGAGCGCCGCACGGACCGCATGCTCGACGTCTCACGCTCGCACGGCCTGCCGCCGTTCCTCGCCGACGACCCCGGCGTCGACTCCGGCCACATGATCGCCCAGTACACCCAGGCGGCGATCGTGTCCGAGCTCAAGCGCCTGGCCATGCCGGCGTCGGTCGACTCGATCCCGTCCTCCGCGATGCAGGAGGACCACGTGTCGATGGGCTGGTCCGCCGCCCGCAAGCTGCGCAAGGCCGTGGACGGTCTCACGACCGTGCTGGCCATCGAACTGCTCACCGCCGCACGGGCCCTCGACCTGCGCGCGCCCCTCAAGCCCGCCCCCGCGACGGCCGCCGCCGTGGCGAAGCTGCGCGAGACCGTCCAGGGCCCCGGCCCGGACCGCCACCTCGCCCCCGAGATCGCCGCCGCCGAGGCCCTGATTCGAAGTGGAGCCCTGTAATGGTTGTTCGCGCTGACCGCGGCACCGAACTGTCCGCGAAGAACTGGTCGACCGAGGCCGCCCTGCGGATGTTCCACAACAACCTCGACCCGGACGTCGCCGAGCGTCCCGAGGACCTCGTCGTCTACGGCGGCACCGGCAAGGCCGCGCGCGACTGGCCGTCGTTCGACGCGATCACCCGCGAGCTCAAGAACCTCGAAGCCGACGAGACCCTGCTCGTGCAGTCCGGACGTCCCGTCGGCGTCATGCGCACGAACGAGTGGGCGCCGCGCGTGCTCATCGCGAACTCGAACCTCGTGCCGGACTGGGCGAACTGGCCCGAGTTCCGCCGCCTGGAGGCCGAGGGCCTCACGATGTACGGGCAGATGACCGCCGGCTCGTGGATCTACATCGGCACCCAGGGCATCCTCCAGGGCACCTTCGAGACGTTCGCCGCCGTCGCCACCAAGCGCTTCAACGGCACTCTCCGCGGCACGTTGACGGTCACCGCGGGCCTCGGCGGCATGGGGGGCGCGCAGCCGCTCGCCGTGACGATGAACGAGGGCGTCGCGCTGTGCATCGAGGTCGACCCGCACCGCGCCCAGCGTCGCCTGGAGACCCGTTACCTCGACGAGGTGGCCGCGGACCTGGACTCGGCGATCGAGCGCGTGCTGGCCGCGAAGGCCGCCGGTGAGGCCGTTTCCGTTGGCGTCGTGGGCAACGCGGCGGAGATCCTGCCCGAGCTGCTGCGCCGCGAGGTCGCGATCGACATCGTGACGGACCAGACGTCGGCGCACGACCCGTTGGCGTACCTGCCCGTCGGTGTCTCGCTGGACGAGTGGCACGACTACGCCGCCGCGAAGCCCGAGGAGTTCACCGAGCGCGCCCGCAAGTCGATGGCCGCGCACGTCGAGGCCATGGTCGGGTTCATGGACCGCGGCGCCGAGGTTTTCGACTACGGCAACTCGATCCGCGGTGAGGCCCAGCTCGGCGGCTACGACCGCGCGTTCGCGTTCCCCGGCTTCGTGCCCGCCTACATCCGCCCGCTGTTCTGCGAAGGCAAGGGCCCGTTCCGCTGGGCCGCGCTGTCCGGCGACCCGGCCGACATCGCCAAGACCGACGCCGCGATCCTCGAGCTGTTCCCGGAGAACGAGCAGCTGCACCGGTGGATCAAGATGGCCGGTGAGCGCGTCGAGTTCCAGGGCCTGCCCGCCCGCATCTGCTGGCTCGGCTACGGCGAACGGCACCTCGCGGGCCTCAAGTTCAACGAGATGGTGGCGTCCGGCGAGCTGTCCGCGCCGATCGTCATCGGCCGCGACCACCTCGACTGCGGCTCGGTGGCCTCCCCGTACCGCGAGACCGAGGCGATGGCCGACGGCTCCGACGCGATCGCGGACTGGCCGCTGCTCAACGCCCTGGTCAACACGGCCTCCGGCGCCACCTGGGTGTCGATCCACCACGGCGGCGGCGTCGGCATCGGCCGCTCGATCCACGCCGGCCAGGTGACGGTCGCGGACGGCACTCCGCTGGCGGCGCAGAAGATCGAGCGCGTGCTGACCAACGACCCCGGCATGGGCGTCATCCGGCACGTGGACGCGGGCTACGACGAGGCCAAGACCGTGGCAGCGGACAAGGGTGTCCGCATTCCGATGGAGGGCTGATGCTCGACCAGATCGCGGACGTCGGCAAAGACGCCAAGCGCGGCGGTTACTCGCGCCACGGTTACAACAAGCCGGAGCTCGAACTGCGGCACTGGTTCGTCGAGCAGGCGGTCCGGCGCGGTCTCAACGTCGAGACCGACCAGAACGGCAACCTCTGGGCGTGGTGGGGCGAGCGCGGCGACAACGCGCTCATCACCGGCAGCCACCTGGACTCGGTGCCCGGTGGCGGCGCGTTCGACGGCCCGCTGGGGGTGACGTCGGCGCTGGAGGCGGTTGATCTCTTGCAGGCCAAGGGGTTCAAGCCCGCGCGGCCGTTCGCGATCACGGTCTTCGCCGAGGAGGAGGGCGGCCGGTTCGGCGTCGCGTGCCTCGGCTCGCGGTTGCTGACCGGCGCGATCTCCCCGGAGAAGGCGTTGGCGCTCAAGGACCCGGACGGCGTCACGCTGGCCGAGGCCATGAAGGCCGCCGGGTACGACCCCGATCTGGTCGGCCGCGACGAACGGGCGTTGAAGCGCATCGGCCAGTTCGTCGAGCTGCACGTCGAACAGGGCCGTGGCCTCACGGTTCCGGTAGGCGTGGCGAGCAGCATCCTCGCGCACGGCCGGTGGCGCTTCACGTTCTCCGGCGAGGGAAACCACGCCGGGGCGACGTTGATCGAAGATCGCCGCGACCCGATGCTCCCGGCATCACAACTCGTCCTCGCCGCCAGGAAGGCGGCCAGGGGTGGCGGGCGTGCCACCGTGGGAAGGCTCGTCCCCAACCCCGGTGGCACCAACGTCATCGCGTCCACTGTGGACGTCTGGCTGGACGCGCGGGACAGCGACGACGCGCGCACCCGCGCGATGGTCGCGGAGATCTCCGAGGCGGCTCACCAGGCCGCCAAAGAGGAAGGCTGCGAGCTGCGGATCACCGAGGAGTCGTACGGCGACACGGTGCACTTCGACTCGGCATTGCGGGACGACATCGCGGGAGCGCTCGGTGGTGTTCCGGCGCTGCCGACCGGTGCGGGCCACGACGCGGGCATCCTCGCCGCGCACGTGCCGACCGCGATGCTGTTCGTGCGCAACCCCACCGGCGTGAGCCACGCGCCGGAGGAGTTCGCCGAGCAGGCCGACGTCGACGAGGGCGTCAAGGCACTGGCCGCGACCATCGAACACCTCGGCTCATGAACTTCTGGTGCGAGCGAGCCTGGTTGCCCGCCGGGCTCGCCGACCGCGTCCTGATCAGGGTCGAGAACGGCGTGATCGCGAACGTGTCCACAGTGGACACGATTCCGCTGGGCGTTCGCCGCCTGTACGGCGTCGTCGTGCCGGGCTTCGCGAACGCCCACTCGCACGCGTTCCACCGGGCGTTGCGAGGTCGTACGCACGGCGGCGGCGGCACGTTCTGGACGTGGCGGGAAGGCATGTACGCGCTGGCCTCCCGCCTCACCCCGCAGTCGTACTACCGCCTGGCCCGCGCGGTCTACGGCGAGATGGCGCTCGCGGGTGTGTCGGCCGTGGGCGAGTTCCACTACGTCCACGACAGGTCGAACGAGTTCGGGTACGCGCTGCGCGAGGCCGCCAAGGACGCCGGAATCCGCCTCACGCTGCTCGACACCTGCTACCTCGCGGGTGGCATCGACCAGCCGGTCAACGAGGTGCAGCAACGATTCTCCGACGGCACCGCCGAGGCCTGGGCGTCCAGGGTCGCCGAGCTGAAGTCCGACGACGTGATGCGCGTCGGTGCCGCGATCCACTCGGTCCGCGCCGTCCCGCGAGCCGAGCTTTCCGTGGTGGCACAGGCACTCCCGGACGCGCCGCTGCACGTTCACCTCTCCGAGCAGCCCGCCGAGAACGAGGCCTGCCTCGCCGCCTACGGGCTCACGCCGACCGGACTCCTGCACGAGGCCGGCGCGTTGTCGTCCCGCACCACGGCCGTGCACGCCACGCACCTGACGGCCGAGGACATCGCGTTGCTGGGCAACTCCGGTACCGGCGCGTGCTTCTGCCCGACGACCGAGGCGGACCTGGCCGACGGCATCGGCCCCGCCCGCGAACTGGCCGACGCGGGCAGCCCGTTGTCGCTGGGCAGCGACCAGCACGCGGTGATCGACCCGCTGCTGGAAACCAGGGCCCTGGAACACAACGAACGCCTCCGCACCGGCCAGCGCGGCCGTTTCTCGCCGTCCGAACTGCTCGAGGCCGCCACTCGCCACTCCGCGCTCGGCTGGGACGGCGGCCGCATCGAACCCGGTGCGCCGTGCGACCTCGTGGCGATCAGCTGCTCGACGCCACGCACCGCGGGTTCGTTGCCGCAGCAGGTCCTCCTGTCGGCTACGGCGTCCGATGTGGACACCGTGGTGGTCGGCGGTCGCGTGGTCGCCGCGGGTGGCGTGCACGAGACTCTGGGAGACGTCGGCAGGCTGCTGGCGGACGCGATCGAGGAGCTGTGGGCATGAGCGTGCTGATCACCGGCATCGGTGAGCTGACCACGAACACCGAGGCCGGCGGCGACGCGCTGGTCATCGACGGCTCGGAGATCGCCTGGGTCGGCAAGGCGGGCAACGCCCCCGCCGCCGACGAACGCGTCGACGTCGAGGGCCGCGCGGTGCTGCCCGGCTGGGTCGACAGCCACACCCACCTGGTCTTCGCGGGCGACCGCACCGCCGAGTTCGGTGCGCGCATGGCGGGCAAGCCCTACACGGCGGGCGGCATTGCCGTCACCGTCAACGCGACCCGTGCGGCGACGGACGAGGAACTGGCCGCCGTCGTGCGCAAGCACATCGCCGAGGCCCTTCGCCAAGGAACGACGTTCGTCGAGACCAAGACCGGCTACGGCCTCAACGTCGCCGACGAGGTGCGGTCGGCGCGCATCGCCGCCGAGCACGCCGACGAGGTCACGTTCCTCGGCGCCCACCTCGTGCCGCCCGGCGAGGACGCGGACACCTACGTCGAGCTGGTCCGCGGCGAGATGCTCGACGCCGTCGCACCCCTCGTGCGCTGGGCGGACGTGTTCTGCGAAAAGGGCGCCTTCGACTACGACCAGTCGAAGGCCGTGCTCGCCGCCGCCGCCGCGAAGGGCCTGGGCCTGCGCGTCCACGGCAACCAGCTCGGCGAGGGGCCCGGCGTGCGGCTGGCCGTGGAACTCGGCGCCGCCTCGGTAGACCACTGCACGTACTTGTCGGCCGCCGACATCGACGCGCTGGCGTCGTCGGACACCGTCGCCACGCTGCTTCCGGCATGCGACCTGTCGACCCGTCAGTCGCTGCCGCCCGCCCGCGCGCTGCTGGACGCCGGTGCGACGGTCGCTCTCGCCAGCAACTGCAACCCCGGCTCGTCGTACACCTCGTCGATGGCGTTCTGCGTGACGACAGCGGTCCTGCAGATGCGGATGAGCGTCGAGGAAGCGGTCTGGGCGGCGACGGCGGGAGGCGCGCAGGCGTTGCGCCGCACCGACGTTGGGGTCATCAGGCCTGGTGCGCGGGCTGACCTCCACGTGCTGGACGCACCCTCGATCACGCATCTGGCGTACCGGCCGGGCGTCCCGTTGACGCATTCGGTGTGGCGTCGGGGCGAACGAGCCAATTGAGACAGCTCTCTCATCACCCTCCGTGTGGGCCTGTTGGCGGAAGGTGCGGGGCCGTACGGTGTCCGGGTGGTGGATTTCGCGGAGGCCCTGACGAAAGCCGTCGACAACAGCGGCCTCAGCCTCGAACGCATCCAGCACCATCTGGCCGCACGAGGCATGCAGGTGAGCATCTCGACGCTCAGCTACTGGCGCCGCGGCCGCAGCCGTCCGGAACGCCCGGAGTCGCTGAAGGTCGTCGCCGCCCTGGAGGAGCTGCTCGACCTCGGTGAGGGCTTCCTGACCGACCGGCTGGGCGACAAGCGGCCGCGTGGGCGCTGGGTGGACCAGTCGCTGACTCTCGAGGACATGTGGGACTCGCGGGCCACCGACCTCGGCGAGGTGATGTCGCGGATCGACCGGCTGCAGCCGACGGCGACGACGTACCTGAGCGTGCAGGACCGGCAGGTCATCGGGCCGGACCGCCGCGAGGTCTCGAACCACTGCACCGGCGTGATCCAGGCGCTGGAGGACGGCGTCGACAGGTTCCTCGCGATCCAGCTGGCCGACGCCACGGACCTCGGCGTGCCGTCGATCGAGGCGGGACCGCCGTGCCGGCTCGGGAGGGTCCGCAGTGAGGACTCCACCGGGTTCCTCGTCGCGGAGATCCTCTTCGACCGGATGCTCAGAGCGGGCGAGACGGCTCTGGTCGACTACACGGTCCGGATGAGACCCGGTGCCGACAGCGAGGTCTGCGACCGGCGCTTCCTGCGTCCTGTCAACGACTACACGCTGCAGATCGACTTCCACCCGGACGCGGTGCCGGCGCGCTGTTTCCAGTTCGCGCGGCCGTCGCTGCACGAACCGGAGACCGCTCTGAACGACCTGTGGATCGGGACGACGGCGTCGACGCACATCCACGTGCGGAACTCGAAGCCCGGAATCTATGGAGTGCGGTGGGAGTGGGAGTAGCCGCTACTCCCACTCCCACCGCAAGCGCCCCCAGTCGAGACGATGCGCTCGGCCGAGCCGCATTCGGCCTGCTCATCAAGGGCGCCCAGGATGGCCGTCACCGCTGCAGGGAGGCGGCGACAGCAGGTTCCTAGACCTTCAGCAACAGGTTCGGCGAACCCGTTTTGATGTCGGTCAGCTTGTTCGGCGTGGCCGCGCCGACCAGGGCGTTGCGCACCTGGGCGGGCGTGGCGGACGGGTTCGCGCTCAGGTAGAGCGCGGCCGCTCCGGCGACGTGCGGGGAGGCCATCGACGTGCCGCCCATGGACCGCGTGCCGGTGTCGTTGCTGTGCGAGGCGGAGACGATGTCGCTGCCGGGCGCCCAGATGTCGAGGCACTGGCCGTAGTTCGACGAGCCGGCCGTCCAGATCGAACGCTTGTCCGCGCGGTCCGACGCACCGACCGTGATCGCCTCCGGCGTGCGGGCCGGGGTGAAGTTGCACGCGTCCTGGCCGCTGTTGCCGCCCGCCAGCACGTAGGTGATGCCCGCGTTGATCGACCGCTTGACGGCGTTCTCCAGCGAGGCGTTCGTGCCGCTGCCACCGAGGCTCATGTTGACGACGGCGGGCTTCTTGCCGTTGGCCGTCACCCAGTCGATGCCGCGGATGATGCCGTCCCACGCGCCGCTGCCGTTGCAGTCGAGCACGCGGACGCCGACGAGCTTGGCCTTCTTCGCGACGCCGTAGGTCTTGCCCGCGACCGTGCCGGCGACGTGCGTGCCGTGGCCCTGGCAGTCCTGCGCGACGGCATCGTTGTCGATGAAGTCGTAACCGTCGGAAGCGCGGCCCTCGAATTCGGAATGCGTTTTCCTGATTCCGGTGTCGAGAACGTACGCCGTCACGTTCGACGCGGTGTTCGGGTAGGTGTAGGACTGGTTGAGCGGCAGATTCGCCTGGTCGATCCTGTCGAGACCCCAGACCGGGTTCGACTGCGTGGCCTGGATCGTGGCGACCGTGTTGCGCTCGACGAATTGCACGTCCGGGTCGGCCGCGAGTCGCCGCGCCTGTCGTTCGGACATTCCGGTGACCGAGAACCCGTTCAGCGCGGCGCTGTAGGTGTGCTTGACATTGCCCTGGTAGCGGGACGCCAACGCGCTGGCAGGGGTGCGCGCGCCGTCCTTCAGCACCACGATGTAGCTGCCCTCGACCGCCTGTGCGCCCGCACCGGGCAGCACTGCTTGTTCAGCGATCGCGGTGGGCGTCCACATCGCTGTGGAAGCGATGCCCAATGCCGCCGCGATGGCGACATGACGCCGAAGTGCCATGGGGTTCCTCCTGGCAGGGAATGAACTGGGGAACACCAAGAAACTAACGTGAGCTGTGCTCCGGATAACAGGTTCGAAACTTCAGTTCTCAATACTGTCAAAACTGTTTCGACACCGGTTCCGGGTACTCGCCGTGCTGGATGAGCCGGATTCGATCACTGGCCGTAGCATTCCTCCATGCAGGAATTCGCCGAGGCGCTGGCCAAGGCCGTCGAGGCGAGCGGCCTCAGTCTGGAGCGGATCCAGCACCACCTGGAGTTGCGTGGCGTGCAGGTGAGCCTGTCGACGCTGAGCTACTGGCGGCGCGGCCGCAGCCGTCCGGAACGGCCGGAGTCGCTGCAGGCCGTTGCCGCGCTCGAAGAGATCCTCCGGCTGGAGCCGGGAACGTTGACCGGCAGCCTCGGCGACAAGCGGCCGCGCGGGCGATGGGTCGAACGCGCCGCCGCGCTGGAGGGGATCTGGCAGGAGGCCGCGGTCGACCTCGGCCGGGCCATCAACCGCGTCGACAGGCTGCTGGCGTCCCCGGCGAAGTACATCAGCCTGCGGGACGTCGTGGTGATCGGTTCCGACCGGCGTGAGATCGAGATGCGGACCAGCTCGGTGATCGAGGCGTTCGAGGACGGCGTCGACCGGCTCCTCGTCGCGAAGGTCGCGGAGGACACCGACCTCTCCACCGGTGACATCGTCGCCGAGAAGTCGTGCCGGGTGGGGCGGGTGCGCAGAGACGACGAGAACAACCTGCTCGTCGCCGAGGTCATCCTCGACCGGGTGCTGCGGGCGGGGGACACCGCGCTCGTCGACCTCAGGATGATCGCCGACCCCGGCGCGGACAGCGTGTCGGCGGACCGCACGTTCATCCGCACCCTGCGCGACTACGTGCTGGAGGTCGAGTTCCACCCCGACGCGGTGCCCGTGCGCTGTCACGGCTTCACGCGGTCCGAAAAGGGCGCACCTGCCGTGGACACGGGCGAACTCTGGATCGGGACCACCGCCTCCGCGCACCTGGTCGTGCACGAAGCCCAGGCGGGCTCCGTGCACGGCATCAAGTGGGAGTGGGAGTAGCGGCCCTCGCTCGCTACTCCCACGACTGCGCATCGGGGTTCCTGTTCCCCTACTGCCCGATGCGCAGCAGCCTGTTGGGCGAGCCGATCTGCAGCCCGCGCAGGATGTTCGTGCTCGCGCCGTTCACGAGCGCGTCCCGCACCTGCCGGTTCGTCGCGTTGGCGTGCGTGCTCAGGTAGACCGCCGCTGCCCCGGCCACGGCGGGCGTCGCCATCGACGTGCCGCTGTCGAGCCGGAGACCGAAGTTGTTGGCGTGCGAGGCCGAACTGATGTCCGTGCCAGGTGCCCAGACGTCAACGCACCGACCCCAGTTCGACGCCGTGCCCCACTGGGGCCAGACGGACCGGTTGTCGTTGGCATCCGTGGCTCCGACCGTGATCGCGTCCGGCAGCCGGGCCGGCGTGTAGCCGCAGGCGTCGCGACCGTCGTTGCCCGCCGCGATCACATAGGTGAAGCCGGCCGCGATCGACCGGGTGATCGCCCGTTCGAGAGCGTCGTCCTGACCCCGCCCGCCGAGGCTCATGTTGACCACAGCGGGGCGCACGCCGTTGGCGGTGACCCAGTCGACGCCGGCGACCACGCTGTCCTGGTCGGCCCTGTTGTCACACCCGAGCACCCGCACGCTGACGACCTGTGCCCGCTTCGCGACCCCGGACGTCCTGCCCGCGATCGTGCCGGCGACATGGGTGCCGTGGCCCGCGCAGTCACTTGCGTCCGCGTTGTCGTCGATGAAGTCGAAACCGTGCGACGCACGTCCTTCGAATTCGTTGTGCGTAATTCGAACGCCGCTGTCGACAACGTACGCACGCACGTTCGCCGCGCTGTTCGGATAGGTGTACTGACGGTCCAGCGGCAAAGCGCGCTGGTCGACCCTGTCCAGATTCCACGGCGCGTTCGGCTGGGTGTCGTTGCCGGAGATGATCAGGTTGCGCTGGACGTAGTCGACCGCGGGGTCGGCGGCCAGGCGCCGGGCCTGTTGTTCGGTCATGTCCCGCACGGAGAAGCCGTGGAGAGCGGCACGATAGGTCCGCTTCAGCCTGCCCTCGTACTTGCTCAGCAACGCCTGCGGGGACGCGCTGACGCCGTCCTTGAGAACGACGATGTAGCTGCCCGGGACGGCCTCGCCAACGCCGCGCAAAGCTTGTTGCGCAGTGGCTGTCGGGGTGCAGAGAACGGTCGCGAACAATGCCGCCGCAATGCAGGTGTTGATTCTCATCGAGTTCCTCCTGGCAGGGTCGAACGCGATGAACGTAACTTCACGAGCGGGTGAAATGGCAGTGGAGAAAATTTGGCCCTCAACACTGTCAAATCTGTGGCGACCTGGAGCAACTCCACGTGGCACAATGCCGCGCCGCGAGGCAGGGTGAGTGTCATGGAGTACACCAACCTCGGTCGCAGCGGCCTGTCCGTCTCCCGCCTGTGCCTCGGCACGATGAACTTCGGTCCCGAGACCTCCGAGGCCGACAGCCACGCGATCATGGATCGCGCCCACGAGCACGGCCTCAACTTCTTCGACACGGCCAACGTCTACGGCTGGAAGAAGGGCGAGGGCGTCACCGAGAACATCATCGGCAACTGGTTCGCCAAGGGCGGCACCCGTCGCGAACGGACCGTCGTCGCCACCAAGCTCTACGGCAGCATGGGCGACTGGCCGAACGAGACCAAGCTGTCGGCGCTGAACATCCGCCGCGCCGCCGACGCGTCCCTGAAGCGCCTGCAGACCGACTACATCGACCTGTACCAGATGCACCACGTCGACCGCGCGACGCCGTGGGACGAGATCTGGGAAGCCTTCTCCGTCCTGCGTCAGCAGGGCAAGGTCATCTACTTCGGCTCGTCGAACTTCGCCGGCTGGCACATCGCCCAGGCCGCCGAAGCCGCGCGCACCCGCGGCTTCCTCGGCCTGGTGTCGGAGCAGTCGATCTACAACCTGATGACCCGCTGGGTCGAGCTGGAGGTCCTGCCGGCGGCTCGCCACTACGGGCTCGGCGTGATCCCGTGGTCGCCGTTGCACGGTGGGTTGCTGGGCGGGGTGTTGCGCAAGCAGCGCGAGGGTGGGGCTTCTCGGTCGGCGTCCGGGCGTTCCGCGGACGCGTTGGAGAAGTACCGCGACACGATCGACGCCTACGAGAAGCTCTGCGCGGAGATCGGGGAGGACCCGGCCAACGTTGGTCTGGCCTGGTTGCTGCACCAGGACGGGGTCACCGCGCCGATCATCGGGCCGCGGACCGTCGAGCAGCTCGACAACTCGTTGCGTGCCGCGGAGTTGAAGCTGGACGCGGAGGTGCTGGGGAAGCTCGACGAGCTGTTCCCGGCGCCGGGGCCGAACGGGTCGAAGCCTGCGCCGGAGGCTTACGCCTGGTGATCGCTAGTCGGTGGCCAGGACGAGTGCCTCGTCCTGGCCGTACCGCTCCAGGAACGTGATCTTCGCAGGGAGCATCCGGTAATCCGCGGTGCCGAACTCGGCGGCGTGGCAAAGCGCGGCCAGCCTGAACTCGGTGGCGAGTTTTGGTGTGAGCGTTTTCTTCAGGGCTAGGTAGGGGCGCAAAGCATCGGACAGATACTGGGCCTTTTCAGTCCAGTCCGGGTATTGGCTCTTGTCGTGCAAATTTGCTTTGGGGGGAGCCATGACAAATGGCTTCACTATCTCCCCTGCAGGGCGCGCCGCGTCGAGCAGTCCATCTGCGAACGTGGTTAGAATGTCTCTGGTATGTGTACCGACCGCCTTTGCTGCAATGTGCAGGCCGTGGCCCAGTGTCACTTCGACAGCGCCTGTCAGGTAGCTGTACCGCTGTCGAGGGAGAAATCGAAAGACTGATTCGTTGGGTATTCTTTCGAGCGATAGTCGAAGTCTGCTAGTGAACTCGAAGTCGTCTACTGGCGAAATCGGAAACGCGAAATCGAGTGCTGCAAATTGTCCGATCAGGGCTACATTGCTGCGGCGGCTCTTGTTCTGTTCAAAGTGGTCGATCGCATTTAATAGCAAGGCTCGCGCGACGAAGGACGATTTCTTTTCGAGGTCCGCAAGCACATGCTCGCGGATGATTTCTGTTGTGATTTCAAGGGGGTTTTTAGTGGGGTCCGGTGTGTGGAGATAGACGTCTTCCTTCGTGTCCCGGTACCACGTGTTGAGTTTGGCTACCGCGCGATGCTGGACCTCTTCGTACGTGGGCAGCCGATAGCGGTCCTCGGTGTCGGTGATCTCATTGGCCCAGGTGGCGAACAGAGGAATAGCGCCTAAAGGCTGTTCTTCGTGTTCGATGTCCGAAAGGAAACTTCGGTAAAGCTCTGGGGTAATGGGTTGGGTGCACAACCGAGTACCCTCGCTCGTGCGCACCATCGCGTGTCGCAGGTGTCGGGTGAGCTGGACACCGACCATCAATCTCCGCACAGCGGACGGCACCGTCTCGTCCAGCGCCTGTTTGAGCAACTCGTCCAGGCCTGAGCGTAGTTCGGGGGCTAGTTCGGTGGTCTGGTCCGCGCAGTCGAAGGCGAGTGAAAGCGCTGCGACACTTCCCGAACTCACGCAGGACTCGACGATCTGGTCGGCGTCGGAGCGAGCCACGTACAGAAGAGAGGTTTCCCGCCACCAGACGTCATCGACCGTGGTGGTGAGCACCTCACCGAGATGCTTCTCCCGGATGTGTTCGGCGGCTAGGTACTCCTGGAACGTCAAGTGGGCGAACGAGTAGAGACCGCTCTCGCGTTCCAGCAACAGGCCGTTGGAGCCGGCTTCGCTCAGGAACTCGTCCTCCGAGATGTCCTTGGACATCCGGCGCAGTGCCGGACGCAACTCGAGCAGCACCTCGTCACGCGGCATGTCCCGAATCTTTCGGCGCATCATCGTGTAGGCGAGGCCGCGGAGCAATGCCGCTTTCTGGTCGCCGTTGAGGACTGATACCAATGCCTTCGCGTTGTGCCTGCGCCACAACAACACCTGGCAGATTTCGCCGTACAGGTCGGCTCGGATGCCGGGCAGCGCGCCGCGGAACCGGTGCACGATGGCGATCATCGTGAGCAGCAACGGGTTGACCGTGAGGTCGTGCAGTGCGGGCGCGTGTTCCAAACGCCGCAACAGGTCGTCGGCTGATGCCTGGGCCTTCTTGCGCACGTCGTCGTCGGTCGAACCCGTGCTGCGCTGCTCGATGGCCAGATACCAGCCGTGGATGAACTGGCTCACCTGCGCGTCGGTGAAGCTGCGGACCTGGAGCACGGTTGCGCCGTCGACGCGTGCGGTCTCATAGCCGTGGGGGCGTGAGGTGATGACGAAGTCGTTGCGGGGATAGCGTTTCGCTTGGCTCGCGACCCAGGTGGCCACGCTCGTTCGGTCGTCTTGGGAGGCGACCTCGTCCAAGCCGTCGAGCAGCACCGCGCAGTTGCCGTCGACTAGTTGCCGTTCGAACCAGCCTGTTGGCTCGTCCAGTCCGGGGGTGGTTACCAGGTTTGGAAGTGCGACGGCGGGGTTGGCGGTGATCGCGGCTACGTGGTCGCGTAGGTACAGCAGGATCGGCAGGGCGCGCCGGCGGCCTCGGCGGGAACGACACATGCGGCGGGCGGTGTAGCGCAGCAGTGTGGTTTTGCCGCTGCCGGGCGCGCCCACCACGGCGAGCACGACTGGGCGTGGCTGGTCGAGCAGGTTCCAGACGGAGTAGCGTTCGTTGACGTCGCCGGGGGCCTGAGCCAGGACGTCGCCGCGCACCTGGTTCGGTGCGCGGAAGACGACGCTGACGTCCACGAACACCTCGTCCAGGTCCGGCGTGTAGAAGCTGACCGTGGCGAGGCCCTGCAGGTCGATGAATCGCAGGCCGCTGAGCACCGACTCGCGGTACTGCTTCTTGAATCGCGCGTAGCGGCGGCGCAGCAGTTGGTCCAGCCACTCGGTCAGCCGCGGTTGCCAGCGCTTGCCCAGTTCGTCGGCTACGCCGTTCAGGAGCTTGCTGACGAGCGTCGTGCCCCAGACGAGTACCTGCCAGCCGAGCAGTGCCACGAGGGCCCACACGGGGTGTGCCGTCGCCCAGGTCTTCAGGAAGGCGAAGGCCGCAGCGGGTGGAGCGATCGCCGCGATGATCGGTGTCAGGTGCTTGACCATGCCCCTGTAGTCGTTCAGGGGGCACGGGGCGTCACGTTATTCGCGGTGACTAGTCCTCGAAGTCGTCGTCATCGCGCGCCAGGAACGTGGCGAAGCGCTCGATGGGCGTCTCGAAGTCCGGGTTGGCGTCCACGAACTCGCGCAGCTTGTCGGCGAGCCACGCGAAGGTGACCTCCTCCTCGCCGCGCCGCTTCTCGAGCTCTTCGATGCCGCGATCGGTGTGGTACATGGCAGAACTCCTGTGGGGGCTCAGAAAACGAGCCGCCGGACCCCAAAAGGAATCCGGCGGCTCGTTCGTTCAGGACTGGCTTACTCGAACGCGCGGGTGATGATCTCGCGCTGCTCGACCTCGTGCACCTTGCTCGAACCGGCCGACGGGGCGGCCATCGGGCGGCGCGACACGCGGCGGACCACACCGAGGTGCTCGGGCAGCAGCTCCGGGAGGGCCAGACCGTAGAACGGCCAGGCGCCCTGGTTCGCCGGCTCCTCCTGCACCCAGCGGACGTCCTTCGCGTTCGGGTAGCGCTCCAGGGTCTCGGTCAGCTTGCGGGCCGGGACCGGGTAGAGCTGCTCGACGCGCACGATCGCCACGTCGCCGCCGCCGCGCTTCTCGCGCTCTGCGTGCAGCTCGTAGGAGATCTTGCCGCTGCACAGCAGGACCTTGGTGACGGCGCCCGGGTCCTTGATGGTCGGGTCGTCGATCACCGACTGGAAGCGGTCGTTGATGAACTCGTCCGTGCCGGACACCGCGGCCTTGAGGCGCAGCATCGACTTCGGCGTGAACACGATCAGCGGCCGGTCGACGCCGTCGAGGGCGTGGCGACGCAGCAGGTGGAAGTAGTTCGCCGGGGTCGACGGCACCGCGACGGTCATGGAGCCCTCGGCGCACAGCTGGAGCCAGCGCTCGATGCGGCCCGACGTGTGGTCGGGGCCCTGGCCCTCGTGGCCGTGCGGCAGCAGGATCACGACGTCGGAACGCTGACCCCACTTGGCCTCACCGGACGAGATGAACTCGTCGATGATCGGCTGCGCGCCGTTGACGAAGTCACCGAACTGCGCCTCCCACAGCACCAGCGCCTGCGGGTTCGCCACCGAGTAGCCGTACTCGAAGCCGACCGCCGCGAACTCCGACAGCACCGAGTCGTAGACCATGAACTTGCCCTGGTCGTCGGACAGGTGCTGGAGCGGCGTGTGCTCCTCGCCGGTCTTGCGGTCGATCAGGGTCGCGTGGCGCTGCACGAACGTGCCGCGGCGCGAGTCCTGGCCGGCCAGACGGATGTTGCGGCCCTCCATCGCGAGCGAGCCGAACGCGAGCAGCTCGGCGAACGCCCAGTCGATGCCGCCGTCGCGCGCCATCTTCGCGCGGCGCTCGAGCACCGGCTTGACGCGGGCGTGCGGCGTGAAGCCCTCGGGCAGGTTCACGTGCGAGTCGGCGATGTGCTCCAGCATCTCGCGGGAGATGCCCGTGGGCAGCTTCGCCGGGACCTGCTGCTCGGCCTCGACCGACGGGCTGACCGTGACCGGGTGCTTCTCGAGCTCGCGGACCTCGTTGAAGACGTGCTCCAGCTGGCTGGAGAAGTCCTGCAGCGCCTTCTCGGCCTCTTCGACCGTGATGTCGCCGCGGCCGATCAGGGACTCGGTGTAGGTCTTGCGCACCGAGCGCTTCTGGTCGATCACGTCGTACATCGCCGGCTGCGTCATCGAGGGGTCGTCGCCCTCGTTGTGGCCGCGGCGGCGGTAGCAGACCATGTCGATCACGACGTCCTTGGCGAACGCCTGGCGGTACTCGACGGCCAGCTTCGCGACCCAGTAGCAGGCCTCGGGGTCGTCGCCGTTCACGTGGAAGACCGGCGAGCCGATCATCTTCGCGACGTCGGTCGAGTACTTCGAGGACCGCGAGTGCTCCGGGGCGGTGGTGAAGCCGACCTGGTTGTTCACGACGATGTGGACGGTGCCACCGGTGCGGTAGCCGCGCACGAGCGCCAGGTTCAGCGTCTCGGCGACGACGCCCTGGCCCGCGAACGCCGCGTCACCGTGCATGGCGACCGGCAGGACGGGGAAGAAGTCGCCGCCCTTGTCGATCATGTCCTGCTTGGCGCGCACGATGCCCTCGAGCACCGGGTCGACGGCCTCGAGGTGCGACGGGTTCGCCGTCAGCGACACCTTGGTCTCGCCGTCGCCGAACATGCGGAAGTACTTGCCCTCGGCACCGAGGTGGTACTTCACGTCGCCGGAGCCGTGCGCCTGACCGGGGTCGAGGTTGCCCTCGAACTCGCGGAAGATCTGCGAGATCGGCTTGCCGACGATGTTCGCGAGCACGTTCAGGCGGCCGCGGTGCGGCATGCCGATGACGACCTCGTCGAGCTCGTGCTCGGCGGCCTTGTCGAGCACCGCGTCGAGCAGCGGGATGACGGTCTCGCCGCCCTCCAGCGAGAAGCGCTTCTGGCCGACGTACTTCGTCTGCAGGAACGTCTCGAACGCCTCGGCGGCGTTCAGCTTGCTGAGGATGTACTTCTGCACGGTGGCCGGGGGCTTCTCGTGCGGAACCTCGACGCGCTCCTGGATCCAGCGGCGCTCTTCGGGCTCCAGGATGTGCATGTACTCGACGCCGACGGTGCGGCAGTACGAGTTGCGCAGCACACCGAGGATGTCGCGGAGCTTCATCCGCTCCTTGCCGGCGAAGCCGCCGACCGGGAACTCGCGGTCGAGGTCCCACAGCGTCAGGCCGTGGCTGAGCACGTCCAGGTCCGCGTGGGAGCGCTGGCGGTAGTTCAGCGGGTCCGTGTCGGCCATCAGGTGACCGCGCGTGCGGAACGCGTCGATCAGCTCGATGACGCGCGCGGTCTTGTCGACGGCGCCCTCGGGGATGTCGGCGACCCAGCGGATCGGCTCGTAGGGCAGCCGCAGCGACGCGAAGATCGAGTCGTAGAAGCCGTCCTCGCCGAGCAGCAGCTGGTGCACCCGCTTGAGGAACTCGCCCGACTCCGCACCCTGGATGATGCGGTGGTCGTACGTGGAGGTCAGCGTGATGATCTTGCTGACGCCCATGTCGGTGAGCGCCTGCTCACTGGTGCCCTGGAAGTGCGCGGGGTACTCCATGGCGCCGACGCCGATGATCGCGCCCTGACCGGCCTGCAGCCGCGGCACCGAGTGGTTCGTGCCGATCGTGCCGGGGTTGGTCAGCGAGATCGTGGTGCCGGAGAAGTCGTCCGCCGTCAGCGAGCCACCGCGGGCCTTGCGGATCAGGTCCTCGTAGGCCTGCCAGAACTGCGTGAACGTCATGTTCTCGCAGCCCTTGACCGACGCGACGACCAGCGTGCGGCTGCCGTCCTTGGCCGGCAGGTCGATCGCCAGGCCGAAGTTGACGTGCTCCGGCGTGACGACGAACGGCTTGCCGTCGACCTCGGCGTAGTGCCGGTTCATGTTCGGGAACGCCTGCAGCGCCCGGACCACCGCGTAGCCGATGACGTGCGTGAAGGAGACCTTCCCGCCGCGCGTCCGCTTCAGGTGGTTGTTGATGACGATGCGGTTGTCGGCCAGCAGCTTCGCGGGCACGGCACGCACGCTGGTCGCGGTCGGAACGGTGAGCGACAGCTCCATGTTCTTCGCGATCGCGGCGGAGGCACCACGCAACTGCTTCTGCTCGGGCTGCGCGCTCGGCTTGACCGGGGCGGCCTTCGCGGCCTGCTGCGGCGCGGGCTTGCCGGTCGACGGCAACGAGGCCGCCGGCTTCGGCTGCGACTGCGCGGCAGGCTTGGGTGCGGCGGCGGGCGCGGCCTTGCCGTTGTCGGCGGCCGGCGGCGTCACGGTCGCGGTCGTGGTGGCCGTGGAGCCACCCGCGCTGGCCGTGGCGGTGCCGTTACCGCCCGCTCGCTTGTAGTCGGCAAAGAAGTCGTGCCATGCCGGGTCTACGGATGACGGGTCCGCGAGGAACTGCTCGTACATCTCCTCGACGAGCCATTCGTTCGGCCCGAACTGTGACGCAGGACTGCTGCTGGACACGGCTGGCGCTCGCCTCTATCCATCTCGCTCTTGGTGTTGACTCATGCGGTAGTCAGGTTAGTCCCCCTGGCACGGGCCTTCACACGCTGGAGGCACCTGGCAAGGAGTGCTCTGTCACAGGATCGATCAGGACGGCCCTGGCGTCACCCGCAGTTGAGCAGTTCTTGATGTGCGTCTCACTACGTCCCCTCCCTTTCGGGTAATGCTCACTGAGCTGTTGGACGGGCATACGCACCGCGTGCAGTGATCAGTTCACGATAGGTACAACGCACCCGCTCTGCGGATTGATCTTCGCCCGGGGACTTGTTCAGATCAGTGAACGCCTGATCGAAGCCGTGAACGCCGATGTGAAGCCGGCTCTGGTCTCGTCAGTTGTTCGGTTCAGGGACAGGTAAGGGTTCAGGTCTTCCAGTTCGACCAGGAGCAGATCGCCGTTCTTGGTCCGGCAGGCGTCGACGCGCTGGACGCCGTGGCCGAGGCCGTTCCAGTCGATGAACTTCTGCGCGAATTCCAGGTCTTCCGGCGTGGGGGCGTACCCGGTGAGCTCCCAGCGCCGGGCCGGGTCCGGTGCGTGCAGGGCGTACTGGAAGTCGTGGTCCACGAAGTAGAACGACACCTCGTACCGGAAATCGATCTTGGGCTGGATGAGCAGGTCACCGGTCTTGCCCAGGACCTCCTCGCGGCCGACGAACTCCAGGCCGTGCGAGTCGGCGCCGGTCTTGGGTTTCACGACGTAGATGTCGGCCTGGGGGAGGCGGTCCAGCGCGTCCGGGCGGTCGATCGTGGGGATGACCGGGTAGCCCCGCTCGGTCAGGTCGACCAGGTACTGCTTGCCCGCCATGTCGGCCTTGCCGGTCAGCGGGTTGTAGACGCGCTGACCGGTGGCCTTCGCCTGCGCCCGGAAGTGGTCGTAGGCCGGGAGGTAGTCGATCACCGGGCCGCTGTTGCGGACCACGACCGTGTCGAAGTTCGCCATCAGGGCCGCGGCGTCCTCCGGGTGGCAGACGGCCAGGTCGAAGTGCTGTCTGAGGTGCGAGGTCAGGTAGATGTCCTCGTCGCAGTAGCGGCGGCCTCTGGCCGGGTAGGCGAGGTTGGAGACGTAGAGGACCGAGGGGCGGGTGGGCATGGTTTGGGCTCCTTTGACCTTGCCGGCCTGGGCAAGGTGGTTTCTACGTCATGGGCGGGGTGGGGACGAGGGGGCGTGGTGGGGGGTCTGGCGGGCGGCAGTTGCGGGTGCCGTGGCGGGTGACGGTGGCTGGTGGCCGTGGCTGGTGGCCGTGGCTGGTGGCGGTGGCTGGTGGCGGTCGCGGGTAGCGGTGGCTGGTGGCCGTGGCTGGTGGCGGTGGCGTGTGGAAGTTGCGGGCGGCAGTCGCGGGTAGCGGTAGCGGCGGCGGGTGGCGGCGGCGGGTGGCGGTCGCGGGTGGCGGCGGCGGGTGGCGGTCGCGGGTAGCGGTGGCGGGTGGCGCTGGTTGGTGGCGGTGGCTGGTGGTAGTTGCGGGCGGCAGTCGCGGGTAGCGGTGGCCGGTGGCGGTGGCTGGTGGTAGTTGCGGGCGGCAGTCGCGGGTAGCGGTGGCCGGTGGCGGTCGCGGGCGGCAGTCGCGGGTGGCAGCGGGTGGCGGTCGCGGGTGGCGGGCGGCAGCGGCTGGTCGCGTGCGTGCGGTGGTCCGCGCTGCCGGAACCGCCGGGCCGCCTTGTACCGGCTTCGCCGTGCCAGGTGGGTCGGTGGCTCGGCTTGGTCCTTGCTGTGTGGGTGGGCAGCTGCCTTTGGGCCGTCTCTTGCCGTGTGGCCGGTTGGCTTCGGCTTGTCCCAGGCGTGCGGAGGGGCGGTTGTCTTCGGCTTCGCCGTTCCCGTGCCTCATTGACCGTGCTCACCCGGTAGCCGTGCTCACCGGGTGGCCGGGTGCCGGGTCAGGCGGCTTCCGGGGTGTCGCCGTGGCGCCAGAGGCGGGCGTAGGTGCCGTTGGCCGTTAAGAGGTCGGCGTGGGTGCCCTGTTCGATGATCCGGCCGCCTGCCAGGACGACTATTCGGTCGGCCTTGGCCGCGGTGGCCAGGCGGTGGGCCACGACGAATGTGGTTCTGGCGCCTGCCAGGTGGTCGCTGGCCGCGAGGACCGCCGACTCCGTGGCCGGGTCGAGGGCGGCGGTCGCCTCGTCCAGGAGCAGCAGGTCCGGGTTGACCAGTTCGGCTCTGGCCAGCGCCACGAGTTGGCGCTGGCCTGCGGAGAGGTGGTTGCCGCGTTCGCCGACGGGCTGGCGGAAGCCGTTCTGGAGGGTGGCGACCATGGGCAGGGCGCCGACGGCTTCGGTGGCCCGCTGGATTTCCTGTTCGGTGGCCGTGGGGCGGCCGTAGGCGACGTTGGCGGCCAGGTCGCCGCCGAACAGGTGGGCCTCCTGCGGGACCACGCCCAGGCGTTGGCGGTACGCGGAGAGGTCGTAGGTGCGGACGTCCACGCCGTCCACCAGGACCGCGCCTGTGGTGGCGTCGTAGAAGCGGGCGATCAGCTTGACGAGGGTGGACTTGCCCGCACCCGTTTCGCCTACCAGGGCGACGGTTTCGCCTGGCGTCACGTGGAGGGACACGTTGTCGAGCGCCGGGGTCTCGGCGCCCGCGTAGGTGAAGGAGACGTCGCGCAGTTCCACCTCGCCGCGCAGGCGGGGCGGGACCGGGATCGGGGCCGACGGCGGTTCGACCGTGCTCGGGGTGCGCAGCAGGTCGCCGATTCTGCGCAGGCCCACCCTGGCCTGCTGGTAGCCGTCGAAGACGCCGGAGAGCTGCTGGATCGGGCTGAAGAACAGGCCCAGGTAGAGGAGGAACGCCAGCAGGACGCCCGGAGTCAGCGTGCCCGTCGCCACGCGGTGGGCGCCCACGGCGAGGACCACCGCCTGGGCCACGCCGGAGAGCATCGCCACGAACGGGAAGTACGTGGCGATGTAGCGCTGGGCTCGCAGACGGGTGCGGCGGTAGGCGTCGCTGCGTTCGGCGAACGCTTCCGCGGAGCGGCGTTCCCGCGTGTACGCCTGGGAGACGCGCAGGCCCGAGACGTTCTCCTGGAGGTCGGCGTTGACCGCGCTGACCCGTTCGCGGGCTTCCGCGTAGGCGGTGGAGGAGAGGCGTTGGAAGAGCACCGTCGCGACCGCCAGGATCGGCAGCACCGACAGGGCGATCAGGGCCAGCGAGGCGTCGGTGAACACCAGCGCCGCGGTGATGCCGACGACCGTGATCAGGCTGATCACGGCGGTGACCAGGCCGGTCTGGAGGAACGTCGAGAGGGCGTCGACGTCCGTCGTCATCCTCGTCATGATGCGGCCGGCCATCTCGCGCTCGTAGTAGTCGAGGCCGAGGCGTTGCAGGTGGGCGTAGCTGCGGACGCGCAGCAGGTAGAGCAGGCGTTCGCCCAGGCGGGCGGCGAAGATCGTGCTGCTCGCCGTGGTCAGCCAGCCGACCACGACCAGGCCGACGCCCAGGACGACGGCCTGCCACAACGACGACTCGGCGCCGCCCACGACACCGCCGTCGATGCCTAGGCGCACCAGCGACGGCATGCCCATGCCGACCAGCGCGTCCAGCACCACCAGCGCGCCCACACCGCCCAGGGCCCAGCGCACCGGGCGCAGCAGGCGGGCGAGGCGGAAGGCGGGATCGGGGGCGCGCGGGTCTTCGCCGTGCAGCACCGGGATCTCGGTGGCGGGCGGGAGTTTCCGCACCTGGGCCAGCAGTTCCGGGGTGGGCGGGCCGCCGGCCAGCGCGGACATCCCGCCGCCGGCACCGCCGCCGCCCCCACCGCCGCGACGGCCGGCCGAAGCGGGAGCCGTGGTCCTGGCCTCGGCGATCAGGCGCTCGTCGAGGTCCTCCTGCGACAGCGCCGGCCACAGCTCTCCGGTCCGGACGGGCGCGGCGGACTCGATCGCCTCGCCGGGGCCCGCCAGCAGGTCGCGGTAGAGGGCGCAGCGCACGGTCAGTTCGGCGTGCGTGCCGATGTCGATCACGCGGCCCGCGTCCAGGACCGCGATCCGGTCGGCCAGCGACAGGGTGGAACGCCGATGCGCCACCAGCAACGTCGTGCGGTGTGCCGTCACCGAGGCCAGCGTCGCGTGGATCGCCGCCTCGGTCGCGTTGTCGACGGCTGACGTCGCGTCGTCCAGCACGAGGATGCGCGGGTCGGAGAGCAGCGCACGGGCCAAGGCCACGCGTTGGCGTTGGCCGCCGGACAACGTGAGGCCGCGCTCGCCGACCACCGTGTCGTAGCCGAGCGGCAGGGCCTCGATGAAGTCGTGGGCCTCCGCGGCCTTCGCCGCGCGTTCGACCTCGGCCCGGGACGCGTCCGGGCGGCCGTACGCGATGTTCGAGAACACCGTGTCGGAGAAGAGGAAAGCCTCCTCGAACACGACGCCCACGGTGCCGCGCAACGACTCCAGCTTCAACGTCCGCACGTCTGCGCCGCCGACCCGCACGGCACCGGCGTGCACGTCGTAGAAACGGGGCAGCAGCAAGGAGACCGTCGACTTGCCGGAACCGGACGTGCCGACCAGCGCCAGCGTCTCGCCCGGCTCCACGGAGATCGAGAAGTCCTGCAACACCGGCTCGCTGCGGGCGTACCCGAACGTCACGCCGGAGAACGAGACCCCGAGCGGCCCGTCGGGCACCTCACCGGGGCCGTCCGTCACGTCCGGCTGCGAGTCGATCAGCTCGTAGACCCGCTCCACTCCGGCGCGGGCCAGCTGCGCGGACACCATCAGGCTCGACAGCAGCCGCGTCGGCCCGACGAGGTTCGCCACGTACGTCGTGAAGGCCAGGAACGTGCCCAGCGTGACCTGGCCGTGCAACGCCAGCCAGCCGCCCAGCCCCAGCACCGCGACCTGGCCGAGCAACGGCAGCGCCGTCACGGTCGCGAGCGGCTTCGACGACAGCCGAGCGGCCCGCATCCGTTCCGCGAACAGGGATTTGGCGTGCTTCTCCAGCCGCGCGACCTCGCGTGCCTCCTGGCCGAAGCCCTTCACCACGCGGACACCGGTGACGGTCTCCTCGACGTGCTGCGCCAGATCGGCGGCCCGCTGCTGAGCCGACCAGGTGGCGGGGAACAGCGTCAGCCGGGTGCGCCCCGCCAGCCACGCCACCAGCGGCAGCACGATCACCGCGATGATCGTCAGCGGGATCGACAGGTAGATCATCGCCGCCAGCGCGGCCACCGCGAACACCACCGTGCCCACGGCCAGCGGCGCCATCATCAGCAGCGACTGCACCAGCTGCAGGTCGGTGATCGAGCGCGACACGATCTGCCCGGTCCGCAGCTCGTCCTGCTTCGCGCCGTCGAGCCGCTGCACCGCCGAGAACACGCCGAGCCGCAGATCGTGCTGCACGCCCAGCGCCAGCCGCCCGCCCAGATAGCGCCGCAGGAACGCCGACCCGAACGTGAGCACCTCGAGAACGATCAGCGCCACCATGAGCGGCCACAGCCGGTCGGTGCGGCCCACCGTCGAGTCGTCGATCGCGGTCTTGAGCAGCAACGGACCCGCCGCCTGCAGACCCACGCCGACGACCGCGGCGACCACCGACAGCACCACCAGGCGGGGGTGCTGCCAGCACGCTGCGGTCAGTCGGCGGATCCAGCCCTTTGTCACGGGACCCACAGTACGTTCGGGGTCCGACATAAAATTGTGACGTCAGAAACCGCAGGTCAGGTGATGTCCTTGGACTGCGTGACCGCCCAGCCGCCCGCGAAGACGATCCCGGACCAGGCGAGGAACACGAGGCCCGACCACCACCAGTCGAGCGCTCCGCCGGCACCGGCGATCGCACGCAGCACGTCCTCGATCTCCGTTGGCACCACACCCGCCGACGACAGGAAGAGGTCGACCGCGACCGACCCGGTGAGCCCGTTGATCGAGCCGTTCGGCAGGAAGCCGATGACCGCCGGCACCTCCAGGTACGCGAGCACCAGGTGCAGCACGTTCTCGATCACCAGGAAGTACAGCAGCAGCAACACGATCGTCCCGGCGACGTTCGGGATCAGCGCGCCGACGCCGACGCCGAACATCGTCATCAGGATCGACGACAGCACGCAGACCAGCGTCAGCATCGCCCAGCCACCGGCGTCCGGCAGCTGCCCGGACTCACTGGTGAGCACCACGCCGATGCCGAGGAACAGCATGATCGCGAGGCCGTAGATCGCGCCCCACAGCACGTAGACCAGCATCTTCGCCAGCATCGAGTGCATCCGCGACTGCGCGGTCAGGAACGTCGTCGTGATCGTCCGCCGGTTGATCTCACCCGAGATCGCCATCGCGCCGAAGATCATCGGGAAGATCGTGGAGATGTTGATCGCCCGCGCCATGCCGAACAGCGAGATCTTCCACTGGTCCGGCGTGACCCCGAGGAAGTCGGACACCTCGTCCACGTCGCTCGACGACGCGAAGTCCACGAAGAACTGTCCCAGCAGGCCGGTCGCGAGCCCCCAGCCGAGCGCCAGCACCGCGGTGGGGATCAGCAGGCCCCACCACAGGCCGGTCGTCGTCGTCTTGCGGAGCTCCGCCTGTACGAGGTTGCCCATCAGGCCCAACCACCCTGCTGTTGCTGCTGATACGGCGCCGGCGCTTGTCCGGCGTACTGGCCACTGGTGAGCTGGAAGAACAACCGCTCCAGGTCGACCTGCTCCTCCTGGATGCCGTAGATCGACACACCGGCCTTCAACGCGCTGTCCGCCACCTGCCGGGAGTCCACACCGGACACCGCGAGCCTGCCGTCCGGCAGCTGCTCGATCGCCTGCACTCCTTCGGCCCGGAGAGCGGACGCGAGCGCGTTGATGTCCGACGGCTGGACGAGAACGCGCCGCTGCTGCGACTGCCGCAACCGGTCCAGCGGCCCGTGGAACATGGTCTGCCCGCGCGAGATGATCACGACCTGGTCGACGGTCTGCTCCACCTCCGCCAGCAGGTGGCTGGAGATCAGCACCGTGCGTCCCATGCGCGCGTACGACTGGAGAAACGTCCTCAGCCACGCGATGCCCTCGGGGTCGAGCCCGTTCGCCGGTTCGTCCAGCACCAGCACCTGAGGGTCGCCGAGCAACGCCGTGGCCAGCGCCAGTCTCTGCTTCATGCCGAGGGAGAACCCACCCACCTTGCGATCGGCGGCGGTGCCCAGGCCGACCAGGCCGATGACCTGGTCGGCCTGGGCGTCCGGCACGCCGATGGCCGACGCGTACACACGCAGGTGGTTGCGGGCGGAGCGGGCGGGGTGGAACCCCTGCGCCTCCAGCACCGCCCCCACCACGCGGCCGGGCTGGCCGAGCTGGTGGAACGGTCGTCCGTTGATCGTCGCCGTGCCGCTCGTCGGCTTGACGAGACCCAGCAGCATTCGCAGGGTCGTCGTCTTGCCGGCGCCGTTCGGGCCGAGGAAGCCCGTCACGCTGCCGGGTGACACGGTGAAACTCAGGTTGTGCACGGCCGTGACAGAACCGAACTGCTTGGACAGGTTCTGGACCGCGATGAGGCCGCTGCCGTCATGCATGCGGCCCATCCTGCCCGATATGTCAGTCCGGCAAGGCGTGCTTGGGCCGAGACACGACGGGCGCGCGGTGCACGACCGGCGGATCGTCGCGGAGGATCGGCAGTTCGGTGGTCATCTCGGCAGGAGTCTCCTCCGGCAGTTCGATAACACCTGATCGAGTGAAAGGGTTGCGCAACGGCCGGCGCCGTTCGCGGTGAGGCAGTCCCTCGCCGATCAGGTGCTGGTGCGCCATGTTCCAGATCTGGCACGGCCACCGGCGGCGACGCAGCCAGCCAGGACAGGCCTTGCACCGGCTGTCCTCGTCGGGCTGGTGCACCGTCAGCAACAGCCGCCAGCCGTCCGCCAGGCGGTGGATCTCCGCGCGGGCCAACGGAACCAGCGCCTCGGCCTCTCCGTGCTCGGCGACTTTGTCCAGCAGTGCCAGGCGTTGCAGCACCGCGTCGCGGAGGGTCTCGTCCATCACATCTTCGCCGTGGCCTGGTCGAGCAAGGAGCCCAGCCGACGCGTCTGAGTGGCGGACATCACAGCTGTCTCGCCCGGAGGCGTGACCAGCAGAACCCGGTCGTTCTCCACCAGAACGGTCATCGATCTGTCCCGACCGAACGGGTCGTGGCAGTGGATCCATCCCTGTGGTTCAGCCATGGAATCTCCCTTCGAGGGACACCCGACTCCGTCTTCATCGGCCGAACCCCCTGCTCGCCGCACCGGGAAACACCGAATTCACTCGTTTGCTGGACGAGCCGGACAGGGTCAGTGGTCCACTCGGGGAAACTTTTGGGTCGCGTTTCGGTGGGGGTGCTGGGCGCGGTGCGCCAAGGCCCGCTATATTTGGTGACGGCGGCCCCGCTCCCAGTGACCCCCAGGCTGGTTGAGCGCGGCCGCCCTTTCTTTTTCTCTCTTTCCCCTCGCAGCGAAAATCGCTTGTGCCCTGCGGACTCGTACGCTGTAAGTTCCTCGTACACCGTAAGGGGGAGGAACGATGACTTCGACGACTGAGAAGGTCGGGGTGCACCCGCACCCCCAGCGCTGGGCCGTGCTCGGCGTGCTCTGCCTGTCCGTGATGGTCGTGGTGCTGGACAACACCGTGCTCAACGTGGCGATCCCGTCCATCTCGACGGGCTTGGACGCGAGTACCGCGGACATCCAGTGGATGATCAACGCCTACTCGCTGGCACTGGCGGGCCTACTGCTCACGACCGGATCGCTCAGCGACAGGTTCGGCCGCAAGCGCGCGCTTCTGGCCGGTCTCGCACTGTTCGGCGCCGGTAGCGCGGTCGCCGCCTACGCGGGCTCGTCCGAGGCGTTGATCGCGGCCCGCGGCTTCATGGGCATCGGCGCCGCGGTGCTGATGCCCGGCACGCTCGCCGTGCTGATGCAGTTGTTCGACGACAAGGAACGCCCGAAGGCCATCGGTATCTGGGCCGCCGTCACGAGTCTCGGCTTCGCGGCGGGGCCGGTGATCGGTGGCGCGCTGATCAAGCACTTCTGGTGGGGCTCGGTGTTCCTGATCAACGTGCCGGTGGCGATCCTCGCGATCGCGGCCGTCGCGATGCTGGTGCCGGAGTCCAAGGACCCGACCGTGCGCAAGCCGGACGTGCTCGGCTCGATCCTGTCGATCATCGGCATGGTGTCGATCGTCTACGCGGTGATCGAGGTGCCGGAGCACGGGTTCGGCTCGGCGGAGTTCGGTGTCCCGGTGGCGATCGGACTCATCACCATGACCGGATTCGCGTTGTGGGAACGGCACACCGCTGATCCGATGCTCGATCTCGGGTTCTTCTCCGACCGCCGGTTCACCGGCGCGGTGGCGTCGGGCGTGCTGGCGGCGTTCGGCATGGCGGGCTCGCTCTTCCTGCTGACGCAACACCTTCAGGGCGTGCTCGGCTACAGCCCGCTGGAGGCCGGCGTGCGCGTGGCACCGATGGCGATCGCGTTGCTCGTCACCAGCAACACCTTGGGACAGCTCGTGATCAAGCTGGGCGCGGGCCGGGCGATGCTGCTCGGCATGACGATCGTCGCGGGCGGTGTGGCACTGCTGTCGATCGGCACCACCTACCCGCCGACGCTGGCCGGCCTCATCCTCATCGGCGTCGGAGTCGGCGTGTCCCAACCGGTCGCGGTCAACGCGTTGATGGGCTCGATCCCGCCGGAACGCGCCGGCATCGCGTCCGGGCTGTCGGGCACGCTGACGGAACTGGGTTCCTCGTTCGGCATCGCCGTGCTCGGCGCGTTGCTGTCGGCGCGGTTCGTGGCGTCGCTGCCGGACGGCGTTCCGGGGCGGTCACTGAGCGAGGCGCTGCACAGCGGTGCGGACATCACGGTCGTGCGCGAGGCGTTCTCGAACGGCATGAGCATCAGCCTGCTGATCGGCGCGATCGCCGTGTTCCTGGGAGGTGTTGTGGCCAGCGTGTTGCTGCGGCGTGCCTAGGATCGCTTCGTGGAGAGCGTGTGGTTCGGCAAGCCCAGGCCCAGCAGCGGTCAGCCCCTCGGCCTGAGCCGGGAGGCGATCGTCCGCAAGGCGATGGAGATGCTGGACGAGCACGGCCGGCAGAAGCTCTCCATGCGCAAGCTCGCGGCGGAACTGGGTGCGGCCCCCATGTCGCTGTACTGGCACGTGCCGACGAAGGACGCCCTGATCGAGCTCTGCCTCGACGAGATCTACGGCGAGTTCCCCCTGCCGGACCCCGACGACGACTGGGAGAGCGCGGTGCGCGGGATGATGCACGCGTTGCGTCATCTCGCGCTCAAGCACCCGTGGTGGGTGCGCGGCATCGGCGAGTTCAACAGCATCGGCCCGAACGCGGTGGCGATGTCCGACTCGATGTTCGAACCCCTGCTGCGGGCGGGCCTGTCGTTGCCCGCCGCGGCGCAGTCGGTCTCGACGGTGTCGAGCTACGTCGTCGGGTACTCGATCGCCGAGGTCAACTTCATCGCGCGCGGCGGGATGGACTCGCCGCCGCCGGACCTGGCGAAGATCGCCGACATGTACCGGGAGAAGCACCCGAACTACGTCAGGATGCTGGACGAGCAGGAGATCTGGTCGCTGGAAGGGCAGTTCGAGTTCGGGCTCGACTGCGTGATCGACGGCATCAAGGCGCGCGTCGCCGCCCTGAGATGACTGAGCGCAGCGCCTGGGCTTCCGGCGCGTGAATGCTCTCGTAGATCGTGAGAGCCTCGTTCCACGCCGGGATCGCCCGGTCGGTCAGGCCCTGGCCGTCCAGGGTGTCGCCGAGTAGCTGCAACGTGCGGGCGGTCTGGTAGTCGTCCTCGCACTCGTTGTAAGTCCTGGCAGCGCTCATGAAGTGCTCGACCGCCTGGCCGAGTTCGCCGAGGTCGGCCTCGAGCTGGGCCAGGTGACGGAGGAAGAGCGCTTCGTTCCACGAGTTGCCCGACGAGCGGCAGATGTCGAGGGACTGGACCAGGTGGGCTCGCGCGTCGTCGAACCGTCCCTGGCGATGACAGATGCGTCCGAGCTCGCCCAGCATGATCGCTTCGCCGCGCTGGACGCGCAGTTCGCGGTAGAGCGGTAGTGCCTGCCGGAAGCATCCGGCCGCGTTGTCGAGATCCTCCAGTTGCTCGAGCGCCAGCCCGATCACGTGGTAGCTACCCGCCACCTGACGCCGATTTCCCAGCCGCTGTGCGATGTCCCGCATCCGCTCGGCGTGCAGAATCGCCTCGTCGAGCCGGTTCGCGCGCAACAAGGCGTCCACGAACGCGCTGAGGCTCACCAGTTCGACCTGCTCGTCACCGAGCCGCCGGGCGTTCTCCAGGCCGACGGCACATGCTTCGGCATCGGCCGCCCAATGACCGTGGCGGATGTAGTGGGTCGCCATGCAGATCGGCAGCAGCGCCGCGATGAGAGCGTGGCCGTGTTGTGAGGCGTGGTGAAGTGCGGACTGGAGGTTGACGTGCTCCTGCCGGTACCACTCCACCGCCGCACTCCGGGAGTCGAACGTCTCAGGCTCGACGTTCTGCAACTGGTCGTGTTCCAGACGCGGTCGTCCGTGATGCGGGTAGATCGTCAGCCTGGCGACGTCAGCGGTGCGCAGATACCAGGTGAGCAGCAGCTGGACGCTCTTCGCGCGATCCGCGGCGGTGTCACAGGCGTGTGTGGTCTCCGCGGCGAAGTCCCGGACCAGGTCGTGGAACTGGAAGCGGTCGGGACCGACTTCGGTGAGCAGGTGTCCGCTGGTCAACGTGTCCAGCAGCGGCCGAACAGGCATCCCGGTCATCGCGGAGGCGGCCTGAGTGCTGATCGTCTGGCCGGGATGGAGGCTCAGCAGGCGGAACAGCCGTGCCGCCGACGCGGGCAGGGCGAGGTAGGACCACGCGAAGATCGAACGGATCGTGGCACTCGTGTCGTCCTGGGTCGTGAGCGTGTCCAGCCGGCGGTCGGCGAGGTTCGTCGCCAACGCGGCGATGGACCGATGAGGCCGGTCGGCGACCTGTTCAGCCGCTATCCGAAGTGCGAGCGGCAACCCGGCGCACCGCTGGACCAGGTCGTTGGTGGCATCGGGTTCGGCGTCCGCGCGCACTGGACCGATGACGTCTCGTGCCAGCGCCAACGCGTCGCGGGGTGGCAGCTCACGCAGAACGATGCGGTGCGCGCCGTCTCTCGACGTCAGGCCCGCCAGTCGGTTCCGGCTGGTCACCAGAACGAGGCAGGCCGGTGAGCCGGGCAGAAGCGCGCGAACCTGCTCGGCGGTGGCCGCGTTGTCGAGCAGCACCAGCATGTGGCGGTCCGCGAGAAGCGAGCGGTAGAGACCGGTCATGGCGTCGGTGTCCTGCGGGACAGCCGCGCCGGACACTCCCAGGGCGGCCAGGAAACCTGTCAGCACGACGGTCGGCGTGAGCGGTGATTCCGGTGAGAAACCGCGCAGGTTCACGTACAACTGGCCATCGGGAAATCGGTCGCGACGGCTGTGCGCCCAGTGCACCGCCAGCGCTGTCTTGCCCACGCCGGCCACGCCCGCGATCGCCGAGATGATCACCGGGCGGGTGCCGCCGGACGTCTGGGCGTCGAGGGCGTCGAGTTCCGGGGTGCGTCCGGTGAAGTGCGCGACGTCCGGTGGCAGCTGCCGCGGGGTCGTCCAGGCGGACTCCGCGTGCAGGTGAACGGAACCCGCCTGGATCACCGTGCCGGCGTCGCCTCGGACGACGTTGCGCGTCGAGTCACCTGACATGGCGGTAGATGATGTGCTCGATGGCGGCCAGACGGCGGTGGAACGGAAGGCCGGTCACCTGTTCGGGTGCCGGATAGGCGAAACCCCCGCAGCGATTCACGCGTGCGGGGGCCTCATTCATTCAGTTGGCTTTAGACAACGGTCTCCAGCGGCGTGTGCGCGAGGCCGGTCGCCTCGGCCACCGGGCCGTTGGTCAGCAGTCCGGCGTGGACGTTGAGGCCCAGAGCCAGCGAACGGTCGTCCTTGAGCGCCTTCTCCCAGCCCTTGTCGGCCAGCGCGACGGCGTACGGCAGCGTCACGTTGGTCAGCGCGTAGGTCGAGGTGCGCGGGACGGCGCCCGGCATGTTCGCCACGCAGTAGAAGACCGAGTTGTGGACCTCGTAGGTCGGCTCGGCGTGCGTGGTGGCGCGGGAGTCCTCGAAGCAACCGCCCTGGTCGATGGCGATGTCGACGAGCACCGAACCCGGCTTCATGTCCGCGACCAGCGCGTTCGACACGAGCTTCGGGGCGGCGGCACCGGGGACGAGCACGGCGCCGATGACCAGGTCGGCCTCGCGGACGGCCTGCTCGATGGCGAACGAGTTCGAGGCCAGCGTGCGCAGGCGGCCCTGGAACTGGGCGTCGATCTGGCGCAGGCGGTCGACGTTGGTGTCGAGGATCTGCACGTCCGCGCCCATGCCCACGGCGATGGTGGCGGCGTTGACGCCCGCCACGCCGCCGCCGATGACGACCACACGGGCCGGAGCGACACCGGGGACGCCGCCGGGCAGCACGCCGCGGCCACCGGAGGGCTTCATCAGCGAGAACGCGCCGACCTGCGGGGCCAGCCGGCCCGCGACCTCGGACATCGGGGCGAGCAGCGGCAGCGAGCGGTTCGGCAGCTGCACGGTCTCGTAGGCGATGGCCGTGGTGCCGGACGCCAGCAGCGCCTCGGTCAGCGGCTTGTCGGCGGCGAGGTGCAGGTACGTGAAGAGGGTCTGGCCGGCGCGGAGACGGGGGTACTCCTCGGCGATCGGCTCCTTGACCTTGAGAACCAGGTCACCTTCCGCCCACACGTCGTCGGCGGTCGGGAGGATCTTGGCGCCCGCGGCGAGGTACTCCTCGTCGGTGATCGCGGAACCGAGACCGGCACCCTGCTCGACGTACACGTCGTGCCCGCGGCTGGTCAGTTCGTGCGCACCGGCAGGCGTGAGAGCGACGCGGTACTCGTGGTTCTTGATCTCGCGAGGAACTGCGATCCGCACGATGACTCCTCCGTTCGGTGGCCGACATCTCATAATGTGAGCCAGTCGCAAGGTCATGTCACTGTGCGAATTGCACTATCCGGTAACCCTTGGTTGTTCATCTAGGACAGAGCGACCTGAGTCCCGTTCGCGTTCCACTCGACCGTCCCGCGTTGACACTCGGCGGGGGCCGCACATAGCGTTCGCGCCGAGAACTGAACACCGGCCGCGGCGCGCAAGCGTCAGAACCCGAGTGGGAGAGACCTCGACGAACTGGTCGGGGCGCCGAAGGGGCAAGCTCCCGCACACTCTCAGGCAGCAAGACCGCTCGGGGTAGGCAACTCTGCACGGCGGAGGGGGCGCAAGTTTGCTGACCCGTCACAGCCAGAGGAGTCGCGCCGTGGAGTTCCCCGAGAACCTGCTCTACACCGCCGAGCACGAGTGGGTCGACTGGACGCCGGGCACCCAGGACCCGCTGACCTGCGGAATCACCGAGTACGCCGCGGACGCGCTCGGCGACATCGTCTTCGTCCAGCTGCCCGAGGTCGGTGCCAAGGTCGTCACCAACGCGGTCTGCGGCGAGCTGGAGTCCACCAAGTCCGTCAGCGACCTGTTCTCGCCCGTCACCGGTGAGGTGATCGAGGTCAACAGCGCCGTCGTGGACGACCCGGCGATCGTGAACAACGACCCGTACGGCGACGGATGGCTGTTCAAGGTCCGCGTCGAGTCGGCCGAGAACCTCCTCACGGCGGCGAAGTACGCCGAACTCACGCAGACCTCTTGATTCTGGGCATGACTGACCGCCCCACCACCACGAAGGACTGATCAGTGGCGATCAGCGTTTTCGACCTTTTCTCCGTCGGCATCGGACCGTCCAGCTCGCACACGGTCGGCCCGATGCGCGCGGCAGCGATGTTCGTCGAGAAGCTCGGCGCACGTGTGTCCGAAGTGGACCGCGTGCACGTCGAGCTGTTCGGCTCGCTCGGCGCGACCGGCCACGGTCACGGCAGCCCCAAGGCCGTGTTCCTCGGCCTCGAAGGCAACCTCCCGGAAGAAGTCGACCCCACCGTCGCGGCCGCCCGCGTCGAGGAGATCGTCTCCGGCGGACGCCTCAGGCTCGGCGGCGCGCACGAGATCGGTTTCGTGCACGACCGCGACCTCGTCATGCACCGCCGCAAGTCACTCCCGTTGCACCCCAACGGGATGAGCTTCGAGGCGTTCGCGGACGGCAAGTCGGTCGAGCACGCCGTCTACTACTCGATCGGCGGCGGGTTCGTCGTCGACGAGAACGCCTCGGGCACCGACCGGATCAAGCCGGACTCGACGCCGTTGGCGCACCCGTTCCTGACCGGCGACGAGCTGCTCGCGCGCTGCCGCGAGACCGGCCTGTCGATCAGCGAGATCATGATGGCCAACGAGCTGTCGTGGCGCACCGAAGCCGAGGTCCGCCAAGGACTTCTGCACATCTGGCACGTCATGCAGGAGTGCGTCGAACGCGGCTGCAACGAGCACGGCGTCCTGCCCGGCGGCCTGAAGGTCCGCCGCCGTGCCGCCGAGATGCGCAGGACGCTGGAGAAGGAGCACTTCGTCACCGACCCGTTGCGGGTCATGGACTGGGTGACGCTCTTCGCACTGGCCGTCAACGAGGAGAACGCGGCGGGCGGCCGTGTCGTCACCGCGCCGACCAACGGCGCGGCCGGCATCGTCCCGGCGGTCCTGCACTACTACACGAAGTTCGTGCCGGGAGCCTCCGACGACGGCGTGGTCCGGTTCCTGCTGACGGCAGCTGCGATCGGCGTGCTGTTCAAGGAGAACGCGTCGATCTCCGGCGCCGAGGTCGGCTGCCAGGGCGAGGTCGGCTCGGCCTGCTCGATGGCCGCCGGCGGCCTCGCCGAGGTGCTCGGCGGCACCCCTGAACAGGTCGAGAACGCCGCCGAGATCGCCATGGAGCACAACCTGGGCCTGACGTGCGACCCGATCGGCGGCCTCGTGCAGATTCCCTGCATCGAACGCAACGCCGTCGCGTCCATCAAGGCCATCACGGCTGTGCGCATGGCTTTGCGCGGCGACGGCTCGCACTTCGTGTCGCTCGACAAGGTCATCAAGACCATGCGGGACACCGGCAAGGACATGTCGGTGAAGTACAAGGAGACAGCTCGCGGCGGACTCGCCGTGAACGTCATCGAGTGCTGACCTACCCGAGCGCGTCGATCTGCGTCACCGCGTACTGCGCGACCTCGTTGTCCATTCCGGACAGACGGTCGCGCAGTACGGGGGTGAGCAGCCAGCTCAGGATCGGCCGAGCCGGTTCGTCCCACCGCAACCAGCCTCCGTCGCACGGCGTGCCGCCGCTCAGGAAGTCGTACGACCACTTGTGAGCGAGCTCCGCGACGGCGGCGTCGGGAAGGCCGTCGACGACGCGCAGCCACGGGGTCAGGTCCTCGTCCATCTGCGCGGCGGCCTGGACCAGCTCGCTCAGCTCCGGGCCGTGCGACGTGCGGATGATGATCTCGGTGAGCCTCGCCCGCAGCGCGGTGCGCTCGTCCTCCGGCCAGGCGGGCAGGTTGGCCCACGTCAGACCCTGGGTGAGCCGGCTGTCCGGGTCGCGTTCCAGCAGATCGAGCACCCTGGGCGCGAGCCGTCGCCAGGCGAGCTCGTACTCGTCCGGTTCGAAGTGGTCCTCGACCTCCCAGGCGAACTGCCACACGACGTTGTCGGGTACCAGCGCGGGATCGCCGTCGAGCAGCTCCAGCTCGGCCGGGGTCCAGCAGAGTCCGCAGCCCTTCACGCGCTCAGCGGGCGTCGTACGCGGCCTGCGCGGCCAGCACCTCGGGCATGCGGCCCTCCAGCAGGTGGATCAACGACAGCAGCCGCTCGGCCGTGTCGCGGCCCAGCGGCGTGAGGCTGTAGTCGACGCGCGGCGGGTTCGTGTTCTGGGCTTCCCGGTGCACGAGACCGTCGCGCTCCAGTGCCTGCAGCGTCTGGGACAGCATCTTCTCGCTGACCCCGTCGACGCGGCGGCGCAGCTCGTTGAAGCGCAGCTGCCCGTCGGCGAGCGCGGTCAGCGTCAGGCTGCCCCACCTGCCGGTGATGTGCTCCAGCGTGGGACGCGACGGGCACGCTTTCGCGAACACGTTGAAGTCCATAGCGGCATCATACCTGGTCAAAACGCTAACTGATAGTAAGTGTGAGAGCTCTCCGCGTCAGGAGAGCTCTCACACCTCAGAACGGCCAGGTGGCGTTCTGACCTGCTTCGAGCAAGGGCACCATGCGAAAAGTCGCGTCCGTAAGGCCACCGAATTCGTGGCGATGCGCCTTGCCGGTGGCGTACGCGGCGTTCCGGTAACCGCCGAGGTTGAACCCGTAGATCGGCACGTGCCGCGGCACCACGTCCGAGACACCCTGCCCGTAGTACCCGGACATCGTCTGCATGTCCGAGATGATGAACACGCGGTCGTGCCCCCGGTAGGTGCGCTTCAGCGACCCGACGATGTCGGTGCCGTGCCCGACCTCGCCGATCCGCTTGAGGAACCGGTCGACCTCGCGGATCACCGACGCCCCGCGCGCGATGTCGTGCCGGAACGTGCCGTCCGCGAAGCCGACGACGTCGACCTGCCCGCCCTTCGCGCCCAGTGCGACGCCGAACACCGCCGCGGCCTTGGCCGGGGTGACCTTCGACTTCGCCGAGATCGTGCCGCCCGTCATCGACGCCGAGGTGTCGACGAGGATCAGCGACCGGCCCGGCAGGGCAGGCAGGTTCTTCAACGACGCCTGAAGCGCCTGATCCAGGGCGTGGCCCCAGCGCAGGCTCGGCGCCGCCTCGTACGCGGACAGGAAGCGGAACGGGAACTGCCGCGAACGCGCGACCTGGCCGGGGTCGGCCAGACGTGCCGCGACAGCGGCCGCCGCCTCGTCGGACATGCCCGCCTCGTCGAAGTTCCTGAGGTTGCGGAGAAGAGCCATGTAACCCATCGACGGCGCGAGCGCCTCCCACACCTCACGAGTCAGCGGCCCCTGCAGCCATCCGGCCACGGACTCCCACGTCATCCCCGCCTGGCGCAGCACGTCGACCGCGTCCGGGCGCTGGAACAGCGAACGGCGCTGCTCGACAGGCCACGCCATCAGCTCACGCCGTGCCGCGATCACGCGCAGCTCGGCGGGAACGTCCGCCTCCGCGGAACGGCGGTGGTCCAGCACGTACTGGAAGAGCGCGCCCTGCCACGGAGCGGTGGCCGAGGGGTGGGCGAGGTTCAGCACGTCGGCCATCCGGAACCCGCGGGCGTCGCTGTCCCACTTGAGGACCGCGCGCTCGTTGTAGAGGCGCCCGACGGCGTCGGCGATGCCGCGCTTGATCGGCTTCGGCACGCGCCGGCCGTTCGTGCCGGTCCAGTAGGCCAGGAGTTCGCCCGGCTCGTCGGCGCGCTGGAGCACGGAGTCCACGACGGCACGGTTGGTGACGCCCGCGTCGGACTCGGCCACGAGCCGTGCCAGCACGAACTCGGCCGCACCGACGAGCGACGCCGTGCGCATGTTCGCCTCGGTGCGCAGCCACTTGAGCAGGCGCGCGGTCCACACGGGGTCCGCCAAGGCGGTCTCGTGGACGAGCTGTGCGAAGCGGTTGTCGCGCTGACCACCGGACTCGTAGAAGGTGTTCTCGCCACCCATGTTCGACACGGCGAGCAGGAACAGCTCGGACTTCGCGTCACGCGCGTAGCCGTCGCCACCCTCGTAGGTGCGGCCGGTCGGTTCCGGCGCCGTGGCGACCGGGCTGGTGCCCGCCGGACGTGCGCGGAAGATGTTGAACTTCGCCATCGGCTCTTTCCCCCTCAGAAAAAACAAAGGGGAGCCCACAAACCCCACACGTGTCCGAGATCAAGGTCGCGGAAGGTACGTAGCTGCTCTGCCAGTTGAGCTACAGCCGGTTTCCCGTCTGGCGGGACTCGAACCCGCAACCCGCCCATTAACAGTGGAAGTAACCCTCTGCTTCGCACCGGACACGTGTGAAGTTGTGTGCTCCCGAGATCAAACGCGCCTGCGGTCGATTTTCAACCCAAATGAAGTAACCGCCGGCTTCGCACCGGGTGCGATTTCTATACAACCACAGCGCGCCAGCGATTTAATTCCGGCCGATGTGGAGTTGTTGGACGCCCGAGATCAGATCGCGGAAGGTGACGTGCCCACCGAGGTGGGCGAGACCGGCCGAAACCGGCCTCAGGAGTTGAACCTGAGTAATCACCGGAAGTAACCCTCCGCTGCGCACCGGGCGCTCACTCATACAACCACGCCGCGCAAAGGGTTTTCCTAAGGCGCCGCCTTCACGAGCCGGCGCAGCAGGTAGAACAGGCCGACCGTCAGCAGGAATCCGACGGCGCTGATCATGACGATCTGCTCGACGGTGTCGGCCTTCGATCCCGCGAACACGTAGGCGGCGCAAATGGGGATGGTCCCGACGAGGGTGAACGACATGAACGTCCGGAACGACACCCTGGACACCCCTGCGGACACCGACACCGTCTCGGCCATCATCGGAATGCCGCGCGCCACTCCGAAGAACCAGGGACCGAACTGGCGGCCCCATCGCCGCATTTCGGTCAGCTCCTCGATGGTGACCACCCGGCGCACGAGCCACGGGCCCGCGAACCGCCCCAGGGCGTACCCTGCGGCAGAGGAACCCAGGGATCCGATGATCGCGAGTGCCAGTCCCAAGGGCAGGCCGAGTGCCGTCCCCGCCAGCACGATGAGCGGAGTGGACGGCACGGGCAGCAGCACGTCCACGACGAGCAGGGCGAAGATCGCCGCCGCCGCCCACACCGGGTCGATGCCGCGCACCCACGACACGACCCCTTCGAAGTCGATGAGGTCCAGTGCCTCGAACACGATCCAGCTCAGCAGAACGAAGCCGAGCACGACGGCCGGTATCCACTTCCACCGAACGCCCGTCTCATAACTCATCGGGTGATGGTCGCCCACGTCGATCCGCCGGACAATCCGCCAGTGGCGCAGGTTCCGCGAAGGGACACACATGAGTGACGATCTCGTGCCGTTTCTGGGGCACTGGGTGCTCGACCCGGCACGCTCCGCGTACACCGGCGGCAATCCGCCCCGAAGCGGTCACCACGACCTGCGGCTGGAGGGCGACCGGCTGATCGTGAGCATCGAGGGCGTGCTGGGGTCCGGTGATCCCATCCGCACCGGGTACACATTGGACCTGTGGCACGACACGCCGATGAGCGTCGGCAAGGTCGACCGCGTGCGCACGGTGGTGGAGCCCAGGAGGTTCTGCACGATCGCCTACGCGGGCGCGCAAGCGGTTGCGCGCTCATGGCGGATCCTCGGCCACCTCAACGAGATGACGATCGTCCAGTCCGCACCTGATCAGTTCGGTGTGTGGCGTGACGACGTTTCGGTCTACCGCAGGCAGTTCTAGGAACGCGGTCTGAACACTGCCACAACAACGCGCAAACCCAGCAGCACGCTGATGATCAGCAGGTTGTAGCCGAACACCTGGTACAGCCCGATGTCCGCCGCGACCGAAGGCCCGCCGGAGGAGCCGAGCAGCAACACCGCCATCACGCCCGCCGTCGCGCCCAGCGCGGTCAGCATGACCTGGTGCAGCAGGCCGGTGATGAACGACCGGTCGCGTTCGTCGGCGAACAGCCTCATCGACATGCTCAGGCGGCCCTGCTCCATCGCCCCGGTGATCCGGTCGATCCGCCGCGGCAACCGGCGCAGCATCGGCAGCACGGCCTGGAGCTCCTCGGTCATGGTCCGCTTCACCGACTCCGGGGTTAGCCGTTCGGAGATCTGCTCGGCGGCGAACGACCGCGACTCCACGACGATGTTGAAGCCCGGTGCGAGCACCGCCAGCGTGCCCTCCAGCGTCGCCAGGGCGCGGAACACCGCCGCGATCTCCGGCGGGATGCTCAGGCCGAACCGCGACACGATCAGGAACAGGTCGCCGAACATCTCGACGTCCGGACGCATGCCCGCGCCGAGGTGCCGGGCCATGAACTGGCCGAGCGAACGCTCCAGCCGTTGCTCGTCGATGTCCTCCGGCCGTGAGGTGAGCTCCAGCAACGCGTCCGTGAGGCTCGCCGGGTCGCTGCGGTCGATCGCGAGCAGCAGTCGTTGCAACGCCGAGCGCAGCGCGGAGTCGATCCGCCCGACCGAGCCGAAGTCGAGCAGGCCGAGGCGTCCGTCGGCCAGCAGCAGCACGTTGCCGGGGTGGGGGTCGGCGTGGAAGACGCCGTCCAGCATCACCTGGCGCAGCACGAACCGCAGCAGCGTCCGCGCGAGCCCCACGTCCTCCGAGGCGCCGCGCAACGGCACGCCGTCGAGCCGGTCCATGACGAGCACCCGCGAGGTCGACAGGTGGACGTGAGGCAGTCCTACGGACGAGTCCGACGCCGCCGCCACGGCCGTGATGTTGCGCGCCTCGATCTTGAAGTCGAGCTCCTCGCGCAACGCCGCCGCGAACCCCGCCGCCAGATCGCGGACGCCCAGCGCGGCACCCCACCGCGTGCGCTGGAGCGTCTCGGCGAGGCGGGCGACGATGTCCAGATCGCCCTCGGCCGTCGCCCGGACGTCCGGCCGTTGCACCTTCACGACGACCTCGGCGCCGGACTTCAGCACGGCCCGGTGCACCTGCGCGATCGAGGCGGCGGCCAGCGGTTCGGGATCGACCTCGCGGAACGCGTCGAGCCCGACCTCGGCGTCGAGCACCGCCCTGACCTGGTCCCACTTCGCCGGCGGCACCTTGTCCTGAAGCAGGCTCAGTTCGTCGACGAAGTCCTGCGGCACCAGGTCGGCGCGCGTCGACAGCACCTGCCCGAGCTTCACGAACGTCACGCCCGCGTCCTGCAACGCGAGCCGCAGCGACCGCGCGAGCCCCGTGGAGGTCCGCTCGCGGCCGCGCAGGTAGGGCCCCAGGCCGTGCCGGAACGCGATCGCGGTGATCCGAGAGTACCGCCGGGTCCGCGCGATCCGGCGCCGCGCCATGCCCCACCACTCGGTGAGCGGCGGGATCGAGCCGGTCGGCACGATGATCTCCGCGAACGCCAGCAGGCCGATCACCGCGAGGATCGCCAGTCCCAGTTGGAGCGTCACCAGCCCGGCAGAGGGCTCCGCGGTGGTCTCTCCGAAGGCGCTCGACGCGATCGAGATCGCCATCAGGCACGCCAGCGCCGTGCGGATCAGGCCGATGTGCAGGCCGAGGATGCGCCGCGCGGCCAGGGACATGCCCAGGACCAGCAGCAGGAACGTGATCGGGAAGCCGATCGTGTAGACGAGGAAGTCCCCCATGATCGAAGCCTAGGCCCTCTTGACTGAGACCGTGTCGTCACGAAAGATCCGATGAATCGCCGCCCGCGTTGACCTGACCGCACAGCGAAGTGAGGTGCCTGACAGTGGTCGAACTCAACCGACGCACGGTCATCGGAGGCGCTCTAGCAGGGGTAGCGGGTAGTGCGCTGCTCTCTGGGAGTGCGTTCGCGGGTGATGGATTCAGTTGGAAAGACTTCATCGGGTCATCCGATCTCATCTGGAAGAAGATGCCCGCGACCTGGTTCGAGGGCCCGTTCCTCGGCAACGGCTACCTCGGCTCCGGCATCTACGCCGAGCCGGGCGCCAACGCCGTCAGGTTCAACGTCCAGCACTCCCAGGTGCAGGACCACCGGCCGGAGTTCGGGGCGCTGTTCGGCCTCGCCCGGCTGCCCATCGGCTACTTCACGCTCGAACCCGTCGGCGCGATCACCGGTGTCGACCTGCGGCTGGACCTGTGGAACGCCGAACTGTCCGGCACGATCACGACGGCCGCGGGCAGCCTGCGCGTCAGGGCGTTCATCCACACCCGTCGCGACCTCTACGCGATCGACGTCCAGGCCAGCGAAGGTGAGCGGGCGTTCAAGTGGGTCTTCCACCCGCTCAAGGCGATCAGCCCGCGCACCGACCCGAAGTGGGGCCGCCAGCCACCTGCCGGATTCACCGACAACCCGCCCGTGCAGCTCACCAGCGCCGGTGACGTGCAGTTGGCCGTGCAGCCGTTGAACGCGGGCGGCGAGCACGTGACGGCGTGGCGCGAGGTCGCTCACGGCACCCGGCGGACGCTCTTCACCAGCGTTGCCTGGTCGCATCCGACGAAAACGGCTGTGCGCAAGGCGATCGGGAACGTCCGGTGCGGCTCGATCGACGGGCTCGCTGTCGAGCATCGGCTGTGGTGGCACGACTTCTACCGCAAGAGCTTTCTGTCCATTCCGGACAAGCGGTTGCAGGCGTTCTACTGGATCCAGCTCTACAAGTTCGCCTCGGCGGCCCGCAAGGAGGCGCCCGCGATCGCGACCTGCGGGCCGTGGCTCGAGAACACGCCGTGGCCCAACACGTGGTGGAACCTCAACGTGCAGCTGGAGTACTGGCTGATCCACGGTTCCAACCACGTCGAGTTCGACGCCGTCACCTACTCCGTCGACAGATACCGCGACGTGCTGGTGGAACAGGTGCCGGCCGAGTACCGGCACGACTCCGCCGGCATCCCGCGCACCACCGACACCGTGCTGAACAACGGCGCGGGCATCGGCAACTCCGGTTACGGCGTGGGCATTCCCGGCAAGGACGTGCCGACGCCCGAGGTCGGCAACCTGACCTGGACGCTGCACAACGTCTGGCTCACCTACCGGCACACGATGGACGACCGCGTGCTGCGGGGCGTGCTGTTCCCGTTGCTGCGCAGGGCCGTCAACTACTACTTCCACTTCCTGACCAAGGGCTCGGACGGGAAGTGGCACCTGCCGATCACGTTCTCGCCCGAGTACGGGGTGAACGCGCCGGACTGCAACTACGACCTCGCGTTGATCCGATGGGGCTGCCAGACGTTGCTGGAGTCCGCGAAGTCGTTGCGCGTCAACGATCCGCTGATCCCGCGATGGCAGGACACGCTCGCCAACCTCACGCCGTACCCGGTGGACGTCAACGGGTACATGATCGGCGCGGGGGTGCCGTTCGCGAAGTCGCACCGGCACTACTCGCACCTTCTGCAGATCTATCCGCTGTACGAGGTCACTTGGGAGGATCCTGGGAAGCGGCAGCTCATCGAGACGTCGCTGAACCACTGGATCAGCTTCGAAGGCGCGTTGCAGGGCTACACGTTCACGGGAGCCGCGTCGATCAGCGCGCAGATGTTGCGCGGGGACAAGGCGGACTACTACCTCGGTGAGCTGATGCGGCGGTACATCAAGCCCAACACGATGTACCAGGAGTCCGGCCCGGTCATCGAAACGCCGTTGAGTGCCGTGCAGTCGATGTACGACATGCTCTGTCAGAGCTGGGGTGGCGTGATCCGCGTCTTTCCCGCGGTGCCGTGGCCGGACATCTCGTTGGACAACTTCCGGACGCAGGGCGCGTTCCTGCTCTCGGCGTCACGGCAGAACGGCGTCACGCGGTGGATCAAGCTGCGCAGTGAGGCCGGCGCGCCTTGCGTTGTGCGCACGGACATCAAGGATCCGGTCGTGCGCGACTCGCGTGGCCGGCCGAAGCGGTTCTCGGTGCTGGCCAACGGAGATCTGCGCATCGAACTGCGACGCGGTGAGGAAGCTGTCGTTCACCGCAACGGAGACAAGCCTGATCTGAAGGTTGGACCGGTGGGCGGATCACCGGTTCCGTCGTGGGGGCTTCCTGCCTAGAGCGTTGCCGGTGTTCCAGCACGACGGCGGTGCGCTGGAACACCGGCGAACGCGGCCTTTAGAAGTCGAAGACCTTGCCGGTGAACGCGCGCATGACGCACGGGTTCGAGAACACCTGCTGGAAGTCGACCCTCTTGGTGCGCCACTTGCCGCGCAACGTCGCCTTGACGGGGTTCAGCTCCATCGTGCACATCGCGCCGGTCTCTTTCATTCTGCGGAAGTCGCCTTCGACGGGCAGGAGCTGGTCGCACGCCGTTTCGGCGTTCTTGTGCAGTCCGCCTGCGGGTTCGCAGTTCAGCTGCGTGGTGCTGAGTGTGCCCATCTCCGGCTGCACCGACAGCACCAGGCCGGATGCGGGAAGGAGAGGCGCTGTCAGGGGTGCCGCCTGGGCCGTCGCGGGGACGAGCGGTGCGGCGAGCGCGAGACAGGCAAACAGAAGTCGGGTCCTTGCCATGCCAACACTCTGGCGCGGCAAGGACCCGGAATTCCATTCAACCGAGCGGTAACACCAGATCGTGTAAACCGCCGAAAGTGCGTGCAACTAGACGCCGGTCAGTTCCGTCCCGGCGAGAGCGGCGGCCACCTGCTTACCCACCGCAGCCATGCCCTTGGCGTTCGGGTGAACCGGGAACGCGAGGCTCGTCGGGATGATGCCCTCGACCCACTTGTCCCACGGTGCCGCACACGTATCGCGACCGGTGCTGATGTCGTAGGGGTTCACGAAAGTGGCGCCGGCTGCTTTCGCCTGTGCGCCCAGCATTCCGTTGAGCTGCTTCTGGACGTTGTCGAGGTAGGGCACGTCGCCGCGGGAGATGGGCACGATCGGCCAGCACCCACCCGACGACGGCAGGATCCGCAGGTAGCCGACGACCACGATCCTGGCCTTCGGACTGCGCTGCTTGATGCCCGCGAGCACGGCGGCCACCTTGGCGGAGGTGGCGTCGACGCGCTGGGCGAGCGAGTCGCCGTAGTTTGCCTTGCAGGGAGCGCCGTGCGGGTCGAGCACGCTCTTGCCGGCGCACGTCAGGATGATGTCGGAGAAGCCGATGTCGTTGCCGCCGATGGACACCGTGACGAGGTCCGTGTCGGCCTTGAGGGCGGAGAACTGCGGTGAGGACTGGCCGGGGATGCCGCTCTGGACGCCCGCCATGTCCTTGGTCTGCGCGCCACCGCAGGAGATGTCGGTGAAGTTGGCGATGCCGAGCTTCTTCGCGAGCACGGACGGGTAGTTCTGAGTGGACTTGAAGCAGCTCAGCGGGTCGAGCCGCTGCAGGGGGATGAACGGTCCGGAGACGAACGAATCTCCGAGCGAGACGTAGTTCCGGTACGTCGGGGCGGCGCTGGCGTGCGGGGCCAGCAATGCCGCTATCAGGGCCGTGAACAGGGAAACAACAGTCACTCGGCGCGTCATTGCTACCTCGTTACTGAAGAGTAGGAACGTAGGACGAAGGGTGACCGGACCATTGCGCAGTGTCAATCCCTCGACCAGGCTGGAACGATGACGGGGGTACGCAAAGTAGCTGTGGCATCAGCGGTCGGTAACACGATCGAGCTGTACGACTTCCTGCTCTACGGCACGGCGTCGGCGCTGGTGTTCGACAAGATCTTCTTCCCGCAGTTCGACTCGCGCGTCGGTGTGCTGCTCGCGTTCGCCACGTTCGGCGCGGGCTTCTTCGCACGACCGCTGGGCGGCGCGGTGATCGGGCACCTCGGCGACCGGATCGGCCGCCGCTCGATGCTCGTGATCACCCTTTCGGTCACAGGTGTGTCGACGGCGTTGATCGGCCTGCTGCCGACCTACGCGCAGGTCGGCATCCTCGCGCCGCTGCTGTTGGTCCTGTTGCGGCTCGTTCAGGGGTTCTTCATGGGCGGCGAGCAGGGCGGTGCGTCGCTGATGGCCGTCGAGCACGCGCCGCCGGGGCGTTGGGGCTGGTACGGCAGCTGGGTGTTCATCGGGTCGCCGGTCGGGCTCGTGCTGGCGAACCTGGCGATGTACCTGTCCTCGAAGGCCTCCGGGCCGGATTTTTTGAGCTGGGGCTGGAGGTTGCCGTTCCTGTTCTCGATCGTGCTGGTCGGGATCGGCCTCTACATCCGGCTGCGCGTGTCGGAGTCGCCGCAGTTCGCGCGGGTGGAGAAGTCGCGGTTGCCGATCGCCGAGGTGCTGCGTGACCGCTGGCGCGTGGTGTTGCTGGGGGCCGGGGTGAACCTCGGCTTCACGATCTTCATCTACGTGCTGAGCGTGTTCATGATCGGGTACGGGCGCACGGCGTTGAAGATCTCCGCGGACGACCTGCTGATCGCGACCGTGGTGGGGTCGCTGGCGCAGGTCGTCGCGGTGCCGGCGTTCGCGTTGCTGTCCGATCGCGTCGGACGGTTGCCGGTGATGTTCGGTGGCGCGATCTTCCAGGCCGCGTTCGCGTTTCCGTTGTTCTGGCTCACGGACTCGGGCTGGTTCACGTTCGCGATGGTGCTCGGGTTCGTCGGCTCGGCGGCGTTGTTCGGGCCGTCCGCCGCCTACTTCGCGGAGCTCTTCCGGACTCGGGTGCGGTACAGCGGGGTGGCGCTGAGCTTCCAGCTCGGGGCTGTGCTGGGTGGTGGGCTGGCGCCGTTGGTCGCGCAGTCGTTGCTGCGCACCGGGACCTGGGCCATCGCGCTGTACCTGGTTTGTGGTGCGGTGCTGTCCGGGGTTTGTCTGCTGGTGATCGGGTCAGCGCACGAGGCGGAGCCGGCGGGCGGCGAGTCCGATGCTCAGTCGTTGACCCCAGCCCAGTCGTAGCGCATCGCTCTCGATGCCGTCGCCGAAGGCCACCAGGCCGTCGGTTTCGACGTCGACGTCGAGCGGTGCGTCGGTGATCTCGCCCTCGGTGTGGTCGATGCCGGTGCTCGGTGACGGCCACGCTTCTCTGACGAACCAGACGAGCTTGCGCTCGGTCGGGGTGGGGAGAGTCAGCGGGCTCTTCCGTTCGCGGTGGGCCGAGCTGCACCAGCCCGTTGCTCCGGTGCCGCTGCCCACGAGGATGCCGGATGAGGCCTGGCGTTCGTCGTGAATGCGGTAGCGGCTGGTCTGGTGGCTCGGGTGGCCGACGTAGATCTCGTTGAGGGCGTAGAGGGTCTGGCCGTCATCTGATTTGGCCTCGACCATCGTGCGGTCTTCGGTGTTCGTTGTGCTGTGGAGGAGTTCCGCGGCTTCGTGCGGGGCGTGCTGGGCCAGCACGCCCCGTTCCGGGTTGATGCCGATCACCGGCTGGCCGTCGAGGTACTTGGCGACGTTCGCGACCAGACCGTCCTGCCCGACGATGACGACTACGTCCTCGGGCGCGAACAGGAACCGCGACAGGTCTTCCCGCTCGACGACGCCGCGGCGCCAGTCGAGCGGGATCGCGGCGCTGACGTCTCCCAACGCCCTGCGGGCCTGCTGGTCACGGTCCACCACCTCGTCCAGGGTTCTGTTGCGGGACTTGAGGAAGAACTCGACCTGTCCTCTCGTCCCGTGTCGTGCCAGCAACTCTGTCAGCTCGGTGCGCCTGTGCACCAGCACAATTCGCGGTGCGAGGCTCATCGGGCCAGTCTCTGCAGGATGGGCTGGAGCATGTCCGGGGTGAGGGTGATGCTGCCGATCTCCGGGAGGTTGCCGGCCAGTTCCTTGGCTGCCAGGGCGTAGAGGGTGTTGTGGGGGACCTCCTTGTAGGCGTCCAGTCTGGCCTTCTCGCCTGCGGCTTCTGCTTCGGCCAGCTTGCGGATGCCGTCCGCCTTGGCGTCGTCGGCCACTCGGCTCGCCCTGGCGTGGTCCTCGGCTGTCTTCAGGGCGTTTGCACCTCGTTGGACCACCAGGAGCTCTTCTCGCTTCGCGAGTTCGATCTGGTTCTGGAGTTCGTTCTCGCTGATCGAGCGCTCGCGTTCTACGGCCATGGCTCGGCGTTCGTAGGTGGCCTTGTCGGCTTCCTGCTGGACCTTTTCCCTGACTGTGGTTTGGAGGGCCTTCTCCATGTCCGCGTCTGGGCGGATGGCGACGACTCTCACGTCGATGATCTCCAATCCGATGTGGTTCGCCGTCAGGTTCTCGGTGATCTCCTGCTTGACGCGTGCCACGCCGGTCCTGATGGCGGTGTCGAGGGTCAGGGTGCCCAGGATCTTGAGGGCGTGCTGCTGGGTGCTCTCGGTGAGAGTGTTCGCGATCTGGCTCAGGGGGTCCTGGCGCCAGACTCCCGTGTCCGGGTCGATGGAGAAGTCGATCCTGGTGGTTGCCGTTTCCGGGTTGGTGCAGCGGTAGGTGACGGTCAGTTGGACCGTGACGTCCTGGTAGTCGTTCGTTCTGGCGTGGAAGAGCATGGGGAGCTCCCGGTCGTCTACCGGGACTTCGCTGAGGACGGCGGTTCTGGGGCGGAACCAGAAGCTCAGGCCGGTGCCCTCGTGGATCAGCTTGCCCTTGCTCACGTGTCGGATGTGGACGGTGGGGGCGCCCCTGAGGTGGCGGAGTCCGGGGTAGGTGCTGATGTCGGCCACTTGGGGGCTCCTCGTGTCGCTTGTCGTCGTTCTGACGATAAGCCTATACTGCTGGGGTGTACACGCCAAGTGATTTCCCTCCCTTTGCTGTCACGGTCGACCTGGTGGTGTTGACCGTGCGGGGGGATGCGTTGTGTGCCCTGCTGGTTCGGCGCGGGGAGGCGCCGTATCGGGGGCGGTGGGCGTTGCCTGGGGGGTTTGTTCAGCCGGCCGAGTCGGTGGATTCCGCGGCTGTTCGGGAGTTGGCTGAGGAGACTGGGGTGTCCGGGCTGCATCTTGAGCAGTTGGGGACTTATGGGGAGCCTCGGCGGGACCCTCGGATGCGGGTTGTTTCTGTTGCCTATCTGGCGTTGGCGCCTGACTTGCCGGTTCCCGTTGCCGGGACCGATGCTGCTGCTGCGTCTTGGGTTCCGGTTTCGGAGGCTTCCTCGTTGGCGTTTGACCATGACCGGATCTTGGGGGATGGGGTGGAGAGGGCCCGGGCCAAGTTGGAGTACACGGCGCTGGGGGCGGAGTTCTGCGGTTCGGAGTTCACCGTTGCCGAGTTGCGTCGGGTTTACGAGATCGTTTGGGGGGTTGCTTTGGATCCTCGGAACTTTCATCGGAAGGTGACTGGGGTGGGTGGGTTGCTCACGCCTACGGGGGCGAGCACGAGCCGGGACGGAGGGCGGCCGGCTGCCCTGTTTCGGCGGGGGGACGCTGAGGTGTTGTATCCGCCGTTGGTGCGTTCGCCTGGTCCGTAGGTGGTCACCGTGCGAGGGGATGCGGCGGCTGCTTCCTGGGGCTCTGCCCCAGACCCCGCCAATCTGATCCAAAGCCGGGATCTTCGCCGTGCGTGGGTTGATGGCACGCCTGGTGCGTTGGGCGGAGTTGCGTTGCTTTGGTGGTTGCGTTGGTGGGGTGGCTTCGTCACGAGTCGAGCCAAGAGCGGGCCACAGCCAGGAAGGGATGTCAAACGGACGAAAAGCGTGTCCGTTTGACATCCCTTCCTGGCTGCAGCAAGAGCTGTGGCACGACTCGTGACGAAGCCACCCCACCCGGATCGCTCGGTAAGGACGGCTCGCCTTCGGCTTCGCGGGTGGGCTGTGCGCCCATCGGCGCTAGAGGCGGACTGCGTCTCCTGTGGTGGTGGAGTGCTTGGCTGCCTCGATTACCTCCAGGCCCGTCACCGCGTCTTGTGGTGAGACTGGGGGCTTGCCTGCTGCTACTGAGGCGTAGAAGTTCTGGTACGCGCCTGGCTCTGTGCGGTAGGGCTTGTTGGCCAGCTTGCCCCAAGACTCCTCGGGCTCTTCGCCCCAACCCGGGCCTGCTGGGGTGTCGCCGTTCTTGAGGCGGTCTTCCTGGGGGTCCATGCCGTACTTCACGTAGGCGGCGTCGTGGCCCAGTACGCGGAACCGGGGCCCTAGGTCTGCTGCCAGGGCGCTCATCCAGAGGTGGGAGCGGACGCCGCCCTCGTGGGTCAGGGAGAGGAAGACGTCGTCGTCGGCCTTGGCGCCTGGGCGGACGGTCTTGACTTCCGCGTAGACCGTCGTTGGGCGGCCGAAGAGGGCCACTGATTGGTCTACCAGGTGGGTGCCCAGGTCGAAGAGGATGCTGCCCAGGTCTGCCGGGTCGCCTGATTCCTTCCAGGAGGACTTGATCTCTGGGCGGTAGCGCTCGAAGCGGGACTCGAACTTGTGGACTGTGCCCAGGGCCTTCTCGGAGAGGAGTTTCTGGACTGTCAGGAAGTCGCCGTCCCAGCGGCGGTTGTGGAACGGGGAGAGCATGAGGCCCTTGGAGTAGGCGATTGAGGCCAGGGCTCTTGCTTCTGCTGCCGAGCCTGCGAAGGGCTTGTCGACCACCACGTTGAGGCCGTGTTCCAGGACCTGGCGGGCGTGGGTGGCGTGAAAGCGGTTCGGGGTGGTGATGACCACCAGGTCGAAGTTGCCTGACCAGACTTCGTCCAGAGAGGACAGCAGGCTTGCTGACGGGTAGCGGGCCGCTACCTCCGCTTGGCGCTTTGGGTTGGCGGTGACGACGGCGGAGAGTTCCAGGCCTTCCGTTGCCTCGATGAACGGGGCGTGGAAGGCCGCCCCACCTAGTCCGTAGCCGACCAGAGCTGTGCGCATGACGATCAGCCTAAGCGTTCCCACCAGATGGACGGGGTGTCGCGGACCTGGACGGACCCCTACCTTCGGTCACCATGACCGTGCTGCTCGTGAGCCGACGCCACGTTGACTACGTGCGCGTCACCAGCATGGCCTGTCGCAGCTCCCGTTGATCTGAGCCCACTCTTCAACGAACGTTCTGGAGCACAGCCATGTCCTGGTCCTTTGAGACGACGCAGATCCACGCGGGCGCCGCGCCCGATCCGGCCACTGGCGCTCGTGCCACGCCGATCTACCAGACCACCTCGTACGTGTTCAGGGACACGCAGCACGGTGCGGACTTGTTCGCGTTGGCTGAGCCCGGGAACATCTACACGCGCATCAACAACCCCACGCAGGACGTGCTGGAGCAGCGCGTTGCCGCTCTTGAGGGTGGCGTTGCCGCCGTTGCCTTTGCTTCTGGTCAGGCGGCTGAGACGGCCGCGATCCTGAACCTCGCTCGGGCTGGGGACCACCTGGTTTCCAGTGCGTCGTTGTACGGCGGCACGTACAACCTGTTCCACTACACGTTGCCCAAGCTCGGCATCGAAGTGTCGTTTGTGGACGACCCGGACGACCTTGACGCCTGGCAGGCCGTCGTGCGGCCGAACACCAAGTTGTTCTTCGCCGAGTCGCTGGCCAACCCGCGCAGTCACGTGCTCGACATCGAGGGCGTTGCGGGCGTGGCTCACGCCAATCAGGTTCCGTTGATCGTCGACAACACGGTGCCTACGCCGTATCTGCTCAAGCCGTTGGACCACGGCGCCGACATCGTGATCCATTCCGCGACCAAGTACCTGGGTGGTCATGGCACGGCCATCGCCGGTGTGGTCGTGGACGGCGGGAAGTTCGAGTACGGCGCGGAGAAGTTCCCCGACTTCCACGAGCCCGACCCCAGCTACAACGGGCTTCAGTACTGGCCGGTGCTCGGGCACGGGGCGTTCGCGGCCAAGTTGCGGGTGCAGGGGCTGCGGGACACGGGAGCGGCCATCGCGCCGTTGACGAGTTTTCTGGTGATTCAGGGGATCGAGACGTTGTCGCTGCGCATCGAGCGGCACGTGGAGAACGCGCAAGCGCTTGCCGAGTGGCTGGAAGGGCGGGACGAGGTCGAGAAGGTCCACTACGCGGGCCTCGCGTCGTCGCCGTTCCACGCTGCCGCGCAGAAGTACCTGCCGAAGGGTGCGGGCGCGGTCGTGAGCTTCGAGTTGAGGGGCGGGGTGCAGGCCGGGCGAGCGTTCGTCGACGGGACGAGCTTGTTCAGCCAGCTGGTGAACATCGGTGATGTGCGGTCGTTGATCGTGCACCCGGCGTCGACCACGCACAGTCAGCTCACGCCTGAGGAGCAGCTCGTCACGGGTGTCACGCCTGGGCTGGTGCGGTTGTCGGTCGGGTTGGAGGGGCTGGAGGACCTCAAGGCGGATCTCGAGGCGGGCTTCACCGCGGCGAAGTCCGAGTTGTAGTGAGCGGCTGGCGCTTCGGTGACCCGAACGGCCGGCGGAAGTGGTTCAGCCACGCCGCGCCGTTCGCGGGACTGCCGGGCTTCCAGCTCGCGTACGAGACGTGGGGGACCTTGAACGCCGAGGCCTCCAACGCGGTGCTCGTGCTCCACGCCCTCACCGGTGACAGCCATGTCGCCGGGGGCGTGGAGCCGGGTCACCCCACGCCGGGCTGGTGGGACTCCCTGGTGGGGAAGAGAAAGCCGCTCGACGCGTTCTTCGTCGTCGCGCCGAACGTGCTGGGAGGCTGTCAGGGCAGTACCGGGCCCTGGCAGTACCCCGGATTCCCCGGCATCACCATTCGCGACCAGGTCGCGGCCGAGGTCCACCTCGCGGACTACCTCGGCATCGGGCAGTGGGCCGCGGTGCTCGGCGGGTCGATGGGTGGCATGCGGGCGGTCGAGTGGGCGGTCAGTGCCCCTGATCGGGTGAAGTCCTTGCTGTTGCTGGCCACGACGGCGCAGGCTTCAGCCGAGCAGATCGCGCTGGCCTCCGCTCAGCTGCACGCGATCAAAGCCGATCCGGTGGAGGGATTGGGGGTCGCGCGGCGGATCGCGCACATCAGCTATCGCAGCGAGCAGGAGCTCCAGGCCCGGTTCGGGCGGGAGAAGCAGGAGGACGGGCGGTTCGAGGTCGAGTCCTATTTGGACCACCACGCGGCGAAGCTCACCAGGAGGTTCGACGCGGACAGTTACGTGACGCTCACCGAGGCGATGAACTCGCACGACGTCGGGCGTGGGCGAGGCGGGGTCAGGGCTGCGCTGGCGAGGATCACCGCGCGCACGATCGTCGCCGGGGTGGACTCGGATCGGCTCTATCCGTTGGCACAGCAGCGAGAGCTGGCGGCCGGTATTCCGGGAGCCGACGGGCTGCGGGTGATCAGCTCGCCGTACGGGCACGACGCGTTCCTGATCGAGAGCGAGCAGGTCGGCGCGCTCGTCACGGAACTGGTGCCCGTGCCTTCAAGTACTCGTTGAGCCGAGCGGAGGCGGCGAGCATCGCCAGGCCCTGCGCGGTGAGGCGGCGGCGCCAGTCGGTCAGGGCGGCACCCAGCGTGTCGGTGCCGCCCGCCGTGCGGATCTGCTCCACCACCAAAGCGATGCGTGCCAACGGGTAGCCGCCTCGTCGCAGCAGGTGCGCCAGCTCGGCGTCGCGGACGTCCTCGGCCTGGAACACGCGGTAGCCGGTGGATTCACGGGAGGGAACGAGGATTCCGGCCTCCTCCCACGCGCGCAGCGTCGCCGGGGTCACGCCGAGGCGCCGGGCCAGCTCGCCGATCGTGCGGGGTTCCAGGACCGGCTCGAAGTCGGTCAGGTCCTGCACGGCCCGGCTCACCGAGTCGAGGGTCTGGCGGTCGCGCAGCAGCTGTTCGTGGCCGCGGTCGATCCACAGAAGAACGTCGTCCAGCGAGTCGCTGTGGAGCGCGTTCATGATCTGACCTGCGCGAGCGTGCCCGAAGGCCGGGATCAGGGCGATGAACGTGCGCAGCGCGGCGGCGTGGACCTCGGTGTAGACGCGGTAGCCGGACGGCGTGCGCTCGGCGGGCGGGAGGAAGCCGGACTCCTCGTAGTTGCGCACCGCCTGGGTCGAGAGGCCGTGTTCGCGGGCGAGGTCAGCTGGACGCACGGTTGAGACTTTAGCGGCGAATGTCGAGAAGATTTCAGCGAAAGTCTCAACTGAGCTTTCAATGTTACGGTTGAGCCACATGAGCCAGGACATTCGCGAGTTCATCAGCCCCTTCACCGAGCTCCTGGGGTTCGGCGAGCCGACGCACCTCGAGCACGCCCACACCTGGATCCGCAACGAGCTGTTCGAGCAGCTGGCGGGCCTGGGCTTCCGCTCGATCGCCCTGGAGACCTGCCGGATCAGGGGTCTGAGCGTCAACGACTACGTCCACGGCGGGGCCGGTGACCTCGACACGATCATGAAGGAAGGCTTCTCCCACACGTTCGGGGAGAACTGGCCGGCCAACCGCGAGCTCGTGCAGTGGATGCGCGAGTACAACGCGGACAAACCGGAGCAGGAACGGCTGTCGTTCCACGGGTTCGACTTCCAGACCGAGACGACCAGCGCGCCCAGCCCGCGTCCCTACCTCGAACACGCCCGTGACCACCTGGGCGAGGACGTCGACCTCACGATCGACGACGAGAAGTGGAGCCGTGACGAGGCGGTGCTGGACCTGACCCAGTCGCCTGGGCGGTCCGATGAGGCGATCAGGCTGCGTGAGATCGGCACCGGAATGCTCATGCGGTTGCACGAGCGGAGGTCCACCGACGAGGCGTGGGCGCGTGCGGAGACGTACCTGACGGCCGGATTGAGTCTGCTCCAGTACCACCGGGAGTGTGCGGAGCCGAACCCGCTGGGCGTGCGCCTCAACCGCCTGTGCCAGATGCGCGACGGCGTGATGGCGCGGAACCTGCTGGAGATCCGGCGCGCCGAGGCGTCCCGAGGCCCGACGTTCGTGTTCGCGCACAACGCCCACCTGCAGCGCACGAACAGTTCGATGGAGATGGCCGGCGAACGGATCGAGTGGTTCTCCGCGGGCGCGCTCGTGGCGCCGATCCTCGGTGACCAGTACACGGTCATCGGCGGCACCCTCGGCCGCAACGACTCGTTCGGACTGGGCGAACCGGACAAAGCCACCCTCGAGGGCCAGTTGCAGAGCCGGTTCACGACCTGGGGGATCACGAAGGACAAGCCGGAGGGGCCGTCCCGCACCGACACGAGGCTGGAGATGGGCTACTTCCCGCTCGACCAGCACCTCATGGACGGTGTGGACGCTCTGCTGCACATCAGGGTTGGTCGTCCAGTGACGCGGTGATCCACGGCGCGACGGGCAGTTCGCGCGTCTCGCACTCGATCGCCAGCTTCAGGGTCCACCGCAGGGCTTGTAAGACCACGGTCGCGAGCTCCTGCGGTTGACCGTTGGCCAGGGCGATCTCGATCTGCTCCGAGGCCGCGTCCTGGTCGCCGTGCACCTCGGCCAGCAACGCGCGGATCGCGGTGCGGACGGGTGGGTCGGCGTCGTCGATCTGGACCTCGTTGCCCTCCTCGTCGAAGACCTGCATCTTGACCGGAGTGGCGCCGCCGGAACCGAGCGCGCTGACCATGCTGCTGCACTCCGCGAACAGCAGGAGCACCAGCTCACGGATCTCCTCGTTGCCCTCGGGAGACCCGCTGAGGTACCCGGTCACGAGGTCCACCGCCACAGCGTCTTCCCCGGCCCTGGCCGCGGCCAGCGCCTCACCGGCCACGGCCGTCAGCCGTGACCAGCGATCTGGATCCTGTGGTGGTCTCACAGGTACTGCCTACCGCGCGGTGTCACGGATTCGCAATGCCCCATCTTGATCAGAGTGCTACCGGGGTATGTCACTCCGCAGGTCAATGTGCGAATCACCGGATCCACCTAGCATCGGGTGGTGTTCCGCACGTTGTACCGAACCGTCCTAGGCCCCGATCGCACCCGAGTGCTCGCCAAGCTGCTCGGGCGGTTGCGCATCCCGGTGCACGCCGCGCTGATCATCTACGCTTTCGTGTGGGCGGTCGTCGCCAGCGCCGGTTACGTGCGCCAGGCGGACTCGGACGGCTGGTGGGTCGTCATCTTCCTGGTGACGCTCGTGCCGTACGTGCTGCTGATCTGGTCGCCGCTCTACGCCTGGCGGCTGGCGGTGCCGGGCTTCTACCTCGTCAGCCTCCTGTGGGCCGGCGAGGGCACCGGGGCCTTCCAGTACTGGACCGCGGTACCGCTGTTCGTCGCGGTCGCGGCGTTCTACTCGCGCGGGATCGTCATCGCGGCCACGTTGATCAGCGGCGCGCTCATCATCGCCTCCGAGCCGCAGGCCGCGGACATGGCGCTCTTCGTGCCCATCGTCGGTGCGGCGGTCTACCTGTTCGGTGCGCGCGGCAGAGCGGAACGTGAGCTCGAGGAAGAGCGCGACGCCAAGGCCGCGCTGGAGGAACGTGCCCGCATCGCACGCGAGATGCACGACGTCGTGGCGCACCACATGTCGATGGTGGTGGTCTGGTGCGAGACCGCGCCCTACCGCCTCAAAGGACTGAACGAGGACGCGGTGAAGGAGTTCGCCGAGGTCGGTGAGGCGGCGCGCGAAGCCATCACCGACATGCAGCGCCTGCTGGGCGTGCTCCGGACGAACGGTCAGGAACTGGAACGCGAACCGCAACCGGGCATCAGCCGCATCCCCGAGCTCGTGCGGGCGGGGGACGAGGCTGAGATCGACGTGGACGACGTGCCGGAGGCGGTCGGCCTGACCGCGTACCGGGTCGTGCAGGAAGCGCTCACGAACGCGACCAGGCACGCGCCCGGCTCGAAGGCGTCCGTCCACGTGCACAAGAACGACGGCCGGCTCGACGTGCTGGTGCGCAACACCGCGGGTGGACCGTCCATGGGCGGCGGCAGCGGGCAGGGTCTGGTGGGCATGCGTGAACGTGTCGCCGTGCACGGTGGCACGCTGACCGTGAAGTCGACCGAGGACGGCGGGTTCATGGTCCGGGCGAGGATTCCGTTGGGGGACAAGTGATCAGGGTGGTCGTGGTCGACGACCAGGAGATGGTGCGCGAGGGCTTCTCCGCGCTGCTGAACGCTCAGGACGACATCGAGGTGATCGGCGCGGCGGGCAACGGCGTGCAGGGTGTCGCATTGGCACGTACGGTCAAACCGGACGTCGTGCTGATGGACATCCGCATGCCCGAGATGGACGGTCTGACCGCCACCCGGTTGCTGCTGGACGGGTCGCAGGAGCTGAAAGTGCTGGTGCTGACCACGTTCGACCTCGACGACTACGTCTACGAGGCGTTGCAGGCCGGTGCGAGCGGGTTCCTGCTCAAGCACGCGCCGGCCCGTGAGCTGCTCAACGCCGTTCGCGTGGTGGCCGCGGGGGAAGCGCTGCTTGCGCCGTCGATCACCAAACGGCTGATCGAGGACTTCGTGCGGTCGCGGCGTTCCGACCGCATCCGGCCCGCGCAGCTGGGGGTGCTGACCGAACGCGAGACCGAGATCCTCGTGCTGATCGCGCAGGGCCTGTCGAACACCGAGATCGCCGCGCACCTGGTGCTGGCCGAGCAGACGGTCAAGACGCACGTGAGCCGCGTGCTCACCAAGCTGGGCCTCCGCGACCGCGCCCAGGCCGTCATCGCGGCCTACGAGAGCGGGCTCGTGATACCGGGGTAGCAACGGAAAAGCGGCACGTCAGCGTGACGATTCGGGGCTTGTGGTCTTCCTAGTTTCGGTTCATGCGCCGAGCCGTCCTGTTCCTCCTGCTGATCGCCCTCCCGTCGGTCGCGCCGTCGATCGCGCAGTGGCGTTCCGACGTCGCCCGCCGGGTCGCGATCGTCGGTGACCTGAGCACCGCACGTGACGTCGTGATCGTCGTGCCGGGGTCCGATGTGGACGTCGACAGGTTCGACCGCACAGTCGGGCGGATGGCGGCAAACCTGTACGCGCAAGCCCATCGCGGCGACCTCGCGGTGATCGCGTGGCTCGGGTACCGCACGCCGCAGGGGCTTGGTGTGGACGCGGTGACCGGCTCGCTGGCCCGGCAGGGAGCTGCGGCGCTCGTCGATTTCGTGCGGGCGTTGCAGACCAACGCGCGCATCCACGTCTACGGCCACAGCTACGGGTCGGTCGTGGTCGGACTTGCGGCGCATTCGTTGGAAGTAGACGACATCGTGTTCACCGGAAGCCCTGGTGTGCGGGCGAAATCCGCGGCGGAGCTGGGGACGCGGGCGAAGGTGTGGGCCGTGCGGTCGAGCGGCGACTGGATGCGGTTCGTGCCGAACGCCCGGCTGTTCGACCTCGGGCACGGGACGGATCCGGCTTCGGACGGCTTCGGTGCGACCGTGCTGCGGTTCGAGGGCGGCAAACACGACACCTACTACGAACCGGGCAGCGAGACGCTGGGCGCGCTCGTCCGGATCGCTTCGGGGGAGAAGCTGTGAGGAATCCGTTCATCGATGCCGTGCGGGCGCTTGCCGTCGTCGCGGTCGTGCTCGGCCATTGGTTGGTGACTTCGCTGGTGGACACGCCTACCGGCATGTACATCGACAGTCCGTTGAAGCACTTGTCCTCGCTCACACCGGTTTCCTGGGTGCTGCAAACGCTGGGCCTGTTCTTCTTCGTGGGCGGCTACGCGGCCGCGCACTCGAAGACGCCGTTTCTCGTCAGGTTGAAGCAGCTCGCCGTGCCGACGTCGCTGATGCTCGGCTGCTGGGCCGCTGTCCTCTTCGGACTGATCCTGCGCGGCGTCGACCAGGGCACGGCCTGGAACATCGGGTTCCTGGTCACGACCCCGCTGTGGTTCCTCGGCGTCTACCTGGTGCTGCTGGCGTTGAAACCGTTGGTGCGCAGGCTGGACGAGCACTCGTGGGGTGTGCTCGTCCCGGTCGTGCTGGTGCTGGTGGTCCCGTACGCGGTGTGGTGGGCGGCCTGGCAGCTCGGCTACTCGTTGGCGCGCAGGAGGATTCCCGGTCCGCCGCTGCTGGTGCTGGGCGTGGCCGGGTACGCGTTGCTGACGACGTTCGGCGGCTATCCGGTGTCGGCGGTGGGAGTTCCCGGCGAGGCCGTCTCGAACCTGAACCCGCCGAACTACGCGACGCTCGCGCTGGCGTTCGCGCAGATCGGTCTGGTGCTCACGATCGCGCCGCTGCTGACCAGGCTCGGCACGACGAAACCCGTGGCGTGGCTGAACAAGCGCGCGTTGGGGATCTTCCTGGCGCACCAGAGCGCGCTGATCACCGTGACGCTGGCGCTCAGCGCGTGGGGGCCGTTGCCGGGGCTCCAGCAGCCACCAGATCATCCGGGCTGGGTGTGGCAGCGACTGCTGTGGCTGCCGGTGTGCGCGGCCGTGACCTGGGGATGGCTCCGAGCACTGCGAGGCCGATCGCTACGGCGTGCAGCACCACCACCGGCGGAGCCGGATCCAGTGCCAGCATCGGCGGAACGCACGCCAGCGCGGTGAGCAGCCACGGCAGTCGGGTGTCGCAGCTGCCGGTGCGGGCCGTGTGGATCAGGTACCAGCCGAGCAGCAGGTGGATGAGGTTCTGCAACGGGTCCACCGGCAGCAGCACCAGCACGCCGTCGCCGAGGAACCCGCTCACCACGAACCCGAGCACGCCGAGCGTCCCGAACGACACGCCCATGGCCGTCGCGAGCCGGGTGCGGTGCGACTCGTGCTGGAGCTGCGGCAGCCGGACCAGGCGCCGTTCGAACCGGTGGAACAGCAGGATGAGCGGCACCAGCCCGAGCACCAGCCAGATCGGCGCCTGCGTCAGCCCGAGCAACCCGACCAGCGCGCCGACCCCGGCCAGGTACGCGAGGTACACCGTCATCGGCGCGCGGCGGGCGAAGTCCACGACGTGCCACGACCGGCCGTCGAGCCACGCGGTGACCCGTCCGCGCGCCAGCAGCGCCAGGCACACCTGCGCCACGCCGAGCACCATCATCGAGCGCGGGTAGTCGCTGAAGAACACCAAGGCGGGCAAGGTGACGGCGCCGAGCGCGGCCAGCGTCCGGCGCGAGAGGTTCGTGAGCGTGCCGTCCGCGTAGAAGAAACCGATCTGCTGCATCAGCAACGCGCCGACGATCAGGTTCGCGTACCCGCCGGTCTTCCAGTCCATCGACGTGCGCGCGATTTCCACGGTGAGAGTCGCAAGCATCAGCACGAACGGCGCGGTGCGGCGGAAGTGCTCGTGCAGCCACGCGGCGGCGGGCGTCGCGGCCACCGCCAGCAGGTAGACCCCGAGGAACCACAACGGATGCGTGATCAACCGGCTGTACGCGTCGACCTTGACGTCCATCAGGTTCAGCGCGGCGAACAGCACGACCCACAGCAGCACGAACGCGAGCACCGGCCGCAGCAGCCACGACGTCCGGCTCGACACCCAGCAGCCGAAGCCGCCCTGGTGCGCCTGCCAGCTGCGCAGGTTCGCGTGCCCGCCCGCGAAGAAGAACAACGGCACCGCCTGCAACGCCCACAGCCACGGCGTGCCGGAGCCGCGGAGGTGCGCGAGCGTCGCCACGGTCTCGCCGAGCACGAGCAACGCCAGGCTGAAGAGCCGCAGGAAGGTCGCGTACCGGTCCTGCTCGGCGTGCTTCAGCACCAGCGGCAACGAGTTCGCAGCGCCCGTGTCGTCACGACGGCGCCCGTGCAGCCGGGCCAGCAGGAGGAACACCACGACCGCACTGCCGAACGCCCACGCCACCACGGGTTCGTGGCCCGGCGGCCCCCACCGCTGCCGCCACGAGTTGAACTTCAGCCCCAGCGCGTAGGTCTCGGCCACCGCGTGGCAACTCTGCTCGGCACCGCGCGGGTTCAGCCGGCACTGCGCGTGCAGGTCGATCGTGAGCCTGTCGTCCAACGCCTTGCGCGCGCCCTGCCCGAGCGGATCACCCTTGTGCTCGGCATAACGCAACAGGTCGTAGCCCAGGTCGTGCGCCCGGCACGCGGCGCTGAAGTCCCACTCCGTGTCACCGGCAGGCCCGGAACACCCGCCACCCGCGTCAACGACCCTGAGCGTCCCGTCCGGCGCTGTCACGGTCTTGGGGTCTCTGCCCATCTCGCGCGCGAAGTCGCTCGGCAGGTTGACGTACGGATCGTGCGTCGCGGACGGAGCCACGAACGCATCGACGGCGTTGGCCGCGGCGATCACGTCGGCGCTCGGTGGAACCCCGTTGTCGCCGGTCGCCGGACGTGAGGCGATCACCCCGCAGACGAACACCGCGAGCGTGATCACCGTGAACCGGAACCAGGCCGGAAGCCGGAGGAGGAGTTTGCGCGCGCCCATTGTCGGGCAAGGTTACGGATAGGTCTCGGCTGATCGCCAGTCCGCCAGGTCAGGACCGTACGACGGCGGGCGTGAGCGAGGCGAGCGCCATCCGCGACAGCAGTGAGGCCATCTGGTCGCGGTCCAGGTGAGCGCTGTGCGGCGTCGAGTTGATGAGCCCGAACACGGCGTGCGCGGCGGCACGGGCGGTCGGTTCGTCGAAATCGGGAACGGTGCGCCGGATCGTCTCGACCCACACCTCGACGTAGCGGCGTTGTAAGGCACGCACGCGACGGCGGTCCGGGTCGGTGAGGTTCGCCAGGTTGCGCATCTGCACGGTGATGAGCGCGGGGTCGTCCAGCGCGAAGTCGACGTGCCAGCCGATCAGCTCCCGCAACGCCTCGTCGGCGTTCGACGCGGCGTCCACCCGAGCCTGGCCGCCGTCCAGCAGCCGTTCGGAGATCGACGTCAGCATCTCGCCGAGCATCGCGTCCTTGCTGCGGAAGTGCCGGTAGAGCGCCGGGCCGGAGATGCCCACGGCTGCACCGATGTCGTCGATGCCCACGCCGTGGAAGCCGTGGCGCGCGAAGAGTTCGGCCGCGGCGTTGAGGATCTGGTCCCGACGTGAGGGTTTCTCGACCACGAAGGGAGGTTAGCAGGCGTTTACCTGACGTCGTGTCCCACAATTCGGGTCCGCGCAACCCAGGTGAAGCCTGTACTTCCGGGCGCGGCCGTCCGGGCACATCTTCGACGCGATCGACGTCTACGCCATCGCGGGCGACTACGAGGCATCGCACGAAGGCGTGTCCTGCTTCAACGCCGGCACCTGATCGGCGAACCGTTCGGCCCGACCCCGCGCCATCCTCCGATGGGTGGAATTTCCGCAGGTACGAGGCCCAAATGTTGACTATTGACCAATACTTCACACAGGCCTTACTCGTGAGTAACCATTGACGTGCAATGCATCACAACCCTGCGGCCCCTTCGGGAGTCTTCGATGCGTCCTGCTCACTTCATCGCCTCGGTGGTCACCGCCGCCGCGGCAGTCATCGCGCTCGCCAACCCCGCCAGCGCGGCCCCCGTCAACTACGTCGCGCTGGGCGACTCCTACGCCTCCGGGCTCGGGACCGGCAGCTATGACGGTGCCAGCGGCAGCTGCAAGCGCGGTCCGCTCGCGTATCCGGCACTCTGGGCGGCTGCGACAGCGCCCGCGACGTTCAAGTCCGTGGCCTGTTCCGGCGCGCGAACAGGTGACGTTCTGACCCAGGCCAACAACCTCACGGCGGCCACGAACCTGGTCACCGTGCAGGTCGGCGGCAACGACGCCGGCTTCACCGACGTCATCACCACCTGCACCTTCGGCTCGGACCAGGACTGCGCCAACCGGGTGAACCAGGCCAAGACCTACGCCGCGAACACGCTTCCCGGCCTGCTCACCAACGTCTACAACACGATCAAGTCGAAGTCCCCGTCGGCACGCGTGGTCGTGCTCGGCTACCCGCGCATCTACAAGGTGCCGGGCTCCTGCAACGTCGGCCTGAGCGACACCAAGCGGGCCGCGATCAACTCCGGTTCCGACGCGCTGCACGCCACCATCGGCGCGCGGGCGGCAGCGGCCGGGTTCAGCTACGTCGACGTGCGCGGGGCGTTCACCGGGCACGAGATCTGCTCGTCGAGCTGGTGGCTCAACAGCCTGAGCTGGCCGGTCGAGGAGTCGTACCACCCGAACAGGGCCGGGCATCAGAGCGGCTACCTGCCCGCTCTGCGGTCGGTCATCGGCTAGCTCATTCCGGAACGTGAGAGTGCCTGAAAGGCTGCTTGACCTGCGTTCGGGTCACTCTCGAGGCGTTCCTGTGGACCGCTAGGTGAGCGGGCGTTAACATGGCCTTGTTAACGCCCGCTAACCTGAGGTCTGGGGAGCATGGACGCACCTGTCCTGCGCAGCGCAGCCGAGCCGTCGGACCGCTACGCCAAGGAGCACACCGCGCTCGTCGACGAGCTGCGCGGCAAGCTCGCCACCGCCGCGCTCGGCGGTCCGGAGAAGGCACGCCGGCGGCACGTCGACCGCGGCAAGCTGCTGCCGCGCGAGCGCGTGGACACGCTGGTCGACTCCGGTTCGCCGTTCCTGGAGCTGTCGCCGCTCGCCGCCAACGGCATGTACGGCGACGAGGCACCGGCCGCGGGCATCATCACCGGCGTCGGGCGGGTCTCCGGCCGTGAGTGCGTGATCGTCGCGAACGACGCCACGGTCAAGGGCGGCACCTACTACCCGATCACCGTCAAGAAGCACCTGCGCGCGCAGGAAGTGGCGCTGCAGAACAACCTTCCGTGCGTCTACCTCGTCGACTCCGGCGGCGCGTTCCTGCCCAAGCAGGACGACGTGTTCCCCGATCGCGAGCACTTCGGCCGGATCTTCTACAACCAGGCCACGATGTCGGCGCGCGGGATTCCGCAGATCGCCGCCGTGCTGGGGTCGTGCACCGCCGGTGGCGCGTACGTGCCGGCGATGAGCGACGAGGCGATCATCGTTCGCAACCAGGGCACGATCTTCCTCGGCGGCCCGCCGCTGGTGAAGGCCGCGACCGGTGAAGTCGTCTCAGCTGAGGACCTCGGCGGCGGCGACCTGCACTCGCGGACGTCCGGCGTCACCGACCACCTGGCGGAGAACGACGCGCACGCGCTGCGGATGGTCCGTTCGATCATCTCGACGCTCGGCCCGCGCGTGCAACGGCCGTGGGACGTCGCTCCGGTGGAGGCTCCGGTCGTCACCGACGATCTTTACGGTGTAGTGCCAACGGATTCCCGGACGCCCTACGACGTGCGCGAGGTGATCGCGCGGATCGTCGACGGCTCGAAGTTCCAGGAGTTCAAGAAGGAGTACGGGCAGACGCTCGTCACCGGCTTCGCGCGCATCCACGGCCACCCCGTCGGGATCGTCGCCAACAACGGCATCCTGTTCGGCGAGTCGGCCGTGAAGGGCGCGCACTTCATCCAGTTGTGCGACAAGCGATCCATTCCGCTGGTCTTCCTGCAGAACATCACCGGCTTCATGGTCGGCCGCGAGTACGAGGCGGGTGGCATCGCCAAGCACGGCGCCAAGATGGTGACGGCGGTGGCGTGCGCGCGCGTCCCGAAGTTCACCGTGATCATCGGTGGCAGCTTCGGCGCCGGAAACTACTCGATGTGCGGCCGGGCGTACTCGCCGCGCTTCCTGTGGATGTGGCCCAACGCCCGAATCTCCGTGATGGGTGGCGAGCAGGCGGCCTCCGTGCTGGCGACGGTCCGCCGCGACCAGCTCGGTGACGAGTGGTCCGCGGAGGACGAGGAGGCGTTCAAGGCGCCGATCCGCCAGCAGTACGAGGATCAGGGCAACCCGTACTACTCGACCGCGCGGCTCTGGGACGACGGTGTGATCGACCCGCGTGACACCCGCACGGTGCTGGGACTTGCCTTGTCCAGTGCGGCGAACGCCCCCATCGACGATGTTTCCTACGGCGTCTTCCGGATGTGATCATGTTCGACAGCGTTCTGGTGGCGAACCGCGGGGAGATCGCGGTCAGGGTGATCCGCGCGTTGCGGTCGCTCGGGATTCGTTCCGTCGCCGTGTACTCCGACGCGGACGCCGAGGCGTTGCACGTCAGGCTGGCCGACGAGGCCGTGCGGATCGGGCCTGCCGCGGCCAGGGAGAGCTACCTGTCCATCGAGAAGATCGTTCAGGCCGCCGTTTCCACTGGCGCGCAGGCGATCCACCCCGGTTACGGGTTCCTCGCCGAGAACACGGCGTTCGCGGCGGCCTGTGACGCCGCCGGGATCGTGTTCGTCGGGCCGCCCGCGTCGGCGATCGACGCGATGGGCGACAAGATCCGCGCGAAGCTGACGGTGTCGGCGGCGGGCGTTCCCGTCGTGCCGGGCCGCACTCGCGCGGGCATGTCCGACGACGAGATCGTCGAAGCGGCCCTGGAGATCGGCTTTCCGGTGCTGCTCAAGCCCTCTGCCGGCGGTGGCGGCAAGGGCATGCGGCTGGTGCACGAGGAATCGGCGCTGCGCGAGGCGATCGAGTCGGCCCGGCGGGAGGCGCGCGGGTCGTTCGGCGACGACACGCTGCTGATCGAACGGTTCATCACGAACCCGCGCCACATCGAGATCCAGGTCCTCGGCGACGCGCACGGCAACGTGATCCACCTCGGTGAGCGCGAGTGCAGCCTCCAGCGGCGGCACCAGAAGATCATCGAGGAGGCGCCGTCGCCGTTCCTCACGTCCGAGATGCGCGAGGCCATGGGCTCCGCGGCGGTCGACGCGGCGAAGTCCGTCGGGTACGTCGGCGCGGGCACCGTCGAGTTCATCGTGGACGGTGCGTCCGGCGACTACTTCTTCATGGAGATGAACACCCGGCTTCAGGTCGAGCACCCGGTGACCGAGATGGTCACGGGCGTCGACCTCGTCGAGTGGCAGCTCCGCGTCGCGTCCGGCGAGGTGCTGGACGTCTCCGTCGAACTGAACGGCCACTCGGTCGAGGCCCGCGTCTACGCCGAGGACCCGTCGCGCGGCTTCCTGCCGACCGGCGGCCGTGTGCTCGCGCTGAGCGAGCCGGCCGACGTCCGGGTGGATTCCGGGCTGTACGAGGGACTTGTCGTCGGCTCGGACTACGACCCGATGCTCGCCAAGGTCATCGCGCACGGCCGTACCCGCGAGGAAGCGTTGCGGCGCTTGGATCACGCGCTCGGCCGGATGGTGCTGCTGGGCGTCACGACGAACATCCCGTTCCTGCGCGCGCTTCTGCGTGACGAGGACGTGCGGTCGGGCGCGCTGGACACCGGTCTGGTCGAACGCAAGCTGGACGCGCTGACCTCCGCCGAGATCCCGGACGAGGTGTACGTCGCGGCTGGCCTGGAGCGTTCGCTGGAGCCGCACGGTGAAGACCCGTGGGACCAGCTGGGCGGCTGGCGCGTAGGTGAGCACGCCTGGACGACCTGGCGGATCAACGACGTCGACGTGCGCGTGCGCGGCGACGAGGTCGTTGTGGGCGCGGGAGAACCGGTCCGTGCTCGTGCCCGCCGCGAAGGCGCCGACCTGCTCGTCGGCTCGCGCCGCTACTCGATGGCCCGCGACGGCGACGTCCTGTGGCTGGGCCACGACGGCGCCTCCTGGGCGTTGGTCGAGGCCGAGTTCCTGGTCGGAGCCGCCGACGGCGCCGCAGCGTCCGGCGGTCCGGTGAAGTCGCCGATGCCAGGGACCGTTCTGGTGGTTCGAGCCCGGCAGGGCGAGGAAGTGACCGCCGGTCAAGCGTTGTTCGTGGTCGAGGCCATGAAGATGGAGCACACCGTGACCGCACCGGTCGACGGCGTGCTCGCCGAAGTGAACGTGCAAGCAGGCCAGCAGGTCGCACTCGACCAGGTACTGGCCCTCGTCGTCTCTCACGAGGAGTGACAGCAATGTTGGACTTCAGGCTCCCGAGCGAGTACGAGGACCTGCGCAAGACCGTCGAGGAGTTCGCTCGCGACGAGGTGGCCCCGGTCATCGGCGACTACTACGAGCGCTGCGAGTTCCCGTACCCGATCGTCGCGAAGATGGGGCAGATGGGCCTGCTGGGCCTGCCGTTCCCCGAAGAGCACGGCGGCATGGGCGGTGACTACTTCGCCCTGTGCATCACGCTGGAGGAGCTCGCGCGCGTCGACTCGTCCGTCGCGATCACGGTGGAGGCGGCGACCTCGCTGGGCGCCATGCCCATCTACCGCTTCGGCACCGAGGAGCAGAAGGCCGAGTGGCTGCCTTCGCTGACGTCCGGGCAGAAGCTCGGCGCGTTCGGCCTCACCGAGCCCGGCTCCGGCACCGACGCGGGTGCGCTCGCGACCACCGCACGCCTTGACGGCGACGAGTGGGTCATCAACGGCACCAAGGCGTTCATCACGAACTCCGGCACGGACATCACTGGCCTGGTGACGGTCGCGGCGGTCACGGGCACGCAATCCGACGGCCGCAAGGAGATCTCCTCGATCATCGTCCCGTCCGGTACCCCGGGCTTCACGGTGTCGAAGAAGTACTCGAAGGTCGGCTGGAGCGCCTCGGACACACGCGAACTGTCCTTCCAGGACTGTCGAGTGCCCGCCGCCAACCTGCTCGGCACGCGCGGCCGCGGCTTCGCCCAGTTCCTGCGCACACTGGACGAGGGTCGCGTCGCCATCGCCGCGCTGTCGGTCGGCCTCGCCCAGGGCTGCGTGGACGAGTCGGTCCGCTACGCCCACGAGCGCGAGACGTTCGGCGCGAAGATCGGTACGTACCAGGCGATCCAGTTCAAGATCGCCGAGATGGAGGCCCGCGTGCACACCGCGCGCCTGGCCTACTACGAGGCCGCCTCCCGGATGCTGCGCGGCGAGCCGTTCAAGAAGCAGGCGGCCATCGCGAAGCTGGTCTCGTCGGAGGCGGCGATGGACAACGCCCGCGACGCCACGCAGATCTTCGGCGGCTACGGCTTCATGAACGAGTACCCGGTCGGCCGCTTCTACCGCGACGCCAAGATCCTGGAGATCGGCGAGGGCACCTCCGAGGTGCAGAAGATGCTGATCGCCCGCGAGCTGGGCCTTTAGTCCGTTCGACCCGAACGGTGTCACACCGCGGGTTCGAATCGGTCTGTCCGGCCACGGTCGTCTGCCTTCCGCACGGGTGTGAGGGTGCAGATGAAACAGGCGAACGGTCGTCGTGCCTAGATCTTGGGTACAGCGCGGTCGATGATCGAGGCGAAGTCGGTGGACTTGGGGAGCGTGCCGAACGCGACTCCCCAGTCCCCGCCCAGCCGTGAGCCGAGGAACGCGTCCGCGACGGCGGGGTGCCCGTGCTTGACCAGCAGGGCACCCTGCAGGATCAGTGCCATCTTCTCCACGACCCGGCGCGCCTGCGACTCGTCCACATCGGACAGCGCGGCGCCGAGCTCGTTCAGCGCCTTGTCGACGCGCTGGTCGACGCCGGTGACGGCGGAGAGGAACTCCTGCACCGACTCGGGTTCCTTCTTCATCGCACGCAGGACGTCCAACGCGGCGACGTTGCCGGAACCCTCCCAGATCGACATCAGCGGCGACTCGCGGAACAGCCGCGGCATGCCGCTGTCCTCGATGTACCCGTTGCCGCCCAGGCACTCCAACGCCTCGGCGGCGTGCACCGGGCCGCGCTTGCACACCCAGTACTTGGTGACCGCGAGCGCGAGCCGCGGCCGGTGCTGGGCCAGCCACATCGCGGTCGTGGTCGCCGCCTCGGACTCGATCGCGAGGTCCGCCAGCACGTTGCGCATGGCGGGCTGGTCGATCAGGTAGTTCCCGAACGCCTTGCGGTGGGCGGCGTGGTGCGTGGCCTGCCGGACTCCGAGCCGCATGCCCGCCGCGGTGCCGAGAACGCAGTCGAGCCGGGTCGTGTTGACCATCTCGATGATCGTCCGCACGCCGCGGCCCTCGTCGCCGACGCGCCAGGCGAACGCCTCGTCGTACTCGATCTCGGCGGACGCGTTGGACTTGTTGCCGAGCTTGTCCTTCAGGCGCTGTAGGAAGAACCGGTTGCGCGTGCCGTCCGGCAGCACCCGCGGGACCAGGAAGCACGTCAGTCCGCCGGGTGCCTGGGCGAGCGTCAGGAACATGTCCGACATGGGCGCCGACGTGAACCACTTGTGCCCGGTCAGCACGTAGCCGTCGGTCACCGGCTTCGCGACGGTGGTGTTCGCGCGGACGTCCGATCCGCCCTGCTTCTCGGTCATGGACATGCCGGCGATCAGGCCCTGCTTGCCCAGCGGTGCCCTGAGCCCGAAGTCGTAGTTCCGGGCGGTGAGAAGGGGTTCGTAGATCTCGGCCAGTTCCGGCGCGACGCGCAAAGCGGGCACCGCCGCGTAAGTCATCGAAATCGGGCATCCGTGGCCGGCCTCGACCTGGGACCACGCGTAGAACTTGGCTGCCCTGTTGAGGTGCTCACCGTCGACATAGGCGTGCAATCCGTGCGAAACGGCCACGTTCATCAGTTCGTGCCATGCCGGGTGGAACTCGACCTCGTCGATCCGGTTCCCGTACCGGTCGTGGGTGTGCAGGACCGGGGGATGGGCGTTCGCCAGCCTGCCGTGCTCCTGCCACTCGTGGCTGCCCGCGAGCTTGCCCAGAGCGTGCAGGTCAGGGCTGTCGACCCAGCTCAGCAGGGCCGGGTCGGCCGCGACGTCGTGACCGCTCAGCGGCGGCACCTGGTTGGTCACCTCGTGCGTAGCCATGCCTCGCACGCTACTACTCGGTAGTAACTTTAGGCAGGGTGTGCCGAAAGATCGCTGGCCCATTCGGGCTTTTGGGCGTGCCAACGGCGCTGACGAGGAATAACGTCGTTCTGGTGAGGGACCATGGGCACAGCTCGGCCGTGGCTGCGCTGAGTGCGCAGTACGCCGCGATGCGCGAAGGTGCGCCAGTGCGGCTCGCGAAGAAGACGTCGAACCTCTTCCGGTTCCGGGCCGACCAGGCCGGCGGGCTCGACGTCGGCAGGTTCGACCAGGTCCTGTCAGTGGACCCGGTCGGACGCACCGCACAGGTGCAGGGCATGACCACCTACGAGAATCTCGTCGCCGCGACACTTCCCCACGGCCTGATGCCGTTAGTGGTGCCGCAGCTCAAAACCATCACCATCGGCGGTGCCGTGGCGGGTCTCGGCATCGAGTCCACGTCCTTCCGCAACGGGCTGCCGCACGAGTCCGTGCGGGAGCTGGAGATCCTCACCGGCGACGGCGAGGTGGTCGTCGCCAAACCGGACGACGACCTGTTCCGCGCGTTCCCCAACTCCTACGGGACGCTGGGCTACGCGTTGCGGCTCGAGATCGAACTGGAGCCGGTGCGGCAGTACGTGCGGTTGCGGCACGTGCCGTTCGGGTCGTTCGAGGAGTGCGCCGCCGTCATCGAGGAGGTCTGCGAGGACGGCTCGGCGGACTTCGTCGACGGCACGGTCTTCTCACGGGGTGAGATGTACCTGACGTTGGGCCACTACGCCGACATCGCGCCGTACACGTCCGACTACACCGGCAACCAGATCTACTACCGGTCCATCCAGAAACGCCGCACGGACCACCTCACGATCCACGACTACCTGTGGCGCTGGGACACCGACTGGTTCTGGTGCTCGCGGGCGTTCGGCGCGCAGAACCCGGTCGTCCGTCGCATGTGGCCGAAGCGCTACCTGCGTTCGGACGTGTACCGGAGTCTGGTCGCCAAGCACCGGCGGTTGCGGCCTCGGGTGGACGTCGAGCCGGTGATCCAGGACGTGGAGATCCCCGTCGCGGGGCTCGCCGCGTTCCTCGACTTCTTCGACCGCGAGATCGGCATCTCGCCGGTGTGGCTGTGCCCGGTTCGCCTGCGCGACACCACGGCCTGGCCGCTCTACCCGATGGACAAGGACACGCTGTACGTCAACGTCGGGTTCTGGTCGGAGGTCCCGGTCCGTCCGGGAGAGAAGATGGGTGACCGCAACCGGCTGATCGAGCGCGAGGTGGCTCGGCTGGGCGGCCACAAGTCGCTGTACTCGGACTCCTACTACACCGAGGACGAGTTCTGGCGGCACTACAACGGTTCGCACTACCGGTCCGTGAAGAGCCGGTACGACCAGACGAACCGCTTGCCTGATCTGTACGCCAAGTGTGTCAGGGGACGATGAATGCGGTTGGCCTCCATTTTCCAGCGCATCACAGGTGGCAGCGACGTTCGCTTCCAGGCCTACGACGGCAGTACCGCCGGGCCTACCGCGGCCTCGGTGTCCATCGACATCAAAACACCGGAAGCCCTGTCCTACCTGGCTTCCGCGCCGGGTGAACTGGGCCTGGCCCGCGCCTACGTGACGGGCCACCTGGAGATCCTCGGCGACGTGCACGCCGGTCTCGCGCAGCTCTCCGAGTTCTCCCTGCGAGAGCTCCCCGTGCTGCAACGGCTGGAACTGCTGCGGTTCCTGGGCCGGATCCGGTTCTCGCACAAGGTCTCGCCGCCGCCACAGGAGACCCGTCTGCACGGCCTGCGTCACTCGAAGGCCCGCGACTCGCAGGCCATCGCGCACCACTACGACGTCTCGAACCAGTTCTACGCGTGGATCCTGGGTCCGTCGATGGCCTACACCTGCGCGGTGTACCCGTCGCTGGAGTCCACTTTGGAGGAGGCGCAGTTCGCCAAGCACGACCTGGTGGCGCGCAAGCTGGGGCTGAAGCCCGGTATGAAACTGCTCGACGTCGGCTGCGGCTGGGGCGGCATGGTCATGCACGCGGCGCGCGAGTACGGGGTGCGGGCGATCGGCGTGACGCTCTCCCGCAACCAGGCGGAGTGGGCGCAGAAGGCGATCGTCGAGGCCGGGCTGTCGGACCTGGCCGAGGTGCGGCATCTCGACTACCGGGACGTTCGCGAGACCGGGTTCGACGCGGTGTCGTCGATCGGCCTGACCGAGCACATCGGCAAGGCCAAGCTCCCGGCGTACTTCTCGTCGCTGTACCGGAAGCTGAAGCCGGGCGGCCGCCTGCTCAACCACTGCATCACCAGGCCGAACAACAAGGAGCGGGCGTTGTCCGGTCCGTTCATCGACCGATACGTGTTCCCGGACGGCGAGCTCGTCGGTCCCGGACACCTCGTGTCGCTGATGCACGACACCGGGTTCGAGGTGCGGCACGAGGAGAACATCCGCGAGCACTACGCGCTGACGCTGGCCGCGTGGAGCCGCAACCTCGACGAGCACTGGGACGAGGCCGTCGAGGACGTCGGCGAGGCCCGGGCTCGCGTGTGGCGGCTGTACCTGGCGGCGTCGCGGCTCGGGTTCGAACGCAACAACATCCAGCTGCACCAGGTGCTCGGGGTGAAGCTGGACGGGACGACGTCGCACATGCCGTTGCGCCCGGACTGGCTGTCCTGATCTTCGGCAGATGTGCAGTGACAGGTTCGGCACCACTACCGTGACCGCGACCAGTACGAGGTCGACGCAGTCTTGGAGGACCACAGGGGCCGTGTGATCGGCATCGAGGTGAAGGCCGCGGAAACCGTCCGGACTGACGATTTCCGCGGCCTGCGTTTGCTGCAACGGCGCCTCGGTGACAGGTTCCACGCGGGCTTCGTGCTCTGCTCAGGAGAGCAGTCAGGCAGCTTCGGAGACGGCATGACCTGCTTGCCGATCTCGGCGCTCTGGACCTCTTAGCTCAGCTTGTCCACGATCTGCTTGGCCGTGTTGGACGGGATCGCGAACCCGATCCCCACGCTTCCGGCCTCACCGCTGCTCGACGCCGGCGAGTAGATCGCCGAGTTGATGCCGATCAGCTCACCGGCCGCGTTCACCAAAGCCCCGCCGGAGTTGCCGGGGTTGATCGACGCATCGGTCTGGATCGCCTGGTACGACACGGAAGACGCGCGGCGGGTCTCGCCGGGCACGGTCACCTTGCGGTCCAAAGCGGACACGATGCCGGTCGTCACGGTGCCCTGGAGCCCGGACGGCGAACCGATGGCCATCACCGCGTCGCCGACCTTCACCGAACCCGAGTCCGCCCACTTGATCGGCGTCAGGCCGGACGCTCCGGAGACCTGGAGCACGGCCAGGTCCGAGGTGGGGTCCGTGTTGACGACGGTGGCCGGCAGCTCGCGGCCGTCGTTGAACTTCACGGTGATCTGGCCGCCGGCCGATGCCACGACGTGGTTGTTGGTGAGGATCTTGCCGTCCGCCGAGAGGATCACGCCGGAGCCGAGGCCGTTGCCGACGTTGACCTGCACCACGGAGGGCAGCACGTCCGAGGCGACGGCGCTCCAGTCCAGTGTGGACGTGTTGGAGATCGTCTGCGCGGAGACGGAGGTGGAGGTGGGGGTGGAGTCCGGCGAGGCGATCACCGCTCCGGTGACGCCGCCGAACAAGCCGGCGACGAGTGCCGCGGCCGTCAGCATCGGGGCCGTTCGGCGCCAGAACTTCGGGGCGACGACGACGGGCTGCGGTTCCACCAGTGACCCGCTCATCGCGGGGAAGCTCTGCTCGGTCATGACTCCACGATGGACCCCCATCATGTGAGCCAGCTGTGCCGAAACCCTGGAAAACCCTGATAAGAACCAGCTGATAAGAACTAGCTGAGAAGCAGCGCGGAGACCTCTGAGGCCGACAGCGGCGGACCGAAGTGCGCACCCTGCCCGCCCGTCACGCCCAACTCGGCCAGACGCGAAGCTTCGGCGGGAGTGCGGACGTCCTCCGCGTACAGCGGCAGCCGCAGGATCGACGCCCACGTCAGCAACGTCACCGACGCGCTCTCCTCCACGCGGTTCGCGCCCTCGTCCAGGCCGTGCACGACGGAGCCGGTGAACTTCACGCCGGTCAACGGCAGCCGGCGCAGCCGGTCGACACCGACGTTGCCACCGTTCACCTGGTCCAGCACCAGCCCGACGCCGCGTTCGGCGAGGATCGTGAGCTCTTCGAGCTGGTCGTCGTTCAGCAACGCCGGCAGGTGCTCGTGCAGTTCGAAGCGCAGCAACGACGCGGGCAGGCCGGTGCGGGTCAGCACGCGAGCGACCTCGGCGACGAGCTCGGGTTCCTGGCACAGCCGCGGCGGCAGGTCGATCGAGAGGGCGGGCATCCGCGCGCCCAACGCCTGGTGCCAGTCGCTCGCGTGCCGGCACGCGTCGTCCAGCGCCCAGTGCACGAGGCGGACGATCATGCCGTTGTTCGAGGACTGGTCGAGGAACGTGTCCGGGCACAGCACCCCGCGCTCGGGGTGGTCCCAGACGATCTTGGCTTCGAGCGCGAGCACCGAGCCGTCGGCCAGGGAGTGGATCGGCAGGTAGTCGACGCGGAACTGGCCCTCCTCCAGCGCGCCGGGGATGGAGGCCGCGAGCGCGTACCTCTCCTTGTCGTGCACGTCCCGTTCGCGGTCGTACAACGCCCACTGCGCCTTGCCGTCGCGCTTGGCCCAGCCGACCGTGACGTCCGCCGCGCGCAGCAGGTCCGCCGCGTCGCCGCCGCGCGCCGCCCGTGCCACGACGCCGACGCTGGTCGTCACGCCGACGCCGTGCGCGCCGAACCAGATCGGCTCCTCCAGGCGTGCCGTGAAGTCCTCCACCAGGGCGACGACGCTCCGCACGTCCTGCGGGTCCCTGATCAGGACGCCGAACTCGTCCTCGCCGATGCGCGCGATCTTGGCGATCTCCTCGGAGAACACCGCCCGCAGGTGGGTCGCGACGTGCATCAGCACCCGGTTGCCCGCCTCGTGCCCGAACGCGTCGTTCACGCCGCGGAACCCGTCGATGTCGACCTGCACCAGCGCGAGCGTCTCCGGGCCCTTCGACCCGGCGGCGCCTTCGAGCCAGCCGAGGAACTGCGCGCGGTTCGGCAGGCCCGTCTGCATGTCGTTGAGGCTCTGCCGCACGAGCTGCGTCTGCAGCGCGCGCATCTCGTTCATGTTCTCGATCATCGTCACGAGGTACGGCGGCGCGTCGTCCTCCTCGCGCACCAGCGAGATCGCCATGTGCGTCTGGATCGTCTCGCCGTCGCTGCGGACCATTCGCTTCTCGACGCGGATGTTGTCGAAGTCGGACGCGATCAGCTGCTTCGTCATCGCCCGCAGACTGGCCCGGTCGTCCGGGTGCACGAGGTCGCGGCCGCTCATCTTGCGGACCTCGTCGTGCTTGTAGTCGAGCATCGCCAGCAACGCCTCGTTGACGTCGATGATCTGGCCCTTGAGACCGCTCACGACGATGCCGAACGCCGAGCTCTCGAAGATCGCCCGGAACTTGGCCTCGCTCGCCCTGACCGCGCTCTCGGCCCGGCGCATCGTGTTGATCGCGGCCGTGCGGCTGAGCTCCTGCTGGTCGAGCGTGCGGTCGCGCAGGCCCTCCGCGTAGCCGGCGGCGAGCGCGGCCAGCTGGGGTTGCGTGACGGGGATGTGCTCACCGAGGCACGTGAGCGTCTGCTCCAGCGTCGCCGAGGAGATGAAGTCGTGCTCGACCATGGACCGGCCGACCTGCCGTGCCTCGCCCACCCCGCCACTGAGCAACTGCTCGACGTAGCCGCCGAGCAGTTGCTCGAGCTTCCCGCGCGTGAAGTTCGCGACGAGGGTGTTGGAGATCGCCGCCGCCCAGGCAACGGCGGGCTCTCGGCTGTCGACCATGTTCATTCAGCTCAGGTGGCCATTCGGAATCGGTCGAACGGGTGACGACCCCACTCGGTCGCACCACCGGGTGTGGGTCCAACCGACAAGCTTACTGATCACTCAGAACCTGTCCAACGGAACCCTGAATCCCGGTCGAGATACAGCAGTCAGGCCACGAATTCACTCGTTTGAACTAATGAATCACCTTGCTGAAGGCCAGTGGACCAATTGTCAGAGGGTCTGTATCAACGTCGAACAACGGTGTGTAACCGGTCGCCAGGTACAACCCTTTCGCTTCCGGCTGGCGAGGCCCTGTGGTCAGGTAGATCCTGGTGTACCCAAACGTTCGTGCCTCGTTCTCCAGTTCCACGAGCACCCTGCGCGCCAATCCACGCCTGCGGTGCTGTGAATGCGTCCAGATCCGTTTCAGTTCGGCGGTTTCGGCGTCGAACCGCTTGAACGCGCCGCCCGCGACGGCCACTCCGGCTTCCATCAGCAGCAGGAACTGTCCGTTCGGCGGCTCGAACACGTCCGCCGGCCGTTGCATCTCCTCTGCGCCCATCGGTCCGTAGCGAGACGTGTATTCGTACGTAAGTTCCGTCACTAATGGCGCCGCGTCCGGATCCGATTGCCGGACGCGACGGACTTCGAGAGTGGTCATGCGGCGTTGGCCCGGTCCCGCTTCGCGACCTCCTCGCGCACGATCGGAATCACGTACCGGCCGAAGTCGATCGCGTCGTCGAGCAGGTCGTAACCACGTGCGGACAGGATGTCGACGCCGAGGTCGTAGTAGTCCAGCAACGCCTGCGCGACGGTCTCCGGAGTTCCCACCAACGCGTTGGAGTTGCCCGCGCCGCCGGTCGCCTTCGCCGTCGGCGTCCACAAAGCACGATCAAATCGCTCGCCGCGTTCCGCGACGGCCAGAAGTCGTTGTGAGCCGGTGTTCTCCGGGCTGGTGAGCGAATGCCGGCGGCTCAGCGGCCCGTTCGCCTTCCGCGCCTCGATGCGGTCGACCGTCCGGTGCGCCTTCTCCCACGCCAGTTCCTCGGTCGGCGCGATGATCGGCCGGAACGCGACCTGGATCCTCGGCACGTCCGTGCGGCCCGCGTCTTTCGCCGCCTGCTTCACCGACTCGATCTGCTGGGCGGTCTCGGCCAGCGGTTCGCCCCAGAGGCAGAAGATGTCGGCCTCCGCGCCGCCCGCCGCGTACGCCGCGGGGGAGGAACCGCCGAACGACACGTTCGGGCGTGGTTGCTGCACGGGGAACACGTCGCTCACGAAGTCCGCGAAGTGGTAGTGCTCGCCGTCGTGGTCGAACGCGGACCTGCTGGTCCAGGCCTTCTTGACGATCTGGATGTACTCGCGGGTGCGGCTGTAGCGCTGGTCCTTGGTCAGGTAGTCGCCCTCGCGCTGCTGCTCGTGGTCCGTGCCGCCGGTGATGAAGTGCACGGTGAGCCGGCCGTCGCTGATCTGGTCGAGCGTCGCGAACGTCTTGGCGGCGAACGTCGGGTAGGACACGTTCGGCCGGTGGGCCAGCAGGATCTGCAGCTTGTCGAGCTTGCTGGCGAGGTAGGCGGCCGCGGCGGAGGGTTCCGGCGCGCCCGACCCGTACGCGAACAGCACGCGGTCCCACCCGTGTTCCTCGTGCGCGCGAGCGAGCCTGAGCGTGTAGTCCTTGTCGAACGCGCCGCTGGACGACCGCGGCGTCGTCTCCGACCCGTCGTTCGTGGCGGCGATCCCGAGAAACTCAACTGGCATGACCGATTCCCCAGATGTTGTCGGTGGGATTGGGGTGCGTTGAGGGAGGCGCCCTTCGAGTGCACACCCGGATCTCGTTCGCCGCAACGACGTCCACAGAGCGGGATTTGCTTGCACGCGCGGGGTACCGTGGTGGTGTTCGCGTTGAGGGGCGCGGCTCGTTCTCGTTGCCCTCCAACGGAAAGACGCGCATGCGCTCACTCGTCGTCATCGGTGGCGGCCCCCGTGCCGCCGGCCTGCTGGAACGCATCGCCGCCCAGTCGCCCACGCTGCCCCTGGCCGTGCACGTCGTAGACCCGCACCCGCCGGGAGCGGGCCGGGTGTGGCGGCACGCCCAATCCCCGTTGCTGCGCATGAACTCCATGGCCGAGGACGTCACCGTCTTCACCGATGGCTCCTTCGACGGTCTCGGTCCGATTCGTCCCGGTCCGTCGCTGGCGGAGTGGACCGACATCGATCCGACGTCGTTCCCGTCACGTCAGGTGCAGAGCACGTACCTGGCGTGGTTCTTCGACCACGTAACGAAATCTCTGCCTCCGAACATCTCTGTGACCGTGCATCAGGCGACGGCGCTGAAGGTCGTGGGCAACCGGGTGTGGCTCGACAACGGTGAGTCCCTGAACGCCGACGTGCTGGTGCTCGCGCTGGGGCATCTCGACGCCGACCCCGAACCAGAGCACCGCAAGCTCGCCGAGCACGCTTCGGAGCACGGCCTGATCTACGTGCCGCCGCTGTACTCGGCCGACGCGGACCTGTCCGCCGTCACCGGAGACGTGGTGCTGCGGGGCTTCGGGCTCGCGTTCATCGACCTGATGGTGTTGCTGACCGAGGGTCGCGGCGGCCGTTACGTGCGTGGTCAGGAGGGGCTGTCGTACGTGCCTTCCGGCGCCGAACCGACGCTGTACGTGGGCTCGCGGCGGGGCGTGCCGTACCACTCGAAGACCGGCTACCGGTTGCAGGGAACCCGTCCGTCGTTGCCGAACTTCTTCGTCGCGGACGCCTTGCAGGGGAAGGAACTCGACTTCCGGGACGACGTGTGGCCGTTGATGGCCAAGGAGATCGCCTGGGGCTACTACCACGAGCTCTTCACCGGGCATCCCGGCCTGGTGCGGATGCCGTTCGTGGAGTTCGCCGCGTCGTTCACCGATTTGCCCTGGTACAGCGAGGAGATGCGCGAGCTGGAGGTGCTCGCCGTACCCGATCCGGCCGACCGCATCGACTTCGAACGCCTCGACCGTCCGCTGGCCGGTGTCACGTTCGCGTCAGCGGAGGAGTTCCAGAAGCACCTGCGCGCGTACGTCGAGGCGGATGTGGCCCGGCGTTCGGATCCGCGGCACAGCGCCGATCTGGGGGCGTTCCTGGCCCTGCTGTCGGTCTACGGTCAGCTCGCGGGCCTCATGCCGTTCGACGGCTGGTGGCACGGCTACTTCAGCTACCTGGCCTCCGGCCCGCCGCCGGACCGGCTGGAGGAGCTGCTGGCGTTGTCGCGCGCGGGAATCGTGCGGTTCCTCGGCGCCGACATGTGGGTGGACGCGGTGGAGGGCGCGTTCGTGGCCGGCAGCGCGACGACGCCGGACGTGGTGCGCGCCAACGGCCTGATCGAGGCCCGCCTGCCCACGCATTCGTTGTCGCGCACGGCGGATCCGGTGCTGCGGTCGTTGCGCGCGGTCGGCGACGTCTCCGAGGACGCCGCCGGGCTGGTCCGGGTGTCACCGGTGGGGCGCCTGATCAACGAGAACGGCGACGAGGACCCGGCCCGGTTCGCCGTCGGGCCGTACACGACGGGCAAGGCGTTCGCGGCGTTCGCGCGGCCGCACACGAACGCCCCGGCGTTCCGGCAGAACGACGTGCTGGCACAGGAGATCCTGCACCAGCTAGGCGACTGAGGTGTAGCGCCCCTGGTGCCGCACCAGGGGCGCGGCGATGTCGGTGTGCGTGATGTCGAGCGGCTCGCCGACGAGCGCGATGTGATCGCCGACCGCGATCCGCCGCGACGTCCGGCACCGCAGCCGTACGGGGGCGTCCAGCAGCAACGGCACGCCGTCGTCGTCGTGCTGCCAGCGCGTGGCCGGACCGAACCGGTCGACGCCCTTCGTCGCGAACAGGTCCGCCAGCCCGGTCTGCGCGGCGTGCAGCAGGTGCACGGCGAACAGGGGCGCGGTCCGCAGCACCGGCCACACCGAGGCGCCCTCGCCGATCCAGACGACGACCAGGGGCGGTTCGAACGAGACGGAGGTGAACGAGGAGACCGTGGTGCCGACCGGACCTTCCTGGCCGGTGGCCGTGACGATCGTGACGGCCTGGGCGTGGTGCTTCAACGCGTCGCGCAGCTGTTCCTTCATCGCAGCACCTTCAGCGCGTCCAGGTCGAAGTCCGTGGCGTCGGCGGGAAGCGCGGCCTCGTTGAGGAACAAAGCCTGTGGCACCAACGCACCCAGCTCGGCGAGCACCGGTCGCAGGTGCACCTCGACGGCCAGCGCGTGCTTGTCGGACGCGGCGATCTGGAGCGGTACGACGACCTTGCCCTTCAGCCACCCCGGCGGTGCCTGGTCCAGCACGGCCTTCAACAGGCCGGTGTACGCGGCCTTGTACGTCGGCGTCGCGACCACGAGCACGTCGGCCTGCCCGAGCGTGGCCAGCGCGGCCTTGATCGTGTCCGGTTCCGTGAAGACGGCGGGCGCCAGCGTGGCCGCCTCGATGACAGGCCCGTCGACGGGCACGCCCAGCGTCGAGGCGAGCGCCTCGCGCAGGGCCAGGGCCGCCTGCAGCGTGCGCGAGGCGGGCCGCGGGTTGCCGACCAGAACACCGATCTGCGTCATGCCTTCAGCACAGCCGCAAGCCGGGGGACCGTCAACCCGGGTCCACCACGCGAGAACTACTTGACGGCCTCCGCCGCCGAACGCCCGGCGACCCGTCCCGAGAACAGGCAGCCGCCGAGGAACGTGCCCTCCAGCGCGCGGTACCCGTGCACGCCACCGCCACCGAACCCGGCGGCCTCACCGGCGGCGTACAGGCCCGGCAGCACCTCACCGGACGTGTCGAGCACCCGCGACGACAGGTCGGTGTGCAGACCGCCCAGCGTCTTGCGCGTGAGCACCGACAGCCGCACGGCGATCAGCGGACCGGCCTTGGGGTCGAGCAACCGGTGCGGCTCGACGACCCGGATCAGCTTGTCCGTCAGGAAATGGCGGGTCTGGCGGATCGCGTTGATCTGCATGTCCTTGCTCAGACCCGCGGTGACCTGGCGGTCGCGTTCGACGATCGTCTTCTCCAGCGCGGCCGCGTCGATCCGCGAGTCGCCGGTCAGCGCGTTCATCCCGCGAGCCAGATCCGCGACCGTCCCCGCCTGGATGAACTCCTTGGACTTCTGCGCGAACGCCTCGACCGGCGCGACCGCACCCGGCAGTGCGCGCTTGAGGACGGCCTTCGTGTCCTTGCCCGTCAGGTCCGGGTTCTGCTCGGAGCCCGACAGCGCGAACTCCTTGCCGATGATCCTCTTGTTCAGCACGAACCACGAGTGCTCGTGCCCGTTCGAGGTGATGTGCTGCAACGACCCCAGCGCGTCGAAACCGGGGAACAGCGGGATCGGCAACCGCTTGCCGTCGGCGTCGAGCCACAGCGGCGACGGACCGGGCAGGATGCGGATGCCGTGCCGCGACCACACCGGCGCGTAGTTCGCGATGCCCTCGGGGTAGTGCCACATGCGGTCTTCGTTGATGATCGCGCCGCCGGCCTTCTGCGTGATCTCCATCATCGAGCCGTCCACGAAGTCCGGCACACCGGCCAGCATGAACTTCGGCGGCTTGCCCATCCGCTCCGGCCAGTTCTTGCGCACCAGGTCGTGGTTGCCGCCGATGCCACCGGACGTGACGATCACGGCCTGCGCCTTGAGCGAGAAGTCGCCGACGACCGTGCGGGAACTGGGTTCGGCCCTGCCCACCGACGACGGCTCCAGCACGTCACCGGACACACCGTCGCACACGCCGTTGGTGACGTTGACGCTCGTGACCTTGTGGCGGAACTTCAGCGTCACGAGTCCTTTCGCGACAGCCTCCCGCACCCGCCGCTCGAACGGCTCGACGATGCCCGGCCCGGTGCCCCACGTGACGTGGAAGCGCGGCACCGAGTTGCCGTGTCCGTCCGCCAGATAGCCGCCGCGCTCCGCCCACTGCACGAAGGGGAACCAGCGCACCCCCATGTTGTGCAGCCACGAGCGCTTCTCACCGGAGGCGAAGTCCACATAGGCCTGTGCCCACAGCCGTGGGAAGTGGTCGCTCTCCCGGTCGAACGCCGCTGAGCCCATCCAGTCCTGAAGCGCCAGGTCGTGCGAGTCCTTGACCCGGAGCCTGCGCTGCTCGGGGGTGTCCACCAGGAACAGCCCGCCGAACGACCACCACGCCTGGCCGCCGAGCGACGCTTCCGGCTCCTGGTCGAGGAGAATGACCTTCCGGCCCGCGTCCGCGAGCTCTGCGGTCGCGACGAGACCTGCGAGGCCCGCGCCGACGACGATGACATCCGCGTCATGTGCCATCGGGCGAGTCTAGATCTGCCGCTGGTCACGCACGAGACCTGAGTCAGTTTCACTTTTTGAGGGGATGACGACGTAGTGAGCTTCCGACCGGCCTCAGAGGTGGGCTTCACCACTCCGACCACGCGTTTTGTAGCGCCAGGTTCAGTCACGAACGGCGAGTTCGGCCTGTTCGAGTGGCGCATGGAGGCCCGCCAGCCCGGCGCCCGGCCGCACTTCCACAAGACGTTCTCCGAGTCGTTCTACGTGCTCGAAGGCGAGATCACGCTGCTCGACGGCGAGGAGTGGACCACCGCCGGCGAGGGCGACTTCCTCTACGTGCCTGCTCATCGCCCGCACGCGTTCCGCAACGACAGCGACGCGCCGGTGCGGATGCTGATCCTGTTTTCGCCCGGGATCGCCCGCGAGAACTTCTTCCTGGAGGTCCGGAACGCCAAGGGGCTCTCGCCGGATGAGCTCGTCGCGTTCTACGAGAGCCACGACCAGTACAACCTCTGAGGTCGGCGATCACCGCACTTCTGGGTGCCGTCGACCGCCACTACCGGTGAGGGGGGTTTACCGGAGTGCCGGTCGACGGCGGGTTGACCGCGGCGCGAGCACGCGTGCCTGCGGAAGGGCATTTCCGACCTGGGGGTGTCGGATCGCCCTGGCGCGCAGCTCGAGCGCCAGCGGCCAACCACATTGTTGAACGTACAACCGGACCGCTGTGTTCCGGTCGGCTTTCACTGTGACCAGGCTCAATTCCTTCAGCTCGTCTTCAGGTTCTGAACTGATCAGACGCAGCTGGTGATCACGTGTTCACGAAAGGTCGTTGAGCTTGCGTTCCGCCGCCTTGCGGGCCTTCTCGGAGGCCGACGTGACCCGCTTGGCGTCCTCCAGCCGTTCCGCCGCCCGGTCGAACGCCCGCTGCGCCGCCAGCTGGTCCGCCTGAGCCTCGCCCAGAGCCTGCTCGGCCTCGTCCAGCGCCTGCTGCGCCTCGGCCCGCTTGCGCTCATGCCTTTCGCGCCGCTTGCGGGCCAGCGCGTCCTCGCCGTCCTGCGCCGGCTCGGGCGTGGGGAGTGCGAACCCGAACCCGGAGTACTCCAGCCCCTTCGTCAGGTGCCCGCCCCGCACCTGCTCGGCGGACTCGGGGTCGGCCATCGCGGCCGTCAGCGTGTTGCGCACCTGCGTGACGGCGTCGTCCGCGAGCGGTCCCGTCAGCTCCAGCGTGCGGTAGACGAGCGCCTCCATGAGCTCCTTGCGCTTGCGGCCGAGCTCCCGCATGGTCAGCTGCGCCGTGGAGAGCCCCAGCGCCTCCTCCAGGCCCTCGGGCGCGTCCCTGACGAGCTTGTTGACCGCCCAGGCGCCCACGGTCGGCCTGCGCAGCTCGGCGATGGCCTTCGCGAGGTCCTTGTCGTCGGCCTGCTTGGCCGCGGCGTTGCGGGCCGCGGTGAACTCCTTCGGAGGCAGGCCGTAGAGCTCGTCGGCGACCGGCTTCAGGTCCATGCGCGCAAAATAGCGCCTGACCGGCCCTCAGACCTGCTGAATGATCTGGAGCGCGTCCAGTGGCGCGGTCACGACCGGATGATCCGGCCCGAGCAGTTCGGCAGGCGCAGGCGAGGTTGTCCCAGGCGCCGAAGAGCTCGTCGCTGTCGACCGGCTGGTCCCGCCACGGTTCCAGCGCCTGTTCGAGCAACCCCGCCGCGGCCGGCTGCGTCTTGCCCACCCCGCGCTGCCCCGTGAGAACGCACACGGGTTCGTTCAACAAATCAAGTGCGGCAGGCGTCTGAAAGTTGGGTGGTTGGTGCGGGATCAGCCCCGTGACCACCTGATCCGCAGGCACGGTTGGCAGGCCGCGGTATTCCGCCCGCGTCGGCATCCCGCCGTCCTGGTCTCGCACCGAACAATGCCAGGCCCCGCAATCGGGTAAACAGGATGGAGACATGCACACCAGGTGGAGATGGGTCCTGTTCGGCCTCGGCGTCGCCGTGGCCGCGATCGGTCCGCTCGCGGCACTGAACGGCCCCTGGTACGGCTACGTCTTCGGTGGCCTGTGGTTTCTCATGGGCGGCACGGTGGCGTGGCGGACCTTCAAGCTGGGCACCAGGCTGACCGCTCAGGGCATCACGTCGAACGGTCTCGACCACGAGACCTTCGTCGAGTGGTGCGACGTTCAGGGGTTCGAACCGAAGCGCAGCAGGAACCTGATCTTCTTCCACACCATCACGCCCGCGGCACAACTCCGCCGCGGCACGCACGTGCTGACCGAGCTGAGCCTGCTCTCGGTCAAAAAGGACTCGGTGCCCGAACGGACCGCGAAGCACGTGACGGAACTGCGGCAGGCGCTCGAAAGGCATCGCGGCAACTGCCCGGAGTGCGGCGCGCAGCCGAAAGCGCTCGCGACCAGGCAGGGAGTCGTCGGACGCCTGCGGTCGAGATTGCGTTCGCTATTGGGCGGAAATAGCGATCAGTCCATCGCCCGATGACGGGATCCTGTTACACGCCAACACCGTTCACCGTTGACACCGCCTTGACATTCCCCTCCATCAGCTCTTGACTGGAGGGTGGTTGCTCGTTCCACGAACGAAATGAAACGCGCAGCACTAAAAGTGCGCCCGTTCAAGCCGCTGAACAGTCCAATGTGGATCTCACAATTAGTCCGGTCCGACGATTGCCACTCGTGAGACGAAGAGATGTGCTTCGGAGCACTCTTTACCCCACGAAGGGCACATGCGCCGTGAAGAACTGGAGACGCCGCACCGGAACGGTCTTGCTGACCGCGGTGCTGGGCACTACCGGGTTCGGCTTCGCCGCCACCCCCGCCGTCGCGCAGAACGCGTCACAGCAGCCTGCCGCTGACAAGCAGCTCGACAAGCAGGACCGCGCGCTCGTCGACGAGGCCGCCCGCGAGGGCAAGGCGACCGTCGACCTGCTGGTCGCCGCGGAGGACGGCAAGACCGACGCCGCGGTCAACGACCTCAAGGCGCTCGGCGCCACGGTCCAGAAGACCGAGAAGGACGTCGACTACGTCAAGGTGACCATCCCGCGCGAGAACGCGGAGAAGGCCGCCAAGCTGGCCTCGGTCAGCACCGTGGACGTCGACGGGCTGATCGCGGTCGACGACCCGCGTCCGCAGGGCATGGAGCAGCCGGCCCCGCAGAAGGCGCCGGACTCGAAGACCCCGCGCACCAACCCGTACATGCCGACGCAGGACACGCAGGCGGCGCAGTTCGCCACCGCGCACCCGAAGTGGGACGGCCGCGGCACCACGATCGCCGTGATCGACTCCGGCATCGACCTGGACACGCCCGCCCTGCAGACGACCAGCACCGGTGAGCGCAAGATCATCGACTGGTACAACGCGAACGCCACGAACTCCGGCGACGGCACCTGGGTCACCATGACCAAGACCGGCCGCGTCGGCAAGTTCACCGACAGCGGTCGCGAGTGGACCGCGCCGGCGACCGGTGGCCCGTACTCGTTCGGCCTCTTCCGCGAGACCGCGGGCGACCTGAACCTCGCCAACAGCGAGACCGGCGGCGACATCAACCGCGACGGTGACCGCACGGACGCGTTCGGTGTCATCCAGGACATCACGACGAAGGAAGTCTTCGTCGACACCGATGGTGACGGCGACTTCACCAACAACAAGCGCATGCTCGACTACAAGGTCAAGCAGGACAGCGGTTTCTTCGGTACCGACAACCCCGCGACCCCCGTCGCCGAGCGCGTCGCGTTCGTCGTGCAGACCGACCGGTCGATCTACGACAACGCGGGCACGCCGTTCGTCAACCTGGGCATCGCGGGCGCCGCGCACGGCACCCACGTCGCCGGCATCACCTCGGCCAACAAGCTGTTCGACGGCAAGATGGCCGGTGCCGCCCCCGGTGCGAAGCTGATGTCCATCAAGGCCTGCCTCTCCACGCCTTCCTGCACCAGCTCCGGTCTCATCGACGGTGTCCTCTACGCCGCGCGCAACGGCGCCGACGTCGTGAACATCTCCATCGGTGGCCTCCCGGCGCTCAACGACGGCAACAACGCCCGTGCGGAGCTCTACAACCGCACGATCAACGAGTACAACGTCCAGCTGTTCATCTCGGCGGGCAACTCGGGTGCGGGCGCGAACACCGTCGGTGACCCGTCGGTCGCCACGGACGCGGTGAGCGTCGGCTCGTACATCACCAAGGAGACCTGGCTCTCCAACTACGGCTCGAAGACCGCGCAGAAGCAGAACCTGCACGGCTTCTCGTCGCGCGGCCCGGCCGAGGACGGCGGCTTCAAGCCGAACATCGTCGCGCCCGGTTCGGCGATCTCCACCACGCCGCGCTGGCAGCCCGGTGGCCCGGTGGCTGGCACCTACGCCCTCCCGGCCGGCTACGCGATGTTCAACGGCACGTCGATGGCCGCCCCGCAGGCGACCGGTGCCGCCGCGCTGCTCGTGAGCGCGTTCAAGGCCACGCACAACGGCCAGAAGCCGACCAGCGCCGAGCTGCGTTTCGCGATCCAGCGCAGCGCGAACTACGTGAGCACCCTCGGTGCCTACGAGCAGGGCGCGGGCCTCTTCAACACCAACGCCGCGTGGTCTTTGCTGGACAAGCACTCCGTCCCGGACAAGGTCACCACGTCCGTCGCGGTCAACACCGTCCTCAGTGGACTGCTGGCCACCCCGAACGTCGGTGTCGGCATCCACGACCGTGAGGGCGTGACCGCGGGCCAGGAGTACACCCGCACCTACACGCTGATGCGCACCACGGGCCACGACGACGAGACGTACAACGTTTCCTGGAAGGGCAACGACGGCACGTTCACGGCGCCGAAGAAGGTCGAACTGCCGCTGAACACGCCGGTCCAGTTCGCCGTCAAGGTCAAGGCCAAGACCGCGGGCGTGCACAGCGCCGTCCTGCAGCTCGACAACCCGGAGACCCCCGGCGTCGACACGCAGACCCTGAACACCGTGTTCGCGGCGGAGACCTTCAACGCCACCAACAAGTTCTCGGTCACCAAGTCCGGCACGATCGCGCGCAACCAGTCGACCAGCCTCTTCGTGAACGTGCCCAAGGGCACGACCGCGCTGAAGGTCGACCTGGCCGGCGGCGGCGCCGAGGCCGGCAAGGGCCAGGTCCGCTTCCTGCGCTACACCCCGCAGGGCATCGGCTTCGACTCCGGCGCCTCGACCAACTGCTACAACCCGGACGCGGGCGCCGGTTGTGCCGGTGGCACGCCGACCAGCCGCACGGTGGCCAGCCCGATGGCCGGTGTGTGGGAGATCGTGATCGAGGCGCGTCGCACCTCCGACGCCGACGAGGCGCCGTACTCGGTGACCGCGTCCGTGCTCGGCACGTCGATCAGCCCGAACCCGGACGTCATCGCGTCCGGCACCCTGGGCACGCCGATCGAGCGCAGCTACGCCGTCACGAACACGCAGGCCAGCTTCAACGGCCGGCTCGCGGCGGGTGCGGTCGGCAGCGCGAAGCAGGCTCGTCCGTCGATCGCGAACCTCGCGTCCCAGCAGTACGAGGTGACGGTCGGGGCAGGCTCGTCGCGGCTCACCGCCACGATCGGCAACCCGTCCGACCAGGGCGCCGACCTCGACCTGTCCGTGTACAACTGCACGACGGGCTCGTGCGTGCTCGCCGGTCAGGCGGCGGACGCGGACTCCGAGGAGTCGGTGACGATCAACAACCCGGCCGCCGGCAACTGGCTCGTCGTGGTGGACGGCTACGCGGTGCCCGCGGGCACCACGGAGTACGACTACTTCGACGTCTACACGTCGGCCGCTCTCGGCACCCTGTCCGTGACGGACAGCAACGCCGAGCGCGCGGCGGGTGCGACGTGGAACGCCACGGGCGTCATCACGCCGCAGGGCCAGCCTGGTGCCGGCCGCGTGCTGCGCGGTGAGCTCGAGGTGCGCACGGCGGACAACACCGTCGTCGGTGGCGGCGCCGTGATCATCCAGTCGGTCAGCTAGTAGCTCGTAGCAACGCAGAAAGCCCCAGGGTCCACGAGATCCTGGGGCTTTCTACGGTTCAGGCAGCTTGTTGCCGAGCGGCTCGTCCAAGTCCACCTTGGACACGCCGGTGATCAGATACGCGTCTTCCACCTTGTCGACCGGCATCTCGGCGCGCAGGTAGCCGATTCTGGGATCCCGCGACTCGACGGTCGCGCCCAGCCTCGTCAGTGCCTGCTCGACCTCCTCGTCGCGTCCCGGCTGCACGGAGATCATCAGTGGCACTGTGAGGTGGCCGTCGCGTTTCGCCTGCTCGATCCGGTTCTTGTCCGGTTTCGCTGAAGACACGGTCGGCACCTCCGCCAAGGGCACGGCTGGAGACCCGTTCGTACCACAGCTGCCGAGAGCCAGCGCGCAAAACGCGACGGCGAGCGGTCTTCTCATGTGGTTAGGACGGAACGGGCTCCGCGGGCGGTTGCACCTGGTTTCCGGCCTGTCACTGCTTCGGTCCCGCAAACGCTTGCTCCCGCAACGCCCCGTCGATGCTCTCACCGAACACCCGAGCGTCCGTGTGCTGGTCACCGGCGGGCTGAGCCTTTTTGGTGCCGGTCACGACCTTGGTCCTGACCTGCGGCAACGCGCCGCCGTGCTGCCGCTGCACCCAATCCACCAGATGCTCACGAGTCAGGCAGCGCAGATCCCACAGCTTCCCGGCATCAGCGGCGCTGACCAGCGCACGCAACCGCACGAACCCCTGCGTGGCCTGCGTGACCTGGAGTACCGACACCCGCCCGTCCCACAGATCACTGCTCTCCAGCATGGACCGCATCTCCTGCCGCATCGCCTCGACCGGCACCGTCCAGTCCAGGTCGAGCTCCACGGTCCCGAGCAACGCCGACTGCGTGCGAGTCCAGTTCTCGAAGGGTGTCTTGAGGAAGTACGAGGTGGGCAGCACCAGCCGCCGGTCGTCCCACAGGTGCAGCACCACGTACGTCAGCGTGATGTCCTCGACCCGCCCCCACTCACCTTCGACGACCACGACGTCATCGAGCCGCACCGCGTCACTGAACGCGATCTGCAGCCCCGAGATCAGGTTGCCCAGCAACGACTGCGCGGAGAACGCCGCCACAGCACCGATGACAGCGGCGGAAGCCAGCACCGTGGATCCCACCGCCCGGGCCCCGGGGAACGTCATCAGGATCGCCCCGATCGCCAGCACCCCGATGACCACCAGCACCAGCCGACGCACCAGCGTGATCTGCGTGTGCACCCGCCGCGCGTGCCGGTTGTCCGTGACATCAGTGCGAATCCGCGACAGCGAGACGTCCACCAAGGTGCTGATCAACGCGGCCAGCAACCACGCCCCGGCCAGGATCAACGCGATCCCCAGCGCGTGCAACGCGATCGGAGCGTTCACCGGATACACGCTCAGGCTTATCTGCGCGGCCAGCAAGGCCCCGAACAGCTGGCCGGGCCGGTACATCTTGCCGCTGTGGGTGAAGCGGCGGACCAGGCGGTGGATCACCTCCACCACGAGCAACGCGAAGGCCACCGAGCAGCCCATGACAACGAACAGCACTGTTCCTCCTCCTGTATCCGGGCGGGGTACCCGGAGTCTGGGCAGGGGAACACCATGAACCGCCTCACGGCTTCGGTCACCCTTGCGCTCCGAGTTTGAGTCTGCAAGACTCAAACCATGTTCACCACACCGGAGGCGCTGGACCTGGTGGAGCGCGCCGCAACGGCCGAGGCCCTGTTCGGCCCGCGCACCACCGACCCCGGCAAGCGCAAGCAGGCAAAGCGCCTGTACCGCGCGCTCGCCTCGGTCCTGCACCCCGACGTGGTCGGACCGGGCAACACGCGGGCGCACAGGGCGTCGGCGAACCTGACCCGCCTGCACCACGAGTGGACCCACAGCACGAGCGTCGAACTGAGGACGAAGACCGGCGTCTACCGCATCGGGGAGCCGTTCGCGGTCGGCAGCATCGCCAACCTGTACGAGGCGGACGGGCCGCACGTGGTCAAGGTGGTGCGCAACCCGGCCCTCAACCCGCTGCTGCACGGCGAGTGGCAGGCGTTGCGGTCGTTGGAGCGCTTCACCGACCGGAACCAGTGGTTGCGGCCCTACTACCCGCGGCTGCTCGACACGTCGGGTGACGTCGCCAAGGGCTCAAGGGCCTTCACGGTGCTGGACCCGCTCATCGACGGGTTCGTGACGCTCGCGGAGGTGAAGCGTGCGTTCCCGCAGGGGCTGGACGGGCGCGACTACGCGTGGATGCATCGCAGGCTGCTCAAGGCATTGGCCGGCGCACATCAGATCGGGCTGGTGCATGGCGCGGTCACCGCCGAGAACGTCATGGTTCACCCGGAACAGCACGGGATCGTGCTGGCCGGCTGGTCGTTCGCGGTCGAGTCCGGCCAGCGGCTCCTCGCGACCAGCAAGGCCATCAGCTATCCGCCCGAAGTGCCCCAAGGCGAACCGGTGACGGCCGCGACGGACGTCCACACGGCACACATGCTCATGCTCGATCTCTTGAACCACGAAGAACATCGGCAACAAGCCTTCGCGCGAGGCTGCGTGCAGGAACGCCCGGAACGCAGGCCTGACGCGGCCGACCTGCTGGGCGAGTACGACGACCTGCTCGAAGAACTGTACGGACCAAGGGTTTTCCGCCCGTTCGCACTTCCAAAGGGAGAATGACCATGGGACACGGCAAGTGGGATGACAACGCCTACGCGGCGGCCAAGACCTTCCGTGCGGCCAAGGGAATCGCGGACTTCGGCTACACGGCTTCGATCAAGGGCAACCCCTCGTCGAGCTGGAAGGCCGCGCCGGCGCTCGACCCGCTCAACGTGGGGTTCCGCGAGTGCCGCGACTCGCCCGACCACGCCGACTCGACACCGATCGCGGTGCTGTTCGACGTGACCGGCTCGATGGGCGCGGTGCCGCGGATCATGCAGGGCAAGCTCGGCAAGTTGCACGGGCTGTTGCAGCGCAAGGGATATCTCGCCGACCCGCAGCTGATGTTCGGCGGCATCGGGGACGCCGACAGCGATCGCGTCCCCCTGCAGGTCGGCCAGTTCGAGTCGGACAACCGCATGGACGAGCAGTTGCGGGACATCTTCCTCGAAGGCAACGGTGGTGGGCAGAAGAGCGAGTCGTACGAGCTGGCCGCGTACTTCGTCGCGCGGCACGTGGTCACCGACGCGTGGCAGAAGCGGGGCAGGAAGGGCTATCTGTTCATCATCGGCGACGAGCTGAACAAGCCGCGACTGGAAGCCAAGCACATCCGCCGGATCATCGGCGACGACGTCAAGCAGGACATCGACCCGGTGTCGGTGTACCGCGAGCTCGCCCGCAAGTGGAACGTGTACTTCATCCTGCCCAACCAGTCGTCGTACTTCGACGACGACACCATCGGCGAGCACTGGCGGACGATCCTCGGGCAGAACTTCCTCAAGCTGGACGACCCCGGCGCGGTGTGCGAGCTGATCGCCGCGACGATCGGCATGGAGGAACGCGTGGTGGACCTCGACCAGGCCCTGGTGGACCTCGCCGAGATCGGATCGGTCGCCGAGAGCAAGGCCGTCGGCAAGGCACTGGTCGCCGTCGGCACCGCGGCACGCTCGATCACCGCCGCACCGCTCGGCATCGACGGTCCCGACGACGTGGCGCTGAGCTGACATGAACGAGGACCACGTCATCGTCGTCGGGCTCGGGTTCGGCGACGAGGGCAAGGGGGCCACCGTCGACGCGTTGTGCGCGGACGGATCGGTGTCCGCCGTCGTGCGGTTCAACGGGGGAGCGCAGGCCGCGCACAACGTGATCGCCGACGGACGGCATCACACCTTCAGCCAGTTCGGGTCCGGCACGCTCGCGGGCGTGCCGACCTGGCTCTCCCGCCACGTGCTCGTCGAACCGATCGCGCTGGCGACCGAGTCGCGCGAACTGGAGGCCGTCGGCGTCACCGACCCGCTCTCGCTGATGTCGATCGACGCTCAAGCGCTGCTCACCACCCCGTTCCACGTCGCAGCGAACCGGGCCAGGGAGAGGGCCAGAGGCGGAGACAGGCACGGTTCGTGCGGCAAGGGGATCGGCGAAACCGTCTGGTACGGGCTGCTCGAGGGGACGACCAGGGGAGTGGTCGTCGAGGGGCAGGAGGTCATCGGCGAGCCGGGGCCGGCCCCGGCCGTCGGTGACTGCCTCGACCCCGCCACGTTGAGGCGCAAGCTGGACGCGCTCGCCCGGTTCTACGAGCCGCTGATCGGAGACGGCGTCAGCGTGGACGAGCTGGTCATGCTCTACCGCTCGTTCGCGGACGCCGTCCGGATCACGAGCGCGGACGAGGCCGGGCGACTCGCCGACGCCGGAAGGCTCGTTTTCGAGGGTGCGCAAGGCGTTCTCCTGGACGAGACCTACGGCTTCCACCCGCACACGACCTGGTCCACCACCACGCCACGCAACGCGCGTGAGCTGCTCGAAGGACGCCCGGCCCGCGTCATCGGCGTGACCAGGACCTACCAGACGCGGCATGGCGCGGGCCCGTTGCCCACAGAGGACCAGGCCGTCCTCGACCGGTTCCCCGAGGCGCACAACGGCACCGGGGAGTTCCAGGGCGCGTGGCGGGCCGGCCACCTGGACGCGAATCTGTTGCGCTACTCCGTCGATTGCTGTGGGGGTATCGACGGCTTGGCCGTGACACACCTGGACGCTCGTGGCTTGAAGGTGGCCACGGGTTCCGGCCTGGACGACCTGCCCGATCCCGTGGCCTATCTGGAGGAGCTGCTCGATGTCGACGTGCTCGTCACCGGCGCGGGGCCGACCAGGGCGGACTACGTGGTGCGGGACAATCCACGACATGATCGAGTCGACGTTGGTGTCGGTGGACGTGATCGTGCTCCGGTTTGATCCGGACGCACGTGCGGTGCTCGTGGGGGTGGCGTCGCGCGCGCAGGAGCCGTTCGCGGGCGAGTTGGCACTGCCCGGCGTGCTGCTGGCCAGGGGTGAGCGGCTGCGCGACGCGACCACGAGGGCCGTCACGGGCAAACTGGGCCTCGCCGAGGAGTCCGTGACGGCGACCGGCCAGCTCACCACGTTCGACGAGCCGTCCCGTGACCCGCGCGGACCGACCCTGTCGATCGCGCTGTGGGCCACGGTCACCCGCCCGACCGGCGACCTGGCCGTGTGGCGCAGGCTGGACGACGTGCCCGCGCTGGCGTTCGACCACGACCGGATCGTCGCCGACTGCCGGCCGCTGCTGGCGGACAAGCTCTGGCGGGACGTGCCGTTCACCGCGGGCCTGCTCGGGCCCGAGTTCACCACGGCGCAGGCGCTCGACGTGACCGAGTCCCTGACCGGCGAACGGCCCTATCCCGCCAACCTGGGCCGCACGATGGACCGCGTGCCGGGCCTCGAACGCACCAGTCAGCATGCGTCGGCGCTGCCCAAGGGAGGTCGTCCACCGCTGGTGTGGAGGTTCAGCGCAGGGGTAGCTCCGGCTTGAAGAGCCAGCGGTTGAGCAGGTCCCGATGTCCGGCGAGCGACAGGAAGTCCTCGGTCGTCACCGCGCCGTGCCGGTTGCGGGCACACCACTCGCGCAGCAACGCGAAGAACGAGTCGTCGCCCATCTCGCGCCGTAGCGCGTGCAACGTCAACGCCCCGCGCTTGTAGACCCGGTCATCGAACCAGTCCGCGCGCGGCGGCCGTCCGATCACGAGGTTCTGCGGCAGGCGCCGCAACAGATCCCGTGCTCCGGCAGCACAAACGTCCGCGGACCGGCCGCCGGAAGCCTCGGACCACAACCACTCCGAATAGCAGGCGAAGCCCTCGTTCAGCCAGATGTGCTCCCACGAGGCGATCCCGACCGAGTTGCCGAACCACTGGTGCGCCAGCTCGTGCGCCACCAGCCGTTCCGAACCACGGCGCCCGTCGACGTGATTGGCACCGAACGTCGAAAGCCCTTGAGCCTCAACGGGAACGTCCAGCGCGTCATCGGTCACCACGACCGAGTAACGCGCGAACGGGTAGGGCCCGAACAGCGACGAGAACAGCTCGATCATGGCGTCCTGCCGACCGAAGTCGTGCGCGACGAGCCTGCGCATCCTGGCCGGTGCCCACACGTCCGGCAGCGCCTCGACGTACTGTCCGATCTGGACGGTCGCGAGGTAGGTCGCCATCGGCGCGGCCATCGAGTACGTCCACCTGGTCGTGCTGCCGGAGACCTTGCCGTCCACCAGCACCCCGTTGCACACCACGGTGTACGGCGAGGGCGCGGTCACTTCCAGGTGGTAGGACGCCTTGGAGGAGGGCTCGTCCAGGCACGGGAACCACGACGGCGCACCGATCGGCTGCGACGCCACGATCGAGCCGTCCGTGAGGTGATCCCAGCCGAGGTCGCCCCACTCCGGCGTCGAGACCGGCACGGGCGTGCCCGAGTACCTGACCTCGACCGAGAAGGCCCCGCGCACGGCCGCACGGATGTTCAGCACACCGCCCGCGTGCCCGTAGCGCGCCGGCTTGCCGTTCACCAGCACCTTCGAGATCCGCAGTGGACCGAAGGACAGCGAGAACGACGACAGCGAGGTGCAGGAAGCCTGCAGCACCGCGCGCCCGGAAAGGCGCGCGGAGTGCGGCTTGTAGTCAAGCTCTAGTGCGTAATGGTGTACGGAGAAGCTCATGTCCACGCGGAGATCGGGTTGCCCAGCCAACGGGTTCCCGACGGTACATCCTCTCCGCGCATGACCAGCGAGGCGGGTCCGATCGTCGTGTGAGCGCCGACGGACGCGCCGGGCAGCACGATGCCGTGCGGGCCCAAAGTAGAACCGGCGCCCAGCTCCACCCGGTCCATGCGCAGGATTCGGTCGTGGAACAGGTGCGTCTGCACGACACAGCCGCGGTTGACCGACGCGCCGGCACCCAGCTTCACCAGGTCCGCCTCGGGCAGCCAGTACGACTCGCACCACACGCCACGGCCGACCGACGCACCCAGCGAGCGCAGCCACAGGTTCATCAGCGGCGTGCCACCGGAGAACCCGATCAGCCACGGCACCGCGAGCACCTCGACGAACGTGTCCGCCAGCTCGTTGCGCCACACGAACGCCGACCACAGCGGGTACTCACGCACCTTGAAGCGGCCCACGAGCGTCCACTTGGCGACGACGGCCACCAGGCACGCGGCCACGCCGGCGCCCAGCAGCACGACGCCGGACCACCAGAGCCCGAACTCCTTCAGCGCGAACAGCACGAGCACGACGAGAGCGACGTTCAGCATCACCGGGACGAACCGGCACAGTTCGACGAGCGCCCGCGCCCACATGAGGTGCTTGGGCGGGTTGAACGTGCGCGACTGGTCCGACACCTCGGCGGCGCGCGGCAGCTTCATCGGCGGCATGCCCAGGTACGACGACCCGGCCTTGGCCCGCTTCGGCGCCGCCGACAGCACGCCGACGAGCCCGCCCTTCGGCACGTTGCGGCCGGGCGCGGTCATGCCCGAGTTGCCCAGGAACGCCCGCTTGCCCACACGGGCAGTGGCGATGCGCAGCCAGCCGCCACCGAGCTCGTACGTCGCGACCATCGTGTCGTCGGCCAGGAACGCTCCGTCGCCCACGCGGGTCATCTTCGGCAGCGCGACCACGGTCGACGCCTCGACGTGGCGGCCGACCTTCATGCCGAGCAGCCGCAGCCACACCGGCGTGAACAGCGACGCGTACAGCGGGAACAGGGCCGTGCGCGCGTTGTTCATCAACCGCTCGGTCGTCCACGCCGCCCACGCCGCGCGGCTGTGCACGGCGTAGTAGCCCTCGCGCATGCCGATGCCCAGCAGACGCACGGCCACCAGCACGATCAGCGCGTACGAGCCGAACCAGATCGCGGACGCGACCGGAACGTCCCACAGCGCCGAAGTCAGGGAAACGGGCCTGCGCAGCACGTAGAGCAGGGCCGGAGCCGCGGCCAGCAACGGCAGCGCGCCCATCAGACCGGACGAGACGCCGTACATGAGGTTCCAGAAGCGCGACCGCGTCGGACGACGCGACGGGAACGAGCGCGACGCCTTGCCCTCACGGGTGGCGGGCACGCCTGACCAGCGCTGACCGGTCGGCACGGAACGGACGACACCCGAACCGGGCGCCACCTCGGCCTTCTTGCCGATCCGCGCGCCGGGGAACAGCGTGCTGCGCGCGCCGACGGTCGCGCCCGCGCCGATCCGGATGCGGCCGATGCGCAGCCTGTCGCCGTCCAGCCACCAGCCGGACAGGTCGACCTCGGGCTCGACGGCGGCGCCGCGCCCGACCTTCAGCATGCCGGTGACCGGCGGCAACGAGTGCAGGTCGACGCCGGGTCCGATCTTGGCGCCCAACGCCCGCGCGTAGTGCGTGACCCAGGAGCCGGAAAGCTCGGTGGCGCGCGACATCAGCGCCAGCATCTCGGCGGTCCACAGTCGCAGGTGCACGGAACCGCCACGCGGGTACTCGCCGGGCTTCACGCCGCGCAGCAGCAGCCGCGCGCCGCCGGCGGAGATCGCCAGCCGTCCGGCGGGGCTCAGGAACGCCACGAAACCGGCGGCGACCCACCACCACGACACGGAGGTCCAGCCCAGCACGTTCGACAACGCCGTCAGCGCCACGACCCAGCGCGCGCCGGAGATCGTGAGCAGCGGGATCATCAGCAGCGTCTGCACGACGCCGGTCCAGCGCGGCGTCGGCGCGACCTCGCGCACCTCGGCCGTCTCGCCGTACGACTCCAGGCGGCGGGCCAGCTTGTACAGCGTCGGGTTCTGGTAGATGTCCTGCACCGACGTGCTCGGGTACCGCGTGCGGATCATGGAGACCAGCTGTGCGGCGCCCAGCGAGCTACCGCCGGACGAGAAGAAGTTCGCGCCCTCGGATGCCGGTCCGGAGCCGAGCACGGCGGCCCACTGCTCCGCGAGCCAGCCTTCGAGGCCGGAGAACACCACGCCCGCGGTGTCCATCGACTCCAGCGGCCACGGCAGCGCGGCGCGGTCGACCTTGCCCGACGTGCGCGTCGGCAGCGTCTCGACGACGGCGAGCAACGGCACCAGCGCGGCGGGCAGCTCGGAACGCAGCTGGTCAACGGCTGCTTCCTGGTCGAACTCGCCGTCGAGGACCACGTAGCCGACGAGGATCTGGTTGCCGCCGCGGGTCGTGCGCACGGCGGCGGCGGCACCGGCGATACCGGGCAGCGCGGCCAGCGCCGCGTCCACCTCGCCGAGCTCGATCCGGCGGCCGCCGAGCTTGATCTGCTCGTCCGCGCGGCCGAGGAAGACGAGGCCCTCCGGGTCGGCGCGGACCATGTCACCGCTGCGGTACGCGCGGTCCCAGCCCATCGAGGGCAGCGGCGCGTACTTCTCCGCGTCCTTGGCCTCGTCCAGGTAGCGCGCCAGGCCGACGCCGCCGATCACCAGTTCGCCGGACTCGCCCATGGGAACGACCTCGCCCTGGGCGTCGACGACGACGAGCTCCCAGCCGTCCAGCGGCAGGCCGATGCGCACGGGACCGGTGCCGTCCATCCGGGCGGCACAGGCGACGACGGTCGCTTCCGTCGGCCCGTAGGTGTTCCAGACCTCGCGGCCGTCCACGGCGAGCCGCTCGGCCAGTTCGGGCGGGCAGGCCTCGCCGCCGAAGATCAGCAGCCGCACGTCGTCCAGCGCCTCGACGGGCCACAGCGCGGCCAGCGTCGGAACCGTGGACACGACGGTGATCTCCTGCTCGACCAGCCACGGACCCAGGTCCATGCCGGTGCGCACCAGCGAGCGCGGTGCGGGCACCAGGCAGGCGCCGTAGCGCCACGCGAGCCACATCTCCTCGCAGGAGGCGTCGAACGCGACGGAGAGGCCGGCGAGAACGCGGTCCTCCGGCCCGATCGGCTCGTCCTGCAGGAACAGGCGCGCCTCGGCGTCCACGAACGCGGCGGCGTTGCGGTGCGTCACGGCGACGCCCTTGGGCTTACCGGTCGAACCGGACGTGAAGATGATCCACGCGTCGTTGTCCAGACCGGGTTCGCCGGGCACGCCGAGCGTCGTGCCGTGCGGCACAAGGGAACGGCCCTCGCCGAGCACGGCACTCACTTGTGCCTCACCGAAAACGAGCTCGGCGCGTTCGTCGGGGTCCTCGAAGTCGACGGGCACGTAGGCCGCGCCGGCCGCTAGGGTCGCCAGGATCGAGACGTAGAGGTCGACGGTCCCGGACGGCACGCGAATGCCGACCCGGTCGCCGACCCCGACGCCTTCCGCGTTGAGCTTTTCGGACAGTTCCAGAACTTCGGTGATCAGTGCGCGGTAACTCAGCGCGGTGGTGCCGTCGTCGACGGCCAGCGCGTTCGGGTGCTTCTCGGCACTCGCGCGCAGGATGTCCAGGAGGGTGCGCGGTGTGGGCGCCTCGCCTGCGGTGAACATCGATGGGAGGACAACGGGTTCTGCCGCGATCGTCACTTCAGCGTCACTTCTCACCCTCTCGGCAACTGGTAGCCGAGCAACTTTACAGCCACGTAACGGACTACCTCTCTCCGGAGTACGCACCCTCACAGGTGACCTCAGTCACCGCAACACTTTCGAGTGACTTCCTTGCGTTGTGGCGCGCGAGGTTCCACTCCCGCCAGTCCTGCTCGACGGTGCGATTCTTCATCCACCGCAAGGCACACGAGCGTTCGTACGCGGGCAACCGGACCAACGCCGGCACCGCGTCCTCCGACAACTGCGACAGGTAGTAGGTGTCGATCTTCTGCGTCGCCTCGAACCGCGACACGTTGTAGTCGGCGACCACCCGTTCGGGGTTCATCGCCACCACGGCCAGGAAGAAGGCCGCGCCGGTACCGACGATCGCCTTCGGCAACCAGTTGGCGCGCAACGAGATCCCGCTCGCGATCACCATCAGGTACACCACCGCGAGCCACACCTCGCAGGACGCGACGAGCAGCCGCAGCACGGTCCATCCGTACGCCTGCTGGTAGAACCACATGCGGCTCAAGGCACTCGCCACGATGACCAGCGTGAGAACAGCGAGCGACCCGAGCAACACCCGCAGCCACAACTGTTCCTGCTTGGTCTTCTTCACGGCGAACCGCGCGACACCGGCGATCACACCGAGCGTGAGAATGGTGACCCACAGCAGCTGCCAGAAGCCGGACCGCGCGTACTCGGCGAACGTCACGCCCGCCGTCTTCATCACGTAGGCCTCGCCACCGAACAGAACCGCGAGCTGCGTCCCCACGAACCCGGTGAACAGCAACACGAGCACGCCAACCGGCAACCCGTAGTCCTTGAGCCGCAACGTCCCGGGCTTGCCCTCGGCGTCCTCGTCCATCTGGGGAGGCGCCGCCACGAGGTAGCACGCACCCAGAGCGCCAAGCGCCGCAACGACTCCGTAGAACGTCTTCTGCACGTAAACGCCGATGTCGAGGTCCGGCACCAGACCTTCGAGAAAGTCGTTGAACGCCTTGTCCGCCCCGGCCAGCAACGACCCGAAGACCAGCAACAACACCAACGCCACACCAACGGAGATGAACGGCCGGATCCCGACCGGCCCCCGCCTGCGGAACCCCTTGGCAACCCACGGAATGGACCGCAGCCCGCCCAGCCCCACGCCGACAGCGCCGAACACGAGCCCCTTGACGGTCTTGCCGCCGGCCATCGCGATCGACCCGCACAACATCGACGCCATCAGGCTCAGCGGGAACACCCACTCGGCGGCCCGCAGGAAGCCCATCGCGAGGAACGCCAGCGCGCCCGCCAGCCACAACGCCCGCTCGACGGTCGGCCTGCCCGCGTAGAACAGCACCCCGCCCACGCCTGCCAGCCCGGCCAGGAACCAGCCGATGCCGTTGTTCGGCACGGCGAGGAACGCACCGGCCAGGCCCGCGATCAGGCCCGCGACCAGGGCTTTGCTGGGCGCGCCGGTCGTGGGTGGGCGCCACCAAGGCAGGAACGGGAGGCCCGGAGTCTGCATGGCGACGGCCGCGGTGGGGTAGCGAGGTGGGCCCTGCCACGGGGAGGGTGGGGGCAGGGTGGCGGTGGCGACCTGAGCCGGTTGGACGGGCGGCGTGGGCTTCGGTGCTTCCGCGGCCTTGGGCTTTTCGGCAGCCTTCTCGCCGCCCGGCTGATCTTGTCGGACCTCCTGAGTAGGTTGAGTTGTAGGGGTTCCCGACTCGGGGGTACCCCTGCGAGAGCCTGCCTCGGCCCTCTCCTCGGCCCTCTCCTCGGCCCCTTCCGCAGGATCCGGCGAGCCCCCAGCGCCCGCCGGCTCCCCACCCCCGGAAACGGGCCGGTACCCGACCTTCCGGAAGTTCCGGTACTTCCGCCGCGAGGCGGCCTTCTCTCCAGGCGTCTCAGACGAGTCGGCCGAAGGCGTCGAGTCAGTCATGTCTCTCTCCATAAGCCCGAAAACGGGCGCGCTTCACCGCCACACCACCCAAGTGGTGCGATCAGAAAGGTCAGCTACGCAAAAGCCAAGCTCAGCGAGGCAAAGTCACCCGGATGCACGACCCGGGATCCACCACGGCGATCGTCCCGCCGTGCAGGTCCACCACCCACCGGGCGATGGCGAGCCCGAGCCCGGTCCCGCCACCGCCCGCCCTCTCCCCTCGGGTGAACCTCTCGAAGATCCGCGACCGCTCGGCCGGCGCGATCCCCGGCCCTTCGTCCCGAACCTCCAGCACCACGGCGGCAGCCGCGGCATAGCCCGAAACGGACACCAACCCCCCGGTGGGTCCGTGTCGGGCCGCGTTGTCCACCAGGTTCACCAGCACCTGGTGCAACCGCTCCCCATCAGCGAAAACAGTCAGATCCCCGGCCACGTCGATCGAGAACGAGGCAGCAGGGGCCGCCACCGCGGCCTCGGCCACCACATCGGCCACCAGAGACGACACCGACAACGTCTCCCGCTTCAGCGACAGCACCCCGGCATCGATCTTCGACAGGTCCAGCAACTCGGTCACGAGCCGCCCCAGCCGTTCGGTCTGCGCCAACGCGGTCCGCATGGTCGCGGCGTCGGCGACCGCCACCCCGTCGACCACGTTCTCCAGCACGGCGTGCAGGGCGGAGATCGGTGTTCGCAGCTCGTGCGACACGTTCGCGATCAACTCCCGCCGCTGCTGGTCGGCGGCGGCGAGGTCGGCGGCCATCACCGTGAACGCCTCCGCGAGCTGTCCGACCTCGTCAGAAGACGTGGCCCTGACCGACCGCGAGTAGTCCCCGGACGCCATCGCCCTGGCGGCGGCGGTCATCTCCCGCAACGGGGACGTCATGCCGTGAGCCAGGAGCTGCGAGGTCAGAAGCCCCAGCACCAGGGCGATCAAAGTAGTCCGAGGCGGCAACCAACTGGTCACGTAACGGAAGTACGCGAACGACACGCACCCGGACACCACGATCACGATGCCGAGCTTGAGCTTGATCGACCGCACCGAGTCCAGCGGACGCGGCAACAGGTCCAGCAGATCCAGCAGCCGCTTCACGAAGACACCCGCCGACTGGGCACCTCCAGCGCGTACCCCACCCCGTGCACGGTCCGGATCAGGTCGGCCCCGAGCTTGCGCCGCAACGCCTTCACGTGCGAGTCGACCGTCCGCGACGAAGCCCCCTCGTGCCACCCGCAGGCCTCGGCCAGCAGCCGCTCCCGAGCCTGCACGGCGGAAGGCCGCTCGGCCAGGAACACCAGCAGGTCGTACTCGGTGGGCGTCAGATGAGCCTCGACACCGGACCGGGACACCCGCCGCGAGGCCAGATCGATCAGCAGGTCCCCGAGCTCCAGCGACTGCGACGACACCGCCCGGGACACGCGACGCAGCAGCACGTGCACACGTGCCGCCAGTTCGCGCATCGAGAACGGCTTCGTCAGGTAGTCGTCGGCCCCCACGGCGAGCCCGACCAGCAGATCGGTCTCGTCCCCCCGCGCGGTCAGCATCAGCACCGGCACCGAACGCGACGCCTGGATCCGCCGGCACACCTCGAGCCCGTCGAACCCCGGCAGCATCACGTCCAGAACCACCAGGTCAGGCACAAAGGACGCGGCCAAAGCCACCCCAGAAGGCCCGTCATGAGCCACCGACACCACGAAGCCCTCCGCACGCAGCCGCACGGCCACGGACTCGGCGATCGTGATGTCGTCCTCCACGACGAGCACCCTGCGCTGACCTGTCATGGCGGCGACTTTATGGGTATGTCGTGGAGGACGCCGGGACAAGTTGTGAAGATCGTGTGCAGACCCGCGCTGTAGGTTCACATCATGAACGTCCTCGAAGCGGTCCTGGAGAGGATCACGTACGCCAACGAGGACAACGGCTACACCGTCGCCAAGGTCGACACCGGCCGCGGTGACCTGGTCACGGTCGTCGGAGCGCTCCTCGGCGCCCAGCCGGGCGAGTCGATCCGCATGCGCGGCACCTGGGGCTCGCACCCGCAGTACGGCAAGCAGTTCCTCGTCGACGACTACACGACGATCCTGCCCGCGACGATCCAGGGCATCCGCCGCTACCTCGGCTCCGGCCTGATCAAGGGCATCGGCCCGGTGCTCGCGGACAAGATCGTCACCCATTTCGGCGTCAACGCGCTGGACGTCATCGAGAACGAGCCGGAACGCCTCATCGAGGTCCCGAAGCTCGGCCCCAAGCGCACCAAGCTCATCGCGGACGCGTGGGAGGAGCAGAAGGCCATCAAGGAGGTCATGGTCTTCCTCCAGGGGGTCGGTGTCTCCACGAGCCTCGCCGTCCGCGTCTACAAGCAGTACGGGGACAAGTCCATCGACGTCGTCAGGGACGAGCCGTACCGCCTGGCCAGCGACGTGTGGGGGATCGGTTTCAAGACCGCCGACGTGATCGCGAAGGCCGTCGGCATCCCGCACGACAGCCCGCAGCGCGTCAAGGCCGGCCTCCAGTTCACGCTCTCCGAGGCCACCACGAACGGCAACTGCTACCTGCCGGAGCAGGCCCTCATCGCGGAGGCCATCAAGATCCTCCAGGTCGACACCGGCCTGGTCATCGACTGTCTCGCCGAACTGGTCGAGGAAGAAGGCGTCGTCCGCGAAGAACTCCCGGACGACGAGATCGCGGTCTACCTGATCCCGTTCCACCGCGCCGAGATCTCGATGGCCGCGCAGCTCAAACGCCTGCTGCACGCCGACAACGACCGCATGCCGAGCTTCGCGGGCGTCAACTGGGACAAGGCCCTCGCCTGGCTCGGCACCGACCTCGAAGAACACCAGGCAGCGGCGGTGAAGCTCGCGCTCACCGAGAAGGTCGCCGTGCTGACCGGCGGCCCCGGCTGCGGCAAGAGCTTCACGGTCCGTTCGATCGTCCGGCTGGCCCAGGCGAAACGGGCCAAGATCGTTCTGGCCGCCCCGACCGGACGTGCCGCGAAGCGCCTCACCGAGTTGACCGGCCACGAGGCCCGTACCGTCCACCGCCTGCTCGAGCTCAAGCCCGGCGGCGACGCGGCGTACGACCGCGACCGCCCGCTCGACGCCGACCTGGTGGTCGTGGACGAGGCCTCGATGCTGGACCTGTTGCTGGCCAACAAACTCGTGAAGGCCGTCCCACCCGGAGCGCACCTGCTGCTGGTCGGCGACGTCGACCAGCTGCCGTCCGTCGGCGCGGGCGAGGTGCTCAGAGACGTGCTGGCGCAGGGAAGCCCGATCCCGAACGTCCGGCTCACGCACATCTTCCGCCAGGCCCAGGAGTCCGGCGTCGTCACGAACGCCCACCGCATCAACAGCGGCGACTACCCGATCGTCCAGGGGATGCCGGACTTCTTCCTGTTCAGCACCGACGAGGCCGAGGAAGCGGCCACGCTGACCGTCGACGTCGTCGCGAACCGCATCCCGCGCAAGTTCCGCCTCGACCCGCGCAAGGACATCCAGGTCCTCGCCCCGATGCACCGCGGCCCGGCCGGCGCCGGCGCGCTCAACACCGTGCTCCAGGAAGCCCTGACGCCGTCGAAGGACGGCCTGCCCGAGAAACGCTTCGGCGGCAGGGTGTTCAAGCTCGGCGACAAGGTCACCCAGATCCGCAACAACTACGACAAGGGAAAGAACGGCGTTTTCAACGGCACCCTCGGCGTCGTCATCGCGCTGGACCCGGTCGAGCAGAAGCTGACCATCCGCACCGACGAGGACGAGGAAGTCGACTACGAGTTCTCCGAACTGGACGAGCTCAGTCACGCCTACGCCATGACCATCCACCGCTCACAGGGCAGCGAGTACCCGTGCGTGGTCATCCCGATCACGACCAGCGCGTGGATGATGCTGCAACGCAACCTGCTCTACACCGCCGTCACGCGCGCGAAGAAGCTCGTGGTGCTCGTGGGCAGCAAACGAGCCATCGGCCAGGCGGTGCGCACGGTAGGGGCGGGCCGCCGCCACACGGCATTGGCCCACCGCCTCCGGACAACCCAGAACTACACGGACGTCAGGTAGTCGGTGATCAGCCGCGCCCACGGCATCGCGGACTCCAGCGCGATGGCGTGCCCGCAGGCGATGTCGGCGTACTTCGATCCGGGGATCAGGTCCGAGACCTCCTTGCCCAGCTCCCGCGACAGCAGCTGGTCACCGGACGCGCCGATCACCAGCGTCGGCTGCGTGATCTGCGGCAACAGGTCGGTCAGGTCGATCTTCAGGATCAGGTCGACGTGCGCGGGGGAGCCGGTCGGCACGCTCGCGCCGATCAGCTCGGCGAAGCCCTCGGCCTGCGCGGGCGTGAGCCGGGCCAGGTACTCCCTGCTGCACATCACCGAAAGGATGAATCTCGACAGCACCGAGCGGGACCCGTCGAGCAGCGACTTCCACTCGTCGATCTTCGCCTTGGTCGCGGCGTCGATCTTCGTGAACGGCGCGCTCAGGACCAGCCCGCGCACCCGCTCCGGATGCCGGACGGCCGCCGTGGCGGCGACCGCGCAGCCCATCGAGTAGCCGGACACGAAGAACGACTCGTGCCCGGCCTTGACCGCGATGTCCACCAGGTCGTCGGCGAGCTTCTCCAGGTCGAGCGCCCCTGAGGCCTTCGGTGAGCCGCCAGAGCCCGGCAGGTCCGGCGCGATGACGCTGAAGTACTGGGTCAGGGTTCCGAGGATCGGTCCGTAGTTGGCCTGGATGCTGCCGCCCGCGCCGTGCACGAGCAGGAGAGCCGGGCCGGTGCCCTTGACGACGGTGGACAGGCCGGTCATGGGGAACCCCCGAGTTTTGTCAGTCCATGCTGCGGACGATGGTCGGCTCGAGCCCCTCGTCGTCGTCCGTGAGAGAACCGCGCCAGGGGAAGTCGTGCAGGGAGATCTCAGCGACACCGTCGTTGTACAGATGATCCATGGCTTGAACTCCCGTTTCTTCCGGTGGCTGGTTGTCTGCGAACCTCGCTGTCCGTCGAGTCGGTTTCGGCCTTGTCAGCACAATAACCGCTGCGATGCTGGGTGAAATCCTATTGATTTTCGTCACAGCGCGCCAAGTGGCCGCATTCTCCGTCTCAAGAACCGGACGGTAATCATCCGGTCGGTCGAACGGACTGGCGTTGATCAGCGGAACGGTCGATCATCGTTGATCATGAGGACCGCCGTTGCCCTGTTCGCCTGTCTGGCCCTGCTGCTCAGTCCCGCGCCGGCGCCCGCGGAAGGTCCACAAGCGACATACGTGCTGCGGGTGCCTGCGCCCAAGGATGATTCTGCCCAACGGTTGTTGCGCCTCGGTTACGACGTGTTGGAACAGCGTGACGGCGACGACCTGTTCGTCGTCGGCGATCCGAAGACCTCGCAGAAGCTCCGTGCCGACGGTTTCCCGTCCACTGTCGAGACGGCGATGCCCCCGTCTCAGCGGACGCCGCGTTCACTCGAGGACGCGACTTATTACGGCGGCTATCGCACCATCACCGCGCAGTTCGCTCACCTGAACGAAGTCGCCGAGGCTCACCCCGATCTCGCCACGGTCGTCGACTACGGCGACTCCTGGCGCAAGACGCAGGGCAGCGGTGGATACGACCTGAAAGCTCTCTGCATAACGCGGAAAAGCCCTGGTGACTGCGCATTGTCGCCCACCGCGCCGAAACCCCGCCTGTTCGTGATGGGCCAGCTGCACGCCCGCGAGATCACGACCGGCGACATGGCGTGGCGGTTCATCGACGACCTGGTCGGCTCCGATCTCACCGCGATGCTCTCCGACCTGGAGGTCTGGGTCGTCCCGATCGCCAACCCGGACGGCGTCGAGATTGTCGAGTCCGGCGGCGACTCGCCCGTTCTTCAGCGCAAGAACGCCAACGGCACCTGCACCTCGGGCTCCCGCGGCGTCGACCTCAACCGCAACGCCGGCTCGCACTGGGGTGAGGTCGGCTCGTCCACGAACAAGTGCAGCGAGACCTACCGCGGCACGCGCGCCGACTCCGAGGTGGAGGTCCAGGCGCTGGAGTCGTTGTGGCGCAAGCTTTACCGCGACACCCGTGCGCCCGGCGACACCGCGGCAGCCTCCGCCGACACCACCGGCGCCGTGATCTCCATGCACAGCTACGGCAACTACGTGCTCTTCCCGTGGGGCTGGAGCACGCAGAAGACCGGCAACGACGCGGCCCTGCGCAAGATCGCGAACGACATGGCCGCGCTGTCCGGGTACACCGCGGGCCAGCCCGGCGAGGTGCTCTACAACGCGTCCGGCGCCACCGACGACTGGGTGTACGACGACCTGGGCGTGCCGAGTTTCGTCTGGGAGATCGGCGCGGGCTCGGGCAGGTGCGGTGGCTTCCTGCCGCCGTTCTCGTGCCAGAAGGACGTGCATTGGCCGAAAGTGCGTCCCATGCTCGTTTCGGCCATGAACGCAGCAAAACGTCCGTACTGACGCATTGTGGAGGCATGGGGAAACGCTTGCTGGCAACTCTCGCCGCCTTCAGCCTGCTCTTCACCGGCACCGCGGTCGCCGACGACACCCAGGTCGACCGCGGGATCGTCCAGGAGGGGCTGGACGAGCTCGTCGCGACGGGCACCGCGCAGGGCACCCAACTGCGCGTCACGGACGGCCGGAACCGCTTCACCGCGCGTTCCGGCACCGCGGAGAGGAACAACCCACGCCCGGTCCCGCTCAACGGCCGGTTCCGCGCGGGCAGCATCACCAAGTCGTTCACGTCGACCGTCACGTTGCAACTCGCCGGCGAGGGCAAGGTCTCGCTGGACGCCCCGGTCGACCGCTACCTGCCGGGCCTGATCGACAACCGGGTCACCGTCCGCCACCTGCTCCAGATGACCGGCGGGCTCTACAACTACACGAACGACCTCCCGTTCGACCCGCAGGGCTTCGAGGCGATCCGGTTCAGGCAGTGGCAGCCGGAGGAGCTCGTCGCGATCTCCACGAGCAAGCCGCTCGACTTCGAGCCAGGCACGAAGTGGAACTACTCCAACACCAACTACGTCGTCCTCGGCCTGCTCATCGAGAAGGTCACCGGCCGGGCGTACGAGCAGGTCGTCGCGCAACGCGTCCTGAGGCCGTTGCACCTCAACGAGACCACGTTCCCGGGCAACGACACGGAGATCCGCGGCCCGCACGCCCACTCGTACGGGATCGTGAACGGGCAGCCGATCGACACCACCCGCTGGAACCCGTCCGTGTTCTGGGCGGCCGGTGACGTCATCACGACCACCAAGGACCTCGACACCTTCTACGCCGCACTGCTCACCGGCAAGCTGCTCAAGCCCGCCCAGCAGGCCGAAGTGACCAGGACGACCGCGGTGAGCACCGACTACGGACTCGGCATCTTCGTGGAGAAGGCCCCGTGCGGCACCACGATCATCGGCCACCCCGGTGGCGTGCCGGGCTTCTCGAGCTACGCCTACTCGACCCCGGACCTGAAGCGCCGCGCGGAGTTCTCCATCAACGCCGGCGTTGGCACGGGTGACCCGAATCCGGCCTTCCTCAAGCTGATCAACGAGATCTTCTGCTGAACGGAGCAAGGGTCTTTCGTCGACGTTCTCAGCAAAACCCCTAGGGCCCGCGTACGACTGAAGGTGGATGCGGGCTGATGCCCTACCCCGACAAGGTGTGAGCATGGGGATTCGATTGGTAGCCACAGTCACCGCGACGAGCCTGCTGGCTCTGACCACCGCGGGCATCGCGTCGGCGGACACGTCGAGCGTGGACCGCAAGGTCATCCAGCAGGCGTTGGACCAGATCACGCAGAGCGGGGCGGCTCTGGGCGTGCAGGCCAGGGTCACGGACGGGCGGCAGCGCTTCACCGCCGGTTCCGGCACGGCCGAGCTGAACACCACCAAACCGGTGCCGCAGAACGGCAGGTTCCGCGTCGGCAGCATCACCAAGACGTTCGTGTCGACGGTGACGCTGCAACTCGCCGGTGAGGGGAAGGTCGACCTGGACGCCCCGGTCGTCCGCTACCTGCCCGGCCTGATCGACAGCCGCATCACCGTCCGCCAGGTCCTCCAGCACACGAGCGGACTCTTCAACTACACCAACGCGTTGCCGCTCAACCCGGACGAGTTCGAGCAGATCCGCTACAAGAGCTGGACGCCGCAGGAACTCCTCGCGCTCTCGACGTCCAAGCCGCTCGACTTCGAGCCGGGCACGAAGTGGAACTACTCCAACACCAACTACGTCGTCGCCGGCCTGCTGGTCGAGAAGATCACCGGCAAGCCGTACGAGAAGGCCGTCGAGCAGCGGATCCTGAAGCCGTTGCACCTCAACGACACCGAGCTGCCCGGCGACAAGGTCGGCATCAGCGGCCCGCACGCGCGTGCCTACTGGACCGTCGCGGGCAAGCCGTCCGAGATCACCCGCATGAACCCGTCGGTCGCCTGGGCCGCCGGTGAGATGATCTCCACGACCCGCGACCTGGACACGTTCGTCACGGCGCTGTCGAGCGGCAAGCTGCTCAGGCCCGCGCAGCAGCAGGAGATCAGCAAGACCACGGCCGTGAGCCCCGACTACGGCCTGGGCCTGCAGGTGGAGACCCTGCCGTGCGGCACCAAGGTGTGGGGCCACGGCGGCGGCATCCCCGGCTACTCGTCGCAGCTGCTGACGACACCGGACAGCAAGAAGCGCTTCGAGCTCAACGCCACCAGCGGGCCCACCGAGGGCAACCCCGGCGACGCCTTCAACAAGCTCCTCACCGAGGTCTTCTGCTGATCATGAGACTGGTAGCAGTCCTCACCGCTGCCACTCTGCTCGCCACGGCCGGTGTCGCCTCCGCGGCACCGGCCCGGCAGAGTGCCGTGCAGGAGATCATCGACGAGCTCACGACGTCCGGTGGCGCGCTGGGCATCCAGGCGCGGATCAACGGACGCGACACGGTCCGCTCCGGCGTCGCCGAGCTGGGCTCTCGCAAACCCGTGCCGCACAACGGAACCTTCCGCATCGGCAGCGTCACCAAGCCGTTCGTGTCGACCGTGGTGCTGCAACTGGCGGGGGAGGGGAAGCTCGACCTGGACGCGCCGGTGTCGCGCCACCTGCCCGGCCTGGTCGACGACCGCATCACCGTCCGCCAGTTGTTGCAGCACACCAGCGGCCTCTACAACTACACGGACGCATTGCCGCTCGACCCTGCCGGGTTCCCGTCCGTGCGCTTCAAGACCTGGACGCCGCAGGAGCTTCTCTCGCTCTCGACGTCGAAACCGCTCGACTTCGAGCCCGGCACGCAATGGAGCTACTCCAACACGAACTACGTCGTCGCCGGCCTGCTCGTCGAGAAGGTCACCGGCAGGCCGTTCCAGCAGGCGGTCGAGCAGCGGATCCTGAAGCCGTTGCGGCTCAAAGACACCGTGCTGCCGAGGAACTCGGTTGAGGTGTCCGGCCCGCACGCGCACGGCTACTACCCGGACGCGTCGGGCAAGCCCGTGGACGTCACGCGGCTCAATCCGTCGTGGGGCTGGGCGGCGGGCGAGATGATCTCGACGACCCGCGACCTGGACACGTTCCTGACGGCCCTGCTGGCCGGAAAGCTGCTCAAACCCGTGCAGCAGAAGGAACTCACGAAGACGTCAACGGTGAGCCCCGACTACGGTCTGGGCGTCTCGATCACGTCGTTGCCCTGCGGCACCACGATCTACGGTCACGACGGCCAGATCCACGGCTACGGGGCGATGATGGTCGGCACGCCGACCGGCAAACGCCTCGAACTGTCGGTCACCGAAGCGGCCAACGACGCGAGCCCCGGTGACGGCTACTTCCGGCTGCTGAACCACGTGTTCTGCTGACTTTCGGGCAAAACAAAAGGGGAGCTGGGTTGACCCAGCTCCCCTCCCGGCGTTAGAAGAACTAGTTGAGACCGCTCCTCATCGCTTTGACGAGCTCACCGTTCGAGGTGTCACCGGACATCTCCCAGAAGAAGGCGCCGCCGAGACCCTGGGTCTTCGCGTAACCCATCTTGCCGTTGATGGTGGACGGGGTGTCGTAGCTCCACCACTGGTCACCACACTTGGCGTAGGCCGTACCCGCGACCGTGCCCGTTGCGGGGCACTGCGTCTTGAGCACGTTGTAGTTCTGGTTGCCCGGCTCGATGCCCGGCGCGGGGCCGGTCGCCGTGCCACCAGGAGCGTCCTGCGTCACGCCGGACCAGCCGCGGCCGTAGAAGCCGATGCCGAGCAGGAGCTTGCTGGACGGAACGCCCTTGCTCTTCAGCTTCTGGATCGCCGCGTCGGAGTAGAAGCCCGGCGTCGGGATGCCGTTGTAGGACGTCAGCGGGGAGTGCGGAGCCGTGGGGCCCTGCGCCGCCCAGGAACCGAAGTAGTCGTACGTCATGACGTTGTACCAGTTCTGGTACTGCGCGGCACCGGCGTAGTCCGCGGCGTCGATCTTGCCGCCGGGCGTGCCGTCAGCCGTGATCGCCGAGGTGACCAGGTAGTTCTGGCCGAAGCGCTCGCGCAGCTTCTGCATCAGCAGCCGGTAGGCGTCGAAGCCGCTCGAGTCGCAGCTCAGACCACAGGCGTTCGGGTACTCCCAGTCGATGTCGATGCCGTCGAACAGGCTCGCCCAACGCGGGTCCTCGAGCAGGCTGTAGCAGGAGTCCGCGAACGTCTGCCGCGACTCCGGAGTGGCCGCAGCCGCGCCGAAGCCACCGGACCAGGTCCAGCCACCGAAGGAGTACAGCACCTTGATGTGCGGGTACTTCTTCTTCAGCTTCATCAGCTGGTTGAAGGCACCACGAACCGGCGCGTCCCACACGTCCGCGACACCGTCGACCGACTCGCCCGCGGTGTACGACTTCTCGATCGCCGGGAACGACTCACCGATCACGCACTTGCCGCCGGTCACGTTGCCGAACGAGTAGTTGATGTGCGTGATGTTGGCAGCCGTGCCGGACGTGTCGATGTTCTTCGGCAGGTAGTTGCGCGCGGGGTAGGTGCCCCACTCGGTGAAGTAGCCGAGGTTGATCTTGCCACCGGGCTGCGGACCACCGGTCGTGGTCGTCGTAGTGGTGGTGGAAGTGGTCGTGGTCGTCGTGGTCGACGTCGTGGTGGTGGTCGTCGGGTTGGTCCCGCCGGCCTCACACGAGCCACCGTTGAGCTTGCAGTTGGTCGGCGCACCGAACGCGCCGGTGTAGGAGCCGTTGAAGCCGAAGCTCGCCGACCCGCCGACACCGATGCTGCCGTTCCAGGTGTTCTTGACCGTGACGGTCTGGCCGCTCGTCGTGTACGAGCCGTCCCACAGCGAGGTGACCTTGTGGTTGGCGGGGAGCGTGAACTCGACAGTCCACGACGTCAGGGCCGCCGCGCTGTTGTTCTTGATCGTGTACTTGCCCTCGAAACCAGTTCCCCAGTCAGAACCCTTGGAGAACGTGGCGGAAACGCCACCGGCACCGCTAGCAGCGGGCACGACGACGATTCCGAGGACCATCGCGGCGACAGCCGCGAAGAGAGCAGCTAGATGCCATCGGAACTTGGACATCGGTCTCCTCAGTCGCAGGGGGTACCGGAACGATGTGGTTTAGACCACTCGAAGGTCAAGGTCTAGACCTCTGCGGTCACTCGAATGGAGCAGTCCGAAAACGGTTTAGGTGCCCTGGTTGTCCGGTCTCTGTCTAGTTGGTTAACCATTGGAGGGGTTCCGAGACGACAGCCCTTCGGGTCGAGTTTCGCCTGAGTGACTGCACAAAGAGGACGGTCGGCCCTAACTTCGTTCCATGCCAAAGCGTTTCTCCACTGCGCGTGGGCGGGAGTTCGGCGACGGCGTCCGTGCGGCGTTGTCAGCCACGGGCATGTCCGCGCGCGAGATCTGCGAGAAGATCGACTGGGACCCCGGCAAGCTCTCCGACCTGTTCAACGGCAAGGGCGGCTGTTCAGAGCTGGACCTGGCGATACTCCTGAGCTTCTGCCGCATCGACCCAGCAGAGCGCGACCACCTGCTGTCCGTCTTCCGCAAGACGGATATGAAGGACTGGTGGCAGCAGCACGGCGCTACACAACCGGTTCGCCCTCGCACCCTCATAGAACACCTGACGAAGGCCAAGAAGTTCATCGGCTGGTCGCCGCTGGCTGTGGCCGGACTGCTGCAGCAGCCTGACTACATTCGTGCGGTCTGTCTGGCGACCGAGAAGATCCCTGCCAAGGAGATCGAGGAACGCGTGGTCACGCGTCTGGCCATGCAAGAGGTGTTCCGCCGGCGCCTTGATTGTGTGTTCTACATCCATGAGCAGGCCCTCCAACTGCCTGTGGGCGGCCCGGATGTGTTGCGCGCGCAGCTGCACCATCTGCTGGAGATGTGGGTACGGCCGTACATCGACATCAGGATCGTGCCGACTGATGCCGGCGCCCACGCAGGCTTGGCTGGTCCGTTCACGCTGATGGAGTTCGACAGGATCGAGCCGGTCGTCTTCGTGGAGGCGGAGAACTCGAGCCTGGTCATCGAGGGCCCGACCGCTGTCACCGGCTACCAGGACGTTCTCAAGTCTCTCGATCGGATCGCGCTGAATGCGGAAGAATCGCGAGAGAGGATCTCCACGCACGCAACCTGAGGAGGCGCCCGTCATGTGGCGCAAGAGCAGCTATAGCGCGAACGCGATGGACTGCGTCGAGGTCGGTCGCGGCGTCGGTATCCGCGACACCAAGGCGCCCATCACCCACCTTGCTGTCACGCCCCGCACCTGGTCCGCGTTCCTGCTCTCCGTGAAGCTCGGCAAGTTCGCACCTTCGGGTCAAACCGACTAGTCCGCCGAGCGTCACCCCCGCCCGTTCTCAACGATGAGGACGTGAACCTCACCGTTCCTGAACAGGCAAAACGCACACCAGGCCTCGACTCGGTCCAGGCTTCCATCGGCGACCTGATCTGCGCGCCGGTCGCCCCCGAGGTCGCCGAGCGGTTCGCGCTGGAGAGCGTGGTCGCGCTGTGACGCTTCTGGCGACCGTCTTCGACCTCGACGAGACCCTCGTCGACAGCGCCGCGACGTGGCAGCAGGTGATCGGTGCCGTCGCGGCCCGCCACGACTACCGCTGGACCTCCACCGACTGGACTGCGATCCGGGGCACGAGCACGGCGAACTGGAGTGCCTACCTCGCCGAACGGTGCCACGGCCTCACACCGGAGCGTGCGGCGTCGGAGTGCGTGGACGGCATGGTGGACGCGATCGCGCGCGGCACGTTCGGGTTGCTGCCCGGCGCGGCGGAACTCGTTGCCCTGGCGGCCGAACTCGGGCCGGTCGGGCTGGTGTCGGCGTCACCGCGGCGGTACGTGCGGGCCGCCGCGTCGGCATCCGGACTGCGCAGGCACGTCGAGGCGATCGTCACGGGTGACGACGTCACGAACGGCAAGCCCGCGCCCGACCCGTACCTGCTCGCCGCGCGCAAGCTCGGCCTTGATCCCGTGAACGTCCTCGCGATCGAGGACTCGGCGTCGGGCATTCGCTCGGCGCACGCGGCGGGGATGACCGTGCTCGCGATTCCCAACGCCACCACGGCCCGCAACGCCGACGTGCTGAAACTGGCGGCCTGCACGGCGTCCGATGCCCGTGTCGCGGCCAAGGAAATCTGTCAACTGTGGGTAAACGTTTACGCGCTCAGCCGATAGCGCGTTCCGCTCCCCAGGCCGCGATGTCCTCGCGGCTCTGCAGCCCGAGCTTGTCCCGCAGGCGCTGCAGCCGCGAGGCCACCGTCCGCACGGACACGTTCAGCCGGTTCGCGATCTGCTGGTTCGTCAGTCCCGTGGCCAGCAACGCGATCACGCGCCGTTCGTGGTCGTCCAGCGAGTCGAACGCCGCCTCGGTGCGATCGAGCCACACCTCGTCCTGGATGAACGCCTCGGTCTCCGCAGCGGTCAACGGCGTGGAGGCGGCCTCAGCGCGCGCGACGGACAGCATCAGCCGTGCGGTGCGCATGGCCCCAGCGACTTTCTCCGCCCAGAACGGGTTCGGCACCACACCGACAGACCGCCTGAGCGCGCGTCCCGTCGCCTCGATCCGTAGCGCGCGCTCAGCCTGACCACGCGTCACGGCGACCACGGCGAGGCCTTCCAGGGCGTCGGGGGCGGTCAACGGGTTGATGCCGTCCATCCGCAACGCCTCCTGGAAGGCGTGCGTGGCCTCGTCCAGGTCACCCTGCACCAACGCGACGGCGCCCCGCGTGGTCAGTGCGGACGCAATGCGCGCGGGCATGCCTGACGCGCGCGAGATCGGCAACGCCTTCATGACGTTCTTCTCAGCGCGTTCGTGCTTGCCCAACGACAACGCCGTGCGCGCGAGGTCCACCAAACACGCCGCACGGGCGAGAGGCTCGCCCAGCAACTCCGCGACCCGCAGGCACTCGGTGCTGTTCGCGTTCGACGCCTCCCACTCGCCGGACGACTGCTGCACCGCCGCCAGCGTGCTGCGGCAGCTCATCGCCAGGGCCGTCGAGCTGTCCGGTACCAGCCGTGACGCCTCGCTGGAGAGTTCGACGGCCTCGTCGTGATCGCCCTGCTCGGCCGCGAACCGGGCGGCGTGGTTGAGGGCCACGCACCGGTATTCGTCCCTTGTGGACGGTCGCCGCAGCGCGTCCCGCAGCATCACGCGCGCCTGGCCGAGCCGTCCGCGCCGGGCGGCGCAGTCGGCCAGCGCGGAGGTCAGCAACAACAGCCTTTCGTCATCACGATCCGCCGCCCACTCGACGGTGCCGAGCAGGCTGTCGACGTGGTTGTCGAGCTTGAGCTGCACGTCCGCCGGCACCGACAGCGGCGCGGTGATCAGCACGTCCGACAGGTCGGTGAACCAGCGGGCCAGCGCCTCGTAGGCGATGTCCAGCTCGCCGGCCGCCAGCAGCTTCTCCCTGGCGTGCAGGCGAACCGACTCCAGCTGCCGGAACCGGGTCGTGCCGGGCACGGCCGTCAGCAACGACTTCGCCTGGAGCCGGGACAGCACGTCCAGAACCGGTTCCGCGGAGCGTTCCGACGAGCAGACCTCGGTGGCCGCGGCCAGGTCGAAGCCGCCGTCGAACACCGAGAGCCGCCGCAACGCGAACTGCTCGTCCGGCTGCAACAGCTGGTAGCTCCAGTCGATGGCCTCACGCAACGAACTCTGGCGCGACGGCGACTTGCGGCAGCCCAGCGTCAGCAGTTCCAGCGGCTCGTCCATGCGGTCGCAGATGTCCGCGACCGGCAACACCTGCACCCAGCGCGCGGCCAGTTCGATCGCGAGCGGCATGCCCTCCAGCCGTGCGCACAGCAGCGCGACCGCGGCGGTGTTGTCGAGGGTCAGCCGGAAGTCGGGCTTGCGTTCGCGCGCCCTGTCCACGAACAGCTTCACGGCCTCGGACCGCGGTGCCGCCGTGGTGACCAGGTCCCGATCCGTTGAGGGAACAGGTAAACCCTCGACGTGGAAGCTGACCTCGCCGGTGATCCACAGGGCTTCACGTGACGTCGCGAGCACCCGCACGCCGGGGCAGCGGTTCAGCAGCATGTCGGCGAGTTCGGCGCACGTGTCGAGGAGGTGTTCGCAGTTGTCGAGGACTACGACCGCTTTCATGTTCTTGAGCGTCTCGACCACGGTGTCGCGCAACGGTTCGTCGGACTCCGCGGCCACCCCGAGCGCGTCGGCGAGGGCCGGCACGACGTCTCGGGAAGCGGTGATCTCGCCCAGCGCGACGAGCAGGACCCGGTCCGTTCGCCCGCGCCGCAACCGTCCCGCGGCTTCCAGCGCGAGCCTCGTCTTGCCCGCACCCGCACTGCCGACGAGCGTAACGAGACGATGCCGGCGCAACAGCTGGTCGAGTTTCGACAGCTCCTGCTGACGGCCGATGAACGTGTCGCGCGCGGCGGGCAGGTTCGAGAGGACGCGCAGGTTCTGCCTGGTGGGAGGCGTTGTCGTGGAAACGGTGGCACGGCGGCGATACGCCCGTTGGCGGCATGCGTTGGAGCAATAGGACCTGCGTTGCTCGGAGGTGGCGGGAGGCATCGTGCCGTCGCATAGTGCGCAACGTCCGTTGCTGGTCATGAGTCCCTCTCCTCAAGCCGTAACGGCCGGCTGTTCCTGTCTCGGTCTGATGTTCGCGCAGGTCGTAAGTGGTGGGCCGTTATGTGCAACCCGTTACGCCTCCGTGCGCGCGAGACGGTTCGCAACCTGCTCGTTATGCCTGCCTTCCTGAGTTCCTCGTTCGGGAACAAACTGGAGACTGGTCCGGTCTGACAGGGAGTGCGCATGACGTTGACGACGAGCACCTCGTGGGCGAGCGCAGGTCTGCAACTGGTGGACAAGCCGCGCACGATCACCGTTGGCATCGCTGACGACGAGGTTCTGATCCGCACGGGAGTCCGCGGTGTGCTGGAACGTTCCGGCAACGTCGTGGTCGTCGGCGAGGCCGGTGACGGCGGCGCCGCTCTCGAACTCGCGCGGCGCCAACGTCCGCAGGTGCTGCTGATGGACGCGTCCATGCCCGGCATGGAAGGCCTCGCGGCGGTGCGGCTGGTGCGCAGGCACGTCCCCGGTACCCAGGTGATCATGCTGTGCACCCGGCAGACCGAGGAGATGCTCTTCCCCGCGTTGCGGGCCGGCGCGGCGGGATTCCTCTTCAAGAGCGGCGAACCCGACGCGTTGGTGAACGCCGTGCGTGCCGTGGCCGCGGGAGAAGCGATCCTTTCGCCGTCCGCGACGCGTGCGCTGATCGACCACTTCACCGGCGCCGACTCGGAACGCCGTGACGCCGCGCGCAGCCGCATCGGCCTGCTCACTCGACGCGAGCAGGAAGTGCTGGTGTATCTGGCGCAGGGCATGGCGAACGCGCGCATCGCTAGGCTCATGTACCTCTCGGAAGGGGCGATCAAGGCCCACGTCAGCCGACTGCTGACGAAACTTCGGTGCGACAACCGCGTCCAAGCCGCTCTCATCGCACGCGACGCCGCCCTTCCATGCTGAATCTGACAACTGCTGCCACGGCGCGACGGCCAGCCTAGCCACGGATTTTCGCGCCGCGAAGCAGGTCACCCGGTTGGCCCCGTCCAGAATGATGTCGCTTTCCCGCCAGCGTCTCGCTTGGAATGGCGCCATGCTGGTGGACATGCAGCTCGACACGTTCTCGGAACACTTGCACTTTCAAGCACCTCTGTGTCCCGACAACCTGTTCGGCCACCTCATCGCCACCGCCGTTCCCGGAGTGGAGGAGTGGCGGGGCGGTGTCTACCGGCGAACCTTGCGACTTCCTTGCGGATTCGGCATCGTCGCATTGCAGCCGTTCCCGGAGCACGTCGCCTGCACGCTGGAACTCTCCGATTCTCGCGATTTGGCTAGTGCTCTAGACCTTTGCCGGTTTCTCCTCGACCTCGACGCCGATCCATTCGTGGTCGATGCTGCGTTGTCCGCGGATCCGCTTTTGGCGCCGCTGGTTTCCGCCGCGCCCGGCCGCCGTGTGCCGCGCACGGTGGATGGCGCGGAGTTCGCTATCCGCGCCGTGCTGGGCCAACAGGTCTCAACGAAGGCCGCGCGCACACACGCCGCACGCCTAGTCGCCGCTCACGGGACGCCGGTGGGCGACCTGTTCCTGTTCCCGCTGTCGTTCGATCCCGCGGACCTGGCGATGCCCGAGTCCCGCCGCCGCACGATGGCCGCGTTGCTCGGTGCTCTGGAGTCCGGTTTGGACCTGTCGCCGGGCGCGGACCGAGCCGTTGCGCGTGAATGGCTTTCGTCGCTGCCCGGCTTCGGCCCGTGGACCGTCGAGTCGATCCTGATGCGCTCTTTGGGCGATCCCGACGCGTTCCTGCCGACCGACCTCGGAATCCGTTTGGCCGCAGAGGCCCTGGGCCTGCCGTCGACACCGGCCGCGCTGGTCAGGCGCTCGGAGGCGTGGCGACCGTGGCGGGCGTACGCGGTGCAGCACCTGTGGGCGACCGGTGATCACGAGGTGAACCGAATCCCGGCCTGACCTGCACGCTGGAATACATCGCCGTCGAACCGTCCCGCACGAAACCGGGCAACGCCGGTGGATCCTGCGCAAACCCTTGCAGATCCTCGAAAACCTCCAGCGCCGTCGCAGGCCGCCCGCCGGGGTCCTTGGCCAGCAACCGTTGCACCACCGGGTCGAGAGCGCCGGGCAGCCGCGGCGGCGGTTCCTTGACGTGCTTGTCGAACACCGCGTACGCCGTCGGCCCGGTGAAGAGTTGGTCGCCCGTCAGCATCTCGTGCAGCACGCACCCCAGCGCGTACAGGTCGCTGCGCGGCTCGGCGATCCCGCGCTGGATCTGCTCGGGCGCCATGTACGAGGGCGTGCCGAGGATCTGGCCGGCTCGGCTGAACGGCGCGACGTCGCTCTCCCGCAGCAGCGCGAGCCCGAAGTCCAGCACCTTCACCGCGCCGTCCGGGCACAGCATCAGGTTGGTGGGCTTGAGATCCCGGTGGCAGATGCCGCGTTCGTGCGCGGCGGCCAGGACCGCTGCGGTCTGCGCGGCGATGTTCGCGGCCCACGCCTGGGGCAGCGGCCCGAACTCGCCGACCAGGTCGGCGACCGTGACGCCGTCGACGAACTGCATGACCTGGAACAGGCGCTGCTCGTACGTCCCGAAGTCGTACAGGACCGGCACTCCGGGGTGCTCCAGCTTGGCGACGATCCTCGCTTCGCGCGCGAAGCGTTGCGCCACCTCGTCATCGCTGCCGGGCAGGCGCAGCAGCTTGACCGCGACCCGTCGATCCAGGCGCAGGTCCCGCCCCTTGTGCACGGCACCCATGCCACCCCGCCCCAGCGGCAGGTCGTCGATCTCATAGCGGTCGGCGATCAGCACCCGGGAAGCCTAACTGCCGTCGCCTGTTCGCTGACCCCGCGCTTCCTCGTACGCGAGGCGACCGTAACAGCGTTTCAGGACGTCCCGAACGGGTGAATCTGCCGGAATCACGCCGGCCCGACCTGTCCGCCCAGGAGTCCATTGTAGCCCAAACGGACCAGCGCGGCGGCCTCGTTCAGGCCTGCTTCCAGTGCCTTGAGCTGCGCGAACGCCTGTCCGTACCGTCGTTGTTCGGCCAGCGGCAGCGACGGCACCTGCGTCCGGCGCACGTCGAGCCGGGTCGAGCCGGTCGGCGTCCTGGCGAACGCGGCGCGCAGCACACCCTCGAGGAAGTCCGGGTCGACCTTGCGCGGATCGATCTCGTACGTCGCGCCCGTCGGCGACGTGACGACGTGCTTGCCGGGGGCCGCGCGGACCAGTTCGCCGATCGTCGTCATCGGGGGAGCGGCCTGTTCCCGCAACTCGGGCAGAGGTGCGAGGCCGAACGTCGGTTGCGCCGCGAGGTACGCGGACGCGTCGGTGCCGGTGCGGCGCGACGGACTGAGGTCGACGTCGTCGTCCAGCAGGTCGATCACCCGCGTGTTCGGGTCGAGCGGTCCAGGCGCCTCCAGCAGGGCGATCTGTTCGGGCGCGCGGCCGATCGGGTTCCGCAGCAGCCACAGATCGCGGCCCGGCTGCACGGTCATCACCGCGCGCAGGGCACCGGCGCGGAGCAGGTTTCCCCTGATCCGCTTGCCAGGCCTGCGGGACGCCGCCGCCGACGGCAGCAGCACCGCGACCAGCCCGCCCGGTTTCGTCAGCGACAGGCAGTGCTGCAACCACGCCAGCTCGGGTTCGCCGCGCGGCGGCAGCCCGTAGGTCCAGCGTGCGTCGCCCACCAGTTCCTCGTGCCCCCACGTCCGGTCGTGCCACGGCGGATCGCACACCACCGCGTCGGCCTTCTCCTGGACGCCGTTGTGCCGCAACGAGTCGCCGGTGAAGATCTGCGCGTGCGGCATCCGGCGCCGCGCGATCACCGCCGACACCGGATCCAGCTCCTGCCCGATCTTGTTCCGCGCCTTGGAGGCCCTCAAAAGACTTCCCGTGCCGCACGCCGGATCGATCACCGTGTCGCCGTCGGTCGTCGCCAGCACGACCTCGATGACCTCGGGCGGAGTGGGGTTCAACAGCCGTGAGTGGGCTTCGAGATAGCGCTCGTGCAGGAACTCGAACGTCTGCGCGTCGGCCTCGACCGCGGCCAGCGCCTCACCGAGCTTCAGGTCGTCCGCGGTCCGCAGCTGGGTCCACAGCCGCTCGGCCGGCGAGACCCGGAACGGTTTTCCGTTGCGCCGAAGCCATGACTCGACGTCGCGCAGCAGGTACAACGGACTGGAGGCCGTCCCACCGACCGGCGCCGGGAAGTCCTCGAACCGCCGCCGCCAGTTCGACACCGCCGCCCGCCCCACATCAGCGAGGCGCGCGATGTCACCGGCGTTGACCGTCTCATCCATGTTCACAACCGTATTGCTTGTGAACTCACTTCACAACTGGTGTACTGGAGACATGACACACGAGCTGCGCATCGCCGTGGCGACCGATCCTGGGCTCGTTCGCGAGCACAACGAGGACTCGGTCTACGTCCGCGCGGACCTGCAGGCCGTGGCGGACGGCATGGGCGGCCACGAGCACGGCGAAGTGGCCAGCGCGCTCGCGGTGAACGTCTTAGCCGGCTGGCAGGGCGACCTGGGCCCCGCGGTCTCCGAGATCGCGCGCAGACTCGACGCCGAGACGCCCCAGGGCGCCGGCACCACCCTCACCGCCATCCGCTGGGAGGGCCTCGCCTTCCAGCTGGCGCACATCGGCGACTCCCGCGCGTACCTGCTCAGGGAAGGCGAGCTCCGCCAGATCTCCCACGACCACACCATGGTGCAGGCACTGGTGGACGCGGGCCGAATGACGCCGGAAGAGGCGCTGGTCCATCCGCGCCGCGCCTACGTGTTGCGCGCCTTGCAGTCCGGCAACTCGCACGACCCGGACCTGACCTGGCACCAGGCCAAGGTCGAGGACCGCTACCTGCTGTGCAGCGACGGCCTGACGGACTACACGGACATCGACGACGTCCACGAGATCCTGCTGTCCACAGAGGACGGAACAGACGCGGCCTGGCAGCTGATCGCGCTGGCGAACGGCAACGGCGGCCCGGACAACATCACCTGCGTGATCATCGACGTGATCCGCAAGAAGTGGTGGCAGCGCTAGGAAGTCCGCGCATGGAAACGGCCCCCGGCACAGCGTGCCGAGGGCCGCAGCTCTGAAGGGGGTGTTACAGGTTGGCCGGCATGCCCGACTCGTCGGCAGCCGCCGTCGAGGAACCGCTCAGCAGGTCCTTGACGATCTTGTTGGCTTCCTTCACCGCGGGCGTGATCATCTTGATCTTCACCTTGCCGTTGGTGAGCTTGCCGCCGACGTCGAACGTCTTGTCCTCGTTCGGCAGCGGGAGCGCCTGGCAGCCCGTGAACTGCTTGCGCGGGGTGGCACCGGTCTGGAAGTAGAAGACGATCGGGTCGTCGACGCAGTCCGTGTTGTACGGGAACAGGCCGTGCGAGCCCTCGTTGTCGACGCTGATCAGCTTGGCGTTCGGCAGCGCCTTCGCCGTGGCGAGGCCACCCTCGTACGCGGTGGCGGCGTCGAGCTCGGACTGCGCGACCAGCAGACGCGGGAACGTCTTCTTGTCCGGCTTCGGCATCGAGTTCTTCGTCGGCCAGTAGGCGCACAGCGGCGTGCTCATGAACGGCGCGATGAACGGCGCGTTCACGGTCAGGTCAGCCAGCCAGTAGTTCCAGTAGTGCAGGTTCTGGTTCCACTGACCGTCCTGGCAGCGGATCGCCTCGAACGTCGCGTCCCAGGTCTCGACCTCGGCGGCGGCGGTCGTGGTCTTCACCGCGACGCGCTCCTTCTTGGCGATCGCGGCGAGAGCGTTGGTCTTGGCCTTCGCGATGAACGCCTTGTTCTCGTCGGTGAGGCCCGGGATCGTCAGCATCTTCGCGACGATCTGCTCGACCTTCTCCGACTCGGTGCCCTGCGCGGCGGCGTCGATCACCGAGGCCACCGCGGACGCGGCGACGTGGTACTGCGAGGTGTCGTACATCGCCGGGATCACGAACCACGCGACGAACAGCTGCCCGATGAACTCACGGGTGCCGCCGGCCTTCTCCCAGTTGCGGCGGATCTCCATCGGGTCGGTGCCCTGGCCGTACTTGGCGTCGCTGCGGGCCATGAACGGCAGCAGCGCCTCCTGGAACTGGCGGTCGCGGGTGCGCGGCTGCAGGTCCCAGGTGTTCTCCAGCGTCGACTGCGAGGCGTCGACGGCCGAGTCGAGCAGGAAGCGGTGCGCCTTGCTCGGGAACGTGGCGGCGTACCAGGTGCCGAGCCACGTGCCGTAGGAGTAGCCGATGTAGCTCATCTTCTTCTCGCCGAGCACGACGCGGATGAAGTCCATGTCGTAGGCGGTCTGCTCGGTGGTGATGAACTGGGTCAGCGGGTTCTCGAGGCAGCCGTCGACCTTGGCCTTGTTCAGCACGTTGATGTCAGTGCTGTTCGGGACGGTGTAGCTGCAGGTGAGCGGTGAGGAGAGGCCGACGCCGCGCGGGTCGAAGCCGATGAAGTCGTACTGGCCGGCGAGGACCGGGGTGCGCAGGGCCATCGCCGCGCCCCACGGCAGGCCGGAGCCGCCGGGGCCACCGGGGTTGACCAGCGCGATGCCCTGACGGCTGGTGCCCTTGTACGCGGTCTCGGTCTTGGAGACGCGGATGCCGATCGTGTTGCCGTCGGCCGGGTTGTGCCAGTCGCGCGGGACCTGGATGGTCGCGCAGGCGAGGCCCTTGACGGTCTTGAACTTCGCGACGGTCTCCGGAGCGACGCCGGGGAAGGCGCACTCCTCCCAGGTCACCTTCTGAGTGGCGAGCGCGCCCGCGAGCTTCTGCGTGTCCGGGTCCTGCTTGGCCGCCGCGCCGGCCGCCGGCGTGAGCACGATGCTCGTCGCGATCAGTGCCCCTGTCAGCGCGGCGATGCCGCCTCTGAAGTACTTCCTCACTGGTGGATCCCTTCCTGCCCCCGCACGGCCGGGTGAGGCCGCGCTTGCAACAGAGGAGAAGGGGAAAACCACGCGTTTAACACTCCTGGGTGATGGCAGAAAGTCGCCATGTCTGGAAACCGTCACCAAACGTGTTCACAGAGTGATGAAGATCAGTTTCTCAATTACCTTGGGTGACTAAAGCCAACCGCGCCGTGACGCCTGCACGCCGAGCTGGAACCGCGTCTGCGCACCCAGCAACTGCTGCAACCGGCTCACCCTGCGGTGCACCGTGCGCTCGCTGATCCCTAGCTCACGTGCGATCGACTCGTCCGTCAGACCCGCGCTGAGCAGTGCCATCAGCCTCCGGGTCGCGGTGGTCGGCTCCTCCCGGGTGACCTCCTGGCCGCCGGGAGTGATCGACACCGCCATCCGCCAGAACGCCTCGAACAACTCGATGAGCGCGCTCAGTAGCACGGACGGGTGAATGAGAAGTGCCACCACGTTCCCGCCGGTGACCGTCGGCACCGCGATCAACGCCCGGTCCGAATCGGCGATCACGAGCTTGAGCGGCACACCGGGAAACGTCCGCGCCTGCTCGCCCACCGCGATGCTCTCCTGCACCGACGCGAACCCCCGCTCGGTCTGCAGCAGCGCCGACTCGTACACGACCCGATAGCCGACGCCGCGGGCCAGCGCCGGAGGCTGTGCGGGACTCGCCTCCGGCTGCGGGCTCAGGTACGAACCGGGGTCGAGCGCCCGGATCTCCGACTTCGCCTGGCTCTGCATCTCCTCGAACGCGCTGATCACCTCGGCCGCGTCCTTGAGCACCTCGACGAAGTCGACCTCTTTCGCGCCACGGGTGGCGTAGGCGGCGGCCAGGAACTCGGCGGTCTCCCTGGCTCTGACGGCCGCGGCCTCGTGCCCGGACGCGATCGCGGCCAGCGCCGACCGCGGCGGCCGCACGTCGTTGTTCCTGATCAGCCCGAGTCGTTCGAGCTCCGCGCGCGCCGGGCCGGCCTCCGCGCCGTCGTCTCCGCGCAGCATCGCCAGGTAGAGCTTCTCGGCCTCCGGCGACAGCCCCTCGTGCACCCGACTCCCCTCGGTGGTTCTGAACCGAAGGTACCTGCTCAGACGGGAGGAACACGCCTTAGGCGAACCGGCGCATCGCCCCGAGGAACATCGCGTCGAACGCCCGGTCGGACAGCACCCTGCGCGCGAACAGGATCGGCCGCGCCCCGAACCCCGCCGCATAGCGCGTGCGCGGCCTCCTGGCCTCGGCCGCCTTCACGATGACGTCCGCGATGACCTTCGGCTCACTGCCGCGATCCATCTGCGAGAAGAACCCGGCCAACTGCTTGACCTGCCCCGCATAGGCCCCGCCGCCAGAGGTCTTCTTGAGGTTCTCGACCGCGATCCCGCCCCACTCGGTCTTGATCCCACCGGGCTGGATCACCACGACGTCGATCCCGAACGGCTTCAACTCGAGCCGCAGCGAGTCGCTCAGCCCCTCCACCGCGAACTTCGTCGAGTGGTACCAGGCCCCGAGCGGTTCGTAGATCCGCCCGCCGATCGACGAGACGTTGATGATCCGCCCGCGCCCGGCCTCCCGCATGTGCGGCGACACCAGCTGAACCAGCCGCGCCAGCCCGAACACGTTGACCTCGAACTGGTACCGCGCCTCGTCCAGCGGCACGTCCTCGACAGCGCCGTACGACCCGTACCCGGCGTTGTTCACGAGCACGTCGATCCGCCCGGCCTCCGCGATGATCTTCTTGACCCCGTCGATCATCGACCCGTCGTTGGTGACGTCCATCTCCAGCACCCGGATGCCCTGCGCGGCGAGCCCTTCCATCCGCTGCACCCGGCGCGCCGCCGCGTACACCGTGTAACCGGCTTTGTGCAGCTCAACTGCCGTGGACTCGCCGATCCCCGACGAGGCACCCGTGACCAGTGCGACCTTCATGACCTGCTCCTGACTGACCGGTTGGTTGGACTAACTAACTGTTTGGTTGCTAGAACTAGGCAACCACGTTCGCGGCGGCGTGTCAACTAACTGGTTAGTTGTCGCGACCAACCGGTTGGTTAGGATGGAGGAGTGGTGAGGGACAAGGAAGCGACCAAGGCCAAGTTGCTGGACGCGGCGCTCGAGGAGTTTTCCCAGTACGGGATCGCCGGGGCGCGGGTCGACCGCATCGCGGCGAAGGCGGGTTGCAACAAGGCGATGATCTACGCCTACTTCGGCAGCAAGGAGGGTCTGTTCGACGAGCTGCTGAAGATCCAGATCGACCGCATGATCAACGAGGTCCCGATCACGCCGGAGGACCTGCCCGGCTACGCGGGCCGGCTGTTCGACTCCTACCTGGAGAGGCCACAACTGCTCAGGCTTGCGGCCTACCACCGTCTGGAGAACGGTTTCAGCGACCTTCCGAAGGCCGAGGTCGAGTCCCACCGGCACAAGATCGAGGCCATCGCGCAGGCGCAGATGGAGGGCAGGATCACGGCGGCGTTCAACGCCACGGACCTGCTCGACCTGGTCGTGCACATGTCGATCCTCGCGTTCAGCACCCCGAACGCGACCCGTGAGCTCGTCGAACGCTCCGTACAGCGGCTGATCGCCGAGTAGGCTTTAAGTCAGGATCGCGGGAAACCACTACTGGGGGTGGGGAACGTGCGCAAGATTCTGATCGCGGGTTCGGTGATCGTCGCGACGGCCATGACGGGCGACGCCGCACAGGCAGCCGAAGTGCGGGACGGCAACGACGTCCTGATCGCACCGCAGGGCAACGACGTTCTCATCGCGCCGGACGGCAACGACGTCCTGATGCTGCCGGACGGCAACGACACGCTCTGATGCTCACGCCGGGAGACCGGGCGCCGCTGTTCGCGATCAGGAACGCGGACGGCGGCTACTGGTTCAGTGAGGAAGCCGGAAAACCGACCGTCCTGTCCTTTGTGGACGAGCTGGACGAACACCTGCGGCAGAACGACAACCTGGTCTGGGTCGTGCAGAAGCCGTGCGACCCGCCCGAAGGCGTCACGGTCATCGTCGACGACGGGCAGATCGCCGCGAAGTACGGCATCGGCAAGGCCTCGGCGCTGCTCGACGCCAACCTCAGGGTCGAGTCGATCATCGCGCGGGGCGAGCCGATCCCGGCCTCACGCAACACCGACCTGGCCGCACCGGTCCTGACGGTTCCGCGCGTGCTGGAGCCGGAGTTCTGCGACGAGCTGATCAAGCACTACGAGCGAACCGGCGGCACCGACAGCGGCTTCATGCGCACAGCCGAGGGGCGCACGGAGATCGTCCACGACCACAACCACAAGCGCCGCCAGGACCTCACGCTCGAAGACCCGTACCGCGAGCAACTGAAGGCGCGCGTCGAACGCAGGCTGCTCCCCGAGATCCAGCGAGCGTTCCAGTTCACGGCCACGCGCGTCGAACGCTGGATCATCGCCTGCTACGAAGCCGACAACGGCGGCCACTTCAAGGCCCACCGCGACAACACCACGCCGGCCACCGCCCACCGCAGGTTCGCCGTCACGGTCAACCTCAGCGACGACTTCGAGGGCGGCGAGCTCAGGTTCCCCGAGTACGGCGCCAGGACCTACCGGGCGAACAAGGGCGAAGCACTGGTGTTCTCGTGCTCACTGCTGCACGAGGTCACTCAGGTCACCCGAGGCCGCCGGTACTGCACGCTGCCGTTCCTGCACTGATCAGGGCCTGCGCAGCAGGTAGGTGTCCATGATCCAGCCCTTGCGCTCCCGCGCCTCGGAACGAACCCTGCGGATCTCCGCGGCCACGTCCCCGACCCGCCCCGACACCAGGATCTCGTCCGGCATGCCGAGGTAGGCGCCCCAGTAGATCCACGTGTCGGGGTCGACGCCCTCGAACGAGTACGACGCGTCCAGCATCACGGCCACGTCGTCCACATCGGACGGCCACCCGGCGGCGAGGCGGCGGCCGGTCGTGATCTGCACCGGCTTGCCGACCTGGTTCAGCGACACCCGGTGGCCCGCCGTCAGCGCCGCCACGGACGTCACACCCGGGATGACCTCCACCTCGAACGACTCGCCGCGGGCCAGCAGATCGTCGAGGATCGCCAAAGTCGAGTCGTAGAGCGACGGGTCGCCCCACACCAGGAACGCCCCGACCTCGCCCTCGCCCAGGTCCGACAGCAAACCCAGGACGACATCGGCGCGGTCCCGGCGCCAGGCATCGATCGTCGCGACGTAGTCGGCGGGGTTCCGGTCGCGTTCCGGATCCCGGCCCTCGACCCAGCGGTACGGCCGCGTCACGTGCGCTTCCAGGATCGACGCGCGCAGGTCGACGAGCTCCTGCTTCACGGACCCCTTGTCCAGCACGAAGTACACGTCCACCGTCTGCAACGCCTTCACGGCCTGCACCGTCAGGTGGTCGGGGTTGCCCGCGCCGATACCGATGACCAGGATCTTTCGCACCGGAACACACTAACTACACGGGACGCTCGTCGATGAGCCGCACGGTCTTGCCTGTGCGCGGATTCACCTCCAACGCGGGCACCCACTCCACCGCCAGTGGCGCGACCACGCCGCGTCCGACCTGCAGTTCGAACCGCGGGCTGATCACGTACACCTCGTTCCGGACAGCCTCGAACTCCTGCTCTCCACCGGCGATCCGCAACACCAGCTGGTCGCGCGCGTCGACCCGGCGGATCACGACCTGCACGCCGTTGTGCGCGATACCGGCGCGGTCGACGGCGGCCCGCAGGTGGTCGAGGTGCAGCGTCACGGGGCCGACCCTGGCGCCCTCGTCGGCGCGGCCGAGCAGGCGGAAGATGCCGTCCTCCACGTCGACCCATTCGGCCAGGTCGCCGACCGGGTAGCGGATCATCGGCTGCAACCGCCGGGTGAGGTCGGTCTGGAGCAACCGGCCCGGCCTGCCGGGGGAGGTGATCGGCTTGCCCGTGTCGACGTCGACGATCTCCAGCACCGAGCTGTCCACAAAGGAGCGGAACACCCGCGCGTCGTCCGAGCCGAGCACCGCCGTGCCGATGATCCCGCCGTCCACGCTGCCGTAGACGAACGACCGGAACTCGGCGCCGGGAAACGCCTCGGACAAAAGTGAACGCTGGTCTTCGTACAGGGCCTCGCCGCTGAACAGGATCAGCCGCACCAGAGGCAGTGAGCCGACAGAAGCCACGACGTGAGAGGCCAGCCGGCACAGCGTCGTCGGGAAGCCCGCGACGACGGTCGCGTCGAAGTCCTGCATGGTGGTCAGCGTGAACTCGACCGGCGCGCTGCCGGTGATCGGCAGCTGGACCAGGTCGATCGGCGAGCGTTGCAGGGAGTTCAGCGCGAAGATGAAGCTGGAGTACAGCTCACCCGCCGCGAAGAGGTTCGCGATCCGGTCGCCGTGCCGCAGTCCCGCCGCGGGCAGCGTTTCCGCGTACGTGCGGCACATCGCGTCCCACTCCTCGTTGGTGTAGAAGGAGACGCGAGGAGCCTTGGTGGTGCCGCCGGTCTTGAAGATCAGGCCGTCGGTGTGCGCGCGGGTCAGCACCTGGTTGTGGCGGATGGTGTTCGCGGCCCAGAACGCGGCCTGGTCGATCACCGGCAGCTCGGCCAACGGCGTCGAGGAGTCGTAGCCGTCGTACAGCTCCTTGTAGAACGGGGAGTGCGTGCGGGCGTAGCAGATGAGGTCGAGCACGGACATCGTTCACACACTCCTGCTGCTGCGCTGGTCGACGACCGCGATCAACTTGCCGCTGCTCTTCGTCCGCAGGAAGCCCGCCAGCGGAACGTTCTCCACCCGCACGGTCAGCAACGAGTCCTGCTCGACCGCCTCGGCGACCTCGCCGTACTTCGACAGCAACGTGATGTGGGTGGCGGCAGGTTCGGGTGCGCGGTCGCGTTCCATCCGCACGACGAGCTCCTCGCCGCCGGCGTCCTCGTTCAGTTCGATCTGCAACGCGCCGGCGTAGCTGTACTCGTCCTCCAGGATCGTGAGGAACCGCCGGTAGTTCAACGTCTGCGCGGCGGCCCGGAACACGTCACCGGTGCGCCCCAGCAGCTCGAACCGCGGCGTCTGGCGGCCGCACGGGCAGTCGCCGGGGACCCAGCGGCCGAGGTCGCCGATCTCGTAGCGCTCCAGCCGCTGGCCACGCCGTGTGTGCGTGGTGAAGACCAGCCGGCCGGGCTCGCCGAACGAGACGGGCTGGTCCGTCTCGGGATCGAGGATCTCCAGCGTGTGCAGGCCGGTGAACAGGTGGTGCACCTTGCCGGACGAGGCCTGGCACTGGTAGCCGACCGGGCCCGCGTCGACGGTCGCGTAGGCCGCCGAGCGGATCACCTCGACGCCGAACTCGTCCCGCAGCCGGGCGATGGCCTGCGCGCCGAAGTGCTCGCCCGCGTAGAAGATCTTGCGGATCCCGCCGTACTGCTTCAGCTGGTCACCGTGCTCGGCGAAGAGCCGCTGCACGAACGAAGGCGCGGTCAGCAGCGTGTCGACGCGGTTGTCCACAATGGCCTGGGCGATCGCGTCGAGCTGACCCCACTCACCGCCCATCGGGAACTGCACGGCGTTCATCCGCTCCAGCGCGGAGAAGAAGCTGACGAAGCTCGCGTACATGTGCCCGTTGAAGAACAGGTTCATGATCCGGTCGTGGCGCGGGTCGAGGCCGGTGGCGAGCAACGCCTCGGCGCCCACCCACATCTGCTCGTCCCAGTCCGCCCAGGTGTACGCGGACAACTTGGGGGCGCCGGAGCTGCCGCCACTGCGGAAGTACACGTCCGCCGGACGGTCCTGCAACGTCTCGAAGTCCGACTTCAACGTCACCGGTACCGAAGGCACCGGGAGCTGCCGCGACTCGGCCAGGTCGTCCAGCGAGGCGTCCGCGGCGAACCTGTCGTCGAGCTGCACGGACACCCGGTTGCTGTAGCGCTGCAACGCGTAGACGCCGTCGTGCGGTTCGCCGCTGTAGCCGCCGAGCATCGAACCCGGCGTGGTGATCCGCTGCACGCCGACCGAGACGAACGAACGCGCCAGTGCGGCGGTGTCCGGCCGGTCCGCCGCGAGACCGACGGTCTGCAGGTAGCGGCGCATCGGTCGCAGCACGGAGGTGATCTGCTTGCGCGGCAACGGCTTCACCCACACCGTCCGGTACAGCGGCGAGGTGCGCAACGCGGAACGGACGTCCGCCAGCACGCGCCAGTGGTCACCGGTGTGCACCTTCGTGAGCCTGAGGTGCTCTTCGAGTTGCGTGACGACGACGGTGTTCGTGATCTCCGCCCATTCGGCCTGCGACGGCTCACGGGTCGGGGGGCCGGTCAACTCCAGCACGGAGGCGAACCGCTCGGCGAACGCGAAGACCTCGGCCGGGTCCTCGGTGTCGAGGTAGATCACCTGCGGGCTTGAGCACGCCTGCTGCTCCAGCTGGCACACGTCCGCCGCCAGCGCGTGCAGAGTGTCCACATCGGACCACGAGTCGCCGGTCAGGTAGGCGAAGGACAGCTTCGGGCCCCAGTCGATCACCCGCGTGCCGGGCCTGACCAGCTCGGTGACGCCGGTGATCGCCTCCTCGCCACCCCAGACCGCGACGGCGTCGGCGGCGCCGAGCATGCGCGACATCCAGTCGGTGAGCGAAGAGGAGAAGTGCAGCACGACGAGCCGCGCGGCGATCTGGCCGGTCTGGTCGTGCGCGGCCAGCGAAGCGAGCACCTCGGCGGTGAACCCCGAGTCGTCCGACGCGACCTTGATGACGTTGAGGTTGCCGGAGAGCAGGCCCTCGACGGCGCTCAGCACGCCGGCGACCGGTGCGTTGCCCGCCGTCACGTGGGCGAGCAGCCCGAGCGGCACCCAGGCCTCGTAGACAGGCGCGCGGAAGTCGAAGCGGACCATCCGCGCCGGGTCGAGGTTGCCGAGCTCGCGCTTGAGCTTGCGTTCCAACGAAACACGGCTCAGCGCGTGCCGCAGCGCCTCCAGCGTCTCGTCGATCTCCACCTCGTCGAGGCCCCACGAGACCAGCGACGCGCGGTGCTGTTCCAGGTCCAGCTTCTCGGCGGCGGCGAGCACGACGAGCGGGTTCAGGCGCGGCCCGGTGATGACCTGCTGGGTGAGGTCGTCCAACGTGTCCAGCCGCAACGCGACAGCGTCGTCGTCGATCCACTCGCCCTGCCAGAGATGCCGGTTCATGCCTTGCCCTTCAAGAGTTCTGCTGCGGCGATGGCGCAGGATCGGTTGCGGGAGACGCCGGCGCGGCCGAGGATCTCGAACCACGGGGTCTCGTTGCCGCAACCGCACTCCTCAGGTGCGTGCAGTGCGGCCAGGTCGCCCATCAACACGCTCTGCGCGGGCGCCGAGGTGATGTACGGGGACACGAACTGGATGTAGCCGGACTCGCCGTACGGCAACGGTTCCAGCGTCCGGACGTCCCGAACGATCGCACGTGACCACGTCGGCACGTGCAGGTTGTGGTGCGGGCACTCGACGTACGGCACCGAGTGCTCGACAGAGCCATAGCTGTCGCGGATCCGCGCGTCCGGGATGCCGAGCATGTCCGTGACCTTCGACCGCAGCTCGGACTTGGAGATCTGCTTGTCCGCGTTGCCCTTCCAGCCGCCGCCGAACCACACCATCGAACGCTCGTTGAGCCGCAACGGTTCCACGCCCATCGCGCGCATGCGGTCGATGGTGAAGCTCAGGAACGCCGGGAACCCGAAGATCCGCACCGGCCGGCCGCTGTCCGCGAACCTCTGCAGCGCGCGGATGCTGCCGAACGCGTCGAACTCGTGTCCGGTGCCGGTGTGCGCGAGGCCGTAGTCGACGGACTCCACGGGCGCGAAGTCGGTCATGAACTGCCCGGTGAACGAGCTGCCCAGCTTCACGTTCGGCGTCGGCTGGTTGAGGTTGATCAGGTAGTGCGCCGGCTCGGCGTCGATGAACCCGTTGTGGTCGTAGATCCGCGCGACCATCCGCTGGCCCGCGCGCAACGTCCAGGCGTCCCAGAACATCTGCGACTTCTGCCCAGTCGTGCCGGACGAGGTGGCGTGCACGACGACCTCGTCGCGCGGCACCGACAGCACCTCGTGCATCTTGAAGAAGTTGGCGTGCACGAACGGCTGGTCGGTGATGTCCTTGAGCGGCTTGCCGTTCCACAGGCTGCGGAAGAACTCGTTGCGCTGGGCGTGCCAGCGGTTCGACTCGTTCATGGCTTCCAGGAACAGGTCCGTGTCGCTGTGGTCGTACGGCGCCGCGATGTCGCACAGCGCCTGGACGGCACCGAGCGAGGGGTCCGGCACCGTTGCCGGTCCGAGGTGCGGGTTCATGCTCGAAAGACTCCGTTGGTGTTGAGGAACTTCTGCGTCCACAGCTCGATGTACTGCTCGGTGAAGGGCCGGAACGCCTCGTCGATCGCGAGGCCGCGGAAGTCCGGCGGCTGCGGCGTGTGCACCATGACGACGTAGTCGTGGTAGACGTCGCCGTCCTTGCGCATCGCCGGGTACAGCGCCACCGGCAGGAAACCGAAGGCCAGCAACGCACTCAGCTCGTCGAACTCGTGCAACGGCACCAGCGTCTCGACGTGCGGCGCGCCCAGGCCGGCCAGCGTGTCGATCACGCCACCGAGGTGCGGGAGGAGTGCCTGGGGACTGGGTGTGGCACCGAAGATCGTGCAGTAACCGTCGTGACGGTTGAGGTGCCCGTAGATCTGGTACTCGCCCTGCTCGTCGGCCAGCAGCACGTTCGGCTTGTGCAACGGGTAGAACCGCCGCGCCGGGTCGTTGATCGTGTGCTCGAAGTGCCGCTGCACGAACTGCGGCGCCTCGACGACCTCCAGCCGTGACACCTCACCGGCTCCGAAAGCGGTGTCCTCCACGAACTCCGGCAACGTCGGCAGACCGACCAGAGCGTGCGTAGCGGTGACGAGCCTCCGAAGGCTTGCGGGCACCTTGTGCACCTCGGCCCGCTGCTCCAGGACACCGTCGCGGTGCTTGGCCAGCAACGTCATCGTCTCGCGCTTGGCGTGCTTGAACAGGTTCGGCACGAGCCCGAGCGGGTGGAACCCGTTGCGCAGACACACTCTCTGCGGCGCGAGGTGGATCGTGCGCGCGGTGCCGTAGACCGAGTCGACGTCGCCGCTCGCGAGCATGTGCCCGGTGATCTGCCCGACGGCGTGGTGCGCGATGCCGCCGCCCTGAGCGCCTGGATCCACGACCAGCCCGGCGATCTTGCCGAGGCGGTCCGCGCTCTCGACGTGCCCGGTGATCGAGGCGACGACCTGGCCGTCGCGGCGCCACACCAGCCACGTGGTGTGCGCGGCCTCGATCTCGGACGCCATGACGTCGGGGTCGGTGCCCATCGCGATCGGGTAGTTCGCGCCGTGTGCCCGCCGGTAGAGCTTCAGCAGATCGTCGACGTCGTCGAGTCGAGCCGGCTCGAACTCGGGTGCCACTCCTGTGCCTCCTCAAATAACCGAAAATCAGGCTACTGGCTGGTACAGCCGCCATTCAGGTGACGGAAGCGCGGGAGCTGCGGAATTGATTCCTGAGGGCGAGCGGGATCACATCAACTATCAAATCGCCCTTAATTGTCGATGGTTCATCTGGGTTAATATGCGCTGGTAGAAGCTGTGACGGAGATCGCGTACCGGATTTTCGCCTTTCGGTAACATGTCAACACGCCGCGCTCTCGTGACGCTATTCCGGCGCCAAACGCAAAGTAGTCGCCGTTTCAACGAAACGGCGACTACCTGGAAAACGGGCAACTAGTGGGCGAGCACGTGCACGATCTTGACCGGCTTCTTCGGCGCGCCGTCCAGCAGGCCGTCCGGCTGCGGCACGATCCCTGCCTTCACGATCCGGTCGAGCGTGTCCATGCCGTAGGTGACGTGGCCCATCACCGTGTAGTTCGGCGCGATGTTGGCGAACGAGTGCACGATGAAGAACTCGCTGCCGTTCGTGCCCGGCCCCTGGTTCCCGTACGCGATCGTGCCGCGCGGGTAGGTCTCCTTGCCGGTCACCTCGTCGGCGAACCGATAACCGGGCCCGCCCTCCTCGGCGCGGTAGATGTCGCCGCACTGGAGCACGCCCAGGCGCGTGGTGTCGGTCAGCCGCCAGCACTGCGACATCGTGTAGAACCAGCTCCGCGCCAGGTGGGCGAAGTTCTCCACGCCGCACGGGGCGTTGGCGCGGTCGAGGTCCGCGATGACCACGCCGTAGTTCGTCACGATGGTGACCTTCACCGTCCCGCGGGCGGGCACGACGGCGCTGGGCGGCTGGACCGGGCGGGCGGCCGGGTTGTCCGGCGTCGGGATGAACTCGCAGCGCGCCGTGGGCGTGGCCGGCGCGGCGGACGCGACGGGGGCGAGGACGACCATCATCAAGACAGCGAGCAGTAGCCTCATGAGTGCCGACCGTAGCCGCCAGAACGTCACACGGGAACGGTTTCACGCTGCTCGACCGGGGCCTGACGACGGCGAGGCCTGCGTTCCAACCACCACTGCGAGAGCAGCAGCGGGATCGTCCACCCTGCCCACGTCGAGATCCCGGCGATCGTGTGCGGCAGCTCCGACTCGGGGACGCGGTCGGCGAAGGCGAGGAAGCCGATCACGCCCCAGATCCGGTTCGTGATGATCGAGACGGTCAGCGCGAAGCTGCGGATCATCCACTTGCGGTGGTCGCGGAACCGGCGCTGCCGGGCCGCGCGCCACGCCAGCCACGTGAACGTCAGCCACAGCACCGACAGCACGAGGGTGCTGACCATCGCCACCGGGCCGAACGGGGTCATGTAGCCGATGACCAGGCCGGAGAGTCCGGCAGGCAACACACCGGCGAACACGTAGACACGGCCGATGCGGCGGTGCCACGTGGGGAAGCGGCCACGGAACCACGGCCAGATCTGCACCACACACGTGAGGATGGCGATCGACGCGCAGGCGACGTGCACGACGAGCAAGGGGTAGTGCGGTCCCCAGTCCGACTGCACGCGTGCCTGTAGACGATCACCGGTCAGATACGGCGGCAGCGAGAACGCCACGAACGCCACCACCACGAACGCCAACGGTCCCACCCAGGGCTTGCGCAACCACGTCATGGCGCCACCATGGCCACCTCCGCTGACCGATCGCGCACCGCTCACTGACGTGCCCTTCTGACACCTCGCTGACATCTGACGGGGTGTAGCTGTCAGGTCGCTGTGAGCGCTGCTCAGCAGGGTCAGCGCCATGAAGCCGACAGCCCTGATCGCCGCGGCCGCGTTCACGCTCATCATGGCGCCGGACGCGCAGGCGGCGTCCTGCGGCGGGCGCGGATGCAACGACAAGGACCCGGTGTCCGCCGGATGCGGCAGCGGTTCCACGACGGCCGACACCGCGCCGATGTACGCGGGCGGTACGGCGGAGCTGCGCTGGTCGCCCGGCTGCAGGACGAACTGGGTGCGGATCTCGAACTACTCGGGTGGCGACTCGGCTCTGCGCATCACGGTCTGGTCGAGCAGCGACCACGTCGGCTTCGTCGCGGCCGGAACGCCCGGAAACCACTGGGGAAACATGGTTTACGCGCCCGGCTGCGCCCGCGGCGAGGTGCTCTACGTCGACTCCGGCGGCGTGCACCGCACCGCCCGTCTCGCGTCGAGCGCTTGCTGAGGGGGCGCGCCATGACCGGCTACATCACCGACTGACCTTCCCGCATCTAAGAAAGATCCACTACAACCGGCTCGGTCACGACTGCTCGGGCCTCACGCTGTACGCGCCGGCCTCGACATCGGTGCCTGGACCGGTGCGCAGAACACCAAGGGCCGCGCGGTGGCCATCGGCTCTCGCCTGCCGGGCGACCTCGTCTTCCGGGGCCGCTCCGACAACGACCCCGATCCCACCGCGCACGTCGCCATCTGTCTGGGCGGCAACAAGATCCTGGAGGCCTCGCCGCCGCGCAACGGGCAGAGCATCCGGATCAGTGATCTCCACAACCACGGCACGCCGTACTCCAAGGTCCGTCGAATCTTCGGTTGAGTGAGGAAGTCATGAACATCAAGAGAATGTTGTCCGCGATCGCCGGGCTGGCGGTGGGCGTCGGCGTGCTGGTGATCGGCGGCCCGCAGGCGTCGGCCGCGACCAACTGGCAGATGCCGTTCCCGTGTGGACAGACGTGGACGGGCCAGACCCGCGGCCCGAATGACCCGCGCCCGCACAACCCTCTGGCGGCCATCGACTTCAGCCGCGCCGACGCCCAGGGTGACGTGGTCGTCGCGTCCGCGGCCGGCAAGGTCAGCAAGGTCCGCAACGAGGGCAACGCCAGCTACGGCCGGTGGATCGAGATCGACCACGGCAGCGGCTGGACCACCCGCTACGCCCACCTCTCCGCGCAGAGCGTCTCGGTCGGCCAGAGCGTCTCGCAGGGCCAGAAGATCGGCAACGTCGGCAACACCGGCAACTCGGACGGCGCGCACCTGCACTTCGAGCAGCTCAAGGGCGGTACCCCGCAGCGTGTCGTGATGAACGGCTCGCAGGCGCTGTACTACGGCTTGAAGAGCTACAAGAGCAACAACTGCGGCGGCGGTGGCTCCACCAACCCGTACACGCCGGAAGAGGCCTGCGGCGACGGCTACAAGGTCATCGACGGCGCGAACGTCACGGGTGCCCGCGTCTCCCTGCTGTACAACGCCTCCAACGGGTACAACTGCGTGGTCGCGATCAAGACCACCAAGATCGGTACCGCCTCCGACGTCGGCGCCTTCCTGGAAGTGCAGGGCGCGGCGCGGACGACCGACCGGGACGAGTACGGCTACTACGCCGGTCCGGTCAAGAAGAAGGCCCCCGGCAAGTGCGTCAAGTGGGGCGGCATGGTCGGTTCTTCCAGCTACACCAGCGGTTTCGAACACTGCGACTGATTCTCTCCGGGTTCCTTGCTCAGCGTGTTGTTCGGCACGGCTCCGGCGAACGCGGCGACGGCCCGCGACGGAGTCTGCGAGGCAGGGGAGTTCTGCCTCTACTTCAACAGTGACCAGCAGGGTTCGGTGTCAAGAGCGCCGGCAACGGCCAGGGCGTCTGCGTGAAGAACAACGCGGCCGCCGTCTGAAATCGCATGGGCAGCACGGTCACCGTGTTCTTCAACAGCGGGTACGGCGGCACCAGCCGGGCCATCGGGGCGCCAACCTCAAGGCAGGGTTGAAGTCCGAGGGCTGGCGCACCTACACCGCCGGTGGCGGCGTGACGGGTGGTCACTACGACCACGTCCACGTCTCGATGCAGAACCCCTATGGCGACTGACCAGCTAGCTGATCAGGCTGTCCAACAGGTTGTCCCGACGCAGACCGGGTGTGCCGAGCAGTTCGGCCGCCCGGTCCGCGTGCCTTTCCAGCCCTGCCTTGGCGAGCACGAGACGTGCGACGCCCTCGCCGTAACGGTCGCCGCGAGCACTCGTGATCTCCAGACAGCGTTCGGCGTCCTTTGTGGCCGGTGCGGGCCTCCCCGCGGCCAGCAGCACTTCCGCGCGGCACAGCAACGCCTGCCACTCGTCGTTGTGCTCACCCGTCACCCGGCACAGGCCGATGCACTCGCTCAACGCGGCCTCGGCCTCGTCCAGCCGCCCGAGCTTGAACAGCGCCTGCCCCTGCGACGCCAGCGCGTAGGCCGTTCCGGCCTCGTCCACGTGCTCACGGGCGTACTGGAGGCTCTGCACGGCGGTGTCCAGCGCCTGCTCGTACCGTCCGGCCACCTGGTGCACCTGGGCCAGTGCGGACAACGGAACCCGTTGCGCGCCAGCAGGTCCGTACTCCTCGGTGAGTTCGATCGCCTGCGCGAGGGTCTGCGAGGCCTGCTCCAGCTCACCCAGCTCGCGCTGGATCGTGCCGATCCCGGCGAGCGCGCGGCCCTGTCCGAACGGGTCGTCGGCGCGCGCCTCCAGCACCTCCTCCAGCTGCGCGCGGGCGGTCTCGAACGAGCCGATCCTGCGATTCGCGGCCGACCGCACCAGAAGCGCCGTCTGCAACGCGGCCGAGCTGCCGATCGTGCGGGCCGCCTGGTCCGCGATCTGGCCCAGTTCGACGAGGTCCGCGACCCTGTCCTGTTTGAACAGATGCGGGTAGAGCATGTGCGCGATCGCCAGCGCGTGGTCGGCCAGCACCGGTTCGGCCACCGCGGAACGTGCTGCCGCCAGCAGGTTCTCGGCCTCGTCGGTCAGCCACCGCAACGGCTCGTCGATGTCCCCGGCGGCGGAGTACGTCAGCGCGCCATAAGCGTGCGGCCGCAGCTTCTTCAACGCCGCGGCCAGTGTTTCGCGGTAGTGCGTGAGCGCACGGGCGAGAGCGTCGTGCTTCTCGTCGTTCACGTGCTCGGCGCCGAACAACCGCAGCAGGTCGTGCACCCGGTACTGCTCCGGCCCGCACGGCTCCACGAGTTTGGCGTCCACCAACGGATCCAGCGCGCGGTCCACGTCGTCCTGCCCGAGCAGCGCCTGGGCCACCGGCTCGCTGACGGTAGGCACGTTCAGGCAGCACAACAGGGTGAACGCCCTGGTCGAGACGGCGTTGAGGCCCTCGAAGCTCAGGTGGAAGCTCGACCGCACGCCGAGGTCGTCGAAGTTCAGCTCGTCCAGCCGATGACGCTGGTCCGCGAGCCGTTTCGCCAGCGTCGCGGTCGTCCAGTCCGGCCGCGACCGCAGCCGCGCTGCCGCGATCGTGAGGGCCAGCGGCAGGTAGTCGCAGGCCTTCGCGACCTGTTCCGCGGCCGGGCCGTCGTCGCCCAGCAACCGCACCGCGTCGTCTGGCGGCAACGGGTCGAGCCGGACGTGCCGGGCGCTCAGCGTGGCCAGCATCCGGCGGCTGGTGATCAGCACGGCGGAACCCGGTTCGCCGGGTAGCAGCGGGCCGACCTGCGCGGCGTCCACCGCGTTGTCCAGCAGCACCAGCACTTTGCGCCTGGCCAGCGTCGACCGGTACAGCGCGGCGGCCTCGGAGGTGTCCGTCGGCACGGCCAGCGGAGGGGTGCCCAAAGCGCGCAGGAACCGCCTGATCACCTCGGCGGGGGAGAGCGGCGAACGGCCCGGTGTGGCGCCGTGCAGGTCCACGTACAGCTGTCCGTCCGGGAAACGTTCGGCCATCGCGTGCGCGGCGGCGGTGGCGAGCGCGCTCTTGCCCTGCCCGCCCGGCCCGTGCACGGCGATCACGGTGTCGGAAGCACCTGTGATCAGCTCGATCTCCGCACGGCGCCCCACGAACGGGTCGGGGGTGGCGGGCAGTTCGCGCGGCACGGAGGGGATGTCGCCCTGGAGGATCGCGGCGTGCAGGTCCTTGAGCTCCTGGCCGGGATCGAGCCCGAGCTCCTCGGCCAGGAGCCGGCGGCCCTCGTCGTACGTCCTGAGCGCGTCCGCCTGCCGTCCGCCGCGGTGCAGGGCCACCATCAACGCGCCGCGCAGCCGTTCCCTGGTCGGGTGTTCGGTGACGTACCTGCTCAGCTCTCCGATGATCTCGTGGTGCCGGCCGTTCCTGATCGCCTTGTCGACCCGGCGCTCGACCGCCCCGAGCCGTTCCTCCTCGAGCTGGTTCGCGAGCTGGGTGTTCGTGGTCAGCTCGGCCAGCGCCGGTCCGCGCCAGTGCGCCAGCGCCTCGTCGGGGTCCTGGGCGTCGCGGAAGAGCTGGAGGTCGAGCGAACGATCGGGGACGTCGAGCCGATAGCCCTGCCGCGACCACTCCAGCGACACCCCGGGGAGGTCCTTCAGCGCCCTCCTGAGCTGCGAGACGTGCACCTGCACGGCCTTGCGCGCGCTGGCGGGCGGATCGCCGTCCCAGAGGATCGACATGAGGTGGTCGACGCTGACGGTCTGACCGGTGTGCAGGAGCAGCAGCACCAGGACCTGCTGTGGCTGGCCAGCGGGAATGCGGACGTTTCGCTGCCCGTGTGTGACGAGCAGCGGCCCAAGCACCCCGAACCGAACGTCGTCCACGGTTCTCACGATAGTCCGTTGATCGCCGCTCTCACGCCTCCACAACGAGCAACGGTCAACGACGAAGGTCGGGTGGAACCTGCTTACCGACCAACAGGTCGGAAATATCGGTGGCACAAGGTGCGCGAATCACGGCCAAGCAGGGAAAAGTCGTGCGAAAATCGATCGGGGACCACCCGCGGGTACGGATCGGCGACACCCGAGATCAACGCGGAAAGCACAACCGTGATTTGCGGTAGCGTCGTATTAGTGGGTCACCTCATTGGAGTAACGACGGTGCCGCGATCATCCCAAGTCGGGCATCATCACGTGGCTCGACCAAAGTCGTAGAACGAGGGGTCTCGTGTGACCATCTTCCGTACCGGCCACACCGGGGCGTGGTGGATGTACCTGGTGGCGGGTCACCTGCTGCTGGGCGTCTACTACCTGATTCCGGTCAGTCCCGCGGGGACAACGGGGCAAACGGTACGGGTGGTGCTCTACTGCACGATCAGCGCGTCGGCCGCCATCGCGACATTCGCCGGTGTCAAGCGCAACCGCCCCCAATGGCGGCGGCCATGGGTGTTCCTCGCACTCAGCCAGGTCGTTTACGCGATCGCCGACCTCACGTTCTACGCATCGCACTACATCTTCGAGTACACGGTTTACCCGTCGTACGCGGACATCTTCTACCTGGGCCATTACCCGTTGATGGTCGCGGGTGTGATCCTGCTGATCCGCCGCCGCACCCCCGGACTCGACCTGCCGAGCCTGCTCGACGCCGCCGTTCTCGCGGTCGTCGCGGGCATGGCGTCGTGGCTCTACGTGATCGGCCCGCAGGCCCGTCTCACCTCACCGGTCCTGGTGAAGATCGCCTCGCTCGGCTACCCGATGATGGACCTGGCGCTGTTCGTGGTGGCGCTGCGACTGATCTTCGGGGCAGGACCCAGGCCGCGCGCGTTCGTCCTGCTGACGGCCAACCTGCTGGGCATCCTGACCGCGGACACGATCTACGTGCTCCAGCGCCTGGACGGCAGCTACCACGCGGGCAACTTCCTCGACGCCATCTGGTTGTCGGCGAACCTGTGCATGGGCGCGGCGGCGTTGCACCCGACGATGGCGCGGCTCGTCGACCGCGCGCACGTCAAGGACGTCGGCCTGAGCCGCGGCCGGATCATCGCGCTGTGCTCGGCCGCTCTCGCCGCGCCGGTGCTGATGCTGGTGCACGACGTCGGCCAGTCGTCGCAGGACGTCCTGGTGATCGCCGCGGGCAGCGCGCTGCTGTCGTTGCTCATCATCGCGAGGCTCGCGGGGCTCGTCGCGGACCAGCGCAAACTCGCGATCACCGACAGCCTCACCGGCCTGCACACGCGCAGGTTCTTCGAAGCCCAGCTGCCGTTGGAGATCTCCCGCGCGCGGCGCAACGACGGATCCGTCGCGGTGTTCATCATCGACGTCGACCGCTTCAAGTCCATCAACGACAACTACGGCCATCCCGCAGGCGACGACGTGCTGATGGAGGTCGCGGCACGGCTGCGCGCGGCTTCCCGATCCGGTGAAGTCCTCGCTCGTTACGGTGGCGAGGAATTCGCGCTGCTCGTCCCGGAAGCCGGTCCCGGCCGGTTGTCCGTGATCGCGAACCGGTTGCGCGAACGCGTGGCGGAGAAGCCGATCCCGGTCAACGCGGGCAACGACGACATCCCGCTGTCCGTCACGGTCTCGGTCGGCTCGGCGAGCTTTCCGACGCACGGCGACGGTCCCGACGACATCGTGGTCATCGCGGACCGCGCTCTGTACGCGGCGAAAGCGGCCGGACGCAACAGGATCGCGGTCGGCCCCGAGCCGTTGCCCGCGGTCGACCCGGACACCGACGGCGCGATGGCGGAGTTCCTCTGCCAGGTCGCGGACAGGGTGGACGGCTGGCTGCACCGCTACGACCACAGCCGTTCGGTGTCGCGCTGGGCCGGTGTGGCGGCGGGGGAGTTCGGACTCGACGCGCCGACGACGAGGGTCGCGCAGCTCGCCGGTCGCCTGCACGACATCGGCAAGGTCATCATCCCCGAGGTCGTGCTGACCAAGCCCGGCGCTCTGTCCGAAGAGGAATGGCGGTTGCTGCGCCAGCACCCCGACTTCGGCTACCGGCTCGCGCGGATGGTGCCGGGGTTCGCGGGCGTGGCGCACGTGATCAGGCAGCAGCACGAACGCTACGACGGCACCGGCTACCCGGACGGGCTGCGCGGCGCGGACATCCGTGCGGAAGCAAGGATCCTGTCCGTCTGCGTGGCGTGGGCCGCGATGCGGTCGAATCGTCCACATCAAACCGCGCTGGACGAGAACCGGGCGCGGCGGGAACTCTGGGCCGGACGGGGCGAGCAGTTCGATCCGGACGTCGTGGACATGTTCCTCGATCTGCACACGCAGGGCAGCATCGGAATGTTGCGTCCGTCCGGATTGTCCGTTCAGGAGGCTGGTTTTCCGGCCGAGTTCAGGCCTTGATCATCTGACAGTGGCATGCTCTGCGCCATGAGCACGGAGTTCGCCATCCCCGCCGAGGTCCCCAGCCCGGAACGGCCGGCACCGCCCGGCGGCCCTCTGGGCAGGTGGCTGCTCGCGGACCGCGTGGCGCCGTCCGGTCCGGAGAGCCAGGAGTCGCACGCCAAGCCGCACGCGTGGTGGAAGGTCATGACGCTCACCGGCGTCGACTACTTCTCCACGCTGTCGTACCTGCCCGGCATCGCCGCTCTGGCCGCCGGCGCGTTGTCCCCGCTGGCGACGCTGCTCATCGTGGCCCTGACGCTGCTCGGCATGCTGCCGATGTACCGGCGGGTGGCGCGGGAGAGTCCGAACGGCCAGGGCTCCGTGGCGATGCTGGAGGACCTGCTGCCGTTCTGGCGCGGCAAGGTCTTCGTGCTGGTGCTGCTGGGGTTCGTGGCGACGTCGTGGATCATCACGATCACGCTGTCCGCGGCCGACGCCTCGGTGCACGCGCTGGAGAACCCGTACGTGCCGGAGTCTCTGCACGGCGCCGAGCTCTGGCTGACGATCGTGCTGCTGCTGATCCTCGGCGGCGTGTTCCTGATGGGCTTCAGCGAGGCCGTGGGCGTCGCGATCCCGTTGGTGGTGGTGTTCCTCGCGCTGAACGCCGTCGTGGCCGTGGTGGGCCTCGTGGACGTCTTCGCGACGCCGGACGCCCTTGATCGCTGGATCTCGGCTCTGGGCTCGTACGGTGACGGGTTCTTCGGCGTCATCGGCCCGGCGATTCTGGCGTTTCCGCTGCTGGTGCTCGGTCTGTCCGGGTTCGAGACCGGCGTGAGCATGATGCCGCTGGTCGCGGCGGACGGGAAGACGCCGGAGGAACGCCTGGAGAGCCGGGTGCGCAACACCCGCAAGCTGCTGACGACCGCCGCGTTGATCATGTCGGTGTACCTGGTCGCGACGTCGTTCATCACCACCGTGCTGGTGCCGCAGGAGAAGTTCGCGGCCGGTGGGCCCGCGAACGGCCGTGCGCTGGCCTACCTCGCGCACGAGCTGCTCGGCGAGGCGTTCGGCACGGTCTACGACATCAGCAGCATCCTGATCCTGTGGTTCGCTGGTGCCTCGGCGATGGCCGGTCTGATCAACATCGTGCCGCGCTACCTGCCTTCCTACGGCATGGCGCCGGAATGGGGACGCGCCGTCCGTCCCGTCGTGATCGTCTACACGCTCATCTGCATCATCATCACGATCATCTTCAAGGCCGACGTGAACGCGCAGGCCGGTGCCTACGCCACCGGAATCCTGGCGATGATGGTCTCCGGATCGTTCGCGGTGACGGTGTCCGCGTGGCGCAAGAGGCAGCGGGGCGCGGGGATCGGCTTCACCGTGCTGACGCTGGTGCTGCTGTACGCGTTGGTGGAGAACGTGATCGAGAAGCCGGACGGCATCACCATCTCGTTCGGCTTCATCCTCGGCATCGTGGTGATCTCGCTGGTGTCGCGGATCTCCCGCACGACGGAGCTGCGCGTCGACAAGATCAAGTTCGACGACGACGCGCGGAGGTTCGTCACCGACACGATCGAGAACGACGGGCGCATCACGTTGATCGCGAACCGCCGCCAGGCCGGTGACAAGTCCGAGTACGACGAGAAAGAGGCCGAACAGCGCGGGATCAACCCGGTGCCGGGCACGGCGGACGTGATCTTCCTGGAGATCGACATCGTCGACCCGTCGGCGTTCAGCCACGTGTTGTGCGTGACCGGCATCGAGATCGACGGTCACCGCGTCCTGCGCGCCTCCGCTCCCGCCGCGCCGAACGCGATCGCGGCGATCCTGCTGGCGTTGCGCGACTCGACCGGCGTGATCCCGCACGCGCACTTCGAGTGGTCGGAGGGCAACCCGCTGGGGCACCTCTTCCGCTACCTGATCCTCGGCCGCGGCGATACGCCTCCGGTCGTACGGGAGATCATCCGCTCGGCTGAATCGGATCCGACTCGACGGCCACGCGTGCACGTCGGTTAGCTGGAAGACTCCCTCTGTACGTCCGACTACAGGGGGAAGGACGCCATGTTCCGAAAGTTGTTGGTACCACTCATCGTTCTGGGAACGGTCGCGGCGGGGATCGCTCCCGCCGCCGCCGTCACCGGAACGCGGCCGGTGCGTTCGTGCGCCGATCTGGTGCGCTCGTTCGACGTGCCGGACGCCCGCACTCGGGTCACGTCGGCGGCAGTTGTCACCGGCACCACGGAGTTCTGCGATGTGCGCGGCACGATCGAACCGAACGTCGGCTTCCAGCTGAAGCTGCCGACCCGCGGCTACCAGGGCCGCTACCTCCAGTACGGATGTGGCGGATTCTGTGGAGCCATCGGCGATCCGGCCTTTCCGTCCGGCTGCGGTCCCGCCTTCGGTGACGCCGCGGTGGCGGCCACGGACGACGGTCACCAGGCCTCGCCGGAGAACCCGTTCGACACCACCTGGGCGATCAGCGACCAGAAGGCCCGCGACGACTACTTCTTCCGCGCGCCACACGCGTTGTCGAAGGTGTCCAAGCACATCATTTCGGTGTTCTACGGCAAGGCACCGGTGAAGTCGTACTTCAGCGGTTGCTCCAACGGCGGCCGCGAGGGCCTGCTGCTGGCCCAGCGCTACCCGCGCGACTTCGACGGAATCATCGCGGCCGCGCCGGCCGCCCACTACAGCGGGCTGATCGGCTACCAGGCGTGGATCGCGCGCAACACCATCCCGAACGACAAGCTGTTCGTGCTGCACGCCGCGGTGATGAACGCCTGTGACGGCCTGGACGGCCTGGTGGACGGGCAGATCGACGACCCGCGGCTGTGCGGGTTCGATCCCGGAACGCTGTCCGGTCAGCTGACCGACGACGAGATCGCCCGCGTCCGTCGCCTCTACGCGGGCCCGTCCGATCACGGCGTCCGGCTCTACCCCGGTGGCCAGCCGTACGGCTCGGAGATCTCGTGGACGTTCTGGCTCAACCCGTCACCGGGCCTGGGCAGGGGCATCGCCGCCGAGCTCGCGGACAACGGCCTGAAGCACCTCGTCTACCCGATCGGCAAGCCGCACTCGTCGCTGGAGTCCTTCGAGTTCACCGTGCGCGAGTTCCGGCGCGTGGTGCCCGAGACCGTGAAGGCGAACGCGCTTTCGCTGGACCTGCGAGCGTTCCAGCGGGCCGGGGGCAAGCTGATCATCTGGCACGGTGCCGGAGATCAGGGCATCCCGTTCGAGGGCACGCTCGACTACTGGCAGCGCCTGACCGGCGGCAGGAACCCTTCCTGGGCAAGGCTGTTCGTCGTGCCGTCGATGTGGCACTGCGACGGCGGCGACACCCTGACCGGCTTCGACCCGTTCCGCGCGCTCGTGTCGTGGGTCGAAGGCGGCCAGGCGCCGACCCGGATCATCGCCGAGGGGCGTGACCAGGAGGGCAACGTCGTGCGCACCCGTCCGGTGTTCCCGTATCCGTTGCGCGCCAAGTACGACGGGTCGGGCTCGGTGGACGACGCCGCGAACTTCGTCGCGGCACCGGGATTCGGGTTCCAGGATCGGATCCGGTGGGCCGGTGAGGACCTCTACCGGTCCGGACCCGTCGCGCCCTAGCGGAACTTCTCGATGGCGGCGGTGATGGCCTTGTCCATGCTGTTGCCCTCCATGATGACGTGGCCGGCGTCGTTCAGGATGACCAGTTCGGCGTCGGGCCACCTCTTCGCCACCTCCCACGCGGTGTGCAGCGGTCCGCCGAAGTCGTTGCGGCCGTGGATGAGCACACCGGGGATGCCCTTGAGCCTGTCCAGGTTGTCGAAGACGTGGTTCGGCTCGAGGAACGCCTCGTTGCCCCAGTAGTGGGTCACGGTCCGCGCGAGGCGGTAGCGCGTGACGGGGTCGGCGTACCTCGTGCCCTCGAAGTCGTTGTCGCCGCCGGTGATCGTGGACAGGTCCCACTTGCTCCAGTCCCAGGCTGCCTTCTCCCTGACCGCCGGGTCCGGTGAGTTGAGGAGCCTGTTGTAGGCCAGGGCCAGGTTGCCGTCGCGGTCCTCTTCCGGGACGCCGTCGCGGAACGCGTCGAAGTAGTCGGGGAAGAACATGCCGAGGCCGCGGGTGATCCACGCGTGCTCTTCGGGGCGGGAGGTGGTCACCGCCGGGATGATGATCTCGCTGACCCTGCTCGGGTGCTGGATGGCGTAGGCGAGGATCAGGGTCGAACCCCAGGAACCGCCGGCCAGCAACCACTTCTCGATCTTCAGGTGTTCGCGGAGCTTCTCGGCGTCGTCGATCAGGTGCTGGGTGGTGTTGTGCTCCATGCTGGTCGCCGGGTCCGCGACCGACGGGGTGCTCCTGCCGGAGCCGCGCTGGTCCCACAGGATCAGGTTCCAGTGATCCGGATCGAAGTCCTCGCGCCAGCGGGGATGCGAGCCGGATCCTGGGCCGCCGTGGAACACGCACGCCGGTTTGCCGGCGGGATTGCCGCTGGCCTCCCAGTGGACGAGCTGGCCGTCTCCTACGTCAAGCATGCCCTGGGCGTAGGGCTCCACCTGTGGATACATGGGGGCGAGGGTATTGCGGATACGCCGACACGCCCACTGCCTTTACGGCTGCGGACGTGTGTGTGGCGCGCTCGTCCTGTTGCGGTGTCAGGACTTCTGCTTGGCGGCGATCTGGTCCAGCACCTCGGTCTGCGACACGATGATCTTCCCGGCCAGCGCCTTCGAGCCGATGTGCTCGCCCTTGGCCTGGGCGGTCTTCGCCATGTCCACGCCACTGCGGAGGTGGCGGGAGAGGGTCGCGAGGAAGAGGTCGTCGTACTGCTTGCCGGTGGCGGCCTTGAGCGCCTCGACGTCCTTGACGGTCATCATGCCCGCCATCTTGTGCGTGGCGTTGGCGTCGTTACCGGGCACCTGGATGTTCCAGCTGCGCAGGTAGGTGGCCATCTGCTCGATCTCGCCGGTCTCGGCGTTGGCGATCTTGTCCGCCACGTTGATCACGAAGTCGTCCTTGGACTTCTGCATGGCAACCTTGGCGATCTCGATCGTCTGGTGGTGGTGCGGGATCATCTGCAACGAGAACGTCGCGTCCGCCTCGTTGGCCGCTGGTTCGCCTGGGCTGCTGCCGCCGACCGATGAACAGCCCGTCAGCGCAAGCAGTCCCAGCACGATGATGAGCAGACGCGCTCGCATGAAGCCTCCCGTCTCGCGGTTCCCTGACGAGGGATACGGGTGGCCGAAGTGTCCGGTTCAGCGAAAGTTTCGCAACCTAAGTGGTTCGATGCAGTTCGAGCGCTGTCAGCACGCCCTGGACCACGTCGGGGTGGCCCAGCGTAAGCGGCGCCGGAGTGTCGTTCGTGTGGTGGATGACGTGCGCGAACGGCACGTCCACGGCGACCTCGGGGTCGACCAGCAGGACCGAGCGCACGAGGTCCGAGTGGGCGGCCACCAGTTCGATGACGTCCGCCGCGATCGGTCCGCTGGCGACCACGTCCAGCACGGCCCTGGTGTCGTCGCGGTGCCTGGTCAGCACTGTGTCCACTGTGGACTTCCAGCTCGGTGCGGCGGGAACCCGCAGCCACGCGATTCGCAGGTACTCGGTCAGCGGTCGCCAGGTCGCGGGGATCTCGTTGTGGACGGCTTCTCCGGCTGGATCGATCACGAGGACCGTGGGGGCGCCGACGGGTCCGTCGGCGACGACGCCGGGACCGGCCGCCCTGCTGGGCTCGTCGAATTCGCGCATGTCACCGGGTTACCCAGTGAACGGGAGTTCGTACCAGTGAGCTGACTGGTCCGGTCCTGTGACCCGAATGGCCGAGTCAGGACCACCTGCTCGCGTGGACTTGTTGGCAGGTAGCGGTTTTTCTTTCGTGTCCGGTGATTGCTTGACCACTTTCCGAAAGCCGGTTTATGGTCTAGACCACAGACCGAAACTGGATCGGTGAGCGACATCCAGAGCGCTCCCGGTTCCCGCCCCCTGCCTACGGGTCCACCCCGTTTGGGAACGATCCAAGGAGTTCGGACGAATGAAACTCATGCGTAAAGCAGCCCTTCTCATGGCTGCTGTCCCCGCCATCGTGCTCATCACACCGGTCGGTTCGGCCAGCGCGCACGGCTACGTGTCGTCGCCGGCCAGCCGTTCGGCGCAGTGCGCCAGGGGAGACATCTCCGTCGACCTCTGCGGTCAGGCGAAGTACGAGCCGCAGAGTGCCGAGGGCCCCAAGGGCCTGAGGAACTGCAGCGGCGGCAACAAGGACTTCGGCCCTCTCGACAACGACGGCCTGCCCTGGAAGGTCACCAACACCGGTCAGACCCTGTCTCTGACCTGGACCTTCACCGCTCGCCACGCCACGCGCGACTACGAGTACTTCATCGGTGGCACGCGCGTCGGTTACGTCGCCGGCAACAACCAGCAGCCGAACAACCCGACCACGCACACGATCAACCTCGGCGGGTTCTCCGGTCGCCAGAAGCTGTTCGCCATCTGGAACATCGGCGACACGGTGAACGCGTTCTACTCGTGCATCGACCTCAACATCAACGGTGGCGGCACGACTCCGCCGCCCACCACCACGACGACCACTCCTCCGCCCACCACGACGACCAGCAGCACCACGACGCCCCCGCCCGCCGGTGGTACGTGGGCGGCGAACACGTCGTACGCGACCGGGCAGACCGTCACCTACGGCGGTTCGACCTACCGGTGCCGTCAGGCGCACACCTCGCTGACCGGCTGGGAACCGCCGAACGTGGCGGCCCTGTGGGAGAAGATCTGATCCGATGAAGCGCCTGGTGATCGCGGTCGCGATCCTGGCGCTGGCGGGGTGCGGCGGAGAGGCGGTCGTGCCGGCGGGCCAAGAGGCTCACGGGCACGGCGCGTCCTCCGCCGCACCACCCGTTCCGGGTGCCAGTGCGAGGTTCAACGACGCGGACGTGACGTTCGTGCAGATGATGGTGGACCACCTGCAACTCGGCGTCAGCCTCTCGCAGGTGGGGCTGGCGAAGGCGACCAGCAAGGAGGCGAAGGACCTCGCGGGCGCGATCGACGTGACCCAGCGCGAGGAGCTCACGATGCTCAAGTCGTGGCTGAAGCTCTGGAACAAGCCGGAGGGCGACGGCGCCAACCTGCACACCGCCCACGGCGGTCAGCCGCTGCTCGACGACAAGGTCATCAACGAGACCAAGGACAAGAGCGGAGCGGAGTTCGACCAGCTCTTCCTCAACCTGATGGCCGGGCATCAGGGAGCGGGCGTGGAGATGGCCCTCACCGAGAAGAAGGACGGCATGAACCCGGAGACGACGGCCTACGCCGAACGCGTGGTCACCTCCCGGCAGGGCCAGATCGCGCAGATGCTGAAGATCATCGGCGGAGCCTAGGACCGGCCCGGCCGTCAGCGGATCGGCAGCGTTCGGTCAGCGGACCGGCGTTGCATCCCGAGCATGGACGTACTGATCTCGGGAGCGGGAATCGCCGGGCCCGCTCTCGCGCACTGGCTGAGGCACTTCGGTTTCTCCCCGGTGGTGGTGGTGGAGCGGGCGCCGTCGCTGCGTGACGGTGGCCAGGCGGTGGACTTCCGCGGCGAGGCGCACCTGTCCGTGCTCAGGCGGATGGGCGTGCTCGACGCGGTGCTGGCCGCACAGACCACGCCGCGCGACATGGTGTTCCGCGGCGTCGACGGACGTGAGCGGGCACGGCTGCCCGCCTCGTTCACCGCCGGGGACGTGGAGATCCTCCGCGGCGACCTGTCGCGCCTGTTGTACGAACTGACCGCTTCCGACGTGGAGTACGTGTTCGGCGACTGGATCACGTCACTGCACGATGACGGTGACGGCGTGGACGTGACGTTCGCGCACGGGGCGCCAAGACGGTTCGACTTCGTGATCGGCGCGGACGGGATGAGGTCCGGCGTGCGGCGGCTGGTCTTCCCGCAGTACCGGCCGAAGTTCCAGGGCTACTACTTCGCGATCTGGGACGCGGAGGGCGACGACCGGGACCTGACCTGCTCACCGGGCGTGCTGACCTCGCCGGGGTGGCTGATGTACAAGTCGCCGGTCCCTCCCGACCTGATGCCGGACGAGGTGGTGGCGAAGGGCGTCTACTTCGACTCCATCAGCCAGGTGCGAATGCCGACGGTGAGTTCCGGGCGGGTCACCTTGATCGGCGACGCCGGATACGGATCCACGTTGGGCGGCATGGGAACCGGGCTCGCGGTCGTCTCCGCCTACGTCCTCGCGGGGGAGATGGCGGCGGGAGGTGACGCCTTCGCCCGGTACGAGGCGCTGATCGGGCCGTACGCCCGCGGCAGCCAGGGCAATCCGGGGCCGTTCCTCGCGCCCGGCAGCAGGCTCGGGATGTGGGTGCGGGACCGGATGTTCGCGCTGCTGCCGAAGATGCCGATGTTCGCGCGGATGGATCTCCGGGCGGCCACCGCGATCACGCTCCCCGAGTACGCCACAGTTCGCTGAGCGCCTCGTCCACGTGTTGCTTGGCGGCCGTGTGCATCCACCCGAACCCGAGCTCCTGCTGGGCCTCCAGCAGGAGCTCCTCGGCACGTGCGGGATCGCCCCTGCGTTGGGCGATCTTGGCGAGACCCGCGTTCGCGAGCGCTCGGGTGGCGGACAGCCCTGCCTGCGCCGCCATCTCCAACGCCTGGAGGTAGTCGCGTTCGGCCTCGTCGTCGTCGAGGTCGAGCAGCCGGTCGGCTCGGCGGGCCCGCAGCTCGGCCAGTTCCTCGACGGCACCCAGTTCGGCGACGGCGTGCAGAGCCTGGTCGGTCAGGGCGAGGGCTTCGCGGGGGTCCTCGGTGAGGGTGGCCAGCACGTCCAGGACCTGGGCCGAACCCCACCGTTCGCCGAGCTCCTGGAAACGTCGCAGCGCCGCGCGGGCCTGCCGGAGCGCCTCCGCGCGGTCGTGGTTCAGCGTCCAGCCGGTGTAGGCGTTGCTGAAGGCGATCAGGCCCTGGATCCACGGGTCCTCGCTGCGCTCGACCTCGTCCTGCAACGGGGTGCGCGGGGCCGTGGGGTCGGGCGGGCCCGTGAGCATGGCCCAGGCGATGAGCACGAACGGCTGTCTGATCGGGCCGGTCAGCTCGCGCAGCTTGTCCTGCACGAGCTGTGGAGCGGCCAGCGCCAGCAGGATCACGTACTCCTCTGTGGACTCCTCCGGCACCCGGTCGAGGAGTTTCCTGGCCGTGCCCTGGATCTCCGTGCGGCTGCCCTTCAGGTACCAGTACCAGGCGAGGGCGCTGATGAGCCGCAGGGCCTCGGCCGGTGAGTGTTCGGTGGTCCACTCGAGGGCCTGCATCAGGTTCGCGTGCTCTGCCCTCAGCCGGGTGAACCACCGCACCTGATCCCGTTGGCGCAGCTCGGGATCCGCGCTGCGGGCCAGCTCCTGGAAGTACGCGGCGTGCTCGGCGTCGACGCGCTTGTGCTGCGAGCAGAACTCGCGGATGGTCTCCAGCATCCGGTAACGGCCGTCGGCGGCCTCCACCAAGGACTTGTCCACCAACGCGTCCAGCACCTCGATGTCGTGCCGGCCGACCTCCTCGACGGCCTCCAGGGTCGCCCCGCCGCTGAACGTCGCCAGGCACGCGGCCAGGTCGCGTTCGTCCTCGGACAGCAGGTCCCAGGACCACTCGACGACCGCGCGCAGGGTCTGGTGCCGGGGTGCGGCGGCACGGTTTCCCTTGGTGAGCAGGCGGAAGCGGTCGTTCAGGCGGTCGGCGATCTCCTCGGTGGTCAGCGTGCGGGTGCGCGCCGCGGCCAGTTCGATCGCCAACGGCAGGCCGTCCAGTTCCCGGCAGATGTCGATGGTGTGCTGGTCGCGCACGAACGCGGGGTTGACCAGGCGGGCGCGGTCGGCGAACAGCGCCACGCTCTGCTCGGGGTTCAGCGGCGGCACCGGGCACAGCGTCTCGCCGGTGATGCCGAGCGCCTCCCGGCTCGTGGCGAGGATGCGCAACGACGGGCACGTGCTGAGCAGATGCCCGGCCAGCTGGGCGGCCTGGACGATCAGGTGCTCGCAGTTGTCCAGGATCAGCAACGTGTCGCGCTCGCGCAGGGCCAGCGTCAGGCGGTCTTCCGGCTCCAGCACGGTTTCCTTGAGCCCCAACGCCTGCAGGGTCGCCGCCGCGACGTCCTTGGCCGGTGCCAGGTCCACGAAGATCGCCCCGGGACCGGCGGCCTGGAGCGCGAGCCTGGTCTTGCCCGCGCCACCGGGTCCGGTGAGGGTGACGAGACGGGCGGACAGTGCGGCGATCCGCGAGAGTTCTTCCTGCCTGCCGACGAAGTTCGTCAGCTGGGCGGGCAGCTCGCGGTGGGTCTGGCCGCGCAGGACCTGGAGGTGCACGGCACGCAGTTCGGGGGACGGATCGGTGCCCAGCTCGTCGGCCAGCACGGCGCGCGCGTCCTCGAACGCCTGCAACGCCTCGGCTTGACGGCCCTGCTGGTTCAGCGCCTGCATCAGGTAGCCGCGCAGGCGTTCGTCCAACGGGCTCTGCCGCACCTGGTCCTGGATCTCCTGAACGTCGGCCTTGCCGAGCCGGATCCGTGCGGCGATCAGCGAGCCCGCGGCGGCGGAGCGTTGCTCTTCCAAGCGGGTCGCGTGGTCTGCCAGCGGAACGTCGGCGAGCGCGGGACCACGCCAGAGCTGAAGTGCCTCGGACAACAGGGATTCGGCCGCCTGCGAGTCGCCCTGCTCCAACGCCCGCCGGCCATCCGTCGCCAGCGCGACGAACCGATGCGCGTCGACCTGGGAGGCGGGCAGTGCCAGGCGATACCCGGCGGGGTGGAACTCGATCAGCGACGTGTCACCGAGCGCCCGGCGCAGGCGCGAGACCTGACCCTGCAAGGCGTTCGCGGCATCCGTCGGCGGCTCGGAGCCGTAGAGCTCGTCGACCAGACGGTCGAGCGGGACGATTTCCCCCACCCGGACGGCCAGCAGCGCCAGCAGAGTGCGCGGCCGTGGGCCACCTACCGCGATCTTGCCGTCGGGAGAGTGCGCTTCAACTGGCCCGAGGATGCCGATGTGCACGGTGTCAGCGTACGAAGCGCCCGGGACTCGTACCCAGCACACGGCGAAAGTGCCGCGTGAGATGCGACTGGTCGTGGAACCCCGCCAGCACCGCCACCTCCGCCGCGGGCCGTCCCTCGACCAGATAGCCGCGGGCGAGATCCACTCGGCGCCCGGTCAGATAGCGGTGCGGCGGCAGCCCGAACCGGCGGCTGAACGCCCGCACCAGGTGGGTCGGGCTGGTCTGCAACTCCCGCGCGGCCGCGTTCAGGGTCATCCCGTCCGGAAGGGAGGCGTCCAGCAGCTGCCGCAACCGGTCGGCGAGCGTCGGATCCGCGTGCACGACGGGCGCGGTGCCGGCGAAGTGGTGCGTGAGGCGTTCGGTGATCAACGCCAGCCTGCTCGCCGCCTCGAACGGCTCGTCCAGCGTCAGGTGCAGCTGGTGGATTCGTTGGCGCAGCAGTGGATCGGGCAGCATCGGCGTGTCGACGGCCTTGCCGATCAGGTCGGACGGCAGCACCGAGTCGTCCAGGTACAGCACTCGCTTGTGGAACCCGGTCGGGTACGCGGAACGGCCGTCGTGCGGCACGTGCGGCGGCAACAGCGTGACGCCGTCCACGAGTGCGCCGTGCTCGTGACGGTCCAGTTCGTACCGCACGGCCCCGGTGTCGAGCACCATCAACGTCCACGCGTCATGCGTGTGCGCTGGGTAGACGTGCGTGGTGAAGGAGGCGTGGAAGACCTCTCGCACGCCCTCGATGGCCGGCCGCCAGGCCGAGCTCCGCTCAAGCCCCATCTGTACTGGTCACTCGTTTCGAACACAGCTTCCAGGCCGTGACGCTCATGTCAGAAACGTACAAGACGGCAAACGCCGGTGCCCGCGATCGTGGAGTCCATGTTCGACACCAAGATCGCTGTGTTGCTGCGGGACGACCTGGCCGGCTGGCAGGCGCTGAACGTCACCGCCTTCCTCGTCAGCGGGCTGCCCGAGACGTTGCGCGGCGAGCCCTACATCGACGCCGACGACGTGCACTACCTGCCGATGTTCGGCCAGCCCGTAGTGGTCTTGCAGGGCGACCAGGACCTGCTCAAGAAGGCCCACGAACGCGCCCTGAACCGCAACCAGGCCATGACGATCTTCACCGCCGACCTGTTCGCCACCGGTAACGACGACGACAACCGGGCCGCCGTCCGCAAGGTGCACACCCAGGACCTCGACCTGGTCGGCATCGCGGTGCACGGTCAGAAGAACGCCGTCGACAAGATCTTCAAGGGCGCCCGGATGCACCCCTGACGAAACCGAGTTCTAATGCGTGCGTGATCAAGCTGCTCCGGATGGCCGTGTTCCTGCTGGTTCTTTCGGCAGAGGTGTACCTGGTGGTCGTGCTGGGCGACAGGTTCCAGCCGGCCAACCACTTCAGCTACTTCACGGTGCTGTCGAACGTCTTCGCGGCCGTCGTGGCGTTGCTCGGCGTGTTCAGCCCGGTGTCGCCGCAGATCAGGGGCGCGGCCGTGCTCTACATGGGCACAACGGGAATCGTGTACTGGCTGCTGCTGCGGGGCATCGACGTGCAGACGCCCGCCTACGCGAACTGGGTGCTGCACACCGTCGTCCCGATCCTCGTGGTCGTGGAGTGGCTGCTCGCGCCCGAGAAGACCCGGCGGTGGTGGATCTGGCTGTCGTTCCCGCTCGCCTACCTGGTGTACACGCTGGTCAGGGGCCCGATCGTGGGCTGGTACCCCTACCCGTTCATGGATCCGCGTCAGAACGGCTACGGCGAAGTGCTCCTGACCTGCGTGTTCGTCGCGGTGGTGTTCGGCGTGCTGGCTTTCGCGGTCTCCTGGGCCGGGAACAAATTGGCCCAGAAACGCAGCTTGTCCTTGTCCCACGACTAGGGCCAATGACCGCCCTACGGTCTAGGACATGACCAGGCGACTCGCGTACGCACAGCTGACGAACTCGATCGGCGACGGCGGATTCCTCGTCGTCTCCGCCCTCTACTTCACTCAGATCGTGGGCCTGAGCGCGGCGCGGGTCGGCCTCGCGCTGACCCTCGCCTGGGGCGTCGGAGCCGTCGCGGGCGTCGGGTTGGGACATCTCGCCGACCGCCTGGGCCCGCGCACCACGGCCGTCGTGCTCGCCGCAGCCACCGCCACGAGCATCGCGATCCTGCTGTTCACGCGGAACTTCGCCGCGTTCGTGCTGGTCATGTGCCTGTACGCGAGCTTCCAGAGCGGCCTTCAGGCGTCCAGGCAGGCACTCCTCGCGGGCCTCACCACCCCGGAGGAACGCACCCGAGCGCGTGCGCGGATCCAGTCCACGGCCAACGCGGGCATCGCGATCGGCGCGGCAGCGGGCGGGTTCGCGCTGCACCTCGGCACGGAGGCCGCCTACACGGCCGTGTTCGTGCTCGACGTCCTCGCGTTCGTCGTCGCCGCCGTGGTCCTGGGCACGTTGCCGGAGACCGTGATGACCAGGGCGAAGGGCAAGTTCGACGTCCTCAAGGACCGCCCGTACGCGCTGATCACGCTGATCAACGCCGTGATGCTGCTCTACATGCCGCTGCTGAGCCTGATCATCCCGCTGTGGATCGTGCAGCGCACCGAGGCGCCGACCTGGCTCGCGGCCGCGTTGCTGGTCCTCAACACCGCGGCCGTCGTGCTGTTCCAGGTCCGGATCGCCCGGCGCGCCACCGGTCTCCTCGAAGCCTCGAAGCTCGTGAAGCACGCCGGGCTGATCATGCTCGCGTCCTGTGCGGTCTTCGCCACCACGGCGTTCAGCTTCGGCGCCTGGCCGGTGACGGCGCTGCTGATCGCGGCCGCCGCGCTGCAGGTGCTCGGCGAGATGATGCTCGCCTCCGGCGCGTGGGAGATCAGCTTCACCCTCGCGCCCGCCGACCGGCAGGGCCAGTACCAGGGCTTCTTCGCGACCGGAACGGCCGTCGCGCGCATGGTCGGCCCTGCCCTGCTCACCACCGTCGTGCTCGGCTGGGGAGCACTCGGGTGGCTCGCGGTCGGCGGGCTGTTCGTCGTGGCCGGTTACGCGATGGGACCGGCGGTGCGCTGGGCCCGCGAGAAGAACTCCACGAGCTCCGGTGCCATGACCGACGACTTGTACATGTGCGTCTGACCGGGCAGCGTCCGGTACTCCGTGTCCGCCCCGAGCACTTCCGCGACGTTCTTCATCGTGTTGCGGAGGTACTCGGGGCTCTTGCCGCCGTCCATCGCGAGGGTCGGCACCTTCACCGTCCAGCGGTCGGTCGGCAGCTTCGCACCGCGGCCGTCGTCGCCGAGGATCATCAGGTCCCACGGCAGGGTGTGCGCGACCGGCTTGAGCTTCTTCCACACCGGGGTCAGCTTCATGATCGCGAGGCCGAAACCGGGTACACCGACCAGCTTCATGAACGTCGAGAGCATGCCGGAACGATCGTCGCGGGCCAGCATGTCGTTCATCTGCCGCACGATGTCCGCGGGACGAGGCTTGTACGTGTCGTCCACGACGAACGGCGTCTCGTAGATCGCGAGCCGCGAGATGCCGGGCAGTCGTGACGCCGCTTCGAGAGCCAGCACCGCGCCCGACGAGACGCCGAAGACGAACGCGCTGCCGCCGGCTTCCTTGATCACGGCGTCGAGGTCCTCGACCTCGCGCTCCAACGACCACGGCGTCGCGCCGTCACCGGTCTCGCCGCGGCCGCGCCGGTCGTACGTGTGGACGGTGAAGTTCTTGTCCAGCACCGAGGCCAGCTCGGTGGACGGGCCGAACATGCGGTGGCACATCGCGCCGTCCACGATGATCAGCGCGGGGCCGGAACCGGTGATCGAGTACGCGACCTCGGTGCCGTCGGCGGAAGTCGTGAAGCGCGTCATTTCTGCTCTCCCAAGGTGGTGTCGAGGAAGTCCTGCCAGTCCTGTTCGGACTCGTCGCCCTCGAAGACGTTGTGCGCGGCGATGATCGGACCGAAGAACCCGCGCATGAACCGATACATGCCCTTGTCGGTGCGCAGCGCGAGAGTGTGAGCGTTGCGGTGGAACTCGACGGCGTCCGGGAGCCTGGTCGTGATCGCCTCGTCGAGCTTCTTCCAGGCCTCGTCCCAGTCGGTGATCATCGGCCCGAAGACCGTGAGCGGACGGGCCGTGCGGCCGGGGAAGTGCGTCAGGTACTCGAGCAGCGTGCGCCGGAACAGCGCGCCGCCCAGCGTCATCGCCTCGAACTCGTCGGCCCAGTCGTCGCCGGGCAGGAAGCCGCTCGTCACCATCCGCAGCACGGTGGCGCTGTGCTCGCGGCCCTCGACGAGGAACTCGTAGGCGATGAAGCGGCCGTCGGGCGCCTTGCCGCTGTCGTACGCGAAGTGGCGCCCCGGTTCGTCCGCGGTGATCCCGCTCGTCGGCTCGTACCCGCCGAAGGCCATCTTGACCTGGCCGTTCGCGACCTCGTTGCGGCCCATGAACCACGAATCGATGCCCGGCCCCGTCGCGATGGCCGTCCAGACGTCCTCGACTGACGCAGGCACCTCTAGGTCGTCGGTGCTCGTGAACTCGTGGCCCATCGGTTCTCCCTGTCCTGGTTCGTGGATGGTCTCATCCTGCTCCCGACGATTCTCTTCGTCAAGACAGCGCAACTAGTCTTGACAAAAAAAGTTGTCGGTGGTTCCGTTCTCGCCACACCGAACCTCTGGAGGAACCCATGTCCCGCACCGCCTGTGGCGTCGTCGCCGGTCCGCTCTACCTCGTCGTCGGGTACGCCCAGGCGTTCACCCGCGAGGGCTTCGACCTCTCGCGGCATCCGTTCAGCATGCTCAGCCTCGGCTCGCTGGGCTGGATCCAGATCGCGAACTTCATCGTCAGCGGCGCTCTGTTCCTGGTCGCGGCGACGGGCATGGCGAAGCACACGAAATGGGGAGCGCGGCTGATCGGCCTGATGGGGGTGGGGATGATCCTCGGCGGGGTGTTCGTCGCCGATCCGGCCATGGGCTTCCCCGCCGGAGCGCCGGACGGTCCACCTGCCTCGTTGTCCTGGCACGGCGCTCTGCACGCGGTCGCGTTCGGGCTCGCGATGATCGGCTGGATCGGGGCGTGCTTCGTGTTCGCGCGTAGGCTCGGAGGATGGCTGGCGGTGGTGAGCGGCCTGACGGGCGTGCTCCTGGTGGTGCCGATGGCGTTCCTGGGCAACCCCGGCGGGACGGTGCTGCTCTACGTGGTCGCGACGATCGGCTGGGTCTGGACCTCGCTCGTGTCCCTGAGGCTGAACCGGCCTGCCTTCTCGAGCTGATCTGCCCGGAGTGCGGGCGCGTCACCACCGACGAGTACGCGCCCGGTTGTGCCGCCTGTCAGACCAGCTGATGGGCGTGCATCTTGCTGATGTCGTAGGAGACTCCGCAGAAGGTGCACTGCAACCCGTACCTGCTGCTGATGGTGAACAGCGGGATGAAGAAGATCGTCGGCTTCGTGTAGCGCCGGAACAGGTTGTGCGCAGCCTGCTGGTGGCAGTGCCCGCACACCAGCGACAGCATGCGCAGCTGCTCGATCGTCGTGCGCCAGCCGAAAATGACCATCTGCTCTCCTTGTGCCGGTTGTCCTTTTGACGTGTGAGGGCCCCTTCGAGTTGCAGTCGGGCCGCTGAATTCAGAAAGTGGACAGGTGGACACCCTGCTGCGGCCCTGGACCCCCGACGACGCGCCGATCATCCTGGCCGCGTCGGGCGAGGAGATGATGGACCGCCAGTTCACGGCCCAGATCGACTCGCTGCCCGCGGCCGAGGAGTGGATCGCGCTGCTCACGGCCCGCCGGACCGACGACGTCGCCTACTCGTTCGCCGTGCTGCACGAGGGCGTGCCGGTGGGCAACGTCGCCGTGTCGAGTGTGGAGCGCCGTCACCTGACCGGGTGGGTCTCGTACTGGATGCGGGAGGAGGCGCGCGGCAAGGGGCTGGCGACCAAGGCCTGCCTCGCGGTCAGCGAGTTCGCCTTCTCCGAGCTCGGCCTGTTCCGCCTGGAGATCGCGCACCGCCTGGACAATCCCGCTTCCTGCCGCGTCGCGACGGGCGCCGGCTACGCGGTGGAAGGCGTCGAACGGGCCCGGTTGCTCTACGACGGCGTCCGCTACGACACCGAGACCCACGCGCGGCTCGCCACGGACTGAGGTTCACACCGCGCCCCGGCGGGGTAGCCGGGAGTGCATGAGCGGACTGCAGGACGAACTGCTGCGGACGTTGGTCAAAGTCGCCAACGCCTTGCGCAGCGCGGAGATCCCCTTCGCGCTGACAGGCGGTTGTGCGGGGTACGCGCGCGGAGGGCCGGCGAGCGAACACGACGTCGATCTCCTCGTGCGCCCGGAGGACGCCACGGAAGCCGTGCGCGTACTGGTGAAGCGCGGGCTTCGCGCTGCCGAGCCGCCAGAGGACTGGCTGCTCAAGGTCTACGACGGGGATTCGTTGGTGGACCTGCTCTTCCGGCCGAACGAACGCCTCGTCACCGACGAGATCCTCGCGATGGCCGAGGAGATGCCGGTCGGGTCGGTGATGCTGCCGGTCATGCCGGCGACGTTCGTGCTGAGCAGCAAGCTGCTCGTGCTGGACGGGCATCGCTGCGACTTCAGCGAGCTGCTGCCCTTCGCCCGCGCGCTGCGCGAACAGATCGACTGGGAGCAGGTGCGCGAGGAGACCAAGGAATCTCCTTACGCCGAAGCATTCCTGATGCTCATCGAACGCCTGGACATCATCGGGAGAAGCCATGAGTTCCGAGCAGTACCTGGCAGCAAATCTGCGTAGGGCGGTGGCCGAGGACCCTCGCACCGCCGAACTCGGCGTCCGGGTCACCGTGCGCGGTGACCACGTGATGCTCTCCGGCGACGTGGCGTGCGCGGACCGCCGTGCCGCGCTGGAGGAGGTCCTGCACGAGGCCGCCCCCGAACTGACGATCTTCAACGACGTGCGCGTGACGCCTGCGGGCGAACCGGAGGGTGAGGAGGACCTGCGATGATCCGAGTCGCGGCTGTCGGGGACATCCACCTCGGCGAGGACATGCGCGGGCATCTCCGGCCGGCGTTGGAGAAGGTCGGCGAGCACGCCGACGTCCTGCTGCTGGCCGGTGACCTGACCCGGCACGGCACGGTCGTCGAGGCCGCCGTCGTCGCCGACGAGTTCGCGGACCTGCCGGTGCCCGTCGTCGCTGTCCTGGGCAACCACGACCACCACGACGACAAACCGCTCGAAGTCACCAAGACGTTGCAGGACAAGGGCATCCATGTACTGGAGGGCACGACGTTCACCCACCGGGCGAACGGCTGCTCGATCGGCATCGCGGGCGTGAAGGGGTTCGGCGGCGGGTTCGCGGGCAAGTGCGGCAGCGCGTTCGGCGAGCGCGAGATGAAGGCGTTCATCCAGCACACCTGCGAGATCGCGGAGAACCTGCAGGGCGCACTGTCCGAACTGGACACCGACATCAAGGTCGCGTTGACGCACTACGCGCCGGTGCCGGACACGTTGCGCGGCGAACCGCCGGAGATCTACCCGTTCCTCGGCTCGTACCTGCTCGGCGAGGCGATCGACGCCACCGGCACGGATCTCGCCGTGCACGGTCACGCGCACTTCGGCACCGAGCAGGGCATGACGCCGGGCGGGGTGCGGGTCCGCAACGTCGCGCAGCCCATCATCCGCTCCGCCTACACGGTCTACGTGCTGGAAGGGACCTCTTCGTGACCGTCGGTGACTTCATCAGGCAGATCGGGCCGCGGTAGCAGGAGTTCTTCGAGTTCTGGGCCACGGAGGTCGTGCCTTGATCGACGTGTCACGGGCTAGAATCCCCGGTATGACCACCAGAAAGGGCCATGCCGCGTAGGCGCCCCGACCGGGCCCGCGTCCACCGGCGCCGGCCAGGACAGTCCATTCCCCAGGTGACCGGGGCCTCCGCACCCACGGCGGGTGCCATCGCGAGGTTCGAACGCGATCACTTCCACCCCGGCGCGGTCGCGAGGGCACTCCGTTGCTGGTCGGCCTTCGTGCACGGCCCGATCCGCGCCATCACCGATTCCGAGTCCTGCCACTACTTCTACGGCGGGTGGGACGAGCCGGACTGGTGCCGCGGCATCCTGCGTGACGCCCAGCGCGCCCTGCCCGCCAAGGCCGCGCGTGAACTGCGGGCACTCGTCCGGCCGCTCGACGAGCTCTACCTGACCCGTGCGATCCCTGCTCCCGGCAACGCCTCCCTTCGCGAGCTGCTCGACACGCCATGACAAAAGCGCGGCGGGACAAGGATGTCCCGCCGCGCTCTTCAAGGCAGCGCGACCACCTTCTCGGGTCGTCACCGCCGCCCTAGGCGAGGATCTCGCCGACCGTGCCGGCACCCACGGTCTTGCCGCCCTCGCGAATCGCGAAGCCCAGCCCGGTGTCCATCGCCACCGCCTTGCCCAGCTCCACCGTGACCTCGACGGTGTCACCTGGCAGGGCCAGCGTCCTGTCGAGCTCCACCACGCCGACGACATCGCCGGTGCGGAAGTGGAACTGCGGGCGGTAGTTCGACGCGATGCCCGTGTGCCTGCCGCCCTCGGCGTGCGAGAGCAGGTACACGGTCGCGCGGAACCGGTTGTGCGGCGCGACGCTGCCCGGCAGGGCCAGGACCTGGCCGCGCCGGACGTCGCCGCGCTTCACCCCGCGCAGCAGGATCGCGGCGTTGTCTCCCGCCTGGGCCTGCTGCATGGGCTTGCCGAACGTCTCGATGCCGGTGGCCACGGACGACACGGCGTCGCCGAGACCGAGCACCTCGACCTGGTCGCCGAGGCCGAGCACGCCGCGTTCCACCGCGCCGGTCACGACGGTGCCGCGGCCGGTGATGGTCAGGACGTTCTCGATCGGCATCAGGAAGGGACCGGAGATGTCGCGCTCCGGCACCGGCACGTGCGAGTCCACGGCGTCGAGCAACGACACCACCGACTGCACCCACGCGGGGTCGCCCTGCAACGCGCGCAGGCCGGACACCCGCACGACCGGTGTGGCGTCACCGTCGAAGCCGTACTGGGAGAGCAGGTCGCGGATCTCCAGCTCCACCAGGTCGAGCAGCTCCGGGTCGCTCACCGCGTCGGCCTTGTTCAGCGCCACCACCACGTACGGCACGCCCACGCGGTGCGCGAGCACCACGTGTTCGCGCGTCTGCGGCATCGTGCCGTCCTCCGCGGACACCACGAGGATCGCGCCGTCCAGCTGCGCCGCACCCGTGATCATGTTCTTCACGTAGTCGGCGTGGCCGGGCATGTCGACGTGCGCGTAGTGACGCGTCGGCGTCTCGTACTCGACGTGCGCGATGTTGATCGTGATGCCGCGGGCCAGCTCCTCCGGCGCCCGGTCGATCCGGTCGAACGCCGTGAAGGTCGTGCCCGAAGGGTCCTTTTCGGACAGAACCTTGGTGATGGCCGCGGTCAGCGTGGTCTTGCCGTGGTCGACGTGCCCCATGGTGCCGATGTTGAGGTGCGGCTTGGCGCGCACGAACTCTTGCTTCATTGCCCTATGTCCTCGGGAGTCACAGCTGGAGGGTTCAGAACCGATGGACCGCTACAACCCTCCTCCAGTGGTCCTGAAGGATGGACTGGAGAAGGGTCAGAGTCGGGCGCCGGCCAGCTGTGCCAGGACAACGGCGAGCGCGTCCGCAGGAACACCTGCGTACGTGTTGTGCTCAGCCGTCAGGAACATGCGTTGATCGTGACAGGCGACTAATTCGTTGTCACCTGGTTTTTCGCGAGCCCGATCAACGCCCGCGCGGCCGGGCTGTGCGGACCCTCCGCGCGCCACGCGAAGGCGAGCCGGCTGTGCGGCACCGGATCGGTGATCCGCACGGCGTGCAGATCACCCACCATCGACGACGCCAGGATCGCCGGGCCGAGCCCGCGCTGCGCCAGCGTGATCACCATCGTCGGTGCGGAGGCCTCGAACGCGATCCGCGGCCGCCGCGAGCCGCACGCCGCGTCCAGCGCTCCGCGCAACCCCGTCCCCGGCGGCAGGCTGATCAACCCGCGCTCCAGCAGCTCGTCCAGCGGCACGGACTCCCTGCCGTACCAGGGATCCGAGGCGCAGACCGCGGCCACGAGCGGTTCGTCGGCCAGTACCCGGACGGACAACCCCTCCGGCTCCGCACCCACGTACCCGACCAGCGCGAAGTCCAGCTGACCGTCCACAAGGGACGAGATCAGCGCGTCGGAGTTGGCCTCCGCCAACGTGATCTCGACAGCGGGGAACGCCGAGTGGAACTCCGACAGCAGCTCGGGCAGGTCCATGATCCCGCAGGACACGACCATCCCGACGCGGACGGCACCGCGCACCAGCCCTGCCATCTCCTCCACGGTTCGCCGAGCAGCCTCCACCGACCCCAGCGCTGCCCGCGCCAACGGCAGCACCGCCGCACCCACGTCGGTCAGCGTGACGGTGCGCCCCGACCGGTCCAGCAGGTCGTGCCCGAGCTCCCGCTCCAGCCGCCGGATCTGGGCGCTGACCCCGGGCTGCGCGACGTGCACCCGCTCCGCCGCCCGCGTGAACGAGCCCGACTCGACGACCGCGACGAAGTACTCCAGCTGCCGAAGCTCCATAATCAACGATTATAGAGGCCAGCACAACTAGGTCTTGGACATATAACAGCAGGCCAGCGACCCTATGTCCATGCACATCTTCTACCCCGGAGACACCGGCTACGACGAGGAACGCAGCGGTTTCCAGACCGGGCTCCGCCACGAACCACAGGTGATCTTCGCCGTGGAGAACGCGCGGGACGTCGAAGAAGCCGTCGGCTACGCCGAGACTCACGGCCACGAGTATTCGGTCCAGAGCACCGGCCACGGCCTGACCACGGCCACGACCGGCGTCCTGATCTCCACCAGGCGCATGAACAAGGTCGAGATCGACCCCGGCAGCCGCACCGCCAGGGCCGAAGCCGGCGCGGTGTGGCAGCAGGTGATCGAGAAGGCCGCCCCGCACGGCCTCGCCCCGCTCAGCGGCGACGCGAGCGACGTCGGTGTGGCCGGCTACACCCTCGGCGGCGGATTCAGCGTGCTGGCCAGGGAGTTCGGGTTCGCGACGGACCGCGTCCGCAAGATCGAGAAGACCGGCGATGTCGTCACCGCGCTGGAGTTCGAGCTCCTGCCGATCGACCAGGTCCACGCGGGCGAGATGTTCTTCGAGGCCCAGCACGCACCTGAGGTGTTCGAGGCGTTCCACAGCTGGGACCTGCCCGGCCACGTCACCCCGACGCTCACCACCCTCGGCGACGTCGTGCGCATCACCTTCGCGAGCACGAAACCGTTCGGCATCGACCATCTCCGCGTCGCGCCCACGCTGAAGGAGGAGTTCAGCGCGAAGCCGTTCGCCCAGGCCGCCGGAAAACCGCTGCCGCCGCACGCCTACCAGGGCGACAACGTCCTGCTGAACGACCTGCCGCTGGAAGCGCTGCACAACGCCAGGGAGGCCGCCGCGAACTCCAGCGCCGAGATCTTCCTGGGAGTGCTGCCGCTCGGCGGCGCCCTCAGGACCGAGGCCACCCACCTCGTCAAGCTCATCTCACCCCGGCTGGGTGTGGAGAAGCAGCACGAAGAGGTGTTCGACCAGGTGCGACCGTTCGTGGTCGGACGGTCGCGGAATTTCCGTTACGCCGTAGGCTGACCTGTATGACCAGTGTGGTTCTCGTGGAGGACCACGACATGGTGGCCGAAGCGATCGGGCTGGCGTTGGAACGGGCCGGGATCGACGTGATGGCCCGTGCGTCCAGCATCGCCACCGCTCTCGCGGAGATCGGCCGCGGGAGGCCCGACGTCGTCCTCCTCGACCGCAGACTGCCCGACGGCGACGGCACCGCGCTGATCCCGGAACTCGTCAGCGCGGGCGCCAAGGTGCTGGTGCTGACCGGCGAGGCGACGGCGTCGGTCGCGGCGCGCGTCGCCGAGGCCGGTGGTGCGGGCCTGATCCTCAAGTCGGCACGGCTGGACGACCTGGTCGAGGCCGTCCGCATGGTCGCGGCGGGCGAGGTCGTGTTCGACTCGCGGCTGCTCGCGGGCGTGCTCGACCGGTTGACCGGCCGGGTCAAGACAGCCGGAGCCACGCTCACCGCACGCGAGCAGGAGACGTTGTTGCTGCTCGCGGACGGCGCGGGCACCGACCAGATCTCGACCAGGCTCGGCGTCGCCCGCAACACCGCGCGCAACCACGTGCAGCGCGTGCTCGGCAAACTCGGCGCGCGCTCGAAGCTCGAAGCGGTGTCGATCGCCCGCCGCGAGGGCCTGCTCGACTGACGCACCTGCACCAGACGGCCTGATCCGTCTGCGTCTGCCCAGATCAGAGCCGTTGATGCACTGTGATGGAGTGGCCATGAGTCCGCTCACCGAAGCCGTCTTCTCCCTCCCGGAGAACGACCAGCGCGGCGGTGTGGCGCTCGCCCGGGATTTCGCCCGCCGCACCGCGCTCGTCTGCGGCTATCGCGGCAACCACGAGGACGTCGTGCTCGTCGTCAACGAGCTCGCCACCAACGCCGTCCGGCACGGCAGCGGCCGCGCTGTCGTGCGCCTCTTCGTCGGCGCGGACCAGGTGCTGGTCGAGGTCTCGGACGACGCCACCGACCTCGGGCCACGTGCCGGCGGCTGGGGCCTGCGACTCGTCGCGACGCTCGGCGAGAGCTGGGGTTTCACCGAACGAGCCGGTCAGAAGGTCGTCTGGTGTGAGCTGACGGCGTAGGCATCATGATGAGGCCGTGCAACCGGACGCCTGGCGCGACAGCGATCTGTTCCGCCTGCTCGTGCAGGGGGTGCGCGACTACGCGATCTTCATGCTCGACCCCGGCGGGCACATCGTGAGCTGGAACGCCGGCGCCGAGCGCATCAAGGGCTACACCGCCGAGGAGATCATCGGGCAGCACTTCTCGGCGTTCTACCCGCCGGAGGACGTCAGCTCGGGCAAGCCCGAGTGGGAGCTGCGGGTCGCGAGGGCCGACGGCGCGATCGAGGACGAGGGCTGGCGGGTGCGCAAGGACGGCACCCGCTTCTGGGCGAACGTGATCATCACGGCGCTCCACGACGACGCCGGTGAGCTGCGCGGGTTCGGCAAGGTCACCCGCGACATGACCGAACGGCGGCGCGCCGAGCAGCAGCTCACCGACCGGCGCCGGTTGCTCACCCACCTCGTGGAGGCGCAGGAGCAGGAACGGCAGCGCATCGCCTGGGACGTCCACGACGACACCATTCAGGCCATGGTCGCCGTCGACATGCGGCTCCAGCTGCTCGCCCGCAAGCTGCCCGAGGAGCACCGCGAGATGGTCGGGCAGCTCGACGGGGCGGTCCGCGCCACCATCAGCAGGCTGCGCAACCTGGTGTTCCGCGTGCGGCCTCCCGGTATCGAACGCCAGGGTCTGCGCGACTCGCTGGCCGTCTACCTCGCCGACACCTCCATGGCAGGGGAGATCAGGTACGGACTCGAACGCGAGCCGGGTGGCGACGCGGCCATCACCATCTTCCGCATCTGCCAGGAGGCGCTGACCAACGTCCGCAAGCACGCGCGTGCGTCGTCGACCGTCCTCGATCTGTCCACTGTGGACCAGGGATTCCTGGTCCAGGTGGCGGACGACGGCGTCGGGCTCCCCGACCTCGACCTGAACACGAGTCATTTCGGCCTGATCGAGATGCGGGAGCGGGCGGTGGCCTCCGGCGGCTGGTGCACCGTGACGGCGCGCGAGGGCGGAGGCACTGTCGTCGAGTTCTGGCTGCCGGACGTGCGGCCGTGATCGTCCGCGTGCTGATCGCCGACGACGATCCTCTGATCAGGGACGTCCTGCGCGACGTGCTCGACTCCGAGCCGGACCTGGAGGTGGTGGCGGTCGCCGCCGACGCTCGCGAGGCCGTCGAGCTGGCCGAACGGCACGCGCCGGAGGTGGTCGTGCTCGACGTGCGGATGCCGTTCGGTGGTGGCTCGCACGCGGCGTCCGAGATCCTGCAGCGCGCGCCCGGCACGCGGATTCTGGCGTTCTCCGCCTACACCGACGCGGGCGCGGTCGACGACATGCGCCGTGCGGGCGTCACGGACTACCTGGCCAAGGGTGTGCGCAACACCGAACTGGTCGCCGCCGTCCGGCGGTTGGGAGGACGATAGGTTGTGATGGGGAAGCAACGGCCGTAACGTCGGGGCGACAGCCGGGTTCAGCAGCGTGCTCGGAGTCCGAGTCTCGTGCGCCTTCGGCCACCGGGGAGTGCTGGTGAACGAAGAAGAGTTCAAGGAATCGCCGCTGCTCACGGTCCGTGTCGCGACTGTCGCGGGGATCGTCGTCATCGCCGTGGAAGGCGAGATCGACGTCGACACGGCCGACGAAGTGCTGGGCGCGGTGCGTCGCGCCTTCGTCACCGCCGGACCCGCGCTGATCGCTGACCTCACGCAGGTCAGCTTCTTCGGCTCGACCGGCATCTCGACGTTGATCACGGCCCACGAGCTCGCTGACGAGCTCGGCAAGAAGCTGCACGTCGTCGCACCGCAGCGGGCGGTGAGGCGACCGTTGCAGGTCACGGGAGTGGTCGACGTCCTCGCGCTGCACGACTCCGTCGAGGACGCGTTGTCGGCGCTGAAACCGGTGCCCAGCGAGTAGGCACCGGTTCGCACGTCGTCATCCGGCCAGTTCGGCCAGCTTCGGCACCACGTCGCCGGGGTGCGGCATGGCGGCGATCTCCGCGGCGATGGCGGCGTTCGCGGCCTGGACCTCGTTGTCCTTCAACAACTTCCGCGCGGTCTCGTGCACCGCGTCCGCCGTGAAGTCCTCGCCGACGAGCCGGCCGCCCAGGCGCGTGTTCGCGACGATCTCGGCGTTGCGGAACTGGTCGGCACCCTGCGGCAGCACCAGCTGCGGCAGGCCGTGCGTCATCGCGGCGACCGTGGTGCCGGCGCCGCCGTGGTGCACGACGAGATCTGCGTGCGCGAGCAGATCCGCCTGAGGCACCCACGGCAGCACGTGCACGTTGCCCGGCACGTCGGTCAGCACGGCCGGATCGACCTGCGGCCCGGTCGCGACCAGTACCTCGGCGTCCACGCCTGAGAGGCCGGCGATCGCGGTCCGCAGCACGTCCGGGTTCGAGAACGCGGTGCCGAACGTCAGGTAGACGAGCGGCCTTTCGTGCGCCGCGACCCAATCGGGCAATTCGCCCGGCTCGGCGAACGGAACCGGTCGCATCGGAATTCGATCCACGTCCGCGAGATAGTCCAGGTCCTGCAAAGACGACGGGAAGACGTCCAGATAAGTCGATCCGAGTCCGTAATGATGCCCATCGGGCAACGTGATGCCGAGTTCGGCGACGTACTCCAAAAGGAGGTCGCTCATTGCCTCCGGAACGAGGGTCTCGTCCATCTTGCCGAATCCGTGACACACCGTCGGAATCCCGGCGCGCATGGCGGCGAGACCCGCGCCGGGGTTGATGATCTCGAAGACCACCAGGTCCGGCTTGTCCCGTTCGAGCACCGGCTCCAGATCGTTCACGAAGGCCCTGGGCAGCACAGACCCGAACGCGTCCACGGCCGTCTGGCGCAGCATGTCGCGCCGGAACTCGCCCGTGCCGTGCAACTCGTTGGCCTGGCGGAACGCGTCCCAGATGCTGATGCCCGCGTCGACGACCGTGAAGCCCAGCTTTTCCACGGTCGCGTGGAATCCGGGGTCGACGGCGTAGAGAACGTCGTGTCCTTGCGCTCGCGCGGCGATCGCGAGCGGGAGTATGGGGTAAACGTGTCCGTGTGAGCCTAGGCTCGAGAAGAGAATGCGCACCCGGCCAGATTAGGTGCTGTTCTTTTCCGCCGGGAGTCAATCCTGCGAATCGTGACCCCGTGGCCGGATACTTTCCCACTGCCGGGCTATGTCGGAGGGCGAGACCATCGCGGCGATCTCCGCCCGCACCTCACCGGCCGCCCGTTGCAGCTTCGAGTCCTCGATGAGCCGGGTGAGCAACTCCGGCGTGACCTCCCGCGGCTCCGCCCGCAGCCCCGCCCCGCGCCCGGTGATCGCGGTCGCGTGCACGGTCCGGTCGCCAGGTCCGGGCTCGACCAGTTGCGGCACCCCGGCCGCGAGCGCGCCGAGCAACGTCCCCGCGCCGCCGTGGTGCACGATCCCGTCGCAGAACGGCAGCACGCGTGGAATCGGCACCCACCCGACCGTCCGGACGTTGCCGGGCAGGCCCTCGGTGCGGTCCGGGCGGACCAGCACGAACTCGGCGTCCACCCGCTCGGCCGCCTTGACCACGGCCGCCATCATCCGGCCCGCGCCAGGACCGGGCGCGGTGCTCCGGCTGACGAGGATGCGCGGCTTGCCGGACGGTTCGGCGAGCCACTGCGGCACCTCGCCGTCACCGCTGTAGGGGACGAACCGCATCCGCTCGCCACCGGGAAACTCCGCGAGCGACGGTGGTGCCGTGCGCAGAATCGTTGCGGGAGAACGCACTTCGGCCTTCATCCGCGCGCCGACCGCGGCCGTCAGCTCCAGTCCGTCGAACAGCGACACGTCGTGCACGATCGAGGGCACGCCCAAAGCGGACCCGGCGGCGGCCAGCGGTTCGTGCACCACGACGTCCGGCTTCCAACTCGCGGCAAGTGCTTGCAACGGCGCGGTCATCGCGTCGCCGACCGTGCCGAACAGCCGTGACACGAAGTCGAGCCGGCCGCTGCCGCGCATCTCCCTCTTGGCCACCAACGGATGCGTCAGCATGATGCGCAGCGCGATCGGTCCGAATCGGACGTTCGCGGGGACGACGTCCTCGACGCGCAGGCCGGAGTCGCGCACCCGGAGCGCCTCGCCACCCGTGGCGACCACGACCTCGTGGCCCGCCTCGCGCAACGCCAGGGCCAGCGGCATCAACGGGAAGACGTGACCCAGCAGGGGAGCGGCGACGACGAGAACACGCATAGTTCCAGGTTAACCGCATGCGCGCGGGTGGCACGGCTGTCAGAATCCGCGCTGGACCTGATCAGCCGCCGGCGAGCGGTCGAGTACTCGGACACGACCTCCTGACACCTGGCTCGCAACCAGATCGACGGGTACGGCCTCCTGCGCGCGTTCTTCGGCAACGAGACCGACTGACCTACGGCTCCACCAACCGGCGCACGGCGTCCTCGACGGACCGCCGCCGTTCCACGTGATCGGCGTCCCCCGCGGCGTTCGACCACATCGACGCGATCGCCAGCACCAATTGCAACACCTGCTCGGCGGAGAACCGCGACGACACCAGCCCCGACTCCTGAGCGGCCCGGATCGCCTCGACCTCGGCGACCCGGCTGACGCAGCCGCGCCGTTCCAGCCGTTGCCAGGTCGCGAGCCGGGTGAACTCCGGGTGCCGGTGGTGCAGGTCGTACAGGCGCGCCGCGTATCCGGGCAGGTCACGGGCGTCGAACTGCACGGCCGCCGCACTCGCGACCTCGGACTGCACGGCGTCGAACAGCTCGTCCTTGCCGCCGTAGTAGGTGTAGGCGAGACCTGCGGAACACCGGGCGATGCGGGCGATGCGTTCCATCCGCGCCCCGGCGATCCCGTAGGCGGCGAACTCGACGAACGCGGCGTCCAGCAACCGGCGGCGGGTGCGTTCCCGATCGCGGCTGGGCATGGGACCAGGCTATGGCGAAAGGGCCGCACCCCTGAAGGGATGCGGCCCTGAAACCAGGTGCTACTTGGCCATGTCGAACCAGTTGAAGCCCTCGACCATCTGACGGGTGGTGTCGCTGACGTAGCGCGGGCCGGTGAGCTCCCAGCGCGTCACGGTGCGGTAGGTGCCCGGCTCCAGCGACTCGTCCTCGCGGGTGTTCTCGTCGTCCTTGACCGGGACGTACTCCTTGATGGACCGCTTGGTCAGGGTGACGTCGAGCGACTCGTACGCGGACTGGGTGTAGAGGTAGTTGCCCTGGCCGCTGTCGAGCGCACGGCCCGGGTCGGCCAGCTTCAGCTGGATCGTGCTGCCGTTGAACGAGCCGGTCGCGGACACGACGGTGACGATGTGACCACCGCTGCGCTGCAACGAACCGGTGGTGGGGCCGGCCTTGTAGCGGCCGTACACGAGCTGAAGCGGGCCCTCGTTGAGCTTCTTCGCGAGCTCACCGGCGAAGTCCGGGTTCTCGTGGGTGCTCACCACGCCCGTGGAGGTCGTCCAACCGGCGTCGCGGGCGGGCTTGGTGGCGATGTCCCACGCCTTGCGAAGGTTGGTGAGGTTGGTGCCGCCGTTGTACTTCGAGTCGACGCCGATGCGCCAGATCGAGTTGGTGATGACGCTGTAGTCGCCCGTGTCCTTCGGGTCGAGGTTGCCGACCTTGGTGGTCAGCCAGCCGACGGGGGCGTCCTTCTCGTGGCCCCAGTAGTGCAGGACGTTGTAGAGGGAGGCCGGGCCGCAGTACGCGTTGCCGTTGTTCTCCAGGCCGGCGCGGAACTGGTCCACATCGCTGACGCCGCACTTCTTGACGTTGAACTCGCTGCCGGCGAGGTCGGAGGCGCCGACGCACGGCGGCGGCGTGCCGATGATCGGGTCCGCCACCGCGGTGGCGGGAGCGACGACGGCGGTCAGAGCGGCGGCGGCGATCAGAGCGTTGCGGATCATTTCGGTTTCCCCTTTGAGTTCTTGTGTTTCCCCTGCGGTGACACAAGATTCGCCGAGGCGAACCCCCAAAGGCATGAGGGGAGATCCCTCAACCCTCCTGCGGAAAAGATGGGTGTATCAGGCACACCCCCACATCGCTCTGTCTTAGGCGAGGACGCGGGCGAGATCCCTGCGACCTGCGATTCCGAGCTTCGTGTAGATCCGGCCGAGGTGGTTCTCGACGGTCTTGGGCGTCACGAACAGCTCCTGCGCGATCTCCCTGTTCGCCCTGCCGGCCGCCGCCAGGTCGGCCACGCGCCGTTCGGAGGCCGTCAACGCCTCCGCGCCCAGCGTGATCTGGCGCCGTGGCCGGTCGCCGAGTGCCTCCAGCGCCTCGACCGCGCGTGTCTGCAGTGCCGCTGAGCCGCAGGCTCCGGCCAGTTCGATCGCCCTGTGCAACGGCTCGCGGGCGTCGGTCCGGCGTCGCGCCACCCGTAGCGCTTCGCCGAGGTCGACCAGGGATCGGGCGAGTTCCAGGCGTGACGGTGACGCCTCCAGCACGGTCACGGACTCGGTCAGCAGCTCCAGCCGTGCGTCCGCGTCGGCGTTCGAGAGCAGTCGCAGGGCCGCGCCCACTTCGGTCGCCGCGCCCCACTTGCGGGCCACGCCGAGCTGTTCGGTGGCCAGTTCCAGGGCGAGTTCCTGCTGGTTGAGGAGCAATGCGGCGCGGGTGGCCACCGCGCGCCACGGGATCGTCGGCGGATCGACGTGCACCTGATGCATCGCGTCACGCTGGCGGTAGGCCTCGGACATCGCGCGCCGTGCGTCGCCCTCGGCCAGTGCGATCAACGCGCGCACCTCGTGCAGCCAGATCATCGGCATGGTCAGGCGGGCATCGGCGTGCTTGCTGTCGAACGCCGTGATGAACGCGTTCGCTGCCGTGACGTTGCCGCGTTCGAGCGCCGCGTAGACCGCGAAGTGCGTCGAGGTCGCGCGCAGACTGATCACCTCGGACACCGGGTCCTCGTGCGCGACGGCGGCCAGCGCTCCCTCGGCCTCTGCCTCGACGACCTGCATGTTGCCGCAGCGCCAGTTCAGGAACAGCGACGCGTTCGCCACCATCGCGAACTCGATCGGCGAGCCGTGCGCCCGCACCTTCAGCCTGGCCCGCTCGATCTCGTGCCGCGCGGTGTCGACGCCGTCCGCGGCCATCAGCGCGAGCAACGCCACCAGCCACGCGACCATCGCGTCCGTGCTGCCCGTCGCGTCGTCCAGGTAGGCGCCGTTCGCGAGCGCGCGCGTTGCGGTCGTGGCGACCTCGTCGTGCGGCCACACCTCGTAGCGGCCCATCTGCGCGAGGAGGCCGAGCAACGTGCGTTCGTCCGGGGTGCCGCCCGCCAGTCCCGCGTAGCCGCTCAGGTGTGCGGACGCGACCTGGCGCTGGTCGGGGAGGAACGAGCGGAACACCGCCAGCCGTGCTTCGAGGTGCAGCCGTGACTCGCCGTCCGGGCGGGCTGCGATGGCCTCGGTCAGTTCCGCGATCGCCGCTGCCGGGCCTTCCAGCGCGGCCGTCGCCGAGGCCGCCGCGGCGACCAGTTCCGCGTCCGGCAGGCCTTGGGCCGCAGCCTTCAGGTGCCGGTGTGCGCTCACGGCGTCACCGACCCGCAGCAACGCGCGCCCGAGTTCGGCACGCAGTCCGGCGTCGCCCGGCTTCTCGTCCACCGCTCGCGCCAGATGTCCCGCGGCGGTGCGCGGGTCGCCGGCCGAGAGCAACGTCGCCGCGGCTTTCCTGAGCACCTCGGCGGCGTTCGGCAGCGTCCCTTTGGGAGCGTGGACGAGATGTGCGGCCACTCGATCGGCCGAAGCGTGCGACTCCTGCAACGACTTCGCAGCGCGCGCGTGCAGCGAGGCGCGCGCGATCGGCCCGAGACCGGTCAGCACCGCTTCACGCACAACGGGATGCACGAACTCCAGGTGCTCGCCGGTGATCAGCACGTTCGCCGCCGTGAGCGCCTCGACCGCGGCGGGGAGATCGCCGACCTCCGCCAGTTCCGCGGCCTGCCACGGATCGGCGTGCGTGCCGAGCACGGCGACCGCGCCCGCGAGCGCCACCGCCTCGGCGGGCAGTCTTCCCAGCGTGGCGCGGAAGACGGTGCTCGGCCCGAGCGTGCCGACCTTCTCCGCCGTCGCGGCGTCGTCCAGGGGCAGTCCGAGCGCCGCGAGCTCGTCGACCAGGACGCCGGACAGGAACGGGTTCCCGCCGCTGGCCGCGTGCAGGGCGGTGATCACCTCGGGGTGCCCGCCGACCAGCGCGCTGAGCGCGTCCGTGGTGAGCGGGCGCGGCAGCAACCGGTCGGCGGACACGCTCAGCTGCGCGAGCGGCCCGAAGTTGTCCATCGGCGGCCTGGTCGCGACGACCAGCGCGATCGGCAGGTCCGCGATCCGGCGGGACAGGTAGACGAGGAACTGCAGCGACGAGTGGTCCGCCCAGTGCGCGTCGTCCACCGTGATCAGCAGCGGGCGGGTGGACGAGAGGTCCACCGCGACCCACCACAACGAGTGCAGCGTGCGGGCGAGCTCGGCCTGACTCGGGTCGAGCGCGGCGTCGTCCAGGGCCTTCAGCGCCGCCCCGGACGGTCCGGCGAGGATCTTCTCGCGCAGTTCACCGGAGTACCGCGACACCGAACGCTCGACCATCTGCCGGACGACGCCCCACGCCATGGCGCTCTCCAGGGCGTCGCCGACGGCCTGGAGCCGCCCGAACCCACGCTCTTTGGCCAGCTCACGGCACTCGTGCACGAGCCTGGTCTTGCCGATGCCCGCACGGCCCTCGATGACGACGACGCGACCCTCACCACGGGTGGCTGCGTCCAGAGCTTCACGAATGTGCGCGATCTCGGAGTCACGTTCAAGTGGTTCACGCACGAATTGATCGTAGCGGCCATCCGGCGGCCTACATGCTGGTCATCGGCTGCGCAGAAGGGCGACTTGATGCTCCATCCGAGTGATCGTCAGTACACGCACCCGTCCCGCACGGGCCCTTCGCCGTTGAACTGCGTCTCGACGAACTGCTTGGCCTGAGCCGGGTCGACCGCGAATCCGAAGGTGCCGTCGCGCTGAACGGGCTCACCCACCGGCAAGGTCGTCGTCCGGATCTTCACCGGCCCCTGGAACCGTGCCGCGAACTCCGCCACGTCCCAGCCCTGGTCGACCTGGATCGTCCCGCTGACCTGGCGGGCGATCATCAGCGCGTTGTCCTTGGTGATCTTCGCGGCGAGGCCGGCGAGGAAGGCCTGGTGCCGCTTCGCCCTGTCCAGATCGCCGCCCGTCAGGTCGAACCGCTGCCGCAGGAACGCCAGCGCCTGGTCGCCGGAGATCAGCTGCCTGCCCGCGGGCAGGTCGGTGCCGCTGCGCGGATCCTTCGCCGGCGCGCTCAGGCACACCTCCACGCCACCCACGGCAGCCGCGATCTGCCCGAACGCGGACATGTTGATCGCCGCGTAGTGGTCGACCTTCGCCCCGGTCATCTGCTCCACGGCGTCCGTCAGCTTGCGGGGGTCCTCCATGTACAGGCTGTTGATCCGGTCGGGGCCCGACCCCACGTAGATGTCGCGGGGCAACGAGATGACCGTGGCCGACCCGTCGCCCTCGAAGCGTGCGAACACGAGCGCATCGGTGCGGTGGTACTCGTCCGTGCCGATGAGCAGGACGTTCTGCGCGGCCGGTGTCTGCGCCGCCGGCGACGCGTCGGTCTTCTTGAGGGTTGTCGGGATGACGACGGCCGCGACGGCCGCGGCGACGGTCAGCGTGGCGACGCCGACGATCAGCCCGAACGGCTTGCGCTTCTTGGCTTTGTGCAGGTTGGCCAGCACGGTCCGGGAGTCCACTCGCTCCTCGGCTTCGGCGGCGATGGCCTGACGGATCAGGTCGTTCATGAGTGCACCCCCAGGGTGGCGGACCGGGCGAGTTCGTGCGTGCGCAACGTCTGCAGCGCACGAGAGAGTTGGCTGCGCACGGTGGATTCCGCGCACCCGAGCACCTGTGCGATCTCCGCGTCGCTGCAGTCCTCGTAGAACCGCAGCACCAACGCGGCACGTTGCTTGCGCGGCAGGATGGCGATCCGTGCGCGCATGGCCTCACGTTCGGCATGCGCGTCAGCCGGATCGGCCATCGATGGTGCGTGTTTGGCGAGCTCAGCGCGTTCCACTGCGATCTCGCGCGCTGCTCTGCGACGCCGCCACGACAGGTAGTCGTTGGTGACCATGCGCTTCACGTAGAGGTAGGGCGCATCCATAGCTCCGATGCGTTCCCACTTGCCCTGCGCGCGTATGAGCACGTTCTGCACGATGTCCTGCGCCAGGTGTTTGTCGCAGGTGATCGCGGTGGCGTACCCCAACAGCCGGTCCAGTCGATCAGCGACGAACTGGTCGAACCCCACGCCGCCCCCTTCTCCTCTGTGGTCGCTTGCGGATCGGGAAACCCCTCTCGCCGCTCGATCCGCTGCATCGCGTTTTGTGGTCCAGCCCACAGATGTCTCGGTTTGGACGGATTTCGGCGTGAATCCTTTTCATGTTCACGTCCATGGACGACCCTTCACCCCATGCGCATCATCCCTGCACTCGCGCTGTTGTCGCTGCTCCTCGTCCCCGTCGACGCGGCCGCGGCCCCCAACGGCAACTACTACCTGCAAAGCGCCGTGACCGGCCAGAACGCCGCCGTGTCCGGCTCCTCCGTCCTCCAGCACCGCCCCAAGGGCAACGAGGACCGCCAGCAGTTCTCCTGGAACGGCAGCACGTTGGCGGAGGGCGGCCAGTGCCTGGGCCGCAACGGCGACACTGCCCAGATGGTCAGCTGTTCCAGCGCCGAGGCCCAGTGGGTCGGGCTCCTCGACGACCAGGACAGATACCGCTTCAAGGACCCCGGCGCCGACCGGTACCTGATCGCGTCCGGCACCGACCAGATCCGCGTCGGCACCGGCAACGACACGTGGTTCCTCACCCCGGTCAACCCGGTCCGCGTCCAGACCCCGGCCGACCCGCGCCTGGACGAGATGACGTTCCTGACCGCGCACAACGCCTACGCGAACGGCGTCGACGGCGGCTTCATGTTCGCCAACATCGCCCCGAACCAGTCACGCGGCATCGTGCAGCAGCTCAACGACGGCGTGCGCGGCTTCATGCTCGACATCCACCAGACCCCCGACGGCGCCATCCTCTGCCACAACAGCTGCACGGCCGTCAGCAAGCCGGTGGCCTTGAACGTCGACATCCAGCGCATCGTCGACTTCCTGAAGTCACGCCCCACCGAGATCGTCACGGTCTTCCTCGAGGACTACGTCTCCGCCGACGTCCTGCGCTCCGAGCTCGCGCGCGTGAACGGCCTCGGGGACGTCCTGTACCGCGCCGAGGGCGTCCGCGAGAACGGCTGGCCGAGGTTGTCCCAGATGAGGGCCACCGGCAAGCGTTTGCTCATCTTCACCGACCACGGCCGGGACGGCCGCGAGAACTCCGGCGTGCTCTACCAGAAGGACTGGACCGTCGAGAACTACTGGTCGATGGGTTCCGGAACCGGCGCCTCCGACTGGTCCTGCTACTCCCGCTGGGGCGAGAAGCCACTGACCGCGACGGAAGCCAACTTCCGCCCGCTCTTCGTCATGAACCACTTCCGCGACGTCCCGATGCAGGGCACGGTCTCCACCGACAACTCGAAGTTCGTCAACCGAGCCCAGCGCTTCTGCGAACCCGCGGCCCGCAAGACCCCGAACTACCTGGCCGTCGACTTCTACCACCTGAACACGCCGTCACTCCCGGCCGAACGCCACCCGTCCGGCTCGGGTTCCGTCGAGCTGTCGGCGAACTCCGCGCTGTGCCTGGACAACAACGCCGGCGGCACCCAGAACGGCAACCCGGTCCAGATCTGGGGCTGCAACAACTCCTACGCGCAGAAGTGGCGCGTCGTTGCGGACGGCACGATCGCCATCTCCGGCAAGTGCCTCGACATCAGCAACAGCGGCACCACCAACGGCACGGCCGTCCAGCTGTGGGAGTGCAACGGCACGGGCGCGCAGCAGTGGCGCGTGCGGTCGGACGGCTCCGTGCAGAACCCGCAGTCGGGGCTGTGCCTGGACAACCCCAACGCGTCGACCACTCCCGGCACTCGCCTGAACATCTGGAGCTGCAACGGTTCCGCGGCTCAGGCCTGGAGGTTCCGCTAGCACCGTGGCCCGAAACCTTGCCGGCCATTTCGCGGTCAGACGGGCGCATCGCGGTGCCGGGAGGTGTCCTGCTGAGCGTGAGATTGCACGCCAAGGTTTCGGGTCACGGTGCTGCCATGCGGCCGATGCCGACGTAGACGTCCGCAGGGCCACCTTCTCCAGCCGGGCCGAGCTCCGGGTGCCACTGAGGCGCCGAGACGACGCCCGGCTGGAGGATCTCCATGCCCGCGAACATCGGCTCGAACTGGTCGTGCGAACGGAAGTACATCGGGTCGCGGCTGTGCTTCATCGCCTCGACGACGGCGCCCATCTCCTCCGGCTTGAAGTCGGCCGTGAGGTGCGACAAGGCGATCAGGCTGCCGGACGGCATGGCGTCGCGGTAGCGGGCGACGACCTCGGCCGGGCCCTTCTCGTCCGAGACGAAGTGCAGCACGGCGACCATGAGCAGGCCCACGGGCCGGGAGAAGTCGATCAGGTCCTTCACGACCGGGTCGGACAGCACGTCGTCCGGGCGGCACATGTCCGCCTGCACGACGCCCGCGTTGTCGTTGCCCTCCAGGATGAGCTGGCTGTGCGAGACCGCCACCTCGTCGTAGTCCACGTAGACGACTCGTGCGTCCGGGTTTGCCTGTTGCACGATCTCGTGGACGTTGCCGACCGTCGGAATGCCTGAACCGAGGTCGAGGAACTGCGTGATTCCCTGCTCCATCATCAGCAGGACGGCGCGGCGCATGAACGAACGGTTCGAGGCGGCGATGGCACGGCCGTCGCGCAGGATCTGCAGCACCTTGTCGCCGACCACGCGGTCCGACGCGAAGTTGTGGCCACCTCCCAGCAGGAAGTCGTAGACCCGTGCCGCGCTGGGCACGTCCGTGTTGATTCCCGCGGGCACCCAGGAGAAAGGCTCGGCCATGCCGAAGAACTTACTCGAATGCGCGCACGCGTGTATCGGCCCGGATCGGGTGAAAGATCATCCAGAACGCGCGAAACGGGCCGAAACCTGCTCTGCCAGCACAGATGCACCGGCTGAGTGGGCTTCCCTGCCTAGCCGGCGCAGCTGGTCGTCGACGCGGGACGAACGCAGGTTCTGTGCGGACGCCACGGCTTCTCCGGCGAACTCGGTCGCCACCGCTATGTCGCCGAGAGCGAGATGACTGCGGGCCAACGCCGTCAGCGCGAGAGTGCGGGCCCGGCCTTCGCCATACGTGCCGACCTTTGTGGTGAGCGCGGCGATCGCTTGTTCGGGATCGTCCAAGGAGTGCCGGTCGGCCCACGCGTTGTGCGCCGCCACGAAACCGAGCTGGAACGCCTTCAAGGCGTCGTCAGGTGCGTTGTGGTGCAGGAACATCCGGCCGGCCCGCGTCAGCACGGAGGCGATCAGCGACTCGTTCTCCGCCTGGCGCGCCAACGTCAGAGCCTTGGTGAAGTGCGGCAGCGCGACCCCGGGTCGTCCGCTGTCGAACGCCGTCCAGCCCGCCAGCTCGTAGACCTCGGCGACCGCGGTCCACGTCAGGGCGTCGCCCAGGACGATCATCGGTTCGACAGCGGCGAGGTGCTCCAGAACCGCGGTGTGGCAGGCGATCCCGCCGTAACGCCGGTCCAACGCGCGCAACGCCTCGGTGCGCGCCGCGATCGCCTCGGGCGCGACGTGGACCGAGGGCATTCCGGACGGAAGCCAGTCGAACGTGGGCGCGCCGACCGTGATCCGGGCCGCGTGCTCCAGGAACCGTTGCCGTGCCTCGGAGTTCTCCCTGATCAACTCCTCGGCCTCGGGGAAGCCGTCCGCCACGGCGGCCAGGCACCACTGCTCGGCCTCGGCTGCCTCGCCGAGTGCGAACAGGACGTGCGCCAGCCGCACGGCCGCGTCACCGAGGCGTTGGTCGGCGGCGACCCGGAAGTGCACGGCCGCCTCGCGCAGGCGACCGGCCCGTTCCGCGGCCTCGCCGAGGCGGTACAGCCGCTCGACGGCCTCGTCGAGCTCGAACTGGCTCAGCAGCTCACTCATCACTGCCTCCGAGAATCCGTCGCAGCTCGGCCCGGCCGCGGGTGAGGTGCGTGCGCACGGTCGACTCGCCGACCATCAGCACCGCGGCGATCTCGCTGACCGAGTACCCGAGCAGGTGGTGCAGCGCCACGGTCTCGCGGTGCCTGGGGGAGAGCTCGCGCAACGCGGAGTGCAGCGCCTCCACCTCGTGCACGGGCTGAACGACCTCGGGCACCTCGGCCAGCGGCGTTTCGTGTCCGTAGCGCTGCTGCCAGCGCCGCATGAGCCGTATCGCGACCTTGAGCACCCACGCCTCGGGCTTGTCGTACGCGTGGATGTCGTTCCACCGGTGCCGTGCGATCACCATCGCGTCCTGCGCGATGTCCTCGACGACGCGAGTGTCGCCGCTCAGAGCCGTCAGCGTCTTCGTGACCACGGGCAGGCAGCCGCGGAAGAACTCGGCGAAGCCCAGATCCGGCTCCGGTGTGCTCAACGGCCTTCCCTTCAGCGTCCGCTCACGTCGTTCACCGCCCTGGGGCGACCTTCAACGGTTACAGGCGCTGAAACCAGCCAAGGCTGACAGCGAAGGCCGAATTCACCCGTTCGGAGTCCTACGGGAGCAGATGACGGAAGGCGTTGACCAGCAGCATGCGTTGCTGGTCAACGTCGAGCCCCTCTTCCGGCAACGGCCGGAACTCCTTGTTGCCCTGGGAGCCACGCGGGCCGTACGACTCGACGCGGACCGCGATGTCCACGACGTCGGACGTGAGCTCCACAGTGGACTGATCGTCCGGAATCGGTTCGTTCTGCTGGTAGAGCTCGTAGGTGAACCGCATCCCGATCGCGCCGTCGAACGTGGCCTGCTCGGTCGGCAGCTGCATCGCGTCGAACACCGACCGGTACAACGCGGCGCCGGTGAGGTGCAGCGGGGTCATCACGACGTGCGTGGTGCCGAGGTCGTGGCTGCGCACCGAGATCGCGACGGTCGGGCCGTCCGGCGTCGGCGGGACGGGCTGCGGGAACACCGGGAGCTCCGACTTGCGGTCGGAGCGCCAGATCGAGACGAGGCGGTCGGCGGCGTCCACGAGGTCGATGTGCTTGCGCGGCGCGAGGAACGGGGGCAGCGGTTCCTCGTCGAGCCGCACGATGAACAGGAACGCACGGCGGCGCGTCATCTCCAGGTTGAACGCCCCCGTCCACTCCTTGGCGACCCACTCGCGATGCGGGGTGTTCGCCGACCACAGCAGGACGTAGTAGTCGGAGGTGGCCAGCGCCTCGTCGATCGCCGCTATCACGTTGTCGCCCGGCGCGATCTCGTTCTCGTCCAGGTAGGCGCTGACGTTGCGCGCTTCCAGCTCGGCACGGAGTTGCTCGGCGTGCGGGCGGTCCTTGCCGGCGAACGACAGGAACACCTTGGGACGGGTTTCGAGCGGCACGGGGTCTCCGTTCTTCCTGAATCGTCTGCGCAGCGGGCCCGCTGAGGTCTGAACGCCCGCGTCGCCGTGCAGGGACCAGCACGCCCAGTCGGCCGGGTGCCGGTCGGCGACTTCTCTCAGTGCGTGCTGCAGAGCGCGATCTCTCGGGAGTCTCGTCAGGTGACGGTCGAACGCGTCGAGCACCTTCCGCGTCACCTCGTCGCCTGCCTGCCAACGGGCCGCGACGACCGAGGCCGCGCCCGCGGTGATCGCCGCGCGGACGAACCCGGTTCCCTCGTCGTGGCCGCGTTGCTGCGTCATGCCGGACTCGCAGGCGCCGAGCACGACTGTGCCGCACGCGCTGAAGTCCAGCTTTCCCAACGCTTCCACGGACATCCGTTCGTCGCGGAACTCCAGCCACGACTGGCCGGGGTTCATGCGGTCGTTCGTGCTGTGGGCGTCGAGGCGGATGCGGTGGAATCGGTCCTCTTCGAGAGTCCGTCGCAGTTCCGCGGACTTCCGGAGGGTCGCCGTCTCGTCGCCTCTCTGCCTGCGGGAGCGGCGTTGCAGCGGGCGCAGCGCGGACAGGCAGGGCAGGCTGGACAGCGCGTGGCTCACGCCGAGGTGGTGGCCCGTGCCGGAGACGGGCAGGCCGGCGAGCGGGACGTCCGCGAGAAGGTCACCCGCCACCACCGCGATCCGGGTGACCCCGGGCGGCAGGGCCTCGATGACGTCGTCCAGCGCGATCAGGCGGGTCAGGTCGCCGAGCAGGGTGCCGAGGATCGCGTTGTCGTACTTGGGTTTCCACGCCTTGAGCCGACGGATCGTGTCGGTGAGCTCGCCGATGTGGACGTCGGTCGTGACGTGCGTGATCCTGCGACCGATGATCACGTGGTGGAGCCGGTCCGGCGTCGCGTGCATCATCCACACGACCTGGTCCTTCGGCAGCCGCCTCGTGGCCCTGGCGAGCCAGCGCCTGGCCGCCGGCAGGTCGACGAAGCTCGGGAGGTCGCGGGGCTCGGTGAGGACTGCCGCGCCCCGTGCCGCTTCGACGGCGACCACCAGGCCCGCCAACGCTTTGCCGCCGTCGCGCTGGACGCGGCGGACCGCGGCGAGCACTCGGCCGTCGTGTTCGTCGGGGGCGGCGCGCAGCATCCGGAGCTTGCCGCTGGGGCCGTCGTGGTGGTCGGTGCTGTTCTCCTCGATGCGGTGGGACTCGGCCCAGTGTTGTGCGGCAAGGTCTTCGTGGCCCGCGTCGGCGAACGTGTCGCCGAGTTTGCGCAGCGCCAGCGCGGTGAGCTCGGCGTGACCTGATCGGCTCGCGACCTCGAAGTGCAGTGCGGCCTGTTCGAGGCGGCCCTGGGCGTAGGCGAGCTCGGCGGCGGTCAGGTGCCACAGCGGGGAGTTTCCCTCGCCCAGCATGCCTTCCGCCTTGAGCAGCTCGTGCTCGGCGATCAGGCGGCGGACGTGGCTGAGCCGGCGTTCCGGCCGGAGCGTCTGGGTGGCGTCCGGGAGCTGCGCGATCACCTCCGGCCCTGCCGCGGCGGCCAGCAGCGGGAAGAGCCGGCGAGCCGCGCCCGCCTGCCTGGTCATCACCAGCAGCACCGTCAGCTCGTAGAGGACGGCGTACCGCAGCGCGGCTTCGATCTGGTAGCTGGTGAGGCATCTCGTCATCAACGCCAGCGCTTCCTCGTACCGGACCTCGCGCCGGAGCGCGGCGGCCCGTCGCAGGAACTCGGCCGGATTTCGGGGAGCCTGACCGTTGATCTTCGTGACGCGCGTGCCTCTGCGCACGTCCAGGAGAACCCGGTCCCGGCCGATGTGCTCCAGGTGCTCGGGGCGTCCGGCGCGGCGGAAGTGGCGTTCGGCGGCGTCGAGCTCGCTTTCCGCGGTGGGGTAGTCGTAGCGGTCCGCGGCGGCCAGCGCGGCCACTCGCGCGAGCCTCGCCTGCTCCAGTTCGGTGAGTTTCACCTTCCGCAGCTCGCGCACGTCCTTCTCGGCGGCGACGTGATCCGTCGCGGCACTGCGGATCTGGGCCCTGAGGACCCTCAGGGTGATGTCGTTGCCCGTGCCCAGGTACTCGTCGCAGCGTTGTGCGGCCTTGGCGATCGCGCCGAGGTTCAGCAGCGTCGCGCAGTGGTCGTGGGCGACGAGCGGGCTGATCTTCGCGGCCTTCGCGTAGGCGAGGTCGACGCCGAGCACGTTGCCGCGCAACGCGGCGGACCGGGCGGCCTTGACCGCGTCCGCGAGTGGGGTGCCGGGTTCTATGTGCATTCAATGCCCTGTGCGGAAGGCATAACCAGGTTGTATTTCGCCCATTGCTCCATCTGATCGGGAGAACGCGCGGGCGGCCACGATGCTCGCAGCCGCGTCAAGCACAGCCGCGACCAACGCGATGAGATGCGTTCGTTGGCGCATGCACGATCCTCCGTGCGTCGCAGATTAACGATCCAGACGGCCCACAGATCGTTTGTCAACTTTCTGTCAACGAACTGCTCAAACGATCTTGTCGGTGCTCCTCGGCACACTGGATCCACCACCGATCCGAGGAGACCGCCATGTGCTGGGACTGCGACCACCCCGCCGACCGAATGGAAGAACACCTGGCCACGTTGCGCCGCTGCATCGACGCGCGAGGCTGGGCCGTGCAGGCGATAGAACGGGACCGAGCCCACCCGCCGTGGGCCTACACGGTGGGCCTGACCCCGCGGGGCCTTCCGGAGCTCGTCGTGACGGGAATGCCCGTCCTGGAAGCGGGCCGCCTGCTCGACGACATGGCCGAACACCTCGCCCACAGCTGCCTGCCCGACCCCGGCCGCCGCTTCACCGTGCCCGGCGGCCCGCTGCTGGAGGTCGTCCGCGTGGCGCGCCCGTGGGCCCACCTGCTGGTGTCCGCGCGGCTCTACGGCGAGGGCATCCAGGCCTTGCAGCTCGTGCACGCCGACGAGTCCGGGCACTGGCCGTGGGACCGCTCTTACGAAGGGGTGGTGGGAGGTCAGCCGGTGCTGGGCGTGAGAGCGGGACCACCGGGCGGGTGAGCCTCGCGCACCGACCGGCTGATCCGATCACCCAACCCCCGCAGGTGCTCCACCAGCTCGTCCGGCCCGTGCACGACGAAGTCGCACCCCAGCAAGGCCAGGCGGAACGCGAGGTAGTCGATCGTGTCCTCGACGCTGTGCCACGAGCACGAGCCGTCGTCGAGGGCAGTCAGGTCGCCGGCGAAGTCCGCAAGCCGAGCCCGCGCCAGCTCCACCGGTAGCCGCAGGGTCGCACGGGCCCGGAAGGTCGGCGCCGAGTCGTACATCTTCCGCGTCACGAACTCCGTCGCGTCCCCGCCGGGCGGCACGCGCGGTGCGAAGCGCGCCCCGGTGGCGAGCGCGGAAGAGACGCGGTCCAGCCGGAAGATCCGCCAGTCGTCCCGTTCCACGTCGAAAGCGAGGAGGTACCAGCGCCGGCCGAGCGCTACCAACTGAACAGGCTCCACGTGCCGCTTCGACACCACGTTCTCGTTGGCTACGTAGGCGAACCGCACCCGTTCGCGGGCGGCGACCGCACCGGCGATCACGGTCAGCTGGCCGGGGTCGACCAGGGAGGCGTCCGAGGCTGACACGGGTGCCGTGGCCGCCGTCAGTGACGCGACCCGCCGGGCCAGCCGGGGCGGCAGCACCTGCTGCAGCTTCGCCAGGGCGCGCAGCGACGCCTCGGCGATGCCCGCCACCGGTTGCCGCGCGGCGGTGCGCAGGCCGACCGCGATGGCGACGGCCTCCTCGTCGTCGAGCAACAGCGGTGGCATCGCCGCGCCCGCACCGAGCCGGTACCCGCCGAGCACACCCATCGAGGCCTCGACGGGATAACCGAGGTCGCGCAACCGGTCGACGTCACGCCGCACCGTCCGCGGCGTGACCTCCAACCGGGCAGCCAGCTCGCTGCCGGGCCACTCGCGGGGCGTCTGCAGCAACGACAGCAGGCGCAACAACCGGGCCGCATCACTCATGCCGCAAACCTAGGCCAGAACTAGGACCAATCTCGTCCTACATGCGCCATACGGTCACCCCAACGAGCAAAGGGGAGACCGATGAACGTCGTGCCCGAGGGCTACCACACCGTGACGCCGTGGCTGATCACCGCGGGCCACACCGCCGAACTGATCGACTTCATCACGGAGGTGTTCGACGCCACCGAACTGGGCCGCGTGGGCGAGGCACCGCGCATCGGCCACGCCGAGGTCCGCATCGGCGACTCGGTCGTGATGCTGTTCGACGTGCCGGACTGGCCGCCCACGCCCGCGTTCCTGCGTCTCTACCTCGCCGACGACGCGACCACGCTCAAGCGCGCCGTGGCACTCGGCGGCAGGATCGTCACCGAGCCCACCGAACTGTTCTGGGGCGACCGGGTCAGCCGGTTCGCCGACCCGTTCGGCAACCTGTGGTGGCTGCACCAGCGAGTCGCGGAACCCACCGAGGCCGAGCTGGGCGCGAGGATGCGGGACCCGGTCTTCATCGAGGCCATGAAGTACGTGCAGAGCGCGGACTTCACTCCGCGGACGTGACCCAGTCCTCGGTGTCGCGGTGCCGGCCGAGCCCCACGGCGTCGAACTCGTCGTGGTGCTCGCCCTTCACGACCCCAAGCCGCCGCAGTGCCTGGGAAATCGGCGTCACGCCGGGCATCGGGTCGTCCTCTTCCCGCACCAACGGCCCGAGCACGCTGCGGCCCTGGTCCCAGACCTGGGCCCGTTGCGAGCCCGTGCCGCCGAAGAACTCCGCGTCCACGAACGCGACCGGCCCGCGCAACGACCACTCCGCCAGTTGCCTGGGGCCGGGCACAGCGGACAGCGGAAGCAGCACCAGGTCCTGCGGAAGCGGAACGACTTGATCGCTCACCAGCACTCCGGTGCCGGCGATGACGGCTTGAAGGCGGTACACGTCAGCCGGTGACCCGGTCGCGTTCGTCCTCCGTCAGCGTCGGCTCCGGAGACGCCGACCGCGGCCCGCGCATGGTCGCCCACACCACCTTGGGGCTCACCAGGTTCGCCATCGGAGCGGACAACGTGAACGCGTCCAGGAACGCCCGAGTCACCGCGGCCTCCGTGGTGGCCGTGCGCACCAGACGGTCCACATAGCGCTGCAGAACCCGCCCGGCCAGCGGCAACGGCTTCCCGACCGCGCCGGGATACAGGATGTCCTGGTTGGTCGCCATCGCCCAGGCCCCGTCGACCACCTTGCCGATGCCGCGCTGGATCTGCTGGGCCGAGTGCCCGGCCGCCAGACCGGCGTCCAACGCCTGCGCGCTCTGCGCCGCGATCGACATCCCGTGCCCGTAGACGGGGTTGTAGGTCGCCACCGAGTCGCCCAGCGCCACCAGCCCGGCAGGCCAGGACTTCAAGCGCTCGAAGAACATCCGGCGGTTCGCGGTGCTGTGCGATCCGTACACCGGCGACAGCGGTTCGGCCGAGGCGATCAGCTCTCCCACGACCGGATTGCGCACCGACCGGGCGAAGCCGACGAACTCCGACTCGTCGGTCGACGGCTCGCCGCCGCGCGTCCCGGACAACGTGACCAGCCACTTCCCGTCCTCGATGGGCAGCAGGGTCGCGGTGCAACCGGGTTGCGGATCACGCGGGTTCGCCTGCACGTTGACGATCGGGAAACCGGAGGCCGCGGTCGGCGGTGCCTGGAAGATCCTGGTGGCGTAGGCAAGTCCGGAGTCGACGCTCTCCGAGTGCACGGCAGGCAGCCCCAGGTCGACCAGCCAGGCGGGCAGCCGGGAGCCGCGCCCGGTCGTGTCCACGACGAGGTCGGCCTCCAGCGACATCCGCTCGTGCGAGATCCGGTCCTCGACCAGCACCCCGGACACCGCGTCCCGGTCACCGAGCAACGACACCGGCTCGGTCCCGGTCAGCACGGAGATCTTGTTGTCCCGCAACGCCTGGCTGCGCACGACCCAGTCCAGCAGCCCGCGACTGCACGAGACGATGAACTGCATCTCGGGGAACCGCGGCACCCATCCCTGGGCGCTGAGCGACACCAGGTCGTTCGGCACGCCGATCCGGTGTGCGCCGGCGGCGAACAACGCGTCCAGAGTGCCCGGCAGCAACGACTCGATCGCCCGTGCGCCACCGGACATCAGCAGGTGCGCGTGCCGGGCCTGAGGCACGCCGGAACGGGGCGTGGGGCCGTCCGGCAGCTTGTCGCGCTCCACCACGGTGACCTCGTCCACGTGCCGGACGAGGACGGACGCCGCGAGCATGCCCGCGAGCCCGCCGCCGAGGACAACGGCGTGTGTGGGTGCCATCTAATCCATTCCCCCTGCTGCTTCCACGCGCGCTGCGTCGGCGACGGCGGCGTCGACTATCGGCGAGTGCTGGTACGCACGCGAGATCCGGACCCACCTGTCGTGCTCGGCGGCGAGGTCGGTGCCGTCGACGATCTCCGAGGCGGGACGGCGCTTGGGTGCCCGGGAACGGCCACCCGACGAGCCCGCGGCCCGCAGCTGGGCGGCCTCCACGACGGCGGCCACCTCGTCCTTGGGCAGGGAGGCACCGCGCGCGAGCGAGGTCGCGGCCTCGCCGACGGTCAGGTCGAAGTACGGCGTGAGCGCCCAGCGCCAGTCGTTGAGCTCGATGATCTGCCGGCGCACGCGGTGGTGCGGGTTGAGGAACTTGCCCGGCGCCACCAGCACGATGCCGGGGTTCACGTGCACCAGCGCGCGGTGCAGCGGCCGCAGCGCGAAGTACGTGCGCCAGCGCCGCACCCACAGCGACGGCGACGGGCGGCGCGGGCCGAAGACCGGCAGGGCCATCGCGATCACCAGTGGGAAGATCGACAGCGACGCCATCAGCGGCGCGGCCAGGCTCAGCACGTCGAAGCTGCGCTCACCGAACCAGTTCATCAGCAGCACGAACAGCTTGATGACCGCGAACGCCACCGGGAACAGCCCGGTCGCGCTGTACCAGCGCAGGCCGCGGGCGAGCCAGGGCCGGGCGGAGATCGCCTCGTCCCGCGCGCCCTGCCAGCAGTGGTAGGCCTGGCCGCCGCAGCCGACCGCGGTCGCCACCAGGTAGATGAACAGGAACACCGCCACCGTGGGCTGCGTCGCGTAGAACGTGTCGAAGTCGACCTGGCGTTCCTCGTCGACCTCGGACTTGAAGAACAGCACGATCATCGCCGCGATGATCGAGCCGTAGCTGACGACGATCAGCCGGACCCGTTGCCACGCCTGGACCACCGGGTAGCGCCAGAACAGCACGAGCGCGAACGACGACCCGGCGAAGCCCACCACGAGGCTGTAGACGAGCAGCGCGGCGAAGTTCGGCACGCCGCTGACCCAGTTGATCCAGGTGATGTTCGCGGGTGCGGCGAAGAGGATGGCGAACGCGGAGAAGGAGACCGTGGAGATGAGCGCGACGACACGGGGGCTGCCCCAGCTCGACCGCAGTGCGCGGATCTTGTACGCGAGGAGGAGCAGGCCGACCATGCCGCACGAGAGGTAGATCAGGTTAAAGATCGCCACGACGCACCCAGCGAGATCTTCCTTCGAGAGACTCGGCCACCCGGCGCACGTGCGCGGGCTCCTCGGTGGTGGCCGTGTCGGCCCACACCCGGTGTTCGGTCAGCCGTTCCAGGAGGTGGTCGGCGAGGTTCTCGGCCTCGCGCTCCTCGTCCTCGGTCAGCGTCGTGCGCCCAGCGATGATCTTCGCCATCCGCGGCAGCAGGTGCGGCGCGAGCTTGCGCATGCCCTCGTCGCGGGTCAGCGCGACGGGCTGGTGCTGGAGCAGCACGTGCGCGAACTCGTGCAGCAGCACGTGCAGGCGGTGGTACCAGGACGGCGAGTCCGCGCAGATGACGAGGTACGTGCCGTTCTCGAGCAACGCGGTGGCGCCGCTCAGGCAGACCGCGTTCGTGATGGCGGCGAACCGGACGTCGACGGGACGGTCGAGCCGCTCACCCATGAGCTCGCAGACCCGGCGGCTCGCCTCCTGGTGCGTGGCGTCGGGCGGCAGGCCGAGGTCTCGGGCGACCTCGTCGACCAGCTTGCGCAGTTTCCTGCGGTTCACCCGTCGCCTCCTCTCGATGTCGTCTGCAGCGGTCCAGGCTGAGATCTTCACGCCGGCATCGTCATCAAGTGTGGTCCGCGGAAGTACGACGGCTGTTCAGCGGGAACGACCACCCTTCACCGACTTCGAGCGCCTGCCGGAACCCTTCTACCGCAGCGGCCCTGGCTTGCGGGGACAGATCGCCCGTACGTTCGGCCAGACGGGTGACGAACTCGACGACGCCGAGTTCGCGCAGTGCCAGGAAGTCTGTCAGCTCCGAGTCGACTCTCGCGGCCAGGTCGTCGTCGAGGAAGTACGCCGGATCGGCGCCGAAGTGGTCGGCCAGGCCGAGGATGTGCTTGAGCCGCGGGTTGTCGCTGGTGTTGCTCAGCAGTTCACGGATGTAGCTGGCGGAGATGCTGCCGAACTGCCCGGACGAGCTGATCGAGGCCGCGACCTCCTCCGGCGACCACGGTCCGCGGTCCGGCGGGTGCACGGCCTCGAAGAGCGTGCTCACGGCAGTCGGACGCCATCCAGGCTGTTCCGCCGGGTGCAGTTCGCGGCGTCCGCCGAGGAACACCGCGGGGTGCACGCCGAGCGCGCCGGCGAGGTCGACGATGGCCTGGCAGGTCGGGTTGTCCTTCACGCCGAGCCGCAACTGCGAGATGTAGCCGTGCCCGATGTCCCCGCCCCGGGCCTTCACGGCGGCGGCGAGCGCTACGTTGGTAACCTTGCCCCGTCCGTCGGGCGGGTTGTTGCACAGCTCGTTGAGGACCTCGGTGAACGGCCTCACGCCACACCTCCGCTGGAGCGACTCAGGGCCAGCGATCATTCCACTGTTGTGGAACCAAGAGAGCATATGACATCACAGGGGTTGAATCCACCTGTCCGTAGTCCTATGATCACACTCCGCCGCTTGCACTGATGTGTCGCGTTTGATCCGAACGACGTCACTTCAGTTGAAAGGGGCAGATCGGGCCAGTCAGAGCTGCAGTCTGGGGGGACTCATGGCGACTGTGCGAATGGGGTCACCGGTGGACCACGGTTCTCTGCGCCTGCACGACGAAAGCGCTCCCACGCGCTGCGGTTCGTGCGCACAACCAGTCGGCGCCTGGGCGACGGACCGCCTCACGGGCCTCCTCGGCCGGTGGGGCTGGGACGACCAGGCACCCGCGACGTACCGCCGCGCCCAGCGCCGGTGGGAGCAGGTCGCGCTGCTCATGCTCGACCTGGACCGCTTCAAGAAGATCAACGACGAGTACGGCCACCCCGCCGGCGACGTCGTGCTGACCGACGTGGCCGCGGTGCTGGCGACCCACACGCGCCCGACGGACCTCGTGTGCCGCTACGGCGGCGATGAGTTCCTCGTGCTGCTGCCCCGCACCACGGGCGGAGAAGCGGCCGTGGTGGCCGAACGGATCCTGCGCGGCATCCGCGCGCTGCAGACCGAGATCACCACGAACGACGGCTACCACCTCACCCTGCACGGCCAGACGGCGTCCATCGGCGTCGCGGCACACGTTCCGAGCCCCGAGGGCACGCTGATCGACCTGGTCCGCGACACGGACGCGGCACTGCAACGCGCCAAGCGAGGCGGCCGGGCCCGCGTCCAGATGCACGACCCGAGCACGTTCGCCGCCGAACGCGCCGCCGACTCCTCGGCCCTGCACCACCTGCTCGCGTTGCAGGACCTGATGAGCAGCGACCAGCTACCGCAGGTCCTGGTCGCGCTGTCCGACGGCGCCAAGGCGGCGGAGGACCTGGTCCCGGTCCTCGGCCCGAAGGTCATCAGGACGCTGGAACGCCTTCAGGACAACGGTTTCGTGCTCCGCCGCGCGGCCCGCTACGAACTCACCGCCGCCGCCCGCGAGTGGATCACGGACGTGCTGCCGGCCGTCGCCGCGTGGACGAACCGCCACCACGGCCTCGTCCACTAGCTACTTCGTGAACATGTTGACGTAGTAGCCGATCACCCCGCCGATCATCAGGGATGTGAGGTTGATCAGCAGGTCGTCCTTCTTGCGCTGCCAGAACGGCGGTGCCTCGTGGCGGGTTCGGGTGTGCAGCACCGAGGAGAGCGGGCGCAGGAGCCAGAACACCAGCCCGATCGCGACCAGTGCTCCGACCGGTATCAACGCGAAGTCCACGAGAGACGGGCTTGTTCTGCCGGAAGCCGTCGTGGTGCCGAGATAAGTGGTCACCGCGACGCAGGCAAGTGTGAACAGGACCGCGTTCCGCATGCTGTGCAAGGTCTTGTGGAAGAACCTCAGTCGCATGCACCTGTCTGCGATCTTGACGATCTCGCTCATCATGCCGCGCAGCTTGAGGTCCGGGGTTCGCACGACGATCTGGCACGGATAAGCGCCGAGGTACAGCCGGACGGATCCGCTCGTGACCGAGATCGACTTGACGCGACCCTGATAGCTGGACAGGTGGCTCACGTCCTTGAGCAGATCCTCGCCGTTCACCTCGATGATCAGATCTTCGCCGTCCTGGGCGGTCGCCTCCTCGATGAGACGGACCATCTCGTCGATGTCGTCCTTCCACATCCGGACTACCTTGAGGTTCTCCGTCCGGACCTTGGGTATGACGCCGTCATCGGCCATCACGGACCACCGTTCACAAGTTCCACGACGCGGTAGTTCTCCTTGTCCGTTGTGGAGGGACACGCTGCGGGCAGCGGTGTGAACCGCACGGTTCGACTGCTGTCCGGAGCCATGGCGCGCAACGCGTCGGAGCACGCTGCCGAGGTGCGAAGAACGACGACGGGGTACACCGTTCCCGTGCTGTCTCCCGTGTTGCCGATCGGCGCGTTGCGGAACTCCCACTTGCCGGCGGGAGAGATGAGCAGTGGGCGTTCATTGGTCTGGTAGTAGTAGCCGTCGGTCGGGTCGAAGTCGAGGATCCAGATCAGATCGCCGTCGCAGGCTGTGCCGGAGAAAACGGCTCCGCCGGATGCGGAGATCGTGGTGCGCTCGGCCGGGGTGGACACGCTGAACGGCGTCGTACACGCACCTTGGGGCGTCGTGATCGCGGGTCCGGTCGCCGCCGCCTGCGCACTGGACCTGGTGGTGGGCGCTTCAGCAGGGCTGACGGCGCCGTTGGTGCCGCGTAGCAGGACCATCACGGCTATCAGGGCTGTCGCTGTGACCATGCCGATCCCCGTCGTCGCGAGCAGCACGGTGATGATCTTGTTGCGATGCCGGTTGTCATGGTCCATCGTTCACCACGTGCACTGTCTTGTGATCTGCTGAGCCCGACTTGGGACAGCTTGCCGGTAGTGGCGTGAACCTGACCGTTCCTTCGTTGTCCGCAGGCATGCCCCGGAGCGCTGCGCTGCAAGTCTCGGAAGCGCGGATCACCACGATCGGATACACGGTTCCGGGCTCGTCGCCCTCGTTGCCGATCGGTGCGTTGTGGAACTGCCACTTTCCGGCGGAAATGTTGAGCGCATCTTCGTTGGTCTGATAGTAGTGGTCGTCCGTGGGGTCGAAGTCGAGGATCCAGATAAGATCATTTGTGCATGCGGTTCCGGAGAACGTGACTCCGCCGGAGGCGGAAATCCTGGTCATCTCGGCGGGACTGGCGACGGCAAAATTTCCAGTGCACGGCCCATTCCCGTGGGTGACCGGTCCTGACGTCGTCACAACCTTCGCGGAGGAGTTGGGCTTCGTCGTCCGGGAGGCCGCAGGCGACGCCGTCGTGCCCGTTCCCGATGTGCTCGTTGACGTTGCGGTCGTGTCCTCGGTAGTTGCCCCGGAGGAGGACGGCGATGTCGTGGCGGTCAACAGGACGTTTGTGCTCGGCGGATCCCGGGTCGGGTCGCCCGCGAGGAAAGCAATGGCCAGAAAGGTGGCCAAAAGCCCTCCGAGAACTGCGATCACCACCGCCGCGATCTTCCTCGTGCGAAGATTCTCGCCGTGCTGGCCGGTGGGCATGAGAATCCCTTCTGCGCCGGGTGGACGACGTGTTCGCTCGACTAGTTCGAAACGTCGGCGTCGCTCATTACCGGGCGCGTTCAGGTTCACTCGTTCAGATCAGCGCTATTCCAGGTGTTCAGTAAAATCCCCGCAAGTGTCGATCCCACGGGCTCATTCATCCGAGTCACTGCGCTGGTGGATCCGGACTTGCCGGCCACGAACGTGCAGTTGGACAGGTCAGGCGGTCGAGCCCACGCCCTTGATCCGGCCGTCCCGGAACGCGTCCACGAACAACCGGTGGTCCTCCCGAGTCTGCCGCGCGTAGTCGAGAGCGAACTCGACGATGGCGTCGGTGAAAGCCTCCTCGCGATCCCCGATGACCCCGGCGATGGCCTCCTCGCACTGGAAGTCGACGAGGGTCTGGGACGAGTCCGAGTCGGCCACGCAGTGCATCTTCGCGGTGGCGCGGCCCAGATAGCCGAGCACGGGCAGCATGTCGGCGGGCTCGGTGAGGTCCGACCAGTCGAGGTCGGCCTCGTAGGGGGAGAGTTCGGCGACGACGTAGCCGACGCCGTCGATCTCGGTGTGGCCGAGCCACGGGTCGGCGTGGGCCTGCAGGGCTCGCTGCGAGACGGCGGTGCGGTGGCCGTGGTCGGTGAAGTACTCGCGGATCCGGGTGTCGGCGACGATTCGGCTGGGGGCGGCGATGTTGGCCTGCTTCATCGACAGCACGACGTCGTTCTCCAACGCCTGTGAGCGGCCCTCGACCAGGATGTTGTAGGCGTGCAGGCCGGCCGAGCCGATGCCGAACCCGCTGCGGCCCACCACGTCCTTGACGGCGTAGGTGCGGCTCGACGCGCGTTTGCCGGTCGGGATGGTGTCCAGGTAGGACGCGAAGGCGCGGGCGACGGACTCCAGCACGTCGGACGACAGTTCGTGGGTGCCTTCGCGGTCGCGGCGGAAGCGGCGTTCGTAGTCGACGATCGTGGTCTTGTCGTCCAGCAGGCCGATCCGGGTGGCCAGGCGGGCTCGTTGCAGGACGCGGTGCAGGGCGCCCTCGGTGCTGTCCAGGCGCAGGCTGAAGAGCTCGTCGTCCGGGTGCTCGACGAACGTGCGGACCTGGGCGACGTAGGCGGCGACGTAGGTGCGGATCAGCTCGGTGATCGCGCTGTCGGGGAGTGCCTTGCGCCAGCCGAGCAGGGCCATCGAGGCGGCGAAGCGGCGGAGGTCCCACGTGAACGCGCCGAGGTACGCCTCGTCGAAGTCGTTGACGTCGAACACCAGGGTGCCTTCGGAGTCCATGTAGGTGCCGAAGTTCTGCGCGTGCAGGTCGCCCTGGATCCAGATGCGACTGGTGCGTTCGTCGATCCACTCGTCGGGCAGCTCGGCCATGTCGGCGTAGAACAGGCAGGCGCTGCCCCGGTAGAACGTGAACGGTTCGGCCGCCATCTTGCGGAACTTGTGCCGGAACGCGGCCGGGTCGGCGGCCATCAGGCCCGCGAAGGCCTCCTCCAGCACGCTCACGATGCGGTCGCCGCGATCAGTCATGGTGCATACCAGCACGTGAATGTCCGCGAGAGAAGTCGGGCGCGCGCAAATTTCGCCGGCAGTTCGGTCCGAGTTGGCCGCGGAACCTGGCCAAACCGGAGGAGCGAGCAGGAATCGAGAAGCCCGCGCGAGGACGCCACGCCTAACGTCGCAGGCATGTGCTTCATGTTCGGTGCGAGCGAGGAACAGCGGCGTCGCGTGCTCGCGGACGAAGCGAGCCGCGAGGAGGAGGTACCTGTCAGCGTTCCCGTGGCCGAAGACTGGTCGCGGGACTAGGGATCGCGTTCATGTCCGGGGCAAGACTCCGGACATGAACGGATCGATGTCGCGCCGGAGCATTCTCGCCGCGGGTGTGGCGGGCTCAGCGGCGGTTCTGCTCGGCACCGGGAGCGCCTCCGCGGCGACCCTCGTCACCCAGAGCGAGATCAACTCGCAGCCGACCTTCTACGAGGTGAACGGCGCCGCGTCGTCGTTCCGCTACGAGCCGGCGTTCTACGCCCGGCTGGAGACCTGGCACGTCCACTGGCGGAACTGGACGCCGTACCACTGGACCGCGCCGCACAAGATCTACTCCTACGGCGCCTACGTGAACAAGTCCGGCATGCACGGCGAGGGCAGGGCGTTCGACCTCGCGCGCATGCTCATCACGAACCGCGACACGGGGGCGACGTTCACCGCCTTCAACGGCCGGTACGACCAGTGGAAGAGCTCCACCGGCGACGCCCTGCGCACCGCCCGGATCCGGTACTGGGGAACGATGGCGTCCCTGCACTACCACTTCCGGCACGTCATCTCGTACCTGGACAACGCGGAACACCACAACCACGCCCACATCGACAACGCGATCTCGGGCAGCGGCGACTCCAGTTTCAACACCGGCTCGGCGACCCAGACGTACTTCGTCCAGGCCGCCTGCCAGTACATCTGGGGCATCTCGACCGGCATCGACGGCGACTGGGGCCCGCAGACGCAGCAGAACTCCTCCACCGCGCTCGCTCGCGCCGGCTCAGACGGCGTCATCACCACCCAGAGCCGCTGGCTCGCCTTCTGCAAGGCCAGCGCGCAGCAGGCCTGGGCGCTGGTGCCCTGACCTCACGCACGGCACTCCAGCAGCTCCAGGCCGGATCCGCCGCCATAGGCGCTCGGGTCCACTGTGGAGCAGTGCGCGGTGATCCACTCCTGGCGGCCGTTGTCGCCGCGGCCGCCAGGACCGCGACCGCCCATCTGGTCGCCGGCGCCGAGCACGAACTTGAGCCTGCCCTCGGCGACCCACGACTGAAGCTGGTCGACCGACGGCGCGTTGTCCGAGCCGGAGAACCCGCCCATGCCGATCACGACCTCGTCGGAGCCCATGATGAACGGCGACGCCATCTGCGCCGAACCGGCGACCGCGAGGGTGATCTCCGCGCCGTTGCCGTTCTTCTTGGCGTAGTCGAGGACCCGCTTCTGCTCGTCGGTGAGCGTGGTCTGGCCACCAGGGCCGCCCATCATCGGTCCCCGATTTCCCCGGCCGTTGGGTGGCTGCGCCCCGTTGGGCAGCTGCGTGCCGTTCGGTGGCTGCACCCCGTTGGGCGGTTGCTGCCCGTTGCGGAAGATCTGGAAGCCGCCGTTACCGCGCTCGTTCGGCCCGGCAGCGGGCATCACGCCGTTGGAGCTGGCTGTCGCCGCGACGGCGGTCGACCACACGGCGGGTACCAGCAGCACCGCGACCACCGCGGCCACCAGACCGGCCCGGCGCAGGCCGACGAGCAGCACCACGACCGCGACCGCCGCGACCCCGAGCACCGCCCACCGCGCCCAGCCGTGGAACGACGTGTCCCGCGAGACCAGGACGAACGCCCACCCGGCCGTGATCGCGACCGAGAGCGGCAGCAGGAAGCGCACGAAGCTCTTGGCACGCCAGAACATCACGATCCCGGCGGCGCTGATCGCCGCGACGGCCGGCGCGAGCATCGTCGTGTAGTACGGGTGGAAGATGCCCTGCGCGAGGCTGAACACCAGCGCCGTGACCAACAGCCAGCTGCCCCACATGAACCAGCCCGCGCGTTCGGCCGGAACACCCGGAACGCCGCGTCGCCACCGCAGCACGCCCGCCACCGCCACGGTGCCCAGGACCAGCAGGCACAACGGCAGCAGCCACGAGATCTGCCCGCCGACCGAGGCGTCGAACATGCGCGTGATGCCGGGCTGGCCGCCGAACATCGCACCTCCGCCGGGACCGCCGAACTCCATCGGTCCCTGACCGGTGGGCATCTGGCCGGAAGGCAGCTGACCGGGCGACATGCCCTCACTGCCCGGGTTGCCGTCCCCGCCGAAGACCCGCCCCAGGCCGTTGTACCCGATGATCAGGTCCCACGCGCCGCCGTCCGTGCTCCCGCCGATGTACGGCTTGGAACCCGGCCACCACGCGTGCAGCGCCACCCACCAGAACGACGACGCCACCAGCACGCCGCCGGCCGCCAGCAGGTCGAGGATCCGGCGCTTCACGGGAGCCGATGTCCCCACCAGGTAGGCCAGCGCGAACCCCGGCAAGACGATCCACGCCTGGAGCATCTTGGTCAGGAACCCGCAGCCGATGAAGAAAGCGCACCACAGCAACCACTTCGTGCGCGGACGGCTCTCGGCGGACTGAACCGACCGAGTGAAGGCGTACGCGGAAGCGACGAGAAGCAACACCAGCAACGTGTCCGGGTTGTTGTCGCGGTTGATCGCCACGGTGATCGGCGTCAGCGCGAGGATCAGCGCGGCGAGCAGCGCCACCTTCTCGTCGGCCCACAGCCGGACGGTGCGGTGCAACAGGAACACCGCCGCCACACCCTCGATCACCTGCGGCAGCAACACCGCCCAGCCGTGGAACCCGAAGATCCACACGGCGATCGCCTGCGGCCACAACGACATCGGCGGCTTGTCGACCGTCACCACGCCGGCCGGGTCGAACGAGCCGAACAGGAAGTTGCCCAACGACGTCGACATCGCTTTCGCCGCCGCCGCGTAGTACGAGTTGCCGACCTGTCCGGCGCCGATCGCCCACACGTACAGCGCACCGGCCAGCACGCAGATCGCCACGAGAGCCCAGGCGGGCCAACGGGGAGAACGCGAGACGGTCGGCACGTCGGCAGGGGCGGCCACTTCGGCCGTGGCGGTCATGCCTGGTCCTTTCGGTTGTCCCGGCGGAACACCCAGCTCCGCAACAGGAAGAAGCGCCCCACCGTGCCCAGCGCGGAGGAGCCGAGCAGCACCACCAGTTCAAGGGCGCGCGGTGGGTCAGGGGAGACCGCGGGCAAAATGAGCAGCGCGGCCGAGGTGAACGCGTAATAGAGCCCGAACACCACGAAGCCCTGCAGATGTGTCTTGCCGCGGGCGGTGTTGCGGGCCGTGAAGGTGAAGCGCCGATTGGCCTCCGTGTTGAACAGGGTGGTGATGATCAAGGCGACCAGGTTGGCCACCAGTACCGGCCACCACAGCCGGAAGATGCCGTACAGAGCCAGGTTCGCCAGCGTGGAGAGCACGCCGATCACCGCGAACGACAACACCTGCCAGGAGAGCCCGCCCTCGCTGCGGCTCAGCACGGCGTCCGGGTGGATTGCACGGGGCTGAGGTCGTTGGGGCAGCCCGTTCACGCGAGCTGTGCCGTTGGCCTTCGCACGCGCCACGCGGATCAACCCCTTGATGTCGTCGATGGCGGTGCCGACGACGTCGACCCGGCTGTCCACGTCCTCGATCCAGTCGACCGGCACCTCGTGCACGCGCAAACCGTTGTGCTCGGCCAGAAGCAGCAGCTCGGTGTCGAAGAACCACGCCTCGTCGCGTGCCTGGCCGAGCAACGGCCGGACGACCTCGGTGCGCGCGGCCTTGAAGCCGCACTGGGCATCGCTGAACTTCGCGCCGTGCGTCAGTCTGATCAACGCGTTGTAGGCGCGCGACACCAGTTCCCGCCGCGGCCCGCGCACCGTGCGCGAACCCGGTGCCAGCCGTGAACCGATCGCCAGGTCCGAGTGGCCGTTGAGCAACGGCGCGACCAGCGGCAGCAACCCGTCCAGCCCGGTCGACAGATCGACGTCCATGTAGACGACGACCGAGGCCTCGCTGGAGCCCCACGACTCTCTGAGCGCCAGCCCGCGACCCTTGCGGTCGAGGTGGTGCACGCGCACCCGCTCGTACTTCTGCGCCAGGTCCCAGGCGACCTCCAGGGTCGAGTCCGTGCTCGCGTTGTCCACCACCACGATCGACCAGTCGAACGGGAACTGCTCGCTCAGGAACGCGTGCAGCACCTCGACGCATCCGGGCAGCGCGCGTTCCTCGTTGTAGACGGGAATCATGATGTCCACCGTCGCCGTGGCCTGTGCAGTGCTCACCGCCATGTCATCTCCGTTCCACTGTGGACACAGCTGTGACCGTTGTGCAACCGAGCCTGCTGACGTTGTCGTGAGAACGTCCTTGGCTTCTGCTGAGAGAATCGTTAGAGCGCATACACACAGCTGGCTCACAGCGAGGAGCCCTACCGTCTTGCGCATGCGACTGCTCGTGGTGGACGACGACCCGGACGTGCGGGACAGTCTGCGGCGCAGCCTCGAGTTCGAGGGCTACGAGGTCACCACCGCCGCGGACGGAGCCGAGGCACTGGTCCGGCTCGCGGGCGCCGACCTGGCGATTCTCGACCTGATGATGCCGAACCTCGACGGTTCGGAGGCCTGCCGCCGGTTGCGCGCGGCCGGGGAACGCCTGCCCGTGCTGATGCTCACCGCCCGCGACGCGCTGGGCGACCGGGTCACCGGGCTGGACGCCGGCGCCGACGACTACCTGGTCAAACCGTTCGCGCTGGAAGAACTGCTGGCCAGGGTCCGCGCGCTGCTCAAGCAGAACCGGCGGCGCGCGGCCCCGCGCACGCTCCAGTTCGCCGACCTGGGGATGGATTCGGACGCCCGCGAGGTCGTGCGCGGCGGCGAGTGGCTCGACCTGACCCCGACCGAGTTCGACCTGCTGGCGGTCTTCCTGGGCAACCCCGAGCGGTTGCTGACCAAGCAGCACCTCAAGCACGCCGTGTGGGGCAAGGACAACGGCACGAACAACCTCGACGTGTACATCGGCTACCTGCGGCGCAAGACCGAGGCCGGTGGCCGCGCCCGCCTGCTGCACACCGTGCGCGGCATGGGTTTCATCCTGCGCGAGTCGCCATGAGCCGTCCGGTCCTGCTGCGCGGCAAACTCGCGCTGATCACCGCGTGCGTCGTGGCGGTCGCGATCGCCGGGATCAGCGTCGTCACCTGGCTCGCCACCGAGCACAACCTGCGTTCGCAGCTCGACAAGTCGTTGCTCGCGAGCGTGCCACCGCGGATCGGCCAGCCGCTGGAACCGGGGGAACGGCGCGAGTTCAAGATCCGTTGCGACCAGGGCGTTCCGACCGAGGGACTGCAACAGGTCCTGCAGGGCATCCAGACCCTGAACGCCGACGGCAGCACCTGTGCGCCGCCCGGCGTCGACCCGGTGGTCAACGTCGCCGGCGACTTCGTGACGACACCGACGTTCCGCGACGGCATCACCCAGTCCGGCGCCGAGGCACGCGTTCTCCTGCAACCGATGGACACCGGCGAGGTGCTGATCCTGAGCCGCAGCACGGCCGAGATCGACACCACGCTGACCACGCTGGGCGGTGTCCTGGTGGCCGTCTCGATCCTCGGCGCGCTGCTCGTGGCCGGCACCGGGCTCTGGCTGACCCGCCGCGCCCTGGCCCCGATGGAACGCCTCACCGAGACCGCCGAGCACATCGCGCGCACCCAGGACCTGACGACCGAGATCACCGTCGACGGCCAGGACGAGGTGGGCCGCCTGGGCCGCGCCTTCACGGCGATGACCGCCGCACTGGCCGAGTCCCGTCGCCGCCAGAAGGATCTGGTCAACGATGCCGCGCACGAGCTGCGCACCCCGTTGACCAGCCTGCGCACCAACATCGACCTGCTGGTGCGCAGCGAACGAACGGGCCGCGCCCTGCCTCAGCGCGCCGAGGTCCTCGACCGGCTCCAGGCCCAGAGCCAGGAGTTCGGCGACCTCGTCACCGAACTGGTCGTGCTCGCCCGCGACGAACACGAACTGGCCAGCGAACACGTCGACGTGGCCACGGTGATCGACCGGGCCGTCGAACGCGCCCGCAGCCGCGCCCACGACCACCTCTTCGACGTCGATCGCGCCGGCTGGTCGGTCGTCGGCGACGCGAACGCGCTGGAACGCAGCGTGCTCAACCTGCTCGACAACGCGGTGAAGTTCTCACCGGCCAGTTCCACGATCACCGTCCGGTCGAAGCCGGGCTGGCTCACCGTCAGCGACGAGGGACCGGGAGTGCCGTTCGAGCACCGGAACTCGGCGTTCGAACGGTTCTGGCGCGCGCCCGACGCCCGCGGCCTGCCCGGATCCGGTCTGGGACTGGCGATCGTGGCGGACGTCGTGGCCGTGCACGGCGGCAGCGTGCGGTTCGTGCCGAGGCCGCGCGGTGCGTCCGTGCGAATCGACCTGCCCGCCAACTGATCAGACGATCGGCGCTGGTTCGCACGGGTCGCTCTGCACCACGGTGGTGGTATGGACCGCAGACACCGGCGCCCTGCCCTGATGATCACCGCGCTCCTCTCGATCGCGATGTTCACCGCCGGCAACTCCGCCGCAGCTCCCCCGGAAGAACCGTCGAACCACTGGCAGTACGACCACTGGCCGCAGCAACAGCCGTGGCAGCAGTCCCGGGACACCGCGCGTGTGCTGGCGCAGAACGGGTTCCCCGGCCCGATCGACCCGCAGAACTGGGTCAACCCCGACCACATGACGTGGGCACGGGACTACAAGAAGATCCCCGGTACCAACTGGGCCGACCCGGCGGTCAAGGGTTCGGTGCGCACCTTCAAGGGCGCGCTGGTCCTGCTGGACTACCCGAACCAGCCGTTCGTCGTCACGCAGGACAAGAACTCCACGGTGTTCGGCAATCCGAGCGCCGAGGCGAGCAACGTGCCGCGCACCCAGGTCGGGCAGTTCTACCAGGACTTCCTCAACAAGCCGAACGGTCTCAACCGCGGTCACACCGTGCACGAGTACTGGATGGAGACCTCCGGCGGACGCTACGGCGTCGACCTGAAGGCGTTCGGCCCGTACACGATGCCGGGCAAGGACCACGAGTACGCCATGGAGTTCCAGGGCGGAACCGGTTGTCCCGCAGGCGATTCCTGCAACCGCAACATCCGCACCGACGGCCGTGCCGCGTGGGTGGCCGACGTCGGCGCGGAGGTGCCCGCCGGCTACGACTTCACCTACTACCTGTCGGCGGGCCAGGACGAGTCCGGCACGTGGCAGGAGTTCGGGATGATGAAGTTCCGGACCAAGGAGGACGTGACCGACGCCTTCGGCCCGCCGGACCCCGCGCTGCCGAACTGGTCGAGCACTCGTTACGTCGACTGGACTTCCTGGGCGGCGGGCTCGTCGATCTGGCCCAACGCGGGCGGCGGCTCGTCCACCCAGGCCGAGAGCTCCGGCCAGGGCGTCTACGCGCACGAACTGAGCCACATCCTCGGCATCGGCGACAACTACAACAACCCGTACGGCAACCCGCCGCGCCGTGACTACAGCGGCCCGTGGGACATGCTGTCGCGCGGCTCGTTCAACGGCCCAGGCGGCCCGCACTCCCGCTGGACGATCCCGTCGACCGGCGGCGGATCGCTCGGCGCGCAGCAGACGCTGCGCAACAAGATCAAGCTCGGCATCGTGGACGAGAAGAACGTCCTGCGGTTGTCCCGCGAGGCCCTGGCCGGCTCCGGCACGGTCATCGCGAAGATCACCGCGCGCGAGGTCAACCCCGGCGCCACCGGTCTGACCGGCATCAACCTCGCGCTGGGCACCGGCGACAAGACCCCGTCCTGCAACGTCTCCACCAACCCGTTCTGCGACGGTGGCGGCTACAACAACTACACGCTCGAGGTCGTGGACCGGATGGGCGCCGACTCGTTCACCCCGGACTCCGGCGTGATGCTGGCCAAGACCAAGAACGCCGACGCGGCGCCGTTCACGTGGGTGATCGACGCGAACCCGCAGGACATCGGCATGACCGACTACGTCCTGCCCGACGGCACCAAGGTCCCGATCACGATCGGCGACTACCGCCAGCTGTCCGACGCGCTGCTGCACGCGGGCACGAACTCCGGCAGCGAGTTCGAGTTCGTCGACACGGCCAACCGCCTGCACTTCTACGTGCTGGACCTGCAACGCGACTCCCGTGGCGTGCTGTCCTACACGGTGGCGGTCCGGTCGCTGGACGGTGCGGGACCGCAGCAACGCGGCGTGCGGGTCAACCCGACCGCGGCCCGTGCCGGCACCGACGGCGTGGCGACGTGCCGCTTCCCGTTGACCAACACCGGCCGCACGGCGCCTCCCGGTGGCCAGCACCCGGAGCCCGTCGACCAGTACCTCAACGGTGACGTGTACCGCGTGACGGCGAAGGCCGAGAACGGCTGGACCGTGTCGGTGCCCAACGCGCTGGCCACGGCCAAGTTCGGCGGGACTGTCGACGTTCCGGTGCACGCGCAGCGGGGCAGTGGGCCGATCATGTCCAAGGTGACGCTCACGGCCGTGTCGGAGAGCAACCCCGGCAGGTCCGCGACCGCGACCTGCACGGTGACCGGCAGCTAGCGGTGACGGCTCCGGACCGGCCTGCGCCGGTCCGGAGCTTGCCGCGGTGGAACCGGCCCTGACGTGAGCATCACGAAGCACGCCAACAGCAAGATGGCGCCGCACGCCAGCCACGTCAGCGTCTGGACCGTGGAGACCGGTGGGATGACGCCGATGCTGAACAGCAGCAACGGCATGCCGAGCGAGTAGCAGACACCGGCCGCGAACGTCCGGCCCGAGCCGTTGACCAGCAACGGAACCGCGGCGATCCCGGTCAGCACTGCGAACACGAGCCACGCGTACGTCAGCCCGGTGTGCAGCGCGATCGTGACGTCCAGGCCGCCCTTCGCCCGGATCGCGGACTCCAGTTCGGTCGCGTGGCTGAACCCGACGGCGGCCCTTGTCCCCGCGGCGACGGCTGTGAGCAGCAACGACGCCCCCAGGATGGTGCGACCGCGCCGGACGGGATCGACTCGCTTCCTGGTGTCCACGAACCCAGTCTGTTGGCAGTCCCTGGTCGCGTGGCGCCGCACACGCCGAAGTGCACTCAGTGGTGGTACGGGATGCGGGCCATCGGCTCGACCAGTTCGCCCTCCTCATAGGACAGATGCGACAGCAGCGTGTCGGTGAGCAGATCGACCGCCTTCTGCACCTCGCGGATCCGGTGCGGCTCCGCGACCGCGGCCACCAGCGCGGCGTCGAGGCGTTCGAGCACCTCGTGGATCACCTGGTGCTCCTCGGACAGCCGGTCGAGGACCGGTCCGAGGCGTGCGTCGCCCTCTCTGAGCTGCGGGTACAGGCTCGTGTCCTCGAGCGTGTGGTGGATGGTCACGAGGCGGCAGTAGCTCTCGCAGTACGCGCCCATCGTCCAGTTGTTCTGACGCATGGTCATCGTGTTGATCTCGGACCGCGCCTCGCCGACGTCGAGGATGCCGTCCGCGACCTGGGCGACGATCGAACGGACCTTCGTCAGCTCCTCGCGCAGGTGGTTGTGGACCCCGATCAGCTGACGGCCCATCGCCCTGCCCGAAGCGGTGTAGACGGCGTCCGCTTCAGGCGCCGGGCCTTTTGGGCGCGTCGACTCGTCCCACAGAGGTTTCGAACCGCGTTCCTTCTGCACGATCTCGCGCACGGCCGGTGCGACCTCCTCTGCGAACGTGCGCAGCTCGTCGTCGGTATCGACCATCAGGATGAATCCGCTCATGCCGTCGTTGAGTGCCAGTTCAGCGAGTTGTTCCGCGGTGAACTCGGAGCCGATGTTGTAGATCCTGCGGATGTCCTTGGGCTCACGCCCGGCTTCCTGCGCGGCCTCGTCGATGATGGCGTTCATCGCCTTGAGTTGTTGTGGCGGCGCGTACGGGCTCGACGGCAACCAACCGTCGGCGAGGCGCCCGGTGAGGTGGAGCATCCGCTTCTTGTAGGCGCCCAGCCAGATGCCGATGTCGTGCGCGGGGAACGGCCCGGGGCGCGCGCCGTTGAGCGAGTAGTGCTTGCCGTGCAGGCGAATTCCGCGACCGGGCGTCCAGAGTGCCCGGATCACCCCGATGGCCTCTTCGAGTGCCTCGACCGACTCGGCCGGGGTGCGGTGCGGTCCGTTCATGGCGGCGATCGCGTCCCAGAACGCTCCGGCGCCGAGTCCCAGTTCCACGCGCCCGCCGGTGATGACGTCGAGACTTGCCGCTGCGCGCGCAAGCACGGCCGGTGGCCTGAGGGGCAGGTTCGCCACGTTGGGGAACACACGGACGTTGGTGGTGGACGCGGCGATGACCGACAACGACGTCCACGTGTCGAGGTTCGCCGCGTTGTACGGGTGGTCCTGGATGCTGACGAGCTCCAGTCCGAGCACGTCAGCGGCCTGCGCGAGCCGCAGCGTGTCCCCGAACCGCTCGGCGCCGGGCGGCAGGAACACCCCGAACTCGAGTGGGTGGCCATAATCTGTCATGCCGAAAGTATGCCATGCAGATGTTCTGCTTCACAGACGTTCTGTTCGGGCTACCATTGGTCGGGTGACCGCGCTTGAGGACGACTTCGGCTGGACCCTCGGTGTGGTGTTCCGCGCCTTCATCAAGGCCACGAACCAGGCCGTGGGAGATCTCCCGGGCGGTCATCGCGGCTACCAGATCCTCACCGCCGCCACCCGTGACCAGCCGGAAAGCCAGTCCGCGCTCTGCCAGCAGCTGGGCATCGACCGCACCGTCATGACGTACCTGCTCGACGACCTGGAACGAGCGTCGCTGGTCGAACGCCGCCCGGCGCCCACCGACCGCCGCACTCGCCTGATCGTGGCGACCGACGTGGGCCGGGCCCAGTTGGTGGAGCTCGATCGCCGCCTGGAGCACGCCGAGGCGCACGTGCTGTCCGGGCTGTCCTCGGGGGACCGGGAGACGTTCAAGGCGCTGCTCTGCCGGCTGGCCGGTCACGTCAACGAGCTGGACCCGGTGCCGAGCGCCTGCCAGGCCGTGCAGGACATCGCGGCGAGCACGCCCTAGCCGAGGCACCTGTCGACGGCCTCGACGCTGTCGACGACGTGGAACTCGACGCCCATCGCGGCGAAGTGCAGGCGCACCGCGTCGATCTTGTCGGTGGCCCCCTTCGTGTCGAGGACGAGGTGACGGTCGCCCTCGGCGCGTTCGACCACGAGCGCCCAGTCCGGGGTGCAGGTGCCGAGTGGAGTGGCCACCTGGAACGACGGCGGCAGCTTGACGAACGCCTTCACGTCGGCTCGCTCCCGGAGGTGGAGCGCGAAGTTCTGCTCAGCCGAGCCGGACAGCCGCGCCTCGCGCGGGAGCGGCGGACAGTGGCGTTCGACCAGTTCGTAGCGCAAGCCGTTCACTAGGAGCCGCGCGGTGGCGGACTTGATCAGAGCGCTCGCCCTGGTGAGGTAGGCCTGCGGGTTCCGCCGGAACCGCGGCAACGTCCCGGACTCGGTCAGCACGTGCGCCAGCGTCGATCGCGTCAGCCGCGTCTGGTCGGCCAGCACGGAGAGGATGTCCGGAAGGTCTTCGTCGCGGGTGATGCCGACGTGCCGGACCGCCGCGGTGTTCGCGCTCAGTCCACTGTGGTCGATGCGCTGGACGACGTTCGTCCGCCACTCGCTGGTGCGTTCGGGCACCGCGATGTCGTGCAGCGCCTCGACGAGTGCCTTGCGCAGTGCGGCCTCGTCGACGTTCACCCGGTACTCGGTGCGATGGCTGATCCGGTTCCACAGCTCGATCAGTTCGGGGCTTTGCGGGCGTTCGGGGATCACATCGACGTGCCGGTCCGCCCTCGTCACGTCGAGGGGCTTGGCCAGGCGCTTGATCAGTCCCAGGATCACGCCCGACTCGCGCGGCGCGACCGAGTCGACCAGTGCCTTGAGCTCCGGGCTTCGCACCGCCGCGCGCAGACTGTCCTCGACCTTGCCCTGCGCGTCGACGTACCCGGCGTGCCGTAGGGCTTTGAGCACGCTCTCGGCCGTCGCGGCACCGACCGGGCGCATCTGGCCGTCGCCGTCGCGGTACTGGAGCCGGGCGAACCCGTCCACGGTGGCGACACCGAACTCGATGCCCAGGTCTTCGGCGAGTTCGCGTTGGAGTTGTTCGGCGAACTCCTCGTACGACTCGTTGGCGATCACGGTCAGACGGTTGATCGCGAAGCCGTGCTGGCGGTCGCCGTTGCCGTCCACGCACAGGCGCAGACCCCGGCCGACGCTCTGCCGGCGCCACCGTTCGGTGCCCATGTTCCGCAGCACGCAGATCTGGAACACGTTGGGGTTGTCCCAGCCCTCCTGCAACGCCGAGTGGCTGAAGACGAACCTGATGGGAGTGCCCGGGGTGGTCAGCTCCACCTTGTTCCGCATGATCTGCTCGTAGGCGAGACCGGCCTGCTGACGCCCCTTCTCCGAACTTTCCGAGGTGTCGACGAGGCGTTCGCCGGTCGCCTTCCGGTCGACCGAGAAGTAACCCTGGTGGCTACGCCTGGCGTCCGCGATCGGCTCATCGGCTATCCGGGCGTACTCCTCCTCGAAGATGGTGGCGTACTCGCCTGGCTGCGCCTCACCGTTCTGGTAGACGCGGTACTTGGCCACGGAGTCCACGAAGAACAGGCTCAGCACCTTGATCTTCCGCCCCTGCAGGGCGAACTCCCGTTCCTTGCGCAGGTGCTGCCTGATGGTCTGGGCGATCATCTGCCGGGCGCGCTCGCCCGGACTCACCTCCTCGCCGAGCGCGTCTCCGACCCGTAGCGGTTCGGCCACGGTGTCGAACGTGACGGACTCCGCGCCTGGCACGGCACTGATGCCGACGATGTTCAGTCGCTCGTAGCGGGTCAGTTTCGTTGCTGTGGCGAGGTTTCTGCGATCGACCGTGTCCACGGTGACGCCCTTGCGCCCGCCTCCGGCGACGTCCACCTCGACGCGGGCGGTGAACCCGCTCTTCGCGCGCCTCACGCCGAGCAGCCGGACGTAGGGCTGGGTGCTCGACTCGGTGACGAGCGAGTCGATCTCGATCTGCTTGACCAGCTGCTTCTCGTAGGCGGCGATCGCGTCGAGCCGGTAGAGCAGATTTCCCTTGTCGTGCTTGGCATGCGTCGCCGAATAACGCAGCACGGCGAGCGGATTCAGCTCGCCGACGCCCCACCGCCCCGCGCCGGCCTTCCTGCTCGCCGGCCCGTCGTCGCCGTAGACGCTCTGCGGTTCGTCGACGATCACGACCGGTTCGGTGGCGCGGATCAGGTCGATCGGCCGCTCGAAGTCGAGCTCCTCCACCGCCTGATGGATCCGGTTCGTCCTCTTGTTGATCGCCGCGGCCGTGACGATCATGATCTCGACACCGGACGACGCCGCGAACGCGCGGATCCGCGAGATGTTGCCCGCGTCGTGCTGGAACGCCTGCACCGGAGGATTGCCGTAGAGCGCGCCGAAGTGCTCGCGCAGCATGTCCACCGAGCCGGCCGTTCCCTCCTTGATGGCCACCGACGGCACGACGACGACGAACTTCGTGAACCCGTACAACTGGTTCAGCTCGTAGATGGTCCGCAGGTACACGTACGTCTTGCCGGTACCGGTCTCCATCTCGATGGTGAAATTCATCGAGTCGAGCGACGGCTCCGGCGCCAGCCCCGCCCGGTTCTGCACGTCGCGCAGGTTCGCCAGGATCGTGTCCGCGTCAAGACAAAGCCGGTTTCCGCAGCCGGACGTCCCCCGCAACGCTTCCTGCCCGGCGAACAACCCGGTCACGGCGTCGATCGCCGCCAGTTGGTGGTCGAGGTCCTTGGCGAAGGCGAACTTCATCGCGTCAGATGCTCCGCAAGGTGGTGAAGCCGGCCTGCTCCAGCGCGACGGCGAAGTTGAGCTTGGCGCAGTCGTCCCGGAAACCCGTGTCACGGACCACAACGGTGATGTCGGAGTTCGCCGGATTCTCATCCCGCCACGCGACGATCGCCTTGGCCACCTTGTCCGCGCGGTCCGTCGTCACGTCGGCGCCGAAGTACGCGTAGACCGTCCCGCCGACGTTGTAGAGCGTGCTGCCCCCGACCTCGCGGATCTCCACCGGCGTGACCAGGTCCACGCCAAGCCGCAGCATCATCTCCACGAGCAGGTCGTCCGTGCCGCGCCCCTCGACGAGGTTGTCCACCGAGCCCAAGAGGTCCAGCTCGGCGAGCCCGTTCCACGCCTTGATGTTGCTCGTGGCCAGCCGGTAGGAACGGAACCCCGTGTCCACCCGACGCCTGGCGGCGATCTCGGCCCCCGCACGACGCAGCCGTTCGCGCGCGATGCCGGCGATCGTCTCGTACCCGTTCTTCCCGACCTTCTCGTCGAGCTGGACGAGAACGTAGCGCCGTTCGCCGTCGTCGGCCGCGTTGAGGTTCATGACCGCGTGCCCGACAGAACCGGACCCCGCGAAGAAGTCGAGCACGAACGCCTTCTTGTCGCCCTGCGTCACCGCGTTGATCCACTTGGCGAGGACCGACACGTCCTTGGGAAAGTCGAACACCTGCGCCTGCAAAGACTTCGCGAGCGCCTCACTGGCGGTGGCCCGAACCTGCCAGAAGGCGGGCCGAATCGGCTGTTCGCGAGCATCCTCCAGATAGGTCTTCGAGGAGATCGTGCTCTCATGATCCCTGCCGAAGAGGATCAGTCCTTCCGCGATCTTCTCGGCCATGCTCTCCCGCGAGTACCGCCACCCGTTGGGCGGCGCCACCACGGGCCTGCCGGTAACGGGGTGCGGCACGTCGAACATGAGGTTCTCACGCGGGTTCGGGCTGCTCACCGGACTGCGCCGGAAGGCCTTCCCGTGTTCGTCGATCTCCTTGTACTGCAACAGACCCTTCTCGACGTCAGGCTTGGTGTTCCACCACTTCCGGAAGATCTCGGTGGCACGACCGGCATCGTGCCCGGACTCCGCCCAAGCCCGCTTGGACGCGGCCAGCACGAGCTCGTAGCCTTCCTTGGGCTCAACCCACCGCACGTCGTTCCGCACGAGCAGGCCGACATCCTTGGCGTAGATGAGCATGTAGTCGTTGCCACCAGCCGTGAACCGGGCGTCGTTCTTCCCAACCCCTTGCCACACCACGTTCGCGGCAAAGTTCTCAGCCCCAAAAACCTTGTCCAGCAACAACCTCAGCCGCGCATGCTCCGTGTCGTCAATCGCGACGATGACAACACCGGTGTCCTTGAGCAGGTTGTGCGCCACCAACAACCGCGGGTACATCATCGACAACCACCGCGTGTGCCTGGACGCCGCACTACGCCGATCCTGCGCGCGATCAGACCCTTCACCCACCTGCAACGGCCCCAACGCGTCCCGCAACCCCGCTTCGGTCTCGTACTCGGCGATGGTCGACATCCGCGAGTCGTCGTAAACGAAGTCGTTGCCGGTGTTGTACGGCGGATCGATGTAGATGACGTCGACCTTGCCCGTGTAACCGCGGCGCAGCAGGCGAAGCACCTCGAGGTTGTCGCCCTCGATGACGACGTTGCGCGTCGTGTCCCAGTCCACCGACTCACCGGGCCGGGGCAGCAACGTGCCGGTAGCGGGCTCGGCAGACAGCCGGCGAGCCTCACCCATGCCGGGCCAGCGCAACCCGAAGACCTCGGCACCCGGCCGAACCTTCTCCCCGAGGATCTCGCGCAGAGCGTCGACGTCGAGCCCCTGCTCGGTGACCACGCCGGGAAACAGCCGGGCGAGCGCCTCGAGGTTGCCCGCCGCCTCACCGGGGCAGGTCAGGGCGGTGACGGGTGCGAAATCCGCGGCCAAGGGAGGTCTGCCTCCGACGATCGTCTCCAGTGTGGGCCTGCACTGTAGAGCGCCCTACCCGAGCACCGCCCGAACCAGCCCGGCGCTCCCGAAGACCAGCACGAGGGCGAGCAGCATCCACCCCGCCCGAGCGCCCAGCAGCCGCGCGCTCGGAGTTTCCTGCGCGCGTGCTCGGGCGTTGAGCGCTTCGGCGCGCAGGACACACGCGAGCACGCCGAGCCAGATCACGAACACGCCCAGGAACACGGGGTAGCCGAAGATTCCGCCGGCCAGGAGCCCGATGAGGATCGGCGTGAAGACCGCGATCCACAGCGTGCGGAACAGCAGGCTCCATCGACAGGTGGCCACGCATGCCTCCGCTCGCCGGGCACGTCAACTCCAGCTCGGCTACCTTACGTGATCACTCGGGCACTGTCGGTTCATCGAGGCCCGCGCCGGGCGCGCAGGAGCTGACTTCGCGCGACAAGGAGGTGCGGGAAGAGCGTGACGTCTCGCCGCAACAGTCGAGGCAGTAGCAATGACGGTGATCCACTTCCCGTCCAACGCCCAAGAACAGCCTGGTCTTAGAAGAGGATCCCGGGATGGGGGTCTGGGGGGCTTGCCCCCGGCCGGGGTCTGAGGGCTCGGCCCCCAGAAAACGCCCGAAGGTGACCCGGTTCGCGCTTTCCGCGAACACACGATCCGGACTGGTACGTCCCGGTCACTCGTTGGCGCGCGGACGTTCGTTGAGCCAGCAAGCAAGTTGCAGTACTTCTCGCATCGAATATTCCACTTGTCGAGAAGCTATTTGAAATGCAATGTCCCACTAATGAGTGAATGGCGTCTGGGTGGCGTAACAGGCCAAAGTGCTGCCCGATGGGACAGAGGTCCGTAAATTAACTGGTGAAGCGGAGTTTCCATGGAATCTCGACGGCAGTCCAATGGCGTGTCCAGCGGCGAGGAAACGTCACTCCCCAGCGGTGGATTCGAAAGCAAACCGCTACTGAGACGCATCCGGGCCGCAGCTGCAGTGCTCGCGGCGTCGATGGCCCTGGTGCTGGCTGCCGCGGCGCCGGCGCAGGCGTGGACGGGAGGGAATGTCTGGGTCAACTTCGGCTCGTGGAACTGCCCTGCCGGCGGATCTGTGGTTGGCGTCTACTGGGCGGTCGACGCCTATTCGAGTGGGCCCGCCACGGGGGACTGGGGCGACAACGTGATCTACCCGCGCGTGCGGGTCGGATCCGGCTCCCACAACACGCTCAGCTATCAGCTGATGTGCAAGAAGTGGGGCTGGTACACCTATCGTGGCGTCGTCGGCCAGCGCACTCTCACGCCCTACAAGTCTGGCCTCAGCTACACCTACTGACTCGACTTTCAGTCGCGTTGGTGACGAAAAACCTGACCGCGTTGCACCGGTCGTGAATTCGCAAGCCCGGTACTTTGGCTCGATACCCTCGTGGGTGGCGATCGAGATGCTGGGAGATGCCGGTTCGGTCGTCAAAGAGGTGTTGATTCGGGAGGCTGTATAATTTTGCAGACAAGCGGAGAGGCTGCCGATGTCGACGGCCTCTCCGCATGAACCGTTCAAACGTGTCAGAGGGCGAGTTACTCATATCTCTCCGGCTTGAAACTGGACTAGGCGTCGTTGTGGTCCCGGACACCGTGCCAGACAGCCTGCCTGGTCAGATGGATCATGGCTGACACGGTGAGCATCAGCGGTTGTACGAGCACGCCGGGGCATTGTCGATAGTCCAGCCGGGGTTCGCTCGTGCGGCCGTTACGGCCACATCGGCGACGGCGGCCCGTCCGGTCGAACTTGTCGGAGGACGGTGCGGCTGACCTGCGGTTCGCCAACCAGGTCCGGACAGTTTGGCGTGCGTGTGTCCAGACTTGGCTGGCGGAATCCGGGGGCGCGCGGCGGTGACCGACTCCCGAACGCGCATCTCCGAGAATCGGGTGTGCGTCCTGCTTGATGTGGCAAAGTTGGTGCGTGGGGGAGCGCGAGATGGACGACGAGCAGCGCGATCGGATGCACGACCTCAAGCGGTTGACCTGGCGTGGAGTGCTGACCGGTGGCGCGGTTCTGGTCTTCGCGATCGTCGCGGGCGTGCTCCTGCTCAACGACTGGACGGCGTTCCTGTTCTGGGGCTCGCTGAGCCTTGTGCTGACCATCGTCGTGTTCGTCTCGCAGTGGTGCTACATCCGGCGCGGACCGTTCCCGCGGCTGCCCGCGAACATGCGTGATGGCACCACCCCCTCGCCCGACTCGTCCAATGACGGGTAGCCGGTGAGGATCGGTCCGCAGGTGGCTGAGTTCAAGGCGCCGCGCGCAGCGCGGCGACGACGTCCGGATCCGTTCGACGATCTTCCTCTGACGCTGCGGCTGGCGGGTCGGGCCACCGTTTCGACGAGGCCCGGCCCGTACAGAGGAGCCAAGGTGGCCCAACATCGAGCTGAGCAGACGAAACAGGCGAGCGGCTGGTACTCACACCTTGAAGGTGTCTTCGAGTACCAGCCGCTCGCCTGTTGATGTTGCCCGTGTTCTGTGTGCCCCCGGTAAGGCACCACGCAGATCTGCTCGCCACTTCGCCCATGCGCCTGACCGGCAAGTTGGTGCTTGAGACCAGCTTCGTCGTGGACGAGCCGCGGGGTGGGCGATGAACCGCCAGGCAAGCGTGGAGCAGTTGAGCTGCTCGTTCGGGCGGTCACGACGATCATGACCGCGGTCGTGACGAGGACTGCTGACAGCGCGATGTCGGCGCGATCAGCTGCGCCTGCTACGAGAGCAACAGCCGCCCCTGGGACCCGGCCTCTGGCGGGTCATGAACAACATCGACTTCAAGTTCGTCCACGTCGCCGACCTCGGCAGCGGCAGCGCGCCCGCCTGATCCAGGTCCTGCAGCGCTTCGAGGGCGCCACCGGCTTGGGCATCGACATCGCTCAGGGCGCCCTGGACTTCGCGGCCGACGAGGTGGCTGAGGACGAACTCTCGGACCGCATCTCGTTCGCGCTGGACGACGCCCGCAACCTGACGACGGCGAAGCCGGAGTACGAGAAGGTCGAGCTGCTGACGTGCTTCATGATGGGCCACGACTTCTGGTCGCGCGAGAACTGCGTCCGCAACCTGCGTGAGCTGTCCCGAACGTGCGCAAGTTTCTGCTCGGGGACGCCACCTGGACGGTCGGCATCGCGGACGTGGACAAGCCGGCGTTCACGCTCAGGTTCGAGGTCCGGGCACGACATGATGGCGACCTATGTGCCGACGATCGACGAGTAACTCGGGTGTTCGGTGAGGCCGGGTGGCATCTGGACCAGATGCACCGGATGGAGGTTCCGGCGGCTTCGGTGATCTTCGAGTTGAGTTGAGCGGGTCCGGTCGCCCCGACGTGGCTTCACCAGCGCCAGATTGCGGCGACAGTCCCGAGGAAGAACCTCGAACGATGAGGGCCTGCGGAAGGCTGGACCTCAGTCGGTGCCGAGTTTCGTCCTGAGGTGCTGTGGCAACCTCTCACCTGCTGCCGCCCGTAGTTGCTCGACACGACTCTCGTCCTCCTCGACGAGCTCGAGAATCTCGAAGGCGTAGCCTGCCGCGTCGACGTCTCGCCCGGAGAGGACCTCGGCGTAGAACAGCCATAGTCCCTGCCGGGCGGTCGCACGACTTTCCGAGACCAGATCGCGGCCACGGGCGTAGTAGCTGGGGTCGTACGCGGTGTCCCCGACCAGAGCGAGTACCTGGCCGTAATACTCGGCCAACTGGCTTGCCGGCGGGTTCGCCGAGAGGACAGCCAGCAACACCTCCAGCACCGGGAACGACGGTTCCACGAGAACTTCCCCGGCCGGCAGGAAGTGCTCGTCCAGACTCCCCGGATCGGAACCGCCGGCGAACGCCAGCAGTTCCGCCGCGAGATGACCGGCTGACTTGCCACAACCACATCGCATCGCAGCCCAGTCGTGCCGGTCCACCTCGAACCGGACCAGGTCACTGGTCAGTGCCCCCACGCTCCTCCTGGCTCGCCCCTGACCTCCGGTTTGAAGCCCCTTCAACGGGAATGCCGATTGGCAGACCACACACAAGTCTGGGCTCCGGGGTGTGAACGCCGCCCTTGCTCTTGACCGTCCACACCTGACCGAAGTACACGTTTACAGGAACACCGCCCAGTGCGTGGATGGCATGCTCTTAGCGCAGTGTGACACGCCGCAGCCCGTCAGGTTGGTTCCCGACGACGCCAGGGCGATCTCTCCGGTCACCGTGTTCACGCCGCCGACGTAGACGCGGTTCTGGGTGTTCTTCCTGCGGCTGTTCACGGCGAAGTCCTGAATGAGGCTGTCGATCGTGGCCATCTGCCCGTCGACGGTCCAGCCGCTCGGGGCCGGTGGACTTCGAGTGCGTGGTCGATCGAGCCCGCCTCGCCGCGGATGGGGAGGCCTGTCGGGCAGCTGCCTTGGCTTTGCGGATCACCGTTGTGCGTGAGTACAGCGATGGACGCCACACCCACGCGGTAGGTGTGCAGCCCGTCGACCATCAGGTTGTACACCCGTCGGTCCTTGTCGGAGAACGACTGCGTCCGGGACACCGTGGCGGACCGGTTGTCCGCCGTGAGGGACTGGTAGCCGGGCTTCAGGTCCTCGGCGTTGACCCACTTCTGCAGGCTCTCCACCCAGAACGGGTGCTCGTCTGTCGCGACCAACGACCCGTCGCCGGACGTGCTGCTCACCCAGATGGTGACCAGCACGTTGTCCGCCTTGTGCGCCCGGACGTCGGTGACGACCTTGGTGGCCGTCTCCTTCGTCGTCGGGTCCGTGGCCAGGACCGCGTCGTCGACCTGCGCCGACGTGATGGCCTTGCGTGAGCCGTCGGCCATCAGGACCGGGTGGTGCCGACGAAGCTGTTGCTGTCGGCGGGCACCGGCGGGCGGATCGGGCAGGACGCGCCGCCTGAGGCGTCCTGCTTGGCCTCCTTGCCCTTGTCGCCTGCTCGCTTGCGCTTCTTGCCGCCGTCCGCGAGGTCCAGGATCTCCTCGGCGTACGGGACACCCATCGTGGCCAGCGTCTCCGCCACCTGGGCCTGCGCGGCCTCCTTCACGACCTCCTTGCCCACGCCGAGCATGGCGGTCTTGATCGTCTCGTAGACCTTGTTGAGGTCCTGGACGTTCGTCACCGCGATCTGCACGATGCGGGCCGGCGCGTTCGGCATCGCCGAGATGATGTTCTTGGCGTTGGCTATGCGCGGCTTGAGCGCTGCCTTCAGGATCGGGATCGGGTTGGACTTCACGGCTCGGGCGACGGCTGCCGTTCGCTTCACCGCTGCCTGGTAGGCGGCTCTGGCCGCTGCCGCCTTGCGAGCCGCCGCTTCCGCCGCGAGTTTCGCCGCGTCGTCCAGGCCCTTGCCCGCGTTCGGGCCGTCCGGGCGCCTCGGCTGCCTGCCCATCGCCGGGGTCGACCTCGACCTCCTGCTTGACGAGGTGTCGCGACCGCTGTTCGAGGCGCTTCGGCTAGAGATCCACTATGACTACGAAACGAGGACTGCCGTGTGTCGCATCACCCTGACCGGGGACACGGTCCTAGCAGCAGAAAGGGCCGCAACCGAGGCGGTTGCGGCCCTTCCGAAGCAACGCTCTGCTCGTGGTGAGCAGGTCTGCGTGGTGCCCCCGGCAGGATTCGAACCTGCGCTCCCGCCTCCGGAGGGTAGGCGGCATCGGCTACACCGGCCTCCACCTGCATCAACGTTTTCATCGTCGGCCGCGCGATGCTCATCGATCACATCGTTCTCGCTGTTTCGCGGCACAACTGATGGCATGTAAAGCCGCTTCCGCGGCCCGCCGTGGCTACTCAGCGTGGTGCCAGACGATGTAGGTCAGATCACTTCCCGCTGCGAGCCGCGTCCGGCGTGTCGCCTGTGTCGGTGCGAGTGATCCGTCGACCGTGATGACTCTGAGCGGTCGTGGATACGCCTGTGGTGTCATCGGGCCTGGCCGCAGACAAGGGGCTACAGGTGGCTTCGAGTCCGTCTTGGAGGCCAGGTTCCCGTGCTGATCAAGCTCGGCTACGACCGTCAGCTCGGCTGCTACCGATACCTCGACGTCATCGTGGCGAGGTGTCCTGCAGCGCATGATCTGGTCAAACTCACCCGCGGGTCGAGCCATTCCAGGCTTCCGATACCGGAAGATCATGAAGAGCCCGACTGCCGTGACCCGACTTCCGCCGAAAAGGATCTTCAGGTCACGTGTCGGGTTGCTGCGGTGGGTGAGATCGTCCGGCCCTCCAACACCGCCCGCGCTGCCTCTTCAGGGTTGCGTCGAACCACACATTCCCAGAGTCGGACAACATTCCATCCGGCTTCGACTGCAAGCTGAGAGCTACGGATGTCACGCTCTCGGTTGCGACGCATCTTTTCTTCCCAGAGTCCTGCGTTAGGTCCGGTGAACGGCGCCTTGCGGCCGTGCAGGGGACACGAGTGCCAATAGTCGCCGTCGACGAACACCACGATGCGCCTGCTGGGCATGACGATGTCAGGGGTACAGCCCTTGGCTAGGTTGCGATGCAGGCGATAGCGCGCGCCGAGCGCGTGGAGAGCCCGTCGCAGCATGAACTCGGGCTGCGTGTCCTTCTTGCGCCGCCCGCTCAGATGGGATCCGGCGTTCGTGGAGACCCAACGCCTGCCCTCGTTGCTCAACTACCTGCTCCGATGTCTCGGAAACCGTCATGCTCGGAGGGTACGTACGATACAAGTGGCGTCGGGGGATGCCACAGCGATATCGGAGGCGTCCTGCATAAGGCGCGGCATCAGGTAGATGTGTTCTGATCGCTAGTGAAGGGGTAATTCCAGCGTGCGTGTACCTATTCGTCCGCAGGTCGGAGTGTTCGGTGTCTTCGAAGCGGTCGACTACAAGCAGTGGTTTGCCCTGGCCGAGTTCGTCGACAACTCGATCCAGAGTGCACTCGACCTCTGGCACGCGCATGGGCGCAGGGGACCGCTTCACGTCTCCATCAGGAGGACAGGTGGGGATGGCGGCACGATCACTGTCACGGACGATGCGGGTGGCATCCCGTCGCACCGGTTCATGCAGGCCTTCGAGGTGGGTACTCCACCTCCCGACCGGAGTGGCCTGTCCGTGTATGGGATGGGTATGAAGAGCGCGGCCGCGTGGTTCGCCGGTCGCGTACGCATTACCACGACTGCCATCGGCGAGCCGGTCGAACGCACCGTAGAGTTCGACTTTCCTGCCATCATCGCCAATGGTCTGCAGGACCTGGAGGTCGTCGAACGTCCTGCGCCGGCGGAGGACCACCGGACTTCCATCGTCATGTCTAACCTGCGCAACCCGATCCGTACCAAAACCCACGGCAAGGTCAGAGACCACCTGCGCGCCATCTACCGCCACTTCATCCGCAGCGGGGCCTTGGTGCTGAGTTACGACGGCGAGACCCTGACCTACGAAGAGCCCGAGGTGCTGGTCGAGCCCTACTATCGGGATGGCGCCGAAGCCAAGGAATGGCGCAAGGAGATCGACTTCACGCTCAGCAGCGGCGAGCACGTCCGAGGATTCGCGGCGCTGAGCAAGGTCGGTCGTACCGCGGGGGCCGGATTCAGCTTGTTCAGGCAGAACCGCGTGATCACGGGCCTTGACGACGACCCATGGCGCCCGTCCGAGATCTTCGGCGCGGGTAACTCCTTCCGCAGCCAGCGTGTATTCGGCGAGCTGCACCTTGACGACGTCAAGGTCACCTACAGCAAGAATGGGTTCGTTTGGCAGGCCTCCGAGGAGGAGCTGATTAGCAGGCTCAGGGAGGAACTCGATGCCGAGCCGCTTCCTCTTCTTCGCCAAGCTGAGGGATACCGCGCCCGCAAGGCGACCTCGCAGCAGCTACAGGCGGCCAAGAAGGCCATGAACGCGATGGACTCGGCGTTCGCCAAGGCGGTGGAGCAAGACCTGCCCGAACGCATCGAGGATTCGGATGGCCCCGGGCCGGTGGCGCCACCGATGGCTGAACCAACCTTGGTAACTGTTCCTCAGCCGATTGCTGCACCCGTTGACGAGCGGGTTTACCAAACGATGGCGAACGGGACCTCCTGGGAGATCGTGCTTCGTCTCACGGATCAGGGAGATGAGTGGATCTCGTTGACGGAGATCCCAAAGACTGTTGACCCCGCGCCCAAACGGCTGGTGGTGGAGGTGAACGTCAGCAGTGCGTTCATGCGCAACTTCAGCGGTCGTGACGCCGTCGAGACCGAGTCGGTGCTTCGCGTCGCTGCTGGAGTCGCGCTCACGATCGTGACTGCGAGGGACCACGGGGTGAAGAACTCGATGTACGTGTTGCACACGCTGAACCAGCTGATGTCCGGCAGCCTCGGCATTAGGAGCTGATGGTGGAGACCTTGGTCGAGGACGGCAACAACCCCTATGATGTGCACCACGAGCTTTGGAAGTGGGGCCCGAAGGTCGATGGGCCGAACTTTGCGCGCTTCCTGGAAGCCGCGAACCTACCGGAGCCGGCGATCGAAGGGCTCCGCCGTTTCACGCCGAAGGTTCTCGGCCAGAGTTCTCCTCCGGAGATAGACGGGATCTCCACGGGCCTCGTCATCGGCAAGGTCCAGTCCGGCAAGACGAACTCGTTCCTGGCACTTTCGGCGCTCGCCAGTGACAACGGGTATCGCATGGTCATCGTGCTTTCCGGAACGAAGAACATTCTGAAGGACCAGACATACCGTCAGGTGGTCTCGAAGCTGTCGCGCGGTGACCGCAGCTGGATGGTGTTCAACTTCGAGCCAGGGACGGGTGAGCTCGACTTCGAAAATGCGCTGCGCACGGCGTTCTCTCCTTTCGCACCAAGGACGCTCGTGGTGACGATCTTGAAGCGCACCCGCGACAACTCGGACGCTAGCGAGGGAATCGACCGCCTCGCGACGTTGCTCGAACGGTCAGACCTGCGAGAGAAGCTCGCGCACCAGCCGACCCTCATCATCGACGACGAGGCGGACGAGGCCAGCCTCGACAACTCCGCAAAGGCTCGAAGCAGCGGCAAGGAGGCTGAGCCGACACCGACGTTCAAGGCCATTCTCCGGCTGAAGGAGTTTTTCTGCAGGCAAGCGTTCGTCCAGTACACCGCTACGCCGCAGGCCAACCTGCTCGCCGAGCTGACCGAGCAGCTCTCGCCTGACTACTGCGAGCTTCTCCCGCCGGGCGACGGGTACTGCGGCGCGGCGGACTTCTTTCCAGAGAACGGTCCGTACTGGCAGGAGATCCCGCAGTCGGACGTTGACGCGGTGGCGGACAGGTCGAGCGAGCCGCCTGAGTCACTGGTCGAGGCCATGCGCTACTTCTTCGTGAGCGCTGCGCTGGAGGAGATGACCGGCGACGGCACGCCTAAGTCGCGGAGCATGCTCGTGCACCCAGAACGGCAGATGCCGTCGCACAACCTGGCAGAAGCTTGGGTTCAGAAGGTTCGAAGCCGGCTACGCGAGTACGTTACGGCCGCTTTGGATCGTCCGGACAGCCACCTGGCCCATGAGTTTTACGCCGAGGTCGCCCAGTCATTGCAGACGTTGAGCACGACCACGCTGGTAGAAGGAGTGAGGCCACAGGATCTGATGCTGCCGCTCCACCATCGTCTGGGAGACGCCAAGGTCCGGGTGATCAACTCGAAGAACCAGTTCGGAGAGGACGTCGACTGGAACGAGCCGTGCTGCTGGATCTTCGTCGGTGGAGACGTCCTGCAACGTGGGTTCGCGTTCCAGGGCCTCACGACCACGTGGATGGCGCGCGGACCGGGAACGGGCCAGGTTGACGTGCTGATGCAGCGCGGGCGGTTCTTCGGCTACCGCAAGCCCTTCTTCAAGTACTGCCGTATCTGGCTGCCTCGGGTCGTTCACGACGACTACTACGCGCTTTTCGCGGAACACGAAGCCGCGTTGTGGCGTGCGGTGCAGGCGCACATCGACTCAGGCAAGCCCATGACGGAGTGGCCACGCGTGTTCCGGATTGACCCTGGGCTGCGGCTGTGCCGCCGGACCAGCCAGTGGATCCGGTTGAAGACGACGACGAACGAGTGGCTAGCTCAGCGAGTGGTGCCGTCCGTCGACCAGGCCGCCGACGCTGCGGCGAACGCCAAGCTGGTGCAAGATCTCCGCGAGTCCGTCGCGAACTGGCAGGAAGGGTGGGTACCGAGCGACCGGAATGCTGTGCGAATGCATCGCTTTGCCTATGTTCAGCTGAAGCGGCTCGAGGACTTTCTTACCAACTACCGGTTCTTTGGACAGGACGATGTCCTCGACGTGATCCTGCTGGACGTGGTCGCCTCCCTGGCGGAGCAGAATGATCAAGCGTGCGCTGTCGTAGTCGACATGCGGCCGGATGGTCGCAACCGGCGCGCTGTCACGAAGGGTGAGGTCAACCAGCTCTTCCAAGGGGCAAACAAGTTGGAGGACCCTGCCGCGCGGGCTCACTACCCCGGTGACCGGGCGTTCCGGGCAGGAGGCGACGGCCTTCCGCACCTCAGTGACAACCTTCTGACCATCCAGCTGCACGAGCCGAACCTCGATCAGAACGGGAAGTTCCTGACCGACCTGGGGGGCTACCTGAGCAAGGGATGCCCTCTTCTCGGGGCCTGGCTTCCCGAAGACCTGCGCAACTACCGGAGGCAGTCATGACGACACTGACCTATGCCGACGTGCGCCGTGTCTTCGACCGCCTTCCGTTGCCAGAGGACACGGCGGGGACGTCCTACGCGACGGAGCAGCTCGTCGGGCAGACCATCCGGCTCGGCAAGACGCACGAAGGACTCCCTGTGCTGGTGATCGCGGAGCCGAGCGAACTACGAACGGCGTTGCAAGACAGGCACTACGCGAACATCAGGCTAAGACACCAGCGGGTACTTCGACTTGTCGACGGTCAGGAACCTTCGACGTACTCCGTCCTGGAGTGTGTGACCCGCGACCCGGCGGTGCAGGACTGGTTCCTGCGGCTGCTGCCATCGCTGCTCGAGCGGGTTGGCGACAAGGGGGCCGACGAACTCAACCACCAGGTTGCTTGGCTCAACGAGCTGTTCCGCAACTTCGACTCCGCCGCGGGCAAGGACATGACGGGCATCTGGGCGGAGTTGTTCCTGCTGCACGAGGCGTTTGATCCGGTCCACGCGATCACGGCCTGGCGCTCAGACCGTGACAGCCGCTATGACTTCACCGACGACGGCAGTCATGTCGAGGTGAAGGCTACGACGCATGCAGACCGCAAGCACGCGTTCTCGGCGTCGCAGCTCGAACCTGGGGACCGGGTGCTTGTGGCGAGCCTGTTGCTCGACCGTAGCGACAGGGGCGCGAGCGTTCTGGACCTGTACCAGCAGATCGCGGTAAGGCTGGCGGGCGCGTCCGAAGCGGGGGAGAAGCTACATAGGCACGTCATGGCGATGGTAGGCACCCGCGTCGCTGAGGCAGACGACACCAGGTTCGACATGCAGGCCGCGGGCGAGAACCTGCGCGTCTACCGAGCTGTCGACGTGCCGCAGGTCAGCGCACCGTTCCCCGTCGGGGTGTCCAATATCCGCTTCACCGCGGACCTCACCGACACGGCCACGGCCGCACCACGGCTCGGCGAACGGAGCGCACTCTGGAAGGAGCTGCTCGCGGTCGGCTCGTCAGAAGAGTGAGAGGGCTTCGTCTTTGTTGAGGGCCTTCTCGCGGGGTGACGGACCCATGCCCTCACCGGGGTGTGCATCCTTGTCCCCGACCATCTCCCTGAATCGAGCAGGGATCGGCTTCGGTGGCACTGGCTTTGGCGGCGTCCTGTCAGACTTCTTGGGCAGGTAGACCAGCTCGCCCGTGTCGTAAGGCTCACCGTGCAGGTGCGTGTAGAGCGCGCGGCCAACAACTTCGGCTAGCAGCGGCGGCGTCGCATTGCCCGCCTGCTTGATCTGTTGGCGATGCTTGCCCTCGAGCTTCCAATCTCTTGGGAATGTCTGCAGCAGGAGACATTCGAGGGCAGTCAGCGGGCGGTTGTTCCAGTGGAACGGTCCGGTTGAGGGCCCTGGGCTTGCGGGCAGGGTCCAGGCGGGCTGGTCCTTCGCGAGCTTCAGCAGGAACGACCAGTAACGAGTGCGGTAGCCGAACAGCTCCTCACCCTCGCCACGTGCGGTCAGGTGCAGGTAGTTGCCGCCCTCAGGGATTGAAGCCAAGAGTTCGGTCCAGGTGCCCTGGTTGGCAGGAAGCTTGGTCTGCCGCAGGTGTCCGATCGCGTCCCATGCTGTCATCGGCTTGTCGCGGTACTCCGGGTCAGGCCACTTGAACGGAAGCCCGTCTTTGACCGCCACCGCGATGACGCGGTTGCGTCGCTGCGGAACGCCGTAGTGGGAAGCATCTACCACACGCGGGTCCAGTCGGTACGCGGTCCCGTGCTTCTTGTTGATCTCAGTGAGTCGCTCGGTGATGAACGGGGCTGCCGAGATTTCGCCGCGCAGGAACCCGGCCACGTTCTCGATGAACAGCGCCTTGGGCAGGAACGACTCCACCAGGTCCAGCATGGCGATGACGGTCTTGGCGCGGTCGTCCTCCATGCCGCGCCGCCCGGTGTTCGCCCATTGCGCGGCCATCGAGAACGGCTGGCACGGTGGCCCGCCAGCGATCACGTCGAGTTCGCCGACCTCGAGGTCCAGGTGCTCCGGCTTGAGTTCCTTAGCAGCAACAGTGACGTCGTTGGTCGGCAGCTGGGTCCAGGTCTTGCGGTTCTTCCTCAGCGTGTCGCGGCACGTCTTGTCAAGCTCCAGACACGCCACGGTGTCGAACCCCGCGGCTTCGAGACCAAGATCCAGGCCACCAGCCCCGGTGAAGAGCGACAGAACTGAGCCGCGGACGTCCTGCACCGTTGCTCCACCTTCCACGTCAAATGCCCCCGCTGTCTGGGCTGCCGGAGTATGAGCTCAACCCACGCGGCCACTCATGTCAAGAACCACCTTGAAATATCATCTCGCACAGCAGTGTGTCTGCGCTGTCTGCCCCCCACGACTGCGTTCAAGAGCAGCGGGTAGTTCGTGGTGGGATCGCGGCGGACACCAGTGAGCGCGATACGCCAATGAGCCCATGGTCCGACCCGAGTTCCCGCTGACCTGTGGTCCGAAAGCCGGTCGGGCAGTTATGAGTACCCGACCGGCTCGCCTGTCCAGGTTCGACGGGCCACACGACAGAGCTACGTGCTGACACGCCTCAGCACCGCCAGCGGGAGCCTGTCCATCTCATATGGATCTGACCACAGAACAGTTGATGCACCTAGGCGTTCCTTCACATGTTCCGCTGTGGAGTGCTGCTTTTCGTTTAGAAGGTGGGGCTCTCGCCGCCAGAGCGGATGCCCAAGTGCGACCGCCCTTTCGTTGCGGGTGTTCAGCACGACAGGTATGCCGTCAACGTTGTGGGCCGCAAGATCAGTCTCGTTGGTCGAAACGAACCCTCGTGCCAGCATATGGCCGCGCACGAACCAGCGGTCGGTGGCGAGGGCGTCACCTGCGGCGAGAGCGAGCATGTCCAGGGCCAACCGCCAGTCGAGTGCTCCGTGCAGCCGGCGGTTGTCATAGGATCGGAGGCAGTCTGGGCAGGACGACGTGCAGGCACCGTGCTCGGCCTTCTCCCAGCGTGCCGATAGTTCGCGGCGAGTGTCCTGAATTAGCGTTCGGAAGACCTCGACGTGGCCAATCTCCGAGGCGTAGCCGGCCCCGTTCTCCAAGGCATCGGCAATAAAGACGTCGTATGTCGGGCTTTCGTGGCGTCGGACCGGCTGGAGGCCGACGACCAGCTCCTGTGGGTCCACGTCAAGCTGCACCTGACACGCAGCACGAAGCGACTCGGCGAAAGACCAAAAAGCAGCTTTGCCAGCCGGGAGCTGTTGCGGCAGCGAGGAGATGACACCCGTGGCAACGTCGACTTTCGTCAGGCCGACCATCAGTACGTCCGTTGTCCGGATCTCGCCGATCGCTGCACGCCCCTTGTTGGTACCCGCGGGGATGAGCCAGGTCTTCGGCGGATAGAGCATGTCCTCCGGTACGACGACCGAGCCGTCAGGCAGTTCGCGGAGGGGAAAGAGATCTCCTCGGTTATCGTTCACCTGAACAACTTGGGCCTGCTCGTACGTCTCGAGCCGCGCACCGCCGACCTGCTCGGATCTGGTTGGCGGGGTCGCCATCGTGACGGCCGGTAGTGCAGCCCCTGGAGCGAACTCGTTCTCATCGTTGTAGTCCCTCGACCGATACGTCGTCCGGAACCCGAGTGGCTGGTACATGTCGAAGTGCAGGAGGTTCTCGCCGCACGATCCACATGCCTCGGCCGTGGGGTTTGCAACCAGGGTTCCGCACGTGAGGCATCGCCCCATGCGCATCGCCGGCCCGAGCGGATCCTTCGGCCCGACTCGGGTCCCCTTGATCTCGTAGGCCGCGAAACCGACCGCTGTATGCAGGCTTCCGTCTCGGACAATCTGAGCGCCAGGTGCGAATGACGACACCGCCATGTCAAGCGGCCGGTCGGAGAGCTCCGCCTCGTCCATGTCCGAGCGACGCCGCACGGGTGAGCTGTAGAGCGGTCGCACTCTGGTGGGGAACCCAAACATGGGCAGCACACCTGCGGTCGCGAGGAGCTCGCTCAGCTCAGCAGGCGGAGTTGATGTGCGCTCGACGGCAGAGTCGATGTCCTGAGCGAGACCGGACCTCGCCCACGCATCGAGGGCGCCCACCTCGTGGGCAGAGAGGCCGGTGTAGCTCGACAGTCGGCGGACGACGTCATCGACGTCCGCCGAGCTTGCGAGCCAGTCGGCCACCTCGTGGCGGTAGCTCGGCCAGCTGGCCGATGGCCCGAAGGAGCCGTGGATGCTGCCTGGCGTCCATGCTGGTGGGTTGGCTGTGTCGAGGAATGCCCTGCGGAGCAGCTCGGCCGCGACTACGCGGCGGACGATCTGCTGCCGGTCGAGGTCCAGGAACGGCTGGGGCGGCACGTCCCCTGTGATGCGGTGTGTGTTGTTGAAGTAGAAGTCATCGTGGGTCCGGTCGCGACAGATTGTTACCGCGTAGGAGAAAGCCTGTCCCGCGCGGCCTGCGCGTCCAACCCGCTGTTGGTAGTTGAACCGCTGAGGCGGCATGTTCGCCATAAGAGTCGACTTGAGAGATCCGATGTCGACGCCGACTTCCATTGTTGTCGTCACGCTCAGGACGTCGAGTCCGCAGGTCAACGGGTTCTCCCTTGGTTCGCGGAGGAGCACCCCGCGGAACCACCGCTGGCGACGGCGCTGTTCCTCGAGCGGTTTGGTCTGCCCTGTCAGCTCCGCGACTGCGAGTCGACGGGGTTCCCGATGCGAGAGCCATGCGTAGTAGTCGTCGGACAGAGCTTCGAGGGTGTTTTCCTGCAGACCTTTGCCCCGACAACGTCGGTTCGCGCAGACGCCTCCTGAGGGGTGAAGGTGGCGGTACGAACATGAGGGGCATCGCCACACACGGTTGCCGCCGGGAATGACGACGAGTGGCGCGGTACCGGTCTGGATCTGCAGGAGCCAGCCGGACGCGACCGAGAAGGTCAGCACCTCACTGACCCACTGGACCAGGTCCCTGGGGTCAACGCCGAGGTGGCTGCCAACCTTCTCGAGATACTTCCTGACCACCTGCGGAATGGTGGGTTGCATATCGCCGTACTCCGCACCTACGTACCGCCGGGCAGTCCCCAGGATGCGGATGCAGGAACTGAGGATCTCTTGTGCTCTCGCTTCGTCAACCGGGGCTCCGCTGGTGCGGACGTTGGACGGGGCGACGTAGCCCAACCCAGCCGACTCGATGTCCCGCCCAGCACGGTCGAACAACGCCTCAGCGAGGCTGACATTGAGCTGGTCGGTGTAGATGCTCCGGGCAAGAGCTAGGTCGCCAGGGCTGAGCGTCTTCCACATGCCCGGCTTCGGTGGAGCGAACGCGGCGTACCACGGCGAACCGTCTGGCGTGGTTGCCATCGATGGCCCAGGCCCAGCTGGAGGCACTCCCGTGTGAACGAGGCGCTGCGTCAGCCGTTCCCGCAGAGTTGCCCAGCTGGTGCGGGAAGCGCCAGAGGTGTCCTTCTCTGCGGTGTCGAGCTGGAGCTGCTCGTCTTCGGTCAAAGCCACGTACTGCTGTTTCTGGACGAGACCGTAGAGATGGGGGCTCTGTTGCATGACCTCGTCGAACACCTGGCGCTCGTCGTCGCTCAACGAGTTGGGGTTCACCGTGGACTTGCGAAGCACATCGACGGGGTTCGGAGGAGCCACATCGAGCGACTGCCGCACGAGCTGCCGAATCAGGTCTCGATAATGGTTCCGCGCCACGCCGGCGGCAGTCCGGGCAGCGTCGTCCCGGCTGTCAGTGAAGACGATGGTCTTGCCATCCGACGGTGCGTCACCCATCGACCTAACCAGCTGGGACAGGAAGACCTGGGTTGACTGTGCCAGGCCGGACGTGTGGGCCCGGATCGGGCTGCGGACTGTCCCTCGCCAGTAGATCTGGAGATCAGCGTTGTATCCCTGCTGGGCGCAGCTCGGGCATATCTCAGGAAGCGCAGGGGGGACGTTCCTGTCGCCTGTGATGCCGCGAACGGTCATGACCCAGCCCGTTGTGGAGTCGAACGAGTCGAGTGTCAGCAGGCCCGTGCTCGCGTCGAAGCTGGCAGGACTGAAGGTGAAGCGAGCCGTGCCCTTCTTCGAGGGCAGCTGGTGGGACCACTCGGGAACCGGAGTGAGCGGCTTGTCGCCGGGCCAGTACCACATGTACTCCCCGTACTTGCGGCGGAACACCGGCTGCTGCTCCATAGCGGGGATCTCCACGGTGCTCGGGCCGAGAACCCATCCCGTGCCCTCGTGCTCCTGGAGGCGGTCGACGACGAACCCGCCCAGGCTGACGTCGCCACACTCGAAACAATAGAGAAGGTCTAGAACCCTTGACCCGCATTCAGCGCAGGTCGATGCGGGGACGTCGAGGAGTCGGCCAACTGTCCGGTCAGCCCGCGGAGCGTCCTCGTCATGGCAGTTTCGGTTCGAGCACGCCCACATTCCGCGTACCGTTCGTGCAAAAAGGTGTGCGCGAAGCGGGATTGTCTCGGACGTCGCTGGAGCGTCGGCGATCTTGCTCAGAACCTGCTGCAGGGCGAGCTGGTCCTGCGCGCTACCGTCCGCGTCTGGGAACAGGTTCCGTGCGAGCGCGGTGAGTGGGGTCGCCCTGAAGCGGTTCTCGCTCTGGGAATAGCACGCTGCTGCAACAGCTTGGGAAAGCGCCGGGCCATCGGCCCAGGTGTCGTTGTTGGCGGCCAACGCGTGTACCTGCTGGCGGGTAACAATCGGGGCGTCGACAAGCGTTCTGGGCTCACCAGAGGTGACGTGAAACGTGCTGCGTGACGCACCGAAGAACGTTTCGAGGTAGGCGCGGCTGTCGTCACCTTCGGCCAGCGAGGCACTCGTGGCCACGAAGCGCACCTGCGGACTGTCAGCTTCCAAGCCCAGCCTCGACAACAGGCTGCGCAGGATCATCGCGACCTCACTGCCCTGCGTGCCCCGATAGAGGTGAAGCTCGTCAACGACGAGCGTCAGGACGTTCTCGGGCGACCGATCAAGCCAGTTGTGTGTGCGTTCGAACAGTGGACTGTCGACGTCGCGCATTAGCAGCGCGTTTAGCATCGAGTAGTTGGTCACCATGATGTCGGGTGGGGTCACCCGTATGTCCCAGCGAACAAGCATCTCGTTCCGGCGCGGGTCAGAGAACTGCGCGAGGTCCTCCTCTGCGGTGCCGGCAGCCTCCATCTCGTCGAACTCACGGGCGATATCCCGGAGCTGTTCGGCGACCTGCGCCGCCTCGGACGATGGCCCCGCGGGCTGGGTGACTGTCCCCAGCGTTGCTGAGGTGTACCTGCCGAACCAGAGTTGGGAATCCGGGCGGAGCTGCGCAATACGGCGCACAGCTCGCCGGAGACGGACGATTTGGTCCTCGACAAGCGCATTCGTGGGGTACAGCACGATCGCTCGCATTGCCGCGGGGCGGCCCTCTGTACGCAAGGGCTGCCAGCGCTTCGCGTTGGCAGGCGCCCACCACTCGTGCGCCGATGGCTCGCTGCCCCACGTCAGTGACTCCTCGACCAGCCGGAGTAACAGCGGGAGGAGAAAGCTCTCAGTCTTGCCTGAGCCTGTCCCGGAGGTCACGACCACATTGCGACGCTCGACCGCGCCACCCAACGAACAACGGACTGCCTCCGCTTGATGGGCGCGGAGGCGGATCGGTTCACCCGCCGGCGTGAACGCACCGAAGAGAGCCTGCCCGACAATTTCGGCCGCCTCGTCTGAGATGCCGACCTCGCGCGCTACCTCGAGCAGTGGCACCGTGGCGTCATAGGGAATCACCGGCTCGAGGAGCGGATCAGCAAAGAGGCGGCCAGGCCTCTCCAGGAGCTGACGGCGTTCAGCCATCAGCCGTTCGTCGCGAAGCCAGAATGCAGTATCGAAGTACCGCAGGTAGGCGCTGCGAATAGCATCGTGGACACTGGACGGGCTGGCAGACATCGAACCTCAGATCAGCTAGCGAGTAGGTCGTACAGACGAGAGGCGACCGCATCGGGGACGTCGTGGTAGACAAGTGACCGGCTCTTGCTGGCGGTGCCGGGCAGCCGACCGCTGTTGAGCACGGCGGCGCGGCCGTAGAGGCCAGGCAGGTCGGCTCCTAGCGGGACGGCAAGCCGCTCCGAGCTGGGGTAGTAGCCCAGGAGCGGTCTTCCCAACCTGCGGGCTTCAAGATGTTTCACGAGCTGAGCGGTACCGATGGCGCCCGCGTGCTGTTCAACATCAGTCTCAGTTCGGAAGACGTAGAGCGTGCGAAACGCAGACTCCAACCGGTATGCCCCTGGCGATGCAGCTGTTTGGACCGGTTCCCATGACGCAGAGGCGATGTCGAACCGCTCAATCCGCCGTGCGCCCGGCAGCGGGACACGTGGGAGTGCCCGCGCGACCGTGCTCAGCGACGGTAACGTCCGCAACAGCGCCATCGCTGCCTCCGGTACGACCCCTGGCGTTGTTCCCTGCGGGAGAAGACTTCCTAGATCCGGATCATCGGCGATCTCACTGACTTGATCGCATGTCAGCTCCTCAACGAACCACGTTGTCGGGCCCTGCTCGCGGTTGGCGTAGGAAAACTTGCCGCCCGCCTCATCTACCGCGACCTCGAGTTTCCATCGCGCCGCCTCAGACCATGCTCCGGAAAGGAAGAATGTTTTGTCACTGGCCTCAGCCAGACACGGTGGGCCAATCGCCCACGCAGTGACCTCCATCCGTTCGTCGCGGGCAAGATCGACATGGCCAAGTGCCTCGAGGCTGCGACGAAACGAGTCGGCCGCGATGGCCGACGAGTCGACCTGGGTTGCGACACGGTCGAGTGATGATGCTGCGCCGCCCCCCAGGTGCACCAGCGCGTCAAGGGCGTCGTCACGGCTGATGCGTTGTACCTCAGCCTCGGCAATACTCGACAGCCAACGGGACTGGTCAAGTTCGAGATCGTGTCGCTCCGATCGCCTTCGACTGGGGCGTGGCCAGGTCGGGTAGCGTTTAATCAACCCACACTGCGTGCACGTGCCGGATGTCATCGAAGCAGTGGGCCGCCCGACAGCGGGCGGAAGCTCGATCCGATGTGCCCCCGTCACAACACATGACTTCGGGTCCGGCGACGCGATGACGATCGGCACACCTTCGCGTTTCGCTCGGGCTCTGGCGGACCACCAAACCGCCCCAATATCGTGCGGTTCCACCGCATGAACCAGGGACATGGGACGGGGCGACAACGCTCCCCGTACGCCGGTCCCGGCCTCGCGGTTGACGCGGCATGCTGTGACTGCTGCGCGTGGAGTTTGAAGGTCGTAAGCAAGGCGGGACGCGGTCTCCCAGCTCCAACGGTCTGGGGTGTTGGACGAGCGCAGACGCAGAACCGATCGCTGAAGCGCCCGGCCGCCACCGTCCAGCTTCAGCTCGTAGTCACCATCCTCGAGTTCCTGCTCGGCGAGGTCGACGAGCAGGAGTCCTCGCGAGCTTCGCCACTCTTTGCATTCGCTCACATCGCCAGTGTCGAGTTGTGTACGCGTCAGCGTCAGTTGCAGGTCTCCTTCGAGCTGCGACACGGCGCGGATCTCAGGAGGGCAGAGTCTGGACCACTTCCGGAGGTTGCCAGGCAGCTTCAGCCCACCGGCGATGCTGAGCTGAGAAGAGATCACTGGAACCAGCGCGTTTAGGTCAGCGTGCTTCGGCTCTAAGGCTGGGGCGACAAGGACCTGAAGATCCGTGGTAAGTGCCCAGCCCTGTGGAAGCCCGCGCATCGAGCTGTACGTCTTGTAACCAGGGCGCGCGACCTTCTTAAGAAGGTGGGTGACCTGGTTGAGTAGTGCTCCCTCGTCCTTGATGAGGAGAAGGAAGTCCTCTCCTAGCTGGACCCGCTCGCATTCCACGAAGCCATTGGTCTGTTCGTCCCGCCGGAGCGGGACCAGTCTGCGCGGATGACGCCTGGCCTCGATGCCAGTGCGCGGGTCCGCAACGTGAAGCATCCCCTCAGCCATCGACTTGGAGTCGATGTCGGCGGCGGACCGCGGACGCACCGACCCACCAGCAAGGGGGAGCATGTCTAGCGTTGGCCCGCCCTCGGCACTCAGAACCTTAAGTTCCTCCGGCGGCGAGCCTGCTGGCATTGTCGCGAGGAACGACAGTTGCAGGGCGGGCTGAGGGAAGCGCTGCAGTTGCGCGATCAGATGGACGTCGCCAGCCTTCCTCCCCGACGATGCTGTCACCACGCCCGCAAGAGTGTTGTCCCAACTGAGCAGCTCCGTAGCGGCAATCTCTGCAATCCGCTCTCGAGCACCGGCTCGCTGCCACAGCCGCTCAAGGTTCTTGCTGGCTGGGCAAGGGACTTGCTGGATCCAGGTATCCAGCATGCGCGCCATGTCAGCTGGTGGTAGCTCGCTACCTGGCGGGAGGCCGAACTGACGGAACATCTGGGTGAGGTGCCGCCGGTCCGCTGCGCGAATGAGGGCTTGAGAGAGCGGAAGGCCAACGTAGCGGTGCGACAGGGCATAGGCAGTCGGGACGCCATAGCGACCGTCCGCAAACGTGAGCCAGTCGTTCAGGCCGCGCCAGAGCTGCTCCGCCGCAGACCTGTAGGCGAACTGGAGACGCTCCTGCTCCGCCTCGTTGTCGACCTTAAGGACTGAGGCGAGACGTGGGTAGTACGCGTGGGCGGCAAACGAGGCGTCGCTGCCCATCGTCTCGGCGGCCAATGTGAAGACTGCGAGGAGGGCAACCGTTGGCGGTGGCTTCAGCTGAGACCCTTGGTTCTCGGACCGGCCGACTGATCGTCGCCAACGGGCCAGATGCTGAAGGTGCGCCCGAAAGACATCAGTCGGTCCGCAGTCTAGAACGAGGGTCGACAGCGCAGCCTCGGTCAGCTCACGGGTGGCGTCCTCGGGTGACAGTGACAGGCGCGACGACACCTTGGCGAGCACGCCGTCGTCCATGTCGAGGTAGACCGGCCGACCGGCCTGCATTTCGGTGAACACCGTCTCGCAGATCGCAGTGTTCCAGCGCAGATAGCGCTCCCACGCGCTTGACGTCTCCACCGGACTCCCTTCGTCGGCCCAATACCGACCAGCTCACAGCCGATCTTGGGACCGATGGCGGTCACGCGTCCGCCCTCGTCGACACATCGGAACGCACCCCGGCCGAGTTACAGGCGTCACTTGGAATGCTGACCGTCGTACACATCCGCCGCAATTGCGTCTTCGGGTGGTCGTGGTGCGCCTGGAAACAGGTGGCCGGCGGAATGACGCTCGCGTCGCCGACGGTCGTGCTCGACCAGATCGGCGGGCCTGAGCTGTTCATGCACGGCCTGGACCACAAGGTGTACCGGCTCAGCGTGCGCGACGGCAGGTGGCAGCCGTGGGCGGAAATCGCCAGCCCGCAGCTCATGCGCGGCAGCGCGAGTGCATCCAGGTCGGGCGACGGGAGCCCGCAGGTGCTGTTCGAGGGACCGAACGGTCAGATCTTCCGCTCCGTTCGCGGTAGCGGTGGTCTCACCTCGGCGACCCAGCGGGGCGTTCGATTGGAGCGTGCGGCGGCTGGACTTAACCCGGCAGTGTGCAGGAACCGATCTCGTTGACTCGCTGCTGCGAACGCCTCCCACAACAGGTTGAAGGGATGGTTTGCGCCGTATCGGTCACGCTCGCCTTTGCGGGCGAAGACGCCGGTCAACCTGGGGCTGCGCTATGTGAAGGCCTCACCAAGATCATCGAGACGCTGCTCGCCATGTCAAGAGGCGTCGTCTCCCGCCTGGCTATCGGCTACTGCACGCGGAGCGACGATCGTGCGATGCCCAGATGTGGTGACGACGAGGCGCTCGTGCGCGAGCTGGGTGATGGCTCGGTGGGCTGTGCTTGGTGCGACGCGATAGGTAGCGGCCAGATCGCCTGTAGAAGGAACTGTTGCACCGCAAGGAAGTTGGCTGGTTGCGATCTTGCCGCGTAGGTCATCCGCAATAGAAGCGTATGTGGCCGGTCGCCCAGGTCCACTGGCCATAGCTGGTGATGTGCCAGAGCGGGGTTCGACTGGCTGGCCAGCGGTAGTAGACGTGCAAGAGCGGCGCTGGCGCGTTGGTCGGCTTCTCTGATCCAGGCTGAGTAGTACTTGAGAGTGGTGCCGCCGTCGGCGTGGCCGAGTCGGCCCGCCACGGTGCGAACGTCTACGCCGGCGCTGATGAGTTCGGTGGCGTTGAAGTGGCGCAGCTTGTGCCAGCTGGTTGCGATACCGAGTTTGCGAACTAGGCGCCGGTACCACCCGGTGACGGCATCCGGCCGTCGCGGAGCGAGTCCATCAGAGTTGGCAGAGAACAGGAACGAGTCGTTAGACAGCGCAGTGCCAACGTGCGCTGCGCGCTGTCTGCAATGGCAGTGGTAGGTCGTGAGCATGGCGACGGTCTTGTGGTCGAGCAGGATGTGGCGGCGGGTATGGAGTTTGGTGTCTTTCTCGCGCAGCACGGTGCCTACGTGGGCGATGCTGCGCTCGATGACCAGCTGCCGTCGGTCGGGATCGAAGTCGCGCCAGCGAAGGGCACACAGTTCTCCACGACGAGCACCGCTGGCCATGGCCAGCCACACCATCGGGCCGAAGTCCGGGTCGTTCAAGGCTGCCGCAAGGATCCGCGTTGCTTGCTCCTGACTGGGCGGCTGAGGCCGCGGAGGCTCGCTGGACGGTGGCCGGGTGCCGACGACGGGGTTGCGGATCAACCAACCCCATCGCATGGCGCTCTGATAGGCCGCACCAATGAGGAAGTGCAGTTTGCGGACAGTTGAGCGAGCCAGCGGTCGGCAGAGGTGTTCGTCGTCCCGTAATCGGGGGGATGAGGGTTCGGCGCAGTGCTCACGGCAGCGCAGGAGCTGTGCGTAACAGTCTTCGAGAATCTCGGGCGTCAGATCCCGGATCTGGATGTGGCCGATCATGGGCACGACGTGGGTGGAAGCGAGCTCGAAGTATCGCTGCCGGGTCGTCTCGCTTATGGCCAACAGCAGGATGTGTCGGTTGATCAGCTCGGCAACGTTAGCGTTGCCCTGACCGTGGCTGCGGCAGACGGCCAGTAGGCGTTGGCGGACGTCCTCCACCTCGAGGAGTGCGTCGGGGCCGTCCGGGACGGTCTCGCTGACGTAGCACGGGCGCCTGGTCGCTGGGTTGATGCCCGCGTAGACGCGGACGCGCCAGGAGCCGCTGGGAAGTTGCTGGACGTTGCCGCGTGCGGGCTTCGGATGGGTGCGTCGGGTGGACGCGCTGATGACACGACTCATGCCACAGGCTAGGCCCGAAAAAGAAGACCTGCAGCGTGTCGCTGCAGGTCAACAGTGGTGCCCCCGGCAGGATTCGAACCTGCGCTCCCGCCTCCGGAGGGCGGTGCTCTATCCCCTGAGCTACGGGGGCCGTAGCTACGTGGAAGATCCTAGCGCACTCGCGCGACTGTGTTTCACACCTACCCCCGACTGGCGGGAAGCGTGGCCTCGGTCACTGCATCGTGGGAGTGGGAATACGCCGGATTGCACTCATGCGCATATCGCTATATGTTCCGGAGCATGGGTCATGGCCACGGACACGGATCGGCTTCGGCGAGCGGGCAGCACGCCGGCAAGCTGTGGATCGCGTTCGGCATCGGCGCGGTCTTCATGGTGGTGGAGTTCGTCGTGGGGTTCGCGACGTCCTCGCTCGCCTTGATCTCCGATGCCGCTCACATGCTCACCGACGTGCTCGGGGTCGGTATGGCGCTGGCCGCGATCATGGTGGCCAAGAGGGCCAAAGCCGGGAAGAACCGCACGTTCGGGTTCTACCGGGCCGAGGTGCTGGCGGCGCTGGCCAACGCCGTGCTGCTCTTCGGGGTGGCCGGGTACGTGATCTACGAGGCGGTCGGCAGGTTCCAGGACCCGCCCAGCGTGCCGGGGTGGCCGGTCCTCATCGCGGCGACGCTGGGGCTCGCGGCGAACCTCGTCTCGTTCAGCGTCCTCAAGGAGGGCGCGAAGGAGAGCATCAACGTCAGGGGCGCGTACCTGGAGGTGCTCGCTGACCTGATCGGGTCGGTGGGTGTGCTGATCTCGGCGCTGGTGACCATCACGACCAGCTGGAAGTACGCGGACCCGATCATGGGTGTGCTGATCGGCGTGTGGGTGTTGCCGCGGACGTACAGCCTCGCCAAGAACGCGCTGCACATCCTGTTCCAGCACGCGCCGGTGCGGTTGGACGTCACCGAGATGCAGAAGGCGCTCACCCAGCTTCCTGGGGTCACCGAGGCGCATGATCTGCACGTGTGGACGCTCACCAGCGGCATGGAGGTGGCTTCCGCTCACCTCACCACCGCGGAGAACGCCGACCACGAGAACGTGCTCAAGGCCGCTCAGTCGTTGCTGGCGAGCAAGTACCACATCGAGCACGCGACGTTGCAGGTCGAGGGTGGCTCGTCAGCGCAGCGGTGCCGGGAGCTTTCGTGGTGAGCCCGGCAGGTCGCGGATCCCGTCCTTAGTGGACTGCGTGCCCGTCCGTGACGGAACGATCGGGTCGCGGGGGCGTGGCACCGCGACCCACACTCGGCCTCGTTCGAACGGCACCACAAGAGCCTCCCCAGTCACCGCAGACGAATCGTCAAGATCTCATCGAAGTATGTCTGAAAGGGATAGATCCTTTCAGGTGAACGGGAAAGGCCGCGTTCCGTGACGGAACGCGGCCTTTCTCAGTCGAACGAAGGTCAGTTACGCGTTACAGCCCAGCGCACTGTCCTGCCTTCGGCCCCTTCACGTCGTTCGCGAAGCCGTTGTTCGACGGGTCGGGGGTGTTGCCCGTGCAGGACAGCGGTCCGCCCACCGAGGTGGCCGCCACCACTGACCTGGTCTTGTTCGACGTCAGTGACACAGGGCCACCGACCGACGAGTTCTCGATCGCGACCTCCGTCGAGGAACCGTGCACCGACACCGGGCCGCCCACGCGAGTGCCCACGAGCACCACGGAGGCCGCGTTCGCCGCCGACAGCGGGCCCTTGATCTCGCCGCCGAAGACGTAGAGCGTGGCACCGCTCGCGACGGTCACCGGGCCGTTCACCGTCGCACCGTCCACATAGGTCACGCCCTTGACCTGCAGCGGACCGTTGACGGTGCCGGTCACCGTGGTGGTGGCGGCCGGCAGCGGCTTCGACATCAGCTCGAACTCGGCCAGGGCCACGTCGCCGGAGAACTCCAGCCGGTAGAAGTTGTACCGGCCCGGCGAGGCGATCTTGAACGACCGGGTGTACTGCTGCCACTGGAAGTTCTCGCCGGAACGCTTGTCGACCGTCGACCAGGTCTTGCCGTCGTAGGAGCCCTTCAGCTCCCAGGCCGACGGCGACGTGCCCGTCTTGGCGTTGGTCAGCGTGTAGAACTCCGCCTTCTCCTTCACGTTCGCGGCCTTGAAGTCGAACGATCGGACCACCGCGGAGGTCGAGGAGTTGTTGTCGGCCAGTGCACCGACAGCAACGCCGGAAGCGACATCGCGCAACGGCGTCGGGACCGCGTCACCGGTGGTGATCGAGTCCGGCACGTCGTTGACGCCGGTGCCCCAGGCGGAGGGCTTCGGGCCCATGTCGAAGTCGATCGTGGCGCCGGCCGCGAGCACGTCGTGCGGCAGCGACGTCTTGTTCCACGCCTTGCCGTTGACCTTCACGCCCTGCACGTAGATGTTCTTCGCGTTGTTCTTCGGCGCGTTGATGACGAGCTTCTTGCCGTTCTCCAGCTTCACGGTCGCCTTGGTGAACAGCGGCGAACCGATCGCGTAGGCCGGCTTGCCCATCTGCAACGGGTAGAAGCCCAGCGACGAGAACAGGAACCACGCCGACATCTCGCCGTTGTCCTCGTCACCCGCGTAGCCCTGGCCCTGCTGCGAGCCGACGTACAGGCGCGACAGGATCTCGCGCACCTTCTCCTGGGTGCCCGAGGGCTTGCCCGCGTAGTTGTACATGTAGGCGATGTGGTGCGACGGCTGGTTGGAGTGGCCGTACTGGCCCATCCGCACGTCCCGCGCCTCGATCATCTCGTGGATCACGCCGCCGTAGCCGCCGGGGAACTTCGCGGTCTCCGGCAGGGTGAAGAACGAGTCGAGCTTCTGCGCCAGCTTGTCCCGTCCGCCGTACAGGTTCGCGAGACCCTGCCCGTCGTGCGGCACCGTGAACGCCATGTTCCAGCCGTTCGTCTCGGTGTAGTCGTAGCGCCAGTCCTGCGGGTTGTACTTCGCGGGGTCCTCGACGCGCCACGAACCGTCGACGTTGCGGTTCTGGAAGAACTCGATCCGCTTGTCGAACGTCAGCACGTAGTTCTGGGCGCGGTTGAGGAAGTACTCGTACTCCTCGGCGTACCGCTTCTCGCCCGTCTTCTCGTGCAGTGCCTTCGCCATCGACGCGATGCCGAAGTCGTTGACGTAACCCTCGATCGCCCACGACCACGCCTCGTCCAGCTGGTCGTTGCCGGTGTAGCCGAGGAAGATCGACTTGTCCATGCCCTTGCGGCCGACGTTGTTGCTCGGCGGCACGACGGACGCGTTCTTCACCGCGGCGTCGTAGGCGGCCTTGATGTCGAAGTTCGACACGCCCTTCAGATACGCGTCGGCGAACGCCACGTCGGAGCTCGTGCCGGTCATCAGGTCCGCGTAACCGGGGGAGGACCAGCGCGAGATCCAGCCGCCGTCCTTGTACTGCTGGACGAAGCCCTCGGCCATCTCACCCGCCTTGGACGGCGTGAACAACGAGTAGGCGGGCCAGGTCGTGCGGTAGGTGTCCCAGAACCCGTTGTTGACGTAGATCTTGCCGTCGACGATCTTCGCGCCCGTCTGCGTGGGCGTGCTCGGACCGGTCGCCGGCGCCACCGGGGACGCGTACTTGATCTTGCCGCCGACGTTCTCGTAGCCCGAGTTCGGGTACAGGTACAGGCGGTACATGTTGGAGTACATCGTGATCAGCTGCTCTTCGGACGCGCCCTCGACCGAGATGATGCCGAGGATCTTGTCCCACGCGGCCTGCGCGCGGTCGCGCACCGAGTCGAACGTGTCCGAACCGCTGACCTCCTGCTCCAGGTTGGACTTCGCCTGGTCGACGGAGATCAGCGAGGTGGCGATCCGCAGCTCGACGTTCTTGTCGCCGAACGAGAAGTAGCCGCCCACGTTGTCGCGGCCCGCGCCGGTCAGCCGGCCGCTCGCCGTGACCGCCTTGTCGACCTTGCCGTAGACGAACAGGCGGGTCGCGCCGGTGGAGAGGCCGCTCTTGACGTCCGAGTAGCCCGTGACGACGCCGGAAGCGGGGTCGAGAGTGACACCACCGAGGTTGTTCACGTTGTCGAACACGAGGTTCTTCTGGCCCGTGTCGGCGAACGTGAACCGGAAGATCGCCGCGTGGTCGGTCGGCGCGATCTCGGTCTTCATGCCGTTCTCGAAGGTCACGCCGTAGTAGTGCGCCTTCGCGACCTCGTTGTCGTGCCTGAACGGCAGCGCACGCAGCGCGCGGTCCTGGGTCGGCGCCTTGTCGGAAGGCATGACCTGGAACGTCTGGCGGTCACCCATCCACGGGCTGGGCTCGTGGGACGTCGTGAACGCCTGCAGCGTCGGCAGGTTCTGCGCGTTGTTGCGCTGCGCGTACTCGTACAGCCAGCTCTGCGAACCCGCGTTGGTCATCGGGGTCCAGAAGTTGAAGCCGTGCGGCACCGCGGTCGCCGGGAAGTTGTTGCCCCGCGAGAACGAGCCGTTCGAGTTCGTGCCACGCGTGGTCAGCACGTAGTCGGAAGGCTTCGCGTACTGCTTGGTGACGACGTCGCCGATGCGGATGTCGTCGTACCAGGCGCCGAAGTCCGTCGGGCCCTTCGGGCTGTCGAAGGCGACCAGGATCCGCTTGATCGTCTTGCCCGCCGCGACGGCGCCGATCGTGGACGCCACCTTGTTCCACTGGCTCGCGTACAGGAACTTGCCCGCGCCCTGGCCCTGCGGCGACAGTGTCGCGCCGTGCTGGTCGACCGCCTTGAGGTCGCTCAGGTACGTGCCGTCGGAGAACGCGAGGTCCACCGACGAGTACGTGCTCGGGTAGTTCAGGTTGTCGGTCACGAACTCCGGGAAGATCATGTACGACAGCTCGGTCTTGGCGCTGACGGGGATGTCGACGTCGAAGACCTTGTTGTAGCTGTACGCGCGACCCTCGGTCGTCTGCCGGCCCTGGGTGCGGAACGACTTCACGCCCGTCCAGCCGGCGCGCGACTTGGACGTGTAGCCGCTCGTGGGACCGGAGCCGACCACGCTGCGCATGTTCGGCGACGGAGGAGTTGTGGAGCCGTCGGAGAGTTGCCACTCCGCGAGCTGCACGATGTTCGTGGAGCCGTTGTTCAGCGTGATGTCGAGCTTGAACCAGCTGTAGGACCCCGGCGTCGCGACGTCGTAGGTCTTCGTCTGGAAGCGCTCGGAGAACGTCTCACCGGTGCGGGTGTCGAGCACGGTCCAGTCGGTGCCGTTGTTCGAGCCCTGCACGGTCCAGTTCTTGGGGTCGCGCTCCGGCGCGTCGTTCGCCGAGGACAGCGCGTACTTCTTGATGTTCTGGGCGGCGGGGAACTTGTACGTCACCCAGCCGGTGTTGGCGAACACCAGCCACTTCGAGTTGACCGTGCCGTCCCAGAGGTTGTCGACGACCTCGCCGGACTCCGCGTACTCGCCGTTGGCCGTCGCCTTCTCGACCTTGTCGGACACGTTGCCGGGGATGCCGGAGCCGTCCGAGCCGATCACGCCCGCCGACTTCGGGTTGCCCGACGCGTCGGTCTCGACGGTGTTGGACCACGACGGTTGTGGTTGACCGTCCTCAAAGGACGACGAAAAACCCACTCCTGGCTCCTCTGGTGCGGCGGCCGCGTAGCCGTTGGTGACGCCACACACCAGTGTCGCAGTGATCGCAACGCTCAACAGAGTTCTGGTTCGTCTCTTCCCCAGTTGCCTCATTGCAACCCTTCCGCCGCCTAGCCTGCCCCTTTTGGGTGGGAGCGTTTCGGCACGTGACATCGTTGTCAAGGGAGCGGACAGGAATTGTCGCGCAACCTGTCCTCTCCACAGTTGCGCGCGGCGCCAGTCGATCAAGATCTAGAATCGGCCGGTGACCGACCGCAAGCCGCCAGAGGTGGGTACACCAGCGGGCATGCGCGTGCTCAACCAACGCGCTGTGCTGGATCGGTTGCGCCGTCTGGGTGTCGCCACGCGTCCCCAGATCGCCAGGGACAGCGGATTGTCCAAACCGACCGTCGGGCAGGCGCTGGCCGATCTCGAACGCCACGGTCTCGTCCGCCCGACCGGCCGCACGACCACCGGTCCCGGGCGTTCCGCGGTGGTCTACGAGCCCAATCCCGCCGCCGGGTACGTGCTGGGCGTCGACATCGGCCGCGAACGGATCCGGGCGGCGCTCGCCGATCTGGGCGGGTCTGTGGTGGCTCGCGTGGACGTGCGCAACCGCAGCCGATCGGCCGCCGCCCTGGTGCGCACGGTGACCGACCTGGCCGCGCGCACCGTGGCGGACGCTGGGATCGCTCTCACGGACGTCGTGGTGAAGGTGATCGGCAGCCCCGGCGTGATCGACCAACGCTCGCGGGTCGTGCGGCACGCGCCGCAGCTGCCGGGCTGGGAGTCGCTCGGTGTGCTGGACGGGCTGGAGTCGGCGCTCGGTCCGGTGATGGTCGTGGAGAACGACGCGAACCTGGCCGCGTTGGGAGAGCACGTCTACGGGGCAGCCAAGGACGCCCGCGTGTTCGTGTGCGCGACGGTCGGCACCGGCGTCGGCATGGGCATCGTCGTGAACGGCGTGCTGTTCCGCGGCGCGCACGGGGCGGCCGGCGAGGTCGGTTTCCTGCCGTACGGGCAGTCCGCTTCGGACGTCCGTCGTGGACAGTTCGAGGACGCGGCGTCGGCGGGATCCGTTGTGGAGCTGGCGCGGGAGCGCGGGCTGACGGCGCGCTCGGCCCGTGAGGTCTTCGGCCTCGCGCGAAAAGGCGACGATCAGGCGTTGGAGGTCGTGCGGCTGGAAGCGGAACGGCTCGCGTTCCTCGTCGCCGCCGTGGCCGCGGTGATCGATCCGGAACTGGTCGTGCTGGGCGGTGGCGTCGGGTCGAACGTCGACCTGCTGCTCGCGCCGCTGGAGGCAACGCTGCGCACGATGACGCCGCTGGCGCCCCGGATCGTGGCGGGCTCGCTGGGCGACGGCGCGGTGCTCTCCGGAGCAATCGCGATGGGCCTGGAGGCCGCACGTGAATTGGTCTTCGAAGTTACTCTCTGAGAGTAGTTGAGTAGCTCTCACCTGGTAATTCACTCAATTGTCGTAACTGTTAACGGCGATATGTGGCTTAGCGTTACCGGAACCTCCACCTGGAGGGTTGTGTCCTTCCGTTGCAAGGGGAGTCGGTAGGGGGATGCGGGGGACGTAGCCCCCTACCGGCCGTGCACTGGGCAGGTGCCGCGCCCGCACCACCATCAGCCTGCCCAGTGCAGCAACGGGCTAACGGGGTGTCGGGCGGTGGACGTTCGCCGCCGTCGACTCGTGATGGGTGGAGTCCGCGATCCACGCCCCCGGGATGGACGTGTCGAGCACGCCGTCCTCCAGCCACGTGTAGTCGCCGTCGAGGACCTGCTTGGCCAGCACCTGATCGCTGTCGTCGGTGTTCTTCCAGAGCTTCTCGAACAGCTCGTCGACCCGGATCCGCGCCTGCTTGGCGAACGCGTCCGCGAGCGCCTGCGCGTTGGGATTCGAGTCCTGCGCGGCCCGCACACACGCGGCGCTGATCGCGAACAGCTCGGCCCCGATGTCCACGATCCGGCTCAGGAACCGCTGCTTGCGCTCCATCTTCCCCTGCCAGCGCGACATCGCGTAGAACGTCTGCCGCGCCAGCTTGCGCGCCGACCGTTCGACGAACCGCAGGTGCTTGGCGAGCGGCCCGAACTCGGTGTAGCCGGCTGGACTCTGGCCCTTGCCGACGACGAGCGTGGGCAGCCACTTGGCGTAGAAGCCGCCCGCTTTGGCCGCTGCCTTCATCTTCGCGTTGCGGTCGGCGTCCGGGTCGATGATGTCGCCGGCGACGCTCAGATGCGCGTCGACGGCCTCGCGGGCGATCAGCAGGTGCATGATCTCGGTCGAGCCCTCGAAGATGCGGTTGATCCGGAGATCCCGCAGGACCTGCTCGGCCGCGATGCCGCGTTCTCCGCGCGCCGCCTGGCTTTCCGCCGTCTCGTAGCCGCGGCCGCCGCGGATCTGGACCAGTTCGTCCGCCACCAGCCAGGCCTTCTCGGACGCGTAGAGCTTCGCGAGGGCGGCCTCGATGCGGATGTCGTGCTTGCCCGCGTCCGCCAGTTCGGAGCTCAGGTCCAGCACGGCTTCCAGCGCGTACGCCGTCGCGGCGATGTAGGCGATCTTGCCCGCGACGGCCTCGTGCTTGCCGACCGGCAGGCCCCACTGGATGCGCGCGCCCGACCACTCGCGGGCGATCTTGAGACACCACTTCGCGGACCCGGCGCAGAGGGCGGGCAGGCTCAGCCGCCCGGTGTTCAGGGTGGCCAGCGCGATCTTGAGGCCAGCACCCTCCTTGCCGATGACGTTCTTCTTGGGCACCCGGACGTTGTGGAACCTCGTCACGCCGTTCTCCAGGCCGCGCAGGCCCATGAACGCGTTGCGGTTCTCGACGGTGATGCCCTCGGCGTCGGCCTCCACGACGAACGCCGTGATGCCCTTGTCCGGCACCTGGGCCATGACGACCAGCAGATCGGCCACGACTCCGTTGGTGGTCCACAGCTTCACGCCGTCGAGGATGTAGTCGTCGCCGTCCGGCTTCGCGATGGTGCCGAGCCTGGCAGGGTCGGAGCCGACGTCCGGTTCGGTGAGCAGGAACGCGGTGATCTCGCCCTTGGCGCACCGGGGCAGGAACTCCTGCTTCTGCTCCGGGCTGCCGAACATCGCGACGGGCTGCGGGACGCCGATGGACTGGTGCGCGGACAGCATCGCGCCGATCGCCGGGCTGGCCGAGCCGACGAGCATCAGGGCCTTGTTGTAGTAGACCTGGGTCAGGCCGATGCCGCCGTACTCGGGCTTGATCTTCATGCCGAACGCGCCGAGGTCCTTGAGGCCCTTCAGGACGTCGTCGGGGATCTGGGCGTCGCGTTCGATGACGGTGTTGTCGATGTGGGACTCGGTGAACTTCCGGAGCTTCTCCAGGAACGCCTCGCCGCGTGCGCGGTCCTCGGCGGTGCCACTCGGATGCGGGTGGATGAGGTCGATGCGGAAGTGACCGAGGAAGAGCTCCTTGCCGAAGCTCGGTCGCTGCCAGCGGGTTTCCCGTGCTTGTTCGGCGACCTGCCTGGCCGCGCGCTCGTCGACGGTCATGGGTTACCTCCCAGTAGGTGTGACCCACGTTACTCGGGGGTAGTCGGATGTCCACCTGCTCGCGGGGTGAAACCAGGTAACGGAAGGCCGCCCTTTCCGGGGGCGGCCTCGCGCACCAAAAGCGAAAGGGCCGCCCGATGAACGGACGGCCCTCGCACAGCGACAAGTGACACCTGGTTACGGCAGCGGTGCGGCTCCGCGCTTCGCCAGGTAGTCCTTCATCAGCTCGGTCTCGGCGGCCTGCGACTTCAGCATGTTGTCGGACAGTGTCCTGACCACGGACTGACCGGCGGCCGTCGAGGCGTACTCGGCCATCGGCGACCCGCCCACGTGGTGGCGGAGCATGAGCTGGAGCCAGTAGACGTCGAAGTCGCGTCCGGCCGGCATCGTGCGCAGCTTGGTCAGCTCCTCGGTCGTGGCCATGCCGGGCATCAGCGGCTTGCCCGCTTGCGGCGTGGTGGCCCCGTGGCCGTGGACCCCGGCGGCGTCCATCCACTTCATGTAGACGCCGGAGATGTTCTGCTCGTGCTCGTTCCACATCATCAGCCAGCCCTTCATCCGCCCCACCTGTTCGAGCTGGGTGGAGGAGATGTCGAAGGCGAGCTGGCGGATGTCCGGTTCGGTCGAGCGGTCCCTGGCGATGTTCGCCATCTGGATGCCCTGAAGGTGGTGCACGGACATGTCCTGGCAGAAACCGACGTCCACGGAACCGGAGGCCGGAGCCGCGCCGGACGAGGACGAGCCGGGGAGTTTCACGAGCAGGCCCACCGCCGCGCCCAGCAGGAGCACGGCGAGGACCGCGGCGCCGATCACGAGGGTCCGAGCCACCCCTGAGGGGCGGTCGGACACCTCGGTCTCGTCGGTGTCGGTGGGAGCGGACATCAGCTCGACGGCGGCGTCGAGACGGAACCCGACGCGGGCGGCGTGCTGGCGTTCGGCTGGGCCTCGGTCTGGGAGTCGTCCTTGCCGCCGTCCATCGGCACGGCGTCGGCGCCCGGCTTCTCGGCCACGAACGGGGCCGGGTTCGACAGGAACTGCGGGTTCTCGCAGGACGCGCCGACCTCGGGGTAGGTGTTCGGGTTGCGCAGCAGCGACGAGATGAACTGGTCGACGCGCTCGTCGTCGGCGTTCTCGACCTTCAGCTGGTGGCCCCAGGACTGCAGCGAGATCGGCTTGTCGAGGCCGGGGAACGGCGAGAGCGCCATGTACGGGATGCCGTCGACCTTGACCTTGAGCTTGTTGAGCGCGTCGTCCTTGACCTGGTCGGGGTTGTACGCGATCCAGACGGCGCCGTGCTCCAGGCCGTGGACGATGTTCTCGGTGCGGATGGCCTTGTCGTAGACGACACCGGTGCAGTCGGCCCACGTGGCGTCGTGCGGTCCGCCGAAGGCAGGGGTCTGGTCGTAGGCGACGCGCTGGGTCGGCTCGACGTGGCGGGAGCCCTTGTACTCCTTGACCACGATGCCCGCGAGCTGCGTCGACGGGTCCTTGTTCGTGTCCGAGGGCTTCCACTTGGCCAGGGCGGCCTCTTTGACGTTGTTCGCGTGGATCTGCGAGTACGCATACCCGAAAACACCGCCCGCGAGGCCCAGCACCGCGATGACCGCGATGATCGTGCCCCACGGCTTCGGCTTGCTCGCCACCACCGAGGAACGGGCTGCGGCCACGCTGTTGCGTGTGGCCTTCGTCTTCTTGCCGCTGGTCATGTCCGCCTCAGATGTCGTCCTGGTCAACCGGCGCCAGTGTAGGGACATCGTGTCTGATCACTGTCAGCGCAGGGCGATACCACGTCCGCGTTAACACTTGCCGTCTCACCCTCCGAGACCCGGTAACCCGGTCGAGACCTGCGACAACGCTTCTCTAAACTGTTCCAGCGTGACCCCTGAAGCGCTCGCCGATCTGGTCCGGACCACGGTTGCCCGGTTGCTGGCCGACCGACGTCTGGACGCCTCCGCTCTCCCGGAGCAGGTGACGGTCGAGCGACCCAGGAATCCCGAGCACGGCGACTACGCCACGAACGTCGCGCTCCAGCTCGCCAAGAAGGCCGGCGTGCAGCCCCGCGAGTTCGCGACGTGGCTGGCCGAGGCCCTGCTGTCCCAGCCCGCCATCGCGAAGGCCGACGTGGCCGGTCCCGGCTTCCTGAACCTCACGATCGCCAGCGAGGCCCAGGGAGCGATCGTTCGTGCGGCGCTGGAGACCGGCTACGGCACCGGCACCGAGCTCAGCGGCAAGCGGATCAACCTGGAGTTCGTCTCCGCGAACCCCACCGGCCCCATCCACCTCGGCGGCGCGCGCTGGGCGGCCGTCGGCAGCGCGCTCGGCGAGGTCCTGCGGGCCCGTGGCGCCGAGGTCGTCCGCGAGTACTACTTCAACGACGCCGGTGCGCAGATCGACCGGTTCGTCCGGTCGCTGATCGCCGCCGCGAAGGGCGAGCCGGCCCCCGAGGACGGCTATGCGGGCACGTACGTGAGCGACATCGCCGCCGAGGTCCTGCGCCGCGAACCGGGTGCTCTCAGCGACCCCGAGACGGTGCGCAGGGTCGGCGTCGGGCTCATGTTCGAGGAGATCAAGAGCAGCCTGCACGACTTCCGCACCGACTTCGACGTCTACTTCCACGAGGACTCGCTGCACCAGAGCGGCCGCGTGGACGAGGCGATCGCGAAGCTGAAGGCGAACGGCTCGCTGTACGAGAAGGACGGCGCCTGGTGGCTGCGGTCCACGGACTTCGGTGACGACAAGGACCGCGTCGTCATCAAGAGCGACGGCGACCCGGCCTACATCGCGGGCGACATCGCGTACCTCGTCGACAAGCGCGGCCGCGGCTTCGACCTGTGCATCTACATGCTCGGCGCGGACCACCACGGCTACATCGCGCGCCTCAAGGCCGCGGCGGCCGCACTGGGCGACGACCCGGACAGCGTCGAGGTGCTGATCGGCCAGATGGTGAACCTCGTCAGCGACGGCCAGCCCGTCCGGATGAGCAAACGCGCGGGCACGGTCATCACGATGGAGGACCTGGTCGACGCGGTCGGCGTGGACGCGGCGCGCTACGCCATGATCCGGTCGAGCGTCGACTCCAGCCTCGACATCGACCTCGACCTGCTCCGCAAGCACGACAGCGAGAACCCGGTCTACTACGTCCAGTACGCGCACGCCCGCATCTCGGGAGTGCTGCGCCACGCCGCCGACCTCGGTGTCACGCAGGGGGACGATCTCTCGCTGCTGGTGCACGAGCGCGAGGGCGACCTGATCCGCACCATCGGTGAGTTCCCCAGGGTGGTGGCGACCGCGGCAGAGCTGCGCGAACCCCACCGGGTGGCGAGGTACCTCGAAGAACTCGCCGGGTCCTTCCACCGCTTCTACGACCGCAGGAACGGCGTGCGCGTGCTTCCCCAGGGCGACGAGGAGACCACTCCGTTGCACCGGGCGAGGCTCACGCTCTGCGCCGCCACCAGGCATGTTTTCGGAGCGGGCCTCGGCCTGCTCGGCGTCACCGCACCGGAGCGAATGTAAATGCGAGCACATCCCGCTGGACCTCGGCACGCCGACGTCATGGCACCCGGCAACACCGCCGGAGACCGCCCCTCGACCGCCGACCAGCTCGACTACCTGCACCCGACGGTGTGGCCGCGCAACGCCTCCCGCAACGCTTCCGGCGTCGTGGAGCTGGCGGGCGTGGACGTGCGCGGGCTCGCCGAGCAGTACGGCACCCCGTTGTTCGTCATGGACGAACAGGACTTCCGCGCACGTTGCCGCGAGCATGCCGAGGCGTTCGGCGACCCGACGCTCGTGCACTACGCCTCCAAGGCGTTCCTGAGCGTGCAGATCGCGAAGTGGGTGGCCGAAGAGGGCCTCTCCATCGACGTCTGCAGCGGTGGCGAGCTCGCCATCGCTCTGCGCGCGAACTTCCCGGCCGAGCGCATCGCGTTGCACGGCAACAACAAGAGCGTTCCCGAACTCGTCGCGGCGGTGGAGGCCGGCGTCGGCGGGGTCGTGCTCGACTCGTACCACGAGATCGCGCGCCTCGACCAGATCGCGCGCGAACGCGGTGTGGTGCAGCCGGTGCTGATCCGCGTGACGGTCGGCGTCGAGGCGCACACGCACGAGTTCATCGCGACCGCGCACGAGGACCAGAAGTTCGGCTTCTCGCTGTCCTCCGGCGACGCGGCCGAGGCGGTGCGCCGGGTGCTGAAGGCGAGCGGGCTCAAGCTCGTCGGCCTGCACAGCCACATCGGCTCGCAGATCTTCGACGCGTCCGGCTTCGAGGTCGCCGCGCGCCGCGTGATCGGCCTGCTCGCCGAGATCCGTGCCGAGCACGGCGACGTCCCGTCCTTGAACGTCGTCGACCTCGGTGGCGGTCTCGGCATCGCCTACACGCCGGACGACGACCCGCCCCCGCCCGCCGAGCTCGCGCGGCAGCTGCACAACATCGTGCAGAAGGAGTGCGAGCACAACGGCTTGGAGATGCCTCGAATCGCGGTCGAGCCCGGCCGCGCGATCGTCGGCCCCGGCACGGTCACCGTGTACGAGGTCGGGACGATCAAGGACATCGAGCTCGACGGTGGCGCGCGCCGCCGGTACGTCAGCGTCGACGGCGGCATGAGCGACAACATCCGCACTGCTCTGTACGACGCGGTCTACGACTGCAAGCTCGTTTCGCGTGCCGCCGAGCCCGAGTCGCGGGCCGTGCTGTGCCGCGTCGTCGGCAAGCACTGCGAGTCCGGTGACATCGTGGTGCGCGACTGCTGGCTGCCCGATGACCTCGCGCCGGGAGACTTGGTTGCGATCGCTGCCACAGGGGCCTACTGCTACTCGATGGCGAGCGGGTACAACCGACTTCCACGGCCCGCGCTCGCCGCGGTGACCGACGGAGAGGCGCGGCTGCTGCTGCGTCGCGAGACCGAGGACGACCTGTTCCGGCTGGAGGTGTAGGCAGTGTCAGTCAAAGAGGCGGGCCCCGTGAAACCTATTCGTGTCGCGTTGCTCGGTTGCGGCACGGTGGGCACGGAGGTAGTCCGGCTGCTGACGGACCAGGCCGAGGACCTCACCCAGCGCATCGGCGCGCCGGTTGAGCTCGCGGGCATCGCCGTGCGCAGGCCGAACAAGCACCGTGAAGTACCGGAGCACCTGCTGACCACGGACGCCGCGGCGCTCGTGAAGTCGGACGACGTGGACGTCATCGTCGAGGTCATCGGCGGCATCGACCCGACGCGCGGCCTTCTGCTGGAGGCGCTGCGCAACGGCAAGTCCGTCGTCACGGCGAACAAGGCGCTGCTGGCCGAGCACGGCCCGGACCTGTTCGAGGCGGCCGACGCGTCCGGCGCGGACCTCTACTTCGAGGCCGCCGTCGCCGGCGCGATCCCGTTGCTGCGCCCGTTGCGGGAATCCCTTGCGGGAGACCGGATCACGCGTGTCATGGGCATCGTGAACGGCACGACGAACTTCATCCTGTCCGCGATGGACGCCACCGGCGCGGGCTACAACGAGACGCTCGAGGAGGCCTCGCGTCTCGGTTACGCCGAGGCCGACCCGACCGCCGACGTCGACGGGTTCGACGCCGCGTCGAAGGCCGCAATCCTTGCGTCCCTTGCGTTCCACACCCGTGTGACGGCTTCGGACGTCTACCGCGAGGGCATCCGCGCGGTGTCCGCGGCGGACATCCAGGCCGCCAAGGGCCTCGGCCGCACGGTGAAGCTGCTCGCGATCTGCGAGCGCGTGACCAGTCCGTCCGGTCAGGAATCAGTCGCCGTTCGAGTGCACCCGGCGATGATCCCCAGGACGCATCCGCTGGCGAGCGTCAACGGCGCGTTCAACGCGGTGTTCGTCGAGGCAGACGCGGCGGGGGAGATGATGTTCTACGGGCAGGGTGCCGGTGGCGCCCCCACGGCGAGTGCGGTCGTCGGCGACCTGGTCGCCGTGGCGCGCAACATGGTCGCGAGCGGGCACGGCCCGCGCGAGTCGGCCTACGCCGCGCTTTCCGCGCAGCCCATGGGGAACACGCCGACCCGCTACCACATCAGCCTCGACGTGGCGGACAAGCCCGGTGTCCTCTCGCAGGTCGCCGCGGTGTTCGCCGAGCACGACGTCAGCATCGCCGCGGTGCGCCAGGAAGGCCGCATCGAGGACGCCAGTCTCGTGATCGTCACGCACGCGGCGACCGACGCCGCGCTGCGGTCCACTGTGGACAAAATCGGTGGCCTCCCCGTGGTGCGGGACGTCGTCAGCGTCATGAGGGTGGAGGGCGAAGAGTGAGCGCTGTCAGAGCAGGCTGGCCCGGTCTGATCAACGCCTACCGGGACCGCATCGAGATCCCCGAGGGCGCCGAGGTCGTCACGCTGCACGAGGGCGGCACGCCATTGGTGCACGCTCGCCGTCTCTCCGAGGCGACCGGGTCCGACGTGTGGGTCAAGGTCGAGGGCGCGAACCCGACCGGCTCGTTCAAGGACCGCGGCATGACCGTGGCGATGACGTACGCGCTCGCCTCCGGCCTGAAGGCGGTCATCTGCGCCTCCACCGGCAACACCTCCGCCTCGGCTGCCGCCTACGCGGCCAAGGCGGGTCTGACGGCGGCCGTGCTCGTGCCCAGCGGCAAGATCGCGATGGGCAAGCTCGCGCAGGCCGTCATGCACGGCGCGAAGATCCTGCAGATCGACGGCAACTTCGACGACTGCCTGGAGCTGGCGTCCAAGACCGCCGCCGAGTACCCGGTCACGCTGGTGAACTCGGTCAACCCGGTGCGGCTCGTCGGTCAGCAGACCGCCGCGTGGGAGGTCTGCGACGTGCTCGAGCAGGCGCCGGACGTGCACTGCCTGCCGGTCGGCAACGCGGGCAACATCACCGCGTACTGGAAGGGCTACACGTCCTACGACAAGGGCCTGCCCCGCATGTTCGGGTTCCAGGCGGCCGGTGCGGCTCCGCTGGTGTCCGGTCAGCCGGTGCCGAACCCGGAGACCATCGCGACCGCGATCCGGATCGGTTCGCCGGCGTCGTGGACCGGCGCCATCAAGGCCCGCGACGAGTCCGGTGGCCTGATCGACGCCGTCACCGACGAGCAGATCCTGGCCGCGTACCGCCTGCTGGCGTCGTCCGAGGGCATCTTCGTCGAGCCCGCGTCGGCCGCGTCCATCGCCGGTCTGCTGATGACCGCCGAGGACGGCAGGCTGCCTCGCGGGTCCACGGTTGTGTGCACCGTCACGGGCCATGGCCTGAAGGACCCCGACACGGCGTTGCTCGGCACCACCGAGGTCGAGCCGGTCCCGGTCGACCCCGGCGCCGTCGCGCACGCGCTGGAGCTGGCGTGAGGTTCCTCGTCTCCGTCCCCGCGTCGACCGCCAACCTCGGTTCGGGGTTCGACGCGCTGGGCATGGCGCTCGGCATGTACGACGACGTGGAGGTGGCCGGCGGCGAAGGCGTCGACGGCCTCTCGATCACGGTCGACGGTGCCGGATCTGGCGACGTCCCGCTCGACGAGACTCATCTCGTCGTGCGGGCCGTCCGCGCCACCGGCTACACCGGTGGACTGTCGCTGAGGTGCCGCAACACCATTCCGCACGCACGGGGGCTGGGCTCCTCGGCGGCCGCGATCGTGGCGGGCGTCGTAGCCGGATTCACCCTGTTGGGTCGCGAGTTGGACACGGACGCGTTGCAAATCGCAGCCGAGTTCGAGGGCCACGCGGACAACGCGGCCGCTTCTCTGTTCGGCGGCGTTGTTGTTGCCTGGTCTGAAGGAGAGCGCTACCGCGCGGTGCGGATGGATGCCGACGCACGCGTGCGCCCGGTCGTTCTGATCCCGTCGCAGGAGTCGTCCACCAAGACGACGCGCGGCCTGCTTCCGGCCGAAGTGCCGCACGCGGACGCCGCGCACGCCGCCGGGCGCGCTGCCCTGGCGGTACACGCGCTGACGTCGGATCCGACCGTTCTCCTTGCCGCTACTGAGGATCGACTCCACCAGAACTACCGCGAGCCCGCATGGCCGGACACCGTTCGGGTGATCAACGATCTTCGCAAGCTCGGAGTTCCCGCCTGCGTGAGCGGAGCGGGACCCACCGTGATCGCCTTCGGTGATCTTCCTCCCGAGGTCGACGTGCACGGCTTCGACGTGCGGAGACTCGACGTCGACGCCGCCGGCGTGCGCGTTCGTCCATTGGACTGACACGCCCGACCCCGGTTGTTGCATGCCGGGGGACCGGCGTCTACTCTCGGGGGCGATCAGTCACCGCGCGCACGGGCGCCGGTGTCGCGCTCGGACATTCGTTCCGAGTCGCAATCCTTTTGCGTTCCGGCTCTGTGCCGTGCGGGCGGGGCGAACGCAAAAGAGGCACCCGATCGCCGTGTGATCTGAGAAAAGTCCCGTGCTTGAGGGAAGCCGTCGTGCTTCCGTCTTCATCGGACTTGACCGCCGTTCCCCGCTGAAGTGGGAAGGCGGGTCCGCTGGGCCGCGTAGGAGGCGGGGCCTGGTCAGGAAGGACTTGTGTGACCAACACCGATTTGCTGAGCAGCGAAGTCGCAGCTGCCGCTGGTTCTGGAGCCGAGGAGAACGCTCTGTCCACCCCATCGAACGGCACGACGCCGCGCCGCCGCGCGGGTCTGTCCGGCATGGTGCTCGCTGAACTGCGCGAGCTCGCCGGCCAAATGGGCATCACCGGAACCGCAGGCCTGCGCAAGGGCGACCTGATCGCGGCCATCAAGGAGAAGCAGGGCTCCGGCGCCCCGGCCAAGGCTGAGAAGCCCGCGAAGACCGAGAAGGTCGCCGCGAAGGCCGAGGCTCCCGCCGAGAAGCCCGCCAAAGCGGCCGAGAAAGTCGTTGAAAAGCCTGTTCAGCAGCAGCTCGAGGTAGCGGAGAAGCCCGCCGCCGCCGAGTCCGGCGCTGGCGACGACACCCGATCGTCCGAGGACGGTGGGCGCCGTGGAAACCGTCGCCGCCGTTCCGGCCGTGGTGGCGGCAACGCCGAGGGCGAGAGCCAGCCGCAGCAGGAACAGCGTTCCGAGCGTTCCGAGCGTCCTGAGCGGGGCGAGCGCGCCGAGCGTTCGGACCGCCCCGAGCGCGCTGAGCGGACCGACCGTTCGGACCGTGCCGAGCGCCCTGAGCGTGGCGAACGTTCCGACCGCGGCGAGCGTCAGGACCGTGGCGAGCGCTCCGAGCGTTCCGACCGTGGTGACCGCAACGAGCGCGGCGGCCGTGACCGCAACCGCGACCGTGGCGAGCGCAACGACCGTGGTGACCGCGGTGGTGACCGCCAGGGTGGCGGCCAGCCCGACGGTGACGACGACGGTGGCCGCCGTGGCCGCTTCCGCGACCGCCGCCGTCGTGGTGGCCGTGGCGAGGAGCAGGGTGGCGGCGGTCGTGTCGACCGCGAGACCGAGGTGCGCGACGACGACGTCCTGCTCCCGGTCGCGGGCATCCTGGACGTGCTGGAGAACTACGCGTTCGTCCGCACGTCGGGCTACCTCGCCGGCTCGAACGACGTCTACGTGTCGTTGTCGCTGGTCCGCAAGTACGGCCTGCGCCGCGGCGACGCCCTCACCGGCGCCGTCCGCCAGCCGCGCGACGGCGAGCAGCAGCGCCAGAAGTTCAACCCGCTGGTCCGCGTCGACAAGATCAACGGCCTGGACCCGGAAGAGGCGCGCAACCGCCCGGACTTCACCAAGCTGACGCCGCTCTACCCGAACGAGCGTCTGCGCCTGGAGACCGAGCCGCACATCCTCACCACCCGTGTCATCGACCTGGTGATGCCGATCGGCAAGGGCCAGCGCGCCCTGATCGTGTCGCCTCCGAAGGCCGGCAAGACCTCGGTGCTCCAGTCGATCGCCAACGCGATCACGACGAACAACCCCGAGTGCCACCTCATGGTGGTGCTGGTGGACGAGCGTCCCGAAGAGGTCACCGACATGCAGCGTTCGGTGAAGGGCGAGGTCATCGCCTCGACCTTCGACCGCCCGCCGTCGGACCACACGACCATCTCCGAGCTCGCCATCGAGCGGGCGAAGCGCCTGGTCGAGATGGGCCACGACGTGGTCGTGCTGCTCGACTCGATCACGCGTCTGGGTCGTGCCTACAACCTGGCGGCGCCGGCTTCCGGCCGGATCCTGTCCGGTGGTGTCGACTCGACCGCGCTGTACCCGCCGAAGCGCTTCCTTGGTGCTGCTCGCAACATCGAGGGTGGCGGTTCGCTGACCGTCATCGCCACCGCGCTCGTCGAGACCGGTTCCGCCGGTGACTCGGTGATCTTCGAAGAGTTCAAGGGCACGGGTAACGCCGAGCTCAAGCTCGACCGGAAGATCGCGGACAAGCGGACGTTCCCGGCTGTCGACGTCGACTCTTCCGGTACTCGTAAGGAAGAGCTGCTGCTGTCGCCTGACGAGATGGCGGTCACGCACAAGCTGCGTCGGGTGCTGCACGCGTTGGACGGGCAGCAGGCGATCGACTTGCTGCTTGACCGGCTGCGGAAGTCTCGCACCAACATCGAGTTCTTGATGCAGGTTGCGAAGACGACGCCTGGGTCTGAGCAGGACTGAGGCTTGTTGGTTGGCGTGTGAGTTTCACGTGAAAAGACCCCCGGTGCTGGTCACCGGGGGTCTTTTTGTTGCTGTTCACTCGAATGCCGAGGGTGGTTGGGTTGCGGGCGTTCAGGTTGCGGCTGCTTCCTGGGGCTCCGCCCCAGACCCCGCCAATCTGATCCAAAACCGGGGCCTACGCCGTCTGCGGGTTGATGGCACGCCTGTTGCGTTGGGCGGAGGCGCGTTGCGTAGTGGGGCGCGTTGGTGGGGTGGTTTCGTCACGAGCCGTACCAAGAGCGGGCCACAGCCAGGAAGGGATGTCAAACGGACGAAAAGCGTGTCCGTTTGACATCCCTTCCTGGCTGCAGCAAGAGCTGTGGCACGACTCGTGACGAAACCACCCCACCCAGACCGCACGGTAAGGACGGCTCGCCTCCGGCATCGCGGACGGTCAGGCGCTCGTCCTCGCCGCTCGCCGCTCGCTCTCGGCTTCGGCTTCGGCTTCGGCTTCGCGGGAGTGTCAGACCTGCTCGCTAAGTTGGGTCGCGGGGGACGCTGAATCCAAGGGGACCCCTGCGTCAGCCTGCGTTTGTGCTGGTCAGCGACACTTGGTGGCCTGTCGGCTCTCGTCGTTCTGCACCAGCGCCTGGAATGCCAGGGCCAGCAGCACCGGCAGTCCCACCACCGTCGCGGCCATCGCGGGTACCTCCACCGCGCCCTCCACGACGCCGAGCGCCAGGACGGCCGCCAGGTAGGGCCAGCGCAGCCACGTGCGTTGCCAGGCTCGCTTCCAGCGCACTCCGCCGGACACTGCCGCGGCCACCGCCACGCCGGCTCCCGACACGACCGGTGACAGCGGCACCGTGGTCCAGGAAGCCGTGACCAGCCCTGCCGACCCCATCAGGCCGAACACGGCAGCGGAGAACAGGAACGGCACCGCCAGCCACATGTGCTGGTTCATCGGCCGCTCTGAGGTGCAGAACACGGCACACAGTCTGAAGGAGACCGACCAACAACATGGAGCCGTATCTGGCCGAACGGCCACACCTTGCGCCGAACGGCGTATCACGGGGGTTAAGCGGCTGTGACTTAAGCCACGGGCGGGCCTTGGGAACAACCGCGTTTTTGCACGTGTTGAACGGTCTGGCAAACTAAATGGTCGAGTCCGGCTCCGGTTCACCCGTTCACCAACAGGGACCCGGCGGCCATCCTTGAAAGGGACAAGATCTTGAAGACTGGCATCCACCCCGAGTACACCGTCACCGAAGTGACCTGTAGCTGCGGCAACGCGTTCACCACGCGCAGCACCACCTCGGCGTCCGAGGTTCGCGTCGAGATGTGCTCCAACTGCCACCCGTTCTACACGGGCAAGCAGCGCATCCTGGACACCGGCGGTCGTGTGGCGCGCTTCGAGGCGCGTTACGGCAAGCGCAACAAGTAGCTGCTTTCACGGCGCCTGACCTCGGCCTTCTGGCCGGGGCGGGCGCCGTCGCCGTTTCCACGGAAACCCTACGAAAGCAGGAGACGTGTCGCAGTCGCTGGACAGCTTGCTCGCCGAGTACGACGAGCTGGAGAAGAAGCTCGCCGATCCCTCCGTGCACGCTGACCAGGCGGGAGCGCGCAAGCTCGGCAAGCGGTATGCCGCGCTCGGGCCGATCGTGCAGACGGCGCGGGAGATCGAGCAGGTCAAGAACGATCTGGAGGCGGCCAAGGAACTCGCCGCCGAGGACCGGTCCTTCCAGGAGGAGGTCGAGCAGATCGAGGAGCAGCTCCCCAAGCTGGAGGAGAAGCTCACCGAACTGCTGCTGCCGCGTGACCCGCACGACGGCGACGACGTGCTGCTGGAGATCAAGTCCGGTGAAGGTGGCGAGGAGTCCGCGCTGTTCGCCGGGGACCTACTGCGTATGTATACGCGGTATGCGGAGCGGCAGGGGTGGAAGGTCGAGATGCTCGACGGCACCGACTCCGACCTGGGCGGGTTCAAGGACGTCACCGTCTCCATCAAGACCAAGAGCGCGGTGCCGGACGGGGTGTGGAGCCGGCTGAAGTGGGAGGGCGGCGTGCACCGCGTGCAGCGCGTGCCCGTCACCGAGTCGCAGGGGCGCATCCACACGTCGGCCGCCGGCGTTCTCGTCTTTCCGGAAACCGAGGAGACCGCCGCGGTCGAGATCGACGAGAAGGACCTGCGGATCGACGTCTACCGGTCGTCCGGCAAGGGCGGTCAGTCGGTCAACACCACCGACTCCGCCGTGCGCATCACGCACCTGCCGACCGGCATCGTCACGTCGTGCCAGAACGAGCGCAGCCAGTTGCAGAACAAGGCTCGCGCCATGCAGGTGCTGCAGAGCCGGTTGATCGCTCTCGCCGAGGAGCAGAAGGCACAGGAGCAGTCGGACGCGCGGCGCACCCAGATCCGCACCGTTGACCGCAGTGAACGGGTGAGGACCTACAACTTCCCTGAATCACGCATCTCCGACCATCGGGTTGGGTACAAAGCGCATAACCTGGACCAGGTGCTCGACGGTGACCTGGACGCGGTGGTGGACGCACTTGCTGCCGCTGACCGGGCAGAACGGCTCGCAGGCGGGTAATCCGACGTGGGAGGGGCGCGTTGTGGCCGAGATCCTGGTGAATCCGCAGACAGCGCCTCTCGACCAACCGGTCGACGTGCTCGTCGTGGGACTGAAGGCCGGTCAGACGGCCACCGTGCAGCTCTCCACAGGCGATCGCGCGTCTCATGCCGTGTTCGAGGCTGACGACCGTGGTGTCGTCGATCTGACGAGGCACGCACCGCTTGATGGCAGCTATCGCGGCGTTGACCCGATGGGGTTGTTCTGGTCGTTGGAACGCACCGGCGGCAAGGCCGGCCCCACCGTGCTCTCCGTCGAGGGCGTGGGGGACCGCGTTCTCGAACGGCTCGCTGTGCCCGAGGGCGTCGAACGACTGGAGGTCCGGGAGAACGGGCTGGTCGGCACGCTGTTCGCCCCTGAGGACGACGGAGGCGTGCTGCCGGGTGTCATCGTGCTCAGCGGGTCCGAAGGCGGCATTCACGAGACTGACGCGGCGCTGCTGGCCGCGCACGGGTTCGTCACGTTCGCGCTCGGCTACTTCGGCATGAAGGGCCTGCCCGAGAACCTCGTGGACATCCCGCTCGAGTACTTCGGCAAGGCCATCGACTACCTGTCCGAACGCGCCGGCGAGATCGGTGTCGTCGGCGGGTCGCGCGGTGGTGAGCTGGCGTTGCTCGTCGGCGCGACGTACCCGCAGGTCAGTGCGGTCGTGAGCGTCGTCGGCAGTGGCGTGGTGACGCAGGGCATCGGGCCGGGCGCCAACCTGCTGCAGAAACTCTCGTACGAAGCGGCGTCGTGGACCTTGAAGGGCGAGCCGCTGCCGTACCTGCCCTACGAGATCGGCGGCGAGCTGCGGGCGAGGATCGTCAACGACGAACCGGTGCCGTTGCGGCTTGCTTTCAGCACCGAGGACGGCGTCCCCGAGGACACCGAGATCCCCGTCGAACGGATCGCCGGGGGTGTGTTGCTCATCTCGTCCGGACAGGACGACGGGTGGCCTTCGGCCGACCTGAGCGAGGTCGCGATGCGGCGGCTCAAGGACCACGAGCATCCGTTCCCGTACGAGCACGTCGTGTATCCCGAGGCAGGACACCTGATCGCGGGCCCGCCGCACCGGCCGGCCACCGACGTGACCTATCCGGGGCCCGGTGTCACCTTCTCGGGTGGTGGTGTTCCGCGGGCGACCGCGCACGCCCAGGCGAACGCTTGGAAACGGACGGTTGAGTTCTTGCGGGAGCAGCTCGGGAGCTAGGTTGTGTGCTTATGAGCGCACACTTTGATGTCGTGGTCGTGGGTGCGGGTCCCGGCGGGTACGTCGCCGCGATCCGTGCGGCTCAGCTCGGGCTGAAGACCGCCATCGTCGAGGAGAAGTACTGGGGCGGCGTCTGCCTGAACGTCGGCTGCATCCCTTCGAAGGCCCTGCTGCGCAACGCTGAGCTCGCGCACATCTTCACGCACGAGCAGAAGACGTTCGGCATCAAGGTCGACGGCACCGTGAGCTTCGACTACGGCCAGGCGTGGCAGCGCAGCCGCAAGGTCGCGGACGGGCGCGTCAAGGGCGTGCACTTCCTCATGAAGAAGAACGGCATCACCGAGTACAACGGGTGGGCCAACTTCACCGACGACCACTCGCTGACCGTCGGGGACGAGACGATCACGTTCGGCCACGCGATCATCGCCGTGGGCGCCACGACCCGGATGCTGCCGAACACGCAGAAGTCCGACCGCGTCGTGACCTACGAAGAGCAGATCATGACCGAGCAGCTGCCTGACTCGATCATCATCGCGGGCGCCGGCGCGATCGGCGTCGAGTTCGCCTACGTCATGCACAACTACGGCGTGAAGGTCACCATCGTCGAGTTCCTCGACCGGATGGTGCCGCTGGAGGACGCCGAGATCTCCGCCGAGCTGCTCAAGCGCTACAAGAAGCTGGGCGTCGACGTGCGCGTCGGCACGCGTGTCGAGTCGATCGACGAGTCGGGCGAGAAGGTCCGCGTCACGGTGTCGAAGGACGGCGCGCAGGAGGTCCTCGAGGCCGACAAGGTCATGCAGGCCATCGGTTTCGTGCCGCGTGTCGACGGCTACGGCCTGGAGAACACCGGCGTGAAGCTCACCGAGCGCGGCGCGATCGACATCGACGGCCGCGGCCGCACGTCCGTGCCGCACATCTTCGCGATCGGTGACGTCACCGCGAAGCTGATGCTCGCGCACGCCGCCGAGTCCATGGGCATCATCGCCGCGGAGACCATCGCGGGTGCCGAGACCATGGAGCTCGACTTCGTGATGATCCCGCGGGCGACGTTCTGCCAGCCGCAGATCGCGTCGTTCGGCTACACCGAGGCGCAGGCCCGCGAGAAGGGCTTCGACGTCCAGGTCGCGAAGTTCCCGTTCACCGCGAACGGCAAGGCGCACGGCCTCGGCGACTTCGCCGGATTCGTGAAGCTGATCAGCGACGGCAAGCACGGCGAACTGCTCGGCGGCCACATCATCGGCCCCGAGGCGACGGAGCTGCTGCCCGAGCTCACGCTGGCGCAGCAGTGGGACCTCACCGTCAACGAGGTCGCGCGCAACGTCCACGCGCACCCGACGCTGTCGGAGGCCGTGAAGGAAGCGGTGCACGGCCTGGCCGGGCACATGATCAACTTCTGAGGTAGTTTTCTCATCTGATGATGAACCGGCAACCGCTCCGCCTCGCCGTCTCCGAGGCGGCCAAGATCCTCGCCGAGGCGGGCGTGGACAGTCCGCGCGTCGACGCGGAGTACCTGGCCGCGCACGTGCTCGGCGTCGAGCGCGGGCGGTTGCCGCTCATCCCGCTGGTCGATCCGTCGGTGATCGACCAGCTGCACAAGCTCGTTCGTGTTCGTGCCTCGCGCATTCCGTTGCAGCACATCCTCGGCTGGGCGCCGATGGGCACCATCTCCGTCGAGGTCGGGCCCGGTGTGTTCGTGCCGCGGCCCGAGACCGAACTGCTGATGGAGTGGGGTCTCAAGGCGCTGGCCGGCGTTTCCTCGCCGGTCGTCGTGGACCTGTGCACGGGAACGGGCGCGCTGGCGTTGTCGATCGCCGCCGCTCGCCCGGACGCCGTGGTGCACGCGGTGGAGATCGATCCGCAGGCGATCTCGTGGACGCGGCGCAACGCGAACGCGCGGGTGGCCGCCGGGGACACCCCGATCCGGCTGCACTCGGGGGACGCCACCGACCCGTCGCTGCTGTCCGATCTGGACGGTCTGGTGGATCTCGTCGTGTGCAATCCGCCTTACGTGCCAGAGGGAACTCCCGTCCAGCCCGAGGTCGGTGAGCACGATCCGCACCACGCGGTGTTCTCCGGCGCGGACGGGCTGGACGTGATCCGGCACGTCGTGCGGGCGGCGGCGCGCTGGCTCAAGCCCGGTGGGTCCGTCGGCATCGAGCACGACGACACGCAGGGGGAGTCCGTGCCGGCGCTGCTGGCCGCGCGCCGGGTGCTCGCGGACGTGGCCGATCACGCCGATCTGGCGGGGCGGCCCCGGTTCGCGACCGCCCGCAAGGTCGGTTAGGGCTTCTCAGTACAGAGCGTCGAAGGCTTTCGACAGGTCCTTCATCCGCTCGCCGAGGCCGCGGTCCGCCAGCCTGTCCATCAGGTGTTCCGCGACGTCCTTGCTGGGCTTGGGTTTGCGGGCCTCAGCGCGAAGATCGTCCACCGTCTCGATCGTGGACGTGGCCGCCTGCGCCTCGGTCAGGTCCTCGCGCAGCTCGTCGAGCAGCCGCAGCACGGCGCTCACGTCCTTGATGTGTCCGATGTGGACGTCCCCGGTTCTGGCGCGTCCACCGGTGCCGATGTTGTTGCCGCCGATCACCGGGCCCTGGATCCCGAACTTCCGCTCGTTCATGACTTTCCCCTGTCAGGCTCGGCGTCGTCCTCGATCGGATGGAGCGCGGGCGCTTCGGCGAAGTTCGAGTGCCCAAGCTCCCGGAACTTCCATTCGTTTCGCCGCAGCTCCTCCTCGCCCTGGCAGGTGCGGAAACCGGCGCGCCGGAAGCTCTTCGTGACCAGCAGCGCCGCGAAGATCAGCACGATCGCGCTGATCGAGGTCGCGAGCACGGCGCCGCTGCTCTCCTGCTCGCACATCTCGTACCTGGGCCTGCAGTACTCGCTGGAGGCGGCGAGCTCGTCCATGAACTTGTACAGCACGAAGAAGAGCGCGATCGCGCAGGCGATCGAGCCGAGCACGGCCGGCCCGCGCGGCGTGACCCGCCACGGACGCGTGAACGCCATTCGTGCCCCGATCCCGAGCACCACGATCGAGGCGACCACCAGCCACCCCACGAGCAGCGTCCCGTTCGCGGCGAACAGCACCACGACCGCCAGCACCAGCAGCGAACCACCGCGCACCTTGCGCCGCGTGCGCACCACCACCCGCAACACCGCGCCGGAGTTGACTCCGGGCGACCGCGGAATCGACCGAGTGGCCTCGACGAGGTACTCGCGAATGGCCGAGCCCGCGAACTCCTCGTCGCGGTGAGCGGCTCCGCAGAGGAAGCGGGTTGTGTCGTCGCGCAACTTCGGAGAATCGTTTCCCGTCGTCGCCGCGGGAGCTGACATTGTCCTGTCCACTTTCTGTCATTGAAATCAAGCACTCTGTGTTTGTGCTGGTCAGGGACATGGCGAGACAACGAACAACATGCAATTCGTACCGTTGCTGGCACAATAGTCGTTCCTGATCGGAATGGGCCAGGGGTGGTTGAATTGCGCATTGTCAATGCGCCGAACGAGGGCAAATGACGCGCTTCTCGGACGCGCCACCGATCCGTTGCTTCCTGAGCTACGCCCGCCAGGACTCGTGGGCAACGTGCAGACCGCCGAGCACGCCGCTCACCGCTCCAGTTCCGACCGAGGTCGACGCTCTCGCGGTCCTGACACGGCCAAGCCCTCGAAGCAGACCGCGCCCTGCGCAGCGGCCTGCGAGTCGTGGAGTCCTGGATGAAGTTGCCAAATCCTGGCCAATAACGCGTCGTTTGGGCCCGTTGGGGTCAAACGGTCGTATGTTCTCCGCGGGGAGGGCACGCGGTCACGCGCTATGAGGATCCGCCGCCTCGCGTGTGACCGCGTGTACGCCTACTCCTCTGCCGCGGGCACGGCTTTGCGAACCGGGAGCCAGGCGACGAGGAAGACGAACGCGCCATTCATGAGCAGGGCGAGCAGGAACAGCAGGTTGAACCCCAGGCTGACCTTGCCCGGTTCGAGCTCACGGACGAACCTCGCCTTGTCCACGACCACGTCGACCTCACGGCCGACGTCTTCGACGGTGTGGCCGAGGCTGGGCCAGTAAGTCAGCGTCCTGCCACCGCAATCCAGTTCGTTGGACCACTGCGTGGAGCCGCGGCTGCTCGAATGGCTGTCGACGCTGATGACCTTGCAGCGCAGCGATTCCCCGAACGCGGTGAGCCACAGCGAATGGCCACCCGTGTTCACCGCGAAGACGGTGACGACGCCGATCGCCAACGCCGTGAACATCGGCCACTTCTCCGGGCGCCGGTAGCCGCTGACCGTGGCGCCGTAGCCGATCAGGCAGATGGCCGTGGCGAGGATGAAGAGGACCATCAGATTGCTGGCCGGAGTGTTGGGCAGGAAGCTGCCCACCATGATCGCCGCGAGGAAAAGACACGCGACGAGCAGTCTTCTGGCTCGAAGGGGAGGTCTGGCGCCGATCATTCGTTCAACGACCCTTGCTGCCTCGGGAACGTCTTGCCCTGCTTCTCCAGCTCGTCGTACTTCGCCCACTCACGCAGGTGATCAGCCGTTGCCTTCGCGATCCAGCCCCCGTCCTCGACGTTGGGCATCGAGTGTGGTGTCACCGTGCCGTCAGGGCGAGTGGCCGGTTTGTAAGGCGTGTAGGCGCCGGCTGCTTCCTGGAACGGTTGCGACGGCTGCGTGACTCTGTTCTGGTACGGCTCCTCGTACTTGTGCTTCCAGACGTTGCCCGCGTCGCCGTAGCCGTCCTTGAACTCGCTGCCCGCCTGCTTGAGCTTGTCGCCGGCCTCGGTGACCTTCGGGCGCGAGTTGCCCCAGTCCTCGAGCCGCTTGCCCGCATCGGCGAGCCCGTCCCCGCGAGTGGAGGGGACGTGGGGAGCGCTGGTTCCGCCGCCTTTGCCGAACCGGCCAAGCCGTTTGAGCACATCGCCGAGCTGACCGAAGAGTCCCTTGAGACGCCCCATGATCCGAGTGATGAGTTTGACCAGCTTGGCCAGTTGCTGGGTGATCTTGCCCAGCACCGCCGCGCCGCGCCCGACCGCCCACGCGGAGAACGCGGCGAGCGAGCTGCCGAGCGAGACCCACGACGACGCGAGCGCGATGACAGCGTTGCGGATCACTTCCCAGATGAACAGGGCGATGAGGTCGCGGATCATCCCGCGGATCGCGGCCGTGATCGTGCCTGCTTTCGCGATCTCCGATGCGACGAACGTGCTGGCCTTCGACACTGCGGCGATCTCGGTGGCCAGCTCTCCCTGGCTCTGCCGGAACTTCTCGGCCGCCGTTCCCCGCTCCCAGCACGGCAGTTCGCCCTTGACGGCCCTGTCCTGCTGCTCGCCGATTTCCTGGAGGTCGGCCGCGACCTGGTTCCAGGTGGTCACGGCAGCTTTGATCTTGTCGCCGTTGCCCGCCAGCCAGTCCAGTGGCTCGCGCAGGAAACTCAGGTGTTCGATCAGCCAGCCGATGCCCGCGGTGGCCAGCGATCCCAACGGGTCCATCCACATGCTGAGCCCGTCCAAGGCCAGCGCGGCGGCGTTCATCCCGAACTCGAGGAAGTCGCCCTCGCCCAGCCGGTGGGCCGAGTCGATGGTCTGGATGAGCGACTCGGCCACGCCGCCGCCGGCAACGTTGTCGGGGTTCGTCGCACCATCACCGAAGCCTGTGAAGGTCATCGCGGACCTTCGAACCTGGCGCGGTTCGCGTCCTCGTGCGAGGAGTACGTGTCTGCTGTGGCCACGGTGTCTTCGGCGGCCGCGCCGACTGCGGTCGCCAGCTCCCGGATAGCCGCTGTCGTGCCGTGCGCCCACTCTTGCGCGCTCGAGGCGAAGAAGGACAGCAACTGGCCGAAGGTGTCGCCACCTAGGTCGACACCGGCCGACTTGTCGGCGGCGGCATCCAGTGCGTCTTCCCGTGCTCGCTGGCCCTTCGCGAACTTGAGCAGCTCGGTCGGCTCGACTCCGAAGCCGGTCATCGGAGCACGCTCCCGAAGCCGTCCTCGTCGTCATCCGCCGACCGCTGCGGCCGTGGTGCGGGCTTCTGTGCCGGGTCGTTCCACGAGACCTCGCGCATCACCTGGCCGTCTTCCGGCGGTGGCGGCGCTTCCTCTTCCTCCGGCTGCGGGATGAAGCTGCGCAGGAAGTCCATCGCCTCGGTGCCGCCGAACTCGGGCTCCACGATGGACGCCACCTGCTCGGCGGCCTGGATCTGGGCCTTCTGCACGGTCTGCATCACGAGGTGGCTCAGCTGGACGTGCGTCAGGCGCATCGCGACCGGCGAGAACTCGATGTGCTGCAGCGCGCCGTTCGGTGCGACCCGGACGGTCACCGCCTCGTTGGGCGAGGTGATGGTGCTGGCGGCGTGCTGGATCTGCTCCTGCATCTGCTGGGAGCGTTGCTGGAGCTGCTGGGCCCTGGACTCCAGGTCCGCGATCATCTGTTCCGGGTTCATCGTTCGCTCGTCATCGCCAGAACCTGCCCGAGGTGTCGTGCCAGACCCATGTTGTCGGCGGGGCTGATCGTGAACCAGCCCTTGCGGGTCTCGACGTTGGAGTAGCGGCCCTGGTTCGTGTCGATCCAGGTGACGGGCGGGAAGTCCCGCTTGGCGCGGCCCTGTCGGAGCTGAACCAGGAAGTGGCCGTTGCCGATGGCGGGGCCGGTCAGCATCTGCTTGGCGATGCGGACGTCGTCGTTCTCCATCGTGCGAACCGCCTGCCGGAAGCCCTCCTGTTGCTGGGGCTGAGCCTCGAACGCCTGGGCCGGCACGGTCACCGGCTTGCCGGGTCCAGGGCGCCCAGGCGGCATGGCGTTCGCGAGACTCGTGGCGATCTCGTTGGGCTGCAACAGGTTCAGCGTGATGGTGGTGTCCTCCTGGGTCACCAGCACCGCGTACCCGCCGCGCGCCACCACGCTCGCGCGGACCAGCTTCTGCTGGTTCATGTCCGGGATGCAGAGGGCGATCACGCGGAGTTCGGGGCGCGCCAACAGGTTCAGCGCGTCCTCGAGGTCCGGCTCCGGCCTGCCGCGCCTCGCCAGGCCGCGGCGTTCGAGATCGGCGTGTACGGACGCCCTGATGCGCGCACGTTCGTCGAGCGTCTCGCCGTGTTGGCTGACGTCGAATGGATAGGGGACGCTCCCCGCCCGCAGGTCCTCCCAGAGGACCTCGAACCCAGGCAGGGAGAGCTGCACGATCTGCCTCATCCGCCGATCACCGGCGGCGCGACCATTCGATCGTCGTCGAAGAAGTCGTCAGTGGGCACGAGGTAGTTCGACTTGTGCTCCTTGTCCTCCTCGCCACCGCCCTTGCCCGCACCGGCGCCACCCCCGGCACCCATGCCGCCCGCCGCACCACCACGACCGGCCGCACCCGCGCCCGAGGAACCTGCGGCACCACCAGGTCCGCCCGCGACTCCGGCGCTGCCACCGGGCGTCGCGGGACCGAAACTGCCCATGCCACGACCCGAACCGCCGACACCCGCCATGCCGCCGGGACCCATGCCACGGCTACCGGCACCGCCGCCGCCACCAGGACCACCGCGTCCGGAGCCGGGAGCACCCGTACCGCCACCGCCGGGCCTGCCGGTCTGACCGCCGCCGGGCGGTCGCATGCCGGGCGGGAACAGCCCGGGCGGCCCGACGGGTGGTCGGTTCTGGCCACCGGGCGGGTTGTTCGGGTTGAAGTTGCCAGGCCCCGGCTCCTTGAGACCAGGAGCGACCCAGGCGGGATTCGTCGTGTTGTTGCCGGTGTTCGGCGACGGGATGCTCGGCATACCCGTGTTGGCGGGCGGGCGGAACGTGCTGGCGTTGCTCAGGCTCTGCGAGTGCGTGCTGCTGCTCGTCTGCGTGGTGCCCTGGTCCTTGGTGACCTCAGGAGTCGCGTCCATCGCGGGCAATGACTGCGCCGCCGACATCATCGTGGTGTCACGCTGCTGCATGACCCGCACGGCTTCCTGCTTGGCCTCGACCTTCTCGTTGTGGGTGCTGAACATCTCGAAGGCACCGCCGATCATCGCAGGCGGAGCGATGACCGCGGCCGCACCCCACTTGCCCGCGATCTGCAACGGGTTGAAGTCGACGGGCTTGGGCATGCTGTGGTGCGCCTGCACCGCCGCGTCCCGCTGCGTGGCGATGGCACCGGCCGTGGCGTGGAACGCCGACCCCGTGTCGTCCGCGAACTTGCTGACCTTCGTCAGCGCCGCCCGAACCCCCTCGGCCGCCGCACCGCTGTACCCGGTCTGAGAATCGTTGACGATCTTGTTGAAGTCGTGGGCCAGTTCCCGGAACTTCGTGCCGAACTGCACCCACGCGTCGATCACCGGCGAAGCGGCGTTCGGGTCGTAGTCCTGGTTGACCAGGTTCTGCATGTGGTCGTGCTCTTGAGCCGGGTAGTTCTCCGTCGACGGCTTGACGGCAGGTTTGACGGGCGCCATTGAGATCCCCCCTCGTACGGCGTTACGGCAGTTTCGCGGCGACGAAGTCCGCCGCTTTCGCGGCTCGGTCGCAGGCCTTGACCATGTCGGTCGACGACAGGTCGACGTTCGCGATGACCGAGACCGATGAGGTTTCGGTGACCGAGATCCACAGGGCGCAGATGTTCTTGGCGCCTTCGAATCCTTCGGACTTGACCGCGTCGAACTTGCCGACCTTCACGTCGGTGTTCTTGTCACCCGAGATGTTGAGGTCCTTGACGCCGGCCTTGGTGCGAATACCGGTGCTGACGCCGCCGTCGCCGCTGATCGTCCACTGGCAGCCGTCCGCGGTCCCCGTCTTCTCCGCTTCGCCGGGGTGTGCGAGCCCGAGCCCGGTCGCCTCCGTCTGGGTGAGGAGGTCGCAGGGCTTGATGGCCTCCAGGCCGCTCGCCGTCCCGGTGGTGCCGGTGGAGGTGCTCCCGCTGGTCGGATCAGGCTTGGCGGTGCCGCCGGTGGTGCAGGCGGTGGACAGTGCCGCGACGCTGACAACGACGGCGGCGAACAGAGTGCGTTTCATGACTTCCCGTTGAGTTTCTTGAGCGAGTCGGCGTGGGCCTGATCGGCGTTCCGGTAGTTGGCGCGACTCTTGTCGAGTTGCTCGACCAGCGAGTCGATCGCCTTGCTGATGTCGATGATCTGGGCGATCGCGTTCTCGCCGAACTGCTTGTTCAGCTCGCTGATGGAGTGCGCGTAACCACTGCCGAGCTTGGTGTCCGCGGTCAGTTCGGACTTGCGACGCTGGATCCTCGTCAGCGCGTCCTTCATCTCGTGCAGCTTCTTGACCATGCTGTCCACGACGGCCGGATCGACGGAGAACGCTCCGGATCCGGTGGCCGCGGCGACCGCCTTGCTTGCCGCCGAGATGTCTGCGACGCCGGTGCCCAGCACAGCCTGCACGTTCTGCTTCGGCAGGAAACTGCCGCGCTTTCCCCATGATGTTGCTTCTTCGGACACAGGAGCCCGACCTTCCCCTGTTGCGCTCTGTGGTCGACTCATGACCATACAGTTGTGCGCCCGTTTGGGGGATGCGTTGAACTACTCAGACCTGTTCGGGTCGAAACGTGCCCTGGTCAGGGCATGAATGGCCGCGCCAAGTGAGAATGAAGGCACAGGTTCGCAGGGGGCTGGATGGTTAGGGCGGGCCTTGCGTCACCCGGTCGGGGCGGCTGACTAGGCTCACCGAGGTGAGCACGGTCTACGACTGCAGCGAACCGGGCAATCGCGCGGCGGGACTTGCCGCTGCCGCCGGCGCGGTGCGGAGCGGGCGCCTTGTCGTCCTGCCCACCGACACCGTCTACGGGATCGGCTGCGACGCGTTCGACGCCGAAGCCGTCCGGAGTCTTCTCGACGCCAAGGGGCGCGGGCCCGACATGCCCGTGCCCGTGCTGGTCGGGTCCTGGACCACCATCGACGGGCTCGTTCTCAGCGTGCCGCGGCAGGCTCGTGCGCTCATCGAGGCTTTTTGGCCCGGTGGGCTGAGCATTGTGCTGCCACACGCGCCGAGTCTGGCTTGGGATCTGGGGCAGACGCGCGGCACGGTGATGCTGCGCATGCCGTTGCACCCGGTGGCCCTGGAGTTGTTGCGGGATGTCGGGCCGATGGCCGTGTCCAGCGCGAACAGGACCGGGCACGCGCCGGCTTCCAGTGCGCAGGAGGCTCGGGACCAGCTCGGCGACGCCGTGCCCGTGTACCTCGATGGTGGGCTCAGTGGCGAGAACATCGCCTCGACCATCGTCGACCTCACCGGGCCGGACGCGTTGATCCTGCGTGAGGGTGCTGTCACCAAAGAAGAGGTCAACGAGGTGCTCGGCATCGAGGTCGAGGTCGCGCGGTAGCTTGCGGCTGCCAGAATTGATCATGATCGCCGCGAGTACCGTGGCGAGCACCCCGAACACCCCCGATTGATTGGTAGGCCCGTGGGGCCCGCATCCTCGTTCGTCCTTCCCGTGCGCGAGTACCTGCTCGTCGCGTTGATTGCTGCCGTCGTGACGTTTTTGCTCGTGGGTCTGGTGCGCGCGATGGCGTTCCGGCTCGGGGCAGTGGCCTACCCGCGGCAACGAGACGTGCACGTGCAGCCGATGCCGCGTATGGGTGGTGTCGCCATCTACGGCGGCGTGCTGTGCGGCATGTTCGTGGCGCACCAGTTGCCGGTGCTGCGGGCGGCGTTCGACTTCTCCAACGACCCGTGGGGCGTCATCGTCGCGGGCGGCGTCATTGTGCTCGTGGGCGCGATCGACGACAGGTTCGAGCTCGACTCGCTCACCAAGCTCGCCGGACAGGTCACCGCCGCGGGCATCCTCGTGTTGTTCGGTCTTCAGTGGATGATCGCGTGGGTGCCGTGGGACGGCGGCGCGACCATCTCACTCGACCAGAACCAGGGCGCGCTGCTGACGGTGCTGCTGGCCGTCACGATGATCAACGCGATGAACTTCGTCGACGGCCTCGATGGGCTGGCGGCGGGCATCGGCCTCATCGCCGCCGCGGCGACCGCCGTGTTCTCGATCGGTCTGCTCGTCGAACGTCAGGGCGCCGTCGAGGCCTACCCGCCGGCCCTGATCGCCGCCGTGCTGGCGGGCGCGTGCCTCGGCTTCCTGCCGCACAACTTCAACCCCGCGCGCATCTTCATGGGCGACTCGGGCTCGATGCTCATCGGCCTCATGCTCGCCGCCGCCACCACCAGCGCGTCCGGCAAGATCAACCAGGCCACCGGCAGCGCGGCCGACCTGCTCGGTCTGCTCTCGCCGCTGATCGTGGTGGCCGCGGTGCTGTTCGTGCCGCTGCTGGACCTGCTGATGGCGATCATCCGCCGCACCCGGCGCGGCGAGAGCCCGTTCTCCCCGGACAAGATGCACCTGCACCACCGGCTGTTGGAGATCGGGCACTCGCAGCGCCGCGCCGTGCTGCTCATCTACTTGTGGGCCGGCGTCCTGGCCTTCGGTGCGGTCGCGCTCACGCTGTTCGACCCGATCATCGTGGCCACGTGCTTCGTCATCGGGCTGATCGTGACGTTCGTGGTCTCGGTGATCCCCCGGCTCCGGGACGCCCGCAGCAAGTCCTGACGAGACAGGTCAGATCGGGTTCTCCACGCACGGGCGGCCGAGCAGTTTGAACGTGCCGTCGTCCTGCAGTGACCAGCCCTCGGAACAGTGCATTTGGCCGTCGGAGTAGTTGCGGTCGACCTGGACGTTCCAGATGCGGCCCACGCCCCACTTCTGCGTGGGCGAGACGGAGCTGTAGTCCGGGCCGTACACCTTGAAGAACCCGGTGAACGACAGGTACGTGCTGAGAGTGCTGACACCTGCATAGGTGTTGGTGACATGGCCGCCGCTGCCTCGGGCGGTGACGGTGATACCGCCACTCATCCCGCTCTCGTCCGCATGAGCCGCAGGTGCGGCTACGAGAAGAGCAGCCGTCACGGCGGTCAGCGCGATCGCAGTCCTTCGGATCTTGCTCATCGGATCCCCCAAGAGGTGGTCGTCAACGGGACCGACGCTAACCCCCCGTTGCTCCAATTCGCCTACATCAGGAGTAGGCGAATGGAGTAGCGTCCCTGGTGGTTGACTGCCTGGGGGGAACGACAGCCATGGAGAGCTGCAGGTTCGGACTGCTCGGAGAACTCTCGATCGACGACGGCGCGCTGACGCTCAAAGCGAGCAAGCTGCGTGCCCTTCTGGCCGCCCTTCTGCTGCGCGCGGGCAGACCGGTCTCGCAGACCGACCTGGCCGAACAGATCTGGGACGAACCACCGTCGCGGGCGAACTCGACACTGCAGGTCTACGTCGTGCGCTTGAGACAGGCACTCGGCGGCTTCGGTCCATCGGTCGTGCGCAGCAGCACGGGCTATCGCATCGACGTGGACGCCGATCAGGTGGATCTGCACAGGTTCCGTGCTCTGGTGGCGCGCCGCGACGCTGATGCCCGCACCCATCTCGGTGACCTCCGTGAGGCGTTGTCGCTGTGGCGCGGCCCGGCGCTGGCCGATGTGGTGTCGGAGGCGATGCGGTTCGAGGCCGATCGGCTCGACGAGGAACGACTCGTCGCGGTCGAGCGCAGGATCGAGCTGGAGATCGAACTGGGCGCGCACCGCGAGCTCGTCCCCGAACTGCGCACGCTGACCCGGCGGCATCCGTTGCGGGAGCGGTTCGCCGAGTTCCTGATGCTCGCGTTGCATCGCGGCGGGCGTTCGGCGGACGCGCTGGCGATCTATCGACTTGTTCACCGGATGTTCGCGGACGAGCTGGGAGTTCGGCCGGGACGACGGCTGGCGGAGCTCCACGATCAGATCCTGTGCGGCCGGGAAATTGGCGCGCCATCTTGTTTGGGGCCGCTTAACCGTCGTTAATCAGGGGCTGCCCGCAGGTGCCGCATTGCGGGTTCCTAGACTTCGGGACATGAGCGACGCGGACAAGGCCGTCACGCACGAGCTGACCGTCCAGCGACTCGCCGGGGAAATGTTCCGCGAGGCGGCGTGGGCCGCACTCGGCACGTTTGTCCTCGGCGTCGTCGTGTCAACTGTGATCTGGGGGACCGCTGGTCTCTTCGGATCATTGATCGGTGGTGCGATCGCCATCGGTTCGAGCCTTGCCACGTTGTTGTTGATGCGCAAGACGGCGGCGCTTGATCCGATGTTCGTGATGGTCGCCGCTCTTGGCGGATTCATGGGCAAGCTGATCGTGTTGCTACTGGCGGTGATCCTGCTGCGCAACCAGCAGTGGCTTGAACCCAAGGCACTCGGAATCACCCTGGTGGCGACAGTGCTCGTGACGTCGTTCCTGGAGGCCAGAGCCTCCAAGCGCAGCCGTAGTCAGATGGTGGTCCCCGCGTCCGAAGGCGCCTAGACCTGCTGATATGGTCCGCGCAGACCAGGGACACCCGATAGCAGGGGTGCCTCTGGTAGTCGCTTGCGAACCGTAAGGTACGTTAAGTCCAGATCGTGACGATTCCCCCGGCGGAGTGAACGCCGGCCGGGAGAACCGGAAGGAACACAGTGACCAAGTTGCTGGCTTCGGGGGGCGAGTTCGTCGCTCCCGGTGTGAAGGACTTCTTCCTCCCGCCGATCTTCGGCTCGGTCACCAAGCCGATGGTCCTGCTGGTGCTGTCGATCGTGATCATCGGTGTCTTCTTCATTGCGGCGACGCGCAACCTGAAGGTCGTTCCCGGCAAGTTCCAGTTCGCCGCCGAGTCGCTTTACGACTTCGGGCGCAACAACATCGCCAGGGAGCAGATCGGCGCGAAGGACTTCAAGCCCTTCGTCCCGCTCGTCCTCACGATCTTCTGCTTCATCCTGGTGAACAACCTGTTCGGGCTCATCCCGATCGTGCAGTTCCCCACGATGTCGCACATCGGCTTCCCGCTCGCCGTTTCGTTGCTCGTCGTTTACCCGGTGTACCACTTCGTCGGGTTCAAGCGGCACGGCTTCGTGGGCTACTTGAAGCACCAGACGATGCCGCCGGGCGCGCCGTGGTTCGTGCTCCCGCTGCTGATTCCGATCGAGTTCATCCAGAAGTTCATCCTGAACCCGATCACGCTGGCGGTCCGAGTTTTCGCGGCCATGTTCGCGGGTCACCTGCTGCTGCTGGTGTTCACCCTGGCTGGTGAGTTCCTGCTGCTGAATGGCGGTCTGACCGTCATCGTGGCGCCGGTGTCCTTCGCCTTCGCCATCGCGCTGACCTTCCTGGAGGCACTGATCATGTGCCTGCAGGCCTACATCTTCGCGCTGCTGTCTGCCAGCTACATCGGCATGGCGCTGGCAGAAGAGCACTGAGTAACAGCACTAAGCCTCCGATCCGCGAACACTCGCGGACCGAGTTGGAAAGGGAACAGCAACAGTGAGCGCTCTCCAGATCGCCCAGGCCTTCGACGGAAACATCAACCCGGGTCTTGCGGCCATCGGTTACGGCCTCGCCGCGATCGGCCCCGGCATCGGTGTCGGCCTGATCTTCTCCTCGGTCATCAGCGGCACCGCCCGCCAGCCCGAGGCCCGCGGCGTGCTGCTCGGCCTCGCGTGGACCACCTTCGCCATCGTCGAGGTCCTCGCGCTGATCGGCTTCGTCGTTTACTTCATCGCGACCGCCGCAGCCTAACCCTTCAACGCGTTAGGAGACGTCGTGTTCCACGCCTTGATCCTGGCCGCGGAGGACCCTGCGAAGGTCAACCCGGTCATTCCGCACACCGCGGAGATCATCCTCGGGCTCGTCGCCTTCCTGCTCCTCCTCTTCGTCATCAAGAAGTTCGTCTCGCCGCGCTTCGAGGCGCTGTACGCGGAGCGGACGGCCAAGATCGAGGGTGGCATCGAGAAGGCGGAGCAGGCTCAGGCCGAGGCTCAGCGCACTCTTGAGCAGTACAAGGAGCAGCTGGCCGAGGCTCGCGCCGAGGCCGCCCGCATCCGCGACGACGCCCGGGCCGAAGGCCTGCAGATCGTCGAGGAGCTGCGTGAGCAGGCGCAGGCCGAGTCCTCGCGCATCATCGCGCAGGGCCAGCACCAGCTGGACGCTCAGCGCGCCCAGATCGTCGCGGAGCTGCGTGCCGACCTCGGCCGCACCGCTGTCGAGCTGGCGAGCAAGGTCGTGGGCGAGTCCCTCGAGGACGACTCCCGCCGCCGTGGCACCGTCGACCGCTTCCTCAACGAGCTGGACGCCGTCGCGGCGCCCGCGAGCAAGTAGAGGCTGCCGATGACGTTGCATGCCGCAAGTCGTGAAGCTCTGGCAGCCGCGGAACTGCGGCTGCTGGAGCTGGCCGACGCCACCACGTCGACGGACGACCTCGCCAAGCTCGGCGAGGAGCTCTTCGCCGTGCTCGGCCTGCTGATTCAGCAGCGGTCGCTGCGTGGCGCGCTCGCCGACGCCTCGTCCGAGGCTGCGGGCCGTGAGCAGCTGCTCACCGGCCTGTTCGGTGGCAAGGTGAGCGATGCGACCCTGCAGGTGCTGGTCGCCGTCGTCACCTCGCGCTGGTCCAGCCCGCGCGAGCTCGTCGACGGTGTCGAGTCGCTCGCCCGCACCGCGCTGCTGGTGCGTGCCGAGCGTGACGGTCAGCTCGACTCGACCGAGGACGAGCTGTTCCGGCTCGGCCGCATCGTTGCTGGTTCGAATGAGCTCGAGCTGCTGCTGGCGGACCCCGCCGGTGACACCGCCGGCAAGGTCGCGCTGGTCGACTCCCTGATCGAGGGGAAGGTCAGCCCGGTCACCAAGACGCTGGTGGACCAGCTGGTCCGCAACCCGCGTGGGGTGCGTGTGGCGGACGGGCTCTCCGAGCTCGCCGACCTGGCGGCCAAGCGCCGTCAGCGTTCCGTCGCGCACGTCCGGTCCGCCGTGGCGCTGACCGCGGAGCAGGTCGACCGCTTGACCGCGACGCTGACCACGATCTACTCGCGCCCGATCGCGCTGCACGTGGAGGTCGACCCCTCGCTGGGCGGCGGCCTCTCGATCAAGATCGGCGACGAGATCATCGACGGAAGCATCGCCGGCCGGTTGGCGGCACTGCGCCGCAATCTCGCCAGCTAGCCCCCGAGCCCTTTCCCAAGAACGAAGAAGTGAGAGCAGGAACGACATGGCGGAGCTGACGATCTCGTCGGACGAGATCCGCAGTGCGATCGAGAAGTACGTCTCGAGCTACTCCCCGGAGGTCTCCCGGGAAGAGGTCGGTACCGTCTCCGAGACCTACGACGGCATCGCCATCGTCGAGGGCCTTCCGGGCACGATGACCAACGAGCTGCTCGAGTTCCCCGGCGGCGTCCTCGGCGTCGCACTGAACCTCGAGGTCCGCAACATCGGTGCGGTCATCCTCGGTGACTTCGACAAGATCGAAGAGGGCCAGGAGGTCCGCCGGACGGGCAAGGTCCTGTCCGTGCCGGTCGGCGACGGCTTCCTCGGTCGCGTCGTCAACCCGCTGGGCACGCCGATCGACGGCCTCGGTGACATCGTCGCCGACGACACCCGCGCCCTGGAGCTCCAGGCGGCGTCCGTGCTGCAGCGTCAGCCGGTGTCCGAGCCGATGCAGACCGGCATCAAGGCCATCGACGCGATGACCCCGATCGGCCGCGGTCAGCGTCAGCTGATCATCGGTGACCGCAAGACCGGCAAGACCGCGGTCTGCATCGACACGATCATCAACCAGAAGAAGGCCTGGGAGTCGGGCGACCCGAAGCAGCAGGTCCGCTGCGTCTACGTCGCCATCGGCCAGAAGGGCTCCACCATCGCGGGCGTCAAGGCCGCGCTGGAGGAGGCGGGCGCACTCGAGTACACGACGATCGTCGCCGCCCCCGCTTCTGACTCGGCCGGCTTCAAGTGGCTGGCGCCGTACACCGGCTCCGCCATCGGCCAGCACTGGATGTACCAGGGCAAGCACGTCCTGATCATCTTCGACGACCTGACCAAGCAGGCCGAGGCGTACCGCGCCATCTCGCTGCTGCTGCGCCGCCCGCCGGGCCGCGAGGCCTACCCCGGCGACGTCTTCTACTTGCACTCGCGTCTCCTCGAGCGTTGCGCGAAGCTGTCGGACGAGCTCGGTGGCGGTTCGATGACGGGTCTCCCGATCATCGAGACCAAGGCGAACGACGTGTCGGCGTACATCCCGACCAACGTCATTTCGATCACCGACGGTCAGTGCTTCCTCGAGTCCGACCTGTTCAACGCCGGTGTGCGTCCGGCCGTCAACGTGGGTATCTCCGTTTCCCGCGTCGGTGGTGCCGCGCAGATCAAGGCGATGAAGGACGTCGCGGGTTCGCTGCGTCTCGACCTGTCGCAGTTCCGCGAGCTGGAGGCCTTCTCCGCGTTCGCGTCCGACCTCGACGCCGCGTCGCGCGCCCAGCTGGACCGCGGTGCCCGTCTGGTCGAGCTGCTCAAGCAGGGCCAGTACTCCCCGGTGCCCGTCGAGGAGCAGGTCGTCGAGATCTTCGCCGCGACCAAGGGTCACCTGGACGACGTCCCCGTCGCCGACATCCGTCGCTTCGTCGCGGACTTCAAGGACTCGCTGCGCCGCAACCACGCGGACCTGCTGAGCTCCATCGTGGAGACCAAGAAGTTCCCCGAGGACTCGCAGAAGCGCGTTGTCGCCGCCGTGACCGAGTTCAAGAAGCAGTTCACCGCTTCGGACGGCACGACGATCGTCAACGAGGCGCCCGAGAAGGCGATGGACGCCGACAAGGTCGCCCAGGAGTCGGTGAAGGTCCACAAGCCCGAGCCCACCAAGAAGTGATCTGAGCCATGGGCGCACAGATTCGGGAGCTCCGCCAGCGGATCCGAACGGTCAACTCGACCAAGAAGATCACGAAGGCGTACGAGCTCATCGCCACGTCTCGCCTCGCCAAGGCGCAGACCAGGGTCGCGGCCTCGCGCCCCTACGCGGACGAGATCACTAACGTGCTCTCCGCGTTGGCCGAGGCCTCGGCGAACCTCGACCACCCGTTGCTGACGGAACGCAAGAACCCGAAGCGCGCCGCTGTCCTCGTCGTCACCAGCGACAAGGGCATGTGCGGTGGTTACAACTCCAACGTCCTCAAGGCCGCGGAGCAGCTGATCGAGCTGCTCAAGTCCGAGGGCAAGGAACCGGTCCTGTACGCGACCGGCCGCAAGGCGATCGGGTTCTACAACTTCCGTCGCCGCGAGGTCACCGCGTCGTGGAGCGGGTTCTCCCAGACCCCGCACTACGTCGACGCCGTCGAGGCGGGTGACGCGCTGGTGGAGGCGTTCCTGGAGGGCACGGAGGACGGTGCGCAGGGCGTGGACGAGATCCACGTCGTGTACACCGAGTTCAAGTCCATGCTGAGCCAGACGCCGACCGCCAGGCGGATCGCGCCGATGGACGTCGAGTACACCGGTGAGACCCCCAAGGGCCCGCGCGCGGTGTACGACTTCGAGCCCAGCGCGGAAGCGCTGCTCGGAGCGATGCTGCCCAAGTACGTGAAGACGCGGCTCTTCTCCGCCATGCTGGAGGCTGCGGCTTCGGAGTCGGCAGCTCGTCGTACGGCCATGAAGGCGGCGACGGACAACGCGACGGAGCTCGTGCGCAACCTCAGCCGGGCGGCGAACTCGGCCCGTCAGGCCCAGATCACCCAGGAGATCAGCGAGATCGTCGGTGGCGCCTCCGCGCTTACCGGTGGCGCAGGAAGTGATGACTGACATGAGTGCTACTGCCACCACCACCCGCACCGGCCGTGTGGTCCGGGTGATCGGTGCGGTCGTCGACGTGGAGTTCCCGCGCGACGCCGTGCCGGAGCTCTTCAACGCTTGCCACGCCGAGATCACCTTCGAGGCCGTCGCCAAGACGCTGACCCTCGAGGTCGCGCAGCACCTCGGCGACAACCTGGTCCGCACCATCTCGATGCAGCCGACCGACGGTCTGGTGCGCGGTACGACCGTGACCGACACCGGCAAGGCCATCTCGGTTCCCGTCGGCGACGTCGTCAAGGGCCACGTCTTCAACGCCCTCGGTGACTGCCTCGACGTCCCCGGCCTCGGCCGTGACGGCGAGCAGTGGGGCATCCACCGCAAGGCGCCCGCCTTCGACCAGCTCGAGGGCAAGACCGAGATCCTCGAGACCGGCATCAAGGTCATCGACCTGCTCACCCCGTACGTCAAGGGCGGCAAGATCGGCCTGTTCGGCGGCGCGGGTGTCGGCAAGACGGTGCTCATCCAGGAGATGATCACCCGTATTGCCCGTGAGTTCTCCGGTACGTCGGTGTTCGCCGGCGTCGGTGAGCGCACCCGTGAGGGCACGGACCTGCTGCTGGAGATGGAAGAGATGGGTGTTCTCGCGGACACCGCTCTCGTCTTCGGTCAGATGGACGAGCCGCCCGGCACGCGTATGCGCGTCGCGCTGTCCGCTCTCACGATGGCGGAGTACTTCCGCGACGTGCAGAACCAGGACGTGCTGCTCTTCATCGACAACATCTTCCGCTTCACCCAGGCCGGTTCCGAGGTGTCGACCCTGCTGGGCCGCATGCCTTCGGCCGTGGGTTACCAGCCGACGCTGGCCGACGAGATGGGTGAGCTCCAGGAGCGCATCACCTCGACGCGCGGTAGGTCGATCACCTCGCTGCAGGCCATCTACGTGCCCGCGGACGACTACACCGACCCCGCCCCGGCGACGACCTTCGCCCACCTGGACGCGACGACGGAGCTTTCCCGTCCGATCTCACAGAAGGGCATCTACCCGGCCGTCGACCCGCTGTCGTCGTCGTCTCGAATCCTCGAGCCGTCGATCGTCGGCGAGGAGCACTACCGGGTGGCCCAGGAGGTGAAGCGGATCCTGCAGAAGTACAAGGAGCTGCAGGACATCATCGCCATCCTCGGCATGGACGAGCTCTCCGAAGAGGACAAGGTCCTCGTCGGTCGCGCCCGTCGTCTCGAGCGCTTCCTCGGCCAGAACTTCATCGTGGCCGAGAAGTTCACCGGTCAGCCCGGCTCCTTCGTGCCCATCAAGGACACGATCGAGGCGTTCGACCGCGTGTGCAAGGGCGAGTTCGACCACTTCCCGGAGCAGGCGTTCTTCTCCTGCGGCGGGTTGGACGACGTCGAGGCCAACGCCAAGAAGCTTGCCGGTAACTGAGGCTCGCTGACTTTCGAAGGGCCGTCCCTCCTTTGTGGAGGGGCGGCCCTTCGTCATGTCCGGAGCACATGACGTTTCCGGTGAATGGAAATCGCACTCCCGGCTGCGGGCCCTGACGTCGCACGATGCTCGGCATCACCAGGCCCCTCAGCGAGGAGGAAGAGCGCGTGAACAAATGGGTGTTGCCGCTGTGCTGGACCGCTGTCCTGCTCGACGGCTTTGACCTCGTGGTGCTGGGCACGGTGATTCCTGTGCTGTTGCAGGAGAAGCTGCTCACGACGGCGAGTGCCAGTGCGGTGTCCACGGCAGGCCTGGTCGGGATGATGCTCGGCGCGCTGATCATCGGGACCATCACCGACGTCATCGGGCGGCGCAAGGTGATGATCTACGCCGTGGCCGGGTTCTCCGTGTTCACGCTGGCCTGTGCGTTCGCGCCGGACGCCACGACGTTCGGGATCCTCCGGTTCCTCGCCGGGCTCGGCCTTGGCGGGTGTCTGCCCACCGCGATCGCGTTGGTCAACGAGGCTCGGCCACAGCAGGGCGGACGGGCCACCACGCTGATCATGACCGGCTATCACGTCGGTGCGGTCATCACGGCGCTGCTGGGGATCGTGCTGATTCCGCAGGTCGGCTGGCGAGCCCTGTTCGTCGTGGGTGCGTTGCCCGCGCTGGTGCTGATTCCGTTGATGGTCAAGCACTTGCCGGAGACGGTGGCGCGCAGGGCTCCCGCGCTGGAGGCGGTCGGGTCGCTGTTCAAGCCGGGGCTGCGGAAGGCGACGATCGCGTTCTGGGTGGCCTCCTTCATGGGGCTGTTGCTGGTGTACGGGCTCAACACCTGGTTGCCGCAGATCATGCGCAGCGCCGGGTACGAGCTCGGCACGGCGCTCGCGCTGCTGCTGACGCTCAACATCGGTGCTGTGATTGGACTTCTGGTCGCCGGCGCGGTGGCGGACCGGATCGGGATCAGGCCCGCTGCCATCGGCTGGTTCGCGGCTGCCGTGGTGTTCCTGGCGTTGCTGAGCATCAAGTTGCCCGGCTTCGGGGTTTACGTCGCTGTGCTTCTCGCCGGGTTCTTCGTGTTCAGCGCGCAGGTGCTCGTTTATGCCTACGCGGGGCGGGTTTACGAGGAGAACCGGGCCACCGGCATCGGATGGGCCGCCGGCATTGGACGGTTGGGCGCGATCAGTGGACCGTTGTTGGGCGGTGCGTTGCTCACGGCTGGTTTGGCGCACCCGTGGGGCTTCTACGCGTTCGCGTTCGTAGCTGCGTTGGGCGCCACGGCCGTTGGTGCGATTGGGCTGAAGGCGAAATCGGTCGTGGCGCCCGCCGGATGATGGCAAGGTCGGGGGTATGGCCCGACACGTCCCGTACGACGATCCGGGAGACCCGGATCTGCGCTCGCCCTGGCGCTACCTGTGGTGGCTGGTGCTCGCCCAGCGCGGGCGGGTACTGGCCGGGGCGTGGTGGGGTTCGTTGTCGATGTGCGGGCTGATCCTGCCGCCGTACCTGATCTCTCAGGCCATTGAGGACGGTCTGCGGGGCGGTGATCGCGTCGCGCTGGTGTGGTGGTGCGCCGCCCTGCTCGCGGTGGCGGCGGCAATGGCTCTGATCTTCATCGCCCGGCATCGCACGATGACGCTGGTGCGGACCGACGCCTCGTTGCGGACGGCGCAGATCGTCGTCCGGCACGTGACACGGCTCGGTGGTGTGGTGCGGCGGAAGCTGTCCACCGGGGAGCTGACGTACCTGCAGAACGGGGACACGGCGCGGATCGCGCACGCGCTGACCAGTACCGGGCCCGGGGTGGGGGCGGTGGTCGCGTACGTCGCCACGGCGGTGTTGCTCGTGCGGATCTCACCGCTGGTCGCGGTCGTCGTGCTGCTCGGTGTGCCGGTGCTCGCTGTGGTCACCGGACCTGTCCTGCGGCGGTTGCACGCCGTGGAGGCCGGGTACCGGCAGCGGCAGGGGGAACTGAGCTCACGGGCGGGCGACATCGTGGGCGGCCTGCGGGTGTTGTCGGGGATCGGCGGGAAGCCTGCGTTCGAGGCGCGGTTCCGGGCCATGTCCACAGAGGTCCTCGGCGACGGCTACCGGGTGTCGGCGTGGCTGAGCTGGGTGCAGGCACTGACGTGGGGGCTGCCCGCCTTGTTCCTCGCGGTGGTCACGTGGATCGTGGCCCGGATGGTGGTGAGCGGAGCCATCTCGGTCGAGGAGATGGTCGCGGTGTACCTGTACGTCACCACGCTCACCGTGCCGGTCAGCTTCTTCATGGAAGGGGCGGACGCGATTCCCCGTGCGCTGGTGTCGGCGGGGCGGGTCGTGGACGTGCTTCGGTTGCGGCCGGAGGAGAAGGACGACGGCGCGGGGCCGCTGGACGTGAAGACCGGTGCGTTGACCGTGGTCGTCTCGGCGAACGCGACGCTGGCCAGGGAGGCGGTCGAGCGACTGCCCGCGGTGGTGGCGGACAACGACGACTACCTGTTCGCGGGGACCGTGCGCGAGGCGGTGTCGGTGGGGGAACACGGTGATCACGAGCTCGACGCGGCGTTGCACGCGGCGGCCGCGCTGGACGTCGTGGAGGCGCTGCCGGACGGGCTCGACTCGCACCTGGAGTCGCAGGGGCGCAACGTGTCCGGCGGTCAGCGGCAACGCCTGCGGCTCGTGCGGGCGTTGCTGAGCGAACCGGAGCTGCTCGTGCTGGTGGAGCCGACGTCCGCGCTCGACGCGGTGACCGAGGCAGTGGTGGCGAAGAGGGTGCGGGAGCGGCGTTCGGGGCGGACCACCGTCGTCGTGTCGTCGTCACCGTTGTGGGCGGGGCAGGCGGATCAGGTCGTGCACCTGGAGGAGAGCCGATGACGAGGCTGCCCATCGCGGACCGTCGTGAAGTGAGGCGGGCGGCGGCGCGGTTGCTGAGGGGCGAACGGCGTGCGCTGGCCGTGGTGCTGGTGCTCACGGCGCTCTCGGCGTTGGCGGGGCTCGTCGGGCCGTACCTGCTCGGCAAGATCGTCGGCGGGGTGGAGGAAGGGTCCCTGACCCTGTCCACTGTGGACCGGCTTGCGCTGGGGGTGCTCGGCGCGGCCTTGGTGCACCTGATGCTGGTGCGGTACAGCGCTTTGCTGACTGCCAGGCTCGGCGAGCGGTTCCTCGGCTCGTTGCGCGAGGAGGCGGTGGCGCGCACGCTGGCGTTGCCCGCGCGAGTGGTGGACCGGCTGAGCACCGGGGATCTGCTCACGCGCGTGACGAGTGACGTCGGCACGGTCGGCCAGGCGTTGCGGGACAGCGTGCCCGAGGTGCTCGCGGGCGCCACACACCTATTGGTCGTGTTCGTGGCGGTGTTCTGGCTGGACCTGGTGCTCGGCCTCGTCTCGCTGGCAGGGATGCCTTTCGTCGTGTGGGTGGTGCGCTGGTACCTGGTCCGTGCGCGCGACGCGTACCTCGCGGAGAGCGAGGCCAACGGGGACGTCGCGGAGATCTCCGCGGCGGTCGGCGAGGGCAGCCGGACGATCGAGACGTACGGGCTGCGGGACCGGATGGTGGCGGCCGCGGACCGCACAGTCGCGCGCTCGTACCGGGCGCGGCTGAGGACTCTCCGGCTGAGGAACGTGCTGTTCCCGGTGACCACCTTCGTGAACATGCTGCCGACCGCGCTGGTGCTCGTCGCCGGGGGTTTCCTCTACGCGGCCGACGGCATGCGGATCGAGGTCGTCGTCACGGCGGTGCTCTGGGTGTGGCGGCTCGTTGAGCCGATGGACCGCATTCTGTTCTGGGTGGAGTTCCTGCAGCGCGGTGGCGCGTCGTTCGCGCGCATCGAGGGGATCGGGGCTCACGTCGAAGCGGCGCCCGCGGTCAGCGAACCGGACGGCGACCGCATCGAGGTGAGTGGTGTCCGTTACTCCTATGTGGACGGCCACGAGGTGTTGCACGGCGTCGATCTCGTGGTGCAGCCGGGCGAACGGCTGGCGATCGTCGGCGTCTCCGGCGCGGGCAAGTCCACGCTGGGACGGTTGATCGCGGGTGTGGACCGGCCGGCGGAGGGGTCGGTGCTCGTCGGCGGAGTGCCCGTCGCGGATCTCGTGGCGGCCGGTGAGCAGCGGATCGTGCTGGTGACGCAAGAACATCACGTGTTCATCGGCACGGTCAGGGAGAACCTCGCGATGGCGGCCCCGGACGCGCCAGACGAACGGCTGCTCGAAGCGTTGCGGACCGTTGACGCGCGGTGGTTCGAGGAGTTGCCGGAAGGCCTCGACACGGCACTGGGCGCGGGCGGGCTGGAGCTGGATCCCGCACAGGCGCAACAACTCGCGCTCGCGCGGGTCGAGGTCGCCGATCCGCACACGCTGGTGCTGGACGAGGCGACGTCCTCGCTCGACCCGGCCACGGCCAGGCATGCGGAGCGCGCGATCGCGGCCGTGCGGGAGAGACGCACGGTGATCGCGATCGCGCACCGGCTGCAGACCGCGCGTGACGCCGACCGGATCGCGGTCGTCGATGCGGGTCGTGTCGTGGAGTTGGGCTCTCACGACGATCTGGTCGCCAGGGACGGCACCTACGCGACGCTCTGGCGTTCGTGGCACGGCTAGGTGTGTTGACCGCGCACTGGTCGGACTCCGCGAGCGGCGAGCCAGTCGACGGCTCGGTGCAGGACTGCGATCGCGGTGGCGGCGGCTGATCGTCGTGGATCTCGGCGCAGGCCACGCGGCTGTGGTCGTCGAGCACGACGTGCACGAACCCGTGGCCCAGTTGTGGAGTGAGGCGTTGGGGTGGCGTGCCCGGTGTGGCGAACCGGTTTCGGTCGCCCTGGACCCGGCCGACGAAGCGCCAGCCGCCTCCGTCGGGGATGTTGCCCAGCATTGTGAAGCCGGCGTGCGGCAGATCGCCGGGCGCGGCGTGTTCACAGCGGCGAATCGGCTCGCCGGTGCGGCGGTCCAGCACCGGGAGCCGGTTGAACCGGCAGCGCACCAGGATCTGATGCGCGGTCGACGGAGCGACACCGACCGCGCAGCGGCCAGGCGTAACCGGGCACGCGAGGTCAACGCCGCGTGAGCGCGAGACACGAAGACCTCCTGGGTCGTGGTGTGGAAGCCGTCAGACAGCTCCACACCACTCCAGGAGTCGTCACACGACCAACGTCCCCGATCAACACAGCTAGGGGAGTTGGATCACCTTGGGAACGCCTTTCTGGCGCACGGTGACCTCCTTGGTGCCGCTGGGCGCCAGCCAGGCGTGCTCGCGTTCCTGAGGACCGACGAGGGCGTTGGCGTCGGCGACGATCGTGCCCTGGCCGTCCGGCAGTGACAGCACCGCAGGCTCGCCCTTGACCGCTTTGCCGCCGACCACGGGTGCGCTGAACGTGCCGTCGGGCTGGTAGAGCGCGCCGTACAGCTCGCCCAACGACTCGAACATCAGGGCGTAGCGGCCGTCGGGCAGCCACGCGCAGACGCTCCAGTCGGTGGTCGCCTCCCAGCTGACGATGTAGTCGAGCAGGGCGCGCTTCTGCAGTTCGTGCTGCACCGCCTGCAGCTTCAGGCCCGGCCAGGAGTTCTTCTGCTCCGGGAAGGCCGTGGCGCAGAACTGCCCTTCCCAGCCGAGGCCGGGATGGGGCACGAAGGGGCGGTCCGGCTGAAGGTCGCCGGTGAGGATCGTGGGCTGGGTGAAGTCGTCGGACTGGGGCACGGAGTCGCCGCGCACGAACACGGGCCGTTCTTCCGGCGGGACGACGGTGAAGACGACGCCGTCCTCGTCGTGGGGTGCGGAGGCCCAGGTGCGGGTCAGACGGTTGTCGGGGCCGCGCTTCGGGTTCTGCGACCAGGACACCGTCTTGCCGAGGGTCAGCACCACGTACTGGTCGCCGACGGGGCCGAAGCGGTAGAGCCCGGCCTCGCGGTCCCTCGCCTCCGAGAGCACGATCTCGCGGTTCACCACTTTGCCGTCGGCCACGAGGCCGACGAGCGTCGCGGGGTGCTCGGAGGTCCGCACCCACACCTCCTGCGCGACCAGGGCCGCAGGGCCGGTCGGCGTCTGCCCGGTCCAGAACACGTTCGGTTTCGATGAGACCTCGGTCACGGGCTCGTCTCGCTTCCACGGCTCGTCCTTCTGCGCCTCGCTCCACAGGTGCGACGCGGTCGCGATGAACTCGGAGTCGCCGGCGAGCGGCCCGGTCGTCGCCGCTGTCAGCCGTGGGTCTGCTGATCGTTCTGTCGAACGCGTCAGCACGACTCCCGTCGTCACGCCCGCGAGCAGCGCCACCACCGCGGTCACCGTCACCAGCTTGCGCGTGTGCCTTCGTCGTCCCCCGGCCATCACGTCCCCCACGAATCCCGGCCGCACGTCCAGTTCTGAGGTCGCGGCCTCCATTGCCTGCTTCAGTTCCACGTCAGCACCTGCTCACCCATCAGTTCCCGCATGCGGGAGAGGCCGCGCGAGGTCTGGCTCTTCACCGTGCCGATGCCGCAACCAAGCGCGCGTGCGGTCTCGGCCTCACTGAGGTCGTCGAAGAACCTCAGCACCAGGACGGCGCGCATCTGCTTCGGCAGTTGCGCCAGCGCACGCACCACGCTGTCCGCGTCCACGACCTGCTGCTCGTGCCCGCGAGCCGTAGGTACCGCCCCCAGTTCCAGCGGTGCCTCCGGTTTGCGCGAACGCCGTCGCCAGCGGTTCGCGGCCGCGTTGGCCAGCGCGGCACGTGCGTAGGCTTCAGGAGAGGTCCTGATCCGGCGCCACTTGCCGTACATGCTCATGAGGACGTCCTGCAGAATGTCCTCAGCGGCGCCTCTGTCGCCGCCGCACAGCAGGTAGGCGGTGCGCAACAGTGCCTGGGAGCGCAACGCCACGAAGTCCTCGAAGTCCTGCATGTCCCCCCTCCGGCGGTCGTCGAAGGTACTGACACCGGGCGGGGCGGCAAGGTTGTCAGGCGACCGTTTAGACTCAGTTCGACTCCAGACGACGAGGGAGATACGCGTGGCCGAGATGACCGTTGAACTGGTCGCCGTTGAACGCCGTTTGTGGTCCGGTACGGCCACCTCTGTTTCGGCGCAGACCACCGAGGGCGAGATCGGCATCCTGCCCGGTCACGAGCCCGTGCTCGGCCAGCTGGTCGAGGGAGGCGTGGTGCGCGTGCGCACGACCGACGGTGGCCTGGTCACCGCCGCGGTGCACGGTGGCTTCCTGTCCGTGACCGGCACCGGCGTATCGATTCTCGCCGAGGACGCCGAACTGGCGGGCGAGATCGACGTGGACGCGGCGCGCACAGCGCTGCAGGACGCGGATGACGCAGAGCGCGCACGTGCGGCAGCGCGCGTGCGGGCCGTGGAACAGTCGGCCTGAGACCGGGCACGAGGCCGCAGCCGTGGGGATCACCGAGATTGCCGGCCTGATCCTTCTTGGGGTGGCGATCGTCATCGCCTACTTCGCCTGGCGCCGCATCCGGCTGCTGCGTGAGGGTGGCGTGCACGTCGCGTTGCGCAGCCAGTTCGATGATCGCGGGCGTGGCTGGCACCTGGGCGTGGGGCACTACCGGGGTGACAAGTTCGCCTGGTTCCGGGTGTTGTCGCTCGGGTCCGGGCCCAACGAGCTGATCACTCGGGACGGGCTGGAGATCGACGCTCGGCGGGAGCCCACCGGGCCGGAGGCTTATGCCATGCCGGTCGGGGCCATCGTGCTGAGGTGTCGGTCGGTTTCTGGTGAGGTCGAGATCGCCATGGGGCCGGATGCGCTCACCGGGTTCTTGTCCTGGCTCGAGTCCGCGCCGCCTGGGCGGTCCATTCCTTGGGCTTCTTGATTTGAGAGCTGCGAAGGGCGCGTTCCTGTGGGGACGCGCCCTTCGTGTTTGCAGGGGCCGTTGCGTGGGTCAGGCGTTTTCGCCTGGCTGCCAGAGCACGTCGCCGTCCGGGTTGGCCACTCGGGCCAGGATGAACAGCAGGTCGGAGAGCCTGTTCAGGTACTTGGCCGTGAGCACGTTCGTGTGTTCCGCGTCGGCCTCGATCAGCGACCACGCCCGGCGTTCTGCGCGGCGGGAGATCGTGCGTGCCTGGTGCAGCAGCGCTGCGCCTGGGGTGCCGCCGTTCAGGATGAACGAGTCGAGTTTGCCCAGGCGTTCGTTGAACGTGTCGCAGTAGCCCTCCAGGCGGTCCACGTAGGCCTGAGTCACGCGGAGGGGCGGGTACTTCGGGTCAGGGACGATCGGGGTGCAAAGGTCCGCTCCTACGTCGAAGAGGTCGTTCTGCACCTTGCGCACCACTTCGAAGACGTCCGGGGCCAGCTGGCCCAGGGCCAGGGCTACGCCCAGGGACGCGTTCGTCTCGTCCACGTCCGCGTACGCCTCGATGCGTGGTGAGGTCTTCGGGACGCGGGAGAAGTCGCCGAGGCCGGTCGTGCCGTCGTCGCCGACCCGCGTGTAGATCTTGGTGAGATGTACCGCCATGACCGGCACTCTATGGGCGTACGTAGGATTGCCGCGTGAGCGAGCATTTCCGGGTACACGGTGGCGCAAGGCTGGTCGGCGAAGTTGATGTCGTCGGCGCCAAGAACAGCGTGCTCAAGCTGATGGCCGCTGCCCTGCTGGCTGAGGGTACGACGACCATCACCAACTGCCCGGACATCCTCGACGTGCCGCTGATGGCGGACGCGTTGCGCAGTCTTGGGTGCGAGGTCGAGCTCGACGGTGACGTGGCGAGGATCACGACGCCGCAGGAGCTGAGCCACCGCGCTGATTCTGAGGCGATGGGCAAGCTGCGGGCGTCGATCTGCGTGCTGGGGCCGCTCGTCGGGCGGTGCAAGCGCGCGGTCGTGGCGTTGCCCGGTGGGGACGCGATCGGGTCGCGGCCGCTGGACATGCACCAGAGCGGTCTGGAGAAGCTCGGCGCGCGGACCTGGATCGAGCACGGCTGCATCGTCGCCGAGGCCGAGGGGCTGCACGGCACGCAGATCTGGCTCGACTTCCCGAGCATGGGCGCTACCGAGAACATCCTGATGGCGGCTGTGCTGGCCACCGGGACGACGGTCATCGACAACGCCGCGCGTGAGCCCGAGATCGTCGACCTCTGCCTGATGCTCAACCAGATGGGCGCGAAGGTCGAGGGCGCCGGCACGTCCACCCTGACCGTCCACGGCGTGACCGAGCTCAAGCCGACCGAGCACCGCGTCATCGGCGACCGGATCGTCGGCGCCACCTGGGGGTTCGCCGCCGTCATGACGCGTGGCGACGTGCGGGTGCGTGGCGTGAATCCGCACCACCTCGACCTGGTGCTGGAGAAGCTGCGCATGGCGGGCGCCGAGGTCACCGTCTACGAGGGCGGCGAGGACGAAGGGTTCCGCGTCGTCATGGAGGGGCGGCCCAAGGCCGTCGACTTCGTGACGCTGCCGTACCCCGGCTTCGCCACGGACAACCAGCCGTTCGCGATCGCGCTGTCCACGGTCTCCGAGGGCACCGCGATGATCACCGAGAACCTGTTCGAGTCCCGGTTCCGGTTCATCGACGAGATGATCAGGCTCGGGGCCGATGCGCGCACGGACGGTCACCACGCCGTGATCCGCGGCATCGAGAAGTTGTCGAGCGCGCCGGTGTGGGCTTCGGACATTCGCGCTGGTGCGGGGCTTGTTCTCGCCGGTCTGTGCGCGGACGGGGCCACCGAGGTCTACGAGATCTTCCACATCGAGCGTGGTTACCCTGGGTTCGTGGAAAACCTCCGCAAGCTCGGGGCCGACGTGGAACGCGTCAGCTCCTGAGCACCAGCCGCGCGTTCGCGACGTCCGCCGGGAACACCATCACCCGGTAAGGCGCGTTTCGCGAGCGCGTGGCACGCACCCCGTTCCGCTTCAACTTCTGCACGAGGACGTTCGCGGCCTCTTCGGTGGGCACGACCGCCACCTCGTTCAGCAACCCGAAGTCCGTGCCGTCCAGATCCGGCACGGGCCTCTTGTCGTTGCCCGCGAAGTACCTCAACACCAGTGCCAGCAAGCCGAGAACCCCGAAGACGACCGCAGTCTGGTAGAAGCCCGTCACCTCTTCATCATGCTCCCAGTGGTCACGATTCAGTGAGCAATCGCACGCGCAGCAATGGTTACCGGCCAGTACGCTCCGATGAACGACGATGTGGGAGGTTGCTGTGCCGTACCCAGCTGACCGCGAACGCGATCGCCCCTGGGTGATGCGCACTTACGCGGGGCACTCCTCGGCCGCGGCTTCCAACGCGCTCTACCGGCGAAATCTCTCCAAGGGCCAGACGGGCCTGTCCGTGGCGTTCGACCTGCCGACGCAGACCGGCTACGACCCCGACGACGAGCTCGCGAAGGGCGAGGTCGGCAAGGTCGGCGTGCCCATCAGCCACATCGGCGACATGCGGCAGCTCTTCGACCAGATCCCGCTCGCCGGCGCCAACACGTCGATGACGATCAACGCGACGGCCATGTGGCTGCTCGCCATGTACGTCACCGTGGCCGAGGAGCAGGGCGCGGACCCGTCGGCGCTCGCCGGCACGACGCAGAACGACATCATCAAGGAGTACCTGTCCCGGGGCACCTACGTGTTCCCGCCCGGACCGTCGCTGCGGCTGATCACCGACATGGTCGCGTGGACCGTGTCGAACGTGCCGAAGTGGAACCCGATCAACATCTGCAGCTACCACCTCCAGGAGGTCGGCGCCACGCCGGCACAGGAGGTCGCGTACGCGATGTGCACGGCGATCGCCGTTCTGGACTCGGTGCGCGACTCCGGTCAGGTGCCGCAGGAGAAGTTCGGTGAGGTCGTCGCCCGCATCTCCTTCTTCGTGAACGCCGGTGTGCGGTTCATCGAGGAGATGTGCAAGATGCGCGCGTTCGCCCAGTTGTGGGACGAGATCACGCTGGAGCGCTACGGCGTCGAGAACCCGAAGCACCGCCGATTCCGCTACGGCGTGCAGGTGAACTCGCTGGGGTTGACCGAGGCGCAGCCGGAGAACAACGTTCAGCGCATCGTGCTGGAAATGCTCGCGGTCTCGTTGTCCCGCAACGCCCGTGCGCGTGCGATCCAGCTCCCGGCGTGGAACGAGGCCCTCGGCCTGCCGCGCCCGTGGGACCAGCAGTGGGCGTTGCGCATGCAGCAGGTCCTGGCTTACGAGACGGATCTTCTGGAGTACAACGACATCTTCGACGGCTCCCCGGTCATCGAGGCCAAGGTCGGCGAGATCCTTGCCGGTGCCCGCGAGGAGATCGACCGCGTGCAGGCGATGGGCGGCGCCGTCGCGGCCGTCGAGTCCGGCTACATGAAGTCGAACCTGGTGTCCTCACTGGCGAATCGCCGCCGCCGCGTCGAGGCGGGCGAGGACATCGTGGTCGGTGTCAACAAGTTCGACACGACCGAGCCGTCGCCGCTGCAGGCCGAGGGCGCGAACTCGATCGAGACCATCGACCCGATCGTCGAGCTGCACGCCGTCGAGGCGATCCAGCAGTGGCGGGCGAACCGCGACAACGCTGCGGTAGAAGCATCTTTGGACGCTCTGCGCGAAGCCGCGAAGACCGACCGGAACCTCGTGGAGGTGACGTTGGCCTGTGCGCGAGCCGGAGTCACGACGGGCGAATGGTCGCAGGCATTGCGTGAGACGTTCGGTGAATACCGTGCCCCCACAGGCGTTTCCGGCGCCTCGGCATCCGGCGAGGCAGGCTCGGAGATCGCCCGCGTGCGTGACCGGGTGCGCGCGACCGGCGAGGAGATGGGCGAACGCCTGCGCATGCTCGTCGGCAAGCCGGGCCTCGACGGCCACTCCAACGGTGCCGAGCAGGTCGCCGTGCGAGCCCGCGACGTCGGCTTCGAGGTCGTCTACCAGGGCATCCGCCTCACGCCGTCGCAGATCGTCGCCGCGGCCGTGCAGGAGGACGTGCACGTCGTCGGCCTCTCGATCCTGTCCGGCTCGCACCTCGAAGTGGTGCCCGCGGTGGTGGACGGCCTGCGCGCGGCCGGCGCCGGGGACATCCCGGTGATCGTCGGCGGCATCATCCCGCCGGACGACGCCGCGAAGCTGCGCGATCGTGGGGTGGCGCGGGTGTTCACGCCCAAGGACTACGAGCTGACCGAGATCATGGACGAGATCGTCACCGTGATCCGAGAGGTGCGTTCTCTCTCGTAGGGCCTTAGTGTCGCGGAATGGTTGACGTTTCGCGGGACGGGTCCGTCGTCCGGATCACGATGAACCGCGCGGCCAAGCGCAACGCGCTGTCCGCCGAGCACCTCACGGAGCTGCTGGACGCGTTCCGCGAGGCGCGCACGTCGGACGCGGCGGGCATCGTGCTGGCCGCCGAGGGGCCGGTGTTCTCGGCCGGGCACGACTTCGCGGACGTGCACGCGCGGGACGAGGAAGGCGTGCGGCTGCTGCTGGAGCTGTGCACCGTGCTGATGAAGACCATCCAGTCCGCGCCGCAGGTGGTGATCGCGCGCGTGCAGGGGCTGGCGACGGCGGCCGGATGTCAGCTGGTGGCGTCGTGCGACCTCGCGGTGGCGGCGGACACGGCCGGGTTCTCGTTGCCCGGTGGCAAGGCAGGGTGGTTCTGCCACACGCCCGCGGTGCCGGTGGCTCGGTCGATCGGGCGCAAGCGGTTGATGGAGCTCGTGCTGACCGGGGACGTGATCGACGCGGCGACGGCGGTGGAGTGGGGGCTGATCAATCGCGCCGTGCCGGCGGACGAGTTGGACGCCGTCACGGACGACCTGCTGGCGCGGGCGACGCGGGGAAGCAGGGCGTCGAAGGCGATCGGCAAACGGACGATCTACGCGCAGCTGGACCGGCCCGAGATCGACGGGTACGAGATCGCGTTGTCCGTCATGGCCGAGACTTCGCAGTCCCCGTCAGCCAAAGAGGGACGGGCGTCGTTCCTGGAGAAGCGGCCGCCCGTGTGGCCCGACTAGTCGCGAGGAGCTTCAGCGCGTCGGCGTTCGGGCCCGGATCGGCCTGGTAGACCACCAGGAACTGGCCGGGCGCCTCGCGGACGTCGAACGAGTGGTAGTTCAGCTTGATCGGGCCGACGGCCGGGTGCACGAACTCCTTGGCGTCCTGGGTCTTCCCGCGCACCTCGTGCTGCTCCCACAGCTCCCTGAACACCGGGCTCTGGTTGAGCTCCTCGACCATCTGCCTGAGGCGCTGCGACTTCGGGTCGGCGGTCTGCCGCAGGTGCGCGACGGTGCTCTGCGCGACCCAGTTCCAGCGCGGGTAGAAGCTCGCGGCGGCGGGGTCGAGGAACGTCATCCTGGCGGCGTTGTCGGCCGGGCTGAACGGCTCGTACAGGGCTTCGGCCAGCGCGTTCGTGGCGAGGATGTCGAGCAGCGAGTTCATCACGAACGCCGGCATGTCGTGCATGCCGCTCATGAGCTGCCGCAGTTCCGGGCTGACGACGTCGGGGGCGTGGCCTTCGTCGGCGACCACCCCGGCCAGGCGGTGCAGGTGGGCGCGGGAGTCGGAGTCGAGCTTGAGCGCGCGGCTCAGGGCGTCCAGGACCTGGGCGGACGGGTTGGTCTCGCGGCCCTGTTCCAGGCGGGCGTAGTAGTCCGCGCTGACGCCGGCCAGCACCGCGACCTCCTCGCGTCTGAGGCCCTTGACCTTGCGCTGGGTGTGGCTGGGCAGGCCCGCGTCCTTCGGATTGACGCGGGCGCGGTGAGCCTTCAGGAACTCGCCGAGCACGTCTGCGAGGTTATTGCCCGCGGTGGTGATCTGCCTGGGTGTGCCACACCTAGGCAGAAGGTGTCCTGGTAGCGGCCGTGCCGCGCGTCGATCGTGGTGGCCATGAGCGAAAAAGTCGTGGTGATCAGCGGAGCTTCCAGCGGCATCGGCGAGGCGACGGCCCGGGTCCTGGCCAAGGCCGGGCACCAGGTGTTCCTGGGGGCACGGCGGGAGGACCGGCTGGCGGCGCTGGCCGACGAGATCGGTGGCGGCTACGCGCCGCTGGACGTGACCTCCCGCGAGTCGTTCCAGTCCTTTGTGGACGCTGCGGTGGAGCGGTACGGACGGGTCGACGTGCTGGTGAACAACGCGGGCGTGATGCCGTTGTCCCTCATGGATTCCCTCAAGGTCGACGAGTGGGACCGCATGGTGGACGTGAACATCAAGGGTGTGCTGAACGGCATCGCCGCTGTGCTGCCGCGGTTCACCGGCGGCGGGCACGTCGTGAACGTCGCCTCGGTCGGCGCGCACATGGTCATGCCGACCGCCGCCGTGTACTGCGCGACGAAGTACGCGGTGTGGGCGCTGTCCGAGGGGCTGCGCCAGGAGCGCGACGACCTGCGCGTCACGGTGATCTCGCCCGGTGTCACGGAGTCCGAGCTGGCGGACACCATCACCGAGGACTTCGCGGCGTCGTTGATGGAGGACTTCCGCAAGCTCGCGCTGCCGGCGACCGCCATCGGTGACGCCATCGCCTACGCGATCTCGCAGCCGGCGGAGGTCGACGTCAACGAGATCGTCGTGCGGCCGGTCTCGCAGCGCTAGGCACCGGTCGTCGAGCCCGGCCGGAGGATCATCAGCACCGTCACGGTCGCCCACAGCAGGTTGAAGACGCCCGTGTACATGGCCAGGTGCCTGATGTCCTTGGTCTTCAACGCCTTCTCCTGGCCGGGCAGGATCTTGAGGGCCAGCACGAACGCGGCGGCGGTGGTGAGCGCGATCGACACGATCACCCAGGGGTGGCCGGTCACGCCCATCACGCCGGCCGTCGCGAATCCGAAGACCGGCACCGAGATGCCGATCAGGGCGTAGACGCGGCAGATCCGGTGCAGCAGCTCGGGATTGCCGGCCGTGGTCACCGCCTTCGGGAACATGCTCGCGGCGACGGTGACCGGGCCAATGGCGATGATGGCGGCGAGGACGTGCAGCGAGAGGAAGAGCTTGCTCACGCGGCCCTCCACGCGGTGCCGCGGCGTTCGTGGGCGAACAGCTCCTCGACCTCCAGGGCCTGCTGTGCGCCGATCTCGCGGTCGATCAGGTAGAGGCCGAGGTCGACGCCCGAGCTGACGCCGGCGGCGCTGACCAGGTCGCCGTCGTCCACGATCCGCGCGCGGACGGCGTTCACGCCCATGGACTCCAGCGCATGCAGGCCGAGGTGGTTGGTGGTGGCGTTGCGGCCTTTGATCAAGCCGGCGATGCCGAGCAGCAACGAACCTCCGCACACGGTGGCGATGATCGCCTTCGTCTCTCTCAGCACGGGAGCGAGCGTTGCGGCACCCGCGCTGAGCAGGGCGAACACCTCCTCGTCCTGGAGGGCCGCCGCTCCGGGGACGATGACGAGGTCGGTACCGGGGTCGAGCTGGGCGGTGGCCTTGAGGGACAACAGGCCCAGGCCGGCGGGGACCTCGCGCGCACCCTCCGCCGTCACCAGTGCGGCCCGGACCCCGCCCGCGGTCAGCGTCTCGTACGGGCCGATCGCGTCCAACGGGTCGAAGCCGTCGAACAACACCACTTGAGCTTTCACTTCGTTGACTCCTCGCTTCGGTGATCAAAACCGTAGGAGCGGGAGGGCGTGGCGAGAACTGGCTGGAATGCCATGTTCCAACGGATTCTCGCCAGCTACGGTGGTGGACGTGCACGAGGTGGCAGTGGTAGCGATGGACAGCGTCGTCCCGTTCGACTTCGCGACGCCGGTCGACGCGTTCAACTGGGTCGGGCGGTACCGGGTGCGCGTCTGCGGTCCGAAGAGGACTGTCGACGCGGGCTGTTTCGAGCTGAAGATCCCGCACGGCTTGGAGTTGCTGTCCGAAGTGGACACGATCGTTCTTCCCGGCCACGATCCGGGCATGGTCGTGCCGAAGGCGTTGATCGACGCGCTGCGGCAGGCGGCGGCGAGGGGCACGCGGATCGCGTCGATCTGCACAGGGGCGTTCGTGTTCGCGGCGACCGGCCTGCTGGACGGGATGCGGGTGACCACGCACTGGCTGGGAGCCGAGGAGCTGGCGGAGCGGTTTCCGGCGCTGGAGGTCGACCCGGACGTGCTCTACGTCGACAACGGGCAGTTCCTCACGTCCGCGGGTGCCGCGGCGGGGCTGGACCTGTGCCTGCACATGATCCGGCGCGATCACGGGTCGGCGGTGGCGGCCGATGCGGCGCGGTTCGCCGTGATGCCGCTGGAGAGGGAAGGCGGGCAGGCGCAGTTCATCGTGACACCGCCCGTGACGCCTCAGGGGGCGGAGCTGGAGCCCCTGCTGCGGTGGATGGAGGCCAACGCGTCGCTCGAGCTCACGCTGGAGGACCTGGCCAAACAGGCGGGCATGAGCACACGGACGTTGAACCGGCGCTTCCGCGAACAGACCGGCACGACGCCGCTCCAGTGGCTGCACCGTGCGCGGGTCCGCCAGGCGCAGCACCTGCTGGAGACGACCAAAGACCCGGTGGAGCTGATCGCGAGCCGCGTGGGCTTCGGCTCGGCCACGGCGTTCCGCGACAGGTTCAAGCGGATCGCCGGAACCTCACCGCAGAGCTACCGGGCGGCTTTTCAGGGCTGCCAGAACTAGGGTTGGGAGTGCTCGTGCAGCAGGAGGAGCGTGTAGGCGGCGATCGACTGGGCGTCGGTGATCTCGCCCTTCGCGATCATCGACTCGAAGTCGGCGCGCGGGAACCACGCCGAGCGCATGTCCTGCTCCTCCGTCTCCCGCTCGTGGAAGCCCTCGGTGAGCTGGGTCGCGAGGAACACGCGCCCGCGCTGCGACGACATGCCGGGCGCGACGTCGAGCAGGCCGAGCTCGGTCATCCGGCCGGCGCGCAGCCCCGTCTCCTCGCGAAGCTCGCGGGCGGCGAGCTGCACCGGGTCGGAGTCGGCGCGGTCCGGCGCGGTGCCCTGCGGGAACTCCCAGCGGCGCAGGCCGATCGGGTAGCGGAACTGTTCGACGAGCCGCACGCGCTCGCCGTCGAGCGGGATGATCAGCGCGAAGTCGGGCTTGTCGACCACGCCGTAGATCCCGCTCGAACCGTCCGCACGCTGGATCTCGTCCTCGCGCACGGTCATCCACGGGTTTACGTACACCTGACGGGTGCCGAGGCTTTCCACGCCACGGACCGTACCTAACGTCAGCATTCTGGACACACCCCGTAGCCTGTCGCGGTGCGTCTCGTCATCGCTCGCTGCAAGGTCGACTACGTAGGCCGACTCACCGCCCATCTGCCCATGGCACAGCGACTGCTGCTGATCAAGGCTGACGGCTCTGTGTCGATCCACTCCGACGACCGCGCGTACAAGCCGTTGAACTGGATGAGCCCGCCCTGCTGGCTGATCGAGGACCCGGACATCTGGACCGTGCAGAACAAGGCGGGGGAGAAGCTGATCATCACCCTCGAAGAGGTCCTGCACGACTCCAAGCACGAGCTCGGCCCCGAACCAGGCCTGCAGAAGGACGGCGTCGAAGCCGACCTGCAGAAGCTGCTCGCCGAGCACGTCACCACCCTGGGCGACGGCTGGTCCCTGGTGCGCCGCGAGTTCCCGACCCCGATCGGCCCGGTCGACCTGATGTGCCGCGACTCCGCCGGCAAGTCGGTCGCCGTGGAGATCAAGCGGCGTGGCGAGATCGACGGCGTGGAGCAGCTGACCCGGTACCTCGAACTGCTCAACCGCGACCCGCTGCTGGCGCCGGTGCAGGGTGTGTTCGCGGCGCAGCAGATCAAGCCGCAGGCCCGCGTGCTGGCCGAGGACCGCGGGATTCGGTGCGTGGTGCTGGACTACGACGCGTTGCGCGGGATCGAGCCGGACGAGTTCCGCCTGTTCTAGCGGACGTCGCGGTAGTGGGGGAGGTGCACGAGCTCGACGGCCTCCTTGAGGCCGCAGCCGGCCACCTCCCTGACCCGCTTGATCGCCAGGATCGTCTTCTTCGCCTCCAGCAACCGGAGGATCTCCGCGCGGGCGGGGCCGGGCCACTTCGCCCACTCCCGTTCCGCGTGACACCACGTGCAGGACTCGCCCGCGCGCGTGCGGCTGCCGGCCTGGTCGTCGCCGCAGCCGGGGCAGGTCCACGTCGTGAGCTTCGCCGAGCAGTCGTCGCACAACGCGCCGTACGGGTAGTCGTCTCGGTTGCTCGCCGGTGCCTTGTGACAGCTGATGCAGCGCAGGTCGACGCCGATGCGTCCGGCGAGCACGGCGACCGCTTCGGCGGCCAGCAGCCGATCGCCGTCCGGTGCCGCAGTCTGCAGCTTGTACATCGCCACGTCTGACATGCGGTGCAGGACGTACGCCCACGCTTCGGTGTAGCGGGCTTCCGGCAGCGTGTCCAAGAACGTGATCGCGGCGTCGGTCATGGCCTGACTGTGTGCCCTGAAGATGTTTCGCGCACCCGTTTTTTCCCAGCTTCCGACTTCAGTGAGCGCCCCAGATCAGCTCGTGGTTTGGTGATCAACCACACGGGGTAGGAACTCGCTCACCTGGAGTACTGTCCTCTCCTGGTCGGTGATGTTCGACTTTGTTGAAAGTCTGGGAGGTGGGCAGTGTCGGTGTCGGTGCTGGCCGAGGCGGACCTGCGGCTCGACGCGGGACCGATCGACTACGCGTTGCTCGTCGTCTACTTCGCGGTGGTTCTCGGCATCGGCGTGATGGCACGACGATCCGTCTCCTCCAGCCTGGACTTCCTGCTGTCGGGGCGGTCGCTGCCCGCGTGGGTCACCGGGCTCGCGTTCATCTCGGCGAACCTCGGCGCGCTCGAGCTGATGGGCATGACGGCGAACGGCGCGCAGTACGGCATGGCGACCGTGCACTACTACTGGATCGGCGCCATCCCCGCGATGGTGTTCCTCGGTCTGGTGATGATGCCGTTCTACTACGGCTCGAAAGTGCGCAGCGTTCCCGAGTTCATGCGCCGCCGGTTCGGCAAACCGGCTCACCTGGTCAACGCCATCAGCTTCGCCGTCGCGCAGATCCTGATCGCGGGCATCAACCTGTTCGCGCTCGCGGTGATCATCGACGCGCTGCTCGGGTGGCCGTTGCCGGTGTCCATTTGCGTCGCGGCGCTGGTCGTGCTCGCGTACACGACGCTCGGTGGTTTGAGTGCCGCCATCTACAACGAGGTGCTTCAGTTCTTCGTCATCGTGGCCGCGCTGGCGCCGCTGACGATCATTGGTCTGATCAAGGTCGGTGGCTGGCAGGGCATCGTCGACAAGATCAGCGACCCGGAGCAGCTGTCCGCGTGGCCCGCGACAGAACTCACCGGCATCGACAGCCCGGTGTGGAGTGTCGTCGGGTTGGTGTTCGGTCTCGGCTTCGTGCTGTCGTTCGGTTACTGGACGACGAACTTCGCCGAGGTGCAGCGCGCGATGAGCGCCAAGTCGATGTCCGCGGCCAAGCGCACGCCGATCATCGGTGCGTACCCGAAGGCACTCATCCCGGCGATCATCATCATTCCCGGCATCATCGCCGCGATCATCGTGCCGGAGATGGCTCAGCTCAAGGCCGGCGACACGAGCAGTGGCGTGGTCTACAACAACGTGCTGCCGCTGCTCATGCGCGACCTGCTGCCCAACGGCATCCTCGGCATCGCGATCACGGGTCTGCTGGCGAGCTTCATGGCCGGTGTGGCGGCGAACGTCAGTTCGTTCAACACCGTCTTCACGTACGACCTGTGGCAGGACTACATCAAGAAGGACCGGCCGGACGAGTACTACCTGCGCGTCGGGCGGTTGGCCACGGTCGGCGCGTGCGTGCTCGCGATCGGCACGGCGTTCATCGCGGCGGCGCTCGGCGGGTCCAACATCATGGACTACATCCAGGCGCTGTTCTCGTTCTTCAACGCGCCGCTGTTCGCGACGTTCATCGTCGGCATGTTCTGGAAGCGGATGACGCCGACCGCCGGTTGGGTCGGTCTGCTCGCGGGCACGTTCACCGCGATGTTCATCTACGCGATCTCGGAGCCGTCGTTCGGCATCAAGCTGCTGGAGCTGCCCGGTCAGGGCGCGAGCTTCCTCGGCGCGGGTCTCGCGTTCGTGGTGGACGTCGTCGTGAGCGTCGCGGTCAGCCTGGTCACGCGGCCGAAGCCGGACAGCGAGCTCGTCGGGCTGGTCTACAGCCTGACGCCCAAGAAGGACAGGTCGCACTCCACCACCGGCGAGGACGCCGGCTGGTACCGCTCGCCCGCCCTGCTCGGCGGCGGAGTGCTGGCCCTGACGACCGTTCTCTACTTCATCTTCGGCTGAGGGAGGCTGCCATGAGGTTGTTCGACCTGCGACTGATCATCGCTTTCCTCTTCGGCCTGTACGGCGTTGTACTGGTCGTCATCGGTCTCGGCTTCACGACGGACGACGACCTGAAGAAGGCCGAAGGGGTCAACATCAACCTGTGGGCCGGCATCGCCATGGTGGCGCTGTCGGCGGTGTTCGCTGCCTGGGCGATGCTGCGGCCTCAGTTCGCGGACACGGACAAGCAGCCGGTCAAGGAGCTATGACTGGGGACGACCAGGGTAAACAGGGTTGAAGGCCTCGATCGTCCACGCGTCGAGCCAGTTGAATGCGCGGCGAATTCGGTTTCGCACGTCTCTCCTTCTGTCGGGGTCTTCACCCTGTACATCGCGTCGATCTTCTGAATCGTTCCCGTAGCGCTGGGTGACATGTGCCACGACTCAACTCGGGGTACCGCCCACGAACGCACGCAAAGGGCACTACCGTGCACGTCGTGCCTCGTTTTCGTGCCACCGCTGTGGTCGCCGCCGCCGCGTTGCTGATGGCCGGTTGTGCGACCGGGCCGGGTCTTGCCAAGACCAACTCGCCGCGCCGCACCGTGCAGGCGGGTGCGGACGCGAACACGACCGATCCGTCGACCAAGCCGTCGGCGCAGGCGGGCAAGCCCGTCGACCCGGCGTTCGCGGCGGAGCGGCTGCGGCTGATCAACCCGTGCGCGTTGATCGAGAAGGACCTGCTGCAGACGGTCGGCACGCCGTCGAAGTACACGAGCAGTTCGTACACGCGCTGCTCCAACTACATGAAGGACAAGGGCGGCAAGACGCTCAACTTCACGCTGGACATCGGGTACTCGCTGACGTCCACCGAGGTGAAGAACGCGACCAAGCAGATCGCGAGCCTCAAGAGCGGCGAGCAGAAGCTGAGCGCCACGTCGTGCTTCATCTGGGTCGTGACGCAGGAGAGCCCGGCGCAGGCCGTGCGGATCCAGGTGGGTACCAGCAGCGACGGCAGCGAGGCGTGCGAGCCGGGGCGCAAGGTGCTCGAAGGCGTGGTGCGCAAGCTCAAGGGCAACCCGCAGAAGTACAGCCCGCCGAAGGGGTCGCCGGTCGAGGTCGACCCGTGCACGATCGTCGAGAAGGCGGCGCTCTCGCCCGTGCTCGGTGCCTCGCCGCGTTCGCTGGAGTTCGGTCTGCACCAGTGCTCGTGGACGGGGCAGAGCGCCCAGATGCAGATCGAGTTCAAGACGGCGCGCATCCCGAAGGACGGCAAGTTCGACGAGAAGTCGGTCGAGACCGATCTCGGTGGCGGGGTGAAGGGCTACCAGGCGTTCAAGGACGGCCCGTTCCCCACGTGCGAGTTGGTGGTGGTCCGGACGAAGGACCAGAGCGACGCGGGTGAGATCGCGGAGTTCATCGTCGCGGCCTCGAAGGAGAAGGAACTGGATCGCTGCCAGGCGGCGCAAGCGTTCGCCAAGGCGGTTCTTCCTGCGCTGCCCCAGGCCTGACGGCTCCCTCCACGGGGACCAGGCGGGGGCTGAAAGTTCTTCGAGTACGCGTTAGTGTCGAGGTTACTGGCGAGTACCGGAGGAGTCCTATGACGCAGACCGCTTCGAACAGCGCGCTGTCGGCCGATGGCGAGCAGCGGCGGTTCGCATCACTGGACCCGCGCACGGGCGAGGTCGTCGCGCATCACCCGATCCACACGGCCGCCGAGGTCGAGGACGCGGTGTCCTCGGCGCGCGAGGCCGCCGCGTGGTGGGCGGGCCTCGGGTTCGAGGGGCGCAAGACCAAGCTCGACGCGTGGCGCAAGATCCTCTCGCAGCGCTCGGACGAGTTCATCTCGTTGATCAGCTCGGAGACGGGCAAACCCGCCGACGACTCCCGCGTCGAGGTCGCGCTGGTGATGGACCACCTGCACTGGGCCTCGCGGCACGCGGGCCGTGTGCTGGGCAAGCGCCGGGTGTCCTCGGGGATGCTGATGTTCAACCACGGCGCGACGCTGGAGTACCGGCCGTTGGGCGTCGTCGGCGTCATCGGGCCGTGGAACTACCCCGCGCACACGCCGATGGGTTCGATCTCCTACGCGCTGTCCGCGGGCAACGCCGTCGTGTTCAAGCCGTCGGAGTTCACGCCGGGCGTCGGCACGTTCCTCGCGTCGACGTTCACCGAGGCGGTGCCGGAGTTCCCGGTCTTCCAGGTCGTCACGGGCTTCGGTGAGACGGGCGCGGCGCTGGTCGGCGCGGGCGTCGACAAGATCGCGTTCACCGGGTCCACGCGGACCGGCAAGAAGGTCATGGCCGCGGCCGCCTCGTCGCTGACGCCGGTGCTGGTCGAGTGCGGTGGCAAGGACGCGCTGATCGTCGACTCGGACGCCGACCTGACCGCCGCCGCCGAGGCCGCGATCTGGGGTGCGGTGTCCAACGCCGGCCAGACGTGCGCGGGCGTGGAGCGGATCTACGTGGCCGAGGACGTCGCCGACGAGTTCACCGAGATCGTCGTGAAGCGCGCGAAGAAGCTCAAGCCGGGTGGCGAGCCGAACGCGAACCTCGGGCCGATCACGATGCCGTCGCAGGTGGAGATCATCCGCGAGCACGTGCAGGACGCGCTGGACCGCGGTGGCAAGGCACTCGTGGGCGGGCCGGACTCGATCAGGCCGCCGTACGTCGAGCCGGTGGTGCTGGTGGACGTGCCGGAGGACTCGCTGGCGGTCACCGAGGAGACCTTCGGGCCGACCGTGGTGATCAACCGGGTGCCGAACGCGCTGGAGGGCGTGCGGCTCGCGAACCAGTCGAAGTACGGGCTGGGTGCCGCCGTGTTCTCGAAGTCGCGTGGCGAGGAACTGGCGTCCGAACTGCGGGTCGGGATGGTGTCGATCAACTCGGTGCTGACCTACGCGGCGATTCCCGGGCTGCCGTTCGGCGGTGTCGGCGACTCCGGGTTCGGGCGCATCCACGGCGACGACGGCCTGCGCGAGTTCACCTACGCCAAGGCCGTGACGAAGCTGAAGTTCTCGTCGCTGATCAACATGGCGACGTTCGACAGGTCCTCCATGGCGGGCAAGCAGATGCTGCGCCTCGCGCGGATGCTCTTCGGGCGCTGAAGAGCATCCGCGGCGGAGGTTCTCAGACGCCGAGCTGCGTCTTCATGTCGTCCAGGACCACGTTCGCGGCGAGCACGCCGAGGCCGAGGAAGTAGGTCTCGTCGAGGACCGGCTTGGCCTTGCCGGCCTTCACGGCGTTCAGGCCGGTCCACAACGGACCGCCGAGCACCGAGGCCTGCGCGGTCTTGGCCGGGTCGCCGTAGGTCGAGTAGAGGATGAAGTCGCCGTCGGCCTTGCTGATCTGCTCCGCGCTGACCTCGGCGGCCAGGTCGTCCACCTGGGACGAGGTCGGCTGGCCGATCTTGGCGTCGATCAGGATCGTGCCGATGAACGACTTCTTGGCGTACAGGCGGATGCGGCCAGGCATGAAGCGCAGCGCCGTGACCGTCGGGCGCACGCCGAGCTTCTTCTCGATGGCGTCGCCGGTCTCGGTGGCCTTCTTCGTGTAGTCCTCGAGCATCTTCGCCGCGTCGGCCTGGCGGTCGAGTGCGGCCGCGTTGAGCAGGAAGTTCTCCTTCCACACGTAGCCGGGGCGCACGCTGAACACCGTCGGGGCGATCGCGGCGAGCTTCGGGTAGAGGGCCTCCGCGCGCAGCTGCGAGCCCAGGATCAGGTCCGGGTTCAGCTTGGTGATCGCCTCGAGGTTGAGGTTGTTGGTCGTGCCGACGTTCTCCGGCGTGCCGCCCTTGTCGCCGATGTAGGACGGCATGGTCGGCGAGCCGTCGGTGTAGGCGATGCCGACGGGCTTGATGCCGAGCGCCACGACGTTGTCGAGCTCACCCGTGTCGAGCACGATCACCCGTTCGGGCTTCTTCTCGAGCTTGGTCTCACCCATCGCGTGCTTGATGGTGCGGGGGAACTCGCCGGGCTTCTGCGTCGTGCCGAAACCGTTGCTCAGCTCGTACGCCTTGCCGAAGTCCTCGCCACCTTGGGCGACGGTCGGCTTGTCCGGCGTGCTGGAGCAGGCGGTCAGGGTCAGGGCGACTGCTACGAGCAGCGCTGCTCTCTTCGACACGACGTTGTTCCTCCACTACGGAACGTGATGTTGACCTGCATTTCTTAGGGCGACCTAACGGTAGCGGGGTCCTTTGCCCGTTCCGAGTGTCAGACCCCCGGAGTAAGAAGGAACACGGTCACCGACGATCGGGAGGGCTGTTCGATGAAGAAGATCATCAACGATCCGGAAACCGTGGTGCAGGACGCGCTGCGGGGCATGCAGGCAGCCCATTCCGACTTGCTGACCGTGCACTACGACCCAGCGGTCATCGTGCGCGCGGACGGGCCGGCACAGGGCAAGGTCGCGATCATCTCGGGTGGAGGGTCGGGCCACGAACCGTTGCACGGCGGGTTCGTCGGGCGGGGCATGCTCGACGCGGCCTGTCCGGGCCCCGTGTTCACGTCGCCGACGTCGGACCAGGTGCTCGACGCGGTGGTGCGGACGGACGGCGGCGCGGGCGCGTTGCTGATCGTGAAGAACTACACCGGCGACGTGCTGAACTTCGAGATGGCCGGTGAGCTCGCGGAGTCCGAGGTCAGGTCGGTCGTGATCGACGACGACGTGGCGGTGAAGGACTCGCTGTACACGGCCGGGCGGCGGGGCGTCGGCGGCACGGTGCTGCTGGAGAAGATCGTGGGCGCGGCGGCGGAGCGCGGCGATGATCTGGCGGCCTGCGAGGCGCTGTCCTTACGGGTGATCGCGTCGGTGCGCTCGATGGGTCTGGCTTTGACGTCGTGCACCGTGCCGCACGTGGGCTCGCCGTCGTTCGAACTGGCCGACGACGAGATGGAGATCGGCATCGGCATCCACGGCGAGCCGGGCCGGCATCGCGTGCCTGCCGGTACCGCGTCCGAGATGGTGTCGGCGTTGCTGGAACCGATTCTGGAAGACCTGCCGTTCTCCTCAGGGGATCGGGTGCTGCTGTTCACGAACTCGATGGGCGGGACCCCGTTGATCGAGCTGTACTTGGCGCACGGCATCGCGGAACAGTTGCTGGCCGATCGGGGGATCATCGTGGAACGCAGGCTGGTCGGCCCGTACATCACGAGCCTGGAGATGCAGGGCATGAGTCTCACGCTTCTTCGCTTGGACGACGAGATGATCTCCCTGTGGGACGCGCCGGTCCACACGCCCGCACTGCGGTGGGGAGTCTGAGGTGGGCTGCACGGCAGCGGACGTCGTGACGGCTCTGCGAGCCGCCGCGGCTGTCGTCCAGGAGCACCGCGACGAGCTGGTGCGCCTGGACCAGGCGATCGGCGACGCCGACCACGGCGAGAACATGAAGCGCGGCTTCACCGCGCTGCTGTCCCGTTTGGACGCCGAACCGCCGGACACCCCCGGCAAGGTCCTGAAACTGGTGGCCACCACGCTGATCTCCACGGTGGGCGGAGCCGCGGGCCCGTTGTACGGCACCGCTTTCCTGCGCGCGTCGGCCGCGGTGGGCGACGCGGCCGAGCTCGACTGCGACCTGGTCGCCCGAGCGTTGCAGGGCGCGCTGGAGGGCGTGGTCGCGCGCGGCAAGGCCGTGGTGGGCGACAAGACGATGGTCGACGCCCTGACTCCAGCCGTGACAGCAGCGGCAAGCGCGCAAGGCTCAGTGGCCGCCGCCCTCTCCGCGGCGGCCGACGCGGCCGACGAAGGCGCCTCCTCGACGGTGCCGATGGTGGCGCGCAAGGGCCGAGCCTCCTACCTCGGTGAGCGCAGCGCGGGCCACCTGGATCCGGGCGCCAGGTCGACGGCGTTGCTGCTGCGCGCCTTCGCGGACGCGGCGGCCAAGGCATGACGGCGGCCGCGGACACCAGCCGCGTGGGCCTGGTGGTCGTCTCGCACAGCGAGATGCTGGCCAACGGCGTAGCGGAACTGGCCGCTCAAATGGCCCCCGACGTCTCCGTGCTCCCGGTGGGCGGCACGGATGAGGGCGGCCTGGGCACCGACTACGCCTCGGTGGTCGAAGCCCTGGCAGACGCCGACTCCGGCGCGGGCGTCGTCGTGCTCTACGACCTGGGCAGCGCCAAGATGACGGCCGAGATGGCCGTGGAGTCGGCAGACGACCCGTCCCGCTACGTGGTGGTGGACGCACCACTGGTGGAAGGCGCGGTGGCCGCGGCCGTCGCCGCCCAGGGAGCCGCTTCGCTGGCCGACGTGGCGGCCGCGGCAGAGGGCGCGTCCGGCGAGGCCCCGGTGGCCGCCCCCAGCCGCCCAGCCCTGCACCTGGTGCCGGACGCGGTGTCGGCGGAAGTGCTGCTGACCAACGAGGTAGGCCTGCACGCGCGCCCGGCGGCCTTGCTGGCCCGCACCGTCGCCGAACTCGACGCCGACGTGGTCGTCCGCTACGGCAACGAGGAGGCGAACGCGGCGAGCGTGCTGGCGCTGATGGGCCTGAGCGCGCCCGGCGGCAAGTCGATCACCGTGGTGGCCACGGGCAAGGACGCGGGGGAGGCGGTGCGCCGCATCGAGGAGCTGGCGGAGAGGGGGTTCGACGACTAGCGGCCGTCGCAGGTGCGGGCCCGCGCTGTGAGGTGCGGGCGGGCTGGCCGAGGCGGGCTGCGCGGTGTGGGCGGGCTGGCCGAGGCGGGGCTGTGAGGTGCGGGCGGGCTGGCCAAGGTGGGCTGTGCGGGTCGTGCGGCTGTTCGTGGGTGGGCTGGTCGAGGCGGGCTGTGCGGTGTGGGTGGCTGACCGAGGGTGGGGTCGCGGTGTGAGCGGCTGTTAGTGGGTGGGGCTGTGCCGTGTGAGCGGCTAGCTGGGGGTGGTGCCGCGCGGTGTCCGATGGCGTCGCGTGGGGGCGGTCGCGTGGCGAAACCATGCCCGTCCTGAAGGCGCTGCCCCGAACCAGCCTGCTCGTCCGCCGCTGCCGGCTTCGGCCTCAACGCTGTCCTCGGCGCGGCAGCCGCCCCGACTGCGCTGAGTCCGACGCGACCCGCACGCCCCTGGAGGGTCCACCGAGTTCGATGGCACTCGCGCGTCCCGCAGTGCTTGCTAGCCGTGCTGGCTCCGTCCGGCCCGCGTCCGCATGGCGGTCCCCAGCCCCGCCAGCTCCGATGCGGCCCGCGAGCCACAAGGCCGTGCCCGACCAAGCCGTTCCCCGACTCGGATGGCGCAACTCCGCGTTCACCCACCTGGGTTCATCAGGCAAAAGGCCGGGTCTAGGCGTTTGCTGGACCGATAACTGTTTCGATCCTGATGGCGAAGCTCACGGCTCCCGCCAGCGCTGGGAGTGGCATAGTCGCCCGCAAGTTACTCCTTGGTAGCCCACGCTTTACCCCGCATGGGAGGTCTGCAGTGGCGCGCGAAATCAACACCGTCGGAGTCGTCGGCTTCGGAACCATGGGCGCGGGCATCGTGGAGGTACTCGCGCGCACCGGGCTCTCGGTCAAGGTGGTGGAAGTCGACGCGGCCGGTGTCGAGCGCGGGCTCGGGCACCTGGAGCACTCGACGAAGCGGGCCGTGAAGCGGGAGAAGCTGACCGCTGACGAGAACGCGGCGCTGCACGGCCGGGTCACCACGAGCCTCGACCTGAGCAGTCTCCAGGACTGCGACCTCGTCATCGAGGCGGTGCCGGAGAGCGTCGAGCTCAAGGCGCGGATCTTCCGCGAACTGGACGAGATCCTCAAGCCCGAGGCGATCATCGCGTCCAACACGTCGTCGCTCTCGATCACCGAGATCAGCGTGGTGACGAAGCGGCCGGGCAAGGTCGTGGGGCTGCACTTCTTCAACCCGACGCAGGTCCTCAAACTGGTCGAGGTCGTGCGCACGGTCGTCACGGAGCCGGACGTGATCACCGACGTGGTCGCGTTCACCGAGCGGCTGGGCAAGTCGCCGGTCGTGATCGGGGACAGGGCGGGCTTCATCGCGAACGCGCTCCTCTTCCCGTATCTCAACCACGCGGTCAAGATGCTGGAGTCCAGGTACGCGACGCGTGAGGACCTCGACGCGGCCATGCGGTACGGCTGCGGTTATCCGATGGGACCGTTGGCGCTGCTGGACCTCATCGGTCTCGACACGGCGTACGAGATCCTCGACACGATGTACCACCAGTCGCGCAACCGGCTGCACTCGCCGGCGCCGCTGCTCAAGCAGATGATCACGGCGGGTCTCCTCGGCAGGAAGACCGGGCGCGGTTTCTACACCTACGACGGTCCCGACTCGCCTGTCGTCGTCAAGGACGTGCAGACGCCGTCCGAAGTGGACAGCGCTGTGCAGGCTCGGGAAGTTCAACGGGTCGGCGTCATCGGCACGGGCACGATGGCGACGGGCATCGCCGAGGTGTTCGCCAAGCGCGGGTACGACGTCGTGCTGCGGGCCCGCGGTCTGGACAAGGCCGAGAAGGCGATCGGCGCGGTTCGCAAGTCGCTCGAGCGTGCGGTCAGCAAGGGCAAGCTGTCGGAACAGGACCGCGACGCGACGCTCGCCCGCATCTCGCCCGCCGTGGAGTTCGTGGAACTGGCGGACTGCGACCTGGTCGTCGAGGCGGTGGCCGAGGAGATCGGGATCAAGAAGGAGGTCTTCGCGGCGCTCGACGAGGTGTGCAAGCCCGGTGCGGTGCTCGCGACGACCACGTCCTCGCTGCCGGTCATCGAGGTCGCGGCCGCCACGAGCAGGCCCGCGGACGTCGTCGGCCTGCACTTCTTCAACCCCGCGCAGGTCATGAAGCTGGTCGAGATCGTGGAGACGATCTCCACGGGCGCCGACGTGGTCGCGACGGCCCGCAAGATCTGCCTCGACCTCGGCAAGCACCCGGTGCACTGCGGTGACGTGGCCGGTTTCATCGTGAACGCGCTGCTCTTCCCGTACCTCAACGACGCGGTGAAGATGCTGGAGGCCCACTACGCCGAGGCCGACGACATCGACAACGCCATGAAGGTCGGCTGTGGCCTGCCGATGGGACCGTTCGCGCTGCTCGACGTCGTGGGGCTGGACGTGTCGCTGGCGATCCAGCGCACGCTCTACAACGAGTTCCGCGAGCCGGGGTTCGCGCCGGCGCCGTTGCTGGAACACCTGGTCACGGCCGGTCGCCTCGGCCGCAAGACGGGCAAGGGATTCCGCGACTACTCGTGAGCCGCTAACAGGGGCACCATGTCGCGTCTGGCATGGTGGTGGCATGCGGCGACTGGTGCTCCTGTTGGCTGTCCTCGTGCTCGCGTCCGGCTGTGCCCGCGCGACCATCGAGGGCAGTCCGGTCGCGCAGGCACCGCTCGACGTCGCCTCGCCGTTCGACCAGGAGGGCTCCACGGATCCGAGCACGGATCCGAGCGAGTCGCAGGACCCGGAGAGCTCGCCGATCGACGGCGAGATCACGCCCACCTGCGCGAAGCTGAAGTGGACGGACCTGCCCTACCCCGGCGCCAAGGCCGAGACGCCGCCCACCCAGATCAACTACGACTCGACGTTCGAGGAGTCGTGCCGGTGGACGACGAAGATCGACGACGTCGAGGTGGGCGTCTCCCTGCGGTATCGCGAGGGCAAGCAGATCACGATCGAGCGCACCACCGGTGACTGGGACGTGAAGGGTCACAAGGTCGTCTACCTGGACCGTTCCGACGAGCAGGACGTCGAACCGTCGTGCGTGCTGGCCCTGCCCTACAACGGTGGCGGGCTCGGAATCATCATCATCGACTCGTCCGGCAAGTTCGGCAGCGTCTGCGACCAGGGCCGCAAGGTCGCCGAGGTGCTGATCGACCGCGAGACGGCCTAGTCCTGTCCCGCGGTTCGCCAGGACTTCAGCTTTTCCGGGTTCCGCACCGCCCAGATCCTGGTGATCTGGCCGTTCTCCGCCTCGATCGCCGCCACCGTCACCGCGACACCGTCGTACGTCGCCACCAGGCCCGGCCTGCCGTTGACCGTCCTGGCGAGGATCGTCAGATCCGGCGCCATCTTCCCGATGCCGACGAGGTAGCGGGCGATCTGCTCGCGGCCTTCCACCGGCTTCAGCACCGTGGGGACCTGGCCGCCGCCGTCGGCGATCATGACGGCCGCCGGGTCCAGCAAGGCGATCAGGGCCCGGATGTCCTGCGCCTCCCACGCTTGCTTGAAATCTCGCACCACGTCCGCCTGCCGCGTGGCCGGGATCTCGTCGCGCTGCGATGCGCGAATCCGCCGCCGCGCGGACGTGGCCAGTTGCCGGCACGCCGCAGGGCTCCTGCCGACGATGCCCGCGATCTCCGCGAACGGGAACCGGAAGACGTCGTGCAGCACGAAGCTGACCCGTTCCGCCGGGGTCATCTGCTCCAGCACCACCAGGAACGCCATGGTGACCGACTCGTCCAGGGTGACGCGGTCCGCTGGGTCGGGCCCGCCGCCCCATTCCTCCCGGTCCGGGAGCGGCTCAGGGATCCACTCGCCCACGTAGCGTTCCCGCCTGGCCCTGGCAGACCCCAGCAGGTCCAGGCAGACGCGACCGGCCACCCTGGTCAGCCACGCTCCGGGGGACTCGATGGTGTCCCGCTGGTCCGGTGACAGGGCGTACCACCGCGTGTAGGTCTCCTGCAGCACGTCCTCGGCGTCGGTCAGTGAACCCAGCAGGCGGTAGGCGAGGTTCAGCAGCTGCCGCCGTTCGCTCACGATCGCGTGCACACCAGGATCAGCCAACGTCCCCCGCCTCACATTTCCGGCCGCTGCGTCGTCGGACTGTCATGGCCACGCAATCCACGGCAAGACCCGCCAACCTGAAGCTCCTGCACGCCACCGTCGCTCTGCAGGCCGCGGCCGTCTTCGTTCAGTCCATCACCGCAGGGCTGATGATGACCGTCCCGTACGGACACGTCCTGCACAGCGCCGGCTCGTACACGTTGTGGGTCGTGACGGTCGTCCACGTCGTCGTCGCGGTTCTCGCGTGGCGGCCGGGCGGCGGGCCAGCTCAGCCCATCTGGTACGCCGTGGGCTTTCTGGCGCTGATCACCGCTCAGGTGTACATCGGCGTGTTCCACCTCACGGCCCTGCACGTTCCCCTCGCCGCGGCGCTGCTCGTCGCGAGCGTGCTTTACCTGTTGCGGATCCGGCGCTAGCCGCAGCAGCCTCCACCGCAGCACCCGCCGCCACCACCGGCCGCGGCCTGCTGCGTGCCGCCGATACCGGCCATGGACAGCAGTTTCACCGTGTCGGGGTGGCCCTCGGGGCAGTTCGCCGGCGAGGACGACTCGCTCATCGGGCGCTGCACGTCGAAGGTGTCGTCGCAGGTTCGGCAACGGAACTCGTAGGTCGGCACGGACCGATTCTACGAGCGGTTAACGTGTTGTCGTGCCACGTCGTAACAGCCCCAAGCCAGAAGAATCCCGTCCCCTTGGAGGGGGCGTCGGCTGGGCGCGCGCCGAGTCAGGCCCGGACGGCGACTGGCTGGTCCGCGCCATCTCGGGCGCGCAGGCCCAGAAGACCTACCGCTGCCCCGGCTGCGACCACGAGATCCGCCCCGGCGTCGCGCACGTCGTGGCGTGGCCCGCGCAGGACACGGGTTCGGTCGAGGAACGCCGCCACTGGCACCAGACGTGCTGGGACTCGCGCGGCCGGCGAGGCCCGACCGCGCGCCGCTGGTAGTCGCTAGTGGCGTGGCCCGGAATGTTGCCGGGCGAATTCGCGGTCAGACGGGTGCATCGTCGTACCGCCCCCACGTCCTCGTACTGGTTGTACGTGGGCGTGGGGGCGACACCACGAGGTGCCCTGCTGAGCGTGAATTACCCAGCCGACGTTCCGGGCCACGCCGCTAGATCTCGACCTGCTCGCGCCACCGCTCCAGTCGTGCCCGGAACTCCTCCGGCTGCTCGACGGGCGGCAGGTGTCCCGCGTCCTCGATGCGTTCGCTGGTGGAGTGCCTGAGCGTCACGGCGAGCTTCGCGGCCACGTCGGGCGGCGTGAGCTTGTCGTGTTCGCCCACGAGCACGAGCGACGGGACGTCCAGCGACTCCAGCACGTCCGTGGAGTCCGGCCGCTTCGCCATCGCGCGCTGCCACCACGCCACGTCCTCGGCCCGCTGCTCCAGGATCATGGTGCGCACAGAGGCCCGTGCTGTGTCCGAGGCGTTGGGGCCGAGCAGGTTCGGCAGCATCGCGTCCGCGAGCCAGTCGCCGACGCCCTCGCGTTCCACGCGGTCGGCCATCGCGTGCCGGTTCGCGGCCGCTTCCGGCGCGTCCGCGGTGTGCTTGGTGTCGACGAAGATCAGGCCCCGCACGCGTTCCGGTGCGCGCCTGAGCAACGCCATCGTGATGTAGCCGCCCATCGAGCAGCCGCCGAGCACGACGCTGTCCAGCTTCCGTTCGTCGAGCACGCCGAGCACCTGCTCCGCGACGGTGTCGAGGTCGGGCTCGCCGTGGCCGCGCAACGACGGCGTCAGCGCGCCCGGCACGTCCCACATCCGCGCGTCGAGCGGAAAGGCGTGCAGCAGCACCAGATCGTCCATCAGCTCTCCCACTCCGGCGCCAGCACCGACCACACCTCGAGGTCCTGACGAACCCCGTGGTGCAGGAAGTACGAGCGCAGCACGCCGTCCCTGCTCATGCCGAGCCGCCGCGCGACCGCGATGCTGGGCGCGTTCTCCGACGACACCAGCCACTCAACCCGATGCACGCCGCGCTCGCAGATCGCCCAGTCGATCAGGATCCTCGACGCCCGCGTGATCAGCCCCTTGCCCGTCGCGGCCGGCTCCAGCCAGCAGCCGACCTCGGCGCGCCCCTGCGGGATGTCCATCACGCGGAACAGCACGCCGCCGACCAGCTTGTCGTCCAGCCAGATCCCGAAGATCCGCCCGGTGTCGGCCGCCGCCTTGTCCGCGTAGTCCTGCAGGAGGTCCCGCGCGCTCTCCAGGTCCTTGGCCTTGTCCGCGAACCCGATGTGCTGCCCGATGAACTCCCGGCCGCGCTCCATGTGCGCGAAGAACTCCTCGGCCTGCCACGGGTCCAACGGCCTGAGCTCGGCGCCGTCGACGCCCAGCGATTTCACGAACATCCTGTTCCCCCAAGATGGTGTGTTGTGTCCACGCGAATCGTATTGGTACGCCATGCGCAATCCGTCCTGCCGCGCCTCGGCGAGCCCGACGACGACCAACGGCCGCTGGCCCCTGCCGGGCTGGCCGCCGCGGAGGCGCTGGTCGAGCGACTCGCCGCGTACGCACCCGCCGCAGTGCTGTCGAGCCCGCTGTTGCGCGCCGTGCAGACCGTCAGGCCGGCCGCGGACGCGCTGGGGCTCGCGGTGACGACCTGGCCGTCGTTGCGGGAGTGGGAGTCGGGGTTGTTGCCGAGCGCGGACTGGGAGACGCGGTACGCCTACAGCTGGGCTCATCCCGGCTTCGCCCACGGGGAGGGGGAGAGCCTCGACGCGCTGACCGTGCGGGCGGGGAAAGCGTTGGCGCGCATGGGTGAGGAGTATCCGGACGCGACTGTGCTCGTCGGGTCGCACGGGACGTTCCTGACGCGCGCGCTGATCGCGGCGGGGCAGCGCGCGGACTGGGAGTTCTGCCGCGCGATGCCGATGCCGGCGATCTACGAAGTCATGGGCTGACCTGCGCGGACGCGAAATTGTCGGTGCCGGCTGGGATAATTGAAATCAGGGGTCCCCCTGGGCGGGGGACCCCTGCGTGAGCTTGCGGTGCGCGCTCGCGAGGTGGGCTCGCGGTGCGGGCTCGCGAGGTGAGCTTGCGGTGCGCGCTTGCGAGGTGAGCTTGCGGCGCGGGCTTGCGGTGCACGCTTGCGAGGTGAGCTTGCGGCGCGGGCTCGCGAGGTGGGATTGCTGCGTCAGGACTTCTTGGCCGTCTGCGGGCGCGCGAGCTTGGCCGTGGGGCCGTCGACCTGAGGTGACTGAGCCTGCGACGCCTGAGCTGGGGCCTGGGATGCCTGAGCTTGCGATGCTTGGCCCTGGGATGCCTGGCCCTGAGGAGACTGGCCCTGCGATCCCTGCGCCGGCTTGTTCTGCGCCGAGGGCGCGGCCTGCGGAGCCGGTGCCTGGGCGGGCTTGTTCGGCGCGGCAGGAGCGGCTTGAGCCCCCTGGGCCTGGGCGGGAGCCTGCGGCGCGGCGGGCCTCGCCGGACCGGGCTGCGGAGCCTGGGCGGGCTGGGCCGGCACCGGAGCGCCGCCCTGTCCCTGAGCCGGAGCTTGGGCCGGAGCCTGGGCGGGAGCCGCGGGCTTCTCCTCGTCCACCGGGTCGAGCAGCGGCACGACCTCCTGGAGCGCCGTCCGCACGTTGTGGAGCTGGTGCGAGAGGCGGTTGCGGAGGTTGCGGAGCTGGTCGACGCGCTGCGTGGCGGCGGTGGTGCGGCGGTTGGCTTCCTCGGTGGCCTCGCGGACGCGGCGGTTCGACTCGTCGGTCGCTTCCTGGATGCGCGCGGTGGCCTCGGTGATCGAGTCGTGGCGGCGGCGGTTCGCCTCTTCGGTGGCCTCGCGGACTCGGCGTTCGGCGTCGGCCTTCGAGGTGGTCTGCTCGGTCGCGATCGCGGCGCGGACTCGGGCGGCCTCCTCGGCGGCTTCGCGCAGGCGCCGGTCTGCCTCGCCCTTGGAGTTTGCCTCCTGGGAGGCCAACGTTGCCATCGCCTCGGAGCGGCGGGCGGCCATCGCGATCTCGAAGTCCTCTTCGACGGTCACGCGGCGCTGCTCGGACTCGTCGGCGATCTTGCGGGCGGCGGACTCCGCCTCGGAGACGATCTTCTCCGCCTCGTTGCGCGCGGTCTCGAGAACGCTCTTGTGCTCGGACTCCATGGCGGCACGGCGCTCGTCGAGTTCGGCGATGAGCTTCTCGTAGCGCTGGCGCAGCACACCCGCGTCGGCCTCGGCCTTGGCGCGGATGTGCCCGCCCTCCGCTTCGGCACGGGCCTTGATCTCGTTGGCCTCGTCCTGGGCCAGCCGCAGCATGCGCTGGAGGCGCTCGGAGAGCCCCTCCAGCGTCGTCGGCGGCAGCGACAGGCGCTCCACCTGGTTGCGCATCTCGGTGATCTCCGAGCGTGCGGCTTCCAGCTGGCGCGCCAGATCTGACGTCTGGGAGACGGCGGCATCGCGGTCCGCGGCGAGCAGCCGCAGATCCGAGTCGAGGCGTTCGAGATGATCCTCGACCTGAGCGCGGTCGTAACCGCGCTTGACGATGTCGAAGCCGGATCCCAGTGGGACGAGGTCACGGTCGTCGGCGAGGCCCATGCCCCTCACGCTACCCGTTCGGGTAACCCCAGAAGGTCACACACCCCGGAATCGATTGATAGCCGTGAGGTGTTGTGCGCGTAGTTCGTGATCCAGCACACCAAGACCTTCTTCGGGCGCAAGGCAGAGCACGCCGACCTTGCCCTGGTGTGCGTTGCGGTGCACGTCGTGTGCTGCCTGGCCCGTTTCGTCCATTGAGTACACCTTGGACACTGTCGGGTGGATCTTTCCCTTGGCGACCAACCGGTTCGCCTCCCAGGCCTCGCGGTAGTTCGCGAAGTGCGAGGAGATGATGCTCTTGAGGTTCATCCAGAGGTACCGGTTGTCGTACTGGTGCATGTAGCCGGACGTCGACGCGCACGTGACGATCTTGCCGCCCTTGCGCGCCACGAACACCGACGCGCCGAACGTCTCCCGGCCGGGGTGCTCGAACACGATGTCCGGGTCCTCGCCACCGGTGAGCTCGCGGATGCGCGCGCCGAACCGCTTCCACTCGCGCGGGTCCTGCTCGTGCTCGTTCTTCCAGAACTTGTAGCCCTCCGCCGAGCGATCGATGATCAGTTCGGCACCCATGGAACGAACGATCTCCGCCTTCTCCGGCGAGGAGACGACGCAAATCGGCGTGGCGCCACCGTTCAACGCGAACTGCGTGGCGTACGAACCCAGACCGCCGGACGCACCCCAGATCAGGACCGTGTCGCCCTGCTTCATGTTGCCGCCGTTGGTCGACACCAGCTGGCGGTACGCGGTGGAGTTCACCAGGCCCGGCGACGCGGCCTCTTCCCACGTGAGGTGCTTGGGCATCGGCATCAGCTGGTTCGACTTCACCAGCGCCAGGTCGGCGAGTCCACCGAAGTTCGTCTCGAAGCCCCAGATCCGCTGCTGCGGGTCGAGCATCGTGTCGTTGTGCCCGTCCGGCGCTTCCAGCGGCACGTCCAGACAGTGCGCCACGACGCGGTCGCCCGGCTTCCACGCGGTGACGCCGGGGCCGACCCGCACGACGACGCCGGCCAGGTCCGATCCCACGACGTGGTACGGCAGGTCGTGGCGGCCGCCCAGCTTCTTCAGGAAGCCGAACGTGGACACCGGCTCGAAGATCGAGGTCCACACGGTGTTGTAGTTGATCGCGGAGGCCATGACGGCGACCAGCGCCTCGCCCGGCCCGAGTTCGGGCGTGGCGACCTCGTCGACGTGCAGCGACTTGCGAGGGTCCTTGTCCCTCGTCTCGAGGCCCGAGAACATGTCGGCCTCGTCCGCGTGCACGGTCACGCCCCGATAGCTCTCCGGAACGTCCAACGAACCGATGGCGTCCAGCTCGTCGGCCAGGATCGCGTCAAGGATCTTCTGCACGGCGGCATTCCTTCCCTAGTGAGGGATAGTCGCAGGTTGCCGGAGGTTACTCAGCAGTAACCGATTCAGATGCACGCCTGTGAGGGATTCCACTCAGAAGTGTTGACCGGGCGGCCAACCAAAGAGGATTATCGAAGGTGTCCGAGAAGGAGGAGGTGGTGGAGATGACCAAGGCGTGGACCAGGTGGCAGGACTGGACCGAGGTGGCGATCGGTGTTCTGGTGCTGCTGTCTCCGCTCGTCGTGGACACCTCGAACGCGGCCATGTGGACGATGATCGTGCTCGGCGCGCTCATCGCGATCGACGGACTCGTCGACCTCGCCATGCCCGCGATGATCTACGGGGAGTACGTGCAGATGGTGCTCGGAGCACTGCTGTTCATCTCTCCGTGGGTGATGAGCTACAGCGACCTGATGGCGGCCTCGTGGGTCTCCTGGGTCGGTGGCGTGCTCACCATTGCCGCGGGAGCGCTGGCGATGCCCTCCGCGAACGCGGCACACTCGGCTGCGGCGCAACCGCACTGATCAGTCAGGAAACCTGTGGGCCCAGGAACGTTCTTGGGCCCACACACCCATGGAGGACGCGTGGAGGATTCGGCCAAGGAGCGCATCCTGGCCGCGGCCGAGGAGCTGTTCGCCGACGGAGGCTTCGACGCCACCCCGACCTCGCGGATCGCCGAACGCGCCGGCGTGCCCAAAGGCCTGGTGCACTACTACTTCAACCGCAAGAAGGATCTGCTCGCCGCGCTCGTCGCGCGGTTGCCGGACAGCACGGTCGACCACCGCCGCGTCGTCGTGGCGGGGGACATCGCGGAGTCGCTCAGGCGCCTGGTCGCCGCACTCGACGCACGCCTGAACGCCTCGCCGCTGCTGTCACACCTGTTGTGGCGTGAAGCGGATACGCATTCGGCTGTGCGCGACGCGATGCAGGCGCGCTACGAGAACGTCGCGGCGCAGATCAAGCAGGTCATCCTGGCCGCGGGCGGCGCGGCGGTCGCGATCAAGGACGTCGAGGCGGCCGCGGCGCTCCTCGCGCTGGCCGTCAGCTACCGGCATTCGGTGGCGAGGCACAGCGACGAGGAGGACCCGATCGACCGCGAACTGAGCTTCGTGGCTAACGCGCTGGCTCGACCAGCTCGATGAGCACGCCGCCGGCGTCCTTGGGGTGCACGAAGTTGACCCGGCTGTTCGACGTGCCGCGTCGCGCCTCCTCGTAGAGCAGGCGCAGGCCCTTCGCCCGCAGAGCGTCGGCCGCGACGTCCACATCGGACACCCGGTAGGCGAGCTGCTGGAGGCCGGGCCCCGAGCGGCCGATGAACTTGGCGATCGTCGAGTCCTCGTTCAGCGGCGCCAGCAGCTGGATCGCGGTGCCGTCGTGGTCGCCGGGCGCGTGCAGCATCGCCTCGCGCACGCCCTGCTCCTCGTTGACCTCTTCGTGCGCCACTTCGAGGCCGAAGTTGTCGCGGTAGAACGCGATGGCCACGTCGAGATCGGGCACCGCGATGCCCACATGGTCGATCGCGGTCACGAATCGAGCGAGTTCTGCGTTCATAGCGGGCAAGGGTATCTACGTGATCGGTGCAGGTGCTCCTGTGCGGGGTCTCACACGATTACCGCCCAGTAGCCCCAGGTATGGTGCCTAGTTAACGACCGTTCGCTCTTCCAATGGAGGCAGTTGTGTCCGGTTCCGTGATCGTCGCCGGGGCGCGTACCCCGATGGGCCGACTGCTGGGATCGCTCAAGGACTTCTCGGGCGCCCAGCTGGGTGGCGTCGCGATCAAGGCGGCACTGGAACGCGCGGGCGTGGCCCCCGAGCAGGTGCAGTACGTGATCATGGGTCAGGTGCTCACCGCCGGCGCGGGCCAGATTCCCGCCCGCCAGGCCGCGGTCGCCGCAGGCATCCCGATGAGCGTGCCCGCGCTGACCATCAACAAGGTGTGCCTGTCCGGCATCGACGCGATCGCGCTGGCCGACCAGCTGATCCGCGCCGGCGAGTTCGACGTCGTCGTGGCCGGTGGCCAGGAGTCGATGACGCAGGCGCCGCACCTGCTGCCGAAGTCGCGCGGCGGGTTCAAGTACGGCGACGTGACGATGGTCGACCACATGGCGCACGACGGCCTGTTCTGCGCGTTCGACCAGGTCGCGATGGGCGTCTCGACCGAGAAGTACAACGGCCGCTACGGCGTCACGCGCGAGGAGCAGGACGCGTTCTCCGCGCGGTCGCACCAGCTCGCCGCGAAGGCCGCCGGGAACGGTGTCTTCGAGGCCGAGATCGCGCCGGTCGCGATCCCGCAGCGCAAGGGCGACCCGGTCCTGTTCAGCACGGACGAGGGCGTGCGCGCCGACACGACCGCCGACTCGCTCGGCAAGCTGCGCCCGGCGTTCGCGCCGGACGGCACGATCACCGCGGGTTCGGCGTCGCAGATCTCCGACGGCGCGGCCGCCGTGGTCGTGATGAGCAAGGCGAAGGCCGAGGAACTGGGCCTCGAGTGGATCGCGGAGATCGGCGCGCACGGCGTCGTCGCGGGTCCGGACGCCTCGCTGCACGAGCAGCCGTCCAACGCCATCAAGGCCGCGTGCGCCAAGGAGGGCATCGACCCCTCCGACCTCGACCTGATCGAGATCAACGAGGCGTTCGCGGCGGTCGGCATCGTGTCCTCCCGTCAGCTCGGAATCTCCGAGGACAAGGTCAACGTCAACGGCGGCGCCATCGCGCTGGGCCACCCGATCGGCATGTCCGGCGCCCGCATCGCCCTGCACCTCGCTCTGGAGCTGCAGCGCCGGGGCGGCGGCGTGGGTGCGGCGGCGCTGTGCGGTGGTGGTGGTCAGGGCGACGCTCTGATCATCCGCGTGCCCTCCAAGGCCTAGTGTCCTTGGCTGTGGCCACAGCTGTTGACGTAGCAGGACTGGTCGACCGCGCGCGTGACGGCGAACCGCGCGCGGTCGCCAGGCTGATCTCCCTGGTGGAACAGGGGAGTGCACAGCTGCCCCTGGTGGCGGCGGCCCTCGCCCCGCACACCGGGCACGCGCGGGTCATCGGCATCACCGGTGCTCCCGGCGTCGGCAAGTCGACCTCCACGAACGCGCTGGTGCGTGCCTTTCGCGAGCAGGACAAGCGCGTCGCGGTCATCGCCGTCGACCCGTCCAGCCCGTTCTCCGGCGGCGCGCTGCTGGGCGACCGCGTGCGGATGGGCGACCACGCGACCGATCCCGGCGTCTTCATCCGTTCCATGGCCACGCGCGGCCACCTCGGCGGCCTGTCCTGGGCCACCCCGCAGGCGCTGCGGGTCCTGGACGCGGCCGGGTTCGACGTGATCATCGTGGAGACGGTCGGCGTCGGTCAGTCCGAGGTCGAGATCGTGGCGCTGGCCGACACGACGCTCGTGCTCCTCGCGCCGGGCATGGGCGACGGCATCCAGGCCGCGAAGGCGGGCATCCTGGAGATCGCCGACGTCTTCGTCGTCAACAAGGCCGATCGCGACGGCGCCGACCAGACCGCGCGCGACCTCAAGTACATGATCTCGCTCGGCCGCAAGGACCGCGAAGGCCCGTCGTGGCGCGTCCCCGTCGTGAAGACGGTGGCCGCGCGCATGGAAGGCCTCGACCGCGTGGTCGAGGCGATCACCGAACACCAGTCGTGGATGGCCGAGCACGGCGAACTGACCGAACGCCGCCTGCGCCGCGCGGGCGCCGAGATCGAGGCGATCGCCGTCGAACGCGTCCGCACCCGCTTCGGCCCCGTCGACCAGCTCGCCAAGCGCGTGGTCGAGGGTGAACTGGACCCGTTCGCGGCGGCGGAGCTGTTGATCAGCGGTAACCTGCGGCCATGACCGCTTGGGGAGCGCCTCCGCCTGTCGTCATCGACCTCGGCAAGAGCGACACCCGCAAAGTCCTGATCGGCGGCTCGGTCGCCGGGATCCTGGGCATCCTGGCCCTGGTCGGCGCCGTCACCGCGTTCATGGACGGTGAACCGGTGGGTGGCAGCATCGCGGCCGTCATCGGCATCGTGTTCACCGGCATCGGCGTGATGGCCGTGGTCAAGTGGAAGACGATCTCCCGGCCCCGCAAGCTGATCATCGAGCAGCAGGGCATCCGCCTGGACGACCCGCAGGGCATGCCGTGGGCGGTCGCCTGGCAGGAGCTGGGCGCGATCTCGATCTCCCGGACCCAGGAGCGCGCGGTCCAGCTCGCGGACGCCCTGGTGCGCCGGACCCTGGTGCGCGTCGACCTGCATCCGCGCGATCCGCAGCAGTTCCGCCCAGGGCACCCGACGATGGAGCCGTTGTGGGAGTTCCACCGGGTGCAGAACGGGTACCGGCTGCCGCTGGGCGACTCGGCCGGGTTCATCGCGCCGCTCGACCACGGGTTGCGGACCTTCGCCCCGCAGATCTACCGCGGAGTCATCGACGAGGGGTTCAGCGTCGGCCTGCATTGAGCCGCCTGGCCCCCCAAGCAAGACGCCCCTCTACTCTCAGTAGTCCCAAAGTTCACTGTTTGCAGTGATGGTCTCCCCCTTGACTACTGAGTGGAGTTACCCTCAGTCGTTCGTGCGGTGTCACTTCTATCCCCCCAGGGGGTGAAGCCGTGGGCGGCAACGTGAGCACAGAACAGCGAGTGCTGGACGTCGTGCTGTCGTTCGCCGAAGTCGACACCCTCCCCGATCTCCTCCGTCACACCGTCGAGTCGGCCTGCGACCTGATCGGGGCCCCCTACGGAGCGTTGGCCGTGATCAACGGCCACAAGGAGCTGACGGAGTTCACCGCCCACCACGACGGCCAGGTGCAGATCACGTCCGGTGATCCGCGCTCGATCGGCCTGGCGGACTTCCTGGGCGCACCGATCAAGGTGCACGACGAGACGTTCGGCAACCTCTTCCTGAGCGGGAAGGCGGAGTTCACCAACCAGGACCGCGACATCCTCACCGCGCTGGCCACGGCAGCGGGAAGCGCCGTGGAGCACCTGGACCGCTACGAACAGACGCGCAAGCGTGAGGTCTGGCTGCGCGCCGCCGCCGAGGTGACCACCAACCTGCTGATGGGCACGGACGGCCGTGACGCCCTCTACCTCGTGGCGAAGACAGCACGCACAACGGCCAACGCCGACTTCGCGGCCGTTGTACTGCCCGACCACACCGGTGACCTCGTCATCGAGGTGACCGATGGCGGCACGTACGACGCCGAAGGGATGTGGGTGCCCAAGGAGGGCACGGTCACCTACCGGGTCTACGAGTCCGGCCAGGGCGAGTGCCACGCCGAGGGCAAGGTGCCCGCGGTGCCGGGACCGTGCGCGGTCGTGCCGCTCAAGGTGGGGAAGCGGACGATCGGCGTGCTGATCCTGTCCAGGTCCAGCACCGAGCCCGGCTTCGACGACCCCGACCTCATCGAGGCCTTCGCCGCGCAGGCCGCGCTGGTGCTGGAGTTCACGCGGGCGCGGGGCGACACCGAACGGCTGGCGGTGCTGGAGGATCGCGACCGCATCGCCAGGGACCTGCACGACCTGGTCATCCAGCGGCTGTTCGGGCTCGGCCTCGGGTTGCAGGGGCTGACCGGGACGAGCGTCAGGCCTCAGGTCTCCGAGCGGATCAGCGGGTTCGTGGAGGAGGTCGACCGCACGATCCGCGAGATCCGCCGCACCATCTTCTCCCTGCAGGAACCGCCGGCCGGGGGCACGAGCCTGCGCGGGCAGTTGCTGAACGTCGTGCACGAGTCCGCTCGGCTGCTGGGGTTCGAGCCGGACGTGTCGCTCGAAGGGCCGTTGGACACCGTGGTGCCGGACCAGGTCAGGCCCGATTTGCTGGCCACGCTCCGAGAGGCGCTCACGAACGTGGTGCGTCACGCGCGAGCGAAGCACGTTGCTGTTGCCGTGAGCGTCGATCGCACCGTGACGAGTGTTGAGCTCATGGTCAAGGACGACGGCAGTGGCTTGCCGTTGGCTGACGATTCCGGCGGGGCGTCCCATCACGCGGGCGGGCTCGCGAACATGGCGGCTCGGGCGCGGCGCCACCACGGCGACTGCGCGGTCGACTCGATCCCCGGAGCCGGGGTGAGCATCACCTGGTTCGTTCCACTGGTGCTGCAGGAGGCGAGATGGCGATAGCAGTGCTGTTGGTGGACGACCACGAGATCGTGCGGCGCGGGCTGGTGCAGTTGCTCGCGCAGGCAGAGGACGTCCAGGTCGTGGGCCAGGCGGACAGCGCCGCGGCCGCGATCGCGCAGGCACCGCGGCTCAAACCCGACGTGGCGATCATCGACGTGCGGTTGCCCGACGGTGACGGCGTCACGGTGTGCCGCGAGATCAGGAGCCTGGTGCAGCCGCCGCCCGCGTGCCTGATGCTCACGTCCTATTCGGACGATGAAGCCCTGTTCGGCGCGATCATGGCGGGCGCGTCCGGGTACATGCTGAAAGAGGTGTCCGGCAACGATCTCGTCGCCGCCGTCCGCACTCTCGCCTCCGGTGGATCGCTCCTGCACGCCGGCGTCACGGCCACTGTCCTGCAACGCCTCAGAGGTGGCCCAGAAGAAGATCCGCGCTATGCCGCGCTGAGCCCGCAGGAACGCCGCATCCTCGACCTCATCGCCGAAGGCATGACGAACCGGCAGATCGCGAACCGCCTGTTCCTCGCCGAGAAGACGGTCAAGAACTACGTGTCGTCGCTCCTGCACAAGCTCGGCTTCGACCGCCGCACCGAGGCGGGCGTCTACGCGGCAAGACGCAGACGTACCCACCCCGGTGCTTTCTAGGAGGTTCACCAGCCGGCTTGAGCCGCCAGCTGTCGTGCCGTGGTGAGCGGGTTGCCCTTGCTCTCACCGGGTGCCGGCAGCGGCACGCCGGGACAGCTCAGGTCCTTCGCCGGCACCACGCCGTCGACGAGGTAGCTCTCCACCACGTCGCTGACGCAGTCGTTGCCGAACCCGTAGATGCCGTGGTCACCCTCGTCCTTGACGGTCAGCATCCGCGAGTTGGCGAACCCGGCGTGAGCCCGTTGCGCGCCTGCGAGAGGCGTCGCGGGGTCACGCACCGACTGCACCATGAGCGCGGAGTCGACGCCCTTTCCGTTGGGGCGCTTGAGCTGCACGTCCGGGCGATCCCACCACGCGCACGGGCCGGTCACCTGGTAGCCGCCCACGAGCGAGTACCGCTTGACGCTCTTGTTCCCCTCGCGCTCCAACGACTTCCGGTCACCGTGGAACGGGGTGTCGTTGCACAGGATCGACATCTGCGTGCCCATCAGCGCGTCCGGGTACTGCTTCGGAGCGGCCAGTGACATGGGCAGCGTGCCCGCGATCAGCGCGAGCAGTTGCGCCGTGCCCTCGAAGGAGTCCTTGCTGTACAGACCTGTGAAGATCAGGGCGTCCAGCACGACCGGTGTGACGACGGTGCCGTCCGGCAACGTGGCGGGCTGCTCGACCAGCCGTGCACGCGTGGTCTCGTAGCTCTGCCGCACCTCCTCGGCGGTCTTGCCGAGATGGAACACGTTGTCGTACTTCGCCACCCACGGCAGGAAGTCCACGCGGAACCGGAGCTCGGACCCGGCCGGCAGGTTGTCGAAGACCTTCTGCCACGACACGGTGAACTCGGCGTTGGAGTCGAGGACGATCTTGTCGAGGGTCTTCGGGAAGTACGTGGCGTAGTAGGCGCCCATCCAGGTGCCCGCGGAGTAGCCGAGCCAGCTGACCTTCTTGCGGCCGAGAACCTGGCGGAGCAGGTCCAGGTCGCGCACGGTCTGTTCGGTGGTGATGAACTCGCCGAGCTCGCCGGACTTGGTCTGGCAGAACTTCGCCTGCAGTTCCATGCCGCCGTAGATCAGGTCGAGGTTGGCCTTGCTCCGGTCGCGCCAGTCGGTGGCGAGGCGGTGCTGGTAGGAGCCGCACGTGACGTTGTCGCTGCCGCCGGTGCCGCGCACGTCGATGCCGATGATCTCGGCGTTCTCACTGAGCTTCGGCCGGTTCAGGTAGACCAGCGGCAACGTGCGCCCGGCGCCGCCAGGGCCGCCGGGGTTGGTGAAGACCGTGCTCTTCGCGTTGCCGTTCAACGGAACCGTGCGGCTGACCGCGATCGTGATGGTCTTGCCGTTGCGCGGGTTGTGCCAGTCCATCGGCGCGGTGAACTCGCCGCACTCCAGCCGTTCGAAGCCCGGCTCGTCGGTGCACCTCTGCCAGGTGATCTTCTGGCTCGCGAACTCCGTGCTCGCCGAAGCCTGCGGTGCGACCAACAACGACGTCGCCATGGTCACGGCGGCCACGGCCGCCAACTGCTTTCTCATCGAACCTCCCCCTTACCAGCCGAGCCGGGTTGCCAGGGTCCGCGCCTGCTCCAGCGTCCCGGCCTGCTGCTGACCCGGCTCGGGCAGCGGCACTCCGGGGCAGGACAGGTCGCGGGACGGCGTCACGCGGTCGACGAGGTAGCGCTCGACCACGTCGTTGACGCAGTCGTTGTCGAACCCGTAGATGCCGTGGTCGCCCTCGTCCTTCACGGTCAGCATCCGCGATCCGGCGAACCCGGCGTGCGCCTTGCGCGCACCCTCGATCGGCGTCGGCGCGTCACGTTCGGACTGCACCATCAGCGTCGGCGTGACGCCGATTCCGGTGGGCTGCTTGAGGGTGACGTTCGGCCGGTCCCAGAACGCGCAGGGACCCATGATCTGGTAGTAGCCCAGCAGCGGCCACTTGGCGCCGTCCCGCGCGGCGTCGCGTTCCAGGAACTTGCGATCACCGCGGAACTTGTTGTCGTTGCAGACGATCGAGTGCAGCGTGGCGTTCGCCGCGTCCGGGTAGGACGCCTGCGCCGTCATCGGCGCCGGCACCGTGCCGGCCAGTTCGGCGAGCTTGCGCGCGGCGCCGTCGAACGCGTACTTGCTGTACTGGCCCTGGACGAGCACCAGGTCCAGCGTGACCGGGTAGTACGTGCCTTCGGGCAGGGTGACGGGCTGCTGTGCGAGCTTCGCGCGCGTCCGTTCGTAGCTCTGCCGCACCTCTTCACCGGTCTTGCCGAGGTGGTAGATGTCGTCGTACTTGGCGACCCACGGTGCGAAGTCGACGCGAAATCGCCGCTCGAAGCCCATGCCGAAGTCGCCGAACACCGACTGCCACGTCCCGGTGAACTCGGTGTTGGAGTCGAGGACGATCTTGTCGAGCGTCTTGGGGAAGTAGGTGGCGTAGTAGGCGCCCATCCAGCTGCCGCCGGAGTAGCCGAGCCAGTCGACCTTCTTGCGGCCGAGAACCTGGCGGAGCAGGTCCAGGTCGCGCACGGTCTGTTCGGTGGTGATGAACTTGCCGAGCTCGCCGGACTTGGTCTGGCAGAACTTCGCCTGCAGTTCCATGCCGCCGTAGATCAGGTCGAGGTTGGCCTTGCCGCGGTCCCTCGGGTCCGTCGAGCCGAGCGTGTCGAACCCGCCGCACGTGACGTTGCTGCTGGCGCCGGTTCCGCGGACGTCGATGCCGTAGATCTCGGCGTTCTCGCTGAGCTTCGGCCGGTCGAGGTAGACAAACGGCAGCGTGCGTCCCTCACCGCCCGGTCCGCCGGGGTTGGTGAAGACCGCGGTCTTCGCCTTGCCGTTCAACGGAACCGTGCGGCTGACCGCGATGGAGATGGTCTTGCCGTTGCGCGGGTTGTTCCAGTCCATCGGCGCGGTGAAGCTGCCGCACTCCAGCCGTTCGAATCCCGGCTCGTCGGTGCACTGCTGCCAGGTGATCTTCTGATCGGCCAGGCCGGTCGCCGCCTGAGCCTGTGGGGCGACGAACAGCGACGTCGCCGTGACGACGGTGAGTGCCGCCGCGATCTTCTTGCGGTACATGCGTTTCCCCCTTCAATCAGCCGAGCTGGGTGGCGAGCTGCCGTGCCTTCGCGAGCGAGTTGTGCGTGGACTCGCCGGGTGCGGGGAGCGGAACTCCCTGACACGTCAGGTCTTTCGCAGGCGTGACGCCGTCGATGAAGTAGCTCTCGACGATGTCGTTCACGCAGTCGTTGCCGAACCCGTAGATGCCGTGGTCGCCTTCGTTCTCGACCGTGAGCATCACCGAGTTCTTGAAGTTGCGATGTGCTCGTTGCGCGCCTTCGAGCGGCGTCGCCGGGTCGCGCACCGACTGCACCATCAACGTCGTCGGCACGCCGATTCCGTTGGGCTGCTTGAGCTGCACGTTCGGCCGGTCCCAGAACGCGCACGGCGCGGCGACCTGGTAGTAGCCGACGAGCGGCCACTTCGCGCCGTTGACCGCGGCCTCGCGTTCGAGGAACTTCCGGTCGCCCTTGAACTTCGTGTCGTTGCAGAGGATCGAGTAGGCCGTGGCGTTCTGCGCGTCCGGATAGGTGGCCTGCGCCTTCAACCGCGCGGGCGCGGTACCGGCGAGCTCGGCGAAGATCTGCGCGCCGATCTCGAAGCCGTCCTTGACGTAGAGCGTGCCGCGCAACAGGAAGTCGAGCTGCACGCCGTTGTACACGCCCTCAGGTCGCGTCACGGGCTGCTCGTTCAGCTTGGCGCGAGTGCGTTCGTACGACTGACGAACCTCCTCGCCGGTCTTGCCGAGGTGGTAAACGCTGTCGTACTTCGCCACCCACGGCAGGAAGTCGACGCGGAACCGGCGCTCGAAGCCCATGCCCCAGTCGTCGAAGGAGTCCTGCCACGGCGCGGTGAACTCGACGTTGGAGTCGAGCACGATCTTGTCGAGCGTCTTGGGGAAGTAAGTGGCGTAGTAGGCGCCCATCCAGCTGCCGCCGGAGTACCCGAGCCAGCTGACCTTGTTCTTGCCCAGCACCTGCCGCAGCAGGTCCAGGTCCTTCACGGTCTGGTCGGTGGTGACGTACCTGCCGAACTCGCCGGACCTGGTCTGGCAGAACTTGGCGTGCAGCTCGATGCTGCCGTAGAGCAGATCGAGGTTTGCCTTGCCGCGGTCACGCGGATCGGTCAGTCGCTCGGCGTCGTAGCCTCCGCACGTGACGTTGTTGCTTGCGCCCGTGCCGCGCACGTCGATGCCGATGATCTCGGCGTTCTCGCTCAGCTTCGGCCGGTCGAGGTAGATCAGCGGGATCGTGAGACCGGGCCCGCCAGGACCGCCGGGGTTGGTGAAGATGGTCTGCTTGGCCGTGCCGTTCTTCGGCGTCAGGCGGCTGACCGCGATGGTGATCGTCTTGCCGTTGCGCGGGTTGTTCCAGTCCATCGGCGCGGTGAAGCTGCCGCACTCCAGTCGTTCGCCGCCCGGCGGAAGACCCGGCGTTCCCGGGTCGAAGCACTTCTGCCACTGGATCCGCTGGGTCGGCGCCGCCGGCGCCTGTGGTGCGATGAGCAGGGATGTGGCCGTCACGACGGCAAGTGCCGCCGCGATTCTCCTTCGTAGCATTCGAGCCCCCTCCAATGTGCCTCAAGCTCATCGGTTTTCAGGACTCTGAACATCCGCTGAAGGATGACGGACTCGTACGACTTGGGTCTTAGGCCACCCGGCCAAACAGCCATGACATGCGTAATGGTCCCGTAGGTGGTGACCCCGGTGTCATGATCGGGGTATGGGGAAGACCGAGATCGTCAACGTCGCCGGGGTGACCGGGGAAGAGCTTGTGCTGGAGGTGGCCTCGCACCCGTTCTCGATCCGCGTGCTGGAGCCCGGGAACTTGGCGTCGATCGAGGGCGTCGGTGACGACGTGCTCGACTGCTTTCTCGACGTGCGGAGTCAGCTGGAGGAACACGGGATCCTGTTGTGCTGCATGGGTGCCCGACCGGACGTGTGGCCGTCCGGGATGCTGCGGCAGTTCTCCGACGGCAGGAAGGCCTACCTCCAGCGCGAGGGAGTGCGGACCACCGAGGACGACGTGGTGGACATCTTCGCGCCCGCCGACGCCGCGGACGTCGTGACGGTGCGGGAGCAGCGCGAGGCGTTGCGCAGGCGGTTCCAGGCCATGAAGGACCGCCGATAGCGCGAAGGGCCGTCCCCGCGACGGGAACGGCCCTCCACAGCGCTGAACTCAGCAGGACTGCTTGTAGAAGTACTTCGAGTTGGCCGACGCGTTGTCCTTCGTGATGGCGACGAGGTCCGTCTCGATGTTGCGCTTGTTCTCCTTGCCGTCGATCGCGGCGAGGGCCTGCTCGACGCCCTGCTTGCCGATCGTGCCGGGGTCCTGCGCGATCAGGGCCTGCACGGTGCCCGCCTGGAGGTCCTGCACCTGCTTGGGCGAGGCGTCGAAGCCGACCAGGTTCACCGTGCCGGTCTTGCCCGCGTTGCGCAGGCCGGTCGCCGCGCCCTCACCGGTGTTGAGGTTGGTCGCGAACACGCCGATCAGGTCCGGGTTCGCGGCCAGGGTCGCGGTCACCTTCGAGGCCGCGGTGGCGGGCTCGTTGTCGGTGTACTGCTGGCCGATGTACTTGAGGTTCGGGTAGGCCTTGATGGCGTCCTCGAAGCCCTTGGCGCGCGCGTCCGTCGTGGACGTGCCGGCCTTGGTGTTGAGCACCAGCACCGAGCCGGACTTGCCGGCGGCGAGCTTGTTCAGCGTCTCGGCCGCGAGCTTGCCGCCCTGCTCGTTGTTGGACGAGATGGAGGAGACGCCGATCGAGGTGTCCTGGAGCTTGGTGTCGACCTCGACGACCTTGATGCCCGCGTCCTTGAGTTGCTTCATCGGGCCGGCCATGGCCTTGTCGTCGGTCGGCGCGATGAGGACCGCGGCCGGCTTCGACGCGAGGATGCCCGTGACGATCGGGGTCTGCTGGGCCGCGTCGAACTTGGCGGGGGCCTGCGTGTCGAACTCGTAGCCCGCGGCCTTCGCCGCCTCCTCGAAACCGCACTGCATCGAGATGTAGAACGGTTCCGCCGTGATGCCGGGGATCAGCACCAGTTTCTTGTTCGCGGCCGAGTTGCCCGAGTTCGAGTCACCGATCTGGCCACCCCCACCACACGCGGCGAGCAGGAAAGCGGCACAGACAGCCACTGCGGAGCGGATCTTCATTGGTCCAGCACCTTCCCTAACGTTGGTTGCGCGCCCGCCGCCGTGTCTGGTCCAGCCACACGGCGGCCACCAGCACGATCGCCACGGCGATCGGCTGCCAGAACTCCTTGACCCCGATGATCACGAGGCCCTTCTCCAACACCGCCGGGATGAACACGCCGAAGACCGTGCCCAGCACCGAACCCATGCCGCCGAAGATGCTCGTCCCACCCAGGACGACGGCGGCGATCGCGTTCAGGTTGTCCGTCTCGTGGCCGGTGACGACCGCGACGCGGAAGAACGCGTTGCCCATGAACCCCGCGAGACCCGCCAGGGTGCCCGCGAGCAGGTAGACCTTCGTCAGGTGGCCGCGCACCGAGATGCCGACGCGCCTGGCCGCCTCCTCGTTCGACCCGACCGCGTAGGTGTAGCGGCCGAACCGCGTGGTGGACAACAGCAACGCGCCGAGAGCGGTGACGACCGCGGCCACGATCACGATGTTCGGGATGCCGAGGTACGTGCCGGAGCCGAACGTGCGGTTGAGCTTGTCCGGGATGCCGGACACGTTGGAACCGTTGTTCAGCAACAGGGCCGCGCCCTGCGCCGCACCGAACGAGCCCAGGGTCACGATCAGCGGCGGGATCTTCGCCCGCGAGATCAGCAGGCCGTTGAGCAGTCCCCAGACCGCGCCGCTGACCACGGCGACCAGCAGGCCGAACGCGATCACGCCCCAGCCCGCGTTCGTCGCGTCGCCGCCGGACACCGCGTTCATGGCCATGGCCGACGACACCGACGCGAACACCAGCACCGAACCGACGGACAGGTCGATGCCGGACGTGATGATCACGAACGTCATGCCGACCGACAGCACCAGCAGCACGGCGGTCTCCGCGAGCAGGAACTGCAGCGTGGTCACCTGGAAGATCGCGTCCGGGCGGATCGCGCCGAACGTGGCGACCAGGACCAGCAGCACCAGGCCGATCCACAGCGTGTTCGCGCCGGTCAGACGCTTGAGCAACGGGGTGCGCTGCTCGTCCGGCAGAGTTGACAACGTTGTCTTCTCGTCGGTGGTCATTACGCCGCGTCCTCCTGAGTGAGCGCGCCGGTCATCGCGCCGACGAGCTCTTCCACGCTGGTGTCCGAGGCCTTGAAACGGGCCACGCGCCGGCCGAGACGCAACACCTCGACGCGGTCGGAGACCGACAGCACCTCGGGCATGTTGTGCGAGATCAGCACCACGGCGATGCCCTCGTCGCGGACGCGCTTGATCACTTCCAGCACGCGTTCCCGCTGCACCACACCGAGTGCGGCCGTCGGCTCGTCCATGAACACGAGCTTCGACGCCCACGCCACCGACCGCGCGACCGCGACGGACTGGCGCTGGCCACCGGAGAGCGCCGCGATCGGCACGTCGATGCTCTGCAGCGTCGCGCCGAACCGGGTGAAGTGCTCGGCGGCCTGCCTGCGCATCGCCTTCTTGTCCAGCACGCCCAGGAGGCCGAGGACGCCGGGCTTGAGGATCTCCCTGCCCAGGAACATGTTCGCGGCCGGATCGAGGTCCGGCGCGACAGCGAGGTCCTGGAACACCGTCTCGATGCCGAGGTCGCGGGCGCTGTTGGGGGAGTCGAGCACGAGCGGCTCGCCGTCGAAGAACAGCGTGCCGCTGGTCGGCTGCTCCACCCCGGACAGGCACTTCACCAGGGTGGACTTGCCCGCGCCGTTGTCGCCGATCAGCGACACGACCTCGCCGGGATAGGCGGTGAACGAGGCACCGCGGAGAGCTTCCACGGTGCCGTAGTTCTTCGTGAGATCACGAGCCTCCAGCAACGGCTGGCTCACGGAATCACATCCTCCACAGTGGACAACACGGGTGGGCGGCAGCGGATCGCCACCAGGTCGCCGGTCAGCCCCAGCTCGCCGGCCGCGTGCGGTACGACGACGGTGCTGCCCTTGTGCACCTCCAGCGCACCGAGCTGGCCGGAACCCTCCAGCACCACCAGCACGGCGAACGACGGCTCCAGTGCGAAGGAACCCTCCACGTGCAGGCGGTCGGCCTGGAAGAACGGGTCCGCGTCGTGGCCGAGCAGATCGACCGACGGCGCCCACTTCTCGGACGTCTGGCGCACCAGCTCCTCGAGCTTGCCGCTCCAGCCCTGCCGGTCCACGCAGTCCAGGGCGACGCCGTAGCCGAGGCCGAGGTGACCGATGTCGGCGTTCGCGAGGAAGCCCTGCCATTCCAGCGTCACCGAGAAGTCGGTGGGCTGCTGGAGTTCGACGATGAAGACGCCCTCGCCGATCGCGTGCGGCACACCGGCGGGCACGAAGACCGTGTCACCGGGCCGGACGCAGACCGGGTTGAGCGCGTCGAGCATCGCCGAGGTGTTCTGCGTGGCGACCCAGTCCGCGACGGTCGCGGCCGGCACGTCGTCGCGGAATCCGATGTAGACGGTCGGGGTCGCCCCCGTCGTGCCCACGACGATCCACGCTTCCGTCTTGCCGTGGCGGCAGTTCAGGTGTGAGGACGCGAAGGCGTTCGACGGGTGGCAGTGCACGGGCAGGCGCTGGCCCGCGTCGAGCAGCTTCACCAGCAACGCCGTGTCGCCGCCGAACTTCGCGGCGTGGTCCGCGCCGAGCCATCCCGTCGGGTCGGCCTTGACCGCGTCGCGCAGGAGAACGCCGTTTGGCAACGTTGTCAACCCGGCGTCGTCGCGCCCGTAGAGCGTCGTCGTGGACGCCACCCAGTCCTCGGGGCCGAAGTCGCCGCTCGTGCCGCCGCGCAGCGCGGCGATCGCCTCACCGCCGCGGTAGAACTGCTTCGGCTGGTTGGCGGGCAAGTTGACAGGCTGGTGGAGAACACCAGAACTCACGCGTGGACCTCCCCGGATCCTCGTGGCACCAAGCGCACCGGCAGCACGACGCGGCGCGGTGGTGAGTTGTCGCCGTCCAGTCGGGCGAACAACAAATCGGTGGCCGCCTTGCCGAGCGCGCTCGCGTCGTGCGCGATCACGGTCACCGGCGGCGACAACAGGTCGGCGAGTTCGAAGTCGTCGAAGCCCACCAGAGCGGGCCTTTCCGCGACGCCCGCGAGAGCGCGCAGGATGTACACGGTGATGCGGTTGTTGCCCGCCACGATCGCCGTCGCGGGCTCCCGCATGCTCTGCAGGCGCTGCAACGTGGTCCTGACGCTGCTTTCGTCGTGCGGTCCCATCGCCACGAGTTCCTCGTGGTAGCCGATGCCGGCCCGTACGCAGCCCTCGCGGTAGCCCCGCAGGCGCTCGTTGGCGGTGAAGATGTCCGGCGCGTCCCCGAGGAACGCGATGCGGCGGTGGCCGTGCGCGGCGAGGTGCGTGACCGCCTCGACGGTGCCGCCGATGTTGTCCACCAGCACGGTGTCGGCCACGACGTCACCGGCGGGCCGGTCCAGGAACACCACGGGCGTGCCCGCGCGCATCTCCGGCACCAGATAGCTGTGCTGGAGGCCGGCGGGCACGATCAGCAGCCCGTCCACGCGCCTGCTGCAGAACTCCAGCGCCAGTTCGCGCTCGCGGCTCGGATCCTCGTCCGACGACCCCGAGATCACCTGTCTGCCGCGCAAACGGGCGATCTCCTCGACAGCGCGCGTCACGCCGGAGTAGAACGGGTTGCCGACGTCTTCCAGCACCAGCCCGATGGTGCCGGTGGACGAGCCTCGGCGCAGGTTGCGGGCACTCAGGTTCCGCCGGAACCCGAGCTGGTCGATGGCCGCCAGCACGCGCTCCGCGGTGGACGGGTGCACGCCCGGCTCGTCGTTGACCACGCGCGAGACGGTCTTGATGCTCACGCCCGCGAGCCGCGCGACGTCGTTCATCGTCGCGCGACGTACCTTGCGCTGACCGGCTACGGGCCCGCTGGGGGACAACGTTGTCATAGTGGGCGTATCTCACCTTGGCTTTACGGCCTTGTCAACAGTTCCTGACCGGTCAAGGGCGCGGACGCCTATGGCTCACAACGCTGCCTGCGACGCGACGAGCCGGGTCATGTGCGCCGACGGAGTGACGCCCAGCTCGCGGTGCAGAAGGGCGCGGTACTGCTGGTAGTGCCGCAGCGCCGACCCGTGGTTGCCCTGGGCGAGATGTGCTGCGATCACCGTCCGGTGCGCGGTCTCCCGGACCGGGTCGATGGAGATCGCGGTGAACGCGGCCTCCAGCGCGGCGAGGTGCGCGCCGGTCGAGATGAGGTGCTGGGCGATCGCCTCCAGCGCGTGCAGCCGGACCTGCTCCCAGCGGCGCCGTTGCGGAGCCAGCCAGTCGTCGGCCCAGTAGGGCAGCAGGTCCCGGGACAGGGCGCCGACCAGGTCCTCCGCGGCGGGCGCGGCGGAGCCGACGACGAGATGGGCCGCCTCGACCGCCCGGCAGAAGTCGACGGTCAGCGCGGGGGACAGCCGCAGCCGGTCCACCGAGGGTTCGACGACCGGCCGTTCCGTCGCCCGGCGCAGGTGCCACAGCGCCTGCCGCACGTTGGCGGTCGCGCGCTGCCTGCGGCACTCGGGCCACAGTTGCTCGGCGGCGGCCTGCCGGCTCACCGCGTCGCCGTGGTGGATCGCGAGGTAGGCCAGCAGCCGCTGCGCGCCCTTGGGCAGCGTGACGTCACCGCATCCGGCGAGCAGCTCGAACCGGCCCAGCAACACCAGCTGGGCTCCCCCAGTGCCGGCCCGTCTGCCGCCTTCCGCTTCCGTCATCGTGGTCCCCTCCGTCAGCGCCGACGCCGTCGTCCCGAGCATTGCCCGGAAGCGTCTCCGGGGCATCTCGCACTCGCCTGCCGCAGCGTCCGGTCCGCCGCCGGTCGGCCGTGGCCACTCAGTCGTGCGCGGACTTGACGTCCACTCCTGAGGTCACCTGGTCGGGAGGGAGCGGCGACGGCGCGTCGCCGATCTCCCAGAGGATCGGCGGGCGGCCGTAACGCCAATGGCCCAACGGAACCCGCTTGGCCCAGTCCAGCCCATCGAGTGACGCCGATGCGGCCGTGACAGCACGTCGTGCGTCGCGGCGACCTTCGGGAGACGCGGCCACCGGAGCGTGTGTCACCGGGGTCGGACCGGCCCCGACGACATCCAGCCCAGGAGCGCCACCATGACGGACGGCCAGATCAAGAGCGTCGACATCCAGATCGCCCAGGCGGACCTCAAGACGCTGAAGGACAGCGGGTACAAGCTCTGCTTCGCGAAGAAGGTCAACGGCACCTACAACGTCGTGTGGCAGTCGGCCGAGAAGTACCTCCACGACAACACGTTCTCGTGGCAGCCGCTCTACCAGCTCTTCGGCAGCAACACCTTCCAGGGCAACGTGAACGTCAAGGTCGCCACCAACGAGGTGGCCGTCGGCCTCGGCGACCAGGCGACGCTGGACAAGGACGGCAACCTCGGCGAAGCCTCCACCGGCGGCCCGGCGACCGGGATCACGATGATCAACCAGTTCGGCCCGATCCACCCCGGACTGTCCGCGTACTCGACGGACATCAACGGCAACGGCTCGACGACCCCCATCTACGTCGGCGAGTCCCCGATCGTCCTGGGCAACGACCTCCTCACGCCGGTCGAGGCCGTGCAGGTCTGGTTCGAACAGGACGTCGCCACGGGCACCATGTTCAGCGTGGCCAGGTCCAACGCCGTCGACATCGATCTGACCTCGGGCAACTCGGCGGTCCGGCTCTACAGCGACGGCAAGTGGTCGACGCCGAAGTCCCAGGCGCTCTACGCGGACCCGGCGACGATCCTGACCATCATCGCCGGCCTGACCGCGGCCGTCATCGTCCACGACCTCGCGACGAAGATCGCCTCGAAGCTGAGCGGCGTCTACAAGGACATCCAGGTCAGCGTCACGGCGGCGGACGGCCAGAGCGTCAAGATCGTGTACAGCGAGAAGCCACGCCTCACCGGGACCAGGCAGACCCAGACGCAGTTGCTGCTGCTCAACCCGGCCACGATCGACCAGCTCTCCGAGTTCGCCCTGGAGGCGTTCGCGCAGCTCGGCGTCGGCTACCGGACGCTGAACGCGATGCCGGGCCGCTGACCCGGCGGCCCGGCATCGATGTCCGGAACCGGACAAGTGATCGTCATGGGCTTGACCTCGACCGTGTGCGCTCAGCGATGATCTGGTGACGGACAGCGTTGTCAGGCCACGCGGGTCCGGCGAGTAGGCCCCCGGGCCGGGGTGCGCATGCGGCGGCGGTCGCACCCCGGCCCGGTCCCTCCCGGCAACCACCCGACCGGACCACTGCGCCACCCCACACCACCCCAAGATCCCAACTAGGGTGAAAGTCGTGGACGCACTGGATCCCATTGAGTCGGTCAACACCTTCATCGGCACAAAGGACGAGGGCAACACGTTCCCCGGTGCGTCCATGCCGTTCGGCAAGGCGCACTCCAGCCCGATCGGCTCCCACTACGCCGGCTACCGCTACGACGACCAGCAGATCCGGGGCTTCGGGCACTTCTTCCTGTCCGGCGCCGGCTGCTGGGAACAGGGCGGCCTGGTCCCGATCCTCCCGGTCACCCAGCTGCCGCAGAACTTCGACCACAAGCGGTACGCCAGCGGCTACACGCACGACGGCGAGATCGGCAAGCCCGGCTACTACAAGGTCAAGCTGGACCGCGACATCACCGTCGAGTGCACGGCGACCACGCGCGCGGGCGTCGAGCGGTACACGTTCCCCGGTGGCGTCAAGGGCACGCTGCTCGTCAACGTGGGGCAGGCCAACGACAAGGAACCGGTGAGCGCCAGTTCCGTGAGGATCGTCGGCGACCGCACGATCGTCGGAACCGTGGAGACGCAGGCGTTCTGCGGTGGCCGTCCGTACCTCACGCACTTCACCACCAGGTTCGACCGCCCGTTCACGCAGTTCGGCACGTGGGGTCCGACAGGATCCAAGCCGGGCCAACGGGATTCCGCCGGTGGCGCCGGACTGCGGGGCGCCTGGGTGACGTTCGACCCCGGCCCGGTCACGGCCACCACCGCACTGTCCCAAGTGGACGAACAGGGGGCGGCGAACAACCTGGAGACCGAGACCGGCGGCAAGACGTTCGACGACGTTCGCAACGAGGCGCAGGAAGCCTGGCGCGCGGAGCTCGGGTGCGTCGAGATCGAGACCGAGGACTGGGACGAGCGCGCGGTCTTCTACACCGCGCTCTACCACGTGCTGCTCCAGCCGCTGACCGGCAGCGACGCGGACGGCAGGTACCGGGGCTTCGACAACCAGATCCACCAGGCCGATGGCTGGACCTACTACGAGTACTACTCGCTGTGGGACACCTACCGCGCGCACAACCAGCTCCTGGCGCTGCTCCGCACGAAACGCTCCCAGGACATCGCGCGGAGCATCCTGGCCATTCACGAACAGGGCGGTTGGCTCCCGCGCTGGGCGTACGCGAACCAGGAGACGAACTGCATGACCGGCGACCCGGTCACGCCGTTCCTGGTCGACCTCTGGCGCTTCGGCCACCTCAAGGGCTTCGAAGAGCAGGCGTACCAGGCACTTCTCCGCAACGCCGACGGCGTCCCGCCGCAGAGCTCCCGTTTCCAGGGCAGGTCCGGCAACCCGAACTACCTCGCGAACGGATTCGTCCAGTACGACAAGCGCTTCCCGAAGAAGGGCCAGGACACCGACCCGCACCACGGCGCGTCGGCGACCCTGGAGTACGCGCTGGCCGACGCCACGCTCGCGATCATGGCCGCGGAACTGGGCCACGCGGAAGACGCGGAACGACTCCGCAAGCGAGGCCTCAACCACCGCACCCTCTGGGACAACAGCGTCACGGACCGGGGCTTCACCGGGTTCCCACGGCCGAAGCTCCAGGGCGGCGCGTGGCTCACCCCGTTCACGCCGCAGGGCCCGGAAGGGTTCCACGAGGGCACGGCGTGGCAGTACCAGTGGCTCTGCCAGCACGACATACCCGGGTTGATCACGGCGCTCGGCGGCAAGGCGGCGGCCGAGGCGCGGCTGGACGACTTCTTCGCGTACCCCGACCTCCTGAAAGACCCAGCGAAGACCGTCCGCGAGAAGTGGGTCGTGGGGCCGTACGACTACTACAACCAGTTCAGGTACAACCCGAACAACGAGCCCGACCTGCACGCGCCGTGGATGTACGCGCTCATCGGCAAGCCGGAGAAGACGTCGGTGGTCGTGCGAGCCGCGCAGACGTTGTTCGTCAACGGGCCGGCAGGCGTCACGGGCAACGACGACCTCGGCACGATGTCGGCCTGGTACGTGTTCAGCGCGCTCGGGATGTATCCGGCCGTGCCCGGAACCGGCGAGTTCGTGCCACACGCTCCCAAGTTCACGAAAGCCGTGATCCATCTGGAGAACGGCAAGGACATCGTGATCAGGGCGGAGGCGGCCGACATCACGAAGACGCAGGTGGTGCAGCGAATCCGCAGCGGCTGGCGCTCCAGGACGAAGGATCGGATCGAGCTCGCGGAGCTGCGTTCGGGTACCACGCTGGAGGTCGACCTTCACACACTTTCCAATTGAGACGTCAGAACGGTCGTAGTCTCGTGCGATGGGCATCTGCGCGAGCTGTGGCACGGGCTTCGCGCCCCTGCCCTCGCGGGCGCGGTACTGCTCGAACGCCTGCCGTCAGCGTGCCTATCGTCAGCGTTCCGCCGGAACGTCCACTGTGGTCGCGGAGCTGCCCCGCTACGACGACGCGTTCGTCGGCAGGGAGAGCGAGCTCGCGGAGCTGCTTTCGTTGCTGCGCAAGCACAGGATGCTCACGCTCGTCGGGCCGGCCGGGGCCGGCAAGACGCGGCTCGCGGCCGAGCTCGCCGGACGTGCCAGACGCACCGAGGTCCGCACCGTCGAGCTGGGCAGGCTGAGCCGGCCGGAGCAGGTGGTGCAGGCCGTCGCGGAAGCCGTTGGGGTGTACCAGCACGCGGGTGTCGCGCTGCGGACCACGTTGCTCCAGGAGCTGACCAATCGTCGAATCTTGCTGCTTGTCGACAACTGCGAGCATCTCGTCGAAGAATGCTGTGCCGTCGTGGACGCGCTCCTGTCGCGGTGCCCGAACGTGCAGATTCTCGCGACCAGCCGGGAAGCACTGAGATCCATCGGCGAGGTCGTCTATCCGCTGCACGGCATGGAGAGCGACGCGGCGAAGTTGTTCGCCGAACGCGCTGGAACCAGTGGTGACGAGGCCGCGATCGCGGCGATCTGCGCGCGGCTGGACGGCCTGCCGTTGGCCGTGGAACTGGCCGCGAAGCTCTCCAGGTCCGTGCCTCTGTCCGAGCTCGCGGACCGCCTCGACCACCGGCTCGACCTGCTCAGCGACGCCGGGGAGCAGGCACGGCACCAGAGCCTGCGCGCCGCCATCGCGTGGAGCCACGACCTGCTGACCACACCCGAGAAGGAGCTGTTCCGGCGGCTCGCCCTGCTGCCGGGCGGGTTCGGGCTGGAGATCGCCCAGGTCGTGCACGGCGGCGCGGTGATCGGCCTGCTCACGGCGTTGCAGGCGAAGTCGTTGGTGGCACGGGAGAACGACGGCCGGTTCCGGATGCTCGAATCGGTCCGCCTCTACGCCCAGGAGCGCCTCGAAGAGCACGGTGAGCGCGAGGTGACGGCCGAACGGATCATCGCCTGGCTGTGCGAGAAGGGCGAACCCGCCGTCTCGTCGTCGATCCTCACGCCGGAGCAGGTGAAGGCGCAGCACCAGGAGTACGACAACGTGACGTACGCGTTCGCCCATCTGGTGGCATCGCGGGACGACCGGCGGCTGATGCTCGCCACGATGCTGCTCAGGGTGTGCTTCGACCGCGGCTACTTCGCCGAGGCCGGCGCGGTGCTGATGCAGGTGCTGGACCGGTCGCCCGCCGACGCCCGCTACCGCATCCTCGCGTTGGAATACGCGTCTTTGCTGGCGGGCCACGAGCAACGGCACGACGAGGCGGTGAAGTACGCCATCGAGGCGGTCGAGACCGCCGAGGCAGGCGGGCAGGACCTGATCATGTGCCGCCTCTTCCGGACGTTAGCGAGCGCTTACGACGGCATGGGCGACGTGGTGAACACCGCGTGGGCGTTGCGCCAATCGATCCAGCACGGCGTGCGCAACGGCAACGACGTGAGTGTCGCTGTGTCCAGCCAGAACCTCGGCTGGCGGCTGCTCGTCCAGGGTGACGTGGACGCCGCCGCCGTCCTGATCGAGGGCGCGTTGCCGGTGCTCAGACTCCATGCACGGCAGGACGTCGTGGCCGTCGCCGTGCACACGTCGGGCTGCATCGCGTTGGAACGAGGGGACTTGGCGGCGGCCGGCGCCCGGTTCGCCGAGAGCGCGCGCATGACGGCGACCACACCCCGGGCGGTGCTGGAGTCGGTCGAGGGCCGCGGCCTGGTAGCGATGCTGTCCGGACGCCACGAGCTCGGCGTGCGGCTTCTGGCCGCCTGTCAGCAGATGCGCGCGGCGTGGGTCGTTCCGTCCGAAACGTGGTGGCGGCGGAAGATGGGCGCCGCACTGGACCTCGCACGGGAATCCCTGTCTCCAGCGGCTTTTCAGCGGGCGCTCGGTGCGGGCCGGGCGATGGACGTGCGGCACGCCCTGGAAACCGCGCTGGACAAGGAGATCGTGCAGGACCCGGTGCTCAGCGACCGGCAGCGCATGGTCGTCGAACTGGTGGCGCGGGGCCTGACGAACGCGCAGGTCGCGGCCAAGCTCGGCATCTCGCACCGCACCGTGGAATCCCACGTGCACAACGTGAAAACCGTGCTGAATCTTTCGTCTCGCGCGCAGCTCTCGGCCTGGGCCCAGTCGCGCTGACGCGTCCAACTGAGACGTAACGCTGCGGTTCATCCGGATGACTTCCCGCCCCCTGCCGTTCATTGTGAGTACAACGACGGAAGGGGAGGGGTGACGTGGAACCGTTCCGCCTGCTGCACCCCGACCTCGTGCCCCAGCAGCGCGAGTCGTTGCAGCACGCCGCGTCCACGCTCGTCCAGATGGGGCTGGACGACACGGTGCTCTCCGCGTCGCCCGTGCACCAGCGGCTCGCGCGCGTGGTGCTGGCCAGCAGCGGCGTCATCGAGTGGACGCCCGGCTACTGGGTCCAGGACAACGCCCTCGACGAGCGCTTCGGCGTCGTCCGGGTCGGCGGCGACCGCGGCGGGATCTTCCTCTCGGGCGTCCTGATCGCCTACCTCGACGTGCTGGAGAACGCGGCCAGGATGGGCACCTCGATCACCGAGGACTCCTGGCGCACCCTGCTCTGGGCCCCGACCGCGCTCTTCGACCACGTGCTGCGCCGCCCCCAGGTCGGCATGACCGTCGTGACGCCCGGCTGCGGCGCCGAGGACCTGCCGTTCGAACGCACCCAGGCCGGGCAGCGCCTCTACCTCGCGCTGATGCAGGCCGTCCGGTTCGCCGTCAGCGGCGTCCTGCGTGCCCAGGACGACCGCACGCTCGTCGAGGATTGCGTGACGCTCGCGACCGCGTGCCTGCGTGCCGCTGCGGTGGCGCTGGCGTTCGCCTGCGACGTCCCCGGCGACCCGGCGCTGCCGGCCGTGGAGACCGCTGAGCACCGCTACCTGTGGCAGGTGATCAGCGAGGTCCGCGCGGCCGTTCCGAGGGCCCGATTCGAGCAGTTCGCGGCCGCTCTCCGCAGGTTGAACGACGTGTACACCGCCTGCCCGTTGCTGGTTGCAGGCGGCTGACCTCGTTCGTCTCGACTTGGCTTCGACTTTCGTCTTTCCGCCACGCGAACCAGCAGGTGCTGACCTACCGTCTCGTCCATGACGGAGGAACGGTCGGCGGTCGTGGTGCGGGACATCCGCAAGAGCTACGGCGAGCTGAAGGCGGTGGACGGGGTCTCGTTCACCGTGGCCGAAGGCGAGTTCTTCGGCATCCTGGGGCCCAACGGCGCCGGGAAGACCACCACGCTGGAGATCGTCGAGGGGCTGCGCAAGCCCGACAGCGGTGAGGTGCGGCTGCTCGGCGAGAGCCCGTGGCCACGCAACGTGAAGTTGTTGCCGCGCATCGGTGTTCAGCTCCAGGCGACGTCGTTCTTCGACAAGCTGACGGCCAAGGAGCAGCTGCAGACGTTCGGCTCGCTCTACGGCGTGAGTCACGGCACGGCCGCGGACATGCTGGAGCTGGTCGGCCTCGCGGACAAGGCGAACGAGCAGGAGAACAAACTCTCCGGAGGTCAGCGCCAACGGCTCTCGATCGCGTGCGCGCTGGTGCACGACCCGGACATCGTGTTCCTCGACGAACCGACCGCGGCGCTCGACCCGCAGGCCCGCCGCAACCTCTGGGACGTGCTGCGCGCCATCCAGGAACGCGGCAAGACCATCGTCTACACCACGCACTACCTGGACGAGGCCGAGATCCTCTGCGACCGCGTGGCCATCATGGACACCGGCAGGATCCTCGCGCTCGACCCGCCGGCCGTGCTGGTGCGCGGTCTCGACGCGCCGACCCACGTGACGCTCCAGAAGGGCGTTCTGTCCGTTGTGGACGCTTCCGCTCTCGAAGGTGTCGACGAGGCGCACGAGGACGAGGTGTCGCTGACGCTCTCCACGCGCCGCCCGGCTCCCGTGCTGTCGGCGCTGGCCGAACGCGGCGCGCTCGACGGCCTTCAGGTCCGCACGGCCACCCTCGAAGATGTTTTCCTCAACCTGACCGGTCGGGAGTACCGCGCGTGAACGCGTTCAAGACGCTCTCGGTGGCGATGCTCAAGGGATTCCTGCGGGACAAGGTGACGTTGTTCTTCACCTTCTTGTTCCCGTTGATGTTCCTCGTCATCTTCGGCCTGATCCTGCGCGACGTCGGTGCGGACAAGACGCGGATCGCGGTGGTCGGCGACGGCCCGATCGTGTCCGCGCTGCGCGACAGCGGTGCGCTGGAACTGGAGCCGTACAACGACGAGAGCTCCGCCGTGCAGAAGGTGAAGGACGGCGACCTGCCCGCCGCGCTGATCGTCCGCGGGCAACAGCTCGACGTGCGGTTCGCGCAGAGCGACCAGGTCAAGTCCGCGACCGTGCTCGGCATCATCAACGGGTTCGTGGACAAGGCGAACCTCGCCGCGACCGGTCAGCCGCCGACCTTCACGTTCGCCGCGGAGAAGGTCGAGGACGCCTCGCTGAAGCCGATCCAGTACCTGACGCCGGGCATCCTGTCGTGGGGTGTGGCGGTGTCGGCGGTGTTCGGCTCGGCGCTGACCCTCGTGTCGTGGCGCCGCAAGCAGGTGCTGCGGCGCATCCGGCTGGCACCCGTCTCAACGGGTTCCGTGCTGTCCTCGCGGATCCTGGTCAGCGCCGGCGTCGCGCTGGTGCAGGGCGTGACCTTCATCGGCATCGCGTCACTGCCGGTGTTCGGGCTGAAGCTCTCCGGGCAGTGGTGGCTGGCGATTCCGTTGCTGCTGCTGGGAACCGTCGCGTTCTTCGCGCTCGGCATGCTGGTCGGCGCGTTCGCCAAGACCGAGGAAGCGGCGTCGGCGGCCGCGAACATCGTGGTGCTGCCGATGGCGTTCCTGTCCGGCACGTTCTTTCCCGTCGACCAGGCGCCCGCGTGGCTGCAGACCGTCTCGAAGATCTTCCCGTTGCGGCACATGAACGACGGCATGCTCGACGTGCTGGTGCGGGGCAAGGGGATCGAGGCTTTGGCGATGCCGGCGGCGATCCTCGTCGGCTTCTCGCTCGTCGTCGGATTCGTGGCCTCCCGCGTCTTCAAATGGGAGGAATAGACAGTGTTGGATTGCCGCGCCTCCGGCGCGGCGGAGGGTTCGCCTTCAAGTCGGTCGTCCGGCCGAATCGCTCACGAACCCTCAGGGTGGTTGCCGTGTGCCGCCGGTCACGGTTCATGATGGGGAACCATGACGTTCTCCAGCGTGGTCGGACGGTTCCGCATCCTCGCCCTGGCCGAGGCCATCTCCTGGGCGGGCCTGCTGCTCGGGATGTTCTTCAAGTACGTCGTCGTGCAGAACGAGATCGGCGTCAAGGTCTTCGGCCCGATCCACGGCCTGATCTTCGTCGGCTACGTGCTGGTGACGCTGATGGCCGTCGCGCCGCTGAAGTGGGACGCGCGCACGACGGTCCTCGCGCTGTTCGCGAGCATCCCGCCGTTCGGCACGGTGATCTTCGAGCGCTGGGCCTCGAAGACCGGCCGCCTCAGCGAACCAGCCGCCGAACAGCTCTGAGCTCCACCTCGGGGTCGCCGTCGTGGTAGATCCGCTCGGACTCCTCGATGTTGTCCAGGAACTCCTGGTACTTCACCGCGTTGTGCAGGTGTGACGCGCGGCGGGCGACGTCGAGCGCTTCGAGCGGACGGCTGTCCGGGCGGTGCGCGAGCCACGCCTCGCTCCACACCTTCCGGATGTGGTCGTGCAGTTCGGGCCCGGCGTACTCCATGGCCCGGCACGCGTCGAGCGCCGGATGGCCCCACACGGCGTCGGACCAGTCGATGACCTCGCCGCTGCGGCGCCAGTTGCCGGGGTGGAAGTCGCCGTGCGTCAGCGTGTCCGGCAGCCCGAACGACGGCATCGGCACGGTGGTCGGACGCAGCCGCGCCGCGCCGGCCAGCGCGTTCTGCACGGCCACCCAGCGCGGCACGATCAACTCGACCTGCTCCGCCGTGACGGGCCAGCACTTGTCGCCCGGCGCGTCGGCGAGCAGGATCCGGTGCGGCGCCGAGGCGATCAGCGTGGGGACCAGCGTCGGGTCGTGCGCGCCGACCATCTCGATCACCGCGCCCTCGTCGGCGAAGAACGACGGAATGGCCTTCAGCCACACCGGGCCGTTCGCGGTGGGCAGCCGGTGCACGGTCGAGAGGTTCCACGTGCGGACCTGAACGGACGGGCCGGTGCGTTCGACGTGCGTGTCGGCCCACGCGATCAGCTCGGAAGGGCCGCCCAACCGTGCGTACGGTGCGAGGAACTCCGCGTCCGCCTCGGGCTCCTGTGCCGGGTGCAGCTTCGTGCGGTCGGGCTCGCCGTACGCCTCGACGTGGTAGGTGACCAGGCCGTCCTGCGGCACGGTGCCGCCCTCGGCCGAGATCAGCCTGAGCACGTTCGTCCGGACGCCCAGGTGTGCTTCGAGCACCTCGTTGACCGGTTCGACGTGGTACCAGTCGCGGGTGGGCACCGGGAGCGCGTCCGTCCGGCCCGCGAACCCTCCGGGCGCGCTGACCAGGGCGATGATCTTCCGTGCCGTCACGTGGTCACCAGTTCTCTGACGGTCCTGAGCTCGTGCGCGGGGTCGTTCTCGTGGTAGATCCGCTCGGAGTCCTCGATGTTGTCCAGGAACTCCTGGTACTTCACGGCGTTCAGCAGGTGCGAGGCGCGCCGGGCGGCGTCGAGCGCGTCGAGCGGGCGGCTGTCCGGACGGTGCCGCAGCCACGCCTCGCTCCACACGCGACGGATCAGGTCACCCAGTTCGGGCGGGCAGAACCCGATGAGCCGGCCGGCGTCCAGTGCGGGATGGCCCCAGACGACGTCGGACCAGTCGATGATCACGCCACCGCTGAACCAGTTGCCGGGGTGGAAGTCGCCGTGCACCAGCGTGTCCGGCAGTCCGAACGACGGCATCGGCACGACGCACGGCCGCACCCGAGGCGCGCCCGCCAGCGCGTGCTGCACCGCGACCCAGCGCGGCACGATCTCCTCGACGTGCTCGGGCCTGGTGTTCCAGCAGTCCTCGCCGGGAGCCTCACCGAGCAGGACTCGCAGCGGCGCCGAGGCGATCAGTCCGGGCACCAGGCCGGGGTCGTGCGCGGCGACCATCTCGATCACCGCGCCCTCGTCGGCGAAGAACGGCGGGACGGTCTTCAGCCAGGCGGAGCCGTTCGCGGTCGGGAGCCGGTGCACGCTCGACAGGTTCCACGACTTGACCTGCACGGCCGGGCCGGTGCGTTCGACGTGCTCGTCGGCCCACGCGAGGAGTTCGGACGGTCCGCCCAGGCGGGCCCACGGCAGTCTGCGCGGAGCGTCCGGGGCGGGCTCTTCCGCCGGGCGGAGACGGGTGCGGTCAGGTTCGCCGTGCGCCTCGACGTGATAGGTGACCAGACCGCCGCCGGGTGGGTCGCCGCCCTCGGCGGAGATCAGTCTGAGCACGCTCGTCCGGACGCCCAGCAACCGTTCCAGCGCCGCGTTGACGGGTTCGGTGTCGGCCCACCACGGTGACTCGACCGGGATCGCGCCGGTCCGGCCCGCGAACCCGCTGGGGCCGCTGACCAGGGCGATGATCGACCGTTCCGTCACGCGACCATCATCGCGGGACGATCAACCGGATTTCAGTCCTCGAAGTCGCCGCTGGCCCGGCGGACCTTGGCGAGCAGGTCCGTGAGCTGCTCGGTCTGCCGGTCGGTCAGGCCCTTGAGACCCAGGTTGACGTCGACGACGGCCGCGGTCGCGCTCTCACGGCGCTGCAGCCCCGCGTCGGTGATCTCGACCAGCGTCGTGCGGCGGTCGGTCGGGTGCGGCGTGCGGCGCACGAGGCCGTCGCTCTCCAGCCGGTCGACGATGTTGGTCACGCTCGTCGGGTGCAGCTGGAGGCGCTCGCCCATGACCCGCATCGGCAGCGCGCCCTTGCGGGAGAAGTAGAGCAGCACCAACGCCTCGTAGCGCGCGAACGTGAGTCCGTGCGGCTTGAGGGCTGCGTCCACGGCGGACTGGATGATTTGCTGGACACGCATGACGCTCGTGACGGCGGCCATCGATGTGGAGGAACCCACCCGGTCGTCCCACAGTTCGGCCGCGCGGGCGATCGGATCGAACGGCAGCGGTGTCATGGGCACCGAAGCTACCAGTCAGTACCACCCGTGGATCACCAGGAGGCACGTGTGCTTGTCGCGTTCAGTGTTGCTCCGTCCGGTTCGGACGAGACAGGAGGTGTCGCGAAGGCAGTCGCCGAGGCGATCCGGGTCGTGCGGGAGTCCGGCCTGCCCAACGAGACGAACGCGATGTTCACCCTGATCGAGGGGGAGTGGGACGAGGTGATGGACGTGGTCAAGCGCGCGACGGAAGCCGTGCAGGCCAGTGCCTCGCGCGTGTCTCTCGTGCTCAAGGCGGACATCCGGCCCGGCTACACCGGTCAGCTCAGGGCCAAGGTCGAACGGGTTGAGGAGCACCTCGCCGACACGCCATGATTCGGGTCCGCCGCCGACCGTTGGGAGTCGAGCGGAGGCGTGTCTCGTGAGATTCGTGATCACCCTGCTGGCCGTGGTGCTGGCGATCGCTCCAACAGCTCATGCCGGGCCGTCCACCAGGTGGGACAACATCGGTCCGAACGGCGCGGGCGGATATCTGGCGTTCGCCGGGAACGTCGCCTACGTGTTGCCGGGCGCGGGCCAGCAGGTGTTCCGGTCCGGCGACCGGGGCCGCAGCTGGCGGCAGGGACGGCTGTTCCCGGAGATGCGCGGTGCCGCGGTGGCGGCCGATCCGTCGCGGCCGGACACCGTGCTCGTGGCCGGGTACGAAGGCGGTGGCGGTGCGGGCGCCGTGCTGCGCTCTGTGGACGGTGCCGGGACTTTCTCGGTCGCTCTGCGGACGCCTTCCGAGGTGCAGGACGTGGCGTTCGGCGGTGGCTTCTCGTACGCGGCTTCGGCCGAGGGGGTTTATCGCGGCGTTGGCGGGCTTGGGTGGTCGTTGCTGCCCGGCTCGCCTGTCGACGCTGAGGACGTGCAGGTCGTCGGGGCTGATGTCGTTGTGGCAGCCGGTGGCGTTGTGCACGTGTTGAGGTCTGGGCGGTGGACTGCCACGAGCGTGCCGGCGGACAAGATCACCTCGTTGGGCGACGTCGTGGTGGCGCGGAAGTTCAGCGGTGGCGTGCACCTGTCGTTGGACCGTGGGGCTTCCTGGCGTGTGGTCACAGGGCCGTGGACGGCGTCGTGGATCTTGTATGGCGGGATCACGGCCAACGGCTGGATTCAGGTGCAGACGCTGGACGGGCACTTCATCAGCTCGGACCTCGGGGCGTCCTGGAAGCGGACCGACGCGGTGGAGCGGGTCGACGTCTACACGGAGATCGGCAGCTTCGCCGACCAGCCCGAGTGGCAGTGGGTCTACGGGAGCGGCGGCGTTTACGCGACGGCTGACCACGAGCACTTCAAGCGGGTCGGGGTGCCGGGTGCGCACGTGCTGTCGCTCGCGGTGGCCGGGCGTTCGCTCGTGGCCGGGACGATGCAGGGCTCGTACCGGACCGATCTGCCGGTCGTGACGCAGGAGTGGGACTTCGACGGATCCGCGCCTCACGCGGTGGGCAACCGGATCGGGGCGCTGGCGGCTCGGGACGGGGTGCTGCTGCGCGGCCGCAACGCCTATCGAGGGTCGTTGGACACGATCTTCGTCGAGCGGTCGCTGGACGAGGGGCGGACGTGGGTGACGACCGCGACGGTGCCGGGCAACACGCGTTCGCTGGTGTTCGGACCGGGTTCCCAGGTCTATCTGGGCGCGTACCTGGTCAACGCGTTCTACGTGTCCTTCGACGGCGGGCTGTCGTTCGTGCAGCGGGTGCATGGCGCGTTGCGCGGGATTCGGACGGTCGCGGCTGACGCTTCGGGTGTCTGGCTCGCGGACGCCGGTGGGCTGTACCGGTCGACCGATGCCGGGGTGACGGTGAAGCAGGTGCTGCCGGGACGGATGAACTCGGTGCTCGTAGACCCGCGCGATCCGCAGCACGTGGTGGCGGTCGGGCAGAACTCGGTGTTCGTGTCGTTCGACGGGGTGTCGTTCTCCGAGGTGCGTGACGTGTCGGCCGAGCAGTTGTCGGCGGTCGCCATGGGGCCCGATGGCGTGCTCTACCTCGGCTCGATCGCGTTCTCCGGTTCCAGCAAAGGGGTGTTGCGGTCGCTGGACGGTGGCCGTTCGTGGAGCGTGTTCGGGGGCCCGGAGGTGGAGCGTGGCGTGGAGGCGTTGCTCGTCTCCTCGGATGGCCGAACGCTCTACGCCGGCACGGTGAGCGGATCCGTGCACCGGCGTTCGCTGGGTTAGCGTGTCGGGCGTGGACGCGAGACAACTGTGGTTGAGGTTCGAGCCCTACCACGACGTCACGTACTTCACGCCCGAATCCCGCGCGGCGACCGACGCGCTGGGTTGCAAGGGCGGATGGATGGGCTACTTCGGCATGCGCGCCGCACCTCTGGGCGCCGCGTCGCCGGAGCTGGTGACGGCGGTCTTCTACAACTTCGCGCCGCGCATGGTCTCCCGTGCGCTGCCGGACGCGTGGGCGGTCGCCTCACCGTCCGAGTACCTGAGGGTTCGGCTGGCAGGCGCGGACGGTGCGTTGCGTCGTCTGCTGGGCTCGGTGGACACGCCCGAAATCGCCGAGGCGGCCTCGCTGGCTCGTGTCGCGGCTCTGGCGGCGCCTCTCGCCGGGCGTCCGTTGGCCGCGGCGAACCGTGCGTTGCCGTGGCCCGTCGAGCCTCACCTGGAGCTGTGGCACGCCTGCACGATCCTGCGCGAAGCACGCGGTGATGGTCATGTCGCCGCGCTGGTGGCCGCCGGCGTGGGACCGCGCCAAGCGCTTGCGCTCTATGCGCGTGAGCATTCCCTCGATCCGGCATACATGCGCACCGCGCGTGGTTGGACTGTCGAAGAATGGGAAGCAGTGGAGGGAATGCCCGGCGACCTTCCTTCGGTGGAACGTGCCACTGATATGGCCGCTCTAGCTCCGTGGGAAGCGCTGGGTGCAGTTGGTACGTCGCGGTTCATCGACCTGATGACACCGCTAGCTCTACGCATCGCCTCAGCCAACGAGGCGATGCGCGTCAACCCGATGGCCCTGGACCCGGTCCGGGAACTAGCCGTGCCAGGATGGAACACGTGACAAGGCCTGATCCTCGCAAGACCGCCGCACTGTCCGCCGCGCTCTCGGGCGCCGTCGATCTGGGCGCCCTGAAGGCCCGCGCCGACGCCGCCCGCACCGCCGCCGCCACGCCGGCTGCTCCCGCTGGTGCTTCCGCGCCCGACAACGGCTCTGTGCCGTGGATCGTGGACGTCACCGAGGCCTCTTTCCAGGCCGTGGTCGAGCAGTCCCTGCAGGTGCCCGTCGTGGTGCTGCTGGGTGCTTCCTACAGTCCTGAGTCGCAGCAGCTGGCCGCGTCCTTGACCCGGTTCGCCTCGGCTTCCGGTGGGTCCTGGATTCTTGCCCGCGTTGATCTGGAGTCGTCGCCTCGGATCGGGCAGGCGTTCGGGGTGCAGTCCGTGCCCACGACTGTCGCCGTTGCCGCTGGTCAGCCCATTGACGCATTTGCCGGGCCCATTGCCGACGCTGAGTTGTCGCAGTGGATTGCCCGGTTGCTGGATGCCTTGCGAGAGCGGCTTCCTGGGATTCGGGCTGGGGAGGCTCGGGCTGGGTCTCCTGTTGTCGCTGAAGAGGACGTTGTCGAGGATCCTCGGATCGTTGCGGCTGAGGAAGCCTTTGAGCGTGGCGACTATGTTGCCGCTCAGGGGTATTACTCGGAGATTCTCGCTTCTGAGCCTGGCAATGAGCTGGCCAAGGAAGGGCTTGCCCAGGCTCGGTTCGCTGAGCGGGCTGAGGCTGTTGATCCTGCGGTGATCGGGAAGGCTGATTCCGCGCCTGAGGATGTCGACGCTCAGTTGGCCGCTGCTGATGCCGAGGTTGCCGGGCAGATGGTCGACGAGGCGTTTTCTCGGCTTGTTGCGACTGTTCGGCGGGTTTATGGGGACGATCGGGATCGGGTTCGGTCGCATTTGGTCGGGTTGTTCGAGTTGTTCCCCGCTGATGATGCTCGGGTTGCTGCGGCTCGGCGGAATTTGGCTTCTGCGTTGTACTGATCTTGTCGGACCTGCTGAGTAGGTTGAGTTGTAGGGGTTCCCGGATCGGGGGGACGCCTGCGTTAGCGTTGGGTTTCGCCGGTTTCGTGCGTTCCCTGGCTTGTGGGCCTGCGGCTTTGCGGGGTGGTCACCTTGCGGGCGGCCGGCTTGCGGTTGCGTGCTTCCCTCTGGGGGCTCTGCCCCCAGACCCCCGGCAATCTGATCGGGGGAGGGCGCCGTGGGTGGGTTGATGGCACGCCTGTTGGGTTGGGCGGCTGCGCGTTGCTTTGAGGGTTGCGTTGGCGGTGTGTCCCGTCACGAGCCGCACCAAGAGCGGGCCACATGCAAGGAGGGGTGTCAAGCGGACGAAAAGCGTGTCCGCTTGACACCCCTCCTTGCATGCAGCAAGAGCTGTGGCGCGACTCGTGACGGGACCCACCGCCTGGCCCGTTCGGTAAAGACGGCTCGCCTTCGGCTTCGCTGGTGAGTGGGCGTTGTTATGGGCGCCTTCGTTCCAAAAGGACTGTGTCTCGCCATTCGTCGTGGTGTTTGGCGATTCGTTCTCGTACGCCCACTGTTCGGAAGCCTGCTTTGTGGTGCAGGGCGATGCTTGCTCGGTTCTCCGGGAAGATCACTGCTTGGAGGGTCCAGAGGTCGTCTGCGTCTGCTGACGTGACCTGGTGGTGCAGCAGGGTTTTGCCCACGCCCTTGCCCTGGGAGGCGTCGGCCACGTAGATCGAGGTTTCCACCACGCCCGCGTAGCACTCGCGTGCCGATACCGGGGTGGCTGCTGCCCAGCCTGCGATTGTGCCGTCCACCTCGGCTATCCAGCGGTGGTCTGGTAGCCACTTGGATTCCAGGGTTCTGCGGGACGGGACTTCGGTTTCGAACGTCGCGTTGCCTGAGGCTATGCCTTCGCCGTAGATGCGGCGGACGTCTGACCAGTCGGCTGTGGTCATGGGGCGGATGGTCACGCCTGGCATGGGGCGGACCGTGCCTGTGGGCAGGGTGCCCATGACCGCGTCCGCTGCCTGGGGGAGGCCCGTGCAGCAGGCCGGGTTGACTGTGACGAGGGTGGTTGTGCCTTCGCGCTGGACGTGGAGGAAGCCGACCTCTGCCAGTTTGCGGACGTGGTGTGAGCAGGTGGACTGGCTCACGCCCAGCAGGGTGGTCAGTTCGCCGACGGTGACTGGAACCGAGGCTGAGGCCACGTGGTGGAGCAGGCGGACTCGGGTCGGGTCGGACAGCGTCGAGAACCATGAGGCGTAGGTCGTGGCTTCATCGGTTAGCACCGGGCAAGTATCGACGGTGGTCGATGGAAGAATCAAACTGAATACTTTTTGACGCAGAACGAGAGGCCTCGGAAGAAGCCGTCGCCGAACGCTTCCACTCGGGCGAAGCCCGAGGGGACGGCTTTGCCGTTCACGTCCGCTGCGATGAGGCTGTCGTCGGCCAGGAGTTCTGCCACCGCCTCGTCTAGGTCTCCTGGGGACAGGCGCAGGCCCGCTGCCGCGTCCGGGCGGTTCGTCAGGCCTGCCCAGGCTCCTGTCAGGCAGGCGGTGCGCTGGCCTGCCGCGTCGTCGTCCAGCTTGAAGCCTGTGGCGTGCTGGATGGAGAGGGAGAAGCGGGAGGCGATGACGGCGAACGCCGCGAAGTCGCCGATTCCGCCCTTCGAGCCCCTCTTCGGGGGTGTGCCGATCTTCACCAGTGACGGGAGGTCGAGCTGGAGTTGGTTGACGGCCGGGCAGTAGGAGGCCGGGGACGTGGTCTGGGCGTCCGCGCAGGGCTTGATGCCGGCCTTGTCGAAGGCCGGGAAGGCCGCGCCGCTCGTCTTGTAGGCGTCGCGGAGGGACTCTTCGAGGGCCCTGAGGTACTTGTCCTCGTCGATCTTGGCGTTGCCGCGGCCCTGGCCCTGGTCGGTGTCGGAGAGGTCGAAGGGGCGTTCGGTGATGCGCTTGGCGATCTCGGCCTCGTTGATCTCGGCGCAGCGGGCCGCGCCTCGGGTGAAGCCGAACTGGAAGGCCGAGACTCGGTCGAACGCGCTGCCGTGGGCGCCCTGCTTCTCGAACGACGTGCCGGCGCTGTCGCGGATGAAGAACATCGTCTGCAGGACCTGGTTGAGGCCCTCGCCGGTGGAGAGTTCGAAGTGCTTCGACTTGTTCTCGGCGATCCAGCGCATGAAGACGCCGGTGTAGCAGTCGGCCTGCTGCTCCTTGACGATCGACGGGGTGTTGGCACCGATGTTGGAGGCCGGGCCGAGCTTGTACTGGACGGCGTGGCCCATCTCGTGCGCGAGGACCGTCACGACGGCCATCGGGCCGAACGAGTCCTTGAGCATCGGGAGGAGTTCGCCGCGGTCCCAGGTGATGCTGTCGTCGAGGGCGCAGTAGAACGCGTTCGCTATGCCGGTGGTGTTGAGCTTGCAGACCTCGACGCCCTTGCCGTTGGAGTCGTAGGAGATCACGCGCTTCACCGGCTCGAAGGTCTTGCCGGGGAACGAGTTCGGGAACTCGCCCTTCCAGAACTCCTGCACGTCGGCGAGGGTGTTGATCGCGAGGCGGTCCATCTCGCCGCCGTCGCCGTTCTCCACGCTCAGGTCCGCGTCGGGCACACCTGCCTTGGGGCCGGACGGGCCGTTGGAGATCTCCAGGCCCGCGACCTTGGACGGGTCGGGGCGCTCGCCCTTCGGTTCGCCCTCGACCACGGAAGCGCACGCGGTCAAGGCTGCGGTCACGGCCAGCGCGACGGCGATTCGTCCGAATCCCATGAGGTCAGACCCTACTAAGCGCGTTGTGGGCTGTTCGGCGAGGACCCTGCGGCCAAACGTGAAACTCTCTCACCCCCTGGGGTGATTCCAAGACTGCGCGGACTCGTTTTCGTTGTCTCGCATCGGTTTTGAGGCGCACTCTCCCTCCGAGGCAAGCCTTCAGCGTGGAAGGAGTTCGGCGGTATGGGTAGAACGCGCTGGGCACGGTTCGTCGGGGTGCTCGGTATCGGTGTCGTCGGCGCCGGTGCCCTCCTCTTCGGCATGTCCCAGGGAGCGCTGGCCGCATCGTTCGCGGTGTCCGGCACTAATTTCAAGGTCTCCGCCGACAACTTGACGGGCCAGGGATTCGTCCAGTTCGGCGGCGTGGACGCGGGTGCGGGCAAGGTGCACGTCGTCGCGGTCAGCGGGTTCAAGACGGCAAGGCTCGACAAGTTCTGCCAGTCGGTGTTCGTCCCGGGCATGCCGATCGTCGGTGACGTGACGATGCGCATCACCGCGGACAGCGTGGGCGGCATGTCCGCCGACAACCTGGTCGTCAACCTCACGGACCTCAACGGTGACCTGGTCCTCGGCAACCCCGAGATCGGCGTCGACGCGAGCAAGGTGACGAAGGGACCGGAGAACCTCAGGGGTCTGCCGGGGTCGTTCGGTCTGCAGGCTGACACGGCGAACATCACCTCGCTGCAGCAGACCGCCTGGGCCACCACGGCCCAGACCATCAGGTTCAAGGGCATGAACCTGACGATTCGCCAGGGGAAGCAAGAGTGCTTCTGACGGTCTGGCACGGCTTCACCGCGTGGCGACGTGGCCGGCCCTTCTGGGCCGGCCTGTTCGTGGCCGCGGGCGCACTCATCATCCTGTTCCCGCCGTTCGTCGGCGTGAAGCTCGGCGACATGGTCATCTCGATCAAGACGATCGGTGGCGTCTCCGCGCTGCTGATCGGCGCGTTGCTGGCGATCTGCGCGGTCTCGTTGTGGCTGCAGCCCAAGTTCCGGCTCGCGGCCGGCCTCGTCACGGTGCTGTTGTCGCTGGTCGCGCTCGTCGTGACCAACCTCGGCGGCTTCCTGGCCGGAACCGTTCTGAGTCTGCTCGGCGGCGCGCTCGCCGTGGCGTGGACCGACGAACCCAAGAAGCCGAAGGAGGCGAAGGGGTCGAAGAAGGCGAGGCGTGAGAACGCTGCCGTGGAACCAGAGCTAGCGCCGGAGACGACCCAAAGGGTTCAACCCACATGATGCGAACACAGCCGCTGGCCGCCGTCGCGATGGTCGCGGTGCTGGCGCTGCAACCGCCGTCGAGCACCGAGCCACCGCCGTCGTCGACCCCCGGCAGCAGCTCACCGGCCCCGACCAGCACCACGTCGGAGCCGCCCCCGTCGAGCACCAGCTCCACCCCGCCGCCGACGTCGTCGTCCGTGCCGGTCCAGCCGCCCAGCACGGAGCCGACTTCGACGCCGGCGCCCCCGCCACCGGCCCCTGCCCCGGTGGCGGCCGGAGGGCGTGAGTGGACCCTGACGGCGTCGCGGCTCGACCTCGGCGGTCTCAACTTCGTCGGGGTCGTCGACGCGCTGGTCGGCGGGCAGATCGTCAAGGTCCTGAAGTTCACGGCCAACGACATGAAGATCAAGGACCTGGTGCAGTCCGGCGAGATCTCGCCGGGCGTCAGGCTGGTCACGGCGGCACGGCCGGGAAGCACGTCCACGGTGTCACCGGGGCGCATCGAGCTGTACACGGTGCAGCTCAAGGGCAACCTGGACCTGCTCGGGATCAAGATCCCGGTGAACTACACGGCCGCGCACCCGCCGCCGTTGAACGTGCCGTTCGTGACCTTCACCGAGGTCACGGTGCGCAACACGGATCTGATCGGCGGCACGCTGAAGATCCCGGGCGCACGGATCTCGGTCGTGTCCGACCAGGCACCGGTCGAAAGACGCTGAAGCCCGCACCTGGCCCTGAGCCGGTGCGGGCTTCCGCTTGTCCTCAGAACCTCAGACGCCGCACTTCTTCGCGCCCTCGAACACGCCCTCGCGGAACCGCGCCACGCGCTCGAAGCCGGGATCCACGGGGTTGCCGCCCTTGGCGTCCCTGGCCGCGTAGTCGAACTGGAGCAGCACGGTCACGGCCTCGTCGAAGTCGCCCGGCGAGAGCCCGAACCCGTCCTGCCGCTGGAACACCGCGCCCGTGTACGCCCCGGCCAGGCACAGCGCCGCCGCGGAGGCGCCCTCGCCCTCGGTCGGCTTGCCGAACACGGCCAGTTCGGCCATCGCGTACCTGGACGCGATCAGCGTGCCCGTCGCGTAGTCGCCGAGCTCCTTGTGCAGGGCCGGCAGCTCGTCCTTGGTGTCGATCTTGATGGTCTTGTCCGACGGGCAGTACGCGACCGGACCCTGGTCGCCGGAGCAGTTCGGCTCGGACTGGGCGGCCTCCGCGCGCGGCGACGGCCAGGTCTTGCCCCCGGTCGTGGCCAGGTTCTTGAAGAAGCCGTCGAGGTCGGGCGTGACGGACTCGAGCATCTCCGAGAACGGCAGGTTGCCGCCGTTCGCACGGTCCTTGACGCTGGTGAACGCGCGCTGCGTGAACTGGCGGTTCTGCACCGACATGGCCGCGCAGAACTTCGTGCCCTGCTCGTAGCCGTCCTGGAACGCCGCCACGCGGTCGAACGCGCTGCCGTGCGCCTGCTCGTCCTCCGGGGAGGTGCCCACCGGGTCGCGGAACGTGATCAGCGCGCCCAGGGCCTTGTCCAGGGCGTCCGCGTTGATGTCCAGACGCGGCGACTTGCCGTCCGTCACGTTGCGGACGAACGAGCCGGCGAAGCAGTCGGCCTGCGCCTCGGTGAGGATCGTCGGGTACTTCTCCGGCTCACGGCGCTCGGCCTCCGGCGTGATGCCCATGCGGTTCTGCACCGCGTGGCCGATCTCGTGCGCGAGCACCACGACCACGGCGGCCTCGCCGAAGCGGTCCTGCAACACCGGCAGCAGGGACGCCCTGTCCCAGGCGATCGCGTCGGCGGCCGGGCAGTAGAACGCGTTGCCCTCCACGTCGGCGGCCTTCTGCGTGCACGGTGGCGGCTTCGCGGTGGCGTCGGCCGTGTCGACCGAGAAGTAACCGCCGCTCAGCGGCTTCCACGGCTTGTTGAAGGTCGACTGGAACGAGTCGGACCAGAACTCGTCGATGTCGGTGAGCGCGGTGGCGGCCAGCTTGTCGATCGCGCCGTTGTCCGTGCCGCGGATCTGGATCGTGGGGTTGGAGGCTTCCTTCTTCACCACCTTCGCCGCACGCGGGCGCCCTGGGATCTCGGCGGTGCAGCCCACCGCGAGCAGGGCGATGGCGACGATCAGCGCGATGCTCCGGTGCCGCATGAACCCATTGTGCCTGCCGGCCGGCTTCATGGGCGTCCTAGTCGTCCAAGTCAGGCGCATACAAGGGGCAACGTGCGCCGGGCTGATCAGGTTCACCGTGTTGGAGTCACCCGATCGACCCAGCGCCGCCACTCCAGGTCAGTCGGTTTCGGCCGCCGGATCCGGGACCAGCCACAGCACACCGGACGGCGGCAGCTGAAGCAGCGCGGAGTACGGCCGCCCGTGCCACGGCCTGGCCTCGGCCTCGACGCCACCGAGGTTGCCCACACCGGAACCGCCGTAGTGCGCGGCGTCGGTGTTCACGAGCTCCTTCCAGCGTCCAGACGTTGGCAGGCCGACGCGGTAGTCGTGGTGCGGCGACCCGGAGAAGTTCGCCACGCAGGCGAGCGTCGAGCCGTCCTCACCGATCCGCAGGAACGACAGCACGTTGCCCGCCGAGTCGTTCGCGTCGATCCACTGGAACCCCTCCGGCGTGACGTCGTGCGAGAACAACGCCGCCGCCGTCTTGTACACCGAGTTCAGGTCCCGCGTCAGTGCCTGGATGCCCTGGTGCAGCGGTTCCTGCTCGACCAGGTGCCAGTCGAGCGACCGCGACTCCGACCACTCCTGGCGCTGCCCGAACTCACCACCCATGAACAGCAGCTGCTTGCCCGGATGCGCCCACATGAACGCCAGCAGCGACCGAACGCCGGCGGCCTTGTTCCAGTCGTCACCCGGCATCCGCTCCCACAGCGAGCCCTTGCCGTGCACCACCTCGTCGTGCGAGAGCGGCAGCACGAAGTTCTCACTCCACGCGTACACCAGCGAGAACGTCATCTCGTTGTGGTGGAACGAGCGGTGGATCGGCTCGCGCGACAGGTAGTGCAGCGAGTCGTGCATCCAGCCCATGTTCCACTTGAAGCCGAACCCGAGCCCGCCCAGATGCGTCGGCCGCGTGACGCCCGGCCACGCCGTCGACTCCTCGGCGATCATGACCACGCCGGGGTGCCGCCGGTACACGGTCGCGTTCAGCTCCTGCAGGAACCGCACCGCGTCGAGGTTCTCCCGGCCACCGAACTCGTTGGGCAGCCACTGACCCTCGGGCCGTGAGTAGTCGAGGTAGAGCATCGACGCGACGGCGTCCACGCGCAGACCGTCGAGGTGGAACTCCTCGATCCAGTACAGCGCGTTCGCCACGAGGAAGTTCCGGACCTCGTTGCGCCCGAAGTCGAAGACGTACGTGCCCCAGTCGAGCTGCTCACCACGGCGCGGGTCGGCGTGCTCGTACAGCGGCGTGCCGTCGAACTTCGCGAGCGCCCAGGCGTCCTTCGGGAAGTGCGCGGGCACCCAGTCGACCAGCACGCCGATGCCGCGCTGGTGCAACGTGTCCACGAAGTACCGGAAGTCGTCCGGCGACCCGAACCGCGAGGTCGGCGCGTAGTACGAGGTGACCTGGTAGCCCCACGAACCACCGAACGGGTGCTCGGCCACCGGCAGCATCTCGATGTGCGTGAAGCCCATGTCCTCGCAGTAGTCCGCGAGTTCCGTGGCCAGCTCCCGATACCCGAGACCCGGCTTCCACGAGCCGAGATGCACCTCGTAGGTCGACATCGGCGCGTTCGCCCACTGCGTGGCCTCGCGCCGGGCCTCCCACTCCGCGTCCTGCCACTGGTACTCGGACCGCGTCACGACCGAGGCCGTCTGCGGCGGAACCTCCGTCGCGAACGCCATCGGGTCGGCCTTCTCGTGCCAGATGCCGTCCTGGCCGAGGATGCGGAACTTGTACCGCGAGCCCACCACGACGTTCGGCAGGAACACTTCCCAGACACCGCTGGAACCCATGGAGCGCAACGGGTTCGCGCGCCCGTCCCAGCCGTCGAAGTCACCGGTCACGCGCACACCGCGCGCGTTCGGCGCCCACACGGCGAACGAGATGCCGGTGACGTCCCCGGACGCCGTTTCGTAGGAACGGACGTGCGCGCCGAGGACGTCCCAGAGCCGTTCGTGCCGGCCCTCGCCGATCAGGTGCAGGTCCAGCTCGCCCACGGTCGGCAGCCACCGGTACGGGTCGTCGACCTCGACCGCCGGACCACCGTTGTACTTCACCAGCAGCCGGTAGTCGCCGGGCACCTCCGGCAGCTCGCCCTCGAACAGGGCGTCGGCGATGCGCGGCAGCTCGACCTGCTTGTCGCCCCACGCCACGGAGACCGAGGTCGCGCCGGGCCGAAGAGCCCGTGCGATGACCTGGTCGCCCACGGCGTGCACACCCAGCACCGAGTGCGGGTCGTGGTGCGCACCTGACAGGAGTCGGTCCAGGTCGGCCTTCACGGCTTACTCTCCTCCAGAAGTCATCCGGGCGATCGACGACAGCGGAACCGTCAACCACTCCGGCCTGTTGGCGTGCTCGTAGGCGACCTCGTAGACCGCCTTGTCCAGCTCGAACGCGCGCAGCAGGTGCGCGTGGTCCCGCGGGTCGTCCGCCACCTCGGCGTAGCCGTCGCAGAACGCCGCCCGGTTGCGCTTGGTCCACTCCATCGCGCGGTAGGCGAGCTGGTCGTCATCGGGCTGGCCGATGAGCAGCTGCCGGGCCGCGTAGTCGAACGACCTCAGCATCCCCGCCACGTCGCGCAACGGCGACCGCAGCGCGAGACGGTCCTCGACCTTGGCCGCGGGCTCGCCCTCGAAGTCGATCAGCAACCAGCCGTGCACGGTCCGCAGCACCTGCCCGAGGTGCAGGTCGCCGTGGATGTGCTGGATCGGGATGGCGCCGATGTGCTCGCGGGCCTCCTCGAACGCGGCGCGCAACGGCTCCTCGTGGCGGCCCAGTTCCGGCACCGCCTCCAGCACGACGCCGAGACGCCGTTGCATGCCGGCGATGGCGCGCGAGATGGCCTCGTCGTCGGCGATCTGGGTGCCCAACGCCTCGGCCAGGTCGGCGTGCACCTTCGCGACCGCGTGGCCGAGTCGTTGCGCCTCACCGGCGAAGTCGCCGCCGACCTCGAACGCGTGCAGGTCGGCCTCGGCCATCAGGTCGCGCACCGAGGTCTTGGCCATGTCCCAGCCCTCGACCGCGTCCGGCAGGAACTCCTGCAGCATCGCGAGGGTGACCTGCTCGCCGTTCAGCTCGGTCGAGATCGCGCCCAGCGGCAGCGCGATGTGCTCGCAGCCGACCGAACGCAACGCGCGGTGCATCGTGAGGTCGCGGTTCTCGCCGTTCGCGAGCTTGCGGAAGATCTTCAGGATGTACTGCTGGCCGTAGATCAGCGACGTGTTGGACTGCTCGACGCCGATCGGCCGTCCGCGCAGGCCCGAGCGCAGTTCGGTGCCGGGTTCGTGCGCGAAGGTGATGCCGTCCACCTCGTGCCCGGTCGCGATCCGGTCGAGCAGCACGCCGTTGTGCTCGGGGTCGAGCAGTACGTCCCAGGCGCCGGTGCTCAGGCTCAGCGCGCCCTGGTACTGCTCGGTGCGGCCCGGCTGTTCGACCTCGAAGATCACGTGCACCAGGTCGCCGTCCACCACCGTCGTCCTCAGTGGACGGACGGCCGTGATCGGCTTGTCCTTGCCGCCGAACCACCTGGCGGCCGGGAGCAGATCGGGCAGTGAGGCGACCAGCTTCTCGACTAGTTCGTGGGGGTCGGTCACAACGGCCTCCGGTGAAAGTCCCAGCCCTTGAACAAGGGAGAGATCCGGTCTCTGTCAGGCGTCTCCGGACGGAGCCGCGTCGGCCCAGTCGCACGCCTCGCCGCCCACCAGCCCATTGTCTTGCACGCCATTGTGCTCCCGGGATGTTGTGTTGCATGCGGACGGCGTACAAGTGCCGCGCCTACCCGACTCCCGACCAAGCCGCAGCCTTGAACCGTGTTTTCGGGTGTGTGCGTCTGGCGTGGAACAAGACGCTGAGCGAGCGTCAGCTGCGCTACCGAACCGAGGGTGTACGCACCTCGTACAGGGAAACCGACTGCGCTCTGACAGCATGGAAGCGCACCGAGGAACTCGCGTTCCTGTCGGAAGTGTCCTCCGTGCCCTTGCAGCAGACTCTGCGTCACCAACACACCGCGTTTGTGAACTTCTTCGCCGGACGAACCCGTTACCCGCGATTCAAGTCCCGCGTCGGACGTCAAAGCGCGCACTACACCCGCTCGGCGTTCCGGATGCGTGACGGAGTGCTGACGCTGGCCAGAACCAGCTCGCCACTGCGTTTCGTCTGGTCCTTCGACCTGGACGCCGCCACACCGGACCCCACGATGGTCGTGATTTCCCGTGAGCCGGATGGCCGCTGGTACGTGACGTTCACCGTGGACGCCGCGACGGTCGCGCCAACGGCTCCCACTGGCCACGCCGTCGGCGTGGATCTCGGGTTGACCAGCTTCTTGGTGACCAGTGACGGGGAGCGTGTCGCCAATCCGGCGCACCTGGCCCGCAAAGCGCGAAAACTCGCTCGCTACCAACGCCGATTGGCCCGGTGCCGGGAAGGTAGCCGCAATCGCCGCAAAGCCAAGCTCAAGGTCGCTCGTGCACACCGCAAGGTCCGTCACGCGCGCGAAGACTTCCTGCACCGCACCACCACAGGACTTGTGCGCTCGGCAGACATGATCGCGATCGAGGACCTGGCGGTGCGGAACATGATCCGCAATCGCAGCCTCGCTCGAGCCATCTCCGATGCGGGATGGGGCGAATTCCGCAGACAGTTGCAGTACAAGTGCGCCCGTGCCGGTCGGACGTTGGTTGTGATCGACCGTTGGTACCCGTCCAGCAAGACGTGCTCGACCTGTGGGCATCGGCTCGCTGAGCTGAAGCTTTCCACCCGGCACTGGACGTGTCCGGACTGCCGCACCCGGCACGACCGGGACCTCAACGCGGCGAAGAACATCCTTGCGGCTGGTCGAGCCGTAGCCCGAGGCAACTCGGGCGATGCCTGCGGAGCTGATGTCAGACGGCAAGGGTCCTCCTTTCCGCGATCGGCAGTGAAACAGGAAGCCCGCGCCGTGAGGCGCAGTCCGTAGGGACTACCCGCCGCAAGGCGGGCGGGAACCTCGTCCTCGTGGCGAGGGAAGTCAACTCATCTCGCTGTCGTTCGCCTCTACCAGCTGGAACCAGTAGAAACCGTGACCCGGAAGGGTCAGCAGGTAGGGGAGTTCCCCGATCGCGGGGAATTTGACACCTCCGGTGAGCTCCATCGGCGCGTAGTCGCGGTGCTCGGAGAGGTCCAGCTCGACGGGTTGCGGGAAGCGTGACAGGTTGTTCACGCAGAGCACGATGTCCTCGCGGCCGTCCGGGCGCTTCCACTGCCGCTTGTAGGCGAGCACGCTCGGGTTGGAGCCGCCGAGCTCGGTGAAGTCGCCCTCGGCGAACGCGTGGTGCTGCTTGCGCACCTCGATCATGTGCCGGGTCCAGTTGAGCAGCGACGTCGAGCTGTTGAGCTGCGCCTCGACGTTGAGGCCCTGGTAGCCGTAGACCGGGTCCATGATCACCGGCAGGTAGATCCGGCCGGGGTCGCACGAGGAGAAGCCCGCGTTGCGGTCCGGGGTCCACTGCATCGGCGTGCGGACGGCGTCGCGGTCCTGTAGCCAGATGTTGTCGCCCATGCCGATCTCGTCGCCGTAGTACAGAACGGGCGAACCGGGCAGCGACAGCAGCAGTGCGGTGAACAGCTCGTGCTGGTTGCGGTCGTTCTCCAGCAGCGGAGCGAGCCGTCGGCGGATGCCGATGTTCGCCTTCATCCGCGGGTCCTTGGCGTACTCCGCGTACATGTAGTCGCGCTCTTCGTCACTGACCATCTCGAGCGTGAGCTCGTCGTGGTTGCGCAGGAAGATGCCCCACTGCGCGTTCTCCGGGATGGCCGGCGTCTGCGCCAGGATCTCCGAGATCGGGAACCGCGACTCCCTCCGCACCGCCATGAAGATCCGCGGCATCAACGGGAAGTGGAACGCCATGTGGCACTCGTCGCCACCCACGGCCTGATCACCGAAGTACTCCACGACGTCCGACGGCCACTGGTTCGCCTCGGCCAGCAGGACGCGGCCGGGGAACTCGTCGTCGACCACCTTGCGGCACTTGCGCAGGAAGTCGTGGGTCTCGGGCAGGTTCTCGCAGTTGGTGCCCTCGCGCTCGAACAGGTAGGGCACGGCGTCCAGACGGAACCCGTCGATGCCCAGATCGAGCCAGAACCGCAGAATGTCCAGCATCGCCTCCTGCACGGCCGGGTTCTCGAAGTTGAGGTCCGGCTGGTGGCTGAAGAAGCGGTGCCAGAAGAACTGCCCGCGCACCGGGTCATACGTCCAGTTCGACGACTCCGTGTCGACGAAGATGATCCGCGCGTCGCTGTAGCGCGAGTCGTCGTCGCTCCACACGTAGTAGTCGCCGTACGGGCCCGTCGGATCCTGCCGCGACTGCTGGAACCACGGGTGTGCGTCGCTGGTGTGGTTGAGCACCAGGTCCGTGATCACCCGGATCCCGCGCCGGTGCGCCTCCTCCAGCAGGTACACGAAGTCCTCGACCGTGCCGAACTCCGGCAGCACCGCACGGAAGTCGCTGATGTCGTACCCGCCATCGCGCAACGGCGACGCGTAGAACGGTGGCAGCCAGAGACAGTCGACGCCGAGCCACTCCAGGTAGTCGAGGCGCGAGGCGAGTCCTCTGAGGTCGCCCGTGCCGTCGCCGTTGGAGTCGCTGAACGCCCGGACCAGGACCTCGTAGAAGACGGCGCCCTTGTACCAGTCCGGGTTGGGCTTCGCCTGCCTCGCGGACCGGAAGTCCTCTGCCTGGGGCTCGACCAGCAGGCCGTCGTCGTTGACGGCTTCTCCGGTGTGCGGGACACCATCCAACCCGAGTGCAGCGTCGTGACGGGAGTCGTCGGCCATTGTTCCCACCTCGTCGGGGGTTGTGCGGTTGATCAGCTGAAACGCCGCTGAAGGCTGACGACGTGCGCGGTGGCACGCCACGGTTCGAGGCGGACGTAGTTCGCCTGTCCCCAGTCCCAGGTCTCCCCGGTGACCTCGTCGTGCGCGATCACGCGTTCGTGCCAGTCGAAACCGAGCTCGGGCAGGTCGAGGTACAGCGTCCCCTCCTGCGTGTTGTGCGGGTCGAGGCTCACGACGACCACGACGGTGTCGCCCGTCGCCGGGTCGCGCTTGGAGAAGGCGACCAACGCGTCGTTCTCGATGTTCTGGAACCTCAGCGTGCGCATCTGCTGAAGCGCCGGGTGCGCCTTGCGGATGTGGTTCAGCTTGCGCAGCCACGGCTCGAGCGAACGCCCGTCCGCCAGCGCGCGTGCGTAGTCACGAGGACGCAGCTGGTACTTCTCGGAGTTGAGGTACTCCTCGCTACCGGGCTTCACGGCCTCGTGCTCGAACAGCTCGTAGCCGCTGTACACGCCCCACGTGGGGGAGAGCGTGGCCGCGAGTGCCGCGCGGAGCCCGAACATTCCGGGACCGCCGTGCTGGAGCGACTCGTGCAGGATGTCCGGCGTGTTCACGAAGAGGTTCGGCCGCGCCTCGTCCCAGTGGTCGCGGACGTCCTCGCCGAACTCGATCAGCTCCTGCTTGCCCGTCCGCCAGGTGAAGTACGTGTAGGACTGGGTGAAGCCGAGCTTGGCCAGGCCGTAGAGGCGGGCCGGCCGGGTGAAGGCCTCCGCCAGGAACAGCGTGTCCGGGTAGACCTCCTTCACCTTCCAGATCAGCCACTGCCAGAAGTCCGGCGGCTTGGTGTGCGGGTTGTCGACCCGGAAGATCCGCACCCCGTGCTCGGCCCAGAAGAGGACCACGCGCAGCACCTCGTGGTAGAGGCCCTGCGGGTCGAGGTCGAAGTTGATCGGGTAGATGTCCTGGTACTTCTTGGGCGGGTTCTCGGCGTACATGATCGTGCCGTCGGGCTGCGTCGTGAACCACTCCGGGTGCTTGAGCACCCACGGGTGATCAGGCGCGCACTGCAGCGCGAAGTCGAGCGCCACCTCGAGGCCGAGATCGTTCGCCCGTGCGACGAGCGCGTCGAAGTCCTCGATCGTGCCGAGCTGCGGGTGGATCGCGTCGTGCCCGCCCTCGTCCGCGCCGATCGCCCACGGCGAGCCGGTGTCCTCGGGCGTCGCGACGAGCGTGTTGTTGGGGCCCTTGCGGTTGACCCGGCCGATGGGGTGGATCGGCGGGAAGTAGACGACGTCGAAGCCCATCGCCGCGACCCGGTCGAGCTCCTTGGTCGCGGTGGCGAACGTGCCGTGCACCGCCTGGCCGGTCTCGTCGATCCCGCCGGTGCTGCGCGGGAAGAACTCGTACCAGGAGCCGAACGCCGCCTTCTTGCGGTCGCACCAGATCTTGTGGGTCTTGCCCTTGGTGATCAGCTCGCGCACCGGGTGTTCGAACATCAGCTTCTGCACGTCGGCCGCGAACGCCGGCGCGACCCGTTCGGCCAGCGGCCGGTCCTCGTCGCGCAGCGCCGTCGCCGCGGACATGAGCAGAGCTCGCTCTTGCCTTCGATCGGGTCGGCGTGCCACCCGATCGAGTAGCTGGGCACCGATTTCGAGATCATTTGCGAGATCACCGGGACCCTGTCCCGCCGCGATCTTCACCTCAACGGCGTGGTTCCAGGTGCCCCAGGGGTCACTCCACGCATCGATCCGGAACGTCCAGGCGCCTTCGAGGTCTGGAACCACGGTCGCGCCCCACCGATCGAGGCCGATTCCGACCTCGTGCATGCGGGTCTGGCGAGCGACTCGGTCGTTCGGTCCGCGCCAGCTGACTGTGGCCGCGAGTTTGTCGTGTCCCTCGCGCCACACCGTGGCCGCAACCGGAATGTGTTCTCCCACAACGGCTTTGGCTGGATATCTACCAGCCGACACCACCGGGGATACGTCGTCGATTCCGAGTCGTCCGCTCATCGGCAACGCCCTTCCGCCGTGTCGCTCCGCGTCAATGCGTAATCCTGCCTTGCTCGATCAAGCCGTCTGACAGCGGGTTACCCCTTGTAGATCCGTACCCCGCCACTGTCGATCGCACACCTTGAGCGCTCATCGTGTCCAGGGTCTCTCGGCCACGTTCCCGGCATTCGGCGTCCTCTCCAGTGGACTCTTCGCGTACAACTCACCGTGTTAAGAGGGCGCTACAGGTACCGTGCGCGCGTGAACAAGCTTGGCGATCGCTACGTACTGCTCGATCAGCTCGGCGCGGGTGCGATGGGCGTCGTGTGGAGGGCACGCGACGAGTTCCTGCACCGTGACGTGGCGGTCAAGCAGCTACTTCTCAACGACGTCCAGTCGAACGAGTTCCACGAGGCCGTGCAGCGCGCCATGCGTGAAGGCCGCATCGCCGCGCGCTTGCAGCACCCGAACGCGATCGCCGTGTACGACGTCGTGGTCGAGGACGGCAAACCGTGCCTGGTCATGGAGTATTTGCCGTCCCGCAACCTCTCCGCGATCTTGGAGAGCGGCCCGATGCCCCCGATGGAGGCCGCCCGCATCGGGTCGCTGGCCGCCGGGGCGCTGGCCGCCGCCCACGCCGCGGGCATCGTGCACCGCGACATCAAGCCCGGCAACGTCCTCATTGGACGTGACGGCACCGTCAAGATCACCGACTTCGGCATTTCGCGTGCTTTGGGCGATGTGGCCGTGACCAAGACCGGCATGCTCGCGGGCACCCCCGCGTACCTGGCGCCGGAACTGGCCCGCGGCGCCGAGCCCGCGCCGCCGTCGGACGTGTTCTCGCTCGGCGCGACGATCTACGCGATGACCGAGGGCGAACCGCCGTTCGGCAAGAGCACGAACGACCTGGGCCTGCTCTACAAGGTCGCGCGCGGCGAGACCCGCCCGCCGATGCGCTCGGGCCCGCTCACCGGCCTGCTGATCAGGCTGCTGGCGAACGAGCCGGCGCAGCGCCCCACCGCCGCCCAGGCAGCGGAGGAGCTGAAGGCGATCGCGTCCGGCGCCCCGGTCCCGGTCACCCGCGTGATCCCGCCGCGCCCGATGACGCCGCCGACGGGCACCGCCGTGATGGGGGCCGCGGGTCCCGGCACCATGCAGGGCCCACCGCCCCGCACCATGCCGCCCCAGGCGCCACGCACCCGTCCGCCGGCGCCGCTGCCCGAGACCTACGACGACTACGAGCCCGAACCGGAGCCGAAGAAGAACTATCGCGGCCTCGCGGTCGCTGCCGCGATCCTCGGCGTGCTCCTGATCGCCGGCATCGCCTACGCGATCGTGAACAGCGGCGGCAAGGGCAACAAGGTCGGCGCCGGTCCCAGCTCGTCGCCGAAGAGCACGTCGCAGACCCCGGAGCCCACCTCCGGGAAGCCGACGGCCACCAAGCCCACGGCCACCTCCGAGAAGCCGCCGCCGCAGACCTCCCAGAGCCAGCCGCCGTCGTCGAAGCCGCCGGCGACCAAGTTCACCCCGGCCCAGGTCACGACCTTCGTGAAGCAGCACTACGCCAAGCTGCCGGCGAACGTCGAGGCCGCTCGCAACGACTGGGACCCGGACCAGGCACCCGGCCTGGCGGGCGAGAAGGCCTTCTGGGGCAAGTTCTCGAAGCTCGCGGTCAAGGGGAACCCGGTGGTCACGTCCAACGACGACGGCACCTTCAGCGTGACGACGGCGCTCGAGCTGACCAACGCCGAGACGGACAAGGCCGAGACCCAGGAGCACACGCTCGAGATCTCGGGCAAGGGCGCCAAGCTGCTGATCACGGGCGAGGAGAAGGGCTGAACGAGTCCGTTCCGGACTTGACCGGTTCTGCAAGTCGTTGCAGGTCTGACCGGGAACGTTGTCAGGCACTCAGGGGTGGCAGGTAAGTTCGCTCGTCATGCGAGCACTTCGCCGGTTCACCGTCCGAGCCAGCCTGCCGGAGCCCTTGTCCGCGCTGAGCACGCTCGCCACCAACCTGCGCTGGACGTGGCACCCGCCCACGCAGGACCTCTTCGCCTCGATCGACCCGCGTGTCTGGTCCGAGGTCGGTGGCGACCCGTTGCGTCTGCTCTCCGTCGTCGACGCGGGGAAGCTGGAGTCTCTTGCGAGAGACGAGCAGTTCCTGCTCAAGCTCCACGCGCTAGCGAGCGACCTGGAGCGTTATGTCGGAGGGCCGCGCTGGTACCAGCGCAGGCAGGACGAGATCACCCAGCGCCGGGAGCACGGGGCACCGGACACACCGTTGCCCACGAGCGTCGCGTACTTCTCGATGGAGTTCGGCGTGCACGAGGCACTGCCGAACTACTCGGGTGGTCTCGGCATCCTCGCCGGCGACCACCTCAAGGCAGCCTCCGACCTGGGCGTTCCGCTCATCGCCGTGGGTCTGCTCTACCGGTCCGGGTACTTCCGGCAGTCGTTGTCGCTCGACGGCTGGCAGATCGAGCACTACCCGGTGCTCGACCCGCGCGGGCTGCCGCTGGAGCTGCTGACCGAGCCGTCCGGGCTGCCGTTGCTGGTGCACGTGGCCATGCCGGGCGACCGGATGCTGCGGGCGAAGATCTGGAAGGCGCAGGTCGGGCGCATCCCGTTGTTGCTGCTCGACTCGGACGTGGAGCAGAACGACGAGGACCTGCGCGGCGTCACCGACCGGCTCTACGGCGGCGACCAGAACCACCGGATCCGCCAGGAGATCCTCGCGGGCATCGGTGGCGTGCGGGCCGTGCGCACGTTCTGCGAGCTCACCGGGCATGCCCAGCCCGAGGTGTTCCACACGAACGAGGGCCACGCCGGGTTCCTCGGCCTGGAGCGGATCCGCGAGTACATCACCAACGACGGCCTCGACTTCGACCAGGCACTCACGGCCGCGCGCGCCGGTGCGGTGTTCACGACGCACACGCCCGTGCCCGCCGGCATCGACAGGTTCCCCGTCGACCTGGTCCAGCACTACTTCGGCGCCGAGAACCTCGTGCCCGGCGTGAACACCCAGCGCATCCTCGCGCTGGGAGCCGAGGACAACCCCGGCATGTTCAACATGGCCCACATGGGCCTGCGGCTCGCCCAGCGCGCGAACGGTGTGTCCAAACTGCACGGTGAGGTCAGCCGGGACATGTTCCGCGCCCTCTGGCCGAACTTCGACGGCACCGAGGTGCCGATCGGCTCGGTCACCAACGGCGTGCACGGCCCGACCTGGGCCGCGGCCGAGATGAGCAGGCTGCTCGGAGCGTCCGAAGCGGACACCCACACCAGCAACGGGTTCGGCATCGGCGCGTTCGAGCCGGTCACCGACGCGGGGCTGTGGGAGCTGCGGTCGACCCTGCGTGGACGGCTGGTCGACGAGGTGCGCCGCCGGCTGCGCGAGTCGTGGCTTCAGCGCGGCGCGTCGGCGCTGGAGCTGGGCTGGACCGACGGCGTCTTCGACCCAGGCGTGCTGACCGTGGGCTTCGCACGGCGCGTGCCGACGTACAAGCGCCTCACGCTGATGCTGCGCGACCCGGAGCGGCTGCGTTCGCTGCTGCTGCACCCCGAACGGCCCGTGCAGCTCGTCGTGGCGGGCAAGTCGCACCCGGCCGACGACGGCGGCAAGGCGCTGATCCAGCAGATCGTGCGCTACGCCGACGAGGCGGGCGTGCGGCACCGGATCGTGTTCCTGCCGGACTACGACATGTCCATGGCCCGGTACCTGTACTGGGGCTGCGACGTGTGGCTGAACAACCCGATGCGTCCCCTCGAGGCGTGCGGCACGTCCGGCATGAAGTCGGCGTTGAACGGTGGTCTCAACCTGTCCATCCGGGACGGCTGGTGGGACGAGATGTACGACGGCTCGAACGGCTGGGCCATCCCGACCGCGGACGGCGTCAACGACCCGGTCCGGCGCGACGACCTGGAGGCCAACGCGCTGTACGACCTGCTCGGCTCGCAGGTCGCGCCGCTGTTCTACGACCGCGGCGAGGACGGCGTGCCGACCCGCTGGATGTCGATGGTCCGGCACACGCTGGCCTCGCTCGGCCCGGTCGTGCAGGCCTCCCGCATGGTCCGCGAGTACGTCGAGACCTACTACGCGCCGGCCGCCGCGTCCGCGCAGAACGTCGTCGGTGAGGGCTACCGGGGCGCGAAGGAGCTCTCCGCGTACCGGCACCGGCTGCGCGCGTCGTGGACGCGGGTGCGGGTGCTCGACAGCGACCTGGTGCTCGGCGGCTCCTCGGTGCCGGTGCTCGGGTCGCCGGTCATCGTGCGGGCGCGCGTCGAGCTGGCCGGGCTGGAACCGTCCGAAGTGGACGTCCAGGTCGTGCTGGGCAAGGTGTCGCACGACTCCGACGAGCTCAAGGACATCGTGTCCGCGCCGATGAACTACGCGGGCAACGGCAACTACGAGGCCGAGGTGCCGCTGCCGCACGCGGGAGCGCTCGGCTACACCGTGCGCGTGCTGCCGCGCCACGGCCTGCTGGCGACGTCTGCGGAACTCGGCAGGGTCGTTCTGGCTAGTTGATCGCTTTACGAGATCCACACAGGGCATCCGGTTCGCCTTCAAACGGCGGGCTGGATGCCCTGATGTGTTCGTCTTCCTTGTTGCCTGTTCACTGCTCGTGACGAGCGTCAGGCGTGTGTCCGACTTACGGCTTCCCTCAAACGAATGACCCCTTTTTCGAGTGGGTGAATTCGTGATCTCCGCTGGTAGGGGCACGTGTACGGGCTTACGCTCCATGGCATGGAATGAACCGCACCTGAATTCATTGATGGATTTCCGGCGCGGCTCCAAGTGAATTGCGCATTGAGGAAGAAGGTAGCCGTGAAGAAAACGATTACCGCACTCTCGCTCGTCGCTGCTCTGTTCACCGCCTCGACCATCCCGGCTGCCAGTGCGTCGCCCGCCGCGCCAGAACTCCCAGCCGCCTGCGCCGGTCTCGTCACGGACCTCGCCGGAAAACTCACGAAAACCGTCAGCAGTCTTCTGCCTCTGCCCAACGTGGGCGCCGTGACACCGTTGATCGGTGACCTTCTCGGCCTCGTGACCGCGTTGCAGAGTTCGGGCTGTCTGCCGACACCTCCGGTGAGCGTGCCGGGCGTGCCGATACCGGTGAAGGCGGCGGAGTACACCGGCCCGGTCGACCAGTGCCTGCCGGTCGTGCTGAACCTGATCTCCACCATCGCGGGCCTCGGCGGCACGGTGCTGGGCGCCGCCAGTGGTGCGCTACCCGATGTCGGCAAGCTCACCGGCCTGCTGACCACGTTGCTCAAGACCGTCACCGACCTGCTGAGCAAGTGCGGCCTGCCGGCGCCTCCCGGCGGCCTGCCCGCACTCCCCGGCCTGCCGTTGCCGGTCCAGAACAGCTGATCTGAAAATCGCGGGGTGAGAAGGGCCCGTCACCGGTCTCGGTGACGGGCCCTTCTCGTGTGCGCGGAGCGTAGTATTCCGTTTGGGTCAGAATAGCCGTGTCGAGCTGCGCGGTCACCCATTTGTCGCAGTTCAAGTGTTTTCCGGTAAAGCACACAATGGTGCTACCGATTCGTTTCTGCGCGGAAGTTGTGGTTAACCTGCAATTGCTCGATCCGCTGCAAGCAGAACGGAAATAACGCAGATGATCAAGAAGGCAATCGTCCTCGGAGTCGCAATCGCAGGCATGGGCCTGTTCGCGTCGACCGCACAGGCCGCTCCCACCCAGAGCAGGGATGTGCTGGACACGCAGCTGGTGGGCCCGATCTCCATCACCGCGTTGTCGCACAACCCGTGGACTCCCGGCAACGGCAACGTCACCGGATCGGGCAACATCGGAGGCAACGGCAACAACGTCGGAAACAACAACAACGGCGGTAACGGCAACAGCAACGGTGGCGGCGGCAACAACGTCGGTGCGGGCAACTCGGGTGGGAACGGCAACAATTCGCCCGGTTTCCCCGGCTGAACTGACCGCCTGCGTTAACTGATCTCCAGACGGGCGCGGGTCGCCGCCACCCGCGGACTCCAGCCCGCGAGCTCGTGCGCTTCGGCCACGAGTTCGCGGGCCTTCGCGTTGTCGCCGTCGGCCATCCACGCCCGTGCGATGGTGATCAGGTCGTCGGCGCGGCCCACCGCGTTCTCGCTCGACTCGGCGGAGTAGCCGGCGAGCTGCCGGGCCGTCTGAGTGTCGCCCTCGACCAACGCCATGATCGCCAGCGTCCCGTTCGCGCGGTACTTCGGGTATCCGGCCTGGTAGGCGTTGTCGAACATGCTGCGCGCGGTCTCCATCCCGACCTCGGGCGGGAACTGCCCGGACTCGACCGCCAGCACGGCGACGCCGGCGGTGGTCGCCATGACGAACGCCAGGTCACGCGTGCTCAGGTCCTCACGGCTGGTCAGCCCGACCACGGTCTGCAGTGCCTCGAGGTACCGCTCGCGGGCGCAGGCCGTGACGACCTTGAGCCCGACGACGGTGAGCAGCTCGGGGTGGTCCTTCACCAGTTCCGCGTAGATCCGCTCGGCCTCGTCGAGGTCGCCGCGGTGGTAGGCGTCCATGCCGGCGAGCACGCGCGGCCGCGCCTCCAGCTCGCCGAGCGGCCGTCCGGTCATCCTCGGCAGCGAGAACACGTACCAGCCCAGGCTGGTGTGGCCGGGCTTCTCGACCGGCATGAGCTGAAGCAGGAAGCAGGCCGTGGCGGCGAGGGCCATGCCCTTGCCGAACGCGCTGCCGGCCGCGAGCCACATCAGGGCCGCGACGGCCGCGCAGAAGACGATCGCGAACACTCCGTTCAGGACGGTCCGCGTGCGTACACCCGGCTTGAGCCCGGTGATCCCGACCGTGGCGAGCACCGGGATGGTGCGCAGGACGACCCGCTGATGCGTCCACGTCCACGACTTGAGCTCGGCGCCGAGGCCGATGATCACGTGGGTGATCCGGAGTCCGAAGAGGACGGCGCCGAGCGCCAGGCCCGCCTGGACAGCGGTCAGTTCCACGAGCAGGCCGACCAGTGCTCCGGCGAGGCCGAGGTAGAACTCCGGGAGGGTCCAGGCGATCGTGCCGGCCACCACCAGTGCCGTCACGATCCAGCGCACAACTGTCACGATCACCAGACGTTACCGGCGGGACGGCGGTTCCCCGGCGTCAGACCACCGGCTGCGACCCGCCCTCGCGGATCGGCAGGCCGGCCGCGCGCCAGCCCCGGTACCCGCCGACGAGGTCCGTCGCGTTGGGCAGCCCGACCCGTTGCAGGTCCCGCGCCGCCAGGGACGACGCCCAGCCCTCGTTGCACACCACGACGACGGTCGTGTCCGGAGTGAAGCCCGGCAGCCGCCACTCGCCGTCCGGGTCGAGCCGCCACTCCAGCACGATCCGCTCGACCACGACGGAGTTCTCGATCTCGCCCTCGGCCAGCCGGTTGTGGGCCGGCCGGATGTCCACGACCAGCACGTCCTCCAGTGCGAGCACCTCGTGCGGTTCCAGCCGCTTGAGGTGCGAGCGCGCCTCTTCGAGGATGGTGTCGAGGTTGCTCACGGGCCCTCCAGGTCGGCCAGCTGACGCAGTTCTGCCAGCGGCAGGCGCTGCGCGGGCAGCGGCGGGATCGAGTCGGGGATGTCGAGCAGCGACGCGTACTCGCGGGTCGGCACGAGCGGCGGCGAGTAGGCGTGCACGGTCGCGGCCGGTCCGTCGAACGGGTTCAGCACCTGGTGCGCCCGCCCGGACCCGAAGCCCAGCGCCTCCCCGGTGGTCCGCACCGCGGACCGGATCGGCCCGGCGGGGTAGCGGTAGTCCTCCTGCAACTGGCCCGTCAGCACGGTGAACGAGCCGGCCGAGCCACCGTGGTCGTGCGGTTCGGTGCCCTGCCCCGGCAGCCACGACAGCAGCCACAGCTCGACGCCCTCGGTCAGTCCCAACCGCGCCCACCAGCGGCGTTCGGTCGAGTAGTCGAGGATCTGGAGAAGTCCGGTGGTCAGCTCGCTCGCCACGAACGAGGTCAGATCGCGCAGCTCGCGCGGCGTCCACAGCGACCGGGACGGGTGGATCACGTCACGCAGCAGCTGACTGTCCAGCGCCGGGTGGAGGTCGAATTGATCTTGGCCGGAAATGTTTCCGGCATAGGTCGAAGTCACGCACTCGCTCCTGAAGGCCGCGTCGGGTACGGGGTAGCGATCAAGACGCGACGCAGGGCGCTTCAGCGCATGCGTCGCGTCGAGCTACACCCGCACGACGCGACGAGCACGAGATCGATCGTGCGGTCAGTCCAGCAGTAGACGACCACGAACGTGATGGTGCCAGACGTTCTCCGAATGTGGCTAGAGCGTCCATTTGCCGGAAGAACCTCTGCCACAGAGTCAAGTAACCGCAAGGAGTATCAGCGCGGGAGCCGCAGCACGAGCAACGAGCGAGCCGCCACCGTCACCTTCTCCCGCGGCGCGAAGGAACCGGGATTGGCGGGGGAGCCGTCCGCCGTCGTCGTGTCCAGATACGGCTCGTACGCCGGCCCGTAGCGCTCGTGCGGCAGCGTCACGCTGATTTCTTCGGCACCGGCGTGCATCAGCATCAGCCACGAGTCGTCGGACACGAGCTCGCCCTCGCGCGTGCGCGAGAGGCAGTTCGAGCCGTCGATGAACATGCCGAGCGTGCGGCGGCCCTCGTCGAACCAGTCCGTCTCGGCCATCTCCTGCCCGTCCGGCCGGAACCACACCAGGTCCGGGTTGCCGCTGGGGGTCGTGCGGCCCTCGAAGAACTCGGGCTGCCGCAACGCGGGCGACGACGCGCGCAGTTCGATCAGCCGTTGCGTGAACCCCAGCAGCGCCTTCCCCGCGTCGCCCGTCGTCCAGTCGACCCACGAGACGCGGTTGTCGAGGCAGTACGGGTTGTTGTTGCCGCCCTGGGTGCGCCACATCTCGTCGCCCGCGGTCATCATCGGCGTGCCGGTCGACAGCAGCAGCGTCGCGAGCAGGTTCCGCGCCTGCTTGGCCCGCAGCGACAGGATCTCGGGATCGGTCGTCTCGCCCTCGGCGCCGCAGTTCCACGAACGGTTGTCGTTCGTGCCGTCGCGGTTCTCCTCGCCGTTCTCGTCGTTGTGCTTGTCGTTGTACGACACCAGGTCCCGCAGCGTGAACCCGTCGTGCGCGGTGATGAAGTTGATCGACTGCCACGGCCGGCGCAGGTCGTCCGCGTAGAGGTCGCTCGACCCGGAGAGCCGGTACGCGAGATCGCGCACGGACGTGTGGCCGCGCCAGAAGTCCCGGACCGTGTCGCGGTAGCGGCCGTTCCACTCGGCCCACTGCACCCCGAAGTCGCCGACGCGATACCCGTCGCCGGTCGCGTCCCACGGCTCGGCGATCAGCTTGGACCGGCACAGCACCGGGTCCGTCGTGATGGCCGTCAGCAACGCGCTGTCGCGGTCGAAGAACCCGCCGCCGGGACGGCCCATGGTCGAGGCGAGGTCGAACCGGAACCCGTCGACGCCCATCTCGTCCGCCCAGTACCGCAGCGAGTCCGTGACCAGCCGCACGACCTGCGGCGACCCGGCGTCCAGCGTGTTGCCGCAGCCGGTGATGTCGACCGTGCTGCCGCCACCGGCGTGCAGGTAGTACCCCGGCGCGTCGTAGCCGCGGAAGGAGACCGTCGGCCCGTCGGGACCGCCCTCGCAGGTGTGGTTGTAGACGACGTCGATCAGCACCTCGATGTTCGCCGCGTGCAGTGCCGCGACCATCGTGCGGAACTCCTGGATCTCGCGGCCCGGTTCGCTCGCATAGGCGGCGTGCGGCGCGCAGTAGCCGAGCGGCGAGTAGCCCCAGTAGTTTCGCGCGCCCCGGCTCAGCAGCGACGGTTCGTCCAGGAAGGCCTGGACCGGCAGCAGTTCGACCGTGGTGACGCCGAGCCGCGTGAGGTGCTCGATCGCCGCCGGATGCGCCAGCCCCAGGTACGTGCCTCGCAGCTTCTCCGGGATCTCCGGGTGGTTCTTCGTGAAGCCCTTGACGTGCATCTCGTAGATGACGGCCTCTTCGAACGGCACCTCGGGCTTCACGCCCGTGTCCACGCCGCCCGGCGAGCTCACGACGCTCAGGGGCACGCTCCCGAGCGAGTCGACCGCGGACGGCGGCCCGTGCATCGGATCGCCCACGTAGCCCAGAACGGCGTTCAGGTCCGTGATCCCGCCCTCGATCTGCCGCGCGTACGGGTCGACCAGCAGTTTCGCCGGGTTGCAGCGCAGGCCGCGGCCCGCGTCGTACGGCCCGTGCACCCGGAACCCGTACCGCTGACCAGGCATGACGCCGGGCACGAGCCCGTGCCAGACGCCGAACGTCCGTTCGGTCAGCTCGACCCGTTTCTCGGCGCCGTCGTCGTCGATCAGGCAGACCTCGACCGCGTCGGCGACGTGGGACGTCACCGCGAACCGGACACCGCCTGCTTCGGCGTGTGCCCCCAGTGGGAACGGTCGGCCTGCCAGCACCTCGGACTCGGGTCGCGTAGCCATGCACCGATCTTGGCATCCGCGACCGACAAAAAACTTGAGAGTTCACACAGGCGGCCCAGCGGTCTCACCCGGCGCGTGGGACACCCCGATGGAGGACCCGTGCATGGCCGTTCGGAAGAATGGAGCCGTGGCGGACGTCGACGTGACAGATCTGGTCGTGCACATGGCGGGCGTATCGGTCCGCCGCGGGAAGAACACGCTGGTCGGCAACATCGACTGGAGCGTGGAACTGGACGAGCGCTGGGTGGTGCTGGGCCCGAACGGTGCCGGCAAGACCACCCTGCTACGGCTCTCCAGCGCCGACCTGCACCCGACCAAGGGCAAGGTCCACCTCCTGGGTGAACGTCTGGGCAAAACGGACGTCCAGGAGCTCAAGCCCCGGATCGGTCTGTGCTCCGCGGCGCTCGGCGGCCGCATCCCGCCCGACGAGACGGTGGTCGACCTGGTCGTCTCCGCCGGCTACGCGGTGCTCGGCCGCTGGCGCGAGGAGTACGGCAAGCAGGACACGGACCGCGCCCGCGAACTGCTCGGCACCCTCGGCATGGCGCACCTCGCCGACCGCCTCTACGGCACGTTGAGCGAGGGCGAGCGCAAGCGCACGCTGATCGCCCGCGCGTTGATGACCGACCCCGAGATGCTGCTGCTCGACGAGCCCGCCGCGGGCCTCGACCTGGGCGGCCGCGAGGACCTGGTCGCGAAGCTCTCGGAGCTGGCGCTCGACCCGGACGCGCCCGCGATGGTGCTGGTCACGCACCACGTCGAGGAGATCCCGCCCGGCTTCACCCACGCGCTGCTGCTGCGCGAGGGCTCGATCGTCGCCCAGGGTCTGCTGGACGACGTCCTCACCGAAGAGAACCTCTCCAAGACCTTCGGTCAGGACCTGGAGCTGCAGAAGTCCGGGGACCGCTTCTTCGCCCGCCGCAAGGTCTGAGTTTTTTGCCGCTGCTCCGCAGACGGCGGCGAGTTCGCCGGGAAGCCGGTCGTCCGGTCAATCGCCGGCACCGAATTGGGCTTCGCCGAATCCGGCACCGGCGGTTGACCGGACGACCGGCGCGAACTCGCGACTACCGGGCGGTAACGTACGGTCGATCCGGGTACTCATCGAGGAGGGTCTGTTGGCTGAGTTCGTGAGGCTTGAGGTCGAGGACGGGATCGGCACGATCCGCCTGGAGCGGCCGCCGATGAACGCCCTGAACCGGCAGGTGCAGACCGAGCTCCAGGCCGCCGCGAAGGAGGCCTCGGAGCGTTCGGACGTCTACGCGGTCATCGTCTACGGCGGCGAGAAGGTCTTCGCGGCCGGCGCGGACGTCAAGGAGTTCGCGCAGATCTCCCACGCCGAGATGACGCTGCGGGCCAAGGGCCTGTCGGACGCTCTCGGCGCGCTGGCCTCGGTGCCCAAGCCGACGGTCGCCGCGATCACGGGGTACGCGCTGGGCGGCGGCTTCGAGGTCGCGCTCGGCTGCGACCGCCGCATCGCCGGTGACAACGCGAAGGTCGGCCAGCCCGAGATCCTGCTCGGCCTGATCCCCGGCGGTGGCGGCACGCAGCGCCTCGCCCGGTTGATCGGTCCGTCGAAGACCAAGGACCTGCTCTACACCGGCCGGTTCGTCGGCGCCCAGGAGGCGTTGGAGATCGGCATGGTCGACGAGGTCGTCGCACCCGACGACGTGTACGCCGCGGCCGTGCGGTGGGCCAAGCAGTTCGTGAACGGGCCCGTGCTGGCCCTGGCCGCGACGAAGGCCGCCGTCGACGGTGGTCTCGACACCGACCTGGAGTCGGGCCTGAAGCTCGAAAGCCACCTCTTCGCGGCGTTGTTCGCGACGGAGGACAAGAAGAACGGCGTGGAGTCGTTCATCGCGAACGGTCCCGGAAAGGCGAAGTTCAGTGGCAACTGATCCGGCACCGAACCCGCACGCGACGGCCGAAGAGGTCGAGGCGGCCTACAAGGACATCAAACTCGCGCAGGTGCTCTACCACGACTGGGAAGCGGGCACGTACGACGAGAAGTGGTCGATCTCGTACGACGACCGCTGCATCACCTACGCGACGGACAGGTTCCGCGCCGCGGCGGGTGACGTCGGCCCGTACGAGCATGCGCTGGAACTGGGCTGTGGCACCGGCTTCTTCCTGCTGAACCTCATGCAGGGCGACGTGATCAAGAAGGGCTCGGTCACCGACCTGTCGCCCGGCATGGTCGAGGTCGCGCTGCGCAACGCCGCGCACCTCGGGCTGGACGTCGACGGCCGTGTCGCCGACGCCGAGCGGATCCCGTACGACGACAACACGTTCGACCTCGTCGTCGGTCACGCGGTGCTGCACCACATCCCGGATGTGGAGGCGGCGATGCGCGAGGTGCTGCGGGTGCTCAAGCCCGGCGGCAAGTTCGTGTTCGCGGGCGACCCGACGAACATCGGCAACTTCTACGCCCGCAAGCTCGGCCAGGCGACGTGGTGGCTGACCACCAACATCACCAAGGCCGTGCCGGCGCTGGGCGAGTGGCGCCGTCCGCAGGAGGAGCTCGACGAGTCCTCCCGCGCCGCGGCTCTCGAGGCCGTCGTCGATCTGCACACGTTCGACCCGGACCAGCTCGAGGCGACGGCTCGTCGTGCGGGTGCTGTGTCGGTTCGCGCGGTGACCGACGAGCTGTCCGCGGCTCTGTTCGGCTGGCCGGTGCGCACGTTCGAGGCCGCCGTGCCGCGCGAGAAGCTGGGCTTCGGGTGGGCGCTGTTCGCCTACCGCACCTGGCAGAACCTCTCGTGGGTCGACCAGAACGTCTTCGCGAAGGTGCTGCCGCGCGAGGTGTTCTACAACGTGTCGATCACCGGCGAGAAGACTTCCTGAGTTGGGATACGCGTTCACCTCTGCCGACGTGGCGTTCCTGCGCTCTGCCGCCGGAACCGCCGCGTTGACCGAGGTGGACGCGTTGCCTTTCTCGGACGCTTCCCGGTTGCGTGACGTCGAGGTCGCGCGGAAGCTTCTCGGTTCGTCTTTCGCTCCGGTCGTGGAGACCGTGCTGCTGCGGCGTCGTGCCGTGTCCAAACTGGACGGTGCCGGCTCCTGGCTCTTCACCGACGACTCACTCCAGCAGGCCACGGCCTCCGCTGTCGCTCGTCATCGCGCCCTGCGGTTCGCTGGTCGCGATGTGCACGACGTGACGTGCTCGGTGGGTGCGGATCTCTTCGCTTTGAGCGCGGTGGCGTCCCGGTGTCTCGGCTCGGACCTCGATCCGGTACGGCTTGCCATGGCGCGCAACAACGTTCCGGGTCAGCTGGTCGTTCAGGCCGATGCTCTGCGGCCGGTGTCTCGTGCTGGTGCGGTGACCGCTGACCCGGCCCGCCGCGATTCCGCCGGCCGTCGCAAGTGGAATCCTTCGGACTTCGTGCCGCCTCTCGACGAGCTGTCCGAGGTGTACGCGGGCGTTGATCTCGCGGTGAAGTGCGCTCCCGGCATCGACTTCGCCGTCGCGCCGTGGGCTTCCGAGATCGAGGTCGTGTCCCTGGACGGCGCGGTCCGGGAGGCCTGTCTGTGGACCAGAGGCCTTGCCACGCCTGGGGTTTCGCGCCGCGCCTCCGTGCTGCACGGCTCGGATTCGTGGACGTTGACGGACGCCGAACCCGACGACTGCACGGTCGCCCCGCCCGGCGCGTGGATCATCGATCCGGACGGCGCGGTCGTGCGCGCGGGGCTGGTGCGGCACTACGCGGCGCGGCACGGGTTGTGGCAGCTCGACGAACGCATCGCGTACCTGAGCGGGGACAAGCCGCCTCCGGGCATCCGCGCGTTCCGCGTGCTCGAACACGGGCACTACACGGAGAAGTCGCTCAAGTCGTTGCTGAAGACGCGCGGGGTCGGCCGGTTGGAGATCCTGGTGCGCGGCCTGGACGTCGACCCGAACACGTTGCGCAAGCGGCTGAAGCTCTCCGGTTCCGCGTCGGCCACGGTCGTGCTGACCAGGATCGGCTCAAAGCCCGTTTTCGTGCTGTCCGAGGCTGAGCGCACCTAGCAGCAGGTCAAGGCGGTTCTCGTCGTGCACCGGTCGCAGTCTCCCGCCCTGCATGAGGGTTGCGATGCCGTGCAGCGAGCTCCAGAAGACCTCCGTCAACGCCTCCAGGTCGCGTTCGCCTCGAACGGGTTCGACCGCGGCGACCAGTTCTCCGAACGCATCGAGCAGTTCCTGCGGCACCTCGTCCGTGCCCCACGGAATGTCGGACTGCTGCACGAACATCGCGTCGTAGAGCGCGGGCCTTCGTCGCGCGAACTCGAGGTATGCCTCCGCTGCGGCCCGCAGCCGTGACTCCCCTCGTGACGGACGGGCTTTCCGCAACAGCCGGGCCAGGTCACCGCACCCCTGGATCGCGACGGCGCGCACGATCGCGTCCTTGCCCTTGAAGTGGCTGTAGAGCACCGGCTGGCTGTACTCGACCTTCTCGGCGAGCCTGCGCGTGGTGACCGCGTCCCAGCCCTCCTCCTCGGCCAGTTCGCGGGCCGCGTCGATGATCAGCTGGTGCCGCTCCGCGCGTTCACGCTCGCGCCGGTTCTGGATGCTCACCCGCAAAATCTAGCACTGCTAGACATCCGAGCGCTCGCAATGTTAGCGTCGCTCCAATCGCTAGCACTGCTAGATTCTTGCGGAGGATGCAATGCGTTTGACCACGATCCTGGGTTGGCTTGTCGTGCTGGCCGGCTTTTACTTCGGCCTGAGCTACCTGCTCAACGGCGACGGTTCGGCAGCGGGCTTCGGCATCGTCGACCCGGCCGGCTACTACGTCGTGAAGGGCGTGCGCGATCTCGCCTATGCCCTGACAGCCCTGATCCTGCTGCTGATGGGCCATCGGCGAGCCCTGGGCTGGGTGATCCTGGCGGACTCGATCATCCCGATCGGCGACTGCCTCGCCGTGATCACGCACGGCGGCACGGTGGGCTACGCGCTCATGGTGCACGGCTCGGCGGCCGTGCTGGTGCTGCTCACGGCCGGTTTGCTGCTGCGGGAGACAGCGCCCGAACGGCCTCGCGCAGTTCCGGCTCAGTGATCTCCCCGAGCAACAGCCCGGTCAGCACGTGAAACGCTCGCGCCAACTCGTCGGGATGCGTGGACAACACGAGCGTCCCGGCGAACGCGCCGGCGTTCCGCAGGTCGTCCAGCCCCCGCCCCTGCACCGCGTTCACCTCTTCGCGCAGGCACCACAACGACATCACGTGGTCGCGCATCCCGTTGATCATGTAGGCCGCCTGCCACGCACGCCCGCGCGCGATGGACGACCGCGCGTGCAGTGCGTACAGCCAGGCCAGCCCGATGAGCTCGTCACGATCAGGCTGCCCGGACTGCGGCAGTTCGTTCGTCCCGCCGAACAACAGCTTGAACGTGGGTCCGGTGGCCCCGAACTTGTCAGACGGCCAGAACGCGACGTCCACCTGCAACGTCGACCGCATCAGGAACACCCGAAACAGCACCGTGCCGTGCCGAACGTCAAGATGGCTGACGGCACCGCACGCGTACATCAACGCCGTCCAGTCAACGACCACCGCATCCAACTCGCCTTCGACCGACAGCGCGAAGTCGATGTCGGACCAGCGATCTTCCCTGCCCACCGCCGCCGACCCGGTCAGCGCCGCCCCGACCACACGGGGATCGTCGTCGGCGGCGTTGACGAGGTCGCGGCGCAACTGATCACGCTCAGAAACCGAGAACACGGTCCAAGATTATTGGCCGCGGCATCAGCCTCGCTGGAGACCGCGACATTCCACGTCAGCCGGGCTTGCGCACGAGGTTCGTGTACCCCGCCAACGCCAGCGTCGCCAACCCCCACACAGCAAGCTGCACCAGCCAGATGGCCGCGGTGAACGCCTGCCCCTTCTTCGACGCGGTGTCCAGATCGCACCGCGCCCGCATCCCGGTCATGGCCAGCGGCAACCCGCGGTCCAGCCCGAGCCCGATCAGTTCGACCGTGGAGCAGGGAACCCCAGCCACCCCGGTCGCGCTCGTGACCCGTTCGGCGACGAGATGCCCGGGACGGGTGTCGACCTGCCCGGCCCACCAGCCGATCGCCCCGGCGACGACGAGCACCAGCAGCAGGGCGGCGGCCGTGCGGCGCGCTCGGTAGCCGTACCCGGCCAGCACTCCCCACAGCCAGTGGAACCACCGCGTCAACGGCCCACCCAACGACTGAGGGCTGCGCCGCCGCAGATCTGTCTGCTGTGCCATGAGAATCCGGCGCACGGTGCCGTCGTGCCCGGCGGCTCGCTCGACCGCGGCAAGGCGCTGATAGGACGAAGCGTGATAAGCCGGTGTGTGGCAGCGAATCAGGTGAAGCCATTTCTGCCAATCCCAGTCCGCGCCGAGCGATGCGTAGCTGAACTCGTCCAGCCAAACGCGACGAGCGCGGGAGCACTCCTCGAGGCGGCAGATGAGGGTGGGCGGCAGGTTGGCTGATGTTCCGACGACCACGTTCCGCAGGTCCAGCAACGCGATCGTGTTCGCGTCCGCGTGGATCTCGAGCGCCTGTCCGCACCTGAGGGTGCCGCCGACACGGGTGTCGGCCAGGTTCAGGACGGCGTGGCCACCGTTCGCGGACAACCGGGTTCGCCCGAGCAGGATCACGGCACCGTCGACGTGAAGGCGGTACGCACTCACAGCGGGGCCCGCCGTGTTCGCGATCTCCGAGTGCTTGACCGAGAGGTCCGTGTCGATGTGGCCGGCCATCAGGTCGATCGTGCCCTGGGCGCTGTGGGCTGAGATGCGACAGCCTTGCACGAGCAGGTTGTCGGTTCTGATGCCGCCCGCAGCGATCGCTGGGCCTGCGGTGTTGGTGATCTCAGCATTCACCAGCTGGACGCCGCCCGCGATGCGAGTGCCGGCTAGGCGGATCGTGCCGTCCAAGCCGTGTCCGGTGAAGCGCGTTCCGTCTCCCAGGCGGAGGAGACCGCCGGCTTGGGCGCCGTTCATCATGACGGCGGGTCCGGCGGTGTTGGTGATCGTCGTCGCGGCCACTTCGAGGTCGGAACCAAAGCGGGCGCCGACCATGTTGATCGCGCCGAGATTGCTGTGTCCGGTGATCCGCAGGTCGTCTTTCATGATCATTGCGCCGCCCACTGTGATGCCCGCGGCGTTGAGGGCGAGACGTGTAGTACTGGTGATCGCGGCGCCAGAGAGTTCGAGGCTTCCCGCGACGTGAGCGCCCATCAGCCGGATCGCGTCCTGCCCGTCCCGAGCGACGACGCTGGTTCCGGCGTGCAGGAGCAGGTCACTGCTGACGTGGAGGCCGTCCGCGTAGATCTCGGTGCACTTCACCCCATGGAGCACCAGGTGCGGCAGACGTGCGGAGCGGGCGTTGATCAACTCGGTGAAGGTGCAGTCCTGCGCGGTCAAGCCGACGACCGCGTTCACCCTGCTGAGATCGAGGCTGCCCTTGACTCGCGCTCCGATCAGCCGCACGCCGCGCGGATCGAGATCGCCGTGGCGGCCGAGCAGCAACTCCCTGATCAGGTCGGCCCGCACCACGTCACCGGGCCTCAGCCACTCGCCGTCGCGGGCCGCCTTGATGAGCCGCTGCTCGATGTCGGTCACTGCCGGATCATCCTCTCGGCGGGTGCGGCCCAGTCGGTGAACCGAGCCGCCCCACCGGGATGGACTAACCCAGTGCCACAGCGAAGATGTGCATGTTGACGTCGTCCGGCAGCACGACGCTCGCCAGCGTCTTGCCCTCCGGGGCCACGTACGTCTTCGTCGCGAAGATGTGCGTGGCGACCTTCTCGTTGCCGCCGCCCAGCGTGTTGCGATACGGCGTGTTCGCGATGATCACGTTGCCGAAGCTCGGTGCCGCTCCGCCGCCGCCCAGCGTCCAGTCGCTGAACCCGATGTCGACCGACGCCGTGGTGCCGTCCGTGAACGTCACCGTGGCCGGCTTCGTTCGCGCACCGTTGGCCGCGGAGCCGACGAAAGCGAGCTTGGTTCCGGACAGGGCAAGCGTTTGCTTCGCCGCGGTCGCGTTGTCGGGACGGCCGGGAGGCGACGACGGCCACGTGAACGTGAGGCCGTCGACGGTGCTGGTGCCGCCCGGCGGAAGACCGGCCGTGGCCAGGGCTTCCCTCGAGTAGCTGTAGCCGCCGCCGTCGAAGTCGCCCTCGCCGTCCGCGTCGGCGGAGGCGCCCACGTTGTTCACGGCGGCGAGCATGCTGCCCGCCGGCGCGACCTTCACCGTCTGCGGCAGCACGACCGGCTTGGACGCGCCCTCGACGTTCACCGTCACGGTGAAGTCGTAGAAGCCTTGCGCGGTACCGGCTTCGGCCGTGACCGTGAACTCGGCGGGCACGGCACCGGTGGTGGGCGTGAACTTCAGCGTCTCCGGGCCGGTGATCGTGTAGGTCGCCTTCGGGTCACCGTCGTAGAGCTTGACCGAGTTGACCTTCGCCGTCACCGACTTGCCGGGCTCGACCACGAGCTGCCGCGGTTCGACGGTCAGGAAGTACGGCTGGTCGTGCTTGATCGGCTTCTCGCCGTCGCGGAACGACGGCGGGGCATCGGTCGCACCCGTGCCCCAGGCGGAAGGTGCCTTGCCCAGCACGAAGTCCAGCTTGCCGCCGCGTTCCACGAACGACTCGGGCAGCCAGGTCTTCGACGAAGTGCGGCCGTTGACCTTCAACGACTGCACGTACTTCGTGGCGTGGTTCGCTTGAGGAGCGTTGATCGTGATGTCCTTGCCGCCACCGCGGTTGATCTTCACCGACGTGAACAGCGGGCTGCTCAGCGCCAGCTCGGCACGTGACGGCACCTGCGGGTAGATGCCCATCGCGGTGAACACGAACCACGACGACATCGCGCCGAGGTCGTCGTTGCCGGGGATGCCGCCGGGAGCGTTCTTCCACAGCGTGCCGATCGTCTCGCGCAACGTCTCCTGCGCCTTGGCGGGCTGGCCCGTGTAGTTGTAGAGCCACGGCACGTTCACGGACGGCTCGTTGTCCAGTTCGGACTTCGCGCCGCCACGACCCGTGAGGGCCCAGCTGCCGTCGGCGTTGTGGAAGAAGTCGTCCAGTCGCTTGTTGGCGCGTTCGCGGCTGCCCAGCGAGTCGACGAGCCCGGCGACGTTGTGCGTCACCATCCACGTGTACTGGGCGCTGCTGCCCTCCACGAACCCGTTGCCGGTGTCCGGCGTGAAGTCCTTGACCCACGTGCCGTCGGCGTTGCGGTTGCGGATGTAGCCGCCGGTGCTGTCGGCGACCGGGTCGAAGTTGTTCTGCCACCACTGCGCGCGCTCGGCGAACGTCTTCGCGATCTTCTTGTCGCCGGTGCGTTCGGCGAGCTGGCTGATCGCGAAGTCCGCCGCGGAGATCTCCAGGGTCTCCGCAGCGCCGCCCCACGCGTTCGACACGGACGGCATGTACTTGTTCTGCAGGTACTTGTCGAGCGACGGCCGCTGCCCGACCGACATCACGGCCCAGCCGTCCTTGCTCAGGTCCAGCGCCGTGGGCACGGTCGCGGCCTTCACCAAACTCCGAAGCGACGACTTGACGTCGTACCCGTCGCCGCCGAACGCCGAGATGGCCGCCAGCGCGATGGGTGCCGGGTCGCCGTTCATCACGTGCGTGCCGCCGCCGTTGTGCGTCCAGCGGTCCCACACGCCGTTGTTCTGCTCCGACTGGTTGAGCAGCGACTGCGCGATGTCCGAGCCGATCTGCGGTTCGAGCATGGTGAGCAGTTGCAGCTGCGAGCGGTAGATGTCCCAGCCGGAGAACGTGCCGTACTGGGCTTTCTGCCGTTTCTTGTCGATCTTGTGGGTCTTGCCGTCGAACCCGGCGTACTCGCCGTTGACGTCGCTGAACAGGTTGGGGTGCAGCAGGGAGTGGTACAGCGCGGTGTAGAACTTCGTCCGCTCGTCATCGGAGCCGCCGCCGACCTCGATGCGCTTGAGCTGCTTCTGCCACGCGATGTACGCGTTGTCCCTCATGTCCTCAATGGACTGCCCCTTGTTCTCGGCCTTGAGGTTCGCCTTCGCGTTGTCCAGGCTGACGTAGGAGATGCCGACCTTGACGCCGACCTGCGAGCCGGGCGCGAAGCCGAGGTAGGCGCCAGAACCCTTGCCCAGCACCGGCCAGCCGTTCGTTCCGTACGTCGTGCCGCCCTTGGAGGACGTGCTTCCGGCCGTGACAACGTTGTCCTGGTACGTGCCGACCTCGGTGAACTCCTGGTCGAACTCCGCCACGAAGTGCAGCGTGTAGTAGCTGCGGCGGCCGACCTGGTTGATGTAGCCGCAGAAGTTGCCGCTCGTGACGCTGCCGGTGATCGTCCGCTTGTCCTTGTCGATCACCGTCTGGGCGTCGGACGAGCCGACCTGCGACTTGGAGGTGTTGATCAGCACCGTCGCCGGCTTGTCGGCGGGGAAGCTGAACCGCGCGGCACCGGTGCGTTCGGTGGCGGACAGCTCGGCCTTGGCGCCGGACTTCAAAGTCACGTCGTAGCGACCGGGCTTGGCCACCTCGTCGGCGTGCGCGAACTCGCTGGCGTAGACCGCGTCGGTCGCGTCCGTGGTCGGCGACGTGGTGACGGCCCCGACGTGCGGGAAGATCGGGATGTCACCACTTCCGCCCGCACAGCCCGTTCCCGACATGTGGGTGAGGCTGAAGCCGCGGATCTTCGTGGCGTCGTACCGGTATCCGCCGGGGGCCGCGGCACGCAGGGTGTTGCCGCGACTGGCTTCCGGGCTGAAGGAGAACATGCCGAACGGCACGACCGCGCCGGGAAAGGTGTTCCCGAGGTTGGTCGTGCCGATGAACGGGTTCACGTGTGCCGCCGGATCCGGCACCACCTGAATCTGGGGCTGAGCGGAGGCAGGGACCACTCCGAACGTCATGGCCACCGCTACCGCAGCCGTCGTGAGGACTCTTCGCTGCATGGTCGCGGACCCTACTTTCCGTGCCCGCACAACCCCAGAGAGCGACGTGAAGTTGTCGTCAAACGGACAACCGCTGCTCCATGAAGGCCCTCAGCGCGGGCCAATCGCAGTCCTCCGCGACCTCTACCTGGTGCTTTCCCTCGACCAGCGCGCCCTCGTCGTCGATGTCGAGGCCGTGCGTCCTCAGGTGCAGGGTGCCGGGCACGATCGCCTCCGCCACGGCCACGGCGTCGTGGATCAGGATGCCCTCCTCGCGCCCGGACATGTTCTGCTCGGAATGCCTCGCGAGGTACGCCCGGTAGGTGCCGGTGAGGTTGCTCAGCACGGGGTCGACGTTCGCGAGGAACTCGGTGTCCGCGATGCACCGCTGCGTCAGGTTGAGCGGCACGATGATCGGGTTGCCCCTGCGCACGACCGTCCGCGCGGCCTTCGCGTCCGCCCAGAAGTTGAACTCGGCGCGCGCGGTCATGTTGCCCAGGCCGAGCCCGCCACCCATGACGATCAGCCGCGGGAACTCGACACCGGCTTCGAGCGCTTGGGCGATGTTCGTGAGCGGCCCGATGGCCGCGACCACCGTGTCCGGCTTGATGTTGTCCGCGAAGAACTGGACGACGTCTTCACTTCGGACGCCTTCGGCGTTCTCCGGCAACGTGTGCGCCTGCCCGCCGAGCCCGTCCTCGCCGTGCACGTCCGCCGCCCCACCCGGCCCTCCGGAGCCCTTGACCACGGGCACGTCCGTGCGTCCGAGATGAGCGAGCAGTCGCAACGCGTTGGCCGTCGTGAGGTCGAGCCCGACGTTGCCGAACACCGTGGTGAGGCCCACGAGGTCGACTTCGGGGCTGCGTGCCGCGAGCGCGATCGCGAACGCGTCGTCGACGCCGGGGTCGGTGTCGATGATGAGAGGAATCGCCATGCCCCTAGGGTGCCTGAGACTCGGCGCCGACCTCGGACACGTCCCACACGACACAGCGCACGCCAGGCGGTTCTGTCGCCCCTTGGTCGAGCATGTCCTGGTGGTAGCGGCGCGCGTCCGCCTCGTTGTCGTATACCTGGATCATGTGCCCGTCGAGCGTCCACGTGCCGTGCACGAATCCAGGCAGCCCGACCTTGCTCGACGCCATCAGCGGTACCTGCGCCCGCAACGCGTCGATCGCCTCGGGGCTGATGTCCCAGACGCCGATGACCGCCCACATGTCGCACCTCACGTTCGTCGAGGCCACTTTAGAACCGTCTCCAGCGCGCCGGACGCCCGAAGTTAGAGTCTTCGTCCATGACGAGCATGTGGGGCGCACCTGTCTGGACTCGCTGGCGCAGGTCGCGCCGGGACCCGATGCAGGCGCGGTTCCTCACGATGGCCTCGCTGCGCTGGATCCTGCGCCACCGCGCCTACACCCCCTGGTACATCGTGCGGTACTGGCGGCTGCTCAAGTTCCGCCTGCTCAACCCGCACGTGGTGCTGCGCGGCATGGTGTTCTTCGGCAAGCGCGTCGAGGTCATGGCCCGCCCCGGCTTCGGCCGCCTGGAGATCGGCCGCTGGGTGCACATCGGCGACGGCAACGCCATCCGGTGCCACGAGGGGTCGCTGCGCATCGGCGACAAGGTCGTGTTCGGCAAGGACAACACGGTCAACTGCTACCTCGACATCGAGATCGGCGCATCCTCGCTGGTCGCGGACTGGGTCTACATCTGCGACTTCGACCACAAGGTCGAGGACATCACGCTGCCGATCAAGGACCAGGGCATCGTGAAGTCGCCGGTCCGCATCGGGCCGGACTGCTGGCTCGGGGCCAAGGTGACCGTGCTGCGCGGCACCCGCGTCGGCCGCGGGTGTGTGCTCGGCGCGCACGCCGTGGTGCGCGGGGACGTGCCGGACTTCAAGATCGCGGTCGGGATGCCGGCTCGGGTGGTGCGGGATCGGCGGGCCGACTACGAGGCCGATGCGCAGCGGCGGGCGGACATCGCGGACATGGCCCGCAAGGCCAAGGACGCCTTGGCCAAGCGAGCGGAGGCCTGACAGGTCAGCGAGTTGCGTGCCGTTGCCAGGTCAGCGGCGCGAGCTGCGGACGCTTCGGGGTGAAGCCGTCGCCCGGCTGCCGGCCGATGAGCTTGTTGCGCGTCCGCGTGTAGGCGACCGGCAGCACCTGGTCGCGCAGCCACCGCCAGTGATCGAGAACGGAAGCGCTCGCGGCCGCGCCATCCAGCGGCATCAGCCAGGACTCGTCGAAAGCAACATCCAACGCAGACAGCACGTGTCCGGCCAACCGCCTGTGCCCCAACGACGAGAGGTGCAGGCGGTCTGGGCCGAAGTAGCGTGAGTCGTGCACGCACTCGTCGGCCTCCACGTCGACCAGCACCGCGCCGTAGCGGGACGCCGCGGTGCGCATGGCGGAGTTCAAGGTCTCGATGCGCGGACGCATGCGCCAGCCGAACGGCATGCGGTGCGAGATGTCGCTCAACGTGAAGACGGCGACGGTCGGGGAAGAACCGAACGACGTCACGGCGCGCACCATCGCGTCTGCCCGCTCAGCGATCTGGTCCAGAGTCGCGTTGGACATCACGTCGTTGCCGCCGCCGAACAGCACCACCAGGTCAGGCTCCAACGCCGCCGCGGACGGGACCTGCTCCACCAGCATCTGGTCGAGACGGCGGCCGCGCACGCCGAGATTGGCGTAGCGGAAGCCCGGCGCGTCCAGTGCTGACGCGACTCGGTCCGCCCAGCCCCGGTAGCGGCCGTCAGGGAGCAGGTCGTCCAGGCCCTCGGTGCAGCTGTCCCCGAGCGCCACGAAGCGTTGGTATTTCATTCAGTCCTCGGTCACCTGTTGTTAACGGGACCGGCGACTGTAGCGGATCTAGGTGAACAGATTGCCCGTAGCGATCTTGGGGCGGCCCAGGACGCGTGGTTCGCGCACCAAAGCGTTGGCGTAGACGGAAGCCGTGTCGGAAGCGATCGTGGCCCAGTTGAAGTCCGTGGCCAGACGCGCTTTCGCAGCGCGCGCACGAGCAGCGGCCGCGGAAGGATCGGACAGCACGTCACGCACGGCGCGCGTGAGTCCGTCCACGTCACCAGGGGTGAACGACAGCCCGGTCACCCCGTCCAGCACGACTTCGCCGAGCCCGCCGGCGGTCGACGCGACCAGGGGCGTTCCGGCGGCCGCGGCTTCCAGGGCCACGATGCCGAAAGGTTCGTAGCGAGAGGGCAGCACGACGGCGTCGGCTGCTGTGAGCAACGCCGCCAAAGACCTGTCGGACAGATGGCCGACGAACTCCACGGCCCGCAGCACACGATGCTTGCGCGCCTGGTCCTGCAACCACTCGGTCTGCGAACCGCCACCGGCCACGACCACGCGCGTGCCCCGGTGGAAACGACGGATCCGGGGGAGGGCGGCGATCAGGTCCTGAATGCCCTTCTCCCACTCGATCCGGCCGAAGAACAGCAGCAGCGGATCACCGTGCGGCGAGTAGGTCCGCCGAGCGGCGCCGACGTCCTTCGCGCGCACCTTCCATCCGCCCGGCTCGATGCCGTTGTGCAGCACGGAAACGTCGGCGGTGTCCACTTCGAACAGATGCGCGACCTCGCCGCGCATCGCCGATGAGCAGGTGATCAGCGAGTCGGCGCGGTTCGCCAGCCACCACTCCACCGAGTGCACCTGCTGGTTCAGCGGGTGCGACAGCCAGCCGGAGTGCCGACCGGCCTCGGTCGCGTGGATCGTCGCCACCAACGGCACGCCGAACGCCTCGGCGAGAGCCACGGCCGGATGCGCGACCAACCAGTCGTGCGCGTGCACGACGTCGGGACGCCACGAGTCCAGCGCCAGCCCGGCGCGCGTCATCGCGTGACCCATCGCGAGCGTCCACGCCAAGAGGTCCTTCTCGAACACGAAGTGCGCTGGGTCCTCGGCGACGCGGACCAGCCGCACGCCCTCGCTCACCACGTCCACGGTGGGATGGGTGATCGCATCGGTGCCGGAAGGTTGACGGCACAGCACGACGACGTCGTGCCCCTGCGCGGCCAGCTGTGTCGCGAGCGCGTGGACGTGCCTGCCCAGCCCGCCGACGACCACCGGCGGGTACTCCCACGACAACATCAGCACGCGCATCCCGCTACCCCATTCCTCGCGCGTCCAGGTGCCCGAACGGGCCGTCTGCCGCGCGGAGCTCCGTTGCTCTCGCCTGTCCACGACCGTGTCGCGTCAACGCCGCGAGCTCGCTGAAACGGTCGCTGTGAATCTTCGCGCGGTAGCGGGCGTAGTCGGCGGCCGAGTCCTTGGTGACCATGAACGCCCAGTCGCTCGACAGCGCCAGAAGCGCCTCGCGCACCGCCTGGTCCAGCACCGGATTCCTCACGTCGGAGGAGAAGTCCAGTCCCAGCAGCTCTTTCTGCACCGACTCGTTCAACGACACGATGTCCGCCACCTGCGCGCCGTCCCACACGCGCCAGTCCTTGCCGCTGCCCCACGACGACGCCGGCAGCTCGACCGGCGCACCCACGTGCCCGGCCTCGACGGCGCCCCGCAACGTCGTCACGCGCACGCCCGCTTCCGGCAACGCGCGCAGCACGGCCTCCAGCCACAACGGACCCTCGTGCCACCAGTGCCCGTACAGCTCGGTGTCGTAGGCCGCCACGACGAGACCGCCGTCGATCGCGCGCAACCGCCGCACGACCGTCTCCACGAAGTCGGCCACATGCCTGTCGAGAGCCTCGCGCGCCAGCAACGGGTCGTACGGCCGCTTGTCCTCCGGCGCCACGTTCTTGCCCGTCACCCGCGACGGCTTGAGGCCCGTCGGGTGATCGTAGGTGTGAAAATCCCGGTACGCGGCATCGCCCGGATAGCCGACTTTGGGCGACCAGACGCGGTACGAGACCTCCAGATCACGTCCGAACGCCAGCACGTCGGACGAACCCACCGGATGCGCGGACGACGTGTCGCCGTGCAGCGCGGGCCCGTCGACCATGAACCGCCGCACGCCCGCCGCCGCGTACCCCGCCTCCATGCCGGGCGAGTAACCGCACTCCGGCGCCCAGATCCCTTCCGGCGCACGGCCGACGCGTAACGCGGTGTCGTCCAGACCCGTCCGCAGCGCGAACGCCCGCACACGAGGATCCAGCAACGGCTGGAAAGGATGCGTGGCGGGCCCGCCGAGCAGCTCGATCGTCGAAGAGTCCACAAGGGACCGGAGAACCGGCGAGAACCCGTGCCGCCACTGGCTTTCGAACCTGTCCAGCGCCCAGGAGGAGGCGCGGTGCTCGTACGCCGACAGCTCCCGCAGCCGTTCTCCGGCGAAGTGCGAGCGCAGGTGCCAGTTGCCGAGCCAGTCGTGCATGCCGCGCAGGCAGTACGGGTCGTCCAGTTGCGCGGCCAGGATCGGGGTGACGCCGAGCGTCAGGACGTCGGAACGGCCCTCGTCGGCGAACCGGCGCAGCATGTCCACGATGGGCAGGTACGAGTGCGCCCACGCCTGGTAGAGCCACTCCTCGCCGACCGGCCACGCGCCGTGGTGCGCGAGCCACGGCAGATGGCTGTGCAGGACGAGACAGAACGTGCCCTCCGAAGCTTTCGCCGTCACGCGCGCACCGCCACTGCCACGAGATCGAGGCAGGCGTCCATGTCGTCCGGGGTGATGTCGAAGTCTTCCACCGTCACCGACTCCACAGCCTCCTTGAGCTCGGCCGGCCACGGCGCACCGGACAGGGCGACTTCGACCTGTGCGTTGATGATCTGTCCGTTCAGGAGCGTGTCAAGCCTTCGTCCGTGACGCAGTCCGGTCAGTTCGTCAACGCGGAAACCAGCCTCGCGCAGCATCTCGTCCAGTTCGGACGGAGCGAGTTCCCTGGTGTGGAACGGGTTCAGCGGCGTGTCCTGGCCGGGGGAGAACGTCAGCCTGTTCGGCGTCGTCACGATGAGCCTCCCACCGGGACGCAGCACCCGCAGGCACTCCGCCAGGAACCCCTCCTGGTCCCACAGGTGCTCGATGACCTGCAGGTTCGCCACCACGTCGACGCTGGCGTCGCGCAACGGCAGCGTCGCCAGGTTGCCGCGGAGCACGTTGAGCTGCGGGTACGCGCGCGACACGTGCTGCGACGTCAGCTCGTCGTAGTCGAGGGCGATCACCCGGCGCGCGACCGTGCGGATCAGCTGCGCGCCGTAGCCCTCGCCGCAGCCCGCCTCCAGCACGACGGCGTCCGCGCAGTGGCCGATGAGATGGAGATAGGCCGCCTCGTGCCGCCGGAACCAGTAGTTCTCTTCCGCGATACCGGGCACGGTGCGTTCGCCGGTCAGGGGGAGGGTCACGCCCGCCAGGTTACTTGCCAGTAGACCGCCTGCGAACTACCTGGTGCGCGATGGCGGTGGCGACACCGGCCGCGGCGAGTGCCGCCGTCGTCGTGGAGTCCATGTACTTGGACAGGCTGGGTGCCTGACTCGGTCCGGCCAGCCACATCGTCAACGGAGTGGCGTAGGCCAGCGTCAGGGCTCCTGACCACCAGCGCAGCGCCTTGGAACGGCCCTTGCGCAGGCTCGCGACGAGCACGACCACGATCGGGATCCCGGAGAGCAGGCCGAACTTGCCGATCACCATGACGGGAACGGCCCAGGCCGCGACGAGGACGCGCTTCGACGGGTGGACGGAGGCGCGGGTGTCAGTGGACATGGTCTTCTCCTTGGGGGTTTCGGGTGTCGGTGCGGAACGTCAGTTCTGGGCGGGACGGGCTTCGGCGGCGGCCTTGAGGTCGGCCAGCCAGAAGTCGAGGCCGCCGCCGAGGAGCTTGATGGCGGTGGCCGGGTCGGCCTCCACCTGAGCGCCGGTCCAGCTCTCCTCTGTGCGGACCAGGACGCCACCGTCCACCTCGGTGAAGGTCCAGACGTGGACGCCCTCGTCGATGCCGAGGCCCTGGCCGACCGCGGGGCCGCTCCAGCGCACGCACTCGCCGGTCTTGACCCCGAGGACGGTCGAGGTGATGTTCAGCGTGGTGGCGGGCGTGGTCGGCGTCGCGGGTGCCGGGGTCGTCCACTCGAACTTCGAACCCGCCTTCAGTTCGCCCTGGTCCAGCCTCTTCGCGCTGGTGACGGCCTTCTGCCAGGCCGGCCAGCCCTCCACCTCGGTCTGCACCTTCCAGACCGTGCTCAGCGGCGCGTTGATGCGGGTCTCGGTCCGGTGGTGCAGCTGGGCGGCGGGGTTGATGCCCTGGCCCTCGCAGGTCACCGAGGTCGGCGCGGCGGCGCTGCTGCTCGGAGCAGGCGAGCTCGACGGCGCGCTCTGGCATGCGGTGATGGCGAGCAGTCCGGCGCTGAGCGAGAGGGCGGTCAGGGCGGTGCGCGTGCGGGTCATGGGACTTCTCCTTCGGTTCGTTAGCGGCAGTCGCGCTAGTTAGAAGCTCTAACTGTTGTGACATGCAGAAGCTAAACCGAGACGCCCGTGACTGTCAATAACGAATGTGAGAGGGTCTAACCATGACGGAGTCGGTGCGGAACCCCCGAGAGCGCTACCGGGCCCAGGTGCGCGACGAGGTCAAGCGGCACGCGTGGGAGCAGATCGCCACGGCCGGGGTGACGGCGTTGTCGCTCAACGCCATCGCCAAGGAGATGGGCATGAGCGGGCCCGCGCTGTACCGGTACTTCGCCGGTCGCGACGAGCTGATCACCGCGCTCATCCGGGACGCCTACCGCAGCCTCGCCGACACCGTCCGTGCCGCCCACGCGGCCGGCACCACCGCGGTGGCGCTCGCCGCGGTCATCAGGGAGTGGGCCCTGAGCGACCCGCAGCGCTACCTGCTCATCTACGGCACGCCCGTGCCCGGCTACCACGCGCCCGACGACATCACCGCGATCTCGGACGAGATCCTGGCGGTGCTGCTGGAGGTCTGCGCCGGAGAGTCGGAGGAGCCGCCGAAGACCCCGTTCGACGTGCTTCTGAGCATGAACCGCGGCTGGGCGGGCGCTCTCGCCGCGTCATCGCCGACAGTGCATCGCGCCCTGTCCTTCTGGACGCGTCTTCAGGGCGTGCTCTCGCTCGAACTAGCCGGTCACCTCACGCCGATGGGGATCGACCCCGGCCTGCTCCTCGCGGAGGAAGTGGCCGAGCTCTGATCAGAACGGTGAGACGGTGACGGCCAGCGCTCCCGGCCCCACGTTCGCGCCGATCGCCGCGCTGACCTGCGTCAGGACGACGTCGCGGGCGTGCGGGATCCGCTTCTGCAGCATCTGGAGCAGCTCGTGGCCCTCCTTCTCGGCCGCGAAGTGCTCGACCGCGAGGTCCACGTTGCGTCCGTAGGCGAGCGCCACCGCCTTGTCCGCGAGCTTCGACAGCGCCCGGTCCCGGCCGACGACCTTGTCGAACGGCTCCACCTCGCCGTTCACGACCGTGAGCAGCGGCTTCACCGAGAGCGCGTCGCCGAAGAGCTTCGCCGCCGCGCTGACCCGGCCGGCCTGACGCAGGTAGTGCAGCGTGTCGACGTAGATCAGCACGTGGGCGTCGCGGCCGCGCTGCTCGGCGACGCCGCGCGCGTTCTGGACGTTGCCGCCGCTCTGCACGATCCGTGCCGCCGCGAGCGCCGCGAACCCGAGCGTCATCCCCGACGAGTGCGAGTCGACGATGAACACCGGCACGCGCGACTTGGCCGCGGCCGCCTTCGCCGCGTCCGTCGCGGGGGAGAGCTTCGGCGTCACATGCACCGAGATGATCGTCTCCGCGCCCTTCGCCCACGCGTCCTGATAGGCCCAGAAGAACGCGTCCGGCGCCGGCGGCTGCGTCGTGATCGGGATCTGCGCCTCCATCGCCTGGAGCAGCCTGTCGGTCGGCACGTATGCCTCGTCGATCAGTTCCGACCCGATCTTGAGCTGCATCGGGACCGTGATGATGTTGAACCGGTCCGCCAGACGGGCCGGCAGTGACGCGGTCGAGTCGGTGACGACGGCTACTCGTGAGGACACGAACGAGAAGGCTAACGAAGGGTGATCGAAGTAGCCACGACCGATGGAAGGCAATTCGTGTGATCTCGACCTTGATGGTTGCTTTCCGTGCACGGCGAACGCACGGAGTGAACACCCCGAAAAGGAGTCCAGCTTGACACAATCGGGTGACTGCGGGTCGTTTGGTGTTGATCTACGGACGTCTCATTTTCCCAGGAAAGGCCGGTTATTCCACGTGTTACATCAACTCCGTCCGTCCATTGTCGACGCTGGTTGGCGTCACCGGCCGTGGGTAAGCTCGCACAATCTTCAGCCCGGTTGAGTGAGTAGGTGACCATGGGTGCAAAAGAGCAGGAACTAGTTCCGCTGCACGCCGGTTTCGACGTTGTCTACCGAGGTTTTCATCGACGTCAGGTCATCGACCACATCGAGAATCTCGAGGAGCAGCTGCGCTTCACGAGCCTCGACCGCGCCGAGGCGCTGGCGCAGGCAGCCGATTTGCGCAAGCTGCTGGAAATGACGCGGCAGGACCTGGAGGAGGCGCGCGCCAGGATCGAGCGCCTCGAGTCCACCTCGGGCACGCACGCGAGCGCCACCGAACGGATGCACCGCATGCTCCGCCTCGCCGAGGACGAGGCGGCGGAGATGCACCTGCAGGCCGAACGCGAGTGCACCGATCTCCGTGCGCGCACGGACGTTGAAGTCGCCGAGTTGCGTGCCGACGCCGAACGCGAATCCTCCGCCATGCGCGCCGAGGCCGAGTCCGAGCTCTACGCCTCGCGCCAGGACTGCGCCACCCGCGCCGCCGCCATGGAACGGCGCGAGCTGGAGATGGAACGCCGCTGCACCGACCTCGAAGCCCAGCACCGCCAGCGCGCCGACGAGGTGGAGCGCGAGTGCGCCGAGGCCGTCGCCCAGGCTCAGACCGACGCGGACATGTTGCTGCGGGAGACCGCTCTCCAGTGCAACTCGCTGGAGGCCGACTCCGAACGCAAGCGCGAGAAGGCCCAGCAGTTCTTCGAGCTCACGATGACCCGGCGCCGCAACGAGGCCGCGCAGCACCTGCAAGAGCAGGAGGCGCTGGCGCGGGCGCGTTCGGAGTTCGTGGTGAAGATGGCGTGCCGGGAAGCCCAGCGCCGCCTGGCCGAGGTCGCCGACCGGACCGACGAACTGCACGAGCTGAAGCGGGTCGTCCACTCGCAACTGTCCGCCGCCCGCGCCGCCCTGTCGGTGGCCGCTGACCGCGTCGCCCCGCTCCACATACCTGAACAGGTCGCCGCGTCGTGAAGCGCTGGGTGCCGCTGGTCGTCGGCGCGTTGATGGTGCCCGCGTCGGTGACGGCATTCGGGTTCTCCGTGTACGGCGACGAACTGGAGACGGCGCTGTCGTCGTCGCCCGCCGCGCCGGCCGTTCTCTCGGGCCCGATACCGGTATCCGACTTCGTGGCGCCGCAGCGGATGGAGCCGCCCGCACCGGTGTCGCTGCCCGCGGCGGTGGCGCAGGAGGCGGTGCGAACCCTGTTCTCATCGCACGCGGTCAAGGGCATCACGTTCGCGCCGGGCACCGCGTCGTTGGTGGGCCGCGGTGAGGACGTGCGGCGATCGTTGGCCAGCGTCCTGCGCAACGCCACCGGCTCGGTGACGTTGGTGGCGCACGCGTGGAACGGCGAGACGGCGTCGCACCGCTGTGACGTGCTCGCGATGGAGAGGGCCGGCCTGCTGCGGCAGTACCTGGCCGAGCAAGGGGTGGACAGCGAGATCACCACACGGGTGATCGTGGACCCCGTGTGGGGCCCGCCCTCGGACTTCGGACCTCAGATCGACGTCCTCGTCAGCTAGGAGCCTTCGCAATGGCAGGGGCAGTCGGGATCGTCTTCGGACTGTGCGTGCTGTCCTTCACCTTGGGGGCAGCCCTCATGTACGTCGTTATACGACGCCGCGAGGACGCCGCTCCTGGCGTCTCCTCCGCGTCGGACGCGCCGGTTGAACGGACGTGGGTGGAGAAGCCCGCGACCGTCGAGCCGGTGGACGACGACTACGACACCAGGCCGATCCACCGCAACCCGGTGATGGGGTTGCGGCAGCTGGAGCCGCGGCTGGAACCGGCGTTCGCGTCGCTGGCCGAGCCGGTCGCGGAGACGGAGCTGGTCGCCGAGCCGGAGTCGGTCGCCGAGCCGGAGTCGGTCGCCGGGCTGGAGCCCGTCGCCGAGCTGGAGCTGGTCGCCGCGACAACGCCGGTCGCCGAGCCGGAGCCCGTCGCCGAACTGGAGCCCGTCGCCGAACTGGAGCACGTCGCGGAGCAGGAGCTGGTCGCGGAGCCGGAGCCGGAGCCCGAGCCCGAGCCCGACCTCGAACTCGAACCCGAGCCGGAGTCCGAACCCGAGCCCGCCCGGCCACCCACGGTGCAGACCGCGCTGCCCCCGCCCGCCTCCCCCCAGCCCGCGGAGCACACGACGTGGGTGGAGCGCGAGGACTTCCGCCAGCGCTACCTCCGGACGTTCGAAGAGGTGCGCCGCAAGGCCGGCAGCAACTGAGCGCGGCAACCGAGCGCGGCAACCGAGCGCGGGCAGCACCCGAGCGGGCGGCAACTGAGCGGGCGGCAACTGGGCGCGGCAACTGAGCGCGGCAACCGAGCGCGGCTGTGTCGGAAAGTCATCGGTTCCTGTCCGAAACTCGCCGGAAAATGTCGGTGCCTGCTGATATCAATCGATCATGACTTCCGCCGCTGATCGCACGAAGCTCTTCCACGCCCTCCACCGGTCCGGTCCGCTCGCCCTCCCCAACGCGTGGGACGTCGCCTCCGCACTGATCGTCGAGGCGGCCGGGGCGAAGGCCGTCGCCACCACGAGCGCCGGTGTGGCGTGGAGTCTCGGCGCCCCGGACGGCGACGCGCTGGACCGCGACCTGGCCATCGATCTCGTCGCCAGGATCGCGAAGGCGGTCAGGGTCCCGGTGACCGCGGACATCGAGTCCGGGTTCGGCCAGGACGCGAAGGAGGTCGGTGACACGGTGCGGGCCGTCGCCGAGGCGGGCGCGTCCGGCGTCAACATCGAGGACGCCTACGGCAGCGGGCTCCGTGACGTGCGGGAGCAGCAGGAGCGCCTCAAGGCGGCACGGGAGGCGGCGCCGGATCTGTACATCAACGCCAGGATCGACGTGTACCTGCGCGGCATCGGTGAGCCGGAGGGCCGTCTTCAGCACGCGCTCGACCGCGCGAAGGCGTACCTGGAGGCGGGGGCGAGCGGCATCTTCGTGCCGGGAGTGACCGACCTCGGCACCGTCGGGGAACTGGCCTCGAAGATCGACGCGCCGTTGAACGTCCTGGCGGGTCCGGGTGCACCCGCGGTCCACGAGTTGGGGACCGCGGGCGCTGCCAGGATCAGCGTCGGCACCGCGCTGGCGTCAGCGGCTTACGCGACGGCCAGGAAGGCGGCCGAAGAGCTGCTGTCGAAGGGCACCTACGACAGCACCGAAGAGGGGCTGGGCTACGGCGAACTGAACGCGTTGTTCAAGAACGACTAGTGCTTCTTGCCACCGCGGAGCTTGCGCAGCAACTGCTCGGCCTGCGCGCGCTTGCGCGGGTCCTGCGCCATCTGCCGTGCCTTGGCTTGGAGTTTGTGGCCCTGCGGGCTGCGCAGGAACCTGGTGATCTTGTCCATGAAACCGGCCATCGGTCCTCCAGGTGTCCGTTACGTCCAGTTCAACGGACGGAACAGGCCCTGGAGTTCCCGAGGGTCACACCGGCGAAACTGTGATGCCCAGCGCTCCAGGGCCGACGTGGGCTCCGATGGCCGAGCTGACCTGCGTCAACATGAACTGGCGGACGTTGGGCACGCGGCGCCGGAGATTGCGCAGCAGGCGGGCCGCCTTCTCCGGGGCGTCGAAGTGCTCGACGGCGACGTCCACGGTGTCGGTGCCCGCGCGCTTGATCGCGATGTCCAGCATCCGGTTGAGCGCGCGGTCGGCGCCGATCACCTTGTCCAGCGGCGTGATCTGGCCGTCGGCCATGGTCAGAAGCGGCTTCATCGACAGCACACCGCCGACCAGTGCGGCGGCGGCACCGATGCGGCCGCCGCGGCGCAGGTACTCGAGCGTGTCGACGTAGATCAGCTCGGTCGATCTGTCGAAGCGGCGCTGGGCGGTCGCGAGGACCTTCTCCACGCTGCCACCCGCTTCCGCCACCTTCGCGGCGGCCTGGACCGCGTAGCCGATGCTCATCCCGCAGGTGTGGGTGTCGACGACGTGCACGGGCACGCGGACCTGGGCGGCGGCGGTCTTGGCCGCCTCCACGGTCGCGGACTGGCGGCTCGACACGTGCACGGACACGATCGAGCGAACGCCCTGCGCGGCCAGTTCGTTGTACGTCCAGAAGAACGCGCCCGGATCGGGGGGAATCGTCGCGACGGGCACGTTCGAACGCATGGCCGAGACCAGGTCGGGGACCGGGATGCGGGACTCGTCGTCGGTGTGGTCGCCGATCCGCACCTGGATCTGCACCACTTCGATGCCGAGTTGATCAGTCAGCTGCGCCGGGAGACAGGCCGTGGAGTCGGTCACGATAGCTACTCGCCGGTACATGTCAGGGGAGCCTAGTCCCCCGAATGGGTTACGTCTCAAAAGGTGGCGCCACCGGGTGAGAACCATCACGCTTGCGGGGTGCTTGCTGGCGTTTGCAGGGGTGCTACTGGCGGGTAACATCCGGATTGATGGCAGGGTCGTGAACACCCGGCGGCGCAATCCCTAGAGTCCTCCGCGTAAGCGTCGCCGCCCGTCCGCAGGAGGTCGAAGAGGACCTATGAACATTGTTGTCCTGGTCAAGCAGGTGCCTGACACCTGGTCCGAGCGCAAGCTCACCGACGCCGACCACACCCTTGACCGCGAATCCGCGGACGCCGTGCTCGACGAGATCAACGAGCGCGCCGTCGAAGAGGCCCTGCTGCTGCAGGAGGCCCACGGTGGCGAGGTGACCGTGATCGCGATGGGTCCCGACCGCGCCACCGACGCGATCCGCAAGGCGCTGTCGATGGGCGCCGACAAGGCGATCCACGTGAGCGACGAAGCGCTGCACGGCTCGGACGTGCTGGCGACGGCGAAGGTCCTCGCGAAGGCGATCGGCACGGTCGAGAACGTCGACCTGGTCATCGCGGGCAACGAGGCGACCGACGGCCGCGCGGGCGCAGTCCCGGCCATCCTCGCCGAGCTGCTCGGCCTGCCGCAGGTCACCCAGCTGCGCAAGGTCACGGTCGAGGGCACGACGATCAAGGGCGAGCGCGAGACCGACGAGGGCGTCGCGTTCCTCGAGGCGTCGCTCCCGGCCGTGGTCTCCGTGACCGAGAAGATCAACGAGCCGCGTTACCCGTCCTTCAAGGGCATCATGGCCGCGAAGAAGAAGCCCGTCTCCACGCTTTCCGTGGCGGACCTCGGCATCGACGCGTCCGAGGTCGGCCTGTCCGGCGCGTGGACCCAGGTGCTGGAGGCGGCCCCCAAGCCGCCGCGCAGCGCGGGTCAGCGCGTCGAGGACGGTGGCGACGGCGGATCCAAGATCGCCGAGTTCCTCGTCGGCCAGAAGCTCATCTGAGGGAGGGGAAATCATGTCTGAAGTTCTGGTTCTGGTCGACCACGTCGACGGCGAGGTCAAGAAGGTCAGCTACGAGCTGCTGACGGCCGCCGGCCGCCTGGGCACCCCGGCCGCAGTGGTCGTTGGCGCTCCCGGCACCGCGTCGAAGATCCGCGAGTCGCTGGGCAAGTACGGCGCCGCGAAGGTCTACGCCGTCGAGTCCGACGACGCCGCCGGCTTCCTGGTGACCCCGAAGGTCGACGCGCTGGCCGCTCTCGCCCCGAACGCGTCCGCGGTGCTCGTCTCCGCGACGATCGAGGGCAAGGAGGTCGCGGGCCGTCTCGCCGTGCGCATCGGCTCCGGTCTGCTCGTCGACGTCGTGGACATCGAGGCGGACGGCACCGGCGTGCAGTCCATCTTCGGTGGCGCGTTCGTCGTCAAGGCGAAGGTCGGCAACGGCACCCCGGTCATCACCGTCCGCCCCGGCGGCGTCGAGGCCGAGGAGTCCGCCGCGGACGCCGTGCTGGACGAGTCGGTCTCCATCTCCGTGGACGCCACCAAGTCCGCCCGCGTGACCTCTCGCGAGGCCATCACCGGCGGCGACCGCCCGGAGCTGACCGAGGCCTCGGTCGTCGTCTCCGGTGGCCGCGGCGTCGGCTCGGCCGAGAAGTTCTCGACCGTCGAGGAGCTCGCGGACTCGCTGGGTGCCGCCGTCGGTGCCTCGCGCGCCGCCGTCGACTCCGGCTACTACCCGCACCAGTTCCAGGTGGGCCAGACCGGCAAGACGGTCTCGCCGCAGCTGTACGTGGCGCTGGGCATCTCCGGTGCCATCCAGCACCGTGCGGGCATGCAGACCTCGAAGACGATCGTCGCGGTCAACAAGGACCCCGAGGCCCCGATCTTCGAGATCGCCGACTTCGGTGTCGTGGGCGACCTGTTCAACGTCGCGCCGCAGCTGACCGAAGAGGTCAAGAAGCGCAAGGGCTGAGCACAGCTCTCTCCGGATGGCCGTCCCGCAGCAGCGGGGCGGCCATCCGCCGTTTCCGGGGAAGGAACGCCGGACGTTGGCCAGTAGAGATTCACCGGCGGATTTGTCCGTTTCGTGATGCTAAGTGTCGTCAGTGCTTTGTCAGGGGCTTCGCGAAGTCTGTCCATGTTGAAACCGACCTAAGGGGATCAAATGGGGCAGCTCAAGCGCATGACGACCGTGGTGCTCGGCCTGGCGATGGCCGCCGGATTCATGACCATCGCCGCCGCGCCGGCCAGCGCGGACCGGCCGTGCACCGGTCGTCAGCAGAAGCTCTACTTCATGGGGGAGAAAGACGCGAACTTCGGCGGTAGCGGCATCGTGACGCTTCTCAACTGTCACGCGACCAAGCGCAGCGCCAGCATCGACGTGTCGCGCGGGTTCGACCCGGACTGCAAGAACATTCCGTTCGGCGAGACCCGCTCGTTCGAGTACAACCGGCTCAAGGGCATCGCCTCGTACAACAAGCCGAAGTGGTGCTGAGCGGCCCCACACAGCACGAAGCCCCTCCCCGAAACGAACCGGGGAGGGGCTTGCCGCATCAAGACTCAGCCCCAGCGCGCGGGACGACCACCAGCGGTTAACCCGACTGCCACTGACCGGTCATCGTTCTGACCTGCTGCGATTAGCCAACCCGGCTTCACCCTGGTTCGCATGACGCAGCCGGAACTGCTTGTCAGCACCCCCGCCCAGCAGGGTGAGGACGTTCCCCGCTACTCCCTCCTCGTCGCCCGTGACAGCGAAGAAGTCGTCGCCGCGCAGAGACTGCGCTACGAGGTGTTCGCCGGTGAGATGGGGGCGACGCTGCACACCAGCGTGCCCGGCCACGACGTCGACGAGTTCGACCAGTACTGCGACCACCTCGTGGTGCGCGACGACCGCACCGGCGAGATCGTCGGCGGATACCGGATGCTGCCGCCGGAGCGCGCCAAGGAGGCCGGGCGGCTCTACGGCGACGGCGAGTTCGATCTGACCAACCTGAACGACATCCGCAGCTCCACGGTCGAGACCGGCCGCTCGTGCGTGCACCCCGACCACCGCAACGGTGCCGTCGTCAGCCTCGTGTGGGCGGGCATCGCGCGGTACATGCTGCTCAGCGGTCACAAGTGGCTCGTCGGGTGCGCGTCGATCCCGCTCCAGGACGGTGGCAGCTTCGCGGCCGGTGTCTGGGACACGGTGCACGCCAAGCACTACGCGCCCGAGCAGTACCGGGTCACGCCGCACAACCCGTGGGACGTCGACGCGATCGCGCGGCCGGACAAGACCGTGCTGCCGCCGCTGCTCAAGGGCTACCTGCGGCTCGGCGCCAAGATCTGCGGGCGGCCCGCGCTCGACGCGGACTTCGGCGTCGCCGACCTCTTCATCCTGCTCGGCATGGACCACGTGGATCAGCGCTACCTGAAGTTCTTCCTGGGGGAGACGTCATGAGTCACGCCTGGATGCCCACGTCGCCGTGCGGTGACGGGTGCGTCGGCAGCACACCACAAGAAGTCGCCAAGCTCAGGCAGGTCTGGCGCGCGGTCACGGCGGTCACCGCGATCCTGTGCGGCGCGTGGATCGCGCTCGCGCTGCTCCTGCCGGGCAAGCAGCGCGAAAGCGTTGTGCGCCTGTGGTTCCACGCCATCCTGCGGGCGTTCGGCGTGAGGCTGGAAGTCCACGGCGCCAGGAAGTTCCAGGAGATCCCGAAGCGCGGTGTGCTCGTCGCGAGCAACCACGTGTCGTGGCTCGACGAGCTCGCGATCGACTCGGTGCAGCCCGTCAAGATCGTGGCCAAGAAGGACATCAAGAGCTGGCCCGTGCTCGGCCCGATCATCACGGCGGTCGGCACGGTCTACCTCGACCGCGAGAACCTGCGCGAGCTGCCGCGGACCGTGAACGAGCTGGCCACCACCCTGCGCAACGGCAGCGCGGTCGCCATCCACGCCGAGGGCACGACGTGGTGCGGGCTCGCGTCCGGGCACTACAAGCCGGCGCTGTTCCAGGCGGCGCTCGACGCCGGTGTGCCGGTGCGGCCGATCGTGCTGCGCTACCGGATCGGCGACCACCTGACGACGCAGCCGGCGTTCGTCGGCAGCGACACCCTGATCGACTCGATCCGCCGGGTGCTCAAGGCCAGGGACCTGGTCGTCGAGGTGCACGTGCTCGACGAGATCGCTCCCGGACGCGCCGGTACCCGCCGGGAACTGGCGAAACTTGCCGAAGAGCAATCAAACCGCTTGACCTCGACCGAACTGGAGATTGCACCATCTACAGGTGACTCTCACCGCGCGCGAACCATCACGCCTCTGGTCGCCTGAACGCCGCTGGCCCACGACGGGCATCCTCCTGCTGGTCACCCTCCTCGCCTTCGAGGCGATGGGTGTCGGCACGGCGATGCCCACCATGGTCCGCGAACTCCAGGGCGAGGCGCTGTACGCGTGGCCGTTCCTCGCGAACCTCGCGGCGAGCGTCATCGCGACGGTCTTCTCCGGACGGCTCTCGGACCGGCGGGGCCCCAAGCCCGCGGTCCTGATCGGCGTGGTGCTGTTCCTCGCGGGGCTCGTGGTCGCGGGTGTCGCCGAGACGATGACGGTGCTGCTGGCCGGCCGGGTGCTCCAGGGCTTCGGCGCGGGCTTCCTGATCGTCGCGGTCTACGTGCTGATCGCGGTCGCCTACCCCGAGGACACCCGGCCCGCCGTCTTCGGCGCGCTGTCCGCGGCCTGGGTGATCCCGTCACTGGTGGGGCCGGCGGTCGCGGGCTGGGCGACCGAGCATCTGAGCTGGCGGTGGGTGTTCCTCGCGATCATCCCGTTGGTGCTGGTCGGCAGCGTGTTGCTTGTGCCGGTGCTGCGAGGCCTGCCACCGCACGCGGAGGCGCCGCCGACGCGCAGGTACCTGCCGCTCGCCGCGGTCGCCGTCGGTCTCGGCGTGGCGGGTCTGAGCTGGGGGTTGCAGCACCGCACGTGGTGGCTGATCGCCGTGGCGTTGCTTCTGCTCGCGCCGGCGCTGCGCATCCTGTTGCCCAAGGGCACGCTCATCGCCCGCCGCGGCCTCCCCGTCACGATCCTCGCGCGCGGTCTGCTCGCGGGCACGTTCTTCGCGGTCGAGGGCTTCATCCCGCTCACGCTGAGCGTCGTGCACGGCTACTCGCCCCTGGAGGCGGGGATCCCGCTGACGCTGAGCGCGCTCGGCTGGGCCAGCGCGTCGATGTGGGCGTCGAGACACCCCGAGATCGAGCGCCACACGCTCGTTCGCGTCGGGTTCCTGTTCGTCGCGACCGGTATCGCGTCCGTGACGCTCATCGCACCCACGTGGGGCCCGGCCTTCCTCACGCCGGTCCTGTGGGCCGTGGCGGGCGCCGGCATGGGCATGTCGACCTCCAGCGTCGGCGTGCTGATGATGGCCGCGTCACCCGAGGCCGACCGGGGTTTCAACTCGGCCGCGCTGCAGATCTGCGACATGCTCTTCTCCGCGACCATGATCGGACTCGGCGGCGTGCTCGTCGTGGCGACGGCGCCGACCGCGGGCGTGGTGGTGCTCAACCTGTCGATGGCGGCGTTGGCGGTGGTGGGAGCGATTCTGACCGGGCCCCGCATGCGGGCTACCCTTGACTCCTGATGGCTTATCTCGACCACGCCGCCACGACCCCCATGCACCCGCAGGCGGTCGCTGCGATGACCGAGGCGTTGTCCACCACGGGCAACGCCTCGTCGCTGCACACCTCCGGCAGGCGGGCGCGGCGGGCGATCGAGGAGGCCCGCGAGAACATCGCCGACGCCCTGGGCGCCCGGCCGTCCGAGGTGCTGTTCACCGGCGGCGGCACGGAGAGCGACAACCTCGCGGTCAAGGGCATCTACTGGGCGAGCGGCAGGCGCCGCGTGCTGGCTTCGGCGGTGGAGCACCACGCCGTGCTGGACGCCGTCGAGTGGCTCGAACAGCAGGGCGCCGAGGTCACCTGGCTGCCGACCGACCGCTTCGGGCGGGTCTCCCCGGAGTCGGTCGCCGAGGCACTGGACGACGACGTCGCGCTCGTCACCACGATGTGGGCGAACAACGAGGTCGGCACCATCAACCCCGTGCACGAGATCGCCGCCGTGTGCGCCGCACGCGGTGTGCCGTTCCACACGGACGCGGTGCAGGCTGTGGGCGCGGTCCCGGTCGATTTCGCCGCGTCCGGCGCCTCCGCGCTGACCATGACCGGCCACAAGGTCGGCGGTCCGTACGGCGTGGGCGTGCTGCTGCTCGCACGGGACGTGAAGTGCACGCCGTTGATGCACGGCGGCGGCCAGGAACGTGACGTGCGGTCCGGCACCCTCGACGTGCCGTCGATCGTCGGCCTGGCGCGCGCGGTGCGGATCACGGTGGAGGAACAGGCTTCCCAGGCCGTCGAGATCGCGGCGCTGCGGGACGAGCTGATCGCGTCGGTGCGCGCGGTGGTGCCGGACGTGATCGTGAACGGCGACCCGGCGTACCGGCTGCCCGGCAACGCGCACCTGACGTTCCCCGGCTGCGAGGGCGACAGCCTGCTGATGCTGCTGGACGCGAAGGGCATCGAGTGCTCCACCGGTTCCGCGTGCACGGCAGGCGTCGCGCAACCGAGCCACGTGCTGCTCGCGATGGACGTCGAACCCGCGCTGGCCCGTGGATCTCTGCGGTTCTCGCTGGGGCATACGTCGACGCGCGCGGACGTTGAACAACTCGCATCGGTCATCGGACCGGTGGTGGAGAGGGCCCGTACGGCGGGCCTGGCAGGCATGAGGCGGTCCCGGAAGGTGGTCAAGCAGTGAAGGTCCTCGCGGCGATGAGCGGTGGTGTCGATTCCGCGGTGGCGGCGGCGCGCGCCGTCGAAGCGGGACACGACGTGACGGGCGTGCACCTGGCGTTGTCGGCGAAGCCCGGCACCCTGCGCACCGGCGCACGTGGTTGCTGCACGATCGAAGACGCCCACGACGCCCGCCGTGCCGCGGACCTGATGGGCATCCCGTTCTACGTCTGGGACTTCGCCGAGCGCTTCACCGAAGAGGTCGTCGAGGACTTCGTCGCGGAGTACGCGGCCGGCCGCACGCCGAACCCGTGCCTGCGCTGCAACGAGCGGATCAAGTTCGAGGCGTTGCTGGACAAGGCGATCGCCCTCGGTTTCGACGCCGTCTGCACCGGCCACTACGCGCGCCTGGAGATGGTCGACGGCCGTCCCGAGCTGCGTCGTTCCGCAGACATGGGCAAGGACCAGTCGTACGTGCTGGCGTCGCTGACGGCGGAGCAGCTCTCGCACGCGATGTTCCCGTTGGGGGACACCACGAAGGACGACGTGCGCGTCGAGGCGGCTTCGCGCGGGCTGTCGGTGGCGAAGAAGCCGGACAGCCACGACATCTGCTTCATCCCGGACGGCGACACGCAGAAGTTCCTGGCGGGCCGCATGGAGACCAAGCCGGGCCTGCTGATCGACGACGCGACCGGCGCGGTGCTGGGCCGGCACGCGGGCGTGCACGAGTTCACCGTCGGGCAGCGCAAGGGCCTCGGGATCGACGGTCCCGCCGCCGACGGCCGGCCGCGGTACGTGCTGGCGCTGGAGCCGGTGTCCGGCAACGTGCGGGTCGGCGCGGTCGAAAAGCTCGCGGTGACCGGCATTTCCGCTTCGTCGCCGGTCTCGCACGTCGAGCTGGACGGACCCGTCGAGTGCGTTGCGCAGGTGCGCGCGCACGGTGGCACGGCTCCGGCGGTCGCCGAGCTGGTCGACGGCGTGCTGCGAGTGCAGCTGCGGGAGCCGTTGAAGGGCGTGGCGCCCGGTCAGGCCGTTGCCATCTACCGCGAGGACGCGGCGGGTGACATCGTGCTGGCCAGCGCGACGATCGACGCGACCAGCTAATTCGCTTGTAGGGCTGGGAAAGCGGCTCTGGTGGCGTGGCCCGGACGGTGCCGCGTGAATTCGGTCGCCAACGTCCGGGTCACGCCACTAGCGTTCGCTGCGTGACGTTCATCGACACGGCGTTCGCCGACACGCAGGACCTCGCGGTGCGGGCTCGCAGCGCGTTCCGGTGCTTCGTCAGCCCCGCGGACCGGCGGAAGCTGGCCGGTCGTGCCCGGCGCAACGACGAGCCCGTGTGGGTGGTGTCGCCGTTGCGCCGGCTCGGGGCTCGCCGGTTCCGCCGTACTAGCTGGGACGCCACTCCGAGTTCGCTCCGCACAGGAGCACGCAGGGCAGCTCACTCGACACATCGCCCCTGAGGAACGAGGCGAACGCCGCCGCACCGGCGGGTTCGACCGCGATCCGGAACTCCTCCCACAGCCGGTCGCGCGCCGCGAGGATCTCCGCGTCGGTGACGAGCGCTGAGGAAACGTTGTGCTGCTTGAGGATTTCCAGCGACAACGAGCCCGCGCGGGTGGCGCCGAGCGCGTCGGCGGCGATCGAGTTCACCACGGAGTCGACGGGCTCGCCGGCCTCCAGCGCGTTGTGCATCGCACAGCAGTTCTCGGGTTCGACGGCGACGATGTGCCGTCCGCCGGACGCCAGCGCGGCACCCGCGACGAGTCCGCCGCCGCCGACCGCGACGAAGATCGTGTCGACGTCCGGCGCGTCCTCGACGATCTCCTGCGTGACCGTGGACTGGCCCTCGATCACCGTGGCGTCGTTGTACGCCTCGATGTAGGGCAGATCGAGCCCGCGGGCGGCCGCGGCGGCCTCGGCGTAGGTGTTGCCGTGACGGATCAGCTTGGCGCCCAACGCTTCGATGCGCTTGGTCTTGGTCTCGGGCGCCGTCACCGGGACGAACACGGTGGCGTGGGCGCCGAGCAACTGGGCGGCCTGCGCGACGGCGATGCCGTGGTTGCCGCCCGACGCGGTGACGACCTCGGAGACGTTCAACGACAGCAGGGTGTTGACGGCGCCGCGGAGCTTGAACGAGCCGGTGAGCTGGAGGTGCTCCAGTTTGAACACGAGCGGTCGCCCGTCTGCTGACACGCGCATGATCGGGGTCCGGCGGACGTACTGCGACAGCGTTCTCATGAGACCAGCTTCCACAAGAACTGCACGAGAGTCACGATGCCCAGCAGGAAACACACCAGCACGAACGTGCCGCCGGCCATGACGACCAGGCAGGCACCCCAGGACGTCTCCTCGTTCGGCGTCGCCTCGAGCTCGTGCTGCAACTCGACCCGCGCCTCCAGGTACAACGCCGCGAGGCGCGTGCGGGCGGTCTCGGTCGGCGCCTCGTCGACTCGGCCCTGCCAGGAAAGCGCCACCAGACGGGCGTCCGCGCGGCGGTAGGCGCGTTCGAAGGCCAGGAGTTCCTCGGGGTCGCGATCTTCGGAGAGATAAGTCCAACGGCCTGCCTGAGCCGGCTGTCCGAGCACCCGGTAGACCTCGGCGAGACGTTCGCGGAGATCGAGCCGCTGCGGGTAGGTGCCGACGAGTCCAGCGACGCGCTGACGTGCGCTGAGCACGCCCGCGAGGTCGCCTCTGCGTAGCTCCTCGGCCGCTTTGTGGAGCGTCAGCTCTACCGGCATGAAGATTAGTTTTGCAGGTAGGGCTAGCTTTGACCCGTGTTCGGCCTATCGCTGCTGGTCTCCGGCCTCGCCTGGTGGCTGGGTCTGTACCTGCTCGCCCGCGACCCGCGCAAGCCGCTGTTGTGGTGGGCGGGCGTGGGGATGATCGGCTATTCGGCGGCCGTCGTGATGCCACATCCCGTGGTCATCGGGGTGCCGGCGCTCGCCTGGACGGGCGCGATCCTGTTGCTCTGCCGGCCAGAGTTGATCAGGTGGTGGCTGTTCGCGCTGCTGCCGTTCTGCGCAGCGTCCTTCTTCGTGCCGTGGATCGTATTGCTTCCTTTGGCTGCGGCCACGGCTCTAGCCATAAGAAAACGTGCTTACTTTTCACTCGTTGGGGTGATGTTCGGCCTTTCCGCAGGTGCATTCCTGCTGGGCCTGCTGCCCGACGCGATCACCCTGCCGTCGCTCGGGTTCGACGTGGTGGTGTTCGGCGTGCTGGTCGCCGTCACCGACGCCGTCGAGGAGGGCGAGGCGATCCGCGCCGACATGCTGCGGTCGCTGGTGATCTCGGGCTTCACCGCGGTGCTGTTCGGCTCGCAGGTGATCTTCTTCGGCGGCCCGGTGCTGCTCGTCTACACGACCGTGGCGGCGGCCATCGCGGTCCAGGTGCTCGCGAACCCGCTCGCTTTGATGGTCGACCGTCTCGCCGTGCCCGCGGTCGCGGCAGAACGCGCCGAGCTTCGTGACGCCGCCGAGGCGTTGCCCAGGCGCCGGCCGCTGGTGACCGAGGACGAGGCGGAGTTCGCCCGGCTCACCCGCAAGGCTTTGAGCCACTACGGCGACCTCGGGAAACTCGTCGCGAGCCCGTTGATCGCGCTGACCGACGAAGGCCCGCCGCTGGACCGGGCCGCGCAGTTGAAGAGCCTGCTGCTTGCTTCCATTCAACGACTCAAGCCTCTTGACGGCGATTTCGGCACGAGCGACGAATGGCGTTACTACAACGCCGTCTACTTCTACTACGTCAAGGGAATCCGCCCGTATTCGGTCCGGACCAAACGCGAGGACCTCGACGCGGAGGACCGCCGCGCGCTGCAGTGGTTCGTGACACAGGTACCCGAGCGCACGCTCCACAACTGGCAGAACGCCGCCGCACGCCTGGTCGCGGCAGACCTGATGGCAGGAGTTGGCAGCGCATGACATGGCTTTGGCAGCGTTGAGCGAGCCATCGTCAGGCCATGTTGAAATTCGCCTTGAAACTCGACGGTGTCGCTTCGTTCACTCTCGGCCTGCTGACCCTGCTGATTCGCCCGGAAGTCGGAATGCCGGTGGGCTGGCAGATCGGGCTCGGCACTTTCTGCGTCGTTTACGGAGTGGGCGTGTTCTTCTTGGGAACCCGCGCCACCCCTGACCGCCGAATCGTGCTGCTGGTCATCATCGGCAACCTGGTCTGGGGTCTCGACAGCATTCTGACGGCCGAACTGGCGTGGTTCCCGCTCACCGACTCCGGCGTCGCCCTGGTGCTGGCACAAGGGCTCGCGGTGATCGGCTTCGCGGTGCTGCAGTACGTCGGCCTCAAGCGCGCAGGGTCCGCGAGCGACCACGGAACTCAGCCACGATCTCGGTCCCTCGCCTGACCGTGATGTCGTAGATCCCGCTGCGGCCGAACCGGGTCCGTTCCACCGCCTCCGCCACCAGCTCGTCGCCCTCGTGCACGGGCCGGATGAAGTCGATCTCGGCCGTGGCGGCGACGGTGACGGACCCGGCCCTGTTGCAGGCGCAGGCGAACGCGCTGTCCGCCAGCAGGAACACATAGCCACCGTGCGCGATGCCGTGGCCGTTGATCATGTTTTCCGCGACCTTCATCCGCAGCGTCGCGTAGCCGTCGCGCAGTTCGACGGGCTCGATGCCCAGGGCGGTGGACGCCTTGTCGGCGGCGAGCATCTCGGCAGGACCATTCATTCCGTTACTCCAGGTGCTTGCGACAATGTGTGCCGTGAGCAAGACGTTCGTGAAGCGGGCGTTCAAGTACCGCTTCTACCCGACCGAAGTGCAAGCGGCAGAACTGTCGCGCACGTTCGGTTGTGTGCGTCTGGTCTACAACATGGCCTTGGAAGCACGCACTACAGCGTGGAGCTGCGAGCGGCGACGCGTCACTTACAGCGAGACCTCGGCCATGCTCACCGTGTGGAAGAAGACGGAGGCGTTGGGTTTCCTGCGCGACGTGTCCAGCGTTCCGTTGCAACAGGCACTGCGGCACCTGCACGGCGCTTTCGGGAACTTCTTCGCCAACCGTGCATGTCATCCCAGGTTCAAGTCGCGCAAGAAGTCTCGTGCGTCAGCGGAGTACACCAGATCGGCGTTCCGATGGCGTGATGGCCGGCTCTCGCTGGCCAAGATGGCTGAACCGCTGGCGATCGTGTGGTCCAGGCCGCTACCTGAGGGCTCCGAACCGTCTACCGTCACTGTGAGTCGCGACAGCGTTGGGCGTTGGTTCGTGTCGATGCTGGTCGAGACCAGCGTGGATCACCACGCGCCAATCGCTTCCGTCGTAGGCCTTGATGTCGGGTTGAGCGCACTGGTGACGCTCTCCACGGGGGAGAAGATCACCAACTCCCAGCAGGAGAAGAAGTGCCGGGAACGGCTGGAAAGGGCACAGCGTGCTCTCGCCAGGAAGCAGAAGGGATCGGCCAACCGGCAGAAAGCCCGCCGCAGGATCGCGAGACTGAGCGCTCGCATCGCAGACCGGCGGCGAGACACCTTGCACAAACTCAGCACTCGGCTCGTTCGTGAGAACCAAGCGATCGTGATCGAGGACCTGAACGTGCGCGGCATGCTCCGCAATCGTTCGCTGGCGCGCGATCTCTGATGCTTCGTGGTCGGAGTTGCGTCGCATGCTGACCTACAAGGCCTCGTGGTACGGCCGCGAGGTGATCACGATCGATCGGTGGTTCCCGTCGACCAAGACCTGCTCGGCGTGTGGGCAGCGGGTCGAAGAGTTGCCGTTGAAGGTGCGGACGTGGACCTGTTCGTGCGGAGCGGTGCACGACCGGGACGTGAACGCGGCGAAGAACATCCTGGCCGCCGGGCTGGCGGTCGCAGCCTGTGGAGACGGTGTCAGACCGATCCGGCGTGAGCTGGTGAGGCAACCGTCGCGACCTCCCGCCTGAGGGAGAAGAAGCAGGAAAAGTCTGGCGCGAGCCAGACGGAACCCCGCCCTCGGGCGGAGGACAAGCCAATCGTGGCACCTTAATCACTCTGAAGGTGGTGTCACGCAGTGTTGGAGCAGCCTTACTGTCCGACAGGCTTGATCGCTCAACATCGGAGGTGGGCACCATGGGTGGTTGTTCTTGCTGTGGCGGTTGCACGGGTCCGGGCTGCGGTTGCTGCAGCTCCTGCTGAGCGCCCTGACGGAATGAAGAAAGCCGTTGCGAGGACGGAAGTTCCCGCAACGGCCTTCGTTTTTCAGGGGCCGATCAGCCCGTGTAGGTCTTGAACATGTTCGTGAATTCCCAGTTGGCCTGCGAGATTCCACTGCACGTGGGCGAAACTCCGCCGCCGGGGCACGACCCGTTGTCGCGGCCGGCCGACCAGAATGCGATCCGCCCGACGTGGTTGGCCTTCGCGTAGTCGAGGACCTTGCGCGCGTCGGCCTGGGTCGTCGTCGGGCCGGTGTCGTTGCGTCCGATCATCGGCGTGAGGCCCAGCAGTGCCTTCAACTGCGCGTCGGACTTCGACGGCCAGATGGCGCGCATCTGTCCGAGGGTGGCGTTCGCGGCATTGACCATCGCGTCGCCCCAGTTGCCCGTGTAGCCGAAGTTCATCAGCATCGGGTTCACGAGGACGTTGACGCCCTTGGCGGCCGCGTCCTTCAGCACGTCCACCGAGTACGGGTCCATGCCGTAGTCCTGGCCCTGGATGCGCATGGTGTAGCTGACGGTGGTGCCGCGGGCGTCCTGAAGCTTCTTCAGCGCCGCGTTCACGGTGGCCTGCGGGATCGTCGCTTCCACGTCCACGTCGATGCTGTTCGACCCCACGGCGTCCAGCACCTTCACGTAGGCGTTGTACAGCGCGTCGACCGACGAGCAGACGTGCTCCAGGTACGGGCCCATGGCGCCGCCGGTCGCGACGATGACGCTGCCGCCCGCGGCCTTCAAAGCCCTGGTGTCGTTGACGATGCGGCTGTCGTTCAACGGGACCGTGCCGCCCCACGCCGGATCGCAGCCAGCTGACGAACCCAGTGCGAACGCGAGCGTGAAGTGCTTCTGGCCCGTCGCGTTGGCCACGTCGACCAGTGACGGCGTCGGCATGGTGATGTCGATGTACGGGGCGACGCGCGCGCTACCGGGCGTGGGCGGCACATCGGAGGTCGTGGTGGTGGTCGGCCCGGTCGTCGTGGTCGTGGTGGTCGTTGTGCCACCGCCGCCGCCGCCGCACGGGACGCCGTTGAGCTTGCAGTTCGTGGGCAACGCCGAGCCGCTCACCAGGAAGCCGAAGCTGGTCGAGGCACCCGCGGAGACGTTGCCGTTGTACTCGCGGTTGGTGAACGTGTGGTGGTTGCCGCTGCTGGTCGCCGTGGCGTCCCAGTACGAGCCGAGCGTCGCGCCGGCGAGGTCGAACTCCAGCTTCCAGCCGGTCAGCGCGGTGGAGCCCGCGCTGATCGTGAACTTGCCCTGGTAGCCGGAGCCCCAGGACGAGTCCTGGCTGAACGCGGCGGATTCGCCGGCGGCCGAGGCGGTGGGAGCGATGGCGACGAGTCCGGCCACGAGTGCGGTGGCGGCCCCGGCGGCGAAAAGGGCGAAGCGGGCCATCGGGTGTGGTCCTTCCGGCAGGGGAGGAAGGGAGTGGTGCAGGACCACGGGGCGCGTCGCGGTCCTGCACCACGTACAGGGAGGCGCCCGTACGTTAAGCGCCTGCTCAATCACGGTAAGTGGCCTAGACCATAGCGTCAATGGGTCTAGACCTCTTCTGTCCGCCGGACAGTGGAACAATTCGGCGGGTGCGTGGAGCAACTGGAATCGGATCGCTGCCCGGAACCGACATCGACGAGGCGGCGCGCGTCGTCGTCGGAGAACTGCCTGAGCTGCCGCACGTCCCGGAGCTGCCTGCGCGAGGAGTTGGCGCGGACATGATCGGCCGCACCGCCGGCCTGCTCGTCGACCTCGCGATCGAGGTCGTCACCTCCGGCTACCGCGTGAACCCGCGCCCCGGTCGTGACCACCGCCGTGCCGTCGATCTGCTGCGTGGCGACCTGGACGCGTTCGACGAGGCGTTGGAGCGTGCGGGCGCGCAGCCTGAGACGGTCAAGGTGCAGGCCGTCGGGCCGTGGACGTTGATGTCGAACATCGAACTGATGCGCGGCCATCGGGTGCTCACGGACCCAGGTGCCGTGAAGGAGTTCGCCGCGTCGCTCGCCGAGGGCCTCCAGCAGCACGCGGCCGAGGTCGCCAAGCGCACCAAGGCGAAGGTCGTCGTGCAGATCGACGAACCGGGTCTGCCCGCCGTGCTCCAGGGCCTGCTGCCGACGCCGTCCAAGCTCGGCACCGTGCCCGCGGTGCCAGGTCCGGACGCGCGCAACGTGCTCGCCGTGGTGATCGAGGCCCTGAAGGACCACGAGGTGATCGTGCACTGCTGCGCGCCGCACCCGCCGTTGACGCTGCTGCGCGAGGCGGGAGCGACGGCGATCTCGTTCGACCTGACGCTGATCAAGGGTGCAGAGGCGCTCGACGAGATCGGTGAGACGTGGGAGGCGGGCACGACGCTGGCGCTGGGTCTGGTGCCGAGCCTCGACCCCGGCGTGCCGGTCGCGTTGAAGGACGTCGGGCAGCGGGCGTTCACGCTGGTGGACCGTCTCGGCTTTCCGCGGTCGATCCTCGCCGAGAAGGCGCTGCCCACTCCGACGTGCGGTCTAGCGGGTGCTACGTCCACTTGGGTCAAGCGCGCGCTGGCCCTGACCCGTGATCTCTCCTCGTCGTTTTTGGAGCCGCCTGAGGGCTGGTGATGTCCGGTTTGTGCGGCTAGTCTGCTGCGAACTATTAGGAAACTTTCTTAACCGAAGGCCAATCGCCGGGCCTGGACCGGGAGTTCCCCTCATGCGCATCAGACTGGCGGCGCTCGTCGCCGCAGTGCTCACAGGTGTGGTCGTGGCGCCTGCCCAGGCCGCGCCCACCGGCCAGATCCGGCTGGATCAGGTCGGGTTCGGCACCTCCGAGCAGAAGCACGCCTACGTGCTCGGAGGCGCCGCGAACACCAAGTTCTCCGTTGTGGACAGTCGCGGTCGCACCGTGCTGACCGGCAAGACGGGCGCCTCGACGGGCTCGTGGAGCGAGAAGTTCCCCGCGGTGCACCCGATCGACTTCTCCAAGGTCAGGGCGCCCGGGACGTACCGGATCAAGGTCGGCACGACGACCTCGCCGGCGTTCAAGGTCGACTCGCTGAAGAAGCTGTTCTCGCCGGTCGCGCACAACACCGTCGAGTTCTTCCAGGCGCAGCGCGACGGCGCCGACGTCGTCCCCGGCAGGCTGAACCGCAAGCCGGCGCACCTCACCGACCGCGAGGCGCTCGTCTACGAGGCGCCGGTGTTCGCGGGCGAGGGCGGCGACCAGATCGCGGCGCCGTTGAAGCCGACGGGCGCGAAGGTCGACCTCGAGGGCGGCTGGTTCGACGCGGGTGACTTCGTGAAGTTCACGCACGCCTCGTCGTACTCGACCGCGTCGATGCTGCTGGCGTTGCGCAACAAGCACAACGACGCCTTGTACGACGAGGCCAAGTTCGGCCTCAAGTGGCTCGACAAGGCGTTCGACGAGAAGACCGGCACGCTCTACGCGCAGGTCGGCATCGGCACCGGCTCCGAGGAGTTCGGCTTCGTCGGCGACCACGACGTGTGGCGCCTGCCCGAGGCCGACGACAAGCTGAACGTGAAGCCGGGCGACAGCGAGTACTTCATCAAGTACCGCCCGGTGTTCCGCGCCAACGTCGCCGGCGAGAAGATCAGCCCGAACCTCGTCGGCCGGGTGGCCGGTTCGTTCGCGCTGGCCGCGCAGATCGAGGCCGACCGCAACCCGCGCGTCGCGCGTTCGTACCTGGACAAGGCCGCGCAGCTCTTCGCCCTGGCCAAGACCTCGGACGTCGGCGAGCTCGTGACGGCGTTCCCGCACGCGTACTACCCCGAAGAGTCGTGGACCGACGACATGGAGTTCGGCGCCACCCAGCTCGCCCTGGCCGCGAAGGCCTTGCACGACAAGCGCTACACCCAGTTCGCGAAGGCCGCCACGCACTGGGCCAAGGAGTTCCTGGCGACGCAGGACCCCGACACGTTGAACGTCTACAACATCTCCGCGCTCGGCCACGCGGACCTCGCGCCGTTGCTGAAGAAGGGCATCCCGGGCGCCGAGGTGACCGAGAAGCAGATCGTCGGCGACATCGTGCGTCAGCTCCAGAAGGGCGCCGACGCGGCCAAGACGTCGCCGTTCCGCACCGCCGCCAACGTCGAGACCTGGGACGTCGGCTCGCGCACGTTCGGCTACATCACCACGGCCGCGCTGTACCAGAAGCTCACCGGTGACAAGACGTACTCGACCTTCGGCACGCAGCAGCGCGGCTTCGCCCTCGGCACCAACGCCTGGGGCACGTCGCTGATCGTCGGCGTCGGCACGAAGTTCCCCGAGTGCCCGCACCACCAGGCCGCGAACCTCTCGGGTTCGCCCAACGGTGGTTCGAAGGTGCTGGTCGGCGCCGTGATCAACGGCCCGAACGACGCCTCCCTGTTCGGCGACCTCGGTGAGATGCCGCCGGGTTCCGTCGACTGCACCAAGCCCTACACGCTCGAGTTCAACTCCGCGAAGTCCGTGTTCGCCGACGACCTGCGCTCGTGGCCGAGCTCCGAGCCGGCCATCGACTTCACGGCGACGGGCGTGCTCGGCTTCTCGCTGATCGCCAACTCCTGAGTGGCGCCGGCGCGGGCCTGGGTGTCCAATTCGGACTTGTGCTCAGGCTCGCGCTGGTCATCTTGCTGCTCACGGCCGGTACGGCGCATGCGCTGCCGGTGAAGCTCTCCTGCCGAGTTCCCGGCGTGCACGACGCGGACGTCATCCGCGTCGTGCACGCCGTTGGTCTTTCTCGGGGCGTGAGCGACAAGGTGATGCTCGCCGGGTTCGAGGCCGGGTGGGTCGAGTCGCACATGAACAACCTCGACTGCGGCGACGCCGACTCGCTGGGCGTGTTCCAGCAGCGGCCGTCGATGGGCTGGGGCGCGCCGGAGCAGATCATGGACGTCTCGTATGCCGCGGGGCGCTTCTTCGAGTACGCGGTGCGCGTCGACCGGCCTGATCTCTCGGCGGGGCGGCTCGCCGATGCCGTGCAGCGATCCTGCTGCCCGGAGCGGTACGACCAGGCGGAGGCACGCGCGGGGGCGATGCTGCGGCAGGCCTGGCAGGGCGGTCCTGAGGTCGCCGGTGGGGTCTACGTGGTGCAGGACGGCGACGTCTGGGCCGATGGCGCGCGGCTGAGCACGTCGGGTGTGTTCGTCGGACGTCCTGCGGTGGCCGGCCGGTTCGTGTTCGCCCGGACGGCCCGCGGCGAGGTCATGGCGCTGGCGGACGGGGCGTGGCGGCCGGTGGCGTCGGGTGTGGCAGGCGACCCCGAGGCCGTGGCCCGTCCGGACGGGACCGTCGACCTGTACGCGGTGCTGGCCGACGGCAGCGTCGCGAGAACGAGTCCCGGCTGGCAGCCTCTGAGCCCGCCCGGGTTCGCCACCGGCAAGCCGTCGGTGATCGCCTACCCGGACGGGTCCGTGGCCGTCTACGTCCGCTCCGGCAACAAGCTCATGGCCAGCGCCGCCGGCACCTGGCGCGAGATCGCCCAGGGCCTGGACGCCTCACCCGAAGCGGTGCTCCGTCCAGACGGAACGGTCGGCATCTACACCTTGATCGACGGCCGCCTGAACCGCCTCACCTCGACCTGGGAACCGTTGGGCGAAGGCCGTTTCATCGACACCGTGTCCGCACAGGTCGACGGCACGGTCTACGCGCGCACGGCCGAAGGAAAGGTGCTCAAAGTCGGTTGAACGGCTCCGCGTACCGGAACGCCCCAGCGGGCACTTCACCGAACAACCGAGCCTGGAAGTGCGGTGCCCACTCGGGAACCGGCGGCGTGATCCCGAACTCCGCAGCGAGCCGGAACCCGAACCGCGAGTAGTACCTGGGGTCGCCCAACAGGATGACCGCGAGCTCGCCCCGAGCCTCCGCCGCACCCAGAACCGCGTGCACCAACGCCGACCCGATACCGGCCCGCTGATGCGAAGGATGCACGGCGATCGGCCCGAGCCCGAGAACGGCCACCGAGTCGATGTACCCGCGCGTGCACACGACGTGCCCGAGCACCCCGTCCTCCACCAGCGAGAACTCCGGGATCCACCCCTCGTCCGCGCGCAGCCAGTCGATCAGCGGAGCTTCCGGCCCGTCCTTGAACGCGAGGTTCGTGACCGTGCGGATGGCGTCGATGTCTGCGGGTGTCTCCCGCCGGATCAGCATGACGCGCACTGTGACCAACCCTGTCGTCGCGCGCCACTCAGTTTTCGCCGCCATACTCCGCAGCGTGGTCGTGAGACAGACCTTGATGGTGTGCGTACTTGCCGTGCTGGCCTATCTCGGCGTGTGGTGGGCGTTCAGCGGAACCGACGAACCTGCGCAGTCAGCGCCGGAGTCCATGTTCCTCACCGACTACTCCAAGGCCCAGAAGGGCAGCTGCGTGAGGTTCAACGGACCGGGGGAGAACGACCTGGGCCTGACCGTCATCGACTGCGGCGGTGACCGGGCCGCGTTGAAGGTCGGGACCGTTCTGACCGAGACCAGCGCGGAGTGCCCGCGCGGCGACTACAAGGTGTTGCGCGACACCAGACACGACGCCGCCCTGTGCCTGATGCCCAACGCCGCGCGGGGCGACTGCTTCGAGCTCGACACCGACGATCTGCAGAGGTCCGTCGTGTCCAAGTTCGACTGCGCGGCACCGCGGGTGAACGTGCAGGTCGTCGACATAGCCGAAGAAAGTTGCCCCGAAGAGGCCGAACTCGGTGTTCCCTATGAGGACATGACGCTTTGCTTGAGGAGAGTGCGTTGATCGTCTTCGAGGAACCCGCGCAGTTCGACGCTTGGCTGCACGAGAACGGCTCCAGCGAGACCGAGCTGTGGATCAAGTACGCCAAGAAGGGCTCGGGGATCAAGTCGATCAGCTACGGCGAGGCGCTCGACATCGCGTTGTGCCACGGGTGGATCGACGGACTGACCCGGTCCGTGGACGAGACCTGGTACTCGCAGCGGTGGACGCCTCGACGTCCGAAGAGCAAGTGGTCCAAGCGCAACTGCGGCAAGGTCGAGGAACTGATCGCGGCGGGCAAGATGCTGCCGGCGGGGCTCAGGGAGATCGAGAAGGCCAAAGCGGACGGACGCTGGGACGCGGCCTACGCGGGGCCGGCGACGATCGAGGTGCCGGACGACCTCACCGAAGCTTTGCAGGCCAATCCCAAGGCCGCCGAGTTCTTCAAGACGTTGAACAGTCAGAACAGGTACGCCGTGCTGCTGCGCATCCACGACGCGAAGAGGCCGGAGACGCGGCAGAGGCGCATCGCTCAGTTCGTCGAAATGCTGGCGGAGGGGCGCAAGCTCTACAGTTGAGAATCATGAAGTGGTTCCGCCGCCGCAAAGCCGAAGACGTCGTCCCCGCCCACCTGCCGAACGCCGAGGAAGCCGCACAACGGTTCTGGGAACGGTGGTTCGAGCTGGTACCGGTGGTCAGCGCGGCGCTCGGGGACGGCGAGCCGCACCGGGTCGAGGATGAGCTGAAGGACCTCGTGAGCTCGTTGCACCCGGACCTCCTGTTCTCTCTCGAGCAGGGCCACATGGCGATGTACGCGCTGGTGATCAGCGGTCAGGAAGACCCGAGGCTGCGCCCGTACACCGACGCGTGGATCGCCGCCGCGCCGCCGTCGGACATGGTGTGGGAGTTCCACGACTCGGTGCCGCCGGTGCCGGACCCGACCGAGGTGATCGTGAACCTCGGCCAGGTGAGGATGCGGCTCGGGGACTACCGGGTGGTGGCGCAGGTGGACGGTGACGTCGTGGACGTCGCGGTCTACCACCCCGCGCTCGCGGACCTGAGCGACCAGCAGCGGCAGACGATGACGTTCCTGCCGCTGGACGTCACTCTCGGCGAGCGGCTGGCGGGGGAGCGGTTGCGGCGCGTGGAGACCGCGGAACTGGAGCCGCAGGGCACGATCAGCCTGCTGGAGCTGCGTTCTCTGGTCAGGGAACTCGCCGGAGATTCGGACCGCTGAAAACTGTCGGACCTGGTCACTAAGCTGTGGGACGTGACCAGCGAGAGCCTTGAAGACGTCCCCGCAGAGGTGCGCGAGCGGCATGCCGTGCTCGCGGAAGAGGTGCGCTCGCACCAGTTCCGCTACTACGTGCTGGACGATCCGATCGTCACCGATGGTGAGTTCGACGGCCTGCTCAAGCAGCTGGAGGCGGTGGAGGCCGAGCATCCCGGCCTCGCGACGCCCCAGTCGCCGACGCAGCTGGTCGGCGGCACGTTCTCGACCGAGTTCAAGGCGGTCGACCACCTGGAGCGCATGCTCAGCCTCGACAACGTCTTCGCGCAGGACGAGCTGACGGGCTGGTTCGAGCGCGTCGGGAAGGAGATCGGCTCCGGCACGCACTTCCTGTGCGAGCTGAAGATCGACGGCCTTGCGATCAACCTGCTCTACGAGAAGGGCCGGCTGACGAGGGCGCTCACCCGCGGCGACGGCCGCACCGGTGAGGACGTGACGCTGAACGTCCGCACGATCGCGGACGTTCCGGTGGTGCTGAAGGGTTCCGCCGAGTACCCGGTGCCGGACCTGGTCGAGGTGCGCGGCGAGGTCTTCTTCGCGGTGGAGGACTTCCTGGCCCTGAACGCCTCGCTGGTCGAGCAGGGCAAGCCACCGTTCGCGAACCCGCGCAACACCGCCGCGGGGTCGTTGCGGCAGAAGGACCCGAAGGTCACCGCCTCGCGCAAGCTGCGGATGATCTGCCACGGCATCGGCAAGACGGAGGGCTTCGAGGCCGCCAGTCAGTCGCTGGCCTATGAGGCGCTGAAGGCGTGGGGCCTGCCGACGTCACCGCACACCGAGGTGCTCACCGACCCGGCGGACGTCCGCAAGAAGGTCGAGTACTGGGGCGAGCACCGGCACGACGCGGTCCACGAGATCGACGGCCTCGTGATCAAGGTCGACGAGGTGTCGCTGCAACGGCGCCTCGGCACGACGTCGCGGGCGCCGAGGTGGGCCATCGCCTACAAGTACCCGCCGGAAGAGGCCACCACCACGTTGCTGGACATCCAGGTCCAGGTGGGTCGCACGGGCCGCGTGACGCCGTTCGCGCTGATGGAGCCGGTGAAGGTGGCGGGTTCGACGGTCGCGCGGGCCACGCTGCACAACGGGTCCGAGGTCAAGCGCAAGGGCGTGCTGATCGGCGACCGCATCGTCATTCGCAAGGCGGGTGACGTGATCCCCGAGGTGCTCGGCCCGGTGCTGGCCGCGCGCCCGGCCGACGCGCGCGAGTTCGAGATGCCGACCCGCTGCCCCGAGTGCAACTCCGTGCTGCGGGCCATGAAGGAGGGTGACGTCGACATCCGTTGCCCCAACGCGGAGACGTGCCCCGGCCAGCTGCGCGAACGCCTGGCGTACCTGGCTTCCCGTGCCGCGCTCGACATCGAGGTGCTCGGCTACGAGGCGGCCGCCGCGATCACCGAGTCCACGATCTACGCGAACGAGGCCGACCTGTTCGACCTCGACGCCGAGGCGTTGCGACAGGTCGAGCGCTTCACGACGAAGAACGGTGAGCTGTCCGCGAACGCGCTGAAGCTGCTGGACAACCTGGAGGCGGCCAAGGAGCGTCCTCTGTGGAGGGTGCTGGTCGCGTTGTCGATCCGCCACGTCGGCCCGACGGCCGCCCGCGCGCTGGCGCAGCAGTTCGGCTCGATGGACGCGATCATCGAGGCTGAAGAAGACGCGCTGGCCGGCGCCGAGGGCGTCGGCCAGACCATCGCGACGGCCGTGGTCGAGTGGCGCGAAACGGAGTGGCGCCAAGGCGTCGTGGAGCGCTGGCGGGCCGCGGGCGTGCGGATGGAGGACGAGCGCGACGCGTCCATCGTGCGCAACCTCGAAGGTCTGTCCATCGTGGTCACCGGCTCGCTGACGGAGTACTCCCGCGACTCCGCCAAGGAGTCGATCCTCGCCCGCGGCGGCAAGGCGGCGGGTTCGGTCTCCAAGAAAACCGCTTTCGTGGTGGTCGGCGACTCGCCAGGATCCAAGTACGACAAGGCCGTCTCCCTGAAGGTCCCGGTCCTCGACGAGGCGGGCTTCCGCGTCCTGCTGGAACAGGGCCCGGACGCGGCGAGGGAGGTGGCCCTCCCCGTCGACGAAGGCTCAGTGGAAGAAGGCGCAGATGGCTGATCTGATCATCCGCCCGGCAACGGAGGCCGACCTGCCGTCGGTCGGCTCCGTGACGGTCGAGGCGTACCGCGCGGACGGCATCGTGGGTGACCACGACGACTACGCGACTCTCCTCGCCGACGCGGCCTCCCGCTTCCGCGACGCCGGCCTGCTCGTCGCCCAGGACGAGTCCGGCGCCGTCCTGGGCTCGGTGACGGTCGTGCGTCCCGGCACGCCCTACGCGGAGATCTCCAGGCCGGGTGAGCTCGAGTTCCGCATGCTGGCGGTGTCGGCGGCCGCGCGAGGTCGTGGCGTCGGCGAGGCCCTGGTGCGCGCGGTGATCGACAAGGCGCGCGAGGCCGGAGCGACCCACGTGGTCCTGTCGTCGTCGGAGAAGATGCTGGCCGCACACCGGTTGTACGAGCGGCTGGGGTTCACGCGGCTGCCGGACCGCGACTGGTCACCGTTGCCGGGCGTGGATCTGAGGGCGTACGCGTACGGAATCCCGCTCTGACCAGGGAAACCAGGTCGTCCACCGATCTTGTCGGACCACCTGAGTACGTTGAGATGTAGGGGTTCCCGGCACGGGGGTACCCCTGCGAAAGCGCGCGAATGGGGGGTCGCTGGTGAGAGCGACGGCTGTCCTGCTCGTGGCCGCGGCACTGCTGGGCGCCTCGGCCACACCGGTCGCCCTGGCGGAGGCCGACCAGGGCGAGATCCTCGGCATCGCCCAGCGCTACCTGCACAACCGGGCGCAGAAGGTCACCACCGGACCGCAGACGCCCGGCTTCGGTGTCCCGGTCACCCCGGAGCTGGCCACGAGACTGGCCGTGCACGAGACGAAGCTCGAAGCGGCCAGGACGTCGGCCCGCACCCGCTACCGGGCAGCGGTGGTCGAGACGAGCGCCGAACGGTTCGACGTCGACCAGACCGGCCGGACCGTGGTGGCACGCGTCCACGAGCACGCCGAGCTGTACTTCGCCGAGGCCGGCACCGCCGAGTTCACCGGCTACGGCCTGCCCCACCTGCTCACCTTCCGCCGCGCGGGCGAGGGCTGGGTGCTCGCCGACGTCGCACTCGGCCACTACAAGCACTGCGCGCTGCTGCCGGAGACGCAACAACCGTCAGCGTGCTGAGATGATCCGCGCCCGCAGCTGGGGGTCGCCCGCCGCCTGCTCGTACAGCAGCTCCCGCAGGACCTCGGCGGGCAACGCTCTCAGCACGTCCTTGAGCTCCACGTCCTCGGCGTCCGGCGGCGGCACCGTCTCGCCCCGGTCCAGCAGCACCAGCCCGACAGCCACGCAGTGCTTGCAGAAGAACCCCTCGGACCCGTGCGGACAGCTGCACGCCCCCACCAGATGCGTCCCCGACCACGACAGCTCCACCACGTACGCCGAGTCGTCACCGCCGCGCACCCGCGCCGCCACGTGCCGGCTGTGCACCCGCAGGGACAGCACCGACTCGCGGTAGGTCAGGCCGCGCCAGTACGACTTGGTGCCCGCGCGGTGCAGCAGCAGCTCGGTGGTGAGGGTCGTCGACACGAGGGTCATCCAACCGGGTGACCACAGAAAGGATCAACATGATCGCGATCGGCCCACTCGAACCTGCGGACAGAGCCCAGTGGCAGGAGCTCTTCGAGGGCTACAACACGTTCTACGAACGCACACTGCCAGCGGAAACGTACGACGAGAAGTGGCAAGCCTTCCAAGCCAACGAAAACATCCACGCCCTATGCGCCCGCGACAACGGCAACCTCGTCGGCATCACGCACTTCTTCAAGCACCCCAGCACGTCCGGCCCGGACGTCTGCTACCTGCAGGACCTCTTCACCGCCCCCGAGGCGCGCGGCCGGGGCGTCGGCCGCGCGCTCATCGAGGCGGTGACGGAATGGGCGAAACAGCAGAACTGCTGCCGCGTCTACTGGCACACCAGCGAGTGGAACGAGACCGCCCGCAAGCTCTACGACCAGGTCGCGGAGAAGACGCCGTTCGTCCACTACCGCATCGTGCTCTAACGAGCCGTCGCCTCCAGGTCGAGCAACGTCACGGCCGCGCGGAAGTACTTGTTGGTGCCCAGGTCACGCACGGTCTTGATGTTGAACGCGGCCTTCAGCTTCTCCGCGTCGCCGGGGCTCACGCCCTGCAGGGCGTCCACGGGGGCGTCCAGGATCTCGGTGAGGGGGAGGTTCTCGTAAGCCTTGTCGAGGAGCATGTCGAGGTTCACGGTGATGGCCATGATCTTCATACCTCCAGAGGTGGGGCGATCACGGCAGATTCTGGAGTGAGATCCGGTATTCCGCAGTGCGAGTCATCGCTTCCGTTTGACCGCCACCACGATCACCGTCACCACCGCGAGCAACCCGGCCACCCCCAGCGCCAGATCGCCCACCGCCAGCTCGTTCCCTTGGGCGAGCACCAGGGCCAGTCGCATGTCCTCACGGTAACCCTTGGAGCAACGCCGTCAGAAGGATTGTGTGGGACCGTATGAGGTGTGCTGCAAGCCTGTCTGAACGGCTCCCGCGCAGCCGAGGAGCACCCGGCCCTGCCGTTGTCCCCCGAACGCCTCGCCGAGGACGCGGCCGACGTCGCCGCGCTCGGCGTCACGTCGGTGCACATCCATCCGAGAGACGTCATCGGCGCGCTCACGCTCGTGGGGCCGGAGGTGGCCACGACGATCGCCACCGTCCGCGCCGCCGTGCCGGGCATCGAGATCAGCGTGTCCACGAACGTTCCCGGCAGCCGCGCCACGTTGATCGGCAGCTGGGCGCCGCTCGCGGCGGGGCGGCCGGACATCGCCAGCGTGCACGTGAACCAGCCCGGCTGGCGGGATCTCGCGCAGGCCCTGCACCGGGTCAACGTCCAGGTCGAGCTCGTCGTCGACAGCCCGGCGGACCTGCAAGACCTGCCGGACGGCGTCAGCCGGATCACGGTGAGCGCGACGCGTGACACGGCGGAAAGCCTGCTCGCCCAAGTGGAACCGCTCGGACTGCCGGTCCTGGTGCACGGCCGCGACGCCGAGGCCTGGCTCGTCCTCGACTACGGCGCGCTCCTCGAACACCACGTGCGCATGGGTTTGGAGGACACCCTGCAGATGCCCGACGGCCGCACGGCGAAGAACAACGCCGAGCTGATCGCCATGGCCCGCAGGCGGCAGAGGTCCAGGGCCCCGAGCTAGTCGGGGAGCACCACCGCGACGATGCCGGCCAGGTGTGCCAGGCGGGCCACCTCGGCCGCGCGGAACATCGGGCCGCCAGGGCGTCCGACGACGAGCACCCGGTCCGGCTTGCCCAGCGGCGTCGCGGCGAGTTCGGTGCCCAGCTCGCGCCAGGTCTCCGGTACCCAGTCCTCCTCGCCGTCGAGCACGGTCGCGCGCTCCAGCGGGAACCACGGCACGTTCGCCATCCGGGTCTCCGGGGCGGCGGACGACGAGGTCAGCCGGTTGATGCCGGTGCCCTCGGGGCCGACCACGACGGCCCAGCCGGCGCGGATGATCTTCGGGACGCCCTCGGTGAAGACCTCCAGGCCCTTGTGCGGGGCGTCGGCGATCTCCTCCACCAGTTCGAGCTCGCGGTGGGTGTCGAGAATGCCCGCGTACGGGCGCACCGCGTCGACCTCGACGCCCTCGATGGACTCCGCCGCGGTGATCAGGGTGTCCGGCAGGCGGCCGGACGGCAGTTCGACGACGAGGTCGTCGATGGCGATGCCGGAACCGCGTTCCACCACGTCGACGCTGAGTATGTCCGCCCCGATCTCGCCCAAAGCCGTTGCGACCGCGCCGAGGGTGCCGGGACGGTCCGGGAGCTGGACCCGGATCAGGAACGACAAGGTGAACGCCTCCATAGCTCGTGCGAGAGACCCCGCGTCTCGCGCCGTTGCCGGTCGGTGATTCTCGCAGACGCATCGTCAACGCATGACCCGCTGTCCGCGTTGCGGAACGGTTAAGTTGACGTGCCGGTCAACCACGGAGGCGGTAACCCGTTCGAAGGCGCGCCTGACCAGCCCATAGACTCACGGGGTTCCCGATTCGTATCCCGACCCTACGGGGGTTGACAGGAGTGCCCAGCATCTCCCGCGACGAGGTCGCGCACCTGGCGAAGCTCGCCAGGCTGGCTGTTACCGAGGACGAGCTCGACTTGTTCGCCGGACAGCTCGACGTGATCCTCCAGTCGGTGGCCTCGGTTGGCGACATCGCCACGGCCGACATCCCGCCGACGTCGCACGCCGTTCCGCTGACCAACGTCTTCCGCGAGGACGTGGTCCGTCCGAGCCTCGGTCAGCAGCAGGCGCTCTCCGGCGCTCCTGAGGCCGAGGACGGCCGGTTCCGCGTGCCCCGCATCCTGGGTGAGGAAGCATGACCAACGACCTGATCCACGCCACCGCGGCCGAGCTCGCCGCGAAGATCCACAGCGGCGAGATCTCCAGTGTCGAGGTCACGCAGGCCCACCTGGACCGCATCGCCGAGACCGACGCGAAGGTCCACGCCTTCCTGCACGTCGACACCGAGGGCGCGCTCGCGCAGGCCCGCAAGGTCGACGAGGCCGTCAAGGCCGGCGAGCAGGTGTCCTCGCTCGCCGGCGTGCCGTTGGCGCTCAAGGACGTCATGACGACCGAGGGTGTGCCGACCACGGTCGGTTCCAAGATCCTCGAAGGCTGGATCCCGCCCTACGACGCCACGGTGACGCGCAAGCTCAAGGAAGCCGGCGTCGTCATCCTCGGCAAGACGAACATGGACGAGTTCGCCATGGGTTCGTCCACCGAGAACTCGGCGTACGGCCCCACGCACAACCCGTGGGACCTCGACCGCATCCCCGGCGGCTCCGGCGGTGGCTCGTCCGCCGCGCTGGCCGCCCTGCAGGCGCCGCTCGCGATCGGCACCGACACCGGTGGCTCGATCCGCCAGCCCGGCGCGGTCACCGGCACCGTCGGTGTGAAGCCCACCTACGGCGGCGTTTCGCGCTACGGCCTGGTGGCCTTCTCCAGCTCTTTGGACCAGGCCGGTCCGTGTGCGCGCACGGTGCTCGACGCCGCGTTGCTGCACGAGATCATCGCGGGCTACGACCACATGGACTCCACGTCCATCAACGCGCCGGTGCCGCCGGTCGTCGCCGCGGCCCGCGAGGGTCTGTCCGGCGACCTGTCCGGCCTGCGCGTCGGTGTCGTCACGCAGTTCAGCGGTGACGGCTACCAGCAGGGCGTGGCCCGCAGCTTCGAGGCCGCCGTGTCGCAGCTCAAGGAGCTCGGCGCGGAGATCGCGGACGTGTCGTGCCCGAGCTTCGACTACGCGCTGCCGGCGTACTACCTCATCGCGCCGAGCGAGTGCTCGTCGAACCTCGCCCGGTTCGACGCCATGCGCTACGGCCTGCGCGTCGGCGACGACGGCACGCGCAGCACCGAGGAGGTCATGTCGCTGACCCGCGAGGCCGGCTTCGGCCCGGAGGTCAAGCGCCGCATCATGATCGGCACGTACGCGCTGTCGTCCGGCTACTACGACGCGTACTACGGCTCGGCGCAGAAGGTCCGCACGCTGATCACGCAGGACTTCGCCAAGGCGTTCGAGAAGTTCGACGTGCTCATCTCCCCGACCACGCCGACCACGGCGTTCAAGATCGGTGAGCGCGCGAACGACCCGATGGCCATGTACAAGGCCGACCTCTGCACGATTCCCGCGAACCTCGCGGGCACCCCGGCCATGAGCGTCCCGAGCGGTCTGTCCGATGAGGACGGAATGCCGGTCGGCCTGCAGATCATGGCGCCGGCGCTGCAGGACCACCGCATGTACCGGGTGGCCGCGGCCTACGAGGCCGCGCGCGGCGCGTTCGGAGGCCCGTCGCTGTGAACATCAAGAAGGCAAGGGGTCTCCTGGGCATCGCCGGCGCCGTGGCCGGTGCCGCCGCCGCGTTCTCGGGCTTCCGGAACGCGCGGGCGAAGAACGACAAGCTGGCTCTGGCGAACGCGATCGCGAGCATCGCCGTGGCGATCACCGGTGCGGCGCTGGCCGTCCGTGCTCTGCGGAAGGACGACTTGGCATGACCTCTCTTGTTGAGCTGATGGACTACGACGAGGTCATCGAGAAGTACGACCCCGTCCTGGGCCTGGAAGTGCACGTCGAGCTGCACACCAACACGAAGATGTTCTGCGGCTGCGCCAACGTCTTCGGCGGCGAGCCGAACACCAACACCTGCCCCACGTGCCTCGGCCTGCCGGGCGCGCTGCCGGTGGTGAACGCGAAGGCGATCGAGTCCGCGATGCGCATCGGCCTCGCGCTCAACTGCGAGATCGCCGAGTGGTGCCGGTTCGCGCGGAAGAACTACTTCTACCCGGACATGCCGAAGAACTTCCAGACGTCGCAGTACGACGAGCCGATCGCGTTCAACGGCTGGCTCGACGTGACGCTGGACGACGGCGAGGTCATCCGCGTCGAGATCGAGCGCGCGCACATGGAGGAGGACACCGGCAAGTCGCTGCACGTCGGCGGCGCCACCGGTCGCATCCACGGCGCCGAGCACTCGCTGCTCGACTACAACCGCGCCGGCGTGCCGCTGATCGAGATCGTCACGAAGATGATCCCGGGCACCAAGGAGCGCGCCCCCGAGGTCGCCCGCGCGTACGTGACGGCCCTGCGCGACCTGCTCAAGGCGCTCGACGTGTCCGACGTCCGCATGGACCAGGGCTCGCTGCGCTGCGACGCGAACGTCTCGCTCTCACCGAAGACCACCGGCGCCCTGGGCACCCGCACGGAGACCAAGAACGTCAACTCGCTGCGCAGCGTCGAACGCGCCGTCCGCTTCGAGATGACGCGTCAGGCCGCGGTGCTGGAGTCCGGCGGCGAGGTCACCCAGGAGACCCGTCACTTCGACGAGTCCTCAGGCTCGACGTCGGCGGGCCGCAAGAAGGAGACGGCGGAGGACTACCGCTACTTCCCGGAGCCCGACCTGGTCCCGATCGCGCCGTCGCGCGAGTGGGTCGAGGAGCTGCGTCTCACCCTGCCCGAGCTCCCCTGGGAACGCCGCGCGCGCATCCAGAAGGACTGGAACCTCACCGACGAGGTCCTGCGCGACCTGGTCAACGCGGGCGCCCTGGACGTCATCATCGCGACCGTCGAGGCGGGCGCGAAGCCGGACGAGGCCCGCTCCTGGTGGGTGTCCTACCTCGCGCAGCAGGCCAACTCGAAGGGCATCGAGCTCACCGACCTCGCCATCACCCCGGCCCAGGTCGCGAAGGTGATCGAGCTGGTGAACGCGGGCACGCTGACCAACAAGCTCGCCCGCGAGGTCGTCAACGGCGTCCTGGAGGGCGAAGGCTCCCCGGAAGACGTCATCGAGAAGCGTGGCCTCAAGGTCGTCTCGGACGACTCGGCCCTGGAGAAGGCGGTCGACGAGGCCCTCGCGGCCCAGCCCGACGTCGCGCAGAAGATCCGCGACGGCAAGGTCCAGGCCGCCGGTGCCATCGTCGGCGCGGTCATGAAGGCCACCAAGGGCCAGGCCGACGCGGCCCGCGTGCGCGAGATCGTGCTCGCACGCTGCTCGTAGATACACATTCGCCATAAAAATCACAAAGGGTCACCTGTTCGTGCAGGTGGCCCTTTGTGATCTTAGGCCGTCTGAGTGGCTGTTAGCTAAATGAGACGTATGTCTGTAGCCGTGTGTGTCACCCTCTTGCTGCAACCCATCTGGGGGGATGGGAAGTAAATAGTCCAAACGAGGGGGGAATCCTCATGAGTGGCCAGCACGAAGGTTTGTTCACAAACATCGTCGACAAGTTCAAGGACATGTTGGACGGGGACGACCGCAAGGACAAGACTCCGGAACCGGAAGACCCGCCGCTGACGCCGCAGTGCTGCGGCGTCACGCCTCCCGGGCATCCTGTGGTCGCCATGCCCGTCGAGCACGAGCTCGACTGCCCGAACCACCCGGGCAACGTGGCCAAGGAAGAAGTAGCCAGCTAGTGACACTCCGCGCTGTCCGCTACCAGGTCTGCGCCTGGTTGGCGGACAGCGCCGTTTGGGCGCATGTGGTGTGATGATCACATGCCCGCTCGTGCCTTGGACAGAGCGCGCGAGTTGTACGAAACGGGATGGGCCGAGTATGCGAAGTACAGCTTCCCTCCAGCCATCCGCCTTTTCAAGCGTGCACTCGCGCATGCCGATCGTGCCCCGGCGAGCCCGGTCCTGGCGGAGTTGCGTGCTCGCATCATGTACACGCTCGCCCGGTGCTACGGCGAGACCCAGGGTTCGGACGCGGCCGTCGAGCTGTTCGACCTGGCGGCGCGTGAAATCGAGCTGATCGATGATCCGCGTCGCCGGGTTCTGCTGAAGGGCAGCGCGGACTACCAGCGCGGCGGCATGATCATGCGCTTGGGCGAGCCCGAGCGGGCGGTTCACTGGTTCAGTCCGTTCATCAAGTTCGCCGAGGACGAGATGCGGACCTCGCCTGAGCAGTTCGACTTCGAGTGGGTGAGCCTGCTGGCGAACTCGCTGACCGTCAGGGCCCTCTCGAACGCGGCCATCCGCCGGCCTGAACTGGCCATCGCGGATCTGGAACGGGTCACCGTGCTCAGTCGTGAGCACGGCCTGGACCAGCTCTACCCGTTCACGGTCCAAGCGCTCGCCAACACCTACAAGCAGAGCGGGAACCTGCCGGAGGCCCTGCGGCGCTACGAAGAAGCGGAACGCATTTTCGGTGCGTCCGAAAGCCCCACGATCATCGCCAGCATCCAGCTCATGCACGCCGAGGCCATGCTCATGGTCGGCATGTCCGATGACGTCGGCCGGATGCTGGACGAGGCGTTGCCGGTGCTTCGCAAGGACAAGATCAGCCAGGACATCGCCGAGGTCGAGATGTACCGGGCCTCGGCGGCGCTGTTGGACGAGCAGTTCGACCTGGCTCGCCGGATGGCCAAAGCCTCCATGCGCAAGTTGGAGAAACGCGGCAGCACCTGGTGGATGATGGCGGCTCTGATCGAGCTCTGGGCCCATTCCATGCAGGCGAAGCGCGTGACGAACGCGTTGGTGCAGAAGGCGTTGACGCTCTCCGGGCACCTCTCGGCCAACCACCTGCTCGACGAGGCCTGGCTCGCCAGGGTGCTCGCCGCCAGGTTGGAGGTCCGCAGGGGCCGGCTCGAGGAGGGCGAGGAGCTGTTGCGGCAGCTGCCGAGCCCGCGCGCTGTCACTCCGCTGGACCACCGCATGCAGCGCCGGCTCGTGCTGGCCGAGCTCGCCCTGGCCAAGGGCGACCGTCGTACCGCATTGCTGCACGCACGCAAGGGTCTGGACGAGCTCGGGCTCGTGCGCGACCAGCTCGGCGGGCTGGAGCTGGTGTCCGCGACCGCGGTGCACAGCCGCGAGCTGCGTGAACTGGCAATACGCCTGGCGTTGGAGAGCAACAACGCGCGCCAGGTGTTCGTGTGGCTGGAGCGCACCCGAGCACAGGCTTACCGTTACGAACCGTTGGAGCACGTGGAGAACGCCGAACTGGCCGAGCACATCGCCGAGGTGCGCGGACTCGGCCGGGAGCTGATGCGCGCCGGTCTCGACGGCAGGCCGACCGCCGAGCTGCGCACCAAGCTGGTGAAGGCGCAGCGCGAGGCCAACAGACTTGGATGGCACGCGCAGCGGTGGGGCAGGCCGCGGCCGATGGCGGGCCTCAGCGAGGTGATCGCCGAGCTCGGCGAGCGGGCCATGGTCAGCTTCGTGGTGTCGGGTGGCGGCATGGTCGCGGTCGTCATCGCCGGTGGCCAGGTGCGGATGGTCCGGCTGGGTGTCGCCAAGGACGCCCTCGAAAGCGCGCAGAAGCTCCACTTCGACCTCAACGCGTTGGCGCCCGACTACCTGCAACCGCCGTTGGCTCAGGTCATCGAGGCCTCCGCGCGCAAGCAGGCCGATGCGCTGGACACGTTGCTGATCAAGCCGTTGATCCACCTCATCGGCGAGCGCGAGCTGGTCGTGGTGCCTACGGGCACGCTCTACGCGGTGCCGTGGGGTGTCATCCCGAGCCTGCACGGCAGGCCGGTCGTCACGGCGCCCAGCGCGACGGCCTGGCTCGCTGCCGCGCAGTCGGACAAGCCGAAGACCGACAAGGTGTTGCTCGTGCGGGGGCCGAGTCTGCAGTTCGCGGACGGTGAGCTGGACCGGCTCGCCGCCCATCACGTCAGGGCCACCGTGTTGTCGGGGGAGGACGCCACAGCGGCGGAGGTTCTCGCTCACCTCGACGGCGCGGACCTCGTGCACGTCGCCGCCCACGGTGAGCACGAGAACGAGAACGCCCTGTTCTCGCGGCTCGAACTCGTCGACGGACCGCTGTTCGCGCACGAACTCGGACGTCTCCGAACGCCTCCGGCACACGTCGTGCTGGCCGCCTGCTCGCTGGCGTTGAACCGGATCAGGCCCGGCGACGAGGCGTTGGGGTTTGCCGGGGCGATGCTGGCGGGTGGGACGCGGACTGTGGTCGCCGCGGCCAGCAAGGTCGGGGACGAGGCCAGTGCCGCGGCGATGGCCGACTACCACCGGGCGCTGGTGGCCGGGGCCGCGCCTGCGGTGGCGTTGGCCGAGGCCATGGCGAAGGATCCGTTCCGCCGGCCGTTCCTCTGTCTGGGTTCTGGCTAGGCCGTTCGAGTGGTTGTACGTCGTTCAGTGAAATGAACGCGCTGGTCAGCGGTTATTTGTGCCCCATTTGGCTGGCTGGGTTGGTGAACTTTTCTCGCTGCGCGCCAAGAGCTGTGCCACTCTCGACGGCACAGGTCTTGACCGAGGGGAAACAACGGCCCGCCTATCGGCTCTAGTCGATGAGCGGGCTGTTGTGCGAGAAACGTCCGCATGCGCAGAACTCTGCTCGCTGTTCTCCTGGCCGCCGCCGCGATCGTGGCAGCACCGGCCAACGGAACAGCGCAACCGTCGAGTCCAGACCGAGAACCGGGAAACGGGCCTGAGCGCAACGAGGTCGCCACCCTGGACAACGCTTTCCAGGCTCAGCTGGCACTGGCCCAGGGGGAGAACCAGGCCGACAGACACCAGGGTTACCCGCGCCGGACGAAGCTGCGGACGTACCCGGAGAACACGGCCGACAAGTCCATCAAGCTCGGCCTCGCGCCGTACCACTCGCTCGCGCCGAAGCTGAACGCGTTGCAGCAGAAGAGCAACAGGATCTCGGTCGAGGTCGTCGGCCAGTCGGGACTCGGGCGTGACCTGTACCTGGTCACGCTGACCGCGCCGGAGAGCGCGACCCAGACCCGGATCCAGGAACAGTTCCGCGCCACCATCGAAGAAGGCCGCAACGTCCCTGCGGGGCTGTACAAGGCGCCGATCTGGATCAACAACAACATCCACGGCGACGAGTGGGAGGGCACGGACGGCGCGCTGCGCGTCATCGAGCACCTCGCCACGAGCAACGACGCCGAGACCAGGAACCTGTTGCAGCGCAGCAGGGTCTACTTCAACCTCACGGCGAACCCGGACGGTCGTGTCGCCGGCACGCGCGTGAACAGCGCGGGGTTCGACCTCAACCGCGACTTCGTCACGAGTTCCCAGCCCGAGAACCGGGCGATGCAGGACATGGTGGAGCGCACGCAGCCGTTGATGATGCTGGACGAGCACGGTTACGTGACGAACACGCTGATCGAGCCGACCACGCCGCCGCACGGCCAGAACTACGATTTCGACCTGTACATCAAGCACGGTTACGCGGGCGGCCTGCTGATGGAGAAGGCCGTGCAGGCCCTCGGGCATCCCGAGACGGCGAAGCCGGAGATCCCGTTCCGCGACTACCCGGTCGGCGAGTGGGACGGCTGGGCGCCCATCTACACCGCGCAGTACTCGATGTACCACGGTGCCGTCTCGTACACGATCGAGATCCCGCAGCAGGTCAACCGTCAGGCGTACGAGACCCTGCCGGCGACGGAGCTGCAGCGGCGTTCGAAGATCAACACCGACGTCGTCGAGGCCACCATCAAGACCACGCTGGACTACGTGGACGACAACCGGCGCAGCCTGATCGCGAACCAGACGGAGATGTTCCGCCGCGGCGCGGCTGGTGAAAAACAGCGGTACATCCCGGACGGCTTCGTGCCCGGCTTCGGGCCGGAAGACCGGTTCAGCACGGAGTTCCCGCGCGCCTACGTGATCACCGCGGAACGGTCGGCGCCCGCCGCCGCACGGCTCGTCGACCAGCTGGTCCGGCACGACGTCCGGGTCGAACGGGCGGAGAAGCCGTTCACGCTGGGCGGTAAGCGTTATCCGGCCGGGTCGTACGTCGTGGACATGCACCAGCCCAAGCGCGGCCTCGCGAACGTGATGCTGGAGCAGGGCAGCGACATCTCCGCCAAGGCGCCGGTCATGTACGACATCTCCGGCTGGAGCCACCGCCTGCTCTGGGGTGCGTCGGTCGACATCTTCAAGAGCGGCCAGTTCCGGTTCGACGGCAAGCCGGTCGTGGCCGCCGCGCCGACCGGGGACGTCGATGCCGCACCGGGTGCCGACCTCGCCCTCGCGCTGACCGACCAGAAGGACGTCAGCGCCGTCAACGACCTGCTGTCGCGTGGTCTCGGCCTGCGCCGCCAGGACGACGGCACGATCGTCGTTCCGGCCAGCGAAAGGGCCGCCGCGAAGGAGGTCGCCGACCGCTACGGCGTGCGCTTCACGACCGCCAAGCCGGGTGGTCAAGCGTTGCAGCGCAAGGTGATCGCGGCCGCTGTGTCCGCCGACGAGCTTCAGGTGCTGCGCGAGTCCGGGTTCGACGTCCGCACGATCTCCACCGCCGTGCTGAACGCGGGCTTCGACTGGTCGCGCATCGACGCGCTGTACGTGGGCGCGGGCCTCAGCTACGCCCAGCTGAACGCCGCCGCGAAGACAGGGCTGGACGAGTTCCTCAAGCGCGGTGGCGTGGTCACGCGCGGTGCGACGGGCAGCAGGTTCAACACCGAGGCCAAGCTCCTGCAGGCCACGCCCACAGCCGGCTGGGAGGACGCCAACGGCGTCGTGAACGTCGTCAACGGCACCGGCCCGATCGGCGCCAACGCGTTGCCGCACTCGTTCGTCTACGCACCGCAGTGGTTCACGAACCTCGGCACGGGCGTGACGGTCGAACAGCGCTACGGCAGCACGGTGATCGCCTCAGGCCACTGGCACGCACGCGACAATGGCACTGGCGGCCAGGATGCGGCAGCGGGTCAGGCAGCGGTCGTGTCGGGTACGGCGGCCAACGGCGCGAAGGTCGTCCTCTTCGGCACCGAACCGATGTTCCGCAACCACCCGAAGGGCCTGTACGCCCAGGTGGCGCGGGCGATCTTCTGGACGAGCACGCGCTAGACGAGAAAGGGGCGGGGAGCCCCGACAGCCTCCCCGCCCCACTCGCTGTACCCCACACCAGGGTTCCCGGTTCGCGATCTCGGAAACCCCAGGTCAGGACTCCCCGGCCCCCGGCGGCAGGAAGCCGTGCGCCGACAGGTCGAACCAGTTGCCCTCGGGATCGATCGCCCGGTACTCCGCGAACGGCCGGTCCCCGCCCCGCAAAGCCGGCTTGGGTTCCAGCGTCTCCAGGTACGGAGCGACGTCCTGCACCTGGAACCCGAAGTGGTTGAAGCCGGTCGGCACGTCGCCGTCGAGCCGCTGCTGGATCAACGCCAGGTTGATGTACCCATCGGTGACGAAGTGGCTGCCATCGGGATCCGTGTGGAACAACGACATCCCGAACTTCGACGTGTAGAAGTCGGCCATCTCCTTCGCGTCCTGCACGACGAACGCGATGTGCCGCAACCGTGGCCTGGTCATGACAGTCCCTTCGGGATCATGTTGTGGAACGCGGCGATCTCCCACCCGTCCTCGCGCCGCACGACGACGGCCTGCGCGTGGGTGGTGATGCCCGCCGGGGCGATGGACGACGTGACGTGCACGACCGAGATCTCTGAGGTCAACGGCCTGATCAGGCTGATCTCCGCGGTGAGCTTGGTGTCGCGGTACGGCCCGGCGAAGAGCTGGGAGTGCCCGAGAGCCACCGCGCGACGCCCGAACAGCTCCTCGCCACGCACGGTCACGAAGTCGACGTCCTCGGCGAAGACGGACGCGAACGCGGCGCCGTCGCCGACAGCCCAGCCCTGCTCCATGCGCTGCCACAACGAGTAGATCTGTTCGGTCATGAGTGGTTCGTCCTCAACGGCAGGCGCAGGCACTCGGAGTCCCATGCGGCAAGCGAGTAGTAGAGACCGCCATGGCGGCGTTCGAGGTAACAGACGACGTTCACGGGCCATCCGCTGTTGCGGAACATGTGCTCGTCCATCGGCGTAGGGCTGTCGCTCAACGGCCGGTTGCGCTCGCACTCGGGCCCGAGCCGGTGCCAGTCCGGGTGCAGGTGGATCGAGCCGAGCACGTCCAGGCCGGAAGCGTCGGCCCTCCGCGTGATCGTCAGCAGGTCGGCGGGATCGAGCCACCACGCCCGCACCGGGTTCTCGTAAGCCGTGCCGAACCGCGGCACGATCGTCGACGCGAACTCCTCGCGTGCCGACGGGTCCGTCAGCCGCGCGTTGCGGCCGAACGCCACCTCCGACACCACGGCCTCGCTGCCGGCGGACCGGCCGAGCAGCACCGCGAAACACGGTCTCGGTTCATCCTCGGTGATGAACGAGTATTCGGCGGACGCGGCCTCCAAAAACGTTTTCACAGCGCGATCCGAAAACAACACCGCGTCGGTGCGCGTCGGGCGCTCGGCCAATTCCATCACGTGACCGAACGTATCGAGACCGTCACGTCTCACGCGAGATAGCGAAGGGTATTGGCCCTATTACATTGAGCGATAACATCAGGCGCATGCGTCTGGAAGTGCGGCATCTCGAACTGGTCGTGGCGATCGCCGACTGCGGCAGCCTGCGCAAGGCCGCCGCCCGGCTGCACCTCACCCAGCCTGCGGTGACGACGCAGCTCAAACGTATCGAGGACCATCTGGGCGGCACGTTGTTCCTGCGCACGGCCGATGGCGTCAAGCTCACGCCGACCGGCCAGGATTTTGTCCAGGAGGCGCGATCGATGCTCACACAGCTCGTCACGCTCGAACGCGTAACGCGCCGTAACACGCAAAGCCCCAGTGCGCCTACCAGGCTCGCGGGAATCCCCGCTTATCACTTCGGACTACTCGTCGGCGCGTTAAAGGACAACGTCACCAGCCGCACCATCAAGGAGACCGGCACGCTCACCGCGTTGCTCACCACCGGCGAACTCGACATCGCGGTGATGCGGCAATTTCCCGGTACTCCGCTGACACTGCCGCCGAACGTCGGCCATCGCCTGCTCACCCGCGAACCGCTGTTCGCCGGCGTGCCCGACCGGCATCCCCGGGCGCAGGGACCCGAGATCGAACTCGAAGCGCTCGCGGACGACAAGTGGGTCATGCCGGAGCCCGACGACAGCGGCATGAACGCCCACTTCGCCCGTGAGTGCGCGGCCGTCGGGTTCGAGCAACGGATCGCGCACTTCAGCAGCGAGGCGCACGTCGTGCTGACGCTGATCAGGGAGTCCGGCGCGGTGTGCCCGCTCTACCCGGTCGGCGGCACCCCGCCCGGCGTCGCCCGCCTGCCGATCGCCGGGAACCCGCTGGTGCGCGAGGTCGTGCTGGCCTGGCGCACGGACGCGCCGGTCGCCGAGGAGATCGACGACCTGTGCGAGCAGGTCGCCACGGGGTACCTGAAGCTGGTCGAGGAGAGCGAGGTCTACGCGCGGTGGTGGCGCGCGGGAGGAGAGGCGTTCGCGCTCAGTCCGTAGAGCGCTCTCAGTCCTTGGAACCGCCGCCGCCGTCCGGGCGCACGATGATGACGACCCGGTCGTCCGACGAGATGGGCTTGCCGCCGTTCTTGTTGACCGTGCCGACCAGCGACGCCGTCTCGTTCAGCATCTCCATCGGCCCGAGCAGGCCGAAACCGTCCTCCGCCATCGCGGCCTCCGGCTTGCCCGTGAAGGCGCCGGTTTCGTTCATCGACAGCAGCTGGTAGCCGGGCGTCTTGGACGTGGCCACGCTCAGCTCGTTCGAGTACGACGAGCAGCCCATCACACCGGGCTTGTCCGGCCACGCCCACGCGACCTCGCCGAGCTTGCCCGGAACGACGCGGTAGACGACGTCGCCGCTCGCGGCCCAGTCCGTCACCCAGATCTTCGAGGTGTCCGCCGAGACGCACAGGCCGCCGGGGAGCCGCAGCCCGGACGAGACGACCGTGCTGCCGGCCGTCGGGTTGCCCTGGGCGGGCTGACCGGAGCCGTCGATCCGCAGCACCTTGCCCGCCAGGGAGTTCGGGTCGGCGGCCAGCGCGGGGTTCCCGGCGTCACCGGTCGCGACGAGGATCGCGCCCTTGCGGTCGCTGGCGAGCACACCGCGGTTGCCGGAAGGCCCCTTCGGGATGCCGGTGAGGATCGGCTTGGGCGTGTCACCGGGCGCGATGCGCAGCACCCGGTTGTCCGTCGCGGTCGTCACGTAGACGTACGCGAGCTGGTCCTCCGCGAACGTCGCCGACAACGCCAGCCCGGACAGTCCGCCGTCGGTCGACGTGTCGACCTCCAGCTGGGCGATCACGACGGGGTCGACGTCCTTGGTGACCTTGAGCAGGCGCCCGCCGCGTTCGGTCGCGTACGCCGCGACCCCGCCCTGGGCGTCCGCGCCGATCGGGGCGACTCCCGTGACGACGTTGAGGCACGTGGCCACCACGGCGGGGTGGTAGTCCTTGCAGCCCTGTGGCGGCGGCACGCTCTGCGGCGCCGGGTTGCGGCCGGGGTCACCCGGTGTCGGGCGGTACTCGCCCGGCAGCTCGGGCTTCGGACCTGCCTGCGGGGTCAGCTGTGGCTGGGCGCTCCACTGGGTGGGCGCCGGCTCGTCGGGAAAACTCGCACAGCCCCCTGCCAGCAGGCAGACGGCGGTCAGCAACGCGACGGAACGAACCACGACTCCCAGGTTAGGTGCGCGGCCGTGAACCGGAAGTGAACGCCTCCGAGGTGGCGAAGTCGACCGACCGCACCCGGTCGAGCAGCAGATCGAGTTCGGCGGCGACCACCTCGGGTGCCTCCAGCGGCAGGTAATGGCTGCACGGCAGCACGCGCAGCCGTGCCTGGGGCAACGCGCCGACGGGACCGGACATGCTCTCCGTCGTCGCGAGCAGGTCGTCGCGACCGGCCAGCAGTGTGACGGGGCACACGATCGGGGTGAGGTCCTGGCGCGGCGTCTCGCCCAGCGCGAGCGCCAGCGTGAAGTACCAGCGCCAGTCGTGTTGCAGGAACCGGCTCACCGCCTGGGTGACAGCCTTCGGGTCGCTGCTCGGCTTGATCACGCCGCTGTGCCGCAACAGGAACGTCGTCGCGTCCGTCACCGGGACGCGGTGCAGCACCCTGTCCAGCACCGGACCGGCCTGTTGCAGCAGTTTTGCGCTGGTGAGCCCTACGAGCCGCCGGACGTTCTTGGGCACCAACGGCAGCATGGCGTCGAACGAGTCGCCCGGCGCGCCCGCGACGAGCAGCAGGCCCGCCACGCGTTCCGGATGACGCAGCGCCAGCTCTGCCGCGACCGTCACGCCCATCGACCAGCCCATGACGACGCACCGCTCGATGCCCGCCTCGTCCAGCACGGCGAGCGCGTCCGCCACGTGGTCGTCCAGCGAGATGTTGCGCTCGTCGACGGGCCGGTCCGACCCCATCGTGCCGCGCATGTACCAGCTGAGCATGCCGCCACGATCGGTCAGCGACGGCCACGACTCGGGTCCGGAACCCACGCCGGGGCACAGCAGCACCGGTGTTCCCTCACCCGGTACCTGCCACGCTCGGATCTTCGTGCCGTCCCACGCGATGACGTCGTGCTCCCGCATGACAGACATTCTGACGTACGTTGCTCTGGTGACGCTCACCGTGCTCGTGCCAGATGATTTCGGAGTTCAAGCGCTGTCTCAGGTGGACGGTGTCCGGCCGGTTCGTTACGTGCCGGGGGAGCCGCTGCCGTCCGACGCGCTGAACGCCGAGGTCCTGGTCCCCAGGTTCCTCGCCGGCACCGACCCGCGCGAGGTGTTCGCGCAGTTGCCGAATCTCAAACTCGTGCAGTTGCTCAGTGCCGGCGCGGAGAACTTCATCGGCAAGGTGCCGGACGGTGTGCTGCTTTCCACGTGCCGGGGCGCGCACGGCGGCAGCACCGCGGAGTGGGCCATCGGCGCGTTGCTCGCGATATACCGAGACTTCCTCGTTTTCGAACGCGCCCGCGCCGAGGGCCGCTGGGACTACCACCTGACGGACACCTTGCAGGACAAGAAGGTCCTCATCGTCGGTGCCGGCGACCTGGGCGAGCAGCTGAAGCGCCGCCTCGAACCGTTCGACGCCACGGCGACCATGGTCGGCCGCACCGCCAGGGATGGCGTGCACGGCCAGGACGAGCTGCCCTCGTTGCTGCCGGAGTTCGACGCGGTGGTGATCTTCACGCCGATGACCGAGGAGACCCGCCACCTCGTCGACGCCAAGTTCCTGGCCGCGATGAAGGACAACGCGATCCTGGTCAACGGCGCGCGCGGCCCGGTCGTCGACACGGACGCATTGCTCGCCGAACTGAATTCCGGGCGACTGCGCGCGGCCCTGGACGTGACCGATCCCGAACCCCTGCCGGCCGATTATCCACTGTGGACCGCACCGGGCCTGCTGCTGACCCCGCACGTGGCCGGATCCTGCACGGGCCACGCACATCGCGCCTACGCGATCGCCGCCTCGGAGATCTCCAGGTACGGTGCGGGAGAGCGTCCGCGCAATCTTGTGAACGGCACCTACTAGGGCTGCACTAGGCCATTTGGGTGAACCTGGGCTGCCGTTCGGCTCTCGCGCGCCCGCACGAGGTCTCCTAGCGTGCGGGCGTGGCTACTCACGACAAAGGCTCGACGAGTTCGAGCGCTTTCTCCGACGACTCGTTCTATTCGAGCAGCGGAGGGGGAGTGCACCACTTCGACGACAGCACGGCCAGAGTCGGCGGAGACACCGTCCAGTCGTACGACTCGTCGACGAAGGCGTTCGACAACTCGGGTTACACGCCGCTGGAGACGTCCACTGTGGACGAGCGCGACGACGACCTGTTCGACGACGACCGCAAGAAGTTCGGCTGGACGGCCGGTCCTGACATCGGACTGCTCGGCCTGCGCGCGGTGCTCGGCGGCATCTTCGTGCTGCACGGCCTGCAGAAGGTCTTCGGGCTCTTCGGCGGCCCCGGCATCAACGGCTTCGCGCAGTCGCTGGAGAAGATGGGCTACCGCGAGTCCGTGGTCCTCGCCTGGGTCACCGGCGTCACCGAACTCGCCGGTGGCGGCCTGCTCGTGCTCGGCCTCTTCACGCCGCTGGCCGCGGCGGGCCTGCTCGCCGTGATGGCCAACGTCATCGCGCTCCAGTACAAGGGCGGTTTCTTCGGCCCCAACGGCGTGGAGCTCGAACTGGCGCTCGCGGGCATGGCGTTCGCGGCGCTGTTCGCCGGGCCCGGCCGGGCCGCGCTCGACTACAACCGCAGCTGGTTCCGCCACCCGCTGGCGGCCGGTTTCATCGCACTCGTGCTCGGAGCGGGTGGCGCGGCGGTGACCTTCTTCGTCTTCCGGTAAGAACAGCCCTGTGCGGAAGAACCTGACGGGAGCGGTGCTCCAGCTCGCCCTGCTGGTGATCGGGACTCCGGTCGCCTACCTGGTGGCGTTCCCGTTCGGTCTCACCGCGAAGTCCCTGCTCCCGCCGCTCGGCCTGCTCGCGGGCCTCATCGTCAGCGGCGTCCTGGTCAAGAGAACGAACCAGCCCGTCAGCGGTCCGCTGACGGGCTGGCTGGTTTTCGGCGCCGCGATGGCGCTCGCACTGGTTCTCTAGAGGTCCGGGTTGCGCACCGCACCGGTCGACGCGTCGGTCGCCATCCGCGCGTAGGCCCGCAGCGCCGCCGTGACCGGACGGATCCGGTCCACCGGCTGCCACGGCCGCTCCGACGCCTCCATCTTGGCGCGGCGCTCGGCCAGCACGTCGGCGTCCACCAGCAGCTCGAGGCGCCGCTCGTGCACGTCGATCAGGATCCGGTCGCCGTTCTGCACCAGGCCGATCGTGCCGCCGCCCGCCGCCTCCGGCGAGATGTGACCGATCGACAGGCCCGACGAACCGCCGGAGAACCTGCCGTCCGTGATCAGCGCGCACTTCTTGCCGAGTCCGGAACCCTTGAGGAACGCGGTCGGGTGCAGCATCTCCTGCATGCCGGGGCCGCCGGACGGGCCCTCGTAGCGCACGACCAGGACCTCGCCCGCCTGGATCTCCTTGTTCAGGATCGCCGAGACGGCCTGCTCCTGGGACTCGACGACGCGCGCCGGGCCCTCGAAGTGCCACAGCTCCTCGTCGATGCCCGCGGACTTGATGATCGCGCCGCGCTCGGCCAGGTTGCCGCGCAGCACGTTCAGGCCGCCGTCACGGGTGTAGGCGTGCTCGTCGTCGCGGATGCAGCCGCCGGCCGCGTCGGTGTCCAAAGAGGACCAGCGGTTCGACGTCGAGAACGCCTCGGTGGTGCGCACACCACCGGGAGCGGCGTGGAACAGCTCGATCGCCTCCGCGGACGGGTTCTCGGCGCGGATGTCCCACTTGCCGAGCCACTCGGCCATCGTCGGCGTGTGCACCGAAGTGACGTCGTCGTTGAGCAGGCCTGCGCGGTAGAGCTCGCCCAGCAGCGCGGGGATTCCGCCGGCCCGGTGCACGTCCTCCATATGGTAGTCGGAGTTCGGCGACACCTTGGACAGGCACGGCACGCGGCGGGACAGGTCGTCGATGTCCTGAAGCGTGAAGTCGATCTCGCCCTCCTGCGCGGCGGCGAGGATGTGCAGCACGGTGTTCGTCGAGCCGCCCATGGCCATGTCGAGCGCCATCGCGTTCTCGAACGCCTTGCGGTTCGCGATCGACCGCGGCAGCGCAGACTCGTCGTCCTCGCCGTACCAGCGCCTGCACAGCTCCACGACCACGCGGCCGGCCTCGGAGAACAGCTCGCGGCGCGCGGCGTGCGTGGCCAGCGTCGAACCGTTGCCCGGCAACGAGAGCCCGAGGGCCTCCGTCAGGCAGTTCATCGAGTTCGCGGTGAACATGCCGGAACACGAACCGCACGTCGGGCACGCGGAGCGCTCGACCTCGGAGAGCCCGTCCTCGCTCACGGCGGGGGAAGCGGACGCGGAGATCGCGGTGATCAGGTCCGTCGGCGCGACGGCGACACCCTCGACGACGACGGCCTTGCCGGCCTCCATCGGGCCGCCGGACACGAACACGACGGGGATGTTGAGCCGCATCGCCGCGTTCAGCATGCCGGGCGTGATCTTGTCGCAGTTCGAGATGCAGACGATCGCGTCGGCCTGGTGGGCGTTGACCATGTACTCGACGGAGTCGGCGATGATCTCGCGGCTGGGCAGCGAGTAGAGCATCCCGCTGTGGCCCATGGCGATGCCGTCGTCGACCGCGATGGTGTGGAACTCGCGTGCGACACCGCCCGCCTCGCGCACCGCCTCGGCCACGATGTCCCCGAGATCGCGCAGGTGCACGTGGCCCGGCACGAACTGCGTGTAGGAGTTGGCGATCGCGATGATGGGCTTGCCGAAGTCGCTGTCGGTCATGCCGGTCGCGCGCCAGAGGGCGCGGGCACCCGCTGCGTTGCGGCCGTGAGTGGTGGTGCGAGAGCGGAGCTGAGGCACTGCTCCTCCAGATTCAGTTCATGAAAAAACGCGCGGGACGCGGGGGTGAGGCGTCCATCAGTCTGGGAGCGGTGCCTCAAAGGTTACTTGTGCGCAGACTCGCCGAGACCAGCAGACAGGCCAGTGCGAGCGTGATCACGTGCACGACGGTGCACCACAGGCAGATCTTGCCGATGATCAGGAACTCGGCCGCCACCAGGTAGACGACCATCAGGACGCCTACGCCGACCGCTGCGAGACGCACCCATTTCAGGGCGTCGACCCGCCACGCGAACGGGAGGCAGATCACGGTCAGGAACGCGAAGAACGCCAGTCCGAGGAACGCGACGGGGATGCCCAGGAGCTCCGACTGCTCGCTGGTGGTCACCGTCTCGCAGTCGATCACCGCGTCCGCCGAGCACAGCAGCGCGTTCGCGTTGAAGTGCGTGTACGTCAGATAAGCCGAGGTCAGCAGGCCCGCGATGGACAGCAGCAGGCTCAGCAGCGGAACTCGTTTGATCACTTCTCCGACTCTACGACCTCTTCCGCGACTTCCTCTTCCGCGACTTCTTCCTTGACCGTCGGGTCGGGCACCCGGCCACCGCTGATCAGCGACAGCGCCGGCAGGTGCATGAACCGCACCGCGGGCAGCGTCACCTCGGAGTCGTCGTCCTTCACGGCCTTGAGCCAGCCCTTCTGGACCAGCCGGATCGACTTCAGCTCGGCCCACTTCACCGTCGTGGTGCCGAACACACCGCGGGCGACGAGCTCCACCTCGGTGACCGTCGTGCGGTTGCGGACGACCCAGTACGCGTAGCCGAGCGGGAGAACGTAGAGCGCTTGCAGTCCCGGAGCGAGCCACGCCACAGGGGTGACGCAGATGGCGATCAAACCCGCTGCGAGCAGGGCCGTTGCCGGGATGCGAAAGACCAGCTTCTTCACTCGGACGATTGTTCCACGTCCACGATCCGGGAATTCCATCCCGCAGAGTTGACGCACTCTTGCGCGAGGCGATAACGTCCGCCTCATGCAGCGCACGCTCGTTCTCGTACTTCTCAGGCGCGTCGACGCCTGAGCCGAACAGCCTGCGTCGACGCGCGACCCTCGCACGACCCAACTTCGGGTTGTCGAGGGTTTTTTCGTGTCCGGACCCCGATACCCACGAGGCAAACCAATGACCAGCGCACCATCGCGACAGGCTTCCGAGCCCTCGTCGCCACGTCCAGGTCCGCGGCCCAAACCGGCTCCGCCCACTGGCGCGCCGATTCGAGTGACCGGGGCTCAGTCCCTCGTCCGCTCGCTTGAGGCGGTCGGGTGTGAAGTGGTGTTCGGCATTCCCGGCGGGACGATCCTTCCCGCGTACGACCCGCTGCTGGACTCCACGAAGGTCCGGCACATCCTCGTCCGCCACGAGCAGGGCGCAGGGCACGCGGCGACCGGATACGCGCAGGCCACCGGCAAGGTCGGGGTCTGCATGGCGACCTCGGGGCCGGGGGCGACCAACCTCGTCACCCCGATCGCGGACGCGAACATGGACTCCGTGCCCATCGTCGCGATCACCGGCCAGCAGTCGCGGCCGCTCATCGGCACGGACGCCTTCCAGGAGGCGGACATCTGCGGCATCACGATGCCGATCACCAAGCACAACGTCCTCGTGACCGACCCGGCGGACATCCCGCGGGCGATCGCGGAGGCGTTCCACATCGCGTCGACCGGCCGACCCGGCCCGGTCCTCGTCGACATCCCGAAGGACGTGCTGCAGGAGCAGACCAGCTTCTCGTGGCCGCCCGAGATGCGCCTGCCCGGTTACCGGCCGACGACCCGGCCGCACGGCAAGCAGGTCCGCGAGGCGGCGAAGCTGATCGTCAACGCCCGCAAGCCCGTCCTGTACGTCGGTGGCGGCGTGATCAAGGCCGACGCCCACGCCGAGCTGCTGCGCCTCGCCGAGGAGAGCGGCATCCCGGTCGTCACGACGCTGATGGCGCGCGGCGCGTTCCCCGACTCGCACGAGCAGCACATGGGCATGCCCGGCATGCACGGCACCGTCGCGGCCGTCGCGGCGATGCAGAAGTCGGACCTGCTGATCGCGCTGGGCGCCCGTTTCGACGACCGCGTCACCGGTCAGCTGAACTCGTTCGCGCCGGACGCGCAGATCATCCACGCGGACATCGACCCGGCCGAGATCTCCAAGAACCGCCGCGCCGACGTGCCGATCGTCGGTGACTGCAAGGAGATCATCACCGAGCTGATCGACGCGCTCCGCACCGAGCGCGAGACGGCGACGAAGGTCGACCTCGCACCGTGGTGGGAGACGCTGAACTCGATCCGCGAGACGTTCCCGCTGGGCTACGACTGGCCGGACGACGGCACGCTGTCGCCGCAGTACGCCATCGAACGCATCGGCCAGCTCTCTCCGGCGGACACGATCTACACCGCGGGCGTCGGCCAGCACCAGATGTGGGCCGCGCAGTTCGTGAAGTACGAGCACCCGCGCACGTGGATCAACTCCGGCGGCCTCGGCACGATGGGCTTCGCCGTTCCCGCCGCGATGGGCATCAAGGCCGGTCAGCCGGACCGCACGGTCTGGGCCATCGACGGCGACGGCTGCTTCCAGATGACCAACCAGGAGCTCGCCACCTGCGCCATCGAGGGCCTGCCGGTGAAGATCGCCGTGATCAACAACGGCAACCTCGGCATGGTCCGCCAGTGGCAGACGCTGTTCTACGGCGAGCGGTACTCCAACACGGATCTGGGGACGCACAAGCACCGCATCCCAGACTTCAAGCTTCTGGCGGAAGCACTCGGCTGTGTCGGCCTGCGGGCCGAGACGCGCGAGGAGGTGGACGAGGTGATCGGAAAGGCGTTGGAGATCAACGACCGCCCGGTCGTGGTCGACTTCGTCGTCGGCAAGGACGCCCAGGTGTGGCCCATGGTCGCGGCGGGCACCGGCAACTCCGAGATCATGGCCGCCCGCGGCATCCGCCCCCTGTTCGATGAGGACCTGTGATGACCAGGCACACGCTGAGCGTTTTGGTCGAGGACAAGCCCGGTGTGCTCGCGCGCGTCGCCGGCCTGTTCTCCCGCCGCGGCTTCAACATCGAGTCGCTCGCGGTCGGCCGCACCGAGTACCCCGACATCTCGCGCATGACCATCGTGGTGTCGGTCGACGAACTGCCGCTGGAGCAGGTGACCAAGCAGCTCAACAAGCTCATCAACGTCATCAAGATCGTGGAGCTGGAGCCGAGCGCTTCCGTTCAGCGACAGCTGGTGTTGATCAAGGTGCGCGCGGACGCGACAGTGCGGTCGCAGGTCCTCGAAACCGTTCAGCTCTTCCGAGCGAAGGTCGTCGACGTGTCACCGGAGGCCGTCACCATCGAGGCCACCGGCACGTCTGAAAAACTCGACGCGCTGCTGCGCATGCTGGAGCCCTACGGGCTTCGCGAGATCGTCCAGTCCGGCATGGTCGCCATCGGCCGTGGCGCTCGTTCCATCACCGCCACCGCGGTTCGTTAAGCATTACTGAGAGATAGGGAATTACTGTGAGCGTCGAGATCTTCTACGACGACGATGCCGACCTGAGCATCATCCAGGGCCGCAAGGTGGCCGTGATCGGTTACGGCAGCCAGGGCCACGCCCACGCGCTGTCCCTGCGCGACTCGGGCGTCGAGGTCCGCATCGGCCTGCAGGAGGGCTCCAAGTCCCGCGCCAAGGCGGAAGAAGAGGGCCTCGAGGTCGGCACCCCGGCCGAGGTCTCCGCGTGGGCCGACGTGATCATGATCCTGGCGCCGGACACCGCGCAGCGCCACATCTACGCCAACGAGATCGCCGCGAACCTCAACGAGGGCGACGCGATCTTCTTCGGCCACGGCTTCAACATCCGCTACGGCCTCATCACGGTTCCGTCCGGTGTGGACGTCGCCATGGTCGCGCCGAAGGGCCCCGGCCACCTGGTCCGCCGCCAGTTCGTCGACGGCAAGGGCGTCCCCGCGCTCATCGCCGTCGAGCAGGACGCCTCCGGCAACGCGCAGGCCCTCGCCCTGTCCTACGCCAAGGGCATCGGCGGCACGCGCGCCGGCGTCATCAAGACGACGTTCAAGGAAGAGACCGAGACCGACCTCTTCGGCGAGCAGGCCGTCCTCTGCGGTGGCGCCTCCGCGCTCGTCCAGGCGGGCTTCGAGGTCCTCACCGAGGCGGGCTACGCCCCCGAGGTCGCCTACTTCGAGTGCCTGCACGAGCTCAAGCTGATCGTCGACCTCATGTACGAGGGCGGCATCGCCCGCATGCGCTACTCGATCTCCGACACCGCCGAGTTCGGTGACCTGACCCGCGGCCCGCGCGTCATCACCCCCGCGGTCAAGGAGGAGATGAAGAAGATCCTGGGCGAGATCCAGGACGGCACCTTCGCGAACGAGTGGGTGGCCGAGGACGACAACGGCCGCGCCAACTACCGCAAGCTGCAGCAGGAGGGTGAGAACCACCCGATCGAGGCAACCGGCAAGAAGCTGCGCGACATGATGTCGTGGGTCGACCGCCCGATCACCGAGACCGCCTGACCTTTCCCAAGGTCTTTTTTCAAGGGAGGCCCGTGGAGCGTGTGTGACGCTCTGCGGGCCTTTCCGCTAACTTTTCCCGCATGACGGATAGTGCGCCGATCTACGACGACAAGGCCCACGTGCGCGGCAAACTCGACCTCCGCAACGCACAGTGGAAGCGCCCGCCAGAGCCGGAGCCGGAAGACGGCCACGTCGAGATCGCCTTCATCGAGCACACCGACGGCGCCACGTACGTCGCCATGCGCAACTCCAAGCAGCTCGAGCCCGTCCTGACCTTCACGATGGCGGAGTGGGACGCGTTCGTGCTGGGCGCGAAGGACGGGGAGTTCGACGAGCCCTGGTAGGGCACGCTGGAACGCGACCAACCCGCGTAACCCGCGCCGCGCGGTGCCACCCGGCGCCCGCCAACGCAAGGTGACCACCTACGAAGGTCTGGCGCGCGGTGGCAACCGGCGCACGCCAGCGCAAGGTGACCACCTACGCAGGTCCGGCGCGCGGTGCCACCCGGCGCCTGCCAACGCAAGGTGACCACCTACGCAGGTCCGGCGCGCGGTGCCACCCGGCGCCCGCCCTCGCAAGGTGACCACGTACGAGGCCTGGCGTGGCGATGCGAAGCGAGCCGTGTGAACCTCTGCCGCCCAGGATGCGGTGCACCCCGCACATGGCGATTGGGGCTTTACCTTGAGTGGGCGGGATGCTCCCCTCATGGGCACGGCCGGGCGCTTTTCAGCCCGGCCTTTTCCGGCCGTCAAGCATCCCGCCAGAGGCTCAAGGTCAAGCCCCAATCGCAACCCCGCACTTCGTCACGACCCGCGGGACCACCCTCGCAAGGCGACCACCCGCACGGAACGCGACCAACCCCGCTGGAACGCAACGACTCGCCCGCAACCCGCACCCGCACGGTCCGTTGGTCTCCACCCGCCCTACGTCAACGCCCCACCCGTTCCCAGGGCGTGGGCGCCACTCTGTCGGGTGAGCACCACGTCGAACCCTGCTTCGTCCCATACTGCAAGACGCGGGCGGTGACCTGAGCCACCCGGCGGAATGCGCGCGCAAGGCCGGTGTCTATGCTCGTTAACAGTCCGGACACATTGCGGTGCTCCGGTCGGCGCGGGCCAGCCGCCCCCGACCACGCCCGCGCCCCACGATCCGACCCTTCCTGGGAGCGATGTCCGTGAGCAACACGAGCCGACCTGTTGTCCTCATCGCCGAGAAGCTCGCGCCGTCCGTTCTGGACGCTCTCGGCGACGGCGTGGAAGTGCGCCACGTCGACGGCACCGACCGCGCGGCCCTTCTCAGTGCCGTCGCCGACGCGGACGCCCTGCTCGTCCGGTCCGCCACCCAGGTGAACGCCGAGGTCTTCGCGGCCACGCGCAAGCTGAAGGTCGTGGCCCGCGCGGGTGTCGGCCTGGACAACGTCGAGGTCCCGGCCGCCACGCAGAACGGCGTGATGGTCGTCAACGCCCCGACGTCCAACATCGTGTCGGCCGCCGAGCACGCCGTGGCCCTCCTGCTCAGCGTCGCGCGCCAGATCCCGGCCGCGCACGAGACGCTGCAGAACCACGAGTGGAAGCGCTCCAAGTTCAACGGCGTCGAGCTCAACGGCAAGACGGTCGGCGTGGTCGGCCTGGGCAAGATCGGCCAGCTGTTCGCGCAGCGCATCGCCGCGTTCGGCGTCGAGCTCATCGCCTACGACCCGTACGTGTCGGCCGCGCGCGCCGCCCAGCTCGGCATCGAGCTCGTCAGCCTCGAGGAGCTCCTCGAGAGGGCCGACGCGATCAGCATCCACCTGCCGAAGACGCCGGAGACCAAGGGGCTCATCGGTTCGGAGCAGCTGGCGAAGGCCAAGCGCGGCGTCATCATCGTCAACGCGGCCCGCGGTGGCCTCATCGACGAGGAAGCTCTCGCCGAGGCCGTGAAGGAAGGCCAGGTCGGCGGCGCCGGCATCGACGTCTTCTCCACCGAGCCCACGACCGAGAGCCCGCTGTTCAACGTGCCGGGCATCGTCGTCACCCCGCACCTCGGCGCGTCCACGGCCGAGGCGCAGGACCGCGCGGGCACCGACGTCGCGAAGAGCACCATCCTCGCGCTCGCCGGCGAGTTCGTGCCGGACGCCGTCAACGTCCAGGGCGGTGCGGTCGGCGAAGAGGTCCGCCCGTACCTGCCGCTGGTGCAGAAGCTCGGCACCGTCCTCAGTGCACTGTCGCCCAAGGCCCCGACCAGCGTCACAGTCGAGGTCCGCGGCGAACTGTCCAATGAGGACGTCGCGATCCTGCCGCTCGCCGCGCTGCGCGGGGTGTTCTCCAAGGTCGTCGAGTCGCAGGTGACGTTCGTGAACGCGCCGAGCCTCGCCGCGGACCTGGGCGTCAGCGTCGAGCTGGTCAAGGAGACCGAGAGCCCGAACCACCGCAGCCTCGTCACGGTGAAGGCCGTGCACGCGGACGGCAGCACGTTCAGCGTCTCCGGCACGGTCAGCGGCATCGCGCAGGTCGAGAAGCTGGTGAACATCAACGGCCGCAACTTCGACCTGAGGGCCGAAGGCACTGTGCTGCTTCTGGAGTACCCGGATCGTCCGGGTGTCATGGGCACGGTCGGCACGCTGCTCGGCGAGGCCGGCGTGAACATCGAGGCCGCGCAGATCAGCCAGACCGGCAGCGACGCGGTGATGGTGCTGCGCGTCGACCGCCCGGTCGACACCCAGGTGCTCGACCCGATCGGTGCCGCCGTGGGTGCGCGCACCGTTCGCTCTGTCGACTTCGGATAGTCACGACAAACGGGAAGGGGACGGGCAAAGTCCCCTTCCCGTGGCTATCGCTGTTCACAACGAAGTCGTAACAGGCAACTATCTGTAGACCACATTCATACTTTCGGGGCAGTCGCAGACACACGATCAGCGATTAGCGTCCCCACGAGGTTGACCCGGTGCCGTAGAGGGCACGGCACTGTCTTTTCGGGTCGAAGGCACACACCTCGGTTGGGGCAACGTTGTGAAGAGACGATCGAGTCTGGTGGTGTTCTCTGCCATCACCACACTGCTGATCGCACCTGCCACGGCACAGGCGCAGAGCGAACCGCTCGCGCAGCCGGTCAAAGGTGCGCACGGGTTGGACGCGAAAGCGTTGCACCTCAAGGTTTCTCCCAGGCTGAACGCCGCGGGCACGGTCACCGCGTTCGTCGCGCTGGACCGCAAGCCCGCCGTCGACGCGTTCGACGAGAAGAAGAGCCAGGGCAAGGAAGTCGCGAAGCAGGCCGCGAAGCAGGCCAAGAACGACACGTCGGCCGCGGTCGACCAGGTCGTCGGTGAGCTCAAGGCGAAGGACAACGCCACCAAGGAGCTTTACCGCACTTCCAACGGTGTCCCCGGCGTCGTCGTGAAGGCCGACGCGCAGAAGGTCCGCGAACTGGCCCAGCGCCAGGACGTTCTCGCGGTCTACCCGGTCGTGCCGAAGAAGCGCCAGAACTCGAACGCCGTCCAGCTCACCAGGACGCTCAACGTCTGGCAGCAGTACGGCAAGCTCGGCGACGACGTCCGCGTCGGCATCATCGACACCGGTGTGGACTACACGCACGCGAACTTCGGCGGTCCCGGCACGGTCGAGGCGTTCCGCGCCGTCGACCCGCGCGCGAAGGACCCGAACTTCCCGACCGCGAAGGTCGTCGGCGGTTACGACTTCGTCGGCGAGGACTACGACGGGGAGAGCACCGACCCGGCGATCAACACGCCGAAGCCGGACCCGAACCCCATCGACTGCAACGGCCACGGCTCGCACGTCGCGGGCACCACGGCCGGTTTCGGCGAGAACGCCGACGGCAGCACGTTCAAGGGCGACTACACCAAGCTCGACGCCGACAAGCTGAACGCGATGAAGATCGGCCCCGGCACCGCGCCGAAGGCCCAGATCTTCGCGCTGAAGGTCTTCGGATGCGAGGGCTCGACCAACGTCACCTCGCAGGCCCTGGACTGGTCGCTCGACCCCGACGGTGACGGCGACTTCTCCGACCACCTCGACGTGGTCAACCTGTCGCTCGGCTCCGACTACGGCGCACCGGACGACCCCGACAGCCTGTTCGTCAAGAAGCTGTACAAGGTCGGCGTCATGCCGGTCTTCTCCGCGGGCAACGGCGGCGACCTCTACGACATCGGCGGCTCGCCGGGCAACACGCCCGAGGCGCTGACCGTCGCCTCCACGCGCGACTCGTTCGTGCTCCGTGACGGCGCGCAGGTGGAGGGTCAGGGCCTCAAGCCCGGCCAGTACAGCCAGAACTTCACCGGCTACCTCGGCTACCGCAAGACCCTGCCGGTCGTGAAGCTGACGCAGGCGGGCAACCTCGACGGCTGCCAGCCGATCACCGACGCGGTCGCGGGCAAGTTCGTGTGGCTGGAGTGGGACGACAACGACGCGACGCGCCGTTGTGGTTCGGGTGGCCGCACGAACAACGCGCAGGCCGCAGGTGCACAGGGTGTGCTGCTCTCGTCCACTTTGAACAACTTCGCCGCGGGTATCGCGGGCAACGCGGGTATTCCGGTGTTCCAGTTCACCGGCGACGCGACCAACTCGGTCCGTCCGGCGCTGAACGCGGGCACGCTGACCGTCACCCTCGCGGGCGACCTGCGCACCTCGACGCCGACGTACGACCAGTCCATTTCGGACACCCCGAGCGCGTTCACCAGCCGTGGCACCCGCGGCCAGTCCATCAAGCCGGACGTCGCGGCCCCCGGTGACACGATCTCGTCTACCGCCGTCGGTTCCGGCAACGACCGCCTGGTGATCTCGGGTACGTCGATGGCGTCCCCGCACGTCGCCGGCATCGCCGCCCTGGTCCGCCAGGCGCACCCGGACTGGACGCTGGAAGAGGTCAAGGCCTCGATCATGAACACCGCCGGTGCGGACGTGAAGGAGGACGGCAAGACCTTCGCGCCCAACCGGGTCGGTACCGGCCGCGTGGACGGCAAGTCCGCGATCGACAACCAGGTCCTCGCGTACGTCGAGGAGGACAACGGCTACGTCAGCGCGAACTTCGGCGTCGTCGAGGTCTCGAAGCCGGTCGAGAAGTCCAAGACCATCAAGCTGGTCAACAAGTCCACGAAGTCCGTGGAGTACAAGGTCGGCTACACCGCGGCCACGACGATCCCCGGCGTGAGCTACGTGCTCTCGCAGGACAAGGTGAAGCTGAGCCCGCGCGGTGTCGCGAGGGTCAAGGTCACCCTGAAGATCACCGACCCGAAGGCCCTGCGCAAGACGGTCGACTCGACGGTCGAGCCGAACCAGCTCGACGTGCCGCGTCAGTTCCTCGCGGACGCCTCCGGTCGCGTGACGTTCACGCCGACCGCGGGTGCCACGGTGCCGCTGCGCCTGTCGGTCTACTCGGCGCCGAAGCCGGTCGCGGACATCAACACCGCGGACAGCCTCAGGTTCCGGGGCAACGACAAGCAGGCCGTGCTGAACCTGTCCGGCAAGGGCATCGACCAGGGCACGGGCTCGCAGGCCTACCGCTCGCTGGTCAGCGTCCTCGAGCTGCAGGCCCAGTCGCCGAAGCTGCGCGACTGCAGGCGCAACGTCACCGAGAACTGCGCGCTCAACGAGACCGCCAAGGGCGGCGACCTCCGCTACGTCGGCGCGGCCTCCACGGCCCCGCTGGCCAAGGCGCAGGGCAAGCCCGAGGAGGCGCTGCTCGCGTTCGGTGTCGCGACCTGGGGCAATTGGTACAACCTGGGCATGAACACCATCCCGTTCGTCGACATCGACACCAACGGTGACGGCACGGCGGACTTCGAGGTGTTCGCGACCCGCCTGACCGACACCGACCTGCTGGTCGCGTCCACGGTGGATCTGAAGACGGGCGAGACCGTCGACATCCAGGGCGTGAACGGCCTGTTCGGCGACGTCGACGCGAACGTCCAGGACACCAACGTCGTCGTCCTGCCGGTGCTGCTGAGCGCACTGGGCATCGACGCGACGAAGGACACGGCGCGCCTCTCGTACGTCGTGGGCGTCGGTGGCTACTACGCCGCGCCGGGCAACGCGAACAAGCTCGTCGACGTCATCGACCGCAACCTGTCCTACGACCCGCTCAAGCCGGGCCTGTGGGCGCAGGGCGGCGGCGACGCGGCGCTCTCGTACCTCGCCAAGCCGGGTACGGCGCTCGTGGTGAACAAGGACGAGGCGGCGCTGAAGGCCGACAAGTCCGAGGGCCTGCTGGTCCTCAACCACCACAACGCCAACGGTGACCGCGCGTCGGTCGTCACGGTGAAGTCGAGTGGCCGGGGCGGCGCCTACTAGGCGGCTCCAGGTCGGATGTTTGACGAGAGGCCCGGTTCTTCGTTTGGAACCGGGCCTCTCGGCATGTCACGGCCAGGAACTGCCTGCCGTCACCCCTTGACGCGACCCCGTTCCTGCGGTCGAGTGACACTCGAAAGTGGGATATGGGCCGTGTGGGTGTCCCGCAGTACGGGAGATAACACCCCGATGGGGTGTCCGGCATGCGGCGGGCGGCCTGGATGCCGGTAGCCTTTCGCGAAGGAAAGTAGTCCCACCAATTGGGGACTGACACCTGGGAGGTGTGTGGATGCGGCTCGCAGTGATCCCAGGAGACGGGATCGGGCCCGAGGTCATCGCTGAGGCCCTGAAGGTCCTCGGAGAGGTCGTTCCGGCGGCCGAGATCACTCGCTACGACCTCGGCGCGGCGCGCTGGCACGCCACGGGAGAGTTGTTGCCCGAGTCGGTGCTGGGGGAGCTTCGCCAGCACGACGCGATCCTGCTCGGCGCTGTCGGCGACCCGTCGGTGCCGAGCGGAATTCTGGAGCGGGGCCTGCTTCTGCGGCTGCGCTTCGAACTCGACCACCACGTGAACCTCCGCCCGGCTCGTCTCTACCCCGGTGTCCGCAGCCCGCTCGCGGACCCGCCGGAGATCGACATGGTGGTGGTCCGCGAGGGCACCGAGGGCCCGTACGCGGGCAACGGCGGCCTGCTCCGCAAGGACACGCCGCACGAGATCGCCACCGAGGTCTCGCTGAACACCTCGTTCGGCGTCGAGCGCGTGGTCCGGGACGCCTTCGCGCGTGCCGCGAACCGTCAGCGCCGGCACCTGACCTTGGTGCACAAGACGAACGTCCTCACGCACGCCGGCTCGTTGTGGTCGCGCGTCGTCGAGGAGGTCTCGCTTCAGCACCCGGACGTCACCGTGGCCTACCAGCACGTGGACGCGGCGACCATTCACATGGTCACCGACCCGGGCCGTTACGACGTGATCGTCACCGACAACCTGTTCGGTGACATCCTGACCGACCTCGCCGCCGCCGTCACGGGTGGCATCGGCCTGGCCGCGTCGGGAAACATGGACGTGACCCGTCGCAACCCGTCGATGTTCGAGCCGGTGCACGGTTCGGCGCCGGACATCGCGGGCCAGGGCATCGCGGACCCGACGGCCGCCGTGCTGTCGGTCGCGCTGCTGCTCGACCACCTCGGCGAGCACGAGTCGGCACGCCGGATCGAGGCCTCCGTGGCCTTTGATCTCGCTACCAGGGACCACCAGTCGCCTGGGGCCACCTACGCCATCGGCGACCGTCTCGCGGCACTCGTGTCGTCGAACGTCCGCACTGGCTGAGGTTCATCCGCAAGACGTTTTGAAGCCCGGCCGGATTTCTCCGGCCGGGCTTCGGCGTTTCTCCGCGTCGATCAGAGCTGGCCGTTGGCCTCACGCCACGCGCGCTCCTTCTGGATCCACTCGTTGTCCTGCGGGAACTCGTCGATCGTCGGCACCCGGCGGATCTCGGTCTTGAAGCCGGCGCCGGTCATCGGCATGCGCTTGGCCCACTCGATCGCCTCTTCCTTCGAGGAGACGTTGAGCAGGTAGAAGCCGTTGAACAGCTCCTTGGTCTCGCCGTACGGGCCGTCCGTGACGACCGGCGGTTCGGAGGAGTAGTCGACGACAACGCCCTCGGCCGGCTCGGAGAGCCCCTCGGCGGCCAGCAGCACACCGGCGCGGATCAGTTCCTCGTTGAACGCGCCCACCGTCTCCAGCATCTTGTCGAAGTCGAACTCGCCCATGTTCGCGAAGGCCTCGTCGGTAGCGCGCATGATCAGCATGTACTTCACGGTGTGTCTCCCTGCTCGGTGTCTTCCTCGGTGACGTCCACAGGTCGAACGGGCGGCAGGCCGGATCGACATCACACCCGGAGAATTTTCGAACTTTCTGTTTCCGCAGGTAGGGTCGGCTCAGTCGTGCGTGGGGGAAGACCGGTCGAAGTCCGGCGCTGACCCGCAACGGTAGGTCTCCTAGCCAGGGGACGAGCCCGAACACCCGCTCACGGTGCCCGAGATATTCCGACTCCGCCGTGGACTGCGGGAAGGACCCAGTGCTCTCCAAGATCAGCGCGCTCGTCGGCGTGCTCGCCGTCAGTCTCGTCGCGGGCGTCGCGCTCGGCCCCGTCTCCGTTCCGTTCGACCTCACGCTCGAACTGCTGTGGGCGGCGCTGACCGGCGGCACGATCCCCGCCGACCTCGCCGGGCAGTACCACATCGTCTGGGACATCCGGCTTCCTCGCGTCCTGCTGGCCGCGGTCGTGGGGGCCGGGCTGAGCACGGTCGGCGTCGCGATCCAGGCGATGGTGCGCAACGCGTTGGCCGATCCCTACGTGCTCGGCATCTCGTCGGGCGCGAGTGTGGGCGCGACGGCGGTGGCGACGCTCGGGATCCTGTCCGGCCTCGGCGTCTATGCGTTGTCGGTTGGGGCGTTCCTGACCGGTCTCGGCGCTACGGCCCTGGTCTACATAACCGCGCGCACGAGCCGAGGGCTCACACCGTTGCGGCTCGTGCTGACCGGGACGGCGCTCGCGTACGGGTTCTCCGCCGTGGCGATGCTGCTGGTGTTCCAGGCGCCGCGAGGTGAGGCGGCGCGGGCCGCGATGTTCTGGTTGCTCGGCAGCCTCGGCGGGGCGAACTGGCAGTCGCTGCCCGTCGCCGCCGTGGTGACCGCGGCCGGCATCGTCTACCTCGCGACGAAGGCGCGGCAGCTCAACGCGCTGGCGATGGGCGACGAGACGGCGACCACGCTCGGCGTCGCGGTCAACCGGTTCCGCACGCACCTGTTCATCGTCACCGCGGCCATGACCGGCGTGCTGGTGGCCGTCAGCGGTGCCGTCGGGTTCGTCGGGCTGATGCTGCCGCACCTGACGCGCATGGTCGTCGGCGCCGATCACCGCAAGGTCCTGGCGCTCGCCCCGCTTGCCGGAGCGTCGTTCCTGATCTGGGTCGACGTGGCCGCGCGGATGCTCGCGGCGCCGGAGGAACTGCCGCTCGGCGTCATCACGGCCGCACTCGGCGTGCCGTGCTTCATCTTCCTGATGCGCCGCAAGTCCTACGTCTTCGGAGGCCGTTGATGCGCGTGGAGCTCACCGGCGTCACCGTCCGGAACATCATCTCCGACATCACTTTGCACGCCTCTGGCGAGGTCGTCGGCATCGTCGGCCCCAACGGCAGCGGCAAGTCGACGACCCTGCGCTGCGTGTACCGGGCGTTGAAGCCGGACGCGGGCACCGTCCTGCTCGACGGTGAGAACGTCCACAAGCGACACGACGTCGCCCGCCACCTCGCCGCCCTGACCCAGGAGTCGCAGGTCGAGTTCGACTTCACGGTCGCCGAGGTCGTGGAGATGGGCAGGCTGCCACACGACCGCGATCCCTCGCGTGACTCCCGGGTTGTGTCCGAGGCACTGGCCACAGTGGATGTTTCGCATCTCGCCTCACGCAGCTTCCTCAGCCTTTCCGGCGGTGAGCGCCAGCGCGTGCTCATCGCCCGCGCGATCGCCCAGGAGCCGCGCGTGCTCGTGCTGGACGAGCCGACCAACCACCTCGACATCCGCCATCAGCTCGACGTTCTCGCGCTCGCGCGGGGCCTCGGCGTCACGGTTCTGACGGTTCTGCACGACCTGAACCTCGCCGCTTCTTTCTGCGACCGGCTGTACGTGCTGGACGAAGGCCGGATCGTCGCGTCCGGCACGCCCGCGGAAGTTCTCGTGCCCGAGTTGATCGCCAAGGTTTTCCACGTCACCGCGCACGTCGTGCGGCATCCGACCACGGGAGTTCCCCAGCTCCTGTTCGACCAGGAGGTCACCCCTTGAGAACCGTCGTCCTTGCCGCTGTGCTGTTGGTCTCCGGCTGCGGCGCCACGGTCGCCCAGGACACCTCCGCGTCCGACCCGGTGACGGTGGAGAACTGTGGCCGGCAGGTCACGTTCGACAAGATTCCGTCCAAAGTGGTCACCAACGACACCGGAATCACCGAGCTGATGTTCGCGCTGGGGCTGAAGGATCGGATGGCGGGTTACGTGGTGTCCGGTGTCGACACCGTCGACGTGCGCACCTCGCCCTGGAAGGCCGACTTCGGCAGTGTGAAGCACCTGTCGGACAAGATCTCCAAGGAGGTCGTGCAGGGGGTAAACGCCGATCTTGTGTTCGCCGGGTGGAACTACGGGTTCAGCGAGAGCACCGGGTTCACACCGGACTCGTTGAAGGCTCTGGGGATCGGGACCTATCAGCTGACCGAGGCCTGCCGGAACGGGGTGGGGAAGCAGCGCGGGATCATGCCCGCGTTGGACGCGCTGTACACGGACCTGCGCAACCTCGGGAAGATCTTCCGGGTCGAGGCCAAGGCTGAGGAGCTGGTCAAGGGGTACCAGGAGCAGATCTCCGCTGCCGGTCGGTTGATGGAGGGCAAGCCTCGGCCGAAGGTGTTCCTGTACGACAGCGGGCAGGACCAGCCGTTCACGTCCGGGAAGAACGCTGCGCCTCAGGACGTCATCTCGAAGGCCGGTGGCGACAACATCTTCGGGGATTTGAACGACAGTTGGACGACGGTCAACTGGGAGACCGTTGTGCAGCGGAACCCGGATGTCGTGTTGATCGTGGACTATGCGGATGGGGAGGCGAACACGCCTGAGCAGAAGCAGGCGTTCCTGGAGGGCTTCGCTCCGCTCGCCAACTCGCCGGCGGTTCGGGGGAAGAGGTTCTTCTCGCTGCCGTATGCGGCGTTGGTGGAGTCGCCGCGCAATGCCGCGTCGATCGAGGCCTTTGCCAAGTTCCTGTCGCAGGGGTGATTCGCGGGTCGGGTTCCGTGCGGGTGGTCGCCTTGCGAGGGTGGTCCCGCGGGTCGTGACGAAGTGCGGGGTTGCGATTGGGGCTTGACCTTGAGCCTCTGGCGGGATGCTTGACGGCCGGAAAAGGCCGGGCTGAAAAGCGCCCGGCCGTGCCCGTGAGGGGAGCATCCCGCCCACTCAAGGTAAAGCCCCAATCGCCGTGAGCGGGGTGCACCGCCACCCAGGCGGCAGAGGTTCACACGGCTCGCTTCGCATCGCCACGCCAGGCTGCGTGCGTGGCCGCTTTGCGTTGGCGGGCGCCGGGTGGCACCGCGCGGGGCCGGTTGCGATGGCTCGTCGCGTTCCAGCGGAGGGGTCGCCTTGCGTGCGTTTGTCGCCTTGCGAGGGGGTGCCGTCTTCCAGCCACAGGCGTGAACCCGTGACCAGATAGTGGGAGATTTCCTCCCGTCGCTTGGTACGCCGTGCCGGGCTGTGGCAGCATCCCGGACATGGTTCAGTACGTCGCCATCATTATTGACGAGCGCGTCGGGTAGTTGCCGCCCCTGGCACCCGACGCGCAGACCTCTCGCATCCCGCGGGGGGTCTTTTTGTTTGCCCGGATGAGGAGATGACCCCGATGGCCGGCCCGACCGACGAGTTTCACGTCTACGACACGACGCTGCGCGATGGCGCACAACGTGAGGGCATTTCGTACTCCGTCACGGACAAGCTCGCGGTCGCGCGGCTGCTGGACGGGCTCGGCGTCGGGTTCATCGAGGGCGGCTGGCCCGGCGCGCTGCCCAAGGACACGGAGTTCTTCGCTCGTGCGGCGGCCGGTGATCTGGAGTTGAAGCACGCCAAGCTGGTCGCGTTCGGGGCTACACGCAAGGCTGGGGTCAAGGTCGAGGAGGACCCGCAGGTCAAGGCGTTGCTCGACTCCCAGGCGCCGGTGGTCACGCTGGTGGCCAAGTCGGACCTCAGGCACATCGAACGCGCGCTGCGCACGGATGCCGACGAGAACCTGAAGATGGTGCGCGACACCGTCCGGTTCCTGAAGGACCACGGAAGGCGCGTCTTTCTCGACGCCGAGCACTTCTTCGACGGGTACGCCTTCTCGCCGGACACGAGTCTGCGCGTGCTGGAGTCCGCTGTGGAGGGTGGCGCGGACGTCGTGGTGCTGTGCGACACCAACGGTGGGCAGTTGCCGTTGGGGCTTGCGGAGACCGTTGCGGAGGTCGTGGAGAAGACCGGTTTCCGCGTTGGAATTCACTGCCAGGACGACACGTCCTGCGCGGTGGCGAACACACTTGCGGCCGTTCAGGCGGGCGCGACGCACGTTCAGTGCACCGCCAATGGATATGGCGAGCGAGCAGGCAATGCGGACCTGTTCGCCGTCGTGGGAAACCTCGTGACCAAGCTCGGCATGGAGGTGCTCCCGATCGGAGCGCTGGCCGAGCTCACCCGTGTCTCCCATGCGTTGGCCGAGATCGCGAACATCGCACCCGACACCCACCAGGCTTATGTCGGGTCGTCAGCATTCGCTCACAAGGCGGGTCTGCACGCGAGCGCGATCAAGGTGGATCCGGAGCTGTACAACCACATCGATCCGGAGACCGTCGGCAACGACATGCGGGTGCTGGTCACCGAGATGGCCGGTCGGGCGAGCATCGAACTCAAGGGACGTGAGTTCGGGCTCGACCTGGCCGGCCGGGGGACCGAAGTCGGCAGCGCGTTGAAGCGCGTGAAGGAGCTGGAGGCGAAGGGGTGGTCCTTCGAGGCCGCCGACGCCTCGATGGAGCTCCTGCTGCGCACCGAGCTGTCCGAACTGGACACTCCTCCGTTCACGCTGGAGTCCTACCGGGTCGTGCTCGATCACCGGTCGGACGGCGAGATCGTGTCCGAGGCCACGGTCAAGGTGCACGTGGCGGGGGAGCGGGTCATCGCGACAGCTGAGGGAATCGGGCCCGTGCACGCTCTGGACGCCGCGCTGCGCAAGGCGTTGCTGCCGCATCTGTCCTGGTTGGACACTGTGGAGCTGGCCGACTACAAGGTGCGCATCCTGACCGAGCATCCCGGTACCGACGCGGTGACGCGCGTCCTGGTCGAATCGACGGACGGCGAGCGCGAGTGGACCACCGTGGGTGTGCACGGGAACATCGTGGAGGCGAGCTGGCTCGCGTTGTGTGACGCGCTGGTGCACAAGTCCATGACTGTGCTTTGAGCTGTGTGTTGAACGAGTAGGCAGTACAGGCAGGGTGTTGCCCAAGCGACCGCCGGGGCGGCTTCAAGGCGGCCCGTCGCGGCCCAACCGGCGGCCGGGCGCCCCGTAAACTCTGGCTGTGCGCATCGCCCGAATTGCTCATCCTGCAGGCGTGGCCTTCGTCGCCGTTCAAGGCGACGAGGCCGCGGAAATCGCCGAACACCCCTTCGGCACGCCCACGTTCACCGGCCGGAAGTGGCCGTTGGCTGATGTGAGGCTGCTCGCTCCCATCCTGCCGACCAAGATCATTGGTGTGGGCCGGAACTACGCGGACCACGCCAAGGAACTCGGCAACGAGGTTCCCGCGGAGCCGTTGCTGTTCTTCAAGCCCAACACGTCGGTGGTCGGCCCGAACGTGGAGATCAAGCTCCCGGCCGTGTCCGAGCGCGTCGACTTCGAGGGCGAGCTCGCGGTCATCATCGGCCAGCCTTGCCGCGACGTGCCGAAGGCCAGGGCCGCCAGCGTGATCATGGGTTACACGATCGCCAACGACGTCACGGCGCGCGACCTGCAGAAGAAGGACGTGCAGTTCACGCGTGCCAAGGGTTTTGACACGTTCTGCCCGTTGGGTCCGTTCATCGAGACCGAGTTCGACCCCTCCGACGTCCGCGTCGTCACGGAAGTTGACGGGGAAGTCAAACAAGACGGCCGTACTTCGTTGATGGTGCACGACATTCCGTCGCTCGTGGAGTACGTGTCCGGCATCATGACGCTGCTGCCGGGCGACCTGATCCTGACCGGCACGCCGGCCGGTGTCGGGCCGATGAGGGCCGGACAGACGGTCTCCGTGACTGTGGACGGCCTTGGCACGCTCACCAATCCGGTCGCAAATAGGTAGCCGTACGGAGCAATCCGGCGTCCGGCAGGTTACGCATCCGGGTACCCGCGAGTAACTTCCCGGTGTCATGACGGACCTGGCGTCCACCCGCGTGTTGCTGGTCGACGGATCGCAGCTCATCACCGAAGGGCTGCGGCTTTCGCTGCATCGCACGCATTGCTTCCGCGTTGTGGGCATCGCCCACACCGTGGCCGAGGCTGCGCGCAGCCTGCGCGGCACTCTGGTGGACCTGGTCGTCACGGACTTCGACGTGCCGGGCGCCGGACCGCTGCGCACCGTGCGGGACACGGCGCAGTACCGGCCGAGCGCCCGCGTCGTCGTGCTGTCCAATGCGGACAGTCCGAGCTGGGCCCGCGCGGCGCTCGACGCCGGCGCGGTGGCCTACCTGCTGAAAACCTCGCCCGTGGCCGAGCTGTTACCGCTGATCGCGGCCGCGGTGCGGGGTGCTCCCGCCACGATCGACGCGCGGGTGGGATCGCTCGCGCGCCTGCCGTCGCGGATGCCGCCCCCCGCCTCGCTCGGCAGGCTGTCGGCACGTGAGTTCGACGTGCTGGCCGAGATGGCGAAGGGGATGGACAACGCGCGCATCGCCCAGCGGCTCTTCATCAGCAACGACACCGTGAAGACCCACGTGAAGGCGATCCTGCGCAAGCTGGGCGCCCGTGACCGCGCCCACGCCGTGGCGTTGGTGCTCGGCGAGAGCTCCGAGGCCTTCGTCACGACCTAGCGATGGTCTGCGGTGCCCTGCGCGCGAAGTCCGGCGCGTGCTCGGGGCGCGGCCCGATCGCGATCAGGTACGCCGGTACCGCCTGCAGGAACGGCAGCTTCTGCGCGACCCTGAGCATGAACGGCGTGCCCGTGCTCGAGACCGTCGCCGTGCTGTTGAGCTTGCGGCCCAGGAACAGCCGGTGGACGACCCGCTGCATGGTCTGGATCACCAGCGTCGGGAACAGCCGGCGTCCGCGCACCTTCGCGAGCGTCGCGCTCGTGACCCTGCCCTCTCGCAACGGCTTCGCGAGCAGCGTGGCCGCGGCCACCGCGTCCTGCACGGCGAGGTTGATTCCCACGCCGCCGACCGGCGACATCGCGTGCGCCGCGTCACCGATGCACAGCAGCCCGTCGACGTGCCAGTGCCGCAACCGGTCCAGCTTCACGTCGAGCAGCTTCGGGTCGTCGATGCTCTCGATGTGTTCGACCCGGTCCGCGAGCCACGGGATGAGCGTGACGACGCGGTCGCGGAACTTCTCGACACCCTCGGCGCGCACGGCCTGGTCCGTTCCTTTTCGGATCAGGAAAGCGCACTGGAAGTACTCGCCGCGTGGAATGAGCACGAGCCCGCTGCCGGCGCTGAACCTGCCGCCGCCGCCCTTGACGGGGTCGCTTTCGTTGCGCGGCAGGCGGAACCACCACACGTCCATCGGCGCGCCGAAGCTGTAGACCGGGAGCTCCACGGCCGCGCGCAGGATCGAGCTCCGCCCGTCCGCCGCGACGACGAGGTCCGCGGCGATCTCGCCCTCGTGCCCGCCGACGCGATCCCGGTACTTGACGCCAGTGACCCTGTTGCCGCTCTTGGTGATCGTGGTGACCTCGGTGTTCATCCGAAGCGTGAACGTCGGTTCGAGCTTGCCCGCGTCCGCCAGCAGGTCGAGGAAGTCCCACTGCGGCACCATCGCGATGCGCTTGTTCGGGCCCGGAAGCCGGGACAGGTCGGCGATCGTGGCCTTGGCGCCGCCGTCGAGCAGGGCCTCGATCTTGTCGACGTCCTGGTGCGGCACCTGCTCGAACGCCGGGCCGAGCCCCAGCTCGTCCAGCAGCGTGAGCGTTGACGCGTGCACCGTGTCGCCGCGGAAGTCGCGCAGGAAGTCACCGTGCTTCTCCAGCACCGTGACCTCGACGCCACCGCGTGCCAGGAGCAGTCCCAGCACCATTCCGGCAGGTCCGCCGCCGACGACGAGACAGGTCGTCCTCTCCATGTCGATCCCCTCTTTTCAACCGGTGTTGAATAAACCCAGCATGCTCTTGATCGCCAGGTGCGTCAAGCGGGGTTCGCGGTGGCGTGGCTCTCGTTTGGGACAGTCCAATGTAGACGGTCTGGGACTCCAGGCCCCGAAAAGGTTGCGGCTGGTGCGAAATGCCGTCGTGCGAGCTAGGGTGTCGCGCTCGCGGAACCGCCCGTTCGGGCAGGGATCGTTGCGCCGTCGAATAACACTCGACCGGGTGATTGCATTCGGCGCTCGGAGGAGTCCCGCTGGTTCGTTCGGGGCCTCAAGGTCTGCTGGATCGTGCAAGGATCTATAGGAATCACCTCGTTAGCCGAATCGGACGAGGGCCCCTCGCACCTAACCTTCCGGGGTGACAACTGCGTCCCCGACTTTCACGCGTAAGAGAACCGGCGAGATCCGCGCTGTCTGCCTGGACGTCGACGACACACTTGTCGACTACAGCAGTTCATCGCGAGCCGCGTTGGCCTCGATGGTCGGTAACGCCGACGCCTGGTCGTTGTGGCAGCGAATCACCGACGACCACGTCTCCCGCCAGCTCGCCGGTGAGCTCCAGTACGAGTCGATGCGCAACATCCGCACCCAGGCCTTCTTCGCCGCACTCGGCGAGGAGCTGACGCTGCAGGAAGCCACCCGCCGCGAGCTCGGCCGCCAGGAGGTCCTCACCTCCGGCTGGTGCCTGTTCCCGGACGTCATCCCGATGCTCGACTGGCTGCGGGCGACCGGCCTCCCGATCGCCGCGATCAGCAACGCGTCGGGCCGCCACCAGCGCGTGAAGATCGCCCAGCTCGGCCTCTCCGAGTACTTCGACGCGGTCCTCATCGCCGGCGAGGTCGGCTGCGCCAAGCCGGACCGCGTGATCTTCCACACCGCGTGCCTCGCCCTGGGCGTCTCGCCCGGCGACACCGTCCACGTGGGAGACCGCCTGCACGCCGACGCCATCGGTGCGCGCGACGCCGGAATGCACGGTGTCTGGATCAACCGCACCGGCCCGACCGGCGGCACACTCCCCGCGGGCCTGTCGTCCATCACGACGCTCGCGGAACTGCCGGAGCTCCTCGTCTGCGAGCTCTCCACCGCCAGCGCCTGAGAAGTGCTCCGAGACCGGCCCTCACCTGCGCGTATGCGTTCAGGTGGGGGCCGATTTCACTTCTGGTGGGGGCGTGGTCTAGTATTTCTCACGGCAGCAACGAGGACCTCGGAACTCCTGCGGGACAACGAAGTCGATCGTGAAAGCCAATGGGGTATGGTGTAATTGGCAGCACGACTGATTCTGGTTCAGTTAGTCTAGGTTCGAGTCCTGGTACCCCAGCTGCTGCGGAAGAACTGCCCTCGGGTAAGCTTCTGGAGCTGCTGAAAAGCAAGAACTGCAGTAACGGTAGTGAACAGCAAGAAAAGAACTGAATAGCCGGATTTGAACCGGACAGAATGATCTGATACGGTTCACTCCAGCAAGAAGTTCTAGGGCCCCGTCGTCTAGCGGCCTAGGACGCCGCCCTCTCAAGGCGGTAGCGAGGGTTCGAATCCCTTCGGGGCTACAGAGGTGTCAGAGGCCTGTCTGCGGAGTGCGCAGACAGGCCTCTTTCGCATGTGTCCTCTGGGGGCCGAGCCCCCAGACCCCCAGCCGGCGGGCTCCGCCCCCGGACCCCCGGCGTGAGTGTTGCCCGGACCGTTCGGTTAGCGCTTCGCTTCGCTTGCGAATGGGTGGGCCTCGCTTCGCTCGTCCTGTTGATATGGGTGACGGCGATCACCCCATTCGTTGGGCGCGCATTCTTTCGCTGGCCCTGCGGGGGCTCTTATCTCGTCGGAGCCAAGCAATACGGTCCTCTGTGGCATAGCCCTCTATCCATCAGGCTGCCGCCTGTCCGCCGCATTCGCTAGCGCCTCGCTCCGCTTGCCTGGTGCCTCAGTCGCTTCCCTCCGGCTTGGGTTCCCGCTGCGGACCCCTTCGCTCCTCGCCCCGCCGGGCTTGCCGCCTTCGGCGTGCCCTTGTTTTGGGTGGCGTTGGGCCGTATGGCCCTGGGGCCTGTTGAGACGTGGTTGCCGCGTGTCGTTTGGGATGGGCGGCGTGTCGGGCCGGGAAAAGGGTCGGCCGCCCTCCACGGGGGAGGGCGGCCGGGGGAGTGCGTTGGTGCTTTAGAGGCGGCTTTGTAGTGCTTCGGCTGCGGCCAGTAGGTCTGCTGCCCAGCGGGCGCCTGGGCGGCGGCCCATTCGGTCAATTGGGCCGCTTACCGAGACTGCGGCCACTACGGCGCCTGAGGAGTCTCGTACTGGGGCTGAGACTGACGCCACGCCTGGTTCTCGTTCTGCGACGCTTTGTGCCCAGCCTCGGCGGCGGACTTCCAGGAGGGTGCGTTCGCCGTAGACGGCGTCCGCCAGGACGGCGCGTTGGGTGCCTGGGTCCGACCATGCGGCCAGGACCTTGGCGCCTGAGCCCGCGGTCATCGGGAGCCTGGCGCCGATGGGGACTGTGTCTCGCAGGCCCGAAGGCGGCTCTGCCGAGGAGACGCAGACTCGTTGCATGCCGTCGCGGCGGTAGAGCTGCACGCTTTCGCCGGTGATGTCGCGCAGGCGTGGCAGGACCGAGGAAGCGGCGTCCAGCAACGGGTCTGTCGCGCCGCCCGCCAGTTCGGCCAGAGCCGCGCCCGGGCGCCAGCGGCCGTCGGAGCCTCGGCGCAGCAGCCGGTGCACCTCGAGGCCCACGGCCAGGCGGTGCGCGGTCGCTCGCGGGAGGCCGGTGCGGTTGCACAACTCAGCCAGGCCACAAGGATCTTTTGCTACGGCGTTCAACACGGCCACTGCCTTGTCCAGCACGCCGATCCCGCTATGCTGTCCCACAAGCCGATACTAACTTCCCAGACAGTGAGAAGTCCAGATCTGTCGGCGCGTCCATAATGTGGGAGATGTCGCGATGAGCCGCACGCTCGCGGAGAAGGTGTGGGAGGCACACGTTGTGCGCCACGGAAGTGGCGCGGAGCCGGACCTGCTTTACATCGACCTCCACCTGCTGCACGAAGTCACCAGCCCCCAGGCGTTCGACGGGCTGCGCCTTGCGAACCGCAAGCTGCGCAGGGCCGATCTCACGATCGCCACCGAGGATCACAACGTTCCGACCGTCGACATCGACAAGCCGATCGCGGATCTGGTGTCGCGCACGCAGGTTGAGACGCTCCGCCGCAACTGCGCGGAGTTCGGGGTGCGGCTGCACCCGATGGGGGACTTCGAGCAGGGCATCGTCCACGTGGTCGGCCCGCAGCTCGGCCTCACGCAGCCGGGTATGACGGTGGTGTGCGGCGACAGTCACACGAGCACCCACGGTGCGTTCGGTGCGCTGGCGTTCGGCATCGGCACGTCCGAGGTGGAGCACGTGATGGCGACGCAGACGTTGCCGTTGCGTCCGTTCAAGACGATGGCCATCAACGTCAACGGCCCGCTCGGCGAGGGCGTCACGGCGAAGGACATCATCCTCGCCGTCATCGCGAAGATCGGGACCGGTGGCGGACAGGGCTATGTGCTCGAGTACCGCGGCGACGCCATCGAGGCGCTGTCGATGGAAGCGCGCATGACGGTCTGCAACATGTCGATCGAGGCGGGCGCGCGCGCCGGCATGATCGCACCGGACGACACAACTTTCGACTACATCAAGGGACGCCCGCACGCACCGTCCGGCACGGACTGGGACGCGGCCGTCGAATACTGGAAGACGCTGCGCACCGACGACGACGCGACGTTCGACGCCGAGGTGCACATCGACGCCGTCGAGCTCACTCCGTTCGTCACGTGGGGCACGAACCCCGGCCAGGGCCTGCCCCTGGGCGCGAACGTCCCCGACCCCGAGAAGATCGTGGACGAGAACGAGCGCGTGGCCGCCGAGAAGGCGCTGACGTACATGGGCCTCGAGGCCGGCACGCCGCTGCGCGACATCCGCGTGGACACGGTGTTCCTCGGCTCCTGCACCAACGGGCGCATCGAGGACCTGCGCGCCGCGGCGGACGTCATCAAGGGGAAGCACGTCGCTTCAGGAGTACGGATGCTGGTCGTCCCCGGTTCGATGCGGGTGCGCAAGCAGGCCGAGGACGAGGGCCTGGACAAGGTGTTCCTCGACGCCGGTGCCGAGTGGCGGCAGGCCGGCTGCTCGATGTGCCTTGGCATGAACCCGGATCAGCTCGCACCCGGCGAGCGCAGCGCGTCGACCTCCAACCGCAACTTCGAGGGCAGGCAGGGCAAGGGCGGCAGGACGCATCTCGTCTCCCCGCTCGTCGCCGCCGCCACGGCCGTGCGCGGCACCCTCTCCGCCCCCGCAGACCTGGAGGTCTGAGCATGGATGCCTTCACCACCCACACGGGCGTCGGTGTGCCGCTGCGCAGGTCCAACGTGGACACCGACCAGATCATCCCGGCCGTCTACCTCAAGCGCGTGACCCGCACCGGGTTCGAGGACGGGCTCTTCGCCGCCTGGCGCGGCGACGAGCACTTCATCCTCAACCAGGAGCCGTTCAAGGCGGGCAGCGTCCTCGTTGCGGGCCCTGACTTCGGCACCGGGTCCTCTCGGGAACACGCCGTCTGGGCGTTGATGGACTACGGCTTCCGCGTCGTCATCTCGTCCCGGTTCGCGGACATCTTCCGGGGCAACTCCGGCAAGCAGGGGCTCGTGGCGGCGCAGTGCAGCCAGTCCGATGTCGAGCTGCTGTGGAAGTTGCTGGAGTCCGAACCCGGCACGGCGGTCACGGTGGACCTCACCGACAAGACCGTTCGCGCCAAGGACTTGGTTGCCCCGTTCGAGATCGACGACTACACCCGCTGGCGCCTTCTGGAAGGCCTCGACGACATCGCTTTGACGTTGCGCCACGAGCCTGAGATCAGCGCATTCGAGGGCAATCGCCAGACTTGGTTGCCCACAACGGATCCGCTTCCGGCGGTCTGAGAGGGGGCCGGATTCTCCCCGTCAGAGGGGCGAATCCGGCGCCTCCTGTCCCTCGAAGGGGCACAATTAGCCACGCCACAACGAAAAATCTGGCGTGGCGATTGGTATTTCTCGCGTTTTGGGCCTACCGTTGCGTTCTAGTCGGCCCGTCTCTTAGGGCCGTGAGCGTCCTGGGAGGGACTGACGGTGAATAAGGCCCAGCTCATCGAGGCGCTCGCCGAGCGCCTTGGAGACAAGAAGACCGCCGGCGCTGCTGTTGATGGCCTCGTGGACGTGATCGTCCGCAGCGTCAACAAGGGCGAGAAGGTCAACATCACGGGCTTCGGCGTCTTCGAGAAGCGCGCCCGTGCGGCTCGCACCGCGCGCAACCCGCGTACGGGCGAGACCGTGAAGGTCAAGAAGACCAACGTGCCCGCGTTCCGCCCCGGCTCGACGTTCAAGGACGTCATCAGCGGTGCGAAGAAGCTGCCGAAGGCCGTTGCCGCCAAGGCTGCCGCGAAGCCCGCCGCCGCCGCTGCCGCGAAGCCCGCGGCTACCAAGGCTCCGGCGACCAAGGCCGCGACGACCCGCGCGACGACCACGACGCGTACCCGCACGGCCGCGGCCGCCACCAAGGCGCCCGCGACCCGTCGCACCACCACGGCTGCTGCGGCGAAGCCCGCTGCTGCCAAGGCGCCCGCGAAGGCGACCGCCACGAAGACCGCCGCCAAGCCGGCCGCTGCTGCGAAGGCCCCCGCGGCCCGCAAGCCCGCTGCCGCCAAGACGACGGCTGCGGCCAAGCCTGCTGCGAAGACCGCGGCTGCGAAGCCGGCTGCTCGCAAGACGGCTGCCAAGAAGAAGTGAGACGGGCCTCCTGAGGGAGGCTGCGTCACTTCAGGAACCACGCGGAAGGCCCCGGTGTGCGCACACCGGGGCCTTCCGCGTGTCCGGGGAAAGGTCCTTGGCCTGCGGGAAAGGCGGGGGCGGGGCCGCGGAGGTGCCTGGCACGCCTGGGATGCGACGAAGGCGGCGGGCGAGTTCGTCCGGGCCTTGGGGAAGCCGCTGCGGGCTCGGTGATGCTGCCTGGCGCGCCTGGGGCGCGACGCAGGCAGTGGGCGAGTTCGCTGGGTCCTGGGGAAGCCGCTGCGGGCTAGGTGAAGCTGCCTGGCACGCCTGGGGCGCGACGAAGGTGGCGGGCGAGTTCGCCCGGGCCTTGGGGAAGCCGCCGCGGGCTCGGTGATGCTGCCTGGCGCGCCTGGAACATGGCGGAGGCGGTGGGGGAGTCGCTTGGGACGTCCGGGAAGCCGCGGCAGGCGTTGAGGAGCTGCCTGGCACGCCTGGAAGATGGCTGAGGCGGCGGCGAGACCAGCGCGTCGGCCGGTGGGAAAGGCGGAAGGTGGGCCAGCGCGCCGCGCCGGGGTCGGCGTGCCTGGAGAGCCGTCCCGCATTCGCCACAAGGCAGAAGAGAAGCCGGGGAAGGACTGTGCCGAGGCTCAGGAAACGTTCCGCCGACCCAGGGGCGGCCCGCCCGCGGCACGACTCCGAGGGCCACTCGGAATTCCGGAACCCGGCCGAGAGGATTGCCCGGCGCGGTTCCTCCGAACCCCCGGTCCGCCAATAGAAATAACGCCGGCACGCCTGCGTTCGCCCCCGGTGCAAGCGAAACCGCCGCCTTCCGGCCCGACTTGGTTGCCACAGGCGAACTTTCGTCAGAGCGGGAAGACGGCGGCTGAAAACGTCTGCAACAGCGGTTATGGACGTGGCAGCGGTGAGGCCAGGTAGTGCGCCGACACCAGCGTTGGCCAGCTCGAAGGTGAGTCCGAAGTGGACCACGAGCCGAACGGCCTGGTGAAGGCCAGCACCCACGTGCTGCCCTTCTTGCAGGGGATTTCGTCGAGCCGCAGTCCGCCCATCTCGGCCAGCGACTGCACGACGGACGGGATCACGCCGCCCTGCGACGAGACGACGGCCCGGCCTTCGAGAGCGGCGACCTCCAGCAGGCGCACGAGACCGGCGTCCGGGTCGGGCCAGTAGCCCTCCTCCGACAGCCGATGCTCCTCGACCATGTCCACCGACAGGTCCGTGGCCACGGCCCGGACGGTGTCCGCGCAACGCACCCTGGGCGCCGTGTGGACGCGCACCGGTGCCCATAGGGGCAACAACGCGCGCAGTGCCTCGGCCTGGCGCCAGCCCGCGTCTGAGAGCGGGCGGAGGTCATCGTCGCCGTCCCACTCGGAACGCTTCCCGGCCTTCGCGTGCCGCACCAGCACGACCACCAACAGGTCCGCGGGCAGGCGCGCGAACTCCGCCAGCACGTCCCGGTCCGGTTCGTAGGTCAGCAACTCCGACGCCTCGGCGACCGGCAGCCACCGCAACGTGTCGACCTCTTCGTTGGGGACGAACGAACCGGAAACGGCCTGAGCGGCGTAGTAGTCGACGGTCTTCGGCACGTCCTTCACCGAGTACGAGACCTGCCGGAGATGGCGGCCGAGCACGCAGGAGAAGCCCGTCTCCTCCTCGATCTCCCGCACGGCGCAGGCGGGAATCGTCTCTCCGTGGTCAAGTTTGCCCTTCGGCAACGACCAGTCGTCATAACGCTGACGGTGCACGACCGCGACTTCGACGTTTCCGTCCGCATCGCGCCAGAGCACCGCCCCAGCAGCTTTGATCACCCAAGAGCTCCGTGCTTGTGCAGCAGTTCCATCTGGTGGTCCCGCACGGACGAGCCGTCCGACGGCGAGGCTTCCCATTCTCCGTCAGATCGCAGAACCCAGCAGCGCGTGTGCGGGTCGAGCGCCGATTCGAACATGTCGGCCAGCTGCTTGGTCAGACGCGGGTCCGCCACGCGCAGGGCGACCTCGACGCGGCGGTCCAGGTTGCGGTGCATCATGTCCGCGCTGCCGATCCAGTACTCGTCGCAGGCGACGAAGTGGAAGACGCGCGAGTGCTCCAGGAACCGGCCCAGGATCGACCGCACCTGGATGTTCTCCGACAGTCCCTTGATGCCCGGCTTCAGGCCGCAGATGCCGCGCACGACCACGTCGACCGGCACACCGGCCTGCGACGCGCGGTACAGCGCGTCGATGACCTGCTCGTCCACGAGCGAGTTCACCTTGATGCGCACGCCGGAAGGCCCTCCGGCCTGGGCGCGCTCGATCTCCAGGTTGATCCGGTCGACGATTCCCTTGCGGACGCCGTAGGGCGCGACGAGCAACGAGCGGTACTCGTCCTGGCGCGCGTAGCCGGTCAGCACGTTGAAGAGGTCGGTGAGGTCCGCGCCGATCGTCGGCTCGGCGGTCAGGATGCCGACGTCCTCGTACAACCGCGCGGTCTTCGGGTTGTAGTTGCCGGTGCCGATGTGGCAGTAACGGCGGATCGTCGAGCCTTCCTGACGGACGACCAACGACGTCTTGCAGTGCGTCTTCAGGCCCACCAGGCCGTAGACGACGTGCACGCCGGCCTTTTCCAGCGCTCGCGCCCACTTGATGTTCGCCTGCTCGTCGAAGCGCGCCTTCAGCTCGACCAGCGCCACGACCTGCTTGCCCGCCTCGGCCGCGTCGATCAGCGCGTCCACGATGGGGGAGTCGCCCGAGGTGCGGTACAGCGTCTGCTTGATGGCGAGCACGTGCGGGTCGGCCGCGGCCTGCTCGATGAAGCGCTGCACGGACGTGGAGAACGAGTCGTACGGGTGGTGCACGAGAACGTCGCCCTCGCGCAGCGTCGCGAAAACGCTCTTCGGCGTCTCGCGCTCACCGAACGCCGGGTGCGTCGCCGGCACGAACGCCGGGTCCTTCAACGTCTTGCGGTCGATGCCGTAGAGCTGCCACAGGCACGACAGATCGAGCAGGCCTGGCACGGTCACGACGTCGTGCGGGTCGACTTCCATCTCCCGCAGCAACAGCTCGAGCATGTGCTCGGTCATGTCGTCGGCGACTTCCAGGCGCACCGGCGGGCCGAACCGGCGCCGGGCGAGCTCGCGTTCCAACGCCTGCAACAGGTCCTCGTCGCGGTCCTCCTCGACCTCGAGGTCCGCGTTGCGCGTCACGCGGAACGCATGGCACTCGATGACCTCCATGCCGGTGAACAGCTCGCCCAGGTGCGCGGCGATGAGTTCCTCCAGCGGCAGGAAGGTCGCGGAAGAAGACGACCGGTCCCCTTCCACCCGAACGAGACGCGGCACGTTGTCCGGCACCTTCACGCGGGCGAACCGCTCGCCGCCGCCCTCGGGATCGCGCACGGTCACCGCGAGGTTCAGCGACAGCCCCGAGATGTAGGGGAACGGGTGCGCCGGGTCGACGGCCAGCGGCGTCAGGACCGGGAAGACCTGCTCGCTGAAGTAGTTGGAGAGCCTCAGCCGGTCGTAGTCCGTGAGGTCGCCCCACGTCACGATGCTGATCCGGTGCTCTTCCAGACCGGGCCGGATGTGGTCGAGGAACGCGCGGGCGTGCTGCTCCACGAGCTCCTGCGAGCGCTTGGAGATCGACACGAGCTGCTCCTGCGGGGTGAGCCCGTCCGCGCTGCGCACCGAGAGACCGGTCTCCGCGCGCCGCTTCAGGCCCGCGACCCGGACCATGTAGAACTCGTCCAGGTTCGAGGCGAAGATCGCGAGGAACTTCGCGCGCTCCAGCAACGGCTGCGAGGAGTCCTCGGCCAGGGCGAGCACGCGGGCGTTGAAGTCCAACCAGGACAGTTCACGGTTGAAATACCGGTCGTCCGGCAGGTCGGTCGGTATCGCGCTCGACGTCACGGCGGGCGGTGCGGAAGGCACGCCGCGCAACGGAGCGGCGGCCGTCGGGCCTCGTTCGACCTTCGCCCGCGTGGTGGACACTCGCCGGGTCGCCGCGCGAGGCTGCTTGCGCGGGGTCGCCGCTTCCGCTTTCGCACGCGGGGTGCGGCGTCGCGAGGGGGTCGCCTTACCGTCGTTGCCGTCGTCCTTGCTCACGTCACGCATTGTGGCGCACTATCGTCGGAAGTGCCCCTAAGCAGGACGTCCGTTCGGTGAACTCCTCGTCACAGAACAGGCATTCGAAGAGCGGTAACGGCTCCGTCAGGGCTACGTTCGAGGGTCACCCGCTGCCCCGGACGCAGCATTCGCCAGCCACCCGCCGTGACGGCTTCGGCACTCACGTCGACGAGAACGCCGTCATCACGCAGAACGACGGCAGAGCCGTCACTGTTAAAAGTAGACACGGTCGCCTGCACGGACCAGAACCCTAGACGTTCGTCGGTACTCGTCTCATTCGCGCCGCTGCCAGGGTCGATCCATGAAGGTTATGGCCACGATCACCGCGGCGACCCTGTTGGCCTTCACCACGGCAGGACTGGCTTCGGCTGCCTCAGCCGAACCCAGGACTCCCCAGGTGGACAAACCACGACTCCAGGCGGCAGCCAAGAACGTTCGCCTGAAAGCCTCACTTCCCGGTACCGAACGGGCCATCTCGATCGCGTTCGCCCAGTACGGCAAGCGCGACGTGGCGTTCGTGAGCATGGAGACCGGGCTCAAGACGTTCGACGTCACCGACCTCGACAAGCCCAAGCTCCTCGACCACCTCACGAAGGAGGAGATGGCGCTGCCGGGTGACGACCCGACGAAGCGCTTCTGGGAGAACGAGGACATCAACGTCGACCCCAAGCGCAAGCTCGCGTTCCTGGCGCGGGAGGTCAACTCCTTCGGGCGCGCACTGCCCGGCGACCGCCCGACCGGCAACTACATCGTGTCCGCTGTGGACCCCGCCGACCTCAAGATCCTCAGCTTTCACCGGCAGAACACCGGTCACACCAGCACCTGTGTCAACGACTGTCAGTTCCTCTGGACGGCAGGACTGGACAGGTCGGACGCCAGGACCGGGCGGATCTTCGTCACGGACATCCGCGATCCGAAGACCCCGAAGGAACTTCCGGTCTCCGTCGACGTCCGCGGCAAGGCCGGCGAGGGGAAGATCACGCACGACGTCCAGGTCGACGCGCAGGGAATCGCGTGGGTCGCGGGCGATGACGGCACCCGCGGCTACTACACGCAGGGCTGGCACCGCGACCCGTTGAGCGGCAAGTACCGCGAGGCGAAGGCGTGGGATCCCGTCGCGTACGCGGGAGGCACGGTGCCGAAGGCGGACATGCCGACCTCGTTCACCCACAACTCGTTCCGCCCGATCGGCCGCACGCTGCTCGACGGCCCGTTGCCCACGCGGGAGAACCCAGCGGGCTCGTTGCTGCTGCACACCGAGGAGGCGTTCGGTTCGCCGACCTGCAAGACCGAGGGAAGGTTCGTCATTTCCTCACTGCAGGGCACGCACAACGGTGAGGGCTGGGGCGAGCAGCCCAAGGAGATGAAGACCGTCGGCATCTGGAGCCCGGACGACCAGGAGGGCACGATCCCCGGCAACGTCACGTGTTCCGCGCACTACTTCGACGTGCAGAAGAGGATCGTCGCCTACTCCTGGTACAACCAGGGCACGAGGTTCCTCGACATCTCCAACCCCGCCAAGCCGATCCAGATCGGGTACTGGCGGCCGGACACCGCGACCTCGTGGGCGCCGTACTGGCACCGCGACACCGTGTTCGTGGCGGACATCTCGCGCGGCGTCGAGATCCTTCAGCTGGAGAAGGGCGCCTACGAGGCCCAGGCGAGCGGCACTCCCGTGACGCTCACCGCCCACCACGCCAGGGAACTGGCCAGGGAGAGCGACCGGGAACCCGTGCCGCTCGCCCCGAACCCGTTCTACGGCTGGGCCTGCCCGATGGTCGCGAACCGCGACGACTCGGACTGCGGTGTGGGAGCCTGCGGCGCACCCTGCTGAGCGAGCCCTGCCTTGACGGCGGCTTTCGCGCGCTGGCGGGTGATCACGCGCCGGCCGAGGTTGATCATCGGGATCTCCACGGTCGCGTGCAGAACACTCGCCAGCGCCAGTCCCAGCGCCGTGACCACGACGGACTGACCGAGGCCGGACAACGCTGGCCAGAAGAACGCGATGATCGTCGCGGCGATCGTCTGCACCAGGTACAGCGAGTACGAGCGCTCGCCGACGAACTGCATCGGCTTCGTGGACAGGAAGGTCGTGGCCGGTCCCGGCGCGATCATCGCGGTCAGCAGCACTGCCGTCGCGAGCGCGTACACCGGGATGACCAGCACGTGACCGGGGATTCCGTTGATCCCGTCGAGGAATGCGGCGATCGGCTTCACACTCAGGTGCACCGCGACGAATCCCACGGCGACGATCACCTGCGCGAGCCGGCTCGTGAGCGGGCGCAGCAGGGCGAACCCGCGCGGGCTGTGCAGCGCGACCGCGAGCAGCACGCCGGTCAGGATCGAGAAGTAGTGCAGCGGCCAGCCGGGGTTGCTGTGCGACGCCGTGAAGTTCACGACCACGAGCGCGAGCAGCATGCCGAGGGCGGCCGCACCGGCACGGCGGCGCAGCACGACGGTGCCCAGCGCGATCGCCACCAGCGGCCAGACCAGGTAGAACTTCTGCTCGATGCCCAGCGACCAGGACTGTCCGTACGGGCTGGCGCCGGCGAACTCGTTGGTGAACGTGAGGAAGTACTTGAGCGCGGGGCCGATCCCGTTGCTGACGAACGTGCCGTAGAACGCCGAGGCGACGGCCGTCACGAGCAGGATCACGAAGTAGACCGGGAGAATCCGGAACGCCCGCCGCAGGTAGAACTCGCTGAGCGAGATCTCGCCGGTCCTGCGCTCCTCACGCAGCATCAGCGTCGTGATCAGGAATCCGCTGAGGACGAAGAACATCTGGACACCGGCCCAGCCCTGGAGCCAGTCGGGGCCGCCGTAGTGGAAGAAGACGACGAGCACCGCGGCAATGGCGCGCAGGCCGTCGAGAGCGGGAAAGCGGCGCAACGCCAGGTAGTCGGCGTGCGTCAGTGAACTCATGCAGGTACACCTCTGGGCCAAGCGTCGGGGAACGACGTCGGGGGATACGTCGTTTGCAGCAGGGGATACGGATGTAAAGGTGCCGGGGTTCCCCGTTGCGTTGCTTGAACCAACACTTTCGTGGCGTTCGTCACGGACTTAACACCTGCGCAGCGGTGAAAGCTCCGACAGCGGGGTGGCCGCCGCGACGCGCCAGCCCTGCTGCGTCAACGCTCCGCCGTGGACTTCCAGCCAGTAGGCGCCCTCGGTCGTGTGCATGGTCGCGCCGCTGCGGATGTCCGTGACGTAGGACGACTCGGACTGCCACGACACGAAGTCGCCGCTGACCCGCGGGAACACGATGCCTTCCGTCCTCGGCACGGACCTGATCCCGGCCAGCTCACGCGGTTCCGTCCAGCCCTCGCGCCAGCCGCGCAGTTCGGAGTCCTGCGCCCACACCACCGTGCGACCGTCGGAGGCCACGCCGCCGGCGGGTTCCGCGTTCGTCAGCTGCTCGGGCAACGCCGCCTCGGCGCGGAACTTGCCGTCCTGCAGCCAGATGACCGCGTCGCCGAGGAACACGGGTTCCTTGCCCTGGCCGACGATCCTGTCCTTCTTCTTGGCGAGGTCGTAGAGGTGCACGCCTTTGCTGTCCGACCAGGCGGCTTTGCCGTTGTGCACCACCGCCCCGCTGGCGCCGATCCGCACGGGAGCGCCGTCGTCGCGCGAGTCCCACGCGTAGGTCGTGGTGGTGTGGTCGGCCGGGTTCGGCGTCGTGGAGAACGTCACCCAGCGGCCGTCGAACTCGACGCCGAAGAGCTGCGCGTCGTTCTGCACCGCCATGACCTGCTGGCGTTTCCCGTGATCACGCAGCACGAGCTCGGTGGTCCTGTTGCGCGTGGTCTTCACCAGCGTCGTGCCGGCGTCCTCGTTCGCGGCGACGACGGTGACCTTCTCGTGCGAGCCCGCCTCTGTCCTGTTGCGCGACAGGCCGTCTTTCCAGTCCTGGGGCAGGTCCACCTTGCACGTGCTGAGCTTGCTCTCGGCCGTGTAGTCGGATGGACGGTCGATCGGAAAGGCGGCCACACAGCCCGCGAGGGCCGTGACACCCGCCAGCGCGATGAGCGCTCGCATCAGTCTCCCAAGTCGTGATCACCCCGGTGACCCGGAAGACGCGTGACGACTGCTCAGGTTGTCCAGGCGGGCAAGGCGTTCGCGGTGTGCGTGCCGAGACCGAGCATCTGCGCAAGCCGCAGATCCTCTTCCGTGTCCACGTCACAGCGCAACGACGGCCACGCCCCGATCAGCGCGACCGCACCGGAAACGCGGTGGTGCCCGGCCGATCCGACGCCGAACCTCGGGTCGAGCTCCCCGCCGGGCGCGGCGAGGAGCAGCGTCGTGCCGGTGCCCTGCCGGTCCGGGACGAACGCGCGCCGCCCGGCCGCCGCTTCGAGCGCGGCCTGCAACTCGTCGGGCCTGAGCGCCGGCAGGTCGGCCTGGAGCGCGCCGATGCGGGACGACCGGAGCGTGCGCGCGCCGTGCTTCAGCGCCGCGTTGAGCCCGGGCTCGGCGGGCTCCGGCAGCGACTCGACACCGAGAGCGGCCATTTCGGACGCGACGGCCGGGTCCGATGTGATCGTGACCACTCGGCGGACGCCGGGGGTGGCGATCGCGGCGCTCACCGTGTCGAGGGCGAGCGCGAGCGCCAGCGCCGCGTGTGAGACCGGATCTCCGCCGGTCGCGCTGGTCAGCCTGGTCTTGGCCCTGTCGAGGGTCTTGACCGGGACCACTAGGTCAACTTCATCCCGCACCTCGCCATAGTCCACGATTCGCGGACTACTGTGCTCTCGGGCGCAGATCTACGCAGGTTAGGAGAGGCCTCGTGGCCAACAGGGAGAAGGGCGGCTTCTGGGTCGGGGTCGCCGCGGCGATCGTCTACCCCATGTCGTTCGTGCTGGGCAGGCACCGGATCCTGCACGGGGAGCGCATCCCGCGCCAGGGGGCGGCCCTGCTCGTCATGAACCACATCTCGCACCTCGACCCGTGCTACGACGCCGTGTTCGTGCACCGCCGCTACCGGGTGCCCCACTTCCTCGCGAAGCACAGCCTGTGGAACGTGCCGATCATGGGCCGGATCCTGAAGGGCGCGAACCAGATCCCCGTCTACCGGGGCACCACGGACGCCCAGCAGAGCCTGCGCGAGGCGCACAAGGCGCTGGCGACCGGTCTGATCGTGGTGATCTACCCGGAGGGCACGATCACCAAGGACCCCGACGGCTGGCCCGCGAACTCGCGCACCGGCGTGGCCCGGCTGGCCTTGCAGCACGACGGCCCGGTCATCCCCGTCGCCCGCTGGGGCACGCTCGACCTCTACAACCACTACCAGAAGAAGTTCCGGCCGTTCCCGCGCAAGACGATCACGCACTTCGTCGGCGAACCGGTCGACCTCTCCGCGTACCGCGGCAAGGAGGAGACGCTCCCGATGCTGCGCGAGGTCACGGACCTGCTGATGGGCGCGGTCAAGGAGCACCTGGCCGAGGTGCGTCAGGAGCCGGCCCCCGAGGGCTTCTACGGACCGAGGAAGGCCTGACCATGGCGATCGAACGTGTTGCGGTGCTCGGCTCCGGTTCGTGGGGCACGGCCTTCGCGAAGGTCATCGCGGACTCCGGTCCCGAGGTCGTGCTGTGGTCGCGGCGTCAGGAGGTCGCCTCGGAGATCACCGAGACCCGCGTGAACTCCGGCTACCTGCCCGGCATCTCGTTGCCGCCCAACCTCGGGGCCACCTCCGACCCGGCGAAGGCGCTGGACGGGGCGGACGCGGTGGTGCTGGCCGTGCCGTCGCAGACGCTGCGGGTGAACCTGTCGGCGTGGAAGGAACTGCTGCCGCCGGACGCGACGCTGGTGTCGCTGTCCAAGGGCGTCGAGCTCGGCACGCTGAAGCGGATGAGCGAGGTGATCCGCGAGGTCGCCGGCGTCGACGAGTCGCAGGTCGCCGTGGTGTCCGGGCCGAACCTGGCCAAGGAGATCGCCGTCGAGCAGCCGACCGCGACCGTCATCGCGTGCACGGACCACGACCGCGCGGTCGACCTTCAGCTCGCGTGCTCGAACTCGTACTTCCGCCCATACACCAACACCGACGTGGTCGGCTGCGAGCTGGGCGGGGCGTGCAAGAACGTCATCGCGCTGGCGTGCGGCATGGCCGCGGGCATGGGCTACGGCGACAACACGATGGCGTCGATCATCACGCGCGGCCTGGCCGAGACGGCACGGCTGGGCGCGGCCCTGGGTGCCGACCCGCTGACGTTCGCGGGCCTCGCCGGGCTGGGCGACCTGGTGGCGACGTGCGCGTCGCCGTTGTCGCGCAACCGGTCCTTCGGCGAACGGCTCGGGCGCGGCGACACTCTCGCGCAGGCGCAGGAAGCCGCGCACGGACAGGTCGCCGAGGGCGTGAAGTCCTGCTCGTCGATCCGCGAGCTCGCGGCGGCGAACGGCGTCGACATGCCGATCACCGAAGGCATCCACAAGGTCTGCCACGACGGGCTGAGCGTGCGGGACCTCGGTGCCGCGCTGCTGGGCCGTGACCGGAAGCACGAACGCCAGTGACCCCCGACTTCGGTGACGGCACGCGAGTCGTGCACGCCACCCAGGGTGAGCCGGGCGAACCGTTCGGCGCGCAGCCGGTGTTCGCGTCGGCGTACCACCTGGGTGGCCAGGACTACTACGGCCGCGCCGGCAATCCGACCTGGCGGGCTCTCGAAGCCGCGTTGGGGTCTTTGGAAGGCGGGGAGTGCGTCGTCTTCCCGTCCGGGATGGCGGCCATCTCGACGTTGCTGCGGACTGTTCTGTCCACTGGGGACACTCTGGTCGTTCCGTCGGACGGCTACTTCCTGACGCGGAAGTTCGTGTCCGAAATGGACGTGAACGTGGTCGAGGTGCCCACGGCCGGACCGTATCCGTCCTTCGAGGGCGTTCGGCTGGTCCTGCTGGAGACGCCGTCGAACCCCGGTCTGGACGTCTGCGACATCGCGGAGCTGGCCGCGCAGGCGCACGCTGCGGGCGCGTTGCTGGCCGTGGACAACACGACCGCGACGCCGTTGGGACAGCGGCCGCTGGAGCTGGGCGCGGACATCGTGGTGGCCTCGGACACCAAGGCGGTCGCGGGCCACAGCGACGTCCTCTTCGGACACGTGACGACGGCTTCTCCCGAGCTGGCCACGAAGGTGCGGGACGCGCGGACGATGAGCGGCGCGATTCCCGGTCCGTTCGAGACGTGGCTCGCGTTGCGCGGCCTGGGAACCCTGGACCTGCGGCTCGCGCGGCAGGCGGAGAACGCGGCGGCGATCCACGCGTTGCTCAAGGGCCGGGTGGCGAACCTGCGCTGGCCGGGCGCGTCGGACGACCCCGCGTACCTCGTGGCGGCGCAGCAGATGCGGCGGTTCAACGGCGTGCTGACGTTCGAACTGCCGGACGTGGCCGCCGTCGAGAAGTTCCTCTCGCGCTCGAAGCTCGTGTCGGCGGCGACGTCGTTCGGCGGCCTGCACTCGACCGCGGACCGGCGAGCCCAGTTCGGCGACCCGGTGCCCGAGGGCCTGGTGCGTTTCTCGGCCGGTTGTGAGGACACTCGCGATCTGGTCGCGGACGTGTCCCACGCTTTGGGACTGGATTGACGGAGGGTCCCGTTTTCGGGACCCTCTGCTCCATGTCCTTCAACGCATGTTGCTGTTGTACCTGGCGATAGTCCCGCGTCCTCTTTTCGCGCACTCGCCTGGTTAGGACTTTTCCCCGATGTTCGCCGTTCCCGAGAACAGCGTCGTACTGCCTGAAAACACCCAGCTGCTGCACCCCGTCCGGGTGGCTTTGGCGTGGGCGGCCGACCGCGACCGCTGGAAGCACCTGCTCCGGTACGACCCGGAAGAGCGCTTCTCGGCGCTGGTCGACAAGACCGGTGACCAGGAGATCTGGCTGATGAGCTGGCTCCCCGGTCAGGTCGCGTCGCTGCACGACCACGACCACACCTCCGGCGCGTTCACCGTGGTCAGCGGCCTGCTGACCGAGGTCGTGACCACGAAGATCCAGGTCGTGCACACGCTGCACACCGGTCAGTCACGTGTGTGGGGCCCCGGCTACGTGCACCAGGTGCGCAATGACGGTGTGGATCCGGCCGTGTCGATCCACGTGTACCGCCACGGCGCACGCGCCATGACCCAGTACCGCTACGACCCGGTCAACGGCCCCGTGCGCTGACGTGTGGCGGGATCGCCTTGTCCGTCTCGTGCGGCACCGGCGCACCCCACGACTGGATGAGCGGCATGTGCCCGGCCCACACGAGGTTGGCTTCGAGGTCCGACGGCTCCTCGCCCGGCCCGCCGTCGCGCACCTTCACGCTCGCCTCGGTGAGGTCGATCTCCAGCGCGGCCGTCTGCGCGAGCTCCTTCTTGGACGGTTGCCGCGCGTAGTCCCAGCTGCCCGGCGTGACGTGCTCGACGATCGTGCGCAGGGCGTGCTGCGTGTCCTCGGCGATCTTCGCGGTGCCGTGGATGATCGCCGACCGGTAGTTCATCGAGTGGTGGAACACCGACCGCGAGTAGACGACGCCGTCCACCAGCGTGACCGCGACGCAGACCTGCTTGCCTTCGAGCATGCTCCTGATGGACCGTGAGCCCGTCGACCCGTGCAGGAAGATGGTGTTGCCGTCCCGCCCGTACGCGGTGGGGATGAGGAACGGCGCCCCGTCGACCTCCACGGAGAGATGGCACACGAGGCCCGCGTCGAGGATGTCGTAGAGCACCTGGCGGTCTTCGACGGCTCGCTTCTTGCCGCGGATCACGGTGCTGCGCGGGGTGGGAGAGAGCTGCACGTCAGAGGTCATGTCTCTACTGTGCGCGGGGAAGTGGCATCATTGAAGCGCCATTTCTGATCGATCTGAGAAGGCCACTTTGGCTGAGACCGCACTTCCCGTCGCGCTGGACCGCGAGTCCGCCGAGCCGCTCGCCGTCCAACTCGCCGACGCACTCCGCTCGGCGGCGTCGGAGGGACGCCTTCGCGCGGGCGACCGTTTGCCGTCCACGCGCGCGTTGGCCGACAGTCTCGGAGTCTCCCGCACGGTCACCGCCGCCGCCTACGAACAGTTGCACGCGGAAGGCTGGATCGCCGGCCGGCACGGCTCCGGCACGTACGTCACCACGACGCCGCCCGGCCCGTTGCGCAAACGTTCGCGCAAGCCGGTCGCGCCCGCCATCACCGATTTCGTGGACCTCGGTACCGGCGCGCCCTGGGCCGGTGGCCTCGATCGCGCGGCCTGGCGCAGGGCGTGGCGCGCGGCGGCGGACGCGCCCCCGTTGTCCCGTCCCGAACGCGCGGGCCTGCCCGAGTACCGCGAGGCCATCGCCGAACACCTGCTGCGGCACCGAGGCCTGGCCGTCAACGCCGACCCGGTGCTGGCCACCGGCGGCACCACCGCCGTGCTGACCGAGATCGCGGTCGCGGTGCTGAAGCGCGGCGACGCCGTGGCCGTCGAGGAACCTGGCTACCAACGGGCGGTGGGCGTCTTCCGCGCCAACGGCCTGAAGGTCGTCCAGGCGGCGGTCGACGCCGAAGGGCTGCTGCCGGAAGCCGTACCGGCGGGCGTGAAGGCCGTCTACTGCTCGCCCGCCCACCAGTACCCGCTGGGCGGCCGCATGTCGGCGGGCCGGAGGGTCGCGCTGGTCGAACGGGCCCGCCGCGACGGCTGGCTCGTCATCGAGGACGACTACGACGGCGAACTCCGCTACGACGTCGCCCCGCTGCCGTCACTGGCGGCGCTCGCCCCGGACGTCGTGGTCCACCTCGGCACCACGAGCAAGATCCTCACACCCACCCTGGGCGCGGGCTGGATGGTCGCGCCGGAGCACATCGCCACGACCGTGCTGGAACATCGCGACCTGACCGGCACCAGCCCGTCCGCCGCGGGCCAGCGGGTCGTCGTCGAACTGGCCCGCATGGGCGACCTCGGCCGGCACCTGCGCAAGCTGCGCCGCGAGCTGTCCGAACGCCGCGCGCTCATCATCGACACGTTCGCGGACGCCGGAATCGAGGTGCTCGGGGACGACGCGGGCGCGCACGTCGTGGTGCTGCTGCCCGGTGCCGAACGGGAACGCGAGCTCACCAGGCAGGCGCTCGAACGCGGCCTGCGGGTGGACGGCCTGGCCCGGCACTACGTGAACCGGGCCAAGCTGCACGGCCTCGTCATCGGGTACAGCGCGTGCTCGCGGGAACAGCTGGTGAGCGCCCTGCCGGTGCTGACCGAGCTGCTCAGAACGAGCGGCTGACCACGACCACCGCGCGGTCCGTGACGAAGCCCAGCTGCTCGTTCACCCGGATCATGTGGGAGTTGGCCGCGTCGGTTCCGGTGTCGATGCGTTCGAGTTCCGGCCGGTCCGCGAGCAGCCACCGCACCATGTGCGCCTTGACGAGGCCGCCGAGCCCGTGGCCGCGATGGGCGGGCGTGACCACCGTGTCCTGCCAGCGCGCGGACGTCGTGTCGCCGGGATGGAGCGGCACGACGGTCAACGCCACGACGAGCCCGGTGGCTTCCTCGACGGCGACGACGACACGCTGCTCGACGCCGGCCGCCCGTGCCTCGGCCTCGTCGGTGCGCACCGCGTCCGGCGTCCACACCGGTGCGCGCACCGCCGACTCCGTGGCCGGGGCGTCGTTGATCGACTGCCGGGTTCCGGCCACCGACGCCAGCAGGTGCTCCGGCGTTTCGCCGATCCACCGTTCTACCCGATATCCGGACGGTGCCGCCAGTTCCCAGGAAGCAGGATCGGCGTCGGCGACCGTCAGCAGCTGCATCACCCGGGACGCGGCCACGTGGAACCCGCGCGCCACCGCCCAGCGTTCACCCGCGCTGTCCTTGGTCACACCCCAGCTCTCGAGCGTGTCCCGGCCTCGGGCGCGCAACTCCCGCAGCAACGCCTCCAGCAGCGCGGTGCCGACACCGCGCCTGCGGTGACCTGGGTGCACGGTGATCGGGCCGACCGCCAGCCGTGCGTTCGCGCCGCCGAGCAGACCGACGGAGGCGATGCCGACGCCCTCGCCGTCATGGCGGGCGATCAGGCGGATCACCTCACCGAAGTCCGGGTTCGACTCCCGCAGTGACGCGACGATCCGCTCCCTGCTCGACGCCGGATGGGCTGCGATCCGCACGTCCGCATAGGCCTGAACCGCGGCCTCGTCGTCCAGGTCGAGCGGTTTGATCTCCAGCACGTGATCGAGGCTAACTGGCGAGTAAGGACAATCGCCCAAACGGGTAGGGTCGCCCGCATGACGCAGCGCAAGACGAGGGTGGCCGTGGTCTTCGGCGGCCGCAGTTCCGAGCACGAGGTCTCCTGCCAGTCCGCCAAGAGCGTCCTGCCCTACCTGGACGCGGACCGGTTCGAGGTGCTGCCGGTCGGCATCACTCCGCAGGGGCAGTGGGCGCTCGGCACGGACCCGAACGCGCTGGAGGCAGGCGCCGGCAACCTCCCCACGCTGCGCAACCAGACCGTCACCGCGATCGAGCCGGGCCAGGCGCTCCGGGACGTCGACGTCGTCTTCCCGCTGCTGCACGGCGCGTGGGGTGAGGACGGCACGATCCAGGGTCTGCTCGAACTCGCCGGCGTCCCGTACGTCGGGCCGGGCGTGTTCGCCAGCGCCGCCGCGATGGACAAGGTCTTCGCCAAGAAGATCCTCCAGGCCGAGGGCCTGAACGTCGGCAGGTTCGTCGCTCTCGACCGCGCCGCGACCACGCTCACCCTCGACGAGCGCGAGCACCTCGGGCTGCCGGTGTTCGTGAAGCCGTCGCGCGCAGGGTCGTCCGTCGGCATCTCGAAGGTCTCCAGCTGGGACGACCTCGACGCCGCGATCTTCGAGGCGCGGCAGCACGATCCCAAGGTCATCATCGAGGCCGCCGTGCCGAACGTCCGCGAGATCGAGCTCGCGGTGCTGGAGTTCCCGGACGGCCGCGTCGAGGCCTCGCTGCCCGCCGAACTGCGTCCGGTCGGCGAGAGCGTCGAGTGGTACGACTTCAACGCCAAGTACGTCGACGACTCCTACGAGGCCGACATCCCGGCGAAGCTCGACGACGACATCACCGCGCGGCTGCGCGAGCTGGCCGTCACCGCGTTCAAGGCGCTCGACTGCCAGGGTCTGTCCAGGGTGGACTTCTTCCTGACCGAGCAGAACGAGCTGATCGTCAACGAGCTCAACACCATGCCCGGTTTCACGCCGATCTCCATGTACCCCAAGGCGTGGGACGCGACCGGCATCGACTTCTCGACGCTGCTGACCACGTTGATCGAGACGGCGATCGCCCGAGGCTCGGGACTCCGCTAGGGCGCGGTCCTGACCGGCTGCTTGGGCAGGAGGTCGCGCACAGTCGTGGAGATGTCCTGCAACGGCCCGGTGCCCGCTTCGTCGGGCACCGTCAGCGCCACGTACGCCTCGCGGTCCACGATCACCCACGTGGAGCTGCCCGATCCGGGCAGCTGGAGCCACTGCACGTCGGAGATCACCCGCAGCTGCGAGGTCGCCGACAGCTCGTTCGGCCGCGGCAGTCCACAGCGCAGAACCACCGGATCGTGTTTGGCGTCACCCCACGCCACCGTGGCGAGAGGTGCGGGGGAGGCGAGTTCCCGGCGCGGCAGCATGTCCTTCCCGGACGGCAGCCCCACCGGCAGCTTCTCGGTCAGTGTCACGCACGTCGGCGAGCCCGCGTCGGGCGCGTCGATCGAGACCAGTGCGAGGGGACCCGTGCGACCGGGTACGTCCTCCGTCTGGTTTCCCGTGCCCAGCACCAGACCGAGGCCGGCGACACCGATGGCGAGCACGACAGCGAGCCCGACCGCCGCGAGCAGCGGCCGGGACAGCGTTGGCGTGGATTCCTGCTGAGTCACCCGGTTATGACAACACGAGCTAGAGATGCACGACCGGGCAGGTCAACGTACGAGTGATGCCCTCGACGTTCTGGATGCGCGCGACCACGAGCTGGCCGAGCTGGTCGACGGTCTCCGCCTCGGCGCGCACGATGACGTCGTACGGCCCGGTGACGTCTTCGGCTGTGGCTACCCCGGCGATCCCGGAAATCTCGGAGGCGACTGCGGCGGCCTTGCCGACCTCGGTCTGGATGAGGATGTATGCATGCACCACGGCGTGCCCCTTCGTCGCGACAGGTTGGGTCGAGGTAGGAACGTGTCACGCAACGTACCCCAGTTGGGGTTCCGAATGCTCAGATTGGGAGGCAACTTTGCGTCCGGAGCCGCCGCGCGACGCGGAGACGGTCGCCGATGTGGGTGAGTTCAATCTCATCCACCGGGTGACGACCGGCCGGGCGCAGCCGGAGACGACCATCCTCGGTCCCGGTGACGACGCGGCCGTCGTCGCCGTCCCGGACGGACGGGTCGTGGCCTCGATGGACGTGCTCGTCGAGGGTGTCCACTTCAGACTCGACTGGTCCAGTCCCGAGCAGGTGGGCCGAAAAGCGGCCGCGGTGAACCTCGCCGACGTCGTCGCGATGGGAGCACTGCCGTCCGCCCTGCTCGTCGGCATCGCCTGTCCCGCCGACACCCCGGCGTCGGTCGTCGAGGGGATCATGTCGGGACTCTGGCAGGAGGCGGCGACGGCCGGCGCGGGCATCGTCGGGGGCGACATGGTCAGCTCCGGGACGCTCGTGATCTCCATCACCGCCATGGGAGACATGAACGGGCTCGAGCCGATCACGAGGTCGGGAGCGCTCGTCGGGGACGTCGTGGCGGTCGCCGGAAGGCTCGGCTGGGCCGCCGCGGGACTGGCCGTGCTCGGCCGCGGATTCCGTTCGCCGGTCGGCATCGTGAACGCCCAGCGCACCCCGGAACCGCCGTACGAGGAAGGCCCCAGGGCCGCCGAGGCGGGCGCCACGTCGATGATCGACGTCTCGGATGGACTGCTTCAGGACCTGAGCCACATCGCGGACTCCTCGGGCGTGGCGATCGACATCCGCACCGAGCTGCTGCCGTTGCACCCGCGCCTGCTCGACGTCGCGTCGGCGCTCGGCGGAGACGCGCGGCACTGGGCGCTGACCGGAGGCGAGGATCACGCCCTCGCGGCGACGTTCCCCGGCCCCAAGGCGGTTCCGCCCGGCTGGACGACCATCGGCACGGTGCGCGCGGGCGAAGGTGTGACGGTCGACGGCAGGAACTACGAAAAACCTCCCGGCTGGGAGCACTGGCGCGCGTAGTATTCAATTCCGTGGAACTATGCACGCGCGCGTATGACCATCCAGACTCGGTCAAGATGATCGCCGACCTCCAGCAGGTCTACGTCGAGCGCTACGGCGACGTCGACGTCACGCCGGTCGATCCGGCGCAGTTCGCCGCGCCGCTCGGCTACTTCGTCATCGGGTACCTGGACGGCGTGCCCGTCGCGTGTGGCGGCTGGCGCGTCAACGACGAGCTGGACGGCGCCGCCGAGATCAAGCGGATGTACGTCGTCGACTCCGCACGAGGCAAAGGCCTGTCACGGCTCGTGCTCGCGCATCTGGAAACCACTGCGCGCGAGGCAGGTCTGCGGCGGATGGTGCTGGAGACCGGATTGCGCCAACCCGAGGCGATCGCCCTGTACACGTCCAGCGGCTATGAGCGGATCGACAACTTCGGCGTGTACCGGGACCACCCGGAGAGCCGCTGCTTCGGGAAGTCGTTGTAGGTTCGGGCGCATGGCCATCTATGCGCTGGGGGACTACACGCCGCAGATCCACCCGGAGGCGTACGTGCACCCGGACGCGACGGTGATCGGCGACGTCCGCATCGGCGCGTTCTCGTCGGTGTGGCCACAAGCCGTGCTGCGCGGTGACTACGGGCGCATCGTCGTGGACGAGCGCACGTCGATCCAGGACGGCACGATCGTCCACTGCACCGAGGTCCACCCGGTGCACATCGGATCGTCGTGCGTCATCGGCCACAACGTCCACATCGAGGGCGCGACCATCGCGGACGACTGCCTGATCGCGTCGGGTTCGGTGGTGCTCAACGGTTCCATCGTGGAAAAGGGCGCGATCGTCGGCGCCGGCGCGGTGGTCTCGTTCGACGGCCACGTCCGCGAACGCACGATGGTGCTGGGAGTTCCCGCTCGCGAACGTGCCGGACACGTTGTGCCAGAACAGGCCTGGGCATTCATCGTGGAGAAATATGTTCAGAACATCGCTTTGTACCGGGAGAAGCTCCGTCGGCTCGATTGAGTGAGATAGGGTTCACAGCCGTGGCTCGTCCCCTCAACGAAGTTGTCGAAGCCGGTTGGGCTGAAGCTCTCGCCCCCGTTGCTGACCAGATCGCCGCCATGGGTGAGTTCCTGCGCGCGGAGGTCGCCGCGGATCGCACCTATCTTCCCGCGGGCGAGAACGTGCTGCGTGCATTTCAGCAGCCGTTCCACCAGGTGAAGGTGCTGATCGTCGGCCAGGACCCGTACCCGACGCCCGGCCACGCGGTCGGCCTGTCGTTCTCGGTTGCCCCCGACGTGCGGCCCATTCCCAAGTCGCTCATCAACATCTACAAGGAATACGCCGAAGATCTCGGTCACCCGATCCCGTCCAACGGCGATCTGACCCCGTGGTCCGAGCGCGGTGTTCTGCTGCTCAACAGGGCTTTGACCGTGCAGCCCGGCAAGGCGAACTCCCACCAGGGCAAGGGCTGGGAGAAGGTGACCGAGCAGGCGATCAAGGCTCTCGCCGCCCGGGACGCACCTCTCGTGTCGATCCTGTGGGGCCGCAACGCGCGCAACCTGCGCCCTTTGCTGGAACCGTTGCCCGCCATCGAATCCGCGCACCCGTCGCCTTTGTCGGCGCACTCCGGGTTCTTCGGTTCGAAGCCGTTCAGCCGCGCCAACGAACTGCTGGAGAAGCAGGGCGCCGACCCGATCGACTGGAAGCTCCCGTAATTGCCTCGGCAAGACGTGATCTGACGCTGACGGCCGCGGGCGCGGCCGTCAGCGAGTTCGGGAATTCCCTGTCACTGCTCGTTCTGCTCTTCTGGGCGACGCCGATCAGTCCGTTGCTGGTCGCCGCGATCCTCGTCGCCGAACTGCTGCCGTTCGTGCTCGGCGCGCCGCTCGCCGGAATGCTCGTCGACCGGCTGCCCAACCGCCGCCTGCTGATCGCCGCGCTGGTCTTCCAGGGCGTCGCGATCGCGGCTGTCGCGCCGTTGATGGGTCAGCCCGCGTTCGTGGTGGCGCTGGTGTTCCTCTCGGGCTGCGGCCGTGCGATCGCCCAGCCCTGCATCTCCGCTCTGCTGCCGCACATCGCCGGTGAAGAAGAAGCGACGCGCGGGTACGCGTGGCTCAGCACCGGGCGCAGTCTCGGCAGCATGGCGGGCGTCACCGGTGGCGCGTTGCTCGCCGGGTTCTTCGGACACCCCGTGGCGTTGCTCATCGACGGCGGCACGTTCCTCGCCTATGCGGTGATGCTGGCTTTCGTGCGCTCGGAACGCCGCCCTTCCGGCACACACGAGGCACGCCCCAGCGCGCTCGCGGGCATTAGGCACGTGCGGCAGGACCCCGTGCTGTTCGCGACGATCGTCGGGCTGGCCTTCTGCGTCGGCACGGTCGTAGTGGTCAACGTGGCCGACCCCGCGTTCGTGCGGTACGTGCTGCACGGCGACGAGTTCGTGCTGGGCGCGATGCAGGCGTGCTGGCTGGGCGGGATCCTGGTCGGCAACCGGGTGGCGGCGCGGCTGCGGACCGTTTCGCAGGTGGCCCACGCGATTGCCTTCGCCGCGGCCACCACGGGCATCGGCGTGCTGATCCCGGCGGCGTTCCCGTTCTTCGCGGCGGCAGGGACGGGCTGGGTCATCGGCGGTGTGTCGAACGGGGTCCATAACGTGGCGCTGAACGCCGCCGTGCGGTTGCGCACGCCTGAGGAGATGCGTGGGCGGGCGTTTGCCGCAGTCGGGTCCATGGTGATCGGCGCGAACCTGATCGGGACGGCTGCCGCAGGTGGGTTGCTGCTGGTCATGGGGCCACGGGCGGTGTTCGCGCTCGGCGGCGCCGGGGCGTTGCTCAGCGGCGTCGCCTGCCTGGTGTACGTGCGCCGGGCCCTGAAACGCGAAGAGAGCCCGGCCGAAGCCGAGCTCTCCTCGAACTAAAAACGAACTGTGGCGGTGATCAGCCGCGCACGACCTTGCCGGCCTTCAGGCAGGACGTGCACACGTTGATCCGCTGGCGCTGCGAGGCCGAAACCTTGGCGCGCACAGACTGGATGTTCGGGTTCCAGCGGCGGTTCGTCTTCCGCTGGGAGTGCGAAACCGAATGGCCGAAGCCCGGCCCCTTGCCACAGACGTCGCACACGGCAGCCACGTCAGCCACTCCTTCAGGTTCCTCAAGCGGTAAGTCTCGCGTCCCGGTGGGCGCGCAAGCGTGCACAAGCCTCAACCGGGCACGGCAACTCAACGAGGGTAGCCGGTGGCATCACCTGCGACCAAACCGGGTGGATACTCTCGCCGCCATGCAGGTCATGGATGCGGTCGCGGTGCGCAGATGGGCAGACGCCTGCGTGCGGTCGTTGGACGCCAATCGGGAGTCGATCGACCAGATCAACGTCTTTCCCGTGCCGGATGGTGACACAGGTACGAACCTGCTGCACACGATGCAGTCGGCGCTCGACGCGCTGCTGCGTTCGCCCATGTCGACAGTGGGGGACGCGCTGTCGGCGCTCGCCCGCGGCGCACTCGCCGGGGCGCGGGGGAACTCGGGCGTGATCCTGTCTCAGGTGCTCAGGGGCCTGGCGGAGACCGTGCAGGAGGTGTCGCTGGTCACCGGCACGGCGTTGCGCAAGGGCCTGCACCGGGCCGATGAGCTGGCCACGGCCGCTGTGTCCAAGCCCGTTCCCGGCACTGTCCTGTCCGTGCTGCACGCCGCGTCCGAGGCCGCTCGTGACTGCAAGTCGGACGAACTGGACGACGTGGTGATGGCGGCGTCGCGCGCGGGTGCCGTCGCACTGGCCGATACGCCCCGTCAGCTCGCCGTGCTGGCCAAGGCCGGGGTGGTCGACGCGGGCGGACGAGGGCTCGTTGTGTTGTTGGACACATTGGCCGCGGTGATCACCGGCCAGAGTGTGGAAACACCGATGGACGCGCCCTTGCTGCCGCGCACGCCGGAGTCGCTGACGACCGAGCGCGAGAGCGGGTCGTCGGAGTTCGAGTACGAGGTCATGTACCTGCTCGACGACACCTCGGACGAGGCGGTGGCCGAGTTGCGCGCCCTCTTGAACGGGCTGGGCGACTGCGTGTCGGTCGTGGGGGACGGGGCCTCGTTGTGGACCGTTCACGTGCACTGCAACGACATCGGCGCGGCAGTCGAGTCGGGTGTGCGCGCCGGCCGTCCGCACCGCATTACGGTGGCGCGGTTCGCTGATCAGATCACCGCGCAGGCTTCTCGGTTCGTGCGCGACCGGGCGATCGTGGTGGTGGTGAGCGGCGCCGTGGACCTGTTCCGCGCGGAAGGCGCCGCGGTGTTCGACCTCGCGTCTACTACGGCCACGCCCACGGACCTGTTGTCGGCCATCGTGTCGACGCGCGCGCGTCACGTCGCGGTGCTGCCAGGTGATCCGGACATCCGTACGGCTCTGGATGAGGCCGTGGCGTACGCACAGGCCGCCGGACAGGACGTAGTGGTGGTGCCGACGTTCTCGCCCGTGCAGGCCCTCGCGGCGTTGGCGGTGCACGATTCCTCTAGGCGCGCTGGTGACGACGTTGTCGCCATGGCCGAGGCCGCCGCCGCCACGCGCCGTGGTGAACTCTCGATCGCCGCCGACGAGGCCCTCACGTGGGTGGGCCGCTGCCAGCCGGGCGACCTGCTGGGCATGCTGGACGGCGAGGTCGTGCTGATCGAGCCGGGTCCCGCGGCGCCGGAGTCGTTGATGGACCTGTCCTGCCGCCTGATCGACCGCATGCTGGCGGGCGGCGGCGAGCTGGTGACGGTGATCCTGGGCGCCGACGCGCCCGATGGCCTGACCGAGGTGCTGGAGGACCACGTGCGGGTCACCCATCCGGAGGTCGAGGTGACGGCGTATCCGGGCGGACAGCCGGACACGGTCATTTTTGTCGGTGTCGAGTAGTTCAATAGGGCGCGATGATCTCCTTCGACGACAAGCTGCAGCCGTTGCTCGGCAAGAAGACCGCCGACGCACTGGAGACCGGCCTCGGCCTCACGACGGTCGGCGACCTGCTGCGCCACTACCCGCGCCGCTACGACGAGCGCGGGAAGCTGACCGACATCAGGTCGCTGGAAATCGACGAGCACGTCACGGTGCAGGCCGAGGTCCGCAAGTGCCAGAAGCGCCAGATGAAGGCGCGCCGCGGCCAGATGACCGAGGCCGTCATCACCGACGGCACCTCGGAGCTGCACCTGGTGTTCTTCGGCAAGCCCGCGTTCGTCGCCGAGCAGGAGCTCCTGCCGGGCACGCGGGCGTTGTTCGCCGGCAAGGTCGGCCGCTACCGGCAGAACCTGCAGCTGGTGCACCCGGCGTTCGAGGTCCTCACCGCGGAGCAGGACGGATCGTCGTTCCTGCAGGCCTTCCTGCCCGTCTACCCGGCGTCGCAGCACATCAACACGTGGAACATCGCGAACTGCGTGAAGCAGCTCCTGGAGATCTGGGACGGCGTGCCGGAGGACCCGCTGCCGGAGGACTTCCGTCTCGAGCAGGGCCTGATCGGCCTGGAGGACGCGCTGCGGTCGATCCACCGGCCGGACAGCTGGGCGCAGATCTCCGTCGCGCAGCTGCGGCTGAAGTGGGACGAGGCGCTGGCCGTGCAGCTGGCTTTGGCGCAGCGTCGCAAGGCTTCCACAGCTCGTCCGGCACCTGCCTGTGCGCGCAGGTCCGGCGGCATCCTGGACGCGTTCGACGCGCGGCTGCCGTTCACGCTGACGGCGGGCCAGGTTGAGGTGGGTTCGCAGGTCTCCGCTGATCTTGAGTCGACTGTGCCGATGAACCGGTTGTTGCAGGGCGAGGTCGGCTCGGGCAAGGCTCAACCGCTCGACTCGCTGGTCCTCACGCCTACCGGTTTCCGCCGCATGGGTGATGTGCACATCGGAGACGAGGTGATCGCCGCCAGCGGTGAGGTCACGGTGGTGACCGGTGTCTTTCCTCAGGGCGAGCGCGATGTCTATCGGGTGGTTCTGTCCGATGGCCGCAGCGTTGAGTCCGATTTGGAACATCTATGGGCTGTCAACACCACCGTGCGCCGGGACAGGGGCAATCCCCTCAAGGTCCTGACCTTGAGGGAGATTCGGGACGACCTCACGACCTCGAACGGTGCGTCCAAATGGCATCTGCCCGTGGTGACAGCGCCGGAACTGGACTGTCTGTCGGAACGGTCGTTGGATCCGTATCTGCTCGGGCTGCTCATCGGGGACGGGTCACTCTTGAACGGGCGCATCGTGTTCACCAGCGCTGATCCGGAGTTGCTGGTCGAGCTGATGGCCGCGCTTCCACGAGGAGCGCACTTGGTCAAATCTCCCTCAGCGCGAAAGTACGACTGGTACGTCCAAGGGTGTCGCAGAGGAACGAACCCCGTGCTCGATGCGCTGCGTGACCAGGGCGTATACGGCCACCGAGCCAAGGACAAGTTTCTGCCGGAGAACTATCTGGTCGCGCCTGTCAAAGACAGGCACGCGTTGTTGCAGGGTCTTCTGGACACTGACGGCACGCTGAACAGCGAGCACGGTTCCAACGTCACCTTCCTGTCGGCGTCGCCCAAGCTCGCGGACCAGGTCGCATGGCTGGCCGAGTCGCTCGGGGGCACCGGCAAGGTCAGGCCGGTTGTCAAGATGGGAAACACATACCACCTGGTCAGCCTTCGCCTGCCGAACGAGTTCCCGCCGTTCCGGCTCACACGGAAGGCTGAGCTCGTCAAGGAACGCACGAAGTACGAGAAGCCCGTGCGGGCGATTCGTGCGGTCGAGTTTGTCGGTCGTAAGCCCGTGCAGTGCATCTCTGTTGCACACCATGACCAGCTCTACGTCACCGACCACTTCGTCGTCACTCACAACACGATGGTCGCGTTGCGCGCCATGCTCCAGGCCGTCGACGCGGGCCGTCAGTCCGCGATGCTCGCACCCACGGAAGTCCTTGCGGCACAACATGCTCGCTCGTTGACCGAGATGCTCGGCGACCTCGCCCAGGCGGGCCAGCTGGGCGGCGCGGAGGACGCGACCCGCGTGACGCTGCTGACCGGCTCGATGAACACGGCCCAGCGCCGTCAGGCGTTGCTCGACATCGTGACCGGCGAGGCGGGCATCGTCGTCGGCACGCACGCGATCATCCAGGAGAAGGTGGAGTTCCACTCCCTGGGCCTCGTCGTGGTCGACGAACAACACCGCTTCGGCGTGGAACAACGAGCGGCGCTTTCGGCACGCGGCGAACGGGAGAACCCGCACGTGCTCGTGATGACCGCGACCCCGATCCCGCGCACGGTGGCCATGACGGTCTACGGCGACCTGGAAGTCTCGGCTCTGCGCGAACTGCCCGGCGGCCGCTCGCCGATCAAGACCTCGGTCGTCCCAGTCCGCGAAAAGCCCGCCTGGCTGGACCGCGCCTTCGCCCGAGTGCGCGAGGAGGTGGCGAAGGGCCACCAGGCGTACTTCGTCTGCCCGCGCATCGGCGACGAGGAACCGGCGAAGTCCGACGACGAGGACAAGCGCCCAGCCCTGTCCGTGATCGACGTGGCAACGATGCTCGCGCAGGGCCCGTTGCGCGGCCTGCGAATCGAAATCCTGCACGGCCGCATGCCCCCGGACGAGAAGGACGCCGTGATGCGCGCCTTCGCGGCCAACGAGGTCCACGTCCTGGTGGCCACCACCGTCATCGAGGTAGGCGTCAACGTCCCGAACGCCACCGTCATGGCCATCATGGACGCGGACCGCTTCGGCGTTTCCCAGCTCCACCAGCTCCGAGGCCGGGTGGGCCGAGGCAGCGCGCCGGGCCTGTGCCTGCTGGTAACCGAAATGCCGGAGATGACGGCCACGATGGAACGCCTGCGTGCCGTCGAGTCCACTCTGGACGGCTTCGAACTGGCCCAGCTGGACCTCGAACTGCGCCGCGAGGGCGACATCCTCGGCGCCGCGCAGTCAGGCCGCCGCTCGGGCCTGAAGATGCTGTCCCTGCTGCGCGACGAGGACATCATCGAGGACGCCCGCACGGCGGCGCAGCAGGTGGTGGACGCCGATCCGGACCTTGCCGAGCATCCAGGGCTGGCGGGGATGGTGGCGACGCTGCTGACGGAGGAACGCGCGGACTTCCTGGAGAAGACCTAGCCGGCGGGGCCGCGCGGTTGGTGCCGCTGGGTTGGTGTCGCTGGGTTCGTGCCGCACGGCTCGTGGCGTGGGTGGGCGGGGCAAGGCGCCGGGTTGTGCCGTGCAGGCCCGTCACCCCAGCACCCACTCACGGCCCGCCACCCGGTTCGGCCCGCAACCCGCCCACGGCCCGCAACCCGCCCACGGCCCGCAACCCGCCCACGGCCCGCAACCCGCCTACGGCTCCGCCGCCCGGTTCGGCCCGCCACCTCGCACGGCCTGCCACCACCCCCTTCTTGGCCTGCCCGCGACCATTCCTCCCTACTCACTCCATCTCCCACATCACCTGAAGGTGTGCGCGTGCCAGGTGCCGGAATTGTCCGGTGACCTGGGTACGTTCCCACCCGTGCGTCGCATGATCATCACCGCGCTGGCAGCAGCCCTCACCGTCCTCACCAGCCCGAGCCCCGCCCTGGCAAGCCCCGTCGTGCTGACCGGCGAGGAGTCCCGCTACCCGCACGCGATTCGCCTCGAACACGGTCCCCAGCGCGGCTCGATCCTGGTGGCGCTGCACGGTGACCACGTCGTGGACGTGCTGAAAGCCAGTCGTAGCGGCAAGAGGTTCAAGAAGATCGCCGCCTTCACCGACTCGGCCGGGTCCACGGCGAGCTGTTGCGGGCACCTCTACGAGCTCCCGCAACGGGTGGGCGACATGCCGGCGGGGACGGTGTTGTGGGCGGGCTCGGCCGGCTTCAAGGCGGAGACGCTCAAGGCGCGGATCTGGCGCAGCGACGACGCCGGTGCGTCGTGGCGGTACCTGTCTGAATGCGCGCGGGCCCGGCCTGGAGGTGGGCTGTGGGAGCCGGACCTGTCGGTCGACGCCGAGGGCAGGCTCAACTGCTACTTCTCCGACGAGTCCGACCAGGGACACAGCCAGTACATCGGGCGGACCGTGTCCAACGACGGCGTCATCTGGTCGGCCAAGCAGAAGGTCGTCGCCGTCGAGCCCGGCTGGTTGCGGCCGGGAATGCAGCAGGTCAAGCGGTTGCCGACGGGCGAGTACTACATGATGTACGAGATCTGCTCGCAGCCGAACCAGTACTTCTGCGAGGCGTACCACCGCACGTCACCGGACGGCGTGAACTGGGGCGACCCCAAGTGGCACGGCAAGCGGCCGACGACGAAGGACGGCAAGTACTTCGCGCACACGCCGTCGATCGTGCTCGCGCCCAACGGCACCGCCACGGGACGTGTGCTGCTCATGGGGCAGATGCTGATGTCCGCGAACGGCAAGGTCGATCCCGGCAACGGCCGGACGATCTTCGTCTCCGAGAACGGCGGCCGGGACGGCTGGTACGAGATCCCCGCGCCGGTTCCGGTGCCGGGCGCGCGCGACAACTACTGCCCGAACTACCACCCGACCGGCGTGCCGTCGCTCGACGGTCGGGAGTTCATCGGGTTCGCGAGCGACTTCGCGGCGAACGGCAGCTGCCACACGAGCTGGGCCACGAGCAGCCTGCCGCCGTTCCCCGGATAGAACTCAGTCCTGCTGCCGCGGCTTCGGCAGCTGCTCGGTCTTCTGCTCAACGGAAGGGGCGGCGTCGGCCTCGTCGGCGGAGCCGTCCTCCAGGGGCTTGAGCACCGACATCGCCGCCTCCACCGCTGCCTGCGCGGCGTGGAACTGCGTGGCGAGGTTGTCGTGCGCCGAACGCAACGACGACTCCTTCTCGGACGCGGCGGCGGCGCGCTGGTCGGCTTCGGCCACGGCCGCGGCCGACCTCTCCTCGGCCTGGCGCACCAGTGCCGACGTCCTGGCCTCGGCGTCGCGGACGAGCGCGACGGCCTTCTCGTCGGCCTCGCGCACCGTGGTCGCGGCCTTCTGCTCGGCCTCCGTGACGGCGGTCGTCGCCTTGTCCTCGGAGACGCGCAGGGTCGTCGCCGCCTTCTCCTCCGCCGCGCTGACCAGGGCGATCGCCTGTGTGGACGCGTCGGAGGAGATCTTCTCGGCCTTCGCCAGCGACTCGGCCTCGAGGTCGGCGAGAGCCTTCTCCGCCTCGGCCTGCCTGGCCTTGAGCTCGTCGTCGAGCCTCTGGAGCGTCTCGACGCGCTTGACCTCGGCCTCGGCGGAGATCCGCTCGGCCTCGGACCGCGCGTCTGCCAGCACCTTCTGGTGTTCGGCGGTCAGCGTCGCCTTGAGTCCGTCGTACTCCTTGTCCAGTTCGTCGTGGTACGCCTTGTACTTCGCGTCGAGTTCGACGCGGTGGGCGTCCAGGTCGGCCGACTTCTTCTCGAACTCGGCGGCGACGCGCTCACCGTTCGCGCGCACCTCGGCGACCAGCGCCTCGTGGTCGGCGGCGAGCTTCGCCTGCAACGACGAGTGCTCGGCCTCCAGCTCGGACCTGCGGCCGGCGGTCTGCTGGTCCAGCTCGGCGTGGCGCTGCTGGTAGTTCATCTCGAGCTGCTTGCGGCGCGCCTCGGTCTCGGCGAGCAGGCGCTGGTGGGCCTCGCGCTGCTCCGCCGCCCACCTCTCGGCCTCGCCGCGCGTCGCGGCGGCCTTGTCGAGGGCGTCCTTGCGGATGTCGGCGATCTCTTCCTCGGCCAGGCTCATCATCACGCGCACACGCTCGGTGACGTTCGACGCGCTCACGGGACTGCTGGCGAGGTTCTGGAGCTGGATCTTGGTCTTGTCGAGATCGGCGCGCATCGAGTTGAGGAGCTTGGTGAGCTCCCCCACCTGCGCGGCGGCCGCGTCACGGGAGCGGTTCGAGTTCTTGAGGTCGAACTCCAAGCGGGTGACTCGTTCGTTCACCTGTCGCTGGTTGTAACCACGAAGGACAACGTCGAAATGCGGTGTGCGGGCAGTAGGCTGCCCGGCTCCATCAGCCCCGGCCATATGGCTCACCCTACCGAGATAGTCGCGAAGATCGTCACTCGATCTGGTTAAACCCACTACCGGCCGCAGTCTGACCGGGTGGTGGGTATCCACTTTGCTCTCACCAAGCGAGAATTGGTGTGAGCAAGACCGATCAGGATGACACCCATCACGTGGGACAGTCCTCCCAACAGGCAAGAGTCGCACGGTAACGTGCCACGACTGATGACTGCCGAGTAACACCGGGAGGGCACGGATGTTCCGCAAGGTTCTTGTCGCCAACCGCGGCGAGATCGCGATTCGCGCGTTCCGAGCCGCCTACGAACTGGGCGCGGGAACGGTCGCCGTCTTCCCTCATGAGGACCGGAACTCGCTCCACCGGCTGAAGGCGGACGAGTCCTACGAGATCGGCGAGCCCGGACATCCCGTCCGCGCCTACCTTTCCGTCGAGGAGATCATCAAGGCCGCCCGCAAGGCCGGTGCCGACGCGATCTACCCGGGTTACGGCTTCCTGTCGGAGAACCCGGAGCTCGCGATGGCGTGCCGTGAGGCAGGTCTCACCTTCATCGGCCCCGTGGCCGAGGTTCTGGAGCTGACTGGCAACAAGGCGCGCGCCATCGCGGCCGCCCGCGAGGCCGGGCTGCCGGTGCTGGAGTCGAGCCCGCCGTCGTCCGACATCGACGAGCTGCTCGAAGCGTCGAAGACGATGCGCTTCCCGGTCTTCGTGAAGGCCGTCGCCGGTGGTGGTGGCCGCGGCATGCGCAAGGTCGACGACCCCTCCGCGCTGCGCGAGTCCCTCGAAGCGGCGTCGCGCGAGGCGGAGTCCGCGTTCGGCGACCCGACCGTGTTCCTCGAACAGGCCGTGGTCGAACCGCGCCACATCGAGGTGCAGATCCTCGCCGACGGCCAGGGCAACGTGATCCACCTGTTCGAGCGCGACTGCTCAGTGCAGCGGCGCCACCAGAAGGTCATCGAGATCGCGCCCGCGCCGAACCTCGCGCCCGAACTGCGTGACCGCATCTGCGCCGACGCGGTGAAGTTCGCGAGGCACATCGGCTACCGCAACGCCGGCACCGTGGAGTTCCTGCTCGACCCGCAGGGCCACTACGTCTTCATCGAGATGAACCCGCGCATCCAGGTCGAGCACACGGTCACGGAAGAGGTGACCGACGTCGACCTGGTGCAGTCGCAGATGCGCATCGCGTCGGGCGAGACGCTGGACGACCTGGGCCTGTCCCAGGAGACCGTCCAGCTGCGCGGCGCGGCGCTCCAGTGCCGCATCACGACCGAGGACCCCGCCAACGGGTTCCGCCCGGACACCGGCACGATCAGCGCCTACCGCTCGCCCGGTGGTTCCGGCATCCGCCTCGACGGCGGCACGGCGGGCGCCGGCATGGCCATCAGCCCGCACTTCGACTCGATGCTCGTGAAGCTCACGTGCCGCGGCCGCACCTTCTCCCTCGCCGTCGCCCGTGCGCGCCGTGCGATCGCGGAGTTCCGCATCCGCGGTGTGTCGACGAACATCCCGTTCATCCAGGCCGTGCTGGACGACCCGGACTTCTACGAGGGCCGCGTCACCACGTCGTTCATCGAGAAGCGCCCGCACCTGCTGACCGCGCGCCACTCGGCCGACCGCGGCACGCGCCTGCTGACCTACCTCGCGGACGTCACGGTCAACCACCCGAACGGCACCCGCCCGACCGCCGTCGACCCGCGCGAGAAGCTGCCGGTCGTCGACCTGAACGCCGAGCCGGCCCCCGGCTCCAAGCAGAAGCTGGTCGAGCTCGGCCCCGAGGGCTTCGCGCGGTGGCTGCGGGAGAGCAAGGCCGTCGGCGTCACGGACACGACGTTCCGCGACGCCCACCAGTCGCTGCTCGCCACCCGAGTACGCACCAAGGACCTGCTCTCCGTCGCACCGCACGTGGCGCGCATGACGCCGGAGCTGCTGTCCCTGGAGTGCTGGGGCGGCGCGACCTACGACGTGGCGCTGCGGTTCCTCGCGGAGGACCCGTGGGAGCGCCTCGCGTCGTTGCGCGAAGCGGTGCCGAACATCAACCTGCAGATGCTGCTGCGCGGCCGCAACACGGTCGGCTACACGCCGTACCCCGAGGCGGTCACCAAGGCGTTCGTGCAGGAGGCGACGAACACCGGCATCGACATCTTCCGGATCTTCGACGCGCTGAACGACGTCGAGCAGATGCGCCCGGCGATCGAGGCCGTGCGCGAGACCGGGACGGCGGTCGCCGAGGTCGCGCTCTGCTACACGAGCGATCTGTCCAATCCGGACGAACGTCTGTACACACTGGACTACTACCTCAAGCTCGCCGAGCAGATCGTCGGCGCCGGCGCTCACGTGCTGTGCGTCAAGGACATGGCCGGCCTGCTGCGGGCACCCGCCGCGTCGCGCCTGATCACCGCGCTGCGCAAGGAGTTCGACCTCCCGGTCCACCTCCACACGCACGACACGGCGGGCGGCCAGCTCGCGACCTACCTGGCCGCGATCCAGGCGGGCGTGGACGCGATCGACGGCGCGACCGCGTCGATGGCGGGCACGACCTCGCAGCCGCCGCTGTCGTCGATCGTGGCGCTGACCGACCACACCGAGCGCTCCACCGGTCTCAACCTGCAGAACGTCTGCGACCTGGAGCCGTACTGGGAGTCCGTGCGCAAGATCTACGCGCCGTTCGAGTCCGGCATCCCCGGCCCGACCGGCCGCGTCTACCACCACGAGATCCCCGGTGGTCAGCTCTCGAACCTGCGCACGCAGGCCGTCGCTCTCGGTCTCGGCGAGAAGTTCGAGGAGATCGAGTCGATGTACGCGGCCGCCGACCGCATGCTCGGCCACCTGGTGAAGGTGACGCCGTCGTCCAAGGTCGTCGGTGACCTCGCGCTGCACCTCGTGGGCGCGGGCGTCGCACCGAAGGACTTCGAGGCGGACCCCGGCAAGTTCGACATCCCGGCGTCGGTGATCGGCTTCCTGCACGGCGAGCTGGGCGACCCGCCCGGCGGCTGGCCGGAGCCGTTCCGCAGCAAGGCCCTCGAAGGCCGCCCCGCCCCGAAGCCGGTCGAGGAGCTGTCCGCCGAGGACCAGGCGGGTCTCGCCGACGACCGGCGGGCGACGCTGAACAGGCTGCTGTTCCCGGCGCCCACCAAGGAGTTCCGCACGCACCGCGACGCCTACGGTGACACGTCGGTGTTGCGCTCCAAGGACTTCTTCTACGGCCTGCGTCCCGGCGAGGAGTACTCCGTCGACCTGGAGCCGGGCGTCCGGCTGCTGATCGGCCTGGAGGCGATCTCCGAGGCCGACGCGCGGGGCATCCGCACGGTCATGGCGACCATGAACGGCCAGCTGCGCCCGATCCAGGTCCGCGACCGTTCGGTGGCCGCCGACATCCCGGCCGCCGAGAAGGCCGACCGCACGAACCCGAACCACGTGGCGGCCCCGTTCGCCGGCGTGGTGACGGCGGCGGTGGCCGAGGGCGACCGGGTCGACGCCGGTCAGACCGTCGCGACCATCGAGGCCATGAAGATGGAGGCCGCGATCACCGCCCCGAAGGCGGGTGTCGTGCAGCGCCTGGCGTTGCGCGGTGCCCAGCAGGTCGAGGGCGGCGACCTCCTGATCGTCCTGGAGTAACTCGTCTGGTGAGGGGCCCGGTCTCGTCGAGGCCGGGCCCTTTCGCTGTGCGGGGCGCGCGGAACTCCACGACGATTCCCTGCGTTGCACCGGGCACGGGAGTCAGGGGAAGAGGGTTTCGCACATGAAGAAGGCTTTGGCAGGACTGCTCGGCCTGGCGGGCGTGGCGTGGGCGTTGAAGGACGTGCCCCGGCAGCTGGGCGGGAAGCCGGATCCGGTCCACATGTCGCGCTCGCCGCGCTACCGCGACGGGAAGTTCCACAACGACAAGGAAGTCCGCACGGTCCCGGACCGCGAGTCCTTCTCGATCCGCGACTTCGTATTCGGCGGCGAGGACCGCAAGCCGTCCGTCGAGGTGCCGCTGGTGAGACCTGCCGCGCCGGTGTCCGACGGCCTGCACATCACCTGGTACGGCCACGCGTCCGCGCTGATCGAGATCGACGGCGCCGCCGTGCTCATCGATCCTGTGTGGAGCGACCGCGTCTCGCCGTCCGCGCACGTCGGCCCCAAGCGACTGCACCCGGTTCCGCACGAGTTGTCGGATCTGCCTGACATCAGCGCCGTCGTGATCTCGCACGACCACTACGACCACCTCGACATGGAGACCGTGCAGGCGCTGACCGCGGGAACGTCCGCGGTGTTCGTGGTGCCGCTCGGGCTCGGCGCGCACCTCGCGCGGTGGGACGTGCCCGCCGACCGCGTGGTGGAGCTGGACTGGGACGAGTCGCACTCGGTGGACGGGTTCACGCTCACCTGCACCGCGGCCCAGCACTTCTCCGGACGTTCGGTGCAGCGCAACGTCACGCTGTGGGCGTCGTGGGTCATCAAGCGCGGTGAGCGTTCGGTGTTCTACAGCGGCGACACCGGCTACTTCCCCGGCTACAAGACGATCGGCGCGGCACACGGTCCGTTCGACGCAGTGCTGATGCAGGTCGGTGCGTACGGGGACGCGTGGCCGGACATCCACATGACGCCGGAGGAGGGCGTCCAGGCGTTCGACGACCTCGGCGGCGGCCTGCTGATCCCGGTGCACTGGGCGACGTTCAACCTCGCGCTGCACCCGTGGGGCGAGCCGATCGACCGCGTGTGGCGGGAGGTCAAGGCGAGCGGGCTGAAGCTCGCGGTGCCGAGGCCCGGTGAACGGGTTGACGTCGACAATCCGGCCGAGGTCGACGGCTGGTGGCAGGCGCTCGCCTAGATCGTCGAGCGCAGGCGGCGGACGGCACGCAGGACCTCGTCGCGGTGCTTCGCCGACTTCAGCCACGCGGGCAGCTTCGCGAGGATCGTCATCCGCCGTACCGACGACGGATGCGGGTCCTCTCGGAGCGTCGCGCCGACATAGGACTCCAGCAGGTCCAGGTGTGGAGCGTTCAGCGCCCACAGCATGTGTCCGGCGCACGGTGTTGTCAGCCAGAGGTCCGGCACGACGCGTGAGGTCTCCCAACACCACACACGCTTGTACGGTCGGGCGTGCGCGCACCTGGGGCACACGAGACGGTCGGACGTTACGACGGCTTGGGCCGAGCACGACGGGCACGCCACCAGGACCGGAGTGGCGGCCAACTCGCACAGGCAGGCGCCCGAGTCGCGGTGGCGGGTCATGCGGACAGGATGCACCTGGGACGATGGACCGGTGACACGAATCGTTGCCGGGACCGCGGGAGGCCGCAGGCTCAAGGTTCCGCCCAAGGGCACGCGGCCCACCTCCGAGCGGGTGCGGGAGGCGTTGTTCAGCTCGCTCGAGGCGCTGGTCGACCTCGACGGCGCGAAGGTGCTGGACCTGTACGCCGGGTCGGGAGCACTCGGGTTCGAGGCGCTGAGCCGGGGAGCGGAGCACGCGACGTTCGTGGAGTCGGACAAGCGGGCCGCTGACGTGCTCAAGGGCAACGCCAGGGAGCTCGGGTTCGCGAACACCGTCGTCGTGAATCGCACGGCCGAGGCGTACGTCACGGCCGAGGGGGAGAAGTTCGACGTCGTGTTCGCCGACCCGCCGTACGCCGTGGGCGACGACGAGCTCGCCAAAGTGCTGCGCGGGATCGTGCCCAGGCTCGCAGGGGACGCCATCTTGATCGTGGAACGTGCTTCGCGAAGCGGCGAACCAGCCTGGCCGGAAGAAGTGGAATCCTTGCGTGCCAAGCGTTACGGGGACACAGCCGTGTACTGGGCACAGGTGCGTGCTGATGGGTGACGAGAACCACGGACACGCCTGGAGGCGTCCGATCGGGTGCTAACGTCCGGCACATGACGCGCGCCGTGTACCCCGGCTCCTACGACCCGGTGACCAACGGTCACCTGGACATCATCGGGAGAGCCGCGCACCTCTTCGAAGAGGTCGTCGTCGCTGTGCTCATCAACAAGAACAAGCGCACCTTGTTCGACGTCGAGGAGCGGCAGGAGATGCTGCGCGAGGTCACGGCGCAGTGGGACAACGTGCGCGTGGACTCCTGGCACGGCCTGTTGGTCGACTACTGCCGCGAGAACAACATCAAGGCCATCGTGAAGGGCCTGCGCGCGGTCAGCGACTACGACTACGAGCTGCAGATGGCGCAGATGAACCACCAGCTCACCGGCGTCGACACGCTGTTCATGCAGGCCAGCCCGCAGTACTCCTACCTGGCGTCCTCGCTGGTCAAGGAGGTCGCGACGTACGGTGGCGACGTCTCGACGCTGCTGCCGGCGACCATCGAGCAGCGGCTGCAGCAGCGCCTCGCCGAGACTCGTTAGAGCGCGAGCTTCATCCCCACGTGCGACGCGGTGAACCCGAGCCGCTCGTAGAACCGGTGCGCGTCCACGCGTGACGCGTCCGTCGTCAACTGCACCAGGCCGCAACCGCGTGCCCGCGCCTCGTCGATCGCCCACCTCATCAGGCGCTCGCCGAGGCCGCCGCCGCGCTGGTCGGAACGCACCCGCACGGCCTCGACGGTCGCGCGGGTCATGCCCAGGCGCGACAGGCCGGACGTGAACGTCAGCTGAAGCGTGCCCACGACCTCGTCGCCGGCGACCGCCACGGCCAGGAGCTGGTGCGGGTCGGCGTCGATCACCTCGAACGCCTTCAGGTAGGCGGGATCGCCCGGCCTCTCCCGCTGCGCGCCGAGCGGGTCGTCCGCCAGCATCGCCACGATCGGGTGGACATCGGCGGCCACGGCCCGCCTGATTGTGATCTTCACGTTTCTCCCGGCTCGATGTGGGCAAATCCTGACACGCCCTGCCGATCTCCCTCTCCCGGAGAGATCGGCAGGGCACACTTGTGGGTGGGAGTCACAGGGGTTAGGGGAGTGAGACGTGTACCGGGTGTTCGAGGCACTCGACGAGCTCGTCACGATCGTCGAGGAAGCGCGCGGAGTACCGATGACCTCGGGCTGCGTGGTGCCGCGCGGCGACGTGCTCGAACTGCTCGACGACGTGCGTGACGCGATCCCCACCGAGCTCGACGACGCGCAGGACGTGCTGGACCACCGCGACGAGGTCGTCGGCAAGGCCAAGCACGAGGCGGAGTCGGGCGTGTCCAAGGCACGCGCGGACGCGGATCGCATGCTCGCCGAGGCACAGGCCGAGGCGGAGGCGATGCTGTCCGACGCGCGCGCCCGCGCCGAGCGGATGATCGCCGAGGCGGAGGATCAGGCCGAACGGACCGTGTCCGCCGGCCGCCAGGAGTACGACGACCTGGTGGGGCGTTCGCACTCCGAGGCCGAGCGCATGATCCAGGCGGGTCGCGCGAACTACGAGCGCGCCACCGAGGACGGCCGCGCCGAGCAGGCGAGGCTCGTCAACGAGCAGGAGGTCGTCCGGGCGGCGCACGCCGAGTCGGCGCGACTGCTCGACGCCGCCCAGAGCGAGTCGATCCGGCTGCGGTCGGAGTGCGACGCGTACGTCGACGGCAAGCTCGCGGACTTCGAGGACCTCCTCGCGCACACGCTCAGGTCGGTCGGCAAGGGCCGTTCGCACCTGCGCGGACCGGCCGTGGCGGGTGCCGCGGCGCCTTTCGACTACGGTTCCTGACGAACCAGCCGGCTCGGACACGCCTGAACGTGTGATTCGTGCTACGTCGGACAGGTGCGATCACCTGCCGATTTCACGCACGGGGGCGTCGTCCCGTACCCTGGACCGGCTGGACGTGGTAGGTCCCCGCCGGCAAAACCCGAAATCATGACTGAGCATCGTCACGCGTCCACGCGTCCCACAGCATCCGGTCCCTGGGTCATCGACACCAGGGACATCGGCCGTCGCGCCGGTCTGAGCCGACCCTTCGTTCGGTCAGTTCCTGGCGCAGGTGTGGGGCTGCTCGGGGTGATCGCGGTGCCCGAGGACGGGGAAGTGGAGCTCGACCTCCTGATCGAATCGGTCGTGGAGGGCCTGCTCGTGTCGGGGACAGCGTTCGCGAAGGTCGAAGGGGAGTGCTCGAGGTGTCTCGAGCCGCTCACCGACGAGGTCGAGGTCCGGATCACGGAGCTCTACGCCTGGCCGGACAGCACCACCGACGCGACCACTGATGAAGACGAGGTCAGCCGGATCGTCAACGATCTGATCGACCTCGAGCCTGTGGTGCGGGACGCCATCGTTCTCGCGCTGCCGCAGGCACCGCTCTGCGAGCCGGACTGCAAGGGGCTTTGCTCCGAGTGTGGTGGCAGGTGGGCGGAGCTCGGGCCCGACCACGGGCATGAGACGATTGACCCTCGTTGGGCCGCGTTGCAAGAGCGGTTCAGCGATGACAACTCGGAGGAGAAGTAGTCGTGGCCGTCCCGAAGCGGAAAATGTCGCGTTCGAACACCCGTGCGCGCCGTTCCCAGTGGAAGACGTCTGCCGTGCACCTGGTGGCGTGCTCCAACAAGGCTTGCCGCCAGCCGAAGCCGCAGCACGTCGCCTGCCCGGCCTGTGGTCAGTACGCTGGCCGCCAGGTCGCTCAGCCGGCCTGATCTCCTCGGCGACGTAGTGGGGGGAAAGCCGCCGCGCGCACCGCAAGCGGACCGCGCGGACCTGCTCGAAGCGCTCGGCGTCCACCTGGACGCCGAGCTGCTCGTGCTGTCGCTCACCCACAGGTCTTACGCGTACGAGAACGGCGGCTTGCCGCCGAACGAGCGTCTCGAGTTCCTGGGAGACGTGGTACTGGGGCTGGTCGTCACCGACCACCTCTACCGCACTCATCCCGACCTTCCCGAAGGTCAGCTCGCGAAGCTCCGTGCCAGCGTCGTGAACATGCACGCACTGGCCGGCGTCGCGCGTGACCTGGGTGAAGGCGGGCTCGGTGCACACCTGTTGCTCGGTCGTGGCGAAGAACTGACCGGCGGCAGGGACAAGGCGAGCATTCTCGCTGACGGTCTCGAGGCCGTCATCGGTGCGGTGTACCTGCAGTTCGGTATCGATACCGCACGAACGTTCGTTCACCGGCTGTTCGATCCGCTCTTGGCCAAAGCTCCGCTTTTGGGTGCTGGACTGGACTGGAAGACAAGCCTGCAGGAGCTCACCGCTCAAGCCAGTCTCGGCGTCCCGGAGTACCGCGTGGACGACCAGGGGCCGGACCACCGCAAGGAGTTCACCGCCACGGTGCTCGTCGGTGGCCAGCCCTACGGCAAGGGTGATGGGCGCACCAAGAAGGAAGCCGAGCAGAAAGCCGCCGAAGCGGCTTATCATGTTCTGTCGGAACGGGTCAAGGCCGAGCAGGAGTCGGCCGTGGCCAAGAACGGGCAGAATGGCGCCTCGGTGACGCCAGGGATCTCCCCAACCGAGGAAGACTGAGACCGCAAATGTATGCGACCAGGAACCGCACGAACCGCCGCACGCGCACCAATCGCGGCCCGGTGAACACCTCCCGCAGCGGAGGAATCCAGGGACTTGTGCTGGTCAGGGACACGAGCCGCGCGGGTGTGTGGGTGCTCAAGCCCACCAAGCCGCAGGCCGCCGTGATCGAGGCGCAGCCCGTCGACGAGGGCAAGTCCGAAGCCTGACGTGCCCGAACTCCCAGAGGTCGAGGTAGTACGCCTCGGCCTCGAAGCCCACGTCGCCGGCCGGGTCATCTCCTCGGTAGAGGTGTTGCACCCACGCGCCATCCGCCGGCACGACCTGGGTTCCTTGGACTTCTGCGCGCGCTTGGCCTCGCAACCGATGGTGGCAGCCAAGCGCCGCGGCAAGTACCTCTGGGTTGAACTGGCCGACAAAGCCGCCATGCTCGCGCACCTGGGCATGAGTGGCCAAATGCTCGTCCAACCCTCGTCGGCCCCCGACGAGAAGCATCTGCGCGTCCGTTTCACGTTCGACGACGGCGGACCCGAGCTCCGTTTCGTTGACCAACGCACCTTCGGCGGCCTCGCTCTGGCCGAGTTGGTCGAGGTCGACGGCACCCTGGTCCCTGACACCGTCGCGCACATCGCTCGCGACCCCATGGACCCCTTGTTCTCCCGTGATGCTGCCGTGCGCGCGTTGCGCCTGCGTCACACCGAGGTCAAGCGCGCTTTGCTGGACCAGACCCTCGTGTCCGGTATCGGCAACATCTACGCCGACGAGGCCCTGTGGCGCGCGAAGCTGCACGGCACCCGGATGACGGACAAGCTCGCGAAACCCAAGGCCGCCGAGTTGCTGGACCACGCCACCGACGTGATGCGTGAGGCGCTCGGCCAGGGCGGGACCTCGTTCGACGCGCTGTACGTCAACATCAACGGGCAGTCCGGGTACTTCGACCGCTCCCTGAACGCCTATGGGCAGGAGAACCGGCCCTGCAAGCGGTGCGGTGCGGCGATGATCCGAGAGCCGTTCATGAACCGCTCCTCGTACTCGTGCCCGCGGTGCCAGCCTCGCCCCAGGGCTTGAGGCTTTCTTTCCCCTGCTCCGCGACGTGCTGACAACCCGCGCGCGCCTGAGCGTCCTGTAGTCAAACCCTTGTCCAGCGTCTCAAATCTCGAAGCCGTAACGCGCGTTGGACAGTACTGCGCAGTGCGTAGTACCGTCCAACGCGCAACAGTGCGGACGCTCCGGAAAGACGGGGTTCGTTTGGCGGCCGGAATGGGCTTCGCCGATTTCGACCACCAAGCCGAGGGCGGAGGGGCGATGGACACCAGTCAACTGCTCAAAGGGGTGCTGGACCTGGCCGTGCTTGCGGTTCTGCGCAAGGACGACGGGTACGGGTACGACGTGGTGCGCAGACTGCGCGCCGGGGGACTGAACGAAGTGGGTGACGCGTCGGTGTACGGCACGCTGCGGCGGCTCTACAACGCGGGGATGCTGACCTCGTACGTGGTGCCGAGTGAAGAAGGCCCGCACCGCAAGTACTACAGCATCAACGAGACCGGGCGGGCGCGCCTGGCTGAGTCGAGGGAGACGTGGAGGTCGTTCGCCAGCACGCTGGACGGCCTGCTCGAGGAGGTCGCGGCATGAACACCCAAGCGCTCGGTGTCGAGTACTACCTGGCCGGGATGCGTGCGGCCCTCGACGACCTGCCGCCCAACGAGGTCGCCGAGATCATGGAGGACGTCGAGGCGCACGTCGCCGAACTGTCCACGGAGCTCGGTGACGACGAGACGCTGGAGCAGCGGCTCGGGTCGCCTGAGCTGTACGCGCAGGAACTGCGGCAGGCGGCCGGGTATCCGCCCAAGACCGAGCGGTTGCCGGTCACCACGAAGGGCGGCTGGCTGACCAGGCCCCGGGCCGCCGCGTGGGGGCTCGTGGCGGCCACCGGTGTCACGCTGCTCGCGGGGGTGGCGGCGTTGCGGGAGCCGGCGATCCTGCTGCTGCCCGCGGTGATCCTGGTGCTCAGCCTCGCGCTGGTGCACGACCGCGGGCCGCTCCAGCAGGAGATCATGAACCTGCCGGAGACTCACCGGCTGAAGAAGTGGCTGGCCGTGGAGCCGGGCACGCCGGCGGAACGGGCGTTGACCTACCTGACGTCGCTGCAGCCCGCGTGGTGGCTGATCCGGGCCGGTCTGCTCGGGCTCGGGGCGGTGCTGCTCGCCGGTCGCGACATCCTCGGGTTCCTGGCGCTCGCCGCGATCGCGGTGGTGTCGGTGTTCGCCGGGCCGCGCGCCAAGGTCGACCGGCGGTGGCTGTGGTTCAGCCTGCCCGCGTCGGCGCTGGCGGTGGGGCTGCTCTTCCAGGTGATCGACGTGACGGCGAACCAGCTGGCGTACGGCTCGTCGTCGCGCTCGTCCTACCCGCAGCCGATCGTCGAGCCGTACCAGAACATCTACGTGTACGACGAGAACGGCAAGTTGCTCACGAACGTGTTGTTGTACGACCAGGACGGCCAGCCCATCAACGCGCCGCGAGGCTACAACAGCTGCAATGACCCGGGTAACGGTCCTGAACCGGTGATTCCGGCTAACCGCTATCCGCGGCCGAAGATCGACTACGAAAACGGTGTTTGTTACACGGTGGCACCGAGCGTGTCCGCTCCGTCATCAACGGCCAGTACAGCGCCGTCGAGTTCTGGAAGCGCACCTTCGAGCTCGGTGCCACCTACTTCCGTGTCACCCAGCAAGTAAAACGCAGGAGCGGGGCCCGTCGGGGGTCCCGCTCCTACTTGTTCTGCTGTGGTTCGGCCAGGTGCCGCAAAATCGGCATCGCCGAGCGCAGGTGTTCTCTGTCTTCCGGCGAAAGTTCGGACATTCTTTCACTCAATAGTTCGGCTTCGCCGTGAGCGAGCGACAGGATCGTCTCGCGGCCGACTTCGGTGAGCACGACTATCGTTGCTCTGCCGTCGGCCGCGTCGGGCTCGCGACGGACCAGGCCGGTGGACTCCAGGCTGGTCACGACGGTTGTGGCGGTCGGCTGCGAACACAGGGCGCGCACCGCGATCTCGCCGATCCGCATCGGGCCGTGGGCGCTCAGTTCTGACAGCACCAATAACTGGGTGGGTTGCAAACGGCGGGCCGGAGCGGCCTGCCGAAGACTTCGCACCAGCCGGTGCACGGCCACCACGAGTTGAAGTGCCTCGTGGTTGGTGACGGTGGTGGGCATCGTTTCTCCGCGCGCATGTGATTGTCCGAATTCGGACACGAACCCTGGCACTTTCCCTCATTCACGCTCCGCGCGCTATCCGCCAACTGCCGATAACCCATTCGGCCGTTGTGGTGACGCGGGGTGTCACGGCGCGCGTCCGGCACACTTAAATGTGCTGGTAAACGGCGTAAAAAGCGCAGCGAAGCTCACTCGAACGGGCGCCGTGCTGAAGCATGATTCAACGAGACAGATCTCCTGTCAGAACTGTGGGAAGGCGCACGTGTTTAGCCGTGTGGCGCAGCGCGTACCACCGAACGGTCCACGTCCGGACAGGAGCAGACTGGGCCGGTGAGTCCGAAACCCCGACGTGGCGAGCTTCGCATCCATCTCGGCGCCGCTCCCGGTGTCGGCAAGACGTTCGCCATGCTCGGTGAGGCGCACCGCAGGCGGGAACGCGGCACAGATGTGGTCATCGGATTTGTGGAGACCCACGGCCGTGCGAAGACCGCCGAACTGGTCGAAGGCCTGGAAATCGTCGCGCGCAGGCACTCCGCGCACCGCGGCGTCGAACTCACCGAGATGGACGTCGACGCCGTGCTGGCACGTGCGCCGCAGCTTGCCGTCGTCGACGAACTGGCCCACACGAACGCGCCGGGATCTCGTAATGCAAAGAGGTGGCAAGACGTCGAGGAACTCCTCGAAGCCGGGATCGACGTGCTGTCGACAGTCAACATTCAGCACCTGGAATCTCTCAACGACGTCGTTCAGCGCATAACCGGCGTGCCGCAGCAGGAAACGGTGCCGGACGAGGTCGTCCGCAAAGCCGACCAGATGCAGCTCGTCGACCTCACGCCGGAAGCGCTGCGCCGCCGGCTCGCGCACGGCGACGTCTACGCGGCGAACAAGATCGACGCCGCGCTCGGCAACTACTTCCGCGTCGGCAACCTCACGGCGTTGCGCGAACTGGCGTTGCTGTGGGTCGCCGACCAGGTCGACGTCGCGTTGATGCGCTACCGGACCGAGCGGCAGATCACCGACACGTGGGAGACGCGCGAACGCGTCGTCGTCGCGATCACCGGTGGCGGGGAAAGCGAGACGCTCATCCGTCGCGCGCGTCGCATCGCCACGCGCGCGGGTGGCGACCTTCTCGTCGTGCACGTGCTTCGCGGCGACGGCCTCGCAGGCGCCGATCCGCACTCGCTGCAGAAGTACCGCAAGCTCGCCGAGGACGTCGGTGCCACGTTCCACACCGTGGTCGGCGATGACGTGCCCACGGCGCTGCTGGAGTTCTCACGGGGCGTCAACGCCACTCAGCTCGTGGTCGGCACCTCGCGCCGTTCGCGGTTCGCGCGCATGTTCTCGGCGGGTATCGGCTCCACGGTCGTGCAGGAGTCCGGCGCGATCGACGTCCACATGGTCACGCACCCGGCGACGACCAACGGCTGGAGAGCCAGGTTCGCGGGCAGTCCGTTGAAGCCGAGCCGCCTCGCGTGGGGCTGGTTCCTCGCGGTGGCCGGTCCCGCGCTGGTCACGGCGGCCGGCACATCGCTGCGCAGCGGCCTGAACTTCTCCACCAACGTCATCGGCTACCTGCTGGTCACGCTGGTCGTGGCGATCGTCGGCGGGCTCGGCCCCGCGATCGCCGCCGCGCTGACCAACGCGTTGCTGCTGAACTTCTTCTTCACCGAGCCCTTCTACACGTTCACCATCGACGCCCAGCAGAACGTGCTCACCTTCTTCGCGATGATCATCGTGGGCGTCTCCACGGCGTTGGTGGTGGACCACGCCGCTCGCCGTGCGACGCAGGCAGCGCGCGCTCGCACCGAGGCCACGCTCCTCGCGTCGTACGCGCGCACCGTGCTGACGAACCCGTATCCGCTCGCACGGCTGCTGGAGAAGGTGAAGGAGAACTTCGGACTGACGTCCGTCGCGCTGTTGGAACAAGTCGACGGCTCCTGGGACCGCGTCGCGTGCGTCGGCGTCGGTCCGTGTGACGAGCCCGACGACGCGGACGTCGACATCGCCGTGACCCCGGAAGTGCACCTGGCGCTGCGCGGCCGTTCGCTGCCGGCGTCCGACCGCCGAGTCCTCGAAGCGGCCGCGGGCCAGGCGTTGCTCGCGCTGAGGCAGCAACGCATGGCCGAGCAGACCCTCGAAGCCCAGCGCCAGGCCTCCCGCACCGAGCTGCGCACCGCGTTGCTCTCGGCCGTCGGCCACGACCTCCGCACGCCACTGACGTCGATCAAGGCCTCCGTGGGCTCGTTGCGCGACCCGGAGCTGCGGCTCTCGGACTCCGACACGGCCGAGCTGCTGGAGGCCGTCGAGGAGTCGGCGGACCGGCTCACCGGCCTCGTCGACAACCTCCTCGATTCCTCCCGTCTGGCCACGGGCGCCGTGGAACCGCAGTTCCGCGCCGTCGACTACTACGAGGCCGTCGCGCGAGCCCTGGTCGGCCAGCCCGGGGACGTCGAGGTCGACGTCCCGGAGTCGCTACCGCCCGTCCGCGCCGACGTCGGCCTGCTCGAACGAGTGATCGCGAACGTCGTGGGCAACGCCGTGCGTTACGCCGGCGCGGTGGCGTTGCGCGCGTCCGCACACGGCTCCGAGGTGGAGCTACGCGTCGTGGACCACGGCCGCGGCCTGCCCAGGGGCACAGCGGACCAGGTCTTCGCCCCTTTCCAGCGCTTGGGCGACCGCACGCCGGGTGGCGTTGGTCTCGGTCTGAGCGTGGCGAAGGGCTTCACGGAGGCGATGGGAGGCACGATCACCATGGAGGACACACCCGGTGGCGGACTCACCGTGGTGATCTCACTCCCCGCAGATGAGAGGGTCGCGTGACAAAAGTACTGGTGGTCGACGACGAGCCGCAGATCGTGCGCGCCCTGCGGATCAACCTCTCGGCCCGCGGCTACGAGGTGCTCACGGCACCCGACGGCGCCACGGCCCTCCGCCTGGCGGCGGACGGCAAACCAGACGTGGTGGTCCTCGACCTCGGCCTGCCCGACATGGACGGCACCGACGTCATCGCGGGCCTGCGCGGCTGGACCAGCCTGCCGATCATCGTGCTGTCCGCCCGCACCGACTCGACCGACAAGGTCGACGCCCTGGACGCCGGCGCCGACGACTACGTGACAAAACCATTCGGCATGGATGAACTCCTCGCTCGCCTGCGTGCCGCCGTCCGCCGCTCGGCCGCACCCGGACCCGAGGACGAGCCGATCGTGAAGACGGCCTCGTTCACCGTCGACCTGGCGGCGAAGCGCGTGCTCAAGGACGGGACCGAGGTCCACCTCACGCCCACCGAGTGGGGCCTGCTGGAGGTGCTCGCACGCAACGCGGGAAAGCTCGTCGCGCAGAAACAGCTGCTGCGGGACGTGTGGGGGCCCGCGTACGAGAAGGAGACGCACTACCTGCGGGTGTACCTGGCCCAGTTGCGGCGCAAGCTGGAGCCGGAGCCCGCGCGGCCGCGGCACCTGCTGACCGAGCCCGGCATGGGGTACCGGTTCGAGCCCTAGGGGGAGCTTTGTTCGAGCACGGACTGGTCGAGGTGCCGCCCGGACAACTCGGCAGGGTGGAAGCGGACGCGGCCGCCGCCGGGATGCACGTGATCGACCTGTCCGCGGAGATCGGCGCGCACCCGAGCTGGGAAGCGCTCGCCGATGATCTGTGGGACCAGGCGCACGCCTCCGGGACGGTCGTCGTCTGGCCGGGCTCGCGCGCGTTCCGGCTGGCCGCGCCGCAGGACTACCGGCACGCCCTCGCCGTCCTCGACGGGATTGCGGCGGCGGTGTTCATCGAGCGCAACGATCTCGAGCCGTACGAGATCGTTGCGCTCGACACCTATGCCACCGGGGTTGTGCTGACGGCCACGAGCTCCATGTGCTCGGTGGTCGTGGACGGCGTCGTGCACGACCTTCGGCGTGACCAGGTCGACCCGACCAGCGCCTCGCGGATGGCCTCCGCCTGGTTCGGTGAGGTCGTCTGCGACGTGCTGGTCTCCGCGCGCGACCGGCCGATCGATCTCTCCCACCTCGAACCGGCCGCCGCCGTCGAGGTCAGGACCTGGCTGCGGATCGCGGGGCTGGCCGACGCGCGGCCGACCCCGTTCGGCCTGGCGCTCGCCGAGTTGGTGCTGGCCACCGGCCGCGTCGCCGATCTGGCGTCCGAGCACGGCAGGTGGGAGCTCTACGAGACGTCCTTCGGCCGGCTGGACCTGCTGCGCGCGGCGGTGCGGCACGAACCGGACGGCGTGCTGGCGAAGTCGGTCGTGCTGGCGGTGCTTCCGCTGACCGACGACCACTCGGCGTGGTTCGAGGTGGCCGACGACGAGCACGTGCGAAGCAGGAGCCGTGAGATCGGAGTGCTGCGCCGGGCTGTGGACCTCACCCGCGAAGAGATCGACGTGTGGGCGTGGTCCGACTGGTTGCAGCTGCGACTCGCCGAACTGCCCGCTCCGGCGGTGCTGCGAGCGCTGGTGGACGAGGGCCGCACCAAGCGCGTCCGCCGGCTGGCGTTCGCCACGCTCAGGACCGTGCCGGACTAGGGCTTCGGGTCCGGCGGGGGCGTGCTCGACGACGAGGACGACGGCGGCGCGGTGGTCGGCGACGCCGAGGACGAGGAGGTCGACGACGGCGGCTCGGTCTGAGACGGCGGCGGCGTGCTCTGCGTCGGCTGTGTCGGCTTCGCCGGGTCGGTCGTCAGCTGCGGCTGGTCCGGCGTGCCCGGCTTCGGCTGGTCCTGCGGGCGGGCGGCCTGCTTGCGGTCCGGTGCGGACGCCGGCTTCGGGGCGCCGGAGGACACCGTGACCACGACGGTGCTGGTGCTGCCGTCCGGCGCGACGCTCGTGATGGTCTGCACGACGTCTGCCGCCGTGCGTTCCGGGGTCGCTTCACGGCCGGATGCGGCCAGCATGGAGGCCACGGTGGCGAACAGGGTCGCCACGACCACTCCGCCCGCAGCCAGCATCACTGCCGTGCCCATGCGCTTCTTGGGCTGGGCAGGCTCGGTCGGTGACTGCGGATGATCTTCCTCGAACACCACTCGCTCCTCGGGGGAAACCCGGTCGGATGGACTTGCGTTCGAGTTATCGGCGGAAACGAACCAACGCCTCAGCAGAGCCACACCTTCGTGTAGCTCTGCGTCACGTGGCGGTGACGGGCGTAACCCTAGGCCGGTGGCGTCGTTGTCGTCGTGCTCGTCGTAGTGGTGGTGGTCGACGAGGAAGTCGTGGTCGTCGTGTTGTTGTTCGTGGTCGTCGTGGACGACGAGGTGATCACCGGCGGCGGGTCGTCGGTCGTGACCGTCGTGGTGGTGCCGTCGGGGCGCGTGATGGTCGTGACGCGCGTCTGCTTCTTCGTCGTCGTGGTCGCCGAGGTGGCGGTGGTGGTCTCCGCGGCCGACGACGTCTGCGTGACGCTCGAGGTCGGTGCGGAGGTCGGCACGATGCTCAGGGCGTCGCGCACGGCCTCCTTGCGCGGCGGCTGGGTCGCCGGTGACTCGGATGCGGAGTCCGAGCCGGCGGCGAAGGAGGCGACGGCGGCGAAGACGGTCGCCAGCACGACGCCTGAGGCGGCTAGGACGACCTGCGGCGCTCCTCGGAAGAAGCGCGAGCGCGAGTCCGGTTCCGGGCTCTCGTACACGAAGTTTCCCCTGCTCGAACGGTCAGCGGCCGAAGTTCTGGGTCCAGTAGTTGCCGCGGGTGTCAAGCCCCACGCCCATCGTGGTGAAGCTGCAGTTCTCGATGTTCTCGCGGTGGCCGGTGGACTTCATCCAGCCGTCCACGACCGCCGCGGCGGTCGGGTAGCCCATCGCGATGTTCTCGCCGCCCGGCTTCGGGTAGCCGGCCTCGCGCATGCGGACGTCGAACGTCCTGCCGTCCTGCGACGTGTGCGAGAAGTACTTCTTGGTCGCCATGTCCGTGCTGTGGGCCTGCGCGGCGGTCGTGATGCGGTCGTCGATCACGAGGGCCTTGCAACCCGCTGCGGCACGGGCGTCGTTCGTGAGCGCGAGCACCGCCTGCTCCGGCGTCTGGCCGGTGGGGGGCTGCGTCTGGGCGGGCGGCTTCGGCGCCTCGGGGGGTGGCGTCGTGGTGGACGGGGACGCCGGCGTCGAAGGTGTGGAGGAAGGCGTCTCGGCCGTCGTCGAGGTGGCGGGCACCGACGAGGACGACTGGGCCGTGGGGTCGCCGGTCTCGGCGTTGCCGCCGTCGGACGGCGGTCTGTTGCCGTTGGGTGCGGCGGCGTTGCCCGTTCCGAACTGGTTCGCTGCGTCGGTGGTCTCCTGCTGTGCGGCATTGGTGAAACCGATGCCGAGAGGGGAGGTACCGGAGAGGGCGAGGCCGCCGATTCCGGTTGCACCGATCAGCAGGCCGAGTAAGAGGCTGCGGGCACTCACGAGCCGGGACCGTACCACTAATGGGTGACAACCCCAGAGTGCGTCTTCGGTCACCTGGCGTGACTACGCCACCATTCGGAGGTGGACGTGCGACTAAACGCGTGGGTACGAGGACGGGTTCAGGGTGTTGGTTTCCGCTGGTGGACGCGAGCCAGGGCGCTAGAACTCGGCCTGGTCGGGAGTGCTTCGAACAGGCCGGACGGCCGGGTCGAGGTCGTTGCCGAGGGTTCGCGGGAGAACTGTGAACAACTGCTGAATGCTCTCCGTTCGGGTGAAACCCCCGGACACGTCGAATCTGTCGGTGAGCAGTGGTCGGACGCCAGAGGTGACCTGACCGGGTTCATCGAGCGCTGAACCTTTCCGAACGAGATGGCGTAGTAGGGGATCGTGGACTCCTCAGAAGACGTCCTCATCCAGCTGTACGACCGCTGGAGAGGCCCGCTGCTGCACTACGTGCTGCGGCTGGTCGACGGCGACTATCAGCAGGCAGAGGACGTCGTGCAGGAGACCCTGCTCCGCGCGTGGCGGCACCACGAGGAGTTGAAGCCGGACGACGCGGCGCCGTGGCTCTACACGGTCGCGAAGAACCTGGTGATCTCCGGCTACCGCCGCCGCAACGCACGCGCGACCGAGGTGCCGCTCGAACCGGTGGACCTGCCACCGGTCAGCGACCAGGTCGAACACGTGCTCCAGACGTGGCAGATCGCGTCGGCGCTGCGGGCGCTCACGCCTGAGCACCGGACGGTCGTCATCGAGCTCTACTACCGCCGCCGCACCGTCGCGGAGGCCGCCAAGACGCTCGGCATCCCGCCGGGCACCGTCAAGTCGCGCTGCTTCTACGCACTGCGGGCGCTGCGCGACGCGCTGGAGGAAAGAGGGGTGACCGAGGCGTGAGCTGCCAGCACACCGTCGACGTCGGCGCCTACCTCTTCGGCTCGCTCGATCTGAAGGAACGAGCCGTGTTCGAACGTCATCTCGGCACCTGCGACTGCTGCCAGGCCGAGATGCTGCGGCTGGCCCCGTTGCCGGGCCTGCTCGGCCGCCTGACCCTGGAGGACGTCGAGAACCTCGACGAGATCCCCGCCTGCCCGCCCGGGCCGAAGCACGACCAGCGACGCGTGCTGATCGCGTGCGCGGCCGTCCTGGTGCTGCTGGCGCTGGCCGGAGGCAGTTTCTTCCTGTGGCCGACGCAGTCGCAGCCCTCGTCGGCGCCGCCCTCGTCGAGCCAGCCGCCCACGCCGACCTGGGCCGCCAAGGACGCGGCCAGCGGGGTGGACGGCGAGGTGTCGATGGTCTCGAAGACCTGGGGCACCGAGATGTGGTTCAAGCTCGGCGAGGTCAAGCCGGGTGCGCGCTGCAAGGTCATCGTGTTCGACCGGCGGGGTCAGCGGGAGGTCGGCGGCTGGTGGGGCTCCGATCACGGGGCTGACGAGCGGATTCCCGGTTCGACGTCGTTCAGGGTCGACCAGATCGAACGTTTGGAGGTGTCCGACGAAAGCGGGCTGTTGGTTACTCTCCGTCCATAGACGCGCAGGTCAAGGCCCGCGTCCCGCATCATCCGCAAGCGTTTGGGTACTCTGCCCGGCGTGCATCTCAAGAGCCTGACGCTGAAGGGCTTCAAGTCCTTCGCCTCGGCTACCACGCTGCGCTTCGAGCCCGGCATCACCTGTGTGGTCGGCCCCAACGGGTCCGGCAAGTCCAACGTGCTCGACGCGCTGCGCTGGGTGATGGGCACGCAGGGCGCCAAGGACCTGCGCGGCGGCAAGATGGAGGACGTCATCTTCGCCGGCACGTCCGGCCGCGCGCCGCTCGGTCGCGCCGAGGTGACGCTGACGATCGACAACGCCGACGGCATGCTGCCGATCGAGTACACCGAGGTGTCGATCACCCGCCGCATGTTCCGCGAGGGCGCCACCGAGTACGAGATCAACGGCAACTCGTGCCGCCTGATGGACATCCAGGAACTGCTGTCGGACTCCGGCATCGGCCGCGAGATGCACGTGATCGTCGGTCAGGGCCAGCTCGCCGCGATCCTCGAGTCCAAACCGGAGGAACGGCGCGCGTTCATCGAAGAGGCCGCCGGCGTCCTCAAGCACCGCAAGCGCAAGGAAAAGGCGCTGCGCAAGCTGGAGGCGATGCAGGCGAACCTGACGCGCCTCACCGACCTCACCGCGGAACTGCGCCGCCAGCTCAAGCCTCTCGGCAAGCAGGCCGAGATCGCCCGGCGCGCGCAGGTCGTCCAGTCCGAGCTGCGGGACAGCAAACTCCGCCTGCTCGCCGACGACCTGGTGACGCAGCGCGAGACCATCGCGCAGGAGGAGCACGACGAGGCGAAGGCCCGCGTGCGCCGCGCCGAGGTCGAGAAGTCGTTGCAGGCCGCGCAGTACCAGCAGAACGAGCTGGAGGAGCGGGTCGCCGCCGACTCGCCGAAGCTGCAGGCCGCGCAGGACACCTGGTACCGGCTGTCCGCTTTGGAGGAACGCCTCCGCGGCACCGTGCGCCTCGCCGCCGAACGAGCCCGTCACCTGTCCGACGTCGTGGACGCGCCCAGCAGGGGCCGCGATCCCGACGACCTCGACCGCGAGGCCGAGGAGACCGCCGAGATGGAGCTGGAGCTCCAGGAAGGCGTGACGGAGGCCCGCATCGCGCTGGCGGAGGCCGTGGAGACGCGCGCCGAACTGGAGCGCATGGTCTCGCAGGCGGAGAAGGCGCACATCGCCGCCGTCCGCGCGATCGCCGACCGCCGCGAGGGCCTCGCCCGCCTGTCCGGTCAGGTGGAGGCGTTGCGCAGCAAGACGAGCGCGACCGCCGAGGAGATCGAACGACTGTCCGTCACGCTGTCCGAGGCCTCCGAACGCGTCGAGTTCGCGTCGATGGAACTGGCCGAGGCACGCGAGATCACCGGCACCGAGGACGAGGACGACCACGGCCTCGACGAACGCCACCACCAGGCCGTGCAGTCCAACGACGCGGCCAGGCAGCGCGTCGAGGAACTGGTCAAGGCCGAACGCACGGCGGAACGCGACATCGCGTCGTGGCGAGCCCGCGTCGACGCACTCTCGCTGGGCCTGACGCGCAAGGACGGCGCGGGCGCGCTGCTCGCGTCGGACGTGCCGGGCCTGCTGGGTTCCGTCGCCGCGCTGCTGACCGTCGAGCCCGGTTTCGAGGTGGCGCTGGCCGCCGCGCTCGGCCCGATCGCCGACGCCGTCGCGGTGTCGTCGGGCGACGGCGCGTTGCAGGCGCTGAAGCTGTTGAAGGAGAAGGACGCCGGCCGCGCGGGCGTGCTGATCGGCTCGTACGGGTCCACTGTGGACACGTCGCAGTGGGGCTACCTGCCGCACGGCGCGAGGTGGGCGATCGACGTCGTGCACGCGCCCGAGGCGCTGCGCCCGGCGTTGGCCCGTGCGCTCGATCGCCTTGCCGTGGTGGGAGATCTGGACACCGCGGCCGGGTTCCACGGCCGAGCGGTGACCCGGGAGGGCGACCTCTTCGGCACGGACTGGGCCGTCGGCGGCTCGGGTGCCCAGGGCCAGAGCGTCATCGAGGTGCAGGCCGCCGTCGACGAGGCGCAGGAGCAGCTCGCGACCGCCGAACGGGCGCTGGAGCACGCTTCGGCCGCGCTCGAAGGTGCCCGCGCCGAACAGCAGGCCCGCCGCAAGGTGCTCGACGCGGTCAAGGAGGCCATGCAGGAGGCCAAGGTCCGCCAGGCCCGCTCCGGCGAGCGGCTGAACCGGATGGCCACGGCCGTGCGGTCGGCGGAGGCCGAGGTCAGCCGCATCTCCGAGCAGCGCGCCAAGGTCGAGCGGTCGCGCGAGGAAGCCCTGATGAAGCTGGGCGAGCTCGAAGAGCGGCTGCTGATGGCCGAGGAGGAGCAGACCCTCGACGACGAGCCGGACACCGAGCAGCGCGACGAACTGGCCGCGGAGCTCGCTCAGGCCCGCCAGGGCGAGATGGACGCACGTCTGGTGCAGCGCACCGCGGAAGAGCGCGCACGGGCGTTGCAGGGCAAAGCAGAGGGCCTGCGTCGTGCCGCGCGCGCCGAGCGTGAGGCACGCGAACGCCATGCGCGCGCGACCCAGCACCGCGCCCGTGGTGCCGTGGTGGCGAAGGCCGTCGCTCGCGGCGGTGAGCAGGCGCTGGAACGCATCGAGATCTCGCTGTCCCGTGCGGCCCGTGAGCGCGACCAGGCCCAGGAACGCCGTTCGCAGCACGAACTCCTGCTGACCCAGGTGCGCAACGTGGCACGGGAGATGTCCGGTGAGCTGGAGAAGCTCGTCGACGCCGTGCACCGCGACGAGGTCCTGCGCGCCGAGCAGCGCATGCGCATCGAACAGCTGGAAACCAAGATCGCCGAGGACTTCGGCATCGGCCTGGACGACCTGATCAACGAGTACGGCCCCGAGGTCATGGTGCCCGCGTCGGCCGCCGAGATGGCCGAGTACCAGGCCGCCAAGGAACGCGGCGAGCAGGTCTCCGAGCCGCAGCCGATGCCGTTCGACCGCGACACCCAGACCCGCCGAGCCAAGCGCGCCGAACGCGACATGTCGTTGCTGGGCAAGGTGAACCCGCTGGCGCTGGAGGAGTTCGCGGCGCTGGAGGAGCGCTACAAGTTCCTCTCCACGCAGCTGGAGGACATCAAGGACACCCGCCGCGACCTGCTCACCGTTGTGAAGGAGGTCGACGACAAGATCCTCGAGGTCTTCACGCTGGCCTACGAGGACGTGGCGCGCGAGTTCGAGATCGTCTTCAAGGTCCTGTTCCCGGGCGGCGACGGGCGGCTGGTGCTGACCGAGCCCGACGACATGCTGACCACCGGCATCGAGCTGGAGGCCCGCCCGCCCGGCAAGAAGGTCAAGCGCCTGTCGCTGCTCTCCGGTGGCGAGAAGTCGCTGGCCGCGGTCGCGATGCTGGTCGCGATCTTCCGCGCCCGCCCCTCACCGTTCTACGTGATGGACGAGGTCGAGGCCGCGCTGGACGACACGAACCTGCACCGGCTGATCGGCCTGTTCGAGCAGCTGCGGGAACGGTCGCAGCTGCTGATCATCACGCACCAGAAGCCGACCATGGAGATCGCGGACGCCCTGTACGGCGTCTCGATGCGTGGTGACGGCATCTCGCAGGTGATCTCGCAGCGGCTGCGCAACTCCAGCGACGAGCCCGCGCGTGCGGCGACGAAACCCGCTGCCGCGCCCGTGGAGACCGCTGAGACCGCTGAGACCGCGGAACCTTCGCCTGAACCGGCGGAAGCAGAGGCCTGAGGGCGGTCGGGGCTGGTGCCTGGGGGGCTTGAACCGGCCCCGACCGCGGCCTGGCACCCGAAGGGGTGAGATCCCCCAGATCGACCTCATCGCTTCAGGTGCGCACGGGCCACTCTGCCGGACGGTGCTTGTGGAAACCTTGTATCGCCAGGTCAGGCGCCGCGCGCGTCCAATGCGGCTGCCTCTTCCGGCGTGGGTGCGGTGCCGCCGAGGTGCGCCGGCGCCCACCAGGCACCCGGCTCGGTCGGGTAGGAGGCCTGCGCGGTGTCCAGCAGGTCCTGCATCCGCTTGCGCAGCACGTCGTCGCCGGAGTCACCGGGGGAGGGCTCGAACGGCTCGCCGATGAGGATGGTGACCGGCACGTGCCGCTGGGTCAGGTCCTTGGGACGGCCCTTGGTCCACAGTCGCTGGGTGCCCCACAGCGCGACGGGGACGATCGGCACGCCGGCCTCGTGGGCCAGGCGGTTCGCGCCGGACTTGATGTCCTTGACCGTGAACGAACGGCTGATCGTGGCCTCGGGGAAGATCCCGACGACCTCGCCGGTGCGGAGCGCGGACAGGGCCTGCTGGTAGGAGGCCTGGCCCGCGCTCCGGTCGACGGGGATGTGGTGCATGCCGCGCATGAGCGGGCCTGCGATCTTGTTGGCGAAGATCTCGTGCTTCGCCATGAACCGCGTGAGGCGCCCCGAGGGACGCGCCCCGTAGCCCGCGAAGATGAAGTCGAGGTAGCTGACGTGGTTCGACGCCAGCACCGCTCCACCTGTGCGGGGGACGTGGTGCGCCCCCTCCACGGTGAGCCGCACGTCGAGCACCTTGAACATGAGCTTCGCTGCGGCGATCACCGGGGGATATACGCGATCCGACATCTTCCGAACGGTAGCCGGAAAAGCTACTGGCCGGTAGCAGCCCCTTCGTGTTCTCGCATGATCTTTGGCACGCCCGCCAGATCCTCGTCGTTGCACAGCAGCTTGAGGTCGTAGTACGGGTTGCCGTGGGTGTCGTCGTAGTCGAGATGGACTGCGATCACGTCCACGGGTTCGCCCAGCCAGTCCTGGGTCTGCCGCAACCAGGCGGCAGCGCGTTCCAGAGCTGACGGAAGATCATCGTCTCGGAATTCGACCGGCCGGTAGGGAACTCCCTGGACACCGTCCCGGATGTTCGCCGGCAAGGGCAGGTCGACGGCCACCCCGGATTCGTTGAGATCGAGTTGGATCGTTTCCTCACTCACCGTAGAAGAGTCCCCCACCCTCACCTGCCCTGCAAGCCCGAATCTGGGTGTTGTGCCCGTGACGTCGGTGTTCGTGCTACGGCATACCAGCGCCGCGGAGTGCGCCGGTGTGAGTGTTGTCTCCTACGTCATGTGGAGCGCTTCAAGTACGCGATGTCGCGCTTCACCTTGGCGATCCGGTCGTGGGTGGGCATGAGCACGCGGGACAGAGCGGCCAGCAACCGCTCCAGATCCTCGACCGCGCCCTCGGCGTCACCGGCCTGGTAGCGCAGGTTCGCCAGCAGCTGTGTGGTCTCCAGGACGTCGTCGTGCTCGGGACCGAGGACGCGGGCCTGGTCGCGCAGCAGGGGCACGCAGACCTCGATGGCCTTGCCGACCTGCTTCGCCGTGCCGAGCACCCTCGCCAGGTTCAGGCGAACGCCGAGGGTCTGGGGATCGTCCGCGCCCACCGCGGCCACGTGGTCCTTCACGAGCGACCTGAACTCGGCGGCCGCTCCCCTGAAGTCGCCGGCGTGGGCTTTGGCCTGCGCCGACGCGTTCCTGGCAGCCAGCTCTTCGAGGTCTCGAACGGACGACATCCACGCCATTTTACAGAGCCGCACGATCGTGACCTGAGACCGCGGAAAACTCCCTCGCTTCGAACGGCCGTGCGAGCAACCATTCCTTCTATGTACGACATCCGTTTCGCCGAACCTGGCGACCTCGGCGCCACGATGGCGCTGCTGGTCCGGCTCCAGGCCGACAACGCGCATCACATCGGGTACCTCGGTGAGACAGTCGAAGAGCTCCGCGCGGAGCTCGGCGAGTTCGAGCCCAGCTGGGCGGACTGCACGGTGGTGGCCGTCGATGCCGACGACAACATCACGGGCATGCTCAGCGTGGAGATCGACGCCGAGCTCGGCCGTGCGTGGCTGCACGGACCGTTCGTCGACGTACCGGTCAACCACCCAGCGGGCAGCCGCATCTGGGACCAGACCGCCGACGCGATGTTCCGGCGCGCCACCGAGCTCCTCACCGGCATCTCCGATCTCGAGCTCTACGGGCACACAGCCCACAAGCGGCTGGCGGCGTTCGCCGAGAGGCACGCCTTCAGCGCGGGCAAGGCGAGTGCCATCCACATACTCGACAACGGGGACCTGCGCACGTTGCTGCTCAGGGACGCCAAATGTCCCAGCGAACGTGAGATGCGCGTCCTCCCGACCGATCGGTTCGTGCACGAGGCCGTCGCGGTCCTGCACGAGCGATGTTTCCCGCGGACCTACCTGTCCGGGAAGCAACTCGTCGAATCCGATCCGCAGAAGCGCACGATCGTCGTCGCCATGGACGGCCGGCGCGTGCTCGGGTACGCCGCGGGCAAAGCCCAGCCCGAGGAGTACTACGTCGATTTCGTGGCCGTCGAACCCGATGTTCGCGGTCAGGGCGTGGGCGCTGCGCTCGTCACCGAACTGCTGTGGAAACTCGCGGCGGACCACGGTGCCAGGCCGCAGGCCGCCGCGTCGATCCACGCGGGCAACGAGTCGTCGCAGAACATGTTCGCCCGACTAGGATTCCGCCTTCACATCGAGCTCGTCGCGTACCGCCACACCGCGTGAACGCCTCAATGACAACAACCCACCCACGAGCAAGGTGACCGCCACCCCCAGGGGCGTGTTCCACCAGCCGGTCAAGGACTTCAGGCCAGCAGTCGCCTTGCCGAAGTTGATCGTCGGCGTGCTGCCGGCGAACTTGACACCGAGAATCACGAAACCGACGACCAGCACCGTCGACACGAACGCGATGATCGCGTCCACCTGCGTGACGCGCTTGAAGATGAGGCCGAGGAGGAAGGCCCCGAGCAGCGCGCCGTAGGTGTAGCCGGCGATGCCGAGCGCCTGCACCACGATCGGATCCGCCGTGGTCTTGTTCGAGGAGGCGAACAGGCCCGCGCAGACGATCAGCAGACCCGCCCACACGAGGGTCCAGATCCGTCCGTGGCGCAGGCGCTCGTCGTCGGTCATCGGAGTCTTGCGGATGCGTTCGTAGACGTCGGTGACCGTGCTGGAGGCCAAGGCGCCCAGCGACGACGACAACGCGGCCGCGAGGATGCCGGCGATCACGAAGCCGGACAGGCCCGACGGCAGCGAGTTGACGATGAAGTAGCCGAAGAGCTCGTCCTTGTTGCCGAGCTTGAGGTCCTTCACCGGGTCCACGCCGTTGTAGAACGCCCACAGCATCACGCCGATGAACAAGAAGAACGCGAACTGGAGGAACACCACGAAACCGGAGGCGATCAACGCCTTCTGCGCGGACTTCACGTCCTTCGTGGACATGAGGCGCTGCACGATCAGCTGGTCCGCACCGTGCGAGGCCATCGACAGCAGCGCGCCGCCGAAGAACGCCGCGATGAACGGGTACGCGCCCGTGAGCGGTGACGAGGTGAAGTCGAAGATCTGGAACTTGTCGACGTCGACAGCCTTCGAGAACCAGCCGTCCGACAGCTGACCCGAGAGCCACCAGATCACCACGACGCCACCGAGCACGTACCAGAGCATCTGGATGGCATCGACCCACACGACCGCGCGCACGCCGCCGAAGAAGCTGTAGAACACCATCGCGATGCCGAGCGCCAGGATGATCGCCCAGTAGCTCGCGTCGATGCCGTACTGGGCGAGCACGAGCTTGATCGGGATCGCCGTGGCGAAGAGCCGGATGCCGTCCGCGAGCAGGCGCGTGAAGAGGAACGTCACGGACGCCGTGGCGCGCATGCCGTTGCCGTATCGCTTGCCCAGGAAGGCATACGCCGTGACGAGGTCACCGGCGATGTAGCGCGGCAGCAGCACGAAGCTGACGATGATCCGGCCGACGATGTAGCCGAGCGCGAGCGTCAGGTACGTCATGCCGCCTTGTGCGGGCGTCGCCATGTACGCGATCACCGGCACGCTCAGCACCGTGAGCGTCGAGGTTTCCGCGGACACGACCGACAGGCAGACGACCCACCACGAGATGCGCTTCTCGCTGACGAAGTAGTCGGTGGACGACTTCTGCCTGCCGCCGATCCACATGCCGAGCAACGGCATCCCGACGAGGAACAGGGCGATGATCGCGAGGTCTAGTCCGCGCACTTCGGGTCCCCCACATTCAGCTTGGTCACTGCGGTGGTGACGGGCTCTGGCATCCTGAGCGGCCCGTTGCCGGGCGTGATGCTGCCGAGCAGCCGCGGCCCGGACGCGCCGGTCGCGGACGGCGTGTTGCCCGCGATCCCGTGCCACGTCAGGAATCCGAGCAGCGCGGCGAGGTAGGCCTCCTTGCCGTCACGCGGCAGGCCCAGCGAGTCGCTGATCTTCAACGGGATGGGGTCGAGCGCCTTGGTGAGCGCCTCGACGAGCACCGGGTTGCGCATTCCGCCGCCGGACGCGACGACCACGCTCGCGTCGTGCGCGCGGCACGCGTCCGCGATGGTGCGGGCGGTGAGCTCGGCGAGCGTGCGGAGCATGTCCTCGGCCTGGACCGTGGGAAAGCCGTGGAGGTACTCGGCGTTGAAGTGCTCCTTGCCCGTCGACTTGGGCCACGGCTTCGCGTAGTACGGGTCGGCGAGGAGCTTCTTCAGGACGTCTTCGCGAACGGTGCCTCTGCCGGCGAACTCGCCGTTGGTGTCCTGGCGCCGTTCGCCGCGGGAGAGGACCTCCATGACGGCGTCCATCAGCGCGTTGCCGGGGCCCGTGTCATAGGCGATCGGCTGGCTGCCGGGTCTGACGACGGTGATGTTCGCGATGCCACCGATGTTCAGCGCGATCGCGGGCGCGTCCTGCGCCATGCCGGCGAGCCACAGCGCGTCGAGGGTGCTGGCCAGTGGCGCCCCTTGGCCTCCCGCGGCGACGTCGCGGACCCTGAGGTCGGCGATGACGGGGACGCCGGTCCGTTCGGCGATCCAGGCGGGCTGGCCGAGCTGGAGGGTGCCGAGGCAGTCGCCGTCCTGCACCTCGTGGTGCACGGTCTGCCCGAGCGAGGAGATCAGGTCCGCCGGCAGGTACCCGGCGGCGACTTCCCCGAAAGCCTGCCCGAGCGACGTGTCGAAGGCGCACACTTCAGCGAGGTCGCGCGGTTTCTCCAGCAGGTCCTTCGGGAAGGGGTGCTCGGCGCACTGCACCGGCACGAGCTCGACCACGTCACCGTTGATCGACAGGTCGGCGACGGCGACGTCGATGCCGTCCATCGACGTGCCGGAAATCAGTCCGATCACCCTCACGACGTGTGGTCTATTCCACAGCGTGGCGGGATGCAAGGGCCTTGGTGAAATCTTCGCCTAAATGAGCAATACATGGTTGACAGGTCACATGAGGGTCTGTGAAACCATGAGCTCGTGCCGACGTCCTCCCTTGTCCTGATCCTCGTCGTCGTGGCGGTCGTGCTGATCGCCGCGCTGGTGACCGGTGTGGTGCTGACGCGTCGCCGTCGCATCAGCCTGACCCAGAAGGAGGAGGCGCCGAGGCCTGGCGGATACCAGGCGTCGTCCGGGATCTCGCTGACCCCGGCCGCCCCTGACGCCACTGAGGCCGAGGCGGTCGCCGTCGCCGAGGTTGTCCCCGTAGAGCACCCGGTGGCCGACCGCACCGAGGTCGACGGCCAGCCGGGCGTCGGCGACGACGCCTCCGTGCCGCGCGACTCGGTGAAGCGCGGCTTCGTCGAGGTCGACCTGCCCGTCGAGGCGTCCGAGGTTGAGGAGATCGAGCCCACCTCCGGCCGCCTGGAGCGGCTGCGCGGCAAGCTCTCGAAGTCGCGCAACGCGTTCGGCACCTCGCTGCTCGGGCTTCTGGGTGCCGGAGACCTGGACGAGGACTCGTGGCAGGACGTCGAGGACACGCTGCTGATCGCGGACCTGGGCGCGGCCACGACCACCGAGATCGTCGACACTCTCCGCTCGAAGCTCGCCGGGTCCGGGGTTCGGACCGAGGCTGAGGCACAGACTTTGCTGCGTGGGGTCCTGATCGACGCTCTCGGGCCGAAGATGGACCGCTCCCTGAAGGCGTTGCCGCACGCCGGCAAGCCCGCTGTGCTGCTTGTCGTCGGGGTCAACGGCGTCGGCAAGACGACCACGACCGGCAAGCTGGCGCGGGTTCTGGTCGCTGACGGGCGGACCGTTTTGCTGGGGGCCGCTGACACGTTCCGTGCTGCTGCGGCCGATCAGTTGGAGACCTGGGGCAAGCGGGTTGGCGCGGAGACCGTGCGCGGGCCTGAGGGTGGGGACCCTGCTTCTGTGGCCTTCGAGTCGGTCAAGCGCGGCGTTGATGCCGGGGTCGACACGGTGCTGATCGACACCGCTGGGCGGTTGCACACCAAGGTCGGGCTGATGGACGAGCTTGGCAAGGTCAAGCGCGTTGTCGAGAAGCAGGCTGTGGTGGATGAGGTTCTGCTGGTTCTGGATGCGACTACCGGGCAGAACGGGTTGACGCAGGCTCGGGTTTTCGCGGAGCAGGTCGACATCACCGGGATCGTGCTTACCAAGCTGGATGGCACGGCCAAGGGTGGGATTGTTTTTCAGGTGCAGCGGGAGCTTGGGGTTCCGGTGAAGTTGGTTGGGCTTGGGGAAGGGGCCGATCATCTGGCGCCGTTTGAGCCTGGGGCGTTTGTGGATGCTTTGTTGGGCTGATTTTGTTGGCGGCTACCTTGTGGGTAGTCGCCTTGCGGGCGGCCGGGTTGCGGTTGCGTGCTTCCCTCTGGGGGCTCTGCCCCCAGACCCCCGGCAATCTGATCGGGGGTCCGCGCCACGGGCGGGTTGATGGCACGCCTGTTGCTGTGGGCGGCCGCCGGTTGCTTAGAGGGGTGCGTTGGCGGTGGGGTCCCGTCACGAGCCGCACCAAGAGCGGGCCACATGCAAGAAGGGTTGTCAAACGGACGAAAAGCGCGTCCGTTTGACAACCCTTCTTGCATGCAGCAAGAGCTATGGCGCGACTCGTGACGGGACCCCACCGCCCTGACCGCTTGGTAAGGACGGCTCGCCTTCGGCTTCGCGGGTGAGTGGGCGTTGCGTTATGCGGTTGCGGCCTGGTCTGCCAGTCGCTTCGCGACTGCCAGCACCTCCGGCAGGATCCGGGCGACGGCTTCCTTCGTGAGTCGTCCCTCTGGGCCTGACACCGACACGGCGGCCAGCGTTGGGCCGCCGATCACCGGCACCGCGATGCAGCGCACCCCTAGTTCCTGTTCGGACTCGTCCAGAGCGAACCCGCGCGCCGCGATCTCGTCCAGCGAGTCGAGTAGTTCAGTGGCGTCTGTGATCGTGTTCGACGTGTACGCGGGCAGGCCTGTGCGTTCCAGCAGTGCGCGCACGTCGGAGCGTGGGAGTTGCGAGAGCATCGCCTTGCCTACGCCGGTGCCGTGTGGCAGCAGGCGGCGGCCCACCTCTGTGAACATGCGCATCGAGTGCTTCGACGGCACCTGCGCCACGTAGACGACCTCGTCGCCGTCCAGGACGGCCAGGTTTGCCGTTTCCTCCACCGAGTCGACCAGTTGGGACAGCAGCGGGCGCGCCCAGGTGCCGTACTGGCGTGAGGCGGTCTCGCCTAGGCGGATCAGGCGGGAGCCGAGTGTGTAGCGCCGGTTGCTGTTCTGGCGCACATAGCCCAGCGTGACAAGGGTGCGGATCAGGCGGTGGATCGTGGGCAGCGGCAGGCCGGACGATGCCGCGAGCTCGGAAAGTGAGGCTTCACCGCCTGCGTCTGCCAGGCGTTCCAGCAGGTCGAAGGCTCTTTGCAAGGACTGCACGCCACCAGTGGACACGTGCGGCTCCTCTCATTGCAGTTCCGCAATGCAAAAACTATAGTCCACACAGCAAAACCGAGAGAGGTGGATCCAGGTGCAGGTCCTGACCGAAGAGGCTCTTGAGTTCGTCGCGAAGCTGCATGAGGCGCACGCCGCCCGCAGGGACGAGTTGCTCGCCCTTCGCAAGGAGCGCCGGCCCCTCGGCTTTTTGCCCGAGACGCAGCACGTGCGTGACGGTGAGTGGCAGGTGGCCGAGGCGCCGGAGGCACTCCGCGATCGGCGCGTCGAGATCACCGGGCCCACCGAGCGCAAGATGACGATCAACGCGCTGAACTCCGGTGCGAAGGTGTGGCTCGCGGACCTCGAGGACGCGAACACGCCGCACTGGGACAACGTCGTGCAGGGGCAGGTGAACCTGTACGAGGCGGCGCGCGAGACGATCGAGTTCACCTCGCCCGAGGGCAAGGAGTACCGGCTCAAGGGTGGGCCGTACCCGGCGATCGTCGTGCGGCCGCGCGGGTGGCACCTCGACGAGCGCAACCTCCAGTTCGGCGGCAAGAACGCCGTTGGCGCGTTGGTCGACTTCGGACTGCACTTCTTCCACAACGCCGAACTCGGCAAGCCGTACTACTACCTGCCGAAGATGGAGTCGCACCTCGAAGCGCGGCTGTGGAACGACGTCTTCACGACGGCGCAGCAGTTGCTCAACGTTCCGCACGGCACGATTCGCGCCACGGTGCTCATCGAGACGATTCCGGCCGCGTTCCAGATGGACGAGATCCTCTACGAACTGCGCGACCACGCGTCGGGGCTCAACGCCGGTCGGTGGGACTACCTCTTCAGTGTCATCAAGTACTTCCGTGACGCGGGTGCGGACTACGTGCTGCCGGACCGCAACAGCGTGACGATGACGGCGCCGTTCATGCGCGCGTACACCGAGCTTCTGGTGAAGACGTGCCACAAGCGCGGGGCGTTCGCCATGGGTGGCATGGCCGCGTTCATCCCGAACCGGCGTGATCCTGAGGTCACCGAGAACGCGTTGCGCAAGGTCCGCGAGGACAAGACGCGCGAGGCGAACGATGGTTTCGACGGGTCGTGGGTTGCGCATCCTGATCTCGTGCCGATTTGCCGGGAGATCTTCGACGGAGTGCTGGGTGACCGGCCGAACCAGATCGACAAGCAGCGTCCGGAGGTCAGCGTCACGGCCGAGCAGCTGCTCGACTTCAAGTCGGCGGGTGGCGCGGCGACGCGGGCCGGGCTGGAGGCCGCTGTCGACGTCGGCGTGCGCTACATCGCGTCCTGGCTCGGTGGCAACGGCGCGGCGGCGATCCACAACCTGATGGAGGACGCGGCCACCGCGGAGATCAGCAGGTCCCAGATCTGGCAGTGGATCAACAACAAGGTCGTGCTCGACGACGGCACGCAGGTCACCGCCGACGCCGTGCGGGAAGTGCTGGCACGAGTCGGGAACGAGCTGGAGGGACCGCACGTCGCGGCGGCCGTCGAGCTGTTCGAGCAGGTCGCGTTGTCCGAGGACTTCGTGGACTTCCTGACGCTGCCGGCGTACGAGCGCATCTGATGTACGAGACATCGCTGTCCCCGGAGGACGTCGCGCGGGTGACCGCGCGGCTGTCCACTGTGGAACGCGACTGGCCGACGGGCCGTCAGCCCGTGCACACGTGCTACGTGCCCGCCGGTCGCATCATCGGGTCCACGATCGCCGACTGGGGCCGCGAGGCGCTGGAGTCGATCGAACCGGAGCTTCTCCCGGAACTGCCCGAGGGCGTGCTGAAGCGCGTCGAGGACAAGCTCCGCAGAGAGCCGATCGAGGACCTGCGGATCGACTTCGAGGACGGCTACGGCGCTCCCGAGGACGACGTCGAGGACATGGACGCCGAGAGCACGGCGAACCTCGTGTCGCGCTGGCTCGCCGAGGGCACCGCGCCGCCGTCGTTCGGGCTGCGGATCAAGTCGTTCGACACGGCCGAGTTGCGCGAGCGCGGACTGCGCACGCTGGACATCTTCCTGACAGCACTGGGGGAGATTCCGCCAGGTTTCGTCATCACTTTTCCCAAGGTGACATCAGTCGACCAGGTCGAGGTGTTCGGGGAGGTGCTCGACCTCTTCGGCAAGGACCTGAGGTTCGAGATCCAGGTCGAGACCACGCAGTCCATTGTGGACAGCACCGGCCGGCTCGCCATCCCGCGGTTCATCGAGGCCGGCCGCGGCCGGGTGACAGGTCTGCACTTCGGCACCTACGACTACACGGCGGGCTGCGGACTGTCCGCGGCGCAGCAGCACCTGGCCCACGGCGCGTGCGACTTCGCCCGGCACGTGATGCAGGTTTCCGCTGCTGGCACGGGTGTCCGGCTGTCTGACGGCTCCACCAACGTGCTCCCCGTCGGCGACCAGAAGAAGCACGGCTGGGACACCCACTACCGGCTGACGCGACGTTCGCTGGAGCACGGTTTCTACCAGGGTTGGGACCTGCACCCGGCACAACTGGTGACACGATATGCGGCTGTTTACGGCTTCTACCGCGAAGGTCTGGAGGCGGACGCGGCACGCCTGAAGGCGTACGTGCAGAACGTCTCAGGCGGCGTTCTGGACGAGCCCGCCACCGCCCAGGCGTTGTCATCGTTCTTCCTCCGAGCGGTGGACTGTGGTGCGCTCGATCCGGTGGAAGTGCAGGTCGCGACGGGTCTCGACGAGTCAGCACTGCGGGGGCTCGCCACCCGTTCGAGCTGATCGGGTCATCACCCGTTCGTGTGGTTCTGTCAATGGGTGTCGAATAGTGCGGGCAATGGGTGCAGGGTGGCTCGCATGAGCATGCGAGCGGGCCTGTGGACCGGGCTACCCGACCTCGACGCTGCCGAGCACAAGTACCAGGTCGTCGCGTGCGAGGCGGATGTGGACACGTTGATCAGGCTGCTGGGGCGGCCCGAGTGCAACGACGGATCGCTCGACCACTTCGGCCGCAACCTCACCGCCGAGGGCGACCCGGACCACAACGTCGTGCTCGCCGTGCGCGGAGCGTGGGGCTACATGTACTACGTGGACAACAGCTTCATGGGCTGGCCGAAGGGGTCGGAGGAAGCGCCGTACGTCAACGAGAAGTACACGGACTTCCCACCCGGCGTCGGCGTTCCGCTCGGCCTGTTCCGGCAGTTGCTGATCGAGTTCATGATCTCCGGCGAACGGCCGACCGGCGTCGGCTGGTACTCCGAGGCGGACCTGTTCCACTCGTGGCGAGACCAGCAGATGTCCTTGCGCACGACCGAGAACCGCTGACTCTCAGCTGATCGCTGGTTGAATGGCCGCATGAAGGCCGTGGTGATGGGTGGGGGAATCGCCGGGTTGCTGGCGGCTCGCGTGCTGAGCGAGTCCCACGATGTCGTTGTCCTGGAACGCGACAAGCTGACGGACGAGCCGGAGCACCGCGCGGGCGTGCCGCAGGGCAGGCACACGCACGGACTGCTGGTGCGCGGCGGCGAACTCCTGGAAGAGCTGTTTCCCGGGCTGCGCGACGAGCTCGTGGCGGAGGGGGCGGTGCTCGCCGACGCCGGGGACATGCAGATTCTCAACCGTCTCGGCTGGCTCGCCACGACGCACATGGGCATGCCGCTGCTGTCGTTGAGCCGTCCGCTGCTGGAGACCTGCATCAGGCGGCGCGTTACCGCCGAGATCGTGGACGGCGTGCACGTCACCGGGCTGTCGTTGCGCGGCGGTGCCGTCGACGGCGTGCTCACCCGTGACGGCAGGGTCGACGCGGACCTGGTCGTGGATGCGTCCGGCAGATCGTCGAAGCTGGCGGCCTGGCTCGCCGAAGCCGGGATCACCACGCCGGCGCCCGAGGTGGTCGACTCCGGCACCGGGTACGCGACCCGGATCTACACCGCGCCGAAGGACTTTCCCGTGGTGTACGCGGAAAGTCTGTCCGCGCCGGACCTTCCGCGCGGTGTCGCGGCGATGCGCGTCGAGGGCGACCGGATCATGGTCACCGCACAGGGCGCCGTCGGTGATCACCCGCCGCGCGATCTGGACGGCTACCAGGAGTTCCTGGACTCGTTGCGGGTACCGATTTCCGAGATGCTCGCCGGCGCCGAACCGCTCACGCCCGTCTACCTGTTCGCGCGCACGGCCAGTCGCCGCAACGCTTTCGAGGATGTGGCTAACTGGCCTGGCGGGCTGGTGGCGGTGGGAGACGCGGTGTGCGCGTTCAACCCCGTGTACGGGCAAGGGATCACCGTGGCGGCGATGGAGGCGCTGTTGTTCCGGCGGCACAAGGACTTCAGCGCCCGGGGCTGCCGGGCGTTCCAGCGGAAGATCGCAAAAGCCTCGAAGGGGCCGTGGGCGATGTCCAGCAACGCCGACCGCAGCTGGGTGGAGACCCGGCGCGGCGGACTGCTCGGCTGGTACCTGAAGAAGTGGCAGGCCGGGATCGTGCACGACCCCGACCTGTTCCGCCGCTTCGTCCGGGTCGTGCACATGGTCGCAACGCCTGCGACCCTGCTCAACCCGGTGGTGTTCAGAAGGCTGGCAAAGTACTCCAGGCCTGGCCCGCGTCCGGAGCGTCGTCCCGCAGGATCGAACCCTCGATGAGCCCGTACGGGCGGTCCGCGGCGTAGAAGACCTCGTTGTCGTTCTCCAGGCCGAACGCGCTCAGGTCCACCAGGAAGTGGTGCTTGTTCGGCATGGAGAGCCGCACCTCGGCGACCTCCGGACGTGCGTTCAAGACGGCCTCGCCCATCGCGTACAGCGTCTGCTGCAACGACAGGGAGTGCTTGTCCGCGAACGTCTTCAGCATCACGGACCGGATCTCCGCGTACGACTTCGCCCAGTCGACGTCCGTGCCGGCGTAACGCCAGCGGGCCGTCACGGACGTCGCGAGGATGCGGTCGTTCGTCTCCTTCAGCGTCGTGTACGGGTCCTTCGGGTAGCCGTGGAACTCCGAACCCGTCGACTTCAGCACCACGAGGTCGCGTACGCCCGACACGACCCAGGCGGAAGAGCCCTCGATCGTCACGGCGGTCGTGCGCTTCTCGTTCGACCCCTGCGAGAACGCGTGGTCGTGGCCGTCGATGCGCTCCCACGCGTGCTCGTCGATCAGGATCCGCGCGCCGGAGATGGCCTCCTGCGTGCCCACGAAGTGGCGGCCCAGGCGCAGTGCGAAGTCCTCGATCTCACCGACAGGGGCCTCCTTCGCGAAGGCGTAGACGGTGTTCTTCTGCGTGTCGGTCGCGAGCACCTTCGCGTTGTCGCCGGTCAGGTGCGTGTCGGAGAGGTCTCCGCGCAGCGAGGTGCTGACGGTCAGGTCTTTGATGGTGTGCACGGAACCGTTGCGCGACACCGTGACGAGGCGGTTCTCCGCCTTTCCGTACTGGTTGGGGCCCAGGACGATGGCCATGTTCAGCTCCCGATCAGCTTCTGCAGCCGCAAGGCGGCGATCTTCGCGAGTTCGTCGTTGACGACGCGGAGCTCGACGTCCGGCGGGTTGTCCATCCTGCTGGACAGGTTGCCGAGCATCTCCGCACCGCTCAGGCCGGTCGCGCACACCAGGTAGATGTGCCCGAACCGATCCTCGTACGCGGCGTTGGCGGCCGCCAGGCGATCAGCCTGGGAGGCGTCCACACCGGACTGTTCGGACCGCGACCACTTCGCCGACACCCCACCTGTCTTCTGTCGTTCGCCGATGCGCGGGTGCCCGGCGATGGCGCCGAGCACCTCCTCGTCGGAAAGTCCTTGTGCGGCAACCGAAGAAGCCGCGAGGAGTGCATCCATCGACGCGTAGGGCCTGCCCGCCACCATCGCGTCGATCCAGCGGGGTACCGCGAGGCACTCGGTGAGCAGAGGTCGCAGTTCGGCCTCCGGGGCGCTGTTGAAGCTGTCCACGGCTCTCCAAGTTTCTGTATCGCGGAATTGAACTTCCACATTCTTGACCTGGGTCGAGCGAGATGTCTAGTGTCTCCGTAGAGCGAAATCCAACTTCCGCAATGTGGAAGGAGCGAGCCAAAGATGTTCGACGCAAACCTGTCCATGCTCTTCATAGAGCTGCCCCTGCTGGAGCGTCCGGCAGCGGCGCGGGCCGCCGGGTTCGACGCGGTCGAGATCTGGTGGCCGTTCGCGGACGCCGTACCCGAGACACGGGAGATCGAGGCGTTCGAGAACGCCATCGTCGACGCGCAGGTGCGCCTCGTCGGCCTCAACTTCTTCGCGGGCGACATGCCCGCCGGAGACCGCGGGCTCGCGAGCTGGCCCGGCCGCGAGACGGAGTTCCGCACGAACGTCGAGATCACCGCGGCCATCGCGGCCCGCCTCGGCTGCCGCACGCTCAACGCGCTGCACGGCAACTTCGAGACGACCGCGCAGACCGTCTCCAACTACCGCTTCGCCGCCGACGTCGCGGCGGAGATCGGCGCCCAGCTCGTGATCGAACCGCTCAGCGGCGCGCCGAAGTACCCGATCAAGACCGCCCACCAGGCGTTCGAGCTGATCGACGAGATCGACCGCGGCAACGTGAAGCTGCTCGCGGACCTCTACCACCTCGCCACGAACGGCGACGACCTCGACCTCCTCGCCGACCACGTCGACCGCATCGGTCACGTGCAGATCGCCGACGCTCCCGGACGCGGTGAGCCCGGCACCGGCGAGCTCGACCTCTTCGGGCACCTGAAGAAGCTCCGCGCCAACGGCTACACGGGCTTCGTGGGCGCCGAGTACAAGCCCGTCACCCACTCCTTCGCTTGGAGGGATCAAGCATGACCAGGATCGGTTTCATCGGCCTCGGAATCATGGGCTCGCCGATGGCGGCCCACCTCGTAGCCGCCGGGCACGACGTGACGGGCTTCGACCTCAGCTCCGCCTCGCTGGAAAAGCTCGTCGCGGACGGCGGCAAGGCTGCTTCGAGTGCGCAGGAGGCCGTGAGCGGCGCCGAGGTCGTCATCACGATGCTGCCGAACCACCCGCAGGTCGAGGCGGTGATCGACGAGGTCACGTTCGACGACGGCACGTTGCTGATCGACATGAGCACGATCCGCCCGTCCACGTCGATCGAGATCGCCCGCACACTCTCGAACGTCCGCGTGCTCGACGCGCCGGTCAGCGGCGGCCAGACCGGTGCGGTGCAGGCGTCGCTCAGCATCATGGTCGGCGGCAACGAAGCCGACTTCGCCGCCGCCAGGCCGTTCCTGGAGGTCGTCGGCAAGACGATCGTCCACGTCGGACCGCACGGCGCCGGCCAGGTCGTGAAGGCCGCGAACCAGCTGATGGTCGGCGGCATCTACGCCCTCGTGGCCGAGTCGATCGTGCTGCTGGAGGCGTCCGGCGTCGACCCGAAGGCGGGCCTCGACGTGCTCGCGGGCGGTCTCGCGGCGAACCGGATCCTGGACCTCAAGCGCGAGTCGATGATCGCGCGCGAGTTCCAGCCCGGCTTCCGGATCGACCTGCACCACAAGGACATGGGCATCGCACTGGACGCGGCACGCGCCGCCGACGTCGCGCTGCCGGTCACCAACCAGATCGCCGCGCTGGTCGCGGCGGCACGCGCGCAGGGTTACGGGTCGCTCGACCACTCCGCGCTGCTCAAGGTCATCGAGAACTTCGCGGGAAGGTCGTAGACAATGCCGAAGATCCCAGTCATGCAAGCGGTCGTCGAGGTCCTGAAGTCCGAGGGCATCGACACCGTGTTCGGCTGCCCCGGCGCCGCGATCCTGCCGCTGTACAAGGCGATGGAACAGGACGGCTCGATCGAGCACCTGATCGTGCGGCACGAGGAAGGCGCCACGCACATGGCGGACGGCTGGTCGCGCACGACCGGCAACGTCGGCGTCGCGATCGGCACGTCGGGTCCGGCCGGCACGAACATGATCACCGGGCTCTACACCGCGCAGGCCGACTCCGTGCCGATCCTCTGCATCACCGGCCAGGCCGCGGTGTCGAAGCTGCACCAGGAGGCGTTCCAGGCCGTCGACATCGTCTCGATCGCCGCGCCGGTCACGAAGTGGGCGGTGCAGGTCAAGGAAGCCGCGCAGATGCCGTGGATCTTCCGCGAGGCGTTCCGGATCGCGCGCTCCGGCCGGCCGGGCCCGGTCCTGATCGACCTGCCGATCGACGTGCAGAAGCAGGAGATCGAGTGGGACTCCACGATCGACGAACCGTTGCCGGTGCCGAAAAGCGTTCCGTCCGACGCACGGGTCGAGCGCGCGCTGGAGATGCTGCTGGCTGCGGAACGCCCACTGCTGCTCGCCGGTGGCGGTGTCATCCTCGGCGAGGCGTCCGCCGAGCTGCTGGACCTGGCTGAGTTCCTGCAGATCCCGATCCAGGCCACGTTGATGGGCAAGGGCGCCATCGACGAGGACCACCCGCTCTACGCGGGCATGACCGGCATCCAGACCTCGCAGCGCTACGGCAACGCGTCGTTCCTGGAGTCCGACCTGGTGCTGGCGCTGGGCGCGCGCTTCGGCGACCGGCACACCGGTGACCTCGCGACCTACCGCGGCGACCGCAAGTTCATCCACGTCGACGTCGAGCCGACGCAGATCGGCAAGGTGTTCGGGCCCGACCTCGGGATCGTCGCCGACACCAAGCTGTTCCTGCAGGCGTTGCTGGAGAAGGCTCGTGAACGTGGTCCGCGTGCGGCCGGCGAGTGGGTCGAGCGTTGCCAGGAGCTCAAGCGGACGCTGCTGCGGCGCGAGGACTTCGAGACCGTGCCGGTCAAGGCGCCGCGGGTCTTCAAGGAGATCAACGAGTTCTACGGCCCGGACACCTACTTCGTCACGGCCATCGGGCTCTACCAGATCTGGTCCGGCCAGCACCAGAAGGCGCACAAGCCGCGGCACTACCAGGTCTGCGGCCAGGCGGGCCCGCTCGGCTGGGAGATCCCGGCGGCGATCGGCGTGAAGAAGGCCAGGCCGGACGCGGAGGTCGTCGGCATCGTCGGCGACTACTCGTTCCAGTTCCTGGTCGAGGAACTTGCGGTCGGCGCCCAGTACGACGTGCCGTTCGTGCTGATCATGCTGAACAACGAGTACCTCGGCCTGATCCGGATGGCCGAGGACCACGGTGGCTACGACATGAAGTACGAGGTCGACATCCACTACGACACCAGCGGCTCGGACAACGTGAAGATCATGGAGGCCTACGGCTGCTCCGGCGTCCGGGTCGCCGATCCGAGCGAGATCCGCGGTTCGCTGGAGTGGGCGCGCAAGGAGGCCGACCGCACGTCCCGGCCGGTGCTCGTGGAGATCATGATCGAACGCGAGGGCAACACCGCGAACGGCACGTCGATCGCCGCGATGAAGGAATTCGAGCCGCTCCCGTGAGTGCCGTGGTCATTGCGCCGGACAAGTTCAAGGGATCGCTCACCGCCCCGCAGGTCGCCGCCGCCGTCGCGCGCGGCCTGCGGGAGGCGGTCCCGGACGTGGACGTGCGCCTCCTCCCGGTGGCCGACGGCGGCGACGGAACTGTCGACGCCGCCGTCGCCGCCGGGTTCGTGAAGGTGGGTCGCTGGGTCACCGGGCCGGTCGGCAAGCCGGTGCCCGCGTCCTTCGCGGTCAAGGGCACGACCGCCGTGGTCGAGGTGGCCTCGGCGGCAGGCCTGACGTTGCTGGAACGGCCCGCGCCCCTCGACGCGACCAGCTACGGCGTCGGTGAGCTGCTGAAAGCCGCGCTGGACGTCGGCTGCACGACGATCGTGCTCGGGCTGGGCGGCAGCGCGTGCACGGACGGCGGCGCCGGGATGCTGGAGGCGCTGGGCAAAGCGTCGTTCGACGGTGTGGACCTGGTGCTGGCCTCGGACGTGGACAACCCGTTGCTCGGTCCTTCCGGTGCCGCGGCGGTCTACGGGCCACAGAAGGGGGCTTCACCCGAGCAGGTGAAGATCCTCGAAGCGCGGCTCGAGGCGTTCGCCCAACGGATCGGACCGGAGTACGCCGCGAGGCCGGGAGCGGGTGCGGCCGGCGGGATCGGGTTCGCGGCGCTCGCGGTGCTGGGCGCGCGGTTCCGGCCCGGCATCGAGGTGGTGCTGGAACTGGCCGGGTTCGCGCAGGCCGTGGCGGACGCGTCGCTGGTGATCACGGGCGAGGGATCGCTGGACGCGCAGACCCGGCACGGCAAGGCGCCATACGGGGTGGTCAGGGCCTCCGGTGACGTGCCGGTGGTCGCGGTGGCGGGGCAGTGCTCGGTCGAACCCGGTGACCTGGGGCTGAAGGCCGCCTACGCGTTGCTGGACGTCGAACCGGACGTGACGAGGTGCATGGCCCGGGCGGAGACGCTGCTGGTTGATCTCGGCGGTCGCATCGCTCGCGACTGGGTGTCAGAGTGAGTGCCATGGACCTGGTCTTCCGCGCCCGCAGGGTCGTGACCCCGCAGGGTGAGATCGCGTGCGACGTCGGTGTCGTCGACGGCAGGATCGTTGCTGTCGAGCCCCGCATCGACTCGCCGAACGTCGTGCACCTCAACGACGACGAGGTGTTGCTGCCAGGCCTGGTCGACACGCACGTGCACGTCAACGACCCGGGCCGCAGCGAGTGGGAGGGCTTCGAGACGGCGACCAGGGCGGCCGCGGCCGGTGGCGTCACGACGATCATCGACATGCCGCTCAACAGCATCCCGCCGACGGTCGAGGTGGCGGCGCTGGAGATCAAGCGCAAGGCCGCCGCGACCGTGTCCGTGGACGTCGGGTTCTGGGGCGGCATCGTCCCCGGCAACCTCGCCGACCTGAAGCCGCTGCACGAGGCCGGCGTATTCGGCTTCAAGTGCTTCCTGCTGCACTCGGGCGTGGACGAGTTCCCGGCCGTCACGACCGCCGAACTGGAAACGGCGCTGCGGCAGCTGGCCACGCTCGACGCGTTGACGATCGTGCACGCCGAGGACGCGCACACGGTCCGTGACTCGGAGCCGGACTACGCGGGCTTCCTGGCCTCACGGCCGCGCGAGGCCGAGAACAAGGCGATCAGCGACGTCGTGGAGCTGACCCGCAGGACCGGCGCCCGCACGCACATCCTGCACCTCTCGTCGTCGGACGCGCTCTCGATCCTGGAGGCCGCCAAACGCGAGAGCCTGCGGATCACCGCCGAGACCTGCCCGCACTACCTCACGTTCACCGCCGAGGAGATCCACGACGGGCAGACGGAGTTCAAGTGCTGCCCGCCGATCCGTGAGGCGGAGAACCGCGAGGCGTTGTGGCAGGGCCTGCGCGACGGCGTGATCGACCTGGTCGTCAGTGATCACTCGCCGAGCACGGTGGAGCTGAAGGAAGGCGACTTCGCGACGGCGTGGGGTGGCATCGCGTCGTTGCAGCTCGGCCTGCCGGCGGTGTGGACGGGCGCACAGGAGCGTGGTTTCCAGCTCACCGACGTCGTCCGCTGGATGGCGACGCATCCGGCGCGTCAGGTCGGATTGGCGACCAAGGGCGCCATCGAGGTCGGCAAGGACGCCGACTTCGTGGTGTTCGCACCGGACGAGACCTTCGTGGTGGACAAGAACAAGCTCCACCACCGCAACCCGGTCACGCCGTACCACGGCCGCACGCTGAACGGCGTGGTCAGGCAGACGTGGTTGCGGGGCAAGGAAATCAGTCAGACCAGGGCAAGTTCGCCCAAAGGAAAGCTGCTCAGAAGAGGAGAAGCATGACCGAGTGGACCCGGCTGCCGGATCTCGCCTCGCGCGCGGCCGGAGGTGGCGTGGTGTGGGCGAACGACGAGCTGTTCGCCGAGCGGGAGAACCTGATCAAGCCCGCAGAGCCGGTCTACCAGACCTACACCTTCGGTCACAAAGGCCAGGTCTACGACGGCTGGGAGACCCGCCGCCGTCGTGAGTCGGGCGTGGATCAGGCGGTGGTCAGGCTCGGCATGCCCGGTGTCGTGCGCGGGATCGTCGTCGACACGGCGTTCTTCAAGGGCAACTACCCGCCGTTCTGCTGGGTCGAGGGCGCCCAGGTCGACGGCTATCCGGGCGCCGACGAGATCACCGAGTGGTTCCCGCTGGTCGAACGGACCGCGCTGAAGGGAGACGAGAAGCACTACTTCGACGTCACCGAGGGACGCCGCGTCACGCACGTACGGCTGACCATCGATCCCGACGGCGGTGTGGCTCGGTTGCGCGTGCACGGCGAACCGCTCGCGGACCCGCGTCTGCTCGTGGGTGGCATCGACCTCGCCGCACTGGAGAACGGCGCTGTCGTCACCGGGTGCAGCAACATGTTCTACAGCTCTCCCAACAACCTCATCGCCCCTGGTCAGGCCACGGTCATGGGGGAGGGCTGGGAGACCGCGCGCCGCCGTGACGACGGCAACGACTGGGTGTCGCTCCGGCTCGCCGCACCCGGCGTCGTGCAGCTGGTCGAGCTCGACACCAGCCATTTCAAGGGCAACGCGCCGGGCTGGGCGTCGGTGCGCGGCTGCGACGAGCGCACCGACCCGGACACGTGGTTCGACCTGCTCCCGCGCACCCGGTTGCAGCCCGACACGCGGCACCGGTTCGTCGTGGACGCGACCGAGGCGACGGCCGTCCGGCTCGACATCTATCCGGACGGCGGAATGGCACGCCTCCGGATCCTCGGCACCCCTACGAGTGACGGCCTAGCGCACCTGCGGGAGATGTGGGCCAAAACGACTAACTGACGGTGGTTGTCCGACCACGGTCTGATTCGGATCCCTACCTAGGTTGGTTGTCTGCGTCACACGATCGGTGGAAGCGTTCCTCCCGCAAGTTCGGGGATCCAGGGAGGAATTCCATGCAACCGATGGTGCGCGCCTTTGGCGCCGCGATCGCCAGTTCTGCATTGGTTCTAGGCGCGAGTCAGGTCGCGATCGCGGCTCCGGAAGGGCAGCCGGAGTACCAGGTCGGCGCGATCGACTGGAAGCCGTGCGAGGAGAAGCCGACGGTCGACTGCGGCTTCCTCGAGTTGCCGATCGACTACTCCAAGCCGAACGGTGAGAAGTTCAAGCTGGCCGTCTCGCGTCTCAAGGCGGCCGACCCGTCCAAGCGCATCGGCGCGATGGTGATCAACCCCGGCGGACCGGGCGGTTCGGGCGTCGACTTCTCGATGTTCGCCGACGGGTACTTCAGCAAGGAGATCATCGACAAGTTCGACGTCATCGGGTTCGACCCGCGTGGTGTCGCGCGCAGTGCGCCGATCAAGTGCTCGGCGGAGCTGCTCCAGAAGACGCCGTCGAGCTACCCGAAGACCAAGGCCGAGTTCGACGCGCTGGTCACGTTCAACAAGACGCTGCGCGAGGACTGCCGCAAGCAGTCCGGCGCGATCTTCGACAACGCCTCGACCGCGGAGGTGGCGCAGGACATCGACGCCATCCGCCGCGCGCTGGGCGAGCGGAAGATCAACTACTACGGCATCTCGTACGGCACGATCATGGGCCAGCACTACGCGGAGAAGTTCGGCAAGAACATCCGCGCCATGATCATCGACTCCAACATGGACCACAGCCTGGGCACGAAGCAGTTCCTCGACTCCGAGGCGCGCACCGCCGAGGACTCGTTCAACGAGTGGATCAAGTGGAACGACCGGGCGGCGACCTCGCCGTTCCACGGTCAGGACCTCCGCAAGATCTGGAAGGACCTGCTGGCCAAGGCGGAGCGCGGTGAGGTGCCCGCTCCGTGGGACCCGACCGTCAAGATGACGCCGGAGGACCTCGGCGGCGGTGTGGTCAGCATGGCCTACGGGCCGAGCTGGCAGCGGTTCGCCGAGCAGATCAAGCAGATCATCGACGGCACGCAGGCTCCGAAGTCGGCCTTCTCGGCGTTCGCCGCCGAGGAGACGTTCGACAACCCGTTCCCCGGCATCTTCTGCAACGACTACAACCTCCGCGTGAGCTCGTGGGGCGAGTACCAGTCGCTGGTGAAGTCGGAGTACCGGATCGCGCCGAACACGCGTGGCTCCTCGCTCGGCCACGGCGCCATGATGGGCTGCGTCGGGTTCCCGAAGGCCACGAACCCGCAGCGCACGCTGAAGATCAAGAACTCGCCGAAGATCCTGCTCACCAACGCCAAGCACGACCCGGCGACGGCGTACGAGTGGGCTGTCAACGCGCACCGTCAGACCCGTGACACCACCGTCTTCGTGACCTACGAAGGCTGGGGCCACGGCGTCTACGACCGCAGCGAGTGCACGCTGAAGATCAACAACGAGTACCTGGTCTCGCTGAAGCTGCCGCGCAACGGCACCTCGTGTGCCGCGGTCGAGCCGCCGGCGCAGGCGTCGGTCATGTCCGCGAAGCCGCGGATCCCGGCGGGCCCGTTCTCGGTTCGCTAACGCAGGTCAGTAGCTATACCCCCGGTGTATACGCCGGGGGTATAGTCCTGCGTCATGGCTGGCCTGTGGTGGCCTCGCGGTAAGGGTGCGTGGGCGCGTTTCGCGTTCACGGCTGCCGGCGTGGCCGTTGGTGTCACGGTGTTGATGCTCTGTCTCGCGGCCCAGGGCGCGTTGCAGGGCCGTTCCGACCGTTCGGCGTGGCAGTACACGCGCGCCGACACGCCCGGTTCCGGTTCTGTGCAGTGGCTGGCCGTCACCGACTACTTCCGCGGCGAGGAGATGCTGCGGATCCACGTCGCCGACGTCGGTCCCTCCTCGCCCTCGCCCGGCTTCCCGTTGCCCCGTCCCGGTGAAGTCGTTGCCTCACCGGCGATGCAGCGGTTGTTCGAGTCCACTCCGGACGATCAACTCGATGACCGCTATCCGGGCGTGGTCGTCGGCATGATCCCCGTGGACCTGCTGTCCCATCCGGCGCAGCTCGTCGCCGTGGTCGGCGGGCAGGTGCCCGGGATGTTCACCGCGTCCGGCATCGCTGTCGAGCCTGACCACGCGTTCTTCGCGTTCACCAGGATCGTTCTCGGGATCGCGGCGCTGCTGCTGCTCGTGCCCGTCGTGGTGTTCGTGGCGATGGCGACCAGGATCGCCGCGGCCCAACGCGAACGCCGCCTGGCCGCGTTGAGGCTGGTCGGAGCCACCCGGTCGCAGACGGCTCTGATCGCGGCCGCCGAGACGGGGATCGCGGCCTTGGCGGGAACGCTCGCCGGCTGGCTCGCCTATGAAGGCCTGCGCCGTGTGTTCGCTTCTTCGGTGACGTACGAAGGTTTCCCGTTCCACGCCGACGACGTGCGCGCGCCGTTGGCCGTGCTGGCTTTGGTGCCGTTGCTCGCCGTCCTCGTCTCCGTGGTGTCGTTGCGCCGCGTCGACATCGGCCCGCTCGGGATCGTCCGGCGCGCCGCCTCGAAGCCGCCGACCGCGGTGCGCGTGCTGCCGCTGGCGATCGGTCTCGGTGGGTTGTTCCTGGTCACGTACACCTCGTCCGCCGGCTTCGACGAGCTGGCGCCGTTGTTCGGGATCGCGACCGTTGTCGGCGTGGCGATCGTGGGTCCGTGGGTGTGCCTGCAGATCGGACGGCTGCTCGCGCGCGCTTCCAACGCCACGACGGTGCTGGCCGCACGCCGGATCGAGCAGGACCCGAAAGCGTCGTTCCGGGCCGCGAGCGCACTGGTGTTCGCGGCCTTCGCGGCGACGTACCTGAGCGGCCTGGTCAGCGCGTACGGCGACCTGCCCGGCACCGCCACCCCGCGCGGTGTGGTGACCGTGTTCGACGGCCGCGACCGCGAGATCGTCAGCGACGGCACGGTGGCCGACGAGGAACGCATCCGCACCCGTGAGGCCGTCGCCGCGCCGCGCGCCATCATCAACACCCGCCGCGAGTTCGTGCTGCGCGAGCAACGGCTCTGGGACGACGTCGAGTCCGCCGTCCACTTCGCTCTGGTCGTCGTCGTGGTGGTCGCGGGATGCGGTCTGGCGGCCGGCGCGGTGGGAGGAGTGCTCGAACGGCGGCGTTCTTTCGCACTGCTGCGCGCGTCCGGCACGACGCTCGGCCAGCTGCGCAGGGTCGTGTTGCTGGAGACGGGTGTGCCGCTGGTGGCGATGACCGGGCTCGGCGTGGCGCTCGGGGTGCTCACGCTGGTCGCGACGAAGGGACCGTTGCCGACGGTCGGGTTCGCGGTGGTGGTCGCGTGCGGTCTCGCGGCGGCGTTGCTGATCGCCGCGACGCCTTTGATGGTCCTCAACCGCGCGTCGGCGTACAGCGAGGTTCGCCGCTAGCAGCGTTCGCCGGGACGCCACCGCTGGTCGCACCACACCACGTGCCCTGCGGCGTCGGGCAGCGGCTCGGTGCGCAGCGGCTGGGACGCGGACGCGACCTGGGTCCGGGTGACACCGCCGAGCGTGTAGTCGACCTCGACGTCCCAGTCGGCCGCGTCCTCGCCGTGCACATCGACCTCGACGTCCTGCCGATAGCCGTCCGCCGGCACCCGCAGCGGGAACGCGCCTTCGACCGGGTAGGCGGCCGACGTGCTGGTGTCCACCCGCACCCTGGTCGCGGGAGGGGCGGCGGGCCCGGCGCAGTGGTACAGGTACTTCGCCGTGCGGTACAGGGGCGAGACGGTCCTCACCTGAATCCTGATCGCGGTGATGACGAGTTCCTGCTGCGGCTCGGGCCGAACCTCCAAGGTCACCCTGGTGTGGCCGGAGTGCGGGAGCGACACCTTCAGCGCGGTGAAGGGGTCCGCGCAGGTTCCCGTCTCGTTCCGCACTTCGCCCACGACCTGCTCGCCGTTGGAGATGACGTCCCATCCGTGTGTGCTCGCGACGGTGACGTTCAGGCTCCTGGGCTGGGGACCCGGCGGAGGAGGCATGACCGGCTCTCCCTGCGAATCCTGGGAGAGCCGGAAGTTCGACATGACCCACACGAACGCGCCGAAGGCGGAAAGAGCGACGACTACCAGCACGATCGCGAAAACGCGCATCTGCCGACGGTATCCAGCAACCGCTTCCGGCATGGCGCAATGCCCCGGAAGAGGAGACCCTCGACTACTGCTCGTTATCGGCCCGACGCCGTGAGGTTGCCGAATCGAGTCCGTGAACGGCGCGAAACGCGGACGTAACACGTCCAGGTCGACAGTTCACCTCCGCGAAACGTTGGGCGTGGGTGGGTGAAACAGGACATCTCGATGCTCCCTGCAACCGACGTGCAGTGGAGGTCGAAGTGGATACAGGGGACACCGCCTGGGTGCTCACCAGCGCCGCATTGGTGCTGCTGATGACGCCGGGCCTTGCCTTCTTCTACGGAGGCATGGTCCGTTCGAAGAGCGTGCTCAACATGATGATGATGAGCCTGGGCGCGATGGCCGTGGTCGGTGTCCTCTGGGTGCTGTTCGGGTACTCGGCGGCATTCGGCGCGGACGTCGGCGGAGGCCTGCTGGGCAAGCCGTTCGAGTTCTTCGGCCTTGACGGGCTGCTGGGCGCCGACTCGCTGGCGGGCAAGATCCCGAGCACCGTGTTCGTGGCGTTCCAGGCGATGTTCGCGATCATCACGGTCGCGCTGATCTCCGGTGCGATCGCCGACCGCGCCCGCTTCGGCCCGTGGCTGCTGTTCGCCGGCCTGTGGGCCACGATCGTGTACTTCCCGGTCGCGCACTGGGTGTTCGACTTCGACGGCAAGGACGAGGCCGGCAACGTCATCGACCCCGGTGGCTGGATCGCCAACAAGCTCCTCGCGATCGACTTCGCCGGTGGTACGGCGGTGCACATCAACGCCGGTGCCGCTGGTCTCGCGCTCGCGATCGTGCTCGGCAAGCGCGTCGGCTGGCCCAAGGAGCCGATGAAGCCGCACAGCCTGCCGCTGGTCGTGCTCGGTGCCGGTCTGCTGTGGTTCGGCTGGTTCGGGTTCAACGCCGGTTCCGCTCTCGGCGCCAACGGCCTCGCCGGTGTCACGTTCATCAACACGCTCGTCGCCACCTGCGCGGCGATGCTCGGCTGGCTGATCACGGAGCGCATCCGTGACGGCAAGGCCACCACGCTCGGTGCGGCGTCCGGTGTCATCGCCGGTCTGGTCGCGATCACGCCCGCCTGTTCGTCGGTCACCCCGATCGGTGCCATCGCGATCGGTGCGATCACCGGTGTCCTCTGCGCCCTGGCCGTGTCGCTCAAGTACCGCTTCGGCTACGACGACTCGCTCGACGTCGTCGGCGTGCACCTCGTCGGTGGTCTGTCCGGCACGATCCTGATCGGCCTGTTCGCCAGCGAGTCGGCCCCGGCCAAGATCAACGGTCTGTTCTACGGCGGCGGCGTCGACCAGCTCTGGCGCCAGGCAGTCGGTGCGTTCGCGGTGCTCGGCTACTCCTTCGTCCTGAGCCTCGCGCTCGGCTACCTGGTGAAGTTCACCGTCGGCTTCCGCGCGTCGGAAGAGGCCGAGGTCGCGAGCATCGACGAGTCCGAGCACGCTGAGCGGGCTTACGAGTACGGCAGCCTCACCAGCGCGCGTGGTACCGGCAAGCCGAGCGTGGCCGCGGGCGCGACCGCGGTTCTCGAGGGGAGCAACAAGAAATGAAGCTGGTCACCGCGATCATCAAGCCGTTCACCCTGGACGACGTGAAGGGCGCCCTCGAACAGCTCGGGGTGCTGGGCATGACGGTCAGTGAAGTGCAGGGCTACGGGCGCCAGAAGGGCCACACCGAGGTCTACCGCGGTGCGGAGTACTCCGTGGACTTCGTGCCCAAGATCAAGATCGAGGTCGTCATCGACGACACGGCCGTCGAGAAGGTGCTGGAAGCGGTGGTCGAGGCCGCCCGCACCGGCAAGATCGGTGACGGCAAGGTCTGGGTCACTCCGGTCGAAACCGTTGTCCGTGTACGCACGGGCGAACGTGGATCGGACGCGCTTTAACAACTAGGAGACGGCCCGTGGAGAACAACCAAACGGCCGTCGTCACGGCTGACGACCTGGTGCGAGCACGCGAAAGGCTGCTCGTGCCAGGTCGTCGTCGCTTGGCCGCCGAACCTTTGCGCGAAGCACTCGTGGACCTGCACGAGTTCTGGTTGACCAAACATGCGGGGGGAGCGGGGATATCCGGATCGGGTATCGCGCTCGTGGCGGTCGGCGGGCTGGGGCGGCGCGAGCTCGTGCCCTATTCCGACCTGGATCTGGTCCTGGTGCACAACGGCGTCAAGAACGTCGATGAGATAGCCGAGAAGCTTTGGTATCCACTATGGAACTCCGGCATCGGGCTCGACCACTCGGTCCGCACGGTCGGGGAGGCCCTGAGGGTCGCGGCCGGTGATCTGCGGACCGCGCTGGGGCTGCTGGACATCCGCCACATCGCGGGCGACCACGAGGTCACCCAGAAGCTCGCCGAAGGCGCGAAGCAGGCGTGGCGCGGGAACGTGCGCAACCGGCTGGACGAGATCGCCGAGTCGTCGCAGAAGCGCTGGGCCCGCAGCGGCGAGATCGCGCACCGCGTCGAACCCGACCTCAAGCACGGCCGCGGCGGGTTGCGGGACGTCACGATCCTGGACGCGCTGTCGGTCGCGCAGGTGGTGGACAGACCGTCCGCCGACGTCGACGAGGCCCGCAAGCTGCTGCTGGACGTGCGCACCGAACTTCGCCGTGCCGCACGGAAACCGCGTGACGTGCTGCGGGCGCAGGACGGCGACGAGGTGGCCTCCGCGCTCGGTCTGACCGACCGTTTCGCTTTGGCACGTTCGCTTTCCTCCGCCGCACGCACTGTCGTCTACGCGTTCGACGTGGCGATGCGGACCGCCCGTGCGGCCGCCCCGAAACGGGGCCTCGGTGCGTTCCTGAGAGGACAGCCGCCGCGCAGGCCGTTGGACGAAGGCGTGGTGCTGCACGGGTCTGAGGTCTCGCTCGCCCGTGACGCGATTCCCAGCCGTGATCCGGCGTTGTTGCTCCGTGTCGCGACGGCGGCGGCACGCAGCAAGCATCCGATCGCGACGGGCACGTTGTCCCGGCTCGCGGACTCGGCGCCGGAGCTGCGCCAGCCGTGGCCCCGCGAGGCCCGCGAGGAGCTGCTGGCGTTGCTGGGCAGCGGCAGTGGACTCGTGGACGTCGTGGAAGCGTTGGACCGCACGGATCTGTGGGGCCGGCTGTTCCCCGAGTGGGGTGCGGTGCGGGACCTGCCGCCGCGCGACGCCGCGCACATGTGGACGGTCGACCGGCACCTGGTGCAGACCGTCGCTCACGCGGCCCGGCTCGTGACGACGGTGTCGCGGCCTGACCTGTTGCTGCTGGGCGCGTTGATCCACGACATCGGCAAGGGCCGCCAGCAGGACCACTCCGAGGTCGGGGCCGCGCTGGCGACCCAGATCGGGGAGCGGATCGGGCTGTGGCCGCAGGACGTCGAGACGTTGTCGATGATGGTGCGCCACCACCTCCTGTTGCCGCACACCGCGACCCGGCGCGACGTCGAGGACGAGGCGACCGTGCACCGGGTGGTGGAGACGCTCGGCGGCGACGCGGTTCTGCTGGAACTGCTGTACGCGCTGGCGGAGTCGGACTCCATCGCGACCGGGCCGGGCGTGTGGACGGACTGGAAGGCCGCGCTGATGGCCGACCTGGTCTCGCGCTGCCGCAAGGCGATGGCGGGCGAGCCGTTGCCCAAACCGGAACCGCTCGACCCCGTGCACGTGGCGATGGCGGAACGCGTTGCGGCGTCGGGAAAGCCGGACGTGCTGCTGGAGAAGCAGGACCACGCGGCGGTCGTGACGGTGATCGCGCCGGACCGTCCGGGACTGCTGTCCAAGGCCGCCGGTGTGCTCGCGCTGAACTCGCTGGAGGTCCACGCGGCGACGTTGCACTCGCACGGTGGCGCGACGGTGGACGCGTTCACGGTGTCGCCGCGGTTCGGCTCGCTGCCGGACGCGGCGCTGCTGCGCGAACAGCTGTCCAGGGCGATCGACGGCTCGTTGCCGCTGGCCGACAAGCTCGCCGCGAAGGAACGCGACTACGGCGGCCCGCCGCTCGACCCGCCGCCGTCGAAGGTGCTGTGGTTCGACGACGAGGCGACCGGCGCGGTGGTGCTGGAACTGCGGGCCGCCGACCGGATCGGGCTGCTGCACCGCGTGGCCGGTGCGCTCGAGCAGTGCGGCGCCGACGTGCAGTGGGCGCGCGTGTCCACGTTGGGCGCGACGGTCGTCGACTCGTTCAGCATCGCGGGCACCGACCTCGACCGGCGCCGGATCGAACGGGCGGTGCTCGACGCGGCCAGGTAGAGGTTGAGTAGCTCTACGCACAACCTCTCCGGGTGCTCACGCTCCTGCGCGGTTCCGAAACACGGCAGTGTTCGTGGTGTCCGGAAAGCGTCCTCGAGGGGTGGATCGCTTCCCGGACAGGCAGAGGGTGGTGGTGACGAGTGACGGCGCCGGGGGAGGTACCGCGCACTCGCACCACCGCCGCTGTTTCCCGGTTCTGACAACGAGACAGCTTCCTGGACAACCTTCGCGCCGTCCGGGCAGTGTCGGGGTTCTCGTTGTTCTGACTGGGGAGGAAGAACGTTGAGAACCGCAATGGTGGCCGCCGTCGTCGCGGCCCTGATCATTCCCGCCACCGCTCAGGCGGCTCCACTGGCCGTGGAGGACCTCGGCACGTTGCCGGGTGATCTCCGGAGCACCGCGATCGACATCAACGACGCCGGTTCGATCGCGGGCGTCTCCTACGGCACGGGAACCTCGCAGCACGCCGTGCGCTGGGACCGGTTCGACGGCATCAGGAAGCTCGCGGACCTCGGGTTCGACTCGCAGGCGAACGCGATCAACCGGGACAGCGTGGTCGCGGGCTACGCCGTGAACTCCTCCGGCCAGGCGCAGGCGGTGAAGTGGAACCCTTCCGGCGCGCTGGTGCAGCTGGCGGTGGCGGGCGCGACGAGCTCCGTCGCGTACGACGTCAACGACACCGGCACCGTCGCGGGGGCCGCCACGATCAACGGTGTGAGCCAGGCGGTCCTCTGGGACTCGATCGGTGACGCCACGATCCTGGGCGCGGGCAGCGCGCGGCACGTGACCGGCGCGGGCTGGGCCGTCGGGTACACCGGCAGCGACGTGGTCCGGTGGAACGCTTCCGGCGTGCGGACCGTGCTCGACACCGGCACGTTGCTCGCGGTCAACCAGCTCGCCGACGCGGGCGGCACCGTGGGCACCAACGGCGTGCTCTGGTTGCGCGACAACACTCGCACCCAGCTGGGTGCCGGCGCACGGCCGTTCGACATCAACGACAACGGGTTCGCGGTCGGCGAGCTCTCGTCGCAGGCGATCCGGTGGGACCTCTTCGGTGGCGGCAGTGCCGTGCTGGCGCCCGCACCTTCCAGTGCCGGCGAGGTGAACAACTCGGGTGTCGTCGCGGGCACCGTCGGCACCACGGCCGCGACCTGGACCATGGCGGGCACGCAGACCTTGCTGCCGACGCTGCCGGGTGCCGCACGTCACTCCGTGAGCGGGCTGAGCGAGGTCGGGCAGGTCATCGGCGTCGCGAACTTCGCCAACGGCACCTACCGCGCCGTCGTCTGGCGCTGAATCCCCGTGCATTTCGGCGGAAATCGGACCAAACTGAACGAGAAGGATGGTCAAGACGTCTTCTAGGACATGACCGCCGTGTTGAACACGCAAGCCGCAGTCGTCCGAGTGCGCCCGCGCTCGCTCGTAGTCCTCGCCGGGATCCCCGGCGCGGGCAAGACGACGCTGCTCACCCGCCTCGACGCGGACGAGCCGGTCACCGTGCTCGACTCCGACCAGGTGCGCAGCTGGCTGGAACCGCGCGTACCTCTGCCGTACAAGTACTGGCGCGTCTTCGTGCACCTCACGCACCGTTTGCGCGTCTTCTGGTCAGCGATGTTCTGCGCGGGCCTGCTGGTGGTGCACGAGCCGTCCACGCGGCCCGGCACGCGTTTCATGCTGGTGCTCGCCGGTCTGCTGTCGGGGCGTTCCCGTCACTTCCTGTGGCTGGACGCCTCGGCGGCCCAGGCCCTGGACGGCCAGATCGCCCGAAAGCGCGTCGTCCGCACTCACGCTTTCGAGCGACACGTCCGCCGCGGCTCGTCGATGCGCGCGCAGTTCGAGGCCGGTTGGGTGCCGTTCGGATTCAGCGGCGTGACGCTCCTCACCCGTGCGGGGACCTCGGGTGGTCTGCGCATCATGGTGTCGTGATCAAGGCTGTCCTCTTCGACTTCGCAGGCACCCTCTTCGGGCGCCCGACCTACCAATGGCTCTCGCCGCGGCACCTCACGGTGCTGCGCGCCCCGGCGCCGTTCGTGGCGCGAATGAACGCCGCCGAGCGCGCGGTGTGGGACGCCCGCGACCTCACCGCGCTGGCCAACCGCTCCGCCTACTGGACCCTGTTCCGGCTCGCGGGGCTCACGATGACCGACGAGTTGTTCCAGCGCCTGCACAACCCGGCGTTCTGGCTGCCCTACACCGACACGGCTGCGGCCCTGAACGCGGTGAAGCCGCTGAAGGTCGGGGTGCTGAGCAACATCTCGTGGGACATCCGCCGGGTGTTCGCGCGCGAGTCGCTGGCCGTGGACGCCTTCGCGTTGTCCTACGAGATCGGTGTCTCGAAGCCGTCCGCACGGGCCTTCGACGCCGCCTGCGTCCGGCTCGACGTCGAGCCGTCGGAGTGCCTGTACGTCGGCGACGATCCGGTGGCGGATGGAGCAGCGGTGTCGGCGGGGCTGCGGTTCGCGCAGATCTCCACTGCTCCCGTCGGACGTCGTGAGCCGGTGCTCCTGGATGCCCTGGCGAGCCACGGGATCGGGTGAACACGAGGTTAGCTAGTCTGGGAGGCGTGTTCTCCACGCTTTCCGACCGGCTGACCACGGTTCTCCAGGGCCTTCGCGGCAAGGGCCGGCTCAGCGACGCCGACATCGACGCGACCGCCCGCGAGATCAGGGTCGCCCTGCTCGAGGCCGACGTCGCGCTGCCCGTTGTGCGCAACTTCATCGCGAAGGTGAAGGAACGTGCCAAGGGCGCCGAGGTCCACCAGGCGCTGAACCCGGCGCAGCAGGTCGTGAAGATCGTCAACGAGGAGCTCGTCAACGTCCTCGGTGGCGAGACCCGCAGGCTGAACCTCGCGAAGAACCCGCCTTCGGTGATCATGCTGGCGGGTCTGCAGGGTGCCGGTAAGACGACGCTCGCGGGCAAGCTGGCGAAGTGGCTGAAGGGCCAGGGCCACACGCCGCTGCTCGTCGCCGCCGACCTCCAGCGCCCGAACGCGGTGACGCAGCTCCAGGTCGTCGGTGAGCGCGCGGGCGTGCCCGTCTTCGCTCCCGAGCCCGGCAACGGCGTGGGCAACCCCGTCGAGGTCTCGCGTCTCGGCATCGCGGAGGCCAAGGCCAAGCAGCACGACATCGTTCTCGTAGACACGGCCGGCCGGCTGGGCGTCGACGAGGAGATGATGCAGCAGGCCATCGACATCCGGGCCGCGGTCAACCCGGACGAGATCCTGTTCGTGGTCGACGCGATGGTCGGTCAGGACGCGATCAACACCGCCACGGCGTTCCGCGACGGCGTCGGCTTCACCGGTGTCGTGCTCACCAAGCTCGACGGTGACGCCCGCGGTGGTGCCGCGCTGTCGGTCCGCGAGGTCACCGGCCAGCCGATCCTCTTCGCGTCCAACGGCGAGAAGCTCGAGGACTTCGACGTCTTCCACCCGGACCGGATGGCGTCGCGCATTCTCGGCATGGGTGACGTCCTCACCCTGATCGAGCAGGCCGAGCAGCACTTCGACCAGGACCAGGCCGAGAAGGCCGCGGCGAAGCTGCACTCCGGCCAGTTGACGCTCGAGGACTTCCTGGAGCAGATGCTCGCGATCCGCAAGATGGGCCCGATCGCGAACCTGCTCGGCATGCTGCCCGGCGCCGGTCAGATGAAGGACCAGCTCGGCATGCTGGACGAGAAGCACCTCGACCGCATCCAGGCGATCATCCGCGGCATGACTCCGGCCGAGCGCGACGACCCCAAGATCATCAACGGGTCCCGCCGGCTGCGCATCGCGAACGGCTCCGGCGTCAAGGTCAGCGACGTCAACGACCTGGTCAACCGCTTCTTCGAGGCCCGCAAGATGATGGCGTCGATGGCCGGCCGGATGGGCTTCGGCGGCGGTGGCGGCAGCAAGACCCGCAAGGGCAAGAAGGGGAAGAAGGGCAAGGGCGGACGCGGCCCGACGCCCCCCAAGATCAAGGGCGGCTTCCCGCCCGGGATGTTCCCCGGCGGCATGCCCGGCATGCCTCCCGGCGGGATTCCGGGCATGCCTCCCGGTGGTGGCCTGCCGAACCTGGGCGGCCTGAACGAGCTTCCGCCCGGTTTCGACCCGTCGAAGTTCAAGTTCGACGGGGACGACAAGAAGAAGTGACCATGCACCTGCGCGGCGTCGTCCTGCCGGACGGCGAGCCGCGAGACCTGTGGGTCGTCAACGGCCGTGTCCGCACCCAGCCGGTGCCGAACGCGCAGACCGTCGTCGACGGCGGGTTCCTGGTTCCGGGCCTGGTCGACGCGCACTGCCACGTCGGCCTGGGCCCGCAGGGCGGCGTCGAGCTGCCCGAGGCCGTCGAGCAGGCGCTCACGGACCGCGCCGCGGGCACGTTGCTGATCCGCGACTGCGGCTCACCGATCGACACGACGCCGTTGCAGGAGCGCCTCGACCTGCCGCGGATCATCCGGTCCGGCCGGCACATCGCCCGCCCGAAGCGCTACATCCCGCACATCGGCGTGGAGATCGAGTCGGATCTCGCGACGGCCGTGGCCGAGCAGGCCGCGTACGGCGACGGCTGGGTCAAGCTGGTCGGCGACTGGATCGACCGCGGCGAGGGCGACCTCGCTCCACTGTGGACGGACGAGGAGCTGGCCCAGGCCATCAAGGTCGCCCACGCCGCCGGTGCGCGCGTGACGGCGCACGTCTTCGGTGAGGACGCGCTGCCGGGTTTGATCAACGCGGGCATCGACTGCATCGAGCACGGCACCGGCCTGACCGACGACACGATCTCGTTGATGGCAGAGCACGGCACCGCGCTGGTGCCCACGCTGATCAACATCGAGACGTTCCCCGGCATTGCGGACAAGGCCGGTAAGTACCCGAAGTACGCGAACCACATGCGTGACCTGCACGCTCGCGTCTCCACCACCGTGGCGTCCGCGATCGAGGCGGGCGTCCCGGTCTACGCGGGCACCGACGCGGGCGGTGGCATCCAGCACGGCCGCATCGTCGACGAGATCGTCGCGCTGCACGGCGTGGGGATGAGCGCTCTGGACGCCATCGGCGCCGCGTCGTGGGGTGCTCGCGAGTGGCTCGGCTTCCCGTCGCTGACCGAGGGCGCGGCCGCGGACATCGTCGTCTACGACGAGGACCCGCGGGAGAACCTCGAGGTTCTCCGCACGCCGCGCATGATCATGCTCAGGGGCCGGATCCACTAGTCCTGGAACTGGGCCATCGCACCGATCTGGTACGAGCCGCCCTTCTGGTGCGTGATGACGGCCATCCGGTTGGCGGCGTTGATCAGCCCGAGCAGGCAGATCAGCGCCGCGACCTGCTCGTCGTTGAAGTGCTTGCGGACGCCTGCCCAGGTCTCGTCGCTCACGCCGTCCCGGGTGAGCACGGTGCCCTCCTCGGTGAACGCCAGCGCGGCCTGCTCGGCCTCGGTGAACACCGTGGTCTCGCGCCAGCCGGCCACCAGGTGCAGGCGCAGCGGGTCCTCGCCGGCCGCGATGGCCTCCTTGACGTGCATGTCGAGGCAGAAGCCGCAGCCGTTCAGCTGGCTCGCCCGCAGGCTGACCAGTTCCGCCGTGATCGCGGGCAGCGACGTCTGGTGCACGGCCTGGCCGAGGCCCGCGAACCGCTTCGCGAGCTTGCTGCCGGTCTCGGTGCCGAAGAGGTTGAAGCGCGGTTCCATGAACTTTTCCTCCCTCGTGGACTTGCTTGACGACCACGAGATGCCGCTGCCCCGAATCCTGTGACTGTGATCCGGCCCACTGTCACAAACCGCCGTCGGCTGGTGTCTTGTGTCCATGGACGCCGCCACCGACACGTTCGTCAGCCACCGCAACCTCCTCTTCACGATCGCCTACGAGATGCTCGGCTCCGCCGCCGACGCCGAGGACGTGCTCCAGGAGACGTGGCTGAAGTGGTCGGGCGTGGACCACGGCGTGGTCGAGAACCACCGCGCCTACCTGGTCCGGATCGTCACCCGCCAGGCCCTCGGCCGCCTGCGCACCCTGGGCCGCCGCAAGGAGTCCTACGTCGGTTCGTGGCTGCCGGAGCCGTTGCTGACCGCCCCGGACGTCGCCGAGGACGTCGAACTGGCCGACAGCGTCTCGATGGCGGTGATGCTGGTCCTCGAAACCCTCACCCCGACCGAACGGGCGGTCTTCGTCCTGCGCGAGGTCTTCGACCTGGACTACGACGAGATCGCCGCCGCCGTCGACAAGAACCCGGCGGCCGTCCGCCAGATCGCCCACCGGGCCCGTTCGCACGTGGCCGCCCGCCGCCCGCGCGAGGTAGTGACCCAGGCGGCGTCCCGCGAGGCGCTGGCGGCGTTCCAGCGCGCCACCGAGACGGGTGATCTCCAGGGCCTGCTGGACCTGCTGGCACCGGACGTCGTGTTCCTCGGCGACGGCGGCGGCGTGAAGCAGGCCGTCCCGCGTCCCGTCGTGGGCGCCTCGAAGGTGGCGCGGATGCTGCTCGGCGGCCTGCTGAAGGTGACCGGATGGGCGATGGAACCTGCTCAGGTCAACGGATACCCGGCGCTGATCGTGCGGTTCGACGGCGAACTCGACACCGTGATCGCGGTGCGCGTCGAGGACGGCCGGATCAGCGGCCTGTACGCGGTGCGCAACCCGGCCAAGCTCTCGCACATGGAGCAGGAGACGACCCTGCGGCGCTGATGATCAGCGGCGCGGGGGTTTAGTAGCAGCCTTTGTCCGCCGATTCACTCACCAGGAGTGGGACATCCGGCGGGGACTCGATCTGACCATCTTTTGGCCAGGTGCTTGGCCCCGTTCGTGTCGGTGCCGCACAGTAACCTCGGACTCGGGGGCGGCAGCGTCCCCCAAGGGGGCTCGCGGTCCCCACTCCAAGCGTATCGCGAGGCACCGACAGCGCATCGGTGCTTCAGAAGCCGTCGATCGCGAGGTGGGCTGACCATGAGTGTGCCAGTGCCTGCTGTTCGTCCGCTGGCAGTCGCCGCGTGACTAGATTGCAGAGCGTGAGTGAAGCGGAATCCCTGAAGCCGAAGCGGGGCTTCATCGAGAGCGTGCGGGACATCAGCCGCAACCCGGAGCCGGAGCGGGTCGGCCAGCGCTGGGGGTTCGGCGCGTTCCTGCTGGTGGAAGCCGTTTTCATCCTCAGTGCCGTGTTCATCACGGCGATCGCCAAGCAGTTCGGTGTGAACCTGCTGGAGTCGGTGCCGCTGGTCCTGGTCGGCTCGATCGTGCCGACGGTCCTCGCGGCGGGCACTGCCATCGTGATCACGTACGTCCGCGGCAACGGCCCGAAGATCGACCTGCGCCTGAGCATGACGCGGGAAGACCTGGCCATCGGCCTGAAGCTCGGCATCCTCGGCCTCGTCCTCACCTACTCCGCCGCCACGATCTGGGCGAAGGTCGTCGGCGAGGAGAACGCCACGAGCGCGGTCGGCGACCTGCTGTCGGGCTCGAACCTGCCGCTCTCCGCGGCGATCACGATGTTCCTCTACGTCAGCCTCATCGGGCCGGTCTGCGAGGAGATCATCTACCGCGGCCTGCTGTGGGGCGCCGTCGAACGCCAGGGCTGGAGCCGCTGGGCCGCGTTCGGCCTCACCACGGTGATCTTCGCGATCGGTCACTTCGAGCCGCTGCGCACGTCGTTGCTGCTGGTGATCGCCATCCCGATCGGCATAGCCCGGCTGCTCACCCGCCGGCTCGGGGCGAGCATCGTGGCGCACGTGATGAACAACTTCCTGCCGGGACTCACGCTCCTGCTCGTCTCCGTCGGAGTCATGTGATGGACCTGAACAGCGACCTCGGCGAGGGCTTCGGCATCTGGAAGCTCGGCGACGACACCGCGCTGCTGGGCGTCATCACCAGCGCGAACGTCGCGTGCGGCTTCCACGCCGGTGATCCGTCCACGATGCGCAAGGTCTGTGAAGAGGCCGCCAAGAACGGCGTGAAGGTCGGCGCCCAGGTCAGTTATCGCGACCTGGCTGGCTTCGGGCGGCGGTTCATCGACGTCGACCCGGCCGAGCTGGCCGACGAGGTGCTGTACCAAATCGGTGCGCTCGACGCGTGCGCGCGAGCAGCAGGCACCGAAGTCGCGTACGTGAAGCCGCACGGCGCGCTCTACAACGCGACGGTGCACCACGAGAAGCAGGCCAAAGCCGTGGTCGACGGCGTCAAGGCGTTCAAGGACCTGCCGATCCTCGGCCTGCCGTTCTCCCATCTCCTGCACTGGGCGGAAGCCGCCGGCCTGCGTGCGGTGCAGGAGGCGTTCGCCGACCGCGGTTACCTCCCGGACGGAACCCTGGTGCCGCGCGGGCAGTCCAACGCCCTGCTCACCGACACGAAACAGGTCGTCGAACGCGCCGTGCGCCTCCTCTCGGGAGAGTTGGTCGCAGTCGACGGAGCGGTCATCAAGGTCCAGGCCGAGTCGTTGTGCGTGCACGGCGACACGCCAGGAGCGGTCGCGCACGCGCGTGCCGTTAGGGAAGCGCTCGGCACCGTGAAGCCGTTCGCGTAGGACCCGATTCGGATCCACCGGTTCCCATCTGGCAGAATTGCTCGCTGTCCGTCGTGGCCGGCCCCTCTGCCCGTGCCACGACTGTGCGAATCATCAACACAGAGCTTCGAGGAGTACCAGGCCAATGGCCGTCAAGATCAAGCTTCAGCGTCTCGGCAAGATCCGCCAGCCGTACTACCGCATCGTGGTCGCCGACGCGCGTACCCGTCGCGACGGCAAGGCCATCGAGACGATCGGCAAGTACCACCCCAAGGAAGAGCCGTCGTTCATCGCGGTCGACTCCGAGCGCGCGCAGTACTGGCTGGGTGTCGGCGCGCAGCCGACCGAGTCGGTCCAGCGCCTGCTGGAGATCACCGGTGACTGGCAGAAGTTCAAGGGCCTGCCGGGCGCCGAGGGCACGCTGCGGGTCAAGGAGCCGAAGACCCCGAAGGCCGAGCTCTTCGCCGCCGCGCTCGCCGCCGCGAACGAGGAGCCGATGACCGACGCCACCACGCCGAAGGCGAAGAAGGCCAAGAAGGCCGACGACGCCCCCAAGGCTGAGGCCGAGGCGCCCAAGGACGAGGCGTGAGTTTGTTGGCTGACGCCCTCGAACACCTCGTTCGCGGCATCGTCGACCACCCGGACGACGTCCGGGTGAACCTCGTCACGACCCGCCGCGGCCGCACCCTCGAGGTCCACGTCCACCCGGACGACCTCGGCAAGGTGATCGGTCGTGGCGGTCGCACCGCGACGGCTCTGCGCACCGTGATGGCCGGTATCGGCGGTCGTGGTGTCCGGGTCGACGTCGTCGACACCGACCGCTGAACGAAGCTGTAAAGGGCAAATGGACGTCGTCGTCGGCCGCGTGGCCAAGGCGCACGGGATCACTGGTGAACTCGCCATTGACGTGCGCACTGATTCACCCGAGTTGCGGTTCGCGCTCGGGCAGAAGATTCAGGCCAAGCTGCGTGACGGCACGTCCCGAAGCCTCACCGTGTCAGCCGCCCGGCCTCATGCCGGGCGGCTGCTCGTGCGTTTCGAGGAAGTCGTCACGCGCGATGTCGCGGAGTCGTTGCGCGGCACGTTGTTGCTGGGCAGCACGGACGACCTGCCGCCGACCGGCGACCCCGACGAGTTCTACGACCACGAGCTCGAAGGGCTCACGGCCGAACTCGTCGACGGCACGAAGATCGGCACGGTCAAGGAGATCCTGCACGGCCCCGGCGGCGAGTTGCTCGTGGTCATCCGTGACAGCGGCGAGGCGCTGATCCCGTTCGTGCGCGAGATCGTGCCCACTGTGGACGTTCGCGGCGGCCGTGTCGTGATCGACCCGCCAGAGGGCCTTCTCGATGCAGATTGACGTCGTCACGATCTTCCCCGAGTACCTGGCGCCGCTGCGTGCCGCGTTGCTCGGGAAGGCGATCGACAAGGGCCTGATCAGCGTCGGCGTGCACGACCTGCGTGACTGGACCCAGGACGTGCACAAGGCTGTCGACGACAGCCCGTACGGCGGTGGACCCGGCATGGTCATGAAGGCCGACATCTGGGGCCCTGCCCTGGATGACGTGTGCACGGACGAGACGCGTCTCATCGTGCCGACGCCGGCCGGACGTCCGTTCTCGCAGGAAGTCGCGCACGAGTACGCGAACGAGTCGCATCTCGTGTTCGCGTGCGGTCGCTACGAAGGTATTGACCAGCGTGTGGTCGATGACGCCGCACGGCGCGTTCGCGTCGATGAAGTGTCCATCGGGGACTACGTGCTGGTCGGTGGCGAGGTGGCGGTGCTCGCGATCGTGGAAGCGGTCGCACGGCTGCTGCCCGGCGTGCTCGGCAACCCGAAGTCGCACGCCGAGGACTCGTTCCAGGACGGGCTGCTCGAAGGGCCGAGCTACACACGGCCTGAGGTGTGGCGCGAGCTCGCGGTGCCGGACGTGCTGCGTTCGGGCAACCACAAGCTGATCAACCGCTGGCGACGTGACCAGTCACTCGCCCGCACCTTCGAACGGCGTCCTGACCTGCTGGAATCGCTGCCGGCGGAGGCGTTCGACAAGCACGACCGAGCCCTGCTCACGCGCCTGCGCGAGGGCGGGGAGTAGTCCGATTTCATTCCGGAGTGCCTGGTCTGGCACACTGGAACAGTTGCCGCAGCCGGTGTCATGTCGGCATGCGCACCAAGCCGAGCCCCCATCATGTCGTGCACAGCCATGGAACATGCTCTGGGGAGTTCAAGACACGTGAGGAACCACCGATGAACCTCCTGGACGCACTTGACGCCCAGTCGTTGCGCTCTGACATCCCGAGCTTCCGCGCGGGTGACACGCTGAAGGTCCACGTCCGCGTCATCGAGGGCTCGCGCGAGCGCGTCCAGGTGTTCCAGGGCGTCGTGATCCGTCGCCAGGGCGGCGGCATCCGCGAGACCTTCACCGTCCGCAAGGTCTCGTTCGGTGTCGGCGTCGAGCGCACCTTCCCGGTGCACTCCCCGAACATCGCCGAGATCGAGGTCGCGACCCGCGGTGACGTGCGTCGCGCCAAGCTGTACTACCTGCGCGACCTGCGCGGCAAGGCTGCCAAGATCAAGGAGAAGCGCGAGGCCCGTCCGGTCTCCTGACCGGTGGCTTCGAGCCCAGCAGACTTCGAGGACGCCTCCGCACCGGATGAACCGGAGCGGGGGCGTACTCCTGTCTGGAGAGAAATCCTCTACGTCGTCATGACGGCCGTCGTGCTGACGGTGCTCATCCAGGCGTTCGTGGCGCGGGTCTACGTGATCCCCTCGGCGTCCATGGAGAACACGCTGCACGGCTGCAACGGCTGCGAGAACGACCGGGTGCTGGTCGACAAGATCACCTACCGCTTCGGCGACATCGAGCCGGGCGAGGTGGTCGTGTTCCGCGGCCCCGAGGCCTGGACCTCCAACGACTTCCGCGGCGCCCGGTCGACGAATCCCGTCGCGGGTTTCGTGCAGAACATCGGTTCGCTGCTGGGCATCTCGCCCGCGAACGAGCGTGATTTCGTCAAGCGCGTGATCGCGTTGCCCGGCCAGACGGTGATGTGTTGCGACGAGCAGCACCGTGTCGTTGTGGACGGAAAATCGCTCGACGAGCCGTATGTGTACTGGCAGCAAGGCACTTCCCCTGCGGACCACGAGCCGTTCGACCCGATCCGAGTGCCGGATGGACGGTTGTTCGTCATGGGGGACAACCGGATGAACTCCACCGACTCGCGCAAACAGGGCGGCGGGGGCGTAGCGGGCACCGTGCCCGTCGAGAACGTCATCGGGAAAGCCCGGTACGTCGTTTTCCCGAAAGATCGGTGGAGTGTTGTGTCGGATCACAACCCCCAGCCCCTAGGCTGATCTCGTGGTCGACGACGCTCCAGAGCAGAACCCGCCCGGTGACGAGCCCAGTTCGGACGCTTCGGACAAGCCCGCGAAGCAGAAGAAAAAGGGCAACTTCTGGAAGGAACTGCCTGTCCTCATCCTGGTCGCGTTCGGCCTCGCGATCGGCATCCAGATCTTCCTCGGCCGCGTCTACATGATCCCGTCCGAGTCGATGGAGGCGACGCTGCACGGCTGCACCGACTGCTACGGCGACCGGGTGCTCGTCGACAAGGTCACCTACCGGTTCACCGACCCGTCGCCGGGCGACGTGATCGTGTTCCGCGGGCCGCCGTCGTGGCAGAACGACTTCATCTCCGACGAGCCGGCCAACCCGATCTCGCAGGGGTTGTCGTGGCTCGGATCGCTGATCGGGCTGCCGTCGGCGAACGAGGAGGACTTCGTCAAGCGCGTGATCGCCGTCGGCGGGCAGACCGTGAAGTGCTGCGACGAGCAGAACCGCGTGACGGTCGACGGCAAGGCGCTGGACGAGCCGTACAAGCACTACGACGAGGGCACGCCGGCCGAGCAGGAGTCGTTCGAGGAGCTCAAGATCCCGGACGGCATGCTGTTCGTGCTCGGCGACAACCGCAACCACTCGTGCGACTCGCGCTGCCAGGGCCAGGGCGGCCTCAACGGCCTCGTGCCGGTGGACGACGTGATCGGCAAGGCGCGCGTGATCGTGCTGCCTCCGTCGAGGTGGGGCGGGGTGACGGACCACGACCCGCAGGCCGTGTCGATGGGTGCGCCGGGATGGCAGCAGAACGTCCCGCTGGGGCTCGGTATCGTCGCAGCGTGGCCGCTTCTGCTGCTCGGACGTCGAGTGCGAGACCGACTCCGCCGATGACCATGCTGATGCCGCCTCGCGCGGTGGTGCGGGGCTCCGCGGGCAACTGGGCGTTGCAGAGCACGCTGGAGCGCCGGGGCCTGGGGCCGGTCGCCGGCGTGGACGAGGCAGGGCGTGGGCCGTGCGCCGGGCCGTTGGTGATCGCCGCGTGTGTCCTTCGACCGGGTGATGCTTCGCGGTTCGAAGGGCTGAACGACTCGAAGCTGATGACGGCGTCGGCACGCGATCGGATGTACGACCTGGTGCTCAAGCGTGCGCTGGCTCACTCGGTCGTGATCGTGTCGCCCGCCGACATCGACTGGCTGGGCATTCACGTCATGAACATCGAGGGCATGCGGCGTGCGGTCGCGCAGATGGCGACGCATCCCGGCTACGTGCTGACGGACGGCTTCAAGGTGCCGGGGATGCCCGCGCCGAACGTGGCGGTGCTCAAGGGCGACCAGGCCGCGGCGTGCGTGGCGGCGGCATCTGTGCTGGCCAAGGTCACGCGGGACCGGATCATGGCCGACCTGCACACCCGTCATCCGCAGTACGGGTTCAACGTGCACAAGGGGTACTGCACGCCAGAGCACACGGCGGCGTTGATGGAGCACGGGCCGTGTGCGGAGCATCGCTGGTCGTATGTAAATGTGGCAGCTGCGGCCGTCAAGCACGGTCTCGCCGCGCCGCACAGGGTGGCGCGCGGCACGACCGCGCAGGCTGTGGTCCAGAATGATGCAACCCCGGCTGACGCCGGGGAGCTCGCGACGAGTGAGGGCGCGGAGCAGATGACCCGCGCGGAGGCGTAATGAGTGCAGAGGATCTCGAGAAGTACGAGACCGAGATGGAGCTGTCGCTGTACAAGGAGTACCGCGACATCGTCAGCCAGTTCTCGTTCGTCGTGGAGACCGAACGGCGTTTCTACCTGGCCAACTCGGTGGACGTGCAGGTGCGCAACGCCGATGGCGAGGTGTACTTCGAGGTGCGCATGTCGGACGCGTGGGTGTGGGACATGTACCGCCCCGCGAGGTTCGTCAAGAACGTTCGTGTCATCACGTTCAAGGACGTGAACGTGGAGGAGCTGGACAAGCCGGACCTGCGTTTGCCGGAAAGCGGGCCGTTCCCCACGTAGGCCACTGGTGGCGTGACCCGAAACGTTGGCGGCGAATTCGCGCTCGGCAAGGCGCCTCGCGGCACTCGCCTGACCGCGAATTCGCACGGCAACGGCTCAGGCCACGCCACTAGCACATCCCACCGACAATTCCGCCGTTTCAAGATCCACAACGGCCGACTTGTCCACAGCCGCTGAGTTGTCCACAGATTCCCCTCAGCCCGGCCGCTCCTCCTGCCCCGCCCTGCAAGGTCGTACCCAACGACCCGCAGGGAGGCGAGGGCAGTGGTGGCACAGGCACTGGTCGAGACCAGGCAGCAGGAGAAGGGGCGTCAGGGCGAGGACCTGGCGTGCAGGTACCTGGAGGGGCAGGGCCTGGTGGTCCTGTCGCGGAACTGGACGTGCCGCGACGGGGAGCTCGACGTCGTGGCCGTGGAGGGCGATCGGCTGGTCGTCTGCGAGGTCAAGACCAGGTCCGGCCCGGCCTGGGGCCGCCCGGACGAGGCAGTGGACCAGCGCAAGCTCTCGCGGCTGCGCCGGACGGCCCTGCGCTGGCTGGCGGCGCACGGCGTCGGCTGGTGCAACGTCCGCGTCGACCTGATCTCGGTCACCTGGCCTCCCTCCGGCGAAGCGCGCCTGCAACACCTGCGGGGAGCCTGAGATGGGCCTGGCGCAGGCGTGGGCCGTCGCCCTGTACGGCGTCGACGGCCTGGCGGTCGAGATCGAGGCCGACGTGGGCGTGGGCCAGCCCCGCACCCACCTCCTCGGGCTTCCCGACGCGTCCTTGCACGAGTCGAAGGAGCGAGTGAAGGCCGCCGTCCGCAACAGCGAGGAGGAGTGGCCGAAGCAGCGCATCGTCCTGGGCCTGTCCCCGGCGAACCTGCCCAAGGGCGGCAGCAGCTACGACGTCGCCATCGCCTGCGCCACCCTCGCCGCCGCCGGCTCCGTCCCGTGCGAGCGCCTGGCCACCACCGTCCTGCTGGGTGAGCTGGCCCTGGACGGCCGAGTCCGCACAGTTCGAGGCGTTCTGCCCGCCCTGCTGGCCGCCCGCCGAGCAGGCCTCAAGACGGCCATCGTTCCGGTCGACGCCCTGCCGGAAGCCGCCCTGGTGGACGGCATCGAGCTCCACGGAGCCCAGACCCTCCGCGAGGTCCTGGCCTGGCTGCGCGGCGAGGACGTGACGCTGCAACCCCCACCGGCCTGCGCGGACCCACCACTGCCGGACGTCCCGGACCTGGCCGACGTGGTGGGCCAGCCAGAAGCCCGCTGGGCCCTGGAGGTAGCCGCGGCAGGAGCCCACCACCTCCTCCTGACGGGCCCGCCGGGCACCGGCAAGACGATGCTGGCCGAACGCCTCCCCGGCCTGCTCCCACCGCTGTCGCGCCAGGACTCCCTGGCGGTGACCGCCGTGCACTCGGTAGCAGGCGTCCTGTCCTCCGACTACCCGCTCGTGGCCAGCCCGCCGTTCGTCAACGTCCACCACACGACGTCGATAGCGGCCCTGATAGGCGGCGGCACCGGAATGGCGAAGCCGGGCGCGGCCTCCCGAGCCCACAAGGGAGTGCTCTTCCTCGACGAGGCCTGCGAGTTCGGCCAGAAGACCATCGACACCCTCCGCACGGCCCTGGAAGAGGGCGAGGTCCGCATCCCCCGCCGAGACGGCATAGCCCGCTACCCGGCCCGCTTCCAGCTGATCCTCGCCACCAACCCCTGCCCGTGCGCCCCGCCAAAGGAAGTCGACTGCATCTGCACGGCCACAGTCCGCCGCCGCTACCAGTCCCGCCTCTCCGGCCCACTGCTGGACCGCGTGGACCTCAGGGTCCGAATGAGAGCGACCACAGCCATGGCCAACGCCGACGCCACCCCACCAGAACCGACGTCGGTGGTCCGCGAACGAGTGCTCAAGGCCAGATCCCGAGCCGCCACCCGCTGGTCGGCCCACGGCCACACCTGGCCGGCCAACGCCCTGGTCCCAGGCCCAGCCCTACGTCGAGAGTTCGCCCTGCCAAGACCAACCACAGCCCTGCTGGACCGAGCGCTGGCAGTAGGCGCCCTGACGGGCCGAGGCGCAGACCGCTGCCTACGAGTCGCCTGGACCCTCGCCGACCTGGCCGAAGCCGACCGCCCAACCCAGGACCACGTAGCCGCGGCCCTCCACTTCCGAGAACGCCGAGCCCCCTGACCCACCGCTCCGACCCCGAGTCGCAAAGCCACCTCGCTCCACCAAGCCTTCACACCCAGGAGCCGCCGTTCGCGGAGCTTCAACGCCCCGACTCCGCGTCCGGCCCAGCAGAGCGGGCGCTCGTCCCCCAGCGAGCGCCCGCTCCCCACCAGCCACCGCACCCCCGCTAGCGCCCAGACCCCGCCGCTCACCGGCGGACCCGGCACCGGGCCTGCCCGGCACCAGGCCTGCCCGGCACCAGGCCTGGCAGCACCCAGGCCTGGCAGCACCCAGGCCTGCCCAGCACCCGGAGCTTGCCCGGCACCAGGCCGCCCAGCCCCCAGGCCTGCCCAGCCCCCAGGCCAGCTGTTCCAGTCGCGAGCTGCCCGGCCCCAGCCGGCTCCCAATGCAGCCGGGCGCGGAATCCCACTCCCACTCCGCGCCCGGTACCCCTCCACCGAGACGTTCGGACGCCTGTCCCAACCCAGGCGTCCGAACCTCCGGACACGAGCCTCGAGCCTCAGCTCCTGTCCGGTCCCGAGCGGGTCGTCCGCCCCTTCCCGGCGGGCGACCCGCTCACCTGACCCACGTCACGAACCCCAGCGCCCTCGACCAAGGAGCCCGAACATGACCTCTCTCCTGATCCCGGCTGCAAGCTCCGCAGCCTCCATCACTGCCGCCGTGCCGGCTCTCCTGCAACTGCAGTGCACAGTCCGGAAACGCACGTCCGGTGCCAGCCCACCAAGCCCGTGGCGCCCCGACCCGTGGCACCGCTGGCTGCCCTGGTGGTGGTTCCGGTGACCGCGACGCCGCCCACCGCGCCGCTGAACGGCCTGGCAACCACCCCGCCCACTCCGCCCGCCACGCCGCTGAACGGCTCGGCAACCAGCCCGCTCACGCCGCCCACCGCACCACTGAACGGCCCGGCAACCAGCTCGCCCACTCCGCCCACCGCACCACTGAACGGCCCGGCAACCACCCCACCCACCAACACCCGGTCCACCGCATCGCCGGCTGCCAGGGCCGTCGGCCCGACCACCACTCAGGCCACTCACCCGGCCACCACCCGAGCCGCCGACCCGGCCGCTGTCTCAGCGAGCTACCCGGCCACCGATGCGGTTCGCCTGGCAAGGGCCTACCTGTCTCGCGTCGCCGAGCCCTATGCGGCGGCACTCGCGGCACTGGTCGCCGAGGTCGGGCCGGTCGAGGCCGCGGAACGGGTGAGAGCCGGCGAAATTTCGCCGTCGGTGGCCAGTCAGACGTCCGCGCGGCGAGCGGAGGAGCGTGCTCACGCGGATCTTGCCGCCATTGTCAGGGCCGGTGGGCGGCTTGTCATTCCTGAAGACGAGGAGTGGCCGCGATGGCCATTGCTCGCGCTGGAGAACGTGGCTGCTCGTCGGTGTGGAGGTGAGCCGCTTGCGTTGTGGGTGCGTGGGCCGCACTTTCTTGCCGACGTGGTGGACAAGGCCGTGGCTGTGGTCGGGTCGCGGGCTTCCAGCGGGTACGGCGAGCACGTTGCCGGCGAGTTCGCCTACGGGTTGGCGTTGGCGGGCATGACCGTTGTTTCCGGTGCCGCGTATGGGATTGACGGTGCTGCCCATCGCGGTGCGCTTGGTGCCGGCGGACTGACGATCGCGGTGCTGGCCTGTGGGGCGGACCAGGCCTATCCCGCAGGGCATCAGGGGTTGCTCGTCAAGGTCGCTCGGGAAGGTTTGATCGTCAGCGAGTACCCGCCCGGCGTGATGCCCGCGCGGCATCGGTTTCTCACTCGCAACAGGCTCATTGCCGCGTTGGGCGGCGGCACTGTCGTCGTGGAGGCTGGGAAGCGCAGCGGGGCCAAGAACACGGCTGCGATCACTCTTGCGCTGGGGCGGCCGTTGATGGTGGTGCCGGGGCCGGTCACGTCGGCGAGTTCTGTTGGCTGCCACGAGTTGTTGCGGGACGGGCGGGCGGTGTCGGTGAGTTCGGTCGCCGAGGTCGTGGAGTCGGTGGGGCGGTTCGGCGACGACCTCGCGACCGAACCCGCCGAGAAGGAGAGCGACCTCGGCGCGCCGCAGGGGGAGGCCATGCGGGTGTACGAGGCCCTCGGGAAGCGGAACGGTGTCAGCGACGAGGTCGTGTCGGTCGAGTCCGGGGTGCCGTTGGAGCGGGTGCGGGCGTTGTTGCCCGAGCTGGAACTCGCTGGGCTGGCGCTTCAGGTCGACGAGGGCTGGCAGAAGCTGGAGCTGAGTTGACGGCGCCGCGGTCGAGCAGGCCGGTCCCTGCACGACGATCGGCCTGCGCGGCGGGCCGGTGACGTAGGCGCACGGGCTCCGCCGCCGCGGGGAGGAGAAGCAGAAGGACCATCTCGGACGGTAAAGCCCTCGGGTTGACCTGCGGCTTCTCCTCCTCTGCCGTCATCCGGAGGTGCCATCGGCCTCGCGTCTGGCGTCGTCGCCGAGGTACTGGTTGTTGTCTCGCAGCACGAGGGCGGCGATGACGGCGTCCGCCAGCGCGTCGGCCTTCTGCTGCTCCATGCCGAGCGACAGAGCGCGCTCAAGGGCGATCTGTCGCACCTCGGCGAGCTGGGTCGTGGTCAGCGGTGTGGACGGCAGCTCAAGTGGTGTGACGGGTTTGCCACGGAGCTTTCGCCACGCCTTGCGCACGGCGTTCGTGGTGCCGTCGCTGACGGCCTTGCCGACGTTGTCGGAGACGGCGGTGATCACGCTGCCGGACACGAGGGCGATCACCGGGGTCGCCATCGCGACGACGTCGCCCAGGCCGAAGCCCAGCGGGTCGTCGTGAGCCTGGCGCAGGCGGCGTTCTGCCTGCTTGGGGCTCTCCAGGTACGGGGCGGCGACGATGTCGAACGAGGACAGCTCCTCAGGAGCGATCTTGCGTACGACTCGGCGAGCGAGTTCATCGGCTGTTCGGACGGTGGTGCTGGCTGCCATCACTACTCCGAAAGGTGATCTGTGCGTGCCGCCAAACCCCTGCTCGTCACAGGGAGTTGAAACGTTATCGTGTTCCCGATCATGAGAGCGCTCTCAAATGGCGCGGGGGTGTGGCGATACTTGACCAAACGCCCCGACTGGCGCAGCGTCTTGGCCTATGTCCCCGCCGCCGCATGGTCGGACACGTCGTGTCGATCTCGTTCGCCTGCGCGAAAAACTGCCGGCGAACGTGACAGACGTGTTGCGGCAGTACGAACGGCACCTGATGTTGGAGCGTGATCTGTCGCCGCACACGGTGCGGGCTTACATCGGCGACGTGGTGGCATTGCTTGGACACGTCGCGGGGAATATCCCGGAGAATGCAGATGTAGAGCGCATCGACCTCACGAATTTGCGGTCATGGCTTGCCGCGCAACGCACTGCGGGCGCCAGTCGCACGACGCTTGCGCGACGTGCCGCTGCTGCGCGCGCGTTCACCGCGTGGGCGCACCGAGCTGGGCGTTTGGCCGCTGATCCAGGGCCTCGGCTCGCTGCTCCGCGACCACATCGGACGCTGCCGTCGGTGTTGCGCGAGGACCAGGCAAAAGACGCGATGAGGGCCGTATCCTCTGGCGCGTCCCAAGGCGATCCGGTTGCGCTGCGTGATCAGGCCGTGGTGGAGTTGCTGTACGCCACAGGTATCCGCGTGGCCGAACTCTGCGGTCTTGATCTCGACGACGTGGACTACTCCCTAAGGGTGATTCGAGTTCTGGGCAAAGGTGGACGCGAGCGCAGCACGCCATTCGGCGTGCCGGCCGAGCGAGCGCTGCGGCGATGGGTGGACGAGGGCAGAAACGCCCTGGTAGCACCGGATTCACCACCGGCGCTGTTCCTCGGTGCCCGCGGCGGCCGGCTGAACCAGCGAGCCGTTCGCACACTCGTGCACGAGGTCGTCGCCGTCGTACCGGGCGCACCGGACATCGGGCCGCACGGGTTGCGCCACTCCGCTGCGACCCATTTGCTGGAAGGAGGAGCGGACCTGCGCACCGTCCAAGAACTGCTTGGTCACGCTACGCTCGCAACGACTCAGCTTTACACACACGTCACTGTCGAACGGCTGAAGGCGATCCATGACCGAACCCACCCCCGTTCCTGACGCCGCAGGGGGAGGATCGCGTACGGCGACCGTGCCCCCTGAACCCGTCCTGCCCGCACCAGTGTCGAAGCAGGCGAGCAACGGGCACCGTCAGAACGGCGCGCCACGCACCGAGGCGACCCCCGAGCCCGGTGCCAACACGCATGTCAACGGCACGCCCGCTGCCGTTCCGACTGCGGTGACGCGTGCGGACGTGCGGTCCGGTGACGACGTCGAGGCCGGCATCGTCGCGCTGTGGCGCAGCTACGGCGAGTCCCGCGAGCAGAGCCAGCGCGATCGCCTGGTGCTGCACTACGCGCCGCTGGTCAAGTACGTCGCCGGCCGCGTCGGCACGGGTCTGCCAGCCCACGTGGACGTGGCCGACCTGATCCAGTCCGGCATCTTCGGCCTGGTCGACGCGATCGAGAAGTTCGAGCCGGAACGCGGCCTCAAGTTCGAGACCTACGCCATGCAGCGCATTCGCGGCGCGATCCTCGACGACCTGCGCTCCCAGGACTGGGTGCCGCGCTCGGTCCGCAGCCGCGCCCGCGACGTGGAATGAGCCCTCGAACGCCTCGGCGCCAAGTTGCAGCGCACGCCCACCGACCGCGAGCTCGCCGCAGAGCTCAAGATCGGCCTGGCCGAGCTGCGCGAGCTCTACGGCCAGCTCCAGCTCACCAGCGTCGTCGCCCTGGACGAGCTGATCGCCCCGAACAAGGGCGGCTCCTCCCTGGCCGAGTCGCTGCCCGACGACGCCGCGGAAGACCCGGTGGCGAGCCTCGTCGACCAGGACAGCCGCCGTCAGCTGGCCGACGCGATCGCCCAGCTGGCAGAACGCGACCGCGTGGTCGTGACCCTCTACTACTTCGAGAACCTGACCCTCGCCGAGATCGGCAAGGTCCTCGGCGTGACCGAGTCCAGGGTCTGCCAGCTGCACACCCGCGCCGTCCTGCGCCTGCGCACCAAGCTCAACGAGCAGTCCGAGGCCTGACCGCACCTCGTCCCACCCCAGCAGCCTGGCGTGTGCCGGGCTGCCGGACACCCGTACCGAGAAGTCGTACGGGCCTCCTCAAGGCGGCTTGAACCCCTTTCCGTCCGTTGCCGGGGCTAATTCACTCGAACGGGTGGCCCTTGGGGCTGCTCCAAGCACGCCCTGTGCCCACTCGGGCACCTCGGTGGACGCCTGGACCCGGAGTCGGGCAGTCGGCGAACAGGTGCGCCGAGCGTCGCGCGGGCGCCGAACGGGAGCGGCGGTCGTCGTGCGGTCGGCGAACCGCTGTGCCGGAAGGCGAGCAGCTTGCGGGCGGTCGGACCGCAGCCGTGTGGTGGCCGTTCAGGTGCTGCGGGAACCGGGCAGTGGGCGAGCGTCTGGACCTGGAGTCGGGCAGCGGACGACCAGGCGCGCCGAGCGCCGCGCGGAACGCCGAACAAGAAACGCCGAACAAGAACGCCGAACGGGAGCTGCGGCCGTCGTGCGGTCGGCGAACCGCCGTGCCCTGAGGGCGAGCAATTCGTGGACGGTCGGACCGCAGTCGCGTGGCAGGTGATCGGGCGCGGCGGGAGGCGGGCGTTGGGTGATCGGGCGCCGCGGGTGCTGGGTGATCAGGCGCGGCGGGAGGCGGGTGCTGGGCGGTCAGGCGCCGCGGGTGCTGGGTGATCGGGCGCGGTGAGAGGCGGGCGTTGGGTGATCGGGCGCGGCGAGAGGCGGGCGTTGGGTGGTCAGGCGGTGCGGGAGACAGGTTCTGGGCGGTCGGGCGCCGCTGGAGGCGGGCAGCGGGCGAACAGGCAGGCCGGGAGACGGGCGAGGTGAGGGGACGGCCGTCTCCCGGCCGCCTGGCGGGCGCTTGCGGCGTGTGTCGGGGGACGCCGCTGCTCAACCGCCGTGCGGACGGCGGGAGGCGCCCGATCGGAGCGCCGCGCGGGGGCAGTGCCGTGCGGCGGAGGCCTGGTCAGCCGCCTCGGGAAGGCGTGGTCAGGGGGAGCAGCCGTACCCGGCCCGCGGTGACCAGGCGGAGCGGATCCAGGTACGCGTGGTCTCGGCGGGCGCCCCAGTGCAGGCACGGGGACGGGCAGCGGCCCGCCTGCAGGTGACCGATCACCTCGCCCCGGCGCACCGGGCGGCCGGGCGTGACGGTGGGTGCGATCGGTTCGTAGGTGGTGCGCAGGCCGTTGCGGTGCTCCAGCGACACCAGGGTTCTGGCGGCCACCGCGCCCGCGAACACCACTGTGGCGTCGCCTGCGGCCAGGACCGGTGTTCCGGCGGGCGCCGAGAGGTCGACGCCTCGGTGACCGGGGCCGAACGGGGAGGCCGGGGCCTCGAACGCGCGCACTACGGAGTGAGGTGGTGGCAGGGGCCAGGCGAACCGGACCGGGGTGGGGGCCAGGAGCGTCGAGAGGAGCAGGGCTGTGGGGAGGAGGGGCATGGGTCAACGGTGGTGGGAGGGGGTGGCGGGGACCAGCGGGTATTGGGAATCTGTGGATTACTCGCCGGTTGTGGACAACTACCCCCTGCGAGATGGGGGCGATTCGAAGTTTGTCGGGGGTGAGGAGTAGACTTTTGGGCGCGTCCCGTCTGTGCGCGGGACGACTTCGCGTGCCAACGCAGATCCGACCGGCTGATCCCAGCAGGGTCGAGTCACGACGTTCGACGGTCCCGAGGGTGCAGAGATGCTCCGCGGGTGCGGACGGCGGCTTCGGCACCAGGGCTGAAGGCCGAACCCGGCCGGAAGCGAAAACCGAACCGACGCGCAAGGTGAGACCTCGCGCGTCCCGACAGATGAGGTGCGAACCGGCCATGGCCGTCGTAACCATGAAGCAGCTGCTTGACAGCGGCGTGCACTTCGGGCACCAGACCCGGCGCTGGAACCCGAAGATGAAGCGCTACATCCTCACTGAGCGCAACGGCATCTACATCATCGACCTGCAGCAGACGCTGACCTACATCGACCGGGCTTTCGAGTTCGTGAAGGAAACGGTCGCGCACGGCGGGTCGATCCTGTTCATCGGCACGAAGAAGCAGGCGCAGGAGGCCATCGCCAACGAGGCGCTCCGCGTCGGCATGCCCTACGTGAACCAGCGCTGGCTGGGCGGCATGCTCACCAACTTCTCGACGGTCCACAAGAGGCTTCAGCGCCTCAAGGAGCTCGAGACGATGGAGCAGACCGGCGGTTTCCAGGGTTTCACCAAGAAGGAAATCCTGATGATGAACCGCGAGAAGGACAAGCTGGAGCGCACGCTCGGCGGTATCCGCGACATGTCCAAGGTGCCCAGCGCCGTGTGGATCGTGGACACCAAGAAGGAGCACATCGCGGTCGGTGAGGCTCGCAAGCTGAACATCCCGATCGTCGCGATCCTCGACACCAACTGCGACCCGGACGAGGTCGAGTTCCCGATTCCGGGCAACGACGACGCGATCCGTTCCGCCGCTCTGCTGACCAAGGTCGTGGCCGAGGCCGCCGCCGCCGGTCTCATGCAGCGCTCCGGTGCCCGCCGCGACGCCGCCGAGGGCCAGGACAAGCCCGAGGTCGCCGCCGACGAGCCGCTGGCGGAGTGGGAGCAGGAGCTCCTCACCACCAACGCCGCCGTCGCGACTGAAGCCCCGGCTCCGGCCGAGCAGCCCGTCCAGTCCTGATTTCCCCCACGAGGTGCCCGCCCACAAGCGGGCACCTCGTGACCTAAGCGCGTACATCGCAGAAGGAAAACGATGGCGAACTACACCACCGCGGACGTCAAGAAGCTCCGCGAGCTGACCGCCGCCGGCATGATGGACTGCAAGAAGGCGCTGGACGAGGCTGACGGCGACTTCGACAAGGCCGTCGAGATCCTGCGCATCAAGGGCGCCAAGGACGTCGGCAAGCGCGCCGAGCGCACCACGTCCAACGGCCTCGTCGCCGTCAAGGACGGCGCGATGGTCGAGCTGCGTTGCGAGACCGACTTCGTGGCCAAGAACGCCGACTTCATCGCCCTGGCCGACGACATCGTCGCGCTCGCCAAGGCCAACAAGGTCGCCGACGTCGAGGCCCTCAAGGCCGTCGAGGTCGACGGCAAGACCGTGGACGCGCTGGTCCAGGAGTTCTCCGCCAAGATCGGCGAGAAGCTCGAGCTGGCCAAGGCCGTCGACTACGACGGCACCGTCTCGGTCTACCTGCACAAGCGCGCTGCCGACCTGCCGCCCGCCGTCGGCGTGCTCGTCGAGTACACCGGTGACAACGCCGAGGTCGCCAAGGGTGCCGCGATGCAGATCGCCGCGATGCGCCCGAAGTACGTCACCCGTGACGAGGTTCCCGAGGAGCTCGTCGCCAACGAGCGTCGCATCGCCGAGGAGACCGCTCGCGAGGAGGGCAAGCCCGAGGGCGCGCTCCCCAAGATCGTCGAGGGTCGCGTGAACGGTTTCTTCAAGGACGTCGTGCTCACCGAGCAGGCTTCCGTGACGGACAGCAAGAAGACGGTCAAGGCTCTTCTGGACGAGGCCGGCGTGACGGTTACCCGTTTCGCTCGGTTCGAGGTCGGCCAGAGCTGATTCGCATGAGGGCGGGGTTGCAGGCACCAGCGACCCCGCCCTTGGCGTGTCCACAGAAGTTTCCAGGCCAAAAGCGCGAGGAGAGGACCTGTGAGCGAAGAAGGTAGCCACGGCTACAACCGGGTGATGCTCAAGCTCGGTGGCGAGATGTTCGGCGGTGGTGGCGTCGGTGTTGATCCCGATGTCGTCCAGACAGTGGCCAAGCAGATCGCGGCCGTCCACAAGTCCGGCGTGCAGGTCGCCGTCGTGATCGGTGGTGGCAACTTCTTCCGCGGGTCCGAACTCCAGCAGCGCGGGATGGACCGCTCGCGCGCCGACTACATGGGCATGCTCGGCACGGTCATGAACTGCCTGGCGCTGCAGGACTTCCTCGAGCGCGAGCACGGCATCGACACCCGCGTGCAGACCTCCATCCAGATGACGCAGGTCGCCGAGTCGTACATCCCCCGCCGCGCGATGCGTCACCTCGAGAAGGAACGCGTCGTGATCTTCGGCGGCGGCGCCGGCCTGCCGTACTTCTCCACGGACACCACGGCGGCCCAGCGCGCGCTGGAGATCGGCTGCGAGATCGTCCTGATGGCCAAGGCCGTCGACGGCGTCTACACGGCCGACCCCAAGATCGACCCGGACGCGCTGATGTTCGACAACATCACCCACCGCGAGGTGCTGGAGCGCGGCCTCAACGTCGCCGACGCGACGGCGTTCAGCCTCTGCATGGACAACAACATGCCGATCCTCGTCTTCAACCTCCTCACCGAGGGGAACATCGCGCGCGCGGTGCGTGGTGAGAAGATCGGCACTCTGGTCAGCACCCCCGGTGGCCGCCCGGCCTTCTAGACCTGGTGGGATCTCTCCAGGACCGGGAATTGGGCACGAACACGCAGAGCAAGGAGCAGTCGTGATCGACGAGACCCTCCTCGACGCCGAGGAGAAGATGGAAAAGGCGGTTTCGGTGGCGAAGGAGAACCTCTCCTCCGTCCGAACCGGTCGTGCGACTCCCTCGATGTTCAACCGAATCCACATTGACTACTACGGATCGATGACGCCGCTCAACCAGATGGCGAGCATCACCGTTCCCGAGGCGCGCATGGCGGTCGTGAAGCCGTACGACGCGGGCCAGCTGAACGCGATCGAGAAGGCGATCCGGGACTCCGACCTGGGCGTCAACCCGAGCAACGACGGCGCGATCATCCGCATCGTCATCCCGCAGCTCTCCGAGGAGCGCCGCCGGGACATGGTGAAGGTCGCGAAGTCGAAGGGCGAGGACGCGAAGGTCTCCCTGCGCGGCGTCCGTCGCAAGGCGAAGGAAGAGATCGACAAGCTCGTCAAGGACGGCGAGGTCGGCGAGGACGACGGCGCGCGTGGTGAGAAGGAGCTCGAGGCTCTGACCCACCGCTACGTGGCGCAGGTCGAAGAGCTCGTGAAGCACAAGGAAGCCGAACTTCTCGAAGTCTGATGTTCCACTGATGGTTCGCCCGGCCGAGTCGCCGCAGGCGTGATTGCCCAGGCCGGGCGGAGGTCTTGATGGGAGCACAGGTGGCAGGCGGTCCCGCGGACGTCCCCACGTCGAAGCCGTCGCGCGCTGGACGTGATCTGCGCGCGGCGATCCTGGTCGGCGTCGGCCTCGGCGCCATGATCATCGCGTCGCTGCTGACCGTCAAGGAGACCTTCATCGGCATCGTCGCGGCTGCCGCGGCGGTGTCGACGTGGGAGATCGCGAACGCCTTCAAGAAGGCCGGCATCAACGTCGCCCTGTGGCCCGCGTTGATCGGCGGCCAGGCGATCATCTGGCTGTCGTGGCCGCTGGAGCGCTCCGGCATGATGACCGCGTTCGTGGTCACCGTGCTGGTGTGCATGATCTGGCGGTTCCGCGGCGGCTCGGACGGCTACCTGCGCGACCTGAGCGCGTCGGTGTTCACCGTCGCGTACGTGCCGTTGTTCGCGGCGTTCGCGGCCATGCTCGTCGTCCCTGAAGACGGCGCGGGCCGTGCGTTCGCGTTCATCATCGGTGTCGTGCTGTCGGACGTCGGCGGCTACGCGGCCGGTGTCTTCCTCGGCAAGCACCCGATGGCGCCGACGATCAGCCCGAAGAAGTCCTGGGAGGGCTTCGCCGGTTCGCTGACCGCCGGTGTGGTCGGTGGCGCGATCACGGTGACGACGCTGCTCGACGGCCAGTGGTGGCAGGGCGCGCTGTTCGGCGCCGCGCTCGTCGTCACGGCCACCGCGGGCGACCTGGTCGAGTCGCTGATCAAGCGCGACCTCGGCATCAAGGACATGGGCACGCTGCTGCCCGGCCACGGCGGCCTGATGGACCGGATGGACTCGCTCCTCCCGTCCGCCGTCGCCTCCTGGCTGCTGCTGCATCTGTTCGTGCAGTGACGTTTCGCGCGCAACGCCGCAAGTAGTGGTTGTGAGAGACCACGAGGCACTGGCGGCGTTCGAGCGGATCTACCGCGACAACGTCGGAGCGATCAGCCGGTTCTTCGCGCGACGGTGCGTGGACCCGCAGCTCGTCGGCGACCTGACCGCGGACACCTTCGTCCGCGCGATCACGTCGTTCGCCACGTTCGACGCGGCCAGGGGGTCCGCGTCGAGCTGGTTGTTCGGCATCGCCAGGCACACCTTCGCCGCGCACGCCGAGCGGTCCGTGAAGGGCGGCGATCTGGTGCGCAGGATCGGCGGCCGGCGTGAGCTCGACAGCGACGAACTGGCCGAGCTCGAAGCACGCATAGACGCCGAACGGCCTGGTCGCGCGCTGCTGGACCGGCTCGCTGAACTACCGGAGCTGGAACGGGAAGCGATCGAGCTCGTGCACCTCGGCGGTCTCTCTCCCAAGGAAGCGGCCGAAGCGCTCGGCGTGCCCAAGGGAGCGATGCGCACCAGGTTGTATCGCGCCATGGCACGCCTCCGCGCGGTCGTCGACGACGAAGAGGAGGCACGAGCCGATGAGCAGGTTTGAGGACAACCTCTGGGCGGAGCTGGAACGTGGTCACGCTCCCGTGCTGCTGCAGTCCGTTGCCACGCAACGACGTCTGCGCATGCGCCGATGGATGGGCGCAGCAGCAGGTGTGGTCGTACTGGGCGCCGCGGCAGTGATCGCACCCGTCTACTTCGGCGGCACGCCACCCGCGTACGCCGTGGTCGACAACCCGGACGGTTCGGTGACGCTCACCATCCGGGAGGTCCAGCGGTTCGAGGAGGCCACGGCCAAGCTGCGCGAACGGGGCATCCCGGCGATCGCGGTGCCGTTGCGGGAGGGCTGTGTCGAGACGGGGCGCAGCCTGAAGGTCCCGGTGGCCGCGGTGGACTTCGAGTTCACCGCGAAGGAATCCAAGATCACGATCACGCCGGACGGTATTCCGCCCGATGCCACGGTGGTCCTCGCGGCGGACAGCGGGGCTGATGTCTCGATCGTCGCCGGCGGCGTCTACGCGCGCGACCAGCTGCCCGGCTGTTTGCCGGTACGCGGACGTTAGTCGTCGTACGGGTCGTCCACCTCGGTGCGCGGCTCGGCCTCGATCACGCGGGACTGGTCGATCACGGAGAAGGCCATTCCCGCGTGGTCCTCGACCACGGTGATGCGTCCGAACGGGGTGTCGTAGGGCTCGACGGTCACCCGGCCGCCGAGCTCCAGCACCCGGTACGCCACCGAGTCGGTGCCGATCTCGGGCGCGGCGTTGAAGTACACCATCCAGTGGGAGCGCTCTCCGTACGGGAACTCGCGCCCCATCTTCTGCCGGCCGATCACCTCGGTGCCCTCGACGGACCACGACGCGTAGTCCAGCCGGTGGCCGTCGCCGATCTGCGTGATGTCGTAGTGGCACAACTCGCCGAAGAACTCGTCGGCCGCCGCGCCGTCACGGGTGTTCAGCTCGGCCCACGCGTAGGCGCCGTGCCCGCCCGTGCCGAACCGCCAGTCCGGCGGCACGTGCCGGAACCCGACGACGGCGCCGGTCGGGTCCTCGATCACGGTGCTCTGCGTGTGGTCGGCGGCGTCCTCGGGGTTGCGCAGCACCGATCCGCCGAGGTGGAAAGCCTTCTCCGCGGTCGCGCGCGCATGGGGCGTGACCAGGTACAACCGCCATGCGTCCGGGTCGCCCTGCGGCAGCCCGGCGACGGGGACGCCGTCCACCATCGCCACGGTGTAGCCGTCGTCGTCGGCGTAGTGCCAGCCGAACAGGCCGGTGTAGAACTCGATCGCGCCCTTGAGGTCGTCGACGGATCTCTCGACCCAGCACGGACTTCCGGACAGCAACGGTGCGAGCTGGGGCGTGTTGGGCGCGATCGACACTGCCGCCTCCTGCAGGGAAGAAGTGCCATCACGCTACGCCGTAGTTGGACGAATTCGAACGGTCATCGGCAAATGGAGGCCCTACAGTGTCTTCGTGAGGGGATTCGTGCGAGCGGCGCTGAATGCGGTGCGTCCGGTAGACGTAGTGCCAAGTCCAAATATCTGGCACTGGCCTGACGTCTACGAGGTCGAGAACCGCGCGCAGGACGTCCACGGCGCGATTTGGGCGGCGTTAAGCGAAGAATGTCCGTTTGACGGCCAGGACGTGGTGGACGTCGGCTGCGGCGACGGCTTCCACCTGCCCTTGTTCGCGCGCACCGCGAAGTCCGTCACGGGTGTCGAACCGCACCCGCCCCTGGTCGTCCGGGCCAGGCACCGGACTGCCGAGCTGGCCAACGCGCGCGTCGTTTCCGGTCCCGCACAACGACTTCCGCTCGACGATGCCTCCGCCGACGTGGTGCACGCCCGCACCGCCTACTTCTTCGGGCCGGGTTGCGAACCGGGACTGCGCGAGGCGGACCGCGTGCTGCGGCCGGGTGGCGCGCTCGCCATCGTGGACCTGGACGGCTCTGCCGATCCGTACGGGCCCTGGCTGCGCGCCGACGAACCGCGCTACGACCCGGTCGTGGTCGAGAAGTTCTTCGCGGACAACGGGTTCTCGCTGCGGCGGGTTACGGCGGAGTGGCGGTTCGAGAAGCGGGAGGACCTGGAGGCCGTGCTGCGCATCGAGTTCTCCGCGAAGGTCGCCGAACGGGCGATCGCCTCCGTGAACGGGCTGAGTTTTCCGGTCGGCTATCGCCTGCACGTCCGGCGCAAGCCGAAAGGGCTGATCGTGTGATCCGCGACTAGGCTTCGGTTCGTGGAGAAGCGAAACGCAGGCAGGTTGAACCGCCAGGTCGGCGTCATGGGACTGGGCTGCTGGCAGCTCGGTGCCGACTGGGGCGAGGTGGACGAGAGCGACGCGCTCGCGTTGCTGCACGCCGCGGCCGACACGGGGGTCGACTTCTTCGACACCGCCGACGTGTACGGCGATGGTCGTAGTGAGACGCTCGTCGGGCGGTTCCTCAAGGAACGCAAGGACGACGGGGTGTTCGTCGCCACGAAGATGGGGCGGCGGCTGCCGGCGCAGGTCGCGGAGGGGTACAGCCGGGAGAACTTCCTCGCGTGGAACGACCGGAGCCGCCGCAATCTGGGTGTCGACACGTTGGACCTCGTGCAGCTGCACTGCCCGCCCACTGCGGTCTACAGCCGTGACGAGGTGTACGACACCTTGGACGAGATGGTTGAGCAGCAACGGATTGCTGCCTATGGCGTGTCCGTGGAGAAGGTCGAGGAGGCGTTGGAGGCGATCAGGCGTCCGCACGTGGCCAGCGTGCAGATCATCCTGAACGCGTTCCGGCTCAAGCCCCTCGAGGAGGTGCTGCCCCAGGCCGCGCAGGCCGGGGTCGCGATCATCGCGCGGGTGCCGCTCGCGTCCGGTTTGCTGACCGGGAAGTACGACAGGGCAACGACTTTCGGTGCGGATGATCACCGCAACTACAACCGCAACGGCGAGGCCTTCGACGTCGGCGAGACCTTCTCCGGGGTTCCCTACGAGGTGGGCCTGGAGGCGGTGGAACGCCTGCGGCCGCTGGTGCCGGAAGGTGCCACGATGGCGCAGTTCGCGCTCAGGTGGATCGTGGACCAGTCCGGCGTCACGGTGGTGATTCCCGGTGCTCGCAACGTGGAGCAGGCTCGGGCGAACTCGCAGGCCGCCGAGTTGCGGCCGGTGGACGAGAAGGCCGTCGCGGCGGTGTACGACGAGCTGATTCGGCCGCACGTGCACGACCGGTGGTAGGTCACTCCTCGGCGAGGATCGCGTACAGCTTGCGGCGCAGCTCGTTGTAGAGCTCGGCGGCGCGGGTCTTCTGCTCTGGTGTGCCCGCGTGGGAGATCTGCTCCATCGCGGCGCCGAGCAGCCGGACCGCCGTGCGCAGTTCGCCGTCGACCGGGTCGAGCTGGATCTCGATGTCGTGCCAGGGCGGGGCCGGGTGCTCCGCCCTGCCGTGCTCGGTGAGTGTGAAAAGCTTCTTGCCTCCTTCTTCCAGTGCGGAGACGAGGCCTTCGTCGGCGAGCATCTGCAGCGTCGGGTAGACCGAGCCGGGGCTCGGGCTCCACACGCCGCCGGTGCGCTTGGCGATCTCCTGAATGATCTCGTAGCCGTGCATCGGCCGTTCTGCCAGCAAGGACAGAACCGCCGCCCGGACGTTGCCGCGCCTCTGGCGGCCGCCCCTGCCGCCGCCCCCGAAGGGACCGCGGCGATGCCTGTGGTGGTGCTCTCTGTGGTGTGGTTTCATCATCATGTCGCTAACGATATATCGGAATCTATCGCGATGCAACGGTCTTGTGTTGGTGAAGTTCGTGGGACACTAGATGTGCTATGACCTCGCTTCCCCTTGTCTTCGACGCGCCCAAGCGCGGCCTGCCGCCGCGCCACCTGGTCGACCTCTCGCCCGCCCAACGCGCGGAAGCCGTTGCGGCACTGGGTGAGAAGCCGTTCCGGGCGAAGCAGCTGTCGAACCACTACTTCAGCCGCCTGACCGTCGACCCCGCCGAGATGACCGACATCCCGGCCACCACGCGCGACAAGCTCGTGGCCGACCTGATGCCGCCGTTGTTCACGGTCGTGCGCAAGGTCACCGCCGACGAGGGCACGACGTCGAAGACCCTGCTGCGCGCACACGACGGCACGCTCATCGAGTCCGTGCTGATGCGCTACCCGGACCGCGCGACGCTGTGCATCTCGTCGCAGGCCGGCTGCGGCATGGCGTGCCCGTTCTGCGCGACCGGCCAGGGCGGCCTCCAGCGCAACCTGTCGACCGCGGAGATCGTGGACCAGGTGCGTCTCGGCGCCGCGGCCATGCGCGACGGCGACCTGCCCGGCGGCCCCGGCCGGCTCTCGAACATCGTCTTCATGGGCATGGGCGAGCCGCTCGCGAACTACAAGCGCATCCTCGAGGCCGTTCACCGCATCTGCGACCCGGCGCCGGACGGCCTGGGCATCTCGCAGCGCCACGTGACGGTGTCGACGGTCGGTCTCGTGCCCGCGATCAAGAAGCTGACCGAGGAGAACCTCCAGGTCCGCCTCGCCGTGTCGCTGCACACGCCTGACGACGAGCTGCGCGACACGCTGGTGCCGGTCAACACGAAGTGGAACGTCGCCGAGGTGCTCGAAGCGGCACGGGCCTACGCGGACAAGACCGGGCGGCGCGTCTCGATCGAGTACGCGCTGATCCGCGACATCAACGACCAGGGCTGGCGTGCGGACCTGCTCGGCAAGAAGCTGCGCAAGCACCTCGGGCAACTGGTGCACGTGAACCTGATCCCGCTGAACCCGACGCCTGGGTCCAAGTGGGACGCATCGCCGAAGCCCGTCGAGCGGGAGTTCGTGCGGCGGGTGCGTGAGCAGGGCGTCGAGTGCACCGTGCGCGACACGCGTGGGCAGGAGATCGCGGCGGCCTGCGGTCAGCTGGCGGCCGAGGGCTGACCCTCGTTATTGCGGTGCGCCGTGGAGGGCCGCGGCCTTACCGTTTCCCGCGATGAGACTCGAGGGGGAACGCTGGCGCACGCTCGTCAGCACGGTGAGGCTGGGGCGGGACGAGTACCGGGTGGTGCGGCCCGCCCGGCCGTTGCGTCATGCGCCGTTGTACGAGGGGTACATGGGCGTGGAGACGTGCGTGGACAAGGCGGCGGCGCTCGACATCGCCATGGCCTGGGCGTTCGCGATGCGGTCGCCGCGCACGGTGGTGTACCTGCCGTTGCGGCAGAGCGACCGCGAGTGCCGGAGCAGCGACGGGCCCGCGTTGGACCTGGTGCTGCTGCACCGCAGCCTCGGGTTTCGCCTGTCGAAGTGGAGGGACGTGCGGGCCAAGCTTCGGGGTGGACGGCCGCACACCGTTGTGTGCCGAGGGATGCCGCAAGAACGGCCGGTGCCGCGATGGAGCCAGGAGATGCTGCGCGGCGCGATCGTGGAAGGCACTGTGTTCGTCGTCGGCAGCAGGTCCACGTTCCAGGCCGGCGGGCAGGCGTTCCGGCAGTTGATCGAGGACTGCCCGCGGCACATGCACGAGGCCCCCGGCACGCACTGCTGTGCTGAGATCACCGCCAAAGACCAGCACTGGAACTGGCTGCACGTCGTGTACTGCGACCAGCACCGAGTCAGCACACGCCGATGAAGCTTGAAGGGGAACGCTGGCGCACGCTCGTCAGCACGGTGAGGCTGGGGCGGGACGAGTACCGGGTGGTGCGGCCGGCCAAGCCGTTGAAGCACGCGCCCCTGTACGACACGTACGACGGGTTTCGGGGCGTGCAGCTGATCGTGGACAAGGCTGCGGCACTGGAACTGGCGATGGCGTGGGAGTTCGCGATGCGGTCGCCGCGCACGTTGGTCTACTTGCCGTTGCGTGAGACCGAGTACGACTGCCGGTCGTTCGGTGTGGACGATGAGCCGTTGCTGGACCTCGTGTTGATGCACCACAGTCTCGGGTTTCCGCCGTCACGGTGGAAAGAGGTGCGGGCTCGGCTTGGGCGGGGGAGGCCGCACACCGTGCGCAGCAGAGGGTTTCCGGCGGTCGAGAGTCTGCTGACACCGGACCATCAACCGCTGCGCCGCGGCTACCGCGACGTGGTGCGGCACCACTTCGCGGCGGACACGTTGTTCCTCACCGGGAGCTGGAAGTCGTTCGCGCTCAACGGAGATCAGTGGCGTGAGCTGATCGAGGACGGGCCGCGGCGGATGCACGAGAACCCCGGCGAGCACTTCTGCACGGACATCGCGGTCGAGCGGATCTGGGACTGGATGCACGTCGCCTACTGCCACGAGCATCGGGTCAGCGCGAACACCTGACGCAGGGCCGGGATTCTGCGAAACTCCGCCCATGGGAGTGATGTACGACTACTTCGCCGCGCCGTCGGACGAGCTCGCGGCCGCCACGATCGACGGCGGGCCCGTGGGTGGTCCGTTCAGGACGGTCGAGACCAAGTGGCTCGATCCTGTTGTGGTGATGGGAAAGCTGGAAGAGTTGCTCACCGGCCGGCCCTACGACGAGGTGTTCGAGGACCCGCGGTGCGGCGACGACCTGGCGATCGAAGATGACGGTGAGCGGCTGGTCCTCACCGTCACCGACGGGCTGAGGGACGGGCTTGCCGGCACGGGCGAGCTGACCGACGTCGCCGAGGCCTGGTCGAAGATCGACGAACTGAAGAGGTTCGATCCCGTCGTTCTGGCCGAGATCCTGCATGAGCTCAAGGCCCTGGCCGTGGAGGCGGTCAAGAACGAGGAACGGCTCTACTGCTGGGTGTGCGTCTAGGGTTTCACCTCGGTCAGCACGCCGGTCGCCACGTCGAACACGAAGCCGCGCACGGAGTCCTTCACTGGCACGAACGGGTTGCCGACGATGCGCGCGAGTGACTGGCGCACGTCCTCCTCCAGGTCGCCGAAGGCCTCGGCGGACCAGGAGGGCTTGATGCCGACCTCGTCCTGGATCGAGCGCTTGAACTCGTCGTCGGTGAACGTCAGCATGCCGCAGTCGGTGTGGTGGATGAGGATGATCTCCCGCGTGCCCAGCAGGCGCTGGCTGATGGCGAGCGAACGGATCTCGTCCTCGGTCACGACGCCGCCGGCGTTGCGGATGACGTGCGCCTCGCCCTCGTTCAACCCCAGCACGCGGTACACGTCGATGCGGGCGTCCATGCACGCCACGACGGCCACGTGCTTGGCCGGTGGCAGGGGGAGCGGGCCGGAGAACTGGGCGGCGTACGTGGCGTTGTTGGCGAGCAGCTCGTCGGTCACCGACATGATTCATGTCCTCTCACCTGGATGTACAGGTGAGCAAACTGTTGTGTGCGCATACCTGCAACCGTGCCCGAACAGTGAGAAAGGCCCCCACTCAGACACAAGCGGGGGCCGAGCTGTCAGAGCTGCCAGTTCTGGTTCGCGCCGCCCGTGCACGTCCAGATGTTCAGCTTCGTGCCGTCAGCGGAGGAGTTGCCGGCGGCGTCGAGGCACTTGCCGGACTGCGGGTTGCGCAACGTGGTGCCGACGCGCGACCACACCTGTGCTCCGGTTCCGTTGCACGTCCACAGGTGCACGACCGTTCCGTCCGCAACGCCGGACCCGTTGACGTCCATGCACTTTCCCAAGGCGCGCAACGTGTCCCCGACGCGCGACCACTGCTGGGCGCCGCTGCCGTTGCAGCCCCAGAGCTGGATCGCGGTGCCGTCGGCGGTGCCGGAGTTGCTGATGTCGACGCACTTTCCGCCTGTGCCCACGATCGTTCCGGACCCCGACGAGGTCAGGAACTGGCTGCGTGCCACGTTCCAGCGCGTCGCCAGGTAGGAACCGGCGGGCGGGTTGGTGTGGAAGTAGTCGTCGCCGCCGCAGTCGAGCTGGTTCTCCGGCGCGCCGGGGCAGACGTTCACCAGGCCGCCGGGCGGGTTCGGGATGCCGCCGTCGTTGTAGCACATGATGTCCTGGTCGTCCCAGCAGTGACCGAACGCCGTGGAGTGCGGTGCCGAACGTTGCACGGCGCCCAGTGTGTGCAGCAGTTCGTGGGCGCTGGCCTGCCACGTCCAGCAGCCCGTTCCCACTGCGGCGTAAGAAGGTCCTGAGTTGTAGCCGTTGTCGGCACCGGGACGGTCGTCGCCCGGCGCGCCCCACGCCACGCCGCAGCCGCCGGAGTCGTGCCAGAACAGGTATTTGCGATCAGTGCGGTTGTAGCCACGCGCCGACAGCTGGTCGGCGATCGCGGAGGGAGAGGACATCGCCGACTGGGGAACGACAACGTTGTCCACCTTTGCGCGACAGTCGGCCTGCGTCACGAAGCGCACGTGCCGGAGGCCGCCGCCCAGGCGTGAGGCGGCCTCGACGAACGAGTTGTCGATCTGGTCGGCGAACGTCTGGAACTGGGTCACGAGCTGCGGATACCGGTCCGCGGACTGGTCGCCGCGCACGTAGACGGCCTGAACGCGCTTGCCGCTCACCCCGTCGCCGTCACACACGACGGACTGGACGGAGACGGCCGGCGAAGGCTGCCGGAACTCGTCCGGCAGATCGTCCACGATGGGACTGAGCAGGGACAACGCCACGAGCAACACGCCAAAAGACATGAGAGAGACCGCCTTCAACGCGATGACAGGGAAGCGGTCTAGACCATCTCGAACGGTAGCGAAACCCGCACGCACTGTCAGCGGACAGAACCGGACAGGAAACCGGCCGACACGGGCGTGCGGCTACCATGCGGCGTCGTGGGGGAAGACACGAGGCTGGTCGCGGGCAGATACGCGACGATCCGAGAACTCGGCCGGGGCGGCATGGGGGTCGTCTGGCTCGCCGAGGACAGGGTCATCGGACGGCAGGTCGCGCTCAAGGAGCTGCGGACCACCGAGACCGAGCGGGTGCTCCGGGAGGCCCGCGCGGCAGGCCGCCTGAACAGCCCGAACGTCGTCGGCATCTACGACGTCATCGTCGAGGACGGCGCGACGTACCTGGTCATGGAGCTCGTCGAGGCGCCCACGCTCTCCGAGGTCATGACCCGCAGGGCTCTCACCGAGGACGAGGTCGCGGACATCGGTCTGCAGACGCTCAACGCGCTGGAGGCGGCGCACGCGGCGGGCATCGTGCACCGCGACGTCAAGCCCAGCAACATCATGGTGCTGCCCGACGGACGCGTGAAGCTCGCCGACTTCGGCATCGCCCGCGCGATGGACGATCCGGGGCTGACCGCGACCGGCGGCATCATGGGCTCGCCCGGTTACATGGCGCCGGAACTGTTCGCGGGCAAGCAGCCTTCGCCCGCGAGCGACCTGTGGGCGTTGGGCGCCACGATGTTCCACGCCATCGAGGGCCGTTCGCCGTTCCAGCGCGACACGACCGCGGCCACCATGCACGCGATCATGTACGAGGAGCCGGTCCTGCAACGGACCAGGGGCCCGCTCGCCGACACGATCATGGCGTTGCTCGCCCAGGACGACACCCGCCGTCTCACCGCGGCCCAGTTGCGGGAACGGCTCAGCGGCGCCACGAAGACGGTCAAGCCGCTGACGCCGTCCGAGCAGACGGTGGTGATCGAACCGGTCACCGCCTACGTCGCGCCGAACACCCCGACGCACGCCGACTGGGACGAGAAGCCCAAGTCCCGCAAGAAGATCGGGATGTTCGCCGGCGCCGCGGCCGCGGTCGTGGTGATCGCGCTCGCCGCGGTGTTCCTCCTCAAGCCGGAGGCCCAGCGGGGCACGGCCGCCGCCGCACAGCAGGGGGCGAGCTCGCAGCAGCCGTCGTCGAACGCGAGCAGCACCGCGTCGAGCGCGCCGGCGAGCAGCAGCAGTGCCGCGCCGAGCAGCAGTGCGGCGCCGTCCAGCCAGCCGGTGAAGTCCTCCCAGGCGACGCAGCCGGCCCAGCCGCCGACGACGCAGCCGAAGCCGCCGCGCGAGACGCTGGTGCTGACCCGTCACCTGAAGGCGGGTGGCTTTCACTTCAGCGGCACGTCACGCGTGGCGACGCCGGCGGGTTTCGCGGCGGAGGCGAACACCCTCGGCAAGCTCCTCGCGAAGGAGGAGGCGGGCACGAAGCCGCTCTACGCCTGCCGCGTCAACGGGTCCGAGGACCACATGACCTCGGTCTCGCCCACCTGCGAAGGTCAGACGGTCGTCAGCGCCACCCCGCTCGGCCACGTCTTCACCGGCAAGCCCGCCGACGTGCCGGCGCTGCCGCTGTACCGCTGCCTGTTCAAGGGCACGCACTTCGACTCGCTCGACGCGAAGTGCGAGGGCTACCAGCCGGAGTTCCAGTTCGGCTGGGTCGTCGGCTAGCGGGTCGTGGCGGGCTCCAGGCCGAGGGGTTCGGAACCGTCGAACGTCTCGCGCGCCTCGGCCACGGACTCGTAGTTCTTCTGCGCCCACAACCGCAGCGCGGCCAGCGGCTCGGTGACGCTGCGCCCGAGCTCGGTCAGCTCGTACTCGACGCGCAACGGCACCGAGGGGTAGACCGTGCGCGTGACGAGCCCATCGCGCTCCAGTGTGCGCAACGTCTGCGTGAGCATCTTCTGGCTGACGCCCTCCAGCCGGCGCTTGAGCTCACCGAACCGCTTGGGTCCGTCCTCCAAGTCGCCGATCACCAGCGCCGTCCACTTCGACGCGACCATGTCCAGCAGGTCGCGGCACGGGCACATCTTGAGGTAAACGTCCCTGATCACGGCTAGTTTCTACCAGGTACCTAGTGCACAAGATAGTGCCTAATTGCTAACGGAGACCTGCTCTCCCATGCTTGACAGCATGCGAGCGATCATCCAGAACGAGTTCGGCGGCCCTCTCACCCTCAGCGACGTGCCCAAGCCCGCGCCGCTTCCGACGGAGGTCCTGGTCAGGGTGCACGCCGCCGGCGTCAACCCGGTCGACTGGAAGACCCGCGCCGGAAGCGGCATGGCCGGGATGCAGACCTTCCCGTTCATCAACGGCTGGGACGTCTCCGGTGTGGTCGAGGAGGTCGGCTTCGGTGTCACGACCCTCAAGCCCGGTGACGAGGTCTACGGCATGCCGTGGTTCCCGCGCGCCGCGAGCGCGTACGCCGAGTACGTCACCGCGCCGTCCCGCCACTTCGCGAAGAAGCCGAAGAGCCTCACTCACGTCGAGGCGGCCGCGTTGCCGCTCGCCGCGCTCACCGCGTGGCAGATCCTCGTCGACACGGCGGACGTGCAGCCGGGGCAGAAGGTGCTGATCACGGCCGCGGGAGGCGGTGTGGGGCACCTCGCGGTCCAGATCGCCAAGGCGCGTGGCGCGTACGTCATCGGCACCGCGCGTGAGCCCAAGCACGCGTTCCTCAAGGAGATCGGCGCCGACGAGGTGATCGACTACACCCGGGGCGACTACGCGGGCAACGACATCGATCTGTTCGTCGACCTCGTCGGCGGCGAGTCACCGGACTCGGTGCGGCCCGGCGGGTTGTTCGTCGGCGTGCCGTCCGGAGTGGACGCCGCGATCCGCGGTGACATCAGGACCAGCCCGATCCTGGTCGAACCCGACCGCGCGGGCCTGGAGGCGATCGCGGCGCTGGTCGAGTCCGGCGAGCTCAAGGTGCACGTCGACGCGACGTTCCCCCTGCAGGACGCCGGAAAAGCACATGCCCTGGGCGAGACGGGCCGCACCCAGGGCAAGATCGTGCTCGAGACGCTCTAGCGGCGCCAGGACGTCCGGCGGCGAGCCGTGTCCCACACCAGGAAGGCGATGATCGAGACGCCGGTGCCGACGAGGAAGATGTTCTCGGTCTGACCGTGGTGGTTGCCGATCAGCATCAGGAAGCAGAAGCCCGCCGAGAGCCAGCCCGCGATGCGGGTGCCCTTGGGGAACGTGCCGTGCCAGCCCCACTCGTGCGACGGCTCCTCGTGAGGGTCGACGGCAGGACGCTTGTCCAGTTCCGAGGACGTAGCCACGGTTTCCTCCACTGCTCATCCGGATTACGAGGTCATCGTCGCACATGACGACGAGCACGGAGGTGTGAGGTCGCGCGCGCACGACTGACGAGCGAGGTCGCACGGGTCTAGGCTCTTCGAGGCCTACCCGTTCGATCTTGCGAAGGCGCCTCGACTTGACCGGCTTCTCTCCCGCCGAGGCCTCCACCCCGGACACGTTCGCCCCCGTCGAGATCGGTCTCCACGGTGTGCGCAAGCGCTTCTCCGATCAGGTGGCGGTCGACGGCGTCTCGCTGAACGTCCACGAGGGCGAGTTCTTCTCGGTGCTCGGCCCGTCGGGCTGCGGCAAGACCACGGTCCTGCGCATGATCGCCGGTTTCGTCGATCCCGACGAGGGCCGCATCGAGCTCGACGGCAACGACATGGTGGGCGTCCCTCCGTATCGGCGGGACGTCAACACCGTCTTCCAGTCGTACGCCCTGTTCCCGCACATGTCGGTGTGGGACAACGTCGCCTACGGCCTCAAGCGCAAGAAGGTCCGCGGCGACGAGCTGAAGAAACGCGTCGGCGAGCACCTCGAACTGGTGCGGCTGTCGCAGTTCGCCAAGCGCAGGCCCACGCAGCTCTCCGGTGGTCAGCAGCAGCGCGTGGCCATCGCCCGTGCGCTCGCGGCCGGTCCGCAGCTGCTTCTGCTGGACGAACCGCTCGGCGCGCTCGACGCCAAGCTCCGCAAGGAGTTGCAGATCGAGCTCATGCGCATCCAGCGCGAGGTCGGCACGACGTTCCTCTACGTCACGCACGACCAGGAAGAGGCGCTGGTCCTCTCGCACCGCATCGCCGTGATGAACGCGGGCAAGATCGAGCAGGTCGGCTACCCGGAGGACGTCTACGAACGGCCCGCGACCCGGTTCGTCGCCGGGTTCATCGGCACGTCCAACATCCTCGACGCCGAGGTGTCCGGTGTGGACGGTGAGTTCGCCGCTCTCACGGCTCCCGGCGCCACGAACCTGCGCGCCAAGTTCTCCGGCAAGGTCAGCCACGGTCAGAAGGTCGCCGCGACCGTGCGGCCGGAGAAGGTGCGCCTGTTCAACGAGACCGCCGAACCGCCGACGGGCTGGTGCGTGCTCCAGGGCGTCGTCCAGGACGTCGTCTACACCGGCGTTTCCACGCAGTTCGTGGTCGACACCCCCGGCGGCGTGCTCACGGCGTTCGTGCAGAACGCCCAGCGCATCGACGACGCGGGCGCGCCCGGCCAGACCGTGCGGATGGCCTGGGACCCCGAGTTCACCGTGCTGCTGGAGCAGAAGGATGGCTGAGCAGGTCCGGATCGCCCGGCTGTGGGACGTCGACAGCCCTCGGGTGACCCGCCGCACGATGCTGGGCTCGATGGCGTTCTTCGCTCTCGCCGCCTGCGCGGTCGGTCCCGCGCCGACGAACACCGGGGGTCCGAGCGCGGGAAGAGCGGTGAACCTGACCGACGAGCCCAAACTCAACTTCTACAACTGGACCGACTACATCGCGCCGGAGACGTTGCCCGGCTTCACGGCTGTGAGCGGCATCGAGGTCACGTACGACAACTTCTCCACCAACGACGAGATGGAAGCCAAGATCGCGTCCGGCCAGGCGGGCTACGACCTGGTGGTGCCGAGTGACAACTTCCTGCGCCGGTTCCTGCGCTCCGGCCTGCTCCAGCCGCTGGACCACGACGCGATCGGCAACCTGCGCAACCTGGAGCAGCGGTTCGTGGACGCCGAGTACGACCCCGGCAACCGGTACTCCGTGCCGTGGGCCTGGGGCACAACGGGTCTGGCGTACTCGAAGTCGCAGATCGGCGGCGACGTCACCGGGTTCGACGCCTATGACCTGCCGAACGCGCAGGGCCGCAGCTCGATCCTCGACGAGGCCCGCGACGGCATGGCGATCGGGCTCCTGAAACTCGGCCACGACCCGAACACCGCCGACGCCGGGCAGATCGACGACGCCGCGAACTTCCTGCTGTCGTTGAAGAAGAAGCTCGGCCAGATCACCTCCGACGTGATCGAACCGCTGACCTCCGGTCAGGTGCGGCTCGCGCAGTCGTATTCGGGTGACGCGTTTCAGGCACGCGCCACCAACGACGACATCGGGTACGCCATCCCGACGGAAGGCGGACTGTCCTACGTGGACCTGCTCGTCATCCCGAAGGACGCGCCGCACGCCGGGAACGCGCACCGGTTCATCGACTACGTCCTGGGCGCGGAAGCGGGTGCGGCGCTGTCCAACGCCGTCCGGTACGGCAGCCCCAACGCCGCCGCGAAGCCGTTGATCGACAAGGAACTTCTGAACGACCCGGTGGTCTACCCGCCGGAGGACCAGCTGAAGAAGCTCCCGTTCACCAAGGACCTCGGCGGCGACGTCGAAGCGCTCTACGCCGACGCCTGGACGAAGGTCAAGACCGGCTGACGGGGAAGGACTTCAGCCCGCGGATCACCACCGAGTCGCGGAACTCGACCGGGCCCGTCTGCCGCAGGTCAGGCATGCGGCGGGCCAGCGCGCGGAACGCCACCTCGCCCTCCATGCGGGCGAGCGTCGCGCCCAGGCAGTAGTGGATTCCGCTGGAGAACGCGAGGTGCTCCGGCTTGTGCACGCGCATCACGTCGAACTTGTGCGGCTCCGGGTAGACCTCAGGGTCGCGGTTCGCGGCGGCGAGCAGCAGCGTCACGACCTCGTCCTTGCCGATCCGGTGGACCTGCTCGTGCGCGATCCGGCTGGTCATGTGCACCGGCGGCGCCCACCGCAGCGTCTCCTCGACCACCGCGGACGCGAGTTCCGGGTTGGCCTTGAAGAGCTTCCACTGCGACGGGTGGTCGAGCAGCGCGCGCATGCCGTTGCCGATCAGGTTGACCGTGGTCTCGAAGCCCGCGACCAGCAGCAACACCAGGGTGCTGAGCATCTCCTGCGCGGTGAGCCTCTTCTCGGCCTCGGCGGCGATCAGAGAACTGATCACGTCGTCACCTGGCGTCTGCCGGCGTTGCGCGATGAGCCGGTCGAACAGTTCGAGCACCTTGTCGTTGGCGTCGGCCATCTCCGCGGTGACGCCGGAGTCGATCGACGCGGCGACGAGCGCGCCGTAGTCCGCGAACTCGGCCGTGTCGGCGTCCGGGATGCCCAGCAGGTCGCTGATCACCGAGATCGGCAGCGGCGCCGCGAAGTCCGTGATCAGGTCGAACTCATCGCGGTCGAGCAGCGCGTCGGCGACCTTCTCGACGCGCGCCCGGTACTCGTCGATCTTCTTCGGGCTGAACGCCGGCGTCGCGATCCTGCGCAGCCGGGTGTGGTCCGGCGGGTCGAGTTCCAGGAACGACTCGGCCAGCAGGCTGCCGTTGGCCGGACGGCTCCCGTCGGAGAACCGCATGCCGAACCGCCGGTCGCGCAGGATCGTGTTGGCCACCGGGTGGCTCGTCGTGACCCAGAGGCCACCGTCACCGCTCAGCGGCCCGAGTGCGCGCAGCCGCTCGTAGATCGGATGCGGGTCTTCATGTCCGGTCAACTGCTCGAACATCACTTACCCCCTCGAACACCGTGGACAGCACGAACCGGGGAGCGTCCAGCGGCGCGAGACGGCCGTCGCTGATCGCCTCCCAGGCGTTGAAGAGCCCGGCGTAGAGGGTGTGCAGGATCCACCACGCGGGCAGGTCGCGGCGCAGCTTCGTTCCCTGCAGCCGGGTGATCAGGTCGAGCACGGGCCGGTCCATCTCGCGGATGCGGGCCGCCAGTTCCTCGTCGCGGTCGAGGCCGGGGAAGCGGAGCAGGAACTCCACCCGAGGGCCGAGCGCGACCAGGCGCGTCATGAGGTCTTCCAGCGCGTCGTCGCTGTCGAAGTCGACGTGGCACGCCACCGACTCGATCAGGTCCAGCGCGTCGCTCGCGACGGCGCGGACCAGCGCCGTCCGGGTGGGAAAGCGCTTGTGGAGTGTGGTCCTGCCGACACCGGCGGCCCGCGCGACGTCGCCCAGGGACGCGGTCGGGTCCTTGAGCAGCACGGATGTCGCCGTCTGCAACAGGTGAACACTCATGTTCACAACGGTACACGGATGTTCGCCTTGGGAACGTGATGGCAGGATGTGGATCCGTGCTTCGACGCTGGCTGAAGGCCAACGCCCTTCTCGCCCCGACCGGGGTCTGGCTGGGGTTCTTCCTGATCGCGCCGCTCGTCGTGGTCGTCGAGTTCAGCTTCGCGACGCGCGACACCGGGGTCGCCCGCGCGGTGCTGCCGTGGACGACGCAGGCGTACCTGACGGCGCTGGACCCGGCGTTCCTGCCGATCTTCGGGCGGACCCTGCTGTACGCGGGCGCCACGACCGTCGCCTGCCTGCTGCTCGGCTTTCCGCTGGCGTGGTTCATCGCGCGGTACGGCGGCAGGTACCGCACGGCGTTGCTCGCGGCGGTGCTGATCCCGTTCTGGTCGAGCTACCTCGCGCGGATCTACGCGTGGAAGGCGCTGCTGGACGGCGAAGGTCTCGTGAACACCGTGCTCGGCTGGGTCGGGCTGGACCGCGACGGCGGATTCCTGCTCACGCACGGAGCGGTGGTTCTTGGTCTGACGTACGGCTTTCTGCCGTTCATGGTGCTGCCGCTGTACGTGGCGTGCGAGCGGTTCGACGTCCGGCTGACGGAGGCGTCGTACGACCTCGGGCACGGGCGTGTGTCGACGTTCTTCCGCGTGGTGCTGCCAGGGGTGCGCAGCGGTGTGCTGGCCGGATCGCTGCTGGTGCTGGTGCCCGCGGCCGGTGACTTCGTGACGCCGAAGCTGCTCGGCGGGGTCGAGCAGTCGACGTTCGGTTCGGTGATCGACGACCAGTTCCGCGGCGGCAACAACTGGCCGCTGGGCTCGGCGATGGCCGTGCTGCTGCTCGTGCTGGTGGTGTTCGTGCTCGTGTTGCGCGGGCGGCGTGGGGAGGACGTGCTGTGAACCGTCGTCCGTGGGTGCTCGGCGCTGTCGTGGCCCTGGTCTTCCTGTTCTTGTACGCACCGATCGCGTGGCTCGCCATCGCGTCGTTCAACTCGTCGCGGTCGTTGTCGCGGATCAGCGGGTTCTCGTTGCAGTGGTACGCGGAACTGCTCGACGACACGCGCGTCTTCGCGTCGTTGCAGCTGACCTTGCAGCTGGCGTTGGCGTCGGCGGCGATCTCGACGGTGATCGGGACGCTCGCGGCGTTCGGGCTGCGTCGTGCGTTCCCCGGCCGAGGGCTCTGGACGGTGCTGCTGTCGCTGCCGTTGGTGGTGCCTGAGGTCGTCATGGGTGTGGCGATGCTGGGGTTCTTCGTGCGTCTCGCCGGGATTCCACTCGGGTTCGGGGCGCTGTTGTTCGCGCACGTGGCGTTCTCACTGAGCTTCGTGGTCGTCGTGGTGCGCTCGCGGGTGTCCGGAATGGACGTTCGGATGGAGGAGGCCGCGGCCGACCTCGGGGCGTCGCCGTTCGTGGCGTTCCGGACCGTGACGTTGCCGCTGGTGGCGCCCGCGGTGGTGGCGGGCGCGGCGTTCGCGTTCCTGCTGTCGTTCGACGACGTGGTGATCTCGTCGTACCTGACCGGGGTCGGGTCCACGACGCTGCCGGTGTTCGTCTACGCGCAGGCGTCTAAGCGCGGGATCTCGCCGGAGATCGTGGCGCTGTCGACGTTGATGGTCACGGCGACGGCACTGCTTTTGATCATCGGCGTTCTGTTCGCCTCGTGGAGGGCGCGCAAGACGGGATCAGCCGCGAAGCTGGCTGTGTAGTCAACTTTCGTCGCGAGAATTCGATACTCCAGCGTGCCGCGCGGACATGGGACGTCTCGTAGCTTGAAAGCGTGATTACTGCTGTGCGGACCAGGGCCGAGGCGTTCCGCGCCGACACCCTGGCCCGGCTTCGGGCGCTGACCCCGGTGCGGCTCGTCGGCGACCTGCTCGTCATGGTCGCCGTGCTCCTGCTGGACCTGTGGCCGGGGCCGTGGGCGGAGACGAAGGCGTCGGGCTGGACGCTCGTCGTCTACTTCGCCGTCTACGTGGTGATGCTGCCCCTGCGGCACCTGCTGCCCGCGACCGTCATGATCGCGGGCGCGGCGATCCCGTTCTTCGGGCCCGCGATGATGGTCGTGCTGAGCTACACGGCCGGCCGCCGCATCGAGTCGTGGGTCAAGGCGGTGGTGTCGACCACCCTGACGTTCATCGTCGTCGTGCTGCTGTGGGACTGGGACCAGCGGCCGCTCGACATCGAACCCGTCTACGGGATGCTGATCCTGGTCACGATCTTCGGCGTGGGCGTGGCGCTGCCGTTCCTCGTCGGGCGGTACCTGGCGCAACGCGAGGCGCTGATCCAGGCCATGCAGGACCGCGAGGCGCGCATGCACGTCGAGCACAAGATGCTGTCGCGGCAGGTCCGGCTGCGCGAACGCAGCCGCATCGCCCAGGACATGCACGACAGCCTCGGCCACCGGCTGTCGTTGATCTCCGTGCACGCCGGCGCGTTGGCGCTGGACCCGTCGCTGGGGGACAAGCAGCGCGAGGCGATCGGGGTGCTGCGCTCGGCGGCGTTGACGGGCATGGGTGAGCTGCGGTCGATCATCGGCGTGCTGCGGGCGGAGGACGGTCCCGACGACGACCCAGCGACACGGACCGCGGAGTCCATCGACTCGTTGGTGAGCGACGCGCGCAAGGCCGGCGTTCTGGTCAGTCTGGTGCGCGGCGGGCAGGCGCACCCGTTGCCGTCACGTGTCTCTCACGCCGCCTATCGCGTGGCCCAGGAAGGCCTGACCAACGCCGCCAAGCACGCGCCGGGCGCCGCGGTGCAGGTGACGGTGAAGTACGAGCCGGACGCCCTGGTCGTGGAGGTGCGGAACAACCCGTCGCGCAACGGGTCGCCGGTGCAGGAGCCGGGCGTCGGCCTGATCGGACTCACCGAACGCGTCCGCGTGGCAGGCGGAATCCTGCACGTCGGCGCGTTGCCGTCGGGTGGCTTCCGGATCGCCGCCGTGCTGCCGTACGAGGAGACGCCGCTCCCGGACGAGCCGGAGGACGAGCAGGACGAGACCGAGTCGCCGCGCGGCATCCGCAAGTGGGCGGGCGTCGGGTCGATCGCGGGCGCGTCCCTGGTGCTGACGATCATCATCGGCGGCTTCACCTACCTCGGCGCGCAGCCGGTGACCGAGGTGGTGTCGCAGGAGAACCTCGACCGGATCCAGGAGGGCCAGTCCGAGGCCGACGTGCTCGCGCTGCTCCCGGCCGGCGACGAACCCCTGGTGGCGGACGGCGAACGCAAGTCCCAGGCCAGCCCCGAACCGCCCGGCGCGCGCTGCGTCTACCACATCACCGACGAGCAGTCGTACCTCGCGAAAGGCACCCGAGTGGTGCGTTTCTGCTTCCGAGACGGCAAGCTGGTCGAGAAGAAGATCCACGTGCAGAGGACAGGTCAATGATCCGGGTGCTCATCGCCGACGACGAGCCGCTGATGCGCGCCGGCATCAAGGCCATCCTCGGCACCGCCGACGACATCGAGCTCGTGGCGGAGGCCGGCGACGGCCGAGAGGCGCTCCAGATCGTCCGCGAGCGCCGAGTCGACGTGGCCGTGCTCGACATCCGCATGCCACGCATGGACGGCCTCGCATGCGCCAAGGAACTCCGCGTCGTCGCACCGTCCGTGCGCGTCGTCATGCTGACGACGTTCGGCGAGGACGACAACATCGTGCGCGCGCTGTCCGACGGTGCCGCCGGCTTCCTGCTGAAGGACTCCGCACCCGAGGAACTGCTACGAGCCGTGCGCGCTGTCAACAACGGCGAGGCCTACCTCTCGCCGATGGTCACCTCGCGCGTCGTCGGCATGGTGGCGACGTCGGGGCAGCCGAAGCGGCAGGAGGCGCAGAAGGCCGTCGAGGGGCTGACCGACCGCGAGGTCGAGGTGCTGGCGTTGCTCGGGCAGGGCATGTCGAACGCCGACGTCGGCGCGAAGCTGCACATGTCGGAGGCGACGGTGAAGACCTACGTGTCGCGGTTGCTGGCCAAGCTGGGGCTGACGAACCGGGTGCAGGCGGCTCTGCTGGCGCGCGACGCGGGCATCGCCACCTGACAGGGCGCACGCCGACCTGCGGGACAGGTCGTGTTCAGCCGCGAGTTCGCGTCGGCCGACCCAACTGGCAGGTCGCGCTCGGCCGCGAGTTCGCGCCAGCCGCTCCGATGGGCAGGTCGTGTTCAGCCGCGAGTTCGCGCTGGTCGTCCGGTCGCCCCTTCGTCGGGATTCGGCGAAGCCCAATCGCGGCGAAGCGGTGGCCGGACGACCAGCTTCCCGGCGAACTCGCCGGAGTCTGCGAAGCAGCGACCAAAAAAACGGCCGTTCGGGTGACACCCGAACGGCCTCAAACGTCTGATACGGCTAAACGCGACTGCGCCGACCCGTGACCAGGCGGTAGATGCCCAGCAGGACCAGCGATCCGACGATGGCCAGCAGCCAGGTCCGGAGATCGAAGAACGAGCCCAGATCGGTCCCGAACACCGCAGATCCGATGAATCCACCCAAGATCGCGCCAACGATGCCGATCAGCATCGTGATGATGATTCCGCCAGGGTCCTTGCCCGGCATGATGGCCTTGGCAATGGCTCCGGCCAGCAGACCTAGCACGATCCATCCGAGGATGCCCACGGAGAGTCTCCTTCCAACGACTTGACGTCGGTGGAATGCCCTCGAACTGGCGACTTCACACCTTCAAGACCGCTCCGTTATCAAAGTAACGGGCTGTGCCGAGGCTCTCAGGCACTCTCCGGAACAATGAGGGGCGATGAGTACTCCACGCACTGTCCTGATCCTGGGCTCGACCGGCTCTGTCGGCACCCAGGCGCTCGACGTCATCCGGCGCAACCGCGACCGCTTCAAGGTCGTCGGGCTCGGCGCGGGTGGACGTCAGCTCGACCTGCTCAAGGAGCAGGCAGCAGAGTTCGACGTGAAGACAGTCGCCGTGGCCAACGGCGCTGAGGTGCCCGGTGTCAGGACGCTGACCAGCATGGTCGACCTGATCGAGGCGGCGCCCGCGGACGTCGTCCTCAACGGCATGGACGGGTCCAGGGGGCTCGAGCCGTCGCTCAAGGCGCTCGAGACCGGGGCCGTGCTCGCGCTCGCGAACAAGGAGTCGCTCATCGCGGGCGGGGCGCTCGTGCTGAAGGCGGCCAAGCCCGACCAGATCGTGCCGGTCGACTCCGAGCACTCGGCGCTCGCGCAGTGCCTTCGCGGTGGCACCCGGAACGAGGTGCACAAGCTGGTGCTCACGGCGTCCGGCGGGCCGTTCCGCGGGAAGAGCCGCAGCGAGCTCGAAGCCATCACCGTGCAGCAGGCGATGGCGCACCCGACCTGGTCGATGGGCCAGGTCGTCACGATCAACTCGGCGAACCTGGTCAACAAGGGCCTGGAGCTGATCGAGGCGCACCTGCTGTTCGGGGTTCCCTACGACCGCGTCGACGTCGTGGTGCACCCTCAGTCCATCATCCACTCCATGGTGACCTTCACGGACGGCTCGACGCTCGCGCAGGCGTCGCCTCCGGACATGCGGCTGCCGATCTCACTGGGGCTGGGGTGGCCCGAGCGCGTCGCGGGTGCCGCTGCCGCCTGTACCTTTGACACCGCCACCTCGTGGACGTTCGAACCCCTGGACAGCGTCACGTTCCCGGCGGTCGAGCTCGCGCGGCAGGCAGGCACCGCCGGCGGTTGCCTTCCTGCGATCTACAACGCCGCGAACGAGGAGGCACTCGCCTCCTTCGTCGCCGGCGACACGTCGTTCCTGTCGATCGTGGACACCATCGGCCAGGTTCTCGGCGAGGCGAATGACTGGCAGAAGGACCCCGCGGACGTCGCGGAGGTCCTGGCCGCCGAGGACTGGGCACGCGCACGTGCCCGCGAGCTGGTTGGAAGGAACTGAACTTTCCGTGAACACATTCATCAACATCCTTGGGGTGCTGCTGTTCGCGACCGGCATCGCGGTGTCCATCGCGTTGCACGAGTTCGGGCACCTGCTGACCGCGAAGGCCTTCGGCATGAAGGTCACCCGCTACTTCATCGGCTTCGGCCCGAAGCTCTTCTCGTTCCGCAAGGGCGAGACCGAGTACGGCCTGAAGGCGATCCCGGCCGGCGGCTTCTGCGAGATCACCGGCATGACGGCGCTGGACGAGGTGCACCCGGACGACCGCAAGCGCGCCTTCTACAACCAGAAGGTGTGGAAGCGCGTCGTCGTGCTGTCCGCCGGCTCGATCACGCACTTCATCCTCGGTTTCATCATCCTGCTGATCCTCGCGATGTCGCTCGGCCTGCCGAACAACAAGGACCTGCCGGTTCTCGCCGAGATCACGCCGTGCGTGCAGAACCACACCGTCGGCCTCACCGCGCCGTGCGAGCCCGGCGCCCCGGCTCCGGCCAAGGACGCGGGCCTTCAGCCCGGCGACGAGGTCACGTCCATCGCGGGCAAGCCGATCTCGACGTGGTCCGAGATGCTCAAGATCACCCGTGACCTGAGCGGGCCGACCGAGTTCAAGGTCCTGCGCGACGGCAAGGAGCTGGCGCTCACGGTGAACGTGCCGAAGGTCACCCGCGAGGTGACGGACGGCAAGGGCGGCCGTGAGGTCAAGGAGGTCGGCGCCATCGGCGTCACCTGGCAGCAGAACTTCGAGTACAGCCCGCTCGCGGCGGTCCCGGCGTCCCTGGCGTTCACCGGCGACATGTTCGTGAACACCTGGAAGGGCCTCATGCGCTTCCCGGAGCGCATCCCGGCCGTGGTCAAGGCCATCGGTGGCGGCGAGCGCGACCTCGACACCCCGATCTCCGTCGTGGGTGCGTCGCGCCTCGGTGGTGACGCCGCGGAACGCGGTTTGTGGGCGTTCTTCATCCTCATGCTGGCGGGCCTGAACTTCTTCGTCGGTGTGTTCAACCTCCTGCCGTTGCTCCCCCTTGACGGTGGTCACATCGCCGTCAACCTGTACGAACGGGTGCGAGACTGGGTGAGGAAGCTGCGCGGGAAGCCCGCCGGCGCCCCGGTCAACTACATGCGCCTGTTGCCGCTCACCTACGTGGTCATCTTCATCGGCGGCGCCATCACGCTGCTGACCGTGACCGCCGACATCGTCAACCCGATCAGGTTGCAATAAGTGATTTACGGAAAGGTGCACAACCCATGAGTGACGGCGTGATGCTCGGAATGCCGGCACTGCCGCCGCCGGTGCTGTCGGAACGTCGCAAGACCAGGCAGCTGATGGTCGGCAACGTCGGTGTCGGCAGCGAGTTCCCCGTCTCAGTCCAGTCGATGACGACCACGTTGACGTCCGACGTCAACGCGACTCTGCAGCAGATCGCAGAGCTGACGGCGTCCGGCTGCGACATCGTGCGCGTCGCCTGCCCGTCGCAGGACGACGCTGACGCT
>NZ_FOYL01000002.1 GCF_900115955.1 Lentzea waywayandensis
CCGCGACGACATCCACGAAGCCTTCCTCAGCCTGGCCTGCGGCATCATCTGCTGGCGCCGCCTCCGCAACCTCTCATTGAGTTAGGAGTTCTTAGGCTTCCGGGAGCAGGCGACACGGCCGGACCTGGCAGCTCCGGCGCACGCTCATGCCGATGAGAGAGCGCTAGCTTCCTGCGAGCAACCGCGCGGTCCGGCCAGGGGCTGAGAGCCCGTTGTCTATACCTTGCTCGCCACCACCATGTAGTTCTCGGCCTCAAGATCGAAGGTACTCACTTCCGTCCGAAGTCCGACCCGGTGCAGCTCGACTTCGAGTTCCTCGTACCGGTAGGGCCAGCAGGACAGCAGTTCCGAGCGGACAAGAACCAACCCAGTCGCATCAACCTGGGCGATCGCAATCTCGATGTGGTGCTCCTCCTCCCACCGCGGCGCGATCTCCCAGCGGTAGACCACGACGGCATCGCGACCGTTCCGGCGGACGAGTCGGTCACTGATGTCCAGCCGGGAACCTCTAGCCCTCACGAGTTCCCACGTGCGGGAGGTGAGCACCAAACGCCCGCCACGGCGCAAGAGCCGTGACATCGACTCCAGAGCAGCACCCCTGCCTGTCGCGCCCGCAGCATGGTGAAGCGAGTTGCCAACGCAGAACACCATGTCGAACGTGCCGTCCTCGAAATGGTCAGGCAACTCGCCCGCACGGCCCGGACGGACGCCCCGAACTCCTCAGACAACTCCACAGTCCGACGAACCATCGCTTCGCCGGCGTCAGTTGCGACAACCTGTATGGCACGACCGGCGAGGCCAACCGCCAACTGTCCGGTCCCGCACGAACAATCAAGGAAGTGAGCATTCGACGGCAGGAGACTGAGGACATCATCGAACGACGCAGCGAACAACTCCCCACTAACTGGCCGCCAGCGGGGAGTTCAAACTGGCCACCAACAGGCATCTCCCCGTCGACGTAGGACAACCAGGTGGACGCCGTCTCCGCGACCAGGGGGACGCTGCTGCCGGACAACGCCCGCAGCAGGTCCTCCCAGCGCACCGAGCGCCATCCCGCAGAACTGGGGACGTCGATCGGAAAGTGCTCCAAGGTGATCAGCACATGATGGGGAACGTCCGGGAAGTGGTCGCGGTAGCGCCGCAACTGGCCGAGCCCGAGACCGGACAGCACCTTGGCCTCGGCGACACAACGCTTCTCGTTGTCCACGCTGATGACGAGGTCGACACGGCCGCCGCTGCCGGCCGGCACCTCGCGTTCGACCGAGACGTGGGCCGGCGAGTCGCCAAGGCCCAACAGGTCGGCCACCGGGTCCGGATCCAGCTCGATCAGCGTCGCGACCAAGTCGCTCCACTTGTTCTCGGCGCCCAGCGGCACCAGGTGGCGAATCGGCTTGGTCATGGTGCCGCCTCCATACGCACGGTTAACCGAAAGCCCTTCTCCGGCAAGCCGAATGCCTTGACGGCAGTCGTCTCAGGGCACGGCCCACATGACCGTAGAACAAACATCGCGTTGGCCGAGTCAGGCGGTGGCCTGCGCTGCTGTCGAAGCACTGTCCCGGAACACCCTCGTTGGACGCGGACTGCGGACGTGGTCCTGAAATGGGTCAGATCGACTGGCCCGACCGCGAACAACCGCGGCCGGGAACTCGCGCACAACCCGCACCAGCCGAGCGGTAGGTCAACCACGACCTGGGCCGGGAAGTTCGACGGGCTCCACGACTCCCCCGACCCGTCGTGGAGCCACCCCAGCGTGAAGGCAGGTTCACCGATGGGCCACCGCGGCGGCGAGGGCGGCGACCCTGGCGGTGCGGGCGCCAGTACGCCAGCACAGCACCCAGCGCACGGGCGGCGATCCCGGCGCGAAAGGCACCATCGCGAGGGTGGGGCGGGCGAAGTAGTCGGCGGCGTGCGCGGCCAACGGGCACACCCCCTCCTCGGCGGCGACTCGCGCCAACAGGTCCAACAGGGTCACGGCTGGGGTGGGTGGTTCGGGGTCGCGGCGGTACGGGGCGGCCCGGCGACCTGCCCGGAACACCACCTCGCCGTCGAGATCGTCGAGTGTCACCGTTGTGCGGGTGGCCAGCCGGTGCCCGCGTGCCACGGCCAGCACGACCGGTTCGGTGTACAGGAGCGGGCCTTCCTCGAACCCGGCTTCGTCCTGGCCCGCGTTGTCGGCTCCGTGCCGGCCGACGGGTGCGTTGGTGACGGTGACGTCCACCTCGCCGGTGCGCAGCAGGTCGAGCGGGTCGGTGAAACCGGTCTCGCGGAAGACGATCTCGACGCCGGGGTTGTTCTCCCGGAACCGGGTGAACACCGGGGCGGCGAGCTCGGCGACCGCGGGTGCTTCCAGGCCGACGGTGAGCACGCCGGTGATCCCGCGGCCGGCCGCGACGGCGGCGGCGACCCCGCGTTCGATGCGGTCGTGTCCGGCGCGGACGTCTGCGTAGAGGGCGGCGCCGACCGGGGTGAGTGCGACCCGCCGGCTGGTGCGCTCGAACAGGGCCACTCCGAACCGGCGTTCCAGCCGGGCGACCGTCTGGCTCACCCGCGCCTGCGACACCAGCAGCCGCTGCGCCGTCCGACCGAAATGCAGCTCCTCCGCGAGTGTCAGGAAGATCTCAATCTCACGCCGTTCCATAACTTCCAGGTTATCAGTCGATGCCTGATTCGACGTTGTTCTCGCAGCTCAGCGCCGACAAGATCGTGTCATGACCGATTACCTCACCTTCACCGATCCCGGCTACGACACCGAGCGCCGCGGCTACAACCTCTCCGTCGAGCACAAGCCCGCGGTCGTGGTCCCGGCGACCTCCGTCGACGACGTGATCGCCGCCGTCCGCTACGCGGTGGCCCACGGTCTGGGCGTCGCAGTCCAGGCCACCGGGCACGGTCCGTCCCTCAGCGCCGACGGCCAGGTCCTGATCACCACCTCGCGGCTCGACGGCATCACCATCGACCCGCACGCCCGCACCGCCCGGATCGAGGCCGGAGTGCGCGGCGGAGCGCTCGTGCGCGCCGCCGCCGAACACGGGCTCGCGCCCCTCAACGGCTCCTCCCCCGAGGTCGGCGCGGTCTCGTACCACCTCGGCGGCGGGCTGGGGATCCTCGGCCGCAGCCTCGGCTGGGCCGTCGACCACGTCCGCGCCATCGAGATCGTCACCGCCGACGCGTCCGGCCGCGTGGAGCTGCGCCGCGTCACCGCGACCCAGCACCCGGACCTGTTCTGGGCGTTGCGCGGCGGCGGTAAAGGCACCTTCGGCGTCGTCACCGCCATCGAGATCGACCTGCACCCGATCACCCGGCTCTACGGCGGCGGCATGCACTTCGCCGCGGACACCGCCGAACGCGCCCTCGCCGCCTGGGCGCAGTGGACCCGCACCGCCCCCGAGGCGATCAGCTCTTCGGTGCTGCTCATCCGGATGCCCGACATCCCTGCCCTGCCCGACAACCTCCGCGGCCGCTATCTCCTGCACCTGCGGTTCGCCTACACCGGCTCCGCCGACGCCGGGCAGGAGCTCGTCCGCCCGTTCCGCGAGCTCGGACCCATCACCGACACGGTCACCGAGATGCCCTACACCTCTGTCGGCACCATCCACGCCGAACCCACCACCCCGGTGCCGTTCCACGCCCGCAACACCATGCTGGCATCCCTGGACCCCGCTGCCGTCACGGAACTGCTGCGTCACGCCGGGCCTGATGCCGACGCCCCTTACCTCGTCGAACTGCGCCACACCGGCGGCGCCCTGAACCGGCTCGGCACGGTCCCCAGCGCGCTCGCCCGCCGCGACGGCCAGTACGTCCTCTACGCCGGGGCCGCTGCAGAACCCGCACAACTACCGGCACTGCGCGCGGCGTTCACCCGGCTCTTCACCGCGATGAGCCCCTGGAGCACCGGCGGTGTCTGCGTGAACTTCCTGTCCGGCCCCGACGTCACCGCCGCCGAACTCGCCACCGGCTACCTCCCCGGCGACCTCGATCGGCTCACCACCATCAAACGCACCGTCGACCCACACGACATGTTCCGCACCCACCACGGCCGAGCATGACCACCTCACTCCACCATGGAGCTGACCCAGCGGAACCGGCTGCCCGTCTAGCGGCGGGCCAGCAGGCCCTCGCAGGTGCGGATCAGCACCCGGCACGCGTCGGCCGAGCGACGGGTCAGCATCGGGTTCTCGGCGTGCCGCTGCCAGCGCTGCAACGCGGCGAACGCGGCCTGCCTCACCTGGCCAGGGGCGGAGCCATGAGGCAAACCCAAGCGCACCAGCGGATGCGCGCCGCCCTCGCCCAGCAGTCGCGAGGCCAGCTCCGCATCGGGCACCTTGACCACGCCGGACCTCAACGCGCTCAACAGCCGCAGCTCGGCGAACTCGTGCGTGCCTGCCAGGACCCGCTCGACCGCGCCGGTCAGCCGCGAGTCGCCTACCGAGCGCAGCACGCCGTCCAGCGCCAGCAACGCCGAACGCGCCTTCAGCAGGTGACGGCGTTCGCTGAACTGGGTGTGCAGCACCTTCTGCAGTTCGAGCAACCCGCTGCGCGCCACCAGTTCCGCGGCCAGCGCCGACGGCTCGGTCACGCCCTGTCTGATCAACGTCACCGCCAGCCGGATGCCGAACACCCCGAACCTCCCGAGCAGTGTCCGCCGTTCCACCGAGCCGTCCATGAAGCGGTCAGCGGACAGCAGCGAGGACTCCAGCTCTTCGCGCGGCAACGCGGCCAACGCCGACAACGCGACGAAGTCGTTCTGCCGCAACGAACGCCCCGAGAAGGCCAGCAGACCGGCGACCGCCACGACGTTCTGGCACAGGCCCTGCAACGACGGGTCCGACCGATAGCGGCCGGCGATGCCGCGCGCCGAGATCATCGCGTCCACCCGGCCGCCACCGATCTCGTCGGCCCGCGAGATCACCGCGACGGTGTTGATCGCGGTGGCCCGCGCGACGCCCTGGTCGTGGAACGACTCCAGGAAGTTCGCGTCGGCCGAGTGCAGGTGCCGCATCAGGTAGATGACCGCGTCGGCCTCGGTGGGCGTCGAGTCGTCCGGCGCGAGGAAGCGGGTGGCGCGCAAGGAGTTCGAGGCGGTCAACGACGCGATGCCGGGAGTGTCGATCAACGTGGTCGTCCGCAGCGACTGCGACGGCCAGTCGACCACGAGCCGGTCGGCGGGACCGTCCAGGGTGATCTCCAACGCGCCGTCGCGGCGCACCACCGGTAGCGACTTGCCTTGGGGGAACTGGACAATGCGCGGCGAGTGGCCGTCGCGGTACCAGGTGACGACCTTCGTGCACTCGCCCGCGTCGGTCGGCGCGATCTCCTCGCCGACCAGGGCGTTGAGCAACGTCGACTTGCCCGCCTTGACCTTGCCCGCGATGGCCACGCGCAACGGCTCGTCGAGCCGGACCAGCTGGCGGCGCAACACGTCGCCCGCCTGCGGATACAGGTCAATGGCGGCGAGCAGCACCTGCCGCACCTCATCGGTGATCACGCCGTCACCTCCTTCACCACACGCTCCAATGCCGCCAGCTCGGCCCTGATCTCGGCGAGCCGCGCGTCGCGGTCGCCCTGCGATGCCTTCACGGACTTCTGCGCCGCCTGGATGGACTCCTGGAGCGAGCGCTTCAGTTGCTCGGCCAAGGTCGTGAAGTGGTCACGCAGGTCGCGTTGCAGACCGCGCAGCATGTCGCGGGAGTCCTTGCCCGCGTGGAACGACACGTCGTCCACGTACTTCCGCAACGCCACCTTGGAGTCGGTCTGGCGTTTGGTGGTGATCCGCTTGCGCTCGTCCACGATCCCCTTGCCGCCCAGCAACAACGCCGCGCCCACCGAGATCGGGTTGATCAGGGTCAGGCCGATCACCGAGCCCATCAGGCCGAACATCAGCAGACCGCCGTAGCCGCCGCGCAGTCCGGTCAGCAGGCGGCTGCCGATGCCGAACTTGTCGGACTCACGCACCGAGAGCTCGGGCACCGAGCGCAACGGATCAGCGGTGCCGACGCGCAGCGCCGGCAACATCTGCTCGCGGTCCGAGTCGAAGTGCTCCGCGACACGCTTGGCCAGCCACCGCGCTCGCTGCGTCGCCCAGACCGAGTTCGCCGACACCGCCGACGTCACCGCCTGCTGCGCCCACACCGAGAACTGGTCCCAGATCTTCTGCGGATCTCCTGCCAGCAAAGCCTCTTCCGCCTCGCGGACGATCTCCCGCATTCTGTCGCGCAGGTCGTAGTCGACGTCGGCGTTGAGGTCGGCGACGCCGTCACTCAGCGTCTGCTGCCAGCGTGCGGACCGTTCCTTCAGACCCGCCGCGCGCTGCTCCGCCTCGGTCAGCTCCCGGATCAGCTGTTGCACCGACTCCGGGTTCTCCTGCGCCGACTGCTCTGCCCGCAGGCTGTCCACGACCTGTCCGATCACCGTCAGCACGTCGTGCAACGTCGACCGCCGGGCCAGAAGATCAGCCTGGGCAAGGACCTTCTTGCGCAAGTAGCTCACCAGCGCCGGGTAGCCGGATTCGGCGTTCACGTCCTGGTCGCTGGATTGCAGGGCGTGCCACCGCAAGGTCGACGACACGGTGAACAGCTCCGCCTTGATGCCCGCGTCCACCAGGTGCTGCCGGTCGCGGTCGGCGATCGAACGCCAGTCCGGGTACAGGTCGGTCTTGGTGAGCACGCAGGCCACGTTCGGGCACACGGCCATGGCCTGCTTCAGGAACTCGAGCTCCGGCGCCGTGTACTCCTGCGAACTGTCGGAGACCAGCAGCACCGCGTCCGCGGACGGCAGCGCCGCCATCGTGGCGGCGCCGTGGACGGAGCTGAGCCCGCCGACACCGGGGGTGTCGACGAGCACCAGTCCTTCGGCCAGCAGCGGCCGGGGAAGACCGACCTCGACGTGCAGCAGACGTTCGCGGTTGCCGGGGTTGCCCGCTTCCGAAGCGAACGCCGACAGCTCCTCGAGCGGCACCTCCGTGCGGCCCTCGGCCCGCACCACCGTCACCGTCGGCGTCTCCGCGTGCTTCACGACGGTCGGCACGGCGGTGGCGATGTCGTCGGACACCGGGCAGACCGGTGCCCCGACGAGGCCGTTGACCAGCATGCTCTTGCCTTGCTTGAACTCCCCGACGACCAGCAGGCGGACGTGGTCGTCGGCTAACCGCGTCCTGGCCTGGTGCAGTCGTCGCTCCAGGTCAGGACGGTCGTAGCGCTTGACGGCGGCCAGCGCGAGCTCGACGGCCTGCTGCGGTGTGGCCGGCATCAGGTCACCCGGCCAAGGCGTCGACGGGGTCGGGCTCGGGCTCGGCGACGGGCTCGTCCAGCAGGACGGGTTCCGGTTCCGGTTCGGCCGGCACCTCCAGCGCGGGCTCCTCGACCGGTTCGGGCTCCGGCTCGTCGTCCTCCGCAGGCGAGGCGGCGTCCACCTTGTCCACGTCGATGTCGTTGAAGGAGTCCTTCACCTGCACGACGTTGGTCTCCGTGTCGTTGTCCTGGATCGCGACGGAGTTGACCTCCGTGTCGTCGTCGGAGTTGAACGAGTCGTCGATCAGCACGGTGTCGCGGTCGTCGATGTTGAACGTCTGGTCGATCTGCTGGACCGGACGATCGTGCACGACCTCGGTGTGGTGCACCTCCCGCACCGGGCGGTCGGCCATGATCAGCTTCGCGTCCCGGATGTCGGCGTCGGTCGCCCCGGAAAGCCCGTTGCGCGCCAGTTCCTTCTGCGGGTTCTCGTCGAACGCCTGCTGGGCCTTCGGGTCCTTCATCATGTTCATCAGGAAGTCGATGAGCTTTTCCAGCATGGTGTCTCCTCACCGAGGAGACCGGCCCCCGCCCACCGGAGAACTGCGCCGCGGTGCGGGGGCCGGTCCGAGTCAGACGGGCAGGTCGAGGTTCTCGATGACGTTGTCGATCTGGGTGTCGACGTCCAGGTCGAAGTCCTGGTCCTGCTCGGAGACGGCGACCTGGTCCGCGTCCTGCTCGGAGAACTGGTCCGAGTCGAGGTCGGCGTCCTGGTCCGCGTCCACGTCCACGTCGGAACGCGCGTCGCCACCGTTGCCACCGCCGGCGTCGGCGTTGCCACCGTTGCCCGCGCTGCCACCGGCGCCACCGACCCCGAGGCCGCTGCCGCCCGACGTGGTGCCGAAGTTGACGTTCACCAGCCCGTCCTGGTCGATGTCGCCACCGGCGCCACCGATGCCCAGGCCGTTGCCGCCGTCCGCGCTGCCACCGTCACCCGCCACAGCCAGGCCACCGTTGCCGCCGTCGCCACCCGTGGTCTGCGTGGCGGTGGTGGTGTCCTGGTTCTGCGCCGACTCCTGCGAGGAAGTCTGCGGCGCGACCTGAGCCGACTGGACCTGCTGCTCGCTGGCCTGGGTGCCGTCGGCGTCCAGGTCGGCGGTCAGGTCGGCGAGGAAAGCGTTGAGGTCGATGGGGTTGCTCATGTCGGGCTCCTCTGTGTCTGGTCTGCCGGACGCTTTTTCGACCGGCTGCCAACAAAGTTAGGGAGCGCGGAGCCCCTTGCCATCTGGGCGGCTCCCGGTGAGTCACCGGCCGCGCACGCAGGGATCCCGTCAGTGATAGGGGATTCACCCCTGTATTTCGAAAAGGGTGAACCGCTCCATATGAGACGCACGTGTACTGACGTCCGCCTAGTCCGCCGCTACAGGGGGTGTCCGATGCACTACCAGATCGGGCTGGATCTCGGATCCACCCGCACAGCAACCGCCACGTGCCGCGAGGTACCGAGGCTCGAATCGGTGACGCCGACCGTGGTGTTCGCGAATCCCGATGGTTCCCTGGTCATCGGCGAGGAGGCGGAGCGCCGCGCGTCCGCCGACCCGAGCCGAGTGGCGCGCCGGTTCCTGCGTCGCGTGGGCGACCCGACGCCGTTGCGACTGGGCGCCGCAACGCTCAGTGCCGACGTGCTCACCGCGCGTTTCGTCACAATGCTGCTCGCGCAGCACAACGGCCGGGTCGCCGTCGCACATCCGGCCGCATGGGGCCCGCACCGCCTGGAATCCCTGCGGCGAGCCGGACTTCCCGACGCGCTGTTCGTACCGGCGCCGCAGGCCGCGGCCGTGGCGTACGACGAGCAGGCCCGGCTGGAACCGGGTTCCGTCATCGCCGTCTACGACCTGGGCGGCGGCGGTTTCGAGGCCGCTGTCGTGCGCAAGCTCGCCGACTCCTGGGTGCTGGCCGGCCGTCCCGAGGAATCCGAGGTCGGCGGACTGGACTTCGACGAAGCCGTCTTCGCGCACGTGGTCGAGTCGCTGGAGTGGGACTCGCTGGACACCGAGAATCCTGTCGTGCTGGCGGCGGTCGCCGATCTCCGGCGAGCCTGCACGGCCGCGAAGGAACAGCTGTCGTCGGACACCGAGGTGCGGATTCCCGTTGCCGTGCCGGGGATCTCCGCCCGCGAGGTGCGGCTGACCCGTGCCGAGTTCGAGGAGATGATCCGGCCAGCGCTGACCGAGACGACGGCCACGCTCCTGCGGGCGTTGCAGAACGCCGGAACGACCGCGAACGAGCTCGCCGCCGTGCTGCTGGTCGGCGGCTCCGCGCGAATTCCTTTGGTGACGCAAGAAGTCTCCGCGTTGCTCGGCCGTTCGGTTACACCCGCGTTCGAGGGCATGGTCGCCGTCGGCGCCGCGCTGTCGGCCCGCGTGCGCGAACCCGCGCCGGAGGTGGCGACCGTCATGTGGTCCCGGCCGCCGATGCCCGCCGTGCCCGCGGTGGCGCACAAGCGGACGAAGCTCACCCCGTACATCACCGCGGCGGTGCTCGCGGCGGCGGTCGGAGGTGGTCTCGCGATGAACACGTACTTCGCGGGCAACGCCACACCGGACACGACGACGAGCACGACGCCGTCACCGACCACCGAGGAGCCGACGACCGTCGCACCGGTGACGACCACGACCGTCGCACCGGTCGAGCCGCAGAAGACAGTCGCACCGCCGCCCCCAGCCCCGCCGACGAAGCGCACGACGACGACCACCTGGCCGTCGAGCACGACGCCCAGCGTCAGCAAGTCGGTCAGCGTCCCGGCGCCGGTGCCCACCAGCAAGGCCAGCACCAAGGCAGGTGCACCGTGACCGCGTTACCTCCGAGACCTGGGCAATCGAAGTTTCAGCTGGTCCAGGTGCCGCGGCCCCGGCTGGTCACGGCATCGACCTACCTGTGGCTGGTCGCGGTGATCGTCGAGCTGGCGGTCGTCGCCGTCGCGTTCGGCGGCGTGCGCACCGACCTTGCCGCCGAGGTGGCGACCCGCGGTGTCGATCAGTCCACACAGGACGCAGTGGTGCTGGCCGGCCTGGGCGTGCTGCTCGGACCAGGCGTGCTGGTGGCGTTGGTACAGCTGGGAGTGCTGCAGTCCTACCGCGTCGGCCGGAACTGGGCGCGGATCTTGTTGGCGGTGCTGGGAGTTGTCGGAGCTCTGGTGTCCCCGATGCCACTGGTGGCGGGGATCGCGTTGGCCGGTGCGGGCGTGCTGATGTTCCTGCCCGTGTCGAACGCCTGGTTCGCGGGGAGGCGACCATGACCGCGATCGCGGCGGAGTTGGCGTGGCGGGAAGGCGATACCGCGTCGGCGATCGAGACCGCCGACCGGATTCTCACCGAGGGCACGGACCAGGACTGCGTGGCGGCCGGAGTCGCCGCGGCAGCAGCGGCCGCCGATGGCGCCCTGTTCGACGCCGCCGCACGGTGGCGCGCCATCGCGAGTTCTTTGAGCGGCGCTCCCGGTGTCGCCGCAGCGGCCCGTGCCGCACTGGCCGGCTGCCTGGCCGGCGATCTGGGCTCGGCCACCGGGGACCTCGCCGACGCGCGTGCCCGGCTGTCCGGTGCCGCGCCACGGGGTCTGACGGTGCTGCTGGACGGCGTGGCCGCGGCGCTGGAGGCGGTGCGCGGCGAGTTCGCCCCTGCCGCCCGCAAACTGGCCGGTCTGGCCACGGCGACCGTGCCCGCCGACCCCATGGCCGCCGAGCAGTGGTGCGACCTGGCGGTAACGGCGCTGCTAGCGGGTGGTCACGACGCCAGCGCCGAGGAACTGCTGATGATGCTCCCCAACAGCACAACGGCCCGCCGCCGGTTGCTCACCGCGTGGCTACACCTGCGGGCAGGCCGGTTGGCCGCCGCTCGCGACGAGATCGCCGCCTGCACCACGCCGGTGCTGCGCCGCGACGCGGTACTGGCCGCAGCCGTGACGATCGGCCTGGCCCGCCGCGCCGGCGACCAGGAAGCGCTGCGGGCGACCTGGCGCAGGGTCGCACCCGTCGTAGCCGGGGTGGACGTGGAACCGCTGCTGCTGGACGCGTGGGGCGAACTGTCCGCCGGCGCGGGCAGCGCCTTCGAACGCGACACGATCGTCGACGCCATGACCTCCACGGTCGCTCGCGTCGATGCGAAGTGGTGCGCGGAAACCGATAGCTGGTGGCGCGTCCAACGAGCAGTGCTCACCGGTGACACGTCGGTAGTGGTCGAACTGACCATCGAGCCACGGGCCTCCGCCGCGCGGATGTGGGCGTCGATCCTCGCCGGCGACGTCGATCCCGTTGTGGTGGCACGGGTGGCCGATCGCTTGGCCTGTGCGGGCCAGCCGTGGGACGCGATGGCGTTGTGCGGCGCGGCAGCCGCCCGCTTGGATGATCCGGCGGCGGCCCGCGAGCTGCTGAGCACAGGACGTGCGCTGCGGGCTCGGATCGGCACCGAGGACAACGCGCCGGGCGACGGCCTGTCGAAGCGCGAACGCGCGGTCGGCGAACTGCTGCTGGAAGGCATGACCCACAAGGAGATCGGCGCCCGCCTCTACATCTCGCCGAAGACCGTCGAGCAGCACGTGGCGAAGATCCGGCAGAAGCTCGCGGTGAGCGGGCGGGCCGAGTTGATGGCATCGCTGCGCTCCCGGTTGGCGTAGCGACGCCGCGCGGACGAGCTTGCTTTCCGCTACAGCAACTCGCCGGCGCACACCGCCCTGTGGGGTGCCAAAAAGCCGCTCGACGGTCTGACCCCCGATACGCGCGCACCGACATGGAGATCGACGGCGTCAGCATCCGCGCCGGTGACCTCGTCCTGCTCGACAACGGAGCCGCCAACCACGGCCCCGCCGTCTTCGCCGAACCCGACCGCTTCGACATCACCCGCAAGGCTGCTACCCACCTCACCTTCGGGCACGGTCTTCGGTACTGCATTGGCGCTCCACTGGCCCGCATGGAACTACAGGCCGTGTTCTCCCAACTGATCCCGCGCTTCCCCACGATGCGCCTGGCCGTTCCCGCGGAGGGCCCGACGGTCCGGAAAGACGTGCGGACCGGTGGGCTTACCTCGCTTCCGGCGACGTAGGACCGCTGACTTGCCGACTTTCGAGCGGTACAGGGCACAGCGTGCCGCAGGAGGCGCCAGTGGCGTTCACCCCCGCGTTGCTCGGTGTGAGCCGCTGACCGCCGTCAGTTCTGTTCCTCCTCCAACAGCTTGCGCCGCAGGAGTTCGTCGTAGGGCGAGTTGAACAGCGGGACCGCCTGTTGCGGGGGCCGTGATCCCAAGATGGGCATGTCGTGGTCGGTGTCGGTCAACGCCATCGGTGGTCCGACCGAAACGCGCGGGTCGCTCTCCGGGCCTGACAGAAAGATCTGGGAACGCCAGACCTCCACGCCGTTGCGGGTCGCGTAGTCGAGGGCTCGTTGACCGATCTGGGTCTCCGACGTGCCGACGTAGATCAGGGACGGTCTCGGGACATCAGGATCGTTGCGGGCCACGGCTTCGTAGTTCTTGGAGAGGTAGTCGACGTACTTCTTGAACTGCTCATCGCCACCCCCGATGGGCGAGCTGGTCGCCTTGATGTCGACCATGTAGCCGTTGGGAAGGACGTGGTACTCGGTGCCGCTCGACGAGATGATCAGGCTCTGGTTGTTCCCGACGGCGTCGGGGATGACGTGCTTTCTCCTGTCCTCCGGAAACCGCGAGTCCAGGTAGGGGTGGAACTTGTCCTCGTTCTTGGTCAGTCCCATGGCCTGCAGCGCGGCGGCTTCTGCGTATTCGCCGATGGTGACCTTGTAGCCGAGCTTGCCGGCGAAGATCGGGTTCTGGGCGATCCGGTCCAGTTCGGCCTTGGTCGCCGGTCGCGCGTCAAGTGGCAACGGGGGCGGCGGAATCTGGATGATCACCTGGGCCTGGTGGACATCGCTGTCCAGCTGCTTCTTCAGTTCCTTCCACGTGGACAGCACGGCCGTGCCCACACCGGTGCTGCCGAGGCTCGCCACCTGGGCCTCGCCGGTGAGCTTCCCCAGTGCGGTGGCGAAGGCTTGCCGGAGTTCCTGCTCTACCTCGGAAATCGGGGCCTGGTAGGAGTTGACCAGCGTGGTCGCCTGGGCCATCACGTTCGAGGTGACCCCGCCCTCGACCGCTTTTGCCTGGGAGACGTAGGAGATGAGCCGCTGCACCAGGTCGGCAAGCAGGTCACCGGCACTCTGCCTGGCGTTCGCGGCGATCTCGCCCATACCGCGGGCGCTGGTGCCGGTGGCGGTCGCGAGCGCGACCACGCCCCGCAACGCGGTGGTGATCTCGTCGGCCCTGGCCCGGTAGGCGTCGCCGGCCTCGCCCTTCCAGTCCGCGACGCCGGTGGAGACCGCCCGCTCGAGGCTCTGCTGAACCTGCTCGACTGCAGCCGCAGCGCGCTGCCAGCCGTCGGTGAAGGTCTGGATCACGCTCGACAGGCCGGCCATCCGGTCGACGACGTCCTGCAACGGCTGGACGTACGAGATCAGCCAGCCCAACCCGGCCGAGGACAACGCGTCGATCGGCCGGATGGTCGCGTCCAGCGCCGACATGCTGCCCCCGGAGGAGGACATGCCGTCCCGCAAGGAGATCGCGGCGTCCGTGCTGATCATCGCTCATCGCCGATCCGAGTGAGCCCGGCCCGTACGGCCTCCTCCTGCTGTTCATAGGCGGTGACCGTGTCGCGCAGCGCCGCAGCGGCCTTCTCCAACGCCTCGATCGCGGTCCGCAGCGTGTCCTGCCCCGAACTCGCAACGTCGCCGAGCGCTTTGGCGAACCGCCTCCCCGCCTGGCCGTAGGCGTCGCCGGTGACAGTGACGGTGGCCGCGGTCAGCGCCGTGCCCAACTCGCCGGACAGGTCGGTCAGCGTCCGGACGTGACTGGTCAGCGAGGCTGTGACGACCTCGTAGGACTCCGCCATGGCCGATCCCTTCAGAGGTCCACCGTGTCTTCCAGGACCGTGCGGCCGTCCCAGTCGTCCTCGTCGACGCCCTCCGCGTGGGGGCGGCGGCGAGGCGCGACTGCGGGTGCCACCGCTTCCGGCACATGAGCACGACGCAGGTCGTCGTCTCGAACCGGCTCGCGGGGCGGCGGTTCCGGGAACTTGTCTCGGGCGTCGGAGAGAACGAGGTGCGTGCCGGCGTCCGCCGTTTCGACGGTCTCGACCATCACCTGCCGGACCAGGTCGGGGATCCTCGCCTGTGCACGGCCCAGACAATCGATGATCTCCGCAGCGATCTCCGGTAGCGGTGGCGGGCGCCAGCGGTCCTTGAGAACCAGACCGGTCATCAGGCCGTCGGCCGACACCGTCACCTCGACCGTACCGTCCCCGGACATCTCGGTGATCGACATCTGGGACAGGCGCTGATGCAGTCGCCGGTAGCTCTCCGCGTTCCGGGCGATCTGCTCCTGCCAGTCCACCAGCATCCTCCCCCCGCGGGAGTCATGTCACCACAGCGAGTCTCCCAACCACGCACAGTGAGGGCAATGCGTCGGAAGATGGAACATGTTCCGCGTCAGGCGTTGGCGACATCGTGAGGGCCAGAGGTGTCGGTCATGGTCCGGGTGCCGACGGCGTCGAGGAGCTTGGGCTTGTCCGGCATGTCGCTGCCGGGAGCGGCCGTGCAGGCGACGATGCGCGGATCACCATCGCCACGACGGCCGGCACCCGCAGCTACCGCCACCATCCACAGGTCAGTCATCCTCGGTACCCGTGCCTGCGAGCTTCCTGCGTAGTACTCGTGCGAGACCGGTCCGGTGTAGGAACTGCCGGAAATCCGCAGAAATCGGCTGGGCTCAGGTCGAGGACCGGCGGCTCCTGCCGCGGGGAGCTGCCACAGCTGGGGTGCGGAGGTCTTCGAGGAGCTCCATCTGGCCGGTGATGACGCCGGTCAGGATGAGTCGTGCGACGGCGAGCAGTTCGGCGACGTGGGGGCTGGTCAGCGAGTAGAAGACGTTCGAGCCTTCTTTGCGGGTGGTGACGAGTCCGGCGCGGCGCAGCACGGCCAGTTGCTGGGAGAGGTTCGCTGCTTCGATGCCGACTTCGGGCAGCATCTCCGCGACGGAGTGTTCGCGCTCGCTGAGCAGTTCGAGCACCCGGATGCGTGCCGGGTGGCCGAGGGTTTTGAAGAACTCCGCCTTGACCTGGTAGAGGGGCTTGCTCATCGGTGCCCCTTCCAGTCGACCGTCGTCATGGTGCCGATCCTCCCTGGTCGATCCCTGTTGCCGCGACTCGGGATGCATTTCAACGGGGTTCAGCAGTTGCTAATCTTACCAAGTAAGCAACCCTGGTCACCTCGTACGACCGTGGGAGGGCGAACATGAGTGAGCCGAAGACGGCGGATGTGATGTGCCGGCGGGTCGTCACCGCGGCCGTGGACACCTCGTTCAAGGAACTCGTCGGGGCCATGATCGCCCACGAGGTGAGCGCGATCCCTGTGGTGGACTCGGCAGGTCGTCCCGTCGGCGTCGTGTCCGAGGAAGATCTGTCGACGAAGCTGGAGTTCCACGGTGGTGCCGCGAACCCGCCGGTGCTGGGGGGTCGGCACGCGCGGGCGCGATGGCACAAGTCGTCCGCGACGGTCGCGGCCGATCTGATGACCGCCGCCGTGACTGTCACCGAGGGCGTGGATCTGCGTGCCGCCTTGCGGCTACTCGCGGACGAGCGCGCGAATGTGCTGTGTGTGGTGAACGGTGCGGGCACTCTGGTCGGTGTGCTCACGCGGCGTGATCCGCTGCGGCTGTTCCTGCGCGGTGACGACTCGATCCGGGCCGATCTTGAACGGCACCTGCTTCCGGCCTCGGCGACGGTGCACCGGGTCACGGTGCACGTGTCCGACGGGATGGTCACGCTCGACGGAGCGCTCTGTCTGCACAGTGCGACCGAGCGAGCAGGGTGGATCGCGCGCGGGGTGCCCGGAGTGATCGCAGTGTGCAACAACCTGAGCTTCGACGTCGACGACCTGATGATCACGGGCCTGTGAGTGACGGCGTCGCAGGCCTGCTGATCCAGTTCAGCGCGGCGGGAGAAACCATTCCGTGCGGTGTTCGGCGTTGGCCTGAGCGACATTCCCCGCCGCTGTGGGCACGGACGTTCCCCTTTCGGCGGCAGGATGCCGTGGTCGCGCGGCGTGAGCGGCAGCCGGGGTGTCGCCGGCCGATGGCCAGGTCGCGGAGTGAGGTTGCCATCGGCCGGCGACGGTCTTAGCCGAGGCGTTGCCGCAGGGCCTCGAGTTCGTCGTGCAGGGCGGTGGGGAGCTTGTCGCCGATGGTGGCGAACCATTGTTCGATCAGCGGAAGCTCAGCACGCCACTCGTCGTGGTCGACCGTGAGCGCCTTGCTGATGGCCCAATGGGACGCTGTCTCGAGGCCGCGGAGGTCGAGTGCTTTGGTTCCGGGGACCCAGCCGATCGGGGTCTGGAAAGCCGTGCCGTGGCCTTCGATTCGGTCGACGGCCCATTTGAGGATGCGGGCGTTCTCGCTGAAGCCGGGCCAGAGGAGGCTGCCGTCGTCGCCGCGGCGGAACCAGTTGACGTAGAAGATCTTCGGGAGCTTGGTGGTGTCGGCGTGTTTGCCGGTGTCGATCCAGTGCTGGAAGTAGTCGCCGGCGTGGTAGCCGATGAACGGCAGCATGGCCATGGGGTCGCGGCGCACCACGCCGACCTCGCCGGTGGCGGCGGCCGTGGTCTCCGAGGAGAGCGTCGCGCCCATGAACACCCCGTGCTGCCAGTCGAACGACTCGGCGACCAGGGGCACGGTGGTGGCTCGGCGGCCGCCGAAGAAGATCGCCGAGATCGGCACACCGTTCGGGTCGTCCCACTCGGGGGCGGTGATCGGGCACTGCGTGATCGGAGTGCAGTAACGCGAGTTCGGGTGTGAGGACGGATCGGTGGACTCAGGTGTCCAGTTCTCGCGCCGCCACGAGGTGAGGTAGTCCGGCGGGCTGTCGGTGCAGCCCTCCCACCAGACGTCGCCGTCGTCGGTGAGCGCGACGTTGGTGAAGATGGAGTTGCCTTCGGCGAGGGTGAGCATGGCGTTGGGGTTGGTGTTCCAGCCGGTGCCGGGTGCGACACCGAAGAAGCCGTTCTCGGGGTTGACGGCGTAGAGGCGGCCGTCGTCCCCGAAGCGCATCCAGGCGATGTCGTCGCCGAGGGTTTCGACCGTCCAACCGGGAATCGAGGGCTCGAGCATGGCGAGGTTGGTCTTGCCGCACGCCGAGGGGAACGCGGCGGCGATGTAGTGGACCGCGCCGTGAGGCGCGGTGAGTTTGAGGATGAGCATGTGCTCGGCGAGCCAGCCCTCATCGCGGGCGAGCACGGACGCGATGCGCAGGGAGTAGCACTTCTTGCCGAGCAGGGCGTTGCCGCCGTAACCGGAGCCGTAGCTCCAGATCATCCGTTCCTCGGGGAACTGGGTGATGTACTTGGTCCGGTCGCACGGCCACGGCACATCGGCCCGGCCGGGCTTCAACGGCGCCCCGACGGAGTGCAAGCACCGCACGAAGTCCGCGTCCTCACCGAACAACGCCAAGGCGTCGCTGCCCATGCGGGTCATGATGTGCATGGAGATGACCACGTACGCGGAGTCGGTGATCTCCACGCCCAGCATGGGTTTGTCGGCTGTCAGTGGTCCCATGCAGAACGGGATGACGTACATGGTGCGGCCGGCCATGCTGCCCCGGTAGTGCTCGGTCATGATGACCTTCATGTCGAGCGGGTCCATCCAGTTGTTCGTGGGACCGGCGTCGGCTTCGTCGGCCGAGCAGATGTAGGTGCGGTCCTCGACCCGCGCGACATCGGTGGGGTCCGAGGCGCACCAGAACGAGTTGGGTTTCTTGTCCAGCCGCACGAGGGTTCCCGCCGCGACCAGCTTGTCGGTCAGCCGTCGCCATTCCAGGGGTGAGCCGTCGCACCACACCACCTGGTCGGGAGTGGTCAGCGCCGCGACCTCGGACACCCATTCCAGCAGGCCACGGTGCGTCGTGGGGGCGGTCATCGTGCGGCTCCTCGGTGCAGTGCGTCTGTCGCGAACTCGGCGACCTGGCGGGTGAGAGTGTCGTCAGCGCGCCGCGGCAGTTGTTCGCCGGGCGGGGTGGCGGCCGACAGTGCGACCGCGCAGGCGTGCTGCACGTCCGGGGTCAAGCGTGCGTGCGGGTGCTGGGTGAGCGCGTGCAGCAGGCCGGGCAGGGCCAGCGTCGGGTCACGGGCGGGATCCGGCACGATCACGGCGGGCGCGGCGTGGCGGGGCCAGGCGAAGCGGCCGCCTCCGCCGACCAGGTTGATCACCGCGTCGGCGTTGGCGGCGATGCGGCGCAACGGGAACGCGAGCGCGTCGGCGGGGTTCCAGGTGGTGATGTCCCGGATTCCCGCGGTCAGCAGGACGGGGTTGAGCAGTGGCATGGTGCCCGCGCCCGCGACGACAACTCTGCTGGTCTGCGGCGTGCGGCCCGCGCGGGACAGCGAGGTGAGCAGTGCCGCGGTCAGCGCGATCGCGGTGGTGTCCTGGTCGGTGAGCACCGGGATGCCGACGATGGAGTCGCGTGCCTTCTGCTCACGTTCGGGCGTGGCGCGGACGAGCAGTACCGCGCTCGTACCGGCCGGGAGGGTGTGCAGCCCGTAGTCGGAGGCGATCACCCGGGTCGGCAGCCCTGCCTGCTCTTCGACCAGCGCGGCGTAGCGGCGCAGAACGGCCGTGGTGGCGCCGATTCCGCCCACCACGGCGACAACAGCGCGATCCGTGGTCAACGTCCGAGTCCCGAGTTCTCCAGTAGCGCCGGGTCGATCCAGCGGGTGGTGTCGATGCCGTGCCGGGAGGCCAGGTCGAGCAGGTCGCGGATCCGAGCGCCGTGCAGGTGGATCTCGTAGTCGTGACCAGCCTCCCTGGCCTGATGCAGGGTCTGTTCGGCCTCGGTGACCTTGCTTCGCAGCACTGCTTCGAACTCGCTCATCGTCCCCAACATCTCTCCGTCATCCGCAGACTCCATAATCTGCTGACTTAAATAAGTTTGCAACTGTTTGGGCGTGCGAGACCGCACACACTCGATCGGGTTGCCACCTACAGGTCGTTGCCGGCGTAGGACAGGTTGAAGCTCTTGTTGGCCAACGGGAAGTCGGGAACGATCGTGTCGGCCAGCGCAAGCGGGAGCGCGGGCCAGTTGAAGAAGCTGGGGTCCACGATCTTCACCCGGCCAAGCCGCCCGTCGCCGTTCAGCTCGACACGGTGCACGATCGTGCCGCGCCAGCCCTCGACAATGCCGACCCCGCAGCCGCCGCTGCCCGTGGTTGCCGAAGTCGCGGCGGTGCGGCCGCCGAGCATGTCGGTGAGGCTGCTGATCATGGCGATCGAAGTGACGATCTCCTCCGCGCGCACCAGGAAGCGGGACAGCACGTCGCCGTCGGTGCGGGTGTGGACGGTGCGGGGGAACTCCGCGGACAGGAACGGGTGGTCGTGCCGGGCGTCGATGCCCAGGCCGCTGGCGCGGGCCACGACGCCGAGCGTGCCGAGGTCGGCGGCCTGGTCACGACCGAGCGGGGCGGTGCCGGTGAACCGGTCTGCCACCACGGTGTTCGACAGGGCCAGCTCGACGATCTCGGCGATGTCTGCGCCGATGACGGCCAGCTCGTGACGGTCGGGCAACCCGATGATCCTGGCGCCGCCGGGGTGGATGGCGCCGCGTAGCAGCCGGTGTCCGGTGACGGTGTCGTTGAGGCGCAGCAGGCGTTCGCGGACGCGCTGGGAGTGGGCGTTGAGCACGCTGTAGGCGACATCGTTGCACAGCGCTCCGATGTCGGTGATGTGGTTGTAGAGCCGTTCCAGCTCCAGCAGGATCGCTCGGATGCGTTGCGCGTCCTGGGGCACCGACCAGCGGTGAGCGTCCTCGACGGCAAGGCAGTACGCCAGGGTGTGCCCGACGCTGGTGTCGCCGCTGACCCGTTCCGCCAGTTCGACCCCGCCCTCCGGAGTGCGGCCCTGGAACAGCTTTTCGAGTCCTCTGTGGATGAACCAGAGGCGGGCCTTGAGGTTGAGGATGGTCTCGCCGACCACGGAGAACCGGAAGTGGCCGGGGCCGATCATGCCGGCGTGCACCGGGCCGACCGGGATCTCGTACACCCCGGGCCCTTCCACCGTCCGGAACGGATACGGGCCGTCGAGGTCGCCGAACTCCGGCGGGTCACCCGCGTCGGCGAGCATCGGGTACCAGCCCTGGGGCCAGCGGAAGTGACGTACCAGCCGCTGCGGCAGCGGATGGTCGGTGGGCACGATGCCGAACAGGTCGTGCATCTCGCGCTCGAACCGTCCGGCGGCGAACGACAACCCGGCCAGGCTCGGCAGTCGCGGCGTGTCCCGGTCGAGCAGGACGTGCAGTTCGACTCTGCGGTCCGGCCCGGCCGCGGTGAACAGGTACACCGCGCGCAACCGGTCCCCGTCGTCGTGACCGGCGACCAAGGCGAGCCGGAAACCCCGCTTCAGCAGAGACCCGGCCTGGCCGGGCAGTTCGTCCGGAGCGAGGGACTTCGTGATCATCGCGTCACCACCAGAGGCTGGGTTGCCAGGTCGAGCAGACTCGGCAGTGGTCCGGCCGCGACGCCGAGCACGGCGCACGCGAGCAGCCCACCGGCCAGGGCGATCGGGATCGGCGATGCGGCCTCTGCGTCCACTGTGGACGGTTCTCCGAGCAGCATTCGACTGGTGCCGGTGATCAGGGCGGCGGCGATCACCAGCACCAGCAGCAGCGCAACCGACGTGAACCACCCCAGACCCGCGGTGAAACCTGCTCGGACGATGCCGAGCTCACTGGCGAACAGGCTGAACGGCGGCAAGCCGATCAACGCGAGCACGCCGAGCCCGAAGGTCGTGGCGAGCGCGGACCGGCGGGCGATCAGGCCGCGCACGCCGTCGATCCGGCTGGTGCCGGTGATCTGCAGGACGCGGCCCGCGCTGAGGAACAGCACCGCCTTGACCAGTCCGTGGCCGAGGACGTGCAGCAGGGCCGCCGTGAGGGCGAGAGGGCTGCCGATCGCGGCGCCGAACGCGACCAGGCCAAGGTGTTCGATGCTCGAGTACGCCAGCATCCGCTTGTAGTCCCGCTGACTGATCAGCAGTGACGCGGCCAGCACCAGCGACGCCAACGCCATCACGACGAGCAGGGTGCGGGCGAAGCCGACACCCAATGCGGCGTCGCTGATGACCTTGACCCGCAGGATCGCGTAGAACGCCACCGACAGCAGAACACCGGACATCAACGCCGACACCGGTGCTGGGGCTTGAGAGTGCGCGTCGGGCAGCCATGCGTGCAACGGCGCCAGGCCGGCTTTGGTGCCGAACCCGAGGACCAGCAGCGCGATCGCGATCCGGGTGACACCGGGATCCAGTCCCGAGGCGTGCGTGGTGAGCGCGACGAGGTCCAGCCCTGTGGTGCCGCGGGTGTGGGCGGCGGCGAAGTTGAGCACGATGGCGCCGAGCAGCGCGAGGGCGATACCGGCCGAGCAGATCACCACGTATTTCCAGGCCGCTTCCACGGACGCGCGGGTGCGGCGCTGCCCGACCAGGAACGCGGTGACGATCGTGGTGGCCTCGACCGCGACCCACACCACGCCGAGATTCGCCGCGAGTACCGCCAGCGCCATGGTCGCGAGGAACAGCTGCACGAGCAGGCTGTGCCGCGCGGCCGTGCGGGCGGTCGCGCGGCCCGCCGCGATCTCCTCACGCAGATAGGCCGGAGTCGCCGCGGTGGCGACCAGCCCGACCGCGCCGATCACCAGCAACATGAACGCCGACAACGCGTCCGCCCGTAGCAGCCCGGCGACCGCGGCCACCGGGCCGGACCGGCTCACCCCGACCGCCAGGAAGATCGCCGCACCGAGCACGACGCCCGCGGACAGGGCACTGACCCAGGTGGTGGCACGGCGCCAGCCGAAGACGAGGTAGGTGAGTGCGCCGAGCACGGGCACTGCGACAGGTACGAGCAGAGTCATCAGTCGCGCAACTCCCGCAGTTCGTCGAGGTCGGTGTCGCCGAAGGTCTCCCGCATCCGGGTGGTGAGCACCTGCAGGACCAGCACCGCCAGCAACACGTCCAGCGACACTCCGAGTTCCACCACCAAGCCGACACCGGTGGTGGCGAGGAAGCCGACCGCGGTGATCCCGTTGTCCATCAACAGGAACCCGACCAGCTGCGACAGCGCGCGACGCCGGGTCACCAGCACGAAGAACCCGATCAGCACCACCGTGATCCCGACCGGGATGGCCTGAGTCGCCGCCGACGGCGCCAGCTCCACCAGCGGCTGTGACACGGCGTAGGCCAGCAGCGTCAGCACGGCGGCGGCCAGTAGTGACGCGGACACGTTCACCAGCGGTCTGGTCTCCCGCCGTGACTCTCCCGCGCCTGCCAATGCACGGCGCAACAGGTAGGGCAAGACGACCGCCCGCAACGCGAACACCCCGACAGCGACGGCCCACAGCTCGGCGGAGTTCTCCTGGGCCGCAAGCACTCCCACGAGAACGGCGAGCGCGGCGCCCTGCAACGCGAACATCCGGATGATCACCGTGAGCTCGCGGCGCCACAGCACCAGCACCGCGGTCAGCAACAAGGCGCCGCACGCCAGGTCCAGCAGCTGCACGTACACGGTGCCTCCTCAGGCCAGGAAGAACGAGGCCGCGACGGCCAGCAGCGCGAGCAGGAACGATCCGGCCAGCAGCTCGGGCACCCGGAACAGCCGCAACTTGGCCACGAACACCTCACCCGCCGCGAGCAGACCGCCCAGCACACCGACCTTCACCACCAAGGCCAGGACGCCGATCAGCAACGCCAGTGGCGTGGCCTCGGTTGCGATTCCCCACGGCACGAACAGGTTCGCCAGCAACCCGAGGAACACCGACAACCGCATGGCCGACGCCAGTTCCACCAACGCCAGATCAGGGCCCGCATGCTCCAGCACCATCGCCTCGTGCACCATCGTCAGCTCAAGATGCGTCGACGGGTTGTCCACCGGGATGCGCCCCGTCTCGGCCACGATCACCACGATCAGCGCGACCGCGGCCAGCAGGCTGACCGGTGAGATCACCCGCGCCGGATCGTGCAGCGTCGACGAGACGATGGCACCCAGGTTGGTCGACCCGACCCGCACCGACAACGCGAAGATCGCCACCAGCAGCGTGGGCTCGACCAGCGCGAGGATCGTCATCTCCCGGCTGGCACCCATCCCACCGAACGCCGTGCCGGTGTCCAGGCCTGCCAGCGCCAGCGCCACCGCACCCAGCGCCAGCAACGCCACCACCGCGAACAGGTCCGCGACCGGGTCCAGCGCGGACTCCGTCGCGACGAACGGCACCACGACCGCGACCACCAGCGTCGTGGCCACCAGCACCAGCGGCGCGAACCGGAACACCTCGCTCGTGCCGCGCGGCGCGATCCGCTCCTTGCGCAGCAGCTTGCGCAGATCACGCCACGGCTGCCCGACACCCGCACCGGCGCGCCCCTCCAACCGGGCTCGCACCTGCCGCATCAATCCGACCAGCAACGGCGACCCCGCGACGATCAGCACTGGCTGCACGACCCCGCCGATCACGCCCAGCGCGCTCATCGCGTCACCGCCAAGAGGAGCAGCACGCCGCACACCGCGTAGAAGCCATAGCCGAGGTAGCGGTGCACGCTGCCCGGCGCCAGCCCACGTCCGGCTCGACCCCACGCCGTGATCACGCTCAGCACCGGCTGGTAGAGGCGGCGCTCGATCCGGTCAGGCACCTTCCGCCGGTACTCCACGGCCTGCACGAGATAGCGCGACTCCTCGTGGTGCGACACGTCCACGTCCAGCTCCGGCTGCACCACGTCGTCGAACACCCGCTGCAACGGCTCGGCGAACGACGTCGCCGTGTATTCCATGCGCGCCGACATCGGTCCCCCACCGCAGTCCCACAACCGCGCCTCCCGACGCACTCGCCGCGCCACAGCCGCCCGCATCACCGCGGCCACCACGGCCACGGCGGCGACGAGCCCGAGAGTCAGCAGCAGCGGCGACAACGCGCCAGTGGCCTGGTTCAGCCGCAAGGTCACATCACCGGACACCGCGACCCCGCCCGCCGCGGCCTGGACCGCGGGCAGGATCCCAGCCGGCCAGAGCGCGAGCACCACGCAGACCACTGCGGCGATGCCCATCGCGGCGAGCATGGTGAACGGGCTTTCGTGTGCGCCTGCCACGGCCTCACTGCGGGGTTTTGCCAGGAAGCCCACCCCGAACGCCTTCACGAAGGTGGCCACCGCCAGCCCCGCGGTCAGCGCCACCGCCGCCACCGCGACCGGCATGGCGATCGCCGCCGCGACCCCACCCGCGGGCAGGCCGTGGATCAACGCCTGCAGCAACAGCCACTCCGACACGAACGCCGTCCCCGGCGGCAACGCCGACGCCGCCAACGCTCCCACGCCGAACGCCGCCGTGGTCACGGGCATCACCGGCCGCAACCCGCCCAGCGCGTCGAGATCGCGGCTGCCGGTGGCGTGCAGCACCGAGCCCGCCGCGAGGAACAACACCGTCTTGAACGCCGCGTGCCCGACCACGTGCACCAGCGCGGCGGTCAACGCCAGCGCGGCCAGTGCACGATCACCGGAGGAAGCGAACAGCCCGGCCGCGCCGACACCGATCAGCACCAGGCCCATGTTCTCCGTCGTCGACTGCCCGAGCAGCCGCTTCAGGTCCGAGCTCATCGCGGCCTGCAGAATCCCGTACACCGCCGACACCGCGCCCAGCGCGAGCACCAGCAGCCACCACCACGCCGCACCGCCGCCGAGCAGGTCGACCCCGACCCGCACCAGCCCGTACACGCCGAGGTTCACCATCGCCGCCGACATCAACGCCGACACGTGACTGGGCGCCTCCGGATGCGCCCGCGGCAGCCACGCGTGCAACGGCACAATCCCAGCCTTGGACGCGAACCCCACCAGCGTCGCCACGAACACCACACCCGCCACCGCCGGCGACAGATGCCGGCCCGCCTCGCGCATCGCGGCGAACGAGTCGTCACCGGTGTGCGCGACGAACAGCATCAGTCCAATCAGGACCGACACGAAACCCAGGTGTGTCATCACCGCGTACCACCGACCCGCCGAGGCCACCTGCGGCCCGCGCCGATGCTCGGCGACCACGAGCACGAGCGACGTCAGCGCCATCAGCTCCCAGCACACCAGCAACGTGCCCACGTTCGCCGCCGCCGGCACCAGCACCATCGCCACCACGAACAACGGCAACGCCACCCGCACACCGCGCGCACGCAGATCCGGTGTGTCCGCATAGGACATCGAATAGATCCCCGCCGCCACCGCCACGCCACCGGTCACCGCCACGAACAACCCGCCCAACGGGTCCAGCGTCAGCGACACCCCCGACAGCGGCAACACCCCAGGCAGCACAACGGAGAACGAACCACCGGCCAGCGCCGCGGCACCCGCGACGACCGCGGCCACACCCGTCAACGCCGTCCCCACGCCGACCACCGACGTCCGCGTGCGGACCACGACGGCGAGCAGTGCCGTCAGCACTGCGATGGCCACGGCAGCGGCCATCCCCGTCGCGGCGAGGTTCATCGGCCGGTCAGCTTCCGCAGTCCCTCGACGATCGCCTCCGGCCGCGGCGGACAACCCGGGATCTCCACGTCGACCGGCACGATGTCCCGCACGGCACCGGCCACCCCGTAAGCGCCCGCGAACACCCCGCAATCACGCGCGCAGTCCCCCACCGCGACCACCAGCTTCGGCGCCGGGACCGCGTCGAACGTCCGCCGCAGCGGCTCGGCCATGTTCCGCGTGACGACCCCGGTCACCAGCAACGCATCGGCGTGCCGCGGCGAGGCCACCAGCCGCGCCCCGTACCGCTCACCGTCGTAGACCGGCCCGAACGCCGATCCGATCTCGACCTCGCACCCGTTGCACGATCCCGCGTCGACATGCCGGATCTGCACCGATCCGCCCAGCACCACCGCTCGCTCCGGTCGCTCGCCGTCCGGCAGCGGCGGTGCCGATTCGGCTACTCGTCCGGTCCGGCGGATCTTGCGCCACAAACTCAGCACGCTCTCGCTCCCGTGATCGAGTCGGTCACATCAGAGAAGAAGGTGCGGTCACCCCGCCGTCGGGGTGAGGGACACGGGGTGACCGCGGCTCAACCGGTGCGCGGCACCGGCGGGCCGGCGGCGCGGAGATCCTCGAGCAGCTCGACCTGCCCGGACAGCACGCCCGAGAGGATCCGGCGCGCCGCGACCAGCAGCTCGGCCACGTGCGGGCTGGTCAGCGAGTAGTAGACCGTCGCGCGTTCCTTGCGGGTCGCGACCAGGCCGGCCTGGCGCAGCACCGTCAGCTGCTGGGACAGGTTTGCGGGCTCTACCCCCACCTGCGGCACCATCTCCGCGACCGCGTGCTCACGCAGGCTCAGCAGCTCCAGCACCCGGATCCGCGCCGGATGCCCCAGCGTCCTGAAGAACTCCGCCTTGAGCTGGTACAGCGGCCTGCTCACCCGCGCACCCCTTTCTGCTCACGTGCTGCCCGACACCTGGTCGCACGCTTCAGCACTTGCTAACCTTAGCAAGTCAGAAACAGCGTAGCCCGACAGGACCACACCCGTGACCGGAACTCCCGACCAGCTGAGAGTTCTCGTCGCCGACGGATCGTCGTTCTTCCGCGACACACTCCAGGAAGTCCTGCGCGCCGCGGACGACATCGATGTCGTCGGCATCGCGGGATCAGCGGACGACGCGATCCGCCTGGCCGAACAGCGCCGGCCCGCCGTCGCCGTCGTGGACGTCCACCTGCCCGGCGACGGCCTGCACGCCATCCGCCGCATCCATCACAAGACACCCGCGGTGAAGGTCGTCGCGTTGTGCGGTTTCATCGACGCACTATCCGAGACCGAGCTTCGCGAACTCGGCGTCGTCGAGTACGTGATCAAAGGCGTGCCCAACCGCAAGATCCTGGCGGCCATCCGCCGAGCAGCCGAGGAAGGCGCCACCCTGTGACACTGCGCGGAACCAGACCCAACCCGTTCCAATGGCTGTGGTACGCGGTAGGCGGACGACTGCCCCAGCGCTGCAACCCATGGGTCCTGCACGACGTCACCTGCCGCACCTGGGCAGTGCGGCACTTCGCGCGCGGGCTCGTCCAGATGTCGCCGATCCTGCTGCTGCTCCTGCTACCTGGGCCGCTCTACATCAGGATCCTGTCGATCCTGCTCGGCATGCTCGTCGGCTACTTCTACTCGATGACCTACATGTGGCACACCACCGAGCAACGCCTCGTCAAACAAGGCTTCGAGAGAGGACTCGGCGCACAGACCCGCCGCGCCAAACACGCCGACGCCGACGCACGCGCCAAAGCCGCCTACGAACGGCTCTACCGCGGTAGCTCCTGAACCAACACGCGAAGCACCGCTACCGAAGGGCGGGTTGTGCGCCGGGCTTGAGCCCGGTGGTGAAGGCTCGTGCGGGAGGCCGGTCGCGGCCCACGTCGCCGACATCGGCGACGCGGTGACCGGCGTCTCTCCCGGCGACCTGGTCGTACTCCCCTGGTCCATCAACTGCGGCACGTGCGACCACTGCCGCTCCGGCACGTGCGAAAGCCGGTGCCGGTACGGGACGAAGGGCTCTGCGCGATGGCATCGCGGACTGGGCAAGCTGATCAGCGAACCCACCCGAGGAGCAGCTCATGAACGACAAGTCCCGCATCGTCGTCGGCGTCGACGGCTCCCCCGCCGCGCGGGGAGCGCTCGCCTGGGCCGTCGCGGAGGCCAAGCGCACCAACGCGTCCGTGCTGGCGCTGTCGGTCTGCCAACTGAACCCCTCGCTCGACGAAGGCATCGATCCGTTCAGCGAACAGCATCGCCACGACCTGGAAGCCGCCGTGGAGTCGCTCGGCCCATCAGTGCTCGGCGTGCGCATCGACACGGAGGTGCCGCAGGGCGTGGCGGGTCCGGTCCTGGTGGCACGTTCCGCCGATGCGGCCTACCTCGTCGTCGGCGAGCACGGCTCACACAGGGCGGACCTCCTGGTGATGAGCTCCGTCACGAGCTACTGCCTGCGGCACGCCCTGTGTCCCGTCGTCGTGGTCCCGCTGGAAGGAGCGCACCATGACGGTCCTCTCATGCTCCGGCCCGAGCCGCAGGTTCGGTGACGTCCAAGCCGTCGACGACGTCTCGATCACGATCGCGGAAGGCGAGACCTACGGTCTCGAGCCCGGCGGGTGGAGGCTGCGGCGGGTTGTGACGGCGTGACACGGGCCTTCGCCGCGCTCACCAGCGCGGCGATGGCCTCGTGCAACGCTTCCGCGAGCACGTCCACGTCCGGGTTGCTGTCGTAGTCGGCGGTGATGCCGATGGTGAACCGGTCGGCGTAGGAGAGCACGGCGATGCCCGTCCTGATGCGCACGGCGATCGGCACGTAGGGCAGGATCTCGACGATCGGCCGGCCCAGCACACGAAGCTCTTCCCGTGGACCTGGAACGTTCGTGGTCACCGTGACGATGCTGCGCTGCGGCAGCATCGCCCCGAACCGGATGCTCCACGACAACGGCGCGAACGGTTCATGCCGCGCCAGCTCGGTCACCGCGTGCCCAGCCTCGGCCTCGTTGCCCTTCTTGAGCGCGGCGAACCGTTGGTGCACCACGGAAAGCGCGTCCACAACGTGCTCGGTGTCGACCGGCAGGAACGCCAGCCGAACGCTGACCTGGTTGTCCATCCTGCGGTCACCGCGCACCGACACCGGCACCATCGTCCGCACGCTGTCCGGACCGGGCTGCTCCCCCCGCGCCAGCAACACAGCACGATACGCGGAGCTCACCGCCGCGAGCACCACGTCGTTGACGGTGACACCGAAGGCATGCGCGACCTCCTTCACCTCGGCCAGCGAGGCGCGGACGATCCGGTAGTGCCGCGCGGTACCGAGCGGCCCGAACAGCGACGAAGCGTGCACCGGCAGCAGCGAGCCGACGAGCGACACCAGACCGCTCACCGCCGACGCGACCAGCCGCGCGGTCCGCACCGGCGAGGCCACCACGGCACCCAGCAACGCCAGCAAGCTCGCGTCCTGCTCCGGCGCGGGGTCCGGCGCGGGCGCGTCGCCGTACATCACGTCGTAGAGCATCGTGCCGCCCACACCGTCGACCAGGCAGTGGTGCACCTTGGCGACAATCGCCCAGCGCCCACCCTCGAGTCCCTCGACCACCCAGTACTCCCACAGCGGACGATCGCGGTCCAGACGCTGCCCCATGACACGCGCGATCAGCGCGCACAGCTCCGCATCACCGCCCGGCACCGGCAACGCGGTACGGCGCACGTGATAGGCGAGGTTGAACGCCGGATCGTCCCGCCAGCCCGGCGTGCCCAGATCGAGCGGGACGCGCACGAGCTTCTGCCGGGAACGCGGCAACACAGCCAGCTTCGCCCGCATCAACGCGAGGAACTCGTCCTGGGAAGGCACAGGGCCCTCCACGACCGCCACCGAAGCGATCGCGAGCGAGGAGTGCGGATCCGCGTCCTCGATGTCGAGGAACGCCGCGTCGAGCGGGCTCAGATGGTCCATGAACCCAGTGCAGCAAGGACGATCCCGGTCCGACACGGCCCGGCGTCCCGCCCAGTGCGAGCACTTCGGCCCTGCCCGCACCGCCTCGCGGGGATCACGCTGACGACAGGACGAACCAGGCGACCAACACACCACCGGAGTTCGTCGCGAGGTGCACGAGCGCGGGCGCCAGCACGCCCTTTCCGGTGTGCCGCCATCACAGCGGCAGCCCTGGCGACGGCGGCGGCGTTGTCTCGTCGCCCCCGCCCACCGCCTCGCCTTCACGAGCACAACGCCCGTCACGCGGTCCTCCCGTGCAGCCGGCTCACCTGGCCGTGGTCTCGATGTCGGCCAGTGCGGCGGCGATGGCGCCGGCCCACTGCTCGATCGCCTGCCAGTCGCGGAAGTCACCGAACCGGCCACCCACGGCGCGGAAGACCAGCGAGCCGACCTTCCCGAGCATCTCCGCCCGCACGACACCGCTGAACAGCCGGTGCTCGACGGGTGTCACGTCGTCGCGCAGATGGGCCAGGATCGCCGGTTCCTCCAGCCCCGCCCACTTGCGCAACGGGCCGCGCAGAGCGCCGGGCAGGCCGACGCTGAACAGCCACACCGGCTTGCCCCGCAACGTCCGGCGTTCCCTGGACAGGAACGCCGCACCGGACGGCAACCAGGCCTGGTCGTGCACCGCACTCCCGACGACGTAGACGTCGTAGCCGGCCGCGTCGGTGATCTCGTCCACGCTGTACGTGGCGACCACATGCCCATGTGTGCGCAGCACCGCCGCGATGCGCGTCGCGACGCCCACCGTCGAGCCCGCCGCGGTCGCATAGGCCACCAGCACCTTCATGATCTCCTCCTCAGACGCCTTCCACACGTGGCCGCACCACGACAGAACGCACTCCGGGCACGCTCATGACAGCTCGTCGTGGCAGCCGGATCGCGTACTCGTCACCCTGGACGTGGCGCACCTGGATTCGCTGGCGCAGCGGGACTTCCGCGTCCGCGCTCATCGCGATCTCCTCACTTCTTCGGCGGACGCACGATGGCCAGCGGGCAGGGTGCGTGGTGAACCAGCGCTTGGCCGGTGGAGCCGAGCAGCATGCCGGCGAACCCGCCGTGCCCGTGACTGCCGACGACGAGCAACTGTGCTTCCGCGCCGTAACGCATGAGCGCCCGCGCCGGACGATCCCGCAGCGCGATCCGGTTGATGACGACGTCGGGGTACTTCTCCTGCCAGCCGGCCAGGCGCTGGGCGAGCAGCCGTCGCTCGTCCTCCTCGGCCTGTCCCCAATCGATGGACAGACGGGACATCGTGTACGCACTGCCGCCGGTGAAGTCCGCGATGGTCATGACCGCGGTCAACGAGGTGTTGCGCAGCGATGCCTCCTCGAACGCGAACGCCAGCGCGGCCTCGCTCGTGGGCGAACCGTCAACGCCTACCACCACCGGACCGTGAGGAACTGCGGTGCCACGCACCACGATGACCGGGCTCTGGCCGTGCGCCGCCAACGCGACGGCCGTGGAGCCGACGAGCAGTCCGGTCACGGTGCCAAGACCGCGAGACCCGACCGCCACCTGCCGGGCGCTCTTCGAGAGCTCGATCAGCAACGCACCCGCACCGGAACAGATGACCTCGGTCGTCACCTCCGTCTCGGGAGCGGACGCTCGTGCCGTCGCCCTGGCCTCTTCCAGCCACGCACGGCCCTGCTCCTCCATCGCCTGGCGGATCCCGTCACCGTTGAGCACGATCTCGGGATAGTCACCGCTCGGCAACATGAAGGCGTGCACGAGCCGCAGTGGCACCTGGTGCCGGGCGCACTCCTGCGCGGCCCAGCCGACCGCGGCCAGCGCCGAGGCCGAGCCGTCGACTCCGCACACGATCGGGGCGGATGGGGATTTCATCGTTGTCCTCCAGTCAGAACACTGCCGTGATGCGCTCCGGTCACCGAGCCGGCAAGTGCGACAGGCGCCGTTCGGTGTCTTCGTGGACGACGAGAACGCGCCGCGGCCACGAACGGTCCGCGGTCGTTGATCATGACGCGAGCCGGCACCTCGGCGGGCGCTTGTCCGTCGTCAGCGACAGGTCCGCAGTCGCGAGCACGCACCGCGGCACTCCTCTCCTGCCTCAACGCTAGGAATCGGAGCGCCGCGCGGACGCTGTCATTGGTCCCGTGCGGAACAGGTCCCTTGGCACCGGCGATCGCGCGCCTTGCCGCGACGCCGAGCGATCCCGGTCAGGTCGGGATCTTCGACAGAGGGACCGCACGCTGGTTCCGCCGACAGTGGGGCGACAGAAGGTCCACCACGACCCGACGAGGTGAAGGACGTGGCCGGGGTGCACGAGTCACGTGGGCCAACGCCGGATAGGGATCCGCTGCTGCGGGAGAACGGGCAATTGCTCAGGAGCGAATCCCGCATCGGCGCGGACGAGCCCGTCACGTTCGGTGGCAGGCTCACACCCAAGACCGCGGTCGGGTTCATCTCCAAGAAGATGGCGCGCGGCGAAATGGCCGGCGACTTCCGCGACCGGGACGAGATCGCGTTCTGGGCGGACATGATCGCCGAGCAGCTGGTCGCGGCGCGCTGACATGTGCATCTTGGGCAACTGACGCCCAGGGCGTGGCGTCGAGAGGGCGGCTGCCGTCGTCGAGACGACCACAGGTCGCCGGTGACCGGCCACCGCGAGGTGCGCGGCCACACTCAGGCCTCGCCGGCGATCACCGCATGTCAATGCCGCCGCACTGGCCGGGCCACGCCGGACACGGCATTGCGCACTAGGCAAATGAGGACGTTCGTCCCTGCGGTCGGAACGAACTGAGGCGCAACGTTGAGACATGAGCACCGAACTCGCCACTCGCGGCATCTGGCAGTCCTGGTTCCGCTGGACGACGATGGGCGAGTTCGCGGGCTTCCTCGCACCGGCGCTCGTCGGCGCACTCACCTCGTCGGCGGAGTTGCTCGTCCTCGCGGGAGTCGTCGAGGGCGCCGTGCTCGGCGCGGCTCAAGCCGTGGTGCTGCGCCGGGTGTTCCGCACACCGCAGTCGAGCTACTGGATCGGTGCCACCGCCGTCTCGGCCGGTTTCGCCTGGGCTGTCGCGATGATCGCGGTGCACAACGGGGAAAGGTTCAACTCCCTTCCGCCGGCGGTGCTGCTCCCTCTCGCCGCGGTCATGGGCACGGGCGTGCTGCTGTCCATCGGCGTTGCGCAATGGTTCGTTCTGCACGTCCACGTCCATCGAGCCCACCTCTGGGTGTGGGCCAACGCGCTGGCATGGGCCGCCGGTCTGGGGGTCTTCTTCGCCGTCGCCACGCCTTTGTGGCAGCCCGGTCAGCCGCCGGCGCTCATCGCGCTCATCGGCGCGTTCGCCGGCCTGCTGATGGCCTCGACGATGGCTGCGATCACCGGCGCCGCCCTCGTTCATCTCGTGAAGCAGGGCTGACGTGGGCGCGAGATCGCACCAGGCCGCACCTCTGTGGATCGGCGTCCTGCCGGGCGTCGTCGCGTTGTCCGCGTGGGCCGGCGCAGCCGGGACAGCGGCTGGCGCGGTTGACTTCGGATCTGCCGTCGTTTCGCGGCTGCCTTTCCACAGCAACGTTGTCGCGGCTGTCGCACTCGTACTCATCGTCGCGCTGCCGATGACGTTCGCCGCGTGGCTGTGCCTCCGCAACCATCCACAGTGGAGGATTGCCGTCGCGGCGGCAGGTGCGCTCCTCATCGGCTGGATCGCGGTCCAGCTCGTGGTCATCCGCACGTTCAGCTGGCTTCAGCCGATCATGGCGTTGGCGGGTGCTGCCGTACTGATGAGTGCTTTGGCGCACAGGCGGAACCGATGATCAGCGATGACGAGCCGATCGCATCTCGTCACCACGGTGGACCGAGCAACGCGAACGGCGGCCGCGGGCACTGGTTCGGGGATCTCATGGGCCCACGTGCCGATCGTGGGCCAGTCCAGTCGAGGAAGTCACCGAGCCGCGCAGTGCGCCCGGCAGGCCCACGATGAACATCCACACGGGACTCCCCCGCACCTGGTCGTGCACCAGGCTGCCGAGTTCACACGAGTCCCAGGTCCTGACGTCACAGTCGGACCTCCTGCCGCCGGCGCCGCCACAGGTCCCGGTCCAGCGGCGACGTTCGCCCCTGCCGATGGCCGCCACTACTCCGGATGCTCGTTTCATGAGCTATGAAGTGAAACTCACGGAGCTGGCCTCGGTGACCGCCGCGCACGTGCGCAGCCATACCACCACAGCCGCGATCGGGGAGGCCGTCGGCCAGGGCTTGAAGGAACTGTTCGAGTTCGCCGTCGCCGCCGGCGCCGCCCCGGCAGGCCCGCCGCAGCTCGCCTATCCCGGGCAGTTCGAGCCAGGTGCGGAGGTCGACCTCGACCTGTACCTCCCGATCTCGAAGGCGGTCTCGCCGAAGGGCGCCGTCGACGTCGTCGAACTGCCTGGCGGCCCGGTCGCACAGACGTTCCACCAGGGCCGCTACGACACCATCGGTGCCGCGTACGAAGCGGTGTTCCGGTGGATCCACACCACCGACCGCCACCGGGCGGGACCCCCGAGAGAGATCTACCTGACTGGACCCGACGCCACGTCCAGTCCTGCCGACTACCTCACCGAGGTGGTCGTACCGCTGCGAAGGACCGGCAGCTAGGCCCGGAAAGCCCGGTCCCGGTGGTAACGCGGCCGAGCCGGCACGACAACCAAGGAGATGAGCCGGATGGACCGCGGTCAGCCGGACGAGGTAGCCGTTCGAGCAGCGGTGTCGTTGGCTTGTCGCGCACCGTCGGTGCACAACTCCCAACCATGGCGGTGGAAGCTCGACGAGCGCGGCCTGCACCTCTACGCGGACTGGAGCCGGAGCCTGCCGGCGACCGATCCGCACGGCGCTGACCTGATCATGAGTTGCGGCGCCGCACTGCACCACGTGCGGGTCGGATTCGCCTCGCTGGGATGGCGCGCGATCGTGCACCGGCTGCCCGATCCAGGAGAAGCCGACCATCTCGCCGCGATCGAGTTCGACGAGCAGGAGCCCACAGCCTCCGACGTCGCTCTCGCCGCCGCGATTCCGCGCCGCCGCACCGACCGGCGCGCGTACTCCTCGTGGTCCGTGCCGCGCGGCCTGCTCGAACCGCTGGTCGACCGAGCGTCCGCGGAGGGTGTGCTCGCCCGCGAGGTGATCGACCCGAGCGAGCGCCACCACCTGCTCTCCGCAATCACGGAGGCCGCCGTAGCCCAGGAGGCCGATCCCGAGTACCGGTCGGAGGTGCACACCTGGAGCGGCACGCGCATGGGTTCCACCGAAGGCGTACCGGCCGCGAACATCCCTTCCGGTGAGCACCGCTACGGCGATGTCCAGGTGCGCGGGTTCCCCTCCGGTGAGCTACCTCAGCCCGAGGGTTCCAGGCTCGCCGACGACGCGGGCACCCTGTTCGTGCTGAGCACGTCGTCCGACGACACTCTGTCCCGGCTGCGTGCGGGAGAAGCGACCAGCGCAGTGCTGTTGGAGGCAACGAGTGCCGGACTCGCCGCATGTCCGCTGAGCCAGCCGCTGGAAGTCAAGCACACCAAGGAACTCGTGCGCGACCACGTGCTCGGTGACTCGATGAGCCCACAGATGGTGCTGCGCATCGGCTGGGCCGCGCTCAACGCCGACCCTCTGCCGCCGACGCCACGACGCCCCACCTCCGACGTCTTCGACGACCTCACCCGAGAGGGGGCATGACGACCGAGCTGACCTGGCCACCACGTCCCGAGAGCAGTCCACCCGCTGTGCTCCCTGTTCACCGGACCCGTCGCCGTCAGCACACGGGCGGGCGCGGCCCGCCTCACCGGCAAGGACTACGAGTCAAACTCTCCTGGTCCTGGTCGTCTGCTCGTTCTACGACGGGCCGCTCGGCGAACTGCCGGCCGGACGGGCGATGCAGCGGGTGCTGCCCACCGCGAGCCGGTGCCGCAGACTCTGCCGCGCGTCGGGTACAGCACACCGGTCCCCGCCACGCCGCGACGATCGGTGACCGAGCTCCTGATGGAGCCCACGACCTCGACCAGCTGACCGGTTCTGCTCCGGGCGGATCACACCAGGACCCGCTCCCCGTCCCTCGGCACGACGGCCGTCCAACCGTGCTCTGCCGCGAGCCTGTCGGCCAGCGTCGTCGCGCTCTCCGGTTCGCCGTGCACCACGTAGGTCGTGGCCGGAGGGGGTCCGCTCGTCGCCCACGTCAGCAGCTCGTCGGCGTCAGCGTGCGCGCTGAACGCGTCCAGCACCTGGACCTCGGCCTTCACCGGCACGTACCGCCCGTGGATCTTGATCTCCCGTGCACCGTCGACCAGGTGGCGGGCGCGGGTGCCGACGGCCGCGTAGCCCACCACGACGACCGTGTGCCTCGGATTGGGCAACATGGACTTCAGGTGGTGCAACACCCGCCCGCCGGTGGCCATGCCGGAGGCCGAGATGATGATCGACGGTTGCTTGGGGTTGTTGACCTGCATCGACTGCGTGGCGGTGTGCAGTTCGGCGAGCCGGCCTGGGTCGAAGGCGTCCTCGCCGTGCATCAGCTCGGGGCGGATCTCCGGCCAGCTCTTCGCGATCGCCTGCCGGTAGACCCGCAGGGAGGCCAGCGCCATCGGACTGTCGACGAACACCGGCAGGTCGGGGATCTCTCCCGCCTTCGCGAGCCTGGTCAGCTCGACGAGGATCACCTCCGTCCGGTCCACCGCGAAGGCCGGGATCAGCACGCTGCCGCCCCGTGCGGCCGTTCGCCGAATGGTCTCCGCGAAGAGCTCGGTCGCCGCAGCGTCGTCGTGCGACCGGTCGCCGTAGGTCGATTCGATCAGCAAGGCGTCGCAGGCGGGTCTCGGCTGCGGTGGCAACAGCACGCGGTGAGCCTGTCTGCCCATGTCACCGCTCACCACGACGCTCCGATCGCCCGTCGTGAGATGGGCCCAGGCCGAGCCGAGGATGTGCCCGGCGCGGCCGAACTCGAGGTCGATGCCGTCGGCAACGGAACGCTGCACCTCGAAGTCGACCGGGCGGAACAGCCGCACGGCACGTTCGACGTCACTCGTGTCGTACAGCGGCAGCGCGGGTGTGTGCTTGGACCAACCGGCCTCGTTGGCCTGGCGGGCTTCTTCCATCATCAGGTGAGCGCTGTCGGCCAGCACGATCGCGGCCAGGTCCGCGGTGCCCTCGGTGGTGAACACCGGGCCGCGCCACCCGTGCCGCACGAGCACCGGCAGATAGCCGCAGTGGTCCAGATGGGCGTGCGTGAGCACGATCGCGTCGAGCCGGTCGAGGTCGAGCGGCGGTGGCCGCCAGTTCCGCCGGCGAAGCGGGGCCAGGCCCTGGAACAGGCCGCAGTCCACCAGCACCTGGGCCGTCCCGGTGTCGAACAGGAACTTGCTGCCGGTGACCGTGCCGGTGCCACCGAGGAACGTCAGCGTGCTCATCATCAGCCTCCTCGTCTCGGAACATCACGGTGCTTGGCTGCCGGCCGCCCCCACAGCGGCACGAGGCCCGGTGGCGCCAGGACTTTCGTCCCTCGCGGGCGGCAACCCTTCCGCTCTGGGTACTGCGGCGTCACGGGGCCACCGTTGAGGCATGGAACCTGTCGTGGTGATCGTGGACGGCTCCCCCGGGACCGAGGAGGCCGAGCAGTGGGCCGCCGCTCACGCGAAACTCGTGGACGCCGTCGTCGAGACGCACCAGTTGCAGGACGACTTCCGCGCCCAGCTCGTCGTCGTCGGCTATCAGGACCGGTCCGGCTCAGCGCTCGGGCTCGGCGGTCACGTCCTGTCGGCCGTGTGCTCGGTCGCCTGTGACGCGGTGGTCGTACGCGGTACCGACGCGGCGCGACACGGGTTGCACGGCCGGGTGACCGCGCTCGTCAGCGGCGGCCCCGACGACTCGGCCGTGCTGATCGCCGCCGCCGGGTTCGCCCAGCGCCGCGATGCCTCCCTGCGGGTGCTGCACGCCGCGCCGCCGCCGGTTGTGCGCGCGGACCTCGACGAGGACCACACCTGGGTCCTGGAGCGCTCGGCCGAGCTGCTCCGACGGTTCCCGCACAGCGCCGTGCTCGTGCGCCGGCAGCCGCACGAGGCCATCAGCCGCTGCCTGGACAGCGACCTGCTGGTCGTCGGCCCTGGCGAGACCCGCACGTGCGGCTCGGTGACCAGGGCCGCGCTGCATCACGCGCCCTGCCCCGTTCTCGTCGTGCACCGATCCGTTCAGGAGGAACGCCATGGCGCCCCTTCCCTTCCCTCTCCTCGCCGACCAGTTCGCACCACGGTCTGAGTTCGGCCGCACGGACCACGTCGTGGTGGAGGCCGATCCGGTGTCCACCTACCAGGCCGTGCACGACCTCGACCTGACCGAGCTTCACGGCTTCCTCGTCAGCGCCGCAGTGGGCCTGCGGGAGCTGCCCGAGCGGTGGCGCGAACGCAAGCGCCACACTCCACGGCAACGCACCCGCCTGACGATCAACGACCTCGCCACGGGCTCGGACTGGGTCGTGCTCGGCGAGCAGCCCGGCCACGAGATCGTGTTCGGTGCCATCGGCAAGGTCTGGCGGCCGGTCGTCAAGTGGGTGCCGGTCGAGGCACGGGACTTCCTGGACTTCGCGCAGCCGGGCTACGCGAAGGTCGTCTGCTCCATCTCGGTACTTCCCTACGGCCAGCGCCGCACCCTCGTCAGCGCCGAGATGCGCGTGGTGCTCACCGATCCCCACGCGTGGCTGAACTTCCGCCGCTACTGGCGGATGAGCACCCCGTTCGTCGGGATCATCAGCCGCGCGATTCTTCGCACGGTCAAGCACTCGGCGGAAACGGGTGGCGTGCGATGAACGTCGTCAGCACCCACCAGCTCAGCAAGTCCTACAACGAGACGGTTGCCTTGCGCGACCTGGATCTCGAAGTGCACGCCGGCGAGGTCTACGGCCTGCTGGGCCCCAACGGCGCGGGCAAGACGACGACGTTGCGCCTGCTGATCGACGTCATCAGACCGACCGGCGGCAGCATCACGTTGTTCGGCGAGCCCATGTCGCCCGGGCTGCGCGGCCGGATCGGTTACCTGCCAGGGGACCTGGTCCTCTACGACCGGCTCACCGGCGCGGACTACCTGCGCTTCTGCGGGGCGTTGCGCGACCACGCGGACCTCGGCGAGGCGACCCGGCTCGCCAAGCGACTGGACCTCGACCTCGACCGACGGGCCGGTGAGCTCTCCAAGGGCAACCGGCAGAAGCTCGGGATCGTGCAGGCGTTCGGGCACCGTCCCGACCTCGTCATCCTCGACGAGCCCGCGAGCGGGCTCGATCCGTTGGCACAGCGGGAGTTCCACAGCTATCTGCGCGAGTACGTCGACAGCGGCGGCACGGTGCTGTTCTCCTCGCACGTGTTGTCCGAGGTCGAACAGGTCGCCGACCGGGTCGGCATTCTGCTGGCCGGCTGCCTGGTCGTGCAGGACACCGTCGCTTCGTTGAAGGCCAACGCGTTGCGGGAGTTGACGTTCACGTTCGGCGAGGAGGTCGCGGCCGCTTCCTTCAGCGGTGTCCCCGGTGTCCGGGAGGCGATGCAGACGAGTGGCACCGAGGTGCGATGCCGGGTCACGGGCGCGGTCGGCGAACTCGTGCGCGCCGCGGCGCGGTTCCCATTGGTCAACGTGACGAGCCACGAGCCCGACCTCGAGGACATCTTCCTGCACTACACCGAGGAGCACGGCGATGACGACTGAGCTGATGACGAAGTCGTTGCGGGACAACCGGGGCAACACGATCGGCTGGGGCATCGCCTTGGTGGCGAGCGTGGCGCTGCAACTCGCCGTGTACCCCGCGGTGCGAGACGCCGCCGGTGAGTTCGAGAAGCTGCTCGAGTCCTACCCGGAGTCCTTCAAAGCGTTGTTCAACATCCAGCAGTCCCTCGCCAGTGGCGTCGGTTACCTGCAGGGCGAGGTGTTCGGCTTCCTCGCACCGTTGGTGCTGCTCGGCATCGCCATCGGTCAAGCCGCCAGGGCCACCGCGGGAGAGGAGAAGGCGCACACTCTGGACCTCTTGCTGGCCAACCCGATCTCCCGCACTCGGCTGCTGCTCGACAAGGCCATCTCGGTGCTCGTCTCGGTCGCGATCGTCACCGTCGTTTTCGCCGTCGTGCTCGTGGTGGGCAACAGTGTCGTGGGCCTTGGGGTGCCGTGGCTGGACCTGGTCCTGGCGGTCAAGGCGAGCGCTGTGGTGGCGTTGCCGTTCGGCGCGCTGGCGTTGCTGATCGGCGCGCTGACCGGCAGGCCGGGGCTCGCCATCGCCGTCCCGGTGGGACTCGCGCTGCTCACCTATCTGCTCGACGCCCTGTCCGCGCTGTCGGACGGGTTGCGACCGTGGAGGGTGCTGTCGCCGTTCCACCACGCGGCGGTGAACTCCGCGCTCAGCGGCGACCCGAACTGGCTCGGACTGGCCGGGTTGGTCGCGCTCACCGCGGTTCTCGTGGCGGCTGCGGCGATGGCTTTCGAGCGCCGGGAGGTCAGGGGCTGACAGCGTCGAACCACCCAGACCGCCGGCACCGTCAGGTCACGGTGCCGGTCAGCTGACCTTCCAGATCGACGACATCGCCAGGTGGGGAGGCCTGCTCCGGGATCTCGGCGGAGTGCTTCCCCCCGGTGCCGAGCTCCGCGGCGAGCGCATCGAAGATCGGTGTACTCGTCATGTCGGCCACTCTGCGGCATGAGCGTTCAGGACGTAAGGGGCCGTTCCAGCCGGCCGTCGTCAGCCGCGTGACGGCGCGAACGGGTCCGCCGGCTGCCAGGCCACCGGGAGCAGCAGTTCCCGGTCGTCCCGCTCCGCGAGTGCCGACAGGCAGCTCAGGGTGACGTCCAGGTCGTCAGCCAGGTAGGACATCGGGCGCAGCGGTTCGTCCAGCGACCTGAAGAAGTCGTCCCAGTGCACCAGCACCACCCGCCGCGCTCCGGTCGCCAGCACCACCTCGTCCCAGTACGCCTCGACGTACTCGACCGGCTGTTTGCCCAGCGTTCCGACACCGAGGTACACGACGTCCGCGTGCCTGCCGTGCAGCGCACCCGGCCGGAAGCCGGCACTCGCGTGCAACAGGACCGTTCCACGTGGGTGCGACACGAACACGGAGTACACGGAGCCGGTACGCCATTCCCGGCTGCGACGCGGCGGGACCAGCGGGGCGTCCACCGTGCCGGGATAGTGATCGCCGGGGCTGTGCTCGGATTCCACGAACGTCAGCCCGAACTCGCCGAAGGTCCTGACGTCACCGTCGCCGACAACCCGCAGGCCCTGTTCGGGTACGCCGAGACCGCGCCCGATGTTCGCGGTCGACTCCGAGCCGACCAGCTCGGCTCCGGTCAAGGATGCCCACACCGGAGCATCGAGCGCGTGGTCGTAGTGCGAGTGCACGCAGACCACCGCGGCGATCGGTGGTGTGCCCAGCCGCTCGACCGCCTGTCGCACCAGGTTCCGGTCGGGTGCGATCCTGCCGAACGCGACCCTGACGAGGCCGGGCCGGGTCACGAAGCCGTCGGTGAGCACCGCGGTGCGCCCGTCGCTCAGCAACACCGAACTCGTGCCCAGAAACCACGCCGTCACGCCGGTTTCGGTGGTGCGTGGTCGCTGCACCAACCCCGAGTACCGCCGCAGGTCCGGACGGCTCAGCCAGAACTTCATCGGCGCATCATCGCGGACCAGCCGGCCGGATCGGTACAAGGGCCCGTGACAACGTGGACGCAGGTCCCTGTTCCGGATGCGCACCCGGTTCGACCCTGGAACACATGAACACCAACAGCTACGTGGCCTACCTCGTCATCAGCACGCTGCTGGTGATCGTCGACGCAGTGATCATCACCATCAGTGGCCGCAGGTACCTCAACGACCGCGACCACCCCGGCCTCAGCGTGGCCGCCAGCTGGCTGACCACCACGTTGTTCTCGCTGATCGTGCTCGGGCTGGTCGCGCTGATCTCGACGATCGAGGTGCCGGTCGACGGTGATCTGCAGAAGATCGTGACCAAGCTCGGGATCGTGCTGCTCCTGCTCGCCGTGGCCCACGCCGTCACGATGACGGTTCTGGCCCGCTATCGGGGAGAGGAGCGCCAGGAGCACCTCGCGGACGAGCTCGCAGAGCAGAACAGGCGCCGGGCGGGCAAACCCGAGGTGACACCGTCCATCGAACGCGACGAACCCTACTCGGCGGTGTAGCACCGCGGCTGCCCCGGATCAGCGGGTCCGGGGCAGCGGGTAGCGGTCAGTCCTGCTGGACGTCGATCTTGACCTTGTGCTCCTCCGGCGGCGCGGCGGTCGGCACACGGACCTCCAGGATTCCCCGCTTGTACTCGGCGGAGATCTTCGAAGTGTCCGTGCCCGCGGGCAGCGACACGGTGCGGCTGAACGAGCCGTAGCGGAACTCGGAGCGGTGTTGCTCCTTCTTCGTCTCCTCCCGCTGTGCGGTGATGGTGAGGCTTCCGTCCGCAGCGCTCACGTCGATGTCCTTCGCCGCGTCCAGACCGGGCAACTCCACGCGGAGGACGTAGGTGCCTTCCTCGACGAAGTCCTCGATGTGCAGCGGGTGCCTCGTCCCGAACGGCCAGGTGGCGTCGAACATCTCCCACAGGTCGGGCAGAAGGCTGCTGGCTGGATGGCGTACGAGCGAACTCATTGCGTGTCCTTCCTTTGCCTTGCAACGTTTCCAGCCCACCACCGCGGGCAGGGCCCGGACAGGGGCCGAAGCGCCGCGCCGGGCGGGTCTTTCGTCACTGGGAGCCGGATCCGCACCTGGCGACGATGGAGAGACGAGCTGGGAGGACGACGACATGGCGAGCCAGGTGTTCGACCTCAGTGGCCTCGACGCGCTCATCGGGGTGCTCCGTGCGGACGGCCGCGTGGTCGTCGGCCCCCTCCTGCGCGACGACGCGATCACGCTGGCAGAGGTGAAGTCCGCGACGGACCTGCCGAGCGGCTGGGGCGTCGAGATCGGCCCCGGCCACTACCGGGTGCGCAGACGCACCGACACCGCGGTCTTCGGCCATTCGGCGGGCCCCCAGTCGTGGAAACGATTCCTGCACCCACCGCACCGCACGTTGATGTCCAGCGACAGCTCCGGATTCCACGCCGTGCAGGACGACACGCCGGACTACGCGTTCCTCGGCGTGCGGGCCTGCGACCTCGCCGCGATCGGCAAACTGCGCCAGATCACCGGTGGTCGGGCGCCGTTCGTGGTCGCCGCTCAGTGCACCGAACCGGGCGAGGTGTGCTTCTGCACGTCCATGGGATGCGGACCCGCCGCGGGCCCCGGCTACGACATCGCGCTGACCGAGCGGATCGACGAACAAGGGCAACGGTTCCTCGCCACCTCCGGCACCGCTGAAGGAGCGGCGGTGCTCGCCCGTGTGCCGGCTCGTGAAGCCGTCCCGGAGGACATCGCACTGGCCGAGCAGGACGTCGACGCGGCCGCACGGAACATGGGCCGGGCGATGCCGGAACTGGACCTGCGCGACCTGCTGGCCGCCGGCCGGGACTCCGCGCACTGGGAGGCCGTCGCCGAGCGGTGCCTCACCTGCGGAAACTGCACGATGGTCTGTCCCACCTGCTTCTGCGTCTCCGTGGAGGACCACACGGATCTCGACGGCAACGCGGAACGCGCGCAGCGATGGGCGTCCTGCTTCGAGATCGACTTCTCCTACCTCCACGGCGGTGCGGTGCGCACGTCCGGCGCGGCGCGTTACCGGCAGTGGATGACGCACAAGCTCGGCACGTGGCACGACCAGTTCGGCACGTCCGGATGTGTCGGTTGTGGACGGTGCATCGCCTGGTGCCCCGCCGGGATCGACATCACCGAAGAGGCAGCGGTGCTCAGTCAAACGATGAAACACGGCGGTGACCGACGATGACCATCCCGATGGCCGACCTCGACACTCTCCCGTTGCTCACGAACCTGTCGCACACCCAGCGAGCGGCGGTGGCGGGAGTCAGCAGGATCGAGAGCTACGACTCGGGAACCCGGTTGTTCGAAGAAGGTGGGCTCGCCGACCAGTGCTGGGTCGTGCTGAGTGGCTGCGTCGTGGTCGACACGGTCGTGCCGTCGCGCGGCCGGGTGGCGGTGCAGAGCATCGGACCCGGCGAGCTCCTCGGCTGGTCGTGGCTGGTGCCGCCGTACCGCTGGCACTTCGGCGCAACGGTGGTGTCGCCGACGCGAGCAGCCGTGGTGGACACCGGAGCGTTGCGGCAACTGGCCGACGAGGACCCCGCATTCGGCTACCAGCTGTCGCTCATCCTGATCGACGCGCTGCTCAACCGCTTGCAGGCGACCAGGCTCCGGCTGCTCGACCTCTACGGGAACCCCGCATGACGTGGGTGCCGACGCCCTACCGGGTGGTGGCGCGCACCGTCGAGACGCACGACTCGGCGACCTTGACGCTGCGGCCCGTGGCCGAGTCGTTGCCCGGCTTCCGGCCCGGCCAGTTCGCCATGCTCTACGCGCACGGTGTCGGCGAGGTACCCATCTCGATCAGCGCCATTCCCGGTGACGGCACGCTCGTACACACAATCCGTGCCGTCGGCGCGGTGAGCAGGGCGCTGCACGACGCCGAGCCCGGCACAGTGATCGGCGCGCGCGGCCCGTTCGGCACGGCGTGGCAGCTCGACGGCGTCGAGGACCTGCTCGTCGTCGCCGGTGGCATCGGACTCGCCCCGCTGCGGCCCGTGCTCGGCCACCTGAGCAAGCGCACCGTGCTCATCGCGGGCGCCCGGACCCCACAGGACCTGCTGTACAAGGACGAACTCGGACAACTGTCCAGTGTGGACACCGTACTCACCGTCGATCACGGCGACCACGACTGGCACGGCCGCGTCGGCTTCGTCACCGAGCCGCTGGCATCGCTCCCGTTCGATCCGGAACGCACCACGGCGTTGCTGTGCGGCCCGGAGCCGATGATGAGGTTCTGCGCCAGGACGTTGCTCGGCAGGGGCTTGGCGCCCGATCGGATCCAGGTGTCACTCGAACGCAACATGCAGTGCGGCATAGGCGTCTGCGGTCACTGTCAGCTCGGTCCGCTGCTGCTCTGCCGCGACGGTCCCGTGACCGGCTATCCGACGGCGCGACCGCTGCTGTCAGCGAAGGAGTTGTGATGCCGAGCATCGCCGTGTGGAAGTTCACTTCGTGCGACGGCTGCCAGCTCACGTTGCTCGACTGCGAGGACGAGCTGCTGCCGTTGACCGAGCACGTCCGAATCGCACACTTCCTGGAGGTCACCAGCGTCAGCGAACCAGGTCCGTACGACATCTCGATCGTCGAGGGATCGGTGAGCACTCCCGAGGAAGCGGAGCGGATTCGCTGGATCAGGGACCAGTCGGCAATCCTGGTCGTCGTGGGCGCGTGCGCGACCTCGGGCGGCATCCAGGCGTTGCGGAACTTCGCAGACGTCGACGAGTTCCGCTCGATCGTCTACGCCCGGCCCGAACACATCACGGCGCTGGCCACCTCGACCCCGATCTCCGCGCACGTCACCGTGGACCACGAACTGCGCGGGTGTCCCATCGACAAGGGCCAGTTGCTGGAGGTGCTGACGGCGTTGCTCGCGGGCCGTGCGCCTGACCTGCCGGACACCAGCGTGTGCACCGACTGCAAGCGCCGCGGCCTCACCTGCGTCATGGTCGCGCACGGCACCCCTTGCCTCGGGCCGGTCACGCACGCCGGATGCGGGGCGTTGTGCCCGGCAGTCAACCGGGGCTGCTACGGCTGTTTCGGACCGATGAACCAGCCGAACGTGCCCGCCCTCGTGCCGTTGCTGCGACGCAGTGGCATGGGAGACGACGAACTGCACCTGGTGTTCCGCACCTTCAACGCGAACGCGGAGTGGTCATGACCCATCGCTCGAACCGCACGTTGCAGGTGGCCGGACTGGCACGGGTCGAAGGCGAGGGCGCCCTGCACGTTCGCACCGTCGACGGCGAGGTCGACCGCGTCGAGCTGAACATCTACGAGCCGCCGCGGTTCTTCGAGGCGTTCCTGCGCGGCCGGCACTTCCGCGAACCACCCGACATCACCGCCCGCATCTGCGGCATCTGCCCGGTGGCGTACCAGATGAGCGCGTGCCTCGCGATCGAGGACGCGTGCGGGGTACGCGTCGAAGGTCCGCTGCGGGCGCTGCGCCGGTTGCTGTACTGCGGTGAGTGGATCTCCAGCCACGCCTTGCACATCTACCTGCTGCACGCGCCCGACTTCCTCGGGTTCCCCGACGGCATCGCCCTGGCGCGCGAACACCGCTCCGTGGTCGAACGCGGCCTGGCGCTCAAGAAGGCGGGCAACCGGATCATGGACCTGGTCGGCGGACGCGCCATCCACCCGGTCAACGTACGGGTCGGCGGGTTCTACCGCGTGCCGACGACCGACGAGATCCGTGGTCTCACCACCACACTCCGGCAAGCGCTGCACGACGCACTGGCCACAGTGGAGTGGGTGGCGGCATTCGACTTCCCCGAACTCGAGGTGCCGCACGACCTCATGGCTCTGCGCGACGTCGAGGGCTATCCGCTCGACCGGGGCACGCCGCACATCAGCACCGGACGCTCCTTCCCGGTCGCCGAGTTCGGCGACCACGTGGCCGAACACCAGGTACCGCATTCCACGGCCTTGCACGCGCGGCTGGACGACCGGTTGTTCCTGGTCGGCCCGCTGGCCAGGTACAGCCTCAACTCGGACCGCCTCTCCCCCGTCGCCGGCGAGGCCGCCTCGATGGCAGGGCTCGGCCCGGTGTGCCGCAACCCGTTCCGCAGCATCGTCGTGCGAGCGGTCGAGGTGGTGTACGCGCTCGAGGAGGCGTTGCAGATCATCGATTCGTACGAACGCCCGGACGCACCCTGTGTCGAGGTGGCTCCCCGTGCCGGATTCGGGCACGGCATCACGGAAGCGCCACGAGGCCTGCTCTACCACCGCTACGAGCTCGACGCGGCCGGCCGGATCCTCGACGCGGACATCGTGCCGCCCACGTCGCAGAACCAGTCCGCGATCGAGGCCGATGTGACCGCGGTGGTCCGGTCGCACCAGCACCTGGACGACCACGGGTTGCAGTCGCTGTGCGAGCAGACGATCCGCAACTACGACCCGTGCATCTCCTGCTCGGCGCACTTCCTCGACCTCACCAGGGAACGGGCATGACCGCCGTGGTCATCGGAGTCGGCAACGAGTTCCGCCGGGACGACGGCATCGGTCCCGCTGTCGCCCGCGCGGTGGCCGAGTCCGGCGTGCACGCGGAAATCAGCGACGGCGATCCAGCGCGGTTGCTGGAGGCGTGGGATGGCGCGGACCTCGTCGTGATCGTGGACGCCATCCGCTGCACACCCGCCGTACCGGGTCGCTGGCACCGCACCACGTTGCCGCACAGCATCCCCGCGGCCAGTTCGCACGGACTCGGCGTCCCCGAGGCCGTGGAGCTGGCCGAGGCACTCGACCGCAGACCCGAACACCTGGTGATCTACGCCGTGGAGGTCGCCGACGTCGGATTCGGGATCGGTTTGAGTCCCGCCGTGGCGGCCGCGGCCGCCACGCTGACCTCGGCGGTGCTGACGGAGGTGGCCGAGGAGTTTCCGGGCACGGACAAGATCTCCAACTCGTAGTTCGCCAACCCGCGGTACCAGGTTTCCGCCTCGCACCTGAGGTCGAAGCGGAACCGGCACCGAGATCCCCGTGTCGCCCGTCCGACGGCGGCGTCAGCCGCCGCCAAGCGAGCCTGATCAGTTGTGCATCTTGAGCAATCGGTTCTGCAGCTGGTCGTGCACCAGGTCCACCGCCTCCTCGAACGTGGCCGCCTCGGCCTTCGCCACCACCGGCGTGCCGTTGACGTCGAGGTTCGCGTGCACGGCGATCGCGCGTGGCCCCGTCCTGATGAGCCGAACCCTGGCGAACTCGGTGGGCTGCGGCGCGTAGCGGGCCAGCGGGGCGATCTTGTCGCGGGTGTACTGCCTCGCCTGCTCCGCGATCTCGCCGTCGAGCTCGACCACGACGTTACCGATCTCCGTTGCGCCTGCGTGCTTCATCTTCAACCTCCATCGAACTGACAACGACTTGCAGGTGGGCCGGATCTAGGCGATGTCGCGGCGTCGCAGACTCACCAGACCCGCCGCCAGCGCTGCCGCCGCGACCACGAGCAGCCACAGCAGCGGAGTCGCGGTGAACGCCGATCCCGGCACCTTGGGCAGGTGAGCCCAGGGCGACAGATCCATCAACCACTGGTCGAAGCCGAACAGCGGGCCGAGTTCGCCGAGCAGCAGGAACACCACGAGCGCCGACCACCCGGCCACGACCAGCCTCGGCGCGACGCCGTACGCGGCGACGGCGAGGCCCACGAGCACCCACGCGGCGGGGATCTGCACGAGCGCACCGGCGAGGATCTTGCCCACCACCGACACGTCACCGGTCTGAGCCGCATGCACCGTTCCGGCCGCCAAGCCCGCGCCGACGAGCAGGACGGCGACGCCTCCCAGTGCGACGACGACGTGGCTCGCCGCCCAGCGCGCCCTGGTGACCGAGCCGGCGAGGAGCAGCTCCGCGCGGAGGTCCTCCTCCTCGTGCCGCAGCCGCGACACGACCTGCAGGCCGTACGCCGAGGCGATCACGCCGAGAAAGCCGAACATCGCGGCGAACACCGCGTCCGTCAGCACGTTGTCGCCGCCGAGCTTCTTGAACATCTCCTCGGCCTGCGGGCTGCTCAGCATGTCGCCGATGCTGCCCGCGACACTGCCGACGAGCACGCCGTAGACGACGAACCCGATGGCCCAGCCCAACAGCGAACCCCGCTGCAGCCGCCAGGCCAGCCCGAAGACGCCACGCAGAGTTCCGGTGGCGGGGCCGGGCCGATCCGGCAGGAGACCCGCGTTCAAGTCGCGGCGGGCCACGAGCAGATGCGCTCCCGCCGCGGCGGCGACCGCGAAGCCGATGGTGATCAGCAGAACCCACCAGCGGTCACCGGCGTACGGGCGGAACTGCTGCCCCCAGCCGAGCGGGGACAGCCAGGAGAGCCAGCGCGGACCGGCCACCTCCGCGGTGTCACCGATCGCCCGGAGCAGGAAGACGACACCGAGCACCGCGACCGCGAGGCCGACCGCGCCGCGTGTGTTCGTCGCGATCTGCGCCGCGATGCCGGCGATCGCGGCGAAGGCCAGGCCCACGCTCATCCACGCCAGCCCGAACACGAACGACCCGTCCACCGGCAATCCGGCACCGATCAGGCCGAGTGAGGTCACCAGACCCAGCACGACGTTCGTCCCCGCCGCGACCACCAGAGCGGCGGCGAGCGGAGCGTGCCTGCCGACGACGCCCGCGCCGACCAGCTCACGCCGCCCGGTCTCCTCCTCCGAGCGGGTGTGCCGCACCACGAGGACGATCGAGAAGACCGCCAGGAACATCGCACCGGTCGCCAGTGCCTTCAGCATCGCCAGCGCGCCGATGGACGTCGGGTCGTAGATCCGCCCGTACACCGCGACGAGCGCAGGCGTGCCGTTCATGCTCTCGGCCGCCGCGACAACGGCCGCGGTGGAGGAGAACATGTCCCTGGTCGCGACGGCGGAACCGACCGCGAGCAGCACGAAGACGCTCAGCCATGCCGGGATCAGCACGCGGTCGCGGCGCAACGCGAGCCGGATCAGCTCCACGGTGCCGTTCACGAGGTCACGTCGTAGTGCCGCAGGAACAGCTCCTCCAGCGTCGGCGGCCGGCAGACGAGGTTGCGCACCCCGAGCGCGCTGAGCTGCCGCAGGACGCCGTCGAGCTGGTCGGTGTCGGCCTGGCAGTGCAGCAGGGTGCCCTCGGCGTGGTACTCGTGCACACCGGGCAACGCCTTCAGCCCGTTCGGCGGCTGCGCCAGCTCTGCCGTGATCGACGTGCGCGTGAGGTGCCGCAACTCCGCCAGCGAACCGGTCTCGGCGGTCCTGCCCTGACGGATGATGGTCACCCGGTCGCACACCTTCTCCACCTCGGCGAGGATGTGGCTGCTGAGCAGCACGGTCCTGCCTTCGCGCCGTTCCTCGGCGAGGCAGTCTTCGAACACCGCCTGCATCAGCGGATCCAGGCCCGCGGTCGGTTCGTCGAGGATCAGCAGCTCGGCACGGGACGCCAGCGCGGCCATCAGGGCCACCTTCTGCCGGTTGCCCGACGAGTAGGCGCGTCCCTTCTTCGCGGGATCGAACTCGAACCGCTCGATCAGCGTGGCGAGACGGTTCCGGTCGAGTCCGCCGCGCAGCCTGCCCAGCAGATCGATGATCTCGCCACCGGTGAGGTTCGGCCACAGCGTCACGTCACCCGGCACGTAGGCCAGGCGCCGGTGCAGCGTCGCGATGTCCCGCCAGGGATCGCCACCGAGCAAGGTGACGCTGCCCGCATCGGCGCGCAGCAACCCGAGCAGGATGCGCAACGTCGTGGTCTTGCCCGCACCGTTGGGCCCGAGGAACCCGTGGACCTCGCCGGCGCGGACGGTCAGGTCCAGACCGTCGAGTGCGGTCGTCCGGCCGAACGCCTTGCGCAGCCCGGACACCGAGATGACTGCTGTCATGGCTCGACGGTAGGGAGCCGGAGAGCCTGCTCCGAGTGCCTTCCGGTACCACCGCGGACCCGTTCTTGTCCTTCCCGCAACAGGACCTGCGACCCTGTCCGGCCGCGGCACACCGGCCCGAGGATTCGAAGCGGACACCCGACTTGGAGGAGCAGTCATGAAAGTCGACGAGCTGATCGCGACGTCTGGTGCGGTGGCCATCGCCGCGCTCTTCGTGGCACTGCGCCTGATCAAGGCGAAGGCGCGGCCGCAGTGAGTGGCGGGAGGTGGTGCCTGCTGGCGGCAGCGGCGCTGCTCCTGACGGCGTGTGCGGCCGGCCCGAATGTCGCGTCCGCTGTGGACGGTGTGCAGCTGGCGGGCTTCTGGCAGGGGATCTGGCACGGCCTGATCTACCCGGTCACGTTCTTCATCTCGCTCTTCAACGACAACGTGACCATCTACGAGGTCCGCAACAACGGCAACTGGTACGACTTCGGCTTCGTCGCCGGCATCGGCCTGCTGCACGCGGTGGTCGACACCGGCAGGCGAGCGCCGAGACGGCGTCGCGCGAGAGCACCGAAGTCAGCGAGTGGTCCAGTCACGTGAGACCCGCTGCCATTCCACGGTCGCGGTCAGCACGGCGGGTGCCGGCGCTCCGACAGCTGCCTCACGCGCAGCGCGGAACGTCCCACCTTGGAAAGTTCGTTCGTGGCGGTGAAGTCGCACCACCAGCCGTCGACGGTCAGGCTGGTGGTGCGACCGCACACCAGCTCACCACGTCCGCGATCGCCTGCAGCAGCGCCCGGTGCCTCGCCGTGAAGCCGTTGATGTTCATTTCGCTCTCCTTCCCGTCCGCTTGCGGCAACTGAGGAGAGCCTGCTCTTGGCGGCAGGCGGCTCCTGGGCAGTCGTCGCTCGTCCACTGGGCCGCGGGTGCGCTCGGTCTGGCCGGCGCATTTCTGTCTCTTGTGGACGTTCTGATGCCTGCGGGGCTCGCCGTCGCCTGTTTTTGCCGCCTATCTGCGCGTGCACTCGACGGTGCTGCTCGTGGCCGGTGTCGTCGCCACGACCGTCGTTGTTCCCGAGGTCGTGTGGGATCTCACCGATGGTGCCGTCGGAGGTGGCGTGCTGCCGTTGGTCGCGGGTGCGGTGCTGCTCGCCGCCAGCCTCGGGGTTTGGCCCCTTGGTTCATCGCAGCTCACAGCAAGAGACTGCTGACATGAGCTTCTATCTGAAATCAGTGGTGCCCGCTTTGCTGGTGACGGCAGGCCTGGGGCTGTGGCCCACCGGTACGGCGGCTGCGCAGCCACCTCCGACGTGCAACGGTTTGGCCGCCACTCAGGTCGGGACCAACGGCAACGATGTCCTGTTCGGCACGAATGGACCGGACGTGTTCGTCACGCTCGGCGGTGACGATGTCGTGTTCGGCATGAATGGCAACGACACGGCCTGCCTGGGCGCGGGTGCGGACGAGTTCTTCGGCGGCGCGGGCCACGACTGGGCTTCCGGTGAGATCGGCGCAGACAGCCTCAACGGGGAGGCCGGCAACGACACGCTCGTCGGAGGCGAGGGTCCGGACCGGCTGGACGGCGCGGCGGGCAACGACACTCTCAACGGTGGCGCGGCCGCTGACGTCATCGAGGCGGGTCCGGGTGACGACACCGTGAACGCGGGGGCCGGAGCGGACTCCGTGAGCGGGGGCGACGACGCCGACACCCTCAACGGACAGAACGGCGCCGACCGGTTGACGGGTGGCAACGGCAACGATCGTCTCAACGGTGGCGCTGGTGTCGACGACCTCGACGGCGGCCCCGGCAACGACATCGTCAACGGCGACGCCGGCAACGACACGCTGACCGACCCGGCGGGACTGGACGTCGGTGACGGTGGCGCGGGGCCTGCGGACCGCTGCGACTCGCGCTTCGAGTCGCTGTCCAATTGCGAGATCATCTTCTGATCGCCCCAGCACCTGGCGCGACCGTGAGACCTGCCGACGCTCTCACGATCGCGCTGACCCGAACGGTGTCAGGCAGGTGCGGCACGCCCGAGAACCGTGGTGCTGCGCCGGGTGGACCGCACCCTGCGCTCGCGGCAGGATTCGCGGCCGTGCTGTTCACACTCGGTGCGTGGCGACTGCGCCGTGACGGCGTGAGGTTCAGCTTCCGACCACCGACGGTTCCCGCGCTGAGCGAGGCAGCCAGAGCCTCCCGAACAGCAGTCGCGAGCACGTCGGCTCGTGCCGCGCGAGCTCGGTCAGCGCGTGCCCGGTCTCACGCGACTGGTGCCGCCTAATACGTGAGTACGGACAATGCGGTGTCGTTCGACTGCACAGCCATCCGCGACGGGATGTCACCACGCGGGCGCAGATGCCGCCGTAGCCGACATCCGGCCGCACGTTCACCTACCTGACAGTGTTCACAGGACTACTTGACGACGATCGGGCCGCCGTTCAGACGACGGCTACTCCGACGAGTTGGCCGATGCCGAAGGTCACGAGCATGGCGAGTGCTCCACCGAGGACCAGGCGGGCGACGGCGGCGGTCTTGCGCGCGGTACCCAGGTGAGCACTCACCGCGCCGGTCGCGGCCAGCGCGAGCAGCACCACGACGAACGTGACGGCGACCCGCGCGCCCGGCGGCGGCAACAGAATGGCGACCAGCGGCAGCAGCGAGCCGATGATGAACGCGACGGCTGACGCACCGGCGGCGTGCAGAGGATTGGTGAGCGCGTGAGGGTCGATGCCCAGTTCCGCGTCAGCGTGTGCAGCGAAGGCGTCGTGCTCGGTCAGCTCTTCGGCGACCTGGCGGGCTGTCGCGCGCCGAAGACCTTTCGCCACGTACAGCGCGGTCAGTTCGTCGAGCTCTTCGTCGGGGTAGAGCGTCAGCTCGGCGCGCTCCCTTGCCAGAAGGGACCGTTCGGTGTCGCGCTGACTGCTCACCGACACGTACTCGCCCAGCGCCATCGAGACCGCACCCGCGACAACTCCCGCGATGCCCGCGGTGAGGATCGGCCCGGTGGCCGCTGTGGCACCGGCAACGCCCACCACCAGGCCCGCGGTGGACACGATGCCGTCGTTGGCGCCGAGCACACCGGCACGCAGCCAGTTCATCCGTCCGGACAGCCCACCATGGTGCGCCTCGCCCACGTGCTCGTCGCTGTTACCCGTCGATGTCCCGTCCGATGCGTTCATCCAAGCCTCGACTCGTTGGGCGTCACACAGCTGCGGGGTGCTCGGTGAAACCGCCGTCCTGCGGCACCGAGCGCTCCGGTCAGGTGAAGATGATCTGGCCTCCCGCGGCGAGCTCGTAGAACTCTCCGACTGTGATGATGTCCTGGACCTGGTCGATGAAGTCCTCTTTGGACAGGCCGAACAGGTCGACGGAGGCCTGGCACGCGTACAGGCCCGCTCCGGTGTCCGCGATCATCTCGACGAACTCGGGGATCGGCGGGATGTCCAGCTCGTCCATCTTGTGCGACAGGTAGCGCGTCATCACCGTGGACACACCGGGCAGACCGCCTGCCCAGGTCGCCAGGTGCAGGCCGGGATTGCCGACGGTGGCGAGCTTGATGTGCTCGTGCCGTGCCTTGTGCACGGCGTCGAGCCCGAAGAAGGTGAAGAACAGGTTGGCGTCGATGCCTTCCGCGCGTGCGCCGTTGGCCATGATCAGCGCGGGATAGATCCCCTCCAGGGAACCCTTGGAGACGATGATGGAGATCTTCTCGATCTTGTCCGACATCGGGAGTGGTCCTTTCCTGGTCAGATGCAGCCGCGCGGCTTCGGGATGCCGGCGATGCGGGCGGCGAGTTTGGCCGGCCCCTTGGGGAAGAGCTGGTAGAGCTCTTTCACGCTGACGCCGGAGGTCTTGCCCAAGGCGCGGACGGTGGGACCGGTGCCCTTCTCGGCGAACTCCTTGCGCATGAACCTGATGATCACCCAATGGCGTTCGGTGAGCTCACCGACACCGGATTCGCGGGCGATCTCGGCGGCCATGTCGTCGTGCCACTGTCCCGGGTCGGTGAAGAAGCCTTCTTCGTTGACCGGCACCTCGGTTCCGGCGTAGACCTTTGTGGACATCCGTGTCGTCCTTTCAGCGGGTTTCGAACCGCTTGCCCGCGCGGGGCATCGCGGTGGAAACGCCGGGCAGGTCCCGGCCGGGCAGGAGGCTGTGCCAGTACAGCCAGGCGAACATCAGCTTGCCGAGGTGGTTGAGCCGCGACTCCGCCAGCAGCGGCAGTCCCACCGCCGACGGGTAGTGGCCGGGCAACGGCTCGGTGTCGTAGTTGAAGTCGATCAGCAGGGCCTTGCCGAAGCCGCTCTCGATGAAGCAGTTGGTGTGACCGTCGAAACTCGCGTCGAGCTCCTCCCCCGCGAGGAACCGGGCCACGTTGCGGGTCAGCACCTCACCCTCGAAGTGGGTGACCGACCCCGCCTTCGAGGTGGGGATCGCCGCGGCGTCGCCGATGACGAAGATGTTGTCCCTGGCCTTGGACTGCAAGGTGTGCTCGTCGGTGGGCACGAAGCCGAGCGCGTCACCGAGCCCCCAGGAACGCTCGATGCACTCGGCACCTCCGTGCGCCGGCACGACGACAGCCAGATCGAACTCGACCTCGCGGCCGTCGAAGGAGATCAGCTTCCCCGCCTCGCCGTCGACCTCGCCGGTGTTGAACTCGGTCACCAGCTCGATGCCCTTGTCCTGCAGCATCCCGGAGAGCGTGCGGGAGGCGACGGGCTTGGTGAACGCTCCGTCCAGCGGCGTGACGTAGGTCAGCCGGACCTGGTCGCGGATACCGCGCTCCTGGAAGTACCAGTCGGCCAGGAAGCAGAACTCCAACGGCGCGACCGGGCATTTGATCGGCATGTCCACGACGTTGACGACCAGCCGGCCGCCGTCGAACTCCTCCAGCGTCCGCGCCAGTGCCGTCGCGCCTTCCAGGTCGTAGAAGCTGAACGCCTTGGTCATCCAGCCCGGCCCGGTCAGACCGTCGGTCTCCTCGGGCACCAGCCGGGCACCAGTCGCGATGATCAGGACGTCGTAGTCGAGCACGCCACCATCGGCGAGGTGGACGCGGTCGGCCTCCGTGTCGACGCGGTCCACACCGCTGCCGAGGTAGGCGATTCCGTCGTGCAACTGGCGGTGCCGCGAGCGGACCAGGTCATCCGCCTGCGCGAGCCCGAACGGCACGAACAGCAGGCCCGGCTGATAGACGTGGTCATCGTCGCGGTCGACGACGGTGATCTCGTACTCCGCGTCCAGGGCGCGGCGCAGCCTGTTGGCGGCGAGGGTGCCGCCGGTGCCACCGCCGAGGATCACGATCCGCTTGGTCATGCCCGCCAGTCTTCGGCTCGGCGCGACAGGCTCCCAGGGGCCTTCGTCCCCGCACACACGTGCCCATCGACCGCGTCCACGGGCACGTACCGGATGCACGATGGTCTGGTGATGGGCAACGTTCTCGAAGTGGGGGCCTCACCCCTGCTGGATCGCATCCGACGCGGTCTCATCGGCGACGACGAAGTTCTCGACGGACCTTATGGCCCGCGCCGGATCATCTACGCGGACTACACGGCGTCCGGCCGGGCACTGGACTTCGTCGAGGACTTCATCCGCGCGCACGTGCTCCCCCGCTACGCCAACACCCACACCGAGAGCTCCGGCACGGGCCGGTACACCACGAGGCTTCGCGAGCAGGCGCGGCGGCTCATCCGCGACTCGGTCGGCGGCACCGAGGACGACCTGGTGATCTTCTGCGGCTCCGGTGCGACCGCCGCGATCGCCAAGCTGGCCGCCATCCTCGAACTGCTGCTCCCGGCAGGGCTCGACGAGAAGTACTCGCTGGTGGACCAGATCCCCGAGGACCAGCGCCCGGTGGTGTTCGTCGGCCCGTACGAGCACCACTCCAACGAACTGCCGTGGCGCGAGTCCATCGCGGACGTCGTGGTCATCGGCGAGGACGCCCGCGGGCACATCGACGTCGCCGAGCTGCGCCATCAACTGGTCCGGTACGCCGGCCGTCCGCTGAGGATCGGTAGCTTCTCCGCCGCCTCCAACGTCACCGGCGTGCTCACCAACACCGACAGCATCGCCGCCCTGCTGCACGAGCACCGCGCGCTGTCCTTCTGGGACTACGCGGCCGCCGCCCCATACGTGCCCATCCGCATGTGCGAGAGCGCGCCGGGCCGCGGCGACCACAAGGACGCGATCTTCCTGTCACCGCACAAGTTCGTGGGCGGCCCGCAGACCCCCGGGGTGCTCGTGGTCCGCCGGGAACTGGTCACCAACGCGGTGCCGACCGTTCCAGGCGGCGGCACGGTGGCATTCGTCCGTCCGGACGGGCACCGTTACCTCGAGGACCCCGTCGCCAGGGAGGAAGGCGGCACACCCGCCATCGTCGAATCCGTCCGGGCCGGTCTGGTGTTCGCGCTCAAGGATGCCGTCGGCACTCGGCTGATCCAGGCCCGGGAGGAACGCCTGTGGCGGCACGCCCTGGCGACGTGGGAAGAGGAGCCCGGCATCGAGATCCTCGGCAACCACGACGCGGCCAGGCTGTCGATCGTGTCGTTCCGCATCCGCTCCGGAAACCGGTTCCTGCACCACAACTTCGTGGTCGCCCTGCTCAACGACCTGTTCGGCATCCAGACCCGCGGCGGCTGCTCCTGCGCCGGACCGTACGGGCACCGGCTGCTCGCCATCGACACCGCGCACTCCCGCGGCTACGACCACGAGGTCGCCATCGGCTGCGACGGGGTCAAACCGGGCTGGGTGCGGCTCAACTTCAACTACTTCATCACCGACGCCGTCCGCGACTACCTCGTCGAGGCCGTGCGCCTCGTCGCCAGGCACGGCCACCGCCTTCTGCCCGACTACACCTTCGACCCGCACACCGGACTGTGGCAGCACCGCGCCACCGCGACCATCCCGCTGGGACTACCCGGCCTGCGCGCCGTCGCCACCGCCGACACTGCCCCGCCCCACCCGTCAGCTCAGGCCGACGACGCCGTCCTGGCCACGCAACTGGACGATGCCCGACACCTGCTCGCGGCACGCGCGGACCTGCTCGACGATGGCCCCACCGGGCTGTCCGAGGACTTCGAGTCGCTGCGCTGGTTCGTCCTGCCGCCGGTCTGCCTGCTCGGTCAAGCCAGCGCCAGAAAGAGTTTCTCCAGTTGAGCGCGGTCGGCCACCGACTGCTCGGAGCCGTCGGCGATGCACTGCTCCAACCCGCTCGCGATCAGCTTGAAGCCCGCCCGGTCCAGCGCACGCGACGCCGCGGCCAGCTGCGTGATGACGTCCTTGCAGTCACGTCCGGACTCGATCATCTGGACAATCCCGCCGACCTGCCCCTGCACCCGCCGCAGCCGCTTGACCACGTCGCCGAGGACTTCTTCGTTCAGCTCCACCAAGAACCTCCTTCAGTACCCCCTAGGGTACCTGAGCACCGGAACTACCCTGGCATGAGCAGCGTCGGACCCTGATACCCCTAGGGGTATATGAGGAGGGAACCTCACGGCAGTCGTCAAGCTGACCAAGTCCAACTTCACCGAGATCGTGAAACAGCCAGGCACTGTCCCGGTCGACTTCTGGGCGTCGTGGCGCGGACCTTCGGCATCTCGTCGATTCCGACGCCGATGGTCGTCCGCGACGGTGTCGTCGTCTGCGCACAGCCCTGCGCACTCCCCGCGGCCGCGCTCGAGGAACTGATCACCTGGGCCGGCGAGCACGACATGGACCAGGCGCGCGCCGAGGCCCGGCCACACCTCTGATCAGGAGCCATCACTGTGAAGTATGAGCTGACCGCTTCGCAGCACCACCTGACTGACCGCGTTCGACCGGTGAAGCAAGGGTGGCGGCCCTACTCGGGGCCGCCACCTGCCGTCACCTTGCGGCGCCCGCGCCGGACGAGCCACCCGCCACCCGCGCCGGCCAGGAGCAGGACCGGGACGATCCAAGCCGCCACGGGCAGCTGCTGGGAGAGGACGAAGCCGCCCATCACGAGCACGAACCAGCCGAATCCCTTGCGCAGCACCGTCTCCGGAATCCGCCCGGCCAGCCTTCCACCGATCAGGCTGCCGATCACCGCCGCGGCGGTGACCATCACCGCGAGCTTCCAGTCGATGTCGACGGTCGCCAGGTAACCCGCCAGTCCGGCGAAGGACTTCATGGCGATCACCACCAGCGAGGTGCCCACCGCGACCGTCATGGGCAGGCCTCCCAGCAACGCCAGCGCGGGCACGACGAGGAAGCCGCCACCGGCTCCGACCAGGCCGGTGACCGCACCGACCGCGACACCTTCCGCGATCACCAGCCCCACCGGCAGTTCTCCGTGCGGCTTCGCAGGGGCTCCGTCGCGGCGACCGCGGATCATCGCCACCGCGGTCGCGATCATCATCACCGCGAAACCCACCAGCAGCCACGTGCCGGGGATGAACTGCGCGAGCCGCCCACCGCCATATGCCCCGGCCATGCCGGCGGCGCCGAACACCAGCCCGGTGCGCCAACGCACTCGTCCAGCACGTGCGTGAGATACGGCGCCCACGACGCTGGTGACGCCCACGACGAACAACGACATCGCGATCGCTTGCTTGGGTTCCAGCCCGGCGAGGTAGACCAGGATCGGCACGGTCAGGATCGATCCGCCGCCACCGAGCACACCCAGTGCGAGTCCCACGAACACCGCGGCGAGCAGCGTGAGCACCAGCATCCCGCTCACCCGCTCCGGTCACTCAGCGCCGCGACGACGGCCGCGAAGGTCGTGCGCGGGCCACGGTTGTAGGGCAACTTGGCCAGCAGCATGCCCATGACGCAGGTGTTGGTCAGCGATGCGACGACGAGTCCGGCGCCGACCAGGCCCGCGAGCCAGGTGACCGGCGGCACCAGCAGTCCGACGACGACCGCGGTGAACACGATCGTGCCGGCGACCAGACGGACCTGGCGTTCCAGGTCCCAGCGCGGTGCACCGTGCCGCACCTCCCCTCCGCCCGCCTGCCACGCGACGATGCCGCCGTCGAGCAACCGGAGGTTGGGCAGTCCCGCGGCGGCCAGTGCCTGTTCGGCCTCCACCGCTCGCCGGCCGGACCGGCAGATCAGCACCACCTGCTCGTCCAGGTGCCGGCGCAGCTCCTCACGGTGTTCCCGCAACAGGTCCAGCGGCACGTTGTAGGAGCCGGGAATGTGCGCGGTCTCGAACTCGCCGGGCGTACGCACGTCGATCAGGCGCGGACCGAGACCGGCCCCCACCTGTTGCCGGAGCTGTGCGACGTCCACTTTCACCGGAGTGCTCACGCCTGGTCCCCCACCACGGTGAGACCTGCGTCGCGCGCGGCACCGAACTCGTCGTCCACGTGCACGACCCGACGACCCGCCGCGGCCAGCACGCTCGCCGCGATGGAGGCTCGGTAGCCGGACTGGCAGTGCACCCACACGACGCCGTCAGGCAAGTCCGCCACTCGTTCCGGCAACTCGGGCAATGGGATGTGCACGACACCGTCGAGATGACCCTGCCGCCACTCACCGATCAGTCGCACGTCCAGCACCACGTCCGCGGGCGGCAACCCGTGCGGCACTCGCCCAGCCCGTGCGGCGGCCAGATCCGCGAACGTGGCCACGGCCAGCTCACCCAGGCGACTCTCCTCCTCGGCCCACTGCTCCGGTGCGCCCGTCGCGGCGGCCTCCGGACGGTCGATGCCGATCCGCGCCAGCTCGCGCTGCGCCTGCGCCACCTGCTCCGCGGACTCGCCGAGCAGCGTGATCGGCGCGCCCCACGGGGCCATCCAGCCCAGCCAGGTGGACATCGGCCCGTCCAGCCCGAAACTCAGCGTGCCGACCAGGTGCTGGTGGGCGAACGCCTTGCGCGAACGCAGGTCCACCACCCACTCCTGCGCATCGACGCGCCTGCGCAGCTCGGCCGGGTCAGCGATCCGCACCGGCGTCAAGTCGACCAGCTCGGCACCCTCCGCGTTGCGCACGCCCATGTGCGCGTAGTAGGCGGGGTAGACGTCCAATCCGGCGAGCATCTGGGCGACGAAGTCGTCGGCCTCCAGTCGTAACGCGGAATTCGTCGCCTTCTCCCTGCCGATCGTCGACGACGGAGCATCCGCTTGAGCAGCTGAGCAGAAGCTGCCGAACCCGTGCGTCGGCCACACCTCCGCACCGTCCGGCAGCAGGTCAGCCAACCGGCGCACAGAGGAATGCTGGTGGTGCGCAAGGGTGTCCGCGTGCTGCTTGCCCAGCAGATCGGTGCGACCGGTCGTCCCGAACAGCAGCGACCCGCCGGTGAACACTCCCAGCGGTCCGTCCGAGCCGTGCAGCACGTACGACACGTGGTGGAACGTGTGGCCTGGCGTCGCCAGCACGGTCAACCGCATCCGGTCCGACAAGACGATCTCGCCTCCGTCGCTCACCGGCAGCCGCTCGAACGCGACATCATCGGCCGCCGCCACGGCGTACACGGCACCGGTCAGCCTGGCCAGCGCAAGACCACCGGACACGTAGTCGTTGTGCAGATGGGTCTCCACGACGTGCGTGATCTTCACGCCGCGCCTGCCTGCCAGCTCCACGACGCGGTCGACGTCCCGCTGCGGATCCACCACCACCGCCACCAGCCCGTCGTGCGCCAGGTAGCTGCGGTCACCCAGTGACGATGTCGACACGACCTCGACTTCCAACGACATGGTCATTCCCGTCTCTCACAGAACTTGTGGATCACCGGCGTCCAACACCGGTCCCATATACCCCCGGGGGTACCTGCCTCTCACCGTACGCCCTCACCCCGCAGGGCCGCAACTACCCCCGGGGGTATGCACCAGACCAGGTCGCTCGATCGAGAAAGCATTGGAACGCAATGCTTCTGTCGCGCCAGCACGGCGTCGGTGAGCAGCCCAGCACCTAGGTGACGGCTGCTGGGCCAGCACCGATCAACGGCTGACGCGACGCCCGCAGTGAGCAGGACATCGTTGCGCAACAAGGCTCGTGTACGCCGTCGCGCCTGCCACCAACCTCGAACACCGTCCGGCCGTCGCGGCAGCGATCGCGGCTCCCGGCCTCGGCGTCTACCGCTGGGGCGTTGAGCAGACCGCACTGGTTCGCCGCCTGCGGATCCGGTGGGAGATCCGCGAGGACATCCACGAAGCCTTCCTCAGCCTGGCCTGCGCCGTCATCTGCCGGCGCCGACTCGGGGCGCGCCTGCGTCGGTCCGCGTCCACGCGCAGCACCTGCGTGACCTCGGAGCCGCGCCGAACAGAAGCCGGCCCCCGACAGCGGAAGCCGTCGGGGGCCGGTGGGAGGGTGTCGCCGTCAGAGCCGCTGCCAGAGGGCAGGGGTGTTCGGCGGCTCCCATCCGGGGACGGACGTGTGTGGCTGGATGATGCGGTAGGTCGCGCCGCCATAGGTGACCTGGGCGCCGTTGCCGTAGTTGGTGTACGGGGCCCACGAGCCGCCGCCGGGCGGCGTGGTCGTGGTCGTGGTCGTGCCGGTCGGTTGGGTGGTCGTGGTCGGACCGGCGGAGGTCACCAGGCGCAGGTTGTACGCCTGCAGGATCTCGGCCACCGGCTGGAAGTAGATGGTGCCGCCGGTCTGGCAGTTGCCGGACCCGCCAGAGGTGACGCCCTGGGCCTGGTCGCCGGTCAGCCACGAGCCGCCGGAGTCGCCGGGCTCGGCGCAGGCGTTGGTGCGGGTCAGGCCAGTGATGGTGCCCTCGGGGTAGGTGACCGAGGCGTTCTTCTGCTGGATGGTGCCGCAGCGCCAGCCGGTGGTGGAGCCGGAGCGGCAGACCGAAGAGCCGACCGGAGCCTCCTGGGAGCCCGCGACCGGGACGGTGCCCGGGTAGCGGTTGACCAGGGCGCGTGGGGTGTTGCCCGCGTCGGCACGGACCCAGGCGTAGTCGTTGCCGGGGAAGCTACTGCCCTGGATGGTGCCGCCGGGGTTGGACGTGCGGCCGCCAGTGGCTCCGCAATGGCCCGCGGTGACGAAGCCGCCCTCGACGGCGAAGCCGATGGAGCAGCGCCCGCCGCCGGGGAGGCCGTAGGCGTTGCCGCCGACGATGTCGATCAGCGGCTTGGGGTTCTCGGTACTGGGCTCGAAGGTGACGATGTCGCCGCGCAGGCCTGCCTCGGCCGTCCACGCCTTGGCCTGCTCCTCGCCGCCGGCGCGGGCGAGCACGACGATCTTGTTGGTGCGCACGTCGACGTACCAGCCGGGGACGGTGTCGGGTGCGGTGGTGGCCTTGGCGTCCAGCTTGATCTTCGCGCTCTCCAGAGCGGACGCACTGTGCTTCGCCGTGGTGGCGACGGCGCCGCGCGAGCGCACCGCGCTCGCCAGTGCCGGGTCGGTGACGGCGACTGTGAGGCTGTGGCCGGTGCTGTCCAGCCAGGACCCGGCGTACGCCGGGCCGAGGCGCGACTTCAGCGCGGCGTCGGTCTGGGCTGCGACCTTCTCGGCGTCGAGGCGTTCACGCGCCTGCTCCGAGGAGATGCCGAGGTCACGGGCCATCGCAGCCAGCATGGCAGGGTCAGCTGTGTTCGCCGCGGTGGCGCTGGTTGTCAGCGCCACCGCGATGGTCAGCCCGGCCGCCGTGACCGCCGCTGTGGCGGCGGCGATGAGCTTGCGGTTCATGTCCGCTCCTTGCGTGCAGGGTGATTGCGCGCAGACCCTACGACGAGGATCACACCAAGTGGTACATACCAATTGGCCATAAGGTTGGACGCCACCGTGCTCGACGCATCCGCGCTGTGCACCTGCACCCCGGAACCGAGCCAGAGCATTTCGCCGACCACCAGACGGACAGCAAGCAGCAAGGAATCTGCTGGCCCGGGCACGAATTCAAGGGTGCGAGCGAGGGAGGACGGGCCGCCGCCCGATGGTGGGTGAACTGGTACTGCGGCGGGTTCAGCAGCTTGTGCAGCCGGGCGACGATCGCGCCGTCCCCACGCAGCCCCCCGGCTCGTCTCGAAGATCGTCTTTCGCAGACCAGGGGTGGTCACCGGCCAGTGTGATCGGTTTCGCCACAGCGGCTCGGCCTCTTCGCGATCCGACGAGGCCGAGCCGCGAGGTCATCGTCCGGCTGCCTGCCGGTCCAGCTGCTCGCGCACGCTGCGCGGGCGCATGTCGGTCCAGTTCTGGTTCACGTAGTCGAGGCAGGACTGGCGGGTGTCCTCGCCGTGGGCCACGGTCCAGCCTTCGGGAACGGCGGCCAGCGTCGCCGGCCAGAGGGCGTGCTGGCCCTCGTCGTTGACGACCACGAAGAAGCGGCCGTCCTCGTCGTCAAAAGGGCTCGTGCGCATCAGAAGGCTCTTTTCAGTAGATGGTGCGGTCGTTCGCGGTGCGGCGGTGGGCGCGCGACTTGCGGAGGTCGCGGGCGATGTTCAGGCGGGTCAGCCAGCGGTCGGTGCCGTCGAAGCGGGCGGTGAACGGCTCACGGCCGTGTGTGCCCCGGTAGTTGTCGAGGAACAGGACCTCGCCCGGCTTCAGGGCGTAGCCCGCGATGTTGGCGTCGATCGCCTTGACGATCGTGTCCAGCGCGGCGGCGGCCTCGGGGTCGGAGGCCGGGACCTCCATGAAGTACGGGTCGAGGCGCAGGTACGGGTCCTCCTGCGGACCGAACAACACGGCGATGGGCTCGGGGTTCGCGTCCAGGCCGGAGATCCACTCGTAGCTGCGGTCCCGCAGGCGGCGGAGCTGTTCGTCGCCGTCGTCGTTCTGGCGGTTGGCGGCGAGGTGCGAGCGGTCCGGGCGGATCGGGAACCGGTCCTGGCGCAGCACCTCGACGACGTCGGCCGGGAGGTCGATGCCTTCCAGCGAGCCGTACGTGGTGTTGACGCCGTCGGGGTTGCGCAGGCACATCAGGCCCACGTAGTCGGTGCGCATCGGGTGGAACGCGTCCTCGATGTGCCAGGTGAGGAGTTCCTCGCTACCGGAGCCGAGCTGCTCGTACTGGTGTTCCTTGATGGGGAACACGTCGTGCAGCAGCCGGCCGTCCTGCTGGGTGGACCACGCGATGGGGTCGCCCAGCAGCGACGCGCACAGGTAGAAGAACAGGTCCTCGGCGAGCGTGGGCCTGCCCTCGCCGCCGCAGTCCTTCCAGTGCGCCGGTGTGGGGCCGATGCGGTCGTTGTCGATCACGTAGCCGCCGACGACGCACAACGGGTGCGGCTCGGTGAGGCGGAACTCCAGCAGGCCGGCGCGCAGGGCGCGGGGCAGTTCGTGGGCGAGGACGGTGGCTTCGCGCACGAACGCCGGGTTCTCGACCGACTGGTACTGCTCGGCCAAGGTGGCGACGAGGGCGTCGGCCTCGGCCAGGTCTGATGCGGACAGGTCAACTCTGAACACGGGCCTTCTCCCCTACGAGTGCGAGCGTGTCGAGGCCGCGGGTGAACGCGGCGGGTGCACCGCCATAGCCGAGCCGGACGCGGGTCGGGTCCCCGAAGCACGACCCCGGGACGAGCAGCGTGCGGTGTTCACGGGCCAGGTCGTGGCAGAAATCTGTGGTGTCGGTGTGGCCGATCAGCTGCGGGAACGTGGTGACGCCGCCCATCGGCTCCGGCAGGTCCACCAGGTCGGGATGGTCGGCGGCCCACTTGCGCAGCAGGCCCAGGTTGGTGCGGGCGTTGGCCATGCGCGGGCCGACGAGGAGGTCGGCGTGCTGCGCGACGCGGGTGGCGAGCAGCTCGACCAACGGCGAAAGGTGCAACGTCATGCGGTCGCGCAGGTCGAGGGTGCCACGCAGGACGTCCTCAGGCCCGATCGCCCAGCCGACCCGCAGGCCCGGCAGGCCGTAGCCCTTGGACAGCGTGCCGATGGAGATGGCCTTGTCGTAGTCGTGCACGGGATCGACGAGCGGCTCGCCCTCGACGACCATCTCGCGGAACGCCTGGTCCCACACCAGGTACGCGCCCGCTTCCGCGCAGATCGCGACGAACTCGTCGCGCTGCGCCGGGGTGAGCGACGCGCCGGTCGGGTTGTGCGGGAAGTTCACGACGACGGCCTTGGCGCCGTCGATCACCGCACGCAGGTCGTCCAGGTCGGGGCGGAAGCCGTTCTCCGGGCGCAACGGCCACACGCGCAGGTCGCAGCCCATGGACCGGGCGATGGACGTGTGCGTGTGGTAGGTCGGTTCGGTGACGACGACGGCGTCGCTCGGGTCGAGCAGCGTGCTGAGCACGAGGTAGATCGCCTCGCTGCCGCCGTGCGTGACCATGACCTTGTCGGGGTCGCCGGTCCCCCACTGCGCGGCGATGGCGGTGCGTACTTCCTCGCTGCCGAACGACGTGCTGTCGCGGAACACCACGGCGTCGAGCTCGTCGTGGCCGATGCCGAGCATGGCCCGCAGGTCGGCGAGCGAGTAGTCCTCGACCCCGCTGCTGCCGATGTCGTCGTCCACGGCGAAGTAGTACAGACGCATCCAGTCCTCGAGGGGCGCTGGTTCGAACTTCATCAGGGCGACTCCTTTCAGCGGTAGGCCGAGGACTGCAGGTCGTACAGCTCGGCGTAGAGGTCGGGGTGGGCCATCAACTGCTCGTGGCTGCCCATCTCGCGGATGCGGCCGCCGTCGAGGACGACGATCAGGTCGGCCATGCGCACGGTCGAGAAGCGGTGCGACACGAGAAGAGTCACCGTTCCCCTGGACTTCCCGGCGCGAGCGGCCTGCGCGAAGCGCTCGAACAGCGCGTGCTCGGTCTGCGGGTCGAGCGCGGCGGTGGGCTCGTCGAACACCGCGAGCAACGGGTCGGTGCGCAGCAGGCCGCGGGCGAGCGCCAGCTTCTGCCACTGGCCGCCGGACAGCTCGACACCGCCGTCCCACGCCCGGCCCAGCTGCGTGTCGAGGCCGCGCGGCAGACCGTCCACAACGGACTGCGCTCCAGCCCTGCCGAGAGCACCGTGGAGCGCCGCATCGTCGTTGATTCGTGGAATGTCCGCCACACCAACGGTTTCGCGGGCCGCGAGCTGGAGTTCCACGAAGTCCTGGAAGGCACCGCTGAGCCGCGTCCGCCACTCGCGGGTGGGGATGCGGTTCAGGCCGACGCCGTCGATCTGGATCTCGCCGCCGTCCGGTTCGTAGAAGTCGCACAGCAGCTTCACGAGCGTGGACTTGCCCGCGCCGTTCTCCCCCACCAACGCCACCACGGACCCGGCGGGCAGGTGCATGGACACGCCGTCCAGGACGGCGCGTTCACTGCCCGGATAGCGGTAGGTGACGTCGATCAGGTCGATGCCGTGGCTCAGCGACGCGGGCGGTGCGGCGGGCACGTCCGTGCGCTTGCCGGCGGCAGCGGCGAAGCGCTCCAGCCAGACGTAGCGCCGGGCCTGCTTGAGGCACCACAGGAAGTCGCCGCTGTAGCCGACGGACGTGGCGACGACCGCGGCCATCTCGATCGTGAGGGCGACGACCATGACGACGTCGCCGGGCGTGGCCTGGCCCTTCACGGCGAGCCACACCACCAGTGCGATGGCGCCGACGAACCCGGCCGCGTTGATCACCGCGTCGACGCTCTTCAACGCGGCACCACGCCAGGCGGCGCGGTTGCGCGTGTCGAGCACCTCGTCGGACACCTCGTGGTGACGGCGGATCAGCTCGCGGGTGAGCCCGAAGACGCGCAGTTCCTTGCCCGCACCGGCGGTGGTGCCGATGTCGAACAGGTGGCGGCGCAGCCGTTCGGGTTCGCCGGTGTCCTCCTGGGCGTCGGCGGCGAGGTCGTTGGCCCGGCTGGTGATCCACAGCGAGATGAACGCCAGCAGTGCCAGCGAGATCAGCGCCGGGTGGACGTCCGCGAGCAGCAGCGCCGTGGTGCCGAACCCGACGAACGCGCTGATCAGCCCGGCCGTGGCGTTGGTCATCTCGGCGAGGCTCTCGCGTTCCTCGCGCAGCAGCTGGATCTGGTCGAGGTACTTGGGATTCTCGTGCGGGGCCAGGCTGTCGATCCCGCCGAGCAGGCGCATCAACGTCCGGTCCGACAACGCCTGGGTGCGTTCGAGCACGGCGAACACGCAGTGGGCGTTGTAGTACTGGCCGACGATGAGCAGCCCGGTGGCGGCGGCGATGCCGAGCCCGGCCGTGAGCGCGCGGTTCAGGTCGCCCGCGGAGGCCGAGTCGACGAGAACCTTGGCGCCGTAGGCGATCATCGGTCCGGTCAGCGCGAGCGCGATCTCGGTGACGATCTGGAAGACCGCGTACCAACGGGCCGCGCGGAACCCGAAGCTGATGGTGGTGACGAAGGCCCGCCAGGTGTCACGCATCGGTGCCTCCCACCGGCTGGAACCGCTCGGCCTGCAGGCGGAACAGGTGGGCGTAGCGGCCGTCCTGGTCCATCAGGTCGTCGTGACCGCCGGCCTCGATGACACGACCGCCGGACACGACCGCGATCCGGTCCGCGCGCCGCACGGTCGAGAAGCGGTGCGAGATGAGGATCGTGGTGAGCCCCTGGGTGAGGTCCAGGAACCGTTCGTACAGCTCGGCTTCCGCCCGCACGTCGAGTGCGGCGGCGGGCTCGTCGAGCACGAGGACCTTGGCGCCCGCCTCGACGGCGAACATCGCGCGGGCCAGTGCGACCCGCTGCCACTGCCCGCCGGAGAGGTCGACGCCATCGGTGTAAGCCTGCGACAGCACGGTGTCCCAGCCGTTCGGCAGCGACTCGATCAGGTCGCCGATGCCGGCCCGTGCGGCGGCGCGGCGCAGCATGTCCTCGTCGCCCGCGTGCTCGGGAGCGCCGAGGCCGATGTTGTCGCGCACCGGCAGGTGGTAGCGGGTGAAGTCCTGGAACAGCACGGCCACCCGCCTGCGCCACGCCTCGGGATCGAGGCTCGCCAGGTCCGTGCCGTCGACGCTGATCTTGCCGCCGGTCGGTTCGTAGAAACCGGCGAGCAGCTTCACCAGCGACGTCTTGCCCGCGCCGTTGTCGCCGACGATCGCCAGCGACTGCCCGGCGGGGATGACGAGGTCCAGTCCGGTGAGGACGTCCCGCTCGGTGCCGGGATAGCGGAAGAGCACTCCCTCGTAACGGATCTCCTGCGCCGGGACGTCCGCACCGACCGGGAGGCCGGGCTCCGCGGAGTCGCCGGCCAGACGCTTCTCCAGCGAGAGCACCTTCGGCACGGTGACGGCGGCGTTCGACAGGTACAGGTGCTCGTCGCCGACGGCGTACTCGTTGGCGTCGGCCAATGCCCCCACGAACACGGCGAGGGCAGCGAGCGTCAGGTCACCGCGCACCGCCGCGTAGGCCAGCAGACCGTACGACACCACGTTGATCACGAGGATCGCGGACGCGGAGCCCAGCACCATGCCGGGCCGGGGGCGGCGGGCCCGGCGGATCGGGCCGATTCCCGCCTGCCACAACGTGTCGAAGCGGGTGACGAGCCAGTCGAGGACGCCCCAGAGGCGAATCTCCTTGGCGGGCGGTGGATCGAGCGCCAGATCCCGGACGTACTCGGCCTGGCGCAGCTGGGCGCTCTGCCCGAAGCCCTCCTCGCCGACCCGCAGGTAGTCGCGCTGCATCCGGTAGACGATGATCGGCCAGACCACGAGCCACAGCAGTCCGAGCCACCAGTGGAACCAGGTGAGCACGGCCGCCGAGCCGATGGCCCGCAGCCACGACGTGAGCACCTCCGGCAGTGCCTCGACGGTCTGTCCCGGCCGGTGCGCGCTCATGCCGAGGCCCCGCACGATGCGGACCTCGTCGATCACACTCGGGTCTTCGAGATGGGCGATGCCCCGCGGCCGGGCCAGCGCCGACAGCACCACCTCCTGCAGGTACCGGTCGACGTCACGGCCGAGCGTCGACACGGCGGCCCGCAGCAGCGGGGACGTCAGGCGCTCGAGGAGGATCGCGATCGCCACGGCGATCAGCAGTGTGCCCACCCGGTCCGCAGCCGGGGAGTCCGCGCCGTCGCGTGCGGCGATCGGGATCGCACCGATCAGCAGACCGGTGACGACGGCGATCCCGATGGGCAGAACAGCGCTCACCACCACCCCGCCCGCCAGGAGCGCCGTGCGCGGCCGGCTGACTCGCGGCAGGACTCTGAGGACGGCGACGATGCCCTTGGCGGTGGGCGGGAGGTTGTGGAGCGGGTTCGGCATGGGTTCCGTATCCGTCAGATGAGCCGGGCGGTCGCCGAGGCGCGCCGCTCGTGGGACTTGCGCAGGTCGGTGGTGATGCTGACCCGCTTGAGCCAGCGGTCCGTGCCGTCGTAACGGGCCTGGAACGCCTGCCGGCCGTGCGCGAGGCGGTGGTTGTTGATGATGAGCACGTCACCCGGCTCCAGGGCGACGTCCAGGCAGGACGCCTCCAGCAGCTCGTTGACCGCGTTCAGGGCGGCGGCCGCGGCGGGGTCCTTCGGCGTCTCCATGAAGTACGGGTCGAGACGCAGGTACGGGTGCTTGCGCGACCCGTAGAGGACGGCGACGCGGTTGTCGTCGGCCTTCATCTCGTCGATCTCGGAGAACTCGGCGTCGACGCCCAGGGTGACGTTGTGCTTCGCCAGGTGCGAGTCGTCCGGCCGGATCAGGAAGTTCGGCTCGTGCAGGAGCTCCAGGTGCTCGGGAGCGAGCAGCTTGAGGTCCGGCTCCGAGACGATCGTGGCGATCCCGTCGGGGTTGCGCAGGCACTCCAGCAGCAGGTAGTCGGCGCGCCACGGGTGGAACGCGTCCTCGGTGTGCAGCGTGAGCGTGTCGGTGCTGCCGATCCCCATCTGCTCGGTCTCGAAACCCTTGATGGGGAAGATGTCGTGCACCAGCCGGGCGTCCTGCTGGGTCTTCCAGCCGAACGGCTCACCGAGCAGGGACCCGTGCAGCAGCAGGAGGATCTCCTCGGCGAACTCCGGGGTCGGCGTCGGCCGGCCGCGCCAGTGCTGCGGCGTCGGGCCGATGCGCGCGTCGTCGAAGACGTGACCGCGGACCACGCAGTAGCCCAGCTCGTCCTCCAGCGCGAAGTCGCGCAGGAAACGGCGTTGGCCCACGGGCAGTTCGGTCGCGAGCAGCGGCAGGTCGCGCAGCAGCTGTTCGTCTTCCGGGCCCGTGTACTCCTTGGCTATCCGCAGCGTCAGGTTCTCGACCTCGGCGGCCTCTTCAGCCGACAGGTGGTAGGTCCTCTTGGGCGTGGACAAGGACTGCTCCCCTCAATTCCTGTTCATGTCTTCGAGCAAGCCCTCCACGGCGTGCCGGAACCGGGTGGCGACCCGCCGCACGGTCTCGGTCCGGTGGAGGTTCGTGCTGTGGTGCCACTCGACGAGGAGCTCTCCCTCGCCGGTGCGCTCGATCTCCAGGTGCAGTGCGTACGGGCGCAAGCCCCCACTTGTGCTTTCGCCGCACAGGTCACCCGGTAGTTCGGCGACGACAAGCCCTTGCTCGTCGTCGTTCACGGCGTCGAACCCGCCCGTGAAGTTGATGTTGATCTGCCGGTCCGGCGCGGCCCGCAGGCGGCGCACGTCCGGGTCGTCGGCCGCGAGGTGACGCAGTGCGCCGTAGCCGACTCCGTTTCGTGGCAAGGCTTTCAGGCTTTCCCGTGCCGCTGCGACGACTCCGGCGCCGTCGCTCAGGTCGTCGTGCCGGAGCACCAGCGGGTAGACCGAGGTGAACCAGCCGACCGTGCGGGACAGGTCCGTGCCCGGCGCCAGGCTTTCGCGGCCGTGGTGTTCGAGGTCGACGACGACCGTGCCGGTGCCGGCCCACTCCCCCAGCGTCTGGTGCAGCGCGGCCAGGACCACGTCGAGGACCTGCGCGTTCGGCAGGCCCTCGACGTCGATCGCGACTTCCACGACGGCGGCGGAGTCCTCGGTGTTGGCGCCGGTGGCGTCGACCGGCAGCGTGAAGCCCGTCTCGGCCTGGTCGAGCCAGTACGGCAGCTCTTCGCGGACCTCGTCGCTGCCCGCGAAGTCCACAACGGACTCCGCCCACTGCCGGAACGACGTCGTCTTCGGCGGGAGGGGTTCGCCGCGGTAGGCCGCGTCGAGGTCCTCCAGCAGGATGTTCCACGACACGCCGTCGACCACCAGGTGGTGCGCGACCAGACCGAGCCACGCGGGTTCGGCGCCGCGGTCGACCAGGACGGCGGCCACGAGCGGCCCATTCGCGAGGTCCAGCGACCGGTGCAGCGCGTCCATGTGCTGCTGGACGTCGCCCTGGACGACCGTCAACGTGACCGTCTCGCCCGGTTCGACGACCTGCTGGTGCCCGTCGTGCAGGCGGGTGCGCAGGGCGTCGTGGTGCGTGACAAGGGTGTTGAGCGCGGCTTGTACCCGCGTGACGTCGGCGTTCGGTTCGAGCTCGTAGAGTCCCGACCAGTTCCAGTGGTTCGGGTCGTCGATGGTGGCGTTGGTGAACCAGCGCTGGATGGGCGTCAGCGGCACCGGCCCGGTTGCCTGACCTTGGTGCACGAGAACGGGAACCGTGGTGACGGCGGCCAGTTCGGCGATCGTCTGGTGGGTGAACAGGTCGGCCACCGCGAGGCCGAGACCTGCGGCGCGAGCCCGTGCCACCACCTGGAGGCAGGCGATCGAGTCGCCGCCCAGGTCGAAGAAGTTGTCGTGCACGCCGACGCGGTCGGCCTGCAGCAACTTCGCCCAGATGCCCGCCAGCGCCCGTTCCGCGTCGGTGCGCGGGGCGACGTACGCGCCGTCCGTCTCCGGTGCGGCGGGTTCGGGCAGGGCTCGGCGGTCGAGTTTGCCGTTGGGGGTCAAGGGAAGCGCGTCGAGCGTCACGAACGCCGACGGCACCAGGTAGTCAGGCAGCCGTTCGCGCAGGAACGCCTTCAGCTCGGCGGTGTCGGCGTCGGTGACCACGTAGGCCACGAGCCGCTTGCCGATGCCGGACGCCGTGGCGACGACGGCCGCGGCCCGCACGGTCTCGTGGCTCGCCAGCAGGGCCTCGACCTCACCGGGCTCGACCCGGAAGCCCCGGATCTTGACCTGGTCGTCGGCCCTGCCGAGGAACTCCAGCGTGCCGTCGGCACGCCAGCGGGCCCGGTCGCCGGTGCGGTACAGGCGTTCGCCCGGCTGGGTGGGGTCGGGGACGAACCGCTCGGCGGTGAGGTCAGCGCGGCCGACGTAGCCACGGGCAACGCCGGGGCCGCCGACGAACAGTTCGCCCGCCACACCGGGTGGCAGCACCTGGAGCCACGAGTCGAGCACGAACGCCCGCATCCCCGCGAACGGCCTGCCGATGGGCACCTGCGTGCCGATGGTGCCGAGAGTGTGGATGGTGCACGTCATGGTGGTCTCGGTGGGCCCGTAGGCGTTCACGATCCGCAGGTCCGGACGGCGTTCGCGGGCCGTGCGGGCGTGCTGGGCCTGCAGGGCGTCGCCACCCACGACGAGCAGGCGCAGGCCGTCGAGCACGTCCGGCGAAGTCTCGACCAGCTGGTGGAAGAGGCCTGTGGTGAGCAGCGACGCGGTGATGTCGTTCTCGCGCAGGAACTTGCCGACGTCCATCCGTTCGGCCAACTCGGCGGGGCCGACGACGAGGGTGGCGCCGTTGAGCAGCGCCAGCCAGATCTCGAACGCGCCGGTGTCGAAGCCGATGCCCGCGAGGTGCGACACGACGTCGCCTGCCTCGACGCGCACGGCCGGGTCGGTGCACACCCTGGCCACGCCCTCGTGGGTCAGCGAGACGCCCTTGGGCACGCCCGTCGAGCCCGACGTGAACAGCACGTACAGCTCGCTGCCCGGTCCGCCGACGACCGGCAGCGGTCCCTCGGCCTCTGCCCTGGTCAGTTCCAGGACGCGGACGCGAGGGATGTCGAGCGGCCACTCCCCTGTCGTGACAACGAGTTCGACGCCGGCCGCCTCGATCATCTGGGCGAGGCGCGCCGTGCCCTGGGCGGGATCGAGCGGAACGTAGGTGCCGCCCGCGCCGATCACGCCGAGCATGGCGATGATCAGCTCGGGGCCGCGGTCCAGGTGGAGTCCGACGCGGGTGCCCGTGCCGACGCTGTGCGCCCGCAGCCACTCGGCGACGCCCGAGGCCCTGCGGTCGAGCTGGGCGTAGGTGAGTTCGGTGCCGCCGCGCAACGCCGGGCGGTCCGGGTGGGCCACGACCTGGCGTCCGAACAACGCGGCCAGGTGCGCTTCCGGCATCTCACGGGACTCCGGCGAACTCCACGCGAGCACCTCGGCGCGCTGGTCGGCGTCGAGCAGGGCGATCTCCCGCACCGGCGTACCGGGCAGGACGGCGACGGTGGTGAGGATGCGTTCGAGCTGGTCCAGCAGCGCCTCGACGGTGGCGTCGTCGAACGCGCCGGTGGAGTACTCGCACAGCAGGGCCAGCTGGCCGTCGACGTCCACGACGAGCTTCAGCGGGTAGCGGCCCTGTTCCAGCAAGGCGGGTGAGTCGAACTCGTCCGCGTCCTCGCCGTCGTCGAAGCCGCCGGGCAGGTTCTGGACCGCGACGATGCTGTCGAACAGCCTCGGCACGCCGGCCGTCCGCTGGATGTCGACCAGCGGCGAGTGCTCGAACCGTTGCGCGGCGACCTGTCCGTCCTGGACGGTCCGCAGCCACCGGTCGAACGGGGTGCGGTCGGCGGGGACCTTGATCCGCACGGGCAGCGTGTTGATGAACAGGCCGACGATCGACTCCACCCCGGCCAGCTCGGCCGGGCGTCCCGACACGGTGAGGCCGAAGACGACGTCGTCCTCACCTGCGTGCGACGCCAGCAACAACGCCCACGCCGCTTGCACGACAGCGCTGATCGTGACGTGTTCACGCCGTGCCAGCGTCTCGAGTTCGAGAGCGACGTTCTCGGGCAGCTCGCGGAGCCGCCTGCCCTGCTCCCAGTGCACGCGGGTGGTGCGGTCGACGGGCAGGGCCGTGGGCGAGGTGAAGCCGTCCAGGTACTCGCGCCAGAAGTCGTCGGCGGGAGGCTGCTGCTGAAGCCAGGCGATGTAGTCGCGGTACGGACGCACCGGCGGCAGCGATTTCCGCTGGTAGGCCGCGAACACCTCGTCCCAGACGAGCGGGATGCTCCAGCCGTCGAGGTACAGGTGGTGGAACGTGAACACGACCCACTGACGATCGCCCCGGTCGGCCACGTACACCCGCAGCAACGGCGCGGTGGTGACGTCGAACCCGCGCCGCTGGTCGGCGTCGAGCAGCTCGTCCAGCGCGGCACCGGGATCGGCGACGGAAGTCCAGTCGAGCACCTCGAACGGCACGTCGACCTCGCCGATGACGACCTGCAGCGGTTCCTCGACGCCTTCCCACACGAACGCGCTGCGCAACGCGGGATGCCGTCCCACGACAGTGCGCCAGGCATCACGCATCGCTGTCACGTTGAGCGGACCGCGCAGCTCACGCACGTCCTGCGCCCAGTACACCGCGGTGTCGGCGGGCGCCTCCAGGACGTGGAAGAGCATGCCCTGTTGCATGGGAGACAACGGATAGGCGTCGACCAGCCCCGGCACCCGTGCCTGGAGCGGTTCCAAGTCGGCCAACGGCTTCGCGGTGACCTCGGACCTGCCGGCGACTCCCGTGTGGAGAGCGATCTGCTGGACGGTCTGGTGGGTGAAGAGGTCGGCGATCCTGATTTCCAGGCCCGCTTCCCGTGCCCTGGCCACGATCTGGAGGCTGACGATCGAGTCGCCGCCCAGTTCGAAGTAGTTGTCGTGCAAGCCGACGCGCTCGACGCCGAGCACCTCCGACCACACCTTCGCGAGGGCGCGTTCGGCATCGGTGCCGGGTGCCTCGTAGCCGCTGTCCGGGGCCTCGGGCAACGGCAACGCGCGCTTGTCGAGCTTTCCGTTGGCGTTCAACGGCAACTCGTCGAGCAACACGATCGCCGACGGAACCAGGAACTCGGGCAGCCGTTCGGCGAGGAAGCCGCGAAGGTCAGCGGACTCGGCCGTGCCCACGACGTAGGCGACGAGCCGCTTGCCCTGCTGCAACTCACGAACGACCACGGCGGCGTTGGCGACACCGGGATGGCCGGCGAGCACGTGCTCGACCTCGCCCGGCTCGACCCGGAAGCCGCGGATCTTCACCTGGTCATCGGTCCGGCCGACGAAGTCGACCACGCCGTCCGCACCCCATCGCACCAGGTCACCGGTGCGGTACATCCGCGCACCAGGCACGTTCGGGTCGGGCACGAACCGCTCCGCGGCCAGGTCCGCACGACCCGCATAGCCACGGGCCAAGCCGGTTCCGCCGATGTACAGCTCTCCCGGCACGCCGACCGGCGTCGGCTGGAGCCAGCGGTCCAGCACGTAGAAACGCAAGCCCCGCAGGGCGTTGCCGATGGGCACGGTGGCCGGGCCGAGCCTGCCGGTGTGCATGTCGTGGAACGACGCGTACACCGTGGACTCGGTGGGGCCGTACATGTTGAAGATCTCGACCGCGGGGTTGGCGTCGAGGACCTTGCGGGCCTGGACGGGCGACATGCCCTCGCCACCGGCGAGCACCAGCCGGTGCCCGGAGAACACGGCCGGATCGGTGTCGGCCAGCTGATGGAACAGGCCGGTGGTCATGAACGACAACGTGACGCCGTGCCGGGTGAAGAGCTTCGCGACGTCCAGCCGTTCGGCCAGGTCGGCGGGCGCCACGGCGAGGGTGGCGCCGGTCAGCAACGCCGTCCAGATCTCCCACGTCGACGCGTCGAACGACACCGCGGCCATGTGCGCCACGACGTCGCCGGGCCGGGCAGACACCGCGGAGTCAAGCACGACCCGCAGGACGCCTTCCTCGGTGACCTCGACGCCCTTGGGCACGCCGGTCGAGCCCGACGTGAACATCACGTAGACCAAACGTTCAGGCATGGCAACGACTTCGGGCCACTCGGCAGGCCCGATCAACTCCGCCAACTCTACGACCCGCGGACCGTCCAGGGCGTAGTCGCCACGGGACACGACCAGCTCGACACCGGCAGCCGTCTGCACGTCACGCAACCGCGCATGCGGCAACGCGGGATCCAGCGGCACGTACGTACCACCCGCCTGCACCACGCCCAGGATCGCGACCACGAGGTCAGCCGACCGCTCGAACCACAGACCGACCCGCGTCTCCTCGCGAACACCGGCAGCACGCAGGCCGGACGCCACCCGCGCCACCCGCTCGCCCAGCTCGGCATAGGTCAGTTCAACTCCGCCGGGCCGCTGCCCCGGCTCGGCGCGGTCCAGCTCCCCGGCACCACCACGGATGGCCACCCGGTCGCCGAACTCGTCCACAGCCAGCCGGAACCGCTCCGCCAAGCCCACGAACGGCTCGTCCACCACGGCCCCCACACCCCACCCGGTCACGGGCGAAGGCGTCACCTCCCGCACCACCGCGGAAGGCCGGCGGGCGACCGCCGTGAGCACCTCGGCGAGCTGCCCGAGCAACCGTTCCACAGTGGACGGATCGAACGCGCCGGTGGAGAAGTTGGCCTCCACCTTCAGCGTCGCCTCGAGATCGACGGCCAGGATGATCGGGTAGTGCATCTGCTCGACGGAGTCGGTCGAGGCGAACAACTCCTCGGGGTCCTCCTCGCCCTCCTCCGGCGCCGCGCCCTGCGGGTAGTTGCCGAAGACGAGCATGCTGTCGAACAGGCCGCCCGTGGCGACGCGCTGGATGTCGGCGAGCGGCGTGTGTTCGTGCCGCTGCACGGCGACCTGGTTCTCCTGCAGCTCGGCGAGCCAGTCGGCGAACGACGTCTCCCACGCCACCCGCACGCGCACCGGCAGGGTGTTGATGAACAGGCCGACGATCGACTCCACGCCGGGCAGGTCGGCCGGGCGACCGGAGACGGTCAGGCCGAACACGACGTCGTCCTCGCCCGAGTAGGCCGACAGCAGCACGGCCCACGCCGCCTGCACGACCGTCGACAGGGTGACCCGCTGGTCGCGAGCCAACGAGACCAGCGCGCCGGTGACGTCGCGGGGCAACGCCAGTTCGCGCCGGTCCTGGGCCCAGTGCTCGCGCACCACGCGGTCCACCGGCAGCGGCGTCGGCGAGTCGAAGCCGGCGAGGTAATCCCGCCAGAACGACTCGGCCTCGGCGGAGTCTCGCTGACCGAGCCACGCGATGAAGTCCCGGTACGGCCGCACCGGCGGGAGGGGCTCGCGCTGGTAGGCCGCCGTGACCTCGTCCCAGAGCAGAGGAATGCTCCACCCGTCGGCGTAGAGGTGGTGGAACGCCAGCAGGATCCAGTGCCGGTCACGGCCGCTCGCGACGACGACCCGCAGCAGCGGCGCCGCTGAGAGGTCGCAGCCGCGGGCGCGGTCGGCGGCCAGCAGTTCCTCGATGGCGGCGTCGGGATCGGTGACCGAAGTCCAGTCGTGCACCTCGAACGGCACTTCGACGTCACCGACGACGACCTGGAGCGGTTCCCGCACGCCCTCCCACACGAAACCGGTGCGCAACGCGGGGTGCCGGTCGAGCACGAGCTGCCAGGCCGCGCGCATGGCGTCTACGTCGAGCGGACCGGTCAGCTCACGCACGTCCTGCGTCCAGTAGACGCCCTTGTCCGGCGACTCGACGGCATGGAAGAGCATGCCTTGTTGCAGCGGGGACAACGGATAGACGTCGGCCAGCCCAGGCGTGCGGGCGACCAGCGCGTCCAAAGAGGACTGTGAGAGGGGCGCCAACGGGACATCGGACGGCGTCAGGCCGTGCGCACCCGACCGGCAGTGATCGACGAGGTCGGCCAACGCCTGCACGTACGCGGCGGCGAGCCGCTCGATCGTCGAACGCTCGTGGAGGTTGGTGCTGTACTGCAGTTCCACGGACAGCGTCCCGTCGGCGGACTGGGCCACCTCGACGCCGAGCACGTGCGAGCGCAGTCCGCCATCGCCCTCGGCGGGGCCGCACAGGTCCTCGGAGAGTTCGCGGGCGAACAGGCCCCCGTCCGAGTCCTCCACGGCGTCGACGCCACCGAGGTAGTTGAAGACGACCGGACGGTCCGGCGCGGAACGGAGCTGCTCGTCCCGCTCGCGCAGCACGGTGTAACCGACACCGCGGCGCGGCACGGCCCGCAGCTGTTCCTTGACGGCCTTGACGACGCCGGCGATGTCGCCGAGGTCGGTGTGGTGCAGCCCGACGGGGTGGATGGCGGTGAACCAGCCGACGGTGCGGCTCAGGTCGATTCCGTCGGCGATCGGCTCGCGGCCGTGGCTCTCCAGGTCGATGGCGGCGGCGTTGGCACCGGTCCATCCTCCGAGCACCTGAAGCAGTGCGGCGAGCAGCAGTTCGTGGCCCTGGGTGCGGTAGGCGCGGTGGGCCTGAGTGAGCAGCACCGAGGTGCGGGCCACGTCGAGCGAGACGCGCACGGACTCGGTCGAGTCCTCGGTGTTCGGGCCGTCGAGGTCGGTGGGCACGGCCGTGGTCGTCCGCACGACCTCCCGCCACCAGGGCAGCTCGTCCTGGGGGTCGAACGCCTCCAGCGCGGCGGCCCACTCCTGGTACGAGGTGGTCTTCGGCGCGAGGGCTCCGGCGGAGTACGCGGTGTCGAGGTCCTCCAGCAGGACGTTCCACGAGACCGCGTCCACGACGTAGTGGTGCACGGTGAGGCCGAACCAGGCGGGCTGATCGCCGCGATCGACGTACACGGCGCGCAGCAGCGGGCCGTCCGTGAGGCTCAACGACGTCTGCGCGGCGGTCATGGCCGCGATGACGGCCTCGTCGAGGTCCGTCTCGAGCACGGTCACCAGGTCGGCGGTCTCGGCCGGCGCGTTCTCCTGGGTGTCGCCGCGCAGGCGCAGCCGCAAGGCGTCGTGGTGGGCGACGACGGTGCCGAGCGCGGCCCGCATCGTGTCGGCGTCCGTTCCCGGTGCCAGTTCGAACATGCCGGACCAGTTGAAGTGGTCCTGTTGTGGCAGGTCCTCGCGAAGGAACCAGCGCTGGATCGGCGTGAAGGCCACGGGTCCGGTGACAGCGCCCTGGTCGACGGCGCTGGGTTCGGACGTGGTGGTGCGGGCGGCGAGCGCGTGGACGGTCTGGTGCGTGAAGAGGTCCGCGATCTCCAGCCGCAGTCCGGCGGCGCGGGACCGTGCGACGATCTGGAGGCTGACGATCGAGTCGCCGCCCAGTTCGAAGAAGTTGTCGTGCACGCCGACCCGTTCGACGCCGAGCACCTGCGACCACACCTCGGCCAGCGTGCGCTCGGCCTCCGTGCTGGGCGCCTGGTACGCGGTCGTGGTCTCGGGCGCGCCGGGGTCGGGCAACGCACGCACGTCGAGCTTTCCGTTGGCGTTCAACGGCAGTTCGTCGAGCGGCACGATCGCCGACGGCACCAGGAACTCGGGCAGACGTTCGGCGAGGAAGCCACGAAGGTCTGCCGAGTCGGCAGTGCCCACGAAGTAGGCGATCAAGCGCTTCTCGGTCACGATCACCGCGGCGTTGGCGACGTCGGGGTGGCGGACGAGCACGTGCTCGACCTCGCCCGGCTCGACCCGGAACCCGCGGATCTTCACCTGGTTGTCGGTTCTGCCGACGAAGTCGACCGCGCCGTCCGCACCCCACCGCACCAGGTCACCGGTGCGGTACATCCGCGCACCAGGCACGTACGGGTCGGCGACGAACCGCTCCGCCGCCAGGTCCGCACGACCCGCATAGCCACGGGCCAGCCCGGTTCCGCCGATGTACAGCTCTCCCGGCACGCCGACGGGTGTCGGCTGGAGCCAGCGGTCCAGCACGTAGAAACGCAAGCCCCGCAAGGCGGTGCCGATCGGAACCGACGACGGACCGAGCCGGCCGGTGTGCATGTCGTGGAACGACGCGTACACCGTGGACTCCGTCGGCCCGTACATGTTGTAGATCGCCACGGCCGGGTTGGCGTCGAGCACCTTGCGCGCCTGGACGGGCGACATCGCCTCGCCACCGGCCAGCACCAGGCGATGCCCGGCGAACACAGTGGGATCGGTGTCCGCCAGCTGATGGAACAGACCGGTGGTCATGAACGACAACGTGACGCCATGCCGGGTGAAGAGCTTCGCGACGTCCAGTCGCTCGGCCAGGTTCGCGGGGGCCACCGCGAGCGTCGCGCCACTGAGCAACGCCGTCCAGATCTCCCACGTGGACGCGTCGAACGACACCGCCGCCATGTGCGCGACCACGTCGCCGGGCACTGCGGCCACGGCCGGGTCGAGCACGACGCGCGCGACACCTTCTTCGGTGACCTCGACGCCCTTGGGCACACCGGTCGAGCCCGACGTGAACATCACGTAGACCAGACGTTCAGGCACAGCAACGACTTCGGGCCACTCGGCAGGCCCGCTCACCAACTCCGCGAACTCGACGACCCTCGGACCGTCCAGGGCGTAGTCGCCACGGGACACGACGAACTCGACACCGGCAGCCGCCTGCACGTCACGCAACCGCCCGTGCGGCAACGCGGGATCAAGCGGCACGTACGTACCACCCGCCTGCACCACACCGAGAATCGCGACGACCAGGTCCACCGACCGTTCGAACCACAGCCCGACCCGCGTCTCCACACCGACACCGGCAGCGCGCAGGCCGGACGCAACACGCGCCACCCGCTCGCCCAGCTCGGCATAGGTCAGCTCAGAACCACCGTCACGAACCGCGACCTGGTCAGCGAAGTCGTTGACAGCAAAGCGGAAGCGTTCAGCCAGGCCGACGAACGGCTCATCGAACGCGGTACCGACACCCCACCCGGTCACGGGAGAAGGCGTCACCTCGCGCACGAGCTGGTCGGGACGGGCCACGGCGGTGGTCAGCAACGCCTGCAACTGGTCGAGCAGCCGGTCGACCGTGGCCTCGTCGAACGCGCCGGTGGAGAACTCGGCCTCGATCTTGAGCGTGTCCTCCAGGTCGATCGCGAGCCCGATCGGGTAGTTGATCTGCTCGATGGAGTCGATCGCGCCGAAGCGGTCCTCGTCGTCGCTCTCCTCTTCCTCCTCGGACAGCAACGCCTGCGGATAGTTGCCGAACACCACGATGCTGTCGAAGACACCGCTGCCGCGCGGCAGTTCCGACCACCGCTTGATGTCCGGCAGCGCGGTGAACTCGTAGCGCTGCACCGCGATCTGGTTCTCCTGGAGCTCGCCCAGCCAGTCGGCGAACGAACGCTCCCACGAGACCCGCACGCGCACCGGCAGCGTGTTGATGAAGACGCCCACCATCGACTCGACGCCGGGCAGGTCGGCCGGGCGGCCGGACACGGTGAGGCCGTAGACGACCTCGTCGTCGCCCGAGTAGGCGGACAGCAGCAGTGCCCACGCCGCCTGGATCACGGTCGACGGCGTGACGCGCCTGCGCCGGGCGAGATCCATGATGCCGGTGGTCAGGCTCTCCGGCAGTTCGGCGCGGCGGCGTCCCTGGGCCCAGTGGTCGCGCACGGAACGGTCGACGGGCAACGCCGTCGGGGCGTCGATGCCGGCCAGGTAGCCGCGCCAGAACGACTCGGCCTCGGCGCGGTCGCGCTTGCCGAGCCAGGCGATGAAGTCCCGGTACGGCCGCACGGGTTCGAGGGCGGGCATCGTGCCACGGCACAGAGCGTCGTAGGTGGCGCCGACCTCTTCCAGGACGACGGGCACGCTCCAGCCGTCGCAGAGTCCGGAGTAGAGGGCCCACACCATGCGGTGGTGGCCGGTGCCGTCGTCGATGACGTGCACGCGCATGAGCGGCGGCTTGGTGAGGTCGAAACCCTGGGCGCGGTCGCGGGCGAGCAGGTCGTCGAGCGCGGCCTGCCGGTCGGTCACGGCGGTCCAGTCGTGCACCTCGAAGGGCACCTCGACGCCGCTCATGACGACCTGGAGCGGCTCGGGCACGCCCTCCCACACGAAACCGGTGCGCAACACGGCGTGCCGGTCGACCACCAGCTCCCAGGCGCGGCGCATCGCGCCGACGTCAAGGACCCCGTCGAACTCGTAAAGCCCCTGCGCCCAGTAGACGCCCTTGTCCGATTGCGCCTCCAGGACATGGAAAAGCATGCCCTGCTGAACAGGCGCCAACGGATACATGTCTTCGATCACAGATGCTCGCCCCTCCCCTGACATACTTTTTACACAACGGACATTTAAAGGACAAGGAATCCCGATATGCGGTCATAGGACATCCGAATGAGGCTCATCAACAAGAGTCATCGCGCATTTAAAATGGCACGCCGAATAGACCTTTCGAACTCAGTGCAATTCACTGGTCCAATCGCGGAAAACCAGTGCGCTGGATGCCCCCCGAGGTTTTGCCGATCACCCACCCATCTGCTTGAGCACGGCCGCGAGACTCGCCTGATCGATGTTGGCCAGCGGGAAGTCGGACGGGGTGACGCCGCCGGCCCCTGACTGGCAGTGCTCCACCAACTCCCGCAGCACGTCCACATAACGCGCCGCGAGTCGCTCGACGGTCCCCTGCCTGTGCACGTTGGCGCTGAAATACCATTCGACCAGCAGACGGCCGTCCGATGTCTGTTCGACTTCGATCTGGAGCAGATGCGAACGGCTTCCCTGCTCGTTCTCCGTCGGTCCGCAGAGATCGGCGGGCAGTTCCCGACGAATCAGCCCGACCGCGTCGTCGCCCGCCGCGTCGAATGCGCCGAGGTAGTTGAACAACACGGGCCGCGCCGATGCGGTGACCAATCGTTCGTCGCGTTCCAGATAACGGAGAAGCCCGTATCCGACACCGCGCCGCGGCACAGTCCGCAACTGTTCCTTGACCGCCTTGATCAGCTCGCCGCTGTCGGTCAGCCTGCTGTGCCGCAGACGCACCGGGAAGATCGACGTGAACCACCCGACGGTCCGGGACAGGTCGACGCCGTCGGCGATCGCCTCGCGGCCGTGGCTCTCGAGGTCGATCGTGACGTCACCGGTGCCGGCCCACTCGCCCAGGGTCTTGAACAGCGCGGCCAGCAGCAGGTCGTTGATCTGCGTCCGATAGGCCTTGTGGGCCTCGCCGAGCAACACCTCGGTGGACTTCGCGTCGAGCCAGGTGCGCACGGTGTCGGCCGACGCCTCGGTGTTGGCACCGCGGCTGTCGACGGGCACCGCGGTGACCCGCTCGGTCTGCGCCGCCCAGTGATCGCGTTCGGCAGCGGGGTCGTCGGCGTGCAGCACCTCGGCCCACTGCTGGAACGAGGTCGTCTTCGGCCCGAGCGATCCGCTTCGGTAGGCGGTATCAAGGTCTTCCAGCAGGACGTTCCACGCCACGCCGTCCATGACGAAGTGGTGCGCGGTGAGCCCCAGCCACGCCGGGGCGGCACCGCGGTCGAAGTACAGCGCGGCCACCAGCGGACCGTCTGCCAGGCGCAACGACGTCTGCGCCGCGGTCATGTGCGCGATGACCTCGTCGTCGTCCTGGGCGGTGACGACGCGCAGGACTCCTTCCAGTTCACCGTCGTTGTCCTGCACCCAGACGTCCCCGTCCTGGCGGAACCTCATGCGCAGGGCGTCGTGGTGGGCGAGCACGGTGTCGAGCGCCCGCGCGAGCTTCGCCGGATCGGTGCCGGCCGCCAGCTCGAACACTCCCGACCAGTTCCAGTGGTCGCGGTCGGGGATGTCCTGCTCCACGAACCAGTGCTGAATCGGCGTGAGCGGGACCGGACCGGCGACGACACCCTGTTCGGCAAGCATGGCCTGGGGTGTGTCGCGCACGACGGGTGCAAGCTCGGCGATGGTCTGGTGGGCGAACACGTCCGCCACGTCCACACCCAGACCGGCCGCGCGTGCCCGCGCCACGATCTGCAGACTCAGGATCGAGTCGCCGCCAAGCTCGAAGAAGTTGTCGTGCACGCCAACGCGTTCCAGGCCCAGCACCTGCGACCACACCTCGGCCAGAACGTCCTCAATGGACGTACGAGGCGCCTCGAAGACCTCGGCCGCCGTCTCGGGCTCGGGGTCGGGCAGGCCGTTGCGGTCGACCTTGCCGTTCGGGGTGAGCGGGAGCCTGTCCAGTGCCACGAACACCGATGGCACCAGGTAGTCCGGCACCCGCTCGCGCAACCATGACCGCAGGTCCTTCGAGCTGAACTCGCCTTCCGCGACGACGTACGCGACGAGCCGCTTGCCGCCGTGCGGGCCGCCGTCCCGTGCCACCACAACGACATCACGCACACCGGCGTGGTCGCCGATGACGACCTCGACCTCACCCGGTTCGACGCGGTAGCCGCGGATCTTGACCTGTTCGTCGACCCGGCCGAGGAACTCGATCGTGCCGTCTGAGCGCCATTTCGCCCGGTCGCCCGTGCGGTAGAGCCGGCCACCGGCCATGCCGAAGACGTCCGGCACGAACCGTTCCGCGGTCAGGTCCGGCCGATTCACATAGCCACGAGCCACACCCGGACCACCGACCAGCAGCTCACCCGGAACTCCGACAGGGGCCGGGCACATCGCGTCGTCGACGATGACGGCGCGGGCCCCGGCGAGCGGCGTGCCGATGGGTACGACGGCCTGCGGGTGGTCGTCGCCGACCGGGTGGAAGATCGAGTCGATCGCGGCCTCGGTCACGCCGAACACGTTGCCCGGTATCGCGTTCGGCGCCACCTCGGCCACCGCAGTGGTGAGCGCGTCGTGCGTCCACATGTCGGTGCCGGAGATCACGAGCCGCAGGCTCTCGATCGGCCCGGCGCTGCGGCAGTGTGCCGCCAGATCCCGCAGGAGCATGCCCGGCACGATCTCCGCGATCGCGACACCGTCATTAGAAAGCGTGCTGTGCAAGGACTCCACGGAGACGTGCTCGTCGTGCGGCAGGAACACCACGGTCTGGCCGAACGCCAGCGCACGGGTCATGTCGCCGATGGAGACGTCGAAGCCCGGACCGGACATCGACAACACCGGGCCTGGGCCACCCAACTCGGCCAGCCCGTCCCGCCAACCCGCGACATAGGACGAGAGAGCGGCATGGGTGACGGCCACGCCCTTCGGGCGGCCGGTCGAGCCTGAGGTGTAGGCGATGTACGCCAGTGCGGAGGGGTCGATCGGGGTGGGCGACGGACCCGCGTTCACGGCCAAGCCGTCCACCAGCAGCACCTCCCCGCCGAACCCGGCCAACTCCCCCACCAACGCCGACACCGTGACCACAGCCACCACCCCGGCATCAGCCAGCAGGAACTCCAGCCGTTCAGCAGGAAGACCAGGATTGACCGGCACGTACACGCCACCGGAACGCAGCACGCCCTGGAACGCCACCGCCAACTCGATCCCGCGCGGCACCAGCACGGCGACCGGCGACTCCACCGTCACACCAGCCCGCTGAAGCCGAGCAGCCAACGCATCCGCCCGTGCGTCGAGCTCGGCGAACGTCAGGCGCTCGTCACCGCACTTCGCGGCCACGGCGTCGGTGTGCGCCCAGCCGTGGATCAGCTCGGGCACCGGCCGTTCGGCGACCGGTACCGGGGTCTCGCCCTGGGCGACGAGCGCGGCGGCCTGGTCCGGACGCTGCAACGGCAGCTCGGCGACGGGCAGTTCCGGCTCGTGGGCTACGGCGGTGAGGACGACGACGAGCTGGTCGAGAACGCGTTCGATCGTGGCCGCGTCGAACGCCGCCGTGGAGAACTCGGCCTCGATCTTGAGCGTGGCCTCCAGGTCGACCGCGAAGGTGAGCGGGTAGTTGCCCTGCTCGACGGACTCGACGGCGTCGGCCCAGTCCTCGCCGGCGTCGGCGGGTGCCTCCTCCTGCGGGTAGTTGCCGAACACGACGATGCTGTCGAACAACCCGCGGCCGTGCGGCACGGCGGACCACCGCTGCACGTCGACCAGCGGCGTGAACTCGAACCGTTGCAACGCGACCTGGTTGTCCCGCAGCTCGTGCAACCACGTCGAGAACGGCGTCCTGCCGGGGATCGCGGCCCGCACCGGCAGCGTGTTGATGAACAACCCGACCATCGACTCGACCCCGGCCAGATCGGCCGGGCGCCCCGACACGGTCAGGCCGAACACCACGTCGTCCTCGCCCGAGCCGGCGGACAGGACCTTGGCCCACGCCGCCTGCACGACCGTCGACAACGTGACGCGTTCGCGCCTGGCCAGTTCCACGAGCCTGGTGGTGACGTGCTCGTCGAGGTCCGTGCGCCGCCGGTCCTGGGCGTAGTGGCTCGCGGCCAGGCGGTCCACCGGCAACGCCGTGGGCGCCTCGAACCCGTCCAGGTAGGTGCGCCAGAACCCTTCGGTGGCAGCGGGATCGCGCCGGCCGAGCCAGGCGATGTAGTCGCGGTACGGACGCACCGGTCGCAGCGCCTGCCGCTGGTACGCGGCGGACACCTCGTCCATCACGACGGGCAGGCTCCACCCGTCGCACAAACCCTGGTAGAGGCCCCAGATCAGCCAGTTCTGCCCGTCACCCCGGTCGACCAGGTACAGGCGCGTCAGCGGCGGCCGCGCCAGGTCGAACCCGAGCGCGCGGTCGTCGGTCAGGAGATCCTGGAGCCGCTGCTGTTGCGCGGCCTCGTCCAGCTCCGACCAGTCGTGGGTGGTCAGCGGCACGTGGACGTCGGCCAGCACGATCTGCACCGGTTCGCTGACGCCCTCCCACACGAACCCGCTCCGGAGCGCGGCGTGGCGGCTGATCACCTGACGCCACGCTTCGGCCAGCCGTTCGGCGTCGATCGGACCGGCCAGGTCGTAGACGCCCTGACCCCAGTAGAGCCCGTCGCCTTCTTCCGGGGCGCCGACGACACCGAACAACATGCCCGACTGCACCGGTGCCAGCCGGTAGACGTCCACAAGGGACGGACTGCGTCTGGCCAGGCCGTCGACTTCGGCCTGGGTGAGGGACGCCAGCGGGAAGTCCGAGGGCGTGAACCCACAGACGGCCGACCGGCAGTGCTCGACCAGATCGCGCAACGCCTCGACGTACCGTGCCGCGACCCGTTCGACGGTGGCGGTGTCATGGCTGTTGGTCGAGTGGAACCACTCGATCGACAACCGGCCGTCGGCGGTCTGCTGCACCTCGAGCTGCACCAGGTGCGACCGCGTCCCGCCTTCACCTTCGCTCGGCCCGGCCAGGTCGCCGTCCAGTTCGCGGCGGATCAACCCGGCGGAGTCGTCCGCGTCGTACCCGCCGAGGTAGTTGAACAACACCGGCCTGGCCGGCGCCTCGGTCAGCTCGTTCCGCAGCCAGCGCAACACGCCGTAGCCCACGCCACGGCGCGGCACCGCCCGCAGCTGTTCCTTCACCGACTTGATCGCCGTCGCCGGGTCGCGCTCGTTCGTGAGGCGCACCGGGAAGATCGACGTGAACCACCCGACGGTGCGAGACAGGTCCGCGCCCTCGCGGCCGTGGCTCTCCAGGTCGACCGTGACGTGATCGGTGCCTGCCCACTCACCCAACGCCTGTGCCAAGGCCGCGAGCAGCAGGTCGTTGCCTTGCGTGCGATACGCCTTGTGCGCGTCGCCGAGCAGGGCCGCCGTCGTGTCCGCGTCCAGCCACGACTGCACGATCGCCTCGGACGCGTCCGTGTTCGGTCCGTCGCCGTCGGCAGGAAGCGTCACCACGTCCGCGGTCGCCGCAACCCAGTGCTCACGTTCGCTGCCGGCGTCGTCGTCCTGCAACTGCAACGCCCACTGCTGGAACGACGTCGTTTTCGGCCCGAGTCTGCCGCCGTTGTAGGCGGTGTCGAGGTCTTCCAGCAACACGTTCCACGACACGCCGTCCATCACCAGGTGATGGACGGTCAGTCCCAGCCACGCAGGCTGCTCGCCGCGTTCGAAGTACACGGCAGCAAGGAGCGGGCCGTCGGCCAGGCGCAACGACTTCTGCGCCGCGGTCATCTCCGTGACCACGTCCCCTTGGACAACGCGTAGGAACCCGCCGTCGACCGGAGCGTGGTACTGGCTTTCCGGGGTGAACCGGATGCGCAGCGCGTCGTGGTGCGCCACCACGGCATCGAGTGCCCGGCTCAGTCGGGCCGGATCGGTGCCGGGTGCGAGTTCGAAGATGCCGGACCAGTTCCAGTGGTCGCGGTTCGGGATGTCCTGTGCCAGGAACCAGTGCTGGATCGGCGTCAGCGGCACCGGTCCGGTGACGATCCCCTGCTCGGCGCTGGTCGCCTCCGGGGCGTTGCGCACGACCGGCGCCAACTCGGCCACCGACTGATGGGCGAACACGTCGGCCACGTCGATGCCGAGTCCGGCGGCGCGGGCCCGAGCCACGATCTGCAGACTCAGGATCGAGTCGCCACCGAGCTCGAAGAAGTTGTCATGAACGCCAACACGTTCGACACCCAGAACACCGCCCCACACGGCGGCGAGCGTCTCCTCGGCGGCGGTCCGTGGCGCGACGTACGCCTCGCCCGTCCTCTCCGGCTCGGGATCGGGCAGGCCTCGCCTGTCGACCTTGCCGTTGGGCGTCAGCGGCAGCCGCTCCAACGCGACGAACACCGAAGGCACCAGGTAGTCCGGCACTCGCTCACGCAACCAGGAGCGCAGTTCCAGACCGCTGGCATCCTCGGCCACCACGTACGCGACCAGGCGCTTGCCTCCGTGCGGCCCGCCATCCCGTGCCACCACAACGACATCACGCACACCGGGATGGTCACCGATGACTACCTCGACCTCACCCGGCTCGACCCGGTAACCGCGGATCTTGACCTGCTCGTCGACCCGGCCGAGGAACTCGATCGTGCCGTCCGAACGCCACTTCGCCCGGTCGCCCGTGCGGTAGAGCCGACCACCAGACGTGCCGAACACGTCCGGCACGAACCGTTCCGCAGTCAGGTCCGGCCGGCCCACATACCCCTGGGCCACACCGGAACCACCGACCAGCAGCTCACCCGGCACACCCACCGGAACCGGCCGCAGCGACCCGTCCACCACGAACGCCTGCGCGCCCGCGAGAGGAGTACCGATCGGGACCACAGCGGCGGGATGGTCCTCGGACACCGGGTGGAAGATCGAGTCGATCGCCGCCTCGGTCACACCGAACACGTTGCCCGGCACCGCGTTCGGTGCCACTTCTGCCACCGCGGTGGTCAGCGCGTCGTGTGTCCACATGTCGGTACCGGAGATCACCAGACGCAGGCTCTCGATCGGCCCGGCGCTGCGGCAGTGTGCTGCCAGGTCACGCAGGAGCATGCCCGGCACGATTTCCGCGATCGCCACGTCATGCGTACGCAGCGTGTGATGCAACGACTCGACCGACACGTGCTCGTCGTGCGGCAGGAACACCACCGTCTGACCGAACGCCAAGGCCCGTGTCATGTCCCCAATGGACACGTCGAACCCAGGGCCTGACATCGACAGCACCGTGCCCGGTCCGCCCAGCGCGGCCAACCCGTCACGCCACCCCGCCACATAGCTCGACAACGCGCCGTGGGTGACGGCGACGCCCTTGGGACGCCCGGTCGAACCCGAGGTATAAGCCACATAGGCCAAGGCAGAGGGGTCAATCGAGGTGGGCGACCAGCCGGAGCCGGTGGACAGGTCGATCGGGCCGAGCGGCAGGCGGGCGTCTTCGGACACGCCGTCCACCAGCAGCACCTCCCCGCCGAACCCGACCAACTCCCCCACCAAGGCCGACGTCGTGGCCACCGCCACCACCCCGGCATCAGCCAGCAGGAACGCCAGCCGTTCAGCAGGAAGCCCGGGGTTGATCGGCACGTACACGCCACCTGCGCGCAGAACCCCCTGGAAAGCGACCGCCAGCTCAAGTCCACGCGGCACCAGAACAGCAACCGACGAGCCGACCGCAACACCGGCCTGCTGAAGCCGAGCGGCCAGAGCATCGGCCCGAGCACCCAACTCCGCGAACGTGAGCCGTTCGTCGCCGCAGATGACGGCGACATCGGACGAAGCCCATCCGGCGACCAGGTCCGGCACCGGCCGTTCGGCCGCCGGCGTTGCCGTGCTGCCCCATCCGACGATCTCGGCGGCCTGGGCCGGGCGGTGCAGCGGAATGTCCCGAACGAGCAGGTCCGGCCGCCGCGCCACCGCCGTCAGCACGACCGCGAGTTGGTCGAGGATCCGTTCGACCGTCGCGGCGTCGAACGCCGCCGTGGAGAACTCGGCCTCGATCTTGAGCGTGGCCTCCAGGTCGACCGCGAAGGTGAGCGGGTAGTTGCCCTGCTCCACCGAGTCGGTGGCCTGCAACCAGTCCTCGCCCAGGTCCTCCGGCAGTTCCTCCTGCGGGTAGTTGCCGAACACCACGATGCTGTCGAACAACGCTCTGCCGTGCGGCACGGCCGACCACCGTTGCACGTCCACCAACGGCGTCCATTCGAACCGCTGCACCGCGACCTGGTTGTCCCGCAGGTCGTGCAGCCACGAGGTGAACGGCACGTCCGCGGGCACGACCGCCCGCACCGGCAGCGTGTTGATGAAGAGGCCGACGATCGACTCGACCCCGGCCAGGTCCGCCGGGCGGCCGGACACGGTCAGGCCGAACACGACGTCGTCCTCGCCCGCGGTGTCCGCCAGGACCTTGGCCCACGCGGCCTGCACGACCGTCGACAACGTCACGCGTTCGCGCCGGGCCAGTGCCACCAGCTCGGCCGTCACGTCGTCGTCGAGGTGGGTGCGCCGGCGATCCTGGTCGTAGTGGCTCGCGGCCAACCGGTCCGCGGGCAGCGGCGTCGGCGCCTCGAACTCGCCCAGATAGTTGCGCCAGAAGGCTTCCGGCTCGGCCGGGTCACGCCCGTCCAGCCAGGCGATGAAGTCCCGGTAGGGCCGGGTCGGTTCGAGGGTGCTGCCCTGGTAGGCGGCGGACACCTCGTCCATCACGACGGGCAGGCTCCACCCGTCGCACAAACCCTGGTAGAGACCCCAGATCAGCCAGTTCTGCCCGTTGCCGCGGTCTACGACGTACAGACGCATCAGCGGCGGGCGGGCGAGGTCGAAGCCGAGCGCGCGGTCGTCCGCCAGCAACTCCTGCAACCGCACCTGCTGCGTGGCCTCGTCGAGACCCGACCAGTCGTGGGCCGTCAACGGCACCTCGACATCGCCGAGCACGACCTGAACCGGCTCGGCGACGCCCTCCCACACGAACCCGCTGCGCAGGGACGCGTGCCGGGCGATCACTTCACGCCACGCCGCCGCGAACCGCTCGACGTCGATCGGGCCGGCCAGGTCGTAGACGCTCTGTCCCCAGTAGAGGCCGTCGACAGGAGAGCCCACGACGCCGAACAACATGCCCGACTGCACCGGCGCCAACCGATACACGTCCACCAGCGGATAACGTCCCGCGAGCCCGTCGATCTCGCCCTGTGCCAGCGACGCCAGCGGGAAGTCCGACGGCGTAAAGGCCGAGACCCCAGACCGGCAATGCGCCACCAACGCGCGCAACGCCTCGACGTACCGAGCCGCGACCCGTTCGACGGTGGCGGTGTCGTGCCGGTTGGTCGAGTGGAACCACTCGATCGACAACCGGCCGTCGGCGGTCTGCTGCACCTCGAGCTGCACCAGGTGCGACCGCGTCCCACCCTCGCCCTCGCTGGGCCCGGCCAGGTCGCCGTCCAGCTCTCGACGGATCAGTCCGGTGGAGTCGTTCGCGTCGTATGCGCCGAGGTAGTTGAACAACACCGGCCTGTCCGGAGCACCGGCCAGATCGTCCTGCAACCAACGCAAAGCGCCGTACCCGACACCGCGGCGCGGCACCGCCCGCAGTTCCTCCTTCACCGACTTGATCGCCGTGCCGGGATCGGTGTGACTGCTCAGCCTCACTGGGAAGATCGACGTGAACCACCCGACGGTGCGAGACAGGTCCGCGCCCTCACGGCCGTGGCTCTCCAGGTCGACCGTGACGTGATCGCTGCCGGTCCACTCACCCAGAGTCTGAGCGAGAGCGGTCAGCAACAGGTCCTGGCCCTGCGTGCGGTACGCCTTGTGCACCTCGCCCAACAGCGACGCGGTCGTCTCGGCGTCCAGCCACGACTGCACGATCGCCTCGGACGCGGCGCTGTTCGGGCCGTCGCCGTCGGCAGGAAGCTCGGCCACGTCCGCGGTCGCGGCGATCCAGTGGTCGCGTTCGCCGTCGTCCGCCTTCAGTTGCAACGCCCACTGCTGGAACGACGTGGTCTTCGGCGCGAGCTTTCCACCTCGGTAGACGGTGTCGAGGTCTTCCAGCAACACGTTCCACGACACGCCATCCATCACCAGGTGATGCACGGTCAAACCCAGCCACGCAGGCTCATCGCCACGATCAAAGAACACGGCTGCGATGAGCGGGCCATCGGCCAGACTCAACGACTTCTGCGACGCAGTCATCTCCGCGACCACGTCGTGCGCACCAGTGACACGCAGGTGGCCCGAAGTCTCGATGCCGGCGTTGTACTGGCTGTCCGGGGTGAACCGGATGCGCAGCGCGTCGTGGTGCGCCACCACAGCGTCGAGCGCCCGGCTCAGTCGATCCGGGTCGGTGCCGGGCGCCAGCTCGAAGATGCCGGACCAGTTCCAGTGGTCGCGGTTCGGGATGTCCTGCGCCAGGAACCAACGCTGAATCGGTGTGAACGGCACAGGCCCGGTGACGACCCCCTGCTCGGCCAGCGTCACCGCAGGAGCGTCACGCACCGCCAGAGCCAGCTCGGCAATCGTCTGGTGCGCGAACACGTCCGCCACTTCGACACCCAGACCGGCCGCACGAACGCGAGCGACGATCTGCAGGCTCAGAATCGAGTCGCCACCGAGCTCGAAGAAGTTGTCGTGCACGCCAACGCGTTCCGTGCCCAGCACCTGCGACCAGACGGCCGCCAGCGTTTCCTCGGCAGCGGTCCGGGGCGCCTCGTAGGCATCGGTGGTCTCGGGTTCGGGGGCGGGCAGACCTCGCCGGTCCACCTTCCCGTTCGGTGTCAGCGGCAACCGCTCCAGCGCCACGAACACCGACGGCACCAGGTAGTCCGGAACCCGCTCCCGCAACCAAGAACGCAGCGCCGAACCGCTGAACTCACCTTCCGCAACGACGTACGCAACCAGCCGCTTGCCGCCGTGCGGACCGCCATCCCTCGCCACCACAACCACATCACGCACGTCGGGGTGATCGCCGATGACGACCTCGACCTCACCAGGCTCGACCCGATAACCACGGATCTTCACCTGCTCATCGACACGACCCAGGAACTCGATCGTCCCGTCCGCACGCCACCGAGCCCGGTCGCCCGTCCGGTACAAACGCTCGCCGGAGCCGCTGAACACATCGGGCACGAACCGTTCCGCGGTCAGGTCGGGCCGGCCCACATAGCCTTGGGCCACACCGGAACCACCGACCAGCAGCTCACCCGGCACACCCACCGGAACCGGCCGCAGCGACCCGTCCACCACGAACGCCTGAGCACCGGCCAACGGCGTGCCGATCGGCACCACCGCCGCCGCGTGATCGTCGGTCACGGCGTGGAAGATCGAGTCGATCGCGGCCTCGGTCACACCGAACACGTTGCCCGGCACCGCATTAGGCGCCACCTCGGCAACAGCGGTCGTCAACGCGTCGTGCGTCCACAGATCGGTGCCCGAGATCACCAGGCGCAGGCTTTCCACAGGACCAGCGGTCCGGCTGTACGCGGCCAAGTCGCGCAACAACATGCCGGGCACGATCTCCGCGACCTCGACCTCGTGATCCACCAAGGTCTCGTGCAGCGACTCCACGGTCACGTGCTCGTCGTGCGGCAGGAACACCACGCGCTGACCGAACGCCAACGCACGGGTCATGTCACCGATGGACACGTCGAACCCAGGGCCTGACATCGACAGGACGGTGCCCGGTCCGCCCAGCGCGGCCAGTCCGTCCCGCCAACCCGCGACGTAGGAGGAGAGAGCGGCGTGGGTGACGGCCACGCCTTTTGGGCGGCCGGTTGAGCCTGAGGTGTAGGCGATGTACGCCAGTGCGGAGGGGTCGATCGGGATGGGCGACCAGTCGGGACCCGTGGACGGATCGATCAGGACGCGCGGGAGGCCGGCGTCTGCGGACAGGTCGATCGGGACGCGCGGCAGATCGGCGTCTGCGGACACGCCGTCCACCAACAGCACCTCCCCGCCGAACCCGACCAACTCCCCCACCAACACCGAAGTCGTGACCACCGCCACCACCCCGGCATCAGCCAGCAGGAACCCCAGCCGTTCAGCAGGAAGCCCAGGATTGACCGGCACGTACACGCCACCCGAACGCAACACACCCTGGAACGCCACCGCCAGCTCAAGCCCACGCGGCACCAGCACGGCAACGGACGAGCCGACCACCACACCGGTCTGCTGGAGCCGAGCAGCCAACGCATCCGCCCGCGCGCTCAGCTCGGCGAACGTCAGACGTTCCTCACCGCACACCACGGCGACCTCAGCCGAGGCCCACCCGGCGATCAGCTCCGGCACCGGCCGCTCGGCGGAGGGCACCGGGGTCGCGCCCCACACCACCAACTCCGCCGCCTGCTCGGGACGCTGCACCGGCACGTCCCGGACGGCGAGCTCAGGCCGTTCCGCCACTGCGGTCAGCACGACCGTGAGCTGGTCGAGGATGCGTTCGACCGTCACAGCGTCGAAAGCAGCCGTCGAGAACTCCGCCTCGACGCGCAACGTGCGTTCCAGGTCCACGGCGAAGGTGAGCGGGTAGTTGCCCTGCTCGACGGAGTCGGCGGCCTGCGCCCCGCCCAGATCCTCCGGCAGCTCCTCCTGCGGGTAGTTGCCGAACACCACGATGGAGTCGAACAACGCCCTGCCGTGCGGCACGGCCGACCACCGCTGCACGTCCACCAACGGCGTGTACTCGAAGCGTTGCAGCGCAACCTGATTGTCCTGCAGCTCGGGCAGCCACGCGCGGAACGGCGTGTCCGTCGGCACCGCGGCTCGCACCGGCAGCGTGTTGATGAACAGGCCGACCATCGACTCGACTCCGGCCAGGTCGGCCGGGCGGCCGGACACGGTCAGGCCGAACACCACGTCCTCGTCGCCCGAGTACGTCGACAGCAGCAGCGCCCACGCCGCCTGCACGACCGTCGACAGCGTCACGCGCTCGCGGCGGGCCAGTTCGACCAGCTTGGCGGTGACGGTCTCGTCCAGGTGCGTGCGGCGCCGGTCCTGGTCGTAGTGGCTCGCGGCCAGCCGATCGACCGGAAGTGCCGTAGGAGCCTCGAAACCGCCCAGGTAGGTGCGCCAGAACCCTTCGGACTCGGCCGAGTCACGCCGGCCCAGCCACGCGATGAAGTCCCGGTAGGACCGCACGGGCTCAAGAGACTTGCCCTGGTAGATGGCGGACACCTCGTCCATGACGACGGGCAGACTCCACCCGTCGCACAAACCCTGGTACAGGCCCCACACCAGCCACAGACGACCTTCACCGCGGTCCACCAGGTACAACCGCGTCAATGGCGGCGCGGCCAGATCGAAGCCCAACGCCCGATCCTCGGCCAGCAGCTCACGCAATCGCGCTTGCTGTTCAGCGTCGCCGAGACGAGACCAGTCGCGTTGCTCCAGCGGGACATCGACGTCCGCGAGCACGACCTGAACCGGTTCGCTGACGCCCTCCCACACGAAGCCGCTGCGCAACGCGGCGTGCCGGGCGATCACCGACCGCCAGGCGTCGGCAAGCCGCCCGGTGTCCAGCGGACCGGTCAGGTCGTAGACCCCTTGGCCCCAGTAGAGGCCGTCGACGGGAGAGCCCGCGACACCGAACAACATGCCCGACTGCACCGGCGCCAACCGGTGCACGTCCACCAGCGGATAGCGCTCAGCCAGCCGGTCGACCTCGTTCTGCGCCAACGACGCCAACGGGAAGTCCGACGGCGTGAAGCCCGAGGCCCCGGAACGGCAATGCGCTACCAACTCACGCAACGCCTCGACGTACCGAGCCGCGACCCGTTCGACCGTGGCGGTGTCGTGCCGGTTGTGACTGAAGTGCCACTCGACCTGGAGGCGTCCGTCCGCGTCCTGCTGGGCTTCGATCTGGAGGAGGTGCGACCTCGTCCCGCCCGGCCCCTCGCTCGGACCGGCCAGCTCGGCGGGCAGTTCCCGGCGGATCAGACCGACCGAGTCGACGGCGTCGAACGCACCCAGGTAGTTGAACAACACCGGCCGATCCACCGCATCGGCCAACTCGCCCCGCAGCCAACGCAAGGCTCCATAGCCGACGCCGCGACGCGGCACCGCGCGCAGCTCCTCCTTGACGGCCTTGATCGCCGCCGCCGGAGCGTCCTCGTGCGTGAGGCGGACAGGGAAGATCGACGTGAAGTATCCGACGGTGCGCGACAAGTCCACGCCGTCCGCCACCGCCTCGCGGCCATGGCTCTCCAGATCGACCGTCACGTGGCCGGTGCCCGCCCACTCCCCCAGTGCCTGGGCGAGAGCGGCCAGCAGCAGGTCGTTGCCCTGGGTGCGGTAGGCGCGGTGTGCGTCGCTGAGCAGCGCTGCGGTGGTGGCGGCGTCCAGCCAAGTCCGCACGACACCGGCCGACGTCTCGGTGTTGAGCCCGCGACGGTCCTGCGGCAGTTCCACGACGTCAGCGGTCTGGGCCAGCCAGATCTGGCGCTCCGCCTCGGCGTCCAGTTCCTGCAGAACCTCGGCCCACTGCTGGAACGACGTCGTCTTCGGCCCGAGCTTTCCACCCCGGTAGACGGTGTCGAGGTCCTCCAGGAACACGTTCCACGACACGCCGTCCATCACCAGGTGGTGGACGACGAGCCCCAGCCACGCGGGCTCCGAGCCACGATCGAAGAACACGGCCGCCACCAGCGGACCATCCGCCAGCCGCAACGACGTCTGCGCGGCGGTCATCTCCGCGACCACAGCCTCGTCCCCGTTGACGACCCGAAGGAATCCTCCGTCGCCGACGGGCGCGTTGTGCTGGTCGGCGCCGAACCGGATGCGCAGCGCGTCGTGGTGGGAGACAAGGGCGTCGAGCGCCTGGCCAAGGCGGGCAGGGTCGGTACCGGGTGCCAGTTCGAAGATGCCGGACCAGTTCCAGTGGTCGCGGTTCGGGATGTCCTGCGCCAAGAACCAGCGCTGGATCGGTGTCAGCGGAACCGGTCCGGTGACAACGCCCTGTTCAGCCAGAGTCACCGCAGGCGTGTCGCGCACGACACCTGCCAGGGCGGCGACCGTCTGGTGGGCGAACACGTCCGCCACGTCCACACCCAGACCGGCCGCGCGAACGCGCGCGACGATCTGCAGGCTCAGGATCGAGTCGCCACCGAGCTCGAAGAAGTTGTCAAGCACCCCAACGCGTTCGACACCCAGCACACCGCTCCACACCGCCGCCAAAGTCTCCTCGGCGGCAGTCCGGGGTGCGACATAGGCCTCGCCCGTCGTCTCCGGCTCCGGATCGGGCAGTCCACGACGGTCGACCTTGCCGTTGGGCGTCAGCGGCAACCGCTCCAGCGCCACGAACACCGACGGCACCAAGTAGTCCGGAACCCGTTCCCGCAACCAAGAACGCAGTGCCGAACCGCTGAACTCGCCTTCCGCTACAACGTAGGCAACCAGCCGTTTACCGCCGTGCGGCCCACCATCGCGTGCCACCACAACGACATCACGCACGTCCGGGTGGTCGCCGATGACGACCTCGACCTCACCGGGTTCGACGCGGTAGCCACGGATCTTGACCTGCTCGTCGACCCGGCCCAGGAACTCGATCGTGCCGTTCGAACGCCACTTCGTCCGGTCGCCCGTGCGGTAGAGCCGGCCACCAGCACCGAACACGTCGGGCACGAACCGCGCGGCGGTGAGGTCGGGGCGGCCCAGGTAGCCACGAGCCACACCCGCGCCACCGACCAGCAGCTCACCCGGAACGCCGACGGGAACCGGCCGCAGCGCGGAGTCGACGACGACAGCGCGAGCGCCGGCCAACGGCGTACCGATGGGCACCACGGCCGCAGGGTGGTCCTCCGTGACGGCGTGGAAGATCGAGTCGATCGCCGCCTCGGTCACACCGAACACGTTGCCCGGCACCGCATTAGGCGCCACCTCGGCAACCGCGGCGGTGAGCGCGTCGTGCGTCCACATGTCCGTACCCGAGATCACCAGGCGCAGGCTCTCCACCGGACCAGCGGTCCGGCAGTACGCGGCCAGGTCGCGCAGCAGCATGCCGGGCACGATCTCGGCGACCTCGATCTGGTGCCCCACCAGCGTGGCGTGCAGCGACTCCACCGACACGTGCTCGTCGTGCGGCAGGAACACCACGCGCTGACCGAACGCCAACGCACGGGTCATGTCACCGATGGACACGTCGAACCCAGGGCCCGACATCGACAAAACCGGACCAGGTCCGCCCAACGCGGCCAGCCCGTCCCGCCAACCAGCCACGTAAGAGGAAAGAGCGGCATGGGTGACGGCCACGCCCTTGGGACGGCCGGTCGACCCTGAGGTGTACGCGATGTACGCCAGGGCGGAGGGGTCGATCGGCGTGGGCGACCAGCCGGCGTCCGTAGGCAGGTCGATCGGGGCGAGCGGCTCGCCGGTGGCGACGGACAGGTCGATCGGGGCGGGTAGCGGGCCAGCGTGCGCAGCCACGTCGTCCACCAGCAGCACTTCCCCGCCGAACCCGGCCAGCTCCCCCACCAACGCCGACGTCGTCGCCACCGCGACCACACCGGCATCAGCCAGCAGGAACTCCAGCCGTTCAGCAGGAAGACCAGGATTCACCGGCACATACACGCCACCAGAACGCAACACACCCTGGAACGCCACCGCCAGCTCAAGCCCACGCGGCACCAACACAGCAACCGGCGACTCCACCACCACACCGGCCTGCTGGAGCCGAGCAGCCAACGCATCCGCCCGCGCGCCCAACTCGGCGAACGTCAGCCGCTCATCCCCGCACACCACAGCGACCTCAGCCGAGGCCCACCCGGCGATCAGCTCGGGCACGGGCGCCTCGGCGACCGGGATCGGGGTCTCGCCCCATGCCACCAACTCGGCGGCCTGTTCCGGGCGTTGCAACGGCACGTCCGCGACCGTCAGCTCCGGCCGTTCCGCGACGGCCGTCAGCACGACCACCAGCTGGTCGAGGATCCGTTCGACCGTCACGGCGTCGAAAGCAGCCGTCGAGAACTCCGCCTCGACGCGCAACGTGCGCTCCAGGTCGACCGCGAAGGTGAGCGGGTAGTTGCCCTGCTCCACCGAGTCGACGGTGGCGTAGCCGTCGGGGATCGCGGCCAGGTCGTCCGGTAGTTCCCGGTGGGGGTAGTTGCCGAACACGACGATGGAGTCGAACAGCGCGCGGCCGCCCGGAACAGCCGACCAGCGCTGCACGTCCACCAACGGCGTGTACTCGAAGCGTTGCAGCGCGACCTGGTTGTCGCGCAGCTCGCGCAGCCAGGACGTGAACGGCACGTCCGCGGGCACCACGGTCCGCACCGGCAGCGTGTTGATGAACAGGCCGACCATCGACTCGACGCCGGTCAGATCGCCCGGACGACCGGAGACGGTCAGACCGAACAGCACGTCGTCCTCACCGGACGACGCCGACAGGACCTTGGCCCACGCCGCCTGCACGACCGTCGACAGCGTCACGCGCTCACGCCGCGCCAGCTCCACCAACTTGGTGGTGACGGCCTCGTCCAGCGTGGTCTTGCGGCGGTCCTGCGCGTAGTGGCTGGCCGCCAGCCGGTCCACCGGCAACGGCGTGGGCGCCTCGAAGCCGTCGAGGTTCTTCCGCCAGAACCCTTCGGACTCGTCCGGATCACGTCCGTCGAGCCACGCGATGAACTCGCGGTAGGACCGCGCCGGAGCGAGCGACGCACCGTCGTAAGCCGCCAGCACCTCGTCCATGACGACGGGCAGGCTCCACCCGTCGCACAAACCCTGGTACAGGCCCCACACCAGCCACAACCGGCCCTCGCCGCGGTCCACCAGGTACAACCGCATCAACGGCGGCGCGGCCAGATCGAAGCCCAGCGCCCGATCCTCGGCCAACAGGTCGCGCAACCGGACGTGCTGGGTGTCCGAGTCCAGGCCGGAGAAGTCGCGCACCTCGACCGGAACGCCGACATCGGCGAGCACTACCTGCACCGGTTCGCTGACGCCCTCCCACACGAACCCGCTGCGCAGAGCGGCATGCCGGCCGACCACCGACCGCCACGCCCGCGCCAGCCGTTCGGCGTCGACCGGACCGGCCAGGTCGTAGACGCTCTGCCCCCAGTAAAGACCGTCGACAGGAGAGCCCACGACGCCGAACAACATGCCCGACTGCACCGGCGCCAACCGATACACGTCCGTCAGCGGATAACGCCCAGCGAGCCCGTCGAACTCGTTCTGCGTCAACGACGCCAACGGGAAGTCCGACGGCGTGACACCGGAAACTCCGGACTGACAGTGCGCCACCAACGCGCGCAACGCTTCGACGTACCGGTCGGCGATCCGCTTCACGGTGCCTGCGAGATGCAGGTTCGTGCTGTACAGCCAGTCGATCCGCAGCCGGCCGTCGTCCGCGCGGACGACCTCCAACTGCAGCGGGTAGGCCCGCGTCCCACCAGGCCCCTGCATCGGACCGGCCAGTTCGGCCGGAAGCTCGCGCCGGATCAGCCCGACCGAGTCGACGGCGTCGAAAGCACCCAGGTAGTTGAACAACACCGGCCGATCCACCGCATCGGCCAACTCACCTTGCAACCAGCGCAAAGCGCCATAGCCCACACCACGGCGCGGCACAGCACGCAACTGTTCCTTGACCGCCTTCACCGTCGCGCCAAGACCTTCGTGCCGGCTCAGCCGCACCGGGAAGATCGACGTGAACCAGCCGACCGTGCGCGACAGATCCAGATCCTCGCGACCGTGGCTCTCCAAGTCGACCGTGACGTGATCGGTGCCTGCCCACTCCCCCAGGACGTTCGCCAGGGCGGCGAGCAACAGGTCGTTGGCCTGCGTCCGATAAGCCTTGTGCGCCTCGCCGAACAGCGCGGCGGTGGCGTCGGCGTCCAGCCAGGTGCTCACCACGGCACCGGACGCCTCGGTGTTCGGGCCGGCGCCGTCGACCGGCAGCGCGACCACGTCCGAGGTCGCCGCGACCCAGTGGTCACGTTCCCCGCCGGCCTCCAGCTCCAGCAGGTGTTCGGCCCACTGCTGGAACGAGGCCGTCTTGGGCCCCAACGCCTCCGAGCGGTACGCGGTGTCGAGGTCCTCCAGCAGCACGTTCCACGACACGCCATCCATCACCAGGTGATGCACGGTCAAACCCAGCCACGCGGGCTCGGAGCCGCGATCGAAGAACACGGCCGCGACAAGCGGACCATCGGCCAACCGCAACGACTTCTGCGCCGCGGTCATCTCGGCGACCACAGCCTGATCACCATCGACGACGCGCAGGAACCCGCCGCCGTCGACCGGCGCGTTGTGCTGCTCGGCGCCGAACCGGATGCGCAGCGCGTCGTGATGGGAGACAAGGGCGTCGAGCGCCTGTCCCAACCGGCCAGGATCGGTGCCGGGGGCCAGTTCGAACATGCCCGACCAGTTCCAGTGGTCGCGGTCGGGGATGTCCTGTGCCAGGAACCAGTGCTGGATCGGCGTCAACGGCACCGGTCCGGTGACCACACCCTGCTCCGCCAGCGAGACCACCGGCGTTTCGCGCACGGCGAGAGCAAGCTCGGCGACCGTCTGGTGGGCGAACACGTCCGCCACGTCGACGCCCAGATCCGCCGCGCGCACCCGCGCCACGATCTGCAGGCTCAGGATCGAGTCGCCGCCAAGCTCGAAGAAGTTGTCATGAACGCCAACACGGTCAACACTCAGCACGCCACTCCACACCGCCGCGAGCGTCTCCTCGACAGCGGTCCGGGGCGCGACGTACGTCTCGGCGAGAATCTCCGGCTCCGGGTCGGGCAGACCACGACGGTCGACCTTCCCGTTCGGCGTCAGCGGCAGCCGATCCAGGGCCACGAACACCGACGGCACCAGGTAGTCCGGCACCCGCTCCCGCAGCCAAGAGCGCAGGACCGATCCGCTGAACTCGCCTTCCGCGACGACATACGCGACAAGGCGCTTACCACCGTGCGGCCCACCATCCCGTGCCACCACAACGACATCACGCACGTCGGGGTGGTCGCCGATGACGACCTCGACCTCACCAGGCTCGACCCGATACCCACGGATCTTCACCTGCTCATCGACACGACCCAGGAACTCGATGGTCCCGTCCGCACGCCAGCGAGCCCGGTCACCGGTCCGGTACAACCGCCCACCAGACGCGCCGAACACGTCGGGAACGAACCGCTCCGCCGTCAGATCCGGCCGGCCCACGTACCCCTGCGCCACACCTGACCCACCCACCAGCAGCTCACCGGGAACACCCACCGGTACCGGCCGCATCGTGGAATCGACCACGACCGCCCGAGCCCCGGCCAACGGCGTGCCGATCGGCACCACCGCGGCGGGATGATCCTCACCGACCGGGTGGAAGATCGAGTCGATGGCCGCCTCGGTCACACCGAACACGTTGCCCGGCACCGCATTAGGCGCGATCTCGGCAACAGCGGTCGTCAACGCGTCGTGCGTCCACATGTCCGTACCGGAGATCACCAGGCGCAGCGACTTGACCGGGCCGACCTCCCGGCAATGCGCGGCCAGGTCACGCAACAGCATGCCCGGCACGATCTCCGCGACCTCGACCTCGTGATCCACCAAGGTCTCGTGCAGCGACTCCACCGTCACGTGCGAGTCGTGCGGCAGGAACACCAACGTCCGGCCGAACGCCAGCGCACGCGTCATGTCCCCGATGGACACGTCGAACCCAGGGCCCGACATCGACAGCACCGTGCCCGGACCACCCAGGTCGGCGAGTCCTTCCCGCCATCCCGCCACGTACGACGACAACGCCGCGTGCGTCACCGCCACACCCTTGGGTCGCCCAGTCGAGCCCGACGTGTAGGCCACGTACGCCAATGCGTCGGGATCGATCCGCACCGGCAACGCACCGAAACCCGGAGACACGTCGTCGAGCACCAGCACCCGGTCGAACCCGGCCAGCTCACCGGCCAGAGCCGAGGTGGTGACCGCCACCGCAGCACCGACGTCGGCCAGCAGGAACGCCAGACGTTCGGCGGGAAGCCCAGGGTTGATCGGCACGTACACGCCACCGCTGCGCAACACGCCCTGGAAGGCGACCGCCAGCTCGATCCCGCGTGGCACCAGCACGGCGACCTTCGAACCGACCGTCACGCCGGCGTCCTGGAGCCGGCCGGCCAGCGCTTCGGCCCGGAAACCCAGGTCGGAGAACGTCAGGCTCTCCGCACCGCACACCACGGCGACCTCGGGCGAGATCCGGGCCCAGCCGTCGATCAGGTCCGGCACCGGCCGTTCGGTGGCGGGCTCGGGAGTCTCTCCCCACGCCACCAAAGCCGCGGCCTGCTCCGGCCGCTGCAACGGCACGTCCCGCACGGCCAGGTCAGGCCGCTCCGCCACGGCGGTGAGCACGACCATCAGCTGGTCGAGGACGCGTTCGACCGTCGCGGCGTCGAAGGCGGCGGTCGAGAACTCGGCCTCGATCTTGAGCGTGGTATCGACGTCGACCGCGAGGGTGAGCGGGTAGTTGCCCTGCTCCACCGAGTCGAGCAGCGGCGACAGCTCGAAGTCGGCGACACGGGTCTGGCCGCCGGGGTAGTTGCGCAGCACGACGATGCTGTCAAACAACGCGCGGCCGCCGGGCACTGACGACCAGCGCTGCGCGTCGACCAACGGCGTGTACTCGAACCGTTGCACCGCAACCTGGTTGTCCCGCAACTCGCGCAACCACGACGTGAACGGCACGTCCGAGGGCACCACGACCCGCACCGGCAACGTGTTGATGAACAGACCCACGGTCGACTCGACACCGGTCAGCTCGGGCGGGCGGCCCGACACCGTGAGGCCGAAGACCACGTCGTCCTCACCCGAGGTCGCCGACAGCACCTTGGCCCATGCCGCCTGCACCACCGCCGACAGCGTCACGCGCTCGCGGCGGGCCAGGTCGACGATCTTGGCCGTGACGTCCGCGGACAGCGCGGTCCGCCGCCGGTCCTGCGCGTAGTGGTTGGCCGCCAGGCGATCCACCGGCAACGGCGTCGGCGCCTCGAAACCGTCCAAACAGGACCGCCAGAACGCCTCGGACTCGTCCGGATCACGCCGGTCCAGCCACGAGATGAACTCCCGGTACGACCGCACCGGCGCGAGCGGCGAGCCGTCGTAGGCGGCCAGCACCTCGTCCAGGACGACCGGCAGGCTCCACCCGTCGCACAGACCCTGGTACAGCCCCCAGACCAGCCAGTACTGCCCAAGACCTCGATCGACGAGGTACAGGCGCGTCAACGGCGGCGCGGCCAGGTCGAAGCCCAGCGCCCGATCCTCGGCCAGCAGCTCACGCAGGCGATCCTGCTGGGTGTTCCCGTCGAGGCCGGAGAAGTCGCGCAGCTCAAGAGGAACGTCGACGTCGGCCAGCACGACCTGCACCGGTTCGCTGACGCCCTCCCACACGAACCCGCTGCGCAGCGCAGCCTGGCGGGCGACCACCGAACGCCACGCACCGGCGAGCCGGTCGGCCTCGACGGTGCCGGTGAGCTCGTAGATCCCCTGGCCCCAGTAGAGCCCGTCGTCCTCGGCCGGCGCGCCCACGACCCCGAACAGCATGCCCGACTGCACCGGCGCCAGCCGGTACACGTCCGCCAGCCCAGGGAACCGCGCCGCCAGCCGGTCGATCTCGTTCTGCGTCAACGACGCCAGCGGGAAGTCCGACGGCGTGACACCCGAGACGCCGGACCGGCAGTGCTCGACCAGCGCCTCCAGTTCCCGCCGGTAGGTCTCGGCCAGCCGTTCGACCGTCGCCGCCTCGTGCAGGCCGGCGCTGTAGTGCCACTCGACCTGAAGCTGCCCGTCCGCGGTGCGGGTCACTTCGAGGTTGAGCACGTGGGACCGGGTGCCCCGCCCAGCCGTCGCGGCGCCCCGCAAGGCCACGGGCAGCTCGCGGCGCAGCAGATCCCCGGCGCCCGCGGCGGAACCCAGGTAGTTGAACAGCACCGGACGTTCCGGCGCGTCGGCCAGATCGCCGTGCAGCCAACGCAACGCGCCGTAGCCCACACCGCGGCGCGGCACAGCGCGCAGCTGTTCCTTGACGGTCTTCACCGTCGCGCCGAGATCCTCGTGGCGGCTCAGCCGCACCGGGAAGATCGACGTGAACCAGCCGACCGTGCGCGACAGGTCCATCCCGTCGGCGATCGCCTCGCGACCGTGGCTCTCCAGGTCGATGGTCAGCTCATCGGTGCCAGCCCACGGGCCCAGCGTGCGCACCAGCGCCGCCAGCAGCAGATCGTTGCCCTGCGTGCGATACGCCTTGTGCGCGTCGCCGATCAACGCGGCGGTCGTCCCGGCGTCCAGCAGCGTCGTGTGGATCCGGGCGGAGCGTTCGTCGTTGAGCCCGTCGCCGTCGACCGGCAGCGCGACCACGTCCGACGTCGCCGCGACCCAGTGGTCCCGTTCGCCGCTGGGGTCGAGCGTCTGGAGCCGGTCGGCCCACTGCCGGAACGAGGTGGTCTTCGGTCCGAGCCTTCCGCCCCGGTAGACGCTGTCGAGGTCCTCCAGCAGCACGTTCCACGACACGCCGTCCATCACCAGGTGGTGGACGACGAGCCCCAGCCACGCGGGCTCCGAGCCACGATCGAAGAAGACCGCCGTCACGAGCGGACCATCGGCCAGCCGCAACGACTTCTGCGCCGCGGTCATCTCGGCGACCACCGCCTCGTCACCTTCGACGACGCGCAGGAACCCACCGCCGTCGACAGGAGCGTTGTGCTGGCCGTCGGGCGAGAGCCGGAGGCGCAGCGCGTCGTGATGGGCGACGAGCGCGTCGAGTGCCCCGGCCAGCCGACCAGCGCTGGTACCCGGTGCCAGCTCGAACACGCCCGACCAGTTCCAGTGGTCCCGGTCGTCGATGTCCTGCGCCAGGAACCAGTGCTGGATCGGCGTCAACGGCACCGGACCGGTGACCACACCCTGCTCAGCCAACGTCACCACAGGGGTGTCGCGCACGACGGCCGCCAGTTCGGCAACGGTCTGGTGGGACAGCACCTCGGCGACGCCGAGCCCCAGACCGGCGGCACGGGCGCGCGCCACGATCTGCAGGCTCAGGATCGAGTCGCCGCCCAGTTCGAAGAAGTTGTCGTGCACGCCGACGCGGTCGACGCCCAGCACCTGCGACCACACGGTCGCCAGGGAGTCCTCAATGGACGTTCGGGGTGCCTCGTAGGCCTCGGTCGTCTCGGGTTCGGGGTCGGGCAGACCGCGGCGGTCGACCTTGCCGTTGGGCGTCAGCGGCAGCCGATCCAGCGCCACGAACACCGACGGCACCAGGTAGTCCGGCACTCGCTCACGCAACCAGGAGCGCAATTCAAGACCGCCGGCGTCCTCGGCCACCACGTAGGCGACCAGGCGCTTGCCACCGTGCGGCCCGCCATCACGTGCCACCACAACGACATCACGCACACCGGGATGGTCACCGATGACTACCTCGACCTCACCCGGCTCGACCCGATAGCCACGGATCTTCACCTGCTCGTCGACCCGGCCCAGGAACTCGAGCACTCCGTCGGCACGCCACCTCGCCCGGTCACCCGTGCGGTACAACCGTCCACCGGACTGGCCGAACACATCGGGCAGGAACCGTTCCGCGGTCAGATCCGGGCGGCCCACATAGCCCTGCGCCAGACCTGCACCACCGACCAGCAGCTCACCCTCGACGCCGACGGGCACCGGCCGCAGCAGACCGTCCACGACGTAGGTGCCGACACCGGCCAGCGGCCCGCCGATCGGGACGATCTCGCCCTCGTGCTCCGGCCGGGCCGTGACCGGGTGGAAGATCGAGTCGATCGCGGCCTCGGTCACGCCGAACACGTTGCCCGGCAAGGCGTTGGGCGCCACGGCCGCGACGGCGGACACGAGCGCGTCGTACGTCCACATGTCCGTGCCGGAGATGACCAGGCGCAGCGAGTCGACCGGACCCGCCTCACGGCAGTGGGCGGCGAGATCGCGCAGCAGCATGCCGGGCACGATCTCGGCGACCTCGACCTCGTGGTCGAGCAACGTGCGGTGCAGGGACTCGACCGACACGACCTCGTCGTGCGGCAGGAACACCACGGTCTGGCCGAACGCCAGCGCACGCGTCATGTCGCCGATCGACACGTCGAACCCGGGGCCTGACATGGACAGCACGGTGCCCGGTCCGCCCAACTCGGCCAGTCCGGCACGCCAGCCCGCCACGTAGGACGAGAGAGCGGCATGGGTGACGGCCACGCCTTTGGGGCGGCCGGTCGAGCCTGAGGTGTAGGCGATGTACGCCAGTGCGGAGGGGTCGATCGGGGTGGGCGACCAGCCGGGACCTGCGGACGGGTCGATCGGGACGCGCGGCAGATCGGCGTCTGCGGACAGGTCGATCGGGACGCGCGGCAGGCCGGCGTCTGCGGACAGGTCGATCGGGACGCCCGGCAGATCGGCGTCTGCGGACACGCCGTCCACCAGCAACACTTCCCCGCCGAACCCGGCCAACTCCCCCACCAACACCGACACCGTGACCACCGCCACCACCCCGGCATCAGCCAGCAGGAACCCCAGCCGCTCAGCAGGAAGCCCAGGATTCACCGGCACGTACACGCCACCAGAACGCAACACACCCTGGAACGCCACCGCCAACTCGAGCCCACGCGGCACCAGCACGGCGACCGACGAACCCACCGTCACACCGGCCCGCTGAAGCCGGGCGGCGAGCGCACCGGCCCGTTCCCCGAGCTCGCCGAACGAGATCCGGTCTTCGCCGCACACGACCGCAGGCTTCTCCGGCCGAGCCGCGACGTGGCTCGCGATGAGGTCGGGAACACTCGAGGTGCTGACCGGCGCGGCTCCTGCTCCCCACTGCCCGGTGAGGCGTGAGTCCACAGTGGATGGAGACGCGACTTCGTCGACCGGCCCGCGGGCGAGCCGGTCGAGCACGTCCAGGAAGCGTTCCTCGTGCAGTGCCAGTTCGGCGTCGGCGGCCACGCCGTCCTCGACGTCGACGTCCAGCCAGGCCTGGTCACCACGGGACCAGCCGTAAGTGGTGACGGTGAGGTCGCGAATGGGGCCGACCGCCAGGTTGCGGGGCGCGTCGGCGTGCACGTCGGGCCCGAAGTCGCGCGGCCGGTTGAAGTCGACGACGTTGAGCGTGGGACCGAACCAGGCGCCGGTGCCGGTGACTCCGAGATGCCGGGCGAGATCCTCTCCCCGGTACCGCGAGTGGGCCGTGATCTCGGCCAGCCGTGCTGTGGTGGCCTCGGCGAGTTGCCGCACCGTCGTGTCCTGAGGCAGGTGCAGGACCACCGGTGCGACGCCGGCCAGCAAACCGGGAGTCGCGCGGGTCAGCGGACTGCGGCGGGCGGCCGTGGGGAGGCTGAACACCACGTCGTCGCGATCGATCAGCTGCCGCTGATAGGCGGCGAACGCCGCCACGAGGAAGTGCGGGACGCGCAGACCGAGCTCGGCGCAGCGGGCGAGAACCGCGCCGCGCAGCGCCGCGTCGACCGCGACCGTGCGCCGCCGTGAGGGCCGCTGCCGTTCCGGGCGGCGTTCGTCCTGACGACCGCGCACGGTGTCGGAGACCGAGTCCAGCCAGTACCGCTCGTCCGCGGCCCGGTCGGCAGATCGCTGGTACGCCTGGTCTTCCGCGACGACGTCGGCCCAGGCACCGAAGTAACGGGGCCGGTGCCCGCCTGCGTAGACCTCCGCCACGCGTTGCGTGAGCAGGTTGAACGAGAAGATGTCCGAGATGAGGTGGTGCGCGCGGTGGTACCACCAGTTCTCGCCGTCGGCGACGCGCAGCAGCGTCCACCGCCAGAGCGGTGCCGTGCGGTGGTCGATCGGCCGGGCGCCGTCGGCGTGCATCCACGCCCGCGCCGCAGCCGCCGGATCGTCCTCCGAGCGCAGATCGACCACCGGCATGACGTCGGCGGGCAGCTCGTCGGCGAACGCCTGCCACGGCGCGCCGTCCGCGTGCTCGCCGAAGAACAGCCGATAGGCGTCGGACTCCCTGGCCACGACACGGGCGCTCGTGCGCAGGAGCTCCTCGTCGAGAGGACCGCGAAGCACCACGTACTGAGCAGGGTTGAACTCCGGAGCGTCCCCCAACAGCTCCGCCGACAACCACATGTCCACCTGCGCCGCGGTCAGCGAGTGCCGAACGCCAGGCGCACCCCCCTCGACCACTGAACCGCTCCTCCGAAGTATGAACCCGCCCCGCTACCACGGAGCGTTGACTCAAGTCGTAGATACAGCGAACGGAGGAGCACCTTTCCAACGCGCGCGCGAACGAAGTGGTACACGTCCCCCAATTACAGGCACCATTTCTCGTCCGACCGCGACAAGCACCCACCCCGAAGAAACCCCCGTGCCACCTGAAGTGGACTAACGCAGATTAGCCAGGCTCAGAACCAGCATGAATCCGCCGAACAGTCCAATTTCAATCATGTAAATTTCATCGATTCCGCGTATACGCGCACGGGCAACCACCTGGCATGTCGTCACGTCCCGCACCCGACCAAACACCCGTAGTGATCACCCGGGAAAAATACATCGAGTTTTGGCCACTACACGACCGCAACGCCATTTCGCAGGGCTTTGCACCACTCAGGCCAAATGAGATGGCCACTCGCCGAACGCCGCCTCGCCACCGCAATGTGCTATGACAGGCCCTCCAGACGACTCAGTCATCTAGATGTTTAATTCACCGCGAAACAAATGCTTCCGATCGGAGCAATAGAAAAAGCCGATAACGTCGATAGCATCGCCTTCGCCCGCTACCGGAGGAGGAGCGAAATGCCGGTGACGGCACCGCAGGACGTGGTAACGCGGACCAGAACGGCGGTACCGCTCGCACGACGTCCGGTCGCGGTGATCGCGGCGATCCAGACCGCTCTGCTGTTCGCGGTCGCCGGGAACTACGGGCTCACCGCCGACGAGCTGTACTTCCGGATGCTGGGCGACGAGCCGCGCTGGGGTTACTTCGACCAGCCACCACTCACACCGCTGCTCGCGAAGGCGGGCGCGCTGCTGTTCGGCGACACGGTGCAGGGCGTCCGGATGCCGGCCCTGCTGTGCGGCGTGGCGGTCGTGGTGCTCGCCGCTCTCATCGCCGCGGAACTCGGCGGCGGGCGCAGCGCGCAGGTCCTCGCGGCGGCCGCGACGGCCTCTTCGGTGACCGTGCTCGTCATGGGGCACTTCCTGCTGACCAACAGCCTGGATCTGGTCGCCTGGTGCGCGGTGGCGTTGTTCGCGTTGCGGGCGTTGCTGCGCGGGGACGGCCGGTGGTGGCTGGCCGCGGGTGTCACGTGCGGGGTCGCGACGTACGCGAAGTACGTCGTTCTCCTGCTGCCGTTGACGCTGGTCGTGGCGCTGCTGCTGGTGGGCCCGCGCCGGGAACTGCGCAGCCGGTGGTTGTGGGCCGGTGCCGGTCTGACCCTGCTGATCAGCGCGCCGAACCTGGTCTACCAGGCGGTCAACGGCTGGCCGCAGCTCGTCATGGCGCGGTCGCTGGCCGAGGGCACCTGGTCGGACGGGATCCTGTTCGCCTTCGACGTGGCGATCCTGGTCGGGCCGGCGGTGGCGCCGATCCTGGTGGCGGGCCTGACCGGTCTGCTCCGCCGCCCGCAGTGGCGTCCGGCTCGGGCACTCGCGGTGGCCTACCTCGTCGGCACGGCCCTGGTGCTCGCCCTCGCGCCGAGCGGCATCGACTACACCGAGGGCTACCTGGTGCCGCTGGTCGCCGCGGGGTCCGTGGTCGCGGCAGGGTGGCTGTCCCGAGGCCGGGCACGGTGGCCTGCGGCGGTGACGGTGCTGACGGTGTTCGCCGTGCTGCAGGCGGCGTTGATCCTGCCGGTGTGGCCGGAACGGATGGCCGCGCGATACACGCTGACGAGCCTCACGGAGGAGACCGTCGGCTGGCCGCGACTCGTCGCTCAGGTCGCCGACGCCTACGCCGCACTGCCTGCAGAGGAACAGCCGCGCGCCGTCGTGCTGACACGGAACTTCGGCGAGGCGGGCGCGCTGCACTGGATGCGGGACGACCACCCGCTCCCCCGGATCTACAGCGGGCACAACGAGTTGTACTTCCGCGGACCGCCGCCCGCCACGGCGGACGTGGTGATCGCGGTGGGTGTGGACGACGACCGGCTGGCACGGGACTTCCGCGAGTGCACGGCGGTGGCGCGCATCGACAACGGCTACGGACTGGAGACCAGGGAACAGGGCCGGACCGTCTCGGTGTGCCGAGGTCCACGGGCGCCGTGGGCCGAGCTCTGGCCCGGATACCGGCTCGTGGGGCCGTATTAGAGACGGCCGCGGGCCGGAGAACAGGGTCGGACCGCCCTAATAGAGTCTGCGCATGCTGGAGATCGTGGTGCGCGCGGAGACCGGGGAACGACACGTCCGCGTGTCCTCCGACGAACTGGCAGGGCTGGTCGAGCGCATCGGCGGCGACGGGGACCGGTTCCTGGTGTTCCAGCGGGTGCCAGACCTGCCAGACGTCTTCGCCCAGGTCTGGCAGGAGGCCGGCGGCGACTACTCGGTGGAGCACCGCGACGGTGCCGCCGATCGCCATTTCGAGACGACGGCCGAACGGCCGGAGGCCGTGATCGCGGCGCTCACGGGCTGGGCCCGCCAGGAGGCCGGGTGGGACAGCGGCCTGGCCTGGTCGCCGCTGAACCTCCCGCCTGCTCCCGAGGTTCCGCCGCTCGACCTCGACGACAAGGAGCACGAGGAGCTGGAGACCCGCGTCCGCGAAGCGCTGGCGGGCGGGTACCGCTCCCGCGCCGAACTCGCCGAACTGGCGGAGGACTACCTGGTCACCGAGGACCGCAGGCCGGTGTCACGCGAGCAGGCGCAGGCGCTGGCCGACCGGTTGTGGCTGGAACGGGTCGCGCAGCAGCGGTCCTGGCAGGGCGAGACCGACCCCGAACGGCTCACCCGCGCGTTCACCGCCTTGCAGCACAACGGCATCACCGCCCGCGAGAACTTCACCTGCTGCCGCAGCTGTGGCCAGGCGGAGATCGGTGGCGAGGCCGGGCCGGACGCACGCGGGTTCGTCTACTTCCACTCGCAGTGCACGGAGTCCGCCGCGGCCGGTCACGGACTGACGCTCCTCTACGGCGGCTTCGACGGCTCGTCCGAGACGACCACGGCCATCGGCGACGAGGTCGTGGCCGCCCTCGAAGCGGCAGGCCTCCCGGTCGTGTGGAACCGCGACCCCGGCCGGTCGATCACGGTCACGCCGCTGGACTGGCGCCGTCGCCTGGTCGGCTGAACCCGGACAACAGCACGACAACCTCGCCACAACAGCACGGCGGTACTCCTTCACATCGGCAGACCACAACCGATGGAGGACATGGTGAAAGCCAAACTGGCAACGGTGCTGGCGGGGTTGCTGGCGGTCGCGACGCTCGTCGCGCCGGCCGTGAGCGCCACTACGTTCCAACGTGACGTCTTCGTGCGCGACAACGTCGGCGACATCGGCAACGAGCCCAGCGCCGGCAGCATCTACTACAGCCCCGACATCAAGGTGTGCTCGACGCCGGTGCTGTGCGCGGTGTCGCAGAACCCCGTGGTGGGCGTGAACAACTACGTGTTCGTCACGTTGAGACGCAAGCCGGGCGCCATCGGCTTCGTCGACGGCAACCTTCACCTGTACCGCAGCAACCTCGGCGGCGGCACGGCGTGGCCGGGCGGCTGGACCTACATCGGCACCGCGGGCTCGAGCGTGCCGGTCGGCGGCACCACCGTCATGATCACCTGGCCCGGCTGGAACGTCCCCGGCCCCGCGCACTTCTGCCTGCTCGCCCGCTGGGTGTCGAACGCCGACCCGATGACGTTCGCCGAGGGCGCCAACACCCAGCTCAACGCGCAGCGGAACAACAACATCGCGTGGCGCAACGTCGACTCCGTGCGGGTGCGCCCGTTCGCACCCGTCCGCGTGCCTTACACGATCGGCAACCCCGAGCGCGTCGACGCCCGGCAGAACCTGATCCTCGAGCAGCACCGGCCGTTCGACGGCACCACGACGATCGACCTCGGCCAGGAGCTCACGGCGCGCTGGAAGGCCGCCGGCGGGAGGGCCGTCGGCGTGAAGCAGGTCGGCGAGACGCAGTTCCAGATCGTCGACACCAAGGCGCGCTTCGACGGGCTGGTGCTCAAGGCTGACGAGCGGATCGAGACGGCGCTGACGTTCGCGACCGACAAGGAGGCCGGACCGGCCGAGCTGCACGTGCGCCAGACCGACGTCCAGGGCACGGATCTCGGTGGAGCGCAATACCTCATCAACGAAAAGGACTGAGTATCAACCCCGGTGGGTCCGTCTCCGTTGTTCGGAGACGGACCCACCGAAAGGGTTGTCAATGAAGACCATCATGGTGTTGTTGCTGCTTCTGCTGGGAATCGTGCCCGCACACGGAGCAGCGGGGTGCGAGCCGCCGGACTGCCCGGTCGTCGTGGACGCGATAGACGGGCCGGTGCACGAGTCGGCGGACTCCTACACAGCGATCCTGAAGCTGCGCAACGGTCCGGCGCAGCAGAACGTCGAAGTGGCCTACAGGTTCGTCGACGGCACCGCGAAACAGGGTGAGGACTACCAGGCCACGCCTCGCGGAACGGTCACCATCAAGGCGGGCCAGAGCCAGGCCGGCGTGCCGTACAAGGTGCTGCGCGTGACGGAGCAGCAGAAGAAGTTCACGCTGGAGATCACCTCGGTGCAGCCGGGCCAGATCGGCAAGCGCGTCGCCGTGTTCACGATCGGCGGCAAGAGGTGAACAGCGTGACGGCCTGAGCCCAGTGCCGTGCGGCCTCGGTCCACCGCCCGCACCGGCCCTCCAGGCCGGCGAACGTGCGGTGGACCTGGGCCAGCTCGAACTCGTCCGGCGCCTGGGTCCTGGCCGCCACCGCGGCCACGAGGTGGTCGCGGGCGGCGGCCAGGTCGCCGAGCGCGAGGTCGGCCTCGGCCAGCTCGCGCAACGTCGAGGCCTCGCGGTGCCCGTCACCGAGAGCGCGGCACACCACGAGTGCGCCGGTCAGGCATTCCCTTGCCACGGCGGGATCTCCGAGCGCGAGCTGGGTCACCCCGAGACCGGTCAGCGCGTCGGCCTCGAAGCGGTGGTCGGTGACCTCCCGGCTGATCCGCAGCGCGTCACCGAAGAAGCGCAGCGCCGGTTCGAGGTCGGCGAGCTGGTGGAAGGCGTTGCCCAGCGACATCAGCGTCGCCGCTTCCAGCCGCGGATTCTCCTTGGCGCGGAACGTTTCCAGCGCCGCGAAGAGCGGTGAGGCCGCCAAATCCGGCTTGCCCATCCGGACGTAGGTGTAGCCGAGGTTGCGCCGGGCCAGCGCTACGCCCACCTCGTCACCCGCCGCGCCGTGCACCTCCATCGCCGCGCGGTAGGACTCCAGCGCCAGGCCGAACTCGCGCAGCTCGGAGTGCGCGTTGCCGATGTTGTTGTGCAGCCGCGCTTCCCCGCGCAGGTCGCCCGCCTCGCGCACCAGGACGAGCGCCTGCCGTTGCACCACCATGGCTTCGGCGATGCGGGACGTCATCTGCAGCGCGATGCCCTGTCCCCGCAGCATCTCGGCCTCAGCGCGCTGGTCGCCGAGCGCGCGGGCGGCCTTCACGGCGTGCTCGCACTGTTCGACGCGCGCCGCCCAGTTGCCGCGGGCCTCGAAGTAGCTCGTGAGCAGGTACGCCAGCTGCCACGTCTCGCGATGCAGGCCGGACCGTGCCGCCAGCCGGATCACGTGCAGCACGTTGTCGCGTTCGGCGTCGAGATAGGCAAGCACTTCGACGCGGTCGGCGGCGAACGGGAGGTCGTCGCAGTGCGGCCGGGTCACGAGATCGTGGCGCGGGTTGAGGACCTCACCGGCCGCGTGGGCGATGGTGAGATAGCGGTCGAGCAGGCGCTCCACCCCGTCACCGATGTCGCCGCTCTGCCTCGCGAACAACCGGATCAGGTCGTGCAGCGCGTACCGGCCGTTGCCCGTCTCGCTGACGAGGTGCGACGCGACGAGCTCGTCGAGTCCCGGTCCCATCGCGTCGGCGAGGTCGGCGGGAAAGTTCGCCCCTGGATGTTCGCCGAGCACGCGGAACAGCCGGGCCGCCTGCGGACTGAGCGTGCGGTGCGCGCTGGCGAACACGGTGCGGACCGTGCGGTCGTCCCCGTCGACCGTCAGCACGTCCAGTGGATCGTTGCGGGTCAGCTCGCGCACGAGGTCGGCGATCCGCCTGCCGGGCCGGATCGCGAGCCGTGCGGCCGCGATGCGCAACGCCAGCGGCAGTCGTCCACAGTGGACGACCAGCTCGGCGGTCGCGTCGGACTCTGCGCGCACCCTGGGCTCGCCGAGGATGTCGGCCAGCAGGTCGCATGCCTCCGGCTCGCTGAGCAGATCGAGGCTCACGGTGTGCACGGCGTGGCGCGTGCCGAGCGCCGAGAGCGTGTCGCGACTCGTGATCAGCAGCAGGTTCCCTTGGTCGCCGGGCACGAGCGGCAGCACGTCCCGCGCGCGGCGGACGTCGTCGAGCAGGATGAGAACACGCTTGCCGTGCAACAGGGTCCGGTACAGCGCGGCCGGATCGGCGGGGACCCGGTCCGCGGGAACGCCGAGACTGTGCAGCATCTCCGTCAGCGCCTGGGCCGGAGTGAGTCGTTGCAGATCGAGGAACACCTGCCCGTCCGGGAAGCGATCGGCGACGCGACGCGCCCACTCGACGGCGAACGTGGTCTTGCCGACCCCGGCGACACCGGAGACCACGACGATCGGTGGCAGGCCGGCGAGGGCGGCGAACTCGGCCGCGCGACCGGTGAAGTGGCCGGCACGGGCGGGCAGCTGGGCGGGTTTCGCGCTGTGCAGCACGGGATCGCGGCGCAGGATGGCGGTGTGCAGTGCGAGGAGGTCAGGCCCGGGATCGACGCCCAGCTCGTCGGCGAGCCGGTCCCTGAGTCTTCGGAACACCTCCAGGGCGTCGGAGTGCCTGCCGTCGCGGTGCAACGCCCGCATCAGCAGGCCGACGAGCCGTTCCCTGGTCGGATGGCCGACCACCAGCCGTTCCAGCTCCTCGATCGCGTTCGGGCGGTCGAGCCGATCACCCCAGTACGCCTCCAGCGCGGCGATCCGCTGTTCCCGCAACCGATCGATCTCCGCGCGGCCCCACCCGAACAGCTCGGTGCCCTCCAGCGGCTCACCCCGCCACAGGCTCAGGTCCCTGGTTCGCTCGAACGCCGCCGCGTCGACGGCCGCGTCGAGCTGGTAGCCGCCCGGCTTGGTCATGAGCGCGCCGGGCATCCCGCAGTCGGCGAGCGCCTGCCGCACGCGCGCGACATGACTGTGCAACGACCTCACGGCCGTGCGCGGCGGATCGTCTCCCCACAGCACGTCCACGAGACGGTCGACCGCGACCGGCGTGCCCGCGTGCAGGGCGAGCACCGCGACGATGCTGCGCTGCCGGGCACCGGTCAGCACCGCGCGGCCGTGCGGGCCGCACACCTCGACCGGCCCAAGGATCCTTACCTCGCCACCTGTTCGCCGCACATCGCGTTACGTTAGCCCGCTCAATTGCCTGGTGGCAGCGCTGATCGTGGGACGGAACCGGCAATTCGCCGCGGCCGCACGATCATGGTCCGGCGGGCGGACGGGGTGACATCCTCGACCTGGCACTGGTCGGAACCACCGCCGTCGGCTACAAAGCCCAGGAAGTTTCTGTTATCGCCGGGCGCCGGGGACATCTCCTGGTCAGCAGACCCTGGACCGGCAAGTGAGGTGGGCATGGCAGTACCGGAGGAACCCGGCGTCGCGACGGTGGTGGCCGCGCGGGACGGCGACCAGCGCGCGTTGGACGACCTGGTGAGCGGGTACCTGCCCCTCGTCTACAACATCGTGGGGCACGCGCTCGGCGGTCACGCGGACACCGACGACGTGGTCCAGGAGACCATGCTCCGCGCGGTGCACGGGCTGCCCGGGCTGCGTGATCCCGCCGGGTTCCGGTCGTGGCTCGTCGTGATCGCGATGAACCAGATCCGCCTGCGGCACCGCGAACGTCACCGCGTCCCGGTGACCGGTCCGGTGCCGCAGGACGTCGCCGATCCCGGCGCGGACTTCGTCGACCTCACGATCATGCGCCTCCAGCTGTCCGGGCAGCGCCGTGAGGTCGTCGCGGCCACGCGGTGGCTCAGCGAGGACGAGCGCGAACTGCTGTCGCTGTGGTGGCTGGAGGCGGCCGGGCGACTGACCCGCACGGAGGTCGCCGACGCGCTGGAGCTGACCCCGCAGCACACCGCCGTGCGGGTGCAGCGGGTCAAGGCCCAGCTGGACGCCGCGCGCATCGTCGTGCGGACGCTGGAGCGCACGCCGCGCTGTCCGGAACTGGCCGACGTCGTCGCCGAGTGGGACGGTGAGCCCAGTCCGTTGTGGCGCAAGCGGATCGCCCGGCACAGCCGGGAGTGCGTCCGATGTGAACGGTGCGGGTACGACCTCGCGTCGGTCGAAGGGCTGCTCGCGCGGCTGCCGCTGGTGCCGCTGCCCGCCGCGCTCGTGTTCGATCCGTCCACACTGGTCGTCTCCCCGGTCACCGCGAGCCCGGTCACCGGCGGCAAGATCGGCCTGTTCCTCAAGGGCACGCTGGCGAAGTCCCTCGCGGCCGCGGCGGCGACGGTTCTGGTGACGGGCGTTGTGGTCGCTGTGCTGCCGTCGGGTGAGGAACCGGTCGCGCGCGCGATCCCGGCCGTCACCCAGAGCATGTCCACACCGCCTCCCACGACCGTTCCGCCGTCGTCGGTGTCGTCCTCGGTGCCGCCCTCGACGACGACGGCCACCAAGCCCGCTCCGCCCGCGGTTCCTGTCACGGCGTCGGTGAAGAAGGGCGTCAGCACCTGGAACTTCGACGGTGTCGGCAAGGCGCTCACGGACGTCCGCGCGGGCTGGTACTACAACTGGGCCGCGCAGCCCGACGGCATCGCGACGCCGCCGAACGTCGAGTTCGTGCCGATGATCTGGGGCACGAAGTTCACCGACGACGCGACCCTGGCCAGGGCGAAGGCGAACGGCAAGGTGCTGCTCGGGTTCAACGAGCCGGACTTCCCCGAGCAGGCGAACATGACCCCGGAACAGGCGCTCGACCTGTGGCCGAAGCTCGCGGCGACCGGCCTGCGGCTCGGCAGTCCCGCCGTCGCGCACAGCGGCGACAAGGCGGGCGGCTGGCTCGACCGGTTCATGACCGGCGCGGCCCAGCGAGGTCTGCGCGTCGACTTCATCGCGGTGCACTGGTACGGCTCCGACTTCAGCGACGCGGCCGTCGGCCACCTGAAGAACTACCTCGACGCGGTGCACGCGCGGTACGGCAAACCGGTGTGGCTCACCGAGTACGCGCTCATCGACTTCTCGGGCGGCACGGCGCGCTTTCCCACCCAGACCCAGCTCGCGGCGTTCGCCCGCGGGTCCAGCACGATGATGGAAGGCCTCCCGTACGTCGAGCGCTACGCCTGGTTCGCGCTGCCCGCCGAGAAACCCGGCACCGGCCTCTACGCGCCCGGCGGCACCCCGAACGAGGCAGGCAAGGCGTACCGCGAGGCGGGCTGAGCGGGTCGTGGTCGAGAATCACGGCGTGCCGACCGCTCAACACCCACGCCTGCTGGTCTCCGGAAGCACCGGAGGCGCCATCACCGACCTGGTGATCCCAGCGCTGCTGCTGCGCACCCCCGACCCGGCGTGGTCGCAGCTCGTCCACATCTACGTGCCGCGAAGCCCCACCGTCGCGTTCAGCGGCCGTGACCTCCGCTCGCCCGGCATCACCAAGGCCACCGAACTGGCCCGGGAGGCGGGTTTCGAGCCGGTGGTCCGGTCGCCGGGCGGGCGGATGGTCGCCTACGACAGCGGCGCCGTCGTGATCGACCACCTCGACGCCACCACGGACATCCGCCAGGCCGGCCGCTCGACGTTCGCCGCGAACGCCGACAGCCACGTCCGGGTGCTGCGCGGGCTCGGCGACGTCGACGCCCGGATCGGCGAGGTGGACGGCGAGTACTGCCCCGGCGAGTTCAGCATCAACGTCGGGGGTGACACGAAGGTCGTGGGCTCGGCGCAGCGCGTCACCGCCACGGGTTCCCTGTTCAGCACGGTCGTGCAGGTCGTCGTCTCGAACCGGGTGCGCGCCGTGATCACGGACGTGTCGGAGGCGCTCGGCTACGACCTGCGGCAGAGTTCCATCGCGGGCCTGGCCGACTACGTCCCCGCGCTGACCGCCGACGAGGTCGCCGAGGCGTTCGTCTCGGACTACCGCGACCGGCTCGGCATGACCGACGGCCGGCTGCCGGGCGAGGTCGTGCCGCACGCGTCGACCGCTATGCCGAGCGGCACGTCGCCCTTCCACGTCGACGACTGGACGCGGGCGAACCCTCTGCCGGCTTGAGCTGCGTGAAGATCGTCCGCGTACGCCGCGAGGCACCGCAGCGTCTGGTTTCGCCGCCGTTACGTCGGGTATGTACGAATTCGTGACTGTCGACAGCGTAGAGCTGCTCTCCGAGGGCTACACCGCCGAGTTCCCCGACAACGACGAACCGGTGCTCCTCGACGCGAACGGCCAGGAGGTGCTCACCTGGCGGGAGAACTACCCGTTCACCGAACGGATGCCCCGCTCCGAGTACGACCACCTCAAGCGGCTGTTGCAGATCGAGTTGCTGAAACTCCAGCACTGGGTCGCCGAGACCGGGCAGCGCCTCGTCATCCTCTTCGAGGGCCGCGACGCCGCCGGCAAGGGCGGCACCATCAAACGGTTCACCGAACACCTCGACCCTCGCGGCGCGCGCACGGTCGCCCTCGACAAGCCGGGCGAACGGGAACGCGGCGAGTGGTACTTCCAGCGCTACGTCCGTGAACTGCCCACCGCGGGAGAGATCGTTCTGTTCGACCGGTCCTGGTACAACCGCGCCGTCGTCGAGCACGTCATGGGGTACTGCACCAAAGCCGAGTACGACCTGTTCATACGGCAGGCTCCGGAGTTCGAACGGATGCTCGTCGAGGACGGCGTGCTGCTGGTGAAGCTGTGGTTCTCGGTGTCGCGCACCGAACAGCGGACCCGGTTCGTCATCCGCCAGATCGACCCGGTGCGGCAGTGGAAGCTCAGCCCGAACGACATCAGGTCGCTGGACCGCTGGGACGACTACACCGAGGCCAAGGTCGCGATGTTCCGCTCCACGGACACCGAGATCGCACCGTGGACCGTGGTCAAGAGCAACGACAAGAAAAGGGCCCGCATCGAGGCCATGCGCAGCGTCCTCGCCCGTTTCGACTACGACGACAAGGACAACGGCGTGATCGGCACCCCGGACGTGCGCGTCGTCGGCGCGGCCGCCACGCTGCTGGAGGACGGCGAGGACGACACCGCGCTCAGCCCGACCCCCATCGCACCCAGCACGGGACCGGGGCCGGGGCTTCATCCCTGACAGGACCGTGGGGGCAGCCCCACCACGACGACTCCGGTCAACCCCAGTGATCATCAGGACACCAAGGCGCCGTGATCTCCAGCCTGCCCTGACCAGGTTCAGGCGAGTGACGGTGCTCGCCGTCGCCTGCCACGTAGCGACGATCATCGTCTGCTTCCGGGGCAGCGGCGAGCCGGTGGGAGGGTTTCTGGCGGCCACGGCCCGCCTGGGCTTCGTGGCAGGATCAGCCCATGCGCGTGCTGCTTCCCTTGCCCGACCAGGACTTCGACGTCACCGAGGTGGCGGTGCCGTGGCGGGTGCTCACCGACGCCGGGCACGAGGTCGTCTTCGCGACCGAACGCGGCGGCACCGCGCCGCAGGCCGATCCGCTGCTGCTGACCGGTGTCGTGTTCGGCAAGCTCGGCGCCGAGGCCGAGCCGAAGGCGTTCTACCGCGACATGCTCGACTCCCCCGCCTACCGCGCGCCGCTGGCGTGGGGGTCGGTGGTGCCGGAGGAGTTCGACGGGCTGGTGCTCCCCGGCGGGCACGCTCCGGGCATGCGGCAGTACCTGGGTTCGGTGGAGCTTCAGCAGGTGGTCGCGCGGTTCTGGGCGTTGCGACGGCCGGTCGGCGCGATCTGTCACGGTGTGCTCGTGCTCGCCCGCGCCGGGGTGCTGGACGGGCGGCGCACCACGTGCCTGCCGAAGTACATGGAACGGGCGGCGTACTTCTCGACGGCGTGGCTGCGCGGGCGGTACTACCGGACCTATCCCGCGTACGTGCAGGACGAGGTCGTGGCGGCAGGTGCGGTGTTCGAGCGCGGGCCGGTCGAGCTGAGCAGGCGCGGTACCGCGACCGACGACGGGCCCGCGTTCGTGGTGCGGGACGGCCACTACGTGTCGGCGCGCTGGCCGGGTGACGCCTACCTGTTCGCGAGGACGTTCGCCGGGCTGCTCGGCTGACGGTCACCCGTCCAGGTCGGACAGTCGTACGCACGGTGTCATTTCTTCACAACGCCGCACCGCAACAGGTGATTTCCGGCTTCAGCGACACCTCCACGTCTCGGAACGGGTACTCCGCCCGCAGATCTTCCGAGCGGAGGAACAATGCTGGAGAAAGCAGGCAAGGTACGGGGAATTCTGCCGGTGGTGGCACTGCTCGCCGGTCTTGTCGCACCCACGGGCGAGGTCGCCCCCGTGGCACGCACCCAGTCGTTCTGGCTGCACCTCAACAGCACGCCGGTGGACGACGCCACGATCGCCACCGAGGCCAAGCGCCGCGCGCACGTCGTGCTGAACGCGTGGGAGGGCGATCTCCTGCGCAAGCTCAAAGCCGCGAACCCCAAGGTCAGGGTGTACGTCTACAAAGATCTCTCGTCCACCCGCTCCTATGCGTGCAAGCAGGGCAAGGACGACACACATCTGCCCGCCGGACTGGGCTACTGCGCCGTCCGCGAGTCCAACCCGGACTGGTTCCTCAAAGGACCCGACGGAGAGGAACTCTCCTACTCCGGCTACGAAGGCCACGAGCAGATGGACGCCGGAAATCCCGGCTACCGCAAAGCCTGGGTCAGCAGCGTCGTGACGAGCGCCAAGTCCACGGGATTCGACGGCGTGTTCCTCGACAACGCCCTGTACACGTGCGACGCCCACCATCCCGGCGTGTGCCCGGCGAAGTATCCGGACAACGCGTCGTTCCAGGAGGCCTACAAAGGCATGCTCGCCGAGGTCAGGAGCGGATTCACGGCCGCGGGACTGCTCTCGGTCGCGAACCTGACCAACGCCCGCCTGCACGCGGGCGGCTGGGACGCCTACGGCTCCTATCTCGACGGCGGGTTCGACGAGTGGTGGCTGACGTTCTCCAGCGACAGGCTGCTGGAGGACTACCCGGAGGGGTGGCGCAGGCAGGTCGCCGAGATCGCCGCCAACGAGACGAGCGGCAAGATGACCTGGGTCCAGCCGCACTTCGACGCCGGTGACACGAAGGCCTTCCGGTACGCGCTGGCCAGCATGTTCATGACCACCAGCGGGCACGCCGCGATCGCCGAGATCGCCCAGACCGACGGCTATGCGGGCCCGGCGCCGTGGCACGCCGAGTACGACTGGAACCTCGGGCACCCCGCCGGCGCCTACCGGACGATCGCGGACAAGGTCTACCGCAGGGACTTCACCTGCGGCATGGCGCTGGTCAACGCCAACCCGACCGGAAGCCCCGAGATCGCGGTCTCGCTCAACCGCACCTACCAGGACCACGACGGCAGGTCCGTCACCTCGGTCGGCCTGCCCGGCACCACCGGCGTGCTGCTGCGCGCGAACTGCTGAGGTCAGGCCCCGGTGATCACGGCGAGCAGCATGCGGAGCTCGGCTTCGGCCGCGTGAGGGGCGTCGGTCGCCACGAAGACCGACCTGGCCAGGGCGGTACCGATCAGCACCAGCGTCAGGACGTCGATCTGCGCGCCGTCGATGCTCTGGGCCAGTTCGCCGCGGCGGACGGCCAGGGCGATCAGGGCGCCGAGCTGGTCGCGGACGGCGAGGTAGACGTCGTCGTGCAGGATCTGCCGCAGTTCCGGGTCGTGCGCGGCCTGGCCCATCAGCGACAGCAGCGCGGGGCCGGTGGCCGCTTCGAGGATCCTGCGCTTGCGCGCCAGGAGCTCCCGGACGTCGCCCTCGAGGGAGCCGGTGTCGATCCCGCTCAGTTCGGCCTGGGCGATGTGCCGGGCCACGGCGCCGGCCAGCGCCTGCTTGGACGGCCAGCGGCGGTAGAGGGACGCGGTGGAGGCGCCGGCCCGCCGCGCGACCTCGGTGGTGGTGAACGCGGCCCATCCCGCCTCGTTGAGGACCTCGATCGCGGCCGTGATCAGGGCGGCGTCCACCCGCGGGTCCTTCGGGCGCCCCTGCGCGGCGGCCTTCGTCGTCACCCGTCCACTGTACCGGTCGAGAAACGAAAAGGATCTGTTTCGTATTGCGGTAGGGTGGGGACATGCCCACGACGACAGGTGCCATCCCCGCGGTCGTGTCCGACGCGCGCAAGGTCTTCGACTCCGGCGCCACCCGCTCCCGCGCCGCCCGCGCCGCCGCGCTCCGTGCGTTGCGCGCGATGATCACCGAGAACCAGCCCGCGTTCGAGGCCGCCCTGTGGAGCGACCTGCACAAGGGCGCCGGCGAGGCGCAGCTGACCGAGATCAGCGTGGTGCTGGCGGAGATCAACCACACGCTGCGCCACCTGCGGAGGTGGACCCGTCCCCGCCGTGGCCCGGTGCCGATGGCGCTGTGGCCGGCGCGGGCCCGGCTGGTGTCCGAACCGCTCGGCGTGGTGCTGGTGATCGCGCCGTGGAACTACCCGATGCAACTCCTGCTCGACCCGCTGGCCGGCATCCTGGCCGCGGGCAACACGGCCGTCCTCAAGCCGAGCGAGCTCGCGCCGGAGACGTCCGCGCTGATCACGAGGCTCGTGCCCGCGTACTTCCCCGACGGCATCGTGCGCGTCGTCGAGGGAGGCGTCGAGGAGACCACCGAACTCCTGGCCCAGCGGTTCGACCACATCGTCTTCACCGGCAGCGGCGCCGTGGGCCGGATCGTGATGCGGGCCGCGGCCGAGCACCTGACGCCGGTGACGCTGGAGCTGGGCGGCAAGTCGCCGGCCTGGTTCGACGACGACGCCCACCTCGACCAGGCCGCGCGGCGCCTGGTGTGGGCGAAGTTCACCAACGCCGGCCAGACGTGCGTCGCCCCCGACTACGTGCTGACCACGCCGGACCGGATCCCCGCGCTCGTCGAGGCGTTGCGGAGGGCGATCGAGGACCTGTGGGGTTCCGATCCGCGGGCGAGCGGGGACTACGGCCGCATCGTCAACGAGCGGCAGTTCGACCGCCTCGTGTCACTGCTGGACGGCACAGATGTCGTGGTCGGCGGCGACCACGACCGGGCGGAGCGATACATCGCGCCCACCGTCGTCGTGGCCGAAGGCCGTGCCGTCGGCCCGGAGGCGGCTCACCCGGTCCTGCGGGAGGAGATCTTCGGTCCGATCCTGCCCGTCGTCGCGGTCGAGCACGCCGACCAGGCGATCGACGTCATCAACAACTGGGACAAGCCCCTCGCGCTGTACGTGTTCAGCTCCTCCGCCCGCACCCGCCGCCTGTTCGAGGAACGAACCTCGTCCGGCGCGGTGGTCCACGACGCGGGCCTGATCCACGTGGCCGCGACCGGCCTGCCGTTCGGCGGGGTCGGCGCCAGCGGAATCGGCGCCTATCACGGCACCTACTCCTGGCGCACCTTCTCGCACCTCAAGCCCGTGCTGCGCAAGCCGCTCGCGCTCGACACGCTCCGCCTGGCCCAGCCACCGTTCACCGGACTGGGTCCGCGCCTCGCCCAGCGCCTGATGCGCCGCGGGTGACGCACCTCGTCACCCGTTTCCGGACGGGTTGCGCGGCGTTCCGGCAACCGTCCCTCCGCCTCCCAACGGAATGGACGTCCCCCGCCGCCGCGACAACCCGTGGCCGGTGACTAGACCTGCTCCCCGTCGACCGTCGTGGCCGGCTGGCTGCCGGGCCGGCGGCGGTCCTCAAGCTTGATCTCGCACTTGCCGACGAGCGCGGCACCGGCGCCGATCGTCGTGGCCACCGGAGCGGCGAACGCCGCCAGCAGCCCGACAGCCACCGGCACCTCCAGCACCACGTCGTGCTTGCTGTCCCGCACGACCACGCGACGGTTGATGCCCTCGCTGACCAGCCCCCGAACGGCGTCGACCACCGAGTCGACGGGGTTGCGGGTGGGCTCGGCCTTGGACTCGCTCATAACTCTCCTTGAACTGCGGATCTCCCTTGACGACTCCAGCCTGCCCGTGGTCCGGCACCCTGCCATCAGGGTTTTCCCTGACCCCTGCCGGATTTGCCCCTCAGGAACTCGCGTGGCTGGTCAGACCCTGTGTGCCGCGCGTCACGACAGTTCGGCGATGATCTTCTCGATGCGCCGCGCGCGGGTCTCGGGTTGCTTCGCCGCCGCGACCGCCTCGGCCCGCTGCCGCTGGTTGCTGTAGGAGAGCGCGGTGAACGCGGCACGGACCTCGGGGTGGCGGTCCAGCGCCGCCGCGAGGTCGTCGGGCAGGTCGACGGTGCGTTCCGCCAGGTCCGGTTCGAGCGTCACCTCGACGGTGTCACCGGCGGCTACACCCGCGGCCTCCCGGTTGGCGGCACTGAGCGGCAGCATGAAGTCGCCGCCGTACACCGCCACCGTGCTGCGGTAGGTGTGGGCGCCGATCCTCACGAGCACCCTGGGCTTCTTGCCCTGCCCGAGCGCCTCGACCACGTCCGCCGGGACGCGGAGCCCGGTCGCGGTCTTGCCGTTGAGCTCGATCGGGGTGGTGAACGTGTGGCGCGTCAAGGTCGTCCTCCGGGAGATCGGCTGTCCCACCCGGATGGTAGGCCCGGGAGTTCGTCACGCGGTGATGACGACCTTCGCGCGGGCGTGTTCGGTCTCGACGTAGCGGACCGCGTCGGACGCCTCGGCCAGTGAGTAGGTGCGGTCGACGACCGGCGTGAAGGCTCCCGACTCGGCGAGGCGTCGCAGCGCCGCGAGGATCTCCCCGTCCGGCGTCGTGGTGAGGACGTGAATCCGGTCTCGGACGAACGGGGCCTGCAGCTTCGCCCTGATCATGAGCCACATGGGGCCGACGAGGCTGCCGCCGCTGAACACTCCCCCGCCGGACAGCACGATCGTCCCGCCGGGGGCGAGCGCGCGCCGCAGCCCGGTCAGCGAGTGGTTGCCGACCAGGTCGAAGATCAGGTCGTAGTGCGTGCCGTTCCTGGTGAAGTCGTCCTCGGTGTAGTCGACGACGTGGTCGGCGCCGAGCGATGCCACCAGTTCGACGTTCCTCGTGCGGCACACGCCGGTCACGGTGGCACCCATGGACTTCGCGATCTGCACGGCGAACGTGCCGACGCCTCCGGACGCTCCGTTGACCAGGACGTGCTGGCCCGCCTGGAGCTTTCCGATGTCGCGCAGTCCCTTCAGCGCGGTGTGGCCTGCCAGCGGCACCGCGGCGGCCTGGTCGAACGTCAGGTTGGCGGGCTTGGTCTCGACGAGGTCCTCGGGCACGCACACGTACTCGGCGAACGCCCCGTCGGCGGTGCCGAGGTCGCCGAACACCTCGTCGCCGGGCCGAAAGCGCCGCACGTCCCGGCCCACGGCCTCGACTCTGCCCGCGAAGTCGCGGCCGCGGATCTTCCTGCCGGGACCGGTGAACCCGACGCCGGTGAGTCGCGCCAGGTACGGGTCTCCGCGCATGACGTGCCAGTCGTAGGCGTTGACCGAGGCCGCGTGCACCCGCACGAGCACCTCGTTGCCTGAGGCCGCCGGTGGCTCCACGTCGCGGAACTCCAACGCGTCCGGCGATCCGTACCGGTCCTGGACGACTGCCTTCATCGGGTCCCCCTGACAGTGGCGCGGACCTGTGCGGCCGCGCGAACGGGCTTCGCCTGGCGGCGGATGATCCACTCCGCCACGGCGAGGTTGACGATCCAGGAGGCGAGCATCAGCAACGCCTTTTCGAGGCGGTCGGGCGTGCCGGCGGCCACGAGCCACGCGGTCAGCGTCACCGCCTGGGTGCCGGCGCCGAGTCCGATCGCGAAACCGCGGATCATCCAGGCGCGGTGCCCGGTGACGTCCCGGCGGCGGATGGCGGCGAACCCGAGGACGATGAACGCCACCCAGGCCGTGCCGAACACCAGCCGGATGCCGGTGAGCAGGACGCCCACGTCGGCGGGTTTGGGGTAGAACACGGTCATCCACAGACCCGACAACGCCCCAAAGAGTCCACAAAGGACCAACAGGCGCCCTGCCGCCCGGTGCCACGCCGGTCTGCGGCGGCGGAGGCCGGGAGCGAACTGGAAGGCCCCGAGGACGCAGTACACGCTCAAGGTGATGGCGTGGATCACCACGGGCACGGGTGAGGCGAAGAACCGCGCGTTGTCCGGCGTGATCTCCGCGCCGCCGCCGAGCTCACCCAGCCGGAGAGCGCCGCCCAGCACCGGGATGACGCTGAACAGGATGATCGCCGCGGGGATGAGCCTGTCCCACTTGGTCGAGGAGGTCATGCCCCAGAGCGTGGCGCGCGAGGCGGTGCCGGCTCATCGGAAGAAGGGCCGCGATCATCTCGGCCGATGGTGTGGCGCGGTCGTCGTACTTTCGGCTGACTACCGCCGGAATCCGCTCCGGACGCGCTTGGTCTCGTAGGCCCAGATCGCCATCTCGACCCGGTTCCTCGCACCGATCTTGGCCATCAGGCTGGCGATGTGGGACTTGACCGTGCTGAGCGTGATGTAGAGCTCCTTGGCGACCTCGCTGTTGGTGCGCCCGCCCGCGACGGCGGCGAGCACCTGCTCCTCCCGTTCGGTGAGCGGTTCGATCGGCTGCACGACGCGATCGGCGGGCTCGACGTCCGTGAACGCCTCGATGAGCCGGGCGGTGACGCTGGGGGCGATCAGGGCGTCGCCGGAGGCCGCGGCGTGAACGGCCTGGGCGAGCAGGGCGGGGCCGGCGTCCTTGAGGAGGAAGCCCCTGGCACCCGCGCGGAGCGCGGCGTAGACGTACTCGTCCAGGTCGAACGTGGTGATCACGACGACCGCGAGCGGGTCGGCGACGCCGGGCCCGGCGAGCAGGCGGGTGGCCTCGATGCCGTCGATTCCAGGCATCCGGATGTCGAACAGGCACACGTCGGGCCGCAGCCGCCGGGCCAGTTCCACGGCCTGCCGTCCGTCCGGCGCCGCACCGACGACCTCGATGCCCTCCTGGGCGTCGAGGATCATCGAGAGTCCGGTGCGGACGATCTCCTGGTCGTCGGCGACGATGACCCGGACGCTCATCCGCGCGCCCCGGTGAGTGGCAGTACGGCGGTCACGGTCCAGCCTCGTTCCGGGTTCGGGCCTGCCTCGCAGCTGCCGCCGAGCAGGTGGGCGCGCTCCATCATGCCGATCAACCCGTGTCCGCGTACGGCAGGGCCGCGGGCGTCGCCGTCGTCGCTCACCCGCAGGTGCACCGACGAGCCACCGACGACCACGCTCACCTCGATGCGCGTGGCGTGCCGGGCGTGCCGCCGCGCGTTGGTGACCGACTCCTGGGTGAGCCGGTAGATCGCGGTTCCCACCGACTTCGGGAGGTCGTCGACGGCACCGTCGATCCGCACGTCCACTTCCGGCCCTGGCGTGCCGCGGCTCGCGAGCAGTGCGACGTCGGCGACGGTCGGGCTGGGTGCCAGGTCCGCGGACTCGTTGTGGCGCAAGGCTCGCACCATCGTGCGCATCTCGGCGAGCGCCCGCGACGCCTCCGACTCGATCAGGCCGAGTGCCTCGGTCGCCGCCTCCGGCCGTGACGCCGCCGTCGCGAGCCCCGCCTGGGCCCGGATCGCCATCGCCGACACGTGGTGCGCCACCGTGTCGTGCAGATCCCGTGCCAGCCGTTCCCGTTCCAGCAGCTTGACCTGCTCGAGCTCGCGTGCCCGCGCCCGTCCGCGATACCGCACCGCGGCTCCGATTGCGCACGCCGTCCCCAGCACGGCGCTCCCGCCCACCGCCTCGCTCACGCTGATGAACCCGAGCACCACCGACAGCCCGACCTTGCCGAGCATGATCGCGAGCCCGAGCACCGCCTCCCGCCCGGAACCCCACCGGAACAGGGAGAACGGGAAGAGCACCATGAACACCGTCACGTTGAGCTCGGGCTCGCCCCGGAACACCAGCGAGGCGACCGCGGCCACGCCGAACGCGACGGCGACCGCGAGCAGCGGCCTGCTCCGGCGCAGCAACAACAGCGGCAGCAGCACCGCCGCGACGACCAGCGAGCCGATCCGCGAGTTCAGTTCCGGGCGCAGCACCGTCTCGAGCACCGCGACCAGCAGGAGCACGGCGACGAGCGCCCAGTCCCACCACAGCCGCGCCGCCGCGCGCACCGGACGGGGCTCGGCCCACACCGACCGCAGATAGGCGAACACGACGTCATCGTACGTTCGCGGGCCAGGACAAATCAGTCCAAAGCACGAGACGTGGCCCGACCATCGGCGAATCTCGCGGAGTCGTGCACCCGCGCGTGCGATCAGCGACGTCCGGTGGCCAGCACGACGAGGAACTGGCCTCCGCCCGCCTCAACCGAGGCGGTCACCGGCAGCCCCGGCACGAGCCGGGAGAACCGGTCCTCCAGCCACTCCACGACTTCCTGGGCGTCCTGCTTGGTCGGGCAGCGGGCCACCATCTCGCGGCCGCCCTTGCGCTCCAGCCGCCCGGCCACGGTGATCAGAGGCGCGGGTTCGACCACGTGCAGGCGGTCGGGCCAGGCGATGACGACCTTGACCGCGCCCTTGCGGCTGTTGCACCCGCGGTGCGCGAGCCGCTCGGCGACCTTGGCCTTCCGGTCGGCGGTCCGGCTGTCGACGCTGGGCCCTCGCGCGTCGTTCACCGACATGTCGGGGTCGACCGGTTCGTCGCACACCCAGCAGCGCCAACCATCGCGCTCGGCCACGTCATCGAGGAGACTCACCGAGGCAAACTAGCCTGCCGCGGGTTTCGAGGTGCAGCCGGTCAAGGAACGGTGACGAGCACGCGGCCGCGACCGCCCGCGTCGACCCGCTCGTGCGCCGCCGCGATCTCGGCGAGCGGGAACAACTGCCCGACCTTCACCTTCAACGCACCCATGGCGGCCGCCGCGGTGAGGTCGCGGGCTGCGGCTCGTTTCGCGGTGGCGGGAAAGTCGTCGCTGCCGAACAGCCGGACCGTGGCGTTGGCGAACAGCAATGGCCAGAACGGGATCTCTGTGCGGTCGGCGCGCGTGCCGTAAGCGGCGATGACGCCGTCGTTCGCCAAGACGGCGATGTCCAGGTCCGCGTTGTCGGACAACGACACCTCGACGATCCGATGTACGCCGTCCGGTGCGTTCGCGCGAATCTCGTCGGCCGCACTGGGGGTGTCGAGGGCTGTCGCGTGCGAGACGATCTCGGGGTCGACGAGGTCGAGGTCGCTGGTCCTGGTCACGGTTCCCAGGACGGTGGCGCCGCCCCACCGGGCCAGTTGCGCGGCGAGTGAGCCGACGCCGCCGAGCACGCCCTGCACCAGCACGGTCCGTCCGTCGACAGGCCCGTCGGCGAACACCGTGCGGTGGGCCGTGATTCCGGGGATGCCCAGGCTCGCGGCCAGTTCGTCGGTCACCTGGTCCGGCAGCGGCACGGCCAGATGCTCGGGCACGACCACGTACTGCGCGGCCGTACCGAACGCTCGGTAGGACTGCGCGCCGTAGACCCACACGCGGCGTCCCAGCCGGGACTTGTCCACGCCCTCGCCGACCGCGTCCACCACTCCGGCGGCGTCGCTGTGTGGAACGACCCTCGGGAACGGCATCGAGGAACCCAGCCAGCCCCGCCGTTTCTTCGTGTCGCCGGGGTTCACTCCGGACAGTCGCACCTCGACCCGCACCTCACCGGGGCCGGGCTCGGGATCGGGCAGCTCGCCGACGTGCAGCACCTCGGCGGCGGCACCTTGCCGGTCGTACCAGGACGCGAACATGGTTCTCCTCAAGCCGGAAGGAAAGTCAGCCGTCCTTTTCAGACAGTCGGCCCGGTCAGCCGCCATCCACTCTGCCAGGTCCAGCCGTTGCGCGCGTTGAGGGAGATGTTCAGGAAGGCCAGCTCCTCCAGCGAACGGGCCATCCGCAGGCCGCCCGCGTCGATCGGCCGGAAGCCCAGCGAGGTCAGCAGTTCGGCCACGACCTGCTTGGCCGCGTCGTCGTCACCCGCGTAGTAACCGTCCAGCGGCTGGCCGGCCTCGCTCGCGTCACCCAGCCGGGAGGCGAAGACCGTGTTGAACGCCTTGACGAGCCTCACTCCGGGCACGACCGCGGCCAGTTGCTCGGCGTGGCTCGTTCCGCTGGTCGTCAGGTCGCTGTAGGTCTCGTTGAGCGGGTTGGTCGCGTCCACGACCACCGCGCCGGTGCCCTTGATCTCGCCGAGCACGTCGGCCGCGACGCCGGCGGGCACCGCCAGCACCACCACGTCCGCGCCCTGGGAGGCGTCCGCCGCCGACGCCGCGGACGTTCCGCCCACCTGCTCGGCCACCTTGACCGCGTTCTCCTCGTGAGCGGCGGCGACGGTGACCTGGTGGCCCGCGGCGACGGCAGCGCCGGCGAGTCCGGATCCGACGTTGCCCGCACCGATGATCGCGACGCGCATGACAGCCTCCAAATAGTTCAAGTTTGAACTTTCTGTCTCCGAGGCTAGGAGCGAATGGTTCAAGCGTCAAGTAAATTGGGGGTGTGACCCCGGACTCGCAGGAACCGCGCTGGCTGACGGCGGAGCAACGACTGGCCTGGCTCGACATGGTGCGCGTGCTGACCCGGCTGCCCGCGACCCTCGGCGCCCAGCTGGAGCGCGACGCAGGGCTGACCTTCTTCGAGTACCACGTGCTGTCGATGCTCTCTGAGATTCCCGGCCACGCCCTGCGCCTGAGCCGCCTCGCGCAGCTCACCAGTTCCTCGTTGTCACGCCTGTCGAACGTCGTGAAGCGCCTCGAGGCCCGCGATCTGCTGCGCCGCGAGCCCGACCCCGCAGACGGCCGGGCCAGCCGCGCGGTCCTCACCGCCGCGGGCATGGCCGCCGTCGAGCAGGCCGCACCCGGTCACGTCACCCTGGTCCGCGAGCTGGTCGTGGACCCGTTGGACGCGGTACAGCTCGATCAGCTGCACGCCGCCCACGAACGCATCCTCGACCGGCTCGACCCCGCTTCCTCGACCCGGCCCGAATGGCTGGAGACCTGACCCGCTCGGGGGGCCCTGGGTGAACCGGCGCGAACGTGCGTGAAGACGACCACCAGGCCGATTCCGGCCGGCGCGAACTCGGCGGGGAGCACCGTCCGCCTGCCGGACAGGGCCCCGCCGGCTCAGGACGTTCGTCCGGCGGTCACAGGGAGCTGTCGACCCGCTTCCGACCAACCGAAGTACCGGCGTCGCCGCGAAGAAGCGCCTCCGCATCCGCAAGGGCGCCGATGGCCGCCATCGATCCCGTCGCGCGCACGAACCGGCGACACGCCTCGATCTTCGGCCCCATCGAGCCGGCCGGAAAGGTCAGGTGCTCGATCTCGTCCACGTCGAGGTGGCGCAGGGGTTCCGCTTCCGGCATGCCGAAGTCGGACATCACAGCGGACACGTCGGTCAGCAGAAGCAGGCGGTCGGCCTTCAGCGCGATCGCGAGTCCGGCCGAGGTTAGGTCCTTGTCCACGACCGCCTCCACGCCCTGCAACTGCCCGTTGTCGACCACGGGCGCACCGCCGCCGCCTGCGCAGACCACGACCGTTCCGCCGCTCACCAGCTGTTCGATCGACTCCTGTTCGACCAGCCGCAGTGGCTCGGGTGATGGGACGACGCGGCGCCAGTGCGGGCCGTCGGCCGCCATGGTCCAGCCGTTCTGCTCGGCCAGCCGGTCCGCCTGGTCGCGCTGGTAGATCGGGCCGATGAACTTGGTCGGCGCGGCGAACGCCGGATCTGCGGGGTCGACGACGGTCTGGGTCACGACGGCGAGTACCGGCTTGCGAACACCGGCGTTGCGCAGTGACTGGGCGAGCCAGTAGCCGATCATGCCCTGGGTTTCGGCGCCGAGGGTGTCGAGCGGGTACGGGCGGGTGAGGGACGGGTCGGCCTCGCTTTCCAGGGCGAGCAGGCCGATCTGAGGGCCGTTGCCGTGACAGATGACGAGTTCGTTCTCGACGGCAAGCGGCGCGAGGGCTCGCGCCGCTGCTTCGACGTGGTGCAGCTGGACGGAGGCGTCCGCACGTTCGCCGCGCATCAGCAGGGCGTTGCCACCGAGTGCCGCGACGATGCGCATCAGGAGGCCAGCCCGGCGACGATGACCGCCTTGATCGTGTGCAGGCGGTTCTCGGCCTGGTCGAAGACGACCGAAGCGGCCGACGAGAACACCTCGTCGGTGACCTCGGCTCCGTCAAGGCCGTACTGCTCGTGGACCCGGCGGCCGACCTGGGTGGTGCGATCGTGGATGGACGGCAGGCAGTGCAGGAACTTCGTGGTGGACTTGCCGGTCGCCTTCATCAGTTCGGCGGTGACGCGGTAGGGCGTCAGCAGGGGTACGCGGGTGTCCCAGGCCTCGGGTGAGTCGCCCATGCTGACCCAGACGTCGGTGTAGATGAAGTCGGCGTCGGCGACGGCCTGTTCGGGGTCGTCGGTGACGAGCACGCGGGCACCGCTCGCGGCAGCCAGCTCGTGGGCCTTGGCGATCACGTCGGCGGGCGGCTGCAGCGCGGCGGGGGCGGCGATGCGGACGTCCATGCCGAGCAGGGCGCCGGTGATGAGCAACGAGCGGGCGACGTTGTTGTGGCCGTCGCCGACGAAGGCGAACTTGACGTCCTCGATCTGACCGGTGAAGTGCTCCCTCATGGTGAGGACGTCGGCGAGCATCTGGGTGGGGTGCCAGGAGTCGGTCAGGCCGTTCCACACGGGCACGCCGGCGTGCTCGGCCAGCGTCTCGACCGTCTCCTGGGCGAAGCCGCGGAACTCGATGGCGTCGAACATGCGGCCGAGGACCTTGGCGGTGTCCGGGATGGACTCCTCGCGGCCCATGTGCGAGCCGGTCGGGTCGAGGTAGGTGACGTGGGCGCCCTGGTCGTGGGCGGCGACTTCGAAGGCGCAACGGGTGCGGGTCGAGCTCTTCTCGAAAACGAGGGCGATGTTCTTGCCGGTCAAGACCGGGTGCTCGACACCGGATGCCTTGGCGCGTTTCAAACCGCGGGCCTGGGAGACGAGGTCGAGGAACTTCTCCTTGGTGAGGTCGAGTTCCTTCAGCAACGAGCCGGGGTGTCGCATCGAGGTGGTCCTTTCAGATGCCGTCGCGCTGGATCGGGCAGGTCATGCAGCGGGCGCCGCCTCGGCCGCGGCCGAGTTCGTTGCCGGGGATGGAGATGACCTCGATGCCGTGGTCGGCGAGCATGGTGTTGGTGACGGTGTTGCGTTCGTAGCCGACGACGACGCCGGGCGCGAGCGCGAGGAAGTTGTTGGCGTCGTCCCACTGTTCGCGTTCGGCGGCGCGGGCGTCCTCGTCCGCGCACAGCACACGCAGCCGGTCGACACCGAGCAACTCGGCGATCGTGGCGAACACCGAGGTCCGTTCCTGCACACGCAGGCCGGCCGAGCTCCGCTCGATGACCTCCTCCACGTCGGCAGGGGTGATCACCCACGTCCTGAGCGTCTCGGGATCGAGGCCGGGATAGCGGATGAACGTGTTGAGGTCGAGCATCGTCATGACCGTGTCGAGGTGCATGAGCGCGTGCGAGCGGGGCAGCTGCACGGCGATCACAGAACTCGCCTGGCCGGTGCGGAAGAGTTCCCGCGCCAGGATCTCCACGCCCATCGGGGTGGTCCGCTCCCCCATGCCGATCAGCACCGTGCCGCGCCCGAGGACGAGGATGTCGCCGCCTTCCAGCGTCGCGGGCTGGTGGTTGGCGTCGTCCGCGCCGTAGTAGGTCGGGAAGACGGCGTCCGCGAACAGCGGGTGGAAACGGTAGATCGCTTGGCAGTGCAGGGATTCGCGGCGACGGGCTGCCTTCGCCATCGGGTTGATGGTGACGCCGCCGTAGATCCACGCCGAACTGTCGCGCGGGAACAGCGTGTTCGGCAGCGGCGGCAGGACGAAGTCGTCCAGTCCGAGGCTGTTCCAGCGCAGGCTCGGCACGCTGAGCGGAGACAGGTCGGCGCGCGTGACACCGCCGACGAGCAGTTCGGCGAGTTGCGGGGCGTCGACCTTCTCCGCGAACTCGCGGACCGGCGCGGCCAGCGTAGGTCCGAGCAGCTCCGGCGTGCAGACGCGGTCCAGGACGAACGCCCGTGCCTCCGGCAAGTCCAGCGTCTCGGCGAGCAGAGTGCCGGTGTGATGCACGGTGATCCCGCGGTCGCGCAGCACCGAGGCGAAGACGTCGTGTTCCTCCTGGGCCTTCGACGCCCAGAGCACGTCGTCGAACAGCAGCTCGTCGCAGTTGCGCGGGGTGAGCCTGCTCAGCTCGAGACCTGGGCGGTGCACGATGACCTGGCGCAGCGTGCCGACTTCCGACGCCACCGCGAGGTTCACGAGGTCACCTCGCCGTACTCGCCGCGGCTGACCTTGAGCCAGATGTAGAGCGGCACACCCAGCAGCAGGCAGATGACGCCGTAGTAGACGGCCTGGTAGCCGCTGCCGGCCAGTGCCCAGAAGGAGAACGCGAGAGCCAGAACCGAGACCGTGCAGTCACGCACGAGGTGCGGCCATTCGGCGCGGCGGCCGCGGACCAGCAGCCAGTACAGCTGGGCGGCGGCGCTGAACAGGTACGGCACGACGGCGGTGAACACCGACAGCAGCACGAGCGTGGTGAAGACCTGCTCGAAGTTGGTGTAGCTGACGATCACCAGGGCCGAGGCGAGCACGGTGGAGCTGATGATGCCGAAACTGGGGATGTCGCGGCGAGTGCGCAGGAAGGCCTTCGGGAACAGGTTGTCCTTCGCGGCGGCCATCGGCATCTCGCCGATGATCAGGGTCCAGCCGATGAGGCAGCCGAGGCCGGACACGACGGCGGCGACGGCGATGGTCTGTCCGGCCCACTGGCCGCCGAAGATGGCGTTGGCGGCGTCGGTGAACGGGGCCTTGGTGTCTCGCAGTGCCGCGTTCGGCACGGTGCCGAAGACGGTGAGCGTGCCGAGGATGTAGACGACGGCGCAGCCGATCGTGCCGAACACGGTGGCGCGGCTGACGTTGCGTTCGGGGTCGCGCACTCGACCGGCGGCCACCGAGGCGGTCTCGATGCCGATGTAGCTGAACAGCGCGATGGCGCCGGCGGCCGAGATGGCGCCCCACACAGAGGTGCCGCTCGCGTTGAAGGGACCGAAGTTCGCGGACTTGACGAAGATCAGGCCGACGGTCGCCATGAAGAGCAACGGGACGAACTTCAGCACGACGGAGAGGATCTGGGTGACGGCCATGTTCCGCAGGCCGGACAGGTTGACCAGCGCCGGAATCCACAGGCCCGCCAAGGCGATCGCGATCGACCAGACCACCTGGTGGTCGGTGTTGACGAAGACCTCGACGTACCCGACCAGCGCGACGACGATCGCCGCGTTGCCCGCCCACGCCGTGATCCAGTAGCACCAGGCGGTGAGGAAGCCGGCGAAGTCGCCGAAGGCGTCACGGGCGTAGACGTAAGGGCCGCCGGAGCCGCTGATCCGCTTGGACAGCGCACCGAACGTCAGCGCGAGTGCCAGCGCCCCGATCGTGACCAGCACGAACGCGACAAGGCTGATCGGGCCGAACGCCGCGAGTGCCGAGGGCAGGCCGAACACTCCGGTGCCGATCACGGATCCGACCACCAGCGCGGTCGCGGTGGGCAGGCCGAATCTGGACGGTCGTGGCTGGTCGGCGCCCGGCTCCGGAGGCGCGGTGGCCTCCGGCCCGGCGGTTCCTGTGGTCACGGCGCACTCCTCACTCCGATGTGGACTGTTCAGCAGCGAGAAGCCTGCTCCAGGCGAAGGAGATCCCCCACCTCCTCAGGTCTCGCTCGCGGCGGGCACTAGGTCCCCTGTCGTGCGGGACCCACCACGGGGATCGCCGGCATCGCGACGACCGCGGCCGCGACGCCCTCGAGGCGATCGCCCGCCGTGGCGAGCTGGTCGCGGCGGGGAAAGGCCTGACGGGCGACTCGGGCCAGCCGACTCGCGGCCACGGTCCACCTCCTGCCCCAGGCCGCGCGAAGGAGACCTCCCCAGGGCCGTTGGTCCCGTCGCAGGCACGACCAGTGGTTCGACGACACCGGTCGAGGCAGGCGTCGACGCACGCGAAATGCCTTCTGGCACGAGAAGTTGTGCACTGACCGGGCGGGACGAAAGCCCCTGCGCCCACGACCGCCCCTACGAGCACGCTGAGTGGTGAATCCACGCGAGGAGCCCTACATGAACTCCGAGTCCCACATCGTCGTCGGTGTCGACGGTTCGCCGGCCGCGAAAGCCGCGCTCGCCTGGGCCGTCGCGGAAGCCAAGCGCACGAACGCGTCCGTGCTGGCGCTGTCGGTCTGCCATCTCGCCCCCTCGGCGGACGGCGGAACCGATCCGTTCGCCGAAATGCACCGCCGCGATCTCATCGCCGCCGTGGACGCGCTCGGCACGGCCGCCGACGGCGTGCGCATCGACCAGGAGACCCCGCAGGGCAAAGCTGGGCCGGTGCTCGTCGAGCGCTCCGCGGATGCCGCCTTCCTGGTGGTCGGCGGGCACGGTGACCACAGGTCGGGTGTGCTGGTGATGAGCTCGGTCACGACCTACTGCCTGCGGCACGCCCGCTGCTCCGTCGTCGTGATTCCAGCGGAAGGAGCGCGCCATGACGGTCCTCTCATGCTCCGGCCTGAGACGCCGGTTCGGTGACGTGCTGGCGGTCGACGACGTGTCGTTCACGATCACCGAAGGCGAGACCTACGGGCTGCTCGGCCCGAACGGCGCGGGCAAGACCACGACGATCTCGATGATCACCGGCGTGCTCTCGCCCGACGCGGGCGAGGTGCTCGTCGCGGGCGAACCGATGTCCATCCACGCCATCGCCGCCAAGCGCCTGGTCGGGTACGTGCCGCAGGAGCTCGCGCTCTACCCGGACCTGACCGGACGGGAGAACCTGAGGTTCTTCGCGAGCCTCTACGGAGCTCCGAAGAGTCGCGTCGACCACGTGCTCGACGTGGTCGGCCTGGCCGACCGCGCCGGCGACCTGGCGCGGGAGTACTCGGGCGGGATGAAGCGGCGGCTCAACGTGGCGATCGGGCTGCTGCACGAACCGAGGCTGCTGGTGCTCGACGAGCCCACCGCCGGCGTCGACCCGCAGAGCCGCAACCAGATCATGGACAACGTGCGTGCGCTCGCCGCTGACGGCATGGCGATCCTCTACACCACGCACTACATGGAGGAGGCGGAGCGGCTCTGCGACCGCGTCGGCGTCATCGACTCCGGCCGCCTGATCGCCGAGGGCACCCGGCGCGAACTCGTCGAGCGGCTCGGCGAACGGGACCGGATCTCGTTGCTGCTGGACGGGGACGTCACGCACGCGGCCGCGGTGCTCGGCTCGATCCGGAACGTGCACGGCGTGGCCGCACACGGACAGGGTCTCGAACTGGTCGTGGACGACGCGCGGGAAACCCTGCCCCAGGTGCTGTCGGCGATCTCGGCCGACGGCGTGGTGGTGCGGTCGGCCGAGGTGACCGAACCCAACCTCGAGACCGTCTTCCTGCACCTCACCGGCAAAGCGCTGAGGGAGTGACCGTGCGTCACGCATTGCTGATCGCCGCGCGTGACCTTCGAGAACGCGCCCGCGACCGGACCGCCTACGTACTCGCGCTCGTGCTGCCGCTGGGGCTCGCCGGCATCTTCACCCTCATCCTCGGCAACGTCGGCGGCGACAGCCAGCTCTTCCGCTACGCCGTCGTGGACTCCGACCGCGGTGCCGTCGCTCGAACGTTCACCGAGGAGGTCCTGCGCGGTGCCGCGAGCTCCGGCGCCATCGAGATCCGCGCCGCGGCCTCCGAGCAGGAAGCCCGCTCGTGGGTGGACAAGGGCGAGGCGACGGCGGCGTTTCTGCTGCCGGTGGGGCTGACCGAGGACGTGCTCGCGGGCCGTGCCGCACGGATCGAGGTCGTCGGTGACGTGGACGCGCCGACCGGCACTCAGGTCGCGCGCTCGCTCGCGCAGTCCTACACCGACCGGCTCACCGCGGTGCGCCAGGCGGTCGCCGCGACCGTCCACTCCGGACTGACCACCTCCCCCGCCGAACTCGCCGCCGAAGCCGCCGCCGCACTCCCCCGCGTGTCCGTCGCCGAGGACACCACCCTCAGCAGACAGCTCGACGCGAAGACGCAGTACGCCGCGGGCATGGCGGTGTTCTTCCTGTTCTTCGCCGTGCAACTGGGGGTGACCGGTCTGCTGGAGGAACGCCGGCTCGGCACGATGGCGCGGCTGCTCGCGGCACCGGTGCGCCGGTCGTCGATCCTCCTGGGCAAGCTGCTGACCAGCGTGGCCATCGGCGTGCTGAGCATGACGGTCCTGATCGTGGCGAGCTCGCTGTTGATGGGTGCTCGTTGGGGCAGTCCCGCAGGTGTCGCGTTGCTCGTGCTGTCCGGGGTGCTCGCCGCCACCGGCGCGATGGCGGTGGTGGCCGCCCTCGCGAAGACGGCGGAGCAGGCGGGTGGCTGGCAGGCGGTGACAGCGATCGTGCTCGGCTCGCTCGGTGGCGCGTTCTTCCCCGTCTCCCAGGCGGGTGGACTGCTGGAGAAGCTCAGCCTCCTGGCACCGCACCGGTGGTTCCTGCGCGGCCTCGCCGACCTCGCCGGTGGTGACGTCGCCGCAGTGCTTCCCTCGGTCGCCGCCATGACCGCGTTCGCCGCGGTCACCTGCACCGCGGCCCTGCTGCTCTTCCGGAAGGTGGTGCCGTCGTGAAGATCCTCTCGATCGGCTGGATCAACGTCCGCCGTGCCCTCCGGGACCGCACCGGACTCTTCTTCCTCGTGGCGCTACCGCTGATGCTCGTGTTCATCATCGGTGCGGCGTTCGGCGGCGCGGGCAGCCCAGTTCTCGGAGTGGTGGGCGACGCGGGTGCGTTGCGCGCGGAATCCGCGATGCAGGTGCGGGACTTCTCCGACGAAGCGGCGTTGCGCACGGCCGTGGAGCACGGTGAGGCGAGCGCCGGACTCGTCCGCGTCGCCGGGCAGGCGCCCCGCCTGCTGGTGCGACCCGACCGAACCGGCCAACAGCTGCGGATGCTCGTCACCACAGTGCTGACCAGCGAGGCGAACCGGCTCGCCGCGGGCGAGTTCGTGGCTTCGCACACCGGGCTCGACGCCGCGACCGCACTGTCCGTTGTGGACTCGGTGCCGGTGGAGCCGGTCGAGGTGCGCACGACCACGGCGGGCGAGGCCCTCTTCCCCGAGGACTTCTCGGGCTTCGATCTCGGCGCGGCGAGCCAGTTGATCGTGTTCACGTTCCTGAACTCGCTCACCGCGGCGGCGGCCCTGGTGGAGACTCGCTCGTTCGGCGTGACGCGCCGGATGCTCGCCACCCCCACACCCGCACGCGTGATCATCGCCGGCGAGGCGCTCGGCCGGGTGGCGATCGCCCTGCTGCAGGGCCTGATCGTCGTCGTCGGCTCGGCGTTGCTCTTCGGTGTGCGCTGGGGAGACCCGCTCGGCGCGGCGGCCCTGCTGTGCGCGTTCGCCCTCGTGTCGGGCGGTGCGGGGCTTCTGCTCGGCGCGGTGTGCCGCACGCAGCAACAGACCGCCGGCGCCGGCATCCTGCTCGGACTGGGCCTCGCCGCGTTCGGCGGGTGCATGGTGCCGATCGAGTTCTTCAGCCCCGCGTTGCGCACCGTCGCGTTCGCCACTCCGCACGGCTGGGCCAACGACGGGTTCGCCGCACTCACCCGGCGCGGCGGCGACATCCTCACCGTGGCACCACACCTGAGCGTGCTGCTGGGGTTCGCGGCGGCGTTGTTCGCGCTCGGTGCCTGGCGGCTCCAGCGCGCGGTGACAGCGTGACACCGAACGCGTGGGCCACCTCCTTCGCCTCCGGCGGCGGCGACCAGGCGAGCACCACGAGTCCGCCCGCGATGGCCGTCGGTGCCTGCGATTCCGCTGCTTTCCTCGACCTCTACCTGGCCAGCCGATGCCGCGCGGCGGTGAGGTAGGGCGCCGCGGGCATCCCGGCGAACAGCCGCCACTCCTGTGTCACCGACGTCGCCTCGTCGAGGAACCGCAGGGCGGGCTCCGCGGTGCGGAACCGGAACAGTGCGCCGAACGCTTGTTCCAGCTGAGCGGGCTCACGCCTGATGACGTCGAGCAGTACGCCGTCGAACATTCGGAACCGCGAGGGCGACGCCGGGAGGTGGAACGGGTCGCCGTGCCGGCGCAACGACTCCGCGATCGCGGCGCTGTCACGCTGAATCCGCTGGTAGGCGAATCCCGTCGAGGCCTTCATCATCCCGGCCTCCACACCGATCGTGAGCGCGTTGCCGTTCCTGCGAGGCGACTGCGCCGATCGCAGCGGCAGAACGGCATGCTCTTCGCGTTCGACGTCGTGACCACCCGTACCCACGACGTCGGCGAGGTACTCCGCGAGCGCTTCTCGTTGTGCGGCAACGTCTTGCGGTGCACCGGGCGCTATGAAGGAGGTGTGCTCGACCAGTGCGTGGTGGGCATCGACCGGCAGCACGTACACGAAGCTCGCACCGTGTCCTTGCGGCGTGCGGAAGTCGAACAGAGTCGGGGTCTCCACGTCGAATGCCGCTCGCTCACTGTGCACCTGCCATCCGCGGAAGGACAGCGCGGCATCGGCAGGCGGCTGTTCCGCCGGTCCGACGACGCTGTCGAACACCCACTTCGCCCTCATGTGTCGTCCGTCGACGATCACCCCGTCGTCCTCGACACGATCCACATGTCCATGGTGGAACGTGAAGTGCCGCAACGAATCGGTGTACCGCCGCACGACAGCCAACAGATCATCTCCGCGCACGACGCGGTAGCGGTAGCGCCCCAGGGGCAACACGGTGGTCCGGCCGTTGACGTGCACCCGAACCCTCTCGAACCACCGCGATGCCGCCGCGTCCAGCAGGCCGGGCCGGTCACTCCACGACGCCCACGTCATGTCACCCAGCGGCTTGCTCGCGTCGTCGACGACGACCACCGGGTGCCGGTGATCGGTCACCGCGAGGTGAGCGGCGAGGCTGAGCCCGCTCACTCCTCCACCAGCGATCACGATGCGCGTCATGACCTCACCCTGAGCCGGTGACACGCCGCGGAACACGGCATTCAGCACCGTTCAGATGAGGACGTTCGCCTCTGCGTTCTGGCCGAGAACACGCGCGACGTCGAGAGCGACGCCGGCACTCGCGGGAATTGCGGACATAGTTGTCCGACCTGGACACAAATGTCCTGCACCGTGCCGGCCAAGCCCTTCCGCACAGTCACAAATGGGAGTTACCCAACTGCCGCCACACCGTTAACATCCAGCACGGCGCTTCCGTCATGCCCGGCGGATCTGCGCCTGAACTGCGACGACATCCGCCGGATCCCCGGAAACGGATTCGAGAGCCATCTCGGCGGAAGTCGTCGAGAAGCGAATCGATGTGGGAGCGTGATTCCCCTGAAGTGCCCTGTGCACAGCGCGTTCGAGGAATTCAGCAGGACTCGCGGGTACGCCGCTCGGGAGGTGCGATGAGGGAAAGCTTCCTGCACCAGGGCTGTATCTACGGCAGCGACGCGGAGTTCCTCGCGATGGCGGTCCCGTTCGTGCAGGACGGGCAGCGCCGGGGTGAACCCGTCCTGGTGGCCACCACGCGGCCGAACCAGGAGCTGCTGCGCGAGGTGATCGGCCGGGAGACCGAGGGTGTCGAGTACGCCGATGACGGCCACCTCGGCCACCGGCCTCCGCAGCACGCGACCGCCGTCCACCGCTACTGGAGCCGCCATCAGGACGCCGGAGCCGTGCGCGTGCTCGCCGAGCCCGAGTGGACCGGCAGGTCGGGCCGCGAGATCGAGGCGTTCAACCGGATGGAGGCGGCGCTCAACATCGTGCTGGCCGACACTCAGATCTGGATGATCTGCCCGTACGACACCAGGGTGGTCGAAGCCGAGGTGCTCGAGGACGTCCGCCGCACCCATCCGGAGTGCGTGGTGGGAAGCCGGGCCGAGCCCTCGTCCCAGTTCATGGCGCCCGAGGAGTTCGCGAGGTCGCGCTCAAGCCCGCAGGCCCAGGGCATCGCGGCCGATCTCTTCCGCTTCGAGGGCGAACTGGCGGCGGTGCGGCGATACGTGCTGAACACGGCCACCGCCCTGCTGCGGTCGGACGAGGACGCCGTCGGCATGTTCGGCATCGCGGTCGGCGAGGCCATCACCTACCTGGCCAGGCAGGGCGTGGACCGGGCGGCGGTGTGGGTACGTCCCGCCGCCGGCCGGGTGGTGTGCACGCTGCACAGCGACACACCGCTCGACCACGTCAACCCGTTCGTCGGCTACCGGCTTCCCGGTGTCATCGAGCAACCCGGTGAGGGGCTCTGGCTGACCAACCAGATCTGCGAATGGCTCGACGTGACCTCCGACGCCTCCGGGTGCACCATCGAACTGGCCATGCCCGCGGAAGCCGCCGACGACCTGCGCCGGGCGGAGAACTCCCGGTTGTCGTTCGGCTCCTGAGTCACATCCAGTCGCGCAGCTGCCCGCACCACGCGTCGATGCCCGCACCAGTGGTCGCGGACAGCGGCAGGATCTCGGCTCGCTGGTTCACCTGACGCAGGGACCGGACGAAGGTGTCCACGGCGAAGTCCAGATGTGGCAACAGGTCCACCTTGTTGAGCACGACGACGTCCGCGGTGCCGAACATGTGCGGGTACTTGAGCGGCTTGTCCTCGCCCTCGGTGGCGGACATGATCACCACGCGGTAGGACTCCCCCAGGTCGAACAGCGCCGGGCACACGAGGTTGCCGACGTTCTCGACGAACACCACCGACCGGGTGGGCGGGTCGAGCTCGTGCACCGCGCGAGCCAGCATGGCCGCGTCGAGGTGGCAGCCCGCGCCGGTGTTGATCTGCACGGCCCGGCAGCCGGTCGCCCGGATCCGCTCGGCGTCGAACGCCGTCTCCTGGTCGCCTTCGACCACGGAGACCGTCACGCCGCCGTCCAGGTCGCGGATCGTCCGTTCCAGCAACGTCGTCTTGCCCGCGCCCGGCGAACTCATCAGGTTCACCGCGAGCACCTCGCGTTCGGCGAACCATTCGCGGTTGCGGTGCGCGAGGTCGTCGTTGTGGGCCAGCACTCGCTGTTCCAGCTCCACGGTCACCCCGGAGCACCCGCAGGTGGCGCACATGCCGGACTCACCTCCACGGACTTGATCAGCAGTTCCCTGCCGGACAACACTTCGGCGTGCGCGGAGCCGCACGCCGGGCACAACAGGATCAGGTGGTCGGCACCGAACACCTCGTCGCAGTCCCGGCAGCGGACGCGTCCCGGTGGCTCGTCCACCACCAGCACCGCGCCCTCGACAGGCGTGCCCTCCGCCACCAGGTCGAAGCAGAACCGCACGGCGTCCACCAAAACGCCGGACAACACGCCGATCTCCAGCCGCACCGAGCAGATCCGGGCCTCGCCCGTCTTCTCGGTGATCGCGTCGATGATCGCCTGCGTGACGGCCAGCTCGTGCATTCAGCAGATCCTCGGCAGCGGGTCGCCCACCAGGACGTCGCAGATCCTGGTTCCGCCGAACGCCGTCTTCAGCAGCACCAGTCCGGCCGGAGCCTCGCCGACCCGACCGATCACCGCCGCCCGCGCGCCCAGCGGATGACGACGCAGTGCCTCGACCGCGCGGTCCGACTCGGCACCGTCCACAACGGCCACGAACCGTCCTTCACAGGCCACGTAAAGAGGATCGATGCCCAGGAGCTCGGCCGCACCACGCACCTCAGGCCGCACCGGGATCGCGTCCTCCTCCACCACGACGGCCACCTCGGCCGCCCGCGCCACCTCGTTCAGCACCGTCGCGACGCCGCCGCGGGTGGCGTCGCGCATCATCCGGACACCGGGCGCCGCGTCCAGCAGCGCGGCCGCCAGCTCGTGCAGCGACGCGGTGTCCGACACCAGGTCCGACTCGATGCCCAGGTCACCACGGGCCAGCATGATCGTGATCCCGTGATCGCCGATCGGCCCGGACACGATCACCGCGTCACCCGGTCGCACCTCGGACGGGCCGAGCCGCCGGTCGTGCTCGATGACCCCGACGCCCGCGGTGGTGACGTAACACCCGTCGCCCTTGCCTCGCTGCACCACCTTCGTGTCACCGGTGACCACGTGGACGTCCGCCGCGTCGGCCGCCTCCCTCATCGACGTGGCGATCCTGATCAGGTCCGCGACCGGGAAACCCTCCTCGATGATGAAGCCCGCGGTCAGGTACAACGGCCGGGCCCCGGACACGGCGAGATCGTTCACCGTGCCGTTGATCGCCAGGTGCCCGATGTCGCCACCGGGAAAGAACAACGGTGTCACCACGAACGAGTCCGTGGTCAGCGCCAGCCGCGAAGGGCCGATCTCCAGCACCGCCGAGTCATCGAGCTGTTCGAGCACCGGGTTGCGGAACGCCTCCAGGAACACCGCTTCGACCAGCGTCTGCGTGGCCTTGCCGCCCGCGCCGTGCGCCAGGGTGATCCGTTCCTCCCGCACCTTGGGCCGACGTCTGCGGGTTCGCTCTATTCGGTTCAGCACTTGGCGTTCACGGTCGGAGGTGGTCATGTCGCGTTCACCCGTTGTCGCGTGAACCGGCCGAAGTTGTAGTAGGCGGCGCAGGCACCCTCCGGGGACACCATGCACGTGCCGATCGGTGTCTCCGGGGTGCAGGCGGTCCCGAAGACCTTGCACTCCCAGGGTTTCAGCACACCCTTGAGCACCTCACCGCACTGGCACGCCTTCGGGTCGGCCACCCGCACGTCCGGCAGCTCGTACCGCAACTCGGCGTCGAAGTCCGCGTACGCGGCGCGCAACCGCAGGGCGGAGTGGGAGATGAAACCGAGGCCGCGCCACTCGAAGTACGGACGCAGCTCCATGACCTCGCCGATCACCCGCAGCGCCGTCGGATTGCCCTGCCACGGAACGACCCTCGTGTACTGGTTCTCCACCTCCGAGCGCCCGTCCTTCAGCTGACGCATCAGCAGGTAGATCGACTGCAGCACGTCCAACGGTTCGAAACCTGCCACAACGAGCGGTTTCCCGTAGTGACCGGAGATGAACTCGTACGGCGCGCAGCCGATCACCGTGGAGACGTGGCCGGGCCCGAGGAAGCCGTCCAGCCTCAGGTCCGGTGAGTCGAGGATGGCCTTGATCGCGGGCAGGATCGTGACGTGGTTGCAGAACACCGCGAAGTTGTCGATGCCCTCCCTCGCGGCGCGCAGCACGGTCATCGCGGTCGACGGGGCGGTCGTCTCGAACCCGATCGCCATGAAGACCACCTGCAGGTCCGGCTGTTCACGTGCGATCTTCAACGCGTCGAGCGGCGAGTACACCATCCGGATGTTCGTGCCCTCCGCGTTGGCGTCGAAGAAGTTCCCGCCGCTGCCGGGCACCCGCATCATGTCGCCGAACGAGGTCATCAGCACACCTGGCTGGCGGGCGATGTGGATCGCGTCGTCGACGCGCCCCATCGGGATCACGCAGACCGGGCAGCCCGGCCCGTGCACCAGGGTGATGCTCTCCGGCAGGTAGTCCTCGATGCCGTGCTTGTAGATCGTGTGCGTGTGCCCGCCGCAGACCTCCATGAACTTGTACTCGCGGCCCGGTTCGCACAGCGCGGCGATCTCGGCCGCGAGTGCTCTGGCCTGGCCGGCGTCCCGGTACTCGTCGACGAAACGCATGTCGCGCAACCTTCTAGTCGATGCGGGAGTCCCGCAGTGCGTCCATCTCGTCCTGGTAGGCCTTGCCGAGGCCTTCGAGGAAGTCCAGTGCCGCCTGGGCCTCCTCCTCGTCGATCTTGGAGAGCGCGAAGCCGACGTGGATCAGCACCCAGTCGCCGGGACGCACGTCCTCGTCGGCCAGCAGGCCGATGTTGATGGCGCGCCGCACGCCGCACACGTCCACCTTCGCGAGGTCCTGGCGGTCGGTGAGGATCTCCACGACCTCCCCCGGGATCCCGAGGCACATGTCCGCTCCTCACCTGTCGTGGTTCGTGACGAGCTCGGTCACCGCGGCCACCGCGGTACCGACGGCCCGCTCGACGGCGGGGCTCAGGCCCATCCGGTGGTCGACCACCGCCGGCTCGCAGCCGACCAGCAGCACGCGCTTCGGCACGTGGCCGAGCAGTGCCAGCAGGTCGAGCACGACGTCCGGTTGCATGCCGTGCGCGTCCAGGCACGGCCGCGCTGTCCGTGACGACGTGTCGAGCTCGATCACGTAGACGGTGCCCGCCTCGTCGCCCCGTTCGGTCGCGTCGACCAGGATCGTCAGTTCGTGGTCCGCGGCGGCCAGGTCGTAGGCCAGATGCATGCCGCGCACGCCGTAGTCGGCGACCGTGACCCACGGCGGCAGCTCGACACCGGCCAGCCTGCGCGCGACCTCGACGCCGAACCCGTCGTCACCGAGGAAGATGTTGCCGATCCCGGCGACCAGCACACCGCCGGGACGGGAAGCCGGGCCGCTCACAGCGGATCGACCTCCTCCGGGCCGAAGTACCGGTACAGCCCGGTCGCGGCGAGCAGGTCCGCGCCGAGGTCGTCCTCCAGCGTCACCGCGAGATGGGTGCCACCGTCCACATCGGACATGACCTTGTGCACCACGGCGACGCGGCCCGCCAGGAACATGTCGTGCGCGTCGGCCTTGCGGACGGGCCGCAACCGCACCCTGGATCCCTTGCCCACGGTCACCCCGTCGAGCAGCAGGTGTTCTTCCTCCACCTGCTCCTGGCGCATGGTGCCGTGCAGCCGTTCGAGCTGTTCCGGCGGCAGACCGTCGACCCGGTCGAGCAACTCCGCGGCTCGGACGTCGGTGGCCCGCGCCTGACGCTTCTCCTCCGGTGTGAGCGTCATCGTTCTCAACGCGAGCAGCTCGTCGATCTCGGTGGCGTCGAACGTCTCGCCGGGGCTCTGCTCGGCGATTCTCGGGTGGTCGTACAGGATGATCGGGGCGCACAGCACCGTGTCGTCCCGCCCCGGCTCCCCCACCAGCACCGGCCACGTCCGCTCGTTGCGACAGCCCTGCACCGCGGCGGCCGCCCACTCCGGCGGGTTCACCAGCGACAGGAAACCTCCGCCCGACAACCGGAGCAGCGTGTGGGTGGCGATCAACGCCCGCTTGAGCGCGTCCTGCCGGCCGACCTCCGCGGCCGCCCACGGGGAGGTGTTCCGCACCCACACCCGCAGTCGCAGCGCACCGGGCCGCCCCGGAACAGGATCCGCACGCAGCCGCAGATCACCCCTCAGAGTCCAGCGCGTGCGCACGACCCGCGCACCGCCGCCTCCCACGATCTCCTCGGCCTCTCCGCCACCGTCCACCTCGAACGGCACGCGGGTGCCGCGCTCGACGAGGTCGGCCACGCCGACCTCCACGTCGATCTCGCGCTCCACCGCCTCCTCCCAGGTGGTGTGCTCGAGACCCGCGACCGTGACGGACGGCACCGCGCGGTGGCCGGCGCCATCGGGCACCTCCACCACCCGCGACTGCAGGTGCAGGAAACGAAGCCGCACGTGCAGGGTCGCCGCCGCGGCCGGCACCATCAGCAGTTCCGCCCGCGTGTCGTGGTGCTCGCCGGTGTACGACGGTGGCATGAGCACACCCCACTGCCAGCGCAGCTGGTTCTTGGCCGCGGACGCGCGGTACGGGTAGAGCAGGTACCCCTCGTACAGGACGGCGTCGGCGATCGCCTTCGCCTGTGCCATCACGTCCGTCATGACGTCACCAGCTCCCACAGCACGTGGTAGAGCGCTGTCTGCGTCTCCTGGATCCGGTGCACCGAGGCGGACGGCACGACGAACAGGTGGTCGATGGCGGGCGACTCGGCCATCCGGCCACCGTCTCCACCCGTGAAGCCGACAGTGAGCAGCCCGCGCCTTCGCGCCTCGTCGAAGGCGGGCAGGAGGTTCGTCGAGTTGCCGCTGGTGGACAATCCCACCGCGATGTCGCCTTTTCGGCCGAAGGCCGCGACCTGGCGGGAGAACACCACGTCGAACCCGACGTCGTTGCTCAGCGCGGTGATCACCGCGATGTCGTTGGTCAGCCCGAACGCGGGCAACGGCCGCGCTTCGCCCGGCGGGTTGAGGAACAGGCTCGCCAGGTCCTGGGCGTCGGTGGAGCTGCCACCGTTGCCGAACGCGAGCAGCCGTCCACCCGCCGCGAACCGCTCGGCCATCGCACGGGCGCACACCGCGAGGCGCTCTCGTTCCCGCTCGAACACCTCTTCGCGCAACCGGACGGCCTCGTGCACCTTGGCCACTGTGGACGCACGCACCTGCGCCACCAGTTCGTCCACATCGGACGACGGGGCGTGCAGGAAGGGATACAGCGACTCGGTCACGCGGCACCACCAGGCAGTACCGAGATGGCCTCACCCGCGTGCACGAGCACCCGGTCGCCGACGTCCGCGGTCACGAGCGCGACGCTCACCTCACGTTCGCCGTCCTCGAACCGCACGAGCGCCATCTCGTCGTCGAGCAGACTCAGCACGGTCGCGGGCGTGGCCGTGTCCGAGCACGTGACGCAGACGTCGTCCGAACAGCCTGGCGTGCTCATGCCACACCCGCTCGTTCGAGGAACACGTGCGTCAGCTCCCACAGCAGGTGGTACGTGGTCACGTGGACTTCCTTCACCACCAACGGGTCCGCGGACCTCGCGATCAGCACGTGATCAGCGGCTCCGGTCGCGGCGATCGTCCCCCCATCACCGCCCGCCAGTGCGACGGTGAGCATCCCCGCCTCCCGCGCGACCTCCAGGGCGCGCAGCACGTTCTCGCACTCGCCATCGGCGGAGAGCCCCAGCGCGATGTCCGAAGGTTCACCCAGGCAACGAATCTGGTGTGCGAACGCCTCGGCGAACCCGGCACGGGCCGCGACGCCCGTGAGCGTGGCGACGTCCGAAGTCAGCGAGAGGGCGGGCAGGGCGCGCTTGCCCATGATCACCGGGTGGACGAACTCCACCGCGACGTGCTGGGCGTCTGTGCTGGGGCCGCCGTTGCCGAAGACGACGAGCTTGCCGCCGGCCCTGAACCGTTCAGCCATCCGACGACAGGTTCGCGTGATTTCACCGGCCTGCTCGGCGAGGTCGATCAGAGGACCGGTTCGACGTAGTGACAATTCGTTGAATCGGTCGGCACGATCTGTAGTCGAAGGTTTTGCCACGAGCCCTTCTTCGATGTCGGAGCGGATTCCGCAACCGCAGGGAGGATTTCTACTTCACGACCGTACGGGCACGCAAGAGCGCCAGTATTCCGGGTGACAAAGAAATCCCCTGGTCACACCTGAAGAACTTTCAGAAAAGACCGGCCACGTTTTTCGGCGCTCAGCGAAACGGTAAGTCGCCGAACCTGTCCTGGACTCGGCGCAGCTCACGCAGCCTCGGTTCGGTCTCGCCGCCCGCCCAGCGACTCACGGTCTTGACCGACACTCCGAGCTGCTTCGCGGCCGCCTCCCTGGTCATCCCCTCGCGGCGCAGCACCTCGGTGATCCACTCGGCGAAGCTCTCCACCGCGGCGACCGGATCCGTCGCCCGGGACACTTCTGACCTGGTCGTAGTCGACCCGTCCGGAGGGCGGCCATCCGAGTGAAGGTGTGCGGTCTCCGACGGCAGCACGTCGAACTCGACCCGGTCGGGATAGGTCCGGCAGGAAACCTGGATCTGCCCGGACGGGCCGGCGGCCTCGAGCAGCACCCGCAGGACCGTCCTGCCCAGCTCACGGTTGTCCACCTCGGACAACGGCGCCTCGGCCAAACAATCGCGCAGGAACTCGTGGATTTCCGACACCGAGGACGGCCTGGCGCGGAACACGCGCGTGAGCACCACGATCGGCATGATCTCGATCGACTCAGCCACGCCACCAATCCCTTCCCGCGACGTACGAGCCTACCCCTCCGCCCGAATTCCCCAGCGGGTCAGCATTGTCCAGTCCAATGACAGTTCAGTCTTGCCCTGGATGCACGGAAAGGTCTAGCGTTGCCTCGCCCCGGACCCGGCAAGAATAAAATCACCGTTCTTGCTTCTCCGCGGCGTTTCCAGCGGAGGTGAACCGAGATGACCAGGGCCGAGCAGGAGCCCGGCGACAGACCACAGGCCCCGGTCGACCCCGAACCCGTCGTGCACGTGCTGTGGTTGAACGGCGGCCTCGGCTGCGATGGCGAATCCGTGGCGTTGACCGCGGCCACGCAGCCCAGCATCGAGGAGATAGTGCTCGGCGGGTTGCCCGGACTGCCCCGAATCGCCATGCACTGGCCGTTCCTCGACTTCGAGTGCGGTCCCGACAGCGGCGCGGACAGCTTCATCGAGTGGTGGCACAAGGCCGACCGCGGTGAGCTCGACCCGTTCGTGCTCGTCGTCGAAGGCTCGGTGCCGGACGAGACGAACAAGACCGAGGGCTACTGGTGCGGCTTCGGCACCGACCCCGGCACCGGCCAGCCGGTGACGACCAGCGAGTGGCTCGACCGCCTGGCGCCCAAGGCCACCGCGGTGCTCGCCGTCGGTACCTGCGCCGGCTACGGCGGCATCCACGCGATGGCGGGCAACCCGACCGGTGCGATGGGCGTGCCGGACTACCTCGGCTGGGACTGGAAGTCCAAGGACGGCATCCCGATCGTGGTGGTGCCCGGCTGTCCCGTCCAGCCCGACAACCTCTCGGAGACGATCCTGCACCTGCTCTACCAGGTCGCCGGCCGCGCGCCCGCGATCGACCTCGACGAGGCGCTGCGGCCGCGCTGGCTGTTCGAGACGACGGTGCACGAGGGGTGCGACCGCGCGGGCTACTACGAGCAGGACGAGTTCGCCGAACGGCACGGATCGCCCAAGTGCCTGGTGAAACTCGGGTGCTGGGGCCAGGTCGTCAAGTGCAACGTGCCCAAGCGCGGCTGGATCAACGGCATCGGCGGCTGCCCCAACGTCGGCGGCATCTGCATCGCCTGCACCATGCCCGGCTTCCCGGACAAGTTCATGCCGTTCATGGAACATCCGGCCGGCGGGAACACGCCCGCGCCCGTCCGCGCCGTGTCCGGCACCGCGATCCGCGTGCTGCGGGAGATCCGGGTGGCGCGATGAGCTCCGACAAACCCGGCCTGGTCGAGATGACCTGGGACCCGATCACCCGGATCGTGGGCAGCCTCGGCATCCACACGAAGATCGACTGGGCGCAGAAGCGCGTGGTGGAGTGCTACAGCACGTCGTCGATCTTTCGCGGCTACAGCGTCTTCATGAAGGGCAAGGACCCGCGGGACGCGCACTTCATCACCAGCCGCATCTGCGGCATCTGCGGTGACAACCACGCCACCTGCTCGGTCTACGCGCAGAACATGGCCTACGGCGTCCGGCCGCCGCACCTCGCGGAGTGGATCATCAACCTGGGCGAGGCCGCCGAGTTCATGTTCGACCACAACATCTTCCAGGAGAACCTGGTCGGCGTGGACTACTGCGAGAAGATGGTCCGCGAGACCAATCCCGGCGTGCTCGACCTGGCCAACCGCACCGAGGCGCCACACGCCGGTGAGCACGGGTACCGCACGATCGGCGACATCATGCGCTCGCTCAACCCGCTGGAGGGCGAGTTCTACCGCGAGGCGCTGCAGGTGTCCCGGCACGCCAGGGAGATGTTCTGCCTCATGGAGGGCAGGCACGTCCATCCGTCCACTTTGTACCCCGGCGGCGTCGGCACGGTGGCGACGATGCAGCTGTTCACCGACTACCTCACCCGGCTGATGCGGTACGTGGAGTTCATGAAGAAGGTCGTGCCGATGCACGACGATCTCTTCGACTTCGTCTACACGGCGCTGCCCGGCTACGAGGAGGTCGGCAGGAGGCGGGTGCTGCTGGCGTGCTGGGGCGGCCTCAACGATCCCGAGCACTGCGACTTCACGTATCGCAACATGGCGACGTGGGGCCGCAAGATGTTCATCACCCCAGGCATCGTCGTGGACGGCAAGCTCGTCACGACCGACCTCGTCGACATCAACCTCGGCATGCGGATCCTGCTCGGCTCCTCCTTCTACGACGACTGGGAGGGCATGGACCGGTTCGTCACGCACGACGAGCTCGGCAACCCGGTCGACGCGCGGCACCCCTGGAACCAGCACACCATCCCTAAGCCGGGCAAGCGCGACTTCGGCGACAAGTACTCCTGGACGATGTCACCGCGGTGGTTCGACGGCACGGACCACCTCCCGCTGGACACCGGCGGCGGCCCGCTCGCCCGGCTCTGGACCACCGCGCTGGCAGGCCTGGTGCAGACCGACTACGTGAAGTCGACCGGCCACAGCGTGCAGATCACGTTGCCGCGCACCATGACCAAGCCCGAGACCACCTTCGAATGGCGGATTCCGCGGTGGAGCAACGCGATCGAGCGCAACCGGGCCCGCACCTACTTCCAGGCCTACACGGCGGCGATGGCCCTGCACTTCTCCGAACGGGCGCTGGCCGAGGTCCGCGGCGGCCGGACCGACACGTGGTCGGAGTTCACCGTGCCCGATGACGCGTTCAGCGTCGGGTTCACCGAGGCGGTGCGCGGCGGGCTGTCGCACCACATGGTGATCAAGGACGGCAGGATCGCGAACTACCAGCCGTATCCGCCGACGCCGTGGAACGCCAGTGTGCGCGACAGCTTCGGCACGCCCGGCCCGTTCGAGGACGCCGTGCAGAACACGCCGATCTTCGAGGAGAACTCCCAGGAGAACTTCAAGGGCATCGACATCATGCGCGCGATCCGCAGCTTCGACCCGTGCATGCCCTGCGGTGTCCACATGACGGTCGGCGCGGGCAAGACGCTGACCAGGATCCACACCCCGCACGCCTTCAGCGGTGAGTCGTGAACCACGACGTCCGCGCGGCGGGCGACCGCATCGAGGAGTTGCTCGGCACCCTGCGGTCCGGGCCGGCCAGGGACTCCGCCGAAGAGCTCGTCCGTTTGCTGATGGCTCTGTACGGCGAAGGACTCGCACGCGTTCTCGCGATCCTGCGCGAGCACGACCCCGCGCTGGTCGCCCGGATCGCCGAGGACGACCTGCTGGAGGACCTGCTGTTGCTGCACGACCTGCACCCGCGCGACGCATCGGCGCGCATCCGTCGGGTGCTCGACGGGCTCGGTGCCCTCGGCCCGCTGGAGAATCTGGGCATCGACGCCGACGGGGTGGTCCGCATCCGGCTCACCGCGAGCGGCTGCCACCGGTCCGCGGCGGCGCGCACGGTCGAACAGGCGGTGCTCGACGCGGTGCCGGAGGCCACCAGGGTGGAGGTCGTCACCGCCGCTCCTGACACGTTGCTGCAGATCGGTATGCGGCCACCGCCAGGGTGGCGGCTGGAGGTCGCGTCATGAACGGGAGCCACGGACTTCAGCGTTTCGCCCGCCCACCAGGAACCCTGCTGGAGCAACGTTCCGCGCAGATGCGCCAGCTGGAACAGTGCGAGATGTGCGGAACCCCTGTCGCCGCACGCCACGGCCACGTCGTGGACACCAGGCGCCGCAGCCTGATGTGCGCGTGCCGCGCCTGCTTCCTGTTGTTCACCAAGGGCGCGGCTCGGCGCAGCAGGTACCGGGCGGTGCCGGAGCGCTACCTGGCGGATCCGCTGCGACCGGTCACCCCGGTCGAATGGGAGAGGCTGGACATCCCGGTGAGCTCGGCGTTCGTGCTCCGCGCCGACGCCGGGATCACCGCGTTCCACCCCAGTCCCGCCGGGGCCACCGAACGGCCGCTGAACCCCGGTTTCTGGACGGAGTTCGCCGCCGCGCATCCCCTGGTGGCGGCCGCGGAGTCCGACGTCGAGGCGATCCTCTTCCGCCGCGGGGCGAACGACGTCGACTGCTACCTGGTGCCGATCGACGTGTGCTACCGGCTCGTCGGCACCGTCCGGCTGTACTGGTCCGGAATGGACGGTGGCGACCAGGTGCGCGACCACATCGACGAGCTGTTCGCGGAGATCCGCGCCAAGGCGGGCGGGCTGCCGGGAGGAGCGCGCTGATGGACATGCTGCACTTCGAGTGCGAGGGCGCCTGGCCCACCCGGTACGCGGCCGTGCCGGGGCTGACGCTGCGGCTGCGGGTCGTCGAGAGGTCCGGCGCACCCGTCGAGGCGGTGGCGTTGCGCTGCCAGATCCGCATCGAACCGCAACGCAGGACGTACTCGGCGGGCGAGGCACAACGCCTGAGCGATCTCTTCGGGGACACGGGACGTTGGACGAAGACCCTCAAGCCGGTGTCGTTCGCGACTCTCTCGACCATGGTGCCGGGCTTCACCGGAAGCACGTTCGTCGACCTCGACGTGCCGTGCACCTACGACCTCGAGGTCGCGTCGACCAAGTACTTCAACGCGCTCGACAACGGCCAGATCCCGCTGCTGTTGTTGTTCAGCGGCACGGTGTTCGGCAGCCAGAACGGCAACCTGCGGGTGTGGCAGGTGCCGTGGAGCAACGAGGCCTCCTTCGCACTGCCGGTCAGCGTGTGGCGGGAAACCGTCGACCTGCACTTCCCCGGCAGCGCGTGGCTGCGGGTCCGGCGCGACACGATGGACGCCCTGCAGCGCTTCAGATCCGAGCACGCCTTCGCCACCTGGGACGACGCGATGACCGCCATGCTCGCGGCCACCGACGGGTGAGCCGCGTCGGCAGGGATCTCCGGGTCGCCGGCGTCGTCCAGGGAGTCGGCTTCCGCCCGTACGTGCACCGGCTCGCCACCGGGCTGCGGCTGTCCGGCCGCGTCGGCAACGACGTCGCCGGGGTGTTCATCGAGATCGAGGGCACACAGGAGAACGTGACCGAGTTCCTGTCCGCACTCCCCCGCGACCCCCCTCCGCTGGCGCGGATCGACCGAGTCCACGTCACGGCCTGCGCGGCCCGCGGAGCCGACGGGTTTGAGATCGCCGCCAGCCGGGACGGCGGTGCGCACGGCGCCCTGGTGTCAGCGGACTTCGCCACGTGCGCGGACTGCCTGCGCGAGTTGTTCGACCCCGCAGATCGCCGCTACCGGTACCCGTTCGTCAACTGCACGCACTGCGGACCGCGGTTCACCATCGTCCGCGAGGTGCCGTACGACCGGCCGCGGACCACCATGGCGGACTTCCCGATGTGCGCGGCGTGCGGGGCCGAGTACACCGATCCCACCGACCGGCGGTTCCACGCCGAGCCGACGTGCTGCCCCGATTGCGGGCCTCGCCTCGAACTCGGGGGCAGCACCGACCCGGTGGGCGACGCCGTCGCCCGGCTCGCCGACGGGCAGGTGCTCGCGATCAAGGGGCTGGGTGGCTTCCATCTCGCGGTGCTCGCGGCACACCCCACGGCCCCCGCGGTGTTGCGCGCCCGCAAACACCGTGCGGACAAACCGTTCGCGGTGATGGTCGCCGACCTGCGACAGGCGACCGAACTCTGCGAGGTGGACGAGATCGGCGAACGCGAGCTGACCGGCCCTCGCCGTCCGATCGTCCTGCTGCCACGCCGTGCCGACGCACGGATCTCCGCCGCGGTGGCTCCCGCCACGAGCGAACTCGGGCTGATGCTGCCCTACACCCCGCTGCACCACCTGCTGCTGCGCGACCTGGGCGAGCCCATCGTGCTCACCAGCGGCAACATCTCGGACGAACCCATCGCCTACCGCGATGCGGACCGGCTGGCAGGCATCGCCGACGCGGTGCTGACCCACAACCGCCCCATCCACATCCGCGCCGACGACTCGGTCGTGCGCGCGGGCACGGTGCTGCGCCGTTCCAGAGGCTACGCACCCGAACCGCTCGTGCTGCCGCTGTCCTGTCCCCAGCCGGTGCTGGCCTGCGGCGCGGAACTCAAGAACACGTTCTGCCTCACCAAGGGTTCGCACGCGTTCCTGTCTCAGCACATCGGCGACCTCACCGATCACGAGACATACGTGTCGTTCACCGAGAGCGTCCAGCACTTCCAGCGCCTGTTCGGCATCACCCCGCGGGTCGTGGCGCACGATCTGCACCCCGACTACCTCTCCACCAGATACGCCGGTGAACTGGACGACGTCGACCTGATCGGTGTCCAGCACCACCACGCCCACATCGCGTCCTGCCTCGCGGACAACGGCGAAACGGGCCCGGTCATCGGAGTGGCGTTCGACGGCACCGGCTACGGACCCGACGGCACGATCTGGGGCGGCGAGTTCCTGGTCGCCGACCTGTCCGGGTACGAGCGGGCAGGACACCTGCGCCCCGTCCCCCTGCCGGGCGGCGATGCGGCGGTCAGGCAACCGTGGCGGATGGCAGCCGCATACCTGCCGAACGCAGACCTACCGGTAACACGACGCCACAAGACGCAATGGGCCGCAGTAGTGGCGATGGCCCGCAACGGAGTGAACGCGCCACTGACGTCCAGCGCCGGCCGGTTGTTCGACGCCGCCGCCGCGCTGCTGGACGTGCGAGACGAGATCACCTACGAGGGCCAGGCGGCGATCGAACTGGAGCAGTGCGCGGATCCGTCCACTTCGGAGGGTTATCCGGCGGCGGTCCACGACCTGGTGGTGCACGGCGAGGATCTGCTGCACGCGATCGTGGCCGACCTGCACGCGGGAGTCGATCGCGCGGTGATCGCGGCACGGTTCCACAACGGCCTCGCCGATGCCGTCGTGACCTGCTGCGCGCGGCTGCGGGAGCACACCGGCTTGCAGACGGTCGCACTGTCGGGTGGCGTCTTCCAGAACGCGCTGCTGCTGCGGAGAACCGCAGCCGGGTTGCGCCGGCGCGGGTTCCGCGTCCTGACTCATCAGCGGGTGCCGGCGAACGACGGTGGCATCAGCCTGGGCCAGGCCGTCGTCGCCGCCCGCCGCACAGGCGGGTGAGCGGCGGCCTCGCCTCGCTGACTCGGCGATGGTGTGCGAGTGAGGAAACATCTGCCAGAGCGCCGATGCGGGCTCTCACGATTCTGCGCTGGACCCACCTGAACTCGTCGTCGCGCACGTGCTGGACCTTGAGACCGTGGAACAACGGCGGTGTCGAAGCCGTCGGCATGTGCTTGGGGGCGCCATCGTCCGCGCCTCTACCTCGAGTCGCCTGCTCTGCCGCCTTCACGACCACGACGGGACAGCTCGCCTGGTGCCCGCCCATTTGCCGCACGGAGACCACGTCGATTCGCTCATGGAGTTCGGCGTCGCGGTTGGCAGCGTCCGCAACCCTGCGGACCACAGGATCTTCGTCCCACCGTCGTCAGGACGCGACGGCCGACTTCCGCACTCCGGGCACCGTCCGCACCAGCGCTTCCACGATCTTCCGTTCGGCCTCGTCCGCGAACGGACCGGACACGTTCACGTCCCCGTCGTCGACCTCCACCGTCCATCGTGGAGCGCCGCTGTAAGCCCGCAGGGCGATCTCGACCCGTGCCGCGAGTACCGCGTCTTCCGGGGTGAGGATGCGCAGCAGGTCGCTGCGGCTGACGACGCCCACGAGCGTTTGTCCGTTCGTCACGATCGGCAGGCACCGCAATCGCTGCGAGAGCATCGTCGCGGTCAGTTCCGAGGGAGTGGCCGTGGTCGACGCGCTGATCACCGGCCGGCGCATCACCCGGGAGACAGGCCCGTTCGCCATCGCGGGCGTCGTGCCCGCCAGCAGAAGGTCGGCACCGGACACGATCCCGACCAGTCTGCCTTCGTCGTCCACCACCGGCAGGGCGGAGAACCCGTGCTCACCGAGTACGGCGCTGGCCGAACGGACGGCTGTTGCGGGGTTCACGACGACCGCCGGGCTGGTCATCACATCTGCTGCGTTCATACGTCGAGACTCTGTCCTCTGAGTGCGCCGTGGCAGAGCGGTTGGCCACGCCTCCGCGGTGACATAGGTCCTCGCTTCACCGCCAGTCGGCGCGCAGCACCCGCGCGGGCACACTTCGACGCTCTGCCCGGCAGAGCGATTCCTGTCAGAAGCGCCGCCACGGACGAGGCAGCGGCACAGTTCCGCGCCGCCGACGACGACGTCTGCTCCGAGAGGTCACCTAGGCCGATCTGGCGCCGGGCTGAGTCGTTGCCGTGATCACGGCAACGCAGGCTGGCCTCATGCGAGCTGGGGTTCTCCTGCGCTGGGTGGCGCATCCGCTGACCATGGGGGCCACTGCGGTCCTGCTGCTCAACGACCACGTGTTCAAACAGGCGTGGCCGGGCCTGGTCACCGGCAAACTCAGTGACTTCGCCGGACTGGTGGTGGCGCCGGCGGTGCTGGGGCTGTTGTTCGGCCTGTTCCGCGCCGGCCAGGTCGGCGCCGCTGCGGCGACGCTGCTGACGGGAGCCGGATTCGCGTGGGTCAAGCTGACCAGCACGGGAGCCGAGGTCGCGTCGGCGGCGTGGTCTGTCGTCAACGGACCTTCGGTCGTTCTGGCCGACCCGAGCGACCTGGTCGCGCTGCCCGCGCTGGGCCTCGCCTGGTGGGCCTGGCGGCGGGCGGCGGCGGCCCCGCCACTGCCGGACCACCCGGCTCACCGGTTGCGGGTGGTGCTCGCAATGCCGTTCGCGGTGCTGGCGGTCGCCGCGACTTCCGCGCCCTCCGACACGCTTCCGTCGGTGGACTCCGTCCAGATCGTGGGCGGGCAGGTGATCATCGAGGTGGGCGAGCGGTTCTACGGTTCCGACTCCGGTGTCGGCGACTGGACGCCGCTGCCGGAGACGCCGTCCGGACAGTTGCCGGAGCGGCAGCAGCTTGAAGCCTGCGTACCCGATGACGCCGCACATTGCTATCAGGTGCACGGCGGCGGTGACCTCGACCTCGTTGAAGGGACACCACGCGGCGGACGGCTACTGGGCGTCGACGAAACGACCGACGCCGGTCGGACCTGGCGCACTGCCTGGGAAGTGCCGGCCGCCCGGTGGGAGTTCGTCAAGCGCCAGCACCCGTTTCCTGGCGGGGTGGACCGGGTGTCCAAGATCGCCAGCGTGGACGTCCTGGTCCGCGCCGTCCCAGGTGGACACGAAGTGATCGTGGCCAACGGTGTCGAAGGGCTCGCGGTTCGCGGCGCCGACGGCGTGTGGCGACGCGTGCCGGTCGTGATCGCGGCGACCGGGCTGGACATCCGTCCCGCGCCGCTCACCGGGTTCGGTCAGGTGATCGGAGACGACCTGATCGACGCCGGAATGATCACCCTGCTCGCCCTGCTGATCGGGATGTCGGTCGCGGCCCGCCGGACCCGCGCCAGGCTCGGACACGTGCTCGTCGTGGTGCTACCGCTCGTCTTCCTCTTTCTGGCAGCCATCCCGATCACGGGCGCGGTGGTGTTCTTCACCTCCGGCTCCGGGACGTCGACCATGCCCAAACTGCTGCTCCCGCTGTGTCTGACCGGCATCGGCATCAGTCTCACGATGGCGCAGGGAGCGGTGCGCCGGTCACGCGCGGCGGTGGTCGACGCCGCCGCCGTGCTGACCGGCCTGGCGTTCCTCGGACCTTTCTTCGGCTGGACCCTGGGCCTGCCTCCCGAACGCGGGACCGCGATCCAACTCGGTCTGATCCTCGCGGCGGGCTGCCTGGTCCTGGTCGTCGCGGCCGGCTGGTGGGCCGGCCGCGACCCGGCGATCGCCGGAACCCCGGCGGGTGAACACCGGGGTTCCGCCAGGTGATCAGTGGACCTTGATCTCCGTCAGGCCGGTCCGGAATCCGGAGGCGTGGGTCATCACCACTCGCAGCCGTTGTGTGCTGATCGGGCTGAACTGGGCGAGGTTGTAGTTGGCCCGCGGCGAGGCCGGCGTCCTGGCCAGCCCGGGCACGTCGGCCCACGCGCTGCCGTTCCAGTACTGGACCTGGTAGGACGAGGGCGCCCGGTAGCGGTTGCCGGCCCGGTCGTCGCGGAAGTACAGCCGCACCTCACCGGTCGTGCGCTGCTGTCCGAGGTTGACCTCGAACCAGTCCGTGCCGTTGGGCGAGCCGGAACTGCCCCAGATCGGATCGTTGATCGGGAAGCCGTCCACGGCCGCCCCCGTCGAGGTGCCTGACGCGGTGTAGGAGGCCGACACCGCCGCGCCCTGGGCCAGGTTCGGCCGCGTGGAGGTCAGGTCGACGCCTGCCTTGGCGAACACGTCGACCATCCGTGCGCTGCTCTGGACTACGTCGCGCGGAGCCTGCACACCCCCGACCGCCGTCTGGAACACCACCGAGCCGCCGGACGGCAGGGTGACCTGACCCGTCGCCGGGTTGTAGAGCACGCGGGTGAGGCGGTCCACGGTGAAGGCACGCGTTCCGTTGAGGTAGACGGAATAGCCCTGCGGAACACCGTTGTAGCGCGTCACGCCGTCCGCGGGGTCGTCCCACACGACGCTCAGGTCCGCGTTGCGGTGCCGCACGTTGTTGACCGCGAAGTGCGACCAGCCGATGTTGATCGGCGACAGCTCGATCAGCCCGTCGGTGCGCGGCCGCAGACCGGCGGCGTCCTCGATCACGGTCCAGTTTCCGCTGCCGAGGATGTTGTGGTGGATCCACGACCGGTACTGGATCGTGCTGCCGTTCCAGTCGGCCCAGAACTCGTTGGCGTCGGGCCACTGCGTGTTGCCGCCGATGTACTGCGCCCAGACGTTCCAGTACAGCAGCTTCTTGTAGTCGTCCGCGGACATCCACTGGTTCGGGTAGTTGCGCAGCACCGACGAGTAGAGCCGGAACTGCACGGTCGAGTTGATCGTGGAGAAGTTGTTCGAGCCGGGGTGGCCAGCCGCCGCTGCCGCCGCCTTGTCACGCTGGTTGGCGGTGTAGAACGGGAACACCGGGTACTCGGCGGCGTCCGCGAAGAGCCGCAGCGCCTGCTTGTACTGATCGGTGTTCGGCATCAGGCCGACCGAGAACGGATAGTAGTTGTTGATCTCCTTCCACGGGACGTGCGTGTTGGTGGCGACGTGCTTGTGCTCCAGCAGCTGCCTGGACGGGTTCCACAGCGTGGTGATCACGCCGGAACGGATGCGGTCGGCCAGCGCCTGCATCTCGGAGGCCTTGGCGGTGTTGCCGACCAGCGCGTAGGCCTGTTGTGCGGCAACGGCTCCGCTCCACACGTACGCCGTCTCCGCGCGGTCGAGCCGGCCCGCCCTCCAGTCGAACGACACCGCGTCGGCGTCGTTGCCGGTGAGCGCGCCCCAGTCGTACTCGATGACTCCGTTGTTGTTGGTGTCGTAGAACGAGAGCTGGCCCTTGGCGTCGCCTTCCGCGTACCGGGCGAGCAGGGCGGCGATCGACGGCTGGCCGCCGTGGATCTGGTAGCTGCGCCACGCGGCCTCGGAGATGTACTGCGTGTAGGAATTAGACCAGTTCTCCGGGTCGCCGGGGTTGTCCATGAACCGGCCACCACGGGACGTCTGCCCGGCCGAGAGCCACGGCCCGTAGGAGTAGACGGGATCTCGCAGGTACTTGAGGTCGTCGATGTGCATAGGCTGGGTCAGCACGATCGCGTTGTTGTATCCCGTGGCTCCCTCGACGGAGATCGGGAACTGGTAGTCCTGGCCGGGGATGTCGACGTCGAGGTGGTTGAAGCGCATCAGCCACCAGCGGTAGTAGATGTTCTTCTTGATCGCGGCATCCGGCACGTCGATGTACGGGATGTTGTCTGCCCACCAACGGTTGTAGGCACGCACGTGGGTGGCGAACGCGGTTTCGGGCGAGTAGCCGCGATACGCCTGGTACTCGGTCGACGACTCCGGGATCTCGGTGGTCAGGAAACCCATGGCGACCTTGGTGGTGACGGTCTGCCCGGCGCCGACCGTGACCGAGCGGTCCAGGCCGCCGTTGTTCACGCCGAACCCGTCACCGGACAGGCGTGGCCGGATCATGGTGAGGTTGTTCTTCACCGGCCTGCTGCCCGTGAGCTCGCTGCCGCTCGCCGTGGTCGCGTAGGGCGAGGTCGCGCGCAACTGCACCGTCGCGGCCGCACCACCCGTGTTGACGATCGCCAGGTTCGTGACGGCGACGTTGTTGTGCGTGATGAACTTCGTCATCTCCACCCGGATCGACCCGCTGGTGAAGACACCCCTGTAGTGACTGGGTTTCTGGACCCGGCTGCCGGACTGCTCGGTGAAGTTGCCCGGCGACACCGCGACGGAGTACGCGTTCTGGCCGCTCAGGTCGTCCCAGTAGGCGGACCTGCCGCCGAACCCGATCACGCCGGGGTTGTGGGTGTACATGAACAACCCGCGGCCGCGGGTCATCAGGAAGTTGCCCGCCGGGTCGTTGCCGGGCCGGGCGAGCAGCCGGTCCATCCAGAAGTCGGTGCCCGCGCTCTCCGCGTCGTAGATCGCGCGCATGGTGCTGCCGGTGCTGTACCCGACCGGCGGCGCGGGGATGGACGGACCCGTGAACGTCGGATAACCGATGGGCTGTGCGGCCGAGGCGGGCACGGTCTGCCCCGCGATCAGCGCCAGCGCCAGCGCGGGTGCCGTCAGGCGGCGAAGGCTTGCCATTCCAGGACTCCCGTCGAATGATCGGCCCTGGCGGTGATGTCCAACCGCAACCGGGTCGTGGACACGGTGGGGAACGTGACGGTGTTGAAGGTGTTCGCCGCCGTCGAGCAGGACGACTGGCCGGGCACGTCGGCGTAGGCGCTGCCGGTCCAATACTGGACGCGGCACGACGCCGGCAGGTCGATCCCCTGGTCGTCGTCGAACCAGTAGACGGCCGTGCGGTTGACCGATCTCGCGGACGGCCAGGTGTACTCGAGCCACTGCGTGCCCTGCTCGGGCCAGTTGCCGTACACCGGACTCGAGCGGTCCGCCGAACTCGCGGGTGTTCCGCCGTCGTTGACCGCGGAGAGCGTCTCCCACGGCGATACGTAAGACGTTGCGGCTGTCGCACCGACGGCGATGTTGCCGCCTGTACCGGTACCTGGGTTCGGCGGCGGACCGGCGGTGGTCTGGGTGACCCGCTGCATGGTGCCGTCGGCGTTGAAGCGCAACAGGTCCACCGCCACGGACCGGCGGAAGTTGCCGCCGCCCGGCGCGTTCGCGTTGTGGTAGACCATGTACCACTGGCCGTTGAACTGGGCGACGCCCGCGTGGTTGGTGGTCGACGAGACCTGCCCGAGCACCACTCCCCTGTGCGTCCACGGCCCCATCGGGTTGGTGGCGGTGGCATAGCGCTGGCACGCGTAGCTGGACGACGTGACGCAGCCGTTGGTGTCGTTGGCCGCGTAGATCATGTAGTAGAGGCCGTTGCGCTTGAACAGGAACGGCGCCTCCCAGTAGTTCGCGAGCCCCTGCGGAGTCACGACCGGGCCGTCCAGCTCGATCATGTTCGGCTTGAGCTTCGCCGCCCGCACACCCCAGTAGCCGCCCCAGTACAGGTAGGCCTGGCCGTCGTCGTCGGTGAAGACGGTGGGGTCGATGTTGAGCCCAGAGGAGTTCGGCGTGCTGTCGCTGACCAGCGGCCCGCCCTTGGCGTCGGTGAACGGCCCGAGCGGGCTGTCGCCGACCGCGACGCCGATGTCCATCCAGCCGGCACCGTTGCCGTTGACGGAGGTGTACCAGTAGTACTTGCCGCCCCGGGGCTCGACCTCACTGGCCCAGGCGTCCGCGCCGGCCCAGCGGAACGTGCCGGTGTTCGCCTTGACGCCGCGATCGGTCCAGTTCGCCGCGTCGGTCGACGACAGCACCCGCCACTCGCGCATGAGGAAGTTCGACCCGCCGGACGCCGCTTCGTCGCGTCCGGCGTAGATGTACATCGTGTCGCCGACGACCAGCGGGGCCGGGTCGGCGGTGTAGATCGAGGTGATGATCGGGTTGGCCGCGTGCGCGGGCGTTGCGACGGCAACGCCCGCGACGAGTGCGATCGCGGCGCCCAGCAGGGTGGCGCGCATCGATCCTCCTTCTACGTACCGGTGGAGTGGAGGTTCGCGACCTCGGAGGCGCTGAGGGCGCGGCCGTAGACCCGGAACGAGTCCACGGCGCCGTCGAGATACGGGTCGTTCGCGTACTGGGAGCGTCCGATCCAGTTCTGCGTGGTGTTCCCAGGGCGCAGGGTGAGTGCGGTGTTCCGGGCGACCTCGGCACCGTTGAGGTAAAGGACACCGAGGTCGCCGTTCTGCGTCACCGCCACATGTGTCCACACACCCTGTGACAGAGGTGCCGCCGCGTCGATGCGTTGCTCCGCACCCGCACCTCCGGCGGTGATCGCGAACCTCGCTCCGCCCGCCGAGCTGAGCGGGGTGAGGAAGGCGTAGGCACCGGTTCCGCTGCCGAAGTCGAACACCCGCGACCAGGTCGTGACCGAGTCCAGCCGTACCCAGGTGGCGATGCTGAACGCCGCCGCGCCGGCGAGGAGACCGGCGGGCAGTTGCACGTGCGCACCGGAGCCGGACAGGTCGGCCGCCTGCCCGGTGCGCCCGGCCGTCCACGCCGCGCCACCCGCGAGAACGGCGTTCAGGCCGTTGCCCGTGACGTCGTTGGCGTTGCCGTCGAACGGATAGTGGGCGATGAACGGCGGAGTCTCCGCGGCGACGGTCCAGTAGACCGTGTATCGCTGGCCGTGGACTTTGTAGAACGGCAGCAACGTCACCTGGCCGGTGCTCGCGGAAGCCGTGTACTGCAACGGTGTGGATGTCGTCTTGATGGTGGAGGGTTGCAGTGCGGGCATCGTCTGCAGGTTGTTCGTGCCGTAGGCGCCCGCCAGCACGATCGGTCCGTGCCTGACCGCCTGCACCGCCCGGTTGTCCGGAGTGGACTCCCGGTTCAGGGTCATCGGAAGGCCGACCTCGACGACGTCACCGCTCGACCAGGTGCGGTTGATGCGCGCGTAGGTTCCCGGACTGACCGAATCCTGCGGTACGCCGTTGACGCGCAGCTGCGCGCCGGACGCCCAGGACGGGATCCGCACTCGCAGGTCGATCGTTCCGGAACCGGTGACGACGAGCCTCGTGCCGCCGGTCTCCGGGAACGAGGTCTCCTGCCGCACGGTGAAACCGCGCCAGGTCACCGTCGAGGCGATGAAGAGGTTGACGTAGAGCGTGGTTCCGGAGTGGGCGTAGACGCGTCCTGTGTGGCAGGTGTCGGTCTCCATCCCGGTGCCGTGGCAGCAGGTGAAGTCGTCGTAGTCGTTGCTGTACGTGCGGATGCCACCTGGTCGCAGCGGTGTGTAGTAGCTGTGGTGGCCGTGGTCCGAGTTCGGGTTCTGCGCGCCCAGCAGGTGGTTGTAGAGGGTCTTCTCGTAGAAGTCGAAGTACCGCGCGTCCGCGGGGTTGCCGCGGAACAGCTGCGCGGTGAGCTTCAGCATGTTGTAGGAGTTGCAGGACTCGCACGTGGTGTCCGAGAGCTCGGCGGCGATCCGGCCGGGTGCCTTGAAGTACTCGCCGTTGGAGTTGCCGCCGATCGCGTAGCTGTGCGCGCCGGTGACGATCTCCCAGAAGTTGCTCGCGATGTCCCGATACCGGGCCGTGCCCGTGGCGTGGTACTCGCGGATCGCGCCGATCGCCTTCGGGATCTGGGTGTTGGCGTGGTAACCGTTCAGCGCGTCGCGGTTCTGCGCCAGCGGGTCGAAGATCTCCGCGTGGTCGAAGTACTGGGCGGTCGTGAGGTGCTGCGGATCGCCGGTGACCTGGTAGAGGTTCGCGAGCACCTCGTTCATGCCGCCGAACTCGGTGTCGAGCATGTTCTGCCGCTGGGCCTGGGTCAGCCTGCCGTTGCGCCAGGCCGCCCACGCCGCCATGCCGGTGAGCACGGTCAGCGCCTGCGCGTTGCCGATCAGCAGGTGCACGTCGAGCAGGCCCGCCATGATCTTGTGCAGGGTGTAGTAGGGCGCCCAGACCTGTTCCCGTGCCTCGACCCTGCCGATGAACGACTCCGGGAACGCTGAGAGGTAGCCGGAGCTGAACCCCGCGGCCCGGGCCCGGTCCTGGCAGATCGCCAGCTGTTCGACCAGGTAGTTCGCCTTCGTCGCGAACGCCGTGTCACCGGTCGCGGCGAACGCCTGTGCCAGTGCGGTCAGCACGTGCCCGGTGGAATGGCCGCGCAGTTCCGTGGTGGGTGACTCCCACCCTCCACAGGGGACCACACCGGACGACAGCGAGACGTTGCGGCGGAACGTGTGCAGGAGGCGATCGGGGTCGAGGAACTTCAGATAGGCGTGGGTGCGGGTGGTGTTGTCGCGGAACGGTCCCGGCAGCAGGGACACCGCCCCGAGTCCGAACAGTTCGGCGGACACCCCGAAGTCGGGGCGTGCCGCGGCGACCGCGCGTGCGGGCAACGCCGCCGCCGCAACGGCGAACGCGCCCGCACGCAGAACCGTGCGCCGAGAAGGAGTGATCATGGTTCAGCGCCCGTAACGGTTCTTGAGGTGCCGCCACCAGTCGCGCAGCATCCACCTGTCGAACTCGGTGATCACCGTGGAGCTACCGGCCTTCATGATGAACCCGCCGACACCGCTCGGTGTCCAGTCGTAGAAGTCGTCCAGGCCGAACGTGTGGCCTATCTCGTGCAGCAGGATGTGCACGTCCGACGAGTTCAGGTTGCCCAGGTAGTACTCGCTGCCTATCCGCTGACCCCAGTCACCGCCGGCGCCGCCGCCGAAGCCGGCCGTGAGCCACAACGACTGGTCGTAGTGCCGCGCGACGCCACCGGGGCAGCGCGGATAGGACCCGTTGCGGTTGAAGAACCTGCCGCACCCTTCCGAGCACTGCGGCGCGTTCTCCCTGATGTCGTTGACGTAGATGTCGACGGAGTTGTCGGTCCACTTCAGCTGGGCCCGGTCGCGCACGGCCCAGCCGACGACCTTGATGGGTACCGTGGCGTACGGCCAGTTGTTGTGGCCCGCCATCACGTCCATCCACTTCTTGTACTGACGGGACAGCTGGGCGTGGATAGCGTCGCGCTGCGCCGCCGTCACCGAGGCGGGCGAGTCCCAGCGCACGCAGAAGTTCAGGTAACCGCCGTTGACGAAGACCTGGTCCCACCCGTAGTTGCGGAAGCCGTAGAGGTCGCCGTACGTGGACTCCACGTGCTGCCACACCTGGTTCAGCGGGGTCACGAGGTTCGCGGGCGGGTTCCACGTGTCCGCTCTCGCCGGAGCCGCCACGCTCGCCGCCATCACCGCCGCGAAGATCGCGGCCACGAGCCCCTTCCACAATCGAGACATCCTTGTCTCTCCTTTCGTCAGCCCTTCAATGCGCCGGAAGTGAATCCGCGCACGTAACTTCGTTGCAGGAAGGCGAAGAGCACCAGGCAGGGCACCGCCATGAAGACCACACCGGCCTCCAGCGCGGCGTAGTCGATCGAGCCGTGGCTCGCGGTGCGCATGTTGACCACGGCGAGGATCGCGGTGAACTTGCCGGTGGAGTTCAGCAGGATCAGAGGGGCGAAGAACTCGCTCCACGAGGTGAGAAACGCGAACAGGCCCACGGTGACCAGACCCGGCCGGACCGCCGGGAGCATGATGCGAACCAGTGTGCCGAAGCTCGTGCAGCCGTCGACCCGCGCGGACTCCTCCAGTTCGATCGGCACGGCCTCGAAGCTGTTGCGCATCATGAACACCGAGAACGGCAGCTGGAAGACGATCAGCACGAGGCTCAGCCCGACCAGCGAGTCCTCCAGCCCGAGCCAGCCGAGCAGGACGTACAGGGCGATCAGGATCGTCGCGTAGGGCACCATCAGGATCGCGAGCGTCAACAGGAAGAGCACGTCCCTGCCGGGAAAGCGGAACCGGCCGAAGGCGTAGCCCGCGAAGGTGGCGACGACGAGCGTGCCGCCCACCGTCAGCGCGCTCACGACGACGCTGTTGAACACGTGCACCGGCCGGATTCCGTTGCTGGAGGTGAAGAGCCGCGCGTAGTTCTCCGCGCCGAACCCGGAGTCCGTGCGCACCGACGCCCATCCGCTCCACAGCAACGGGAACAGGAAGAGGATCGCGAGCGCGGTCCCGGTCACGTAGTAGCTCCACCTGCTCATGCCGATCGCCTCCGCAGAAAGGCGAACTGGAGTGAGCTCAGCACGGCCAGCAGCACGAGCAGCACCACCGAGATCCCGGCCGCCGAACCGAGGTCCAGCCGGACGAACGCCTCCCGGTAGATCACCATGACCAGCGACGTGGTGCTGTTGTCCGGTCCTCCCCTGGTGAGGATCCAGAACTGGTCGAACGCGAGCAGCGATCCGGTGACCATCATCGTGAGGACCAAGGCGATCGTCGGGCGCATCAACGGCACCGTGATCCGCAGGAACATCTGCAGGCGCGTGGCACCATCGATGCGCGCCGCCTCGTAGACGTCGACCGGGATCGCCTGCAGCCCGGTCAGCAGGATCAGCATGTTGAACCCGGCGAACCGCCACAGCACGAGCAGCACCACCGATCCCAGCGCCGGCCCGTCACCGGAGAACGGCAACGGGCCGACCTCCTCGCTCAGCAGACCGAGGAACAGCAGGGAGGCGCTGGCGAACCCCACCGCCACGGGCAGGAAGAACGCCGTGCGGAAGAAGCCCACTCCCCTGCGGCGGTTCTGCACCAGCAGCGCGAGTCCGAACGCGACGACGAACAGCAGGACCGTGATGATCACCGTGTACCGGACGGTGAACCAGGCAGCCGAGCCCAGCAGCGCGTTGTCGGCGATCGCGCTGTAGTTGGCCGGGAGGTTGAGCTTCGGGCTGCCGAGCAACGGCCAGCGGTGCAACGACATCCACGCGACCAGCAGCAGCGGCACGACGAAGAACAGCGCCACCAGGATCGCCGCGGGCGTGGCGTAGAGAGCTCCGGTGACCGCTCGCCTGCGCACGGATCACTCCTTCCGCAGCGACTGGTTGATCGCGTCGTTGCCCGCCATCAGCGCCGAAGTGGGGTTGCCGAACAACGCGCCGCGCACGGCGGTCAGCCACGGCCCCTGCGGGTCGTTGAACGTGGCGTTGAAGTTGCGGGCATAGGGCGTCTTCCCCTTGGCCACCAACCCGTTGGCCGTCACGAGCCGGGGATCGGCCGAGGAGTACCTGTTCGCGGCGAGGTCGGTGCGGAAAGGTACTCCCTTGCGCTGGGCGATGACCTCGACCTGCGCTTCCTCCGACGTCGTCCAGGCCAGGAAGTCCCACGCCTGCTGGGCTTTCCCGCTCGTGGCGCCGATACCGACGGCGTCACCGCCGACGAAGGTGGACTCACCACCGGTGATGCCGGGGATCGGCGCGAGCCCCGTCTTCACGCCCTTGGCCTCGATGGCGTCGAGCCACACCGAGGGGCCGGGTGCGATGCCGACCTTCCCGCCCTGCAACGCGCCGAGCCAGGTCGGGCCCTGTTCCCCCTTCGACCCCGGTGACGCGACGCCCTCGTCGTAGAGATCGCGATACAGGGCGAAGACCTGGGCCATTTCCGGCGAGTCGATCCGCGCGCTCCGCCCGTCGGCGTCCAGCACGTCACCGCCGGCCGCCCAGACGGACGGCCAGAGCGTGAACTCGACGCAGCCACCGCAGTTCCCGCCGAAGTACGTGCCGTGCACGTCCCCGCCGATCTTGTCGATCTTGCGGGCGTGCTCGGCGAACTCCTGCAACGTCCGCGGCGGCTTCTCGGGATCGAGGCCGGCCTTGGTGTACAGGTCCTTGTTGTAGAGCATGACCGACAGGTCGATGGTGTGCGGCAGAGCGTAGTTGCGACCCTCCCAGGTGCCTGCCCGCACGTGGGAGGGGGCTACGGAGTCCTTGACCGGCAACGCGGAGAACTGTTCGGAGATGTCGGCCCACAGGCCCTGCGCCGCGTACTGCGGCGCGAACACCACGTCGGCGGCGAAGAGATCGGGCAACGACTTGACTCCCGCCGCGGAGGCGAGCTTCGCCGGGTACTCCTCGTTGGGGTAGGCGGTGACCTCGATCTTGTTGCGGTGACCGGCGTTGTAGGCGTCGGCGTACGCCTTGGACACCGATTCGGTCGCCGCGCGCGTCCACAACGTGAGCGTCGTCCCGTCGTCGGCGGAACCCTGCTTCTCCGCACCGCACGCCGCGGTGGCCAGCACCAGGACGACTGCCGCGAGCATCGCTTTCACGGTCTCTCCTTTGAGACGTGGTCAGGTCGTGGGCAACCAGACCCGCATGGTCGCCGGACCCCGGCGAGCCCAGCGGTGGTAGGGCAGGAGGTGCAGCGGTGCGAACGTTCCGGGTCTGCCGGCCGGTTCGCCGTAGGGCCAGGACGACTCCCGCGCGGCGTCGAACCGCGCTCGCACCACCGAACCGTCACCGGTCTGCGCCGGGGCGTGCCCGGCGCAGACGCGGAGTGCGTCGAGGTCGATCTCCCCCAGCGACTCGGCGCACATCACGAGTGGACCGCGTTCGATCGCGACGCAGCCGCGCACCGCGTCGATGCGCGGGTCCGGCCGGACGAACCGCGGCCGCATGGGCAACTCCAGCCGGATCTCCTGTCCCACGGCCCATTCGCGGGTCAGCACGACGTCTCCTGGCGCGACCGGGCGACGCTCGTGGTCCAGGACGAGGACCGCACCGGCCGCCCAGCCCGGCACGCGCAGGCTGACCGACCACGGGGTGCCGCCGTCGCTCCTGGTCACCCGCAGGGCCACGTCTCCTCCGTCGGGGTACGACGTGCGCACCTCGAGCCCGACGGGCCTGCCATCGGACAGCTGGGTCTCCACGTCGCAGTCGGCGTACTGGTGCAGCCGCAGTCCCGTCTCGTCCGCGGTGACGAGGTAGGACGACAGGCTCGCCAACAGCCTGGCGATGTTGGGCAGACAGCAGGACACCTCGAACCAGGGCGCGCGGAGCCCGCCGCCGACGTCGAGCCGCTCACCGTTGCCCTGGGCCCGTGCCGGAGTGCGCTGGTGCAACGTGTTGGCGTAGAAGAAGCTCCGGCCGTCGTCGCTGATCGCCGCGGCGACCAGGTTGTGCAGCACCCGGTCCACGACGTCGGCGTAGCGGCCGTCGCCGGTGGCCAGCAGCAGCCGTTGCGCGAGCATGATCGTGGCCACGCCCGCGCAGGTCTCGGCGTACGCCCGGTCGGCGGGCAGCACGAAGTCGTCGCCGAACGCCTCGTCCTGGTGCCGTGACCCCATCCCTCCGGTGATGTGGGTCCGGCGCGACCAGGTGTGGTCGAACTGCTCGATCACCGCCGCCAGCAGGTCGTCGTCGCCGGTCTCGACCGCGACGTCCACCGCGCCGCACGCCAGGTAGAGCGAACGCACCGCGTGTCCGCGCAGCACTGTCGCCTTGCGCACCGGGATGTCGTCGTTGAAGTAGGACCAGCCGAACTCGTGCGCGGGCAGGGTTCGGTACCCGCGACGGTCGACGAACAACGCGGCCTGGTCGAGGTAGCGTTGCTCACCCGTGAGCCGCGCCAGTTCCACCAGCGCGGGCTCGATCTCCGGATGCCCGCAGACGGCAGGCGATCCGTCCGGCCCGAAGACCTCGCACACGTGGTCCGCGGCACGGCGCGCGATGTCCAGCAACGGTCCGGCGCCCGCCGTCCTCGTGCGGGCGACAGCGGCCTGCAGCAGGTGCCCGGTGCAGTAGAGCTCGTGTCCCCACGCCAGGTCGCTGTAGCGCGGCCGTTGCCACGGCCTCCCGAACGCGGTGTGGAGATAGCCGTCCTCGAACTGCGCGGCACCGAACGCCGACGTGAGCGCGTCGATCCGGTCGTCGAGGTCACTGTTCGCGGATCTGCCGTGCTCCCACGACATCGCCTCGACGATCTTGTAGACCTCGGAGTCGGAGAACTCGCGGCCCCGCCGCTCACGCGACCCGGCACCGTTCGCGACGGACGTGAAGTTGCCGGTCCAGCCGAGTTCGTCCATCCACTCCAGCGCGTGCCCGAGCGTCGCCTCGCCGTTGACCCGCTGGCGGACCGCCCAGAAACCGCCGACGACGCGCACCTCGTCCGTCCCAAGTGGACGTAGGAGCCCGCGGTCCGGAACCACCGGGCCGCGGATCGACTGGGTGTTGCGCATCGTTGCCACGTAACGCACTCTGGTGTCCGAAAACGATTTCGACAATGCGCCATTCGTTGCACGGACCGTCGAATTGACAGTCGAACAACGTTCGAAAGGTTTTCGATGGGCAGACGGCGATCGGAAGCGGTGACCCTGGGAGACGTGGCGAAGCTGGCGGGCGTGTCGATCGCCACCGCCTCGAAGGCGATCAACAACCGCGGCGAGGTCGCGGCGGGCACCCGCGCCCGCGTCGTGCGAGCGGCGGCGGAGTTGTCCTTCCAGCCCAACGTTCTCGCGCAGGGCCTCGTGGCCGGCCGCACCCGCGCGATCGGCCTGCTCACCGACGAGCTCGACGGCCGGTTCGCCATCCCCATCCTGCTGGGCGCCGAGAACGCCCTGTCGAACCAGGAGATGTCGGTCCTGCTGTGCGACACGCGTGGCGACGCGATCCGCCGAAACCATTACATCCGAACACTTCTGGCGCGTCAGGTGGACGGATTCATCGTGGTCGGCGACAGCAACGACGTCCGCCCGTCGCTGATGGCGGACATCCCGGTGCCCGCGGTGTACGTCTACTGCCGGTCGACCAACCCGGACGATCTCAGTCTCGTCTCCGACGACGAGGGAGGCGCACGGCTCGCGATCGAGCACCTGATCGCGTTGCGCCGCAGGCACATCGCCCACATCACCGGCCCCCACCTCTACCGCGCCGCCCGTGCCCGAGCCGCCACCGCGCTCGCCGTCCTGGAGGAACACGGACTGAGCCTCGCCGGCGGCCGGCCGCTGCACGGCGAGTGGTCCCAGCACTGGGGCAGGCAGGCCGCCCGCCTGCTGGTCACCACAGCGCCCGAAGTGGACGCGATCTTCTGCGGCAACGACCAGATCGCCAGTGGCGTCGCGCAGTCGCTCACCGACCTGGGCCGGCGCGTACCCGACGACGTGGCGATCATCGGATACGACAACTGGGAGATCTTCGCCGCGGACTGCAAGCCGCCCCTGACCACGATCGACCTCAACCTCCAGCAACTCGGCACGAGCGCCGTCACGCACCTGTTCGCGGCGCTCGAAGGCGTTCCGGCGACTGGCGTGGTCCGGCAGCCGTGCCGGCTCGTCGTACGCGAGTCCACGGCCTGAAGAGTCCGAAGTGGACTCAACGGTGCCGGACCGGTTGGTGCGTGATGCCGGTTTCACCGCCCGAGCCGCGGAAACGCCGTGGCGAAAGCAGGTGCGAAAGTTCCCGGTCAACTCATTTCACCCACCCGGCGACAGGCGTTCTGGCAGCATCCGAACCGAGATCGGCAGAACTGTTGGGGGACTCGCTGATGAAGATCCTGTCCGGCGCCGGCGTGTTCGGCGCGTCCATCGCACTCGTGCTGGCCACCTCCGGCGTGGCGGCGGCCGACTGCCCGCCCGGCGACCGCGCCGTGTGGTCCGCGCCGAGCGTGCCGGTGCCCGTGACCATCCACGACCTGCAGCCGCACAAGTGCTACAACGTGCACGGCCTGCTCGGGGAGAAGGCCACCTACCTGGCCAACAGGACGAAGAACTCGGTGCTGAACATGTTCTCCGAGCCCAACTGCGGCGGCGGGCTGTTCATCGACGCGATCTTCCCGCCCGAGCCGGGCAACCGTTCGGAGTCGACGAAGGAGTACTACTCCTTCAACGTCTCCCCGCTGAACGGCGGCTGAGCGACGCGAGGCCCCGGGCGGAGGTCCGGGGCCTTGACACAACAGTCGGTTCGAACGAAAGGCCGAGCCGGTACTGAACCGTTTGCCGGTCGCGATAGTCTGATAGGCCTATGGCACCGGTCAGGCAAGTTCCATGGGCGAGGTGTTGAGGCGGGCGGACAGCTCGCTCGGCGAGGGGAAGCGCTATGCGAAGATCGAGACGGGTTTTGCCTGGCTGCGTCTGATCGGGGCGGCCCTGGTCGTCATCGAGCACAGCTTCCCGCTGGTTCGCCCGGCCGAGATCGGCATGTTCCCCGAGAGGTGGAACCTCTCGCCGGGCTACTTCGCGCTGATGGCCTTCTTCGCCATGAGCGGCTACCAGATCGCCGACAGCTGGCATCGCGACGCCTCGTGGTGGCGCTACCTGCTCAAGCGGGCGCTGCGGATCTGGCCTCCCCTGCTCGTGGTCGTGATGATCAGCGCGTTCGTGATCGGCCCGCTCGTGACGGTGCTGAGCCCGGCCGAGTACTGGCGCAGCCACGAGACGTGGGGTTACGTCGTCAACAACGCGGGTCTGTACACGTTGCAGCACACGCTTCCGGGCGTGTTCGCGAACAACCCGTTCCCCTGGTCGGTCAACGGTTCCATCTGGACGTTGCCGATGGAGACCACCGGCTACCTGATCGTGCTGGCCGCCGGGCTCGTCGGCGCGATGGGCAAGGGCCGGCTCGCGCTCGTCCCGATCCTGGCGGTGTTCGTCGTGCTGGACGGGTTCGGGCAGGCGCGCGTCGGGTACAACGGGGTCTTCGGCGGCCTGCTCAGCCTGCCGCTGGCGCCGCTGGTCACGTACATGGTGCCGTTCGTGCTGGGCATGATCTTCTTCGCCTACCGGGACCGGATCCAGTTCCGGCCGTTGGTCGCGTACGGCCTGTGCGCGCTGTACCTGATCACCAACTTCACCCCACCGCTGGAGCCCGCCGCGCGCTTCGTGCTGCCGCTGGCCGCAGGCTACGGCGCGGTCACCTGGGCGCGCCACTGGCCGCGCAGGCTCGCCGGACACGACGAGTGGGTCTACGGCAGCTACGGCATGTACATCTGGGGCATGCCGGTGCAGCAGCTGTACGTGCTGGCCGGGGTGCGCGACCCGTGGCTGCTGATGGCCGTGTCGGTGCCGACGGCCTACCTGCTCGGCCTGCTGTCGTGGCGGTTGGTCGAGAAGCCGACCCAGCAGTTGCGCGGCTACCTGAAACCCCCGGCCGGACCGTCCCAGGAACAGCCCCGGCCTCAGGTCGTGCAACCCCCTGCCGAACGTCGGCAGCCGGATCGCCGACACGTCCTCGGCGGGCCGTCCGAACACCCGGCAGATCAGGAACGCCTCCCGTACCCACGCCGTCACGTGAACCAGCGCCACCGCTACAGCGGCGACCTGCGCGACGACGTTCACAGCCGCGCCACCCCGGCCTGGATCGACCCGTCCGAGGTGCCGAGACGCGTCGAGTGATGTGGACGGGGATGGCGTCTTCGTGGCGTTCCGCGCTCATGCCCACAAACGGACGTCAGCGGCTCCGTCGGGCGTGATCCGCGATCCGCGATGAGTAACAGCCCGGTCCGTGGTCTGCACCTGCGTCCACCTTCCGCGCACGTTCTGGAGGCACCAGTGAAGCTCATGCTCACCTCAGGCGGCGTCACGAACCCGAGCATCCACTCGGCGCTCGTGCAGCTTCTCGGCAAGCCGATCTCCGAGTCCCACGCCCTCTGCGTGCCGACAGCCCAGTGGGGGAACCCGATGAGCAGTCCCGCATCGGTGCGGGGATTCGTGGCCGCCGCCGATCCCAGGTCGCGGCACTCCTCCGGCCTGGGCTGGGCGTCGCTCGGCCTCCTCGAGCTCACCGCCCTGCCCACCATCGACGCGCAGCGATGGGTTCCCTGGGTCCGCGAGGCGGACGTGCTCCTGGTCAACGGCGGCGACGCGACGTACCTGTGCCACTGGATGCGCGAGTCCGGGCTGGCAGATCTGCTGCCTTCCCTGCACGACACGGTCTGGGTGGGCGTGAGCGCCGGAAGCATGGTGCTGACACCCCGCATCGGGACGGACTTCGTCGAGTGGCCCGCGGCTCCGGACGACCGCACCCTGGGGGTCGTCGACTTCTCGATCTTCCCGCACCTGGAGGTCTTCCCCACGAACACCATGGCCGACGCGGAGCGGTGGGCCGCAGACATCGGCGTCCCCTCCTACGCGATCGACGACCAGACGGCCGTCACGGTCGTCGACGGCTCCGTCGAGGTGGTCTCCGAGGGGCAGTGGACGAAGTTCGAGGCATAGCCACCTGGTCGGCTCCGCCTGACGCCCGGACAACCTCCCCGCCACCGCCTGGCCTCGAGGACAGGCGTCAGCGGGTCGACGCCGACCGGAACGAGCCCGCGGTGTAGGCATCGCGGCACCCGGCTCGCAGCAGTTTGCCGCTGGAGCTGCGCGGCAACGTCCCCGGCTCGACGAACGCGATGTCGTCCACGCGCACCCCGTGTCCGGAGTGGACGGTCCGGCGCAGCGCCATCGCCACCTCGTCCTCGTCGGCGGCGGCGAGCACCTCCGCCAGCACCACCACCCGTTCCCGTTCCCCGTCGTCGACGGCGAGGACGCAGCAGCCGAGCACGGCCGGATGCGCGGTCTCCGCCGACGCCTCGAGATCGTGCGGGTGGTGGTTCGCACCGGCGATGATGATCACCTCCTTGGCCCGGCCGGTCACGAACAGCTCGCCGTCCCAGCGAAAACCGGTGTCGCCGGTGCGCAGGAACGGACCGCGCCTGCCGGGCAGGTCCGCGTGGAACACCTCGTCCGGCCTGTTCCAGTAGCCGGTGCCCACGCTCCGGCCCTGCACGAAGATCTCGCCCACCTGACCTTCCGCGCATTCCTGCGAGGTCACCTGGTCGGCCACCACGAGCGTGATCGACGGTGGGACGGGACCACAGCTCACCAGGCGCCGGCCGCCGGGAGGGTCGACCGGCCGTGCTCGCCCCCTGCTCAACGTCTCGGGGTCGCAGCGCAAGGTCAACGGCCCCTCTCCCACCACGGAACTGGTGACCATCACGGTCGACTCCGCGAGGCCGTATCCCGGCACGAGCGCGCCCCTGCGGAAACCGGAGGGAGCGAACACCTCGCAGAACCGGTCGAGCGTCTGGGCCCTGACCGGTTCGCCGCCGATGAGTGCCATCTCCCAGCCGCTCAGGTCGAGGCCTGCCAGCTGGACCTCGGCGATGCGCCGCACGCAGAGGTCGAGCGCGAAGTTCGGCGCGCAGCTGTCGGCCCTGCCCACCTGCGAGATCAGCCGCAGCCAGCTGACCGGGCTGCGGACGAAGACCCCGGCGGGGAACAGGAGTGCGGACCGGCCGGCGTAGAGAGGGTCGAGCACGCCTCCGATCAGGCCCATGTTGTAGTGCGACGGCAGCCAGGAGACGCTCGTCGGCCGGCGCAGCCCCTGCTCGTCGGACGCCCGGTACAGGTTGTCGTGGATCAGCGCGAGGTTGTGCAGGACGTTGCCGTGCGTCAGCGTCACGCCCTTGGGCTCGCCGGTGGATCCGGAGGAGTACTGGAGATACGCCGGCGTGTTGATGCCGACCGAGGGCGGCTTCCACCGGTCCGCGTGCACCGGATCCGTCTCGTCGACCGCCAGCCGTACCAGGCCGGCGAGCGCCGGGGACTCCTCGACCACCGCGAGGCACTTGGCGAACGTGAGACCGGTGGAGAGCAGCAGCTCGGGCTCGCAGCTCGCGACGATCGACTCGATGCGGCCCACCTTCAGGCTGGTCCGGGTGCCGTCGAGCGGCGCGACCGGCACGGCGATCAGACCGGCGTACAGGCAGCCGAGGAACGCCACGTGGAAGTCGAGACCGGGTTCGAAGCACAGCAACGCTCGCGTGCCGGGCTGTGCGTGATCGGCGAGGAGCACTGCCAGCGCCCGCGCCCGGCGGTCGAGGTCGGCCAGCGTCAGGGCGTCCCACTCCGTTCGCCCGTCGGCGTAGAACGAGTACGCGCGCAGCTCGGGTTCGGCCGCGGCGCGGGCCTGGCACAGCTCGACCAGCGTGGTGAACTTGTGCCTGTCCCCGGCGACACCCTTCGGCAGCCGCACCCCGTCGCGGATGTGCATCACTTGTCTCCCAACTTGAGCGAACGACAGGCGGCCCTGCGGAGCTTTCCGCTCGTGGTGAGCGGCAACGTGCCGGGTGCGAGCAGCGCGACCCGGCCGAGCACGACGCCGTGTTCCGCCTGCACGGTCGCCGCGACGGCGTTCCTGATCTCGTCGCGGGACGTGGTGCGGTGCCGGTGCTCGACTTCGGCGAGCACCACGACGTTCTCCCCGTCCATCACCGCGCAGGCCGCTCGCACACCGGGATGGCTGCCCACCGCGGTCGCCTCGACGTCGTACGGGTAGAGCTGGCGGCCGTCCACGTCGAGCAGATCAGGGATCCGGCAGGTGACGAAGAGCTGGCCCTCGAACAGGAATCCCAGGTTTCCGGTGCGCAGGAACCGGTTCCCGGCGACCTGCGCGCCGAAGGTCCGGTCGGTGCCGGCGGGATCGTCCCAGTACCCGGCTCCGATGCTCGGTCCGGACACCAGGATCTCGCCGACCTCGTCGTCGCCGAGCGGCTCGCGGGTCTCCGGGTCCGCGATGACCACCTCCAGCGACGGGTCCGGTTCGCCGCAGCCGACCAGGCTGCGCGCGCCGGCACCGCTGGTCGCCCGCGCGACTCTCCCCCGTTCCAGCGCCCGGGTGTCGAACGGGCGCACGACCGGTTGGCCCTCCAGCGGACCACCGCTGACCAGCACGGTCGACTCCGCCATGCCGTAGCTGGGGAAGAACGCCTCCCGGCGGAACCCGCACGGGGCGAAGCGCGCCGCGAACCTGTCGATCGTCGACGCGCGCAACGGCTCGTCGCTGATCGCGGCGATGCGCCAGCGGCTCAGGTCCAGGCCGTCCCGCTGATCGTCCGTCACCCGGCGCAGGCACAGCTCGTAGCCGAGGCTGGGCGCCGCGGCGATCTCCGCACCGTAGTTGGAGATCGCCCGCAGCCAGTTGGCCGGCACCCGCGCGAAGGACTGCGCGGACATCAGCACGGACAGCTGGCCGAGGTAGAGCGGTTGGAGCACACCGCCGATGAGCCCCATGTCGTGGAACACCGGCAGCCACGACACGGTCGGCGCGAGTCGGCCGTAGTCCTCGTCCGGCCGCGAGCCGCCACGGACGATGAGCGCGAGGTTGTGCAGCACGCCCGCGTGCGTCAGGACGACTCCCTTCGGCCTGCCCGTCGTGCCGGAGGTGTACTGCAGGTAGGCGATCTCGTTCGACTGGTCCGGGGCGCACCACTCGGCGCCGTCGTCGGTGACGGAGTCCGTGGCGAGCGCGGTCACGGGCCGATCGCCGAGAATCGCGTGCTGGCTCGCCAGAGTGTCCGCTGTGGACAGCAGCAACGCCGGCCGGCAGTCGTCGGCGATCGCGATCAACCGGCTGTGCCGCGCGTCGTCGGCCGCCCGCCGCACGGGAGGTGCCGGCACGGCGATGATCCCGGCGTACAGACAGCCGACGAACGCCGCCACGAACTCGATTCCGGGTGGATGGCACAGCAGCGCGCGTGATCCGGGCGCGGCCAGTGACCGCAGCCGCGCGGCGATCGCGCAAGCCCGGCGATCGAGCTCCGCGTAGGTGAGCGAGGCAGATTCCACGACACCGCTCTCCAGAAACACGAACGCGCGTTCCTCACCTCTGGACGTCGCCTGACGACGGCACAGCTCCGCCAGGTTCGCCACGTCGGCCACCACTTCCGCTGACACCGCGCATCAACTCCCGCCATCGTGATTTTCCTTGCGGTGCGGACGTTACGGAGATCCGGCGGCGCCGTAATCGGTCGCGCGACGGAGGTCGGGCTCCGTCGCGCGACCGCTGCCACGGCGGCGGTCGCGGTGGTCTCCTCGATGCATGTCATACGAGAGCACGTTCCTCGACTTCTCCCTGCTGCACCCGTCGTTGCCCCCACTACCGGGAGGAGAGGAGGAGATCGTCGTGACCGGCCTCGGCATGTCGACTCCCCAGGGCGGCGACGTCCAGTCCACTTGGGACGGACTCCTCGCCGGCAGCTCCGGTGTGCGCCTGCTCGACCCGGCGTGGGCCGCCGACCTGCCGGTGCGGATCGGCGCGCCGGTGCACGAGGATCCCGGGCCGTCGCTCGACCGCGTGGCGCGCCGCCGGATGGACCGCTGTCAGCAGCTCGCCGTCGTCGTGGCACGGCAGGCGTGGGCGGACGCCGGCGCGCCGGACGTGGAACCCGAACGGCTGGCGGTCGTGTTCGGCACCGGGCTGGGCGGTGGCGGAACGCTGGTCGAGCAGTACGACCGGTGTCAGGAGCTCGGCCCTGACCGCGTCTCGCCGTTCACGGTCACGATGCTCATGCCGAACGGGCCCGCGGCCGCGGTGAGCATGGATCTCGGTGCGCGAGGAGGCGCGCACGCTCCCACCAGCGCGTGCGCGTCCGGAGCGGAGGCGATCGCGCTCGGTGCCGCACTGCTGCGCCGCGATCTCGCGGACGTCGTCGTCGCGGGTGGCACCGAAGCGTGCCTGGGCAGGCTGTCGATCGCGGCGTTCGCCAGGATGGGAGCGTTGTCCCGCAGGCACGACGAGCCGGAACGCGCGTCGCGGCCGTTCGACTCGGGCCGGGACGGGTTCGTCATGGCGGAGGGCGCGGGCGCGCTCGTGCTGGAACGCCGGTCGTTCGCCAAGGCACGAGCGGCGAAGATCGCCGCCCGGCTCGCCGGCACCGGCATGACCTCCGACGCCCACGACATGACCGCGCCGTCACCGGACGGCCAGATCCGCGCCATCCGGCACGCTCTGCGCTCGGCCGGGCTGAGCCCGTACGACGTCACTCACGTCAACGCGCACGCACCGGGCACCCAGGTCGGCGACCGCGTCGAGGCGGCCGCCGTCCTGGAGGCACTGGGCCCGCACCCGCTGGTCACCGCGACGAAGTCGGTGACCGGTCACCTCATCGGTGGTGCGGGCGCGGTCGAGGCGATCTTCACCGTGCTCGCGGTGCGGGACGGTGTCGTCCCGCCGACGCGCAACCTCGACGACCAGGACTCCGACGTGAAGCTGGAGATCGTCACCGAACGGCCGCGGCACGCGCGGATCGGGGCGGCGATCTCCAACTCGTTCGGCTTCGGGGGCCACAACGTCGTGCTCGCGTTCACCCGGTCCGGCTGAGCAGTCCCAGGCGCTGGGCGAACAGTGCGGCGTGCATCCTGTTGGGCTGTCCCAGTTTCGCGAGGATGTGCGAGACGTGGGACTTGACCGTGGCACAGGTGAGGTAGAGCTCCCGCGCGATCTCGTCGTTGCTGCGGCCCCGCGCCATCCGGGCGAGCACCTGCCGTTCCCGCTCACTCAGCAACCCCAGCCCGCGGTCCACCTCCTCCGGCGGCGGCAGGATCTCGAACCGGTCGAGCAGCCGCCCCGTCACCTCGGCGCAGAGGTACGCGTGCCCCCTCGCCACGGCCCGCACCGCGGCGAGGAGCTCCTCGTGGCTCGCGCGCTTGAGGAGGAACCCGCGGGCGCCGTCGGTCAGCACCCGGTGCAGTTGTTCGTCGTTGCCGTCCACGGCAAGCGCGATCACGCCACCGGTGACACACGATCTCAGCGGCGCCAGTGCCGTGACGTCGGCGGTGATCGCCACTCGTGGCCGATGTCGTTGCGCGAGCCGCAGCCCGTCGGTGGCGTGGCACGCTTCCCCCACCACGGCGATGTCGCCCGCTTCCTCGAGAGCGTGCCGGAATCCCCTGCGGACCAGGACCTCGTCGTCGATCAGCAGCACGGAGTCGCGCATCGGGGAGGACATCAGTGCCCCATCCCCAGCCCGCCGTCGACCGGGATCACGGCCCCCGTCACGTACCGGGCCGAGTCACTGGCGAGCCACACCACCGCGGAGGCCACCTCGTCGGGCTCGGCGAACCGGCGCAACGGAATCGCCTCGCGGTACTGCTTGCCGTACTGCTCGGGCAGCGCCGCGGTCATGTCGGTGTTGACGTAGCCCGGTGCGACGACGTTCGCCGTGACACCCCGGCTGCCCAGCTCACGGGCGAGCGAACGGGCGAGCCCGATCAGTCCCGCCTTGCTGGCTGCGTAGTTCGTCAGCCCGGCGCTGCCGTACATGCCGACCACCGAGGACATGAAGATCATTCGTCCGCGGCGCGCTCGCACCATCGGCGCGGCGGCACGGCGGGCGCACCTCCACGCCCCGGTGAGGTTCGTGTCCAGCACCGAGGTGAACCTGTCCTCGGTCATGCGAGTGATCAGCGTGCTGTCGGTGATGCCGGCGTTCGCGACGAGGACGTCCACCGGTCCCAGCTCTGCCTCCACCGCGGTGAACGCCGCGTCGACCTGCTCGCCGTCGGTCACGTCGCACTTCACGCCGAACGCGCCCGGCGGGCACTCGCCGCCGCGGTGCGTCACCGCCACCTGGGCGCCGTCGCCGAGGAACGCCTCGGCGACCGCCCTGCCGATACCCCGGTTGCCGCCCGTCACCAGAACTGTGCGGATCATGGTGCTCCTTTCGGATCATCGGCGTCCGGGTGATGCCGCGAGTCGGTGACCCGGCCGCCCCTATCGTGGGATCGGCTTCGGGCACCGGCGCCCTCAACCTGGTTCGACGTTAGGGAGATCGACGGTGTCGCCTGATGGCCGCAGCGGCCGACGTGTTGACGTTTCCGGCCATCCGACCCGGTACCGCCGAGGTGCGGCCGGGGTCCGGGCGATGCTGGAGGTGGGCGCCGAACGCGGGGTGACCGCGCGGCAGTGCCTGGAAGACACCGAGATCTCCCCGGAGATGCTCGGTGGCGGTGCGGCGGTGAGCGGGGCACAGGAACTGGCCGTGGCGGCCAATCTCGTCACCGCGACCGCTCACGCGCCCGGCGTCGGCCTCGCCGTCGGCGAGCGACTCTCGTTGCGCGCCTACGGTGTCTGGGGTTTCGCGTTGCTGACCTGCCCCACGGTGCGCAGCGCTGTCGAGCTCGGGCTGCGGTATCTGCCGCTCACCTACGCGATGACGGGGCTGAGCATGCGGGTGCGCGGTGACGAGGCCACCCTGGTCGTGGAGGACGATCACGACGCGCCGGAGGTGTTGCGACCATTCCTCGTCGAACGGGAAATCGCCGTCACGGCAGGCATTCTGCGCACCATCCTCGGCGAGTCACCGCCCTCGATGCGCGTGACGTTCAGTCTCTCCCCCACGTCCGTCGACTACTCGCGCGCACTCGGCGCACCGGTGGCGTTCGACGCACCCCACAACGCGATCGTCACCGACGCCGCGGTGCTGGATCTCCCCCTGCCCCAGGCGGATTCACTCACCATGACGGCCTGCGAGCGAGCGTGCCGCTCGTTGCTGCTGGAACGCTGCTCCCCGTTCGTCGCGCAGCAGGTGCGGACGATCATCGCCGAAGGCGTGACCGACGCGGACCTGATCGCCGCGCGCCTGCACCTGTCGTCACGCACGCTGCGCCGGCATCTCGCCGCGGAGGGGACGTCCCTGCGCGGCCTCGTCGACGAAGCCCGGCGCAGCAAGGCCATCGAGCTCATGACGCTGCACAACCTGAGCGTCGAGCAGGTCGCGCTGCGGCTCGGTTACGCGGACGCGCCGACGTTCATCCGCGCGTTCCGCAGATGGACGAGCACCACACCCACCGCCTACGCGACGGAACTCAGGTCCGGCCGTTACCCGTAGGACGAACCGTCGCAACGGATCAACCGGTGTGGCTCGTTCGCGCCAGCTGGATGGTGAACGAGGTGCCGGTCTGCGTCATGACGTCGCCCTGGCAGACGTAGTGCTCCGGCTCCACGCTCGCCTCGAGCGCACGGGTCTCCTGCACGACACCGTCCATCGTCACGACGGTGGTCCCGCTGGCCGTCGGGCTGCTGTACCGGATCTGTCCGGCTGCGGTGTCGTACCGGAAGGTGATCGTTCCTGAGCTGACCGACTGGAGTGTCTTCCCGTTGAGCGTTCCGGTCGTGACGTTTCCGGTGCCGAAGTCGAGTACCGCGGTGCCGTCCGCACGGAACCGTTGGACACGACCGGTGCTGGTGAACCGCACGTCGGCCCCGCTGGGGGACTTCACGTGCGACTCGTTGGCGGTCTCGATCCACGTCCCGACCACACAAGCGTCCACTGGTGGTGGCTTCGGGTCGCCTTCCTCGTCGGGCGCCGCGGTGGACGAGCTCACGTGCCCGGTCCACAGATTCCAGTCTCCTGCCAGTCCGGGCAGAGGGGCCACGATCATGACCGCGGCCAGCAGAGCGACCGCCACGACGGGCAGAGCCGGCGCGCGACGAGCGGGCTCTGAGGCCAGGGTGCCTGGGTGAGTGCGCCGCCGGCGCAGGGCACCGACTGCCGCACCGAGCAGCGCACCCGGAACCGCCACGATCAGGCCCTTGATCAGGATCGTGTGCAGGTAGCCGGTGAGATCGGTGAGGCCGACGGCCGGGACGCATCTCGCCGGCGCGGTTCCGTACAGGTCGATGCAGCGGCTGAACAGGAGGACGCCGAGCCAGCCGATGGCGGCGAGTGTTCCCGTCAAGGACACCGCGAGCGCGATGAGGGCGGGACGGTGCCGGCGGACGCGAGCGGCGACGAGGCCGGCGACGACGGCTTGCGCGAGCACGGCCACGGTGATGTACGTGCACAGCTGCACGTAGCCGAAGTAGGTGGTCTCGGTCGTGAAAGTGGTGTCGCGCCGAACGTTCAGAGGTAGAGCGGACTTGGCCACATAGGACAATGCGACACCGATGACCATCACGGCGACGCCACCGCCAAGTCCGGTGGTCAATGCTCGGCCGAGACGCAGGGCGGGCGCAGCGGAACCGGTGCGACGGACTGTGATGATGATCGGGACGAGCCAGAGCAGGGTCAGGCCGGGCAGGGTGAGCGGGTTGCCGTCCAGGTACCGCAGCGGGAGCCAGGTGAAGTCGGTCCACCAGGCGAGGGTGCGGTACCAGCCGATTTCCGCGCCGGTCCCGGGGACGGATCCGAAGATCGGCGTCCACAGCGTCAGGTCGAGGCCGCGCAGGACGAACCACGCGGCGAACCAGGGCGCGGCAACGATTCCGGCGGCCGCGACCGTGGCGAACGGCGCCCACCGACGACGCGGCGCGGCCGGGGTCAGTGCGAGGCGCAGAACGGACAGCGTCCATCCGGACAGCAGCACCCCGCCGGCCACCAGCAGCAGCGTGGTGAGGACAACGGCCGTGACACCGCCCGGACCGGTGCCCGGCTGGTCCGACCGGACACTCACGTAGAACAGCGACACAGACTCGCCGAGCACGAATCCGGCAGCGAGCACCGTCGGGCACAGCAGCCAGGTCCGCCAGGGCAGCCGCCGCTCCGGGTCACCGGCAACGGCGTGCCACAGCGTGACCGCGAGCAGCCCGCTGAGGACCAGCGCGATCACCACCCCGACCAGGCCTCGGCCGAGGGCGACGGTCGTCACGAACAGGAAGTCGAACACGAAGCCGAGATTGGTGGCGAGCAATCCCGCGGCGATCCCGGCACCCGCCAACACCCACAGGCTGGGGCGCGCCAGAACGGCCGGGTCGTCGATGGCGGCCAGCCGCTGCCGTGGGTCGGGATGCGTGCTCAGCAACGCACGCCATCGCGGGCCGGTCGGTACCCGGAGGCGGCCGACGAGGCCGCGGAGTGCGCCGTCAGGTCCGTCGTGGACGGCAGCGATCGCGTCGGCGTGCGTCTCCCGGACACGCAAGATGGCGTTGCGCGTCAGGTACACCAGCACGGTGAGCACCAACAGCGAGCCGAGTACGGCCAGCGTTCCCGTCCAGTGGCTGGTCAGGGCCGTCACGGGCCAGCCGAGCGGAACGGCGAGCAGCAGGCCGACCACGAAGGGGATCAGGGCGACGACCACGTACGCCCGCCAGATCGCCAGGGTCAGGTAGGTCTTGTCCACGTCCCGGTGCCACAGGTGCGCCAGCTCGTGCAGCACCACCGCGCGGAACGCCGCCCGATCGGTGGAGTACAGGACCACCAGACCCGCGTCGAGCTGCACACGGCGGCGCCGGACGTGACCGAACGCCCGCCCGCCGGCCGTGACGTTGTACGGCGCGAGCAGCCATGCCGGGGCGCGGTCCAGTCCGACCTGCCGGCTCACCTCGCCGAGGTAGGCCAGCAACTCCGGGGAGTTCTCGGCGGACAACGGCACCAATCGACGCCGGCGAGTGATCCACCAAGGGTGCAGCCAGTACAGGACCACCGCCAAGCCGAACAGGAGCACCAGCCCGTATCCCGCCCAGGACACCTCATCGAGGTACACAGGCGCCAGACACCGCGTCACGCGTGCGGCGGCCTCCGCGCGTGACGACACATCATCCGGGCCGACCAGGGGCGGCAGACCGGACACCTCCGCGAAGCAGCTCTTCTGGGCAGCTGCCTGACGAGCCGAGTTCGCCGGCACCAGCAGATGCAGGAGCATGAACATGGTCGAGCTCGTGGCCACGACCACAGCGATCAGCAGCGCGAACCGCGTCGTCGTCCCGGCAGGCACGCCATGCGGATGAGGCACCGGTCTGTGCGCGGTGTCGTCCTGGCTTCCGCCTTCGACTTCCGTGTCTGTCATCGCCGACCTCCCCGAAGCGGCACGGAACGCGCCTCGCCCCCACCTCGACCTACGAAGATCGGACCCAGCAGAGGGTTCTCCTGGTCGTTCGGACGTGCGAGAGTTTGCGCACTTCTCACTCGATCGTCGTAGCGGAATTCCGCTTGGCGCGGAATTCAACCGCAGAGCCCATGAGTCTCGGGAACGCGCAAATAGTCCTAATTGGACAGTAGTCGGCCACAGCCAAGCACGTTCAGCTACCACTGCCCGCGGAAGTCACGGGAGCAGGCCTCGCGGTGCCCACGCCATTGCAGGGACTTCCCCACAGTCCCCGTTTCTCCAGCGCCGCCGACACTTCCGCGTCAACGAAGCGACCTGAAGCTCCCTGTGCGCGCAGCACGCCGCGCTGGACCGCGAGCAACGCGTAGTCCGTGCCGTCCGCGAGCTCCAGGTTGACCTCACCAGGCGTCACGCTGGAAACCCGCACGGGCTGGTTCAGCAGCGCGGCTTCCGCGAAAGCACGCGCGTCCGCCGCCCAGCAGGCCTCAGGCGGCGCCAGCAGCGAGATCCGGAGCCGCGCGCCGTTCGCGAACTGGACGGTGCGGCCGTCGACCACTGCCAGCACCGTGACCGGGACACCGGCCTGCGAACGCTCGCCGGCACCTCGAAGAGGTGTCTTTCCCGGCGAACTGGAGGCAGGCGGCGACTCGGAGTCCGGGGTGGCACACGCGGCGAGAAGCAGAGTCAGGAGCACGACGATGCACCTGCGTGCCATGAACCACTCCTGCTGTAGTTGAAATTTATACCACCGTATCCCCACCCTGGCCGCACTCAATCAGCCATTCGGAGCTGAGTCGGCGGACGAGTGGGCCACCACCGGTCCATCAGCCGCACCACCGGAATGAGTCGCGCTGAACCGCGCGAGGCCGCCACCGCACCCATTCGTCCACAATGGATTCGACGGCATCCGAGACGCCGTGGCCGAGGTCACGACCACAAAGGACAGTTGAATCGGGGAGGTCGTTCGTCGAACGCCTCACCACTTTCGTTCGTCGAAAGTTTGACGACCGTCACGAAAGTGAATAGCTTCGCCGTCCGGGGGACTCGGAAGCCCTGACCGGAGGTCGGTTGTGACCACGCGCAGAACAACCCTCAGTGCCATCATCATCGCCGTGCTCACGCTCGCCGGCGTCGTGCCGGCGACACCGGCGTCCGCCGCTTCGCTGGTGGAGGTGACCGGTTTCGGCGACAACCCCGGCCGGATGCGCATGCACGTCTACGTGCCGGACACCCGGCCGGCCAAGCCCGCGATCGTGGTCGCCATGCACGGCTGCGGCGGCTCCGGTCCCGGCTTCTACTCGGGAAGCGAGTTCGCCTCGCTCGCCGACAGGCACGGTTTCATCGTCATCTACCCGAGCGCGCAGCAGGAAGCCGGGTTCGGCAAGTGCTTCGACACCTGGTCGGACGCGGCCAAACGCCGCGGTGGCGGCAGCGACCCGGTGTCGATCGTCTCGATGGTGACCCACGTCCGGCAACGCCACGGCGGCGACCCGGACCGGGTGTTCGCCACCGGGTCGTCCTCCGGCGGCATGATGACCAACGAGATGCTCGCCCTCTACCCGGACGTGTTCAAGGCGGGCGCGGCGTTCATGGGTGTGCCGTTCCACTGTTTCGCCAACGCCGCCGACTACCCGCCGGGCAGCAGCCGGTGCACCGGGGGTGGAGGCCTGAACCGCACCCCGCAGGAGTGGGGGAACCTCGTCCGGCAGGCCTACCCCGGCTACACCGGCCCGCGGCCGAAGATGCAGCTGTGGCACGGCACCGCGGACACGCTAGTGCCGTACTCCCTGCTGCAGGAGGAGGTCGAACAGTGGACCGACGTGTTCGGCCTGAGCCAGACCCCGACGTCGACCGACACCCCGCGCACCGGCTGGAACCGCAGCCGCTACTCGAACCAGGTCGAGGCGTACAGCATCCAGGGCGCCGGACACAGCCTGCCGTCATCGGGCATGGCCGCCGCGGCACTCGAGTTCTTCGGCATCATCGGTGGCGGTGACCCGAACCCGCCGACGCCGGGCACGTGCGCCGTCAAGGCCACCGTCAACGCCTGGAACAACGGCCTGACCGCGAACCTCGCCATCACCAACACCGGCACCGCGGCGATCAACGGCTGGTCCCTCGCCTTCACCCTGGCCGGCGGCCAGACCATCACCTCCGGCTGGAACGCCGCCTACTCGCCGTCGACCGGCCAGGTCACCGCCCGCAACGCCGGCCACAACGCCACGATCCCGCCTGGCAGATCGGTCGACATCGGCTTTCAGGCCGTCCACACCGGAAACGCGGCGGCGCCGTCCTCGTTCACCCTCAACGGCACGGCCTGTTCCACCGGCTGACCGGTGCGAAAGGACAACTGAGACAACGCATTCGCTCCACAAGAGACACTTGCGTCACGGCGTTGCATGATCTCGGCGCAGAGGTGCGCCGGTTGCGCGAGACCACCGAGCCCGCGTCCGTCGGTCCACCACCCGGCGGGCGGCGGGCTCGTGGCGCGCGGCGGAGGACGAGCCGGCCGTTCGACGCCTCGACACTCCATTCATCCATCAGGCCGCCCACACCCACTGGCTGAAGCCAACGAACCAGCGACAAGCGCAAGGTTGAGCTGCTCGAACGCTTCGGCCTGGACCGACGAGTCTGGCGTGATCCTTCAAGACACATGGTCGCGGCCTGGCATAGCGTTGTCACGAGACGAATCGGAGTGGAGGGAGACCAGCAGTGGACGACTTCGCGAGCGCGCTGCTGGTCGCCGCGGTGCGGCGGGCTCTCGCCGCGGAGGGGATCGCGGTTCCGGCTCCCCAGCAGGTCGGTGCGCTGGTGCCGCTCGCCGTGAAGCGCTGGCTGCTGACGGACATCGCACAGAACCACGGCCTGCTTCCGCTGCTGCGCGTCGGCCAGTTTCTTTCGCAGCTGCCGCCCGATCCTGCCATTTCGGCCCTCACGGCCGCAGGAACGCCCTTCGACCTGTTCGAGCGGTGGAGCCGACTGGAGCGCTTCGTTCACTCGCGTCATCGCGTCGTGGTCCGCGAGACGAGCTCCACCCAGCTCGTCGCGGAGCACGTCGCACGATCCGGAGCTCGGCCCGAGCCCGTGGAGGACGTGCTGATACTCGGAGTTCTGACGGCGTTGATGACGACGATCGGTACCCGCGGAGTCACCGTCACGCTCGAACCGCACCACGCGGTGGTGTTCGCCGACGGCGCCTTCACGGTCCCGGAACCCGGTCACGGCACCGCACTCTGGCGCTTCGCCTGGTCCTCGCTCTCATCGGTCACACCCGCGATCCCGCCCGTCTCCGGCACCGACGTGGCCTCGCGCGCACGCCGGCTCCTCGCCGGCAACCTCCACCACAGCTGGGCCTTGCGTGAACTGGCAACCAAGCTCGGCATGTCACCACGCACCCTGCAGCGCCGCTTGCAGGCCGACGGCGGCTTCACCGCACTGCTCGCAGCCACCCGCGCCGACGCGGCGGCAGACCTCCTCATGAACACCGGGCACTCGCTCGGCGTCGTCGGCTTCGCTTCCGGCTACGCCGACCAGCCTCACCTCACCCGCGAGTTCAAACGCCGCACCGCCATGACACCCGCGGCATTCCGATCCGCGTTCACCCGACGACCAGCGAAGCAGGCGGGAGCATGAAACTCACGGAGAGCACGACTCTCGTCACGGGCGCGACGCGCGGTATAGGCCGCGAACTCACCCGCCAACTGGTCGCGTGCGGCGCGCAAGTGGTGGCCGTCGGACGCGACCACGACAGCCTGGCCGCACTGGCTGCCGAGCACGGCGACCGCGTCCACCCCTGGCCTGTAGACCTCGCCGAACCGGCAGCGGTCGACGCCTTCATCCACGACGTCACCAATCGCCACCCCACCCTCTCCGTGGTGATCAACAACGCCGGCGTGCAGACGCTCACCGACTTCCTCGTTGACGATCCCCAGGCTCTGCGGCCGGCTCTCCGCCGCGAGATCGCCCTCAACTTCGACGCCGTCGTCGCGCTCTCCACCGGGCTGCTACCGCACCTGTGCCGGCAACCTTCCGCCGCCATCGTCACCGTCACGAGCGGCCTGGCGCTGGCTCCCAAACGCTCGGCACCGGTCTACTGCGCCACCAAGGCAGCGGTACGCACCTTCAGCCGCGCGCTTCGCTACCAGTGCGAGGCTTCCGCACCTCACGTGCGGGTGATCGACGCGGTCATGCCGCTCGTCGACACCGACATGACCCGCGGCCGCGGCCGCGGCAAGATCAGCTCCAGCGACGCGGCGGCAGCGATGATCGGCGGCATCTCCCGCGACTCCACAGAGATCCACATCGGCAAGGTCCGACTGCTGCACGCGCTCATGCGAATCTCACCTGGGCTCGCCTACCGCATCCTCCGCGACAGCTGACCACGCGGACATGTAGCGACGGGCCGGATGCGACCTCGCGTTCAACGACCGGTTCGACGGCTGAGGCGGCAGCGTGTGACCAGCGGCCACACCGATCTGCGGGGCCGCGAGAACGGTGTCAGAGGTCGGTTTGGGCGCTGGACGAGGTGGAACGAGTGGGACACCCTGGACCAGTGGCCGAAGGTGGGGACCAGAATGGCGATCGGCACGCGCGGGCACTCGGAGATCGGCTGGAACAGCTCAAGACCCTCAGCGGCCTCAGTTACGACCGGATCGGGCGCAAGGTTCACTTGAGCAAGTCCGCGGTGCACCGTTACTGCAGAGGAACCAGCGTGCCACGGGAGTTCGGCACTGTGGAGCGCATCGCGCTGACGTGCGGTGCGAGCCGTGTCGACCTGACCGTCCTGCACGGCCTGTGGCTACGGGCGACGATGCCTCAGTCCGATGCCGAGGAGAGAAGTCCTTCTCCCGCAACGGATGGCGTGCGGCCACTGCCCGTGAAGCACGTCCGGGCCAGGCGGAGACCGGTGTGGGCGTTGGTGGCCGCGGTGATCGTCGTGTTGCCTGCCGCCGTTCTGGTCGCGAGCACGGCCCGGGAGTCACGGTTCGCCACCGGGGGCTCCGCGCGGCAGTCGATCGAAGGGCCGGCGTGGAGCTTGCCGGCCACCCGTGTGGAGAGCGAGCTGTTCGGAGTCACCATCAACAGCGCCACCGGCGCCATGCCCGCGTTCCGTGTCGGCGCCGTCCGTTTCTGGGACGGCGGGACGCGGTGGTCGGAGACGGAGCGGCAGCGAGGAGAGTTCGACTGGACGACGCTGGACCGCTTGGTCGGTGGCGCGGAGAAGGCGGGACTGCCACCGCTGTTCGTCTTCGGCAGCACCCCGCGGTGGGCCAGTCCGGACGGCCAGGCGGGCCCCTATCCCGACGGCACTTCGGCGCCTCCGACCGACCTCGCGGACTGGGATCTGTTCGTCCGGGCGGTGGCCGAACGCTACCGAGGACGGATCGAGGCGTACGAGCTGTGGGTGCTGGCCAACGACCGTCGGTTCTACACGGGCAGCGTCGAGATCCTCGTCGAGATGACGCGAAGGGCGAGCCGGATCATCCGCGCCACCGACCCGTCGGCCGCCGTTGTGTGCCCCGGGATGGGCCGGTTGCACACCGAGGAAGGGCTGGCGTTCCTCCGCCGTTTCATCGAACTCGACGGCTACGACCACTGCGATGTGGCGAGCATCAAGCTGTTCCGCCCGAACGCGTTGGACCCTCCCGAAGTCATGCTCGACCTCACCTCGGCGATCGATCGGGTGATGCACGACGCCGGAGTGCACCCGAGGCTGTGGAGCACCGGCACCGACTACTCGATCGCGACCCAGCCACAGCTCGACGAGGTCACCGCCCGCAACTACGCGGTGCGCTTCTTCCTCGTCGGGATGTTCGCGCGGAAGGTCAACCTCGAGCGTCTCTACTTCTACAACTGGGGCGGGACGAAGATCCCCATCGTGCTCCAACCGGTCGGCGGGGTACCGACGCAGGCGGCGCTCGCCGTCGAGCAACTGCAGCGGTGGCTGCACAACGCCAGCATCCGTTCGTGCGGCAAGGGCCTTGGTGTGAACCTGCCGGACAACGTCTTCGAGTGCGTCTATTCGATGGCTGACTCGGGCCGGACGTACGACGCGACGATCCGGTGGACCGACAGGGGAACGGCCGCGGTCTCGGCGCACCGCGGCAGCTACGAGGTGCGGCACCTCGATGGGACCGTGGAGACCGTCCAAGCGGGTGACACCCTCACGATCACCGAGGAACCCGTTCTCATCGCCTCGAATCAGGTCCCGCCTCGCTGACGCCGGAGATCCGGGACACCCGGCGAACGAGGCCGATCCACCAGGCGAAGGTCAGCGCGACGACGGCCGGAGTGGGTGGCGGCCCTGAGGATCCCGGGGCCGCCACCGTTGTTCGTGGCCGGTCTTCGTCGGAGTCGTGGCCGGAGGAGCTACGGGCAACGACCGGTGGCCTGGGCGAGGACGGTGGCCGTGCCCCAGTCCTCGACCTTGACGTAGGTGTGGCCCAGGCCGATCCGGTTGTAGGTCACCGTCCACGTGTTGAAGGGGACGGTCAGCCTGACCCGGTAGCACCAGCCCGCGTCGATGCGCAGTACGTCCCAGTCCTCGTAGACGGGGGTGTTGCCGCCCTCGTGAACCCAGCGCGAGGTGCCGCCGGGGTTGGCGCATCTGGTGTCGGCAGTGCCCGTGGTGCCGTGGTTGCACGTCCAGTGCTTGTAGGCGGCGATCGGGAGGGTGCTCGCGTTGGCGACGTACGAGCAGCATCCTTGAACGGTGGGTTGGCCGGCTGTCACCGTGGGCGGTGTGATCACTGCCGCGGCAGCGGCGGGTCGATCGGCAGCCGCGGCCGGTGCGATCACCGTCATCGCGACGACGGCGACGCCGAGCGCTGTCGCCGCCATTCGTCGCAGTCTGAATCCGAGTCGACTCATGGTGCCCCCTCTGTGGTGTCGCTATGACGTCGACAACCGTGGGGTCAGGCACAGGCGGGTGGCAACAGGGTCAGGCCGGTACGGGACGCTTGGGACGTTTGCACGCCGCTGATCAGGCGCGACGCGACGTGTTGGGACAGCGGGCGTTCTCCCGCCAACCGACAAGCCGAACGAAGATGGCGGAACTGGCGGGCACGTCCAGACGTGGCCGACGAAGACCGGTCGGCATGCCGCTCGAAGAGATCAGCAGGTGACGTTGACGGTCGCGGTCGCCTGGAACGACACGTGCACGTGGTCCATGTGGTTGGCCGTGGGACTACCGCGATCCTCCATCGGCGTGAAGCCGCTGCCGTCGTTGTAGCGCTGGCGCCAGATCACGTAGGTGACGCCGAACGCCTTGCGGTTGGCCAGCACGTACTCGGCCAGGGCGTTGCCGGTGGTGGTGTCGACCATGAAGTCCAGCGCCAGGCCCAGGGGATGGTCGCCGGAGCCGCCCCGGCCGGCGGCACCGCCGATGTCGTCGACGCCGAACTTGCCCGCGAGGTGGTGACCCACCTGCGCCGCATGCGGTTTGACTCCGTCCAGGGTGGTCGGACAGGGCGGCGGCGCTGGGGGCGGCGTGGTGGTCTCGGGTGCCGTCGTGGTCACCGGGGGCGCCGTGGTGGTCGCCGGAGGTTGCGAGGACGGCGGCGCGGTGGTCGATGTCGTGACAGGCGGCAGGTCTTGGCTGACAGAGGTCGACGGGGCGGCCAGATTGGCTGCCGCTCCGGTCGGATCGACCGGCTGGTCGGAGACCCGGACGACCCAGAAGGTCGCTACCAGGCCCACGGTGAGGGTGGCGGCGACTGCGATGGGCAGTTTCCGGCTGGCTGTCTGCTTCGTTCTATGTCGGCCCGACATTCGGGAACACCTTGCGTTGGGGACGGGGCATGCTCACACAGCGCGCCACATTACGAAATGAACACGAGAACGTCACAGGCGAGTGTTTATGCTCACAATTCCGCTGGTTAGCACGTCGTCGCAGAAAGTGATAGCCGCTGCGGACGAGGTCTTCGCGGGACGCAGGTGTTCGGTGACGCGCTCGCGAGGCCGGTGTGGTCCGCGACGATTTCGTGGCGGGCGACCTGCCGCTGTTGTCGACGGCGGTACAGCCCGCGGTCGAGTTCGGCGGCCCCGCGTCCGTTGCTGGACGGCATCAGGCCGTCGCGCGCGGCGCCGTCCCCGCTTCCGGAGCCCGGACTGACCAGCCCGCAGATGTCCGGGTCCCCGGAAGCGTGACGATCAGACCGCCTCGGCGGCCTGCTTGACCAGCTCGGCCACGGCGCCCGGCTGCGACTCGTAGATCGCGTGGCTGCCGGCGACCTCGGTCACCGTCGCGCCGGCCCGTTCGGCCATCTGACGCTGTGCGGGCGGCGGGATCATCCTGTCGTCCGTCGCGACGAGGTACCAGCTGGGGCTGACCCGCCACGCCGGCTCGCTGACCGCGCCCGCCAGTGCTCCGACGCCCCACGGCACCTGCGAGTCGGCCAGGAACCGCGCGCGGCCCTCCGGCAGGTCACCGGCGAACGACGCGTGGAACTTCTCCTTGTCCAGGAACAGGAAACCGTCCTGCGGGGGCAGGATCGGCGGCACCGGGGCGCCGGGCGGCGGGTCGGCGATCAGCGTGTTGACCGACTCGCCCTTGTCCGGCGCGAAGGCCGCGATGTACACGAGGGCCGCGACGTTGTCGTGCGTGCCCGCCTCGCTGATCACGGCACCGCCGTAGGAATGGCCGACCAGCACGGTCGGGCCGTCCTGCTGCTCGAGGATCAGCCGGGTCGCGGCCGCGTCCCCCTCCAGCGACAGGGTCGGGTTCTGCACGACGCTCACCCGGTAGCCGTCCGCCACCAGCAAGTCGTGGACCGCCTGCCAGCCCGCGCCGTCCACGAAACCGCCATGGACGAGAACGACGTTGCGCGCACTCATCTTTCCTCCTCAAGGTCGGTGATGCGTGGCGACAGTAGGTCGGCCTCGGGTGGCCCCGATTCAGTCAAATGACTGTGTGTCCAGTTCGGTCAGGGCGTCGCGCAGGGCCGCGCGGGACGTGACACCGAGCTTCGGGAACAACTGGTACAGGTGCGCACCGACCGTTCGAGGCGAAAGGAACAGCCGGGCACCGATCTGCTTGTTCGTCAGGCCCGCCGCGGCCAGCGTGGCGATCTGATGTTGTTGCGCCGTCAGCACAACGGCCGCGCGCGGCTCGCCGGAGCGTGCTCCGGTCGCGCGCAGTTCGCCACGGGCTCGCGCCACCCACGGCGCCGCGCCGAGCCGCTCGAACCGTTCCAGAGCGGCCGCGAGGTGACGCCGAGCGGTGACGTCTCGGCCGCGACGCAGGCGTTCGCCGAAGTACAGCTCCGCACGGGCCAGTTCGAACGGCCACCGTTCCAGACCTGGTGCGGCCAGTGCCTCGACGAACAGACCAGGCTCTGACGTCAGCGCCTCCGCCACCCGGCCGATGAAGGCCAGACGGGGTGAGATCGCGCCGATCTCCCGCGCGGCGAGAGCATGGGCGCGTGCTTCGGCATGCCTGCCCGAGTTCTCCGCGGACTCGACGAGATCGAGGATCGTCCACAGCGCCTGCGGGGCGTGCGGCGCGAACGTGCCCGGTGGGGTGATCGAGGCGGTGCACCGATAGGCGGTCTCGAAGTCGCGCCGGCCGAGGGCTTCGAGTGCCTCGACGTGCCACGCCTGGTGTTGGACGAGCCCCTTCTCCGTCGTTTCCCCTCGCGCGGCGGCCACCAGCGCGCGCAGATAACGGCTGGAGTCCCTCGCTTCGTCCCATTGACCGGTCTGGAAGGCGTCGGTGGCCAGCAGCAGCTTCGCCTCGGCGGCCTTCTCGGCCGGGCCGCGCCGGACGACCCGGTGCAGCGGCTCGCGGCACGCGGGCAGGCGGTCGACGTACATCGCGGCTGCTCCGGCCTGCACGATCCGGGTCGGAGACGTCTCGTGGGCCAGGTCGGCGAGCACGGCGTCCAGCCGGTCGAGAACCGCCCGCGTCGACCGGGCCGGGTCGCCGAACGTCGTCTCGGCGATCTCCCGCAGTTCGGGGGACGCCGGGAGATCGCGCGCATCGCAGGGTTCGCGAGTGACGACGAGCAGTCCGATCCGCGTTCCTGTCACCCGTCGTGCGACGAACTGGAGCACCTTGGCGGTCGCCCACTGGACGTCGTCCACGATCACCAGCAGCGGTCCACCCGCTGCCGCGGCGGTGAGCCGAGCCAACGCACGGTGGGCCTCGGCCAGGTCGCCCAGCTGTCCGCCGAAATCCGCGCCGCTCAGGTGCAGGACCTTGGTACCGGCGGCCGACGCGTGGGACACGGCCGCGTCCAGGAGCCCGGCCTCGTGCAGCAGGAACACTCCCCCGGACTCGGCGGCGTCGTCGACGAAGGCGAGCAGGTTCATGTTCGGTCCAACCGCTCGAGCGCGTCCCGCAGTCCCGCGCGCGAGGACACGCCGAGCTTCGGGAACACCTGGTAGAGATGGGTGGCGACGGTCCGTGCGGACAGGTTGAGCCGTTGCGCGATCTCCTTGTTGGTCAACCCTTCCGCAGCCATCCTGACGATCGTGAGCTGTTGGGCGGTCAGCTCGCCGCCGGGCCGATGCGCGTCCGCGGGACGGAGCTCGCGTTCCACCCTGGCGACCCAGATCCCGGCACCGAGCCCGGCGAAGATCTTCTGAGCCCGTGCCAACTGCACCCGTGCGACCTGGTTCTTCCTGGCCCGCCGCAGCTGTTCGCCGTGCAGCAGCAGAACACGCGCGTGCTCGAACGGCCACTCGTCCACCCCAGGTCCGGCCAAGGCGTCCTCGAACGACGCCGACCCGCACAGGGCCTCGGCTGCTCCGACCAGCAGCACGTACCGGGGTGAGATCTCCTCCAGTCGCGCCGCCCTCGCCGCCTTCACGTGGGCGACCGCCTCGTCCCGCAGGCCGAGCCGCAACGCCGACTCGACGAGGTCCAGCACGAACAACGGCGCCGCGGGCACGTGCGAGGCGAGCTCTCCTGGGGGTGACACGGACGACGCGTGCCGGTAGGCCGACTCGTGGTCGCCGCGCCCGATCGCGGCCAGTGACAGCGCCTGGGCGGCGAGCGTCGACAGCATCGTGGCGCCGCGCGGGGCCGCCCAGCCGATGATGCGGTTGGTCAGTTCGGTCACCGCGCGGTCGTCGCCCCGGCCGGCCGCGACCATGGCCCGTGGGTAGAGGCCGAGGCAGCGCAACAGGCTGTAGCCGTGCGCGTCGGCCAGTCGTACGTGCTCGTCGGCGAACTCCACCGTCTCGTCCCACGCGCTGGCGGCGAGCCGTTCCAACGCCAGCAGGGACAGGGTGTGCAGCTCCGCGGTCGCCGGCAGTCCCGGCCGTTTCCACAGCCGCAGCAACGGTTCCCGGCAGGAGGCGAGCCGGTCGACGTAGATGCCGGTCAGTCCGGTGCGCACCAGGTCCACCGGCGGCACGTGGTCGTCCCACCCGGCGATCACGCGATCCAGATCGTCCAGCGTGGACAGCGCGGTCCGCGCGGGGTCGGCGCAGAACGCACGCAGCCGCTCCACCAGCGGCGGCAGCTCTCCCATCCGCGCCGTGATGTGGTGGAACGCCTCCCACCACCGGGGCCCGCCACCGAAGTAGCACACCCAGCCCAGCGTGATCACCGCGTCGGTGACGGTGTCGTCCGGCTCGTCGAGCTTCTGCATCTCCAACGCGCCTGCCAGCAGCCGATGCGCGGTGTCGATGTCGCCCTCACCGCTGAAGAGCAGGTAGTGCGCGGCGGCGACGGCGATCTCCAGCGACGGCAGCTCGTCCCCGGTCCGCACCTCCTCCAGCAGCTCGGGCACCCGTCGCAACTGCCCGTCGGCCAGCGCGCCGATGTACGCCGCCTCAGCCAGCCGCCGTCCGCGATCGTTGACCGCCCCGCTGAGCTCGGCCGCCCTGATCAGCGCAGAGACGGCACCGGCGGTGTCGCCGCGCTTGCGGGCGTGCAGAGCGGCGTCCTCCAGGAGCAACGCGATGTGCTCGTCCGGTTCGGCCGCGGTCTGCGCCAGGTGCCAGGCGTGCCGGTCGGGCCGGTCGCGCATCCGTTCCGCGAGAACGGTGTGCGCGTGCCGCCGTTCGTCGAGCGCCGAGACCGCCACGACGGCGGAGCGGGTCAGCGGATGCCGGAACACCACGGCGTCCCCGGTCAGGTCGACCAGGCCCAGGCGTTCGGCGGGGGCGAGGTCCCGCGCGGACTCGAACAGCTCCAGCGGTGCGGGACTTTCCAGCGCTGCCAGCAGAAGCGCCTGTCTCGTGGCGTGCGGCAACGCGCTCACCCGTGCCGCGAACACCTCGCGCAGCCGCTCGGGCACCGTGTCGCCGGTCCGCGCCGGGGTCAGCGCGGCGGGCAGTTCGAGCAGCGCCAACGGGTTCCCGCGAGCGTCGTCCAGCAGACGCCTCCGCACCGCCGAGGTCATCGCCGGATACCGCTCCTCCAGCAACCTTCCCGCCGCGTCGTCGGACAGCGGGCGGACCACGCGCACGTCCGCGCCGGCGACGTGACCCGCCTGCTCGCCCCGCATCGCGAACAGAAGACCGACGCGGCCCAACGGTCTCTGCGCGACCTCGTCCAGCACCATGGCGCTGGGCCGGTCGAGCCAGTGCAGGTCGTCCACGGTCACCAGCAGCGGCTGGGCGGCCGACAGCAGCGCGGCCACCGCGTCCACCACCTCGGACCGGCCGGGCGGCGGCCCCTCGGCCATGCCCAGCGCGACCGCCAGCGGGGACGCGACCTCGGCGCCCGGCAGCGTGCTGACCAGCTGGTGCAGGCCGGCGAACGCCAGCTCGGCCTCGAACTCCGCGCCCGACATCGGCAGGATCCGCATGCCCAGGCTCGCGGCGTGGCCGGCCGCCGCGTCCAGCAACGCCGTCTTGCCCACGCCGGGGTCACCGGCCAGCACCAGCGCCGACGTCCCGGTCAACGCCCGGCGCACGAACGCGTACAACGCGGCCAGGTCGTCGTCACGACCGACGAGAACCGGTCCGGCCATCACGCTCCTCTCCCCCGCGGGCCGTCGAGCGCCACGGCGATCATGGTGTCGGCGAGGTCGGCGGGCGTGAGATCGCCGCCGGGCCGGCACCAGTCGATGAGCGAGTTCACCATGCCGACGAGCCGCCTGGTTACCGTGGATCACGCCCGTCTCGTCCGGCCTCCGCACGTGACGTTCGTTAGAAGCGGTCGAGCGTGTCGCGCAGCGCTGTGGTGAGTCGGTCGCCCGTTCGTCCACCATCGCGGGCATCTGGTTGCTGAGGTAGCCCGCGACGGGTGGCGAGACTCAGGGGCGGCGGGCGATCCAGGTGGTGCGAGTGGTGCGCACGCCCAGGTCGTCGCGACGAGCGATGCTGTGCGGCAGCGTCTCGTCCAGCAGGGCGTCCAGGGTGGCCAGGTCGTCCGCGTCGAGGACGTCGGTGGCGTGCGAACGCAGCTTCGTGAGGCAGATCTGGGCGTAGTCGTTCAGGACCGCGCTGTGCAGCAAGTGACCGGTCTTCGCTCGTAGCTCCCCGGCGGGCCGGTAGGCCGTGTCCTGTAATTCTCGTCCGCGATAGTCGAGGCCGAGGGCCCCGGAGGCGGTGCCGCCGGGTCTCTCGCCCGTGACTCTCATCGAACGGACTTACCGGACACGGCCTACGAGATCTTGCGGCGGTAGGTGATCGTGGCGAGGACGTACGCGATTCCGAGGATGCCGACGCACCAGGCGAGGGCGATCCAGATGTCGGTGCCGACCGGTTGCTGCGTGTACAGGCTGCGGATGGCGTTGACGATGGACGTCACCGGCTGGTTCTCGGCGAACGCGCGTACCGGGCCGGGCATGGTGTCGGTGGGCACGAAGGCGGAACTGAGGAACGGCAGGAAGATCAGCGGGTAGGAGAACGCGCTCGCCCCGTCCACCGACTTGGCGGTGAGGCCGGGAATGACGGCGAGCCACGTCAACGCCAGGGTGAACAGGACCAGGATGCCGGCGACCGCGAGCCACGCCAGCGGTCCCGCTGATGAGCGGAAGCCCATGAGCAGAGCGACGAGCACGACGACCACGAGTGAGATCAGGTTGGCGACCAGCGACGTCAGCACGTGCGCCCACAGCACGGACGACCGTGCGATCGGCATGGACTGGAACCGCTCGAAGATGCCGCTCTGCATGTCCATGAAGAGCCGGAACGCGGTGTAGGCGATGCCGGAGGCGACCGTGATGAGCAGAATGCCGGGCAGCAGGTAGTTCACGTACGAGTCCGACCCCGTGCGGATCGCGCCGCCGAACACGTAGACGAACATCAGCATCATGGCGATCGGCGTGACGACGGTCGTGATGACGGTGTCGAGGCTGCGCGTGATGTGACGCAGTGACCGTCCCAACAGGACGGTTGTGTCGACGAAGAAGTGCTTGGTCATCATCGCTCCTCACTCGACGCCGTGGCCTTGCGGGCACCGACGAGTGCGAGGAAGACTTCCTCGAGGGTCGGTTGTTTCTCGACGTACTCGAGCTTGGCGGGCGGGAGCAGCTGTTTGAGCTCGGCGAGGGTGCCGTTCACGATGATCCGGCCCTCGTGCAGGATCGCGATCCGGTCGGCGAGCTGTTCGGCCTCGTCCAGGTACTGCGTCGTGAGCAGCACCGTGGTGCCCTGGCCGGCTAGTTCCCTGATGGCCTGCCACACCTCGAGGCGCCCCTCGGGGTCCAGGCCGGTCGTCGGCTCGTCGAGGAAGATGACCGACGGGTTCCCGACGAGGCTCATCGCGATGTCGAGGCGGCGGCGCATGCCACCCGAGTAGGTCGACACCCTCCGCGCGCCCGCGTCGGTGAGGGAGAATCGGGCCAGCAGATCGTCCGCGATCTCGCCGGGGCCCTTGAGGTGTCGCAGCCTGGCGACCAGCACGAGGTTCTCCCGGCCGCTGAGGATCTCGTCGACGGCGGCGAACTGCCCGGTGAGGCTGATGGACTCCCGCACGTTCGCGGCCTGTCCGGTGACGTCGAAGCCGTTGACGCCGGCCGTTCCCGCGTCGGCTTTCAGCAGTGTGGAAAGGATCTTCACGACCGTGGTCTTGCCTGCGCCGTTCGAGCCGAGCAGCGCGAAGATGCTGCCCCGCGCCACGTCGAAGTCCACGCCGCGCAGCACTTTCAACGTCTTGTACGACTTCTCCAGGCCTTGCACGTGGATTGCGGGTTGTGTCGTCATCGGACGCTCCCGAGGCTCGCGGCGAGCTCGCGCACGGCCTCAGCGACGGCTGGGGAGTCGTTGCGAAGGATCTTGCTGTGGTTGCTCGCGACCTTCGCGCTCAGCTGGACGCCGGGGTTGGCGGCGAGCACCTGGTCGAGCACCTTCCTGCCCTCCTCCATCTCCCCCGCCTCGCTGCCGAGGCTGTCACCCGTGGCCAGCACGAACCGCACCGGACAGGTCAGGCGACTGATCACCGGCACAGCGGCGGCAGCCATCTCGTTGGCGTCGATGCCGACGTCGGCGTGCTCGTCGGCGCTCATCCGCGCGCCCATGCCGAACAGGGCGCCGATCGGCAGCACCAACCGGTACTTGCGGAACGTCGTGCGGATCCGGTCCCGGCCGGCCTCGCCGGTCAGGCCGACCGGGAAGGCGTCCACGGTCACCAGACCGGCGACGCGGCCGGGGTACCGGTCGGCCCAGTACCACCCGATGATGCCGCCGTAGGACCAGCCGACCAGCAGAGGCTGCTCCACGCCCCTCGCCTTGAGGACGGCGTCCAGGTCTCGCAGGCTCGCCTCGAACGAGTAGTCCTTCGAGCGCTTGGACTTGCCGCGGGCGCGCTCGTCGTAGGTGATGTGGCGGTAGCCGGGGCCCAGGTCGGCGATGACGCGCTTCCAGTGCTTCTGGTCGGCGTAGGCGCCGTTGAGGTAGACCACGGGTCGGCCGGGGCCACCTGTGTCACGCACGTACAGCTCGGTGTCGTCGATCGGGAGCATGCCGGTCCAGGCGGGCGAGTTCATGCTTCTCTCCTAAGTAGACGGTGGGTCAGGCCCAGGTGACCGGGAGTTCGTGGACGCCGTAGATGTGCATGTTGGTCCTGAGCTTCACGTCGTGCGCCTCGACTGCGAGCTGAAGGGTCGGGAAGCGCCGCAGCAGTCCCTCGAAGCCGGCGCGCATCTCGATGCGGGCCAGCTGCTGGCCGAGGCACTGGTGGATGCCGTGCCCGAAGGCGACCTGACCGCGGACCTTGCGGTGCACGTCCAGAGCGTCCGGGTTCTCGAACCGTTGCGGGTCGCGGTTGGCGGCCAGCAGCGAGACGACGACGGTCGAGCCCGCGGGGATCGTTTCGCCGCCGAGCTCGATGTCCTCGGTGGCGTAGCGGAAGAAGATGTCGGCCACGGACAGGTAGCGCATGAGCTCCTCGACCGCGTCGGGCAGCAGCGCCGGGTCCGAGCGCAGTTCGGCCAGCTGCGCGGGGTGCTCCAGGAGCGCGAACGTGCCCAGCGCCAGCATGTTCGCGGTGGTCTCGTGGCCCGCGAGCAGCAACAGGAACGCCATGCCGGTCAGCTCTTCGATGCTGAGGTCCTCGTCGCGGGCCAGGTCGGAGAGAATGTCCTCACCGGGTTCGGCGCGCTTGCCCGTGACCAGTCCGGCGAGATACCCGAACATCGCACCGATCGCGGCCATCTTGTCCTCGAGAGTCACGTCCCTTTCCATGAACTTCGAGGAGTTCGACTGGAAGGTCTCACGGTCCGCGTAGGGGACGCCGAGCAGTTCGCAGATCACCAGTGACGGCACCGGAAGCGCGAACTCCTGCACCAGGTCGACCGGCGGGGTCAGGCGAGCCAGGTGGTCCAGCTGCTGCTCGGTGATCGCGACGACGCCCTCTTCGAGCTGCTTCATCCGCTTGACCGTGAACGCGCCGGTGAGCTTGCGGCGCAACCGGGTGTGGTCCGGCGGGTCCATGCTGATGAACAGGCCCGGCGTCTGCGGGGACGGTTCGGCGGCGGCCGGCATGCCGGGTGTCTCGTACGGCACGTGGATCACGCCGATGTCCTGGCGGTTGCTGAACCGGGTGTCGGCCATGACCTGGCGCACCGCGTCGTAACCGGTGACCAGCCAGCCCTCGTGCCCATCGGGGAACACCATGGGGCTGACGGGCCGGGCTCCGCGCACGGCGGTGATCTGGCTGGGCGGGTCGAACGGGCCCGCGTCGCGGTCCATCGGCAGGCCCTGCAGGCCGGAAGCCGTGTGGCTCATCGGATTCCCTTCGTGGTGGTTGTTGCCACCACGGTCGCCGACGAGCCGAACACGGGACTGACACGGCGCTGACACGGGCCGTGCCGGGCGTGTCAGGAAGCGAGCGTGACCGCCACCAGCTCGGTCCAGCTGGTCTCCGCACCCACCCGGACCGCCGCGTCGAACGCCGCGTCGCCGAGGCGGCTTCGTGCCGCCCGCTCGATCCGGTCCACGTCGGGGTGTGAGCGATCCGGTAGTCCGCGCACGGCGGTGCTCGCCGCGAGCAGCTGTGCGGCCTGCTCGTACTGGCCGCGGCGCAACGCCAGGTCCGCGATCGCGACGAGCACATGCGCGATCGTGGGCGCGAATCCCACCTCGGACGCCGCCTGGCAGGCGCCGGCGAGGAACTCACGGGCTTCGTCGAGATCGTCGGTCAGGCAGCCGAACAGCACGTGCGTCACGGCGCGGATCGTCACCTGCCTCGCTTCGGCTCCCCACACGGCTGTCGCGACGCCAAGCTGTTCGTACGCCACCTCGGCATCGCCGCTCCACCGGGCGAGGTCCGCCTTGGCCAGGGCCAGCATGGCGAGCGCGTCCGGCCAGGTGACGCCTTCCGCACATCGCCCGGCCTCGGCCATGGAGGCCGCGCTCGCGTCCTTGTCACCCAGCAGCCAGTACAACTGAGCCTGCCGCGCGCGCATCCGGATGACGTCGTCGATCGCACCGATCTCGGTGACGACCGCGATCGCCTCTTCGTAGTGCTCACACGCCTCGGCGAACCCACCGCGCGTGGCGATCCGGTCCGCCAGCTCGGTCAGGGCGAACGAGATCCCGAACCGTTCCCCGAGCACCCGGAACTCGACGAGCGCCTCCTCCAGGAACTCGTCCGCCTCCCGCCCGCTCTGGCCGATCGCGATCCGCATCTTCCCGAGGTGCAGCCGGCCCAACGCGCGCACCCAGGGATCCTCGCTGTCCAGCGCCACCGCCCACACCGACGGACCCGCGTCCGGCTCCCGCAACATGTGTTCCAGCGGGGCGATCAGTCCCAGCAACGGGTGGTTGGCCTGACTGCGCTGGTAGAGCTCGTAGGTCTGGTGGATCCACTCCGCCGCCTGGCGTTCGTCGCCCAGCCCGGAGCTGATGAACGTCACGACGAGGCCGTACACCCAGGCCCGGATCTCGTCGGGCACGTCCCCCGGCGTCTCGGTGGCCGCGAGGATCAGCTCCAGGCCTTCGGACTTGTGCCCGACGAGCCACCAGTACCAGCCGGCGCCGGCCGCGAGCCGCATCGCCGCGTGCGCTTCACCGGCCGCGAGCGCACCGCGCATCGCCGCGCTGATGTTGTCGTGCTCGGCGCTGAGGGTGGCGAGCCAGATCAGCTGCTCGACTCGGAGCAGGTGCGGGGCCGCTGTTTCGGCAAGCCCGGTGAAGTAGGCGAGGTGTGCCTGCCGCGCCAGCTCCGACTCCCCCGCCTCAACGAGCCGGTGCGCGGCGTACTCCTTGATGGTGCCGAGCATCCGGTACCGCGGTGCGCCGTCGTCACTGACGACCAGCAGCGACTTCTCGGTCAACGACGTGAGCAGGTCCAGGACCTCGTACTCCTCGACGACTGTGTTTCTCCCACCCCTCTGCCCTTCGGGCCCGCCCGCCTCGTCCGCGCACACCCGTTCGGCCGCTTCCAGGCTCGCCCCGCCGGCGAACACCGAGAGCCGGCGCAGCACCATCCGTTCGGCGTCGCTGAGCAGCTCCCAGCTCCAGTCGACCATCGCGCGCAACGTCCGGTGCCGGGGCAACGCGGTGCGGCTTCCGCCGGTCAGCAGGCGGAACCTGTCGTCGAGCCGAGTGGCCAGCTGGTCGATGGACATCGTGCGCAACCTGGCCGCGGCCAGCTCGATCGCGAGCGGCATCCCGTCCAGCGCCCGGCAGACGCGTGCCATCGTCGACAACGTGCCGGCATCGACCACGAGGTCGGTGCGCACGGCCGTCGCCCGGTCCCGCAGCAGCTGAACCGCCGGTGCGTTCTCGATCTCGGCGAGGCCGGCGTGCTCGTCCGGCAGGGCCAGCGGTCCGACCGGCCACAGCGCTTCACCGGTGATACCGAGCGGCTCCCTGCTGGTCGCCAGGATTCGCAGCTTCCGGCACTCCCCCAGCAGCCGGTGGGCGAACGCCGCCGCCGACTCGATCACGTGCTCGCAGTTGTCCAGCACGAGCAGCGCCTCGCGGTCGCGGACCGCGGCGATGAGCCGTTCCATCGGCTCCGCGTTCGTCGCTTCACCGAGCAACGCGTCCCGGAGACTGAGCGCCGCGAGCGTCGACTGCGCCACGTCACTGTCCGGTCCGATCGGGGCGAGCTCCACGAGCCAGACCCCGTCCGGCAGGTCGCCGAGCAGCGTGCGGGCGGTTTCCGTTGCCAGCCTGGTCTTTCCCGAGCCGCCCGGTCCGATCAGGGTGGTGAGCCGATGGCCCGCCACCAGCTCGCGCACCGCGGCGACGTCCGCGTCCTTGCCGATGTAGCTGGTCAGCTCGGCACGCAGGTTGGTCTTGCGGTTCTCCTCCCGGCGCCCGACCTCACCGCGCAGCAACGCGACGTGCAGCGCGGACAGCTCCGGTGAGGGATCCACGCCCAGCTCGTCGGCCAGGGCTTCCCTCGTGCGCTGGTACGCGAGCAGCGCCTCGCTGTTGCGACCGGCCGCGACGAGAGCACGCATCAGCGCGGCGACGAGTTTCTCCCGCACGGGATGCGCGGCCACCAGGTCGGTCAGGTCAGCGACCAGCTCCGCGCCACGGCCGAGGTCGACCTCCGCCTCGAACCGGTCCTCCACCGCGGCCAGGCGCAGCCCGTCGAGCCGGGTGGCCGCGGCGGCGAACGCTTCGCTGTCCTGCAGACCAACGTCCTGCAAGGCCGGGCCACGCCACAACTCGAGAGCGTCACGCAGCCGTTGCGCCCGCAGCGATCCCTCGTCGCCACGGGCGTGGGCACCGAGGCGTTCGAACCGCACCGCGTCCACAGCGTCGGGATCCACCGCCAGGCGGTACCCGTCCGTCAGCCCTTCGACCGACGGATCCGGCAGCGCCTTGCGCAGGCGGGAAACCAAGCGTTGCAAGGCATTCGCCGCGTCGGCAGGCGGGTTCTCGCCCCAGATCCAGTCGACGAGCGTCGCCTTCGGGACCACACGACCCGGTTGGAGCGCGAGGGCGACCAGCAGCGCACGCAGCCGTGCACCTGGCACGTCCGCGAGAGTGCCGTCGTCCGCGCGAACCTCGAACGGTCCCAGAATCCCGATCTGCACCTGCCCGATCCTGCCACGACCGGCTGTCAGTTCCCTGACACCTGGTTCAGGCGGCAACGCGGTGGATGACGATGTCGTCGCGCCGGGTGCGGGCATAGACCTTGACCTCGGGGTCGTCCTGCGTGGCTACGGAGCTGCGCACCAGGCCCTTCGTGCTCTTGGCGTCCACCAGAGCAGCCGTGCCCTCGCTGATGCCGACCTCGATGCCACCCGAGGCGTTCATCAGCTCCGCCTGACCGCGCGTCAGCCTGCCGATCCGGATAGGACAGTTGGCGGCCTTGACGCTGACACTGCCCTCGGCGTGGTCGATGTCGAAGCTGCCGCCGGCGCTGCCGAGATCGACGTCGGTGCGGGCGCGGCCGATCCAGACCTTGCCACTCGAGCCCTGATACCTGACGACGCCCTCGACCTCGCCGATCCGCAACCCGGCGGTGCTGCCTTCCACATCGGCGGCCCCGGCGACATGACCGATGTCGACGCCTCCGGCCCCGAGGTTCCCGCGCAGTTCGCCGATGCGGTCCAGCCGGACGTGCCCGGACGCGAGGTTCAGTTCGCAGTCGCCGAACTGGCCGGCCGCGAGCACCTCGGTCCACGCCGTGTTCAGGACCAGCCTTGATCCGGCCGGCAACTCGATCGTGATGGCGACCGAACCGCTCTTGTCACCCGACTTGGTCGTCTTCACGGCCAGGACACCACCGGAGAAGTCGACCTTGGTCTTCTCCGCCACCTTCACGTCAGTGGAGTTCGCGCTGTTCACGGGCGCGACCCGCACCACCGTGTCCTGCCGCTCGCTCGCGACGATCCGCACCCTGGCGCCCGCGGTGGTCAACGAGGCGGTGATCGGCTCCGGCGTGGTGAACGTGGACATGTCGTGTCTCCTCTTGTCGGCCTTCGTGGTTGTTGCGACCACGTTCGCCAACAGGCCGGACACCCGACTGTCACGGCCCTGACACCGACGACTTCGCCGATGTCAGGGCCGTGGTTCAGGTCAAACCGATGGTGATGCTCCACCCCGCCTCGGACTGGCCGCGCAGGAACACGAACCGCACCGACAGCTCCTTCGCGTCGATGTCGATGGCGGGCTGACCGGAGATCGTGCCCGTGGTGTGCGAGCCGTCGTCGCTCGTGCCGCGAGCGCCACCGAAGTCGGTGTACTCGTGGCCCTGGTCGTCGGCTGCCTCGATCCACAGGAACACCATCTCCCCGCCCGGCTGGTCACCGGGCAGCGGTGGCGTGATCGTGTAGTCCAGCGCGAACGAGTCGTCGCCGCGGTTCAGGCTCAGCACGTGCAGCTCGTGCCGTCCATCGAGCACGGACAAGGACTTGTCGACGTGGATCACGGATCGCTCCTCAGGCGCTGCCGGGCGTCGGGACCTGACAGGTGATGTACCGGTCGGCCGCGGTGTTCGGCTTGGAGCCCTTGATGAACCAGTAGAAGGTGAGCTTGTTGCCGGTCGCGATCGTACCGGCGCTACCGCCGATGAACTGGTACCTGTTCACGCTGCCGTGGAAGTTGTAGCCGCTACCCTGCGTGTGCGGCGAGTACGGCGGGTTGATCGCCTTGCCGTTCACGTACGCGTACGGCATCGAGACCGTCGCAACAGGACCGAGATTCGCCTTTGCCGTGTTGGTCAGCCAGAAACCCCAGGCGAGGGTGCCGCCCGGTGCGCGCTGGAACGTCACGGTGGACACCGCGTGGTTCCACGTTCCGGTGCACAGGTTGTTGGCCGGTGTCATCGCGTGGACCTGCTCGGCGTGCTGGGCGACGCGCTGTGCGGCCGTCGCGTCGTCCTCGCCCGGCGCCACGGTGAACGTGCCACCGCTGTTCGCGCCGAGGGTCTCGGCGTGTGCCGGTGCCGCGACCGCGATGAGTGCGGCGCCCGCCGCCAGTGCTGCCAATATCTTCGTCTTCAACGAAACTCCCCCATGTGAAAGTGTTCTCCCCCTGTCACCCGGCAGGGGTGAGTGCGCGCGGCGCCCGTTGTTCCGGGATCGCCGGCACGTTCTTGTCGTACTCGCGCTCGTGCAACGGAGCGGCGGCGGCCCGCAAGGTGGAGACCAGCAGGATGCCGCCGAGCGCACATCCGGCGAGGACCAGCGCGTCATGCCCGGACTTCGCGCTGAACGTCAGCTCGCCCAGCCTGCCCAGCACGAACCCGGAGTGCAGGCACCAGCACAGGGCCGCGGTGGCCAGCGTGGCGCTCGCCGTGCCGATCACGGCGATGAGGTCGACCACGGCGACCAGACCGACAACCGACAGCACCGGCTGACTCCTGGCACCCGCCGCGACCAGACCGAACGTCATGGCTGCGGCGAGTACCGCGCCGAAGAAGAACGCGAAGCCCCCAGGAACCGGTGTGCGCATGCCTCCAGTCCACCCCTGGAACACCCGAATTTCGAGTCTCCTTACGAAGTCCGAACGCCCTGACCACACATCCTCACGCGACCTTTCCGCGTCGGCTCAGGGCTGGAAGCGGTAGCCCATTCCGGGCTCGGTGATCAGGTGCTTCGGGTGCGAGGGGTCGTGTTCGAGCTTGCGTCGCAACTGCGCCATGTACACGCGCAGATACTGGGACTCGTTGACGTGCATCGGGCCCCACACCTCCTGCAGGAGCTGCTTCTGCGACACCAGCCGGTCCGGGTTGCGGGCGAGGATCTCCAGCAGCCCCCACTCGGTCGGAGTGAGGTGCACCTCGCGCTCGTCGCGGTGCACCTTCTTCACCGCGAAGTCGACGGTGAACGTCGACGTCCGGACGATCGGCTCGTCCGCGACGTGTGTGGTGGTCCGTCTGCGCACCGCCGCGCGGAGGCGGGCCAGCAGCTCGTCCATGCCGAACGGCTTGGTCACGTAGTCGTCGGCACCCGCGTCCAGCGCCTCGACCTTGGCCGCGGAGTCGGTGCGGGCGGACAGCACGATGATCGGCATCGTGGACCAGCCGCGCAGGCCCGCGATGACGTCCACGCCGTCGATGTCGGGCAGGCCGAGGTCGAGCACGACCACGTCGGGTTTGCTTTCCACAGCAACGCTCAGCGCGGTTTTGCCGTCGTACGCCGTCATGACGTCGTAGCCACGTGCGCTGAGGTTGATCCGCAGTGCGCGGACGATCTGCGGTTCGTCGTCGACGACCAGCACCGAGGTCATACCCTGTTCTCCTCGTACACGGGCAGCGAGATGACGACCGTCAGACCGCCACCTGGAGTGTCCTCCGCGGTGATCTCGCCACCCATCGCCTCGGTGAATCCCTTGGCCACGCTCAAACCCAGGCCGACGCCGGGTGTCGCATCGCGGTCGCCGAGCCGCTGGAACGGCGTGAAGACACCCTGGACGGCCTTCTTGTGCAGCCCGGGGCCGTGGTCGACGACTCGCAGCTCCACTTGGTCGCCGTGCGCGCTGGCGCGCACGGCGATCTCCGGTTCGTCCTGCGCCACCTGGCCATCGCCGTCGACGTCGACCGGGCGGCGCGGCGACATGCGGCCGTGGCGCAACGCGTTGTCGATGACGTTGGCCACCACCCGTTCCAGCAAGCCGATGTCGGCGCTCACGGGAGGCAGGTGCTCGTCGACGCTGACCGAGACCGTGCTGCGCTCGTCCACGGCGGACAACGCTCTGGCGACGACCTCGTAGTAGCCGACCGGGCGGATGACCGGAGCGACGGATCCGGTGGCGAGGCGGGAGGAGTCGAGCAGGTTGTCCACCAGACCGTTGAGCCGGTCCGCGGATTCCTCCACGGTCTCCATGAGTTCCACCGTGTCCTCTTCGGACAGTACGAGCTCACGGTCGCGGAGGCTGCCGATCGCGGCCTTGATCGACGTCAACGGGGTGCGCAGGTCGTGCCCGACAGCGGAGAGCAGGGCGGTGCGCAGCTCCGTCGTCTCGACCTTGCGCTGCGCGACCCTGGTCTCGTCGGCCATCCGCTGTTGCCGCAACGCCATCAGCGCCTGTCCCGCAGCGGCCTCCAGGACGCGCTGGTCACTGGCCGGCAACGTCCTGCCGCGCAACGCGAGGTGGATGTCGGTGGTGACGGCGATGTCGGCGTCGGCCTCGTCCGGATCGTCACACGGCCTCGCTCCGACGCACGCGACGCGTTCCCAGTCGCTGCCCCGTTTTTCGAGCAACGCCACCGATTCGAGGCCGAAGTTCTCCCTGATCTTGTCCAGCAGGCGCGCCAGCGGGTACGGGCTGGTGAGCACCGTGCGGGAGTAGGAGGCGAGCAATGCGGCCTCGGTGCGGGCGCGCGCACCCTGCTCGGCCAGCCGGGCCGCGCGGTCCACCACCAGGGCGACGATCGTCGCCACCATCACCATGGCCGCCAACGTGATCACGTTCTCGGGTGAGTTCACGGCCAGGCTGTAGTAGGGCTCGGTGAAGAAGAAGTTCAGCAACCCCGCGCCGAGGAACGCGCTGAACAACGCCGGCCCCAACCCGCCAAGCAGTGCCACCACGCAGGTGGCGAGCAGGAAGCCGACCAGATCGGTGGAGTAGGTGATGTCGTCGCGCCAGAACAGGCCGAGCACGGCGGTCAGGCCGGGAAGCAGTACCGACGCCAGCCAGCCCGTGAGCTGACGTGTGCGGCTCAGCGCGTTGACGCCGATCTTCCAGCGCAGACCGCGCCGTGCCTCGTCGTGGGTGACCATGTGCACGTCGATCGGACCGGAATCGTGGATCACGGCGGCGCCGATGCCCTCGTCCAGCGCGCGAGCGAGCCGTGACCGCCGTGAGGTGCCGAGCACGAGCTGAGTGGCGTTGACGCCGCGGGCGAACTCCAGCAACGCCGTCGGCACGTCGTCGCCGACCACCTGGTGGAACGTCGCGTCCAGACCCTCGGCGACCTTGCGGCACTTCGCGATCAGCTCGGGGGTCGCGCCGGTGAGCCCGTCCCCGCGCATGACGTGCACCACCAGGAGCTCGGCGCCGGCACGCAACGCGATCCGCCGGGCGCGACGGATGAGCGTCTCGCTCTCCGGGCCGCCGGTGATCGACACGACGACGCGCTCGCGGGCCTCCCACGTGTCGGTGATCCTCTGCTCGTGCCGGTAGCGCTGCAGAGCCACGTCGACCTGGTCGGCCACCCACAGCAGTGCGAGCTCGCGCAACGCGGTCAGGTTGCCGACCCGGAAGTAGTTGCCCAGCGCGGCGTCGACCTTGTGCGCGGCGTAGATGTTGCCGTGCGCGAGTCTTCGCCGCAGTGCCTCCGGAGTGATGTCGACCAGCTCGACCTGGTCGGCGCGGCGGACCACCTCGTCCGGCACGGTTTCCCGTTGCTGGACACCGGTGATGCGCTGGACGACGTCGTTGAGCGACTCGAGGTGCTGGACGTTGACCGTGGACAGGACGTCGATGCCCGCTTCGAGGAGTTCCTCGACGTCCTGCCAGCGCTTCTCGTTGCGCGAGCCGGGCACGTTGGTGTGCGCCAGCTCGTCGACGACCGCGACCTCGGGCGCGCGGGCCAGCAGGGCGTCGACGTCCATCTCGGTGAAGTCGACGCCCCTGTGCTGGAACTCCCTGCGGGGCAGGATGTCCAGGCCGTCGAGCAGGTGCTGGGTCTTCTCCCTGCCATGCGTCTCGACGAGCCCCACGACCACATCGGTGCCGCGCTCCCGGCGCCGGTGAGCCTCGCCCAGCATGGCGAAGGTCTTACCGACACCGGGAGCGGCGCCGAGGTAGATCCTCAGCTCGCCCCTGCGACGCTCAGGCTGCGTCGATGGCACGGTTGAGCGCCGTCACGTTGACGGTGGTGGTGAACGTGCCCTCGGTAGCGGCCTCCACCAGTTCCTTGACCTTCTCCACCGGCAGGCCGCTGGCCCTGGCCACCCGTGACACCTGGATCTCCGCGTACGCCGGGCTGATGTTCGGGTCGAGACCGGAAGCGGACGCGGTGACAGCGTCCTGCGGCACCTGGTCCTCCGGCACGCCTTCGCGTTGTGCGATCGCCGTACGACGTTCGTCGATCACCTTGGTGTAGTCCTCGTTGAGCTCACCCTTGTTCGAGCCACCGGACGCGGGCAGCGTCGCGGCGGACGGCCGCGGCACGAAGTACTTGTCGCCTTCCCTGGCCACCGCGACCAGGGTCGTGTCGACCGCCTCCGCGTTGCCGTGCAGGCCGGGGATGCGGGACACACCCCACACCGCGGCCGGGTAGGCCACGCCGAGGATCACGGTCAGCGCCAGCAGGATGCGAAGTCCTGCCCACGACTGCTTCAGGAAGTTGTCCATTGGTTCAGCCGATCCCGGGGATGAGTCGTACGAGCAGGTCGATCAGCCAGATTCCGGCGAACGGTGTGACGATGCCGCCGAGGCCGTAGATCAGCAGGTTGCGCCGCAGCAGGGCGCTTGCGCTGGACGGCCGGTACCGGACGCCCTTGAGCGCCAGCGGGATCAGCGCCACGATGATCAGCGCGTTGAAGATCACCGCCGACAGGATCGCGGACTGCGGCGTGGCCAGGTGCATGATGTTGAGCTTGTCCAGCGCCGGGTAGATCGCCGCGAACATGGCGGGCAGGATCGCGAAGTACTTCGCCAGGTCGTTCGCCACGGAGAACGTCGTCAGCGCACCGCGCGTGATCAGCAACTGCTTGCCGATCTCCACGATCTCGATGAGCTTGGTCGGGTCCGAGTCGAGGTCGACCATGTTGCCGGCCTCCTTCGCGGCCGACGTACCGGTGTTCATCGCGACACCAACGTCCGACTGCGCCAACGCCGGGGCGTCGTTCGTGCCGTCACCGGTCATCGCGACCAGACGGCCACCCTCCTGTTCCTTGCGGATCAGGGCCATCTTGTCCTCGGGCTTGGCCTCGGCCAGGAAGTCGTCGACACCCGCCTCGCCCGCGATCGCCTTGGCCGTCAACGGGTTGTCGCCGGTGACCATGACCGTGCGGATGCCCATCGCGCGCAACTCGGCGAAGCGTTCCTTCATACCGGGCTTGACCACGTCGCTGAGCCGGATCACGCCCAGCACCTCGTCGTTCTCGGCGACGACCAGCGGCGTACCGCCGTCCGCGCTGATCTTGTCGACGGTCGCCCGCACCTCGTCCGACGTCGCGAACCCGCTGGCCGCGCCCTTGCGGATCTGACGGCCGTCGAGGTCGATGCCGCTCATGCGGGTCTGCGCGGTGAACGGCACGAAGTCGCCGGTCTTCTCGTGCTCGCTCGCCTCGGCCGACAGGCCGTACTTCTCCGCGCAGAGCTCGATGATGCTGCGCCCCTCGGGCGTGCCGTCGGCCAGGCTCGACAGCCGGACGACCTCGGCGAGCCTGCGCTCGTCGACGCCACTCGCGGCGATGAACTCGGTCGCGCGGCGGTTGCCCCAGGTGATCGTGCCGGTCTTGTCCAGCAGCAACGTGTCGATGTCGCCGGCGGCCTCGACCGCCTTGCCCGACGTCGCGAGCACGTTGCGCTGCACCAGCCGGTCCATGCCCGCGATGCCGATCGCACTGAGGAGTGCGCCGATCGTCGTGGGGATCAGGCAGACCAGCAACGCGGTCAGCACGACCACCGACTGCTCGCCACCCGAGTAGATCGCGAACGGCTGCAACGCGACGACCGCCAGCATGAAGATGATCGTCAGCGTCGACAGCAGGATCGTCAGCGCGATCTCGTTCGGCGTCTTCTGCCGCTCCGCGCCCTCGACGAGGGCGATCATCCGGTCGACGAACGTCTCGCCGGGCTTCGTCGTGATCTTCACGACGATCCGGTCGGACAGCACGGTGGTGCCGCCCGTGACCGCGGACCGGTCACCGCCGGACTCGCGGATCACCGGCGCGGACTCACCCGTGATGGCCGATTCGTCCACCGTGGCGATGCCCTCGACGACGTCACCGTCGCCGGGGATGACCTCGCCCGCCTCAACGACGACCAGGTCACCGATGCGCAGATCGGTACCCGGCACGCGCTCCTCGGAGCCGTCCTCGGTGAGCCTGCGCGCGACCGCGTCCTTCTTGGTCTTGCGCAGCGAGTCGGCCTGCGCCTTGCCCCGTCCCTCCGCGACGGCCTCGGCGAGGTTCGCGAACAGCACGGTGAACCACAGCCACAACGTCACCGCGATCGTGAACACGCTGGGGTCCATCACCGCGAACACGGTGACCAGCAGCGACCCGACCCAGACGACGAACATGACCGGGTTGCGCAGCTGGTGACGCGGGTCGAACTTGCGCAGCGCGTCCGGGAAGGACTTGAGCAGCTGCTTCGGGTCGAAGATACCGGCCCCGACCTGGTGGCCCAGGTTCTCGGCATGCCGACTGCGGACCTCGTCGGGAGTCCGCTGTGGACGGTTGGTCGTGGTGGTCACAGCAAAGCCTCCGCGATGGGACCAAGAGCGAGAGCGGGAACGAACGTCAGCGCGGCGACCAGCACGATCGCGCCGGTCAGCAACGTCGCGAACAACGGCCCGGTGGTGGGCAGCGTGCCCGCCGTCACCGGCACCTTCTTCTGCGCCGCCAACGAACCGGCCAGTGCGAGCACCGCGATGATCGGGATGAACCGGCCGAACAACATGCACAGGCCCAGCGACGACTGGAACCAGTCGTTCGTCACCGTGATACCGGCGAACGCCGACCCGTTGTTGTTCGACGCCGACGCGTAGGCGTACAGAATCTCCGACAAGCCGTGCTCACCAGGGTTGTTCAGCGCACCCTGGGTACTCGGCAGGATCGCGGCGATCCCCGCGCCGATCAACAACACCGTCGGCATCGCGAGAATCGACACCGCGGCCGCCGTGACCTCCTTGCGCCCCAGCTTCTTCCCCAGATACTCCGGCGTACGGCCGACCATCAAACCCGCCAGGAACATCGCGATGATCGCCATCACCAGAATGCTGTACAACCCCGTGCCCACACCACCCGGCGTCATCTCACCGAACAACATGTTCAGCAACGTGCCACCACCACCGAGCCCGGTGAAACTGTCGTGCAACGAGTTGATCGCACCCGTCGACGTGCCCGTCGTGGAATTGGCGAACAACGCGCTGCCGGAGATCCCGAACCGCAGCTCCTTGCCCTCCAGCGGACGCAGGCCGTTCGCCTCCGCCACCCAGATCACGGTGAGCATCGCCGACCAGATCACGCCCATCACACCCAGCAGGACATAACCCTGCTTCTTGTTGCCCACCAACTGACCGAACGTGCGGGTCAGCGCCACCGGGATCACCAGCAGCAAGAAGATCTCGATCAGGTTCGACCACTCGTTCGGATTCTCGAACGGGTGCGCCGAGTTCGCGTTCAGAACACCGCCACCATTGGTGCCGAGCTCCTTGATGGCCTCCTGGCACGCCACAGGCGCGTTCGCCACCACCTGACCATCAACGTCCACACCGGACTTGAGACTCATCGTGACACCCGTGATGATCAGCACGATCGCCGCGATGAACGCCAACGGCAGCAGAATCCGGATCGCGCCACGCACCAGGTCGACCCAGAAATTGCCGAGCCGATCAGTCTGGCTGCGCACGAACCCACGGACCAGGGCGATGGCGACGGCCAGGCCGACGGCAGCCGACACGAAGTTCTGCACCGTCAAACCGATCATCTGAACCGTGTGACCCATGACCGCTTCCGGCACATAGGACTGCCAGTTCGTGTTCGTCACAAAACTGATCGCCGTGTTGAACGACATGCCCTCCGGCACGTTGCCCCGATCGAAGTTGAACGGCAACACCGACTGGACCCGCTGGATCACGTACAGGAACACGATCCCGACGAACGAGAAGCCCAGCACGCCGTACGCGTAAGTGCTCCACTTCTGCTCGGCGCGCGGGTCGATCCGCGCGAACCGGTAGATCGCCAGCTCGACCTTCGAGTCCTTCTCGGATTGGAAGACCCGCGCCATGTAGTCGCCGAGGGGCCGGTACACGACCGCCAGGGCCGCGATCAGGATGCCGACCTGCACCAGGCCGGCCACGAGAGGTGACATCAGAACTTCTCCGGCCTGATGAGTGCGATGAACAGGTAGACGATCAAGGCGAGCGCGATCACGCCCGCGATGACGTTCGCGACCAATCCGGTGCCGCTCACAACTTCTCCAGTCCGCGCACGGTGAGTCCCAGCAGGAGGAAGCTCACGATCAGCAGCAACGCGTAGGCCAGGTCGGCCATGACGCCGCTCCCTTCGACAACATTGATTGGTCCTGACGCGCGACAGCGTGCATCACGGAAACCCGCAGGTCAGCGCTGCCTGACAACACCTTGACACCCACGGTGGGTTCCTTGATGCGTTCTTTACGCGTGGCGACGCAGGTCTCACCCCAAGAGGTCACGGGAGGTCACGCGGTGTGATCCGATCGGCCATCAAGATGTCGTTCAGGCCCCTTGTTTTCACCTGATTCGGGCGCACCCTGTCTGGCGTGCTCACCACCGTGCCCACACCGAAAACCCACCCCGAACCAGCCGAACGGCACCAGCTCACCGTCGTCGGCGGCCTGGCCGCCCTGTCGCTGGACGCCATGGCGTCGGTCGCCTATGGACCAGAGGCGATCGTGCTCGTGCTGGCGTTGGCGGGCGGCGCCGGTCTGGGCTTCACGTTGCCGGTCACGATCGCGATCGCGCTGCTGCTGGCCGTGCTCACGCTGTCCTACCGGCAGGTCATCGCCGTGTTTCCCGAGGGCGGTGGCGCCTACGGTGTCTCCCGCGCCTATCTCGGGCGCCGCGCGTCACTCGTCGCCGCCGCGTCGCTGATCGTCGACTACGTCCTGAACGTGGCGGTGTCGGTCGCGGCCGGCGTCGCCGCGCTGACGTCGGCGTTCCCGGCGCTGCTGCCGCACACGGTGTGGCTGTGCCTCGGCGTGCTCGCGATCGTGACAGCGGTGAACCTGCGCGGTATCGCCAACAGCGCGCGGGCGTTCATCGTCCCGACCGCCGTCTACGTCGGTTCGATCGTCGTCGTCATCCTCTTCGGACTCTTCCGCTCCGAACCCGCCGCGGCGGTGCCGACCGCCCAGGTCGAAACCCTGCAGACGGTCGGCGTGCTGTTGCTGCTCAAGGCTTTCGCCAACGGCTGCGCCGCGCTGACCGGCGTCGAGGCGATCGCCAACGCCGTGCCGTCGTTCCGCAAACCCGGTGTCCGGCGGGCGCAACGGGCCGAGGTCGTGCTCGGCGTGTTGCTGGCGGTGATGCTGATCGGCATCGCCGTGCTGATCGAGAAGTTCGAGATCCACCCGGTCGCGGGCGTCACGGTCCTGTCCCAGGTCACGACGGCCTCGCTGGGCGGCGGATTCGGCTACTACCTCGTGCAGTTCGCGACCGTGGTGCTGCTCGCGCTGGCCGCCAACACGTCGTTCGGCGGCCTGCCGGTGCTGGCACAACTGCTGGCCCAGCACAACAACCTGCCGCACGTCTTCGCGCTGCGGGCCGAGCGTCAGGTGCACCACTACGGCATCTGGTTCCTCACCATCACGTCCGCGCTCCTGCTCGTGGTCGCGGGCGGGCAGATGAACCTGCTGGTGCCGTTGTTCGCGATCGGCGTCTTCGTCGGCTTCACGCTGTCACAGATCGGCATGGTCCGGCACTGGCTGCTCCGGCGGTCGGACGGCTGGCGGTGGCGAGCGGCGCTGAACGGGTTCGGCGCCCTGCTCACCGGTGTGGCGGCGATCGTGGTGACCGCGACCAAGTTCACCGAGGGCGGCTGGCTGATCGTCCTCGCACTGCCGTTGCTGGTCTGGGCGATGCAACGGGTGCACCGCGCCTACCGGCACATCGGCTCGCAGCTGGAGCTCGGCCGCACTCCCCCGGCGCCACGTCCGCACCGCTCTCTGGTCGTCGTGCCGGTCGGCACGGTCTCCCGGCTCACCCGTGACGCGATCGCCGCCGCGCTGAGCCTCGGCGACCACGTCGAGGCCGTCCACGTCACCCACCCCGACGACGAGGCCGCCACGAAGAAGTTCCTGGAGGCGTGGGAGAAGTGGGATCCGGGCGTGCCGCTCGTTCAGCTGCCCGACTCCCGCCGCCGGCTCGGCGAGCCGTTGGTCGAGCATCTGCGGGAGGTGAAGGGGCTGCGGGTGTTCGTGCTCATCGCCGAGGTCGAGCCCGAACACATCTGGCAGCGCCTCCTGCAGAACCAGCGCGGAGCCGTGCTCGCCTCCGCGTTGCGGCGCCGCACCGACGCCGTGGTGTGCCGTCTCCGCTTCCGCACCTAGTAGGACATTTTCAGGCGCTCACGAGTCGAGGAAGTCCAGAGCTTCGCCGACGAAACGGTCGTGGTACTGGAAGATGCCGCCGTGCCCCGCGTCCGGGTAGAGCGTGAGCCTGGCGTTGGGCAGGCGCCGGGCCAGGCCCGTGGAGTTGATGCTGGGCACCATCCGGTCGTGCTCGCCGTTCGCGACCAGGACCGGATGGTGGATGACCGCCAGGTCGGCCGGCTCCTGGCGTCCCCACGCGTGGATGGCCTTGAGCTGGTTGCGGAACGCGGTGACGGAGATCGGCTTGTCCCGGTCGGTGGTGCGCTCCTTCAGCCGGTTCACGAACTGCCGGGCCGCTGCCTTGCCGGCGGCCGTGCGGGTGAAGAAGAGATACTCCTTGGGGTCCTTGAAGGACAGCGTGGCCCTCAGGATGTCGAACACCGTGATCTGGGTGACCTTGTCGATGCCCTGGCCGCCGACCGGCCCGGTGCCGGCGAGGATCAGCTTGCGCACGAGCCGCGGTTCCTCCTGAGCGATCACCTGGGCGACGAAGCCTCCCAGCGAGAAGCCGAGAAGGTCGACCTGGTCGTGTCCCAGCGCTCGGATGAAGGCGATGGCGTCGCGTGCCATCGCCTCCACCGTGCGAGGCGCTTTGCCTTGGGAGGCGCCGATTCCGCGGTTGTCGAAGGTGATCACGCGGCGCTGTGCGGCGATGCCGTCGACGACCCGCGGATCCCAGTTGTCCATGACCGCGGAGAGGTGGTTGAGGAAGATCACCGGGATGCCGGTGTCCTGGCCGAGCCGGCGGTAGGCGAACGTCGTGCCGCCGACGTCGATGGTCCTGGTCGGCGCGTTCTCGTAGCTGGTGGTCACGGTCATGACTTCTCCTGTTTGACGGTGATGACGACCTTGCCCTTGGCACGTCCTCTTTCGACGTGGGCCAGGGCCTCGTTGGTGGAGTCGAAGGGGAAGACCCGGTCCACGACCGGCCGGATGATCCCGGCCTCGATGAGCGCGGTGATCTCGCGGAGCTGGTTTCCGTTGGCGCGCATGAAGAGGAACGAGTAGGTGACCTGGCGTCGTTTGGCGGCCCTCCTGATCCCATGGCTCAGCACGCGCATCACCGGGCGCAGGATCCACGGCTTGCCGAGCTCCCTGGCGAAGGCGGGGTCCGGTGGCCCGGAGATGGAGATGAGCCTGCCGCCGGGCCTGAGCACGCGCAGTGACTTGGCGAGCGTGGTGTTGTCCAGGCTGTTCAGCACCACGTCGTAGTCGTGCAGGACGGTTTCGAAGTCGTCCTTGCGGTAGTCGATGACGACGTCCGCTCCGAGGCTCCGGACCAGGTCGGCGTTGGCCGCGCTGGTGGTCGTCGCGACGGTGGCGCCGAGGTGCTTGGCGAGCTGGATGGCGAAGGTACCGACGCCACCGGAGCCGGCGTGGATGAGGACCTTCTGGCCCGGCTGGAGGTTCGCGATCTCGACCAGCGCCTGCCAGGAGGTGAGGCCGACCAGCGGGATGGACGCCGCTTCGGCCATGGTGAGCTGTCCCGGTTTCAGGGCCAGGTCGTCCTCGTGGATCGCGATGAGCTCCGCGAAGGCGCCGATCCGGTCCTGGTCCGGCCGCGCGTAGACCGCGTCGCCGGGCTGGAACTTCCGCACCCGCGCCCCGACCCGGATCACGACGCCGGCCACGTCGTTGCCCAGGACGAACGGAGGGCGGTACGGCAGGATGAGCTTGAACTCTCCCGCCCTGATCTTGGAGTCCAGGGCGTTGACGCCCGCGGCGTGGATCTCGACCAGCACGTCGTGCGCGCCCACCTCGGGTTCGGGCAGGTCGGCGGCCCGGAGGTCGTTGCCGGTCTTGCGGTAGCGGTCGACGACGAACGCGCGCATGTCAGCCCGCCATCCGGTTGAGCTTGCGGACGCTCTTGTCGAACAACGCGGCCGGGACGACGCGGCGCAGCACGGCGACGCGTCCGGCGGTCGCGCCGGCGAGGTAGCGCGACTTCGGTTTGCGATCCGTGGCCGCGGCGGCGATCACCTTGGCGACGACGGTGGGATCGTCGCCGCCGCGCATCGACTCCTGCATCACGTCCTCGAACACGCGCCGCTGGTGTGCGTAGACCTGCAACGGGTGGTCGGCCTGCACCTGGTTGGCGTCGAACGGGGTGTTGATCGGGCCGGGCTGCACGCGCAGCACCCGGACGCCGTACTCGCGGACCTCGTGGTCAAGCGACTCGGAGTAGCCCTCGACGGCGTGCTTGGTCGAGACGTAGATGGCCATGAACGGATTGGGGACGAATCCCCCGACGGACGAGACGTTGATGATGCGACCAGCGCCCCTGGCACGCATGTGCGGGAGGACGGCCCTGGTCATGCGCATCAGGCCGAAGACGTTGACGTCGAACACGCGCTGCGCCTGACCGACGGAGATCTCCTCGGCGGCGCCGTTGGCACCGACACCGGCGTTGTTGACCAGCACGTCGAGGCGTCCGAAGCGGGCGACCACCTGCTCGACCACGCCGTTGACGGACTCGTCGCTGGTCACGTCCAGATCCAGGAACGTCACGCCGCCGCCGGACGTGAGCCGCGAGGTGTCGCGGCTCGTTCCGATCACCTGGAAACCCTTGCCGGCCAGTGCGAGCGCGGCCGCCTCGCCGATGCCGGAGGACGCGCCCGTCACGAGCGCTACCGGCCGGGACGATGTCATGATGTCTCCCACCTGATTGGATTATGACCGTACTACCATAGGCACGCAGCGAGCCATCCGGCAAGAGCTCGCGAGGTTTTGAATTATGACCGTACTAACATGGGTGACAGTCGGAGAGCGGAGCAGCGCATGGCGCGGTACGGCAAAGAGCACAAGCTGGCCACGAGACAGCGGATCATCGAGACGGCGGGCCGCCGGCTCAAGCGCGACGGCATCGACGGTTCCGGGGTCGCCGCCCTCATGGCGGACGCGGGCCTGACCAACGGCGCCTTCTACGCCCACTTCGAGTCGAAGGAGGACCTGGTCGCCACCGCGGTCGCCGACCAGCTGCGCGACCAGCGCGAGCGGCTCGCCGCCGCCCCGCCAGGCCGGGCGGGACTCGATCAGATCATCCGCGCGTACCTCTCACCCGAGCATCGCGACAGCCGCGAGGAGGGCTGCCCGTCCGCCGCCCTGCTCGACGAGATCGGCCGGTGCGCGGAACCGACCAAGCAGGTCTACACCGACAGCGTGCTCGCGTTCATCGACGACATCGCCGCCCGGCTCGCGCCGCACGATCCCCGGTCGGCGCGCGTCGCGACCCTCGGCGTCTACGCCTTGATGGTCGGGACGCTGCAGCTCTCCCGCGCCCTGGCCGACCAGGAGCTCGCCGACGAGGTTCTGGAGCAGGGCATCCGCAACGCCATGGCCCTGCTGGACGACGCACCGCACTGAAAGCGCCGCACCCGCGGCGGGGCCACTGGCCAGTGGTGTGGCCCGGAATGTTGCCGGGCGAATTCGCGGTCAGACGGGTGCGTCGCGGTGTCGCCCCCACGTCCTCGTACTGGTGGGCGGCGCCGCGAGGTGCCCTGCTGAGCGTGAATTACCCAGCCGGCATTCCGGGTCGCACCACTAGCGTTCCTCCAGACCGGCGTCCTCCAGGTCGAGGGTGCGCTGGATCCGCCTGCGGGTGGCATCGCTGATCCTGCCCACCCCGAACAGGCGGTGCAGCTCGTCCCGTTCCACCGCGAGCAGCGAACGCCGCACCGTCCGGTAGGTCGCGGACATCGAGTCCTCAGTGGACTCGATGTCCGTCTCGATGCGGTGCAGCCGGGCCAGCCAGCTGCGGCGCAACCCTTCCACGACCACCGTGGGCGCGGCCTCCAGGTCGGCCAGGTCGTCGAGGTGCCCCAGCCCGGCCTGGGCCAGGCTCCGGCGGGCCATGATCTCCTCGGTGCGCACGTCGGCCGGCGTGAGTGCGACTCCCGCCCTGCGCACCAGCGGGGCCAGCGTGAAACCCTGCACCACCAACGTGATCACGATGACCGCGATGGTCAGCAGCAACACCAGCTCGCGGTACGGCAACGTCGCCGGGATCGTCAACGCGGCCGCCAGCGGGACCACGCCTCTCGCGCCGGCCCACGAAACGACGGCGGGCACCTGCCAGGACGGTCTGCTCGCGCCGCTTCGGCGTTGTTGCAGCGCTGACAAGGGAAACACCCAAAGCACCCGCACGAGCAGCAACGTGACGGTGACGGCCAGCGCGTACAGCGGCCACATCACGCCCGTCGCGGTCTGCTCGCGGATCAGGGCGGGCAGTTGCAGCCCGATCAACGCGAACACGACGCTTTCCAGCAGGAAGATCACCGTCTCGTACACCGCGCCCTGCTGCAGCCTGCCCTGCGCGCCGGTGAGCCGCGGCGCGAGCGTGCCGAGCACGACGCTGGCCACCACGACCGCGGTCACGCCGGAGGTGTGCACGGACTCGGCCAGCACGAAGGCCGCGTACGGGGTGAGCAACGAGATCACGCTCTCCAGCACCGGATCCTCGGTACGCCGCCGCACGACCGCGACGCCGACGGCCACCACCGCGCCGGCCAGGGCTCCGCCGACGGCCAGGACGACCACGTCCAGCGCAGTGCGGCCCCACGAGACCGCGCCGCCCACGACCGTGATGGACACCGCCACCCGGAACACCAGCAGCGACGTCGCGTCGTTGAACAGGCTCTCCGCCTGCACGAGCGCCTGCAGCCTCGGCGGCAGCGACAACCGGCGTCCCAGCGCCGTCACCGCGACCGGGTCGGTGCTCGCCAGCACCGCGCCCAGCACGAGCCCGACCCCCAGCGACATGGGCGTGATCGCGACGACCACCAGCCCGACCGCGACCGCCGAGGCGAGCACCAGGCCGACGGACAGGATCGACACCGGACGCCAGACCGTGCGCAGGTCACGCCACGGCAGTTCCTCCCCCGCCGCGAACAGCAGCGGGGGCAGCACCACGAGGCTCACGATCTCCGGCGTGACCTGCACAGCCGGTACCCCGGGCAGCAGCCCTACGACGACTCCGGCCACGACGAGCAGCGACGGCGCCGGAACCCGAAGCCTCTTGGCGAATGTGGCCACCACGGTGGCCATCGCCACCAACGCCAACACTGTCTCCACGCTGCGCACGGTGCTGCCTCACGCTTTCGGGTTTCTGTCCCTGTTCAGGCAACGAACCGTCAGTGCGATCAGCAGGAACAGGGCTACGAGCACGACAGTGCAGGGGAGGTCACCCATGCACTTCATGATGGGGAAAGTCCGACGGTCTCCACAGACGTCATTACGCACTCCTGACGCAGAGATTCCGTAAAGGTCACTTGCCGCCCTGCCTCGGCTGGGAGTTGCATGGAAGCCATGGGCAGCCTTCACCTGAGCTGCGGCGTGCGTCACGACGACCAGCCGCCCAATACCGGCCCGGCTCTCTAGCCGGTCCCGCTCCCGTCCGCCCTGTGCCGCCCTTCTCTTCGCGCGCCGGGGTTTCTCGCTGCCACCTCTTGGGATGAACCGTGTCTCCTCTTCCGATCGCCCTCGTCACGGGCGGAAGTCATGGCGTCGGCTTCGACGCCGCCCGTGCTCTCCTGGCTGACGGCCACGTCGTCGTGCTGCACGCCCGCACGGCCGAGCAGAGCTGGGATGCCGCGCAACGGCTCGTGGACGGTGGCGCCGACCCGACGCGCGTGCATCCCGTCGACGCGGACTTCGCGTCTCTCGACTCGGTGACCCTGCTGGCCCGCCAGGTCGCCGCGGAGCACCCGGTGCTCGACCTGCTCGTCAACGCGGCCACGATCGTCGGCTCCGACCGGTGCGTCATCACCGAGGACGGCAACGACCTCGCCCTCCAGGTGAACTACCTCGCGCCGGTTCTGCTGACCAGAGGGCTCGAGGGGCCGATGGGCAGGGCATCGGCCCCTCGGGTGATCAACCTGTCGTCCGAGCCGCACCGCGGCGGTTCCCCGAGCTCGAAGGACTTCACCCGGTCGGAGCTCGCGCTGACGATGCTGACGAACGCGCTGGCCAAGGCCAGCACGGCGGTGAACGTGGATCCCGGCGGTGCCGATCCGAAGCTGTTGCACCTCGACGAGACCAGGGCGAAGGCCGTGCTGCCTTCGCCTCGGGTGAGCGACCAGCCCGTGGTGTGGCCACGGCTGACCCTCACCGACAGCGGGCTCCAGCCCGAGGACGGTGTGTGATGCCCACCGTTCTCGTCACCGGCGCGTCGAGCGGAATCGGCTACGAGACCGCCCGACAGCTGGCCAACGACGGCGCCACGGTCATCGTGCACGCCAGGACGGCCCACCTCGCCTCGTCCACAGTGGACAGGCTGGCTCGCACCGGCGTGCCCGCGGCCAGGCTGCGGGCACTCGGCGCTGACTTCACCCGGCTCGACGAGGTCGCCTCGATGGCGTGCGAGGTGGCACACCTCGACGTGTTGGTGAACAACGCGGCCACCGCCGGACCGGAGACCGCGACGTTCACCGAGGACGGGAACGAGATCACGTTCCAGGTCAACTACCTCGCGCCGTTCCTGCTGACCAGGCTGCTCGACGACGCGCTGTCGCCGGAAGGACGCGTGGTCAACGTGTCGTCGACGCTGCACCGCGCCGGGCACCTCAGCTGGAACGACCTGAACCGGCGCCGGCGCTACCAGCGGGGTGCCGCGTACGCGCAGTCGAAACTCGCCCTGACGATGTTCACCAGGGCTCTGGCGGAGTTCGGCCCGAGCGGGCGGACGGCTGTCAGCGTGCATCCCGGGGTCATCGACACCGACATGTTGCCCGCCTACAGCTTCCGAGGCCGGCCGGCGAGCGATGGCGCGGTTCCCGTCACGCACCTGTGCTTCACCCGCACCGGATTCGTCAACGGCGCCTACTACGACGGCAGGCTGCCCGCCAAGGCAGCGCCGTCCGTCGACGACCCGCAGGTGGTCGAACGGCTCTGGCGCCTGAGCGAACGCCTCACGTTGCAGACCGTCAAGTAGGCCAACCGAATGCGGCGCGGAGCAGACTGCAGCTGCTCCGCGCCGTCCCACAGTCCGAGAGAGGACGATCGCGATGCGCGACCTGTTCCACCACCAGCTCGACGTGCTCGTCCTTCAGCTCGCCCACATGTGCGACCTGACCGCCGTGGCGATGCGCCGCGCCACGGACGCGTTGCTGGACAACGATCTCCAGCTCGCCGAACAGGTGATCGCCGACGACGTGAGCCTCGACGAGGCACGTGACCGCGTCGAGCACGACGTCCAGATGCTGCTCGCGCTCCAGTCCCCGGTCGCGACCGACCTGCGCACCATCCTGTCCGTCACGCTGTCCGTGGAGCGCGTCGAACGGATGGGTGACCTCGCGGAGCACGTCGCCCTGGCGGTGCGCCGCAGGCATCCCGAGACGGTGCTGGCACCCCCGTTGCACGCCCGCTTCGAGCAGATGGCCGAGATCGCCATCCGCTCCGCCGTCACCGCGGGCTGGGCCGTCCGCGGGCCGAACCCGATGCTGCGGCAGCAACTGACGGCGGACGATCAGGCGATGAACGACCTGCACCGCTCGTTGTTCGCCGTCATCTCCTGCGGCGAGTGGAGACACGGCGTCGCCGCAGGAGTCGAAGCAGCGTTGCTGAGCCGCTACTACGAACGGTTCACCGACCACGCCGTGTCGGTCGCCCGCAAGGTCTCCGCTGTCAGCCTCCGACGTGAATGCCAGGCCGCCGTTCCGGGTCCGGTTCACTCGCTCGGATGATCTCCCGCACCACCGGGGCCGTGTCACCGCGGCCGAGCAGCAGGTAGCGGAACAGGTGGCCCAGCGGGTTTCCCTCGCTCCAGGCGAAGTGACAGTGGGGCCGCACGCCGGTGCAGTCGCGCAGGGCGAGCAGGATCGCGGCGATCGCGTTGGGCGCGGCGGGACTGTCGGCTCGCAGGATCCGATGGCCGTCGACCTCGACCCCGCGCACCTGCAGCACCTCACTGAAGTCGGAGGGATCGACCACGTCGATCTCCAGGAAGATCACGTCCGCCGAGCCGGGCACGGGGTTCATCCCCCGCTGCTCGGCCTCCTTCTCCGCGTACTCGGCGGCGTCGCCCGCTTGACGACGGTTGGCGATCAGAGTCACGGCACCGTCGTAGGCGAGCGTGTCGGCGACGAACCGGCGCGCGGCCTCGTCCAGTTCGATGTGCTCCACCCTCAACTCGGTCGTGCGGGTGACGCGGGAGACCAGCGAGATCGCGATGATGCCGAGGATGAAGAACAGCGAGATGGTCAGGCCGTCCGGCTTCTCGATCACGTTCTCGACCAGCGCGTAGAGCAGGATCAGCGTCAACACGGTGAACGCGACGACGGCGATCCGCCGGCGACGACGCATCGCGGAGATGGCGACCGCGACGGAGGCGGAGACCATCATGGCCAGGATGCCGGTCGCGTAGGCCCCGGCCTGCGCGTTGACGTCGGCGTTGAAGACGATCGTCACCAGGATGCAGATCACGGTGTAGACGATCACCACCGGCCGCACCGCACGAGACCACTCCGGCGCCATGCCGTAGGAAGGCAGGTAGCGCGGCACGATGTTGATCAGACCCGCCATCGCCGACGCGCCCGCGAACCACAGGATGAGGATGCTGCTGATGTCGTAGGCGGTGCCGACGCCCTCACCGAGCAGCTCGTGAGCGAGGTAGGCGAGGGCGCGGCCGTTCGCCTGGCCACCCGCCTGGAACTCCTGCGCGGGGATCAGCACGGTGGTGACGAAGCTGGTAGCGATCAGGTACACCGACATGATCAGAGCGGCGGCCGTGAGCAGCTTGCGGGTGTTGCGGACGCGATCCCGCAGACGTTCCTCGGCGGTAGTCCCCTTCGATGCCACCAACGGCATCATGCTCACACCGGTCTCGAAGCCCGACAACCCGAGAACCAGCAGCGGGAACGCCAGGATCGCCGGCCCGACCACACCGCCCCACCCGCCTCCGCCTGAGGTCAACGCATCAATCCAGCGGTCGAGCACGACAGGTTCGGACAACACCTGCCCGACGCCCGCGACGACAACGACGGCGTTCAGCAGCAGGAACACCGCGACGAGCGGGATCGCCACTCCGACGGCCTCGCTGAACCCGAGCAGGAACACCCCGCCCAGCACGAGCAGCAACACGACGGTCACGGTGACCTCGTGGCCGTGCAGGAAGCCTGGAGCCAACGGGTTCTCCAGCAGGTGCACGGTGGCATCGGCGGAAGACAGCGTGATCGTGATGATCCACGACGTGGCCACGAACCCCAGCAGCACCAACACGAACAGCTTGCCGCGCCAGAACGGCAGCAGGTTCTCGAGCATCGCCACCGAGCCCTGCCCGTGCGGGCTCTCCTTCGCGACGCGCCGGTACATCGGCAGCATCCCGAGCAGTGTCAGCGCCACGATCAGCAGCGTCGCCAGCGGTGAGACCGCTCCGGCCGCGAGCGCCGCGATGGCCGGCAGGTAGGACAGCGTGGAGAAGTAGTCCACACCGGTCAGGCACATCACCTTCCACCACGACTGCGGCACGGCGTGCGCCTCGCCGCTCTCCGGGCCCACCACCGGCTGCACCCGATGCTTCAACAACCACCGCCCCACCCCTGTCGCGGGAGCGGCCGGGCGTACCGGGCTGTCCACGCGTTCAGGTATCGCGTGTTGCTGCGACGTGTCGGTCATGCCCGTGCCCCCGTGGTGATGTGCAGTCATTTGGGAGCGAGTCAACTTCGCGTGAAGTCCTGCCTGCGTAAAGGCAGGACCCCTCGGCATCAAGATCGCGTAAAAATCGTCTGCGCATTCGGGTGACCCCTTCCCAGCCGTCACACGCTCGGTGAGGCTGGCAGCGTGATCGAGCCCGCGACCGTGGTGGACTGCGCCGTCTACGTCGACGGCAAGCGGCTGCCTGGCACGTGGACGTACGCGGGTGCGCTCACGGAGGTCCGAGACCGCGGCGAGGGGTTCGTCTGGATCGGCCTGTTCGAGCCGGAGAAGCACCAGTTCCACGGCCTCGCGAGAACCTGTGGCCTGCGCGAGCAGGCCGCGGAGGACGCGGTCCGCAGGCATCGGCGTCCCACGTTGGATCATCGCGGCGACACGCTGTTCATGGCGATGAAGACCGTCTGCCACGTCGAGAACGACTCGCCTCAGACCGCGAACGAGATCGTCCTGACCGGCGAGATCATGGCCTTCGTCGGGGACGACTTCATCGTCACCGTCCGGCACGGCCAGCACTCCGGGCTGCACGGCCTGCGAACCGAGCTCGAGGCCGAGCCCGAACGTCTTCAGGTCGGGCCCGCAGCGGTGCTGCACGCGATCGCCGACCGCGTCGTGGACGAGTACCTGGCCGTCACCGACGCCTGCGAGGCCGACATCGACCTCATGGAGTCCCTCGTGTTCGCGCCACGGAGCGAGGTCGGCGCGGAACAGATGTACCTGATGCGACGGGAGATCCTCGAACTGCGGCGGGCGGTGACCCCGCTGTCGGCGCCGCTGCACCGGCTGGTCGAAGGCGCCACCCCGCTGGTGCCCGACGAGGTGCGGTCCTACCTCCGCGACGTCGAGGACCACCTGACCACGGTCTCGGACCGGATCACCCGTTTCGACGAACTGCTGACCTCACTGCTCAGCGCCACGGTCGCCAAGGTGACACTCCAGCTGAACGCCGACATGCGGAAGATCTCCTCCTGGGTGGCGATCATCGCCGTGCCGACCATGGGAGTCGGCGTGTACGGCATGAACTTCGACCACATGCCTGAACTGCGGTGGACCTACGGCCGCCCGCTGGTGCTCGCCGTGCTGCTCATCGCCTGTCTCGTGGTGCACCGGCTGCTCAAGCGCAACAAGTGGCTCTAAAGCTCCGCGAAGCGAAGGGCTGAACTGCGGTCAGCACGGTTCGGCGAGCACCTCCGGTCGTCCCATCGCCACGGCCTGCCCGAGCAACGTGAGCGCGGCTTCCGCCGCCGAACCCGGTTGCGCAGTCACGACTGTCAGCGTCTGGTCCGGGGCGTGCGGGATGCGGAGTGTCTGCTGCTTCACCACGATCTCCCCCGCGACGGGGTGGTGCATCTGGTGCGCGGTGCTGTCGCAGGCGCGCACCCGGTGGTCGGCCCACATGGTCGCGAACTCGGGGCTGCGGGTCGCCAGTTCCCCCACGAGGGCGCTCAGTTCCCGGTCTTCCGGGTACTTGCCGGCGGTGAGGCGGAGGTTGCCGACCACCGCACGGGCCTTGACCGCCCAGTTCTGGTAGAGGGCGCGGGTGTGCGCGTCGAGGAAGACCAGCTTGGTCATGTTGGGACGGTCCGCGGGGCGTTGGGGGCTGGAACGGTCGAGGTGGCCCGCGAAGAAGGCGTGGCCCAGGGGGTTCCACGCCAGCACGTCGCCGCGCCTGCCCAGCAGGATCGCCGGTTGGGCGAGCGTGGCGACGAGTTCGGCGGTATCGGGCGAGACGCGTTCAGGTGGTGGCTTCGGCGCGGTCCGGTGGCGTCGTGGCTGGGCCAGTTCGCGCAGGTGGGCGTGTTCGTCGGGGTTCAGTTGGAACGCTCGGGCGAGAGCGGCCACGACCTCCTGCGACGCGTGCAGGGCCTGTCCTTGTTCCAGCCGGACGTAGTAGGAGGCGCTGACGCCGGCCAGGCCGGCGACCTCCTCTCGACGCAGGCCGGGGACCCGTCGCCGTTCGCCGTAGGTCGAGAGACCGACCTGGTCCGGTCGCAGGCGCGCCCGGCAGGCTTGGAGGTACTCGGCGAGCTGTCCCTGTCCGCTCATCCGGCCAGTATGCGCACGCCGGCCGCGCCGAGCCTGACCACGCCAGTGGTAGGCAAGGGCGGGTCTGGTTGCCCACGGCCGGGGTTCGCAGCATCAACGGCATGGACACGATCGAACTGGGTGACGTCTCCGTCACCCGCGTCTGGGAGTACTACGGCTCGGTGGAGATGACGCCCGACGTCTTCCTCCCCGAGAGCTCGAGGCAGGTCTGGGAGGGCGTGGCGCCGGAGTTCCTCGACCCCGCCACCGGGAACGTGCGTGCCGCCATCCAGACGTGGCTGTTGCGCAGCGAGGGCAGGACGATCCTGGTCGACACCGGGGTCGGCAACCACAAGGAGCGCCCCTACGCCCCGGTGTGGAGCCACCTCAACACGGACTTCCTCGGCAACCTCGCCCGCGCCGGCGTCCGCCCCGAGGACGTGGACGTCGTCGTCAACACCCATCTGCACATCGACCACGTCGGCTGGAACACCCGCCTCGAGGACCGTGCCTGGGTGCCGACCTTCCCCAACGCCACCTACCTGATGCCGAAGGACGACTTCGACTTCTGGAACCCCGCCAACGACAGGACCGCTGTGCTCGGCCGCGGCAACCAGAACGTCTTCGAGGACAGCGTCGCCCCCGTGCACCAGGCCGGTCTGACGCACCTGTGGGAGCACGGCCACCAGATCGACGCCAACCTGCGCCTGGAACCGGCACCCGGCCACACTCCGGGCTCCAGCGTCCTGACCCTTGCCTCCGGCACCGACCGCGCGGTGTTCGCAGGTGACCTGATGCACGCCCCGGTGCAGGTCCCCGAGCCGGACGCCAACAGCTGCTTCTGCGAGAACCCTGCCGAGGCCCGCGCCACCCGCCGCAGGATCCTGGGCGAGGCCGCGGACACCGGCACGCTGGTGTTCCCGGCGCACTTCCCGGGCGGGGGCGCCGTGGAGATCGCGCGCGACGGGGGCACGTTCGCCATCAAGGACTGGGCGCCCTTCTCCCCGTACGGGCAGAGGTGAGGCGGCCGATGGAGGTCGTCACCACCCGAGGTGCCGTGCGCGGGCTGAGCCGGGACGGGATCGCCGCTTTCCTCGGCATCCCTTACGCCGCCGCACCTTCTGGTGCCGGCCGGTTCGCGGCACCCGCGGAGCACGAGCCGTGGAGGGACGTGCTCGACGCCACCGAGTTCGGGCCTACCGCCCCGCAGGCGCCGCGGCTGCTCGGCACCATGGACCTGCGCGCCTACTTCGGTGAAGGCCGGCACCACGGCGAGGACTACCTCACCGTCAACGTCTGGACGCCGGATCCCGCCGCCACCGGCCTGCCCGTCATGGTGTTCGTGCACGGTGGCGGCTTCGTCGCGGGCTCCGGACGCGCCGACATGTACGACGGGTCGGCGTTCGCCCGTGACGGCGTCGTGCTCGTCACCGTCAACTACCGCCTCGGCATCGCCGGGTTCCTCGACGTTCCCGGCGCACCGGCCAACCGCGGCCTGCTCGACGTGGTCGCGGCCCTGCGGTGGGTGCGGGAGAACATCGCCGGGTTCGGCGGCGACCCCGGCACCGTCACGGTGTTCGGCCAGTCCGCCGGGGCGACCATCGTCGGCGGGCTGCTTGCCACGCCCGAGGCCGCCGGGCTGTTCCGGCGCGCCATCGTCCAAAGTGGAAGCGGTCTGGGCGCCTTCTCCCCCGAGCAGGCGTCCCTCGTGACCCGCGCCGCCGCCGGGCTCCTCGGCATCGAGGCGAGCGCCGACGCCTTCGCCGGGATCTCGGACGAACGTCTCGTGGAGACGGCGTCCAAGCTCGCGGGCATCGACCTGCGCACCGCGGCACACACCGATCCGCTGGCCGGGCTGAGCCCGTTCAGCCTCGTCCTCGACACGCAACCAGCGGACGCCGCCGTCGCCGAGGTCGATCTGCTCATCGGCGCGAACACCGAGGAGGGCAATCTCTACCTGGTCCCGTTCGGCACGTACGGCAGCTCGACCAGCGCGGACGTGGACGCCGTCGCGGCCAAGGCGCACCCCGACCCCCTGCGGCTGGCCAGGACCTACCGCGAACAACGGCCGGCGGCCACCGACGGAGAGATCCGGTCCGCCGTCCTGGGTGACGCCCTGTTCGGCGCGGGCACCTGGGCGCTCACCGAGGTGTACGCCCGTCACTCCCGGGCTTTCGCCTACGAGTTCGCGTGGCGGTCACCCGCGCTCGGCGGCGCGCTCGGCGCCACGCACACGGTCGAGCTCCCGTTCGTGTTCGGGCGGACCGACCTCCCCTCACTGCGCGGCCCGAACAGGCTGCTCGGCGACGACGACGCGCCGTCGTCCCTCGTCACGCGGGTCCACGACAGCTGGGTCCGCTTCGCCCGCACCGGAGATCCCGGCTGGCCGCCCTACCGCCTGGACCGGCGCACCACCATGCGGTTCGACCTGGACAGCGGCACGGTCGACGACCCCCGCGGCGCGGAACGGCAGGCGTGGGTCCGGTCCTGAGCTACAGCTGGGGCCCTGGAACCGGTGCGCCCGCGCAGCTGCTCGTCGACGTGCGGCCGGTGTCGAAGAACGTCACCGCGGCCTCGGCGCAGGGCAGGTCCTGCAACGAGCCGTGGGCGTCGTCCTCGATCGTCATCAGGTCGCCACCGATGCGACCGCGCATCTCCAGGGCCCAGCCGATCGGCGTCACCGGCTCGTACAGGTGGGCGACGAGCTGCACCGGGCTCTTGCCGGCCTTGAGGTCCCACGGTTCTCCCTTTGTCGGCCAGCCGACGCAGCGCTGTTCGAAGAGCCCGAACCGGCCGGCCACGGGGAAGCGTTCGACGCGCTCCTCGTGGTGGCGCCACACGGTCTCGAAGTCACGCGCGCTGGGCGAGTCGTTGCACAGCAACGCGGTCTGCGGGAACGGGTCGTAGCGGTGGACGTCCGCGTCCCAGCCGAGACCGCCCGGCCGTTTCGGCGCCGCCGCTCCGGTGTCCTTGATGGACTTGAGCTGAGCGGCGAGGCCTGCCCACTCCTTGCGGGGGTTGGCGTACATCAGGTTCACGGTGTCGCCGTCGACGACGCTGCCGTCGGGCATCGTGCGCGGGTGGGCGGTCAGCTCGGCCCGCAGGTCCAGCAGTGCTTGTGCGACAACGGTCTGGGTCGAGCCGAGGTGGTAGACGGCGTCGTAGCGGGCGATCCAGGCGGCGAACTCGTGGAACGTGTTCTCCCCCGCGTTGGCCTGACCGTCGTCCATCGTCTTCACGTCGAGCACGGGCGGCACGACCGAGTCGAGCAGCATCCGGCTCACGCGATCGTCGAACAGCGTCCGGTACATCGCGCCGAGCCCTGTGCCCCAGGAGATCCCGTAGTAGCCGATCTTCGTCTCGCCGAGTGCCTCGCGGATGACGTCCATGTCGCGGGCGACGTTCTGGGTCGTCATGGAGCGGGCGAGATCCGGGTCGCGGTCGAAGCACTCGCGGTTGCGCCTGGCGTCGCGTTCGGCGACGAACCGGGCGCGTTCCTTCGGGGACAGCGACGGGTCCGGCTGCGTGTCATCGCTTTCGCACGGAACGGCTGTGCTGTAACCGATGCCGCGCGCGTCGAAGCCGATGAGGTCGTGGTGGACGTTGAGCCCGCCGGCCTTGCTCGCGGCGAGGTGGCGCGGCATCGTGACGCCCTGCTGGCCGGGTCCGCCGGGGTTCACCAGGATCGCGCCCGTCCTGTCGCCGGTGGCCCTGAGCCTGCTGACGGCGATCTCGATCTGCCGCCCGCCTGGGTTCGCGTGGTCGAGCGGTACCCGGACCATCGCGCATTCGGTGCGCGGGTCGTCCAGATTCCATCCGGCGGCCACCGCCGAGCACGGTTTCCAGTCCGGACGCTCCGCGGCGGAAGCGACGCCGCTGGTGCAGAGCACAGAGCCCATCAGCACGACCACGGACAGCATGGGACGCAACGGTATTCTCCTCAGGTTGGCAGACATGGCTACTCGGTGTCCGTCTTGATCGCTGTCAGGATCGGGATCCGCACGGCGCGGCGGGCGGGGACGAAGGCCGCGGCGACACCGATCGCCACGGTGATCGCCATGAACACGGCCAGCCGGTCCCATGGGAGCACCGGGGTGGTGTTCGCCTGTCCGCTCACCGTCATCGCCCCGATCAGGCAGCCCGACACGACGCCCGCCAGCGCGCCGATCACCGCGATGATCACCGACTCGATCCGCAGCACGGCCCCCACCTGGGACCGGCCGAGCCCGACCGCGCGCAGCAGACCGATCTCGCGGATGCGTTCCATTGTGGACATGGTCATGGTGTTGACCACCGACATCGCGCCGATCAGGACCGAGACGCTCAGCATCGCGTAGAGGAGGTTGAGGTAGAGGTCGAACTGCGCGGCCTGCGCCTCGATGTACTCGTCGCGCGTCTGCACCACGAGGACCGGGTTGTCCAGTGCAGTGCGGATGTCGTCACGCACCTTCTCCGCTGATCCGCCGGCTTTGATGAGCACCTCGCGGGTCCAGAGCTCCCCCGCCGGGATGTTCGCCGTGTCGACGAGGGCATCCGCGCCGAACTCCTCGGGTGCGTCGAAGGTGGCCACGACTGTGAGCGGTTTCTCCTTGCCCACCTTCGAACCCACCGTCCACCCGTGTGCCGCCGCGACACCGCTCTGCACCGCGATGCCCGTGCCCAGCTGGTCCAGCGAGCCCTCGCGAATCGTCAGCGGCACGAGTGCGCTGATCGACCCGGCGTTCACCCCCGTCACCTGCAGAGCGCCCTTCTCCAGCGGCAGCAACGCCTGGTGCAACGCCGTGACGTGCTCGACGCCGGGTACCTTCGCGATGTCGTCGGCCACGCTCGGGCTGATGTCCGCGAACGGGAGCGCCTCCACCTGGATGTCCGCGCTGTTCCACGACTTCGCGGTCTCCGCGCTCTTCGCCGAGATCGACGCGATCGGCACGGTGACGGCGGCGCAGACCGACAGTCCGATCATGAGCGCGCTCGCCGTCGCACCGGTGCGGCGCGGGTTGCGGCGGGTGTTCTCCACGGCGAGGGTGCCGGTGAGGCCGGCGAAACGGGTCAACGGACCGCGCAGCACGGAGGTCAGTCCCGCGGCGAGCAACGGCGTGAGGATGATCAGGCCGATCAGCATGGCCGGCGCGCCGAGGTAGATCATGGTCTGCTCACCTCGCCCGAGCACCACCATGAGGGTGCCGATCGCAGTGACCACGAAGCCCGTGATGTTCCTGCGGCGCAACGACTTCCCCGTCGGGGGCAGGCCGGTGCGCAGTGCCGCGATCGGGGGGATCGCGGCGGCCCGGCGGGCCGGGAGGTAGGCGGCCAGCAGGGTCACGCCGAGTCCGACGCCGAACGCCGCGAGCACGGTGGCCGGGGTGAACGGCCGCAACGGGACCGGCGCCCCTTCGAACACGGCGAACTGCGCCTTCAACACGGCCGCGCCACCCACGCCGAGCAGGTAGCCGACCACGGTCGCGGCGACGCCCAGCAGGGTCGCCTCGGTGAGGACCATGCGCAGCACGTACCGCCGGCCGGCACCGATCGCCCGCAGCAGCGCGTGTTCGCGCGCCCTGGCGGCGGCGAGCATCGTGAAGGTGTTGGACACCAGGAAGGCCGACGAGAACAACGCCACGCCCGCGAAGATCAGCAGGATCATGGTCAGCTTGTCGTTGTCGCTCGCCTCGAGCCCGGTCAGCTCGTCAGCGGTGGACGTCCGCAGGTCGGGCAGCGCCGTCGCCACCGCCGTGGCCAGCGCGTCCTGGCTGGTGCCCGGCGCGGCGGTGAGCAAAGCCGAGGTGTAGCCGCCGGAACCGGGGGCGAACTGCTCGCGCGCCGTGGCGTCGGCGAACGCGACGAGCGTGCCGCCCTGCACGATCCGGGTGTTCTGGTAGTCGAACACACCGGTCAGCCGGACGTCGCGCGCCGTGCCCGCCACGACGACCCGCATCTTGTCGCCTACCTGGTAGCCCGCGCGTTGTGCGGCCCACTTGTCGAGCGCGACCTCGTCCCGTCCGGCCGGAGCGGTGCCGCTGGTCAGCTTGTGGCGCTGCGGGTCGAAGCCGACCCCGCCGTCGGATCCCGGAGTGCCGACGAGCTTGCCGTCCTTGCCGACCAGGAACGTGGGGCCTTCCGCGACCGGGCGCAGGCCGCCGACCCCGGCCACGCCGCGCAGCTGTTCGACCGTCGCGGGGGACATGGCCTTGTTGTCCCGTTGCTCGACCTGGACGTCGAAGTCCTTGGGGGCGCCTTCCACGGCCGCGCGCACGGTGTCGCCGTAGACCAGCGACCCGGTGACGAACGCGACGCCGAACACGATCGCGATCGCCGGCAGGAGGAAGCGCGTGCGGTTGTCCGTCATGGACCGCCATGCGACGCGGATCATCAGCGCACCGCCTGGCCGTCGAAGCGGCGCATCCGGTCCAGCACCAGATCCGGGGTGGGGCCGGCCATCTCGTCGACGATCCGGCCGTCGGCGAGGAACAGCACGCGGTCCGCGTAGCCGGCGGCGATCGGGTCGTGCGTGACCATCAGCACCGTCTGTCCCCACTCCTTCGCGCACCGGCGCAGCAGCCCCAGGATCTGCGCACCGCTGCGGGAGTCGAGGTTGCCGGTCGGTTCGTCGGCCACCACGATCTCCGGTCGCGACACGAGCGCCCGCGCGCAGGCCACGCGCTGCTGCTGGCCGCCGGACAGCTCGGAGGGGCGGTGCCCGAGCCGGTCGCCGAGCCCGACCGCGTCGACCACCCGCCGCGTCCAGTCCTGGTCCGGTTTCGTCCCGGCCAGCGTCAGCGGCAGGACGATGTTCTCCCAGGCCGTCAGCGTCGGCAGCAGGTTGAACGACTGGAAGACGAACCCGATCCTGTCCCGCCGCAGCCGCGTGAGCTCGGCCTCCTTCAGCGAGCCGAGGTCGGCGCCACCGACCCACGCCTTGCCCGAGGTCGGCGTGTCAAGTCCGGCCAGGCAGTGCATGAGGGTGGACTTGCCCGAGCCGGAAGGCCCCATCACCGCGGTGAACTCGCCGCGCCGGAACTGCGCGGACACCTCGTCCAGCGCCGTCACCGCGGCCTGCCCTGACCCGTACACCTTGCCCAGCCGGTCGGCCACCGCCACCGTTCGCTGATCCATCTGGCACCGTTCTCGTCGACTTCGGGGAACGGTCCAAAGCCTGCTGACGGAGGACGGCGCGCGGATCCATCGCACTGTTGAGTGATCTCGGCGCGGCTCCGCCAAAAGGTTGAGGCGGCTCGCCGCGGCTCTGACCTACCGTCGCCGGTATGACAGGCATCCTGACGCGGCTCACCTGGTGGCAACGCGTCGTCTTCTGGCTGATCGTCGCGGCCGGGGGCGCCGTGCTGGTCGTCGAGGCGTTCAGCTCACCGAGCGCGTACGGCGCCGTGGGATTGGTGGTCTGCGGGATCCTGCCCTCGGTGGCGTTGTTCACGCGCGACCTCGCCGCGCGCGCCGTGGCGGGCATCGGGACGCTGTCGATCGTCTTCACCGTCGTGAGCGCGACCGTGCTGCCCGGTCACCTCGACAACACGTTCGGGTTCTTCGAGCTCATCGGGCTCGCCTGCCTCTGCGTCCGGACCCTGCTGGTGTTCCCGGCCTGGCGCGCGGCGGGGCTGTGCGTGCTGCTGAGCCTCGCCGCGACCACGCTGCCGTTGCGCCTGGCGGACCTGGACGCCGCCTACACCCCCTTGATGGCGTTCATCATCGCCGTGGTGCTGGCGTTCGTCCTGCTGCTCGGCCTGGTCATGCGGCTGTACGACCGCAGCCGCACCGACTCGTTCCAGCTGTCCCGGCAGGCACAACGGCTGGAGTACGCCCGCGACCTGCACGACTTCGTGGCCCACCACGTGACCGCGATCGTCGTGCAGACCCAGGCGGTCCGCTTCGCCACGGGCAGCGGGCAACTGCCCGACCCGGTGGTGCTGGACAAGATGCTCGACGGCATCGAACGGGCGGGCTCGCAGGCGTTGACGTCGATGCGGACCATGGTCAACGTCCTGCGCGACGACAACGCCCCGATGCACCCCCACCAGGCGCTCACCCTGATGGTGAACGACCTCGCGAGCAGCTTCACCGGCGCACCGGTGAGCACGAACGTCGACCCTGCGATCGCCTCCCTCGACCTGCCCAACTCCACTGTGGACGCCGCCCGGCACGTGGTGCAGGAGGCGCTCACCAACGTGCTGCGGCACGCCACCCGCGTCAGCGAGGTGACGGTCAGCGCCCGCGCCAGGGGGCAGGAGGTGGAGATCAGCGTCACCAACGACGGTCAGGCAGGCGACAACGGCCTGCCCAAGGGCGGCTTCGGCCTGGTCGGCCTGGCCGAACGGGTGGAGTCGGCCGGTGGCAGCCTCACCGCGGGCCCGACGGGTCGTGGTTGGGCCGTGACGGCGCTTCTGCCATCCTCCACCGCATGACAATCCGTGTGCTGATCGCCGACGACCAGGAGATGATCCGCTCGGCGTTCGGGATGATCCTCGGCACACAGCCCGACATGGAGGTCGTGGCGAGCGTCGCGGACGGCGAGAGCGCGGTCGAGCAGGCCCGCCGCCTGCGCCCAGACGTCTGCCTGCTGGACATCCGGATGCCCGCACTCGACGGCCTGGAAGCGACGCGTCTGCTCGCCGGCCCCGGTGTGGACGCACCCCTCAACGTGCTCATCGCGACCACGTTCGACCTCGACGAGTACGTGTACCGCGCGCTGCGGAACGGCGCGTGCGGGTTCCTGCTCAAGGACATGTCACCGGCGCTGCTGATCGAGGCGGTCCGCGCCGCCTCCACCGGCACCAGCCTCATCTCCCCCGCCGTGACGGTGCGGCTGCTGTCGAAGCTGGCGCCGGCGCGGCAGGCCGGAGAGTCCACTGTGGACAGGCCGCTGCCCGAACCGCTGACCGACCGCGAACTGGACGTCGTGAAGCTCGTCGCGAACGGCCACACGAACGACGAGATCGGCGCCAAGCTGTACGTCTCCGTCGCCACCGTGAAGACGCACCTGGCGAACGCGCAACGCAAGCTCGCCGTCCGCAACCGCGTCGAGATCGCGGCCTGGGCTTGGCGCACCGGCGTCGTCACCGGCTGAGCGGTCACGAGCTGTTTGATCATCCGCAAAATGATTGCCGGGTGATCGTGCCGTGCATAGCTTCACTGTGCGCCGACACCACGAGTCGGCGAATCGAGGGGGAATCCAGTGAAGCAGGTTGCGAGGAAAAGCCTTGCCGCGATGGCACTCGCGGTGGGCTTGATCGGGCTGAGCGCCGGAACGGCCGTTGCGGACCCGACGGCCGCGGCGCAGGGGTGCTGGAGGTCGTACAAAGGCTGGCGGTGCGACAACAACAGGGACATCCGGGTGGAGTGGGCGGGCAAGGAAGTGGGGCGCCTGCTCACCAGCCCGAGTTGGTTCAAGTGCCGCTACGAGGGCGACCCCACGGGAGGCGGCGGTCCGCACCCCAACAGGTGGATCTACACCCAGGCCGACACCACCGCCAACTGGGGCTTTGTGAAGGACAGCGACGTCATCAGCGAGACCAACACGCTGCCGACGTGCTGACGGCGTGATGAGCGATCGGGAGGCTGGTGGGCCTCCCGATCGCTCACGGCAGTGGAACACCAGGTCATCACGTCGAATCTCAAGTGGACGGTCGCACGCTTCGGAGCGTGAGCGCGAACAGCGCTCAGCCGGTTCCCGTCGATGGTGTACAGCGGAAACTTCTCCTTCTCGCCAAAGTGAAGAATCGCGCTGCCGATTTTGGTCACCTCACAGGGTTTTCCGGACTAGGCTCGGACCGGAATCTCATCGAACTCTCCGATGGTTGCGGTCAACGCGGATCCGAGGAGCTACCGACGTGGTCGAGACGCACGACATCGTTCGCCCGCCTGCCGAGCTCAGTGCCGCCCTCGCGGCCATCGGCAGTGCGACGGCCAGCGCCGAGCTCAGCCGCATGGGCATTCGCAGCGCGTTCATCCGCGGCCCGGTCTCGGTGACCCCCGGCGTGCGCGTGGCCGGCCCGGCGCTGACGCTGCAGTTCCTGCCGAAGCGGGAGGACCTCTACCCCGTCGACGAGTACGAGGAGCCGGAGAAGCAGCTGCACCGGCACGTCATGTACCACGCCCAGCCCGGCGACATGATCGTCGTCGACGCGCGCGGTGACATGAGCAGCGGTGTGTTCGGCGAGATGATGCTGACCTACTTCAAGGGCCGCGGCGGCGCCGGAGTGGTGATCGACGGGTGCCTGCGCGACATCGGCGAGGCAAAGCAGCTCGGCCTCGGGCTGTGGATCCGGGGCGCCACACCGAACTTCCACGCCCAGACCGACATCGTCCCGGCCGCCGTCAACGTGCCGGTGGCGTGCGGTGGCACGCTCGTCGTACCGGGCGACATCGTCGTCGCCGACGACGACGGGGCGGTGGTGGTGCCGATCAAGCTCGCGCCCGCTCTGGTTGCGGTGGCTCAGGAGCACGCGGAATGGGAGGAGTTCTCCCGGATCCGGCTGGCCGAGGGCGGCGACCTGCGGCGGTACTACCCGCTGTCGGAGGAGGCCCGGCCGGAGTACGAGCGGTGGCGCGCCGAGCAGGGCCGGGCCTAGTGGTGTGGCCCGGAACGTCGCCAGCGCCGTGCTGAGCGTGAAACGCTCTGGGCCACACCGTCAGCTCCACAGCCGGTCGTGGCTCGACTCCGCGTCCCAGTGCGTCGTCTCGGCGAAGAACACCGGATCGCGCGGGTCGAGGTGGCGTCCCAGCAGTTCCTCGTCGACGTCACCGAACCCCAGTCCTGGCGTGTCCGGCACCGTGATGTGGCCGTTCTGGATCAGTGGCCGCGGTAGGCCGGTGACGAGGTCGCTCCAGAACTCCACCTCGGCCGCGTGGTGTTCGAGTGCGAGGAAGTTCTCCGTGGCGGCGGCCAGGTGCACGCACGCCATCGTCGCGATCGGTGACGCCGCCAGGTGCAGCGCCATCGCGATCCCGCGTTCCTGCGCGTAGTCGCCGAGCCGCTTGGTCTCCGCGATCCCGCCCGCCGTCGCCGGGTCGGGGTGCACGACGCGGATGGCGCCGGCGTCGAGCAGCGGCCGGAAACCCTCGAGCAGGTAGATGTCCTCCCCCGTGCACGTCGGGACGGCGACGGCCGCGGTGAGCTGACGCCACTGGTCGGTCAGCTGCCACGGGATCAGGTCCTCGATCCACGCCAGTGTGAACGGCTCCAGCGCGCGGCCGATCCGGATGCAGGAGTCGAGGGCGATGTGGCCGAAGTGGTCGGCGGCCAGCGCGATGTCGTAGCCGACGACGGAGCGAACGGTGTCCACATAGGACGCCAGGTGGTCGACGCCCTTCGCGGTGACCTGGATGCCGGTGAACGGATGCATCGTCGTCAGGTCCGCGCGGGCACCCGGCGGCGCGATCAGCGCGCCGGGCACGTCCCACAGCAGCTCGACGCCCACGTCCATCTTCAGCATCGTGAACCCGCGCCGCCTGCGGTCCAGCAGCCGGGCACCCATCGCGTGCGGGTCCGGCAGCGACGGAGTGTCCGCGTAGCAACGGATCTCGTCCCGGAACCGGCCGCCGATCAACGCGTAGGCGGGCACCCCGTAGGCCTTGCCGGCGAGGTCCATCAGCGCCATCTCGACGCCGGAGACCCCGCCGCCCTGGCGGCCGTGGTGCCCGAACTGCTTGATCTTGCGGAAGATCTTGTCGACGTTGCAGGGGTTCTCGCCGACGAGTCTGCTTTTGAGCACGAGCGCGTAGGTGGCGCTGGCCTGGTCGCGCACCTCGCCGTAGCCGGTCAGCCCTTGGTTGGTGTCGATCCTGATGATCGACGACCGGAACGGCACGCCGGTCAGGTTCGCCACCCGCAGGTCGGTGATGCGCAGCTTGCTCGGCCGGGATGCGGTCGCGACGTACTCCTCCGTAATCGCCGTGTTCATCCCTTCACGGCCCCCGCGGTGAGGCCCTCGGTCAGGAACCGTTGCCCGAACGCGTACATGGTCACGACCGGGATGCTGATCAGCAGCGAGGCCGCGGCCAGCTGTCCCTGCGGCACGACGTCGCCGAAGATCATCGACTGCATGCCGACGGGCAGCGTCTTGTAGTCGTCCTTGGTGATGAACACGAAGGCGAACAGGAACTCGTTCCACGCGTTGGTGAGCGTGAACAGCGCGACCGCGAGCAGCCCCGGTTTGGCCAGCGGCAGCACGATCCGGATGAACGCCCCGAACCGCGTGCAGCCGTCGACCAGCGCGGCCTCCTCGAGGTCGGCCGGGATCGACTTGAAGTAGCCGACGAGCAGCCACGTCGCGAACGGCAGGGTGAACGTGGGGTAGGCCAGCACCAGCGACCACAACGAGTCGTTGAGCCCGATCCCGCTCATCATCTGGTACAGCGGGATGAACAGCAGCCCGCCCGGCATCACGTAGGTGAGCAGGATCGTCACCGTGAAGCTCTCCGAACCCCGGAACTTCAGCCGTGCCAACGCGTAGCCGGCCAGTGCCGCGCAGACCAGGGCGATCACGGTGGACGCCAGCGACACCAGGATCGTGTTGACGTACCAGGTGCCGAACGCCCTGCCCGTGAACAGGTTGGTGAACTGCTCGGTGCTCCACGGGGTCGGCCAGAGGTCGTCGGTGCGCGCGACGATCTGGTTGTCGGACTTGAAGGCCGTGACCGTCATCCAGTAGAGCGGGGCGAGCACGAAGCCCAGCAGACCCAGGAGCGCGATCCCGCTGCCGGCGCCGCCGACCACGCGTGCGGCCAGCCGGTTGCCCCGCGCGGCGAGCACGGAGACGACCCGTCCGACGGCGGCCGCGAGCACCACGAACACACCCAGCACGAGCGCGGCCTTCCACACGATGTGCGGCGACGCCCAGACCAGGATGAGCGTGGAGACCACGACGATCACCCACGGCAGCGCCCTGCGCTGGGCGGGAGTCAGCCGCCTGCGCCCCAGGTCGCCCGCACCCGGCAGGTCGCTGCGCCGCATCATCCGCACGAGGATCACCACGAGGATGCCGATGATCGGCAGCATCACCAGCGTGACCGCGGCGCCCGCGCCCAGCTGCAGCTGCTGGATGGCCTTCGAGTACGCCACCATCACGTACGGGGCGGTGGCGTCCCCCGGCCCGCCCTGGGTCATCAGCCAGATCAGGTCGAAGTTGTTGAACGTCCAGATCGACGACAGCAACACCGTCACGATCATGATGTGGCGCAGGCCCGGCAGCGTGATGTGCACGAAGCGCTGCCACGGCGAAGCGCCGTCCACCACCGCCGCCTCGTAGAGACCGCCGTCGATGGCCTTGAGCCCGGCGAGGAACGTCACCGTGAAGAACGGGATGCCCTTCCAGACGTTGACCAGGATGACCGACGGCATCGCGAGCGCGGGGTCGGACAGCCACTCCGCGGGCCAGGAGTCGACGAGCCCGATCGCGGCGAGGGCCGGCCCGATCCCCGAGTCGGTGAGCAGGACGTTGACGCTGCCGAAGATCGGGTCGAACAACGACCGCCAGGTGAAGGCCGTGACGACCGTCGGCACCACCCACGGCAGCAGGATCACCCCGGCGATGATCGCCCGGCCGCGGCGCATGTGGTGCAGCATCAACGCCGCGATGAGGCCGAGCGTCACCTTGAAGATCTCGGCGTACGCGGTGAAGACGAACGAGTTGAGCACACCCTTGTGGAACAAGGAGTCGCCGATGAGGGCGGTGTAGTTGTCCAGCCCGACGAAGACCGTCTCCGCGCCGTGCCGTTCCGTGGTGCTGGTGAGGACCGAACTGACGATCGGGAACAGGATCAGACCCGCGACCAGCACCAGCGTCGGCCCGATGAACACGGCGGCGAGGCGCCAGTCGCGCCCCAGCAGCCGTTGCGACGTGCTGAGCGAGGGCGACGCGCCCGGCGCCGGACGAACCGGCGCCGGCCGCTCACGCAGGACTGTCACTGCTTGTAGCCCTGCTGCTCGAAGATCTGGACGATCCGGGCGTGGGTCGCGGCGACGGCGTCGGCCGGCCGGGTGCCCTGGATGACCGACTGCATCATGTCGGTGAGCAGGTAGGCGGCGGTGGCGGCCTGCTCACCAGGGCTCGGGGCCTGGGGGAACTCGAAGCCCGTCTTCGTGGCCACCGGCAGCGGCGTGCGGGTCTGCTCCCGCAGCGCGGGGAAGGCCGGGTCACCGCTGGTGTAGTACGGGTCGGAGTCCCACACCTTGTCCCACGAGGGGTTGACCAGGCACGGGGCTCCCTTCGCGACACCGAGCAGCGCGGTCCCGCTGACCATGTACTTCGCCACCAGCTTGGCGAGATCGGGGTTCTTCGCCCCCTTGAACACGACGAACGAGTTGGACTCGCCGAACGCGAGCGGCTTGTCGATCGCCGGTCCGGTGGCGCCGTTGAACGGGTGGGTGTTGGCGTAGACCGGGTTGTTCTTGGTCTTGGAGTCGGCGTAGACGCTGAACTGGTTGAGCGTGAGCCCCAGGATCTGGGCCAGCCAGTTCTCGTTGTTGCTCGAGTCGGTCCAGCTGCCGATCCCCGGCGGCAGCATCGGCGTGTACTTCGGGTTCGTGTAGATGTCGCCGATGAACGTGACGGCGGCGACGGTCTCCGGCGAGTTGAACACCACCTTCGTGCCGGTGTTGTCCGCGATGGCCCCGCCGTAGGTGTTGACGACGTTCGCGATGAAGCCGTTGGCGTCGCCGGAGCGGTTCACCGTGAGACCCCAGCCGTAGCGCCGCTTCGCCGGGTCGGAGACCGCCAACGCGTTGTCGCGCAACTCTTCCCACGTGTAGTGGGGCTTGAGCGCGAGCCCCTTCTCCTGGTACCAGTCCTTGCGCAGGTACATCGCGGACGCGATGAAGTGGTAAGGGATCGCGAACCAGCGCCCGCCGAACACGCAGTAGGTGCTCGCCTCCGTCGCGGGCTCCCCGTAGAGCTTGCGCATCTCGTCGACCACGTCGGTGACGTCGGTGAGGGCGCCGAGGTTGTGGAGCTGGCCGACGAACCGCCGATCGCTCACGAAGGCGAAATCGCGGCTGGTGCCCGCTTTCACCTCGGCGTCCATCTTCGCGACCATGTCCCCCGCGTCGCCGGAGACCAGGTCGTTGCGGACCGTCGTCCCGGTGGCCTGTGCGAACACCTGCAGCGACTTGTCCAGTGCCTGGTTGGCGGCCTCCGAGTAGAGCTTCTGCGAGAGCATCCCCACCGACCCGCCGCGCAGCGAGGCCGCCTGGTCGAGCAACGCCTGGGGCACTTGGACGTCGACCTGCGGAGTGGGTGCGGGACCACCCCCGCACCCGGCGAGACCGAGCACTCCCAGCGCGCTCACCCCAAGGAAGGTGCGCCTCGACAAGTCCGTTTTCTCTTCCATGACCACTCCTCTCGCGTCCGGCCGAGCGGACGCGTACCGACGGGGCGACGTTGCAACCGGCGGGACAGCGAGGCGAGTGCCGCGCTGCCGGGTCGTTCATGAGGCGAGGAACACCGAACTGGTGATGCGGAAGGCTTTCGTGCGGTGCGGTGCGCTAGCGCCGCCGGGCGGCGCGCTTCGTCTGCTGCTCCTTTTCCGCGAGGAGCGTGGAGTTGTTGGCCAGGTGCTTGCGCATCGCCGCGCGGGCACCTGACGGGTCACGCGCCACGAGCGCCTCGTAGATCTCCGTGTGGTCGGCGGTGGCCTTGCGCAGCGCGGCCGGTGCCTCGTTGGTGATGCGCCGGCTTGCCGTGCCGAGCCAGCGGGCGGAGTACATGATCCGGTCGAGGATGCGGTTGTCGGCCGCCCGGCAGATCTCCATGTGGAACTCGTGGTCGACCTCGAGGTAGGCGTTGGGATCCCCCTCGAGCGCCGCCATGCGGTCGAGCCCCTCCCTGAGCCGGGCCAGCGTCTCGTCGGTGACACTTGCCGCTGCCATCGCGGCGAGTTCCGGCTCGAGCAGCACGCGCATCTGGTGCAGCTCCTGCAGCAGTTCGCCGACGATCTCCGTGGGCAGCCACTCGATCAGCAAAGGGCTCAGGTAGTCCCACTCCGCGCAGGGGCGCACCGTGACGCGGCGGCCCTGCGCGACGTCGACGATGTCGAGCGAGGCGAGGATCTTGAGCGTCTCCCGCGCCACCACGCGGGACACCCCGAACTCCCGGGAGATCTCGAGCTCCGACGGGGCCCGGCCGTCCTCGATCTCGCCGCTGACGATGCGCCGGGTCAGGTGTGCCGCCACCTGCACCGGGAGAGTCCGGACCTTGACAGCGTCCGAAGACTCTTGTCCCCTTTGCATGTCATCAGCTTATAGGACAAGTTGGACATCGCGACAGAGTCCGTTCCTCTGCACTACCCAGCGGCGGGAGAGCAATGCGGATCGTCAACGTCACGACGGCGGTGGTGGACTACCACGGCCAGGCCACGCTGGTCCGGATCGACACCGACGAGGGCCTCAGCGGGTTCGGCGAGGCCAATCCCGATGCCGGCGCGGGTGCCGTCGTCGGAATGATCGACCACCTGACGCCCCTCCTGATCGGCGAGGACCCGCGCAACGTCGAGCGGTGCTGGGAGAAGCTGCGCCGCGGCAAGGTCTTCGCCGGCCCCCAGGGCGGGGTGTTCGTGATCGCCCTGTCCGGCATCGAGCTCGCGCTGTGGGACCTCGCGGGCAAGGCGGCGGGTCAGCCGGTCTACCGGATGCTCGGCGGGAAGTTCCGCGACCGGATCCGCCTCTACGCCGACTGCGGCGACGGCGACGACCCGGCGGGCTCGGTCGCCGGGTGCGTCGACCGGGCCCAGCGGATGGTCGCGGAAGGCTTCACCGCCATCAAGTTCGACATCGACGACCTCCACCACCCCGCCAAGTTCGACGCCTTCAACCACACGATCAACAACGCCGAGCTGCGCTCGATGGTCGAGCGCGTGGCGGCCGTGCGGGAGGCGATCGGACCGGACGTCGATCTGGCCATCGACCTGCACGCCCGCTACGACGTGCCGAGCGCCTGCCGGATCTCGTGGGAGCTCGAACCGTTCCGCCTGATGTGGCTCGAGGAACCGCTGCCGGCGGAGAACGTAGACGCGCTGGCGCGGGTGCGCGCGCAGACCCGCACGCCGATCTGCGCGGGCGAGAACCTCTACCTGCGGTGGGGGTTCCGCGACCTGCTCGAACGCGGCGCCGTGGACGTCATCGAGCCGGACGTGCCGAAGTGCGGTGGCCTCGCCGAAGCCAAGAAGATCGCCAACCTCGCGGAGCTGCACTACATCCCGTTCGCACCGCACCTGGTGTCGACGCCGCTGGGCACGATGGCCACGTCGCACCTGTGCGGAGCCATCCCCAACTTCCTCGTCCAGGAGTGGCACGCCCTCGATGAGCGCGCGGTGTGGGACAGCTACGTCCACGCCCCCGACGGGAGCGGCTCGATCGTGAAGGACGGCTACATCACGCTGCCCGACACCCCCGGCATCGGCGTGGAGCTCGACATGGACGGCGTGCGGGCACACGCCGTCGCGGGCTACGGGGTTTTCGAGTAGCGGAGCCGATCACCCGGCCGGGGCGCGTGGTGCGCGCCCCGGCACCCTCCACCTGGACAGGCACCCGAAGTTAGGCACGTTGTGCCGATGCCCCGCGCCCGCGGCCGATCGAGGATCAAGCCGCGGAACGCATCCCCTCGCCATGCCTGGGCGACGTGACGGTCCTGCGTTTCCGCGGCTTTCCGACGAACGTCGCGCACAGGAAGTGGGATCAACGCATGTCCACAGCAGTCGTGTCACGGACCGTCAGCAGGCGCTGGTGGTGGTTCGGGTGGGGGCTCGTCGCCGCGCTGGCGCTGGTCACCGCCGGCATCTTCGTACCGCCCTACCTGGCCGGAGGCACGACCGTGCCGGGACTCGACCGGGTCACGCCGGGGTACTACACGAGCCTGGTGATCCACGCCGTGCCCGCCGGCATCGCGCTGATCACCGGTCCGTGGCAGTTCGTGCCGAAGTTCAGGAACCGCTACCCGCGGCTGCACCGGGTGACCGGGCGGGTCTACCTGATCTCGGTCGTCGCCGCCTCGCTCGCCGCGGTCTACTCGTCCGCGGTCACGAAGAGCGGGTTCGCGTTGCAGGTCGTCTTCTTCGTGCTGATCGTCGCGTGGCTGTACACCGCCGCGAAGGCCTACCGCACGATCCGCCGGGGCGAGGTGCAGCTGCACCGGATCTGGATGATCCGCAACTACACCCTGACGTTCGCCGCCGTGACCCTGCGGCTCTACCAGTTGCCGCTCCTCGCGTTGATGAACTCGGTCACCTGGCTCGAGTACCGGGAGGTCTACACCGTGAGCGCGTGGCTGTCGCTGCTCGGCAACGTGCTCGTGTCCGAGTACTTCATCATCCAGCGCTTCCTGGCGCCGCTCGGCAAGCGGGAGAAGGTACCGGCTCACAGCGGATGAGGTCCCGACCGCGAGAATGAGCGCCATGGCCAGCCTCGCCGCCGAAGCGATGATCGGCCGGCACGACGAGAAACGCCGTGTCGACGAGCTCGTCGGTACCGCGCGTGCGGGCCGGGGTGGTTCGCTGGTGCTGTGCGGCGAGGCGGGCATCGGCAAGAGCACGTTGCTGACGCACGCGGTGCGCGCGGCCTCCGGCTTCCAGGTCCTCGAGGCCTGCGGCGCGGAGTTCGAGCAGGAACTCCCCTACTCCGCACTGCACCAGTTGTGCCTCCCGATCCTCGATCGTCTCGGCGGCCTGCCGCAACGGCGGCGCGAAGCGCTGCGGATCGCGTTCGGACTGGCCGGCGGGACACCCCAGCCCTTCGAGGTCGGGCTCGCGGTCCTCGACCTCGTCACGGCGGCGAGCGGTGGACGACCGGTCCTGTGCGTGGTCGACGACGCGCAGTGGCTGGACGCGGCGTCGTCGCGGGCGCTGGCCTTTCTCGCCCGCCGCGCGGGGGCCGATCCCGTCGCCGTCGTCCTCGCGCTCCGCTCACCGTTCGTCGCGGGCGAACTGTCGGAGCTGGAACGGCTGGACGTCGGCCGGTTGAGCGACGAGGACGCCAAGGCCCTGCTCGCCGCGAGGCACCCGTTCCCCCTCGACGACCGGGTTCGCGACCGGCTCGTCGCCGAGGCCGGCGGCAACCCGCTGGCGCTGCTCGAACTCCCGCTGGCCGGTGGCTTCGTCCTGCCCGCCGCGTCCTCGGTGCCGTCCTGGATCGAGGAGGGGTTCCGGGCGCGGCTGGCGGGTCTGCCGGCCGGCGCACGGCTGCTGCTCACCATCGCGAGCGCGGACCCCACCGGCGATCCCGGCCTGCTGTGGCCCGCCGCCGCGGACCTGGGGGTCGACGTCCCGGTGGCCAGTGCCGACGCGGCTGCCGCCGGACTGGTCGAGTTCGGTGCGCGCATCCGCTTCTGTCATCCGCTGGCACGGTCGGCGATCTACCGCGCCGACCACGACGGCGCACGGCGCGCGGCGCACGGCGCGCTGGCCGATGCCACCGACCCGCTCACTGCGCCGGACAGGCGTGCCTGGCACCGCGCCCAGGCGAGCGCCGGACCGGACGAGACCGTCGCGGCCGACCTGGAGCACTGCGCGTCGCGGGCCCGGTCACGCGGGGGCGTCGCGGCGGCGGCCGCGTTCCTGGACCGCGCGGCGGCGCTGTCGCTCGACCCGCGGCGCCGAGCCGAACGAACACTGGCCGCCGTGGAGGCCGGCATCGAAGCGGGCGTCACCGACCGGGCGGCAGACCTCCTCTCGACCATCGAGCCCGCCTCGCTGGACGAGTTCCAGCGCGCCCGCACCGACCTGTTGCGCGGCCGGATCGCCTTCACCCGTCCCGGCGACGGCAGCGGTCCGTCGTGGACGGTGAGCGCGGCGCGGCGGCTGTCCGCGCTGGACCCGGACCGGGCGCGGGACTGCTTTCTCGACGCCCTCGAGATGAGCCTGGTCGTCGGCCGTGGCAGTGGGAACGTCGACGAGGTCCTCACCGCAGCGCGAGCCGCACCGGCGCCGACCTCGCCGGACCTGCTCGAAGCGCTGATCACCCTGGCCGAGGACGGCTACCGCACCGCGCTTCCGCTGCTGCGCGAGACGTTGCACGCCGAGGGCGGTCCGTTGTGGAGCCGGCGTCCCGCGCTCGCCTCGATGATCACCACCGAACTGTGGGACCTCGACACGCACTTCGCCATCGCCGAGTGGCTGGTGAAGGCGGGCCGCGAGTCGGGATCGCCGTTGCTGCTCAGGCTCGCCTTCGCCCAGCAGGCCATCGGCGCCACCCTCGCCGGCGACCTGGGGCCGGCGCTCGCCGCGACCGCGGAGGAGGAGGCGGTCGCCGACGCGACCGGCGCCACTCCGCTGCTGTACCACCGGCTCCTGCTGGCGGCGATGAGAGGCCGCCGCGAGGAGACCCTGGCCCTCGTCCAGGCCGGCGGAGCGGCACAGGCGGCGAGCCTGCACTGGTCCGCGGCCCTGCTGCACAACGGCATGGCCGACTACCCCGCCGCACTGGCCGCGGCCCGCAAAGCGACGGAGCACGGCGACCTCTTCCTCACCGGAGCGGCCCTGCCCGAGCTCGTCGAGGCCGCCGTCCGATGTCGTGAACCCGCTGTGGCGACACGGGCGCTGGCGTCGTTGACCGAACGCACGCAGGCGGCGGGGACCGCGCTCGGCCAGGGAGTCACGGCGTACGCCCGCGGTCTCGTGACAGGAGCCGAGGACGACTACCGGGAAGCCGTCGAGTGTCTCGCGGAGGCTCCCCTGCGCCCCTACCAGGGCCGGGCACATCTGCTCTACGGAGAATGGCTGCGGCGCAAGGGACGCAGGAAGGACTGCCTCCGGGAACTGCGGACCGCGCACGAACTGCTGTCGGCGGCAGGAGCGGAGGCGTTCGCCGGACGCGCCACCGACGAGCTGCGTGCCGCCGGGCAGCGGGCCGAGCGCCGATCCGCACAGGCCCACGAGCAGCTGACGACCCAGCAGGTGGCCGTCGCCCGGCTGGTGGCCTCCGGTGCCACCTCGAACGAGGTCGCCACCCAGCTGTTCATCAGCAAGCGCACGGTCGACGCGCACCTGCGGGCGATCTTCCACAGGCTCGGGGTGACCTCCCGACGGCAGCTCAGGGACCACCCCGGCGTGCTCGGTCCGGACGCGGATCACGCACGATGACACCGCGGTACGCGGTGGTCCTACGATCTCCGGGGTGAGTTCGACAACGCGAGATCGATTGGCTGCCTTCCGTGAAAAGGCTGTCGCACAGGGGTTCTCCGCCGACGAGGTGGAGCGGTGGGCGGCTGTCGCCCGTCCCTGCCTCAGGCTGAACCTCGGCGGGGACGGGCCGGTCGTCGGCCAGTTCGGAGGTCCGCTCCTGCTCCCCGCCGACGCCCCGGACCCCTCCCACCCCTTCGTCGCATCCCTCGACCTCGCGGCGCTGCCCGCCGAGGCCGCCGGGCTTCCCCTGCCTGCCGACGGTCACCTGCTGCTGTTCGCCTTCCCCGAGGACGACGACTGCGACGGCAACGTCGGCAGCGCGGTCCACGTCCCCGCGGGAACCGCCGTGACCGAGCGCGACAGGTACGTGTCCTGGTGGGCCGACGAGGACGACTACGGCGACATGATCGAGCAGTACCCGCAGGGTCCGTTGCGGGCGGCGGCCGACGTGTCGCTGCCCCACTTCTGCGACGACGCCTTCACCGTCGGCCTGTGGGACGACTCGAAGTGGCCCCCGTACTCGGCCGCACTGATCGAACTCCTGCGCGAGGCCCGCGACGACGCGAGCGACTGGGGCACGCTCCAGATCGGCGGCTGCGCCTCCGAGGAGGTGGTGGACCTCCACGATCCGATCGAGTCGGTCATCAGCACGGCCCTGCGAGCCCGGGAGGCGGGCGAGGTGGACGGCGAGGTGTCGGAGCACTTCGCGGACTGGGTGCTTCTCGCCGACTGGCACACCGACATCGAGGGCTGGGAGGGCGCCACCGTCCACTGGGCGGTGCAGCGCGAGGACCTGATCGCCCGGCGCTTCGACCGCGTCTTCGTCACGCGGTACTGGAATCCCTGACCTCGGCGCGTGAGCGTGGCGGCGATGTCACCGCCACGCTCACGCGGCTACCGGAGCTGGTCGTCGGTGTAGTACCCGGACTCCACGAGAACCTTGTGGTAGTTGGCCTTGTCGACGCTCACCGGGTTCAGCAGGAAGGCCGGGACGACCTTGACGCCGTTGTCGTAGTCGGTGAGGTTGTTCAGCTGCGGCGGCGTGCGGTCCTTCAGCACGGCCTCGGCCATCGACGCCGTGGCCTTCGCCAGTTCGCGGGTGTCCTTGTAGATCGTCGAGTACTGCTGGTCGGCGAGAATCGACTTCACCGAGCCGAGCTCGGCGTCCTGGCCGGTCACGATCGGGAAGGCGGGGCCGTAGCCGCCGTTCTTCAGCGCGGTGAGGATGCCGAGGGAAATGCCGTCGTAGGGCGAGAGCACGCCGTTCACCTTGGCACGGCGGTAGGCCGTGCCGAGGATCTCCTCCATGCGCTTGCGGGCGGTCTCGCCGTCCCACCGGAGGGTCGTGACAGCCTGGAACTCCGTCTGACCGCTGCGCACCACCAACTTGCCGTTGTCGAGGTACGGCTTGAGCACGGACATGGCTCCGTTGAAGAAGAACGCCGCGTTGTTGTCGTCCGCCGAGCCGGCGAACAGCTCGATGTTGAACGGACCCGCCGCGGGGCCGGGGCCGGCGTCCGGGCTGCGCAGGCCCAGCCCGGTCAACAGCGACTCGGCCTGGTAGACGCCGACCCGGAAGTTCTCGAACGTCGCGTAGAAGTCGACGTACGGGCTGCCGCGCAGAAGCCGGTCGTAGGCGATCACCGGAATCCTGGCGTTCGCGGCCGTGTCGAGCGGCTGGGTCAGCGCCGAGCCGTCCACCGAGGCGATGATCAGGAGCTTCGCGCCCTTGGCGATCTGGTCCTCGATCTGCTTCACCTGGGTGGGCACGTCGTTCTCGGCGTACTGGAGGTCGACCCGGTGCCCCCGCGACTCCAGGTCGCGCTTGATGTTCTCACCGTCGCTGATCCAGCGCTCCGACTTGGTCGTCGGCATGGTGACGCCCACGAGCGCACCGTCACCGGGCTTGGGCTGATCACCGGCCGCTGGTGCGCCGCACGCCGCCACTAACAGCACGACAGCCAGCACAGCGACCTTCGGACATCCCATTCCGGCTCCTCGCGTGGATCAACGTTGACGGTCGCCACGGTGTTGAGGCAGGCCGAAAGCACGGTTCTGTGTGATCCGCGCCACAAGCGGTTGTGCACGTTAACAAGCGAACTTGGACGAATCAAGCGAAGACGCGAAGACGTTGTCGCGCTTGTCAGTTCACCGATTCGAATCTCGAATCAGTCCTTGCACCTGACACTGGCGTCAGGTTCTAACGTCACGGCATGACGCTCTCCTCCGGCACGCACGACGGTCGCTTCGATGCCGTTCGCGCCGCGTTCGAGAACAACCTCGCCACCGGTGAAGAGCTCGGCGCTTCTCTCGCCGTGGACATCGACGGTGAGTCCGTTGTGGACATTTGGGGCGGCTACCGCGACGCCGCACGCACCGCCGCTTGGGAACGGGACACCATCGTCAACGTCTGGTCGACGACGAAGACCGTCACCAGTCTCGCGACCCTGATGCTGATCGATCGCGGACAGCTGGACGCGCACGCCCCAGTTGCCCGGTACTGGCCGGAGTTCGCCGACCAGGGCAAGGACGTCATCGAGGTCCGCCACCTCCTGTCGCACTCCTCCGGCCTTTCCGGACTCGAGCAACCGGTGAAGCTCACCGATCTCTACGCCCCGGCGGACACGACGGCGCTCTTCGCAAGCCAGGAACCCTGGTGGGAACCAGGTACCGCGGCGGGTTACCACGCGGCCACCTATGGCCACCTCCTCGGCGAACTGGTCCGGCGGGTCACCGGCAGCACGCTGCGCGAGTTCGTGGCGAACGAGCTGAGCGGCCCGCTGGCGGCGGACTTCCAGCTGGGCGCGGCCGAGAAGGACTGGCCGCGCATCGCCGAGATCGTCCCGCCGCCTCCGCCGGCGCGGTTGCCCGAGCCGGGCAGCATCGCGGCCAGAACGTTCGCCGGTCCTGCTGTGGATGCCGGTGCGGCCAACACAGCGGACTGGCGCGGAGCGGAGATCGGCGCGCTGAACGGCCACGGCAACGCCCGTTCGGTGGCCCGGCTGCTGTCCGTGATCGCCAGGGGCGGCAGCGTCGACGGCACCCGCTTCCTCGGCGACGCGACCCTGGATCTGATCTTCGAGGAACAGGCCGACGGCGTGGACCTGGTGCTCGGCATTCCGATCCGCTGGGGAACGGGTTTCGCGTTGCCGAAGAAGGAGACCCTTCCCTGGATCCCCGCCGGGAAGATCTGTTTCTGGGGTGGGTGGGGCGGGTCGATGATCATCATGGACCTCGAGCGCCGGCTCACCATCTCGTACGCGATGAACCGCATGGCGCCCGGCATCATCGGCTCGAACCGCAGTGAGGCCTGCGTTTCCGCCGTGTACGACGCGCTCACCTGACTCAGGACCCGGACGAGGCCGGCTCCCTCACCCCGGTGAGGTGAGAAGGCCGGCCTCGGTGCAATGACCTGTGTCAGGCGCTCAGCGTTGCAGCGTCAGCACACCCGGCCGGTACGGCAGGAGGCCGTAGTCGCCGCCGGAGTTGGGGTCGCGACCCTGGTAGAGGAGCTGAAGGTTGCAGGGGTCGATGGTCTTGGTCTGGTCCGGGTTGGCGCGGATGAGGTCGCCGTGGCTGATGTCGTTGGTCCAGGTGGCGCCGCTGTTGGCCTTGCCGGCGAACGGGTTGCTCTCGGTGGCGGCCTGCGGTGTCCAGGAACCGCTGAGGCTGCTGGACGTGAACGAGCGGAAGTAGCGCCCGTTGTTCCCCATCGCCTCGACGATCATGAGGTACTGGTTCCGGCCCTGGACCTTGTAGACCTCGACGCCCTCGAACAGGTTGGCCGTCGTGTCGCTCATGATCTGCGTCCAGGACGAGCCGAAGCTGCCAGGGAAGTTCCCGATGGGCATGGTGGCCCGGTAGATCCTGCCGTTGTCACCGGCGAAGAACAGGTACATGTTCGTGTCGTCACCGATGAGCGTCTGGTCGATGGGGCCCGTGCCGGAGTTGGGAATGCTTCCGGTGAACAGGGTCTGCGGCGACGACCACCCGTTCGCGTTGGTGGGGTCGTTCGACGTCCGGTAGCTGAAAGCGGTCGGGCCCCACTGGTAGGTGAGCACCCAGATGTTCCTCGGCGCGAAGTAGAACAGCGTCGAGGCGACCGCGCCCGTGCTCATCCCGTTCTGGCTGGCCGAGGCCATGTCCGACCAGTTCGTGAACGTCCCGAAGTTCATCGAGCCCCAGGTCGTTCCCGTGTCGTGCGTCGTCGCGTAGACCAGGTGCTTGCCGTTGTGGAGGACGTGGGTGAAGTCCTTGAGCGACACCCATCCCTGCTTCGGAGTCGCCAGCGAGCCGGTCGACGACCAGCGGTAGCTCGACGGGAGCTGACACGTGCCGCCCGGCGGAGTGGTCGTCGTGGTGGTGGGGCCCGTGCCGCCACCGACGCGGACGAGCTGCCACTGCTGGTTGGCGCCGTTCCAGTCGCTGTACTGGACGACGTTGGCGCCATCGGTGGTCGAGCCGCCCTGGACCTCGATGCTCTTGTTGCTGTTGCGGTTGATCAGGCGCACGTGGCCGCTGTCGGAGTCGGCGAGGCGGAACTGCTGGTTGGTGCCGTTGCCGTCCGCCCACTGGACGATGTTGCCGCCGTCCGCGGTCGAGAAGTTGTAGACGTCGAGGACCTTGCCCGACAGCCGTGACTTCACCCGGTAGTAGCCCCCGCCCGAGTCGACGAACTGCCACTGCTGCTGGTTTCCGTCGTTGCGGGTCCACTGGGTGATGCGCGCGCCGTCGTTCGTGGCGAGGTTGTAGACGTCCAAAGCCTTGCCGCTGTTGCGGTTGACCAGCACGTACCAGGCGGAGGTGTCGACGGTCGCCGCCGACACGGGCGTCGCGCTGAAAGCCGCCACGAGACCGCCGAGCAGGACGGCCACGACGGCGGTGACGCCCGCCACTCGACGTCTGCCGGCGCGGGGGACGGAGGTGGACGGGTGATGGCCTGATCCGGCCATGAGCGTGCTCCTCTTCGTTGAGGTGAGCGAGAACCCCGACCGGAGGCACCATTCGACCGGCCACTTGCGCCGAGTGGCCGATCGCACGCTTTCTGAACGAACAGTGATTACGTCGCAGAGGTGCCACTGCTGCGGATACCGGTCGCGTCCGTCAAACTGTGGAGGAGGATCTCCGTCCGGTCAAGAAGTGTCGAATGCATTCGACTGGCTCCACACGCTAAGCGCGACGCTATTTCGTTCCCGCTATGCGCACCGATTCCGAATAGAGCTTTCTCACGGAACCAACGAAGAATCTACCTCTTCCGCATTCTTGAAGATCGAAGCCCGCCCTTCGCCGCGGCTATGGCCCGAGCGGTTCGAGTCGGGCCGGCACGTGCTTGTGCCACGGTGTGCCGGCCCACTCGTCGCGGTCTTCCGCGGCGGTGAGCTCGTTGGGAGCAACGCCCGTGCGTTCCTTCACCGTGAGCCCGAGGCCGTTGGGAAGCGAGATGTGGCCGGAGCGCATGGTGTCCGTGGCGTCCACGGACACCTCCGCGCTGCCGCGCCGGGTCGTGAGCCTGACGCGGTCGCCTGTCGTGACACCGAGCCGCGTCGCGTCGGCGACGCTGATGCGCAGGCGGCCGTCCGGGTCACGCCGGCGCCAGGTGGGGTCGCGCATGATCGTGTTGGCGGTGAAGGCACGCCGTTCTCCCGCGGACAGCACGAACGGCCAGTCCGGATCCTGCCGCGGGACGGGACGGTCGCCCAGCGCGGCCACCGCGGCGAGCAGTTCCGGCACGGCGAGGGCGATTCGCTTGCCGCGCAGGCGCTGCCACGAGGCGTCGTACTCGTCGTCGGTGATGTGCACGCCGTGCGGGCCGTTGACGATCGCGTCGAAGAGCCGCTCCCCCGCCTCGAGCCCCGAGCCGTAGCCCGCTTTCTCGACTCCGGCCGGGTTTTTGCGGGCGCACTCGTGCGCGGCCATCCACAGCACCGCGGCTGCTGACGCGTCGTGCGGCAGCGTCGGGCCGAGTGTGCGGTACAGCAGGACGGACGCGAGCCGCCGCTTCACCGGATCCGCGAGTGCGGAGAGGAACGCCTGCGCGAACTCGGCTCGTCCAGCGTTCGCGGCCGTGCGCAGTGGTGCGTAGTCGGCCTCGGTGAGCGCGCCGGACGCCTCGACGAGACGGGCGTGGATCTCCGGCTCGGGCAGCACGCCTTGCGGGGCGGGTACGACGGGGTGCCGCAGGTGGAAGATGTTGCGCGGGAAGTCGAAGTTGAAGAAGGTGGCCTCGAACTTCTCGAACTGCGTCGGCGCCGGCAGCACGTAGTCGGCCAGGCGTGCGGTCTCGGTCATCGCGACGTCGATGACGACCACGAGTTCCAGTGCGGCGAGCGCCTCCCGCATGCGGGCCGAGTCGGCCAGGGAGTGCGCGGGGTTCGCGCTCTCGACCAGCATCGCCCGGTAACGGGCCGGGTGGTCGGTGAGGATCTCCTCCGCGATCACGTTGCACGGCACGAGGCCACTGATGATCCGCGCGCCCGCGACCGGGCTGCGCGGGCCCTCGCCGTCGGCGTGCCCGCGGTCACGGCCAATCGGCACGAGGCTGGAGGGCACGTACTGGGCGCCTTGTTTGCCGAAGTTGCCGGTGAGCAGCCAGACCAGCTTCTCGACGTAGCTCACGAGCGTGGAGTCGCGGTTCATCTGGACCCCGAGGTCCTCGAACACGGCCACGGAGTCCGCGGCGGCGATCCGGGTGGCGACCACTCGCACCAGCGTTTCCTCGACGTCGGCGACGGCGCAGTAGTCGCCGACGGGTACCTGCCGCAGGACAGCGGCGACGGCGTCGAGGCCGTCCGCGTGCTCGGCGAGCCAGTCGGCGGCGATCAGGTCCTCCTGCACGAGCACGGCGGCCAGCGCCGTCAGCAGGTAGAGATCGGTGCCAGGCCTGACCTGGAGGTGGAAGTCGGCCAGCTCCGCCGTCTCGGTCCGCACGGGGTCGATCACGATCATCGACCTGGCCGGGTCCTTCGCGATCTCCTTGAGCACCGAACGGGCCCGCGGGAAGCCGTGCGACTGATAGGGGTTCTTGCCGACGAACAGCGCGACCTCGCAGTGCTCGAAGTCCGCGCGGGTCATGTTGCCGAGCATGCGAGCGCTGACCCAGAACTCGCCGGTCTTCTCCTGCGCGAGCGCGGACGAGCGATAGCGGGCACCGAACGCGGCCAGGGTGGCGGTCGAGTACGCGCCGCCGAGGTGGTTGCCCTGACCGCCGCCACCGTAGTAGAAGATCGTCTCCCCGCCGAAGGTGTCGCGGACCTCGCCCAGACGCGCCGCGATCTCGCTGATCGCGGTGTCCCAGTCGATCTCCTCGAAGGTGCCGTCGGGCCTCCGGCGCAGCGGGTGCGTGATCCGGCCCGTGTCGCCGTTCTGGTGCAGGCCGAGGCGCAGCGCCTTGTTGCAGGTGTAGCCGGCTGACGCGGGGTGGAGCTTGTCGCCGCGGATCTTGTCGAACGACCGGCCGTCGTCACCGACGAGGATCTCGATCCCGCAGTTGCACTCGCAGAGGATGCAGGCGCTGGGTTTCCACATGGGCCAGGCTCCTAGTCTCGTCGCTCCAGCAGGGGCGCGATCTCGACGAGCACGTCGTCGAGCGGGCCCAGGTCACGGTGAGCGCGGCAGAGGATGATCGCTCCCTCGATCGCGGACACGACCAACGTCGCCAGCCGCTGCGCGCGTTGTGTCGCGAAACCGTTGGCGGCCAACGCTTTCGCGAGGCTGGCCTGCCAACTTGTGAAGATCTCCCGCACCACGTCACCGGCGTCGGGGACGAGGTCACGGCTGTCCATCGCCATCGCGGCGACGGGACACCCCGCCCGGTAGCCGGTCCTGGTCAGCGCCCGCTTCCAGAAGGCGACGAGACGGTCCACCATCTGCCGGACGTCGCCCTCGGCCGCAGACTCGCTGACCATGGCGGCGATGTAGTCCCCCGCCTGACGGACCGCACCCAGGACCATCTCGTTCCTGCCACCGGGAAAGTGGTGATAGACGGAACCCCGTGGCGCACCGCTGTGCGCCAGCACCGCGTCGACCGTCACGCCGGCCGCGCCACGTTCCCGCAGCAGCAGCACCGCGCTGTCCAGCATCCGCTGCCTGGTGCCCCGCCTGCCCTGCTCGCTCATGGCGCCTTCCCCCTGATTCGGGAGTATGGCAGAGACCATAGTCGGCCTCGCCGGCCGTGGCCACCCGTCGGACGAGCCCGTCTCCGCGGCGACCTCACCGAGAGCCGACAGCACTGGTGCATCAATCTGGATTGATGTATTTTCCGGGCATGCCCACCGACCGGCGAGTGTCGAGTCCGCCCCCGTTTCTCGGGCTGGCGGGCGAGGCGCTGCGATGGGGACTGCTGCGCGAGCTCGCCCGAAGCGATCGACGGGTGGGTGAGCTGGTCGCGGCGGTCGGTCAGCCGCAGAGCCTGGTCTCCTACCACCTGCGCAAACTGCGTACGGGCGAGGTGGTGACCGCGCGGCGCAGTTCGGCTGACGGGCGAGACACCTACTACAGCCTCGACCTCTCGCGGTGCGCCGCCTTGCTCACCGAGACCGCGAGCGCACTGCACCCCGGCCTGCGGCTCAGTCCGGCGCCGGAGACCACAGTGGACACCGTCACCGGCCGCGTGTTGTTCCTGTGCACCGGAAACAGCGCCAGGTCGCAGATGGCCGAGGCGCTGCTGGCGGCTCGGGCGAACCGGATCGAGGTGTTCAGCGCGGGCAGTCATCCCAAACCCGTGCACCCCAACGCGGTCGCCGTGATGCAGGACCACGGCGTCGACCTGTCCGGTCACCGCAGCAAGCACCTGAGCGAGTTCGCCGGACAGCGTTTCGACTACGTGATCAGTCTGTGCGACCGGGTGCGCGAAGTGTGCCCGGAGTTCCCCGGCGGGGCCGAGCTCGTGCACTGGAGCATGCCCGACCCGTCCGCCGAAGGCACCGGCTCGGCGTTCCGGCGCACCGCCGAGGAGCTCACGATCCGGATCGGCTACCTGCTGCGAACCATGGCCCACGACAACGAAAGAGAGGTACCGGAACCATGAGTGATGCCCTCGCCAACGTCCGCTACCTGGTCGACGACGTGCAGGCCTGCGTCGACTTCTACACCACCCACCTGGGGTTCACGCTGCGCTCGTCCGCGGCGCCCGCGTTCGCCGACGTCGTGCGCGGACCGTTGCGGCTGCTGCTGTCCGGCCCGGCCAGTTCGGCGGGACGCCCCATGCCGGACGGAGAGACTCCGGTGGCCGGCGGCTGGAATCGCATCCACCTGGTCGTCGACGACCTCGACGCCGAGGTCGCCCGCCTGCGCGAGGCCGGGGTGCGGTTCCGCAACACCGTCGTCAGCGGACCGGGCGGCCGTCAGATCCTGCTCGTCGACCCGGCGGGGAACCTCGTCGAGCTGTTCCAGCCGCGCTGACGCTGCTCCACGAAGGGATGCCGGCCCTCGACGACATAGTGGAACGACCGACAGCCGAGACTCACGTGGACGCGCCACCCGCCGCGCGTCGGAACCTGGACGCGAGGCGATCGAACGCCACCGCGAGCTCGTCTCCTTCGATCACCTCGATGTCGACGTCGAGCTGCGCCATCCACAGCGCGAGCCGGTCCGGGTCGTCGGAACCCACCTCGACCCGGCACGTGGACTCGTCGACCACCTCGATGTCGACCGGGATGTGGATCTTCGCGGCGACCTTGGCGGCAGGGGCGTGCACGAGCACTCGGGCGCGGTACTTCCAGGCCCCCTTGCTGACGCGTCCGACGACGTACTCGACGACGCTGTCCTCCGGGATCACGCGCGGCCGGAACCGCGCACCCGTCGGTGCGTGCGCACCCATGCGGTCGACCCGGAAGACCCGCCAGTCGTCACGGTCGAGATCCCACGCGAGCAGGTACCAGAGCGCTCCCCAGCTCACCAGCCGTTGCGGTTCGGTGTGGCGGGCCTCTTCGTCGCCCCCTGGCTTCGTGTACCCGAACCGGAGCCGTTCGTGGCCGCGGATCGCGGCGGCGACCGCGCCGAGAACCGAGACGTCCAGGGGCGGGCCCGCCCCTGGAACAACGCTGGTCGCCTCGCGCACCGCCTCCACGCGCCGGCGCAGACGCGAGGGCAGCACCTGCTCCAGCTTCGCGAGCGCGGTCAGCGACGTCTCCTCGACTCCGAACCTCTGGGTCGCGACCACACCCAGTCCGACGGCGACGGCGACGGCCTCGTCGTCGTCGAGCAGCAGCGGGGGCATCGCCGTCCCCGCGGCCAGCCGGTACCCGCCCGCGACGCCGGGGCGCGCGTCCACGGGATACCCGAGCGACCGCAGCTTGCCGATGTCGGCGCGCACGGTCCTCGTGCTCACGTCGAGCCGCCCGGCGAGCTCGGTGCTCGTCCAGTCGCGCTTGAGCTGGAGCAACGACAGCAGTTCGAGCAGACGCGCCGAGGTCTCCAACATGTTCTCGATCATTCCAGCAATTGCGGAAGCTAACCTGCCGCATTGCCTGAAAACGTCAGCGTCATGAACGAGAACAACGCACTCACACCGTTCCGCGTCGACATCCCGCAGACGGACCTCGACGACCTGCGCGACCGGCTGGCGCACACGCGCTGGCCGATCCCCGTGCCGGGCAGGGACGATCGCACCGACTTCAGCCGCGGCATCCCGCTCGCGTACCTGAAGGAGCTCGCCGAGTACTGGCGCGACGGGTTCGACTGGCGTGCGCAGGAGGAGAAGCTCAACGAGCACGAACAGTTCACGACGGTCGTCGACGGCCAGACGTTCCACGTCGTCCACGTTCGATCGGCGAACCCGGAGGCCATCCCGCTGGTCCTGAACCACGGCTGGCCGGGATCGTTCGTCGACTACCAGCGACTCATCCCGCTGCTGACCGACGAGTTCCACGTGGTCGTCCCGGCCCTGCCCGGCTTCGGGTTCTCCACTCCGCTGTCAGGGACCGGCTGGGAGCTGGCGCGGACGACGGAGGCCTACGCCGAGATCATGACGCGTCTCGGCTACCAGAGGTTCGCGGCCCACGGCACCGACGTCGGCGCGGGCACCACCGGCCGCCTCGCGGCGACCTACCCCGAGCGCGTCATCGGCACGCACACCGGCGTCGACCGCCTGTTGCTCGGGTTGCTCGGCGACAAGTTCCCTTTCCCCGAGGGCCTGTCCGATGACGAGGTCGCCCAGATCGAGGCGATGCGCACCGAGCACGCGGCCGATCGCGGGTATCTCCTGATGCAGGACCACCGTCCCGACACGATCGGCGCGGCGCTCACCGACTCGCCGGTCGGTCAGCTCGCGTGGATCGCCGAGAAGTTCAGGACCGGGACCAGCGGCGCCTACCGGACGCCGGACGAGTCGGTCGACCGCGACCAGCTCCTCACCAACGTCAGCCTGTACTGGTTCACCCGCAGCGGGGCGTCGAGCGCGCAGTTCTACTACGAGTCCGAGCACTCCGGACTCGACCTGGTCATGGGCTCCGCCGTGCCGTCCGGCTGGGCCGTGTTCGGCACTCACCCGCTCGTGCGCCGCGCGATGGACCCGTGGAACGCGATCGGCCACTGGAGCGAGTTCGCCGAGGGCGGTCACTTCCCGGCGATGGAAGAGCCGAAGCTGCTCGCGGACGACATCCGCGGCTTCTTCCGCGGCATCTCCTGACCGATCAGGTTTTCGCTCCGCGCCCGTCTGTACGTGTGAGATCGACTCACGAGAGGCTGGCACGATGCGGAAACTGTTCTTCGGCATGAACGTGACCCTGGACGGCTACATCGCCGCGCCCGGCGACGACATCGGCTGGGGCGGACCGAGCGACGAGATGTTCCAGTGGTGGCTCGACCAGGAGCTGGCGAACGACATTTCGCTGTACGGGCGCAAGCTGTGGGAGGCGATGAGCTCCTACTGGCCGACCCGTGACCAGCAGCCCGACGTCACGCCAGCGCAGGCCGAGTACGCGCGGAACTGGCGAGACACGCCGAAGGTGGTGTTCTCCTCGACGATCGACGAGGTCGACTGGAACACCCGCCTGGTCACCGGCGACGCGGTCGCCGAGATCACCCGGCTCCGGGCCGGGGACGGCGGCCCGATGGGCATCGCCGGCGCGACGCTCGCCGGGGCGGCCATGCGGGCCGGGCTGATCGACGAGTACGCCCTGGTGACCTACCCGGTCCTGGTGGGCGCCGGCACGCCGTTCTTCACGGCGCTGGACAGCTGGGTGAACCTGAACCTCGTGGAGACGCGGACGTTTCCCGGCGGCGTGGTGCTGACCCGCTACGAGACGAGGCGATGAGTTCTTCTGGCACCAGAAGCCCCGCCGGCGACGCCGGCGGGGCGGTGGTGTGCCGGCGCACGGGTGATCACAGCGTCGGGGGCAGGTCCAGCCAGGGTGTACCGGCGACGTCGAACCCGGTGAGCTCGGCGATCTTCCCGTCGACGACGTGCAGGACCGCGATGGCGAACAGCCGGTGCTCGGGGGCGTCGGGGGTGCGGAGGTACAGCGCGGCGGCAGGCATGCGGTTGACCGTCGTGGTGATACCGCGCCAGTCGTCGTGGCCGGGCTGGAAGAGCCCACCGGACACCCAGCCGTCCACCGCGTCCTTGGCCGTCGTGACCGAGGTGCCCGCCTCGGGCAGCATGACGAAGCGCAGGTCGTCGCGCAGCAGGGACATCAGCCCGTCGAGGTCGTTGCGCTCGTGGGCGTCGATGTACGACCTCACGACGCCGCGCTCGTCGTTCGACAGCTCGTGGGTGGCGGGGCTCCGCCAGTCCAGGCGCCGGCCGGGCAGCTGCTCGCGCATCGTCACGCGCGCCCGCTGCAGCGCGCTGGTCACCGATGCGACGGTCACCTCGAGCGCGTCGGCGGCCTTCGACGCCGGCCACCCGAGGACGTCGCGCAGGACGAACACCGCCCGCTGCCGCGGCGGCAGGTGCTGGACGGCGACGATGAACGCCAGCTCGATCGTCTCCCGCGCCACCACCGATTCCTGCGGGTCCTCGGGAAGCATCCGGTCGGGGTACGGCTGGAGGTACAGCACCTCGGAGCCGGGCGGCACGGGTGTGCGGTCGTGGCGCTTCTCGAGGAAGTCGAGGCAGACGTTCGTCGCGATCCGGTACAGCCAGGTCCGCACCGCGGCGTGGCCTTTGAACGACTCCCGCTTGTTCCACGCTCGCAGGAACGTCTCCTGCGTCATGTCCTGGGCGTCCTCGTAGTTCGCGAGCATCCGGTAGCAGTGCACCTGCAGCTCACGACGGTGGCGCTCCGTGATGAGCGCGAACCGCGCCGCGTCGCCTGAGCGGGCCGCCGCGATGAACGTGGTCTCGTCGGCGCTCAGCGGTCTGGCGTCGGTCATGGTCGTCGATCCTTCCACCGGTGCGAGAGGGCTGCCAGAACTGACTGTTCGGCGGAGGATTTCTGATCGGTGAGCGCGCGGGTCAGCCGATCGCACGCCGCTCGGCGTTGCGGGCTTCCAGCTGGGCGAACCAGTGCTGTCCCGGTGCGCCGCAGGTGTCGCGGATCTCGTGCTTGAGCTCGTGCGTCTGGGCGTTCAGGAACTGGACCCTGCCGAGTCCGGTGTGCACCTCCGCCCGCAGCTGGTTCCGTCCCCAGGCCAGATGTCCCGCGAGCCCCCGTGCCTCGGCGCGGCCCCGCAAGGCCCGCTGTTCCATGTGGGACACCGTGTCCAACGAGACCCGGGCCGACGAGTAGACGGCGTGGACGACGTCGGCGCAGCGGAACGACTCGACGTGGCAGACCCGCAGCCGCCGGAACTCCACATCGGACCAGACCGGCCTGGTCCACCCGGCCTCCGGGTGCCACGTCCGGCCCGTGGCCTGCGGAGGGGGCGACCACGCGCGGAGCTCCGCCAGGCGTGCCTGCACCTGCAGGACCTGCTGGTGCACCCGCTCGTTGGCGGCACGGACCTCGTGCAGAGTGCGGTCGACCTCCGCGACCGTGTGCCGGATCTCCTCGACGGTGATGGGGTCGGGCCGCGGCCGCCGGTCCCACACCCAGATCGCCACCAGCACCGCGCCGCCGAACACCCCGGCGGTGAAGGCGACCGGCAGATCGGCGCCGGCCTGCCCGGTGGCGGAGGACAACACGAACCCGAGAACGTTCAGAACTCCGAGCAGCGCCGCGCCCAGGTTGAACGTCCACGCCCACCGGGTCGACTGAGGCTCGGAACGTACCCGGCCGTTCTTGCTCAGAACGAGCCGGACCAGGCCCGTCGCCAGGGGCAACGACAAAGCCGCGAACGCCAGCCACTGCGGCAGCACGTCCAGCGAGCCGGCGATCAGGGTGCGCGCCGCCATCGCCGGTGCGAGCAGGACCGTCATCAGGAACGAGAGCAGCGACATCCCGACGCAGGACGCGAACGCCGCGAGCGCACAGCCGCCGTAACCCTTGGTGCTGTCGGACATGGCAGGTTCATCACACCGGCGCGGCTGATCGTTACAGCCCGAACGAACGCGCTGATCGGCGTACGACAGGACGCGGCGCTGTACTTCGGCGCAGGCGGCGTCCTGGTCGTGGTGCCGGCTGCCAGGTGTTCCCGAGACCGGAAGAAGGCCCACACCGGCGATCCGGTTGTAGGGTCGTCCGCGTGGATCTGGAGCACACCGCGGCCCGGCTCGGAGTTCCCGTCGAGGAGGTCGAGCGCGTGCACCGGCTCGCCGGTGATCTGCCGTCCGCTCCCCTGCCCTTCAGCGCCGACGCTCCGGCCTTGCTCGACCGCCTCGCGGTGCCGCCGGAGGACGCCGCCGAGATCATCGCCGGCTGGCCGGTCCCCGACTCTCCACTGTGGACTCCGGAGCTGCGGTGGTTGCTGGACCGCTCGATCGCCCTGGTCCGGGCGGATCTCGGCGGCTTCGAGTGGTTGCCACCCGGTCCGGAGCTGCCGCGCGAACGGGGTCTCGCCTGGCGGCACCTCTACGTCTACGCGTACCTGTCGTTGGTCGGCGTGGTCACGAGGTACCACCGCGAGAACGGCATCGCCGACGCCGTGTCGTGGGCGACCCTCGCGGACCTGGGCCGCAACCTCGCGGTCGACCGGCGGATGCGCGGTGAGGGCTGGCCGGTCATGCAGAGCTGGCTGACGCTGCACACGCGGGGAGGCGTCTACGAGCTCGGCCGCCTGCAGCACCAGCGTGGCGACACCGCCATCTCCCTGCACGTCCCCGACGCGGGACCGCTGACGCCGAAGGCCGTCGACGCGTCGCTCGACGAGGCTCGCGCGTTCTTCCCGCGCCACTTCCCCGGCGAGCGGTACACGACGTTCTCCTGCGGGTCGTGGCTGCTCGACCCGCAACTGCGGGAGCACCTGCCGGAGGACTCCAACATCGTCCGGTTCCAGCAGCGGTTCGAGCTGGAGTCCTATGTGGAACAGGACGTGCCCGACGGCGACGTCGAGGTGCTGCGGTTCGTGTTCCGCACCCTGACAACGCCGCTCGACCGGCTACCGCGCCGCACAGCACTGCAACGCGCGGTCGTCGACCACCTGCAAGCGGGCCGCCACTGGCACTGGCGCACCGGTCGCTTCCCGCTCTGACACCGTTCAGGCGATGTCCTCGAGGGCGAGCCGCGACCAGCTGTCGTCGAGGAGGACGTGCAGGTCGGCGCCGCGACCGCTCACCTCCGCCGACCGCGGCAGCGGCTGCCCGTCCGGCTGGACGAGCCGGAACTCGCCGGTCACGTGGAGGCGGTCGTCGCCCAGTTCACCCACGACCAACCGGTCCCAGTCGGGTCCGTAACCGCCGTACAGCGCGACGCGGGAACCATCGGCCGCGATCGCCTTGGCGCCGTGGACGTCGTTGTGCCAAGCGGTGATGGTGCCGTCGTGGATCCGGACCACCGGGAAGTCGGTGTAGTAGCAGGTCCAGGTCGTGTTGTTGCCGACGTTGAGCGCGTAGCAGTCGCTGATCGCGTCCCACCCGCCGAAGCCGTACGGGAAGCGCCACTCCTGGGCGAACCCGGTGGAGAACCGCGTCAGCCCACACGACCCCATGGGCGACGGGCTGCCGTCCCTACCCCAGCCGTAGTTGCCGTAGACGCCTTCGTCGAAGTAGCCCACCCAGACCTCGCCCCGGCGGGTCGCCTGCACGTGCTCGATGCCATCGCCCAGGATGTGCTCGCTCAGCACCGCCCCCTCGTGGTCGAACACGATCGCGTTGCGCTCCGCACCCTGCGGCAGCCACCGGCAGCGTGCGCCCACGACCAGGACCTGGCCGTCGGGCATCGGCTGCACCATGGGGTGCGCCACCGGCAGTCCGGGGAGGTGGGTGGTGATGACGCTGTCCGCCACGTGCACCGTCACCCGCGCCCCTGCCGACCGTGACGCCCTGGAATCGGGGAACCTGGCCGTACCCGCCAGCGTCGTCGCCGAGGTCAGCGCCTCCAGGTCCGCGGGCGACGACCACAGCGCCACGACGTCGTCCGCCGGGCCCACCGACGCGGACACCCGCACGTCGCCCTGCAGCGGCGGCAGGAGCGGCGCGTGATGCCGCGCCTCGATGGTCGGCAGTGCCAGCACCTCGGCACGCCGTGCCGCGCTCCGCTGCTCCCAATCTGCGTTCACCAGCGCATTCGATCACACCGAGGCAAGCGGATTCGTCACGGCAGTGTGCCGTTGCGGCGCAGGTGGTTCCGCGCGTGTTCGATGGCCTCCGGCGTGCTGGCGAACATGTGCACGCCGTGGGTCTCCAGCTGGCGGCGGTGTTCGTCGCGCACGCCGGAGAGCAGCACGGTGACGCCCCTGCGCTCCAGCCGTTCGACGGCGTCACGCAGGACCAACACCCCGGTGCCGTCCATTGTGGACACGTGGGACATCCGCAGGATCACCACGGAGACCACCGCTATCTCGGTGAGCTCCAGCAGGAAGCGGTGTGCCGCGGCGAAGAACAGCGGTCCGTCCAGCCGGTAGGCGACGATGTGCTGGGCGAGCAGTTCGTGCTCCTCCCGGGTGTGGTCGCCGGGCTCCAGCGGTTCCTCGTCGATCCGTGCCGACCTGGCGACGGCTCGCAGCGCCAGCGCTCCGGCCACGACCAGGCCGACGATGACGGCGGTGACCAGGTCCAGTGCCAGCGTCGCGATCGCGGTGAGGGCGAGCACCACGGCGTCGGAGCGGTTCGCTCGCATCAGCACCCGGACGGAACCGACCTCGACCATCCGCACCGCGGTGGCGAGCAGGACTCCGGCCAGCACGGCCAACGGGATGCGACCGACCAACGGTGCCGCGGCCAGCATGATGACGGCGAGCGTCACGGCGTGCACCAGGGCCGCCAGTCGCGAGGTCGCGCCGGACCGGACGTTGACCGCGGTCCTGGCGATCGCCGCGGTCGCGGGCACGCCGCCGAACATCGGCGTGATGACGTTCGCGATGCCCTGGCCGAAGAGTTCGCGGTCCGGGTCGTGCCGCTGGTTCACGCTCATGCCGTCGGCGACCGTCGCGGACAGCAGACTCTCCAGCGCGGCGAGTGCGGCCACCGCGATCGCGGACGGCAGCAGCGTCCACAGCGCGCCCAAGTCCAGAAAGGACAGCGACGGCGCTGGTAGCAACGCCGGCAACGTGCCGATTCGAGGCACGGGAAGGGACCAGATCTCCGCCACCACCGTGCCCGCCGCGACGGCCAGCAGCGAGAACGGGATCGCCGGTCTCCAGCGCGCCGACCAGCATGATCACGACGACACCGCCCGCGAGGGCGACGGCGGGCAGAGCCGGGCCGGACCCGAACGCGCGGATGGCGTTCAGCACGACGTTGTGCCCGTCGGGGGTGGGCACACCGAGTGCGGCGGGGATCTGTTGCAGCGCGATGACCGCGGCGATTCCGAGGGTGAAGCCCTCGACCACCGGAGCCGGCACGTACCGCATGTAACGCCCGGCTCTGGCCGCCGCCAGCGCGAGAAGCAGCACGCCCGCGAGCAGGCCGACGGTCAGCACGCCGCCCGGCCCGAACGTCGCGACGATCGGCACCAGTACCACGGTCATCGCGCCGGTGGGCCCGGACACCTGAAGGCTGGAGCCGCCGAAGATCGCGGCCAACGTGCCCGCGACGATCGCCGTCGCCAATCCCGCGGCGGCACCGAGGCCCGACGCGACGCCGAACCCCAGTGCCAGCGGCAACGCCACGACCGCGACTGTCAGACCTGCGACGACATCTCTCGATGTGGCGGCCGACCAGTCGGCCTTCGCGGGCAGGAAGGCTCTCACGCGGAGTCCTCGCGCAACCGGGCGAGCAACTCGTTCTGCCCGGCCAGCAGCTCGGTGAGGATCCTCCTGGCCGCCTTCATCAGATCGGCCACGTCCGCGCCCGCGAGCGCGTACACCACCGTCGACCCTTCGCGGGTCGCCGTCACGATGCCGGACCTGCGCAGGACGGCCAGCTGCGCGGACAGGTTGGACGGCTCGACCTCGATCTCGGCCAGCAGGTCACGCACCGCCTTCGGGCCGTCCTGCAACAACTCCAGCACTCGGATGCGCACCGGGTGGCCGAGCATCCGGAAGAACTCGGCCTTCGCCTGGTACAGCGGAACCGGCACCGCTCAGCCCTCCTCGGGCGCGCCGACCGGCACCCCGTGTTCCGCCGCCAGGCGCCGCAGGTTGGCGAGATCCGCGCGGTGCACGTCCGCCGCGTACTCGTCCTGCTGCTCCACCGCCCGCCGCACCGCTTGTTCCGCCTGCTCGACGCGGATGAGCAGGCTGTCCACGAACTCGTTCACGGAACCACGACCTGTCGACTTGAAGAATTCTTCAATTCGACACTCTACAACTCCGTCAACTGAACTCGACGTCGGTCACGCCTGCGACCGCGCGGACCAGCACATCGACCACGTGCCGTTCGGTGGCGCTGTTCCCCTTGTCCACGATGGACACCTTGCCTCCGGCCACCGCGACCTGCCACCGCTGCGCGCCACCGACCATGGCGAGCCGGTTGTGGATCTCGGCCTCGACGACCCAGTCCGCGCGGGTGATCGAGCGCAGCATGTCCCGGCGGGTCACGATCCCCGCGAGGTGGCCCTCGTGCACGACCGGCACGCTGCGCACGTCGTGTTCGAGCATCAGGTCGGCGACCTCGGCCAGGTCGGTGTTCGGGCTCACGGTCACCGGGGACTTCGTCATCGCCTGGGCGACCACGTCCGCGGGCGCCTGCCTGGCTTCGACGGGTTCGCCGTGCACGAGCCGTCTCGGGTCCTGCGGAAGGCGGTTCCGCAGCAGATCGGCTTCGCTGACCATGCCGACCAGCGCGCCGAACGCGTCGACCACTGGCAGGGCAGTGAAACCGCGATCGGCGATCAGCCTGGCGGCGTCACGCGCCGGTGTGTCCTGTTCGACGACCACGACGTCCGTCGTCATCACATCTCGAGTCCTCATGACGCTCCTCAGCCGAAGATCTCGGTCTGGCGGGTGTGCGTGGTGTCGTTCCACCCCGCCCGCAGCTGGTTGTGCACGTCCACCACGCCTGGCAGGGCGCGCACGAGGTGTTCGGCGATCTCGACCTCGCTCTGCCGCTCCAGCTGCCCCTGCACGGTCACCACGCCGTCGGTCACCGCGACGTAGAGGGAGTCGGGGTCGACCCACAGCACCCGGCCGAAGACCTCGTCGCGGATCGTCGTGCGCAGTTCGTCGTCCTCACGCACGAAGAGCTTCAGCAGGTCGCGGCGGGACAGCACGCCGGCAAGCGCGCCATCGGAGTCCACGACGAAGAGCCTGCGCACACCGGCGGCCGCCAGTTCGCGGGCGGCGGCGCTCGCGGCGAGGTCCGCCGGGACGCTCTTCACCGGCGACGTCATCACGTCGCGGGCGGTCACCCCGCTCGCCTGTTCCCAGCGGTGCTTCGTCGCGCGGCCCGTGAACAGACCGGGTGCTTCTTCGGTGCCGCCGCGGAACTCCTCCTTGGGCAGCAGGTCGGCTTCCGAGACGACGCCGACCGGAAAGCCACCGTCGAGCACCGGGACCGCGCTGATCTTGTTGTCCTCCAGCAGCTGCACGAGCTCCTTGAACGAGCACTCGACGTCTGCGGTGATCACCTCACGGGTCATCAGCGAGGCGACTGTCGGTTCACGCATGACACCCTCCGGCGGTCCTTGGTTCGTATGTGACCAAGCCTCGTCGGCGACGCGGCGGGCAGACACCTGCCAAGGGCGTGGGCGGCTCGGGACGTTCCGACCCCTCCCGGAGGACCGAAGGACCCTGCGCACCAACTCGGTGAGTGCCTCGGATCCCGGCCAGACCGGGACGTAGGCCCCTCTCCAGCGGCCGCTCGTGCTGCGAGCTTCACAGCAGGACTTCAACGTGGAGGTGAGCGGGATGGACCGCGGTCAGCCCGACGAGACGACGGTACGAGCGGCGGTAGCACTGGCGGGACGAGCGCCGTCGGTGCACAACTCCCAGCCGTGGCGCTGGGAGGTCGGCGCACACAGCCTCCACCTGTACGCCGACCGCACACGCGGCCTGCCCGCGACGGATCCGCTGGGCGCCGACCTGGTCATCAGCTGCGGGGCCGCGTTGCACCACCTGCGAGTCGGGCTCGCCGCACTCGGCTGGCGCGCGAAGGTCCACCGGCTGCCCAACCCGGCCCTGCCCGACCACCTCGCGGCGATCGAGTTCGAGTCGTCCGAGCCGAGGGAGCCGCACGTCGCGCTCGCGGCGTCGATTCCCCGCAGGCGCAGCGATCGCCGCGCGTTCTCCTCCTGGCCCGCTCCCGACGAGATCCTCCAGCAACTCGTGGCGATCGCCCGCTCCGAAGGGGTGGACGCCCACGTCGTCACCGGCAAGGCGCACGACGAACTCCTGATCGCCATCGGCAAGGCGGCCGCGATCCAGGAGGCCGATCCGGCCTACCAAGCCGAGATCCGGCAGTGGAGCGGCGTGTATCCCGGGGCGTCGGCGGGTGTTCCCGCGGCGAACATCCCGGCTGGGTCGCGGCAGTACGGCAACCTCACGATGCGCGAGTTCGCGCCGGGATCGTTGCTGCAAGGTGGCCCCAGCCTGCTCGGCGAGGACGCGGGAACGCTCCTCGTGCTCAGCACGTCGTCCGACGACGACCTGTCGCGCCTGCGGGCCGGCGAAGCGGCCAGCGCGGTGCTGCTGGAAGCCACCGCCGCGGGTCTGGCGACGTGCCCGCTCAGCCAGCCGCTGGAGATCGTGGAGACCAGGGACCTGGTGCGCGACGAGGTCCTCGGCGGCGCCTCCTGCCCGCAACTGGTGATCCGCGTCGGCTGGGCCGCGTTCAACTCCGACCCGTTGCCCGCCACGCCCCGCCGTCCCGTCATCGACCTTCTCCGCGACCAGGAGCAGAAGTGACCACCTTCATCCGCGACTTCAGCACGCTCACCAAGACCGACACCTCCGTCGCCGGTGGCAAGGGCGCCAACCTCGGCGAACTCACCCGCGCCGGGCTCCCGGTGCCACCCGGCTTCGTCGTCACCGCCCAGGCGTTCCTGACGTCCATGAGCCAGGTCCGCGACGACCTCGCCGCAGAGCTCACGATCGCGCTCGACCGCGGCACCTCGCCGCAGCGGCTGGAGGAGTCCGCCGAACGGATGCGCGAACTCGTGCGCAAGGCGGGCGTCTCCGACGACGTGCGGCACGCGGTGTTGCAGGCGTACCGCGACCTCGGCCAGGACGAGTCCGTCGCGGTCCGGTCCTCGGCCACGTCGGAGGACACCGCCGGCTCGTCGTTCGCGGGAATGAACAGCACGTTCACCAACACTCGAGGCGCGCACGGCGTGCTGGACCGGCTGCTGGACTGCTGGGTGTCGTTGTTCGGCACGCGCTCGATCGCCTACCGGGCCGAACAGGGCATCACCGACGAGCCCGCGATCGCCGTCGTGGTGCAGAGGATGGTGAACTCCGAACGCTCCGGCGTCATGTTCACCGCCGACCCCTCCAGCGGCGACCGCGACAAGTTGCTCGTCGAGGCCTCCTTCGGGCTCGGCGAGGTGGTGGTCAGCGGTTCGGTCGAACCCGACACGTACGTGTTGCGCCGCAACGGCGACGCGGTGTCCCTTGTGGACACTCGCGTCGGACGCAAGTCGCACAAGATCGTGCGAGGCGCCAACGGCAACGACGAGCGGATCGACCTCACCACCGAGGAATCGCACGCTCAGGTGCTCACCGACGCCGAGGCCGTCGCGATCGGGCAGCTGGGCATGCGCGTGCAGCGGCACTACGGCGAACCTCAGGACACCGAGTGGGCCATCGCCGACGGCAAGACGTGGCTCGTGCAGTCCCGGCCGATCACGACGTTGCCGGACGAGACCGTCGCGTCGACAGGCCCGTTGGTCGCCGGGCTCGCCGCGTCTCCGGGCATCGCCTCAGGCCGCGTTCGCGTGCTGCGCTCCCCCGACGAGGGTGGCCGGTTGCGGGACGGCGAGGTGCTGGTCGCCGAGATGACCAACCCGGACTGGGTGCCGACGATGCGCCGGGCGTCCGCGGTGGTCACCGACGGCGGCGGCATCACGTGTCACGCCGCGATCGTGGCCCGCGAACTGCGTGTGCCGTGCGTGGTCGGTACCGGTTCGGCCACCACGGTGCTGAAGGAAGGCCAGCTGATCACCGTCGACGGCAGCTCCGGCGAGGTCCGTTCCGGCTCGGCGCCGATCACCACGGCGCCCCGCATCGTCGCCCCGGCGGTGCCGGCGACCGAAGCCCTCGGCACGCGCGTGTACGTGAACCTCGCGCTGCCCGAGCACGCCGCCGAGGTCGCCGCGATGCCGGTGGACGGCGTCGGCCTGCTGCGCGCGGAGTTCATGCTCACCGAAGCGCTCGGCGCCGAGCACCCTCGCCGGTTCCTCGCGCAGCGCGGTCCCGATGACTTCATCAACGCCATGGCGTCGTCGCTGCTGCAGATCACCCACGCGTTCGCGCCGCGCCCGGTCGTGTATCGGACGATGGACTTCCGCACCAATGAGTTCCGCGAGCTCGCCGGCGGTGAGGAGTTCGAGAAGCACGAGCACAACCCGATGATCGGCTATCGCGGCTGTTACCGGTACGTCGACGACCCGATGCTGTTCGCGCTGGAGCTCGAAACCCTGTCCAGGGTGCGGGAGCAGACGCCGAACCTGCACCTGATGATCCCGTTCGTCCGCACCAAGTGGGAGCTCGAAGCCTGCCTGGAGCAGATCGACCGCAGCCCGCTCGGCCGCCACCGCGGCCTGCACCGGTGGGTGATGGCCGAGGTTCCCTCGGTGGCGTACTGGATTCCCGAGTACGCGCGGTCCGGCATCGACGGGGTTTCCATCGGCAGCAACGACCTCACGCAGCTGATGCTCGGCGTCGACCGCGACTCCGAACTGTGCGCGGACCTGTTCGACGAGTCCGACCCCGCCGTGCTCGACATGATCGGCCGCATCGTCGGCGCCGCGTCCGACGCGGGCATCACCTCGTCGCTGTGCGGACAGGCGCCCTCCAACAAGCCGGAGTTCGCCGAGAAGCTCGTGGAGTTCGGCATCACCTCGATCTCGGTCAACCCGGACGCGGTACCCGCCGCCAGGGCTGCGATCGGATCGGCCGAACGGCGGTTGTTGTTGCGGCAGAAGCGTTAGCGCCAGAGCAAACAGGGCCGCTCAACGGAGCCGAAAGTCCCTGTTGCCTGGAAACACCATTGAGGACGCTGGAGAACGGCGGCGGCGCGCGGCGCAGATTGTCACGATCAAACCGAACCGCGTCGCCGCCCCTGCGGTGTTCTCCCTTGCTCAGGAGGCACCCATGACCACCACCCGCGTTGCCATCAACGGTTTCGGCCGAATCGGCCGAGACGTCCTGCGCGCCGCTTTCGACCGGCGCGACACGGCGATCGAGATCGTCGCCGTCAACGACATCACCAGCCCGGAAACCCTGGCGCACCTGCTCGCCTACGACTCGACGTACGGACCGTGGAGCAAGCACGTCTCCGTCGAACACGACACCCTCACCGTGGACGGTCACAGCATCCTGGTGACCGCGCAGCCGGACCCGCAGAACCTGAACTGGGACCAGCTCGGAGTCGACATCGTCATCGAGGCGTCGGGGCGGTTCCGCACCCGTGAGACCGCGGGCGTCCACCTCGCACGCGGTGCGCGCAAGGTCATCATCACCGCTCCTGGCAAGGATGTCGACGCGACGATCGTCCTGGGCGTCAACGACGACGTCTACGACGCGAGCAAGCACCACATCATCTCGAACGCCTCCTGCACCACCAACTGCGCCGCCCCGATGGCCGCCGTGCTGAACGACGCGTTCGGCATCGTCGAGGGCCTGATGACGACGATCCACAGCTACACCGGCGACCAGGCGTTGCTCGACCGGCCGCACAAGGACCTGCGCCGGGCCCGTTCCGCCGCGGTGAACATCATCCCGACCTCCACCGGTGCCGCCCGCGCGATCGGGCAGGTGATCCCGGCGCTGGACGGCAAACTCGACGGCCTGGCCGTGCGGGTGCCCGTCGAGGACGGCTCGCTCACCGATCTCACCGTGCGCCTGGCCGAGCAGGCGACCGCGGGACAGGTCAACCGCGCGTTCGCGGAAGCGGCCGAACGACACCTCAAGGGAATCCTGCGCTACACCACGGATCCCGTCGTGTCGCGGGACATCATCGGCGATCCGGCGTCGTGCGTGTTCGACTCCTCGCTCACCAAGGTGCGGGGACACGTGGTGAAGGTGATGGGCTGGTACGACAACGAGTGGGGCTACGCCAACCGCACGCTGGACCTCACCGACCGCGTCGCGCGGACCATGCCGTGACCACCGCCCTGGACAGCCTGCCGTTGCTCACAGGTCTGTCACCGACTCAGCGCGCAGCCGTCGCCGGCGTCAGCACGGTCGAGACGTACGCGCCTGGCCACCGGTTGTTCGACGAGGGTGGCGTCGCCGACCGCTGCTGGGTCGTGCTCACCGGGTGCGTCATGATCGACCACACGACACCGGGCAGCGGCCGCGTGGCGTTGCAAAGCCTCGGCCACGGCGAACTGGTCGGCTGGTCGTGGGCCATGCCTCCGCACCGCTGGCACTTCGGCGCCACCGTCGTGTCGCCGACCCGAGCGGTCGTGGTGGACGCGGTGAGGCTGCGCGAGCTGGCCGACGCCGATCCCGAACTCGGCTACCGCGTCGCGCTGGTCATGCTCGAGACGCTGGTCGAGCGCCTGCAGACCACCCGGATCCGGCTGCTCGACCTGCAACGCCAACCGTGACGCGACGGAGCCGGACACCTCCAGGGTGCCCGGCTCCGTCAGCGGCTCGCCGCCTCGATGTCGACGAGCGCGTCCGCGATGCCCGTGCTCCACTTCTCGATCGCGGCCCAGTCGCGGAAGTCTCCGAACCGGCCGCCCACCGCCCGGAACACGAACGCCCCGAACCAGCCGAAGGCGCCCGGTGTGACGACACCGGAGAACAACCGGTGTTCGATCGGCTCGACGTCGTCGAGCAAGGCCGCCAGCACATCGGCTTCCGTGAGCAGGACCCACTTGCGCAACGGTCCGCGCAGGGCTCCGGGCAGGCCGACGCTGAACAACCACACCGGCTTGCCGTACAGCGCCTTCCGGTGCTGTGCCAGGAAGGCCGCGCCAGAGGGAAGCCATGCCTGGTCGCGCACCGCACTGCCGACGACGAAGGCGTCGTGGACCTGGGGGTCGGTGACCTCGTCGACCGCGCACACCACCACCTCGTGCCCGCCTGCCTGCAACGATCCCGCGATCCGCTCAGCGACGCCGGCCGTCGACCCCGCCACGGTCGCATACGCCACCAGCACCTTCACGACGCCACCTCCGATCGCGCCGGCTCGCCGGCACCCGCGTCGAAGCGGAACGGCGGGCAGGCGTCGGTCACCGACCCGGCGCAGGCGATGCCGAACATCGCCGGACGGCCGGTCGTCGAGGTCGTCATCGTTACCTCCTCTGACGACCAGCCTCGCGCGCGAACCGGCCCGCCACGAGTAACCGGCGGCCCGTCGCCGCGGGGCACAAGGGCTCTGTCCACGCCTGACCAGCAGCCCGATGGTGTTGGTATGACTGAGATCCTCGTCGCCTACGCGACCAAGATGGGTGCCACCAAGGAAATCGCCGAAGCGATCGCCACCCGGATCCGTTCGGCGTCGCACGAGGTCGTCGTCCTGGACGCCGGGGATGTCGGCTCCGTCGAGCCCTACAAGGCGGTCGTGCTCGGCAGCGCGCTGTACGCGGGCCGGTGGCGGCGGGAAGCGGTGAAGCTGTTGACCCGCAACGAGAAGCTCCTGCACACCCGGCCGTTGTGGCTCTTCCACAGCGGACCGCTCGGCAGCGACGTCACGCCGCAGCAGGCGCCGCGCAAGGTGCGCGAGATCGCCGCGCGCATCGGTGCGGACGAACCCATCACCTTCGGCGGCAGGCTCACGCCGGAGAGCGCTGCCGGCTTCATCGCCAGGAAGATGGCGCAGGGCCCGATGGCGGGCGACTTCCGGGACTGGGACGAGATCGACCGCTGGGCGTACACGATCGCCCAGCGGCTCGTCGCGGCGCGCTGACTCCTCAGTTGTGCATCTTCAGCAGCTGGCGGTGCAGGTGGTCCCGGACGGCGTCGACCGCCTCGGTGACGGTGTTCGCCTCCGCCTGCGCCACCACGTGGGTGCCGTTGACGTCGAGGTTCGCGTGCACCTCGACCATGCGCGGGCCGGGGTTCGCGATGCGGACGTGCGCGTAGTTCGTCGGTTCGGGTGCGAATCTGGCGAGCGGAGCGATTCGGTCGTGCGCGTACTGCCTGGCGTCCGGCGAGGTCTGGTCGCCCGCCTCGACCACGACGTTGGCGATCTCCTGCCGTCCTGCGTTCTTCATCAGCTTCCCTTCGACCCATTTCCCTGCGGCGCAACGCGATCGGACCCGTCGTGGTGAGGACGGCAGGTGCGGCACGTGTGCGAACGGCGAGACGTCCATCCGGCCTCGACCAGGACGATCCCGGTGAGCACCCGGGCAGCAGGCACCTGCGCGAGTGCGTCGACGAACGCCCTGCCGATCTGGCCGGCGTCACCGGTCCGTGCCGCCTGCCCACCGTAGCCCTCAGCGGCCACGCCGAGCAGCGCGAACATCGCCGGCCTGGACGGTCAGGCCGAGACCGCTGGTCCGGCCGCTGCTCTCATGCGTTCGACGCCAGGTACGTGGCGCGCGCGGGAAGAGGGCCTAGCGGCACGGCCGCGGGGATCCGAAGGGCCCTGCCCAGCAGGGACCCGTTCACCGGATGCTGGATGCGGAAGACCGACGAACCGGGAGTGATGATGAAGATCGAGGAACTGATCGCCAGCGTCAAGAACTCCGTGGAGGCGAAGAGGGTCTACGCCGAGCCGTACGAGCGGAACGGTGTCACGGTCATCGCCGCCGCGTCCGTCTCGGGTGGCACGGGCGGTGGCTCAGGACGGGACGAGAAGGGCCAGGAGGGCGAGGGCGGAGGGTTCGGGATCTCCGCGAAGCCGACCGGCGCCTACGTGATCAACGGAGACGACGTGAGGTGGGTGCCCGCGGTGGACGTGAACCGGCTGATCGCCACCCTGGGCGCAGTCGCGGTCGCGGCGATCTTCGTGGCCGCTCGCCTCTTGAAGTCGCGCAGGTGACCCTACGGGGCGTGGACGAGCTGCGGCACCGGTATCACCGCGGCAGGTCATGACGTCCCGGCCGGGTCGGGACCAAGGGCTGCGTTCGCGGGCGACGCTCCCGGCAAGACTCGAAGTAGAAGAACTTCCTGGGAGGTAAAGATGTCCGCTGTTCACGCTCCTGCTCGCACCCGGACTGAAACGGGTGCGGTGCCCCTCGCGGTTCTGCGCATCGCGACCGGGTTGCTGTTCCTCTGGGCGTTCGTCGACAAGGCGTTCGGTCTCGGCTACGCCACCCAGGCCAAGAACGCGTGGTTCTCGGGAGGCTCGCCCACGAAGGGCTTCCTCAGCCGGGTCGCCGTCGGGCCGTTCGAGTCGTTGTTCCACGACATCGCCGGCGCCTGGTGGGCCGACCTGCTGTTCATGGCCGGTCTGCTCGCGGTCGGCGTGGCGCTGCTGCTCGGCATCGGAATGCGGATCGCGGCCGTCAGCGGCGGCCTGATGATGCTGCTCATGTGGGTGGCGGAATGGCCGCCGGCGCAGCACACCTCGACCGGTGAGGCGACGATGTCGACCAACCCGCTCATCGACTACCACGTCATCTACGCCCTGGTGCTGGTCGCCCTCGCGGCCACCGCGTCCGGCGTCACGTGGGGCCTGGCGCGCTGGTGGAACGGTCTGCCGGTGGTCAAGTCGAATCCTTGGCTGCGGTGAGAATCCGGAGGAGGGGCAGGGACGCCGCGGCGTCCCTGCCCCTCTTTCCGTGCGCGGAGTCAGGCAGGTCGGTGAGCCTGCTCGGCCGCCCGCGCACAGCGGCCTCCTTCGCTGCGTGCAAAGCACTGCGCCGAACCACAGAGGTCCGGCGCAGCGGCGGAAAGCGGAAACCGTCCGACAGGAACTCAACGCCCGGTCCAGTCCGGCGCGGTCAGCTCCCATTCGAGCTGCCACCAGCGCAGGCGAACCCTCATGCACACGAACCTCACCAGTCCGAACAGCAACGCCATCGCACCCGCGATCAGTCCCCACAGCAGCAGGGCGCTGAGGATCGCGTTGAACGCGGCTCCCTGGTTCGTCATGGGAGGCTCGGTCGGCTCACCGCCGAGATCGACCCAGACTCGCAGAGTCGTGCCGGCCGCGGCGCCGTAGGGCGCCCGAACGACGCCCTTCCGCTCCAGGCCATCAGGCGCGCGCCAGGTCGCGACGGCGTCGGTCGTCTCGATCAGCGCTTCGCTACTGGCGGCACCGTCCATCGTGGGCGCGTTCTCCACGAGCACCGCGTCCACCTGGGTCCGGCTCTTCTGCTCGGCCGCGACGCGGGACACGTGCTTCGCGTAGATCTCCGAGCCGACCGCTCCGGACACCGGGACGGCGAGCAACACCACCACGACCCCCAGCGCGAGCACCCCACCTTCGAACCGGTCGCCGAACGTGGCGAGCGGGTTGCGTCCGGGGAATGCCCGGCGGACTAGTCGGGACATCGCGTTCGCGGTCATGGCCCACCTCCACCGTCAGAATTCCTGGTGGAGGCGGTGGACCCCAGGGACCTTGGTCTCGTCGCCGATGAGCCCCAGGTCTCGCGAAACGAGGCCTGGGGCTCATAGGTGACGTTCAGACGAGTTTGGCTGCGTGATCCGGCACTTCTCGCTGGAGTGTGCGAGCCGTGCGCTGGTAGCCGCTGGACGGTGGACGCGGGGGCAGCTTGATCTTCGGCGCGCTGACCTCGTGGTAGTCGATCGTGCTGAGCAGGTGGGCGATCATGTTGATCCGCGCCCGTCGCTTGTCGTCGCCTTCGACCGCGTACCAAGGGGATTCGGCCATGTCGGTGTGCACCATCATCTCGTCCTTGGCGCGCGAGTAGTCCTCCCAGCGCGTCAACGACTCGAGGTCCATCGGGGAGAGCTTCCAGCGTTTCAAGGGGTCGTCGAGGCGCTTGCGGAAGCGGCGTTCCTGTTCGGCGTCGCTGACCGAGAACCAGTACTTGCGCAGCAGGACGCCGTCCTCGACGAGCATCCGTTCGAACTGCGGGCACTGCCGGAGGAACAGCCTGTGTTCCTCCGGCGTGCAGTAACCCATCACGCGTTCGACGCCCGCGCGGTTGTACCAGCTGCGGTCCAGCAGCACGATCTCGCCCGCCGCCGGCAGATGTGCCACGTAGCGCTGGAAGTACCACTGGGTGCGTTCGCGTTCGCTGGGTGCGGGCAGCGCCACGATCCGGGCGACGCGCGGGTTGAGGTGCTCGGTGATCCGTTTGATCGCCGAGCCCTTGCCCGCCGCGTCCCTGCCCTCGAACGCCACCACGAGCCGGGCGCCGGTGGCCTTCACCCACTCCTGGAGCTTCACCAGCTCTGTCTGCAGCCGGAGCAGCTCCTGCTCGTAGACCTCGCGCCCCAGCTTGGCCATCAGCTGCCTTTCCCGTGACGCTGCCGCCACTTCTCCAGCTCCACGACGACGTACGCCGCCGCACTCAGCATGAAGACCACCAGCCAGGGCTGCCACCCGAGCGGTGCGGTGTGGAACAGGTCGTTCATGAACGGCACGTACGTGAGCAGCAGTTGCAGCCCCACGGTCAGTCCGACACCGACCCACAGCCAGCGGTTCGGTCCGGTGGCCGGCCGCCACTTCTCCAGGGAGCGGCAGTTGACCAGGTAGGCGATCTGGGCTCCGACGAAGACGTTCACCGCCACCGTCCGCGCGACCTCCAACGTGGCGCCCGAGGCGAGCTGCCAGCGGAACGCACCGAACGAGCACGCGAGCAGGATCGCGGAGACGAACACGATCCGGCCGACGAGCCGGCGGGTCAGCAGCGGGAGCGACGGCGGCAGTGGCGGCCGGCTCATCACGTCCGCCTCGCGCGGTTCGAACGCCAGCGTCAGTCCCAACGCGACCGCGGTGGTCATGTTGATCCACAGGATCTGCACCGGCAGGATCGGCAACGCCGCGCCGAGCAGGATCGCCGTGAGGATCACCAGGCCCTCGGCCATGTTGGTCGGCAACGTCCAGATGATGAACTTGCGCAGGTTGTCGAAGACCGCGCGCCCTTCCTCGACGGCGGCGCGGATCGAGGCGAAGTTGTCGTCGGTCAGCACCATGTCGGCGGCCTGCTTGGCGACCTCGGTGCCGCCCTTGCCCATGGCCACGCCGATGTCCGCGCGCCGCAACGCAGGAGCGTCGTTCACGCCGTCGCCGGTCATCGCGACGACCTCGCCGGCGGCCTGGATCTCCTTGACCAGCCTCAGTTTCTCCTCGGGGGCGACGCGGGCGTGCACGTCGGTGATGCCGAACTCCGCCGCGATGGCACGGGCGGTGGCCGGGTGATCGCCGGTGATCATCTTGACCTCGATGCCCGCCGCCTGGCAGGCACGGACGGCTTCGATCGCCTCGGGCCGCGCCGGGTCGTGCATCGCGACCAGGCCGAGCAGAACCACGTTGCCCCGCAAGCCTTCCTCGGACAGCTCCGCGCCGGCCGCGCGTCCGACGGCCAGGACCCGCAGGCCGGCGGCGGACAGTTCCTCGGCTTCGGGATGGTGGTCGAGCCCCGCGAGGGCGAGGATCCGTTCGACCGCGCCCTTGACGTAGACCACGTCGTTGGCGTGCCGGGTCGCCATGAACATCCGTTCCGAGCTGAACGGCAGCACGTCCACCCGTTCCGGTACGTCGCTGTGGTCGAGCCCGGCTTTGTGCGCCGCCACGACGAGCGCGGCCTCGGTCGGATCACCGACGGGGAGCCAGCGTCCGCCGTCCTCGACGATCCGCGCGTCGTTGCACGCGAGGCCCGCCAGCAGGCACTCGCGCAAAGCCGAGGTCGGCTCAGGCGTGATGACCCCGGCGGGCTCGTAGCCGATGCCCGAGAGCTCATGACGCGTGCTTCCCACCACGACCGCGTTGACGGTCATCGCGTTGGCGGTCAGCGTTCCGGTCTTGTCGGTGCAGATCACCGTGGTGCTGCCCAACGTCTCGACGGCGGGCAACCTGCGGATGATCGCGTTGCGCTTCGCCATCCGCGCCACGCCGATCGCCAGCGTCACGGTGACCGCGGCGGGCAGGCCTTCCGGGATCGCTCCGACAGCGAGCGCGACGGCCGCCGTCACCATCTCCGCGAGCGGTTCGCCGCGCAGCAGGCCGACCACGACGCTGAACGCCGCGAGCCCGAGGATCACCACGGTCAGGATCTGGCTGAAGCGCGTGAGCTTGCGGGTCAACGGGGTCTGCACGGTGGTGGTCGTGCTGACCAGCCGGTGCACACGGCCGATCTCGGTGTCCGTAGCGGTCGCGACCACGACACCACGCCCGCCGCCCGCGGTCACGAGCGTGCCGGAGTAGGCCATGTTGGTCCGGTCGGCCAGCGCGGTGTCCGAGGGCAGCGCCACCGGACTCTTCGCCACCGGCAGGGACTCACCGGTCAACGCCGACTCGTCGACGCGCAGCTCCTTCGTGGTGACGAGCCGGAGATCCGCGCCGACCTGGTCGCCCGCCTCCAGCACCACCACGTCGCCCGGCACGAGCTCCGCGGACGGAACCCGTGCGGTGAGACCGTCGCGCACGACGGTCACCTGGGTGCGCACCATCGCCGTCAAGGCGTCCAGCGCGCGTTCGGCACGCGCCTCCTGGATGAACCCGATGACGGCGTTGACCACGACGACACCGAACACCACGGAGGCGTCCACGATCTCGCCGAGTGCGGCGGTGATGCCCGCGGCTACCAGCAGCACGTAGATGAGCGGATGGTGCAGCTGTCCGAGCAGCCGCACCACCCAGCTCTGCCCGCGCTGGGCGGGCAGCTCGTTCGGGCCGAGCGCGGCCAGCCGGTCCCGCCACTGGTCGGTGGTGAGTCCGGCGGCCTCGTCGGTCTCCGCCATCAGGACGACCTCGGCCACCGGCAGTCCGTGGTGGACGACGTCCTCGCGGTCAGCAGTGCTCAGCGGCATGGCCCACTCGCAGGTGCGGGTCGTCGTGGCTGATGGCCCGCAGCACGTCGAGCCGGGTGACCACGCCGATGACCCGGCCGTCGTCGAGCACCGGCACGCAGAGGACCTCGTAGCGGGTCATCGCCTCGAAGAGCGCCGCCACGTCGAACTCCGGCCCGACCGTCAGCGCCGGCTGCGACATGACCTGCTCCACCTTGGGCGAGTCGTCCTCGCCACGGCGGCAACCGGCTTTGGTGACCACGGCGACGAACACGTTCCCGTCGACGACGGGCAGCATCGTCAGGCCGAAGTCGTCCATCAGCCCCTCAGCGTGGCGGGCGAAGTCACGCGGTCCGACCGTGACGAGCGGCCGGACCATCGCCTCGACGGCCTTCATCGCGTGGTCTCAGCGAGTTCGCGGTCGTTCACCGGGATGACGACGATCGGCGCGTGCGCGTGCCGCACGACGTGCATGCTCGTCGAGCCCAGGACGATCTGGCGGATCCGGTGTCCGGTGTGCGAGGCGACGACCAGCATCGCGGCGCCCTCCGAGGCCTTCTCGAGCGTCTCGGCAGCGTCGCCGCGCAGGCTCTTGCGGACGATCTCGGGCAGGTCCTGGCGCTGTTCCGACGCCTTCAGCACCGCCTTCTCGATCAGTGCCGCCGACTCGGCCCGCACGCGCTGCTCGGTGGTCTCGGTCCAGTCGGCGAGTGCCTCGAAGGCCCAGGCGTGCACGACGTGCAGCGGGCATCCGCGCACGACCGCCTCGTCCAACGCCCATTCCAGCGCTCGGTCCGACGCGGGCGTTCCGTCGATGCCCACCACGATCGGCTTGGTGCTCATGGCTTTTCTCCTCTGGTTCGCGTTGTCAGGTGGTGCGCAGGCGGCGCAGGAACGGGTCGGTGTGCTGGGCGGGCGCGACGCGTACGCGTGCGTCGACGACCACGCATCCCGTGTCCGTCAGCACCAGGGGGTTGATGTCGAGCTCGACGATCTCGGGCAGTGCTCCGGCCAGTTCGGCGACTCGGAGCAGGACTTCCCGGACGGCGTCCTCGTTGGTATCGGCGAGCACGTGGCCCGCGGTGCGGAAGCCGTGCAGCAGGTCGTCGGCGTCCGCTGTGGACAGTGGCGCGAGAGCCGCGGCGCGGTCGTCGAGCAGATCGGTGTCCACGCCGCCGAGGCCGGTGACCACGAGCGGTCCGAACTTCTCGTCGGTGACGACGCCGACCAGCAGTTCCCGGCCGCCAGACGCCATCGGCTGCACGAACACGCCGCGCAACCGGTCGCCGAACTTCTCCTGGAACGCGCGGAAGGCTTCCGCCACACCGCCCGCGTCGGTGACGCCGAGTTCCACGCCACCTCCCTTGCTCTTGTGCAGCAGGTCGTCGGCCACCGCTTTGAGTGCGACCGGAGCGTCGTAGGCCTGTTGCGCCGCCACCGCGTGCTCCTCGGTCGTCGCGAGCGTTCCGCCCAGCACGGGGAGCCCGAACGTGTTCAGCAGCGCCATCACCTGGTCCGGAGGCAGCCAGCCCTCTTCCTTGGCCACGATGGCCTTCGCGGTGTCGAGGTCGATCCGGTTCAGGCGGGCGAACTCCCTCGGGCGGGCCAGCCAGTCCGCCCGCTCGACCAGTCGTGCCAGCGCCGCAGCGGCGCGGGCGGGTTCGGCGTAGCAGGGCACCTCACCCGCGAGCCGTTCGGTTTGGCCGGTGCGCACCGCGAGCACGGGTTTGCCTTCGACGTTGTGCACGCCGCCCGTGGGTTCGCCGAGTGCGGTCGGCACCGTCACGGTGATCACGGAGTCGACCGCGGGGTCCGCGCCGATGATGTCGAGGCAGCGGGCGAAGGTCTTCTCGTCGACGACCGCGGTGGTGTCGACCGGGTTCTGCAGACTGGCCGTCTGAGGAACGAGCTGCGCCAACGCCTTGCGGGTCTCCTCACCGAGTACGGCCATGTGCAGGCCTTGGCGTACACAGGCATCCGCGGCCAGCACGCCGAGTCCTCCGGCGTTGCTCAGCACCGCCACCGACCGTCCACCTGGGAGTGGCTGCCAGCTCAGGGCCATCACGGCGTCGGTCAGTTCCGGCACGCTGTCGACCGCGATCACGCCCGCCTGCCGGAACAGCGCGTCCCTGGTGACCGACGGCGTCGCGGTCGAGGCGGTGTGCGAGGCGGCGGCGCGCTGGCCGGCTTCGCTGGTGGCCGCGCGGATGGCCAGCACCGGTTTGGTCGCGGCGACGCGGCGAGCGATGCGGGCGAACTTGCGCGGGTTGCCGAAGGACTCGAGGTACAGCGCGATGATCCGGGTGTCCTGGTCGTGCTCCCACCACATCATCAGGTCGTTGCTGCTGATGTCGAGCTTGTCGCCGGTGGAGACGAGGTTCGACAGTCCGAGACCGAGCCGGCGCAGTTCTTCCTGCACGCCGATCGCGATACCGCCGGACTGGGTGATCAGCCCGATGTGGCCGGCGAGCGTGCTGTGCGCCGCGAAGGTCGCGTTCATCCGCACACCGGGCGAACTGGTCGACACGCCGAGGCAGTTCGGCCCGACGAGCCGCATGCCGTGCGCACGAACCGCGTTCAGCAGCTCTTCCGCGTTGACACCGGACGAGATGACGACCAAGGCCCGCACGCCGCGGCGACCGCATTCCTCGGCGACTGCGGGAACGGCCTTCGCCGGCACGCAGAGCACCGCCAGCTCGGGTGCCTCCGGCAGTTCGTTCACCGAGGCGTAGCAGTCGACCCCGGCCACGGACTTCGCGTGCGGGTTGACCGCGTACAGGTCGCCGGTGAAGTCGCCCTCGGCGAGGTTGTGCAGGACGGCGTGGCCCACCGAGTCCGGTGACCGTCCGGCGCCGATCACGGCGATCGAGGTGGGGCGCAGCACGTGGGTGAGGCTCGCGACGTCGGCGCGCGACTCCCGTTCGCTGATCACGTCGAGGTAGTGGTCGCCGGGCTCGAGGACGAGCTCGACGAAGATGATCTCGCCGTCGGGCACGATCGAGGTGACGAGGCCCATGCTGGTGAACACGCGCAGCATCCGGCCGTTGATCGTGAGCACGTCGGCGGTGAACCGCCGGACGCCGCGGCTGCGTGCCAGCGACGCCAGGTGCTCCAGCAGCAGCGTCCCGACGCCGTGGGCCTGCTCGGCGTGCGACACGACCAGCGCGACCTCCGCGAAGTCCGTCTCCCGCACCACCACGTAGCTCGCAGCCCCCAGCAGCCGGTCGTCGCGGTAGGCGCCGAGCACCACGTGGTGCGGGGAGTCCGGCGAGACCATCCGCTCGACGAAGTCCTCCAGCTGCCGCGGCGACGTGCTGAAGAACCTGAGGTACTGGTCCTCGATCGGCAGTCCGCGGTGCAGTGCGAGCAGGGCCGAGACGTCGTCCGGCCCCAGTTCGCGCACCGTGACGACCGAGCCGTCCGTCAGCAACGCCGCCGCGTTCACAGCAGCGGTCCGGGCGTCAGCGGTGCGGCCGCGGCAGCCAGCGTGTGCTCCTTCTTGACCTTCGGTTCGCGGATGACGACGACCGGGCACGCGGCGTGGTGCACGCAGTACGAGCTGACCGAGCCGAGGATGATCTCGGCCACCGTGTTGTGCCCGCGGCTGCCGACCACGAGCAGTTCCGCCTCCTCCGACGCCTTGGTGAGCGCGTCCCTGGGGTCGCCCTCGACCAGGATCCGGCGGATCTCCACGCCCTCGAACCCGTGCACCGCACCGTCGAGCGCCTTCTGCGCCGCGTCTTTCATCGCCTGCGGGGACAACGCCATCAGGACCTCGGCGGGCACCGGCCCGATCATCCCGCCGTAGTCCGGGTGCCACGCCGTGATCACGTCGACCGGGCACCCGCGCCGGCGAGCGTCCTCCACGGCCCACCGCAACGCGGACTGTGCGGCCGGTGATCCGTCAATACCGACCACCACGGGCCGGGTCTCGTTCTCGCTCATGTACTTGAGCCTTCCGGTCCGCGCCGCGGCCGGTGAGTGCCCGCGGTCCCGCGCCGTTCGGGACCTTCGTCCCCGGCCTACCAGGCCATGCCGAGCCCGACCGCGACGACGACCGGCGCGAGCCACGCGGCGAGCCGCAGCGCGAACCGCGGCCCGCCGGCCACCGTGGCCAGCACGAGCTTCACCACGGTGTTCGTGGCCAGTGCCGCACCACATGCCAGCACCGCGATGTGCACCGAAATCGACTGCGGCGCAAGCGAAGCGGCCGCGATCGCCGCGGCGTGCGCGTCCGCCAGCCCGCCCAGCGCTCCGGCCGCCACCACTCCCCCGCCGCCGAGCCACTCGGCCGCCGCGCGGGTGATCACGAGGAACAACACCAGGATCGCGGCCAGCGAGAGCGCCGCCTTGAGCGACATCGGCCTGCTCACCACGGGCTCGTCGTTCTCCGCTTCCGCGGGCTTGGTGCGCCAGACGAGCCACGCCACCTCGGCCAGAAGCACCACCGCGCCCGCTCCGATCGCGGGCAGGAGTCTCAGCGCGACGGGCGGACTCGCGATGGCGGTCACCGCGACGATCTGCGCCAGCGTGGCCAGGTTGACCGCCACCGCGCCGGGAAACACCGCCGCGCCAACGGTTCGGTACTTGCGCGCCATCACCGCGGTCGTCGCCGAGCCGGACACGAACCCGCCCGCGAACCCCGTCACCAGCAGGCCCCAGCGCTCGCCGAACGCGCGCGCCGCGACGTAGCCGGCCCAGCCGATGACCGTGACGGCGATGACCAGCCACCACACGCGGGCGGGGTTGAGCACGCCGTACGGGCCGAGCGGCCGGTTGGGCAGCAACGGCAGCACGACGAACGCGACGACGAACAGGATCATGGCGTCACGCACGTCCTGGTCGCTCACCACCTTGCGGGCGAACTGGTGCAACGGCCGTTTGGCCGCCAGCAACGCGGCAGCGGCGACACCCACGGGCACCGCGAGTTCGGGCCGATGCCAGGCGAGCGCGCCCAGCAGGAACGTGGCGATGGCCGCGATCTCGGTCGTGGCACCCGGCTCGGAACTGCTCAGGTACCAGGCGATGACGAGCGCGGCGACGGCGCCGAGTGCGACACCCAGCGCGACCGGTGACAGCGCCGCACTCACCGCACCGGCCAGGGCGATCAGCGGGAACGTCCGCGAGCCCGCGGGCCGGCTGGAGTTGTCCGCGTTGTCGTGCTCGCGCTCGACGCCGAGCAGCAACCCGATCGCGAGCGCCGTCGCGAGATGGCCGAGCGCGACAACGGTGTCCACGAGCTCAGCCCGCGTGGAGGCGCGCGGCCTCGTCTTCGGCCGTGACGACGTGCGTGTCCGGGCCGGGGAACACCAACGTCTCGTGTTCGGTGTCCAGCCACCGCACGAGGTACGGAGGTCTGCCGTCCTCGTGCTTGACCGCCGTGATCCGTCCGCGCCGCCCGCCGGGGTCTACCAGCCAGTCGCCCCTTTTCGCCTTCATCGTGTCCTCCATCCGATGGATCTGATCCGAGGATTCGCCACGCGCGTGCGCGTCAGCAGTGCGGATGGACTCGCCTGGCTCGTGACATTGGTCCCTGACAGCTGTCGCTTCAGAGCCCCACGCTGGTTCCGAGTGATGGGAGCAGCCATGAGGACACCTGTGATCCTGGTCGGCGTGGACGGTTCGGCCGAGTCGCGCGCGGCGTTGCGGTGGGCGATGCAGGAGGCGTCGCACCGCGGCGCACGAGTGGAGGCGATGCTGGCCTACTACCAGGAGCCGGTGGTCGTGCCGGCCGTGCCGATGGGGCTCAACCCGTACGGCGAGATGCCACAACGGCACCCGGCGCGCGAACTCCACGACACCGTGCAGCAGGTGCGCGCCACGATGCTCCACGCGCCGGACGTCGCCGAGTGCGTGGTCGTCGGCGACGCGGCCGAACACCTGACGGAGGCGTCGAAGCACGCCGCGATGCTGGTGATCGGCACGCGTGGCCGTGGGGCGGTTCGCGAGTTCCTGTCGCACGGCGTCGCCGCGAACTGCCTGCGCCATGCCGAATGCCCGGTCGTGGTCATTCCACCGGCGGCAACCCGCTAGTTGCCGTGCTGGAGCTGCGGCCGGCACATCCGGCGCCATGGCCTCTCGAGGCGGCCGGCTGCTGATGAACCGCTCGCCCACACCTGAGCGCTACGGCGTCTGACGGGGCATGCCTGTCGACGCCGGTGACGTCAGGAAGACGTCAGACAGAAGGGGTGGCCGGCCGGATCCAGGAGCACCCGCCAGCGTCCGTCGCCGGGCTGATGGTCCGGTTTGGTCGCTCCAAGTTCCAGCGCCAGCTCTTCCACCGCGGCGAGGTCGTCGGCGCGGAAATCCAGGTGGAACTGTTGTGGCACGTCCTGACCTGGCCACTGCGGAGCCCGGTATCCGTCGACCCGCTGGAATCCCAGGTCACAGCCGGAGCCGTCCGTCAGAGCGACGAACTCGTCCGTGCCGAAGAGCTCGCGCATCCCGGTCAGCGCACCGTAGAAGCCCGCCAGCGCCTGCGGGTCGGCACAGTCCAGAGTCACCCCTCGCAGTTCAGCGCCTGGCAACATTCGCTCCTTCGTGTCCGCGCGTCCGTCTCCGCAAGCCGCCGCTGCACGCGATCACCGGCCACAGCCACACCGTACGCACCACATACACCGCCGAAGTAGCGGTTTATCCCTTCCTCAGGAGCGACGGGTGGCTGTGACCAGCGCTTTCGACCCTAGTCGGGTCGCACGATCGCCAACGGGCACGGCGCGTTGTAGACGAGAGCCTGACTCGTCGAACCGAGCAACATGCCGGCGAAGCCGCCGTGCCCGTGGCTACCGACCACCACGAGCTGCGCCTCGGCCCCGTAGCGCATCAACGCCCGCACCGGCCGATCGCGCACGACGACCGGATGCACCTGCACGTCCGGGTACTTCTCCTGCCACCCGGCGAGACGCTGCGCGAGCAACCTGCGCTCGTCTGCCTCCACCTGTCCCCAGTCCACGGTGAACCGTGACGCGGTGTAGGCGCTCTCCACCATGAAGTCCTGCCAGCACATCACCACGGTCAGCTGGGCGCTGCGCATCGAGGCCGTCTCGAAGGCGAACGCGAGCGCGGCCTCGCTGGTCGGGGACCCGTCGACGCCGACCACCACCGGCCCATCTGGCACAGCCGTGCCCCGGACCACGATGACCGGACTCTTGCCGTGCGCCGCCAACGCCAGGGCGGTGGAGCCGACCAGCATGCCGGTCACCGTGCCGAGGCCCTGCGAACCGACCACGACGAGGCGCGCGGACTTCGACTCCTCGATCAGCAGCGCGGTGGAGCCGCAGCACACGATCTCCGTCGTCACCTCGACGTCCGGTGCCGCCGCCCGCGCGGCCGCGGTGGCCTCCTCCAGCTTGTCGCGGCCCAGGCTCTCGATCGCCTGGCGGATCTCGTTGCCGGTGAGGATGACCTCGGGGTAGCCGCGGGTCGGCAGCACGTAGGCGTGCACGAGCCGCAGCGGCACCCTGTGGCGGGCGCATTCCTGCGCCGCCCAGGTGACGGCGGTCAGCGCCGAGGTGGAGCCGTCGACACCGACCACGATCGGGGCGGATGGGGCCTTCATCGTTGTCCTCCAGTCAGAACGCGGGCGCGGCGCACTCCCGGCACCGCGTCGGCGAGTGCGACGAGGACCCGTTCGGTCTGCTCGTCGGTGGTCGCGGCACCGATCACGGCTTCGCCGTCGTGGACCGTGACCGTCCACTTGCGACCGCTGCCGTACATGTCGAGCACGCGCTGGACCTCCGCGGCCACCGTCGTGTCGGCCCTGGCGAGCACCCGCACCAGGTCGCGGCGGGTGACGACGCCGATCACGGTCGAGCCGTCGACGATCGGGACGCACCGCCTGCGGTCGTCGATCATGACGCGGGCCAGCATCTCGGCGGGTGCGGCGGCGTCCATCGCGACGGCGGGGGTGGTCATCACGTCGGCGACCACGGTGCCGGTCTCCTCGAGGTAGCCACCACGCACCAGGTCGGCCTCGGTGATGATGCCGACCAGGCGTTTGTCGTCATCGACGACGGGCAGCGCGGTGAACCCGTGCGAGACCATCAGTGCGGCCGCGCCCTTGAGCGGTACGGCCGGTGTCACGGTGATCACCGGGCTGGTCATGATGTCGCGAGCACGCATGGCGGAACTCCCTTCCGGTTGCAACGCTAGGAATCCGAACGACCCGCGGACGCAGTCGTTGGTCCCGTGCCGACCGGGCCTTTGGCACCGACGATCGCCATCGCCTGCGGGAAGCCGGCGAGCTCGTGCCGTTCGATCAGACCCGCCCGCCACTGCTGCCGATGCACCAGGTGCACCACCGGCCGTACCGCCACTCCGCTGCCGCGACCGGCCAGCACCGCGGCCTGCAGGGCCGCGCCGCCCCGGACGTGGTCGGGACGGCGGTCGTCGGTGGTGATCACGACGAGTTCGTGGTCGCTCAGTGCGCGTAGCTCCGTTCCCGCCCAGTGGTTCACCCGGCCGAACGAGTGCGCGTCGCCTCCCCCGGACGCGTCGGCGAGCCGGATCGCCCGGTGCAGGTCGAGGTCTTGGGGGTCCGGTGACTCGCGGCGGTCCGCACGAACGACGGCGAGCACGTCGGGGCTGGCCTGGTCGGTCGGGAACACGACGTGCGGGTGCCACCCGGCGTGCCGGATCGCGAGCACGACGTGCTCCAGGGCGGCGCCGCACGACAGCAGCCGATCGAAGCCGAGCGGGTCGTGCGCGGACCGCTGCCCGGTCTCGAAGAGGTAGACCGACCGGCCGTGCAGCTCCAGCGCCCACGGGCGATCGGCGCTGTAGACGGGTGCCTTGCCGGCCGCCTCGACGATCTCCGCGGACTCCGCTGGGTTCCATTTCATGCCTCGACGATTCCGCCGCGGCACACCGCGCGGACAGAGCGGACCTGCTCACCCGGATCGGGCACTTGGACTCTCCTCGCGGCCGGGCCGGCGGGAAGAACCTGGACACGACGACGGAGGAGATGGCGATGACCTGGTACTACGGCACCCCGATGGGCTGGGGCGGATTCTCGATGATGGCACTGACCATGCTGGTGTTCTGGGGCGGCTTGGTCGCGTTGGTGGTCGTGATGCTGCGCCGGTCCCCGCACACCGGCTCGGAGACCCGCATACTGAGGGAACGGCTCGCCCGAGGTGAGATCGACACCGAGGAGTTCGAGCGGGTGCGGAAGACCCTGGATTCCAGGTGACAGGGTCTTTGGTCCCTGTGTGCCGTCTGCAGGCTGAGAGATCGTGATCCCGGAACGATCGAGAGAAGGTGGTTGCGGTGGTGTCGCGAGTCTTCCTGGTGGATGACCATGAGATCGTCCGGGTCGGCATCAGGGAGCTGCTCAGCGCCTCCCCCGACCTGGAGGTCGTCGGCGAGGCGGCCTCGGTGACCGAGGCGCTCACGATGGTCCCGGCCACCAACCCCGACGTGGCGGTTCTGGACGTGCGGCTGCCCGACGGCAACGGCATCGAGCTGTGCCGCGAGCTGATGTCCCGGCTGCCAGACCTCAAATGCCTGATGCTGACGTCGTTCACCGACGACGAGGCGTTGTTCGACGCGATCATGGCGGGCGCGTCCGGGTTCGTGCTCAAGCGCATCCTGGGCACCGACCTCACGACGGCGGTGAAGACCGTCGCGGCCGGACAGTCCCTTTTGGACGCCCGCTCGACCGCCGCGCTGCTCAACAGGATCCGGCGCGAACGTGAGCAGGGCGACCCCGTCCGCGCGCTCACCGAGCAGGAGCGGACCGTGTTCGACTACATCGGTGACGGCCTGACGAACCGGCAGATCGCGGAGAAGATGTTCCTCGCGGAGAAGACCGTGAAGAACTACGTCTCGCACCTGCTCGCCAAACTCGGCCTCGAGCGCCGCACCCAGGCCGCCGTGCTGGCCTCGCAGTTGCGCAAGCCCACGCACGACAACGAGACCGGCTAGGCCGCGTCCGGTAAGCCCGTTCGATGAGAGTCACGGGCGACAGACCGGAGGCGGTGCCGCCGGAACGCCCTCATACCGGACGGCGGTGCCGCCTCCGGGGGTCTCGTCCTCGACTGTCGCGGGCGAGACCTGCAGGCCAAGGCTCAGTCCAGCGGGACCCGCCAGGTCACCCGAGTACCGCCACCAGGCTCCTCGGCGACGGCGAGCGCGCCGTTCAGCGTGACCGCGCGCTGCTCGAGGTTGCGCAGACCGCTGCGCGCGACGTCGGGCGGCATGCCCAGGCCGTTGTCGACCATCGTGATGATCAACGCGTCGCCTGCCTCCACGGTGAGCGTCAGCTCCGTCGCGTGAGCGTGGCGCAGCGCGTTGGTGACGGTCTCGCGCACCACCGCCTCGGCGTGCTCCCCGATGTAGTCGGGCACCAGGCTGTCGATGGTGCCCGACATGCGGATCGCCGGACTCAGCTCGGCGCCTTCGGTGATCTCGGCGACGATGTTGAGCAGTCTGCGCCGCAGACCGGTGTCGCCGGAGTCCGCCTGCAGGTCGAAGATGGAGGTGCGGATCTCCAGCACGGTCTGGTCGAGCTGGTTCACCGCCTTCGTCACCCGCCTGCGGGCCTCCGGATGAGTCACCCAGGTCAACGAGCCCTGCAGGCTCATCCCGGTGGCGAACAGCCGCTGGATCACGTGGTCGTGCAGGTCGCGGGCGATGCGGTCGCGGTCCTCCAGCACGTCCACCAGGCGCTTGGCGTTCTGGTTCTCGGCGAACTCGGTGGCGACCACGGCCTGGTCGGCGAACGAGGCCAGCAGCGGCATCAGGTCCGCGCCGAACGGAGCGGCCTCCTTGTCCCGGACGGCGAGCAGGACACCGGTCACCGTGCTGCCGGCGCGCAGCGGCAACACCACCGCGGCGCCCGTCCGCGCGGGCAGCTCGCCCAGGTGGTCCTCCACTTCCTCGAGCAACGCCGGTGCGGCCGTCTCCAGCACCTGCGCGAGCACCGGTGCGTCGGAGGAGAAGGCGTTGGGCACGGTCTCGTTCCCCGCGTACGCCGCCTTGCGGAGCTCTTTCCCATCGCGCAGCAGCACCGCCGCCCACGACGCCGACGCCAGCTCCACGGTGCGCTGCGCGATCAACCGCAACGCGTCGTCAGCGGTCGCGCCGGCGAGGAGCTGAGCGTTGATCTCCGCGGTCGCTTCGAGCCACCGCTCACGCATCCGCGAGCGTTCGAACAGGCGGGCGTTCTCCACCGCGACGCCGGCCGCCGCGGCCAGCGCTTCCAGGACGACCTCGTCGTCGGCGGTGAAGTCGCCGTCGCCCTTCTTCTCGGTCATGTACAGGTTGCCGAACACCTCGTCGCGCACCCGCACCGGAGCGCCGAGGAAGCTGTGCATCGGCGGGTGGTTGGCCGGGAAGCCGACCGAGGACGAGTGCTCGCTCAGGTCGTGCAACCGGATCGCCCTCGGGTCCTTGATCAGCAGGCCGAGCAGGCCCTTGCCCTCGGGCAGGTGGCCCATGTGCGCGCGGGTCTCGGGGTCGATGCCGACGTAGACGAACTGCGAGAGGTTGTGCCGCGAGCCGAGCACGCCCAGTGCGCCGTAACGGGCGCCGACGAGTTCCACGGCCGCCTGGACGATGCGCTGCAGGGTGGAATCCAGCTCGAGGCCGGCACCGACCGCCAGCACGGCGTCGAGCAGGCTCTGCATCTTGTCCCTGGTGGACCCGATCTCGGCGAGCCGGTCGCGCATCTCGTCGAGCAGATCGTCCAAGCGCAGGCCCCCGAGCAGGCTGCGTGACGGTGGGTCCTGAGGGTCGACCATGGATCAAGCCTTTCACGAGGCCGCTGCGGCGCCAAGCGGTCCCTGCCAGGTCGGGACCTTCGACGGTGGGACCGCTCAGCGGTTGCGCAGACAGTGGAGCGAACAAGAGTTCTACCGGCAACACGATGGGGTGACGGACATGGCCGAGGTGACCGCGGCGTTGGGGCTGGGGCCTGAGCAGGTCGAGCGAGTGCTGAAGGCGGCCTCGCTCGCGCCGTCCGTGCACAACACCCAGCCCTGGCTCTTCCGGGTGCGCCCCGACCGCATCGAGCTGCACCCGGACACCTCCCGCAGGCTGGAGGCGACCGACCCCGAGGACCGCGAGCTGCGGCTGTCGTGCGGTGCGGCGCTGTACAACATGCGGCTGGCGTTGCAGGACTTCGGTGTTCGACCGCTCGTGACGATGCTGCCCGGTCAGGACGCGCCCGGCGCGCTCGCGGTCGTGCGCAAGGGCGGCACGATCAAGCCCGACGGCGAGAACAGTGCGCTGCTCGACGCCGTTCCCCACCGGCGCACCAACCGCCATCCGTTCCACGAAGCCCACGTCGACCCTCGCCAGCGTCACTCCCTGGTGCGGGCGGCCGAGCTGGAACGTTCGTGGCTGCACGTGGTCACGACCCCTGACAGCCGAGCCCAGCTCAAGCGATTCGTCCAGCGGGCGCACCAGATCCAGCTGGACGACGGGCGCGTGCAGGCGGAGCTGGCGGCCTTCACCGGCCACCGTCCGGACGCGGTCGACGGCGTGCCACCCGCGTCGGCGGGGCTCCGGCCGGAGCCGCAGGACGAGTGGACGTTCCGCGACTTCCACGGCCCTGAACGCCACCCCGGCAAGGACTACGAGTCCGACCCGCTCGTCGTGGTGCTCTGCTCGTTCTACGACGGGCCCCTCGGCGAACTTCAGGCAGGCCAGGCACTCCAACGCGTGCTGCTCACCGCGACCACGCACGGGCTGTCCGCGTCGTTCCTGTCGCAGCCGGTCGAGGTGCGGATGGTTCGCGAGGAACTGCGGCGCTCACTCGGCGGGATGCTCGTCCCGCAGACCGTGCTGCGCATCGGGTTCAGCACACCGGTCCCGGCCACGCCGAGGCGCCAGGTGGCCGAACTCCTGATGGACTCCAAGGACCGCGCCGGATGCTAGGCCGTGTCCTGTAGGTCCGTTCGATGAGAGTCACGGGCGAGAGACCCGGAGGCGGCACCGCCGGAACGCCCTCATACCGGGCCGGTGCCGTCTCCGGGCCCTCGGCCGCGACTGTCGCGGACGAGACCTACAGGACACGGACTAGGCCCTGCGACGGTGGGACTTTGGTCCCTGCTCAGTGGACTCTTCCCGCCCTGCTCCAGATGGACGCGATGAACCATTGTCAACGCATGGAACCGATCGTGATCATCCAAGACGGCGCCAGACGTGACGAGAACGCGCTGAGGTGGGCCGCCGCCCACGCGCAGCTCGTCGGCACCGGCCTCGAGATCCACCGTCCGCAGGACGACTTCCGCGCCCAGCTCGTGGTCGTCGGCTACCGGGGTCCGGGGAACTCGACGCTGGGACTGGGTGGCCACGTCCTGCCGCTGCTGGCCGAGACGCGCTGCGACACGGTGGTCGTGCGCGGGACGCCCGCGGCCGTCGACTTCCGGCACCGCCACGTCACCGTGCTGGTCAGCGGTGGTCCCGGTGATCGCCGGGTGCTCCGTCACGCCGCCGACTTCGCGCGGCGACGCGATGCGGCCCTGCGGGTCCTCCACGCCGCACCAGAGCCCCCGGTCCGGAGCGGCGTGGACACAGACCACACGTATGTGCTCGCGCGCGCCGCAGCGGCGCTCGATGGATTGCGGCACCACGCCGTGCTGGTTCGCGCGCTACCGCACGAGGCGATCGCGCGGTGCACCGACACCGACCTGATCGTCGTCGGTTCCGGCGACACGCACGAGAGCGGTACCGTCACCAGAGCCGCGCTCCACCACGCGCCGTGCCCTGTTCTCGTGGTGCACCAACCGGTTCTGGAGGCGCACCACGGCCGCACCGCCATCCCCGCTCCTCGCCGGCCGGTTCGCCTCCAGGCCTGAGTTCGGCGGCACGGAATGCTCCTCGCGTTCGACCTCATGACCCCAGGTCACCGCCGGACGGTCGTGTGCCGTTCTACCCCACGTCGGCCGCGCACTTGGCTCCCCAGATCCGGGCACGGTCGGGCTCACCTTCGACCAGCGGGCCCGCGGTGCCGTCGACGTAGAAGTTCTCCGCCGACGTGAGCACCGGGAAGTGGGCGCGCCGCAACCGAGTCAGCGCGGCACGGGCAGCAGAGCCGGGCAGCGGAGGCCGCCTGACCTTCGTGTCGAACGCGGCGACCGGCGGACGTGCCGTTCCCTTGCCGACCTGCTCCACCCACTCCCGCAGTCCCGCTGCCGCGGCCGCCCGCTTGTCGGCGCCCTTGGTCGCGGCGTCGGCGCGGGTGTTCGGCCTGCTCATGCTGAACGCGTGCGTCGGCCCGCCGACCACGAGCAACCCGATCTCGTCACTCAGTTCCACCGGAGCCGAACCCACCTCGACGACCTTGACCGTCATCGAGCCCCGCAGCCCTTCGGCCACGGCTTCGGCGATCTCCTTGGTGTTTCCGAACATCGACTCGTAGACCACCAGCGCGTGCTTCATATCTCGACCGTAGGTCCGCCGCACGTGGCAGCAGGAGGTCCTTAGGTCCTCCGGCGTCGGGGACCAGGGGCTCTGCGCGGCGCCCGCCGACCCGAGAAGTCTGGGATCGACGAACCGACGAGGAGGAATCGCGATGAAGGCGCTGGTCTACCACGGTCCTGGCAAGCGCGTGTGGGAAGAGGTTCCCCGGCCGGAGATCGAGGAACCCACCGACGCGATCGTCCGCGTCACCGCGGTCACGATCTGCGGCACGGACCTGCACATCCTCAAGGGCGACGTGCCCGAGGTCGAGCCCGGCCGGATCCTCGGCCACGAGGCGGTCGGCGTCGTGGAGCAGGTCGGCGCCTCGGTCACCGGTGTGAAACCGGGCGACCGGGTGCTCATCTCGTGCATCACGTCCTGTGGCCGCTGCGAGTACTGCCGCGTCGGCAGCTACGGCCAGTGCCTCGGCGGTGGTGGCTGGATCCTCGGCCACACGACCGACGGCGTGCAGGCCGAGTACGTGCGCGTGCCGTTCGCCGACACCTCCACGCACCTGCTGCCCAACGACGTCACCGACACCGCCGCGGTCGCGCTCGCGGACATCCTGCCCACCTCCTACGAGGTCGGTGTCCTCAATGGACGGATCAAGCCCGCCGACACCGTGGTGATCGTCGGCGCGGGGCCGATCGGACTCGCCGCGATCCAGACCGCGCAGCTCTACAGCCCCAGCCACATCGTCGCGGTCGACCTGGCGACGTCCCGGCTCGACGCCGCGAAGCAGTTCGGCGCGGACGTCACCGCGGGCACCGCCGAAGAAGCCGAACGCGTCGTCGGCGAGCTGACCGGCGGACTTGGCGCGCACGTCGCGATCGAGGCGGTCGGTGTGCCGGAGACCTTCGAGCTGTGCACGAAGCTCGTGCGGCCCGGCGGGCACGTCGCCAACGTCGGCGTGCACGGCAAGCCCGCGACGCTGCACCTGGAAAGCCTCTGGATCCGCAACGTCACCATCACCACCGGCCTGGTCGACACGAGCTCGACGCCCACCCTGCTGCGCATGGTCGCGGCGGGCCGGATCGACGGCGAGCGGTTCATCACGCACCGGTTCGCACTCGACGAGATGGAGCAGGCGTACGAGGTGTTCGAGAACGCCGGCGACACCGGCGCGCTCAAGGTCGTGCTGACGCGATGACTGCGACCGCCGAGCGCACGACCACCCACGAGATCGACGTGCGCGGTTTCATCCAGGCCAACTACACGCCGTACGACGGCGACGCGACGTTCCTGTCCGGTCCGACACCGCGCACAACAGCGTTGTGGCACCGGTTGACGGAGATGTTCGTCGACGAGCGCGCCCGCGGGATCCACGACGTCGACCCGAACACACCGTCGTCGATCACCGCGCACGCTCCGGGCTACATCGACCGGGACCACGAGATCATCGTGGGGTTGCAGACCGACGCGCCGCTCAAGCGCGCGATCATGCCCACCGGCGGCCTGCGGATGGTCGAGACGAGCCTCGCGACCTACGGCTACCAGCTCGACCCGAGCGTCCGGGACATCTTCACCAAGTACCGCAAGACGCACAACGACGGCGTGTTCGACGTCTACACCGCCGAGATTCTCAGGGCCCGCAAGGCAGGAATCATCACCGGCCTCCCGGACGCCTATGGACGAGGCCGGATCATCGGTGACTACCGGCGGGTTCCGCTCTACGGCGTGGACCGCCTCGTCACGGCCAAGAAGGCCGAACGGGCGGCGCTGGACGAGTCGATGTCCACAGAGGACGTCATCAGGGACCGGGAGGAGCTCGCCGAGCAGGTCCGGGCGCTGGAGGAACTGCGCGGCATGGCCGCGTCCTACGGCTACGACATCTCCGGTCCGGCCCGCAACGGCCGTGAAGCCGTGCAGTGGCTGTACTTCGCCTATCTCGCCGCGGTGAAGGAGCAGAACGGCGCAGCGATGTCGCTGGGTCGCACGTCCACCTTCCTGGACGTGTACCTGCAACGTGACCTCGACGAAGGCGTGCTGACCGAACGCGAGGCGCAGGAGCTCGTCGACGACCTGGTCATCAAGCTGCGGATCGTGCGCTTCCTGCGCACACCGGAGTACGACCAGCTGTTCTCCGGCGACCCGACCTGGGTCACCGAGTCCATCGGCGGCATGGGCGACGACGGACGGCCGCTGGTGACGCGGACGAGCTTCCGGTTCCTGCAGACGCTCTACAACCTGGGCCCCGCACCGGAACCGAACCTGACCGTGCTGTGGTCGCCGCGTCTGCCCGAAGGCTTCAAACGCTTCTGTGCCAAGGTCTCCATCGACACCAGCTCGATCCAGTACGAGAACGACGACCTGATCCGGCCGCGGTTCAGCGACGACACGGCGATCGCGTGCTGCGTGTCGGCCATGAAGGTCGGCGAGCAGATGCAGCTGTTCGGCGCGCGGGTCAACCTCGCCAAGGCACTCCTGTACGCGATCAACGGCGGCCGCGACGAGATCAGCGGCGTCCAGGTGGCTCCGGCGTTCCCGCCGATCGCCTCCGACCACCTCGACCACGAAGAGGTGCGGGCGGCGTTCGACCGGATGACCGACTGGCTCGCGAAGACCTACGTCGAGGCGCTCAACGTCATCCACTACATGCACGACAAGTACGCCTACGAACGCATCGAGATGGCGTTGCACGACCATCCGGTCCAACGGTTGCTCGGCTGCGGCATCGCCGGCCTGTCGGTGGTCGCGGACAGCCTGTCCGCGATCAGATACGCCCGCGTCCGCGTGATCCGCGACGACACCGGCCTCGCGGTCGACTACCTCGTGGAGGGCGACTTCCCGAAGTACGGCAACAACGACGACCGCGCCGACGCGATCGCCGTCGAGCTGGTGGAGAGCTTCATGCGCAAGGTGCGGCAGTACCCCGCCCACCGCGGCGCCGTGCACACGCAGTCGGTGCTCACCATCACCTCGAACGTCGTCTACGGCAAGCACACCGGCAACACCCCGGACGGCCGCCGTGCCGGTGAACCGTTCGCACCCGGCGCCAACCCGATGAACGGCCGGGACCGGCACGGGCTCGTCGCCGCGGCGTTGTCGGTGGCCAAACTTCCCTACGACCAGGCGCAGGACGGGATCTCGCTGACCGCGAGCATCACGCCGGCAGGACTCGGACGCACCGAGGACGAGCAGGTGACCAACCTCGTCGGCGTGCTCGACGCCTACACCGACGCGGGTGGGTTCCATCTGAACGCCAACGTGCTCAACCGCGAAACCCTGCTCGACGCCATGGCACACCCGGAGAACCATCCGCAGCTGACGATCCGCGTCTCCGGGTACGCGGTGAACTTCGTCCGGCTCACGCCCGAGCAGCAGCGGGACGTCATCAACCGCACGTTCCACGAGTCGCTGTGACCACCGGATCAGTCCACTCGTGGGACGTCGCCACCGCGGTCGACGGACCGGGCACCCGCTTCGTGCTGTTCCTGAGCGGGTGCCCGCTGCGGTGCCTGTACTGCCACAACCCGGACACCTGGCACATGCGTGACGGTCACCGCATGACCGTCGACGAGGTCATGGTCGAGGTCGCGAAGTATCAGCGGTTCATCGAGGTCGCCGGCGGCGGGCTGACGATCAGCGGCGGAGAACCGCTGCTACAGCCGGACTTCACCGCCGAAGTCCTCCACCGCGCCAAGCAGCTCGGCCTGCACACCGCGCTGGACACGTCCGGTTTCCTCGGCGCACGGGCGTCCGAGGAACTTCTCACCGACACCGACCTGGTCCTGCTGGACATCAAGTCCTGGGACCCGGTCATCTACCGGCACGTCACCGGCGGCGAGGTCGCACCGACGCTGGAGTTCGCCCGCCGGCTGTCCGCGCTGCACAAGCCGATGTGGATCAGGTTCGTCCTCGTGCCCGGCCACACCGACGCCGAGGACAACGTCGCCGGCATCGCGTCCTTCGTCAGCACCCTGGACGCGGTCGAACGTGTCGAAGTGCTGCCGTTCCACAAACTCGGCGCCCCCAAGTACGCCGCGCTCGGCATCCCGTTCCCGCTGGCCGACGTCCCTTCCCCCGACACCGACCTCGTGCGGCGAGTGCGCGACCAGTTCGCCGGCTGCGGTGTCCCCGTCCACTGACCGCACCAAACCCGAATGAGGAGCGCGAGATGTCGAACGCCGACCTGGAACTCGTCGACGCGTACTGGCGAGCCGCCAACTACCTGTCGGCCGGCCAGATCTACCTGATGGACAACCCGCTGCTGACCGAACCGCTGGCGCCGGAGCACATCAAGCCCCGTCTGCTGGGCCACTGGGGCACCACGCCGGGCCTGAACTTCATCTACGCGCACCTCAACCGGATCATCCGGGAGCGCGACCTCGACATGATGTTCGTGACCGGCCCCGGCCACGGCGGCCCCGCGTTGCTGGCCAACACGTGGCTGGAAGGCACCTACAGCGAGACGTACCCGAACGTGCCGCGCGACGCCGTAGGCATGCAGAAGCTCTTCCGGCAGTTCTCCTTCCCCGGTGGCGTGCCGAGTCACGTGGCGCCCGAGGTGCCCGGCTCCATCCACGAAGGTGGTGAGCTGGGCTATTCGCTGGCGCACGCGTTCGGCGCGGCGTTCGACAACCCCGGTCTGATCGTCGCGTGCGTCGTCGGTGACGGCGAGGCCGAGACCGGGCCGCTCGCGGCCAGCTGGCACGCCAACAAGTTCCTCAACCCGAAGAGCGACGGGGCGGTGCTGCCGATCCTGCACCTCAACGGGTACAAGATCGCCAACCCGAGCCTGCTCTCGCGGATCCCGCACGACGAGCTGGATGCGTTGCTGCGCGGCTACGGCTACACGCCGTTCTACGTCCAGGGCGACGAACCCAAGGCGATGCACGCCCGCATGGCGGAGGTGCTCGACCAGATCGTGGACGAGATCCACCGCGTCAAGGCCTCGGAGGACCGGCCGCGCTGGCCGATGATCGTGCTGCGCAGTCCCAAGGGCTGGACCGGTCCGTCCGAAGTGGACGGCGTGCCGGTCGAGAACACCTGGCGGGCACACCAGGTGCCGCTGGCAGGCGTGCGCGACAACCCGGACCACCTGCGGCAGCTGGAGACCTGGCTGCGGAGCTACCGGCCGGCCGAGCTCTTCGACGACAACGGAGCGCCACGCCCAGAGCTCGCCGAGCTGGTACCCGCTGGTGATCACCGGATGGGCGCGACCCCGCACGCCAACGGCGGACTGTTGTTGCGCGAGCTGAAGATGCCGGGCATCCGCGCGCACGCGGCGGAGGTCGTGAAGCACGGCACCACGCACTCGGAACCGACCAGGGTGCTCGGCCGGATGCTGCGCGACATCATCACGCTCAACGCCGACGCCCGTTCGTTCCGGATCTTCGGGCCGGACGAGACGGCGTCCAACCGGCTCGACGCCGTGTACGAGGTGACCGGAAAGCAGTGGCAGGCCGAGACTCTGCCGGTCGACGAGCACCTGGTCCACGACGGCCGGGTCGTCGAGGTGCTGTCCGAGCACCTGTGCCAGGGCATGCTGGAGGGCTATCTGCTCACGGGCAGGCACGGGTTGTTCAACTGCTACGAGGCGTTCATCCACATCATCGACTCGATGTTCAACCAGCACGCCAAGTGGCTCAAGACGCACAAGAAGCTGGAGTGGCGCAGGCCCGTTGCGTCGCTGAACTACCTGCTCAGCTCGCACGTGTGGCGCCAGGACCACAACGGATTCTCCCATCAGGACCCCGGCTTCATCGACCACGTGATGAACAAGAAGGCCGAGGTCGTCCGCGTCTACCTGCCGCCGGACACCAACACCCTGCTCTCCGTCGCGGACCACTGCCTGCGCAGCAAGGACTACGTCAACGTCATCGTGGCCGGCAAGAACGAGACGCCGGACTGGCTCGACGTGGACGAGGCGATCCTGCACTGCACCCGTGGCGCCGGTATCTGGGAGTGGGCGAGCAACGACGACAGCATCGAGGAGCCGGACGTCGTGCTGGCGTGTGCCGGCGACGCCCCGACCGTCGAGGTGCTCGCCGCGACGAAGCTCCTGCGCGAACACCTGCCGTCACTGCGAATCCGGGTCGTCAACGTGGTGGACCTGATGCGCCTGCAACCGGACACCGAGCACCCGCACGGCATGCCGGACCGCGAGTTCGACGCGTTGTTCACCGCCGACAAGCCCGTCATCTTCGCCTACCACGGCTACCCGTGGCTGATCCACCGCCTGACCTACCGCCGCACCAACCACCACAACCTGCACGTCCGCGGCTACAAGGAAGAAGGCACGACCACCACCCCGTTCGACATGCTGGTGCTCAACGACATGGACCGCTACCGGCTGGTGATCGACGTCGTCGACCGCGTGCCAGGACTCGGGCCCAAGGCGGCCCGGCTCCGGCAGCACATGCAGGACCAGCGCACGCGTCACCACAACTGGATCCGCGAGCACGGCGAGGACATGCCCGAGATCCGTGACTGGACCTGGCAGTGAACGTTCTCGTCGTGAACGCGGGCTCCTCCAGTCTGAAGCTCCGCGTGCTCGGCGAGGACGACGTGGTTCTCGCCGGGACCGACGTCGAACGGTGGTCGGGTGGCGACGAAACCGGCCCGCTGGAGGATTTCCTGAGCGGCGCGCCGTCCGTGGACGCGGTCGGCCACCGCGTCGTGCACGGCGGCTCTGCCTTCACCGGTGCCACCGCGATCGACGACGACGTGCGCGCCAGAATCGAGGCACTCACGGGGCTGGCGCCCCTGCATCAACCCCGTGCGCTCGCCGGCATCGACGCGGCGAGGCGACTGCTGCCCGATCTGCCGCAGGTCGCGTGTTTCGACACCGCCTTCCACACCACGATGCCCGCAGCCGCCACGACCTACGCCATACCCGCCGCGTGGCGTCACAAGTGGGAGCTGCGCAGGTACGGGTTCCACGGGCTGTCACACGCTTACGCGTCCCGGCAGGCGGCCGCGTTGGCGGGCAGGCCCGGCGCTCGGGTGGTGACCTGCCACCTGGGCTCCGGGGCGTCGCTCGCCGCTGTCGCGAACGGACGTTCGGTCGACACGACGATGGGCTTCACCCCGTTGGCGGGCCTGGTGATGGCGACCCGAAGCGGTGACGTCGATCCTGGTCTGCTGGTGTGGCTGCAACGCGCCGGACTGACGCTGGACGAACTCGAGGACGGCCTGGAACACCACTCCGGGCTCGCCGGCCTGTCCGAGGTCGGCGGTGACCTGCGGGACGTGCGCAAGGCCGCCGAGAACGGCGACGAGCACGCGGTCCTCGCGCTACAGGTGTACGTGCATCGGTTGCGGCAGAGCATCGCCGCCATGACGGCGTCGCTGGGCGGCATCGACCTGCTCGTGTTCACCGGCGGCGTCGGCGAGCACGACGCCACGTTGCGGGCGGACACCGCTGCCGGGCTGGCTTTCCTCGGTGTCAGCCTGGACGGAGGACGCAACGCCGAAGTCGTGCGGGACGGCCGCATCAGCGCGAGCGGCTCGGCTGTCGCGGTGTGGGTCGTCGAAGCGCGGGAGGACGTGGAGATCGCCACGCGGACCCGCGCACTCGTGCACGAACCGAGTTGGAGGAGGCGATGACCGTGACCAGGCCGGTGGTCGTGGGACTGGACGGATCGAAGTCCGCGACGCATGCGGTGCGATGGGCCGCGGAGGAGGCCGCCCGGCGCAAGACCGGGCTCGTGATCACGCACTCGTGCGTGCTGGTTCCAGCGCGCACGCTCGACGTGATCGCGCCGGCCGAGTCCTATTCGGACGGTGTTCTCGAGGAAGGCCGGCAATGGCTCGCCGAAGCGGCGGACGCAGCCGGGAAAGCAGCCCCCGGGATCGATGTGAAGATCGAACTGGCAGCCGGCGACGCGGCTGAGCAACTCGTCGGCCGATCCGCGTCGGCCGGCCTTCTGGTGCTGGGCTCACACGGCCGGGGAGGATTCGCCGGCCTGCTCGCGGGTTCGACCGCGGTCGCCGTGACGACGCACGCGCACTGCCCCGTCGTCGTGGTTCGCAACACCGGCGCGGATCCGTCGCCGGACGCTCCTGTCGTTGTGGGACTGGACGGATCGCCGGCCAGCGACGCGGCTCTGGACTTCGCGCTCGACGCTGCCGCTCTGCGCAGCGTGGCCCTGCACGCGGTGCGGACGTGGTGGGACATCACCGCCGAGACCGCGTGGCAACGCGGGCTGACAGCGACGAACCTCGCGTCGATCGAGGCCGCGGAACACCGGCTGCTGGCCGAACAGGTCGCCGGTCCTTCAGCCGCACGTCCCGATGTGCCCGTGCGGCAGTTCCTCACTCGCGACCGCCCCGCGCACACCTTGGTCGAGCAGTCGGCGCACGCGCGGCTGATCGTGGTCGGCACCCGAGGACGCGGCGGCTTCCGCGGTCTGCTGCTCGGGTCGACCAGCCAGGCTTTGATTCGCCACGCGCATTGCCCGGTCAGCGTGGTTCCGTTGGCATGAAGGTGATTTCAGGGATGAGAACCGAACTGGCCGCGCGCGAAATCTGGCAGTCGTGGTTCCGCTGGACGACAGCGGGAGAGTTCGCGGGCTTCCTCGCGCCGGCGCTCGTGGGTGCGCTCACCTCATCACCGCAGCTGCTCGTCCTGGCAGGAGTGATCGAGGGCGCCGTGCTCGGCGCGGCGCAAGCCGTGGTGCTGCGGCGTGTGGACCACGCGCCGCAGGCACGCAGCTGGATCGGCGCCACCGCTCTGGCAGCGGGATTCGCCTGGGCGGTGGCGATGCTGGCGGTGCACAACGGCGAGCGGCTGAACACACTTCCCCTCGTTGCCGTGCTGCCCATCGCCACGGTGGCCGGCGCCGGAGTGCTGCTGTCGCTGGGAACCGCGCAGTGGTACCTCCTCCGCCACCACTTCCCCGGTGCTCATCTGTGGATCTGGGCCAACGCCCTGGCCTGGGGTGCCGGCCTCCTGGTGTTCACCGCCGTCACCACTCCCCTGTGGCAACCAGGTCAGTCTCCCGCACTCATCGCACTCATCGGGGCCTTCGGCGGACTGCTCATGGCGTCCACGATGGCGGCCATCACGGGCTCGGCGCTGATCCGGCTCACGAGGATGACGTAGCGCCCGCCACCCCAACGGATCGCCCTCCTGCCAAGCCCGCCGGTCGCGGGTCCCGGGACGAAAGTCCTCCCCCAGAAGCGACGTTGATACCTGCGTTCACCCCGGCCTGATCACGCAAGCTCGAGATGTGTTCGGAACACGGACTCCTGGCCCTCGTGCCGCGCTGTCCGTCGGCGACCAAAACCCATCATCGAGGAGAACACCTGTGCTTTCCGCTGCTTCGGCCGCCGTGGTCCGCGCGACCCTGCCCGTCGTCCGAGACCACGCCACCGAGATCACCGCCGAGTTCTACCCGTCGATGTTCGCCGCGCACCCCGAACTGCTGAACCTGTTCAACCGCGGCAACCAGGCCAGCGGCAAGCAGCAGATCGCACTGGCCGCCGCGGTGATCGCCTACGCCCAGCACCTCCTCGACGGGACGCCGTTCGGCCCGATCGCGGAACGCATCGCCCACAAGCACGTCTCGCTCGGGGTGCGGCCCGACCAGTACCCGATCGTCGGGAAGCACCTCATCGGCGCCGTCGCCACCGTGCTCGGTGACGCCGTCACTCCTGAGGTCGCCGCGGCCTGGGACGAGGTCTACTGGCTGTTCGCGGTCTCGCTGATCGCCGCCGAGGCACGTCTGTTCCAGACCGCGGGCGTCACACCCGAGACGCTGTGGCGTCCCTGGCGGGTGGCGAAGCGCGACGAGCAGGCGGCCGACACGGTGTCCTTCACCCTCCTGCCCGATGACGGCGGTCCGGTTCCGGCGTTCGAGCCGGGCCAGTACGTGTCCGTCGCGGTCGACCTGCCGGACGGTGGCCGGCAGCCGCGCCAGTACTCCCTGTCGCAGGCACCCGGCCGCGGCGAGCTGCGCATCACCGTGCGGCGAGTTCGCGGCGAGGACGGCGCTCCGGACGGTGCGGTGTCGAACTTCCTGCACGACCACGTCCACGCCGATGACACCGTGCTGGTCGGTCCGCCCGCCGGCGAGGTGACCCTCGAACCCGGCGACCGGCCCGTGCTGCTGATCAGTGCGGGCATCGGCATCACGCCGATGTTGTCGATGCTCGACCACATCGGTGCCACGCAACCGACGCGGACGGTCGTCGCCGCGCACGCCGAGAGCTCGGCCGTCCGGCACGCACACCGCGCCGAGTACGCCCGCCTCGGACAGCTGACCTGGTACGAGAACGGCGACGAGGGCGGGCGGCCGGGCCGGATCGAGGTGGACGCGATCCCGTTGCCGCCTGGGGCGGTCGCCTACCTGTGCGGTCCGATCACCTTCATGCGCGACGTGCGCGCGGGGCTCCTTCGTCGCGGGATGCGCGCCGACGACATCAGGTACGAGGTGTTCGGCCCCGGCATGCTCGAGAATCGGGCGTGATCACGCGGACGAAGCTCCTGTCCGCTCATCGGCCTACTGGCCGCCCGGCGTGCAAAAGGCGCTGACGCCACAGCACGAGTCTTCGCCCTGCGGCGGGAGCACTGCGGCGGCAGGCTCGACGTCGAGTGGCTTCACGGCGCGGACGACGGCCGAGTGCATCCCGTCCGCCGCCTCGAACGCCGGGGTGATCTCGATGCCGGTGAAACCGGCCGCCCGCAGGCCTTCGCGGTACTCGGTGAAGGTGAGGGCTCCGGCGACGCAGCCGACGTAGGACCCGCGCTCGGCCCGCTCGGCGGGTGTGAGGCGATCGTCCGCGACGACGTCGGAGATGCCGAGGCGGCCGCCGGGACGCAGGACGCGGAAGGTCTCGGCGAACACGGCGGGCTTGTCGACGGAGAGATTGATCACGCAGTTGGAGATCACGACGTCGATGGTGTTGCCGGGCAACGGGATTGCCTCGATGTCGCCCTTGAGGAACTCGACGTTGGCGGCACCGGCCTTCTCCGCGTTCGACAGGGCCAACGCGAGCATCTCGTCGGTCATGTCCAGGCCGTAGGCCTTGCCGGTGGCGCCCACGCGACGGGCGGAGAGCAGGACGTCGATGCCACCGCCGGAGCCCAGGTCCAGCACCCGCTCCCCTTCGCGGAGCTCGGCGACGGCGACCGGGTTGCCGCAGCCGAGTGACGCGGCCACCGCCGCTGCGGGCAGTTCGTCGCGCTGGGCCGCCGGGTAGAGCGTGGCGCCGAAGGTCTCGTCGATCTCCGCGGTCTGCGGTCCACAGCACCCGCCTCCACCCTCGACGACGGCGGTCGCGGCGGCGGCGTAGCGGGCGCGGACGGTCTCGCGCAGCTCGGTCTGCTCGCTCATGAGCGATCTACCTCCAGGCTGTATTGAAGTCTGTCTATGCAGTGTTGCGCGAAGCCCGTAGTGCCGTCAATATTGAAATATGTCGAAGCAAGAGTCGGGCTGCTGCGAGCCGCTGCCGGAAGAGCCGCTGGCCGCGGCACAGGCGGTGGAGCTGTCGGCGATGTTCAAGGCGCTCGGCGACCCGGTGCGGCTGCGACTGCTGTCGATGATCGCTTCTCGAACCGAGGGCGGGGTCTGCGTCTGCGAGCTGACGCCCGCGTTCGAGCTGTCCCAGCCCACGATCTCGCATCACCTCAAGCTGCTGCGCCAGGCGGGCCTGGTCGACTGCGAGCGCCGGGGCACGTGGGTCTACTACTGGGTCCGCCCGGAGACGACCGATCGGATGGCCGCGATGCTGAGCAGCGTGAGCGATCGGCGACCGGTCACGGCCTGATCGCCGCGGCGATCTTCGCGACCGCTGCCTTCGCGGTCGGCCCGACCCCGATCAGCGTCGCGGACGCCGGGCCGGTCCAGCCGCCGTAGCCGAGCAGATGCAGGCGCGGCTCGTCCACGGCCGTGGTGCCGTCAACGGCGACGCGACCGTCGGTGTCGCGCAGTCGCAGCGGTGACAGGTGGCTCAGGGCCGGGCGGAATCCGGTGCACCACACCACGACGTCCGCGCCGGACAGGGCTTCGACGTCTATCGAGGTGGCCACGAGCAGTCCGCTGTCACGGGCCTCGCGCACCGGCGGCACAGCCACGATGTCGCCGAGTCCGCTGACGCTGCCGCGCCGGGTGGCGATGTCGAACAGCGCTTTGCCGTCGATCTCGTCCGGCATGTACCGCGGCGGCCGGCGGGTCATCCAGGTCAACTCGGTGTGCGGCGCGAGGTCGGCGGCGATCTGGGCACCGGAGTTGCCGCCGCCGACCACGACGATCCGCTGACCGGCGAACTCGAGCGGGTCGCGGTAGTCCACGGTGTGCAGTTGGCGGCCGGGCAGGTCGACCAGCGGCCGGAAGGGCCGCCACCAGGTGCCCGTCGCGCTGACGACGTGCCGCGCCGACCAGGTTCCGGAGTCGGTGCGCACCAGCAGCCGGTCGCCGTCGCGGATCACCGAGGTCACCTGGACGGGCCGGTGGACGGGGATGTCGTAGCGCTTCTCGTAGGCGGCGAGGTAGTCGACGACGTGCCGCGCGGTCGGGTAGCCGTCCGGAAAGGACGGCATGGGCCAGCCGGGCAGGGAACTGTGGCGGGCGACGGAGAACAGGCGCAGCGAGTTCCACGTAAATGGCCAAGCCCCGCCCGGCAAGGGTTGCGCGTCCAGCACCACGTGGTCGATGCCCGCGCGGCGCAGGTAGAAGGCGGCGGCCAGCCCTGCCTGACCGCCGCCGATCACCACGACGTCAGACTCGAGCACGAGCCACCCATCGGCGCCGCAGCCCAAGGCTGACGTAGACGAGTCCGACGAGCACGGGCACCTCGATCAGCGGCCCCACCACACCTGCCAGAGCCTGGCCGGAGGTCACGCCGAACACGCCGATCGCGACGGCGATGGCGAGCTCGAAGTTGTTGCCCGCCGCGGTGAACGCCAGCGTCGTCGTCCGCTCGTAGGACAGCCCGGACGCCTTGCCCAGCGCGTAGGAACCGGCCCACATGACGGCGAAGTAGACGAGCAACGGCAGCGCGATGCGGGCGACGTCGAGCGGCCGGCCGGTGATGTTCTCACCCTGCAGCGCGAACAGGATGACGATCGTGAACAGCAGGCCGTACAGGGCGATCGGGCCGACCCGCGGCAGGAACTTGGACTCGTACCAGTCCCGGCCGCGCGACCGCTCCCCCAGCTTCCTGCTCAGGTAGCCGGCCAGCAGCGGGATACCGAGGAAGATCAGCACGGACTGGGCGATCTCCCACGCGGAGAAGTCGACCGCGGCGGTGTCCAGGCCGAGCCACCCCGGCAGCAGATCGAGGTAGAACCAGCCGAGCACGCCGAACATGACGACCTGGAACACCGAGTTCAACGCCACCAGCACCGCGGCGGCCTCGCGGTCACCGCAGGCCAGGTCGTTCCAGATGATGACCATCGCGATGCACCGGGCGAGACCGACGATGATCAAGCCGGTCCGGTACTCGGGCAGATCCGCGAGGAAGATCCACGCCAGCGCGAACATCAACGCGGGACCGAGCACCCAGTTCAGCACCAGCGACAGCACCATCGTGCGCCTGTCACGGGTGACGGTGTCGAGCCTGTCGTAGCGCACCTTCGCGAGCACCGGGTACATCATCAGCAGCAGGCCAAGGGCGATCGGCAGCGACACCTCACCGATCTTCACCGCGTCCAGCACGCCCTGCAGGCCGGGGACGAACCGGCCGAGCAGCAGTCCGGCGACCATGGCGACGCCGATCCACACCGGCAGGAACCTGTCCAGGAAGGACAGTCGGTGCAGCACGTCCGGTGCCGCTGTTTCCTTGGTGCTCAACAGGTTCTCCTGGGAAAGGTCAGTCGCAGCAGGCGCTGCTGTCGCGCAGCGGTCCGCCCGGCGCCAGCACCGCGGCGAGTGTGTCGATGGCGGCGTTGTCGATGCGGTACCAGCTCCAGGTGCCGCGGCGTTCGCGGCTGAGCACGCCGGCCTGCACGAGGATCTTCAGGTGGTGGCTCAGCGAGGACTGCGGCATGTCGAACTGGTCGGCGAGGTCGCAGAAGCACGCTTCCTGACCCTCGGTCCGGCGTACGAGGCTGACCAGCTCGACGCGGATCGGGTCGCCGAGCGCCTTGAACAGGCGGGCGGCGGTCGCCGAGTCGAGCAGCGTCTGGTCCGGGCTCGTCATGACGATGACCCTAGCGGCTTGGATTGACAAAAGTCGATACACGGGGTGTGATCTGCATCGACGTACTTCGGTCCAAGGTGCCAAGGAGAACCACCGTGTCCAAGACCCCCGAGGTGCTGTTCGTCTGCGTGCACAACGCGGGCCGTTCCCAGATGGCCGCGGCACTGCTGCAGCACTACGGCATGGGCCGCATCGCCGTCCGCTCGGCCGGATCCGAGCCTGCCGAGAAGGTCAACCCCGCAGCCGCGGCGGCGCTCGCCGAGTGGGGACTCGACATCACCGCCGAGGTCCCGTCGAAGCTCACGACCTCCGACGTCGAAGCGTCCGACGTGGTGATCACGATGGGCTGCGGCGACACCTGCCCGGTGTTCCCCGGCAAGCGCTACCTCGACTGGCAGCTCGAAGACCCGGCCGGACAGGGCATCGACGCCGTGCGGCCGATCCGTGACGACATCGACCGCCGCGTGCGCGGTCTCGTCGCCGAACTGCTCGGCTAACGCCGTGGCACGCTGGCGGTCGACAACGCGGCCGCCAGCACCCCGATCAGGCCCAGCACCACGAACACCGCCGGATAACCGCCGAGCCACGCCGCCATGGCGCTGCCCGCCCACGGTGCGATCGCGGCCGTGAGCATGACCGGCGCGGTGAGCAGGCCGTTGAGCTGTCCGTAGTGGACAGCACCCCAGCGATCGGTGATCGCCGTCGCCTGCACCAGCGTGAAGATCCCGCGCGTGACGCCCGCGAGGACCGAGCCCGCGATCAGCAGCAGCGCCGGGCCGGGTACGACTCCCAGCAGTGCGGTCACGGCCGCGCTGACCAGGAGGACCGCCAGGGTGCGGGTGCGCACGGTGGTTCTCGCGGACAACCTGGCGTAGCCGAGCCGGCCGAGCACCTGCCCGACGCCACCCAGCCCGAGCGCGATCGCGGCGGCCGAGGTGGTCATGCCACGTTCGGTCAGCAGCGGGACGAGGTTGATCACGACGGCGTACACGCTGAACGCGGCCAGGCTCATCGCGACCACGAGCACCAGGAACGGCCTGCTGCGCGCCACCGCCGACGGCGTGTGGACGGTCTCGTGTTCGAGGGCGGGCCACGGCAGCCGCAGTCCGAACAGGTGCAGCGGGATCGTGGTGACGGCGAGGAATCCGGCGAGCACGAGATAGGTGCCGCGCCAGCCCAGGTGGTCGTTGAGCACGGCGGTCAGCGGCGCGAACACCGTGCTCGCCAGGCCGGCGACCAGGGTGAGCACGGTCAGCGCGGACACGCGGCGCGGCCCGTACCAGCGGGTGAGCGCCGCGAACGCGGGAGCGTAGAAGATTCCGGCCATCGCGACACCGGCCAGCAACCAGGAGGCGGTGAACCACACCAGCGACTCCGCGGTCGCCAGCGCGACCAGTGCGAACACGGCGACGATCGAGCCGGTCGTCATGATGGCGCGTGGGCCGTGCCGGTCGAGCAGCCTGCCCACTGGAATGCCGACCAGGCCGGCGACGATCTGACTCGCGGAGAACCCGGCGGTGATCGCGGCGTGCGACCACCCCGTGCGCGCACCGATCGTCGGCAGCAGCACGGGAAACGCGTAGTACAGGATTCCCCAGCTGATGATCTCCGTGGTGCACAGGACGATCAGCACGCGGCGCAGCCCGGCGTCGATGCCGGGCCGCGCCGTCGTGGTGTCAGCGGGCACTGGGCGCGAGGCCGATCGTCAGCTCACCGTGCTCCGGCGAGCCGCAGCAGCCGCCCTCGTTCTTCTGCTCCTCCGGTGCGTCGAACACGCCCGCGCCGCCGCACACCCCGGTCTCGGGCAGCACGAGCTCGACGCGGCTCGCCGCCTCGTGGTCACCGGCGATCGCGGCCACGACGGACCGTGCCTGTTCGTAGCCCGTCAGCGACAGGAACGTCGGCGCCCGGCCGTAGCTCTTCATGCCCACCAGGTAAACACCCGGCTCGGGGTGCCGCAGCTCGTTTTCACCATGTGGATAGACGGTGCCGCACGAGTGGACGTTCGGGTCGATCAACGGCGCCAGCTTCGTCGGCGCCTGCAGCACCGGGTCCAGGTCGAGCCGGATCTCCGACAGCCACGACAGGTCCGGCCGGAACCCGGTCAGCACCACGACCTCGTCGATCCCCTCGATCTGGTGGCCGTCGAACGACTCCAGCGTGAGGCGGCCATCCTCCGCCCGTTCGACGGCAGCGGTGCGGAACCCGGTCGCGGTCGCGATGTGCCCGGCCTCCGCGGCCTTCTGGGCCCGCAAGCCCAGAGCACCACGCGCCGGCAGCTGGTCCGCCTCGCCACCGCCGAACACGTTGCCGACGGCACCGCGGCGCAACAGCCACACGATCTCCGTGCCGGGCTCCTGCTCCGCGAGGTCCGCCAGCACGACCAACGCGGTCAGCGCCGAGTGCCCGCTGCCGGCGACCGCGATCCGCCTGCCCGCGTAGCGAGCGCGCTCGGCCACGAGATCCGGCACGCGGTAGGTGATCCGCGCGGCCGCCGCCTTCTCCCCCACCGCCGGAAGTCCGTCGCCACCGAGCGGGTTCGGCGTGCCCCAGGTGCCGGACGCGTCGATCACCGCACGCGCCGTGATCCGCTCCTCCCCCGCCGCGGTCTCCACGTGCACGGTCAGCGGCTCGTTCTCGCGCCCGGAGTCGACGATCCGGTCCCGCCCACGCCGAGCCAGACCGACCACGCGGGCACCGAACCGCACCCGGTCGCCCAGCACCTCGGCCAGCGGCCGCAGGTAGCTCTCCACCCACTCCCCGCCGGTCGGGTAGGCGTCACCGTCCGGCCGCACCCAGCCGGTCTCCCTCAGCAGTCGCTCCGCCGCCGGGTCGACGAGTTCGCTCCACTGCGAGAACAACCGAACGTGGTTCCACTGCGACACGGCTGCACCAGCGTGGTCGCCCGCCTCCAGCACGAGCACCCGCTCGCCCCGTTCGACCAAGTTCGCCGCCGCGGACAAACCCGCAGGTCCGGCACCCACTACGACGACCGGCAACTCGCTCACCGCACACCCCTTGAATCGAAGGATTTCAAATCAACACGGCGGACTGTATCGACGTGGATCGATTGACGCAACCATCGATCCGTGTCGATACTTCAGCCGTGACGACCGCGCCGGCCACTGAGCCGCACTCACAGCCGTGTCCACACGGGACTGCTGCTCCGGCGTCGCCGAGACCTCCGTGTACGTGGGCGCGGACTTCCGAGGCCGAGGCGTCGGCAAAGCCTTGGCGCACAAGCAGGTCAACGCCGCCGACGACGCCGGCCTCCCGCCTGCGACGGTGCAGCCGCATGGTGACCATCTCGCTGCGTGAACGGTTGGCTCGTGCGCCTGTCTGTGATGTCAACGTGCACACTGACGGTTTCCCGTTCGACCGAAGGACTGAGCCGTGCCCGACCGACCTGAGATCGTCTGCATCTGCGGCTCTGTGCGGTTCGTGGACGAGATGCGTGCGGCGAACCGTGACCTGACCTTCGCGGGTGCCATCGTCGTCGCGCCAGGCGAAACGGACGAGTTGATCACCGACGAGCAGAAGACCGCGCTGGACGCCCTTCACCTGCGCAAGATCGACCTGGCTGACCGGGTTCTGGTCGTCAACCCCGGCGGATACGTCGGCGAGTCCACGAGCAGGGAGATCGCCTACGCCCACGCCACCGGCAAACCGATCTCGTTCACCGATCCCGTCTGACCACGTCCTAGCCCCGTGCACCCGCGTCGACATGCGCCAGAAGCCCAGGACCGGCCTCGGGCACGACGTCGTGCGCCGTCATTCGTTCTCCGCAGCAGTCGCACGCCAGCGTGACCCGTGCCTCGCCGGCGCAGTCGCGATGCCGGTAGTGCACCGGCGGCCCGTCAGGCGCCATGTGGGCGTCGCCCCAGTCCTTGATCGCCAGCAGGATCGGGTAGAGGTCGTGCCCCTTGCGACTGAGCCGGTACTCGACGTGGTCCCCGTCGACAGCCTGCTGCCGCACCAGGATCTCGTGATCCACCAGCCGGGCGAGCCGGTCCTGCAGGCGGCTGCGCGGGATTCCCAGGTTGCTTTGGAACGCGTTGAACCGCCGCACGCCCGCGAAGGCCTCCTTCAGGATCAGCAACGTCCACCTGTCCCCCAGCACCACCAGCGGGCGGGTGATCGAGCAGGGCAGGTCGGCGAGCTGTTCGTACCGCATACCCCGACCCTACCGAAGATGGTCTCTTTTCGAGACCACTCCGTGCTAGCGTCGGTCTCGAAAAGAGACCACCCTGGAGGTTCCCGTGAGCACGGCGACCGTCACGCCCCCAGGCCTGCACGAGGCGCTGCACCGGTTGCTCGCCGAGAGGTGGACCTGCCGCCAGTTCCTGCCCGAGCAGGTCCCGAGGAACACCATCGAGCAGGTGCTCGCCCTCGCGCAGCGCACCCCGTCCTGGTGCAACACCCAGCCGTGGCACGTGACCATCACCGAAGGCGCCGCAACGGACAGGATGCGCACGCAACTGCTCGAACACCTGCAGGACAATCCAGGCCGGCCGGACTTCCCCTTTCCCACCCAGTACACGGGCGTCTACCAGGAACGTCGCCGGGAGTGCGGCAAGCAGCTCTACACCAGCCTCGGCATCGAACGCGGCGATCACGAGGGCACCGTCCGGCAGATGCTGCGCAACTTCGAGCTGTTCGACGCACCGCACGTCGCGATCATCACCACCGAAGCCGACCTCGGCGTCTACGGCGCGATCGACTGCGGCCTCTATCTCAACTCGTTCCTGCTCGCCGCACAGAGCCTTGGCCTCGCCGCGGCGCCCCAGGCCGCGCTCGCGGGGTACTCCGGCTTCCTGCGCGACCACTTCGGGCTTCCCGAGTCCAGGCGCGTCGTCGTCGGAGTCTCGTTCGGATACCCCGACACGGCGCATCCGGCCAACGGCTTCCGCACCACTCGCGCGAACACCGGCACCGCCGTGACGTGGCACTCCACGTGATCCGTCTCAGGGTGTCCCCGAGCCTGTGTGTCGGCGGCACCGTACGCGCCGGGTCGATCGACGGCGCACAGGGCGCGATACTCCTGCCATGACAGCGAAAGCGGGTGCGGTCGTGACCGGGGCCGGGCGCGGCGTGGGCAAGCTGGTCGCGCGGATGCTGGTCGAACGCGGCTACACGGTGCTGGTCACCGACGTCGACGAAGCCACCGCGACCGCGACCGCCGCCGAGATCGGCGCGACCGCGCGGGTGCTCGACGTGCGGGACGACGCGGCCGTTGCGGCGGCACGCGACGACATCGTCGACCGTGCGGGCAGGCTCGAGGTCTGGGTCAACAACGCCGGGGTGCTGATGACCGGGCCCGCGTGGGAGCAGAGCGCCGCAACCCGCAGGCTGATGATCGAGGTCAACGCGCTCGGGACCATCAACGGAACGGTCGCCGCGATCCAGGCCATGCGCGGCAACGGCGGCGGGCACGTCGTGAACATCGTGTCCCTCGCGGGCATCACGGCCGTCGCAGGCGAAGCGGTGTACGCCGCCTCCAAGCACGCGGCCATCGGCTTCAGCCTCAGCACCCTCGCCGACCTCCGGCACGCGGGCGTCCAGGACATCGACATCTCGTGCGTCTGCCCGGACGGCATCTGGACGCCGATGCTCTACGACAAACTCGACGATCCGGCGGCCGCGCTGTCGTTCTCCGGCACGCTGTTGCAGCCCGCCGACATCGCCGCCGCCGTCGCCGCCGTGCTCGACAAACCGAAACCGGTCACCACCATCCCGAGGTGGCGCGGAGCACTGGCCCGGCTGGCCGACACGTTCCCGCGCTTCGGGCTGCGCGCGATTCCGTTCATGGTGGCCCAAGGCCGCCGGACCCAGCGCAAGCTCGTGGCGCGCGACCGGCAGGACTGATCGCCCGGACAGCGCGGATTCAGTGAAGGCGAAGCGAAGACCAAGGCGTCGTGACGCCGGCGCCCGACGGATTTCGTTGGGGCGCCTGCCTTTCGAGTTCGTCAGATCGTGGTGAACCCATCGGTCCACTGAGCCTCGTCGAGCGCGTACTCGTCGATGTGGAAGCACTCCGGCTCGTCCCGGAACCCTGCGAGCCGCCTGGCGCGATCGATTCGCGCCATCGCCTTCTCCCGTGTGGAGTAGACGCCGAGGAGCTTGACGTCGTCGCCTTCTTCCTCATCGGCCCAGAACTCGCCGTCGACGGAGAAGTGCCGGGTCTCCCCGCTCGCGTCCTGAGCGACGTGATGTACGTGCCAAAGCAGGAAAACTCGGTCACTCATCCAGCACGCGTCCAGTTCCTAGAGACCAAGGCGTTGCTGCTCGGCCTGCACCACTCGCTGCTCCACCGACACCGCCGAGTCCAGTGCGCTCGCGTGGGAGTGCTTCGTGTCGCTTTCGCGCGCGTAGTGGTCGAACAGCAGGGTCTTGTGGTCGCGGATCTCCTGCACCCGCGCGTCCACGCTGTCCTTGACCAGCAACCGGTGCACGTGGACCTTGCGGACCTGGCCCATCCGGTGACAACGGGCGATCGCCTGGTCCTCCGTGCTCGGCTTCCACTGCGGCTCCGCGATGATCACCACGGACGCGGCCTGGATGTTGAGGCCCACGCCGCCCGCCTCGATCTGGGCCACTAGCACCGCGTGGTCCTCGCACGCCGTGAAGTCGTCCACCAGTTGTTGGCGGCCCTCAGCCGACGTCGCGCCGGTCAGGGGGCCGAAGACCTCGACGTGGTCCGCTACCGCGTCCAGCACGTCGTGGAAGTACGAGAACACCACGACCTTCCAGCCGTTGTCCCTCGACTCCTCGATGATCTCCAGCAGCCGCTCCAGCTTCGCCGAGCCGCGGGGCGTGCCCGGCTCGTAGGCGGCGCGGCGCATCGCCATCAGGTTCCCCTCGCGCACCGCGTCGAGATACGCACGTCGGTCCTGCTTGCCGAACTCGACCCAGTCCTCCATCTCCAGCAGCTCCGGCAACTCCCCCAGCACGTCCTCCTGGTTGCGCCGCAGGTACACCGGTGCGACCACGCGGCGGAAGGCCTTCGCTCCCACCACCGCGTCGGTGGCGCCCGTGCGGGCCGCGACGCTCGGCTGGAGATAGGCGACCAGGTTGCGGAACTCCTCGACGCGGTTCTCCATCGGCGTGCCGGTGAGCAGCACTGCCCGCTCCGCGCGCTGCACGATCGTGTTGACCGCCTGTGAGCGCTGCGTGTCCGGGTTCTTCACGTAGTGCGCCTCGTCGACCACGACCATCGCGGGGCGGAACCTCTTCGGCAGCGCCAGTTTCGGCAACGTGCCGAACGTCGTCACGCCGACACCGCCCTGCGCCAGCCACTTGCCGACCGCGCCGTCGCGGCCCACGCCGTGCATCCGGTGCGGCACGAGGTCGCTGTGCCTGGCGATCTCGTTGACCCAGTTGACGACGACGCTCGCCGGACAGACCACCAGGAAACCTCGCCGCCCACCGGCCGCGAGGCTGGCCATCACCGCGATGGCCTCGATCGTCTTGCCCAGCCCCATCTCGTCGCCGATGATGACGCGCTTGCGGGCCAGCGCGAACTTGGCTCCGAACACCTGGTAGCCGCGCAGCGACACCTTCAGCAGGCTGGTGTCCAGTGTGGTCGCGTCGACCTCGTGCTCGATGTCGGCCGGGACGAAACCCTTGGCGGCACCGCGATCCGGCACCGCGTCCGCACCGGCGAGGTCGGCGAGAAGCGTGTTGTACGCGGCCGCGTCGAGCTCGTAGTCGCGCCACAGCGCGCGGTGATCCAGGTCCGGCACGCGCAGCTGCGTGCCCACCGCGCGCAACGCCGCCACGTCGCGACTGCCCAGCAGGGCCTCGAGCCGGTCGAGCGAATCGAGGGCGGCCTGCCGGTTCTTCCGCAACGAGAAGAACATCCGCACCCGGCTCCAGGCACGGGACGCGGCGCGCACGTCGGCGTCGACCCTGCCCAGCACGTCTCCGAGCGGCTCGCGCAGCGGACCGACGAGCTGGTTCGCCCTGCGCAGCTTGGACATCAGCTGCAACAGCTCGGTCTGGGCGCGGTCAGCGCGGTCGGGGTTCAGCCGGACGGCCGTCTCGCGCGCGACGCCCTCGACGACGGCGCGGGCGACCCGCACGATCTGCTCGGCGGACTGCCTGCCGACTCCGGGCACGCCGTCGAGCTGTTCCGGGCGCGCCGCGGCGACGTCGGCGACGGTCCGGTACCCGGCGGCCTTCAGCTTGCTCAGCCGCAGGTTCGCCCTCGTGTCCCGGAGCTTGTCCACCGGCATGCCGCGCAGCTGGTCGGCCACCAGCGAGTCCCGGACCGCCTGGTACTGCGCGGCGGCGAGCGCGAGCAGCCGATCCGGTTCCGCGCGCACCCCTGCTGCCTCGGCGCGGAACGCCTTCGCGGCGCCCAGCACCGCGCGAGCATGCCTACCGACCTTCGACGAGTCGTCCACCCGTGTCCTTCCGTCAGGCGGTCAGAGGGTACCGAAAGCAGACCTCTCGCCGGTGCTCGGAGCACAGGACGCGGATCGGTCGACCCGTCCCTGGCCGGCACGTGACCCGGATGTCCGCCGGACTGCGCGTCCTCCTCGAACAGCTGGACGCGCCGGCTCGCGCTCTTCGGTGAACCCCGACCGGTTCCCGTTCCCGGATGCCGAGTGACCCCGGCTTCCGAGCCGAAACCGGGCTAGTTTTGGAGTCATGAAAGCCATCACCGTCCAGAACCGCGCAGCCGGCCTTGGTGGTCTGACCCTGACCGACCGCCCCTACCCGCACGCCGCGGAGAACGACGTCATCGTGCGGGTGTGCGCGGCCGGCTTCACCCCCGGCGAACTCGACTGGCCGGGAACCTGGACGGACCGGGCCGGTCGCGATCGGACTCCCAGCGTGCCCGGTCACGAGTTGTCCGGCGTCGTGGCAGAACTCGGGTACGGCACCATCGGGCTCACCGTCGGACAGCGGGTGTTCGGGCTCGCCGACTGGACCCGGGACGGATCGCTCGCCGAGTTCACGGCTGTCGAGGCCCGCAACCTCGCGCCCCTCCCGGCTGACGTCGACCACACCGTCGGCGCCGCCCTCCCGATCTCCGGCCTGACCGCGTGGCAGGCGCTGTTCGATCACGCCCGGCTCCAGTCCGGGCAGACCGTCCTGATCCACGGCGCGGCGGGCGGGGTGGGATCGATCGCGGTGCAACTCGCACGCGGGGCGGGAGCGAGAGTCATCGGCACAGGCCGCGCCGGCAACCGTGACGTCGCGCTCGATCTGGGCGCCGACGCCTTCGTCGACCTGCAGACCGAGCGCCTGGAGGACGTCGGCGAAGTCGACGTGGTCCTGGACGTCTTCGGAGGGGAGATCCTCGAACGCTCGGCCGGGCTGGTCCGCGCCGGCGGCACCCTGGTCACCATCAGCGAGCCCTCGAAGGCCAGGCCGCGCGACGGCCGGACGATCTTCTTCGTCGTCGAGGCGGACCGAGTCCGGCTGGCCGAGCTGGCGAAGCTCGTCCGCGAGGGAAGTCTGCGAGTTCTGGTCGGTTCCCGGTACCCACTGGCCGAAGCAGTGACCGCCTTCGGCGCGGGACGCGGTGGCGGCGGAAAGTCGATCATCGTGGTCGACGAGCGCTGACGATCAGTGCCCGAGCAGGCGGGCGCTCTCCTCGGCGGACCCCGGTGCGCGGGTGATGCTGCACGACCGGCCGGGCACCGGCACGAATGCTGCGGACGGATTGCTGGCAGGTGCCGCGGACCATCTGAGCGCACTCGTCGACCAGCTGGGCGCCAGACCAGCGAGGTCGTGGTCCGGGGTCGAAGTCGTCGTAGAGGCGCACTTCCGGTGAGCTGAAGTCGTAGAACTCGCCGAAGGGTGCGTCACACCACCCGGAAGGCCCGTTGTCGTGCCGCGGAGGGAAATCCCGAATACGCCCGACAGATCACACAAGTTTCATTGAAAACACTCGGCCGGGAAACCCCGGCCGAGCGTTTTGCGAGAGGAGCCTCATTTCTAGCTGACGGACACACCGGGCTCGGGAAGCACGCCGAAACCGGCCGGACAGGCCCCGCGCTGGATCGAGCTCGCCCGGTTGGTCGCGAACGCGGCGAAGACCGGGTAGTGGCCGCCGGGAGCCATCTGCGAGAACGGCACGCGGAAGCTGAAGTCGTCGTAAAGGCACCACGGCACCGTGTCGTGGCTCCACGCCGAGCTGATCCTGTTGTTGAGCGCGAACTGGCGGAGGTCACCCGAACCGCTGTTGAAACACGCGTGCTGTCCAGCGTAGTTGTTCAGGTCGAAGACGCCGACGCGCCAGCCGCTGCACCGGTTCGGCACGTGGGCACTGGCGGACGGGGCGACCACGACCGACACGACCACGGCGGCGGCCGTGGCGAGCAACGCCGCTGCTTTCCTCGCAAGCATGCTGTTCTCCCCCTGCTGTGGATTTCCGACTTACGGGGAATGCTAGGACGAGCGACTCAGTGGACTCTCCATCAATTCTCCACCGGCATACTGGCCCCCACTATTAGCGGACCGGACCAGCTGACCAGCGACAACGTCCTGAACAACGGTGTTGCGTTGACACGACCGGCAAATCCGCAGGCTTCCGATGACATGCCGCCGTCCGATCAAAAGGGCTGAAAATCCGTGCGCGACGGGGTTTCATGGGAGCCGGGGTGTTCACCATGAGGAAATCTACGAGAACCTTCGGCGCGGCACTGCGCGCCCAGCGGGCCCTGCTCGGCCTGACGCAGCGCGAAGTCGCCGACCGGGCACGGGTCAGCGTGCGCGCGCTGCGCTACATCGAGAACGGCTCTGCGCCGCGCCCGGACCTGTTACGCCGGCTGGCATCGACCGTTGGGCTCGACTCGGCGGTCTTCACCCGCACACCGTCGGCGCGCATCAGGATCCTCGGACCGCTGGAGGTCGAGGGCGTGCCGGTGCCGTTGATGCAACGCCGTCTACTCGGCCTGCTCGCGCTGCACCCGAACCAGGTCGTGACTCGCGAAGAGATCATCGACGCGCTGTGGCTGGACTCACCGCCGCATTCGCACGTCCACCTGGTGCACAACTACGTCGCGCGGCTGCGGTCGTTCAGCGCGGTGGAACGGGCACACGGCGGCTACCGGCTCGTCGCCGACTGCGGTGGGCTGGATCTGCTGCGGTTCAACGAACTCCTGTCGCGCTCAGATCTCGCCGGCCTGAGCGAGGCGGTCGGCTTGTGGCGCGGGCCGGCGCTCGCCGACCTGCCCGCCGAGGTGCGGCTGCACCCGAACGCGATCGCGTTGCACCAGCGCCGGATCGCCGCCGTGCTCGCACACACCGACATGGTGCTGGGCGCGCCGGGCGAGCCGTTCTCGCCATCGTTGATCACGCTGGCGCACGACGAGCCGTTGCACGAAGGCTTGCAGGCACGGCTGATGCTGGCGCTGGCCCGGACCGGACAACAGGCGTCGGCGCTGCGCCTGTTCGAGCGGGTCCGCGACCGGCTCGCCGCCGAACTGGGCGTCGAGCCCCGGCGGGACCTGCGGGACGCCCATCTGAGGGTCCTGCGGCAGGAAGTGTGATGCCGCAGGACTTCCGCGGCTACCAGCTCGGCGACCAGGACGTAGCCGCCGGCGTGACCGCGACAGCGGATAGGGCAAGGCAGGGCTGAGCGCAGGGCTCAGGACTTCGCGGTCAGCGGGAACCTCACCCCGGTCAGCCGCTCCGACGCCTCCCACAGCCGCCGCGCCAGCACCGGGTCGCTGGCCGCCGCCGACCGGCCGACCAGCGCGGGGTGGCCGTGCAGCTCGAACCGTCCGTCCGGGCCGACGTAGCTGGCGCCCGGCAGGTCCTGCGTCGCCGCGTACAACGACGGCAGCGCGCCCTGTGCCTCGGTCTGCGCCAGGTAGCGCCCGGCCAGGTGCACGATCTTGACCAGCTGCGGGTTGCGGCCCTTGGTGCCCAGGTTGGTCGCCGAGTAGCCGGGGTGCGCGGACAGCGCGCGCACGGACGACCCTGCCTCGCGGCAGCGTCGGTCCAGCTCAAGGGTGAACAGCAGGTTCGCCAGCTTCGACCGGCCGTAGGCCTTCACCGGGGTGTAGCCGGAGCGGGCGAAGTCGAGGTCGTCGAGATCGAGCACGCCCGCCTTGTGCGCGCCGGAGGCCACGGTCACCACGCGGTCGGTGATCGAGGGCAGCAGCAGGTTGGTCAGCGCGAAGTGGCCGAGGTGGTTGGTGCCGAACTGCAGCTCGAATCCGTCCGCCGTGTGACCGTGCGGGGTCATCGCCACACCGGCGTTGTTGACCAGGACGTCGAGCGCGCCCTGCCAGCCCTCGGCGAACGCGCGCACCGACGCCAGGTTCGCCAGGTCCAGTTCGCGGACCTCGGTGGTGCCGGACATGGCGGCCGCCGCCCGCTCACCGGCGGCGACGTCGCGCACCGCGAGCACCGTGCGCGCCCCGGCCGCGGCGAAGGCGGTCGCGGTGCCGCGGCCCACCCCGCTGGCCGCGCCGGTCACCACGACGGTGCGACCGGTCAGGTCGGGAAGGTCGTCGGCGGTCCAGCGGTGCTTCGTCATGATCGCCAGCTTAGGCTCCCGCCCGAGGTCGGCGTGGCGGTCATGAGCCCTGCGGCGAGGTTCGATCCGCTGAGCCGTCGAGCGACGAAGAACCACTGTCATGAACTCGTCCCTGAACGAACGAGCTTGCCAGCCGCCGCGAGCGGCGGTTTTCAGGCTTGCTGCTGCCGTCCTAGCTGGCTGCCAGGATGGGCGCTGCGGCTGGGCGCATGACTTCGCCCCAGCGCACGACACCGCGTGCCGCGATGTTGTGTGCCGCGTTGTGGTCGGCGTGCCCAACGAAGTCACACCGGCCACACTGGAACACCGCTTGACTGCGGCGGTTGCGTTTGTCGACGTGCCCGCAGGCGTGGCAGGTCTGCGAGGTGTAGGCCGGATCGACCTGCACCACCACCACACCGGCCTGCTGGGCCTTGTAGGTCAGGAACTGACCGAGCTGGGCGAACGCCCAGGAGTGCAGCGTGGCCCGTTGGGGCTTGCGAAGCCGTACCCGGACGCGGATTCCCGTCAGTTCCTCGACGGCGATCCCGCGTCCGGTGCGTTCAGCCTCGGCCACGATGTTCTTGCTGATCCGGTGGTTCACGTCGGCGGCGAACCGTGCCTCCTTGCGGCGGCGTTTTTTAAGCAGCCGTCGCGCGGAGGAGGTCTTCTTGGCCTGCAATCGCTTCCTGATTCGCTGCTGGCGCTTGCGGTAGCGGCTCAGGCACGACCCGCAGAACCGGTCACCGTCAGAGGTGGTCGCGATGTTCACGATGCCCAGGTCGACCCCGAGGAACCCGTTCACCGGTTCCCGCCGGGGTGCCTCGGGACTGTCGACGACGGCGTGCAGCAGCCACACCCCGTCCCGGTGCAGCAGATCGGTCTCCCCGATCGCCGGCCGGGAACGCAACAGGGCGAGATGCCTGGGATTTCCCACGATCCGCACACTGCGGAGCCGTCCGGCGACCGTCCAGATCGACACTGTCCCGTCGCGGCCCGCGGCACCGAACTGCCAGGACAGGCAGCGGGCGTCGAACGGCTGCCCCGCCTGCGGACGGAACCTGATCGGGGTGTCCTCGACCTTGCGGCGCTGGTCCGACCCAGGCGACCCGTAGTTGCCTGCCGTGAGGCCGGCCCGCAGTGTCGTGTAGGCGTCCACTGTCTTGCCGATCACCCGGATCGCCGGCTGCGCGGCCAGCCCGAACCGTTCCCGCAGTTCGCTGTAGAAGCGCTTCTGCACATCGAACTTCCGCACGACCCCGGCAATGTGCATCTGCTCAGACAGCCACGACGCGGCCGAGTTGCAGGCGCGCAAGGTATCGGCCAGCGCCGTTACCTGCTCGGGCGACGGCAGCAACCGCACCTGCACCGTCTGCTACACGTTGATCACCATAGCGTTGGTCTATGTCACCACGGCGGGAACCCGACCCCGACGGGCGCAAGGGGACGCAGTGTCGTCCACAACCTTCACGTCCACCTGGTCTTCGTCACTAAGTACCGGCGTGGCGCGTGCACCGATCAGATCCTGCGCCGCTGCGAAGAGATCATGCGGGACGTGTGCGCCGGCCTGGGCTCGGAGCTGCCTGAGTTCAACGGCGAGACCGACCACGTACACCTGCTTGTGCACTACCCGCCCAGCCTGGCCCTGTCCACACTGGGCCACAGTCTCAAAGGCGTCTCCTCCCGACGCCTGCGCCAGGAATTCTCCGCGCACATCCACCGACACCTGTGGGGACAGCACTTCTGGTCGCCCCCTACTTCGCCGCGTCGTGCGGTGGTGCGCCCTTGTCCATCATCAAGGAGTACATCGACCAGCAGAAGCATCCCGACTGACGGCCCACCGCACGAGCCGCGCAAGCCGGGATCGGCTCCTCCTTGCCGTAAACGACCAGGCTTCCGCCGATTGGAGTTCAGGTGAACCTCAGTGACCGGATCGCCGCGGCGACGATGCACGCGACCGCCCGCTGGACCGTGCGCTACGGCGAGGTGCTCCGCTTCGCGGGATCGGATCTGCCCCGGCCTCGGGTGATCCGGGTGCCCACGCGGCACGGCCGGGTCCGCGTGCACGTCTACCAGCCGCACTCCGGACCGGTGCCCGGCGCCGCGCACGTCCACTTCCACGGCGGAGCGTTCATGATGCGCTACCCGTTCATGGACGACTGGTGGTGCCGCTACCTCGCCGCGACGACCAGCGTCCCTGTGCTGAACGTCGACTTCCGTGCCGCGCCGTACGTCACCTATCCCGTCGCCCACCACCAATGCCACGACGTCGCGGCGTGGGCGGCGGCGGGCGGCGGCGACCTGCGGCTCGACGGCGATCGGATCTCGGTCGGCGGGTTCTCCTCCGGCGGCAACCTGGCGGCATCGGTCAGCCTGCAGGCTCGTGACGGAGGGCGCTGGCTGCCCGCGTTGCAGGTGCTCGGGATTCCCGTGCTGGCCTTCCACGACGAGCACGGCCACGACGAGCCGGGCATGATCACGCCGCAGCTGCGCCGGCTCGTGCGCCGGGTCTACTTCCCCGACCACGCCAGCCGGCTGGAGCCGTGGGCTTCTCCTTTGCTGGCACCGGATCTGTCCGGCCTGCCGCCCGCCGTGGTGCTGACCGCCGAACGCGACGTGCTTCGCCACGACGGCCGGCGCTACGCCGCACGCCTGCGTGAAGCCGGCGTGCCGGTGCACCACGACGAAACGCCCGGCACCGACCACTACTTCCTCACCGAGGACCCCGTCCGCGCTCGCACCACCATGGCCATGGTCGCCGAGTCCATCGCCGCGGCGGTGTCCTGACCCCTGGCCGTTTTCCACACCGGTGCGACTGTCGATCACCTGATCGGGTGGGAGCCGCAGTGTCGTGAAACGCGTGACGGCGACCGGGCGACAAGCCCACGCCCGCGTTGAACCACTCACGCATCGGATACCAGGTGACCGAGCAGCACCAAGAAGACGAGTCCCTCCCGGCCGTGCACAACGAGTTGACCGGCACGGTCCACGGTACGGCCTTCCTGGCCGGCAGCATCGGGCATCTCACCCACGTCGAGGGTGACCAGCATCTGCACTATCTGAACGGGACACACGACCGCCGGCGCAGTACGTCGGGTCCGATGACGCAGGAGTGCCCCTATCCGGGACTGACCGCGTTCGAACCCGAGCAGGCCGCGTGGTTCTTCGGACGGGACACCCTGGTCGCGGAGCTGATCACCGCTCTGGACCGGCGACTGCGCACCGGCGGGGTGCAGGTGGTGGTGGCGCCGTCGGGCGCGGGCAAGTCCTCCCTGTTGTCCGCAGGCCTGCTGCCCAAGCTCGGCCAGGGTGCGCTGCCGGGCTCGAACACGTGGCCGGCACTCGTGTTCACGCCCACAGCGGAACCCTTGCAGGCACTCACGAACGCGCTCGCGCCACTCGCCGGCGATCTCGCCCCGGAACCGGAGCGGTTGTCAGCGGCGCTGGCCGAGCTGGGGGCCGCGGAGCCGGACGCACGGGTCGTCCTGATCGTGGACCAGTTCGAGGAGCTGTTCACGCAGTGCGCCGACGACGAGCAGCGGCGCGCGTTCATCGACCTGCTGGACCAGGTCAGCGGTCCGGCCGACACCGGTCAACCGGCTCTGGTCGTCGTGGGCCTGCGTGCGGACTTCTACGGGGCCTGCATCGACCACCCGCCCCTGCGGGCCGCGTTGCAGGACGGTCCGCTGGTGGTCGGACCGATGACGGAACCGCAGTTGCGCGAGGCGATCCTGTTACCGGCCAGGAACGTCGGACTGGACGTCGAATCCGGTCTGGTCGAACTGCTGCTGCGAGATCTGGGTGTCACCGCCCGCGACGACGGCTCGGCCGCGTACGAGGCCGGCCGCCTGCCGCTGTTGGCGCACGCGTTGCGGGTCAGCTGGCAGCAGCGCCACGGCAGCGCTCTCACCGTGCAGGGCTACCAGGACACCGGCGGGATCCAGCACGCCATCGCCCTGACGGCCGAACGTGCCCTTGCCGAACTCGGCACGGTCGCGCCGCAGGGACGAGAACTGGCGCGGCAGGTGTTGCTGCGACTGGTGAAGGTCAGCGACGACAGCGAGGCCACCCGCCGCCGCGTCAACCGCGCACAGCTCGCCGCAGAGCTCCAGGACGACGAAACGCTGGACGTGGTGCTGACCACGCTGACAGCGCCGGAGACCAGACTGCTCACAGCGGACAAGCACACGGTTCAGCTCGCCCACGAGGCGCTCATCGTCGCGTGGCCGACGCTACGCGGATGGCTGTCGCACAATCGGGCCGAAGTGCTGGCCGCGCAACAGCTCGCGGACGCCGCCGAACGCTGGGCCGCCGACGACGAGGACCCAGGTCAGCTCTACCAGGGGCTGCGGCTGGAGGTCGCGCAGAGCCTGTTGGACGAGACGGCGACGGGCCCGCGCATAGGCGCGTTGAGCCGGCGGTTTCTCCTTGCCGGCCAAGCCAATCGGGACGCCGTCCAGGAGCTCGCCCGCCGCCGGCGCAGGCGTGGCCGGGTCACGGTCACCGTGATCGCCGTGCTGCTGGTCATCGCCGGTGTCGCCGTGACCGCCTACGAGACCATCCGCCGCCAGCGAGACGCCCAGCAGCTGCTGGCCTCGGCGCGTGCCGAACTGGCCGCGGCGGACTCGCTCCGCGCGGACCACCCGGTGGACGCGCTGCGCTGGGGAATCACCGCCGCACACCTCGCCGCGGCCACCGAGGACCCGACCACGGTCGAGGCCGCCCGCGGCGGGCTGGTGCGGACCGTCGCCGACTCCTGGTACTTCCGCGGCCTGCGGACGGTTCCCGACCTGGCCGGTATCGACACGGGACCGGACAACTGGCTGCTCACGTTGACGCGGAGCGGCGAGTTCGGTCTGTGGGACACCGCCGCCAAGGCCGAGCCCGCCCGGCAGGTGCCGCTCGATCTCCCCGGCGGCCCGATCTCCCAGGCCACGGTGCTGCCGGAGCGGAAGATGCTCGTCACCGTGGCGGTCAACGGACCGTTGACCGTCTGGGGCCTGGCTGATCGGCATGCGCCGCAACGGCTCGGTACGACGGCGGCGGGTCCGACGCGGATCACCGCGATTCGGTCCACATCGGACGGAAACCGGCTCGTCACCGGCGACGAGGACGGAACCGTGGCGGTGTGGGATCTGGCCGACCCCCGCAAGCCCGTTCGTCAGGGCAGCGGGGTGCCGCCCTGCTCCCCGAAGTGCAACTCGGTGCAGGACGTCGCGATCCGGCCCGACGGCGGCAGCATGGTCTCGGTCGATCGCAACGCGGTCACGACCTGGACCCTCCCCGCCACCGGCGATCCGAGCCGCGGCCGGGAGTCGCGACTGCCCGGACTGCCGAACCTCGCCCAGAACGCCCGCGACGCCGATCACCGCAGCATCGTCCCGACCTTGAACACCGGCATCGCCACCAGTCTGCGGGCCGACGGCACCGCGGTGGCCGTGGGCGGCAGTGCTGACGGCAACACCGCGTCCGCGATGCTGGTCGGCGGCCTTGATCAGCCTGATCCGGCGGCCTCCGACCGCTTCCGCGCGCTCTCCACGTTCCCCGGTCACGAGCTGCACGTGGACGGCGTCCTGTTCAGCCACAACGGCAACCTCATGGCCACCGTCGGGACCGACCGCTCCGTGAAGTTGTGGGACGTGACGGACCCCGCGAAGGCCGTGCTGCGCCACCAGTTCGGCGGGCGGTCAGAACCGGTCGCGAGCCTCGCCTTCAGCCCGGAGGACGGGTTGTTGCTGGTGGCACGACGGGACGGCACCGTGGACGAGTACCTGACCAACGGTCTTGCCACGCCGCGGGGCACGGTGCACCCGGCGCCCGGCCGCCGGCTGGTGTGGGCGGATCCCGATCCCGACGGCGGCGAGACGACCTCACAGACGGACGTCGGGAGGCTGATCGCGATCGGTGACCCCGTCAGCCGGTTGATGGTCGTCGGCCACGCCGCGGCCGAATCGTTCTCCATGAGGTCCACGCCCGAAGGTGTGCAGTCCGTCCCGTCGGACAAGTCCGACGGGACGGTGGTGTTGTGGCGGCCGGGCGCGGATCGCACCTTCGCCCAGCTGGGGAAGATCGAGCGCCAGCACACACCGACCGCGCTGGCGCTGGGACCGGGGAACCGGCTGCTGGCGGTGGGCGACGGCCTCGGCGGGCTCGGCCTGTGGGACATCAGCCGGCCCGACTCCCCCGGTCTCCTCTCCGCCCTGGACCACGACGCATTGGGGATCGGCTCGGTGGAGATCACCTCGGCGGCGATCACCAAGGACGGACACGACCTCGCCATCGGCACCAACAACTACGGCGTGCTGTTGCTGGACATCAGCAAGCCCGAACACCCGACCGTCACCGCGCGGCTCGTCGAGCCGACCGGCTCCGTGCACGGTCTGGCCTTCAGCTCGAACGACAGCACGCTGACCGTCGGCAGCGGAGACGGGCGCGTGCGTTTCTGGGACATGCGCAGCGGTCAGGTCCTCGCGGCCACCGTGCAAAGCCCCACGGGCCCGGTCGTGGCCGCGGCGTACTCGCCGGACAAACCGTTGCTGGCCACCGGATCCCTGAACGGCTCCGTCACGTTGTGGGACGTGACCGACCCCCGCGAGCCGATCGCGCTGCAGACCCTGTCCGGTCCGCCCAAGGGAGTCCTGGTCCTTCAGTTCACGCCGGACGGCGCCAACCTCGTCGCCACCGACGAGTACGACCAGGTGAACCGGTGGTGGGTGGGCAACGCCCGCGACCTCGTCGCCGATCCGGCCAGGGTCGCCTGCGGCCTGGTCCGCCGGGGACTCACCCAGGCCGAGTGGGAGGCCGACCCCGACCTGTCCCACCACGACTACCGGGCCATGTGCTGACCTCACCCCTCCGGCGCTGCCCAGTCCGCACTGAGCCGCCAGGCCTTGGCGCGCGTGGCGGGGTCGTAGGAGACGCTGGGCGACCGTTCTTCCTTGTCCCGCACGTAGTAGCGGCCCGTCACGGTCGAGAGGCCGGGGTCCGTGGCCAGGCGCAGTGCGGCCGCCGCGCCTGCCTCCGGTGTCAGCAGACGACTGTGGATCACCGACCGGAAGGGTCTGAGCGCGGCGGGCGTGATGTCGTCGACGATGCTCGTGCTGACGAGCCCGGGATGCACGGCGTTCACCGTCACGCCCTCGTCGTGCCAGCGGTCGGCGAAGACGTAGCCGCAGATCGTGCTCAGCAGCTTGGCCCGCGCGTAGGCGGTGAACGGGGCGAAGCCCTCGACGGGATTGAGCTCACGCAGGTCGGTGACGCCGGCCAGGTCGAGCGAGACCGGCCGGGGCCTGCCGAGCAACGGCACGGTGCGGGTGTCGGACATGGTCGCCGAGACGACGTTGACGACACGGCTGGGCGCGGCGGCCTGGAGTCGGTCGTGCAGGAGGTAGGTGAGCGTGAACCCGGCCAGGTGGTTCACGGCCAGGTGCGCTTCCACGCCGTCGGCGGTCAGCCGCCGGTCGCGGTAGTGCGCTCCGGCGTTGTTGATCAGCAGGTGCAGCCGGTCGTGACGGCGCGAGAACTCGGCGGCGAACCGGTGCAGGTCGCGGCGGACGCTCAGGTCGCCGGTGAGCACCTCCACCCGGTCCGCGCCGACCTCGCGCCGCAGGGCTTCTCCCCGTTCCCCGTCGCGGGTCGTGATGACGACGTGGGCGCCGGCGCGGACCAGTTCCGCGGTGATGACCCTGCCCATTCCGCCGGCGCCACCGGTCACCAGCGCGACCTGGCCGCTCAGATCGGTCTGACCACTGTGGACGTTCATGCGGCGATCCTCGGGGCCTGGCGGACGAACGCCGGTCGCACGGCCTCGCGCACGAGGAAGTCGGCCAGGTCGGCGCGTGACACCGAGGAGGTCACGGTGATGCGCAGATCGTTGCCCGTGCGGTAGCCGCCGGTCGCCGGGGTGTCCTTGAGCGCGGGCGGCCGGACGATCGTCCAGTCCACATCGGACTGACGGATGAGCGCCTCCATCGCCTCCTTGTCCCGCATCTTGTGCTTGACCGAAGCCCAGAGCAGCACGGAGTACAGCGACCGGTCACGGCTCTCCGCCGCGCCGTGTGCGCTGACGGCCACGAGGCGGCGCACGTTCGTCTCCTTCATCGCGAGCAACGTGGCGCGGATGCCGTCCGAACAGACCGTGGACGGGCCGCGGTCGTTGGTGCCGAGCGCGCTGATGATCGCGTCGTGGCCGGCGACGACGTGGGCCAGATCGGTCAGCACCGGGAGTACCGCCACGGTCAAGCCGGGCGCGGGCGGGATCGCGTCGCTGCGGCGCACAACGGCCGTGACGGCGTGTCCGGCTCGCAGCGCGACATCGACGACGGCCCGTCCAGTGCCACCGCTCGCACCCAGGACCACCAACCGGGAACTTTGTGAGTCATCGTGTCTCATAAGTTCCACTCTGCCGTCCCGCGTGCTTCTGAGTCAAGTTGTCTCATAAGATGTCGCCATGGCCGACTCCACCGACCCGCGCATCACTCGCAGCCGCGAGGCGATCCTCTCCGCCGCACGGGAGCTCCTGCGCGAGGACGGACCGGCCGCGGTCACGCATCAGAACGTCGCCAAACGCGCGGGAGTCGGGCGCGCGACCGTGTATCGCCATTGGCCACAGCCGAGACTGCTGCTCGACGACACGATGGCCGGCGTCCGGATGCCGTTCTTCCGGGACCCCGTCCCACCCGTCCGCCCCTGGCTGGCGCGGCAGATGCGCACGCTCGCCGACGAACTGGCCCTGCCCGAGGTGCAGGCGGTGACCGCGGCGCTGTTCCACGGAGCGCCGGACGAGCCGGACGCGATCGCTCGACGGGAGCAGCTCATCGCCACGATCAGCGGCCAGCTCGGCACGGCCCTGGACTCGGCGACCCGAACCGGCGAGCTTCAGGCGTCAGCCGACCTTCTCGACACCCCGGCGATCATCATCGGCCCCCTGGTGTTCCGGAGCATGTTCGAGCGCCGCCCCGTCACCGACGCGATGATCGATCATCTGCTGAACGCGATCGGGACCTGGACCACACCGGGATCGTCACCGCCGGCGGATCAGGCCGATGTCGGTCGCGGTCGCGACGGCGGCGGTGCGTGAGTCGACGCCGAGTTTGGTGTAGCAGCGGGCGAGGTGCGACTTCACGGTGCCTTCGGTGAGGTGCAGGCGCGCCGCGACGGCCCGGTTGGACAGCCCGTCGGCGACCAGGACGAGCACCTCGATCTCCCGCCGCGTCAACGCGGCGCCGGGCATGCGCATCCGGTTCAGGAGCCGGTCGGCGACGGTGGGGGCCAGGGTGGTCCGCCCTGCCGCGGCGGTGCGGACGGCGGCGGTCAGGTCGTCGGGATGTGCGTCCTTGAGGAGGTACCCGGTGGCGCCCGACTCGATGGCGGGCAGCGTGTCGGCATCGGTGTCGTAGGTGGTGACGATCAGAACGCGGGGCGCACCGGGACGTGCGGTGATCGCGGCGGTCGCCTCGGCTCCGGTCATTCCCCGGCCGAACCGCAGGTCCATCAGGACGACGTCGATGTCGCCCTCGGTGGCGCGCGCCACGGCGGCCTCGGCGGTCGCGGCCTCGGCGACCACGACGAGGCCGGGTTCGGTCTCCAGCACGGCCCGCAGCCCCGCCCGCACCACGGGATGGTCGTCGGCCAGCAGGAGGCGGATCGGGGTGTCGGTCATGGACGGGCCTCGGTGTCGATGGATCGCGGCAGAGGAAGCCGGGCGGCCAGCGCCGTGCCGTGGCCGGGGGTCGACTCGACGGTGAGGGAACCGCCCAGCGCGCGGGCGCGGGTGCGCATGGCCGTCAGGCCAAAACCTCCCTCGCCGGGATCGGGAGCGGGAAGGCTCCCAGGGTCGAAGCCGGTTCCGTCGTCGGCGACGCCGAGCGCGATCTCGTCGCCGAGGTGGCGCAGGGTGATCTCGACGGTGGTGGCGTGCGCGTGGCGGACGGTGTTCGCGACGGCGGCCTGGGCGATGCGCAGCAGGGCGACCTCGTGTGCCGTCGGCAGCGGGACCGGATCGCCGGCGAGGTGGAACCGCGCGGTGATCCGGTGGCGGGTGCCGGTGGTGGCGCACAGGCGTTCCAGGGCGCCTGCCAGCGTGGTGTCGTCGAGGGCGGGCGGGGTGAGGGCGGCGACGAAACGGCGTGCCTCGGCGAGGTTGTCCGCCGCGGCCTGGCGGGCCTGGCCCACGTAGCGGGCGGCGTTGCCCGAGGTGTCGGGCAGCACCCGTTCCGCGGCGCGCAGCAGCAACTGGATGCTGGACAGCCCCTGGGCGAGGGTGTCGTGGATCTCGTGGGCCAGGCGTTCCCGTTCGGCCAGTACCCCGGCGGTGTGCTGGGCGCGGGCCAGGTCGGCGCGGGTCGCGGTGAGCTCCTCGATCAGGCGCCTGCGTTGCTCGCTCTCCCGGTAGAGCGCCTGGTAGCCCCAGACCACGGCGACCGCGACGGCCGCGCCGAGCAACGGGCCGATCGCGGCGACCGGGCTGAAGACGTCCTGGTGCGCGCCGAAGGCGGTGATCGCGGCCAGTGCCGTGGCGATCACCGCGACCAGGCCGGCACGGCGCGGCAGCAGGTGGAGCTGGAGGAAGTACAGGGGGAAGGCCACCCACACGCCGTCGGCGGTCAGCACCACCAGGACCAGCCACCCGGCGCTGACTGCGGCCAGCCACCCCGCGGCGGCGAGCCGGGACGTGCGGACGCGAGGTAGCACCGGGCCGGCCGCGTACACCGCCCCGCAGGCCACCGCGACCGCGACGACCGCCCAGGCCTGAGGGTGCCGCCCGGCCACGGCCCGTGCCATCGCCAGGACGAGCAGGGCGACGAACAGGAGGTGCAGGCACCAGGTCAGTACCCGGTTGGTCGGTGTCAGAGCGGGAGCGTTCACGGTCTGACCAGGCTACGTGGGCCGCGGCGGGGTCACCTCTGTCGAAAGGTGGAGGCGGGGCGCTGTCTTCCGGCTCGTGAAGTGCCATCCCCGGCCAGATGCCGCGGCAGGGCGCCGGCGGCGACCGTGGAGCCGTACCGATCCACCCGCCGGAAAGGACAGGTCGAGGCCTTGTTCGTCGCCTGGAGAGAACTCAGGTTCGCCAAGGGGCGTTTCGCCCTGATGGGAACCGTGATCGTGCTGATCACCCTGCTGGTCGGTCTGCTGTCCGGACTGACCGCCGGACTCGGCCGGCAGAACGTCTCCGCCATCACCGGCCTTCCCGCCGACAGGATCGCCTTCGCCGCGCCCAGCGGTGGTCAGGGGCTGTCCTACGCCGACTCCACCGTCACCGAGACGCAGTGGCGGCACTGGGCCACCGTCCCCGGGGTCACCGCCGCCGAACCCCTGGGCATCACCACCACCAAGGCGACCGCTGGTGACCGGAGCACCGGTGTCTCGGTCTTCGGCGTCCGAACCGGATCCGTCCTCGCCCCGGACGGCGGGAAACTCAACGAGCACTCCGCGGTGCTGTCCGCCACGGCCGCCGCCGACCTGGGAATCCGGTCCGGTGACAGCGTCGCTCTGGGCGGACGGCGGCTGACCGTGGCCGCGGTGTCCAGCGACGCGTTCTACAGCCACACCCCGGTCATCTGGACCACCCTCGACGTCTGGCGCGCGACCGCTCCCCCGTCCGGCACCAGCGGCGGCCCGGCCGCGACCGTGATCGCCCTGACCACCACCTCCGACGCCGATCTCGCCACCGCCGACGACGCCGCGGGCACCAGGACGGTCTCCACGGACGACTCGCTGTCCGCGATCGGCTCCTACACCTCCGAGAACGGCTCCCTGCAACTGATGCGTGGCTTCCTGTTCGCCATCTCCGCCCTGGTCATCGGCGCCTTCTTCACCGTCTGGACCATCCAGCGCAGCGGTGACATCGCCGTCCTCAAGGCGCTCGGCGCCACCACGGCCTGGCTGCTCAAGGACGCGCTGGGCCAGGCCGTCGTCCTGCTCGCCGGCGGAACCCTCGTCGGAACCGGCCTCGCCGCCGGCCTAGGTGCCGCCATCGCCGGCTCCACTGTGCCCTTCGTGCTCACCCCCGCCACCGTGCTGGTCCCGGCCGCCGTGATGGTCGTGCTCGGCGCGCTGGGAGCCGCCCTCGCGATCCGGCGCATCACCTCCGTCGACCCGCTGACCGCCCTGGGGAGCACCCGATGAGCCTCACCCTGACCGACGTCACGCTCACCTATGCGGACGGCGATGCCCGCCTCACCGCACTCGACCAGGTCACCCTGGACGTCCCCCGAGGAAGCCTGACCGCCGTGGTCGGCCCCTCCGGTTCCGGCAAGTCCAGCCTGCTCGCGGTCGCCGCCACCCTCATCACCCCCGACGCCGGCACGGTCACCGTCGACGGCACCACGACCACCGGCATGACCCGCGGCGACCTCACCGACCTGCGTCGCCGCAAGATCGGCATCGTCTTCCAGCACCCCAACCTGCTGCCCGCCCTCTCCGCCTGCGAACAGCTTCAGGTCATGGCCCAGATCGACGGCCGGTCGCCGGCCAGGGCCCGCACCCGCGCGTTGGAGTTGCTCGACGCCGTCGGCCTCGCACCGCAGGCAGAACGCCGCCCGCACCAGCTCTCCGGCGGCCAGCGCCAGCGCGTGAACATCGCCCGCGCCCTGATGAACGACCCCACCGTCCTGCTGGTCGACGAACCCACCAGCGCCCTCGACCACGAACGCGGAGCCGCCGTCGTCGATCTCCTCACCCGGCTCACCCACCAGCAGGCCACCGCCACCGTCCTGGTCACCCACGACCGCGCCCACCTCATCGGCGTGGACCAGATCGCCGAGGTCCACGACGGCCGCCTTCGCCCCGGCCCACGCCCGGAACAGGCACTCAGGCAGGCGTGCAGGTGATCGACACGACGCCGGGCGAGACGCCAGTGCCGACGACGTCGAAGGTGGTGGACTTCCCCGGCTCGAGCACACCGTCGCGCGCGGAGCCGACGACGCGGACCGCGGAGCCGGACTGGGTCGCCTGACCCACGGACGTCTTCTCCACGTGTTGACCGTCGGGGAACGTCCAGTCGAGGATCCAGCCCTGGACCGGCGAGTCCCCCACGTTGGTCACCTCCACGACCGCGCGGAACCCTCCAGTCCAGGTCTCCTCCACGCTCAGGGCGGCGAAACACGGGGCGGGAGCGGACGTCCCCAGTGCCCTCCTGGGCTTCTGGTCGTCCACGGAGACGGAGAAGTTCTCGATGGCGTTGCCCGCACCTCCACGCCACAGGTTGAATCCGGCCTCGACCGCGATCAGGTACCAGTCCGGCGAGACCAGACCTCGTTCGACGGAGTCCCCGGTGAACGCGCTGATGTCGAGGTCCTTGACGGCCGTGGCCTCACCGACTCGTTCGTAGGTGACTCGCACCCGGCCTTGGTCACGTGCCAGCCACACGTTCCACCGGGCATCCGAGATCGGCACCTCGCGGGCCAGCAGGACCCCTCCTGGCTTGACACCGCCGCGGCTGCGGAACCAGATCACCATCTCAGCGCCGTCCGGCGTGCCGTCGGCGACAGGTCCGCTGTGGAACCACACCACGTAGGCGGCGTTGAAGACCCCGGTGTCGACCTGCCTGCTCACCCAGTCGCTGGTCACACGGGGCATCGCCGACACCTGGACCGGCAGACCGCCCACATCGGTGCACTCCTGCCAGTGACACCCTCTGAGCAAGGACGGGGTGGCCGCGGGGGCGCCTTCCGGCGACGCGTCGTGCGCGGCGCTCTCGATCCGCAACGACTGGTCCCCCACGGTGATGCACTGGGGTGTTTCGGCGTTCCACACGTTGTTCTGGGCGAGGTAGTCCTTGCCCCCGGCCGGAACGACGCCGTCCTTGGAACAGAGGGAGAGGCTCGTGCTCGCCGCGGGCCCGGCGTTCGACAGGACCAGGCCGACGAGCGCGGAGATCAACGCTCCGCCCAGTCCGAGCACCACGAACGCGGCGGCGACGCGGAAGGCGATGTGAGCGGTGGGATTCATCCGTGCTCCTCCTTCGGTGGCCCGGAGGCATCGGCACCACGGTGCGCGACGCCCTGCCGAGGGATACGCCCTGCCCGGCGTTGGCGTTCATCCCGGCCCACGACCTGGGGTGAGCCGCACCACCCCACCGGACCTGCCGGCCGTCATGCAGGCCGTCCTGCGCGGCCATAGCGTTGGTGCACAGCTACTTGACGACGGCGAAAGGTGAGCGTGGAAGAGGGTGCACAGGTTCGCGAACGAACCGGCTTGGGAGAGCTGATGACCGCTGTCGCGGGAGCGGACCGGACTGCGTTCGGTCAGGTCTACGACCTTCTGGCGGCGCCGTTCTACCGCGTGGTTCTGGGCGAACCGCAACGCGAAGACGGCCAAGCGGCCGACCAGGCGGCGCTCGACGCGTGGACGCGTGTCTGGCGAGACGCTCCTCTTCTGCTGCACGGAGCGCGCGGACCGCTGTCCTCCGCCGACGCGCTCACCTGGATCATGGGCAAGGCGCGTGAGCAACGCCGATGAGCTTGCTCAACGGCGGAGATTCAGTGCACCCGCCCATCATGCGGACGCTGTGCGGCGCACCTAGCGTTGAGTCATGTCCCTGATCTACTCCAGCGTCGTCGACGCGCCACTGGCCGAGGTGTTCGCCTGGCACGAGCGGCCGGGAGCGATCCACCGGCTCTCGCCGCCCTGGCAGCCGGTCGGGGTGGTGCGCGAGGCCGAATCACTCGACGGTGGTCGCGCGGTGCTGGGGTTGCCGCTGGGGCTGCGCTGGGGTGCTCGACACACCGAGTACAGGCCGCCGCACCGGTTCGTCGACGAGCTCGACTCCGCGCCGCTGAGCTGGGCGTTGCGGTGGCGGCACACCCACGAGTTCCAGGCCGAGGGCGAGCGGACCCGGATGACGGATCGGGTGGACACACCGGTGCCCGGTGCGTTGCTGCGGTCGATGTTCGCCTACCGGCACCGCCAGCTCGCCGCCGACCTCGCCGCGCAGGCGGCCGCGCGGGAGGCGGGCGATCGGCCGATGACCGTGGCGATCACCGGTGCGAGCGGCTTCGTCGGGACCGCGCTCTGGTCGTTCCTCAGCACCGCGGGCCACCGGGTGGTCAAGCTGGTGCGGCACTCTCCCGCACACCGGGACGAGCGGCGCTGGGACCCCGACCGCCCGGCCGCCGACCTCCTGGCCGGGGTGGACGCCGTCGTGCACCTCGCGGGTGCCTCGATCGCGGGCAGGTTCACCGAAGCGCACCGGCGGGCGATCCGCTCCTCCAGGATCGGACCGACCCGCGCGCTCGCCGACCTCGCCGCGGCCACCGGTGTGGCGGTGTTCGTCAGCGCGTCCGCGATCGGCTTCTACGGCGCCGACCGGGGTGACGAGGAGCTCACCGAGGACAGCGAACGCGGCGAGGGTTTCCTGGCCGACGTCGTCGCCGACTGGGAGGCCGCCACCGCTCCCGCCGCGGCGGCCGGGGTCCGGGTGGTGACCGTGCGCACCGGACTCGTCCAGTCGCCCGACGGCGGCACGCTGCGGATCTTCCACCCGCTGTTCGCCGCAGGGCTGGGCGGGAAGCTCGGCGACGGGCGGATGTGGCAGTCGTGGATCGGCATGGACGACCTGGTCGACGTCTACCACCGCGCGCTTTACGACACGTCGCTCAGTGGACCGGTCAACGCCGTCGCCCCGGAGGCCGTGCGCAACAACACCTACACGGCCACGCTCGCAAAAGTGCTGCACCGCCCCGCGCTGCTGCCGGTCCCCTCCTTCGGGCCACGGCTCCTGCTCGGGGAGCAGGGTGCGCGCGAACTGGCCGAGGCGAGCCAGCTGGTCCGGCCCGCCGTTCTGGCCAAGGCAGGGCACACGTTCCGGTATCCGGATCTGGAGCAGGCGCTGCGTCATCTCCTGGGCCGGGTGCCGGGGTGAGCCGACACCCGGCGCTCACCCGTGCCGCAGCACCTCCAGCAGCCGTGCCGCGCCCACGTCCGGTCCTGCGGCGCGCACCGCGTCGCGCAGGCCCGCGAACGGTTCGGGCTTCTCCAGCACCGATCCCAACGCCTCCGCCACGTCCTCGGGTGTGGCCGCGTTGGGATCGAGGCACACACCCGCGCCCGCCTTCTCGGCGTCGTGAGCGATGCAGAACTGGTCACTGGAGAACGGCAGCACCAGCGCGGGAACCCCCGCCTGCAGGCATTCGGTGAAGGAGTTGTTGCCACCGTGGTGAACCATCGCGGCGACGTGCGGCAACAACGCGCGCTGAGGCACGACGGACTCCACGAAGACACGCGGATCTGCTGCCAGGTCAGCGAGTTCGGCGACACGGCCGCCCGCGGCGACCACCACGGTCAGGCCGGGAATCCGCAGGGCCCCGCGAACGACGGTGCGCAACACGTCGTGGCGCGCGGACAGGAACGTGCCGAGCGCGACGAGGAGCACTCGCCGGCCGCGCACGCGGTCGAGCCAGAGGTCGTCGAGCGGCCCGGGCGTCGTGCAGTGGCCGAGGAAGACCTGCTGCTGGTCCGCCGGCAACGGTGGCAGCCAAGGAAGTTCCGGGTAGTTCACGACGGCGGCGTGGGAGGAGGTCAGCGCGAACGCGCGGGGCGGCACCGGCCGTGACGGAGCGAGGTCGCGCAACAACCGGGCGAACTCGGCGGTGAGAGCCTGATCGGTGAGGCGCACCTCCGCGGCCAGTTCCGCGAGCTCTTCCGGAGACGGGCGCACGGAGGACGGCCACACCTGCGGCAGTCCGAAGAACTGGTCGTCGCGTGACACCAGATAGGTCGGATGCCCTGTGACATAGGACAAGTACGGCAGATCGAGCGCGTGCAGGGCCAAGGTGGTGGCGTAGTCGATCTGGTCGACGACGTACCAGTCTGGCCTCAGGCGATCGTGGAGTGCGCTCAGCTCGCGCGTCACTTCTTCAGGTGCCGCAAGCAGTTCCGCTCTGCGTCGGCGTGTCTGCGCGAGCAGTGCCGCCGCCGCACCTCCTTTCGTGGCCTCGAGGAAGTCGGTCAGGCCACGTGCCGAGCGTGCGTCCTGCGCCGTTCGCTCCGCGACGCCGCTGTTCGACTCACGCGTGGTTCTCATTGCCACGAAAGGGATGCCGGGTGCGAGGTCGGCGAACTCGGCACCGCAGGCGAACGTCACCGCCTGGGCACCCGCTGTGCTCAGCGCCGTGGCGAACACGGACATGGGCTGGGCATGTGAGCGAAAGGGCGGGCTGACAACGACGAAACGCGGCACCGGACTCCTCCTTGTTGGTATTGCTGGAAAGTTGTTCGATCCGAACGCACTGTTCGGTTCGAACACCAGAGGTGCGGACACATCCGGAAGTACAGCGAGCACTGGAATCCAGACAGGCCGAGAACGCCGTTGTGGCGCAGAGCCCTCACCTCCTGATCGACGCCCTGAGGCGCGATCCGCGTCCGACCACCTTTTCCCTTTTGTGCGAACGGATCCCCGCGACCGTGCGCGAGCACGGTGAAGAGGCGACCACCGCCGAACTACGCCGCGCGATCTCGTCCACACAAGACGAGGCGGTCCGCACATGGCTGCTCGACGCGTCCTGGTTGCACCGCCTCGCGCCGCTGGATCCCGACGAAGCGCGCCAGGTCGCCAAGGGACCGGCGCTGTGGCGCCATCTCGACGCCCTCGGCGAGCCGGTCGAGGCCGATCCCCGCTCCCCCTATGAAAAACTGATGCTCGACCTTCTGCACGACGACATCTCGTTGCCGGTCGCCTCACCCGTGACAGGCCCCACGATCGCCCAGTCGATGCTCATCGGCGGAACCGCCCGGCCGGGCGAGGGTGCGAGCGGCGGGCTCACCGTCTTCCTCTCCTCGCTGGCCGACGCGTTGGTCACGCGGCAGGACATCGGCCGCGTGGTCACCGTGGTGCTGGCACCGGAGCCGACCACGGTGACCGTGGAGCAGAACTCCGAGCTCGACCACTGGACGGTGCGCGTGCCGGTCGACTCGCCGGTCGCGCTGGCCCAGCCGGACATGGCGCGTCATCGGGCGGGAATCACCTGGTGGCTCAGGAGACTTCTGGCGCGGTGTGGTCTGTCGCCGGACGTCGTGCACGTCCGCTACTCCGACGACGGCTCTCTCGCCGTGGCCGACGCCGCTCGTCTGCTCGGTGCGAAACTCGTGTTCACCGTCACCCCGGACCCGCACCGCCACCTGGCCGAGCGCTATCCCGAGGACACCGGGGACCTCACGGCCATGCGGTTCGACCTGCACCGCGTGCGCACCGCCGACCACCTCGTCGAGCGCGCCGACCAGGTGATCACCATCGGCGGCAGGCAGGACGAAGTGCTGACGCACTTCCCGCGGCTCACCCCGGCGGCCCTGGTGGCGCTCGAGGAAGGCATCGCACCGGCGCCCCCGCCCACCGGGCGGTCACTGGTGCGGGAGCTGTTCGCGCCCTCCGCGCTGCCCCGCCTCAACGTCTCCGCCGAGGGCCTGCCCGTCCTGCTCAACGTGGGCAGGCTGCACCCGATGAAGCAGCAGCCACTGCTGGTGCGCGCCTGGCTGGAGGCGGGTCTGCACCACTCGACCGCGCTGGTGATCATCGGTGGCTCCTCCACCGACCGGACGCCGGACGAGCAGAAGGTGCTCGACGAGGTCCTCGCCCTGGCCGGCTCCGAACCCTCGGCACGGGGACGGCTCGCCGTCCTGCCGGCCTGGTCGAACCACGACGTGCGGCTGCTCCAGCACGAACTGGCGGCCGCCGCGCCGTCCTCGGGTGCACCGCACGTCTACGCCTGCGCCAGCGCGAAGGAGGAGTTCGGCATCGCGGTGCTCGAAGCGATGGAGGCCGGGTTGCTCGCGATTGGCCCGCTTCGCGGCGGCCTGAGTTGTTACGTCGAGCACGGGCACAACGGTTTCCTCGTCGACACGTCGGCCGCGCGGGTGCTCGGCGAGGGACTGACGCAGGTCGTGCGTCTCGGCGCCGCCACCGCGCCGATCGCGGTGGCAGGGCAGAAGACCGTGCGCGAGCGGTTCCACATCGACGCCGTCGCCGAGCCGTTCGCCGCGCTCTACCGCCGGCTGTCAGGCTGACCTGGACCGCACGAAGACCTCGTCCGCGCCCAGCCTGGTGAACAGGCTCTGGTTACGCGGATCGCGAACCGCGGCCACGATGGTCGCCGTGCGGTTGAGGCTGCGCGCGGCCATCGTGACCTGAAGCCCGTCCAGGTCGTCGGGAACCGCGACGACCACCCGTGCGGCGAACTCAGTTCCGGCGTGCCGCAACGCGCAGATGTCCCGACCGTCACCGCGCGCGATCCTGGCGCCGTTGGCGAACGCACCCGTCAGTGCTATCGCGTCGTGGTCGAGCACCACGACATCGGGGTGGTCCGAGCGCAGCGGAAGATGCCGCAACACGTCCAGAGCCGCGTCCCCGTACCCCACCACCACGGTCAGGCCGATCACCGCGGCTCCTCGCCGTCGCCTGCCGTGAGCGCGGGCCGTGACGGACGCATTCGCTGGGGCGCCTCCGCTTTGCGCGGCGGCCGGTCGTTGGCGATGAGGACCGCCATCCACGGCAGCGGAACCGACAGCAGGATCAGGATGAGCGCGAGCCACCAGATCTTCGCGAACAGCAGGGCCAGCAGGATGCACGGGATGCGCAGACTCATCATCAGGGCGTACCGGCGCCGCCGTGCCGCGAGCTGGTCCTCGTAGGACGGGGCGGCAGAGGTGATCAGCACGGGGTTTTCGTTTCGGTGCGAGTTCACGACGAGACCTCCGTTCTCCTGGTTGGTTCGGAGCGGAGGCTGATCGGGTTCGTGTCTGCTCGGTCACTCGTCGGTGATGTCGTGCTGCTGCCGGCGGAACTTACCGGGGGCCGTGCCGAACTCCCGCTTGAAGGCGTTGGAGAAGGCGAACTCCGAGGTGTAGCCGACGTTGCGGGCGATCGCCGCCAGCGGAGCCTGGCCGTCCCGCAGCATCCGCGCACCGGTATTCAGCCGCCACCACGTCAGGTAGGCCATCGGCGACTGCCCGACGAGCGAGGTGAACCTGCGGGCGAAGGCAGTCTTGGACAGTCCGACCTCGGCGGCCAGTTCCTGGACCGTCCACGGGTGCTGCGGCGAGCGGTGGATGTGTTGCAGCGCCGTCGCGATCACCGGCTCTGTCAGCGCCACGCACCAGCCCCCGCGCGGGCCGTGGCTCGACGCTTCCTCCTCGAGCCAGGCCCGCAGCAGGTAGACCAGCAGCAGGTCCATCAGCGCAGGGACCGCCGCGGCGGCACCGGGGCGGGCTTCGATGAGGTCCGCGCCGAGCAGGTCCACCGCACTGCGCAGGGCGGAGTGGTCACCGAGCCGGGCAGGGAGGTGGACGACCTCGGGCAGGGTCCGCAGGAACGGATGGGCCTGCCCGCGATCCAGCCGGTAGGCGCCGCACAGCAACTGCGCCTGGCCCGGCGCGGGCTCGTGGTCCGGTGGCCCGGCCTCCGGTGCCAGGGGCAGCTCGGCGATCGTCCTGTCCGGACTGTCGCTCATGCCGTGCACCGCACCGTGCGGCAGGAACACCACGTCGCCCGCGCCCAGGGCGACGGGAGGACCGGACGGAGGGAACAGCCAGCAGTTGCCCTCGAGGACGACGTGGAAGCCGGCTCCCGGATAGGGCCCGAACGCGTAACCCCACCGGCCGCTCAGGCGGGACCTGGTGAACTTCGCGCGGCCCGCGCGGACGGTGGCGATCACATCGCTGAAGACGTCCATCACCTCATAGTACGGCGTCCCCAACGGTCGTTTTGAGTATGAAGTTGGCAGTCTCTCGTATTGGAACGACCACTTGGCGTCCTTAGCGTTGAACACGACCAACAGATCCATTCGAAGGAGACGCGGACATGGCCGCATATGTCGTGATCGACCTCAACGTCGCCGACCCGGCCGGCTTCCAGCAGTACGTGGACGGTGTGACGCCACTGCTCGAAAAGGCCGGTGGGCGCAACGTCCTGACCGACGGCGACGCTCTGGTGCTGGAAGGCGACTGGGCCCCGCCGACGCTCGTGATCCACGAGTTCCGCGACAGGGCCGCGGTCCAGGAGTTCTGGGACTCGCCGGAGTACCAGCCGTTCAAGCACCTGCGCCGCAGGTACTCCACGGTGAAGGTCGTCGTCGGCGAAACCGCCTGACCGAGGTGCCGGGCACGCCGGTCAGGCGGCCAGCGTGCCCAGCATCACCAGGGCGTCGGCGGAGCGGGAGCGCGGTTCGGCCGGCTGGGCGACCAGCCGCTGGCCGGGCGCGCTGGTGATCGGGAAGATCTCCGTGCGCAGCTCCAGCTCGCCGACGTCGGGGTGGAGGAAATGGGTGCCGTGCGCGATCAGGCCGCGTGGCTCCGGCTCGGCCCAGAGCCGGCGGAACCGCGGGCTGGCGAGGGAGAGTTCGCCGACCAGTTCGCGCAGTGCGCGCTCGTCGGTGCCGTGTCCGGCGCTCACGTGTCCGGCGCTCACGTGTCCGGCGCTCACATGTCCGGCGCTCACATGTCCGGCGCTCACATGTCCGGGGCTCACATGTCCGGCGCTCACGTATCCGGCGCTCACGTATCCGGCGCCGACCTGTCCGCCGCCGACGTGTCCGGCGCTGCCGCGCAGGTCGCTGACGTGTCCGGCGCCGACCTGTCCAGCGCCGATGTATCCGGCGCCGACGTATCCGGCGCTACCGCGCAGGTCGCGGACGGCCGCGCGCGCCGTGGCGGTCCAGTCGAGGAAGAACTCCCGTCCCGCCGGGTCGAGGAAGATCATGCGGTGCAGGTTGTCGCCGTGGACGAACCCGCTGTGCAGTGCGGCGGCGAGGGCGTTGCGCGCGAGGACGTCGTTGAACCGGCCAAGGACGTAGGCGGGCGCCGTGGTCCAGTCGTTCAGCAACGCCAGCAGGTGAGGGCTGACGCGTTCGGCCCGGTCGCGGGTCCGCCGGCGCGTGGCCGGACGGGCCAGGCGGTGCAGTTCGACGGACGCGGTCTCGTCCAGGAGCAGGGCTCGCTTCAGGCTTTCCACGGTCTCGTGGGTCGGTCGCTCGTGTCCCTGTTCCAGCCTGGCGTAGTAGCCCGCGCTCACTCCCGCCAGCATCGCGACCTCGTCCCGGCGCAGTCCGGGGACTCGACGGCGACCCGCGGTGTCGAGCCCCGCCTGTTCTGGCCGCACAAGTGCACGGTGGGTGCGCAGGAAGGCGCCCAGCGCCATGTTCCGCTCACCGTTCATGCGATCGAGGCTAGGGGAACGGACAGGGACTCAGCGTGGGTGCGTCTCACCCAGGGTGCCTGCGGTTGACGGGAGACCGTCGCACAGGTTGAGTCTGCCACCATGACCGGCACACCTCTCGGTGACTTCCTCCGTGCCCGGCGTGCGGCTCTCACACCGCAGGACGTCGGGTTGCCCGAACACGGCCGTCGTCGCGTGAAAGGCCTGCGCCGCGAGGAGGTCGCCATCCTCGCCGGGGTGAGCAGCGACTACTACATGCGCCTGGAACAGGGCCGCGAGTCCAGTCCGTCGGCACAGGTGGTGGAGGCGGTGGCGCGGGCGCTGAAGCTCGACGCCGCGACCACCGAGTACCTGTGGCTCCTGGTTCAGCCGGCGGAGGCGAGAACGTGGCGTCGCACCGGGGGCATCCCGGTCAGCGCCCAGCTGCGGCAGCTCATGGACAGCTGGTCCGACTCCCCCGCGTTCGTCGTCGGTCCGGCGCTGGACGTCATGGCGTCCAACACGATGGCCGACGCGCTGCACGACGCCTTCACCCCCGCCGACAACCTGGCCCGCATGGTGTTCCTGGACCCCGCCGGGCGGACGTTCTACCAGCAGTGGGACCGCGCGGCGCACTCCTGCGTCGCCGAGATCCGGGCCGCGTACGGCCACGATCCCGACAACGCGCGCATCGCCGAGGTCGTCGCCGGCCTGTCCGCCCGCAGTCCGGAGTTCGCCGAGCTGTGGGCCCGGCACGACGTGAAGCCCAAGACCCAGGAGACCAAGCACCTGCGCCATTCGCAGGTGGGCGACCTGGAGATCCAGTTCTCCACGTTCACCGTCAGCGGCGCTCCGCACCAGCAACTGGTCGTCTACCAGGCCGAACCGGCTTCTCCGACCGTGGAGGCGTTCAGGCGTCTGCGCGCCCACGCCGACGCGGCGCGCTCCGTGGAGGCTCCGCGCGCCTAGGTCTCACCCGCGGAGCCCTGGGTGGGTGCGTTTCTCCCAGGAAATCCGCGGCCTTCTTCCGGCTGTCCCACGTGGACAAACTCGTTTCTGTCAGCGGCGGGAATCGCCCGCCGCACAGGCAGAACAGCCGGAAGGAACGAGATCGTCATGTCCACCTGGTTCATCACCGGAGCGTCCCGCGGCCTTGGCGCCGAGATCGCCCGCGCCGCCCTGCGCGGTGGCGACAACGTCGTGGTCGCCGTGCGCAACCCGGACCGCGTGCCGGAAGACCTGAAGACGGCGGCGAACACGTTGGTCGTCGCGCTGGATGTCACCGACGCTCCGGCCATCCCCGCCGCGGTGCAGGCCGCCACCGACCGCTTCGGCGGGATCGACGTGCTGGTCAACAACGCGGGCCGCGGTCTGCTCGGCGCGCTGGAGGAGATCACCGACGCCGAGGCGCGGTCCCTGTTCGACCTCAACGTGTTCGGCCTCATCAACATGACCCGCGCGGTGCTGCCCGTGATGCGCCGGCAGGGATCCGGCAAGGTGGTCCACATCGGATCCCGGTCGGGTTTCGAGGGCGAACCGGGCGTGAGCCTGTACAGCGCCTCGAAGTTCGCCGTGGCCGGGATCAGCGAGGCCCTCTCCGCCGAGATGGCGCCGTTCGGGATCCAGTCGATGGTGGTCGAGCCGGGCGTGCTGCGCACCGACTTCCTCGACTCCAGCTCCCTGTCGCTCGCGGCAGACCGGATCGCCGACTACGACGGCACTCCCGCGCACGTGACCCTCGACTGGGTCGGCACGGCCAACCACACCCAGCTCGGCGACCCGGTCAAGGGCGCCGCCCTGATCCACGAGGTCACCAGCGGCGACAGCCTGCCGACGCACCTCTACCTGGGCCCGGACACCCTCGACCGGCTGCAGGTGAAGCTCGGGCGGATCGAGCAGGACCTGGCGCCGTGGCGGGACAAGTCCGCCGCCACCGCCCACGAGGACGTCGTCCCGGTCTGACCGGCCACCCCCAATCCTTCTCGGAAGAGGAGCTCCATCATGTCCGCTTTGCTCACCGGCACCCCGTTGACCGGCCGTGTGGCCGTGGTCTCCGGTGCCTCCAGCGGCATCGGCGCCGCCACCGCCACGCGTCTGGCCGAGCTCGGCGCGAAGGTCGCCGTGCTCGCCCGCCGCAAGGACAACCTCGACGCGCTGGCCGAGTCGATCAACCGCACCGGCGGCACCGCGATCGCCGTCCCCGTCGACGTCACCGACCGGGAAGCGGTCCAGGCCGCGGCACGACAGGTCGCCGACCAGCTCGGGACGGCCGACCTCGTCTTCAACAACGCCGGAGTGCAGCTGATCTCGCCGATCGCCGACCTGCGGCAGGACGACTGGCAGCGCCAGATCGACCTGAACGTCACCGGCGTCATGAACGTCATCGGCGCGTTCCTGCCGCAGCTGACCGCGGCGGCCGAGGCGGGAAAGTCCGCCGACCTGATCACCACGTCCTCGATCGCGGCCACCCGGATCCTGGAGAAGTTCTCGGTCTACTCCGGCACCAAGGCCTACATCAGTCACCTCACCCGGCTGCTGCGCGTCGAGCTCGGCCGCAAGAACATCCGCGTGGCGACCATCGAGCCCGGCATGGTCGACACGGAACTGCCCGACCACGTCACGGATCCGGACGCCAGCAAGCTCATGGCCGACCTGATCGACCAGATCGACGTGCTGCAGTCCGCCGACATCGCCGAGACCGTGGCGTTCATGGCCTCCGTGCCACGCCACGTGAACCTCACCGAGATCACGATTCTCCCGACAGCACAGGCCATCTAGCCGCATGCAGTGCGTGGTGCCGGTGACGGCGAGCGCGAGTTCGCCGTCACCGCGCCGCACCTCTGGAAGAAGGGCTTCGACCATGACCACCACACTCGACCGCCAGGGCTTCACGGAGTACCCGATCAGCGAGGTGCACCGGCTGATCGAGCCCGGCCCCGTCGTCATGGTGTCCACTTTCGACGGACGACGCGCCAACCTGATGACCAACGGCTTCAACATGCCGATCGCCCACGGCGCCCTGATCGGGCTGATCCTCGGCCCGTGGGACCACAGCTACGACGCCCTGCGCGCGACCGGGGAATGCGTCATCGCGATCCCGTCCATCGACCTCGCCGAGCGCGTGGTCGGCGTCGGCAACACCTCCGGCCGCGAAACCGACAAGTGGCAGCGGTTCGGCCTCACGCCGGCTCCCGGCGCCGTGGTGCGAGCGCCACTGGTCGCGGAGTGCTTCGCCAACATCGAGTGCACCGTGGCCGACGACCGGCTCGTCGACGACTACAACCTGTGGATCCTCCGGGGCGAGCGGGCGTGGTTCGACGCCGCCAGGCGAGGAGCCGGCGAGTTCCACCACCGCGGCGACGGAACGTTCTCCGCCAACGCGTCCACTGTGGACCTGCGCGACCGCATGACCAAGTGGCACCACCTCACCCGCTGACCATCAGAAAGCAGGAACGACCATGACCACCACACTCGAACTGCTGCGCCGGCACAGCTCGGACCCGCGGCGCCGCGTCCTGCTCACCGGCGGCACCGTCGTCACCATGGACCCCGAACTGGGCGTGCTGCCCCAGGGCGACGTGCTGATCGAGGGCGACACGATCACCGCTGTCGGCGCCGACCTGCCCGTCGGCGACGCGATCGTCGTCGACGCCACCGGCTCGATCGTCGCTCCCGGCTTCGTCGACACCCACCGGCACGCCTGGGAGGCGCAACTGCGGCGGGTCATGCCCGACGTCAACGACCTCGGCGAGTACGTGATGTCCACCCTGGCCGGCATCGCCCCGGTCTACCAGCCCGACGACATGTACGTCGGGACGAAGCTGGCCGCGCTGACCGCGATCGACAGCGGCATCACCACGATGCTCGACTTCTCCCACAACTCCCGCACACCCGGCCACTCCGACGCCGCCGTCCAGGCCCTGATCGACACCGGCATCCGAGGTGTGCACGCTTCGATGCGCCCGCACTTCGGCGACTGGGAAGGCCAGTGGCCGGCCGACCTCGCGCGGTTGAAGAACTCCTACTTCTCCACGCGCGGCAGCCTTGTCACCCTGCGCCTCGCCACGCTGGCCACCGACGAGATCGCCGGACCCGACCTCGCCTACGGCCCCCGCCTCGCCCGGCTCGCGCGTGACCTCGACATCGGCGTCAGCGTCGACGCCGTCTTCGGCACCTCCTCGTCGGCAGCCGTCCTGCGCTGGGCCGAGGAAGGAATCCTCGGTCCGGACGTCTCGCTGATCCACTGCACCGGCCTCACGAGCGCGGCCTGGCAGGCCATGGCCGACACCGGCGCCGCGGTCTCGCTGGCGCCCACCTCCGAAGCGCAGATCGGACTCGAGACAGCCGTCCCCGCCATCGACGAGGCACTCGCCGTCGGCATCCGCCCCGGCCTGAGCATCGACGTCGAAGTCGCCTTGGCCAGCGACATGTTCACGCAGATGCGCGCCCTCCACGCCATCCAGCGCATGCGCGCCGTCAACGCCGTCTACGGCACCACCGCGACGCCCAGCCGCATCGGCGTCCACGACGTGCTCGACTTCGCCACCCTGCACGGCGCCAAGAGCATCGGTCTCGGCGACGCCACCGGCTCGCTCACCCCCGGCAAGCAGGCGGACCTGCTGGTCGTGAACGCCGAAGACCTCAACAACATGCCGCTCAACGACCCGATCGGCACCCTCGTCCTCGGCTCCGACCCTCGCAACATCCGCGCGGTGTTCATCGCGGGTCAGGTCCGCAAGTGGGCAGGCACCGTCCTGGACGTCGACGTCACCGCGCTCGGACAGGACGTCCGAGCCTCACGCGACCGAATCCTCAAGGCCGCTCACTCGTCCTGAGCACACCGCAGACCAACGAAAGGCGAGGACCATGTCCACCACCAGCCGACAGCCGGCCGCCGCACCACACCCCCACATCGGCATGTGGGTCACCGCGGACGGCCGTATCCGCCAGGAGCTCCTGCCCAACGGTCGGTACGAAGAAGAACGCGATGGCCGCAAACGCGCCTACACGGGCCGGTACACCGTGGACGGCGACCACATCGACTACTTCGACGACCTCGGGTTCACCGCGACGGGCGACGTCCGCGACGAGATCCTCTATCACGAGCACCTGGTCCTGCACCGGGAGCGATGAGAGCTCTGATCAGCGCCGCAACTCCTCGGCGTCGATCGGGAGGTAGGTCTGCTCCTGCAGGTACCGCTCCAGCCGGTCCGCGACCATCCGCTGCCACTTCTCGACACCGCCGTACAGCTGCGAGAACGTGGTGGGGCCGAAGGGGATCTCGTTGCCGTGGTACCAGCTGGGGCGGCCGAGCGGGGTCGCGGCGGTCAGGGTGGACGTGGGCACGTCCACGTAGGTGGTGCGCCAGCCACCGAGGGCGTTGCCGTGCTCGTCGCGCAGGATCTCGTCGGTGTCTCCCTCGGTGGCGAGCACCTTGCCCGGAACCGGTGCCCGGCCGGTGTCCGACCAGTCCAGCAGTGCCTGCCACAACGCGTGGTGGACGTGGCTGTTCGGGAAGGTGCTCCACCTCGCACCGGACGGCAGCGGGCACCCGGCCAGCCGCTCGCGGTCCGCGGCGGACATCTCCCTGGTCTCCCGGTGGGCCATGCCGGCCACCTCGTACAGGCGGAAGCTCGCGCTGTCGGCACGGCGGTGGCTCAGCCCGCGCACCTGTCCGCCGACTCCGCAGCGGCGGCGGACGCTCTGGAACTCGGCCTCACCCAGCACCTCGATCACCGGAACGTCGACGTCGGGCAGGGCGGGGCCGCCGGAGGCTCCCGGGAGGTAGCCGTCGAACGCGGGCGCGTCGCCGGGCAGTCGCAGGCGGTCGTGGTGGTGGCGGATGAACTCGCGCACGACGCCGCCGGTCTGCGAGATGCCGCCGAGGTAGACCCTGCGGGCCTTGATTCCGCTGCCGGGCAGGCCGTTGCGCAACGCGGCGGAGACCTGGGCCAGGATCTCCGGCGACTGCGGTGTCGCGTCCCACCAGCGCCGCATGAAGCCGTCGTACTCCTCCACCACGTCGGCGTAGTCCGCGTCCGGCGAGAACGGGATGGTCGCGGCGAACTGCTGGGAGAGCGGGCTTTCCGCGAACGTGAACGTGCGGTACCGGTCCGGGTCGGCGCCCGCGATCAGGCCCATCGCCGAAGGTGCCTGCGAGTCGATCTCGACCCAGACGTGGTTGCCCCGCATGACGAACCGGTTGATCGCACGCCACACCGACGTGCCGCCCCAGATGTGGCTCGCCTCGGCGATCACCGTGCCGCTGAACCGGGCCGGGTCGGCCGGGCGGCGGATCAGGATCCTGGTGCCGTAAGGGGTTTCGGAGGCCGTGCCGGAGACGAGGTACTCCTCCTGCACGTAGTCGTAGCGCGCCAGCCGGTCGGTGCCGTAGGGCTCCAGCACGACGGCGCGGGAGCCGGGGAAGTCGGAGTGCGGGCCGGTGACGATGGCCGCGTTGACGGTCATGCAGGTCCTTTCTTCTGTGCCGTCACAGGGAAGGTGCGGCGTCGAGCAGGGTTCGTGTGTAGGGCTCGCGCGGGGAGTCGAAGATCTCGTCACGGCTGCCGAACTCGACGAGCGATCCGGCGCGCATCACGGCGACCTGGTCGCTGATGAACTCGACCACCGCCATGTCGTGGGAGACGAACAGCATCGCGAAGCCCCGCGCCTGCTGGATGTCCTTGAACAGGTTCAGGATCTGCGCCTGGACCGAGACGTCGAGGGCGGAGACGGGTTCGTCGGCGACGAGGAGGTCCGGTTCGAGCGCGAGGGCCCTGGCGATGGAGATGCGTTGCCGCTGTCCACCGGAGAACTCGTGCGGCAGCCTGGCGAGTCCGCTCCGGGCGAGCCCGACCTCGTCGGCGAGCGCGGCGGCGCGGTGCCGGCGTTCGGCGCGGGTGTGCAGGTCCTGCGCGCGGAACGGTTCGACGAGCAGGTCCTCCAGGGTCATCCTGGGGTTGAGCGAGTTGGACGAGTCCTGGAAGACCATCTGCATCGTTCGCCGGAACGGGCGCATCTTCTTCGGTGTCAACGAGGACAGGGGCTGTCCGTGCACGGTCACCCGGCCGCGGTCCGGCGTCAGCAGGCCGACCGCCATGCGGCCGAGCGTCGACTTGCCGCTGCCCGACTCCCCTACCAGGCCGACCGTCCGGCCCGCGTGCACCCGCAGGCTCACCTCGGTGACGGCGGCCGTGCGGCGGCGTGCGAAGAACGGTCCGGCGGAGAAGTCCTTGCCGACACCGTCGAGGTCCAGTACCAAGTCCATCACACGCCTCCCGCCATCGCGCGGGTCTGGTCCAGCACCGCGCGGTCGATCGTCGGCAGCCGGTCGACGCGGCGGCCCAGCCGGGGCGCCGCGTCGATCAGCGCGCGGGTGTAGGGCTGCGCGGGTTGCTCGATGATCTGCGCGGTGAGGCCCTGTTCGACGACCCGTCCGTCGTACATCACCAGCACCTCGTCGCTGTAGCGGGCGACCAGGCCGAGGTCGTGGCTGATCAGCACGAGGGCGAGGTCGAGCTCCTCGCGCAGCCGCACGAGCAGCCGCAGGATCTGTTGTTGCACGGTGGGATCGAGCGCCGTCGTCGGTTCGTCGGCCAGCAGCAACCGGGGACCGCACGAGATCGCCATGGCGATCATGACGCGTTGCCGCATGCCGCCGGACAGCTCGTGCACGTAGGCGTCGAGCACCTTCCGTTCGCCACCCAGCCCTACCTGCTCCAGCAGCTCCAGGGCACGATCACGGGCTTCCCCTCGACTTAGACCGAGATGGTGGCGCAGCGGACGGATCATCTGGGTTCCTATGCGCAGCAACGGGTGCAGGGCGCTCATCGGTTCCTGGAACACGTAACCGATCTCCGCTCCCCCACGGGCACGGCGGCGTCTCGCCGGCTCGCCGAGCAGCTCCGTCCCGTCGAAGAACACCGAGCCCTCCGCCTTGATCTGGGGCGGCAGGATGCCCATCACGGCCGCGGCGGTGATGCTCTTGCCCGAGCCGGACTCGCCGACGACGGCGAGCGTCCGTCCACGGTGGACTTCGAAGCCGACGTCCCGGACCAGCGAGAGGTCTCCGATGCGTGCCGAGAGCCCGGACACGCGCAGTACTGGCTCTGTTGTGGTGTGCACGTCGGCTCCTCAGTAGCGGATGCGCGGGTCGAGCAGCGAATAGAGCAGGTCGATCACGAGGTTGAGCAGGACGTAGACCACGGCGATGAAGAAGATGCAGCCCTCGATCACCGGGTAGTCGCGGCGTTGCACCGCGGTCAGCAGCAACTGGCCCAGACCGGGGATCGAGAAGATCGACTCGGTGACCACGGCCCCGCCCATCAGCGAGCCGGTGGTCAGGCCGACGACGGTCACCATCGGCACCACGGCCGCACGGAAGACGTACTTGCGGATCACCGTGCGTTCGGGCAGTCCCATCGACCGCGCGGTCGTCACGAACGGCTGGTGCAGCGAGTCCAGCACACCCGCCCGGCTGTACCGGAACAGCGTGGCCGCCTCCAGCAGGCCCAGCGAGATCGCCGGCAACGCCAGGTGGTGCAGGAACAGCACGGGGTCCTCGGTGAACGAGACGTACCCCGCGACCGGGAAGACCTGCCACACCACCCCGAACACGGCGATCAGCAGGACGGCGAGCCAGAAGCTCGGCAACGCGATGCCGACCGACGACCCGAAGACCAGCACCCGGTCGAGGAGGCCGTGCCTGCGGGTGCCCGCCGCGATGCCGAGGGCCGGGCCGATCAGCACCGCCACGGCGAGCGCGAGAACGGTGAGCTGCACCGTCACCAGCGCGTGCTCGGCCACGAGGCCGGACACCGCCTGATCCGCGAACAGCGAGTTCCCGAAGTCGAGCCGCACGACCCTGCCGAGCCAGGTGAGGAACTGCTCCCAGAGGGAGGCGTCCAGCCCGAGCCTGGTCCGGACCTCCGCGATCTCCTCCGAGGTCGCGGAGTCGCCCGCGATGGCCGCGGCCGGGTCGCCGGGTGCCAGTCGCAGCATGACGAACAGCAGTACCATCGGGACGGCGACGGTGGGCAGCAGCGCGCCGAGGCGCTTGAGGAGGTAGTTGGTCACGGGGTTCTCACTTCCTCGCCGACCGGGGGTCGAACACGTCGCGGAGGCCGTCGCCGAGCAGCACGAGCCCGAGCACGGTCAGCACGATCGCGAGTCCCGGGAACACCCCGATCCACCAGGCCGAGTAGAAGTACTGCTGGGCCGCCGACAGGCTGGTGCCCCAGCTCGGCACGTCGGGAGGCAGCCCGATGCCGAGGAAGCTCAGCGCTGCCACGGACAGCACGGTCACCGAGAACGCCAGCGCCGCCTGCACGATCGTCACCGACAAGGCTTCCGGCGCGACGTAGCGGAGCAGCACCCAGCTCGTGCGCGACCCCAGCGAGGTCGTCGACTCCACCATCGGCATCGCCTTCACCGCCAGCGCCGCACCGCGTACGACGCGGGTCACCATCGGGATCAGCACGACGGTCAGCCCGGTGATCATCGTGGCGACGCCGTCGCCGAGCACCCCGACCAGGCTGATCACCAGCACGATCGAGGGGAACGACATCAGGCCGTCCACCACCCGCATCACCACGGCGTCGACCCAGCGGAAGTACCCGCACAGCACACCCAGCACGTAGCCGGTGAGGACGGCGAGCACGGTGGTGACGGCGCCGATGCCCAGGGACGTGCGGGCGCCGTGGACCACCATCGTCCAGAGGTCCCGGCCCTTCTCGTCGGTGCCGAACCAGTGGCTCGCGCTGGGCGGGCGCAACGTGCTGGTGGGATCGACGCGGTAGGGGTCGCCGCCGAGCAGCGGGGCCAGCAGGGCGAGCACGACCATCAGCCCGAGCAGCGCCGCCCCCGCCATCGCGGTCCGATCGTGCACCAGGTCTCGGAAACGTTGTCGCAGCATGGGATTCCTTCGTACGAGGCGGGCTGGTGGTGTGGCCTGGAACGTTGCCGGGTGAATTCGCGGTCAGACGCCGCGAGGCGCCCTGGTGAGCGTGAATCCGCCCGCCAACGGGCCGGGCCACACCACTAGCGACCGAGCCAGACGTTGTAGAAGCCGCGGACCGTGCCGAGCGCCGGCGTGAAGCCGCCGATGCGCGTGCTGGTGACGGCGAGGTTCCCCTCGAAGCCGAGCTTCACGAACGGCAGGTCGGTCCAGACGAGTTCCTGGAGTTCGGTCCACGCGGCCTGCCGGGCGGGTTCGTCGGCGCCGGAGAGGATGCGGTTCATGAGCGCGTTCTTCGCCGGGGTGTTCCACCAGCCGGGGAAGCCGGAGCTGAAGAACACCACCGTCAACGGGTCGGAGTAGCTGGTGCCGGTGGCGAGGAACATGTCCCACTGCGCGGGGTCGGCGCGCCGCGAGGTGAAGCTGGTCTCGTCGGTGGCCTGAAGGGCGACGTTGATGCCCGCGGCCGCCAGCTGCTGGCGGATCAGTTCGGCGTGCGGATCGCGGCTGGGCCGGTACAGCACCCGCAACGGCGTGCCGTCGTAGCCCGCCTCGGCCAGCGCCCTCCGCGCACCCTCGACGTCCGGGGCCGCCCGGTAGACCTGGCTTCCCGCGGTCGAGTGCCACGGGGAGGTGTCCAGGAACATGCCGGAGTCGTCCAGGAAGTTCTCGGTGGAGCCGAGGCTCTGCAGGGCGATCTGCTTCGGGTCGAGCGCACGCTGAACGGCCTGGCGCAACGCGAGGTTCGTCGCCGGTCCCTGCTTGAGGTTGAACTGCACGAGCCGGAACTGGCCGCCCGGCACGACGACCGGGTTCAGCTTGTCGTCGCGCCGGTAGCTCGGCAGCTGGTCCATCAAAGGACCCGACGGTGCGATGTCGACGGCGTCGGTCCGCAGCTGGTTCAGGACGTTGGAATCGTTGTAGGGCACGAACTTGACGCGGTCGGCGTAGGCGGTCTTCGCTCCGCTGGCACCGTCCGGCGGTTCGGCTCGGGCCTGGTAGCCGTCGAAGCGGTCGAGGACCACCTGGCGGTCGGGCACGAACTCGCGAAGTTTGTACGGACCTGTGCAGACGATGCGCGGCAAGGGCTTGTTCGGCGGCACACCGGCCACGAGCCGCGCGGGCATGACGTAGGCGGCGGTGTCCGGAGTGGACAGCAGCGCGGGCACCGCGGAGCTGGGCTGCTTGAGCTTGATGACGACGGTCAGGTCGTCCACGGCGGAGACGGCGTCGAGGATCTTGCCGAAGGTCGCGCCGGGGCTGCTTCCCGCGTACCGCCGCAGTGACGCGGCGACGTCCTCGGCACGCAACGGCTGGCCGTCGTGGAACGTGACTCCCCCACGCAGGCGGACCGTGTAGGTGGTGGCGCCGTCGTACTCGTAGTCCTGGGCGAGCCCGTTGTGCACGCCCATGCGGGCGTCGTTCTCCCAGAGCCCCTCGCACATCGTCGCCGCGGCCAGCCAGTTGCTCCGCAGCGTCGAGTACACGGGGTCCAGCGCGGTGGGCATGCTCGCGATCACCAGCTCCCCACCGCGACGAGGGGTTGTCGTGTCCACAGTGGCCTTCGCGGCGCATCCGGCCACTGTGGACACCACGAGCGCTGCGGCGAGCAGCTGACGAAGCGTCTTCATCGGCACTCCTGGGGACGTCGGGCGGTGAGTGGCGCCAAGTATGCGTCCGTCGCCGTGCCGGGGAGCCGTGAGTTACCGGGGGTGCGGTAATGGTCAGCCGACGATGCCGGAGACCAGGTCGTAGCCGATGCCGTAGAGCCTGCTGGTCTGGATGCGGTGCTGAACGGTGCGCCTGTGCCGTGCCGAGACGACCAGCCCGACCTCACGCAGTCGCCGCAGGTGACGGGACACCTGCGGCTGCGTCATCCCCGTCCGCCAGGCCAGCTCGGTGGTGGTGCACTGCTCGTTGATCAGGTGCCGGCAGATCTCGAGCCTGCCGGCGTCGGTGAGCACGAGCATCCGCTCCCGGATCTTGTCGAGGGTGTCCGCTCCCCGCGGCCCGTGCTGCTCGGCGGGGTACTGCACGACGACCGGCGGCTGCTGCGGCCAGTTCTTCAGCTTCTCGTCCTTCACCAGCAGGTGCGGGTGCCCGAAGTGGGAGGGCACGAGCACCAGCCCGCGCCCCCGCACCGTCACGGCAGCCTGCTGGAGCTTGCTGAACTCGACGGTGTGCTCGGCGACGTCGATGACGGCGTTGGGCGAGAGTGAGCCCACGACCAGCGGCAACGGCTCCGTGCGCAACGACGCCTCGACCCGCTCGGCCGAGCGTTCGAGCGCGGGCCGCAGGCGGCGCCACAGCACCCCGAAGAACGTCTCCGCCGCCACGTGCAGCAGCCCGAGCAACCGGCCCCGGAACCTCTCCGGATCCGCCACGAGCTCACCGGCCAGCACGCCACGCCGCGTGGACCGTTCCCCGCACGCCCGGACGAACGCCTGCGCACTGGCGGCGTCGTCCAGCGGCCAGCCGAAGTTCTGCCGGAGCCCGAAGATCGCCATCCCGGCCATCTGGATGAACACGCCGAGGTCGAGCTCCGCGATCTGAGCGAGCTCGGCCTCCAGATCGCCGGAACCCCCTGGCTCGAGCGGCAACATCAGCCGGGTGCGGAACCGGGCCCACAGCGGGGCGAACGCGACGCACTCCGCCGCCGCCGGTCCGGGCAGGTCGGCGAGCACCCTGCGCACCCACGTGCCCCGGTCCGGGTGGTGGCCCGGTTCCGCGAGCACGTGCAGGCACGCCATGAGCTCGGCGGTCGCCGAACACCGGGCCGAGACCTCGGCCGGACGCACGCCGTGCAGTCGCAGGAGGACGGACATGACGGACGAGTGTAGGCCGCGACCGTCCGATCAGGATCCCGTGAACACCCGGTTCAGCGGCAGGCGCAACAGCAGCAGCCCGGTTCGGCCGTCCCGCACTCCGGCCTGCCCGGCGCGGGTTCGGGGATCGGGCCACTGCGGCCGCGCGCCGGCAGGTCGTCCGTCCGGACCAGGGCCGAGCACCGCTGCTGCCCGGGACAGCTCCGGAGCAACGTGACGGCGGGGGCTTCGGTGATCACCGCGGGCCGCCTCTTCGCCCCGCCCGGCCACTGCACCGAGAGGGAGATCGACGAGGAGTTGTTGTCGTAGCGGGACTCGACGAGGGTGCGGTCGGAGTTGACCGTGTTGACCAGGTCGTAGGTGCCGGAGGCGACGGCGGTGAGGTCGAGCCACTGGAAGTCGACGCCCTTGCGGTAGTCGTCGCCGCTGCCGGCCGAGATGCCCTCGAACATCTCCGTGGCGTCCGGGTCGTTCCTGCCGCAGTTGCTCTTCTTCAGGCGTTCGGCGAGCTGTCCTTCCGGGCTCGCCGCATCGGGCAGCGCGCCGGCGTCGGCGTTCCGGTACCGGTCGCCCAGGCAGAAGCCGTTCTTGCGGTCGGCGACCACCGTCTTGCCGCCCGGCGTGCGCAACTGCATCCGCGCGAACCCCATGAGGTGCCAGTGCAGGTGCGTGGGCGTCGGCTCGTAGTACATCGACGTGGCGGTGGCGCGCCGGGCATCGTCGTAGGTAGCGGGAATCGGCCCGCCGCGCGAAGTCTGGAACGCCTGACGCACGGACATCTCGTCCGAGGTCCTGCCGGGCCGGCGGCCGTGGAGCAGCAACGGGCCTTCGCCCACGTTGTCCATCGCGGTGGTGAACCGGATCCGGACGGCCCGGATCTCGCCGGACGTCACGCACTCCCCGTTGGGCGCCTTGGCATCGGCGACCAGGCAGACGTCCCAGTCACGGCACAGCGAGGGATCGCCGCCGTAGCCGCCGGCACACCCGACCGGCGCCTGGCGGAGGTCGGGAAGCAGGGGCTGTTCGTCCGCCTGAGCCGGTTGCACCAAAGCCAAGATGAGCGCCAGCGTCAACCCTGCCGCGCTCCACCTTCTACCAGGATCCACGGCGAACAAGGCTAGAGGCGGACACCGCCGTCTCCCCCGCACTGGCGCCAGGTGTACCCGGCCGAGTGAACGATTCCCGAGGGCCAGAGACGAGAAACGGGGAGATCTCCTCTCCCCACTTCAACATATAGCGCACCCCTGGGCTTGCGGCAAGACCCCGTCCGTCGCGCAGAATCTGCCGCCTGACGCAAAGCTCGTGCCAGTGCGGGCGAGACGGGGAATCGGGGGAAGTGACCGGATGAGCGGCTATGTGGTCGGTCTCGCTGAAGTCGACAGCACGCGGGTTTCGCTCTGCGGCGGCAAGGGAGCGCACCTGGGAGAGCTTTCGCGAGTCGAAGGCGTCCAGGTGCCTCCAGGCTTCTGCGTGACGACGGAGGCGTTCGACCGGGTCCTGCGGGAGGCGCCGTCGATCGGCGAGCGGCTGGACCGGCTGGCGCTCCTCACCGCGGACGACCGGGAGGCGATCGCCGCGCGGAGTGCTGAGGTACGTCAGGAGATCGAGCGTCTCGTCGTGCCCGGCGAGGTGACGGCGGCGATCACGGACGCGCTGGCGCGGCTCGGCGAGCGGACCCCCTGCGCGGTCCGGTCGAGCGCGACCGCGGAGGACCTGCCGACCGCGTCGTTCGCGGGCCAGCAGGACACGTACCTGAACGTCGTGGGGACGGCGGCGGTCCTGCGGCACGTCAGCCGGTGCTGGGCCTCGCTGTTCACCGAGCGCGCCGTGACCTATCGGCTGCGCAACGGTTTCGACCATCGCAAGGTGCGGATGGCCGTCGTGGTGCAGCAGATGGTCTTCCCGGACTCGGCCGGCGTACTCTTCACCGCCGACCCCGTCACGTCCAGCCGCCGGATCTCGTGTGTGGAAGCCGCTTTCGGGCTCGGTGAGGCCTTCGTGTCGGGTCTGGTGAACGCGGACGTGTACCGCGTCCTCGACGACGAGATCATCGAGAAGACGGTGGCCACCAAGCACCTCGCCCTCCGCGCCGTACCCGAGGGCGGCACGCGCGAAGAGGCGATCGACCCCGCGTGGCAGCGGCGACCAGCGCTGACGGACGCGCAGGTGGTGCGCCTGACACGACTCGGCCGGCGCATCGAGGAGCACTTCGGCAGGCCCCAGGACATCGAGTGGTGCCAGGCCGGCGACGAGCTCCAGATCGTCCAGAGCAGGCCGATCACGACGCTGTTCCCCGTCCCGGAGACCTCAGACGACGACAACCACGTCTACGTCTCGGTCGGCCACCAGCAGATGATGACCGACGCCATGAAACCGCTGGGCCTCTCCGTCTGGCAGCTCACGACGCCCAGGCCGATGGCGGTGGCGGCAGGACGCCTCTTCGTCGACGTCACCGGAATCCTCGCCACGCCCCAGAGCCGCGACGCGTTCCTGGAAGTCGCGGACAAGGCCGATCCGCTGATGGGCGACGCCCTGCGCACCGTCCTGGACCGCGCCGGATTCGTCCCGGCGGGCGAGGGGGCCGGACCGTCGTTCCCCGGCACCGCACAGGCCGAGATCGAGACCGATCCGGACCTCGTCACCGAGCTGATCGGGAACGCCGAGGCGTCCGTCGCCGTGCTGAGGCGCGAGATCCGGGGGAAGTCCGGACCGGACCTGCTCGAGTTCGTCCTCGCCGACTTCGAGGAACTGCGCCGGATCCTGTTCGACCCGCGCAGCAGCCAGGTGATCATGGCCGGGATGCAGGCGACCTGGTGGCTCAACGAGAACCTGCTCGACTGGCTCGGTGAGAAGAACGCCGCCGACACCCTGACGCTGTCCGCCCCGCACAACGTCACGTCCGAGATGGGACTGGCGCTGCTCGACGTCGCGGACGCGATCCGCCCGCACCCAGAGGTCGTCGCGTTCCTGCAAGGCGTCGAGGGCGACTTCCTGGACGACCTGCCCAGGTTGGCGGGCGGCCGGGAGGCACGCGACGCCATCCAGGACTACCTCGGCAAGTACGGCGCGCGCTGCGTCGGCGAGATCGACATCACCAGGACGCGGTGGAGCGAGAGCCCCGCCGCACTCCTGCCCATGATCCTCACGAACGTCCGGAACTTCGAGCAGGGCGCCGCCGAGCGCCGCTTCGACCAGGGCCGGCAGGAGGCGTGGAAGAAGGAGCAGGAGGTCCTGGAACGCCTGCTGGTTCTCCCTGACGGCGAGCAGAAGGCCGCCGACACCAAGCGGATGATCGACCGCGTGCGCACGTTCATCGGCTATCGCGAGTACCCGAAGTACGGGATGATCAGCCGCTACCTCGTCTACAAGCTGGCGTTGCTGGAGGAAGCCGAACGCCTCGCCGGCGCCGGCCTGCTGGAGTCCAAAGAGGACGCCTTCTTCCTCACGCTGCAAGAACTTCACGAGCTGACGCGAACCGGCCAGAGCTACGGCGAGATCATCCGCGAGCGCAGGGAGGCCTTCAGGTCGTACGAGGTGCTCACTCCCCCGCGCGTGCTCACCTCCGACGGCGAGGCCATCACCGGAAGCCACCGGCGCGACGACCTGCCGGCCGGTGCGCTCTCCGGCCTGGCCGTCTCCGGCGGGACCGTCGAAGGACGGGCACGCGTCGTCGTGAACGTGGCGGACGCCGACCTGGAACCGGGCGACATCCTCGTCACCGCCTTCACCGACCCGAGCTGGTCACCGCTGTTCGTGGCGATCTCGGGCCTGGTGACGGAAGTCGGCGGCATGATGACGCACGGCGCGGTGATCGCGCGGGAGTACGGGTTGCCCGCGGTCGTCGGTGTCGACCAGGCCACCCGGACGATCCAGGACGGTCAGCGGATCAGGGTGAACGGGACCGACGGGTTCGTCGAGATCCTTCCGACGCCGTAGCGAGGCCGTCACCAGGGCACAGTCGTGCCGTCCCAGGAGAAGAACCCTCCGCGCGGGCCCTGGACCGGCCGGCGGCCCGGTAGCCGTCGCGCAGGCGACCCCGTCGACGTGCGGCCTCCGGCGGCCGAACGCTCATGTGGGCGTGCTCCGCCATCGTCAGGGAATGGCGGAGCAGCCCCAGCCGTCGATCGCGTGCGGCGCCGGAGTGGAGGAGCGCTCAGGTTGTCGTGAACGGTTCGAGCGGGCCGGAGTAGGGCTTCGGCGGCGGCGGGGCGAACTCACCCGCCGCGCTCGTCCGCAGACCCATGCGCACCAAGGACTCCACCTGCAGCACCGCTGCCTGGACACCGTCCACGACGGGGACGCCGACCCGGCGCTCGATCTCGGCGCGCTGTGCGGTCATGCCGGCGCACCCCAGCACGACCACGTCCGAGCGGTCTGCCGCGACCGCCGTCCGGCACGCGGCGGCCACGGCGTCCACCGCGGCCTCCACCTCCAGCACCGGCACGTCGCAGGCCGACACACCGCGGCAGAACCCGGCCACGCCGTAGCGGTGGGCGAGGTCCCAGGCGCGGCCGCGGGTGCGGTCCAGCGTCGTGACGACGCTGAACCCCCGCCCCAGGCACGCCGCGGTGCGCATGGCCGCCTCCGCGATGCCGATCACGGGACCGTCCGCGAACTCGCGGGCGGCCTCCAGACCCGGATCACCGAAACAGGCGATCACGTAGCCGTCGGCCGGTGCGGACGCGATCTCGGCCAGCAGCCCCGGCACGCTGAGCGCCTCGTCGTAGTGACTCTCGATCGACGCCGGCCCCATCGACGGGCACGTGGTCCGCACCTCCACGCCCGGCCCGGCGATCGCGGCGGCCGCACGGCCGATGGTCTCGGTCATGGCCGCGCTGGTGTTGGGATTGACGACCTGGATCCTCACCGGTCTACCCGTGACAGCAGCGAGAACAACGCGAAGCCCAGCGCCATGCCGACGAACCAGCTGTACGGGGCGACGTCCGCCAGCGCGGGCACCAGGACCGGCACCATCGCCACGAGCGAGGCGGCCGCGGTCGCGATGATCGCCTTCGGGTTGTACCCCTTGCGATACCAGTACTTCCCGGTGGGAGACATGGTGAACAGGTCGTCGACGTCGACCCGCTGCCGCCCCACGACGTAGTGCCCGGCGATCAGGACACCGAACAACGGGCCGATGAACGCGCCCAGCGTCTCCAGCGTGTAGTGGATGACAGCCGGGTTGTGGTAGAGGTTCCACGGCGTGATCAGCACCGAACCGACAGCCGCGATCATGCCGCCCGCGCGCCAGCTGATCCGGCGCGGGTTGACGTTGGAGAAGTCGAACGCGGGCGAGATGAAGTTGGCGACGATGTTGATGCCGATCGTGGCGATGCTGAACGTCAACGCTCCCAGCACGATGGCGAACGTGCTGTCGATCCGCGCGACCGTCGCGACCGGATCGGTCAGCAGTTCGCCGAACACCGGCACGGTCAGCGAGGCGGTGACCACGACCAGCACGGCGAACACGAGGAAGTTGACCGGCAGGCCGAGCAGGTTGCCGCGCTTGACCGCCGCGAACGACTTGCCGTAACGGGAGAAGTCGCCGAAGTTCAGCATCGGGCCGGAGAAGTACGACACCACCAGCGCGATGGCGCCGAACATCACCGGCAGGGACGCCCAGCCGGTGTGCCGCACGTCGCCGAGGTTGAAGTCGATCGCGCCCCAGCCCGCGCGGGCGATCAGGTAACCGGCGAGCAGGAACATCACCACGTACACGGCGGGACCGCAGAAGTCGATGAACCGCCTGATCGTCTCCATGCCCGTCCAGAACACGGCCGCCTGCAGCAGCCACAGCACGGTGAACGAAGCCCAGCCCAGCGCCGACAGTCCCAGGAGGCCGTGCTGCTGCACGTCCGCGTACGGCAGCAATGATGGGAACAGCTTGAGCAGCACCACGTCCAGCGCCGCCGACGCGAGGTAGGTCTGGATGCCGTACCAGGCCACCGCGATCAGTCCGCGGATCACCGCCGGCACGTTCGCCCCGAGCACCCCGAACACGCTGCGGCAGATCACCGGGAACGGCACGCCGGTCTGCTGGCTCGGCTTCGCGACGAGGTTGCAGAAGAAGTACACGATGCCGATGCCCGCCACCAGCGCCACGAGCACCTGCCAGCCGCTCAGGCCCAGCAGGAAGAGACTGCCCGCGGTGACGTACCCGCCGACGCTGTGCACGTCCGACATCCAGAACGCGAAGATGTTGTAGGAGCCCCAGGTCTGCTTCTCCAGGGGCGCCAGATCGGCGTTGGTCAGCCTCGGGTCGTAGGCGAGCTTGCGTTCCGCGTTCGTTGCTGTCGCTGTCATCGCCGCACTCCTGCCTGGTGGGGTGACGCCACCGTAGGAAGGAGTTGTTTCCCGGCTGCTACGGGAAACGTATATCTTCCCCGTCCGCGAACAGGCCGGTGTCCCTCGGCACCGCCGCCAGCGACGAGCGCAGCCGGTCGTGGTGCGTCCGGGCCGCCTCCACCAGCGCCGCCGCGTCCCGCGCCACGAACGCCGCGAGCATGCCCTCGTGATCGGCGTGCAGCGTCACGCGTTCCGCCTCGGGCACGTGTGCCATGGGCTGCAACGGTTCGGTGAGGTTCCAGGCCGACTCGAACATGTCCAGCAGCCGTTTCATCCCGCTCGGCCGGACGAGGGCCAGGTGGAACCGGCGGCTCTCCCGGTGGTAGGCCCGCACGTCACCCGCCGCCAGCGCGTCGGCCAGTGCGAAGTGCGCGGCACGGGCCTGGTCGTCGTGGGACGGCTGCGCCCGCGAGACCGCCGCTCCCAGCGCGGCGGCTTCGAGCACACCCCGAACCACGTACAGCTCGTGCAACTCCTCGGGTGTCAGCTTCGCGACCGTGTAGCCGAAGTTCGGCCGGTGCTCGACCAGACCCTCGCCGATCAACGTCTTGAGCGCCTCCCGCACCGGGATCCGGCTCACGCCGAACACAGCGGCCACCTCGTCGAGCGGAATGGCGCTGCCGGGTGGCACGCCGTCCAGCAGGCACCGGCGCAGCTCGGTGAGGATGGCCGCCTGCGCACTACCGCCGCGGTCGGCCTCCAGCTTGGCCACCACGATCGATCGTCTCCTGGGCGCGCGCATCCGGTCACGGTAGCGCCGGGAGGGCCGCCGTCCTACTTCCTACCGTCGTCAGCGAACACCTCGATCGCTGGACCGGCGCTCAGCGTGCCCGCGGGCAGTGCAGGACAACGGGGTTCCGCACAGCAGAGGTCCACAGAGGACCTTCGATCGTGGGTGCTCGGCGTCGTCACCGCGGTGGCTCGGCTCGGTCAGCCTCGTCGCTAGGCGAGGAGTTTCCGGATGATCTCGGTGGCGGTGTCGATGTCCGGCGGAGCGCCGGTGATGACGTCGGAGTAGCAGAAGGACTCGGCGAGCCGGACCACGGCGTAGGCCAGTTTGGTCGACGGGATCTCCGACGCGTCGTCGCCTCGTTCGGCTCGGATCAGGTCAGCCAGTCCGGCCACGAGGCGGTGTTGCACCACCCCCTGCTGGGAGGTCAGCACTCGCAGCGCGGTCTCGGGGTCGCGTTCGAGCAGGGCGCGCAGCGCGGGCGAGGCGACGGTGTCGCGCATCGCCTGGTCCAGCACCGCGATCACCCTGGCCATGCCTCGCTCCGGGCTGGCTCGCCACAGGCGCGCCCACGCTCTCTGCGTGATGGCCCACAGCACCTCGCCCAGCACGCGGTCGCGATCGCCGTGCCGGCGGTAGAGGGTGGCCCGGCCGATACCGGCCTCGGTGGCGAGCTCGCCCATGTCGATGCGGCTCTCGCGCAGGAACTGCCGAAGCGCGTGGGCGATGACCGGATCCACCTCGGGCTCGGTGGTCAGGTTCACGTTGGCCGCGGCGTGAGACAGCATGTATAAAGTGTCTCACTGAGACAATCAGAAAGAATGTCTCACCCTGCGCGAGGAGGACCGCATGCGGCGGGTCTGGTCGATGCTGCCGTTCGCCCTGGTCGGGGTCGCGTTGCTGCTGGATCCGGGCACCGCGGGGCCGGCCTGGTGGAACCTGGTGGCGCAGGTCGTGTTGTTCACCCTGGCGGCGGCCGTCCCGGGACACCTCACGCGGCACGTGTCGTACGTCGACGTGGCCTGGCCGTGGGGCCTGGTGGCCATCGGCCTGGTCACCTTGTTCACGGCCGATGAGCTCACCGTTCCCACGGTCGCGGTCGCGCTCACCTACCTGGCCATGGGGGCGCGGATGGGGCTGTGGAGCCTGGTGATGACCGTGAAGCACGGCTGGTGGACGCCCGGCTCCACCAAGGTCGAACTCCCCCGGTACCTGTATCAGCGGCGACGCTGGGAGCGGCAGGGGTTCCGCAGCGAGGCGTGGTCGGTCCAGTACGAGATCTGGTTGCAGGGACTGGCGAACGCGTCGGTGCTGGCCGTCCCCGCGTTCGTCGTCGCCGCCGACGACCAGCGGCCGCTGTCCGTCTGGTTCTGGGCCGCCCTGGTCCTGTGGGCCGCGTCCTACGTGCTGGAGTCGGTGGCCGACCGGCAGAAGCAGCGGTTCGCCGCCGGCGGCAAGCGGGGTACCTGTGATCGAGGGCTGTGGCGCTACAGCAGGCACCCGAACTACTTCTTCCAGTGGATGCAGTGGAACGCCCTGGTGCTGCTCGCGCTGCCGTCACTGCCGGCCCGGTTCGACGACACCACGCCGCTGGTGTGGGCGCTGCTGACCCTGGGCCTGTTCTTCGCCTCCTGGACGCTGTACGTCACGCTGACCAAGCACACCGGCGCGCGCCCCGCCGAGTACTACAGCCTGCGCAAACGCCCTGACTACGCGCTTTACCAGGCCACGACCAACATGTTCTTCCCCGGCCCCGTCAAGACCCCTCGGCAAGGCGCGGAGTAGCGCGGCCGCTACACCGGAGCCCGGTACCAGCGGCGGTGGACGAGCGGTTCGACGGCCAGCACGCGACCGCCCAGGCGAGCCGGTCGGCCGATCTCGCCACCGACCACACTGCGGCGGCGAGCACGATCGCGGGCCACGAACGGACTTTGGCGATCACCTGCCGGCGCCTCTCTCCGGTGCATGGAAGCCGCCGATCCTCTGCTCGAGCAGTTCGGCCAGCCGCAGCGGAGTGCGGTCCTCGAACATCGGGCCGATGAGCTGCACTCCGACCGGCAGGCCCTCGGGCGACCTGCCCGCGGGTACGGCGGTGGCGGGCAAGCCGGGCATGGTGGCCAGACCGGCCCAGACGAGCTGGTCGAAGTACGGGTGCTCGACGCCGTCGATGTCGATGCGCCGCGCCAACGGATTCGGGTCGTGGTCGTGCGGGAACGCGGGCGTCGGCGTGATCGGGCAGACCACGACGTCGAACTCGGCGAACAACTGCCGCCAGCCGTGACGGTGGACCTCGCGGCGGTTGTTCGCCTCGATCCAGTCACTATGGCTGCACACCATGGCGCGCAGCCGCACGGCGTCAAGGCTCTGGTCGTCCGCGCTCAGTTCGTGCGATTCGACGGGAAAGCGCACGACGGAGCCCGAAACCAGCAGCTGCGTGTAGAGCGTCGCGGCTTCGGTCAGGTCGGGCAGCAGCGGACTGTGCCGTTCGACGCGGGCGCCGCCGTCGACGAGCGCGGCGGCCACCCGGTGCACGCCCGCGCGCACAGCGGACCCGGTCGGGATGAGCGGATGGTCCTCGAGGACCAGGACCCGGAAGTCGCCGAGCCGCTCGTGACGGGCGGGCGGCAGTGCCAGCCGGTGCGCCACGCCGAGCGTCAGCGGGTCCGGCCCGGCCATGACGTCGAGCAGGAGCGTGAGGTCACGGGCGGAACGCGCCATCGGACCGACGACGGCGAGGTCGAGGTCGACCGGCAACGCCGGCTCGGACGGCGCGACCATGCCGCGGCCGGCCGCCAGCCCGAGCGTCGGCTTGTGCGCGTAGACGCCGCAGAAGTGCGCGGGGGTCCGCAGCGAGCCGGCGATGTCGGAGCCGATGGACAGCGCGCCGAACCCGGACGCCAGTGCCGCCGCCGACCCGCCGGAGGATCCGCCCGGCGTGCGACCGTGGTCCCACGGGTTGCTGGTGGTGCCGTAGATCTCGTTGAAGCTCTGGATGTCTTGCAGCCCCAACGGCACGTTGGTCTTGCCGAGCACCACCGCGCCCGCGGCCTTGAGTCGCGACACCTGTACCGCGTCCTCGGCCGGCACGTAGTCCCGGTGCGGCGGCATGCCCCAGGTAGTCGGTAGCCCGGCGACGTTGTACGACTCCTTGACCGTCACCGGAACGCCGAGCAGCGGCCGGTCCTCACCACTCGCGCGTGCCTGGTCGGCACGGTGTGCGGCGGTCCGCGCACGGTCGAAGTCCGGCACGCAGATCGCGTTGACCACCTCGTCGTCGCGCTCGATGCGGGCGATCGCCTCGTCGGTCAGTTTCACCGATGTCACCGCACCGGCACGCAATGCGGCAAGGAGTTCTTCGGCCGACTGAAAGCTCCATTCCATGAATTCGAAGCTATAGACCTGTCACTGAGGGCACGAAATTCCGATTCACGAAACAGGGATGCCTCAAATTCCGCCACTGAAGGTGGTTCGCCGCAGGTCACAGCACCGAAAGTGGCCAACTCCCCCACCCAGGCCATGGAACTACGCATCGCGCAACAGGATGGAGGTCTCACCACGTCGTTTGCCGGCGGGCAATTGCCGAAGCGCTCACCGAGCCCCGGTTCGCAGGCGGCCGGACAGCCGGAGGGCGAAGACGTCGGCGCCCCGCAGCCGATACTCGTTTGACGGAGTGAGCACTCACTCCGCAAGATGGGTGCATGACACCAGCATCGGAGACTCGGCGAAGAGCGCCGAGCATGAGCGCGGAAGACCGGCGCGCCATGATCGTGCACGCGGTGCTGCCGCTCCTGATCGAGCACGGCGCGAACGTGACGAGCAGCCAGATCGCCCGCGCCGCCGGCATCGGCGAGGGCACCATCTTCCGCGCGTTCAAGGACAAGGACGAGCTGTTCGACGCCTGCACGGCCGAGGCGCTCAGGCCCGATCACGTGCTCGACGCGATCGCCGAGATCCCCGCTGACCAGCCCCTGGAGGACCGGCTCGTCGAAGCCGCCGAAGCGCTCGGCGCGCACCTCGAGCGGATGGGCGCACTGATGAGCGCGCTGCACGCGTCCGGCCGGGTCAAGCGGCGCGACCCCGAACAGCGCCTCAAGGACGGCACTCGGAAGGGCGGACGCCGCGAGTCGATGGCCGCCATCCGCGGGGCGATGGTCGAGCTGTTCACGCCGGAGCAGGATCGGCTGCGGCTGCCGCCCGAGCAGCTCGCCTCCCTCTTCCTGACCCTGTTGTTCGGCGGCCGCCGGCTGGCGGCCGACGTCGACGCGCCCACCACGCGCCAGGTGGTCGACTTCTTCCTGCACGGCGCCGTGGAGGCTGGATGATGCCGGGTGGTGGGGGCGGCATGGAGTTCGTGCTGGGCCGGCGCGGCCGTCGGCGGCGCGCCACGACCGTGCCGGACAGCGGGCTCACCGGACCGGTCGACATTCCCGAACCGAAACCGGACGACGAACCGAAGGACCTGCGCTCCCGGCTGAAGCGCGCGAAGACGTCCGTGGCGGGCACCGTCCGCGGTCTGCCGAAGGTCGCGAGGCTGACGTGGCAGGCCAGCCCGATTCTGACCGTCCTCCTGGCGCTGATCACGCTCCTGTCCGGGCTCCTGCCGACCGCGACCGCGTACATCGCGAAGCTGCTGCTGGACTCCGTCGTCGCGGCGATCCAGCACACCGGCACCACGGGTGACATCGCGAAGGTCGCGTTGTTGCAGTTCGGCGTACTCGCCGCGACCGCGGTCAGCAGCGCGCTGACGTCCATCGCGCAGTCGCTGCTCCAGGAACGCATGACGCTGACCATCCGCCACCGGGTGATGGCGCACGCCAGCGACCTGCACCTCGCGTACTTCGAGGGCTCGACGTCGTACGACATGCTGCGCCAGGCAGCGCAGGAAGCGCCGACGCGGCCGTTGTCGATGATGAACTCCGCGCTGGGGCTCCTGCGCACGCTGATCACGTTCGGCAGCATGATCGCGCTGCTCGTCTCGATCAGCCCGCTGCTGGCCCTGGTCGCGCTGGTGGCGCCGATCCCGGCGTTCATCTCGCAGTCGAAGTACGGCTCCCGTGCGTTCTGGCTGACCTTCATGATGTCGCCGATCAAGCGCCGGATGGACTACCTGTCCTCTTTGGTCACGACGGACACCTACGCCAAGGAGACGAAGCTGTTCGGGCTCGGCCCGTACTTCGTCGACCGGTTCCGCCGGCTCGGCACCGTCTCCTACGAGCGACAGCGGAAGCTGACGGTCAACCGCAACATCAGCTCGACGTCCTGGGGGCTGCTGAGCACGTTCGCGGGTTCGGCGATCACGTTGTACATCGCGCTGGAAGCGGTCGGCGGACGGCTGACGCTGGGAGACCTGGCGCTGTACACGGCCGCGGCGGCGTCCGTGCAGACGTCGGTGTCCGGGCTGTTCACCGCCCTTTCGGGGATGTACGAGAACAACCTCTACCTCGACACGCTGTACCGGTTCCTGGACACGAAGCCGGAGATCACGGCGCCGGCGTCGCCACGGCCGATGCCGTCCACAGTGGAGGGTCACATCGAGTTCGACTCGGTGACCTTCAGCTATCCGGGCGCCGAGGAGCCCGCGCTGGACGACGTCACCTTCGAGATCCGGCCCGGTGAGACGGTGGCGGTGGTGGGCCGCAACGGCGCGGGCAAGTCGACGTTGTTCAAGCTGCTCTGCCGGCTCTACGACCCGACCGGCGGCCGCATCCTGCTCGACGGCGTCGACATCCGCGAGTACGACCCCGTCGCGCTGCGCACGCGGATCAGCGCGATGTTCCAGGACTACGTGACGTACCAGGGCACGGCCGCGGAGAACATCGGCCTCGGCGACCTGACGCGGCTCGAGGACCGGCCGCACGTCGAGGACTCGGCCCGCCGCGCCGGCGCGGACGAGCGGATCGAGCGGCTGCCCCAGGGGTACGACAGCCCGCTCGGCCGCTGGTTCGACCAGGGTGTCAGCCTGTCGGGCGGCGAGTGGCAGAAGATCGCGCTGGCCAGGGCGTTCCAGCGGGAGGCGCCGATCCTGGTGCTCGACGAACCGACGTCGGCGCTGGACGCGCGGGCCGAGCACGACCTGTTCTCACGGCTGCGGGAGCTGTCGGAAGGCCGCACGACGCTGTACATCTCGCACCGGTTCTCGACCGTGCGCCAGGCGGAGCGGATCCTGTTGCTGGAACACGGCAAGGTCGCCGAGTACGGGACGCACGAGGAGCTGATGGCGGCCAAGGCCGGGTACGCCGAGCTGTTCACGCTCCAGGCGAAGGCGTACCTGGACGAGGTGCCGAGCTGACGGTCACACGAGCGTGTTGTCCACGAAGCACCAGCGCCAGGTCTCCCCCGGCTCGAAGGAGCGCATGATCGGGTGCCCCTCGTCGGCGAAGTGCTTCGAGGCGTGCTTGGCGGGCGAGGAGTCGCAGCAGGCGACCTTGCCGCAGCCCAGGCACAGGCGCAGGTGCACCCACCTGCCGCCGACGGCCAGGCAGTCCTCACACCCGTCCAGCGTGCTGGGAGTGGGCTCCGCGCCCAGTTCGGCGACGTGTTCGCAAGTAGTTGCCACGGCACGACCGTACCTGTGTTGCTGTCATCGACAAGTTCTGGTGTTTGACTAAGCACATGACGACTGCCGACCGCGTCGCGCGGCCTTCGATTCTCACGGTGGACGACGACCCTGCCGTGTCGCGGGCGGTGGCGCGCGACCTGCGCCGGATGTACGGCGAGCACTACCGCGTGGTGCGAGCGGAGTCCGGGCCCCAGGCGCTCGAGGCCCTGCACGAGATCAAACTGCGCGGCGAGGAGGTCGCCGCACTGCTCGCCGACTACCGGATGCCGCAGATGAGCGGCATCGAGTTCCTCGAACAGGCCATGGACGTGTTCCCCCAGGCGCGCCGGGTGCTGCTCACGGCGTACGCCGACACCGACGCCGCGATCCAGGCGATCAACGTCGTGGACCTCGACCACTACCTGCTCAAGCCGTGGGATCCGCCGGAGCAGAACCTCTATCCGGTGCTCGACGAGCAGCTGCGCGCCTGGGCCGTGAGCGACCGGCAGCCACCGCACCGGGTGCGGGTGATCGGGCACCGCTGGTCGCCGCGTTCCTACGAGGTGCGCGACTTCCTGGCACGAAACAGCGTTCCCTTCCGCTGGCACGCCCTCGACGAGCCGGAGGCGCGCTGCCTGCTCACCGCGGCGCACCAGGACGGGACGACGTTGCCGGTCGTGGTCACGGCCTCGGGCACGGCCCTGGTCGACCCGTCCGACGCGGAGCTCGCCGCCGAGGTGGGCCTGAGCACGCAACCGTCGGCCGAGTTCTACGACCTGATCGTCGTGGGCGGCGGGCCCGCGGGGCTCGGCGCCGCGGTCTACGGAGGGTCGGAGGGACTGCGGACCGTCCTGGTCGAACGGATCGCGACGGGCGGCCAGGCCGGGACCAGCAGCCGCATCGAGAACTACCTGGGCTTCCCCGACGGGGTGTCCGGCGGGCAGCTGACCGAACGAGCCCGCAGACAGGCGGTCAAGTTCGGCGTCGAGCTGCTCACCACGCGCGACGTCGTCTCACTCGAACGCCGGGGAGCCGCGCGCATCGTGCGGTTCGGCGACGGCACCGAGCTCGCCGCCCACACCGTCATCCTCGCCACCGGCGTGTCGTACCGGTTGCTCGACGCGCCCGGACTCGGCGAGCTGACCGGGCGGGGCGTGTACTACGGCGCCTCGACCACCGAGGGCCCGAACTGCGCCGGCCAGGACGTCTACCTGGTCGGCGGCGCGAACTCGGCCGGCCAGGCGGCCGTCTACTTCTCCGGGCACGCGCGCAAGGTCGTGATCCTGGTGCGGGGCGACTCGCTGGAGCAGTCGATGTCGCGGTACCTGATCGACCAGCTCGCGGCGATCCCGAACGTGGAGGTGCGCACGCACACCGAGGTCTGCGGCGGCACCGGCGAGGATCACCTCGAGACGTTGACGTTGCTGCACAACAAGACCGGCGAGACGACGACCGTTCCGGCGAGCTGGTTGTTCGCGTTCATCGGCGCCGCCCCGCGCACGGACTGGCTGGACGGCACGCTGGAAAGGGACGCGCACGGGTTCCTCCTCGCCGGCCCCGACCTCGGCGGCTCACCCCCCGGCTGGGACCTCGAACGGGCGCCGTACCACCTGGAGACGAACGTGCCCGGCGTGTTCGTCGCGGGCGACGTCCGGGCGGACTCGGTGAAGCGCGTCGCGTCCGCCGTCGGCGAAGGCGCCATGGCGGTCACCCTGGTCCACCGTTACCTGGCGAGGTCGTGATGGAGAAGCTCACCGCGGCCGAACTGCGCGAACTGTTCCTGTTCGAGAAGCTCGACCAGGCCCAGCTGGACTGGCTGGCAGAACACGGCCACGTCGAGACCCGCGAGGCGGGCACGCCCGTGCTCACCGAGGGCGAGGCCGCGACGTGCTTCTTCGTCCTGCTCGAAGGCACGGTCGCCCTGTGCCGCACCATCGGCGGCCAGCGGATCGAGGTGAGCCGCAGCGACCTGCGCGGCTCGTACTTCGGTGCCACCCAGGCCTATCTGGAGCTCGACCAGCCGACCTACCAGATGACCGTCGAGTCGATCACCGCCACGTCGATGCTCCAGTTCGACGCCGACGAGTTCGGCCCGATGATCCGCACGTGGTTCCCGATGGCGATGCACCTGCTGGAGGGACTGTTCTGGGGCATGCGGAACACCCAGGCGACGGTGGGCCAGCACGAGCGGCTCACCGCGCTCGGCGCACTGTCCGCGGGCCTCACCCACGAGCTCAACAACCCGGCCGCGGCCGCCGTGCGAGCGACCGCGGCACTACGTGAACGGGTCGCGGGCATGCGGCACAAGCTCTCCCTTCTCGCGCAGGGGGCGCTCGACCCGGCCACGCTGCCCTCTCTGGTGAAGCTTCAGGAGAAGGCGGTCGAACGGGTCGCCAAGGCACCGAAGCTCAGTCCGCTGGAGGCCAGCGACGCCGAGGACGAGGTCGCCGACTGGCTCGACGAGCAGGGCATCAGCGGCGGCTGGGACGTCGCGCCCGTGCTGGTCGCGGCCGGGCTGGACGTCGAGTGGCTGGAGAGCTCACTCGCGGCGTGCCCGACGGCTGTCACCGGATCCGCCGTGCACTGGCTCAGGTACACGGTCGAGACCGAGATGCTGATGAACGAGATCGAGGACGCCACCACCCGAGTGTCCACTTTGGTCGGTGCCGCCAAGCAGTACTCGCAGATGGACCGCGCGCCGTTCCAGGTGGTCGACGTGCACGAGCTGCTCGACTCCACTTTGGTCATGTTCGGCGGGAAGCTCGCGGACGTCCAGGTGGTCAAGGACTACGACCGGACGCTGCCCCGCATCGCCGCGTACGCCGGCGAGCTCAACCAGGTGTGGACGAACATGATCGACAACGCCCTGAGCGCGATGGGCGGTTCGGGAACGTTGACCGTGCGGACCTTCAGCCAGGACAAGCATCTCGTCGTGGAGATCGGCGACACCGGCCCCGGAATCCCGGCCGAGGTGAAGAGCCGGATCTTCGAACCGTTCTTCACCACCAAGCCGGTCGGAGAGGGCACCGGGCTCGGGCTGGAGATCTCGTGGCGGATCGTGGTCAACAAGCACCACGGCACCATCCGGGTGGAGTCCGTGCCGGGCGACACGCGGTTCCAGGTCGCGCTGCCCCTGGAAACGACCGACGCTCACCCCTGAGCCGCCGGACGGCGCGAGAACAGTGGCGGGGCGCCTCACGGAGTTACTCTTCGCGAGTGGAGTCTGTCGATCGAGACGCCGGGATCGACCTGGCCGAGCTGCTGGCGGCGTTCTCGCTGGCCACGGACCTCGGACTGGGCCAGCCGATGGAGCACGTGCTCCGATCGTGGCGGATCGCGGAGCGGCTCGCCGGGCACATGGGCCTGCCGGAGGACCAGCGGCGGTCGCTGTTCTACGTCTCGATGCTCGCGTGGGTCGGCTGCGTCGCGGACTCGCCGGAGGTGGCCGCGTCGTTCGGCGACGACATCGCCTTCCGCGCGGACAGTTACGAGGTCGATCTCGCCGGAGCGGCCGGGTTCGGCTACTTCCTGCGCCACGCCGGCAGTGGCGGGCCGATGTGGCACCGGGTGCGGGTGGCGACGACGATGCTGACCAGTGGCGGCCGGAACGTCATGCAGGGCATGCAGTCGCACTGCGTGACGGCGTCGGCGCTGGCGGAGCGGCTCGGGCTCGGTTCGGACGTGGTCACGGCGTTGCGGCAGTTCTTCACCCGCTGGGACGGGCGCGGGGTGCCGCAGGGGGTGGGTGGCACGGACATCGCGCCGACCATCCGGCTGTTGCACCTGGCCGACGTCGTCGAGGTCCGCTGTCGGACCGGCGGGATCGACGGCGCGCTGGAAGTCGCCAGGGCACGGCGTGGCCGCCAGTTCGCGCCCGACGTGGTCGACGCGCTCCTCGCGCACGCGCCCGAGGTGCTGGCCGACGCCGGCACGGAGATCGACCCGCTCACAGCGGATCCAGGGCTGCGCCGCCCTCTGACCGAGGGAGAGCTGGACGCCGCGCTGGAGGCGCTGGCCGACTTCACCGACCTGCGTTGCGCCTCGCGGGCCGGGCACTCCCGTGGCGTCGCGGAACTCGCAGGCGCGGCGGCCCGGTCGATGGGGCTCCCCGCCGGCGACGTCATCGCCACCCGGCGCGCGGGCCTGCTGCACGACATCGGGCTGCACGGGGTGCCGGCGACGATCCTGGACCGGCCGGGACGGTTGTCGACCACCGAGTGGGAGCGCGTGCGGCTCAGTTCGTACTACACCGAGCGCGTTCTCGCCCGTCCGGCGGCGCTGGCCAAGCTGGGTGCGATCGCGGCCACCGCTCACGAGCGCATGGACGGCAGCGGCTACCACCGCGGCCTGTCCGGCGCGGCCGTGCCGATGACCGGGCGTCTGCTGGCCGCGGCGTGCGCGTACCGCGCCATGCTCGAACCCAGGGCGCACAGGCCGGCGTTGACGGACAAGCAGGCCCTCAGTGCGGTGCGGGACGCGATCCGGACCGGTGCACTCGACGGTGACGCGGCCGAGGCCGTCCTCGCCGCCGCGGGCAACGGCGTCCGGCGGCGAGTGTCCGGTCCGGCCGGTCTCACCCCGCGCGAGGTCGAGGTGCTGATCCTGATCTCGCGTGGCGTCCAGACCGGCGAGGTCGCCGACCAGCTGGGAATCTCCCGCAAGACCGCGGGAACCCACATCGAGCGGATCTACACCAAGACCGGGGCGTCGTCACGCTCGACCGCGACGCTGTTCGCACTGCGCAACGGCCTGCTCGATCCGCTCGATCTGTAGGGAGAACGCCCGACGACACGGGCCTTTCCCGCTCCTAACGTCCTGTTTCGACGAAGGGAGCAGGCCATGGCCGGCAAAGCAGTGATCAGTCTGTCGACGGGACTCGAGGACGCGGAGAAGGTGACCGTCGCGTTCCTGGTCGCGATCGGCGCCGCCGAGACCGGACGGGAGACGATGATGTTCCTCTCCAAGGAGGCGGTGCGCCTCTCGCTGAACGGCACCGCCGCGGGCACCGCGTGCGACGGTTGCCCGCCACTGGCGGACCTGTTCCAGCGCTACGAGGCGGCGGGCGGGCGCTACTACGTCTGCCCGCTCTGCTTCAACGCCAAGCAACTCGACGCCGACAACCTCATTCCCGGCGCGGAGGTGAACGGCACCATCCCGTTGTGGAAGTGGATCGGCGACGAGCCCGCGACCACGTTCAGCTACTGAGGACGCCTCCGGCACCCCGGCGCGAATCCCGCGCCGGGGTGCCGTACAGGACTCCTTGCCGACCTGGCTCGCCCCTGTGAGGCCCGGACCTCAGCCGTGGTCGAGCCCGTCCCGGCGGTTCTGGGTGTCGAGGCGCACCTGGTCGGTCTGCGCGCCGATCGCGGCGATCCGGTCGGCCAGAGCGGGGTCAGTCGTCCGAAGCTGCTCATGGGCGTCCGCCAGCGGGCCGAGCAGCAGCGCGGCGTCGTTCTCGGACAGAGCCTGGCGAACGGCCGGATCCACCTCGCCGACGTGTCCGGCGAGGCTGCGCAGCGAGGCGGAGTTGTCCCGCGCCCACCGCGAAATCGCGCGATCGCCCGCTCGCCGGTCGCGTTCGGCCTGCACCCGCTCGTCCCCGGTCGCTCCGTCCAGATCGGACGGTCGCAGGCGCAGGTAGCGACGTTCCGCGGCCTGGCGGCTGGCCACCCCCAGCGCGGGCGCCAGCTCCGCCCAGCTGGTGCCGAGCTCTCTGGCGGCGGCGATCAGCTGCGGTTCCCAGTCCGTCAGCTCGGCCCGCAACTCGCGCAGCAGGACCAGCGCGGCCAGCACCTGGGTCGTGCTGAGCTCAGCGTTCTCGCTCGTGGCCGCGCGGAGCGCCTCGTAGTCGCCGATCGCCATCTTGTCATCCTTTCGACGACACTCGGGCTTGTCATCGTTCCGACGACATGTTACAACAGAGGTGCGCGTTGACAGCAGACAAAACATCGAGGAGGTGCCGGATGTTGATGCGCACTGACCCGTTCCGGGAGCTGGACCGCTTGGCGCAGCAGGTGTTCACCGGGCCGGGCACGTGGTCACGGCCCACGGCGATGCCGATGGACGCCTACCGCGCGGGCGACGAGTTCGTGGTGGCGTTCGACCTGCCGGGCGTGTCCGCGGACGCGATCGAACTGGACGTCGAGCGCAACGTGCTGACCGTCAAGGCGGAGCGGCGCCCGACCATCACCGGTGACAACGTCGAGATGCAGGTCGCGGAACGACCGCTGGGCGTGTTCTCCCGCCAGCTGTTCCTCGGCGACACACTCGACACCGAACGCATCCAGGCCGCCTACGACGCGGGTGTGCTGACCCTGCGCATTCCGGTGCTGGAGAAGGCGAAGCCGCGCAAGATCGCGATCACGAACACCGAGCAGGACGTGAAGCAGATCGACGCCTGACCAGGAGTGGTCGTGGTCGCACGAACGCTGGACGAGGAGTTCCTCGCGCTGGTGTGCGAGGACGAGGACCTGGTGCGCGCCGAGTTCGACGCGATCATCGAAGCGGGCTGGGGAGAGCCACCGCTCTCCCCGGCACCACGCCTGCCGGTCCCGTCGACGCCGTACCGGGACACGCGCCGCCCAAGCGGACAGGCCCGCGTCCCGATCGACAGGACGGCCCGGCAGCGTTCCCCTCCGGCACGGAAGGCAGGTGATGCGTGGAAACGATGAACAACGGGAGCACGTCCGGTCGACCGCTCGCACCGTCAAGCCGACCCAGAGGTGGCCGAGCGGACTGACGCCACCAAGCGCACGGGCGCAGCGATCCGCGAGCCGCCCGGACTCCTCCACCCCGGTGGCCCCGTACCGCCAGATCGCGGTGCGGGGCCACCCCGGCAGCGGGCCCACCAAGGCACCGCGGTCAGCGGCGACCTGCGCGAGAAATCAGGACCGGTCGAACTCCGGGATCAGCTCCCCGATCAGCCTGATGCTCGTCATCACCTCGTCCGCCCCGATCGGCCCGATCTGCTGGAGGCACATCAGCCGGTCGATCCCGAGGTCCGCGTAGGCCTGCAGCTTCTTGCGGCACGTGTCCGGGCTGCCGACGATCAGCGACTGCTGTGCCGACAGCACCTCGAACAGCTCGTCCTCCGGCACGTCCTCGCCCTGGATGATCCGGCCGATCACGAGCTGCGCGTCGGTGGGGGCGGCGTCCACCTCGGCGCGCAGGAACTCGCCGGTGAGGCCGCCGTCGCCGGCCGCGAGGATGTCCTGGTGGCGTTGCATGGTCGCGGCGAACTCGGCGGCGGCGTTGAAGAAGCGCAACGCTGTCACGGTGTACCAGGCCGCGGCGGCCGCCGCCCCGTTGCGCATGGCCTGCTCGTCGGTTTCGGCGCAGTGCACGAAGGTGAAGTAGGCGACCTGGTCGTTGACGAACGAGCCGACCGGCGAGGTGCACTCCGCGGCGGCCGCGCGGTAGAGGTCGATCATGCGGGCGACCCGGTCGATGGACTCCCAGATCGTGGTGCCGAGCACGCCGACGCCACGACGGCCGGCCTCCTCGAAGGACGTCGGGGAGGCGGCGGCCTGCCACAGCGGCGGGTGCGGAGTCTGCAGGGGCTTGGGGATGATCGAGACGTCGGAGACGTCGTAGTGCTCGCCGGCGTGGGAGAAGTGGTCGGTGGTCCACATCTTCGGCACCATCTCGAACGCCTCGGCGGTCTGGGCGCGCGCGTCGGCGGGCTCGATGCCGAAGAGGTTCCACTCGGGGATGGTGGAGCGGGTGAGACCGAGCTCGACGCGGCCGCCGCTGAGGTGGTCGAGGGTGGCGGCGCGTTCGGCGACGCGGATCGGGTGGTTGAAACGGCCTGGTGCGAGCACGGCGGCGTGGCCGAGGCGGATGCGGGAGGTCTGCTGGGACAGGGCGGCGAGCATCAGCTCGGGGGCCGAGGACAGGCTGAACTCGCCCGCGCCGTGGTGCTCGACCTGCCACCAGCAGCCGTAGCCGAGCTCGTCGGCGAGGCGGGCCTGGTCGAGGGCCTGGCGGAAGCGGAACTGCTCGGGGGCAGGGCCGGGGTTCTGGATCTCGTTGAACAGATCGATCTTCATCAGCACACCCTCACCTCGCGCGGACACCAAGGCTGATGTCTCTGTGAGCGATCGGGTCGTTACGCAGGCGGTAACCGCGTTGCCCGAACGGACCAGCGGTGCTCGGCGGGGTGCAGCCTGCTCTACCCGACACCCGGAAGCCTGCGGTATCGGCGGCGCCCGCGAACGTCACTAACTTCGTTGCCATGAACAAGGAACTGAACTCCTCGCCCACCCGCAACCGAGCCCTGCTCGCGGCGATCCTGGTCGCCAGCCTCGTGGCCAACGTCGCCGTACAAGCCCTCGGCCTGAGCGTCTTCATCAGCGCCGCTTTCGGGTTGATCGCCATCGCCAGCGGTGTCGCGCTCTTCTCCCACTACCGCAGGAACCGTGGCGGTGCTTCGTAGAGATCGGCGATCGCCCTGGCTTGCCCGGCCAGGGCCTGGCGTGCCTCGTCGGGCGCGAGCACCTCGACGCCGGGTCCGAAGGCGAGCAGGGTCTCGACGGCGCGCACCGAGCGGAAGCGCAGTTCGACCTGGCTCCAGCCGGGTTCGCGCGGCACGGGCGGTGAGCTCGGGTCGGCGAGATCGCCCTGGTGAACGCGCAGGAACAGCGCCAGGACGTCGTCCTTCACAAGGGCGGTGACGGCCACCAGCGTCGGAAGATCGTCGATGCGACGGCGCAGGGCCTCCCAGGCGTCGTCGAGTTCCACGCCGTCGCGGCGCTGGACGGGTTCGCCCAGGACGGTGGCCGACTGGGCCCGGTCGACGCGGTAGAGGTTGGGGTCGCCCTGGTGGTCGGCGACCAGGTACCAGACACCGGCCTTGCTGACGAGGCCGTAGGGGTCGACCGTGTAGGTGCGCACGCGGTTGTCGCGGCCGTGCCGGTAGCGCAGTCTCAGCCGCCGGTCCGCGAACACGGCTCGTTGGAAGACCTCCAGGTCCTCAGTCGAACGCCCGGGTGACCCGCGCCAGCGGACGGGGTCGATCAGAACGCGCCTGCTCGTCAGGTCGGCGTCGTCCCGGTGCGGGGCGGGCAGGGCGGCCATGACCTTGCGCAGGGCGGAACCGAGGGCGTGGCCGAGGCCGAGGTCGGTGTGGGCGGAACCGGCCAGCACCACGAACAGGGCGCGGGACTCGTCGGCGGTCAGACCCGTGACGTCCGTGTGGTAGCCGGGCAGAAGGGCGATGCCGCCCTGAGGACCGCGCACGGTGTAGACGGGCACGCCTGCCGTGGACAGGGCCTCGACGTCGCGCATGATCGTGCGAGCGGAGACCTCCAGCCGCCCAGCCAGAGCGGCGGCGGACAACTGCCCGTGGGTCTGCAGAAGCAGCAGGATCGAGAGCAGGCGGTCGGACTTCATGTCCTCAAATCTCCTCCACGTACATGTCAGGAGGTGTCATATAAGGCGGGCAACACTCTGGTCATCGAGTCGCGGCGAGCGCGACCCGGCCGCCTTCGGGAGAGGATGCCCGAGGCGGTGAACCAGGAGAGGAACCGCCAGTCATGACCGCCATCACCGGTGCCGCGCAGACGATCGCCGACGAGTACGTCCGAGCCTGGACCAGCGGCGACGCCGAGAAGGCGCTGAGCCTCGTGGCCGACGACGTCGTGTGCGAGGCCCCCAGCGGACGGATCGAGGGCATCGAGGGCTACCGCCAGTTCCTGGCACCGTTCGTGGGCTCGCTCACCAAGGGAACGGTCCTCGACGTGCTCGGCCACGACACCCGCGCCGTGACTGTCTACGTCGTCGACCTGCCGTTCGTGCAGAACGTGCACGGAACCGAGTACGTCACCGTCACCGACGGCAAGATCAGCCACGTGATCAGCGTGTTCGACATGTCGCCCATGATCAAGGCGCGCGCCGCGCAGAGCTGACCCGCCGACGCCAGCCGGCGGGCGTGGGGAACGGAATCGCCTTGGTGCGCAACAGCTCCAGCGTTTCGCGGATGATGTCCGCGACCTCTACCCCGCCGGCGTTCGCGGTCCAGGTCTGCACGACGACCTCGACCACGTTCATGGTGCTGGCGGCGGTCAGCGCGGCGTGCAGCACGTCTCCGGTCCCGCCCTGGCGCCGGAGGATCTCCTCGGCCAGCCGCTGCCGCCAGCTCCAGCACAGGTCGGCCAGGCCCGCCCGGAGCCCCGTGGTCTTGTCGAAGATGTCGTACAGGGCGAGCAGGCGCGCCGAGTTCGCGCCGATCGTCTGCTCGACGCTGTCGACGACGGCGTAGAGCGCCTCGGACAGCGGAGTTTCGTCGGGCTGGGCCAGGAATGCCGCCATCGCCGCGTCGAGGCCGTTCTCGACGAAGCTGACCACCAGCGCCTCTTTGGTGGCGTAGTAGCGGTACAGCGTGCGCGTGCCCACCTCGGCCGCGGCGGCGATCTGCTCGATCGTGGTGGCGTCGTAGCCCTGCTCGACGAACAGGTCGAACGCCGACTCGGCGATGAACCGCCGGGTGCGTTCCATCTTCGTCTCGCGCAAGCCCACAGCGCACCTCCCTGCCCGATCTCCCGCGCGAACGGTAGCACTGCCACTTGGCAGTGACTGCCAGATGACACACGGTTGCGACACGCCATGTCATCTGGCAGTCTCGGTCATATGACAGTGACTGCCACATTTGCTCGCGACTTCCCCACCGAACGCGACTCCGGCTGTCCGTTCGATCCGCCCGCCGAGTACACCGAGCTGCGCGCTCAGGAGGGCACGGCCTCGCTGGCATGTCCGGTCGGCGTCGAGGCCCGCGTCGTGAGCCGGTACGCCGACGTGCGCGCAATGCTCGGCGATCCCAACCTCAGCTCGCACGCGGCGCCGTCCACGCACGTCGTGGCGGGCGGCCTGCTCGACCGGCCGGTGGCGCCCGGCAGTCTGCTGAACATGGACGGGCCCGGTCACGCCCGGCTGCGTCGCCTGCTGACGCCGGAGTTCACCGTCAAGCGGATCCAGGCGATGCGGCCCTACATCCAGGGCCTGGTCGACGACCACCTCGACGCGCTGCTCGCCCGGACCGGGCCGGTCGACCTGGTGCGGGACTTCGCGCTGCCGATCCCGTCGCTGGTGATCTGCGAGCTGCTGGGGGTCGACTACGCCGACCGCGACCGGTTCCAGGAGCAGACGGCGGTGCTCATCGGCACCAACAGCGACCCCGCCGCGCTGGAGCAGGCCAACCTCGAGGTCGTCGGGTTCATGACGCAGCTGGTGCTGACCAAGCTGGCGGCGCCGGGCGACGACCTGCTGGGCAGGCTGATCGTCCGGGCGAGGGAGAGCGGCCAGGAGCTGTCCGTCGAGGAACTGGTGACCCTGGGCATCACGCTGCTGATCGCCGGGCACGAGACCACCGCCAACATGATCGGCCTCAGCACTCTCGCCCTGCTGCGCCAGCCCGATCAGCTGGCCGCGCTGCGGGCCGACCCCGGGCTCGCGGGCACCGCCGTCGACGAGATGCTGCGGTACCTGTCGATCGTGCAGTTCGGGGTGCTGCGCCAGGCCACCGGCGACGTGACGATCGGCGACGAGACGATCAAGGCCGGGGAATGGCTCGTCGCCGCGTTGTCCGCCGGCAACCGCGACGAGTCGGTGTTCCCCGACCCCGACCGCATCGACCTGAAGCGCGAAGCGACCGCGCACCTGGCGTTCGGCTACGGCATCCACCAGTGCCTCGGTCAGCAGCTGGCCAGGGTCGAGCTGCAGGAGGTGTTCGCCCGGCTGCACCAGCGCATCCCGACGCTGCGGCTCGCGGTGCCGTTCGAGGACATCGAGTTCAAGAACGACGCGCTGGTCTACGGCGTGCGGGCGTTGCCGGTCACCTGGGACGGGGAGAACCGATGAAGGTCCGGATCGACGTGGACGCGTGCGTGGGCGCGGGCCAGTGCGTGCTCGCGGCACCGGACGTGTTCGACCAGCGCGACGAGGACGGCATGGTGGTCCTGCTGCTGGAGGACCCGCCCTCCCATCTGGAGGCGGCGACCGAGCACGCCGCCCTGCTGTGCCCGGCGCTGGCGATCGTGGTGGACAGGTAGTGGGAAACCTCGAACGGGTGGTCGTCGTCGGCGCTTCGGCGGCCGGCGTCACCACCGCCGAGACGCTGCGCCGGGAGGGCTACACCGGCAGGCTCACCCTGGTCGGCGACGAGAAGGTGCTCCCCTACGACCGGCCGCCACTGTCCAAACAGGTCCTGGCGGGCACCTGGGAGCCGGAGAAGACGGTGCTGCGGCCGGAATCCGCGTACGTGGACCACGGCATCAAGCTGAAGCTCGGGAGTGCCGCGACCGGACTGGACCTGGCCGGCGGCACGGTCGCGCTGTCGAACGGCGAGGAGATCGGCTACGACGGCCTGGTGATCGCCACCGGAACGACCCCGCGCGAGTTGCCGTTCGGCCACCACCTCAGTGGTGTGCACGTGCTGCGGACCATCGACGACGCGGTGGCGTTGCGCGGCGACCTGCTGCGGTCGTCCGCGGTCGTGGTCGTCGGCGCGGGGTTCCTCGGCACGGAGGTAGCGGCGTCGGCCCGGCGGCTGGGGCTGGACGTGACGCTGGTCGACCCGCTGCCCCTCCCCCTGGTCCGTCAGTTCGGCGACCGGGTCGCGACGGCGATCGCCGAGCTCCACGAGGAACAGGGAGTGCGGCTGCGCACCGGAATCGGCGTGACCGCGGTGCACGGGGACGTCTCGGTGTCGGGCGTCGAACTGACCGACGGAACCGTGGTGCGGGCGGACGTCGTGCTGGTCGCGATCGGCGCGGCGCCTGCCACCGGCTGGCTCGACGGTTCCGGAGTGCCGGTGGACGACGGCGTGGTGTGCGACGCCACCTGCCGCGCTGCCGACGGCGTGTACGCCGCCGGCGACGTGGCCCGCTGGTTCAACCCTCACTTCGGCGGTCTGATGCGGGTCGAGCACCGGATGAACGCCACCGAGCAGGGCATGGCGGTGGCCCGCACCCTGCTCGGCGCGCAGACCCCGTTCGCCCCGGTGCCGTACTTCTGGACCGACCAGTTCGAGGCGAAGATCCAGGCGTACGGCGTGTTCCCGGCCGAGGCGGAGATGGTGGTCGCGCACGGCGGGCTCGCCGAGCGGAAGTTCGTGGCGCACTACCTCGCGCGGGGCCGGGTCGTCGGTGTGCTCGGCTGGAACATGGCGAGGCAGCTGCGCCAGGACCGGCAGCTGATCTCGCCGGCAACCACTGCCCGGACGTCCGCCGTCAGCTGACGTCCGGGCTCCACCTCAGATCTTGCCGACGCCGGCGCCTGCCGTGACGGACGCTTTGACGGTGCCGGAGGCATCTGCGGTGTAGCGGTACGGGATGGCGGCTACGGTGCCGTCGACCTCGCACGGACCGGAGTTGGTGAGCGAGTTGTCACGCGCCACCAGCCGGCCGGGGTCGGAGTCCGCGTAGCCGCTCTTCGACCAGCACGCCTGCTGCACGTTCTCGAAGACGTTGCCCTCGACGAGCAGGCCGGCGTCCATCACCGACGCGATGGCGTACGACGCGGAGTTGTTGTTGATGTTCGAGTAGTAGTTGTTGAAGACGTGGACCGTCTCGCCGAAGCGCACCCGAGGACTGCGTTCGAAGGTCCGGTCGAACCAGTTGTGGTGGTAGGTGACCCGCAGGTGGCCGCGGTCCTCGCCCGCGTTGCCGTCCGAGTGGCCGACCAGCGACGTCTTCCAGTGGTTGCGGACGACGTTCCAGGACACGGTGACGTAGTCGGCGCCGTGGGTGATGTCGAGCATGCCGTCGTAGTAGTCGGGGTCGTTCTCGATGGTGCTGGACATCGTGTTGTGGTCGATCCAGATGTGGGAGGCGTTCTCGATCTGGATCGCGTCGTTGCCGCGCACGCCGCGGATGTTCATGTTCTGGATGATCACGTTGGCGGGCTTCATGTCCTCGATGTTGAGGGTGGTCCCGGAGATGCCCGCGCTCGCGCCGACGCCGCGGATGGTCTTGTCCGCCGCGATCTCGACCGTGCCGGAACCGCTGAGCATTCCGTTGACCAGGATCGTCTTCGCGCCCGACGACTGCGCCTGCGTCCGGAGGTCGGCGAACGTGCTCACGGTGACCGTGGTGCCACCCGCGCCGCCGGTGGTGCCGCCTGCCTGCGCGGCCCAGCCGACGAGGCCTCCCGGCGCGGGCGTGGTGCCGCCGGCCTCGAAGTCGAGGTGGTCGATGTTCGCGAGGCCGCCCGAGGTGGTCGGGTTCAGCCGGATCGTGTTGCTGCCGGCGGTGACCTGGACGCTCAGCGTCTTGGTCACCCAGGTCGACCACGCCCCGGTGCCCTCGAACGACGTGCTCTGCGCGGTGGTCCCGTTCACGACGACGTCGGCGGGGCGGGCCGTGGTGGTGCCGTTGGCGAACCGGATGCCCAGCGTCGCGGTACCCGCCGCCGCGGCGGTCACCGTGAACTGGGCGTAGCCGCTCGTGGAGTTGGTGCCGTTGCAGAACCCGCTGCCGGTGAAGCCCGTCCAGTTGGAGTCGATCGTGCCCGAGCAGACCGCGGGCGAGGTCTCCGCCTCGTACCGGGCCGGTGCGGCCAGCGCGGACGAGGACACCGCGACAGCGCTGACGAAAAGGACGGCAGAGGCGACAAGAATTCTTACGCGCATAGGAAGTCTCCGTGGATCCACTCGTCGGCAGACAGGGTTGACGTGATCCGTGAGCGCTCTTCTGCACGTTAACGCCAGCCGCGAGAAATACGCAATGCAGAACACCTAGATGCGCGAAAGGTTCATGGTGGTGAACCTGGGAATAACCCATTCTGTTCACGAGTGTGACCAGCGGATATTTCCCGATCAGACCCTTTGATCGATTCGATTGGCAGTGACCTGGGCATTCGATCAATTCGACGACGAGAATCGACTGAACGCGCAGGTTTTCGCCGTTGACCTCGCGCGGAGAACGCTCCTAGCATCCGGCGGGAACCCGTCGCACTTCCGACCGAAACCCTTTCTCTCAGCGTTGAGAACTGGAGTCCTCATGGGCATTTCGGAACAGCCCGCGCGCCTGGCGCGACAACGCCGCGTTCGCACCGGGCTGGCGTCGGGTGGCGCCGTCGTCGCACTGGTCACCGCGCTCGCCGCGTGGCCCGGCATCGCCGCGAACGCCAACGCCGCGGGCACGTACGTCCTGAAGAACGCCGGCAGCGGCCAGTGCCTCGACGCGGGTACGAGCCCGTCGAGCGGAACGCAGCTGCGGCAACAGGCGTGCGCCGGCCAGGAGTGGGTGCTGACCGAGGTCAGCGGCGGGGTCCGGATCACCGCGGGAGGCCTGTGCGCCGGGGTGCGCGACGCGTCGACCAGCGCGGGCAAGCCGGTCCAGCTCGAGGCGTGCACCGGCGCGACGAGCCAGGTCTGGGTGTTGACCCCGAACGGCGGCGACCACCGCCTGGTCAACGCCAACGGCGGCAAGTGCCTGAACGTCAAGGACAACGCCACCACGCCGGGGGCGTTGATACAGACCAACTCCTGCGACAGCGCCGCGACCAAGCAGTGGACGCTCGCACCGGCCGGCGGCCCGACCAGCACGACCACGTCGACCACCACCACGACCACGGGTCCGACGACAACCACGACGACCGGCACGCCGCCCGTCAACGCGTTGTACGTGTCGCCGACCGGTCGCGACGGCGCTTCCGGCACGATCTCCGACCCGACCACGCTGACGTCCGCACTCCCCCGCGTTGCCACGGGCGGCACGATCTTCCTGCGCGGTGGCACGTACGCCTTCTCGCAAACGGTGGCGATCCCGCCCACCAACAACGGCACCGCCGGCGCCCGCAAGAAGCTGACGGCCTACCAGGACGAGAAGCCGGTGCTGAACTTCTCGGCGCAGGTCGAGGACCCGGCCAACCGCGGCCTGGCCGTGAACGGCTCGTACTGGCACGTGCACGGCATCGTCGTCGAACGCGCCGGGGACAACGGCATCTTCGTCGGCGGCAGCAACAACATCTTCGAACGCACGATCACCCGGTTCAACCGCGACACCGGCCTGCAACTCTCCCGGATGCTGTCCAGCACCCCGAAGGACCAGTGGCCGGCCAACAACCTGATCCTGAGCGCGGAGTCGCACGACAACGCCGACTCGGACGGCGAGGACGCCGACGGGTTCGCCGCCAAGCTCACGTCCGGACCCGGCAACGTGTTCCGCTACTCGGTCGCGCACAACAACATCGACGACGGGTGGGACCTCTACACCAAGTCGGACACCGGCCCGATCGGCGCCGTCACCATCGAGGACTCGCTGGCGTACAAGAACGGCACCCTGAGCAACGGCGGCCAGGCCGGCAACGGCGACCGCAACGGCTTCAAGCTGGGCGGCGAGGACATCGGCGTGAACCACACGATCAGCCGCACGATCGCCTACGACAACGGCAAACACGGCTTCACCTACAACCGCAACCTCGGTTCCATGAGCGTGTCGAGCAACCTGAGCATCGACAACGACGAACGCAACTTCTCCTTCGACGCGGGCAGTTCGGTGTTCCGCACCAACACCTCCTGCCGCGGCGGCAGCGGGAGCAACGACAAGGTCGTCGGCAACTCCGACTCCTCCAACCAGTTCTGGGCGGGCACCAACGGCTCCCGGTGCTCCGGCTACACCGGAACCCTCGGCTGGTCGTTCGCCTCCGACGGCAGGCTCGTCGTCACCCTCGGCGGCAAGACCGTCGCACTCTGACCTCCTGGGAGCGAAGGTGAAACCGAGTTCTCTCATCGCCGCGGCGGCGCTGTCCGCCGGCGCCGTGCTCGTGCCATTGCCCGCGAACGCGGCGTCCGCGCTGTACGTGGCGACCACCGGTGACGACGGCAACGCCGGCACGGTGACCGCGCCGCTGAAGACCGTCCAGAAGGCGGTGGACCTGGCCCGGCCCGGCGACACCATCCACCTCCGCGGCGGCACCTACGCCCCGGCGTCCAACATCCAGATCCTCAAGAACGGCACGCAAAGCGCTCCGATCACGTTGCGCGCCCACAACAACGAGCGCGTCGTCATCGACGGCGAGAACATGCCGCACACACCCGGTCCGGTCGGCTCCTCCATCCCGCGCGCCGAGCGCGGGGCGATCCACATCGAGGGCGACTGGTGGCGGCTCGTCGGCCTCGAGATCACCCACGGGCCGTACGGGATCTTCGGTCTGGACGTCAACAACACGGTCTTCGACCGGATCGTCACGCGGGACAACTACGACTCAGGTCTGCACATCGTGCTGGCGTCGAGCAACAACCAGATCGTCAACCTCGACAGCCACGGCAACCGCGATCCGCGCAAGAACGGCGAGAGCGCGGACGGCCTCGCGATCAAGGAAGGCTCGGGCACCGGCAACGTGGTGCGGGGCGCGCGGTTGTGGAACAACTCCGACGACGGTCTCGACTTCTGGATGTTCTCCTCGCCGGTCCTGGTGGAGAACAGCGTGGCGTGGGGCAACGGCGTCAACCGCTGGAACCTCCCGGACTTCACCGGCGACGGCAACGGCTTCAAGCTGGGCGGCAACGGAGTGGCCGCCGACCACACGGTGCGCAACAGCGCTGCGTGGGACAACGCGGTCGGCGGGTTCATCGACAACAACAACCCCGGCCGGCACACGATCGACCGCTGCACCGCGTGGGACAACCCCGGCACCGGGTTCAACTTCAGCCGTTCCTCCAGCACGCTGACGAAGAACCTCTCGGTGGCCAACGGCACCGCCGTCTCGCTCGGCTCCCACTCGTCCGGCAGCGGGAACTCGTGGAACGCCGGTGGCTCCTGGTCCCTGCGGAGCACCGATCCGGGCACCGTCACGGGACCTCGCGACGCGGACGGTTCCCTCCGGTCGTCCACCTTCCTGCTCCCAGGGAACGGCGCGGACCTCGGCGTGCGCTTTCCCTGACGCGTGAATCGTCGAATTCTCGTCGAATGGTGTTCGACGAGAATTCGACGAAAGCCGCCGGACCTCGTTGTTATCGCTAACTCGAAGTCGACATCGGCAGGCATCATTGCCAGGAACAGCAGCCTTGCCACATAGTGTTAACGCTCACTGTCCGGAGCCTCTCAATGGTGCAAGGAGCCGGTCCATGCGTTCTTCCCTGCCGCGCGCCGTCCGCTCGTTCCGAAGGCGCGTGCTGATCGCCGTCACGGCCGCGTTCGCCGCCGGGGCGGGTCTCGTCGCCGCCGGTCCGGTGGCGACGGCCGCCGGCCCTGTGCCGCACTACCTGATGACCGCGTTCACGAACAGCAGCGAGTCGAACATGTACGTCTTCGACTCGGCGAACGCGACCGGCTTCACCCAGGTGAGAGCCAACGCCTACACGCCGCCCTCGGGACTGATCCGGGATCCCAGCGTCCTGCGGCACAACGACGGCTACTACTACATCGTCTACACGACGAACTGGACGGGCGACACCATCGGCTTCGCCCGCAGCGCGGACTACGTGAACTGGACGTTCCTGCGCAACGTCCGGGTAGGACTGAACGGGGCCACCGGCAGCACGTGGGCGCCGGAGTGGTTCAAGGACACCGATGGCAGCGTGCACGTGGTCTTCTCCGCGTCCACGACCGGAACGGCGGGACAGTTCCGCCCGTACCGGATCACCGCGACGAACGCGGACCTCTCGGCGTGGAGCAGCCCGGTCGTGCTGGGCATCCCGGCCAACTTCATCGACAGCTTCCTGGTCAAGGTCGGCGGGACGTACCACAACTTCCTCAAGAACGAGACCACGAAGTACATCGAGCACGCCACCGCCACGTCGCTGAACGGGCCGTGGACGTTCGTCGGCACGGGCAACTGGGCGGGCTGGGGCTCCGGGCTCGAAGGGCCCGCGCTCGTGCGGCTGCCCGACGGCCGCTGGCGGATCTACTTCGACCAGTACGGCCAGCGGCGGTACTTCTACGCCGACAGCGCGAATCTCACCGGCTTCGGTGCCAAGATCGAGCTGGCCGGACTGTCCGGCGTCGCACGGCACTTCACCGTGCTGCGGGAGGATTCCGGCGACGGCACGACGGTCGCCACCGGCAACCGGTCGCTGCGCTCGGCCAACCTCCCCGACCGGTACGTCCGCCACCGCGACAACCTCGGCTACGTCGAGCCGGTGAGCTCGTCCAGCGCCCTGTCGGTGCGCCGCGACGCGACGTTCACCGTCGTGGCCGGTCTGGCCAACGCGGGCTGCTACTCGCTGCGCTCGGTGAACTTCCCGGACCGCTACCTGCGGCACTACGACTTCCGCGTCCGGCTGGACACCAACAGCGGTGACGCGGTGTTCGCCCGCGACGCCACCTTCTGCGGCCGGGCCGGTCTCGCGGGCGGCGGGAGCACGTCGTTCGAGTCCTACTCGCACCCCGGCCGGTACCTGCGCCACCTCAACTACGAGCTGCGGGTCGACTGGCGCACCTCCGACTCGGCGTTCGCCGGTGACGCGTCCTTCACCGTCGCCGCGCCACTGGCCTGAAAGGACAGTCGATGAAGACCGTTCTCCTCCGCCTGGCCATACTGGTGCTCGCCGCGGTCACGTGCGTGGCCGGGATGCCCGTGCCGCAGGCGGGTGCGGCGCCCGCGGTGCGCTACACCAACCCGATCGCGGAACGGCGTGCCGATCCGCACGTCTTCAAGCACACCGACGGCTTCTACTACTTCACCGCGACCGTTCCGGAGTACGACCGGATCGTCCTGCGCCGCGCGACCACGATCCAGGGGCTCGCTTCGGCACCGGAGACGGTGATCTGGCGCAAGCACTCCAGCGGCGAGATGGCCGCCCACATCTGGGCGCCGGAGATCCACTTCGTCAACGGGAAGTGGTACGTCTACTTCGCGGCGGGCCGCAGTGACGACATCTGGCGCATCCGGATGTACGTGCTGGAGAGCTCGAGCGCGAACCCGCTGACCGGAGCGTGGACCGAGCGCGGCCGCATCACGACCCCGTGGGACACCTTCTCCCTGGACGCCTCGACGTTCGTGCACAACGGCGTGCGCTACCTCACCTGGGCGCAGCAGGAGCCGGGGATCGCCACGAACTCCAACGTCTACTTGGCCCGCGTGGGCGCGAACCCGTGGACGATCACCGGCACGGTGACGCGGCTGACGGTGCCGACGCTCGCCTGGGAGACCCGCGGGTTCAAGGTCGCGGAGGGGCCGGCGGTCTTGCAGCGCAACGGAAAGGTCTTCCTGACCTACTCGGCCAGCGCCACCGACGCGAACTACTGCCTCGGCCTGCTGACCGCGTCGGCGTCCGCGGACCTGCTCAACCCGGCGTCGTGGACCAAGAGCCCCAACCCGGTGTTCACCAGCAACGACGCGACCGGTCAGTACGGGCCCGGCCACAACTCGTTCACGGTGTCCGAGGACGGCAGCAGCGACGTCATGGTCTACCACGACCGCAACTACCGCGACATCAACGGCGACCCGCTCAACGACCCGAACCGCCGCACGCGCGTGCAGAAGGTCTACTACAAGGCCGACGGCACACCGGATTTCGGCATCCCGGTCGCCGACGGACCGACGCCGGTCAGGCTCAGGTCCTATGCCGCCGCTGACCGCTTCGTGCGGCACTGGGAGTACCGCGCACGCCTGGAAGCAGGCGTGGCCCCGTTGGCCGACTCGCAGTTCAGACTCGTCACGGGACTGGCCGGCTCCGGCGCGGTGTCGCTCGAGTCGACCAACTTCCCCGGCTACTACCTGCGGCACCGCAACAACGAACTGTGGGTGGAGCGAAGCGACGGCAGCACCCTGTTCCGCAACGACGCCAGCTTCACACAACGCGCGGGGCTCGCCGCGAGCTCGGCCGTCTCGTTCGAGTCGGTGAACTTCCCCGGCCGCCACATCCGCGTCAGCAACGGACTGCTCTACCTGCAGGCGGTCAGTGACGCGCAGGGACGGGCGGACGCGACGTTCGTGTTGGAGTGACGGGAGAATGAAGAAGATCGCGCTGCTCGTGGCGGTGGTCCTGGCCACCACCGTCACAACCGCACCGCACGCGTCGGCCTATCCCCTGCCGGGCCGAGTCACCGGTGACGTCGCCGTGCACGATCCGACCGTGGTCAAGCGCCCCAACGGGAGCTACCTGGTGGCGCACACCGGCGCGAACATCGCGCTGAAGACCTCCACCGACCGGATCGCGTTCCGCAACGCGGGTTCGGTGTTCCCCGGCGGCGCGTCGTGGACCACGCCCTACACCGGTGGCGGCAACAACCTCTGGGCACCCGATCTGTCCTATCGCGACGGACGATACTGGCTGTACTACTCGGCTTCGACGTTCGGTTCGAACCGGTCGGCGATCTTCCTCGCCACCAGTCCCAGCGGTGACTCCGGCACGTGGACCCACCGCGGCCTGGTCGTCGAGACCCGGACGTCGGACAACTTCAACGCCATCGACCCCGACCTCGTCGTGGACGGCCAGGGCCGCTGGTGGCTGAGCTTCGGCTCGTTCTGGTCCGGCATCAAGATGGTCGCGCTCACCCCGTCCACCGGCCTGCGGTCCGACTCGGTCGTCCGCTCCATCGCGGGCAGGAACGGAGGGGCGATCGAGGCGCCGAACATCGTCGAACGCAGCGCCTACTACTACCTCTTCGTGTCGTTCGACCTGTGCTGCCGGGGCGCTTCCAGCACGTACCGGGTGATGGTCGGCCGTTCCACGAGCGTCACCGGCCCGTACGTCGCCCGCGACGGCACCGCCCTGAACTCCGGTGGCGGCACGGAGATCCTGGCCGGTCAGGGCAGCGTCCACGGGCCGGGGCACCAGGACGTTCTCGCTGACGCCGGCGGCGACGTCCTCGTCTACCACTACTACACCGACACCGGTGCGTCGCGGCTCGGCATCAACCTGCTGGCCTACGACTCGGCGGGCTGGCCGGTCCTGCGCTAGGGAGAAGACCTTGACCTCGATCACCAGCCGATGGCGCACCACCACCGTCCTGGCCGCCACGGTCACCCTGCTGGGAGGCATCACCAGCGCCGTGCCGACGGTGGCTGGCGCCGCGGTCGTGGACACCAGCGCGTCGTACGCGTTGGTCAACCGCAACAGCGGCAAGGCGTTGGACGTCTACGAACTGTCCACTGCGGACGGTGCCAGGATCTCGCAGTACGCGCGCAACGACGGCGCCTGGCAGCGGTGGCAGTTCGTCGACTCCGGCGGCGGCTACTACCGGGTGAGGTCCCGGCACAGCGGCAAGGTGCTGGACTTCCCGTCGACCGCGGACCGGGCCGGGCTCGTGCAGACGACGGACGCCGGCCGCACCGGCCAGCAGTTCCGGCTGGCCGACTCGCCGGACGGGCACGTCCGGCTGATCAGCCGTGCGAGCGGCAAGGCGGTCGACGTCCTCGACTTCTCCGCGGCCAACGGCGCGCAGGTGATCCAGTGGCCCGACACCGGCGGCACGAACCAGCAGTGGCAGCTGGTGAAGATCGGTGCCCCCGGCAACGTCACCAACCCGATCAAGGGCAGCGGCCCCGACCCGTGGCTGCGGTTCCACAACGGCTACTACTACCTGGCCACCACGACGTGGAACTCCACGATCACCATGCGCCGCTCCCGCACGCTGGCGGGCCTGTCGAGCGCGGCGGACACCGTGGTGTTCACCCTGTCCGGCCGGCCCAGCGGGTGCTGCAACATGTGGGCACCGGAGTTCCACCTGCTGGGCGGCCGGTGGTACCTGTACTACGTGGCCGGGCAGAACGTGCCCGACTACAACCCCACCCAACGTCTGCACGTGCTGGAGAGCGCGGGCACCGACCCGATGGGCCCGTACACGTTCAAGGCGGACCTGGGCAGCACCTGGGAGCTCGACCCGAGCATCCTGGAGCACAACGGGAAGCTGTACCTGATGGGCAGCGCGATGGACGGCACGCAGAGCCTGACCATCACCCCGCTGTCCAACCCGTACACCATCAGCGGCGCGCGGCGCACCATCTCGCAGCCCACCCTGGCGTGGGAGCGGCAGACCGCGCCGGTCAACGAGGGCGCGGAACCGTTGTACCGCAACGGCCGCACCATGATCGTGTACTCGGCCAGCGCCTGCTGGGGTCCCGACTACAAGCTCGGCCTGCTCACCCTCACCGGGTCCGACCCGCTCAACCGCGCACACTGGACGAAGTCGCCCAACCCGGTGTTCCAGCGCAACGACGACCACGGGGTGTTCGGTCCGGGCCACAACGGGTTCTTCAAGTCCCCCGACGGCACCGAGGACTGGATCGTCTACCACGGCAACACCAGCGCCTCGGCCGGCTGCGGGATGGAACGGTCCACCCGCGCGCAGAAGTTCACCTGGAACGCCGACGGCACCCCGAACTTCGGCGCCCCCGTCCCGCTCGGCGCGCAGCTCCCCGCGCCGTCGGGTGAGCCGGCCGGATGACCCGACCGTCCTGATCCCGCTGTGAGCCAGGAAGGCCGCCTGGCTCACAGCGCCCGGCACGGCTCCCGCCGTGCCGCCCGTCACCGTGCCGTCGGCATCGCCCCCAACCTCGCAAAACGTGAGAGAGTGGACATCTCCGCCCGCCCAGGGCTCACCCCCGGTGGCGCGCCTTCACCCCGGAGCGGACGCCGCCTCATCCAGGCGCGTTTCACCGCTCCCGGTCGTTTCGCACCACTCCACGCCCAGGACCGGGCACAAGAACACCCCACGAGGGAGATCTCCCATCACCGCTTCCGCGCTCACGCCGACCTTGGCCGCTCCCCGCACCCTCACCGACATCTACGGCCCCGACATCGCCGTCTGCGCGCGCCCCGCCCAGGAACCGACGGTGCCGTCGAGCAGGCACCGGAACACCCGTGACGTCCTGTCCGTCCGCCCTCTCGCCGTCGCCGCCGACACCCCCGTCATCAGCAGCGCGGGCGGCACCGAACCCAACCTGATCGCCGCTCTCCGCGACGGCGGCCTGCCCGTCGGCACCGACCCGCGCGAGTTCCGCACCGAGGCCGAGTTCGCCACCCGCGTCACCGAGGCCCTCAGCGACGGTCTGCGCCTGTCCATGGAATACCCGCAGCCCACCAGCCTGTTCCCGGACGAACGCTCCGTGAAGAGCGCCGAGCTCGTCGGCTATCTCAACAACAAGGCCAGCATCAGCACCTTCGTCGCGCCGCGCTTCCAGGCCCGCCGCGAGATCGTCGCCACCGACGAACTCGCCCTGGCCGCCCCCGCCGAGAAGTCCTGGGTGCTCAAGGCCGCGACGAACGCCGCCCACGGCGCCAGCCTCGACGTCTACCTGCACCGGGCCGGGGACCTGGTGAACCTGCCGGCGTTCACCGACATCCTCACCGAGGTGGTCGTCGAGGAGTACCTGAGCATCCACCGCAACTGGGGCGTGCAGCTCTACGTCGCCGCCGACGGCCTGGCCCGCCTGCTCGCCGTGACCGACCAGCGGATCGACGCCGACGGCGTCTACACCGGCGGCCGGTTCGGGCGCGTCGTCCCCCTCCCAGCCGACCTGCTCACCGAATGCCTGGCGATCGCCCAGCGCGCCGCCGACGTCGGCTACCGCGGCATGTGCAGCCTCGACTGCGCCCAGACCCACGACGGCAGGCTCGTCATGCTCGACCTCAACTTCCGCATCACCAGCGGGTCCATCCCGTTGCTGGCGCTGCACACCATCCGCCCCGACGCCCTCGACCGCCCGTCGGAGTCCACGAAGATCACCACCTCCGCACCCATCGCCGCGCTGCTGGCCGCGCTGCGCCCCGCGTTGCAACGCGGAGGGCTCCTCGTCACCGGCGGGCACGACACCCGCCGCACCAACAACCCGATCAACCAGACCACCCTGCACCTGCTGGTGTTCGGCGACGATCCGGACGACGTCACCACCCGTCGCACCGCGCTGGAAGCCATGTACGACCACTGACGCGGACACGACCGTGCTGGGAGTCTCAGCCCTCCCAGCACGGTCCGGCCGGTGGATCAGATCTTGCCCGCCACCACGTCGGCGAGATTCACGCGGGACGACTCGTACTTCACCCTCGAAGGCTTCGACGGGTCAGCCGAGTCCTTGGCCGGGACGACCTCGGAACTGAACGGTAGGCCGTTGTCGGCGTTGACGGTGATCACCTGAGAACCGCCGCCACCCTGGATCGCGGCGGCCCCGGTGAGGGTCAGCGCGCGCTGACCGTTGACGTCGGTCTCGCCGACGGTCACGTCCTTCATGGTCGCGAGCAGCTTCAGCACACCCGAGCGGACCTCGGCGTTGGCGGCGCCGACGAACAGCGCGTACGTGGTGTTGCTCCACAGGTGGTTGCCGATGAGGTTCTCCAGTTCCACGCCCGTCGGACGCGGCCTGGGAGCGGGCACCGGCTTGCCGCCTTCGCGGAACATCTCGGCGACCTCCGCCTGGGCGTCCGCCCAGGCCTTGTCCGCCTCGGCGGGGCTCAGGCCGAGTCCGAGGGCGTTGCCGGACGCGGTGATCATCGCGACCCTGGCCTTCTCCACGTCGCCGTTCGCGGCGAGGCGGGCCACCGCCGTCACCTTCGCGTCGAACGGATGGGCCCCGTCGTCGTTCTTGGCGGACGCGGCCGCCAGACTCTTCACCGAGTCCCCGTGGAACACCTGGCCCTTGTCGGTGTAGACGGTGTAGACGACGTAGAGCGAGCCGTCCGGCGCGATCTTCTTGGTGATGATCAGCGACGAGTCACCAGGCTGCGCGGCGGCCTTGATCTCGGAGGCCAGTTTCACCAGCGGCGACTCGACCACCGCCTGCGGGGCCGCGTCGGAGGGACCGGCCGGGACGGTGCCGCCCGTCGTGCCCATCACCACGGCCGCCGCGACGGCTGCCGCGCCCACGGCGGCGACGCCGGCCTTGGGCCAGGAGAACCAGCGCTTCGGTCGCACGACCGCGGCCACGGGTTCCGCCATAGCCGTGTGCAGCGCCGTCCGGGCACGGTCGTAGGCCTCGGGACGCGGGGACGGCACTTCACGCAGATTCCTCATCAGATCCATTTCATCCATGGGGTGTCTTTTCACGTTGTCGGGACTCGCAGCAGCGCGGCCACCTCGGGGGTCTCACGCAACGTCTTGCGCGCCTGGTGCAACAGGCGGCGGGCCGTGCCCGCGGGGATGTCGAGCACACGCCCGGCCTCCGCGACGGTCAGGTCCTCCCAGGCGACCAGGCCCAGCACTTCTCGCTCTTCCGGCTTCAGCCGGGCCAGCGCACTGCGCAGCAACGCTGCGTGTCCGCGCGGACGTCCACCGCCGGCCATAGGTCCCAGTCGCTCGCCAAGCGGGACAGGTCCAGCGCCGGTTCCACGGCCGGTTCCGACCGCCAGTGCCGGCGCAACCTGTTCAGTGCGACGCCGTACAACCAAGGCCTGGCCTCGGGATACGAACGGTCATAGGTCGCACGGGACTCGTAGGCCGCCGCCCAGACGTCGCCGAGCACGTCCTCGGCGGCCTGCCGCCCCACTCTGCGCGCGAGGTAGTTCCCCATCGCGGTCTCGTGGCGACTGATCACCTCCACGAAGGCACTGGTGTCTCCGCGCAGTGATCTGTCGATCAGTTCCGCGTCTGACGACATGAAGCTCCTCGGGTTTTGCTTCGCCCTTGCACCCCGTCTTTGCCAACGCGAGCCAAAACCGCTCAGATTTCTTCGTTGACTGACGAACATCACTGTTCAGCGTCTGGTGAACCGGGGTGACGAGCGCGCTTCGGCACACGCCGCCGACCTGCCGTCGCTGAACCCAGGGCGTTGTACGACAGGCCATGACTGGTGGTTGGTGCCATCCCGCCGGGGCGTCGTGCAGGCAACGGCTCGGCGGTGCCGTGTGCAGGATCTTGATGAGCCTTAGCGGCGATCAACCTGCAGCGCGACCAGTCCAGGGCTTCTACAACGGTGCACCTGGCGAGCTCATCCGAGCTGGGCATCCCGGCCGCGGCCTGGCCGCCAGCTGCGCCGCCCGTTGCGAGCGTGCAACTAACGAGCAAGATCGCCCTCGAGCACCAGCGGCCGTTTCCACTCCGTCGTTCGTCAGCGGCATCACGGCGCTGGATTCTCGTTCCGCTGATCGCGGTATGCCCGCGCTTCGAGATCTGACCCTTCTGGGTTGATCCGGTGTTACGTCTCGTGGATTTGATCGCCGCCCAAGTAGCACATCGATCATGCTTGTCACCGCACGACCCGTCAGCGGCGCTAACCGAGACCGATCTGTTCGTGCGGCCGCTCGAAATCACGCCCTGCGGCGGGACTTCAGGTCAGCGCGGTTCAGAATCTCCGCGACCGCTCGTACGGATGTCGCCTGGCGCGTGTGTCGTGCGCGAACAGTGCCCAGCGATGTCGCGTTGAGCATCCGCATGGTCTCGACCGCTTCGAGTGTGGCGAGGGTTCGCCTGTCCACGTTGGATTCAACAAAGCCGATTGCCGAAGCCCGGCACTGCGCGCATTCGCGAAGGTGCCGCTCGAACTGCAACCGTTCCCCTTTCGGTAAATCGTCGCGGGTCCACGCACTGAGCAGGTCTGCCGTGGCAGTACACCGTTCGCTCATGACCGGAACGGGCTCGCGGTTCAGCCGCCAGTACATCTGGCGAAGTCCTTCCCGTGCGCGATAGGCGAGCGATGAGACTCCCTTTGCGGTGATCCCGAGCAACGGCGCGACCTGGCTGGGTGACAGTCCTTCGATCTCTGTGTGCCACAGGACTGTTTGCCAGCGTTCCGGCAGGGCCGCGAACGCGCGAGCCGCCAGTGCCCTCTCCAGGTCGGCTACGACGGTGTCTTTGAACGGCAATGACGGGGCGACGTCCGAAAGGTCCTCGGACAACTCCATCTTCTTCTCGCGGCGAGTCTTGTCATAGGCGGTGTGCCGCAAGGCGGTGAGCAGGTAGGGACGGAACGCTCCGTTCGGCCCTCTGCCCGATCGCAGTGAGTCGAGCACCTTGGTGAACGCGTCCGCCACGAGGTCCTCGGCTTCGGTCTCTGACCGAGCCAGTTGCCGACCAAGGTTGAACGCCGATGCGACATGCCGTTCGTACAGCAGGCCGAATGCGTCTACCGTGCCTTCGCGGACAGACGCGATGAGATCCGCGTCGCTCGACGTCCGAAGGTCGGACGAATCGTTCAGCATCTCAACGGTGACGGCGTCCCGGAGGTCGGCAGCTTGTCCGCGGTGTGCCGTCGCCACGGTGGTGTCGTTGGCGCTTCTCGAATCGAACACGTCGGCAAGCCACGAGACGTGCTGCCGCATCCCACTCTCGACGATCATGGCGCGCCTCGGATTCCACGTCGCCTTGCGATCTCATTGCGATGACGACGCAGCCGCTGCTCAACGGCTCCGGGCGTTGTCCCTCTTTGATCCGCGATCTCGGCGAGCGTGCTGCCGTGAAGCACCAATTGTTCGGCGATGCCGCGAAGATCTCCCTGCATGCCGTCGAGGGTCGTCCGGACTAGGTCCCTGCTTACGACTATGTCCGCCGGGTCCTCCGAAACACGGGGGTCGAGTGCTCGCCGCGCCGCGCCGTCGAACTCGCCGGCGCTCTCCACGTGATCGTGGACATGGTGACGTTGCTGTTCATTGCGCCACCGGCGCCACACGTTCGGAAAACACCCCACGCAGGTTCCGACGAAGTAGGTGGTCAGGGCGGCGCCGCCTTCCGGCGACCATCCCCTGGCCGCCTTGCCCAGCTGGACGAACAACGCGAGTGCCTCGGCGATCGTCTCGTAGGCAAGCTCGTCACGGTCATCCAGCGAGGTCGCGACCCGCTCGCGGTCTCGATCGCTGTGCGGCACCGCGCGACCGATCTCCGAGCAGCGAGCGAAGATCGTGCCGTGCCGCAGCCAGGACTTCATCGTCGGAAACGCGTAGGCGACCAGATCCGCGGCCAGCACGTCGTATGCGGTGCCGACGAAATCCTGTTCCACGACCCGTTGGTAGAAGCGCGCATCGGCCATGCGTCGAGCGAGATTCTCCTCCGCCGTGGTCGTTTCGTCGGCTTCGACGCAGTCGAGGTCACGAGGAAAGACCGAGCCGGATTTTAGGTCCTGGACGACGTGTCTCGACGCGTCCGCTGCGCGTCGCCCACTCGTCATCCGTCCCACTCTCGTCGAGACAGCCGCAGTTCACGCTCAGGTCGTGAGGTCCGGTTCCTTCCTGCTATGTCGGGCTCGCCGCACAGCCCTACGAAACTTTCACACGAGATCGCCGCGCGGAAAAGCGTAGGCGCACCGAGGCGGTCCCACCTACGCCTCAACGTCACCACAACCGACCTGGTCCTGATGACGACGAGGAGAACAGGCCGATGCCACGTACAACCCGCAGATCGGACGACAACTCGTCACCGCTGCTGAGCCAACGCGCGACGTTGATCCTCCTGCTCGCCATGCTCACCGGGGTCGGAGCTGCCGTCCTGATGGCGTGGGCGGGCAGGCATCCCGCCGAAGCCGCGTTGGTGGGCGTCGGCGCGTTGGCAGGAGGGACCGGATTCTTCAACTGGATCATCGGTGGCTAGCACCACTCCTCGTCCGCTACCTGCGGAGTGGTGACGAGCGAGTTCCGGATGGTCTGCAGCGATGAGCGTGTCCGGATTCATCTCGTTGCACGTCAACGTTCGGCCAGAACCTGTGCACGCCTCTACTTCCAGAACCCGGACCGCAGAGGCCTTCCGGCCGATTTCCAGGTACAGGACGACCTGACGTCGCCGAAGCCGGTGGCCAGCCGCAGCCAGTCCTCGTTGTGCCAGCAAACGGTTGCAAGCCGAACAACCAGCGGGCCGGCGGCGAGGACCCACCCGTGTCGCCACGCCTTCTCGCCGCTCAACCCGGACCTCGGCCGCGCCCCACTTCCGCGTGGCTTGTAGGCACCAGCCGAGATCCGACGCCATGCCAGCCTCACAGGCGGCACGCCGCTGGGCGGCGTCCTCGGCAACATTGCGCTCGCTGCCGATTCCGCGATGCGCCCTTCCAGGAAACGACCAGGTTGCGGCGCTATCTCACCCAAGCGGTGCTCCCAGCAGGCACCACGGCGAGAGCCCCGCTCAGCGCGCTGATGAGGTTCTCCTCGATCCGCAGCTGGTCGGGCGCGGACTCCGGCAACCAGAACGCCGAGTGGGGTTGGCACGAACGCGAGCAGCTCGCCCAGCGGTCCACCGGGCGCCACGACCGGGAGAACACCGGCCAGCCGTCGCACACGGTTCGCGTAGGGCAACTCGCGCAAAGGCTCGACCCGACCTGAGGCAAGTCCACGGCCGCTGAGCGGGTCGCGACGTGGATGACTGCGCGCGATCTCGGCTCGCGCACGACCGGCAACCATCGCAGCTACGGTGGTGCGGTGGACGACGGCGACAAGGACACGCGGTACGACTCCGTGAACGTCGCTGAGCACGTCAGCGGCAACGCGGTGCAGGTCCGCGACATCGCCGGCGACGTGGTGTTCACCGTCGGCCAACCGGCCAAACCCGTCGCTCGGGTACCGCGAGAGCTACCACTCGACGTCCGGGACTTCGCCGGGCGGAACGATGAGCTGGCGGCTCTGGACCGGTTGTGCGAGCAGGCTTCCGGCATGGGCACAGTGGTGATCTCGGCGGTATCCGGTACCGCCGGGGTTGGTAAGACCGCACTTGCTGTGCATTGGGCGCATCGGTCACGTAGCACGTTTCCCGACGGCGATCTCTACATCGACTTGCAGGGGTATGGCCGCGACCAGCCGGTGCGGCCTGAGGACGCACTCGCGGAACTGCTGCGCAGCCTCGTGGGGCCGGCCGAGCCAATCCCGGCGACCCTGTCCGACCGCGCGAGGTTGTTCCGCACCCTGGTGGCCGAGCGGCGCATGCTGATCGTCCTCGACAACGCCCGCAGCGTGGAGCAGGTGCGGCCGCTGCTGCCGGGCGCAGGATCAACCTTCGTACTCGTCACCAGCCGGGATACGTTGACGGGCTTGGTGGTCAGGGACGGAGCGACCCGAGTCAATCTGGGGCTGCTGCACGTCGATGAGGCTGTCGAGCTGCTTGAGTCGCTGGTAGGGAAGCGAGCGCAGCGGGCACCTGAAGCCGCACGAATGTTGTGTGAGTGGAGCGCCCTGCTGCCACTCGCGCTGCGCATCACGGCGGAGATGGTGAACGCACGGCCGGACGAGGGGCTTCCAGCGCTAGCCGAGGAACTGGCCTCCGCCCACCATGACCGTCTCGACCTGCTAGAGGTAGGTGACGACGACCGAACTGCTGTGCGAACCGTGTTCTCGTGGTCCTATCGACATCTCACCCCCGCTGCCGCCAGAGCGTTCCGCTTCATAGCGATCGTGCCAGTGCGCGACGTCGATGTCCGCGCCGTCGCTGCACTCACCGGAACCGGACTCACCGAGGCTCGCAGGGCTGTCACCGAGCTGGAACGTGCACATCTCGTCCAGCCCACGGGCAACGGCAGGATGCGCACGCACGACCTCTTGCGCTCGTACGCAGCGGACCTGGGTCAGCAGACCGATGAACCCGGTGACCGAGATGCCGCATTGGAGCGGCTGTTCCGGTACTACGTGGCGGCATTCTGTTGTGCCGTCAACATCGCGATTCCCACCCGCCGCTCGGGCTGGCACGTCGAGGAGACTCCCGTGCCACTGCCAGACTTCGGGAACAGCGACGTGGCATGGCAATGGTTGCGGGATGAGCACCAGAACTTTGCCGCCGCGCTCGGCGCGATCGGCAATGGTCTCGTACCTGTGTGGACGCTGTCCGCAGCCGAACAACTGCTTGGAGTGCTCGCTCAGCACAGTGGCGACCTTCCCGTCGCACTCACGCACTTCGAGCAGGCGTGGCGCTTCGCCCCGGACGCCGACCCCGACCACGTCCGCACACTCTGGCTCGACCAGGTCGACACGTTGCTGGCCGCAGGGATGCCGAACAAGGCTTCGGTCTACCTCAACAACGTGCTGGAGCTCCTACACGCTGCAGATGTGGCACATGATCGGTCGATCGGGCAGGTCGAACACGTGCGGGCCATGTGCGCCCTGCTGCAGTCCGACTACAAGTGCGCTCAGGAGGCCGCGACTGAGGCGGTCACCCGACTGGGCCGAGTTGGCGATGATCGCGCGGTCGTCACCGCGGAGCTCACCTTGCTGCGCGCCGAGATGTCGCTCGCCAGGGCATGGGGCGATGGCTCGGCAGCTGAACTCCTCCAGGTCGCGGAAGATCTGGCATGGCGGCTACGCGCACTAGACCTCACCGACGAGGCCGACCTCGCGCTGCTGTGGGCGGCCAGGCTCGCTGTGTCCTTCGGGGACGTGGACGCCGCGGAACAGTTCATCTCCCGCACCGCACCACCACGGGATGGCACCCCGCTCGACCACGTCGTGTTCCGCAGCCTGGTGCTGGCGGAGCTCGCCGCAGAACAGCGCCGGTTCAACGACGCGCTCGACTGCGCGGAGTCAGGCCTCGACCGCCTGCTTGCCGCATTCGACCGATACGGCGCGACCGACCTGGTTCGCGGCGCCGGGTTGTTCGGGCGCGAGTTGGGCGACCTCGCCGTGAAGATAGCGCTCAAGAGACGACACACGGCGGAAGAGGTGCTGACGTGGCTGGAACGCGCACGTGCCCACCTACACCGGCACCAGCCGGTCAGCTCGACCGACCCCGCAGTGGCGGACGCGGTCGACGACTTCATCCGCATCACCCGGACCCTGCAACTCCAACGCGTCAACGGCCCGGTCGAGGCAGGGCTGGCCGAACAGCACGAGATCGCGCTGCAGCGGGTCAGCAGGCTCGGGTGGTGGTCAACGACGTGCATCGGCTCCAATGCGCTGATCCGCGTGGACGAGCTGGCAGATGCGTTGCAAGACTCTGCGCTGATCGAGTTTGTGATCTCCGGGGACGCGCTTGCCGCGGTCGTGGTCGCTGCGCGTGAGAAGCATCTTGTCAAGCTCAGCCGGGCATCGGCAGTGGTCGATGCTATCCGCCTACTTCGCTCCGATCAGACGGCGATGGCCCCAGACCACCTGCCGCCTCCGCTGGCCGAGGTGATCGCCGAGTCGACCCGCCGCAGGCTGGACCGCCTGGACACACAGCTCATCCGCCCGCTGCTGCCGATCATCGAAGAACGCGACCTCGTGATCGTGCCTGCAGGGCAGCTGTACGCAGTGCCCTGGAACAGCCTGCCCAGCCTGCACCGCCGTCCGGTCGTCGTGGCACCGTCGGCGACCGCCTGGTTGCGGGCATTGACGGCGGCCGAAAACGAATGCGCGCCAGGAGGCGTCGTAATAGTCGTAGGTCCCGGTGTCGGTGCAGCGGCCGCTGACGAAAGACTGGCTGGGCGGTACCGCGGTGCTGTCACGTTCCGCGGGGACGACGCGACGGTCGCGACAGTGCTCGGCGCGTTGCGCACCTGCGACCTTCTGCACGTGGTGGCACACGGTGAGCACGAACCGGACAACGCGTTGTTCTCGCGACTCGAACTGGCCGACGCGCCACTGTTCGCGCATCACCTCGGCCGGCTAGGCAAGCCTCCACGGCAGGTTGTGCTCGCTGCGTGCGGGTTGGCGCTGCACGACATTCGCCCAGGTGACGAGCTACTCGGGTTCGCGGGTGCTCTGCTCAGCGTAGGCACCAGCACAGTGATCGTCGCCGTGAACAACGTCGGCGAACTGGCTGCGCGCCGTGCCATGGAAGATTTTCACCGGGCGCTGCTGAATGGGCAGGGCGCAGCCGCGGCATTGGCGGACGCGGTCGCCGGTGATCCATTGCGCCGGCCGTTCGTGTGCATTGGCGCCGACTCGACGCTCGCCGGGGTCCAGCTCGCCTGACGACCCATTGCCGCGTGTCCGGCTGCAGCAGGTTCGTACCCGTTGATCAGCCCAACGGGGAGAGGTCGGCGACCTGTCAACACGTCGGCCCGGCTCTGCAGTTGGGTGGTCTCGGATGCGCACCCGCGGATCGTGCGTGGCGATCTCCGCGATCAGGTCCTTTCGGCCGGCCTCACCCTACAGGCTGGGCCGTCAGTCCTGTTCCAGCCGTTGCTGGAACAGGACTCGTCGAGCATGCGGCGCGTACCATGATCGCGCACCTGTGCCAGACGCAAGGAAAGTCGCACACGCCAGCGTTCGCAAGGTCCGTACTCCACGTCTAGCGCCGGCAGCGATCCTGAAGCTCGGCGATGACTGCCTTCTCGTGCGCGTTGAGATCCCCGTCGACGGCGCCGACCCGCTCGGCGGCGTCGACAACATCACTGAGATCGCCAGTCTCGGCGGAGACGCGGTGCCACACCTCGTCCGGGTCGATGTCGATGACGTTGGCGAGTTGCTCGTCGTTGACCTGATGCCGTTCCCTGGCAAGCCGCGTCAGCCGCTGGAACAGCAGGCGCTCGGCGTCGGTGATCTTGCCGTCCGCGTTGATGACGAGCCACGCGACCCACAGCATCAACCGCAGGTGCCGCGTGCGTCGGATCAGGGTTTCGGCGAGTTCGATCACCTCTGCCTCGTCACGGAACACCGATCGAGCATGGCGTCCCGCGGCCAGCGTCGTGTACCGGTTCATGAGGACGGTGAGGGGGATCCCGACGCCGGGGATGCCGAACTTGATGATGTTGCGTTGCAGGAGGTGTCTCCCGACGAACGGAAGGCTTCTCGCGGCGGCGAGCACCGGACCGGAGTAGTACTTCTTGAGGACCTGCCGGACCACGCTGGGAACGAACCTGATGGTGCCTCTGGCCACTTCTCCGGCCTTGATGCCGAACGCCACCCGGACGAGTTTCATCATGTCCTCGGGGTCGTCCACGTCCAGGGGAATCCGGTAGATCACCGCGATGTCGTGGGCCAGGCGCATCTGGAGCTGGCTGATGTACGTCAGGTCGATCATGAACGTGACGACACCGGCCGGAACGGTTGCGGGGCTGGCGCCACCCAACGACCCGATGGTCGCGGCGATCGTCCCGGTGTAGAGGCTGGAGGTGATCCCGCCTTCGATCATCGCGTTCTTCGCCGCCAACTTGATCTGCTGCCCGACGATTCCGTCCGCGGGGACGCCCTTGTACTTCTCCTGGAAGTACTCCCAGGTGGCCTTCTCGGTGTACGACCGCAGAGCCTGAGCGCAGAGTTTCGTGAACCAGCCGCCCGACTTGATGTCGTCCGCGCTCAGGCCTGTGACGAACTCCCGCAGCTTGGCGCGCTCCTTTTCGACGACTTCGCGGTCGTCGTCGTTGACGGAGCTGGATGGCGCTTCGGTCACAGCGGGATCCCTCCCAGACGGTTCCGCGACCTGCGTGGTCGCCAGGTAACACCATCGCTGCGACGTTCGGAGCGTTACGGCATCCCACGCCACGTGCCTCGCGAATCCGAGACGTCGAATCCGCGAGGCCGCGGCGAGCGTGTACGGAGTGGACTGTCCGCTGGACGTCTCGCGGTCCGGTGAGCGCGGGTGGCCGGACGGGAACGCCCGGCCACGCGGGAACTTCAGAGGCGGCGGACCCGGGCCAGCCACGCCGCGAGCTCGACGTGGCCGTGGGCGGGCAGGCCCCGCCGCACGGCCACCTCGGAGATCTGCCCGGTGATGAAGCCCTGGTAGTGGGCGGGTTCGATGCTCTCGATCTCCCAGCCCTCGGTGAAGGTCGCGCGGATGACGTCGTCGCTGATGCTGGAGCTCAAACCCGCCGCGGCGTCGGAGTGGGCGAGGATGTGCACCAGGGCGCCGGGGTTGGTGAGGGAGTGCAGGACGTCGGCGTAGTCCTTGGCGGCGCGGGGGTCGCCGTAGGCGCCGAAGCCGTGGAAGAGGGCCACGTCGACGATGGTGTCGAAGCCGCCCGCGAGGAACGGGTGTTGTTCGGGGTGCAGCATGTTGGCGACTTCGAACCGGGCCGTGGGCACGCCTCGTTCCGCGGCGGTGCGGCGGGCGTAGGCGATCGCGCTCGGCGAGAGGTCCACGCCGAGGGACTCGTAGCCGAGCTTGGTGAACAGGATGGTGTGCTCACCGGAGCCGCAGCCGGGTTCGAGCACCCGGCCGCGGATCAGGCCGGCGGCCTCCAGTTCGGCGATCGCGGGTTGCGGGCCGCCGATGAGCCACGGCGCGGTTCCCTCGTCGTACATGAAGTTCCAGTACTCCGGATCCTCGAACCCGCGGGACTCGTCGGTCTTTCCGGTCTGTGTCATGGGTTTCAGTGTGGTGAACCGCCTGGTCCGGGAACACAGCCGGGAAACGAACCCACTGGGTTGTGCGGCATGGAATCCCGGTCCGCGCGACCGTGACGCTGGATGGACCTCAGGCCGGTGTCCTCACGCGGGTCAGCACGGTGTCCAGGAACTCCGTGATGCTGTCCGGCTGGGGTTCGGCCACCGCCGCGATGTGGCCGTCCGGGCGGACGAGCACCAGCAGCGGGCCGTTCACCTGGTACACGCGGTAGGCGGCCTCCTCCTCCGGCGGGATCACGTGGGTGGTGATCGCGACGGTGTAGCGGTCGTCCAGGCTCGCGGCCAGGCGGTCGGTGTCGAGGGACTGCGCGGCGAACAGCAGGACGTGGTAGCCGGTGCCGTGGGTCAGGTCGAGCACGCTGCTCGCGCCGTCGCGGGTGGGCCTGATCTCGGCGTACGGCGCGCGGTCGCCCGGTCGCAGCGGGCCGGTGCCGCGGCCGACGGCGGGCGAGTCGCGGTAGGAGATCCACAGCTGGGAGAACATGTGGAAGAACATCCGGCGGATCGGGGCGAGCCGCGAGACCACGCCGACCACGCGGGTCGCGACGTGGGTGCGCATCCAGACCGCCACGGCGCTGTTCCCGGTCTCCAGCTTGAAGCCGAGGTCGGTGCGCTTGAGGACGGTGCGGGCGATCGGGCGGCGTTCTGACTCGTAGGTGTCGAGCAACCGCTCGGGTGCCTCGCCGTTCACGACCTGCGCGAGCTTCCACGCGAGGTTGATCGCGTCGCCGACGCCGAGGTTGAGGCCCTGGCCGCCCGCGGGGTTGTGGATGTGCGCCGCGTCGCCGGCGAGGAAGACGTTGCCCACGCGGAAGCGCGACGCGATCCTGCTGTGGAAGCGGAACATCGACGCCCAGACGATCTCCTTCAACCGGGCGTCCACTTTGAAGTAACTCTCGAACCACTGCTGGAGATCCGCGGGCGGCAAGGGCGCGTAGGCCTCGTGCGACGGGTTCTTCTGGGACGGTGCCTGCTCCAGTTCCCTGGGCACTACACCGAAAAGCCGGTAGCGGCCCGACGCGAGCGGCAGGATCCCGACGAAACCGCCACGGGTCAGGTTGAGCCGCATGCCCCGCACGCCCAGGTCGACGTCGAGGGTCACGTCCGCGAGCATGCCCGCCTGGTCGTAGGTCTCGCCGTCGAACGACTGGCCGACGAACCCGCGCACGACGCTGCTCGCCCCGTCCGCGCCGACCAGCCAGCGCGCGGTGATGGAAGCGCCCTCGGCCGTCGTCACGCCGACGAGGGCACCGGTGTCGGTCAGACCGGCGACGGCGGTGTTCCACTCGACCTCGACGTGGTGTTCCTTCAACGCCTCCACCAGCACCCGCTCGGTCTCGAACTGCTCGAGCGCGAGCGCGTAGGGGAACCGCGTCCGGTCGCTGGTGCCCTCCCCCGCGAGCGGCATGTCCCCCACGTGCCGCCCGGCCTCGTGGATGGCGACGTCGGTGATCGGCAGACCACGCGTGACCGCCGCCTCCGCGACGCCGAGCCGGTCGAAGTGCTCCAGCGTGCGGGCGTGCACGATCGCGGCGCGCGCCTGTTCTACGGGACCGGACTTGGAGTCGACGATCCGCACGCGCACGCCGTGCTGCGTGAGCATCAGCGCGGTGCACAGGCCGGTCGGCCCCGCCCCCACCACCAGGACGTCACAGTCGCGTTCGTCGCGCATCGGCTTCCTCATTCACGTCGGCGAGTCTGCGAACGAAGTATCGCCACGAGCCGTCTGCCACCACATCGCCCGTAGTGGAGCGTGATCGGCGGATCACCCTGCGCGAGCGCGCAGGTTCTCGGTGCCGTCCTTCTCCACGGCCACCGGACGCTCGATGGTGGAAGCGATCACATGGTGGACTGCCGGAAGCCGAGGGACCTCAATGAGCGCCGCACCCGAAGCGTTTTTCGACGACTTGGCCGAACTGTACGAGCGCTTCACGGTCATCCGTGACGCCGCCACGAGTCCGGTGCGGTCCTGGCTCGTCGAGCAGCTGCCCGCCGGTACCCGCGCGCTGGACGTGGGGTGCGGCGGCGGCAACAACTGCGGCCTGCTCGCCGACCGGTACGACGACGTGGTCGGGGTCGACCTGTCCCAGAAGATGCTCGACATCGCGGCGACGAAACCCACGCGGGTGCCGGTGCGCTACGAGTGCCGCGACGCCGCCGACCTGACGCCCGAGCGCGACGGCCTGTTCGACCTCGTGATGTCGGTGAACGCGGTGTTCCACCTGGGACCCGCGGACGAGGTGCTGCCCGTGCTGCGCGCCCTCGTCGCCCCCGGCGGCCGGCTGGTGATCGTGGACGTGACCCAGCCCGACGGCGCGGCGGCCCCGGCCGAGCAGAGCGCCTACGCGTTCCAGACCGGCAAGATCATCTACGACGTCTCCGGCGACGTCGATGCCGCGTGCGACTCGGTCCGGATGATGCTGCACCCGCGCTGGCTCGAGATGAGCGCCGCGGCGATGCCGCTCACCGACACGGAGTTCGGGCTCCAGTACGAGAAGGCGCTGCCCGGCGTGCGGATCACCAAGGACCTCATCCCCACGATGAGCGCGGCCGTCTGGGACAACGCATGAGCGTCTTCCACCTCCCCCGCCTGCACTTCGCGGGCACGGCGATCACCCGCCTGCCCACCGGGCCGCGGGCGGGCTGGCTCGACCTCGAGACCAACCAGGCCATCGACGACCAGGGCGTGTTCGACACCGACCGTCCCGTGCAGGACTACTACGACTTCCTGGCGGACTCGAAGGGCCACAACTTCGAGGGCAACGGCCACTTCTGGGTCGACGCGAAGGTCGTCGGCACCGAGCTCACTCCCGGCGACGCAGGCACCGGCGACCTGGTGGTCGGGCGGCAGCTCGACTTCTGGGGCCACTTCTGCGACTACACCGCGGGCACGGCCAACCGCTCGCGCGTGTTCGACGTCGACCCCGCCTCGAACTGGACCACCACGCTGATGGTCGGCCAGCTCGCGCTCGGCAGGTCGGGCCGCTCCCACGACGTTCCCTACCTCGTGACCGGTGACGTGAACGGCCTGTGCCCGCCGCGCTGGAACCAGTTCCACACCGTCCTGCACCAGTTCGCCGTCGACAAGGCCGAGGGGTTGCACTGGCTCGACGGCGTCGCGGACTCCCCTGTGCTCACGCGACTGCGCGAGGTGGTCGAGAACGACGCGGACGGCCTGGTGGTCCAGTTCGCGCTCACCGACCAGAAGCACACCGGTGTGGGCCAGCCCGACGTCTGGCAGCTGCGGGGAACCGTCGCGGCCTGGCACCGCGACGAGCTGCGCAGCTATCCGGCCGGGCGGCTGCTCACGCCGCGCACCACGGGTTCCTCGCTGCACAACGTCTCCGTGCACGTCACCGACGAGCACGTCACCGCGAACCTCATCACCGCGCGACCGGACACCGATCTGGAAGTCCGCACGGCGTCAGGCACGCTGCTCGCCACTTTCGCATCCACATCGGACTCGTTCGGCGTGGTCGTGGCGTCGCGTGTGGACGGTGGCAGCGGCAACCCCGCCGAGGCGTTGGTGATCACCGACCGCGAGGGCACCGTGCTGTCGCGCGAGGAGGAGACCGTCGTCGAGTCCGACGAGGCCGCGCTGTTCCTGGAGCACGAGAACACCAGGACCGGTGAGGACCACGCCGTCGAGATCCCCGTCCGCTCGTACCTGCGCGGGGTGCCCGCGCGCGTCGACCGCGTCCACGTCCGGCAGTACGTGAACCCCGCCGCGTTGCCGCTGGCCGAAGACCGCGACACCGCTCAGCTCGTGGTGTTCCTGCCCACCGGACAGGCCGAGTACCAGGCCGAGCAGGTGCTCTCGACCGACGAGCACGGCCGCGGCACGATCACCCTCAAGGGCGTGCGGGGTGGAGCGACGAGGGTCCTGCTCCGTCCGGAGTCCACGCCGCAACCGCGGGGTGACACGGCGGCCGAGCGCTACGACAACGACGACGACCAGGGCTACTGGTCGTCGGTCGGCTCGGTCGCGGTGCGGGTGCTGCCGAACCACTGGCACCTCGACGACCTGCCGGACGACGAGATCACCTTCCGCACGCTGTACCGGGAAGCCCTGGCGTACTACGAGCTTCAGTACTCGTTCATGCGGTCGGAGGTGCTGAGCCTCGCCGACGAGTTCAAGGTCGAGCCCTACGCCCGCCTGATCTGGCACGTGTCGGCGCCCGAGCACAAGGGCAAGACGTTCTACATGCCGCCGACGCGCGACATGAGCGCACCACAGATCCGGATGATGCTGCGCTACCTGCTCGCCGACGACGCCCAGCGGCAGACCCCACCTACTTTCGTTCCGCAGCAACGCAAGCTCGGCACCATCACCACGAAGGACCAGCTGTTGCACGCGCTGTACCAGGCGGCGGCGATCGAGCTGGCCACCATGATCCAGTACCTGTACGCGGCCTACAGCGTCCCGACCCACGGCGCCGGCAAGAAGCTCGTCGAGCGCGGTGAGTGGACCGAGGAGCAGCTGCTCACGGCGTGCGGCGAAGGCACCGAGACGTGGAGCAACGGCATCCGCGGCAGCCTGATGTCCGTCGCTCGCGAGGAGATGATGCACTTCCTCGCCATCAACAACATCCTGATGGCGATGGGCAGGCCGTTCCACCTGCCCAAGCTCGACTTCGGCACGTTCAACAGCGACATCTGCGTACCGCTCGAGTTCTCGCTGGAGGCGCTGAACCTGGCCAGCGTGCAACGGTTCGTGGCGCTGGAACAACCGCACGACCTGATCGAGGAGATCGAGGGCAACGACTCCACGGTCCTGCGCACGGACGGCGAGCCGTACCAGTACGGGTCGCTGAGCGAGCTGTACGCGGCGATCCGCGAGGGCGTGCAGGCGGTGCCGGGCGTGTTCCTGGTGAAGAAGGGCCGCGGCGGCGGCGCGCACCACCTGTTCATGCGCGAGTCGGTCAACGCGGTGCACCCCGACTACCAGCTGGAAGTCGACGACGTGGCGAGCGCGGTGTTCGCCATCGACTTCGTCACCGAGCACGGCGAAGGTGGCCAGATCCCCTCGACGCTGCCGGAGGAGGAGTCGCACTTCGACACGTTCCTGCGCATCTCCGAGATGCTGATCGCGGAACGCGCCAAGGGTCCCAACGACCGCAGGATCCCGTGGAACCCCGCCTACCCGGTGATGCGCAACCCCACGCTGAAGCCGGGCAACGCGGCCATGGACCACGTGACGCACGAGCCGGCCCGGATCGCCATGAGGGCGTTCAACCGGTCGTACTTCATGGCGATGCAGCTGATGGTGCAGCACTTCGGGTACAGCCCGGACAGGTCGTTGCGCCGCTCCCGGTTGATGAACTGGTCGCTGGACATCATGACCGGCGTGCTGCGGCCGCTCGGCGAGCTGATCGTCACGCTGCCGTCCGGACGGCCCGGCCGCACCGCGGGCCCGTCGTTCGAGCTCGACTCCACGCCGGAGTACATCTCCCGGCCCGACGTCGCGGTCGAGTGGATGGCCCGCGAGTTCGACGAGGTGGCGGATCTCGCCCGCAAGTGCGCCGGCTTCGGCCTCACCCCGACCGTCGGCGACCTGCTCGCCTTCATCGGTGACTCGTTGCGCACCATGGACCTGAAAGACCTGTGATGACCGAGAAGACGACAGTGTGCGTCGCGGGCGGCGGCCCGGCGGGAGCGGTGCTCGGACTCCTGCTGGCGCGGTCCGGGGTGGACGTCGTGGTGCTGGAGAAGCACTCCGACTTCCATCGCGACTTCCGCGGCGACACCGTGCACCCGGCGACCCTCCAGATCCTCGACGAGCTCGGCCTGATCGACCGGTTCCACGAACTTCCGCACCAGAAGGTCAGCACGATCGGCGTCGTGCAGGACGGCAAACGGATCGACATCGCCGACTTCCGCCGCTTGAAGGTCCGCTACCCGTACATGGCCTTCGTGCCGCAGTGGGACTTCCTCGACCTCATCACCGCGGAAGCCAAGAAGTACCCCGGATTCCGGTTGCTGATGAACACCGAGGCGCTGGGCGTGGTGCGGGAGAACGGACGGGTCGCCGGTCTGCGCGTGCGCGGACCCGAGGGCGAGCGGGAGATCCGTTCGACGCTCGTGGTCGCGGCGGATGGACGACATTCGGTGATCAGGGAGGACTCGGGTTTCGTGCCGACGCTGATCGGCCGTTCGCTGGACGTCATCTTCTTCCGGATCTCCCGCAGGGACACCGATCCGGACGAGGGCATCTGCGTGCGGATCGGCAACGGCAAGATCTTTGGCGCCACCGACCGCCGCACCTACTGGCAGATGTCGTACGAGACGTCCACCGGTGGCATGGAGAAGGTGCGGCGCGAGGGCCTCGACAAGTTCCGCGCGGACCTCGCCGAACTGGTGCCGTTCCTCGCCGACCGGGCGCACGAGGTGTCCTCTTTGGACCAGTTGAGCCCGCTGGAGGCGCGGATCGACCGGCTGGAGCGGTGGCACGAGCCCGGTCTGCTGTTCATCGGTGACGCCGCGCACGCGATGTCCCCGGTCGCGGGCTTCGGCGTGAACCTCGCGGTGCAGGACGCCGTCGCCACCTCGAACCTCCTCACCGCCGCACTCCTGCGGGCCCAGGACGGCGAGCCGTTCGACGACGACCTGCTCGCGTTGGTGCGCAAGCGCAGGAAACGCGCTGTCGCGCTGTCCCAGGGCCTTCAACGCGCCACGCAGAAGTTCGGCATCGACGAGGCGCTCGACGGTTCCGGCCAGCCGCCCGCGCCGAAGATCTTCGAGAAGCTCGGTGTCGCCCAGTGGCTGATGAGCCGCGTCATCGGGCTCGGCTTCCGGCCAGAACACGTTCGCACCCAGGAGAAAGCGCCGGAGGGAACCGTCCGATGACCGCACCGGGAATGCCGCCGCAGGCACGGATGATGCAGATGATCACGGGGTACTGGATCACCCAGGTCGTGCACGCCGTCGCCGAGCTCAAGATCGCCGACCACCTCGCCGAGTCCTCGCTGACCCTCGACGAGATCGCTGCGCTGACGGGCGTCGAGGCCGACACGATGCTGCGGCTGTTGCGCGCCTGCGCCTCGCAGGGACTCGTGGCCTACGACGACGGCCGGTTCGTGAGCACGCCGTTGCTGGAGACCCTGCGCGAAGGCGTGCCGGGTTCGTTCCGCGACATCGCGATCGTGCACGGCTCACCGGGGCACTGGCTGTCCTGGGGCAGGTTCCCGGACGCCGTGCGCGCCGGCGAGCCGCAGACCACGGCCGCGCTCGGCAGTGACATCTGGACGTACTTCCAGTCGCAGCCACAGGAGTGGGAGCGGTTCACCAACTCCATGACCGAGCTGACCGACGGCCTGTCGCGCGAGATCGGCGCACTGCTCGACACCACGGGTCTCACCACCGCGGTGGATGTCGGAGGCGCGAACGGGGCGTTGCTGCACCCGCTGCTGAAGGCGAACCCGGGCCTGCGGGGCATCGTGTTCGACCTGCCGACCGTCGAGGCGACCGCGGTGGCGGAGGCGGAGAAGGCCGGGCTCGGCGACCGCTGCACCTTCACCGGCGGCTCGTTCTTCGACTCGGTGCCCGAGGGCGACCTGTTCCTGCTCAAGGCCGTGCTGCACAACTGGGACGACGAGTCGTGCGTCGAGATCCTCACCAACTGCCGCAAGGCGTTGCGCCCCGGCGGACGGGTGGTCGTCGTCGAGATGCCGCTGGGACCGGTGGGAGAACCGGGGTTCGCCCCGTTGCTCGACCTGGGGATGCTCGCCGTCAACGCCGGCCGTGAGCGCGACCTCGACCAGTACGACGCGCTGTTCCGCGCGGCGGGGCTGCGTCGCGCCGAGATCACCGCGACCTCGTCCCCGCAGAGCCTGATCCACGCCGTTGCCGAGTGACCACGAACCGGAGGAATGACCGATGTTGAAGAACGTAGTGGTGGTCGGCGGGGGCACGGCCGGCTGGATGACCGCGTCCTACCTGACGGCCGCGTTCGGCGACCGGATCAACGTCACGCTCGTCGAGTCGGCGCGCGTCGGCGCGATCGGTGTCGGCGAGGCGACGTTCAGCACGGTCCGGCACTTCTTCGAGTACCTCGGCCTCGAGGAGAAGGAGTGGATGCCCGCCTGCAACGCCACCTACAAGCTCGCCATCAGGTTCGAGAACTGGCGCGAGCCGGGGCACCACTTCTACCACCCGTTCGAACGGCAGCGCGTCGTCGACGGCTTCCCGCTGACGGACTGGTGGTTGCGCGACAACAGGTCCGGCCGCTTCGACAAGGACTGCTTCCTGGTCGGCACGCTGTGCGACGACCTGAAGTCGCCGCGGCACAGGGACGGCGAGCTGTTCGAGGGCGGCCTGGGTCAGCGCAGCGCCTACCGGACGACGCTGTCCGAGCAGACCACGCAGTTCCCGTACGCCTACCACTTCGACGCGACGCTAGTGGCGAACTACCTGCGCGACTACGCGGTCGCGCGGGGTGTCACGCACGTCCTGGACGACGTGCTGGACGTGACGCTGGACGACCGCGGCTGGATCAGCCACGTGGTCACCAAGGAGCACGGGAACCTCACCGGCGACCTGTTCATCGACTGCACCGGCTTCCGGAGTCTGTTGCTGGGCAAGGCGCTCGCCGAGCCTTTCGTGTCCTATCAGGACTCACTGCCCAACGACAGCGCGGTGGCGTTGCGGGTGCCGCAGGACATGGAGAACCGGGGCCTGCGCCCGTGCACGACGGCCACCGCGCAGGACGCCGGCTGGATCTGGACGATCCCGCTGTTCGACCGCATCGGCACCGGCTACGTCTACGCCGGTGACTACATCTCGCCCGAGGAGGCCGAACGGACGTTGCGCGCGTTCGTGGGTCCGGCCGCCGAGCACGCCGACGCGAACCACATCAAGATGCGCATCGGCCGCAGCAGCAGGCACTGGGTGAACAACTGCGTCGCGATCGGCCTGTCCAGCGGGTTCGTCGAGCCGCTGGAGTCCACCGGGATCTTCTTCATCCAGCACGCCATCGAGCAGCTGGTGAAGCACTTCCCGGACGCCCGATGGGACGACGGCCTGCGCACGTCGTACAACCGGCTGGTCAACAACGTGATGGACGGCGTGCGCGAGTTCCTCGTCGTGCACTACTACGCCGCCAAGCGCCAGGACAACCAGTACTGGAAGGACACCAAGACCCGTTCGCTGCCCGACGGTCTCGCCGAGCGGCTGGAGCGCTGGCAGACGCGGCTGCCCGACGGTGAGTCGGTCTTCCCGCACTACCACGGGTTCGAGGCCTACTCCTACGTATGCATGCTGCTCGGGCTCGGCGGCCTCGACCTGAAGTCGTCGCCCGCGCTGAACCTGATGGACCCGTCGTCGGCCCAGCACGAGTTCAAGCTCGTAGGGGAACAGGCCGCGGAGCTCGCCCGCACGCTGCCCACCCAGTACGAGTACTTCGCCCAGCTGCACCGAGCGAGGTGATGGCGTTGCTGCAGAACGCACTCCACCTGGTCGCACTCCTGGTCGCGTTCTACGCGGTCGCGGCGCTCGGCCGGCTGCTCGCGCGGGCGCTGCGGATGCCCACGGTGATCGGCGAGATCGCGCTGAGCGTCCTGCTCGGTCCGGTCCTGCTGGCCGCGTTCGGCAAGAGCGTCTTCACCGCGGTGCTGCCCCCGGACATCACCGGTGCGCTGAAGCAGATCGGCGAGGCGGGGCTGGTGCTCTTCCTCGTCGGCGTGGTGCACCACCTAGACCGGGGCTCCGGCGGATGGCGTGGCAGGGCGCTCGGCCGGATCAGCCTCGGTGCCTTCGTGATCCCGCTGCTGACCGGTCTCGCGTTCGCCGCGTGGGCGGTCTGGCTGGCACCTGCCGACGTGCGCGGCACCGCGCCGACACTCGCGTTGGTGATCATGCTCGCGGTCTCCCTGAGCGTCACCGCGGTGCCGGTGCTCGCGCGCATCCTGGAGGAGCGGTCGGATCTCGGCCGCGCCTCCGGCCTGTCGATGATGGCGTCGGTGCTGATCGACACGCCGGCGTGGCTGTTGCTGGCCGTGGCGCTCGGGCTCAGCGCGGGCGGTCTCGGCGGCGTGTGGCTGGCGTTCGCGACCATCGGCGCCGGTGCGCTGATCGCGGTGGCGGGCAACAGGGTGCTCGGGTCGGCTCCCGCCACCGGGTTCGCCGCAGGCCGGCCGCGCACGACGGCGCTCGTCCTCGCCTTGGTGGCGCTGGGTGCGGGAACAGCGGTGCACTCCCTCGGGCTCACGGCCATCTTCGGCGCGTTCGTCGTCGGCGTGATGGTGCCGAAGAACGAGGCGTGGTCGCAGGTCGTCGGCCTGGTCAGCAAAGTGGGCAGGGTGTTCGTACCGGTGTTCTTCGTGGTCGCCGGCGCGACGCTGTCCACCAGCGGGGTGACCGCCTTCCCGTGGGTCGGTGTGGTGCTGGCGATCGTGCTCGGCATCGTCGGCAAGGTCGGCGGCGGCTACGCCGGTGCCCGCTGGGGCGGCGAGGACGAGGTCACGTCCCTGCGGATCGGCGTGCTGGTGAACACGCGCGGCCTCACCGAGATCGTGGTGCTGCAGATCGGGTTCGCCGCCGGCCTGCTCACGCCGGGACTGTTCGTCGCCCTGCTGGTGATGGCGTTGACGACCACCGCGTTGACCGGTCCGGCGCTGGACCTGATCACGAGGAAGGTCGGTGCGGCACGAGAGGAGGTTCCTTTGTGAGCACCCAGTTCCGTTCGCTGATGGCCGCCTACCCGACCGGTGTCGCGGTGGTGACCGCGTTCGACCGGGATCTGAGGCCCTGGGGCATGACCGTGTCGTCGCTGTCGAGCGTGTCGCTGGACCCGCCTACGTTGCTCGTGTGCCTGCGGGACAGCAGTCCCACGCTGGACGCGTTGACGCACAACGGTTCTTTCACCGTGAACCTGCTGCACCACGAGGCCAGGTCGGCCGCGGAACTGTTCTCGTCCGGTGACCCGGACCGGTTCCGGCAGGTGACCTGGGAACACCCGGAGTCCGTCGGCGGCCCGCACCTGGTGGACGACGCTCACGCGGCGGCCGACTGCAAGGTCGACCACATGCACCGCACCGGCACGCACGTGGTCGTGTTCGGTGGCGTTCAGCAGGTTGTGCACCGGTCGGCGGCACAGCCGTTGCTGTATGGGCTGCGCCAGTACGCTTCCTGGCCGCGGATCGCGTGATGCGGTGTGGGAATGGCTCCTCGCCGGCTTGGGTGAGGGGCCATTCGCGTTTCAGGGCGGGGGCGTGTCGCGTTGCATCCGCCGGTTGGATTCGCGCGGGTCGGCTTGGGGGCGTTTGTCGCGTTCCAGCGGGGTTGGTCGCGTTCCGTGCGGGTGGTCGCCTTGCGAGGGTGGTTCCGCGGGTCGGGACGAAGTGCGGGGTTGCGATTGGGGCTTGACCTTGAGCCTCTGGCGGGATGCTTGACGGCCGGAAAAGGCCGGGCTGAAAAGCGCCCGGCCGTGCCCGTGAGGGGAGCATCCCGCCCACTCAAGGTAAAGCCCCAATCGCCATGAGCGGGGTGCACCGCCACCCAGGCGGCACAGGTTCACACGGCTCGCTTCGCATCGCCACACCAGGCCGCGTACGTGGTCGCTTTGCGAGGGCGGGCGCCGGGTGGCACCGCGCGCCGGACCTTCGTAGGTGGTCGCCTTGCGAGGGCGGGCGCCTGGTGGCACCGCGCACCGGACCTTCGTAGGTGGTCGCCTTGCGAGGGCGGGCGCCGGGTGGCACCGCGCACCGGACCTTCGTAGGTGGTCGCCTTGCGAGGGCGGGCGCCGGGTGGCACCGCGCGCCAGACCTTCGTCGGTAGTCGCCTTGCATTGGCGGCCGCCGGGTGACACCGCGCGCCGGACCTTCGTAGGTGGTCGCCTTGCATTGGCGGCCGCCGGGTGACACCGCGCGGGTCGGCCTGCGGTGGCTGGCACCGGTTCCCGCGAGGGCTCCACTCAGTGCGATCCGAGCAGCCACTCCGTCGTCACCCGGATCGCCGGGGCCTGCCAGTGCGCGTCGACGGGCGGGGCGATCTCGACCAGGCGGCTCGGGCAGGTCAGCGCCTCCACCGCGCTGCGCGAGGAGGACGCCGGTACGTCCGTCGGGCCGGCGCCGTGCACGACGAGGGTGGGCGCGGTGATCACCGGCAGCACGCCGCGCGGCTGGAGCCAGAAGACCTCGTTCAGCATCGCGCGGCCGACCACGAAGGTGTCCGAGACGCGCAGGTGTCCGTCGGCGAGCAGTGCGCGACCGGCCTCCGTGCCGAGGAAACCCCCTGACCACGCGGGGTTCGCGTCGGCGAAGTGCTCCTGGTAGTCGATCAGCGGGTTGAACAGCACGACCTTCGCCACCTCGTCGGCCCTGCGGGCGGCGTATCCGGCTGCGACGCCGCCGGTCAGGCCGGTGGCGAGGAGCATCGCCGGGCCGGGGCCCTCGTGGTCGCGCAGGTGGGTCAGCGAGGCGCTGATGACGTTGAGGAGGCCGGACAGGCTCAGTTCCTCCTGCGTGCCCTCGCTGTCGCCGTGTCCCGGCAGGTCGACGCGCAGGCTGGCGACGCCGAGGCCGGCTAGTTCCGCGGCCAGGCGGACGTAGAACCCGCCCTGGTCCCGGTCGGCGCCCTCCCCGTGCAACAGCAGTGCGGTGCAACGGGGTTCACCAGCGGGCAGGACCGCTGTCGCGGCCAGCCGCAGGCCGTCGTGTCCACGCACGGTGGTCGTTCGCTGGACGACTTCAGCGGTGCGCACCGGCATCACAGGCCTCCTCACGAGAGCGAGGCCCCAGTGTCGTGGGTGGACGGACCAGCACACCCCCGTGCCGGTGAGAAACCGTTGTCTCGCGCGGTATGAACTGCTCCAGTGAGCGGGTTGGGCACGCGGAACCGCGTGCGCCGCGGCCGCACTGAGGGATGTGGGGCCGTACGAGGCGGCGGGACGATTCAGCCCATGAGTCCGGTGCACACGAACGTCCTGTCCGGCGGACAACACTGGCCGCAGCGGCCGAAGCGGGTCACGGTGCTTGGCGCGGGGGTCGCCGGGCTGGTCGCGGCGCACGAGCTGGAACGCCTGGGCCACAGCGTCCAGGTGCTCGAGGCACGGCTGGAGGTCGGCGGGCGCGTCCGCACGCACGCGTTCGTCGGCAGGGGGCCGCTCGCCGAGCTCGGCGCCATGCGCATCCCCGCCTCGCACCACCGGACCATGCAGTGGATCGACCTGCTGGGGCTCAGTGATCGGGTCCGGCAGTTCCGCACGCTGTTCTCCGACGACGCCAGCTACCTGGAGACCCATGCCGGGCACCTGCGGGTACGCGAGGCGACTTCGGTGCTGGTCGAGGAGTTCCGCCGCGGCCTGCCGGCCGGCGAGTACCGCGAGGAGTCCGTGCTCGCGGCGACGTGGCTGACCGCGAGCGTCAACGCCGTCGCGCCCGGCGCGTTCCGCACGAACCTGCACAGCGACCTGAACCTGGAGCTGCTGGACCTGCTCGACGGCATCGACGTGCGGCCGTACTTCGTGAGCACCGGCGGCATCGAGCGCCTCGACGTCAACCGGTTCTTCGCCGGCAACCCGAGGTTCGCCGCGCGCAGCCGCCTCGCGCACTTCTTCGACGACATCACCGTCGAGACGTCGTCGGCGCTGTTCCGGCTCGAGGGCGGGATGGACCAGATCACCGTCAGGCTGGCCGAGAGCCTGCGCGGACCGGTGCACCGCGGCCGCCAGGTGGTCGGCCTGCACGTCCGTCCGGACGGCGTGGTCGTGGAGACGAGGCGCGGCCTGGACGTCGTCGCGAGCCACTGCGACTACGTGCTGTGCACCGTGCCGTTCTCGGTCGTGCGGCGGATGAACCTGAGCGGCCTGGACGACGACAAGCTCGCGACCGTGCACGACATGCAGTACTGGCCCGCGACGAAGATCGCGGTGCACTGCAAGGACGCGTTCTGGGAGAGCGACGGCATCAGCGGCGGCGGCTCGTTCACCGGCGGCCTGGTGCGCCAGACCTACTACCCGCCGGTCGAGAGCGATCCCCGGCTCGGCGCGGCGTTGCTCGCCAGCTACACGATCGGCCCGGACGCCGACGCGCTGGCGCGGATCTCGCCGGAGCAGCGGGAACGCGTCGTGCTCGACGAGCTCGGCCGGATCCACCCCGAGTTGAAGAAGCCGGGAATGGTGCTCGACGTGGTGACCCAGGCTTGGGGCGAGGACTTCTCCAGCATGGGGGCCGCGTCGGTGCGGTGGAGCAAGGACGTCGCGACGTCCGAGGAGGAACGGGCGCTGGCGGCCAAACCGCAGGGCACGTTGTTCTTCGCGGGCGAGCACTGCTCGACCTACCCGGCCTGGATCGAGGGCGCGATCGAGTCCGGTCTCGCCGCGGCGCAGGAGATCCACGCCGGCACCACGGTCGAACGCCCGCTCGTGGCGTCCGGCTACCGCCGCATGCGTGGTGGCGCGGCATGAACGCGGCCAGGAACTCAGGGGAGAACGACGTGCTCGACGCCGAAGTGATCATCGTCGGCGGCGGGCCGACCGGCATGGCCACCGCGCTGGAACTGCGTTCGCGAGGCGTGGCCTTCGTCCTGGTCGAGGCCGGCGACGGCACGGTCGGTCACCCCAAGGTGTCCAGCATCGGGCCGCGGTCCATGGAGTTCTTCCGCCGCTGGGGCGTCGCGGACGACATCCGCCACTCGGGCTGGCCCGACGACCACCCGCTGGACTGCGTGTGGACGACCCGCATCGGCGGGCACGAGCTGTTCCGGCTGCCCCGCCACACGATGGGCACCCGCCCGGACTTCCGGCACACTCCGGAACCGGACGCGATCTGCCCGCAGCACTGGCTCGGTCCCCTGCTGCGCAAGGCGTTGGGCGTGCATCCGGACGGGCCGGTGCGGATGAGCACGCGGCTGGAGTCGTTCACGCAGGACGGCACCGGCGTGACCGCGGTGCTCAGCGACGGCACCGAGGTGCGGGCGCGCTACCTGATCGCCTGCGACGGCGCCAGCTCGCCGATCCGCAAGCACCTCGGCATCGCCGCGCCCGCCGTGCACGACACGCTGGTCTTCCGCAACGTCCTGTTCCACGCGCCCGAACTGCGTGAGCGGCTCGGTGACAAGGTCGCGAACTTCTTCTACCTGATGATCTCCTCGGCGTTGCGCTTCCCGGTCCGCGCCCTGGACGGCCGCGGGCTGTACCGGATGACCGTCGGCCTGCAGGGGTCGCCGGAGTCGACGCAGGACGCCGAAACGCTGGTGCGCAAGGCGATCGCGTTCGACACGCCGGTCGAGGTGCTGTCCGACAACGAGTGGCACCTCGTGCACCGGGTCGCCGAGAACTTCCGCTCCGGCCGGGTGTTCCTCGTCGGGGACTCGGCGCACACGCTGTCGCCGTCGGGCGGGTTCGGCATGAACACCGGCATCTGCGGTGCCGCCGACCTCGGCTGGAAGCTCACCGCCGAGCTGCGCGGGTGGGCAGGGCCCGACCTGCTCGACAGCTACACGCTGGAACGTCAGCCCGTCGCGTTCGAGGGGCTGGAGGAGGCGAACCGCAACCTGGAACGGGCGATGCGCCGCGAGGTGCCGCCGTTCCTGAACGACGACACCCCGCAGGGCGCGGCGATGCGGGCGAAGATCAGCGAGGGGTTGCAACGCGGCGGGGTGGCCCGCGAGTTCGACGCGCCGGAGATCCACCTCGGGTTCACCTACGCCGGGTCCGGGCTCGTCATCGACGACCCGACCGCGGAGAACCTCGAGGACCGCAGGCCGAACACCCGGCCGGGATCCCGCGCGCCGCACGCGTGGGTGAAGGACGGCATGTCCACATTGGACCTGTTCGGGGACGGGTTCGTGCTGGCGCACTTCGAGGACTCCGCACGGCTCGCGGCGTTCGCGGAGGCGTTCGACTCACGCGGGATCCCGTTCCGCGCGGAGAGGCTGGACGCGCCGGAGATCGCGACCGCCTACGAGCGGCCGTTCGTCCTGGTGCGGCCGGACGGGCACGTGGCGTGGCGGGGAACGGACCTGCCCGCGGACGCCGGGACGATCGCGGACACCGTGCGCGGAGGTGCGCGATGAAGCCGTTCTCCCTGAAGGACTGGCCGGACGAGGACCTGCACGACCCCTTCCCGGTGTTCGCCCGCTACCTCGCGGCCGGGCCCGTGCACTTCGCGGACGGCACCTGTTACGTGTTCGGTCACGACGCCGCGGTCGAGGTGCTGACCGGCGCCTCGTTCGGCCGCCGGTCGCCGTCGGGCGGGGGCAGCCCGGTGTCGGTGCCCTCGGCGCTGCGCACGCTCGTGGAGAACTGGCTGGTCTTCCTCGACCCACCGCGGCACACCGAGCTGCGATCGGTGCTGAACAAGGAGTTCTCGCCGTCGGTGGTGACGAACCTCCGGCCGCGGATCACCGAGATCGCCCGGGACCTGCTGACCGGCCTGCCCCGGACGTTCGACCTCGTGGAGAGGTTCTCCGCACCCCTGCCGATCCTGGTCATCTCCGAACTGCTCGGCGTGCCGCGCGAGGACTCGGAGTGGTTGCGGGACAGGGCGGTCGACCTTCAGGAGGCGAGCAGCGTCCGGGCGGCGGCGAACCCCGACGCGCACGCCGTCGCCGACCGGGCCGCGCGAGAGCTTCGGGACTACTTCCTCGCGCTGATGCGGACTCTGCGGTTCGAGCCCGGTGACGACCTGGTGTCGTTGATGGTCTCCGCCCAGACTCGCGGCGAACCGTTGTCGTCGGACGAGATCGTCGGCACCTGCGTGCACCTGATGACCGCCGGGCACGAGACGACGACGAACGTGCTGAGCAAGTCGGTCCTGGCGCTGGCGTCCCGGCCGGAGGCGCTCGCGGAACTGCGGCGCGGCGTGACCCCGACCGCCGTCGAGGAGCTCGTGCGGTTCGACCCGCCCGTGCAGGCCGTCGGGCGGTGGGCGCACCAGGACGCCGTCGTCGCGGGCGTGGAGATCCCGGCCGGCACCAGGGTGATGGTGATGCTCGGTGCGGCGAACCGTGACCCTGCCCGGTTCGCCGCACCGGATTCACTGGACCTGAGCCGTGCCGGTGGGCGCAACACCGGCTTCGGTCTCGGCATCCACTACTGCCTCGGCGCCGCGCTGGCCCGTGCCGAGCTGGAGATCGGGCTGGGCCTGCTCCTCGCGGCGTTGGGCGACTACACAGTGGACAGTGTGAAGTTCCCGCACGACATCGTGTTCCACGGGCCGCACAGCGTCGTCGTGACCCGGTCGGGATGACGGGTCACGGCGCGATGCGGGCCAGGTCGACGCGGGACCGGATGTCCAGCTTGCGGTAGATCTGCCGGAGGTGGAACCCGACGGTGTGCGGGGAGACGAACAGCTCGGTGGCCACCTGCCGGTTGGTCAGGCCGGCCGCGACGAGCGCGGCGACCTTCGCCTCGGTGGTGGTGAGGCTCTCCCAGCCCGAGTCGGGACGGGCCTCGTAGTTCCAGTGCCGGCGCCGCACGCCGAGCCGCCGGAGCTTGCGTCGCACCCGTGCCGCGTCCCACGCCGCGCCGAACTCGTCGTAGCGCTCCATCGCGCGGTTGAGCTCCAGCACGGCGCGGTCGCGGTCCTCGTCGCGCAGCAGCGAACCCAGGTCCTCGACCAACGACGCCACCGCCCACACGTCGGCGCCGTAGAGGTCCTCCAGGCCGGCGAGGCCCGCGACGTCGCCTTCGAGCAGCGCCCGGCCGTGCCGTGCGGCCGCGACGAACGCGGAGTGCTCCGGGTTCGCCCCGGCGATCTCCTCGACGGTGACGACGATCAGCTTGGCGTGGTCGGTCTCCCCCGCGCTCAGCGCCGTGCGCACCGCCCAGGACGTCGACGACGGGTCCTCCAGGACCAGCCGCCGGCGTGAGGCCGGGTCCTCGATCACCTCGCGCAGTTCCTCCATCGCCTCCCGCGCGCCACGGCCGGCGGAGGTGAGCAGCGCGGACAGCAGACAGCGCAACAGGAACGGCTGACCGCCGGGCGCGCGACTCTCCAGGCCGCGCAGGTGCCGGGTCGCCGCCGCCAGGTCGCCCCGCCGCAGCGCCGCCATCACCAGCACGGCCCGCAGCTGCGGTTCGTACATCGGCGTGCCGGCCCGTTCGGACGCCTGAAGGCCCGCCGTCGCGTCGGCCTCCGCGGCGGCCAGGTCACCCTTGACCAGGAGGACCTCTGCCCGCAGGGCCAGCGGGAGCGAGCTGAGCACGCTCATGTTCTGCTCGTCGATCGTGCGGCGCACCTGCTCGACCGTCGCCAGGGCGTCGTCGAGCCTGCGCACCCTGGTGAGCATCCAGGCCCGCATCCACAGCGGGTCCGCCTGGCAGACCTCGGCCGGGTCCGGGCGCAGCGCGATGGCCTCGTCGGTGGTGGCCAGCGCCTCGGTCAGCTCACCCTCGCGCCACCGCACCCGCGCGCGGACGGTGAGCGCGGCCGCCCGGACCGCGTCGCTGTGGGCGCCGGGATCGGCGAGCACCTGGTCCGCCACGTCGACGACCTCACGTCGTTCCTCGCCGGAGAAGGTGTTGAGGAGCAACAGATCCGGCCACGACTCGTGGTCCTCCCGCCGGTCGGCGACCACGTCCTTCGCCGCCGCCTCGTCGCCGCGCAGCATCAACGCCGTCGCGAGCCAGTTGCGCAGCGAGGCCGACGACTCCCCCGCGCACCTGCGCAGCTGTTCGGTGGCGAGGTCGACGGCGGCGCCGAGGTCGCCCAGGCGCACCAGCGCGGCGACGGCGGTGGTGGCCAGCACCACCCGGTCGGCGCTGTCCGGGGAGGCGATCTCGAGGCCGCGGGTGGCGAGCGCGGCGGCGGTCTGCGGCGCGGTGGGGAGCAGTCCGAGGACCGCCTCCCGGATGATCCGGATGGCACCTTCGTCGCCCGGTTTCGCGCAGTGCACCAGATGCACGGCGGCGGCCTCGGCACGGCGCTGCTCGACCAGCATCGTTGCCGCCTGCCGGTGCAGCATCGTGCGCAGCAACGCGGGCACGGTGCCGAGCACGACCAGCCAGACCGGTTCGCGGTGGAACGTGAACTCGTCCCCGTCGCTGTCGATCACGCCGGCGCGGATGGCCTCCTGCAGGGGCCCGAGCAGCTGCGACGTCCGCTCGCCCAGCATCTCGGCGAGGTCCTGCGGCGGGAACCTGTCGCCGAGCACAGCCGCGACCTGGAGCACCTCCCGCGACCGCAGCGACAACCGCCCCAGCCGGGAGCGGACCATGCGCACGAACGCCTCCGGCAGCCGCGCGCCGGGTTCGGCCTCCACCGCCGACGGCATACCTGCCGTCACGGCCTCGTGCGCCAGCTCGACGACCCCGCCGGCGAGGGTGAGGCACTGCTCCTGCCGCAGGGCCAGCACGAGGTCCACAACGGACCGCGGTTCACCCCCGACGCTCTCGCACAGCGCGATGACACCCGGATCGGGCGTGGCCTTGAGCACGTCCTCGACCAGGCTGACGACCGCGGCGCCGGACAGCGGCTCCAGCGGGCCGAGTCTCTTCGCCCGGTGCTGCCGGACCAGCGAGTGCAGCAGCTGGCCGTTCGGCGCCTCGGCGTGCGCCGAGTCCAGCGCGAACATCCACAGCACCGGCGCCGCGCCGAGCTTCGCCATCACGACGCCGAACGCGTGCAGCAGAGCCAGCTCCGCCCACTGCACGTCGTCCACGACGACCAGCACCGGCTCATGCCGCAGGTGCCCGGCGAGTTGTGCCTCGCACCGTGCCGCCAGCACGGCGATGCGGTCGTCCTCGCTCCGCCCGTTGCGCGCGGCGACCAGCGCGACGGGCCGGCCGGCACCGGCGCGCGGCGAGACGCCGTCCACGACGGCGAACCCGTGCCGTGCCGCCAGCGCCGCGGCCCGCTCCAGCAACCAGGTCTTCCCGGAACCCGACTCGGACTGGAGCACGACGACGTGCGCCTGGCCGCCCGCGCCGATCGCGGAGATCAGGTCCTCGACCGCGCGCAGTTCGGTCTCACGGCCGTGCGGTGAGGTGACCGCCGCGACGCTGGGCACGAGCGAGGGATCGAAACCCTTTTCCAGATTCCCCTGGGACACGCCAACTCTCCAATGCGTGTTGTCCGGCCGGGCAACGCCGCATGCCATCGTTGTCATCACAACTCACGAAAGCGTCGCCGACCACAAGGTCCTGCCGCGTTGAACACAAATGCGATTTCCGGGACGGATCGGCGCTATCTCAAATGGCGGCCGCTTTCACGCCGGGCAGAATGCGAAACAACCTTTCCCATTGGTCTCCTATGCTATTTTCCATCATGGCGGAGCTGCCAGACCCCTGTCAACGAGACGTAACAAGTCCGTCAATCTTTAGGAATAACCCTAAAAGCAACGGCCACCGGATGGTTGACGATCACGACTAAAACGTGAAAGCCTATTCATCGCCGCACGTGGCCCGGCGAGCCCGCCCACCGGGCCGAAGTGGACACTCGTCCACCTGCCAGGAGATTCCAGCCGGGCGCGGCACATCTCGCGGTTCGCCTCTCGTCACCCATAGGCCGATCGGCCGTCGCCGTGAGACCGGCAGAGGATCTAGGTTTGCCGGTGTGACCGGACCAGGGGAACCTCACTTACGCCGCTCGTTCCCGCCTGGCGTCGCCGTGCTGGTCGGCTTCGTCCTGCTCGTCGGCAACCCGTGGACGTACCAGGAACTCGCCGTCGCGCTGTCGGACCCGGATTCGGCTTTTCGCGTTCTCGACGTGATGCTGACCTATCCGAGATGGCACGTGGACGTCGATCGCGTCGGCCCGTTCCTGTTCTGGTTCGCGAACCTGCGAACGGTGTTGTTCGTGCTGCTGGCCGTCGCGGGGCTGTCAAGGGTGTCGCGGTGGGTCAACGAGGCCGCGGGCGGCGTTGCCCTGTTCGTCGCCACCGTGGGACTGACGACGCTCAGCGCGTCGATCGCCGGGCTGGTCTCCGGGATGGTGGGGGTGGTTCTGCTCGACGCGGGAGCGGCACTTCCCTACTACGTCCCCGACCAGGCCGAGGACTTCTTCCTGAGCCAGCTCGGCACGTCGGCGATGTTCGGCGTCCTGTTCGGGTCGGTGCTCGGCGCCGTCGTGGCCAACCAGCGGCGTAACCCGGCGAACCGTGAACGCCCTGCCCGCGCACCGAAGTCGTTGTGGTGAAGGAGCATCGATGAGCCGGCCGACCGCTTTCTCCCCCGACGACACGACCCGGTACCTGTGCGTCGCGGCCAGGACCGACGAGAGCTTCGCCGAGCGGATGATCAAAGCCCTGGTGACCGGCGACCTGCACGCGGTGGCGCCGTCGGTCGGGTTCTCGCTGCGCCCGGTGCTGCTGCACGCGCTCGCCGGACTCCGGCAACGCCAGGTGCGGGACTGGTGCCTGCTCGCGGCGACGGCGCTGGCCCTCGTTCTCTCTCCACTGTGGACGATCCTGGCGTTGCTGGTGGTCCTTCCCGTCGCCGGAGGCCTCGCCCGGCGCGCCGCGGAGTCCCGCAGGTTGCGCGACGCCGTGTTCGCGCTCATCGCGCTGGCCGTCCTGGTCCTGGTGACCGTGTCGATCGTGTCCGCGCTCGGCACCGCCCCGGCGGCGACGCGCAGCCGCCCGCGACCGGAGCCTCCCGTCGACGACTGGCTGGTCGGCCTGCCCTGGCTCGCCCTGCTGACCGGCCTGGTGATGTACGCGCTGGTGGTGTGGAACGAATGGCGGACCCGCCAGACGTTGCTGAGCGAGCTCACCCGGGCCGAGTTCCGCCCGGACACCGCACCTGAGATGCCCGCCAGCCAGGCGTGGCTGGACGACCGGCTGGAGGCGATCGACGCGGCCGAACGCGGCAACGTGACGGTCTACGACGGTTTCACCCCGTTCATCGGCCACGGCCCGCTCGTGTCGACGTGGTCGTTCGCCCTGCCGTCACTGCGACCTGACGCCGACGCCGGCACCGAGAGCGTGGTGCCGCTCGACGTCGTCGAACTGGTCGCCCACGTGCGGGACCGGCTGGCGGGCGTCGGCGTGGAGCCCGACGAACTGCCAGGACTGTTCCTCACCGAGCGGGCCTTCGTCAGCGGCAACGCCCTCACCATGCATCCGGCTCTCCTGCCCGAGCGCGACCGGGCGCCACGACAGGACCTGCCGGCCGAGGACCTGGCCCGGCTCGCCGCGCGCCCGCACGGCTCGGCGAGGCACTACCTGTGCGCACAGGTCCCGTCGTGGGGCAGCGAGGTCGTCGCCAGCACGTTCCTGCACTTCTCCACCGACGGACGGCTGCTGTACCTGCAGTGCGACCGGACGGTGCTGGGCCCGCTGTGGCAGCAGTACCACGACGTGGACCGGATCAGCCCGGTGCTCACCGCGGGCGCGATCGGACGCATGCTGGCCAGGGCGGCGAGCGGACTGTCCAGTGCGGTCCCGCGCGCTCCTCTTCGCGTGGTGCGCGACGTGACCTTCTACTGGCGCTGGCAACGACACCGCACCGTGGAGCGGGCGATCGCCCTGCAGGACCTCGGCTACAGCTACGGCGCCCGCTTCAGCGTCCGCGAGGAGGCCTCGGACGCCAACTACCACAACTACTTCCAGAAGACCGACGCCGCGAAGCACCTCAAGCTGATCGAACGACACGTGCTGGCCGCGCTGCTGGACTTCCTCGACGAACGCGGCGTGGACACCACCGAGTTCCGCAACCGCCAGATGACGATCCTCAACCAGGGCATCATCCAGACCGGCGGCATCAGCAACGTCGGCAACCAGGCGGTCGGCAGCGAGGCCACCGCGACCACGAATCTCCCCACACCCGAACCCGCCGCCGGAAAAGCGACGTGACAGAAGGAAGAAGCATGCCCGAGAGCTCACCGAACTACGGCATCCAGCAGTCCGGCGGGGTGAGCAACGTCGGCAACCAGGCGGTCGGTGAGAACGCCCGCGCGATCAGCCACGGCCAGCACTTCACCGCCGCACCGGCGACCAACGAGCTCGTGACCGAGCTGATGACGTTGCTGCAACGCCACCGCGAGGAGCTCCCCGACGCGGTGGACGAGGTCGCCGAGGAACTCCAGGACGAACTGGACTCCCCCGAACCCGATCGAGGCGTGATCGCGCGGACCCTCGAGCGGCTCAACAACATGGTGAGGCCCGTCGCACCGCTGGTCGAGACCGTCGGCGAGCTGACCAAGGCGGTGGATTCGGCGTTCGGCTCGTGAGTGCGCCCTGTTAGTGGTGTGGAGCGGCCGCCGTTGCGCGGCACCACGGCCCCGCCGGCCGGACTGCACGACGTGGACTGGGCGTCCGTCGACGACGCGTACGGCACTGCCGACGAGGCGCCGTTGTTCATCGTCGTCGCTCACGAGCGACGACGGCGACCGGAACTTCGGTGTGCACGGCCTGTATCGGTCACCACGCACCAGGGTTCGGTCTACCCGGCGTCCGAGTGGCTGCCGAGAGTGTCCGAAGTGGACGGTTATGACCTGGCGTTCAAGGTCCCCGGTCACCGCATCGGAACGGCCCTGGCGCGGTCAGGCGAGCCCCCGGCACGCTTCCACCCCATGATCAAGCCGCACCACCGCTCCCCGGAGTACTCCACGGTGCCGTTGCCGCTGCTTCGTGAACTGGCGGAATTACTACCGGCGCACGCGCGGTCACTCATGACGTGATTCGGGGTTTTTTCGGTAAATGCGACGGAAACGCGGATTGACGTCAGGCATCATGACCGCCATGGCAGAGAAGTTCCACGTCGTGCCGGATGAGCTGCGCGGCTACAGCGGACTGCTCGAGCGTCAGGCCGAGCACTTCCTGACGATCCGGGAGCACGCGATCGTCAAGGGTGGGGACACGTCCGGGTTCACCGGGCTGCTGTCGCTGCTGGACCCCGTCGTGACCGGGGTCGCGCAGCTCTACGGCGAGACCCTCGAGGCCGCCAACAAGAAGATGAGCCAGGACGCCGAGTCGTTGGCCAAGTCGGCCCACGTCTACGAGAAGGCGGACGAGGTCGGGGTCTGCCTGATCGACACCGCGGGCGGCAAGATGGAGCCCCCGTCCTGGCTGGGCCGGTTTCTGGGGGTCGGCGAATGACGGGCGCGGTCTGCAACGGCTACCAGGACATCGAGGACCCGAACGTCGCGCTGCGCGCCGCACCCGACGACCGGCCCGGCCGGCAGACCGTCAAGGAGCTGATCGAGGCCGCCGGGTGGAAGATCCAGGGCGTCAACTGGATCTACCAGCAGGTGACCGGCGACGACCTGGTGCGCGACCTGGTCATGCCGCTGGCGGGCGACTTCGAGAAGATCGACGCGAACGCCGCCGCGTGGGACCGGATCGCCAAGGCGCTGGACAACGTGCGGCACAACGTCAACAACGGCATCGGGGAACTCGCGCCGAGCTGGGACGGCGGTGCCGCGCAGAGCTTCGAGAACCGCATGCGTCGCACGTGGACCACGGCGATCGAGTGGGACTCGCAGGTCGCGAAGTTCATCGGCGACCGGTTCAAGAACATGGCGAGCTCCTGCCGGTCGGCCGCGAAACTCGCGCTGACCCTGCTCGACAAGATCTGCGACAAGCTGATGAAGGCCGCGATGACGGCGTGGATCCCGCTCGTCGGCTGGGGTCGTGCCGTGTGGATGGTCTACGACGTGGTCAACATCGTCGACCAGGTGCGCAAGCTCATCCAGTCCATGCAGACGCTCATCGAAGGCGTCAAGGGCATGATCAACGGCATCAAGCTGTGGGGCACCGCGCTCGCCAAGATCCCTGACGTGCGGGACGTCAACGACTTCTTCGACGTGGTCGACACGTGGCAGGACGGCACGGAGAAGTTCGGCGACGGCACGGCCGCCGTGGGCAGTGGCGCGTGGGGCATGGCCAAGGGCGGGTACAAGGCGCACGACAAGTACAAGGACGCGCAGAAGGCAAAGCACTGGGCGGAGAACGGTTCCTCGAGCTCGGGCGGTGCGGAATGACGTTCCCGTACGACAGCGCACGCCAGCAGTTGCAGGCGTGGCAAACAGATCTCGACGCCAAGGGCGCGCAGTTGGAGAAGGTCGCTCTGGAAGCGTCCAGGGTGCAGACCCGCGGCGCCGACCTGTCCCCCGCGGACATCGCCGCGATCGAGAAGTTCGCACGGTCGAAGGACGCGCCGAACGCGCTGAAGGACCTGCAGCACAAGGTCGACTCGGGCGCGATGTCCTGGCGGGACATCGCGTCCGGCAAGGCCGTCAACGATCCCGACGTGCAGCGTGCGATGCAGACCAGCATGCCGTCGCTGAAGCGGGCGTACACGGCGATCAGGGAGGGCCAGAACCTCGACGACATCGTCGAGGCGGGCCAGCAGCGCCCCAGGCGGTCGCGCGACGACTTCGACGACGACCCGCCGAGCGACTTCACCGAGGACGCCTTCTAGCCCAGAAGTCGATCTCAGGGGTTCCAGTCCACGAGGACCTGGGTGCGGTCGAAGCGTTGTGCGATCAGGTCTTCGCGCTGGATCACCCAGAAGATGGCAGCGCCCCCGCCGGACCGGTAGACGTTGAACTCCAGCAGCAGAACCCAGTCGCCGGCATCGGACGACGGCGTGCCGCCGCCGGGCCATCGCTGCGCTTTCGCTTCGGCGGCAGCGCAAAGAACGGCGATCTCGGTCGCGTCACTCCCGTTGCAGTCCGTGCCGTATCCACCCAGCACCAGGGCAGCCCCACCCCACTGGTCCGCCCACACCTCGGCCAGCGCCTCGGCGTGAGGATGTCCTGGCATCGGCACGAGATAGACCGGTGGCGGCGCGCCGACCGTGCCCACGAACGGCAGCGACACGTCGATCGTCAGGTGGATGTCGCCCTGCGGGAACTCGTCGTGGTTCTCCGCGAAGTCCTCACTGCAGGCCGGATAGGACTCAGGATCCAGCTCCCGCTCCACGACGGCCGCGCCTTCCGGCACGTACACGACCTCACCCATGCCGTGCTCTTCCGGATAACCGAAGAACAGCAGCCTGCCGTCGGACGGCAACGGAAGATCCGTCGCTTCCCGTGGAAGGGCGGCGCAGTCGAAGGTCGCGACGAGGGGGTACTGCTGCGTCTCGACGTCGGCGGGAAGCATGATGGGACCGCCGAACCGGCCCACGACGGGCCCGTCCCCGTCGAGCGTCAGGAGCGCGGACGGGCGGACGAGCTCCATCCACCGCTCCACATCGGGTTCCGGGATGCCGCGCACGAGCGCCTCGGTGCGGATCTGGTCGAGGATCTTGACGTTCCTGGGATTCACGGCGGCACCGTAGCGCGGGGTACCGACAGTTTTCTGATCTCAGTCTCGCCGGAGGCGGCGATTCCGCCGGCACGACGCACCGCGATCGTCCGCGTCAACCGGGCGCCCGCGAGTTCGTCACGGCTGCGCGAGTTGCGGCCGGACAACTGGTCGTCGATCTCCTTGAGCCCGCCTTCGAGCAACACCAATCGTCCTGACGCAGGCGGACCGGCGCGGGTTGTGGGGATCCGCGAGGCTGGAGCGGAAAATGTGCTCCCCGAACAGGGGTCCGGTCGCGGACAACGTTCCTCAGGCCTCCTGAAGCGGGATTGCTGTCAGATCCCGTAGCTGAAGTGGAGCAGGCCGACGAGTTCATCCTCGTCCACCAGCTCGATGCACGAGATGCCCGAGCCGCCGTCGTACGACGGGAACAGCAACACGTTGAGCCCGGAGTCCGGATCGACGACCTCGTTGGGCCAAGGCCCTCTCCGGTGAACGCTCTCGGCCGACAGCACCGCGTCCTTGAGCCGGGCGAAGGTCTCCCCCGTGACGAACTCGTTGGCCTTGGCACTGGCAAGCCAGGTGTAGTTCTCGACGGTCATGAGGCCCGCCTGGTCGTGCCGCCACGTGGCCGCGGCGAGCTTCTCGGGTCCGGCCAGTGCGATGAACACCACGCGCACGTCGTACCGCGTCCGCCCGTCGTCCGCGCTGTAGCCGTCCGTCCCGATGAAGACGGGATAGGTCCCCGGCGGAACCTCGTGGGCTGCCTCGCCGAAGGGCGCGTCGTCCGGCGTGGACCAGACGATCTCCCCGTCTGCCACCAGGTCGCCCGCGCGCTCGATCCATTGTGGCAGGGCGCCGCACGGTGAGTTGAGATCCGCCCAAGCCCAGTTCCGCCGGATGAGCTCTGGTACGAAAACGTCTAGGTCCATGAGGAAATCCTGGCACGGCAGCGAATCCCGACATCAGGGTGCCGTGTGCGGACGGTCGTGAAATGCTTCTGGTACCTCAAAGAACTTTGGCGCGCCATGTCGACACGGAACACGTGGCGCCATTGGCTCCACAGTCGACAAGGAACCTAGCGTCGTCCGCTCACGCCGGCGGTCCGGAAGTCAAGGCGGCCAACTGGTCCGCGTACTCGATGCGTGCGACCCAGTCCGCCGGCCAAGCGGCCAGACCGTGTGCGGCGCCTGCGAACGCTCCGGCGAGCGCGGCGATCGAGTCGGAGTCGCCGCTGGTCCGTGCGGCCCGTACCAGGCAACGCACCGGGTCGTCGGCGTGGCGGACCGCGCTGTACAGACCGGTCGCCAGCGCCTCCTCGGCGATCCAGCCCTCGCCGGTCGCGAGGCACGCGTCCAGGCCGTCGTCAGGCTGAGCGAGGGCGGCCACCAGTCGATCGAGGACCACCGCGCACTCGTCCCAGCCGCGGGCGATGTAGTCGGCGGGCGTGGTCGCGCCCGGCATCTGCCACAGGGATCCGAGCCACTCCTCCAGGTAGATCGAACGCCGTTCCGCGCAGCGGGCCAGCAGCGCGGCGGGCAGGTCGGGCAGTTCGGCGCCGTCGACCAGCAATCGCGTCGCGTAGGCGGTGAGTTCGGACGCGGCCAGCGCCGTGGGATGGCCGTGGGTCATCGCGGCCTGGAGTTGGGACACCCCGGCGAGCAGATCGAGGTCGAGTCCGGGCACCAGGCCCACCGGCGTCACGCGCATGTTCGCGCCGCATCCCTTGGAACCCGCGATGGTCGCCTCCACCCACGGCGTGCCCTCCGCCAGTCCGCCGCACGCGCGCAGACACGTCATCCCCGGCGCGCGATCGTTCTCCGGGCTGTGCGCCCAAGCGACGAACCGCTCCCGCAAGCGCGGCTCAAGCTCATCGGCGGTGTACCGGTCGACGCCGTGCAGCGCCCACGCGACGGCAAGCGCCATCTGCGTGTCATCGGTGACCAACGCGGGATCGCCCACCAGATCATCCGGCCCGGCGGGACCGAACTCCTGATCGATGTCCGCGATGCTCAGAAACTCCGTCGGCCGACCGAGCGCGTCCCCGAAAGCCAGCCCGTACAACGATCCCGCGATTCGCTCCACGGTCCCGACCCTACTGTCGCCGGCCGCGCAAAGCCCCTCGGTTTCCACCGACGGGCGACCCGCCTCCGCGCGGGGTGCGCGGAGGCGGATCCTGACTCACCGCGTCGCGTAGTCGGCGATCACCGCCTGAAGCAGGAGCGGATTCGTGCCTGGCAGGTCCGCGTAGCCGACCGCGATCATCCTGTTCGTGCCGGGAACGGCGGCGATGGAGTTGTAGGCCGCGCTCCAGGCGCCTGCCGGAACCGGTGCCGGCGTGGCGGTCCAGCCGCCGGTGCCGTGCGTGTTGAAGGTCGCCTGCGGGTAGCCCCCGATGACCCACGGGGCGCCGTTCGCGCCTACCGCGAGGCCGGGAGTGCGCTGGGTGTTCAGGCCGCCGACGACCTGCCAGGTGGTGCCGTCTCCTCGCACGACCACGTTGCCGCCGCCCGTGTCGCTGTCGCCGGCCGCCCAGATGTCCTTCGAGGACAGGCCGTCCAGCGACTGGAGGCTGACCTGTTGCTGGTTCAGTCCGATCTCGACGACCCGCCACGCCGTGCCGTCCCAGTGGAACAGCAGTGGGCCCATGTAGCCGTTCCACATGCCGTTGCCCGCCGCCCACACGTCGTCGGGCGCGAAGGCCTTGACGGCGTTGATCTGGCAGAAGTTGACGAAGCCGCCGCCGTTCACGCACTCGGTGGGAGGCTGGTGTTCCCGCCAGGACCCGGCGGCCCACTCGTGGAAGACCGGTGTGTTGCCGCGGTAGCCCACCAGCCAGGCATGTCCGTCCACAACGGACAGATCGCGGATCGTCAGCGTGCTCGGCGTCGCACCTGGCGGGTACGGCACCTCGGTCCACGTCCTGCCGTCGTAGCGCCACACCAGACTGACGTTGTCGGTGATGTCGCTCGCCCTCAGGGAACCCTTCACCCAGACGTCCTTCGCGGACGACGCCGCCACGCGCTCGAACGACACCCGCCCCCGCACGACCGGGAGTGACGTGCGGGACCACCTGATCCCGTTCCACCGCAGCATCATCGGATCACCGGTCGTGTACTGCTGGTCCGGGTGGTAGCCCTCGAGGCCGACCGCCCAGGCGTTCCTGGTGTCCACGGCTGCCACGTCCCAGAGGTTGCTCGTGGCCTTGTTCTGCGGAATCGGCACCAGGCGCCACGTCGGCACCGATCCAGAAGCCGCGGCCGGACCGGCGACTCCGGCCAGGACCGCGATCGAGAAGGCCACGGCCGACCATCTGCGCACGCTCATACGTCCCCCAAGCTCTTCGACCTGAACAGGACTGTTGCGGCGCCGATCCTCCACGACGATCGGCGGCGCACCAGATCCCCGCGTCACCTTGACGAAGTTGAAGGGTGATCGTGACTCAGCCGTCGTGACCAGGTAACCCGAATGGGATTCAGGTATGCCCTTGTGATCTAGCTCACCGGCGAGGTAGAACTGAACGTACGGTTACCGGAAATCGCAGCTCACGCACCACCTCCCCTGCCAACCGAATACCTGTGAGGACCCGTGCGAACCGCAGTCGTCGTCGCCCTGCTCGGACTCGGTGCCTTCGCTCTCGCCACCGGACTCGTGCTGCAACTGCACGCCTATCCCCTGCTGGCCAAGTTGCAGCACAACATCGACACGGTCTCGGTCTCCGAAGGCGAAGGAGTCACCGCCGTCGTCTACCCGCCCGACGGAGCGCCGGAGATCCGTCACAACCTCCGACTCACGGCTACGACGCACGTCGAGGGTGATCTGGCTGCCCCCGAGATCAAGGAGAACGGCGACGTCACCGTGTGGAAGCGGGCGACGATCGTCAAGGAGGACGCCGGCAAGCTCGTGCTCAGCGCCGAGGTGCGCAAGATCTGCCTCGACCGCCGCACCGGTGAGGCCGTCGCACCCTGTCACGGGGAGTTCTACGAGACCGAACAGGGCAAGCCGATCACCGCCGAGGGCCGGCAACTCCTCCAGCCCGGCCTCAACTTCGTGTTCCCGTTCGACACCGAGCAACGCGACTACCGTTGGTACGACACGGTTCTCAAGCGCCCGGTCGACATCCACTTCGCTGGAGAGCAGCTGCTGCAAGGACTTGACGTGTACCGGTTCGTGCACACGGTACCGCAGACGGCACTGGACCGGTTCGAGGTACCGGGTTCCCTGGTCGGCAGCGCGGAGCCGTCCGTGGACGTCACCCAGTACTACGGCGTCACCCGCACGTTGCTGGTCGAGCCCACCACCGGCGCGGTGCTCTCGGTCCGCGAGGACATCAGGCAGGAGCTGCGCACCGACACGCAGAGCGAAGGCGCCGGAACCCCTGTGTTCGCAGGGGAACTGCGGCTGACCAACGCCTCGGTGACCGCGAACGTGGACCAGGTCAGGAAGAACCTGCCGAAGCTGTTCGTGATCACCGCTCTGCCCGTGGTCCTGTGGGTCTGCGGGGCCGTGCTGCTCGCGATCGGGCTGGTGCTGCTGCTCCTGCACCGGCGCGGTCTCGTCGCCGGGTCACTGGCCCTGGTGATCGGTGCGTGCCTGGCAGGCGCGATCACCTACGGCGTCACCAACGCCAGCGACCCGGACGACGAGCTCGACCTCAAGAACGTGGTGTCGTCCTCGAACGTCGACTACGGCCTCCGGTGAACCTCGTGTTCCTCCTCGATGATCCGGGCGACGCCGAGCAGCGCGCCCTCCGCGTTCGGCACCGCGATCAGGGTCACCGGCAACGGGTTCCCGGCGGCGTCCGAGCCCGCACGCACGGACACGGCCGGATACCCGCTGACCCGCCAGAGCGGGGAGAACGGGGACGTGACGCCGTTGCGCACCAGCACCCCGCCGGGCAACGACATCGTCTCGGCCGGACCGGTGTGACCGGGCGTCACGAGCACGTCGACACCCGTGAACATGTGGTTCAGCATCACCCGCTCCGCCGCCCTCATCGACCGGCAGATGCCGCGGAACGGCCAAGGCACGAACCGGTCGAGCAGTTCGAGCTCACGGGGCCCGGCGGCCAGGTGCGGCGCCAGCAGGAGCCGGGACTCGCTGGCGAGGTGCGGGTCGTGGTCCACGACCTCGTTGACGTGCAACGACAACAGCGCGGCGACGTCTTCCACGGCTCGGCGCATGGGCGCGCGCGTGCGCGTGGTCACCGAGAGACCTCGCAACGACACACCGATCCTCAGTGGACGGTTCGCGGCCTCGACCTCCCAGCCGATCGCACGCACGACGTGCGCCACGTCGGCCACGGTTCTCGCCAGCACACCGGCTCCGCCGGAGGTCTCGAAGCCGACCACGCCGACGCCACCCGCCGGTACCTGGCCGGCACCGGGGGCGCGGCGCGCCAGTGCGGCGGACACCACGCCGGTGGCGACGGCGACCACCGTGCCCGACACCGTCGGATCCAGTGCCGTGGCGGGGATGCCCGGCGTCGGGTTGCGATACCGCTCGGCCGCCGACGTCCGGCCGATCACGACGGCTCCCGCCGCGGCCAGCACGTCGAACGCCGATCGTGGCAGGGAGTCCTCGACCGCGACGGGCAGGCCAAGCAGGCTTCCGCGCTCACCGCGCGCCAGCCGCCGATCGGCCTCCTCGGCACTGCGCCGGGCGGCCGCCAAATCGACATCCGTGAAAACGTGTCGCCAGGAGCTGAACCGATTCTCCGTCGTCGCAAGGAGCTCTGCTGCGGTCGTCGCACCGCGGGCGAGCAGCCGGGCCTGCTCAACTGCTCCGGGATAGCACACAGGGGTTTCTTCCACGTGTCTCTTCCTCCGGCATCGTCGCCGATGAGTAAGGAGCTGGTTCGTTCAGCCGCTACCCGTTGGCCAGCAGGGGTTCCGCCGAACGGCTCTGCGGTTCGGCGGCCGAGTAGCTTCTTTCTGCACGCGGACCGATCAAGATGACTTGGGTCACCCCGGTCGGGGGGTTGCGCAGAGGTTACTGTCCGGTAGTTTCCACGCCACTGTGACGTCCCTCTCACACCTAAAAGGAGGACGAGTGCGACGTGTTGCGAGCCTCGTGTTGGTAGGACTGGGCATCTTCTCGCTGGCGCTCGGAGCAGTCCTGCGCTTCTACGTGTACCCCGAGCTCGCTGTCGTGCCGCTCGACCAGAAGACGGAGTCCGTCGCGGAAGGCGCAGCGAAGGTCTTCTACCCCAAGGAACTCGTCGTCAAGGACGCCCAGCTGACGGCCACCCGCAAGGTCGAGAGCAACCTGACCCTGCCGGAGGCCCAGGTCGAAGGCGACGTGATGGTGTGGGACCAGGGTCTGGTCGTCACCGACTCCCAGAACCAGCTCGTCTCCGCGATGAAGCACCGCGTGTGCCTCGACCGGCGGACGAACATGGCTCTCGAGAAGTGCACCCAGCAGTACGTGACCGACACCGAGGGCGACCCCACCGCGGCAGACAAGGCAGTGCACCAGGAGGGCCTGAACTACAAGTTCCCGTTCGACACGCAGCCGCAGGACTACGAGTACTTCGACACCACCCTGCGCAAGGCGTCGACCGCCCGATACGAGGGCACGGAGCAACTCAGCGGGCTCGAGGTCTACAAGTTCGTCCAGAAGATCCCGTCGACCAAGTTCCGCGACCAGGAGGTGCCCGGCCAGCTGGTGAACAGCACCGAGGCCTCGGTCAAGGCGGAACGCCGCTACCAGAACACCCGCACCATGTGGGTGGAGCCGACGAGCGGAATCATCATCAAGGGTTCCGAACAGCAGCGGCAGGTACTCGCCGGACCTGATGGAAAAGAAGGAACGGTGTTGCTCGACGCCACCCTGACCTTCAACGAGAAAACGGTCAAAGAATCGGTCGAGCGCGCCACCGAGGCTCGCGACAAATTGACTTTGATCAGCAGCACCGGACCGGTCGTCCTGCTTTCCGTCGGACTGGTGCTGCTGCTGGCCGGAATTGCGCTCGGCATGGTCGGACGACGGGCTAGGCACGTCGCCTGAGCACGATCACGAAGTTCCACGAGGCGATCTCCCGGACCCCCGGCACGCGGGTGATCCACTTCGCCCACCACGGGTGGTACCGGGGGAACGTCTCGACCACGTCGGCGACGGTCTGGCGGTGAGCCCACCGCCGGACCGCCCCGACGCTCACCGGGAACAGGGAAGTACCGAACGCGTTCTTCGGCGGCTTGCCGTTGCGGCGCTCGTAACGACGCCGTGCGTAGTGGCCGCCGAGGAAGTGCCACGGCGCGGTCTCGTGGCCGCCCCAAGGTGAGTACCACGGCGTGTACGACATGAAGACGGTGCCTCCTGGCCTGGTCACACGCACCATCTCGGCCAGCATCAGCCACGGGTCGTCGACGTGCTCCAGGACGTTGGAGGAGTAGCAGACGTCCACCGAACCGTCGCGGAACGGCAGCGCCGTCCCGCTCGCGCGGATCATGCCGGGGTCGGGCTCACCGCGGGCGGACAGCTCGCCGACGTCCGGGTCCAGACCCACGTACCGGGCGCCGGCGCCGCGGAACGCCTCGGCGAAGTAGCCGGGACCGCCGCCGACGTCGAGGACGACGGAGCCGCTCAGCGACACGTACGACGACACCTGGGCGACCGAGTCGACGGCCAGGACGCGGTAGAAGTGGTCGGGGTCGGACTGCTCTTTCAGAAATGCACGAAAAAGCCGAACAGAGCGCGTCAACGTCGGCCTGTGCGAACTTTCCCGGGCCGAAACTGAACCGATCTCGACCATTGCCATCTCCCGCATTCCGTCTACCATGGCTACTTGACAGTAACCTAGCATCGGGAGAGGCAGATGTCGCGTTGTCGCGATTACCGGCCGAGCATTTTGCTGGTGAATTGGCGCGACACCAGACACCCCGAGGGCGGCGGTTCCGAACGCTACGTCGAACGCATCGCGGAAGGGCTGGCCCAGCTCGGCTACCGGGTCTCGATCCAGTGCGCCGGCCACGCCCGCGCTCCGTCCGGCGACTGGGTGGCGGGCGTCCGCTTCCGCAGGCGCGGCAACAAGTTCACCGTCTACCTGTACGCCCTGCTGGCGATCCTGCGCTCCGACGCGGACGTCATCGTGGACGTGCAGAACGGCATGCCCTTCTTCAGCCGCCTGGTCGCGCGCTGCCCCGTCCTGGTGCTGGTGCACCACGTGCACCGCGAGCAGTGGCACAGCGCGCTGGGCCCGTTCTTCGGCTCGATCGGCTGGTGGATCGAGTCGTGGCTGGCGCCCCGGCTGTACCGGAAGTGCCGCTACATCACGGTGTCCAACGTGACGCGGGACGAGCTGGGTCAGCTGGGCGTCGAGCTGCGCAGCACGGTCGTCGTGCCGAACGGCCTGGACGCGCCGCCCGTGGTCACCGCGCGCCGCACCGAGGCCCCCGTCCTCGTCGCGGTGTCCCGGCTGGTCCCGCACAAGCGCCTGGAGCACGCGATCGACCTCGTCGCGCGGCTCCGTCCGAAGTGGCCGGACCTGCGGCTGGAACTCGTCGGCGAGGGCCCGTGGAAGGACGTGCTGCGGCAGCACGCAATCGACCGCGGGGTCCAGGACAGCGTCGTCATCCACGGCTGGGTCGACGAGCAGACCAAGCACGAGATCCTTGCCGGGGCGTGGGTGCACGTGTGCCCGTCCGTCAAGGAGGGCTGGGGCATCGTGATCATGGAAGCCGCCTCGCACGGCGTGCCCACGGTCGCGTACCGCTCAGCGGGCGGCGTGGCCGAGGCGATCGTGGAGCACAGCACGGGCCTGCTCGCCGACGACTTCGACGACTTCGTGCGGCACACGGAAACGCTGCTGCGGGACCGTCCGCTGCGCAAGGCGATGGGTGCGGCGGGCAGGGAACGTGCCCAGCAGTTCAGCTGGGCGGAGAGCCTCGACGCGTTCGAGAACGCCGTGCACAGCGCCCTGCGGCTACCTTCGCGCCAAGTGGCTGGTGAACACCGCGTCGCACAGCAGGTCGAGTAGCTCCGCGGCGGCGGCCGCGTCGAAGTTCCTGCGCCGCACGCGCACCGTGACCGTGGTGACCTCCCCTGTCGTCACCACGCCGAACGCGACGCCCGACCGGCCGCTCGCCGCGGGAAAGAGGCGCCGGGTGCTGAAATCCCCTCGACGACGCCGAGGTTCGACACGAGGAGGGTGCTGCCGAGCCGGGACGCCGGCAGTCGCATCCCCCACTGCGCCAACGGGTTGTGGGCGCTGGGGAACCCCGGTGCCGCAGCCGCCAGCAGCATTCCCCATTCGGTCACCAAGGTATGGGGATCGGGATACCCGCCGAACCGCAAGATCGACGTGTGGATCACTCGCGCCAGTTCGGCACACTACGGCGAGTTCTACACCGATGCGGCCGGGAACTGGTACATCGCAAGCAACGGCTGGTTGACCGAATCAGTGACCGTGCACATTTTCGACAGTGTCACGACCAAAACGCCGAGAGTGGTGTCCAGCACCTGTGGCGGTGGTGGCACAGCTGTTCAGCCTGAGTGACGGGGTGGCGACCCCCGCCTCGCCCATAGGTCACCGAACATCGAGCGGTGGCCAAGACCTGCGGCGGGCGCGGGACCACGACCGAGGCACCGGTGCCCTGTGTCGCCTCGGGCCGGGTCCGGGGGTCAAGGCCCGGGTGTGTGGCTGGCATGCGCGCATTTCCCGCCGGTACGCCGCGCCGGTCGCACCGTGGTGGGCGGCGATCATCAGCGAGTCGCCGACGAGCGCGACCCGCACCAGCGGATCGCCCGCGCGGCAGTGACCATCGGCGAACCAGGTCCGCGCACCGTCCCAACCGGACGGACGGAGCACCAGCGCGGCCGGGCCGAGGTTCGGGAACTCCACTCAGGCACAGGGCATCCGCGCGGGGTCCCGAGCTTCGCGCAGGATCCTCCAGGAGGCCGCAGGGTCCCTTAGCGAGCCACGGTCACCCGGTCAGCGAGAGCCGTAGTCGAGGACCACGGGCTCCTCGGCCTTCTGTCCCTGTTCGATGCGCTGCTCGACCACCTTGTCCGGGTGGTTCTCCGAGACGACGATGACGCCGACCCCTCCAGCGAGCGCGGCCCCGGCGACGATCGCTACCAGCACCGAAACCAGTTCCACGGTTACTCCTCAGGTCGGGGTGCCGCGAATCTACCGACCGGTAACCGTCTCCACAACAGGCTGGTGCCGATCAGTGACCCAGCCGCGACCCAGGCCAGCACAACGGGTGCAACCGGTGGGCCGTTCGGTTCATCCGGCACTGCTCCAGGCACCCGGTACAGCGCGAGTTCGGGCCCGTCGTGGACCTTCTCGAGCCGTGCCAGGAGGTTCTCGTCCAACCGGCCCGGCGTGCCGTGCTCGACCAGCACCCAGCCGATGCCGCTCAGGTCACCGCCGCGCACCCGAGCCGCGCGCGGGTCCTCCCCCGCCACCACCCGCCCGCCGACGGACAGCGAGTCGTCCACGACGGTCGTACCCGACAGGAAGCGCGGCGCGGGGTCGAGTTGGGTGCGCCGGTCGTTCCAGTCGAACCTGCGGAACGCCGAAAGCGGATACACGGCCACGTCGCCGGGCTGGTCGGCGAGCTTGTCCCGCACCGCTGCCCAGTCAGCCGGGTAGCGGACCGGTTCAAGCCGCCCGAACCCGCCCCACGCGAGGTCCGGCAGCAACCCGAGCAGCAGCACTGCCACCAGCAGCCGCGCGCGCTGTCGTTCCACCGCGGCCGCGAGCCCGATCGCGAACGGCAGCGCGAGCCACGCCACCCACTTCTGGCTGTCGCGCAACAGCCCGGCGCCGGGCACGTGCCGGATCAGCGCCTCCAGCGCCATCGCGCCACCCGGCAGCACCGCGATCAGGGCCAGCGCCGCCCCGAGCACGCCGAGCCCGGCCAACGGCCACACGGGCATGCGTTTCGACAGCTCGCGCAGACCGAGGACCGCGGCGCCGAGGAGCAGCACCGTGATCACGGGAAGCATCGGGTTGGCGCGGCTCGCCGGGACGACCTCGGCGTTCCAGATCCCGCCCAGGCCCAGCACGCTGAGCACCGGCCCGCCCCAGTTCTCCCCGCGCGCGCTGAACGCCTCGACCCCGGCCGGGTCGGAGAGTCCGTTGTGCAGCAACGAGGGCACCCACCACGGCGCGTTGAGGACCACTCCGAGGGCAAGGACCTGCCACGCCTTGCGGCGTCCGGCGGTGGCCAGCGCCGTGCCCAGCGCGAGAACGCCGCCCGGCGCCGAGAGCACGGCAGGCAGGCTCGCGAGCACGAGCCCGGTCCACGCGCGCGGTTCGCCGGCGCGCATCCTCAGGCCGGCCATCGCGACCCACGGCAGCGCCGCGTAGCCCAGCAGCAGCGTCCAGTGGCCGATGAAGAGCCGCTCGGCAACGTAGGCGTTCCACGAGTACGCCACGGCGGCGACGATCCGCACGCCCGTCTTGTCCGTCGGCACCAGCAGCCCGGCACCCAGCGCGCCGGCGAAGACGATGGCGAGCAGCGCGACCTTCTGCACCAGCTGGCCGGACACCACCTGGGTCAGCAGCGCCACCACGGCGTCGACCGGCACCGCACGCGGCAGCGCGTCCCCGAGCCCGAACGCCGCCGCGTTCACCGGCTGCTCCGGCGTGAACACCATGTCGTAGACGAGGACGTAGCCCGGCAGCAGCACGGGCGCGAGGGCGGCCAGCGCCAGCGCCGCGCACGTGGCGTAGAGCTTCAGTCCGTTCAGCCGCACTTGCTCCCTCTCCGGTCGCACCGGGGCTACAGTCGCCGAAACTACCGGCCAGTAGTACTCGCGGGTAGCCCCTGCGGCAGACCCTGCCACCGGAAGGATCCGGCGTGTCCGCTCCGGCAACGACCACCTCCCGCCTGGACGCCCTGCTCATCACCGGCGCCCTGCTGGGTGCCAACGCGGCGAGCTACGTGCTGACCATCGCCGCCGCGCGAGCCCTGGTGCCCGCGGTGTTCGGTGAGCTCAGCGCGCTGCTCGCGCTCGTGGTCATCGGTGTGGTGCCGGCGATGAGCCTGCAGACCGTCGCCGCCCTGCGCCTGACTAGCCTCGGCCCACGCCCCCTGTTCGGGCTGGGTCTGAGCGTGAGCGCGGGCATGACGGTGCTGACGCTGGCCCTGGTGCCCCTGCTCGCCCGCCTGCTGCACCTGAACGACCCGTGGCCGGTCGTGTGGCTGGCGCTGTCCCTGGCGCCGCTCACCGTTCTCGGTGTCCTGCACGGTCTCCTCCAGGGAACGCACCGGTTCGGCGCGCTGGCGTTGCTGGTGTGCCTGGAAGGACTCGGCAAGGTCGGCGGCGGCGTGATCGGGCTGTGGCTCTCCCCCTCGTCGACCTCGGTGCTGGCGGGCACGGCCATCGGTTCGTTCCTGGTCGTGCTGACCGGGTGGAGGCTGTGCGGCAGTCCTCGTCCGGCGCGGCCCGCCGGCGCGGCCGAGGTGATGCACGCGTCCCAGGCCATGCTGGCGCTGGTGCTGCTGGTGAACCTCGACCTCGTGCTCGCGCGGCACCAGCTCGCCGACCAGGCGGGCGGCTACGCGGTGGGAGCAGTCGTCACGAAGATCGCGTACTGGCTGCCGCAGGCGGTGGGCGTGCTCGTGCTGCCCCGCATGGCCGACGCGGACGACCGCCGCCGCATGCTGCCGAAGGCCTTGGCGGTGTGCGCGGGCCTCGACGCGTTCGTGATCGTGGGCTGTGCGCTGTTCGGGCCGCTGGGCGTGTCGCTGATCGGTGGCGTGAACTACCACGGCGACGCGATTCCGTTGTGGCAGTTCGCTCTCACGGGTTCCTGCCTGGCGCTGGCGCAGCTGCTGCTGTTCTCCCGGATCGCGAGCGGCGACCGGCGGTCCACCGTCACGGTGTGGATCGCGGTGGTCGTCGAGGTCGCACTGATCACCTCGTGGCTCAACGGCTCGGTCGGTCAGGCCGTGACCGGCGCACTGCTCGCCACGGCCGGGCTGGTGGTCGCGGGCATCTTCATCGAGGCGCGCGACCGGCCTCGTCACGGCGCGACAGGATCTTGACGCGGGCCGAACGGGCCGAACGAGGCCGCGACCACCGCCGAGACCGCCACCAGCAACGCGGCCTGCACCAACGGGACGTAGGCCCACTCCTGCCCGTGGCCGAGAATCCGGCCGAGCACCGCGACACCCGATCCCAGGGCCATCCCGCCCAACGCGATCACCTTCGGCGCCGCCGTCCAGAACTCACGCGCGAGCAGGCACGCGATCACCGCCACGACCGGCAGCATGCCACCGAGGACGGCCAGCAGCACGAGCATCGTGACCATCAGCCAACGACTCCGTGACGGCGCCACGAACGTCACTTTCCGCCGCACGGGGATCGCGGCGAGCAGGAGGACCGCCAGCACTCCCAGCGCGCCTGCCAGCAGGCCCGTCCGGTACCGGGCGTCCGGGCCGAACTCCAGCGCGACCACGCCGCCGTCGCCCTCGGGCAGGACGTACGCCTGCAGCCAGCCGTCGACGCGGACCTTCTCCAACGCCTGCCCGTTCAGGGTTGCCGACCAGCCTTCGTTGGCGTTCTCGGACACCACGAGCAGTGCCCGGGCTCCCGGCGCGACGGTGACCTGCCGTTCGGTGGCGTCCCAGACGCCGATGGTGACTTCTCGATGCGTCGCAACGGGTTTCGGGAGTTCGACGTGGGTCACGGAGACGTCCTGCACCACGAACGAGTCGGATCGCGACGTGGTGAGCACGTGGTCACCGGCCGGCAGCTCCAGAGCGGTCGCCAGGTCGTCGTCGCACAGCACCGCCTTCAACGGGCGGTTGGCCATGACGTCACCGAGCACGCCGGACACCGAGCTGTTGATCTTCTTCCCGTCGACGTCGATGACCGGACCCCGGCCGCACGGCACGGTGAACGGGGTCGTCGCGGGCACCGGCTTCAGCACGCCATCGAGCGCGGGCACCCGGAGCTCACCGATCTCGGCGGGCCCCAAGCCGCCCGACTCGCGCACGACGAGTTCGAGCTTCTCGGTGTCCGCCGGTTTGATCGTGACGAGGCCGTCCGCGCCGACACGCACGACCTCGGTGCCCGCGTCGGTGCGCACCTCCAGCTCGACGGGTGTTCTGGATCCTCGCGCGCCCTCGATGCCGAACTTCGACAGAGTGCGTTTTCCCTTCCAGGTCAACGTCAACGTCGGCCGCAGGTCCGTCACGTCCGGCACCCAGGACGTGCCCGGATCACCGTCCACAGCGGACAACGGGCTCGCCGCGACGTCGCCCGCGAGCGAGGTCGACCCCGTGATCGTCAGGCCCTCCGGCGTCACCGGGTTCTTCCCGCCGGCGGAGGGCACGACGGTGGCGTTCACCACGAACTTCCCGTCGGCCGAGGTGCGGAACAGCCGCGTGAGCCCGTTGACCTCCTCACCGAACCGGGACAGCGACGAGTCGCATCGCACTGTGCCGTCGGTCCGGTAGCAGGCCGGACGCGACTGGCTGCCGCGGGTGAACGAGAAACCCGGCCTGGCCGCGTCCTGGTCGCCTGGCACGCGCAGCGCTCGCTGCGCCGTCATGCCCGGCACGCTCAGCTCCTTGACGCCGACGTTGCCGTCCTGCCTGTCGGCGGCGACACCGAGGATCGTGAGGCGCACGCTGCCGGTGAGACCGGGGCGGACGGGGTAGGCGTGCGCGCCGCCGGAGGAAGGGACGTCGTGCTCGCTCTCCCCCGCGTCCGTGGTGAGCCTGATCCGCGTGACCGTCCAGCCCACCCGCAGGTCGTCGACCAGGTCGAGCGTCACTTCGCCGACCGAGCGCGGGGTGTCGAGGTCGATCTCCAGCCACTGCCCGACGGGTCCGGTGAAGCTCGACGAGTGCCACGCGGACCCGCCGTCGCCGTCCACCGCCGCGAACGGCGAGTTCGCCGGGTCGATCGCCCCTGCCGCGTCGGCGTACGCGGTCGACGTGGACGCCCGCACGGCCCGGATGCCGCGGTACTCGGCGACGGTTTGATGATCCTTGGCGTCCTGGAACGGCGACACGTCCAGCGCGACGCGTCCCTGTCTTGACTCCTCGTCCGCGGACATCGTCTGGCTGAGGTTGTCGGACACCCTGCCGACGTTGCGTTCCTTGCGCCTGAGGCCGTCGGTGACGAGCAGTGCCCCGGTCCGCCCTTCGGCGTCACCCGCGAGGACGACGGGCTGGTCCACCTTGACGAGTCCCTGGGACAGCAACGGCAGCAACGACTCCGGTCCACCGCTCACCGTCGGCACGTCCGCGTCGGTGACGGCGGTGACGACCTGGATCGGCCGCTTCACCTCGAAGATCTCCAGCGCGTTCCCGGTCGCGGCGGCGTCGACCGAGCTGACGAGCCGCTGGTCGCTCATCCGCACCTCGGGCCCGAACTGGGCGACGCGCTCGATGCCGGGTGATCCCTGGAGCGCCTGACGCAGCACGGCGAGAGGCGGTGCGTCCGTCTGTTCACGCTCGATGTCGTTGCGCAGCAGCAGGAACCGATATCCTCCGCGAGCGAGGAAGTCCGCCAGTCCCGCCGAGCCGCGCCCGTCCGCGAGCGCGTCGTTGACGGCGTCCATGAACCGGGTGTTGCCCTCGGACCCGAGCGGCACCTGGTTGCGCACCGCCCACGGAGACTCCGCGAGCGACTGCATCGGCTCGTCCACGGTCCTGCCCCAGGTGTACTGACCGAAACCGTTGGCGGGCAACAACAACGTCCTCGCCCTGCCGTCCTGTTCCGCGAGCCATCCCGCCGCCTCGCGCCAGTGGGCCGGCACGTCCGACCACCCCGGGCCGGGCCGCAGGGTCAGCAGCCAGGCGGGTGCCGCCACGACCGCGATCAGCAGCAACGCCACGCCGGTGCGAGCGTGTGGCCGCCAGTGCTCGGAAGCGGCTTTCAGACCGACCGGCCGGGCCAGGTGCAGGCCGTGGACGAACCCGAGGATCAGGCACAGCCGCAGCACGGGCTCGAACTTGTGCACGTTGCGCAGGGGCGCGAGCGGCCCGTCCAGGAGTCCGCGGACGGTCTCGGCGAGCGGCGAGTCGAGCGAGCCGACGTACCCGACGGTCAGCAGCGTCAGCCCGGCCAGCGTTCCCAGCACCAGGAAGCGGCGTTCCGGCAACCCGAGCCGGGCCAGTCCGACGAGGCCGACCAGCGCCACCAGCGCGGTGCCCGCCATCAGCACGGGGTTGTCGACCAGGATGAAACCGTTGGGCCACCACGGTTCGCCTTGGAGCACGTAAGCGACCCACTGGTTCGTCCCGCGCAGCACCTGGAACAACGACATGGGCGCGGTGGTGTTCGCCGCCGACTCGATGTAGTCGAGGAACGGCAGGCTGTACCGCCCCAGTAGCAGCAGCGGGAGGATCCACCACAACGCGACCGCGATGACGCAGCCGGACCACCACAGCACCAGCTTCACGTGCGCGCGGTTCCACCTGCGCGTCAGCAGCCAGATCCCCGGAAGGACCAGCGCCATCACGACCATCGCGCCGTTGATGCCGCCCATCCCCAGCACCGCGAGCGCCGACAGGGCGGCGGCCCGGCGTGGTGACCCGATCCGGTCCGCCAGCACCAGAGGCAGCAGCACCCACGGCAACATCACGGCGGGCAGCATCTCCGACGACAGCGGCCCGATCTCGGTCAGCACCCGAGGAGCCAGCGCATAGGCCAGCGCACCGGCGTACCTCGTCGGCTCGTGGCCGATACCGAGCGCGCGGGCGAGCCTGAGCACCCCGTAGAACGCGAGGCAGAGCAGGAGCGCGCACCAGAGCCGTTGGGTCACCCACGCGGGTATGCCGAGGATCTGGCCGGCCGCGAAGAACGGCCCCATCGGGAAGAAGTAGCCGTACGCCTGGTTCTGCAGCTCGCCCGCCGTCGCCGCCGGGTTCCACAGGTGCAGTGCCCTGCCCAGGAAGCCGACCGGGTTGACGGCCAGGTCGAGTTTCGTGTCGAACGTGGCGGTTCCGAACCGCTGGGCGAACGACAGCACCGTGAGTGCGACGAGCACCCACGTGGTCGGGTTCCGGTGTGCGATCTTCAGGCTCTCGATGGCGCAGGAAGTTACCACCGGGTAGTGCTCCGGGGCGACTATCGCTATCTTGAGCCACCACGATCGGTCTGGGGCGTAGTCAGGCAGGTGGCAATGGTTTCTCCGACGGCGTTCGAGCAAGCGTGGAAGCTGGGCGACCAGGTCCCCGGCTGGTTGACAGTCGACCAGGCCACCATGTTGTGGAGAGCCGCGCTGCGGCTCGGTCCCGGCGCGCGGATCGTGGAGATCGGCAGCCACCAGGGACGGTCCACCACCGTGCTGGGCCTCGCGGCCAGGTCCGTCGGCGCGACGGTGGTGGCGGTCGACCCGTTCGTCGAGGGCCGGCTCTTCGGCGGCACTCCCACGCGCGTCAGCTTCGAGAAGAACCTCGCCCGAGCGGGCCTGAACGACGTCGTGCGGCTCGAAGACGAGTACAGCACCAAGTTGCGCAAGCAGTGGAACGAACGCGTCCACCTGCTGTACATCGACGGCAAGCACGACTACTGGACCTTCACCGACGACATGCTGTGGTCGGAGAACCTCGTTCCCGACGGCGAGATTCTGGTCCACGACGCGTTCTCGTCCATCGGGGTCACCTGCGGCATCATCGCCAAGGTGTTGTGCGGCAACCGATACGTGTACGTGGACCGAGCGGGCTCCCTCGCACGCTTCCGGTTGACGCGGCCGGGCCGGGCTGATCGCAGGCGAGTGCTCGCCGAGATGCCCTGGTTCGTCCGCAACGTGTGGATCAAGGTTCTGCTCCGCCTGAGGCTGCGGCCGGTCGCGCGGCTGTTCGGCCACGACGGCCCGTACGACCCGTACTGACGCTCTGCGCTACTGAGGGCGGCACGCGGGCGGCTGGCACAGCATGGTGCTCAGCGCCTGCGCGAAGATGTCGCTGATCCCGGCGGGGTCGGCGGTGGTGAACGCCCTGCCGCCGGTGGCGTCGGCGATCCTCGTCAGCTCGTCGACGTCGACGTCAGGGCCCATGCCGATCGCGATGACGGGCAACGGCCTGCGCTTGTCCTGGAGCTTGGCCAGCTCGTCCAGCAGCTGGCGCTGGCTGATCGAGTCGGGGTCCTCGTTGCGGCCGTCGGTCATGATGGCGACGATGTTGATGCGGCCGAGCTCCCAGCTCTTCCTGGCCTCCTGATAGGCGGCCAGGGTGGTGTCGTAGAGGCCGGTCGCCCCGTTGGCGGTCGCGCGGGTCGCCCGGACCTCGGCGAGGGCCCTGCCGCTCGCGAGGTGGTCCTTGACGGACGCGAACGGGATGATCTCCCGGTAGTCCTTGTCGCCGTCCAGCCTGGTGGAGAACTTCCACAGGCCGATCTGCGTGCCGGGCTTGAACATGCCCAGGCCGCGTTCGGCGGCGGCGACGGCCAGCGCCATCCGCGTCGTCCCCGTCCTGGGCACGACCTGGTTCATCGAGCCCGACACGTCCAGCACTCCCAGCACCCGCGCGGTCAGCGTGAGTCCACTCCACAGACGCAGCGTCTCGTCCACGAAACCCTGGTCCAGACCGGCGGCCTTGTCGTCGGGGGCGCGCAGGCCGAACCTGTCGAGGGTCGGCCCCGATCGCAGGTGCGCCAGGAACTTCTCCGCGCCGGCCCGCTGCGTCTCCCCCACGTCGGGCAGCACCACGTACGGGAAGTCGAGCGGTGGCACCGGGTTCTCCGCGGCGACCGCCGTCAGCCGGGTCGCGCCGGGCGTCGAGTTGTGCCGTTCGAGGGCCTGTTCGGAGGTGGGGAACACGTCCAGCGGGCGGGTGAACAGGTCGTCGGCCTGCTCGGCGTAGTCGGCGGACACCGGCCTGATGGAGGCGACCGTCGCGGCGGCGGGATCCTTCTCCGCCGACGCGAACCCGCGCATCGCCAGCAACGCCGACAGACTGGCCGGGTCCTTGGCGGGATCGGCGATACCGCCGACCGCCTTGGCGCCGGGCCCGATCAGCTCGCGCCAGTTCTTGCCCTTCGCGGCGTCCTTCACGGCGAGCACGACCGGCGACCGCGCGACGGAGATGCCCGCCTCCGGCACCCGCCACGCACCGGAGTCCCGTGCCTGGCGCAACCACATCGTCGACTCGGGCACCCACACCGAAGGCGACTCACCACCGTCGACCAGGCGCCCCATGGTCTCGCGCGCGGGCTCGGCCCTGACCTCGACCCGATAGCAGTCGTCACCCGAGTCCAGCCCGGCCGCCGCCTCGCTGAGTGCCGGCGCGACCGCGGGCGCGGCGGTGACCAGCACCGTCACCGGATCCGTGCAGCGCGTCGCGTTGAGCCGGTCGATGACCGCGTCGCCACCGATCCAGGCGACGACGGACAACACGAGCAGCACCGAAAGCCCGACGACAGGCGCCGTCACCCGCCGTGGTCGCACCATGGCGGTCACCTTAGACAACGGGGCCGGGCGCGACCAGAACTCGCTGGTTCCGATTTCACGCCCTCCACGTCGCCGGGTACGAAACCGCAGTCATCCGACTCATGCGCGGACCCGCGGCTCCCGAGCGGAGACGGGTTGACGACATGATCGTGCCCATTCGGCTCGACGTGACCGTTCAGCCCTCGGTCAACAAGGCCGCCACCCTCGCCTCAGACGTCACGTTCGACATCAACAACGCCGGTCACGAACTGAGCGCCCACGCCACGGCGGCGACCTTCGTCGGCCGCTAGCGGACACACCCGAACGTGCGCGACAACTCCGCAGCCTGCGCCTCGCTCGGACAGAAGCGGCTACGAAACGCCCGCTTCACCGGCCCACATGACACGCTTCACACCACACCGACCCGGATTGCCAACCTGCGGCCGGGATACCGCACGAGCACCACGACTCAGCCTTGGCCACTGAACACCGCACCGTGCCCTGCTCCACAGGGCTTTCGTCTCCTCACCAACCCGAAGGCCAGGGTACCCACGAAGGAGGTCCACGATGACTGAACCGGACTACACCGAAGACGGCGTGCCGACGTTCGACTTCGTCCGCGACAAGATCGAGGGCCGGCACCTCACCAGCGAGGCCGCCACCGAGCTGGCCGGCGATCCGCAGAACACCCAGGACCAGTTCGACCGGCGCGAGGAGGCGGGCCGCGACCGTCTGGAGGAGATCCGCAGGTCGTTGCGCGGCGAGTGACCCGCCGCGGTTCGCGTCGTGCGTGGTCACGCGCCGCAGATGCCCGCCATCGACGCGGCGCGATCGCAGTACGTGCCGCCTGCGAGTGGTTCGGTGATGACGCCGTTGGCGAGCTTGATCGTGGCGGTCTGCCCGACCTTGGGCGGGGACTGCGGAAGCACCCAGTCGTGCAGGGTCACCGAGGTGACCGTGATGGTCGCGGTCGCCGCGGCGCGAGTGCCCTGCGGAGCGGACACCGTGAACGTCAGGTCGACGATCGGGTGGCAACAGCCGTCGCCCACGTGCTCCTTCGCGTGTCCGTCAGAGGTGATGGTCAGCGAACGCGTGTGTCCTGACCACTCTCCGGCGAAGACGGTCAGGTCCACCGCGGGCTTGGCGCGCGCGACCTCGACGCGGTACGCGCTGTTGTCGTTGAACCGGTCCACGATCTCCTGCCACTGGCCGGCCAGGTACGCGGCGACCGGATCGGCGGCCGTGATCGGCGCCAGCAGGAAGCCCCTGGAACCGAACACATCCGTGATCGTCTTGGCGTCCAGGCAATCCGCGACCACCGCACCGCTGCCCTTGCCGAGGCTTCCGGGGCACGACTGACCGGCCAGGATCTTGTTGGTGATCTCGGCCGCCTGCACGCCTGATCCCGCGGCGAATCGGGTGAGAGCCTGCACCAGCGCGGTGACAGTCGCGTGCAACGCGTAGAGCGAGTGCCCGATGTCATCGGCCTCCGTGGTGATGGCCGCGCTCGCTCCAGGCGCCAGGTCGGCGTTGAACGCGACCGTTCCACCTGGAGCGATGACTGCCCTGTCGCCCGCCGCGATCCGGCTCAGCGAAGGCCACTGGGCCCAGTCCACGGCGTTCTCGATCACGTCCATGCCACGGTGGGACGCGAGCAGAGGATGACCACGACGGTTCGTCACTTCGAGAACGCGAGTGCCTGCGTTGTCCTTGCCGAGGCACCACGCCAAGGCGTCACCGGGGCCGGAAGCGGCGGAGTAGCCGTCGCCGCGCGCACTCTGCTCGTTGTCACAGGAAGGTGCGCCGGCGGCCTGGGGCACGCCGTCGGCGAGACCGTCCACGAAGTCGCGTTCGAAGCGTTCGATCGCCTGGTCCAGGTCGTACTCCAGCACTCCGAAGTAGCCGAACCTGTTGGTGGTGAAGGAGACCGACGTACGATCAGGAGCCACAACAGCAGGCAGGTACTCCCACGGCTCGGCGGTGCTCGACCTCGTCACCACGACAGCCACGTAGATCTGCGCGATCGGCACCGACATCCGCACGGTGACCGTCGCCTGCGCCGGCAGGACGCCGGACGGGCTCAGCTCGTAGACGTCGGAGATGAAACGCAGGTCCGGCGCCGGCGATTCGCCCGAGCCCAGACTCCGCGTGTGCACCTCGACACCGGGCGCGACGACCTCGACCTCAGGAGTGGACGGAGCTTGCGGGAGGGCGTCACATCCGGCCAGAACGAGCAGAACGATCGCCACGATCGCCGAACGACCCGAGCGCCTCATGGTTGTCGCCACGGCGACCCTCCGTTCTGCGGACATCGGCCCTTTCTTATTGCGCCCCAACACAGGCTCGTTACATAGGCAGTCCCGTTGAGCCGGCCGGGTGAACCTCTGCTCGAACGGTCACAACCGAGGCCGGGCCGCCGATAGGGGAAACGCCGGTCCGGTAGTCGCGCGTCCACAGAGGACGATGCGGGCGGAACCGCGCGTTCACGAGGAAGTAGCCATGACTCGTCGCACGCTGGTCGTGACGTTCACGGTCGTGCTGGTGGTCATCGGCGCGGCCGTCGTGTTCCTGTTGCGCGGCAGTGGTGAGGTGACCGACGCGGCGACGTCGTCGTCGACCACCGCGCCACCGAGCACGTCCGTTCCTCCTCCCCTGACGAAGGAGCAGGCGACGGCCATCGCAGCGAACCTCACGAGCGGGTCGGAAGAGCGGCTGCGGCAGGCGATCGCCATCTCGCCGCAACAAGCGCTCGACCCTGCCGTGGCGGGTCAGCTGGCGTCGATCTCGTCGATGGAGTTCGACATCGCGACCTTCCGCGTGGAGGGGGACGGCACAGCTCGGATGACCGCACGCACGAACGGATCGGCCGCGGCGGTGTGGACGGTGGCGCTCGTCGCGGTCGACGGCCAGTGGCGGATCAGCTGGACAGAGGCCGCACCGTGACAACGCGCATGCGCAAGCCGATGGCATACGTCCTGGCGCTCCTGCTGGCGGTGCTCCCCGCCGTTCCGGCACGAGCGCAGCCCACCGCGGAGGAAAGCTGCGCTGGGACCCCGCCGACCCTTGAGCACACGGACCTGTCGGCATCACGACGCCCGGTCGTGCTGGTGCACGGGTGGGCCGGTGAACGGATGACGGAGACGGCGACGATTCTGCAGGAGAAACTCGGCAGCCGGGTCAGTACGTTCACGTTCGACTACGGTCCATGGTCGTTGCACTGGGCGTCGAACGAGCACATCGCACCGTGCCTCGCCATCTACATCACGAAGGTGGCGAAGGCCCACAAGGACGTGAGAGGCGATGGCAAAGTAGTCGTTGTCGCACATTCCATGGGCGGTCTCGCTCTGCGCTACGCGATGAGCTGGATACCGGCCGGCACGGTGCTGGAAGTGATCACACTCGGCACACCGCACCTGGGGTCGCCTTGGGGCGGACCGGACGTCGCGCCGCTCTACGAGAAGGCCCTCACCCTTCTCGGCAAGGAGAAGCCACCTGACGCGAGCGGTGGGCATTGCCTCGCCTGGCACGAGAAGGGGGCGCCGCTGCTGGGCGACTGCGGTCCGCTGCCGCCCTATCTGCCAGCCGGAGTGACGGTGACCCAGGTCGCCGGAGACATCACCGTGGACCGCTCGTTGTTCGGGTTCACGATGTACTCGCTTCCGCTGTCGACCGACGGGATCGTGCCCGTGACGTCCGCACACGGATACGCGACGTCCGGCGATGGCGGCGCAAGCCCGCCGGGCCGGGCAACGGTGCGATCACGCACCCAACCGTGCCGGGCCGACTTCGCCAAGCTCCACGAGACCGCCGCGCTGGCGACGTTCGCGCCCACCGTGGCATTCGACTACCTCACCATGCAGGACCTCCAACGAGGCAGCCAGACGCCGACTGTGATGGGTCTGGCGTTCGCAGCGATGTTCATCGCCTCGTGCGGACACAAGAAGCAGCTGGCAGACCCCAAGACGACCGACCAGATCGTTGAAGTGATCAAGGCGATGCCTCCTCCGTTCATCGACACGTCGGAGGTCCGGTTCGACGGCATCGGTGAGTTCACCCTCGCCCTCACCGCCACGGATCTTCGCGCACGTGGCTACGTCAACAAGGGCAACCAGTACCAGGGGCAGAACGCTGCCTGCGTCCGCTACGCCCGCGAGGGCCAGCCGCTCGGCTTCAGCGTCGAGTCGGCGAGCGGCCGCGTCCTGGCGATCAGCAACTCCGCGGGGGTCAAGGCCTTGCACACCCAGGTCGGCAACATTCGCGTCAACTCCACCCTGAGCGAGTTGCGCACCGCCTTCGCCGGCCACCAGATCGAGGAACACCTCGACCACGACTTCGGCCAGGGCAGCAACGGCGTGATCGTCAACGGGCCCAACGGCGCGATCGCGTTCAGTCTCGCCGACGCCCCGAGCGCCGACTACGTCTCCGGCCGGGCCGCCATCACCTATCTCAACGGCGTCGGTCTGCGAGGCCACGCCCCCACGAGCGCGGAGGACGGCTGCTGAGGTAGGGCTGGCACCAGCGAGGATCGGCGGGATGGCCTGATCGCTGTGCAGCCAGGAGATTCCTAGGGTTCTCGCCATGGTCCAGCACCTGACTCCCCTGCGCCGCAAGGCGATCGCGCTCGGTTCCGCGGTCCTCCTGACCGCCTCGCTCGCGGCGTGCGCGACACCGAACGCCGCAAGCAGCCCGTCCTCCACCGCACCCACGTCTGCGACGGGCGCGCCGGCGGCCAAGACGCACAAGGTCACGAACGCCGAGCACGAACTGGTCTTCCACGTCGTGGACGGCACGCTGCCCGCCCTGGTCCTGGACGCGGGCGGCGGGCTGAGTTCGTCGTACTGGAAGGACCTGGCGCCACGGCTGGCGAAGGCCACCGGATCGAAGGTCGTCACCTACGACCGGGCGGGCGAGGGCGAGAGCGACGAGGTCTCGGGGCCGTGGCGGGTGGAGAACGCGGTGTCGGACCTGGAGGCCGGGCTCAGGCAACTGGGGGTGACGAAGGACGTCGTGCTGGTCTCGCACTCCATCGCGGGTGAGGTCGCCACGAACTTCGTGAACAAGAACCCCGGCTGGGTGTCCGGCGCGGTGCTCGTCGACGCGAACGTGCCCGACTTCTTCAGCGACGAGATGCTGACGGCGTTCGAACCGGTCATCGAGAAGCAGCGGATCGCGCTGCTGGCGCAGGCGTCGACGAAGAAGAACCGCCAGCTGCTCGCCGTGATGGTCGACTACGCGCCCGTGCACCGCGCCTTTCACCGGCTCGCCTGGCCGAAGGACGTGCCGGTGACCGTGATCGTCGCGTCCGAGACGCCGTTCGCCGACTCCCCCGACGCGGCGAAGCTGTGGCGGGACGCCCAGGTCCGCTTCGCGCAGGCCGGGCCGGGCCGCAAGCACGTGGTCGCCGAGAACACCTCGCACGAAGGGATCGTCACCGAACGCCCGGACATCATCACCGGCGCTGTCGACGACGTGCTGAAGACCATCCGCTAGCGGTCAGGCGGTTTCCCGGCGGACCGAGGCGTCCGACGGGACGCCGAACCTGGCTTGCACCCCAGGTGAGTACAGGACGCTCATCGGTTCGCCGGAGACCGGAATGTCCGCCGAGGCCACCAGGTCGTCGTCGCAGCGAATGATCGTGGCGCGCCTCAGGTCCCACGGGGCGTGGTCGTTCGGAAGGTACGTGGTCCGGCCGAGCCAGGACGTGTGCAGGCCCCACCTGGCCGTCAGGAACTCCTCCAGCGGGCTCGGCCGGGCGATCGGATCCCCTGGCCGGACGGTGAACGTGCTCGTCGCGTCCGGACGGTGAGGCCACCTGCGCCTGCACGTGTAGGTGACCTCACCGCGGTCGCGGCGCACCTCTACGTCCGACCACATGTACGGCAGTCCGGCGAGGGCTCGGGCGCCCAGCACGAACGGCAGGTTCGAGGCGTCCATCGAGAGGAACACGACGCCGCGCCGTCCTTGCCGGTCGACCGTGTACAGGCGCACGTTGGTCTCCGGGAAGCTCCAGCGATCAGTCAGCGCGGGCCAGCCCAGCGGACACAGGCGGAACGCGACCAGTCCGACGAACGTGTCGCCGTCGACCACGTCCGGCCTCGTGCCCGCGGGCAGCAGATGTTGCACCGCCCCAGGGGGAACTCGCCAATGCAGGAACGTCACGTCGGTCCACCACTGCGTGAGCACCGAACGGTCGATGCGCCGCGGCGAACCGAAGGTCATGTCCACGATTGAAACGCAGCACACCTGAGAGTCCGCGCCGGCTTCTCAAGGTCGAGTGCCAGAATCCCTGCGAGTTCGGCGTGACCAGTCCGAACTGTCCTGGCTGTAGCGGATGAGGAACCGGGCGAACTGATCGCGCTCGGCGGCCGTCCACTCGGTCGTGATGTGCTCGAAGGCCTCGCGCTGCTCCGAGGCGAAGCGGCCGCGTTCGGCCTCGCCGGCCTCGGTGAGCTCGAGGACCGTGCGACGGCCGTCCTCCTGCGAGACGGCACGCCGGAGCAGGCCGTCCGCGATGCAGGCGGCCACGGTCCGGCTGGCGACAGGTTGGGCGACCCCCATCTCGGCGGCGACCCCGCCCACCGTCATCTCGCCGGGATCGTCGTGGACGACGTTCAGGACGAGGTTGCGGGTGAGGTCCCCGCGTCCACCGGAGGTCCTGCGACGCAGCCGCGACAGCGCGGGCCCGACCTGGTCGAGCAGGCCCTCGTCGCCGGTCTCGGGCAGAGGCGAGTCGCTCATCCCTCCACTGTAGCAACTGCAGACCACATGTCATCTACATACCTTTGAGAATTTACATAGCTTAAGGTATGTGATTCAGTGGGGCCATGACGACGACCATCACCGGCGCCTGGGTCTTCGACGGCGAGAAGACCCTGGGCATCACCAACGTGTCCATTGAGGACAGAAAGATCGTTCGGATCGGAGGGGAGGTACCCGCCGGAGCCGAAGTGGTCGACGGGACCGGCGCGACACTGCTTCCGGGCCTGATCGACGCGCACGTCCACACCGGACCGGAGGCCCTCGCGCTGGCACTGCGCTTCGGCGTGACCACCGAGCTGGAGATGCAGGGCGTCAACACGCGCGACCGGCGGGCCGGCATCAGCGAGAACGACGCGCTCGCGGACGTGCGCTCGGCGGGCTTCGGCCTCACGCCACCGGGCGGGCATCCCGCCGAACTGTTCCCTCCGGGCTTCAATCCCGGTGGTTCGCACGGCGGCGAGCAGCCGTTCCAGCCGGACGCCACGAGCCCGGAGGGCGCCGCGGCCTCCATTTCCAAGCTGCTCGCCCACGGCTCGGACTACGTCAAGTTCATGATCGACGACGGCAGTGTCGAGGGGCATCCCGGTCTTCCGATGATCGATCAGGCCACCCTGAACGCGGGCGTGGCCGAGGCCAAGCGGTACGGCGCGCTCACCGTCGCCCACACGCTGACCATCGACGCCACCAGAATGGCCGTGGAAGCCGGAATCGACGGCCTGGCGCACCTTTTCGTCGAACCCCACGACGACGAGATCATCGCCATGATCAAGGACGCCGGCATGTTCGTCGTCCCCTGCGCGGTCCTCAACGCCTCTCTCATGGGCATCACCGGCGACGAGCTCGCCGACGACCCGCGAGTCGCCTCCCGGCTGGACGAGGACTGGGACAAGACCCTGCGCTCCAGCTTCAACTGCTACCCGCGGGGTGACATCGAGGACGTCCTGACGACGATCAAGGTGCTCAGCGACGCCGGTGTCGACGTCCTGGTGGGCACCGACGCCTCCGTTCCGCTGCCGTTCCTCGGCGGCCTCGCCCACGGCGCGAGCGTCCACCACGAACTGCAGTACCTGGTGGCGGCCGGACTCACCCCGGAACAGGCACTGCGCGCGGCCACCTCCACGACCGCAAGGCGGTTCGGGCTGTCCGACCGCGGCCGCATCGCCGAGGGTTTGCGCGCCGACCTCCTCCTCGTTGACGGCGACCCCACCACCACGATCTCGGACACCCTCAACACGCGTGCGGTCTGGCGCCGTGGCGCCAGGCAGTGACCGCGTTCAGGAGGCCAGTCGTGAGCTCAGTTCGGAGACTCCGTCACCGCTGAGATCGGCGAGAAACGCGGTACGCCCCGCCATCACCATGACCAGCGACAGCAACGGCCCGCGAATCTCGGGGCCGCTGCCTTCCTGGAAGTCCGCATCGGTCGCCCGCAGAGTCAGGCCCTTGACCAAGGTCTTGCTGTTGACCGCGAAGTCCTTCGTCGCGAAGAAGCGGGCGACGGCGAGCAGTCCACCGGCGTCGGGGGTGTGCCGCAGTCCCAACGGCTTGCGGATGTCCTCGGAGTGGACGATCACCTCGCCCAGCCCGGCCGGGGACGACTTGACCGGCAGCACGATCGTCCCGGCGCGCCGGAACCGGTCGAGCGTCTCCTGCGGGGTGGCGCCTCGGAACTCCTCCAGGCGCCGCCGGTTGTGCAGGTCCGCGTCGAACCGGGCCCCGGCCATGCTGCGGATCCATCCCCACCGGCCGAGCCTCGTGGCCGCGCCGAGATGGGCGAGCACCTCCTCGACGTCCCAGTCACCGCACAACGTGGCCGCACGCCACTGTCCCGGGTCGAGCGCGGACAGGTCGTCGGCCAACGCGGCGAGCTCGCGCTCCTGGATCTCGGTGAAGTCGGGCACGCCGTGACAATAGCCAGTTCACCCGGTCGCGGCTCCGCTGATGAGGCTGGCGGCTCGCTCCGCGATCGCGATCACGGTCGCGTAGGTGTTGGCCGACGGGATCTGCGGGATCACCGAGGCGTCGGCGATCCGCAGACCCTCGATGCCGTGCACGCGTAGATCGTGGTCCACCACCGACATCTCGTCCACACCCAGCTTGCACGTGCCGACGTAGTGGTAGTACGGCGCCGCGGTCGCCCTGATGTAGGCCTCGCCGCCTGACTCCATTTCCTGCCCGCGCCACGGTTCGAGGGCGCTGGCCGCGCCGATCTCGCGTACGAGTCGCAGGCCGTTCACCATCGCGGTCATGTCGCGCGCATCGGTCAGATAACGCGGAGCCAGCGCGATTCCCTTGTCGGTCAAGCGGAGTCGCCCACGGCTGTACGGGGTCATCAGCGAGAGCACGATCAGGTAGGAGTCCTCCCCCGTCGGCGACAGGGTGGTTTGCAGGTCCGCAGCGTCCAATCCGGGATCGCTGCGCAGCATTCCAAGCACCTCGACGTTGTTGTTCACGCCCACCGGCAGCGGTCGGGCGCTGGCGTACACCACGTAGGAGAGCGGATGATCGTGCAGGTTCTCGCCCACGCCTGGCAGGTCCGCGACGACGTCGATGTTCCTGTCCCGCAGGTGATCGGCCGGGCCGATCCCGCTCTGCATCATCAGTTGAGCGGTTCCGACGGTGCCCGCGCACAGCACCACTTCGGTGGCTTCGGCGCGGATCTGTTGTCCGCCAACGATGTAGTCGACACCGGTGGCCCTGTGCCCGTCGAGCACCACCCGCTGGACCACCGCGTCCGTCACCACGTCGAGGTCGGGCTGTGCGCCCAGGTAGGCGTCGGCAGCGCTCTGCCTGGTTCCGGCGACGATGTTCAGGTCGACCCAGCCGACACCCTCCTCCAGGCCGCCGCTGATGTCCGTCGCACGCCGATGTCCTGCCTCCGCGGCCGCGTCCACGAACGCGGCCGCTGCCGGATGCTGTTGCTCGGCCGGGGCGACCTTCAGCGGGCCACCGACGCCGCGCAGAGCCGGATCGCGCGTGGGAGCGTGCTCGCTGCGCTGGAAGAACGGCAGCAGGTCGTCGAACTCCCAGCCCTTGCCCCAGTCGTAACTGCCGCGGTGTCCCCGGGCGAAGATCATGCCGTTGATGGCGGAGGAGCCACCCAGCGCCTTCCCGCGTGGCCAGGCGAGAGTCCGGCCCAGTTCCGGTTCCGGCAGAGTCGTGTCCTGCCAGTCCGATTCGGTGCCCAGCAGCGACAGCCACTTGTTCGGCGGGGCGGTCACCGGAGACGCGCTCCCCGCCTCCAGCAACAGGACGTGCGCGTTCTCGGCCAGGCGAGCGGCGACCACGCACCCCGCGCTGCCACCGCCCACCACGATGTAGTCGTACTCACTCACGTTCAGGAGACCTCGCGTACTTGCGGATGAGAGAACGGGACAGGTGCGGAATCTCCCCGGCGGCTTCCCGGAAACGGGCCGACGGAACGTCCGAACCGGACACCGCCATCTCCGGCTCCTGGAAGCCTTGCAGCAGCGGGAGGATCGAGTACTGCCGCTGCGATTCGGGCAGCGTGCGCAGGGCGGCTTCGACGCGGACGAGCCAGTCGCCGTAGTCCGCGATCCGTTCGATGGCGTGGCCGTCCTCGACGAGCCAGTCCACGAACGTGTCGAGGGAGATCCCGTCGTCGTGCGGGTTCACCAGGCTGAAGGTCCGGTATCCGGAAGCCTGCTGTCCCAGCGCTACGACCGACGCCGCGGTGAAGTCGACGGGCAGGCCGTCGTAGTGAGCCCCTTCGCCGCGGTAGAACGACTGCGGGGCCACGCCCGTAGCGAGGATGCTGAACATCAACCGGCTGAACATGTCGTGCGCGTTCAACTGCCCGGCGTACTTGCTGTGCGCGAGGATCATGCTGGAGCGGAACACCGTCACCGGCAGACCGCGCAGGTCGTGCGCCTCCCGCAGCAGCACCTCTCCGGCCCACTTGCTCGTCGTGTACCCACCGGCGTACCCGTCGTCCACGGGCTGGACCGGTAACGCGGTGCGCACGTCGGAGTCCTCGTCGAGAGGCCGGCCCTGCCGCGACCGAGACACCGCCACGCTGGAGATGTACGTGATCGGCTTGAGCCGGTCGGTCAGGGCCAGGCGGATGATCTCCGCGGTGCCGAGGACGTTGGCCTCGAACAGATGCCGGTAGGGCAGCACGTGGTTCACCAGGGCTCCCGCGTGGACGATCAGGTCCACCTCACCGGTCAGCCGTTCCCACGTCGCCTCGTCCAAGCCGAGCCGCGGCTCGGCGATGTCTCCCGCCAGCACCTCCAGGTGCTCCGCGGCCAGCTTCTCGAAGGTGCGCGTCAGTTCGGGATCGTCGCTGCCGAACGCATCCGCCAGGCGTTGCCGTGCGGCGTCCGGATCCTTGCCGCGGACCACGACGAGCAGCCTGCCGTCGGCCGGAGCCAGCCGGTGGAGCCATTCGAGCGTGAGGAAGCGCCCCAGGTATCCGCTCGCGCCGGTCAGCAGAACGCGGCGAGGCTCCCCGGCAGGACGCGGGAGGTCGCGGGCGGCGTCCAGGGTTCCCGCGTCGATGAACCGGTCGAGGGTGAGGGCATCAGCGCGCGTCTCGGTGGCGTTTTCGCCGTGTACAGAAGCGAAAGTGGGCCGTGCCGTGGTGGCCGTGCGCTTGGCCTCGATGTACGCGGCCAGCTGCCGCAGGTCGTGCGCGGGACTGATGATGACGTCGACCGGTATCCGGATGCCGAACGTGTCGTGCAACAGGTTCGACAGCGACACCGCCGACAGCGAGTCGCCGCCGAGGTCGCGGAAGTACGCGGAGGGACTCACGTTGGCCGTCGCGTCCGCCAGCAACGCTCGCGCGGCCCGCTGGACGGTCTCCAGCACCGGCCGGTCGCGGCCGCCGCGGCTCAGGTCGAGCAACTCCTGGGTCTCGCGCGCCGAGATCTCGGCGTAGAGCTGTTCCAGCCGCTCTCCATAACGCTCCACGAGCCTGGGCCACAACAACTTGCGCTGATCCGACAGCAGACCATTGGCCTGACTGAACGGCTCGGTCTCGAGCAGCAGGCCGCGAGGGATCTCGTACGACTTCAGGCCCGTTTCCCTCGCGATCCCCCGGAACGACTCGGTCAGCAGTTGCCCGAGACGGTCCCGGTCGTCCCCGTACCGCTCCAGGGCGGCCTCGGTGGGCACGACGACAGCGAGCAGGTAGGAGCGCTCGCTGTTGCCGTACACGAAGATCTGCCGCACCAACGGGCCGGCGGCGTAGACCGACTCCAGCCGGGCGACGGCAACGAACTCGCCCTGGGACAGCTTCAGAACGCTCTTGAGGCGGTCCACGACGGCGATCCGGCGTGGACCGAGCTCCGCGACGATGTCGCCGGTCTTGTAATACCCGTCTTCGTCGAAGAGATCCGCCGTCAGTTCGGGCTGCCTGTAGTAGCCGGGAATGCCGTCTGCCTTCACCCTCAGCTCGCCGCGCGGGTGCGGGGTGTCGGTGCGGAAGTAGCCGAGGTCGGGCACGTCGGCCAGCCTGTAGCCGGTCACCGGCGGGTTCATCAGGGTGCCGTTGACGGCGATGCCCGGGACCTCCGTGGAGCCGTACATGTCGTACAGCGGTACGCCGAGGAGCGACTCGACGAACTCGGTCAGCGTGGCCGACAGCGGCGCGGAGCCGCAGGTGGCGAAGGTGACCCGGCCGCCGAGTACGCCCTCGCGGAGACGCGTCAGCACCTCGGCAGGATCAGCGCCGTCCACCTCGCTCTGGTAGCGCTGGTAGAGCATCTCGCACACCCGCGGCACCAGGGACAGCTCGGTGGGCCGCACGAGAGCGACGTCCTCCAAGAACGTCGAGAGGTCACTGCTCGCGGTGAAGCAACTGACGCCACCGCGCGCCAGTGCGTTCGTCAGCGTGAAGTAGCCCGCGAAATGGCTCAGCGGCGTGTAGTGGACGGCGACCAGGCCCTCCCGCTTCGCCCGGTCCTCCCACGTCACCCTGGCCAGCCGCTCGGTGTAGATCGCGCCCTTGGGCGTCCCCGTGCTCCCGGAGGTGTACACGAGCTTCGCGAGGGGGTCCTCGTCATCGGCGGGGACGTGTGGCGGCGCCTCGGGCAGGGTCGCGCCGAGATCGAGGACCTCGGACAGCGCGACGACGTCCACGTCCCGGCCTGCCTGGGCCAGACGGTCGCGGGCGCCGGCGAACCGCTCCGCCTGGTCGTCGGCGCGAGGGTCGTGGTCGAACACCACCAGCCGCTGGACCGAAGGCGCGCGCAGGACCAGGTCGGTCGCCACGTCCAGACGCTCGGTGCTCGCGGCGACGAGGACCGGTTCGGTCTCCGCCACGATGGACGCCAGGTTCTCAGCCGACGCGCCGGACTGCAGCGGAACGCTGACGGCGCCCAGATAACCGCACACCAGGTCCAGCGTCGCGTAGTCCCGGCTCGTGAAGCCGAGGAGGGCCACCCGGTCGCCCGCGGCGAGAGGGCGCCGGGGGTGGTGGTGCCATTCGCTCGCCACCGCGCGGATGCGGTTCCACAGTTGCCGGTAGGTGGTCATCTCGTAGCGCGGCAGCAGACGGGCCGAAACGCGTCCCGTCCGAACGTCCCGCACGAACTCCCTGGCGCGCTCACCGACAGCGGGCCGTTCCCCGAAGCGCTCGAAGACGTCTGCCATTACTTGCGCAAGTCGCAATGTCATCTCCGCAAAAATGGAAACAGCGCCGAATAACGACACTAGCAGCAGCCGAGCGGGGCAGTCACGCGGTTCGCGCGGCGTTTAGGCTTTTTGATAACCATCATTGCGACGGACGATGGTCCTTGATAGGGATTCCACGAGGACAGCCTTCGTTTCGAGGACGTGCCCATGGACCACGATTCCACCCTTCTGGAACTCGACGACGCGTTCGTGCAGGACCCGTACTCGGTGTACGCGAAGCTCGGCACCGAAGGCTCGGCGCACCGGGTGCGGATGCCCCCTGGAGTACCCCTGATCGGCGGACTGCCGGTCTGGCTCATCACCGGCTACGAGGCCGTGCGCTCCGCGCTGGCGGACCCCCGGCTGAGCACCGACCTGAACAGGATCGACGGGCTGTTCGCGCAGAAGGAGCCGGACCGCACCAAGCGCGGTGGCTTCTCCTCGGCCATCGCCAGCCACATGATGCACACCGACCCACCGGACCACACCAGGCTGCGCAAGCTCGTGAGCAAAGCCTTCACCGTCCGCGCCATCCAGGCCCTCCGGCCGGAGATCCAGAAGATCACCGACGAACTGGTCGAGGCCCTCTCCGGGCACGACACGGTGGACCTGCTGGAGGTGTTCGCGTTCCCGCTGCCGATCCGGGTGATCTGCCTGCTGCTGGGCGTGCCGGTGCAGGAGCAGCAGGAGTTCAAGTCCTGGTCCAAGGCGCTCGTCTCCGGTGAGTCACCGGAAGCGGCGACCGCCGCCGCGACCGCGGTGGCCGAGTACCTGGGCGAACTGGTCGACCGCAAACGGCGCGCGACCACAGACGACCTGCTCACCGCTCTGGTCGCGGCGCGCGACGTCGACGACCGGCTCACCGAGACCGAGCTGGTCTCCACGGCCTACCTGCTGTTCATCGCCGGTTTCGAGACCACCCTCAACGCACTCGGCAACGGCACGCTGCACCTGATGCGGAACCTTCCCCAGTGGGAGGCGCTGCGCGAGGACCGGACCCTGCTGCCCGGCGCGGTCGAGGAGTTCCTGCGGCTGGAGAGCCCGCTGAAGCACGCCACGTTCCGCTGCGCGACGGAACCGGTGAGCATCGGTGACACCGAGATCCCGGCCGGCGACTTCGTGCTGGTGGCGATCGCCTCGGCCAACCGCGACCCTCAGCGCTTCGGTGATCCGCACGCGCTGGACGTCCGCCGCTCGGCCGCCGGCCACGTCGCCTTCGGGCACGGCATCCACCACTGCCTCGGGGCACCGCTCGCGCGGGTGGAGGTGCAGATGGCGTTCAACGCCCTGCTCGACGCGTTCCCCGCCATGAGGCTCGCCGCCGATCCCGAGGACCTGCGGTGGCGCAACAGCACGATCATTCGCGGGCTCGACTCGCTGCCGGTGCGACTCAACCACCGTTAGAGGCTTTCTCACATTCTCCGAAAAGGTGTGGCTGACCAATGCGGATTTGCGGAATCAAGGCATCACACGACGGCGGAGTCGCGGTCATCGAGGACGGCCGGCTTCTCTTCAGCTACGAGATCGAGAAGCTGAAGAACGGCGAACGGTACAGTTCTCTCGGAAACCTGGAACGCGTGACCGAGATCCTCGCCGCGGAAGGCCTGTCCCCCGGCGACATCGACCAGTTCGTGGTCGACGGCTGGTACACGAAGGACGCCGCGGGCGAGGTCGCCGTCGACGTGCACGCCGGCGGCCTGCCGGTCCAGCTCCGGGTCGCGCCGTACGTCGAGAGCGACGGCGATCCGCTGCGACGCCACACCTTCAGCGGCCACGGTCTCGGCGACTACGCCAGCTACCACCACGTCGCCAACCACCTCATCGGCACGTACTGCTCGAGCCCGTTCGCCGCCAGGGGCGAGGACGCGTTCGTCCTGGTCTGGGACGGCATCATCACGCCGCGCCTCTACCTGGTGCGGGCCGCGACCCGTGAGGTCACGTTCGTCGAGGCCCTCATGCCTGTCTTCGGCGGCAGCTTCGCGGCCTTCTGCGCGCGGTTCGAGCCGTACCTGCCCGACACCGACGACATCGCGTCGGACCGGTTCATCCGCCATCACCTCTCCGTGGCGGGCAAGGCGATGGCCTACGCGGCCAAGGGCCGGGTCGAGACCGAGGCGTTCGCCGTCTTCGACGACCTCATGGCGGAGTTCAGCGACCTTCCCGTCGACAACGTGGGGGCGCTGGGAGACAAGGCCGCCGCGAACCGCGACGAGCTGTTGCCGGGCCTGTCCAACGCGGACCTCATCGCCACCTATCAGGCCTATCTCGGCCACAACCTGCTCGAACGGCTCACCTCGGCGGTGCGCAGCCGCTTCCCGGACGGCGGCCACAACCTGGTGATGGGCGGCGGCTGCGCGCTCAACATCAAGTGGAACAGCGCGATCCGGGCCAGCGGGGTCTTCCGGGAGGTCTTCATCCCGCCCTTCCCCAACGACGCGGGGGCGGCGATCGGCACGGCGGCCTGCGAGATGTTCCGGCGTGGCCGGACGGCGCTGGAGTGGAACGTCTACAGCGGACCGCGGATCACCACCGGCACGCTCCCCGACGGGTGGCGCTCACGCCCCTGCGACGAACGGCAGCTGGCCGCCCTCCTGCACGCCGAAGACGAACCGGTGGTCGTCCTGTCCGGCCGGGCGGAGCTGGGCCCGCGCGCCCTGGGCAACCGCAGCATCATCGCGCCCGCGACCAGCACCCGAATGAAGGACCGGCTCAACGACATCAAGAACCGGGCCCAGTACCGGCCCGTCGCGCCCATCTGCCTGGAGGATCGCGCGCAGGAGGTCTTCGACCCCGGCACGCCCGATCCGTACATGATCTTCGAGCACCGCATGCGGCCCGGCTGGGCCGAGCGCGTCCCGGCGGTCGTGCACCTCGACGGCACCGCCCGGCTCCAGACCATCGCGTCCACTCAGGACACCGCCACGGTGCGGATCCTCACCGCCTACGCGGAGATCACCGGAATTCCCGTGCTGTGCAACACCAGCGCGAACCTGGAGGGACGGGGCTTCTTCCCCGACGTCGAGTCTGCGGCCAGGTGGGGCGGGACCCGGTACATCTGGTCGGAGGGCACGCTGTACACGAACCCGGCGTGATCGCTCGCCTTCCTGGTCACCGAAGCATTTCGGCGACCAGGAAGGCGAGCTCGAGTGCCTGGCCGGCGTTGAGGCGAGGGTCGCACGCCGACTCGTAGTTGCGGTGCAGGTCGTCGAAACCCACGCCGCGGCCGACGCACTCGGTGACGTCCTCGCCGGTCAGTTCGACGTGCAGGCCGCCGGCGTGGGTACCGAGTGCCCGATGCACCTCGACGAAGCCCGCCACCTCGGCGAGGACGTCGGTGAAACGCCGCGTCTTGTACCGGCTGGGTGCCTGGAACGTGTTGCCGTGCATGGGATCACACACCCACGCCACCGGCGCTCCCGAGGCGTTGACCTTCTCCACCAGCTCCGGCAGCAGATCCCGCACGCGGTCGGCTCCCATCCGCACGACGAACGTCAGCCTGCCCGGCCGGCGGTCGGGGTCGAGGCGGTCGATCAGGGCCAGCGCGTGCTCGGGCGTGGTGGACGGTCCCAGCTTCACCGCGATGGGGTTGTCGATGGTCGCGAAGTAGGCGACGTGGGCGCCGTCGAGCTGCCTGGTGCGGTCGCCGATCCACAGCAGGTGGCCGCTTCCCGCGTAGCGTCGGCCAGAGCGCGGGTCACGGCGGGTCAGGGCTTCCTCGTAGTCGAGCAGCAAACCCTCGTGGCTCGTGCACAACTCCCCTCGCAGCACGTCCATTGTGTACTGCGAGGCGTCGTACACGCGGCGCAACCGGGCCGGATCCGGCTGCCGTTCGGCCTGGGTGAAGCCGATGCCGTTCACCGCGTCACCCCGGTACACCGGCAGCGTGCGCCCGTCCACGGTCTCGGTCGGCGAGGACCTGGGCTTGGCGTACTGGCCGGCGATCCGGCCCACGGTGACCACCGGGAGCGTCGAGGCGGACGTGAGGATCTCGGACATCTGTCGCAGCAGAACAATTTTGCGCCGGATCGCCTGCGTCGAGAGGTCGTCGAGACGTTCGGCGCAGTCGCCGCCCTGCACCAGGAACGCTTTGCCCTCGGCGACCTGCGCGAGGCGTGCGGTGAGCGTGTCGCATTCCTGGGGCGTGACCAGTGAAGGCGAGGCCGTCAGGTCGTCGACCACCTCGCCGAGCCGGACCTGGTCGGGCCATTCCGGTCGCTGGCAGGCGACGAGCGTCCGCCAGTCCTCGGCAGACCTCACGTCTCGACGAGGTCGTGGCTGATGCCCAGGTCGTCGAGCAGCAGCTGCAACGGTCCGGTGTCCCGCTTCGGCACCGGGCGGGACGCGGCCCACTCGGCCAGCTGGTCGACGCCGATCTCGAAGCCGCCCTGGGCCGCGACGGTCACCCACGGCTCCAGGTCGGCGGAGCGGAACGCGGTCAGGCCGTTCACGAGCGCTTCGCGGAACGTCTGCTGCTGCGTGCCGTCCAGGTTCCGGTAGAGCGAGCCGCACAGCTCGCGGAACACCACCGCGTGGCCGCTCTCGTCCCGCCGGTGCAGATCGGTGGTGATCCGGTTCATCGGCTGGATCTCCTGGGCGGTGGACAACGCCGAGAGGAACCCGCTGATCGTCGTCTCGGCGGCCAGGGAGAACGCGATGTCGACGATGTCGCGGTCGAACCCGGACAGCCCGGCGCGGGCCGCCGCACGTCCCTGGACCACCGACCAGACGTCCGGCGCGAACCGCACGCCGGCCATGTCGCGCCGTCGGCGCGTGACGCCGACAGCGTTGTGGCACATGAGAATGTGGTAGTGCTCGTCGATGATCGTCTGGTGCAGCGCGTCGACGGCGACGTCGTCGCGGCGGACCGGGATCCGCTCCTGGAGCATCAACCGGCAGGCCGGCAGGATGATCTCGTCCTCGATGGCCGCGGTCTTGGCGTTGTAGGCGATCCACGCCGCGGACAGGATCCGCTCGCGTGCGTCCCGGTCGAGCTTCTCGGCACCCGGCAGGCCGAGCACCGGCACGAGGTGCTCCGGGAAGTCCGGCAGGCCTGCGTCGAAGTGCCCGTCCAGGTCGAGCTCGTCCTTCTTGACGGCCACCCGCTTGCCCCAGCGACGGGTCAGCTGGACCAGCAGGTCGCGCTCGAGGTCAGTGGACATCAGGGAGCCTCCTTCACGTGTTCAGCGCGGGGACGACGGGAACGGCGAGCGACTCCAGGCGCGCCTGCCAGCGCTCGGCCTTCGCCGCGTCCGCTTCGACGAACCGGCCCAGCCCCTCGGTGACCGGCCGGACGCCGTGCAGGGCGTTCACCGTCCACACCGGAACGCCGGCCAGCTCCGCCGGGGTGGCGGATTCGGAGACGACGTCCTGCCCGGCCAGCTCACCGAGCAGGGCACGGGTGATCCCGGGCAGCAGGCCGGGTCCGGGCGGCGGTCCGCAGAGAACGTCGCCGCGCCACCAGACGATGCTCGTCGTGGATCCTTCGAGCACGTGTCCGTCCGGCGAGAGCAGCATTGCCTCGTCGGCTCCTGCCGCGACCGCGGCGGCACGCAGGGCGGTCAGGTGGTCCAGGTCGACGCCCTTGACGGCGGGCAGGCTTCGGCGGTCGGTCCCCGAGTTCCACAACCGGACGGTCCTGGTGCGCGGGGGCGCGGGACGCATCCACAACCGCAGTCGCGTCCGGGAACCGGTCTCCACGAGCTCGACGCGCGGGAACCACCGGCCCCGCGCGGGCAACGACTCGGCGACCGCGCGCAGGAACCCGTCCGTTCCCGGTCCGGAGAACCGGGAACAGGCGTCGGCGAAGCGCTGGGCGTGCCGGCCGAATCCCCGCACCCGCCCCTCGTCCACGAGCCACGAGTCGATGACCCGGACCATCCCCGTCTCGCCGGAAGGCGACCACCCGCCGTCGTCCCACCACTGGCGGCTCATCGCTGCGAACCCACGTCCGACACCGCGGGCGCACGCCAGGCGCGCAGCGACGCCGCCGCTTTGAGCAGCATCTCCTCGTACTCCTCCTGGGTGTCGGAGTCGAGCACGATCGCCCCGCCGGCACCGATGGTCAGCCGGTCTCCGACGCGGACCGCGGTGCGGATCACGATGTTCAGGTCCGCGGCGCCGGAGAGACCGAAATAGCCGAGGGTGCCGGAGTACACGCCCCTGGCCTCCGTCTCCAGGCCGTCGATGATCTCCATGGTGCGCAGCTTCGGCGCCCCGGTCATGGAGCCACCGGGGAAGCACTGCCGGACGCAGTCCATCGCGCTGACGCCGTCCTTGAGCCGTCCGTGCACAGTGGACACGAGCTGGTGCACGGTCTGGTAGCTCTCGACGGCCAGGTACGGGTCGACGTCGATGCTGCCCACCTCGCACACCCGGCCGAGGTCGTTGCGCAGCAGGTCGACGATCATCAGGTTCTCGGCCTGCGTCTTCGCGCTCGACGCGAGAGTGGCGGCGATCTCGGCGTCGCGCACGGGGTCGGCGTCGCGAGGAGCGGTGCCCTTGATCGGTTTGCTCGTGACCCCGCGATCTCGTTCGATGCGCAGGAACCGCTCCGGCGACGAGCAGAAGACCGTGACGTCACCGAGGCGCAGCAGCGCGGCGTACGGCGCGGGGTTCGACCGGCGCAGCCTCAGGTAGAAGTCGGTGTCGTCGTCCCGGAACGGCAGGTGCAGCTTGTTCGTCAGGCAGATCTCGTAGCTCTCGCCCAGCCGCAGCTGACGCTGGCACTCCGCGATGTCCGCGAGGTACTGGTTCCGGTCGCGGACCAGGTACTCCTCGGCGTCAGGGGGCGCGCACGGCTCGTCGGCGGGCTCGTCCCGGACGGCGTGCAGTCCGGTGAGGACGGTCGCCGTCCGGTCCACCCACTCCTGGGCGTCGCGCCGGGTCGCCTCGTCGTGCACGGCGACCAGGTAGGTCAGTCCCTCCTGGTGGTCGATCGCGACGATCCGGTCGGCGAACATCCAGGCGGCGTCCGGGGTTTCCGCGGTGTGGCGCGCTGTCGCACCGCATTCCGCCTTCAGCTCGTACCCGAAGTAGCCGACGTACCCACCGGTCAGGTTGAACGGCAGGGTCGTGTCGGGAACCCGCCGCTCGCGCAGCCGCTGCTCCAGGAAGTCGAACACGCTGCCGGGGACGTCGCGGACCCCGCCGGCGTCGCGCACCTGCACCACCCCGCTGCCGGTGCGGTAGGTCACGACCTCGCTGAGCGGCCCGGACGTGTCGCCCAGGAACGAGAACCGGGACAGGCCCTCCTCCACCCGGCTGCTGTCGAGCCAGAAGCAGTGGGGACTCTCGCCGAACAGCTCCAGGAAGACGGCCTCGGCATCGGCGCCGGTCGGCACGACGGTGCTGATCAGTCCGAGTTCCGCGGACGGGGACCCGTGGGCCTGGCGGGTCAGTTCGGCGAAGTTCCGCAGGATCTCCCTGCCGTACCCGGAGGCGACCGACTCGGGGTGGAACTGCACGCCCCACTGCGGCAGGTCCCGGTGCCGCAGCGCCATCAGCACACCGTCGTCCGCCCACGCGATCGGGACGAGCTCCTCCGGCAGTGGCTCCTGCACGCCGAGCGAGTGGTACCGCACCGCGACGAACTCACGGGGCACCCCGGCGAACAACGGATCTCCCTCGTGGGAGACCTTGGCGAGGTGCCCGTGCCGCGGCTCCGGCGCGGCGGACACGGTCGCGCCCGCCAGGTACCCGATGATCTGATGGCCGAGGCAGACTCCCAGCACCGGCAACGTGGTGCGGCGCAACAGTTCCCCGACGAGGCCGATGTCGCGGGCGTTCTGCGGCCGGCCGGGGCCGGGCGAGACGACGATGTTGTCGAAGTCCTCCAGCCGCAGGTCGAGCAGCGCCGGGTCGTCGTTGACCACGACCGTCGGCTCCTGGCCGTTGATCTCGGCGATCAGCTGGAAGAGGTTGAAGGTGTACGAGTCGTAGTTGTCCACCAGAAGTGTGCGCGTCATGGGCCGGCCAAGGTTTTCCGAAGAGTCTGGATGTCGCCCGGCTCCAGGGTGATCCCGAAGATCTCGCCGGGAGCGGACAGCGCCTCCGCCTCGTCGAGCTCGCGGAACGTCGCCGGCTCCCCCGGCCGGATCTCGGCCAGCACGGTGCCGGCGAGGAGGTGCCTCACCTTGGGCTGTGTGCGCTGGAGGACCATCCGGTGGTTGAACGGCGAGCGCGGATGCGTGAGGCAGAAGTGGTTGAGGAGCTCGAAGTCCGACGGGTAACGCACGTCCGTGGTGAAGCCGTAGAGCTCCACCGGTCCGTCCGGTCCCAGGAACCGCAGCACGTTCTCACCGGTCGGCTCGCGCACGAGATCGAACGACCAGTCGCCGTCCAGCCGCTCGTTCTCCGCGAACCGGATCGGCTCGTGCAGCCCGTAGGCGCCGAAACTCACGTCGTGGAGCCATTGTTCGCCGTCCAGCTCGACGAGGAGCGCGACGTGCAGGGCGGGACCGAGCTTGCTGCCGGAGCGGATGCGCGTCCGTCCGGCGAACGCCGTGAACGTGAACCCGATGCGGTCCAGCACGGCCGCCATCAGCACGACCTGTTCCAGGCACCAGCCTCCGCGGCCCTGCCGCACGATCTTCTCCTGGACGCTGTCCAGATCGAGCGGCACCACCGTGCGCCCGAGCAGCGCGTCGAGGTTGTCGAACGCGATCGCGTCGACGTGGGCGGAGTGCAGGCCCCGCAACGTGGAGAGGTCCGCGGCCACGTCGCCCTCGTAGCCCACACGGGTCAGGTAGGCGTCCAGGTCGACGCCGCTTCCCTGCCACATCGAGTCGCTCATGTGACCTGCCCGGCGATCACGGCCGCGAGCACGATCCAGCCGTAGTAGGTGTTGGCGACGAAGGTGTCCCAGCACGCCTTCGGGTCGTCCAGGTCCACCCGGAAGACCAGGTAGGCCAGGTAGAGCGCCGCCAGCACGACGACCACGTAGAACGCCCACCCGATCGGCGTGAGGGAACCGGCCCACACCACGCCCGCGACGCTGAGAACGAGGAAGACCGACAGCCACACCTTGGTGGACCCGCCGAACAGCAGGGCGGACGACTTCACCCCGATCTTCCGGTCGAACTCCTTGTCCTGATGGGAGTAGATCGCGTCGTGGATCATGGTCCAGAAGGTCCCCGCCGCGTACAGGCCGTACACCGGCAGCGGGTAGTCGGCGTTCCCGGTCGCCGCCGTCCAGCCGACGAACACGTAGGTGCTCATCACCAGCCCGAGGAAGGCCGAGGGCCAGACGAAGAAGCGCTTCATGAAGGGGTACGCGACGATCAACGGGTAGGTGGCCAGTGCGACCAGGGCCGTCTCGACGTTCGCCACCGCGAGGACCAGCAGTGCGACCAGGGCCTGCGCGGCGGCCCAGAGGATCCCGTTCCGGACGCTGATCGTCCCCGCCGCGACGGGCCGCCCCACGGTGCGGGCGACGCGCGCGTCGATCTCCTTGTCGGTGACGTCGTTGCTCGCGCAGGCGAAGCCGCGGATGAGCACCGCGGCGACGGCGACGGCCGCCACCGACAGCAGATCCGGCCGTGTCCCGGAGGCGAAGACGACGGCCCACAGCCCCGGAAGCAGGTAGAGCATGTACCCAGTGGGCCTGTCCAGCCGCATCAGCAGGAGGTACGAGCGGACCGATTCCGGGCTCTTCGTGACGACGCCCGCGGATATCTTGTGCAGCATCAGGATCCCATCACCATCGCACCGGAAGCTGGACCAACCCGCCGATCAACGTGTCGTGGCGCAGCCTCAGCTCGTCCACGCCGGCGGCCAGGCGCAGGGCCGGGAACCGCGTGACGAGCTGGGTGAGCACCACCTGCAACTGCATCCGCGCCAGCGCCGCACCCACGCAGTTGTATGCGCCGTGACCGAACGCGAGGCTGCCCGCGGTGTCACGCGTGATGTCGACCCGGTCCGGATCTGCGAAGGCCGCCTCGTCGTGGTTGGCCGCGATGACGTTCAGCAGCACGAAGTCACCGGTCCTGATGGCGGCCCCGTCGATCTCGAAGTCCGTCACCGCGTACCGGGGCATGCCGCCGTTGTGCGGGTTCGGCATCGACCTCCGCAGGGTCTCCTCGACGGCGCCGGGCACGAGGCTCGGGTCGTCCACCAACGCCTGCCACTGTTCCGGGTCGGACAACAGCAGCACCGCGCAGGTGCCGATCCGGGCGACCGTGGTCTCATAACCGCCGAACAGCAACAACGCCGTCAGCCCGAGGACCTCGTCGTCGGTGATCCCCTCGGTCGCGCAGATCCTGGAGATCGCGTCGTCGCCGGGGTTCGCCCGCTTGTCAGCCACGAGTTGCTTGCAGTAGCCGAAAAGTCCGCCCAGGCCCTGCTTGGACCTCACCGGGTCCCCGACGTTCGCGGCGTCCTGGGTCCAGCCGCCGAACCGGTCCTTGTCCTCCTGCGGCACGCCCAGCCACTCGCACATCACCTGGATCGGCAGCGACAGCGCCACCGTCTCGCGCAGGTCGACCGGCGGCTTCCGCTCTGCCAGCTGGTCCAGGAGCTGCCCGGTGACCTTCTCCACGTACGGTCGCAGCTCCGCCATCCGCTCGGGTGAGAAGTGCGGCTCCAGCAACGCACGCAACCGGCCGTGGTCCGTGGCGAAGCCGCCCAGCAGACTGGCGAGCAGTGCCGACCCGCTGTCCTTCGCCGCCGGATCGGGGTTGTTGCGGCTCAGCCGGTCGTCGTCGAGCAACTGCCGCACCTCGGCATGACCGGTGACCAGCCACGCCTCGCCGCCCTCGGGAGTACGGACCCGGTGGACCGCGCCCCGGGTTTGGAGCGCGCGCAGCCCTGGCGCGAGGTGCAGCACGTTCGCCTGCTCGAAAGGCAGTTGAACCGGGGTACTCACTGACGACCTCCGGGAGTCACGGGTCATGCCGTGCGGTTGACGATGCGGTCGAACAGGGCGGTCAGTTCGGCGGACGCGGCCGGGGTCAGCCCGGCTCGTCCGAGGTGCTCCAGAGCGGAGTCGAGATGGTCGCGGGACCGCTGCTCGGCCGTGTGCCGGCCGCCGGCCTCCTCGGTGAGGTCGGCGATCTCCTGGAGGTGCGCCGCCGTGGTGCCGCCGGCCTGCCACAGTCCGCGCAGCCGCTCGCCGGCCGGGCCGCCGGCGGACAGCGCCGCCAGCACCGGCAGAGACGGGTTGCGTCGCTCGATGTCGCCCCGGACGGGCTTGCCGGTCACCGCGGGATCGCCCCAGATGTCCTCGACGTCGTTGAAGATCTGGAAGGCGAGGCCCAGATGCCTGCCCGCACCGCGCAGGGCGGCCAGGACGTGCTCCGGGCTGCCCGCCCGCAGTGCGGGAGTCACCAGTGCGCACTGCAACAGCGCGGACGTCTTCTCCTCGACGATCCGGTCGTACTCCGCGATGCCGGCGCCGGAACCCAGCCGGACGGTGAACTCGCGGGACTGGCCAGCGAGAACCAGGCGGTTGGCCTCGGCGAACGCGCAGGAGATCTCCGCGCGGCCGGGGCCGGGGTCGTCGACGACCATCTGCAGACTGAGAGCCTGCAACGCGTCCCCGGCCAGGATGGCCAGGCTGGCGCCGAACACCTTCCAGGCCGCTGGACGACCGCGCCGCAGCTCGTCCGCGTCGATGATGTCGTCGTGGATCAGGGTCGAGTTGTGCAGCAGCTCCAGTGCCGCCGCCTGGGACCGGACGTCCTCCGGCCGCAGGCCGACCCCCTGCGCCGCCGCCGTCATGAGGGCGGCGCGGGTCAGCTTGCCGTTCGCCGCACCACTGAGGTCACCGTGTTCGTCGGTGAAGCCGAGGTGATAGGAGCAGACCCTGGCGAGGGTCGGCTCCAGCGCGGAGACCTGCTGCCGCACGACGGGCAACACCGTGGACCGCACCGTCCCCGGTGACAGGAGGGCTGCAAGCCCGGTCGACGAGGTGTCGAGTGTGCTCATCGGGATTCTCCTCCGGTGGTCGCACGCCTTCCCGATTCCTGGTCAGACCTACGCACGGGGCGTTCGTGAATTGAACACCGAAAACTCGTCACCGAATCTCGAGTGACGCTCAGGAATTTGAGCAACAGTTCCAACCAGCATCCTGAACGAGCTCTCCCCGCCGTGTCAACGACGCGGCGTGAGCATGTTCGACTTTAGGAAAAACCCCAAACGCGGCGGCGTACAACCCGGATTGGACTATTCTGTGGATTGGTGGCTGCTGGGCGGCGCCAATGCCGCGCCACGACCAGGCCGGCCGCACCGAGATCGCCGAACCGGTTCACTGAAAGCTTGAGAGGCGAAATGGCTACAACGGCCGATTCTGGGAAATTGCTCGAAGGCAGGCCGTTCGACCCCTATGGCGCACATCGCGACGACCCGTACGCATTCCTGGCCGACGTCGGAGACGCGGAGCCGGTGTTCTACGCCCCTCTGCTCGACGCGTGGTGCGTCACCCGGCGCGAGGACATGCTCGCCGTGCTGAAGGACGACCGGAGCTTCTCGGCACGCGACCACAACCCTCGTCCCAAGGTCGCGCTGCCCGAGGACGTGAGCAGGATGTTCAAGACCTGGCGCGGCGCCGGTGCCGTGGCCGTCGGCTCACTCGACCCTCCCGAGCACGCCAAGATCAGGGAAGTGCTCAACACCGGGTTCACGCCGGCCAGGGTCAGGGCGTTCGAACCCACGATGCGGGCGATCGCGACCGACCTCGCCGAGCGTGCCGCGGCGGAGGAGGAGTTCGACTTCATCGCCGCGTTCGCCGTGCCGTACGCCCTCGAGGTGATGTGCCGGCGTCTCGGGGTCCCGGACGAGTACCTCGACCGGTGCCGTCTGTGGTCCGAGCAGCGCATCGAGCTCATGATGTTGCAGAGCGACACCGATCCCGACCTGCTGCGCGAACACGCCCGCGGGCTGATGGAGTTCGGCGCGTTCGCCCGTTCGATCGCGCAGGACCGGCTGGCCTCACCGCGGGACGACCTGATCAGCGAGCTGCTCCACGACGGCAAGGCGGGCAACACGCTCACGGCCGACCAGGTCGCCGTCCAGATCCCCACCCTGATCTTCGCCGGACACATGACCTGTGCCGAGGCGCTGGGCACGATCACGTACCAGCAGCTCCGGTCCCTCGGCGGCTGGGCCGAGGTCGTCGACGGGACGATCGCCACCCGCGACCTCGTCGAGGAGGGCTTGCGGTTCGACAGTCCGCTGGCGGGCATGTACCGGACCGCGACGCGTGACGTGGTGGTCGGCGACGTCCACCTGGCCGAGGGAAGCAGGCTGCTCCTGCTGTACGGAGCGGCCGGCCGGGACAGTCGCGCCCACGCGTGTCCGGCGGCGTTCAGCCCGGGCAGCAAGTCCGCCACGCACCTCGCGTTCGGGCACGGCATCCACTTCTGCCTCGGAGCCGGGTTCGCCCGCGCGGAGCTGGAGATCGCGGTGCAGGCCCTCGCCGCCAGGATGCCGGGTCTGACCCTGGCGCCGGGACTGCCACCACGGCACCGGCCGGTGTTCCCGCTGCGGGCGTTGACCGAACTGCGGGTACGGCAGTGAGAACGGCCTCGGCCTGCGCCACGTCGTGGCGCAGGCCGAGGAGTGTGCGGGATCAGGCGCGGACGGCGGTCAGGTAGAGGTAGCCCTGCTCCGGCGTGACCGCGGACAGGCGCATGAAGGCGAGCAGCGAGTCGGCCTGTTCCTCGCCGACCAGAGCGACCAGCTCGTCGCGTTTGGTCTCCACGGCGTCGGCCATGACCGCGAGGGTGCGATTGCAGTTGGCGCTGATGTCGCGGATCTCCGCATCGACGAAACCGTTGGCGGCCAACGCCTTCTCGTACTCGTCCACAGTGCCCAGGGACTTCACCGCGTAGTTCTCGCAGACGTGGTCCAGGACCTTGCGTCCCTCAGGGCTGACCGGGCCGCGCTCGATGACGTCGACGATGGCGAGGCGGCCGCCGGGGCGCAGGACGCGAGCGATCTCGGAGAGCACCTGACCGCGGTCGGGCATGTGCCACATCGACTCGAACGCCCAGGCCGCGTCGAACGAGCCGTCGGGGAAGGACATGTCCATCGCGTCCGTGAACTGGAACGTGGCCTTGTCGCCGAGCCCGGCCGCGGCCGCGAGCTCGTTGGCCTGCGCCACCTGGACGTGACTGACGGAGATGCCCACCACGTTCACGCCGGAGGTGCGGACGAGCCGCAGCGCGGGGTGGCCGATGCCGCAGCCGACGTCGAGGACCCGCTGGCCGGCCTGCGCGCCGAGGCCCGCGATCATCATGTCGGTCAGGCGGTCCGTGGCCACCTCGATGGAGCTGTCGTCGGCGTCGTCGTCCCAGTACCCGTAGTGGTAGTTGGGGCCCCACGCGGAACCGTAGATCTGACCGATCCCGTCGTACACGTCGGCGACGTCGCTGGGAGCGGGAGACTGCTCGATCGTCATTCGGATCTCCGTAGTTGTTGTGAGGGTGGCGGGAAGTCGGCTCAACAGCTGATCGCGCAGGCGCCCGGCCGGGACTCCCCGGCCGAGCGCCTGCGCGATGGTGAGCCGCTCACTTCTTCTCGAAGCGCAGGAAACCCAGCTGCAAGCCCCCTGCTCGCCATTCAGCGCCCTGCGCCTGGTTCGCCAGCAGAGAGATCCTGAGCTGCCTGCGCTCCACTGCCGAAAGGCCGCTGTCGTTGTCCAGCACCGCCTTCGTCCAGGCGGCGCTCTCCTCCCAGAACGGCGCGGTCTCCGCGGTGGCGTCGACCTCGTCGACCAGCTCGAAACCCGCGGCCTCCGCGGCTTCCGCGTAGTCGCGCACCGTGGCCGGTTTCGTGTAGAAGTACTCGGCCCACACATCGGCTCCGTGAGGGCGAGTCAGGAACACTTCCTCGACGCACACGCTCGCGCCCGGCCGGAGCACGTGCGACAGCCGCTCGAACCACTGAGGGCGGTTGAAGTACCCGCTGCTCTCGATCGCGACCGCCGCGTCGTAGGGGCCGTCGTCCACGGTGAGGCGATTCGCGTCGCAGACCAGCGTCCGGACCTTGCCGCCCAGACCGCATTCCCGCGCGAACCCGTTGACGACCGGCGCGTGTTCCGGCGCGTTGGTGACCGACGTGACGTCGGCGCCGTATTCCTGGGCCCAGAAGAGCGAGCCTCCGCCGAGGCCGCAGCCGACGTCCAGGACCTTCCCGGACAGCCGGTGTTCGGCGCCCCAGATCTTGGCCGCGTACCGCAGCAGGCCCTCCTGATGGAGCCGAATGCTGCCGCGAATGGCGTCCGCGTCGTTGCCGGGCGGTGGCGCTTCGGAGGAGGGGTAGTACCCGACGTGATAGTGAATCCTGGGGCCGGGCCCGTATTTGCGCACCAGCTTGGCTGTTTTGTCGTCGTAGTACTGGCCGACCACCCTTACCTCGTCCTGAGGGTCCAGCGCTGCCAGAGGTGAACTTGAAATGTTTGACACGGTCACTTCTCCAGGGCTCGGATGTCGACGACGTTGATGAACGGCCTGGTGCGGTCGTTGCGCGGTGCCCGCCGTGATGTGGCCAGGATTCGAAACGCAGAGCCGCCGCGAAATCGAGTGGCAGCTATCGGATTCCATCCTGGAGGGACGCCCCTGGTCGTGTCAACGACGTGGCCTGCGCATGTTCGACTTTAGGAAAAACCCCAAAGGGCACGGCGTAAAGCCTGAACTGCACTATTCTGCGGATTGGTGGCTGCTGCGCGACACCAATGCCGTGTTCGAGTCCGGCTATTGAGCCGGCACCCCGCGGCGGACCAGCCTTCCCGAGAAGGACTCGGTTTCTACCGACCGGCGTGGATGCCCTGTTCGGCAACGCGAAGCCAGGCGTTCCGACGCGGACGTCATGGCACGGAACGGAGTGGGAATGAGTGGCGGTAAGCAGGTCCTGCTGGCCGAACCGCGGAGTTTGTGCGCCGGCGTGCGCCGGGCCATTGCCATCATCGACCTCGCGCTGGAACAACACGGCGCGCCGATCTACGTCCGCAAGGAGATCGTGCACAACCACTACGTGGTGCGCGGATTCCAGCAGCGGGGTGTCGTGTTCGTCGACTCCGAGCAGGAGGTGCCGGAGGGCGCGGTGTGCGTCTTCTCCGCGCACGGTGTCTCCCCGCAGGTGCGGCAGAACGCGGACGCGCGCGGGCTGGACGTGCTCGACGCGACCTGTCCCCTGGTGGCCAAGGTGCACCAGGAGGCCCGCCGCTTCGCCCGGGACGGGCGGACGTTGCTGCTGGTCGGGCACGCGGACCACGAGGAGGTCGAGGGCACCTTCGGGCACGCTCCCGACCAGACGATCATCGTCGAGACGGTCGCCGACGCGGAGGCGCTGGACCTTCCCGCCGACGCACCGGTCGCCTACCTCACCCAGACCACGCTCTCGGTGGACGAGACCAGGGACATCATCGCCGTGCTCCAGCGCAGGTTCACCGACCTGCGCGGGCCCGCCACCGACGACATCTGTTACGCCAGCCAGAACCGCCAGGACGGCATCAGGGCCATCGTGGACCGGTGCGACCTGGTGCTGGTGGTCGGTTCGACGAACTCCAGCAACTCGATCCGGATGGTCGAGGTGGCCAGAAGGCTTGGTGCCACAGCGGAACTCGTCCCGGACGTGTCCCACTTCGACCCCGCGTGGCTGGCCGGTGTGACGACGGTCGGGGTGAGCGCCGGGGCGAGCGCGCCGGAGATCCTCGTCGACGAACTTCTCGACCGGCTCGCCGAACTGGGTCACGCGGACGTCGCCGTGCACCGGGTGGCGACCGAGGACGTCGTGTTCTCCCCGCCCGCGCGGCTGACCGGAGTGGCGGACGTGCCGTGACCGATCGAGACCGGGCAACCACCGTCGCTGATGAGGAGCACTGTTCGACATGGCGCTGCTGGAAACCGTGCGCGACCCGGCACGGCTGCGTGAGCTGACCGCCGGAGAGCTCCGCGACCTCGCCGCGGAGATCCGCGCGTTCCTGATCGAGCGGGTCTCCGCCTCCGGAGGCCACCTCGGACCCAACCTCGGCGTGGTGGAGCTGACCATCGCGCTGCACACCGTCTTCGACTCCCCGCGCGACCGGCTGCTGTGGGACACCGGCCACCAGTCCTACGTGCACAAGATCCTCACCGGACGGCAGGCCGGGTTCGACCGGCTGCGCAGGTCCGGCGGCGTCTCCGGCTATCCGTGCCAGGAGGAGTCCGAGCACGACCTGGTGGAGAACTCGCACGCCTCGACCGCACTGTCCTATGCGGACGGACTGGCGCGGGCGGACGCCCACCTCGGCCGCCGTGACCGGGCGGTCGTCGCGATCATCGGCGACGGCGCGATGACCGGCGGCATGGCCTGGGAGGCGCTCAACAACATCGCGGGCGGGCCGGACCGGCCGCTCGTCATCGTGCTCAACGACAACGGTCGCTCCTACGCGCCGACGGTCGGCGGGCTGGCCGAGCACCTGGCCTCGTTGCGGGCCGGACGCGGGCCCGGCGTGTTCGAGCAGCTCGGTCTCTCCTATCACGGGCCGGTCGACGGCCACGACGTCACCGCCGTCCAGGACGCCCTGCGCCACGCGTCCGCGCTGGGCCGGCCGGTGGTGGTGCACGTGATCACCGCCAAGGGCAAGGGTTTCGAGCACACCGAGAGCAACGACCTCGATCTCGGCCACGCCGTCAAACCGATGGACCCGCTCACCGGCAAGGCGCTCAAGTCCTCGCCGCCGTCGTTCACGTCGGTGTTCAGCGAGAAGCTCGTCGAACTGGCCGAGCAACGCGAGGACCTGGTGGCGATCACGGCCGCGATGGCCGAGCCGACCGGGCTTCTGCCGTTGCAGCAACGGTTTCCGGGCCGAGTGATCGACGTGGGCATCGCCGAGCAGCACGCGGTCACCATGGCCGCCGGGCTGTCCCTGGGCGGCGTGCACCCGGTGGTGGCCATCTACTCCACGTTCGTCAACCGCGCGCTCGACCAGCTGCTGATGGACGTCGCGCTGCACCGCCGCCCGGTGACGTTCGTCCTCGACCGGTCCGGGGTGACCGGCGACGACGGGCCGAGCCACAACGGCATGTGGGACCTGTCGGTGCTCCAGGTGGTGCCGGGGCTGCGGATCGCGGCGCCGCGGGACGGCACCCGGCTGGCCGAGCTGCTGGCGGAAGCGGTGGCGTGGCACGAAGGTCCGACGCTGTTGCGGTTCCCCAAAGGCCCCGCCGGTGACGACGTTCCCGCCATGGCCACGTTCAACGGGCTGGACGTGCTGCGCCGCTCCGGCTCGCTGGACGTGCTGATCGTCGCGGTCGGCGCGCTGGCGGGGCTCGCGCTCGCGGTCGCCGACGGCGTGCGGGCACAGGGCATCGGGGTGACGGTGGTCGACCCGAGATGGGTCACCCCGGTCAACCCCGCGATCGCCGACCTCGCCCGCCGCCACCGGCTCGCGATCACGGTCGAGGACAACAGCCGTGCGGGCGGTGTCGGTTCCGCGATCGCGCAGACGCTGCGGGACGCCGACGTGCACACCCCGTTGCGGGAGTTCGGCATCCCGAGGCGGTTCCTGAGCCACGGGTCCAGGGCCGAGGTGCTGGCCGCCTGCGGGCTGACCGCGCAGGACGTCACCAGTGCCGTGACGGAACTTCTGGCCGGCCTCGACGCCGCACCGGCGGGCATCGACGACCTCGACGTCTGGCCGGTTCACACCGGGGAGGAACGATGACGACCGTCGCCTTGGGCATGCCCGTGCCGCGCAGGGAAGAACTTTCCGTTGCCACGCGGCGAACCTCCCGCAAGATCATGGTCGGCCCGGTGGCGGTCGGCGGCGACGCGCCGGTGTCGGTGCAGTCGATGACCACGACACCGACCACCGACATCGACGCCACGTTGCAGCAGATCGCCGAGCTCACCGCGGCCGGCTGCGAGATCGTGCGGGTCGCTGTGCCGTCGGCGGACGACGCGGCCGCGCTGCCGACGATCGCCCGCAAGTCGCAGATCCCGGTGATCGCCGACATCCACTTCCAGCCCAAGTACGTGTTCGCCGCGATCGACGCCGGCTGCGCCGCGGTGCGGGTCAACCCCGGCAACATCCGCCGGTTCGACGACCAGGTCGGCGCGATCGCCCGCGCGGCAGGAGACGCGGGCGTGCCCATCAGGATCGGGGTGAACGCCGGGTCGCTGGACAGGCGACTGCTGGACAAGCACGGCGGCGTCACCCCGGACGCGCTCGTGGAGTCGGCGTTGTGGGAGTGCTCGTTGTTCGAGGAGCACGGCTTCACCGACCTGAAGATCTCGGTGAAGCACAACGATCCCGTGGTGATGATCGAGGCGTACCGCAAGCTCGCCGCCCGGTGCGACTACCCGTTGCACCTCGGCGTGACCGAGGCGGGCCCACGCTTCCAGGGCACGATCAAGTCCTCGGTCGCGTTCGGCGCGCTGCTGGCGGAGGGCATCGGCGACACCATCCGCGTGTCGCTGTCCGCGCCGCCGGTCGAAGAGGTCAAGGTCGGCGCGCAGATCCTGGAGTCACTGGGACTGCGGCCACGAGGCCTCGACATCGTGTCGTGCCCGTCGTGCGGACGCGCCCAGGTCGACGTGCACACCCTGGCCGAACAGGTCACCGCCGCACTCGAAGGGTTCCCGGTGCCGTTGCGGGTGGCGGTGATGGGCTGTGTCGTCAACGGGCCGGGCGAGGCCCGCGAGGCCGACATCGGTGTCGCCGCCGGCAACGGCAAGGGCCAGATCTTCGTGAAGGGCGAGGTGATCCGCACGGTCCCGGAGTCGCAGATCGTGGAGACCCTCCTGGCCGAGGCGGCCCGCATCGCCGAGGAGATGGGAGTGGACGTGGAGGGCACCTGACGACACGCAGTTCGCGCACGAACACGCGAACTGCCCACCTCGGACCACCGCACGTCAATCCACGGTTTCACACGCGACACGCGGCGGCCACGAATCCCTTCGCAGAATTTCGAGGACGTACGCCCTCGAGACCAACGCGACGCGATTCGGTGCCTGAAGCTTGTCGGACATGACGCGGACGTGGTAATCGATGGTCTTCGAACTGAGATACAACTCGCGCGACAGTCGCCCGCTGGAGAATCCGGCCGCGACACCTTCCAGGATCCTGGCCTGGAGAGAACTGAGCATCGGACAGCCGATCGGCCGGTGCGCTTCGCACTCCGCGGAGCTCGTCGTTCTCGGGCGTGCCTGACTGGGGATCACCGGACCTGAGCCGTGCTTTCGGGCACAGCCCGAGTAATGCTCGCACTTCTGCAGGTCGTTCTGCCCGTTATGCATGGCACCCATCCATTTCAGTACAGCCGGCACGTCCACCCCTGGGAGGAGACCCAGTTTTGTGTCCACAGAGGAACAGTTGTGAGGGACGGCCGTGACAACGTTGACACGTGATACCGGGACCGCGACACCGGCAGCGGCGGACGCGCTGATCAAGACCCTGCACGAGGACCTGAGCAGGTTGCCGGCCAGCGCACAGCTGGACGCGGTGCTGTGCCTGCTGGAGGCGGCCCGGTTGATGCTGCGTTCCTTCGACCGGTCGCGTGGTGAGCTCACCGGCGACGACCTCGACCACATCCACGCGACCATGCGCGCCGCGTCGCTCTCGGTGCGCAGCTACCTGTGGCGCACCGGTGACAGCGATCCGGCCGGCAGAAAATGAGCTAGCCGCGCACCGCCGCCGGCGCTGTGGTCACGCTGCGCAGATCGGGCAGGAATGTCATGACGATCGCCGCACAGGCCATGAAACCCGCGCACACCAGCAGACCCGCGCCGAACCCCGCGCCGCCCGCCAGCACGCCCAGCGTCAGCGGAGCGAACGCCGACACACCACGTCCGATGTTGAAGCAGAACCCGGCACCGGTCGTCCGCACCCTGGTCGGGAACAACTCCCCCAGGTACGCGCCGAAGATGCCGGCGTAGGCCGCGAAGAAGGCGAACATCGGGCCCAGCCACAGCAACGCCGTCCGGTCGGCGGCGATCACGTACAGCGGCAACGTCAGCGCCACGCCGGCCAGCGACAGGATCAGCGCGTTCTTGCGGCCGATCCGGTCGGCGATCAGCCCGAACACGTTGTAGCCCACGAACATCCCGAGGTTGAGCACCGTCAGGAACAGCGCGACCGTCGTGGCCGGGATGCCCTTGTCGGCCTGAAGGTAGGTCGGCAGCCACGTGGACGCGCCCCAGGCCCCGAACATCGCGAGCCCGGCCACGATCGCACCGAGTGCGGTGCGCCTGCGCAGTTCCGGGGCGAAGATCTCGCTCACCTTCACCGGTGTGGTCTTCTGCTCGGCCCATTCGGCCGACTCGCGGAAGAACACGCCGACGATGACCAGCGGGATCACCACGCCCACGCCGCCGAGGAAGAACAACAGGCGCCAGTCCGGGAGCAGCACTCCCGACAGCAGCGCGGCGACCACCCCGCCGATCGGGAACGAGCTGAGCACGAACGCCACGGCACGACCCCGTTGCGCGGCCGGCCAGGTCTCGACCACGTAGGTCGACACCACTCCCCAGACGCCGCCGAGTCCCATGCCCGCGAGGAAACGCAGCACCACGAACAGCGCGAAACTCGGCACCACCAGGATCGCCGCGGTGAACACACCGAACACCGCGAGGGAGACCAGCAACGCACCCTTGCGGCCGTAGTTGTCGGCGAGCCAGCCGACGGTCACGCTGCTCACCCCGATGCCGAGCAACGTCGCCGTGGCGAGCAGACCGCCCTGTGTGGTCGTCAGGCCCAGATCGGCACGGATCGCCGGCAACGCGAACGACAGCAGCATGATCTCCAGCGCGTCGAACATGTAGGCGACGAACGAGCCGATGAGCACAACCCATCGGTTGGATCCACTCAAGCGAACCAGTCCATTCAGTCGTAGGGGTTTCTTCACTGACCCGAGTGATCGCCGAGCCGATCGCCGAAGGCCGCCCAGTACCGCGCGTTGTGCCGTGCCAGGGCGGCGATCGCGTCGACGCAGTGCGCCGGGACGTCCGTCACCGGCGGAACCGCCTGGCCGGTCACGGTGTGCGTGTCCAGCCACCGGAGCAGGGCCCGGCCGGCCTCGGTGAGCCGCAGCGACGGGTCCTTGCACAGGGTGCGCAGGATCGCGACGGGATCGGGTTCTTCTCTGGCTTTCCTGGCGGGAACGGGGTCTTCGCCGCGGCTGATCCGGTTGCGCACGTCGAGCACGGTCGACGGCGCGATACCCGCCGCCCTGGCGATCTCGCGCAGCGAGCGGTCCGGATCGGCGTGCATCAGTTCGCCCGCCAGCCTGCGGCCTTCCGCACCGTCGAGCGGGCGCCGCCTGCCGTCCCGGCCGATCCGGGTGTTCGACCGCGTGCCCTCGACAGTCGAACGCCTGCGGATCTCGCCCACCGTGCTCGCGGTCAGGCCGCTGACCGATGCGATCCACCGGTCGGATCGCATCGGGTGGGTCCCGACGATCCGCGTGGCGGCCGCCTTGCGGTCGGCGACCGACAACGGCAGACCGTTGGCCGTGTTCGCCTCGACCGCGAGCACGAACGCGTCGTTCTCGTCGCCGTCGAAGAACCGCGCCTCGATGTGATCGCGAGCGCTCAGTTCCGCGGCTCGCACCCGCTGCACGCCGTCGATCACACACATCGTGCGGCGATGCACGATGATCGGCGGCATCGCGATGTTCGTCCTCGCCAGGACGCGGATGTGTTCCACACTCACATCACTCGTCCTCGGCGAACCGCCGAGCCGCAACCGACTGATCGGCACCATCTCGGCGGGAATGTCATCTGCCTGGAAGGCACGCCACGGAGGTGGCAGTTCCTGGCGGCCGCATTCAAAGCCCTGATGTCGCATCAAAGCCGTCCTTCGGTGCGCGATCTTTCGCGAGCAACGCTTACATTCACCGGAGAATCAGGTTCTGGAAGATTGACGATTCCTGACCGGCCCGACGCTACGAAAGACCTCACGCCCGGTCAACAGCCGACTCCGGAGCGCCGCTAATACTGTGGTCCAGCCGCGCGGCGGGTCGGTCGTCCTCACGTGACAGCGACGAAAGGTACGGCCCAATTGAGATGCATCGACAGGGCATCCTCATGGTGAACCAGTTGACTTTCCCGAGGTTCGGCCGGAATTTAAACACACTCGCGGCGACTCGGGCACGGTCCGGTCAGAATCAAGACTAAAACGGGTGACTCAGCGCACCGGCCAGGTCCGCCCGGCGCAGGACGCCCAGCTTGCGGTAGGAGTTCGTCAGGTGCTTCTCCACGGCCCTGACGCTCACCGAGAGCGAGTGCGCGATCTCCTGGTTCGACTGGCCGGCCACCGCGAGCGCCACCACTCTCCGTTCGGTGCGGGTGAGTTCGGCACGCCGGACCTCGCCGCGCAGGTGAGTGCCGATCTGCCTGGCGAGACGCTCGTCGCCGCACTCGACGACGAGGTCATGACACCGTCGCAGGTGGTCGGTGGCAGCCTGCTCGCACCGGTCCCGCAGCCGCAGCCCCAGTGCCAGGTGGGTGCGTGCCAGCTCCAGCCGATTGGCCGAGGTGGAGAGAGCGCTCTCGGACGCGTGCAACAGGTCCACGCCCTCGGCTCCCTCCGTCAGGCTGCCGAGCACCCGCAGCGTCCGTCCGACACCGGCGGGGGCACCCCATTCGACAGCGCGTTCGTGATCCTCCTCGGCGAGGTTCCTGGCCGCGCCGACGTCACCGAACTGCTGATGCAGCCGGACCGCCGTGGTCCGCCACGGGAAGAACACGACGTTCCGCCATCCCAACTGGTCGAGCTGACGGCCCGCGTCCGTGAGAACGCGCAGACCACCCCACGCATCGCCTCTGGCGACCGCGTCCGTGCCCCTCACCAGGTCGAGAACCAGGGCGGTACGAGGATCGCCCACCTCGACCGGACTCGACAGCAGACGCTCGGACAACTGCTCGTCCTGGACCTTGAGCGCCACCACGGCGAGGGCCAGCATCGCGTCCGAGCCGACGAGTGCCCGTTCACCCTGGACGTGGTCGAGCACGCTCTTCGCCAGGAGCCTTGCCTCGCCGACGTTGCCCAGGTGGACGGCCACGAGAGCCCTGCTCGCCCGGAGCAACGCCTGGTCGTCCGCCGTGCCCGTCTCGACGGCGTGTGCCAGCGCCTGGTCCGTCCAGGCGGCCGCGTCGAGCGGAGAATCGGCTGCGCACAAGGTTTTCACGAGCAGCTGCGTCATCTCGTCCGCGTGCCCCGGCGGCACGTGGCCGAGTAGACGACCGGCCAGTGCCGCCACCTCCTTCGCGGGTGCGCGTGACAGCAGCGTCGCCGAGAACGACAACACCGTGAGCAGTTCTCGTTCCGCCGCGCCGGCCGTCTCCGGTTCCGGCCCGAGTTCCCTCAGCCGCCTGGTGGAGTCGGTGAGCTCGGTGAGATCCGCGTGTCCGGCGTACTGCAGCCGCGCCTCGATCCGCAACGACAGGTCACGGTCGCCGAGCTGACGAACGTCCCGCTCGACCGGGCCGATGACGTCCTGGACCAGCGGCAGCGCCACGCCCAGCGCCGCGAGGGGCATCCGGAGCACGGCCGCGGCCCGATCCCGGCACGACCCGAGCATCTGGATCGCGTGGCAAAGGTGTTGCAGTGCCAGCAGGTTGTCCGTCGCGCACTCGGCGATGGCGAGCTCGACCAGCAGCGCGGCACGTCCGGGCCCCTGCGCGGACACCGCTCTGCGCAGGTGACTCAGCGCGATCGGCCGCTGTCCCCGGCGGAGCGCGGTGTCCGCGGCGGCCCGGAGGACCTCGATCGCCCACTCGGGGAGGACCGACCTGGTCGCGACGAGGTGTTCGGCGACGTCCTCGGCCGGATGGCCCCGGCCGAACAGCAACGCGGCGGCCGCCGCGTGCCAGGTGTCCTGCTCGGAGGTCGTCATCGCGGCGAGCACGGCGTCCGGCACCGCCGGATCGGCGAAACGCGGATTCCGTTGCGATGTCACGAGTCCGAGCGAACGAAGTCTCCGCACCGCCGCGTCACCGGTGTCGTCGTCGAGCCCGGCCAGCTCGGTGGTCAGGCCGATCTCGGCGTGATCACCGAGCACGGCCATCGCTCTGGCGACACCGCGCACCGGTTCGGGCTGCCGGCGCAGACAGTCGGCGAGCCGGTGCCGGGACCACCCGGCCGTCGACACCGGCGGCAACCGCACCACGCGGCCGGGAAGCGCGATGCCGGCGCCCGGCTCGCCGTCGCGGACAGCGGTCACCACCAACGCGCACGAGGCGACCTCGATCAGCCACCGCACGGACGACTCGTCCGCCCACTGCAGATCGTCCACCACGATGACGACGAAACCGGCCGGGACGGGCCGGAGCTGGTCGGCCACACCGAAGTCCCAGTCCCGTTCGTCGGGTGCTCCGCTCGCGCGCAGCACGACAGCCCCGTCGCTGTCCGCCTGGACGGCCAGCGCCCGCAGCAACGCCGACTTCCCCGCGCCCATCGGCCCCCGGACGGTCACGAACGCCCCCGTGCCGGACACCGCCGTCCGCAGAGCCTTCGTCAGGTGATCCATCCCGGCCGTCCGGCCGTGCAGCTCCTCAGCCACAGGTCAGCTCCAGCAGCCGGCCGGCGGCCACGGGATGCCGGGCGAGCAGGCCGGGGAACAACTGCGCCACGAACGCGCTGGCGGCATCTCCCGCCGGCACGGCGTGCACCACGTCCGCGAACTCCTGGACCTCCTGCAGGAAGCCGGGGACACCCCACCGCACGGCCAGGTCGCAGGTCTCGGCGACCAGGGCGTCGGCGTGCGCGGCCTCGCCCGCGGCCCGCCATCCCGTCGCCGCGAAGAACCGCCAGGGCAGCACGGCGGGATTGACCACACCCATGTCCAGCAGACAGCGGCCGCAATCGAGGAAGGCCCCGGTCGCGGTCTCGGGTTCCGTCACCAGCGCGACCAGCCCGTGGGCGAACAACCGCCAGGCATGCGCCAGGCCGGGTGCGCCCTCGGCCGGTGGCTCGCTGACCAGCGCCTGGCGGGCGTCGTCGACCAGGTCGGCCGCGAGCAGCAGCACCACCTCCAGCACGAGATGCCGCGCGCTGAGCAAGGGAGACCAGCAGCCGCGCGGCAGTTCCGCCTCCACGCCGGCCAGATCCTCCGCCGCCGCGACGACACTCCCCTGCCGCAACCGCACCGCGCAGCGCAGCATCATCGCCTCGGCCACGGCGACCCGAGCGCCGTACCGGCGGCCGTCCACGAGAACGGCCTCGATTCCGGCCAGTGCGGTCTCGTACTCGGCGGTCCAGGACAACACCTCGGCCGCCGCGATGCGAGGTGTCAGAGGACCTGGGCCGCGCACGGCCAGCGCCCGGGTCGCCAGTGCCACCGCGGCCGCACCGTCCCGTCCACCACGGGCCAGGTGCCAGGCCGCAATCCCTTGGCACACCGGATCTTCAGGCGAGTCCGGGAGCGGCCGCACGGCGGGGACACCGAGTTCGGCCGGCTCGCCCGCGACGCTCACGACGTACCAGTGGAGACCCCTGAGCGCCTCCTGCTCGGACTCGGCCAGATCCGGATGCGCGAGCGCGGTCTCGATCGCACGCCGGGACACCCTGAAGTTCTCCCGGCAGGCCAGCAGGTCCGCCGCACGCAGACGCGGGCCCGACATCGCCGGGCCGGTCATGTGCAGGACCTGCACCAGGCGCCGATCACCGGCCTCCGGCGCGTGGTCCAGTTCGCACTGCGAGAGCTGGATCAGGACGTCCGCGCGGGTCGCGGGGTCCGCGGGCTCGCTCAGCGCCCGGATCAGCAGCCGGGCCGCGCCCGCCGTCCTTCCCGCGGTGGCCAGCACTCGGGCTTCCCGCTGAAGCACCAGCCGGGCCCACTCCGCGCCGACCGGTGGTGCCTCGAGCAGGATCGCACTCATCTGCTCGAACCCGAGCGCGGCCTGATGACCGAGCACCGCCGCTCTGGACCGCAGCTCGTTCCGCTGGTCAGCGCTCATCGCGGCGAGCACGGCACGGGCCACACCGTCGGTCAGCCTCGGCTCGTCGGCCGCGACCAGTCCGAGTCCGCGCAACCTCGTCATCGCCCGATCGGCGAGCCCGCGGTCCAGGTCCGCCAGTTCACGCGCCGGCGACCCTTCGAAGTGCCCGCCGCACACCGCCATGGCGCGCAGCAACGTGATGTCCACATCGGACATCAGGTGCAGTGTTCGCGCGATCCGGTCCTCGTCCACCGCGGGCTCGGGCAGGCGAACGACGTACCAGGGCGACGCGGTGACCGAGCCGTCCTCGGCAAGCTCGGCGAGCACGTCCTCCGCCGCCGTGCCGAGTCCGGCGTTGGCCAGGACCACCACCACCGGGGCGCGATGGATCCTGCGCAGCAGGGCGCGGAGCCAGCCGACCGAGCTCTCGTCCAGCCACTGCGCGTCGTCGAGCACTAGCACGAGCGGCCCGGCTTCGAGAAGGACACGGCACCGCTCCGTCATCGAACGGTCCGGGTCGGCTCCCAGATCAGCCAGGACCCTGGCGAGCACGGCACCGTCCAGAGTGGACTCGACGGCCGACGCGCGAGCGGCGATCAGGCGGGTTCCCTGCCGGGTCACGTGATCGGCGATTCGGCCCAGCAGTGCGGTGCGGCCCGACCCCGGCGGCCCGGTCACCTCGAACACGGCTCCGCCACCGCGACGCAGGCTTCTGACGAGCTCGGTGACGAGTTCCTGTTCGCTGATTCTCCTGGTCACGCGAAACTTCGGGCCCGCTGAAGCCGATCGCTGGTCACATCGCGAGACTATTTGTTCCCATATGAGACGTCAACGAAAACCGTGCGAACAGGCGGAGGCGTCTCGATAGCGGACAACGCCGCCGGCAACCCGCCGCGGCCCTGCACGCCGAGCTTGCGGTAGGCGTTGGTCAGGTGCTTCTCCACGACCCGCACACCCACCTGCATGAGGTCCGCGATCTCCTGGTTGGAACGGCCCGCCAGCGCGAGCTCCACGACGCGCTGCTGCGCACCCGTCAGGTCGCGTCCGCCGTCGCCCTGCTCCACTCGTGCGACCAGCGGACTCTCCCCGCATTCGACGGCCACCGCCGAGGCGCGTTCCACGCAGTGACGGTCCCCTGTCCGCGTGCCCACCCGCCACAGCGCCCTGGCCAGTTCGAACCGGTTGGCCGAGTCGTCGAGAACGCTCACGGCCTGCCGCAGCATCGCGACCCCGGCGTCCCCCTCGGTCATCGATCCGAGGTGGCACAAGGCTTTGCCGACGCCGGCCGCCGAGCCCCACTCCACCGCGAGCGCGTGCTGCTCTTCTGCCAGCTCCAGCGCCGCCGCGACGTCGCCCAGGCGCCACAGGATCCGGGCCGCCTCCGAACGCCACGGGTACAGCACGGGATTGCGCCAGCCGAGGTCCCGCAACCGGCTGCCGGCGTCCCTGAGGTGGGCCAGCCCGGTGTGGAGATCCATGGCCGCCACGCCGGCAGCGCCACACAGCATCTGGTGCGCGACCGACAGCGCCGGGATGTGCGTCTGCTCCTTGAGCAACGGCACCAACCGGCTGACGAGGTGGTCGTCGCGGGTCTCCCAGGCGACCGAGGCGAGCGTCACCAGCACCTCGGAGGCGAGTCCGTGAGGCCCCGCCGTGGCGAGGATGCTCGCCGCGATGCTCCGCGCCGCGGCGAAGCGGCCACGGTGCAACAACACCAGCACCTGTTCCGCCTCGATGAGGACCTGCTCCGCGACGGCGTTGGCGGCAAGAGACCGCTCCATCGCGCTGTGCAGCCAGATGGACAAGGCGTCCACCGAGTCGGCAGCGCACAACGTGGTCACCAAGGTCGCGATCGGCGTGTGGACGTGATCCGGCTGAGGTGGTGCTTGAGCCAGCAACCGCTGCGAGATCGCCGCTACGTCACCGGCACGCCACGTCGTCGCGATCGTCGCGCAGTGCAGCCGCACCGACAGCAGTTCACGGCCCGCGCTCGTCGTCGGAAAGGTCTCGTCCGGACGCTCGCCGAGCCGGTCGACGCATCTCACGACCCCGTCCGGCGCCATGCATTCGGCATGGTGCGACCGCGCCTCGATCCGCAGGGCGAGGTCGCCCAGAACATCGTCGTGCGGGCGCGTCACGCGCAGTTCGTCCTCGATGCCCTGGACCAGCTCTCGCACCGCGGGAGGCGCCTCGACCAGGGCTCCCGGCACGAACCTCGCCGCGATCGCGGCTCGTTCCCGGGTGGCGGTCACCATCCGGGCCGCGACCGACAGGTGCACCGCGGCGGCGGCACGATCGACGCCACGCTCCGCGGCAGCCAGTTCGACGAGCAGCGCCGCCCGCCTCCAGCCGGTCTGAGGCCGTTCGAGCAGCGCGCGGCGGAGGTACTCCACGGCGACCAGGGGCGCGCCGTGCTCCATCGCCGAGGCGGCCGCGGTGCGCAGGACCTCGACGGCCCAAGGCCCCTGGGGGAACGTGATGTCCAGCAGCCGTCCGGCCACGACCCCGGCGGGCCTGCCCGCGTCGTGCAGCAGACGAACGGCCCTGGTCTCCAGCCGGACCCGGTCCGCGGGAGCCATCGTCTCCTCGACCGCCTCCCGCACGAGGCGGTGGACGAACCGCGGCACCGACCGGTCGACGAGACCGAGCCTGTCCATCGCCCGCAGCGCGGCGGTGCACCCGACCTCGTCGGCCCCCGCGAGAGACATGATCAGCTCGACGTCCGTGTCGTCGCCCAGGATCGCCATCGCGTCCAGGACGGAACGAACCGGCGGAGGCTGCGCGCGCAGGCACGCGACGAGTCTCGAACTCTCCACCAGGAGCGGACGTTGCAGCGCGACGACGTGAGCGGCTTGGCGGATGACCTGCTCCACGAGAGGCGAACTGGACCACACGTCGCCATCGCGCACGCAGACCACCATGACCACCGGGATCCGGTCCAGCCGGTGAGCCGAACGCGCGAGCGCGCGCAACGACTCCTCGTCCGCGTCCTGAAGGTCGTCCACCGTGATCAGGGCCAGACCTGCCGCGACCAGCACGTCGTGCAGACCGTCGGGCCGGGCCGTTCCGGAAGGCTCCCCTCCGGTCAGCTGGTGCACCACGCCGAACGGGAAGTCCCGTTCCCGCCTGGCCCCGGTCGCCCGCATCACCCGGACGTCCTGGCTCTCCGCGAGCCGCTTCGCGTCCTTCAACACCGCCGAGCGGCCACAGCCCAGCGGTCCCCGAAGCACCACGAGTGAACCGGTACCGGACCGTGCGAGACGCAGTGCCGTCGCGACGGCTTCGAGACCCGTCATACCGTGCTGGTGCACAGACTGGTCGCGAGCGCGGCCGGCAGGTCCGCACGCAGCTCGACGCCGAGCTTTCGGTACACATTGGACAGATGACTCTCGACGGTGCGGACCGTCACGAACAGTTCGCCGGCGATCTCACGGTTGCTGGCACCGGCCGCGGCGAGCTCCGCGACCCGCCGCTCACGGCCGCTGAGCGCGTCCGCCGGTCCCGCGCCCAGTTTCGGCATGCGTCCACCGGCCAGGACGAGCAGTTCCCTCGCCTCCGCCGCCGCCGTCCGATCCCCCAGGCGGATCGCCAGGTTGACCGCGGTCCTCAGGTGCTCGCGAGCCCCCTTGGCGTCACCGTCCGACAGCCGCGACTCGCCCAGCAGACGTACGGCGCGGACGTGCAGCGGCCGGGCGGCAGACCCGGACAGGTCCGTCACCGCTGCACTCAGCAACTCCGCCGCCAACGGCCCGGTGGCCGCCGTTCCGCTGGCCATCAGGCTGAGTCCCCTCGCTTCGAGGGTGTCCCACCGCCGGGCACGCTCGGCCCCGGCCTCGGCGAGTTCGACGGCCTCCTCGCGCCGGTCCAGGCGCACCAGCAGACAGACGGCGTCCAGCCACCACGGAGCCCACACCGGGTTGTGCACGCCCGCGGACATGAGCCGCCGCCCGCACTCGAGCAGGAGGTCCAGCGCACCGGTGAGATCACCACGGGCACGGCGGACCGCCGCCTTCGTGACCATCACTGGTCCGTACGTCCAGCCGAACAGCGGCTCCCCCACCCGCTCCAGGTGTTCCTCGGCCCCGGCGATGTCGCCCTGTTTGAGCAGGATCGAAGCCATGGTCGTGCGGAGCGGTCCAACCTCCACCGGCGTCACCGCCCGCCCGACGGACTTCAACGCGGCCCGTGCGTCGGCATGGGCGTCGGCGAGATCACCGGCGTGATCGAGCAGACCCGCCCTGGCCGCCAGTGCCAGCGCGTGAACGTCGAGCGCGCCGTCCGCACGGCTCGTGGCGATCAACCTGTCCAGTGCCGCCATCGCCTCGACCGGCTCTCCGGACAGGCCCAGCACCGTCGCGGCGGCCAGCGCCGGCCCGGCGTGCACCACCGGCCCGGGAACCAGGCCCTGTCTGGCCAGGTCGACCGTCGACCGGACGCACTCACCGGCCAGCATCTCGGCCTGAGCGGCCACACCGGAGATCAACCGTCCTGACGCGGTGTCCGGCACCCGCTGTGGCGGCACCCGATAGCGCGTGAGCAGCCGCGCGGTGCCGGCCTGCTCGCCCAGCCCCACGGTCAGCAGCACAGCGTGCACCTGAAGCAGCAGTTCGCTGTCGATCCGGGAGTTCTCGCCCTCGTCAAGGATCATGGCGAGCCGGTCGAACGCGGCCTCCGACCACGTGGCCGCGACCGACATCAGGCCCAACCGGCACAGGATCCTCATCTTCTCGCCGGTGTCCGCCATCTGGTCGACGACCTCGGTCAGGCGCGGCAACGCCGTGGCAGGCTCCATCATGACCAGGACGTTCGCCAGTTCCAGCAGGGTGGCCGGATGGCCCGGCGTCTGGCCGAGAACCCGGGTCAGACACCGCTCGGCCAGTTCGAGCGCTCCTCGCCGAACGGCGGCCGCCGCCGCTTGCCGCAGCGCGCTGAGCATCCAGTCCTCGGGCAGTTCGGGCAGCCACACGAGCTGACCGGCGACCTCGTCGGCCGGGCGACCCTCGTCGTTGAGCAACGTCGCGGCCCGATGACGCAGTTCCGCCAGCTTCGCGGTGGGCACGGCGGACAGCACGGCACCGGCGATGTCCTCGTGCCGGAACCCCAGTTCCCGGTCGGCAAGCACTTCCTTGCGGCGCAAGGCATCCACCGCGCTCGTCACGAACGGCTCCGGCAGCCCGAGAAACCTGCCCACCGTGCGCGCGTCGGCAGGACCGAGCACCGCGATCGCGCAGGCCACCTCGTGAACGTGTGCTCCCGGCTCCTCGATGAGCTCCGGCAAGCACTCGGTGACCAGCTGCCGGCCCAGTTCCCGGGCGCGCTCCACGCCGCTCTCGTCCGGAGGCACGTCACGCGTGCGCAACAGGGCCAGCAACCTGTGCAGCCACAACGGGTTCCCGCCCGTGATCAGGCCGCACGTCTCGGCGAACACCGGTTCGGGGCCGCGTCCGTAAGCCCGCTCGACCACCGTCGCCACGTCCGGGGCGGACAGCGGCGCGAGGTCGATGATCACCGCCGGGCCGATGCCGGCCATGTCCGCGAACAACAGGTCGGCCTGCTCGACGACGCCGGGCTCCCAGGCCAGCACGACCACCAGCGGCAACTCGGCGGACCGCCGCACCAGGAAGTCGATCCACCTCAGTGTCCGCGCGTCACAGGCGTTCGCGTCGTCGAGCATGATGACCAGCGGCCGGTCCGCCATCACGTTCACCGCGAGCCGGTACAACCCGCACAGCACGGCATAGTCGTCCAGCTGCCCGGCGGTGGTCTCTGGAAGCGCTCCCGCAGCGGGCCCGAGCGCCTCGAACAGCTCGCGCACCGACCCGTACTCCGCGGCCGGCGCACGACCGGTCGCGCACAGCACCGTCACGTCGTCCGAGCCGAGCTCCCGCCGAGCCGCGGCCAGCAGACTGCTCTTGCCGATTCCTCTGGAGCCACGCACCAGAACCAGGTGCGCGCCCTCGTCACGGCTGGTCTGCGCCAGACGGACGAGTGTCGCGCACTCCGCCTTCCGGCCGACCAGGTCAGTCACTGTCGCTCCTCGATCGCCGAAGCCGAGCCCGGACACGGGGAATCGTCACGATTCGCGTTCGCCCAGTACCCTTCCGTAACCGAGACGGGTGACGCAACCTGTCGCAGCCCGACAATCTGCCTGGAACGGACAGCGGGAGCGCTCACACGGCTGGCGCCAAGACGGTCAACGCCGCCGGCGTCGGCTCACTCCGCTCGACGCTTGGGCACCCACGCGATGAGGGTGGCGACAAGCGCGCCGAGGGCCACGAGGCCCAGCATCACGCCGGTCACCCAGTGCGCCTCGTCGTTGTCGGCGAGGGCGGCCTCGACGACCCGGCCCTCCTCCAGGTCGTAGCGGACCGTCACGCGGTCGCCGGGATTGCGGGCCGGGCCGTTCTCGGACAACGTCATGGTCTGCTTCGTGCCGTCGGGCAGCGGGAACTCGACCTTCACCGAGGCGCTCTTGCCCGACTTCAGCCGTTCCTGAACGGTGCCCTCGGTGCTCGCCCAGGACCTCTGCTCAGCGGACGCCTGGATCACCAGCGACAGGCCCCAGATCGCACCCACCAGCACGAGCCCCGACACGACCCGGCCGGTACTCGACTTCAACGACTTCGCCACCACGCCTCCCTCGCCGGGGACATCGTCGCATCAGTCCCGAATGCAACAACTCCCGGCCGGGCGGTGATCAGGCGCTCGGGCGACGGTGAATCGGACCCGACAGGACGCCCAGCGGGCTCCCGCTGCCCCGCCCCGCACCGCGACCATCTCCGCGGCGATCGACAACGCCGTCTCCGCGGACGTGCGCGCACCTAGATCCAGCCCGAGCGGCGAGCGCAGCTGGCCCAGTTCCTGCGCCGTGACGCCGGCTTCGGTCAGCAGCTCGACCCGTTCCGCGTGGGTGCGGCGCGCGCCCATCGCGCCGACGTAGGCCAGCGGCATGCGCAGAGCCCTGGTCAGCACCGGGATGTCGAACTTCGGGTCGTGGGTGAGGACGCACACGGCCGTGCGCTCGTCGGTCTCGGTCCGGTCCAGGTAGCGGTGTGGCCAGTCGACCACGACCTCGGCGGCCGGGAACCGTTCAGGAGTCGCGAAGACCGGACGGGGGTCGCAGACGGTGACGCGGTAGCCGAGGAACGCACCCACCTCACTCAGGGCCGCCGCGAAGTCGAGCGCACCGAAGATCAGCAGCCGCGGCGGTGGCGCGCTCACCTCGACCAGCACGTCGACCGCTTCCCCTGTGGCGCAACCAGTCCAGCGGATCACCTGCGTCGCAGGGCAGGCCAGCGCCAGGTCGTCCCAGCTCGGGATCCACATTGGAACGCGTCGTGCCGGATGAACGCCTCCTGCACCGGGTGCAGGCGGTCGCCGTCGGCCAACCCCTCGACGGTGGTGATCTCACTGTCCTGCCGCATCACCGCGAGCGTCAGGCACCACTTGACCCGCTCACCGTCGGCGAGAACCGTGCAGGCACCGCACTCGCCGCGGTCGCAGCCCTTCTTGGTGCCGGTCAGCCCAGCCGCCGATGTAGACCTCAGCCGTCGGACCGCAGGCGGGCGTGCAGGTGCATGTCGTGCCAGCCGTCCGCGTGCCGCGCGGATCCCCGCAGCGTTCCCTCGACCGCGAACCCCAGCTTGGCGGCGACGCGGCACGACGCCGCGTTCGCCGTCGAGTGCTCCAGCGAAACCCGGTGCAGGCCAAGGATGTCGAACGTCCACTCGGTCAGGGCGTGCGCAGCGCGAGCGGCGATCCCGGCACCACGGGCTTCAGGCAGCACCCAGTAGGACAAGGCCGCTGACGCCTCGAACAGCGAGACGTGGCGCAGGCCTGCCTGGCCGAGCGGTTCGTCGTCGCGGCTGATCGCCCAGCTGGCGTCCGTCTTGTCGTCCCAGCGTTTCGCCCAGCCGGCGATCCAGGCGAGAGCTTCGTCGTGCGTGTCCATGCGCCGTACGTGCCACCGTTGGATGTCGGGGCAGTTGAAGGCTTTGAACACGGCCGTGGCATCGCTTTCACGCCACGGCCGCAAACTCAGCCCATCGCCCACGCCGATGCGCGGTTGCCACATCATCGGCCGTCCGCTTTGCGCTCGCGGAAGGCGATCATGTTCATCCGGTTGCCGCACCGCACGCTGCAGAACCGCTTGAGACCGTTGCGGGACAGGTCGAGCAGCAGGCCTTCGCAGTCGTCGGCCGCGCACACCCGCAGGCGGTCCGTCTCGTTCATGCGGATCACGTCGATGAGGGCGAGCGCGGCCTCGACCCGCATCCGTTCGGCGAGCGGGGAACTGGGCTCCGTGGCGTGCATGTGCCAGTCGAGGTCGTCGTGCCGCACGAGGTGGGGCAACGCCTTGGCGTCACGAAGCATCTTGTTGACAGCCTCAACGGCGTCGTCGCGACCGAGGGACCACACGCGCCTGAGCAGCGCACGCGTCCTGTGGACGTCCCGCAGCTCCGCCTCGTCGCCGTCGATGCGGCCCGAGTAGTGGAACTCGCCCAGGAGAACCTGAAGCTGGGCGACCGTGCCCAGCTCGTCCTCGCCGGTCCGCGACGCCGCCGGGTCGGTGTTGCACAGCGCTACGACGAACGCCAGCGACTCCTCCGTGTCAGGGGCAAAACGCAAATTGACTCCTTACCGAGACCGGCCTAGCGTCAGGGGTATCAGTCAGGTTAGGCCATGACATCGTTCGGAGCCGGGAGGCAACCATGGGGAGTCCGTCGAAGTCCACCGGCCTGATCGCGGCGGCGGTCTCGTTCATCTCGTTCGGCACCTCCGGCGCGTTCGTCAAACCGCTGCTGGAGGCCGGCTGGTCCCCCGCCGCCGCGGTCACGGCCCGCGCGTTCACGGCCGGTCTGGTGCTGCTGCCGTTCGTGATCTTCCTGATGCGCGGCAGATGGGCGCTGTTGTGGCAGGCCCGGTGGCCGGTGCTGGGCATGGGCCTGGTGGGCGTGGCGATCACCCAGGTCCTCTACTTCGCCGCCATCCAGCGGATCCCGGTGGCGACGGCACTGCTCATCGAGTTCCTCGCGCCGCTCCTCCTGGTCGGCTTCACCTGGGCCGTCAGCAGGCGAACGCCCGCGCCGGTCGTCCTGGTCGGCTCGGTGCTCGCGGTCGGCGGTCTCGTGCTCGTGATCGGCCCCGGCGCGATCCAGGCCGTGGACCCGATCGGCCTCGCCGCGGCTTTCGGTGCCGCCATCGGATGTTCCGTCTACTTCGTGATCGCCGCACGCCCCAACAACGGCCTGCCGCCGGTAGCGCTGGCCGGGGCCGGACTGCTGGTGGCCGTGCCCGTCCTGGCGCTGGTGGGTGCGACCGGCCTGCTGCCGTTCACCGCCACGTTCGGCGACGTGCCGCTGTTCGGCACCCCCACGGCCTGGTGGGTGCCGCTGCTCGTCGTCGCGGTCGCCGGCACGGCGCTGGCCTACGCGAGCGGCATCACCGCCTCGGGGATTCTCGGGTCGCGGCTCGCGTCGTTCATCGCCCTGCTGGAGGTCGTCTCGGCCTCGCTGTTCGCCTGGCTCCTGCTGGGCGAGGGGCTCGCTCCGTTGCAACTGCTCGGCGGGCTGCTGATCCTCGGCGGCATCGCGTCGGTCCGGGCCGAACGGCAGAAGGTGGAACCGGTCGCCGAGCCCGCGCTGGTCTAGCGGCGGTACCTGCTCGGCGTCACCCCGTACCAGCGCCGGAACGCGTGGATGAAGCTCGCGGCCTCGGCGAACCCGAGCTGGTCGGCGACCGCCTCGACCGACGTGTCGCCGCACGCGAGAAGCCGGACGGCCCGCTTCGCGCGGACTTCGTCCAGCAGTGCCTGGTAGCTCGTGCCGGACGTCGCCAGCCGCCGTCGCAGGGTGCGCGGACTGACGCCCAGCGCTCGTGCCACGACGGGCATCGTCTCCTGGAACCTCACCGAGGACTCGAGCAGGCGCCGCACCTCCTGGGCTACTCCGGGGCTCTCCCTGCGGCGGGTGGCGAGCGCGCGGCACTGCTCCTCGCACGCCGCCTTCGTCTCGGGGCTCGCCAGCCGGAGCACCTCGGCCAGCACGGCGACGTCCACAACGGACTGGTCGGCGTCCGCCCCGAAGTCCGGGCGAACGCCGAAGACCTCCAGGTGCTCGCGCACGTCCTCGGGGGGTGCGTGCGTGAAGTCCACGCCCAGGACCGGCACGGCACCGGTCATCAGCTCCCCCACGACCGTGTGGATCGCGGCGAGGTCCCGTTCGACGAGGAACGAGGCCACGTCGTCCGGCAGCGCACCGGCGTCGAGCGCCAGCACCAGGCGGTCGCCGTCGATCACGGCGGAGGGTGCGGTGAACGCGAAGCTGAGGTCGAGGTAGCGCAGGGCGGTGGTGATCGCGTCCTGGAGGGTGGCCGCGCTGAGGAACGCGTAGCCCAGCACGCCGAACGTCGTGGCGTGGTACCGCCGTCCGACGGCCACGCCCGCGTGCGGCAGCCGTGCGGCGAGGTTGCGCACGACCGTGAGCTCCTGGTGGGCGTCGATCTCGGCGACCGGGTCGGCTAGCAGGGCGGGGTCGAGGTCGCTGCCCTGGAGCAGGCTGCCCAGCGGCACCCCGTGCTCGGCGCCGAAGCGCACCAGGAGCGCGACGCTCGCGATGCCGCGGGGGAAGTCCCAGTGCCGGACGACCGGCTCGGCCAACGACGTCATGGCCGCGATTGTCAACTTCGCGGCCGGTGTTGTCCTGGTGCGAACGGGTGGTTGTTCCTAGCTTCGGTGAGGTGACAGCGAACCCCGAGGTGGTCGTCATCGGTGCCGGATTCGGCGGGCTGGGCGTCGCGTTGTCGTTGCGCGGAGCCGGGTTCGAGCGGTTCACCGTGCTGGAGCGGGCGAACGAGGTCGGCGGGGTGTGGCGGGACAACACCTATCCGGGCGCGGCGTGCGACGTGCCGTCGTCGCTCTACTCGTACTCCTTCGCGCCCAGCACCTCGTGGCCACGCCGGTACGCGGCCCAGCCCGACATCCTGCGCTACCTGCGCGAGACCGCGGCCGTGGTGCGCGACCGCATCAGGTTCGGCGCCGAGGTGGTGGCCGCGACGTTCGACGAGTCGCGAAACCGGTGGAGCGTCGCTCTCGCGGACGGCGGTGTCGTCGAGGCCGACGTGCTGGTCTCCGCGGTGGGACAGCTGACCACGCCGTCGATCCCGGCGCTGCCCGGACTCGGCGACTTCGTCGGCGAGGTGTTCCACAGCGCCCGCTGGCGGCACGACGTCGACCTGCGGGGCAGGCGGGTGGCCGTGGTCGGCACGGGAGCGAGCGCGGCGCAGTTCGTGCCGGAGATCGCGCCTCTCACAGGCCGTTTGACGGTGTTCCAGCGGTCGGCTCCGCACGTGCTGCCGAAACCCGACTCCCGGCTGTCCGGCCGGTCGCACCCGGCGAGGTTGCGCGCCGCACGGGCCGGCGTGTGGCTCGCGGGAGAGCTGCTGACCGGGCTGCTCAACGCCGGACGGCTCTCGCGCGAGCTGGTCTCGGCCGTCGCCGCGACGCACCGGCGGGTCCAGGTCCGCGACCCCGCGCTGAGGGCGGCACTGCGGCCGGACACCCGGCCCGGCTGCAAGCGGGTGCTGTTCAGCAACGACTGGTATCCGGCTCTCACCCGGCCGAACGTCGACGTGGTGGCCGAGCCGATCACCGAGGTCACCGAGCACGGCCTGCGCACCGCCGACGGCCGCGACCACCCCGCGGACGTGCTGATCTGGGGCACCGGGTTCACGGTCTCCGGGTTCGGGACGCCGACGCGGATCACCGGCAGGAACGGCAGGGGCCTCGCCGAGGCGTGGGACGGGCGCCCGCGGGCCCACCTGGGCCTCACCGTGCCCGGATTCCCCAACCTCTTCCTGATCTACGGCCCGAACACCAACCTCGGGGGCAACTCGGTGATCACCATGATCGAGGCGCAGTGCCGGTACGTGGTGTCCGCGGTGTGTCACCTCGCGGAGACCGGCGCGGAGACGCTGGAGGTGCGGCGCGACGTCGCGGCCGCCTTCGACGAGGAGATCACCGCCAGGCTGACGAAGAGCGTCTGGAGCACGTGCTCGTCGTGGTACCGGACCACCGACGGCACGGTCACGACCAACTGGCCCGGCGGCACCCTGGAGTACCTGCGCCGCACCGCGCGCCTGCGGCCGTCGGACCACGAACCGGCCCGCACGACGACCCCGGCGGAGGTGTGACCCGTGGACTACGACGTGCTGGTGATCGGGTCGGGGTTCGGCGGCGCGGTGACCGCGTTGCGGCTGACCGAGAAGGGCTACCGCGTCGGCGTGCTGGAGGCCGGGCGGCGCTTCGCGGACGGCGAGTTCCCGGAGACGTCCTGGCAGGTGCGCGACTACCTGTTCGCCCCTCGGCTCGGCTGCACCGGCATCCAGCGGATCACGCTGCTGAACGACGTCGCCGTGCTCAGCGGCGCAGGCGTCGGCGGCGGCTCCCTGGTGTACGCCAACACCTTGTACCGGCCACCGGCGTCCTTCTTCCGTGATTCCCCCTGGGGCCACATCACCGACTGGGAGGCCGAGCTGGCGCCGCACTACGACCAGGCGTCCCGGATGCTCGGTGTGGCCGACAACCCGTGCCGGACCGCGGGTGACCGGCTGCTGCGTGACGTGGCAACGGATCTCGGTGTCGGAGCGACGTTCCGGTCCTCCCGCGTGGGTGTCCACTTCGGACCCGGCGGCGAGGATCCCTACTTCGGCGGCGCCGGTCCGCGGCGGGGCACCTGCGTCGGATGCGGCGCGTGCATGACCGGGTGCCGGCACAACGCCAAGAACACGCTGCCGAAGAACTACCTGCACCTCGCCGAACGGGCAGGTGCGCAGGTGTGGCCGCTGACGACAGTCGTTGACGTGCGGCCTCATCCGCACGGATACCGGGTCGTGGCCCGGCGTACCGGAGGACGGGCGACGCGCACGTTCACCAGCGGTCAGGTCGTGTTCGCGGCGGCATCGCTGGGCACGCAACGCCTGCTGCACCGCATCCGCGATCGCGGCGGGCTGCCGGGTCTGTCGTCCCGGCTCGGATTCCTGTGCCGCACCAACTCCGAGGCGGTCGTGGCCGTACGGGTGCCGGGCGGCCGGGTGGACCACTCCTGCGGCCTCGCCATCACGTCGTCGATCCACCCGGACGCCGACACGCACGTCGAGGTGGTCCGCTACGGCAGGGGCAGCAACCTGATGGGGCTGCTCATGACGACGCTCGTCGACGGCGGCCCGGCGAGGTTGCGCCGTGGACTCGCCCAGCTCGTGCGGGAACGCGGTTCGGTGCTGCGGATGCACACTCCTCGCGCGTGGTCGGAGGAGACGATCGCGTTGCTGGTGATGCAGAGCCTCGACAACTCGCTCACCACCGTGTCCCGGCGCGGGCGGATGACCACGAGACAGGGCGAGGGCGCGCCGAACCCGGCCTGGATCCCGGCCGGGCACGATGTCGCGCGGCGGCTCGCGGCCAAGGCGGGCGGCGCCGCCAGAGGAGCGTGGACCGACCTGGTGAACGTCCCGTTGACCGGCCACCTCATCGGCGGCTGCGTGATCGGCGACTCCCCGGCGACCGGCGTGGTCGACCCGTACCAGCGGGTGTACGGCTGTCCCGGCCTGCACGTCGTGGACGGGTCCGCGATCCCCGCCAACCCCGGCGTGAACCCGGCGCTGACCATCACCGCGCTGGCGGAGCGGGCGATGTCGTTGTGGCCCAACAAGGGTGAGCCGGATCCACGCCCGGAGCCCGGTGCCGCGTACCGGCGCCTGGCCGCCGTGGCACCGCTCAGTCCGGCGGTTCCTCACACCGCGCCCGGTGCGCTGCGCCAGGAGGTGTCCGATGCCGGGTGAGTGGCCCGCAGAACCGTGGGACCTGCGCGGACGGGGCTGGCTCACCGTGTGGACGGCACCACGTTCGGCGATCTCCCTGCCATCGCCGGACGTGGTGCCGCTGACCCTGTTCGGCCGGGTGGTCGTGGTGTCGGCGTTCGTCGACTACCAGCCTCCCGGCGTGCTGGCCTACCACGAGTTGATGGCCGCGGTACTGGTGCGCCGCGGAGCCAGGCCGGGACTGTCCATTCTGGACATCTGGGTGGACGACACCACGTCCCAGCGGGGCGCGCGGGCGATGTGGGCGATCCCGAAGGTGTTGGCGGGCTTCACCTTCTCCCCCGAACCGCTCGCGGCGACAGCGCACGACGACGAGCTCATCGCCGCCGCGGACGAGACCCGCGGGTCGTCCCGCACGTTCCCGGTCCGGCTGACCACCTCGGTCTGGCAGTTCAGGCGCGGCCAGGCGCTGCGCACCGAACTGCGCACCTCCGCCCGAGCCGGCCTGACCCGGCTGCGCTGGCGCATCACGCCGGGCGGCGAGCTCGGCTGGCTGAACGCCGCCAAGCCGCGGCTGCACCTGTTCGTCACCGACCTGCACATGCGATTCGGCTCACCCTGACGACGCGGCACCACAAGTGCCGCGCGGACCGATATCACGAGGAGCAGCTCATGCGAGTTCTCGCGATCACGCTCGCCCTGGTGGCCTCGACCCTGGCCACTCCGGCGTCCGCCGCACCACCCGACTACGGCCTGCCCGGCTCGTACCCGGTGGCGTACAGCGATGTCACGGCCGTCGCCGGCGGCAGGTCCGTCGCGGCACGGGTGCACTACCCGGCGACGGCCGCGGGCGTGAACCAGCCGGTCGCCACCGGCAGGTTCCCCGCGATCGCCTTCGGGCACGGCTTCTTCCAGGCCACGTCGAAGTACACGAGCACGAACGCGCACCTGGCGTCGTGGGGCTTCGTCGTCGTGGTGCCCACCACCCAGGGCGGCCTGAGCCCCAGTCACAGCGCCTTCGCCGACGACCTCAACACCGGGCTCACCTGGCTCGTCGCGCAGGACGGCACCGCGGGTTCCCGCTTCCGGGACCACATCACGACAACGGCGTTAGGTGCGTCAGGACATTCCATGGGCGGAGGCGCCGCCGTCCTCGCGGCCGCCCGCAACCCGAAGATCACAGCGATCTCGACCTACGCCGCGGCGGAGACGAACCCGTCCGCCAGGGCAGCGGCGGCCACCCTGAAGGCACCCGCGCAGTTCCTGGCCGGCTCGCAGGACACCATCACCCCGGTCGGCGAGCACCAGCAGCCGATGTTCGCGGCGAAGGCACCGTCGAAGCAGCTGCGCACCATCACCGGCGGGTTCCACTGCGGCTTCATGGACTCCTCCGGACTGTTCTGCGACAACGGTTCCGTCACCAGGGCGGCTCAGCTCGTCGCCGCGAAGCGAGTGCTCACCTCGTGGTTCCGCCACTACCTGGCGGGCGACGCGGCCGCCCGTGACTTCGTCTGGGGGCAGCCCGCCCGCACCGACCCGGCGGTGACCTTCGAGGGAACCGAGTGACCGAAGAACCTCGTCGAACGCGCGTCGCCCCGGCACCTCGGCGCCGGGGCGACGCGTGCGTCTCAGGTTCAGCCGAGCTTGCGACCGCTGAACTCCAGCGGCGCCGCCCGCCGAAGCCCTCCACAGGTAGTGGAGGTTCTCTTGCTCCGCACGGCGAGCACGACGTCACCCGACCCCGTCAGCCCGAGGCTCGCCGGGTTGGTGAAGGATCTCGTCCCCCGTGACCCGCTGCCATGTGCGGAACCCGCCGGCGCCCACGGCCGTCGAGCTCGTCACCACCGGCCGCCGGGCACCGTCACGGCCACCGAGCCGTGACCGCCCCGCTGCTCGGGCCGGAGTGCTGGTGGAGCCACAGGTCGCCGTCCGCCTGCATGGTGAAGATGTTCGACACCGGACCGCAGAGCCCGCAACTCAGTACCCGTAGATCGATCCGCCGGTGAACCGGGGCGGTGTCGCCGGATCCGCCGGCACGGGTGCGGTGAACAGGTGCCTGTTGCTGCCCGACGCGGCCGAGAGCAGCACGTGGCCGTTCCTGCTCAGGGCCAGCGCGGTCGGCGCGTTGAACCACTTGTCCCCCGGGACCTCGACCGGCGTCCACGGGAAGGCGAACTCGCTGCTGCCAGGGCCCTTCGACGTCGTGACGTACGGCTTGCCGTCCGCGGGCACCGAGACCGCCACCGTGCCGTTGGGCAGCAGCAACGCGGACACCGGCTCCGTCATGACACCGCGCCTGCCGAACTCGCCGAGCGACTGCCAGGTGTCCTCGAAACCGGTGCGGTCGGCCTTCTCCCGTCGCACGTGGACGATGTAGATGCCGTCGTCGGTACGCAGAACGGAGAACACGAGGATCGTGCCGTTGCTGTCCAGAACAGTCGTCATCGGCCCGATGACCCTGCGGCCGGCGAGGTGGCCCGCCGGCACGGGAGCGGTGCCCGGCGCGTGCCGGAAGACGTGCGCGACGTCGGCCCCGTCGATCGCCAGCACGGTCGTCTGGTCGCCGCGGGTGATCGCGTTGATGTTCCGGTAGTCGGCAGCCGGGTCGCCGAACCTGCGCCAGGCGAGGAAGTCGCCGCCGGGCAGCTGTTCGCGGGTGTAGAGGTGGCCGACGCCGTTGCCGGCCGAGGCGAGCGAGTACACGACCACCGTGCCGTTCGCGCGCCGGACGACGGTCGGCGTGCTGCTCATGGCGCCGCGCAACGAGACCTTGGTGGTGGCCTGCGAGTCGCCTCCGCGCAGCGTGACCAGTTCCACGCCGGTCGGGCGCAGCGCCCCGAACGTCACCGCGTCGGCGTCGACGATCGGGGCCGTCATGGCGCCGTAGCCACTCGTCTCCATCGTGGTCCGCCAGTTCCGCGCGACGGGGTCGTACCAGTCGCTGACGAGACCGCGCTGGTAGACGGGGCCCAACACGTACCGGCCGCCCGACGCCAGGTCGGCGACGTGCGGCGGGCCCTCTTCACCGCCGAGGCCCTCGGCCGGCGCCGGGCCGGGGAGGCTGCCCGAGCAGTCGGTCGTCGTGGCGGTGACGTCGACGTCGGTGCCCCAGCCCGTGCCGATCACCGCACCGGCCCCGGTGCGCCAGCCGGTGCCCTCGGTGAACTGGTTCCACCGCAGCTCACCTGTATCGGGCCGCACGGAGTAGTAGAGGTCGCCGCCCGGCGAGAACAACGTGCCGCGCCCCTGCCAACCGGCCGCGGGCACGACGTCGAAGACCACGAACCGCTCGGTCTCGGCGTGGTACCGGAACCGGTGCAGCGCGCCCGAGGCGTCCCGCGCCTGCAGGCCGCCGTTGCCACTGGCGGCGATCAGGTCGAACCGGCCCCAGCCGACGTCGAGCACGCGACCGCTGCCGGGAGCCCACGCGCCGGCCTGCTCGTCGTAGCGCCACCACCGCAGTTGGTCGCCTTCGAGCGTGTAGAACGAGCCGTCGGCGTCCACGGTGATCTTGCCGCGGTTCGCGGCCTCGACGAACTTCTGCCAGCCCCAGCCGATCGTCTGAAACTGGCCGCCACCGGGGAACGTGTCCCAGCCGGTGCCGTTGTACCGCAGTCTGCGCAGATCACCGCCCGTGGTGATGTTGTAGACGCGCCCGTCCTGACCCGCGAACGTCTTGCCGCCCCAGCCCCAGCCGACCTGCCGCGCGCCCGCCCAGGCGAAACCTCCGGACGCGGGCGCCGAGTGCTCGTACAGCCACAGGTCGCCGTCGGCCTGCACGGTGAAGACGTGCGCGACCGGCCCGCACGCCGGGTCTGCGGCCAACGCCGTACCGGTGACCGGCACCGTTGCGGCGATCACGGCCGCGACAAGGCACAACGATCTCAGCTTCTTGCTCACGATGAACTCCCCCAGGCGATCCTTGCGGACGACCAGGAGCATACGACGCGGCACCGACAATTCCGGCAAGCCCGCGTCACCGGTCGGACATGCCCGCGACGATCGAGACCGAAGCCGCCCGCCGAGCCGGCAGCAGCGCCGCGAGCACCCCGGCGACCGAGACCGCCACGAACAGCGCCGCCAACTGTCCATAAGGCACGGACACCGTCATCGGAAGGTCCTCGTCACGCGACACCGCCACGACGAGCAGCGCCGCCGACGCCGCTCCGGCCACCGCGCCCAGCACGGCGCCCGACAGCGCGATGAGGATCGACTCGACGACGAGCATCCCGCGCAGCTGTGCACGCGTGAAACCCAAGGCGCGCAACAGAGATGATTCCCTGGTGCGTTCGAACACGGACAGGGTCATGGTGCTGGCGATGCCGAGCAACGCGGTCAGCATCGCCAGGCCGATCATCGCCCACACGAACGCGAGCAGGCGGTCGATCTGGGCGGTGAACTCGGCTCGGGTGTCGGCGAAACTGGTGATCTTCGCCGTGGGCACGGACTCGACGGCCTCGTTCAGCACCGTCCTGCCGTCCGATCCGGCCGCCATCTTCACCGAGATCGTCTGCACGCCCTGTCCCGGCCACGTCGCGAGGTCGGCGTAGGCGTCCAGGCCGGGTCCGGACTTCGTGAGCGCCACGACGCGCAGGTCGTGCGAGACCGTACCGACGGTCGAGGTGACCACCGTGCCCACGTCGGCGCCGAGCGAGCGCGCGACCTCGTCGGTCAGCGCGATGCCGTCGGCGCGCACCGCGGACAGGTCTCCGCGCACCACCTCCGGGCGGATCAGGATGCCCAGCGAGGACGGCGTCACCGCGGCCAGCCCGATGGTGCGCTTCCTGTCCCCGACCGCGACGACCAGGTGCTCGGTCCGTTCCGCACCTGCCGCCTCGACGCCGGGACGCGCGGTGATGCGGTCGAGCAGCGACGCGGGCAGCGGCCGGTCGTGCACCGCGCTGCTCACCTCGTAGTCGGCGGGGAACTGCTGGGCGAACGTGCTGTCCCTCGTCTCCTTCACCGAAGTCGCCATCACCGTCAGCATGGACACCACCGCGACGCCGACCAGCAGCGCCGACATGGTGGCGGCGGTGCGGCGGGGGTTGCGCCCGGCGTTGCCCGCGGCCAGTTCGGCAGGCACGCCGAACAGCGCACGGGGCACCGCGCCCAGCCCGCGGATCAGGGGGCCGACCAGCAGCGGACCCGCCGTCACCACGGCACCGAGCAGGAACAGGCCCGCGCCGATCGCGAGCGCCATGGCGAGCTTCGGACCTGACGACTGGGTCAGCGCCAGCACGGTGAGCAGCGCGGCGATCGAGCCGAGAACCCCGGTCACGACGGCGCGTGCCCGTCCGGTGCGCGACACCTCCTCGCGGCTGTCCACCTGCGTCCGCAGCACCTCCATCGGCGCGACCCTCGTCGCGCGGCGCGCCGGCAGGAACGCCGCCACCAGGGTGACGCCGAGACCGACGGCGAACGCGGCGGCCACCGCCAGGCCGCTCACCGGCAGCCGCACGGGCGACGAACCCAGCATCGACTGGAGGGCGGCCGCCAGGCCCACGCCCGCAGCCAGGCCCAGCACGGACGCGACCATCCCGATGACCGTCGCCTCGAGCAGCACCGAGCGGAAGACCTGCCCGCGTCCCGCGCCGATGCTGCGCAGCAGACCCAGCTCACGGGTGCGCTGGGCGATCAGGATCGTGAACGTGTTCATCACGACCATCGCCGCCACCACCAGCGCGACCACCGCGAACAGGCTCATCGCCAGCGCGATGTCGTCTCCGCCCTGCGCGGCGAGCAACATTTCCGCGTACGCCGCACCGGTGGTCACGTAGAAGTCCTGTCCCAGCACCGATTGCAGGCGTTCGACCAGCACGGACTGGTCCACTCCGGACGAACGCACGACCACATGCGCGCCGTACGGGGGCTCGGCCGGGTCGACGAACCGTGCGATGCCGGGCAGCAGCAACTCTGCCGTGCCAGGGCGTTCCGCCGTGCCCGTGTCGTAGACGCCGCTCACCGTGAACCGCTCCGGCGCCGAGTCCCGGCCGAGCAGCACGACTTCCGCGCCCACCCGCAGGTTCCGGTCCCGCGCGGTCTGCTCGCTCACCGCGATCTGCCCGGCGGCGGGGAACGCGCCCTGCACGACCTCCTGCGCGCGCAACGACGGGTCTGCCGCCAGTTCCACCAGGTCGGCCTCGTCGGCCCGGCCCTGCGCGCCCACGATCGGCACCGCGACAGTCTGCCGCAGCGCCGCGGCCGCGACCCCGTCGACACGCGCGATGGTGCCGACGTCCAGGACCGCCTTGCGTTCCGGCTCGACCACCGCGTCGACGCCACGCGCGGACCGCGCGAACTCGTCGCGCATGGTGGCCTGCAGGGCGTCGGCCAGCACCATCGTGCCGGACACGAACGCCACGCCGACCACGATGGCGATCGACGACAGCACCAGGCGCAGGAACCGCGCCCGGATTCCAGCCAGCGTGGTTCGCAGCATCACGCCCCCAGCGTCGAGAGAGCGGCCAGCACGGACTCCTGCGTCGGCCAGTGGATCTCGCCCGCCACCCTGCCGTCGGCGAGCAGCACCACGCGGTCGGCGTACGACGCGGCGATCGGGTCGTGGGTCACCATCACCACGGTCTGCCCCAGGTCGCTCACCGAGGCGCGCAGGAACGCCAGCACGTCCGCACCCGTGCGCGAGTCGAGGTTGCCAGTCGGTTCGTCGGCGAACACCACATCCGGCTTGCCGACCAACGCCCGTGCACACGCCACGCGTTGCTGCTGGCCGCCGGACAGCTCACTCGGCTTGTGCCGCAACCGGTCCCGCAGGCCGAGCAGGTCGACGACGCGCGCGAACCACTCGCGGTCGGCGGTGCGACCGGCCAGCCGCAACGCGAGCAGGATGTTGTCCTCGGCGGTGAGCGTCGGCAGCAGGTTGAACGACTGGAACACGAAGCCGATCCGGTCGCGCCGCAGCCGGGTGAGCGCCTTGTCGCCCAGCGACGTCAGCTCGGTCCGGCCGATGTGGACGGTCCCGGAGCCGGCGGTGTCCAGGCCCGCCAGGCAGTGCAGCAGCGTCGACTTCCCCGACCCGGACGGGCCCATGATCGCGGTGAGCTCTCCGGCGCGGAACTCCGTGCTCACGCCGTCCAGCGCGCGCACCGCCGCTGGGCCGTTGCCGTACACCTTCACCAGTTCGTGGGACGAAACCGCCCCGCGAACCTCCACTTGGGACACTGTCATCACACAGGCTCCACTCTCTTCGGGGATTCGAGCGGCCAGACGGCGACACCGTCGGGCCCGGTTCTCCGGGAGCGGATTTGTGACGCACGCCACAGCGATGTGAGAACCTCGCGCGCTAAACCGACGTCTTGCGGAGTGTGAGAGCAATTCGGGGAAAGCCCGCCGACCTCGACGAGGAGCAGCTCGTGCGCCGTGTCGCACGAGGTGACCGCGCTGCGTTCGAGGAGCTCTACCGCCGCAGCGCGCCCTGGCTGACGGTGCGGCTGCGCAGGCGGTGCTCCGACGAGCAGATCGTCGCGGAGGTGCTCCAGGAGACCTACCTCGCGGTGTGGCGGGCCGCCGGCGCCTTCGCGGGCAGCGCGACCGACGGCACCGCGGTCGGCTGGCTGTGGACCATCGCCGCACGCAGGCTGATCGACGCGTTCCGCCGGCGCGCGCACCACGCCCAGCCGCCGAGCGCCGCCGCGGCCGAGCCCGCCGCCCGTGCCGCCGAGGACGAGGTGCTCGAAGGCGTGGTCGGCGACGAGGTGGGCGACGCGTTGCGCAGGCTCGCCCCGGAACTGCGGCAGGTGCTCCAGGCGATGGTGCTCGACGGGCTGTCCGTCCGGGAGACGTCGGTGCTGCTCGGGGTGCCGGAAGGCACCGTCAAGACCCGCGCCAGGCGGGCGAGGATCGCGATGCGGGAGGCCCTGTCATGACCGCGCACCACCCAGGCGAGCAGCTGCTGCTCCGTTACGCGCGGGGCGACGAGAACATCCCGGCCGACGAGCTGTGGGCCGTCGAGTCGCACCTGGAGACCTGTGCGGCGTGCCGCGGCAGGCTGGCACCCGAACCGGTGGCCGACGCGGTGTGGCTGGAGCTCGCGCCGTTGCTCGACCACACGCCGCAGATGACACCCGCACGGCCGTGGCGCCGCCGCCTCGCCGCGTGGGTGTCGCCCTCGGCCGGACCGTGGCTCGCGATGATCCTCCTCGTCACCTTCGTCGCCGTGCTGCTCGACCGGATCACCTCTCTCACGCCCGGCGACGTCTCGTTGGTGCTGCTCGTCGCCCCGGTGCTGCCGGTGCTGGGCGTCGCCGCGTCCTGGGGCAGGGCGCTGGACCCTGCGTACGAACTCGCCGCCGCGACGCCCCGCGCCGGGCTGCCGCTGGTGTTGCGCCGCACCGCCGCGGTGCTCGCCGTGGTCGTACCGAGCCTGCTGGCGGCGGGGTGGTCGACCGGTGCCTCGCTCGCGCAGTGGCTGCTGCCGTGCCTGGCGTTCACCGCGGGAACCCTCGCGCTGGGCGGACTGGTCGGCGTGACCCGTGCGGCGATCACGCTCATCGCGGTGTGGGCCGTCGCGATCGTCGCCCCGACCGTGGCGCTGAGCCGCACGTCCGTCGCGTTCGCCCCGGCGGCCATCCCGGTGTGGGCCGCGGCGCTCGCACTCGGACTGCTCGTGATCGCCCTGCGCCGGACCGCCTTCACCCGCCTGCGGGCCAACCGATGAGGAACGACATGACCACCCCCACCACGTATGCCTGGGAGATCTCCGCCCACGACCTCGCGGTCAGGGTCGGGCGCAGGCGCATGGCCGTCGACGGCGTCACCCTCACGATGGGCCGCGGCGTCCACGGACTGCTCGGCCCCAACGGCGCCGGCAAGACGACGCTGATCCGCACCCTCGCCACCGTGCTGCGCCCCACGTCCGGCACGCTCACCCTGCTCGGCGGCCTCGACCTGCGCGAACTGCGCCGCCGCATCGGGTACCTGCCCCAGGAGTTCGGCTACTACCGGCGGTTCACCGTGCGCGAGTTCGTCGAGTACATGGCGTGGCTCAAGGAGATGCCCTCCCGTGACATCCCCGCCGCCGTGCAACGCGCCGTCGAACGCGTGGGTCTCGCCGACCGCGCCGACGACCGCCTGAAGACGTTGTCCGGCGGCATGGTGCGGCGTGCGGGCATCGCCCAGGCCATCGTCAACGACCCCGAGGTCCTGCTGCTGGACGAACCGACCGCCGGACTCGACCCCGCGCAGCGCATGCGGTTCCGCGAACTGCTCGTCGAACTCGGCACCGACGCCTGCGTGATCGTGTCCACCCACCTCGTCGAGGACGTCGCCACCGCGTGCACCGACGTCGTGCTGCTCGCCGACGGCAAACTCGTCTTCCAGGGCACCCCGGCACAACTCGCCGCTGCCGGAACCGACGGCCACGCGGGCGACAGCTCCATCGAACGCGGCTACACGGCGCTCCTCGCCACCCCGAAGCGGCAGGGATCGTGGTGAGGGCACTGCGCGTCGAACTGCGCCGCTCACTCGCGCCGTGGGCGGGTCTGTTCCTGCTGGGCGCCGCGGTGGCGTTGCTCTACTCGCTCAGCGCCCCCTGGTGGAAAGGCCCGGAGGCGTGGGACGCGCAGTGGCACTCGGCCGCCCAATGGGTGCGCTTCCTGCTGGTGTTCCTGTGGCCGATGGTCGTCGGAGCGGGCGCGATCGCGGGTCTGCGCGACCACCGCGCGGGCACCGACGACCTCCTCGCCACCACCGCACGTCCCGCCTGGCAGCGCGGCGCCGCCACCGCAGGCGCGCTCGCGTTCTGGCTCGTGGCCGCCTACCTGCTGGTCTTCGCACTCGGCGCCGTCCAGGTCGTGGCGCACGGCGGCTACTTCCACCTCGCCTGGCTCCCGATCACCGCGGTCGGCGCACTCGCCGTCGTCGCGGGCGGCTGGTTCGGCATGGGTGTCGCGCGCGTCTTCCCCTCGGTGCTCACGCCGCCGCTGCTCGCCGTGACCACGCTGATCGCCGTCACGTTCCTGACCGTCTCCCAGGACCCGGTCACCGAGCCGGAAGTCGTGCTGCCGAACCAGATAACACTGCTCTCCCCCGCGCTCGGCGCGATGCGCAACGTCTACGACACGGTCGCCACGGCCGCGAACACCGGCCAGGCGATCTGGCTCGCCGGTCTCGCGCTCACCGGTTTCGGCCTGTACGCCGCCACGACCACGCGCCTGCGAGTGCTCGCGTTGGTGCCGGTGGTCGTCTCCGCCGCCGTCGCGCTTCCTCTCCTGCCCGCCAGGACGTTCGTGCTCAACGAGGCCGCCTCCGCCGCAGTGTGCCGGGGAGACGTGTGCCTGAGCCGGATGCGCGAGTCCACATTGGACGCGTTCGCGCCGGTCGCCGAGGAGGCACTGCGGCTGCTGGCGAAGCTGCCGGACGCGCCAACTTCCGTCCGTGAAGTCCCTTACCCCGCACAGAACCGGGGTGGGATTCCGCGCACCGCCGACGTCGTGCCGGTGCACTTCAACGGCGACGCGTTCGAGCTCGCCACCCCCGGCGACTGGCTCGCCGAGCTCGTGGCAGGCGGCGGCACGCCCACCTGCTTCAACCAGTCCGACGAGAACGAGAAGATCATCCGCGAGGCCGCCGCGCGCACGACCGTCGCCGCCTGGTTCACCGGCGACCTGAAACCCCTGCCCAACTACCGTTTCGTCCGCACCGGCGCGGCCGAGCCCGCCGGTCGTGCGTTGGCGGCCTTGCGCTCTCTGCCCGCCGATGAGCAGTTGGCACGGGTGAACGCCGCCCGCGAGGTCGGACTGTCCTGCCAGGGCGACCAGCTCGCGGTGCTCACGGGCGGCACGCTGTGAGAGCACTGCTGTTGTACGCGCGATCCCGCCAGATCCCGGCATCCGTTGTGGCAGCGGCACTCTGCTGCCTGCTCGTGCACCTGGTCGCTCCGGTGGCGGACGCCCGGTGGTCGGCGCTGGCGATCACCACCGCCGTCTCCGCCTTCGCCGTAGGGCTCACCGGACAGGACGCCGACCTCGACGCCACGTCCGCGTGGCCGTGGCCCGCGTACCGCATGGCGCACGTCGTCGCCATCGTCGCCGTCGCGACCGCACTGGTCAGTTCCATCGCACCGCTGTCGTTCGTGCTGCGCGGATGTGTCGGCCTGGTGGGACTTGCCGCGCTGGGTGCCGCGTTGTTCGGCGGCTATCTGGCGTGGACGCTGCCGTTCGCGTGGTTCACCGTCACGTTCTTCGCCGACAGCTGGCTGCTCGCGCCGACCGGATCCGTCGAGGCGGTGTGGTCGGCAGTGGCGTTCGGTGTGATCGGTACGACCGCCTACGCCTTGATTCGGTCACCACTGAAGCAATAGTGACCCATGACACACCGAGAACCTGAGGCAGGGCCCGGATCGTCTTGCGGGACATGAAGATTCTCGCGATGGCCCTCACCCTGGCGCTGCTCCCGATCACCCCGGCGTCCGCGACTCCCGCGCTGCCGTTCCAGCCGTGCACGGACGTTCCCGAGGCCGACTGCGCCACGCTCACCGTGCCCGTCGACCGCGACCACCCCGACGGCCCGCAGATCGCACTGGCCGTCGCGCGCCGCAAGGCGACCGACCCGGCCCGCCGCATCGGGGTGCTGATGGTCAACCCCGGCGGCCCCGGCGGATCCGCCGCCCGGTACGCCAAGGACGCGCCGAAGGTCTTCAGCGAGGAGGTGCTCGCCCGGTTCGACGTGGTCGGCTACGACCCGCGCGGCGTAGGCGACAGCAACCCGATCTACTGCGACACCTCCGCCGTGGGTCTCCCCTACCCCAGCGGCCGTCCGGACACCCCCGAACGCTTCGCGCAGCTCACCGCCTACAACCACCGGCTCACCGAAGACTGCCGCACGCGCACCGGTCCGGTGTTCGACCGAGTCGACGCGCAGAGCGCCGTGCGCGACATGGACGACCTGCGCAAGTCGTTGGGAGAAAAGCAGATCACCTACTACGGCATGTCCTACGGCACGCTGTACGGCCAGAAGTACGCCGAGCGCTACGGCAAGCACGTACGCGCAATGGTGATCGACAGCGTCGTGGACGCGAGCCTGCCACTCGACGGCCTCCTGACCGCCGGCGCCCGCGCGGGCGAGGACATCTTCACCGAGTTCGTCCGCTGGTGCGGCGCCACGCCGTCCTGTGCGTTGCACGGCAAGGACATCCCCGCGCTCTACGCCGATCTGCGCGCCCGAGCCGCCCGCGGCGGACTGCACACCCCCGGCGCCCCGGACCAGCCCCTGACACCGACCGAACTGGCCAACCGCACCGTCCGCTTCGGCTACAGCCCGGACTTCGCCCGCATGGGCAACTACTTCACCGACCTGGCCGCCCAGCCGGAAGCGGGCTTCGGCACCGCGACCCGCCGCACCCAGGCCGTGCTGTGCCAGGACTTCACCGGCCACCCGGCCAGCGCCGCCGACGTGGCCGCGATGGACTCCCACGTCCGCGCCGCCGCGCCGAACGTCCAGGCCTCGCCGATCTGGGACCAGGCACTCACGTGGTGCGCCGGCTGGCAGGGACCGACCCTCAACCCCGCACGCCCCTGGCGCCCGGCCGCCGCACCGCAGGTCCTGATGCTGAACTCGCTGCACGACCCCGCGACCGGCTACGAGAGCGCGGTCAGCGTGCACCGGCAGGCCCGCGGCAAGGCGGCGCTCGTGACCTACGAGGGCACCGGGCACGGCGTCTACACCCGCACCCCGTGCACCCGCGCGGTCACGGACTCCTACCTGCTCGACCGCACGGTGCCGCGCGACGGCCTGCGCTGCCCAGCGGTCTGACGACTTTCACTGAGTGTGTGCACGGCGGCGGAACCACGACGGCGGCGAGGCCAGGGAGAAGCCGTTGATCCGGCGTCGTCAGGACCACTCCGCCGGGCAGCGGAAGGCACAAGTCTCCACGGGCTCAGGCGGTGAGCACGAGATCCGGTTCGAACGCCCGCAGCAGCAACTCCCGCATGCGGTCCGACCGCATCTCGGTCGACGACGCGAGGATCTGGACGGCGAGCCCGTCGGCCATCGCGATGAAGCGATCGGCGAGGGCCTCGACGTCGGCGCCGGCGCACAGGCCTTCCGCGCGGCACTCCCCCAGCAGGTCCACGACGATGCGGCGCCAGTCCGAGTAGACCAGGCGCTGGACCGGCCGCAGGCGTGGTTCGAACATCGCCTGGCTCCAGAACTGGACCCACACCGACCACTCGTCCACGTCGTCGGTGGCGAGCGGTAGCTGGACGTCGATCAGGCGGCGGAGCTTGTCGCGCGCCGAGGTGGCCTGGCCGAACTCCCGTTCCACTCGGGCGCGGAAGCTCCGGGCGTAGTGCTCCATCGCGGCGTGCAGGGCCGCTTCCTTGGTCGGGAAGTGGTAGTGCACGGTCGCGGTGCTGGTGCCGCAGTGGCGCGCGATGTCGGACACGCGCACGTTGTGGTAGCCGCGGCGGGCGATCAGCACGGTGGCGGCGGCGAGGATCTGGTCGCGGCGCTCCTGTGCCGTCACGACTTCCGCGCGCTCGCGGACACGATCGGCGACAACGGGTTCCGGGCCGGTGCCCCGCGTCAGGTAGGCGACGGTCACGGAGCAGGCCTCGGCGATGGCCGTGATCTCCTCGTCGCGCAGCCGCCTCGTGCCGCGCAGGGCCTTGGACAACGCCGTCGGGTCCATGCCGATGCGCACGGCCAGTTCGCGCTGGGACAGCGTGACCGCCCGCAGCGCCGTCCGCACGCGCGAGGACAGGCCGGTCATCTGGCGACCTTCAACGCGGTCATCACCTCGTCGGCGGCCCGCTCGCCGGAGGTGATGGCGCCGTCGACGTAGCCGTTCCAGACCGACGCGGTCTCGGTGCCGGCCCAGTGCACGCCGCCGGTCGCGGCACGCCATCCGTGCTCGCCGAACTCGGTCCAGCCACCGGGATACACGAAGCACGCGTAGCCGCCGATGGTCCAGCCGTCCTCGGACCAGGCCATCTCGGCGTAGTCGATCGGCATGCGCGCCCGCGGTCCGGCGACCTCGGCCAGCGCCGCGAGAACGTCGGTACGCCGGACCGAGTCAGGCGCGGCCGCCCAGCGGTCGACGCGGTCGCCGTAGACGAACGCGACGAGCACGCCCCGTGACGCGTCCTCAGGCGAGTTGTCGAACACGACGCCCACCGGGCTGCGGCTGTAGAGGGTGGCGATGCCGGAGCGATCCTTCTTGCGCCAGAACGGTTCCTCGTACACGGCGTGGATCTTCGCAACCCGTCCCATCGGCGTGTGACCGGTCCAGCCGCGACGCGCCTGCGGGAGTGCGGGCTCGAAGGAGATCCGCCCCAACGCCGCCGGCGGCACGGTGACGATCGCCCGCCGTGCGCGGACCACTCCCTTGTCGGTGACCGCCTCGACCCCGTCGGAGGTGTGCCGGATCGCCCGCACCGGCTCGTCCAGCCGCACGACACCAGGCATCGACGCGGCCAACGCCAGCGCGAGCGCGTCGGCGCCATCGGAGAAACGGGACTCCTGCGCGCATCCGGCGGTCTCCGTCAACTGCCCGTACCCGCCCGCCGAGGCCACGTAGAACAGCACGTGGAAGAACGAGATCTCCCTCGGCTCGCAGCACCACACGCCCTGCACGGTGAGCGCCAGCCTGCGCACCGCGTCCTCGTCGCTGGTCTGCGAGGCGAAGAACTCCTCGGCGGACAACGCGTCGAACTCGGCGAAACGCGGCGTGAGCCACGGCCGTTCCAGGTCGACGGTCAGCGCGAGGTCGTCGAGCGACTTGACGACCCGCTGGTACTCGTCGACGCCGGGACCGGACCTCGGCACGGCGCCGGAGTAGTCGGTGCGGGTGTCGTCGTGCCACACCTCGACGTGCTGGCCGGTCTCCCACGTCGGGAACGTCGCGCAGCCGAACTTCGCCGCGAGCTCGTGAAAACGCTTCTGCGACGGGCCGATCCACTGTCCGCCGTGGTCCACGCGCACCCCGGACGGCAACACCTCGCTGAACACCCGGCCGCCGACCCGATCCGCGGCCTCCAGCACGACGACGGCGAGTCCGGCGGCCGTGAGGCGGGACGCGGCGGCCAGTCCCGCGTAGCCGGCACCGACGATCACGACGCCGGTGGAACGCTGCTCCAGTCCAGTCACGCCGCACACGATGGGCAACGCTGACCCGCCAGTCAAGCTCCGGACGAGAATTGCGATCCGGCTACTACCGGGGTGGGAGGACCCGGTGAATCACGGGCAGCACGAGTGATCTCGGCGGATCCCAGACGTGCCGGTCCTCGAACGGCCACGCGTAGGTCAGGGCGCCGTCGCGAACGCAGTCGAGCAGCCCCGGCACCGCGAGCTCGCGCGCCGACCACTCGTAGAGCCGCTGCATCCTCGGCACGATCATGCCGAAGTCGACGAGACGGGCGAATCCGTGTTCCTGGGCGAGGTAGTACCGGACGTCGTCGCGCAGCGGGTACTCGTCCGGGAGCACCCGCGAGAGCTGCAGAAAGATCCCGGTCATGCCCAGCCTGGGGTCGCCGAGCAACGGCGCGAGCGCGCGCAACCAGCCCAAAGACATCCGGGGCGCGGCCACCAGCGCGTGCGTGTAGAGCACCCTGCACAGGATCACGTTCATGAAGAACCGCTCGGGCTCGCTCTCGGCCTCCGCGAGCGAGCGGTGCTCCAGGTACGCGGCGACCACGCTCCCGTTGTGCGCGCGGTACCAGGCCTGAGCGGTGGGGTTGAGCGCGAAGGCCAGCCACTGGGCGGCCGTCTGCGACGACGGCGGGCCGCTGAGCCCACCGCTCAGTCCGACCGCCTCACAGCCGTCGCGCAGGATGCGTTCGTTCACCGCGCGCCACCACGGACTACCCGGCCGTGCGTGGAACGCCGGTTGCAGCACGCCGCGCCCCAGCTGCCAGCGCATGAACGACCTGGCCGCCCGCCGGAACGGCAGGTGCTGGGGCGCCTGGCCGAACGGGCCGTAGTAGCAGCGTTCCATCAACGCCAGCCGACCGGCGGGGTCGTCGCGGACCATCGCCACCCGCTGCTCGGCCCAGGCCGCGGCCTCCGCCATCACGCTAGAACTGGTCGCCGCTCGTCAGCTGGTGCTCCATCGCGTCCGCACGGCCGACCAGCAGCGCGAGCGGGCGTTCGAACTCCTCGCGGACGCTCAGGTCCTCCAGCGGCACCACGTGCTTGAGCAACGCGAGTCCGTCCACCACGGCCGCTCCGCCGACCTGCGGCTCGCCCGCGAGTTCGAGGAACCGGCTCAGGTCCAGGTCGGCGGCGCGGCCGACCGGTGAGGAGATCTCCACCCACGCCGTGCCGTCGAGATCCGGCAGGTGGTGGACGGAGACCTGTTGCGTCCGCTCGCCGTCCGTGGCGAGCCGGAAACGCAGCCAGGCGTCGGACTCCTCCAGCACCTCGTACCGCAGCCGAACATAGTTGATCACTTCGACCCAGGACGTCACGCCCGGTTCCGCCTCTCTCACGGCATTTCCCATCACCACCGTAATGCGGGCACAGGGCGTTCGTGTTGCTTTGGACGATCGTGTCGAGACGGTGTCACAACCGGGCGGCGAGGTGTGTCCACGGGTCTCGGCCGGTCGCGCGGCGCCGGAGTCCCGCACCGAGGCCGTGCCGGCGCTGAACCAGGCTGACCTCAGCCGAACTGCACGAGCAGGGAACCGGCGACCAGCAGTGCGAGTCCGGTGAGGCGAACAGGCGTGAACGGCCTGCGCGGCATCCGGAAGAGTCCACAGTGGTCGATCAACGCCGAGGCGAGCTGCTGCCCGGTGACGGTGAGCACCACGGTGGTCGCGGCGCCGATCTCCGGAATGAGCAGGAACGTCGCGGTGACGTAGGCCGCCGCACACCCGCCGCCGAGCCAGCCCCACCACGGCATGTCCTTGAGGGGCACCAGGGTCGGCGGTGGCGTGCGGTTGAACAGCAGCACCACCGCGATGGCGACCGTCGCCACGGTGAAGCTGACCAGGGCGACGGCGATCGGCGCGTGCAGGTCGGCGCGCAGCCGGGCGTTGATCGCCCCCTGCATCGGAAGCACGGCACCCGCCGCGATGCCCAGCACGATCCAGCCCGGCCTCCTGGTCCTCATCGGCTGGGCGATCACCGTGATGCCCGCCAGCACCGCCACGGCGCCGATCACGATGCCCGCGGAGAGCGGCTTCTGCTGCAGGCCGAGCAGTCCGAACAGGTCCAGCACCACTGACGCGAACATCTGACCGGTGACGAAGAGCCCGACGGCGGCGAGCGCGCCCAGCCGCGGGAACAGCAGGATGCCGCTGGTGATGTAGAGCGGGCTGGCCAGGCCGCCCAGCAGGCGCCACGGCTCGACGTCCGGCACCAGCGCGACCGCCCCGATCGTGCCGGTGGCCGCGGCGAGGACCGCGAGCACCACCGCGGCGAGGCCCAGTTGCAGCGTCGACGCCCCGTACGGCGTGCCGACCGCCTTGGTCAGCTGCAGGTTCGCCGACGCCTGCACGGCGAGCAGACACCCGACGAGCAGCGCTGACCCCAGTAACGCGAAGTACACGACGACAACCCCCAATAAGTGGACACGGTGTCCGCTAATCCAGGGTAGGCACGAAGTGGACGCGCTGTCCACATAGTCGTTGATCGCGTACGATCCGTTCATGGTCATCGGGCAGCCTCCGGCCAGGGAACGCGCCGACGCGGCGCGCAACCGGGCGCGAGTGCTGGCTGCGGCCGAGGAGCTGTTCGCGACCAAGGACGCCCGCCAGGTCACGATGGACGAGATCGCCCGCGCCGCCGGCGTCGGCCGCGCCACCCTCTACCGCCGCTACCCGGACCCGGCCTCCGTCGCCGCGGCCCTGCTGGACGAGCACGAACGCGTTCTCCAGGAACAGCTGATGGGCGGTCCCCCACCGCTGGGCCCCGGCGCACCACCGGCCGAGCGGCTCGCGGCGTTCTACGCGGCCATGACGGGCCTGCTCGAACGACACCTGCACCTGGCGCTCGGAGCGGAGACCGGCGACGCCCGGTTCCGCACCGGCGCCTATGGTTTCTGGCGGCTGCACGTGCTGGCGCTGCTGGCCGAGGCCGCCGTACCGGACCCGAACGGCCTGGTCGAGGTGCTGCTCGCGCCGCTGGCCCCCGAGCTCTACCAGGAACAACGACGGCGCGGCCTGTCCCCGCACCAGGTCACGGCCTCGCTGACGTGGCTGAGCCGGCTGCTGAACACCTGAGAACGAAGGCGGATTCGAGCGTGGCCACTGCCAATGAGAGCGCTGTGAAACTCGCGGTGCTCATCGACGCGGACAACGCCCAGCCCTCGATCACCGAGGCGCTGCTGGCCGAGATCGCCAAGTACGGCACCGCACACGTCAAGCGCGCGTACGGCGACTGGACCGGCACCAGCCTGAAGGGCTGGAAGGACCACCTGCTGGCCCAGTCGATCCAGCCCATCCAGCAGTTCGCGTACACCACCGGCAAGAACGCGACCGACGCCGCGATGGTCATCGATGCGATGGACCTGCTCTACTCCGACCGCTTCGACGGCTTCTGCATCGTCTCCAGCGACTCGGACTTCACCCGCCTCGCCGCCCGCCTGCGCGAGTCCGGCCTCACCGTCTACGGCTTCGGCGAACGCAAGACGCCCAAGCCGTTCGTCGCGGCCTGCGACAAGTTCATCTACGTGGAGAACCTCGCCTACCCCGAGGCCGCGACGCCGGCCGAGACCCCGCTGCTGCCGAAGTCGACGACCTCCGCCGCGCAGCTCAAGGGCGACACGACCCTGGTCAAGCTGCTGCGCAACGCGGTCGAGGCGGCGTCGGACGACGACGGGTGGGCGACGCTCTCCGCCGTCGGCAGCATCATCACCAAGCAGCGCCCCGAGTTCGACTCCCGCACGTACGGCTACTCGAAGCTCAGCGACCTGATCACGGCGACCACGCTGTTCGAGGTCGACCGGCGCGGGCCGCGCGAGGGCAAGCAGTCGGCGGTCTACGTGCGCGACCGCCGACGGTGACTTGCTTCGATCAACGCCAGCCGAGTGCCGGTGCCACGTGCGTGAGGATGTTCTCCAGCACGTGCACGTTGAACTCGACGCCGAGCTGGTTGGGCACGGTCAGCAGCAGCGTGTCGGCCTCCGCGATCGCCTCGTCCCCCGCCAGCTGCTCGACCAGCACGTCAGGCTCGGCCGCGTAGGAACGGCCGAAGATCGCCTTGTTCGGCCCGTCGATGAAGCCGATGGAGTCGGTGCTCCTGCCGTCGGCGCCGAAGTACGCGCGGTCGAGGTCCGTGGTGAGCGCGAAGATGCTGCGCGACACCGAGACCCGCGGCTCGTGCTCCCAGCCCGCCTCGGTCCAGGCCTTGCGGAACGCCCTGATCTGGTCGGCCTGCTGCACGTGGAACGGCGCGCCGCCCTCGTCGTACTTCAGGGTGGAGCTCATCAGGTTCATGCCCTGCTTGGCCGCCCACACAGCGGTGCCGTTGGAACCGGCGCCCCACCAGATGCGGTCGCGCAGGCCCGGCGCGTGCGGTTCGACGCGCAGCAGGCCGGGCGGGTTCGGGAACATCGGGCGGGGCGCGGGTTCCGCGAAGCCGCCGCCTTCCAGCACCTTCAGGAACAGCTCGGTGTGCATGCGGGCCATGTCGGCGTCGGTCTGGCCCTCGGCGGGCTGGTAACCGAAGTGCCGCCACCCGTCCACGACCTGCTCGGGCGATCCCCGGGAGATGCCGAGCTGGAGCCTTCCGCCGGCGATGAGGTCGGCGGCGCCGGCGTCCTCGACCATGTACATCGGGTTCTCGTAGCGCATGTCGATCACGCCGGTGCCGATCTCGATGCGGTCGGTCTTCGCGCCGATCGCGGCGAGCAGCGGGAACGGCGACGCGAGCTGCCGCGCGAAGTGGTGCACCCGGAAGTAGGCGCCGTCCGCGCCGAGCTCCTCGGCGGCCACCGCGAGGTCGATCGACTGGAGCAACGTGTCCGCCGCCGACCTCGTCTGCGAGTGCGGGCTGTCCGTCCAGTGCCCGAACGACAGAAAACCGATCTTCTTCATGCCCTCCAAGATAGTTCAATCTTCAAGTAAATGCCCATGACGCGTGCGTCACGCCTGGCGGAGCAGCCGGTGCGTGCGCCGGACCGCCGCGAGACGTTCGTCGCCGTTGATCGCGAGCGCGCGGACCACCGGGTCGTCAGGGCCTCGGCGCTGCCGGATCTCGGCCAGCCTGCCGTGCACCGTCGTCGGGTGGCCGTCCGGACCGGTGCTCATGTCGCAGTACCAGAGCGCGTCGCGCAGCCGGCCGCGGTTGTCCGGGAACTCGCCGAGGCCGTCGGCGAGCCCGACCAGGCCGGCTACCGCCGCCGCGCCGGAGTGGTGCGCCACCAGGCCGCAGATCCGTTCCGAGACGCCCGCCCGGCGCAGGTAGCGTGCCCCGTCGAGCGAGTGCAGGCCCGTGTCGGTCAGCTCGGCCGCGTACCCGATGTCGTGCACCCACGCCGCCGCCACGAGCAGCTCGCGTTCCTCTTCGGGCAGCACCCGTGCGACGTGCTCGGCACGACGCGCCACACCGGCCGTGTGCGCCCAACGGCGTGGCAGCTCGGCGGCAAGCAGGCGGCGTGCGGTGTTCCGCGCCCAGCTCGACAGGAACGTCCCTGGCGTCTCCTGCGCCGGGAACGCCCGTGCGGAGGCTCGCACCTCACGGGCCACGAACAACGGCACGTAGTCCTGGAGCCGGGCGCCGCCGAACCGCGCCCGCGCCCGTTCGATCCACTCGTGCACGATGCTCGGCGGCACGTCGTGGAACTCGCGGACCAGCCGGGACTCCAGGCGCCGGATCCGGTCATCCGTCTGGCTCACAACCTCCGCCGTGGTCGTCACGGCGTCCACGGTAAGCCCTCGCTCGCGATGGTGAGAGGGCCCTTCGAAGGGTTCTACCGACCGCCGCGCAGACGCAGCAGCTCGGCGCGGGCATGGGCGACCTCGCTCGTCTCGCTCCCCTGTGCGCGAGCGAGTTCGCGGGCGAGGTCGGCCGCCGCGTCCAGCAGGTGCCGTGCCCTGCTCCGGCTGTGCACCAGCTTCCGGAACGCCTTGCGGTCCTTGCCGAGCCCGCTGACCGCCGCGAGCAGCGCGGGATCGATGACGCCGGCATCCGACTCCGGCTGGAGCAGCTGGCGGACCCAGATCCGCTCCTGCCTGGACGCGTGCCGCGCGACGTAGAACAGGGTGACGAGCTCGACGATCGCGATCACGAACGGGAGCACGACCGCAAGAAGCGCGTTTCCGCCGCTCAGGCCGCCCATGTCGTCCCACGCGAAGTGGAACACCATGGCGGTGAGCATGGTCAGGACGCCACGCGGCACGTTGCGCTCGCCCGGGGTGCGGCCGAGGACCCACATGAGACCGGCGCAGAAGATCGCGCTGAACAACGCGTGCGACACGATGCCCGCCGCGCCGCGGATCAGGAACATCTGGAACGAGGAGGTGATCTGGTCGGCGCCGAAGGTCTGCGCCGCACCGTTGTAGACGTAGAGCACGTCCTCGAAGACCTGGAAGCCCAGGCCGATGAACGCGCCGATGATGAATCCGTCGTAGGCGCCGCGCACCAGCCTCGGGGCGAGACCGATCAGCAGGACCAGGCCCAGTGCCTTGCCGAACTCCTCGTTGATCGGCGCGGTGAGGCCGGCCGACCAGTTGGCGGCGAAGGCCGTGCCGCCGACCTTCGTCCAGATCTCCAGCAGCGCGTTGTTCGCCGGCAGCGCGATCCAGAACGGCGCCGCGAGCCCACCCCAGACGAACGCCGTCGCGAGGAGGGCGGCGGGTTGCGCGGTGTAGCGGTTCTGGTGACGCAGGAGCAGCAGCCACGGCACCAGGTACAGGCCGAACAGCAGCACGCCGCCGGTCAGCGCCGGGCTGTAGAAGTGGGCGCCTGGGCCGAAGTAGCGCAGCACCGCCAGCGCGCCACCGCCGACGCCCAGCAGGTAGACCCAGAACGCCAGGTTGCGCGGCTGGACGAGCCGGAACGGCTGCCCCCAGCCCGACTGCTCGATCGCGGCGAGCTGTGCGGTCTTCACTTCGGATGTCGTGGTCATCGGGACGCTCCAGGGGCGATGCCGCGCAGGAACGTGGCCACCGTGTCCTGCAGTCGCTCGAACTGGCCCGGTGCCGTGCGGACCCTGACCAGCAGCGCAGGCGCCGCCTCGGCCTCACCCGACGCGCCGGCCATCTTGAACGCGACGTCGAGCGCGTCCCCGTTCGGCGAGGTGCTGCCCTGTGCGACGCCGACCAGCCCACTCGCCGTCGTCACCGTGCCGCGCGACCCGTCCACGCCTGGTGGGCTGCCCTCCGAGCGCTGGACCTGGTCGAGGAACGCGTCCGCGGTCCCGGTGAACGACGTGCCCCGCAACGTGATCGTCGCGCCACCCGACGCCAGCTGCACCTGAACGCTCGACGGGGACACCGAGCCGGTGCCGGCCAGCGTGCCGCCCTCCAGTTGCCAGCCCACCGGCGGCACGGCGGTCGCGCCGTCACCGAGGTCGAGCACGTCGCCGGCGCGGATCTCGTTGTGCCACGGGATGGCCGCGTTGAGGGCGGGCAGTCCGTAGAGGAGCAGCAGCGCGATCACCAGGACGCTCAGGGCGGGTGCGAACGTCCGCCGGTCCAGTCCGAGGAACCGGTGCTCGACCGGCACCCATTCTCGCGGTGCTGCGTCCGTCATCCCAGAGCCCCTCTCCTGGCCGTACCCGGCACCACTTGACCACACATGGCCGCGACCGGCACGGCGTGACGGCGGTCAGGCCAGCGCGGCGATGACCTGATCGGAGCTGACCGGGAGCGAGAACATCGGGTAGTCGAACGTGATCGCGTTGTCGTGCTCGGCGACCGACGTGGCCGCGACGCAGTCGGTCAGCGTGATGACGCGGTAGCCGTTCTCGTAGCCGGTGCGCATGGTGGACTCGACGCAGCAGTTGGTGAGGAACCCGCCCAGCACGATCGTCGTGATGCCCTTGCTGCGCAGGATGAAGTCGAGGTTGGTGCTGGCGAACGTGTCCAGGCCGCGCTTGCCCTCCACCACGATGTCACCGGGCTGCGGCGCGAGCTGGTCGGTGATCGCGGCGCCCCAGCTGTCCTTGACGAACGCGTTGCCGTCCACGACGCCCTTGAGGATGCCGTACGGGTGCGCGGAGATCTCGTGATAGCCCTGAGCGAACGTGATGGGCGCGTGCATGATCGTCGCCCCGGCGGCGCGGGCCGCCGAGACGACCGCGATGGTCCTGTCGAGCATTCCGGTCTTGTCCATCACCTCGGACACCGCGCCGTGCAGCACGCCGCCCTCGCTGGTGAAGTCGTTCTGGTACTCGATCAGGACCACCGCGGTCGTCTTGGGGTCCAGCGTCAGTTCGCTCATGGACTCATCCAACGTTCGCCACGAACCCCGGAGCAATCACCAGCCCGGGTGATCAGCTGTTCGTGGAGTACGAGTGCGCGCCCGTGCCTGCGAGCTTGCCGGCCTCCACGATCAGGTACTCGTCGCGGATCGGCGTGCCCGCGAAGAACGACTCCAGGATCTCCCTGGTGCCGGCCGCGTACCGGGCCTGCGCGGACAGCGAACTGCCGGAGATGTGCGGAGTCATGCCGTGGTGGGGCATCGTCCGCCACGGGTGGTCGGCGGGCGCGGGCTGCGGGAACCACACGTCACCGGCGTACCCCGCGAGCTGTCCGCTCTCCAGGGCGCGCACGACGGCGTCGCGGTCGGCGATGCGGGCGCGGGCGGTGTTGATCAGGTAGGTGCCGCGCTTCATCGTCGCGATCAGGTCGTCGTCGAACAGCCCCTCGGTCTCGGGGTGCAGCGGCGCGTTGATCGTCACGACGTCGCAGTGCGGCACCATGTCCGCCGTGGTCTCGTGGAACGTCAGGCCGAGCTCGCGCTCGACGCTCTCGGGAAGGCGGTGGCGGTCGGTGTAGTGCAGGTGCATGTCGAACGGTGCCAGGCGCTTGAGCACCGCGAGGCCGATGCGTCCGGCCGCGACCGTGCCGACGTGCATGCCCTCGACGTCGTAGGAACGGGCCACGGCGTCGGCGATGTTCCAGCCGCCGTCCAGCACGATCTGGTGCGAGGGAACGAAGTTGCGCACCAGGTTCAGGATCGACATCACGACGTGCTCGGCGACGCTGATGCTGTTGCAGTACGTCACTTCCGCCACCGTGACGCCGTGCTCGATCGCCGCGTCCAGGTCGACGTGGTCCGAGCCGATGCCCGCCGTCAGCGCGAGCTTCAGCTTCGGCGCGCGGGCGAACCGTTCCTTCGTGAGGTAGGCGGGCCAGAACGGCTGGGAGATCACGACGTCCGCGTCCGCCAGCTCGCGGTCGAACGCCGAGCCGGGGCCTTCCTTGTCGGACGTGACGACGAGCGTGTGGCCCTGGCTCTCCAGGTACCGGCGCAGGCCGAGCTCACCGGAGACGCTGCCGAGCAGGTGGCCCGGCGTGAAGTCGACGGCGGACGGCGCCGGCAGCGTCTGGCCGCCCGGATAGCCGTCGAGGTGCGGCAGGTCGTTCCGCGCGTAGGTGGACGGATAGCCGTTGACCGGGTCGTCGTAGAGCACGCACAGGACCTTCGCCATTGCGGGTCTCCCGTTCGGAAGTCGTTGTGGTGCCTCGACCTTCCTCCCGGGATCGGCGCGGTGTCCAAGCGAACGTTCCTATCGCCCGATAGCCGCCGGCTATCAGGCCGGATAGACGTGGGTCTCGGTCGCCTTCACCGCCGCCCACAACTCGTCGCCGGGACGCAGCCGCAGGTCGGCGAGCGTGGCCGTGGTGATGTCCGCGAGCACGTTCGGCGCGCCGTCCAGCCGGACTCGGGTCGTGTGCGCGTGCTGTTCGATCGCGGCGACGGTGACCGGCCAGACGTTGCGCGGACTGCCTTCCGGCTTCGCGGCGTGCAGACTCACGGCGTTGGGCGGGAACACGACGTGCGCCGGACCGTTGACAGGCCTGGGAATCGTGAGACGGCCGCCGCCGTCCAGGTCGACGTCCGTGCCCGATGCCTTGCCGCGGTAGAAGTTCAGGCCGACGAGGTTGGCGACGTAGTCGGTGCGCGGCTGACGGGCCACCTCGGCGGGTGGGCCGGACTGCACGGCACGGCCGCCTTCCAGGATCACCAGCCGGTCCGCGAGGACCATGGCGTCCAACGGATCGTGCGTCACCAACAGCGTGTGGCCGCCGAAGTCCGCGAGGTGCCGGCCCAGTTCCGAACGGACCTGAAGGCGGGTGCTCGCGTCCAGTGCGGCGAGCGGTTCGTCGAGCAGGAGCAGACTCGGGCCGGTGGCCAAAGCCCGTGCCAGCGCGACCCGCTGGGCCTGACCTCCCGACAGGGAACGGGGTTTGGCCTGCGCGTATCCGTTCAGCCCAACCCGGTCGAGCCAGCGCGCCGCCTCGGCTCGTGCCTCGGCCCGGCGCGTGCCACGGGCCCTGAGTCCGAACGCGACGTTCTCCAGGGCGGACATGTGCGCGAAGAGCAGGTAGTCCTGGAACACCACGCCGATCGGCCGTTTCTCGGCGGGCACGAACGCGTCCGTGCCGTCCCAAGTGGACTCTCCGACGGTGATGTGCCCGGAGTTCAAGGGAAGCAGCCCAGCGAGGGCGCGCAGCGCCGTGGACTTGCCCGCGCCGTTCGGGCCGAGCAGTGCGACGATCTCGCCCGGCGCGATGGTCACGTCGAGGTCGAGGGAGAAGGTGCCGCGCGTGACGCGCAGTTCCGCGTTCAGGGTCACGTCGGCCCGCTGATCCACCGGTCGCGAAGACCGGCCAGCACTCCGACGGACACCAGCAGCAACACGATGCTCAGCACGATCGCCGCGTCCGGATCCGTTTCCAGGGCGAGGTAGACCGCCAGGGGCATGGTCGTCGTCTCGCCAGGGAAGTTGCCCGCGAACGTGATCGTCGCACCGAACTCCCCCAGCGCCCGCGCCCAGCACAACACCGCGCCCGCCACCACGCCCGGCAGCACCGACGGCAACGTCACCCGCCGGAACGTCAGCCACTTCGAGGCACCCAGCGTCGCCGCCGCCTCTTCATAACGCGGATCGGCGGCCCGCAGCGCGCCCTCCACCGAGATCACCAGGAACGGCATCGCCACGAACGCCTCGGCGACGACGACACCGGCCGTGGTGAACGGCAACGAGATGCCGAACCACGCGTCGAGGTGCTCACCGATCAGTCCGCGCCGGCCGAGCACGAGCAGCAACGCGACACCGCCGACGACCGGCGGCAGGACGAGCGGCACGGTGACGAGCGCGCGCAGGAACCCACGTCCCGGCAAACCGGAGCGCGCCAGCAGCCAGGCGAGCGGGATGCCGAGGAACAGGCACAGCACCGTCGCCAGCGAGGCGCAGATCAGCGACAACCGCAGCGCCTCGCCGACCTCGGCGCTGAGCAGCGTCGACAGCGAGGTCCACGGCGTCTTGACGAGCAGCCCGGCGAGCGGCACCAGCAGGAACGCCAGCCCGAGCACGGCGGGCAGGACGAGGACGACGGGCAGCCGTCCCCGCACCCGGTTGCGCGTCATGGGCTGTCGAAGCCCGCCGCGCTCAGCACTGTGCGACCCTTGTCGGACAGCACGAACTCCACGAACGCCTTGGCCGTGACGGCGTTGGGCGCCTTGGCCAGCGAGGCGATCGGGTAGTCGTTGACCGCCTGCGCCGACTCGGTGAACTCGATGCCCTCGACCTTGTCGCCCGCGGCCTTCACGTCCGTCTTGTAGACCAGCGCGCCGTCGACCTCGCCGAGCGAGACCTTGGTGAGCACGGCCTTGACGTCCTGCTCCAGGGTGTCCGGCGCGGGCGTGATCTTGGCGAGCTCGAAGACCTTCTTCGACGCGGCGCCGCACGGCACCTGCTCCGCGCACAGGGCGATCTTCTTGCCGGCATCGGCGAAGTCCGCGAGTCCGGCGATCTTGCCGGGGTTGCCCTTCGGCACCGCGATCGCGAGCTTGTTCTTCACGAACGTCCTCGGCGCGTCCGTGATCGTCTTGGTGTCGGTCACCTGCTTCATGTTCGCCGGCGCGGCGCTCGCGAACACGTCGGCCGGGGCGCCCTGGTTGAGCTGCTGGGCGAGCGCCGAACTGCCGCCGAAGTTGAACTTGACCTTCGTGCCGGGGTTGGCCGCCTCGAAGTCCTTGCCCAGCCGGGTGAACGTCTCCGTCAGCGACGCCGCCGCGAACACCGTGACGTCACCGGTGACCTTCGGCGCCTCCGAGCCCGACGCCGGCGCGGCCGCCTGCCCGCCGGAGCCACACCCCGCGAGCACCAGCGCGGCCGAGGCGACCGCGAGGGTGACCCTGATGGACTTGCTTTTCCGCAGATTCGGCACTGTCACATCTTAGATGCCGCTTTCACGGATGCAATCCATCAGGTTAAGAGGCTTCTGCGGACCGCGCCTGCGTCGTACCGTGGAGTGCGTGACGTCATCGTTTGCAGGCATACCAACGCCGCGCACGCCGCTGTCCGAGGACCAGGTCCTGGTCACCGGGGACATCGCCGACGACTGGGTCTTCCGCACGTCCCACCTCGACGCCCACGCCCGCGAGCCGGTCAACGTCCAGTACCGGACGACCCGCGTCCGCGAGGTCCACCAGGTGCGGGGCGTTCCGCTGCACGAGGTGCTCGCGAAGGTCACGCTGCGCACGTCCGAGGGCAGCAAGATGGACCGGCTCAGCTTCGTGGTCGTCGCCTCGTCCGCCGACGGCTACCGCGTGCTGCTGTCGTGGGCGGAGGTCGACCCGGAGTTCGGCGCGTGCTCGGCGATGCTCGCCACCCGCTACAACGGCAGGCAGCTCACCCGGCCGACCCTCGTCACGCCGCAGGACGGGCGGGCAAGCCGTTACGTCCGCGACGTCGCCCGGCTGGAGATCACCCGGTTCGGCATCTGACGGCCATAGGGTGGACGGCATGGCGGAACTGCTGACCATCGACGACGTCCGGGCCGCGGCCGAGGTGCTCGACGGACGGGTGCTGCGCACGCCGACGCTGCCCTCCCCCGGCCTGTCCGCGCTGTTCGGCGTTCCGACGACGGTGAAGCTGGAACTGTTGCAGCGCAGCGGTTCGTTCAAGACGCGCGGCGCGTTCGCCAAGATCCTCTCGCTGTCCGGCGAGGCACGGGCGGCGGGCGTGGTCGGGGTGAGCGGCGGCAACCACGGGATCGCGCTGGCCGACGCCGCGCACGAACTAGGCGTGGCCGCGACCGTGGTGATGCCCGCCTCCGCACCCGCCCGCTCGGTCGAGCTCGCGCGCGCGTCCGGCGCGGACGTGCGGCTGACCGACGGCCTGGCGGCGGCGTTCGCGCTGCTCGACGACCTGGTGACGGCAGGCGCGACGCTCGTGCACCCCTACGACGACCCGATCGTGGTCGCCGGCCAGGGCACCGTGGGGCTGGAGTTCGCGACCGACGCCCCGGACGTCACCGACGTGCTGGTGAGCATCGGCGGTGGCGGGTTCATCGCGGGTGTCGCGACGGCGTTCCACGCGCTCGTACCCGGCGTCCGGGTGTGGGGCGTCGAGGTCGAGGGCGCCGACGCGATGCACCAGGCGCTGGCCGCAGGCGGACCCGTCGAGATCGCGCCGACGTCGATCGTCTCGACCCTCTCGGCACCGCACGTGTCGCAGCTGACCTACGACCACGCCGTCGCGCTGGTCGAGGACGTCCTCGTGGTGTCCGACGCCGACGCCGTGCGGGGGTCGATCACGCTGGCCGAGACCCAGAAGGTGTGGGCCGAGCCCGCCGCCGGGTGCCTCGTGGCGGCTGCGCGCACGGTGTTGGACCGGGTCGGTCCCGGCGCGCGGCTGGGCATCGTGGTGTGTGGCGGGAACACGACCTTCGCGGACGTCGTCCGGTGGTCGCAGGCCTAGCTTCGCGAAGCAGGTCTCAACGAGGCAAGCTGGAGCCTCCAACCGCGGAGGACGACCATGCGACACGACGATCCGCTGGCGCAGGCTGTTGTCCTCGCCATCCGCAGCGGCGACCTGGCCACCTTGCGACAGCTGCTGGCCGACGACGCCGACCTGGCCACCGCGCGGATCGTCGATGAGGGCGGGAATGCGCGAACCCTGCTGCACGTGCTGACGGACTGGCCCGCCCGGTGCCCTCACGGCGCAGAAACCGTTGCCGTGCTTGTTTCCGCAGGCGCCGACGTCAACGCACGGTTCCAGGGTTCGCACAGCGAGACGCCGCTGCATTGGGCCGCGAGCGCCGATGACGTCGTGGTGCTCGACGCACTTCTCGACGCCGGAGCGGACATAGACGCCGACGGAGCCGTGATCGGTGGCGGCACTCCCCTGGCCGACGCACGGGCGTTCGCGCAGTGGAAGGCGGCTCATCGACTCGTGGAGCGCGGCGCGACCGTCACGCTGACCGACGCCGCCACGCTCGGCCTGTCCGATCGACTTGAGCGTCTTCTCGTTGGTGCAGCTGGGGAAAGACGTCGCCGTGGCGTTCTGGGGCGCGTGCCACGGTGGTCAACGGGAGTGCGCCGAACGCCTGCTGGCGTCGGGTGCGGACGTGAACTGGCTTCCGCCCTGGGAGCACCTCACACCGCTCGACGCTGCCGTGCGCAACGGATTCGAGGACGTCGCGGAGTGGTTGCGCAGTCAGGGCGGCAGGCAGGCGACGGGGTGACGCGTCCCTGTGCGTCCGGTCCAACGACGGCGGACGCACAGGGACGTGCGTGGCGCCGTCCCGAGCCGGCTGAACCGCATCTGGCGGATCCGCGCGTTCTACATCCGCACGACACCGCCACAGCGGATCGGTGCGGCGACTCGATCCACCCGATGGGGTGACCAGCCGGTCCAGGGTTGATCTTCGCGAGCAATCCGTTCATCGGACGGCTTCGAAGTAGAACCGTGAAACCGGGACGAACGCGTGCGATCAACCCGCACCTGCTGACCGGTGCCCACGTACTCGGCGCGCTCCCCGGCGCCGAGCGAGTCGAGTTCGAAGCACACCTGGGCGCGTGCCAGGACTGTGCGGACGAGGTGGCCGAACTGAGCGAGACCGCGGCGAAGCTCGGCAACGCTGTCAGCCAAGTCGTTCCGAGCGCCCTGCGCCCACGGCTGCTGAACGCGGCCCGGCACGTGCGGCAGGTTCCGCCGGACTCCGAGATCCGGGCGGTTTTCTCGCGGCGACAAGGCTTCCGGCACGCCGCCGCGCTCATCTCGGCCGCTTGCGTGGCCGCCGCGGCGGTGGCCGGTGTGCACGGGGCGCTGACCACGTCGAGGATCGCCCCCGTCGTCGTCTCTCCGCGCACGCAGACAGGCGATCTCCTGGCGGCACCGGATCTGCGGCTCGTCACGGCGGGAGAGTCCGCGGGTACCGCCGCCATGTCACGCAGCCGCGACGAGATGCTCTTCCTGGCGGACGACCTGCGCACGTTGCCCCGCGACCGCGTCTATCAGCTGTGGCTGCTGGACGGCCACGGCCCACGATCCGCGGGAACCCTGCGACCGGCGGGCACGGCGATGTCGCTGCACGTGACCGGGATCGCAGGAGTCGGCGAAGCCCTTCTCACGGTCGAGCCTCTGGGCGGGTCACCGAGTCCAACGAGCGCGCCGGTCCTCACCCTCGACCTTCGCTGAGGCGGACGCCAATCCGGTTCGACCGGCACACCGAATCCCTGGTCGTGACCGATCACATCCTCGTCATCGGATACGGCGACACCGGGCGCTGTGCCGTCAACGCGGTGCTGGCTGCCCAGCCGGACGCCCGGCTGACCGTGCTGGACATCGACCTGTTCGCGGTCGTCGAGGCGATGGCCAACGGCGCCAGCGCGATCCTCGGCGACGGCCGGGACAGATGCGCACTGGACGAAGCGGCGATCGACGCCGCCGACCGTGTCATCGTCGCGGTGCCGGACGACCTCGCGGCCTTCCTGATCACGCGAGCCGTACGGCCGTACAACCCCGACGCCGTGATCGTCGTCGTCATTCGCGAAGCGGAGAACCACGCGCTGTTCCTGTCCTCCGACGCGACGTCCGTCCACATCAGACATCCGGACGAACTGACATGAGAAACTCCGGGAACAGCATCGCTGTTCCCGGAGTTCGTCGTGCTGTCGAGCTGCTTACGCGGGCAGCAGGACCGAGTCGATGAGGTAGACGGTGGCGTTCGCGGTCTTCACGCCGCCGCAGATGACGTTGGCGTCGTTGACCTTCAGCGCGTCCTTGGAACCGGTGACCTTGACGGTGCCGGTCTCGACGGTCTTCTGGTCGCCGGCGATCTTGTCAGGCGTGATCTGGCCGGGGACGACGTGGTAGGTCAGGATCTTGGTCAGTAGCGCGTCGTCGGTCTTGAGCTTCTCGATCGTCGCGGCGTCGATCTTCGCGAAAGCGGAGTCGACCGGCGCGAAGACGGTGAACTCGGCACCGTTGAGCGTCGAGACCAGGTTCACCTTCGGGTTGAGCTTGCCGGACACCGCGCTGACCAGCGTCGTGAGCAGCGGGTTGTTGCTCGCGGCCACGGCGACCGGGTCGGCGGCCATGCCACTCACCGAACCGGCACCGGACGGAACCTGCTTCGCGTAGTCGGCACAACCCGGGCCGACGAGGTTGGCGGCCGGGTCGGCCATCGCCGACGAGGACGGCGCCATCGAGGTGGCGGACGTGGGCGCGGTGCTGGAGCTGCTGCTCGCCGTGTCACCCGAGCCGCAAGCAGCTCCGAACAGGGCGAGCGAGACAGCGCCGACGGCCAGAACGGTGCTGCGGGCGGTCTTGTTCATGACGGAACATCTCCAAGGGTGTTCGGGCAGTTGCTGGTGATTCGCCACCCCTGAGGGAACGGATTGGCGTGGTTACCGATCCGTTACCGAACAACCCGAAAACCGCGTCCCACCAGGGAAAACTCCCCGATCGTCCACAGTGGACGGAAGCGCCGGGCAATCCGCGGTGCTCGCGGGCCCGAACAACGGCCATGAAACGAGGAGACACCGCCCCGGACTTCACCCTGCCCGACGACACCGGCCGGCCCCGCATGCTGTCCGACTTCCTGGCCTCCGGCCCGGTCGTGCTGTTCTTCTACCCGGCCGCGATGACCGGCGGCTGCACGCAGGAGAGCTGCCACTTCCGCGACCTGGCGAAGGAGTTCGGCGAAGTCGGCGCCCACCGGGTCGGGATCAGCCCGGACGCCGTGAGCAGGCAGCGCGAGTTCGCTGTCACGAACGACTTCGGCTACCCGCTGCTGTCCGACGTCGACGGTGTCGTGGCGAAGCAGTTCGGCGTCTGGCGGCGCTTCAGCCCGCTGCACGCGAAAAGGCACACCTTCGTCATCGACACCGACCACGAGATCCTCGAAGTGATCAAGAGCGAGCTGAAGTTCACCTTGCACGCCGACAACGCCCTCGCAGTCCTGCGAGAGCGTGCGGCGAAGGGCCTCTAGCCGACCGAGGTGAAGACCATCGAGTGCCAGCCGGTCGCGCCGTCCGGAATCGGGGCGGCGCGCTCGTTGGTCTGGGTGTAGCCCTTCCGGTCGGTGGCGCGGCACTCCACGGTGTGGTTGCCCGGCTTCAGATCCAGCTCGATGCGCCACATCCGCCAGGTGTCGATGTTGACCTCGGTGCTGAGCGTGGTCTTCTGCCACGGCCCGCCGTCGACGCGGACCTCCACGCCGTCGATGCCGGTGTGCTGGGCCCAGGCGATGCCCGCCACGACGAACCTGCCCGCCGGAACCCGTTCGAAGGACTTCGGCCGGTCCACCCTGGACATGACCTTGACCGGCGCCTTCTTCCCCCAGCCGCGCTGCGCCCAGTACGGGTCGAACGCGTCGAAGGTGGTGAGTTCCATGTCCACCAACCACTTGGTGGCGGAGACGTAACCGTAGAGACCCGGCACGACCATGCGGACCGGGAAGCCGCGCTCCAGCGGCAACGGCTCACCGTTCATCCCGAGGGCCAGCATCGCGTTCGATCCCGGCGCCATGATCGACTCGACCGGAGTGCCGCACGTCCACCCGTCCACGCTGCGCGTCGCCAGCTGGTCGGCACCAGGCCGCACGCCGGCGTCCCGCAGCAGATCGGGCAGCGAGACGCCGATGAAGTTCGACGTGGAGATGTACGGGCCGCCGACCTCGTTGGACACGCACACCAGTGTGATGGTCTTCTCCACCAACGGACGCCGCAGCAGGTCGTCATAGGTGAGCAGCATTTCGTTGTCCACCATGCCGTGCACGCGCATGCGCCAGTCCTCCGCTCGCAGGCGAGGCACGGTGAGCGCGGTGTCGACCCGGTAGAACTTGTCGTTCGGCGTCAGGAACGACGGCGTGCCCTCGCGGGCGAAGTCGGCGTCGAACGGGATCTCCGGCGCGGTCTCCCTCGGCCGCAACTTGATGCCGCGCCGGGAGGCCTCGACGTCGACGCGACCGGCGAGCAACTGCCCGCCCATCGCCGCGAGTCCGGCGCCTGCCGCGATCGCCGCCGTCGACAGCAGGAACTTCCTCCTCCCCTGCGCCACGACCGGCGCCTGGGACCACAACCAGCGGAACGCCGCTACCCCGACCACGAGACTGGCCACCGGTGCGATCACCGACCACGCGGTCGTGGTCGGCCTGGCCAGCACGGCGGCGATCCCGAGCAGACCGAGCACACCGGCGAGGGCGGTGCCGGGCCAGGGACTGCGGCGGGACAGCAGCCCCGCCACCACGCCGAGTGCCGCGAGCACGAGCGCCATGCCGCCGAGCAGCACCAGCTTGTCGTTCTCGCCGAACGTGCGGATGGCGAAGTCCTTGACCGGGTGGGGAGTCAGGTCGATCGCGGTGTTCCCGACCGCGAGGAACGGCGAGGCCAGCGGGCTCACCAGCCCCGCGACGAGATGCCCCGCCGCCAGCGCCGCGGCCACCGACACCAGGCCGATGAGGATCGTTCGTGTTGCCTTCACACGGGTGGTTCGGAGCCGGCCGCTCACCGGATTGGCTGAAGAGCGTCGCCCGCCGCGCACGGCGGGCGACGCTCACGTCGTCACGGCTTGGTCAGGCGAACCAGGAACCCGTCGTGATCGGTGTGGCTCATGCCGTACTTGGAGGTGCTCACGAACGCGATGTCGTTCGAGAACACCACGTGCTGCACGTCGTTGTCCCCCTTGCGGATGTGGCCGGGCGGGACGCAGTTCTGCGCGTTCTCCGGATCGGAGGTGTCGTACTCCAGGTTGAAGTCACCACCGACGATCGTCTTCCCGCTCACGCCCTCCGCCGCCCGGATCTGCGGGACGACGTCGAACAGCAGCGACCGGCACTGTGCGAGAGCGACCGGCTCGCTGCTGGCCGACAGGTGCGTCGCGCATCCCAGGTGATCGCCGACCGCGTACACGCAGACGTAGGTCCGCTGCTCGTTGCCGCCGTCCTGGCTGGCATACCTGCCGCTGTACGTCTTCACGCCCTGGTAGTTCGCCGCCGCCACCCGGCCGATCACGGCGTTGCCGTAGTCCTGACCGTTGGCGCACTTCACCGGCGTACCGGTGTCCCGCCGCAGCGCCGGCGCGAACTGCGAGTACACCCGGTCGCCCGGCCACGCCTTCACGAGCGACGGCACGAGGTAGCCGGGCAGGTCGTTGGCGCAGATCTCGTTCAGCGTCACCATGTTCGGCCGCAGCCGGGCGATCAGGTCACCGCCCTCGATGACCGATCGGCCCTGCGCGTAGCAGCTCACCCCGGGAACGCCGCTGTTGCACAGGTTCAGCTGGAGCTCCCAGAACCGTTCCGCGGCCGCGGCGGGCGCCGCCGATGGGACCAGCGATCCAAGCCCGAACGCCGCCGCGATCACCAGGACCGCCGCACTTCGTCGACTCATTCGTCCTCCGTTGATGGAGTCCCCCACAGGTGGCGTCCTGCCCCGGCCCATCCCCGGAGCGAGCCGCCACCGTGGTTCTACACGTCGTGCGTGCCGGCCGGAGCCGGATCGACCGTTCCCGGTTGCCGTTTACGACAACCTGTCGTAATCTTTTGCGACAGGTTGTCGTAAAAGATTCGCAACGGAAGGCGCCCTCCATGAACACGCTCGCCGATCGCGCCGAACTCATCGAACTGATCAGCCACTACGCCGACATCGCGGACCTGAAGGAGTTCACGACCCTGCCCGGCCGGGTCTTCACCGACGTGCTCACGCTCGACTTCGAGTCGGTGACGGGCATGCCGGTGATGACGGTCCCGCTGAACGACTACGTCGAGGCCCTGCGCGCAAGCTTCGCGCCCTTCAAGGCAACGCACCACGCCATCACCGGCCACGTGGTCGAGATCGACGGCGACACCGCGAAGATCCACGCACACGTCCGCGCCGAGCACTGGCTGCCGGACGGACTCGCCGCCGCCGCGTGGCTGGTGGTCGGCTTCTACGACAACGAGGCGGTCCGCACACCGGACGGCTGGCGGCTGAACCGTGTCAAGCTGACCGCGATCCACCAGGAGAACCAGCCGGCACTGGCGGACGCAGCGCCCGCGCGGTAGCGCAGGCGGTCCCGTCCACGACCGAGGAGAACGATCAGATGCCGCGGATTCGCGCCGCCACCATCGAGGAACACCACGAGATGGTGTGGGCCGACCTCACCGAGGCGATGCGGCAGCTGCTGCTCGAACGCGACTACGAGTCGATCAACATGGGCCACATCGCGGCCCAGGCGGGACTCGCGCGCAACACCCTCTACAACTACGCCGCGGACAAGCGAACGCTGGTCCTGGAGCTCGCCCGCCGGGCGAGCCGTCCACTGGCCGAGCAGGTGGCCGCGATCGCCGCACGATCGCCGGAACCCGCCGCGGACCGGTTGCGGGAGATCATCGAGGTGATCCTGTCCGCCTCCACGAACCACGCCATGCGGCTGATGTTCCTCCCGAACTCCGGCTCGCTGGTGGCCGATCTGCCGGACGGACCGGACAACCCGTTCACCACGCTCGTGATCGAGGTGGAGAACGTCGTCGAGGACGGTCTCGCCAACGGTGAGTTCCACGGCGTCGAAGACGTGCGGCTCACCGTGGAACTGATGTCCGGCGCGATGCGCGCGGGCATCGACCGCATCAGCCGGGATCCGGCCGCCCTCCCGGCCACGGTCCGCGCGGCGCAGGAGATCGTCCTCGCCTCGATGACCCGCGGCCCCTCGAACGGCACCTGACGTCGCATGAAGGTCCATGCGTTCGCGGCCCCCTCTGGCCCTAGGAGTACGCGGCAGGACCGTTGGAGCCCAACGAGGTCGACGTCCGCGTGACGCACGGCGGCATCTGCCACACCGACCTGGCCGCGATCGACGACGAATGGGTCTGGCCCGATTCCCGGCCGTGGCCGGACACCGGGTGGCCCGCACCGTGTGAGCACGGCACCGGCGGGGTACCGAGTAGACGCCGAACACGCGCGTGTTCGCACGGAGGACCGCCTTCGGGTGGTCCGGCCGCGCCGGCGCCGGGAAGTTGAACACTCCAGCGACCCGCCGCCGGCCCGGTTCCAGCGTGCCGGTCGCGGACCCCGCGTCGCCCGTGGCCGTACGATGCGCTGAACGTGCGTCAAGCAGCCGGCGCCGTGGACTCCGCAGAGGCAGAAGGGGCCGCGGCATGGCGGACTACGCGCAATCACGTTCGGTGAGGCCGGTCGACGGCGAACGTCCCGATCCGGTGGAACGCCTGGACGAGACCACCGAGGCGCTGACGCAGCTGCACGACGCGTTCACCGGCGAGGAGTCGCTCGAGGACGCGTTGCAGCGGGTCGCGGAGACCGCGGCCAGGGCCGTGCCCGACGCCGACGCCGTGACCGTTTCCGTGGTGACCGACGAACGGCCGCACACGGCGGCCGCCACGGACCAGCGGCTCGTCGAACTCGACCAGAAGCAGTACGGCTCCGGTCGCGGGCCGTGCCTGGAGTCGGCGCTCAACCTGAAGCCCGTGCGGGCGGTGATCGGCGAGCACCGCGATTCGTGGCCCGAGTTCGAGGCCGCGGCCGAGAACGCCGGTGTGCGCGCCTATCTGTCGGTGCCGGTCGTGTTGCCGGCGTCGGACGACTCCGAAGCGCGGCACATCGGCACGCTCAACATCTACAGCTACACGGCGGCGGCCTTCGACCCGTTCGACGAAGGCCTCATGCGGCTGTTCACCACGGCCGCGTCCGCCACGATCACCAGCGCCCAGCGATGGCAGCACTCGCAGGGCCAGGTCCAGCAGTTGGAGCGGGCACTGGGGTCGCGTGCCGTGATCGACCAGGCCAAAGGCGTGCTGATGGCGGTGCACACGTGCAGCGCGGATGATGCGTTCGCGCTGCTCGTGGCGGAGTCGCAGCGCCTGAACGTCAAGCTCCGCGACGTCGCGGCGAAGCTGCTCGAGTCGGTGACGCAGCCGGACGAGCCAGCCTGACGCCCGCCCAGATCAGCACGGCGAGCACCCCCACCAGCAGGTACTCGATCAACGGGATCCGCACGACCTCGTCGATCCTGCCGAGCCCTCGCCAGGAGTAGACGGCGAGGGCGGCGACCACGAACGTGCCTCCGATCCACCACCGCGTCGCGGCGCTGAGGCCGATGCCGTGCATCTGGGTGAGCACGAAGATCGCCACGAACCCGAAGAAGAACATCGGCCACATCCCGTTCGGGCCGGAGTTCATCACGGCGACGAGCGTGCCGTGCACGGCCACGAGCAGCTCCAGGGTCAGCGTCCACCAGCGGTTCGTGTGGGATGTCGTGAACATCAGACTGCTCTGCACGAGCAGCAGGAACATGTAGAAGAACCCGATGAGGTGCCCACTCGAGGACTCCATCGGGTGGTACCAGAACGTGTAGATCGCGGCCCAGCTGAACAGGTAGCCGTGGTAGCGGCGGGCGAACGCGACGACCTGCGCGGAGATCGGCGCGGACCAGGTGAGCACGAGGCCGCGGCGGCGGTTCTCCATCAGCAGGACGACCACGAGCAGCAGGACGACGGAGCCCTGCGAGCTGAAGATGGAGACGTCCTGGGCGAGGCCGTCGTAGAACACCTGCGTCTGCAGGGCGTGCAGGCCGATGAACGCGCCGTTGGCGGCGAGGGCGACGACGTTGAGGCGGTGCAGGCCGGTGGTGTAGCGCCGGACTCTGGTCTGCGCGTAGTAGATCAGGCCCCACGAGACGAGTTGGTGCGCCGCGTAGCCCAGCCAGGCGGACGCCCTGGTCCAGAAGGTCGGGTCCGGCAGCTTCCAGTAGTACCAAGAGGCTCCCTGGTCGGGCAGCAACGTGACGCCGTGCAGCCGCTGGCCCAGCACCCACACCAGGCCGGTGAGCAGCGCGCTCGCCACCACACCCCACACCAGAACACCCCGACCGGTCCGTCGCATATCGTTCAGCATGCTGAGCATTATGCAGTGCCGACCGTGATACGTTCAGCGCACTGAGCAAATCAGGAGGCAGCGCGGTGGCCCGATATCTGTTGCGCGTCAACGGTGAACGGCACGAGGTGGACGTCGAGGGCGACACTCCCCTGCTGTGGGTGTTGCGGGACGAACTGGGGTTGACAGGGGTCAAGTACGGGTGCGGGGTCGGCCTGTGCGGCGCCTGCACGTCCCATGTGGACGGTCAGGCCGCGCGGCCCTGCGTGCGCACGGCGGCCGACAGCGCGCAGACCCGGATCACGACGATCGAGGGGCTGTCGCGCGACGGGGACCACCCGGTGCAGCGGGCGTGGCGGGAGCTCGACGTGGCGCAGTGCGGCTACTGCCAGCCCGGCCAGGTCATGGCCGCGGCCGCGCTGCTCGCCCGCGATCCGGATCCCGACGACGCGGCGATCGACAAGGCTCTGCGCGACAACGTGTGCCGTTGCGGCACCTATCCCCGCATCCGCGCCGCCGTGCGCCGCGCGAGCCGGATCATGCGGGAGGAACGATGATCAGCAGGCGGACGTTGTTGCGCGGCGCGGGAGCCGGTGCGCTGGTCGTCGCGGTGCCGGTGCCCGCGCTGGCCGCCGAGGGCCTCGTGCCGAACGTCTTCGTGCGGCTGGACGGCGCGGGCCGGATCACCGCGACCGCGCCCCGACCGGAGACCGGTCAGGGCGTGCGGACCGTGGTCGCGCTGATGGTCGCCGAGGAACTGGCGGTCGAGGCCGGCGACATCACGCTGGAGCAGGCGCCCGGCGACACCGAACGCTTCGGCTCGCAGACCATCAACAACTCGACCTCGGTGCGGCAGCTCGCCACCCCGATCCGCACGGCCGCCGCGACCGCGCGCTGCCTCCTCGTCACCGCCGCCGCGCAACGCTGGCGCGTGCCGGTCAGCGAGTGCACGGCGAAGGACGGAGCCGTGTGCCATCCGCGCCGGGGCCGGCTGCCGTATCGGGCGCTCGTGCGCGGCGCGGCCGCCCTCGATCCCGCCACAGTGCCCGTCGAGCTCACACCGCCGGAGAAGTGGCGGCTGCTGGGCAGGACCCGTGGCGGGCGGGTCGACGCCCGCGACGCCGTCACCGGTCGCACCCGGTACGGCATCGACTCCCGCCCACCCGGTGGCATGGTCGCGGTCGTGGCCCGCCCGCCGTGGATCGGCGCTGTTCCCGACACGATCGACGACACCGCGACCCGAGCGATGCCGGGAGTGGTCGACGTCCTGACGCTCACCGCCCCGGCCGAGGGCCAGGGTGGTGTCGCGGTGATCGCCCGGTCGACCCACCAGGCGTTGCGCGGCCGTGACGCGCTGCGGATCACCTGGCGCGGCGGCACCCCCGCCGCGGACAGCCGCGCGTGGCTCGCCGATCTGCACTCGGCGCTGCCCGCCCAGAGTCCGATCACCGGCCTGCAGCGCGTCTATCAGATGCCGTTGCTCGCGCACGCGCCGATGGAACCGATGAACGCCACCGCGCACGTCCGTCCGGATGGCGTGACCATCTGGGCGCCGACGCAGGATCCCGGCGGGCTGCGCACCCAGTTGGCACGTCAGCTCGGCCTGCCCACCACGGCGGTGCGGGTGGAGACGGCGGCGTCCGGCGGCGCGTTCGGGCGTCGCGTCGAGCCTGATCCGGTGCTGGAGGCGGTGGCCTGCTCACGTCGTGCGGGCGCCCCCGTCCAGGTGTTGTGGACGCGTGCCGACGACATGCGCCACGACTCCTACCGGCCGATGTCGGTGCACCGGATGTCCGCGGAGATCGGCGCCGACGGCCTGCCCGTCCGCAGGGCTCACGAGGTCGTCACCTGGCCGCTGACCGTGCTGCCCATCTTCAACAACCCCGCCCTGATCAAGGCGAGCGGCGACCACTTCCCCTACACCGTGCCGGGCGACGTCACGGTCACCGTGCGGCCCGCGCCGCTGCGCACCGGGTTCTGGCGGTCCGTGTACTCGGGGCAGTTCCTCTACGCCGAGGAGAACTTCCTGAGCGAGATCGGCACGAGGGCCGGCCTCGACCAGGTCGCGTTGCGCCGCAAGCTGCTGCCCGCGGGCTCGCGGCTGCACAAGGTGCTCGACACCGTCGCCGGCCGTGCCGGCTGGACCAGGCCGCCCGCGCCCGGCACGTCACGGGGCGTGGCCTGCCTGGAGGAATACGGTTCCGCGATCGCGGTGATCGCGATCGCCGAGCCGGGATCGCGCCGGGTGCTGCGCGTGCACGCGGCGGTGGATGTCGGCGTGGCGCTGCACCCGTCCGGAGTCCGCGCCCAGGTGGAAGGTTGCGTGGCCGACGCACTGTCCACTGTGCTCGGTGCGCAGATCACCGTCCGGGAAGGACACGTCGCGGAGTCGTCGTTCGGTGACTACCGGTGGGCGCGGATCGACCAGACACCCGACATCGACGTCACCATCGTGCCGTCGAACGCCCCGCTGGGCGGCCTCGGCGAGCTCCCCTACCCACCGGCCGCCTCGGCGATCGCGGCGGCGCTCGCGGGCGACACGCCGGTGACGGGCATGCCGTTCGGGACCGACGTGGGGTGATCGGGCGGGTCTGGGATGATGGCGCCGTGGCCGAAGGAGACGAGCCGGCGGTGCCAGACCGCCCGGACCAGGTGGACGTCGACTCCTGGCCGACCGGCAGGCTCCTGTCGGTCGCGGCGCGCGTGGTCGAGAAGCGCTTCGAGGACTTCCTGGCGAGCCGCGGCCTCACCCACGCGGGCATGATCACCCTGCACCACCTCGCCGACGGACCGCGTTCCCAGCGCGAGCTCGCCGTGCTGTGCCGGGTCACCGACCAGACCATGAGCCGCACCATCGAGCACCTCGACCGCGGCGGTCACGTCGTGCGCAGCCAGGACCAGCAGGACCGCAGGCGCACGTCGGTGAAGATCACCCCGGCCGGTCGCCGTGCCCTCGCCGCCGCCCGTCGCGAGGAACGCGAGTCCGACACGCTGCTCGGCGCCGTGGACGACTACGAGCACTTCCGGCAGCAGCTGATCGCACTCATCGCGGCCGCCACGTCCACAAGGGACTAGGCCGGTGCCGAAGCCGGGCACGGCTGTCGCGGACCAGACTTCGACACAGCCACTGAGCCGCGCTCCACAGGTCGCGGACTAACGCGCTCCGCAGGAGTCCCTGACGACCAGCTGGGTCGGCAGCACCACGGGCTCCTCGCGGCCCGCACCGGTGATCATCGCCATGATCGTCTTCGCCGCCGCCACCCCGAACCCCGGCTTGTCCTGCGCCACCGTCGTCAGCGCCGGATCGACCACCGAGGCGATCTCGATGTCGTCGAACCCGACGAGCGCCAGGTCCTGGGGCACGCGCAGGCCGGCGGCACGGGCGGCGAGCAGCGCGCCGACCGCCATCTCGTCGCTGGCCGCGAAGACGGCGGTGGGCGGCTCGTCCAACGCCAGAAGCCGGTGCGTGGCAGCGGTTCCGCTCGCCCGGTAGAAGTCACCGGCCACCACGTACTCGTCGCGCGGCTCGACGCCCGCCTCCCGCAACGCCTTGCGGTAGCCCGAAACACGAGCCTCGGACGGCTGGTTGCCCGGCGGACCAGTGATCGTGGCGATCCGGGAATGGCCCAGACCCACGAGGTGGCGGACGGCCGACAGCGCGCCGCCCTCGTTGTCCGAAGTCACGTAGGTGGCCCGGGGACCGTCGACGGCGACGTCCAGCGCGACGCACGGAACTCCGGACTGCGCAAAGGCTTCGAACGCCTCGGCGTCCGAGCCGCTGTCGATCAGGACCAGCCCGCCGAGGTGGTGGCGGCGGGTCATGTTCACGTAACCGACCGGGTCCGCGAGTGACGCGCCGACCTCGCGGGCGTCGCCGCTGGTGGCGAGCATCAGCAGGTGGTAGCCGTGCGCGCTGAGCGCGGACTTCAGCCCTATCAACAGGTCCTGGAGGTAAGGGTGCCGCCAGCCGGGCCGGCGGTGGTCGGTGTCCCAGACCAGGCCGATCATCGTCGACTGCTTCGTCGACAACGCCCGCGCGGACTCGTTGGGCCGGTAGTCCAGCTCTTTCGCGACGCGCAGCACGCGTTCACGCGTTTCTTCGTTCACCGTTTCCGGCTGGTTGAAGACGCGCGACACCGTCGCCACGGACACGCCGCAGAGCTGGGCGATCTCTCGCCCGGTCGCCATCGGACCTCCCGATTTACCGTAAGCGGTTACATAGACCCTACGAGCAGCACTTCCCCTAGTCAAACGGGTGCGGAAGTTGATCTGTTTATCATCTCGTTACTTGACGGACACCGCGTAACACCGCTGTCATTGGCGCCACACACCTTCTCGAAGAAGCACTTCTCTGCTTCAGCGCGCCCAAAAACCAACGGAGGCCTGGAAAATGCGCCCCAAAGCACTCGTCCTCGGCTGCGCCGCCCTGGCGACGGCCGTGGTGCTCAGCGGTTGCGGCAGCGACACCGCGTCCGGTGGCAAGACGAAGCTGACCATCGGGTTGTTCGGCAACTTCGGGTACGCCGAGCTGCTCAAGGAGTACGCGAGCACGCACCCGGACGTCGAGATCACCGACCGCACCGCCTCCTACTCCGACCACCACAAGAACCTCGCCGCGCACCTCGCCACCAGCAGCGGCGCCGCGGACATCGAGGCGGTCGACACGGGGTACATCAACCAGTTCAAGGCCACGCCGGACAAGTTCGTCGACTTCAACACGAAGGGCGGCGGCGAGCTCAAGGACCGTTGGCTGGCCTGGAAGTGGGAGGCGTCGCTCAGCAAGGACGGCAAGCAGATCGGCTACGGCACCGACATCGGCGGCCTGGCCATCTGCTACCGCCGCGACCTGCTCCAGAACGCCGGGCTGCCCGCCGACCGCGACCAGGTCGCGGCGCTGTGGCCGACCTGGCAGGACTTCATGGCCGCGGGCAAGACGTTCCAGGCCAAGGCACCCGAGGGCGTCAAGTGGTTCGACGGCGGCCCGACCGTGCTCAACGCGATCGTCGGCCAGGCCTCCACCGGCTACTACGACAAGACCGACAAGATCGTCGTGGGTGACAACAAGGAGATCAAGGCGGGCTGGGACCTCGTCGTCGACGGCGTGCAGTCCGGCCTGTCGTCGAAGCTCCTGTACTCCACACCGGTCTGGAACACCGGGTTCAAGCAGGGCCAGTTCGCCACGGTGACCTGCCCGGCCTGGCAGATGGCCAAGATCAAGGACCAGGCGGGACCGGAGGCCGCGGGCAAGTGGGACGTCACCTCCGTACCCGGCGGTGGCGGCAACTGGGGCGGTTCGTACCTCACGGTTCCCAAGGCCGGCAAGAACGTCGACAAGGCCGTGGAGCTGGCGGCGTGGCTGACCGCGCCCGAGCAGCAGGCCAAGGTGTTCAAGAGCGCCGGGCTGCTGCCGTCGATCCCGAAGCTGTACGACGACCCGTCGATCGTCGACTACAAGAACCCGTACTTCAACGACGCGCCGATCGGCAAGCTCTTCACCGACGCGGCCAAGAAGCTCAACCCGCAGTACCAGGGACCGAAGGCGGGCGACATCCAGACCGCGATCGGCAACGCGATGCAGCGCGTCGAACAGGGCAAGCAGAACGGCGAGGACTCGTGGCGCCAGTTCGTCGGCGACGTCCAGAAGTGACGAGCTGACATGGTCCTGATCGACAAGACGGCCCGAAGGCACCGGTGGGACACCAGGTTCGCGCCGTACGGGTACGTGGCGCCGTACTTCCTGATCTTCGGTGTCTTCGGGCTGTTCCCCCTGCTCTACACCGTCTGGGTCTCGCTGCAGGACCGCAACCTGCTCGAGTCCGACGCGGCGAGCCTCGTGTGGTTCGACAACTACGCGAAGCTGATGGCGGACCCGTACTTCTGGAACGCCATGGGCAACACGCTCAGCCTGTGGTTGCTGACGACGGTGCCGCAGATCCTGTTCGCGCTCTTCATCGCGCAGCTGCTCAACCGCAAGGTCCGCACCCGCACGCTGTTCCGGATGGGCGTCATCCTGCCGAACATCACCTCGGTGGCGGCGGTGACGATCATCTTCGCGCAGCTGTTCGGCCGGGACTTCGGCCTGATCAACTGGGTGCTGGACCTGTTCGGCGCCGGGAACATCGACTGGCAGGCGGGCACGGCCACCTCGCACATCGCGATCGCCGTGATGGTGGTGTGGCGCTGGACCGGCTACCACGCGCTGATCTTCCTGGCGTCCATGCAGGCGATCCCGTCGACGTTGTACGAGGCGGCCACGCTGGACGGAGCGAACGGGCGGCAGCAGTTCTGGCGGATCACGGTGCCGTTGCTGCGACCGCAGATCATCTTCTCCACGATCATCGCGACCACCGGCAACATGCGGCTGCTCGCCGAACCGCTGCTGTTCAACCCCGGCGCCGCGGCCGCGACCGGCGGCTCGGACCGGCAGTTCCAGACCGCCGCGCTGTACCTGTACGAGCAGGGCTTCACGAACTACGACTTCGGCTACAGCTCGGCGATCGCGGTCGTGCTGGCGATCGCCACGGTCATCGTCGCCGGTCTCGGCTACCTGGTGACCAAACGGATCCGGACGGAGTGACCCCATGACCGCAGTGCTGGAACGCCCCGCGCCGGTGCGGCCCGCCGGCCCCTCGACGAGGGCGCGCAGGCTGGCCCGGCGCGTGGCCGGGCCGTGGACGTACGCCGCCCTGATCGCGATCCTGGCCGGGTCGGCCTTCCCGGTGTACTGGTCGTTCGTGGTGTCCTCGCAGACACCGGACGCGATCGACAGCGTGCCGCCGGTCCTGGTGCCGGGCGGCCACCTCTTCGAGAACATCGCACGCGTCTTCGACACCACCGACTTCGCGCTGGCGCTGATGAACTCGATCGTGGTGGCGGGCACGGTGACCGTCTCGGTGGTGCTGTTCTCCACGCTGGCCGGTTTCGCGTTCGCCAAGTTGAAGTTCCGCGGCCGCAACGTGTTGCTGCTGCTCATCATCGGCACGCAGGCGATCCCGACCGAGCTCGGGATCATCCCGCTCTACATGATGATGAGCGAGTTCGGCTGGGCCGGCGAGATCCACGCCGTGATCGTGCCGGGGCTCGTGACCGCGTTCGGCGTGTTCTTCATGCGGCAGTACTTCGAGCGGGCGATCCCGGACGAGCTGCTGGAGGCGGGCCGGATGGACGGCTGCCACTCGCTGCGGCTGTTCTGGCACGTCGCGCTGCCCGCGGCGCGTCCTGCCGCGGCGGTGCTCGGGTTGTTCACGTTCATGCAGGCGTGGAACGACTTCTTCTGGCCGCTGGTGGTGCTGGTGCCGGAGAACCCGACCGTGCAGACCGCTCTGTCCACTTTGGCCAGCGGCTACACCACGGACTACACGCTGGTGCTGACCGCCGCGACGATCGGCACGGTCCCCGTGCTGGCCGTGTTCCTGTTGTTCGGCCGCCAGATCGTCGGCGGCATCATGTCGGGTGCCGTCAAGGGCTGATCTTCTTTGGAGACTGTTGTGAGTTTTCCAGCCGGCTTCCGCTGGGGCGTGGCGACCTCGGCCTTTCAGATCGAAGGGGCGGCCCGCCTCGACGGCCGCGGTCCGTCCATCTGGGACACCTTCGCGCAGGTGCCCGGTGCCGTCGCGTCCGGTGACACCGGTGACGTGGCGGCGGACCACTACCACCGCTGGGCCGAGGACGTGCGGCTGCTCGTCGACCTCGGCGTGGACGCGTACCGGTTCTCGGTGTCGTGGTCGCGGATCCTGCCGGAGGGCAGCGGACGGATCGAGCAGCGCGGCCTCGACTTCTACCGGCGGCTGGTGGAGGCGTTGCTGGACAACGGGATCGAGCCCTTCCTGACGCTGTACCACTGGGATCTGCCGCAGGCGCTGGAGGACCAGGGCGGATGGCGAAACCGCGACGTCGCGCACCGGTTCGCCGACTACGCCGCCCTGGTGCACGAGGCGCTCGGTGACGTCGTCACGAAGTGGACCACGCTGAACGAGCCGTACTGCTCGTCGGTCGTGGGCTACGGCGAAGGTCGCCACGCGCCTGGCGCCCGCGAAGGTCACGGCGCGCTGGCTGCGGCACACCACCTGCTGCTCGGTCACGGGCTCGCGGTGCAGGCCATGCGCGCCAACGGTTCCGGCGGCGAGTTCGGCATCGTGCTGAACCAGTCCCCCACCGTGCCGGTCAGCGACTCCCCCGCCGACGTCGCCGCGGCCGGTCGTCAGGACTGCCTGTTGCGGCGGCAGTTCACCGACCCGCTGTTCGGCTCGGCGTACCCGGACGAGATGACGTCGATGTTCGGCGAGATCAGCGACTTCTCGTTCCGGCACGACGGTGACCTGGCGATCATCGGCGAGCCGCTGGACTACGTCGGCCTCAACTACTACTACCGGCTGCACGTGGCCGACGCGCCGCACCGCGAACCCGACCCGGCCAAGCGCACGGCCCACGACATCGGCGTCGACACGACCCAGCTGCCGGACGTCCCGCGCACCGGCATGGGCTGGCCGGTCGAACCCGCCGGTCTCACGACCGCGCTCACGGACCTCAAGGCACGCCACCCCCACCTGCCGCCCGTCTACGTCACGGAGAACGGCTGCGTCTACCCGGACTCGGAGGGGTTCGAGGACACCGAGCGCATCTCCTACCTGCGCGACCACATCGCGGCGGCCCAAGCCGCGGAGGTGGATCTGCGCGGCTACTTCTGCTGGTCACTGCTCGACAACTTCGAGTGGGCGCACGGCTACAAGCACCGGTTCGGGCTGGTGCACGTCGACTACCAGACGCTGCAACGCACACCGCGCGCCAGCTACCACTGGTACCGCTCGTTCATCACTACGGCACGGCAGGACAACTGACCGCAGGAGTCTTCAGGTCGAGCAGGTAGTCGTCCACCCCGCCGCGCGTGCAGGCGCTGCGGGGATAGGCGATGTGGCCCCAGCCCTCGTAGGTCAGCAACGCGGTGTTGCGCGGCGCCTGTCGTTTGATGTTGACCGCCCACGCGTACGGGGTCGTCGGGTCGTACTTGGCGTTGAGGACCAGGATCTTCGGCGCGTCGGCGATGTCGAGGCGGTGGGGCGGGCTGGCGGGCGGTCCGGGAACACCGATGCACGCGGTGGCCTCGTCGTGGCCGAGGAAGCTGCCGCGCATGATCGGCGAACGGCGCAGCTCCTCGGCCCGCAGCCGCTGGTACTCCTGGAAGTTCCTGATGCGCAACGAGAAGTCCTGGCAGACCGTGGCCAGCCGGACCGACTCGTAGTTGGGTTCGAAGGCCTGCGTCCGCAGCGTCTGAACCGCGATCAGGTCGGCGGCCCAGAGCCAGTCCGGGCCGCGCAGGGCGAAGTACATGTGGTCGAGCAGGCCCTGCCGTCCTCCCGGTTCGCCGTCGGCGCGGACGAGTGCCGCCTCCCAGGCCGCTCTCACGTCCTGACCGTGCAGGACGCAGTCGGCCGTGCGATCGCACCAGCTCGCGAACTCCCGGAACGCGTCGTCGGCGGCGGCCGCACGGTCTCCCACGAACCGCCGGGCGTCCACGCTGTGGTCCACCACGCTGTCGAGGACCATCGCGCGCACCTTGCCGCCGAACTTCTCCGCGTACATCTGCCCGTACACCGTGCCGTACGACAGCCCGAAGTAGCTGATCTTCCGCTCGCCCAGCGCCCGCCGGGCCGCGTCCACGTCCTGGGCGACGGCGGCGCTGTCGGCGTGGTCGAAGATCGGCCCGCTGCGCTCACGGCACTTCGCCAGCACGTTCTTGTTGTGCTGGAGCAGCGCGGCGAACCCGGCCTCGTCCTCCGGATAGATCGACGGCTGCCCGTCCATGAGGTCGGCGCACCGCAACGCCAGGCTGTTCCCGGTGCCCCGCGAGTCGATGCCGACGATGTCGAACCGGGCGCGGACCTCCGGACTGAACAGACCAGAGAGCGCGAACTCCGCCGCCGATCCCCCGGGACCGCCGGGGTCGACCATCAGCACGCCCAGCCGCCGCGCCGGGTCGGTGGCCCGGTGCCGCCCCAGCGCGAGGTCGATGCGCTCACCCCGGGGTTTCTTCCAGTCCAGCGGCACGCTGAGCGTTCCGCACTCGCCGTCGGGGTTGTCCGGGCAGGGCGCCCAGGCGATCGACGACGCCGGTCCGGCGTGCGCCGCACCTCCGGTGACCACCAGCACCACCGCGGCGACGGATGCCGCCAATGCCCGCCTCATCGTTCGCACGACGCCCCCTCCAGCCTTGCCCGGAGTGGATCACCCTACGAGAGAAAGCGCTCTCACGGTTGCTCCGGACGCCGGAGTCGTTCGGCGGCCAGCCGTCCGGAGATCAGCACCGGCGGGATGCCGACACCGGGTGTGGTGCCACTGCCCGCCAGCACGACGTTGCCGTCCCGGAACGGCAGGTTGCGCGGCCGGAACGGGCCGGTCTGGCCGAACGTGTGCGCGGCGGAGAACGGCGTGCCGGCGGCCTGGCCGTCGCGCGCCCAGTCGTCCGGTGTCACCACGGCGAGCGGTTCGGCGTCGACGATGAGCTTGCGCGCCGACATCTCGTCGACGAGCTCCTCGGCGTACCGGTGCGCCAGCGCGTCCCAGCGCAGCGGAGCGGCGTCGAGGTTCGGGCACGGCGCCAGGAGGTACTGGAGGTGCCTGCCCTCCGGCGCGAGCGCGGGATCGGTGAGGGTGGGCGTGGTGAGCAGCAGCGACGGGTCGCTCATCAGCTTTCCCTGCCGGATGATCTCGTCGAACGTGCCGTTCCACTTGTCGCCGAAGGAGATCGTGTGGTGGGCGAGGTCGTCCGCCACCCGGCCGGCGCTGAGGTGCACGACCACCGCGGACGGCGACCAGCGCAACGGCCGGATCCGGCGCGGTCGGCCGCGCAGCAGCCGGGTGCTCTGGGCGGGTCCGGTGGCGAGTACGACGGCGTCGCAAGGGAATCGGGTGTCGGCCGTGCGCACTGCGGTCACCCGGTGACCGCTCCGTTCGAGCTCCTCGGCCTCCACGCCGTAGTGGAACCGCACGCCTGCGTCGGCAGCGGCATCCGCCATGGCCTGCGGGACAGCGCGCATGCCGCCGCGTGGGAACCACACACCGGCAATGGTGTCCATGTAGGCGATGACGGCGTAAGCGGCGAGAGCGTCTTTCGGTGCGACACCGGCGTAGAGCGCCTGGAACGTGAACACGCGCCGGAGCCGGTCGTCGCGCAGGAACCGCCCCACCGCCTTCGCGAGCGAGCCGAAGCCGCCGAGCCGGGCGAGTGCGACCAGGTCGGGGCCCGCGAGGTCGAGCGGAGAGTCGAAGCTCGCGCCGATGAACCTGTCCCGTTCGACCTCGTAGAGCCTCGTCAGCCACGCTCGCAGATCGCGGTATCCCTGCGCCTCCCGGTCTCCCGCGAAGTCGCGCACCGCCTGTTCCATGCGGTCCGCGTCGGTGTGCACGTCCAGCGCCGTGCCGTCGTGGAACGTCGCGCGGTAGGCGGGCCGCAACGGCAGCAGCTCCAGGTGGTCCTCACGCTTCCGGCCCACCGCGGCGAACGCGTCGTCCAGCAGTTCCGGCATGGTGAGGACGGTCGGGCCGGTGTCGATCCGGTGGCCGCCGACGTCGAGACGGCCCGCGAGCCCGCCCGGATGCGGCTTTCCTTCGAGGACCGTCACCTCGTGCCCCGCACCGCGCAGGTGCAGTGCCGCCGACAGCCCCGAGAGTCCCGCGCCGACCACGACCACACGGTCCGTACAGCCTTTCACCACGTGCACCACTGCGTTCCCCCTGCTCAGGTCGTTCGTGCCACGGCGCGGCCGGCGAGGCGCACCAGCTCGTGACGCGCTTCGTCGTCGATGGCCGCGCGTTCCAGCGCCGCGATCCCCGACACGGCAAGCCTCTCGATGTGCTCCTCCACCGCGGCGACGGCTCCGAGTTCCACCAGCAAAGCGCACACGTCGCGGACGGTCCGCTCGCTGACGGTCCCGCTCTCCAGGCAGCGCCGGAGCACCCGTTGCGCGGCAGGCCTGCCCTGTGCGCGAGACAGCGCGATGGCCATCAGCGGCGTCCTCTTGCCCTCCCGCAGGTCCTCGCCCACCGGCTTCCCGGTGACCGACGGGTCTCCGAACACACCCATCAGGTCGTCCCGCAGCTGGAAGGCGACGCCGATGTCGTGGCCGTACGCGCGCAGACAGCCGACGACGTCGTCGTCGGCCCCCGCGAGGGCGGCTCCGAGATGCAGCGGCCGTTCCACGGTGTACGCGGCGGTCTTCAGCGCGGCCACCCGCACGGCGTGCTCCAGCGACTCCTCCCGTCGCGCGACGGCCAGCAGGTCGAGGTGCTGTCCCATGATCATCTCGGTGCGCATCGCCTGCCACGGCCCCCAGGCGCGGCTCAGCGCCTCGGCGGGAAGGCCGGCGGTCACGAGCGCGTCGTCTGCCCAGGCCAGCGCGAGGTCTCCGACCAGGATCGCGGCCGAGTCGCCGTACCGGCGAGCGCTCGCGGCCCACCGTTCCCGCCGGTGCAGCGCGGCGAAGGACTCGTGCGTCGACGGCCTGCCCCGCCTGGTCGCCGAGCGGTCCATCACGTCGTCGTGCACCAGTGCGCAACACTGCAGCAGTTCCAGTGCCACCATCGCCCGCACCACGGCGTCCACCGGCGGCGCTCCTCCTGCCGCACGCCATCCCCACCAGGCGAACGTGGGCCTGATCCTCTTGCCACCGGCCAGGACCAGCCCACGCAGCTCGGCGCTGAGCTCGGTGGCGAGGTCCTGTCGTGCGTGCAGGAACTCGTGCAGTGCTTCGTCGAGCAGGGCGTGGAAGTCGTCCACCCGCGACGTGCGAGCGTCCACGCTGGTCAGCAGCGACATCGGCGTTCCTCGGAAGTCGGCGTGAGTTCGATCCTCCGAGCTAAGCAGCGCGGTGAGGGGTCCGCATGATGAGTGCGGTCGTTGTGCGGAAGGCAATTCGCGGACTTAGCGTGGAGGAACCTCCTCCGCGAAAGGACCCCTGATGTCGGCTGAGCGCGAACTGGATGCCGCGGGCGTCACCGCTCCGGCGTTGCGCGACGCGTACCGGCGCTGCCGTGAGCTCAACGCACAGCACGGCCGCACCTATTACCTGGCAACGAGGATGCTCAGCGCGGAGCAACGTCCCGCCGTCCACGCGCTGTACGGGTTCGCCCGGTGGGTGGACGACGTCGTCGACGACGTCCACAGTGGAGTCGACGAGAAGAACGCCGCGCTCGGCGCGATCGACGGTCGCCTTCAGGTCGCGTTGCGGGACGGGACGACGGACGACCCGGTGCTGGCGGCGCTGATGGACACCGTGCATCGCTACGACATCCCTGTTCAGCACTTTCAGGACTTCATGGCGTCGATGCGGATGGACCTCACGGTCACCGGCTACGCCACCTACTCCGACCTCGAACGCTACGTGCACGGGTCCGCCGCCGTGATCGGCCTGCAGGTGCTGCCGGTGCTCGGCACCAGCACGTCGCGGGAGGAGGCCGAACCGGCCGCCGCGGCGCTCGGTGTCGCCTTCCAGCTCACCAACTTCATCCGCGACGTCGGCGAGGACCTCGACCGCGGCCGGGTGTACCTGCCCGCCGACGAGCTCGCGGCGTTCGGCGTCGACCGGGAACGCCTGCTGCACGCGCGTGCGCAGGGAAGAGCCGACCAGCAGGTGCGGGCCGCCCTGCGGGACCAGGTGCGCAGGGCGCGCCAGGTCTACGAGCGGGCCTGGCCGGGCATCGGCATGCTCGCGCCGCGGTCGCGGCCCTGCGTGCTCACCGCCTACCGGCTGTACGGCCGCATTCTCGACCTCGTCGAGGGCGCGGACTGCGACGTGCTGTCGCGCCGCGTCGTCGTGTCCAACGGCAGGCGGCTCGCGGTCGCCCTGCCCGCGCTGGCGAGGGCGGTGTTCGCCCGTGCGGCCTGATGAGAGGAAGTCGATGCGCGACCGGATTCCGTTGCGGATCTACTCGAGTCCTCCGTGGCGGATGCAACGGCCGACGTGGCAGGACGCCAAGCCCACGCTGATCGAGGCCGCGCTCAAGCGCGCGACCGCGCGTCCGTCCGGCAACTGGTTCGTCGCGGGTGCCGGCAGGGACGTCGTGAAGGGCAAGCCGTGCGGCCGCACCATCGCGGGCCGGGAGGTCGTGCTCTGGCGCGGGCCACACGACAAGCTCATGGCGGGGTCCGGCTCGTGTCCGCACCTCGGTGCTCCGCTGTGCGATGGCGCCGTGGCCGAGGGCAAGCTGATCTGCCGCTGGCACGGCCTCGCCCTCGACGGCACGCGGTTCGGCGCGTGGACGCCGTTCCCCGCGCACGACGACGGAGTGCTGGTGTGGGTCCGGCTGGACGAGGCGGGCGGAGAGGAGCCGCTGGACGCTCCCGTGCTTCCCGAAAGGCCGCCGGCGGGGTCGATCGACGCGGTGGCCACGCTCATCGGCCGCTGCGACCCCGAGGACGTCGTCGCCAACCGGCTCGACCCCTGGCACGGCGCGTGGTTCCACCCCTACTCGTTCGCGAACCTGCACGTCCTCGAAACCCCCACGGAGGCGGACGACCGGTTCCTGGTCGAGGTCACCTTCCGCGTCGCCGGACGGGTCGGCGTGCCGGTCATCGCCGCCTTCACCTGCCCGGAACCGCGGACGGTCGTGATGCACATCGTCGAGGGGGAAGGCCAGGGCAGCGTCGTCGAGACGCACGCGACGCCCGTCCGCGCCGGCCGGACCGCCGTGGTGGAGGCGACCATCGCGCACTCGGACCGTCGCGGCTTCGCGCTGGCCAGGCCCGCGGCGGGAGCGTTGCGGCCGGTCATGCGCTGGGCGGCCGCACGGTTGTGGCGCGACGACCTCGACTACGCCGAACGCCGGTACGCACTGCGTCAGGCGGGCCGATTCCCCGACTGAGCCCCCCGAGTTGCGTCGTTTCTGAGTCGATTTTACGATAGGCTCCCATCGAGGGTCGACTCCAGAGGACGTGCGCCATGCCCGAACTGTCCCGCCTGCCCCAGCCAGTCGCGGAGTCGTGGGACTGGCAGCTCGCCGGCCTGTGCCGCGGCATGGACAGCGCCTACTTCTTCCACACGCCCAACGAGAGGGGCTCGGCACGGGACAAACGCGAGGCGGCGGCGAAGGCCGTCTGCCAGCGCTGCCCGGTCATGGAAAAATGCCGTTCGCACGCGCTGGAGGTCCAGGAGACCTTCGGCATCTGGGGTGGACTCGGGGAGAGTGAGTTGAGGGCGATGCTCGCGAAACGTGCCCGTAGGACGTGACCTACACACCGCGCGCGGTGGCGGGGATGCTCGGCGTCGCCCCGACCACGCTCAGGACGTGGGACCAGCGCTACGGACTGGGTCCCTCCATCCGCACCGACGGCGGCCACCGCCGTTACGAGGAGGCGGACGTCGATGTGCTGCGCAGAATGGTGGTGCTGACCGGTCAGGGCGTGTCGGCGTCCGCCGCGGCCTTGCTGGCGCGCCAGAAACCGGCGATCCGCCCCAGCCTCCCGCTCTCCCCGCTCGGCTCCGAGGACGCTGCCTCGGCCCGGCGGAGTTTCCTGGCCGCGGCGAAACGCCTCGACGAACCGATGATGTCCGACCTCGCCGAGAGGCTCATCACCGACCACGGCGTCGTCTCCGCCTGGGAGACCGTGTTCGTCCCGGCGCTCGTGGAACTCGGCGAACTGGTCGCCGACACCGGGCAGGGAGTCGAGATCGAGCACCTCGCCAGCGGAAGCGTGCTGTTCGCCCTGCGGGGGATCCCTCGTGCGAGCAGTCCCGGGGTGCTCTCCGCGCTGCTGTCGTGCGCACCCGACGAACAACACTGGCTGCCGCTCGAGGCGCTCGGCGCGGCATTGTCCGAACAGGGCCGCATGTGGCGCAACCTAGGAGCACGGGTGCCCGCCGACGCCCTGTACGACGCGGTGACCCGCCTGCGGCCCGCGGTCGCGCTGGTCTGGGCGCACCGGCCCGAACTGGCGCTCCGGGTGCCGCTGGAGGAACTGGGAGCGCGACCGGGCACGGTGCTCGCCGTCGCGGGCGCCGGGTGGAACGGTCTGGAGCTGCCGCCGTTCGTGCACCGGCCGGCCACGCTGACCGAGGCGATCCGGCTGATCGTGGACCGCACCAGTCCTTAGTGGCGTGACTCGGAACTTTGGCGTGAACTCACGCTCTGCAGGGTGCCTCGCGGCACCGTCCCCGCGCCACTAGAACACCTCGCGGTCGCGTTCCCGCACACGCACCTCGTCCAGTTCCGCGATGCGACGCAGCCCCTGCACGGCCCGCGCCATGCGGTGGTTCCCGCTCACCTGCTCCTCGTGCCGGTCGAGCCACGCCCAGTACCCCGCGGTGAACGGACACGCGCGTTCGCCCGTGCGCCGCTTCGGGTCGAACCAGCACGTGCCGCAGTGGTCCGTCATCCGGTTGAGGTAGGCGCCGCCGCTCAGGTACGGCTTGGTCGCGATCACGCCGCCGTCCGCGTGCTGGCTCATCCCGATGACGTTGACCGGCATCACCCACGGGAAGCCGTCCACGAAGGACGTGACGAACCAGTCGTTGAGCGCGGCGGGGTCGTAACCGCGTTGCAGCGCATGGTTTCCCAGCACCATCAGCCGTTGGATGTGGTGCACCCAGCCGTGGTCGCGGACGCCTTCCAGCGCGGTCCGCAGGCACGCCGCGCGCACCATCGCCGGGCGCAGCTCCGCCCACCACGACGGCAGCGCGGCGGTCGCGCGGAAGTCGTTGCGCCGCCCGTACTCCGGGCCGAGGTGCCAGTACAGGTGCCACACGTACTCACGCCAGCCGAGCACCTGCCGGACGAACCCCTCGACGCTCGCGAGGGGCGCGGCACCGTCGCGGTAGGCGTCCTCCGCGGCGTAGACGACCTCCAGCGGGTGCAGGAGTCCGTGGTTGAGCGGCACCGACAGCAGTGAGTGCGCCATCGTCCAGTCCTTGGTCAGGACGGCGTCCTCGTGCGGGCCGAAGTGCGGAAGGCGGTCGCGCAGGAAGACCTCCAACGCGGTGAGCGCCTCCTCCCGCGTGATGGCGAAGCGGCGCGGGCCGTCCCTGCCCACAGCGGGCAGGTCCATCGCGTCGAGGTCGGCGCGCACCTGCCTGTCGATGTCGTCCTCTTCGGGCCACCAGGGCGCCGGAACGTCGAGCCGCCCGCGTTTCGGCGGGGGTTCGCGGTTCTCGGTGTCGAAGTTCCACCGGCCGCCCACCGGAACGTCGCCCTCCATCAGCACGTCGAAGCGGGTGCGCTGGTAGTGGTAGAAGTCCTCCATCAGGAACCGCTCGCGCGGCCCCGCCCACGCGGTGAACTCCTCACGGGACAAGGCGAACGCGGGCGTGGGCTGCACTTCCACGCCGAGTTCGGTCAGCATCCTCCGCGCGGCGACCGAACCCGGCTGGTAGGCGACCAGTGGGCGGTCCAGCTCGCGGATGGCTTCGCCGTAGGTGTTCGCGCGCACGAGCGTGATGCGATCGGGGTACTCGGCGGCGAGATGACGCATGCCGGACAGCACCAGGTGCAGCTTCTGCCGGTGGTACGGCTTGCGGCGCAACGCCGCGGCCGACTCGATCAGCACGATCTCGTCGTGGCCGGAGTGGAACTGCGGTCCGAGCTGGTCGCCGAACAGCAGCAACGTCGTCACTGATCACCACGCAGGTCGGCCAGCACGGCGTGCGCGGCTCTGCGTCCCGAGTGGAGTGCTCCCTGGATCGAGCTGGTGTCGCGGTGATCACCGCACACGTACCGGCGGCCGCCCGCGCGAACGGACTTCTTCAGCCGGTGCGGCGCCGTCATCGCGGGGATCGCCTGTGGGACGTCGTACCGCCGCAGCACCTCCCACCGGCTGGTGTCCGTGCCGTACAAGCGATCCAGGTGCGCTCGGACGGCCTGTTCGTCGGCATCGCCGAGCACCGAGGCCTGCACCAGTGGAGCGTGCGGCGAGTACGGGCGCGACACCTCCGACATCACCGCCGTGTTCACGACCGGGCCACCGCCGGCGTCGACGACCAGGCAGCCGTCGCGCAGCGGCGACCGGGGCGGCCGGAAGTACCACGTGGTCACGCCGTTCCAGCGGGGTTCGGCCAGTCCCGGCAGCAGGCGGGCCGCGGTCGTGACGTCCGTCGCCACCACCACGGCGTCGGCGGCGATCCGGCCGCCCTCCTCCAGGTCCACGCCGTTGTCGTGCACGGCCCGCACAGCGGTCTCCAGCTTGACGGCGTCTCTCGGCAGCCGTTCCGCCATCGCCTTCGGCAGCTCCCCCATGCCGAGCGCGGGCACCGCGGCGCCGCCTCGGGCGAAACTGCGCCACACCAGGTGGAAGAACCTCGACGACGTCCTGAGCTCGCGTTCCAGGAACACGCCGGACAGAAACGGCCGGAACACCGCCTTGACCGCTCGGTCGGACACACCCAGCCGCCGCAGCTCGTCGCAAGTCGTGCGGTCCTGCGCGGTGAGCAACGGCCGCACCAGACCGAAGGCGTCCGGGCCGGAGAACCGGGCGATCGCCGCCACGTCCCGCACGCCCAGGACGTGCTGGCGCAGGAATCCGTCCCACGCGGACGGCCCGCTGCGCGGATCGGCGAGCAGGTCGTGCCGGCCGTCGTCGTGCACGAACGCTCCTGGCCTGAAGTGTCGCAACGGCAACGGATCGAGCCCGAGCCGCTCCAGTTCGGGATAGGCGGGCAGCATGATCTGGAAACCCCGGTCGAACCGCACGCCGTCCTCGACGTCGGTCCGCACGCGGCCACCTACCTCGTCCCCCGCCTCCAGCACGGTGACCTCGACGCCCGCCGCTTCGAGCTCGAGCGCGGCACTCAGGCCCGCCAGACCGGCTCCCACCACGACGATCACAGCGTCCTCCAGCGTCGGGCGACCGAGCGCAGCAGCGGCACGCGGCCCTCGGTCGGCACGGTCCACAGCTCGGTGCCCGCGACGCCCCAGCGGCCCAGCAGGTGGTTGGCGGCGGCAAACCCCGTGGTGGCCGCGCGTTCCATGAGTGCGACGGGCAGGTCGATGCGCACGAGATCGCCCGCGACCACCAGGAAGTCGTCCGGTGTCCGCACTCCCGGCCGGTTCGCGTAGCCACCCGCGGGGAACAGCGGGCAGTCCTCGCGCAGCTCGTGCCGTTCGTCGACCACCCCTGCCCGTTTGGTCTCCGGGTACACCTCGGTGAGCTGCTCCCAGAGCCGGGCGCGCGCGGACCGTTCGTCCACATCGGACGGAAGCGCGTACCCGTGCAGTTCCACCACGGAACCACCCGTCCGTGCCGCCCACGCCCGTGCCTCGTGCTCGTAGTGGTCGAGAACGCTGATGTTGTCCAGCAGGTCGTGACCGCCGGTGCCGAGGAAGCCGGGCCGATCCGGGTCCACGGGCGTGTCCAGCCAGTACCTCGACACGAGGAACCGGGGCGCGGTGCGCAGCCCGCCGACCTTCTCGCGCCACGCGGCGTCGCCGAGCGTGGGCGACTCGCCGACGAGTGCCCGCAGTCCCCGGACGTCCGCGGCGAGCACCACGGCGTCCGCCTCGATCGCCCCGTCGCCGATGGTGACGGAGAACCGCTTCTGCTCGCCCGGCCGCACGGACCTGACCTCGACACCTGTGCACACCGTCGCGCCCAGCAGGGCGAGGTGACGCCGGAGCGGTTCCCACAGCCCGTGCGGGAACGGGTCCGCGGCCACGTCGAACAGCAGCCCCTCGCCGGAGCCGAGGAAGTAGATGTGGAACATCACCGCGAGCTCCGCGGCCGACATGCGGGTGGGGTGGGCGAAGAAGCTGCGGGAGAACACCTCGAAGGCGAGGGCGTGCGCGGCCTCCGGGAAGCGGATGCGGTCCAGGTAGGTCGCGGCGTCGATGCCGTCGAGCTCCTCGTACACTCGCGGCACCGACACGTCGAGCAACGACAGCGCGGCTCGCGCGTTCACGTCGGGCAGGTCGCGCCAGCGGAACGTGGGGCTGCTGCGGAGGAAGGCCAGTGCGTTCCACGGCACGGCCGTCGGGAGGTTCGCGAAGCCGTCCCGATGGCCCGAAGCGTGTTGCAACGGGTAGTCCGGCAGTCCGACGAGGGCGCGTCCCGCCGGGTCGACGCGCTTGAGCAGGGCTCGAAGGTTGTAGTACTGCCGGAAGAACGCGTGGAAGCCGCGCGTCATGGTGGCGTCGCTGCCGTCCGCGAGCCTGGTGCTCCAGCCGCCGACACGCCCGCCGAGGTAGTTCTCCCGTTCGCACAGCACGACCTGCGCCCCGCGTTCGGCGAGCAGGGTCGCCGCGGAGAGCCCGGCGATGCCACCGCCCACGACGGCGACCACGGGGGCGTCCCCTTCGAACTGCGCACGCCCGGCCGGTGCCGGGATCCGCACGGCCCTGCGATCCCTCACCGCTGCACCTGTTCCGGCACGTGCCCGCGGAAGGTGTGCACCACGCCGAGCTGAAGGCCCGGCACCGGCGCGCTGCGCACCCCGACGAAGTCGTTGCGCCGCAAGCGGTCCCGCAGCGCCGTCGCCCCGTCGAAGTCCATCACGCTGCGCCACAGGTACGTGTAGAGCGAGCGGTCGCCGGTGGCCAGCCAGCCCGCCGGAACGATGAACCCGCACAGCACCGTCCACAGTGCCGTGCTGAGCAGTGAGTCGCGCACCGAATATTCGTGCAGCACCAGCGTTCCACCGGGTTTCAGCATGGTCCGGATCCGGCTCAGCGTCGCGTCCGGCTCGGGCAGGTTGCGCACGAGGTAGGCGGCGAACACCGCGTCGAACGGCCCCTCGTCCACGTCCTCGGCCCGGCTGTGCACGAACCTCACCGTGTCCGGCCAGCGCTTCTCCCGCGCCCGCTCGATCATGCCCGCCGAGGCGTCGACGGCGACGATCTCCACGCCGGGCGCGGCGGCCACCAGAGCGGCCGTGGAAGCGCCCGTGCCGCAGCCGAGGTCGAGCACCCGCATTCCAGGGCGCAGGCCGAGCGCTCTCGCGGAACGGCGCAGCGCCTGGTGATAGCCGGGATTGAGCCCGACGAGGAAGTCGTACCCACGCGCCGCGCGGTCGAACTTCGCCGGCACCTCAAGCTTGTTCACGCGCCACCCTTCCCCGTTCCCACAGCAACAACACAGCGGTGACCATGGCGAACCCGTAGAGGAAGTCCTCGATCGGGATGTCCCAAGGCACCCGCACCCCGCTGATCGCCCAGTCCGCGTACAGCACGACAGGCGCGTCGAGCTTCGTCAGCCATCCGTCCACCGGCACCTGGAACCCGAGCACGATCACCATCGTGATCCAGTAGGCGGGCCGGGCGAACAACCCCGTGCGCAGCAAGCAGAACTCCAGCAGCAGCACCACGACGACCGCCGCCATCGCGGCGAGCGAGTACTCCTCAACCATCACGCAACCAACGTTCCGAACGCCCGCGCACGGCCTCGTAGGTCAGCACCGCGCAGAGCGGGATCGCCAGGAAGAACAGGACTTCCTCGATCGGCAGCACCCCGCCGATCAGCACACCCGTCGTCGCCTCGGGGTGAAAGCTCCAGTGCCCGCGCAGGATGGCGACGACATCCCAGACCGCCAGGACGAGCAACACAGGTGCGATGGCGCGCACCAGGTCGGGAGCACGGCGGTAGACGCCACGTCCCATCCACTCCAGCGGCACCGTGATGAGCACGCACACGCCCAGCACCAACAGGTATTCGTACTGGCTTCGCATCACCGACCTCCCGCAACGACCGTATGGGCGGCGCGGAGAGTCTGCACAACGGCGGGAGGACTTTCACGTGATTCGTTGGCGGAGCGAGGTTCCACTGCTGTCAGGTCGTCTCCGCCTTGGCGATCGCGTAATAGGCGTCCACGGTGTCACCGTCGATGCCCACGTAGGTGTCGATCCACGCCGCCGCGGCACGCACCAGCACCAGCAGCGCGTCGAACCGCTGTTCCTCGCCCAGCACCCCCAGCGCCACCACGACCCGCCCGTCGTCACCGCACGCCAGGCCGCTCAGCACCTCCGAGGCCACCTCGACCGCCTGCGCACGGGTCTCCTCGCCCGGCGTCGCCGGCACGGAGATCGGAATGCGAACGGACGGATCGAGCGATCCACGAGGGACACCGCGCAGCAGGACAGCCGCACACGTGTCGATCGCGACCATCCTCGTCCGCTCCTCCGATGCCAGGCACCGCACGGCTTCGATGGACCACGGGTGATCACGCCTGTTGATCGCGCCCACCGCGGCCAGGGTCACTTCCCTGGCCTGCACGTCGTCGAGCCGCTGCATCGACTCCTGCCTCCTCCACAGTCGGCCCCGACTGGAATGCGCCCCCGCGCACAGCTTCTGTGTTGCTACAACTCGGACATCGTCGAACGGCCTCAAACACGTTGCATGACGAGTGGCCGGCAGTTCACCCGTCCGCAGCAACGCATTCGGTACAGCTATCGGGTCATCCACCAACTCAGATGTTGCTACCATCCGAATGTTGACAACCTGGGAGCGGATGACATGGCGACTCGGCACCTCTACGTCGTGCGACACGGCGCAGCGGACCCGTTCGGCGAACTGACCGTCACTGGCGAACGGCAGTCGCACCTGCTGGGCGAGCGCCTGGCCCGCCTGCCGATCGACACCGTGTGGCACTCACCCCTGGCACGTGCCGTCGCCACCGCAAGAATCCTGGGCGAGCACCTGCCGAACGCGACGGTGGCCGAGGCAGCCGAACTGGCCGACCACGTGCCACACGTGCCAGAGGTGATGCCGGCGGCATGGGCCGGTTTCTTCGACGGCTTCGACGCGGCGGAAGCGGCTGCCGGGGCACGCCTCGCGGAGGCGCTTGTCTCCCGGTTCGCCCGTCCCGCCGAGACCGAGTCCCACGAGGTCCTGGTGACGCACGCCTACCAGGTGGCGTGGCTGGTGCGAGACGCCCTCGACGCCCCGCCCGCCCGATGGCTCGCGATGAGCTGCGGCAACACCGCACTGACGGTGATCCAGCAACGCACCGGCACTCCACCCACCTTGGTGCTGTACAACGACATGAGCCACCTGCCGGAGGACCTGCGGTGGACGGGGTTCGGTCCGGGAACGCGGCCGTGAGCACACCGCCGGACCGCTGACGCTGACGCCGCCGCACGGCTCGCCTTGCCTCGCTTCGCCGGGAGGGCCGCCTCGCCCCGCCCGATCTCGCCGCAGGCTTCGCCGGGCGGCGAGCATCAGACCGTCACCGGACCGACGTCACCGCAGGCTTCGCTCAGACCGGACAGCACACCGTCACCGCATTCCGACCTCGCCGCAGGCTTTCGCCGAGATCGAACAGCACACCCTCACCGGACACCAACCTCACCGCAGGCTTCGCCCAGGGGTTGAACAGCACACCGTCACCGCACTCCGACCTCACCACAGGCCCCGCCAGGGGTCGGACAACAGACCGGCACTGCACACCGACCTCACCGCAGGCTCCGCCAGGGGTCGAACAGCACACCCTCACCGCACTCCACAGCCACCGACATCACCGGCCCGCTCCCTCGCCGGCAGCGGTGCTCACCGCCGCCGCGAGGCCGCTCGCTGGCGCCGGAGGCATCGGAGCCAGCGATCAACCCGACTGCCGACGCCGGAGCACGGCCCGCACGGCGGTTCCGCGATCAGCCTGACCGCCGGCTCCGGAGCACGGCCTGCGCAGCCCCGAGGCGCTCCGCCTCCTCCCGCGCGGACCGGTCCCCCGACACCTCGTCCGCCCAGTCGAGCAGCCGGTGCAGGTGCGGATCCGCGGCCGCCGTCACGATGCGGGGCAGACCGAGAGCGACCTCGCCGCCGGTCCCGTCGATGGTGATCGACTCCCCCACGCCGACAACCCGCTCGCCCACCATCACCGAGTCAGCGCCAACGACGAGGTCGGCGACCCCCACGACGGCGGGTTTGCCCATCGACCGCGCGACGACCGCGGCGTGGCTGGCCGGACCTCCCCGCGCGGTGACGATGCCGGTGGCCGCGCCCAAGCCCCGGATGTCGTCCGGCGACGTTTCCGGCCGCACCAGGACGACCGGGCCGTCGGCGGACATGCGGACCGCCTCGTCTGCGGTGACCGCCACCCGGCCCGACGCCACCCCGGGGCACACGCCCAGCCCGCGTGCGATGACGTTCGCATCCGGGGTGATCCGGGACGTGCGCACGTGCCGGAGGTGCTGGGGCGAGACGCGGAGCAGCGCCGTGTCGCGGTCGATCACGCGTTCGTCCACCAGGTCCGTGGCCAGGCGGACGGCGGCGGCTCCGGTGAAGCGGCCTGGCCGCACCTGCAGCAGCCACAGCTTGCCCGACTCGAAGGTGAACTCTACGTAGCAGGCGTCGCGGTAGTGCTGTTCGAGACGGTGCAGCGCGGCCAGAAGGCCTTGCCACACCAGCGGTTCGCGGTCGGCCAGGTCGTGCAGGGGGTGCGTCAGCGAGCGGCCGGAGACGACGTCGGAGCCCTGGTGTCCGAAGAGGACTTCGCCGAACGGGACGTCGACGCCGGTGTCTGGATTGCGGCTGAAGGCGACCCCGGAGCCGCTGTGGTCGTCGCGGTCGCCGAACACCATCCGTTGCACGATCACGGCCGTGCCCAGGTCGTGCGGGATGCCGTGCAGGGTGCGGTAGGTGCGTGCGCGGGGCGTGTCCCATGACGCGAACACCGACTTCAGCGCCTTGTCCAACACCTCAGGGGTGGGGCGCAGGTTGAGGATCGTGTCCATCATGCCGGGCATCGACACGGCGGCGCCGGAACGCACCGAGACCGACGGTCCCAGCGTCTCGACGGCGGTCGCGAGCTCCTCCCCCAACCCGTCGGGCAGCACGCCGGCACGGAGGTAGGCGCGGCAGGCCTCGGTGGTGACGACGACACCGGCGGGCACCGGGACGCCGAGGCGGTGCAGCAGAGCCAGGCCGTGAGCCTTGCCTCCCACCACTTCCGGCGGTTCGGCGAGCGCGGCGGAAAGGTGTCTCACCCACTCCATCGGGCGATCCCCAGCGTGGCGAGCAGGTCCTCGTGCAGCTCGGCCCACACCGTGTGGAACGAGTCGATCGTGTCCGCCAGGTGCTCCAGCTTCCCCGCCTGCGCACGGGCCAGGGCGAAAGCCAGGCGCGGTTCGTAGAGCGCGAACCTCGGGACGGCGGCGGCCAGTGCGGCGATGACCACGACGGCGCGGGCGTGGAGGTCGGTGAACAAGGCGAGGACTCGGGCGTCGTAGACCGCGTCGGTGTGGTCGTTGATGGTCGTGACGCCGTCGACGGGCCGGACCTGCCACGCCGTGCAGAGGTCGAGCAGTTCGGGGTTGAGCACGAGGAACGCGTCGAACGCCTCGGTCAGCGCGGGGCGGGCGCCGGCCGACTCCAGTTCTGCCTTGGTCCCGGCGGCGTCGGCGGCCCGGCCGGAGTCGGTCAACGCCCACCCGCCGAAGCCCTTGTGGTGCGTGACGAGACCGGCGACGGCGAGGTCGATCAGTTCGGACTCCACTTCGGACTCCTCCATCCCCGTGAACGAGGCCACGCGGGTGAGTCCGGTGGTGCCGACGCAGCGCAACGCGTGCAGCACCAACAGGTTCGCGCTCACGACGTCGCCTCCCGCCTGCGCGCACCCGCCGCGTGGCCGGCACCGCGCCCGTGGGCACGGGCGACGATCACGCCGTTGCGCACGCTGACAGCTGACTCGGTGTCGTCGCCGGGATTCGTGACGCCGATCGCCGACGCCACCAGCGCGTCGTCGTCGAGCACCAGCCGGACGTGCTGCCAGACCTCGGGCGCGAACACCCTGCGCAGGCATCCGACGGCATCGGTCACCCGGAGCCGGACGAGGCGACCCGTCTCCTCCGCATCGCCGGTGACGATCACGACCGTGACCTGTTCGCCGGGCTTCGCGGACCGGACGGCCTCCTCCGCCGCGCCCAGCCGCCCCGCACCCAGCACGACCACCAGGCCGTCCGCGAGGTCGACCTGGTCACCGCTGATCTGGTCCACCAGACCTTCGGGGGCGGTCCAGGCGTCCGCGCACGTCCGCGCCGGAGCGACGTACGGCAGGTGCGGAGGAGCCCAGGTGTCCTTCAGGTCGATCGTGGCCAGGTGCCTGCACGCGTGCGCCACGTCGAACGGGTCACCGAACCCCGGCGACGTCTCGGCCCGATGGCCCGCACCGTCCAGCAGGGTCAGGACCAGCTCGGCCAGTCGCACCTGCCGGGCCGGCGCACCTCGCTCCAGGGCGATGGCCAGCAGCAACGCCTCCAGCCGGGCCGCCTGCGCCAGCACAGCCGGACCGTGCTCGTCCTCGAACACGCCGTCCAGCGAACGCAGCTGGAGCCGCCCGCCCGGCGCCGAGTCGCCCACCAGCGGCAACCGTTCGAGCCAGACCCTCGCGAACACGCCGAGCGCGTCGACCTTCGAGGTAGACGACACGGACGCTTGCGGCTCATCGGAACCGCTCTTCTCGACCTGGTCGATCAGCACGGCCAGGTACAGGGCCCGTTTGCTCGGGAAGTTCGAGTACACCGCGCCGCGCGTCAGCTCCGCCCGCTCCGCGATCCGGTCGACCTTGGCGGGCACGAAACCGTGCTCCGCGAACTCCTCCCTCGCCGCCGCCAGCACCGCGGCACGCGTGCGCGCCTGCTGCTGCACCCGAGTCAGCCGAACCATCGCCACTCCCGCCGAACGCACTTGGGATGTTCTCATCATCCAGATTACCCGAACCTTCGAGTGCGATGCCGAAAGGGTATGAGGGACGACCCAGCAGGTCTTGGACGGTCCGCCGAACTCCGCAGAGGCTGGAGGCACCATTCAGGAAGGAAATCGACATGAAGGTGTTCATCACCGGGGCCTCCGGCTACATCGGCAAGGCCACGGTCGCGGCACTGCTGCGCCACGGGCACGCCGTCGAGGCGCTCGCCCGCACCGACACGTCAGCGGCGGCCGTGCGCGAGACAGGTGCGACGCCGGTGAGCGGCGACCTGTCCGACCTGGACGCTCTCACCGCCGCCGCGGGCCGCGCGGACGCCGTGATCCATCTCGCCCAGGCCGACAGCGCCGAAGCAGACCTCGCCGCCGCCACCGCGATGCAGGACGGCGTCGGCGCGGGCACGTACGTCCACACCGGCGGGACCTGGGTCTACGGCGACACCGACGGCATCGCCGACGAGGACGCCGCCTGGAACCCGCCGGCTCTCGTCGCGTGGCGCCAGGAGGTCGAGGAGAAGGTTCTTTCGCGCGCGGCGAGCAGCGGTCGGCCGGTCGTGATCAGGCCCGGCCTGCTGTACGGCGGGGAGAACCGCCTGATCGACATCTTCTTCACCCGGCCAGGCAAGGAGTCAGGCGCGATCCCCTACCTCGGCGACGGCACCAACCACTGGTCGCTCGTGCACGTCGACGACCTCGCGGAGTTGTACGTCGCCGCTCTGAACGCACGGGCCGGAGCGGTGTACGTCGGAGTCGGCGGCGTGGATCCGACGACGTACGAGATCGCCACGGCGATCAGCCGAGGCGCAGGACTGGAGGGCAAGACCGTCGCACTCCCCCTCGACGAGGCCCGCGCGCGGATGGGCCCGATCGCGGACGCGTTCGCGCTGGACCAGCGGTTCACCCCGGCCCGCGCCCAGGCCGAGCTGGGCTGGACGCCCCGGCACACCGATCCGCTCGCGACCTTCGCACAGGGCTGATCAGAGCGGCTTCGGCGCGTTCTCCAGACCCGAGAACACGGGGGCGATCAGGCGTCGCTCATCAGCATGATGATGTCCGCAGGGTCGTGCCCCGGGGCGATGGTGCCACGAACGCGGCCTTGGCCGACAGCACCTCACACCACTCCACGAACGCGACCTCGTCATCGTTCTCGCGATCCTGGCGTTCACCGCGACCGCAGCCATTCCGGCGGTCGCGGTCGCGGTGGTGGCGTGGCTGTCCGCAAAGCAGTCCCACGGCCTCGCCCGTCACTCAGCGGCACGCCAGGCGTAGTAGCCGAGGCCGATCGCGCCCACCGCCATCGGGATGCTGGTCAGCAGGCCGGCCAGGCCGTTGCCCGGGATCACGAAGGTGACCACGATGAACAGCAGGAGCACCGGCACCCACTTCGGGACGGTGTGCGAGCGGAAGAGGCCCACGCACTGGAGCACGGTCCCCAGCAACACCAGTACGGCGCCGGGAATCATCAACGCGAAGAGGTGCACGGTGTCGTTGTTGGCCGCCTGGATCACGGCGTTCCCGACCTCCGGGGCGATTCCGGGGTCGGTCGGGAAGAAGTAGGCCGCCGCCCAGCCCGCGACCCCGGCGCCCTGCAACCCGCCGCCGATCCACATGAGCGCGGCACCCCAGGTCGCCCAGGCGCTGCCGCGGCGGCGGACGAGGAACATCGTCGCCAGCGCCTGCAACGGGATGTTGAGGACCTGCATGGCCGCGAGGCCGGTGAGCAGCGTCCACCACAGGTCGCGGCCGGCCGCGATGTCGGTGTAGGAGTAGGTCTCGCCGCCGGCCGCCGGTTCCGGCCAGAGCAGTCCGCCCGCGACGGCGGCGACGGACGTGACACCCAGAACGACCGCGAGGACGGCGACGCGTCCCCGCGTGGAGCTTGCGGCGGTGTCGTGCGCCGCGGTGATGTCGACGGACATGGTCCCTGCCCTTCCGTGGGATTCGATGGCTCAAGGGAACCGGCGGAGGGGTGCCGGACACATCGGTACCGGCCCCGGACCCGGTCTCCGTGCTGACACGGAGGCCAAGCCGTCGCACCGGCCTTACCCTGGGGCGATGACATGGCCGCGGCCGGCAGGACTGGCTCTTCTGGGCATCGCCGTCGTGCTGACGGTGGGCGCGAGCTGGCTGCTGTTCCGCACGCCGAGCGACCTGATCGGCGCGTTCGCCGGCTTCGCGACGCTCGGGCTCGCGATGGCGGCGCTCGGCGTGACGATCGAGTTCCGGGTGCGCGCCAACCCCGTCGGGCCGCTCCTCGCCTGGGTCGGGACGATCGTGGTCTTCCTGGCCGCCCGCGACGTCTACTACCGCGGCCGGCTCACCGATCCGGCCTCGGTGCCGCTGGACTCCCGCGTGGTCGCGGTGCTCAACGAGAGCGGCTGGTGGCTGCTCGCCGCCGTCGCGTTGCTGCTGCTCTTCTTCCCGGACGGGACGCTGCCCGGTCGGCGGTGGTCGTTCCTGCCGCCGTTGATCGTCGTGCTGGCCCTGGCGCAGCAGGCGTTCGGCGCGACGCCGCGAGAGCCGTTCACCGAACCGATGGAGGGGCTGGCCAAGCCCTGGGGGCCACCGTCCGACGTGGTCCACGTCCTCAGCTACGTCGTGAACATCGGGCTGGTGCTGACGTTGCTCGCCGCCGGGGTCTCGCTGGTCGTGCGGTTCCGCAGGTCACAGGGCGTCGTCCGGGCACAGCTGAAGTGGCTCGCGTTCGCCGGGCTGGCCGTGACGGCGTACCCGGTCGTGTGCCTCGCCGAGATCGTCGTGACCGGCCGAAGTGGTGTCGTGGCAACGGTGTTCGGCGTCGTCACGATCGTCGCGCTGTTCTGTTCGGTCGGTGTGGCCATGCTGCGTCACGACCTCTACGACGTCGACCGCGTGCTGGCCGACACCATCAGCTACACGATCGTCCTGCTCATCCTCATCGGGGCGTACGCGCTGTCGGCGCTCACCCTCGGGCTCGTGGTGGGCCAGGACTCCCCCGCCGCCGCGGCGGGCGCCACCGCGATCTGCGCCGTGCTGCTCACTCCCGTCCGGAGGCGTCTGCAACGGGTGGTCGACCGGCGGCTCTTCCCGCGCACCAGGGCCGCGCTGCTCGCCATCGAGGACCTGCAGCACCGCGTGCACACGCAAGCCGCCCAACCGGAAGAGCTCGAAGCGACGCTGCGCACGGCGTTGCGGGACACCACGCTCAGGGTCGGGCTGTTGCTGCCCTCGTCGACAGGTTTCATCGACGCGAAGGGCGCGCCGGTGACCGACACCGGGCTCGTCCCGATCACCCTGGGCGGGACGCAGATCGGCGTGCTCGCCTCGTCCGTCACCACCCCGGCCGTGTTGCGGGTCGTCGCGACCGCCGCCGCGAGCCTGGTCGAGGTCGCCCGGCTGCGCGGTGAGCTCGCCACCGCCCTGCGCGAGGTGGAGGCGAGCCGCACTCGGATCATCCAGGCCGGGGACGCCGAGCGGCACCGGCTCGAACGCGACCTCCACGACGGCGCCCAGCAACGGCTGGTGTCGCTGGGCATGGCGATGCGGCTCGCGCAACGGCAGCTGCCCACCGGCTCCGTCGACGTGCACGCGCTGCTCGACCAGGGCGTCGCGGAACTGGCCACCGCCATCGCCGAGCTCCGGCAGATCGCCCACGGACTGCGTCCCACGAGCCTCGACGACGGCCTGCACTCCGCCCTCGCCGCGCTCACGAACAAGCTGCCGGTGCCGGTGGCGCTGGAGATCATGTCCGAACCGCTGGCCGACGACATCGCGATCACCGCCTACTTCGTGGCCGCCGAGGCGATCACCAACGCCGCCAAGCACGCGCGCGCCAGCACCATCACCGTCCGCGTCACGCAGCAGGAGGACGAGGTGAACGTCTGGGTGAAGGACGACGGGTGCGGCGGCGCCGATCCGCGCGGCGGTTCCGGACTGGCCGGGCTGGCCGACCGCGTCGCCGCGCTGGGCGGTTCGCTCCTGCTCAACAGCAGGCCCGGCGGCGGCACGACGATCCAGGCGGTGCTGCCGTGCGCATCGTGATCGGCGAGGACTCGACGCTGTTCCGGGAGGGCCTCGCGAGCCTGCTCTCCCACGCGGGCCACGACGTCGTGGGCCGTGCCGCCGACGCGGACACGCTCGTGGCCGTGGTGGCACAGGCGGAGCCTGATCTGGCCATTGTGGACGTTCGGATGCCTCCCGACCTCACCGACGACGGCGCGCGGGCCGCCCGCCGGATCCGGTCCGCCCAGCCCGGCGTCGCGATCCTGCTGCTCTCCCAGCACATCGAGACGCGGCACTCCGTCGACCTGGTCAGCCAGGGCGGGTTCGGTTACCTGCTCAAGGATCGCGTGCTGGAGGTCGACGACTTCCTCGAGTCGATCACGCGGGTCGCCGCCGGTGGCTCGGCACTCGACCCCGAGGTGGTGGGCAGGCTACTCGGCCGGCCCGCCACCGGGTCACTCACCCCGCGCGAACGCGAGGTGCTCGGTCTGATGGCCGAGGGCTGCACGAACGTCGCGATCGCGCGGAGGCTCTGGCTCACCGAACGCACCGTCGAGACCCACATCGGCAGCATCATGGCGAAACTGGGGCTCGCCGCCAACGTGGAGGAGCACCGCAGGGTGCTGGCCGTCCTGACCTTTCTGGCCGAGTACGGCTGATGCTCCTCCACTGGCGACTCAGTTCAGCACGCAGAGCAGCGAACAGGCCTTCGCGGACGACCAGTCGCTGTACACGCGGGTCGCGTTGACCGGTGTGTACTTCGCCTTCGCCTTGTTGGTCAAGGGGAACAGCGACAGCAGCGCGTAGGTCGAACAGTGGACCTGTTTCGACTCACCGGGTTGCAGCGTGAACGGTCCGGTGTGGCAGGTCGGTTCCACCTCGTCGACCACGTAGGCGTCGGCGATCGGGATCGGGCCGTTGTTCGTCACGGTGATCCGCCAGTACGCGGTGGCGTTCAGCAGGCCGAGAACACCCACGGGTGCTTGCTTCACCCACGGACCAGCGCCTCCCGCCTTGCAGTTGGCGGGTGTGTACGAACCGCAGATCTCCTTGTTCACCACCACGTTCGGCATGCACGCCGCGCCCGGTGCGACCTGACGGGTCACCGTGTTGGACGAGAACGCGCCGGTCGCGTCGTTCCCGTTCGCGGTGTTCGCGACCGAGGTGACCGGGCACTCCGCGGAAATCGTGGTGCGGAAGCACACCTGAGGCGCGTCGCCGTTGAACTCCACGGCCAGTGACGGCTGGTTGCCGCCGCCGAAGTCCGCGGCGTTGTTCAGCACGAGCGACGCCGTGACCGTCAGCGAGTCGGCCGTGACGCCGGTCAGGTCGACCGTGCCGTCGGGGGCGAAACCTGGCACGGTGACGGGGTTTCCGCCGCCGTCCACGGCCTTCACGGTGGACGCGCCGAGGTTCACGTTCGCCGGTGTCACGCCGACGAGCCGCGCCTTGGTGTAGGTGGTGGCGTGCGGTTTGCCGTCGCAGTAGAACTGCGCCGGGTTGAGCGACACGGAGGCGCCACTGCGTACGCACGGCGACGCCCCCGTGTCAGGATCCATCGAGAACAGCACACCCGCGTCGCCCAGTCCGAGCAGGCAGCCGGTGGGAGCGTCGTAGGCGTAGCCGTAATCTCTTGTGACACCACCGTTGACGGTCGGATGGGTGATGCGCGAAGGCACGCCGGCACACGACGTCCCGGTGCTCCAGTCGTGGCAGACCGTCGCGCCCACGTACGGGCCGCCCCAGATGCCGAAGTAACTGCGCACGCGGTCGCCGGTGCGGACCACCTCCGGGGTGAACACCAGGGTGTGGCTCTCCAGGCCGGTCACGCCGTTGGGCAGGGGCGAACCATCAACGGCGTAACAGGTGGTGATGTTCGTGGCTCCGGCCGTGCTCGCGCACGCACCGGTCTCCGCACCCGTTGTGCTGTAAGCGGTGAAGGCGTTGTACTGGTAGTTGGCGGCGGGCCCGAGCGGCTTCGGGGACGGCCAGCCGGCGCACGCGCTCGTCGTACCGGGGTCGAAGCAGCCCATCATCGGGGTACCGCTGTTCATGTTGGACGACGACGCGAACAGCTTGCCCCCGGCGACGGCCAGCGCGCCCAGGTAGTAGCCGCCGTGGTTGGTGAACGGCACGATCGGCGCGTAGGGCTGACCCCCGCACGCGCTCTGCGAGGCGGGCGTCCAGCACACGACGTGGCCGGAGTTCGCGACACCGTAGAGGTTTCCGCCGATCTGGACGAGTCCCGCCATCTCGAACGTCTGCCCGGACCGGTTCATCAGCGGCCAGTAACCGCAGTTGCCGGGCACGGCGAGGTCGAGGCAGCCGACGCCGATCGAGGACGCCGTGGTGGCCGAGTAGTACACGCGGGCGGAGTTCGCCGAGTCGCGGACGTACTGCGGCGCCATGGGACTGGAGATGTCGCCGGTGTTGCCCGTGCCGAACGGACCGGGCGCCGTGTTGATCGGTTTCGGCCACGGACCGCCCGCGCACAACGCGTTGGTCGTGAGGTCGGTGCACACCAGCTTCGGGGCCGCGGCGGCCGAGTGGTGGTAGACGTTCCAGGCCTGCAGGCGGCCGTCCGGTGTGCGCTGCAGGATCGGGATGAAGCCGTCACCGCCGGTCGAGCTCGCGCTGGCCTGCACGGGCGGCGTGAGCAGGCTGGACAACGCCTTGCCACCGTTGCGCACGTTGGGGTTCGTCGCGGTGACGGGGTTGCCCTCGGTGCCGGTCCAGCCCGGCGGTACCCGCAACGAGCCGGACACGAGGGTCTGGCCGGGGCCGATGGGGTCGGTGATCGTGGCGGCACCGTTGGCACCGTTCGCATAGGACACGACCCAGGAGGCGATGTCGCCGTGGGAGGCGGGATCGGACACGCCCTGCACGGACTTGGCGAGCGTGGAAACGGGTGGCTGGGCGGCCACGGGCACGGCGGCCGTGAGCGTGCTGCCAGCGAGCACGCCCGCTAGCAGCATTGCCGGCAAACGTCTTCGCACGAGCAGGTCCCTTCAGCAGTGGCGGAGTTCGGGAAACTGACCGCCGACGCTAGGGACGCCGCTCGTGCTCTTCACGCCCCCTCACCCGCGTGCGTGGGAGGTCTGCCCCATCAGACCAATGCGTGGGCGCGGAGCATGTGACCGCGCAACAGATTCCAATTCATAGCCGAATGAAGTTTCACCTGAACGCGTCCGAAATGCCTATCCGAGAACCGAATGTTCGCGGTGCGGGGTCCAGCGCAGGTGCACGTTGCGGTCCGGCGGATCCGCCCGCAGCAGCGACAGGCGAGGCCGGACGGCGTCGGTGCGCGCGGAAGGCGGCTTGCGGCTGCCCGCCCGGTACTGGACCGGCCATTCGGCGCGGTACTCCTGTTCGGCGGCCGCGTGCAGGGTCCAGTGCGGGTCGTAGAGGTGCGTGCGGCCGATCGCGCACAGGTCGGCGCGGCCCGCCAGGAGGATGGAGTTGACGTCGTCGTAGGAGGCGATGGCGCCGACCGCGATGACCGCCGCGCCGGTGACCTCGTGGCGGATCCGGTCGGCGAACGGGGTCTGGTAGCTGCGACCGTACGCCGGGCGCTCGTCCGCCGTGACCTGGCCGGTGGAGACGTCGATCGCGTCGGCGCCGTGGGCGATGAACGCGCGGGCGATCTCCACGGCGTCGTGCTCGGTGTTGCCGCCGTCGACCCAGTCGGTCGCGGAGATGCGCACGATCATCGGCCGTTCTGCGGGCCACACCGCGCGGACGGCGTCGAACACCTCCAGCGGGAACCGCAGGCGGTTGGTCAGGGAGCCGCCGTACTCGTCCGTGCGCTGGTTCGAGATCGGCGAGAGGAACGAGGACAGCAGGTAGCCGTGTGCGCAATGCAGTTCGAGCAGGTCGAAGCCCGCTTCGGCACCGCGCTGCGCCGCCGCCACGAACTCGGCGGTGATCCGCTCACGGTCCACTTCGCCCGGAACGGCGTTCCCAGGGCCGTACGGCAGCGGTGACGGGCCGACGACGTCCCAGTTGCCCTCGGCCAGCGGTTCGTCCATGCCCTCCCACATCAGGCGGGTGGAGCCCTTGCGGCCGGAGTGGCCCAGTTGGAGGCCGATGCGGGCGGTGCTCCGCTCGTGCGCGAACGACACGATCCGCGCCCACGAGTCGCGCTGCTCATCGGTCCACAGACCGGTGCAGCCGGGCGTGATGCGGCCCTCGGGCGACACGCAGACCATCTCGGTCATCACCAGGCCCGCGCCGCCCATGGCCTTCGAGCCCAGGTGGACGAGGTGGAAGTCGCCCGGCACGCCGTCGACGGCCGAGTACATGTCCATCGCCGAGACGATCACGCGGTTCTTGAGTTCCAGCTGTCCCAGCCGGAACGGCTGGAACATCGCCGGAGCCGTGGTCTGGAGTCCCTGGGAGGCGGCGAAAGCGGCGTCGACGCGGTCGGCGAACTCCGAGTCGCGGGTGCGGAGGTTGTCGTAGGTGATCCGGCGGGACCGGGTGAGCAGGTTGAAGCAGAACCGGGTCGGTTCCTGGTCCGCGTACATGCCGATGTTCTCGAACCACTCCAGGGACGCCTGGGCGGCGCGCTGCGTCGACTCCACGACGGGCCGGCGTTCGGTTTCGTAGGCCGTCAGCGCGGTCTCGACGTCGCGGTGTTCGTGCAGGCACGCGGCGAGGGCGAGCGAGTCCTCCATCGCGAGCTTGGTGCCGGAGCCGATCGAGAAGTGCGCGGTGTGCGCGGCGTCGCCGACCAGGACGAGGTTTCCGTCGTGCCAGCGCTCGTTGCGCACGGTGGTGAAGCCGAGCCACTTCGAGTTGTTGGCGAACACCTGGTGGCCGGCGAGTTCCTCAGCGAACAGCTCGCGGATCCGCTCGACGGCGCGTTCGTCCGAGGCACCCGGCGGGAACTCCTCGCCGGTGTCGAAACCGGCGCGGCGCCAGACGTCCTCGTGCATCTCGACGATGAACGTGGAACCGCTGTCGGAGTAGGGATAACCGTGCACCTGCATGGTTCCCCACGGGGTGTCCTTGATGAAGAACTGGAACGCCTCGAAGACCAGGTCCGTACCGAGCCACATGTACCTGTTGTGCCGCGGGTCCACAGTGGAGCGAAATACGTCCGAAGAACGCCGCACCGACGAGTTCACGCCGTCCGCGCCGACCACGAGGTCGTACGACTCGCGCAGGACGTCCACGGCGGGCGCGGGCGTCGAGAAGTGCACGACCACGCCGAGGTCGCGGCACCGTTGCTGGAGCAGGCCGAGCAGTTCCTTGCGGCTCATCGCGGCGAACCCCTGCCCGCCCACGGTGTGGCTCTCGCCGCGGTAGTGGATGTCGATGTCCGTCCACCGCGCGAACCGGCGTGCCATGGCGTCGGCGAACTCCGGGTCGGCGTTCTCGATCCCGCCGAGGGTCTCGTCGGAGAACACCACGCCGAAGCCGAACGTGACGTCGGATGCGTCGCGTTCCCAGATGGTCACGTCATGCGCAGGGTCGAGCTGCTTCATCAGCGCGGCGAAGTAGAGGCCACCGGGGCCACCGCCGACGATGGCGATCTTCATGACGGCACCTCGTCCTCGACGATCTTGCGAAGCGTGAAGCGCTGGAGCTTGCCGCTGGCGTTGCGCGGCAACGACGTGCGGAACCGCACCTCGCGCGGGTACTTGTACGGCGCGATGGTCTGCTTCACGTGGTCCTGGATCTCGCGCGCCTTCCCGTCGTCGCCCAGCGTGCCGTCGCGCAGCACTACGAACGCGCACACGACCGAGCCGCGTTCGTCGTCGGGTTTGGCGACGACGGCGGACTCCAGCACGTCCGGGTGGGTGTCGATGGCCTCCTCGACCTCGGGGCCGCCGATGTTGTAGCCGGATGACACGATCATGTGGTCGCTTCTGGCGTGGTAGTGGAAGTAGCCGTCCTCGTCGCGGTGGAAGACGTCGCCGGTGACGTTCCAGCCGTTCACGACGTAGTCCTTCTGCCGCTCGTCGTCGAGGTAGCGACACCCGACGGGGCCGATGACGCCCAGCCGTCCTGCCTCGCCGGGGCCCAGTTCCTCGCCGTCGGGGCCGAGCACGGTGGCGCGGTAGCCCGGCACCGGCCTGCCGGTGGAGCCCGGCCGGATGTCGTCACCGGCGGCGGAGATGAAGATGTGCAACAGTTCCGTGGCGCCGATGCCGTCGATCACCCGCAGCCCGAGCCGGTCGTGCAGCCGTCGCCAGGTCTCCTGCGGGATGTGTTCCCCGGCCGACACCGCGGTTCGCAGCCCGGCGAGTTTCCCTTCCACGCCATCGCGCAGGATCGCTTTGTACGCCGTGGGCGCCGTCGCGAGCACCGTGATCCCGTGTTGCTCGACCAGATCCGCGACCTGGACGGGCGTGGCGGCCTCGGTCAGGAACGCGCAGGCACCGGCCCGCAACGGGAAGACGACGAGCATGCCCAGGCCGAACGTGAAGGCGAACGGCGCCGTGCAGGCGACGAGGTCGTCCTCGGTCAGCCGCAGCACGTGCCGGCCGAAGGTGTTGTCGATGGACAGGACGTCGCGGTGGAAGTGCGCGGTGATCTTGGGTGAGCCGGTGCTGCCGGACGTCGGCGCCAGCAGAGCCACGTCGTCGGCAGCGGTGTCCACAGCGGTGAACTCTCCCGACTTGACCGCGGCGAGCACCTGGAGGTCGTCGTACGCCACCACGGACAGCGACGGCAGGGCTTGAACGTCCTCCGCGAACCGCTGGTCCACCAGGGCGATCGACGGACGGGTCCGCTCGACGATCGGCGCGAGTTCACGGGTCCGCAGCGCGGCCATGGTCGTCACGACCACACCGCCCGCCTTGAGGACGCCGAGCCACGCGGCGACGGTCCACGGGTTGTTGGGTGAGCGCAGCAGAACCCGTTGCCCCGCAACGAGACCGAAGTCCTCGATCAGCACCTGCGCGATCTGGTTGGCACGCGTCCGCAACTCGCCGTAGGACCAGTTCTCGCCGAAGGGCGTGCGCAGTGCTGGGCGGTCGGCGCCGTACTTGGCCACCGGGACGTCGATGAGTTCGGTGGCTGCGTTGAGGCGGTCCGGGTAGCTCAGGTCGGGCGTCGTGAACTCGATGGTGGGCCACAGCGCCGCGGGAGGTAAGTGGTCGCGAGCGAAGGTGTCCATGGTGAAGTCCTTCCCGGGCGGCGGGTCAGGAAGCGCGGATCATGCCCTCCTGGGCAACGGTGGCGAGGTGGAGACCATCGCGGGTGAAGAAGCGGCCGTGGCCGAGGCCCCGGCCGCGATCTGCGGCGACGGCTTCCTGCACGTAGAGCAGCCAGTCGTCGACCGGGCCTTCGCGGTGGAACCACATGGCGTGGTCGAGGCTCGCGGTGACGAGTCCCGGCTGCGCCCACGGCAGGTCGAGCACCCGCAGGACCGGCTCCAGGATCGTGTAGTCGCAGACGTACGCGAGCGCCGCCAGGTCACGTTGGGCGTCGGTGAGTCCGTCGACCGGGCGCAACGGGTCGAACGGCTTGATCCACACGGCCTGGTGCGGCACCTTCTCGCCCTCGACCGCGAGGTAGACGGGGCCGGGCACGTGCCGCATGTCGAAGCTGCGTCCACCCGACCAGTAGGCCTTCGACTCCTCGGTCATCGAACCGCCGGAGCGTTCGGCGAGGAAGTCCGCTGAACTGGGCAACTCCCCGGGGCCGGGCAGGTCGTCGGTGAACTCGGCGCCGAAGCTGCCGCCCGGCTCGCCCGCGGCGAAGTTGGCCAGGCAGACGTAGAGGGGCTTGCCGTTCTGGTAGCCGCGGACCTGCCGGGTGCTGTAGCCCCGGCCGTCGCGCAGCAGTTCGACCTCGTAGCGCACCTGCGCGCCGATGTCCGCCGGGCGCAGGAAGTAGCTGTGCATCGAGTGCAGCGTCTTGCCGTCGGTCACCGAACGCATGGCGGCGGCCGCGGCGGCGGCGACCAGGTCTCCGCCATAGGCCTTGGGCCACGGGCAGGGCTGGGTGACGGCCGTGAAGGCGAGGTCGAAGTGCTCGGGCTCGGCCTTCTCCAGCGCGATGGCCTCGGTGAAGATGCCGGACGTCGGCGCGGGCGTCATCGGCTCAGCCAGTCGCGCAGGTCCTCGTCCGGGACGTCGTCGAGGTTCACGACGATGTTCTCCGGCGTCCGCGTGGTCATCCACGTCAGCGGGTTGTTGCGGTCGAGGTTGCACTCGATGTGCGGCATGAACGGCGGCACGAACACCCAGTCGCCCTCCTCCATGTCGAGGTAGTCCTCGAACTTCTCGCCGAAGTAGATCCGCGCCCGGCCCGACAGCACGTACCCGCCGGTCTCGGCCTCGCCGTGGTGGTGGGAGACCGAGCGGTAGCCGGGCTCGTTGGTGACCTTGCCGAACCACAGCCGCGTGGCCGGGGTGTGCTGGATGCTCACGCCCGAGATCCGGATCGCGCCACCGGAGTTCGCGGTGTCCGGGTTCTCGGAACCGCCGCGCGTCACGACCGGCGCGACCAGTCCGCTGGGCAGCCGGTACATCGAGTTGTCGCCTTCGAGCCGGTACTTGCTGAGGTCGGGCTCCATATATCGCATTCTTCACCGCCGTCAGATATTGTCAATACGCATGAGGCCCGTAGCAGTGAACCCGGCCAGCCTGCCCGCCCCGAGCGGGTACTCCCACGGAACGCTCGCCGGCACCACCCTCCACCTGGGCGGGCAGACCGCCCTGGACGCCGACATGAAGATCGTTCCCGGCGGCATCGTCGAGCAGTTCCGCCAGGCGTTCGGCAACGTGCTGACGACGTTGCGCGCGGCGGGTGGCGAGCCGGAAGACCTGGTCAGCATCACGATCTACCTCACCGACATCCCCGGCTACCAGGCGCACGGCAAGGAGATCGGCAAGGTGTGGCGCGAACTCGCCGGGCCCGTCTACCCGGCCATGGCGGGCATCGGCTGCACCGCGCTGTGGCAGCCGGAGGCGCTCATCGAGATCCTCGGCGTCGCCGTGATCCCGGAAGACCGCCTGGTCGTCCCCAACTGAATCGATAGCGTTTCCATGATCTGCGAAACATGAACGCCATATTCAGGGAGGTTCGCGGGTGAAGCTGGCTTCAGTGACCGTCGACGGCGCGCGCCGTGGCGGTGTCGTGGACGGTGACTCGATCGCGCTGTTGTCGTGCACGGTCGACGACGTCGTTCGGGGCGCTCCGGTCTCGCCCGGTGACGTGCTGCCGTTGTCGGAGGTGCGGCTGGAAGCGCCGCTGCACCGCTTCAACCGCGACATCCTGTGCACGGGCTGGAACTACTGGGACCACTTCGAGGAGTCGGCGGGCAAGCGCGACGGGCAGGACCCGGTGGAACGGCCGCTGCGCCCCACGTTCTTCACCAAGGGCCCGGACACCGTGATCGGACCGTCCGACGGCATCGCCTACGACCCCTCGCTGTCCCAGAAGTGGGACTACGAGGCCGAGATCGCGATGGTCATCGGGCGTGACGGCCGGTCGATCCCGGAGGAGAAGGCGCTGGACCACGTGTTCGGCTTCCTCGTCGCCAACGACGTCTCGCAGCGCGATCTGCAACGCGCGCACGGCGGCCAGTGGCTCAAGGGCAAGAGCCTCGACGCCACCATGCCGCTCGGCCCGTGGCTGACCACGATCGACTCCGTCGACGATCTCGCCGGGATGCGGGTGCAGTGCGAGGTCAACGGCGTGCTGCTGCAGGACGCGACCAGCGCGCAGATGGCGTTCTCCTTCGCCCGGATCATCGCCGAGCTCAGCCACGGCATGACCCTGCGCGCCGGTGACGTCATCCTGACCGGCACGCCCAGCGGCGTCGGCAACGCCCGCGAGCCGCAGCTCTTCCTGCGAGACGGCGACGTCGTCGTGACGCGGGTCAGCGGGCTGGGCGAGCTGCGCAACACCGTCACGCTGACCGATCTCGGCGCGCGTTAAGCTCGCGGCGGCTGATCAAGGTGAGGAGCAAGGCGCTGAACGTCGCGGACATGACCGTGGAAGCCGCGGCTCCCGCCGGGCGTGACCGGCTCGGCCCGCTCATCATCACGATCTTCGGCCTCTACGCGCGCGGCGAGCACAACTGGCTGTCCGTGGCGTCCGTCGTGCAGCTCATGGCCGACCTCGGCGTCGAGGGCCAGGCCGCGCGCTCGTCGATCTCCCGCCTGAAGCGCCGCGGCGTGGTCCGCGCCGAACGCCGCGACGGCGCCGGCTACGCCCTCGCCGAAACCACCCTGGAGACGCTCGCCGAGGGCGACACCCGGATCTTCGAACGCCGCCGCGCGACCGCCGAGGACGGCTGGCTCGTGGTCGTGTTCTCCGTGCCCGAGTCCGAACGCGAGAAGCGCCACGCGTTGCGCACCAGCCTGACCCAGCTCGGCTTCGGCACCACGGCGCCCGGCGTGTGGGTGGCGCCCGGCAACCTCGCCACCGAGACCCGCCGCACCCTCGAACGCCGGGGGCTGTCCGAGTACGTGGACATCTTCAGCGGCCACCACTTCGCGTTCGGTGACCTGCGGTCGAAGGTCCGAGCCTGGTGGGACCTCGACGAGCTGACCGACCTGTACGCGGACTTCCTGCGCCGGCACCGCCCCGTCCTGGATGCCGGGGTCCTGTCGCCGGAGCAGGCCTTCCAGACGTACGTGCCGATGCTCACCGCCTGGCGGCGCCTGCCGTACAGCGACCCAGGTCTCCCCCTGTCGCTGCTGCCGCCCGGATGGAACGGCGTCACCGCCGAGGCGCTGTTCGAGCAGCTCAACACCACTTTGAGCGCCCCGGCCCGCGAGCACGCGCTGGCCGTGATCCACGGCCGCTAGGTGGTGGACCGCGGCTGCGGACACTGGCCGCCGGGCGTCGTCAGCAGCTCGAAGTGCCACATCTCGTTGGCGTAGGCCTGGCACAGCCCGTAGTCCGCGCCGTGCTGGATGAGCCAGTCGTCGGCGTTCGTCGGCCCGATGTCGATCGCCTTGCCCGTGACGTGCGCCGACTTCTCCGGCGGGTGCACCCACCGCCGGGCCTCCTCCTCGCTGCGGTACAGCTCGACGGCCTCGTCCAGCAGTCGCTGCTGGTGCTCCGCGCTGCGCCAGCCCGACGTCACCCGCAGCTCCACCCCGGCGAGCTTCGCGTCGGCGGCCGCCTTGCGCATCGCCGTCAGCAGCTCCTGGTCGAGGTTCGCGATGGCGGCGTGCTTGTCGTCGTCCAGTGAGATGCTCTCGTTCTTCGGGATGCTGCCGTCGTCGGTCACCCGCACCTGCGCGGTCGTCGACTGCGGTCCAGCGGGTGTGCAAGCCGTCACCATGACGAGCAGGAGCGTTGTCCAGGTTCCTTTACCAGCCACGACTTCAAGGCTTCAGGAGCGATGTCCCCGGACGGCCAGCGGAACGTGATCGTTGTGCAACGAACCGTCGACTGGGTAGAACGGTGATCATGACGTCACGGATCACCGTGTGCCGCGGCTGTTGCTGCGGCACCGAGCGCAAGCACCCCGAGGTCGACCACGACCACCAGCTCCGGGTGCTGCGCGAGAAGCTCGCGGACGTCCGGGTCGCCGACTGCCTGGACGCGTGCGAGGTGTCGAACGTGGTCGTCGTGCAGCCCAGCCGCGCCGCGCGCACCGCCGGGGCGAAGCCGGTGTGGGTCGGGTCCGTGCTGGACGACGACGCGGTGCGGGGCGTGATCGACTGGGTGGGTGCGGGCGGTCCGGGGCTCGCCGCTCCCCCGCCCGCGGTGAGCGCGCGGATCGTGCCCGCTCCCAGCCCCAAGAAGACATGAACTACGTTGGTGGCATGGAGATCTACGACATCCCGGTCCAAACGCTCGCGGGTGAGCCCGGCGACCTGAGCGCGTTGCGGGGCAAGGTGACGCTCGTCGTCAACGTCGCGTCGAAGTGCGGCCTCACCCCGCAGTACGCGGGCCTGGAGCGGCTTCAGGAGAAGTACGGAACCGAAGGTTTCTCCGTGGTCGGCTTCCCGTGCAACCAGTTCATGGGCCAGGAGCCGGGCACGTCCGAGGAGATCGCCACCTTCTGCTCGACCACCTACGGGGTGTCGTTCCCCCTGTACGAGAAGATCGAGGTCAACGGCCCCGGTCAGCACGCCGTCTACCAGGAGCTGACCAAGCACGCCGACGCCGACGGCACCGCCGGTGACGTGCAGTGGAACTTCGAGAAGTTCCTCGTCTCGCGCGACGGGCAGGTGCTCGCCCGGTTCCGTCCGCGCACCGAGCCCGAGGACGCCTCGATCACCGAGGCGATCGAGGCCGCCCTGCGTTAAGCGGCTACGGGGGCGTCAATCCTCGTGGGGACCGGTGCCGTGCGGAACGCGAGAACCGCGGCGAGCAGGCTCAGGGCGCACACCGCCGTGATGTAGGCGCTGACGCCTGTCGTGGCGCCGGTCTCGTTCAGGATCGCGGTCGAGATCAGCGGGGCGAGACCGCCGCCGAGCAGGGCCGCGAACTGGAGCAGGAGCGACGAGCCCGAGTAGCGCACGTTGGCCGGGAACGTGTCGGCGACGATCGCTCCCTGCACGCAGTGGGTGATGGGGATGATCAGGCCCATGCCGAGCAGGGCGACGACGATCACGGCCGGGCTCCTCGTGTTGAGCAACGGGAAGAACGCGGCCGCCCACACCAGCAACGCCACCGAGCCCCACAGGAACATGCCACGCCGTCCACGCCGGTCCGCAATGGACGTCCACAGTGGAATAGTGCCGAGCCACAGCACCGCCGAGGCCGTCACGGTGATGAGCAGGAACTGCCGGTTCAGGCCCAGTTGCGCGGTGCCGTAGGAAAGACTGAAGACGAGGAACAGGTACGCCACCGCGGAGTTCGCGATGCTGAGCACCAGGGTCAGCACCAACCGACCGGCGCCGACGGACAGGGCCTCCTTCAGCGGGAAGCGCACGATCTCCTTGCGCTCCACGGCCTTGGCGAACGACGGGGTCTCCGTCACGCGCATGCGGATGACCAGGCCGACCACCACCAGCGCGGCACTGAGCAGGAACGGGATTCGCCAGCCCCACGACGTGAAGGCGGCGGCGGGAAGCACGGTGCTGGTGACCAGGAAGACGGTGTTGGCCAGCACCAGGCCCGCCGGCGTGCCCATCTGGGGAAAGCCCGCGTAACGGTTGCGCTGGCCGGACGGCGCGTGTTCGAGCGCCATCAGGTTCGCGCCCGCGTTCTCGCCGCCGAGGCCGATGCCCTGCACCACTCGCAGCGCCACCAGCAGGATCGGCGCCCACACGCCGATCGTGGCGAAACCGGGCAGCACGCCGATCAGGGTCGAGCCGACTCCCATCAGCACCAGGGACACCACGAGTGTCATCTTGCGGCCGATGCGGTCGCCGTAGTGGCCGAAGACCAGGCCACCCAGCGGCCGGGCGATGAACCCGACGGCGAACGTGCTGAACGCGGCGAGCGTGCCCGCGGCGGGCGAGAGCGACGGGAAGAACTGCTTGTTGAAGATCAACGCGGAAGCCGTGCCGTACAAGAAGAAGTCGTACCACTCGAGCGTCGCGCCGGTGAGTGTCGCGAGCGCGACCTTCCGTTGCGACGTGGCGGCTCGTTCACCCATGTTGGCCTGCCCAGGTCGGTTGACGGTGTAGGCCGAAAGCGTGACCTGGGTCGCAGTGCCGCACAAATGCCGATCGGCTCACCCGCCATGCCCGCACGGCTATACCGGCAGCCTGAATCCGCATTTGCGATGCATGGCGACCGGCGTGACCGTGTACAGGTGACAGTCCGCATCGGCCCCATCCGCTACGCCACCGCGACGCGCTTCGGCACACCCGTGCGCTCACTCTCCGCGGAGTCGAGCGGCCAGATCTGCCCGCAGCCGCGCTCACGCCTGGACGCCGTCATGGGCCCGCCGCTCGACGCCCCGCCGCAGGGCGAGGACTGCCTGAACCTCTCGATCACGACCCCGGCGCTGGACGACGGCGGCCGGCCGGTGCTGGTGTGGCTGCACGGCGGCGGTTTCAGCAGTGGAGCGGGCCTGCTGGACTGGTACGACGGGACGTCCCTGTCGGAAGAGGGCGACGTCGTCGTGGTCAGCGTCAACTATCGTTTGGGGGCAATGGGTTTTCTCGTCGCGGACGGGGTGAGCGACGGCAACCTCGGCCTGCTCGACCAAGTGGAGGCGCTGAGGTGGGTCCGCGACAACATCGCCTCGTTCGGCGGGGATCCGGCCGCCGTCACGGTGTTCGGGCAGTCCGCGGGCGCCATGTCCATCCAGCTGCTGCTGGACCATCCCGAACGGCTGTTCCGGCGCGCCATCCTGCAGAGCGCACCTCACGGTGTCGCGCCGCTCACCCGCGCCGAGGCCGCCGCGACCGGTGCCGCGTTCTCCCACCTGCTCGAGGGTGACCTGTTCTCCTGCTCCCCCGCCGAGATCCTGGCCGCCCAAGCCGCCGTCGCACGGCGCCACACCGGGGTGGCCATGCCGTTCCGGCCGGTCGCGACACCGTGGAAGCAATCGGACTTGACCGGTGTCGAGATCGTTCACGGGTGGAACGCCGACGAGATGACGGCGTTCGGCGGAGCACGCGAGGAAGGTCTGTTCGCGGGCCACGACTTCACGAGCCGTCTCAAATCGCGCGGTGCGCGCGTGTTCACGTATTACAACGCTTGGCGCCCAGCCGGTTCCGCCTACGGGGCGACGCACTGCGTCGAGTTGCCACTACTGCTGGGGTTCGCGCGGGCGTGGGCCGGTTCGCCCCTGCTCGGTGACATGCCTTGGGAGGACGTCGATCGGCTGGGACGGCAACTGCGGCAGTCCTGGATCTCCTTTGCCAGGAAAGGGATCCCCTGCGCTGTCGACTCGCTACCCGTCACCTGGTCCACCGCGGCATAGGGCGAACCGGCAGTTTCGGTGCGAGCACTACCTCAACGACCATCGGCTGGTGAACACTCTCGGAGTCGGACATACCGGGAGGTGGCGTTCACGTGGCATCGGGAGACGAACCGCCGCAGTTCCGGGTCCTGGGTACGTTCGAAGTGTCGCGAGGCAACCGCCGCTGCACGCCGACGGCCCCGAAGCAGCGGGCGTTGCTCGCGCTGCTCGCCTTGCACGCCAACGAGTTCGTACCGACCAGCCGCATCGTGGACCAGTTGTGGGCGCGAGGCGCGCCGAGGTCGGCCGTCGCCGCGCTGCACGGCTACGTGACGGCGGTGCGGCGAGTGCTCACGCCGAGTTGGGTGAGCTCGCGAACCTCGCATCCCATCCTGAACACGCGGCCGTCCGGTTACGTCCTCTGCCTGGAACCGCATCAGCTCGACCTGACCAGGTTCCGGGAGCTGGCGAAACAGGGCCAGACGGCGATGGCGGCCGGCGACTGCGCGCGGGCACGGGAGACGTTCGCGGTGGCAGTGAGCCTGTGGCGGGGCGCTCCGCTGGCGGACCTGCGCGAGACGGGGATGTTCGACCACGACATCTCGCGGCTCGAACGGGAGTACCTGGAGGTGCTGCGCAACAGGTTCGACGTGATGCTCTGCAACGGAGACGGGCACCTGGCGGTCTTCGACCTCGAAGAGCTGTGCCGCACATATCCTTTGTGGGAGCGATTTCACGAACAGCTCATGCTCGCACTGTGCCAGGCCGAACGCCGCGCCGACGCGTTGACGGCCTACGCCAGGGCGTACCGGCTGCTGTCGAACCAGGCCGGAATCGAGCCAGGGCCCCGGCTCCGCGCCATGCACCAGCTCATCCTCAACGGAGAAGACCCGTTCGACCGGGGACACCGGCACGAACGGGTGCTCACCGGACTACAGCTGGCGCACACCGTTTCCCCTTAGCCGCCAGTCGAACAGGCGGCGGTAGAAGACGAGCGGCTCGGCCTCCCTCACCTCGGTGCGGGTGACCTCACCGATCAGGATGGTGTGGTCGCCGTGGTCGAACACAGCGGTCACGTTGCAGCGCAGGTAGATCGGCGCCGAGCACAGCCGGGGCACGGCTCCGTCCCATTCCCAGGCGATGTCGGCGAACTTGTCCGCGCCACGGCTCGCGAACGTCCGCGCGGTGCGCTCCTGGGCGCTGCCCAGCACGTGCACACCGAACTCCACGCAGTGCGTCAACGGCTCACGGCAACGAGATGCGTGGTCGACCACCACCAGCACCGACGGCGGATCCACGCTGTACGAACAGATCGAGGACACGAGCAGCCCGCACGGCCGGCCGCTCGCCTGACGCGTGGTGACCACGGCGAGTCCGGAGACCAACCGGCTCATCGCGTCGGTGAACGTGGCCGCCGGCACTGCGGCGGCCACGTTCTCCGTTGCTGTCACGGCGTTCTCCTACCTGGCCGACGCCGCGGCGCAGAGTTCCCTGCGCTGCCGGGCGTCCTCGTCGTCGGTCACCGCGAGCACGGCGTCGTAGTCGAGGATCGCCGCGTCCAGTTCGCCGGACTCCTCGTACGCGACTGCGCGGTTGTAGCGGGCCTCCGGGTTGTCGTCGAGCGTGATGGCGCGGCTCAGGTAACTGATCGCGTCGGTGAGCTCGCCGGACGCCACCGCGATCGTGCCGCGGATCGCCCACGCCTCCGCGAGCCGATCGTTTCGCTGCACCGCTTCCGCCAGCGCCTCGGAGGCCGCCGTGTACTCGTCCTGTTCGACCAGCAACTGGCCCTTGAGGCACAACAGGTGCGCGTTGTTCGGCGCCAGTTCGAGAGCGGCGGCGACATCCCGCCAGGCGCCCTCGACGTCACCGTTGGCGAGCAGGTGACCGGCGCGGTTGATCCTGGCGTCGACGTGCCGCGGGTCCAGCTCGATGACGTAGCTGAAGTCGGACATCGCGCCCTCGACGTCGCCGAGCGCGAGCCGTGCGTCGCCGATGTTGTAGTACGCCTCGGGGAACGGCGGCGAAAGGCGCAGCGCCTCGCGGTAGGCCTCGATCGCCTCCTCGTCGCGGCCCAGCCTGCGCAGCACGTTGCCGACGTTGAAGTGGTGTTCGGGGAAGTTCGGATCCCGTTCGAGGACGTAGCTGTAGTCGGCGAGCGCGTCGTCCAGGCGGCCCATCGCGCCGTAGACCTGTGCCCGGTTGTAGCGCAGCACCAGGCGGTGCAGCACGTGCTCGTCCGGTTCCAGATCGCGGTCCAGCCTGGCCATGCCGTCGTTGACCAGGGCGAGCGCCACCTCGGGCTTCTGCTCGCGCACCTCGACCAGCGCCAGCCCGTTGCGGGTGAAGACGGACTGGAAGGCTTCCTTCTTCGGGTCGGTGAGCTGGGACGCGATCGCGATCGCCAGGTTCATCCACGCCCGCGCCCGGACGTAGTCGCGCTCGGCCTCCGAGTAATGCCGCGCGTGCAGCATCGCGGTGGAGTACGCCAGTTCGAGGTGGATGGCCGCGTCCGTGGAGGCGGCGCGCCCCTCGACGTAGAGAGTCTCGGCCTCGGCGGCGCGCCCGACGGCCGCCAGCACGATGCCGGTCTGGAACGTGAGGTGCCACCACAGGTCCGGGTCGGTCTCCCGATCGGCCGCCGCGCGCCCGCGCAGGCCGTGGTCCGCCGCGGCCTGGTACAGCCCGACCTTGTGGCAGTGGTCCAACGCGACGCGCAACGCCTTGGCGCCCGCTCCGGTGGGATCGCCGCCGTGCTCCAGGTGGTACGGGATCGCGCCGAGGTGCAGCGAGAACTCGTCGGACAGCGCGAGCTTCTCGGCCCGGGCGTCGTGCAGCGCGGCACGGGCTTCGGCCGGCAGTGCGAGGTAGGCGGCGAGCACGCGCGGGTCGTCAGCGGTGCCATCACTGTCCACATAGGTCTGTGCCAGGTCACCCTCGAGAGACTTCTCCGCGACCGGCTCGGCTTCGACGACCTGAGCGTGTGCGGCGATCGTCGTCGCCAGCGACACGTCGATCTCGCCGAGCGGGTCGGCCAGCGGCGCGCGGCTCGTGCCCACGACCACGGTGAGGTCCGGGATGTCGCTGCGGCGCAACAGGACCGCGATGAACTCCTGGTCGGACGCATCCGCCTCGTGCGCGTTCTCGATCACGAGGGTGCGCGGCCCACCACCCAGTGCGGTGAGGTAATCGCGCAGCAGTTCGGCCAGGCCGTTCGCGATGTTGCGGGTGTGCAGCCGCGAGTAGTAGCGCGTGCGTTCGCTGTCCTGCACGGCCCATTCGAGCGTGTGCCAGGCGCTGGGCACTCGGCCCGCGAGTTCGGGCGTGGTCGTGAGGAGCTCGATGTTGTGCCGCTCCCCCAGTTCGGGGCACCGTTCCAGCAGGTCGTCGGCGATCTGGCGCAGCAACGACCCCGCAGCCGTGTACGGTCCGCGCAGCCGCCGGTGGGCGTCGAGGACCGCCCAGATCGGCGGCAGTTCCAGTGCGGCGAGGGCGTGTGCCCGGTCGCGCCGCCGGTCGGCGCGGATCCAGTAGCGGCTGTCCATGGTGCGTCCTTTCAGTGAATGACGTGGTGCAGACGACGGTCCCGGCGTGCCCGCACGCGTTCCCGGACCATGAGCCAGCCGAGCACTGCGCACTGCGCGATCGCCACGCCGCCGAAGACGATCGAGTCGAGCAACTGGGCCGTGGGCACGCCTTCACCCGTGAGCCGCCCGATGACGCCGGTGGCGAACCGGTAGAGCACGGGAGCGCCGGCGAGCACGAACGTCGTGAGGCTGGCCGTGTAGCCGACGACGACGAGCCACGAGTACCAGCGCGCCACCTTGCGGTCGACCGGGTGCAGCGCCGACTCGTCCGTCTCCGGCTTCCCGAACAGCCGCCGGAACCTGTTGCGGACCATCTGGAGCGCGGCCCCGTGCAGGTCGACGCAGCCGAGCACCGTGCTCACGAGCACGTAGATGTCCGTGCGCAGGTACAGGAAGAACTGCCAGATGACCCGGAGCAGCGCGGCGAACGCGACGGCCAGCAGGAACCGCCCTGGACCCGACAGCGTGCCGTCCGCGTGCCGCGTCAGGTCGGCGGCGACGGTGCACGCGGCGATCCCGAGGACATCGGCCAGCAGCCCCGCGACGATCGGCAGGTAGCGCTGCCTGCGCGGCACGGCCACGAGCCCGTCGAGCGAGGTCTCCAGCACGATGAAGTAGAGCCGCCGCCCGATTCGCAGCCTCGACCGAACGCCGAGCCGGCGTCCGGCCAGCGCGTGAAAGGACTCGTGCAGGAAAAGAAGAGGAATCGCGGCGAGGAACAGTCCGACCTGGATGACCATGTAATAGTCGGAGAAGAAGATGTTGTGATAGGTCGGCCGCAGGTCCGCGTTGAACACCATCGCGAACAATCCCCAGACGGCCACACCCGCGTAAACGAACCAGGCCAGCGGCGAGAACAACGCGGCGCCAAGTCCGCTGAAACGCACAGGCGCCGCCTCGGCGGCGACTTCCCCGGATTTGCGAATGAGGTCGAGCTCGTCCAGTCCCGCGACGACGTCCTCGATGTCGACTTCTTCCCCGTATTCGCGCTCGAACCATTCCGCGGCCTCGCGCGGGGTGTCGCCGTCGACGAGCTTGCGCACGAGTGCGGCGCCCTCACCGGGGAAAATGCCGTACGAATCGACGTCGGCACGACCGATCGTCACCTCGTCGCCGTCCTCCAGGAACACCAGCGGATGCAATGGCACCGGCCGGTCCAGATCGATCTCGGTCACGACGTTCCTCCCCCGCGTCGGGCCGGATGCGCTGGGCCCGAAGGCCCAGCGCATCCGCGTCGCACCTTAGGCCGGCTTGACGTTGTACTGCGAGCAGGCGGCCGCCGTGAGGCGAACCGGGCCCACCTTGCGAATGGTGATTCGCTTCATCTTGGCCTTGGTCTTGTCCATGAGTGCTCCTCCCTCCGATGTGCAACTGACATCGAGGAGTCTGCCCGCGCACTCCAAGAAAGCTCCAAGAGCGCTCCAAAATCGATTGACCCGTTCGAACAACGAAAGACGAATGGGCAGTATTGCCCGTGTCTGACGTAGGATCGGATCATGAAAACGCCCAAGCTGCTCGACGGCAGGCTGAAGCTGCGCCACCTCGTGCTGCTGGACGCGTTGCTCAGGCAGGGCACGGTGGTGGGCGCTGCGGCGGCACTGCACGTCACCCAGCCGGTCGTGACGCGGGGGCTGCACGAGCTGGAGGAGATCCTCGGCGTCACGCTGTTCGACCGGGGGCCGCGCGGCATCACGCCGACGGTGTACGGGGCGGCGTTCGGCGAGCACGCCAGGGCCGTGCTCGCGCAGCTCAACGAGGCGGGCCGGCACCTGGTCGAACTGGCCCAGGCCGAGCGCGGCACGGTGGTCGTCGGCACGCACCTCGCCGGGACGAACGTGTTGCTGCCGCGCGCGATCACCGCGATGAAGCGGCGGCGGCCGAACCTGACCGTCATCGTGCGCGAGGCCGCACCCGAGCCGTTGCTCGTGGAGCTGGCGGCCGGGCGGGTGGACATGATCGTGGGACGGCTGACGGCGCCGTCGGACGAGCGGCTCGAACGGCGCAAGCTCTACGACGAGGCCGTGCACCTGGTCGTCCGGGCGACGCATCCGCTGGCGGGCCGGGAGGTCGAGCCGGCAGAGCTGGGCGAGTACCCGTGGATCATGCCCGGCGCGGAGACCGCGCTGCGGCGGGAGCTGGAGCAGTTCTTCGCACGCCACGAGATCGCGCTGCCGGTCAACCGGGTGGAGACGACGTCGTTCCTGATCGTGCGGGAACTGTTGCTGGAGAACGACTTCATCGCCGCGCTGCCCAGCCTGATCACGGTCGACGACACGCGGCTCGCCCGGCTGCCGATCAAGCTCGACCAGGTCGGCCACAGCGTCGGGCTCACCCTGCCCTCCCGCACGCTGAGCCCGTCCGCCGAGGCGTTCATCGACTGCCTGACCGAGATCGCGTCCGAAATGGACAGTCGCAACTAACCGAGGAACCGCTCCGCGTTGCCGCGTTCGATCAACGCGCGCTGCTCGTCGGTGAGAAATCCGCTCTTCGCCACGACCCCGCCGGCCGGGCGCTCCCCCAGCGGGTACGGGTAGTCGCTGCCGACCACGACCCGTTCCACGCCGACGGTGTCCACGAGCAGCCGCAGCGCGCGTTCGTCGAACACCACCGAGTCGACGTAGAACCGGTCCAGGTAGTGCGACGGCGGGTACTGCGACGTCCCGATCACGTCGTGGCGCTGGTGCCAGGCGTTCTCGGTGCGGCCGAGCCAGAACGCGAACGAGCCGCCGCCGTGCGCGAAGCAGATCCGCAGCCGGGAGTCGATGCGGTCGAACCCGCCGCCGAGGATCAGCGCGAGCACGGACAGGTGCGTCTCGGCGGGCATGCCGGTCAGCCACTGGGCCATCCACCGGTCGTTGCGCGGCGTGCTGGCCATGTCCCACGGGTGCACGAACACCGGGACGTCGAGCGACGCCGCGTGCTGCAGGAACGTCACCACGCCCTCGCTGTCGAGGTCGTCGTCGCCGACGTGGTTGCCGATCTCGACGCCGCGATGCCCGTTGGCCAGACAGCGTTCCAGCTCCCGGCAGGCCTCGTCCGGGTCCTGCAACGGCACCTGGCAGAACGGGATCAGCCGATCGGGCGCGGGGGCCACGACGTCCAGCGCGAGGTCGTTGAAGATCCGGGCGATCCCGGCGGCCTGCGGTGCCGGCGCGCCGTAGGAGAAGAACGCGGGCGTCGGCGAGACGACCTGCGCGTCCACGCCGTCCGCGTCCATGTCGGCGAGCCGCAGTTCGGCGTCCCAGCAGTTCGGCTGGATCCGCCGGAACTCGCGGGTACCCATCATGATCATGGCGTCGGACGCCGATTCCAGCCGCAGCCAGGGTGCGTCGGCGCCGGGGAGTTCCGGCCAGCCCTGGGGAACGTAGTGCGTGTGGACGTCGATCAGGCCCATGGTCAGCCCTTGCCGGGGTGCAGGGCGCCGCAGTTCTCGCAGGTGCGGCCGTCGGCGGAGGCGTAGAACTTCTCGAACACCGGCGGCAGGTCGGCCACGATGTCGCGCACCTGGAGCTCGATCTCGTGGATGAGGTGCGAGCAGTTCAGGCAGTACCACTGGAACCGTTCGAGCGTGCCCTCCTCGCGGACGCGTTCGATCACGAGGCCGATCGAGTCCGGGTCGGGGCGCTGCGGCGAGTGCGGGGTGTTGCCGGGCAGCAGCCACGTCTCACCCTCGCGGATGTGCACGGTCCGCGGGCCCTCCTTGGTCATGACGTCGACGTGCATGTCGCCCTTGATCTGGAAGAACCACTCCTCGTAGGGGTCGTGGTGGAAGTCGGTGCGGCTGTTGGGGCCACCGACGATCTGCACGATGAAGTCGTCGCCCAGGGCCATGGTCCTGTTCGCGACCGGCGGCTTGAGCAGGTGCCGGTTCTCGTCGATCCAGGCCTGGAAGTTGATCACGGGCGGCAGAGTCATCGAGTCTCCTCGGTGCGGGGCAGGCGGGCGATCGCCTGGATCTCGATCAGCAGGTGCGGATGGGGAAGCTGGTGCACGGCAACGGTTGTCCTGGCCGGCCCGGCCTCGTCGAAGAACTCGGCGTAGACCTCGTTGTAGCCGCCGAAGTCGTTCATGGAGACCAGGAACGTGGTGACCTGGGTGACGTCGGCGAGCGTGCAACCGACCTCGCCGAGGATCGTGGCGATGTTCTCGATCACGGCCCTGGTCTGGGCACGGACGTCGAGGTTCGTGGTGCCGAGCTCGTCCACCTCGACGCCCGCGAACGAGTCGTCGGGCCGCCGGGAACTGGTGCCGGAGACGAACACCAGGTCGCCGGAGACCTTGACGTGCGGGAACCGGCCGCGCGGGCGGGCGAGTCCGGTGATCGTGCGTGCGGTCATCGCGGCCGTCCTTCGAACGAGACGGGGCCGAGCCCGTCGATCGAGCACTCGACGTGTCCCCCGGTCAGCGGCAGCGCGACGGTCGCCGCGCCGGCCAGCACCACGTACCCGGCCCTCAACGGAATGCCGCGCCGGCGGGCGACCTCTTCGAGGGCCGTGAGGGCGTTGGCCGGGTCGCCGAGGATCGCGCTGGTGGATCCTTCCACAATGGACGATCCCACGGTCAGCCGCACGGTGCGGTCGCTGACAACGGTCATGGGCTGCCACGGACCGATGACGTACCCGGCTGCCGAGGCGTTGTCGGCGATGACGTCGGTGCAGGTGAAGCGGAAGTCCCGGTACCGCGAGTCGATGATCTCGACAGCGGCGGCGACCGCGTCCACGCACTCCAGGATCGGGACGGTGCCGTCGACATCGCGACTGAGCCGGTAGGCGATCTCCGGTTCGGCCTTGGGGTGGACGAGGTTCTCGCTCGTGCGGCCGGCCATCGCGCTCGTGAGCCGGCCGACGATCACCTCGGACACGCCCATCTGCCTCATCTTCGCCTCACTGGTGAAGCCGAGCTTCACACCCGTGACGATCTCGCCGTCACGTTCCCGCAGAGCGATGAGCGAGTGCTGGACCGCGTAGGCGTCTTCCACCGTGAGATCCCCGAAATTGGGGATCGCCGTCGCGGTCCTCTGTGCTTTGTGGAGGGTCTCGGCGTGGTTCACAGCTGCACGCACACGTTCGTCGGCTCGGTGTAGAAGTGCAGCGACGACTCGCCGCCCTCTCGCCCGATCCCGGACATCCCCATGCCACCGAACGGGGACCGCAGGTCGCGCAGGAACCACGTGTTGACCCACGACATGCCGACGTCCATGGCCTGCGCGACGCGATGACCGCGGCGCAGGTCGTTCGTCCAGACCGAGGCGGCGAGTCCGTAGTCGGTGTCGTTGGCGAGCGCGATCGCCTCGTCCTCCGTGTCGAACGGGATCAGCGCCGCGACCGGGCCGAAGATCTCGTCGCGCACCACGCGATCGGCGTTGGTGAGCCCGGTCCACAGCGTCGGTTCGATCCACGAACCGTCCCGCAGGCCGGCGGGCATCTCCGGGACGCCGCCACCGGTGATCGCCTTCGCGCCGGCCTCCTCCGCCAGCGCGAGGTGGTCGAGCACCTTGCGCCGGTGCTGCTGGGAGATCAACGGGCCGGTGGTCGTGTCCGGATCGGACGGATCACCGAGTCGGAGAGCTCGCGCCCGTTCGGCGAGCCCGTCCGCGACGTCGGCGAAGATCGTCCGCTGGACGTAGACGCGTTCGGTGCACAGGCAGACCTGGCCGGTGTTGGTGAAGATCGCCCGGCCCAGCCCGGTGAGCGCCTCGTCCAGGTGCACGTCGTCGAACACGATCGCCGCGTTCTTGCCGCCGAGCTCGAACGACACCGGACGGACGCGCGGCGCGACCGTCCGCATGACCCGCGTGCCGGTCGCGGTGGAACCGGTGAACGTCACCCCGTCGATGCCGGGATGTCCGACCAGAAGCTCACCGATGTCACCGTGACCGTGCACCACGTTGTAGGCGCCCGCGGGCAGTCCCGCGTCCGTGAGGACCTCGGCGAGCAACGTCGCCGTGGCCGGGGTCAGCTCGCTCGGCTTCACCACGACGCTGTTGCCGCACGCGAGGGCGGCCGACACCTTCCACGTCAGCAACAGCAGCGGGAGGTTCCACGGCACGATCACCGCGACCACGCCGAGCGGTTTGCGGACGGCGTAGTTCAGCGCCTGCCTGCCGTCCGCGAGATCGGTCAGGAACGACTCCTGACCGGCCGCGGACACGACGTCCGCGAACGTCCGGAAGTTGTGCACCGCCCGCGCCACGTCGAGTTCACGGGCGAGCGCCACCGGTTTGCCGGTGTCCGCGACCTCGGCCGCGACGAACTCCTCGAACCGCGCCTCGATGCCGTCGGCGGCGCGCCGCAGCACGGCCGCCCGTTCCCGCACCGGCACCCGGTCCCAGCCGGACGCTCGCGCAGCGGCCACCGCCTGGTCGACCAGCGACGCGTCGGCGACCTGCACCATCGCGTGCGTCCTGCCGGTGGCCGGGTCGATGTCGGCGAAGGCCGCGTCCCGATCGGCGAACGCGCCACCGACGAAGTTGCGGATCATTTCCATGACCACCACTGTGGGCAGCCGGGCCATGCTCCGCCAATGCCGTTCTCGCGTCAGGTCATGCCCGCCCGGCTATAGCGTCAGGTCAGGCGAAAGTCTTCGCCAGCACCGTGTTCACGTGCTCGGCGATCTCGTCGGCCGCCTCCTCCAGCGCGAAGTGACCGGTGTCGAGCAGCACGACCTCGGCGGACGGCACGTCCCGGCGGTACGCCTCGGCGCCGGGAGCGATGAAGAACGTGTCGTTGCGGCCCCAGATGGCGAGAACATTCGGCTGCCGTTCGCGCAGCCACGCCTGCCAGGACGGGTAGCGGCCGGGGTTGGTCTGGTAGTCCCACAGCAGCGCCTTCATGTAGTCGGCGCGGCCCGGCAGGTCGATGACGGCCTGGTCGGCCAGCGCCTGCTCCGGGTCGATGTGCTCGGGGTTCTTCGCACCCGTGAGCCATTGGTGCTGAGTGCCCGCGAGGCTGACGACCCAGTCGACGGTGTCCTGGTGCTTGGCCTTGTCGCTCCACCAGCCGTTCAGCCCCTCGACGTCGGGGCCGAACCCTTCGACGTAGGCGTTGCCGTTCTGCGTGATCACGGCCCTGACCCGCTGGTCGTGCTCCAGCGCGATCCGGAAGCCGACCGGTGAGCCGAAGTCGAACATGTAGACGGCGTAGTCGCCGACGCCGAGCAGGTCGATGACCTTGCCGGTCACCTCGGCCAGCCGGTCGAACGTCGGGCTCTCCGGCAGCGGGTCGGACGAGCCGAAGCCGGGGTAGTCGATCGCGACGAGGTGCCAGTCGGCGGCGAGACGGTCGATCAGCCGGACGTAGGCGCGAGTGCTCGACGGGTAGCCGGGCAGCAGCACCAGGGTGGGCCGACTCGCGTCGCCCGCCTCGCGGACGAACACCTTCAGGCCGTCGACCTCGACGTGGTGGTGACGGATCGCGGGCATGTCGTTCTCCTCGGCTCGATCTAATGGATAAAACGACCGTATACACGTTAGGTTCATCGCCGCAAGCGTTCCTGGCGAGAATCTGCTAACGTCTCAACCGCCGGTTCAACCGTTAGGAGACGGCGTGGTCGCGACACTGCCCGAGTTCCAGGCGGCGGGCTTCCCGATGGGTGCCGAGCCGCTCGTGGCGCTCGACCTGGTGGACACGCACGCGCTGTGCCTGGACCCGGTCCGGGATCTCCTCGCAGACGAGGCCGAGCACGCGAAGTGGTGGGCGCTGCAGGCGGATCGGGTGCCCGTGCCGACACCCCCGGCGATGAGCGCGACCCGTCGGCTGCGGTCAGTGCTGCGGGAGTTGTTCGACGCTCATCTGACTGACCGCACGCCTGATCCGGAGCTGATCGCGGACCTCAACGCCGTCGCCGCCGCGGTCCCCACGAGCCCGCGCCTCGACGGATGGGGAGCCGGCGCGCGGGCCGAAGTCCGCTGGCACGACGACTACAACGGCCACCCGGCACTGGCCGCGATCGCGGGAGAGGCGATCCGGCTGCTGGCGGACCGCTCACGGCTGGAGACGCTGCGGGCGTGCGCCAACCCGGCGTGCTCGATGTTGTTCCTGGCCGAGAACAAGCGCCGGGTCTGGTGTGCCGCCAACGTCTGCGGCAACCGGGCCAGGGTCGCGCGGCACTACGAGCGCACGCGCGCCTGATCCATCGTGATCTGGTCCAGCAACGCGGCCAGGTCGGCGGGCGCGGACAGGAACGGCGAGTGCGACGTCGGCAGGTGGTGCACCGCTGACGCGCGGGCGGCCATCTCCTCCTGCGCCGCGGGCGGCAGCGTCTTGTCGTTGTCGCACACCAGATAGGTGGACGGGATCGTGAGCCAGCCGGCGGCCCTGAGCCGGTCCGTGGCGACTCTCGCGCTCTGCGGCCGCAGCATCGCGACGGCACGCTCGGCCACCACGGGATCGACGTCGTCGTAGAACTGGGCGACGGCGTCGGGCGGCGGCGGAACCACCTCGGTCTCGAACGGCGGCATGCCCGCCGCCTCGCTGATCGACGTTCCCGCTTCGAGCATCCACGCCGCCAGGTACACCAGGCGCGTCACGAAGGCCGAGCCCGCCGTCGCCTCCGTCACCGGGAAGCCGCCGTAGGAGTGCCCGACCACCGCGACCGGCCGGTCGATCGCCGCGATCGCGTGCCGGATGGCCTCCGCGTCCTCGTGCAGCCCGGCCGGCGAGCCCGAGCTGGGCAGGTCGACGGTGTGCGCGGTGCGGCCGAGCCGGCGCAGTTCCTCGATCAGGAGCTCCCAGCACCACGAACCGTGCCACGCGCCGTGGACAAGAAGGATGTCAGGTAAGTGCATCGGCTCTCCCGCCAGGAAGCCGGAATCCTCTCACGGGCATGCCTCGCGCCCGGATAGGCCCGGCTAAAATCGATCACGCCGGCGGAGCAGGTGCCGCCACCCTTCCACGTCTGAGGAGACGCACATGCGGACGATCAGCCGACTCGCACTGATCACGGCGCTCGTCGGACTGTCTGCCGCCGCGGCACCGGCCGTCGCGGGTGCGACCCCGAGCCGTGGGGTCAGCGCCGTCACGCTCTTCGACCAGACCGTGGGCGACACCCAGTACGTGCTCAGGGAGATCACCATCGCACCGGGCGGCTCCACGGGCTGGCACTACCACCCCGGCCCGGTCAAGGGCGTGGTCACGAAGGGCGTGCTGACGCACAACGACTCGGACTGCTCGGTGGACGGCGTGTACCGGCCGGGTCAGTTCATCAGCGAGCAGAGCGGCACCGGGTACGTCCACATCGGACGGAACCTCTCGAACACCCCGCTGGTGCTGACCGTGTTCTACGAGAACCCGGTCGGCAACCCGCTGGCGGTCAGCACGCCGAACCCCGGCTGCACCTTCGAGTGAGGACTACCGGCGGCGGTTCGCGTTGATCTCGTCGCGGTGCTCCAGCGCCCACTCGGCGAGCGCGATCACCAGCGGTACCAACGTCTTCCCGAGCTCGGTCAGCTCGTACTCGACCCGCGGCGGCACCTCCGCGTACGCGGTGCGGCTGATCAGGCCGTCCTCGGCGAGGTGCTTCACCGTCAGCGTGAGCATGCGCTGCGAGATGCCGGTGACCGTCTTCTCCAGCTCGCCGAAGCGCAGCGGGCCCGAGACCAGCGCGCCGACCACCAGCAGGCTCCACTTGTCACTGATGCGGTCGAGGACCTCGCGGACCGCGCCGCCGTCGTTCATCGGCGGCGGGCAGCTGCCGCCGGGAGTGAACCCCATCACAGCCGGACCTCCCCTCCTGGACACATACATCGGTGTGCCTTTTGTGGCGTCCTCATTGCAGACACATCATGAGGCTACGCACAAGAGGTAAGGATTGGGGAGTTCTCAATGAACATCGCACTGTGGGTTGTCCAGGGTCTGCTGGCGGCGCTGTACCTGGGCGCCGGTGTCATGAAGCTGGCGCGGCCGCGCGAGCAGATGATCGCGTCCGGCAACTTCGACTGGGCGAAGGACGTCACCGACAACGGCTTGAAGGGGATCGGCGCCGTCGAGGTGCTCGGCGCGCTCGGCCTGATCCTGCCGTGGCTGACCGGCATCGCCCCGATCCTGACGCCCATCGCCGCGGTCGGACTGGTGATCGTCCAGGTCTTCGCCGCACGGGCGCACATCAAGATCGGCGACACGAAGTCGTTGCCCGTCAACGTGATCCTGCTGCTGCTGGCCGCGTTCGTCGCGGTCGGCCGGTTCGCCGGCTGACAGAGCGGCACTGACCCGATCGGGTCCTGGTCCACGGGGTACCGTGCCGTGGCATGAGTGCTCGGTTCCAGGAACTCGACTACCGCCAGACCCCGCTCGGTGAGCTCACCCTCCGCCGCCGGCTCGAACCCGGCAGCGGCAGGGAGATCCACGAGATCAAGCTCAACGACGAGTTCCTGATGTCCAGCCTCTTCGTCGTCGCCGAGGTCGAACTGGCCCGCCTCGCACTCGCGGAACTGCCAGGGGACGGCCTGAACGTGGTCGTGGGCGGCCTCGGACTCGGCTACACCGCGCAGACCGTGCTCGAAGACCCGCGGGTCGGCTCACTCCTGGTCGTCGACGCCCTCGGCGAGGTGATCGAATGGCACCAGCAGGGCCTCATCCCCGCCGGGAGGACGCTGGCGGCCGACGAGCGTTGCCGGCTCGTCCACGGTGACTTCTTCGAGCTGACCCGGTCCGGGCAGGGCTACGACCCGGCGGCACCCGGCAGGCCGTTCGACGCCATCGTCGTCGACATCGACCACTCCCCGCGCCACCTGCTGCACCCGACCAACGCCGACTTCTACGAACCTGACGGCGTGCGGCGGATCAGCGACCTGCTCAGCCCTGGCGGAGTGTTCGCGCTGTGGTCCAACGACCCGCCCGAGGACGAGTACACCGCCACCCTCGCGACGGTCTTCACCGACGTGCGGGCCGAGGTCGTCAGCTTCCCCAACCCGATTCAGGGCCGCGACTCGACCAACACGGTCTATTTGGCGAAGCGCGGCTGACCGCCCCGCGTCCATTCGCCCCATCTTCGCGAATCTTGGTTTGACCGCAGCCGTTCGCGGGCATTGGATCGCTCATGATGGCGTCGTACTGGGAGACCGCCCGGACCGGTTTCCTGGCGTTCGTGGGTGTCGGGTTGCTGGTGCTGGTTCCGCTCGTGCTGCTGCACTACTTCCGATTCCGGCGGGTGGAGCCGCGCCGGGCGTTCGTGCTGTACGGCCTGCTGCTCTACGGGCTCGTCGCGCTGGCGCTGATCTTCCTGCCGTTCCCCTCCGACGTGGCGAAGCTGTGCACGGGCGACCAGATGCTGTCCACGGTCCCGTTCCAGTGGGTCACCGACATGAACAACAACATGGCGGCGTACGGACGTTCCGGCATCCTGGCGATGGTGCAGTCGCAGGCGTTCCTTCAGCAGCTGTTCAACGTCGTGCTGTTCGTCCCGCTGGGTGTCGTGCTGCGCAAGGCGTACGGCAAGGGGCCGCTCGCCGTGATCGCCATCGGCATGGGGCTGTCGCTGGCCATCGAGGTCGTGCAGTACACCGGCAACCTCGGTTTCTACCCGTGCCCGTACCGGATCGCCGACGTGGACGACCTGATCTCGAACACCTTCGGCGGCCTGCTGGGATGGATGATGGCGCCGGCCGCGTTCGTGGTGCCCAGGGTGCCGTCGTCGGACGAGGCGGCCGCGCCGAGCGGCACCGTCACCGTGCCGCGCAGGCTGATCGGCCTGATCTCCGAGCTCGTGTTCGTGATCGTGATCGCGAAGCTCGTGCTGCACTCGGACCCGCTGTGGGCCGTCTGCGTGCTCGTGGCGTTCCGCGTCGTGCTGCCCGCCGCGGCGAACGGGATGACGATCGGGGGAATCCTGCTGCACTACCGGATCCGTTCCCTGGACGGGTCGCGCGCCAACCCGGCCCAGCTCGCCCTGCGCGAGTTGCTCGGCCTCACCGGTTTCGTGGCCTACGCGACGGTCCTGTCGCCGCTGATCGGCATCGGCTGGTGGGACCTGCTCGTCGTGGCGTTGTTCGTCGGCGGGGCGTTCGTCTTCCCGGTCTTCCGACGGGACCAGCGCGGATGGCACGAGCACGCCGCACGGACGCGGGACGTCCCCGTCGACCGTCAGAGCAACTCCGCCAGCAGGGAGGCGGCGACCGAGGCTCCGTTGGACTCGACCGCGCGGTAGGTGGTCTCGCGTCCGATCTCCTCGGCGATGGCGGCGGCCAGGACCTCGCGATCGACGACCTCCTCGTAGGTCATGCACCGGCCCGCGCCGTAGCGTTCGAGCCGGTGCCGGACGTGGAAGTTCTGCTCGAAGTGGTGGCGCAACGGCACGAAGATGAACGGGCGCCGGGCGGCGGTCAGCTCCATGCACGTGGTCAGGCCGCCCTGCACCACCGCCAGATCGCACGCGGCGAGGTGCCGGGGCAGGTCCGGGAGGTAGCCGCGGATCTGGACGCCGGGGTGTTCGGGCAGCGAAGCCGGATCGATGCGGGGGCCGGTGACGACGAGGAACCTCAATCCCGGCACCCGCCGGGTCGCCGAGGGTACGGCGTCCAGCACGCGCCGCAGCAACGACGCCCCCACGCCGGAGCCGCCGACCGTGACCACGCACAGCTTCTCGTCCTGGCGGACGCCGATCCGCCGGCGCAACGCGTCGCGCTCACGTTCGTCCGGCGGGTCGAATCCCGTGACGTAGCCGGAGAAGTCGAAGTTCTGCTCCGTCCACTCGCGAATCGCGGGCAGGCCCTCGCCGAACGGCAGGGAGATCACGTCGTCCGGGTTGCCGACGAACACCGACCGGTCGCGCACGCGGCGCAGGCGGGCTCGTTGCTCGATCATGTCGAGGTTGTAGTCGGCGGTCAGGCGTTGCTCGCGTGCGCCGCCGTCCGGCATCGGGAGCCAGCCGACGAAGTCCGTCAGCCAGGCGAACGAGAACCGCTTCAGGGCCGGGTTCTCGTGCAGGAAGTAGTCGACGTCCCACGCCTCGTCGCCGATCACCAGGTCGTACGGTTCGGCGTCGAGAACGTCGTTGAACACCATGAAGTTGTTGACCAGCACCGCGTCCAGCCGCCGGAACGCCTCGAACACGTGCAGGTCGTGCTCACCGGCGTCGTCCTCGACTTGGGATGACTCGTTCGCCAGCCACGCGGACGCCGGGTGGATCCGCTCCCCCGCCGGTCCGAGCACCTCGGTGACCGGGTGCTGCGCGAGCCAGTCGATCTGCAGGCGCGGATGCAGTTTGCGCAGCTCGGACGCTATGGCGAGGTCGCGCCGGGCGTGGCCGAGGCCGATCGGTGAGCTCAGGTACAGCGCTCGCGGAGGCCTGATGATCGCTCGGGACGACCTGGTGCGCCGCGCCGCGGGGTGCACGCTCTCGACGAACTCCTTGACCAGCAGGTTGATCCGCACCGGATCGCGGGCGTGCACGCCGTGCCCGGAACCGTCGAGCAACACCAGCGAGCCGCCGGTCAGCTCGGCGAGGCGTTCACCGATGGCGTGCGGGCGAATGCGGTCGTCGGTTCCGTGGATCACCAGCACCGGGCACCGGACGTTGCGGCAGTCGTCCTCGATGGACCCGGAGCTGTTCCGGCCGGCCGTCGTGTCGACGAGTGTGGCGGGCTCGACCTCGTGCGCCCACCGCACGGCGTCCTCGATCTGCTTGGTGGAGTGCGGTTCAGGGAACATCCTCGCGAAGAACCAGTCGGCGAAGTCGTCGTAGCCGCCGTTCAGCCAGTGGTGCCGGTTGTACTTGACGCCGCCCTCGGTCGATTCCCAGGCTGCTTTCTCCTGCACCTGCGCACCAATGAGCGAACCGCTGGCCGGGCCGATCGCGACGATGCCGGTGACGCGGTCCGGGTGACGCGCGGCCGCGAGCACCGACCAGGCGTCCCCGCGGGACAACGCCACCAGCACGGCCTGGTCGGTGGACGTGGCGTCCAGGACGGCGATCGCGTCCGCCGCATACTCAGTGTCCACATAGGACTCGGTGCCGGTCGGGCGGTCCGAGTCGCCGCACCCCCGCCCGTCGAAGGTGACCACCCGGAAGTGCCTTGCCAGGTAGGGAACCTGCGCCTTCCAGAACCTCGACGGCACGATCGACCACGTCGGCATCATCAGCACCGTCGGCCTGCCGGGGTTGTCGTAGACCCGGAACGCGAGCCGCACCCCGGCACGCTCGGCGAACCCGGTCCGGTCGGCCTCGCGCACCGGGCGCGGCTCGGCTTTCACGGGCGGACTTCGAGGACCTGGTTGAACGGGGTCTGGGCCACTCCGGCGAACCGGGTGAACCCACCGGCCACCGCCACGTCGCGGATGCGCGCGGGCCCGGCCTGGGTGCCGAGCGCGAGACCCACGTCCTGCGACAGCGAGGCCGGCGTGCACAGCAGCGTGGAGAAGCCGTAGTAGGTGCGGCCGACGGGGTTGAGGTTGTCCTCGACGTGGTCACCCGCCATCGGTTCGACGATCATCCACGTGCCGTCGGCCGCCACCGCGTCCCTGACGTGCCGTGCCGCACCGACCGGGTCGCCCATGTCGTGCAGGCAGTCGAACATGGTCACGAGGTCGTAGCCCGTGCCGCTGAAGTCCTTGGCGGAGGCGACCTCGAACGTCACGCGGTCAGCGACTCCGGCGGCGGCCGCCCGTTCGCGGGCGATCTGGATCGACTCGGGGTGGTAGTCCGACCCGGTGAAGGTCGAGTTCGGGAAGGACTGTGCCATCAGGATTGTTGATGCGCCGTGGCCACAGCCGACGTCGGCGACCCTCGCGCCGGCGTGCAGCTTCGCGGTCACCCCGTCGAGCGCGGGCAGCCAGCCCTCGATCAGGTTCGCCGCGTAGCTCGGCCGGAAGAACCGCTCGCAGCCGAGGTGCACGTCCGTGTTGTGCTCGTGCCAGCCGACCCCGGAGCCGCTGCGGGCCGCGTCCAGCACCCGTTCGGCGTCGCGCACGGTGCCCAGCGCGATCTGGAACATTCCGGGCAGGAACGCGGGACTGTCCTCGACCGTCAACGCCACCGCGTGCTCGATCGGCAGCGTGTATCGGCTGGTAGCGGGGTCGTAGGTGACGTAACCGCCGGCGGCCTGGGCGTTGAGCCACTCCCGCACGTACGGCTCGGCGGTGCCGCTGCGGTCGGCGAGCTCGGCGGGGCTGATGGGCTCGCCGGACGCCATCGCGCGGTAGTAGCCGAGCTTGTCGCCCATGACGACGAGCGCGGCGTTCAGCGTGGCGCCCACCTCGTCGACGGCGCGGAACACGAACTGCATGAGCTTGTCGGTGTCTACCTCGGGTCTTGTCGTGGTCATCTGCTTTTCCCTCCGGTGAGGGTCGAAACCTATGAGCGCCAACGGGACGGCCGCATCAGGTGCCCCACCTAGTAAGCCGGGTTCTGCTTACACTCCCCCGTGTGCTGATGGGACGCGAGTCCGAGCGTCGTCAGGTCGAGCGGCTCGTGGCGAGCGCCCGGCTCGGGCACGGTGGTGTCCTGGCGATCACCGGTGAGCCCGGTGTCGGCAAGACCGCGCTGCTGCGGTTCGCGGCCGAGTGCGCCACCGGGATGAACGTCCTGCAGGCCGCCGGGAGTGAGCCGGAGCGGGAGATTCCGTTCGGCGCCCTGCACCAGGTGTTGCGGCCCGCGCTCGACCGTCTCGACGAGATCCCGGGTCCTCAGGCCCAGGCGTTGTCCGTCGCACTCGCACTGAGCTCTGGGCCTGCCATCGACCGGTTCGCGGTCGGGGCCGCCACGCTGAGCCTGCTGTGCCGGTTCGCCGAGGAGCGGCCGGTCGCGGTGCTGCTGGACGACCTGCACCTGGTCGACCGGCCGTCGGCGGACGCGCTGACGTTCGCGGCGCGCCGGCTCGTCGCCGATCCGATCGTGCTGCTGGCCACCTCACGCTCCCCCGATCCCGGACTGCCCGCGCTGCCGTTGTCCGGCATCGACCTCGCGGCCGCGGGTGAGCTGGTGTCGAGCCGTTCCGACGTGGCCCTGTCGCCCGACCTGATCGCGCGGCTGCACCGCGCGACGGCGGGCAACCCGCTCGCGTTGATCGAACTGGCCGGGCACCGGCTGGAGCACGTCTCTCCCGAGGCGCCGCTGCCGGTGTCCGCAGCGTTGGCCCACGAGTTCGCGGCGCAGGCCCGGTCGCTCGGTGAAGGCGGGCGGGCGGCGGTGACCGTCGCCTCGGTGGCGGGCAACGACCTGCGGGTGGTCGCGAACGCGTGCCGGTTGCTCGGTGTCGCCGTCGACTCGCTGGCCGAGGCCGAGAGCGCCGGACTGGTCCGGATCACCGACGGCCGGGTCGAGTTCCGTCATCCGCTGATCCGGTCCGCCGTGTACGGGGACTGCGATCCGCAGCGGCGCCGGTCGATCCACCGTGCGGTGGCTGAAGCCGTTGGGCCGCACGACGCCGACCGGCACGCCTGGCACCTGGCCGAGGCTTCCGTCGGACCGGACGCCGGCGTCGCCGATCTTCTCGAGCGGGCGGCGAAGCGGGCCCACGAACGCGGTGCGCACGACGTCGCGGCCGCCGCGTACGAACGGGCCGCGCGACTGAGCCCGGACGTCGAACGGCATTCCCTGCTGTGCGTGACGGCGGCGGAGTCGGCGTGGCTCGCCGGCACCACGCCGCGCGCCGTCGCGTTGCTCGACGAAGGCGGGTCGAACGGGCCGAGGGCCTTGGAACTGCGCGGAGCGATCGCGGCGCGCACCGGTTCGTTGACCGAGGCTCGCGACCTGTGCTGGACCGCTGCCCGTCAGTCCGGCGACCCGGACGAAGGGATCGTGTTCCTGGCCGACGCCGTGAACGCGTGCTTCTACCTCGGCGACGCCACGTCCGCGATCGCGCTGGCCCACGAGATCGAGGCGCTGCTCGAGCAGGTGACAACGCCGCAGGCACTCGGGCTCGGCCAGATGGCGGCGGGCGCCGCCCGGATTCTCGCGAACCAGGGCGGCGCCGACCAGATCCGTTCCGCGGCCGGCCTGCTCGCCGCCTCGCCGGAGTGGCGAGACGACCGGCGCAGGCCGTGGTGGTTGATGATCGGACCGTTGTTCCTGCGGGACACCGACTCCGGCGCCGAGCTCAGGCGCATCGTCGGACAGGCGCGTGCGGAGGCAGCCGTGGGAACGCTGCCGTCGTTGCTGTTCCACGTCGCGAGGGACGAGGCGACCACCAACCAGTGGGTGCGGGCCGAAGCCACCTACGACGAGGCGACCCGGCTGGCGCGGGAGACCGGGCAGGAGACCGACCTCGCGATGTGCCTGGCAGGCCTGGCGTGGCTGCGGGCACGACTGGGCGACGAGGTGCGGTGCCGCGCGCTCGTCGCGGAGGCGCTGCCCCTCTGCCGCGCCCGGGACATCCACATCGGACGTGTCTGGTCGTTGTTCGCCTTGGGAGAGCTGGAACTGGGGCTCGGCGATCCGCAGAAGGCGTTGGCACACCTGGAAGAACTCGCGGCACTCCTCGACGACCTCAAGCTCACCGACCCGGACCTGTCGCCCGCGCCCGAACGCGCCGACGCGTTGGTGCGACTGGGCAGGCACGAGGACGCCTGGCAGGTCGCGCGGCGCTACCGTGCCGAAGCCGCGGCCAAAGACCAGCCGTGGGCGATGGGACGCGCCGAGCGGACGATCGGCATGCTCAGTCCCGCCTTCGACACGCACTTCGAGGCGTCCTTGCGGTTCCACGAAAGGACTTTGGACGACTTCGAGACCGCGCGCACCCGGCTCGCCTACGGGGCCCGCCTGCGCCGCGCCCGGCGGCGGGTGGACGCCCGGCCGCACCTGCACGCCGCGCTGGAGACGTTCGAGAACCTCCGCGCGGCCCGGTGGGCGGAGGTCGCGGCGGTCGAACTCGGCGCGACAGGTGAGACGATCAAGCGTCGCGCGCCGGCCGAAACCCTTACGCCGCAGGAGTTGCAGGTGTCACTCCTGCTCGCGGAGGGCAGGACCACCCGCGAGGTCGCCGCCGCGTTGTTCCTGAGCCCGAAGACCATCGAGTACCACCTGCGCAAGGTCTACACGAAGCTCGGCATCCGCTCACGCGCCGAGCTGGCCGGCCGTCTGCCCTGACGCCCACGCGAACCCGTCCGGGTCGACGAACTGCTGGGCGCCGATCATCACGATCCGGTGCGAGCCGGAGCCCTCGGGCGGCACCCCGGCGTCCTTCGCGAGGGCACGCCGCCGGTACAGCCCCAGCTTCACCGCACCGGAGCCGGCGAACTGGACGTACATGCGGCCGAAGCTCTTCTCCACGGTGAAACCCTGGTCGAGGTAGCACTGCTTGCTCGCGACGATGTCCGTCGCGCCGAGCAGGAGCACGACGTCCTCGATCTGCCCGGTGGCCGGGCCGGTGTTCTTCTTCTGCGAGGTCGCGACCTTCCAGATGGTGCCGTCCGGCGCCTGCACGACTCCGCCGTAGCCCCACATCGACTTCGCGGCGGGCTTGAGCACGGTCGCGCCGGCGTCGATCGCGCCGCCGAGCAGGACGTCGACGTCGGCGGGCTGCGCCACCGTGAGGGACAGGGTGAAGCCGCGGAAGCCGGTGGCCGGTTCCTGGCTCTCCCGCAGACGCAGCCGGGAGCCGAGCCCGAAAGCGTTGGCGTAGAAGCGTTCGGCGGCCGCGAGGTCGGCCACTTCGAGGGTGATCGCGTCGAATGAGGTCATGCCGGCAACGCTAGGCGCCACCGGGTGGCCGTTGCTTCTCGATTCCTGACCGGACTGGCGCCGGAGCGGATGTGACCCACGGCACCGGACAGTCCCGACCCAAGCGGGGTAAAGTCCACTTCCAGAAGCGGGGTATAGTCCGCTTAACTCGGCTCGGCAAAGGACTCCAGGACATGACGCACATCGGAATCATCATCGGCAGCACCCGCCCCGGCCGGAACGGCGAGCAGGTGGCGAGGTGGGTCCTCGAGCACGCGGAGCGGCGCGACGACGCGACGTTCGAGCTGGTCGACCTCAAGGACTTCCCGCTGCCCCACCTCGACGAGCCGATGCCGCCGATCATGGGCCAGTACCAGCACGACCACACCAAGGCGTGGTCGTCGAAGATCGCGGGCTTCGACGGGTTCGTCATGGTCACGCCCGAGTACAACCACTCCACGTCCGGCGTGCTGAAGAACGCGATCGACTACCTGTTCGCCGAGTGGAACAACAAGGCGGTCGGCTTCGTCTCCTACGGCGGCGTCGGCGGCGCCAGGGCCGTCGAGCACCTCCGCCTCGTCGCGGGCGAGCTCAAGCTGGCCGACGTGCGCACCAGCGTGTCGCTGTCGATGTTCACCGAGTTCACGAACTTCACCGAGTTCCACCCGTCGGAGTTCCAGGCGGCCACGCTGTCCACGATGTTCGACGAGCTCGTGGCCTGGAGCAGCGCGCTCGCCCCGTTGCGCGACCGTCAGCTCGCCTCACAGCAGGCCTGACGTTCCGTGGAACCGGTCGCGCTGCCGTTGGGCCCGCCTCGTGAGGAACGGGCCGACGCCGCGCGCAACCGTGCCCATCTGCTCGACGTGGCCCGCGAGATGGCCGCCGAACTCGGTGCCTGCAACGTCACCATGGACGGCCTCGCGGAACGGGCCGGGCTGGGCAAGGGCACGGTGTTCCGCCGCTTCCGCACCCGTGCGGGCATCTTCGTCGCGCTGTTCGACGAGGAGGAGAAGCGCTTTCAGCACCGCGTGATGACCGGGCCGCCACCGCTGGGGCCTGGCGCACCGGCGGTCGAGCGGCTGGTCGCGTACGGCCGGGCGCGGCTCGAGTTCCTGGTCGGCCACAGCGCGCTGGCCCGTGCGTCCCTCGACCCCGCCCGGCCGATCCCCCTCGCCGACAGCCCGTCGCTGTTCCACGTCCAGATGCTCCTGGCGGAGGCCTGCCCGGACGACGCGCGCGGCGGCATCCTCGCGCTCCAGCTCGTCGCCGCGCTGGAAGGCCCGATCCTGCTCTACCTCCAGACCCCGGACGACACGCCCGATCCGACTCGGCTGGTGCGCACCCTCAGCGCCGGCTGGCAGGTCCTGGCCGAGCGCGTCACGGCAGCAGCCGCGGCACCACCCGCACGTAGACGACCATGCCGACCACCTCCACCAGCGTCTGCGTGACCACCACGACAGCAGCGAGGTCGTCGGGCAACGCCAGTGCCAGCGGCAGCACGACCAGCGAGTTGCGCGTGGCCCCGGTGAACACGATCGCGCGCCCGGAAGCCACGTCCAGGCGGAACAACCGCGCGACGACCAGTCCCGCGAACGCCATGACCACCAGAAAACCCACGTAGAACGGCACCACGCGGACGACCTGCGGCAGGTCGTCCCCGAGCTTCGGCACCTGCGACGCCACCACGGCGAACAGGGTCGCGGCCATCAACGGCACCATCGTCGTGCTGATCACGCCGACCCGCTTCCCCGCCCACGCCTGGGTCAGCCATGCCAACGCCAGCGGGATCGCGATCAGCACCACGAAGGCCTCGACGAACGGCCCCGGCTCGACCACCGCCAGGCCGGAGCCGAGGAACAGCAGCAGATACCCGGGCAACAACACCATCTGCGCGATCAGCAGAAGTGGCGTGACAGCGAGCAGGCGCTGACTGTCGCCACCGGCCAGACCGCTGAACACGATCACGTAGTCGACGCACGGCGCGAGCAGCACCAACAGCACGCCCAGCCTGATCGCCTGATCAGCGGGCAGGAACGGGTAGAACGCGGCGACCACCAACGGCACCACCGCGAAGTTCACGACAAGAGCGGCACCGATGAACCGGCCCGCGCGCAGCGAACGTCCGAGTTCTGCCACGGGCACTTGCAGGAACGTCACGTACAGCAGGGCCGCCAGCACGGGGTTGATGGCGTGTTCGAGCAACGGCCCCGCGCCAGGAGCGGCCCAACCGGCCGCCCCGCCCGCGGCCAGTGCGCCGAGGTAGACGGCGACCTGGTGCCGTTCCATGCCCGCGACGAACCCCGGCACGACACCCTCCCGATCAGATGATCAGGACGATATCCCGTTGCACCCGCAGCCTCCGCCGGTGCAACGGTGCCGGCGGCGACGGTTCAGCACCCACCAGGCCACGGCACCTGTGACAGCCACGGCCGCGACCACCGACAGCACCTGCCCCACGCTGATCGCGGCCACCACACCCGCGGCACCCGCGACGCCGGCCACCGGAACCAGACAGCACAGCAGGCAGGCGGCCCCGGCCAGGAGCGCGAACCTCCCCGTCCGCCTAGCAGCAGGAGCCTTCACCGCTCACCGCCAAGCCGACGAACGGCAGCGGGCACGACGGCGTGTGCGAGCAGGCGACCAGGTCGTCACAACCGGCGGAGATCGCCGCACGCAACGTGTCGCGGACGACCTCCAGGTCCGCGATCTTCGCTTCCACCTCACCGAGCTTCACCTCGGCACGTTCGCGCAGGCCAGGGCGACGGGAGCCGACGGCGAGCAGTTCGGCCACCTCGTCCAGGGTGAACCCGAGCCGCTGCGCCGCCTTGATCGTCCGGATCACGGACACGGTCTCGCGCGGATAGAGCCGATGCCCGCCCAGCGAACGCTCCGGCCGCGCGAGCAGGCCGACGCGCTCGTAGTAGCGCAGCGTCTCCCGGTTCACGCCTGCCGCCTCGGCCACCTCGCCGGTGCGCAGCGCGTTCATCTCGCCGCCAGCGCGTCGAGCACGTCGGCCCGCGCGTCCGGCACCGAGATCGCCAGGCTGAGGCCACCGCCGGTCGCCGTGAGCTCGAACGTGAAGAACGAGCAGCAGCCCGTCTCCCGCACCGCCAGATCCGCCGCGCGGGCCGCGACTTCCGGCCGTGGCTCCAGGGTCAGCACCAGCCGTGTCCTTTCCGGACGGTGACGCTCGGCGGTGGCGAGCAGTTCGTCGAACTCGGCCACGCGGAACGGTCTCTCCGCCCTCGGCAACGTGCACGCCTCGGGCGCCCAAATCTCGCTCATGCCTCGACGGTAAACCCGTACCCGGGCACCGGATGCAAGTCAGGACCGGAAGAAGTCCTTCAACGCGGCCACCACCTCGTCCGGCCGTTCCTCTGGCAGGTAGTGGTCACACGGCAACGCGAACCCACGCACGTCCCTCGCGTACTCCCGCCAGACGTCCAGAACGTCGTAGTGACGGCCGACAAAGCCGTGCTCACCCCACAACGCGAGAAGCGGCGCCTCGATCAGACCGCCCTCGCTGTTGCGCCACGTACAGGGCGGCGGCCTTGTTCACGCTGCCGTGGTCCACGACGGCCAGGAAGTAACGCAGCTGCCGGACGTCCATTCCCGCAGGTCAATCGGCGAACGCGTCCGCCTGCGACCGGTAGAGCCGCGCGTAGCGGCCGTTCTCTGCCAGCAGCGCTCGGTGTGAGCCGCGTTCCGCGACGCCGCCGTCGGCGAGCACGACGATGAGATCCGCCGATCTGACGGTCGAGAAGCGGTGCGTGACCAGGATCGTGATCATGCCGTTCGCGCCGTCGGTGGCCCTGGTCATGCTGTCGAAGAGGGCGTCCTCGGTGAACGCGTCCAGCGAGGCGGTCGGTTCGTCGAAGAACCGCACCAGCGGGGTGGTCCTGGCCAGGCCGCGGGCGAGCGCGATTCGTTGCCACTGGCCGGTGGAGAGGTCGGTGCCGCCCCACGACGTGCCGAGCTGGGCGTCCTGGTCCAGCACGTCGGCGCCGGCCCTGGTGATGGCGTCGCGGACGTGCTCGGTGTCGTCGAGGTGGTCCAGGTCGCCGACGCCGACGGCGTGCTGGACGGTGAACTCGAAGCGGGCGAAGTCCTGGAACGCCGCGGCGAGCCTGGCGCGCCAGTCGTGGACGTCCAGGTCGGCGAGGTCCACGCCGTCGACCGTGATCCGGCCTTCGGTGGGCTCGTACATCCTGGTCAGGAGCTTGACGAGGGTGGTCTTGCCGGCGCCGTTCGCGCCCACCACGGCCAGTGCCGCACCCGCCGGGATGGTCAGCGAGACGTTGCGCAGCACCCACTTGTCGGTGCCGGGATAGTGGAAGGACACGTTCTCCAGCCGGATGCCCTCGACGATCTGCTCTGGTGCTCGTTCGTTGCCGGTCGCCGTGTGGGCGTGGTCGGCCAGCCAGAGGAAGCGGCTGACGGTGTGCAGGGTGCGGCCGAAGCCCGCGACGGCCTGGATCGGCCAGATCACCGCGGTCTGCACCTGCTGGCCGAGGTAGATCGCCAGCACCACGTCGCCGGGCGCGGATCTGCCCTGGATCGCCTGGTGCAGCACGAAACCCACGGCGGCGATCACGCCGATCACGTAGAGGACCTGCTGGGCGAGCGAGAGGAGCGCGACCTTGCGTTCGGCGTGCTCGATCGGCCGGCGCTGGGCGTTCCAGAGCGTGCCGATGCGGCGTTCGAGGTTGTCGGCGAGTCCGAAGAGCCGGATCTCCACGGCGGCGTCCCGGTCCTGGGCGACCGCGCGCAGGTGACGGGCCGTGCGGCCGGGCAGCGCTGACTCATCTTCCGCTTGTGCGCGCCACCGCCGCTGGGCTTTCGTGATCAGCAGGGCTGGCAGTGCGAGCAGGACCAGCGCGAGCATCGCCGGGTGCGCGACGACCAGCAGGACGAGGACGGTGAGGCCCGCGCAGATCGCCTTGATCGTGACGGCGAGAGCGCTCATCGAGTTGCCGAGCTGACCTTGCCGCTGCCGCAGGATCTCGAGCTGGTCCTGGTACTCGGCGCGTTCGAAGTGGTCGAGGGTGGGCAGTTCGGCGGACAGGCGCGCGATCTCGGTGTCGAACGCGTGCGCGACCTTCTCCCCCAGCACCATCCGCCACTGGCTGGCCGACAGGTCGAGCTGCCAGCCGAGTCCGGCGCCGAGCACGAGTGCGGCGACACCGATGACGACCTGGCGGATGTCGTTCTGGATGACGCCGTTGGTGAGCATCGCCAGCCACAGGCCGGACAGCAGCACGAGGGTGTTGCCGAACGGTTCGGCGATCATCGCGAGGGTCAGCCTGCGGTCCACCCGCCACGCCATCGCGACCAGCACGCGGATCTCACGCATGACTCACCTCCGCGAACCGTTCTGCCTGCAAGGAGTACATGGCGGCGTACTGCCCGTTCGCCGCCATCAGTTCGGCGTGGGTGCCGTCCTCGGCGATGCGGCCGTCCGCGATGACGACGATGCGGTCGGCGTGTCTCACCGACGCGAGCCGGTGCGACACGAGGATGGTGGTGATCTCGCCGGCCAGTTCGCTGAACCGGGCGAAGAGCTCTTCCTCGGCCAGCACGTCGAGGTTCGCGCTGGGTTCGTCCATGATCAGGGTGCCGGACTCCACCGCTCGGAGCGCCCTGGCCAGTGCGACCTTCTGCCACTGACCGCCGGAGAGGTCACGGCCGTTCGGGTGCGAGGACGACAGGACCGTGTCCCAGCCGTGCGGGAGGTCCTCGAGCAGCCCCAGGCCGCCCGCGCGTTCCAGTGCTTCTTCGACGCCTTCCTCTCCGAACCCGATGTTGTCCTTCAGCGAAAGTTCGAAGCGGGTGAACCGCTGCACGATCGCGCTCACCTTGCCGGGCATGACGATCTCACCGCTGTCCGGCTGGTGGATGCCGCACAGCAGGTTGACGAGCGTGCTCTTGCCCGCCCCGTTCTCGCCGACGATCGCCAGCGACTGTCCTTTCGGGACCGTCAGGTCGATTCCCTTCAGAACGGGCTTGCCGGCGTAGCCGAAGTGGACGTCGGTGAGCTGAATGGCCTGCGCGACCACCTGCGGGCGTGGTGGGGCCGCGGTGAGGCGCCGAGCGAGCGTCCGGGCCAGTTCCGCGACCTTGCGGGCACGTGCCAGCGGGATCTCGGCGCCGAACACGTAGCCGAGCGCGCTCGTGGACAGCACCGCCTGGGCGTAGACGACGATCTCCGCCGGTGTGGTGGTGGTCTGGGCGATCGCGGTCAGGACGACGAGATGGGCGAGCAGCACACCGCCGGTCGCGGCGAACACCGTGCGCATGCCCAGTTTCCGTCCCGCCCACACGACCTTCAGCGCGCTGAGATACGAGTCGCGGTACAGCGGCACCAGCCACCCGGCCAGGCCGAACACGCGGATCTCCTTGGCAGCGGGGCTGTCCACGGCGAGGCCGCGCAGGTAACGGGCGCGGCGCATCGCGCTCTCGCCCTGCTGCGCGCCGAGGGTCATGCCGTGGTCGAGCCACTTCCGCACGCCGAAGCTCAGGCCGCGCCAGCCGAGGAACATGACGATCGGCGCCCACCAGGCGAACGTCGCCAGCACCACGGCGGCGCCGACGCCGGTCGCCCGTTGCCTGAGCAATTCCTTGAGGGCGGAGACGGTGCCGACGAAGCCGTCGACGCGTTCGAACTCGGCCAGCGCGCCCAGTTCCTTCGTGGTCCTGGGATCCGCCAGGTTCGCGGCGCCGGTGCGGAGGGTGGCGCCGGCGACGGTGTCGTGAACGGCGTGGGCGAACCGGCCGTCGAGAACAGCGGCTTCGTGGTCCAGGACCGCGGAAAGCACTGTACCGACGAGAAGTGCGGTGCCGAACAGGGCCAGCCCGAGGGTGGCCTGCGCGGGATCGTCCGGTAGTCCGGCGACGAGCACGCCCGACGCGGCGATGGCGGCGGCCGGGGCGAGACCCTGGAGCACCGCCAGCACGCAGAACAGGGCGAACCGCCAACGGCCCGCCTGCCAGAGCAACGTCTTCACGCCGACACCTCCTCACGCACGGTGGGGGCCATCAGGTCTGCCAGGTGCGCCACGACGGCGGCGGTCCACGCGGCCATGTCCGCCGGTTCGTGGCCGTTCCCCTGCTGCTCCACGTAACGCGCCGCCCCCAGCCGTTCCACGAAGGCCCGCGACTGGCCGACCGGAACCCTGTCGTCCCCTTCGCTGTGCCCGATCATCAGCCGTGGTGCGGTGAACGGCCGGTGGATCGGACTGCGTTCACGCAACTCGTCCGGATCCTCCGCCAGCGCGCCGAGTTCGGTCCTGAGCCACTGGCGGTGCAGGCCCGTCGCGGACTCCAGCAAGGCGTTGACGTCCGTGACCGGCGCCCACACCGCGACGGCGTCCACCAACTCTGGCGCGGCGGCGAGCAGGGCCAGGTAGGCGCCGTAACTCTGGCCGTACAGGCACAACGGCCGGTCGCCACGCAGGTCGCGCAGCCGGGCGACGACAGCCGCGACGTCGGCACCGCCCCAGTCGCCGACCACGACGTCGCGGAACGAGTCCCCGTAGCCGGAGCTGCCGGGGTAGTTCATGCCGATGACGGTCCAGCCCGCGTCGACCAGCGCGGCGATCACCGGTTCGTGGATCTGCCTGAGCTGACTGCGCGGGCCGCCGTGCAGGTGCAGCACCACGCCGCCGTGGCCGTTCTCCGGTTCGTAGAGCCATTCCGGCGACTGCGCCGACTCGCGGTGTCGCCAGCGGACCGTGATCTCCTCGCGTTGCCGGCCGGGCAGCGACTGCATTCGTCCACTGTGGATGTCCCACCGGACGAGCGCGGGTGACGCGGCCGGGGACTGGTGGCGGCCGAGCAGGTGGCGTTCGTCGGCGGTGAAACTCAGGTCGGTGGCGATCCCGTGGTCGGGCACCGGCGTTCCGATGACGTGACCATCCCGATCCAGCACCCGGTGGACGTAGCGGTGGTCGGTCCAGGCCATCGTGAGCAGCAGGCCGGACGGCGAGACCGCGATGCCCGCGCCTCCCCCTGCGTACCAACGGGCCTGGCCGGTCGCGAGGTCCAGCACCCCTGGCAGTTCGCCCTCGCCGGTCAGCGCGACGAGCGGCCCGTCCCCTGCCGCCGACACCGCGTCGAGGTCGATCCGGTCGCCGTCCTGGATCAGCGTCACTCCCCGGTCGCTGGTGAAGACCAGGGTGTTCCGGTCCCACGCGGCGACCGACCGCACGCCCTCGGTGCCGTCGAGGAGCCGGTAACTGCCGTCGTCGGGGCGGTGCACGCACAGCATCGGACGACCGTCGCGCACGACCGCGATCAGTGCTTCCTCGCCGTTGTAACGCAAAGTGCGTCCGACCACCGGATGCGTCGACGTCAGCATCCGGTGGCCGGTGTCCAGAAGGCCCAGTTCGCCTCGGCGGCGCAACGCGAGCAGGGTCGGGGTGGCCCAGCCGGCGAGATGCCAGTCGCCGGCCGGGATCCAGTCGGTCGCGGCCAGGTGGGTGTCGCCGTCCGGAGCGACGTCCACGAGGCCGACCTCGCCCGGTCGTGTCAGGGCGAGCAGGTCGCCGCCCGGCGAGAGCATCGTCATGCCGCACCGGCCAGCAGACCTCGCAGTGCCAGGAGATCCTCGGCGACGACGGCGTGCGCGGCGCGTTCCCGCAGGAGTGCTTCCGGCTGTTCGCCGAGGTTGCGCAGGACCGCGTCGACGACGTCCGGGGCGCCGCGGCGCATCCGGCTGACCGCGGCGAGGTACCAGCGTGCCGCCTCGGTGGTCGCGCCCGCGGCCAGGCGCCGGTCGGCGAGCCGGAAGCAGACCGCGGAGACGGCCTTCTCGCTCGCCTGGTTCGTGTCGGCCGCGCGGTCGAACAGGTCGAGCAGCCGCACGGCGACGGCCTCCGCCTCGGTCTCCTCCCCCGCGTCCAGCAGCACCCGCACGAGGTCGGACGCGACGTAGGTGGCGTTGGCGACGTCGTCCGCGATCCCCCACGCCTGCCGGTAGAGGCCCATGGCCTCAGGCGTGCCGCGGCGCAGTTTGGCCAGGTTGGTCAGGAGCTGGACCTGTTGGTCGGCAACGGTGTCGTGGCCTTCCAGCAGCTTCAGCGCGGACCGCATGCTGGTCACGGCACCGTCGAGGTCGCGGTCGCGGTAGAGGGCGAGCGCGGCGCCGTTGAACGACGCGGCAACCTGGGTGACCGGCACGTCCAGCTCACGGGCGTGCGCGAAGCACCGGGCGGCAGACGAGCGCTCGGCCGGGTCGGGGTCCTTGGCGAGCAACTGGCCGAGGCTGTAGGCGAGCATCGCCTGCTGTGCCGGTTCGACGTCCCACTTCGCGGCCTGGCCGAGGATCAGACCGGCCAGCGTGCCGGAGACCCGGCGGCGGTCCGCCACCAGCGCCGCCAGGTAGGCGCTCGCCGCCGCGCCGTGCGGAATGTCGCCGGACTGGAGCGCGCGCCGGTAGAGGTTGCCCGCGTAGCGCGACAGGACGCGTCCCTGACCGGCGGCTTCGGCGGCGGCACCGGCGGTGAAGGCGTGCAGCGCCAGCACGGGGTCGGTGAGCAGCGCGGCCGTCGAAAGGGGCGCGCGTGAGCTCGTGACGACCTCCGCGGCCAGTTCCGGGGTGATCGGCAACGGGCGCACGACCGGGGTGGCGTAGGTGCGCAGACCGTCCCTTGTGGACGTCACGGCGTGCACGAGCGAGTCGTCCCAGCCGTGGGCGGCCTGCCAGGCGCGGAACTCGTTCTCCGGCACCGATCCCCCGGCCAGGCGCAGCATCGCCAGGATCTCGTCGCCTTCGGCCGGCAGCGTGCCGCGGATGTGCCGGAGCACGGTCACCGATTGCGCTTCCCCGCGCATCAGCCGCATGCGGCACTCCTGAAGGAACCGCACGTCGTCGTGAGTCGGCGCACCGAACAGTTCGACCACCACGGCCCGTTTGCCGCCCTCGGCCAGCCACTCACGCACGGCCCTGACCTCGGCACGCAGCCGTGCCTCGCGTTCGTCGTGGCACCTGAGCAACGCCGTGGTCAGGTCAGCGGGACCTTCTTCTTCCTTCAGCCACAACGGCCGCCCGGCCGACAGGTAGTAGCGGACCTTCCCGTGTCGCGCGCGCAGGTCGGCCAGCACGCCGGGAATCCACGCGGACTCCACCGACAGCACCGTCACGCTCATGACGTCACCCGGCTCGCCTTGAGCGTCGCGCGGTCCTGCACGAAGCCGATCGACCGGTACAGCCGGCGTGCGGTGAAGTTCTCCGCCATGACGTTGAGGCGGCAGTCGGCGTATCCGGCGGACGCGAGCGCGAGCATGCTGCGCACCAGCAACGTCTTGCCCAGGCCCGCTCCTCGTTGCCCGGACTCGACCACGAGGTGCCCGATCAGCGGCACACCGCGGTCCTCCGTCACGGCGATCGCGCCCTTGGTCCCGTCCGCGACGATCCTCAGGCTGGCGTCGTCGATGAGCGGCCCGTACTGGCCGGACACGATCTCCTCGAACACGCCGCGGTCGTGGTCGTCGCCCGGCAGGTCGTTCGTGAACGGTGCGATCCGGTACCCGACCGGCAGCGCGCGTTCGAATGACGCGATCATCTCGCTGTCGAGCTTGAGCCACATCGGCACGATGCGGCCGCAGTCCGTGCCACCGACGTCCCAGAACTCCGGGTGGACCGCGACGATGTCGTTCATGCCGAGCCCCTGGAGGTGGACGAGCACTTCGGCCAGGTGCTCCACGATCGCCGGATCGTCGCGCTGCGGCAGGCATTCCGTGACGTACGTGAGGCCTGGGGCCGGTCTCACGACGCACTCGAACACCGTCTCGCCGTTGCGCGTCGTGATGACGCGCCGGTTGGAGCCCCAGTCCACGACCATCTCGTGGACCAGGAGGTCGGTGAGGTTCACGGTCGCTCCTCGAGTCGCAGGGTCAGTGGCGAACGGGCGACGTGGCCCGCGAGCCGAAGCCGGAACGCGTGCACGCCGGTGTAGCCGCGCATGTAGTCGGGCCGGGGCACGCCGAGACCTTCCGGCGCCCACTTGACGGCGAACCCGTCCCGGAACCGCAGCGCGTCGAGCTTGCGTCCGATGTGGACGGCGCCCTCGTGGAACTCCTCGTGGTCCGCCGCCAGGTCGAGCAGGAAGTCCCCGTCCCCCGCCAGCCCGTGGCAGCGGCACGTGCTCCCGAACGGCCGCGCGGTCGTGATCGCCCGGCCCGCGTCGATCGCGCCTCGGGCCAGATCGTCGTCCCCGGTGTGTTGTGCCAGCGCGTGCAGCAGGACGCCGACACCCGCCGCGCCGTTGCACCAGTGCGACCAGACGGTGTCGCTGTTCGGCTTGTGCGGCCAGGACAGGCCTTTCGCGGCGGGCATCGCGTGGGCCAGCAGCGCACGTCCGGTGGCGACGGCCAGGTCGACGGCGACCGGGTCGTCCACGGCTCGTCCGGCGTGCAGCAGGAAGTACGCGACACCCGCGCTGCCGTGCGCGAACCCGTGGAACGCGGAGCCGTTGTTCGGCCAGGCCGGAATGCCGTCCTTCGTCGACACCCCGGCGAGGATCCTGACGATGATCTTCGAGACCTCGTCCGCCCCTTCGCCCGTGGCGCGCAGCAACGCCGTTCTCGCCAGCCCGACGCCCGCCCAGCCGTGGGTGATGTCCCAGCCGTGGACGTCGATCGCCGCGAGCTCGTCGGCGAACCTCAGTGCTTCCCGGTGCCACAGGTCGGGTTCGTGGCCGGCTTTCGCCAGGTCGGTCATGAGCCACGGGAGTGAGCCGAGGCCGAAGTACAGGCCCGGCGGGGTCTGGCCGGGGACCACCGGGTTGTTCTCGACGGTCCAGGTCAGGAGCTTGTCGGTGTGTTTGAGCCACGCCTCGTCGCCGGTGGCCTCCCACAGGTCGAGGTAGTAGCGCGCGATCCCGGCCGTGCCCGCCATGAAGGAGGCGGGGTGCATCGAGCCAGGAGCCCAGCGCTGGGGCCACGGCCACGGGTGGCGGTCCCACTCGGCGAGGCGGACGAGCTCCTCGCCGGCCTCGACCGCTTCCGCGACAGGCGAGTCCGCGACAGCCGAGTCCGCGACAGGCGAGCCCGCGACAGCCGAGTCCGCGACAGCCGAGCCCGCGACCGCTTCCTCGACCGCCGAGTCCGCGACAGGCGCCGTCGCCACGGCGCCCAACCGGGTGCGAATGTCGTCCAACGCCGTCGCGTCCAGCCCGGGCGGCGCGAAAGCGTCCAGCACGGCCGGCAGATGCGAGGCGTAGCCGACGTCCCGTCCCAGGAAAGGATCGATGCCGGTCAGCACGTAGTGCCCGATCGCGGCCAGCGCGTACTCCGTGTCCGCGGCCCAAGGCGCGGAAGGCGGCACGTACCCCGGCGTGTGTGCGACGAACGGAGGCTCCGGTGAGTCGACGAGCCCGGCGTGCTCGAGATCGATCACGGCGAGCCGCGACCCGTCGACCATGATGTTGTTCGGAGTCAGGTCGAGCAGCCGAATCCCGCGGGCCTCGACCTCCCGGACCAGCCGCCGCACCCCGGCCAGCAGCTCCAGCAACGAGACCGGCGACACCTCGGAGCGGTAGTTCCGGCGCTCCACCTCGGCCCGCAACGTCCGTCCGGGCAGGAACTCCTGCACCAGGTACGCGTTGTCCTCCTGGTGGAAGAACGCCAACGGCTCAGGCGCGAGCCCCGAACCGCTCAACGCCCGCAGCAGCTGCCACTCGTTGCGCAGAGCGGTGCGCGAGTCCCGGCCGAGCCGATCGGGTGTGGTCCCGATCCGGGCTTCCTTCAGCACCGCCGGCACACCCCGGTGCAGGACGCGGAACACGCCACCCTTCACCGACTGCCGCAGCACGCCCTGCACGACGATCTCGCGCCCGAACAGCCCGCTGCCGGGCCGTTCCAGGAACGCCCGCGGCCGCGCGGGCACCAGGTCGTCGATCCAGTCCGGCGCGGCCACCCCCGGCGCGCGCCGATCTTCCACGCGGCGGCCGGACGGGTCGACGAGCACGTACTTCAGGCTCTGCTCGACAGCATCGAAGACGCTCTGCCCGACGAACGCGCCGTAGCGGAGGTAGACGTTGCTGTGCGGCCGGAACCGGCGGTCGGACGGAACGACGGGCGCGTCGAACTCGCGGGTGACCGCGTCCAACGACGCCGCGAGCGACTCGACGTCCGACTCGGGGTAGATGGTGATGAACTTGCCGGACTGGGTCAGCGGGGACGGCGGCGAGCTGAGGTCCATCAGCTTGTCGATGGACCGCGCGGCCTTCCAGCGCAGTGACAGCGGAACGACGACGGCGGCCACCCGGCGCAGCACCTCGGGGGCGTGCTGGGGCGAGGCGCTCACGTGGATCTTCCAGCCCTGGCGGCGGGCCGGACGGTCGGCCACCGGGTCGAAGTGCCACCAGAACGGTTCGCCGCGCACGGTGTAGGTGTCGGCGCAGGAGGCGGCGATCTCGCCGGCCTCGCGCCGGATCGGGTCCGGGGCAACGCGTCGTCGCATGGAACTCACCTGCCTGAGGAGGGACTTGCGGTGGGCCGCCCGAAGGCGGCCCACCGCATTACCGGAGATCCGGTCAGTTCTGGCTCGAGGTCCAGGAGCAGAGCGTGCAGAGGGAGTTGTCCTCCATCAGCAGCGCGTCGTCCTCGAAGCCCATGGTCAGCAGGTCGGTCGCGTCGACGATCTTCTCCATCGGAATGCACCTCCGTGTAGTGGTTCTCGGTGTTTCGGGCCCCGTTTGCGGCCTGGCCCAAAATCTGCCGTCCACCAGCGAAAACCTCATCCGTGGCGGCCACCACCATTCGGAAACCGCAGCTCGGTGCCACTGAGGGGAGGGTTGCGACCGGCACGCGCTCAAGCGGTTCGCGAGCGACATGGGTGAGGATGCGTAGCGGCCCATGCGCAGCGCCGCCGCAATGGTGGTGTTCTACACCCATGACCCGCCGGTAGCGCCCTGGCACGCTTCGTCTCATGGAGATCGCCTGCCGCGCCACACCCGCTCCCACGGACGTGTTCGCGCACGTCGTGGAGCCTTGGGTGACCGCGGCGAGCGCCCGTCTGCACGCCGCACTGGCCGCACTGCCCGAGCACGCCGTCGACCCGTCCGCACTGGTCGCCTCGTGCGCCAGGCTCCTCACCACCCGGCTCACCCGCCTCGCGGCGCCGGTCCTCGTGCACGAACTGGAGCAGGCGGACGACCTCGAGGGTGCGGACGAGCACGAGAGGTTCCAGGACTTCCTCACCCGCGCGCACTTCGAGCATTACCCCGTGCTCGTCCGGGAGCTGGACGGAGAACGCGACACGGCGGTCGAGATCGTCGCCGAGTTCGCCACGCGCTACGCGGCCGACCAGGACCGCCTGACCGGCACGCTGCTCGACACGAAGTCCGCGCTCGTCGCCGCCTGTCCCGGCGGAGATCGCCACCGGGGCGGACGGGCGACGACGGTCCTGGAGCTCGCGGACGGGCAGCGGCTGGTCTACAAGCCGCGCGGCGTCGACGCCCACCTCGCGCTCGCGCACGTCGTGGAGCTGGTGAACGACCTGGTGGACCTCGGTCTCGCGACCGTCAAGGCGGTGCCGGGTGGCGGCTACGGCTGGACCGAGCACGTCGAGCCGGCTCCGCTGCCCTGTGCCGACGGCACGGCGTACTTCCTGCGACTCGGCGGCCTGCTCGCGGTGCTGCACCTGCTGCGCGCCACGGACATGCACCACCAGAACGTGATCACCCGCGCCGACCAGCCGCTGCTGATCGACGTGGAGACCCTCTTCCAGGCGGAACTTCCCGGTGCGCGGCCCGATCCCGCCGTAGTCGCGCTCGGCCGTTCGGTCGCACGCACCGGCATCCTTCCCGCCGTCGCCGGACGGCACGGGCTCGTGGACATCTCCGGTGTCGGCGGCGACGCCGGCCAGGAGACTTCCGGCACCACAACGGAATGGCTCGACGCCGGCACCGACCGGATGCGCGCGGTCCTCCGGCCGGAGTTCGTGATCGGCGCCGCGAACCGCCCGACGTGGCAGGGCCTGCCCGTCGAGGCCGCCGACCACGCGGACGCCGTGCTGTCCGGGTTCCGGCAGACCTACGACGCGATCTCCTTGCACAGTGCGGAGTTCGCCGCCGTGCTGGCCGGGTGCGCCTCGGTGCCGGTGCGGATCGTGCCGCGGCCGACGGCTCAGTACGCCGGCCTCATCGCCGCCGCCCGCGGACCGGAGTTCCTGCGCGACGCCGACGTCCGGCTCGCCGCGTTCACCGCGGCCTGCGCCACGGACTTCCTGCCCGGCCTGGCCGAGCTCGAGGCCGCCGAGCTCGACACGGGCGACGTCCCGTTGTTCACGACCCGCGCGGACGGTCACGACCTGTTGTCCGCCAAGGGAAAGCTTCCCGGCGTGCTCGCCACGTCCGGGCTGGAGGACGCGCTCGCGGCCCTGTCCGCGTTCGACGAGTTCGACCGCGACGACCAGGAGTGGGTGATCGCCGCGGCACTGGCAACCCGCCGTGTCGCGGTCACCGGAGCGGGTCCGGGCAAGGTTCCGCAGCACGCCGTCGGCACGGATGAGGTGCTGTCCGCGGCCTGCACGATCGCCGACCGGATCGTCACGACCAGCTACGGCACCGAGCGGATCAACTGGATCGGTCTCGAACCCGTGGGTGACACGCGGTGGCTGGTGCTGCCGATGGGGGCCGGACTGGCGCACGGCTACACGGGTGTGGCGCTGTTCCTCGCCCAGCTCGGCCGGATCAGCGAGGTCTGCCGCTACACCGACGTCGCGCGGCGTGCACTCGCGACGGTGCCCGATCTGCTGGCCGCGCTCCGGGGCAACGACGACCTGATCGCCGCGGTCGGCTCCGGTGGCCTGACGGGGTTCGCCGGAATCGGTTACGGGCTGGCCAGGATCGCCACGTTGCTGGACGACGACGAGGTCGCTCGCTGGGCCCGCACGACCGTTCGGCTGGCAGGCGCCGCGGCGGAGTTCGAACCGGAACACGGCCTGGCGGCGGCGATGCGGGCGCTGGACGCGGAGATCGGCTGCTCCGACGCACGGGAGCTGGCCGAGCGCTACCCGGACGGACCGGCCGGACCCGCCCAGTGGTGCCAGCACGATGCTTCCAAATGGACGGACGACGACTTGTCCTTGTGCCACGGGGAACTCGGCCATGCGGACGTGTCCGTGAGCGGCTGGTCCGCCGCGACCCGGCACCGCCGTACGGGCGAAGTGCTGGCGACGTTGCGCCGCGACGGTCCCCGCTGCGTCACCCCGGACCGCGTGCCCACCCCCGGACTCCTCACCGGACTCGCCGGACTCGGGATAGGCCTGCTGCGCCTGGGATTCCCGGAGCGGACGCCGTCGGTCCTGCGTTTCGAGCCGGGACACTGATCTTCCCCGTCAATCGGGGTCGTGCAAGAAACCGTTACTCACCAACAGGAGAAGCAATGAGATTGCCGGAGACCCACGACCAGTCCGCCTCGGTTCGGGCCACCACCAAGAAGATCGGCCTGCGGATCGCCGCGCTGACTGGCGTCGTTCTCTCCGCCGGCGTCATCGCCGCAGGTCCGAGCGCCGCGGCGCCGACCAACGCGGACGTCGTGCTCGACTCGGTCGTGTCCGTCAACGGTGGCGGGAACGGTTCCACGTGTTGCCGTCCGGAAAACTGACGCCCGATTTCTGACCGTATGTCACTGTTCTGTGGCAGGTCGTGATCTCATGTGCAAGTGGCATTACGTGCACCAGTCGTCGTCGGTCGTGACCATGAGCTGGGACTGATCAGGACGACGTTGGCGAAAGTCGCTACGGGGAGGGGTCAGGTCGTATTCCTGACCGGTGAAGCCGGGATCGGCAAGTCCCGGCTCGCCACCGTCGCGACCGATCTCGCCTACCAGAGCGGGATGAGCATCATGCGCGGCCGCGGCAGCGCCATGAGCCGCACGATCCCGTTCCGCTGCCTGAGCGAGGCGTTGCTGTCGCTGCAACGTCTGGGCACCACCGTCGACATCGACGAGCTGGGCCCCTACCGCCCGGCACTCGCCCGTCTCAACCCCGACTGGGGAACCCCTGCCGACGACGCGTCGAGCAGCTCGCTGATCGTGCTCGCCGAGGGCGTGCTCCGGCTGACCGAACTCGTGGGCCGCGACGGCGGATGTGCCGTCGTCATCGACGATCTCCAGTACGCCGACCCCGATACGCTGGCAGTGCTCGAGTACGTCATCGACAACATCTCGCACCAGCCGACGTTGCTGCTCGCGACCATGCGCGACGACGACAGCGCGGCGCTGGAGTTCGCCCGCGCCACCAGCAAACGCGACTCCGCCACGCTCATCGAGCTCCGGCGCTTCAAGCACGAGCAGGTGTCCGCGCTCGCGGGCGCGTGCCTGGAGGGCGCTTTGCCCGCGCCCGCACTGGATCTGCTGTGGGCGGGCAGCGGCGGGCTTCCGTTGTTCGTGGAGGAACTGCTCGACGAGATCGTCTCGGACGGACACCTCGTGCGGACCGGCGACGTCTGGAGCATGGGCGAGGCAGGTGTGCCGCCGTCCGCGTTGGTGCACAGCGTGGCGGGCCGGTTCGGCCGCCTGAACGACCAGGCGCGCGAGTTCGTGTCGGTCGCGGCCGTGATCGGGCTCAGGTTCCCGCTGACCGTCGTCCGCGAGGTCACCGGGCTGGACTACCGCACGTTGCTGCGCCACCTGCAGAGCGAACCCGTGGCGCACCTGATCGGCCCCGACGACCACACCCCCGACTGGTACCTCTTCACGCACGCGCTGGTCGCCGACGCGGTCCTGACCCTGATCCCGGAGGACGTCCAGTCGTCCCTGGCCCGGCGCGCGGCCGACGCCGTCGAGAAGCGCTACCCCGGTGTGCCCGGCGACTGGTGCCACCTCTGCGCGACGCTGCGGGAGGCGGCGGGCCAGACCGCTGCCGCCGGCGCGCTCTACGCCGAGGCCGGGCGGCGAGCGCTGGCACAGGGCGCCGCGCAGTCGGCCGTCACGTTGCTGGAACGCTCGCTGGAACTCGTCGAGGATCCCGTCCAGCGCTTCGAGGCGCTCGAAGCGCAACTGCTGGCGCTGACCGAGGCCGGACAGGTGGACCGCGCGCTGGCCATGAGCTTCGACAGCTCGGGTCTGGACCGCCCGCACCGCGCCCGCCTGCACACGCAACTGGCGTGGGCGGCGAACCTGGCCGGCCGCACGTCCGACGGTCTCGCCCAGGTGGAGATCGCACGGGCGTTGCTGGGCGACGCCCCTCCCGAGGACTGCGCGTCCGTGGACGTCGTGGCCGCGCACCTCGAACTGGACCGAGCCGAACCAGGCAGCCTCGAACGCGCCGAGGAGACCGCTCTGCGCGCCGCGACCGTCGCCGAACGCGTCCCGCTCCCCGTGGTCGCCTGCCAGGCGTGGCAACTGCTCGGCGCCCTGACCCGCCGCCGCGACCCGGCCCGCGCGACGGCGTACCTGGAACGCAGCCGGGCTTTCGCGATCGCGCACGACCTGCCGATCTGGGAGATCCACGCCCTCGTGCGCCTGGGCCTGGACGACGCCCTGCGCTCCGGCGACCTCGGCCGCCTGGAACAGGCACGCGACCTGGCATCCCGGATCGGCGCGGTGATCGCCCGCTACCAGTCCGAGGTCAACATCGGCCTGCAACTCGTCCTGCGCGCCGACTTCGCGGCCGCCTCCCTCGTCGTCGAAGACGTCTCCTCAGCCGCGAAACGCCTGGGACTGCAGGAGATCGGCCAGTTCATGGCCGTGCTGCGAGCCGTCCTGGCCGGCCACCGCGGCGACCGGACAACGTTGACCGAGGCCTGGTCCGTCCTGTCCGAACCGGGCGGCGAACAACACACCGCCCGCCTGCACGGCCTGGCGGCGACGTTCTGCTCGTTGTTGGAAGAGGACAGACCGAGGGCGCGGGCCGACCTCGCACTGGCGTTGGCCGCCGAACGCGCCACCCCCACGACCTACCACCTGACGGGCCGTCTGGGCCTCTCCCTGTTGCTCAGAGCCGTGGACGGCGACCTGACCCGAGCCGAGTACGACGAGGTCGTCGCCGACCCGGCCGCCGGCCTCCGCTGGGACCACCACTTCGCGCTACTGGCCTCCGCGGTCCTGGCCGGCGCGGCGGGCGACAAGGACGCGGCCCTGGCCCACGTCCAGGAGAGCAGCGACGTGGGCCTCCCCTACCCGATGGCACGCCACCTGGGCCTGCGACTCGTCAGCGAGGCCGCCGCCCGCGACGGCTGGGGCGATCCGGAGACCTGGCTGCGCGCCGCCGAACACCACTTCCACGACGCCGGCATCGCCGCCGTGGCCGGAGCCTGCCGCGCCCAGCTGCGACTGATGGGCGTGCGGGTGACGCAACGCCGGTCCGGGGCCGACGAGGTGCCCGACGAGCTGCGGCTGGCCGGGGTGACCGTCCGCGAGTACGAGGTGCTGCGGTTGCTCGGGGTGCGACTGGCCAACAACGAGATCGCCGCGCAGCTGCACCTGTCGCGGCGGACCGTCGAGAAGCACGTGTCGAGCCTGCTCACGAAGACGGGGCTGACCAACCGGCTGGCGTTGGGGAAGCTCGCGACGGAGCACTCGGACTGACGACCACGACCGTGCCCGGCGTCCGCTCGCCGGCACACGGGTCGCGGCGCGTCACTTCGAGGCGAGGTCCATCCGGAGGAACTCCTTGATGCGGAGCGACTTCGGTGGACGTTTCACGTCGTCGGCCAGTGCCGCGAACGCCTCCGCCTCGCCGACGACGCGCGGCGTGGTCAGTTCGAGCTCCTCGCCGTCGACCGTCAGTTGCGCGCGACCGGCCGCCATGACGTTGCGAACCCAGTCCGAGCGCGATCCGTAGACCAGGACGACCAGGTAGCCGCCATCGACCGGGTGCGCCTCCATCGGGGTGCGATAGGGCATTCCCGAGCTGCGCCCCACGTGGGTGAGCACCGCCCACTTGCCGCTCTTGATCGCGCGCGGGTTGAACACGCGCTTGTTGATGTGGCCCCACCATCTGGGCATAGGCATGTCGGACTCCTCTCCGACACTCAAGACGCGGACCGCGGGCGATCTGTTGAAGTAGCGTGCGCGCGTGGAGATCACTGATGACCGGGAGTTCCCCGCCGCACTGGCCGCACTGAGCGGCATCGACTTCCCGTGGGAGTACGACGAGAAGGCCGACGAGCCCTCGCCGGGCAACATGGACTACGAGCCGTACCAGGAGTTCGAGTCCGCCGAGGAGACGACCGACTGGATCAGGTCGTGGACCGGCAACAAGGAGTTGGACGGCACCGCGTTCCGGACGTTCGGGCAGGACGGCACCGGTGGGCTGGCCGTGCTGTGGCTGGTGCGGGAGGGGCCGTTGACCGTGCAGCCCGTCATGTTCTTCGGGTCGGAGGGTGAGGTCGGGCCCGTCGCGACGAGCCTGGGCGAGTTCCTGTGGTTGCTCGCGGGTGGTGTGGGGCCGCAGGAGGCCGTCGAGTTCGGGTCGGACACCGGTGTGCCGAACGCGGAACTGCGTGCCGTCGCGGAGAAGTACTCCGGGGTCGAGCCGCGCACGCCCGCCGAGGTGCTGGCGGCGGCTCGGGCGGAGTTCCCCGACTTCGCGGAGACCGTGCAGTCCTGGTGTCGTTAGGGCAGGCGAGGGGAACCGGTACTGGTTCCGGTTCCCCGATGGTCTATACCACTTTGTGAACGCAGGTTACGCTCGGCGAACCCTGTTGTGCCGCAAGGTAAACAGGACCTCGTCCTCCGGAGGTCTGCCCAGTGAGAAAGTTCCTCGCGGCCGCACTACTGCTCAGTGCCGCCGTCATCCCCACCGGTACGGCCGCCGCGGCCGACCCGATCTACAAGGACCCGACGCAGCCGGTTCCGGCGCGGGTCGCCGACCTGCTGGGCCGCATGTCGCTCGACGAGAAGGTCGGGCAGATGACGCAGGCCGAGCGCAACTCGGCCAGCTTCGCCGACCTGACGAACTTCCGGATCGGGTCACTGCTGTCCGGTGGCGGTTCCGCGCCGTCGCCGAACAACGCCACGTCGTGGGCGAACATGTACGACGACTTCCAGCGCGCGGCGATCGCGACGCCGCTGGGAATTCCCATGATCTACGGCGTGGACGCCGTGCACGGCCACAACAACGTCGTCGGCGCCACGATCTTCCCGCACAACATCGGCCTCGGCGCGACGCGCGATCCCGGGCTGGTGCAGCGGATCGGGCGCGCCACGGCCGAGGAGGTGTCGGGCACCGGCATCGACTGGGACTTCGCGCCGTGCCTGTGCGTCGCGCGCAACGACCGCTGGGGCCGCACCTACGAGTCGTTCGGCGAGACGCCCCAGGACGCCACGTCGATGACGACGATGATCACCGGCCTGCAGGGCTCGAAGCTGTCGGACTCCGGCTCGGTACTCGCCACGGCCAAGCACTACATCGGCGACGGCGGCACGACCAACGGCACCGACCAGGGCAACACGCAGGTCAGCGAGGCAGAACTGCGCGCGACGCACCTGCCGCCGTTCCGCGACGCCATCGCCAAGGGCGTCGGCTCGGTGATGATCACCTACAGCAGCTGGAACGGCGTGAAGCTGCACGGCCACAAGTACCTGATCACCGACGTGCTGAAGAACGAGCTCGGCTTCGGCGGCCTCGTCGTGTCGGACTGGAACGCCATCGACCAGATCGACGGCCAGGCCGGCTTCACCGCCGCCGAGGTGCGCGACTCGATCAACGCCGGCCTCGACATGATCATGGTGCCGACCGCGTGGCGTCAGTTCATCACCTACCTCAAGCAGGAGGTGCAGGCGGGCCGCGTGCCGATGTCGCGCATCGACGACGCCAACCGCCGCATCCTCACCAAGAAGTTCGAGCTCGGCCTGTTCGAGAAGCCGCTGACCGACCGCTCCTACACGCCGACCGTCGGCAACGCCGCGCACCGCGCTCTGGCCCGTGAGGCCGTGCGCAAGTCGCAGGTGCTGCTGAAGAACCAGAACGGCGTGCTGCCGCTGCCCAAGACCGCGTCGAAGATCTTCGTGGCGGGCAAGAGCGCGGACAACATCGGCTACCAGAGCGGCGGCTGGACGATCTCCTGGCAGGGCGGCAGCGGTCCGGTCACGCCGGGAACCACTGTGCTGCAAGGCATCCGCTCGGCCGTGTCGACGTCCACCACGGTGACGTACAACCGCAACGGCACCGGCGTCGACGGCACGTACCAGGCCGCGATCGCCGTCGTCGGTGAGACGCCGTACACCGAGGGCGCGGGCGACCGGCCCGGCGGCCTGGGCCTCGACGCCGAGGACATCGCGACCCTGAACACCCTGCGCGCCACCGGTGTCCCGGTCGTGGTGGTGCTCGTCTCCGGCCGCCCGCTGGACATCGCGGCCCAGCTGCCGCAGTGGCACTCGCTGGTCGCGGCCTGGCTGCCCGGCACCGAGGGCAACGGCGTCGCGGACGTCCTGTTCGGCGACTACAGGCCAACCGGCACGCTGCCGTTCACCTGGATGCAGAGCGCCTCGCAGCAACCGATCAACGTCGGTGACGGCAAGGCACCGCTGTTCCCGTACGGCTTCGGCACCCAGTTCCCCGCAACGCAGAACGCCTACGCGCTGATCGGCGCCTCGTACTACGACGAGCAGCGCGGCACGCAGGTTGAGCGCTGCACCGACTCGGGCTGCGGGCAGAACGTCGGCTACCTGACGCCGGGCGACTACGTGGCCTACGCGGACGTCGACTTCGGCGCCACTCCCCCGACCTCGGTGACCACGCGGATCGCGTCCGGTTCCACGGCGAACGGCACCCTTCAGTACCGCCTGGACAGCCCGACCGGTCCGCTGGTCGCGACCGTCTCGGCGGCGAGCACGGGTGGGTGGCAGACGTGGACCAGCCGCACGGCCGCGGCGTCCGGCGCGACCGGGGTGCACCGGTTGTACCTGGTGGCGACCGGTGGCACGGGTGGTGACCTGGCGAACGTGAACTGGTTCCAGTTCGCTCGTTAGTCGAGTGGCTGAACGGGGTTCCGGGCGGGAACCCCGTTCAGCCGCATCTCAGGCCCCTACGCACACGAACCCGTTGGGCTGGTTCAGTTCCTCCTGCGCCTCGGCCAACGCTTCCGCCGGCGAACGGCCTTCGCGCAACCGACGGTGCACGCCGAGCATCAGGTCCTTGGTCTCCGCGTCCGGCACCGGTACGACCGGGGCGATCAGCTGCGAGGTCCCGCGTTCGAGGAACGTCGCGGCGAGGCCGAGGAGCTCGTTGCCGGACACGATGACCGAGCGGCCGACGTCGCAGGCGGCCATGATCACGGTTTCCGGCACCTGTTCGAGGCGTTGCACGTCGTAGACCACGAGCGGTCCGTCGTGCAGGGACAGCGCGGAGAACAACGGGTTGTCCGGGTTCAGGCGGCCGTGGGCGGCGAGGTGCACGGTGCCGGCCGTGGCCAGTGCCTTCAGGACGTCGTCGACCGTCGCGTCGCGCGGGCTCGTGACGGCGTGGAGATCCGCGATGGCCTGCGCTTCCTCATCCGCGCCAGGCAGGCCGGGGCCACTCGCCACGGCGAACGTACGCGGGCGAGCAGGCTGGGACGCGGCGCTGCGCCACGACGTCGCCGAGGGTGCGACGACGACCGGTTTTCCTCGGCACGACGGCAAAGTCGACCACGGGACGTTGTGCAGCAAGCCCGTCGGCACGACCACCAGCGGTCTGTCGCAGCGCGGCAGGAGCAGTGAGTCCAATGTGGATACCGTGGTGCGCAGCAGCTGAAGGATCTCGGGGCGCGGGCGACGGGCCAGGTGCCGCAACGCGAACGGCACGCGTTCGAGCAGATCGGCCACCTCTCCGACCGGGCCCACGACGCGCAGGTCCAGGCGCCGGTCGGTGAGGGTCAACGCCAGCAGGTCGCCGTCGGCCTCGACGTACTGGACGAGCACCCGGTCGCCGAGATCCAGCTCGGCGGGCCGGACCGGTTCGGACGGGCCGGGGCCGGTCGTCCGGAGCAGACGGCTGCGGTTCTTGATCCGCCGTTCCAGTTCCACCTGGCGGTGGGTGAGCTTCGTGGCGCGCAACGACTGCAGCAGGGCGGCGAGTTCGGGATCGTCCGGCGGGCGGACCGGGCGGTGCAGAAAGCGGCTCGCACGGCCTCGCTCAGCCCATTCGAAGACGTCGGCAAGCCTGCCGGACCTCAGTGCCACGCGCAGTCCCAGCGCGGCCAGGTCCGCGCGGTGCGCGGCCGAGTGGGCGCGGAGATCACTGGCGCCGAGGGCCGCGTGGTTCTCGTCGAGGACGCGCAGGCCTCGCCTGGCAGCGGCCGCGGCCCGGCGGGGGGTGGTGCGTTCGTGCAGCAGGGCTTCGGCGTACCAGCCGCGCGCCCGCAACGTCGCCGGGCCACGGGTACGCGCCTGGCTCGCGGTCGTCAGGTGCGCGACCACGCGAGCCGGTTGTCTTCGGCGCCCCGCCACCACGGCGAGGTCGAGGTGCGCCTGCACGGCGAGCCTGCCGTGCAGCGCGGCCACCATCGCGTCGGGATCGCTGATCCGGCAGGGCTTTCCGGCGCTCAGCGCGGCGCGCAGCACCGTCGCCCGCGCGAAGGCGGCGTGCTGGTCGCGGCCCTGACGGACGAACTGGGCGAGCGCGGCGCGGGCGTGCCGTCCGGCGGCGGCCCAGTCGCGGCCGAGCAACGCCGCGTCGGCCAGCAGCAACTGCGTCTCGGGGACCATGAGCCGGCGGCCCTCGGCACGGAACGCCGCGACCGCCTGGGAAGCGTGCTCTCGCGCCTCACCGGCCATTCCGACGGACAGCAGCAGCTCGGCGCGGTCGAACAGCACGGGCGCGAGCCGGCCGCCGTGCCGGGTGATGATCTCCTCGGCCCGGTCGAAGTGCGCGAGCGCGGCCGGGACGTCGCCGCGACGGCTCTCCACGAAGCCGAGGTTCTCGGCGATGATCCCGACCACGAGGTCACGGCCGAGGTCGCGCGCCAGCTCCTCGGCCTCCAGCAGGTCCTTCACGGCGAGCGCGAAGTTCAGGCGTTCGGCCTGCAGGATGCCCCGGTTGACCAGGTTGCGTTGCAGGGCCAGCGTCTCACCCCGACGGCGCAGCGCGCGGTCGGCGGCCTGGTAGTCGGCGAACGCGTCGTCGGGCCTGCCGAGGTGGTAGAGGATCACGGCGCGTTGGCTTCGAGCGCGCGCACCCAGCAGAGGAACGGCCAAGTCCACCTCACGTAGCGCGGGCGCGGGTCTCCCCTGCTGCACGAGCGCGAACGCGAGCTTCATCCGGCTCTCCGCCGCCGCCTTGCCCGCGCCCAGCCGGACCGCGCGGCGCAGGTGCGCGACCGCCTCGCCGACCTGGCCGGTCTGACACAGCGCGTGACCCCACGCCTGCTCGGCCAGCGCCAGGGCGGGAACGTCCTCGCGAGCGTCGCTCACGACCTGCGCGGCCAGCGGGATCGCTTTGATCGGATCGACGTCGGCGAGCCGCATCGCTTCGCGCGCCGCGTGTAACACCGATCCCGCCAGCATGATGACCAATGTGCACGGCGAGGACGTTCTTCGCCAGGTATCAGGACGAGGCGTTCCGGCATCGGTTCACCGGAGACCCCCTATCGGAGGCTGACATGGACGCGAACCAAGACCAGCTCGTCGTCGACAACCACCACCTCGACGTCGTGCGCAAGGTCCTGGGCCAGCTCAAGATCCAGGACTACACCGAGGACGCGATACCCGAGTTCGACCTGACGCTGCTCAATCTCAAACACATCGGCAAGCCGGAGGACGAACCCGACTGGAAACGGGTCAGCGATCTGGACCCGGTGCTCACCGAGGTGCGCGCACGGCTCGCTGGACACTCCGGCGGCTGGACGCCCACCATCGGCAAGAACAGGAGCATGACGAGCACGTTCGGCGCGTACCCGCAGACCAAGAGCCAGAACTTCTGGGATCCGGAACGCCGCGAAGCACCTGTTCCTCCCGATACCTGGCTCAAGGGTGACGCCGGCACAGGCGTGCGGGTCGGGCTGGTGGACACCAGGGTCTACCGGCACGCGGACCTCCCGCCCGCGTCCATCACCGCGTCCCCGGAGGACTTCTCCCCCAAGAAGATCGGCGACGACTGCAACTTCGAGGAAGGCCATGCCGTCTTCACCATCGGCCTCATCCTGAAGAACGCCCCCGGCGCCACCGTCGTCGCCCACGCCGCGCTGGGCGACGACGGCAAGGCCGAGGCGTGGAAGGTGGTCAAGAAGCTCGCGCAGTTCCTCGTGCCCGAGCCCGCCGACCGAGTTCACCTGATCGTGCTGGCCAGCGGCTGCCGCACCCACGACGGCATGCCGCCGTTCATCCTCGAACGCGCGATCGAACGACTCAGCCCGCACATCACCGTCGTGGCCGCCGCCGGCAACCACGGGATCGTGGAGGGCATGCATCCCGACACGCTCGTCACCCGGAACTCCCCGACCTGGCCCGCCGCGCTGCCCGGTGTCGTGGCCGTCGGAGTGCCCGTCCCGCCGCTGCCCTTCCCCGAAGCCGATCCGGTACCGCACTACAGCCCCGATGTCCCCTGGGTGACCTGCACGGTCGCCCCCACCCACGGAGACACGTTCGTCAGCACCTACCTGAACTCGAAGCTGGTGAAGGTGCTCGACGGCCGCATCATCGACAACCTCGTCACCGGGTACGCGGCGTGGCGGGGTACGTCCTGCGCCGCCGCCGTCCTGGGCGGGGCCATCGCCGCCAAGATGCCGTCGACCGGCATGGACGCACGCGAGGCGTTGAAGCAGCTGATCGGCACCGGCGGCATCAAGAAGTTCACCTGGCCCGCGCAACCTGGTGTGCAGGCCTGACCTGGACGGTGCTCACCGCGCACCAGCAGAGGAACGCGAGACCCAGCCAGACGTAGGCGTTGCCGACGAGGTGCTGCCACCACGTCCACGCCAGTTCACGGTCGCCCGCGGTCGGCAGCAGCCAGTGCGGGCCGACCGCGAACACCGCCACGACCGCGAGCCTGGCACGCCCGCTCAGCAGCATCAACGCGGGTGCGATCCACACCCAGTGGTGTGACCAGGACACGGGCGAGATCAGCAGACCCGCTGCCGCGACCGCGACGAGGGCCGTGAGGTCCTCGCGCAGTCGCGGCAGCATCGCGACCGTTACCGCGAGCACGGCCGCGGCCGCGACGAACCACACCGGCTCGGGCGCGCCGAGCCGGAACAGCAGGCCGCGCAACGACTGGTTCGCGCTGTAGGCGAGGCCGCCGACACGTTCCGGGTCGAGCATCGCGTGGAACCAGAACTGCTTCGACTGGCCCGGCGCGAGCACCCAGGCGAGCAGGCCGCACGCCGCGAACGTCGCCACGGCGGTCAGCGCGGCCCGCCATCGCCTGCGGGACAGGAAGAACAACACGAAGATCGCCGGAGTCAGCTTGATCGCGGCGGCGAGCCCGACGAGCAGACCGCGCGGCCACGGCGTGCGCGGCAGCAGGCAGTCGGCGGCGACCAGGCCGATCAGGATCATGTTGATCTGGCCGAGGTCCAGGCCGCCGCGCAACGGTTCGAGCAGCAGGCACACCGCGGCCAGACCGAAACCCGTCCGCAGGCTCGGCGCCGCCACGACACAGGCCGCGGTGAAGAGCGCGATGCCCGCTACGGTGAACAGCAAGGCGTTGAGCGGCAACGGAAACAGGGTGAGACCGCTGAACAGGACGGCCGCGAACGGCGGGTAGGTGAACGGCAGACCTCTGGGGCCCCGGAAATCGGCGGTGTAGAGGTCCGCACCGGCCTGCCACGCCTCGCCGCCCGCGAGGTAGACGCGCAGGTCCAGCAGGCCGTCACCGAAGCCGCGCACGCACACCCAGACGAGCAGGCAGGCGGCCACGGCAGCCCAAATCCGCCGGGGATCGACACGGGTCATCGCGCTGCCGCCTTGTCACGCAGCACCACTGCCCCGACGACCACGCCACTCGCGATGAGCGGGTTCGACAACGCGAACCCGATGGTGTCCAGCGCCCACCGCACCTGATCCAGCACAGTTCAAAGCCCTTCGTCCACAACGAGATCCGATGTGGACGAGCCTGCTCGCGCGGCGGGTGGCACCGGATCGGCCGCAGAGCCGGAAGATCATGGCCGTCTGGTCAGCCACAAGGCCGAGGACTGGCCATCCGGCCGTGGTCAGCCGGCCACCACGTGCGAACGGAACGCCCACGCGACGATCTCGACGCGGTTGCGCGCACCGACCTTGGTCTGCACGGACGCCAGATAGGCCTTGACCGACGACACGGAGACCTTCATCGCGGCGGCGATCTCGTTGTTGCTCTGCCCCTGTGCGACGTGCCGCACTACGTCGAGCTCGCGGTCGTTCAGCACGCCCGCGTCGGCGCTCGCGACCGGCTGCACCGACCGCCGCAACACCCGCAGCACGACCTGGGGCGACACGAGCACATCGCCGCGTGCCGCCGACCTGACCGCCTCGGCCAGCAGTCCGGGGCTCGCGTCCTTGGTGAGGAACCCGCACGCGCCGAGGTCCAGTGCCTTGTTCAGCACCTCGTCGCTGTCGAACGTCGTCACGACCACGACACGGGAGTGCGGCGCGAGCTGACGCGTGACCTCCAGCCCGTCGAGGCCGGGCATCCGCACGTCGACCAGACACACCTGCGGCTCCAGCTCCTTCGCCCGCTGGACGGCGCTGATCCCGTCCGCAACGTCGGCGACCACGGTGATGTCGGGCTGTGCCTCCAGGATCAGCCGGAACCCGGCCCGCACCATGTCCTGGTCCTCGGCGATGAGCACGGAGATCATGCGCGCACCTCTCGCGGCAGTTCGGCGGTGACCAGCCAGCCTTCCCCTGTGGACCCCGCGAAGAACCGCCCGCCCAGCTCGTGCACCCGTTCCCGCATGCCCACCAGCCCGAACCCGCCCGAGTGCGTCGGCCTCACCGTTCCATTGTCCACAACGGACAGCAGCACGGCCTCGCCGGTGAGGCGCACGTCCACCTCCACGCTCGTGGCGTCGAAGGCGTGCTTGCGGGCGTTGGTCAAGGCTTCCTGAACGATCCGCAGCACCGAGCGCCCCAGCTCCGGCCGCACGTCCTCGGTCAGCTCGATGCTCGTCCGCACCGGCAGTCCCGACCGCTCCGCGAGCCGGTGCAGGTCGGCCGTGAGATCGGTGGTCGCGGTCGCGGCTCCGTTGTCCCGCAACGTCCTGACCATCGCGCTCATGGAGCCCAGCGCGTCCGTGCCGCCGTCGACGATGCCGGGCAGCATCGCGCACGCCTTGTCCTTGTCCTGCTCCGCCACCACGAGCGCGGCCTGCGCCTGCACCAGCATGCCCGTGACGTGGTGTGCGACCACGTCGTGCAGTTCCCGCGCCATGTCGAGGCGTTCGTCGCGCCGCGCCCGTTCCTCCGCCGCGGCCGCGTTCTCTGCCCGTGACCGCTGCAACAGACGCATGTACAGCCCGGCGGCCACGGCAGCCGAGCCGGCTACCAGCACCAGCGGGAGGTAGGTGAAGCGGAAGCTGACCCAGGTGGCGTGCATGGACACCAGTTCCAGCGCCACGAGCGACACTACCGCCGGTCGCACCGACGCCTTCCAGGCAAGCCAGAAGGCGACTCCCAGCACGAGGACCGCCTGAACGGTCGCCACCAGAGGGGTTCTCAACACATCGTTGCCGACCCCGGGAGCGTCCTGGAAGAACGCCCGGCTGAACCCGTTGCTGAGCCCGGTGATGACGAACACGGCCGCGCAGACGATCACGGTGGCGACGAACGGCCGATGGTGTACCCGCATGCGGGCGATGGTAGGGAGAGGTGGTGGCCGCCCGCCTCGCCCGTCCAGCCGAGGCAGGTGGCCAAGTGGTCAGGCCGACCCGATGGCCTCGTCGAGAATGCTCAGCCCCAACGCCAGCTCCTCCTCCGAAGCCGTCAACGGCGGCGCGATCCGGAACACTCCGCCCATCCCCGGGATCTGCACGATGTTCATGTGCAGCCCCAGATCCAGGCACCTCTGCGTGATCGGCGCGGAAAGCGACTCGTCCGCGATCTCCAGCCCGACCAGCAGCCCACGCCCGCGCACGTCCGACACCAGCGAGTGGCGCGCGGCGATGTCGTCCAGCCCGTTGCGCAGGAACGTGCCGAGCTTCGCGGCTCGTTCGTCCAGCCGTTCCTCGACCAGCACGTCCAGCACGGTGTTGCCCACCGCGGCCACCAGCGGATCGGACACGTGCGTGGTGAAGAACAGGTAGCCGCGGGCGTGCGTCTCCGCCTCGATCTCCGCCGAGGTGATCACAGCGGCCAGCGGCAACCCGGCGCCCAAAGTCTTCGACAGCGTCAGGATGTCCGGCACCACGCCGTCCCGCTCGAACGCGTACCAGTTGCCCGTGCGGCACAGGCCGGTCTGCGCCTCGTCCATGATCAGCAGCATCCCGCGCTCACGGCACTTGGCCGACAACGCGGCGAAGTAGCCGGGCGGCGGTTCGAGGATTCCGCCCGAGCTCAGGATCGGCTCGACGATGCAGGCCGCCAGCGAGCCCACGGACTGCGCGTCGATCAGGTCGAACGCCAGGTCCAGCTGCGCCTGCCAGTCGCCGGACGGCGCGGGGATCGCGAAGTTGCCGGGCGTGGCGGGGCCGTAGCCCTTGCGGCCCGCGCTGTAGGTCGCGGCGGCCGCGGCGGCGGTCATGCCGTGCCACGAGCGGGCGAACGCCACCACCTCGTGCTTGCCGGTGACGAGCTTGGCCATGCGCAGCGCGGCCTCGTTCGACTCGGCGCCGGTGGTCAGCAGCTGCACCTTCGACAGCGACTCGGGCAGCGTGTCCGAGAGCCTGCGGGCCAGGTCGACCACCGGGCGGCTGAGCATGCCGCTGAACAGGTGGTCGAGGTTCGCGATCTGGCGCTGCACGGTCTCGACGATGCGCGGGTGCGAGTGGCCGAGGATCGCGCTCATCTGCCCGGACGTGAAGTCCAGGATCCGGCGGCCGTCCTCGGTGAACAGGAAGCTCCCCGACGCGCTGTCGATGATCTCGCGCGTGAACGTGCCGCCGTAGCGGACGAGGTGGCGGTCGACGTCGTCCCAGAAGGTGTCCATGGGCAAAAACGCTACGAGCGGGTGAGCATCAGGTCCATCTCATAATTCCACGCTCGCTGTTCGGAAATACTGCACAACATGACGCTGAACCCGTGGCGCCTTCGCCTGCTCAGCCAGCTCGACGCGCTGGGCACCGTGCGGGCCGTGGCGCAGGCCGCGAACCTGAGTGCTTCAAGCGTGTCGCAGCAGCTCGCGGTACTCGAAGCCGAGACGCGCACGCAGCTGATCGAACGGACCGGGCGGCGCGTCCGGCTCACGTCCGCCGGGCTCATCCTGGCGCGACGGGCGCGGTCGATCCTCGACCAGATGGAGGCCGTCGAGGCCGAGCTCAGGGGCCTGAGCCAGGAGCCGTCCGGTCTCATCCGGCTGGGCGCGTTCCAGAGCTCGATCCACACGCTCGCCGTGCCGGCGATCCAGAAGCTCGACCACCCGCACCTCGACGTCGAGATCGTCGAACTGGAGCCGCACGCCAGCATGCCCGCGCTGCTCGCGGGCGAGGTCGACGTGATCATCACGACCACCGACTTCGTGGAGCTGCCGGTGCCGCGGGACATCGACGTGGTGCCGCTCGGCGAGGACCCGATCGTGCTGGTGACGCCACCTGACCAGCCCAAGAACGACATCTCGGCCTGCAAGGACGAGCCGTGGGCGTTCGACGTCCCCGGCTCGTACATGGCGAAGCTCGCGACGCGGCTGTGCCGGCAGTCGGGGTTCGAGCCGAGGGTGGTCGGGCGGTTCAGCAACTACATGCTGACGCTCAAGCACGTCGAGGCCGGGCTGGCGGTCGCGGTGCTGCCCGCGCTGGCCGTCGACCGGCGGTTCGACGTGGTCACCAGGGAGCTGCCGGTGACGCGAAGGATCACCGCCGCCGTGCGCCGCGACTCGCGCGCCGCGATCACCGTGGTGCTCGACGCCCTGCATACTCGGTCGCAGTCGGACGAGAGGTGATCATGAGCAGGCGCGTCACGATCAACGACGTCGCGCGGGTCGCCGGAGTCTCGCGGCAGACGGTGTCGCGGGCGCTCAACGACAAGGGCGAGATCGACGCCGGCACCAAGCAGCGCGTCCTCGACGCCGCGCGGGAGCTGGGCTATCGGCCGAGCCGGTTCGCACGGGGCCTGGTGCGGCAGGACAGCACCACGATCGGCCTGGTCATCCCCGACCTGCTCAACCCGTTCTTCACCGAGGTCGCGGCCGGGGCGCTGGAGGCCGCACGTGCCCGCGGCTGGCACGTGATCGTCTACGACACGGCCGACAGCATCACCGTGGAACGCGGCACGCTCGAAGTCGTCGTGGCCCAGGTGGACGCCGTGGTCGGCTACTTCAGCCTGGACGAGGCCGAGCTCGACCGGCACCTCGGCGGCATGCCCGCGGTGCTGATCGGCCGTGACCACCGCTCGCCGCGCTTCAGCTCGATCCGCATCGACGGCGAGAAGGGCGTGCACGAGGCCGTCGACCACCTCGTCGCCGCAGGTCACCGCAGGATCGGCATGCTCGACCACGCGGGTCGCGCCGAACCCAGCCTGCGCCGTGACTGGTTCATCGACGCGATGGACGAGCACGGGCTTCACGCGCCCGTCGTCGGCAACGCCGTGCAGTCGGCCGACGGTGGCGCGGAGGCGTTGAACGAGCTGCTCGACCAGCATCCCGATCTCACCGCCGTGTTCACCTACAACGACATCATCGCCATGGGCGCGCTCAAGGCGGCCCGCAGGCTCGGCAAGGCAGTGCCCGGCGACCTCGCGGTGGTGGGGTTCGACGGGCTCCAGCTCGGCACCGTCGTCGATCCGGCGCTCACGAGCGTCGCGCTCGACACCCGCCGGATCGGCGCGCTCGCGATAGCGCAGGCCGGTCGGCTGGTGGCGGGCGAACCGTCGTTGCCCGACGAAGAACTGCTGGTCAGCGCCGTTCTGCTAGTGCGCGAATCTGCCTGACCCTTGACAGGGTCACCCGTTCAGCTCATCATTCGCGGCAATCCGTGAACGCTCACGGGAGCGTTCACGGGCTCTCCGGAGGGTCCCCGATGACGTTGACTCGACGCAGGTTCCTGACCGGCGCGGCCGCACTCGGTGCCACCGCACTGGGAACGACCGCCTGCACCAGCCCGACCACGGCCAACCCAGGCAAGATCACGCTCTGGTACTCGACGAACGGCCTGTCGGAGAAGGTGCTCGGCGAGGCCGTGCGGCGCTTCCCCGCCCAGAACCTCACGCCGTCCAAGGTGAGTGGCGAACTGAACCGGCGGCTGCTCGCCGCGCTGTCCGGCGAGGCCTACCTGCCGGACATCACGATGCTCGGCGACGGCATCTCCACCTACTTCTCGGCCACGGACAGGTTCGCCGACCTCACCGCGCTCGGCGCTCGGCAGGACGAGTCGCGCTACCTGCCGTGGAAGTGGCAGGCGGGCCGCAGTCCGGACGGGTTCCAGCTCGGTTTCCCGATCGACACCGGACCGGCCGCGCTCTACTACCGGCACGACCTGTTCGCCGAGGCCGGTCTGCCGAGCGAACCGGACGCGGTGGCCGCCGCACTGTCCTCTTGGGACGATTACTTCGAGTTCGCGAAGCGGGTCAAGGAGAAGCTGCCCGGCCGCTACCTGATCACCGACACGAAGATGGTGTTCACGTACTCGCTCGCGCAGGAGAAGCAGAAGTACCTCGATCGCCAGAACCGCTATCTCGACGACCAGTCGCAGGTGCGGCGGGCGTGGGACCGCGCGGTCAAGGCGTTCCAGCTCGGGCTCACGGCGGGCTACGCGGGTTCGGCGGCCGGTGAGGGCGTCGACCGGCGTGCGGCCTGGACCAACGGCAAGGAGGTCGCGTTCGTCAACGCCTCCTGGATCACCGGCAACCTCAAGCAGTCCGCGCCGGGCACGTCCGGGCAGTGGCACGTGTGCCAGGCGCCCGGCGGTCCCGGCAACCAGGGCGGGTCGTTCCTCGCGATCACGAAGTACTGCCCCGATCCGCAGGGCGCCTACGACGTCGTGAAGTGGCTGATGTCGCCGGAGAACCAGGCGTCGACCTACCTGGAGCTCGGCCTCTTCCCCTCCAGCCCGGCCGTCTACTCCGACCCGAAGGTGCTGGCGCCGGAGGAGTTCTTCGGCGGTCAGGCCACGATCGGGGTGTTCGGCGAGATCGCGGAGAAGGTCCAGCCCGTCTACTTCTCGCCGTGGGACATCACGATCTCCGACACCTACACCGATGAGCTGACCAACGTCGAGGCCGCGGGCAAGGACCCCGACCAGGCCTGGCAGGACGCCCGGACGGCCGTCGAACGGCTGCTGCGCCGGCAGGGGGTGCTCGCGTGAACCGCAGGTGGAAGTACCTCCCGCAGTACCTGGCCATCGCGCCGTTCTTCGTGCTGTTCGCCGTCTTCGGGGTCTACCCCGTCGTGTACTCGCTGTGGCTGTCGCTGCAACGGTGGAACGGTGTCAGCGAGATGAAGTTCGTCGGGCTGGAGAACTTCGCGTTCCTGCTCACCGACACCGCGTTCTGGGACGCGATCGGCAACACCCTGATCATCTGGGTGATGTCGACGATCCCGATGCTGGTCCTGTCGATGCTCGTCGCTTTGGGGCTCAACTCCTCGGTGCGCCACAAGGATTTCCTGCGAGTCGCGTACTTCCTGCCCAACGTCACGTCGATCGTGGCGATGTCGCTGGTGTTCGGCTCGTTCTTCTCCAACGAGTTCGGTGTCCTGAACTGGTTCCTGGGCCTGATCGGCGTGGATCCGGTGCAGTGGCTGAACGATCCGTGGGCGATCCGGGTCGCGATCTCGTTGATGATCATCTGGCGCTGGACCGGCTACAACGCGATCATCCTGCTCGCGGGCCTGCAGGCACTCCCCCAGGACGTCTACGAGGCGGCGAAGCTCGACGGCGCCGGCCCGGTGCAGACGTTCTTCCGCGTCACGCTTCCGTTGCTGCGCCCGGTGATCCTGTTCTCGGTCGTCATGTCGGCGATCGGCGGCCTGCAGATCTTCACCGAGTCGCAGATCCTGCTCGGCGACCGCGGCGGCCCCGAGGGCGCGGGCATGACGATGGTCCTCTACTTCTACAACACGGCGTTCGCGGACAACGACTTCGGCTACGGCGCCGCCATCGCGTGGGGCATCTTCGTGGTCGTCGTCCTCTTCTCGATCCTCAACTGGCGGCTGGTGCAGCGCCCGGCGCGCGTGAACGGAGGCGGCAAGTGAACCGGACGAAACCCGGCACCCTCCTCACCTACGGCGCGTTGGTGGCCGGTGCGCTGATCACGCTGTTCCCCTACTACCAGCTCGCGGTGATGGCCTCGAACACCACCGCGGACATCTACTCGTCGCCGCCGAAGTTCTGGTTCGGCGGGCATCTGGCCGACAACATCGGCGAGGTGTTCGCGAAGGTCGACTTCTTCGGGTCGGTGCTCAACACTCTGGTAGTGGCGATCGCGACGACGGTGCTGGTGCTGTTCTTCGACTCGCTGGCGGCCTTCACGTTCGCCAAGTACGACTTCCCCGGCAGCAACGTCCTCTTTGGAATCCTGCTGGCGACGTTCGTGGTGCCGACGCAGCTCGCGGCGATCCCGCAGTTCGACCTGATGGCGAAGTTCGGGCTCGTCGGCAGCCTGAACGCACTGATCATCCCGGCGGCGGCCAACGCGTTCGGCATCTTCTGGATGCGCCAGTACGCCCGCGGCGCCATCGCGGACGAACTGCTGGAGGCCGCACGGGTCGACGGCGCGGGCTTCTTCCGCACCTACCTGTCGGTCGGCCTGCCGGTGCTGCGCCCCGCGCTGGCGTTCCTCGGGATCTTCACGTTCGTCAACACCTGGAACGACTACCTGTGGCCGCTGGTCGTGCTGATCGACTCGAACCACGTGACTCTCCAGGTGGCGCTGGCCCAGCTCAACGGCCTGTACGTGCAGGACTACGCCGTCGTGATGGCCGGGACGCTGGTGGCGATCGTGCCGCTGGTGATCGTGTTCCTGTTCGGCGCACGCCACTTCATCCGCAACATCGCCGCCGGCGCAGTGAAAGGGTGAACATCTTGACCTACCTCGAAGACATGGGTCCCGGCACCGGTTCCTTGCCGCCGCGTGCGTTCTTCACGTCCGACGCGGCCTCGTTGTCGCTGGACGGGACCTGGAACTTCCGTCTCGACGAAGGCGACTGGGGCACCATCACCGTGCCAGGGCATTGGCAGCTGCAGGGACACGGTTCGCCCGCTTACACGAACGTGCGCTACCCGTTCCCGGTCGAGCCGCCGTTCGTGCCGTCCGACAACCCCACCGGCGACTACCGGCTGACGTTCGACCTGCCGGACAACTGGCCGGACGAGCCCGCGGTGCTGCGCTTCGACGGCATCGACTCGTGCGGGCTGATCTGCCTCAACGACGTCGAACTCGGTGTCACCCGTGGCAGCAGGTTGCCCGCGGAGTTCGAGGTGGGCCACCTGCTCCGCCCTTCCGGGAACGTGCTGACCGTGCGCGTGCACCAGTGGTCGGCCGGCAGCTACCTGGAAGACCAGGACATGTGGTGGCTGTCCGGGATCTTCCGTTCGGTGACGCTGTTGTCGCGGCCGCGCGGTGGCGTCGCGGACTACGAGATCCACGCCTCCTACGACCACGTCACCGGTTCGGGGACGCTGACGGTCGAGGGCGGGATGCTCTCCGTGCCGGAGCTGGACGTGCACGATCTCCTGCCCGGGCAGTCGTTCTCGCGGCCCGTCGAACCGTGGAGCGCGGAGAGCCCTCGGCTGTACGACGGCGTGGTGCACACCGAGGTCGAACGCGTGCCGGTGCGGATCGGGTTCCGGACGGTCGCGATCGAGGACGGCGTGCTGAAGGTCAACGGCGCCCAGATCGTGTTCCGCGGCGTCAACCGGCACGAGCACCATCCTCGGTTCGGCCGCGCCGTGCCGCGAGAGGTCGCTCTGCAGGACGTGCTGCTGATGAAGCGGCACAACGTCAACGCCGTGCGCACCAGCCACTACCCGCCGGACCCGTACTTCCTGTCGTTGTGCGACGAGTACGGCCTGTGGGTGATCGACGAGTGCGACCTGGAGACGCACGGGTTCGGTGAGCTCGGCTGGGCCGGCAACCCGAGCGACGACCCGCGCTGGGCAGAGTCCTATGTGGACCGGATGCGCCGGATGGTCGAGCGGGACAAGAACCATCCGTCGATCGTGCTGTGGTCGCTGGGCAACGAGTCGCACACCGGCCGCAACCTCGCGGCGATGGCCTCGTGGACCCGTGATCGCGACCCGTCGCGGCCGGTGCACTACGAGGGCGACTTCGCCTGCGAGTACGTCGACGTCTACAGCCGCATGTACGCCTCGCACGAGGAAGTCGACGAGATCGGGCGCACGCACGCCCGCGGACTGCCGTTCGTGCTGTGCGAGTTCGCGCACGCCATGGGCAACGGGCCGGGCGGGATGCTCGAGTACCGCGAACTCTTCGAGCGCTACCAGCACGTGCAGGGCGGGTTCATCTGGGAGTGGATCGACCACGGGCTGGAGCGCGACGGGCATTTCGCGTACGGCGGCGACTTCGGCGAACCGCTGCACGACGGCAACTTCGTGATCGACGGGCTGGTGTTCCCCGACCGGACGCCGTCACCGGGACTGACGGAGTTCGCCAAGGTCTTCGAGCCGGTGCGGATCACGGGCACGGAGGCGGGGATCCGGGTCGAGAGCTTCTACGACCACGTCGGGCTGGACCACCTGCGGTTCGACTGGGTGTACGAGGACGACGGGGTGGAGGTCGCCTCGGGCACGATCGACGTTCCCCGGATCGCAGCGGGAGAGCACACCGAAATCGCTGTTCCGGAAGTTCCAGCCGTGTCCGGTGAAGGCTGGCTCACCGTCCGCGCCTCCCTGGTCACTTCCACTGCCTGGGCCGAGGCCGGTCACGTCATCGCATGGGGCCAGATCCTCGTCTCCGAGGCGCCGTCCATCCCGTTCACCGGCGCCGAACTCGTCCACGTCGCCGACATCCTCCGGCACGGCCCCGGCGAGTTCGACCCGGTTACCGGCCTGCTGACCAGGCTCGGCGGCATCAGCGTGCAAGGCCCCCGCCTCGACCTCTGGCGCGCCCCCACCGACAACGACCGCGGCGGCGACCACCCCGAGGAACGGGCCTGGCGCGAAGCCGGCCTGCACCGGCTGCAACACCGCGTCGTGGACGTCGACACCCATGAGTCCGGACTGGTCGTGCGGACGCGTGTGGCACCTCCGGCCTGGGGTTTCGGCATGCTCGCCGACTACCACTGGACCGCCGACGGCGACCGCCTTCGTCTCCAGGTCGACGTCACCCCGGACGGCGACTGGCCGTGCACACTCCCCCGCCTCGGCCTGCGCATGTCACTACCGAGCGCGGACGCCGTCGAGTGGTTCGGCGCGGGCCCCGGCGAGGCGTACGCGGACAGCCGCCAGGCCGCCCGGATCGGCCGGTTCTCGTCCACCGTGGACGCGCTGCAGACGCCGTACGTCTTCCCGCAGGAGAACGGCAACCGCGCGGACGTCCGGTGGCTCGAGATCGGCGGGCTGAGGATCGAGGGCGAGCCGGTGTTCGACTTCACCGCCCGCCGCTGGACCAGCGAGGACCTCGACGCGGCCAAGCACACCGACGACCTCAGGCCGGGCGATCGCGTGCATCTCAACCTCGACCTCGCCCAGAACGGCCTCGGCACGGCGTCGTGCGGGCCGGGCGTGCTGCCGCAGTACCGGCTGCACGCGCGGAAGGCGTCGTTCGCGGTCACGTTCGTTCCAGCATCTGGACGTAGTTGAGACGTCACCTAAACTCGGAGGGAGACCTGATCGAGGAGGGTTCCGTGCCGCGGAAGTCAGAGCCGTTGCGAAAGCTGGGTTTTCTCACCATCGGGCTGTTCGACGAGAAGGACCCGGGAGCGGGCCACCGGTCCACGCTCGACGTCATCGTGCTCGGTGAGGAACTCGGGTTCGACAGCGCGTGGGTGCGGCACCGGCACCTTCAGTTCGGCATCTCGTCGCCGGTCGCGGTCCTGGCCGCCGCCACCCAGCGGACCAGCCGGATCCAGCTCGGCACCGCGGTCATCCCGCTGGGCTGGGAGAACCCGCTGCGGCTCGCGGAGGACCTGGCCACGGTCGACGTGCTGTCCGGCGGCAGGCTGAATCCCGGCATCAGCGTGGGGCCGCCGATGCACTACGACGACGTCAAGCACGCGCTCTACCCGGAGACCGCGGACGTCGAGAACTTCAGTTACGACCGCGTGCAGCGGCTGCTGGACTTCGTGGGCGGCGAGAAGGTCGCGTCGTTCAGCGGCGTCGAGGGCATCGAGGTCTGGTCGGACCGCGTCCAGCCGCACGCCCAAGGCCTGCGCGAACGGATCTGGTACGGCGGCGGCAGCCTGCGCTCGGCGAAGTGGGCGGGCGAGCACGGCCTGAACCTGCTGACCAGCAACGTGGCCCAGTCCGAGCTGTCCGAGGACTTCGCCGAGACCCAGCTGTCGCACATCAGGACGTTCCGCGAGCACGGCGGTGGCCGCGTCTCGCAGGGCCTGGTGGTGATCCCGACCGACTCGGCCACCTCCGAGCAGCGCGCGAAGTACGAGGCCTACGCCGAGGGACGCGCGGCGCGCGCCGGCAAGACGTTCGGCCCGCGCAAGTACATGTTCGAGCGCGACATCATCGGCACCTCCGCCGAGATCGCCGAGCAGCTGTACGCGCACCTCGGGTTCCAGGAGGTCGACGAGGTGGCGTTCGCGCTGCCGTTCAGCTTCGACCACGAGGACTACGTGCAGATCCTCACCGACATCGCCACGAAGCTGGGCCCGGAACTGGGCTGGTCACCCGCCTAGAGCCCACCAGGTGTCCATGCGGGGCACCGACCTCAGGTCACCCTGTTCCACGCGGCCCGCGTGGAACAGGAACCCGGCGATGCCCGCCACGCCCTGCATCCAGCCGATGCCGGGCGGCAGCAACGGGTCGTCGTTGCGGTGCTCGACGAACCGCCAGCACACCCCGGAACCGTCCGGGACGGCGCGCTCCACCACCACGTCGGCCAGGTGGAGCGCGAAGTCCGTGTGCTGTCCCGAATCGAGCAGCACGTCGCCGACGCCCGCCGTGCCGCAGCACCGGCCGTCGTTGTCCCAGAAGCCCGGGTACTTCCGTTCGGGCAGGCCGGAGACGCGAAGGCTGTGCAGGCACCGGCGATGCCAGTCGGCCACGTCCACGCCGGCCACCTCGGACACGCCCGCGTGCCGCAAAGCCGGCCACAGCAGCGAGGTGCCGGTCGGGCCGTGGCACCAGCCGTAGCTGAACGGCTCCACGTCCTCGATACCGGGAACGCGGGTCTTCACCCGGAATCCGCCATCGCTGGTGTCCCCGAGCGACACCAGGTGCTCGGCGCCGTCCACGGCCGCCTCGACGAAGTCCGGCCGCGCGAACTCGGCACCGGCCAGAGCGAACGCGGCGGCAACGCCCGCGACGCCGTGCGAGAAGTTCGGCGAGTGCCAGTCGTTCGTCGTGAACCGCTGCGGCACCCACCGCCAGTTGGCGCCGGCCTTCGCCTCCTCACGCTCGGCCAGCAACACGGCTGCCGCTACGCGCGCAAGTTCCTCCACACCCTCGATGCCGTGACGACGAGCCCACACCGCGCCCAGCAACACACCCGCCGAGCCGACCGCCACGTCGTGCACACGGGCGCCGGGCAGGTACCGCGCCGGGTCGGTCAGGAAGTCCTGCGGCCATCCGTCCGGTGTGGACAGTGCGAGCAACCTGGCGACCGCCTCGCCGGCTCCGGGCGCGCCCAGGGCCGTCAGCACGCTGATCGCGCTGACCAGCCCGTTGAAGAACGTGATGTCGCTCGTCGTGCGGACGCTCGCCTGGATCCGCGCCGCGATGGCGTCCGCCAACTCCTGCTCGCGCGCCGTCCACTCGCGGCTCAGGCGGATCTCGGCCAGCACGTGGGCCAGCCCTCCGATGCCCGCGTACATGCCGTCGCGGAGCCCGAGTTCCAGGTCACCGTCCGGAAACTCCGGAATCCACCAACCGTCGTCGTAGCGCACCTGGTCCATGACCCATCGCCAAGCGAGCTCGGCGGTCCCCCAGTAGTTCCCCATGCACTCGATCATTACATTGGCCGAGGTGACCGTGCAGCGAATCCTCACGGCCGCCGGGCTCACCGGCGCCACCACGAGCCCGTTGGGCGGCGGCACCTACAACTCGGTGTTCCGCGTGTCGGCGCGCGAGGGCGAGTTCGTGCTCAAACTGGCCCCAGGCGATCAGCCCGGCCTGACCTACGAGCGGCACCTCATGCGCACCGAGGCGTTGTTCTGCACGCTCGGCTCCAAGGTCGCGCCGGTGCCGGAGGTCGTGTACGCGGACGACGCGGCACTGCTCGCCACCTGCCTGCCCGGAACGCCGGTGTTCGGCCGGTCCGACGTCGACCGCCCGCAGATCCGCCGCGAACTCGGCGCGGCCGTGAGAGCGCTGCACGAGGTGACCGGGCCCGGCTTCGGCTATCCGCAGCTCGGCCTGCACGAGACGTGGACCGAGGCGTTCTTCAGGATGTTCGACGCGGTGCGCGCCGACGCCCAAAGGTATGGCGTCACGCTCCCGACCGCTGATCTGAGCCGGCACGCCCAGGCGTTCGACGAGGTGCAGCGACCGGCGCTGGTGCACTTCGACCTGTGGGACGGCAACATCCTCGCCGATACCGGACTTACCGGACTGGTCGACGGCGAGCGCGCGTTCTGGGGCGATCCGGTCGCGGAGTTCGTGTCGCTCGCGCTGTTCGAGTCCATCGAGGACGACGAGCACTTCCTCACGAGCTACGGCTTCGAGTTCACCGGCTCCGCGCGCCTGCGGCTGGCCGCCTACCAGGCCTATCTCTACTCGATCATGCTCGTCGAACGGGTGCCGCGCGGCAGCACCGACCCGGCGTTGGAGAGCATGATCACCGGCGCGCTGACGCGTGCACTCGGCGTTCTCGCCTGATCGCCGCTGACGATCTGGGAAGCTGGACCTGTGCGTGTGGCATTGCTGGGGCCGACGAGTGTCGAGGCCGACGACGGCACACCGGTCGACATCGGTGGTGCCCGCGTTCGCATGCTCGTCGCCCGCCTCGCGCTCGACCCCGGCCGTGCCGTGCCGACGACGACGCTGATCGACGACCTGTGGGGCGAGCAGCCGCCCGCCGACGCCGTGAACGCCCTGCAGTCGCTCGTGTCGAGGCTGCGCAAGGTCTGTCCGGTCGCGCTGGAGCCGGGCGGGTACCGGCTGGGCGTCGCGACCGAGGACGTCGACGTCTTCCGGTTCGAACGGCTGCGCGCCGCCGGACGGCTGGACGAGGCGCTCGGGCTGTGGCGTGGTGACGCGCTGGCCGACGTGCGGGACGCGCCGTTCGCCGCACCCACCGCCGCACGTCTCGAAGAAGCACGCCTCTCCGCGGAGGAGGACCGCTTCCAGACCGGCGAACTGGACGTCGCCGCACTGACGGCGATGCACGAGAAGCACCCGTTGCGGGAACGGCCGGCCGGGCTGTTGATGCGGGCGTTGTGCGCGCAGGGCAGGCAGTCCGACGCCCTGCACGTCTACGCGGAGGTCCGCGCCAGACTCGCCGGCGAACTGGGCGTGGATCCGTCGCAGGAGTTGCAGGACGTCCATCTCGCGGCGTTGCGGGGCGAACTCGGGCCGCGGGCCGTGGTCGACCGGTTGCCCGTGCGACTCACCAGCTTCGTCGGGCGCGACGACGAACTGGCGAAGATCGCCGGAATGCTCGGCGAGGTCCGGCTGGTCACGCTCGTCGGGCCGGGTGGCGCGGGCAAGACGCGGCTTGCCACCGAGGTCGCGGCGCGGCATCCGTTGCACGGCAAGGGACGCGTGTGGTTCGCGGCGCTGGCGGGCATCCGGGCGGCGGAGGACCTGCCCGGTGTGGTGCTCAAGGCGTTCGAGCTGCGGATGGGCGGGGATCCGTTGCGGCGGCCCAACGAGGGCATGGACCGCATCGCCGAGGTGCTCGGCGCGGGCGAGTCGTTGCTGGTGCTGGACAACTGCGAGCACCTGATCTCGGCCGCCGCGGAGTTCACCACCCAGCTGCTGCGCCGTGTGCCGAACCTGCGGGTGATCGCGACCAGCCGGGAGCCGCTCGCGATCGACGGCGAGTCGCTGTTCCCGATCGGCCCGCTGTCCGTGCCCAACGGGCAGGCGGACGTGGCCGGGTTTGGCGCGGTACGGCTGTTCCTGGACCGCGCGAGCGCGGTCAAGCCCGGCTTCCGACTGGACGAGTCCACTGTGGACGACGTGAAACTGATCTGCCGCAGGCTCGACGGCATGCCGCTCGCACTGGAGCTGGCGGCCGCGCGGCTGCGGTCCATGACGATCCGGCAGATCACCCAGCGCCTGGACGACAGGTTCCGGCTGCTCACCTCGGGCAGCCGCACGGCACTGCCCCGCCAGCGCACGCTGCGCGCGGTCGTCGAGTGGAGCTGGGACCTGCTCACCGACGACGAGCTCAGGCTCGCCAGGCGGCTCGCGGTGTTCCCCGCGGGCGCGGACCTCGCGGCGATCGAGGCGGTCTGCGGCGAGGACGCGCTGTACGTGCTGACGTCACTGGTCGAGAAGTCCATTGTGGACGTGATCGAGCTCGACGGCGAGGCGCGGTACCGGATGCTCGAGACGATCAGGGTGTACGCGGCCGAGCAGCTCGACGCGTCCGGCGAGAAGCTGGAGTTCGTCGGCAGGTTCCGGCGCTACTACCGGGACCTGACCGTGCGCTGGGAGCCGTTCGTCCGCACCGGGCGGCAGATCGAGGCGATCAAGGTCTATCAGGCCGAGCAGGACAACGTCGTGGCCGCGCTGCGCGGCGCGATCGACGATCGTGACGCCGGCCTGGCGGCGGACCTGCTCGGCGGGGTGTTCTGGTACTGGCTGATCAAGGGCGACAACGAGCGGTCGGAACGGGCGGTGCGCGAGGTGCTGACGCTGGCCGACGACCTGCCGGCCGACGTCGTCGCCACCTTCCGGGCGATGCGGATGATCATGTCCGCGATCCCCGGCCTGCCGGAACCGATGGAGGCCTCGCAGGTCATCGAGGACTGCGTGGACACCGGCGCCACCCAGAAGTACCCGTCGCTCGCGATCGCGCTGCCGATGCTCGCGTTCCTGAGCCAGAACAAGGAACTGGCGCGCCGTGAGGTGCGGCGCGCCGCGAGCAGCGAGGACGCGTGGGCGCGGGCGGGTGCGGACTGGGCATTGAGCTTCATCCTGTCCGACGACGGCGATCTCTCCGGTGCCGAACTGGCCCGCGACCGCGCGTACGACCAGTTCACGGCCGTGGGCGACCGGTGGGGTTCGGCGATGACACTCGGCATGAAGGCGACGTTCATCTCGCACACCGGCGACAACCTGGCCGCGATCGCGCTGTACCGGCAGGGGCTGGAGGTGGCGCGGGAGCTGGGATCGGTGGAGGACACCGTGCAGCAACGGTGGCGGCTCGCGGTGGAGTACGCGCGGCTCGGCGACAACGAGGCCGCCGCGCGCGAGGTCGCCGAGGCCGAGCAGTACGTCCACGACGCCGGCAACGACCAGCTGAGCCTGATGATCGGCTATGCGAAGGCCGAGGTCATGCTGCGCTCGGACCGGCCACAGGAGGCGCGCGAGCTCAGCGAGCGGTTCAAGGACGCCGCCACGATCTCGGCCTCGTTCGGCCCGTTCGCGACGGAGTGGTCGGCGATCCTGGACGCGCGCATCTCGCTCGCCGAGGGCCTGCCGGACCAGGCCGAGGCGTACGTGAAGGTCGCGGTCGGCACCACGTCGGACCGCGGCGACATGCCGGATCTCGCCGGGGTGACCGAACTGCTGGCCCGCGTCCGGCTCGCACAGGGCCGTGCGGACGCGGCGACGCGGTTGCTCGCCCTCGCCCAGCTCATCCGCGGCCGGCTCGACATGGGCGACCCGGACATGCGGCGGATGGTCGCCGATCTCGGTGAGCCCGAGCCGCTCACGATCACCAAGGCCGAGGCGTTGCGGCGGGTGCGCGAAGAGGCGGGCATCAGCACCAGCTGACGCCCGCCCCGTTTCCGAGAGATCACACGCGCTTGCGGTAGGCCCACATCGCCAGCGGGAAGAACACCGCGACCGCGCCGGCCATCCAGATCAGCGATCCGGTGAGCGGGCCGGCGATCGCGCCGCCGTTGAGCAGCCCGCGCAGCGCGTCCGAGAGAAGGCTGACGGGGCTGATGTCCGCCCACGCCTTGAGCCAGCCCGGCATCGTCGAGGTGCCGACGAACACGTTGCTGCCGAACGTCAACGGCATGATCAGCACGAACATCATGCCCTGCACGGCCTGCGGGGTCTTGAGCAGCATGCCCACGAACACCGACGCCCAGCAGAAACACAGTCCGAACAGGATCGTCAGCGCGGCCGCGATCAGCAGCTCCGCCGGGCCGGTCTGCACCCGGAAGCCCATGATCGTGGCGACCACCAGCAGCACGACGATGCACACGACGTACCGCACGATGTCCGCGAGCACCGCCCCGACCAACGGCGCCGAGCGCGCGATCGGCATGGAGCGGAACCTGTCGAACACGCCCTTGGAGACGTCCGTGTTCATCTGCACGCCCGCGGTCATGCTGGCCTGCAGGATGTTCATCACCATGATGCCCGGCACGAGCATCTGCAGGTAGGCGTCCGTGTTGCCGGCGAGCGCTCCGCCGAACAGGTACGTGAACATCACCAGGAAGATGATCGGGGCGAGCGTGACGTCCATCAGCTGCTCGGGGTTCTTGCGGATCTTGAGGATTCCCCGCCAGGCCAGCGAGAAGCCGTGGCGCATTCCCCTGTCCAACGCGATCGTGCTCATACCAGGCTCCCCTCGTTCTGCTTGCCGGTCAGCGCGAGGAACACCTCGTCGAGCGAGGGCAGCCGCAACGCCAGTTCGTCGGCGGTGATGCCGGCATCGTCGAGCTTGCGGACCAAAGTGGACAGCAGCACCGGGTCGTTCACCGGCGCCGTCAGCAAGCCCGTGTCGTCGTCGCGGGTCGGCCTGACCCCGTCAGGTCACCGAGAATCCGGTACACCACGTCGAGATCGCGCAACGACGTCGGCCGCACCTGCAGCGTCTGCCCGCCCACGCGCCGCTTCAGCTCGTCCGGCCTGCCCTCGGCCACGACGCGGCCGTGGTCGAACACCGTGATCGAGTCCGCGAGCTGGTCGGCCTCTTCCAGGTACTGCGTGGTGAGCAGGACCGTCACGCCGTTCGCGACGAGCTTGCGCACCACCGCCCACACCTCGTTGCGGGCGTGCGGGTCCAGCCCGGTGGTCGGCTCGTCCAGGTACAGCACGGACGGGTTGCCGACCAGGCTGGCCGCGAGGTCAAGTCGCCGCCGCATACCTCCCGAGTACGTCTTGGCGGCCCGCCCCGCGGCGTCGGTGAGCTCGAACTGCTCCAGCAGCTCCGCGGCCTTCGCCCGTGCCCCCGCACGGGAGAAGTCGAGCAGCCGGGCCAGCAGCACCAGGTTCTCCGTGCCGGACAGGTCCTCGTCCACCGACGCGTACTGCCCGGTCAGCCCGATCAGCGACCGGACCGCCCTCGGGTCCTTGAGCACGTCGTGCCCGTGGACCGTGGCATGTCCCGCGTCCGGGCGCAGCAACGTCGCCAGCACCCGTACCGCCGTGGTCTTGCCCGCGCCGTTCGGCCCGAGCACACCCACGACCTTCCCCTCAGGCACCTCGAGGTCGACGCCGTCCAGCGCCTTCGTCTCCCCGTAGTGCTTGACCAGGCCTTCTGCCCTGATCGCCAGCGCCATCGTCGGTCCCTCCCTGTGTCGGGACGAACTGTGCGCCGCCGCGCTGACAGACCGCTGGTAGCACGCTGGCAGTTCCTGTCAATGCCCGACAGCCGAGGCCATCCGCGTGACCGCCTCGGTGATGATCTCGGGCGAGGTCCCGATGTTGAGCCTGACGTGGCCCTCCGCGCCGCTGCCGAACCCGGTGCCGGACATGAGCGCGACCCGTCCTCTCTCGACGAAGAACGCGGCCGGGTCGTCGCTGATCGCCCGGCAGTCGAGCCACGCCAGGAAGGTCGCCTCGGAGGGCTCGTAGGCGATCTCGGGCAGGTGCTCGGTGAGCAGGTTCTTGAGGAGTTTCCGGTTCTCGTCGAGGCCTGCCAGCAGGGCGTCGAGCCACTCGCCGCCGTGCCGCAGCGCGGCCGTGTGCGCGATCGTGCCGAAGTGGCTCGGTCCGTGGCTGACCTCTTCCGGCAACCGCGCGAGGTCGTCGGTGTTCGCGACCGCGACCGCCGCCCGCATCGCCGCCAGGTTCCAGCCCTTCGACGCGGACATGAGCGACATCCCGTGGTCGTCGACGCTCAGGTACGGCACGAACTTCGCGCTCTTGGACACGAGCGGCGCGTGGATCTCGTCGGCGATCACGCGGACGCCGTACTTCTCGGCCAGTCGCGCGAGGACCGTCAGCTCGTCGCGGGTGTGGACGGTGCCGGTCGGGTTCTGCGGGTTGCACAGCAGGTACACCGGGTGGTCGGCTTTGACGTGCTGGAACGTCCGCTCCAGCACGGCCGGGTCGAGGCGACCGTTGGCCAGCGGCGCCTCGATGACGGCGCGGCCCATGCTCCTGACGAACAGGTAGAACGGCGGGTACACCGGCGGGCTGACGATCACGGGGTCGCCGGGCCCGGACACCAGCTTGATCAGCTCGACGATGCCGAGCATCACGTCGGACACGAGCGCTGTTCGTTCCACGGCGATCCCGTTCCAGCCCCAGCGTTCGTTCGCGAACGCCGCGAGCGCCTCGGGGTACTCCGTTCCGGCCGGGTAGCCGGTGTCGCCCAGGTTCAGCGCGTCGATGACGGCCTGTCTGACGGGCTCAGCCGGGTCGACGTCCATCTCGGCCACCCACAACGGCAGCACGTCGTCGGGGAACTGCCGCCACTTCACGCTCGTGCGCTGCCGTAACCGTTCCAAGGACACCTGGCTCAGCGGGTTCAGCATGTGCCTCAACGTAGGTCACCCGGGATGAGCCGTCACGTTGTGCGCGGTGATCTCCTCGCCGCAGCACCGGCACGCGAGGAACGCGTCCGCGGGCTTGCCACAGCTGCTGTGCTCCAGCACGAACGGCGGCCCGTCCGGGTCCGGCACGTGCGCGTCGCCCCACTTCATGAGGATCACGATGGCAGGGAACAACTCCAGCCCCGCCTCGGTGAGCCGGTACTCCTCGCGGTCCTCCGCGTACGGCACGCGGTGCAACAGCCCGGCCTCGACCAAGGTCTTCAGCCGTGCGGACAGCGTGGGCCGCGGGACGTTGAGGTTGCGGACGAACTGCCCGTACCTGCGGACGCCGAAGAAGGCCTCGCGCAGGATCAGCAGCGTCCACCTCTCCCCCACGAGATCGAGCGCCCGCCCGACGGATTCGCCGCGGAACCGGCGGTCGAGGGCATCGGAGTCGATCATCGGCGGTCCTTCGTCAGCAGTGGGGAGAGCCTGGTCAGCAGCTCGCGGCCCGCCGGATCCCCGGCGGTCGCCGGGACCAGGCCGACGTGCTCGGCGCCCGCGTCGAAGTACTCGTCGACGCGGCGGGCGATGTCTCTGGCCGAGCCGATCGCACCCACCGCCTCGATGAGGTCCGCCGGGATGGCCTGCGCCAGTTCGGAACGCGGCTTGCCCGCTCTGGCCTGCTCGACCAGGGTGCCGTGGCCGAGGGCGGTGAACATCTCGCCATAGCCGGGCGGGGAGAGGTAGACGGAGAGCTGGGCACGGAGCTGGTGGAGGGTGGCCGGGCCGGGGTCGAGGGCGGCAGGGATCCAGACGGCCAGGGGTGGAGGCACATTCGTCAGCTCACGGACCTGTTTCTTCACGCTGGCCACGTGGCCGGCGCTCACCAGGTTGAGCACCACCTCGTCCCCCACCGCCGCCGCCACCCGAGTCATCGCGGGCCCGAACGCCGCCACCGAGATCGGCGTCCCGGGAACCGGCTGCTGCAACCGGAAGCCGGCGACCCGGTTCCCGGCCAGGATCGCCCGCGTGTCCCGGACCGTCTCCCGCATCCGCCGCACCGGCTCCCAGTCCCGGCCGTGCCACTCGGTCACGATCCGCGGACTCGACGCCCCCAACGCCAGCCCCGCCCGCCGACCGGTCATCGCGACCACTGTGGACAGTCCCAGCGCCAGCGCGACCGGACTCCGCACCCCGGCCGCGAGCGGCCCGATCTTCAGCGAGATGTCCGACGTCCGCAGCCCGGCGGCCGTGGCCAGGGCGAACGCGTCGAACGTCGCCATCTCCCCGATCCACAACGTCCCGAACCCGGCCTCGTCGGCGACGACGGCGATGTCCAAGGCCTCGGCTGGCGGCCGGTCGAGCCAGAACGGCGTGACCACCCCGACCGACGTCACAGCTGCTCCGTCCGTGCGGGCACACCGAGCAGCACCTTGCCCGGCAGTTCGAGTGAGGCGGCGTTGACCTGGAAGTGCGCGGAAGCCGTGTGCGCGTCCCGGAACCGCCGCTGGATCGCCGCGCCGTCGTAGATCGCGCCTCCACCGGCCAGGTCGTAGAGCGAGGAGACGACCTCACGAGCCGTCCGAGTCGCGTGCGTGGCGGCCAGGCGCAACCCGGCCCGAGCCTCGACCGGCACCGGATCTTCGCCCTGTGCCGCCTCCCAGGCCTCCGACACCGCTTCGTAGAAGAACGCCCGAGCAGCCCTCAGCGACGCCGTAGCCGAGGCCACCGCGGCCTGAGCCGACGACCGTTCGGCCAGCGCCCGGCTGGATCCGAGCGGCTTGCGGCCGGCCAGCGCCACGAAGTCGTCCACCGCGCCGAAAGCGTTGCCCAGAGCCGCGACCGCGACCGAAAGCGCGAAGAACCCGAACACCGGGAAGCGGTACAGCGCGCCATCCCGCAATGGTCCGTCCAAAACGGACAGAATCCGGGAGCCGGGCACGAACACGTCCCGCGCCACGCAGTCGTGGCTTCCGGTGCCGCGCAACCCGGTGGTGTGCCAGGTGTCGAGCACCTCCAGCGACGCCTTGGGCAGTGCCGCGACCTTCAGCGCGCCGTCGTGCACGAACCCGGCGAACAGCCAGTCGGCGTGCCCGATTCCGGAACAGAACGACCACTGCCCCGACACCACGACGCCACCGTCGGCCGTGACCCCACGTCCCTTCGGAGCCCACACCCCGGCGGCGACCGATCGAGGGTCCCCGAACACCTCCTCGGCGCCCGATTCCGGCAGGTAGGCGGCCAGCAGACCGGAGGTCGCCGCGATCGACACGCACCAGCCGGCGGAAGCGTCACCGCGGGCGATGGTCTCGGCGAGGGCCAGCGTCTCGGCCGGCGGACTCTCGCCCCCACCGAGCGAACGCGGGACGCCCAGCCGGAACAGGCCTTGCCCGCGAATCGCCTCCACCAGTTCAGGAGCCAGCGTGCGGCCCGCCTCCGTCTTCGGCGCGACCTCTCGAGCCAGGTCGGCGACGGTCCGCACGTCAGCCACGGTGCCTCACAGTTCAGAATTCTTACCGGTTCAGTTTCCTTACCGTAGTCAGTTCAGAACGACCGGCGCAAGGCACGCTCAGGCGAACGGCGACTTGTCGATGCCGCACGTCTTCTGAGCAGGCAGCACGCCGGTGAAGAGGTACTCCCGCTTCACCTTCTCCGCGCACGCGCTGCGCACGTACATGGACGTGTGCCCGTACCCCTCGACGGTCAGGAACCCGGTGCGGGCCATCTCCGCCGCGCCGTCCTGAGCGCCGTGCAGCGGCGTGGACGGGTCGAACCTGCTGTTGATGAACAGGATCGGCGCCGACGTCCTGCGGTTCCACGGTCCGGTGTAGCGGTCGTCGTCACGGCCCTGCCAGAACGCGCAGGCCATCATGTCGAACACCACGGCACGGCCCCAGTACGGCACGCGCTCGTCCTCGCTCTTGCCGTACTTCGTGTACACGGCCGGATCACGCGGGAAGTCGCTGTCCGAGCACTGCACCGCGTTGAACCCCTCGAACCGGTTCGTCACGTAGTCGGCCGACGCCGTCAGCGAGGCCGGCGCCTCCCAGACCCCCTGCAGCACGCGCGCGGTGTCCTGCCAGGTGTCCGGCTGTGCGAGCGCGTCCCACACGAGACTGATCAGCGAAACGCGGTCGAAGCGGCCGTCCGGCGTGGTCACCGGAGACGCCGTCACCTTCGCGACGAGGTCCGCCCACTTCTGCTTCAGGTCGCCGCCCGCGAACGCGCACTGGGCACCGGGAGCGGCGCACAGGCGCAGGAACTGGTCGAACGTCTCGGCGACACCGCGCGGCACGTCCTGGCGGGTGTCCAGCGGCACGGTCGTGCCCTGGTCACCGTGCCCGGTGGCGTTGCCGATGAAGTCGAGCGAGCCGTCGAACGCGAGCGCGCGAACCTTGTCCGGGAACATGTTCGCGTAGATCGCGCCGAGGTGCGTGCCGTACGAGATGCCGTGGTACGTCAGCTTCTTGTCCCCCACGGCCTTGCGCAGCAGGTCGAGATCGCGAGCCGTGTTCGCCGACGAGACGTGGTCCAGCAGGTCGCCCGACTTCTCCTCGCAGCGCCGGACGAACTCCCGGTAGCTGTCGTAGAAGGCGGGCTCCTGCGCCGCCGTGTCCGGGTACACCGGGATGGAGTTGAGGAACTGCTGCTGTTCCTCGACGCTGTCGAAGCAGCGCACGGTCGCCGAACGGCCGATGCCGCGCGGATCCCACGACACCACGTCGAACCGCGCCCGCAGCTCCGGCGAGAACAGCCACTCCCACTTGCCACGAGCCCGCAGTCTGTCCACACCGGACGCTCCGGGCCCGCCGAAGTTCACGAACAGCGAGCCGATCCGCTTCGACGGATCGGTGGCGGGCAGTCTGATCAGCGCCAGGTCGATCTTCGAGCCGGACGGCTGGTCGTAGTCCAGCGGGACCTTCGCGGTCGAGCACTGGAACCCGTCCTGGCAGTCCTGCCACGCCAGCACGGGCGTCTGCGCCTCTTCCGCGGCCGGCGCGGGTGGCGCCAGTCCGATCAGGAGCGCAGCCGTCAACAACAGTGATTTCACATCTGTCTCCCCAGGTATGACCTCTCGATCATGAAGACGCCGGAGGCGCTCACCTGGTTGCGCCGGAACGCGGGGTCCCCGGGACGAACCGGGCACCCCGCGCGTTCCGCTCAGTCGATCGGGATGCAGGGCACGCCGTGCGTGGTGTCGCGCTGAGCGTGGATTCGGTCGCCCACGTTCCGAGTCACACCATTAGCCAGGCGCGGTTGATTGCGATCGAGGATCCGCCGCCGATCGACAACGCTGACCAATCCAGGAACTCAGCTCAGTGCGTGCGTCGCCGTCGCGCCTCCGTCGACCACGAACTCCCCGCCCGTGCAGTAGGCGCTGTCGTCGCTGGCCAGGAACAGCACGACGTTCGCGACGTCCTCCGGCTGCCCGATCCGGCGCAGCGCCAGCTTCTTGCCGATCGGCGAGACGTCGATCGGCCGGCCCAGCGCCTCGCTCACCATCGGGGTGTCGATGGCGCCGGGATGCACGGAGTTCACGCGGATCCCGTGCTGCCCCAACTCCATCGCGGCGACCTTGGTCATGCCTCGGATCGCGAACTTGGACGCCGTGTACGCCACCAGATAGGGCATGCCGCCCAGGCCTTCGACCGACGACACGTTCACGATCGACCCGCCGCCCGCGGCCTTCATCGACGGGACGGCCGCGCGCATGCCGAGGAACGTGCCGACCTGGTTGATGCCGATCACCCGCTGGTAGTCCGCGAGCGTGGTCTCCTCCAAAGCCGAGAAGTGCAGGATTCCGGCGTTGTTCACGAGAACCGTGATGTCGCCGAACGTCTGCACGGTGAACGCGACGGCCTCGGCCCACTCGTCCTCCGACGACACGTCCAGGTGGCAGTACTCGGCGCCGAGTTCGGCGCTGAGTTCCTTGCCCTGGTCGTCGAGGACGTCGGTGATCATCACCCGCGCGCCCTCGGCGACGAACCGGCGCGCCGCGGCCGCGCCCTGACCCCGCGCCGCGCCGGTGATCAGGGCGACCTTTCCCTCCAGCCGCATCTACATCATCTCGTCGGTCAGCGGCATCATCACGGTCTTGAGCTCGGTGAAGGCCTCGTAGGCGCTCTGCCCACCCTCCCGGCCGAGGCCCGACTGCTTGTAGCCGCCGAACGGGAGGTGCGGTTCGAGCTGGAATCCGTTGATGCCGACCATTCCCACGCGCAACGCCTTCGAGACGCGGAACGCGCGGCGGACGTCGTTGGTGTAGACGCCGGCGCCCAGCCCGTACTCGGTGTCGTTCGCGATGCGGATGGCCTCCGCCTCGTCGTCGAACGGCACGACGGTCAGGACAGGGCCGAAGATCTCGTCACGGGCGATCGCCATGTCGTTGGTGGCGTCGGCGAAGATCGTCGGCGCGACGAAGTTCCCGGACGCGTAGTCGCCGTCGAGCCGGGTGCCGCCGGTGACGAGGCGGGCGCCGTCCTCCTGGCCGCGTTCGATGTAGCCGAGCACGCGTTCGAGCTGCTTGGCGTTGATCAGCGGGCTGGCCAGCACGGCGGGGTCGAACGGGTCGCCGAACGTCACCGCGCCCGCGAGCATCTGCGCCATCGCGATGAACTCGTCCTGCGCGTCCCGCTGCACCAACGCCCGTGTGTGCGCGACGCACGCCTGGCCGGACAGGCCCATGGTGACCATGCCCATGCAGGTCATCGCGGCCAGGCCGACGTTCGGGGCGTCCGCGAACACGATCGCCGGCGACTTCCCGCCCAGTTCCAGGGAAACGCGCTTCATCGTGCCGGCGGAGGCCTCGACGATCCGGCGGCCGACGGTGCGGCTGCCGGTGAAGCTGATCTTGTCGACGCCGGGGTGGGTGATCAGCGCCTCGCCGGTCGGGTTGCCGGGGCCGGTGACGAGGTTGATCACGCCTTCCGGAAGGCCCGCCTCGATCAGCAGCTCGACCATGCGGATCACGCAGAACGACGCGTACTCCGACGGCTTCACCACGACCGTGCAGCCCGCGGCCAGTGCGGGCGCGAGTTTCTGCGCGAAGAGCACGAACGGCGCGTTCCACGGCAGGATCGCCGCGACGACGCCGACCGGTTCGCGGAACGTCATCGCGAGGTGGTCGCCGCCCTGGTACGGCGGCAGGGTCTGGCCGCCGACCTTGTCGATCCAGCCCGCGTGGTGGTCGAAGATGTCCGCCGCGATGCCGACCGAGGTGGCGTAGATCTGCCCGAACGACAGCGGCACGCCGTTGTCCAGCGCCTGAAGGCCGCGCAGCTCGTCCGCGTGCTCCCGCAGCAGATCGCTGTACCTGCGCAGGATCTTGATGCGCTCGCCGGCCCGGCTGCGTGGCCACGGCCCCTCGTCGAACGCCTTGCGTGCCGCGAGCACGGCCGCGTCCACGTCCTTGGCCGACGCGACGGCGAAGCTGCCGATCTCCTCGCCGGTCGCGGGGTGGTGGTGGGTCCAGGTCTCGTCCGCCTCGCGGAACTCGCCTCCGATGAGGAGCCGGCCGTCCTTGAGGCCCAGCGTCTCGCGGTGCGGTTGGACGGTGAGCGCCACAGCTCCTCCTACAGTGCCATCGTGTCCGTGCAGGCGAAAGTCCTTTGTGGATCGCGATCGGCGAAGTAGCCGTCGAGATCGGTGAACGCGCCGAACTTCTGCTCGACGGTCGGTGGTGCCATCAGCGCGACCATGCCGCCGTGCACGACGAAGACCTGCCCGTTGATCTTGTCTCCGGACGGCCCCGCGAGGTGCGCGACGAACTTCGCGACGTGCTCGGGCGCCAGCGAGTCGTCGCCCTCTGGTGCGTCGCCGAACACGTGCGCCGTCATCTGGGTGCGGGCGCGCGGGCAGATCGCGTTGGCGCGCACGCCGTAGCGGCTCGTGCCGCGCGCGGTCGCCACGGTCAGCGCCGCGATGCCGGCCTTGGCCGCCGCGTAGTTGGCCTGGCCTTCCGAACCGAGCAGGAACGCCTCCGAGGAGGTGTTCACGATCCGCGCGTAGACCGGCTCACCCGCTGTCTTCGACTGCTGCTTCCACAGTGAGACGGCGTTGCGCGACAACAGGAAGTGGCCGCGCAGGTGGACGCGCACGACCAGGTCCCACTCCTCGTCGGACATGTTGAACAGCATCCGGTCGCGCAGCACGCCCGCGTTGTTCACGACGACGTGCAACCCGCCGAACTGCTCCATCGCGGCGGCGACGAGGGCGTCGGCGGTCGCCCGCTCGCCCACGTCACCCTCTACGACAACGCATTTCGCACCCAGCTCTTCGATCTCGGCCGCAACGGCGTCGGCCGATCCCGGCAGGTCGTTGAGCACGATCGACGCACCGGCCCGCGCGAGCTCCAGGGCTTCCGCGCGGCCGAGCCCCGCACCGGCGCCGGTGACCACGGCGACCTTCCCCGCAAGGTCCACAAGAGACTCCCAGATCGAATGTGTCAGTCGAAGAGAATGACCTGCCGGATCAGGGATCCGCCACCCTTGAGCGCTTGCAGGCCTTCGTTCACGTCTTCCAGCCGGATCCTCTTGCTGATCATGCCTTCGAGGTCCAGCCGGCCCTGCCGCCACAGCGCGATCATGCGAGGGATGTCCCGGCGGAAGTTCGCCGTCCCGTAGAACGAGCCGTGCAGCGTTTTGTCGTGCAGGAAGAGCTCCTGGGCGCTGAACGACACCATCGCGTCCGCCCGGCCCGCGCCGACGACGACCGTGTGGCCACCGCGGCGGGTCAGGTCCCACGCCTGCCGGATCGTGGCGGGCAGGCCGACGACGTCGAACACGTAGTCGAAGCCCATGCCGAAGTTGAGCTGGTTGTTGAGGTCCGCGACGCCGTCGGGCGTGGTCGCGTGCGTGGCACCGAACTTCTGCGCCACCTCGTGCTTCTCCAGCACCGGGTCGACCGCGACGATCCGCGCCGCGGCGGCGAGCCGCGCGCCCTGGATCACCGCGACACCGACACCACCGCAGCCGATCACGGCGACGCTGGAGCCCGCTTCGACCTTGGCCGTGTTGAGCACGGCACCGACACCGGTGAGGATTCCGCACGACAACAGCGCGGCGATCTCCCACGGCACGTCGTCGTCGATCTTCATCGCGGCGTCGGCGGGCACGACCATCTCCTCGGCGAACGCGCCGAGTCCCGCGTACCCGAAGGCCGGGTTGCCCCCGACGACGAACCTCGGTGACGTGAACGCCGAGATGGTGTGGATGAGACACAGATGCGATTGGCCCGTAACGCACTGGGGGCACTTCCCGCACGGCGGCACGAACGTGATCGCCACGTGGTCGCCGACCGCGAGCGATGTCACGGCACCGCCGATCTCCACGACCTCGCCGGCACCTTCGTGCCCGACGACGCCGGGGGCCAGCGCGGGCAGCGTTCCGTCCATTGCGGACAGATCGCTGTGGCACACCCCGCACGCCTTGATCTTGATGCGGATCTCCTGCGGCCCCACCGGGGTGGTGGTCACGTCGTCGCGGAGCTCGAGCTTGTCGTCGCCTACCTGGTTGAGCACGGCAGCCTTCACCGGTATCACTCCTCGCTGAGCTCACGACCTGTGCCGCGACCGGCAGTACCCGTCGCACACTAGAATCTGTTCCTGTTCATGACAAGGCCCATCAGGTTGAGAGGCGTAGCGCGCCCTTGGGGCAGGACGCGACCGCGCGTTCGGCCAACGCCTCCTCGGCCGAGGACAGCTCACCGTCCCGGATCTGCAAAACCTCGTCATCGTCAAGGTCAAACACCTCAGGCAGGATTGACATGCACTCCCCGTGCGCCTCACACAGCGAAGGGTCGACGCCGACCTTCATCGCGGCCTCCTGACATCAAGTAGAACTTGTTCTAGAGTAGCGGTCATGCGCATCGGTTTCACGCCCGAACAGGAGCAGTTGCGCCAGGAGCTGCGGGCGTACTTCGCCGCGCTCATGACGCCCGAACGCAAGGCCGGCCTCGCCGGTGGTGGCGACTACGGGGACGGCGAGGCCTACAAGGACACCGTCCGCCAGATGGGGCTCGACGGCTGGCTGACCATCGGCTGGCCGCGGGAGTACGGCGGCCGCGACCGGCCGATGATCGAGCAGCTGATCTTCCTGGACGAGGCGTCCGCGGCGGGCGCACCCGTGCCGTTCCTGACGCTGAACTCCATCGGGCCGACGATCATGTCCATGGGAACGCCCGAGCAGAAGGCCTTCTACCTGCCGAAGATCGCGTCCGGCGAGCTGCACTTCGCGATCGGCTACTCCGAGCCGGAGGCGGGCACCGACCTCGCCGGCCTGCGCACGCGGGCCGTCCGCGAGGGCGACGAGTACGTGATCAACGGCCAGAAGATGTGGACGAGCCTCATCCAGTACGCGGACTACGTGTGGCTGGCCTGCCGCACCGACCAGGAGTCGCAGCGGCACAGGGGCCTGAGCATCATCATGGTGCCGACGACGGCCCCAGGCTTCTCCTGGACCCCGGTGCCGACGATGTCCGGCCCGACCACGAGTGCCACCTTCTACGACAACGTGCGCGTGCCGGCGGTGAATCTCATCGGCGAGGAGCACAAGGGCTGGAAGCTCATCACCAACCAGCTCAACCACGAACGCGTCGCCCTGTGCTCGGCCGCGCCCCTGCAGACCGCGCTGCGCGAAGTTCGTCAATGGGCGGACGAAACCGGTGCCGCGAAACAGGAGTGGGTGCGCGTGCACCTCGCCCGCGTGCACGCCAAGACCGAGTTCCTCAAGCTCATCAACTGGCGGATCGCGTCCGGCGGCGACGAGGCCCCGTCGCCCGCGGAAGCGTCCGCCACCAAGGTGTTCGGCACCGAGTTCGCCACCGAGGGCTACCGGCTGCTGATGGAGGTGCTGGGCGCCAACGGAATCGTGCGCACCGGCTCATCGGGAGCGCTGTTGCACGGCCGAGTGGAACGCATGCACCGGTCGTCGCTGATCCTGACGTTCGGCGGCGGCACCAACGAGATCCAGCGGGACATCATCGCGCGCGTGGGCCTCGGTTTGCCCGCGGTTCCCCGATAAGCAGCTTCGGCAAGGAGACTTCGTGGACTTCACCCTGACCGAGGCGCAACGCGAGCTCGCTGCCCTGACCCGCAAGATCCTCGACTCGTCGGACTCACCGTGGCTCGATCTCGTGAAGTCCGGGGTCGTGCCGGAGCAGCCCGACGAGTTCGGTGTGCTGGAGCAGTGCTCGGTGCTGATCGAACTGGGCCGCGTGGTCTCCGCCGTGCCCTACCTGCCCACGACGGTCGCGGCGTCGGCGCTCGCGGAGTTCGGCACCGCCGGCCAACGCTCGCGCTGGCTGACGCCGGGAACCGTGCTGTCCGTGGCCCTTTCGGAGGCCGACGGCGTGAAGACGACCGTCCCGTTCGTGGGCACGGCGGCCGCTTTCCTGGTGGCGCACGGCGAACAGGTCTTCCTCGTCGAGGCGGACCAGCTGGAGATCACCCCGCAGGAGCTGGTCGACGGCTCGGACGCGGGCTGCTTCGAGTTCCCGGGCGCCGGCGAGGTGGTTCCTGGCCTCTCCCCCGGCTGGCTGATCACGAGGTACACGCTGGGGTTGTGCGCTCTCCAACTCGGCGTGACCGAACGCGCGCTGGAGCTGACAGCCGAGTACGCGCGGACCCGCGTGCAGTTCGACCGGCCGATCGGCAGCTTCCAGGCCGTGGCGCAACGCCTCGCCGATGCGTACATCGACGTGGCGGCCATCCGTTTGACGCTCTGGCAGGCCGCCTGGCGTCTCTCCGAAGGCCTGGACGCCTCGGCAGAGGTGGCCACGGCGAAGTTCTGGGCGGCCGACGCCGGGCACCGCGTCGCGCACACCGCCGTGCACGTTCATGGTGGAACGGGCATCGACATGAGCCACGAGGTGCACAGGTACTTCACCGCGGCCAAGCGCAACGAGTTCGAGCTGGGCGGGGCGACCGCCCAGCTCCTGAAACTCAGCGCAGCTTGGTGAGACGTTCGACCGTCGCGTCGAACTCCGCCAGCAGGTCCGCCATGACGTCCGCGACGGGGCGCACCTCGTTCATCCGCCCGACGATCTGCCCGACCGGCATGGACACCACGGACGGGTCGTCGGACCGGGCGATCCGCAGGTGCGCCTCGCTCACCAGGATGTTCTGCAACGGCATCGGCAACGGATCCGGGGCGCCCGGCTCGGTCCACGCCTCGGTCCACCGCGTCTTCAGCAACCGCGCGGGTTTGCCGGTGTAGACGCGGGTGCGGACGGTGTCGCTGGAACCGGCGGCGAGCAACGCCTCCTTCGTGCTGGAGTTGCCCAGGGTGTACTCGGCCGTGGTGAGCCAGTACGAGCCCATCCACACCCCGGAGGCGCCCAACGCCATCGCAGCCGCGGCCTGGCGTCCCGAGCCGATGCCACCCGCGGCGAGCACCGGCACGTCCACCGCGTCCACGATCTCCGGCACGAGCACCATCGACGCGACCTCACCCGTGTGCCCGCCGGCCTCGTAACCCTGCGCCACCACTATGTCGACGCCGTTGGCCACATGCCTGCGCGCGTGCTCGGCCTTGCCCGCCAGCGCCGCCACCGGAACTCCGGCCGCGTGCACCCGTTCGATGACGTCGGCGGGTGGTGAGCCCAGGGCGTTCGCGATGAGCCGGATCGGGTGTTCCAGCGCCACGTCGACGTGCGATCGCGCGACCGAGTGCAGCCAGCCGAGCACTCCCTCGCCACCTTCGCCGTCGGGCAGCGGGGGCACGCCGAGCTTCAGCAACGTCTGTTGCACGAACTCCTTGTGGCTCTGCGGAATGAGCCCGGCGAGGTCGATCTGCGTGCCCTCCTTCGGCACGGTGGCGGGCATGACGATGTCGACGCCGTACGGCTTGCCATCGGTGTTCTCGTCCATCCACGTCAACGCGCGGTCGAGGTCCTCCGCGTCGTTGAACCGCACGCATCCGAGGACCCCGAACCCGCCCGCCCGGCTGATCGCCGCCGCCACGTGCTCGGACGGCGTGAAGCCGAAGACGGGGTGCTCGATGCCGAACTCGTCACACAGGCTGGTGCGCATGGTCCTCCACGTGGCGCTTCGCCCACTGGTAGTCGGGTTTGCCGCTCGGGGTGCGGCCGATCTCGCCGACCAGCCACAACGAACGCGGCACCTTGTAGCCCGCGAGGGTCTCGCGCACGTGAGCGTCCAGTTCGGACAGCGTCGGCGTCGCGCCGTCGCGTGGCTGGATGATCGCGCCGACGCGTTGGCCGAGCAGGTCGTCCGGAATGCCGATGACGAGGGCGTCGAACACGTCCGGGTGCGACTTCAGCACCCCTTCGACCTCCTCGGGGAACACCTTCTCGCCGCCGGTGTTGACGCAGGTGTTGCCGCGCCCCAGCAACGTGATGTCGCCGTCCTCCTCGAACCGGGCGAAGTCGCCGGGCACCGTGAACCGCTTGCCGTCGACCTCCACGAACATCCGCGCGGTCTTCTCGGGGTCCTTGTAGTAGCCGAGCGGGATGTGCCCGCCGCGCGCCAGTTTGCCGATCACGCCGGGCACGGGTTCGAGCTTGTTGCCGTCCTCGTCGATGACGATGGTGTCCTCGTTGAGCTTCACCTTGGTGCCGTCGGTCTTCACGATCTCCTTGGGCACCGCGCCGATGCCGGTGGACCCGGTCTCGCTCGACCCGATCGACTCCAGCAGCGTCGTGTGCGGCAGGTGCTCGTGGTACTGCTTCTTGACGGTGTAGGAGAACAGGGCGGCACTGCTGTTGAGGATGAACAGCGACGAGCCGTCGTACTGGCCGCGCTGGAACTCCTCGATCAAGGGCCGGCCCATCGCGTCCCCGGTGATGACGGCGACCTGGATCTTTTCCCTTTCGATCACCCGCCAGATCTCGGCGGGATCGAACTTGGGCACCAGCACCACCGTGCTGCCGCTGAACAACGCGCCGAGCACCGCCCACTGCGCCGCGCCGTGGATCAACGGCGGCAGGCACAGCCTGATCAGCCCGTAGTCCTTGCCGGACTTGGCCTGCTGCCACTCGTCGGTCAGCCGCTCGCCGGTCACGAAGTCGATGCCGCCGCCGAGCGTGCGCCACACGTCCTCGTGCCGCCACATCACGCCCTTGGGCATGCCGGTCGTGCCGCCGGTGAACAGGATGTAGAGGTCGTCCGGGCTGCGCGGCTCGAAGTCCCGCTCCGCCGACTCCTCGGCGAGCGCGGTCTCGTAGTCGGCACCCGCGAACGGTTCCTCCGTCTCGTCGTCGATCACGACCGTGTGGCCGGGGGCGCCGACCTCCGCGACCAACGGCGAGTACCGCCGTTCGTGTATCAGTGCCTTCAGATCCGCTTCACCGAACAAGTACTGCAACTCGTTCTTGGTGTAGCGGTAGTTCACGTTGATGGCCACGGCGCGCAGCTTGTAGACCGCGAGCATGGCTTCGACGAGCTCGATGGAGTTGCGCGCGTAGAGCCCCACGTGCGCACCCTGCGTCACGCCGTTCCTTGCCAGGTGGTGAGCCAGTTTGTTGGCTCGCGCCTCAAGTTCGGCGTAGGTGACCCTCTTGGACCCGCACACGAGCGCGGTCCGGTCGGGCACGGTGTCGGCGGCGTGTTCAACGAGGTCTGCGACGTTGAGGGCCATGGTGAGCAAAGTAGAACGTGTTACTGTTCTGGACAATCCCCCGTGCGGTCAGACTCGATCCAGGAGGCGCGCGAATGACGACCACGACGGAACCACATGCGTTGGTGGACTTGGTCGGCAACGTCTTGGTCGTCACGATGAACCGCCCAGAGGTCCGCAACGCGCTGTCGGGCCCCATGCTGGCCATCATGCGCGAGGCGTGGGACCGGGTGGACGCCGATCCGGACGTCCGAGTCTGCATCCTCACCGGCGCGGGCGGCTCGTTCTGCGCGGGCGCGGACCTGAAAGCCATGACGTCCAACCACCCCAGCGAGAACGCCGGCAAGTTCGACTTCTCCGTCATCGAACCGCTGCTGAAAGGTCGTCGATTGACGAAACCGCTCATCGCGGCGGTGGAAGGGCCCGCGGTCGCGGGCGGCACGGAAATCCTTCAGGCGACCGACATCCGCGTCGCCGGCGAGAGCGCGCGGTTCGGCGTCTCCGAGGCGCGCTGGGGCCTGTTCCCGCTGGGCGGCTCGGCGGTGCGGCTGCCGCGCCAGATCCCGTACACGGTGGCGGCCGACCTTCTGCTGACGGGGCGGCACATTCGCGCGGCGGAAGCCAAGGAGATCGGGCTGATCGGGCACGTGGTGCCGGACGGTCAGGCGCTCGACAAGGCGATGGAGCTGGCCGCGTTGATCACGGCCAACGGGCCGATCGCGGTCCAGAAGATCCTCCAGACCATGCGGGAGACCGAGGCCATGCACGAGAACGACGGGTTCAAAGTGGACGCTCGGCTCGGGATGGAGGTGTTCTCCAGCGAGGACGCGAAGGAGGGCCCTCGCGCCTTCGCCGAGAAGCGCAAGCCGGAGTTCAAGGGCCGCTAGGGGCCCGGAACGTTGCCGGGCGAATTACCCGGCCAACGTTCTGAGGCACGCCGCTAAGCCAGCAGGTCGATGTCCGCCATCAGCTGGTCCGCGCGCGCCCGGTCGTCGGCCGGCAGCGTGCGGTCCAGCAGGGAGCTCACCCTCGTGCGCGCGGCATCCGCTTCTCCCGCTTCCAGTTCGAGCACCGCGAACGCCAGCTCGGTCCGAGGGTTCTGCTGATCCGCCCTGCGCAGCCAGTGCTCCGCCTCGTGCCGGGCACCCTCCGCCGACGCCACCTCCCCCAGCAACCTCCAGATCTCCGTCGAGGGCTTCTCCGGCTCTGCCGGCTCGGGCGCCGCTTCGAGCGCGGCCACGGCCGGTGCGGCGGGTGGCAGTGCGGCCCGGGCCTCCCCCTTGGCCTCCGGTAGCCGTTCCAGGTCGCTCAGTGCCTCGTCGGCGGTGTCCGTGTCGCCCTGCTCCCGCGCCGAGGACTCGGCCCTGCGCAGGAGTTCGGCGCCCTCGTCGAAGTGACGCTGGGCCTCCGCGTCCCTTCCGGCGATCCGCTCACGTCTGCCGCGCAACACCGCGATCTGGCCGAGCAACTGGAGCGCGCTCGCGCCGTTCGCGGGATCGGTGCGGTCGAGGAACGGGGTCAGGACGTCCCAGGCGGCGTCCAGCGACGTCGCCTCTGGCTGGGGTTTCGCCAGTACCTGCAGAGCGGCGAGGTAGCGGCGGACGATCGCCTCGTCCTCCCACCTGAGCTCCTCCGCGAGCAGCGGGCGCAGCACGGACTCGGCTTCGGCGTAGCGCTCGTCCTGGAACAGCCGGCGCCCGGAGCGGGCGCGCACGCCCGCGCGGTCGGCCGGGTCGAGGCCGTCGACCGAGCTCTCCAGTTCGGTCAGCAGTTCGCTGCGGTCGGTCAGGCCGAGCACGTAGAGGTGGTCGATCAGGCGCAACAGGATCCGCACGCCCTCGGCGGGTTCGTCGGTGGGCGGCGGCGCGATCCCGCTCCACTCCTCCAGGTGCCGCATCAGCACCTCGGCGTGCGCGAACGCCTCGGTCCGGTCGTTCGCGGCGAGGTCGAGGACCGTCAGCCAGTACGTCGACTGGGTCGCCACGTCCGCGTCCACGGCCCGTTCGGCGGCGATCTCCAGGTCGGCACGCGCGAGCGCGAAGTCCTCGCGGTCGTGGTGGATCATGCCGCGCAGCAGGTGGGCGGTGCTCACGATGATGTCGAACCCCGAGTCGCAGGCTCCGTCGAGCAGGTCCACGACGCGGTCGGTGTCGCTGTCCTCGTTGACCTCCAGGATCGCCAGGTCGACGCGGGCGGCGCCGGACCAGAACGGATGATCGGACTCCACCGTCCTCAGGTAGGCGGCGCGGGCGCCTTCGACGTCGTCGGTGGCGTTGAGGATGTCGCCGAGGAGCTCGTTCGCCCGCGGTGCCTGGTGCTGGTGGCCGGAGTCGGCGGCGGCACGCAGGATCGGCACGACCTCCTCCGCCCCGGCATCCTCCTGGTTCCACATCAGCAACGCGAGGTCGACCGCGGCCGTCACCGCCCAGTCGGTGTGCTGGGAGTCGATGGCGCGCTGGTAGGCCGCCCGCGCGTCCTCGGTCTGCTTCCGTTCGGCCAGCAGTTCACCGAGGACCGTCGCGGCCCACGGGCCGTTGTCGCGGTGCCCGGTGCCGATGACCTCGTCCAGCAACTCACGGGCACGGGCGTCCTCCGATCCGCTGGTCCACCACAGGATCGCGAGGCCGACCTTCGCCGCCTGGCTCCAGTCGCGGTGCCCCGAGTCGATCGCGGCCTGGTACGCCTCGGTGGCGAGCGCGCCGTTGTCGAGTTGCCGCAGCAGGTCGCCGAGCATGTAGGCGGCCATCGGGCCGTAGTGCGGGTGTTCCTCGTCGGCGACCCTGGCCAGTTCCTCGACCGCCCCCTCGAAGTCGCCGCGGTGCTGCGCCACCGCCGCCTTGCCCACGCCCGCGAGTCCCGACGCGTTCCACTCGCCGGACTCGATGGCCTGGTCGAAGTACCGGTCCGCGCCGTCGAGATCTCCCTCGACCAGCAGCAGCCGGCCCATGCCCGCCGAGGCGATCGGACGGATGACCGGGTCGTTCGCGGCGAGGCTCGCCTCCAGCAGCACCCTGGCGCGGTCCGCCTGCCCCTGGTCGATCTTGAGGATGCCGAGGTTGGTCTGGGCCAGGTTCGTCGCGCGCAGCCCGCTGAACTCCTGCACGGACTGGATGAGGCGGACAGGACCGGTGCGGCGTTGCGGTGTGGACGACTGCTGCTCGCGGTGGCCGAGGCCCTGAGAGGCGAGCATCGCGCCGAGCTGAGCCTGGGCCAGCGGTTCCGCCTCCCCCGCGGAGGCCACCACCTCCTCCAGCATGACCTCGGCGGCCACGAGGTCGGCCTGGCCCCAGCGGATGGTGGCGAGGTTCGCCTTGGCCAGCCTGCGCACGTGCGGAGAGTCGCTCGCCAGCGCGGCGACCAGCAGTTCCTCCGCCTCCTGCTCGTGGCCCGCCTGCGTCTCGATCACGCCGAGCTCGATCTGGGCGAACGCGACCACCTCCGCGTTGCCGGAGCTGATCACCTCGCCCAGTCGTTCGCGGGCGACCGCGATGTCCCCGCGCGCGCCTTCCATCTGCCCGCACAGGAGGCTGGCCCAGCTCGCGACCGCCGGGTCGCCGGCCCGCAGCCGTGCGGAGTCGGCGGCGGCCAGCGCGAGTTCGGCGGGCAGGCCGAGGCGCACGGCGTTGTGCGTCACGATCAGCAGGTCGGTCGGCGTCACGGCCGGTGAGCGGGCCACGTGCCACCAGGTCTCGGGACGGACCTCGACCTCTTCGCGCTCCACCATGCCGACGAGGTAGTTCTCCGGCACGTACGCGTCGCCGACCCGCCGGATCGCGGCGTCCGCCGCCCAGCTCAGCGCCTCCGCGAACGTCTTGTCGTCGGGCTCCGGCTCGTCGTCGCGGAGGTAGTGGACCACCAGGGCGCGCAGGTCCGCCTCCGGGATCGGCGAGTCCGCGCCGGTGCGGCGCCACTCGACCGCCGCCATCATCACGGCCCAGCCGACCGGCGAGGTGTCCCGGCCGCTGGTGACCATCCACTCGAAGGTCGGGCCGGAGAAGAGCTGGTTGCCCAGCCTCGCGTCGACCGGGTCGAAGCGCGGGTACGCCGCCTTCGCGCCGGCGTGGTCCGCCTGGTCGAGCCTGTCCCGCACACCGACGTCGGGCACGTGGTCGAGCAGCTGCTTCGCCAGGTTGCCCAGTGGCCCGGTGCCCTTGCGGTACTCCAGGTACTTGCCGCTGTGCATGGTGGCGACCACGGTGATCGGCGGCTCGTGGGCGCAGAGCCTGTCCAGGGTGTCCTTGTCCAGACCGCCCGGCACCAGGTACCGCTCCAGGTGCTCCAGCCACACCACCGCGCCGGCCGGGGTCGTCGGCAGCGGTCCGTTCGCGAGCTCGGCGACCGCGGTGGCCTCCTTCGGCACGATGAGGGTGCGGTCGGCGGCGAACCGGCGGACCGCCTCCGCGAGCGACCGCGACTTGCCTGCCTTCATCTCGCCGGTGACGACGACGTGCCGTGACTCCCGCAGCACGGCGTCGAGCTTGGCGTCGAGCTCCGTGCGGGCCGCGTACTCCGGTGTCTCCGGGTAGATCCCGAAGAAGTTCAGCCCTGCCTCGCCGACCGCGGGCAGCCGGTCTTCGTCGCGCACCGTGGCGGCGAGCGTGGCGAGGCGCCAGGGTGTGACCCCGAGCAGCGTCGGCAGGCCGTGCCAGCGTTTCGCGATGGCGTCGACGCGCAGGGCAGTGCCGAGGCGGATGCTCGCCGCGTCGACGCCGGAGTCCGGGCGGCGGGCCTTCATCCGCTGGGAGACGATGCCGATCACGCCGCCGAGTTCGTTGTCCCACAACGGACCGCCGGAGAAGCCGCGTTCGAGCTCGAACCCGAGGACGCCGTCGGCCTCCAGGGTGAACTCGGTGTCCGAGGAGTGGGTGATCTTGCCGTGCCACGGCTGTTCGCGATCGTCCCCTGTGGACGGATAGCCGCACACACCGACGGAGTGGCCGTTGACCTGGAACGGATTCGCCAGTGGCGCCGGGCGGGCCCGGGAGGGCAGCACGCTGCCCTCCCGCAACCGCAGCACGGCGAAGTCGAGCCCGGTGTCCACACCGGACCACCCGACGACGTCCGCGAGCAGTTCCTCGTTGTCCCGCTCGTCGTCGCCGTACTGGAACAGCACGTGCACCGGGCCGTCCGGCTCGGGGTGCGCACCGTTTCCCTGCTGCTCCGCGACCACGTGCGCGCACGTCAGCACGTGGTCGGCCGTGACGAGCACGCCGGCCCCCTCCGCGCGCTGACCGGGGCCGCGGCGCACCTGCACCAGCCACGGCGGCCGGTCGGCCCACGGCCCCGCGCTCACGTGTCCTGCTTCCACCGCAGCTTGACGACGAAGTGGCCTTCGGTGGCGGTCTTCGCGACGATCACGCCCGCCTGCACGTTGAGCTTCACGCCGAACTCGATCTCGTGCTCGGACGGTCCGAGGTTCTTCAGCGCCGTCATCAACGTGCTGAGCGCGGGCCGCACACCGGCGAGGACGTCCTCGATCCTGCGGCCGGCCTCCACGATGGCGTCGCTGCCCTTCGAGACCCGTTCCATGCCGAAGTCGTACTCATCCACCTCGAATACGACCGGGTCACCCTCGTTGTTTTCGAAGCGCACCAGCGCGGTCACGTGAACACCTCGTTCTCGCATTGTTCGGATTCACCGTGGTGCGGACCGCACCGAGATGCTTCACTATCCTAGGACGGCGGCGACCGTAAATGAATGGAGCCGGGCGAGTGAATTCGCAGGACGGGGACGCGGGGTGGCTCGGCGTCGACTCCGGCTCCGTGCACACCCGGACCGCCCGGTCCGGCGCGGAGAGCCAGGTCGTCTGCGGTGACCGGAGTGCCGCGTTGCGGTCGGCGCTCGCCGGTCAGGCCGCGGCACGGCTCGTCGTCGCGGTGCCCGACGCGTGGTCCCGGTCAGGTCCCGCCGGGGCTCTGGAACGCGAGTCGCTGGTCCGGACCCTGGGCGGGTTTGCGCAGCACAGCGTGGTCGAGAGTTCGCTGGCGGTGGTCGCCTTCGCGGTGTCCTCCGGACTTGCCGACGGGTCCTGCGCAGTGCTCGACGTGGGTGCCGCCGGGGTCACGGCGGCGTGGTGCGAGGTGGAGGGCGCGACGGTTCGCCTGGTCAGGTCCACGACGACGCCGTGCGCCTCGTTCGACGCCGCGCTGGGTCACCGGCACGAGGACCTGCACGTTGCGCTCACCCAATTCCACGAACGCGGGAATCACGCGCTGAATGCGGCGATGCGCCTTTCTCGTTATCTGCGCACGCCCGCCTACCGGGTGGCCGGTTCGTGGCTCACCGCCGAATCGGTCATCAATGCTTTCGAACCTTTCGTTACAGCTATTCAGGCGACCGTTACCGGATTGTTGCCGCTGGCCGGCCCGATATTGCTGGCCGGTGGGTTCGCCCGGTTTCCGCTGACCGCTCAGGCCGTGCGGGACGCCGTTGGTTCTTCGCCGGTGGTGATGCCCGACGACGCCGCGGCCCGTGGTGCGCTGGCCCTGGCGCGCGGCGTGGTCGACGCCCCGCGCCCGTCTGGACGGCTGCTCGTCGACCGCGTCGTGAACGGCCTGCTGGAGGTCGGCGACCTCCCTCTGGACACCGAGCCGGTCGTCGAGGTGCCGGCCGGTCTGCACGCGACAGTCCGCCTCGGCACGTCCGTCGGCGTCACCCCCGGTCTGGCCGAGGGCCGCCATCGCGCGGCGTGGTGGCCGAACCGCGACGACCTCGGAGCCGTCGTTCTGCGCCCGCTGGACGGCGGACACCCGCTCATCTACCCGCTCGTGGAGGCGCCATGACCACGCATCCGGCAGTCGAGGCGTTGCGGTCCGCGCTGGCCCTGGCGACTCGGTGCGTCGAGGAGGTGTCCGCGTCCGGCGACGACGCCGCCGCGCTGGCCTGCGTGATCGAGCTGGACGAAGCCCTGGAAGAACTTCCGGCGTTGCATCGCGCGGTGACTGCACTAATCGGCCTGGCCTCACCCGGCCCCGAAGCCGGCGAACACGTCTCCGGCCGCGCGGCTCAGGCCTCCGACATCGCCGCGGGTCTCGGCTCCCTGCGGACGGCGCTCTCCACGGCCTCCCAGCACGAGGCGGAGCTCCAGGCCCTCCTCGCGGAACGCTCGTCGCTCCGCGACAAGATCACCGCACTGCGCCGCCTCGAACGGCTCAGCACCGCCCTGGGCGAGCTGGAAGGCCAGCGCCAGCTGATCGACGACCGCCTCAAAGCCCTGCGCCAGCCCGTGGAAAAGGCCGAGATCGCCGTCCTGCGCGGCGCCGTCGACCTCGTACGCCTGACCGACGAACGCCGTGAGGCCCTCCTCCCCCGCGTGAGGGAGTCACTGGACCAGGCCGCCGCGGCCCAGTCCGCACTGGCCGACGTGGAGGCGGAACTCACCCGGCACCGCACCGACCGAGCCGAGGCCGCCCGCCGCCACGAGGAACTGACCACCCTGCACCGCGAAGGCATCGCCGCCATGCGAGCCCAGGCGGCAGCCAACCTCCGCGTCGCCGAGGCACTGGGCGCGCCGGGCGGCGACGGCCTGAGCCAGGTCGCCGAGGTGGTGCGGGACGTGCAGACCCGGCTGGCCGAGGTGGACGGCGTCCTGGCCACGGCCCTCGACACGCGCCAGGCCGAAGGAGTGCGGGCCAAGGTCCACGCCAACCGCTGACCGAGAACCCACGGCGCACAGCAAGCCGAAGTCGCGCGGGCCAAGCCCACACCAACCGCTGACCGAGAACCCACGGCGCGCAGCAAGCCGAAGTCGCGCGGGCCAAGCCCACACCAACCACAGGTCGACGAGCACGAAACGCCGGCCACCACCCGGCTCACGCCGATCCGCCGGCCGCGGCCCCACCGCCGCCGACACCCCAGCAGGCCGAGGAACGCTCAGGACCGAGGCCCCATGCCGGCCCAAGTCCCTACCCGGCCACACCGAACACCCTCCCCGGCAAAGCCCACCGTCACGAGATCAGCAGCTCCGCCTCCTTCGCCTGCTCCTCCAACTGCAACGCCAGCTGGTGCGCCACCTGCGCCACGATCGCGTCGGCGCCATCGGTCCTCAGCTTCTGGGCCAGGTTCGCCGCCAGCTCCCGCTCCTTCGCGGGCGCCTTCTTCCTCAGCGACGCCTCCCGGAACATCTCGCGGCCCGCCACGGGGATGTTCGCCGTCCGCACCAGTTCGTCGGCCTTCTCCGCGGCGCTGCCACCGGCGGTTATCACAGCCCCGAAGCCGATGACCCAGGCGATGGGGCCGCCCACCGCCATCGCCGAGAAGACGGCGGCCGCGATGACGCCCACGACGACGCTCGCCACGACGCCCGCGATGGCCGCGGCCTGGTCGGCGAACACCACCGCCAGGCCCACCTGCGGGGACCAGGTCTGGTCGCGGACGCTGACGGGGGCCAGTTCCATGGCCTCGTCCCTGATGCGCCAGCGGCGGCAGATCGGTGCGGTCAGGTCGTTGAGGTCGGGGTGCAGGGCGTTCTGCCACTCGACGATCGCCGCCTGCACGCGCGGGTTGTCGGTCGCGGTCAGGGAGGCGCTCACCGCCTGGGCGATCTGGGCCTCCATCTCGGCGAGGGTCCTGATCTCGCCGCGCTTCCAGCGGCGGAACGCCGGGATGGCGTGCGCCTCGAACGCGCCTGTGGCCACGGCGTCACCGAGGCGGCTGGCCAGGGAGCCGAGGTGGTTGCGCACCACGGTCTCCACCATGCCTTCGCGCAGGAAGTCCGCGATGTCCGCGCGGAAACCCTTGGCGCGCTCGGAGATGCGGCCGGCGAGGGCCAGGCCGCGGGCGATGGCCAGTTCGGGTTCGCTGCCCATCACCACGCGGTCGCCGAAGATCTCGCGGGCGTAGTCGAGCACGAACGTCATGCGCGAGGCCCCGCCGGTGAGCACGACGTGCGACGGCTTGCCCTTCACGGCCGCGGCGGCCAGGAGCAGGTCGTCGCGGAACGCCTCGCGCCAGCCGCGGCCTCCCAGCGCGGGCTGGGCGGTGTCGAGCACCTCTGCCATCGCCGTGCGGCCGATCCTGATGGGGTAGAAGGCGTTCTCGTCGCCACCGAGCGGTTCGTAGGTGTAGGTGCCGACGACCTGCTGGGCCGCCGGGTGGTCCTTGGTGAAGAAGTCCTCCTTGGCCATGCGGCAGGCGAACTGGAGGCGCTTGCGCTCGAAGTCGTTCCACTCGATGTGGCGCTCGACGTCCGCGCGGTACGGGCTCTCCCGCAGGAACCAGTTCATGATCGCGATGTCGATCAGGCTCGCGCCGAGTGCCGAACCCGCGTCCTTCACCGGGTTCGCCCGCCGCCCGGTCACCACCGTGATGTCCAATGTGGACGAACCGAGGTCCGCGACCAGCACGGTGTCCGCCGCGGTCAGCTGGAGCCTGCCCTTGGCGCGCGCCGGACGGTCCCGCACCTCGCCGGAGTCACGCGCGAACAGCAGGGCCGCCCTGGACTCCGCGACCACCTCGACGTCGGCGAGACCGGCCTCCCGCAACACCTCCAGGTACCGGCCGCGGATCTCGGGCGACCACCCGGACGGCGTGCCGAACACCCACCGGGTCGGCCGGTCGTCGGGCAGCCTGCCCACGCGCTTGAGGTCCTCCCGGACGCCCTGCACGAACAACCGGGTCGGCCGTGCGACCTTCTCCTCGTCGAAGCTCGGGTCCTTGAACGCGACGTACAGCCGCGCGTCCTCCTGGTTGATCGCGAACACGCCGAGGATGATGCCCTTCGCCGGGTGCTCGGCGACCGCGGTCACCGAGACGTAGGTGCGACCGGCGGCGCTGGGCAGTTCCTGCTTGATCACCTCGTCCTCGCGCACGTCCGGCACGACCGCGAGCGCGGTGTCCGCGTGGCCGAGGTCGAAGCCGACGATCCGCAGGTCCTTCGAGCGGTGGGTGGTCATCACCGTCCCCCTTCGCTGATCCGCGGCAGTTCGCCGCCTGGTGCGGTGTCCCCGGCGGGTCGCCGGGTCGCCTCGCCCGCCGCGACGATCTGCTGTCGCCACCGGAGCGCGGGCCGGACGGTCCGGATCTCGCCGTCCTCGAAACCCGGTGACGGGTCGAGGACGAAGTACTGGCTCACGTTCTCGTCGTAGGCGACGATCTCGATCTCGTGCTTGTCCCGCAGCTGGTCGACGAGCTGGTCCAGCCGGTTCAGCACCTTCGGCCCGTGCCCGGTCTGGCGGGCGCTGAGCAGGTCGTGCAGCAACCGGACGAGCTCGCCGTCCGCACCCCACGGCTGAACGAACGCCACGGGCGGACGGGGACGGGCGGCTTCCAGAGTCGCGTCCAGCGCTTCACACATGTGCAGCACGTGCTTGGCGAATCCCTGCGACCGCACGATCCGCGTCGGTTGCGGAGGGCGTGGTTCGGGTCGCGGCGGGCCCGCGAGCCAGTCCAGCCCGGTCGACCTGCGCGGCGCCCTCTCGGCCGGCTGGGGCATCTCGATCGCGAGCAGCATGCCCATCGCGGACTGCTTGAGCAGCCGCATCCCCTCTTCGAGCTGGTCGGCCCGCAACGACTCCTCGCTGTCCGCGGCGATGTCGTGGGTCCACCGGTCGAGTTCGCGCTGCATCTCGTTGATCCAGTCGCGCATCACCGTCTTCGTGTCCTCGACCGTCAGCCGTTCGTAGTGCACGACGAAGCGCCGCTGAGCGGCCCTGAACATCTCCGCGAACGTCGGTTCGTTCACCCGAGCCCACCTTCCTCAACGGCTGGTATCGACCACACCCGCACGACCCCGTCCTGCCGTCCCGCGCTGACCACGTGACCGTCGCCGGTGAGCGCGAGGCCGCGGACCGCACCTCGATGGCACCCGATCAGGACCCTCTTCCGGTTCCGCGCGGGCCACCAGACGACCTCACCCGCGGCGTCCGCGGTCACCAGGTCCCCGCCCGCCACGACGGCGACCGCGGTCACCGCGGACCGGCCGGCCGATGCCGACCAGCCCCGCTCGGAACGCAGGTCGTGCACGTGGGCGGAGCCGTCGGCGCAGCCCACCGCGAGGAATCTCGCGCGGTCGTCCAGATCGAGCGCGACCACACCCGCGGACGCGGGCACCTCGTGGATCAACTCGCCCGCCCACGTGTCGTACACCCGCACCACGCGGTCACCTCCCGCGGCGGCGGCGACCGCACCGTCCGATGTGGACGCGAGCACCGCGCCTCCCTGGCCACCGGCCAGAATCGGCCGCATGGGTTCCGCGCCGGCGCGGTCGACCGTGCTGCGGTTGATCACCCCGTCGTCGCCGAGGCTCACCGCGATGCCGTCACCCGCGCGAACGCCGTTGACGCGTCCCTGATGCGCGGGCAGCAGCAGGATCGACCCGTGCTCGTCCCGCAACCGGACGTCGCCGTCCCAGCCACCCGCGAGCCACACCGTCCGGTCCCGTGCGCCGTCGACCGCGCTCACCGCGCCGCCGAGCAACGGCACGACCCCGGCGGAAGCACCGTCGAACGTCCAGCCCCGCACCGAACCGTCCCGCGCGCCACCCACGACCGTGCCGTCCCGCACGGTCCACGCGGTGATCTCGGCGTCCGAGCTCCACATGACATCACCGGCGCCACCGTCACGCCGGACGACGACCTCCGCGCCGGTGCCGGCGACGAGCCGCTCGGGCACCTCCCAGCCGGGCACCCGCAGCAGAACCCCGTGTGCGGCGGGGTTCCGCGCGAAGCGACCGGTCCCGCCCGCGAGCCGGAACGCCTGTGCGGCCTCGTCCTCCGGCAGGTCGGGGACCAGCATCGGCCACGTGTACCGCACGAGCTCGGCACGTTCGCGGAGCACGCCGTCCGGCTGCACGTCGAAGGTGTGCGCCGCCACGGCGTCCGCACGCACGTCCAGGACGCTCACCACGGTCAGCTTCCGCCGTTCCAGCACCTCGCGCGCCACCGATCGGGGCGACGCGGGACCTCGCCCCGCCGAAGAGTCCAGCTGGACGCGCGCCCACGCGCGGTCGTCCTCATCCGGCGGACCACCGCGCACGAACGCCTCGGTGCGGTCGAGCATCGCCCGGTCTCCCGCCGCGGCACGGGTGGCGGTGACCAGGTCGAACCGCAGCCGCGCCCGCTCCAGTCCTCGTTCGAACGTGGCCGCGGCGCCGGGTCCGGGGCTGATCCGCCATCCGGTGCGCAGCAACCAGCCGCACCGGCCGCAGACGTCGCCGGTGATCGAGGTGGCGCAGACGGGGCACACCGCGACGTCAGTCATCGGGCACGTCCCCCGGTTGGAGCAGCCGCAGTTCCTCGTCGGTGGCGTCCACGGGCACGCGCTTGGCGAGCGACGCCGTCATCCGTCCCAGCAACTTCCGCGCCGTCCGGGCGTTGCCGAACGCCCGTCCCTGCCTGCGGCGGTCCAGGCTCAGCCACCGGGCGGCCCGGACGGCCGCGGCCTTGGTGAGCTCGTACCCCTTGTCCTCGGCCAGCCTGCGCAGCACCTCGACGAGCTCCTGGTCGGTGTAGGCGCGGAAGTCGATCTGGAGGTCGAACCTCGACGCGAGACCGGGGTTGGCGTCGAGGAACCGTCGCATCTCCTCCGGGTAGCCCGCCGCGACCAGCACGAACTGGCCCCGCCGGTTCTCCATCTCCTCCAGCAGCACGGCAAGCGCCTCCTGCCCGTACTGGTCCAGCCTGCTCACGGCGGCCAGCTCGTAGGCCTCGTCGACGAACAGCACCCCGCCGAGCGCCTGCTGGATCGCTTCACGGGTGCGCGGCCCGGTCTGTCCCATCCACTCGGCGACGAGATCGCTGCGCGACACCGCGTGCACGTGACCGCGAGGCACCAGACCGAGCACCATCAGCAGCTTGCCGACCAGCCGGGCGACGGTCGTCTTGCCGGTGCCGGGAGGTCCGACGAACAGCATGTGCGGCGCCACCACCGGCTCCGCGGTCATGCCGCGGGCACGGCGTTGTTTGTTGAGCCGCAACAGGTCCACCAGCTCGCGGAACATCCGTTTGGCGGACTCCAGCCCGACCATGCGGTCGAGCTCGGCGAGGAGGTTCTCCGGCGTCGGCAGGTCCCGGTCGGCCAGCATCCCGCGCTGGGCCTCCGGCAGGTCCTCGAGGTCGAGCGGCTCGCCCGCGTTGCCCAGCGTCCGCACGCTCCACCGCCGGGTGATCTGCTCGGCGAGGTTCTCCATGTCGCCCGCGTTGCCGAACCCCTCGGCGCGGGTGGCGTGCGTTCGTTCGGTGATCTCGGCGAGCCGGTCGGCCATCTCGTCGGACCAGCACATCCCGGCGCGCTTCAGCGCGGCCAGCAGGATCGCGTGCAGCTCGTCCGGTTCGAAGTCGGGGAAGTCGATCCGGTTGGGGAACCGGCGCGGCAGACCGTCGTTGGAGCGCAGGAACTCCGCCATCTTGGCGCCGTACCCGGCGACGACGACGGCGATCTGGCCGCGTTCCCGGTCCATCAGCTGGACCAGGGTCGTGATGGCCTCGCGGCCGAACGACGGACCCGGCCCGCCCGCGTCGTCGCTCAGGCCGTAGGCCTCGTCGATCAGCAGGATGCCGCCGCGGGCCTCCTCGAACGCCCGTTCGACCGCTCGGCGGGTGTGTCCCTGGTAGGCGCCGACGAGATCCGACGGCCGTGCCTCGTGCACGTGCCCGATCGGCAGCGCCCCGATGTCGCGGTAGAGCTCGCCGACGAGCCTCGCCACGGTGGACTTGCCGGTGCCGGGATTGCCGGTGAACACGACGTTGAGCAGGTGCGTGTCACCGTTGTCGCGCCCCGCCTGCCAGCCGATGTAGTGGCGGATCTCCTGGAGGTACTCCTTCACCGGCCGCAACCCGACCATGGTCCGCAGGCGTTCCTCGGCGCTGCGGCCGTCCGTGAGCGCGACCGGTACCCACCTGCGTTCGCGCAGCACGTCCGGCGTCAGCCGCACGCCGTCACGAACGAGCGCGTCGAGCCTGTCCCGCCACGACCGCAACGACTCCCGGCTCGCGACCATCGCGCGGACGACGATGTCGAGACGCGGCCAGTCGACTTCCAGGCCCCTGGTCAGGCGCACGGTCTGCACGAGCCGTTCCAGCTCGTCCGCCTGCGGTGCCGCGAGGATCAGCAGGCCGGGGCGATGGCCCTGGCCGTGTTCCTGCAACGCGGTGACCAGTCCGGTGAGCGCCGGATAGATGCGCAGCCCGTGCACGAAGTCGCGCACCTCGTCCAGCGTGCGCTGGCGGAACACCAGCAGGCACAGGTTGCCCGCGACCCTGGGCGCCTCCAGCCACGTCGTCAGCACGTCGCCGAACACGCCGCCCGCCGCGTTGTGCGTCAGCCACTGCTCCGCCTCGAGGAAGACCACCGCGGTGCGGGCGCGGCCGTCGTTCATGGCCGCGGCGAGCAGGTCGATGCCGCCCTGCTCGGTGAGCCCGGTCCTGACCGGCTCCGCCCTTCTCCGCAGCCCCATCGGGTCCATGCCCTGGAGCGGTCCGGGGGGCCGCACGGCACCGGCGGGCCGCGGCGGCCGCAGCAACCCCGCCGACTCCTCGTCGAGGCAGTAGACGACCTCCTCGGAGCGGCGGCTGAACAGGATCCGTTCGTAGCCCTGGTCGTGCAGGTATCTCCACAGCACGTCCTGGAGCGGCGCGGCCACCATGTCCTCGCCCAGGAAGAGGTCGCTGACGTACGACGCCAGGCCGTGCACGATCAGGAGCTGGATGCCCTCGGGTGTGGCGAGTCCTCCCCACCGCGCGGGCAACTCCGTCACGCCGGGCTCCTGCCCGGTGTCCCCTCGCCGCGGATCTCGGGCGGCAGGTCGCTCCGGTTGGGCTCGCCGCCCTCCTGGAGGTCCCCGACCGGCAGTTCGTACTGGCGCAGGTGCCGCTGGATCGCGACCGCCCGCGTGCCGCGTTGCGCGGCCGATCCGGTGTCGGTGTCGAACGACCGCAGCCGCAGCTGGGCGTCGGTCCCGTCGGTACCGGCGGGCGCGACCTCGACCACGATCTCGTTGCCGCTCAGGTGTCCCAGCCGGACGAAGATCGCCTCCCGGTCGTCGCCGCCCGCGAGCACCCACTGCTCGGCCTGGTAGGCGAACCCGTCCTGCAACGCGTCGGCCACCAGCTCGGCGATGTTCGACCGCACCTGGGCCGCCGTCACCCTGCGGCGGGCCGTGTCGACGACCTCGCCGAGCCTCGCGGCGAACGCCGGGGCCTGCTCCCGCACCACGGCTCTGAGCTCGTCGATGCTGATCAGCTCGTTGCCGTCGACCACACCGATGGCTTGGGCGACGTCGCGCCGCAGGTCACTCACCGCCCCGTCCGACCAGTGGTCGACGTCGAACTGGGCCTTCGTGATCTCCCCGTCGCGCTCGTCGACGATCAACGACGTCCTGTTCAGCTTCACCTGCTCGTCGATGAAGAGCAGCGAGTGCCGCGCCGCGACGCGCAACGCCGCCCACTCCGACTCCTTCAGCGTCACCTCGGTCTGCAGTTCGGCCAGCGAGTCGTAGACCGTCTGCGCTGTCACGACGGCCGCCTCCGGCCTGCCCTGGTCGAGGTGGTGGTGCGCGTCGCCCAGCTTGCGGCCCAGCCCGCTGAGAACTCCTGGAGCAAACCGTTCGTGCGGCAGCTTGTCGTCGATCAGGTCGTGTTTGACCTTGGCGTCGTTGAGCCAGGACTGCGCCGCTTCGGCCGCCCGCCGCCGATCGCCCTGCACCTCGTCGACACCCGCTTCGAGCCTGCGGATGTCCTCGCGGTGCTCACGCCGCTGCTCCTCCAGCTCACCGCGGATCGCCTGCTCGGTGCCGGCGAGCGCGTCGAACACCTCGGTGCGCAGCTCGTCCCCCGACGCCAGCAGCCGTTGCTCCAGCTGCCCGACGTGCTCGTCGAGGCGCCGCGCGGTCTCGCGTTCGAACACGGCGTTGCGCGCGCTCAGCTGGTTCAGCGTGCCTTCGAGCCCGGCCTGCCGGCGCCGGACGTCTCCGAGGTCGGCGTCGAGCTGCTGCCGCATCCCTTCCCGGAGGTGCTCGACGGTGTGCGCGTCGAGCGACTGGACGAGCGGTTCCACGATCTGCCTGCGGTACCAGTTCTGCAGCGCGATCTGCAGCGTCTTCTCCCCGCTCATCGCCCGTTCTCCCGTTCGATTCGCCGTGAGATCTCGCCAACCGTCGCGGCCATCCCGTGCGGTGGCACGCCGACGAGCATCAGCTCCACGAACTCGTCGTCGCCGCCGACCCGCACCTCGGCCGTGCGCGGGCCGTGTTCGAAGTCGAACCCCTCCGCCAGCCGGTCGGTGAGGTGGCGCACCTGCTGGTTGGTGCTGCCGCGCAGGCCGCGTCCGTCGTTGCGCACGGCCAGGTAGGGCCCGTCGACCAGAACGTCCACTTCGGACAGCAGGTCGGCGACGCCGGCGGAGGGCGGCCGCTCTTTCAAGCGCCGCAACGTGAATCCGGTGAAGCAGATCAACGACACGTCCCGCGCGCGGCGAACCTCCCGCGCCACCTCGGCGAGTCCGGCGGCCTGCATCATGGGCTCACCACCGGAGAACGTCAACCCGTCGACCGCGGGATCGGCGATCAGCTCGGCCGCGAGGTCGCCGGCGGGAACCAGGTTTGCCACGCGGTCTGGAATCCATTCGGGCGCAAGGCACTCCGGGCAGCGCAGGGGGCAGCCCTGCACCCACACCGCGGACCTCCAGCCAGGGCCCAGGTTCCTCGTGCCCACGCAGATCGCTGCCACGTTGACGTTCGCTGCCATGCGGACCTTCTCCGGTCGCGGCCAGGTACAACCCTGTGTCGTCCGGACCCGAACCGCCGTTACCCGGAATGCCGCGAAAAGAGGGTTCTCGCGGTCCACCTGCGAGAACCCTCTGGAGCAGTGCGGTGGTGCCAGTGGCGTGGCCCCTAGATGTCGTTGGCCGCGATGTACCCGAACGTCATGGCCGGCCCGATGGTCGACCCCGCGCCGGCGTAGCTCCGCCCCATCACGGCGGAGCTGACGTTGCCCGCCGCGTACAGACCTGGGATGACCGAACCGTCGGGCCGCAGGACGCGAGCGCGGGCGTCGGTGACCATGCCTCCCTTGGTGCCGAGGTCGCCCGGCACGATCTTGAACGCGTAGTACGGGGGCGCCCACAGCGGCGCGAGACACGAGTTCGGGAAGACCGCGGGGTCCGTGTAGTAGTGGTCGTAGGCGCTGTCGCCGCGCTTGAAGTCGGTGTCCCTGCCCGTGAACGCCTGGTTGTTGAACCGGGTGACGGTGGACTTCAGCGACGCGCCGGGAACCCCGATCGCGCTCGCCAGGCCGTCCAGGGACCAGTTCTTCACCACGGCGCCCGACTGGTACCAGCCGTCGGGCAGCGGCAGGGTCGGGGCCACGTCGGCGAACAGGTACCTGTTGCGGTAGTTCTGGTCCACGACGAGCCAGGCAGGAATGCACGGGTCCGCGGGGTTCTTGTCGTACATGACGTGCACGACGTCGCTGTAGGGCGCGGCCTCGTTGACGAACCGCTTGCCGGCGGCGTTGATCATCAGGCCGCCGGGGAGCGTGCGTTCGGCGAGGCAGAAGTACGGGGTGCCGGGCACCGGGATCGCCGGGCCCCACCAGGCGTCGTCCATCAGGTCGAGGGCCGCGCCGATCCGCTGGCCCGCGCGGTGGCCGTCGCCGGTGTTCTCCTTCGCGCCGACCGTCCACTGCGTACCGATGGGCTGGCGCTGGTGCTGGGCGCGCATGGCCGCGTTGTGCTCGAAGCCGCCGGAGCCCATGATCACGCCCCGCCGTGCCCGCACGAGTCCGCGCGAGGTCAGCACTCCCTTGACCGCGCCGTTCACCACGTGCAGCTCTTCGAGGCCGGTGTTGAGCCACACCGGGACGTTCGCCTGCATCAGGCCCGCCCGCAGACCGCCGGCGAGGGACTGGCCCATGGTCAGCGGTTTCTGGCCCGCGAGTGCGGCGGCCGTTCCCCGTGCGAGAGCGGCCGCGGCCGTCGCGGCGCCCTTCGCGTTGACGAGGGCGAGGGCGAGCCACTTGTAGTCGGCGCCGTAGATGACCATGCCCGCCGGGGTGGCGAGGTAGGGCGCGTTCAGGTTCGCGAGCTCGGCGCCGAGGATCCGGCCGTCCATCATCTCGGGCTCGATCGAGCGGCCCTTCGCGATGCCGCCGGGGTATTCGGGGTAGTAGTCGCTGTAGCCGTCCATGTGCCGGAAGCGCAGCGGGCTGTTGCGCATGACGAACGAGATCATCTGCGGCCCGTGCGTCAGGTAGGCCTGCTGCCGCACCAGAGGGATGTCACCGACGACCGCCGCCAGATACTGCGCGGCCTTCGCGGGTGTGTCCGGGATGCCGGCCGCGAGGATGACCTCGTTGTTGGGGATCCAGATGCCGGCACCGGACCGCGCGGCCGAACCGCCGTAGGTCGGCGCCTTCTCCACGACCACGCAGCTCAGTCCGCGCTTGGCCGCGGTGAGCGCGGCGGTCATGCCGGCCGCGCCGGCGCCGACCACGACGACGTCGAACTCGCCGAGGTCGGCGGAGGCCGACGACGGCTTGACGAGTCCCGAGGCCAGCGCGAGACCGGCTCCGGCGAGCACCTGACGGCGGTTTAGGTTCATGGGGTCGCTCCAGACATCGTCTTCCGGTGGTCCCAGCTGGCGGTCTTGGTCGGACGGAAGATCACGGCGACGCGCCTCGACATCGCCTTGCGCAGGGCCTCGCGGGCGTCGGGGTCGGAGCCGACCTCGCCGAAGTTGCGCGCCACCACGGCGTCCACGACCCGGCCGAGGTCCGGGGTGAACTCGGTGACGCCCTCCATGTGCACGCCGCGCAGCTGGTCGTAGGTCTCCCCCGCCTCGGCCAGCACGCTGCACCGCGGATCCCGTTGCAGGTTCACGATCTTCTGCGACTTGCGGTCCGTGCAGAACACGAGCTCGCCGTCCACCCACGCGAACCACATCGGCGCGAGGTGCGGCAGCCCGTTGCGGCCGATGGTGGCGACGATCAACGTCTTCTGCTCACCCAGAAATGCCTCGACCTCGGCGGCCGACATCCTGATCGCGTCACGCACCGCTTGAACTTCCTTCTTGGCTGCGCAGCTTCCGCTTGTACAGCTTCCCGTTCGGATCACGCGGTAGTTCGGCCAAGTACTCGATCGTCCGTGGCAGCTTGAACTTCGCGAGACGGGTGCGGGCGAACTCCAGCAGTTCCTCGCTCAGGGCTTCGGAAGCCTCCACGCCGTCAGCGGGCTGCACGACGGCCTTGATCGCCTCGCCCCAGTCCGGGTGCGGCACACCGAACACGGCCACGTCCGCGACCTTGGGATGGCAGATGAGCTCGCCCTCGATCTCCGCCGGGTAGATGTTCACTCCACCGGAGATGATCATGTCGTTCTTGCGGTCGCACAGGAACAGGTAGCCGTCCTCGTCCAGATAACCGATGTCCTGCAACGTGAACAGCTTGCCCACCCGCGCGGCACGGGTCTTCTCCGCGTCCTTGTGGTACTCGAACGTCGCGTCGCCCATCCGCATGTAGACCAGGCCCTGCTCGCCGACGGGCAACTCGGTGCCGTCCTCGCCGAGGATCTTGATCTCGGACGTCGGCCAGGGCAGCCCGACGGATCCCGGTTTGCGCAGCCATTCCTGAGCGGTGATCGCGGTGCCGCCGCCCTCGGTGGCCGCGTAGTACTCGATCACGACCGGTCCCCACCAGTCGAGCATGCGGCGCTTGACCTCCAGGGGGCACGGCGCCGCGCCGTGGATCATCGCGCGCAGCGAACCCATGTCGTACTTGGCTTTGACGTCGTCCGGCAGCGCCAGGAGCCGGTGGAACTGGGTCGGCACCATGTGGCTGTGGGTGACCTTGTGCCGTTCGATCAGCCGCAGCATGTCCTCGGGCGCCCAGTGGTCCATGAGCACGGTGGTGTGGCCGAGCTGGATCGAGATGACGACGAAGTTGAGCACCGCCGTGTGGTAGAGCGGCGACCCGCACAGGTGCACGTGCCCGTCGTGCGGCTTGATCCCGAAGATGCCGAAGAACCAGGGGGCGGACGGCGGCACGACGTCCGGGTCGGCGCCGGTCAACGGCCTGCGCACGCCCTTGGGCCGGCCGGTCGTGCCGGAGGTGTAGAGCATCGGCGACCCGGCGGTGCGCCCCTCGGGACGGCCTTCTTCGCCGGCACCGAGCTTCGCCAGCGGTTCGAACTCGGGGATGTCCCCGACCGCGAACCGCGCGTTGGCGGGCAGGCCGGCCGAGGCCTCCGCGGCGGCGGCCGCGAACCGTTCGTGGGCAACGAAAGCCTTCGCCCCGCTGTCCTGCACGAGGTACGCGACCTCGGCCCCGGTCAGGTGCCAGTTGGCCATCACGACGTAGAGGCCGGTCTGGAAGGCGGCGAAGTACACCGCCACCAGGTCGGCGGTGTTGGGCAGCATCAGCACGATGCTGTCGCCGGGTTCGAGGCCCAGGGCCCGGAACCCGCGTCCGTAGCGGTTCGCGGCGTCCGCGAGCTCCGAGTAGGTGATCTCTCGACCACTCGGATCGACCAGCGCGGTCAGGTCCGGCTGATCGGCAGCGATGTTCCAGAGTCCTGTGACCACACCCTCAAAGTAGAACGCGTTTCACCTACTGACAAGCCTCCGACAAGGCCTTGATCGAGGCAACGTCACGGCAGCCGACGAGCAGCGTCGTGACGCCCGCCTTCTCCCAGCGGCGAACCTCGTCGCGCACGTGCTCGGCGTTGCCGACGATGCTGATCTCGGCCACCAGCTCGTCCGGAACCACCTGCGCCGCCTCGTCCTTGCGCCCGGCCTGGAACAGCCTGCCGACGTCCTGGACGACCTCGCCGTATCCCATGCGGGTGAACACCTCGGCGTGGAAGTTCATCCCCGGCGCGCCCATTCCGCCGATGTACAAAGCGACGAACGGCTTCAGCATCGCCCTGACCGAGGCTGGATCGTCCGTCACCACGACCTGACAGGTGGCGGCGACCTCGAAGTTCTCCCTGCTACGGCCTGATTTCGCGAACCCCTCGTCGAGCCACTCGTCGTACATGCCGGCGAGCCGCGGCGCGTAGTAGATGGCAAGCCATCCGTCCGCGATCTCCGACGTCAGCGCGACGTTCTTCGGACCCTCGGCACCGAGCCAAATGGGCAGGTCAGCGCGCAGCGGGTGGGTGATGGGCTTCAACGGCTTGCCCAGCCCCAGCGAACCCGGCCCCTGATAGGGCAACGGATAGTGCGGACCGTCGTTGCGCACGGGCGCCTCGCGAGCCATCACCTGACGCAGGATCGACACGTACTCCCTGGTCCTGGCCAGGGGTTTCGCGAACGGCCGTCCGTACCAGCCCTCCACCACCTGCGGCCCGGACACGCCCAGGCCGAGCACGAACCGCCCGCCGGAGAGGTGGTCCAGGGTCAGCGCGTGCATCGCGCAGGCGGCCGGTGTGCGCGCCGACATCTGCACGACGGACGTGCCGAGCCGCACCCTCGACGTCTCGGATCCCCACCACGCCAACGGGGTGAACGCGTCCGATCCCCACGCCTCGGCGGCGAACACCGCGTCGAAGCCGAATTCCTCCGCCGCCGCCACGAGTTCGGCGGCGTTCTGAGGCGGACCGGCGCCCCAGTACCCGAGCTGCAGACCGAGCTTCATGCACCCATCTTGCCACCATTTCGAGAACCTGTTTCACTTTGATCTGTGACTCGGCCGCTGAGTGCTCCGCTCGACGTTGGCTTCGACTACACGCGCTCGCTCGGCCCGACGCTGGGCCGGTTCCTCTCGGATCTTCGCCGCCGCAAGGTGACCGGGATCCGCGGCAGCGACGGGCGCGTGCACGTGCCGCCGCTCGAGTACGACCCCGTGACCGCCGAACGTCTGTCGGAGTTCGTGGACGTGACGGCGACCGGTGTCGTGCGCGGGTGGTCGTGGATTCCCGAGCCCCTCGAAGGACAGCCGCTCGACCGGCCGTTCGCGTGGGCGTTGATCCAGCTCGACGGCGCGGACACCTCGTTGCTGCACGCCGTCGACGCCGGCTCGCCGGACCAGATGTCGACCGGGACGCGCGTGCGCGCAAGGTGGCGTGACGAACGCGTCGGCGCGATCACGGACATCGAGTGCTTCGAGATCTCCGACGAGCCCGCCGACCCACCGGTCGAGGCGGAGGCCGTCACGATGGTCACGACGCCGGTGAACCTGCACTACACGCACTCGGCGTCACCGACGGAGGACCCGTTCCTGCGCGGTCTCATGGAAGGCAGGCTGATCGCCCAGCGCTGCCCGGTGTGCGAGAAGGTCTACTTCCCGCCGCGCCCCGCCTGCCCCGTGGACGGCGTGCCGACGACGGACCAGATCGAGCTGTCCGACCGCGGCACCATCACGACGTACTGCGTGGTCAACGTGCCGTTCCTCGGCCAGCGCATCCCGCCGCCGTACGTCTCGGCGTACGTGCTGCTCGACGGCGCGGACATCCCGTTCCTGCACCTGCTGCTCGGCGTCGCACCGGAGGACGTGCGGATGGGCATGCGCGTGGAGGCGGTCTGGAAGCCGCGCGAGGAGTGGGGCCCGACGATGCAGAACATCGACCACTTCAGGCCGTCCGGCGAGCCGGACGCGCCGTTCGACTCCTACTCCCAGCACCTGTGAGGCTCGCGTGCGTGACATTGCGGTAGTCGGCTTCGCGCAGACGCCCTGCGTGCGCGAGACCGACGGCACCACCAACGGTGTCGAGATGCTGGTGCCGATCTTCCACGAGGTGCTCGGCGGGCTCGGGATCACCAAGACCGACATCGGGTTCTGGTGCTCGGGCTCCTCGGACTACCTGGCCGGGCGCGCGTTCTCGTTCGTCTCGGCGGTCGACGCGATCGGTGCCTTCCCGCCGATCGCCGAGTCGCACGTCGAGATGGACGCCGCCTGGGCCCTGTACGAGGCGTGGGTGAAGCTGCTCTGCGGTGAGATCGACACCGCGCTGGTCTACGGCTTCGGCAAGTCGTCGGCCGGTCAGCTCCGCCGGGTCATGGCGATGCAGCTCGATCCGTACCTCGTCACGCCGCTGTGGCCGGATTCGCTTGGCCTGGCCGGGATTCAAGCGCGGATGGGCATCGAGAACGGCCTCTGGGACGAACGCTCGATGGCCGCCGTGGCCGCGCAGAGCCGTTCCGCCGCCCTCTCCAACCCGCTGGCGCAGCTGTCCGGTGAGGTCGATGCCGACGAACTGCTGACGTTGCCGTACGTCGCTGATCCGTTGCGCCGTCACGACTGCGCGCCGATCACCGACGGCGCGGCCACTATCGTGCTGGCCGCCGGAGATCGAGCGCGGGAGCTGTGCGAACGTCCGGCGTGGATCACCGGCTTCGAGCATCGGACCGACTCGCCGTCGTTCGGCACGCGCGACCTCACGACCTCTCCGTCGGCGGTGGCCGCGGGCAAGGCGGCGGGCGCCGACGGCGTCCAGGTGGCGGAGCTGCACGCGCCGTTCACCCACCAGGAAATCCTGCTGCGCCAGGCACTCGGGCTCGGCGACGAGGTGACCGTGAACCCGTCCGGCGGCGTGCTCGCGGGCAACCCGATGTTCGCAGCCGGGCTGGCGCGGATCGGCGAGGCGGCCCGCAGGATCCACGACGGCTCGGCGACCAAGGTCCTCGGGCACGCCACCAGTGGCCCGCTCCTCCAACAGAACCTCGTCTGCGTGATGGAAGGGCGTGAGTGATGCGACCGGCAGCAGTGGTCGGCGTCGGCCAGACGCACCACGCCGCGAAACGCCTCGACGTATCGATGGCGGGCCTGTGCCGCGAGGCGATCGACCGCGCGATGGCCGACGCCGGCGTGGACTGGTCCGACATCGACGCGGTGGTCCTCGGCAAGGCACCGGACCTGTTCGAGGGCGTGATGATGCCCGAACTGTTCCTCGCCGACGCCCTCGGCGCGGTCGGGAAACCGTTGCTGCGCGTGCACACCGCCGGTTCGGTCGGCGGCAGCACGGGCAACGTGGCGGCCTCGCTCGTCCAGTCCGGTGTGCACAACCGCGTCCTGGCCGTGGCGTTCGAGAAGCAGTCCGAATCCAACGCCATGTGGGCGCTGTCCGTGCCGACCCCGTTCACCATGCCCGTGCACGCGGGCGCAGGCGGCTACTTCGCGCCGCACGTGCGTTCCTACATCCGCCGAGCCAGTGCTCCCGAGCACATCGGCGCGATGGTCGCGGCCAAGGACCGGCGCAACGGCGCCAAAAACCCCTACGCGCACCTCAAACAACCGGACATCACCGTCGAGTCGGTGCAGGCCTCCACCATGCTGTGGGACCCGATCCGTTACGACGAGACGTGTCCTTCCTCGGACGGTGCCTGCGCGGTCGTCATCTCGGCGGAACCCACGTCGGGCCAGGCCGCCTGGATCCGTGCGACCGCGATGCGCACCGAGCCGACGACGTTCGCCGGACGCGACCAGGTCAACCCGCAGGCAGGCCAGGACGCCGCCAGGGCGTTGTGGAAGCAGGCGGGCATCACCGACCCGCTGTCCGAAGTGGACGCCGCCGAGATCTACGTGCCGTTCTCGTGGTTCGAGCCGATGTGGCTCGAGAACCTCGGCTTCACCGACATCGGCCAGGGCTGGAAGCTCACCGAGGCGGGCGAGACCGAGATCGGCGGCCGCCTGCCGGTGAACCCGAGCGGTGGCGTGCTCTCGTCCAACCCGATCGGCGCCTCCGGTCTGCTGCGCTTCGCCGAAGCCGCCATGCAGGTCATGGGCACCGCGGGAGACCACCAGGTCGACGGCGCGCGGGTCGCGCTGGGCCACGCGTACGGCGGTGGTTCGCAGTTCTTCGCCATGTGGGTCGTCGGATCGGAGAAGCCTTGACTTTTCCCTGCCCTGAAGGGCAGGGATTCCTGTTTCACTGCCGATCGCGGAAGGAGGACCCTTGCCGTCTGACATCAGCTCCGCAGGCATCACCCGAATCGCCTCGGGTTACGGCTCGACCAGCCGCAAGAATGTTCTTCGCCGCGTTGAGGTCCCGGTCGTGCCGGGTGCGGCAGCCCGGACACGTCCAGTGCCGGGCGGACAGAGCAAGCTCCGCGAGCACGTGCCCGCAGACCGAACAGGTCTTGCTCGAGGGAAACCAGCGGTCGATCACGACCAGCGTGCGACCGGCCCGGTCGCACTTGTACTCCAACTGCCTGCGCAACTCGCCCCAGCCCGCGTCGGAGATCGCACGGGCGAGGTGGCGGTTACGCACCATGTTCTTGACCGACAGGTCCTCGATCACGATCACGTCGGCCGAGCGCACCAGAGCCGTGGTGGTGCGATGCAGGAAATCCTGCCGGGCAGTGCGGACCTTGCGATGCGCACGGGCGACCTTGGCCCTGGCCTTGCCGCGGTTACCGCTGCCGCGCTCGCAGCGGGCCATCCGTCGCTGGTACCGAGCCAGGTTCCTGGCCTTGCGGACCAAGTGCCGCGGATTCGCGATCCGCTCACCATCACTGGTCACCACGAGATCTTTGAGGCCGAGGTCGACGCCGATCGCATGCCCGGCAGGCTCAGCCGGGGCGGGCTCGGCGGTGTCCACGGCGAACGCCACATACCAGCGGTCGTCCGGCTCGCGGGACACCACCACCATCGTCGGGTCCAGCGCGGCCAGGTCCACCTCGCCGAAGGACCACACGAAGCGCAGCGGTGTGCTGGTCTTGGCCAGCATCAGCACGCCCTCGCGCATCCGGAACGCCGAGCGGGTGTAGTGCGCGCTCTGCCGCCCGGTACGGGACTTGAACCTGGGGAACCGGGCGCGCCCGGCGAAGAAGTTGCCGAACGCGGTGTGCTGGTGGCGCAACGTCTGCTGCAACGGCACACAGGACACCTCCGACAGAAACGCGAGTTCCTCGGTGCGTTTCCACCCGGTCAGCGCCGCATCGGTCTGCCGGTACGACGTGCGCACACCCTCAGCGCGGTAACGGTGGTTCCGCTCGCTCAAGGACTTGTTCCACACCAGACGCACACACCCGAACGTGCGGTTCAACACCGCAGTCTGTTCAGGAGTCGGGTAAGCCCGGCACCTGTACGCCATTCGCACCAACAACAACCTACCGGGAGCGCCATGACGACCACGACGCAGGGCCGCTGGCCCGCGCACCGTGTGCTTGGGCCGCGCCGGCTCCGCTCAGACGCTCCTGGCGGAGTGCCGATTCCTTCCCGGTCTGAAGGCCGGGGCCACCACTGGAGGTCATGGTGAAGTTCACCGTCGGTATCGCCATGAGCCCGCTCGACCAGCTGACCGAGTTGGCCCAGTGCGCCGAGGAGTGCGGCTACGCCTCGATCGCGCTGCCGGACTCCCTGTTCTTCTCGGAGAAGGTGTCCGCGGACTATCCGTACACCCCGGACGGTTCCCGCATGTGGAACGCCGAGACCCCGTGGGTGGACCCGTTCGTCGCCGCCGCCGCGATGGGCGCCGTGACGTCCCGGATCAACTTCTACACGCAGGTCCTGAAACTGGGCTCCCGCAACCCGTTGCTGCTCGCCCGCCAGGTCGGGTCGGTCGCGCACATGACCGGCAACCGGTTCGGGTTCGGCGTCGGCCTCGGCTGGTCGCCGGAGGAGTTCGAGTGGTGCGGTGTGCCGTACAAGAACCGCGGCCCGCGCGTGGACGAGATGATCGACGTGCTGAAGCTCGTGCTCGGCGGCGGAATGGTCGAGTACCACGGCGACTACTTCGACTTCGACCGGCTGCAGATGTCGCCGGCGCCCACGTCGCCGGTGCCGTTCTACGTCGGCGGCCACTCCGCCGCCGCGTTGAAGCGCGCCGCCCGCGTCGGTGACGGCTGGACGTCGGCGATGATCAAGTTCGAGGAGCTCAAGTCGGTGATCGCCCAGCTCACCGATCTCGGCTGCTTCGAGCGGCCGTTCGAGATCCAGGCCGTGTGCATCGACCGGTTCGGGCTCGACGGCTACAAACAGCTCGACGAGGTCGGCGTGACCGACACGATCGTGGTGCCGTGGCTGTTCTACGGCGTCGGCTTCGACGGCAGCCTGCAGGCCAAGAAGGACGGACTTCGGCGCTTCGCCGACGAGGTGATCGGAGAGTTCGCGTGAGCGCAGTTACCTGGACGGCGTCCAGGACGGAAACTCCAGCCCGCTTGGCTTCCTGGCGTTCCATGGAGGCCGTGTCGAGCGGCAAGAAGGACGAGTGGCTGGCCCTGTTCGCCGAGGACGCCGTGGTCGAGGACCCGGTGGGTCCGTCGATGTTCGACGCCGAGGGCAAGGGCCACCACGGCAAGGAGGCGATCGCGGCGTTCTGGGACCTCGCGATCGCCAACGTCGAACGCTTCGAGTTCGCGATGCACGACTCGTTCGCGGCCGGTTCCGAATGCGCGAACGTCGGCACGATCAGCGCGTTCCTGCCGGGCGGGGCGCGCGTCGACACCGAGGGCGTGTTCGTCTACAACGTCGGCGAGGACGGGCTGATCAAGTCGATGCGGGCGTTCTGGGAGACCGAACGGGCGCTCGCGACCCTGCGCGTCGAGTCCTGAGGACATGAGTGAGGGCCCCTCCGCGACACCGGAGGGGCCCTCGGCCTTTCTCACGAGTACTGGACTCGGAACTCCTTGATCCCGTTCAGCCAGCCCGAACGCAGCCGCCGCGGCTCGGCGACCTGCTTGATGTTCGGCATGGCGTCCGCGATCGCGTTGAAGATCAGGTCGATCTCCAGCCGTGCGAGGTTCGCGCCGATGCAGAAGTGCGCACCGCTGCCGCCGAACCCGAGGTGCGGGTTGGGGTCGCGGAGGATGTCGAACTTCTCCGGGGCCTCGAAGACCTCCTCGTCGAAGTTGGCCGACGAGTAGAACATCCCGATCCGCTGGCCCTGCTTGATCTCCACGCCGCTCAGTTCGGTGTCGGCCATCGCGGTGCGCTGGAACGACACCACCGGTGTGGCCCAGCGGACGATCTCGTCGCCGGTGGTGGCGGGCCTGGAGTCCTTGTACAGCTCCCACTGCTCGGGGTGGTCGAGCAACGCCTTCATGCCGTGCGTGATGGCGTTGCGCGTGGTCTCGTTGCCTGCCACGGCGAGCAGCAGCACGAAGAAGCCGAACTCCTCCGACGCGAGCCCTGCGCCGTCCACGTCCGCCTGGACGAGCTTGGTGACGATGTCCTGGCGCGGGCACTTGCGGCGGTCCTCGGCCATCGTCCACGAGTAGCCGAGCAGTTCCGTGGCGGCGGTGAGCGGCTCGATCTCGAACTCGGGGTCGTCGTAGGCGATCATCTGGTTGGACCAGTCGAAGATCTTGCGGCGGTCGTCCTGCGGGATGCCGATCAGCTCCGCGATGGCCTGCAACGGCAGTTCGCACGCGACGTCCGAGACGAAGTCGCCGGTGCCCTTGTCCAGCGCCTCCGCCACGATCCGCTCGGCGCGTTCGGCCAGCGCCTCACGCAGGCTGTTCACGGCTCGAGGCGTGAACCCGCGCGAGACGATCGCGCGCTGCTTCGTGTGCGTCGGCGGGTCCATGTTGAGCAGGAGCAGCCGCTGCATCTCGATGTTGTCGCGCGGCATGTCGTCCTTGAACCGGATGATCGCCGTGTTCTCACGGCTGGAGAACAGCTCGCTGTTGCGCGAGACCTCCTTGACGTCGTGGTGCTTCGTCACCACCCAGAAGCCCTCGTCGGGGAACCCGCCCGAGCCCAGCGGTTTGGAGTTCCACCAGATCGGCGCGGTCTGGCGCAGTTCGGCGAACTCCTCGAACGGCAGCCGGCTCGCGTACATGTCGGGGTCGGTGAAGTCGAAGCCTTCCGGGATGCGCGGCTTGCTCACAGGCACCTCCTAGGTGGAACGCGTTCTATCCGATTCAAACACGCTTGCGCCTTGTGTTGAAGCCCCCAGGCGGCCAATCTGGAGTCATAGAGGAACGTGTTCTAGTTTTCAGGAGGCTCGCGTGGGCAGTCCGGTGATCGTGGGAGCGGTGCGCACGCCCATCGGCAGGCGCAACGGCTGGTTGTCCGGCCTGCACGCCGCCGAGCTCCTCGGTGCGGCACAACGAGGTCTTCTTGACAGGACAGGTCTCGATCCGTCCACTGTCGAACAGGTCATCGGCGGCACCGTCACCCAGGCGGGCGAGCAGTCGAACAACATCACCCGGACGGCCTGGCTGCACGCGGGCCTGCCGCAGACCGCCGGCTGCACCACCGTCGACGCCCAGTGCGGCTCGGCCCAGCAGTCCACGCACCTCATCGCCGGTCTCATCGCGGCGGGCGCGATCGACGCCGGCATCGCGTGCGGGGTCGAGGCGATGAGCCGGGTGCCGTTGCGCAGCAACATCGGCGAGACCGGCATGCCGCGCCCCGACTCGTGGACCATCGACCTGCCCAACCAGTTCGTGGCCGCCGAACGCGTGGCGGAACGGCGTGGCATCGGGCGCGAGGAGGTCGACCGGTTCGGTGTCCAGTCGCAGAACCGGGCACGGGCGGCGTGGGCGGCGGGCCGGTTCACCGCCGAGGTGGTGCCGGTGAAGGTCGGCGAGGAACTCGTGGACACCGATCAGGGCCTGCGAGAAACCAGTCTTGAGGCGTTGGCGGCCTTGAAGCCCGTCGTGCCGGACGGCGTGCACACCGCCGGAACGTCGTCGCAGATCTCGGACGGCGCGTCCGCCGTGATGGTCGTGGACGAGGAGTTCGCACGGGCGCACGGGCTCAAACCGCGCGCACGGATCGTCACGCAGTGCCTGGTCGGATCGGACCCGTACTACCACCTGGACGGGCCTGTCGACGCCACCGCGCGGTTGCTGAAGCGCAGTGGCATGAAGATGGCGGACATCGACCTGTTCGAGGTCAACGAGGCGTTCGCGTCCGTCGTGCTGTCGTGGGCGGCGGTGCACCGGCCGAACCTGGACCGGGTCAACGTCAACGGCGGTGCCATCGCGATCGGTCACCCCGTGGGCAGCAGCGGCACCCGGCTGATCACGACCGCACTGCACGAGCTGGAGCGCAGGGACGCTTCGACGGCATTGATCACGATGTGCGCGGGCGGTGCCATGGCCACCGGCACGATCATCGAACGAATCTGAGGTCCTCGGCCGGGTACGGAGTTCGCCTGCTCTCGTGCTGGAACCGGCGGTAGAAGTCCTTCATCACCGCTGCGACGTCGTTGTGGCGGTTGAGGATCGCCGCGACCCGTGGCGGAACTCCCTGCGAGCGCAGCTGGTACGCGAACCACATCACCAGGTGCGTGACGGTGTAGTAGCGGTCGTAGTCCTGGTTCTCGGCGAAGAACGCGGTCTCCTCCTCGGACAGGTCGAACCGGGAGGAGATCGCGAGACCGTAGTCGGCGAAGTACAGGCGTTCGCCGTCGGTCAGGATGTTCTGGAAGTGGCCGTCGAAGTGCAGCAGGCCGCGGGAGTTCATGAACTCCACTCCGGCCGCCATCTCCCGTTCGACCATCTCGCAAGCGCTTTCGAGGTCGTCCTGGCCGTTCAGCCAGTCGTGCAGGTTCTGCGGGACGTACTCCAGGAACAGCGCGATGCTCGCGGTCGACTTCTTCAGCGCCTCGATGCGGGGACCCATCTCCGGTCCCCAGTAGCCGACCGCCTGATCCAGTTCCGCGGACAACGTCTGGCCCGGGTGCGGCAGGACCCGCCAGTGGTACGTCAGCGGAAAGCCCTCGTGCTCACCCGCCAGCACCCAGTCCGTCGTCATGGTGTGCACGGCCAGCTCACGCCAGGCGCCGAAGCCCGCCGACCCGACCAGCCCGACGCCGTAGTGGGCGTGCACGGGCAGGTCGTAGAGGTTCGCCGTCGATCCGGCGTGCCGCAGCTCCAGGTCGGTCAGCGGCAGCCGCTTCACGAAGACAGGGATCCCATCGACGTCCGCCAACGCCGTCGGCCCGCCGATTCCCGCCCCTCTCGGCTCGGCGCGGTTCACCAGGTCACCGAGTTCGCGGTCGCTGAGCAGCGACAACGCGGCCGAGACGGTCCTGTACGAGTCCAGCCGGGTCACCTGATCGAAGTTACTCGGCCCCGTACACCGGCGTCGGGTGATCGTCGGCGACCAGCTTGCGCACGACGCTTCCCAACTCCTCGGGCGACCACCGTTCGCCCTTGTCGATCTCCGGCCCGCGCTGCCAGCCGTGCACGACGCAGACTCGGCCGCCGTCGACCTCGAACATCCGCCCGGTCACGTCCCCGGCCTCCTCGCTGCCGAGCCACACCACCAGCGGCGAGATGTTCTCCGGGGCCATCGCGTCGAAGCCGTCCTCCGGTGCGGCCATCGTCTCCGCGAACGTCGCCTCGGTCATCCGAGTGCGGGCGGCGGGAGCGATCGCGTTGACCGTTATGCCGTACCGGGCCAGTTCGGCGGCTGCCACCAGGGTCATCGAGGCGATGCCCGCCTTGGCCGCCGAGTAGTTCGCCTGCCCGACGCTGCCGAAGATCCCCGCCCCGGAGGACGTGTTGATCACCCGGCCACTGACCGCGCCGCCGGCCTTGTGCACGGCACGCCAATGCGCGGCGGCGTGGTGCAAGGTCGCGAAGTGGCCCTTCAGATGAACGCGGACGACCTCGTCCCACTCGTCCTCGCCGCAGCTCACGATCATGCGATCGCGCACGATGCCGGCGTTGTTGACGAGCACGTCAAGCCCGCCGAACTCCGACACGGCGGTGTCGACCAACCGTTTCGCACCTGCCCAGGTACCGACGTCGTCGGTGTTGACGACGGCCCGCGGCCCGATCAGCTCCGCCACCTCGCCCGCGACCGCCGCGGACAGGTCGTTCACCACGACCCGAGCCCCGGCCGCACCGAACGCCAGCGCGTGGGCGCGGCCGATGCCACGCCCGGCACCTGTCACGATCACAACCCGGTTCATGAAGAGCCCCCATCGGCAGCGGTCAGGAACGCGGGTGCTTCTCCCCCGCCGTGCACGACCAAGGTCGCGCCGCTGACGTAGGACGCCAGCGGTGAAGCCAGGAACACCGCGCACGCGCCGACCTCGTCCGGCGACGCGAGACGCCCCAACGGCACGGTCCGCGCCACGGCCTCGATCCCGGCCTCGGAGCCGTAGTGCAGGTGCGACTGCTCGGTGCGCACCATGCCCACGGCCAGCGCGTTGACCCGCACTTTCGGGGCCCATTCGACGGCCAGCGACGAGGTCAGGTTGTCGAGACCGGCCTTCGCGGCACCGTAAGCGGCGGTTCCGGGAGACGGACGCCGCCCGCTGACGCTGCTGACGTTCACGATCGACCCGCCGGAATCCTGCTTCTGCATGACCTCGTTGGCCGCCTGCGACACCTGCAGGGGTGCCAGCAGGTTCAGCTCGACGATCTTCGAGTGGAACCGCGGCGAGGCCTTGTCCGCCAACGCGAACGGCGCTCCGCCGGCGTTGTTGACCACGACGTCGAGCCGGCCGTGTTCGGAGACGATCCCGGACACCAAGGCGGCCACCTGCTCCGCGTCCCGCACGTCGCACGGCACGAACGACGCTCCATCCACCTCCGATGGACGCCGAGCGCATGTGACGACGACAGCCCCGGCCGAGAGGAACGCGCGAGTGATGCCGAGACCGACACCCCGCACGCCGCCCGTCACCAGGACCACTGCTCCGTCGAGGTCCAGTTCCACCAGCACCTACCCCGGTCGCTTCCGCACTGCTAAGTTACCAAGCAATCGCTTGGTTCGGAAGGCGGCTCCATGGGAATCTCCAGCAGCCACACCGAAAACGGCATCATCGAGGTCACCGTCGACTATCCCCCGGTGAACGCCATCCCGTCGCAGGGCTGGTTCGAGCTGGCCAAGGCCATCACGGCCGCGGGCGAGGATCCAGACGCCCGCGTCGTGATCCTCAGGGCCGAGAACCGCGGCTTCTGTGCGGGCGTCGACCTCAAGGAGATCCAGCGCGCCGAGGGCTACAACGCGCTGGTGGCGGCGAATCGGGGGTGCGCCAAGGCTTTCGCGGCCGTGTACGACTGCGAGGTGCCGGTGATCGCCGCGGTGAACGGGTTCTGCCTCGGCGGCGGCGTCGGGCTCGTCGGCAACGCGGACATCATCGTGGCGTCCGACGACGCCACGTTCGGCCTGCCCGAGGTGGATCGAGGCGCACTCGGCGCGGCCACGCACCTGGCGCGGCTCGTTCCGCAGCACCTGATGCGGACGCTCTACTACACGGCCCGCAACGTCAGCGCGCAAACCCTGCACCACCACGGCAGCGTCGTCGAGGTCGTGCCACGCGCACAGCTCGACGACGCGGCGCGCGAGATCGCCAAGGAGATCGCGAAAAAGGACACGTCGGTGATCCGCGCGGCCAAGGAGGCCATCAACGGCATCGACACGCAACGCGTGCACCAGAGCTACCGCTTCGAGCAGGGCTTCACCTTCGAGCTGAACCTCACCGGCGTGTCGGATCACGCCCGGCAGGCCTTCCTGGACGGAAACCATGCGCGACAAGCGAATGACAGCTGACGAGGTCGTCGGCGAGATCAAGGACGGGATGACCGTCGGCATCGGCGGCTGGGGCTCGCGGCGCAAGCCGATGACGCTGGTCAAAGCTCTGCTGCGGTCCGGCGTCCAGGACCTGACGGTCGTCACGTACGGCGGCGCGGACGCCGGGTTGCTGTGCGCGGCGGGCAAGGTCCGCAAGCTGGTCTACGGCTTCGTCTCGCTCGACTCGATCCCGTACGACCCGTGGTTCAAACGGGCCCGCGAGACCGCCGCGATCGAGGTCCTGGAGCTGGACGAGGGCATGTTCCAGACCGGGCTGCGCGCCGCCGGGCACCGCTTGCCGTTCCTGCCGATCAGGGCCGGACTCGGTTCGGACGTGCTGAAGTACGCGCCGGAGCTCAAGACCGTGCGATCGCCCTATGACGACGGCGAAGAGCTGGTCGCCATGCCGGCGTTGAAGCTCGACGTCGCCCTGGTGCACCTCAACCGGGCGGACAAGCACGGCAACGCCCAGTACCTCGGGCCGGACCCGTACTTCGACGACCTGTTCTGCCTCGCCGCCGATCGACGCTATGTCTCGTGCGAGCAGATCGTGGAGACGTTCGACGGGCCGCCGCAGACGTTGCTGCTCAACCGGATGATGGTCGACGGCGTGGTGGAAGCGCCTGGCGGGGCGGGGTTCACCAGCTGCGTCCCGGACTATCCGCGCGACGAGGCGCTTCAGCGTTCCTACGCCGAAGCGGCCTCCGACCTGGAGAAGTGGCCGGAGTTCTACGAGAGGTTTCTGGGATGAGCGACATCACGCGAGCCGAAGTCTGCGTCGCGGCCTGCGCCGATCTGTTCCTCGGAGCCGGGGAGACGCTCGCCAGCCCGATGGGTCTCATCCCGTCTCTCGGCGCCAAACTCGCCCGCCTGACCACCGAACCGGACCTGCTGCTGAGCGACGGCGAGGCGTTCCTGCTCACGCCTGAGTCCACTGTGGAGGGATGGCTGCCGTACCGGAAGGTGTTCGACGTCGTCGCGCACGGCCGCCGGCACGTCGTGATGGGCGCGAACCAGGTCGACAGGTTCGGCAACCAGAACATCTCCGCGATCGGCGACCACGCCAAGCCGACGCGGCAGTTGCTCGGGTTCCGCGGCGCGCCGGGCAACACGATCAACCACCGCACCAGCTACTGGGTGCCGCGGCACAGCACGCGCGTGCTGGTCGAGGCCGTGGACGTGGTCTCCGGCGTCGGCTACGACCGCGCCGTCGGGCCGTTCCACGACATCCACCGCGTGGTCACGAACCTCGCCGTGCTCGACTTCGGCACCCCGGACCACTCGATGCGCATCGTCTCCGTTCATCCCGGTGTGTCGGTGGACGAGGTGCAGAAGCAGACGTCGTTCCCGCTCGTCGTCCAGGACGTCACCGAGACGCGGCTCCCGACCGACGAGGAACTGGACCTGATCAGGACCAGGCTCGATCCGGGCAGCAAGCGGGACAAGGAAGTCCCGCAGTGAGAACCGCGCTCACCGAGTTGGTCGGCGTCCGGCATCCGGTCGTGCAGACCGGCATGGGCTGGGTCGCGGGGCCGCGGCTGGTCTCGGCGACGGCCGAAGCGGGCGGGCTCGGCATCCTCGCTTCGGCGACCATGACCTACCCGGAACTCGAAGCCGCCATCAAGGAGACCCGCTCCCGCACATCCGCGCCCTTCGGCGTGAACCTCAGGGCGGACGCCCACGACGCGCCGGATCGGATCGACCTGCTGATCCGCGAACAGGTGAAGGTCGCTTCCTTCGCGCTGGCCCCGAAACCGGACATGATCGCGAAGCTGAACGACGCCGGGGTCGTCGTGATCCCGTCGATCGGTGCGGCCAGGCACGCGGAGAAGGTCGCGAAGTGGGGCGCCCACGCCGTGATCGTCCAGGGCGGCGAGGGCGGCGGCCACACCGGCGGCGTGGCAACGACCCTGCTGCTGCCGAGCGTGCTGGACGCCGTCGACATCCCGGTGATCGCGGCCGGTGGCTTCTTCGACGGCCGCGGCCTCGCGGCGGCGCTCGCGTACGGCGCGGCGGGCATCGCGATGGGCACCAGGTTCCTGCTCACTCAGGAGAGCACGGTCCCGGACGCGGTGAAACAGGCCTACCTGCAACGGGATCTGAACGGCACGGTCGTGACCACCCGCGTCGACGGCCTGCCACACCGGGTCTTGCGGTCCGAACTCGTCGAGCACCTCGAGAAGTCCGGCCGGATCAGCAGCCTGGCGCGGGCGGTGGGAAACGCCGCCAGGTTCCGGCAGCACACCGGGCTGTCGTGGCGCGCGATGATCCGCGAGGGCCTGGCCATGAGGCACGGCAAGGACCTCACGTGGTCGCAGGTGATCATGGCCGCGAACACGCCGATGCTGCTGCGCGCCGGCCTGGTCGAGGGCAGGACCGACGCGGGCGTGCTCGCGTCCGGTCAGGTCGCCGGGCTGCTCGACGACCTGCCGACGTGCGCGGAACTGATCGAGAACATCGTCAAGGACGCCGAGTCGGCGATCGACCGGCTCAGAGACGTTCGATGATCGTCACGTTCGCCTGACCGCCACCCTCGCACATCGTCTGCAACCCGAACCGGCCACCCGTCCGCTCCAGCTCGTGCAGCAACGTCGTGAACAGCTTCGTGCCGGTCGCGCCGATCGGGTGGCCCAGCGCGAGCGCTCCCCCGTTGACGTTGACCTTCCCGAGGTCGATCTTGAGCTCCTTGGCCCAGGCCAGCGCCACCGACGCGAACGCCTCGTTGATCTCGAACAGGTCGATGTCCGAAATGGACATCCCGGCGCGTTCCAGCGCGTAGCGGGTGGCTCGGATCGGTGCGGTCAGCATGTAGATCGGGTCCGAACCGCGCGCCGACATGTGATGTACCCGAGCCCGAGGCTTCAGCTTGTACTCGCGCACGGCCTGTTCCGACACCACCAGCACAGCCGAGGCGCCGTCGGAGATCTGCGACGACAACGCCGCGGTCGTCCGGCCGCCCGGCCGCAACGGTTGCAGCGCCGCCATCTTCTCGACGCTCGTGTCCGTGCGCGGGCACTCGTCGGCCGCGACCCCGTTCACCGGCGCGATCTCCCGGTCGAACCGGCCCTCCTTGATCGCGGTGATCGCGCGGAGATGGCTCTGCAGCGCGAACTCCTCCATCTCGCGGCGCGACAGGTCCCACCGCACGGCGATCAGGTCGGCCGCCCGGAACTGGTTGACCTCCTCGTCGCCGTACCGGTGCTGCCAGCCCTCGCAGCCCTCGAACGGACTGACGGTCATGGCCGACCCGATCGGCACCTGCGACATGTTCTGCACGCCGCCCGCGACCACGACGTCGGCCGTGCCGCTCATCACCGCCTGCGCCGCGAAGTGCAGCGCCTGCTGGCTCGACCCGCACTGCCGGTCGACCGTCACGCCCGGCACCTGCTCCGGGAAACCGGCCGCCAGCCAGGACGTCCGCGCGATGTCACCCGCCTGCGGGCCGACCGTGTCCACGCACCCGAAGATCACGTCGTCCACGTCCGTCGGGTCGACGTCGACCCGGTTGAGCAGCGCCGTGATCACGTGCGCGCCGAGATCGGCGGGGTGCACGTGGCTCAGTTCGCCACCACGCCTGCCCGCCGGAGTCCGCACAGCCTCGATGATGTACGCCTCGGCCACGAGGGCCCTCCTTCTACGGCTTTGCTACGTCTTGGAGTTCTTCCGGCGGCCCGTGGCGATGCCGTCGAGCAGGATCGCGAGGTACTGGTCGGCCACTGCCTCCGCTGACAGCCCGCCGTCCGGCCGGTACCACCGCACGGCCACCCACACCGTGTCGCGGATGAACCGGTACGCCACGTCAACGTCGAGGTCGGCGCGGAACACGCCCGCGCTCATGCCCTCCTCCAGCAGCACCGTCCACAGCTTGCGGAACTCCACACTGCGGTCGTTCACGTAGGAGAACCGCTCCAGCGGCGTGAGGTGCTTGGACTCGTTCTGGTAGATCGCGACCGCCGCGTGCCGGGTGTCGATCGCCTCGAACGACGCCACGACCAGCGCTTTCAGCGTCTGCTTCGGGCCGAGGCCGGCCTCGACGATCTCCCCGTACCGCGTGAACAGCTCGTCCAGGAAGGTCCGCAGGATCTCGTCCACCATCGACTCCTTCGAGTCGAAGTGGTGGTAGAGGCTGCCGGACAGGATGCCCGCCGCGTCCGCGATGTCCCTGACCGTGGTCTGCCCGTAGCCACGCTCGGCGAACATCTTCGCGGCGAGCTCCAGCAGCTCGGCCCTCCGGCTACTCATCGGTCGTTCCTTCCTCACGGGTGCTGACTGCTCACCGAGACGACCTCGCCCGTGAGATAGGACGAGTAGTCGCTGGCGAGGAACACGATCACATTCGCGACCTCCCAGGGCTCGGCGGCGCGCCCGAAAGCCTCTCGGGACGCCAGTTCCGTCAGCAACTCCTCACTGGTGACCTTGGTCAAGAACGGGTGCGCCGCCAAGCTCGGGGCGACCGCGTTCACCCGGATGCCGTGCTCAGCTACGTCCATCGCGGCGCATCTGGTCAACGCCATGACTCCGGCTTTCGCTGCCGCGTAATGGGCTTGACCCTTTTGCGCGCGCCAGCCGATCACACTGGAGTTGTTAACGACGACACCGCTTCGTTGGACGACCATTTGGCGTAACGCGGCACGGGTGCAGCGGAAGGTGCCGTTCAGCGTGACGTCCAGGACGCGTGACCACTCGTCGTCGGCCATCTCCAGCACGGACTTCTCGCCGCCGAGGCCGGCGTTGTTCACCATCACGTCGATGCGGCCGTACCGCTCGACCGTCTCGTCGATCAGCGTCTGCACCTGCTGCTCGTTGGTGACGTCGCACGGGACGGCGTGATCGGTGCCAAGCGCCTCGTGCGTTTCCTTGAGGCGGCGCTCGTGCCAGTCGCTGATGATCACGGTGGCACCTTCTTCGAGGCACCTCTTCGCGGTCGCCGAGCCGATGCCGGTGCCCGCCGCGGCCGTCACGACGACGATCTTGTCCTTGAGCAGGTCGTGGCCGTTCATCGCGGCAGCCCCAGGATGCGGTGGGCGATGATCTCGCGCTGGATCTCGTCCGATCCGCCGTAGATCGTCTCGGCGCGGCTGAACAGGAACATCCGCTGCCACTCGTTGTCGTCGATCATGGACTCGGGGCCGAGCGAGTCCATCGCGAGCTCGCCGAGCCTGCGGTGCCAGCCCGCCCAGAACAGCTTCAGCACGGACGCCTCCGGGCCTGGGTCGTCGTTGAGCGTTCTCATCGTGTGCGAGCGCATGACGTGCAGTTCGAGCCACGCCCTGGTGAGCCGTTCGTCTTCCGGCGCTTTGGCCATGATCGCGTCGAGTTGCCTGCGGAAGCCGACCTGGTGGCCGAGCATGGCGGTGCCGCGTTCGAAGCCCAGCGTGGCCATGGCGATCTTCCAGCCCTCACCCGGCTGCCCGACGACGTTCTCCTCGGCCGTGACCGCGCCGTCGAAGAAGACCTCGTTGAACTCGGACGTGCCGGTGAGCTGGCGGATCGGCCGCACCTCGATGCCCGGCTGGTCCATCGGCACGAGCAGGTACGACAGGCCCTGGTGCCGCTGCGAACCGGGTTCGGTGCGGCACAGGACGAAGATCCAGTCCGAGTAGTGCGCGTTCGACGTCCAGATCTTCTGGCCGTTGATCACCCACTTGCCGCCTTCGAGGGTGGCTCTGGTGGCGACCGAGGCGAGGTCCGAGCCCGCGCCCGGTTCCGAGTAGCCCTGGCACCACAGCTCTTCGAGCGTGCGGATCTTGGGCAGGAAGCGTTCCTTCTGCTCCGGCGTGCCGAACGCGACGAGCGTCGGCCCCAGCAGGCCCTCGCCGACGATGTCGACCTTCGCCGGGGCGTCGGCCTCCGCGTACTCCTCGTGGAAGATCACCTGCTCTTCCACACTGCGTTCACCGGGCCAGCCGAGGCACGTCCACCCGCTCCTGGCGAGATGCCGGTGCCAGCGCAGCCGTCCCTCGAACGCCTCGTGCTCGCGGCCGGGTCCACCCAGGCCGCGCAGCTCAGCGAACTCACCGACGAGGTTGGCGGACAACCATTCCCGCACCTCGCGCCGGAAGGACTCCATGGGCCATACTCTAACCTACCAAGCACTTGCTTTGGAGGGCGTCGTGGCCAACGTTCCAAGCAGGCAAACGGTTTCAGCCGTGCTCGATCGCGCTGCTGCTTCGTACATCGACGCGGAGGCGTTGGTGGACGGGCAGGTTCGCCTCACCTGGCTGGGGTTGCGTTCGGCGGTGCTGGACGCGGCGCGCGCCCTCGCAGGGATGGGTGTGCGGCCCGGCGATCGGGTGGCTTTGTGCGCGCCGAACTCCTCGCACTGGGTGGTCGCGGCGCTCGGGGCGTTGCGCGCCGGCGCGGCGCTGGTGCCGATCAACACCCGGTTCACCGCCACGGAGACGTGGGACGTGCTGCACCGCAGTGCCGCGCGCGTGCTGATCGTCGAGGGCGAGTTCCTCGGGCGTGACCGGGAGGCGGAACTGCGGGCTTTGTCGCCGGATCTGCCCGAAGTGGTGCGACTACCGGCCGAATGGGTAGCCACGGACGTCGATCTTCCTGACCTGACTGAAGATCAGCTCTGCGACGTCATGTTCACGTCGGGCACCACCGGGCGCAGCAAGGGGGCGATGAGCGCGCACCGGCAGTCGCTCGGGGTGGCCGAGGCCTGGGCAGCCTGCGGTGAGCTGACGTCTGCCGACCGCTATCTGATCGTCAACCCCTTCTTCCACACCTTTGGTTACAAGGCGGGGATTCTGGCCTGTCTGCTGACCGGCGCGACGATCGTGCCGCAGCCGGTGTTCGACGTCGTGGAGACGATGCGGCTGATCGAACGGGAACGGATTACCGTGCTGCCGGGGCCGCCGACGATCTTCCAGGCGCTGCTCGACCATCCCGACCGCGGCTCGTTCGACCTGTCGAGTCTGCGGCTGGTGGTCACCGGCGCCGCGGTCGTGCCCGTGGTGCTGATCGAGCGGCTGCGGGCGGAGCTGTCGCTCACCGTGCTCACCGCCTACGGCCTGACCGAGGCCGTCGTCGCCACCATGTGCCGCCCTGGCGACTCGCCGGAGACGGTCGCGCACACGTGCGGCGCGCCGATGGCGGGGTTCGAACTCCGGTTGGGTCCGAAGGACGAAGTGCTGTTGCGGGGCCCGAACGTCATGCTCGGTTACCTCGACGATCCCGAGGCGACCGCCGCGGCGATCGATGCCGACGGCTGGCTGCACACCGGTGACGTCGGCGCGGTGGACGAGCGGGGATACCTCTCGATCACCGACCGGCTCAAGGACATGTACATCTGCGGCGGTTTCAACGTCTACCCCGCCGAGATCGAGCAGGCGCTGGCCCGGCTGCCGGGGGTCGCGGAGTCGGCCGTGGTCGGGATGGCCGACGCCCGGCTGGGTGAGGTCGGGGTGGCGCACGTCGTCACGGCACCTGGTTTCGCGCTCTCCGCGGACGAGGTGATCGCGTTCTGCCGCGAACGGCTGGCGAACTACAAGGTGCCGCGTGCCGTCGAGTTCCACCCTGCACTCCCCCGCAACGCCATGGGCAAGGTCCTCAAAACCCAACTGCGCAAGGAGAACGCGTGACAGTCTCGTATGTGCGGCGGGACGCGGTCGCCGTCGTGACCATGAACCGCCCGGAGTACCGCAACGCGCAGAACTCGGCGATGACCTACGCGTTGGACGAGGCCTTCACCCGTGCCGTCGACGACGACGAGGTCAAGGTGATCGTCCTGGCCGGTGCCGGCGACCACTTCTCCGCGGGCCACGACATCGGCTCACCAGGCCGGGACGTCGACGTCTCCTTCGAGCGCAAGGCCGTGATGTGGTGGGACCACGTCGGCCGCGAGGGCGGTGATCTCCGCTTCGCCCGCGAGATGGAGGTCTACCTCGGCATGTGCCGGCGGTGGCGGGAGATCCCGAAGCCGACGATCGCGATGGTGCAGGGCGCGTGCGTGGCGGGCGGCCTGATGCTGGCCTGGGTGTGCGACCTCATCGTGGCCGCCGAGGACGCGTTCTTCGCCGATCCCGTGGTGCGCATGGGGATTCCGGGTGTCGAGTACTTCGCGCACCCGTGGATGCTCGGCCCGCGCGCCGCGAAGGAGGTGCTCTTCACCGGCGACCGCTTCTCCGCTCAGCGCGCCTACGAGTGGGGCATGGTGTCGCGCGTCGTGCCGCGTTCGGAGCTGGAGTCGTCGACCTTCCAGCTGGCTTCGCGGATTTCGGCGATGCCGCGCTTCGGTCTGGCGCTGGCGAAGAAGGCCGTCAACCAGTCCGAGGACCTGATGGGCCTGCGTGCCGGGATGGATTCGGTCTTCGGGCTGCATCACTTCGCGCACGCGCACAACGCCGAGGTGAGCTCCGACGCGTTGGCCGGCATGGACGCCCGTTCGATGAAGAAGGCCTCCGGCTGATGGATCTCTCACTGGACGCTCAGACCGTGGAGTTCCAGGCCGAGGTGCGTTCGTGGCTGGCCGCGCACGTCCGTCCGCTGTCCTCCATGAACACCGCCGCGGGCTTCGAGGAACACCGCTCGTGGGAACGGCTGCTCGCCTCCGAACGACTGTCGGTGGTCTCGTGGCCTTCTTCGTACGGCGGCCGGGAAGCCTCGTTGCTGCACTGGCTGGTGTTCGAGGAGGAGTACCACGCTTCGGGCGCGCCGGGCCGTGTCTCGCAGAACGGCATCTTCCTGCTCGCGCCGACGTTGTTCGCGCACGGCACCGATGAGCAACGTGCGCGGATCCTGCCCTCGATGGCACGCGGCGACGAGGTGTGGGCGCAGGCCTGGTCCGAGCCCGAGGCCGGGTCCGATCTGGCGTCGTTGCGCAGCACCGCCGTCTGGTGCGACGGCGGCTGGCTGCTGCGCGGTCAGAAGACCTGGAGCTCGCGGGCGGCGTTCGCGGACCGGGCGTTCGGCCTGTTCCGCACCGGCCCCGGCGAACGTCACCGCGGCCTGACCTACCTGCTCTTCGACCTGCGCTCCGAGGGCGTGACCGTGCGCCCGATCGACCAGCTCGACGGCGAACCCGGCTTCGCGGAGATCTTCCTGGACGACGTGTTCGTGCCGGACCGCGACGTCGTGGGCGAGGTCGGCGACGGCTGGCGCGTGGCGATGAGCACGGCGGGCAACGAGCGCGGCCTGACCCTGCGCAGCCCAGGCCGTTTCACCGCCGCCGCTTCCCGCCTGGTCGAGCTGTACCGCAAGAACCCGGACCCGGCGTTGCGCGACCGCGTCGTGGACGCGTGGATCGGCGCGCAGGCCTACCGCCTCCACACGTTCGGCGCGTTGGCCAGTCCCCTGTCGGGGCCTGCCGCCAGCGTCACGAAGGTGTTCTGGTCCGAGCTGGACGTGGCGCTGCACGAGACGGCACTCGACCTTCTCGGCGAGGTCGCGCCGGGCTGGCGCGACGGCTGGCTGTTCTCGCTGTCGGGCCCGATCTACGCCGGTACCAACGAGATCCAGCGCAACGTGATCGCCGAACGACTCCTGGGGCTGCCTCGATGATGTTCACGCTGTCGTCCGAGCAGACGGACTTCGCGACCGTGCTGCACGGGTTCCTGGCCGCCGGGAAGACGGACCTGGCCTCGCTCGGGGTGGACGAGGTGACCGACCCGGTCGACCTCGTGGTGGTGTTCGAGGAGTTGGGGCATCACGCGGTCTCCGGGCCGATGGTGGAATCGTTGGCGGTGGTGCCGGCTCTGGTGAAGGGCCTCGAACCTGGAGCCGGTGGCAGGGCCGGTGGCAGGGCCGGTGGCAGGGCCGGTGGCAGGGCCGGTGGCAGGGCCGGTGGCAGTGGCCGCGGCGCGGCCGGTGGCGGGGGCGGCGGCGGGGCTGGGGCCAGAGTTGTTGACGGGGCCGGGGCTGGCTTCGGTACCTGGTCCGTTGCCTTCCCTCCCCTCGTCCCCCACGCCGTCGAGGCCGACCGCTACCTGCTCGTCGAGGGCGACACCCTCCGCGAGGCCGCCCCCACCGCCGAACTCCAGTCCGTCGACCCGGCGCGCCGCCTCGTCGAACTCTCCGCGGGCCCGGTCATCGCCACCGGCGTGCCGGCGGATCGCGCGTTCGACCTCGGCGTCCTGACCTGCTCGGCCCAGCTCCTCGGCCTCGGCCGCGCCATGCTCGAGATGACCACCGCCCACGCCAAGGCCCGCGCCCAGTTCGGCAAGCCCATCGGCGGGTTCCAGGCGGTCAAGCACCACCTCGCGAACGTCCTGATCGGACTCGAGCTCGCCCGCCCGCTGGTGTTCGGCGCGGCCGTGACCATGTCCTCCCGCGACGTCTCGGCCGCCAAGGTCGCCACCTCCGACGCCGCCTGGCAGGCCGCCCGCACGGCGCTCCAGGTCCACGGGGCCATCGGCTACACCGCCGAGCACGACCTGGGCCGTTTCCTGTTGCAGACCCGAGCCCTGCGCACGGCGTGGGGCAGTCCGTCGATGCACCGAGCCCGCGTGCTGGAGGCGTTGTGACACCGGAACAACTCGCGTTGCGTGACGCCGTCCGCAGCCTGCTCGCCAAGCACTCGGACATCCGCGCGGCCATCGAGACCCCGCACGGCTACGACAAGGACGTGTGGGCGCGGCTGTGCGACATCGGGGTGCTCCCGATCCCCGAGCGGTACGGCGGCTCCGGCGCCGGCCTGGCCGAAACCCGCCTCGCACTGGAAGAACTCGGCCGCACCCTCACCCCGTCACCGCTGCTGGCCTCGACCATCGCCGCGAAAGCGCTTCTGAGCCTCGACGACGAGCAGTCCGGCCGGCTGCTGCGCCGGATCGCCGACGGGGCCATCGCCACGCTCGCCTGGCCCTGGGACGGCGCGGAGATCAGCGCGGTCAACGACCACCTCGACGGCGTCCAGCGCTACGTCCTCGATGGCGACCTGGCAGAGATCCTCCTGGTCAGCGACGGCGTCCACCTGTACGAGGTCGACCCGGACCAGCCCGGCGTCAGCCGCGACCACACGCCGACGATGGACCAGACCCGCCGTCTCGCCACCCTCCACCTGACCAACGCCGCCGCCACCCGCCTGGGCCCCTGGTCGCCGCGCATCCGTGACGTCGCGCTGGCCTGTTTGAGCGCGGAACAGGTCGGCGCCGCCGCGAGAGCCCTCGAACTCACCGTCGAGTACACCAAGACCCGCGTGCAGTTCGGCAAACCCATCGGCTCGTTCCAGGCGTTGAAGCACCGCATGGCGGACATGCACGTCCTCGTCGAGACCGCCAGGTCGGCTGCTCTTGCCGTCACCGACGAGGTGTCCGCGGCGGTCGCCAAGGTCTACTGCTCGGAGGCGTTCTTCAAGGTCGCCGCCGAGATGGTCCAGCTGCACGGCGGCATCGCGATCACCTGGGAGCACGACGCGCACCTGTACCTCAAGCGGGCGCACGGCAGCGGCCAGCTGTTCGGCAGCCCGGCCGTGCACCTCGAACGGCTGCGGGCGAAGATCTGATCCGTGGATGTGCAGACCTACGCGACGGTCACCGATCTGTGCGCGCGGTTCGCGGGGCGGCTGGAGGACGACGTTCTGCGTTCGGTGCGTGAGGACTACTTCGGCGGCGAACCCGCGCAGGCCGAGGCGACGCTGTTGCTGACCCTGGCGCACGAGGACATCGCCATCACACAAGAGGAACACGACCTCGTCCAGTCCTCGTTGGACGATCCGCACAGCCCCGACCTGGCCGCCGTGCGGATCATCGCCGCCGTACCGCCCGTGCCGTACCGGTTCAGCGCCATCGGGCCCGCCGACGCGCCGGACCCGAGCAGAGCGGACCGCATGCTGGCCGACGAGGCGGCCAGGTATGGCGGACGCGTCCTGCGCCGTGCCTGGAGGGAACCGCTCGCCGGGGCACCGGACGTCGCGAAGTGGACCTACGTCCTGCAGGTGTCCGGCACCGACTTGCTCGGACCGTTCGCAGGGCTGTCCGCGCGGCTGTGGGTCACGCTGCGGGAGAAGTGGCCGCTGGAGGTGGTCGGGACCAGGCTCTCGCCGTACCAGGCCGCCGCCTCCGTGGCACCGCGGATCTGGATCGCTTAGGCCTGGCCCAGCACGCGGCGGAACGTCGGGCATTCCATGTGCGTCGGCGCCGGACAGGCGGCCGCGTGCCGCAGGTCGTCGCGCATCAGCGCCAGCTTCCGGATCGTCGCGTCCAGCTCGTCGGCCTTGGCCGCGAGCATCGCGCGGTTCGGCGACGGGCGGCCGTCGGGCGAGAACATCAGCGTGATCTCGTCCAGCGAGAACCCGGCCGTGCGGCAGACCGCGATCAACGCCAGCTGTTCCAGCACGGCCGCCGTGAACACGCGCGCCAGGCCTTGCCGTCGCACGGACGCGATCAGGCCCCGCTCCTCGTAGTAGCGCAGGGTCGACGCGGGTACACCGGAACGCCGGACCACTTCGCCGATGCCGATTTCAACGGAGTCCACGACACTTGACCTCAAGCCGACTTGAAGTAGGACGGTAGGAGCATGACAGCAGACGTGAACAGCGAGCAGGCCGCCTGGTGGAACGCCGCGGGGCAGGGCTGGGCGAACGTGCAGGACATCGTGGACATGATGCTCCGCCCGTTCCAGGACCTGCTCGTGCAGACCGCGCTCGAACGGCCACGCGAACGGGTTCTCGACGTCGGGTGCGGCACGGGCGGCGTCACGAGGGCGATCACCGAGGCCACCGGGGCGGCCTGCGTGGGCGTCGACATCTCCGAGACGATGCTCGCCGCCGCACGCGAGCACGGAACAGCGCAGTACCTCCTGGCCGACGCACAGGTGCACGCGTTCGACACCAGCTTCGACCTGATCGTGAGCCGGTTCGGGGTCATGTTCTTCGACGACCCGACCGCCGCCTTCCGCAACCTGCTGCGCGCCGCGTCGCCGGGCGGCGAGCTCTGCTTCATCACGTGGCGCACGCCGGACGAGAACCCGTTCATGGGCGCGGCGACCAAGGCCGCCGCCCCGTTGCTGCCCGACGCGCCGGCGCCGGACCCGGACGGGCCAGGTCCGTTCGCCTTCGCCGACCCCGGCAGGACGCGCAAGATCCTCGAGGACGCCGGCTGGAGCGGGGTCGACATCCGCCCGGTGGACGAGATCCGCACGATGCCCGAGGAGCTGCTGGTCCCGTACCTGAGCAACCTCGGCCCGATCTCCCGTGCGCTCAAGGAGGCCGAGGAGTCCGAACGTCCCCGGATCATGAGCGATGTCCGGGGTGCGTTCGACGGCTTCGTGCACGGGGACGAGGTGCGGATTCCGGCGGCGGTCTGGCAGGTCACCGCATCAACTCCACTCTGACTGGCGCTGCCACGTCAGCAGGTTGTCGAGGACCTCGCCGGACCACCCGCGCGTGTCCAGTTCGGCGTGTGAGGCGTAGCGGCCGCGGTAGAACAGCAGCGGCTGCGCCTCGCGCACCGGACCGAGCTCCACGACCGAGCCGACGACCATGTGGTGGTCGCCGGCGTCGTACACCACCGACACCTGGCAGTCCACCCACGTCAGGGCGCCGTCGAGCACCGGAGCACCGGTCGCCGACGGCGTCCACGACACGGCGGAGAACTTGTCCGTGCCGGCCTTCCCGAACACGGTCGACACCTCGCGCTGGTCCTCCGCCAGCACGTTCACGCAGAACGAGCCGGAGGCCGCCATCGCCGCCCAGCTGCGCGAAGTCCGTTGTGGACAGAACACCACCAGCGGCGGGTCCAGCGACAACGCGGCGAACGCCTGACAGGCGAACCCGACCGGGCCGTCGGAGGACATACCGGTCACCACGGTCACCCCGGTGCAGAAGTGACCGAGGACGGAACGGTAGCGGGCGGTTATTTCTGACTGCATTACTTCTGGTGGCCAACGCTGAAGTCGTGTCCCCACAGGCTCACCGCCGTGCTCTCGCGTGCGATCCAGTCCTCATCGTCGACCTGCCGTCCCTCGCAACCGAACTCGACGTCGAACCCACCGGGCGTCTTCATGTAGAACGACAACATCAGGTCGTTGACGTGCCTGCCCAAGGTCGCCGACATCGGCACCTTGCGGCGCTGAGCCCGGTCCAGCGTCAGACCCACGTCGTCGGTGTTCTCGACCTCGACCATCAGGTGCACGATCCCGCTCGGCGTCGGCATCGGCAGGAACGCCAGGCTGTGGTGGCGCGGGTTGCAGCCGAAGAACCGCAGCCACGCGGGCGGTCCGTCGGCGGGCCTGCCGACGAACTGCGGTGGCAGGCGCATCGAGTCGCGCAGCCGGAAGCCCAGCACGTCGCGGTAGAAGTGCAGCGCGGCCTCGTCGTCCGAAGTGGACAGCACGACGTGCCCGAGGCCCTGCTCCTCGGTCACGAACCGATGCCCGTACGGCGACACGACCCGCCGGTGTTCCAGAGCCGCGCCGTGGAACACCTCCAACACGTTCCCGGACGGGTCCTCGAACCTGATCAGCCCGTTGACCCGTCGCTCCGCCAGATCCTCGGCCGATCCCTCGACGTACGCGACGCCGGCCGAGGCCAGGCGTTTCGCGACCTCTTCGACCTCGGCGTCGGTGGCGGCCTCCCAGCCGGAAGCCTGCAACCGGTCTGCCTCGCCGGGCACGATCACCAGACGCGCCGGAAAGTCGTCCATCCGCAGATAAAGAGCGCCCTCGGTCGAACCTTTGCCCTCGACCATGCCGAGGACCTTCAACCCGAACTCGCGCCACCGGTTCATGTCGGTGGCCTCGATCCGGAGATACGCCAGCGAGCGGATGCCCATCACGCCTCCGTCAGAAAGTCGAGAGCGAGCCGGTTGAACTCGTCGAACTTCTCCAGCTGCGCCCAGTGCCCGCACCCGCCGAACACGTGCAGTTGCACGCGCGGGATCAGCTTCGTCGCCAGCAACGCGCCGTCCAGCGGGTTCACCCGGTCCTCGCGGCCCCACACCAGCAGAACCCGCTGGCGCAACCTGTACGCCTCCCGCCAGAGCATGCCCTGCTCGAAGTCGGGGCCGGAGAACGACTTGCCGAGCGCGGCCATGGCGCGCAACGACTCCGGCTGACGCGCCGCCTCGAACCGTTCGTCGATCAGCTCGTCGGTGATCAGCGACTGGTCGAACACCATGATCCGCAGGAACTCCTCGATCTTCTCCCGCGTGGGTGTGCGAGCGAACGCGCTGAGCTTGCGCACACCCTCCGTCGGATCAGGCGAGAAGACGTTCAACGACAACCCGCCCGGGCCCATCAACACGAGCCGCCCAGCGCGTTTCCCGTTGTCCAGAGCGAACCTGACAGCCGTGCCGCCACCGAGCGAGTTGCCCAGGATGTGCGCCCGCTCGATCTCCAGCGAGTCCAGGAGATCCTTCAAAGCCCTGGAGGCGAAGGAGAAGTACTGGTCGTGCTCGGCGGGTTTGTCCGACTGGCCGTAGCCCGGCATGTCGACCGCCAGCACGCGGAACGAATTCGCGAACACCGGGATGTTCGCGCGGAAGTTGCTCATCGCCGACGCGCCGGGCCCGCCGCCGTGCAGCAGGACCAGCGTCTCGGCGTTGTCGGTACCGGCTTCGTGGTAGTGCAACCGCACGCTCATCAACGCCCCCTCAGAACAAGCCGTCGCGGACCTGGATGCCGAGCTCGTTCTTGCCGTACAGCACGAGGACGCGCTCCGGGTCGTTGGCCGCGTGCACCCGTGCGGCGTGCGCGTCGCGCCAGAACCGGGGCAACGGCAGGCCGGCGTTGATCGCCTTGCCGCCCGCGCTCTCGAAGAGCCGGTCGATCGCGGAGATCGCCCGCGCACTGCCCAGCACCTGGTCCCGGCGCGCCCGCAGCCGCATCTCGATCGGGATCTTCGTGCCGGCGACGGCGTGTTCCCACTCGTCGTTGATGTCCTTCTCCAGCTGCCACCACGCGGTGTCGATGTCGCTGGCCGCCGTGGCGATCCGCACCTGGGCGAACGGGTCGTCGACCGACTTCTCGCCCAGGTAGGCGGCCCGGACGCGCTCACGGGTCGCGGTGACGTGCAGGTCGTACGCGCCGGTCGCCATGCCGATCATCGGCGCGGTGATCGCGTACGGGTGGATCGTCCCGTACGGCATGCGGAACAGCGGGCCGGGATTGACCTCCTGGCCAGGGCACTTGCACCGCGCGGTGTGCGACATGCTCAGCGCCCGGTACTCCGGCACGAACACGTCGTTCACCACGATGTCGTTGCTACCGGTGCCACGCAGGCCGACCGTGTCCCACACGTCGTTGATCGTGTAGTCGGCGATCGGCAGCAGGAACGTCCGGAAGTCGATCGGCTTGCCCTCGTCGTTCATCACGAGGCCGCCGAGCAGCACCCACGTCGCGTGGTCGCAGCCGGACGAGAAGCTCCACTTGCCGCTGAACCGGAACCCGCCCTCCACCGCCGTCGCACGGCCTGTCGGCGCGTAGGAGGAGGAGATCCGGGTGTCCTGGTCCTCGCCGAACACCTCTTCCTGCGCCTGCACGTCGAACAGCCCGACGTGCCACGGGTGCACGCCCAGCACGGACGCGACCCAGCCCGTAGATCCACAGGCGCTGCCGATCATCCTGACCGCGGTGTAGAAGTCGAGCGGATGCGACTCGAACCCGCCGTACCGCACGGGCTGGAGCATCCGGAAGAACCCGGTCTCCTGCAACGCCTTCACCGACTCCGGCGGCACCTTGCGCAGTTCCTCCGCCTCGGCCGCGCGTTCGGCGAGCGCCGGCAGCAGTTCCCGCACCTTGCCGAGGATTTCCTCGCTCATCGGACTTTCTCCCTGCTCAGCTCCAGTGCGATGTCGATCAGCTGATCCTCTTGCCCACCCACGAGCTTGCGTTCGCCCGCGCGGACGAGGATCTGCGCGCCGGACACGCCATAGCGTTCGGCCTGCGTGTACGCGTGTTTGAGGAAGCTGGAGTAGACGCCCGCGTAGCCCATCATCAGCGCCATCCGGTCGAGCAGGCACTCCTCGGGCATGACGGGCCGGACGACGTCCTCGGCCGCGTCCACGATCTTGAAGAAGTCGACTCCGGTCTCGAACCCCAGCTTGTCGCAGACGCCGACGAACGCCTCCAGAGGCGTGTTTCCCGCGCCTGCCCCGAATCCGCGCACGCTGCCGTCGATCTGCACGGCTCCGGCACGTGCCGCGGCGACGGAGTTCGCGACGCTCAGACCAAGGTTCTCGTGCCCGTGAAAGCCGACTTGGGCGTCGGAACCCAACTCGGCGACCAGCGCCTCGACCCGCTCGGAGACCTGCTCCAGCACCAAAGCACCGGCCGAGTCGACCACGTAGACGCACTGGCAACCGGCATCGGCCATGATGCGAGCCTGCTTCGCCAACGCCTCCGGCGGCTGCGAGTGAGCCATCATGAGAAACCCGACGGTCTCCAGCCCACGTTCGCGAGCCAGCTGAAAGTGCTGCACGGACACGTCGGCCTCGGTGCAGTGCGTGGCGATCCGGACGATCGAGGCGCCGTTGTCCTGCGACACCAGGATGTCGTCCTTCACCCCGACGCCCGGCAGCATCAGCACCGCGATCCTGGCCCGCTGGGCCGTCTCGACCGCGACCTTGATCAGTTCCTGCTCGGGTGTGTGGCTGAAGCCGTAGTTGAACGACGACCCGCCCAGCCCGTCGCCGTGCGTCACCTCGATCACCGGCACCCCGGCGCCGTCGAGTGCCGCCACGATCGAGCGGACGTCGTCGACCGTGAACTGGTGCCGCTTGTGATGCGAGCCGTCACGCAGTGACGTGTCGGTCAACCGCAGACTCAGACGCTGCTGCACGAGCGATCTCCTCCCCCACCTTGGTCGCGGCGGCCGTCATGATGTCGAGGTTCCCGGCGTACTCGGGCAGGAAGTCGCCCGCACCCGCGACCTCCACGAAGATCGCCACCCGGCCGGCGTCGAACTGCGGTTCCCTCAGCAACCGGAATCCCGGTACGTACGAACGGATGTCGGTCTCCATCCGCGCGATCGAGTCCGTGATCGGGTCGGGATCGGTGTCCTCGGGGATCGCGCAGAAGATCGTGTCGCGCATGATCATCGGCGGGTCCGCCGGGTTCAGCACGATGATCGCCTTGCCGCGGTCCGCGCCGCCGATCGCCTCGATGCCACGACTGGTCGTGCGGGTGAACTCGTCGATGTTGGCCCGCGTGCCCGGTCCGGCGGAAACCGACGCGACGCTCGCGACGATCTCCGCGTACGACACCGGAACCACCCGGGAAACCGCGTGCACCATGGGAATCGTCGCCTGACCACCGCACGTGATCAGGTTGATGTTGGGCGCGTCCTGGTGCTCACCGAGGTTCACCGGCGGCACGACGTAGGGCCCGACCGCGGCCGGTGTCAGGTCGATCGCCCGGATGCCCGCCTCGGCGTAGCGCGGGGCGTTGGCCCTGTGCACCGCCGCGGACGTCGCCTCGAAGACGATGTCCGGCAGCTCGTCCTGACGCAGCAACCACTCCGCGCCGTCGACCGAGACCTCAAGCCCGAGATCGGCCGCGCGGCGCAGTCCCTCGCTGGCCGGGTCGATGCCCACCATCCAGCGCGGTTCCAGCACCTGCGAGCGCAGGAGCTTGTAGAGCAGGTCGGTGCCGATGTTGCCGGAGCCGACGATGGCCGCCTTCACCCAGTCACCCCTATTCGAACTTCAAGTCGACAGAACCGAGTCCGGCGAACTCGGCGCGGAACTCGTCACCCGGCCGGGCGTCGATGGCGCGCGTGCACGAACCGGGCAGCACGATGTCCCCGGCCAGCAGCCGGACGCCGAAGCTCGCGACCTTGGCCGCCAGCCACGCCACCGCGATCGCCGGATCGCCCAGCACGGCGTCACCACGTCCTTCGGCGACCACCTCGCCGTTGCGCCGCAACGTGGCCGCGACGGCGCCGATGTCCAGTTCGGACGGACGCACGCGCTCGGAGCCCAGCATGAATCCGGCCGACGACGCGTTGTCCGCGATGGTGTCCTGCAGGCCGATCCGCCAGTTCTCGATCCGGCTGTCGATCAGTTCGATGGCCGGCGCGACGAACTCGGTGGCGGCAAGGACGTCCTCGACCGTGCAGCCCTCGCCGGGCAGGTCGCGGGCCAGCAGGAACGCGATCTCCACCTCGACCCGCGGGTACAGGTACGCCGACGCGTCCGCGATTCCGGCCAGCTGCATGTCGTCGAGCAGGTGGCCGTAGTCGGGTTCGTCGACGCCCATCATCTGCTGCATCGCCAACGACGACAGGCCGACCTTGTGGCCGATCACGTCCCTGTTGCGGTGGCGGACGTTGAGCAGCTGGATCTCGTACGCGTCCACCACGTCGATGTCGGGATACAGCTCCACCAGCGGTCTGATCGGCACGCGGTCGCGCTCCGCCGCGCGCAGCAACTCGGCGGCCGCCTCCCTGGACTGGATCGTCAGCACCTGGCCTCCTTCGCCACATGTTGCCCCGCACGGCGGCCCGAGAAGACGCAGTCGGCGAGCGCGAGGCCGCTGACGTAGGACTCCGAGCACACCCCGACCGCCGACCGGCCCGCCGCGTACAGGCCGGCGACTCCCTGCACCTGACCGGTGTCCTCGTCCACGACGAGCCCGCCGAGCGTGAGCATCGGGCACGGGTAGCCGAACCCCGCGCGCACCGACACGTTGATCAACGAATAGGGCGGCGTCCCGAACGGTTCGGGCACCGCGATTCCCGCCTTGGCCGCGGCTTCCTCGATGGTCGGCGCGGTGACCATGCCTCGTCCCAGCAGGTAGCGGACCTGCCAGCGCTGGAACGGCGCCGTCTGCGTCCTCACCTGGGCCCGCGCGACCTGGAGGATCTCGTCGTCGATCAGCAGCCAGGCCTTGCCGCCGCGTTCGACGATCGCACCTCCGTTGGCCGCGCCGTACCGGGTCGCGTCCCCGAACCGCTGCCCGGCCGAGTCGACCAGCACCCCGCGCTGCAACGCGCTGGGCGGCGTGATGAACCGCCACACCGAGATCTTGTCCATCCGCGCGGTCCTGCCACCTGCGGCGATACCGAGCCGAATCCCGCCACCGTCGTCGCCGGGCGTGCCCAGCGCGAGGCCACCGCGGTAGGCCGGAGCGTTCTCGTGCACCAGCGCCCGGTCGGCGATGAAGCCGCCGGCCGCGATGACCACGCCCTGCCCGGCGTTGATCATCAACGGCCGGCCGAACCGTTCGAGCCACGCTGCCAGCCCGAACAGCCTCTTGCCCAACGGCGGGTAGTACAGCCACGGTTTGGCGCCCGCCTTGGACAACGCCCCGTGCAGAGCTCGCGCAGGACCGGTGAGAGTCCGGCACCGCACGCCGGTCACCCGGCCGTCCGTGACGACCAGCTCGACGGCCCTGGTCTGCGGCATGATCCGCACGCCCGCGCGCCGGGTCGCCTCGGCCAGACGAGTGAAGAAGGCCTTGCCCGACGTGCCTTTCGCCCTGGTCCGATGCCCGCGCGGCGCCGGGTCGGGCCAGGCGTCCTCGCTGCCGGACAGGTACAGGTAGTAGTCGTCGGTCGGGTAGGAGGTCTTGAACGGCGACACCCGCGCGTCGAACGGCACGCCCTGGTCCTCCAGCCAGGCCAGCATCTTGGCGCTGTCCTCGCAGAACCTCCGCAGGGTCTCGGACGACACCGCGTCCCGGACCTCGTGCCGCAGGTAGGAGAACATCGCGTCGACCGAGTCGGTGACACCGGCCTCGACCTGCTGCCGCGTCCCACCGCCCGCGTAGACGACGCCGCCGGACAACGCGGTCGCGCCACCGCCTCCGAACCGGTCCAGCACCACCACGGACGCACCAGCCGCCGCGGCCTCGACGGCGGCGCACGCGCCGGCCGCGCCGAAGCCGATGACGACCACGTCAGCGGTGACTTCCACGCAACCCTCCAGAAACAGGTTCTTGGTGAGTCGACTTGCCTGGAACTCCTACACCATAGCGCCAAACCGCCTCAGAACTATAACCTGTTCTAGTCTGAGCTTCGGGGAGGTGCGATGTACGACGTGATCGTCGTCGGCAGCGGTGCGGCGGGCATGACAGCCGCGCTCTGCACCGCTCAAAACGGCCTGCGGACCCTGATCATCGAGAAGGCCGCGCACTACGGCGGCTCGACCGCGCGGTCGGGCGGCGGTATCTGGGTGCCGAACAACGCCGTGGTCGCCGCCAACGGTGTGCCCGACTCGCCGGAGCGGGCCGGCACCTATCTCGCGCACATCGCGAGCGAGGTCCCGGCCGAACTGCGGGAGGCGTTCCTGGACGCCGGACCGGCCATGCTGGCGTTCGTCTGCGCCCACACGCCGCTGAAGTTCCGCTGGGTCCGCGAGTACTCCGACTACTACCCGGAGGCGCCAGGAGGGCAACCACGCGGCCGGTCGGTCGAACCTCTGCCGCTCAACGCGGCGTTGCTCGGCGACGAGATCAAGAACCTCGAACCGCCGTACGTGCCGACGCCCGCGGGCATCGTGATCACCCAGACCGACTACCGCTGGCTGACGCTGATCGGACGACACCCGCGCGGCATCCTCACCGCCGCCAAGGTCTTCGCCCGCCGGTTCCTGCCGGGCCGCCGCCTGACCATGGGCCAGGCACTGTCCGCGGGGCTGCGAGCAGGGCTGAAGGCACTGAACGTCGAGGTCAGGCTCAACACCGCGATGACCGACCTGCACCACGAGAACGGTCGCGTCGCCGGAGTTCTCGTCGGCGAGAAGCTGATCCTGGCGAACCACGTCGTGCTGGCGTCCGGCGGGTTCGAGAACAACGAGCGGATGCGCAAGCAGCACCAGGACATCGGTACTGAGTGGACAGTGGGCGCCAAGGCCAACACCGGCGACGGCATCGAGGCCGGGCAACGAGCGGGCGCGGCCGTCGGGTTGATGGACGACGCCTGGTGGGGCCCGTCCGTCCCGTTGCCGCGCGGCCCGTTCTTCCTGCTCGCCGAACGGTCCCTGCCCGGCTGCGTGCTGGTCGACAAGACCGGTCGCCGGTTCGTGAACGAGGCGGCGCCCTACATCGACGTGGTCAACGCGATGACCGGCGACACCTGGCTCGTCTTCGACCACACCTACCGCAGCCGCTACCCGTTCTGCGGCATCCCGCCGCGGCGCCCGCTCCCCCGGCGCTGGAAGGACTCCGTGCTCACCGCGCCCAGCCTGGAAGAGCTCGCCCAGGCAGCCGGCCTGCCACACCTGCTGGACACCGTGTGGCGGTTCAACGCCCTGACCGTGGAAGGCAAGGACGCGGACTTCCACCGCGGCGACAGCGCGTACGACCGCTACTACGGCGATCCACGCGTCAAGCCGAACCCCAACCTGGCGCCGCTGACCACCGGCCCGTTCTACGCGGTCAAGATCGTGCCCGGCGATCTCGGCACCAAGGGCGGCCTGCGCACCGACACCCACGCGCGGGTGCTGCGCGAGGACGGTTCGGTGATCGACGGCCTGTACGCGGCGGGCAACACCAGCGCGTCCGTCATGGGCCACACCTACGCGGGCGCGGGCGCCACTCTCGGACCGGCGATGACGTTCGGATATCTGGCCGGCCTCGACATCTCTGGAGGAAAGCGATGACGCAGGACAGCGTGCGGACGATCGACGCCGGCGCGCCTCCAGCGAGGTTCGCGCGCGGATGGCACTGCCTCGGCCTCGCCAGTCACTTCCGCGACGGCAAACCCCACCCCGTGGAGGCGTTCGGCACGAAGCTCGTGGTGTTCGCCTCGGAGGACGGCAAGATCAACGTCCTGGACGGGTACTGCCGGCACATGGGCGGCGACCTCACCCAGGGCACGATCAAGGGCAACAACATCGCCTGCCCGTTCCACGACTGGCGCTGGGCGGGCAACGGCAAGTGCGTCGACATCCCTTACGCCAAGCGGGTTCCGCTGCGGGCGCGCACCCGGTCGTGGATCACGCTCGAAGAGAACAAGCAGCTCTTCGTGTGGAACGACCCGCAGGGCAACCCGCCGCCCGAGCACATCACGATCCCGCGCATCGAGTCGGCGTTCAGCGACGAGTGGAGCAACTGGACCTGGGACTCGGTCGTGATCGACAACGCGAACTGCCGCGAGATCATCGACAACGTCGTCGACATGGCCCACTTCTTCTACATCCACTTCGCGTTCCCGACGTACTTCAAGAACGTGATGGAAGGCCATGTCGCCTCGCAGTACCTGACCACGCGCGGGCGTCCGGACGTCGCGATGGGCTCGAACTACACCGGTGACGTGGAAGTGCGTTCCGAAGCCGCGTACTACGGGCCGTCGTACATGATCGACTACCTGTGGAACGACTACAAGGGCCTCGAGATCGAGACGGTGCTGATCAACTGCCACTACCCGATCTCACCGACGTCGTTCAGGCTCCAGTGGGGCGCGATCGTGAAGAAGCTGCCCGGTGTGGACGACATCCACGCGGACAAGATCGCGGCCAAGTTCGCGCGCGGCATCGGCGTCGGGTTCCTGCAGGACGTGGAGATCTGGCAGAACAAGTCGCGCGTCGACAACCCGTTGCTGTGCGAGGAGGACGGGCCGGTCTACCAGCTTCGCCGCTGGTACGAGCAGTTCTACGTCGACGTGGAGGACGTCAGCGACGACATGGTGCGGCGCTTCGAGTTCGAGGTCGACACGAGCCGGGCGATCGAGGTCTGGGAGAAGGAGGTCGCCGAGAATCTCGCCCGTCAGGAGTCGGCGACGTGAGCGAGCGCGACGAGTTCCTCGTTGGCGGCATGGTTCCGGTCCGGTGCGACTGCGGGAACCGGGTGCTGGTCAAGAAGAACAGCCCGCAGCACACCAGCGTGCAGTGGCTCTCCGACACCTCCACGTGCGTCGAGCTGTGCGGGCCGCGGTCCGCGTTCGTCCCCACCTGCCTGCGGCTGCGCGACAGCATCGAGAAGGCCGTGCGCGAGGGAACGCTGGAGGTCGCCGATGGCTGAGGTGCACCGGCTGCGGGTCGACGCCGTGATCGAGGAGACCGCCGACGCGCGTTCGTTCGTGCTGTCGGGCGTGGACTTCGCGGTGCGGCCCGGCCAGTTCCTGACCGTGCGGGCGGGTGACGTGGCTCGGTGCTACTCGCTGTCCAGTGCGCCGGGTGAACCGTTGAAGATCACGGTCAAACGGACGCCGGACGGGTACGGGTCGCACTGGATGTGCTCGTCGCTTGCTGCCGGGATGGAACTGGACGTGCTGGCGCCGGCCGGGGTGTTCACGCCCTCGTCGCTGGACGGGTCGTTGCTGGCGTTCGCGGCCGGGAGCGGGATCACGCCGGTCATGTCGATCATCCGGGCCGTGCTCGGCGAGGGTTCCGGGCGGGTGTTCCTGGTGTACGCCAACCGGGACGAGGCTTCGGTGATCTTCGCACGGGAGCTGTCGGAGCTGGCGCGGTCGTACCCGGAACGACTGACCGTCGTGCATTGGCTGGAATCGGTGCAGGGACTGCCTTCCGTTGCGGGACTGCGGGCGTTCGTCCGGTCGTGCGACGAGGCGTTCGTGTGCGGACCCGGGCCGTTCATGGAGGCCGCCCGCAAGGCGCTGCACGACGTTTCGGTCGTGCACGTCGAGAAGTTCGTGTCGCTGTCCAGCGATCCGTTCTCCGACGTGGTGCCGGTGGTCGACGATCGGCCGGACGCGGTGGTCGAGGTCGAACTGGACGGCGAGCAGCACCGGTTTCCGTGGCCCGCACGGACGAAGCTGCTCGACCTGTTGCTGGAGAAGGGACTCGACGCGCCGTACTCGTGCCGGGAGGGTGCGTGCAGCGCGTGCGCGTGCCGGCTGGTCGAGGGCGAGGTCAAGATGCTCAACAACGACGTGCTCGACTCCGAGGACATCGCCGAGGGCATCGTGCTGGCGTGCCAGTCGGTTCCGGTCACCGACATCGTGAAGATCAGCTACGAGTGAGGGGCGCCTGATGCCGATCGATCCCGCCGTCGCCGTCGGGGCGGAACTTCCCGAGATCAAGTTCTCCTGGTCCGAGTCCGACGTGCTGCTCTACCACCTGGCTCTGGGGGCGACGGAACTCCGTTACGTCTACGAGCGGGGATTGCGGGTGCTGCCGACGTTCGGCGTCGTCGCGCCACGCTTCCACGAGACCGCGCCGCCCGCCGTGTCGTTTCCCGGCGTCGACATCGACCTGGCTCGGGTGTTGCACGGCACGCAGGAGATCACCGTGCACGCTCCGCTACCCGCTGAAGGTGAGGCGGTGTTGCGAACGCGGATCGCGGACGTCTGGGACAAGGGGAAAGCCGCGGTCATCGTGCAGGAGTCGACCGCTCTCACCCCGGACGGCACCGCGCTGTACACGACCCGGTCCAGCATCTTCGCCCGTGGCGAGGGCGGGTTCGGCGGCGACCGCGGGCCCTCGGGCAAGGTGGAGGTGCCGTCGCGCGCACCGGACTTCGTGATCGAGACCCCGACGCTGCCGCAGCAGGCCTACCTGTACCGGTTGTGCGGCGACCGGAATCCGCTGCACGCCGATCCCGAGTTCGCTGTCCGCGCCGGGTTCGACGCGCCGATCCTGCACGGGCTGTGCACCTACGGGGTGGTGTGCAAGGCCGTGATCGACGCGATGCTCGACGGACCGGAGCAGGTGTCGTCGTTCGGGGCGAAGTTCGCGGGCGTGGTCTTCCCCGGCGAGACCTTGACGACGCGGGTGTGGCGGGACGGTTCCCGGCTCGTGCTGACGACTTTCGCCGGGGACCGTCCCGTTCTCGCTGATGCCGTACTACAGCTGACCGAGGACTAGGCCGCTGGTCGGGACGCCGGTGCCGGCGGTGACCAGGACGTGCTCCACGTCCGCGACCTGGTTCACCGCGGTGCCGCGCACCTGGCGCACGCCCTCGGCGATGCCGTTCATGCCGTGCAGGTAGGCCTCGCCGAGCTGGCCGCCGTGCGGATTGAGCGGGAGCGTCCCGTCCAGTTCGAGCGCGCCGGACTTGATGAAGTCCTTGGCCTCCCCGCGTCCGCAGAAGCCCAGCTCCTCGAGTTGGACCAGGACGAACGGCGTGAAGTGGTCGTAGAGCACAGCTACGTCCACATCGGACGGTCCGATGCCCGACTTCTCCCACAGCCCCCTCGCCACCACGCCCATCTCGGGCAGCCTGGTCAGGTCGTCGCGGTAGTAGCTGGTCATCGTGAACTGGTCCACGCCGCTGCCCTGCGTCGCCGCCTTGACGTGCGCGGGCTTGTTCGGCAGGTCGCGGGCTCGTTCGGCCGAGGTGACGACCAGTGCGACTCCGCCGTCGCTTTCCTGGCAGCAGTCGAGGAGCCGGAGCGGTTCGGCGATCCATCGTGACGCCTGGTGGTCGTCCAGGGTGATCGGCCGGTCGTGGAACCAGGCGTGCGGGTTCGTGGCGGCGTGCTTGCGGTCGATCACCGCGATCCGGCCGAAGTCCTCGCTCGTGGCGCCGTACTCGTGCATGTACCGGCGGGCGAACATGGCGACCATCGCGGCCGGCGTGCCCAGACCCATCGGGTACGACCAGCTGTTGTCGATGTTGGCGGCCGCCGCGGTCTGCACCTGCCCGAACCGGTGCCCGGAGCGTTCGTTGAACGCCCGGTAGCAGACCACGACCTTCGCCGCGCCCGTCTCGACGGCCATCGCGGCCTGCTGGACCGTCGCGCACGCCGCCCCGCCGCCGTAGTGGACGCGGCTGAAGAACGTCAGCTCCGGGATGCCCAGCTCACGGGCGACCGCGATCTCGGCGTTGGTGTCCATGGTGAAGCTGACCAGGCCGTCCACATCGGACGGTTCGAGGCCGGCGTCGTCGAGCGCGGCCCTGACGGCCTCGGCCGCCAGCTGGAGTTCGCTGCGGCCGGAGTCCTTCGAGAAGTCGGTCGCGCCGATACCGACGATCGCGGCGTTCACGCGGGCACCTCGATCTTCACGGTTCCGGTGACGTGGTCTCCGTGCGCGGTCCGGCCGACGACCTCGATGGTCAGGTCCCGCTGCTCGCGTTCGACGACCTGGCCGAAGAACTTCAGCGTGTCGTAGGCGAAGCAGGGCGCGCCGAGCTTGATGTTCACCTGGCGCACGAGTACTTCCGGGCCCGCCCAGTCCGTGACGTAGCGCTGCACCAGGCCGGTGGTGGTGAGGATGTTGATGAAGATGTCCTTCGATCCGCGCTGGATCGCCAGGTCGCGGTCGTGGTGCACGTCCTGGAAGTCACGGGTGGCCAGCGCGGTGCTGATCACGAACGTCGGCGTGGCCTCGACGTGCCACTCGGGCAGGGAATCACCGATCCGCACGGGGCCTCCAGCTCGGCATCGTCAGGTCGTCGTCGACCTTGGTGAACACGACCTCGACTCGTTGCCCGACACTGGGCACGCCGTCCAGTTCGCCCAGCATCCGCACGCCCTCGTCCAGTTCGATCAGGGCGATGACGAACGGGGTCTGCTTGCCCGGCACCTGCGGGTGGTGGTGCACGACGTAGCTGTAGACCACGCCGTACCCCTCCGAGACGAGGTACTTCGGCTTCGTGGCACCGCATTCCGGGCACATCGGGCCTGGTGGGTGGCGCAGCAGACCGCAGCCGCCGCACCGTTGGATGCGGAGCTCGCCCTGCCGGGTGCCTTCCCAGAAGTACTCGGTGTCGCGGTTGACGGAGGGGCGAATGGCCTGGACCTCGGGGGGCGCCGGTTGCACGGCGGGCGTACTCGACTGGGCCGAGGCGGTTTCCGGCCGGGGGGCGTGGGCGGGCTTGAACTTCAGCACCCGGAACCGCATCTCGGCCACGGCCTCGTCGCCGACCCACCACGTGCTCCTGGTCGTGACGAACCAGCCCTCACCCAGCCCGGTCCTCTTCGGCCCGGTCACGTCCTCCAGGCTCGTCGTCACCGACAGGTGTTCGCCGACCTTGAGGTAGCGGTGGTAGGTCTGGTCGCTGTTGGTCGCGACGACCGAGGTGTAGCCGGCCTCGTCCAGGATCGACATCATCGCGCCGAGCGGGTCGTCCAGGGTGCGCTGGCCGTGCAGTCCCGCCATCGTCCAGACCTGGACCATCGCGGGCGGCGCCGTCCCCGTGTAGCCGGGGTGTTCGTCGCCGATGGCCTCCAGCCAGTTGTTGATCATCGGCTGGTTGACCGGGTCACGGGCCAGTCGTGGCGCGCATTCGCCCTGCTCGGCGATGCGGGCGGCCTCCTTCTCGATGGCAGCTTTGTCCGTCATCGCACCACCCGCGGTAGTCCGAGCCCGATGTTCGCGATCAGCTCGCGCTGGATCTCCTGCACTCCCCCGCCGAACGTCAGCACGAGGTTGCGCCGCGCCTGGACGTCCAGCCACTTCGTGAGTTCCGCGGGCGCACCGTGGCGTCCGACGAGCTCCTCCATCAGGCGGCCGACGCGCTGGGTCCTGTCCGCGGCGAACACCTTCGTCGCCGACGCGTCCGCGACCTCCAGTTCACCGCTCGCCACCTGCCAGTTGAGCAGCTCGTTCACCCGGTGGACCGCCCGCGCCTCGGCGAATGCCCTTCGCACGTCCGGTTCGTCGAGGAGCTGACGTTCCGAGGCCCAGGCGTGGACCCGTTCGACCAGCGCGCCGAGCCGTCCGGACGGGCCGAGCATCACGCGCTCGTGGTTGAGCTGGGTGGTGATCAGCCGCCAGCCCTTGTTCTCCTCGCCGACCCTGCGGCCCTCGGGCACGCGAACGTCGTTGTAGTAAGTCGCGTTGACGTGGTGGGCGCCGTCGCACGTGATGATCGGCGTCCACGAGTAGCCGGGGTCGGTGGTGTCGACGATCAGGATCGTGATGCCCTTGTGCCGCGAGTCCGTTTCCCCGGTGCGGCAGGCCAGCCACACGTAGTCCGCGTCGTGGCCGCCCGTCGTGAACGTCTTCTGCCCGTTGACGACGTAGTGATCGTCTTCGCGGATCGCCTTGGTGCGCAACGCGGCCAGGTCGGTGCCCGCGTCCGGTTCGGTGTAGCCGATGGCGAAGTGCAGGTCGCCGCTGAGGATGCGCGGCAGGAAGAAGTCCTTCTGCTCCTGGGTTCCGTACGTCTGAAGCGTCGGGCCGACGGTCTGCAGCGTCACGTACGGCAGCGGGACGTCCGCGCGGGCGGCCTCGTTGACGAAGATCTGCTGCTCGATCGGCCCGAACCCCAGCCCGCCGTACTCCTTCGGCCATCCGACGCCGAGCCTTCCGTCGCGTCCCAGCCTGCGCACCAGCTCGCGGTAGGTCACGCCGTGCCGTTCGGTCAGCATCGCCTCGCGTTCGGCGTCGGACATGACGGTCGCGAAGTACTCGCGCAGCTCGTCGCGCAGCTTGAGCTGCTCGGCGGTGAGGTCAATGAACATCGATGGCTCCCAAGCGGTGCTCCACTCCGCCGACGAACCGCGTCAGCTCCTTGGCCAGGCCGTAGTAGCGGTGCATCGGGTAGGTGATGTCGAGCCCGAGGCCGCCGTGCAGGTGGTGACAGGTGTGCACGGCCGGCAGGGCCTCGGCCGCGAGCCAGTAGGCGGCGGTGCCGAGGTCGTTGTCGTCGAGGCTCCAGGCGGCGGTCAGCGCGGCCAGATGCAGGGTGCGGGAGGCGATGTAGACGTCCGCGACCAGGCACGCCGCCGCCTGGAACGTCGCCAGCGGCTTGCCGAACTGGTGACGGGTGCCGACGTGCTCGACGGTGAGGTCGAGGGCTCCGGCCAGGACGCCGTCCGCCACCGCTACCGCTCCGGCCAGGGCGAACCGGCGGATGTCGTCCGCCGCGCCTTCGAGGAGCTCACCCCGGGCGCCTTCGAACCGCACGGTTTCGTCCGATATGGACACTCCGGGCTGCGAAGGATCCACGACGAAGACACCGTTGCTCGTGCTGACGAGGATTCGTTGTGCCTCGGCGGCGTACGGCACGTTGATCTTCATGCCGAAGATGCCGTCCGGTCCCGCCACGGTTCTCGGGTCGGCAGGCAAGGGCTTCGACGGCTCGCTCAACGCGGCCGTCAGCACGCCGTGCTGTTCGGTCACCAGTGGCAGCAGGGCGTCCTGCTGTTCTGCGGTGCCGTGGCGCACGATCGGCAACACGCCCAACGCAAGGGTGGCCAGCGCCGGAACGTCCACCGCCCGTCGGCCGACCTCGGTGAGCAGCACGGCCGTCTCCAGCACGCCGAGCCCGTCACCACCAAGCCGTTCCGGAACGGCCAGGGCCAGCAACCCCGCCTCCCCCAACGCTTTCCAGGGGGTGCCGCTCTCCCTGCCCAGCACGTCGGCCGCCAGGGTGGCGATCTCGCGCTGGGTCTCGTCGAGCTGGAAATCCATCTAGGGCTCCCTCGGTAGACCGAGAATGCGTTCACCAGCAAGGTTCATCAACACCTGCGTCGTTCCGCCCGCGATGCTCAGGCACCGGGTCAGCAGGAACTCGTAGATCAGCTCACCTTCGACCGCAGCTTCCGGACCGAGCAGCTCGACCGCGAACTCGGCGACGTCCTGCCGCTGTCGCACCCCGGCCAGCTTGCGCACGCTGGACTCGGCGCCCGGCTCCTGCCCGCTCAGCACCCGCAGACTCGCCCGCAGGTCCAGCACGGACACCGCCAGTCCCTGCGCTACCAGGGCACCCAGCCGTTCCGCGTGGTCCGGAGCCGCGGGCGACCTCAGGACCTGCTCCAGCGGCTCGCCGAGTGCCGAGCCCATCGCGACGCGTTCGTTCGCGAGGGTGGTGCGCGCCAGCCGCCAGCCGTCGTTCACCGCGCCGACCACGCAGTCGTCCGGCACGAACACGTCGTCCAGGAAGACCTCGTTGAACCGCGCGTCGCCGGTGATCTCCCGCAACGGCCGCACGTCCACCCCGGCCGCGCGCATGTCGACCAGGAAGTACGTGATGCCCTTGTGCTTCGGGACGCTGGAGTCCGTACGGGCCAGGCAGATCGCCCAGTCGGCCTGGTGTGCGAGCGACGTCCAGACCTTCTGCCCGGTGAGCTTCCAGCCGCCGTCGACCTTGAGAGCCTTGGTGCGCAACGAGGCCAGGTCAGAGCCGGCCTCGGGTTCGCTGAACAGCTGACACCAGGTCAGCTCGCCGCTCAACGTCGGCGGCACGAACCGCGCCTGCTGCTCCGGCGTGCCGTGGCGGAGGATCGTCGGTCCCGCCCAGCCGCCGATGATCAGGTCCGGCCTGCGCACCCCGGCACGGACGAACTCGCTGTCGATGACCATCTGCCTGGCCTGGTCGGCGTCCTGCCCGTACGGCCTGGGCCAGTGCGGCACCAGGAACCCGCTGTCCGCCAGCCGTTCCCGTTGAGCCGCGGGATCCAGCCCGGCGATCTCCTCCGCGAACGTCCGCACGTCGGGATCTGACTCGACCTGAACGGTGAGCGACCGTCGCGCTCCCGCCAACGCCAGCTCGGCGACACGTCGGCGCCACTGCGCGACGCCGCCCGCGAGTTGCTGTAGCGCCAACGCCCGGCGCAGGTAGCGGTGCGCGTCGTGCTCCCAGGTGAAGCCGATGCCGCCGAGCACCTGGATGCAGTCCTTGGCGTTGCGGACGGCCGCGTCGAACGCCACCGCGGCCGCGACCGCCGCCGCCAGCGGATGTTCGTCCTCGCCGACCGACCGCGCCGCGTCCCAGGCCACCGACGACGCCTGCTCCGCGCGGCACAGCATCTCCACGCAGAGGTGCTTCACGGCCTGGAACGACCCGATGACACGCCCGAACTGCTGACGCTGTTTCGCGTACTCCACAGCGGTGTTCAGGCACCACGCGGCGACCCCGCTCGCCTCGGCGGCCATCAACGTCACCGCGAGGTCGGTCGGGTCCGCTGTGACGTCCCCCGGCGCGTTGACCGTGACCGAGGCGAGCGAACGTGAGTGGTCCACGGATTCGAGCGGCGTCACCGAGACCTGCCCGGCCGGCACGAGCATCCAGCTGTCCGTTTTGAGCAACAGGTGCGTCGCTTCGGCGGCACCGACCACATGACGGGACGAGAACCCGAAGCCGGCGACCCCCTCGAAGTCGGGGAACAGCACCGACACCAGCGCCGTGGGCAGCAACGGCCCCGGCACGAGGTTCTCGGCCGCCCGCTCCAGCATCACCGCGAGATCGGCGACCGTGCCGCCCTCCCGCGTCACCTCGAAGAACCCGACCTTGACGAGATCCGCCCACTCACCCTTGGCGGCGTCCACGCTGTCGCGCAGGGCGCGTTGTTCCCCGGTCGTGGCGATCGGCATGCGGCCTCCTCCAGTACATGAAGAAGTTTATAGAACGTGTTCTATTTCCGGCAACAGATCATGGCTGGGAAACCGATCGAGTATGATGCGAAGGCAGCTGCAACACGTTCCAGGAGGATCATCTCCGTGTCACCTTCGAAGTCGCGCACGGACGCGCTCATGGCGGGCGACGAGCTCAGCTCGGCCGCCCAGCGCGAGCGTCGCAAGCGGATCGTCGACGCGACCATCGCGCTGGCGTCGAAGGGCGGGTTCGACGCCGTCCAGATGCGCGCCGTGGCCGACCGCGCGGACGTCGCGCTGGGCACGTTGTACCGCTACTTCCCCTCGAAGGTCCACCTGCTCGTGTCGAGCCTCGCGGTGGAACTGGAACGCGCCCAGGAGAAGATGGACCGCACCACCGTCCCCGGCGAGAGCCCGTACGAGCGCGTGCTGTTCGTGCTCGGCCGCATCACCAGGGGCCTTCAGCGCAACCCGCACCTCACCGAGGCGATGACGCGCGCGTTCACCTTCGCCGACGCCTCCGCGGGCGCCGAGATCGACCGCGTCTCGCTGCTCATGGAGAGCATGTTCACCAAGGCGATGAGCGACGACGCACCGACCGAGGAGCAGAAGGCCATCGCCCGCGTCATCGGCGACGTGTGGCTGTCGAACCTCGTCGCCTGGGTCACGCGCCGCGCCACCGCCACGGACGTCGCGAACCGCCTCGAACTCACGGTGCGCCTGCTGCTGAAGTGAGCCCGCCGGCGTCGCGACGTCACTAGGATCGGCGGCATGGGTCTGCACGGCGACGCCGCCTTCCGGTTCCTCGTTCCCGACGCACCCCCGTACCGCCGCACGGACGGAGATCGCGTCCCGTCGCTCGCCCCGTCCCGCATCGGCGTGCTGAACCAGCTGCGGACGACGCCCGGCATCGCCCGCCCGAGCCTGGTGTCCTCGTGGTCGGGGTCGATCGACCGGCTGCTGCTCGCGTTCCCGTCCTACGGCGTGCACACCCCGGAGCTGACGGCCGGCTACCGGTCGGTGATCGGCGCGCTGCGGCCGGGCACCGGGTTCGTCGTGGTGCACCACGAGAGCGACCGCCAGACCGTCGAGGGCTGGTTCACCGAGGCCGGGCACACCGCCCAGTACGTGCCGATGCCCGACTACGTGGACTTCACGGACTGGGCGGAGGACGGCTACCTCGCGCTCACCGACCAGGGCGAGGCCGGGACGTACCTGCTGGAACCGTGGTCGTTCCCCCGCTCCGGCGACTCGCTGATCGCGGACGCCGTCGAGGAGTTCGGCTCGGTGCGGGCAACGCAGGCGCCACTGGTGTTCCAGGGCGGCAACTGCCTGATCGGTGACGACTTCTGGCTGCTCGGCACCGACTACTTCCTGGACACGCTGGAGCTCGTCCAGAGCGGTGAGCTGCCGATCTCCGTGCCGGCGGGGCGGACGGCCGTGGAGTTCGTCCGGGAACTGTTCCGCAGGCACGTCGACAGCGACCGCGAACTGGTCCTGGTCGGTACGAACCGCCCGTTGGGGCTCAAGGCTTACTACGCGACGGTCGAGGCCGGTGAGTACCACCTGGACATTCCGGGCGGAGGCGTCGGAGACGTCCAGCCGATCTTCCACATCGACATGTTCGTCACGCCGGTCGGACGGGTGGACGGCCGGTTCCGCGTGCTGGTCGGCAGCCCCGCGCTCGCGGACACCGCACTCGGCACCAGGTCGCCGTACGGCCTGCAGAACGCCTACGACGAGATCGCGGCGGACTTCGAGGCACGCGGCTTCGACGTCGTGCGCAACCCGCTCGTGCACCGGCCGCACATCTCCCAGCAGCTCACGTTCGCCGCCCTGCGCGCGTTCGCCGACACCCCCGACGGCGCCGAACTGCGCGAGGTGGTCGCCGAGTTCGCGGCGGCGGGTGCCGTGGCCGACACGACGGTCAAGGTGCGGCCGTGGCACCACATCACCTGGAACAACTGCCTCGTCGAGAACAGCGCGGAAGTGGGCAGGAACGTCTACCTGCCCACGTTCGGCCACGGTGAGAACGCCGACCTCGCCGTGATCGACGACGAGATGGAGCGGCTGTGGGGCGACATGGGGTTCTCGGTCCACCGGCTCGCCGACTTCAACCCGTTCGCCAGCCGCCAGGGCGTGGTCCACTGCATCAAGAAGTACCTGGAGCGCGGCGCGTAGTCCCCCGGAATGATCCGCGAGTCACACCGCCGAACGATGCCGGCGCACGGCGTTCACCCCTAACGTCTGTCCTATGAAGACGCTCGTGGTGGTCCTCGTCGTGCTGGCCGTGGTCGGCGGCGGGACCGTTGCCCTGGTGAACCACTTCGGCGGCTGGACGACGCTCATCGGCAAGGGCTGGGCGATCACCTACGAGGTCTCGTCCCAGCCCGCCGAGTCGCTCGTGGACGTGACGTACACCGAGTCGCCCACCCGGTACCGCAAGGAGACGCCGCAGAACGTCAGCGTCTCGAAGCCGCTGCCGTGGACGTTCGAGGTCGTGATCAACGCCGGCGAGAAGGCGCAGGTCACCGCGACGCCCAAGGGCGACCAGGTGCTGACGTGCCGCATCCTGCTCGACGGCGTCAAGGAGCTGGCGACCGCGACGGCGCCGGCCGGCCAGAAGGTCAGCTGCGAGGCCGTGACCGGTACCTGATGATCGGCGGTACCACGACGACCACGACGACTCCCATGATCACGTAGGTCCACGGAGCCTCGATCCCCAGCAGGCTCACGGCAATGCCCATCACCAGACCCAGCACGACAAGTCCGAGCACGATCAACGCCTGCTCTCCGCCTCGCGACACGAGGGCCCCCTCCCCAGTCATGTCCTTGCGGGTCGGCCGACCGGGTACCGCGTCAAACCTGCCGGCACCGCGACGGGCGCCCCGGGAACCCGAGGCGCCCGTTGGGGTCACACGTTGTCGACGTGCGCGACGCCCGCGTTGCGGTAGTCCTGCACCGCCGTCCTCACCTGGGCCGGGCTCAGCACCTGGTCCTTGGCGAAGTACACGTAGTCGACCTCCTGCTGGTACGCGCGTTCGGCGCTGCTGCCCTGCAGGCCGCCCGAGATGAACCACAGGTTGAAGTTGATCGACATCGGCGTCTCCGGGTAGTACTTGTCGCCGTGGTCGGCGACCAGCACGCCGTCGATGTAGTACTTCACGCGGCCGTTCGCGACCTGGAAAACGAGGTCGTGCCAGCCGTTGTAGCTCGCGCGCTGCTCGTTGTGGATGTTGTCGGCGACCCACGGTTCGTTCTGGTAGGTCTCCCAGGTGGTCTCGTACATGATGTTGGCCGGTTCGCCCCAACCGCCGTTGGGCAGGTACTCGAAGTCGATCTCGCCGTAGTTCGGGGCCATCGGCGCGTCGAGCGGGGTGATGGTGAAGAACGTCTGCACGACGTGGTCACCGTCCGGGCCGAAGACGGGCGCGTCGCTGAACTTCACGCGCGACGCGTAGGTGCCCTCGAAGAACTTCCGCTGGTGGTACAGCTCGGTCTGCCTGGCGGCGGAACCGTTGTTCCACGAGTCGAGGCGCATGACCTTCTGGCCGTCGACGGTCGGGAACGTGATGCGCGACGGGTCCCAGGTCGCGCCCGGCACGCCGGGGCCGCCACCGCCCGAGCGGACGGTCCAGCCGCGCTGGCCGATCCGCGAGTCGCTCGAGTTGGTGTAGGCGAAGTCGTCGAACATCTTGGGGCCGTTGGGGTTCGGCGGCGTCGTGGTGGTCGTCGTGGTGGTGGGCGGGCTGCCGCCGGGCGGGGTGCCCCACAGCAGCGTGCTGCCCCGGTAGACCGTGACGCGGTTCCACGCCGAGTAGGTGCTCTCAGCGCGGAACGAGTAGTCGTCGGACTGGGTGATCGGGCCCCAGTTGGTGCGGTAGAAGCGGAGTTGGAGGTCTCCGGAGTCGGCGCCGGGGTTCAGCGCGCCGGCGCCGGAGGTGAAGCCGACCTCCAGGTAACGGTCGGCCGTGCCGCCGGTCAGGGTGCCGAACTGGCCGGTCACGTTGCCGCAGCCGCGCACGGCCCACGAGCAGGCGAACCGGTAGCCGACGTCCGGGGTGTCGCTCTTGAAGTAGTAGCGGATCTTCACGTCGGACAGCGGCACGCTCGTGGTGCCCGAGTTGACCAGTTTGAACCACGATTCGGCCTGGTCGGTCGTCGCACCGGACGCGCTGGTCCGGTACTGGGCGGTGATCGCGTCGGCGGCGAACGCGCTGGGCGCCACGGCCAGTGCTGCCACCGCCATGGCCGCGCAGGACGCGGCTAGGAGTGCTCGCAACGTTCTCTCCTCATTTCGGCAGGGATGGACAGGGCGGCGAGCCTGGGCGAGTGGAGGCGCATCCTGGTGGTGAAGCCCTCCCACTCGGGGCGCTGGGACCAGAGGGTGTCGGCCAGCGCGGCAAGACGGGGAAATGCCAGGTATTCCAGGTGGTCACGGGAGCGGACGTGCTCGGTCCACAGCTGGCACTGGGCGCCGAGCACGCCGTCGGGCAGCGGCACGTGGTAGACGTCGCGGGCGGTCACGACGAAACCGGGCTGGCCGGGTGGTTCGTGCGGGGCGTCCGACTGCGGGTAGTCCAGGTAAGTGGAGGTGTGCGGGGCCATCACGACCGGTTGGCCACGCTCCAGTGCTTTGGTTGCCTGGGTTTCGTCCTTCCACGGCATGACGACGGATCGTGGGTCGCCGGTCGGTTCCCAGGCGGCCGGGACACGGCCGCGGTCGAGCAGGTACTTGCTCGCCTGGCGGAGGAACTGGCCGTGCACGTCCTCCGGCAGCAGGCACTCGTCGCCGCCGAGGTGGACGTGCTCGCCGGGGAAGACCTCCAGCACCTCGGCCAGGACCTCGCGGACGAAGCCCATCGCGTGCAGGCCGAACGCGGCATCGCTGATGCCCCAACGGGTCCAGACGGGCAGCGGTTCCGGGGAGATGCCGAGGGCGGGGTAGGCCGCGAGCGCGGCCCGGGCGTGGCCGGGCATCTCGATCTCCGGCATGATCGTGATGCCGCGCTCGGCGGCGAACGCCACCAGGCCTTCCAGCTCGGCGCGGGTGTAGGTGCCGCCGTGCGGGACGCCGTCGCCGTTCGTCTCGATGCGCCAGCCGCCGATCGAGGTCAGCAACGGGTGGGCGGGCACCGGCATGCGCCAGCCCTGGTCGTCGGTGAGGTGCAGGTGCAGGACGTTGAGCTTGTGCAGTGCCATCAGGTCGATGAACCTGCGCAGCACGTGCACCGGCTGGAAGTGCCTGGCGACGTCGAGCATGAACCCGCGCCACGGCAGCCTGGGCACGTCGCGGATGTCGACGCCCGCCAACGTCCAGTCCACTTCGGACGCTCGGGTCGGCTTCAGCGCCTCGGCCGGCAGGAGTTGGCGGATCGTCTGAATCCCGTGCGTCAGACCGTTTTTGGTGCCCGCGCGCAGCAGGACGCCGTGTTCGTTGACGGTCAGCGCGTACCCTTCCGCGCCGAGTCCGACGAGCTTGGCGTCCAGCGCGATGACGATCTGGCCGTGGTCCGCGATCGGCAACGGCAGTCCCGTGGCGGGCCTGAGGAGCGAGCGCAGGAGCCTGGCCACGGGCTCGGCGCCGGGCGTGACCCGCACGCTCGTGCCGGAGTCCAGCGTGAAGCCCCTGCCGCGGCGCACGATCCTGGTCGGGAGTGGAACGATCATCCCTTCACCGCCCCTCCGACGATGCCGGTGGTCACCCGGCCCTGCAACACGACGAAGATCAGCAGCACCGGCAGCATGAACAGCGTCGAGGCGGCCATCGTGGCGCACCAGTCGGTGCCGAAGGTGTTGTTGAACGAGGACAGCCAGACCGGCAGCGTGCGGTCGTCCTGGTCCTTGATGATCAGCACGTTGGCGAAGGCGAACTCGTTCCACGCGGTGATGAACCCGAACAGCGACGTCGCCAGCAGACCCGGTGCCAGCAAGGGGAACACGACCTTGCGGAACGCCTGCCCGCGCGTGCAGCCGTCGACCTGCGCCGCCTCTTCGAGGTCGACCGGGATGGCGGCGAGGAACCCGCGCAACGTCACGATGGTGAACGGCAGCGTCATCATGAAGTAGACCAGCGTGAGGATCCACAGCGTGTCGAGCATGCCGGTGTCCCTGGCGATCACGTAGATCGGGATGAGCAGGGCCTCCCACGGCGTCATCTGCGCGACGAACACCATCAGCACGAACGCCCGGCGGCCCTTCCACCGCAACCGCGCGATCGCGAACGCCGCGAGCAGGGCCACCAGCAGCGCCAGGACCACCGCGCCGCCCGCGACCAGGAGGCTGTTGCGCCAGAACGAGAAGAACCCCTTCGCGGCGATCGCCGTGCCGAAGTGGTCGAACGTGATCGGGATCGGCAGGAACGTCGGTGTCGCGCTCTGGATGTCCTTGGTGGGCTTGAAGGCCGTGAGCACCATCCAGTACACGGGGAAGACCGAGATCACGAAGACGATCAGTGCCGCCGTGGTCCGGGAGATCCGTCCGATCATGTGTCCCGCTCCTGCCGGTAGAGCTGGCGGAAGTACGCCAGCAGGGCGAGCACGAGCAGCACCACCATGAGCATCGACACGGCGGCGCCCAGGTCGTAGCGCTGCAACGACTGCGCGACCTGGAAGGCGTAGACCGGCAGCGTCGTCGTGGCCTGGCCCGGACCGCCCTGGCTGATCACCCAGATCTGCACGAACGCCTTGACGACCCAGATCACCTCCAGGCACGTGATCAGCCCGAACATGGCTCGCAGCATGGGAAAGGTGATGGTCGAGAACACTCGCCACGCGCCGGCGCCGTCGATGCGCGCGGCCTCGTACAGCTCCTGCGGCACGGTGATCATCGCCGCGTACAACGACAACGCGGCGAAAGGGATCGACTGCCAGACGATCAGCGTGATGAGGATGCCGAACGTCGCCTCACCGTCCGCGAACCAGGTGTAGTCGCGGTATTCGGGGAAGCCCAGCGCGACCAGCGCCCAGTTCACGACGCCGAGCCTGGACTGGAAGAGCCACTGGAACACCGTGGTGGCGGCGATGATCGGTGTCGCCCAGGTGAGCACGAGCCCGCCCATCACCAGTAGCCGCAGCCACTTCCCGAGCCTGACGAGCAGCAGTGCGACCAAGGTGGACAGGACCATGATGAGCACGACGTTGATCGCGGTGAACCAGAGCGTTCGCTTCACCACGCCCCAGAACTCGGGGTCGGACAGCACCTTCACGTAGTTCGCGAGCCCGACGAACTTCGCGTCGCCGCGCACGAGCTGCGGCAGCCCGAACTCCTGCAGCGAGATGATCACGTTGCGGACCAGCGGGTACACCAGCAGGTACGCGGTCGTGACCAGGGTGGGAGCGATCAGCAGGTACGGCAGCACCGGGCGCTTGCGGCGCTTCGGGGCGGCCGGCGCGGTCTCCCGCACCGGCCTTTCAGCCAGGAGCGTCATTTGCCCGAGTTGAGCGCTTGGGTGATCACTTCGTCGGCGGCCTTGGCGGCTGTCTGAGGATCGGCGCCGGTCAGGACCGCGGTCTGGAACTCCTTGATCGGGTTGCGGGCCTCGACCGCCGCCCAGTTCGGCGAGTTCGGGGTGGCGTGCCCGTTGGCCGCGCCCTGGGCCATCGCCGCCGTGCCGGGGTCTCCCCCGACGTCCTTGGCGAGCGACTTGCGGTTCGGCACGTAGTTCATCGCCTTCGCGAGCTCGACCTGCCACTTCTCGCCGGCGAGCGCCTTGACGACCTCGTACGCGCCGTCCTGCCTGGTGGAGGCCATCGGGATGATGAGGTCGGAGCCGCCGGTGAACACCGCGCCGGGCTTGTCCGCGGTCTTGCCGGGGATCGGGAAGAAGCCGATCTTGCCTTCGAGCTCCGGGTTGGCCTTCGTGACGAGCTTCGCCGCGCCGGGCACCGCGATGAACTGCGCGACCTTGCCGCCCGCGACCACGTCCGTCTGCTGCGGCTTGGCCTCGTCGGAGTCCTTCGGCCCGTCACCGAGCGCCTGGAGCTTCTGGTAGAAGTCCATGCCCGCCAACGCTTGCGGCGTGTTCAGCGAGCCGCTCCACTTGTCGCCGCTCTGCTTGGCGAGGTCGCCGCCCTCGTCCCAGACGAACCCGGACAGCGTGTACCAGTTCTGGCCGGGCAGGTAGATCCCCTGCTGGTCGCCCTGGTCGAGCTTGGCGGTGGCGGTGAGCCACTCCTCGCGCGTCTTGGGCGGCGTGACCTGGGCGGCCTCGAACAGGTCCTTGCGGTAGATGACGACCCGGTTGGCCGCGTAGAAGGGGACGCCGAACTGCTTGCCGTCCACCGCACCCGGTTCGCTCAGACCCGGAATCCAGTCGTCGCCCTGAAGCTCGCTCTTCTTGGCGGACAGGTCCGTGACGCCCTTGCTGGCCACGTACTGGGCGACCTGGGTGTTGCCGACCTCGATCACGTCCGGCGGATCAGTGCTGGCCAGAGCACTGGTCACCTTCTGCGTGATGCCGTTCCACTCCTGAATCTGGATCTTCAGGTCGAGGTCGGCGTGATCACGTTCGAACTCGCTCTCGAACTTCGACACGAACTCCTCGGTGGCCGTGTCCTTCATGAGCCACACGGTGATCTCCTGCTTCCCACCGCCGCCGCCCGCGGACGTACCGCAGGCCGACAACGTGAGCGCCAGGACTAACAAGGCAGCGGAGCGCGACACGACTCACCTCTCGCTGGGATGTGACCAATTGGTCAGGTCTCGACGGGTGAGGTAGAAAGTGGCACAGACCACTTATCAGGTCAATACCCAGCTCGGGCCCGTGAGAGCGCTCCCGATCTTGTTCGAACTGGTTACTTACCACTGGTATGCGATACTGACCGCCGACGAAGCGGAGAGGCATGGCCGAAGCGATCCTCAAGCGCGAGCGGGTCCGCGACCACCTGCTCGAACTCATCGAGACCCACCCGGCGGGCGCCCCGATCCCCGCCGAACGCGTGCTGTGCCAGCAACTCTCGGTCTCGCGCCCCACCGTCCGCTCGGCCGTGGAGGAACTGGTCAACACCGGCCTGCTGGTCCGCCAGCACGGCCGCGGCACCTTCGTGGCCCGCGCCAAGATCACCCAGGAAATGGTCTCCGACACCGGATCCATGTCCCTGCCCCAAGCAGGCGGCACGTGGTCGTCCCGAGTGCTCGAACACGCCCGCATCCCGGCCGGCGCCCGAGTGGGCCGCCGCCTGCACCTCTCCCCCGCCGCGGACATCCACTACATCGCCCGCCTGCGCCTCGTCGACGGCGAACCGATGGCGTTGGAGTACCTGCACGTGCCCGCCCTGGTCGCGCCCTCGTTGACGTTGCACGACATGGAGTCCGGCGACTTCTACGAACGGCTGCGCGAGCACGGGGTGCACGTTTCCGAGGCCGTGCAGTCGATCGAGCCGACCGTGGTCAACGACTCGGAGGCCGCGCTGCTCGGAGTTCCCGTGCTGGCACCGGCGTTGTTGTTCGAGCGGCTGACCACCGACGCGGAGGGACGGCAGGTCGAGTACGTGCACTCGATCTACCGCGGGGACCGGTACCGGATCGTGTCGCGGCTGACGCTCGGAGCCTCGCCGCGCAACACGGTGGACGTCGAGGCGCGGATCGGCAACAGCCCGTTCTGATCACATGAACCGGGTGCTCTGACTGTCGATGAAGCTCTGCGCGCGCTCGAGCGTGTGGGAGGCATAGGTTCCCCCGGCACGGGCGTCCAGCAGGGCGTTCTGCTGCGCGTCCGTCATCATCCGCTGCAGCTCGCGATGCTGGTGCATCGACCTGTCGGGGTCCTGCTCGATGAACTTCTTCTCGATGCCCTCGCTCATCGCGATGACGCGCTCGAGGGTCTGCTCGAGCAGGTGCTCGTCGAACGGCTGCCCGTTCTCGCGGCACAACGTCGAGCTCTCCAGCAACGTCCGGCTCGACGTCACCAGTTCGCTCGCCAGCCGGGCGTACTCGCGACGTTCGTGGTCCTCGTCGTTGCCCCGGATGCCCAGCCACCTGATCACGAGCGGCAACGAGCCGCCCTGCACGACCAGGGTGAGGATCGCGACGGTGAAGGCGATGAGGATCAGCTCGGTGCGGAACGGCAGGTCCTCCGGCAACGTCTGGGCGGCCGCCACCGTCACCACCCCGCGCATGCCCGACCACGCGAGCACCGCCCCGCCCCGCCAGCTCAGGCCCTCACTGGCGTAGAAGGCGACGTCGGCCTGCTTGCGTTGCAGCATGCGGATTCCACGGTCGTACCGCTTCTCCTCGCCGGGCTTGGGGCCCCGCGCGACGAACCGGTCCGCGAAGGCCTCCAGCTTGCCGGTGAACGCGTCCGCGCGGCGTTGCTGGCGGCGCAGCAGGGCGATCACCGGGATGGTGAACGCGACGCGCAGCAGGACCAGCGCCACCGTGGCCAGCACGCCGATCACCAGCGTGCGCACCAGACCCTCGTCCGCCACGGCACCGACGACGGACGTGAGCTCGAAGCCCACCAGCAGGAAGACGCCGTTCTCCAGGATCAGCTGGATCGTGCGCCAGTTGGTGCGTTCGGAGATGCGGTCGTGCGCGGTGAACCGCTTCGCGCTCTGGTGGCCCGTGATCAGGCCGGCCACCACGACGGCGATCACGCCGGACGCGTGCACCTCCTCGGCCGGGATGAACGCCAGGAACGGCACCACGTACGAGATCGCGGTCGTGAGCACGGGCTGGCCCTGGATCTTCGATCGCGCCCACACCGACACGATGCCCACCGCGGCACCGATCACCACGCCCACCGACACGGCGTACGCGAAGTCGGCCAGCGCACTGCCGAACGACACGCTGGCCGTGATGGCGACGATGGCCGTGCGCAGCAGCACGAGGGCGGTCGCGTCGTTGACCAGGCCTTCGCCCTCAAGAATCGTGACGAGCCTGGGCGGCAGGCCCAGCTTCTTGCCGATCGACGTGGCGGCGACCGCGTCCGGCGGGCTGATCACCGCGCCGAGTGCGAGCGCGGCCGCGAAACCGATCTCCGGTAGCAGCCACCAGATCAGCAGGCCGGTGCCGAACGCCGACACGGCCACGAGCAGCACCGACAGCGCGCCGATGGTCGCGAAGTTGCGTCTGAAGTCGACCACCGGCACGTTCACCGCCGCCGAGTACAGGATCGGCGGCAGCACGATCACCAGGATCCACTCGGGCTCCACGACCAGGTGCGGCGCTCCGGGCAGCCGGCTGCACGCCATGCCGACCAGCACGAGCAGCACGGGTGCGGCCACGCCCAGTTTGGGCGCGGCGTACGACACCACCACGATGATCAGTACCGCCGCGACGGCGAGCAAGGCCCATTCCTGCATGACGTGCAGTTTGCTTGATCGGAACGGACCTCGCCCGGGCAGCCACGCCGGTCAGGAAGCAGGAAGCACGTGCCGGCCGTCACGGTCGGTGCTCAGGCACAACGAGCAGATCTCGCCGCCCAGAGCGCTGGCCGTCATGTCCGGCCGCTCGTACGACTCCGCGCACACCACGCACTCGTACCGCGTCCCGCTCGGGTTGCCGTCCTCGTCGAGCACCGGCTCCTCGATGCCGTCGTCGGTGCGGCGCAGGTAGAACCGGCCGCGCGTGAGCACCGCGAGCAACGGCGTCAGCACGATCGGGATGCCGACCGCGACCAGCGGCGAGTACGGCTGGATCGCCGCGCCGAAGAGTCCGAAGTAGACCGAGATGGAGAAGATCGACGAGGCGAGGAACGACCCGACGCCCACCGGGTTGACCGGGAAGAGCATGCCGCGGCGGAACTCCGGCTGCTTCGGCGACAGCTTGAGCAGGTACTTGTTGATCGCGATGTCCGCCGCGACCGTGACGACCCACGCCATCGCGCAGTTCGAGTAGAAGCTCAGCAGGTTGTTCAGGAAGCTGAACATGTCCGCTTCCATGAGCACCAGCGCGATCGCGAGGTTGACCAGCACGAACACCAGTCGCCCCGGATAGTGCTTCGTGACGCGGGTGAAGGAGTTCGTCCACGCCAGCGACCCCGAGTAGGCGTTGGTGACGTTGATCTTCACCTGGCTCAGCACCACGAGCACCAGGGCCAGCGGCACCACCAGCCACGCGGGCATGAACTGCTTGAACACCCCGGTGAACTGCTCGATCGGTTCCACAGCGGCGACCTTGCCGACCGCGTCGAGCACGTAGACCGCCATGAACGCGCCGATCGCCTGCTTCAGCGCGCCGAACACCACCCAGCCCGGTCCGGCCATGATCACGGACGTCCACCACGCACGGCGGTTCGAAGCGGTGCGCGGCGGCATGAACCGCAGGTAGTCGATCTGCTCGCCGATCTGCCCCATCAACGACAGGCAGACGCCGGCGCCGAGCATCACCGCGGCGGTGTTCACGCCGGTGTCCCCGTAGGCGAGCCAGCGGCTGACCGAGTCCGGGTCCGCGATCACCAGGTACAGCAGCGGCGCCACCATCAGCAGCAACCACAACGGGTTCGTCCAGCTCTGGAGCTTCGCGAGCACCTTCATCCCGTAGATCACCAGCGGGATGATCACCAACGTCGAGGCCAGATATCCCAGCCACAGCGGCAGCCCCAGCGCGTAGCGCAGGCCCTGCGCCATGATGGAGCCTTCGAGCGCGAAGAAGATGAACGTGAAGCTCGCGAAGATCACGCTCGTGATGACCGAGCCGTAGTAGCCGAAGCCCGATCCGCGCGTGATCAGGTCGAGGTCGATGTTGTACCGCGCCGCGTAGTAGGCCAGCGGGAACCCCGTCACGAAGATGACGATCGCCGCGAACCCGATGGCCAGCAACGCGTTCCCGGTGCCGTGCGCGAGCCCGATGCCCGCGCCGATCGAGAAGTCCGCCATGTAGGCGATCCCGCCCAGCGCCGACGCCCCGACGACGGCGGGTGTCCAGCGCCGGTACGTCCGGGGCGCGAACCGCAGGGTGTAGTCCTCAAGCGTCTCTTTGGACGCCGCACGAACCGGCGCAGGCTCCACAACCTCGTCAAGGGTCATGGATCTCGACGCTAGGAAACGTGCGTTTCAGCCGATCACGCCGCTTGTGACGGACCGGTGACGCTATGTTCACCGATCATGGATGATCTCGTGACGTTCATGAAGCAGCGCAGGCTCGCCGACGAGGCGGCCGCGCAGACGTGGGCCGAACGGGCCGCGACCATGTCGGAGTGGGCACGCAAGGTCGTGGTCCTGCTGACGAACCACCAGATCCCCGCCGAGCACACGCTGCACGACACGGTCAGCGGCCAGAAGGTGCGCATCGCGTCCGGGTGGCTCGTGCTGGCCTCCCGGATACCGAGCTCGACCCACCCCGGGGTGTTCAAGGAGGCCGGGATCTTCCTGACCCCGGCCGCGGAGCTCTGGCAGTACGACAACGAGTGGCCGATGGCCGCCCGCCTCACCGCGACCATTCCCGCGTTCAGGACGCCGGACGGCGCGGTGATGCGGGCCCGCTGCGAGTGGATCCTCGACAACGTCGTCGAGGCGTTCGCGGACACGCTGGAACGCCACGGCATCGACGTCTTCGAGCTGGAAGGTCTCTAGATCTTCCAGATCCGGACGGTCTTGTCGTCGCCACCGGCCGCGATCCGCTTGCCGTCCGGGGAGAACGCGACCGTCTGGATCTGGCCACCCGCGCCGATCACCGTGGCGCGGACCTTCTTGGTCTCCACGTCCCACAGCTGGACGAAGTTGCCCTGACCCCAGGCCGCGACCGTGTCGCCGTCCGGGTGGTACAGCGCGCTCGAGAGGGTGAGACTGTCGTCCGCGCGCAGGAACACGGCCTTGCTCTGCCCGGACTCCACGTCCCAGAGCTGCATGCTGTTCTTGCCGTCACCGTCGATGACCGCCAGGGTCTTGCCATCTGGCGAGAACGAGCCGCCGTCGCCGGTCGAGTCGTTGATGGTCTTGACCGTCTTGCCGGTGGCCGGGTCGACGATCTTGATCTCCTGGTACTTGGTGCCGGCGTAGGCCAGCAGCTTGCCGTCCGGGCTGAACGACAGGTCGCTGCTGCCCTGCGCCTCGGTCAGGCCGATCTTGACCGTGCGGGCCGCCACGTCCCAGACCTGGAGACGGCCGGTGTGGGTGATGCCGACGAGCGTCTTGCCGTCCGGGTGGAAGCGCAGGGTCTTCATGATCGACCGGCTCTGGTCGAGGCCGCCGATCATCGAGCGGTCGGAGATGTTCCACAGGTACGTGGTGAAGTCACCGGTGCGGTTGCCGCCCGCCGCGAGGATCTTGCCGTCCGGGCTGATCGCCACCGCGCACGCCGAGGCGCCGCCGGGGCCGTCCGGGTTCTGGACGGTGCCGATCAGCTTGCCGGTCGTGGTGTCCCACAGGCGGACCAGTGCGCCGCCGTCGCCCAGGCCGTCCTCGGCGCTGGCGAGGATCTTGCCGTCCGGGCTCCACGCGACCGAGGAGACCGACGCCTTGTGGTCGACCAGCTGGACGTGCTCGGTGAACTCCTCCGGGCGTCCCGGCTGGGCTTTCGACGAGGTCGTCGACTGCTCGGAGCCGCCCTCCTTGTTGGAGGCCGCCTTGTTGTCGTTGGTGGACGGCAGTTCGGCCCCTCTGCCGTCGTTGTTCTTCGTGCTGAGCCACCACGCGGTGCCGCCGCCGATCACCGCGAGCGCCCCGCCTCCCGCCAGCAGCAACGTGCGTCTGCTGACGCCCTGCTTGGCCACGACCGGCAGCACGACGGGCGCGCCGGCGAGCATCGCCAGCGCCTGGTCGACCGAGGCGCGTTCGGCGGGGTTCTTGCGCAGCAGCCCGCCCAGCAGCGACGTGAGGTGCCCGGCGCGTTGCGGGGGCGGCGGGTCCTGGGTGAGCAGCATCGACAGGGTCGTCATGAAGTCCTGGCCCTGGTACGGCGGCCTGCCCTCGACGGCGGCGTACAGGGTGGCGCCGAGCGACCACAGGTCGGTCGCCGGGGTAATCGGCGCGCCGGTGCCCTGTTCGGGCGCCATGTACGCGGGTGTGCCGACGATCGAGCCGTCGGTGGTCAGCGGGACGTCGCCGGTGAGCCGCGCGATGCCGAAGTCGGTGATGACGACCCGGTCGCCGGACAGCAACACGTTGGCGGGCTTGAGATCGCGGTGCACGATCCCGGCCTGGTGCGCCACCCGCAGCGCGCTCAGCATCGACGTGGCGATGTAGGCGACCTGGTCCGCGGGCAGCGCGCCCTGGGTCTTGATGGCGTCGGACAGCGATCCGCCCCGGACGAACTCCATCACGATCATCGGGGTGCCGTTGTACTCGACGACGTCGTGCACGGTGACGATGCCGGGGTGGTTGAGCTGGCCGGCGAGCTGCGCCTCCCGCATGGCGCGCTGGCACAGCAACGCCCGCTGCTGCGGGTCGAGCCCGACCGGCAGCAGCAGTTCCTTGATGGCCACCTCACGGCCGATGACCTCGTCCCGGCCGAGCCACACCCGGCCCATGCCGCCGACGCCGATCACCTGAACAAGCCGGTAGCGCTGCGCCACCAGACTTCCCGTCGCATCTGTCACGGCGGGCAGCTTAGATGGGAGAACACGCTCCCACGAACGTATCCGGCAAGTTCGTGAACAATCGGAACTGTTGGCAGCAAAGAAACATCATGCGCATTCAATCGGTCGACAATGGACCTGTCCCTAGTGGACTCTCGCGACCTCGATTCCGATCTCCCCGAACATCCGCAACTTCCGCGTCCTAGTCGGTTCCGTGGTGAACCCGGCCTCGCCGATCCCCTTGGCCGCGTGACCGTGGTGCGCGATGTCGGCGAGCACGAGCAGGCCGCCCGGCCGCAGCACGCGACGCACCTCGGCGAGCATCTCCCCCTTCGACGGCCCGTCGAGGTGGTGCAGCATCAGGCTGGAGAAGACGACGTCGAACGACGCGTCGGGGAACGCCAGCTCCTGCGCGAACCCCCGGTCCAGCTTGGCCTTCAGCCCCGCCCGCCGCAGCTTGCGTTCGCTCCGCGCGAGCATCTTCAGATCGGGGTCCACGCCGACGAGCTCGACGTCGCGATGACGCTTTCCGGTGGAGCGCAACAGGTTTCCAGTGCCGCAGCCGACGTCGAGCACTCGTTGCCCGGCACTCAGCCGCGCCACCTCGACCATCTCCTGGTGGATCGCGTGCAATCCGGACACGCGGTGCAGCACGTCGTAGAACGGCAGCAGGTAGTGCTTGCCCATGCCGGGCAGATAGTCCCGCTCCTGGGACGATGTTTCGGCCATGAACTCATTCTGACTGCGGCCAGACCTGGATTTCTGTGCCGATCCACGGTTTGAGTGGGACGATTTGACGGTGCGCGCCATCCGAACGCCCAGGAAGGGCGCCGAGCCCGCGAAGTACGCCTGGCAACCCGCTCCCGGCGACCTGCCCGTCATGGCCGTGCTGCTCGGGCACGGCGCGGACTTCGACGGCTCGCACGAGGCCCACTCCCACGACTTCCCCGGCCTGGCCTACTTCGAGACGGCCGGCGGCGTGGTGCGGCACGGCCGCCAGGTCAGGCAGGTCGAGGCGGGCGACCTGTTCGTCATCGCGCCCGGCGACGTGATGGGCCAGGCCCACCGGGACGACCTCGTCGACGCACGGGGCTGGGGCGTCTTCTTCACCGCCGACGCGCTCGGCCCGGACACTCCCGGCGCGCACCTGGCGTGGCGCACGCACCCGTTGCTGTTCCCGTTCGTCCACGGCGGTGCGACCGGTGCGTTGCGGCTCAAGGTCCCCGTCGAGCGCCGCGCCGAGTGGACCACCCGCGTGGAGGCGCTGCACGAAGAACTCGTGCAGCGTCCCGACGGCTATCGGGAAGCCGTGTCGGCGCACCTGACGTTGCTGCTGGTCGGGGTGTCGAGGCTGGCCGCGGACGTCGTCGGCGACCTGCGCGAGAACGCCGAACCGCTGCTGGCCGAGGTGTTCGACGTGATCGAGCGGCGTTACCCGGAACCGTTGTCGCTGCGCGAGGTCGCCGCCGCGGTCAGCATCTCCCCCGGCCACCTGACCTCGACCGTGCGCAAGCGGACCGGGCGCACGGTGCAGGAGTGGATCACCGAGCGCCGGATGGTCCAGGCACGGCGGCTGCTCGCCGGGACGGACCTGCCGATCGGCGACATCGGCCGGCAGGTGGGCATCCCCGACGCCGGCTACTTCGCCCGGACGTTCGGCAAGCTGCACGGAATGAGTCCTACGCGTTGGCGGCGGTTCAACCACCTGAACGGCCGCTGAACTCCTGCGGACGGCCTGTCGATCACCAGGCGTTTCGTCGTATTCGTCCCTCCCGGCCGTGGCACTGTCGTGACCATGACCGGCACCACCCTGAACGACGGCAGAGACCTCGGCGCGACGTTCCACGACCTGATGGAAGTCGTCGTGAGGTGGCTGCCGTTCGGGCTCTCCGGCGTCGTCGCGCCGAGCTTCCTCGGGTTCGCCCTGATCAACGGGTTCACGTTCGGCATCGACCTGCTGCTGCTCACGCTGTTCCGCAGCGGCCTCGGCCTGCCGGTGCCGATCGCGTTCACGATCGCCTACGTGCTCGCGTTCGGCCTGAGCTTCGTGCTCAACCGGGCGCTGAACTTCCGCTCGCACGCGCCGGTCGGCCCGCAGGCGGGCCTGTACGCCGTCGCGATCCTGATCAACTACCTGGCGTTCATCCTCGGGGTCGGCAGCGCGCTGACCGAGATCGGCCTGCAGTACCACCTGTCCCGCATCGTCGCCGGCGCGTGCGAGGCCGCGTTCATGTACAGCGTGATGCGCTGGATCATCTTCCGCGACACCAAGAACTGACCGGCCTACTGCAGGTAGCCCTCGACCTCGCCGACCGCGCGGGCCGGGACGTCGTCCGCGTCGCCGCCCAGCGACCGGGCGGACCGGCGCCGCCGCAGCAGGTCCCAGCACTGGTCGAGGGCTTCCTCCAGCGACCGCAGCCGGGCGTGCTCCTCGTCCGTGGAGATCTCGCCGGACGCGAGCTGCTGACGCAGCTTGTGCTCCTCGTCGACCAGTTCGTTGATGCGGCCCAGCACGTTCTCGTCGCTCATCCGCCCGACTCTACGACGAACCCAGGGGCAGCGCGGCCAGCGACAGGCTGTTGCCGTCCGGATCGAGCACCTCGACGTGCCGGACGCCGTTGGAGTACGTCTCGACGGGCTCATGGCCGACCCCGAAGTCCGCGAGCCGGGCCAGTGCTTCGTCGAACTCGTTCAACGCCACCCCGAACGTGATCATCGAGCCGCCGACGCGCGACGACCGCACGTCACGGGCGTCGAGTACGACGTACGCGTTCTCCCCGACCTGCCAGAGGTGTTCCTCGCCGATGACCTCGTCGGCCTCGCGGCCGAAGAACACCTCGTACCACTCCAGCGACCTCGGCAGGTCGCTCACACACATCACGCTGTGCAGGTCCACGCGCTCCACCCTCCCGAACGTCTTGGAGGGGTAGACCGGTCGCGCGACGCGAACTCATCGGTGTCGGCTGCGGCCCGGCACCAGGGGCGATTCGTCCGGTTGGTCCAATGAAATGGTTCAACCACTTGTTTACACTTGTGAACAGGGCCGCCGACCCGTCGCGCGAACCACCTCCCTCGCGGAAGTGTTCGCCACCTCCGCCTGCCAGGAGGCGTTTTGAAGACGCGCACTCGGCTTGCCCTAGCGAGCCTCACCTCCACCGCCGCGGTGGTCATCGCGTTCATCGTCCCCACGACGCCCGCGATCGCCCACGGCACGATGTCCGATCCGGCCAGCCGGGTCTACACGTGCAAGAACGAGGGCCCGGAGACCCCGAAGTCCGACGCATGCAAGGCGGCCGTCGCCGCCGGTGGCACGCAGGCGTACTACGACTGGAACGAGGTCTCGCTGCTCGAGGCCGGCGGGCGTCACCGCCAGCTCATCCCGGACGGCAAGCTGTGCAGCGCGGGCCGCGACAAGTACCGGGGTCTCGACCTGCAACGCGCCGACTGGCCCGCCAAGCGGGTCTCGGCCGGGCCGCTGACCGTGACCTACCACGCGTCGGCACCGCACTCGAACAGCAACTTCGAGTTCTACATCACCAGGGAAGGCTGGAACCCGACGCAGCCGCTGCGCTGGTCGGACCTCGTGCACCTGCAGACGTTCAACGGCCAGAACCCCAGCACGTTCACGAACTGGACGCTGAACCTCCCCGGCCGTTCCGGGCGCCACATCCTCTACTCGATCTGGCAGCGCGTGGTCGGCAGCAACGAGGCCTTCTACACGTGCTCGGACGTCGACTTCGGCGGCGGCAGCACGCCTCCTCCGACCACGACGACCACCACGCCCCCGCCGACCACGACCACCACGACGACTCCCCCGCCCGCCGGTGGAACGTGGGCAGCGGGCACGACCTACTCGATCGGCAACCGCGTCACCTACAACGGTGTGAACTACGAGTGCCAGCTCGCGCACACCGCCCTCGCCGGGTGGGAGCCGCCGAACACGCCCGCCCTGTGGCGACGCCTCTGATGCGGTTCCTGTTGCTGGTGCTCGCCTTCATGGTGTCCGGCTGCGCGACCACGCAGCCGGACGCCGTGTTGCGCGGCGATCCGCTGGACGTGATGTTCCTGCAGATGATGCTCCCGCATCATGAGCAGGGAGTGGAGATGGTCGCCCTCGCGAAAGACCGTGCCCAGAACGAGGAACTGCGCATGCTCGCGGCCGCGATCGAGCAGACCCAGGCGACCGAGGTCGGCACGATGAAGGACTGGCTGACGTCGTGGGGCGAGCCTTTGACGGCACCACCGGACTCCCATTCGGGCCACGGCGGCATGCGGCAGTCCGATCCCGAGGAGGTGGCGAGGTTGTCCGCGCTGCGCGGCGCGGAGTTCGACCAGCGCCTGCTCAACGTCATGATCGCCCACCAGGACGACGCCGTGCAGATGGCGCGCTGGGAGACGGGCAGCGGCGCCAACCGGGAGGTGAAGGATCTCGCGGACCGGATCGACAAGTCCCGCACCGCGCAGATCGGCATGATGAAGAAGTTCCTCGACAGGGCGTAGCGCGGCACCGTGCGGGGCGTGGACCACAAGGGCTACCGCCGTCGCACCGACGACTACTACGCCGAGAGGTACCGGTTGATGCCACTAGGCGCAATAGGCTGGCGCGCATGACATCCGTGTTGCAGAACGTGGCGATCGACTGCGCGAACGCCTACGAGCTGGCGCTGTTCTGGAGCAAGGTCACCGGTCGCCCGCTGCATCCCGACGACAAACCGGGCGACCGGGAGACCGAGGTGCTGCTGGCCGAGGGCCCGGTCCTGTACTTCAACGAGGTGCCGGAGCCGAAGACGGTGAAGAACCGCCTCCACCTGTGCCTGCGCCCGGACACCTCACGTGACGAGGAGGTCGAACGCCTGCTGGGCCTCGGCGCGACGTTCGTCGGCGATCACCGCAACCCCGACGGGACCGGCTGGGCGATCCTGGCCGATCCCGAGGGCAACGAGTTCTGCGTGCTGCGTGGCGAGTCCGAACGCGCCTAGGCCGGCGCCATCGCCTCCAGCACGCTGGATCGCACGCCCAGCACGCTCATCAGTTCGAGCGCCTGCAACGGCCGCAGCACCGCCGCGGTGTTCGCGACGATCACGAGCGCGCTGCCGCGCCGCAGGCAGAGGTCCTGGTGGTCGAGCAGCAGGCCGATGCCCTGGGCACCGAGGAAACGCACGCCGCTCAGGTCCAGCACGACGGACGCGGGTGGGGCGACCTCTCGCACCGCCTCACCGAGGCAGTCGGACAGGTTCTGGGCCGTCGAGACGTCGATCTCGCCGGCGACCCGTACGAGGACGGTGTCGCCCAGTCTCTCGCGGGTGGAGCGGAAGGGGACTTGACCGTTGGGGAGCACGCGGCAACCTCCAGTAGGGACGGCACGCACGACCGTCACACGGGCTGGCTGCTCAACCCAACTGGAACGGTATCGCAGTTCAAGGCCGACAGCGCGCGTAGCATCGGTTCTCGTGACCGGTTTCTTCCACGAGACCGCCTTCTACGGCTCAGACGACGACTTCCTCGCGCACGCTGTGCCGTTCCTCGAGAACGGCCTGCGCGCCGGAGAGCCGTCGGTCGTGGCGTGCGCCGAGCAGAACACCGCTCTGCTGCGCGGAGCGCTCGGCCGCGACACCGCGGTGACGTACATGCCGGGCGCGGACCAGTACGCCCGGCCGTCCGAGGCCATCGCCAGCTACCGGGAACTGTTCGCGGAACACACCGCGTCCGGTGCCCAGCAGATGCGCGTGGTCGGCGACGTGCCGCACCCCGGCATGGGCGCGCCGTGGGACTGGTGGGCCCGTTACGAGGCCGCCGTGAACCTGGCCTACGCCGAGTTCCCGGTGTGGGGCCTGTGCCCGTACGACACCAGGACCACGCCGGCCGACGTGCTGGCCGACGTCGTGCGCACGCATCCCAACATCTCCGTCGCGCCGGGGACGCACGAACCGAACCCCGGCTACCGCGAGGGTCTCGCCGGGTCGGCGCAGGTCCCGGACGTGCTGGAACACCGCTCCCCGCTGGTCGAGCTCGTCGACCCGTCCGCCCGCAGCGTGCGCGAGGCCGTGGGAACGGCGATCGGCGCGATAGGCCTGACCGAGGACGACGCGCACGACGTGGTCTACGCGGCCAGCGAGATCGTCACGAACGGCCTGACGCACGGCGTCACGCCGGTCCGGTTTCGGCTGTGGTCGGACGACTCACGGGTCGTGGTGACGGTGACCGATCGGGGCACCGGCCCGTCCGACCCGCTGGCCGGCCTGATGCCGACAGCCGAGACGTTGTCCGCCGGGCTCGGGCTGTGGATCCTGCACCGCACCTGCGACTACGTGTCGATGGGGCGCGACGAGGACGGATTCACCGTACGGGTGAGCATCGGCGGTCAGAGGTAAGGGCTCAGAGCACGTACTTCGCCGCCCGCGCCGCCTGCTCCTTGTCGACGTGCACCTCGTACCGCCGCGCCTGCAGGGTCATGACGCTCGCGAAGTCACGGCGTCCGCGCGTGCTCCAGTGCGCCACGAACCCGAAGACGGCGCCCCAGAACGCGCCGACCGCGAGGCTGATGAACACGAACCAGGCCCAGGTCTGGCCTGCGGTGAAGAGGCCGAAGAGCAGGCCGATGAACACACCGAACCAGGCACCGCTGGCCGCGCCCGCCACCGCGGCACGGCCTCGCGTCATGCGCCCGGTCACCTGCTCGACCGTCCGGACCCCGTCACCGATGATCCGCACGCTCTCCACCGGGAAGCCGTCGTCTGACATCCGGTCCACGAGCCGCTGGGCGTCGAGGTAGTCCGGGTAGCTCGCCAGCAGGGACGACTCGGTCTGGGTCACTTCGTGCTTGATGTCCACCTCTGCCGGTTACCCGCGATCACCGGCGACGAATCGCGCATGATCACCGCGGGTAACCGGGCGAGCAGGCGGTGGGCGACCGTCAGCAACGTCCGCGCCTCCATCCGCTCGCCGTGGCCGAGGTGCTCGCCGGCGGCCTGGACGCTCGCCAGAACGTGCGGCTGCACCTCGGCGTCGATCGCCGCGCACCCGTCCAGCGCCTCGTTCAGGATCTCGCGGGCCCGTTCCGCCTCGATGTCGGTGAGCGCGGTGCACACGGCGTTGTCGAGCTTCTCCACCGCGTTCACGCGCAGCTGCCGCAACGAGGTCTCGTCTAGTTCGGTGGTCACGATCATCGCCTGCCTTCACAGCCGGATACCTCGCGCCGACTGCTTGACGCCCCGAGCACTCATACCCGGCGCGAGAGGCCGCTCAAACAACCTGCCGCAGCTCCCGATCGCACGCGATCAGGTGTTCCCACGTGCGGCCGCGCTGGCTCGGTGGTGCCGAACCGTCCGCGGTGCAGATCGGGTAGACCAGACCGAAGGGGACGGGTTGGTCGAACTCGTCTCCGGTGTGGACGTCGACCAGATGACGCACGTGTGCCATCGAGACCACTCCTTCGCACGGATTGCGGAGCCAGCGGGTCCGGGATCACCGAATACCCCGTGAGCTGCGCGAACAAGCCTGTCAGCGTTGCGACATAAGAGTGAAACAATCCATCCTCAGTGGACTAGCGCGCCGTGATCGTGAGGGTGAGGGTGCCGTCGTGCGGGACGGTGAGGATCTGCATGCGACGGCCGGGATAGGTGATCGTGGACGCCGGCCGCAGCTGCGGATCCAGTGGCCGCGCCCAGTCGAACCGGATCACGGTCCGGCCGCGGGTGAGCGTGAGGCCGCGCGAGTCGAGCGCCACCGTGTCGGAATCCCTTACGACCAAAGGAATCTGCTCGGTGGCGGCGGACTGGGCGCGCACCGACCGGACGATCCGGTCGCCCACCGTCACCTCGGTCACCACCGAGCCGGACGGCGTGCGGTAGCGGAACCGGTACGGCTCACCACCGAGGAACTCCGCCTGCTGCGGGCCGTTCGAGTCGGGCACCTGGCCGGGGAAGACGGTGGCCCAGCACGCGTGGTTGTTGTTGTTCATCGACTGCACCAGCGTGCCCGCCACCGGGTGCCACAGGAACGTCAACCCGGTGCGCGCCAACGAGGTCGCGCGGCGGGCACCGAAGTAGCCGCCGACGTACCACCGTGGACGCCGCACGAACAGGAAGTCCTGTCCCTGATCGCTGCGCCGCTCGGTGAAGTGCGCGCGCTGGTACGGCAACCGTGCGATCGCCGCCGTCCGCTCGGCACGGCTCGGGTAGCGCTCGCCATAGATCGCGTGGGCCAGGATGCGCGGTGACGTGTCGGGCTTGGTCAACGCGGGCACCGGGGCGGACGAGGCCGCCCACGCGGCCCGTGCGGCCGCCATGTCCTCGCGACTGGACACGAACGCGGCCAGGTTCGGTACCTCCGCCACGAACTGGGCGTTGAGCACGGTCCGTTCGGGATCGGGCCGCACGTCGGCGTAGAACTTCGAGGACGTGCGCGAGTTCGTGGCGATGTTCGCGAACCAGCCGGAGCCGTCCGGTTCGCGCAGCAGGTTGTAGCCGAGCCAGTCGGTGTACTTGCGGGTCATGGCGACGAGGTTCGGGTCGCCGGACTGCCGCCAGGCGTCGGCCAGCTCGGGCAGCATGACCTCGAAGTTGTAGTTGGTGTCCGCGCCGGACTCCTCGTAGAAGAACCCGGCGGGGCTCTGGCCGACCGTGGTCAGCCGCCGGAACGCCTCGGTGAGTCGCTGTCGCAGCGCGGGATCGGGGTCCTGCTTCAACGCGAGCGCCGAGCCCGCGAGCCCGGAGGTGGTCTGGTTGGCCCAGGTGAGCGGTGACTGCCAGACCGTGCCGTTCGACGGGTCGAGGAACCAGGTCACGGCCCTGCGCAGCGCGGCGGTGATCTGCGCCTGCCGGGACGGCAGCACTCCGGCGCGCTTGAGCAACGCGTTCGTCTTGCTCAGATAGCCCATGGCGAACCCGGTCGCCGCCAGCGAGTGCTGGTCGGGCGAGTACTCCGGCCACGACCCGTCGGCGTGCTGGAGCCCGAGGTAGTGGCCGAGCCCGGCGTCCAGCGCGGCGAGCACCAGGCTGTTGCCGCGGTACGGGTTCCACGAGCGGGACTGCGTCGCGAACCACGCCAGCGTGTAGACGTGCTCCTGGACGCGGGCGTTGTACGAGACGTTCGGGCTGCGCCACCAGCCACCGCCGAAGAAGCCGCTCGAGCTCATGTCGGTGACCATCGGCGAGACGAGCATCAGGTACTGCGCGAACCGCTGTTCGTCGGGCGCGAAGGCGCGGCGGTCCGGGGTGACGGGTGGGGGCGCGGGCAAGGCGTGCGCCGGCGTGGGCAGGGTGGCGAGCAGTCCGATCGCGGTGGCACCGGTGATCAGGCTGCGTCGGCTGAATGCGTTCACGGGCCTACCTCCTTGGCGGAGGACACTCGCGCGGCCAGGCGCGGCCCGTCAAGATGCTAATTCGAATTATTACAGGGTTGACGGCAGGACGGGTGCTGACGCAGACTCCCTGCCAATTCGAATTGGCAGGTGCTCAATGGCCAAGCGGCTCACCCAGCAGGACATCGCGCGGATGGCAGGCGTCAGCCAGGCCACGGTGTCGCTGGTGCTCAACAACCGGACCGACGGCGGTGTCCGCATCGCGCCGGAGACCCGCGCACGGGTCCTGGAGGTCATCCGCAGAACGGGCTACGTCGCGAACCCGATCGCGCGCCGGCTGCACGACCAACGCAACCGCATCCTCGGCGTCTTCACCTACGAGGCGGTGTTCCCGAGCACCCGCGCGGACTTCTACCAGCCGTTCCTCGAAGGAATCGAGGAGCAGGCCGAGGTGGCCGGCTGCGATCTGCTGCTGTTCACCAGCGCCAAGGCGACCGAAGGCAAGCGGCGGATCTTCAGCGACGACAGCAGGATCCGCCTCGCCGACGGCTGCGTGCTGCTCGGTCGTTCCATCGACCGCGACGACCTCGCGCAGCTCGTGGCGGAGGCCATCCCGTTCGTCTCGATCGGCCGGCGTGACGACGCGGGCGGGCCGGTGCCCCACATCGGCGCCGACTACCGCGCCGCGGTGCGCGATCTCGTGGACCGTTCGGTAGCCCTGGGTCATCGCAGGTTCGCGTACGTGGGAGCCGGAACAGGTGCGGAGTCGTCGGCCGACCGGCTGCGCGGGTTCAAGCAAGCCGTTGCCGCACATGGTGTCGAAGGCACGCACGTGCAGTTCGCCGGACTCGGCCAGCTGCTCGACGCGGGCATCACGGCCGTGCTCGCCGAGGAGGTCTCCGACGGTGCCGCACTCGTGCTCGCCGCCCGCCAGCGCGGCCTGTCGGTCCCCGGCGACCTCTCCGTGCTGACGCTCGGCGCGGCCACCCGGCCCGCACCGGACGACATCGGGCTCACCGGCTTCCGCATCCCCCGGCGCGAGATGGGCCGCCGCGCGGTGCAGGCACTGACCGAGGTGCTCGAACACGGCACCACCCCGCAGGAGCTGCTGGCCTGCGAGTTCGTCGAAGGCACCACCCTGGGCCCACGCAGGGCCCAGGGTTGATCAGGAGGAACCTGTTGCCGCACAACACAGATGTCGTCGTCGTGGGCGGCGGGCTGGGCGGGGTCGCCGCCGCACTCGCGCTGCTGCGCGCCGGTCGCCGGGTCGTGCTGACCGAGGAGTTCGAGTGGCTCGGCGGGCAGCTCACCAGCCAGGCCGTGCCGCCGGACGAGCACAGCTGGGTCGAGCGCTTCGGCGTCACCGCTTCGTATCGCGCGCTGCGTGACGGCATCCGCGACTACTACCGCCGTCACTACCCGCTCACCCCGCGGGCACGGGCGTGGCGCGAGCTCAACCCCGGCGCGGGCAACGTGAGCAGGCTCTGCCACGAGCCCCGCGTGGCCGTCGCCGTGATCGACGAGATGCTGGCGCCGTACCGGGGCAGCGGCAGGCTCACGGTCCTCCAGCCCGCCAGGCCGATCTCCGCGCGCACCGACGGCGACCGGATCGTGTCGGTCACCGTCGAGCACCACGGCGAGCAGATCGAACTGACCGCGCCGTACGTCCTCGACGCGACCGAGACCGGCGAGCTGCTCCCGTTGTCCGGCACCGAGTACGTGACGGGCTTCGAGTCCACTCTGGACACCGGCGAGCCCAGCGCGCCGGAGACCGCGCAGCCGGCGAACATGCAGGCGATGTCGGTGTGCTTCGCGATCGACCACGTCGACGGCGACCACACGATCGACAAGCCCGCGCGCTACGACTTCTGGCGCGAGTACCAGCCGGACTACTGGGGCGACCGCATGCTGTCGTTCCGCTCCCCCGACCCGCGCACGCTGACCATCGCCGAGCGCACCTTCACCCCGAACCCGGACGACGACCCGTTGAGCGTCCTCTCCGACCAGCGGCTCAGCGCCGGCGACAGCAACCTGTGGACGTTCCGCCGCATCGCCGCCCGCCGCAACTTCGTCGAAGGCGCCTACGACAGCGACATCTGCCTGGTCAACTGGCCGATGATCGACTACTTCGAGTCGCCGGTGATCGACGTGCCGGACGCGGACAAGCACATCGCGGCGGCGCGTGAGCTCTCGAAGTCGGTCCTCTACTGGCTGCAGACCGAGGCACCACGCGCGGACGGTGGCACGGGCTTCCCCGGGCTGCGGCTGCGCGGCGACGTCACCGGCAGCGCCGACGGCCTGGCCCAGGCGCCGTACATCCGCGAGTCACGGCGGATGAGGACCGAGTACACGATCGTCGAGCAGGACCTCTCGCTCGCCGTGCGCGGCGACAAGGGCGCGGTGCAGCACGCCGACGCCGTGGGTGTCGGCATGTACCGCATCGACCTGCACCCCTCGACCGGCGGCGACAACTACCTCGACGTCGCCAGCTGCCCGTTCGAGATCCCGCTCGGCGCGCTCATCCCCCAGCGCGTCGAGAACCTGCTCCCGGCGGGCAAGAACATCGGCACCACCCACATCACCAACGGTTCCCACCGGCTGCACCCGGTCGAGTGGAACGTCGGCGAGGTCGCGGGCGCGCTCGCGGACTTCTGCCTGGCGCACCGAGTCACCCCTCGCGCGGTGCGCAACACCCCCGGCCTGCTCGCGGACTTCCAGCACCGGCTGGAACGCGACGGCGTCGAGCTCCGCTGGCCGGACGTGTCCGGCTACTAGCTGTTTCTCGGATCCGTGTTCGCGATAGCCGGGCCTGAGGCGGCCCCTGGGGGCACGGACGCCAGGAACCACCTCAGGCTCGACTCTCATCGAACGAGACCCAAGAAACAGCCCCTAGTCCTGGGAGACAACGATGTCCCGACTCATAGCGCTCATCTGCACAGCACTGCTGGCCCTCACGGCCTGCAGCGGATCGGCGGCTTCCGGCCCCAAGTCGCTGCGCATGACCGTGTGGACCGCGAACGAGGCCCATCTCAAGCTGCTCAACGACATCGCGACCGAGTACAAGGCCTCGCACCCGGACGTCACCGAGATCAAGTACGACTCGATCCCGGCCGACGGCTACACCACCACGCTCACCACGCAGATCGCCGGCGGCAACGCGCCGGACCTGGCGTGGATCCTGGAGGAGTCGGCGCCGGACTTCGTCGCCTCCGGGGCGCTCGCGCCGATCAGGAGCAAGGTCGAGAAGGCCGACGAGCTCGTGCCGTCCGCGACGAAGCTCTGGGAGAAGGACGGCGAGCTGTACGCGTACCCGTTCTCCACCTCGCCGTTCGGGCTCTTCGTCAACACCAGCCTGGTCAAGGACGTTCCGGAGACCTGGACGTGGGACCAGGCGATGGCGGCCGCCGCCGCGTCCGGCAAGGGCCTGGTGCTGCCGGACTTCAAGTACCAGAACTGGGCGGTGCTCTCGGCGATCTGGCGCGGCTGGGGCGCGAACGCCTGGAGCGAGGACGGCCGGTCGTGCGGCTTCTCCAGCAAGGAGATGAAGGACGCCATGACGTTCGTCCACAAGGCGATCTTCACGGACAAGGCGATCCCCGGCCCCGGCACGACCGTGGACTTCTTCGCGGGCGACGCCTCCATGGCGGTCAGCCAGATCTCGCGGGCGGGCGCGTTGAAGGACGCCAAGTTCACCTGGACCCTCGTGCCGCTGCCGCAGGGTCCGAAGGGCGACTACGCGGTGATCGGCCAGGCCGGCGTCGGCGTGCTGAAGCGGTCGAAGAACGCCGACGCCGCCGCTGACTTCCTCGGGTTCCTCACGAACGAGGCCAACTCGGCGAAGCTCGCCCAGTTCTTCCCGCCGGTGCGCGCGTCGTTGCTCAACGCCGAGACCCTCGCCAAGAGCAACCCGCTGATCAGGCCGGAGCAGCTCCAGTCGGTCGTGATCGAGGGCATCAACAAGGGCGTGGTGAAGCCGAGCCACCAGGGCCAGGAGGAGCTGAACCAGACGATCCGCGCGGCGCTCGACCCGTTGTGGAAGCCGGACGCGAACGTCGGCCAGGTGCTCGACGGCGTGTGCGCGAAGATCAAGCCGTTGCTGGAGCGCAAGTGACGTTCTGGACGTATCGCAGGCGCGACAACCTGGTCGGCTACCTGTTCGTCGCGCCTGCTCTGCTCGGCAGCCTCGCGTTCGTGCTCATCCCGTTGGGGCTGGTCGCCTGGTACAGCCTCAACGAGTGGAACGTGCTCGGCGGGACGTTCGAGTTCATCGGCGGCGAGAACTACAAGCAGCTCCTCGCCGACGAGAAGCTGCGCGAGTCGCTCGTCGCCACGGCCTGGTTCGCCGCCGGGCTGGTGGTGCTGAACCTGTCGCTGGCCCTGTTGCTCGCGGTGCTGCTCAACCAGAAACTGCGCGGCACCACGCTGTTCCGGACGTTGTTCTTCTCCCCCGTGCTGGTCTCGCTGGTGGCGTGGACGCTGGTCTGGCAGCTCATGTTGCAGCCGGACGGCAGCGTGAACGGACTGCTGAGCGTCCTCGGCGTCGACGGACCGAACTGGCTGCGGGGCGAGTCCACCGCGATGGTGTCGGTGATCGTCGTGCAGGTGATCAAGAACGTCGGCCTGAACATGGTGCTGTTCCTCGCTGCGCTGCAAGGGGTTCCGGCGCCGCTGTACGAGGCCGCGAAGATCGACGGCGCGGGCGCGTGGAGGCGGTTCCGGAGCATCACGATCCCGTTGATCAGCCCGACGATCCTGCTCACCTCGATCATCACGATCGTCGGTTCGTTGCAGGTGTTCGCGCAGATCGCGGTGCTCACCCAGGGCGGTCCCGGCACGTCCACGACCGTGTTGATCTACTACCTGTACCAGCAGGCGTTCCAGTTCCACCACTTCGGCTACGGCGCGACGATCTCGGTGCTGTTGTTCGTCATCGTCGCCGCTCTGACGTTGGTGCAGTGGCGGATGCGCCGGAAGTGGGTGCTCCATGAGGCGTAAGGTCTCCAAGCGAAACGTCGCGCTCTACGGGTTGTTGTGCGTCCTGTGCGTGCCGTTCGTGTTCCCGACGTGGTGGATGGTCACCTCGTCGATGAAGCCGATCAGCGAGATCTTCTCCGAGTCGCTGCTGCCGTCGGAGTGGACGTTCTCCACGTACTCCCAGGTGTTCCGGATGCAGCCGTTCGGGCAGCAGTACTGGAACAGCCTCTACATCGCGGTGATCGTCACGGTCGGCACGATGGCCGTCGCGGCGCTCGCCGGCTACGCGTTCGCGCGCATCCGGTTCCCCGGCCAGAACGCGTTGTTCGTGGTGGTGCTGACCGGCCTGCTCATCCCGAGCGAGGTCACGATCGTCCCGCTGTTCCAGCTCTTCCAGTCGCTCGGGCTGACGAACACGCACTGGCCGTTGATCATCGTGCCGATCTTCGGGGCGCCGTGCGTGCTGGCGATCTTCATCATGCGCCAGTTCTTCATCGCGCTGCCGCCGGAACTGGAGGAGGCCGCCCGCATGGACGGCCTGGGCCGGGCCGGGATCTTCTACCGGATCGCGCTGCCGCTCTCCCGGCCCGCGCTGGGAGCGGTCGCGATCTTCACGTTCCTGCACTCGTGGAACCTCTACCTGGAACCGATCGTGTATCTGTCCACACCGGACATGTTCACGCTGCCGCAGGCGCTGACCCAGTTCGTCGACATCTACGGCGGTCCGATGTTCAACGTGCAGCTGGCCGCCGCGACGATGACGGCGGTGCCGATCCTGGTCGTGTTCGTGCTGGCGCAGCGGCAGTTCATCGAGGGCCTCGCGCACACGGGTGTGAAGGGATGATCGACCCGGAGCTCGCGGCGGCGATCGACCTCTCCCGGCCACCGCTGACGGCGGACGGGATCGCGGAGAGGCGGGCCGCCAACCGGGTCGTCACCGACGTCGAACTGTCTCGGGGCGGTTCGGTCACGTTCACCGAGGAGGACGCGGACGGCGTGCCCGTGCTCGTGCTGCGCCCTGCCGGGGTTCCGGAGGGACCGCCGGTGCTGCACGTGCACGGCGGCGGCATGGTCGCGGGCACCCGCCGCTCCGACCTGCACGTACTGGCGGAGTGGGTGTCGGAGCTCGGCGTCACGCTGATCTCCCCCGAGTACCGGCTGGCGCCGGAGAACCCGCATCCGGCACCCGTGCAGGACTGCTACCGGACGCTGACGTGGATGGAGCGCAACGGTTTCGGCTCTCCGATCGTCGCGGGCACGTCCGCGGGCGGCGGGCTGGCGGCGGCGGTGACGCTGATGGCCCGCGACTACGGCGGCCCGGCCATCCGCGGTCAGCTGCTGATCTACCCGATGCTCGACGACAGGTGCGAGACCCCGTCCAGCCACCAGTTCCTCGACGGCACGATCTGGGTCCGCTCGTCGAACATCACCGGCTGGACGGCGTTGCTGGGTGACGCGCGGGGCGGTCCGGACGTGTCACAGTTCGCCGCTCCGGCTCGCGCCGCCGACCTATCCGGCCTGCCACCGACCTACGTCGACGTCGGCTCGGTGGACGTGTTCCGCGACGAGGCCGTCGGCTACGCCTCGCGGATCTGGCAGGCCGGCGGGGACGCCGAGCTGCACGTGTGGCCTGGCGGCTGCCACGGCTTCGACCAGCTCGCACCGGACGCCGCCCTGTCGCGACGCGCCCGAGCCACGCGCCTGGCGTGGCTCAGGCGGACGCTTCACCTGTAACGCGGATGCGTGGTGTGCCATTCGAAGCCGCCGCCCATCCAGGCCTTGGTGCCCTTCAGGAACCGGTGCAGCTCCACCGACGGCACCGCGAGCAACGCCCTGTGCCCGGCCTCGAAGTCGCGCACAAGCTGGTTGTGCAGCTCCACAGTCCGTGCGGTGGCCTCGGCGATCGAGCACTCCCGGTCCGCGGCGATCTGCAGCACCATGTTGCAGACCGGTTGCTCGTCGGCGGCGTCCTTCTCCACCGACACCAGGTCGTTCACCATCACCGCCGCCGTGCCCGCGGCCGTGAGCAGCTGTCGCACGCGCGGGTCGTAGTACAGCGGCGCGGGCAGTTCGTAGCCTCCGACGGCGTCGATCAGCGTCATCGACGTGTAGAAGGTGTCGTGCTGACGGGTCGCGAGGTACTGCCACGCGGGCGGGTAGTTGCCGGTGTGCCGCCAAGCCGCATAAGCGCCCCACGACACGAACATCGCGAACGTCGAGTAGCAGACCCGTTGCACCACAGTGGCTGTGCTGCGGGACGTGAGGTGCGCGATGCCCGAACGCAGACCGACGAGCACCGGGTCGGCGGCGAGCGTCTCCTCCAGTTCGACGGTGAACTCGGCCGCGGGGGCGACCGGGTCCATCGCGGCCATCGCCAGTGCCAGGCGCGGCGGTAGTTCGGCCGGGATCGCGCCCATCTCGGTGCTGTCCGCGTACAGGTCGTCGGCCGCCCACCACGCCGCGTTCAGCTTCGCCGCGATCAGCAACTGGTCGACGTCGTCGGTGTCCACGTGGGTCAGCACGGCGAGCCGGCCGAACATGCCGCCCAGGAACCGTTCCGGCTCCTCGAAACCGCACTCCCCAGCCCACGCGACCAGGCGTTCGTCGACGGCGGCCGCCAGCACGGCGTCCTCACGTTCGAGCACCGGCACGTACAGCGGCGGCGCGGTGCCGTCGCCCCACGGACGTTCGGCATAACCGGGTTCTGCTGGCAGGGCAACGGCCTCGGGCCGCCCGAGCCGGGCAGCTGAAGTGCCCAGCCCGGACGGCCCGGTGAGGAGATCCCTCATCAGATGCGGTCCGCGACGATCAACAGGTAGTGGAACGACCCTTCCTTGTAGGCGGTGAGGAACGGGTCCTCGACTCCGGTCGCGACCGACGACTTGGCGCGCAGCTCCCAGTACGGGATGGTCTCCGGTGTCAGGTCGACCACGCTGATCGGCACGAAACCGTTGTCCGCCAACGCCCTGAAGTACTCGCTGCGCGGGTGGATGTTGCAGATGTAGTGCTGGTCGATCTGGCTGACCGCCCGCGAACGGCCACCCGTCAGGTCGTTGTAGCAGCCGGTGATGCAGACGTACCGGCCGCCGGGCGCGATCAGCCGCGCGAACTCGCCGTACAGCTGCTGGAGGTCCACGTACATCGTGGTCTCGTTGGTCCAGATGCCGTTGAACGAGCCGGTCTCGAAGCCGGTGTCGAGCATGTTCTTGAAGTGGAAGCGGACCTGGTCCGCGACATCGCGTTCCACGGCCTGGTCGTTGGCGAACGCCACCTGCTGCTCGGAGATGCTGACGCCGTCGACCAGGGCGCCGAACCGGGCGTTGGCCATGAAGCTCGTGCCGCCGCGGCCGGAACCGCCGTCCATCAGGTGGCCGCGCACGGGAACGTCGCCGAACGCGTCCAGCAGCACCTCGGCCTGTGCGGTCTCCAGCCGGTGCATCTCGGCGATGATCGCCTGGTCGCGCACCGCGAGCGGGGCCTCCAGCACCGCCGGGTCGTACTGGCCGAGGCCGTAGTGGTGGTGGTAGAGACCGTCCACCTCACCGAGCTTGATGTTGACCGGGTCCTTCTCCCTGTTCCAGTAGTCCGCGACGGAACGCTGGTAGTCGGTGCGCAGAACCGGCTTCACAGTGGGGCTCGCCATGGTCTGGGTGGCTCCTGTTCGTTGGAACGCTCACTGCCGAACAGGAACTGACCTTTGCAGCTGATGGCCCAACCAGCGATCCGCCGTTCAGGCTTGGTTCGGACACGAACGGGTGGGCCGGACACCGCGTCCCGGTAGGCCTCATAACCCGCGCAAGAGGGTCGGTATCCGCACTTTCGTGGGTTCTCTGCGACCAACCGGATGACGGAAGGGGGCGGGATTCCACGCCGCCTGGCAGAAATCCCGGCACAAGGCCCGCGAGACCTCGTCCGACGCCTCCGGGACGCGACCGGCCCGATCGACTCACACGATTCAGAACCGCGAGCTGCTCCGGGAACTGTCCGATCGAGCAAAACCGGGATCCCTGGCTGTTCCTAGGCGTTCTGACGCATCGCCCGCACTTCTTCCCTGAGCGCGCGGACCTCCTGCAGCAGCAGGTCGTCGTGACTCGCGGAACGGGGTGCGGGCACCGTCACCTCCTCCTGCATCGCGCTGCACACGACCGCGATGAACAGGTTGAGCATCGTGAACGTGCCGACCATCAGGTAGACCAGGAAGAAGATCCACGCGTAGGGCTTCTGCTCCATCAGGTCGCGCATGACGTCCGACCAGCCGTCGCCCGTCGTGATCTGGAACAGGGTCAGCAGGGTCGGGCCCAGTCCGGTGAAACGCGGGTCGCCGGTGTCGCCGAACAGGTTGCTCGCGATCACGCCGCCGATGTAGACGAGCAGCACCAGCAGTCCGGACAACGACACCAGGCCGGGAATCGACCGCACCAGCGCCGTGACCACCCGGCGCATGCTCGGCACCATCGCCACCAGCCGCAGCGCCCGCAGGATCCTGAGGCTGCGCAGCACGGACAGCGGCCCCGCGGCCGGAATCAGCGCGATGCCCACGATGATGAAGTCGAAGACGTTCCAGGGGTCTTTGAAGAACTTCCAGCCGAACGCGTACAGCCGGGCCGCGAGCTCGGCCGTGAAGATCGCCAGCGCCAGGTGGTCGATCGTGGTCAGCACCGGACCGAACTTCGCTTGCAGGACGGTCGACGTCTCGGCTCCCAGGGTGATCGCGTTGATCACGATCACGCCGACGATGAACATCTGGAACCGGTTGCTCTCCACGAGCTCGCCGACGCGGGCGCGCACCATCATCACTTGCTGCTCCTACGACAGGGGTTGTGCTACCTATCGGCGATGGAGGCGGCCCAACTGTTCACCCGGTCGTGTTGATCAGCTCCAGCCGGCTGGCGGTGCGGGCGAGGTCGAGCACCTCGCCGCCGATGATGTCCTTCAGTGCGTGATCACTTACCAGAGTCAGCCTGACGTCCTTGTCCACCAACACGTCCACGACGTTCGCGAACCGTTGCCGGGCCTCGCGACCGCAGATTTCCAGCCTGGGGACGCCGGTGATCACCCACTCGTCGAAGTCCTCGGCCAGCACCAGGTAGTCCTGCGTCGAGGTGGGCTTCTCGCACAGGTCGCCGAAGTCGAACCAGACCTTGGTGTTCTCGGTGCCGAGCGCGGTGATGCTGCGGCCGTTGACGTCGAGAGTCACGGGGTTGGTGGGCAGTTCGGTTCTGACGATGATCTCGCCGGTCTCGAACCGCGACCGCGGCTTGGCGTGCAGGTGCCGGTAGTCGGTGGCGCCGTTGAGCTCCACCGCGTCCATCAGCTCCTTGATCAGCGCGATGCCGGGCAGGAAGTGGTCGTGGTAGAGCGGGTTGGGCAGCAGGCCGTCCGGAGGGTAGTTGGAGGTGGCGATGATCATCACGTTGCGCGCTTGGAGCGCCTCCAACAACCGCGTCATCAGCATGGCGTCGCCGACGTCGTGCACGTGCAGCTCGTCGAACGCCAGCACCTTCGCCCGCCCGATCAGCTCCTGGACCGCCCTGGCGACGGCGCCGCGCTCGTGCAGCCGTTCGGAGATCCTCCGGTGCAGCTCTTGGAAGAACGCGTGGAAGTGCACCCGCTTCTTGGGCTCCGGCAGCACGTCGAACAGCGCGTCCGCCAGGAAGCTCTTCCCCCGGCCGACCGGCCCGTGCAGGTAGACACCTCTGCTCTTGCCTGCGAGCTCGTCGAGCTTCGTGATGGCTTCAAGTTGTGCGTCGTCGAGCTCGTACCCGCTGCCCGACACGTGCGTGAGAAGTTCCATTCCTACCCCCGCGCACAGCCTACGAAGATCACCTGCCCGCCTGGTCGAGGGCGGCCTGCAACGACTCGACGTAGCCCTCACTGGTGACGGTGGCCCCGCTGACGGTGTCGATGTCGGCGCTCTGCGCCTGCAACGTCTCCTGCACGAGGATCGGCAGCGCGCGAGCGTTGATCTGCTCGTCCTTGCGGTTGCCGTCCGGGTACCGCGGCACGGTGACGGCGGTGATCTTGCCGCCGTCCAGGGTGATCTGCACCTGGACCGCGCCCCAGCGCGTGTCGACGGCGGGGCCCGTCACCGTGTTCGCGCCACCGGACGACGTGCCGGCGCTCCCGGCGAGCGGCTGGGTGGCCGTCGTCATCGGCCCGGACAACGAGGTGCGGTACCCGAACAGCAGGACGACGGCGGTCGCCGTGCTCACGAGCCAGACCAGAACGCGCTTCACCCGGTCACCACCTGAACTCCTCGACGTGGACGCGGTCGGCGGGGACGCCCGCGGCGCTCGCGGCGCGCCGCACGGACTCCGCCCACGGCGCGGGCCCGCACACGTAGACGTCGCGCTCGGCGATGTCGGGGACCAGGTGCCGCAGCGCGGACAGGTCGTCGACCGGCACGCCGTCACCCAGCCACGAACCGGCCGACCTGCGGTGCCCCGGGAGATCGACGACGTGCAGGCCGCGCTCGCGCACCAGCGCGCCGAACTCGGCCGCGAACAGCGGGCGACGCGCGAAGCGGTGCAGCAGAACCGCCTCCCCCGGTCCGTACCCGAGTCCTTCCGCGAGCGCACGCAGCGGCGCCACGCCGACACCGGCTCCGACCAACGCGACCTTGCGGCGGGTTCGCGCGCGATCGGTGAGCCTGCCGAACGGACCTTCGAACAGCACCGGCGTGCCGGGACGCATCTCGCGCAGCGCCGTGCTGCCGTCGCCGAGCCCCCGCACGGTGATGCGCAGACTGCGACCGTCCGGCGCGGCCGACAGCGAGTACGGGTTGGCGCGCGTCCACCCCGCCCGGTTCAGGAACCGCCAGCCGAAGAACTGCCCGGCCAGCGCCGGCATCCTGCCGAGGTCCTGCCCGGTCAGGTAGACCGACACGACGTCGTCGTCCTCCGGCACGACCGACGTCACGCGCAGGCGATGCCGCGCGTTGCGCCACAACGGCAGTCCGAGCCGCCACACCAGCACCGCGACCAGCGCGACCGCCCACAGGCTCCACCAGTAGACGGTGGCCGCCGTCGAGGTGAGGAACTCCTGACCGGTCCACAACTGGTGCGGCAGCACGAGCCCGACTCCGAGGTAGCCGTAGAGGTGCAGCAGGTGCCAAGACTCGTAACGCAGTTTCGCGCGCGCCGCCCGAATGCTCGTGACGACGGTCAGCACCAGACACGCGGTGCCCGCGAGCGCGAGCAGCATCGCCGGGTAGTCGATGACGAGTTCCCAGAGCTGGGAGGGAAACCGGGTCAGGTCTCCCGCGGCGTACCCCCACGTGATCAGCACCAGATGCGCCAGCACGAGGTTGAACGAGGTGAAGCCGGTGAGCCGGTGCACCGCGATCAGCCGGTCCTGGCCGAACGCCCGTTCCAGCACCGGCAACCTGGCCATCAGCAGCACCTGCACGAGCAGCAGGTCCGACCCGAGCAGACCGGTGAGGCGGCCCAGCGAGTTCAGCCCGGACTCCCAGCCGCCGAGGTCGCCGATCCCACCGCCCGCCGCCCACCAGTACGTCACGAGCGCCAACCCGGCCCACAGGAGCCCGATGGCGACGCCCCGCACACCGGCGTCGAGCGGACGTCTTCGCCCGGCTTCCGGCGTCACGTCCCCTGCCCGTCCTGTCCTGGCAGTTCGCCCTGCGTGCCGTCCGGTGGCGTGCCGAACCTGCCGTCGCCGCGTCCCTCACCGGGGAACTGCCGACCGCCGGGGAACTGGCCCTCGCCGGGGACCTGGCCCGAGTCCTGCCGCACCTCGCTCGCGCCGTCTCCGGACACCGCGTAGCCCAGCGCGAACCCGCCGGCCCCGGTGAGCACCGCGAGGCCGAGCGCCCCCGCGACCACCGGTCCGGTGAGCCGGCGCGGCGCCCTCCCGGCAGGAACAGGCTGAGCCGGTGCCTGCGGCGGTGGCGGCACCGTGGCGGCACCAGGCTCCCAGCGGGATCCGCTGGAGGTGTTCGGGTCGACGTCCATGCGACGCTCCTTCGCTCTCAACGCGCTCCATGCTCGGCCGCGACTCTGAAGCCAGGGGAAGAACAAGCTGTGAGTCAGCTGAACCGCTTACGATCACCGGCGTGAGCAATGTCGAGGCCGAGCCCGCGGAAGTCACGTGCACCTCCTCCCCCGGCGACGTGGAGGTCCTGACCCCGCGCGACGTCCCCCTGGGCGGCCCGCGAGCGATGTCGGTGCGCCGGACGCTCCCCCAGAAGCAACGGTCTCTGATCGGCGCGTGGTGCTTCTGCGACCACTACGGCCCCGACGACGTCAGCATGGACGTGGCCCCGCACCCCCACACGGGCCTGCAAACCGTCAGCTGGCTGTTCACCGGCGAGATCGAGCACCGCGACAGCCACGGCGTCCACGCCTTCGTCCGCCCAGGCGAACTCAACCTGATGACCGGTGGCAGCGGCATCGCGCACTCCGAGGTGTCCACCGCCGCGTCCTCCGTGCTCCACGGCGTACAGCTCTGGCTCGCCCTGCCCGACTCGAACCGCGATGCCCCGCGCGACTTCCAGCACTACGTCCCGCCGACCGTGGTGGTGGACGGTGCCGCTGTGCGCGTGTTCCTCGGCTCGCTGGCCGGGTCGACGTCGCCCGTGCGCACCTTCACCCCGCTGCTCGGCGCCGAGATCGTGCTGCCCGCGGGTGCGTCGCTGACTTTGGACGTGGCGCAGTCGTTCGAGCACGGCGTCCTGCTCGACACCGGGGACGTGACGCTGGGTGCGACCGCGCTGTCTCCTGGCTCGCTCGGGTACGTCGGCACCGGGCGTTCGACGCTGACCCTGTCCTCGGACGAGGGTGCGCGGGTCGTGCTGCTGGGCGGGGAGCCGTTCGGCGAGGAGATCGTCATGTGGTGGAACTTCGTCGGGCGCACGCACGACGAGATCGCCGCGTTCCGGGAGGAGTGGCAGGCGGAGACGGACCGGTTCGGGCGGGTCGAGGGCTATCCCGGTGATCGCCTGCCGGCGCCGCCGCTGCCGGGTGGACGGTTGCGGCCGCGAGGTAACCCGGCCTGACCGGCATGGACGATGACGCACGGCAGGCCGTCGTGACCGCGCTGATCCGGCTGGCAGCCAGTCCGCACCATCAGGACAGGGCCGACGCGGCCGCGGTCTCGCGAGCTTCGCCGACGTACCGGCGGCCCGCCCCGTGCTGCTGGAACTGGTGCTCGACCCCGCGGACACGTTCGTCACCCAGGAGACGGCCGAGGCGCTGTTCCGCCGTGGCGACGCGGTGGCATTCGCCATCATGAGCGCCGCGGTGACGGCCGCCGACGACGAACAGGCCGACCACGTCTACGCCGCGCTCGGCACCGCGCTCGTCGTGTTCGAACGCGAACGGAACGCGGCGGTGAAGATCTGTCGCGAGCTGGCGCAGGACCCCGCCCAGCCCGTCGAGGTGCGGGACGGGGCGGCATCACTCGTCGCCGACCTGGAGGCCATCACTTTCCGTGCCGAATTAGCTACAGAAAGCACTTCCACATTTAAGTCGAATTAAGGTAACGAGCCGCACCGTCTCAGCATCCGGGCCTTCCCCATACCGCATCCAGCCCGTCTCAGCTGGTGACTTCTTCCACAGATGACCGAGCCCACCAGCGCAAAGAACACAAAACCCCAGGTCAGAACAGGCGAGCAACCTCGTCTCACCAGGTGAACGAGGCCGGTTGTCAAAAGTCATACTTCGGGACCATTGAAAATCACGTTCTGATCGCTTTTCCTGATCGAGGCATCCACGGAGGCTGCTGTACGTCTTAGGGGGCATGACGAACGTGACACGAGTGGGCGCCGAGTCCGTCTTCGCCTTCATCGCCCCCTCCGGGCGCCCCTTGCCCGTCGAGGTCGAGCTGGGCTACCGCGCCGACGACCCGCACGCCGTGACCATGACGTTCCGCATGGGACGCCAGGAGACCGTGTGGCTCGTGAGCCGCGACCTGCTCGCCGACGGGTTGATCACCACCAGCGGCGCCGGCGACGTGACGCTGCGGCCCCACAACTCCACCACTGCCGTGCTCGAGCTGCGCTCTGACGTGTCGCACGCCGTGTTCCACGTGCAGTCGTCCGAGATGCAGGAGTTCCTGAACTCCACCTACGACGTAGTCGCCCCCGGTCGCGAGAACGACTACGTCGACTTCGAGGCCGAGCTCCGCAAGCTGCTCGACCCGACTAGCTGACGCCGTTGCGGATCGCGGTCGCGTAGGCCGCGGCGGTGCCTTGGGCCGCGCACGCCTTCATGTCGTCGTAGAGCCACATGAAGCCGCCGGTGATGCCTGCCGAGGTCTTCCACGACCGCATCTTGCTCTGCACGGTCGCCGGTGAGTCGCCGGCCGAGCAGCCGGAGCCGTGTTTGCTCCACAGGCCGGGGTCGACCGTCATGCCCAGGGCGCGGTTCCAGGTGGCCGGGTTGTTGCCGGCGCCGCCCGCGTAGCCCTGGAGGTACACGCGGTCGACCAGCGAGCCGAGGTTCGACTTGAGGCTCGCCCAGAACGACTGGTTCGTGTACGGCGCGAAGGTGAACTTCGAGTACCCGAGGCCCGCCGCCATCCGTGCGAAGGCCGCGGTCGGGGCCACCTGGTAGAACGACTCGTCGTCGTTGTTGATCGCGTCGGCGCCGGTGGCGGTCTTCAGAGCCTGGAAGTTGCGGTAGAGGATCGAGGACGAACCGGTGCCGCCCGAGCTGATCAGCGCGGCGATGTTCTCCCAGTCCCGCACGCCCCACGAGCCGACCGACACCTCGATGCGGTTGACGGAGGTCGGGGCCTGCTTCAACGTCCGCAGGCGTGCGGGCCAGCCCGCGTCGCCCACGTAGCGGCCGTTCCGCACGAGCAGGACGTCGTTGTAGTAGAGATCGCCGTTGGGGTGCACGTGGATGCTCCAGAGGATCACCGTCGTGAACCCGGAGGAGCGCAGGGTGTTCATCACGGCTTGGCCGTCCGCGTAGAACGGGCCGCCGCCGAAGACCGCCGAACGCGGTGTCGCCTGCGCGGAGGCCGGTGCGGCGAAGGCCAGAGCCAGTAGTGCGGCGAGAAGAGCGGGGATCCAGGGCCGCCTCATCAACGCAACTCCCTTCTGTGACACTTCCAGAAGCTGAGTGACGTTGTTGACCCGCGAGAAAGCGCTCGCGTGTCAACAGCGTCGAGCGGCGGCTCTCCCTCACCATAGCGGCGCGATCAAGAGCGCGTTTTCACCCGAACGAGCCCGTGGCATGGAGTTGTTCCAACCCATACGTTCGAGGTCGTGACCGTGACGACTTCCACCGCGTACAGCAGGGATCTGGGCGACGAACTGCGCCGGCTCCGGCAGAGGTTCACCGGCTTGAGGGGCCGCGCGATGGCGCTGCAACTCGGCTGGGATCCGAGCAAGGTCTCCAACCTCGAGCACGGCAAGATCAGGGGCAGCGACGTCGATCTCGCGCAGTACCTGACCGTGTGCGGCAAGGACATCGACTTCTTCGACGACTTCCTTCGCCGCTACCACAACGCTTTCGACCCGTACCTCGCGCAGGCGCCGGACAGCCTGCGCACCCTCGAGATGACGGAGGCGATGGCCACCGGCATCACCGCCTACGACGTCCTGACCGTCAACAGCCTGCTGCGGACGCCGAGGTACGCGCGTGCCGTGCAGGCCGCGACCGGGCAGCCGATCGAAGACCTCGACCGGCAGGCGGTGATGCGCCGCCCCAACGGCCCCAAGTGCGTCTTCTACCTGCACGAGCTGGCGTTGCGGATGCGGCTCGGCGACGACCAGGTGATGGAGGAGCAGCTCGTGTGGCTGCTGGCGAACTCCTCCCTCGTGCGCATCGTGCCCGAGGAGGCGGCGTCGGCGGCGTTCCAGTCGGCGTGCACGTTGTTCGAGTTCGAGAAGGCGTCGCCGCTGGTGTACGCGGAGTCTGGCTACACCAGGGTCTTCGCCCAGGGCGAGGCGGCCGTCGAGCGGAGCAGGAAGCTCTTCGACCTGCTCGGCGAGGTCGCCCTGGACGAGAACCAGTCGCGGCGCAAGCTCGCGGAGTACCGCGGGCCCACACCGCTGCGCGCCCTGGTCAAGACTCAGTAGCCGTACACCAGGTCGAACGCGAGTTGCGGGTCGAACGTGCCCGCGTCGACGCCCGGCGCCTTGCCGCAGCGCCCGTCGGAGTCGCCGGGAACCTTGACCCACAACAACATCTCCGCGCCGCCACCGGTGCGGGCGGGCGTGCCGAGCTTGCGTCCGCCGGGGTTGCACCACTCGCCGTTGTGGCCGTTGCCGTTGCGGCTGGTGTCGATCACGTACGGCTTGGTGTAGCCGGGAAGCGCGCCGCTGACCGAGTTGCCGTACGTCGTCGAGGCCGCGGTGGTGTGGTAGTTGGACACGTTGATCGAGAAGCCACGCACGTTGCGCACGCCCGCTGAATCGAGGCGGGCGGCCATCGTCGCGGCCGGTACCCACTGCGCGTTGCCGGCGTCGAGGTAGGCCCACGTGTTGGGCGCCTTGGCCTTGAACTGCTCGGTGGCGTACTTGATCATCGCGGTGCGCTCGGCGATCTTGGCGCTGTCCATGCAGTTGAAGTCCGCCAGCGAGTCCGGCTCGATCACCACGACGGCCGGGCGCGTGCCGATGGCCGCGGCGAAGGAGGAGATCCAGGTCCGGTAGGCCTCTGGCGTGCCGGCACCGCCTCCGGAGTGGCCGCCGCACGCGTCGCGGCCGGGGATGTTGTAGGCGACCAGGACGGGCAGCTTGGTGCCGGTCTTGTTGACGTAGGCCGACACCGAGGTCTTGATGTCGCCGCTCCAGGCGCCGAACCAGCGGGCGATCGGCTTCGAGGAGATGTTCGCCTTGATCGCGGCCTGGCGGCCGTCGCCCGCGTGGTCGCGCACCCACACGGCGGGGTTGGAGTCCGGGTCGACGTAGAAGCCGTCAGTCATGCCGACGGGGCTGGCGGCGTGCGCGGCCGGGGCGGTCGCCACGACGGCCAGCAGGGCCAGCGCGAGTGTTCTGATCATGTCCAGCACCCTCGCGCGGTCCGCTTAAGGCGCGGTAATTCGGTGGTGAACGTCCACTTCCCAGTCAGGAGTGGACAGTTCGTTGACGTGCAAAACCACCCCGGTGAACCATGCGGAAGTGACGTCGAGCCTCACCAAGCTGAGCAACGATCAGGTGCACGCCTACGCGGTGTACTGCGCGGCGGCGGAAGCCATCCGCAAGACCATGCTGCCGGTGGAGGTGCGGTCCGAACCACGCCGCTACCGCCTGAAGGTCGGCGGACGGCTGGTGCAGGTGTTCGGCAAGCGCTCGGACGAGTGGCAGCTGTCCGACGCGTTGAAACCGTTGGCACCGGACACCGATGCCGTGGTGTTCGTCGACCTGGAAGGTGAGCACCCCGAGTTCTACCCGGTGCCCGCCGACTGGTTCCGCCACGACGTCGAGAGGCGGTACACCGAGTACCTGGCACGCGTCGGCACGCGTCCCAAGAACCCCGACAGCCGCCACTACGCGGTGCCGCCGTCCCACGTCGTGCGCTGGTGGGACAAGTGGGACGTGTTCAGCGGCTGAGGCCGGACTGGATCGGCAGCAGCGGAGCGACGACACGAGCGAGCGGCCCGGCCTGGACCACCCCGCCGACCGGCCCGGCGAACGGCGAGCCGGGATCGACGGCGTCCGGCATCCGGGCCCACACGGCCCACCGCTCGTCCCAGGCCTGGATCACGTCGAGTTGCCCGCCGGGAAGGAACCGGGCCAGGTGCACCCCTGCGACCTGCCCGGTGTTCCCGAGCAGCGGGAGCAGCCGGAAGCCGCCTTCCCGCCGCAACCTCTCGATCAGCTCCGCGCTGTCCATCTCATCTCGCCGCCAACTCCGTGCTAGTCCGATAGGACTCAACAGCAGCAACACGTTCCTCAGCGGACCAGCCCAGCGGACCCGCGATCAGATCCGCCACCTCACCGGCGACCGAGGCACCGAAGTCCAGGTGCTCCATGGCGATCCGCGTCCTCCGAGCGAGAACGTCCTCCAGCCCCAACGCGCCCTCGTGCGTGACGGCGTACACGATCTCCGCCGCCAGGTACCCCGCCACCGGCGCCGCCAGTGAAGGATCCTGGGCGATCAACGCCAGCACGTCGGACACGGCCGAGCCGTAGCGGCGCAGCAGACGCTCCACAGTGGACGTGGGCAGGCCGGACTCCGCAGCGACTCGAGCCCGGTCCGCCCACAGCTCTTGGTAACCGACGGCGCCGCACAACGGCAGCCGGGCGGTCAACGACGGCGCCACCGCACGCCCCAAACCAGAAACCGCGGCGTTCACGACATCGGCGGCCATCACGCGATACGTCGTGTACTTGCCACCGGCGATCACGAAGAACCCCGGCTCGGGTTCGGCGACGGCGTGCTCGCGGGACAGCTTCGAGGTGTCGCTGGAAGCCCCGGCGAGCAACGGCCGCAGACCCGCATACGTGCCAACGACATCGTCCACGGTCAGCGGAGATCGCAGCACAGCGTTGACGTGGTCGAGGATGTAGGAGACGTCCTCAGAAGTAGCGACAACGTCTTCCGGTGAGCCTGAGTAAGGCGTGTCGGTGGTGCCGATGATCCAGTAGGCACCCCACGGGATCACGAACAGCACCGACTTCTCGGTCTGCGTGATCAGCCCGCCGTCCAGCTGGATCTTCGAACGCTCCACCAGCACGTGCACGCCCTTGGACATCCGCACGTGGAACGGCGGCGTGCCGGGCGACATCGAGTTGAGCGAGTCGGTCCACACCCCGGTGGCGCTGATGACCCGCCGAGCGCGCACCACGTGCGTCACCCCGGACAACTCATCCCGCACCGAAGCACCGGAGACCCGGCCGTCCACGCGCAGCAGGGACGTGACCCGGGCCCGCGACACCACCGTCGCACCGTGCTGGGCGGCCGTGCGGACCAGCGTCGACACCAGCCGGGCGTCGTCCATCTGCGCGTCGTAGTACCGAATGGCGCCGGCGAAGGCCGAAGAGTCGATCGACGGACCCACAGCGGCCATCTTGCGCCGGGAGAGGTGCCGGTGCATCGGCACGGCTCCGGCGCCGCCGATCGAGTCGTACAGCATCACGCCCGCGCCGACGTAGGCGCGTTCCCACTGCTTCTTCAGCGGGAAGAGGAACGGCACCGGCCGCACCAGGTGCGGTGCGAGCCGGCGCAGCAACAGGCCGCGTTCCTTCAGAGCTTCCCGGACCAGCTTGAACTCCAGCTGTTCCAGGTACCGCAGCCCGCCGTGGACGAGCTTGCTGGACCGGCTCGACGTGCCCGCCGCCCAGTCGTCGGCCTCGACCAGCGCGACGGAGAGGCCGCGCGACGCCGCGTCGAGAGCAGCGCCCGCGCCGACCACACCACCTCCGACGACGAGGACGTCGAACTCCGTGCTGCCCAACGTCTCCAGGGACTGAGCACGCCGAGCCGGATCCAGCCTTGCGAACAACTTCTTCAGCTCCTAAAGAAAGATGTCAGCGAACGTCGGCGTCGACCCAGTCGAACGACTTGGTGACGGCCTTCTTCCAGTTGCGGTATTCGCGCTCGCGCTCGTCGGAGTCGAGCGCCGGCGTCCAGCGCTTGTCCTCGGCCCAGTTGGCGCGCAGCTCGTCCAGCCCGGACCAGTAGCCGACGGCCAGACCGGCGGCGTACGCGGCACCGAGAGCGGTCGTCTCGGCGACGACCGGACGCACCACCGGCACGTCCAGCACGTCCGCCTGGAACTGCATCAGCAGCTCGTTGGCGACCATGCCGCCGTCGACCTTCAGCTCGGTCAGCGGCACACCGGAGTCGGCGTTCATCGCGTCCAGCACCTCGCGGGTCTGGAACGCCGTCGCCTCCAGCACGGCCCGCGCCAGGTGACCCTTGTTGACGAACCGGGTCAGGCCGACGACGGCGCCACGCGCGTCCGCTCGCCAGTACGGCGCGAACAGACCGGAGAACGCCGGCACGAAGTACGCGCCACCGTTGTCCTCCACCGTCTTCGCGAGCGTCTCGATCTCCGCGGCGGAGCCGATGATGCCGAGGTTGTCGCGCAGCCACTGCACCAGCGAGCCGGTGACGGCGATGGAGCCTTCCAACGCGTAGACGGGAGCCTCGTCGCCGATCTTGTAGCAGACGGTCGTGAGCAGACCGTTCTTCGAGGCGACCTTCTCGGTACCGGTGTTGAGCAACATGAAGTTGCCGGTGCCGTAGGTGTTCTTCGCGGTACCCGGCTCGTAGCAGGCCTGGCCGAACGTCGCCGCCTGCTGGTCGCCGAGGATGCCCGCGATCGGCACGCCCTTGAGCACACCGCCCGGACCACCGTTGCCGTACACCTCGGAGGAGGAACGGATCTCCGGCAGCATGGACACCGGAATGCCCATCTCGCCGGCGATCTCGGCGTCCCACTGCAGCGTGTCGAGGTCCATCAGCATGGTCCGCGACGCGTTGGTGACGTCCGTGGCGTGCACGCCGCCGTTGGGGCCGCCGGTGAGGTTCCACAGCGTCCACGTGTCGGTGTTGCCGAACAGCAGGTCGCCGGCTTCGGCACGCTCACGGGCGCCCTCGACGTTGTCGAGGATCCAGCGGATCTTGGGGCCGGAGAAGTAGGTCGCCAGCGGCAGGCCGACCTTCGCCTTGTAGCGGTCGGCACCGCCGCCGAGAGCGCCGAGCTCCTCGACGATCGCCTGGGTGCGGGTGTCCTGCCAGACGATCGCGTTGTAGACCGGCTCGCCGGTGTTCTTGTCCCACACCACCGCGGTCTCGCGCTGGTTGGTGATGCCCACGGCGGCGAGGTCACCGGTGTTGAGGTCGGCGGTCGAGAGCGCCTGGCCGATCACGAACCGGGTGTTCTCGGAGATCTCCACCGGGTTGTGCTCGACCCAGCCGGCGCGCGGGAAGATCTGCTCGTGCTCCTTCTGGCCCACGGCGACGATGGAGCCGCTGTGGTCGAAGATGATCGCCCGCGTGCTGGTCGTGCCCTGGTCGACGGCGAGAACGTACTGCGACATCGAAAGTCCTTTCCGGAGAGTCAGAACACGTCAGAACGCGAGTGAGGCGATGACGCCGGCGAGCGCGCCACCGATGAGCGGGCCGACGACCGGCACCCAGGAGTAACCCCAGTCGGAGTCCTTCTTGCCGATCGCCTCGCCCTCGGCGCCCTTGTAGCCCATGGGAAGCAGGGCGTGCGCGATGCGCGGGCCGAGGTCACGGGCCGGGTTGATCGCGTAGCCGGTGGGGCCACCGAGGGAGGCACCGATACCGACGACCAGCAGTGCGGCGGCCAGCGGGCCGATCTGGGTCGGCGTCTTGCCGAACGCGAGGATCACGAAGACCAGGACGAACGTGCCGATGATCTCGCACACCAGGTTCCAGGTGTAGCTGCGGATCGCCGGGCCGGTGGAGAAGACGGCGAGCTTGAGGCCGTGGTCGGGCGTCTCCTCGAAGTGCGGCTTGTAGGCGAGCCACGCGAGCACGGCGCCGAGGAACGCGCCGAGGAACTCACCGGCGAAGTAGATGATCGTCGAGCCGAAGCTGACCGGAACACCAGGGGCGTACTCGGCCGCACCACTGGTGAGAATGCCCACCGTCACCGCCGGGTTGAGGTGCGCGCCCGACTTGTAGGCGACGTACACACCGGCGAAGACACCGAGGCCCCAGCCGAAGTTGATCAACAGCCAACCGCCGTCGAAACCCTTCGACTTGGCGAGCAGCACGTTGGCCACCACGCCCGCACCCAGCAACAGCAGGACGCCCGTACCGAGCACCTCGCTGAGGAACACTGACCCGAGACCCACGCTGGCCTCCCATTCGTCTTTGAACGGCTGATCACCACGTGGTGATTGAGGCGGAACGTATGACTGCCTGAACGCCTGTTCAACAGGTGCGGTTCGACAATGTCGACACCTGTGACCACCGAAGGTGTGACCGACCGGTCACGCTGCGCGCAGACAAGGCGTTTCAGGCCTGTGTCCAGGGGTGATGCCCGCCCTGGCTGTTCGACATTGCCGACACGGGTCGTCTCAATTACGTTTCTCGCGTGCCCGGACCCATCCAGTCGATCGAACGCGCCGCAGCCGTGCTGCGGCTGCTCGCGCGTGGCTCCGGCCATCACGGTCTCACGGAGATAGCCGACTCGCTCGGTCTCGCGCGAGGCACCGCGCACGGGATTCTCCGTACGCTGCAACGGGTCGAGTTCGTCGAACAAGATCAAGCGACGGGCCGCTACCGCCTCGGCGCCGCACTCCTGCACCTGGGAACGTCCTACCTCGACGCGAACGAACTGCGTTCTCGATCGATCAACTGGGCGGACACGCTCGCCGCGCGGTCGAGTCAGGAGGTGCGCATCGGCATGCACCACGACGGCGCCGTGCTCGTCGTGCACCACGTGTTCAGGCCCGATGACTCTGTGCAAACACTCGGCATCGGCGCCATGCTGCCGTTGCACGCCACCGCGCTCGGCAAGGTCCTGCTGGCCTACGACCCGGACCTGTCGGCGGCCGCACGCCGACGGGAGCTGACGTCGTTGACGCGCAGGACGATCACGCGCACGCAGATGCTGGAGCGCGTGCTGACCGAGGTGCGCGGGCAGGGCTGGGCCGGCGAGGCCGAGGAGTACATGCCGGGCGAGGCGAGCATCGCCGCGCCCATCCGCATCCCCGGCGGCCTGGTGATCGGCGCGATCGGCATCTCAGGTGCCGCGGACCGGCTGTGCGACTCCGCCGGCCGTCCGCGTGCGACGCTGGTGCACCAGGTCGTGCAAGCCGCGGAATCCGTCACCACTTCGCTTGTCGACGAGAACTGAGGGGCTCGCCGTGCAACGGTTCGTAATGGCGATCGACCAGGGCACGACGTCGACGCGCTGCATCGTGTTCGACCAGAACGCCCGCCTCGTCGCGGTCGCCCAGCGCGAGCACCGCCAGTACCACCCGAGGCCCGGCTGGGTCGAGCAGGACGCCGTGGAGATCTGGCGCAACGTCGACCGGATCGTGCCGCAGGCGTTGCGGCAGGCGGGGATCACCGCCGACCAGGTCGTCGCGATGGGCATCACGAACCAGCGCGAGACGTTCGTGCTGTGGGACCGGCACACCGGTGTCCCGATCGGACGCGCGATCGTCTGGGAGGACATCCGGACCGAGGAACTCGTCACCGAACTCGGGAAGAAGCCAGGCCTCGAGGAGGTCCGCGACCGCTGCGGCTTGCCGCTGGCGACCTACTTCTCGGCGCCGTCGCTGCGGTGGATGCTCGACAACGTGGCCGGGCTGCGCGCGAAGGCCGAACGCGGCGACGTCCTGTTCGGCACCATGGACACCTGGCTGATCTGGAACCTCACCGGCGGCGTCAACGGCGGCCTGCACGTCACGGACGTGACCAACGCGTCGCGGACGATGCTGATGAACCTCTCGACGCGGCAATGGGATCCGATGCTGCTGGAGTTCTTCGGCGTGCCGTCGAAGATCCTGCCGGAGATCCGGCCGTCGACGGAGATCAGCGGTGTCACGACGCGCGTGGTGCCCGGCATCAAGATCACGGCTGCCCTGGGCGACCAGCACGCGGCGCTGTTCGGGCAGACCTGTTTCGAGAAGGGGTCGATCAAGGGCACGTACGGCACCGGCGGATTCCTGTTGATGAACACGGGAAACGAGTTGGTGCGCTCGAAGCACGGGCTGCTGACGACGATCGGCTACCAGATCGGCGGCGAGCCGGCGTACGCGCTGGAGGGCTCGATCGCCGTCGCCGGGTCGCTGGTGCAGTGGTTCCGCGACAACCTCGGGCTCATCCACTCCGCGCCGGAGATCGAGACTTTGGCACGCACGGTGAAGGACAACGGCGGCTGCTACATCGTGCCCGCGTTCTCCGGGCTGTTCGCGCCGCACTGGCTCTCGCAGGCACGCGGACTGGTCGTCGGGCTGACCTCGTACATCAACAAGGGGCACCTGGCGCGAGCCGTGCTGGAGGCGACGGGCTGGCAGACGCGGGAGGTCGTCGACGCGATGAACGCCGACCTCGGGGTGCCGACGCCGGTGCTGAAGGTGGACGGCGGGATGACCGCCGACCACCTGCTGATGCAGTTCATCTCGGACGTGCTGGACATCCCGGTGCAACGGCCGCTGGTCGCGGAGACGGTGTCACTGGGCGCGGCCTACGCGGCCGGGCTGGCCGCCGGGTACTGGCCGGACCTGGAGGGGTTGCGGCGCAACTGGCACCTGGCCGCGCGGTGGAACCCGGCGATGGACGCCCGGCACCGCGAGAACGAGTACGCGAACTGGAAGCGGGCCGTGGAACTCACGTTCGCCTGGGCCCGCTCCACTCCGTCCACTTAGGAACGCTGCTTGCGCACCCACGCGGCGACGTCGTCCGCCTCGATCGGCAGCGAGTCCGAGAGGATGTCGGCGCCGGTCGACGTGACGACCAGGTCGTCCTCGATGCGCACGCCGATGCCGCGCAGCTCCGGCGGCAACGTCTCGTCGTTGGGGTGGAAGTACAGGCCGGGCTCGACCGTCAGCGCCATGCCGCGTTCCAGGATGCCCTGCTGGTAGGTCTCCTGGCGGGCGTCGGCGCAGTCGTGCACGTCGAGGCCGAGGAAGTGCCCGGTGCCGCAGACGATGTAGCGGCGGTGGTGCTGGCCGCTCGGGTCCAGGGCCTTGTCGACGCTGACCGGCAGCAGGCCCCAGTCGTGCAGACCCTCGGCGAGCACTCGCATGGCGGTGTGGTGGAAGGCGCTGTAGTCGTTGCCCGGCCGCACTTCCGCGAGCGCCGCCACGTGCGACTTCAGCACGAGGTCGTACACCTGGCGCTGCGGCTCGCTGAACTCGCCGCTCACCGGGAACGTGCGGGTGACGTCGGCGGTGTAGAGGGAGTTCATCTCGACACCGGCGTCGAGCAGCAGCAGGTCGGAGTCGTTCACGCGGCCGTCGCAGCGCGTCCAGTGCAGCACCGGGGCGTGCGGGCCGGCGGCGACGATCGAGGTGTAGCCGGGGCCCTTGCCCTCGGTGCGCGCACGACGGTCGAACGTGCCCTGCAGCCAGCGCTCTCCCCCGCCGCGCACGGCCTGGCCGAGCTCCATGGCGACGTCGGCGAAGCCCTTGACGCTGGCGTCGACGGCCTGGCGGAGCTGGTCGATCTCCCAGTCGTCCTTGATCCGGCGCAGTTCGGAGACCACGGTCCGCAGCTCGTCGCTGTGCGAGCCGGTCAGCGCGTCGAGCAACGGGTCGACGCCCTTGGCGACGAGCGTCTCGGGGTGACGGCCGCGCAGGGCGTTCGCGAGGTCCTCGATCGGGCGGGCCGTAATGCCGAGCGCGGCGCCCCACTCCTTCGGGCCGGCGGCGGCGCCGATCCAGAACGGGCTGCGGTCGGCGTCACCGAAGAAGTCGACGCTGTGGCTCTCCGACGGCACCGGCACGAACAGCGTGGCGTCGTCGTCGGCCAGCACCAGCACGGCGCCCTCGACCTGGCAACCGGTCAGCCACACGAAGTCGCTGTCGGCGCGGAACTCGTGGAAGGTGTCGTTGGACCGGACGTGCGCACGTCCGGCGGCCAGCGCGATCCGCTTGCCGGGCAGCGCCGCGGCGAGCCTGGCGCGATGGGCCGCGGCCGCCTCGGCAGTGCCGTCCGGCAGGTCGACGGAGCTGTCCCACTCACCCCAGCCGTCGCGGATGTACGTGCGGAAACCGTCCGCGTCCACCAGTTTCGCCATGTCGCGGCGTGTCCGAGCCAATTCGGGTCCTTCCAGAGTTGTCCTTCCTTCCACCCTTCCTCCTGTCGGAGCGATCTCGCCAATCCCAGTTGGCCATAGCTTCGAGCTATGGAACGCGGCGGGTGTATCCGTCGGCCGGCGGCAGGCATCTGCCTCCCAGAGGAGGCATCCGCCATGAACCGCCGAACCGTCATCTGTCTCCTGGCCGCCGCCACGCTCGCCGCCTGCGGCCAGCCGCCGTCACCCGGCACTTCTGAGCCAGTGCCACGCACCGAGGTCACGACCACCGCAGAGATCCCCACTACCGGCACCGATCCGGCGACAACCACGACGACCACATCGCCGAGAACGCCGCCCCGCACCACGACGACGACCACGAAGCCGACACCAACGCCGAAATCTCCGGATCGATGGGTGCTCCCCTCGGGCCTGCGCGGATCCATCGAAGAGCAGGACGGCCAGTACTTCCCCGAGGTCTGGGAAAGGTTCGAGGAGGAGGTGGCGAAGATCTGCCCTGGCGACGCGCCGTGCGTCGGACACGCCGAGGTGATCGATCCGTCCAGCGACGACACGCGGGACTGCTACATCGTCGACGGTGGCATCTCGGTGCCCGATCCCCTGTACAGGGGCGGCAAGATCACGTTCAGGATCACCAACGACCTGTGCTCCGGGAGCTGACCGTGCGCCCGGCCCCCGCCAGGCCCAGGGACGAGGCACCGTCGAAGGGGTTGCGGGTCTTCGGTTCCCTGCTCGCGCCGACCACCGTGCTGACCGCTCTGCTGTTCTACTTCGGCACCCGGCACGCGACGTACTTCTGCCGGCGGTTCGGCGTGCACTACTCCGTGCTCGGCCTGTCCGCGCCGGACTACCTGATCCGCAGTTCGGACGGCATGTTCGTCCCGCTGACGGTGCTGGCGGCCATGGGGCTCGCGACGCTGTGGGGCTACCGGTTCCTGCACTCCGCGCTGGCACCGAGGACGTGGCGCGCCCTGACCCGGCGCGCCGTTCCGGTGCTGGTGTCGCTCGGCGGCGTGCTCCTGCTGCTCGGGCTCGCCGGCCTGGCGGTGCCCACCCTGCTCTACGCGGTGCCCGGTCTGCCCGGCCTGTGCGTGGCGCTCGGCGTGATCCTGTTCCCGGTGGCGGAACACCTCCACGCGACACGGTCCGGCAAGCACGTGGCGGGCGTCGTGCCGGTGATCCAGTGGACGTTCACGTTCGTGCTCGCGAGCATCGGCCTGTTCTGGGCGGTCACCGACTACTCGGCGGCGGTCGGGGACGCCAGGGGCTACGAGTACGAGACGAAGCTCGGTGGCATGCCGGAGACGGTCGTGTTCACCACCAAGGACATCGGCGTTCGCGGACCGGGGGTCACCATGACCACGTGCACCGCGGCGGACACGGCGTACAAGTTCCGCTACGACGGGCTGGTCCTGGTCCTGCAGTCGGGCGGCCAGAGCTTCCTGCTGCCGAAGGGGTGGAACAGCCGTGATGGCGTAGCCCTGGTGCTGCCCCGCTCGAACGACGTGCGCCTGGAGTTCTCGCCGGCCGACGCCCAGCGCGACCGCTCCTGCTGACCGCGGAACGCGTATAGCCTGGCCCTATGGAACTGGAGATCCGGCACCTGCGGGCGATCTGCGCCATCGGTGACGCGGGCAGCCTCTCCCGCGCGGCGACGCAGCTCGGCATCTCCCAGCCGTCGCTCACCACCCTGCTGCAACGGGTCGAGCGCATGGTCGGCGGCACGCTGTTCGACCGCGGCCGCTCCGGCGCCGTTCCCACTCCGCTGGGCGCGCAGATGCTGCAACGGGCCAGGTTGCTGCTGGTGGAGCTGGAGGCGTTCGGCTCGGACACGGCGGGCCGCGGCGGACCCGTCCGGTTCGGATCCGTGCACATGGAGTGCGTGGCTGCTCTGTACTCCCGGCTCGAAGAGGTGCTGGACGACGTCACGCTGGTGGTCGATCCCTCCTCGACGGGCCTCGCGCTGGCGCTGGCCAACGGGCACCTGGACGCGGCGGTGATCGCCGTCGACGAGGAGGGCGACCTGGGGTTGCCGCGCGGGGTGGCACAGCGGGTCGTCGTGCCGTGGGTGCCGGTGTACATCGCTCTGCCCACTGCGCATCCGTTGGCTCAACGTTCTGAGGTCGAACTCGCCGACCTGGCCGGCGAGGCGTGGGTCGGTCCGCCCGGCGCCGAGGACGGGTCGCTGACGGCGTTGCGCGCGGCCTGCCGGGCGGTGGGGTTCGTGCCACGGGTCCGGTTCGAGGTGCCGAGCGGTGCCGGACGTCAGCTGATCGCGGCGGGCAAGGCGGTGCAGCTGGTCGAGCCGACGTCGCAGGGTGGTCCGGGGGTGGCGGTGCGGCCGCTGGCGGGGGCCCCGATGCGGATGCGGCTGGTGTTCGCGTGGCGGCGTGAGCGGCTGACCTGGAGTCAGGCCAGCCGCGTGTACGCCGAGGTGCTGGGTGCCTACGCGGACCAGGCCCTGGCCAGTCCGGTGTTCCGGCCGTGGTGGGAGGAACGCGGCACGGCACTCACTTCAGCGAACTGAGCCAGCCGTACCAGTCGGAGTCGTAGCGGTTGCCGATCACCCGCGTGAGGTGGTCGCGGGCACCCGCCCAGTCCCCCACGCGGTAGTCGGCCAGCACCGCCGCGACGTCCGCCGGGTGCTTCTCCACGAGGTACCTGACCGCCAGATAGCCCCAGTTGTAGACCCGCTTGGTGTCGTGGTCGTACGTGGTGTCGAACAGCGTGCTCAACGCGTAGGTCTGCTTCTTCGCCTCGGTCAGCGCGTCGGTGTAGACCTCGCCGCGGTAGCTGTAGGAGAGGTGCTCGGCGAAGCCCTCGATCCACCACACCGTCGGCGTGGTCATGTTCTCCTCGAAGTCGCCGTGCATGTCGAACCGGCCGTCGAGGTAGTGGGTGTACTCGTGGTTGAGGTTCCAGATCGCGAACGTCGGCAGCCAGTCGGCCTCGTGTGCGATGAACCGCGCCTGGTTCAGCGCCGGGTCGCCTTCGAGGTACATGCCTCCGTTGTTGGTGGAGATGTCGAACAGCACCCCGGCGTAGGTCCGATAGTCGTTGCTGGTGTTGAAGACGACGACTTCCAGCGCCGTGTTCTGGTCACCGGCGACGGGTCCCGGATCGCGCACGACCCGGTGGAAGGCCGCGTCCTGACCGGCGAGCGACGCGCAGGTCTGGCGGAGCTGGGTCCGCGTCAGCTGCTGGGCGCGGATCTTCAGCGTGGCACTGCAGGTGTGCCGGACGGTGAGCACGCGGCGGTCGATCTTCGTGCGGAAGTCGCAGGTGTTGTAGCGGCGGCAGTTCGCCTTGTCGTACCAGTCGACCATCTCCGCGACGCCCACCCACAGCGGGGCGAGGCGGCCGACGACGTCACCGCGTGCGGCCATGTCCGCCAGTGATGGACGTACGCGGGGCGCGATGTCGTTGTGCTGCAAGAACCTTCCCAGTTCGCGGGTCGCGTTCTGGACCAGGTACTGACGGTCGGTGCCGAAGAGGTCCAGGTGCCCCACCACGAACCGGTACAGCGCCCGCAGCACCTCCGGGTCGGCCCACACCGCCGCCAGGAACTCCGGGTAGCCGTGGCCGTAGTAGAGCAGCAGCATGCCCGCGTGCACCGCGGCGTCATCTGCGCTGGTGTAGTTGTCCAGCACGCGGGTCAACGCGCGCAGTTCGGCCGGGTAGTCGGTCGCGGCCGCGTAGATCGTCGACTCGGGCGCGGGGTGAAGGACGTTCCTGGTGGTCTCGGGTGGGAGCAACGGGCTGTTCGGCGTGCCGGGATCGGCTTGGGCCGTAGCAGGGGCGAGCAGCCCGGCTAACAGCGCCAGGACGAGCGCGAGTGATCTCATTGGGGTCCTCCGCAGGGGTCTGAGGTGTCCCAGAGCGTCACATCGCCAGTCGGCCCGCGATCATCCCTTCCGCTCATAGCGCGCAGCTATGGGAGCGTTCGCGGCGACCGCCGCACGCTGACGGAGAAGGTCCGAACGCCTAGTCCGGCTTGGTCGGTTCAGCGAACAGCAGGTGCCGCACGTGCGCGGGTCCCTTGGCCAGCGCACGTGCCGTCTCCTGGTTCTGCTGGTCCACGACGGTGCCGCGTTCGACGTGCTGGCGCAGGTGTTCCTGCCAGGTCGCCACGGTGAAGGTCTCCAGGAACGTCTCGGGCTTCTCGGTGTCCCGGAACAACCCCCACATCGTGGCGCCCGTACGCCGCCGGGCCCTGCCGACGCGCTGCATGGCGTCGATGAACGCGTCCTCGTTCTCCGGCGCGACCGGCCACTCCACCGTGACCAGCACCGGGCCCGCGTCGGTGTCGGTGATCTCCGGCGGTTCCTCCCAGTAGGTCGCCGGGCTGACGTCGAGCGGGCGGTCGTGCAGCGGCAGCCACCTCGTCGCGCCGACGGCCAGCACGACCATCGCCACGGCGGGCACGATCATGGCGACCTTGAGGCTGTACGCGTCCGCGATCACGCCCCAGACGACCGCGCCGAGCGCCTGGCCGCCCATGAGGATCAGCTGGTAGTAGGCCAAGGCCCGCGCTCGCGTCCACGCCGGCAGCAGGATCTGCGCGAGGGCGTTGAACGTCGACAGCGTGGCGATCCAGCAGGCGCCTGTCAGCAACATCGCCACGATCACCAGCGCGAAGCTCTGCGTCAGCACCGCCGTGCTGGTCGCCGCCGCGTAGACGAACGTCGCGAGCAGCACCATCCGGTTCTTGCTCATGCGCTGCAACAACTTCGGCACCACGAACGCGCCGCCGATCGCCCCCGCGCCCACACTGCCGAGCAGCACGCCGTACCCGCTGGCGTCGAGTCGCAGCGGCCCGCGCGCGATCGCCGGCAGCAGCGCCCACAACCCGCTGCCGAACACGATGAACAACGTCAGCCTCGTCAGCACGCGCCGGAACAACGGCGAACTGGCCACGTACCGCGCGCCTGTCCGCATGGCGGTCGTGATGTGCTCGGTCCCGAGCGGGCGGTGATCCGAGGGCCGCTTCCACCGCGACAGCACGATCAGCACACCGAAGAAGCTCACCGTGTTGAACGCGAACGTCGCCTCCGACCCCGCCAGCGCGATCAGCAACCCGCCCAGTGCGGGCCCGATCGCGCGGCCGACGTTCATGTTGACGCCGTTGAGCAGCGCGGCCTGCGGGATCTCCTCGCGCGACACCAGTTCCGGCTGGATGGCCTGGAACGACGGCATCGACAGCGCCTGCCCGATCGCCATGAGCGCCAGCAGTCCGAGGAGGCTGGCCGGCGTCGCCTTGTCCGTGCCCGCGAGCACCATGAGCCCGCCCGCTCCCGCGAGCATCAACGCCTGGCCGTTGATCAGCACGTGCCGCCGGTCGAGGATGTCGCCCAGCGCCCCGGACGGCACCACGAGCAGGAACACCGGCAGCGTCGTGGCGGTCTGGACGAGCGCGACCTGGAGGGCGCTTCCGCCCAGGTCGCCCATGAGCCACTGGGCACCGACCGTCTGCGCCCACGTGCCGATGTTGGAGGCGAACTGGGCGAGCCACAGCGCACGGAACGCGCTGCGGCGCAGGGGCGCCCACGGGGAGACAGTCACCCGCCGATCTTCACACCTGCGGATGCGCCTTGCCGAGCACGGCGAGCTTGTCGGCCGGGGTCACCAAGGTCGAACCGGGAGCCGCCCAGACCGCCCGTGCTGGTTTGCGCATCCGGCAACGGACTCATCGGTCGACGCATCGGCGCGAGACCTGATTTTGGTCGACACTGAAGTTACTGAGAGCACGAACGATCAGGCCACCGTGACCGGATGCCTGACCACGGCCCCGAACAGGTAGCCCTGCGTGTTGTACGGCGACTCGTCCGGCTGCCCGTCCACCCGCGCCCGCAGCACGTGCTCCCCCGCGGTCGCCTGCCACGGCACCTGCCACCGGGTCCACCCGCCGCGCGACACCGGCGTGGCCCGCCGCCACGACCGCCCGTCCGTCGACACCTCGACCTTCCGCACCCCGCCGGGCGACCAGGAGCGCCCGGTCAGCACCTGGCGCCCGGCCGGCACCACGGCGCCCCACCCGAGTTCGAAGGCGCTCTTGCCGACCTGCGAGGTCACCAGCGTCCCCTCCGCCGGATACGCGGGGCCGAGCAACCGGTAGTACTGCGTGTCCCAGGGCGAGTGCAGTGCCGAAGCCGCGACCTCCAGCGATCCCAGCCACTTGATGCTCGCGATCCCGGCCCATCCCGGCACCACCAGCCGCGCCGGGAAACCGTGGTCGGGCGGTAAGTCGACGCCGTTCATCTCGTACGCCACCAGCACGTCGTCGAGGGCCTTCGACACGGGCAGCGGACGCCGCACCCGCCCCAGATTGACGCCGCCGGTCACGTACTCCGCGTCCAGGCCGGCGGGCAGCACGTCGACCGCGGACCGGCGCAGCCCCGCCAGCCGCAGCAGCAGTCCGAGCGACACTCCTCGCCACCGGGCGTTGCCGACCGCGCCGAGCTTCCACGGCGTGCCCGACACGGTCTGGCCCTGCTGCGTGGTGAAGAAGCCGCGGCCGTTGCCGGCGCACTCGATCACCGCCTCCACCGAGCACGACGGCAGCGAACGCAGGTCCCGCAAGGAGAGCGACAACGGGCGTTCGACTCCGGAGCCGTGGATCTCCAGCCGCCAGGAGGTGGCGTCGAGCAGGGGTGTCGAGGTGTGGTTGCGGACGAAGAACTTCGAGGCCGGCGTCAGCGAGCCGGTGCCGCGCAGGGCCTCCCAGCGCGTTTCCGCGTTGGTGCCGTGCACGATGAAGTCCGTGCCGGGCAAAGGTTTCACGATCGCGGGGGCCGCCAGGGCCCTGGAGGGAAGCACCGAAGGCAGCACCGAGAGTCCTGCCGCGAGGAGCACACCGCGCCGAGAGATCATGCGTCCGAAGCTAGTTACCCACCGCAAGAGCGCGTCTCACATCGCAGGACCGCCCAGGCGACGTGATTTGGGTCACGTCCAATCGGCCGAATGGCCGCCGCGGGGACGTGTGAACGGGCAGAGAGCGTCTGCCCAGGTCACGCATTGAAAGCGCTCCCAGAACCTGGGAAAACAAGCGTGCGCACAGGTTCCGTTCGCCCGGAAGTCGCCCGTTTCCGCCCGCCGCGACAGATTGTGAACATTCGTCTCAACCGGGTACGTATTCGCTCGATCAGGAACGGTTGGCCCAATTCTGCCCGATACTGCGCGCAAAGCAGGCAGAGCAGAAAGGTTCCGAGCACTCGTGATCACGCCCGAGTACTTGCTGTCGACCCGCGAGTTCGAGGTGCTGTGGCAGACGCTGCGGCTCGGCAGAATGCCGTACCCGCTCGACGTGCCCAGCGAAGGAGCGACCGAGCAGGACGTCAAAGCACTGCAGGACAGGACGATCGCCGGGCTGCGGCGGCGCGGCATCGCCGACGACGCACGGCTGGAGGACCTGTTGCGGGTGCTCGGCGACCACGAGGTGTCCGTGGACGCCGTCGCCGGGCTCGACCGGACCGTCCGGGCGCTGGCCGCCGCCAGCGGGACGGAGGCCGTGCTGGCCGTCATCGACGGCGACAACGTCGGCCTCTCCGAGATCAGGTCCACCGCTCTCGCCCGCGAGATCGTCAGGGTGCTGCCGCAGGGGGTGGCGGGGCCCGGCAGCGCGCTGTCCGTGCGGCTGGAGACGTTGCAGCAGGCCGTGGCGCTGCAGGAGGCCGAGCAGGAGGAGGACTCCGAGGACCCGTGGGGTGCGGCCGACGAGGAGCTCGACGACCGCGAGGCGCTGCTGAAGGCCGGGCTGTCCGCGCAGGACGCGCGGCAGATGGACGAGCTCGCGCAGAACCGGGTCGCGGGTGGCCAGTTCGGCGTCACGCACGGACGCCATCGGGCCGACGTGGTCATCAACTGGTTCGACACCCATCAGGGCCGCTACCTGATGGTGCGTTCGGACGGCTGGCTCAGCCTGTCGCCCACCGACAACGACCGGATCGCGACGCGGATCGACGCGGTGCTGGCCTGAGAGCAGTGCGTCCCAGCGCACAAGAATGATCCAAACCGGGCATCGCGGGCGTACTCTCCGGAGTGCGCCCGCGTTCTCGTTGCCGGTCGACCGATTCAGCCGATCCGGTGATCGACGAACCTGGCTGTGACCGACCTCAAGAAAGCCCTAAATTCCAGAGAATGCCCTACGTGATTCGCGTCACAGTAGGCCCACGTCAAGGGCCGTTCCAGGGATGTGAACAGAGATCGGGAGCCCGAACGGGCAGCACACCGAGAGCGCTCCCACAACCAGGGCAAACGATCACCCCGTTACACGACGTTCACCGGATCGTGGCCCGTTTCCGTCCGTGGCAACGCATTGTGAACGCGGATCTCAATTGGTAACTCGTGCGCGGCAAAGTGAGCGATGCACGAAAAGACCCCCGATACTGCCCGCATGTACATCGTCGGTGACAACAAGGCTGTCCCGCTCGGCGACACCGTCAGCTCGGGTCAGGTGCAGATCGACCCGACCGCGGGCGAGGAACTCCGCAAGCAGTTCCAGGCCCAGATCGACCAGGTCGACTCGTGGATCGAACGCGCCAACTCGAGCATCGCCCGTCCGGCACCGCTCGGAGCGAACCCGGTCGGCGACAAGATGCGCGACAAGTTCACCCATCGAGCAGAGGGTGAGCAGTACTCGTTCGTCAGCGTCATGACCGCGTACCGCACGGTTCTGGAACAGACGAAGAACTCCATCGTCGAAGCCATCGGGAACTTCACGAGGCTCGACGAGGAACAGCAGGCCGAACTGAAGAAGCACATGGGTAACAGCTGATCTTGTGGCCAGCTGATCCAACGGAGTGAGAGGCGAGCCGGTCATGCCCCCCGAGACCGACCCGAGCGAGGTCGAGAACGTCCCGGTCCTCACGGACCCGCAGAACTGGGCGTCCCGATCGCACCAAGAGCTCTATGCCGCGGTGCACAACAACAACGACCCCGGTCAAGCCGGCCAGATCAGCTCCGACTGGAGCAAGTACGGCAACGAGCTGACCGAGGCGTCCCGGACCATCAACTCGGTCATCACCGCGTCGGAGTCGAAGTGGACGGGTGGAGCCGCCGAGGCCGCCCGGGCCGCGATGAAGAAGCTCGGGGACTGGGTCGACGAGACCGCGCGCACGGCCGTCGAGGTCGGCACCAAGGTCGCCGACCAGGGCCGGGTCATGGAGAACGCGCGAGCGCAGATGCCCCCGCCCATCCAGTTCGACTGGAACAAGGCCGCGGCCGCGCTGTCCCAGCCGGGAACGCCGTCCTTCGTGCTGGCCTCCGCCGACATCGCGATCGCCAACGCGGCGTCGCGCGCGGCGCACGACCAGGCGGTCACCGTGATGACCGACATGGAGAACAACTCCCGCCAGATCGACTCGACGACGCCCGCCTTCAAGCCGCCGTTCAACCCGAACACCGGCATGGTCGAGGAGCCGGTGATGGCGATGCCGCGCTCCGGCGCGGCCGCGTTCACCAACGGCGTGGACGGCCTCATGTCCACCCAGACCGCCAGTGCCGGTGCGGCGACGGCCGCCCCTCCGACCGGGCAGCAGAGCGGATCCGGTGCTGGAGCCGGCGGCAGCGTGAACCAGCCCGCCGCGGCGGCCTACTCGCCTTCCGCACCCGGCTACACCGGTGCCGGTGCCGGCGGCGGTGCGGGCGGTGGTGCCGGTGGTGGCAGCAGCTACACGCCTCAGATGGGCAACACGAACACGAACACCGCCGCGGCGTACACGCCGACCGCACCTGGCTACAGCCCCAGCAACACGGGCAGCACGTACACCAGCGGCAGCGGTGGCGGCGGAGGTGGCGGCGGCGGTAGCTACACGCCGACCGCGCCCGGTTACACGCCCCAGATGGGCCCCGGTGGCAAGTCCAACACCGGCCAGAACCAGAACATCCCGAAGGTGCCGGTCGTCGGCAAGGACCTGGCGAACCCGAACTACACCCCGCAGAACCCCAAGGGTCCCGCGGCCTACAACCCCTCGGCGCCCGGTTACACCGGTCCCGGTGGTGCGGGCGGCGGCGCTGGTGGCGGCGGTGGCGGTGCCGGTGGCGGCGGTGGCATGAAGGGCGGCCCCATGCCGTACTCCCCCCAGATGGGTGCCGGAGGCGGCGGCGGCGCGTTCGGCGGCGGCGCGAGCGGTGCCGCGGGCGCGGGTGGCGGCTCGATGCAGTCCGGTGGCGCGGCCGGTGTCCAGGGCCAGGCCGGCCGTGGCGGCATGCCGATGGGCATGGGCCCCGGCGGTGCTTCGGCCGCCGGTGCCGGCATGGGTGGCGCGCCGATGGGTGGCGCTCCCGGCGGTGGCAAGGGCGAGGACGACAAGGAACACCGTTCCGCCAGCTACATCATGGGCGGCGACCTGTTCGAGGTCCCCGGTGAGAACCTGCCTCCGTCGGTGATCGGTGCCGCGAAGGTCAAGAAGCAGAAGGGGACCGAGTCGCAGTGATCACGCCCGAGTTCCTGCTCTCGCCGCGCGAGTTCGACGTGTTGTGGCACGACCTGCGGCTCGGCAGAGTGCCGTACCCGCTGGACGTGCCGAACGAGGGCGAAACCGAGCAGGAACGCCGCGTGCTCGTCACGAAGACGATGGACGACCTGCGGTCACGCGGGCTCGTGGACAACCAGCGTCTCGAGGACTTCCTGCGGCTGCTCGACGACCACGAGGTGTCCGTGGACGCCGTCGCCGGTCTCGACCGCACCGTGCGCGCGCTGGCCGTTTCCAACGGCCGGCGCGCCGCGCTGGCGATCATCGACGACGACCGGGTCGGACTGCTGGAGATCCGGGAGACCGGGATCGCCCGCGAGATCGTCAAGGTGCTGCCCGACGCCGTGCCCGGTCCGGGCACGGCGGTGAACGTCCGGGTCCAGTCCCTTCAGGACGCGGTCGCGTTGCAGGAGGCCCAGGAGACGGACCCCGCCGACGACCTGTTCGGTGACGGCGGGGTGGACGACCAGCAGGCGCTTCAGCAGGCCGGTCTGTCCGCCCAGGACGCGAAGCAGTTCGACGAGCTCGCCTCGAACCGCGTCGCGGGTGGCCAGTTCGGCGTCACCCACGGCCGCCAGCGGTCGGGTGTCGTGATCAATTGGTTCGACACCCACCAGGGCCGTTATCTGATGGTCAACTCGGACGGCTGGATGAGCGTCTCGCCGACCGACAACGACCGCATCGCAACCCGAATCGACGCTGTGCTCGCGTGAACTAGCGCGTCTCAGTTGAACCGCCGCCGCCGGAGGACCGTGTGAATCCCGCGAACCCCTATCAGTGGGTCGAAGAGTACGAGGCCAAGCTGGCCGACCTGAAGCAGAAGTCGGAGGACCTCACGGAGAACTTCGCGGCGGCCTCCGCCACCGTGACGTCGAAGGACGGCGCGGTGACCGTGACGGTGGGCCCCAACGGCGGCCTGCAGAACCTGCAGCTGGGGCACCGCGCGGTCGAGCTGGGCGGACCCCGGCTCACCGCGCTGATCCTGGAGACCGCGCGGAAGGCCCAGAAGCAGGCCGCGACGCAGGTCCTCGAGCTCTTCAAGCCGCTCGGCGAGGGCACCGAGGCCTACCAGATGGTCTCGGACTCGATCCCGGACGACGAGGTCGAAGAGGGCACCGATCCGTACGACGAGGTCGACGACGAGCCGGAACCCGCTCCGGCCGCTCCGGCGAGCAAGCCCGCGGCGGCGGCCCCGCAGCCGGCGCCCGTCCGCGGCCGGCGCCGTGCGGACGACGACGATGACGACGACGACAACCCCTGGTAAGGAACAGCGATGACCGCGCCTCAAACTCCACTCCCGTCTCCTCCCGGGATGAACATCACCGAGGAGAACAAGCTCAAGGGCTCGCTGTTCATCGAGGCCTACGGCAGCCTGATCGACGGCATCAGCAAGGACGCGGAGTCCGAGACCGAGAAGGCTCTCGACATCACGTTCAACGCCATCGGTGCGGCCTCGGCCACGGTGATGCTCGCGATCGACCCGCTCGGCAGCATCATCGGTGCGGGCGTCGGCTGGCTGATCGAGCACGTGTCGTTCCTGCGTGACGCCCTGAACCAGCTGATGGGCAACCCGGAGGAGATCCAGGCCAACGTCGAGGCCAACAAGGCGCGCGCGGCCGAGCTGCGGGTGCTGGCCGAGGACCACAAGAGCGGGCTCGCGACGTTCGACGGCTGGACGGGCGCGTCGTCCGAGCGCTTCAAGACGTCGATGGACGGCATGGGCCAGGAGCTCGACGACCTCGCGAACGCCGTCGAGTCCAAGGCCAAGATCGTCGCGATCATGGGCATGCTCGTCACGGTGCTGCGCGACATCGTCCGCGACCTCATCGCCCAGCTGATCGGTTCGCTGATCGGTGGCGCGATCCTCGCGGCCGCCGCCATGATCCCGACCTTCGGCGCCTCGATCCCGATCTTCGCCGGCTTCGCGGTCGGCAAGGCCGTCGCGCTGGGCGTGAACATCGCGTCCCGCGTCGCCCGCGTCGTCGCGGCCCTGGGCCGTCAGATGAAGCGCATCGGCGACCTCGACGACATCATGAAGAAGGTCAGCAAGGGCTGGGAGCGCTTCGAGAACTCCGCCGACGTCGCCGAGATCGCCTACGAGGGCTACAAGGCCCAGGACGGCGTCAACAAGAAGATCGACGAGGCGGTCGCGGCCAACCAGGGCGGCGGCGGTGACGGCACCACCCCGCCCGGCGCCTCCGGAGGCAAGACGGCCGCGGACGCGACCGGTACCGCGAGCGCGACGCTGGCGAACGCCCGTGTCGGCACCGTCCAGCAGGACGGCACCGCGCAGGCCACGCTCGCGAACGCCCGCATCGGCACCGTCCAGCAGGACGGGTTCGCGCAGGCAACGCTCCCGAACGCTCCGCTCCGGCGGACGGAAGCGGGCGAGCCGATGCAGGCTCTCAGGCGCACGGAGGCAGCTGAGCCGATGCAGGCGCTCAGGCGGACAGAGGCTGCCGAGCCGATGCAGGCCCTCAGGCGCACAGAAGCCGCTGAGCCGATGCAGGCCCTCAAGCGGATGGACGCGACCGAGCCCCTTCAGCCGACCCACGCTCTCCGGGCGGTGTCCGCGACCGAGCCGGCACAACCGATGCAGGCTCTCCGGGCGATGGACGCGGTCGAGCCCATGCAGGCGCGCACGGCGATGCACGCCGCCGAGCCGATGCAGCCGTTGCAGCCGATGCAGCGGGCCGAGGCGGTTCAGGCACCTATGGCGTTCTCCCGCGTGGAGGCGGCTGAGGCTCCTGTGGCGTTCTCGCGTTCGGTGGCCTCGGACTCGACGATGGCGTCCGGCGTCAGCATGACCTCGAGCGCGCCCATGCACGAGGCCGTCCAGCCGATGCAGGCGCGTGAGATGTACACGAGCCCCGAGACCCCGTCCGAGCCGTTGCAGGCCCAGTCGGGTTACGAGCCGCTCGCGCGCACGCAGATGTCGCACGCGTACGACGCTCTCGAGCCGTCGCAGCCGCGTGAGGTCTACGGGCGCGTCGACGCCCAGCCGGTTTACGAGAGCGTCAACCCGCTCATGGCGAGCGAGCCGCTGCAGCCGACCGTCGGCTACGAGGCGGCAGGCGGTGCCGCGGCCCAGCCTCTGCGCCCGACCATCGCGCACGAGCGGTCCGTCCGGCCGACAGAGTAAGTCCCAGCCAACAGCCGGGATCCCCGCGATCCCGCCTTGTTCTGACGCAGTTCTGGAGAATCGCCGCTCATGGCCAAGGGGAACGTCAATCCCAACCCAGCGCCGAACCCGGGAGCGAACCCTCCCCCTTCGGCACCGCCCACCAGCGGTACGGGCGGAGGCGGCCCCACCGGCAACAGCGGCTACTCCATGAACGACTCCTCGATGCAGGGGTTGCAGGGCAAGGCGGGTGACCTGGGGTCCCGGCTGTCGAGCATCTCGTCCGGCCTGCGCGGCCTGAACTTCAGCGGCAACGCGCTCGGCCCCATCGGCCTGTTCGCGGTGCCGGCGCTCAACGCGTCGAACGACAACGCCGTCTCCCAGGCCGACCGGGGAGCCAAGGCGTTCACCGAGGTCCAGTCGAACCTGAAGGCAACGCTTCAGACGTCGCAGCAGGTCGATCAGACCAACCAGACCAACATCAAGTCGATCGACCCGAGCACCGACGCGAAGAACGTGCGCGGCGGCGGCAACAACACGTCGGGCAACTTCACTCCTGGCGGTCCCACGGCCAACGGCCCGCAGGGGATCAACGGCGGCGGGCGCAACACCTCGGGCAACTTCACGCCGGGCGGCCCCACCGCCAACGGACCGCAGCCGATCAAGGGCGGCGGCAGCAACACGACGTCCGGCGTCAAGGGACCTGGCGGCGGCCCGTCCGCGGCCGCGCCGAACATCAAGGGCGGCACGGGCGCCACGACGTCCGGCGTGAACACCGCCGGTGGTGCCGCGGCGAGCGCGGCTCCGAACATCAAGGGCGGCACCGGCGCCACGCCCGGCGGCGCCAAGGGCCCCGCACCCTTCACCCCGACCGCGCCCGGCTACACCCCGCCCAGCGGTGCCGGCGGCAAGGGCAGCACGTCCGGCGTCAAGACCCCCGGCGGGCCTTCGGTCGGCGCGACGCCGAACATCAAGGGCGGTGCCGGTGCCACGCCCGGTGGCGGCGCCAAGGGCCCCGCGCCCTTCACGCCGACCGCGCCCGGCTACACCCCGCCCGGCGGCACCAACACCAGCGGCGGCAAGGGCGGCGCGACCGGCGGCGTCAAGAGCCCCGCAGCCTTCACCCCGACCGCTCCCGGCTACACCCCGCCCGGCGGGGCCACCGCCGCCGGTGGCAAGGGCGGCACGACCGGCGGCGGTGCCAAGGGCCCCGCGGCCTTCACCCCGACGGCGCCCGGCTACAAGGGCCCCGACGGCACCAACGCCGGCGGCAAGGGCGGCGGTGCGTCGCCCGGTTCGCCCGCCGCGCCCGGTGGTGGCGGCAAGGGCCCCGCGTCCTTCACGCCGACCGCGCCCGGCTACAACGGCCCCAACACTCCCGGAGGCGCGGCCGGCACCAAGCCCGCCACGTCCGCTCCCGGCCCGCAGAACGCGGTGACGTCGCCTTCGCGCGGCGGTGCGACGCCTCCCGCGGCGCCCCCGATGGCCCCGCCGATGGGCGGCGCGAACCCCGGTGGCGCGACCGGCGGCGAGCGCGGCGGCAGCAAGTTCACTCCCGCCGGCGGCGGCGCGAAGGGCGTGTTCGACGCGCCCAAGCCCCCCTCACCCGACAGCACCATCACCAAGGCCCCACCGCAGTCGTCGCCTTCCACGCCGCCCCCGGCCCCGAAGCCGGGCGTCGGCGGCACTCCGCCCACGGGTGGCGCGACGCCGCCCGCCGGTGGCGCGACTCCCGGTTCCCCGGCGCCCGGCGGCGGTGCCAAGGGCCCCGCTCCCTTCACTCCGACGGCGCCCGGCTACAACGGCCCCGGCAACCCAGGCGGCCCGACGACGCCCGGTTCGCAGAGCGCTGTCGCCACCCCGCCCCAGAGCGCGGGCCCGCGCGGCGTAGTGCCGCCCGGCGCGACGCCTTCCGCCGCAGCCGCTCCTCCCATGGCCCCGCCCATGGCACCCGGCGGCGGCGCGAACCCCGGTGCGACCGGCGGCGAGCGCGGCGGCAGCAAGTTCACTCCCGCCGGCGGCGGCGCGAAGGGCGTGTTCGACGCACCCAAGCCCCCCTCACCCGACAGCACCATCACCAAGGCCCCGCCGCAGTCCTCCCCCTCCACGCCGCCCCCGGCCCCGAAGCCGACGCCGCTGTCCCCGCCCGCGGCCACCGCGCCTCCGGCGACCTCGCCGAACACCGCACCGCCCGCACAGAACCGCCCTGGCACGCCACCGGTCTCTTCGCCGGCGCCCGCACCGAACACGAACGTCCCGCCGAACACGAACGTCCCGCCGCCCGCGCAATCCCGGCCCGCTCCCGTCGCGCCGCCGGTGTCGTCGCCCGCGCCGAACACGAACGCACCGAACACGAACGCGCCTTCCCCGCGCACGGACACGACGCCGTCGGCCCAGCCGCCGCGTGCCGACGCACCGCCCGCGCAGACGCGTCCGGCGCCGGCCGCGAACGTGCCGCCGGTCAACACGCCCTCGCCCACGCCGAACGTCAACACGCCGAGCCCGAACGTCAACACGCCCGCGACGAATCCCGCGACGAACGCGCCTTCGACGAACGTCCCGCCGGCGAACACGCCGCCGCCGCGTTCGGACACGACGCCGTCGGCGCAGCCGCCGCGATCCGACGCACCGCCCGTGCAGACGCGGCCGGCACCGGCCGCGAACGTGCCGCCGGTCAGCACGCCGTCGCCCGCGCCGAACGTCAACACGCCCGCACCCAACCCCGCGACGAACGCGCCGTCGGTCAACACGCCGAGCCCGGCACCGAACACCACCGTGCCCCCGGCGAACACCTCGCCGAACCCGAACCCCGCCCCCAGGCCCGAGACCAACGTCCCGCCGGCCGCCGCGCCGAACCCGGCTCCGAACACCAACGTTCCCCCGGCCACCACGCCGTCGCCGCGGCCCGAGACGAACGTCCCGCCCGCGAACACGCCGCCGCCCGCTCCGGCAACGAACGCCCCACCGGCGAACACGCCGTCGCCCGCCCCGGCAACGAACGCCCCACCGGCGAACACGCCGTCGCCCGCCCCTGCAACGAACATCCCGCCCGCGAACACCCCGTCGCCGAAGCCGGACACCGCCGTTCCCGCGGCGAACACGCCGAAGCCCGAGACCAACGCTCCCCCGGCCGGGCCGAAGCCCACCCCGGACACGAACGTGCCGCCGCCCGCACAGACGCGGCCGGCACCGCCGGTCAACACCCCGGCGCCCAACACCGACATCCCGCCCACCACCACGCCCAACCCCGGCGACTCGAGCGTCAAGACGCGGCCGGCGCCCCAGCCTCCCACCGGCGCGGCGCCGAACCCCAACACCACCGCGAACCCCAACCCCGCTCCGGCTTTCGTCGTGGCGCCGGTCGTCGTGCCGGCACCGAACCAGGCTCAGACCGGCACCAACACGGACACCGACTCGGTGTACGAGGACGCACTCGAGCCGACGGCCGAGCAGCGGGTGGAGAGCTACCGGGCCACGGACCCGAAGAACGACTCGGGCTACTGGCCGAACCCGGACAACGACGGCAACCTCGAGCACGGTCCGAACCCGCCGTCGCCGTTCGTCGCCATCAGGGTCGACGAGAACACCACCGTCGGCCTGACGCCGTACATGGCCAAGCAGTGGCTGGCGGACAACGGGGTCACCGTGCCGCCGCGCACCAGTGTCGAAGCGGCGATGCACCCGCTTCTCTACGACGCGGGCCTGGGCGGCGGCAACCGCAAGCCCGAGGTGTACGGCATCGACAACGCCGCGGACTTCCGCAGTGAGATGCAGGGCGTCGCGGCCCAGCAGAACATCCAGGCACAGCAGAACGTGCTGAACGCGGTGAACGACCTCGCCACCGACATCACGACCAAGTACCCGCCGGAGCAGTTCAACTACGTCGGCCTGGGCCGCAGTCCCGCCGCCGTGGTCGCCGCGCTGCAGAACCAGGGGCACGACGCGGTGTCCATCCCGCTGTCGAACTTCCGGCCGCTGCCCGCCGACCCGAACTCGATCCTCGCCCCGGCGTACAACGGTCCCGACGGCAAGCCCAAGACCGAGCCGATGACCGATCAGCAGCAGGACATGCTCGACCAGCACTTCGACGAGTTCCTGGGCGACCTGCCGCCGGGCAAGAACGTGCTGCTGATCGACTACACGCAGGGCGGTCTGTCCCTGGTGTCCGCGCAGCACCAGCTGCAGCAGCACATGAACAACAACGGGTCGGACGCCCGCGTGCAGGCGTTCGCGATCCACGAGGCGACGAACCGCAACGACATCAACAACACGATCAACGCCGCCGCGCAGCCGGGATCGAGGTTCCAGGGCCTCTACGAGCAGTACATCGACGGCACCGGCCGCGCGGATGCCCGTCAGGACTTCAGGAACGGCATCGAGACGCACGAGATCGAGTTCAGGCACCCGCTGGGCGACGCGTTCCGCAACGAGGCCTTCGACGACTTCGCCGAGCACGGGTCGTACAAGATCCTCGACCAGAACCCGGACACGTTCCAGCAGGACCGGCCCCACAGGGACCACGACGTCGAACCCGGCGTCACGCCGGCGTGGGACGTGCTGAAGGACGCCGTCGCGGAGAACAACCCCCAGCCGAAGCCGGACACCGTCGACAACGGCAACGGGAACGGCCCCGACAACGACGACAGCCCCGACACGGACAACGGCAAGGACAGCGGCAAGGACAACTCGAAGGACGGCGGCCCGAAGGACGGCGACGCCAAGGGCGGCGGTTCCAGGGACAGCGACAGCGACACCCGGGACGGCGACTCCAAGGGCAGCGACCCCAAGAACGGCGACCAGACCCGTTCCGCGCCCCCCGGGCCCGGCAACGCCGACGTCCAGTCGCAGACCGACACCGACACGGCCGCGAACACCAGCACGGACAACAAGTCCGCGCAGAACAGCCCGGCTGACAACCGTCCGACGCCGACCAGGGACGCCCCGGCGACCCCGCCGCCAGCGTCGGCCCCGCCGGCACCGCCCGCTCCCCCGGCACCGCCCGCTCCGGCCTCGAACCTGAACCCCGACGGCACCCGGAAGGACGTGCCGAAGGTCGGTGCGCCGCCGGCGATGACGCCGCCGACCCCGGAGTCGCACAAGGGCAAGGAAGTCCTCACCGACCAGTCGTGGCGGCACGACCCCGCCAAGACCGCGGAGTGGTCGAACCCGAGCAACCCGGCCGACCGCAGCACGTGGGCGGACCGCCGCAACGACACCGACGTGCGGACCGTCAACCAGACCGTGCACGACGTCCGCACGGACAGCACGCCGTCGAACATCAAGTCCTACCAGGGACTCATCAACTACGACCTGCGGCGCATCGAGACGAGCCCCGGCAACTTCGTGCAGGAGTACACCGTCAAGGTGCACATCGACCCTGCGGCGAACATGACCCCGGAGGCCGTCGCGCAGGTCAAGGAGAACGCCACCAACGGCGTGAACTCCATGCTGAACCAGGGCCACCGGCTGCCCAGCGGTGACCAGTTCCACCTGAACCTCGAGTTCACCGACAACAAGGCCGACGCGCACACCAGCATCAAGGTCGACGACAAGACCACCAACCCGGACCAGACCCACTGGGGCACCGACACCAGCCCCGAGGTCCTGGCGCACGAAACCCTGCACTACCTGGGAATCCCGGACGAGTACAAGGACACGACCCGGGTCTTCCAGCAGCACGACACCAACTCCGGCGTGCACCAGAACGACGGCGGCATGATGGGCGCCGACGTCCACCTGGACGACCCCGGCATCCGGCCGCGTCACCTGTGGCTGATCGAGAACACCGCCAACAGCCAGGTCGCGGTGCCCGACACCACGATCAACCCGGCCGGCCCGGCCACCGTGCCGCCGCCCGCGGACTGGACTCCCAAGCCCGCCACGGACAGCGCCCCCGCACCGTCCACACCGGACACCGACAGCACCACCCCGACCCCGGACACCGACGTGCAGACGAGGCCCATGCCTTCGTCGACCATGCCCGGCAGCTTCCCCGGCGGCTTCGACGCCGACGCCGATGTGGACGCCGACGTGCGGCCCAACCAGACGCACTCGCCGAACCTGGACAAGGTCGGCCTGGTCGAGTCGGTGCTGCGCAGCGCCGCGTTCCAGGGCGTGCCGGTCCCGAACTCGTCGCCGCTGGTCGGCTCCAACGACGTCAAGTCCACTGTGGACACCGTCCTGAACGACGTCCAGCAGAACCCGCAGAACCACAACCACCCCGGTCTCACGCCGAACGGCCTGTCGAGCTGGGTCGCGAGCCAGGTCGATCCCGACACGCTGGCGAAGTTCCACCCCGACCTGGAACCGAACGTGCCCGGCCTCACCGCCGACGCCAAGGTGGACCAGTGGCGGGCGAACCTCGCGAACGACCTCGCGAACGGGTCGTCGAGGCGCTGGGACGTCGTGAGCACCGACGGCATGAAGCCGGGCGACGCCGACGTGGTCAACCACGTCGCGCAGCAGGTCAAAGAGAACGGCGCGATGCCGACGTCGGCCGACCTGGTCACCAAGGGTCTGCAGACGCCGGCGTGGGCTGATTCCCAGGTCGGCAGCCACCTGCCCGACACGATCGCGCAGTCGCTGGGCGTGCAGGTCGTCGTGGACAACAACGGCGTGCAGACCGTCCACGGCCCGGCGGGCGCGCCGCAGGTGACGGTCAGCTCGCAGAACGGCACGTTCGGCGCGCTCGGCACCCCGTCGCCCCAGGACGTGCGCGCCGGCATGGAGGCCTGGCTCGGGGCCAAGTCCTCCGCCGAGATCAACCAGACCATCGCCGACCTGCGCAAGGGCGGTCAGAACGACGCCCTGATCACCGCGGCGCAGCAGACGCAGCTGATCAAGCGCGCGTCCGCGCACCCCGGTGGTCCGCAGGTCTTCATGAACGACCTGCTGAACCAGCAGGCGAAGCTCGAGAACCGGATCGACGACTCGAAGTCCAAGTCGACCTGGAAGCCCGAGGCGCTCCAGACGAAGCAGGACAAGGCGAACCAGGCCCAGATCCAGCAGGACATCGCGCGGGACACCGATCTCCTCAACAACGTCAACAACCAGATCAACACCATCCAGGACGCCGGTGCCAGGGTGGGCCTGACCCACGCCGTCGACAACTTCGTCGCGGGCCCGAAGGCGGACAAGCTCGCGAACGTCGGCCCGCAGGCGCTCACCCAGCTCGACGCCCACCTGACCCAGGAGATCGCGGCGGCGGAGAACGCCGGGTTCGACACCACGGAGCTGAAGGCCCTGCAGGAGCGGGTGCGCAACGAGCCGGACGCGCGCGCCGCGATGGCCCAGATCAGCCGGCACGGCGTGGACGGCCTGACCGCTCAGGTGGACAAGGCCAGCGGGCTGTTGCAGGAGTTCCGCGAGACCAAGGAGGACTACACCGGTTTCAACGGCTTCATGAACCGGTGGTTCGGCGACGGCACGAACCACAGCACCGCCGAGGTCGACGCGAAGATCGCCGAAGCCGAGGCGGTGCTGAAGCAGTCCGAGCACCAGCTGTCGTTCGCGAACAACCCCGAGTACAGCAACAGGGTCGACAAGGCCCTGAACATGCACGACATCAACCAGCGGTTGGACCGGCTCCAGGAGACCAACAGGGAGAACGCCGCCAGGACCGCTGAGCGCGACGCGGAGAGGGCGGCCCAGGCGCAGGAGGCCCGGGAGGCTCAGGAACGCCGCGAGGCGCAGGAGCAGCAGGCCCGGGACCGCGCCCAGGCGCAGGCGAGGCAGGAGCACGCCGCGTTCAAGGCCTCGCTGTTCGGCAAGTCCTCCGCCGAGCTCGACGACCTGAAGACGCAGTACCAGGGCAACCCCGACCGCACGTTCGAGATCGACCAGATGTCCCGCAACCAGGAGGCCGCGCAGAAGCCGGGCGGCATCGCGCAGCACCTGCAGGACCTCCAGGGCGACATCAAGAACACGCGCAACCAGGTCAACGACCTGAAGAACATCAAGGACGCGTTGCCGGACGCGTGGAAGACCGAGCTGATGCGCACCGACCAGGCCCAGCGCCAGGCGGAGCAGCAGAACCTCAGGCTGCGCGAGATGGAGCTCAACAACGAGATCAACAGGCTCCAGTTCGACCGCAACGACGCGCTCACCACGTACGCGCTGAACCTGCCTGCCGACCCGAACGCCCCCGGATGGCAGTCGGTGACGCCACAGGACGTCGCGGACCTCGAGACCCACGTCGAAGGCCTCATCAACGACGCACGGGCCACCGGCCAGCCCACCCCGGACCTGGACCGGCTGGCAGACACGCTCAAGGACCTCCGGATCGGTGACCAGGGCGGCCCGATCCAGACGAACGACCCCGCCGCCGGCCAGAACGACGCGCCGTCGATCCACACGGACGACTCGGCGTCGGTCCAGTCCGACAACGACGTCCAGGACCGCGCCCCGGTCAACGAGAACCCCGCACCGGCGGCCGAGCCCCGCCCGCGGCCGCAGCCGTTCATGCAGGACCCGTCGACACGGCCCGCGAACCCGGACGTGGACCTCGTCGTCCCCGGCGGTTTCGGCCCCATCCAGGAGGGCACGCCACAGCGGTCCTTCGAGGCGTCGCTCTACGGCCTGGACTCCGCGGCACTGCGCGACATGCAGCAGAACCCGGCGTACAGCAGCAACCCGGAGCGCGCGGCCGCGATCCAGAGCCAGATCGACACCAACTACCGGGCCATCGGCGGTCCCGAGATCTACGACCGGCAGACCCAGTCCGCGCGGGACGGTCTCGCCAGGGTCGAGGCCGCCAACAACCGGTGGAACGCCGCCGACCTGGTGCCCGACGCCCTCAAGACCCAGGACATGCTCGACGAGAAGGCGGCGCGCCAGGAGCAGGCGAACCGCGACATCCAGCGCGCCCAGAACCGGGTCGACCAGTTCACGAACAACCGCGACGCGGCGCTCACCACCTACGCGCTCCAGCAGCCCGCCGATCCGAACTCCTACGGCTGGCGCCAGCTCAGCGACGCCGACATCGCGGCCGTGCAGACCCACCTCGACCAGCAGATCCAGGACGCGCAGGCGGGTGGCCACAACACCGGCCACCTCGAGGCACTCCGGGACTTCACGCAGGAGGTCCAGGAAGCGCGGAGGGACGCGGACGCGGACACGCGCCCCGCTCCGCCCGCGCCCGACGCGGACACGCGCCCCGCTCCGCCCGCGCCCGGCACGGACACGCGGTCGGCCCCCGACGCGGACACCGAGGTCGAGACCCGTCCCGCGCCGCCGAGGCCGACGCCGAACCCGGTCATCCCGATGACCACCATGGCGCCGCAGCCCGTCGGCCAGGTCCCGGACACGAACCTGCCGAGCTTCTTCCAGGACAACAAGGCGCTCGGTTCGATCACGCCGACCGACGTGCGTGGCGCCGACGCGGTCGTGAACGAGATCCCGAACCTCAAGCCGGACGACCAGGCGCGCATCAAGAACGCGCTGGAGAACGACTTCGAGACGTTCCTCGACGGCGGCCGCAACTTCCAGGTGAAGATCGGCAACGCCTGGTTCGAGGCGAACATCCGCGCCGAGATGCACGCGGACGCCGACACGAACGTCGCGGCCGACGCCGACACCAAGGTGGACAAGAACTACCAGGCCGCCGTGTCGACCACGACGACGAACACCGTCGCCACGTCCAACGACGTCGGCGGTTCGGCGACGGCCGGTGTCGCGATGGGCCCGTACGGCACGGCAGGCGGCAAGGCCGCGCTCGCGACGCCCACGGTGTCGCAGTCGAACACGAACAGCACCACCGAGCAGCGCGCGATCAAGGGATCGGACGACGGCTCCAAGAAGGTCACCGTCCCGGTCTCGTACGAGATCACCCTGACCGACGCGAAGGGCGACCCGGCGCGGTTCTCGACGCTGGACACCGGCACGGACGTCACGCTGCAGATCCCCGCTGACCTCAGCGCGATCGTCGACTCCGGCAAGACCTCGGACATGACCCCGCCCGCGGACGCGGAATGGGGCACGAAGGTCGAGAACGCGGTGCCGGAAGCCGTGGTCGTCAAGGACGCCGGCAAGGCGTTCACCGAGGTCGCCGCAGGCCTGCACCCGTCGATCACGAAGGTCGGCTCGCCCGGCCGCGAGGTGCTCCAGAACTTCCTGAGCCCCACCTCGATCCGCAACAACCTGCCGTCGATGCTCGGTGGCTTCGTCACCTCGCCCGACCTGATCAGCCCGCACGCCAGCAAGGGCGGCGCGGTGCAGATGACCGCGACGCTGAAGGAAGCGAAGCTGGTCGGCACGCACGACACGGCGGCGCTGGACCTGAAGGACACCTCCGCCTGGGGCAGCAGTGTGTCCGCGTCCACCAAGACCGGGTTCGACGCCACCGCCGGGTTCGGCGGCAACATCGGCGTGCCCGGCCAGGTCGGCGGCACGGTCGGCGCGACCGCGACCTACTCCACGCGCACCGCGGAGGGCGTGAACGCGGGGTCGAGCAGCAGCCACAAGACCGGCATCGGCGTGAAGAACGAGACCGGTCTGTACGAGGTCACGGCCGAGGTCGAGGTCCGCACGCCGTCCGGTGACAGCGTGAAGATGGAAGTCACCACCCACATGCGCATGGGCCTGCACGAGGCCGGTGCCGTGGGGCTGCCCACGCCGGACGGCACCAGGAACTCGATCACCGACCCGGCCACCGCCGACACGAAGTTCCTGCCGCCGTTCGTCGCCGACACGATCGCCGCCGGCAACGCGAAGGTCGGCGAGTTCACGCCGGCCAACAAGGTGCAGGGCCAGGTCGAGAGCGCGCTGCGGGAACTGCCCGGCTTCGACAAGTTCCTGCCGAAGTGGAACAACAAGGACGCGAACCCGCGCAGCAGCAAGGGTCAGGGCTTCGCCGACGTCGCGGAGCAGCTCGCGAACCAGCGCAAGATCGCGGCGACGCTGTCCCCCGCCGCGTTGAAGGCCAACATGGACAGCCTGCTCGGTCCGGGCGTCCAGGTGCAGCTGAAGAACTCCGGCAAGACGACGAACACCTACGTGAACGTCACGGTCAAGGCGAAGGTCAGCAACCCGAAGCACCTCGGCCAGGCCGACGCGCGCCCGGTCAGCGACTCGACCACGACCGGCCCGAAGCTCGACGCCAACACCAGCACCACCAAGGGCTGGACCGGTGGCGTCCAGGGCCGGGTCAACATCCCGGTGAAGACCGGCGTCGCCTCGCTCACCCCGATGCCGCAGGCCGGTGTGTCCTACAACCACTCGTGGACGGACAAGACCTCGGCCGGACCGGCGGTCAGTGCCACGTCGTCGAACCCCGGCAGCCCGGACGCCCAGGTCTTCCAGCAGGACGTCGAGTTCGAGGTCGAGATCACGACCTTCACCCGGCCCCGCACGTGGGTGCGCACCGTCGTGCCCGGAGCGCCCGGACAGCAGGCGCCCGAGGTGACGACCGTCGCCAAGACCGACGCGGGCCTCGACAAGATCGACGGCAAGGTCAACCTGTGGGTGTCGGACGGTTCGACGCTCAAGAACGACCCGGGCGACGGCTTCAAGCCAGGTGACCCGAAGCCCACGCAGCTCGAGAACTCCCCGACCGTCAAGGACCTGCTGAACCCGAAGGATGCGCGGCCGAAGTCGCCGGAGTTCCTCAACGTCGAGGCGGTCGCCAACACGACCGCGTTGCGGGACCAGGCGATCGACGCGCTCAACCGCGCGGCCAACGGCGACTCGGCGCTCACCACGCCGGGCACCGCGTCCCGTGCCCAGATCGACAAGATGTTCGCCCCGGAGAACATCAAGGCGAACCTGCAGCGGCTCATCGAGACCGGTGTGCAGGAGCAGGGCCTGAAGTACGACCGGCGCGTCACCGACCGTTCCGGCGCCATCGGCATGTCCGTGACGCTGGGCGAGGCGAAGCTGGTGTCCATTTCGGACACCACCGGCTCCGACAACTCGGTCAGCGGTGGCTACAAGGCCGGTGAGTCGTCCTCGACCAGCCGGTCCGTCGACCTCACCGCCGGTATCAACGTCCCGGTGCGGCCGAACGTGACCCCGCCGCCCGCGGGCACGCCGTCGAACCCCAGCGGGTCCGGCGGTGCCGCGGTGACCGGCAAGATCACGCCGTGGTCGGACACCAAGACCGAGTCGAACGAGGTCGCCGGCAACGTCGACCGCGGCCGGACCACCCCCGGCGACGCGCGGACCGTGCTGGTCCAGATCGACGCCGAGTTCACCATCGTCGGCGAGAGCCGCGCGGGGAACTTCCTGCACGGAGGCACACCGAACGCCGAGGGCGTGAAGGTGGACATGCCGAAGTCGGTGTTCGTGCGGGTGTCCGAGGACGTCGCGCGCGAGATGGGCGTGCTGCCCAAGGTCGAGTCGACCGTGCCCAAGCCGGACTTCCCGAAGATGGCGCCGCCGGCGACGGTGGCGCCCGACGAGCCGGGCGCGCTCGGTCTGTCCAACGTGGAGTCGGTGCCGAACCTCTCCGGCGTGGTCAACAACCTCACCACCGAGCTGTCCGCGAAGACCAAGAAGTTCGGCAGCGACTCGCTGATCCCGGACTCGGTCCTCAAGGACTCGATGAGCAACCTGCAGCGCATCGTCGACCTCAACTCGCCGGCCAGCGTCAAGGCGATGATCGACAGCGCCCTGGACGGCGGCGTTCCGCTGCTGGTGCACCAGCCCGGTACGTTCGGCAAGGACTCGTACCAGGTCACGTTGCGCGCCAAGGCGGGCTCGCCGCAGTTCGACCAGGTCGTCAACGACGGCGTGGACATGTCGCACAACGTCGGCGGCTCCCGCAAGGAGAGCGACGGCGTGGGCCGCGGCTCCGGCTGGGGCGCGGGCATCAGGGCGCCGGGCCTGGCCTCGCCGGGCAGCGCGAACCCGAACGTCTCGGGCACCGCGGGTGTCGCGGCGGGCGCGAACATCGGTTCCAGCAAGAGCACCTCGTTGACGACCTCGACCACCGAGGCGTTCAGCAGCACCCGCACGGCCAGTGGCCCGGCGGCGCAGTACACCGTGCCGGTCGAGTTCGAGCTGGTGGTGGAGAAGGGCAACAAGCTCGTCGCGAAGGCGGAGAGCGGTCCGCAGGAGATGAAGGTCCGCACGCACGCGGACAACCAGAAGATCTCCCAGCCGACCACCGGTCACGGGAATCCGCAGCCCTACATGTCCGCGTCGAGCAGGCGCGGCAGCGAGTTCGGCACTCCCGAGGCGACGGCCGCGTTCCAGCAGGACACCCGTGCCTCGCAGCTGCCGCCGACCGCGTCGGTGGAGAACCTGCGTGGCGCCAAGGACCTGCGCGACGCCGCGGTGAAGGCGATGACGGACGCCGGTGCGGGCAAGGGCCTGACCGGCAAGGGAACGGGCTCGCTCAACGCCCTGTTCTCCACGCTCAGCCCGGAGAACCTCCAGCCGCACCTGCCGTCGATGCTGTCCGGCCCGCTCGACGTGCCCGGCCTGAAGGAAGCGGCACTGACGTTCGGGCAGGACGCCGACGTCAAGGTCTACGCCAAGCTGGTCAACCCGCAGCTCGGGTCGCTCAGCGACGACGTCAAGATCGAGACCCCGCTCACCACGAAGACGACCGAGACCTCCAGCGAGGCCAAGGTCTCCGACACCGCCGACGTGTCGGTCGGTCTCGCGCAGGGCAGCGCGGCGGTCAAGCAGGGCGCACCGACCGACACCGTCAACTTCGGTACCGGCGGCGTGGAGCTGCGGCACGCGAACGAGGACTCGTCCGCCGTGTCGGGCGGTCCGGCGCAGGCCGAGGGCGGCAACGTCAAGCCCAAGGACGCTCCCCGCACCGGTCTCGTGCAGTTCGACGTCGAGTACCGCGTGGTCGCGACGATCGGTGGCAAGACCTCCGTCGTCGACCTGTCGGTGCCCGGCTCGGCCGGCGTGCGCATGCCCGCCGCCGAGGTCGAGACCACGCTGAACCAGCCGCTCGGCGACTCGTTGAAGGACGCCCAGGCCGACGTCAAGAAGGCGGCCGACGACTGGCGGACCGCGGAGAAGGACGTCGAGAAGGCCCGTCACGACGCCCAGGACGCGATCAACGAGGCCGCGGCCGTGCTGGCGCGGACCGACCAGCCGCTGGGCGCCGCGTCGACGACGCTGAACACCGCGATCCAGACGCACAAGGACGCCGAGGCCGCGGCCGCGCCGTTCCAGACGGCGTTCGACAACACGATCAGGGACGCGGGCCAGACCCGTGCCACGATCAAGGACCTCAACGCGCAGGTCGTGTCACTGAGCCAGGACGCGCAGGTGGCCGACAACGCGGTCAGCGACGCGCGGGCCAACGGTGCGCCGCAGACCGAGATCGACCAGCTCACGCAGGAGTCCGACGCGGCGCACACCGCGCTGACCGACGCGCAGCAGCAGGTCGCCGACGCGCGTGTGGAACTCGACGTCCAGCGTCAGGCCGCCACGGACGCCCGCACCGAACTCCAGGGGCCGAAGGAGACCGCGGCCAACGCCGATGCCGCTCGCGCGGCTGCCCAGGACGCGCGCCAGAAGCTCGTGGACGAGCAGACGGCCGCGGAGCAGGCGATCAAGGACGCGGAGACCAGGCTCGACGCCGCCCGGCGCGACGCGGACGCCAAGCAGAAGCTGTGGTGGGACGCCAAGGCCAAGGTGGACAACGAGGTCGACGCGTTCAACACCACGGCGAACACCCCGCCGCCGGCGCCGATGCCGCCCACGACGACCACGTCCGCCTCCACGACGACCCCCGGCGTCGACCAGCGGCCGCAGGATTCCACCGTGGCGGAGACCAGCCGCAGTGGCGCCGAGGCGAGCTCGTCCCGTCCCGCGCCGCCCGCGGCACCGCCCGCTCCCCCGGCGCCGGACGCCAAGAGCGACACGCCGAAGCAGGTCAAGAGCGGTGGCGCACCGCCGAGGATGACCCCGCCGACCCCGGAGTCCCACCAGGGCAAGGACGTCCTCACCGACGAGTCGTGGCGCCACGACCCCGCGAAGACCGCCGACTGGTTCGCGCCGAGCAAGCCGGCCGACCCGAGCACGTGGGCCGACCGCAGGGCCGACGCGAACGTCAAGACGGTCGACGTGGTCGTGCACGACGTCCGCACCAACAGCACGCCGTCGAACCTGAAGTCCTACAAGGGCCTCATCAACTACGACCTGCGCCGCATCGAGACCTCGCCCGGCAACTTCGTGCAGGAGTACACCGTCAAGGTGCACATCGACCCTGCCGCGAAGACCGACCCGGCCGTCGTCGCACAGGTGAAGGAGAACGCCGCCAACGGCGTGAACTCCTTGCTGAACCAGGGTTTCCGGCTCCCCAGCGGTGACCAGTTCCACCTGAACCTGGAGTTCACCGACAACAAGGCCGACGCCCACACCAGCATCAAGGTCGACCCGGACAACCCCAACGTCGACCAGACGCACTGGAACCCCACCACCAGTCCTGAGGTTCTCGCGCACGAGACGCTGCACTACCTCGGCATTCCCGACGAGTACAGCGACAAGTCGCGCGTGTTCCAGCAGCACGACACGAACTCCGGTGTGCACAAGGACGACGGCGGCATGATGGGCGCCGACGTCCACGGCAAGGAGCCCGGTCTGCGGCCGCGGCACCTGTGGCTGGTCGAGCGCACCGCCACCAGCCAGGTCATGGTGCCCGACACCAGGCTGGACACGTCCGGCCCGGCCATCACGCCGCCGAGCACGACGCCGGACTCCACGCCGGACGGCGACACCCGGCCGGTGGCGACGAAGCGCGACCGTTCCCCCGAGAGCGACAGCAACCCCCCGGCCGACAACCGGACCACCAAGAAGAAGCCGGACGCCGACCGCTGGACCAACACCGAGGCCGGTCCGAGCAACACCGGCGCCGGCGCCAAGATGGAAGTCGACTCGGACGTCGACAACCTGGCCGCCGAGCTCGGCAAGCTCTCGCTGGGCGAAGTCGACTTCTCCTACAACCCCGCGTTCGCGAAGCTCGCCAACGGCATCACTCCCGTGCTGCCGACCAAGGACAGCTACCTCGGCGACCTCCGCAAGAGCGTCGAGGAGGGCAGGCGCCCGTCGTTCGTGGTCAACATGATCGTGAGCCACAGCGCGCTGAACGATCCCAAGGCCGACATCAACCAGGTCATCGACGCGATCACCAAGGACGCCGGTCCGCTCGGCAAGGACATGGTGTTCGTGATCGGCGTGAACGGCCCGACCGGCGCGGACACGAAGATCGACGCCGAGATCGCCAAGGCGAACACCAACGTGGCGAACCGGAAGGAACCGATCGCCCTCGTGCCGTTGTCGACCTTCGCCCCGAAGGACGGGTTCCCGTTCGGGCGGATGCGCAACGGCACGATGCACAGCTCTGCCACGCAGTTCGCCATCGGCGCGATGAACGGCAAGGGCACCCACCCGTACATCTCGTTCCAGGACTTCGACACCGGCTCGCGTCTCGTCACCGGCAACCAGAAGGACGTCTTCAACCACGTCGCCGAGTCGATGAACTCGGAGGCGGGCCCGATCCGTCCGCTGCTGTACTCGGGCGGCTACCGCGTCGGTGACCCGGCGAAGCTCATCAAGGAGACCCAGGCGCGGATCACCGCCGAAAAGGCCTCGATCGAGGGCGACACGAAGCTCACGGCCGACGAGAAGAAAGAGGCGCTCGCCGAGCTGAAGGTCGCGCAGGACTACCTCGCGAAGCCGGAGTTCGCCGAGAAGTTCCAGCAGGCGATGAGCGACGACATGGACGCGCGGAGCCGCCAGAAGGACTCGGCGCCGCTGCTGCCCTACTCGCCGGAGCCCAACCTGTTCATGGACGCGGCCGTGACGGTCGTGGGCCCCGAGGTGAAGTTCAGCGACGGCGGCAACGAGTTCGGCGACCTCAGCGACTCGATCAACGAGTTCGCCGGCAAGGAGATCGTCGACCTCCACGAGAACGAACTGCCCACTCCGCCGAAGCCCAGCGAGTCGCTCGCCGAAGCCAAGGCCAAGCTGGAGTCGGACATCGCGGCCGAGAACCGTGCTCCGAGCCCGAGCGAGGCCAAGACGCTGCAGGAGCTGCAGAAGGGGATCGACAAGGCCGAGGCGGACGTCGCCCAGCTCAAGGCCGAGGTCGAGGCGACCTTCAAGGCCCAGCGCCCCGATCTTCCGCAGACCACGATCGACTCGGCGGTCGAGGCGGTGGTCAACGGCTCGCTCGCGAAGAACACCATCGAGTCGGCGATCGACGTCGACATGCAGAACAACCGCAACCCCTACCGCGGCGAGAACTTCACCAGCGACTTCGTCAAGGGCGCGGTCGGCACGGACCTGTCCCGTCTCGCGCTCGGTTTCGCGAAGACCGAGGGCAAGCAGTGGCCGCAGTCGCACGTCGCGCTCACCTCGGTGACGAACCGCGGGTACGGCGGTCTGCCGGACGCGGACGGCAAGGTGGACAACAAGGCGGACCGGGCGGCCAAGGCCGACGTGTCCGGCGCGAAGGCCCGCGACGGGTACGGCGACAAGAAGCCCAGGGCGAGCGGTGCGCCGAACCCCGGCAACAAGCCGCACTCGCAGCGCGAGGCCCAGCAGATCACCCAGCACACGTACAGCTACGACCCGCAGACCGGCGTGCACACCGAGACGAGCAAGTCCGGCGGCTGGCAGCCGTCCAAGCTCGACGCGCTGCACCTCGGCTGGGAGGACAAGAACACCCTGGGCGGCGCGATCTCCGCGCCGATCCCCGGTCACGGCTACATGGGCGTGGACCCGCAGGTCGACCCCACCACCGTCTACCCGGAGAAGCCGGTGGTGGAGAAGCCGGCCAAGGGGAAGGGCAAGGAGAAGGAGAAGGCCCCGGCCAAGAAGGCCAAGACCGAGGCCGACGTCCAGCACATCGTGCCGGGCAACAAGCAGCAGAAGATGGCCACGATGCTCAACCTGGCCATGTCGGCCAACACGAGCAACGTGACCCGCACGTTCGGCACGCTGGAACACGGCATCCTGCCGATCGCCGCGGACCCGCGGCCCGACGGCCTGTTCAACGCCGTGCACGACGCCCTGACCAGCCAGACTCCTCCCCCGGCGTCCGGCTCCGGCAAGAAGAAGGGCAAGGCCGCTCCGGCGGTCAAGACGGCGACGGAGCTGCGGGCCGGTGCGGTCCAGAAGGCCTCGATCTCCTCGCCCGCGATCAACAAGGAGATCGCGAGGTTCCGCCAGGAGCACGGTCTGGACAACGGACACGTCGTCACCGCGCTCGTCGAACCGGGCCCGCCGTCGGTCACCGACCCCACGGCCGACCCGTTCGCCCTGGCGTACCCGGCCGACGTCGACAGGCTCGCCAAGGCGGAGGAACTGGCCGCCAAGCTGCTCGCGACCGAGATCGGCCGGCCGCTGACGATCCACGGCCCCAGCGGGTCCGTGACCATCGAGCCGTTCTTCGAGCCGCGGCCGGAGACCAACTCCAAGTCGTCCGAAGCGGACATCAAGAAGGCGAACGCCTGGAAGAAGCCGGTGTTCCCGGCTCCGCTGGAGCTCGACGCACGCCCGCTGGACAACGGCAGGAGTGCGTTCACCCGGCACGACCCGGCGAACCAGCCGCTCGACGACGACGCGATGGACACCCGCCAGGCACCGCCGCCGCCCGTCCAGGAGACGTCCACTCAGGACGCTCCGGTGTGGACGGCGCCGGAGACCGAGGTCGAGACGCGGCCCGCACCGCCGTCTCCCACGCCGAACCCGGCCATCCCGATGACCGTGATGGGCCCGCAGCCCGTCGGCCAGGTCATGCCGGGAACGCAGGCCCTGCCGGGCTTCTTCCAGGACAACAAGGCGCTGGGCACGATCGCGCCGACGAACGTGCGTGGCGCCGAGAACGTCACGAACGCGATCGAGAACCTCAAGCCCGCCGACGCCGCCCGCATCCAGCAGGCGATCAACGGTGACTTCGAGTCGTTCCTGGACAAGGGCCGCAACTTCCAGGTCAAGATCGGCAACAACTGGTTCGAGGCGAACATCCGCGCCACCATGCAGGCGCAGACGGACGTCGCGCCGGTGGACGCGCCAGGTGTCAAGGTCGACGCGACGGCGCAGTCGGGCAACTCGTCGTCGGCCACGCACACCGTCGCCACGGCCAACGACATCGGTGGTTCGGCCTCGGCCAGTGGCGGGCTCGGCGCGTACGGCTCGCTCGGCGGCAAGGCGCAGCTCGCCACGCCGGCGCAGTCGCAGAGCATGTCGTCGTCGCTCACCGACCAGCGGATCATCCGCGCGGGCGAGGGGTCGACGCAGGCCACGGTGAACGTGTCCTACGACATCACGCTGGCCAACGCCAGCGGTGGGCTCAGGCCCGTCGCCACGGTCGACACCGGCACCGACGTGACACTGCAGATCCCGAACGACCTCGCCACGATCACCAGCTCGGGCAACACCTCCGCCGCGGTCACGCCGGCGGACGGCAAGTGGGGCACCAAGCTCGAGCACCCCGCGCCCGAGGCGGTCTCGGTCGACAACCCGGCGAAGGCGTTCGCCGACGTGGCGCGCGAGCTCCACCCGTCGATCGTCAAGGTCGGCTCGCCCGGCCGTGAGGCGCTGCAGAACTTCCTGAGCCCCACCGAGATCCGCAACAACCTCGGTGCGATGCTCGGCGGCGCCTACGTGACGTCACCGGACCTGATCAGCCCGCACGCCAGCAAGGGTGCCGCAGTGCAGATGAAGGCGAAGCTGCAGGGCGCGGAGCTCGTCGGCACGCTCGGCACCGGTCAGCTCCGCCTGCACGAGACGTCGGCGCACAGCAGTGGTGTGTCCTCGACGACCAAGTCCGGTGGCGACGTCAACGCCGGTCTCGGCTTCAACTCCGGTCTGCCGAACGTGCTGGGCGGCCAGGCCGGCGTCACGGCCGGCTACTCCGCGCGCACCGCCGAGAACGTCAACGCGGGCATCAACACCGCGCACAAGAGCGGCATCCAGCTCAAGGGCGACACCGGCCTGTACAAGGTGACCGCCGAGGTCGAGGTCCGCACGCCCAGCGGCAAGACCGTCCAGTTCCCGGTCACGACCTACCTGCGCGTCGGCCTGCCCGAGGCGGGGCAGATCGGCCTGCCGACTCCGGACGGCACGCGCAACACGATCGTCGACGACTCCAACAAGGGCACGAAGTTCCCGCCGCCGTACATGGGTGACGCGCTCGCCGCGGGCAACGCCAAGGTCGGCGAGTTCGAGGTGGCCTCGGAGGTCCAGACGCAGGTCGAGGACGCGCTGCGGGACATCCCCGGCATGGCGAGGTTCCTGCCGAACTGGAACGACCCGAACGCGAACCCGCGCAGCAGCAAGGGCAAGGCCTTCTCCGACGTCGCCGAGCAGCTCGCGAACCAGCGCAGGCTGACCTCGCAGCTCTCGCCGGCGGCGTTGCGGACCAACATGGACAGCCTCATGGGTCCGGGCGTCCAGGTGCAGCTCAAGAGCAGCAGCAAGTCCACGAACACGTACGTCAACGTCACGGTCAAGGCCAAGGTCTCCGACCCGAAGCACCTCGGTCAGGCCGACGCGCGCAACGTCCGTGACGCGTCGTCGACCGGCCCGAAGCTCGACAGCTCCAGCAGCACCACCAAGGGCTGGAGCGGTGGCGTCGAGGGCAAGCTCGTCATCCCGCGCGAGACCAAGATCGCCAAGCTGACGCCGACGCCGCAGGCCGGGGTGAAGTACAACCACTCGTGGACCGACAAGACGTCGGCCGGTCCGACGGTCAACAGCACCTCGCTCAGCGTCGGCAGCCCGAACGCCCAGGTGTTCCGCGGCGACGTGGAGTTCGAGGTCGAGATCACCACGTTCACCCGGCCGCGGGCCTGGGTGCGGCGGATCGTGCCCGGCGCCCCCGGCTTCCACTCGCCGGAGCAGACCACGGTCGCGAAGACCGGCGGCGGCGCCACCGACCTCAAGCCCATCAAGGGCGAGGTCAACCTCTGGGTGTCGGACAGCTCCACTTTGGACTCCGACCCCGGCAAGGGGTTCGAGCCGGGCACGCCGGAGCCGAGGAGGCTCAAGGACGCGCCGACCGTCAACAAGCTCCTGAGCACCAAGCCCAAGGAGAAGGCGCCGGACTTCCTGCACGTGGAGGCCGTGGCGAACACGACGGCGCTGCGTGACCAGGCCATCGACGCGCTCAACCGCGCGGCCGGTGGCGACTCGGCGCTGACCGTGCCGGGCACCGCGTCCCGCGCCCAGATCGACAAGATGTTCTCCCCGGAGAACATCAAGGCGAACCTGCGCACGCTGACCGAGACCGGCATCCAGGAGCAGGGCCTCAAGTACGACCGCCGCGTCACCGACCGCACGGGCGCCATCGGCGTCAAGTTCGGGCTGAGCAACCCGAAGATCGTGTCCATCTCGGACAACACCGGTACCGAGAACGCCAGCACCGGCGGCTACAAGGCCGGCCAGGCGTCGTCCACCAACCGGTCGGTCGACGTCACCGGCGGCATCAACGTGCCGATCAAGCCGAACGACCCCGCCCCGCCCGCCGGTGAGCCCACGCCCGCCAGCGGTGCCGGTGGCTTCGCGGTGGCCGGCAAGGTCACGCCGTGGTCGGACTCGAAGTCGACCGGCAAGGAGGTCGGCGGCAGCCACGACCGCAACTACGTCACGCCCGCGGGCGGCCGCACCGTGCTGGTGCAGCTCGACGCCGACGTCACCGTGGTCGGCGAGAGCCGCGCGGCGAACTTCATCGCCGGCACCACGCCCAAGGCCGAGGGCGCGACCGTCAGCCTGCCGAAGTCCGTCTTCGTGCGGGTGACCGAGGACGTCGCGCGGGACATGGGCCTGCTGCCGGACGTGCAGCCGACCGTGCCCAAGCCCGAGTTCCCGAAGATGGCGCCGCCGGCGACGGTGGCGGAGGGCGAGCCCGGCGCGCTCGGTCTGTCCACGGTGGAGAGCGTGCCGGACCTGTCGGACGTGGTCGCGGACCTGTCCAGCAAGGTCAACGCGAAGACGGCGAAGCGCTTCGGCGAACCGCTGCTGCCGGACTCGGTGCTCAAGGACTCGATGAGCAACCTCCAGCGCCTGGTCGACTTCAGCTCGCCGGCCAGCGTCAAGGCGATGGTCGACAGCGCGCTGGACGGCGGCGTGCCGCTGCTGGTGCACCAGCCGGGCACGTTCGGCAAGGACTCGTACCAGGTCACGCTGCGGGCCAAGGCGGGCACCCCGGAGTTCCAGAACGTCGTCAACGACGGCGTCGAGATGGAGTCGACGATCGCCGGCTCGCACAAGGTGACCGACGGCCAGGGCCGCGGCACCGGGTGGGGCATCGGGCTCAAGGCACCGGGCCTCGCCCAGCCGGGCAGCGCGAACCCGAACGTCTCCGGCACCGCGGGTGTGATGGCGGCGGGGAACATCGGGCAGTCCAAGAGCAGCTCGGTCTCCACCTCGACGACGGACCAGTTCGCGAGCTTCCGCGCGGGCAGCGGACCGGCGGCGCGCTACAGCGTGCCGATCGAGTTCGAGCTCGTCGTGGAGAAGGGCGACAAGCTCGTCGCGAAGTCGGAGAGCGGCGAACAGAAGATGACCGTCCGCCTGCACGCGGACAACCAGAAGGTCGACGGCTCGGCCGCGCCGCAGCCCTACACGAAGGACCAGAACTCCCGCACGGCCGACCAGGGCACCCCGCAGGCCGCCTCCGACTGGCAGCAGGACGGCAGCCCGTCCACGCTGCCGCCGGGCGCGTCGGTGGAGAACCTGCGTGGCGCGCAGGACCTGCGTGAGGCGACGATCCAGGCGCTGAAGGACGCGGGCGCGAAGAAGGGCCTCACCGGCAAGGGCACGGGCGCGTTGAACAGCCTGCTGTCCACGCTGAGCCCCGAGAACCTGCAGCCGCACCTGCCGGGCATGCTGTCCGGCCCGCTGACCGTGCCGGGCCTGCACGAGGCCGCGCTGACGTTCGGCCAGGACGCGGACGTCAAGGTCTACGCCAAGCTGGTCGACCCGACGCTGGGCTCGCTCAGCGACGGGGTGGCGCTGGAGAACCCGAAGTCGCAGGTCACCGCGACCAGCACGGACTCGAAGGTCACCGAGAGCGGCGACCTGTCCGTCGGTCTCGCGACCGGTGGCGCGGGCATCAAGCAGAACACCGACCCGAAGGACAACGTCGCTTTCGGCACGAGCGGTGTCGAGCTGCGCCACGCCGGCGAGGACTCCACGGCGAACTCCGGCGGCCAGACCGACAACAAGGTCAACAACCTCAAGCCGAAGGCCACGACCGGACTGGTGCAGTTCGGTGTCGAGTACCGCGTGGTGGCGACGATCGGCGGCAGGACCGCCGTCGTCGACCTGTCCGTGCCGAACTCGGCCGCGGTCCGGATGCCGACGACGGACGCGCAGACCGTGCTGGGCAAGAACTTCAGCCCGGAGCTCACGTCCGCCCAGGCCGAGGTGAAGGCCGCCGCGGACGCCTGGCGCACCGCCGAGGTCGAGGTCGACGCCCAGCGGCACGCCGCGCAGCAGGTGATCAACACCTCCGCCACGACGCTCGCCAGGGCCGACTCCTCCTTCACACCCGTCCAGATCGACTACAACAAGGCGATCCAGGATCACCTCGACGAGCAGGCGAAGCTCCCGGACCTGGAGACCCGCGCGGAGACCGCCCGCCAGGAGGCGCAGCGCACGCTCGACGCGATCTCCGAGCTGTCGCCCAAGGTCGGCGGCTTCGGGGCGCTCGCGATGACCGCGCAGTTCGAGATCGACGACGCGAAGTCGGACATCGAGGCCAAGGCCACGACGCTGCGGACGCTGGAGAGCCAGCTGGCCGCGACGCCGGGCAACGCGGCCCTGCAGGGTCAGGTCGACGCCGCCCGTCTGGCGCACACGAACGCCCAGACGACGCTGCGCACCGCCGAAAGCGCGTTCACCAGCGCGAAGGCGGGCATGCAGGACGCCCAGCACCGGCTCGACGCCGCCAACAACGCGATCGGCGGTCTGCGCACGGAGGCCGCCGCCCGGCGTGCGGACCTCGTGGCGCAGCAGCAGGTCGTGGCGCAGTTCGATGCCGCCCGCATCGCGCAGCAGGCCCGTCACGACCAGGCGATGGCCCAGCTCGAGGCCGACCACGCGGCGCAGAAGGCCCTCGTCACGGAGGCCGAGACCAAGCTGAACGACGCCCGCACCACGGCGGACGGGCGGCAGCAGGAGTGGTGGGACAAGAAGGCGGTGGTCGACCGGAAGGTCGCCGAGTACAACAACCCGCCGGCGACGACCACGACAGCGTCGTCGTCCACTCCCCCGCCGCCTCCTCCGGCACCGGAGACGTCGTCGTCCAGCAAGCCGTCGAGCAGCGACGTCGAGACCCGTCCGGCACCACCGGCACCCGAGACCTCGTCGTCCAGCAAGCCGTCGACCAGCAGGAACGTCGAAACCCGTCCGGCACCACAACCGCCGGCGCCCGAGACGTCCTCGTCCAGCAAGGCGTCAACGAGCAGGAACGTCGAGACCCCTCCGGCACCGCAGCCGCCGAACGCGCCGTCCACGCAGCCGTCCACCGAGGCGACCACGTCGAGCACCGACACCGAGGCGCCCACCAGCGTGCCGGACGTCGTGGTGCAGAGCCATCTCAAGGCGCTGACGGCGGACGCGATGACGAACGCCTCCCCGCTGGCCACCGAGGTGGGGCAGAAGCTGAACTCGGACACCGGCAAGTACGTCCAGGCCGAGGCGGGCCTGCACCTGCTGCGGGCGTCGGTCGTGCTCGACACGAGGACCGACGACATCGCCACGATGATCCAGCGGCACGGCGTCGAATCGGTGGCGCGGGCGTTCACCAGGGAGTTCGGCCGCCCGATCATCGAGACGGCGCAGCTGGCGCAGTTCGGCGACCTGAGCACGCCGGAGAGCCGGGCCGCGTTCGACGGCTGGGCGCACCGGATGTGGGACACGATCGGCAACACGCCGTCCTACACCGCGAACCCGGACAAGCTCGCCGCCGACGTCTTCAACCACGACAAGGGCTACAACCGCGGCACGAACTTCGCGCAGGAGACGGCGTTCGCGGACCTGGTCGGCGCACCGTCGCTGGCCGACGCCATCGCCGAGACCCAGGTGTACGGCACCGACTCCTACAGCCAGGCGCTGTGGGTGCAGAAGGTGCTGGGCGACGCGGAGATCATCCCGTCCGACGCGATCGTGAGCCCGGAGGCGTTCACGAGGGCCGTCACGGACCACAGGTCCGAGATCGGTGCGGCTCTCGGCGTCGACCTGACGCCGGAGCTGGTCACCGCGCTGAAGGAGCACCTCCAGGGCGACGGCATGGTCGCCGACGACCCGGCGCCGGCCACCGAGCCCGTGCCGCCGTCGGCTCCCACTCCCCGCAGCGAGGCCGAGACCCAGCTGGTGGCGTTGACCGACGACGCCGTGGAGAACGCCACCCCTCTGATGAAGCAGGTGGAGGCGGAGCTCAAGGAGAACCCGAAGAAGTACCTGGACCACAAGGCGGGCCTGGATCTGCTGCGTGCCTCGGTGGTCCTGCACACCCGCGCCGGCGAGGTCGCGGCGTTGGTCGACCAGCACGGCCTCGAGGCCGTCACCAAGGCGTTCAACGACGAGTTCAAGCGGCCGATCATCGAGAGCGAGCAGATCGCGGCGTTCGCCGACGACCCCGGCCACGGGAAGTTCGACGACTGGTCGCACCAGCTGTGGAACACCCTCGAGGGCAGCCCGACGTTCGCGGCGGACCCCGCGAAGATCGCCTCCGAGATCTTCAACCACGAGAAGGGCTACAACCGGGCGTTCAACTTCGCCCAGGAGACCGCGATCATCGACGTGATGGGCGCGCCGCCGCTGTCCGACTCGATCGGTGAGATCGCGGTCTACGGCCCCGACTCCTACAGCCAGGCGCTGTGGGTGCACCAGGTGCTCGCCAAGTCGATGATCGTCCCGGAAGGCCTCGTCAGCCCGGAGGCCTTCACCCAGGCCGTCACCGACAACCAGGCCGAGCTCGGCCAGGCGCTCGGGGTCCAGCTCGACCCCGCGGCGATCGCCGAGATGAAGGCGCACCTGCAGGGTGACGGCATGGTCGCCGACGACCCGGCGCCGTCCGCTCCCCCGCTGGAGGCGCCGACGTCGCACGTGCCGCCCAGCGACCCGAGTCCGTTGCACAGCACGGAGACGAACGCGGCCTGGTTCGACCCGCAGAACCCGGTGTCCTCGCAGGCCATCGCGGACGTCCGTGCCACGACCCCGGCCACCAGCTGGGTGCGCGGTGAGGACGGCGGTGTCCTCGACTCCACGAAGGTCGGCCCGCACGGCATCAAGATGCAGGCGTGGCGCGGCCCGATCGCGTACGACAACCGCGTGCTGAACGTGGACGGCGTGCCGGTCCGCGACTTCACCGTGCGGCTGCACCTGAACGGCGGCGACGCCGACGTTCAGGACCGCACCCGCGCGGGCGTCGAGGAGCTGTACAACCAGGGCTACAAGCTGCCCGGCGGCGAGCAGTTCCACGTCACGGTCGAGTTCACCGACAACCCCGCTGACGCGCACGCCACGATCGACGTCACGAACGACCCGAAGGGCCGGGCCAACCAGCTCACCTGGCCCGCGCACACCGACTCGCGGCGCCTGGCGCACGAGGTCGGGCACTTCCTCGGGTTGCGCGACGAGTACCTGGAGACCGGCGACGTGAAGCCGATCTTCCAGCACCAGGACGGCCGGGGCCGCGTCGTCAACGACAACACCCCCATGACCCAGGGCATCGACAAGGCCGACGCCCAGCTCAAGCCTCGGCACCTCCAGCTGGTCCAGAACCGGATGGAAGCGCTGCAGACGCACAACAGGCCGCAGCCCGTCGTCGAGGAACGATCCGAGCTGCCGCCGCCGAACATGCCCAAGCGCGGCAACGACCATCTCGACTCCGACCCCGCCGGGGACGCCGTCAAGCGGACCCGCGAGGAACTGGCCGAGTTGTCCATCGAGGACAACGAGGACGTCGAGATGGCCGAGCAGCAGGACACCACGCCGTTCAACGAGAACGGCGTGCACAACGCGGCGTACCAGAACCTGGCCCAGGGACACCCGCTCACGCAGATCACCGCCGAGAACTACCTCCAGCGCACGCAGCAGAGCATCGACGCCAACGAGAAGCCGTCGTTCGTGGTCAGCATGATCGTCCGGGCGAGCGAGCTCGACCAGCTCGACAATGTGATCAACGGCGTCATGGCCGGCACGCAGGACATGGACGGCCGCGTGGCGTTCGTGCTGGGCGTGAACGGCGCGACGCAGGCGGAGATCGACGCCGCGATCGCCACCGCGACCCCGTCGGTCACCGGCCGCGCGGAACCGGTCGCGCTGGTGAGCGTTCCGCACGGGTCCAGTGGCTTCAAGTTCGGCGAGACCCGCAACGCGACGCTGGAGAGCGACGCGCACGTGTTCGCGGTGACCGCCCTGGCGGCCACCGGAACGCACCCGTACGTGGCGGTCATGGACTTCGACGCGGGCGACCGCACGACCCGCGAGGGCGGGCACGTCTTCGACCACGTCGCCCGGCTCACGGACGCGGACGAGGTCGGCCCTGCCGACGGTCTCGACGTCCCGGCGCCGCTGCGACCGTTGATGATCGGCGGCGGCTACCGGGTCGCGGTCACGCCGGAGCAGCTGCACGCCGATGTCCTCGACCGCATCAACGGCGACTCGAAGACCACGGACGCGCAGAAGGACGCCTACCGGGCCAAGCTCGACGAGCCGGGCTTCCACGAGCGGTTCGTGCACGTGATCGACGCGGACATGCACGCGCGGCGCACCCAGCAGGGCATCCACCCGTTGCTGCCCTACACGCCGGAGCCGAACCTGTTCGTCGACGGCCTGGTGCCGCTGGTGGACCCGAACGTGCGGTTCGGCCAGGGCCAGGCGGAGTTCGGGCAGCTCGGCCAGTCGCTCAACCGGTTCTACGCAGCGGAACTGGCCAAGCTGCACACGCCGGCCGACCCCGCGAAGATGGACGCCGCCACCGAACTGGCCAGAGTGGACGTTCAGAACAACCGGCACCCGGTGCGCGGCCAGGCGTTCACGACCGACTTCGTGGCGGGCGACACCGGCACCGACCTGTCCAGGATCGCCTACGGGCTGATCACGGACGGCAAGCTGCCGCAGTCGCACACCGCGCTGCCGAACGTGTCGGAGCGGTTCCTCGACGGCAAGCCCGCCAAGAAGGGCACGAAGTTCGCCGACGAGCGCGCCCGTCTCGCCACCGGTGAGCACGCCGTGGTCGAGCCGTTCCTGCCTCCCGCCGAGGGGCAGACCACGAACACGTGGAACCCGCCCCGCAAGATGGAGACCCAGCTCGGCGCGCCGCAGAAGAACCGGATGAACCCGGCCGTGTCCGCGCCGATGCCCGCGCCGTTCGAGCAGATGCAGGCGGGCATCCAGAAGGACCAGAAGGTCGTCGCGGCACACGGGCTCGTCGCGTCCGACCACGTGAGCAACACGCAGCGGCAGTTGCGGTTCCTCAACGAGGACGTGCTGGTCCGCCAGCCCACGCCACCGGTCACCGACAACGGCTTGTACGCCGTCGTCGCGCAGGCCCGCGGTGTCGACCCGGTGACGCTGCGCCAGCAGGTGGTGGGCCTGGCGGCCACCCACCAGGCGGTGACCAGGTTCGTGGCGGAGTACACCGTCAGCCGGCCGATGCACCAGGGGCACATGAACGGCGCGCTGGTGGAGAACGCGAACTGGCACATGAAGCCCGACGCCGCCGAGAACGTCGGTGCCGGAAACGCCCGTGACCTGGTCGGACAGCTGATCGCAACGCAGCAGGGCGTCAACATCCGGATCCACCAGGCAGGGGGCAACCCGGTCCTGCTGCGGCCGATGGGCCCGCCGTTCCCCGACACCGTCGACGTCGAGATGGTGATCGACGGACGCCAGGTCACCTACCGGCCATACCAGCCGCCGGGAGGGGTGCAAGCGGACGTGCAGATGCATTAGCGTGGCTCGCGTGGACGAGTTCGCGCAGGCGCTCCGGACGGCGATCACGAATCGCGGTCTCGGTCTGGAGCGCCTGCGTGAGCACCTCTCCCAGAACGGCGTGACCGTCTCGATGGCGACGCTGAGCTACTGGCAGACGGGCCGAAGCCGCCCCGAGCGCCAGAAGTCGCTCCAGGCCGTCGTCCACTTGGAACACATCCTGCAACTGCCGCCCGGCCACCTCTCGGAACTGCTGGGGCCGCCGCGCCCGCGTGGCCGCTGGCTGCGCCACGCCCCGGCGCCGATGTCGGCGTTCTGGCCGTCCCCGACGCCCGTCGAGCACGCGTTGCACGACCTCGACACGCAGTGGGACGACCAGCTCCTGCGCGTGAGCCAGCAGGACTTCGTGACGATCGGGGCGGACCGCACCGAGCGGGCGTTCCGGTCGCGGCAGGTGCTGTCGGCGTCGATGACCGGGCCGGACCGGTGGGTCGTGATCATGCACGTCGACGCGCACGACCAGCCGTTGCCGCTGGTCAACGCTCTGAAGAACTGCACGGTCGGGCAGGTGGTCCGGGAACCGTCCGAGGGGTTGCTGGTCGCCGAGCTGCTGTTCGAGCGGCCGCTGCGCAAGGGCGAGAGCGTCGTGATCGAGCACGAGCTGGTGAACCAGGACCCGTGTCCACTTGCGACGAACTACGAGCGCAAGTTCCGTCTGCCGACTCGGGAGTACGTGCTGGAGGTGACGTTCGAGGGCGACGCGCCCGCCTCCGTCGTCCAGCTCGCGGACGGCTCCGCCGTGACCCCCGGCCGCACGTTGCTGGACGTGGCGCTGGACGTGCAGCCGGGTGTCCGCGGGTTCAGCTGGACCTGGTGAACCCGCGCGACGACGGGATCAGCGCGGCGGCGGCGGGTGCGGCGAAGCAGATCACCGCGCAGACGCCGAGCACGGCACTCGCACCGAACCGGTCGATCGCGGGCGCGATGAACGCCAGGCCGATCGGCGCCAGGCCGTAGGAGAGCAGGAAGTCCAATGAGGACACCCGGGCGAGCTTGCCCGGTTCGACCTCGCGCTGGATCGCGGTGAACCACGGGACGTTGAACAGTTCGATGCCGATGCCCGCGACGACGTACACGGCGATCAGCACGAACGAGTGCACCGGCGCCAGCAGGCCCAGCGGGATGAGGCCGTAGCAGGCGAGTCCGGCCAGCGACGCCCATCCCGCCGCACGCGGCCGCCAGCGGGCGATCAGCATCGCGCCCGCGAGGGCTCCCAGGGTGTACGCGGTCGTGGCGGCCGCCAGCACCGCCTCGGTGTCGTAGCGGTCGCGGCTCACCACCGGCAGCAGGACGGCCGTCGCGGAGTAGCCGAAGGCGATCATCGCGGTCAGCGCGCCGAGCCCGCCGAGCAACCACGGGTGCCGGCGAGCCTCCCTGATGCCGTCGAGGAAGTCGGCGACGAAACCCGCGCGAGCGGAGCTGGTCTGTACCGGCTGGCCCGTCCCTTTCGGGGGCACGAGCGCGGCGCACAGCCACATCACGGCGGTGATCGCCAGCAGCGCGCGGGCGTCCACGAGTAGTGCCGTGAGAGCGGTGAGGCTCGGCGCGACCAGCGTGGTCACCCTGATCGCCAGGGTGGTCGCCGCGTTGGCCTGCTGCCGTCCCGACTCCGGGACCACCTCGGCCACCAGCGCCTGGAACGCGGGCCGGCAGGCGCCCTGACCGGCACCGACGATCGCCGCGGCGACGGCCATGAGCAGCAGGGACTTCCCCATGCCGACCGCGATGACCGGTGTCATGACCGCGGCCGTGAGGCAGGACCAGAAGACCACGGCGCGACGGGGATGCCGGTCGGCGAGCACTCCGGCGACGGGGACCGCGGCGACGAAACCCGCGGTTCTGGTGGCCAGGACGACGCCCAGTTCCACGGCGGTGATCGAGCGTTCCAGCACGGCCAGGCCCAGCACGAAAGGCATCGCCCACATCGCGAGGCCCGACGCGGTCGTGCCGGTCCACAGACGCAGGAACGCCGTGTTCCGGAAGACGGACGGTGCTTTCCCGGCTTTCTCGGCTTTCTCGGTCACGAAGACCAAGGTCTCATCCTGGGCAGGCTTCTGACCACCACGAGATCGTTATTCCCGGTGACCGCGCACGAACGGCACGAAACCGGGTGTTCCCCCGCGCCTTGACGGGAACACCCGGCCTCATGCCGTCCTTTGTGGACAGATCAGCCGATCTTCTCGATCCGCGCGTTGCGGATGAGGAACTTGCCGGGCTCACGGACCTGTTCGAAGGCCGCGTTGTTCAGCAGCGCGCAGCTGCCGGACACCGACGCCACCTTGACGGTCGTGGACTTGTTGTTGTCCAGGTTCGTGACCTTCAGCGTGGTGCCGATCGGGAACGTGCCGCTCGACGCGGCGGGCTCGCCGCCCTCGCCGGACAGCGTCACGGTCGAGCCGTTGCAGACCTGCTGGCCGGTAGCGCCACCGCCGTTGTTGTTGCCCTGGTTCGCGTCGGGCTGCTTGGTGGGCTGCTGGGCCGGTGCCTGGCCGGCGTTGTTGTTGCCCTGACCGGCATTGCCCTGATTGGCGTTGCCCTGGCCGGCGTTCGCCGCGCCGCCGTCACCCTTGCAGCCCGCCGCCTTGCGTCGCTGCTGGATGAGGTCGACCACGGCCTGCCGGTTCGCGATGCGGGCCTCGGACTGGGAGTCCGGAGCGCTCTTCTGCCCCGCGATGAAGGTCAGGTTGTTCTGCAACGCCTTGTCCAGCCCGCCGCAGTCCTCGCCGGACGTGGCGGCCTGCCCGGCCTCGGGCTTGGCCTGGACGTTGTTGCCGCAACCGGCGGCCGCACGCCGCTGGTTGATCAGGTTGACGACCGCCTGCCGGTTGGCGATGCGAGCGTCCGACTGCGCGTCGGGGTTCGCCTGCTGTCCGGCGATGAAGGTCAGGTTGTTCTGGAGCGCGGTGTCGAGTCCACCGCAGTCCTCAGCCGCGTTCGAGTTGGTGCCGCTGAAGGCGAAGATGCCACCGGCGACAGCGGCGACCGCCAGCACGGCGCCCGCGCCGATCATGGCGGGCTTGCGGTGTCGAGCGCCCATTCTGTGTCTCCTCGGGGGGTCGAACGGTGTTGTACCGATGACTACGGGGAGGTCACGGACGAGGTTCAAATCGAACAGAACCCTGTTGGTTTTAAATGCCTTTAAGGTTTCCGGTGCGAAGGTGATCTTGCTGGTCAGAGCGCATTTCCGCGGTTTCCGGATAATACCGGTGAGAGCGGTGGTCTGGTCGCGACCTGGGGCTCGTCGGTGTGAACGTCAGGGTGTGAACGTCGCGAAAGGCGTGGCTGCACGTTCGAAATCCCGGCATTCTCACAAACAGCCGGGCATCGTCCGAAATCGCAGCCCGGCTCATCGCTCACCCTCATCGCCCTGGACAGCACCGCGAACGTCTGGTCGGACTCCGGCAACGCCCTGCACAGCGCGAGGAGACACGGGATCGTCATCAGCGGTCCGGGAAGCCAGTCCGCGCAACAACTCCACGGCTTCGGCGGGGCGACGAGATCCTGGTCCGGGCGTCCAGCACCGCACCGCGTGCGTAGATCCGGCCGTCGCGCAACGGATCGTCCTCGGCCGTGAGTCCCAGCGCTCGGCGGGCGGCCACGACCGACTCCTCCAGCAGCCACACCTCCTCCGGCCGGGCGAGGAACTGCCGGTACACCACCACGACGAACGCGTCGAGCAGCACCGAGATCCGGGCCCGCAGGTGGTCGGCGGCGGAGGCGTCGCGGTCGAGCACCTCGGCCTGGCCGTCCGGACCGGGCCGCCAGCGCCGCCCGGGACTCGTCGACCGCGGCGTCCTCCAGCAACGGGCCGGGGTCGCCACCCGTCGTGAACCACCAGAGCCGTTCCGCCAGCCGCGACAACGGATCCACGGGCCTGCCCAGATCGGCACCCTGCACACGCACGAGAGCTGGTTACATGATTCCATGCCCCAAGACCTGGAGCACTGGCGTACCAAGGTCCGTGACGCCGGACTGGGCTTCGCGGACGACCCGATCACCCTTTCCCTGACCCTCGCGCTGCCCGCGCTGTTCCCGGTGCGCGACAGGCGATCGACCGAGGCGCTGCTCACCGCGTTGCCGGGTTTCAGCGCCCAGCTCTACGACCTCCACCGCACCGTCGACTTTCTCTCCCCAGTGGAATCGGGCGACGAACTGGTGCGTGAAGCACTGAACGCCTACGGAGAACCAGATCGTGGCGCGGACGTGCTGGTCGGCGCACTGCGCGCCGTCGCGGCAGCGGATCGTCCACATGCCGTGGAATCCTTGTGCCGCCTGGCCTCCGTACCAGGCGTCGCCGCGGAGGCCGCGGATCTCGCGCTGGCACAGGCTTTGACGGACGACCCGGACGCCTGCCTGCCCGCACTCGCGCAGGCGACGACCACGGCCGAAGATCCCGCGCGGCTCATCGGCCTGCTGCGCCAAGCCTTTCCCGCGGCGAGCTACGAGGTCGCCGTCGACGCCTACCTCAGGCTGCCGCGGCAGGACTCGCGGCTGAGCTCGGCCATCGCGCAGATCGCGCTGGACCTGTTCGCCCGCAACACTTTCGGCACCGAGACCGATCCGGCGGACGAGCCCAGCCCCATGCTCGACCTCGACCTCGCCACCCGGATGCTCGATGGCGAGCGACCGGAACAGGCCGCCGCGTTCGCCCACCGCGCCGCCGGGAACGCACACGGCCAGGACCTCCGCGTCCGCGCGCTGGTCGTCCTGTCCCGGGCGGTGGCCGTGCTCGGCCACCACTGGTACGCCCGGGAGAAGGCCGACGAGGCCGTGGCCGTCGCCCGTGGTGTCGGCGACAAGGGCCTGCTGTTCGACGCGCTGCAGACCGTCGTGGCGAGCAACCACGCCGTGAGGGACCGCGAGCGCGCGGCGGCCGCGTCGCTCGAAGCCCTGGAGCTGTCCCGGAAACTCGGCCTCGAGGACCAGGCCATCGCACTGGGTCTCGCCTGCGCGGCCCACACCGGAGAGCCGGGCCGCGCGGCCGAGTTCGCCGCCGAGTCGGTCGCCCTGCTCCGCGACCTGGCCGACCGCGACCCCGGCCGGCACCTGCCGCGCTACATCGCCGCCCTCGACACGTACGCGACCGCGCTGAGCGCGGCGGGCCAGGACGCGTTCGACGTCGGTCAGCAGGCGTTGCTGCTGATCCAGGACCTGCACCAGCGCGACCCCGGGCAGCACGGACCGCAGTACGCCCAGGTGGTGCTGAACTTCTCGAACCGCCTGGCCGCTCGCGGTGATCACGCCACCGCGCTGGAGGGCTACCTGACCGCGACCCGCGTGCTGTACGCGCTGGTCCCGCAGTCGCCGCACGCCTACGCCGCCAGGTGCGCCATCGCCACGTGGTCGACGGCCAACGCGTTCGCCGCCCTGCACCGCTGGAGCGAGGCGGAGCAGGCGATCCGGGGCACCGTCACGCTGCAGCGCGGCTGCGTCCGCGAGTCCCAGCCGTGGGTGATCCCCGACCTGATCGACTCGCTGGAATTCCTGAAGCACTGCCTGTCCCGGGCCGAGCAGCTCGCGGAACTTCCCGCCCTGGAAGCGGAACAGCAGGCGTTGCGGCGCCTGCACGCGCGCTATCAGACGGTCAGCGGGTCAGCTGCTCCTTCGCCACCTGACGGGTGACGCGGTCGAGACCGGACTTCGTGAGCGGCAGCGTGTGCAGCTCGCGCGGCTTGACCGTGGGCAGCCACTGCCCGTCGCGCTGGAGCGCCTCCCACTGCTGGGAACCGTCGACACGGAGGAGCGAGTGCGCGTTGTCCAGGTCCATGACCTCGTGCAGCAGCCCGAAGACGGCGAAGTAGAAGTGGCCGTCGATCGGCTGCGCCTCCCGGCGGGCGTCGCGGAGGTGCAGGCGGGCGGTGAGGCCGGCCTTCTCCGAGTCGTTCAGCGGCACGGAGAACCGGCCCTGGGGCTCCGGCACGACGGCGTGGGCCGAGTCGAGGTCGAGGACGTCGGTCAGCTGGTGGAAGACCGCGTATCCGGCGGTCTCGCCCGCCCGTGCCTCGGTCCGCCACCTCAGCGAGAGCCTCGCCATCGTCTCCACCGCGGTCGCCATGGACGTCTGCACGGCGTCCATGCGCGGCTCGCGAGCGGCCTGGGCGAGCAACCTCGACGGCTGCGGCTCCGGGTCGCCGGTGAACGCGAGCTCGCTGTCCGGGTCCTTCGCCACCCTGGTGACCACGGCCACCGGACGCTTGTCCACCAGGACGACGTGGTGGGTGCAGCCGCGGTCCCAGTGCGCGTCGATCAGCCTCTTGACCTGAGCCGCCTCGACGAGGCTGAGCGCGACGTACTCCTCCGGCTTGTCCTGGCCGGAGTCGATGCGGTGGAGCTTCTCGCCGCGCTCCCACGTCTGGTGTCCGGCGTACTCCTCCTCGACGCCACCCTCCGGCCGGCGGAGGAGCCGGTCGGCGTTGGCGAGGTCGAGCACGCCGAGCGCGTCCCTGAACGACGCGTAGTACTTGTAGTCCGTCAGCTCCGACTCGTGGTCGCGCGACCGGATCGCGCGGATCATCCCGACCAGGAACCCGTTGGCGTCGCTGACCCCCACCTCGCGAGCCGTCCAGTCCGGTTCGGACGGAACGCGGCCGAGCAGATCCGACGGCTCCCAGCGCAGGTCGTGCGTGAACGCCTCCTCGACGGCGCCGGTCAGCCGTACCACGGCGCGCGGAAGCTCTTGTCCTTCAACGAGAATGACGAGGTGGCGGGCTTCCGGGCTCATGGGGACAGTCTACGTCTACCGGCGCAACAGCGTTCGGGCGGCCACGGTGACCCACGCGACCACCAGCACTCCGTACAGCACAACGGAAACCCCGGAGAACATCGCGGAGGGAACCCGGACCGCGAGCGCGCTCGTCCCGGTCACCAGCGTGCCGAGCGGGAAGACGAAGCTCCACCACGTCAACGCGAACGGCAGCCCGCGCCGCGCGGTCCGCACGGTGACGGCCGCCGCCAAGGCGACCCACAGCAGGGCGAACCCCCACGTGATCGTGCCGTAGAGCACCCCGAACGCGGCCTGGCCGGGCAGCACGGGCACACCCGCGAGCAGGTTCGCGGCGGTGATCGACTGGCCCAGCGGCCCGAGCACGATCCACAGCGTCGGCACGGTCGAGGCGGCGCCCAGGCCGTGCTGCACCAGCCGCTGCCAGATCTGCGGCACGATCACCATCGTCGCGAACAGGCTGACGCCGAACAGCGCGTAGCAGCCGAGCACCATGGCCTGCCGCGACGATCCCTCCGGCAGGTGCTGGGCGAGCAACGCGCCGGAGGCGGCGGACACCATCGGCGGCACCACGGGCATCAGCCAGCCGGCGAACGCGCGTTCGCCGCTACCGATCATCCGCAGCGGCACCAGCACCGAGGTCGCCAGCCCGAGCAGCGTCCCTGCCGTCCACAGTGTCCAGTCGAGCGCGAGCGCGGCGGGCAGCCCGATCCAGTCGGAGCCGAGCAGCAACGCACCCGTGCCGACGGTCATCAACGCCATCGGCGGCGCGCCCCAGAACTGGGCCATCACGGGGTCGGCGAGCTGCGCGCGCACCGTCGCCCACGTCCAGCGCCTCAGGGCGGCGGCCACGAGGAAGACCAGCAGCGCGGCGTCCAGCGCCCACACGTACGTGGCGGCGGTGCGCAGGCCGGGCATCGAGGCTCCGGCCGTGGCGACGATCCCCGTCCCCATCACCGAGGCGAAGAGGTTCGGGCCGAATGGTGCCGCTCGTCGCACCCCGACGGGCACGGTGTGTTGAGGTGCGAGAGCGGTCACGACATGACAATCCCCGCGCCGCGCCTGGCTCGGTAGGCACCAATCGCCGAGGTGCACATAGGCTGTCCCTATGCCTCTGCCGTCCAGGGTCACCGACCTGACCAGCTTCGACCTGCTGCGCAGCGTCGCCGAGCTGGGCAGCATCGGCCGGGCGGCGCAGGCGCACGGCATGTCCCAGCCCAGTGCCAGCGAACGGCTCAGGACGCTCGAGGCCCGCGTCGGCGTCACGTTGCTCGAACGCACCTCGCGCGGCGCCCGGCTCACCACGGCGGGCCAGCTCGTGGCCGGGTGGGCCGCCCAGGTGCTGGAGCGGGCGGCCGACCTCGACGCCGGCATCACCAGCCTGCGCGCGGACCGGCAGAGCCACCTCAGGATCGCCGCGAGCCTCACCGTGGCCGAGTACCTGCTGCCCGCGTGGCTGATCGCGCTGCGGTCCGTCAGCCCCGACACCGCGACCGTGCTGTCCGCGGGCAACTCGGTGCACGTCGCCGAGCAGGTGCTGGCCCAGAAGGCCGACCTGGGGTTCATCGAGAGCACCGACGTGCCGGCGGGCCTGGCCAGCCGCGTGGTCGCGAAGGACGAGCTCGTGCTCGTCGTCGCACCCGGCCATCCCTGGGCCCGGCGTCGTCGCGTCAGCGCCGCGAAGGCCGCCGCGACGCCGCTGGTCAGCAGGGAGTCGGGCTCGGGCACGCGGCAGGCCTGGGAGCACGCGCTGAAGGCCGCGGGCATCACCGAGTCCGCCGGGCCGTTGCTCGACATGTCGTCGACCACCGCCATCAAGGCGGCCGCGATCGGCGGCATCGGCCCCGCCGTCCTGAGCATCCACACCGTGGCCGCCGACATCGCCGCCCGCACGCTCGTCCGGGTCGAGGTCGCCGACGTGGACCTGCACCGCGCGTTGAGGGCGGTCTGGCCGTCCGGCCGGACACCCCGGGGGCCCGCCTCCGACCTGTTGACCATCGCGACGCGTAGTCTCACCGATCGTGCCGACCGGCGGTAGCAAACAGGTTCGCGCCGCGCGCAAGCGCAAGAAGCGCATGGCCCGCGTCATCAACGACCTCACCGACGAGCAGTGGGACGCTCTCAAGACGGCGTGGGGCGGTTGCGCCTACTGCGCCGCTCCCGCGGCTTCGCTGCAGAAGGACTGCGTGCAGGCCATCTCCCGCGGAGGCCGCTACACGCTCGGCAACGTCGTGCCCGCGTGCGGATCCTGCAACGCGAGCAAGTGCAACGCCGAGGTGACGGGCTGGCTGCGCCGCAAGAAGCTCGACGAGCGCACGTTCCTGGTGCGCCACTACGAGATCTCGAACGAGCTGACCGCGCGTTTCGGCGAGGTCGTCCAGTCCACAGTGGAACCGGGCTGAGCAGGTCGCCGGAGACGGTGTCCGTCACACGACCGGCCTGCCCCGCGCGACCCTGACGGCGTCCGCGCTTTCCTGCTGCCGACTGGGCCACCACATCACAGCGCCGATCCGACAGCAGGCGAACGGGTTGAGTGCCGGCAACGGCGATTCGATCACGGCTTGGTGGTACTCGCAGACACCTTGGCGCCGACGGTGCGCTCAGGTTCGGACGATACTTCCGGCCCAGCTGTTCAGGCCGCGTTGCGCACGGCGCTGTACCCGTTGAAGAGCGCGTCCCACGCCTTCTTGCACGTGGCGTCGAGCTTTCCGTCGGCACTCACCCCGCCGGCCGCGAACCACGGCTCGCACGGCGCGATCTCGGCGAGCTGGCGGCGCACCTCGGCGAGGGCGGTCTGACCGGCGGGTGGCAGCCTGGCCGACTGCTTCTCGACCTCGTCGATCACCCCTGTCACGTCGGGCATGACGTGCGTGCAGTTGTCGGCCGGGGCGACGGGCTCGCCTCGCAGGCGCGCCGCGCAGTCCGTGAGCAGGACGCCGATCGCGTCGAGCCGCGGCTGAAGGTCGGGCAGCGGCGAGCCGGTGACCGAGGGCACGGCGGGGGTGATCGTGGGCAGGGACGAGGTCCCGGTACCGCACCCGAGCAGGAGGAAAGCCAGCGCAATGGCGGAGTAGCGCATGCAGGGAGCGTAGCGAGCCCGAAAGGCCGCCGGAGCTGGGGTGCTCTGGCGGCCTCGGCGTTCACCCGATCAGGTTCACGCGCGGATGTAGGACTTCACGCCGTCCGGGAACCCGAGCGGGGCCGTGTCCGCCACGTCGTCGGTCACGACGGCGGACTTGCCCTTGCAGCCCGGCTCGGACCAGATCTTCACGGCGCCGTCCGTGGTGAGCGACTTGAAGCCACCGCGCAGGTCGCCGCACTGGGCCTCGACCTTGACGCCGGTCGCGAAGTTGTTGCCGCTGAAGTCGTCGAAGTTCTTGCCGGTGAAGAAGGTCACGGAGCTCGCGGGCTTGGCACCGGGAGCCGGCGGGGCGGGCTGGGTGGCGGGAGCCTCGGCCGGGGCGACGGCGCGCTTGCCCTCGGGGTTGATCACGAACCACTTGTTGCCGACGTTCTGGCCCTTGATGTCACCGGGCTTCTCGTCCTTGTTGAACAGGTAGATCGGGCGGCCGCCGATCGTCACCTGGGTCGCGCCGTCCTGGCGCTTGACGAAACCGATGTTCTCCCTCTTGATGCCGGGGAAGAAGAGCTTGGTGCCCTTGGCGACGGTGATCGGCGGCCACGTCTTGGCGCAGTCACCGTTGCAGTTGGACACTCCGCCCTTCACCGGGTCGTCGCTGAACCAGTAGACCGTGAGTCCCTTGCCGTTGACGACGGCGGGCTCCAGACCGCCGGCGTTGGCGACGCGCAGTTCGACCCACTTCTGCTTGACCTCGGGGGACGCGGTCGCCGGAGCGCGGTCGCCGGTGTTCTGGTCGGCCTTGTTGGAGTTCGCCGATCCGCGCAGGAAGTCCACATCGGACTGTTCGGCGGACGCCTGCTGCGTCTCCTGGGCCTGTTCCGTTGCGGGAGAAGCAGATCCAGACTGCGCGGCACCCTGACCGCACGCCGTCAGAGCGATGACACCGACCGCGAAAAGGGCAGCAGCGAACCCAACTTGCTTGCGACGCATTGTTTTTCTCATTCCTGAGTGGACTTTCGTCAACCTGTTCACCCCCAATCACGTACGACCCCTCCGATCGGTTCAGCCGAGTTCGAGGTGAGAGCGCGATCACACTCACAGCGGCGCCCACCCGGTACCGTTGAGGGCGTGAACATCAGCCTGAGCAGCGACTTCGCTGACGCGGTGCCGGAGATGGCGGTCTCGTGGGAGGCCGTCCCGGCCGCCGAACCGGAACTCCTGGCACTCAACGAGCCACTCGCGAAGGAACTCGGCCTCGATCCCGCCTGGCTGCGCGCTGACGGTCTGCCTTTTCTCCTGAGCGGTCGTGGCGTCGCCCAGGCCTATGCCGGTCATCAGTTCGGCGGCTACTCCCCCAGGCTCGGCGACGGCCGCGCATTGCTGCTCGGTGAACTGACCGACGCCGATGGCCGCCTCCGCGACCTTCACCTGAAAGGCTCCGGCCGCACGCCGTTCGCCCGCGGCGGCGACGGACTGGCGGCCGTCGGCCCGATGCTGCGCGAGTACCTGGTCAGCGAGGCCATGCACGCGCTCGGCATCCCCACGACCCGCGCGCTGGCCGTCGTTGCCACCGGGCACGTGGTCCAGCGCGAGGAACCGCTGGCCGGTGCCGTCCTGGCCAGGGTCGCCGCGTCGCACCTGCGCGTCGGCAGCTTCCAGTACGCCCGCAACACCGGCGACCACGAGCTGCTGCGCCGTCTCGCCGACCACGCGATCGCCCGCCATCACCCCGGCAGCACCTACCTGGAGCTGTTCGCGCACGTGGTCGCCGCCCAGGCGTCCCTCGTCGCCCGCTGGATGCTGGTCGGCTTCATCCACGGCGTCATGAACACCGACAACATGACGATCTCCGGCGAGACGATCGACTACGGCCCGTGCGCGTTCATGGAGGCCTACGACCCGACGACGAAGTACAGCTCCATCGACCACCGCGGCCGGTACGCCTACGGCAACCAGCCGATCATCGCCGAGTGGAACCTCGCCCGCCTCGCCGAGGCCCTCCTGCCGTTGTTCAGCGAGAACGAGGACGAAGCGGTCTCGCTGGCCCTCGCGACGCTGCGGACGTTCGACGCGCACTTCGAGGAGGCCTGGATCGGCGGCATGCGGGCGAAGCTCGGGGTGTCCGGCGACGTGAAGCCACTGCTGCAGGACCTGCTCGCGTTGATGCACGAGAACCACGTCGACTTCACGTCGTTCTTCCACCTGCTCGGCAAGGCGGCTCGGGGCGACGCGGAACCCGCCCGATCGCTGTTCCTCGACCTCGCGGCCATCGACGCCTGGCTCGCGCGCTGGCTCGACCTGGAACCGGACGCCGGGGCGATGGACCGAGTCAACCCCGTCTACGTCCCGCGCAACCACCTCGTGGAGGAGGCGCTGGCGGCCGGGGCGGCCGGCGACCTGGATCCGTTCGACCGTCTGCTGAAAGCGGTTACCTCCCCGTTCGGCGAACGACCCGGCCTGGAATACTTCGCCGATCCCGCGCCGCGGGACTTCAGTGCCACCTACCGGACCTACTGCGGGACTTGATGAAGCTGCAGCCGATCGGCCACGTCGAATCGCCCCTCACCGACCGCTCCGCCGCGCCCAAGCAGGCGGACGAGGGCGCGCCGGAGGCCTTGCTCGTGTTCGCGCCCGAGTACGCACGGGCGATGCGGGAACTGGAAGCGGGCCAGGACGTCCTGGTCCTGACCTGGCTCGACCGCGCCGACAGGTCGGTGCTGGCCGTGCATCCCCGCAGCGATCTGGACCGGCCGGAGACGGGCGTGTTCTCGACCCGCTCGCCGGACCGCCCGAACCCCATCGGGCTGCACCACGTCCGGATCACCGCGGTGGACGGCCTCAAGCTGCGAGTGGCGCACCTGGAGGCCATCGACGGCACGCCGATCGTCGACGTGAAGCCCGTGCTGGGTCCGGAACGCTGACCTACTGGGGATCGCGCGGGCATCCCCCGTCCTGCTCCAGCCCGGCCGCCAGGTCCTCGCGGAACGGCAGCTCACCGCACAGCAACCGAGGCGTCGAGGTCGTGTCCGTGTTGCCCTGCAACACGAGCACGGCCTTGTTCGACGGCACGCGCGTGCTCGCCCCGAACCCGATCGTCCCGGTGGCGCCCTGAATGGCGTTGTCCGGCCGGATGCTGCCGATCCCGGCGAGCAGGCCTTCCCGCACGCGCGCCCCCGGATCCGTCCGCCGCACCTGCCGGACCCCTTCCGCCAGTACCTGCATGGCGTCGTAGGCGGCGGCCGAACGCCCGTCCCCCAACGTCTGGCAGGTCTTGCGGAACACGTCGAGGTAGTTCTTGTAGAACGGCACCTTGGCGCAGTCGGCCCACGCGGCGGGGCTCGCGAACGACAGGTAGTCCAGCCGCACGTTCGGGAACTGGGCCATCGTCCCCTCCAGGATGAACCGCGTGGACGAGTCGCTCGCGACCACCGGCGGCGTGCTGCCCTGGCACTTGCTGTTCATACCGCGCAGGAACTCCGCCAGGTACTGGGCGCGGCCGGCGTAGAAGACCGCGTAGCCGGGGGTGGCCTCCGCCGGGCACGCTCCCTGGCCGAGGCTCGCCGGCGCCAGGCCCTCGTCGTCGTTCGCGACCCGGTACGACTTGTACTGGCTGACCACGATTCCGCGCTCGGCGAAGGACAGCCGGGCGTCCTCGGCCAGGTTCTGGCTGTACCTGTCGCTCGTGTCGCCGGAGAAGAAGATCGCCACGTTCGTCACGTTCAACCGGTTCCGCAGGTAGTAGGCGGCGACCTTCGACTCGCGCAGGTTGTTGGGCCCGACCTGGTAGTAGTACTCGTTGACGCTCGCCATGTCGTCGGCGGAGGTCAGCGTGCCGATGATCGGCAAGGCGTTGGAGCCCAGCCGTTTCACGGCGGACTTGGCGGTGTCGGAGCTGATCGACAGCCCGGTCACCGCGACCACGCTCCGGTCGCGGGCGGCCAGTTCGATGATCTTGTCCGCGGCGATGTCACTGGACGCCAGACCGCGACCGCCCGGCCCTTCGCCGCCGTTGGCCAGCAACATCTTGATGGGCACGTCGCTGTTCTTCTGCGCCACCCACACCCCGCGCAGCTCCTCGACCAGGGCGTGGAAGCTGTTGGCGGTGCTCGGGGTCAGCACGCTGAGGAACACGATGGTGATCGCGTCCGGCCGCAGCGCCGCCTTGCGGTTCTCGGCCATGATCCGGCCGTAGACGTCCTCCAGCGCGGGCCGGATGTCCTGCGGCACCGAGTCGGGAACGAAGTGCCGCAACGGATCCGCCGACACCCCGATGCACTCCGCGCCGACGCGTTCCAGCGGCGAGCGCAACGACGGCGACCACCAGTCGTCGCACCTGCCGTGGTTGACGAAGGGCACGGCCACGAGCGACCCGGCGAGCACCAGGAGCACGAGCGGCGCGGCGACGGCCCGGCGCAGGCGCAGCGGCGGGTACTCGGAGAGAGCGCCGATGATGCCGCGCGCGGGATCGGTGGCGTCGGTCTCCAGCTCCAGTACCCAGTTCCCCGACCGCGACAGCTGCCGGAGCCAGTCGTGGTAGCCCGCGAGAGCGTCCGCGGCGTGCGTCGCCGGCACGTCGGCCGACTCCTTCGCCACGATCACGAGCAGCGGATCCGGGCGGTTCAACGGGTTCGCCCGCCACGACTGTCCACTTTGCACACCGTTGCGGACGCGTCCGATCGCGTCGACCAGCCACTGTCCCGCGCAGTCGCCGTCGTGGTCGTCGAGCAGCAGCCACGGATGGCCCGTGCGCCGCCGGCCCGTCCCCCACACCGTCCAGCGCCGGTGCGAACGCCGCAGGTCCTCCAGCAACGCGCGCACGAGCAGGTCGCCGACCTCGTCCTCGTGCCGTTCCGCCAGGCGGTCCTTCACGACCGCACGGGCGAGGCGGTAGAGACCCTGGTGTGACCGGCCGCCCAGCGACTGCTCGCCCACCCACTTCGCCGGGCGCCACAACAACGCCATCAGCGCCAGGCCGATGCGCGGCATCACGCCGATGACCAGCCTGATCCACCACGGGAAGTCCTGCGCGAGGTCCTGCATCCCGTCCCGCGTCACCCGCATGCGCCGTTGCAGGTGCATCCGGAACTCCCGCGCGATCTCCCGTTCCTCCTCGTCCGCCTCGACCCCGGCGGGCAACGTCAGATCGAGCAGCCATCCCACGAGGGCGAACCGCGGAAACCGCAGCCGCGCCACGCCCCGCACCTCGCTCGCGAGCTGCCCGACCACGTCGTCGAGCAGCTTGCGCCGGGACTCCGCGGCGCCGTCGACGAGCGCGAACGGGACCCGGCGGCCACGCGCGCCGGCAGGCCGGTTCGCCAGGGCGTCGAGCGGACGCTCCACACCGGGCGGGCGGCGCAGCTGGACGATCGGCAGCGGCACGTCGCGGGAGGGCCAGCGCGGCCGGGAGGACAGGCGGTCGAGCAACCGCAACAGCTCGATCGCGCCGATGAACTGGAGGCCGCGAGTCTGCTCGGAACCCTGGAACCACCCCTGTGACGTGACTTTGGACAGCGCCATCTCTCCCTCGCCCTGTTCTGCCGGTCCCAAACAGAACCTGACGGATTGTCGATCAGGACGGTCCGTGCATTAGCGGAATCCGGCTAATTCGAGGCGGGTGAGAATGCGTGAGAAGGGTGAGCCGGGCGGGTACCCCGCGGACATGAGCCAACCAGTACCGCCTGCGGAGCCCGTGCCGACCTCGCCGGGCCCTGACCAGCCGAGACCTACCGGGCCCGACCAGCCCCAGCCGCCCGGCCCGGCCCCCGATCCCCTTCGCTCTCCCGGACCGGCCCCGGATCCCCTTCCGCCGGAGCCGAAACTGATCTAGTTCCGGTGGTTTGAAGTCGGAAGGGCCTGGGTACGAGCGTGGTGCCACTGCCGGGCCGACTCTGGAGCGCGCCATGCTCAGTCGAGAGGAACACCAGCGGCTCATCGCCATCGAGGGGCGTTTCCGCGTCTCCGATCCGGACCTGGCCCGCGCGCTGAGCGAGGGCCCCCTCTCACAGAGGACCCTGCGTCAGCGCGTGGCCGCGGCCCTGACCACGCTGGCCTTCAGGAAGCGACCGGGATCGCCTGGCCGGCGCTAGCGTTCGGCGGGGCCTCGGCCCGGTTCCAGTGCATGCGCGACCACGGCAGGTCCATGTCGCTCAGCGCGGTGATCTGCCGTGGCCGCAACTCCTCCGGCGCCGGGGCTTCCGCGTGCCGGGAGTAGGCGGCGTCGACGTAGCGGTGGCCGGTGTCCGGGGCCAGCACGACCACGTGCCGTTCCGGGTCCAGCCGCTGCTCCCACCGGGCCGCCAGGTAGGCCGCCCCCGCCGACAGTCCGGCGAAGATCGCGTGCTCGCGCAGCAGCGCGACGCTGCCGGACAGAGCGGCGTCGAAGCCGAACCAGTGCACGGTGTCGTAGAGGGTGTGGTCGACGTTGCCGAACGGGATCGAGCTCCCGATGCCGGCGATGATGATCTCCGGGTCGTGCACGTGCTCGCTGCCGAACGTGACGCTGTCGAACGGCTGCACGCCGACCAGTCCGACATCGGGCGCGGTCTCCCGGAGGAACGTCGTCAGCGCTCCGGTCGACGCCCCGGTGCCGACACCTCCCACGACGCTCAGGTGGTCGCAGTCGGCGTGTTCGCGGATGAGGTCGGCGATCGGCCGGTAGCCGCGGTAGTGGACGTCGTCGTGGTACTGGCGCATCCAGTGGTGCCGCGGATGATCGCGCAGGATCTCCCGCACCCGTGCCACCCGGCGGCTCTGGTCGAGCTTCAGGCTCGCGGACGGCGGCATCGGCTCCACGGTCGCGCCGAGGATCTCCAACTGGGTGTGCAAGGTCCTGTCGACCGTCGTGGAGGCGACGATGTGACAGTGCAGGCCGTAGCGGTGGCAGGCCAGCGCGAGGGCGTGCGCGTAGATGCCGCTGGAGCTGTCGACCAGCGTGTCCCCGTGCTCAATGGTGCCGCGTTCGAGGAGGTAGCGGACGGCTTCGAGGGCGGAGGCGACCTTCATGGTCTCGAAGCGCAGGCAGAGGGTGCGGGAGTCGAGGCGTACCAGGGCAGGGCGGCTGAGGGCGTCAGCGATGTGGTGGTCCACGTCTTCTCTCATGTTCGGGCCCGATAGCGGTACAGCGCGGTCTCGTCGGCGCTGAACTGCGAGAACGGGAACGGTTCCGCGGACAGGGCGGTGACTCCCGCGCCGAGGAAGTGGCGGGCGACGGCGCTCGCGCTCTGGGCGTAGACGATCAGCGGGACGTCGCGTTCGCGGCAGGTGCGCAGGATCTCGTCGAACGTGCCGTTGCCGATCGTCATCCCCGTCGCCACCACGGCGTCCGCGACGCCGAGGACGTCCCGCATGTCCGGAGTCACCGGGTCGCCCCACTGCGTCGTGCGCAACGAGAGATCGCACGGCAGGCACTCGGCGCCGCGTTCGCGGATGGCCGCCACCAGCGGGTTCACCACTCCGATCAACGCGACCTTGGCGCCCGGTTCGACGTCGAGCAGGCCTGCGACGGCGGCGTCCCTCGCCCGTGCCCGCTCCTCCGGCGTTCCGGACGGCAGCACGACCCGCTCGGCGTCGGACGTCCGATGTGGACGGACGCTGCCGAGGTAGGCGTCAAGTGCCGCGACCCGTACCGGCGCCGGGGCCTCGGTGAGCAACCGCGCGACGGGAGCGCCGGAGTAGTTCGCGGCCACGGCCGGATCGGCGTCGCCTTCCGCGAACGCGCAGGCGCCGAACGCCGTTCCGACGCGGGCCAGCACGTACTGGTTGCGGTAGGTGGTGTCGCCGCCGGCCAGCCTGGTGCCGTGGTGAACCCAGAACACGCTGGTGGCGGGCAGTTCGCGCGGATCGGGACCGTGCCGGCCCGCCAGCACCCCGGCTATCAGATCATCCACTGTGGACATTTCTCCCCCTCGTCTCATCGGATCGGTTCGCGGCGGACCGGCGAGCGGTACCCGACCGCCAGGTGACCCAGTTCGTCATGGCCGATCTCGGCTTCCACGTCGAACACCTCGCGCAGCAACGGCGCGGTCAGGACGTCAGCGGCCTGGCCGTTCGCGACGACCGTGCCGCCGTGCATCAGGACCAGCCGGTCGCAGTAGCGGGCGGCCAGCGCGAGGTCGTGCAGCGCCACCACGACGGTCTGCGGCGTGCGGCCGGCCAGTTCCATCAGTTCGAGCTGGTGGCGCACGTCCAGGTGGTTCGTGGGCTCGTCCAGCAGCAGTCCGGACGTGCGTTGCGCCAGCGCCCGCGCCAGGTGGGTGCGCTGACGTTCGCCGCCCGACAGCTGCTTCCACGGCCGGTCCGCCAGCCCGGTGAGGTCCAGTTCTTCCAGCTCCGCCGCGACGATCGCGTGATCCTCGGCATCGGGGCCGCGCCACCGCGACCGGTGCGCGGTGCGACCGAGCATGGCGACCTCGGCCACCCGCAGATCGCTGTCGGTGTCGGCGGTCTGCTCGACGAACGCCAGCCTGCGCGCTCGCTCACGGGCTGACCACGACGTGATCTCCACGCCGTCGAAGCGCACCTCGCCGTTGGTCGGGGCGCGCAGCCCGGCCATGCACCGCAACAGCGACGACTTGCCGGAGCCGTTCGGCCCGATCAGCCCGACCGTCTCCCCCGGCTCGACCGTCAGGCTCACGTCCCTGACGATGGTCTTGCCCGGCACGCCCCAGCTCAGGTTCCGGACCTCGATCCTCACAGCTCACCCCGCTTGCGCAGCACCAGCAGGAAGAGCGGCACGCCGAGCAGCGCGGTGAACACGCCCACGGGCACCTCCAGCGGCGAGAACACCACGCGGGTGAGCGCGTCCGTCCAGACCAGGAACACCGCGCCGACGACCGCCGACAACGGCAGGAGCTTGCGGTGCAACGGACCGACGAGGAACCGGACGCCGTGCGGCACGATGAGCCCGACGAACCCGACCGCGCCCACCGCGGCCACCGCGACGGCGGTCAGCACCGAGGTCGTCACCAGCAGGACGACGCGTGTCGTCCGGACGTCGACCCCCAGCGAGGACGCGGTGTCGGTGCCGAACGCGAACCCGTCCAGCGCGGCCGAGCACAGCCACACCACCAGCAGGCCGATCGCCAGGACCACCGCGCACACCACCACGGACGTCCACCGGGCCGACGCGAGCGACCCCAGCAGCCAGTTGGTCACGGCGCGGATGCTGTCGGCGTCCCCGGACGTCAGCAGGATCAACGAGGTGAGTGCGGCGAACAGCTGCCCCACGACCACACCGGTGAGCACCACGCGCGACGAGTCCAGTCCGGTGCGCTTGAGCAGCAACATCAGCAACCCGAACGACACCAGCGCGCCGACCAGCGCCCCACCGGTCACCCCGAGCTGCGTGCCCGCGAACCCCAGCACCACCACGATCACCGCGCCCGTCGAGGCGCCGGACGACACCCCGAGCAGGTACGGGTCGGCGAGCGAGTTGCGCGTAACGCTCTGCAGCACCGCGCCGCACACCGCCAGCGCCGCCCCGACGAGTGCCGCGAGCAGCACCCGCGGCACCCTCAGGTCCCAGATCAGCGAGTCCAGCAAACGTGGCAGCGGAATCACGGGCAGGCCGAGGCGTCCGCCCGCGGCCCGGCCGATCTCGGCCCAGCCCGCGCCCACGCCGATGCGGACGGCGAGCACCATCGACACCACGAGCACGACGAGGCTCAGCACGACGACGAGCGTGTTCTTCCTGCGTTGAACGGGTTTCGGAGCTTGCCGGACGACCGGGTCGAGAAGGGCCGCGTCAGCCACGGCCGGCGATCTTGTCGAGCCCCGCGCCGAACGCCTTGAGCGCGTCGACCGTACGCACCGACGGGTCCATCTCGATGCCGGGCAGCTCGATCACCTTGTTCTCCCGCACCGCCTTGAGCTGCGAGACGACCGGGTGTTCGCGCATCATCGCGAGCTTCTCGCTCGCCTTGTCACCGGGGTTGCCGCGTTCGGACAGGTCACCGATCACGATGACGTCGGGATCGCGGCGGGCGATCTCCTCCCAGGACGCCTCCGGCCACTCCTGGCTCAGGTCGTCGAAGACGTTGACCGCACCGGCGATCCTGCTCATCTGGCTCGGCATGCCGTCCTTGCCCGCCACGTACGGAACGCCCTTGAACACCGAGTAGACCCAGACGACCTTCACCGGATCCCGTTTCACCGCCTGGACTTCGGCCACGGCCGCGCGTTGCTCGGCAGCGAGCTGGTTCGCCTTCTCGGTGACGCCGAAGATCTTCCCGAAGTTCTCGTAGTCGCGGAACAGCCGGTCGAACGGCGCGGTCGTGCCGTCCGGGCAGTTCACCGCGCTCACGAACGTAGGCACGCCAAGGGTTTCCAGCTCGTCGCGCGTTCCGGCGCGGTCGGCGGTGAAGAGTTCCTTGAACGACGCCACCACCACGTCGGGGTTGGCCGCCCTGAGCGGCTCCGACGTGAGGATCTTGGGCGACAGCACCGGGATCTTCGCGTAGGCGTCGGCGAACCGGGGCGCCACCTTGGTCTTGACGTTCGCGGTACCGGCCATCCGGTCCTGCATTCCCAGCGCCAGCAACGTTTCAGTCGAGTTCTGGTCGAGCGTCACCACCCGTTGCGGCGTGCCGGTGAACGTGAGCTGCTTGCCGCAGCTGTCCACCACCACCGACTGAGCCGTCGGCGCCTGGGCGCCTCCCGGTGTGGCGCAGCCCGCGGCCAGCACCGCGACCAACGCCAGTCCGAGACGGGCGGGGTGAGACATCGGATCCTCCAGAAAGTTCACTCGACGGTGTGCGTTACTGTAACGACAATCATTTTCAATGCAACCCTGCTGGAAGGTCGATCGCGTGGTCCACGACACAGTGCGCAGCCCGTCGGTGTTGCGCAGCACCACTTTTCTCCGCCTCTGGACCGCGACGACGGCATCGGGCATCGCGACCTGGGCGCTGCCGTTCGTGCTGGGCCTGGCCGTGCTCTCACGCTCGCTGACGGCCGTGGAACTGGGCGTCCTGCTCGCCGCGCGCACCGCGGGCTTCCTCGCCGCCGTCCCGGTCAGCGGCGTCCTGGCCGACCGCTACGCGCGCCGCCAGGTGGTCCTGTGGTCGGGCCTCACCTCTGCCGTCGCCGCGCCCGTCCTCGCTGCCTTCGTGGGCAACTCGCTGGTGTTCGCGGCCGTCGCGGCCGTGGCGATGGGAGCGGGCCAGGGCGCGTGCCGCCCGGCGTTCCAGGCGTTGACCGCCGAGGTGGTGGCAATCGACCAACGTCAGCAGGCCAACGCCGCGATGACCCTGTCGGTGCGGGTGACGACGTTGGTAGCGCCGGGTTTGACCGCGTTGCTCGCGCTGTTCCTGAACACGCAGGTGCTGCTGCTCGGCATCGGTGCGCTGTGGCTGGTCGCGGCCCTGGTCCCACCCGTCGGAACCGGCGGCACGGCCCCTGGCGGCGGTTCCGGCTTCGTGGCGGACTTCTGGGACGGCGTGCGTGAGGCCCGCAGGCACCCTTGGTTCCTGGCCGGGCTCGGCGCGCTGACCGCGGTGATCGCCACCGGCTACTCGGCGACCGGCGTGGTGCTCCCCCTGGTCAGCCGCGACCGCTACGACACCGAGGCGGTGCTGGCGGGCGCGCTGACCGCCTACACGCTCGGCGCGCTGGCCGGCGCCCTGCTCATCGCCCGCTGGCGGCCGCGGCACGCGGGCTGGACCGCGCTGTTCGGCCTCGCGCTGTACGGGTTCGCGCCGCTGAGCCTGCTGCTGCCGGTGCACCCGTTCGTCGTGATCGCCGCCTACGCCGTCGCGGGCCTGGGCATCGAGCTGTTCAACGTGCCGTGGTTCACCGCGACCCAGCGCGAGGTCGAGCCGTCGAAGCTCGCCCGCGTGTCCTCTTTGGACTTCCTGATGTCCTACGGGCTCGCGCCGATCGGTCTGGCGCTCATCGCCCCGGCGATCTCGGCGTTCGGCGCTCCCGTGGTGCTGGCCGCCTGCGCGGTGATCTGCTTCGCCGCGCCCGCGCTGGCCGCGCTGGTGCCGTCGTCCCGCGACTTCGGGCCGCGCCGATGATCGTGTCCCGCCTGCCGGTCCTGGATCCCGCCGCGCGCGGCGCGTTGACGGAGACGGGCGCGGTGATCCTGACCGGCCTGCCGAACTCCCCGAACTCGTTGCCCGTGGCCGCTTCCCTGCTGTTCGGCACGTCGTTGCGCGAGCTGTTCCCACACCGGACCCGGCGTTCGGTGGACGGCGAGGTCGTCGGGTTGCACGCGGACAGCTTCGACGTGGTCGTCGACATCGCCGGAAAACCCGTGCGGCGCAGACATCCCGACGAGGACTACGTCCTGGTGCTGCTCGCCTCCCAGGCCGCGTACGGCGGCCAGTCCTTCGTCCTCGACGCGCACGAGTTCACCGACTCGCTCGACGCGGAGCTGAAGGACTTCCTCACCGGGACGGACGTCGACCTCTACGGGCGCTGGGCAAACACGCGCGGCCTGCCCGCGACTCCGCGGGTAGGCCGTCACATCGAGTACACGCGCACGGGCAGGCGCATCACCCGACGCACGGACGGGGTCGCGGCCCTGCACCGCGACCCCGCCGCCGAACACGTCATCGACATGCTCGCCCGCTTCGACACCGAGGTCGAGCGGGTGCAGCGGACGTTGCCGAGGATCAGACTGAACGAGGGCGAACTACTGGTCCTCGACAACTACCACTGCTGGCACGGCCGGGACGCACACACCGGCGCCCGGACCGTGCACATCCAGACGGTGCGAACAGATGACGCTTAGGAGCCGGCCTTCTGCAGTTCCTTGCGCAGCTGTTCCTTGGTCATGTTCGACGCACCGGTGACGCCGAGGTTCTGGGCCTGGACGAGCAGTTCGTCGCGGGTGGCCTGGCCGGGCAGCTCACCGAGGTGGTCGGCGCGGCTGCGCGCGAACGCCTCACCGAGCTCGTGGCGGCGCTGCGTGCTCAGGCGCTTGCGCATGCCCGGCAGCACCGTCTTCTCCTCTTCCTCCACGTGGTGGGTGATGGAGTCGACGACGTCCTGCAGGGCCTTCTCGTACTTCGGCGAGTCGTACTCGCAGTCGAGGAGCTTGGCGAGCAGCAGCTCGGCCTCGGCGTGCTCCTCCTGGCTGTGCTCGACCTCGTCCTGACCGCCCGCGTCCCTGGCCGGCGGGTAGACCTCGGACTCCTCCGCGCGGCTGTGGGCGACGAGCAGGCCGCACATGACGGGCGTGAGCAGCGGGCGTTTCTCCGGGTGGTTCTTCAGCTCGTCGAACAGGCGCTCCACCTCGCGGTGGTCCTGCATGATCAGGTCGACGACGTCGTACCGCATGGTGGTGGTTCTCCTTCAGTTCGGGTCTTTCCTCGGATAGCGCGTGGTGATGGAGGCGAGGCCGCGCCGTCCGATCCGGCCGAGTGCCACGCCGAACGCGCCGAACACCACCGCGGCGGCGACGGCACCGATGACGATCGACCACGTCAGGCCGGCGTTCAGCAGTCCTGCCGCGGAGCCGGCGATGACGCCGGCGACGAGGCCGTTCACCAGGTTCACGAGGCCGGACACGCCCAGCGTCGTGCCGATCAGCCGCGGCCGCCTGGTCTTGCGCCAGCCGGTCTGGCCGCCGTCCGCCTCGACACCGAGGGTGTCGTCGTGGATCTGCCGCACGAAGACGTCCCTGACGGACGGTTCGAGGTCGCCGTAGACGTGCCGGATGCGGTTGATCCCGAGCCCCGCCTGCACGTCCTCGATGGTCAGCTCGACCGTGCGGAACAACGTGGCCAGACCGATCAGGAACAACGCCGAGAAGATGACCAGCATCAACGTGAGCAGCACCTTCAGCGGCACGACCTGGGAGACGAACCCAAGGGCGATCATGGACGCGGAGATCGTCGTCAGCAGGTGACCTGCCCGCCCGGTCGCGTCCGTGATGGTCGCCGTGCGGATCATCTGCAGCGTGTTGTGCTCCATCGTGAGGATCGTCAGCGCGGAGGCCTTGTCCACTTCGGACACGTCAGCGGCCGAGGGCGTCGACGAGTTCCTTCTTCGTCATCTTGGAGCGCCCCTTGATGTTGCGCTGCTTCGCCTCGTTGTACAGCTGGTCGTACGTCGGTCCCTGCGCACCGCTGTGCGACCGCTGCCCGCCGCGCTTCTGCGGCGACATGTCCTTGATGGACGATCGGCTCGCGGTCTTCGACTCACCGGCCTGCGCGCGGTTCTTGTTGACCGTCCGCGCGGCGATCTCCTTGGCGCGCTGGGGCGAGGCGCCACGGTCCTCGGCGGAGTCCTTGATGTGCTCGTACTGGCGTTCCCGTTTCGCGTTCGATCCTGCTGGCATCACGACCTCCTGGATCGCGAGTACCCCTGGCCGGTGCGGTTCACACCAGGGTGACACCGGCCTCACCCGGACTAGGCCGTGTCCTGTAGGTCTCGTCCGCGATAGTCGCGGCCGAGGGCCCCGGAGGCGGCACCGCCGAAACGCCCGAATACGCCCGGTATGAGGGCGTTCCGGCGGCACCGCCTCCGGGTCTCTCGCCCGTGACTCTCATCGAACGGACCTACAGGACACGGCCTAGCCGACGGCGACCCTCAGCACCCCGCCACGCTGCACGAACGACTCGGGCAGCCACGGCTGCTCGACCTTGCGGCCGCTCCACCGAACGTCCTGCACGTAGACGGCCGGGGCTCCAGGGGCCAGGACCGTGATGTTCTTCGCGGTGATCCGGGCCTTCGGGAACATCGGGCTCGACACGTGCAGTTCGGCGCTGCTCGGCGTGCGCGGGTACAGGCCCAGAGCGGCGAAGACGTACCAGGCCGACATCGTGCCGAGGTCGTCGTTGCCGGGCAGGCCGGACGGGCCGGTGCGGTAGACCAGCCGGGCCATCGCGCGGACGGTCTCCTGGGTCTTGCGCGGCTGGCCGAGCTCGTTGTAGATCCACGGCGTGTGGATGCCCGGCTCGTTCGTCGGGTCGTACCGCAGCGCGTCGCCGCCGGTCGCCCACGAGCCGTCCGCGCGGTGGAAGAACGCGTCGAGCCTGGTCGCCGCTGCCTCGGGTCCGCCCATGGCCTCGGCCAGGCCCTGGACGTCGTGCGGCACCATCCACGTGTAGGTGGCGCTGCTGCCCTGCGCGAAGCCCTGGTCGGAGGCCGGGTTGAACGGCGTCACCCAGGTGCCGTCGGCCTTGCGGGCCTGCTGGTAGCCGGTGGCCGGGTTGAACGTGTTGCGCCACCAGCCCGCGCGCTTCCGCATCTCCTCGCTGCGACGGCCGAGCTTGCGTCCCAGGTCGGCGAGTGCCTGGTCGGCGACGGAGTCCTCGAGCGTCTCGGCGGCGCCACCCCAGCAGTGGCACGTGTCCTGCGGCGCGTAGCCGAGCCGCATGTACTCGGCGAGGTTCGGGCGCTGGCCCTCGCACTGGCCGGGGCAGCCCTTGTCGGACAGACCGTCCGGATGCGGAACCGTGGCCTGGCGCAGCAGTGAGTCGTAGGCCGCCCGCACGTCGAAGTTCCGCGCGCCCATGGCGTACATGCCCGCGATGGCCGGGGCGGACGGGTCGCCGGTCATGACGTGCGTCGGGCCGGTGATGTGCACCCAGCGGTCCCACACACCGCCGTTCTTCCGCGAGATGTCCAGCAACGACTGGGCGTAGCCGCTCGCCACGTCCGGTGCCAGCAACGCCAGCAGCTGGGTGTGGGCGCGGTACTGGTCCCAGCCGGAGAAGTTGCCGTACCTGGTCGCCTGACCGACGTCGCTGATCACGTTGGGCTGGAGGAAGGTGTGGTAGAGCGCGGTGTAGAAGATCGTGCGCTCGTCCGCGGTCCCGCCGTCGATCTCGACCGCGCGCAGCTGCTTCGCCCAGGCCTTCTTCGCTTCCGCCGCCACGTCGGCGACGGTCGCGCGCTTGGGGATCTCCGTCGCGAGGTTGCGTCGAGCAGCGTCCAGGCTGGTGTAGGAGATGCCGACGCGCATCCGCACGGAGCTGTCCGCAAAGGACACGTAACCGCCGGAACCCTTGCCCGCACGGTTGCTTCCGGTCAGGTAGCCCTCACCGCCGGACGCAGAGGTCGTGCCGGGCCGCAGTTCGCTGTTGACCCACGTGCCGTAGGCCGAGATCGGACGGTCGAACGACGCCGTGAAGTGCAGGCGGTAGTAGGTCTTCTGGTTGTTCGTGCCACCGTTCGCACGCCGGCCGCAGAACGCGCCGGTGAGCACCGATCCCGACACGGTGCTGGTCGCCGGGTCGATCGTGATGTCGGCGTCCTCGCTGCCGTTGAGCGAGTTCGAGGCGCGGAACAGCAGCGATCCGTTGACTGGGAAGGTGAACTCGCCGATGCCCGCGCGCGTCGACACGGACAGGTCCGCCGTGGCGCCGGACTTCAGGCCCACCCGGTAGCGGCCGGCCTCGGCCTTCTCGTCGGCGTGGGAGAAGTCGCTCGCGAAGATCTGGTCCTTGGTGTCCGCGGTCGGCGACGAGGTGATGTCACCGACGTGCGGCATGATCGGGACGTCCCCCGCGGCGCCTGGATGACAGCCCGCGCCGTTGACGTGCGTGAGGCTGAAGCCGCGCACCCTCGTCGCGTCGTACGCGTATCCGTTGGCAGCGCCCGTGTTCGTCTGGTCGCCGCGGGTCGACGTCGGGCTCCACGAGATCATCCCGAACGGCCGCACGGCGCCTGGGTAGGTGTTGCCGCCGCCCGCCGAGCCGATCAACGGGTCGACGTACCGGGTGTCGTCTCTCACCGCCGCACTCGCGGGAGTCGCCAGCGCGGCGGTGAGGACAGTGACCAGGAAGACCGGGAGCGCTCTCACGTCCCGGGACACTAACCGGTTCTCAGTAAACGCAGGGTGGCCGGTAGCCGTCGATCTTCAGGCTCTGGAACTCGAGGTCGTTCTTCGTGTTGCCGACGAACACCAGGCCACGGGCGTCGTCGAGGGCCTCGGCGAGCGGGTAGGACGGCTTGCCGAGCGCGGGCAGATATGTCCAGTTCTTTGTCTTGAAGCTGAAGAACCGCTTCACCAGCCTGCCGCCGGTGGAGGGAATCTTCGTGACCCACTTGTCGCCGCCGCTCCAGAACTCCGCCGGTCGCAACTGGACGTAGAGGTCGTTGGTGGCGCGGTAGGTCATCCAGAAACCGGCCGAGCCGGACAGGTCGGCCTGGGCCTCGAACTTGTTGCCCAGCCACACGACCATCACAGCCCAGTCGTCCGCCAGGAACTTGATCTTCGCCGTGTGGTCGTGCCGTCCCTTGGGGACGAGGATGCTGCCGGTCGCGGGCTCCGTGGCACCTTCACCACTGGCGATCCACTGCTGCAACCGGTCGATGGACGGGGTGGCGCACTCGCGGCCGTGCGAGGCGTTCGCGACCGCTGTCGAGCCGAGGGTGAACAGCAGCGCGTACGCGATCACCGCGACGCGGCCGAACGTCGATTTCAGGCGCATCTCGCGGACCGTAGCGGAAATTGGTATAAACCATTTCCGTTCACCGTTGACACGGTCTCACTTGGCTACCTGGACAGCGGATTGTGAGGGCCACCCACGACGGTCACAGTGAGCCTCGTGCAGCCCGCCAGATGCATCGCATTCATAGCTGTCATAACGGTCTTCTCCCTCCAGCCGACCACCCCGGCCGTCGCGTCGGCCGACTGCTCCCCCAGCATCGACGAGCGGTCGTTCGCCTCCGCCGCCCAGCTGCGCGCTCTCAACGCCACCGTCGCCGGGTTCGGCGTGCGCGCCACCGGCAGTCCTGCCCACAACCGCCTGATCTCCTGGCTCGAACACCGCGTGGACCGGCTGCCGCGCGTGTCCGTGCGGTCCGAGCCCTTCGCGATCCAGCGCTGGAAGCCCGGTCCCGGTCTCCTGCTCTCGGGCGGCGTCGTGCCGGTCGCCGGTGCGATCCCCTACTCCGAACCCGGCCTGCGTTCCGGCGAACTGGTCCGCCTGCCCGCCGGCACCCCGATCACCGCCGCGAACGCCCGCGGCAAGGTCGTCCTGCGCGACTTCCCCGCCCTCGACCGCGGCTACCTCGCCGAACCCCTGCTGGACAAGGACATGGTCGACGCGGGCAAGGCGGACGCCGCCGGGGTCGCCGTCGCCTTCCCGTTCCCGCACGAGCAGGTGAAGGGCTACTGGGACCCGCACCTCGGCACCCACTACCGCGTGCCGGGCGTGTTCGTCGGCTCCGATGCAGTTGCGAAACTGGTCCCCGGCACGAGGACGACGATCGGCGTCCTGGCCGGACGAGCACCGGCCGTCACGCGCTCGCTGGTCGCCACGCTGCCCGGTCTGAGCAGCGAGCGGATCGTCCTCGACACCAACACCGACGGCGTCGGATGGGTGCAGGAGAACGGCACCGTCGCGCTGCTGGCGCTGGCCGAGCACTTCGCCCGCCTGCCGTTGCGCTGCCGGCCGCGCACGATCGAGTTCGTCTTCGCGACCGGGCACCTGCACCGTCCGGCGGAGGGCAGCGAGTTCCGGGCCCGCGCGCTCGACGCCGAGTACGACTCTGGTTCCGTCGCGTTCGCGTTCGTGCTGGAACACCTGGGCACGCGGGAGTTCCTGCCTCGCGACGGTTCTCTTCAGCCGACGGGACTGGCTGAGCTCTCCGGCTGGTTCGCGGGCAGTCCGGTGCTGGCCCAGAGCGCGCTGACAGCACTGGCAGGGCGCGCGGTCGATCGCACGTTCGTCCTGCCCGGCAGCGATCTACCGGTGCCGGGCCGAGTGCCGGCCCAATGCTCGTTCGGCGGCATCGGCACGCACTTCCACTCGCACCTGATCCCGACGATGGCGATGATCTCCGGGCCGTGGACGCTCTGGGCACCGTCGTTCGGCTCCGAGGCCGTGGATCACGAACGGATGCGGCGCCAGGTGCTGGCCGCGGGCGACGCGATCACCGCGCTGGCCCCGGTGCCCAGGGACCAGATCGCCGGGCCGTACCTGGAGCAACGGCAGGCGCGGGCGGCCGGTGCGCCGACCTGCTCGCACGACCTGCCACCCGAGTGGGCGCCTAGATCCTGAGGAACGCCTGGACGGCGAGGTGGTCGGACGGGAACTGGCCATCTCGCTGGAAGGTGTTGATCGCGGCGGCCTCGACGGTGGCGCCACGGGTGAGGATCCAGTCGATGCGCGGGCCGTTGGGGACGAGCGGGCCGTAGCCGTGGAACGTCCCGTACGCCGGCGTGGTCTGCGGCCCGGCGAGCCACGTGTCGGCCAGCCCCGCCGTGAGGGTGGCGTAGGCCGGTGAGCCGGGAACGTCGTTGAAGTCACCGGTGAGCACGACCGGCAGGGTCTGAGCCTGGAGGCGGTCGCGCACGAACTCGGCGCTGCGCAGGCGGGAGTTCGCCGACTCGTGGTCGAAGTGGGTGTTGACGGCCACGAACTGCCTGCCCGTCAGGCGATCCGCGAACCGGACCCACGTGACCATGCGGATCACGTTGTTGCCCCACGACCGGGAGCCCACGACGTTCGGGGTGGCGGACAGCCAGTGGTGGTCGAACTCGAGGGGTTCCAGCCGGAGCGTGTCGAAGAAGATCGCCATGAACTCGTCGTGGCTGCCGCCCGCGCGGCCCAGGCCGATCCAGTCGTAGTGGGCCGGCAGGTCGTGGGCGATGTCGAGCAGTTGCCCGTAGAGGCCTTCCTGCGTGCCGAGCACGGCCGGTAGTTCGGTGAGCAGCAACTGGGCCATGACCGGGCGTCTGGCCGCCCACGAGTTCGGCTCGGCGGTCGAGGCGTACCGCAGGTTGAACGACATGACGCTCAAGGTCGACATCTCACCGAGCATGGCACAGGCCCGACCTGCTCGAGGTCGGGCCTGCGTTCTAGCTGGCCGGCGCGTAGCCGGTCGGAGTGCTGGTGAAGCTGCCGCGGCCTTGCGTCCGGCTGCGCAACCTCGTCACGTAGCCGAACATCTCCGCCAACGGCACGCTCGCCGTCACCACCGTCGTACCGGTCCTGGCCACCGAACCGAGGATCCTGCCCCGGCGCGACGCCAGATCACCGAGCACGCCACCGAGGTACTCCTCCGGCACGGTCACCGTGACCTCGGCGATCGGTTCGAGCAACGTCATGGCGCCGGCCTTCAGCGCCTCACGCAGCCCGAGCCGTCCCGCCGTGCGGAACGCCATCTCCGAGGAGTCCTTGACGTGCGTGGACCCGTCGGTGAGCGTCACCCGCACGCCGGTCACCGGGTGGCCGAGCGGCCCCTCGGCGAGCGCGTCCCGGCAGCCCTGTTCGACCGCGCGGACGAACTCCTGCGGCACGCGTCCGCCGGTGACGGCCGAGCGGAACTCGAAACCGGTCTCCAGCGGTTCGGTGTCGATCACGACGTGCGCGAACTGGCCCTGCCCTCCGTCCTGCTTGACGTGCCGGTAGACGAATCCCGTCACACCTGAGGCGACGGTCTCGCGGTACGAGACGCGCGGGCGTCCCATGGTGATCTCGATGCGGTGCGACGTGCGCGCCTTCTCCACCGAGACCTCCAGGTGCAGCTCGCCCTGGCCGGACAGCACCGTCTGGCCGGTCTCCGGGTCCGTCCCGAACCGCAGGGACGGGTCCTCGTCGACCAGGTGCGCCAGCGCCTCGGTGAGCTTGGCGTTGTCCGCGCTGGTCCGCGCTTCCACCGCCACCGACACGACCGGATCGGCCGACACCGCGGGTTCGAGCAGCAGCGGAGCCGTTGGCGCGCAAAGGGTCGTTCCCGTGCGTGCCGACTTCAGCCCCACCAGCGCCACGATGTCACCCGCGACGGCCTGGTCGACCGGCGTGTGCCGATCGGCCTGGACGCGCAGGATCCGCCCGATGCGCTCGTTGCGGCCGCCCACCTGGACCGTCTCTCCCTTGTGGAGGGTGCCCGAGTAGACGCGCACGTACGCCAGCCGTCCGGTGGCGGTGGCGTTCACCTTGAACACCAACGCCGCGAACGGCGCGTCCGGGTCCGGCTGCCGTTCCTGGCCGTCGACGCCACGCACCGGCGGAACGTCCACAGGGGACGGCAGGTACGCGATCACCGCGTCCAGCAACGGTTCGATGCCGCGGTTGCGGTACGCCGAGCCGCACAGCACGACGGTGGCCTGACCTCGCTGGGTCAGTTCCCGCAGAGCGTTCCTCAACGTCTGCTCGGACAGGCCTTGTGCGAAGAACTCCTCCAATGCCTCGGGATGCAGTTCCGCCACCGTCTCCTCCAGGAGGCGACGGCGCCGTTGTGCCTCTGCCAGCAGCGTGTCCGGCACGGGCCCCTCGGTCATGCCGTCGTCCCAGGTCAGCGCACGCATGCGCACCAGGTCGACAACACCGCGGAACCCGTCCTCCACGCCGATCGGCAGCTGCACGACGAGCGGCACGGTGTGCAGCCGCGTGCGGATGGACTCGACGACGGCGTCGAGATCCGCGCCCGCCCGGTCGAGCTTGTTGACGAACGCGATCCGCGGCACGCCGTAGCGATCCGCCTGCCGCCACACCGATTCGCTCTGCGGCTCGACACCCGCGACGCCGTCGAACACCGCGACGGCCCCGTCCAGCACGCGCAGGGACCGTTCGACCTCGTCGGCGAAGTCGACGTGCCCTGGCGTGTCGATGAGGTTGACGCGATGCCCGTCCCACGTGCAGGTCACGGCCGCGGCGAAGATGGTGATGCCGCGATCGCGTTCCTGCGGGTCGAAGTCGGTGACGGTGGTGCCGTCGTGGACCTCGCCGCGCTTGTAGGTGCTGCCGGTGGCGAACAGGACGCGTTCGGTGAGCGTGGTCTTGCCCGCGTCGACGTGGGCGAGGATGCCGAGGTTGCGGACAGCGTTCAACGTGATCGTGCGCATGGCTGTATGCCTTTGGTGTCAAGGACTTACGGGGTCAGCGCGATGACCCGACGAACACCTGGAACGGGTTCGTCAGACACTCCGGTACCCGGCGCGCAGCGGGCAGCCGGGGTGCGGAGACACGAGGATCACGTCGAAACGGGACGGGAGCACGGCGGTAATGCGCATGGCCGGTCCCCTCTCGTCGTTCACTCGGTGATGATGATCGTGGAGTGTAGACAGAGCAGCACTCTCACGACACCGGTTTACTCACATCAACATCCGCTCAGAGCGGATTGTTCCCCGGAACACCGCCGCAACGCCTGTCGTTCACCAACCATGCGCCTCTGTTTGCTCGGCGACTCGATCGCCGCAGGAGTGGGCAGCACGCGCCGGGAGGACACGCTCGGCCCGTTGCTCGCCGAACGCCTTCGGGCGAAGGGACATCAGGTCGATCTCAGCGTGCGGGCCTTCGCGGGCGCCCGCTCGGCCGACCTGCGCGCCCAGGTTCGAGCGGCGGGCAAGGTCGACGTCGCCGTGGTGGTGATCGGCGCGAACGACCTGACCAGGTTCGTCCCGGCGCACGTCGGCGCGCAGCAGCTGCACGACGCCGTCGCGGACCTGCGGCGGGCGGGCGCCGCGGTCGTCGTCAGCACCGCACCCGACCTGAGCGTCGTCGCGCACGTGCCGCCGGCACTGCGCGACGTCGTGTCGGCCGTGAGCCGCGACTACGCCCAGGTGCAGCAGCAGGCCGTCATCCGGGCAGGAGGCGTGGTCGCCCACGTCGAACGCGCGGTGACGCCGCAGTTCGCCGCCGATCCCTCGCTCTTCGCGGCGGATCGCTTCCACCCCTCGGCCGCCGGTTACCGCGCGATCGCCGCCGCCCTGGCGCCCGCGGTCGAGGCGGTCGCCGCGGAGCTGCACGCCTGAGCGATTGCGATCAAGGCCCGTGCGTCGTACTGTCCGCACTAAGTTCAAGCATTGAACGAATGAGGTGGATGATGAGCGCGCCCACTCCGGCGGACAAGTTCTCCTTCGGTCTGTGGACCGTGGGCTGGCAGGGTCGTGACCCGTTCGGCGAGGCCACGCGGCCCGAGCTCGACGTGGTCGAGGCGGTGCACCGGCTCGCCGAACTCGGCGCGTACGGGCTGACGTTCCACGACGACGACCTGTTCGGCTTCGAGGCGACGCACCGCGACCAGCAGATCAGCCGGTTGCAGGGAGCGCTGGCCGAAACCGGGCTCGTCATCCCGATGGTGACGACGAACCTGTTCAGCCACCCCGTGTTCAAGGACGGCGGCTTCACCAGCAACGACCGCGGCGTGCGGCGGTTCGCGCTGCAGAAGGTGCTGCGCAACGTCGAACTGGCGGCGGAGCTCGGCGCGAAGACGTTCGTGCTGTGGGGCGGGCGCGAGGGCTCCGAGTACGACGTGGCCAAGGACGTGCGGGCGGCGCTCGACCGGTACCGCGAGTCCATGAACCTGCTGACGCAGTTCGTCACCGACCGGGGTTACGACCTCCGGTTCGCGATCGAGCCGAAGCCGAACGAGCCGCGCGGCGACATCCTGCTGCCGACGGTCGGGCACGCGCTCGCGTTCATCACCTCGCTCGACAAGCCGGAACTGGTCGGCGTGAACCCCGAGGTCGGGCACGAGCAGATGGCCGGGCTCAACTTCGTGCACGGCATCGCGCAGGCGTTGTGGCACGGCAAGCTGTTCCACATCGACCTCAACGGGCAGCGCAGCATCAAGTACGACCAGGACCTGGTGTTCGGGCACGGCGACCTGATGAACGCGTTCGCGCTGGTGGACCTGCTGGAGACGGCCGGCTACGAGGGTCCGCGCCACTTCGACTACAAGCCGTCGCGGACCGAGGACATCAAGGGCGTCTGGGACTCGGCCAAGGCGAACATGGACACCTACCTGCTGCTTCGGGACCGCGCTCAAGCCTTCCGCGCCGACCCCGAGGTGCAGGAGGCACTCGAGACGGCGGGCGTCGCCGAGCTGTCGCAGCCCACTCTGAACGCCGGCGAGTCCTACGATGACCTGATCAAGGACACCGGTTTCGACCCCGACCAGGCGGGCGAACGGGGCTACGGCTTCGTACGGCTCAACCAGCTCGCCCTCGAGCACCTCACGGGAGCACGCTGACATGACGCTCGTCGCCGGCATCGACTCGTCCACGCAGTCGTGCAAGGTCGTGGTTCGCGACGCGGAGACCGGCGGGCTCGTCCGGGAGGGCCGCGCGGCTCACCCGGACGGCACGGAGGTCCACCCCTCGCACTGGTGGTCGGCGCTGCGGTCCGCGCTGACCGACGCCGGTGGGCTGGACGACGTGTCGGCGGTGAGCGTCGCGGGTCAGCAGCACGGCATGGTCTGCCTCGACGAGGACGGCGAGGTCGTGCGCGAGGCGCTGCTGTGGAACGACACCCGTTCCGCGGCGGCCGCCGCGTCGCTGACCGACGAGCTGGGTGCGGCGGAGTGGGCGGCGCGGATCGGCCTCGTGCCGGTCGCGTCGTTCACGATCACGAAGCTGCGCTGGCTCGCCCAGCACGAACCGGCCAACGCCAAGCGCACCGCCGCCGTCTGCCTGCCGCACGACTGGCTGACGTGGCGGCTGCGCGGCACCGGCGACCTGGCCGACCTGGTGACCGACCGCTCGGACGCGTCCGGCACCGGCTACTTCGACTCGGTGACGAACGCCTACGTGCCGGAGCTGGTCTCGCTGGCGCTGGGGCGCTCCGACGTGGTGCTCCCCCGAGTCCTGGGGCCCGCGGAGTTCGTGGACGGCCCGGTCCGGCTCGGTGCGGGCGCCGGTGACAACGCGGCGGCCATGCTCGGGGTGGGCGGTGGCTCGGACGTCGTGGTGTCGCTCGGGACGTCCGGGGTCGTGACCGCCACGAGCGACGTCCGGGCGCAGGACCCGTCCGGGATCGTGGCGGGGTTCGCCGACGCCACGGGCCGTTACCTGCCCCTGGCCTGCACGTTGAACGCCGCCCGCGTGCTGGACGCGACCGCCCGGATGCTGGGCGTCGACCTCACGAAGCTCAGTGAGCTCGCCCTGTCCGCCAAGCCGGGTGCGGAAGGCGTCGTGATGGTGCCTTACCTGGAAGGCGAACGGACGCCGAACCTGCCGGACGCGACGGGCGCGTTGCACGGTCTGACGCTCACCAACGCCACGCCCGCGAACATCGCGCGTGCGGCGGTGGAAGGCATGCTGTGCGGTCTCGCCGTGGGCCTCGACGCGCTCGCTGAGCAAGGTGCGGACGTCACGGGCGTACGGCTCGTGGGCGGCGCGGCAGCCTCACGCGCGGTGCGTGAGATCGCGCCAACGGTGTTCGGTGTGCCGGTGACGGTGCCCGCGCCGGGTGAGTACGTGGCCGACGGTGCGGCCCGGCAGGCCGCGTGGACGCTCGCGGGTGGCGACACGCCACCGGAATGGGCGGGCGCGGACAGCACCCGGTACGAGGCGGCGGCCGTGCCTCAGATCCGCGCGCGGTACGGCGATGCCGCGCGGAAGTACCTGAACCGATGACCGTCCGGAGGCCGGGAGTCCGCGTGCGGGCTTCCGGACCCGCGCCGCGATACTGGCCCCGATGACCACCGTCGACCACCTGCGCCAGGTCCGCCTCGGCAACCTGCGGACGGTGCTGCTCGCGCTCGTCGACCGCCCCGGCTCGCGGGCCGACCTCGCGGCGCGCACCGGCCTCACCAAGGCGACTCTGTCCAATCTCACCGAACCGTTGCTGGCCAACGGGATCCTGGTCGAGGAACCGGCCACGCTGGCCGGCATGGGCAGGCCGTCCAAGCCGTTGCGCTTCCACCCGGACGGCCCGGTGGCGGTGGGCGCGGAGATCAACGTCAGCCACCTCGCCGTCGAGACCATCGGACTCGACGGCGAGACGCTCGAACGCCGTCTCGTGCCCGCCGACATGCGCAGGGCCACGGCGGACGAGGTGCTCGACCGGGTCGCCGAGCTGATCCGCGAGGTCAGCGGGCCGCGCCCGCTCCTCGGCGCGGGCCTCGCGATACCGGGTGTCGTGCACGACGGCGTCGTCATCCGGACCCCCAACCTGCCGAACCTCGTCGGCGTGCGGCTGGCCGAGGGGCTGAGCCGGCGAACGGACCTCGACGTCCTGCTCGACAACGAGGCGAACCTCGCCGCGCTCGCCCACCTGTGGCCGCGGCACCTCGCGGGCGAGGACTTCGTGCACGTGACCGCGGACGTCGGCATCGGTGCCGGTGTCGTGCTGAACGGCGAGGTCTACCGCGGGGTCAGCGGGTTCGCGGGCGAGCTCGGGCACGTCGTGATCGAGCGCAACGGCGTCCTCTGCACGTGCGGCAGCCGCGGTTGCGTGGAGCGGTACGCGGGACTCGACGTCATCCTGCGCGAGGCTGGACGGCGACGGCTCGACTCGCTGTGCAAGGCACTCGACGCGGGCGACCCCAAGGCGCTGGAGGCCGTGCGGAACGCCGGCGAGGCGCTCGGGGTCGGGCTCGGGACCCTGATGAACCTCTTCGACGTCCCGACGGTCGTGCTCGGCGGCAGCTATGCCGTGCTGTACGACCATCTGCACGAGGCCGTGCAGTCCGAGATGGACCGCAGGGTGCTCGCGGGCGGCGAACGGCACACCAGGCTGCTCGCCTCACCCCTCGGCGAGTTCGCGGTCGTGCGGGGCGCGGCGGGACTGGTCACGAGGCGCGCGGTGCAGCAGCCCGAGCGGCTTTTCGTGTAGCCAGCCCACCGAGCACGGCGGCGGCGAGGCCCACCACCAGCGACACGTAGCCGCCGACGATTCCGTAGCCGGTGCCGGGGCCACCTTTCGCCATCAGCACCACCGCGACGCCGAGCACCACTCCGACCCCACCGGCGATCACGGCGACAAGCCCGCTCCGGCCTCGTCTCAGGGCCAGCACGCCCATCACCACACCGAAAACGCCGGCACCGGCGCCGATCAGCGACCACATGCGTCCGGCGGTCATCTCGTAAGCAGCTGAGAGCAACATGGCCCCAGCCTGTCCCGCGAACCGCGCACGGTCGTCGTGCGAGCGCAGACAGCGACTACCGCGGGCGCGGTAGTCGCGAAGTCATCCCAGCGCAGGATCTACCAGCCCGAACACCGGATTAGGGTGCACCCATGAGCAGGCGCTGGCTGGACTGGGCGATCGCCGCCGGGGTCGCCGCGAGCCTGGTGGTGGCCGGGCACCCCGCCACCGGACTGGGCTACGCGTTGCTGGCCGCGAGCGGGCTGGCGCTCGTGGCACGCCGGACGGCCCCGATCGCGGTGCTCGCCGCGACCGGGCTCCTCGCGCTGGGCTACCAGGCGACCGGCGCCGACGTGCCGGTGATCGCGTTCCTGTTCGCCGTGTACTCGACGATGCGGGCGGGCCATCGGGTCGTCACGCTCGCCGGTTCCGTGCTGATGCTCGCCACCCTCCCCCTCGCGGCGCTCCTGTCGCCCCGCGACCTCACGACGTACGAGGCGTTCGGCCAGACCAGGGACGTCCTGCAGATCGCGTGGCTGATCGCCGCCGCGGCCGCCGGTGAAGCGCTCAGACAGGCCGAGCGCAGAGCCGACGAGGCCGAGCGCACCCGCGAGGAGACGGCGCGCAGGCGGGCCGGCGAGGAACGCCTGCACATCGCCCGCGAGCTGCACGACTCCCTCACCCACCAGATCTCCGTGATCAAGCTCCAGGCCGAGGTCGCCGTCCACCTCGCCCAGAAACGCGGCGAGGACGTGCCGGAGCCGCTCCTGGTGATCCGCGACGCCGGCCGGGAGGCCGCCAGGGAACTGCGGGCCACGCTGGAAGCGCTCAGAGACGACGACAAGAATCCGCCGCACGGCATGGACGACGTCCCTGGGCTCGTCGAACGTGCGAGGTCGAACGGCCTGGACGCCCGGCTCACGATCGAGGGCCGCCACTGCGACGTCCCCGCCGCGGTCGACCGGACGGCGTACCGGATCGTGCAGGAGTCGCTCACGAACATCTCCCGCCACGCCGTCGCGGCGACCGCGCGGATCCACATCGACTACCGGCCGGACGCGGTGATCATCAAGGTGGACGACGACGGCACGGCGACACCGAAGAACCCGGAACCGGGCGTCGGGCTGCTCGGCATGCGCGAACGGGTCACGGCGCTCGGCGGCCACCTCCGCGCGGCGCCACGAAGCGAAGGCGGATTCAGCGTGCAGGCCGAACTCCCCGTGGTACAGCCATGATCCGCGTCCTGCTGGTGGACGACCAGCCGCTGATCCGCAGCGGTTTCCGCGCGTTGCTGGACGCCGAGGACGACATCGAGGTGGTCGCCGAGGCCGCGAACGGCGCGGAAGGGCTGGACCAGGCCCGCGCACACCTCCCGGACATCGCCCTGATCGACGTCCAGATGCCCGGGATGGACGGCATCGAGGCGACCAGGCAGATCGCCGCCGATCCGGCCCTGGCCGGCACGCACGTCGTGATCCTCACCAACTACGGCCTGGACGAGTACGTCTTCCACGCCCTGAAGGCGGGTGCGGCCGGGTTCCTCGTCAAGGACGTCCAGCCAGAGGACTTCCTGCACGCCGTCCGGGTCGCGGCCCGCGGTGACGCGCTGCTCGCCCCGTCGATCACCCGCCGGCTGATCGACAGGTACGTGAGCCAGCCGCCACAACGCAACCAGAGCCTCGCCCACCTCACCAACCGCGAACGAGAGGCCGTCACGCTGGTCGCGCGTGGCCTCTCGAACGACGAGATCGCGGCCGGCATGGTGATCAGCCCGCTCACCGCGAAGACCCACGTCAACCGGGCGATGATGAAGCTGCACGCCCGCGACCGGGCCCAGCTCGTGGTGTTCGCCTACGAGTCGGGCCTGGTCGTCCCGCAGACCTCGGAGCGCGGATAGCCCTCGGAGCAGATCCGCACCTCAGCGTCCTCAGTGGACAGTGACCAGCGGATGATCCGCGAGTCGTTCGCGCCGGACACCAGCTCGTCCTCCCGTGTGAACGCGACGGCCTGCACCGGACCGGTGTGCCCGGTCAGCGTGGTGCCCGCACGGGTGCCGAGGTTCCACACGACGACCGAGTCGTCCTCTCCCCCGGACGCGAGCGCGTCGCCGGACGGGCTGAACGCCAGCGCCACCACCGCGGCGGAGTGGCCGGTCAGCGTCATCAGCTCGCTTCCCGTGGCCACGTCCCAGACCTTCACCGTCCGGTTGGCTCCCGCCGTCGCGAACCGCGTGCCGTCCGGGCTGATCGCCACGTCGCGCACGTCGCCCTGACCTGTGCTGACGCGCCGTTCCAGCTTGTCTCCGGCGAGGTCCCACAGCATCGCGCCGCCCGCCGGATCGGTGGAGATCAGCAGCCGGCCGTCCGGGGTGAACTCGACGGCGCTCGCGATGTACGGGCCCCCGGAGAACCTGCCCTGAGTCAGGTCCGGCAGGCTCCAGCGGAACCGGCCGAGCGACGCCGTGACGATCCCGCGCCCGTCCGGCTGGTAGGCGATGTCGGTCGACGCGCCCAAACCGTTGTAGGGCAACGACGACAACCTCTCCCGCCGGGCGACGTCCCAGAGCGAGATGGTGTGGTCGCGGGTCAGCGCGGCCAGCCGGGAGCCGTCCGGGCTGAACGACACCGACTCCACCCGGTCGGAATGACCGTCCAAAGTGGCCACCGCGGCACCGTCGAGATCCCACAACCGCACGGTTCCGTCGTCTCCGGCGGACGCGACCATCCCACCGGACACGTCGATGTCGTTGATGCCGTCGGCGTGCCCGGTGAACGGCGGCACGGCGTCCTCGCGCACCGCCACGATCCGTCCGTAGCCGCCGGAGACCAGCAGTGTGCCGTCACGGCCCAGCGCGATCGCCCTGGACTCGGTGCGGCCGCGGTCGCGGTAGGTCGTGATGGGGCGGCCGGTGCGGATGTCCCAGATGGTGATGAGGCCGTCCTCGTCCGCCACCGCCATCCGGCCGCCCACCGGCCCGGACGCCTCCCACGAGTACGTGCCCTGCTTCGGCAGCTCGGACAGCAGCTTCCCGCCGACGTCCCAGAACTTGACGCCGTCGCGCAACGTCGAGGTGACGATCGCCGAGCCGTCGAAGCCGACGTTGTTGACCTCCAGGGACGGGATCTCGCCGACGCGGGCGCCGGACGCGACGTCCCACACCAGCGGACGTTCCTTGCCGTTCGCGGTGACGAGCAGTGATCCGTCCGGGCTGAACGCCAGCGCGTTCACCTCGTTCCGGTGCCCCTGGAAGATCCGGCTGGTCCTGGTGGCCACGTCCCACACCTCGACGGTGCCGCCGGCGACGCCGACCGCGAACGACGTCCCCGCCGGGTGGAACGCGAGGCCGGTGGTGATCACGTCGAACTGGTGGGAGAACACGGTGGTGCCGGTCGTCAGGTCCCAGACCACGACATCGCCGCGGCTTCCGGCCAACGCGGGCAGTGACGCGTTCGAGGCGAGGAACCTGTCGTCCGCGCTGAACTCGGCCTGCCTGGCGTAGCCGCCGTCGGTGAACCCGTTGTGGTCGGCCAGCAGGAGCTTGCGGGACCGGGTCCGCGGGTCCCACAGCGTGACGTGGCCGTCCCGATCGGCCGTCGCGATCACGTCCCCCTGGTGCGACACGCTCACGTCCAGCACCGGCGGGCCGTCCGCGTTAAGCTCGATGCGGCGACGCGGTGCGGAAGCGGCGCTGAGCAGCGCGCCTCGAGTGTCGTCGTCCGCGTGCAGCCGGTAGGCCGACACGGCGAGCTGTCCGGCGAGGTCGGGTGCCGTGTCGACGAGACCGCGAGCGGACAACGCGATCTGGTGCGCCTGCTCGATCCGTTGCCGCAGCTGGGCTTCCCGCGACTGCCACCAGGCGACGCCACCGCCGCCCGCCGCCAACAGGAGCAGCACGCCCATGATCGAGACGAGCCTGGTCAGCAGCCGGTTGCGGCGCTTCACCGTCACCTGCTCGGCCTCGTCGTGCTCGCGGCTCGCCCCGAGGAACGCCTCCTCCGCCGCGTTCAGCTCGCCGGGGTGGTCCTGCGCCCAGGCCGCCGCGGTGACGAGCTGGGTGCCCCGGTAGAGCGCGCCCTCGTCCCGGTCCAGCTCGCTCCAGGTGTGGGCGGCGGCGGTCAGCCTGCGGTGGACCAGCAACGTCGAGCGGTCGTCGGACAGCCACCGCTGCAACCGGGGCCACGCGCGGATCAGCGCTTCGTGAGCGATCTCCACGGTGTCCTCGTCCACCACGAGCAGCCGCTCGGCGACCAGGCGGCCGAGCACGCCGTCGATCACCTGAGGTTCGGCGATGCCGTCGAGTTCGACGCGGCGGATCGGCCTGCGGGTGTCCTCGGTGCCGTCGCCGAACGCGGTGAGCCGCACCAGGATCCGGCGCATGGCCTGCTGTTCGGCGTCGTCCAGGTCGTCGTAGGCGCGTTCGGCCGTCTGCGCGATCGCGCCGCGCACCCCGCCACCGGCCCGGTAGGCGGCCAACGTCAGTTCGGTGCCGGAGCGTTGCCACGTCTCGACGAGAGCGTGCGACAGCAACGGAAGCGCGCCCGGTTCGGCGTCCACGTCGGCGAGAACGGTCGCGAGCAGGTCTGCGGCGACGGACAGCCCGCTCATCGTGGCCGGGCGCAGCACGATGTCCCGCAGGTCGGCGCCCGACGGCGGCCCGACCAGCACGGTCGCCTCGTCCGCGAGCGCCTTCACCAGGCCGGGGTGCTGCGTGACGTGGGCGAGGAAGTCCGCCCGGACGCCGAGCACGACGTGGGTGCGGCGGTGCGGTCCCTGGGCGGCGTCGAGCAGCACGCCGATGAACTGTGAGCGCTCACTTTCGTTGGCGCACAACGTGAACAGCTCTTCCAGCTGGTCCACCACGAGCAGCACGCGAACGTCGTCCGGGCCGTTCGCGAGCGCGTTGCGGACCTCGACGTCGAACGCCGCCGGGTCGGCGCCGAGGTCGGGCCGCTTGCCGGTGAACGACGCCAGCGCGGTGGTGAGCGCTGCCATCGGGTGCGCGGTCGGCGTGATGACGATCGGCCGCCAGGTCTTGCCGAGCCCGCCGACGACGCCGGCGCGCAGCAACGACGACTTGCCGCTGCCGGACGCGCCGAACACCCCGACGACCCGATGGCGGTCGATCCGGCGTGTCACCAGGTCGACCAGGTGATCGCGGCCGAAGAACCACGGGTGGTGCTCCGGCTGGTACGCCATCAGGCCGCGATACGGGCAGTCCGCGCGGGCGGTCCTGGGCGGCGCGGGTTCGTGCAGTGGCGCGCCCTGGAGCATCGTCTCGTGCAGGCCCCGCAGTTCGGGGCCGGGTTCGATGCCGAGGTCGCCGACGAGCCGTTCGCGGGCCCGCCGGAACACCTCCAGCGCCTCCGCCTGCCGGGACGCGCCGTAGAGGGCGGTCATCAGCTTGGCGTGCAACGGTTCCCGGTACGGATTGGCCTGCGCGAGCTCGGCCAGGCTGCCGATCAGCTCGGCGTGCCGGCCCAGCGCCAGTTCCGCCGCGGCGCGCGCTTCGGCCGCGCGCAGCCGTGCTTCGTCGAGTCGTGCGGCGAACTGGCCGGGCAGGTCCGGGTAGGCCGGGCCGCGCCACAGGCCGAGCGCCTCGGTGAGCAACTCGGCCGCCTTGGCGGGGTCGCCGTCCGCGAGGGCCTGCTCGCCGTCCTGGGTCAGCTGGTCGAACAGGTCCGCGTCGAGCTCGCCGGGGTCGATTCTCAGTTCGTATCCGGCCGGTTCACGGGTGATCCGGTCGCCGAGGCCGAGCGCGCGCTTGAGCTGGTAGACGTACAGCCGGACGTTCTCCTGCGCGGAGGCCGGCGGGACCTCCCAGAGCGCCTCGATCAACCGTTGCGGAGAGACGGGCGTGTTCGCGTGCCGCACCAGCATCGCGAGCAGGATCCGCTGCTTCGCCGACCGCAACGGGGTCTCTTCCTCGCCCGCCACGACGACGATCGGACCGAGCACCCGGAACCGCACGCACCCTCCCCCGATGACGGCGGAACGGTAACAACGACCTGGCGTTATACGCAGCCGATACGGAGAAATACGCTCCTTTCCCGACTGTTCCGGGATGTGCTCACCATCCATGTCACGCTGTCGTTGCGCAGCGCCTTGCTGGCCGACCGGATCTCGTCCCGCCTCACCGCCGTGCCGTGGGCTGTCCCAGGCACTCCCGCCGACGTGAACGTCACGGATGCCTCTGCCGCCGCCGGGCCGCGCACGGTCGCGGTGCTGTCGTCGTTCGACGCCGTGGAAGGCCTGGTGCGGCTGGGCGTGACCGGGCTCGTGCTCGCCGACGACCCTCCCGAGGACATCGTGCGGGCCGTCCACGACGTGCACCGGTTCGGCGGCTGGGTGTCGCCGCGGCTGGTGTCCTCGTTGCTGCCCGGTCCCCCACCGGCGTCGCTGACCGCCCGTGAGCGGGAGACGTTGCGGCTGGTCGCCGAGGGGCGGGAGAACGCGGAGATCGCCGCGGCCATGTTCATCACCGTGAGCGCGGTGAAGTACCACGTGTCGAACCTGCTGAGGAAGTTCGGCTGCCGCGACCGCACACAACTGGTCTCGCGACTAGGGCGTCCGCTGGCGGTGCGTTCCTAGCGTGCTGGGCATGAGAATCCTCGTTGCCGCCCTGATCTCGTTCGGGGTTCTGATAGGAGTCGTCAGCCCCGCTCAGGCGGCGCTGCCGGCGTGGCCGAACGTCAAGGAAGGCCAGAACGGCGCGACCGTGCTGACCGCCCAGCACCTGCTGCGTCACCGCGGCTACAACATCAGCGCCGACGGCGACTTCGGTCCGGCCACCGAGTCGGCGGTCAAGCAGTTCCAGACCGCGAACGGCCTGTCGTCCGACGGCCAGATCGGCCCGAACACCTGGCCGAAGCTGATCGTCAGCGTCCAGCAGGGCAACAACAGCAACGCCGTCCGCGCTGCCCAGGTGCAGCTCAACCGCTACGGCTACGGCCTGGACGAGGACGGCGACTTCGGCGGCGGCACGCACAGCGCGGCCGTGGCGTTCCAGAGGTCGAAGAGCCTGACCGCGGACGGCATCGTCGGCCCGAACACCTGGCAGACCCTGGTCGGCGGGTCGGGCTCCGGCGGCGGTGGCGGCGGCACCTACAGCCTGCCGCTGGCCAAGAGCGCCCTGCCGCGCAGCGAGTACGACGACCCGCACCACGACTACCCCGCCATCGACCTGCCGGTGAACAGCAAGCCGGCGTACGCGATGGTCACCGGTACCGCGTACCGCATCAACGAGCCCAGCGGCTGCGGCAACGGCCTGCGGATCGTCAAGAGCGGCGTCGACTACATCTACTGCCACTTCTCGTCGTGGTCGGTCTCGAACGGTGCCGCCGTCAAGGCCGGTGACCGCGTCGGCACCACCGGCAACACCGGCAACTCGACGGGCCCGCACCTGCACATCGCGATCAAGATCAGCGGAACGTCCTACTGCCCGCAGAACTTCCTGCTCGCGCTGTACGACGGGCGGACGCCGCCGGCGCCGTCGTCGCTGCCCCGCACGGGCTGTTTCTACTGACACACCTTCTGGAACACCGGCCCTGGGTCGCCGAGGTTCTCGGCGATCCAGGGCGAGGCCACCGAGTCAGCGCTGCGGACCGCCTCCCAGCGCTGCTCGGTGGTCCTCCCGTAGAGCAGGCTGGTGACGACCCGGAACCTCGGGGCCTCCGGGTCGCCACCGAAGTGTTCGTCCGCCGGCACGCCGACGCCGTGCTCGTCGAGCAGCCGTGCGGATCCAGCAGTCCGCGGCCAGGCGTCCGGAGTCGAGCGGTCCGGCGTCCGCCAGTGCTGTACCGGGGCCGATGAGTGGCAGGGCCGATGCCCCGAGCAGGAACGAACGCCGCCTCACCATCAGGTTTCTCCGACCTGTGACAGGGCGGCGTCGTTGCCCGTCAGAGCGGGGAGTCACCCTGCGGGGCCTGAGTTTCGCAAGATCCCGATACTGCGGTGAGCGACCACACAGCCCGTTCGGAAACACCGCGGGCACAACCGCCGTTATACGTGTTGGTCGGTGCGGTCCGTGTCCCCCGGGCCTCACCTCATCGCCTTCGCGGAAGACCGTTCGGCTGGTACCGCGTCGAGCCACTCGCCGAGAGGCGACCGATCGCATCGGCCTCACCAAGCTCGCCCTCAAGCCGTCCCTCTCCCCGACAGACGGCTTGAGGGCGTCCGGTCGGCGCGGAGCTCTCCTGCCGCGCCGACCACCCAGTTTCTTCTTGTCCCGGAAGGTATTCCGCGTTCCAGACGGTGACCGGCCACACAGGTTCCCCTGGAACACAAGGGATCCCCGCTCCGTTGTACGGAGTGGTCGGTGCGGAACGAGTCCCCGGGCCCCAACAGAATCGCCTTCGCGGCATACCGTTCGGCTGGAACCGCGTCGTGCCCACCGCCGAGAGGCGACCGCCGCACCGACCACAAGCCACGCCCTCAAGCCGGACCCCCCGACGGCTTGAGGGCCTTCCCCTCACCGGGAACACAACAGAACCCCCGCACCGTTGAACGAGACGGTCGGCGCGGAACGAGTCCCCGGGCCCCAACAGAATCGCCTTCGCGGCACACCGTTCGGCTGGAACCGCGTCGTGCCCACCGCCGAGAGGCGACCGCCGCACCGACCACGAACTCGGCTCTCAGGCGGCACACCCCCAGGCAGCCTGAGAGCCTTCCCAACACCGGATGCCCTGACTCTCTTGGGAGAGAAGGAAGTTCACCGGACACAGGCCTCGCCCTCAAGCCGACACCCCCAGCGGCTTGAGGGCCTTCCCGCTACCGAACGCGCTCAATCTCTTGCCAAACCAGGAACTCAGCACCCCAGCTGGTGAGCGAGCACACAGATCACCAGGAAACACAACGGGACACCGCACCGTTGTACGAAACGGTCGGTGCGGAACGAGTCCCCGGGCCCCAACACAATCGCCTTCGCGGAACACCGTTCACCCGGAGCCGCGTCGTGCCCACCGCCGAGAGGCGACCGCCGCACCGACCACCCCACTTGCCCCCAGGCTGCCGTCCTCCCCCAGGCAGCGTGGGGGCTTCTCACATCCGCGGGCCGGACGGGTCAGGCGACTCCGGCGGCGATCAGCTTCGTCCAGATCTCGCCCTGGTCGACCACCTCGACGCCGAGCTTCTCCGCCTTCGTCAGTTTGCTCGCGCCCACGCCCTCGCCCGTGATGAGCAGGTCGGTGGTGGCCGAGACCGAGGAGGCGGCGGTGGCGCCGGCGCGTTCGCACATCTTCTGGAACGTCGGGCGGGTGACCTTCTCGCCGGAGCGCGGGTCGCTGATCGAGCCGGTGATCACGACGGACTTGCCCTCCAGGGGCGCGCCGGCGACGACTACCGGCGGCAGGTCCTCCGAGCGGACCTCCAGGGAGACGCCGCGCTCCCGCAGGCGTTCGATCTCCGGGCGCAGGCGGGCCAGGTGGAAGTTGATCGACTCGGCGACCTTCTGGCCGATGTCCTCGACGGCGACGAGCTTCTCGACGCCCGCGTCGGCCACCTCTTCCAGGGAACCGAAGCCCGCCCGGCACAGGCGAGCGGCGGTGCCTTCCGAGGCCATCGGGATCGAGAGGCCGATCATGGCTCGGCGCAGGCCCACGGAGCGGCTGCGGTCGATGGACTCGATCATGCGCGTCGCGGAGATCTCGCCCACGCGGTCGAACTCCAGCAGGCGTTCCTTGGTGAGCGTGTAGAAGTCGGACGGGTTCACCAGGTCGCCGGTCTCGGCGAGGCGCTCGATCCACACCTGGCCGATGGCGTCGATGTCGGCGGCGGCGCGGGACGACCAGTGGATCAGGCGGCGCACGGTCTGGGCAGGGCAGACGGCGTTCGTGCAGAACAGCTCGCGGCTGTTGCCCTGCTCGGTCAGCGGTTGCGAGCACGACGGGCAGTCGGAGGGCGGGATGATCTCCTGCTCGTCGCCGGTGCGCTTCGACTCGTCCAGGACGCCCGCGACGAACGGGATCACGTCGCCCGCGCGGCGGACCAGGACCGTGTCGCCGATCTTGATGCCCTTCGAGCGGATGACCTCCTGGTTGGCCAGCGTCGCGCGGGTGACGGTGGTGCCGCCGACGAACACCGGCTCCAGCCAGGCGACCGGCGCGATCTTGCCGGTCTTGCCCACGTCCCAGACGACGTCCTTCAGCACCGTCGTCTTCTCCTCGGCCGCGAACTTGTAGGCGATCGCGCCACGCGGAGAGGACGAACGGGTGCCCGCGGCGGCGAACGCGTCACGGTTCGCGAGGCGCAGCACGGCGCCGTCGAGGTCGTAGTCGAGCGTGTTGCGGGCCTGCTCGATGCCGCCGATCAGCTCCTGGGCCTCGGCCGCGGTAGAGCAGTGCTTCATCTCCGCCACGCTGAAGCCCAGCTTGCGCAGGCCCGCGTCGAGGTCGGAGTCGGCGCTCTCCGGCTCGGTCGTCAGGTCGAACGCGAAGAACTGCATGCGCCGGCCCTCGACCGCCTTCGGGTCCTTCGCACGCAACGTGCCCGCGGCGGCGTTGCGCGGGTTGATCAACGGCTTGTCCGGGTGCGCCGCGTTGTACGTGTCGAACGTCGAGCGCAGCATCACGCACTCGCCACGCACCTCGACGCGGCCCGGCGCCTCGACCTTGTCCGGCACGCCGTCGCACAACGCGCGCGTGAGGAACGTGACGTCGTCGCCCGTCGTGCCGTCGCCACGGGTGACGGCACGCGCGAGCCGGCCGTTCTCGTACACCAGCGCCAGCGACAGGCCGTCGAGCTTCGGCATGACGACCACGGGCTGACCGGGGAACCGCGAGAAGAACGACTCGACCTGCTCGGGCTTGTTCGCCTTCTCGAGCGACAGCATCGGCCGCGAGTGCCGCACGGGCGCGTGCAGCACCGACGGCGCGCCCACGTGGTCCAGCGGGTTGTCCTTCGGCGCCAGCTTCGGGTGCTTCGCGACCAGAGCACGGAACTCGTCCTCGATCGCGTCGTACTCCGCGTCCGCCACCAGCGGCTCACCCTGGTAGTACGCGTCACGCAGCTCGACGATCCGCGCGGCCAGCTCCTGAATCCGATCCCCCGCAGCACTCATGAACGGGACGTTACCCGGCACCCCTGACAATTCCGTGCAGCCGCGATCGAGCACCGCTCAAGCCGTGTGCTCCACCAGAGCGTCGACGAACACGGGCCACACCGGACGCGGCAGGTCGTGCCCGACCGAGTCCAGGACCAGCAGCGACGCACCCGGTATCGCGTCACGCAGAGCTTCCCCGTGCGCCAGCGGATAGACCGGATCGAGCGAACCGTGCACCACCAAAGCGGGAACGGAGATGTCACCGAACCCGCCACCACGCGGAGCGTCGAACTCGATCTGGAAGTGGTTGGTCATCGCCGACGCCACGTTCACCGTCCGTGCCACGTCCTCCACCGCCAGCGCGCGCACGGACTCCTCGTCGAAGTACGGCGACGTGCCCGCGTAGGCCCGCAACACCGACACGATGGTCTCCACATCGGATGAGGCCTGGGCACCCGAAGCCTCCAGGAACGTCTCGGTCATCGGCGGCAGATCCGGATCGCCGGTCGTGGTCGCCACGAACGTCAGCGACAGCAGCCGGTCCGCGTGATCGACGCCCAACCCCAGCGCGATGGCCCCGCTCATCGACCGCCCGACCACGTGCGCCCGATCAACGCCCAGCCCGTCCAGGATCCCCACGGCGTCCAGCACCAGGTCGGACAGCGCGTACCCCGGCTCTCCCGGCGGATAGCTCACAGACAGCCCGGTGTCGCGGTTGTCGTAACGGATCACGAACCGTCCGCGCGCCGCGATCGCCGCACACAACTCCGACTCCCACCACAACATGGACGCGCACGCGCCGTGAATCAGCAGCACGGCCGGATCGGCAGGATCCCCGAACGTCTCGACGCACAACTCCACCCCGTTGGCGCGCATCACCGCACCGCCGGTCCATCGCGCAGCACGCCACGCACGTGATCCACGGACAAGGAGGCCGGGTCGAAGGCGGTCAGGCACCAGGTGGCCCCAGCCGAGGCATACGGCGCGACGTCCTCACCGGGAGAGACCTCGCAGACGTAGTCGAACGGCCCGTCACCGGACCGCAGCGCCTCCACCTGCCCCACCGCGTCAGCGAACTCATCAGCCGACGACAGGTTCACCGGGAAGAAGCCGTCCAGGCCGGCCGCACGGCGCATCGGCCGCGAATTCCCAGGAAAGCCTGCGGCCCACACCGGAACTCCAGGCCGCTGCACGGGCCGAGGCAGGAAAGTCACACCGTCCACTGTGTAGTGCGCGCCGCGATGCCGCACGACCTCCCCGGACCACGCCGCCCGCAGGATCTCCAGCGACTCGTCCAGCATCTGCCCACGCACCCGGTCGTCGCACTCCTCCCCGGTGCGCGAGAACTCGCCCGCGAACCGGTCACTCCCCAGGCCCACCCCGAGCACGAGCCGTCCCCCGCTGAGCAGGTCCAGCGAAGCGGTCTCGCGGGCGAGCTTCACGGGCCGCCGCCGCGTGATGGCCGAGACCATCGGCCCGAACCGCAGCCGCGAGGTGGCCGAGGCGACGGCGGCCAGCGTGATCCACGGATCGGCCACGTGCGTGACCGGCTCGCGCCAGCGGACGTGGTCCCAGACGAACAGCCCGGCCCAGCCCGCTTCCTCCGCCTCCGCGGCGAGACGGGCGACGAGCAACGGATCGGCGAGCGCGTCGAACAGCGGCAACCAGAGAGCACATCGTGGGTTCATGAGAGCAACGCTAGAAACGAACGAGCATTAACAAAAGCGATAGATTCTGCTCATGTCAACCAGCAACACTTATAGTCGGACCCGTGATGGACCTCCGCCACCTGGCAACCCTGGACGCGGTGGCCGCCGAGGGCACCTTCGGCAAGGCCGCCGACCGCCTCGGCTACACCCAGTCGGCCGTGAGCCAGCAGGTCGCCGCGCTGGAGAAGGCCGTGGGCGGCGCCGTGTTCGACCGCCCCGGCGGCCCGAAACCGGTCCGTCTCACGCCGCTGGGCGAGGTGGTGCTCGCCCACGGACGCGAACTGCTGGCCCGCGCCGCCGCCACCGAGGACGCCGTCGAACGGTTCAAGGCCGGCGAGGGCCGCGTCGACATCGGCACCTTCCAGAGCGTCACGAACGTCATCCTCCCGGCGGTGGTGCGCCAGATCCTCACCGAACATCCCGCCGCCGACATCCGGCTGTTCGAGGAGGAGACCGACGAGCCCAGCGCCGACGGCCTGGACCTGGTCTTCTTCGACGGCCGGGTCAAGGACGCCGAGCAGGTCAAGATCCTCGACGACCCGTACGTGCTGGTCGCCCGCCGCGGCCAGTTCCCCGAGGGCCCGGTCCCGCTCACCGCCCTGCACGGCGCCGCGATGGTCGCCCAGCCGCCGATCTGCGACCAGGCCAGGGTCGAACGGGTCTACGCCGACGCCGGGGTCGCGCCGCTGATCGTGTTCCGCACGGCCGACAACCGGGGCGTGATCTCGATGGTCCGCGCCGGAATGGGCCTCGCCGTGATGCCGAGGCTCGCACTCGACGTCGCGTCGGACGACCTGTCCGCGCACGAACTCCAACCCGCACTGGCGCCGCGGGAGATCTACCTGGCCTGGCAGGCGAACCGGACGCTGTCCCCGCTGGCCACCCGCGTCATCGAGCTCACGAAGCAGACAGCCGCACAGCTCTAGTCGCGCGGCCCGCGCAACATCAGCACCACCCGCAGGACGTGCTCGACGGCCGCCGGGAACACCGCTCCCCGCAGCTCGTCGCGGTGCACCAGGGTCTGCCCGGCGAACTCGACCATGCGCTCCGGCCCGGCCCGCCTGACCACGAGCGCGGCGACCTCCTCCAGATCCAGAAGAGGATGGTCGAGGCGGGTCAGCGCGAACTCGACGATCAGCTCCTCGTCGCTCATCCGGCACCTCCTCCCGCCGACTCTTCGGATTCTTCCACCGATACACGTCGAGAACACGCGCTGGACCGATGATCCGCGCCACCAGCACGCTGTCCCGCATGAAGTTCTCGCGGCCAGAAGCCCGCAGCTGGCGATGCCCGCCCGCACCCACCGAGGTGTGGGACTTCCACGCTCAGCTGCCCGGCTACGCGCCCACTCCGCTGACCGAACTGCCGGCTCTCGCCGCGGAGCTCGAGATCGACCGCTTGTTCGTCAAGGACGAATCCTCCCGGCTGGGCCTGCCCGCTTTCAAGGCTCTGGGCGCGTCCTGGGCCGTTCACCGCGTTCTTCAGCATCACACCAGCCAGGTCACGCTCACCACCGCGACCGACGGCAACCACGGACGCGCGGTCGCCCGCATGGCCCGTCTGCGCGACCAGCGGGCCCACGTCTTCGTGCCGAACACCGTGCCCGCCCAGGCGATCGAGGCCATCCGCTCCGAGAACGCCGAGGTCACCATCGTCGACGGCACGTACGACGACGCGGTCGCCAGAGCCGCCGCGGCGGACGGGATCCTCGTGCAGGACATGGGATGGCCTGGCTACGAGGAGATCCCGGCCTGGATCGTCGAGGGCTACGGCACGCTCTGCCACGAGATCGACGAGCAGCTCGACGCAGAACCCGACCTGGTGGTCGTTCCGGTCGGCGTCGGCTCGTTCGCACAGGCTGTCATCACGCACTACCACGGCCGCGACTCCCGCACGCGGCTCCTCGCCGTCGAACCCGACAGCGCCGCCTGCGTCCTCGAAAGCCTGAAAGCGGGCGAACGCAAGACCATCCCCACGGGCGACACGATCATGGCCGGCCTCAACTGCGGCACACCGTCCGCGACCGCCTGGCCGTACCTGAACAACGGCCTGGACGCCGCCGTGTCCATCTCCGAGACCGACTGCACCAAAGCGATGCGAGACCTCCACGCGCAGAACGTCCACTCAGGACCGTGCGGTGCTGCCCCGCTCGCCGGACTGCGCGCCATCCGCAGCGAGTTCGGCGACCTCTCCACCGTCGTGCTCATCAGCACCGAAGGACGCCCGTGAACCCCCGTGACCTGCTGGCCGACCTGATCTCCATCGACTCGGTCAACCCCGACCTCGTCCCCGGCGGCAACGGCGAACAGGAGATCGCCGGCTTCTGCACCACCTGGTTCCAGCGCAACGGCTTCGAGGTCCACCGTCTGGAGAGACGACCGGGCAGGCCGTCCCTCGTCGCCGTGAAGAAGGGCACCGGCGGCGGGAAGTCGTTGATGCTCAACGGCCACATCGACACGGTCGGTCTCGCGGGCTACGACGGCGACCCGCTCGAGCCGGAGATCAACGACGGCAGGATGTTCGGCCGCGGCGCCTTCGACATGAAGGGCGGCATCGCGGCCATGATGATCGCCGCCGCCAGAGCCACCGAACGCCCGCTGCGCGGCGACGTGATCGTCGCGTGCGTGGCCGACGAGGAACACGGCAGCTCCGGCACGGAAGAGGTGCTGGAGCACTTCACCGCCGACGCCGCCATCGTCACCGAACCCAGCCACCTCGAAGTCACGCTGGCGCACAAGGGTTTCGTGTGGTTCGACGTCGAGATCCACGGCAGGGCCGCCCACGGCTCACGACCGGAGCTGGGCATCGACGCGATCGCCAAGGCCGGCCACTTCCTGGTGGCACTGGAACAACTGGGCCGAGACCTCGCGGAAGGCCCGAAGCACCACCTGCTCGGCACCGGCACGGTCCACGCGTCGCTGATCAGCGGCGGCGAGGAGGCCTCGACCTACCCCGCGACCTGCAAGATCACGCTCGAACGCCGCACGGTGCCGGGAGAATCCCCGCAGCAGACCGAGGACGAGCTGCGCACGATCCTCGACCACCTCACCGCGACGGTCCCGGACTTCACCGCCACGCTCACCCGAGGCCTCGCCAGGGATCCCTTCGAGGCCGACCCCGAAGCGGAGATCGTCCGCACGCTCATCGCGAACCTCGGCGAACCGCCCGTCATCCGCGCGGAGCCGTTCTGGACCGACTGCGCCCTGCTGGACCGCGCGGGCATCCCCTGCCTGCTGTTCGGCGTCGACGGCGGCGGCGCCCACGCGGCCACCGAGTACGTCGACCTGGCCTCCCTGGACCGGCTGACCGAGGTGCTGACCGCCACGATCACCGGATTCTGCGACTAGGTTCTCTCCCTGGGGGAAGTACGAGGGGGAACCGGGGATGCCACGCTAGGAAAGGCCGCTCGACGCGGGCGACTCAGCGGTGCTCACGTTCGCGCGGGAGCTCAGGTCGTTGCGGGAGAGGGCGGGCAGCCCCACCTACCGCCAGCTCAGTTCGGTGACGCACTACTCGGAGGCGGCCCTGTCCCAGGCCGCCGCCGGGCGCAAGTTGCCGACGCTCCACCTCACCGGTCAGTCGCACGCCGTCAAGTCGGTCGCGTTCAGTCCGGACGGCACGCTCCTCGCGACCGGCGGCACCGATTTCGTCGTCCGCGTCCGGGACGCCACGACGGGCACCCTCACCGCCGAACTGACCGGCCACACCGACACCGTGCACGCCGTCGCGTTCGCCCCCGACGGCACCACCCTGGCCAGCGCGTGGCCGACCGCACCCCGTTCGCCACGCTGTCCGGTCCCACCGAGCGCGTGTACGCGCTGGCGTTCCTGCCCGACGGCCACACGCTGCTCAGCGCGGGTGGCGACCGGACCGTCCGAGCGTGGGAGGCCGATGCCGAGCACGCTGCCGCGCGCATCTGCGCCACGGTGTCGCCGCCCCTGTCCGCCCCCGACTGGAACCGCCACTTCCCGGACATCGACCTCACCCCGCCCTGCCCGCGATGACGTCGTCAGAGCGACGATCGCGGCAGACCCACCTCTTCACTCATGGTGCTTCCCCCTTCTCCCGCAACCTGTCTAGCCGGAGAAGTTTCTTCACGGTCGAGGCCGTGAGCCGAAGAAACAACGGTGAGCAACCCCGCGATCTTGACGTTTCTCGAACAAAGCCCGAACCACGCCCGGTTCCAGATCCGGCACCGTATCGACCCGAACGGTTCTTGCCGATCTTGAGAGGGGACTTCTCGTGAAGCTGAGACAGGTGGTCTTCGGGTTATCCACAGCGGTCGTGCTGCTGCTGGGCGGCGTGCCCGCGAGCGCGGCCGCACCGGCGCGACTGTCGGTGTCCGGGGCGGACGTGATCGATCCGGCCGGGAACCCGATCGTGCTGCGGGGCTACAACTGGGGGCAGTGGGGCACGGTCCAGCCGCAGGACGCGGCCGACAACGTGGCGGCGGGAGCGAACTCGGTGCGCATCCCGTTGCGCTGGTGGGGTGAGTGGAAGGACGGCGTCGACAGCCGCGATCCGGACCCCACGAACCCCAGCCACATCAAGGCCGGTCACCTAGCGTTGCTCGACCAGACCGTCGAGCGGGCGAGCGCCGCGGGCATGTGGATCACGCTGTTCGTGGACTCCGACTACGGGCAGGGCGCGGGTGGGCGTCCTGACAACTTCTGGACGAACGCCGCGATGAAGCAGGAGTTCAAGGAGGTCTGGCAGTTCCTCGTGCGGCGCTACAAGACCAAGGCGTTCGTGGGGGCGTTCGAGATCCTGCCGGAGCCCAAGCCGGTCGGGGTGAACGACGCCGGGGTGAAGGCGTTCTACGACGAGATGATCGGTGTCATTCGTGGCGTCGACCGCCGGACCCCGATCGTCGTGGGGCCCAACGACAACTACAGCTGCGCCCACCTCGAAGGCGCCTACACGACGGTGGACGCCAAGGTCATCTACACCTGCAACTACTTCATCTTCACCGAGCCGCTCAACCGGATCGGGCAGATCACCGGATTCCGGGCCGCGCACGACGTGCCGGTGTGGATCAACCAGGTCGGCATCGAGAGCGGCGACGACGACGCGAAGTCGAAGGCCCGCAAGGTTCTGCAGGCCTTCGACGACAACGGCATCGGCTGGGCGTGGTGGACCTACCGGATCAGCGGCACGAACCCGGACACGCACGGCATCTACTACGCCGACCCCTCCGAGCCGGACGGGTGGCACCTCAAGCCGGCGTGGCTCGCTCTGGTGAACGGCTACCTCGCCGCATGACCGGTTCCTCGACGTAACGCCAGCTGAGCGCCGCCGCCACGATCGTGAGCACCGCCGCGATCGGCCCGGCGGCGGCGCCCAGCTCCGGCCGCAGCCACAGCGTCAGCGGGTAGTTCCACAGGTAGGCGCCGTAGGACAGGGTGCCGAGCGCCACCAACGGGCGGATCGGCGTCGCCACCTGCTCCCACTTCGACCAGACCAGCAGCAGCACGGCCGTGCAGGCCGCTATCGCCGGGCCCGCCACGAGGTAGGTCAGCGCGTGGCCTCGCAAAGGCACCACCGAGAGCACCGCCAGCCCGGTCAGGGCGATCGGCACGGCCCAGCGCGGCGCGGTCGTCAGCTTCAGCCTGGTCGCGGCGCCGATCACGAAGCACACGAACCACGACGTCGGCAGCGCGTAGGCGTTGTCGGCGTTCGGCCACAGCCAGACGAGCGTCGCCGTGCAGGCCGCGAGTGCGCCCAGCGCCGTGACGACCAGGACCGCGCCGGTCCGGTTCCGCACCCAGGCGAACGCCAGCAAAGCGGGCCACAGCAGGTAGAACTGCTCCTCGGTCGCGAGCGTCCAACCGTGGAACGCCGCCGGACTGACTCCGGCGATGGGCAGATTGCCGGTGAACGTCACCAGCACGACCACGGTCCTGAGCAGCTTGTCGCGTTCCCCCAACGGATCGAACACGAGCGTGACGATCGCGAAGATCAGTGTCAGCGCTATCAGCGCGGGCAGCAGCCTTCGCGCCCGGCGCAGGTAGAACCGCTTGAAGTCGACGCGTCCGGTGTTCGTCAGCTCCCGCTGCAGGACGCCGGTGATCAGGTAGCCGCTGAGCGTGAAGAACACGACGACACCGACCACTCCCGCACCGGGGAACACGTCAGGGAACGCGTGACGCAGCATCACCAGCAGAATCGCGATGCCGCGCAACACGTCCAGCCCGGCGATCCGCTTCACCGCATCGCTCCCCGGACGAGCTTGTCCAGCAGGTCCGAATAGGACAGTCCGGCGGCCGCGAACATCTTGGGCACCTGCGACTCCGCCGTCATGCCCGGCATGGTGTTGACCTCGTTGAGCACCAGGCCGTCCTGGGTGAGGAAGAAGTCGACCCGCGCCAGCCCACGGCAGCCGAGCGCCTCGTAGACCCGCAACGCCGCGTCTTCCAGCGCCTTGAGCTCCGTGTCCGCCAACGGAGCCGGGATCACGAACTTCGCGCTGCCGTCGTACTTCACCGTCGTGTCGAAGAGTCCGGGCACCTGGATCTCCAGCGGTGGACCGGTCCTGCGGCCCTCCTCGGGGTCGTCCAGGACAGCGATGTCGATCTCGCGGCCGTCCAGGACCTCCTCGACCAGCACGCGGTCGTCCAGCTCCAGCGCCTGGCGCACGGCGGGTTCGAGATCCTCCTCGCGTTCGACGAGTTTCACCCCGAAGCTCGACCCCGCCGCCACCGGCTTCACCACGACCGGGCCGGTGAAGTCCACAGTGGACGCGTTGGTGACCAGCGCGCCCTTCGCCGTGCGCACCCCGACGGCCTCGGCGACGAGCTTGGTGGCCCACTTGTCCATCGCGAGCGCCCCGGCCCGCAGCGGCGAGCCCACGTACGGCACGCCCGCGAGTTCGCACAGGCCCGCCAGCGTGCCGTCCTCGCCCAGCGGCCCGTGGACCAGCGGCAACACGACGTCGCAGGTCGCGATCACGTCGAGCGCGGCGGCGAGGCTGCCGGACGTCAGCGTGTCCAGCACCTGGCCGTTCTGGCCGTACCACCGGCCGTCACGGCCGATCGTGAGCGCCACCGCCTCGTACTTCTCCGGATCGAGCGCCTCGCGCACCGACGCCGCCGACGCCACGGAGACGTCGTGCTCGCAGTTCTGCCCGCCGCCGATCACGGCGACGCGGATCCCCCTCATCGAACGCTCCTCCGCACCCTCGCCCCAATGCCCGTCACGATCTCGTGCGGGATCGTTCCCGACCACCGAGCCCAGTCCCCCACCGTCGGCTCGCCGTCGTCCCCCGGTCCGAAGACCACCGCCTCGTCCCCCGGCTCCACCACGTCGTCCCCGACGTCGACCACGACCTGGTCCATCGAGATCACCCCGGCGACCGGCCGGCGCCGGCCCGCCAGCCACACCTCGGCGTTGCCGGAAGCGGTGCGCGGCAGGCCATCCGCATAGCCCACCGGCAGCAACGCCAACGTCGTCGCACGGTCCGTCACATGCGCGTGCCCGTAGCCGACCCCGGTTCCCGCGGCGACCCGCCGCACCTGGACCACCGGCGCCGTGAACCGCAACGCGGAGCGCAGCCGGGTGGTCCCGGACGGGTCGATCCCCACCAGCCCGGCCCCGATCCGGACGACGTCCAGATGGGTGCCGGGGTCGGTCAGCGCGGCGCTCGTGGCCGCGAGGTGCCGCACGGACGGCCGCAGCCCCGCCTGGCGCGCCATCGCGACTCCCCGCAGCAACGCCCGCTTCCCGGACTCATTCGCTCCAAGAATGTCCGCACAAGGCAGATGTCCCATCACTCCGACGACCGAGACCCTCCCGGCCAGTTCCGCGCGACGTGCCGCCGACATCAGCGACAGCCAGGTCTCCGGCGCGGCCCCGTCCCGCGCCATCCCCGTGTCCAGTTGGAGGTGCACGCGCACCCCGGCCTCCATCACCGCGAGGTGCTCCAGGCTCGGCACGCTCAGGTCGATCCCGTACCGGACCGCCGTCCGCACGTCGGCGTCGACCGGGTTGAGCCAGCTCAGCACCGGAACGTCCACACCGGACTCCCGCACCGCGACGGCCTCGGCCAGGGACGTGACCCCGACCCAGGTGGCACCGGCGGCCACGGCGGTCCGGGCGACGTCGCCCAGCCCGTGCCCGAACCCGTCCGCCTTCACCACCGCCATGACGCCGCCCCGGGCCAGCGACACGAACCGCCTCGTGTTGGCGGCCACCGCGGCGAGGTCGATCGAGAGCGACGGACCGGCCGAGACCTGGCGAAGGCTCGTCACGCGCGCGCCCACGCAGGCACCTCCACTGGTCCGTAGACGGCGTGGTCGGCCCCGGTCAGCAACGCCCAGTAGCGGTCGCCGTAGGACCAGTGCCACCACTCGGTCGGATAGTTGATGAGGCCGGCCGCGCTCAGCGCGTCGGCCAGCACCGTCCGGTTGTGGCGGGCCTCGTCGTCGACCTGCGCGGCGAAGAAGCACGTGCCGTTGCTCTCCTCGGGCGTCGCGTCGACCGCCGTGCCCATCCACAGCTCGGCCCCCGACGTCGTGACCAGCGTCAGGTCGACCGCGGCACCCGCGACGTGCGGCGCGACGGCCAGCGGCGCCACGAACCGGCTGGACAACCGGCCGAGCTCGACAGCATCGGCGGCGGGATGCAGTTCCCGCAGTTCGGCCGTGTACCGCTCGATGATCGCGCTCTGGTCGTCGATGCTGCGGTGCCCCTCGATCACCCGCAGGTCCACACCGGACGGAAGCAGCGCGCGGGCCACGTCGAGCCGCCGCGCGAGCCCTTCCCGCACCAGCACGCCGGGCGCGTAGTCCAGTGGCACCAAAGGATCCCCGTTGTCGAGCACGCGGACGGCGCGCACGATCGGATCGGCTAGCAGGATGGTCATGCAGCCAACCTAGGAACGGACGTCCACTCCGGACTCCTCCTCCAGGCCACGCCCGCCCGCCGAACGGCCGGTTCGCAGGCGTGACCATCAGCCATTCGGACGAGGGGCGCACACCCGCCGGGAATTCGGCAGACTGGCGTCGTGACCCGACAGAGGACGAACTGACGTGCACGCCGCCGGCCTGGTGCTGCACCCGCAACGAGACTCCGCCGCCGCCGTCGAGGCAGTCCTCGGCTGGGCGACCAAGCGCGGTGTCGAGATCCTCGGCATCTCCGACGAGATCCAGCGCCTGCGCTGCGAGGCCACCCCGGTCACCGCGGAGGAGCTGGGCCGCCGCGCCGACCTGCTCGTGAGCCTCGGCGGCGACGGCACGATGCTGCGCGCCATGCGCATGGCCGACGGCGAACGAGCCCCGGTCCTCGGCGTCAACCTGGGCAAACTCGGCTTCCTGGCCGAGGTCGACGTCCCGGACCTGCCCGCCGCCCTGAGCGCCATCGACGCCCACGACTTCACCGTCGAACCCCGCCTCGCCGTCGACGCGCACTTCAACGACCAGAAGGTCACCGCGTTCAACGACGTCGCCGTGGTCCGCATCCCCGGCGAAGGCAGCGCCCGCGTCGCCGTCCGCGTGGCCGGCCAGCCGTTCGTCAGCTACGCCGCCGACGCCGTCATCGTCGCCACCCCGACCGGCTCCACCGCCTACAGCTTCTCCGCGGGCGGCCCGATCACCAGCCCGTCCGTCGAGGCCCTGCTCGTCACCCCGGCCGCCCCGCACTCCGCCTACAGCCGGGGCGTGGTGCTGTCGGTGAACGACGAGGTCGACCTCGACCTGCTGCCGTCCAGCGGCCGCCTCGCCGTCGAGGTGGACGGCATGGTCGCGGGGTACGTCGAGTCTGGCCAGCGGGTGTCGTTGCGCGGCCGCGCCGGTGCCGCGCGCGTGGTGCGGCTCGGGATGACGACGTTCTACCAGCGGGCGCGCCGCAAGCTGCGGCTCACGGACTCCGCCGAACTGGGGTGAGGCCGAGGTTGTGGACGCACCGGGACGACATCGGCTCCCGCAAGGTCGCCGAGCGCGCCGGGTTCGTCCGCGACGAAGACCGGGAGATCAAGGGCGGCCTCTGGCCGACGGTCGCCCACCACCTCGTTCCCTGATCTCCACTCGTGCTCAAGCGCCGCTTGTTCGGATGTCCGCGCCGAGCAACGGATGGGGGCAAGGGACATGGAGCTGAACAGGCGCAGGGTGTTCGCGCTGGGTGCGGGCGCCGCGCTCGCCGCGAGCGCCGGGACCGCCGCCGCGGACACCGAGCGGAAGGTCGCCGAGCCGGACCTCCCCGGTTTCAGGCACAACTACGCGCAGGTCAACGGGGTGCGCCTGCACTACGTCACCGGCGGCAGGGGCGAGCCGCTGGTGTTGCTGCCGGGATGGCCGCAGACCTGGTGGCTGTACAACAAGATCATGCCCGCGCTGGCCACGAGGTTCCGGGTGATCGCGGTCGACATGCGCGGGCAGGGCGGATCGGACAAGCCGGCCGGCGGGTACGACAAGAAGACGATGGCGACGGACCTGCACGAGCTCGTCAAGAAGCTCGGGTACGACAAGGTCAACGTCGTCGGGCACGACCTGGGCAGCATGGTCGCGTTCTCGTTCGCGGCCAACTTCCCCAACGCGACGAAGAAGGTCGCGTTCATGGACGTGCTGCACCCCGACGAGAGCTTCTACCAGATCCCGCTGCTGCCGCCGCCGGGCGGATTCAGCCTGTGGTGGTTCGCGTTCAACCAGGTCATGGGGCTGCCCGAGCAGTTGCTGGCCGGGCGGTTCCGGTACCTGGTCGACTGGCTGTTCGCGAACACCGCGTTCACGCCGTCCGCCATCGACGAACGCTCGCGGCGGATCTACGCGCAGAACTACAACTCACCGGACGCCATCCGGGCCAGCAACGGCTGGTACCAGGCGTTCCACCAGGACATCGCGGACGGCAAGACGTATGCCAAGCTCGTGCCACCGGTGCTGGGACTGGCCTCGATCTCGTCCTACGACCAGTTCCTGGGCGCGCTGCCGAACGTCGCGAACCAGTTCGAGGTCGTGCGGGTCGACGGGTCCGGCCACTGGCTCGCCGAGGAGCAGCCGGACTTCGTCGCGGGCGAGATCACGCGCTTCTTCAGCTGACCGGACTGACCGGACTGACCTGCCTCACCGGACTCGCCGAGGGGATGAACGCCGCGACCACGACTGCCAGCAGCGCGGTCGCGGCGCCCAGGCCCAGGATGAGCTGGAAGCTGAACGGCACTCCCACCTGCGTGAGCACCACGCCCGCCACCGCGCTCGACACCGACGTGCCGATCGCGCGCATCAACGCGTTGAGGCTGTTGGCCGCGGCGGTCTCCGACGTCGGCACGGCGCCCATGATCAGGGCGGGCATCGCGCCGTAGCCGAGGCCGATGCCGGCCCCGATCACGGCCGAGATGATGACGAGCTGCCACACCGCGGTCAGCATGAAGATCCCCGCGCCGTAACCGAAGGCGACCACGAGCGTGCCGAGGATCAGCGTGGTGCGCGGGCCCCGCGCGTTCGAGATCCGCGCGGCCACCGGTGACGTCGCCATCATGACCAGCCCGGACGGCACCAGCACCAGGCCCGTGACGAGCAACGACTGCCCGAGTCCGTGTCCCGTCGAGACCGGCAGCTGGAGCACCTGCGGCAGCACCAGGGACTGCGCGAACATGGCGAACGCGAACACCAAGGACGCGATGTTGGTCAGCAGCACCTGACGCCGGGCCGTGGTGCGCAGGTCGACGAGCGGCCGCGGTGACCGCAGCTCCCACCAGCCCCACAGCCCGAGCACGACCGCCGCCACTACGAACAGGCCCGTGACCGTGCCGCCGCTCCACTGGGACGCCTTCGACACTCCGAGCAGCAGGCTGACCAGCGCGACCGACAGCCCCGCCGCGCCGAGGAGGTCGAACCGCCCGCCGCTGCGGACAGGGGACTCGGGCACGCAGACCAGCACCGCGGCCAGCACCAGGGTGCCCACGCCCGCGGACGTCCAGAACAGCATGTGCCAGTCGGTCTGCTCGACCAGGATCGCCGCCGCGGGCAGGCCGAGCGCACCGCCGACGCCGAGCGAGGCGCTCATCAGCGCGGTCGCCCCCGCCAGCCGTTCCACCGGCAGTTCGTCGCGCATGATGCTGATGCCGAGCGGGATGACACCGACCGCCAGTCCCTGCACCACGCGGCCGACGACGAGCGGCACCAGCGAGTAGCTCAGCGCGGCGATCACCGAGCCCGCGACCAGCAGGATCAGGCTGATGAGGAGCATGCGGCGCTTGCCGTACATGTCGCCGAGCCGGCCGACGACGGGAGTCGCGACCGCGCCGGCCAGCAGCGTCGCCGTGATCACCCAGGTCGTGTCGCCGGGCGACGAGTTCAGCAGTGCCGGGAACCTCGGCAGGAGCGGGATGACCAGGGTCTGCATCAGCGCCACCGTGATGCCGCCCAGTGCGAGGACTGCCACGACGACGTTCGGACGGGTCACCGGAGGCGTTTCTTCGAGGAGCACGTCACCGAGTCTAAGTCAGTCGCTTGACTTAATCTGGAGGGGGAGGGCATCTTGAACGGCTCGCGCGAAGGATGTCCGCGATGTCCGGAGCAGCTCCCGGTGGAAGATGGTGACGTGATGAGCAAGGTCGACAACCCGACGAGGGCCGAGCGGGCGCACGCCACCCGCGAGCTGATCCTGACCGCGGCGGAGCGCCTGTTCGCCGAGCACGGGGTGCTGGCGGTCTCGAACCGCCAGGTCAGCGAAGCGGCGGGACAGGGCAACAACACCGCCGTCGGCTACCACTTCGGCACCAAGGCCGACCTCGTCCGGGCGATCGCGCGCAAGCACCTGGCACAGGTCGAGGAGATCCGGCAGCGCATGGTCTCCGAGCTCGGCGACTCCCCGGACATCCGGGACTGGCTCAGCTGCCTCGTCCGCCCGGTCACCGAGCACCTGGACGCGGTCGGCAGCCCCACCTGGTTCGCCCGGTTCGGCGCGCAGGTCATGACCGACCCGACGCTGCGGCCGATCATCATCGAGGAGACGCGCTCGTCACCGTCGCAGGTGCGCCTCCTGGCCGGCCTGAACGCGTGCCTGGCCGACCTGCCGGACGACGTGCGGGCCGAACGCCACGACATGGCCCGCCAGCTGCTGGTGCACATGATCGCCGAACGCGAGCGCGCCCTGGCCGACGACACCCCGACCCCGCGCGCCAGCTGGCACGACACCGCGACGGGACTGGTGGACGCGCTCGTCGGCCTGTGGCGGGCGCCGGTCTCCTAAGCGTTGTCCCGCAGCCGCCGCAGCATCAGCGCCAGGTGCAACCGGAACCGCCCGGACGCCTCGTCCAGGCCGAACCCGAGCACCGACTCGGCGCGGACGAGCCGGGCGGTCATCGTGCTGTGGTGCCGGTGCAGCACCGCCGCCGCCTTGCGCACCGAACCGGTGGCGGACAACGCGTCCAGCATCGTGATCATGCCCGGCTCGGCGGCCAGCCGGTCTAGTGCGCGCACGTCCGGCAGCGCCGCGATGTCCGCGGAGTCGAGCTGTTCGGCGAGAAGTGCCAACCCGCCGAGCCTTTCCCACCACACCACCGGCTCACTGTCCGATGTGTACCGCAACGCCGTCCGCGCGGCGTGCCAGGATCGCGCCGCCTCGATCGCGGGCAGCAACGGCCCGATGCCGAGACGCCCTTCCACGTCGGGGACCTCGGTGCTCAGCACCGCCCGCACGGTGCCCAGCAGCACCGACCGCCCCGGCACCTCGCCGGTCGCCGCGAGCACGCGCAACGGCGCTGTGGCGGCGATGCCGAGCAGGTGCAGGGCACGAGATCGTTCCGCTGTACCAACGCTTTCGGACAGCACGAGCTCGATGAGCGCCGGATCGCCCAGTTCCGGCAACGGCACGCTGGAGTGCTCCAGCAGCACGGCGGCCGCGATCGCGAACCGTTCCAGCAACATGTCGTCCAACGGCGCGGGCGTGCCCTCCCGCGCGACCCAGACCCGCACGCCGCCTTCGAGAGCGCGGACGGCGGCCCGCGCGGGCACTGGCCCCGCCGTGACGGCACCACCGGTGTCGGCTCGCAGCGCCAGTCCCTGTCCTGGCGCGCTCAGGCCGACCGGGCACCCGGCGAGTTCGGACGTGCTGCGCACCAACGCGTCCAGGCCCGCGCGCTCGGTGATCAGGCGATCGAAGAACCCGATCACCCTCACCGCGCTCTCGGCGTCGGCGTCCAGCCCGGACAACCTCAGCAGCAGGCCTCGCATCACGCCACCATAGCCCCGACAGGTGGCTGGCCGGGCGCCCGAATCTCCCGCCACGTGTCGGCTGCCCGCACCGCCACATCGAGCCGAGGATCAATCCCATGAGCTACGACATCGATCCGGAACTCCTGCCCTGGCTCGACATGCTGCCGCAGGTGGTCATGACCGACTACGACGCGCTGGTCGCCGCCCGCACCCAGCAGTCGGAACTGGCCGGCCTCGTGCCGGCGTACGAACCGGCGAACCCGATCGACGTCCGCGACGAGACTATTCCCGGTCCCTCCGGCGCTCCGGACGTACCGGTGCGGATCTACCGCCGCTCCGGCAGCACGGGCCCCGTGCCCGGCCTGGTCTACATCCACGGCGGCGGGTTCGTCGTCGGCAGCGTCGAGATGTTCGACGCGCACGTGCTGAAGATCGTGGACGAACTGGACGTCGTCGTCGTGTCGGTGGACTACCGGCTGGCGCCCGAGCACCCGTTCCCGGCGCCGGTCGAGGACTGCTACGCGGCACTGACCTGGGCGGCGGCCAAGGCCGACGAGCTGGGCATCGACCCCGCCCGGCTCGGCATCGGCGGGGAGAGCGCGGGCGGCGGGCTCACCGCGGGAACCGTGCTGCTGGCACGGGACCGCGGCGGCCCCCAGCTGGCCTTCCAGTTCCTCGGCATCCCCGAGCTGGACGACCGGCTCGACACCGAGTCGATGCGGGACTACGTGGACACCCCGCTGTGGAACCGCCCCAACGCGATCTACAGCTGGACCGCCTACCTGGGCACCGAACCGGGCGGCGACGACGTCTCGCCGTACGCCGCCCCGGCACGGGCCACCGACCTCTCAGGGCTGCCGCCCGCGTTCGTCACCACCTGCCAGTACGACCCGTTGCGCGACGAGGGCGTCGAGTACGCACGGCGGCTCGCGCACGCCGGCGTACCCACCGAACTGCGCCTCTACCCCGCCACGTTCCACGGGTCCTCGCTCGTCCAGAGCGCGGAGATCACGCGCCGGATGTTCGCCGACGAGATCGAGGCGCTGCGCCGCGGACTGAAGGTCACAAGCTCCCCGTGACCGCGCTGCCCGACCTGGTGACGTGGTAGGTGACGGTGGCGCCACTCCAGTAGTGGAACGTCAGCGTCACCCGCGCGTTGTCGTTGACCTCGGCGAAGAACTCCGGCGTGAGCGTCGTGGCGCCGGTGGTGTAGTTCGGCGCGAACGCCCGGTCGAACTCCTTGAAGGAGGTCCAGTTGTGCGGGCCGGCGTTCGACCCGTCCGCGTACCTCGCCTCCATCGTGGCGAGCAGGTCGCCGCGGAAGGTGGTCGGGATCGAGAACGCGCCGGTGGTGCCGGTCGCGGCGGACAGCACCGGGACGTCGTGGGTGATGAGGTTGATCCGCCACGGCACTCCGGCCGAGAACTGGGCCGACAGCACGGCGTTCGTGCCGTAGCTCCGCGATCCGCTCAGCCGGGTCATCGCCGCCGCGGTCAGGGTGAGCTGGTCGCCCGCGATCGTGTAGTCGGTGCCCCGCACCAGTTCCGTCGTACCCTGGCGCAGGCTGGTGAACGTGGTTCCGTTGGTGTTCAACGTGATCGTCTTGGCGGCGACGGCACTCGACCGGGCGCTGAACACCTGGTCGCTCGACGCCGTGCCGGAACGGGTGGCCCAGCTCGACTTGATCTGCGCGATCAGCTCGGGATCGCTCCACTGGAAGGACGTGCGGCCGAGGTGCTGGCCGTTGTCCCACAGCATCGTGGTGATCTTCTTGGTGCGCGCGTAGTAACCGAGGTGCTCGAAGAACTTCAGCTTCTCGCCCTGCTCGATCGTGCCGGTGTGCCGGTCGAACCCGAGCAGCCCGTACTCGCCGAGGATCACCGGGACGCCACGGGCGACGAAGGTGTTGTACACGCGGTCGAACGAGTCGGTCAGGTCCTTCTGCGCGGTCGCGTCGTACCGCGTGCCGCCGGCCACGTTCACGCTGAACGGCCAGTAGCCGTAGTAGTGCACGGTCGCGATCAGGTTCGGGTCGTTGAACCCGCGCATCGACGTCGCCAGCTCGTCGAGCCGCGCCTGGTCGGACGACGTGTGCAGGGTGGGCAGCACGAGGAGCCTGCTCGCGTTGTTGCCGCCGGACCGCCGCACGATGTCGCGGAACGACGCGTTCAGCTCGTGCAGCAACTGGGCGCTCTGGGCGTCACCCGAACTGCCGGTGAACTGCGGCTCGTTCACGCTCTCGAAGACGAGCTTTCCCGGCGAGTCCTTGAAAGCGGCCGCGAGCTGCGTCCAGATCGCGTTGTAGCGGGTGAGCACGCCGGTCCGGTCGGACGGCATGGCCGAGATCCACTGCCACGAGTCGTGGTGGATGTTGATCATCACCTGGAAGCCGTCCGCCAACGCCCAGCCGACGACCTCCTTGACGCGGTTGAGGTAAGCCGCCTCGATGGTGTGGTCCGACGCCTGGTGCTGTCCCCACGTGACGGGGATGCGGATGCTCTTGAAGCCCTGCGCCTTCACGTTGTCCAGCAAGGCTTCCGTGACCCGCGGGTTGCCCCAGGACGTCTCGTCGGCGCCAGTCGAGTCCAGCGTGTTGCCGAGGTTCCAGCCCGGCTGCATCGCCGCCACCTGCGCCATCGCGTCGCCCGGCACGGGATTTCCCGTCGTGGTCGTGGTGGTCGTCGTCGGGGTCGGCCCGGGACTGCCGGTGCACGTGACTCCGTTGAGCGCGAACGACTCCGGCGCGGTGTTCGTGCCCGACCAGCTGCCGTTGAAGCCGAACGAGACCTTGGCGTTCGGCTCGATCACCTTGTTGTAGCCCGCGTCCGCGGCCGTGACCTGACTGCCGGACGACGTGACGGTCGCGTTCCAGGCCTGCGTCACCTGCTGGCCCGACGGCCACGTCCAGGTCAGCCGCCAGCCGTCGACCCGGTCACCGACGTTGGTCACGGACACGTTGGCGGTGAACCCGTTCTGCCACTGGCTCGGGACCGCGTAGTCCACCTTGCACCCCGGCGCGGCGGCGGCCGGAGCCACGACCGCAAGGCCGATGCTCGCGGCCACCGACACGAACGCCGCCGTCAGCGCGACGATGCGCCTTCCGGTCATGCCACCCACCTCCACGGCCTGGGAGCGTTCCCAGTCGGAGCCGGACTGTAACCAGCATCAACACGCTCGAAAAGTGAGTCGTCGAACTGTGGTCGAAGCGCCCGTCGAACGTGTCCGCACCCCTGTCGGACGGCTTTCGTGACCGTTACAGTCCGAAATCTGGGAGCGCTCCCAGACAAGTCGGAACCCCTGTCATCGGAGGCTGACGTGCAGAGTCGCATGTCGAGAGCTGTGGCAGCCGTCCTCGTCGCACTGCTCGCGGGGATGGCCGGTCCACTGGCGCCACCATCGGCGGCCGCACCCGCGTTCAACTACGCCGAGGCGTTGCAGAAGTCGGTCTGGTTCTACGACGCCCAGCGGTCGGGCGTGCTGCCGGCGGGCAATCGCGTGAGCTGGCGTGCGGACTCGGCGGTGCGCGACGGCGCCGACGCCGGGCTCGATCTGTCGGGCGGCTTCTACGACGCCGGCGACCACGTCAAGTTCGGGCTGCCGTTCGCGTTCAGCGTGTCCATGCTCGCCTGGGGAGCCGTGGAGAACCGGGCCGCCTACGCGAGTTCCGGCCAGCTCCCGCATCTCCTGGCGAACCTGAAGCACGGCACCGACTGGATCATCAAGGCGCATCCGTCCCCGAACGTCGTCTACGGGCAGGTCGGCGCGGGCAACCCCGACCACGCCTGGTGGGGATCGGCGGAGGTCATGCCGATGGCCCGCCCGTCGTACAAAGTGGACAGTTCGTGTCCCGGCTCCGACCTCGCGGGCGAGTACGCGGCGGCGATGGCGTCGGCGTCGATGGTCTTCAAGGACACCGACCCTGCCTACGCGGCGACTCTGCTCACGCACGCCAAGCAGCTCTACACCTTCGCGGACACCTATCGCGGCAAGTACAGCTCGTGCATCACGGACGCCGCGAACTTCTACAACTCCTGGAGCGGCTACCAGGACGAGCTCGTCTGGGGTGCGATCTGGTTGCACCGCGCCACCGGTGACGCGAGCTACCTGACCAAGGCGAAGGCGGAGTACCAGAAGCTCGGCACCGAACCGCAGAGCACCGAACGCTCCTACAAGTGGACCATCGCCTGGGACGACAAGTCCTACGGCGCCTACGTCCTGATGGCCAAGCTGACCGGCGAGCAGACCTACGTCACCGACGCCAACCGCTGGCTGGACTTCTGGACCACCGGCTACAACGGCAACCGGGTGCGCTACTCCCCCGGCGGCCAGGCGGTGCTCGACAGCTGGGGTTCTCTGCGCTACGCCGCGAACACCGCGTTCGCCGCCCTGACGTACGCCGACTGGCTGTCCACTCGCGACAGCGCCAGAGCCAGGACCTACCACGACTTCGGTGTGCGGCAGGTCAACTACGCCCTCGGCGACAACCCGCGCAACTCCAGCTACGTCGTCGGCTTCGGCACCAACCCGCCGCGCAACCCGCACCACCGCACGGCGCACGGCTCGTGGGCCGACAGCATCCAGGAACCGGTGACCAGCCGGCACGTGCTCTACGGCGCGTTGGTCGGCGGCCCCAGCACCAACAACGACGCCTACACCGACAGTCGCAGCGACTACGTGATGAACGAGGTCGCGCTCGACTACAACGCCGGCTTCACCGGCGCCCTCGCCCGCCTGTACGGGGAGTTCGGCGGCACCCCGCTCACGAACTTCCCGGTGGCCGAGACGCCGGACGGCCCCGAGCTGACCGTCCAGGCGTCGGTGAACCAGAGCGCCGCGCAGTTCACCGAGATCAAGGCGTTCGTGCTCAACAAGAGCGCGTGGCCGGCGCGGACGTTCAACGGCACGCTGCGCTACTACTTCACGCTCGACGGCACCACCACGCCGGGCCAGATCACCGTCACCACGAACTACAACCAGTGCGGCACACCGAGTGCGCCGGCGCAGTACCGCGGCGCGGTGTACTACGTGGAGATCCCGTGCCCCGGCGTGGCTCCGGCCGGGCAGTCCGCGTACCGCAAGGAGGTCCAGTTCCGCATCACCAGCACCGGCACGTGGGATCCGGCCAACGACTGGTCCCACACCGGTCTGGGCAGCGGCAACACCGTCGCCCAGACCGACCGGATCGTGCTGCGCCAGGACGGCAGGACGGTGTGGGGCAACGAGCCCGGCGGCGTGGTCGAGGACAGCGAGCCACCCTCGGTCCCCAGTGGACTGACCGCCTCGGGCGCCACCTCCACCAGCGTCACGCTGAACTGGACGGCCTCGACCGACAACCTCGGAGTCTCCGGCTACGACGTGCTCAACGGCACCACGGTCATCGGCACAGCGACCACGACCAGCCTGCGGGTCACCGGCCTCGCGCCGGACACGCCATACACGTTCTCAGTGCGCGCGAGAGACGCGGCGGGCAACGTCTCCGCGCCCAGCACATCGATCGCCACGCGCACACTCCCCGGCACAGCAAGCACTCTCGCGGTGCAGCACAAGGGATCCGGGGCAGCGACGTCGAACCAGATCGGCGCCACCCTCCAGCTCACGAACCGGGGCACCTCACCGGCCAGCCTGACCACCACGACGATCCGGTACTGGTTCACCGGCGAGGCACCGGCGGCGACGTACCAGACCTGGTGCGACTGGGCGCAGATCGGCTGCGCCGGCATCCAGGTGCGGGTGGTCAAGCTCGCGACCGCACGCCCGGGAGCCGACGCGTACCTGGAGGTGTCCTTCACGTCCGGCAGCCTCGCCGCGGGAGCGAGCACGGGCGAGATCCAGGTGAGGACCGCGAAGTCCGATTGGTCCACTTTCACCCAGTCCGACGACCACAGTTACCGGATCAGCAGTGCTCTCACCGACTTCGACCGGGTGACCGCCCACACCGGGGGCGCCCTCGCGTGGGGTGCCGAGCCCTGACGACTTCGGGACGGGACGTTCTGCGCGGCAGGCGTCCCGCCCCGACCCCAGCCGCGTTCATGGCACAGCGTCGTGCCATGAACGCGCTCTCACGGCCCTACGATGAACGTCATGACGGAGATCGACCGGCAGCGACGGCCCGGCCCGCGGATCGAGGAGGTCGCCCGACTGGCCGGGGTGTCCAAGTCCACGGTCTCCAGGGTGATCAACGACGAACGGTACGTGAGCGACAAGGCGCGGGACGCCGTGCACACGGCGATCACCCACCTCAGGTACAGCCCGAACCAGGCCGCCCGCTCGCTCGCGGGCAGCAAGGCGAACGCCATCGCGTTGATCGTCTCCGAGCAGAGCGGCCGCGTGCTCGGCGACCCGTTCTTCGCCGGGGTGCTGCGCGGGGTGCACGCCGAGCTGACCGGGCGGCAGATCCAGCTGCTGCTCCTGCTCAGCCACCCGGAGGACCACGACGACCTCCTGGCCTACCTGGCGAGCGGTCACGTCGACGGCGCGCTGCTGGTGAGCCTGCACGGCGACGACCCGCTGCCACGCCGGCTCCAGGAGATCGGCCTGCCGGTCGTCGTGGGCGGACGCCCCCTGGGCTCCGGCTCGGTCCCGTTCGTGGACTCGGACAACTTCACCGGCGGCCTGGACGCGGTGCGGCACCTGGTCTCACTGGGACGCACCAGGATCGCGACCGTCGCGGGCCCGCGCGACATGGCGGCGGGCCTCGACCGGCTCAGCGGCTGGCGGCGCGGGCTCGGCGAGGCGAGGCTGCCCGCGGACCTCGTCGCCGAGGCCGACTTCACGCCGGAGAGCGGCGCTCGCGCGATGACCGAACTGCTCGACCGGGCACCCGACGTCGACGCGGTCTTCGTCGCCGCCGACATCATCGCGCTGGGCGTGCTCCAGGTGCTGCACGCCCGTGGCAAGCGCGTGCCCGAGGACGTGGCGGTCGTCGGGTTCGACGACTCGCTGCTCGCGTCCACGGCCACTCCCCCGCTCACCACGGTCCGGCAGGACGTCGAGCAACTCGGCCGCACGATGACGTGGCGGCTGCTGGGCGAACTGGCCGGCGAGGACGGCCTTCCGCCGTCGCTGTTGCTGCCGACCTCTCTGGTGCGTCGCGCGAGCGCCTGACGCGGTGAGGTCTGGTTCGACGAGAGTCGCGGCGGCCGGACGGCCGCACACCGGTGTCGTACGCGGGCCGCGCCGCCAGGAACCGTCTGCCGCAGACCAACACAGGCCCTGACGGCGGTGCGTGCCGGGTGAAGCACGCAGTGTTAACCCAAAGGACATACTTCCGGGAACGCTCCCAGGTTTCCCAACCGTGACCTGAGTCATGAACCACGAGGTCACCCCGTCGAACGACATCGAAAAGGCCTGGTGTGGGCCGAAGTGTGTCTTGACACACGTTCGAAGCCAGTACGACACTCCTCGGCATCTGGGAGCGCTCCCAGACCCTCGCCGCCGAGACCAGAGGAGTTCTCCCGTGCGACACCGTTGGATCAGCGTGCTGATCTGTGCCGCCGTGTCCGCCGCCGCCACCACCGCTTGCGGATCAGGCGGGGCCACTCAGACCGCGGACGGAAAGACCGAACTGACGATCGCCACGTTCAACGAGTTCGGCTACGAAGAGCTGTTCAAGGAGTACGAGGCGGCTCATTCGGACGTCAAGATCACCCAGCGCAAGACCGGACAGGGTCAGCCGCACCACCAGAACCTGTTCACCAAGCTGGGCGCCGGCTCCGGACTCGCCGACATCGAGGCCGTCGAAGAGGGCTACCTGAGCCAGGTGATGTCGAAGTCCGGGCAGTTCAACGATCTCAAGGAGATCGGCCCGAAGATCGAGGACAACCGCTGGCTCCAGTGGAAGACCGACGCCGTCACCACCAAGGACGGCAAGCTCATCGGCTATGGCACCGACATCGGCCCGCTCGCCATGTGCTACCGCAAGGACCTGTTCGCCCAAGCCGGTCTGCCGTCCGACCCGGAAGGCGTGAAGGCGCTCTTCACCACGTGGGACAGCTACTTCGCCGCAGGTGACACGTTCATCGCCAAGGTCCCCGGCGTCGCCTGGTTCGACAGCGCCGCCCAGGTCTACAACGCGATGCACAACCAGCACGAGACCGGCTACTACGACAAGTCCGACAAGCTGGTCGTCGACACCAACACCGCCATCAAGGCGGACTGGACCGCGGTGACCGGCGCTGTCGCAAAGGGACAGTCGGCACGGCTCGGTGCGTTCAGCAACGAGTGGAACACCGGGTTCAAGCTCGGCAAGTTCGCCACCAAGACCTGCCCGTCGTGGATGCTCGGCGTCGTGGAGTCGCAGGCCGGCCCCGAGAACAAGGGCAAGTGGGCGGTCACCGACGCGTTCCCGAACGGTGGCGGCAACTGGGGCGGCTCGTACCTGAGCGTGCCGAAGCAGAGCAAGAACGCCAAGAAGGCCGCCGAGCTCGCCGCCTGGCTGACCGCGCCGGAGCAGCAGATCAAGGCGTTCAAGGCCAAGGGCACCTTCCCCAGCCAGGTCAAGGCGCTCGACGCGCCGGAGCTGCTGGAGCAGGCCAACGCCTACTTCGGTGACGTCAAGGCCGGCGCGCTGTTCGCCACACAGGCCAAGAAGATCAAGATCGCGCAGTACAAGGGTCCGGCCGACGGCCAGATCCAGGAGACGGTGTTCAGCCCGGCACTGCAGTCGGTCGAGCAGGGCAAGAACGCCGACGAGGCCTGGACCACCGCCGTCGAGGGCGCTCAGAAGGCGGCCAAGTAGTGACGGCCACTCTCTCCAAGGTCGACCGCGGGCGAGCGGAGGAGGTTCGCCCGCGGCCGCCGCGGTGGCACCGGGTGTCCAAACTGGACGCGAAGGTGTCGCCGTACCTGTTCGTCGCGCCGTTCTTCTTGCTGTTCGGCGCGATCGGGCTGTTCCCGCTGCTCTACACTGCCTACGTCTCCCTGTTCGACTGGGAGGTCGGCGCCGACGACCCGGCGTTCATCGGGCTGGAGAACTACCGGACCCTCTTCGAGGACGGGCAGTTCTGGAACGCGCTGTTCAACACGTTCAGCATCTTCGTGCTCTCCAGCGGTCCGCAGATCGTGGTGGCCGTGGTCCTGGCGGCGCTGCTGAACGCGAACCTGCGGGCCCGCACCGGCTGGCGGATGGGCGTGCTGCTGCCCTACGTGGCCAGCCTGGTGGCGTTGACGATCATCTTCGGCAACCTGTTCGGCCCGCAGTACGGCCTGGTGAACAGCGTGCTCACCACCGTGGGCATCGGCCCGATCGACTGGCAGGCCAGCACCTTCGGCAGCCACGTCGCCATCGCGTCGATGGTCAACTGGCGGTGGACCGGGTACAACGCGCTGATCGTCCTGGCCGCCATGCAGGCGATCCCCCGTGACGTCTACGAGGCCGCACTGGTCGACGGCGCGAGCGCGCTGCGGCGGTTCTTCAGCATCACGCTCCCGATGCTGAAGCCGACGCTGATCTTCGTGATCGTCACCTCGACCATCGGCGGCCTGCAGATCTTCACCGAGCCGAAGCTGTTCGAGCCGTCCGGCGGCAGCGGCGGCGGCACGGAGCACCAGTACCAGACCGTCGTGCTCTACCTGTACCAGTCGGCGTTCCAGGGCCTCGACCTCGGCTACGCCTCCGCCATCGCGTGGGTGCTGTTCATGGTCGTGATCGCCGTGGCAGGCCTCAACTTCTTCATCACCAGGAGGGCGGTCCGATGATGAAACGTCCGTCCTTCGCGATCTACGGCTTCCTCGCCGCGTTCGTGCTCGGCTCCGCCTTCCCGTTCTACTGGTCGTTCCTGGTCGCCAGCCGCGACAACGCTGTCCTCACCGGCGACTTCACGCTGATCCCCGGCGGGAACTTCTTCACCAACGCGGCACGGGTGTTCGACACCGTGCCGTTCTGGAAGGCACTGGGCAACAGCTTCATCGTGTCCGGCACCGTGACGTTCTCGGTGGTGCTGCTGTCGACGCTGGCCGGGTTCGCCTTCGCCAAGCTGCGCTTCCGCGGCCGGGGCGTGCTGTTCCTGTTCGTCGTGGCAACGTTGGCAGTGCCGACCCAGCTCGGGATCATCCCGCTGTACATGGCGATGGCCGAGTTCGGCTGGGCCGGCGAACTCGAGGCCGTGATCGTGCCGAACCTCGTCACCGCGTTCGGCGTGTTCTGGATGCGGCAGTACCTGCTCGACGCCATCCCCGACGAGCTCGTCGAGGCGGCGCGGATGGACGGCTGCAGCCTGTGGCGCGCGTTCTGGCACGTCGCGCTGCCCGCCGCCCGGCCGGCCGCCGCCATGCTCGGCGTGTTCACGTTCATGCAGTCCTGGAACGACTTCCTGTGGCCGTTGGTCGTGCTCAACGCCGACAACCCGACTCTCCAGGTCGCCCTGGAGAAGCTGCAGAGCGGCTACTACGTCGACTACTCGCTCGTACTCGCCGGAACCACGCTCGCGACGGTTCCGGTGCTCATCGTCTTCCTCGTACTCGGGCGGCAGATCGTCGCCGGTGTCATGCAGGGCGCCGTCAAGGGGTGAAAATGGAGAACATTGTTTTCCCGCAGGGTTTTCTGTGGGGAGCCGCCACCGCGGCGTTCCAGGTGGAAGGTGCGACCGGCGTGGACGGCCGCACCGACTCCATCTGGGACGCGTTCTGCCGGGTGCCCGGCAACGTCGTCGGTGGCGACAACGGCGAACCCGCCGCCGACCACTACCGGCGCTTCGAGCAGGACGTCGCCATGATGGCCGACCTGGGCCTCAAGGCGTACCGGTTCTCGATCGCCTGGCCACGGGTGCGGCCGGATGGCGGGAAGGTCAACCAGGCGGGGCTCGACTTCTACCGGCGGCTGATCGACACGTTGCTGGCGCACGACATCGTGCCGTGGCCGACGCTCTACCACTGGGACCTGCCGCAGAAGCTGGAGGAGACGGGCGGCTGGGCGAACCGCGACACGGCGTTCCGCTTCGCCGACTACGCGGCCTCCACCGTCGAGGCTCTCGGTGACCGCGTCGGCACGTGGACGACGATGAACGAGCCGTGGTGCTCGGCGTTCCTCGGTTACGCGGGCGGAATCCACGCACCCGGCCGCACCGAGCCGGCGGCCGCCGTCGCCGCGGTGCACCACCTGCTGCTCGCGCACGGACTCGCGGCCGACACCATCCGCGCCGCCCAGCCGGACGCCAAGGTGGGCATCACGCTCAACATGTACCCGATCATTCCCGTGGACCCCGGCAACCCGGCGGACCTCGACGTCGCGCGCCGGCTCGACGGGTTGCAGCAGCGGATCTTCCTGGACCCGTTGCTGCGCGGTGAGTACCCGGCCGACATCGTCGCGGACCTCGAACCGTTCGGGTTCAGCGAGCACGTCAAGGAGGGCGACCTCGGCGTCATCTCGGGTCCGATGGACATGCTCGGCGTCAACTACTACACCGAGCACTACGTCAGCTCCTCTCCCAACGGGGAGACCGGTCCGTCGCCGTGGGTCGGCGTGCAGCACGCCTCGTTCCCGCCCAGGGACGCCCCCATGACCGACATGGGCTGGGAGGTCAGGCCGGACGGGCTCACCGCCGTGCTGATGCGGGTGCACAACGACTACCCGCGACTTCCGTTGTACATCACGGAGAACGGCGCCGCGTTCCGCGACGACTTCTCCGGCACCGGTGCGATCGACGACGTGGACCGCACCGGTTTCATCGCCTCCCACCTGCGCGCCGCCCACGCGGCCATCGAGGCGGGGGTCGACCTGCGCGGCTACTTCTGCTGGTCGCTGCTGGACAACTTCGAGTGGGCAGAGGGGTACGCGAAGCGGTTCGGCATCGTCCACGTCGACTACGACACCCAGATTCGCACGCCGAAGATGAGTGCGAGGTGGTACAGCAGAGTGGCCCGCGACAACGCGCTGGTCGCGGTCTCATGACGGAAGGCAGGAGTCGCCGCCCCGGCCCGCGCATCGAGGAGGTCGCGCGCGTGGCCGGGGTGTCGAAGTCCACCGTCTCCAGGGTGATCAACGGCGAGAAGTACGTGAGCGAGCGGTCGCGGCAGGCGGTGCACCGCGCGATCGCGCTGCTCGGGTACAGCCCGAACCACGCCGCGCGCACCCTGGCCGGCAGCAAGGCGAACGCGATCGCCCTGGTCATCTCCGAGCAGGGCAGCCGGGTGCTCGCCGACCCGTTCTTCGCCCAGGTGCTGCGCGGGGTGCACGCCGAGCTCGCCGGGCGGCACGTGCAGCTCCTGCTGATGATGAACCAACCGCTCGACGGTGAGGACCAGATCGCGTACCTCACCGGCGGGCACGTCGACGGTGCCCTCGTGGTGAGCCTGCACGGCGAGGACCCGTTGCCGAGGACGTTGCACGAGACGGGGCTGCCCATCGTGGTGGGCGGCCGTCCGCTCGCGGGCGGCTCCGTCCCGTTCGTCGACGCCGACAACTTCAACGGCGCGCTGGGGGCCGTGCGGTTCCTCATCTCGTTGGGCCGCGAGAAGATAGCGACGATCGCCGGACCGCACGACATGGCGGTCGGCATGGATCGCCTGAGCGGCTGGCGGTGCGGGCTCGCGGAACACGGCATGGCCGTGGAACTCGTGGTGCACAGCGACTTCACGCCCGACAGCGGCGCGCTCGCGATGGAGGAGCTGCTGCGCAGGGCACCTGATCTCGACGCGGTCTTCGTCGCGGCGGACATCATGGCGCTCGGAGCGTTGCGGGTGCTCCAGGCACGTGGCTACCGGATCCCCGACGACGTGGCGGTCGTGGGGTTCGACGACTCCGTGCTCGCCGCGACGGCCGTACCGCCGCTCACCACCGTGCGGCAGGACGTGGAGGGGTTCGGCCGGACCATGACCTGGCGGCTGCTGGCCGAGCTGGCGGGCGAGGAGAAGCTGCCGCAGTCCATGCTGCTGCCCACGTCACTGGTGCGCCGGGCGAGCGCCTGATCGTGCTTGCACCCCACCGTTTCGATCGCCCTCGCGTCGAATCGAATCGAACCCATTCGACGCGGAAGTAATTCCTCCCGGGCCTGAACCAGAGCCAGGACCAGGCCGTATTACGACATGCGAGTGGGAGAGAGCGGGGGTTGCGGATGCAGGCGGGCCGATTCTTCGACGATTCACCGGACGACGATCCGGAACTGCCGGACACAGCGGTGCTGCGCGTGCTGTGGATGACCGCGCAGGGAATGGTGTGGCCGTGGCTGCTGCAGAGCATGTGCCGCGGCGACGCCATCGAGCACGCCCTGAAGAGCGAGCTGATCTGGGCGCCGGTCGGCGACCACCTCGGCTACCACATCACGGACGCCGGGCGGCGGCGCATCATGGACTGGTACCAGGAGAACCGCCCCGGCCGGGGTTCGCAGGACGACTCGGCGCACTGGCGCGCCGTCACCATGCGCTGAACGACGTCGACCGGACTAGGCGAACACCTACCGGTCCGACGCGAACACGCGCACGTCCCGTTCCCCGAGTGCGACGCGCCCGCCCGCCGGAACGCCGTCACCGCCCAGCAGGTCGGTGAGCGCGACCGGCGTGACGACCTCGGTGCGGTCTCCGCTCCAGTTGTGCACCACGTGAAGACGACGTCCGTCCGGCGAGGTGCCGGTCGTCACGGTGACCGTCTCCGGGAGATCCGCCCAGCCCGACACCGGTGCGGGCGCGAGCCACCTCGCGAGCGCGGCGGCGAGAGCGCGGCCGGGCACCGTGCCGACGCAGGTGACACGACCGGCGCCGTGCCGCCGGGTGGTGACCGCGGGCCAGCGTCCGAAGTGGTCGTGGTCGTACTCCACGAGCACGTCCGCGTCGGTGAGCGTGTACCCCTCGACCCACCGGGTGGCGACCGCGTCCGCGGGCAGGTGCGGCGCGAATCCCGCCGCGGCACGCACGCGCAGGTCGCCGGAGAGGTTGCTGAACTCGTCGTAGTGGACGCCCGCCGCCTCGGTGAGGCGGCCGGGAGCGGGTTCGTGGCGTGCCCTGCCCTCCTGGTCGGCGTAGGCGGTGCGAGGTCCGATGACCAGGTGGCCGCCCGAGCGCGCGTACTCCGCGAGCCAGTCGATCGTCGCGTCGTCGGCGAGGTACAGGGCGGGCGCGATCAGCACGGGGTGCCGTCGCGCGGCCTCCTCCAGGTCGGGCAGCCGGCGGGCGTGGATCATCCGCACCTGCCGTCCCGCCTCGAACGCGCCCCGGTAGAACGAGTCGAAGATCCGCTGGTACGCGGCGGCGTCCGGCCCACCGTCCGGAGTGGACAGCGGAGGGTACTTCTGCATGAACCACTTGCTGGGCACCGAGTGGACGATCGCGATGTCGGCGTCCGGCTCGACGCCCGCGACCGCCGCGCCCGCGGTCTCGAACTCGGCTCCCAGCCTCACGAGCTCGCTGTACACGCGACCGGGCCGGCCGCTGTGCGGGAGCACGCCGCCCCAGTAGGTCTCCGCGCCGAAGTGCAGCGTGTGCCAGTGCCAGTACTCGATCATCCGCGCGCCGCGGGCCACGAACGCCCAGGCGGCCTGGCGCCACTGGCCGTCGTAGGCGGGACGGTTGTCCCAGGGCGAGCCGATGTTCCCGGCGTTGGTCTCGGTGACCAGGAACGGTTCCCGGCGGGAGGAGAAGATCCAGTCGGCACCGCGGTAGAACGCCCAGACTCCCCTGGTCTTCCAGCCCTGCTCGTGGTCGTCCGGCGTGGGGTCGGGCAGCGTGAGCCCGTCCTGCATGTCGTAGTAGGGGTTCGCGGCGGTGACGTCCACGTGGTCGGTCAGCTCGTCGTCGTTCAGAGCCACGTGCGGGTAGTGCAGGCAGGTGGTGACGAACTGCTCCGGCCGCGCGTGCTCGCGGACGATGCCGGCCTGCCACGCGACGAACTCCGTGGTCTGCCGTGCCTGGAAGGCGCGCCACGCGACGTCGTACTGCGGCTGGGCGTTGCCCTCCGGCGTCCACAGGTCGGCCCAGTCCGACAGCCGATGGGACCAGTACACCAGGCCCCACGCGCGGTTGAGGTTCTCGACGTCGCCGTAGGTGGCGCGCAGGTGGTCGACGAAGCGCTGGAACACGCCGTGGTTGTGCAGCAGGTGCACGCCCGGTTCGTTGTCCACCTGGAAACCGATGACCGAGGGGTGGCCGGCGTACCGCTCGGCGATCCTGCGCGTGACCCGTTCGGCGTGGAAGCGGAAGGCGGGGTGGGTGAAGTCGACCTCCTGCCGGGCTCCCCAGCCGACGCGCCGGCCGTCGGCCCGCTCGGCCGCGATCTCCGGGTACTGCCGGGCGAGCCACGGCGGCACCGCGTACGTCGGCGTGCCGAGCACGACGAAGATCCCGCGTTCGTGAGCGCCGTCGAGCACCGGCTGGAGCCAGTCCAGCTCGAACCGGCCGTTCTCCGGCTCCCACGTCGACCACACCGACTCGCCGACCCTGATGACGGTGAAACCGGCCTGTGCCATCAGGTCCAGGTCGGTTTCGAGCCGCTCGTACGGCTGGTACTCGTGGTAGTACGCGGCGCCGAACAACACCCGCTCGGGCAGGACAGCCATCAGGAGACCTCCGTGGTGAGCGGGACGCTCACGTGATCATCGGAGGCTTCTCCCGGTGGCGCAACGGAAGTCGGCGCTTCCGTTGGGGCGCTGCGCCTTTCGGGGCACGTTCGACTCGAATCGACAGTCGAACGCGGCCCGGTCAGACGGTCGCGGTCGTGCGGGCGGCCAGGCCCTCGATGACGCCGGACAGCTTCTCGGTGACCTCGGGGTCGTCGACCGGGTGGAGCTCGGCGAAGCGCACGACGGAGCCGGGGATCGACAGGGTCAGGTCCTCGGCGACCTCGCCGCCGGCGATCTTGACGGCCTTGCGGGCCTCGTCCTGCGCCCACACCCCGCCGTACTGGCCGAACGCGGTGCCCACGACGGCGACCGGCTTGCCGGACAGGGCGCCGGCACCGTAGGGACGCGACAGCCAGTCGATGGCGTTCTTCAGCACCGCGGGAATGGTGCCGTTGTACTCGGGCGACACCAGCAGCAGCGCGTCAGCCTGCGCGGCGGCCTCCCGCAGCTTCACGGCGGAAGCGGGGACGCTGCCTTCGGCGTCGATGTCCTCGTTGTAGAACGGCACGGTGTCCAGGCCGTCGAACAGACCGACCTCGACGTGCTCCGGCGCGATCTGGACCGCGGCCTCGGCGAGCCTGCGGTTGTGCGATCCGGCGCGGAGGCTGCCGACGAGCGTGAGGATGCGGACGGCCATGACGTGACTCCCAGGTGCAGATGGTGATCGAGCGACTACCCCCTAAACGGGACGCGGCCCGGTTATCTTCCGGCTAGGCTGCGAAGGTGATCGACGGCACACCCGTCCCGCTCGCCGGGCCGGAGACGAACCTGCGCGCGGACGCGGTGCGCAACAGGGCCCTGTTGCTCGAAGCGGCGACGCGCATCGCGAGCGAACGAGGTGCCGCGGCGATCACGATGGAGACCGTGGCCACGGCGGCGGGGGTCGGCAAGGGCACGGTGTCGCGCCGCTTCGGCGACCGCAACGGACTGCTGCGGGCGTTGCTGGACCACTCGGAGAGCCGGTTCCAGGAGGCGTTCCTGAGCGGTCCTCCGCCGCTCGGGCCGGGCGCCGACGCCGCCACGAGGCTCAGGGCGTTCGGTCCCGCCCTCCTGCGCCACGAGCACGAGCACCGCGACCTCTACCTGGCGGCCGAGCCGCCGCCCGACCGCCGGTTCGCGGTCCCGGCCGATCAGCTGCGGCACAGGCACGTGGTCGTGCTGCTGCGCGAGGTCCTCCCCGGCGCCGACTCCGACCTGCTCGCCCACACCCTGCTGGCCTCGGTGGACGTCGTCCTGGCCGACCACCTCCTGCGCGAGGGCGGCATGTCGCTGGAGCGACTCGAGGCCGGGTGGCACGACCTCGTCGACCGACTCCTGGGCTGACCGTCCCCGATCGCCCTCGCGGATCGAGTCGAATCGAGGGTCGAATGCGATCAGTGACCGCACGGGGCTTGTAGCCGTCCCCGAACTCGCCCTACGGTCCCTGGGAGCGCTCCCAGAAGACCGTCGACGAGGACGGAGACCCTCCCAGCATGAGATCTCAACCCCTGCGGCTACTCGCCGCCACCCTGCTCGCGGCGCTGACGGCGACCTCGCTGCACGCCGCGGCCGCGGCGGCGGACTACGAGCGCGTGCTCAACGGAACCTTCGACAGCGGCTCCCCCGATCCGTGGTGGAGCGGCGCCGGTGTCACCAACCGGGTCACCGGTGGCGAACTGTGCGCGGCGGTCACCGGTGGCACGGCGAACCCCTGGGACGCGCTGATCGGCCAGAACGGCGTCCCGTTCGAGAACGGCCAGTCCTACACCTTCTCGTTCGACGCCCACGCCACGACGGCGCAGCCCGTCACGGCCGCCGCGGGCGAGAGCGTCAGCCCGTACCGCGGGATTGCGAGCCAGCAGTTCACGCTGTCCCCTGACAAGCAACGCTTCTCGTTCACCTTCACGTCCACATTGGACTTCCCCGACGCGGGCAACGGCCAGGTCGCGTTCCAGCTGGGCGGACAGCCCTCGGACAACACGATCTGCGTGGACAACGTGTCGCTGGTCGGCGGCGTGAAGCCGCCCGGTGGCGTCAACCCCAACCCCGCCAAGAAGGTCCAGGTCGACCTGGTGGCGTACGTGCCGGGTCTGCCCAAGCGCGCGACCCTCGTGTCCACGGCCACCACGCCACAACCGTGGACTCTCAAGAACTCCGCGGGCACCGCGGTGGCCACCGGTCAAAGCACGCCGAAGGGTGCGGACGCGACGTCCGGCGACTCGGTGCACCTGATCGACTTCTCGTCGTTCGACACGGCCGGCACCGGCTACACGCTGTCCGTGGGCGAGGACAGCAGCTTCCCGTTCGACATCTCCGCCGACGCGATCAAGCGGCTGCGCTACGACTCCCTCGCGTTCTTCTACCACCAGCGCAGCGGCACACCGATCGAGGCGCGGTACGTCGGCGACGAGTACGCGCGCCCGGCCGGTCACGTCAACGTCGCGCCCAACCAGGGTGACGACAACGTGCCGTGCCGCGCCGACCTCGCGTGCGGTTACACGCTCGACGTGCGCGGCGGCTGGTACGACGCGGGCGACCACGGCAAGTACGTGGTCAACGGCGGCATCTCGGCCTGGCAGCTGCTCAACTCCTACGAGCGGGCCACCCGTGTCGGTGACGCGTCCGCGTTCCGCGACGGCACACTCGCCATCCCGGAGAAGTCCAACGGCGTACCGGACCTCCTCGACGAGGCACGCTGGGAGGTCGACTTCCTGCTGAAGATGCAGGCGCCCGACGGCATGGCGCACCACAAGATCCACGACGCGAACTGGACCGCCCTGCCCACCCGTCCCGAACTGGACGACCAGCCGCGCCGCCTGTCCGCGACGAGCACCGCCGCCACGCTGAACCTGGCCGCCGTCGCCGCACAGGCGTCCCGGCTGTGGAAGGGCATCGACGCCACGTACTCCGCCACGCTGCTCACGGCGGCCCGCAAGGCCTACGCGGCGGCCAAGGCGAACCCGGCCAAGCTCGCCGACCCGAACGACGGCACCGGCGGTGGCGCGTACAGCGACGACACCGTGAGCGACGAGTTCTACTGGGCCGCCTCGGAGCTGTTCGCGACCACCGGCGAGAGCGCCTACCGGACCGACGTCACCGCTTCCCCGCACTACAAGGCGGCGAGCCTGAGCAGGGCGGGCTTCCACTGGGGCGGAACGGCCCCGCTGGGTGACATCACGCTCGCCCTGGCACCCAACGGACTGCCCGCCGCGGACGTCACGGCGATCAAGGCCGCGTTCGCGACCGTCGCGGACCAGCACCTGACGGCCATGGCCGGAATGGGATACGCCGCGCCGTACGACAACAGCACGGCCGGGTACGTCTGGGGCTCGAACTCGTCGGTGTTGAACAACGCCCAGGTGCTCGCGCTGGCCCACGACTTCACCGGCGCCGCGAAGTACCGCGAAGGGGTCTTCGAGGCGCTGCACTACATCCTCGGCCGCAACCCGCTGAGCACGTCGTACGTGGCGGGCTACGGCGACCAGGCGATGCGCAACGCGCACCACCGGTTCTGGGCGAACCAGAACGACCCGACGCTGCCGATCGCGCCGCCCGGCTCGTTGTCCGGCGGTCCGAACAGCGCGCTTCAGGACCCGGTGGCCCAGCGGCTGCTCGTCGGCTGCCCGCAGCAGAAGTGCTGGGTGGACGACATCGGCGCGTACTCGGTGAACGAGGTGGCGGTGAACTGGAACTCCGCGCTCGCCTGGGTCTCGGGCTGGGCGGCGGAGAAGTCCGGTACCTCGACGCCGAAGCCGGACTGCGAGGTCGGCTTCACCGCCGGCAGGTGGCCCGACGGTCTGTCGGCGCAGGTGAAGATCACCAACACCGGCAAGACCGCGTGGACGTCGTGGAAGCTCGGGTTCGCGTTGCCCGGCACCCAGAAGGTCACCGCCGGGTGGTCGGCGACGTGGAGCCAGACCGGGCGGGACGTGACGGCGGCCAGCATGCCGTGGAACGGGCGGGTCGAACCCGGCAAGACCGTCCACATCGGATTCAACGGCTCCGGCACCGGCGCCGACCCGGCCGCCTTCACGATCAACGGGAAGGCCTGCAAGATCGCCTGACCCGCACCAGGGATGCGCCCGCTGTCACCTCGGTGGCGGCGGGCGCTCGGCATTCGTGGTTCGGACGCGGCTTCCCGGCTGCACCATCGCCAGATCACCACCACGCCCGACCACACGGCCGCGGGCGCGAGGGCAAGCCCGGGAGCGGCACGCGACACCAGCTCTGACATCCCACCCGGAAACTCGACAGGCCCTCAGTCGCCAGGGCACGGCCCGCCGGCGGGACCAAGACCGCCAGGAAGACGTCCTTCGACCTCGGCAACTTGGGCTGCAAGGCCGCAGGCGCGTGCGCTTTACGGCCTCTGTGAGCGCTAACAGGAACTACCTGCTGTTATCCAGATGAAACTTGACGGGCCAGTTGTTAGCGATAACACTCGCCGCCTACAGCACTGTTGCCTGTCGGTGACATCGAGGAGAAGCAATGAGGCTTGCCAGGATCGCGGCCACCACCGCACTCGCCGTCACCCTCGCCGCCTGCGGTTCGGCGCAGAAGACGGTCGACCAGCAGACGAGCTCCAGTGAGGGTGCGCTGGTGGGCGTCACCATGCCGACGCGGTCGTCCGAACGCTGGATCCACGACGGCGACAACATCAAGAAGGCCCTGGAGGGCAAGGGGTACAAGGTCGACCTCCAGTACGCGGAGAACGACATCCCCACCCAGGCAAACCAGATCGAGAACCAGATCACCAAGGGCGCCAAGCTCCTGATCGTCGCCTCGATCGACGGCACCGCGATCACCTCGCAGCTCCAGCAGGCCGCCGACGCGAAGATCCCGGTGATCGCCTACGACCGGCTGATCCGCAAGAGCCCGAACGTCGACTACTACGCCACGTTCGACAACTTCAAGGTCGGCGTGGAGCAGGCGAACTCGCTGCTGGCCGGCTTGAAGACGAAGGGCGAGGGCCCGTTCAACGTCGAGCTGTTCGCCGGCTCACCGGACGACAACAACGCCACGTTCTTCTTCAACGGCGCCATGTCCGTGCTCCAGCCGCTCGTCGACCAGGGCAAGCTCGTGGTGAAGTCGGGCCAGAAGGACTTCAAGACCGTCGCGATCCTGCGCTGGGACCCCGCGACCGCGCAGAAGCGCATGGAGGACCTGCTCACCTCGACCTACGGCGGTGCCAAGGTCGACGGCGTCCTGTCCCCCTACGACGGCATCTCGATCGGCATCCTCTCCGCGCTGCGCAGCGGCGGCTACGGCTCGGCCGGCCAGGCCTACCCGATCGTCACCGGTCAGGACGCCGAGGTCGCCTCGGTGAAGTCGATCATCGCCGGTGAGCAGTACTCCACGATCCACAAGGACACCCGCCTGCTCGCCGACGTCACGGTGAAGATGGCCGACGCGGTGCTCAAGGGCGGCAAGCCCGAGGTCAACAACACCAAGGACTACGACAACGGCAACAAGGTCGTGCCGTCCTTCCTGCTCCAGCCCGTCCCCGTGGACAAGGCGAACTACCAGAAAGAGCTGATCGACTCCGGTTACTACACCGCCGACCAGCTCAGGTAGGTCCGGTGTCCGACGACATCCTGGTGATGCGCGGCATCACCAAGAGGTTCGCGGGTGTCACCGCGCTGCACGAGGTCTCCCTGACCGTGCGGCGCGGTGAGATCCACGCGATCTGCGGCGAGAACGGCGCGGGCAAGTCCACGCTGATGAAGGTGCTGTCCGGAGTCCACCCGCACGGCACGTACGACGGCGACATCCTCTTCGAGGGCGAGCCGTGCGCGTTCGACGGCATTCGCGACAGCGAGCGCCGCGGCATCGTGATCATCCACCAGGAGCTGGCGCTGTGCGGCCAGCTCTCCGTGGCGGAGAACCTGTTCCTGGGCAACGAAAGGGCCCGGCGCGGGTTCATCGACTGGAACCGCACCAACCACGAGGCCCAGGCGCTCCTCGACCGCGTGGGACTGCGGGCGAACCCGACGGCCCCGGTGAACGACCTCGGCGTCGGCAAGCAGCAGCTCGTCGAGATCGCCAAGGCGCTGTCCAAGGAGGTCAGCCTCCTGATCCTGGACGAGCCGACGGCAGCCTTGAACGACGACGACTCCCAGCACCTCCTCGACCTGCTCGAGGGCCTGCGGGACGAGGGCATCACCTCGGTGATCATCTCCCACAAACTGGGCGAGGTCACCAGGATCGCCGACACCGTCACGGTGCTGCGCGACGGGAAGACCATCGAGACGTTGCCCGCCAAGGGTCTCAGCGAGGAACGCATCATCTCCGGCATGGTCGGCCGCGACCTCGAGCACCGGTTCCCGCCGCGCACGCCCGACATCGGCGAGGAGGTGCTGCGCATCGAGGACTGGACGGTGCACAGCCCCGCCCAGCCGGACCGGGTGGTCGTCGACAACGCCACATTGTCGTTGCGGCGCGGGGAGATCGTCGGTCTCGCCGGCCTGATGGGCGCGGGCCGCACCGAGCTCGCGATGAGCGTCTTCGGCCGTTCGTACGGCGTCGGCATCTCCGGGCGCGTGGTCAAGGACGGCCAGGAGATCGACACGCGCACCGTGCGCGGCGCGATCCGGCACGGCCTCGCGTACGTGAGCGAGGACCGCAAGCGGTACGGGCTCAACCTGATCGAGGGCGTGCAGCGCAACGTCTCCGCCGCGGCGCTGGACAAGCTCGCCAATCGCGGGTGGGTGAACGAGAACGAGGAGTACACCGTCGCGGAACGGTTCCGGAAGTCGATGGGCATCAGGACGGCCGCCGTGTCGACGGTCACCGGCACGTTGTCCGGCGGCAACCAGCAGAAGGTCGTGCTGGCGAAGTGGATGTTCACCGACCCGGACGTGCTGATCCTCGACGAACCGACGCGCGGCATCGACGTCGGCGCGAAGTACGAGATCTACTCGATCATCAACGAGCTCGCCGCCCAAGGCCGTGCGGTGCTGGTGATCTCCTCGGAGCTGCCGGAGCTCCTCGGCCTGTGCGACCGCGTGTACGCGCTGTCGGAGGGCCGCATCACCGGCGAGGTCAGCCGCGAAGAGGCCACGCAGGAACGCTTGATGCAGTACATGACGCGAGGACAGAGCTGATGACCACGAAGACCGCGCCCGCTCCCACCGCCGTCCCGCCGGCGCAGTCCCGGCGGTTCTCGATCAACCCGCGGCAGTCGGGCATCTACGTCGCGTTCGCGTTGATCGTCGTCCTGTTCGCGGTGCTGACCGACGGCGCATTGCTGCAGCCGCAGAACATCTCGAACATCATCGTGCAGAACTCCTACGTGCTGATCCTCGCGATCGGCATGATCCTGGTGATCATCGGCGGGCACATCGACCTGTCGGTGGGCTCGACGGTGGCGCTGACCGGGGCGATCTGCGCGGTGCTGACCGTCCAATGGGGACTGCCGTGGCCGGTGGCGGTGCTGCTGACGCTGCTCTCGGGCGCGTTGATCGGTGCGGCGCAGGGCTACTGGATCGCGTACTTCGGCATTCCGGCGTTCATCGTCACGCTGGCGGGCATGCTGGTGTTCCGGGCGCTCACCCTGACGACGCTGGGCAACCAGGGCATCGGTCCGTTCCCCGACGAGATCCGGGCGCTGGCGAACGGTTTCACGGGCGGCTACCTCGGCAACATCGCTCTCGGCCCGCTCGGCGGCGCCGACCTGGTCAGCCTGCTCGCCGGACTCACGTTCGTGGCCGGGTTCGCGTTGTCGCAGTGGCGCAAGCGCGCGGCCCGGCTCGGCTACGGCCAGGTCGTCGAGCCGATGCCGGTGTTCATCCTCAAGATCGTCGGCGTCGGCGTCGTCGTGATGGCGGTCGTGGTGCAGCTCGCCCGGTTCCGCAACCTGCCGTGGGTGCTGGTGCTGCTCGCGGCGCTCGCGCTCGGCTACTCGCTGATGGCCGGCAACTCCGTGTTCGGACGGCACATCTACTCGATCGGCGGCAACCTGCAGGCCGCCACGCTGTCCGGCGTGAAGGTCAAGGCCGTCACGTTCTGGGTGTTCGTCAACATGGGCGCGCTGGCCGCCCTCGCCGGCGTGATCTTCGCCGGCCGGCTCAACCAGGCGGGCCCGACGGCGGGCATGTCGTTCGAGCTGGACGCCATCGCGGCCGCGTTCATCGGTGGTGCGGCGGTGCAGGGCGGTGTCGGCAAGGTCGTCGGCGCCATCACCGGCGGCCTGATCATGGGCGTGATCAACAACGGCATGTCGCTGATCGGCGCGCCCAGTGAACGCGTGATGCTCGTGAAGGGTCTCGTCCTGCTCGCGGCGGTCGCCTACGACGTCTGGACCAAGCGACGCGCCTGAAGTCCCCTGTCTCCACCCCCGGAAGGCGAACAACAACGATGTTGTCATCCCTGCGCCGTTTCGGCCTCGTGGTGGCCGTGACGGCCGCCCTGGTCCCCATCACTCCGGCCGCCGCCGAACCGCTCGTGCGGACAGCGGCGAACGCGCTGGAGGTGCCGAACCTCGACGACGTCCGCGGACATCTCACCCTGCCGGCCACCGGTGCGCACGACACGACCGTCACGTGGAAGTCGTCCAACGGCAAGGTGATCACGGCGACCGGCGAGGTGAGCCGCCCTCCTGCGGGCGGCAAGCCCACCAAGGTCGTGCTGACGGCGAAGGTGAGCCGCGGGCAGCAGAGCGCCACCCGCGCGCTCACCGCGACCGTCGTCCCGTTGCCCGTCAAGGAACCGCTGGCGGGCTACAGCTTCTTCTACTTCACCGGCGAAGGCAGCCCGATCGGCGAGCAGATCTACGCCGCCGCCAGCAACGGCAACAACCCGCTGGACTTCTCCGAGGTCAACGGCGGCCAGCCGGTCCTGAAGTCCAGCCTCGGCGAGCTGGGCGTGCGCGACCCGTTCATCCTGCGCTCCCCCGAGGGGGACAAGTTCTACCTGCTGGCCACCGATCTGAAGATCAACGGCGGACGTGGCTGGGACGCGGCGCAGCGCAGCGGCAGCCGGTCGCTGATGGTGTGGGAGTCGACGGACCTGCGGAACTGGTCGCGCCAGCGCAGCGTCCAGGTCTCACCGCCGACCGCCGGCAACACCTGGGCACCGGAGGCGTTCTGGGACGCCAAGCGCGGCCACTACGTCGTCTACTGGGCGTCGAAGCTGTACGCGGAGACCGATCCCGGCCACACCGGCGACAGCTACAACCGGATGATGTACGCGACCACGCGCGACTTCGTGACGTTCAGCCCGGCGAAGGTGTGGATCGACCCCGGCTACTCGGTCATCGACTCGACGGTCATCGAGCACAACGGCACCTACTACCGCTACACCAAGGACGAACGGAACAACTCGTCGTCCTCGCCGTGCAGCAAGTACATCACCGCCGAGAAGTCGACGGATCTGCTGAACCCGAAGTACGACTTCGTCGCCGAGTGCATCGGCAAGGCCACCTCGACCAGTCCGGGGCTGAGCGCCGGTGAGGGCCCGACCGGGTTCAAGTCCAACACCGAGGACAAGTGGTACCTCTTCATCGACGAGTACGGCGGCCGCGGCTACGTGCCGTTCGAGACGACCGACCTCGCCTCCGGGAAGTGGACGATGTCCACGGGCGCCCGTCTGCCCACCTCTCCGCGCCACGGCACGGTGCTTCCGGTGACCCAGGCCGAGCTGACCCGGCTCACCGCTCCCCCGGCGCCGGTGAAGGCCGACAGCAAGGGCCTCGTCGCGCACTGGCCGCTCAACGGTTCCGCCGCGGACGCCACCGGCCACGGCTACGACGGCGTGCTCGCCGGCGACGCCACGTGGTCCGAGGGATCCCTGTCGCTCAAGGGCGGGCACGTCCAACTGCCGAACAACATGCTGACCGGCGCTCCGGCCGCCACGATCTCCGCCGACGTGCTGGTGGATCCGGCCCAGCAGACGCCGTACTTCCTCTACGGCTTCGGCAACACCGCGCCGAACGGCGTCGGCAACGGCTACCTGTTCAGCACCGGTGACGGCTACCGCGGCGCGATCGCGACCGGCAACTGGACGACTGAGCAGGGCGTGAACTCCGGTCGCGCGCTGCCGCGCGGCGTCTGGAAGAACGTCACCCTGACCGTCGGCAACGGCGTGGAGGTGCTCTACCTCGACGGCGTCGAAGTGGCGCGCAACACCGCTGTCTCCATCAAGCCGTCCGACATCGGCGGTGGGATCACGGCGGCCAACTACCTCGGCAGATCGGTCTACGCGGCGGACAGGACCTTCCAGGGCAGGATGAAGGACGTCCGGCTCTACAACCGGGCGCTCGCGAGCACCGAGGTGGCCGCGCTGCCGTTCAACGCGACCCTGATCCGGTCGGTCGCGCACGACTCGCTCAAGGCGCCCGCGGTCATCGAACCCGGCAGCGTGGTGCTTCCCGTGCGACCGGGTACCGACCTGCGGCGGGTCCAGCTCGACTTCGGACTCGCTCCTGGCGCCTCCATCACGCCCAGCGGCCCGGTCGATCTGCGCAAGCCGAGGCAGTTCACCGTGAGGCTGGGCCGCGAGAGTCGCGTGTGGACGGTCGAGGCCCACGAGATGCGCAGCCCCGTGCTGCCCGGTCTCAACGCCGATCCGAACATCGTCGCGTTCGGCGACACCTACTACATCTACGCGACCACGGACGGCTTCGACGGCTGGAGCGGCACGAAGTTCTCCGCCTGGTCGTCGAAGAACCTGGTCGACTGGAAGGACGAGGGCGTCATCCTCGACCTCGGTCCCGGCGTGAGCTGGGCGGACCGCAACGCGTGGGCGCCGACCATCGTCGAACGCGGCGGGAAGTACTACTTCTACTTCTGCGCCGAGGCCAAGATCGGCGTCGCGGTGAGCGACTCCCCGACCGGCCCGTTCGTCGACTCCGGTCAGCCGCTGATCGCCCGCAACCCCACCGGCGGCCAGGCCATCGACCCTGCCGTCTTCGTCGACCGCTCAGGGCAGGCGTACCTCTACTGGGGCAACGGTGAGGCCTACGTCGTTCCGCTCAACAGTGACATGATCTCCTACGACCCGGCCAAGATCACCCGCCTCACCGGGCTGACGGACTTCCGGGAGGGCCTGTTCATGGTGGAGCGCAAGGGCACGTACTACCTGAGCTGGTCGATCGACGACACCCGCAGCGAGGACTACCGCGTCGCCTACGCGACCGCGCCCAGCCCCACCGGCCCGTTCACGAACCGCGGCCTGATCCTGAGCAAGGACGTGAAGCTCGGGATCAAGGGCACCGGGCACAGCTCGATGCTCCAGGTACCGGGCACCGACGACTGGTACGTCGTCTACCACCGCTTCGCCATCCCCGGCGGGGACGGCACGCACCGCGAGACCACGATCGACAGGATGAGGTTCGACCGCGACGGCTCCATCGTCCCGATCAAGCCGACCCTGGAAAGCGTCGCACCACAACGGATCCGGCCGCAGCACTGCCGCGCCCTGGTCGACTGACACGAGGAGTTCGATGTCGCAGCGGGAACCCGAGCTCCGCCGGGAACGGTTCGGCCGGGTCGGTGACACCGACGTCCACCGGTACGTCCTGGCGTGGCCGGGTGGCCTCACCGTGCGGGTGCTGGACTACGGCGGGGTGATCCAGTCCCTGGAGGCACCGGACCGCCACGGCGTTCCCGCCAACGTGGTGCTCGGGTTCCCCGCGCTCGACGACTACGTCGCGAACAACCGGCCCGGCGCGGCCAGGGTGTTCTTCGGCGCCGTGATCGGCCGGTACGCCAACCGGATCGCTCGCGGCGCCTTCACCCTCGACGACGTCCAGCACCAGCTTCCGCTCAACAACGGCCCGAACAGCCTGCACGGCGGACCGGCGGGCTTCGACACGCGCGTGTGGTCCGCGACCGAACTGCACGAGACGGACAGCGTGGGCGTGCGGCTCGAACTGGTGAGCCCGCACGGGGACGGCGGCTTCCCAGGTGCCGTGGACGCGCAGGTGACGTACCGGCTCGACCGGCACAACCGCCTGAGCATCACCTACCACGCGACGACGGACGCGCCCACCGTCCTCAACATGACCAACCACACCTACTGGAACCTGGCCGGGGAAGGCAGCGGCGACGTGCACCGCCAGTCGCTGATGCTCAACGCGAGCCGGTTCTGCGCCGTCGACGAGGCCCTGATCCCGGTGGGAGGTCCCGTTCCGGTCGAGGCGAGCCCGTTCGACTTCCGGCTGCCGACCGCGATCGGCGCCCGCATCCGCGCGGCCCACCCGCAGCTGCGGATCGCGGGAGGTTACGACCACAACTGGGTGCTGGACTCCTCCGGTGCCTCCTTCGCCGCGCAGGCCTGCGACCCGGTCTCCGGGCGGCTGCTGACCCTGTGGACCAGCGAGCCCGGTCTCCAGTTCTACTCGGGCAACTTCCTGACCGAGGACCTGGTCGGCACAGGGGGCCGCCCGTACGGCCGTGGCGCCGGCTTCGCCCTGGAGGCACAGCACTTCCCGGACTCGCCGAACCGTCAGGACTTCCCGAGCACGGTCCTGCGGCCCGGCGACGTCTACCACCAGGAGACGGTCTTCCAACTGTCCACCACGGACTGAATCAGGCCGCGTGGCCGCACGTGGGACAACTGCACTCGGCACACGTGCAGTTGGCGCACGAGTCGGTGCAGCCGTCGCACGCGCACTGGGCGTGGTTGCAGGTCGGGCAGTCGCATTCCGAGCAGTTGCACTGCGCGCAGGAGTCCGAACAGTGCGCACACCTGCACTTGTCGCATTCGTCGTAGTGCACGCCGCCATCCGTCACGTGTTCGCGGTGCAGGTGTCCGTCGTGCAGGTAGTCGACGTGGTCCCGGTGCACGAGGGCGTCGTGACCGCAGCCGGGACCGTGGGTGTGGCTGCGGTGCAGTTCCGCCGGAGCGTGCTCGACAGTCGTCATAGGACAGATGCTCATATGCGCAGACGACTATGACAAACGCAGGAAGCCTGGATCATCCGTCTGGGTGACGGGACAGTCCCGCCCACGCGCGAAGAAAAACTTTGCACGGCAAGGACTTTTCGAATTCGACGGGCGATTCGACACGACGTGAACCTCCCGGCGGGCTGTCTCGTTCAAGCGGTTGCCCACGCACCGCTCACGAAAGGGCACCCGTCGTGACAGCCGTGTTCCAGGAATCCGCCCTGTTCGACCTGTCCCCCACCGACCGCGAACTGTTCCAGGTGTTCGGCGCCGGTCCTGTCCGGACCCCTCCGTCCGACCACGTCCACCACGCCTTCGAGACACACGCGACGCGTCGCCCGCACCTGACCGCGGTGGAACACCTAGGTGAGTCCCTGACCTACCGGGAGCTCGACGCCAGGGCCACACTGCTGGCCGAGCTCCTGGTCCGGGGCGGTGTACGCCCCGGCGACCACGTAGGACTGTTCCTGACGCGGTCGATCTCCATGGTGGTGGGCGTTCTCGCGGTGCTCAAGGCCGGTGCGGCCTACGTGCCGCAGGACGTGCGCATCACCCCCGAGGCCCATCTGCGGCACATCGTCCGGACCGCACGGGTGAACGTCGTGCTCACCACGACCGCGGACGCGGCCTCCCTGCCCCCTCACCTCGCCACGATCATCACGATCGACACGCTGCCCGAGGCCGGTGCGTTCCGCCGCACCATCACCGCGGAGTCGGACATCGCCGCCGTCATCTTCACCTCCGGCACCACCGGGAGGCCCAACGGGGTGCGGGTCTCCCACGCCAACCTGTGCAACGTCCTGCTCACCGCGCCCGGATCCCTGGGCGTCGCACCGGGGATCCGGGTGTCGCAGCTGCTCAACATCGCGTTCGACATGGCGATGTGGGAGATCCTCGGCACGCTCGCGAACGGCGGCACGCTCGTGATCCGCGGCGACGACCTCGCGCGGACGGCGAGCACGGTCGACGTCGTGATCGCCACGCCCAGCGTGCTGGCGACGCTGGATCCCGCCGCGTGCCACCGGGTGCGCACGGTCGCGGTCGCCGGTGAGCGCTGCCCGCAGGCCCTCGCGGACGTGTGGGCGGGCCGGGTGGCGTTCCACAACGCCTGCGGTCCCACCGAGGTCACCATCGTCAACACGGTGCAGCGCTACGAACCGGGCTCCGGGCAGCTCACCATCGGCAGGCCCGTGCCGAACACGACCGTGTACGTGCTCGACGACGACCTGCGGCCGTGCCCCATCGGCGCGGTCGGTGAGATGTGGGCCGGCGGGGCGTGCGTCACGGCGGGCTATCTGGGCGACCTCGACCTCACGGCCCAGCGGTACCGCCCCGATCCGTTCCTCGGCGGCGACCACCTGATGTTCCGGACGCGCGACCTCGGCAGGTGGACCCGCGAGGGCAGGCTGGAGCACCGCGGCCGCACCGACGACCAAGTCAAGGTGCGCGGGTTCCGCGTCGAGCTGGACGCGGTCACCGCGGCTCTGGAGCGTGCCGAGGACTGCGACCGCGCCACGACGGTGGTGCACGACGGGAAGCTCGTCGGCTTCATCAGTCCCGCCACCGCGACGCCGGAGCGGGCGAGGCGGGCGGTCTCGCAACGGCTGCCGTACTACTGCGTGCCGACGCTGATCGTCCCGGTCGACACGCTGCCGACGACCGACCGCGGCAAGGTCGACCGGCGCGCACTTCTGTCGCATGTGGACGGACTGCGGCGGGAGCCCGTGGCATGACGGTGCGCGATCTGGTTCTGCCACCGGCCGGACGATCCCTGCGCGCGGTCCTGCGCCGGCGCCCGTTCACCCACCACAACCGGCTCGCGGCGGCCGTCGTCCTCGCGAACCTGGCCTTCGCGGTGGCCGGCGACTGGTGGGGCGACCAGGACGTGCTGACCACGCTCGTGGTCACCAACGTGACCCTCGCCGCGCTGGTCCGGCAGCAACTGGTGATCAACCTGCTGTTCCGGGTGGCCACCAGCGCGCCTACCCACTGGCCGTTGCGGGTGCGGTGGACGCTGGGCAAGGTCTACCACTTCGGTGGCCTGCACGTCGGCGCCGCCGTCTGCGCCGTGGCCTGGTTCCTCCCGCTCGCGATCACCATGCGCGACGCACTGCCTGTCGGGTTGAGCTGGACGATCTTCGCCCTGCTCGTCGCGATGACCGTGCTCGCGCTCCCCCGGTTCCGTGCCCGCCATCACGACCTCTTCGAACGGTCGCACCGGTTCGGCGGCTGGACCGTGCTCGTGCTGTTCGGCGCGCTGGCCGCGGTCTCCAACCCGGTGTTCCTCTGGCCTCTCGCCCTGGTGGTGGTCAGCGTGGCGCTCCCGTGGCTGCGGCTGCGGCGCGTGCCGGTGCGGATCGTCAGCCCGTCACCGCACGTCGCGCTCGTGTCGTTCGACCACGGCGTCACGCCGTTCGCGGGCTCCTCGACAGCGGTGAGCCGCAACCCGTTGCTCGAATGGCACTCGTTCGCGAACGTGCCCGCCCCGGGACGCTCCGGCTTCCGGCTCACCATCTCCCGCGCGGGCGACTGGACGGCGAAGCTCATCGCCGACCAGCCGAGCCACCTGTGGGTGAAGGGGATCCCGACCGCGGGCGTCGGCAACATCGACAAGCTGTTCCGCCGCGTGGTGTGGGTCGCCACCGGCAGCGGCATCGGCCCCTGCCTGCCGCACCTGCTCGCCCGCACCGCGCCGGCCACGCTGGTGTGGTCGACCCGCGACCCGCGCCGCACCTACGGGGACGCGCTGGTCGACGAGATCCTCGACGCGCAACCCGACGCCGTCGTCTGGGACACCGCCGTTCAGGGCAAGCCTGATCTCGTCGCGCTCGCGCACGACGCCTGCCGCCGGTTCGACGCGGAGGCGGTCATCTGCATCTCCAACAAACAGACCACCTGGCACGTCGTCGAAGAGCTGGAGGCCAGGGGAATCCCCGCCTACGGCGCGATCTGGGACTCGTGAGGAGACCACTGTGGACTATCAGGACCTCGTGCTCGACGAGCAGGGCGGCGTGCTGACGGTGACCGTGCACCGGCCGCACGCCCGCAACGCCCTGTCCCAGCGGACCCTCACCGAGCTGCGCCACCTGCTGTCGACCCTCTCCGGTCCCCGCGCGGTCCTGCTCACGGGATCGGAGGGCCCCGCGTTCATCGCCGGCGCCGACATCCGCGAGATGGCGGCCATGACCGCCGAGCAGGGCGAGGCGTTCGGCGCGCTGGGCCAGGAGGTGACGTGCCTGCTCGAACGGCTTCCCGTCCCCGTCGTGGCCTGCGTCGACGGCTACGCGCTCGGCGGCGGCTGCGAGATGGCGCTGGCGTGCGACTTCGTCTACGCCACCCGCAAGGCCGTCTTCGGGCAGCCGGAGGTGCTCCTCGGCCTGATCCCCGGTTTCGGTGGCTGCGTCAGGCTGTTCCGGCGGGTCGGGGTGGCACGGGCCCGCGAGATGATCTACTCCGGCCGGCGGGTGGACGCGGCGGAGGCGCACCGCACCGGACTGGTGAACCAGGTCTTCGACACCCGCGAGGAGATGTTCGCCGCCGCACGGCTGGTGCTCGCCGACATCGCCGCCAACTCGCCCGCCGCGGTCGCCGCGTGCAAGTCGGTGATCAACGCCGCGGACGGCGTGCCCGTCGGTCTGGGGCTGCACGCCGAGCTCGAGGCGTTCCGGCACGCCTTCACCACGGACGACATGCGTGAGGGCACAGCGGCGTTCCTCGGCAAGCGCTCCCCGGCGTTCCGCACCTAGGCGGGGTGCGTCATCAACGACGACCACATCGCCCTGTTGCGCGCGCTGCACGACGGCCACGCCGCCGCCCTGTGGCGCTACGCCCTGCGGCTGACCGGGGACGAGCAACTCGCCGAGGACATCGTCCAGGAGGCTCTGCTGCGCGCCTGGAGACATCCCGAGGTCCTGGAGCAGGGTTCGTCGGCGTCCAAGGCGTGGCTCTACGCCGTGGCGCGCAACTACGCCATCGACGAACGCCGCAGCGCCCGTGCCCGGTGGGAGGTCGATTCGGAGAGCCTGCCCGAACGGTCGCGGGCCGACCACACCGACTCCACGCTCGACGCCTGGCTCGTCGCCGACGCGCTGTCCACGCTCAAACCCGAGCACCGGCTGGTGATCGTGCGGGCCTACTACCGCGGCGAGTCCATCGCCGAACTCGCCGACGCGCTGGAGGTGCCGCAGGGCACGGTGAAGTCGCGGCTGCACTACGGCCTGCGCGCGTTGAGGCTGGCCCTGCAGGAGAACGGGGTCACGGGGCGGTGAACGCACCGGATCCGTTCCGGGAGTGGGACGGCGCCTACGTCCTGGGCTCGCTGTCGACCTCGGACCGGCTGGCCTACGAGCAGCACCTCGCGCAGTGCGCCTCGTGCGAGCGCGAGGTCTGCGGGCTCGCGGGGGTGACGGGCCTGCTGTCGCGCGTGCCGGTGGCGTGGGCGGTGCAGTCGCTGGACACCGACCCCGAGGTGCCCGCCGCCGTCCTGCCCCGGCTCGTCCGGGCCGTGCGGCGGCGTCACCTCGTGGTCACGGCGGCGACGGTTCTCGTCGCCGCCGTGACCGGCGCGGTGCTCGCCGCGCTGTTCTGTTGCTATCTCTGAGCTGTCAGGGAGTGGTCAGCTCGAAGCGCTGCACCCCCACCGAGCCGCCGAGCGCCTGCGTGGCGTGGTTGAAGATGCCGAACCGGTAGCCCATGAAGAACTGCCAGTCGCTCTTCAGCGTGAAGCCGCTGCCCAGTGACGTGAAGTTCACGCCGTCGGTGCTGTAGGAGAACCGGGCCTGCCGTCCGCTGCCGGGACGGATGTCGGCGTTGGCGCGCAACCAGATCCGGGTGCCGGTGAGGTTCGCGCTCGCGACCTCGGTGCCGGTGCCGGTGGTGTTCCAGTTGCTGTCCATGGTGAGGCCGTTGACCATGACCACGCGGTTGCGGCCGCTGTCGCGCTTGACCCCGATCCACGCCGAGGAGTCGCGCAGCATCGCCAGTCCGGTGCGGTCACCGTCGCGCATCGAGGCGAGATCGAGTGTGACGGTGGCCGTCGAGGTCGGGCCCTGTGTTCGGTGGGTGAGAGTGTTGCGGGCGTTGTACAGGTCGTTGGTGACGGTCGCGGTGGACAGCCTCAAACCGTTGCCGACGCTGTACTTCGTCGTGTCCGGGTTGTGGTTCCACTCCCACTGCGGCTTGAGCGCGGTGCCGTCGAAGGTGTCCACGCCGGTCATGGGTCTCACCGGGCGCGACGGCAGGTTCGGCATCGGGTAGTTCGCGCCCCAGCCGCCGTTGACGGTGGTGATGCGCGGCCAGCCGTCGGAGGTCCAGGTGATCGGGGCGAGCACCGGTACGCGGCCGCCGGGGTAGGCGTCCACGAAGGCCATGTAGTACCAGTCGCCGTTCTGCGTCTGCACCATGCCGCCCTGGTGCGGCACTCCCCCGCCCTGGATCGGCGTGGGCATGTTCAGCAGCACCTGCTGGACGGTGTACGGGCCGAACGGGCTCGACGACTTGAGCACGTACTGGCCGTTCGCGGGCCTGGTCAGCCAGATGTAGTAGCTGCCGCCCCGCTTGTAGAACCGCGCGCCCTCCAGGGTGCCGATGTTGGACGGCGTCTGGAAGACCTGCTGCGAACGCACTTCCGACTTCCCGTCCGCCGACAGCTGCGCGACGCTGATCGTGGTGTTGCCGTACGCCACATACATCGTGTCGTTGTCGTCGACCAGCATTCCCGCGTCGTAGTAGCACTTGTTGATCGTGGAGAGCTTCGACCACTGCCCGTCCACGGCCGCGGCGGTGTAGATGTGGGTCTGGGCGAAGTCGACGCACCCGCCCCAGTAGAAGGTGTTGTTGCTCTTGCGGTGGTTGAGGAACGACGCCCAGATCCCCCGCACGTACCCCCTGCCGCCGTTGAGGTCGTACTTGGAGCCGAAGTCCAGTCGTGGCACGGAGTGCCCGGCGAACTCCCAGTTCACCAGGTCGTACGAACGCAGGATCGGCGCGCCCGGCGAGTAGTGCATGGTCGACGCCGAGTAGTAGTACGCGTCGCCCACGCGGATGATGTCGATGTCGGCGAAGTCCTGCCACAGCACCGGGTTGCTGAACGACGCCGGCCTGGGTGTCGTTGTGGTGGTGGTCGTTGTGGTGGTGGTCGTGGTCGTGGTGGTGGTCGGATCCGTGCCGCCGTTGCAGCTGGTTCCGTTGAGGCGGAAGGACGCCGGGTCGGGGTTGGCGGAGCCGGACGTGGCGTTGAACCCGAACTCGACCTTGCCGCCGGAGGGCACAGACCCGTTGTAGGAGGCGTTGCGCGCGCTGACCTCACCGCCGCTCTGCGTCATCACCGCGTTCCAGTGCTGCCCGACCTGCTGGTCGGAGGCGTACGTCCACTCGAGCGTCCAGCCGGTGATCGCGTCACCGGTGTTGGTGATGGACACGGACGCGCCGAAGCCGCCCTGCCACTCGGAGGTCTTGATGTAGGCGACCGAACAGCCGGGGGCGGCCTGCGCGGTCGTGCTCGCGGCGAGTCCCGCGGCCACCAGGGTGAGGGCGGACACCGCCGCCGCGACGGGAGCCCATCTCATGATCGCGACCACCTCTGGTTGGTCTGGCCGTTGCAGGTCCACAGCACCAGCTTCGAGCCGTTGGCGGTCGCGGCCCGTTCGACGTCGAGGCACAGACCGGCGTTCGTGTTGCGCAGCGTCCCGTCCGAACCCAGCGTCCAGCGCTGGTTCGCCTGACCGTTGCACTGCCAGACGATGACCCTCGTGCCGTTGGCGGTGCCCTGGTCGTACGCGTCGAGGCACTTGTCGCCGAACACCCGGACCTCGCCGTTGGTCCAGGAGGTCCACCGCTGGGAGGCCGGCGTGAGGCAGTCCTGGATCACGACCGCGGCCCCGGCCGCCGTGGAGCCGTTCTCGACGTCGAGGCAACGGTTCGACCCGGCACCGCGCAGCCGCGAGGTGGTGTTCTCCAGCGGGCTGCCACCGGTCACCCGGAACGCAGTGACGCCGTGTGCGGGAACGGACGCGGAGATCGCGCCCGACGTGCTGGACGTGCCGCCGGTCCAGAGGTCGGTCAGCGTGAAACCGTTGCCGGACAGGCCGATCTGGGCGGCCGTGGTGGAGATGGTCGCCGTGCCGCCGCCCCGGTTGAACAGGCCGACGGCGACCGAGCCGTCCGCGAGCGGTTTGGCGAACACCTCGGTGGCGCCGTCGTCGCGCACCCGGCGCCCTCCGGCACCGAGGCCGTCCTGGTTCACGGTGATCAGGCGCTGGTTGCGCAGGACCGCGCTGACGTCGGCGGACATGGTGCGGATGTCGTTGCCCGCCATGAGGGGCGCCGCCATCAGCGACCACAGCGTGAAGTGCGACCGCGACTCGGTGAGCGTGAGGCCGGGGCGCCCGACGACGAGCATGTCCGGGTCGTTCCAGTGGCCGGGACCGGCCTGCACGGCGAGCGGGGCGGTGATGTCGACGACGTTGCCCACGCCCATCGGATAGCTGTTGGTGTTGCCGTTCTGCCAGATGTCCAGCAGGTCCTCGGTGGTACGCCACAGGTCGGCGACCTCGCTCCAGTCGTACCTGTCACCGGTGGGAGCGTGGAAGCTGTTGGAGTTGATGCTGTAGACGATCGGGCGGCCGGTGGCGCGCAGGGCATCGCGCATGATCGTGAACCGGGCGATCTGCTCGTCCCGGGTGCCGGCGCCCGAGCACCAGTCGTACTTCAGGTAGTCCACGCCCCACGACGCGAAGCTCCGCGCGTCCTGGACCTCGTGGCCCTTGCTCCCCGTCGAACCGGGGTGGGCGCCGGTGCCCTGCGCGCACGTCTTCTCGTTGGGTGCCTGGTAGATGCCGAACTTCAGGCCGCGGGTGTGGATGTAGTCGCCCAGCGCCTTCATCCCGCTCGGGAACTTCGACGGGTGCGCGCGCAGGTTGCCGGCGGAGTCGCGCTGCGGGTCGAACCAGCAGTCGTCCACGACGACGTACTGGTAGCCGGCGTCGCGCATGCCCGACGACACCATCGCGTCGGCGGCCTGGCGGACCTGGCTCTCGGTGATGCCGCAGCCGAAGCTGTTCCAGCTGTTCCAGCCGAGTGGCGGGGTCAGCGCCGGACTGCCGGGAGCGGCGGTGGCGGGATTCGCGGTGACGGTCGCCATCGCCGCCAGCAGGACGGCGGCGAGGCGCGTGAGTTTCCTGGACCAGGAGGGCATCGTCGCCCCTTTCTCGCGGGGGGACGCCGCCGGTGCGCGTGCCCGGCGGCGTCGGTCCTGCACTCAGCAGGTCGAGTTGGTCTGGGTCAGCAGGCCGAGCCGCCAGGGCAGCCGGTTGTAGTCACCCCCGGCGTTGGGGTCCATGCCCTGGTAGAGATAGCTGAGCTTGCAGGGGCTGATCTCCATCGTCTGGTCGACGTTCGTGCGCACCATCTCGCCGTGGCTGATGTCGCGCGTCCACTGTCCACCTGGGAACGTCACGTTGTTGGCGCGGGCGAACGGGTTCGACTCGCTCTCGGCCAGCCCCGTCCACGGACCGGTGATCGAGGGCGCGGTCCAGGAGCGGAACCAGCGGCGGCCGTCCGAGCCGATCGCCTCGTGCACGAGGAACCACTGGTTCTTCCCGGCGATCTTGTAGACGTTGGACGCCTCGAACAACCGGTTGCGGTTGCTGTCCTGCATGGCGATCACCGTGTTGGTGAAGCCGTTCGGGAACTGGCCGAGGCTGGTCTCGGACCGGTAGAGGTGGCCGTTGTCGTCGGAGGAGAACAGGTAGCACTTCGCGGTGTCGCACACCATCCAGAAGTCGACCCAGTAGCCGTTGCCGATGTTGTCGCGGATGATCTGCGGCATCCCGTTGGCGTAGAAGTTCTTCGGCGTGGACCACGACGCGGGGTTGGAGATGTCGGACGTCGTCGAGTACGAGGCGTTCGACCCGGTCTGGTAGACGAGGTACCAGAGGCGTTGCGGCGCGAAGTAGAACACCTGCGGCGCGGCCCGGTACCCGGCGCCGACGCCAGAGCGGTCGAGGTAGTAGTGCGGTGCGGACGACGCCTGGGACCAGTCGCTGAAACTGGTGTACATCAGGTTGTAGCCGTCGGTGTAGGTGGACGCGAAGACGTGGTACTTGCCGTTGTGGTAGATGACGCTCGGGTCCTTGACCGCGACGTTCGCGTGCGTGGAGTCCGGCTTCGGGCTGATCAGCACGCCGCTGGAGTTCCAGCGGAAGCTCGACGGCAGGTTGCCCACGGGCGGGTTGCCCGTCGTGGTCGTCGTTGTGGTTGTGGTGGTGGGGCCGACTTCACCGGTGCAGAGGGTGCCGTTGAGCGTGAACGCCGTGGGGTTCGGGTTGGAGGTTCCCGTGGAGGAACCGTTGAAGCCGAACTCGACCTTGCCGCCGGTGGGGATCGCCGCGTTGTAGGAGACGTTGCGCGCGGTCACCTGGCTCCCCGACTGGGTCGTCTCCGCGCTCCAGGCCTGCTTCACCTGCTGGCCGGCGGAGAAGCTCCAGGTGAGCGTCCAGCCGTTGACGGCGTCACCGAGGTTGGTGACGCTGACGTTCGCCGTGAACCCACCGTCCCATTGGGACGGTGCCGAGTACGTCACCGAACAGCCCGGCGCGGCCGCGGCCGGAGGCACCGTCACCGCGGCGAGTGCGGACACGGCGATCAGCGGTACAGCGGCGGCGGCCGTGAGCCGGGCCCGCCGGGATGTGAACAGTCGTACGAAGAACATGATCACCCTTCGTCGTCGGAGGAAGCGGAGAGCACGATCACGCACTGGCGCGGGCGGTCAGCGACAGGGGGCTGCTTCCAGCAATGTAGAAGACCCCGTCACGCGGGGTCAAAGCTAAATGTGAGCGCTAACTTTTAGCAGCTTCCGCTCCATGAACACCCAGAACGCCATCCGTACCAACACCGCTGTTAACGCGAACAATCGGCGCTTCAGCGCTGCGGAGGTGCCACCGAGCCGCCCTCACGCAGCGGCATCGGCACCCGGTGGACCAGGGACGACCGGACGCCACGCGGCCGCCGTTCCAGCATCTCCACCAGCACCCCGACCGCCCGCGCGCCGAGCTCGTGGCGCGGCAGGGCGACGGTGGTCAGCCGGGGTCGCATCCACGAGGCGACGGGGTGGTCGCCGAACCCGAGCACGGAGACGTCACCGGGCACGGAGAGCCCGGCCTCGGCGAGCGCCTGGTACGCCCCGAACGCCAGGCGGTCGTCGAAGCACACCAGCGCCCGCGGCCGATGGGCGCTCAGCAGCCGCCGGGTCGCGTCGTAGCCGTCCTCCGGTGTCCACTTCGGACAGCAATGCGCACCGGCGATCTCGACGCCTGCGGCCTCGAACACCTCGCGTATGCCGACGAGGCGCTCCACGGCCGCGACACCGCCAGGCGGCACGCCGCGGGGACCCACGCCGATCAGGTGAACGCCGCGCCGGTGCCCGGCCTCGACGAGGACACGCGCCGCCGAACGGCCGCCCTGCCGCTCGTCTGGCATCACCGACGGAAGACCGGGGCGGGAGGCGTTGGTGGCGTTGAGGAGCACCGCGGGCACGTGGTGCGGGCCGTCCGGCAGGGCGACCGTCCTCGTGTCCGCCGGCACGTGGCGCGGGCCGTCCGGCAGGGCGACCACCCTCGTGTCCGCCGGCACGTGGCGCGGGCCGTCCGGCAGGGCGACCACCCTCGCGTCCGCGGGCACGTGGTGCGGGCCGTCCGGCAGGGCGACCACCCTCGTGTCCGCGGCCGCGAGGACGATGCCGTCGGCACGCCGGTCGCACATCGCCGCGAACAGCGCCCGTTCCTCCACCGGGTCGCCACCGGTCTCCCCCACGAACAGCACGAACCCGCGCCGATGCGCGGCCTCCAGCGCGCCGCTGAGCACGTCGCCGGCCAGCCCGGTCGAGGCGATTGTGTCGAGCACGAACCCGATCGTCCGCGAACGTCCTGGCCGGGGTCCCGTCACGAGCGTGCCACGCCGATAACCCAGGTCCAGGGCGGTCGAGCGCACGCGCCGTTCGGCCGCCTCGGAGATGCGCAGTTCCCGCGCTCTTCCGGTCAGCACGAGCGACGCGGTCGTGACCGACACCCCGCTCGCCGCCGCCACGTCGGCCAGGGTCACGCGCGTTCGTCCCACCGCGGATCCGCCTCCCGTACGGGCCCGGCCACGTCACGGCCGGAGTTCCACGAGATGGTCGTGGCCACCCGCTCTTCATCCGGTCCGATGGCGGGTGCGGACGCGTCGTGTCCACAGAGGACTCCGTGGCGCACGGCGACGGGTCCCGTCACGGCGGTGCGGTGACGGGACCCGCTTTCCCTGTCGTCGCCTCAGGAACAGGCGACGTTGTTCAGCGCCGGTGACGCGAACGGCGGCGTGCCGTTGTAGTTCGCGTTGTACCCGATGCTCAGCTGGGCACCGGACGCCAGCGAGCCGTTCCACGCCACGTTCGCCACCCGGACCACGTCGCCCGTGTCCGTCCACGTGCCGTTCCAGCCCTGGGTGACGGACACGCCAGGTGCCGAGAAGGTGAAGGTCCAGCCGTTGATCGCCGGGCCGCGGTTCTCGATCAGGATCTCCCCGGTGTAGCCGCCGTTCCACTGGCTGACCACGCGATGGGTCGCCTTGCACCCGCCGCCGGGATTACCGCCCGTGGTGGTAGTCGTCGTGGTCGTCGTCGTGATCGGCCCCGCCGCCATCGCGAGCTCGTAGGCCCGCTGCGGCACGAACTGACCGGCCGGCGCGATGCAGCCGTCCGACTCGCCCGGCAGCTTGACCCACAGGAACGCGTCGATCTTCGAGTCACCCGTGTTCGTCGTGCTGGGTGTGCCGATGGCGCGTCCCGCCGGGTCGCACCACTCGCTGCCGGCGGGACCGTTGCCGTTGCGGCTGGTGTCCACGACCGCCTTGAGCCGGCCGTCCCCGACGGCGTTGAGCACGTTCTTCGCGAAGTTCACCTCGTCGGACGTGGCGCGGTAGTTCGACACGTTGGTCGAGATGCCGTCGGCGCTGTTGGAGATGTCCGCGCCGCGCAACCGGTTCGCGGCCTCCGCCGGGGCCAGCCACGCGGAGTGCCCGATGTCGAAGTACACCTTCGCCTGGCCGGAACCGGACTTCAGCCGCTTGCCCGCGTAGGCCATCGACGCCTTGGTCTGGTTCTGCTGGTCCGCGTTCTGACAGGTGGTCATCAACGGCAGCACGTCCGGTTCCAGCACGATCGTCGCCGGACGACCGGCCAGGCCCGCCGCCACCTCGTCCACCCAGGCCCGGTAGGCCTCGTGCGAGGGCGCCCCGCCGCCGCTGGCGCCTCCGCAGTCGCGGTTGGGGACGTTGTAGACCACCAGGATCGGGATCTTCCCGGCGGAGGCCGCCGCGCCCACGAAGGAGCTGACCTCCGAGCGCACGGTCGAGGTGTTGGTCGTCGTGTACCACCGCGCCTGCGGGACCGACGCGATGCGGTCACGGATGACCGACGCCCGCGAGTCTCCCGGGTTCGCGGCCACCCACCGCGCGCTCGAGCTCGACGGGTCGACGTAGAACGCCGACTCCGCGGCGCTGACGGTCACGCCGGTGCTGACGACCAGGGCGGTGACCCCGGTGACGACCGCGCCCGCGAGCACGCACGCGCCTGTTCCCCGCTTCCACCGTGCCATCGTGCTTCCTCTCCGATTGCTGGATGAACTTCGCGGACAAGACGAACCCGATGGGGAGTCACGGGTCGACGGGGAAGCACCGGCGCGAGCCGGATCGGTTGCTCTCATTCAGGGTCCTCGCAGCATCGTCGCTGGTGGGCATCAGGAGTCACGGCGCATGAGAGCGCTCCCACGAACGGCGTGCGAATTCCACTGCCGTGTGGTCGAGCACCAGGTCCGCATCGGACCAGCACCGCGGAAAGCGAATACGAGTTGCGGCCAATGTAGCCGTGGAACAAGGTTCGGTCAACGCTGAAGTTGTTAGCGCTCACTTTTGCGGAATACAGTTTCGAAACTTGTTCGACCACTGTGCTCAAACGGTTTGAAGTTCAGACTGGGAGCGCTCCCCTACATTCCTACGCCGATCAGGTCAACCTGCTGTCGAATTCGACGACGCGTTCTTGTGAGCGCGAACAGCGAGCTGCGACACTCGTTGTCGCTCAACGGGATCCGGCACTGGCGCACCGGACCTCGTGAGCTGACCCTGCCCATCACACCCCGCGACGGGGTGTTCCTGCGAAAGCGTGAATGATGAAACTGACATCGAAGTCAGTGGCCCTGATCCCGATCATTGCCACGGTCGCGACAGCGGCAATCGGCGCCACCCTGATCGCACCTCCCGCCGCGAACGCGGCAACCACCCTCGGCGCGGCGGCCCAGCAGAGCGGTCGTTACTTCGGCACCGCGGTGGCCGCGAACAAACTGGGCGACTCGACCTATGCCGGGATCCTGAACCGCGAGTTCGACATGGTCACGGCTGAGAACGAGATGAAGATGGACGCGACTGAGCCGAACCAGGGCCAGTTCAGCTATGGCAACGCTGACCGGATCGTGAACCAGGCGCGCAACCAGGGCAAGCGGGTCCGCGGGCACGCGCTGGCGTGGCACTCGCAGCAGCCCGGCTGGATGCAGAACATGTCCGGTTCCGCGCTGCGCAACGCGATGCTGAACCACGTCACGCAGGTCGCGACGTACTACCGCGGCAAGATCTACGCCTGGGACGTCGTGAACGAGGCCTTCGCCGACGGCAGCGGCGGCGGCCGCCGTGACTCCAACCTCCAGCGCACCGGCAACGACTGGATCGAGGTCGCCTTCCGCGCGGCACGGGCGGCCGACCCGAACGCGAAGCTCTGCTACAACGACTACAACACCGACGACTGGTCGCATGCCAAGACGCAGGGCGTCTACCGGATGGTGCAGGACTTCAAGTCCCGCGGCGTGCCGATCGACTGCGTCGGCTTCCAGTCCCACTTCAACAACAACAGCCCGGTGCCGTCCAACTACCAGACCACCCTGCAGAACTTCGCCAACCTCGGCGTCGACGTCCAGATCACCGAACTGGACATCGAGGGCTCCGGCAGCACCCAGGCGCAGCGGTACCAGACCGTCACCCGAGCCTGTCTGGCCGTCTCGCGGTGCACCGGCATCACCGTGTGGGGCATCCGCGACTCCGACTCCTGGCGCGCTTCCGGCACTCCGCTGCTGTTCGACAACAGCGGCAACAAGAAGGCCGCTTACAACTCCACGCTGGACGCGCTCAACGCGGGTGGTGGCACCGACCCGACGACAACCACCACGACCACCACCACGACGACGAGCAACGACCCCGTTCCGGGCGCGTGCAGCGCGTCGGTGTCGCTGAACCAGTGGAACGAGGGCTTCGTCGCGACGATCAAGGTCACCGCCGGGTCCAGTGCCCTGCGCGGCTGGAAGGTCACCACCACCCTGTCGAACGGCACCGTCACCGGCTCGTGGAGTGCCACCCGCAGCGGCAACAGCGGAACCGTCACCTGGTCCAATGTGGACTACAACGCCAACGTGCCCGCCGGCGGGTCAACCGAGTTCGGCTTCCAGGGCAGCGGAAGCGGAGCCGGGCTGAACCCGGCCTGCACCGCGAGCTGACGTCCCGCACCACACACCGGGCAGGCTCCCGCGGATCGGGCGACACGTCCTCCGCGGGAGCCGGCCTGCCCTCGGGGAGACCATGATGACCTTGACCCGCAAGCTTTGGAGCAGCACAGCTGCCATCGTCGCGGCGGCCGTGCTGCTGGCCGCCGCCGTCGCTCTCTCGCTCGTGCCCCAGCCGGCGAGCGCCGCGTCGCTCGTGCGCGTCACGAACTTCGGCACCAACCCGACCAACCTGAACATGTACGTCTACGCGCCCGACACGGTCGCGGCACGCCCCGCACTCCTCGTGATGATCCACTACTGCACCGGTTCCGCGAGCGCGGTGCACAACGGCGGTGGACGCGACTTCGTCACCGCGGCGGACCGCAACGGCTATGTGATCGTCTACCCCGAAGCGACGAGGGACGGCCACTGCTTCGACGTCTCCACGCAGAACGCGTTGCGCCGCAACGGAGGCAGCGACTCGACCGGGATCATGTCGATGGTGTCGTACGCGCGTCAGCGCTACAACGTGGACCCGGAGCGCATCGTCGTCGCGGGCATCTCGTCCGGAGCGATGATGACCAACGTGCTGGCCGCCGAGTACCCGGACGTGTTCAGCGCCGGCTCGGCCTTCGCGGGCGTCCCGGCGGGCTGCTTCGCGACGACCGACGGATCGATGTGGAACAGCCAGTGCTCGGGCGGAACGCTTCTGAAGACCCCGCAGCAGTGGGGTGACCAGGCCAGGGCGATGTACCCCGGCTACACCGGCCGCTACCCGCGGATGCAGCTGTGGCACGGCACCAACGACACCACGCTGGCCTACCCGAACTTCGGTGAGGCGCTCGACCAGTGGACGAACCTGCACGGGGTGAGCAGGACGCCGGCGTCCACCGACCAGCCCCAGTCGAACTGGACCCGCACGCGATACGGCGCGACCGGCGTCGTCGAAGGCATCAGCGCCCAGGGCACCGGCCACGACGTGCCGACCGCCGGAATGGTGGGCTACGCCATCACGTTCCTGGGCCTGGACCGCCCGCCCACCGGTACCACCACGACGACGACCACGACCACGACGACCACTCCGCCGCCGTCCCAGGGCTGTTCGGTCAAGGCGGCGGTCAACGCCTGGAACACCGGCCTGACCGAGACGATCACCATCACCAACACGTCCGCGACGGCCGTGAACGGCTGGAAGCTGCAGTTCACGCTGCCCGGCGGACAGACCATCACGGGCGGCTGGAGCGCCACCTACTCCCCCGCCACCGGCCAGGTGACCGCGACGAACGTCAACTACAACGCGCAGATAGCGCCTTCCGCCCAGGTGTCGATCGGCTTCCAGGCCACGCACACGGGCAACAGCGGCCCCGCGGACGGCTTCACTCTCAACGGCGTGCGCTGCTCCGCTGCCTGACCGGTGTGACGATCGAAGGGAAGAACGATGGTGCACGAGAAGCTGAACCATGCCCCGGCATAGGTCCGTGATCGCCGCGGCCGTCGCGAGTGCGGTCGCCCTCCTGGGCGCCGCGGGCATCGCCCTCGGCGGTCCGGGCTCCGGCACGACGGCGGCGACGGCGGGATGCGGCAAGCCACCGGCGTTGGCGAGCGGCCAGCACACGATCAGCAGTGGTGGCCAGAACCGCTCTTACACACTGCGGTTGCCGCCCGGCTACGACAACAACCGCCAGTACCGGCTGTTCGTGGGCTTCCACTGGCGGGGAGGCACCGCGAACGACGTCGACTCCGGCGGCGGTGACGGCTACAACTGGTCCTACTACGGGCTTCGGCGGCTCTCCGACGCCGCGAACAACGGCACGATCTTCGTGGCGCCGCAGGGCAACGACAACGGCTGGGCCAACCCCGGCGGCCAGGACCTGAGGTTCGTCGACGACCTCGTCCGGCTGCTCGACGCCGGGCTGTGCATCGACACGACCCAGCGCTTCGCCGGTGGTTTCAGTTACGGCGGCGGCATGTCGTACGCGGTGGCGTGTGCCCGCGCCACCGTGTTCCGCGCCGTGGTCGCCTACTCCGGCGCGCAGCTCAGCGGCTGCGACGGCGGTACCCAACCCATCGGGTACATGGGCATCCACGGCATCAGTGACAACGTCCTGGGCATCGGCCTGGGCCGCGGGCTGCGCGACACGTTCGTGCGCAACAACGGCTGCACACCGCAGAACCCTCGCGAGCCGAGCGCGGGCAGCCGGACGCACGTCGTCACCGCCTACAGCGGTTGCCGGGCGGGCTACCCCGTGGTGTGGGCGGCGTTCGACGGCGGGCACACACCGGGACCGATCGACTCGGGCGGCGACGGCTGGCGCACCTGGACCTCCGGCGAGGCCTGGAAGTTCATCACCCAGTTCACCGGCACCGAGCCCACGACCACCACGACAACGACCACCACGTCGCCTCCCGGCGGCTCGGCCTGCCGGGTCAGCACCGTCGTCAACGCCTGGAACACCGGCCTGACCTCGAACATCACCATCACCAACACCGGTTCCGCGCCGGTCCGAGGGTGGGCTCTGGCCTTCACGCTGCCGAGCGGGCAGACGATCACCTCCGGGTGGAGCGCGACCTACTCCCCCTCGTCGGGACAGGTGACGGCCAGAAACGTCTCCTACAACCCCGACATAGCACCGAACTCGTCGATCACCATCGGCTTCCAGGCCACCCACACCGGCGACTCGGCCGCTCCGGCCTCGTTCAGCCTCAACGGGAACGCCTGCGCGGTCGCCTGACCACCACGGGGAAAGCGCGGCGGCCTGCCGGTCGGACGGGGACCGGCAGGCCGTTCGCCTGTTCACGACCTCGTGGCAAGGCCCTTCGCCAGCACCGCGATCGCGTCCGGCCCGGTCCGGCAGCACCCGCCCACCAGCCGAGCACCGCCGTCAGCCCACTGCCCGGCCTGCGCGGCGAAGCCGGTCCCGTCCCCCGTCCAGGACCGGTCCCGCGCGTCCCACCGCTCCCCGCTGTTCGGGTAGACCACGACCGGCAGCCCGGTGACCTCGCGGGCCACGGCGACCGCGCCCGCCACGTCCTCCGGCGCGCAGCAGTTCACACCGACGGCGATCACCTCGGCGACACCCGCCACCACCTCGAACGCCTCCTCCAACGGCTGCCCGGCGCAGGTCCGGTTACCGCGCACGCTGTAGGAGAGCCAGGCCGGCACACCGCTGCCGCGCACCACCTCCAGCACGGCCTCGGCCTCGTCGACGTCCGGGACGGTCTCGACCGCGAGCACGTCGGGCCCCGCCGCGCACAGCTCCTCGAGCCGCGGGCGGTGGAAGTCGATCAGCTCCTGCCGGCTCAGGCCGTAGCGGCCGCGGTACTCCGACCCGTCCGCGAGCACCGCGCCGTACGGCCCGACGGACGCCGCCACCCAGCGCGGTCCGTCCACATCGGACGCGGCGGAGCGGGCGAGCTCGACGCTGGAACGCAGCAGGCGCGCCGTCTCGCTCTCGCTGATCCCGCGCCGCGCGAAACCGGGGAAGCTCGCCTGATAGCTCGCGGTGATCGCGACCTCGGCACCCGCCCGGAAGTAGGCGAGGTGGGCCGAGCGCAGGGCGTCCGGATCGGTGAGCAGCAACCGCGCCGACCACAGCTCGTCGGACAGGTCGTGCCCGGCGACCTCCAGTGCCGTCGACATCCCGCCGTCGAGCACGACCACCCTGCGCGTCAAAGCCTCTGCCAGTTCCACGGGGCGAGCCTAAAGGGAGGAGGAGTGCGCGACGACCGCTCCGCCGTGAGTCGCGCACTCCTCCAGGACGGTCCTGAGGGCATGTCGTTCCGTACGCGCCGCATGTCCGCACAGAACGACACCAGCCCGACGACCGTCCGTCACACCGCCCGCGAGACGAACGCGGGCGAAGGTCGGCTTCGAGGAAGGAGGAGTGCGCGACAGTCACAGATCGCGCACTCCTCCAAGACGACCACCAGGACCGTCCGCGTGTGCGCGCCGCATGTCCGCACGCGCGGACGCTGTCTGTCCCAGCGTCGCCCGTCCATGCCCGGACCGGTCAGGCCGTACCGCGGTGCGCGGCCGGGTCCGGTGTGCTCGCCCGGCGGGAGAGCCTGGGCGGCAACAGCATCAGGGGTGGTGGTTGTTTGCCCTCCAGCTTGGCGACGAGCAGGTCGACGGCGTGCCTCCCGAGCTCCTCCGCCGGCAGGCGTACCGAGGTGAGCAGCGGTGACGTCTGCTCGGCCAGCTCGTCCGGGCAGATCGCGACCACGGCCACGTCACCGGGGACCTGCCGTCCGGCCGCGCGCAGGCAGGTGGTGATCCAGCCGAGCGCCGCCTCGTTGTGCACGACCAGCGCCGTCATCGACGGGTGGGCGCGGATCAGGGCCTTGGTGGCTCTGAGCACCGAGTCGTGGTCGCCCTCGACGGCCAGTGCCGTCGCGGCGACCCCCCTGCGCATGGCGGCCGCGCTGAACCCGTTCATGGTGCGGTGGGCGAAGCCGGTGCTGCGCCGGTAGACGGCGCTCGGCGCGCCGAGGAAACCGATGGAGCGGTGGCCGAGGTCGGCGAGGTGGTCGACGCACTTCGCGCCCGCGGCCTCGAAGTCCAGGTCCACGCAGGTGAGCCCGCGAGCAGCCGCGGGATGTCCGATGAGGACGGACGGTTTGGACAGCTGCCGCAGCAGCGGCACGCGGTCGTCGTCCATCTCCACGTCCATCACGAGGAACCCGTCGACCTGGGCGCTGTTCGCGGCACGGCGCAGGCCCGCCGCGCCGTCGTCCGCGGTCATGAGCAGCAGGTCCATGTCGTAGCGACGCGCGGTCGTCACCGCGGCGGTGACGAAGCGCATCACCGCGGGCAGGTGCGTGCCCGCCCGCAGCGGGAGCACCAGCCCGATCACGTTCGTCCGGCCCGCCGACATCGTGCGGTCGGAGGCGTGCGGCTGGTAGCCCAGCGCCCTGATGCTCTCGCGGACTCTCGACTTCGTGTCCGCGGAGATCGACCGCTTGCCCGTGAGGACGTAGGAGACCGTGCTCGGGGCTACCCCGGCGTGCCTTGCGACGTCCGCGATGGTGACCACACAGCCTCCTTTCGCGCTTGCGCTCAGTGAGCGTGTCGACACCATAGGGAGCACCTTCTGATGACATCAAGAGTTATGTGTGCGTTAACATTGCGCAATTCGGGTGGTCCAGACGAATTCAGCACTGTCTGGAAACTTGCCCGACAGAAACTGAGAGCAGGTAGGAAGAGCGCGCCCACACGGCACGGCCCCGAACGACAGGGCCGGCCGCATGGGCACGTTCACATCGAGTTGCTCAGAGCGCAGGGTAGGCGTTGCGCATGAGCTCCTGGAACTGGGCGGAGAACCAGTGCCCGGACAGCGGCGCGTTCCCGAGCGCGCCGGACAGGTTGTTGTTGTTCCGAGGGTTGCCGGTGTACGTGGGGTCGCACATCCGGTCGAAGCCCTTGCCCTCGTTGTTCGGGATGTCCTCGCTCGCGCCGTCCGACTCGCCCGGCGGCTTGATCCACACGTAGGCGTCGATGCCGGAGGCGGGTGCCGCCTTCGGGCGTTCACCGATGCCGGCCCCGGACTGGTTGCACCAGTTGCCGAGGTGGATGCGCCGGTCGAGCCTGCCGCCGTCGACGTACGTGTCCACCGTCGTCTTCGGTCCGGGACCGGACGGACGCGCCGCGCCGCCCCAGCCGTTGCGGCTGGTGTCGATCAGCATGCCGACGTTCGCGTCGAAGCCCGCCTGCACGGCCCGCTGCCGGAACGCCTGCGCGTAGGGCAGCTCACCGGTGTAGCGGTTCCAGTCCACCCACTTCGACTGCCGCACCGGCGTTCCGTTGACCGACTCGTCGATCGTGAAGTTCGGCTCCGTCAGGATGCCGTAGTTGGCGGTGTTGGCGATGAAGCCCTGCACGTTGGCCTTCGTGGCGCCGGACGCGTTGGCGGCCTGGAACAGCAGCTCCGCCGACGGGCCGAAGTTGTCGTCCCAGCCCAGCCAGCCGTGGTGCCCGATGTCGAGGTAGTTGTAGACGTTCGGGACCGCGCCCAGCTTCGCGAGCGCGTACCCGACGCCGGTCACGTAGTTGCCGTTCGCCTTCATCACGTCGCACTGCGGCGTCTGAGTGGGTCGCGGCGTCACGTTGGTGACCAGGTTGGGCAGGGAGTCGATCTCGACCACGGTCACGATGCGCAGGTTCGCGTACGCGGGCCTGGCGAGGATCGCCGCGATCGGGTCGATGTACTCGGTCTTGTAGCGGTTGATCTCCGTGGCCCCGAGCTCGCCGTTGGAGGCCAGTGCCGCGCAGTCGCGGCCGGGCAGGTTGTAGATCACGAGCTGGATGACGAGTGGCGTGCCCGCCGCCTGGCGCACCGCCTCGTCCAGGTGCGAGGCCAGCCCGCGGGCACCGGTGGTGCCGCTGATCGCGGCGATGCGGTCCATCCACACACCGGTCGGCTGGTTCGCGATCCGGCTGCCGCCCGACTCCGCGCTCGCCTTGGCCGACCAGTCCGGGTTCACGTAGACCTTCGCGCCGGCGTACGGGTTGTCGACCCGGTTGCCGGGGTTCGGGTTGCCGCTCGTGGTCGTGGTGGTCGTGGTGGTCGTCGTCGTGGTCGTCGTCGGTGCTCCGGTGCACACCGTGCCGTTCAGGGTGAACGTCGTCGGGTTCACGTCACCGCTGGCGGCACCGGAGCCGTTGAAGCCGATGTCGATGGACGCGTTGGTGCCCAGGCCCCCGTTCCACGACATGCTCGTCGCCGTCACGTTGGCGCCCGACTGCGTCCAGTTCGCACTCCACCCCTGCGCCACGCGCTGGCTGCCGGGCAACGCGAACTTCAGCGTCCAGCCGCCCGTCACGGCGTCGCCGAGGTTGGTGATCTTCACCGCGGCACCGAAACCACCGCCACCCCACTGGTTCGCCGTGTAGTCGACACGGCAACCGGGTGCGGCGCCCGCGGGTGGTGCGGTCAGCGCCACCGCGATCGTCGCCGCGGTGGTGGCGACCACGACTCCCGCCGCGGCCCACCGCCTCTGTCCGTTGAGCTTCATTGCTCCGGATCTCCCGTCTCTCAATGGTGTTTGATCTCCATGAGCGAACACGCGGTGGGCGTGCACTCAAGTCTTTTCAGGCCGAGGTACTCCATGCCGATCGAGCCGGTGAGCGCGAACCCGTCCCCGAACGCGAGGTCCGGATCTCCCCGGACCTCGCCGTTCGCGAGCGCGGTCCGCCAGGCCTGTTCGAGGCCCGGCCGCAGGATCAGCAGCCCCAGCCGTTCGTACGGCTGCTTGGCACAGGTCCCCCACTCCGCGATGAACGGCGCGTAGACCTTCGACCGCACCGGACCTGCGAAGTCGGTGAAGTCGTCGTCCCGCTTGACGCTCGCGCACTCGTCGGTCAGGTCGTGCAGCCACGCGGCGACGCCGTCGACACCCCTGCTGAGGTCCGGGGTGGGTTCGGCGCGTCCTACGAGGAGGGCGAACGCGACCGAACCCACCACCAGGAGGGCGACCAGGGCCCTCATCACCGGATGGCGCACGCGGAACCGTTGAGCGTGAAGGACGTCGGATCAGTCGGTGTGGACGTCGTCGTGGCGTTGAACCCGAACGTGACCGAGCCTCCGGCCGGGATGTCCGCGTTGTACGACGCGCCCTTCGCGGTCGCCTGCCCGCTCGCGACGGTGATCGTCGACGACCAGGCCTGCGAGAGCTGTTGTCCCGAAGGGAAAGCCCACACGAGCTGCCACGCGCTGATCGCGCTGGTGCCGCTGTTCGACACCGTCACGTTCGCGGTGAATCCGCCGTTCCACGTGCTCGGTCGCGTGTACGCCACCGAACAGGAACCGATGCTGCCACCACTCGCTGTTCTGACCGCGACCGCCGACGACGACGCCGACGCGTTGCCCGCCGAGTCCGTCGCGACCACCGTGAACGAGTACTGGGTGTCCGCGGTCAGACCGGTGACCGTCACCGAGTTGGTGGCGGAGGTCGCGACCACCTGGCTGCCGTTGTAGACGCGGTAGCCAGTCACACCGATGTTGTCCGTCGACGCGGTCCAGTCCAGCTTCACCGTGCTGCTGGTGACGCCCGACGCGACAGGGGTGCCGGGCGCCGACGGCGCGGTGGTGTCGGGTGTGCCGGTGCCGCCGCCGAACACGACGTCCGAGCAGCTGTAGAACGCCTCAGGGCTGTCCGAACGCTGCCAGAGCGAGTAGATGATGTGCCGGCCCGACTTGTTGGGCAGCCGGGCCTGCCAGGCGTACTCGCCGTTCGCCAGCGGCGGGTTCGTCACCTTGTCGAACGGCACCGACTCCAGGTCGGACCACTTGAGCGGCTTCGTCACGTCGAAGCCGTCCTTGGTGACGTACTGCTCCCACGTGCCGGGGTGCGGCGCCCATGCGTTGTACCGCAACGTGACCGTGCTGTTCGCCTGCACCTGCGTCGACGGCCAGTCGGCGCGAGTGAGGTTGTAGGCGGCGTACTTCGTGGTGGGGCCACACAGGTTGCCGTCGGAGATGATCTCCCGATGGCGTCCGGCGGCGTTGCTGATCAGGTTGCCGAACCAGTCCCACAACGGCTGCTTCCCGCCCTGGGCCACCGCGGCGACGCACGCCGGGTTGGTCGGCTGAAGGTCGCCGCCACCGCTGCCGGCGCGACCGTCCTCGTAGCAGAGGTAGGTGCGGCTGCCGGGCCAGACCATCGACCCGTGCGCGACCGCCGTGCCGCCGGTGTGCACGAGAACAGCGCCGACCGCGACCGCGACTGTCAGGAGCGCTATGCGTTTCCTCATCTCGGGACTCCTCACCCGTAGATCTCGGCGTGCAGGGAGAACGCCGTGGCGATCTCGGCTTGCGCCCAGAATCGGTGGTAGGTGAACGTCGGCGCCGGTCCACCGTCCAGATAGGACTGCACCTTCGGCCACTGGGGGTCGTTGCGGAACATCGACCGCATCGACAGGAACGACGAGCCCTGGCCGATCTGGTCACCGTTGGGCATCCGGCCGGTCCAGCCGCTCGGCACGTACGGGCCTTCGCGCGTGCTGGTGTTGTAGACGTCGTCGAACCGGTTGTAGTCCGTGCGGGTCTCCGGGGTCGCGATGCCGAGGCTGTCCTGGTGCGACAGCAGGGACGTCAGCAGGGACTCGCCCGTGGTCTTGGCCTGGGCGTTGCCCGACCGCGCCGCGTAGTTCAGCAGCACCTTGGCGTAGGACGCGGCCACACCGACGTCCTGATTGCGATTGAGCACGCGGACCCGCAGGTTCGCGTTCGCGCCGGGGTTGGTGGCGTTCCACGTGTCCGGCGCTCCCGACCACTCCAGGTCGGCCGGGATCTGGAAGTTCGTGCCCGTGGTGGTGTTGGCGATCGCCCACGGCACCCACTTGTCGAGGATCTTCTTGGCGCGCGCGTCCCCGGTCAGCCGGTACAGCGCCGCCGTGCGCTCGATCCCCCACACCTGGAAGCCGAACCACCGGTTGCTCGGCGGGTCGCGCCACACCGGGTGGGCGTCGTAGTACATGCCGTAGAACGTCGGCGTGCCCGACGGAGGCGAGGCGTACTGCCCCTCCCAGCTGTTCGTGACGCCACCGGCCAAACCACCGTCGGCCGACTGCAACCACTGCAGCATCTCGAGCTGCCGGCTCAGGCTCGTCGTCCAGTCCTGCTGTCCGGTGGCGGACAACGGCTTGAGCGCGGGCACGTTCGCGAGAGCGTGCGCTGCCAACGGGTTCTGGTAGCCCTGGTGCGAGGCGCCGTCACCGATGCGCCACGCCCAGCCCGCGGACGTGTCGGTCGCGCCGCCCCAGGCGTAGTACCAGGACATCAGGTAGTGCGCGCTGTTCTTGCCCGTCGCGCCGGGGCACGACGAGGGGCTGGTGCAGTTGCCGACGCGCTTGAAGTACTTGTCGAACATGGCGTACCGCAGGTAGTCGCCCATCTTCGCGGACTTGCCGATCTCGCTGGAGATGTCCCCGGCCTTGCCCTGCGCCGTGGCCCACTGCTGGGCGAGCAGCGCCACCTGCACCACGCGGGCGTCCGCGTCCGGTGCGTTGGTGTACTTCCACTGCTTGGCGTAGGAGGCGTCCTTGGTGAACAGGTCCAGGAAGCCGTTGGGGCCACCGTGCTTGAACGTGTCGCACGAGGGCTGCGGGATGGTCTCCCACACCGACTCCGACGAACCCCGCTGGTAGGTGTTGATGTACGACGGTGCCGTCGTGCCGTCGCCACACCGGCCGAAGCCGTAGGTGTTGTCGACGTCGATCAGCCAGTGCATGCCGTAGACGTCCGAGTTGCCGTACGCGGCCTTGAGTTCGGCCGCGATCGGGTCCTGCCCGACCGGGACCGCGGTGTCCAGCACCGCCGGGTAGGAGTCCATCCTCGGGTGTTCCGGCGCGTAGGTGGCCGGCTTCGCCGGGTCGTACTTGTCGTTGGTCGGCTGGTCGGCCTTCGCCGGGATGATGAACTTCTCCATCGACGCGAAGGCGGACTTGAACGGCGCCCAGTCACCGGTGACGCGGCCGTAGCTCGCCTCCAGCCACAGGTAGTAGCTGAACGCCTCGGACGTGGTCTGGTGACCGTGGTCCGGTGCCTCCACCATCAGCGTCTCGACCGAGTGGTACGGCACGAGCAGGTCGCCGAACTTGCGGAAGTAGCCGCTCGAGGGCGACTTGATCTTGTTGTACTGGTCGAGGAACGCCTTGTTGAAGTCCGATGTGGACGGATCGATCTCGTTGACCGTGACGCTCGCCGGGCTGTACCCGGTGGCCGACGCCGTGAACGTGGCGGTACCGAGCGCGCCACCGTTGTTCGCCGACGTCACCGTGACCGTCTGCTTCGCGGTGCCGGAGAACGTGAGCGTGGCCGGGGTCGCCGTCAGGTCCGCGCTGCCGCTGCGGGCGATCGTGACCGTGACCGGCTGACTTGGTGCCGTGGCCAGGGAGACGTCGAACGTCGCCGTCTGTCCCTGTTTCACCGAGACCGTGCTCGGCGATGCCAGCACCGCCGGTCCGGACAGCACCTTCACCGCGGCGGGTGCCGAGGTCGTGGTGGCGCCGCGGTTGTCCGTGGCCCGCGCGGTGATGCTGTGATCACCGGCCGGCGCCGACGTCCACGTGCCGCTGAACGGCGCGCTGGTGTCGGTCGCGATCAGCTGGTCGCCCGCGTAGAAGTCGACCTTGGCCACCGTGCCGTCGGTGTCCTGCGCGGTCGCCGCCAGCGGGATCTGCGCGGGCAGGGTGTAGCTGCTGCCCGTGGCCGGCGCCGTCAGTGCCACGGACGGCGACTGGTTGGGGCCGGTGCAGGACACGCCGTTCACGGCGAAGTCCGTCGGTGGCCGGTTGGCCGATCCCTTGCTGCCGTTGAAGCCCACCTGCGCGGTGCCGCCCGAGGGCAGACTCGGCGCCCAGGCGGGGTTGGTCACGCTCACCACCGCGCCGGTCTGGGTGAAGTTGCCGCTCCAGCCCTGCGTGACGCGCTGGCCGTCCGGGAACGTCCAGGTCAGGTTCCAGCCGTTGAGCGCCTCCCCGTCGTTGCGGATCGACACGGCCGCGCCGAATCCGGTGTTCCACTCGTTGGTGATCTGATAGGTGACGGTGCAGGCCACCGCGAGCGGTGCCGCGACGGCGGGAACCCCGCCGATCAACACCACCGCCGTGACCGCCAACGCCATTGTTCGCCGAGTCATGCCGCCGCCCTCTCGACAACTGGGAGCGCTCCCAGAGTTCACGGCACTGTAACGTGGGCCACATCGGCCAACTGGACGCCGGTGCAGCCGAGGATGAGCTGAAGGGCGCTGGACTTTAGCCCGCACGGCACAACGGCAATTCGTCTGCCGGTTCCTCTTACTGCTCTCTTCGAGTGGAATTCTGGGAGCGGTCCCAGACGAGGGTGGGGGCGCCCACGCCACTTCGGACGCCCCCTGGTCTCGTCAGCCGCGCCCGGCTCCCGCACCGGCCGTGACCACGCTCTTCACGCTGCTCGCGCCGTCGAGCGGGTAGGAGTAGGGAAGACTCTTGACCGAGCCGCCCTGGTCGCCCGTTCCCGAGTTGACGAAGTGGTTGTTGCGCGCCACCAGCGAGCCACCGGGCGAGCTGCCCTCACCGCGGTGGAACGGATCCTCGGTGTTCTCGAAGTAGTTGCCTTCGACCAGGACCCCGGCCTCGACGGTCGACGCGACGCCGTAGTCGGTCACACCGCCGTAATAGTTGTTGTAGACGTGCACCGGGTTGCCGAACCGCACGCGCGGGTGGCGCTGTTGCGTGCCGGCGAACCAGTTGTGGTGGTAGGTCACCCGGAGCTTGCCGCGGTCCTCCGGCCCGTTGTCGTCGCTGTGGCCCAGCAGCATCGTCTTGTTGTGACTGGTGAACTTGTTCCAGGACACCGTGACGTAGTCCGAGGCCCGCTTGACGTCGACCGCACCGTCGTAGCCGTTGGAGAAGGTGTTGTGGTCGATCCACACGCGGGTGGAGTACTGCACGTTGATCGCGTCGTCACCCCAGCTGCGGAAGTTGAGGTTGCGCACGATCACATTCGAGGCGTTGGCGATGTTCAGGCCCTGCCCGGTGATCGCCGAGGACGAGCCGACGCCCTCGATGGTCTTGTTCGAGGCGACCTTCGTCATGCTCGACAACGAGATCGTCCCGGAGACTCGGATCACCGCCGCGCCCGACGCCTTCGCGGCCGCGACGAACGCGGACGCCGTGGTGACCGTGACCGGTGAGGCGCCACCGCCACCGGTCGTGCCACCGCCCTGGGTGGCCCAGCCGACCAGCCCGAACGGGGCCGCCGCGGCCTGGGGAACTGCAACAGCGCCGGCGACCAGCGCCACTGCGGAAATCAATGCTGCACGCTTTGGAATCATTCCATGCCTTCCAATTGGTGAGCGACGGTACAACTCACACAACCAGCGCGCGGCGGAGCGGTCAACCAATTCGAAGAAATTCGATTCGAACAATCGAAAGAAGTTGACAGGAAAGATCCTCTCCCTACCATCGAATTATCGCCGCATATCCCCCTGCAAGCGGAGCACACATGAAGAAACTCGCACCATTGATGTTGGCCGCGGCATTGGCCGCGTTTCTCGCACCTCAGGCACAGGCCGCGGGCAGCACCTTCCCCACGCCCTCCGGGTCGAAACCGGTCGGCACGACCATCAAGGTCGGGTCGAGCGGCTACGACGGTGGCATGCAACGGTTCTACGGCACCGGCAGCCTCGGTTCCGGCGGCCAGAACGAGGACCAGGGCCCGATCTTCCAGCTGGCCGACGGCGCGACGCTGAAGAACGTCGTGCTCGGCGCGCCGGCCGCGGACGGCGTCCACTGCCTCGGCACCTGCACGCTCACCAACGTGTGGTGGGAGGACGTCGGCGAGGACGCGGCCACGTTCAAGGGCACCTCGTCGTCGCAGACCATGACCATCAGCGGCGGTGGCGCGCGCAAGGCGTCGGACAAGGTGTTCCAGCACAACGGGCCGGGCACGATGATCATCCGCAACTTCCAGGTGGACGACTTCGGCAAGCTCTACCGGTCCTGCGGCAACTGCGGCACGCAGCACAAGCGGCACGTCGTGCTGGAGAACATCACCGCGTTCTCGCCTGGCAAGTCGCTCGTCGGCATCAACACGAACTACGGCGACACCGCGCGGTTCTCGAGGATCGCGATCGTCGGCGACAGCAGCAAGAAGATCTCGATCTGCGACAAGTACCAGGGTGTCACGAGCGGCGAGCCGAAGAAGATCGGCACCGGGGCGGACAGCACGAACTGCCTGTTCAAGTCCTCGGACATCACCTACCGATAGCGCCGACAGCGGAAATGCCCCGGCCGCCGGCCGGGGCATTTCTCACCACACTTCAAGAGTGTGAACTCCGATGTGTTCGAAATTCCAGTCGTCCCCGATTCCGGGAATCGACGGCAACGACACGTACCCGTTCTCGTCCAGTGGATCGGCGATCGCGTTGCGATGCGGCGGAACGCGGTCGAAGTCGACGTGCGGGTGCAGCAGGCCGCGTTCGTACCACCGGCCCGCGTCGGTCGCCCCTAGCACGGTGAGGCTGCCCGACCCGTTGCCGTGGATCTCGCAGTCCATGTTGAACGACTCCGCGAGGTGCACGGTCTTGAGCACCGGCGTGATCCCGCCGCTTCCCGCCGGGCCCGCCCGCAGGATGTCGCACGCTCCGGCGGCGATCCACTCGGCGCGGGTGAGGTGCTTGCCCCACGCCACCTCCGGGCCGATCACCGGGATGTCCAGCTGCTCGGACAGCCACCGGTAGGAGCTGATCGACGCCTCCTCCATCGGCTCCTCGAACCAGTAGAAGTCCAGCTCCTGCAACGCCCTGCCGAGCCGCAGCGCCTCGGTCCGCGAGTACCAGTGGCTAGCGTCGAGCATGAGCGCGATGCCCGGCCCGACCGCGTCCCGCACCGCCTGGCACGCCTCGACGTCGCGGGTGACGCTGGGCGCACCGGGCACCGGCGGCATCCACGTGTGCAGCTTGATCGCCCGGTAGCCCACCGACACGAGGTGCTTCGCGAAGTCCGCGTAGTCGCCCGGTGTCGCGAGGCCGTCCGTGTCGCCGCACATCGTGCTGGCGTAGGCGGGGATCCGATCGCGGGCGCCCCCGGCGAGCTTCCACGCGGGCAGCTCGGCGCGGCGGGCCACCAGGTCCCACAGCGCCTGGTCGACGAACCCGAGTGCGCGGTCGGTGAACCCGCCGTGCGATCCCCGCTGCCGTCGCGCGAGCAGCCGCCACAACCGCTCGCGGTCCCACGGGTCCTGGCCCAGCAGCACCGGCCGCACGTGCTTGTCCAGCACCGCGGGTCGCAGCTGGTCGGGCTGGATCTGGCAGTACCCGGTGACCCCGTCGGTGTCGGTGATCTCCAGCAGTGCCTCGACGACCTCGTGCTCGGGCGCCGGATGCCGGTGTCCCTCCGCGTCGACGGACGTGGCCGCCGTAGTCTTGAACGTCCGCACCACCACCTGTTCGATCACTTGCGCTTCTCCCAGTCCTGCTGGGCGGTGGTGAGCTTGGCCGCGAGCTGGTCGAGGAACTCCTGCGCGGACATCTGCCCCAGCAACACCTTCTGGTACAGCGGTTCGGTGTCGGTCTTGGTGATCGAGGAGTACTCCGGCAGGTAGACCGGCGCGGGCACGAGCACGGTCGCCGGGTCCTCCAGCACCCCGAGCGCCATCTTCACGGCGGGGTTCTTCTGGATCCACTCGGCACCGCGCACGTCGGTGTTCGCCGGGATCTGGCCGACCTTCTCGTTCCAGTAGCCGTTGCTCTCGGCCGAGGTGAGGAACTCGACGAACTTCCAGGACGCGTCCCGGTTCTTGCCGCCCTTGAACACCGCGAACCCGTCGGTCGGGTTCGGCACCACCGTGCGCTTGCCGGACGGTCCCTTCGGCAACGGCATGGCGGCGACGCGTTCCGGGCCGAGCGCCTTCATCACGTCCGCGGTCGAGCCGAGGTTGTGGTGCATCATCGCCACCGTGCCGCCGGTGAACTGCGCGACCATCTGCGTGTAGCTGTTGTTCACGTCGGCCTCGGGCGTGGCCTTCTTGTACAGCTCGGCCACCTTGCGCACGAGCTCGGCGTTGCGCGGGTCGGACACCGTGCTCTTGCCGCCCTCGTAGAACTTCTCGACACCGGAGTAGGAGTAGGCCTCCGACAGCAGCTGGAAGACCGACCCCGCACCACCGCGGATCGTGAAGCCGTACTGGTTGTCCGCCGGCTTCGTCAGCTGGGTGGCGGCCTTGGTCAGATCATCCCAGGTGGACGGTTGCGGGATCTTGTTCTCCTCGAACCGGTCGGACCGGTACCAGATGATGTCCATGTTGCCGGACGCGGGCACGGCGTAGAGCTTGCCGTCGGGCGCGGTCTGCCGCACGGTCTCCAGCAGGCCGTTCAGCAGCTTTCCCTTGAGCGCGCCGTTCTCCACCCGGTCGTCGGCCGGTTCGAGCGCGTCCTGGCCGATGAGGTGCGCGAGGTACGACGTCGTGACGCCGCCGACGTCCGGAGTGGACCCGCCGGCGATGGCCGTGTCGTACTTCTGCTGCACCGACGAGCTGGGAATGCCGACGTACTCGACCTTGACGTCGGGGTTCGCCGCCTCGAACCGCTTGATCAGCTCCTGGTAGATGGGGGTGCGGCCGGGGCCGCCGTTGTTGTCCCAGAACGTGATCGTCGTGGGCCCGTCCTGTCCCGCGGAACACGCGCTCAGCACAAGTGCCAGCGCGACCAGCAGTCTCCTCATGTCTCCCTCATCCCTTGACCGCACCGGCGCTCAGCCCCTGCACCAGGAACCGTTGCACCACGGCGAAAACCAGTACGACCGGCACCGCGGCGACGACTCCGCCCGCCGCGAGCGCCCCGAAGTCGGTGTTGAACTCGCCCAGCGCGTAGCTCAGCCCGACCGGCAGCGTGAACTTGTCCTGCCTGCTCGCGAACATCAGCGCGAACAGGAAGTTGTTCCAGGCACCGATGAACGCGAACGACCCCACGGCCACGATCGCGGGCTTGAGCTGCGGCAGCGTCACCGCGAAGAACGCGCGCAGCCGCGAACACCCGTCGACCATCGCGGCCTCTTCGAGCTCGACCGGGACGTTGCGCACGAAGCCGCTCATCAGGATCAGCGCGAGCGGCAGCTGGAACGCGGTGTCGGCGATCACCAGGCCGGTGAGGCTGTTCAGCAGCCCGGCGGACTTGAAGATCACGAACAACGGGATCAGCATCATCGCGCCGGGGATGAACTGCGTGCACAGCAACGCCAGCAGGAACACCCGCTGACCGCGGAACTTGAAGCGCGCCAGCGCGTAGCCGCCCATGAGCGCGAACACGGTGACCACGACCAGCGTCCCGACCCCGATGATCAGGCTGTTCTGGAAGAACACCCCGAACCCGACGCCGTTCCACACCGTGTCGAAGTGCTCGAACGTGATCGGCCACGGCACGAGCGAGGTCCGGCCCGTCGGCCGGAAGGCGAAGACGAGCATCCAGTAGAACGGGATCAGCGTGAACAGCAGATAGAGCACCAGCGGGAGGTGCAGCCGGAAGTACCGGCTCGGGTCGCGGTGCTTCCTGCGTCGCGGCGGTGCCGGTGGGGGCACGACCGTCGTCGCCGGGCGGGTGAGCGTCTGGGTCATTCCCGGCTCCCGAACTTGGACAGCCTCAGGTAGAGGATCGAGAAGAACAGGAGGATCACGAAGCCGGCCATCGTGAGCGCCGAGCCGTACCCGAAGTCGTGCGAGTCGACGGCCTTGCGCGCCACGTAGAGCGGCAGCGTGGTGGTCTGGTTCGCCGGTCCGCCACCGGTGAGCGTGTAGATGAGGTCGACGTTGTTGAACTCCCACACCGCGCGCAGCAACGTGGACAGCACGATCGCGTCGCGCAGGTGCGGAAGCGTGATGCTGACGAACTTGCGCCACCGCCCGGCACCGTCGACCGACGCGGCCTCGTACAGGTCGTTCGGGATGCTCTGCAGGTCGGCGAGCAGCAGGATCGCGAAGAACGGCACCCCGCGCCACAGCTCGGTTATGACGGTCGCGGGGAACACGGTCGCCGGATCACCGAGCACCGAGGTGCCGGGATCACCGATGCCCCACTGGGCGAGCTGCTGGAAGATCCCCGTCGACGGGTTGTAGAGCAGGATCCAGATGCCGGTGGTCAGCACCCCGGACACCGCCCAAGGCGAGAACACCAGTGCCCGCGCGATCGCCCTGCCGACGAACGTCTCGTTCACGATCAGCGCGAGAACGAGTCCCAGCACCAGTTGCAGACCGACCTCGACGACGACCCACTTGGCACTGAACGCGAGGCTCTGCCAGAACAGCTGGTCCTCGAACAGCATCCGCCGGAAGTTCTCGAACCCGATGAAGCCGTTCTTCCAGGGCTGCGTGACGGTGTGCTGACGCAGGCTGAACCATCCGACGCTGGCGATCGGATAGACCAGGAACACCGCCATCAGCACGAGCGTCGGGGCGATCAGGGCGTAAGGCGCCCACGTGCGGGTCCTCACGCCGGGTTCCACCCGCTCAGGTAGGTGGCCTTCGTGTGCTGCCGCGCCTGCTCGTCGCTGAGCTGGGGACGGTCCGTTCCCGTTCCCGCGCCGGGCCCGGTGTTGCGGTACTCCGCGAACCTGGCTCCCCGCCACGGGAATCCGGACATGTCGGTCCACGGCGCGGCCTTGATCGCGGCGGGCAGCACGGTGTCGCGGATGACGACCTGCGCTATCGCGTCCGGGTCACCGCCGGGATGCCAGGGCCTGCCGAGGAAGTACGTGCGGGCCTGTGCGTCGCTGCGGATCGTCGAGTTCACGATCAGGAAGCCGTACGGGTTGTCCTTGCGGGTGCTGGCGGCGGTCACGTACCCGTTGGGGTCGCCGCCGCGGTTCAGCGCGGTGATGGTCGCGCGTTCGAAGACGGCCGTCGCCCTGCCGAACAGGAAGTCGACGTCACCGGTGATCGCGCAGTCCCGGTAGTACTGCCGCGAACGGGTGTTCGTGGCCGGGGTGTCGGCGTACAGCGTGTCCTGGTGGCCTTCGAAGCGCACGCGGTCGAACAGCATTCGATCACCGGTGGCCTTGACCGCGACCGCCTGCGTGGCCGTGATCTCCGGGTGCTTCGCGCGGTCGAACGAGTTGCGGAAGGTGACGTCCCGGGCGGTGAACCCGTTGGCCGCGATGGTGGCTGTGGCACTGCCGGTCGTGCCGTAGGTGGTGCCGTCGGGCTTCTTGGTGCCGCTGGCGTTGTCGAAGTCGATCACCACGTCCTGGGCTCGTCCGGTGGCGCCGCGCAGGGTGAGGTTCTGCTTGGTGGCCGGGATCTTGACGACCTCCCGGTACACGCCCTTCGGCAGGGTGATCACGCCTCCCGCCGGTGCCGCGTCGATCGCGGCCTGCACGGTGGCGAAACCCTGACCCACCACGAGGTGGTGTCCCGCCGGCGGCGCGCCCGCCCGGAGGTGCCTGATCCGGTGCGCGGGTTCGAGACCGCGGTTCAGCGTCGGCGTCCACCCGGCGTCCGTGCCGAGGGCCTTGTCCGGGAACGCCGCGTTGTGCGCGTTCACCAGGCTCACCGGCCTGCCGTCCACCAGGTTGCCGGTGTCGGTGATCGCCGTGCCGCCCCAGTTGTAGACGATCTCCTGCGGCGCGATGCCCTTGACGAAGTTGTTCTGCGCGTAGATCTGGGACTTGACGCCGACACCCCAGCTGTAGGTCTGCGCGCCTTCGTACAGGTTGTTGTAGACGTGCACCTGGCCGAACCGCACGCGGGGCGCGCGTTCCAGCACGTCGCGGAAGACGTTGTGGTGCACCGAGACCCGCAGCTTGCCCGGATCGGTCGTGGACGAGTTCGACGAGCCGATGAGCATGGTCTTGCCGTGCTCGGCGAAGACGTTGCGGGACACCGTGACGAGGTCGGAGCCGTTCGTGATGTCGAGCTGGCCATCGTGCACCTGGTACGGCCGTCCGAAGTGGAGCGGCTGGGTGCTGTCGATGTTCGGCTCGTCGGTGAACGTGCTGTGGTCGACCCACACGTGCTCGGAACGCTGGAGCGACACCGAGTCGTAGAGCGAGTTCCAGTTGCCGGGCGGCGAGCCGGGGCTGTTGTCGGTGGGATCCCACTGGGGGAAGCAGTCACGGGTGTCGCGGAAGGTCAGATCGCGCACGATCACGTTGCGCACGCCGTGGATCCGCAGGCTGCCACCGGTGATGCCGGCGCCACGGCCGACCCCGACGATCGTCGTGTCCGCCTGGACGTTCAGCGCGATGACCGCTTCCTGCCTCTTCGCCGACGCGACCCGCGCGTCCTCCAGTGCCCCTTCGGGTTCGCGCTCCCATCCCCAGACCGCCGGGTCGTACGCCGCGAGATAACCGGCCAGCGTGTAGCCGTCGGCCGCGTAGTCCTCACACCGCAACGGTTTCCCGTCGTCACCGGTGTTCGCGTCGATCACGCCCCTGACCTTGATGATCCGCGGAGCCGGGGCCGCGAGCGCCGCGACGAGCTCGGCACGCGTGCGCACCTCGTGCACGTTCGCGGCGGGGGCCGCCGCTCCCCCGGTAGTGCCCGGCCCGGCCGACGCCCAGCCGTCCCCCGCGGGCAGCACCTGCCGCGCGGGGTCGTGACCGGCGTGCGCGGGGAGGCTCACCACCCCGGCGGATGCGCAGGCCAGCACCAGCGCACCAACGAAAAGCCGCATGACGGAATACCCTTCGGAAAGGAGGATTCACATTCTTGAACAAGGTCCACGATCGTGAACCGAGTATTACGAATGCTTCCGGCATGCGTCAACGAAGTGAATTCATTCGACGATTCAGCACGGCGTTCGACCATTCTTCGAATCGAATACCGTCGAACAGCAGAACGCCGCGATCAAATTTGATCGCGGCGTTCGTGGCCCGTCGGCTCGGAGAGGCTCAGCCCTTGGGCTGCCGCAACGAAGGCGTGAGCACCAACGCGGGCAACAGCAGGAACGGCACGACCAGCAAGGCCCGCAACACCCCCAGCTGGTTCCCGAGCAGCCCGACGAGCGGCGGCCCCGCCAGGAACGCGGTGTAGCCGATCACCGCGACAACGCTGACCCGAGCCGCAGCCCTCTCCGGATCGTCCGCGGCCGCGCTCATTCCCACCGGGAAACCCAGCGCGGTCCCGAGTCCCCAGACGGCCACGCCGGCGACCGCCACACCGAACGACCCGGCGAACACGGCCAGCGTCACGCCCGAGGCGGCCAGCAGCATCGAGAGGACGACCGCCGGCACGCGGCCCCAGCGGTCCAGCGCGATGGTGCCGAAGATCCGGCCGAACGTCATCGTCGTGACGAACACGCCGAACACCAGGGCTCCCAGCGCCGGGTCGGCCTCGTAGCCGTCGATGAACGCGACCGCCACCCAGTCGTTCGCGGTGCCCTCGGTGAACGCCAGCACCAGCACCAGCAGCCCGATCAGCAACGTGCGGGGTTCCCGCCACGCCGCCATGACCCCGCTGCCGCTGCCCTGCTCCGCCTCGGCGGCCAGGCGGTACGTGCGCGCGGCCACCAGCGTGCCGCCGGCGACGACCACGGCCACCACGGCCAGGTGCGCGGTCACGGGCAGAACCGCCCACGCCGCGAACGACGCAAGGCCGGCGGCGGCCACCGTGCCGAGGCTCCACATGGCGTGGAAGCGTGGCATCACCGTCCTGCCGAGAGCGCGTTCCACCTCTGCGGCCTCGACGTTCATCGCCACGTCGCACAGCCCCGAGCCGTAGCCGAGCACGAAGATCCCGATCGCCGTCACCACCGGCGACGGGTAGGCGCCGATGCCGACGCCCGCCACCGCGAGTCCCAGCGCGACCGTCACGGCCGACAGGCTCACCGTCCGCTTCGGCCTGAGCCGGTGCGTGACCTCGCCTGCGGTGAGCATCGCCAGGCACGCGCCCACGGACATCGACAGCAGCAGCAACCCCAGCGCGCCGGGCGTCAGGCCCAGCGCGTCACGGGCGGCGGGCACGCGGGCGAACCAGGTCGCCACGGCCACGCCGTTGAGCCCGAAGGTGACCGCGACCCCCGCGGCGGCGGCTCGGACCTGATTGCGTGGCACCGTGACCGACATCCCGGTCCTCCTTTCTCGATACTGAAGTACTTACCCCACACATGGAAGCGCTTCCACCGCAATACTGCTGAGATGACGGGAGTACGCACCGCGACACTCGACGACGTGGCACGGGCCGCAGGCGTGTCCCGGGCCACCGCCTCGCGCGTGGTCACCGGCCAGGGTCCGGCATCGCCGCGGGCACGGGACAGGGTGACGGCGGCCGTGGCCGCACTGGGTTACGTGCCGGACGCCTCCGCCCGCGCGCTGGTCACCCGCACCGGCACACGCCTCGCCATCGCGGTCATCGGCCACACCGCCGCCGTGCTCGACGATCCCTACGTCGGCCGGGTCCTGACGTCGGCGGCGCACGTCGCCGCCGAGCGCGAGGTCGGCGTCTCCCTGCACTGGCTGCCCCTGGCCGACCCCGGCTCGCTCGCCCGGCTCGCCGACGGGCGCGGCCTCGGTGGCCTGGTCGTGGTGAACCCGACGCGGCCGGCGCTGGAGACCGTGCCGCGGACCCTGCGCGGCCGGGTCGCCGCGGTAGGGGTCGGCGCGCGTCACGTGCCGTCGTTCGACGTCGACAACCGCGCCGGTACTGACGGGGTCGTGCGGCATCTCGTGCGCACCGGCAGGCACCGGATCGCGATGGTCACCGGGCCGTCGTGGCTGCCCTGCGGCGACCGCGCCGTCGACGCCTACCGGCGGGTGCTGCGCGACAGCGGCGGCGAACCCCGGGTCGTCACCGGTGACTTCACCGCCGCCCGTGGCGCCAAGGCGGCCGTCGAGATCATGGCGCGGTGGCCGGACACCGACGCGGTGTTCGCGCTCAGCGACCTCACCGCGCTCGGTGTCCTCGACGGACTTCACGCGCTGGGCGTGCGGGTGCCGGGGGACGTGGCCGTCGCCGGGTTCGACGACATCGCGTTCGCCGGGCTCAGCCGCCCGGCGCTCACGACGAGCACGCACCCGGTGGAGGACATCGCCGCCGCCGCGGCACAGGCAGTCCTCGACCGCCGTGACACGTCCGGGGCGACGTTCTACCCCTCCGCACTCGTCGTGCGGGACAGCGCGTGATCACTCGACCGAACAGGACTGACCGTTGAGCGTGAACGCGCCGGGAGCGGAGTTACCACCTCGAACCGAACCGTTGAACCCGATCGACACCGAACCGCCGGGCTGGATCTGCGGGTTGTAGTCGGCGTTCGCGGCGTTCACGGTCGCGCCGGACTGCCGCGCCTTCGCGTTCCACATGTCGGTGACGGTCTGCCCGTTCGCGAAACTCCACTGCAGCGTCCAGCCGTTGACGGACGTGGAACCGGTGTTGCGCACGCTCACATTCGCCTGGAAACCACCTGGCCACTGACCGGAGATGCGGTAGGCGACCGCACACGTCCGCGCGGGAGGCTTCGGTGGCGACGTGGTCGTAGGAGTCGGACGGGGCGGCGTCGTGGTCGTGATGGCCGGAGCCGGTGGCGGCCGCACCGCGGTCGTGCCCGGCGCCGGGAGACCCGTGGTGGCGGTGGGGGGCAGAGCCACGTCGAGACCGTCGCACGGCGGTCCCCACAGACCCCTGTCGGCACCGGCAGCCTCGGACTCGGCCGTGAGCAACGCGCCGCCGTCGACCCCTTCGGCCCGCAGCACGCCCTGCCGCACCGCGAGCAACGCGTAGTCGGTGCCGTCCTCCAGCATCAGGTTCACGTCGCCGGAGATGACGGGACTGATGCGGACGGCGCTGGCCAGCAGCGTCGTCCTGGCGAACGACAGCGCGCCCTCCGCCCAGCAGGCCGGCGGTGCCGCCAGCTGCGCGATGCGGGCCTTCGTGCCGTCCGCCAGCTCGACGGTGCGGCCGTCGATCACGTCACGCACGAAGTGCAGCACGCCCTGGTACCGCGCCTCCTCGTTGATGAGGGAGGGCGGTTTCCAGGGCATGCGGGTGGACGGCGCCGGCGACGGCGGCCCTGCCGTGCAGGCTCCGGTGAGCAGGACCAGAACGACGAGCCAAAGCTTGCGCGACACCGTTACCCCAATTGTCATTGAACTATCAACAACCCTAGAGGGTCGCGGGCCCGGCTCAATCGACCGTTCGGAGTGGACTACCTGCGCGGAACGGCGGTCATCGACCAACGCTGATTGGCGCCGGATGTCGCTTGGTACAAACCAATTCTGGCACCGTCCTCACGCGACTCGCCGACCACGTCGAGCAGACTCCCGTTCTCCTGGTTGACGAAGGTCCACGTGCCGTCGCCGGTGGACGAGAGCACCCATCTCGCGGCCGGACTGTCGGAGGAGCTCAGCACGACGTTCCCGCCGCCTGCCGCGATCCGCTGGCCCGTGGCGGCGTTGACGACGGAGAACTGGGCGCGGTTGTCGTAGCCGCCAGATCGGCGTTCCACCCGCCACACCTGGTCCGCCGCGGCCGGGTCGGTGGTGCGCTGGACGAGCGAGGTGCCGGACGGCGCAAGGGACTTGCCGCTCTGCACCCCGGTGAGCCGGTACTGCCCGCCCAGAGCCGCCTCGCGGTTCACGCCGCTGACACCGCTCACCTCGAACGTGGTCACCGACTTCGCCGGCACGGAGAGCGTCGCCTTGCGGTCCTTGACCCGCACGGCCGCACCCTTCACCAATGCGCCGTGCTGATCCGTCACGACCGGGCGGACGGACGCGTTCGACCGCACCGACGCGAACGCCGACAGGTCCAGCGTCACGGACTGCGCCTGATCGGTCTTGTTCAAGTGCACCAAAGACTTCAGCTCGGTGTTGCGCACCGCCGCCACGTCGGTCGTGGTGTTGACCTTCACCAGGCGATCGCCGGGCTTGACGAAGTGGGTGAAGTTCCGCAGCGCGTGGAACTTCGTGTTGACGCGAGCCGGGCACGTCGCCAACGTGTCCTGAGCCCCGCAGTCGAACGGGATCTGGATCACGCCCCAGTTCATGCCGTCCGGGGACTCGGCGCCAGGCGTCATGTTGTTGTAGTCCTCGACCGCCTGCCACAGCAGCCAGGCACGCGGTTCCAGCTCGCGCAGGTCGTCGATCACGCGCTCCGCGATGCCGAGGCCCGGCTCCATGCTGGTGAAGCTCTGGCCGGAGCCCCAGTGCCCGTCGACCTCGCTCATCCACAACGGCTTGCCGCCGCCCTTGGCGATGTCGCGGGCGGACGTGCGGCGTGCCGTGCCGTACGTGTGCACGTTCAGCTGGCTGACCTGCGCGCGCACCGAGGCGGGATAGCCCGCCCAGTCGGCGGCGAAGATGCCGGGGTTGGTCTCGTCCGGCGCGGACACGGTGGCCTTCACCCTGTTGGCGCGCAACGCCTCCGCCATCGCGGGCACCATTTTCGCCTGCAGCGCGGGCCCGATGTGGGCACCTTCCTGCCGCCCGCCCGTCGGATTGCCGTCCGGGCCGAGCGTCGTGCGCCAGTAGGAGGTGTTGGGCTCGTTGAACGGGTCGACCGTGGCGAACTTGATGCCGTGGGCCCGCTCCAGTTCCGCGGTGGCCTGGGCGAGGTAGGCGGCGAAGTCGCCGATCCGGTCTTCCCGCAGCTGGTCCGCGTTCGGGTCGAAGCCGCCGGAGACGTACCCGCTGACGGTCTGGAACCACGGCGGCGAGTTGCTGAAGGACTCCCAGCGGGTCACGTCCTGCTTGATCCGGTCTACCCACCACCGCTGACGTGGATCCGCGGCGGCGTCGAAGAAACGCGCGTCGCCCGGCTTCCACCAGTCGGTGTCCGTGCGAGTGGTACCGGCCGGCGCCTTCCACCAGCCGGGGACCGCGGCGCCCGCCCGCAGGTACTCCGGCACGTCCGGCGCGTTGCCTCCGCCGATGTTGTACCGAGCGATGTTGAGGTTGAGTCCGTCCTCACCGAACAGCAGTTCCGCCAACTGGTTGCGGATCTCGTCCGGGTAGCCGCCGGTGGCGTTCGCGAACCACACCAGGCTCGTGCCCCAGCCCTGGAACGGCTCCTGCTGGTAGGTCGGATCCGGTCTCACCGTGACGGCTTCCACGGCAGCGGTCGCGGGGGCCGCGGTGGAGAGAGAAAGCGCCGAAACGGCGAGCAGAGCGAGAAGTCTGGTCATCGGTTCTCCGTTGAACGCGCGATGTTCACGCTAACATCTATCGAGAACCTACTCACGCGTCAAGGTCCTGCCGAACGGAGGCGCGTCCGTCCGGCAGGACCCCTGGGAACGCTCGCCCCCGAGGAGACGGGCCCGCACGCTCGAACCCCGAGGAGAGTTACTTGAGCGAGCAGGTGGCGAAGCGTTCCAGTCCCTGAGGCCGTGCCCCCACGCGGCCGATGGCGATCGCGATCCGGTCCAGCGCGGCGTTCCGCTTGCTGGCCAACGGGCCCAGGATCGCGTTCTGCACGAAGTTCGGCCCGCCCTGACCGGCCGACGTGCGCAACCGCTCGTTCGCCTCCGCCAGCTGCTTGCTCAGGTTGGCGAACTCGCGGTCGACCTCGGCACGCGCGGCCGCGGGAACGTTCTGCACCACCGGCAGCGGGCACTCGATGACCTTTCCGGCCGCCGAACCCGTACCGGCGTTCGTGCTCGTCGACGCCGGTTTTGACGTCGCCGGCGGCGCGGACACCGCGGGCGCCTGACCAAGTCCGCAGGTCGCGAACCTCTCCAGACCCTCGGGCTTCTCGGCGACCCGGCCGATAGCGGTCTCGATGCGGTTCAGCGCCGCGACCCGCTTGCTCGCCAACGGGCCGAGAATCGCGTTCTGCACGAAGTTCGGGCCGCCTTCGCCGGCCGACGTGCGCAGCCGGTTGTTCGCCTCGGCGATCTGCTTGTCGAGGTTGGCGAGTTCTCGCTGGACCTCGGCCTGCGCCGCGGCCGGCACCGCCGGGACGACGGGCTGCGGACATGCGATCGCGCCGGTGGCGGTCTCCCCGCCCGCGAAGGCGACGGCCGCGGTCACCGCTGTCAGCGTGGCGGCGACGGCGACCCCGGCCACGAGCACCCGCTTGCCTCGCTGGGGTCGTGCATGCGCTCTCGACATATTCGAACCTCACGACTAGGGGACGTTTTGTGCCGGCACAACGGGATACGGACCGGGAAAGCAAAGAGTTCAACTACTTGTGAGCGTTCACAGCTGCTGGCATGCTCACGGTTCATTCCGCAGTACCGCACCTGCGAAGAACCGGGGAACAGCCATGCCATCGGCACACAGAGTCGTCCACGAGCAGATCCCGTTGCGCATCCACGGGGTGAACCTCAAGGTCGCGTCGGTGCGTCGCGAGGGCGTCGACGCGCCCGTCGTCTTCCTGCACGGGTTCGGCACGAGCAAGGAGGACTACCTCGACGTCCTCCAGCGACACGAGTTCGCCGGGCGCCCGTTTCTCGCCTACGACGCACCCGGTGCGGGCGCCACGGAGTGCTCCGCCCTGGGAGAGGTCGACGTGCCGTTCCTGGCGGAGACCGCGCGGGCGATGCTCGACCGCGCGGGCATCGGCCGGTTCCACGTGGTCGGACACCTGACGGGAGCACTCGCGGCGCTTCTCCTGGCTCACCAGGAACCGGGCCGGGTGCTGAGCTTCGTCAACATCAAGGGCGTGCTCGCACCCGAGGACTGCGTGCTGAGCAGGGAGGCGCTGAACCACCGCGATCCCGGTGACTACCTCTTCAGGCTCGCGGAACGCAGCCGGGAGACACCCTGTTACGGCGGCGGCCTGTACGCGGCGAACCTCCCGATCAAGGTCCAGCGCGGTGCCGTGCCCACCCTCTTCCGATCGATGGTCGAACTCGCCGACCACGGGAACCTGCTCCAGAAGTTCCTGTCACTGCCCTGCCCGCGGATGTACCTCTACGGCGAGCAGTGCGCGAACCTCTCCTACCTGCCGATCCTCGACGCGAACGGGGTGGAGCTCGCGGAGATCCCGCACAGCGGGCAGCTCCCCATGTACTCCAACCCCGTCGCGGTGTGGCGGCAGATCGCCGAGTTCCACGCGCGTCAGCTGATTCCCAGCGCCAGGCGGTGGTAGGCGGAGTTCCAGCGCAGCCGGTCGGTGAACGAGGCCGGGGTCGTCTCGGAGTCGATCAGCACGAGCTCCGTGGCGGCCATCTGCGCGAAGTCCCGCAGCACCTCGGCTCCGACCGCCTGGGTCATCACCGTGTGGTGCGGGCCGCCCGCGGTGAGCCAGCACTCCGCCGACGTCGAGAGCGACGGCGCCGGCTGCCACACGGCCCGTGCGACCGGCAGCTTCGGCAGCGGCTCGTCCGGCGGGACCACCGTGACCTCGTTGGCCACCAGGCGGAACCGGTCACCGAGGTCGGCCAGCCCGACCACCACGGCGGGACCGGGGGCGGCGTCGAACACCAGCCGCACCGGGTCCTCCCGGTCGCCGATGCCCAGCGGATGGACCTCACAGGACGGCTGCGCGGCGGCGATCGTCGGGCACACCTCCAGCATGTGCGCGCCGAGGATCTTCGGCGTGCCCGGCCCGAAGTGGTAGGTGTAGTCCTCCATGAACGACGTGCCGCGGCCGGTGCCGTCGCCCATGGCCTTCACGGCGGCGAGCAGCGCGGAGGTCTTCCAGTCGCCCTCACCGCCGAAGCCGTAGCCGTCCGCCATCAGCCGTTGCACGGCAAGGCCCGGCAGCTGCCGCAACCCGCCGAGGTCCTGGAAGTTCGTGGTGAACGCGCCGAACCCGCCGTCGTCCAGAAAGGACCGCAGACCGATCTCGATGCGGGCCGCGTACCGCAGCGAGTCGTGCCGCTCTCCCCCGCGCGCCAGCTCTGGTGAGAGCCGGTAGGTCTCGGCGTAGTCGGCGACGAGCAGGTCGATGCCGGCGTCGGGCACCGCGTCGACCACGGCGACGAGATCGTTGACGCCGTAGGTGTTGACCGAGACGCCGAACCGCAGCTCCGCCTCGACCTTGTCGCCCTCGGTCACGGCGACGTCGCGCATGTTGTCGCCGAAGCGGGCCAGCTTCAGGCCGCGCAGGTGCGCCCGACCGGCGGCGGCGCGGGCCCAGCCGTCGATCCGCTCGGCCACCACGGGATCACTCGCGTGTCCCGCGACCGTCTTGCGCGCCACCCCGATCCGGGTCTGCACGTAGGCGAACTCGCGGTCGCCGTGCGCGGCCTGGTTGAGGTTCATGAAGTCCATGTCGATGGTCGACCACGGCAACGCCTCGTTGAGCTGCGTGTGCAGGTGCAGCAACGGCTTGCGCAGCAGGTCCAGCCCGGTGATCCACATCTTCGCCGGTGAGAACGTGTGCATCCACGCGATCACGCCGACGCACGTGGGGTCGTTGTTCGCCTCCTGCATGATCGCGCGGATGGCGCCGGAGTCGGTGAGCACCGGCTTCCACACGATCTCCGCGCTGATCCGGCCGGACTCGCTGAGCATCCGCTGGATCTGCTGGGACTGGGCCGCGACCTGGTCGAGCGTCTCCTGGCCGTAGAGGTGCTGGCTGCCGGTGAGGAACCAGATCTGGGGCTTGTCCGGCATGTGCTCTCCTTCTGGGCTCACTGGCCGTAAACGTTCTGGTAGCGCTCGTAGAGCCGGTCGACGTGCTGTTGCTCGATCACGTCCGGCTTGCCGAGCTGAAGTGCGAAGTGGACGGTGCGGGCGACGTCTTCCACCAGCACCGCGGCTTTCACGGCGGCGCGGGCGGTCACGCCGACGGTGAACGGGCCGTGGTTGCGCATCAGCACGGCAGGAGACCTGCTGGCACTGAGGGTCTCCACGATCCCCTTGCCGATCGAGTCGTCGCCGATCAACGCGAACGGCCCGACCGGGATGTCGCCGCCGAACTCGTCCGCGATCATGGTGAGCACGCACGGGATGGGCTCACCGCGCGCCGCCCACGCTGTCGCGTAAGGAGAATGCGTGTGCACGACACCGCCGACATGGGGCATGTGCCGGTAGACGTACGCGTGCGCCGCGGTGTCGGAGGACGGCGCGAGCTCACCCTCGACGAGGGTGCCGTGCAGGTCCGTCACGACCATCGCGTGCGGACCCAGTTCGTCGTAGGACACCCCGGACGGCTTGATCACCATCAGCTCCTGGTCGGGCACCCGTGCCGACACGTTGCCCGCCGTCCAGCTCACCAGCTCGTAGCGGGTCAGCTCGCGGTGGAGTTCGGCGACCGTGCGGCGGAGTTCTGCCGTGGCGGACATCAGCTCTTCCCCTCCAGGGCGGCGCGGCGGTACTCACGCAGCCGGTGCATGACATCGTTGGCACCGCGGCCGAAGTAGTCGTGCAGCTCCAGGTAGTCGTGGAAAAGTCGTTCGTAGGCTTCGACGTTCTCCGGAACGGGCGTGAAGACGTTGCGGCGCACCGATCCCATCGAGTCCGCCGCCGCGCGGATGTCCTGGTACGCGCCCGCCGCCACCGCCGCGTGCATCGCGGAGCCGAGCGCGGGCGCCTGTGCCGAGCCGCTCACCGACAGCGGCAGGTTCACGACGTCGGCGTAGATCTGCATCAGCAGCGTGTTCTTCACCAGCCCGCCGGCGATCACCAGCTCGGTCACCGGCACGCCCGCGTCGGTGAAGGTGTCGATGATCATCCGCGTGCCGAACGCCGTGGCCTCCAGCAACGCGCGGTAGACGTCCTCCGCCTTCGTGGCGAGCGTCTGACCGACGATCACACCGGAGAGTTCGTGGTCGACCAGCACGGACCTGTTGCCGCTGTGCCAGTCGAGCGCGACGAGCCCGTGCTCGCCCACTTCCTGGTCCGCCGCCAGTTCGGAGAGCAGTTCGTGCACCGTGATGCCGCGCTCGCTCGCCTGATCGTGATAGGCGGGCGGCACCTGGTTGCGCAGGAACCACGCGAAGATGTCGCCGACGCCGCTCTGCCCGGCCTCGTAGCCCCACAGCCCCGGCACGATGCCGCCGTCGACGACGCCGCACATGCCCGGTACCTCGCGTTGCACCTCGCCGCTCATCACGTGGCAGGTGGAGGTGCCCATGATCGCGACCATCTGGCCGGGCCCGACGGCCTGCGCGGCGGGCGCCGTGACGTGGGCGTCGACGTTGCCGACCGCCACCGCGATGCCCTGGGGCAGCCCGGTCCACTCGGCGGCCTGCGCGGTCAGCCCACCGGCCCGGTCGCCGAGCGCGGACAGCGGGTGGTCGAGCTTGTCGGCGACGAACGTCGCGAACTCGGGGTTGAGCTCCGCCAGGAAGTCCTCGCCGGGGTACTCGCCGTCCTGGTGGATGCCCTTGTAGCCGGCGGTGCAGGCGTTGCGCGTGTAGGTGCCGGTGAGCTGCCAGATGATCCAGTCCGCGGCCTCGACCCACCGCGCCATCGCCGCGTAGACCTCGGGCGCCTCCTCGAGCACCTGCAGGCCCTTCGCGAACTCCCACTCCGAGGAAATCAGGCCGCCGTACCGCGCGAGCCACGGCTCCTTGCGCTGACGCGCGAGCTCGTTGATCCGGTCGGCCTGCGGCTGGGCCGCGTGGTGGCGCCACAGCTTGACGTAGGCGTGCGGGTTCTCCGCGAACTCCGGCAACTCGCACAATGGTGTGCCGTCCGCCGTGACCGGCACCATCGTGCAGGCGGTGAAGTCCGTGCCGATGCCGACCACCTGCGCTGCGGAGATCCCGGCCGCCTCGACAGCCTGCGGGACGGCGGTGCGCAGGACGTCGAGGTAGTCGGCCGGGACCTGCAGCGCCCACTCCGGCGGCAGCGGCCGGCCGGTCGCGGGCAGCACCTGGTCCGCCACTCCGTGGCGGTACTCGTGCACAGCGGTGCCGAGCTCGGCGCCGTCGCGGACGCGCACGACCACGGCGCGGCCGGACAGCGTGCCGAAGTCGACACCCACCACGCACGCGTCGCGGTCGATCGTCATGTCAGTCACGACCTGAGTGTTATCGCTAACAATCAGGGAGTCAAGATGCGTCCGATACATCGTGATTTCCCTGCGAGTGAGGGAAATGTGCACGGACGTGAGCGCACGACAAAACGGCCCGCGTCAGGGCCGGTACGGGGACCGGCGAGGTCTCGACGCCGCGCGGGGACCCGCACTGCCGAAGTGCGAACGTTCCCCGCGCCCTCGGCGAGGGCCCACGCGACGGCCGGTGGAACCACCGAGCCTCGATGCCGCCCAGAGACCCGCAGCCGAAATGCGCACGCTCCCCCCGCGCATCCCTGGAGACAGGGCGGCGAGCCGCCGGGGCGGGGCTACCGGGGCGAGCCACGCTGTTCCGCTTCACCAGCGTCGGCACGACCGTCCAGCACGGAACCACGACACCGAACTACCGGGACGGCGGCGCCACGCTGTTCCGCTTCACCAGCGTCGGCGCGACCGTCCGGCGCGGCCGGGTGGTCTCGCCATCGCTGATCTGTTCCAGCAGCAGGCCGAGGGTCTCGTGCGCCACCGCGGCGAAGTCCGGGCGCACGGTGGTGAGCGGCGGGATGAAGTAGGCGGCCTCGGGCACGTCGTCGAAGCCCACGACGCTCACGTCGTGCGGCACGCTCCTGCCGCGTTCGCTCATCGCCCGCAGCACGCCGAGGGCGAGGTGGTCGTTCGAGCAGAACACGGCCGTCACCTCGGGCATCCTGGCCAGCATCTGCCCTGCCCGGTAGCCCGACGCCGCGCTCCAGTCGGCCGCCACGACCGGCGGCACCTCGGCGCTGGTGGCGTCCAGCGCCGCGCGCCAGCCCTGTACGCGGCCCGCCGCGTCGAACCAGTCCGCGGGGCCGGACACGTGCCAGACCGTCTCGTGGCCCGCGTCGATCAGGTGCTTGGTAGCGTCGAACGCGCCCTTCGCCTGGTCTACGGTGACCAGCGGCGTCGACCGGTCCGGGTCGCCGTCCACGGTCACCAGCGGTACCCCGGCGGGCACGTCGGCCAGCGCGTCGGCCGCCGACGAGTTCGGCGCGATCACTACGATGCCGGCCACGCGCTGGTCGCGGTGCCGTTCTACGGCGGCGGCGATGGAGTCGCGGTCTAGCACCTTCACCCTGCCGACGCTGACCGCGAACCCGGCCTCGCCCGCCGCCTCCTCGAAGGCGGACAGCAACGAGGCCGGGCCGTACAGGGTCGAGTTCTGCGCGACCACGCCGATGAGCTGGGTCTTGCCGGTGACGAGCGCGCGAGCGGCCCGGTTGGGGCGGTAGTCGAGCTCCTTGATGGCCGCCTTCACCCGCAGCCGGGTCTGCTCGCGGACGTTCGGGTGGTTGTTGAGCACACGCGAGACCGTCTGGTGCGACACCCCGGCAAGTCGTGCCACATCGGTCATCGCGGGGTCACGCGACGTCTTCTCCACGAGCGGTCTCCGATCTTCGATCTGCGCCGGTGATGTTAGCGATAACACCAGGTCGGCTTCGATGCAGTGCTCATTGTCCACTTATTCGAGTCGGAATGTGGCACGTCTGCGCGCGTCGCGGTCGCTTCCTGGTCTGGACAACACGACGCGACCGTTGTCGTGGGCCAGATACGTGTCCGCACCGGCACGCAGCGAAACCGCACGACCGTCCGCAAGTCCCGGCACGCGAACAAAACTCGCCGCACGGCCGTACGCGTCGGTGTCCTCGAACGGGTCGATGCGGATCACGTCTCCATCCACTCGCACGTACCGGTCCGGGAAGTTCACCGACTGCACCGCGACCGTCCCGGCACCGAGGAAGCCCGGCACGAAACGGAACTGGCTGTCGCCGAGGTCGCGGACGTTGCCGTCGACCCGCAGCCGGTACTCGTAGTGCCGCACCACCAGCGAGGGCGCGTCCAAAGGCGACAGCCGCGCGATCGGCCCACCACGTCCGACGGGAACACCGAACGAAGGTGTGCCGTCCGCGTTCCAGTGGAGCTTCTGGACGCGGGTGTGCCGGTTCGGGTCGAACAGCGGGTCGCCGGTGATGTCGCGGTAGTCGCGGGCGTGGTAGACGAGCACGTCGGTGGAACCGACCGTGGTGAACGAGTTGTGCCCCGGCCCGTACTGCGAGGTCGGCGCATGAGTCGTGAACACGGGGTTCGGCGACTTGGTCCACGACCGCGCGTCCAGGAGGTTCGCGTTCTCATCGGCGGTCAGCAGGCCCATGCAGTACCGGGCGTCGGTGGCGCTCGCGGAGTACGTCACGAACACGCGGCCGTTGCGGATCAGCACCGCGGGCCCCTCGTTCACCTTGAAGCCCAGCACCTCCCAGGACAGCGTGGGCGTCGCGATGCGCACCGGGGCGGTCTTCAACGCCAGCGGCGAGGCCATCTCGGCGATGTAGAGGTTGGTGTTGGTGGCGATGCCGGGCTCGCTCTGCGCCCACAGGAAGTAGCGCTTGCCGCGATGCGCGAAGGTGGTCGCGTCCAGTGTGAACGTGTCCCACGCCGTCACCATCTGCCCGCGCAGCACCCAGCCGCCTTCGCGCGGGTCCGCGTTCGCCGACTCCAGCACGTAGGTGCGGATGCGGAACGGTTCGTCCTTGTCGCCCGCGGCGAAGTAGACGTACCACTTCCCGTCGATGCGGTGCAGTTCCGGCGCCCAGATGTAGCCGCCCATCTTCCCCGACGCCGGACGCCGCCAGATGGTGCGCTCACGAGCAGAGGCCAGACCGTCCAGAGTGGACGCGCCGCGGATCACGACCCGGTCGTACTCGGGCACGGACCCGGTCAGGTAGTACATGCCGTCGGTCGGCGGCGTGACGAACGGGTCGGCGCGCTGTTCGACGAGCGGGTTGCGGGTCGGCACCTCCGCGGCGGGTTCGGCATCAGCGGAAACGGGCGCGGCGGACGCGAGCGCACCGGTCGCGGCGAGCACACCGCCCGTCGCCAGCAGAGATCGTCGGGTGATCACGAGCGGCTCCTGATCCGGAGGAACGTGACGGAGTTCGGCGGGAACGTGTGCGTGAAGCTGCTCGCCACCCGGACCTGTTCGGCACGGGGCCGGATCGGCTGGGTGAACTCGGTGTTCACGTCGTCGGGACGGCCCTGGAGCACGGTCGCCCGCGCCGTCGACGCCACCGGGACGCCGAGGTCGATCCGCGTGCGGGCGGCGTTGTCCTGGGCGTTGACCACCTTGACGATCAGCTCGCCGGTGGCGAGGTCGCGGGTGACGACCTGGCGGAACGGCTCGGCGAGCTTGTCGTCGGTGAACTCGCCCCACTTCTGGCCGTCGAGGAACAACGCGACGTGGCGGCCGCGGACCTCGACGCGCACGTCGTACGTGCGGCCGGTGTCGATGCGCGTGCCGTTGCTCATCAGCGTGCTCTTGCCACCGCCGACGGCCTTCTCCACCGCGGACTGGGTGTTGTTCCAGCCGCCGAGGTTCCACCAGTAGTAGTTGCCGGTGTCCTGCACGCCGAACGCGACGAGGAAGCCCTCACGTCCGGACTGCTTGGTGGCCTTGACGTTCAGCGTGTAGTCACGCCAGGACCTGTCGCCTGCCGTGACGAGCGTGTCCTCGGCGGCGGCGTCGGACTGGACGTAGGCGCCGTTGACGACGTTCCACGCGCCACGACCGGACTTGGTCCACTGCGCGTCGGTGCCCGAGAAGTCGTCGCTGAACAACGGCTGGCCAGACGCATTGGTGACGCTCACATCGTCGTAGGTGGCGGCGGTCGCCCACGTCGAGAGCCCGATGGCACCGGTGATCGGCGCCTGGGTGGACGGCGTGGCGGACGCGGTGCTCGGCACGACGTGGTCGCCCACGTTGGTCATGAAGAGCTTCTGCATCTCGTAGCTGGCCGAGCCCCACGACGCGTGGTTGTTGAACCAGATCATGTCCGGCCGCCACTGGACGTAGTCCTCGTTGGCCAGCAACGGCGCGTAGGAGGCGAGCTTCACGACGTCGGCGTTGCGTTCGAGGCCGGTCATGAACGCCGCTTCGCTCAGCGCGTTGAAGTGCCTGTTGTCCTGCGAGGCGTACTCGCCGAGGAACACCTTGGGACCGTTGCGGTCGTAGGAGTCGTAGCGGTTGTTGTTCTCCAGGAACCAGCTCGGGCTGTTGTAGTAGTGCTCGTCGATCATCTTCACGCCGGCCTGCTTGTTCAGCTGCCACAGGCGGTCGAACGTGCCGCCGGTGTCGTCGGGGCCGGAGTTGCTGACGACGGTGATGTCCGGGTACTTCGCGTTGATGGCGTCGCGGAACTTCGTGAAGCGGGCCATGAACTCGTCGGGCAGGTTCTCCTCGTTGCCGACCGCGAGGTGAGTCAGCTTGAACGGCCTGGGGTGCCCCATTTCGGCACGCTTGCGACCCCAGGTGGAGTCGGCGGGGCCGTTCGCGAACTCGATCAGGTCGAGCGTGTCCTGGACGTGCCTCGCCAGCAACGCCGGGTCGTCCGTGGCGCGGTTCTGGCCGCAGCCGGTGACCAGGGCGGGCACGACGGGCAACGGCATGGCGCCGACGTCCTCGGAGAACTGGAAGTACTCGAAGTAGCCGAGACCGTAGGACTGGTTGTAGCCCCAGAAGTTCGAGTTGGTGGCGCGTTGCTCGACCGGGCCGATGGTGTCCTTCCACTGGTACGAGCGACGGCGCTCGAAGTTCGGCGCCTCATAGCCGTAGTGGCTGCCGGTGTTGACCAGGCAGCCGCCGGGGAACCGGACGAAGCCGGGCTTGAGCGCGGCGATCTTCTCGGCGAGGTCGCGACGCAGGCCGTGACCCTTGAAGGTGTCCTGCGGCAGCAGCGAGACCATGTCGAGGCGCAGGGTTCCGGTGCCGCCGCCGGTGACCAGCAACCGGCCGGTCGTCGAGGTCTTCTGGGCGCGGACGGTGCCGGTGTAGCGGGTCCAGCCGTCGCCGCGGACCTGGATCTTCACCGGGTCGCCCAGCGCGGTTCCGGCGGGGTCGGTGACGGTGGCCGTGAGCGGGGTGCTCGCCTGGTCGGTGCGCGCCCAGACGGAGAAGTCGTAGCGCCGGCCGCTCTGGACCGCGATTCCGCTGTTGTAGCCGGAGTTGATGACGCCGGCGGGCAGGCCCAGCTTCAGGTAGCGGCGGTTGCGCTCGTTCATCCGGCCGGTGTCGTCGGCGACGTCGAGCGTGCCGCTGTGCGGGGCCCACGAGGTCAGGCCGTGGTAGCTCGCGTTGTCGGCCGGGTCGTACTCGAACGAGCGGTTCTGCACCAGCTCGGCGTACAGACCGCCGTCGGCGGCTCGGTTGATGTCCTCGAAGAAGACGCCGTACATCGAGTCGTCGATCGACGCGCCCTTCTTCGTGGCGTCGATCTTGAGCGTGTAGTCGGTCTCGGCGGCCGCCCCAGATCCGGGAACGGCGACGAGCAGACTGGCCGCGAGGGCGGCGCTCAGCAGGACGTGCTTGCGGGGCACGGGTTTCCTCCCCAAGCTCGGAAGTGAGCGTTAACATAGGGCTGCGAACTCGTTACGAGCAAGCCCTTGACGCGACAGTTGTGAGCGTTCACTCTTGTCCACCTGACAACCGCGGACACGCGGTCGAGCTCCGCGACACCGTCGTCACCCCGGAGGAACCCCAGTGCTGAAGAAGATCACGACAGTCGCCAGCGTGGTCCTGCTGAGCGCGCTCACCGCGTGCGGCTCAGGAGGCGGTGGTGGGGACACCGGCTCGTCCGGCGGCACCATCACGATGGGCTTCGCCCAGGTGGGTGCCGAGAGTGGCTGGCGCACCGCCAACACCAAGTCGATCCAGGACGAGGCCAAGACAGCCGGGATCGAACTGAAGTTCTCCGACGCGCAGCAGAAGCAGGAGAACCAGATCAAGGCGATCCGCTCCTACATCCAGCAGAAGGTGTCGGTGATCGCGTTCAGCCCGGTCGTCGAGACCGGCTGGGACACCGTGCTGCTGGAAGCCAAGCGCGCCAACATCCCCGTGATCCTCACCGACCGTTCGATCGACTCCGACGACACGTCGCTGTACAAGACGTTCCTCGGTTCCGACTTCGTCGAGGAGGGCCGCAAGGCCGGCGACTGGCTGGTGGCCAACGCCTCCGGCCCGACGAGCGTCGTGGAGCTTCAGGGCACCACCGGCGCGGCGCCCGCGATCGACCGCAAGACGGGCTTCGAGGAGAAGATCGCGGCCAAGCCCGACATCAAGGTCGTCGCGTCGCAGTCCGGTGACTTCACCCGCTCCGGCGGCAAGCAGGTCATGGAGGCGTTCCTCAAGTCCCAGCCGAAGATCGACGTGGTGTACGCGCACAACGACGACATGGGTCTGGGCGCCATCGAGGCGATCAAGGCCGCGGGCAAGGTGCCCGGCAAGGACATCAAGATCATCACCGTGGACGCGGTGAAGGACGGCATGCAGGCGCTGGCCAACGGCGAGATCAACTTCATCGTCGAGTGCAACCCGTTGCTGGGCAAGCAGTTGATGGACCTCGCGAAGAAGGTCGTGGCCGGCGAGCAGGTGCCGGAGCGGGTCGTGACCGTGGAGGGCACGTTCACGCAGGAGCAGGCCAAGGCCGCACTCCCCCAGCGCCAGTACTGAACCGAGTCCTACTCTCACAAGCAGAGGACTCACCCCCATAGACCCGTAGGGCCCGTCACTCCCGCGCATCGGGTGACGGGCCTTGCGGCCAGAACGACGAGAGCCAGGGCCCATGACCGAGTCACCGCCACCTGTCGTCGAGATGCGGGGCATCAGCCTCGCGTTTCCCGGCGTGAAGGCGTTGCAGGACGTCGACTTCCGGCTGTTCCCCGGTGAGGTGCACGCCCTCATGGGCGAGAACGGCGCCGGGAAGTCCACCCTGATCAAGACCCTGACCGGCGTGCACCGCCCCGACACCGGGCAGGTCGTGCTGGCCGGCGACGACGTGGCGTTCTCCTCCCCCGGTGAGGCCCAGCACGCCGGGATCAGCACGGTGTACCAGGAGGTCAACCTCTGCGCGAACCTCACGGTCGCGGAGAACATCCTGCTGGGCCGCGAACCCCGCAGGTTCGGCGGCATCGACTTCCCGGCGATGCGACGGCGTGCCGCGGAGGTGCTGGCGCGCATCGGCGTGCACATCGACCCGGCGTCGAGCCTCGGCGAGCACCCGATCGCGGTGCAGCAGCTGGTCGCCATCGCGCGGGCGATCGCGATCGACTGCCGCGTGCTCGTGCTCGACGAACCGACGTCCAGTCTGGACGCGGGCGAGGTCGCGGAGCTGTTCCGGATCATGCGCGTGCTGCGCGACGAGGGCGTGGCGATCCTGTTCGTGTCGCACTTCCTCGACCAGGTCTACGAGATCTCCGACCGGATGACGGTGCTGCGCAACGGAACCCTCGTCGGCGAACACCTCACCGCGGACGTGGACCGGCGCACGCTCATCGCGCAGATGATCGGCCGCGACCTCGGCACGCTGGAGGCGATCGAGCACGCCGCGGAGGAGCGCCAGGCCCAGGGCCCGGTGCTGGTGGCGGCGACGGGCCTGGGCAGGCGCGGCGCGATCGAACCGTTCGACCTGGAGATCCGCGCGGGCCAGGTCGTCGGCCTCGCCGGTCTGCTCGGGTCGGGCCGCACCGAACTCGCCCGGCTGCTCTTCGGCGCCGACCGCGCGGACTCCGGCCGGCTGCTCGTGGACGGCAAACCACTGCGCCTGCGCGGCCCCCGGTCGGCGATCGCGGCGGGAATCGCGTTCAGCTCGGAGGACCGCAAGGGCGAAGGCCTCGTCGCGGACCTCTCGATCCGCGACAACCTGGTGCTCGCGATGCAGGCGGCCCGCGGCTGGACCCGCCCGCTGCCGCGCAAGACCAAGGACCAGTTGGTCGACAAGTATCTGAAGGCGCTGGACATCCGGCCCGCCAACCCGGACGCGCTGGTGCGCACCCTGTCCGGCGGCAACCAGCAGAAGGTCCTCCTGGCCCGCTGGCTCGTCACCGAACCGCGGCTGCTGATCCTGGACGAGCCGACCAGAGGCATCGACATCGGCGCGAAGGCGCAGATCCAGCAGCTCGTCACCACGCTGGCCGCGGAAGGCACCGCGATCCTGTTCATCTCCGCGGAACTGGAGGAGGTCGTGCGCATCGCGGACCGCATCGTCGTGCTGCGCGACCGGCGCAAGATCGCCGAGCTGGACGGCTCGGTGACCGGCGTCGACGAGGTCGTCGAACTGATCGCGGGCGGGGCTACGCCGGAGAAGGTGGTGTCGTGAAGAACAAACTGCTGTGGCCGCTGCTGGCGTTGGTCGCGCTGTTGCTGCTCAACCTGATCGTGACGCCGTCCTTCTTCGCGTTGCGCATGCAGGACGGCCACCTCTACGGCGGCCTGGTCGACGTGCTGAAGAACGGCGCCCCGACCCTGCTGATCGCCCTCGGCATGACGCTGGTGATCGCCACCCGCGGCATCGACCTCTCCGTCGGCGCGGTGGCGGCGATCGCGGGTGCCGTGACGTGTGTCCACATCGGAACGTCGGGCAGCGCCTCCACGGCGTTCGCGGGCATGGCGATCGCGCTGGTGCTCTGCGCGGTTCTGGGGTTGTGGAACGGGTTCCTGGTGGCGGGGCTGGGCATCCAGCCGATCATCGCGACCCTGGTGCTGATGACCGCGGGACGCGGCGTGGCCATGCTGGTGACCGAGGGACAGATCGTCACGGTCAACAACACCGCCTACCGCCAGGTCGGCGCCGGGTTCGTGGTGCTGCCGGTCTCGATCCTGATCGCCCTGCTCGTGCTGGGGCTGGTGGCGTTCGTGACCCGGCGGACGGCGCTCGGCATGCTCATCGAGGCGGTCGGCGTGAACCCGGAGGCCTCACGGCTGGCCGGGGTGCGGTCCCGCACGATCATCTGGACCGTCTACGTGTTCGCCGCGGTGTGCGCGGGCATCGCCGGGCTGATGATCAGTTCCAACGTGAGCGCGGCCGACGCCAACAACGCCGGGTTGTGGATCGAGATGGACGCGATCCTCGCCGTCGTCATCGGCGGCACCTCGCTGGCCGGCGGACGGTACTCGCTCACCGGCACGCTGCTCGGCGCGCTGATCATCCAGACCCTCACCACCACCGTCTACACGATCGGCGTCGCCCCGGAGGTGACGCTGGTCTTCAAGGCGATCGTCGTCATCGCCGTGTGCCTGGTCCAGGCACCGAAGGCCCGTGCCGCACTGAGCTTCCGGAAGGTGGCCGTCTCATGACCACTCTCGCCCAACGGGTGCCGTCGCGGTTCCTGCCGGTGCTCGCGACCGTCGCGCTGTTCGTCCTCGCGTTCGGTGTCGGCTCGGCACGCTACGACGGGTTCGCGTCCGGCCAGGTGATCGCGAACCTGTTCATCGACAACGCCTTCCTCATCGTGCTCGCCGCCGGCATGACGTTCGTGATCCTCAGCGGTGGCATCGACCTGTCCGTCGGCTCGGTCGTCGCACTGTCCACAATGGTCACGGCGTCGGGTCTGCAGGCGGGGTGGCCCGTCCCGCTCGTGATCGTCGCCGTCCTGCTCACCGGCTCGACGCTGGGTCTGCTGATGGGCCTGGTGATCCACAAGTTCGACATCCAGCCGTTCATCGTCACGCTCGCCGGCATGTTCCTCGCCCGCGGCCTGTGCTTCCTGATCAGCGTGGAGTCGGTGTCCATCAAGGACAGGACGTTCCGCGACGTCGCCACCGCCGCGATCGAACTGCCCGGCGGCGTGACCATCACCTACAACGTCGTGATCGCGCTGCTGGTCGTCGCCGCCGCGATGTACGTCCTGCACCGCACGCGCTTCGGCCGCACGGTCTACGCGGTCGGCGGCAGCGAGTCGTCCGCGTTGCTGATGGGCCTGCCGACCACGCGCGTCAAGGTGGGCGTCTACGTCATCAGCGGCCTCTGCTCGTCGCTGGCCGGTCTGCTGTTCAGCCTCTACATGCTGTCCGGCTACGGCCTGCACGCCGTCGGCATGGAGCTCGACGCCATCGCGGCCGTCGTCATCGGCGGAACGCTGCTGGCGGGCGGGGTCGGCTACGTGCTCGGCGGGCTGGCCGGGGTGCTGGTGCTCGGCACGATCCAGACGCTGATCTCGTTCCAGGGCACGCTCAGCTCGTGGTGGACCAAGATCGTGATCGGCGTTCTGCTCCTGGTGTTCATCGCCGTGCAGCGGACTATAGTCCGGCGGTGACACGCACCCGCCTGTTGTTGTTAGCCGTGGTCGCGTTGCTGGTGGCGGTCGTCGGCGTGGTGGTGCTGCGTGATCCGCGGGGCATCGCGGGCACGGCCGTGGCCGGCCCGAGCGCCGCACCCACGACCACCACCCCGCCCGCCACCGCCCCTCCCGTGACGACCACGGCCGTGACCACGTCGGTCCCGAGCCCGGCCAAGACGCCCCAGGGCGCTCCCCTGGCCGGGAAGATCAAGCCCGGTGAGCAGCGCAAGGGCGTGGCGACGTTCTACGACTCCGACGGCGGCGGCGCGTGCTCGTACGACCCCGGCCCCGATCCGCTGACCGCCGCGATGAACGAGTCGGACTACGAGAACTCCGCCGCGTGCGGTGCGTTCGTCCTGGTCCAGGCCGGCGGGAAGAGCATCACGGTGCGGATCACGAACCTCTGCCCCGCGCCGTGCCGTCCAGGACAGCTGGACCTCAGCGCGGAGGCGTTCGCCATGCTGGCACCTCCGGTGAAGGGCGAGATCCCGATCACCTGGTCCCTCGTCAGCCCGGAGACGTCCAAGACCATCGCGATCCGCTACAAGTCCGGGTCCAGCCAGTACTGGTGCGGGATCCAGGTCCTCGACCACCGCAACCCCGTGGCCCGGCTGGAGGTCCAGGCGGGCGGGCAGTGGCGGCAGCTGAAACGCGCCGAGTACAACTACTTCCTCTCCGAGAACGGCGCCGGGTGCGGCGGGGCCATCGCGGTCACCGACGTCCACGGCGAACGTCTGGTGGTGAACGCGCTGCCGGTCAGGCCCGACGCGGTCCAGGCCACGACCCTGCAGTTCGCCCGCGCCGGGGAATGAGACCGGCCCCGGCGTTGTTGATCGTGGACATGGCAGATGTGAAGCTCAGCCCGACCGAGTGGGTCCAGGAGCAGACGAAGAAGATCCTCGAGACCGGCACGACCGAGGGCATCAAGGTCGTCGGCAGGCCGATCGTGCTGCTGACCGTGCGCGGTGCGAAGAGCGGCGCCCTGCGCTACACCCCGGTCATGCGCGTGGAGCACAACGGCAGCTACGCGGTCGTCGCGTCCAAGGGCGGCGCGCCCGAGCACCCGACCTGGTACTTCAACATCAAGGCGCACCCGGAGATCGTCCTGCAGGACGGCACCGAGGCGAAGGACTACGTCGCCCGCGAGGTCGACGGCGCCGAACGGGCCGAGTGGTGGGAGCGCGCCGTCGCAGCCTTCCCGAACTACGCCGAGTACCAGGTGAAGACCGACCGGCAGATCCCGGTGTTCGTGCTCGACCCGAAGTAGCCGTCACCACGGGAGGGGAAGCGTGGCGAGGTACTCGCCGAGCTTCCCCGCTATCAACCGGTGGTCGCGCGCCGAGAAGTGCCAGTCGCACCCCAGCCGGTCGAGCGCCGGGTCGCTGTAGTTCCAGTGGCGGACACGGCTGTCGCCCTGGGCGTTGCGGTCCTGCACCACCTGGCGGACGGCGTCGGCGAACGCGCCGGAGGCCTCGGGGACGCTCACGACGATCGTCGTGGCCGGGCCGTACCGGGTGCGCAACCTGTCGAGGAAGCCCTGGTACGCGGACTTGTACGCGGTGACGAGGCTGTCCGGGGTGGGCCACTGCTCGCCGGGGTTGAGCGCGGTGGAGAAGTCGTTGGTGCCCAGGCCGACCACGACCAGCTGCGGCCGCCACGTACCGGGGTTGCGCCACACGTCGCCGTCGACGTGCAGCAACGCCCGGTCGTAGTAGGTGCGGTAGCTGGTTCCTGGCGTGTGACCGTTGTAGTTGCGCACCATGCCCAGACCGGAGAACGCGTTGACCTGGTAGTCGGCGTTCAGCGCCTTGGCGGCGAGCGCGCCGAAGCTGATGTCGGTGTTGGTGTTGCGGGTGACGCCGCCGTTCGCGGAGCAGTCACGGGTGGTCGAGAGGTTGCCGTAGCCCGCGGTCAGGGAGTCGCCGATGAACTCGATCTGCCGGGTCCTTGCCGCGGGCCTGGCGAGAATCGCCCCGCCGTTCGCGGCGACGAAGCCACCGAACTCCCCCGCCGCCCAGGTGCTCTCGGTCCGCTTGACGAGCCGCACGCGGTGCTCGGTGTTGCTCAGGTTCCCGACCCGGTACGTCGTCTTGCCCGGCGTCACCAGCGTCGCGACGGTCGCACCGTCGATCTGCACGTCGTAGTCGTTCACCGAGTCGTTGAGGACGATCCCGACGCCGGTGCCCCGGAACCGGCCCTCGAAGTAGATCCCCGGCCAGGTGTACTGCCCGGACGAGGTGACCCGGCCCGCGGTGTGCGCCTGCTCCAGCGGGTCCGGTGCGGGTGCCGTGCCCGTGCACGCCGTGCCGTTGAGCGTGAAGCCGGCGGGCACGGGGTTGGCGGAACCGTTGGTGGCGCCGACGAAGCCGAACCCGGCACTCGCGCCGGTGCCGAGCGAGCCGTTGTAGCCCGCGTCGTCGACCGAGACCTGCGCGCCGGACTGGCGCACCGTGCCGTTCCAGAGCTGGGTGACCGTCTGGCCGGCGCCGAACGACCACGTCAGCTGCCAGCCGGTGACCGGATCGCCGAGGTTCGTGAGGTTGACGTCCGCGCTGAAGCCGCCCTGCCACTCGTGGGTCACCTGGTAGGAGACCCGGCAGCCCGCGGCGGCTCCGGCCTGCGGGACGCTGCTGATCGTGACGGCCGCGGTCAGTGCGGCGGTGAGGACGGCGGCCGCCGCCGGCTTGAACCGGTACACCCTGTGCTCCTTGAGTCCACTGTGGATGGCTGCGCGAACACGGAACCTCGTTGGAGGCCAAGGGTAGTGTCGAACGGCGTCGAACGGGGGAACGATCCCGTTCGACGCCGTTCGCCCGGTCAGGCGGTCGTGCCGGTCACCGAACTGCCCGACCTGACGACGTAGTAGGTGACCTTGAGGCCGCTCCAGTAGTGGAACGTCAGCGTCACCCGTGCGTTCTCCCTGACGGCGGCGAAGAAGTCCGGCGTCAGGGTCGTGCGTCCGTCGGTGTAGTTGGGCAGGAAGGTCCGGTCGTACTCCTTGAAGGACGTCCAGTCGTGCGGCCCCGCATTGGTGCCGTCGTCGTACTTGGCCTCCATCGTGGCGAGCTGGTCACCGCGGAAGGCCGTCGGAATCTCGAACCCGTCCGTCGTCCCGGAAGCGTTGGACAGCACCGGGGTGTCGTAGGTGATGACGTGGAACCGCCACGGCACGCCCTGGGAGAAGCGGGCCGTCAGCACCGCGTTCGTGCCGTAGCCCCGGGAACCGCTCAGCCTCGTCAGCGCGGGCGCGGTCAGGGTGAGCTGGTCGCCCGAGATCGTGTAGTCACGGCCGCGCGTCAGCTTCGTAGACCCGTGGTAGAGGTCGGTGAACTTCGTGCCGTTGAGGTCGAGCGCGATGGTCTTGGCCGTGATGGCGCTCGACTTCTCGTTGAACACCTGGTCCGTGTGGGCGGTGCCGGAGCGGGTCGTCCAGCTCGACCTGATCTGCGCGTAGAGCTCGGGATCGTTCCACTGCCCCGAGGTGCGGTTCAGGTGCTGGCCGTTGTCCCACAACATGGTGGTGACCTTCTTCGTGCGGGCGTAGAAGCCGAGGTGCTCGAAGAACTTCAGCTTCTCGCCCTGCTCGATGGTGCCGGTGTGCCGGTCGAAGCCGAGCAGCCCGTACTCGCCGATGATCACCGGGATGCCGCGCGCGACGAAGCTGTCGTGCACGCGGTCGAACATGTCGGTCATGTCCTTCCGCGCGGTCGCGTCGAAGCGCGTGCCACCGGCGACGTTGACGCTGAACGGCCAGTAGCCGTAGTAGTGCACGGTCGCGATCAGGTTGGGATCGGCGAACCCGCGGATCTGCTCCACCAGCGCGTCGACGTACGTCTGCTCGGACGAGGTGTGCAGGGTCGGCAGGACCAGCAGGCGGGTGGCGTTGTTGCCGCCCGACCGCCGCACGATGTCGTGGAACGACGCGTTGAGCTCGCTGTTGAGCGCGATCTCCTGCGGCTTGCCGGTGCTCCCGGTGAACTGCGGCTCGTTCCAGCTCTCGAACGTCAGCCTGGGCCCGAACTCGGCGAAGGCGCCCGCCAGTTGCGTCCAGATCGCGTTGAACCGGGCAAGCACGTTGTCGTGCTCCGCCGGCATGGTCCAGATCCATTGCCACGAGTCGTGGTGGATGTTGACCATCACGTACAGGTCGCGGGCCAACGCCCAGCGCACGACCTCCTTGACGCGGGCGAGGTACGCCGGCTCGATCACGTGGTCAGGCCCGAGGTGCGCGCTCCACGTGACGGGCAGGCGCACGCTCTTGAAGCCCTGCGCCTTCACGTTGTCCAGCAGGGCTTCCGTGATGCGCGGGTTGCCCCACGACGTCTCGTCGCTGCCCGTCGAGTCGAGGGTGTTGCCCAGGTTCCACCCCGGCTGCATCGCTGCGGTGTGCTGCGTCGCGCTCAGGCGCGGGCCGCCGTGGACGCACGTGACCCCGTTGAGGGAGAACGACAACGGCGCTGTGTTGGCCGCCGCCCAGGTACCGTTGAAGCCGAACCTCACCGTCGCGTTCGTCGCGATCTTCGCGTTGTACCGCACGTTCCCGGCCGTGACCCGCTGACCGGACTCGGTGATCTTCGCGTTCCAGCCGTGGCCCGCCTGCTGGCCGGACGGCCACTCCCAGCTCAGCTCCCAGCCGTCGAGGGCCGCGCCGCGGTTGGTCACGGCGACGTCGGCGACGAAGCCGCCCTGCCACTGGCCCTTCACCGAATAGGTGATCTCACAGCCGGTCTCGGCGGCCGCGGACGCCGTCGCCGGCACGACGGTGGCCACGAGGGCCACCACCGCGCCGAGAACCGCGTGCACTCTCCTGCGTGATCCGAACATGAACCCTCGCAATCAGTCGAGCTGCTGGTACTCGAACCAGTCGAAGTGGACGGTGCCCGCCGCGGCGTACAGGCCGATGACGCGGCCGGTGAACCCACCGGCCACCTCGGTCGAGAGGTACTTGCCGTCGAGCGTGGCGAGTGCGGTGAAGGCGCCGCCGGGTTCCTCCACGCCGAACGACAGGGTGTCGGGCCCGGAGCGCGCGTCCCGCAGGTCCCGGGCCTCCTCCACGCGCACGACCAGAACCAGCGGCCCCTCCGGCACCGGCCGGGAGGCGACCACGGTGCTCACCGGTCCGATGCGGGCGAGAACGCGTACCTCCCCTTGCCCGGCCTCGATCTCGTAGTGGTGTTCCTCGTCGAGCCGGACCGCCAGGCCACCGCGACCCTCCGACGGGTCCAGCAGCGTGCGGGCGAGGCAGGACAGGTGCTGCTGGCGGCGCCCGGCGAACACGACGGCGGGATCGTCCATTCCGGACCCTCGGGCGTGCAGCGTGAGCCAGCCCGCGCGTTCCTTCGTGGTGCAGTGACGCTCGGAGCGGTCGCGCAGGGAGACCCAGCACGGCCGCAGTTCGGCCAGGTCGAAGTCGTCCCGTTCCGGCGCGGGGGAACCGGGCGCGCCGGACGCCAGCTCCCCGACCACCGGCCAGCCGTCGACCCAGGCCACCGGCGCCAGGAAGGTCTCCCGGCCGAGCACGTGCCAGCCGGGGGTGCCGCCGCCGGGCCGGACACCGAGCAGCACCATCCACCACGCGCCGTCCGGTGCCTGCACCAGATCGGCGTGACCGGTGTTCTGGACGCGCTCGTCGGTGCCGCGGTGGCTCAGGATCGGGTTGGCGGGGCACGGCTCGAACGGGCCGTCCGGCGACGAGGAGCGGGCGATCGAGACGCCGTGGCCGCGTTCGGTGCCGCCCTCGGCGATCAGCAGGTACCAGTGGTCGCCGATCCGGTACAGGTGCGGTGCTTCCGGCGCCTTGGCACCGGGCGTACCGGACCACAGCCGTCGCGGCTCACCGAACGTCTCACCGGTGGCCGGGTCGACCCGGTACTGCAGCACCCCGGCGACCGTGCACCAGCAGTTGCCCTCGTCGTCCCAGGCGAGGTCGGGGTCGATGCCGCCGACACCGGGCAGCGGGACCGGATCGGACCAGGGACCGGCCGGGTCGGTGGCGGTGAACACCATGTTGCCGCTGCCGTGACTCACGCTCGTGACGACCAGCCAGAACCGGCCGTCGTGGTGGCGCAGCGCCGGCGCGTAGATCCCCGCCGACGACGGTGTCTCCGCGGTCAGGCGCAGTTGGCTCGGACGCTCCAGGGCGTTGCCGATCTGGTTCCACCGCACCAGGTCCCGGCTGTGGAAGACCGGAATGCCGGGGAAGTACTCGAAGCTGGAGCACACCAGGTAGTAGTCCTCCCCCACCCGGCACACGCTCGGGTCGGGGTGCATTCCCGGGATCACGGGGATCGTCACAGCGGGCTTTCTCCTTCCAGCACAGCGCACCCGCCGGGTGGCAGCTCCCGCACCGGTCCGCCCGTCAGCACGTCGTGGGCGGGATCGGGCAGGGACACGGGTTCGGCGCGGTGGTTGAGCACGAAGTGCCAGCGGCGGCCGTCCTCACCTTGGCGGACAACGACTTCGACGCCCGGCGGCAGACCGGGCAGGGTCGGGCCGACGCCGGCGGAGTCCAGCAGCCGGGACACCAGTGCCGTGTGGTCCGCGTCGTCGAGCCGCGTCGACAGATACCAGGCATCGCCCGCGCCGCAACGGTTCCGGGTCAGCGCGGGAGAACCGGCGAGCGCGCCGTGGGTGTACGTGGCGATGGTCTCCGCGCCCTGTGCGCGCACCGACTCGCTCCAGACCGTGCCGTGCGAGGAGTCCGAAAGGACGATCCGTTCCTCGTGCCGCAGTGGCCGGTACTCCTCGACCCGGATGCCCAGCGCTTCGCGGAGCGGGGCGGCGGGATAGCCGCCGAGCCGGGCGTGCCCGCGACTGTCGACGACCCCGCTGAAGTACTGGACCAGCAACGTTCCGCCGTTGACGACGTAACGGCGCAGGTTCTCCGCGCCCGCGTCGGAGAGCAGGTACAGCGCCGGGGCGACGACCAGCCGGTAGCGGCTCAGGTCTGCTTCCGGATGCGCGAAGTCGGTGACGACCCCGTTGTCCCACAACGCCCGGTGCGCGTTTCGCAGTGCGGAGTGGTAGCCGAGCCCGGACGAGGGCAGGCCGTCCGAGCTCAACGCCCACCAGGCATCGGAGTCGTGCAGCACGGCCACGTCGGCGGTCACGGTCGAGCCCGCGAGCGCACCGAGCCGGGACACGGCCTCGCCCGTCGCCTTCACCTCGGCGAACACGCGGCTGTCCGGACCGGCGTGCGGGACCATCGCCGAGTGCCACTGCTCGGCGCCCGCCTTCGACTGGCGCCACTGGAAGAACAGCGCCCCGTCGGAGCCGCGCGCGATGTGGCCGAGGGAGTGGCGCAGGATCTCGCCGGGTTCCTTGGCCAACGTCCGGCCCTGGTCGTAGACCGTGCTGGTGCCCTGTTCCATCAGCAGCCACGGCCTGCCGTTCCCGAACGAGCGGGCCCGGTCCGCGGCGAACGCGACGTCCGCCGCCGCGTCGAGACCCGGCCGATCCGGGTAGTGGTCGATCGCGACCAGGTCGACCTCGCGGCTCAGCGCCCACAGGTCGACGTTCTGGTAGCCGGGTTGCATCATGTTCGTCGTCACCGGCCGGTCGCTGTGCGTGCGGATCGCGTCCCGCTGCTCGAGGTAGGCGGCGATCACCTCGTCGGAGAAGAACCGGCTGAAGTCCAGCGTGAGACCGGGGTTGCGGTGCCACTGGGTGGCGCGCGGCGGCAGGACCTGCTCCCAGCTGCCGTACCGCTGGCTCCAGAACGCCGTCCCCCACGCCTCGTTGAGAGCGTCCAGCGAGCCGTGCTGGGCGCGCAGCCAGACCCGGAACGCGGCGGCGGTGTGCTCGCACCAGCACAACGTCACGTACTCGTTGTGCACGTGCCACAACGCGACCGCCGGGTGGTCGCCGTAGCGTTCCGCGAGCGCGGAGGCGATGCGCCGGGCCGCCTCGCGGTAGGCCGGGGCGCTGACGCAGTAGGTGTCGCGGCTGCCGTGGACCAGCCTGGTGCCCTCACGGGTGACCGGCATCGCGTCCGGGTGAGCCAAGGTGAACCACGGCGGCGGTGAGGCGGTCGGCGTGGCCAGGTCGACCGAGACCCCGTTGGCGTGCAGGCGGTCCAGGTGCGCGTCGAGCCACGCGAAGTCGTAGCGGCCCTCTTCCGGTTCGAGCAGGGCCCAGGAGAAGACGCCGACCGTGGCCAGGTTGACCCTGGCCTCGCGCATCAGCTCGTCGTCCTCCTTCCACACCCGCTCGTCCCACTGCTCGGGGTTGTAGTCGCCACCGAAAGCCAGGCCGCCCAGCCGATCCGCGATCACGCCTCCTCCCACACGGGCAGCCTGGCGCCGTCGCGCAGGAACAGCGGGATGCGGTCGAGCGGCGCGGCGACGGTGACCGTCTGCCCGCCCTCGTGCTCCTCGCCGGTCCACGCGTCGGTCCATCGCGCGCCGGCGGGCAGGTGGACGGCACGCTCGCGGGCGCCCGCCTCGGTGATCGGAGCCACGAGCAGGTCGGGGCCGAGCAGGAACGCGTCCTCGACGCGCCACGCCGCCGGGTCGTCCGGGAACTCCAGGAACACCGGCCGCATCGGCGGCACACCGGTCTCGGAGGCCGTGCGCATCTGCGCCATCACGTAGGGGCGCAGGCGTTCCCGCAGCCGCAGGTGCCCGGCGAGGATCTCGTACGCCTCCTCTCCGTAGGACCAGACCTCGTTGGCCAGCCCGGTCATCGCGGGCTCCAGCACCTGCTCGTCGCCGCGGAAACCGTGCAGGCGGAACAGCGGGCAGAAGGTGCCGTACTGGAACCAGCGCACGAGGACCTCGCGGTAGGCGGGGTCGTCGGGGTCACCGCCGTGGAAACCGCCGATGTCCGTCGTCCACCAGGGAATGCCGGACATCATCACGTTCAGCCCGGCCTTGATCTGCGTGCGCAGCGTGGCGAAGTCCGTGCCGATGTCACCGGACCACAGCGCGGCGCCGTACCGTTGCGCGCCCGCCCATGAGGAGCGGTTGAGCGAGATGATCTCGGTCTCCCCCGCCGCGGTCAGTCCTTCGTGGACGGTCCGGGCGTTCTCGCGCGGGTAGAGGTTGCCGACCTCGAGACCGGGACCCGCGTGGTAGCGCAGGTTGTACTGGTGGCCGGGTTTGAGCTCTGGTTCGCCGGCGTCCAGCCAGAACACGGAGATGCCGAGGTCGTGGTAGCCGCGCCGGATCCGTTCCCAGACGTACTCGCGCGCCTCGGGGTTGGTGGCGTCGTAGAAGGCGACCTGGGCGGAGTAGGCGCCGAGGCCCTTGTCCGGCCAGTCGGCGTGCGCCATCGGCCCGAACTCGGTGCCGACGAACAGGCCCTGGTTCAGCATGGGGTGGTAGTTCTCGCTCGCCGGGCTGATCGAGGGCCAGACCGAGACCATCAGCCTGACGCCCATCTCGTCCAGCTCGCGGACCATCGCCGCCGGGTCGGGCCACTCGGAGGTGTCGAACTTCCACTCGCCGAGGTGCGTCCAGTGGAAGAAGTCGCAGACGATCACGGACAACGGCAGCCCGCGCCGCCGGTACTCGCGCGCGACCTCGAGCAGTTCCTCCTGGGTGCGGTAGCGCAGCTTGCACTGCCAGAAACCGGAAGCCCACTCGGGAAGCTCCGGCGAATGCCCCGTCACGTCCGCGTAGCGCCGCAGCACGTCGGCGGGACTGCCCGCGGTGATCCAGTAGTCGATCTGACGGGCGCTGTCGGACACCCAGCGGGTGCCGGTCTCCGCGAGCTCCACCCGGCCGATCGCGGGCGAGTTCCACAGCAGGCCGTAGCCGCGGTCGGAGATCAGCAACGGGATGGTGACCTCGGCGTTGCGCTGGACGAGGTCGATGACCGCGCCCTTCTGGTCGAGCATGCCGTGGGTGTGCTGGCCGAGGCCGTAGAGCCGTTCTCCCTGGTAGGCGCGGAAACGCTGTTCCAGCCGGTGATGGCCGTTGCCCGTCGCGGTGGCGAGACGCGGCCCTGGCCACCAGAAGTGGGCTGGTTCCTCCGCGAGGAGCTCGGTGCCGTCCTCGGTTCTGGTGAACGTCAGCGTGCCGGCGGCCGCTCCCAGTTCCGGGGTCAGGGCGCCTTCGGTGCCGGCGTCGATGCGCACGGTGAGCGTGCCGTGCACGAGGGTGGCGTGGTGCTCGGAGATCTTGATCTCCACCGGGCCGCCGTCCGGTGGCGTGCCGAGCAACGCGCCGGGGAGGTCGTCGAGCAGCGGACCGGCGGGAGTGGCGCGCACGCGGACCGCGTCGGAGCCCCACGCCTCGACTCGGAGCGTCTCGCCCCTGGCCCGCCATTCGAGCGCGGTGCCGAGGTCTCGGAAGTACTGGGGCATGCGGAAGCTCCTCACGTTCCTGGATGAGTGCGGAGAAGGTCAGGGAAGCAGTGGCGCGGGTCCCGTGCTCTCGCGCACGGTCAGGGTCGGGGTGAGCAGAGCCCGGTCGTCGTCCGGACGGCCGCCCTCGCTCGCCGCGGCGAGCCTGCCGACGATCTGCTCCACGGCGACCCGGCCGAGCTCCTGCGCGGACCCGGTCACCGCCGTGAGCCTCGGCGCGAACTGCTCGGCGAGCTGGTCCTGGCACAACGCGATCACCGAGACGTCCTCGGGGACGGTCCGCCCGCCGGTGCGCAGCAGGGTGAGCAACGGGCCGATCGCGCCCTCGTTCTGCACCACGAACCCGGTGGTGCCGGGACGATCCGCGAGCACGCGGGCGAGCGTGCCCGCGGTGCTCTCGTAGGTGCCCTCGCAGGTCCGGTGCAGGAAGCGCAGACCACGCTGCCCCGCCCGGTCGCGGAACCCGGCGAGCGTGCGTTCGGCGTACCCGGCGTGCCGGTGGTAGACCCCGGACCCGTAGCCGATGAACGCGATCTCGCGGTGACCGAGATCGGCGAGGTGGTCCGCGCACAACGCCCCGGCCGCCACGAAGTCGTGGTCCACACAGGACAGTCCGCGCGCGTCGTCGGCCAGCCCGATGAGCGTGGCCTGGGTGCCCTGCGCGCGCAGCACCGGGATCCGTTCGTCGTCCAGCTCGACGTCCATCAGGATCAGGCCGTCCGCCAGACCGCTGGCGGCGATCCTGCGGACCCCGTCCGGCCCCTCGTCGTTGGTGATCAGCAGGACGTCGTAGCCGTGCTGACGGGCCGCCGTGGTCACCGAGATCGCGATCTCCATCATGACCGGGACGTAGACGTCGGTCCGCAACGGCACCATCAACGCGATGATGTGCGACCGCCGCGCGGCCAACGCCCGCGCACCGGCGTTGGGGTGGTACCCGAGCTCCCGCACGGAGCTGCGCACCCGGCGGCGGGTCTCCTCGGAGATCGCGCGCTTGCCGCTGAGCACGTAGCTCACCGTGCTGGACGACACGCCCGCATGCCTGGCCACGTCGGCAATGGTCACCATGGATGTTCAGCCCTTGATCGCGCCGGTCAGGACGCCCGTGCGGAAGTGCTTCTGCACGAACGGATAAACGATGAGCAACGGCACGAGCGTCAGCACCACCACGGCCATCTGCAGCGACAGGGGCGCGGTCTGGGAGAACGCCGTGCCGAAGCCCGAGTTGACCGAGCCCGGCATGCCGTTGCCCCGGTTGACGTACGTGTAGAGCACGTACTGCAGCGGCCACTTCTCGCTGTCCGTCGGCATGTACAACATGACGTTGAAGAACGAGTTCCAGTAGCCGACACCGTAGAAGAGCGCCATCACCGCGGTCACCGCGCGCGAGGTCGGCAGCACGATGGACCACAGGATCCGCCAGTCCCCCGCGCCGTCGATCCGCGCCGCCTCGATCAGGTCGGCCGAGGTGCTGGAGTAGAACGACCGCAGGATCAGGATGTTGAAGACGGAGATCGCGCTCGGCAGGATCAGCGACCACCACTGGCCGTAGCCGCCCAGCCCGGTGACGACCAGGAAGGTGGGGATCAGGCCGCCGTTGACGAACATCGTGACGATCAACAGGGTGAGCAGGAAGCGGTGTGCGAACGACCGGGAGCGGGACAGGCCGTAGGCGCACATGACCGAGACCGCCATCGACACGGCGGTGCCGGCCGCGGTGATGCCGAGACTCACCAGCAGCGCGGTGCGCACCGTGGTGTCCTCCAGCATCACCCGGTAGGCCTCGAAGGTCAGTCCGTCGGGCCAGATCACGAGACCACCGGCGCGGTTGACCGCGCCCTGGGTGGACAGGCTGGTCACCACGATGATCCACAACGGCACCAGCATCACCAGCAGCACGCCGCCGAGGGTGATGCCCTTGGCGGTCTCGCCGGCGATCGTCGGCGGTTCCTCCCACGCCGGCCGGGTGTTCCGCTTCTTCTTGCGAACCGCTTGCGGCGCAGCAGTTTCCGCAGCCTCGAGGGTGCGTTCGATCGTGAGCATGTCGGTCATCTCCGGTACAACCCGTCTTCGCCGAAGGCGTGCGCCAGCTTGTTCGCACCCCAGATGAGCAGCAGCGAGATCACGCTCTTGAACAGACCCGCCGCCGCGCCGTAGCTGTAGTCGCCGGTCGCGATGCCGTAGTAGAACGAGAAGGTGTCCAGCACGTCGGCCGTGTCGTAGCCCACGGCGTCGCGCTGGATCAGGAACTGCTCGAAGCCGACGGTCAGCGCGTTTCCCAGGCGCAGCACCAGCATCAGCACGATGACGCCGCGCAGGCCGGGCAGGGTGATGTGCCACAGCCGCCGCCACCGACCGGCACCGTCCGCCGCCGCGGCCTCGTAGAGGTCGGTGTTGACGGCGGCGAGCGCGGCCAGGAAGACGATGATCCCCCAGCCGGCCTCCTTCCAGATCACCTGGGCGGAGACCAGCAGCGCGAAGGTGTCCGGGTTCGTCATGACGTCCCAGGTACCGATGTCGTTGTTGCGCAGGAAGTGGTTGAGCGCTCCCGCACCGCCGAGCATCTGCTGGAAGATCGTGATGGCCAGCACCCACGAGAAGAAGTGCGGCAGGTAGACGACCGACTGGATGAAGTTGCGCACCCGTTGCGACAGAACCGAGTTGAGCAGCAGGGCCAGCGCGATCGGGACCGGGAAGAACAGGACCAGCTGGACGAAGCTCAGGTACAGCGTGTTCTGCACCGCGTTCCAGAACAGCGCGTCACCGAACAGCCGCTGGAACTGGTCGAGACCCGCCCACGTGCTGTACCAGATCCCGGCCAGCGGGTCGTACTCCTGGAACGCGGTGACGAGCCCGAACAGCGGGACGTAGTTGAAGACCAGCAGCAGGACGACCGCGGGCAGCGTCATCAGGATCAGCGAACGGTCGCGGCGCAGCCTCACCCGCCAGTTCAGCCGCACCGGTCGCGCTGCGCGGTCCGGCCGCGTCGGAGTCGCCGTGGTCACTGCCCGGTGCCGTGCTTCTGCAGGACGTTGTCGTTCGTCCACTGGATGAGCTTGTCCCCGCCACCACTGGTCTTCCAGCTCGCCACGGCGTCCTTCACCGAGGCCACCGTCTTCTTGCCGTGGATGCAGTCCTTGATCGCGTCCTCGACCTGCTGTGCGGCGTCCGCCGTGGCCTGCGCCTGGGGCATGCTGATGTTCATGTTCCAGAAGACCGGCTTGGCCAGCGCCTTCACGTTGGCGGCCTGCCAGGCGAGGTAGTCCTTGGTGACCTGCGGCGCGCCGGGGCTGTTGGTCGCGGCGGCCGGCGCGGCCAGGAACGGGTAGGTCTGCGCCTGGACCTCCTTCTTACCGGCCTCGGTGGCCGTCGGCACGCCGTCGACCGTGGTGAAGTGGGTGCCCTCGACGCCGAAGTTGACCATCGTGAACTCGGCGGAGCCGAACGGCGCGGCGAGGTAGTTCGCGACGGCCAGGCACTCCTCGATCTGTTCCGGCTTCAGGTTGATGTTGAGGTAACTCATGATGTCGGCGCCCGCGCCCATGTAGACGCGCGGCGTGCTCTTGCCGTCGGCGGCGATGACGTTGAACGCCCCGCGGCGGTAGTTCGGGTCGGCGGCCCTGCCGGACTGGAGGTCGGCGAGGTTCCACGCCCCCGTGCCGCCACTGGAGATCAGCGTCTTCCCGCCGTAGAACCGCGTGTTGCCGTTGGCGTTGTCGCCCGCCAGCGCGTCGGGGTGCACGTAGCCCGCGGCGGCGAGCCGGTTGTTCCAGTCGAGCGCCGCGTAGAACTCCTCGGTCTCGAACAGGTGGACCAGCTTCCCGTTGTCCACCCGCCACTTCAGCGGCGCGCCGAAGGAGGTGTAGAGGTAGCGGTAGACGTCGTCGAACGCCCACACGCCGCTCTTGGCGTCGGTCAGCTCCTTGCCGAGCCTCATCAGGTCGTCGGCGGACTTCACCTGGTCCGCGGTAATTCCCTTGGCGTCGAAGAGGTCGCGGCGGTAGTAGAGGGTGCCCGCGATCTGGAAACCGGTGGCGAACGAGGGGATTCCGTAGAGCTTCTCGCCCCAGGCACCGGTCCGCCACGCGGAGGTCGGGATGGCCGCGAGGTTGGGGTACTTCTTGATGTTGTCGCCGGACAGGTGGGGCGTCAGGTCCGCGAGCTGGTTCCCCACCAGCCCGCCGACGTTCATCTGGGAGTTCCACCAGGCCGGCAGCTGGATCCAGTCCGGCAACCGCTTCGAGGCGGTCATCGTCGGGATGATGGTGTTGTAGGTGTTGCCGTCCGCCGGCTTCATCTCCAGCTGGACGCCCAGAGCCTTGTTCATGGCCGAGTAGAACGCGTTGTCGGCGGGCGGGATGGTCCCCCACAGCGGCGTGACCGCCGAGTACTTCCCGCCCCTGCCCGGCACACCGGACACCGTGGCGACCCGGTTCGCCGGGTAGCTGAGGAAGCCGGGGTTCGTCATCACGTCGGGGCCGCCCAGGACGGACGGGATGTCCGGTTTGATCGACGTGTTCGGCACGTAGGCCGGTAACACGGCCTTGAGCGCGGCCTCCGAGCCCACTCCGGCCCGCTGCGCCGGGCCACTTCCGCAGGCGGACAGCAGTGGCCCCATCGCGACGAGCCCTGCCGCGGAGACGGCGGCGTTCAGGAAGCTTCTGCGGTTCAACTCGTTGCCCATGGCGGAACCGATCCTTCATCGTTGAAGTGTCGAAGCGCTTAAACAGATGCCGGGGAGGTTAGTGACGCAGGTCGCATCAGACAAGACCGTTGACAGCAGAAACCTCTGCGTGACAACGTCGAAACGCTTCAACGCTAGCTCTGAGCTGAGGGGTCACCACGTGGTTTCCGAGTTCGTGCCCGCCGTCGATCGGCTGCCTTTTCGCGACTCCGCGCTGTCGACGCGCAAGCGCATCGACGATCTTCTGGCGCGGCTCACGCTCGACGAGCGGATCGCGATGCTGCACCAGTACTCACCGGCCGTGCCCCGCCTCGGTGTGGCCGCGTTCCGCACCGGGTCGGAGGCGCTGCACGGCGTCGCGTGGCTGGGCTCCGCCACCGTGTTCCCCCAGGCGGTCGGGCTGGGCGCGACCTGGGACGAGGAGCTGGTGCGCCGCGTCGCCGAAGCCACCTCGGTCGAGCTGAGGGCGTTCCACTACCACCGCCCGGCCGCCGTCGGCACGGGCAGGAACAGCCTTCAGGCATGGGCTCCGGTGCTGAACCTGCTGCGCGACCCCCGCTGGGGCCGCAACGAGGAGGGCTACTCCGAGGACCCGGTGCACACCGCGCGGATCGGCACGGCGTTCTGCCACGGTCTCGCGGGCGAGCACCACCGGTTCCTGCGCGCGGCCCCGGTGCTCAAGCACTTCCTGGCCTACAACAACGAGGACGACCGCTGCGTCACCTCCTCCGGCCTGCGCCCGCGCGTGCTCCAGGAGTACGACCTCGCGGCCTTCCGCCCCGTGGTCGCCTCGGGCGCCGCCACCGGCGCCATGGCCGGCTACAACCTGGTCAACGGCCGCCCGTGCCACGTGACACCGCTCATCGGGACGGAACTGCGCCGCTGGGCCGAGCCGACCGGACACGAGCTGTTCGTGGTCAGCGACGCGGAGGCGCCGTCCAACCTGGTGGACCCGGAGCACTACTTCGACGACCACGCCGAGTCCCACGCCGCCGCGCTCAGGGCGGGCATCGACAGCTTCACCGACCACGGCGAGGACAGCGCCGTGCCGATCGGCAGGCTCCGCGAGGCGCTGGAGCGCGGCCTGATCGACGAGGAGGACGTGGACCGCGCCGTGCGCCGGCAGCTGGAGATCCGCTTCCGCCTCGGCGAGTTCGACCCCGATCTCGACCCGTACGCCACCATCGGCCCCGAGGTCATCGGCTGCGCCGAGCACCGCGCCCTCGCGCTGCGGTCCGCGACCGAGTCGGTCGTGCTGCTGCGCAACGAAGGACTGCTCCCGCTCGACGCGGGCAGCACGTCGCGGATCGCCGTGATCGGCCCGCTCGCCGACATGGTGTGCGAGGACTGGTACAGCGGCACGCTTCCGTACCAGGTGACCGTCGCGAGTGGACTCCAGGCCGTGCTGGGCGAAGGCGGCGAGGTGGTCGTCGCGGACGGCTCGGACCGGATCGCGCTGCGCTCGCGCACCAGCGGCGAGCTGCTGGGCAAGACGCCGTTCGACGTCGTCGACTGGGGCGACGGCGTGCTGACGCTGCGGTCGGCGGAGTCCGGGCGCTACCTGAGCCTCCAGGACACCTCGCTGGCCGCCGACCAGGAGCTGATCAAGAGCTGGGAGGTCCGCGAGACGTTCCGCCTCGTGCCCGCCGAAGACTCGGTGTTGCTGCAGAACGTGCTCACGGGCCGGTACGCCGTCGTCGATCCCGTCGACGGCAGGGTGACCGTCACCGCCCAGACCGCCGACGCCGCCGAACGCTGGGAGCGCGAGGTCCTGCGCGACGGCACCGCGGAGGCACTGGCCGCCGCGCTGTCGGCCGACGTCGCGGTGGTGGTCCTCGGCAACCACCCGCTGATCCACGGACGGGAGACCGAGGACCGCGCGGGAATCGCGCTCCCGGCCGCCCAGGACGCGCTGCTGCGCGCGGTCGCGGGAGTCCGGCCGGACACGGCTCTGGTCGTGATGAGCAGCTACCCGTACGCCCTGGACTGGGCGGACGAGCACGTGCCCGCCGTGGTGTGGACGTCGCACGGCGGGCAGGAGACGGGCCGGGCGCTGGCCGCCGTCCTGCTCGGCGAGGCCGAACCCGCCGGACGGCTGCCGCAGACCTGGTACCGCGGCGACGACGCGCTGCCGCACCCGCTCGACTACGACATCATCAAGGCCGGCTGGACCTACCAGTACCACCGCGCCACGCCGCTGTACCCCTTCGGCCACGGCCTCTCCTACACCGGTTTCGCCCACCGCGACCTGATCCTGTCGTCGAACACCGCCAGCCCGGACAGCGCGATCGACCTCTCGGTGACGCTGGCCAACACCGGAGCCAGGCACGGAAGCGACGTCGTCCAGCTCTACGTCCGCGCGCTGCACGCGCGGTACGAGGCCCCGCTGCTGCGGCTCGCCGACTTCCGCAAGGTCACGCTGGCTCCCGGTGAGAGCCGGGTCCTGTCCTTCCGGCTGCCCGTGGACCGGCTCGCCCACTGGGACGTCGCGACCGGTGCGTTCGCGGTGGATCCCGGCGCCTACGAGGTTCTCGTCGCCCGGTCGGCCGGGGACGTCGTGCTCACCGCCCCGCTCACGGTGGCAGGACCGGCTCCGTCGCCTCGCGCGGGCGTCCGCCGTCTCTTCGCCGCCGACTTCGACGACCACGACAACGTGACCCTCGTCGACGCCACGCGCGTGACCGGTGACGCGGTCACCGCCACCGACGCCGATCGACCGGCCACCCTGTGGTTCGGGCGGACCGACCTGTCCGGCGCGCTCCGCGTCGAGGCGGAGGTCTCCGCGGAGAACCCCTTGGCACGACTGGAGTTCAGGACGGACGAGGGGGTGCTGGCGGAGCTCCCGGTGCCGGCCACCGGCGGCCGTTACGAGTGGACGACCGTCTCGGCGGCGCTGCCTTCGGCGGTGACGGGGGTCCACGACCTGCGAGTGGTCCTGCACGGTTCCTTCCGGCTCACGTCCTTCCGCTTCTCCACCGCAGAATGAGATCCGCACGCCGACCCGCCTGAAGGAGCCTCGATGCCGCTGACGGACGCCCCACTCGACGAACTCGTCGTCTACCGCCCGGACGTGCAGGCACCACCGGACTTCGACGCGTTCTGGGAGCGGACCCTCACCGAGGCACGCGCGGCCGGCGGCCCGGTGGAGGCCGAGCGGGTCACCGACCGGCACCTGCTGCGCACCGTCGAGGTCGCCGACGTCCGCTTCCCCGGCTTCGGCGGTGACCCGGTGGCCGCCTGGCTGCTGCGCCCGCGCGACAGCGACGGCCCGCTGCCCGTCGTCGTCACGTACCTCGGCTACAGCTGCGGCCGGGGCCTGCCCACCGAGCACCTGCTGTGGTCCGCCGCCGGGTACGCCCAGCTCGTGGTCGACAGCCGCGGTCAGGGCCACGACACCCCGGACCGCGTGGCGGGCGGGGGCACCCAGTGGGCCAAGGGCTTCATGACCCGCGGCATCGACTCACCGGACGACTACTACTACCGGCGGCTCGTCACCGACTGCGTCCGCGCGGTGGACGCGGTCCCGCACCTGCCTGGGCTGGACCCGGAGCGGGTGGTCGTCGCGGGCGGCAGCCAGGGCGGAGGGCTGACCATCGCCGTCGCCGGGCTGGCGCGGGACCGCGTCGCGGCCGCGCTGCCGGACGTGCCGTTCCTGTGCCACTTCCGGCGGGGGGCCGAGATGGCCGGCGAGGGCCCGTACGTCGAGATCGCGGAGTACCTGCGCTGGCACAGCAGGCACCGGGTGGAGCCTGCCTTCACCACGCTGTCCTACTTCGACGGTGTCTGCTTCGCGCAACGGGCGACGGCGCCGGCGTTGTTCAGCGTCGGGCTGATGGACCCGATCTGCCCACCGTCCACTGTGTACGCCGCGTTCAACCACTACGCGGGCGGGGACCGGACCATGACCGTGTGGCCGTTCGCCGACCACGGTGGCGGGCACGGGTCCAACCCGGTCACGCAGCTGGAGTGGCTGCGCGACCGGGCTCTGACGCCGTGATCCCTCTGTCCGGTGTCAGCCGAAGGAGACGGAGTAGCTGTTGGTGGTGAAGTTGAGACCGCCACTGGACGACGTGATCTCGTAGCCGAACTGGACCGAGCCGACCGTGACGTCACCGAACCAGCCGCGGTTGCGGATCCAGTCCATGACCGCCTTGATGTTGACCGTGCCGGACCCGGTGTTGGACGTGCGGACGAACGAGAACACCTGGTTCGCGCCGTTCGAACCGCGGTGGACGTCCCAGGTGTGGCCGCCCACCGACACCGTCGTCTCGCGCGCCCCGATCGGGCCGACGGGGCCGACCTTGTTCATCCACAGCATGATCTCGTAGGCGTTGTTGCCGGCCCAGATGTCGTAGGCGGTCGTGTAGGCGCCGGAGTTCGGATAGGACACGTTGAAGCTGCTCGACAGGCTCCCGAGAGAGCCCAGCCGCCGGTTCACCTGCCGTTCGGAGTGCGGGTAGGCCTTGATCCCGCCGGTGTTGGGGTGGTTCGCCCAGACGCCCCAGTTGCTGTAGGAGTTGGCCCAGACCGTCTGCGGCCCGTACCCGTTGCCCCAGATGTTGTTGCGGACCGTGTAGCCGCCGTTCGACCACGTTCCCCACCTGTCCGAGGAACTCCAGGTCGCGGCGGACGCGGTGCCGGCGACCAGGGAGACCGTCAGGGCGGCCGCCAGCACGACAACAAATGCACGCACGATCTTCATCTTCGATTTTCCCTTCCGCACACCATTGAACGGAATTCGCGCCGCCCGAGAAGCCGAAGCGATTCGCTGAATTCAACCTAACATCGAAATCATCGAACACACCCGAGCGAAAAAATTCGACGAGGATTCACGGACAGGTGCGCGGCGAATCCGATTCACGCCTCACCCCGTCCGGCTGAACAGTTTCGGCGGCAGCAACGTGAGCGCCGGAGGGTGCTGCCCGCCCAGCTTGGCCATCAGCAGTTCGACCGCGCGCCGCCCCAGCACGTCGGCGGGCAGCCGCACCGAGGTCAGCCGCAGCTGTTCGGCCAGTTCGTCCGGGCAGATCGCGACCACGGCGACGTCCTCCGGCACGCGGCGCCCCTCGGCACGCAGGCACTCCACGACCAGGCCCAGCACCGCCTCGTTGTGCACGACCAGCGCGGTCATCCGCGCCAGCTCTCTGAGCAGCGTCCCGACCACCGCGCGCACGGCGTCACGGTGCCGCTCGGCGGGCAGGGCGGTCGACGCGACACCGCGCCGCATGGCCGCGGCGCTGAAACCCGCGAGCGTGCGCCGCGCGAATCCCGTGTTGCGCGCGTAGACCGCTCCCGGCGCCCCGAGGAAGCCGATGGTGCGGTGCCCGAGCTCGACGAGATGGTCGACGCACCGCGCGCCGGCCGCCTCGAAGTCCAGATCGACGCAGGTCAGGCCGTTCGCCACGGCGGGATGCCCGAGCAGGACGGCCGGGCGGCCGAGCTCGCGCAGCACCGGCACGCGCTCGTCGTCCAGCTCCACGTCCATCACCAGGAACCCGTCCACCCTGGCGGTGCCGGCGACTCGGCGGAGTCCGGCGGCGCCCTCGTCCGCGGTCACCAGCAGCACGTCCATGTCGTGCTCGCGGGCGGTGGTGACGACCGAGGAGGCGAACCGCATCACCACCGGCAGGTGCACGCCCTCCCGCAGCGGCAGAACGAGGGCCAGGACGTTCGTCCGGCTGCCGGCGAGCGCCCGCGCCCCCGCGTGCGGCTGGTAGCCGAGCAGCCGAATGCTCTCCCCCACCCGCATTCGGGTTTCGGCCGAAACCGGGCGTTTGCCGGTCAGCACGTAGGAGACCGTGCTGGGCGCGACACCCGCGTGCCTCGCCACGTCCACAATGGTGACCACGCCGACACCTCCGGTCCCGGAGCGCCCGGACAGAATTGAATCGAAGCGCTTCGAACGTGGTTTCAGAATGTGACACAGGCGAAACCCGCACGTCAAGCGCAGTGCACCTGTTCGACGAGTTCGACCGTTGTCGCGCCGGCGTTCGACAGCTGTTCGACCACACCGGTCCCACGAACTACGATGCTCGCGACGAACCGGCGCGACCCGAAGGACGGGCATGATCACGATCAAGGAGGTCGCCCACCACGCCGGCGTCTCGATGAGCACGGTCTCGTACGTGCTGAGCGGCAAGCGCAGCATCTCCGAGGAGACCAAGCGCCGCGTCGAGCAGAGCATCGTGACCCTCGGCTACCACCCGAACGCCGGGGCGCGGGCGCTCGCGTCGAACCGGTCGCGCGTGGTCGGCCTGGTCGTGCCGCTGCACTCCGACCAGAACATGCCGATCATCATGCGGTTCGTGTCGTCGATCGTGGCGCGCGCCCGTGACCACGACTACGACGTGCTGCTGCTGACCAAGGAGGCGGGCCCCGGCGAGGCCCACCGCGTCATCGCGCGGTCCATGGCGGACGCGATCATCGTGATGGACGTCGAGAGCGCGGATCCGCGCGTGCCGGAACTGCGTGACGTCGACGCGCCGGTGGTCCTGCTGGGCATGCCCGACGACCACGAGGGTCTGAGCTGTGTCGACCTCGACTTCGCCACTGCGGGAAGGCAGATGGCGGGCCATCTGGCGGATCGCGGTCACCGCTCGATCGCGCTGATCGGCTCGCCTCCCTCGGTCTACGAACGCGGCACGAGCTACGCCGCACGACTGCTGGCCGGATTCCAGGGCGAGACCGCCAAACGCGGTCTGCCCGCCTCGGTCCACTCGTGCGCGGCCGGCTTCGACGCGGTGTCCGAGTGCCTGGACGACGTGCTGCACCCGGACCGCGGCACCACCGGACTGGTGGTGCACAACGAGGCGATCCTCGGCACGTTGCTGCTCGAACTGCGGCGCCGGTCGCTGGACGTCCCCGGCGACCTGTCGGTGATCACGCTGTGCCCCGGCGACGTCGCGGAGACCCTGCCCGTCCCGCTCACCTCGATCGCCGTCCCCGCACAGGAACTGGGCGCGATCGCCGTCGAGATGGTGATGGCCCGCCTGGGCCGTGAACTCGCGCCGGAGGTCCGTCTCCTCCAGCCGCTGCTCACCGATCGCGGCAGTACCGCCTCCCGCTGAGCCCCCGCGGTAGCCGAGAAAAGCAGGCAACGTTGTTCACCATTTTCCCGCACGGCGCGCATTCGACGATATTCGACTCGAAAGCGTCGAAGAACACTTCTCATTGACGCGAAAGATCTTCCGCGTTCCTCCGAAAGGTCGTAACCTCCCGGGATCACATCGACCGTTCGGGCGTACTCCTCCTGGTGTTCGCCGCATCCCGGCAGAGGAAAAATGACACGAGCACGAGGCGACGCGCGGACCGCTCCAGGAGCCAGACCTGGCAGGTGGCCGGCGATCGCCGTGGTCCTGCTGATCGGCGTCGCCGGCTGCGGCGGGGAGCCGGCGCCCCCTGTCGTCACCTCGACGCCGCCCGCGTTCCCCTCGATCATCGAGCCTCCGCTCAAGACCGCGTACTCCGCGACCGTCCAGACCGTCGTGGACGTCCGGACCGTGCGGCTCTCCGACGGTGAGGAGGTGCGCGTCAAGGGACTCGCCGCGCCGGCCGCGTGCTGGACCGAGGCGTCCACGACGTTCGCGAAGACGATGCTGCTCGAGAAGCCCGTCGAACGGACACCGGACGGCGAACCCGTGGTGTCGCTGCGCCTGACGGACGGCACCGACTACGCGCTGCTCGCCGTCGAGATGGGCATGGCGCGCAACGAGAATCCGGACGACCGCGCGATGCGGGAGGCGGAGGCGTCCGCGACCGCCAAGCGACTCGGGCAGTGGGGGCCGCCCTGCGTCGCTCCCAGCGCCACCGCGCCACCCGCTCCCACCGCACCGGCCGCGTCCACGCCCGCCGCCCCGCAGGCGCCGAAGCCGGTGACCGGTTGTTCGGTCGCCTACGTCGTCACCCACGCCTGGCCCGGCGGGTTCCGCACCGACGTCACCCTCCGCAACACCGGTGCCGCGGAGATCAACGGCTGGACGCTGCAGTGGACGTTCGCCGGCGGGCAGACGGTGTCCGAGATGTGGAACGCGACGCCGAAGCAGACGGGCAGGGACGTCTCCGCCACCGCCGTGCCGTACAACGTCGCGATCCCGGCGGGAGAGTCGTTGCTGCTGGGCTTCACCGCGTCGGGGACCAGCACCACGCCTCGTGCCTTCACCCTCAACGGGCACGCCTGTTCACTCGCCTGACGTCCCGGTGGCTCACTCCCGGCACTTCCTCCCGGTGTTCACGCAGTCGACGAGCCTGCTCATGATCTGCTGGGACATGACGTTGGCGAAGTCGTCGTGGTCGGAGAAGGGGTTGTGCTTCTCCTCCGGGAAGGAGTCGACGGCGTACCGCCCCTGCTGCTGGACCTCGCGGGGAATGTTGTAGGTCAAGGAGATCCGCAGCTGGGGAACGGCCTTGAAGCCGTCCTTGCACTTGCCGGTGCCCGGGTCGGGGAAGACGATGTGGTCGCGGTGGTTCTTCGAGTCGGTGTTCCTGCCGTCCCAGCAGCTCGGGAAGTCGTGGACGCGCTTGACCTTGGAGCCCTTCGGGCAGACCGGGTACTTGTTGATCAGCACCTTGTCCTCGAAGCCGGTGCAGGTCCACGAGTCGCGGGCGTTCTTCGTGCCGTTGGCCGTGACCTTGGCGTCGCCGTACAGGACGCGCAGGAACTTGGGCATCGCCACGACCTTGCCGGCGGGGGAACCGCGGAAGGTCAGGTCCACGGTCTCCGGGCGCTGGATGTCGCCCTCGTTGCCGGGAAGCTCGTTCTCGCCGCCGCCGCCCTCGAGCTTGCACGGCGCCAGCTTGTCGAGGCCCTGCGGGCGCTCCGCGTTGCGGCCGATCGCGATGGCCATGCGGTCGATGGTGGCGACCCGCTTGTCCTTCAACGGTCCCACGATCGCGTTCTGGTTGAAGTTGGGATCGCGGGGGTTCTCGTTCTTGGCCAGGCGGGTGTTCGCCTCGTCGATCTGCGTCTTGAGCAGAGCCAGGTTCCGGTCTACCTCGGCCTTCGCCTGGTCGGGGACCTTGGGCAGCTTGCTCGCGACGTCGGGGCAGTTCACCGTCTTGGCTTCGTCCTCGTCGCCGTCGTTGATCCGCACCACCGGCCAGAAGTAGGCCGACCTGTCCCCGTTGCGGCAGGTGGTTCCCGCCCGCTCCAGCGAGCCGTCGGTCGAGTCGGCGTCGGTGGACAGGTTGCCGACGTAGTCGTGCAGGTGCTGCGCGCCGTTGCGGACACCCGGCTGCGCGATGAAGTTGTCCGGGTTGAAGTGCCCGTTCTCGTTGCGGCCGCAGTTCACGGTGAACGTGCCGGTCGTCGCCCCCTTCCCCGGTCTGGGTCTCTGGACGTTCGGCTTCACCTTCGTGATGTCGACGAACTGGGACTTGTCGGCGCCGTCGGCCAGGGCGGACACCTCGCCACCGCTCGAGACGGCGACCGCGAGCGCGCCCAAGGCGGTCAGGCCGAGCAGACCCGCGGTGAGCTTCACCGCGAGAGAACGTCCTTTGTAGAGGCTCATGTCACGGGGTACGTGCTGATCGCGGAAAAGGATCATTTCGACTCCGTTCGAGTCGAACAGTCGTCGAACAACGCCGTCGCGGGACCGTTTCCGTTCGGTCCTGAACGGACTGTGCACTTCGCACGTTGCTCCGAACGGGCCTGTCCCTCGCCCCGCCGCGGCGACGTAGGGTGAGTCGATCACGCGGTCTGCCAGCGAATTTCGGTGAGATTCCGGCAGATCGTCGCCGCGCGTGACCGGTCGCGTACGAGGAGAAGCAGTCGCATGAACATCGACACAGCGCTCAAAGAAGCAATGACGATCACCGGTGCCGTGGGAGCCGCGCTCGTCGACTACGACAGCGGCATGTCACTGGGCTCGATCGGTGGTGGCGACTGGCTGAACCTGGAGGTGGCCGCGGCCGGCAACACCGAGGTCGTGCGGGCCAAGCAGCGGGTGATCTCCGCGCTCAAGCTGAACGACGAGATCGAGGACATCCTCATCACCCTGCACCGCCAGTACCACCTGATCCGCCTGCTCACGACCGGAAAGCGGAGCGACTCGAAGCTGTTCCTCTACCTCGTGCTGGACCGGGAGCGCGCCAACCTCGCGCTGGCCAGGCACAGCCTCAAGGCCATCGAAGCCGACCTCACGGTGTGAGCGAGATGTCCACCCACACGCCCGGCGCACTGCCCCTGCGCCGGCGTGGTCCGTTGTCGGAGGCACCTCCCGCGCCGGAGCGGCACGTGCCGTCGAGTGCCGTCGCGAAGCTGATGACCGAGGCGCTGGAGGAGATCCACGGCAGCATCGACTCCGTGGCGATCAACGGCGTGCTGGTCGCGACGCGGGACGGCCTGGTGCTGTGCGGAGTCACGCGCGGAATCGAGGACGACGGCGTCGCCGCGATGGCCTCGGCGGCAGCGGGTCTCGCGACCCAGTTCACCTCGCAGGCCCGAGTCGGCAGCCCGCGAGCGGTGTTCTTCGAGGGCGACTCCGGGCAGGTCGGCGTGTTCGGGGTCGACGCCGACACGCTGCTGGTGGTGCTCGGCGAGCGCGACACCACAATGGGCATGTTCAACGTCGTGGCCAAACAGGCGTTGACCCTGCTGCAACAGGCGGTCGCGGCGCGCCGGTGACCGGTCAGCCGTCCAGGCGCCGGTAGGTGAAGCTGCCGAAGTCGGCCCAGGTCCCACCGGGACCGTTCGCGTACAGTCCGATGTGGACACCGGTGAACCCGCCCGCCGCCTGCGTGCTGAGCACCCGCCCGTCGAACGGCTCGCCCACCTCCCGCCACTGCCCGGCGCCGGCGGCGACCAGCGCCCGGTACTCCTGCCCGGCCGCCTCGAAGCCCAGCCGCACCGGGCCGCCGGGCAGTTGCGTCGTGGCCAGCAGTTCGTCGCGTCCACCTGCGCGGCGAACGAGGGCGACCTCGCGGTCGGCACCGAGCAGGAGCCGGACGTGGTGGTCGTTGTTCTGGAGCAGCACCAGTCCCGCGGCGTCGGCCGGGTGCGCCGGCGCGAACTCCAGCTCGCACGAGGCGTGGAAGTCCTGGTGCTGCTGGCGGCGCAGGACGAGGCTCGGCGAGGCCAGGTCGGTGATCGACTCCGGGCGCACCCTCAGCCGGAGGTGGCCGGGCCGATCGGTCAGCGACCAGAACACCTCGTCCGGTGTGCGCAGGAACATCCAGGCGGGATCGAGCACCGGTGCGTCGAAGTCGTCGGTCGGGTCGTCTTCCGGCCACGGGTGCGCGGGCAGTGCGGGGACGTCGTAGCGGGTCTCGACGCGACCGGTTCCCGGGCTGAACACCGGACCGCCCGCCTCCCAGGACACCGGCACGAGGAACGTCTCGCGGCCGAGGTTGTAGTAGTAGCCGCCGTACGGCCGGGTCGCGAGCAGCACCGCGAACCACTGATCTTCCTGCGTGCGCACCAGGTCGGCGTGCCCGACGGCCGCGATCGGGTGGTCCCGGCCGAGGTGGCGGTGGGTCAGCACCGGGTTGAGCGGCGAACCGCGATACGGCCCGGTGATGTCGTCCGCCGTCGCCACGACCACCGAGTGCTCGAAGTCGGTGCCACCCTCCGCGCACAGCAACACGTACTTACCGTCCACTTTGTATAGATGAGGTGCCTCGAGCCACACGGAGTCGCGCAGCGAGCCGCTCCACAGCACGTGTTCCTCGCCGATGAGCTCGAACCCGGCCGGGTCGAACTCCCTCAACCAGACCTCGGTCTGACCGGGCCGGCCGCCGGGCACCTCGCGGGTCGCCGTCCACCACGCGCGGCCCGTGTCGTCGAAGAACAGCGACGGGTCGAACCCGTCCGCCTCCGGCAACCACCGGGGCTCCGACCACTCCCCGGCCGGATCGGGTGCCGTCACGACGAAGTTGCCGCTCTTCGCCGCGCCGTCGACCAGCGTGCACACCACGTAGAACACGCCTTCGTGGTGCCGGATCGTCGGCGCGTACAGGCCACCGGAGGCCCGGACGCCCTGAAGCGGCAGCTGGGACGGCCTGTCCAGCACGTGCCCGAGCAGCCGCCAGTGCACCAGGTCTCTGCTGTGGTAGATCGGCAGGCCGGGGAAGTACTCGAAGGTCGAGGTGACGAGGTAGTAGTCCGATCCCGCCCGGCACACCGACGGATCGGGGTGCGAGCCGGGCAGGACCGGGTTCTCGAACTGTGTCAAGTGGACACTCCTGCTACGGGTTGAGCCTGGCGTACGCGGGCTTCGGCCTCAGGTTCTCGTCGAACAGGCAGGCCGCGCCCTCTCCGGGGAACACGTCGGGCACCCACGAGTGGCGGTCGGTGAAGCCCCAGGTGGTGAACTCGACGCACCGCCGCACCGCGTGACAGGCGTCCCAGACCTGGCCGAAGTAGCTCGCCTGCGCGTCCAGCTTCTCGGGCGTGACGGGCAACGGGATCCGCACGTCGGCCTCGGTGATCGCGACGTCCAGGCCGAGCGCGGCGAACCGGGCGATGTTCTCCTTCATGCCCGATGGGAAGCCGTACATCAGCGAGAGGTGTCCCTGGATGCCGACGCCGTGGATCGGCACGCCCTGCCGCTTCAACGACTTCACCAGTTCGAAGGTCGCGTCGCTCTTGGGGTTGAGTCCCTCGATGTTGTAGTCGTTGATGTAGAGCTTGGCCTTCGGGTCCGCCGCGTGGGCCCAGCGGAACGCGTCGGCGATGTAGCGGTCACCGAGCTTCTCCTGGAACACCGTCTGCCTGCGCGTGCCGTCCTCGTTGAACGCCTCGTTGACGACGTCCCACGCGCGGATCTTGCCGCGGTACCGGCCTGCCTCGGTCCTGATGTGGTCCTTGACCACGGCCCGCAGCTCCGCCGCCTCCAGCCCGCCCACCCAGTCGGGCAGCTGACTGTGCCAGACCAGCGTGTGCCCGCGCACGGATTTGCCGGTCTTCTTGGCGTAGGCGACGATCGCGTCCGCCCCGGACCAGTCGTACTGGCCGCGGACGGCTTCGACGACGCCCCACTTCATCTCGTTCTCGGGCGTGACGCTGTCGAACTCCCGCGTCAGAACGCTCTTGTAGTCCGCTTCCGCGTTCAGGTGCTGGACGGCCACCGCACTGCCCACGTACCTGTTCGTGACGCTCTTCAACGGCCCCGCCGCCGAGGCGGGAACTGTCTGGGACAGCACCACCAGAACGGCGATGCCGGCCGCTAATCGGGTTCGCATGAATCACTCCCTTGTGAGTCAGCCCTTCACTGAACCGGTGAGTCCCCCGACCATGCGGCGTTCGGCGAGCACGAAGAACGTGAGCGCGGGGATCATGGACAACGCGGTGAAGGCGAGGACTTTCGCGGTGTCCTGGGTGTGCTCGGACTGGAACATCGCCACGCCGAGCGGCAGCGTGAAGTTCGTGGAGTCGTTGAACACCAGCAACGGCAGCAGGTAGAAGTTCCAGCTGGTGACGAACGCGAGCACCGACACCGTGATCAGCGCGGGCCGCGACAGGGGCAGCAGGATCCGCCAGAAGAAGCCGAGTTTGGCCGCGCCGTCGAGCAGCGCGGCGTCCTCCAGCTCACCGGGGATCGCGTGCATGAACGGCCGCAGGATCACGATCGTCACCGGCAGCGAGAACGCCGCCTCCGGGATCGCGACACCGAGTGGGTTCTCCAGCAGGTTCAGCTCGCGCAGCCACAGGTACAGCGGCAACGTCGCCACGCCGAGCGGGAACAGCAACCCGAGCGTGAACAACGTGTAGAACGCCTCGCGCCCCTTGAACGCGTACCGGGACAACGCGAACGCCGCCATCGACCCGAGCACGACCGCCAGCGTCGTCGCGATCACCGCGATCAGCGCGCTGTTGCCGAGCAGCCGCCAGAACTGCACGGAGGTCGCCACTTCGAAGTAGTTGTCCCAGACGAACGGACCGGGCAGACCGGCCGGTGACGAGTTGATCTGTGCGGTGGTGCGGAAACCGCCCAGCACCACGAAAAGCAGTGGAACCACCGTCATGCCGATGACGGCGAACGCGGCGAGGTAGCCGACGGTGTTGCGACGTGCCATGTCAGCGAGCTCCCGTCAACGCGCCGGCGGTGTCGCGACGCAGCGCGAACCGCTGGTAGAACAACGCGAACACGAAGCAGATGATGAACAGGATCACCGCGACCGCGCTGCCGAACCCGAACTCGTACCGCTTGAAACCGTGGTCGACCAGGTAGGTCGCCATCGTCGTGGACGCGTTGGCCGGTCCGCCCAAAGTCATGATCCAGACCAGGTCGAACAGCTGCAGCGACCCGATCACGGACAGGAAGATCCAGATCCTGATCGTCGGTCCCAGCAACGGGAGCACGACGTGCCGGGTGGTCTGCCAGGCACTGGCGCCGTCGAGCGCGGCGGCCTCCCGCAACTCGGCCGGCACGCCCTGCAGTCCGGCCAGCAGCAGGATCACGCCGAACCCGATGTACTTCCACGTGATCACCACGAAGAGCGTGTAGAGCACGAGCGACTGGTCGGCGAGCCACAGCTGCACGAGACCGCCCAGGCCCACACCGCGCAGGATCTCGTCGACGAACCCTCCCGGCTGCAACATGAGCAGCCAGATCACCGCGGTCACCGCCTCGGACAGCACGTACGGCGCGAACACCACCATCCGCAGGAACGTCCGGCCGCGCAGCTTCCGGTTGAGCAGCAACGCGAGTCCGATGCTCAACGGCAGCTGCACGACGACGGACAGCACGGCGATGATCAGGTTGTGCCCGATGGCGCCCTGGAAGACGTCACCGGAGAAGGCGTCGACGTAGTTGTCGAGCCCCACGAAGTCCGTGAGCGGGCCGAAGCCGTTCCACGAGTAGAGGCTGTAGTACCCGGCGACGCCGATCGGGATCAGGACGAACCCGATGAACAGCAGCAAAGCCGGGGTCAGCAGGAACGCGAGTTCGAGGCGGGGGCGGAGTCGGGACCGCCGCCGGGTGCCCCCGGCCGCTGGCGCGTGCGGCACGGGGGCGGTCGGCGGCCGCGTGGTGATCGCGGCACTCATCATTTGTTCCCGGCTGCTGCTTCGCTCACCGATTTCACGATGGTGTCGGGTCCGCCCTGGCCCGCGAAGAAGTTCGCGATGGTGTCGTTGAGGGCCTGACCGACCTTGGTCGGGAACGCGGTGTCGAAGTAGAACTGGACGTGCGACGCCTTGGTCATGGCCGCGGCGATCGTCTTGTGCGGCTCGCTCTTGAGCGCGGCCACCCCGGCAGGGGTCACCGGCAGACCGGAGTTGGTCTCGGCGAGGATCTTCTGCACGTCGTCGCCGACGAGGTGCCCGAGGAACTCCGCGCACGCCTTGGCCGCGCGAGTGGTGCAGGAGAACCCGTCACCACCGCCGAGCAGCACGCTCGGATCGCCCTGCCCACCCGGCACGCTGGGGAACGGGAACCAGCCGATCTTCGAGCCGATCTCCTTGTCCTCGGTGAGCGCCTGCATGACGTCCGGGTTCCAGTCGCCCTGCAGCTCCATGGCCGCCTTGCCATTGGCCACCAGGCCCGCCGAGCTGCCCGCACCCTGCTGAGCGGGCGTCCCGACGAACCCGTCCTGGAACGGTTTCGTGTCCAGGAAACTCTTGAGGTTCTCGCCCGCCTTGAGGAAGCACGGGTCGGTGAGCTCGGTCTTCTCGACCGCCTTCTTCAGCGTGTCGACCGAGCACTGGCGCACCGCGAAGTAGGCCCAGTAGAACGCGTCGGGCCAGCGGTCCTTGCCGCCGAGCGCGATCGGCACGACGCCCGCGGTCTTCAGCTTCGTGACCGCCGCGTTCAGTTCGTCCACAGTGGTCGGTGTCGCGGTGATTCCCGCGGTGGCGAAGATGTCCTTGCGGTACCAGAACCCGACCGCGTGCATCAGGTACGGCGCACCGTACTGCTTGCCGCCGACCTTCCAGCCGTCGGCGTTCTTGGCCAGCGGGCCGATCCAGCCCGACGAGGCCTGCGTGATGTCGGCGATCTTGCCGGACTTCAGCTGGTCGGCGAGCGCTCCGCCACCCCACTGCTGGAAGAGGTCCGGCGGGGTGTTGCCCTGCAGGGCAAGGGGCACCTTGGTCTGGAACTGCTCGTTCTGCAGCGGTTCGATCGTGAACGAGGTGTTCGGGTGGGTCTTGTGGAAGTCGTCGGCGATCTGCTGCCACTTCGACTTCATGGGCTCGGTGGTCCGGTTGTGCCACCAGGTGAGCGTGACGGGACCTTCGGTGGAGGCGTCACCGCCGCCACCGCTGCACCCTGCCAGCGCGAGTGCCGCGGCGGCGAAGAGGGCAAGGGGCTTTCTGGAACGCATTTGGGGTCCACTCCTGACGACGTCGGCCGAGTTGGACTGCGTGTGTTGGGGCCAGAGACTCCCGCCAAATCGGCCTCGTGTCAATCGTTGTCGATAACGTTTTACACGGCTAGCCTGACCCGGTGCCTCCACGCTCTCGCGTCACGATCAAGGACGTCGCCGCTCAGGCCGGCGTCTCGGTAGCCACCGTGTCCAAGGTGCTCAACCAGCGGTACGGCGTCTCCGCGGAGACGTTCGCGCGGGTCACGGCCGTGATCAAGGATCTGGGGTACGAGGCGAGCCTGGTCGCGCAAAGCCTGCGCAACCACCGCACGAACGTCATCGGGATCCTGGTCGCCGACATCGAGCCGTTCAGCACCGAACTGCTCAAGGGCGCGGCGGATGCCATCCGCGGCACCGGTTTCGAGCTGGTGGTGTACTCGGCGGGCGGTCGCACCGGCGACCCGCAGGGCTGGGAACAGCGCTACCTGACCCGGCTGAGCGGCACCCTCGTCGACGGCGCCGTGCTGGTCACGCCGGCCGTCGATCTCGAAGGCCTGCCCGGCACCCCCGTCGTCGCCGTCGACCCGCACACCGGGCGCGCGGCGCTGCCCACGGTCGACTCCGACAACCTGCACGGCGGACGGCTCGCGACCGAGCACCTGCTCGCACTCGGCCACCGCCGGATCGGGCTGCTCACCGGCCGCGCGGACCTGAAGTCCGCGCAGCAGCGCGAAACCGGCTACCGGGGAGCACTCGCCAGCGCGGGCGTCGAGGTCGACGAGAGCCTGGTCTGCCGGGGCGACTACGACGCGGACGTGGCCGCCGCGTCCACGCGCTCCCTGCTGAGCCGCCCCCACCGGCCGACCGCCATCTTCGCCGCCAACGACACCACCGCCATCGCGGCCATCGACGCCGCCCGCGAGCTCGGCCTGCGGGTGCCGGAGGACCTGTCGGTGGTCGGCTTCGACAACATCCCCGAGTCCGCGCTGTGCACGCCGCCGCTCACGACGGTGCAGCAGCCGATCCGCGAGATGGGCCACCGCGCCGTCGAGTTGCTGGTGCGGCTGATCAACGGCACCGAGCCCGGCGACACCCACATCACCCTGGGCACCGAGCTGGTCGTCCGGCAGTCGACCCGCCCCCTGACTCCGTGAGGTTGTTCCCGTGACGACAGAAGCCACCGCGCCGGACGAGCTCTGGCGCGACCCGCACGCCCCTGTTGCCGACCGCGTGCGCGATCTCATCGCACGGATGACGCCGCAGGAGAAGATCGCGCAGTTGCAGGGCATCTGGGTCGGCATCGACGCCGCTGGCGAGATGGCACCGCACCAGCACGAGTTCGCCGTGGCACCACAGGACTTCGACGAGGCGACCAAGCACGGCATCGGTCAGCTCACCCGCGTCTTCGGCACCCGGCCGATCGCGCCGGAGGTCGGCGCGCGTTCGCTGGCCCGCACCCAGCGCCAGGTCGTCGGGTCGAGCCGCTTCGGGATTCCCGCCGTGGTGCACGAGGAGTGCCTCACCGGACTGGCCGCGTGGCAGGCGACGGTGTACCCGTCCCCGCTGTGCTGGGGCGCGACCTTCGAACCGGACCTGGTGCGGCGCATGGCCGCGCGGTTCGGTGACTCGATGCGCCGCCTCGGGATCCACCAGGGCCTGGCGCCCGTCCTGGACGTCGCACGCGACCTGCGCTGGGGCCGGGTCGAGGAGACCATCGGCGAGGACCCGCACCTCGTCGGCACCATCGGCGCCGCCTATGTCGAGGGCCTGGAATCGGCTGGAATCGTGGCCACTTTGAAGCACTTCGCCGGCTACTCGGCCTCCCGCGCGGGACGCAACCTCGCGCCGGTGTCGATCGGGCCGCGCGAACTGGCGGACGTGATCCTGCCGCCGTTCGAGATGGCACTGCGCGCCGGTGCCCGGTCGGTGATGAACTCCTACGCCGACAACGACGGCGTCCCCGTCGCCGCCGATCCGTCGATGCTCACCGCGTTGCTGCGCGACGAGTACGGCTTCACCGGCACCGTGGTCGCCGACTACTTCTCGGTGGCGTTCCTGCACAAGCTGCACGGTGTCGCCGCGGGCCGTGAAGAGGCGGCCGCACAGGCGCTGGCAGCCGGGATCGACGTCGAACTGCCCACTGTGGACTGTTACGGCGAACCCCTGCTCGAAGGCCTCTACTTCGACCGGGTGGACATGCCGCTCGTCGACAGGGCGTTGTCCCGTGTGCTGACGCAGAAGTTCGGCCTGGGCCTGCTCGACCCGGACTACTCCCCCGCCCCCGACGCGGACCTCACCGTGGACGACCCGGAGTCCCGCGCGCTCGCCCGCGAGGTGGCCGAACGCTCGATCGTGTTGCTGCACAACGACGGCGTGCTGCCGTTGTCCGGCAAGCGACTGGCCGTGGTCGGCCCGCGCGCGGACGAGCCCGGCGCGATGATGGGCTGCTACTCGTTCCCGATGCACGTCGGCGTGCACCACCCGGACGTCGAGATGGGCATCGAGGTCACCACCGTGCTGGAGGCGTTGCGCGCGGACCACGACGTGACGTTCGCACGCGGATGTCCGGTGCTCGGCGGAACCGACGACGACATCGCCGAAGCCGTCGAGGCCGCGCGGCAGTCGGAGATCTGCGTCGTGGTGCTGGGCGACAAGGCGGGCCTGTTCGGCAAGGGCACGTCCGGTGAGGGCTGCGACGTCGCCGACCTGAAGTTGCCCGGCCGTCAGGAGGAACTGCTGGAGGCGGTGCTCGACACCGGCATGCCTGTGGTGCTCGTGCTGCTGTCGGGCCGGCCCTACGACCTGTCCCGGCAGGCCGACCGGCTTGCCGCCGTCGTGTGCGGCTTCTACCCCGGGCAGGAGGGCGCGGCGGCACTCGCGGGTGTCCTCAGTGGACACGTCAACCCGTCCGGCCGGCTCCCGGTCAGCTTCCCCGGCGCCGGATCCACCCAGCCCTCCACGTACCTGAGCGCCAAGCTGGGCACCCGCAGCGAGGTCAGCACGGTCGACCCGACCCCGCTGTTCCCGTTCGGTCACGGACTCTCCTACGCGCCCGCCACGTGGGTGACGGCGGGCTCCGAGGAACGCGAGTGGCCGACTGACGGCATCTGCAGCGTGCACGTGGTCGTGCGCAACGACATGGACATCGCGACCACCGAGGTCGTCCAGATCTACCTGCACGACCCGGTCGCGGAGGTCGCGCGGCCAGTCCGGCAGCTCATCGGCGCGGTGAAGGTGGACCTCGCTCCCGGCCAGACCCGCACCGTCACCGCACGGCTGCACGCGGACCTCACCTCCTACACCGGCCGCGCGGGCCACCGCCAGGTCGATCCCGGTGACGTCGAGCTCCACGTCGGCACGTCGAGCGCGAACATCCACACCGCGCTGAAGCTCACGCTGACCGGGCCCGCCCGGCGCGTCGGGTTCGACCGCACCGCGACACCGGAGTTCACCGCGAGTTCCTAGCGGCGCGGCCCTCGGACGTTGGCGGGCCTGTTCACGCTCAGCAGGACGCCTCGCGGCACCGCCCCCACGCCCCCATACGGTCCGGGCGACACCACGACGCACCCATCTGACCGCGAGTTCCTGGCGGTCGTCCCTCTGGCGGACCGGTAACGTCCACTGCGGACGGACCGGGCTGCCAGAGGGGTGTTCTGTGCTGGAGATCAGCGGACTGACGTGGGCGATGACGATCGGGGTGATCGTCGTGCTGCTGGCGGCCGACCTCGTGCTCGCGGCGTGGCGGCCGCACCGGATCGGCTTCCGCGAGGCGAGTCTGTGGTCGGTGTTCTACATCCTCGTCGCCATCGGCTTCGGCGTGTGGTTCGCCAGCGCGCACGGCGGCGGGTTCGGCGCGGAGTACTTCGCCGGCTACATCGTCGAGAAGAGCCTGTCGGTCGACAACCTCTTCGTCTTCGTGATCATCATGACCACGTTCCTGGTGCCCGAGGAGCACCAGCACAAGGTGCTGACGTTCGGCATCGTGCTCGCGCTGATCATGCGCGGCATCTTCATCGCGGTCGGCGCGACGCTGCTGTCGTTGTTCTCGTTCATGTTCCTGCTGTTCGGCCTGCTGCTGATCTTCACGGCCGTGCAGCTCTTCCGGCACCGCGACGAGGATCCCGACGTCGAGAACAACATCGTCGTGAAAACCGCGCGCAAGCTCCTGCCCGTCACGGACGACTACGTCGGCGGCAGGATCTTCACCCGCGTCGACGGCAAGCGGTTCGCCACTCCGCTGTTCGTCGTGCTGGTCGCGATCGGCGGCGTCGACCTGCTCTTCGCGCTCGACTCGATCCCTGCGGTGTTCGGCGTGACCGAGGAGCCCTACATCGTGTTCACCGCCAACGCGTTCGCGCTGCTCGGCCTGCGCGCGTTGTTCTTCCTCGTCAAGGGCCTGCTGGACCGGCTGGTGTACCTGTCGGCCGGGCTCGCGATCATCCTCGCGTTCATCGGCGTCAAGCTGATCCTGCACTGGGCGCACGTGGACATCTCCGCGAGCGTGCCCGAGGTGCCGACGCCGCTCAGTCTCGGCGTGATCATCGCGATCCTGGTGATCGTGACCGTCGCCAGCCTGGTCAAGACGCGCAACGACCCGTCGGCCAAGGCTCACCCCGGTTCGCTGCGCGGCCACCGCGACGAAGATAAGTAACACTTGACTACTTAGTAACAACTGTTACACGATCTGGCGCATGGATCTGAGCGAGGTCGAGCCCGCACGCGACCGCCGGGTGCGCCGCACTCGCGCGGCCGTGTTGCGGGCCGTGGTCGACCTGGTCACCGAGCGGGGCACGGCGGCGATCACCGTGTCCGAGATCGCCGAGGCGGCCGACGTCAGCAGGCGGGTCGTCTACCAGCACTTCGGCGACCTCGACTCGCTGCTGCTGGAGGCGGGGCTCGACCTCGCGCGGCGTGAGCTGCTGCCCAGGCTCACCGGCTTCAGCCAGGCGGTGGACCCGCGGGCCGAGACCCTCGCCGTGGCCAGTCACTTCGCCGACCACCGGGTGTTCTACGGCGCGCTGCTCACCGGTTCGTGCGCGTTCGCGCTGGACCGCGGGCTCATCAGCCTGCTCCTGCCGATCAACCGGCAGGCCGTCGAGCACGTGCACGGCGACCGGCTCTCCGAGCAGGCCGTCGACGACCTCGCCGCGTTCGTCACGGGCGGCGCCGGGTCGTTCGTCACGTCCTGGGTGGTCGCGGGAGCGCCCGATCCGGAGACCTTCACCGACCGGCTGATCAGCGTGATCTCACTACTCCTGGAGCCCCGATGATCAGCCTTCTTCTTCAGCGCGGCCTGAAGCTCTCACCGCCGCTGACCCGCGACGTGGTGGTGCAACGAGATCTGCGCGTCCCGATGCCCGACGGCGTGGACCTGCTCGCGGACCGGTGGACGCCACGCTCCGGCGGCGACGGGCTGCCGACGGCGTTGATCCGCTCCCCGTACGGCCGGCGCATGTTCGGCACGATCCTGGCGCGGCCGCTGGCCGAGCGCGGCTACCAGGTGGTGATCCAGAGCGTGCGCGGCGGTTTCGGTTCCGGCGGCACGTTCGACCCGATGCGCCAGGAACGCGCGGACGGCCTCGCGACGCTCGACTGGCTGGTGGAGCAGCCGTGGAGCGACGCGATCGTGCTCTACGGGCTGAGCTACCTCGGCCACGTGCAGTGGGCGGTCGCCGACCAGCTGCCGTCCCAGGTCAAGGCGATGATCCCGGTGGTCACGGAATCCGCTTTGACGCTGGAGTTCCTGCGCACCGACGGCCTGTCCTTGGAGACGCCGTTCGAGTGGGGTGTGCTGGTCGGCACCCAGCAACGCCCGCTGGCGATGCTGCGCAAGACGTTCCAGGACAAGAAGACCGCGCGAGCACTGCGGACGCTTCCGTTGCGAGAAGCGGACATCGCGGCGTTCGGCTCGCGCTCCGGCTACATCCAGGACATCCTCACGCACGACGCCGGCTCTGCGCGCTGGGAGGGGTTCGACCACAGCCACCGGGTCGCCGGTGTGACCGTGCCGGTCAGCTCCATCGGCGGCTGGTACGACATCTTCCTGCCCGGTCAGCTGCGCGACTTCCAGGCGTTGCAGGACAACGGCCGTTCCCCGAGGCTGACCGTCGGTCCGTGGACCCACACGGAGGTCATGGCCGCACCGGTCGGCGAAGCCGTGGAGTTCGGTCTCGCGCACGCCCGCGGTGAGGAACCACCTCCCCGTGCCGCGGTCCGGCTGTACGTGATGGGTGAGGACGCTTGGCGTTCGTTCGACTCCTGGCCGCCCTCCGGCTACTCGCCCACGCGCTTCCACCTGGGTTCGGGCGGCGCACTCGGTTCGGCGACGCCTGACGAGTCCTCAGTGGACACCTTTCGCTACGACCCGGCCGATCCCACCCCGGCGTCCGGCGGTGTGCGCCTGGCGCGGGACGGCGGTCGTGTGGACAACACCGCCCTGGAGGCCCGGCCGGACGTGCTCACCTACACCACGCCCGTGCTCGACCAGGACGTCGAGGTGATCGGTGAGGTCAGCGCGGAGATCTGGTTCTCCTCGTCACTCGCGCACGCCGACGTGTTCGTCCGGCTTTGTGATGTCGACGAGGCCGGGCGCTCGTGGAACGTGTGCGACGGCCTGGTGACCCTGACTTCGGCGGAAGAACCGCAGTGCGCCGCTGTCCGGTTGTGGCCGACGGCGTACCGATTCCGGCGCGGGCACCGCATCCGGGTGCAGGTCTCCAGCGGCGCGTTCCCCCGGTACGCCCGCAATCCCGGCACCGGCGAACCGCAGGCGACGGCCACGACGATGATCGCGGCGCAGCAGACGGTCCACTGTGGACCAGCGCACCCGTCCTCGATCACCCTTCCCCTGCGCTGAGTCAGTTCCCGTCCCGCTTGCCCTTCCCCTTGCCGGAGTTGCCTTTACCGCTGTTGTCCGGCTTGTCCCTGTCCACGGCCTGGACCGGCGGCGCGACTGCCGGAGCGGTCGGCTGCACCACGACGGGCGTGGGGACGAACTCCGCCGTGCGCGGCTGGGTCGAGGCGGGCGAGGTGGTCTCCGGCGGCTCCGAACCCGTTGACGTGGCGCTGTTCCAGGCGCTGATCCCCGTGCCGATCGCCGAGATCAGCACCACGATCGAGGCGGCCGCGAGCAGTCCGCGTGAACGGGGCGGCCGAGGTGGTGCCGTCACGAGAGTCGGCGGGTCCGACGCCGGCGTGAGCAGAGCCTTCGCGCACTCGCGAGCGGAGGGACGGCGGGCCGCGGTCAGGGACGTCATCCTGGACAGCAACCGCACGAGGTCGAACGGCAGGTCGTCCGGCACCTCCGGTGGCCGGTGCAGCCGGGCGACGGCGGCCTCGACCTCCGCGCCCTCGTACTCACGGCGTCCAGTCAGGCACTCCAGCAGCACCAGCCCCAGCGCGTAGACGTCGGTCGCCGCGGTGACCTCCTGGCCGCGCACCTGTTCCGGGGCGAGGTAGGCGGCCGTGCCGACGACGTGACCAGTCCTGGTGAGACTCGCGCCGCCGTTGAAGCGCACCAGGCCGAAGTCGGCCAGGCGCGGCTGGTCTTCGGCGTCGAGCAGGATGTTGGAGGGCTTGACGTCACGGTGGACCAAGCCGCGCGCGTGCACGTGAGCCAGTGCGTCGGCCAGTGCCGCACCCACCCGGCGCACGTCCTCGACGGCCATCGGCCCTTTCGAGGCGCGCTCGCGCAGTGTGCTGCCCTCGATGAGTTCCAGCACCACGTACGGCGTCTCGCCGCCTGGATCCGCGTCGTAGACCGTGACCAGGCCCGGATGCGACAGGCCCGCGAGAGCGCAGATCTCGTTGTCGATCCGTTGTGCGTCCGCCAGGTCCTCGCCCGGCCGGAACAGCTTGATCGCGACGTCCCGCGCCAGCAGGACGTCCCTGGCCCGGCGGACCTGCGCGACCCCGCCCGTGCCGAGCACCTCGCCCAGCCGGTACCGGTCGGCGAGAAGAACACTGTCCGGCGGCATGGGCGGGCCTTTCCGTTCGGGCGGGACCACCGGTGGGTGCCCACCAGACCGGTGATCCAACCCATGCGGACCGGATTCGCGATGATCAATGGCCCCTCGCACCGCCTGAGACCTCGTGGCTAATGTCGGCGTGCGGCCGCATTCCGCCCTTCCACAAGAACGAGGTGAACAATCGTGCGTGCAATTTCGGCGTTCGTGCTGACCGCGGCCGCGATACTGGCCACCGCATTGCCGGCGTCGGCGGCACAGATCGAGGCGGCCGTGGCTCTCGCACCGCAGGCCAGGCTGGAGGCGCGGGGCGTCGCCGTCGTCGTGCCGACCCGCGTGATGTGCCAGAACGGCGCCACCGGGTCGTTGTGGGTGCAGGTCACGCAGAACGTGCGGGGTGACCTCGCGATCGGCGACAAGTACACGTCGAGCGTTCCGTGCACCGGCGACTACCACAAGGTCGACGTGACCGTGGTGTCGCGCACGAAGGCGTTCCGCCAGGGCATCGCATTCACTTCCGCCTCCCTGAACGTCTACCTTCCGCCGGACAGTTCGAGGATTGTGGAAAACGACAGGGAAATGATGCTCGTCAGGTAACTCACGCCCGCCGTTTGACCGCGGTGGAGGCGCGGACCACGAGCTCCGGCTGGAACTTCACGTGCCGGTGCTCGTGGTCCGGCTCGTTCTCCGTCAGCAGCAGCTGGGCGGCGGTGCGGCCGAGCTGCTCACGCGGCTGGCGCACCGAAGTCAGTGGAACGGCGGCGGCCGCGGCGAACTCGATGTCGTCGTAGCCGACGACGGCCAGGTCGTCCGGCACGCGCAGGCCCTGCTGCGTCATCGACTGGAGCAGACCGAGCGCGAGCAGGTCGTTGGCGCAGAACGCCGCCGTGGGACGGCGCGAGGCGGGCAGGCCCACGAGCCTCTCCCCCGCGCCCCGGCCTTCCGCCACCTGCAGGCTCTTGGTTTCGAGGAACGTGAGCGCGTCAGCAGGGAGCCCCGCATTTGTGAGCGCTCGCATCGCACCCTCACGCCGGTCACGCACCTGCTGGATGGACAGCGGGCCGCCGACCATCGCGATGCGGGTGTGGCCGTTCTCGATCAGGTGGGTGACCGCCAGTTCGCCGCCGAGCACGTCGTCCACGGCCACCGAGCAGCGCGTGCCGTCCGTCGCCTCGCGGTCGACCAGCACGACGGGCGTGCCGCGTTCGGCGATCTGCGCGCACTCCGCGTCGACCGGGGTGATCAGGATGCCCTCGACGCGTTGTTCGTGCAGCAGCTCCAGGTACTCGCGTTCGCGGCCGTCGTCCGACGCGCTGTTGCACAGGAACAGGGCGAGGCCCGCCTCCCGCGCCGCGTCCTCGACACCGCGCGCCACGTCCGTGAAGAACGGGTTCGCCGCGTCGAGCACGACGTAGGCGATCACCCGGCTGCGGCCCGCGCGGAGCTGACGCGCGGACTCGTTGCGCACGAAGCCGAGTTCCTCGATGGCGGCCAGCACCCGCTGGCGCGTGGCGGGAGCGACGACGTCGGGCCGGTTCAGCACGTTCGAGACGGTCGCGTTGGACACGCCGGCGTGCTGCGCGACGTCGCGGATGCCCACTGACGGCTTCACCGGCGGCTCCTTTGTTGAAACGTGACAACGAATCGTACCCCGCAACCCTTGACATGGTGCCGTAACACACCCAGAGTGCTCGTAACTCAGGCGTTAAAACGTTTCAACATCGAGGAGACGGACGTGGACCGACCTCCCGTGGTGACACTGGACGAGGTGAGCAAGTCCTTCGGCGCCGTCCGCGCGTTGTCCGGGGTGTCGCTGCGACTGCTGCCCGGCGAGGCCCACGCGTTGCTCGGCGAGAACGGCGCCGGCAAGTCGACGCTGATCAAGACACTCGCCGGGGTCCACCGCCCGGACGCCGGACAAGTGCTCGTCGACGGCGCCGCGCAACGGTTCTCCGGTCCCGCCGACGCCCTCGCCGCGGGCATCGCGATCATCTACCAGGAACCGACGCTGTTCGGCGACCTGTCGGTGGCCGAGAACGTGTTCATGGGCCGCCAGCCGCTCGGGTTCGGCCGCCGCATCGACGTCGCCTCGATGCACGCCCGCACGTCGGAGTTGTTCTCCCGCCTGGGGGTCAAGCTCGACCCGGCCCGTCCGGCACGCGGACTGTCCATTGCGGACCAGCAGCTCGTCGAGATCGCCAAGGCGTTGTCGTTCGACGCCCGCGTGATCGTGATGGACGAACCGACCGCGGCCCTGTCCGCGCACGAGGTCCAGCGGCTTTTCGGGGTGGTGCAGGCATTGCGCGCGCAGGACGCCGCCGTGCTGTTCGTCTCGCACCGGCTCGGCGAGGTGTTCGAACTGTGCCAGCGCGCCACCGTGCTGCGCGACGGGGGGTTCGTGTGGTCCGGCGAACTCACCGACGAGACACCGGACTCCTTGGTACGCCGCATGGTCGGCCGCGAACTGTCGCAACTCTTCCCCAAACAGGACACGACCGCCGGAGAGGTGCTGCTCTCGGTGCAGCGCCTGACCCGCGAAGGCGTGTTCACCGACGTCTCCTTCGACGTGCGCGCGGGCGAGATCGTCGCCCTGTCCGGGCTCGTCGGCGCCGGCCGCAGCGAGGTGGCCCGGGCGATCTTCGGCATCGACCGTCCCGACGCGGGTTCCGTGCACGTGGGAGGCCGGCGGCTGAAGTACGGCTCCCCCACCGCCGCGATGGCCGCGGGCATCGGGTTCGTGCCGGAGGACCGCCGCCAGCAGGGACTTGTGATGGACGCGTCCATCGAACGCAACACCGCGCTCGCCTCGCTGGGCAGGCTGTCGACGTTCGGGTTGCTGCGCCGTCGTAGTGAACGTGCGCTCGCCCAGGACTGGGCGGTGAAGCTGCGGCTGAAGTTCTCGAAGCTGAGCGACCCGGTCGGCGTGCTGTCCGGCGGCAACCAGCAGAAGGTCGTGCTGGCGAAGTGGCTGGCGCGCCGGCCGTCCGTGCTGATCGTCGACGAACCGACGCGCGGCATCGACGTCGGCACCAAGGCCGAGGTGCACCGGCTGCTGTCCGAACTGGCCGGGCAGGGCGTCGCGGTGCTGATGATCTCGTCGGAACTGCCGGAGGTGCTCGGCATGGCCGACCGCGTGCTGGTGATGCACGAAGGCCGTCTGGTCGAGGAACTGTCGCGGGCCGAGGCGACCGAGGAACGCGTGGCGATGGCGGCCGCGGGACAGGCGGTGGCGAAATGATCGCAACGCCGGCACGTCGTCGCTTCTGCGGGCGGGCGGTGGCTCCATGACCACCCAACTCACCCCTGCCGTCGCACCCTCTCGTCGCACCGCCGCCCGCCGCCTGAGCACCCGAGTCGGCCGGGTCCGCGAACTCGGCATCGTCGTGGCGCTGGCCCTCGTGGTCATCCCCACCGCGATCGTCAACCCGCGCTTCATCCAGCCCCAGAGCCTCCGCGACCTCCTCCTCAACGCCTCGATCGTCGCGCTTCTCGCCGTGGGTCAGACCCTCGTCGTCATCACCCGCAACGTCGACCTGTCCGTCGGCTCGGTCCTGGGCCTGTCCGCCTTCCTCACCGCCCAGCACTTCGCCGACAACCCCGGCACCCCACTCGTCCTGGGCATCGGTTTCGGTGTGGCGGTCGGTCTCGCGTGCGGCCTGCTCAACGGCCTGCTGGTCGCGCTCGGCAACGTCCCCAGCCTCGTGGTCACCCTCGGCACGCTGTACGTGTTCCGGGGCGTCGACTACGCACTGGCCCAAGGCAAGCAGGTCAACGCCGCCAATCTCCCGGACGCCCTGCTGAACCTGGGCAGCAGCCGCGTCCTCGGCATCCCGATCCTCGTGCTGGTCGCCGTCGTGGTGATCGTGGTGGCCGCCGTCTACCTGCGCTCCTACCGGTCCGGCCGCGAGCTGTACGCGATCGGCTCGAACCCGGAGGCCGCCACGCTCGCCGGCATCCCGGTCGCCAAGCGCACGCTCACCACGTTCGCCGTCTCCGGACTGATCGCCGGGCTCGCGGGCGCGCTGTGGGTGGCCCGGTACGGAACGGTCGACGCGGCCGCGGGCACCGGCCTCGAACTCCAGGTCGTCGCGGCGGTCGTGGTCGGCGGAGTCGCGATCTTCGGCGGCTCCGGAACGGTGACCGGGGCAGCGCTCGGCGCGCTCCTGCTGGGCACGATCACAAGCTGCCTCGTGGTGTTGCAGATCCCCGCGTTCTGGCAGCAGGCGATCGCGGGCGCGCTCCTGTTGAGCGCGATCACCGTCGACCGGCTCCTGGCACTGCGACTGGCGAAAGCCCTGCGCACCTCCGAAGGGACCAGCCATGCGTAACCTCCTGCGGTGGGAGACCGCGCTGGTGTTCCTTCTCATCGTGGTAGCGCTAACGGGCCAGGTCAGCACGGACGGCTCGTTCCTGTCCGGCGGCAACCTCTTCTACCTCGGCCTCGACATCGGCGAGATCGCGCTGATCGCCCTCCCGCTCACGCTGGTGATCGTCGCGGGCGAGATCGACCTGTCCGTCGCGTCGGTGCTCGGCCTGTCCAGCGCTCTGATCGGCTGGCTGTGGAACGCGGGCTGGTCGCTGGAAACGATCCTGCCCACCGTGATCGTCGTGGGCGCGGTGTGCGGAGCGGTCAACGGCCTGCTGGTCACTCGCCTCGGGCTGCCCTCACTCGCCGTCACGATCGGCACGCTCGCGCTCTACCGCGGCCTCGCGCTGGTCGTGCTGGGCGACACCGCGGTCGCCGACTTCCCGGCGAGCTACACCTCGTTCGGCACGACTCCGTTGCCCGGCACCGACATCCCCTATCCGATCGTGCTGGCCGCGATCCTCGCCGTCCTGTTCGGCGTCGCCCTGCACGCCAGCTCGTTCGGCCGGTCCGTCTACGCGATCGGCTCCAACGAAGAGGGTGCGCGCTTCTCCGGCATCAGGGTCAAGCGCGTCAAGCTGTCCCTGTTCGTGCTCGCCGGGGCCGTGGCCGCGATCGCCGGCATCGTCTACACGTTCCGCTTCTCCAGCGCCCGCGCGGACAACGGCGTCGGGCTCGAGCTGGCCGTCGTCGCCGCGGTGCTGCTCGGCGGCGTGTCCATCTTCGGTGGCAAGGGATCGCTCTTCGGCGTGCTCGCGGGCGTGCTGCTGCTGGGCGGTCTGCGCAACCTCCTGATCCTGCAGGACACCTCCACCGAGGTCCTCACCATCGTCACCGGCCTCCTGCTGCTGGTGAGCGTTCTCGCTCCGTCCGTCACCCGTCGCGTAGGAAGCCTAAGAAAGGCAGCCCCATGAACACACGTCTAGTGCTTGCCCTGGTGATGTCCGGGGCTGTCGCACTCACCGCCTGCGGAGGCACCACGAAGGACAGCGCGGGCGACCAGACCGGTGGCGCCACCAACGCCGCCAAGGGCGATCCCAACGCGGCACTCAAAGAGGGCCTGAAGATCACGTTCCTGCCCAAGCAGGTCAACAACCCGTACTTCACCGTGGCGCAGAAGGGTGCCGAACAGGCGGGCACGGCGATCAAGGCCGAGCTCAAGGCCACGGGACCGTCCGACGCGGCCGCCTCCTCGCAGGTCACCTACATCAACACCGCCGCGCAGCAGAAGCAGGACGCGCTGGTGATCTCCGCGAACGACGCCAACGCCGTGGCTCCGGCGTTGAAGAGCGCGCGTTCACAAGGACTCAAGGTCGTCACGTTCGACTCCGACGCGGCGCCGGACGCCAGGGACGTCTTCATCAACCAGGCCACGTCGACCGAGATCGCCGCCGGCCAGGTGAAGCTGATCTCCGAGGCGGTCGGCGGATCCGGTGAGATCGCGATCCTGTCCGCGACTCCCAACGCCACCAACCAGAACGCGTGGATCGAGGTCATGAAGACCGAGCTCGCGAAGCCCGAGTTCGCCGGTCTCAAGCTCGTGGAGACCGCGTACGGCAACGACGACGACCAGACGTCGTTCCAGAAGACCCAGGGTCTGTTGCAGGCGCACCCGAACCTCAAGGGCATCATCTCGCCGACCACCGTCGGTGTCGCGGCCGCCGCCCGGTACCTCAGCTCCTCGGAGTACAAGGGCAAGGTGCAGCTGACCGGTCTCGGCACGCCGAACCAGATGCGGAAGTTCGTCCAGGACGGCACGGTGAAGTCGTTCGCGCTGTGGGACCCGAGCAAGCTCGGCTACCTCGCCACCTACACCGCCGCCGCGCTCGCGTCCGGGCAGATCACCGGTGCGGAGGGCGAGAAGTACAAGGCCGGCGAGCTCGGCGACTACACGATCGGCGCCAAGGGCGAGGTCGTGCTCGGCCCGCCGACCGTGTTCACCAAGGACAACATCGACAAGTTCGACTTCTGACGTGCGCGTCTGCTTCACCTTGCGGGTCCGCCCGGACCGTCTCGACGAGTACCGGGCGCGACACCGCGAGGTGTGGCCGGAGATGCGGGCCGCCCTCAGCGAAGCGGGATGGCGCAACTACTCCCTCTTCCTCGCCGGGGACGGCCTGCTCATCGGCTACCTCGAGTGCGACGACTTCGACGCGGCGCTCGCGGAGATGGCACGCACCGAGGTGAACGCGCGCTGGCAGACCGAGATGGCGGAGTTCTTCGAAGGCGACGGCAACGCCGACGAACGGATGCGCCCGCTCGACGAGGTCTTCCACCTCGACTGAAAAGCTTTGGGGAGAACCATGAGTGTGAAAGACGCGCTGCGCGAGCAACGGATCGAGACGCCGTCGTGGGCGTACGGCAACTCCGGCACCCGGTTCAAGGTGTTCGCGCAGCAAGGAGTTCCGCGCACGCCGTACGAGAAGATCGACGACGCCGCGGTGGTGCACCGGCTCACGGGCATCGCGCCGACCGTCGCGTTGCACATTCCGTGGGACAGGGTCGACGACTACGGGAAGTTGTCCGAGTACGCGCGGGACCGGGGCGTCGCGCTCGGGGCCATCAACTCCAACGTGTTCCAGGACGACGACTACAAGCTCGGCAGCGTCTGCCATCCGGACGCGACGGTGCGCCGCAAGGCGATCGGGCACCTGCTCGACTGCGTCGACATCATGGACCAGACGGGGTCGCGCGATCTCAAGCTGTGGTTCGCCGACGGCCTGAACTACCCCGGCCAGGACAACCTTCGAGCACGCCAGGACCGGCTCGCCGAGGCGTTGGCCGAAACCTACGAACGGCTCGGCGCCGATCAGCGGATGTTGTTGGAGTACAAGCTCTTCGAGCCCGCCTTCTACGCCACGGACGTGCCGGACTGGGGCACTGCGTTCGCGCACTGCGTGCAGCTGGGCGAACGGGCGCAGGTCGTGATCGACACCGGGCACCACGCCCCCGGCACGAACATCGAGTTCATCGTGTCGTTCCTGCTGCGGGCGGACAAGCTCGGCGCGTTCGACTTCAACTCGCGCTTCTACGCCGACGACGACCTGATGGCCGGGGCGGCGGACCCGTTCCAGCTCTTCCGGATCATGCACGAGATCGTGCTGGCCGACGCGCTGAAGCCGGCCGCCGGCATCGCGTTCATGCTCGACCAGTGCCACAACCTGGAGCCGAAGATCCCGGCGATCATCCGGTCGGTGCTCAACGTCCAGGAGGCGACGGCGAAGGCGCTGCTCGTCGACCAGAAGATGTTGTCGGAGGCCCAGCAGGCCGGTGACGTGCTGGGTGCCAACGCCGCGGTGATGGACGCGTACAACACCGACGTGCGGCCACTTCTGCGGGAGCTCCGCGCGGAGATGGGCCTCGATCCCGATCCGATGGCCGCGTACCGGCGGTCCGGGTACGCCGAGCAGATCGTCCGGGAACGAGTCGGTGGCGAGGCCGCCGGGTGGGGTGCGTGATGGAGCAGGTCCAAGCGCTGCTGGGGCGGAGCAACCGGCTCGGCGCCGATCCGCGCAACACCAACTACGCGGGCGGCAACACCTCGGCCAAGGGAGCCGAGACGGATCCGGTGACCGGGCAGCCCGTGGACCTGATGTGGGTCAAGGGATCCGGCGGCGACCTGGGAACGCTGAAGGAGTCCGGGCTCGCCGTGCTCAGGCTCGACCGGCTCCGCGCGCTGACCGAGGTCTATCCGGGTGTGGAGCGCGAGGACGAGATGGTCGCCGCGTTCGACTTCTGCCTGCACGGCAAGGGAGGCGCGGCGCCGTCGATCGACACGGCCATGCACGGCCTGGTCGACGCCGCCCACGTCGACCACCTGCATCCGGACGCGGGCATCGCGTTCGCGACGGCCGCGGACGGCGAGGCACTGGTCAAGGCGTGCTTCGGCGAGCGCGTGGCGTGGGTGCCGTGGCGGCGGCCCGGTTTCCAGCTGGGGCTGGACATCGCGGCGATCAAGCGCGACCACCCGCAGGCGATCGGCGTCGTCCTGGGCGGGCACGGCATCACCGCGTGGGGCGCGACCAGCGAGGAGTGCGAGTCGCACTCGCTGGAGATCATCGAGACCGCCCAGCGCTACCTGGACGAACACGGCCGCGCCGAGCCGTTCGGGCCGGTGGTCCACGCGCCGCTGTCTGCGGACGAGCGGCGGGTGCGGGCCGCCGAGCTGGCACCGGTGATCCGCGGCCTGGCTTCCACGGACAGCCCGCAGGTCGGCCACTTCACCGACTCCGGCGTGGTGCTCGACTTCCTGTCGCGGGAACGGCATCCGGAACTGGCCGCGCTCGGCACGTCGTGTCCCGACCACTTCCTGCGCACCAAGGTCCGGCCGCTGGTGCTCGACCTGCCGCCGACCGCGCCGCTGACGGACGCCGTCACGCGCTTGGAACAGCTCCACGACGCCTACCGCGAGGACTACCGATCCTACTACGAGCGGCACGCCGAGCCGGGCAGCCCGCCCATGCGCGGCGCCGACCCGGCGATCGTGCTCGTGCCGGGCGTCGGGATGTTCAGCTTCGGCCGCGACAAGCAGACCGCGCGCGTCGCCGGAGAGTTCTACGTGAACGCCATCAACGTCATGCGGGGCGCCGAATCCGTCTCGCGGTACGCGCCGATCGACGAGCGCGAGAAGTTCCGCATCGAGTACTGGTCGCTCGAGGAGGCCAAGCTCCAGCGGATGCCGAAGCCCAAGCCGCTCGCCACCCGCGTCGCCCTCGTCACCGGTGGTGGCTCGGGCATCGGTCGCGCGGTCGCTCAGCGACTCGCCGCCGAGGGTGCGTGCGTCGTGGTGGCGGACCGGGACGGTGACAGCGCGCGTGAAGTCGCTTTGAGCCTTGGTTCCTCGGACGTGGCGGTGCCGGTGACGGTCGACGTCACTTCCGCCGCGGGCATCGCCGAGGCGTTCCGTGCGGCGGCACTCGCGTTCGGCGGCGTCGACCTGGTGGTCAACAACGCGGGCCTGTCGATCTCCAAGCCGCTCGAGGAGACCACCGAGGCCGACTGGGACCTCCAGCACGACGTGATGGCCAAGGGATCGTTCCTGGTCTCGCAGCAGGCGGCCAAGGTCATGCGCGCTCAGGGCATGGGCGGCGACCTCGTCTACATCTCCAGCAAGAACGCGGTCTTCGCCGGCCCGAACAACGTCGCGTACGGAGCGGCCAAAGCCGACCAGGCGCACCAGGTCCGCTTGCTGGCAGCCGAACTCGGCGGGGACGGCATCCGCGTCAACGGCATCAACCCCGACGGCGTGGTCCGCGGTTCCGGGATCTTCGCCGGCGGCTGGGGCGCCCAGCGCGCCGCCGTCTACGGCGTGCCCGAGGAGAAGCTCGGCGAGTTCTACGCCCAGCGCACACTGCTCAAGCGCGAGGTGCTGCCCTCACATGTGGCAGCGGCGGTGTTCGCGCTAACAGCCGGCGACCTGTCCCTCACGACCGGCCTGCACGTGCCGGTCGACGCCGGCGTCGCAGCAGCGTTCCTGCGATGACAGCGGTCGCGGCGATCGACCTCGGCGCGTCCAGTGGCCGGGTGGTACGAGGGATCGTCACCGATGGCAACGTGCACATCGAGGAGGTGCACCGGTTCGCCAACGGGCCGGTGCGCCACCGCGACCGGCTGCACTGGGACCTGCCCGGCCTCTACCACGAGGTTCTCGCCGGACTGAGACGCGCCGGCGGCCTGGCGAGCATCGGCATCGACAGCTGGGCGGTCGACTACGGACTCCTCGACCCGTCCGGCGAACTGCTGGGCAATCCCGTTTGTTACCGCGACTCCCGCACCGACGGCATCACGCCCGCCGATGGCCTGTACGAGATCAACGGACTGCAGTTCCAGCCGTTCAACACGATGTTCCAGCTGATGGCCGAACCACTGCTCCCCCAGGCCTCCCAGCTCCTGCTGATCCCCGACCTGCTCTCCTACTGGCTGACCGGGCAACGCGGCACCGAGTACACCAACGCCACCACGACCGGCCTGATCGACGTCCGAACAGGACAGTGGTCACCAGAGCTGACCCGCGACCTCCCACCCGGCCTCCTGCCGGCCCTGCGCCATCCCGGCGACCTCGCGGGCACCTTCAAGGGCATCCCGGTCACCGCGGTCGGTTCGCACGACACCGCGTCCGCCGTCGTCGCGGTGCCCGCGGAGACGGACCGGTTCGCCTACATCTCGTGCGGCACGTGGTCGCTGGTCGGCGTCGAACTCGACTTCCCGGTGCTCACCGCCGAGAGCCGCGCCGCCAACTTCACGAACGAGGGCGGGGTCGACGGCACGATCCGCTACCTCCGCAACGTGATGGGCCTCTGGCTCCTGCAGGAATGCCTGCGGACCTGGGACACCTCGCTGGAGCCGTTGCTGCGGGAAGCCGGCACTGCGTCAGGCGCGGTGTTCGACCCCAACGACCCGGTGTTCCTCCCGCCCGGCGACATGCCCGCCCGCATCCAGCAGTGGTGCGGGAAGACCATGACGAGAGCGGAGATCGTCCGGTCCATTCTGGACAGTCTCGCTTTGGCCCACCGCGATGCCATCGCGGACGCGCAGCGGTTGTCCGGCAAGGAGGTCGACGTCGTGCACATCGTCGGCGGCGGCTCGCACAACGAGCTGCTCTGCCAGCTCACCGCGGACGCGTGCGGTCTGCCCGTCGTGGCGGGTCCGGCCGAGGCGACCGCGCTGGGGAACGTCCTGGTGCAGGCGCGTGCCGTGGGGGCGGCCCACGGCACACTCTCCGACCTCAGGAAGCTGGTGCTGGAGTCACAACCGTTGCGGCGCTATCTCCCGCGGTGACGTTCTCGAAAAGGTTTCGAAAATGAATTCGACGCCCTTTGTCAATTGACGCCTATTTGCGCGCACTTCTAGGTTGATCTTTCGGTTCCTTTTCCGAAAGGGCGTGGAAGATGCGCAGGCGCTTGTTCCTCGGTCTGGCCGCCACCGGCTTGCTGGCCCCGACAGCCGCCCAGGCCGAGGCCCCGGCACGAACCGGCTGGGTCAACACCTGGACGTCCATGCCCCAGCAGGCCGAGCCGCACAACATGCCGCCCCCGCCGTTCACCCAGGACGGCCTGGTGATGAACGACGCCACGCTGCGCCAGACCGTCCGCGTCACGGTCGGCGGGCGGCGGATGCGGTTGCGCTTCTCCAACGCGTTCGGCGGCGCGGTGCTGCCGATCACCGCGGTCACCGTGGCGCTTCCGAAAGACGGCCGCGCGGGTGTCAGCGCGATCCAGCCGGGCACAACGCAACGGGTCACCTTCAACGGACGGTCCTCAGTGGACGTTCCCCGAGGTGCACCCGTGGTGTCCGACCCGCTGGACTTCGCCCTGACTCCAGGAACGATCCTCACGGTGACCGCCTATCTCGCCCGAGGACAGGCGTCCAACGAGGTCTCCTCGCATCCCGGCTCCCGCACCACGTCCCACCTGCTGACGGGCAACCACGTCGAGGCGGCGGACCTGCCGGGCTCGACGCCCACCGACCACTGGTACTTCCTCAGCGGCATCGAGGTGCTGTCGACCGCGCCTGCTGTCGTGGTGATCGGTGACTCGCTGACCGACGGCCGAGGCTCCACCACCAACGGCAACGACCGCTGGCCGGACCGGCTCGCCGACCGGCTGCGCGGCGGCGTCGCGGTGCTGAACCAGGCCGCGGGCGGCAACCGGGTGCTCGCTGACGGCCTCGGCCCCAGCGTCCTGGCCCGGCTGGACCGCGACCTGCTGGCGCAGAGCGGGGTCCGGTGGCTGATCCTGTTCGAGGGCGTCAACGACATCGGCACGGCCGCCGCGACCGAAGCCGCCCAGAAACAGGTGGCCGATGATCTGATCGCGGCCTACCAACAGATCGTCGACCGCGCCCACGCGCGTGACATCAAGGTGTACGGCGCGACGCTCCTTCCCTTCGGTGGCCACAGCTACGACGACCCCGGCGGCTTCCACGAGGCGGCGAGGCAGACGGTGAACCGCTGGATCCGCACCAGCCGCCGCTTCGACGCCGTCATCGACCTAGACGCCGCCGTCCGCGACCCTGCCATCCCGCGGCAGCTGCTTTCCGTCGCGGACGTCGGCGACCACCTGCACCTCAATCCCACGGGCTACCGCATGCTCGCCGAGGCCGTTCCGCTCAAGCTGTTCCGTTGAACGTCCATGGGGCATGGAGCGGACCGAGAAGCCTTGCGCGGTGCACCTCGGCGGTGATCCCACCGGCACCTCGACGGTCAACAGCTGGGCGGCCGACCACGGCCTGCTCGACGCGCTTGGCGCGTTGCCGGCCAACCCCGTCCTCCCGCACCGAAGGCATCGCGCCGCGGGTCTACCCGCCCCAGTCCGGCTACGCCTCGCCGCGCTGGTTCCGGATCGCCTCTCCGGCCGGAACCGGATGGACCCGCTCCTCGCTGGTCGAGAACCAGACCTCGGTGGGTCACTGCTGATCCGAACGCCGACACGGAGATGGGCGACGGCTGGTGCAGCCGTCGCCCATCTTCGCGCCACTAGCCAGGTAACGAGGATCCACGGCCCAACTGCTGACCGCAAAGCTGTGCGATCTGTTGCGTCGCGTTCATCAGCGCCAGAACACTGGTGCTCTTCGAGTCGGCGATCGCGTCGAGTGCCTCCGCGTCCGACTCGAGCCGGCTACCGCCCTCGTAGCGACCGGCCACACTGGACAACGTGCCGGCATCGCTGAAGATCGCGTTGTCAAAGATACCGTTGGCGTTGCTCACACTGTGCCCGAGTTCCTGGTAGCTCTCGCACACCTCGTCCTTCGTGGTCGGCCCGAACGAGCAGCCCGCTAGAGCCACGGCGACCACGATCATCAGCGACACTCCTCTCATGGCGGTCACCAGATCCACACCACGAACCGGCCACCGCGGAAGATGTAGACCGCGTACAACGCGCACAGGGCGCCGGGGATCAGCAGGCTCGCGTTGACGTCGAAGCCCACGTACAGGCCGACGGCGGCGAGGATCGCGTAGTACACCCAGGCGACCGAGCGGCGCCTTCGCTTCTGTTTCTCCTGCTGTGGTTGCTGTGCTTGGGATTCGTCCACTGCGGCCTCCGGGCGGTCGGGTTCTTCATTGCCTCCCCGCTCGTCATCGGACGGCGTGCTGCGCCGTTAACGACCTGCCGCACGTTGTCACGAAACTGCCCAGCTTTTGGGTAAACCGTGTCACGCCAGGGCTTTTCGGGCGCGCGTCTCACCGACCATGACATCGTTCAGGCCACCGTGCAGCTGGTCGGCCGCCGCCCAGTGCGTTGCCGCCGCCCCCAGGTGTCCTTTCGCCGCATCGACGTTGCCCAGGCCGGTCGTCGCGCGAGCCATCTCGTACTGGCTTCCACAGTTCCTGGCCAGTTCAACCGCGCGTGCGTACTGTTCCGCCGCGTCGTCGAGCCGACCGGCTCGGAAGTGGGCCCACGCCGTGCAGTTGGCGGACATCACGACGTCCAGCTCCAGGCCGAGCGCCGCGAACTCGGCTTCGGACTCCTCCGCGTGCCGCACGGCGTCATCGCACGAGCCGAGCTCCACTTCGGCCAGCGCCATGCCGCGAAACGCGATCGCCGCGTTACGTGGGGAGTTCATTCGCAGATAGGAAGCGCGTGCCTCACTCAGGTCGCGCATCGTCCTGCCCGGATCGCCCTGATAGAGCGCGGCCCACGCGATGTTGGACAGCGCGTCGGTCACCCCGCGCGGGTCCTCCAGTTCGCGGAACTGCTCCAGCGCCTCCTCGTAGTAGCCGATCGCGACCGCGAGCTCGCCCCGGTCGGCATGGGCCATGCCCAGGTTGTTCAACGTGATCGCGAGCGCCTTCCCGTCCCCGGCGACACGAGCGGCGTCAGCGGCGAGGAGGTGCAGGTCGATCCACACGTCCCACAGCTTCGTCAGGAAGAAGAAGTCCCTGAGCAGGAACGCCAGTTGCCAGCACTGGTCGTGGAGTCCACGTGCCGCCGCGGTGCGGCAGAGGGCCACCAGGTTCGGCCACTCGGCGTCGATCCACGCGGTGGCGGTCGCGCGCTCGGTGAACTTCACCGAGACCTCCGGGAGCGTTCCGACCGACAGCGCCAGGCGATGCCGGTGCGGTGCGAGGAACTCGTCGCTGGACTCGGTCAGCACAAGGCTGTGGTCCAGCAACCGCCGCAACGCGGCCGCCTGCTCGGCCGGCCCGATACCCGGAAGAAGGCGATCGCCGGCGAACGCGCGCACGAGGTCGTGCACGGTGACGTGGTTCGTGCCGAGCGGGGAAACGAGGTGCACGTCGCCGAGGTCGTCCAGCAACCGTTGCGTCTCCACGAGACCCAGGTCGGCGAGTGCCGCCGCGCTGCGCACCTCCACGTCACGGCCTGGATGGAGTGCGAGCAGTGCGAACAGCCGCAGCTGGGCAGCGGTCAACGCCTGGCACGACAGACTGAACGCCGCGGCGACGCTGCGCTCACCGTCGTTCAACGCACTCAGCCTGGACGCCTCGCCGACGAGGCGCTCGTCGAACTCCTCCAGCGTCCACATCGGACTGCCGTGGAACCGCGCCGCGGCGATGCGCACCGCGAGCGGCAGACGACCACAGCGGTCGACGACTCGGGCGACGACCTCGTCCGGGGCGGACTCCGCACGCTCCCGCGCAATGGCGCGAAACAACGACACCGCTGTTTCCGCAGGCAGCACGTCCACCGTGACGTGCACCGCGTCATCCAACGCGTTCAGCCGGTTGCGACTCGTGATGATCACTCGACACCTCGGTTCGGAAGGCAGCAGCGGCGCGACCTGGCGCGCACTGCCGACGTTGTCGAGTACGAACAGGCATCGCTTGCCGCGCAGCACACTGCGATAAAGGTTGGCTCTGGCGTCCGGATGGGACGGGATCTGCTCGGCTGGGACGCCGAGCATGCGTAGAAGTGGGTGGAACGCGTCCCGTGCGCTCATTGCCTGCGCCTCGGGGGCGTGTCCGGCGAGGTCGAGGTAGGCACACCCGTCCGGGAACGAGTCCGCCACGGCCCAAGCCGCCCGCAACGCGAGAGCGGTCTTGCCCGCGCCCGCGAGTCCGGTCAGCGCGCAGGCGACAGCTCCCTGCTCGGCGGACAGGAACGCGGTGATCCGCGCCAGTTCCGCGGAACGGCCGACAAAATGCGGTGTGGACGGTGGTAGCCCGCTCATCGTGGCTGCCAGCTGACCCACCGATCGCTTGCGCGGGCGGTCACCGGCCAGCTCCAGCAGCGCGCCGTTGGCTTCGAGCGCGTCGTCGCAGGCCTTCGCGAACTCGCGGTTGACCTCGGCACTGCCTGTCTCGACCTTGCTGAGATAACCCTTGCTGTAGTGGATCAGAACGGCGAACCGGGACTGGGACAGCCCTGCCAGCAGGCGCAACCGTCGCAGCTCACCGCCGAAAAGGGACAACTCCGCTGCTGCCATGGATTGATGATGCCTCACCCGGCAGCTGAAAAGAATGCTTGTCGACGTTCCGGCCGGAAGCTTCACCCGGCGGCCGGAACATCACTGCCACACTCAGATCAGGGCGAGCAGGAGCTGGACGAAGTCAACGACGATGACGAAGTGGGTGTGCATGGCTGTGTTACCTCCTGGGTGGCCGAGGAAGGCTGCGGAGGCGGGGCGGAACCTGTCCAGTCGCCGAACCAGGCGCCCAGGAAAAGTCCCACGACGAAGGCCAGTGCGACGATTCTGCACAGCACGGAGACCGACACGAAAAGGCTCATCTCATACCTCCGCCGCTACGCCCGCCGACGCTTTCTTCCTCTTCTTCGTCAGCTTTTTGCCGACACCAGAAGCTTCACCCGCGGACCGATCGGACAGAAGTGGTTTCCTGTGACCCGAACCAACGGGAAACCTGGAAACAGGCGCTGACTAGACTCTCGTGCCTCGCGTTGCTCGTGGGAGGCAGAGATGCGGGTCGACATCGGTGACCTCGTCGCCGAGCTCAAGGCACTGCGCAAGGGGCGAGGACTGGACACGCCCGACATCCTGCCCCGCATCGGACCGGCGCTGCGGACAACGTTCTCGCTTGCGCCGGACACGGGTCCTGCGCAGGCCAGAACGGTTCTGTCCCTCAAGCTGACCGAACTGGCGGCACGCTTGCACCCGGACTTCGCCGCCGCCGTGGCGACGGCTCTCGGGCTGGCCGAGGACAGCCGCACCCGTCTGTACGGCGACCGCGTCGCTCTCGTGGCCCGGCAGATCCACCGCGATCGGCGAACGGCCAGCAGGCGGATCGACGAAGGGATCCAGCTCCTGGCACAGCTCGCGATCGCGGAACTCTCGAAAGCAACTCCGGAGGACAGGCCGGAGCCGGCGCCGTGGCGAACAAGGGCATTGCGCACCTGGGTGGTGCTCGATCGCGACGTGACCGAGGTGTACGAAATGCGCCGGATCACGACGTCAGCGAGTGAAGTACGGGAAGTGCGCCTCGAGGTTTCGGTCCCAGTTCCCGAGAACTGGGACAGCACCACTCCGATCGATGATCCGGAAATAGTGGTGCTGACCGGCGGAACATTGCAGGCACGGGCGAACTACTCGTCGAGTCGCGTCGTTTTCGACCTGGAACTGGCGCAGCCGCTCACCGAGGGGAACGAACACGAGTTCTTCGTTCGCTTCCGCTTTTCCGGCGCCAGGAGAATGGGGCCGTTCTACGCGTGCACCCCGAGCTTTCCGTGCGAGTTCTTCGATCTACATGTCAGATTCGCCGCGGACCGCCCGCCTGCTGCTGTCTGGAAGGTGGACGGTCTGCGCATGAGCGAGGTCAACGACAGTGCCGCGCCGCGAGGACCGATCCGGCCCGACAGCGCGGGTGAGGTGAAGGTGGCCTTCCGCGATCTCACCCCCAACCTGTCCTACGGAATCGCCTGGGACGAAAGGCGGTCACTCGGCTCGGACCCGGCCCGCCCTGCGCACGAGGAGCGCCGCGAGCGGAACCGTCATGGCAAGCAGGACTCCTGCGGAGAGTAGCCACCACAGCGGTTCGTGGCGCCACAACGGCTCCGCGGGCAGACCGGGCACGTGCGCCCGAACGTCCACAGTGGATGCCCCGGCGGCGTACCCCCAGCGCGCCGGGGCGAGCCAGGACAGCTGCTCCAGCACCGGCCGATCGGTGACCGGGATCATTCCCCCGCACAACACCAGCTGTGCCATCACCAGTACGACCAGCAACGGCATGACCTGCTCCGAGGACTTCACCCACGCCGACACGACCAACGACAGCGCGCACGAGGCGAAGGCGGTGAGCCAGACAGCCACGATCAGTTCGACCGCCGGATGACCGAGCAGGACGGCGTCCGCCGGTCCTGGTTTCACCGCCAGGGTCCCGGCGACCAGCAGGACCGCTTGCACAGCGACGATGACGCCGAACATCAGCAGCTTGCTCAACCCGTACGCACGGGGCCTCAGCCCGGCCGCACGTTCACGCAGGAAGATCGCCCGTTCCGCGACGATCTCCCTTGCTCCGCAGGCGCCGCCGGTGAATGCCGCTCCGACGAACAACAGAACGAGCATCTGCGTCGGTTCGGTGAGATCCGCCGCTCCCGGTGGACCCAGTCCTGCCTCACCCGGCACGGCCAGCGCGAGCCCGGCGAGCAACAACGGGATCAGCAGGAGGAACGCGGCATAGCCGGGATCCGCCAGGATGAGCCTGGTGTGCCGGGACACCAGTGTCACCAGCTGACGCCACATCGTTCTCGGGGTGGCGACGGACCGCGGCACGCTCGCGGCCACCCGCCGTTCGGGAGCGCCGACCCCGGTGGGCACGGGCCGGCTGGCGGCCGCTTCGAAGATGTCGGCCCAACTGGCCGCTCCGAACCGGACGCGCAGGTCGTCGGGCGCGCCCAGGAAGAACGGCACGCCGCCAGGCGCCAGCACGAGGATCCGGTCACATTGAGCGAGATTGTCGGGGTTGTGGGTCACGACCACGACCGACCGTCCGGTGTCCGCAACAGTGCGCAAGGAGGTCATGATCTGCTTGTCCAGCCACGGATCGAGGCCGGAGGTCGGTTCATCGAGCAACAGCAGCGGTGGCGATGTGAGCAGCTCCATCGCGATCGACACGCGTTTCTGCTGTCCTCCGGACAGCCGGCGCACCGTGGTCCGTGCTTGTGCGGTGAGATCCACCTGTGCCAATGCCGCGGCAACGACGTCGTTGCGTTCACGTCGCATGGTGTCGGCAGGCAACCTCAGCTTCGCGGCATAGGCGAGTACACGGCGTGCGCTGAGCCGGACGTGCATCACGTCCTTCTGCGGCACGACGCCGATGCGCTCACGGACAGCAGGGTGTTCGTGCACGTCGAGTCCGTCGTAGCTGACATGACCGTGCGTCGGCACGAGCGTGCCGGTCAGCACCTTCAACAGCGTCGACTTGCCCGCGCCGGACGGGCCCACCACCGCGACGAGCTCGCCCGGCCGCACGTCCAGCGATACTCCGGAGAGCAACGGCTGGCCGCTCGGCAACGTGAACCCCACGTCGTCGACGACCAGGTGCTGCTTGGCACCCGGCAACGACGTCAGTCCGACCGGTGTGACGATCACGTCCGTAGAACCGAAGGTGAGCAGGTCACCAGAGGACACCAGAGCATCGGCCGCGATGGGTTCGCCGTTGTGCAGCACCGGGTTCGCGCTGCCCAGATCGGAGACCCGCCAGCCGTCGCCGGTGTACCGCGCGGTCGCGTGCCGCCGTGACACCATCGGATCAGCGAGCACCAGGTCGTTGCCGGCCGCCCGGCCGATGCTGATCACGCCGCTCGGTGGTGTGGCGGTACCGCAGCGGAACACCACCTCCACCTCACCTGACAGCCGCACCACGAGCTCACCGGCGATGCGCTGTTCACGCACCTGCCGACCGTCCACCCAGGTGCCGCCCGCGCTGCCGTGGTCACGCAGTACCCACCCGTTGTCGTACTCGACCCGCAGGTGGTGGCGCGACACCGCCGGGTCCTCGACCACCACATCGCTCGCCGCACCGCGTCCCACGAGAACCGAAGCTCCCGGCGGGAACGTCCACGACCGACCGCCCGACGACACCTCCAACTCGGCTGTCACCGGGACGTCGTCGTGGTCGTCGTCGACGCGGTGGAGACCGGCGGCAGACCCGAAGTGGGAATCTCCCTGGCCAGGCCGAGCAGCTTCGCCTCACCGAGGGCGAACGTTCCGTCGCAGGTCCCGTTGCCACTCGTCACCTGGTACTGGAACCTCAGCCTCAGCACCCCGGTGAGATCCAGGTCCAGTGGGACGGTCGAACCGAACCCCACTGCCGTGTTGGAGATCTGCCTGCCGTCCGCCAGCACTTCGAGCTGGACCTTCAACGCCGTACGGGCTGAGTCGTCACTGATACCCGCCGAGGCAACGAGCCGCCGGTACCCCTTCGAGAGGTTGTACTCGGCGTAGTAAGTCCGCTCCGCGCAGTAGGAGTAGAACGACGTACCCAGCGAGTGCACGTACTGCTTGGCGCCCATACCGACGACGAACGCGCTTCTCGAAGTGCCCCAACTACCGGATGACGGTTCCTGCGAGTCGAGGTAGACGACCACTCCCGCGCGGGCGACGACGAGCTTCGCGCCTTCACCGATCGGTTGCCCGGCAGCGGGTTCCTGGCTGAGCACCGTGTCCGCAGCAGCTTTCTCGTCGACCTGGTCGACGATCTCCACCTTCATCGACCTGGGCAACGCGTCCTTCGCCGTGCTGACGTTCTTGCCGATCAGATCCGGCATCGTGGTGATCCGGACCTCGCTGGAGGTCGTGGTGGTCGACTCCGTGGTCGTCGTGGTCGTGTTGTTGTTCCCACCGGTCGGAGTGGCGGCGGCCGCGCCGTTGCCGGAACTGTTCTCCTTGGCCGACATCAACGCGTAGGTACCGCCGGCGCCACCCAGCAGAACGATGACCGCGGCCAGGATGGGGAGCGCTCGGCTTTTGCGTTTGGCAGGCGCGGACGAGGAGGCCTTGGGCACGCGGAGCACCGTTTCGTTGTCGTTGCCGTGATTCAACGGAATGGCCGCGGGCGGCAGGTCGAGACGAGTGCCGACCGGCGCGTTCAGCAGCCGCGACGAGAGGTTCAGCAGCACCGCCGAGACGAGCTCCGCGGACCGCGGCCGGGCGGCCGGGTTCTTGTGCAGCAGGTTCGCGATCACGTCCCACAGCTCGTCCGGAACGCTGTTCGGCCGCCCAGGGGCCTTCTCGCAGTGGTCGCGCAACACCTGGAACACCGAGTCACCCACGAACGGCGTGACACCGCAGCACAGTTCGTACAGGACGATCCCGAGAGAGTAGAGATCGGCAGCCGGGCTGACGTCCTTGCCGTCGACCAGCTCGGGCGCCACGTAGTACGGCGTGCCCGCGAGCATCGTGCTGCGGCCGACCTTGGACGCGTTCGCCATCTTGGAGATGCCGAAGTCCGTGAGCCTGGGCGTGGAGGAGTCCATGAGGACGTTCTCCGGCTTGACGTCGCGGTGCACGAACCCCGCCAGGTGCACGCTGTGCAGGGCGTCCGCGATGCCCGCGCCGATGCGCGCGACCTCGGCCGGCAACAGCGTGCCGCCCGCGGCGTTGAGCGACTTGCGCAGACTGCCGCCCCGCACGAGGTCCATCACGATCGCGGCCGTGTCGCCCTCCACGACGAGGTCGTGAACAGCGACGAGGTGCTGCCCCCGCAGGCTGGTCAGTATCGCTCGTTCCTGGTGGAACTTGGCGATGAAATCCGGATCGTCGACCAGGTCGGAACGCAGCAGCTTGAACGCATAAGGCGCGCCGCTCTCGTCCACGCCCTCGTACACCTGGCCCATCGCGCCGGAACCGAGGAACTCGCCCAGCGTGTACCGACTCCCCAAGCGTCGCGTCATGCGCCGAAACCTCACTTTTTCCCACGAATTGGTGAAAGACGAGCGTAGGCGCCCACCCCCAGGCCGCAGTGGACAGAACCGGGACAGTTCCCTGTCGCATTCTGCGGCGCCCGATGATGCCGCACCCAACGGATTCGACCAGGACAGAAAAGTGACAGTTTCTCGGTGGAAGCAGGACATTGCCGAGTAGCAGCACGCATCGACCTATACCGTCCACGGCGTGGAAGCCGGTTATGACGTGTTCCTGTCGTTCAGCGGCGATGATCGGCCGCGAGTCATGGAGCTGTACGAGGCGCTGAAGGACGAGGGCCTGCGCGCGTTCATCGACGAGCGCGGCATCCGATACGGCCATGGCGTCACCGCGGAGATCACGACGGCGCTACGCGAGTCGAAGACGATGCTCGTGTACTACTCGGCTTCGTTCCCGCAGCGGTCGGCGTGCGAGTTCGAGCTGCGGTACGCCTACCTCACGGCGTTGCGCGCGGGTGAGGTCGAGCAGCGGATCCTGGTGGTCAACCCGGAGGACCCGAACACCGGCCACCTGCTACCGCTGGAGCTGAGCACCAACCGGTACGTGCGGACCTGGCAGTCGAAGCGCGATCTCGCCACCCTGGTAGCGCTGGTCCGGCAGAAGGCGGAGGCGCTGGACGGCCCGTTCCCCGGCATGGACTTCGGCCCGCCACCCCTGACGCATCACCGGAAGTTCGAGCCGACGGTGGACTTCGTCGGCAGGTACCGCGACCGGTGGGCGCTGCACTCGGCCCTGCACCGCGGCGACCACCCGCTGATGAACCCGGTGACGGCACCGCAGGTGGCCTCGCTCACCGGCATGACCGGCATGGGCAAGACCTCGCTCGCCAAGGTGTACGTGCACGACTACGGGTTCATCTACCCCGGTGGCATCTACTGGACCGACCTGACCGGCGCGACTCGTCACGCGGACCGGGCGCGTGCGGTGCACACAGCGCGCCTGCGTGAGCTCGCCGAACAGGTCGACCGCCTGCCGGGCGGTCTGACCCGCCGTCAGCTGCTCGGCTGGTGGACTCGGCATCTGCAGGACCGGCCGGGTCCCAAGCTGTGGGTGGTGGACGCGGTACCGGCGGGCACGCCGGACGACGTTCTCGCCGAGCTGGTCCCGGACGTCGGTGGCGTGCACACCTTGCTCATCGGGCAGCAGGAGCTCTCCCACAGCATCGCCGCACCCGTGCGACTCGACGGTCTCTCCGCGGACGACGGCCGCGAGCTCTTCTCACAGCAGCAGCGCCACCCGCCGGTGGGCGACGAGGTCGACGCCGTGGACACGGTGGTGAAACGTCTGGGCGGGCACCCCTATGCGATCCGGTTCGCCGCGGCGGGAGCCCGCGGGCGAGAGGGGCTCTGGCACCTGCGCAAACGGGTCGACCACCTCACCTCCGACGCCGGGGTGCTCGACCGGGCCCTGGCGATGACCCGCGACGCGATCGAACACCGTGACGGCCCTGAACGCATCGTGCTCGTGCTGTCCGCGGTGTGCGCACCCGAACCGTTGCCGGCGGCATTGATCAGCAAGGTCATCGGGGCGCTGGAACCGTCGGCGCTCCCCCACACGGCCGCGGTGCTGACCAAGCTGGACCAGGACCGGCTCGTCGCTCAGGAAGACACGTCGTGGCAGGTGCACCAACTGGTGCGCGAGGCAATGACGCAGAGCGCCGGACAGGACGAGCAGGGCGCGGTCGCCGTGGTCGCAGCGCGTCAGCTGCTCGCACTGGCCGAGACCGGCACAGCCGAGCTGGCACCGCACGCACGCGCGTTGCTCTCCCGGACCACGTCGTCACCCGACCTGTCGATCTCGCTCAACGAGCTGGTAGCCGCCCATCACGACGCGCGTGGTGAGCCCGGCCTCGCGGCACCGCGCCACGAGGAGCTGTTCGGCTGGCAGCCCGACCAGCTCGGCCACCTGCACGCGGCGGCCCGGAACAGGTTCGCCGCCGGCGACTACGACAAGGCACTGGAACACGCCGGCAAGCTCGCCGAACTCGCGCAGGACGACGTGACGACCATGCGGGCAGACCACGTCCGAGCCGATGTGCTGGACGCCAGGACCCGGCACCGCGAAGCCGAACCGATCTGGCAACGACTGGTCACGGGCGACGCGCTGAAGAGCGCACCACCGCAGGAGCAGATCACGGTCCGCACCGCGCACGTTCGCAACCGCCGCGCGCTCGGTTACTTCACCGAAGCGACCAGCCTGGCGAACACGCTGGTGGCCGAGATGGGCGGACAGTTCACCGAGGAGTTGATACCCCTTCAGCTCGAGCTGGTCGCCATCGGAATGGCGACGGAGGACCGCATCGGCGCGCGCATCAAGGCCAAGGAGATCGTCGATCACTACCAGCGCCAAGGACTTCCCGGCCACATCCACGCGCTGGAGGCCGCGGCGCTGCTGCACGAGGCGCAGCTGGAGGTCTTCATCCTGGAGAAGTTCCCGGCCAAGGAGGACTGGGTGAGAGCTGAGGTGGCGTTGCGCGAACAGGTGGCGGCCGCCCGCCGCGAGTTCGGCGCCGGCAACCCGAGGACTCTGGCCGCGACCGTGGCACACCTGCGGGTCATGGTCGGGCAGGGTGCCCCTCACCTGGTCTTGGCCGAGTACGCGGACCTGGCCGGCATCGTGGCCGAACACCTCGGCTCCGACCACCGGCTCCACCTGCGCACCGTGTTCCTCCTCGGCCAGGCACACGCCCAGAACAGAGATCGTGACCAGGCGTTCGACCACTACACCCGAGCTCTGAACGGCCAGGAGCGCGTGCTCGGCGCCGGCCACCCGGAAACGCTGAGAACGCGTTACGAGCTCGGGATCATGCACTTCTGGCGAGGCGACCGCGCGGAGGCCAGGCGGACGTTCCGATCGGTGCGACGCGACGCGGTGGAGGAGATGGGACGCCGCAACGACCTCTACGGCCAGGCGTTCACGGCCGAACTCCTGGCGACCATCCTCCCGAGCGCGGCGATGCACGCGTTCGACTGGTTCGAGCAGCAAGTCGCCAGAAAGCGCGAGTCCTGATTTTGTCGTGTTTTTTGCAAGTTTCCCGAAGTTGACATTCTTTGCCACCTGGAAAACAACGTTCTCGCAAAGCCGGTAACGCACCCGATGCCATCGTCGACATAGCGCTCAGAAAACCGAGTCTATTGGGGACGATCTGGTCGGAGGGAAGCATGACCGTCTCGACGCATCAGCTCGTGTGCGAGCTGAAATCGTTATGCCGCGGTCGTGGCGTGCAGGCGCCTGGTCTCGAGCGACACATCGGTCCGTTCTTGCGCACCGCAACCGCGGTGGAAGAGCACGACGGCGCGGAAATGAGCAGGGAGAAACTCCGGACGTGGGTCGACGGCCTCGTCCACGTGCTGCCGGAAGACCTGCGACTGGTCGTCACCACCGCGCTCGGCTTGAACCCGCAAGCACAACACCTGTTTCTCTCTCATCGGCTGGACTGGCTCGCCGACCGCTCACACAGGGACGCGCGCACCGTCCGACGCAGACTCGACGACGGATTCGCGCGCCTGGCCGAGGCAGCGCTCCGGCCACGCCGGCGGCCACGGGAAGAGTGGTACATCGCGCGCATCCGCGTGGAACTCCGGCTGAACGAGTCGCCACCGACCCGCGTCGAACACTGGACGGTCGTGGCCCTGCGCGACGGCGTGGACGAGTTCACTCTTCCCTGCACCACCGACGTGACCGTGCTGAAAGGAGCGCTGAAAGGAGAGTGCGGGCTGCGTTTCCGGGAACCGCTGCGCGCAGGCGAGACCCAGGAGTTCTGGGTGCGAGCACCCCTGTCCGCGCCGGCGAGCTACGCCATGCGGTGTGAACGCTTCGACCTGATCGTGACCGACGCGCCCACGAGCGACCTGCCGGCACCTCGTGGTGCGAACCAGCGAACTTGGGCGACGGCGACCACCTGAGCCGGTCACGACGAGCCAACGTACACAAAGGACTCAGTCGAGCCCGCCCAGCGGAACGCGGAGGACGGGCCGACTGTCGCGCACGAACGGGATGCAAGGCAGGCCGTGACAGCGTCCACGACCGCTGCCCGATCTCAGGAAGCCGGTTCGGCGGTCGCCGCCGCTGCGGCGCTACCTCCCCCGGTGAACTTCCACCGCCCGTGCGGCACCTTCACCACCGCGACACCGCTGGAATGCGGCACGTGCACCTCGGCGGTTGATCCGACCGGCACCTCGACGGTCAGCCGCAGCACGCCGTCGACCTTGGCCCACGCCACGCTGATGCGTCCGCGCACGCTCTCGAACTCCATCCGCGCCCAGGACAGGGCTGTCACGGAAGGCCGGACCGTGAACGTCCGGTAGCCGGCGTCGCCCGGCCGCAGACCGGCGACGTGCTCGTACAGCCACTGTGCGACGGTGCCCTTGAAGTAGTGGTTGCGGGAACGGGTGCCGGTGTCCCACATCTCCCACATGGTGTCGGCGCCGTTCGAGAACCAGTGGCCCCAGCTCGGGTACGAACGCTCGGTGGCCATGGCGTGCGCGACGTCGGCGTGACCGTTGTCGCCCAACGCCTGGAGCAGCACGCTGGCGCCTAGGCAGCCGACGTTGACGTGGTTGCCGTTCGCGCGGACCTCGGCGGCCAGCTTGTCCGCGACGGTCTGGACGGAGCCGGCGGGCACCATGCCGAACGCGAGCGGGATCGCGTTCGACGTCTGCCGGTAGTCGGTGTCCTTGGCGGTGCGGTAGTAGCCGTCCAGGAACGCGGCGTTGAACGCCGACAACAGGTTCGCGGCCACCTCGCGGTAGCGCGGGACGGGCTTGCCGATCACGTCACCGAGTTCGGCGGTGTGCACCAACGCCCGGTAGAGGTACGCGGTGGCGGTGAGCCTGGTGTCCTCGGGCGGGATGCCGCCCGAGCCGGGCGGCAGGAAGTCGCCCAGCGCGGTGATCGCGAGGCCGTCGCGCAGCCTGCCGATCTCCCAGTCCAGGTAGCGGGTGAGCACCGGCCAGTGCTGCGCGGGCAGGCGGTCGTCGCCGTAGATCCGGTACATCTCCCTGAGCACGAACGGGTACACGGTCGTCCACTCGGGAGCGGGCGCGAGTTCGCGGTAGCCCCAGCCTCCGCTCGGGACGATCACCGGGAGCTGTCCGGCCGTGTCCTGGCTGTCGGCGAGGTCGCCCAGCCACTTGGTGAAGAACTTCGCCATCCCGAACTCGGCGAGCATCGACGGCGCGCCGACCTGCGCGTCGCCCGTCCAGCCGTTCTTCTCGTAGGTCGGGGTGTCGGTGGGGATGCCGTGCAGGTTGTTGGCGACGGTGCGGCGCATCGCGGCGTCGTACTGCTCGAACAGCGGCTCGGAGCAGCGGAAGGTGCTGGCCTGCGGCACGTCCGAGTGCACCAGCCGGCCGACGAGCTTCGGTGCCGTCGTCAGTCCGGTCACCTCGACGTAGCGGAAACCCTTGTACGAGAACTTCGGTTCCCACGTCTCCGCGCCGCCGGCACAGATGTACTCGTCGAGCTGGATTCGGTTGCCGGTGACGTGGCCGTTCTCCATGTGAACGCTGCCATCGGGGTTCAGCGTCTCGCCGTGCTTGAGCCGCACCAGGGTTCCGGCGGGGGCGGTGACGGTGAGCTGCGTCCAGCCGGACATCGTGCGGCCCATGTCGGCCACGAACACGCCCGGTTTGAGCACGCTCACAGTCGGCGTGACCGACTCGATCACGCGGATCGGTTCGTGCTCCTGGGCCTTCAGCGTGCCCTTCGGCGCGGGCCTGATCGTCGTGCGCTGCCACGTGCCGTCGGCGAAGCCCGGTTTCGTCCAGTCGCGCGGGGCTAGGCGGGCGTCGTAGGTCTCGCCGGTGTAGAGCGAGTTCGAGACCGTGGGACCGTCGGTCAGGCGCCATTCCTCGTCCGACGTGATGGTCGTGCGCGTGCCGTCCGGGTGGTCGATCTCCAGCTGTGCCAGCAGTTTCGGTTCGTCGTGCCACGGCGGGCGCTCCCACCGCCACACGTTCGGTGTCTTCATGCCGTAGAAGCCGCGGCCCAGCGTCACGCCGATCGCGTTGCGGCCACGGCGGACCAGGTTGGTGACGTCGTGCGTCGCGTACAGAACGGTGTTGTCGTAGTCGGTGAATCCGGGGTCGAGCACGCGGTCGCCGACGCGGCGGCCGTTGATCTCGGTCTCGTGGTACGCGAGACCGCTGACGTACAGCCGGGCGCGCCTGACCGGCTTGGCCAGCGTGAACTCCCTGCGCAGCAACGGCGCCGGTTGCTCCTTCACCGTGACGTTCGCTCCCCACGGCCCCTGGCCGTACGGTTCGAGCACGGTCGCGGGCGTCCACGCCGAGTCGTCGAAGTCCGGCGTCTGCCAGCCGGGTTGTTCGGTCTGCGCGACCTTCCAGCCAGGACCGGTGACGATCTCGCGCTGACCGTCGGGAAGATCGACCACCAGTCGCAGCAGGAGTCCGGCCGGACCCGGCGACCTGTTGGTGGCACGGGCGGCCAGCACGATCCGCCGACCGGCCAGGCGGGTCACGTCGGCGCGTTGCCCGACCTTCCAGACGTCGACCTGTTCCGGGACGTGCAGGACCTCAGAGCCATTGAGGTACAACGTGAAGTCGTCGTCCGCGGTCGCGACGAGCCTGGCCCTGACCGCGTCCGCGGGGAGTTCGACCGACGTCCGGAACCACCGGCTCTCCGCCGGTGTCGTCGCCGACCAGATCCACGAGGCGCCGGCGAAGGTGATCGACGTGTCGGCGGCGCCGATCCACCGCGCCTGCCACGGCGTGCCGAGCAGGGCGGTCTCCCACCAGTTCGTCGTGCTCCACGCCGACACCCGGCCGGAGCCGTCCCACACGCGCACCCGCCAGTGGTAACGCGTGCGCGGCTTCAGTTCCTTGCCCGCGAACGGAACCCCGACCGTGCGGTCGGAGGCGACCCGGCCGGACTGCCACACGTCCGACCGTCCAGGAGAGGTGCCGACCTCGACCTGGTAGGCCGTCTGCCGAGCACCGGTACCGCCGGCGGCGAGTGTCCAGCCGAGCCTCGGTGCCGTGACATCGGTGCCCAGCAACGTTTCCGCGTACTCGACGGTCGTGCGCACGACCCGCAACCCGCCGGCCTTCTCATCGGGCCCGGCGTGCGCCACCCCGACCGGGAGCGCCGTCGCGGACAGCCCGACGGCCGATGTCCTGAGGAACTCACGTCTGCGCACGTCGTCTCCACCTTCGTCGCTGGATGAAACGTTTCAATCGCTGCGTCGAGGGCCAGACTGTGGTGGGCGAGACGGAGTGTCAAGGACTGCGGGAGCAGGCTGTCCACAATCGGACATCACCGGTTGAATCGTTTAAACGTCAACCGGTCGTGCAGGTGCTTCCGTTGAGGGTGAACGAGGACGGCGCGGGGTTCGACCCGCCGTACGTGCCGTTGAACCCGATGCCCACCGACGCGTTCGGCGCCAGCGAGCGGTTCCAGCTCAGGTTCGTCGCGGTGACGGCGGCGCCCGACTGGGCGAACGTCGCACCCCAGCCCGGGAGTGTGACCTTCTGGCCGTTGGCGTAGCTGAAGGCCAGCGTCCAGCCGTCGACCGTCGAGGTGCCCGTGTTGGTGATGGTGACGCTGGCGGTGAAACCGTTGCCACCGCCCCAGTTCTGGCCGGAGTACCCGACCTTGCAGGCACCGGTGCCACCGCCCGCGCCGGTCGTCGCCGACACGATGCCGGAAGTCGCCGACATGTTGCCGGCGGCGTCCTTCGCCCGCACCTGGTAGCGGTAGGTGGTCGACGGGGTGAGGCCGGAGTCCGCGTAGGTGGTGGTCGCCGTCGAGCCGACCGCCGCGAACGAGCCACTGCCCACGGCACGCAGCACGTCGTAGCCGGTGACGCCGACGTTGTCGGTCGAGGCCGTCCAGTTCAGCGTGAGGCCGGTGGACGTGACCGCCGAAGCCGCCGGAGTGCCCGGCGTGGACGGCGGCTGGGTGTCGCCGGGATTGCCACCGCCGTAGATCGTCGCCTCCTTCGACGTCTGCCGGACGCCGTTGGCGCCGTTGAGGAACCGTTCGCCCCAGGAGGTGAGGCTCGCCGGGTTGAAGGAGTTGGTCATGTCGAGGTAACCGACGTCGCTGCTGTTGCCGCTCCACGACCAGCCCAGGTAACCGAGGCCGCGCGACTGCGCCTGCGCCATGATCGTGGCCTCGTCCGGGTCACCGTCGCTGTGGTTGTGCCCGAACTCCCCCACCACCAGTGGCAGGCCGGCGGTCCGGAACGCGTCGAAGTAGGCGTTGATCTCGGCCGCGGTGTCGTAGACGCCGTACATGTGGATGGAGAACACGGTGTTGCGCAACGGATCGGCGTTGAACACCGACGCCGCGTTGTCGCGCATGATGTTCCCCCAGTCCTGGCCCCACATCGGCGCGTCGGCCATGATCAGGTGCTGCAACCCCGCACCGCGCAGCCTGCTGATCGCGCTGCTCGTGGCGCTGGCCCACGTCGCGCTCACCGAGGCGTTGTTGCCGAACGGCTCGTTGCCCAGGTTGACGACGACGTAGTTCTCCTGCCCCTTCAAAGCGTCGGCCACGCCGATCCAGTAGGTCGCCGCCTGGTCCAGGCTCGCGGCGCCGCTCTGCTCGCCGAACCCGGTGGTGTCGTGCACCTCCAGCACGCAGATCAGCTTGTTCTGCTTGCACAGCGAGATGACGCTCGAGACCTCCGCCGCCGGAGTAGGTCCCCACCGCTGCCCGCTGCCCAGCACGACCCGCACCGTGTTGGTGCCGAAGGACTTCATGTCCGCGAACGCCCTGGTCTGGCTCTGGTACCAGACGTGCGCGTGGTTCACGCCGCGCATGACGAACGTGGCGCCGTTGCCCTCGACGACCCGCGTGCCCTCGACGTGCAGGCCGATCGCCGCCGGTTGTGGCCGCAGGGCCGCCACCAGCGCCGGGTACCAGCGGCTCTCGATCTTCTGGATGCCGGTGGTGGTGTTGGGGTGGACGCCGTCGGTGGTGTCGGCGGCGGTGCTGAACCCGGTCCACTGGTCCACCACCGTGATCGGTGACGCCGTCGTGCTGTTCGCCTGGGCCCAGCCCGGAATCGCGGCGTTCAGGTCGGCCACCCGCTGCCCGCACGCGGAGCAGTTCGACGGGTTCATCGGGATGATCTGCGCGACGATGAGCTTGATCGCGGGGTTGCTCGCCCGCATCTGGCCGAGCAACGCGGTGTAGGCGTTGAGGATCGTGCTCGCGGGGATGTTGCTCCAGACGTCGTTGGTGCCGAGGTGCATGAGCACGACATCCGGCCGCGCCGTGGAGAGCCAGCCTGGTAGCTGGTTGTCCCGCACGATGTTCGTGGCGAGGAACCCGCCGTGGCCTTCGTTCTCACCGTCGTAGGTGAACCCGCAGCCCGGCGCCGGCAGCGAACCGACGAAGTCGACGTCGGTGTACCCGGTGTCCTGCAGGTGTTTCCACAGCAGCGCCCGCCAGCACCCCGGGGAGCCGGTGATGGAGTCACCGAGCGCCATCACGCGCGCGGGTGCGGCGGCGTTCACCGCGGTGGGAGCGATGACGACACAGGCCGCCAGCAGCAGCCCGGTCACCACCGCTCGGAGAAATCGCAAGGTCACGACGACCTCCAGGGAAATGTTCGGTTGATCTCGGGGAATTCTGGGAGCGCTCCCAGAATTCGGACCCTAGCCAGCCGATCACCCCGAGACACCGCCGAGTGGCCCACCGGCGGAGCCTGTCCACTGCGGACATCCGGCTGACCTCGGGTTTGTCCGGCCGGACGGCCCCTGTCAGACCGTCGAACGCATTCGTCGAATCGACCGCGAACATTCGCCGGGCCGTTGACGGCCCCAGTTCGCGGCTAGATCATGGCAGCGCTCACATCACGTCGGATTTCCCTTTCCCTGAATCCCCCTGCCAAGCGGAAAGCGAGTCACAAAAGCGGATGTTAACGCTCACACGCCTGCTTGTTCTGATAGTCGCCTTGAGCACCGTCACCGGGATCGGCGGTGCGCCGGCGTCTGCCGGGCCCGCGATCTCCGCGAACCAGGTCCGGGTGCCCGCGGCGCCGATGGGCTGGGCCTCGTGGAACACGTTCTTCGAGAACATCGACCACAACGTGATCAAGGCGCAGGCCGACGCCCTGGTGTCGTCCGGGCTCGCGGCCGCCGGCTACCGGTACGTCAACATCGACTCGGGCTGGTGGAAGGGGACCCGCGACAGCGCGGGCGACATCACCGTGGACGAGGCCCAGTGGCCCGGCGGCATGAAGGCGATCGCCGACTACATCCACGGCAAGGGGCTCAAGGCGGGGATCTACACCGACGCGGGCAAGAACGGCTGCGGCTACTACTTCCCCACCCCCGGTCCACCGCACGCCGGCACCGGCAGCGAGGGGCACTACGAGCAGGACATGCTGCGGTTCTCCCGCTGGGGCTTCGACTACGTCAAGGTCGACTGGTGCGGCGCCGACGTCGAGAAGCTCGACGCGCCCGGCACCTACCGGGCGCTCAGCGACGCCGCGGCCAAGGCGAGCGCCACCACCGGACGTGAGCTGGTGCTGTCGATCTGCGAGTGGGGCAAGAACGACCCGTGGAACTGGGCGCCGGGCATGGCGCCGTTGTGGCGCACCGGAACGGACATCATCTTCGCGCACGAGACGCCGTCGATCGGCATGGTCCACGAGAACTTCGACAAGAACCAGCGGCCGACCGCGCAGCACACCGGCTACTACAACGACCCGGACATGATGATGATCGGCATGCCCGGCCTGTCCGCCGCGGCGAGCCGGGTGCACATGAGCCTGTGGGCGGTCGGCGGTTCGCCGATGCTGCTCGGCAACGACCTGGCGAGGATGGACGACAACGCGCTGTCCGTGCTGACCAACCGCGACGTGCTCGCCGTGGGCCAGGACCCGCGCGGCCTGCCCGCCGTGGAGGTCGCGGAGGACGTCCGCGACCAGCAGGTCTACGCGAAGGTGTTGTCCGGCACCGGACGCAGGGCCGTGGCCCTGCTCAACCGGACGTCCTCGGCGGCCACGATGACGGTCAGGCTGGCCGATCTCGGTCTGGCCGGCCGGATGGCGGCCGCGCGCGACCTGTGGAGCGGCGTCGCCACACCGATCACCAACGGCAGCCACAGCGTCACGGTTCCGGCGGGCGACGCGGTGCTGCTGTCCATCGCCGGTTCGGAGGCGAGCGCCGCGACCTACTCCGTAGTGAACTCCAGCGCCACCGGAATCACCGCCAGGACCGGCGGGCTGGCGGTCGCCACGTTCGAGTACACCAACGGTGATCGCGTCGCCCGCCAGACCACCCTGCAGGTCAACGGCGGCCAGGTCCCCACCACGCTCGCTCTTCCGCCGACGCCCAAGGGCACCGTGTCCGCGATCGTGTCCCTGGCGAAGGGAACCAACTCGCTGACGCTGTCCGGAACCGGGGTGACGGCCGTCGAGGTGCGCGAACTACCCGGCACCGCGGGCACCGAGGTGATCGGCTCGCAGTCCGGCCGGTGCGCCGACATCAACGGCAACACCATCACCAACGGCACGCAGGCCCAGCTGTGGGACTGCAACGGTGGCGAGCAGCAGACGTTCACGCTCACATCCCGCAAGGAACTCGTGGTCTACGGGAACAAGTGCCTCGACGCGTGGGACCACGGCACCACCAACGGCACGAAGGTAGCCATCTACGAGTGCACCGGTGGCACCAACCAGCAGTGGAACCTCAACGCCGACGGCACCATCACCGGCGTGCAGTCCGGTCTCTGCCTCGACGCCTACAACGCGGCGACGACCAACGGCACGAAACTCGTGCTGTGGACGTGCAACGGCGCCGCCAACCAGAAGTGGACGCGCAACTGATGATCAGACCCCTGCTCCTGATCCCCGTGGTGCTGGCGGCGCTCGCCACACCGGCACACGCCACCACCGGTGGCAGCTTCGAGGTGCTGACCTACAACGTGGCAGGCCTGCCGGAGCCGCTGTCGTCCGGCAACCCCGCCGTGAACACCCCGTTGATCAGCCCGCGTCTCGCGCCCTACGACATCGTCAACGTCCAGGAGGACTTCAACTACCACGCGGCGCTGTACGCGGGCGACAACCACGCCCACCGCACGCCCACGACCGGCGGCGTCCCGTTCGGCAGCGGCCTGAACACGCTGTCGCACCGGCCCTACAGCGACCTCGAACGCATCAAGTGGTCGTCCTGCAACGGCACGGACTGCCTCACACCCAAAGGCTTCTCGTACAAACGGGTCGAGCTGGCCGCAGGGGTGTCCGTAGACGTCTACAACCTGCACCCCAACGCCGGCACCGAGAACGCGGACCTCGCCGCGCGCCGGTCGAACATCACCCAGCTGTCCCGTTTCATCGCCGCGTACTCGGCGGGCAACGCGGTCATCGTCATGGGCGACACCAACACCCGCTACACCCGTGCCGACGACAACATCCGCGAACTGGCCGGCACCAACGGACTCACCGACGCATGGGTGCAGCTCGAACGCGGCGGCCAGGCACCGGCGGCGGGCGCCCCGGCACTGGTGTGCGACCCGGCCGCGCTCACCGACTCCTGCGAGGTCGTCGACAAGATCCTCTACCGGGGCAACCGGCAGATCACGCTGACCGCACGGGACTACCGCAACGACAACGCGGCGTTCGTGGACGCACAGGGCAAACCGCTGTCCGACCACTACCCGATCGCCGCGCGGTTCGACTGGACGGCGGACGAGAACATCAAGCTCAGCGCCGAGGCCGGCGGTCCGCACGGAAGCCCGTTCACCGACGTCGCGGCGGTCGACCTGGGTGCCGTGCGCACGCTCACATTGCGCGGTGGCAGCAGGTTGGACCAGGTCGCGGCCACCCTCACGAACGGCACGACGCTCACCCACGGCGGCTCTGGCGGCACGGCCACGTCCCTCACGCTCGAACCGGGTGAACACTTCGTGTCCGCGAAACTGAGCCAGAGCAAGTACAACGGTCGCACGCGGGTGTTCTCGGCCGCCTTCACCACCAACCGGGGGCGCACGCTCTCGGCGGGTCAGCCGACCGGGGAAACGCTCACCGTCACCGCACCGGCGGGCTGGCGCATCGCCGGGTTCACCGGCAGGTCGGGCACCGAGATCGACCGGCTCGGCGCGATCTTCGTGCCCGCCTGAGAAACGGGACGACGTCCGCGCCCCGTGGCACGCGGGGCGCGGACGTCGTCACCTCGGCACGAGCTTCTCGCCGAGCATCAGCTGAACGTCCGGCCGGATCGTCACTTCTGCCGCATGTCCCTGGCACGTCACGACGACCGTCTTCTCCCCTTGGAGAGTTCGTAGCGCGACAGCTTTCAACTCCCCTCCGTCCCACCACAGGTCGACGACCACGCCGCCCCGTGCCCGCAGTCCGCGCACTACCCCGGTCGGCCACGCCGACGGCAGCGCGGGCAGCAGGCGCAGCTCGCCGGTGTGGCTCTGCAGCAGCATTTCCGCGATCGCGGCGGTGGCGCCGAAGTTGCCGTCGATCTGGAACGGAGGGTGCGCGCACAGCAGGTTGCGGTACACCCCTCCCCCGTGCGGGCTGCCGTCTGTCGCCTCCGTCAGCAACATCGAGAGCAACGTGTGCGCGCGGTCCCCGTCACCGAGCCGTGCCCACAGCGCGGCTTTCCAGGCCAGCGACCAGCCCGTGCCCGCGTCTCCCCTGGCGACGAGCGCGCGCCGGGCGGCCTCGGCCAGTTCCGGAGTGCGCGCGGGATCGATCTGATCACCGGGGTACAGGCCGTACAGGTGCGACACGTGCCGATGGTCCGGCTCCGCGTCCGGCACCTCGTCGGCCCACTCCAGCAGCCCGCCGTGCGACCCGATCGGCGGTGGCGGCAGCTCGATCCTCCGCACCTCGTCCACCACGTCGTCGCGCAGGCCCAGCACCTCCGCGACCTGGACCAGACCGGCGAAAAGGTCCGCCGTCAACGCCAGGTCCATCGTCGACCCGACGCCGGCCGCGACCGGCTCTCCCCCGGCCAGGTAGTGGTTCTCGGGTGACGTCGACGGCGCCGTCGTGAGCACGCCGTCGCGCGAGACCAGCCAGTGCAGGCAGAACTCGGCCGCCGCGCGCAGCACCGGCCACGCGTGGTCACGCAACCAGCCGACGTCACCGGTGAAGGCGTAGTGGTCCAGGAGATGCCGGCACAGCCACGGCGCGGCCATCGGCCAGTTCGCCCACGCCGGGTCGCCACCGCCGTCGCCGACCGGGGTGGTGAGGCACCACGGGTCGCTGTTGTGGTGCGCCACCCAGCCCGGCGCGCCGTAGAGGACCTTCGCCGTCGCCGCACCGGGTCCGGACAGCCGCGCGATGAACTCCAGCAGTGGCTCGTGGCACTCGGGCAACGCGGTGACCTCGGCCGGCCAGTAGTTCATCTGCAGGTTGATGTTGAGCGTGTAGTTGCCGCGCCAGGGCGGATCGGTGTGCGGGTTCCAGATGCCCTGCAGGTTCGCGGGCAGCGTGCCCGGCCGGGAGCTGGTGATCAGCAGGTAGCGGCCGTACTGGAACAGCAACGCCGGCAACGCCCGGTCGGGCCGCGCGATCCGCTCGCCGGTGGGCAGGTCCGGCACCGGGCCCAGTTGGAGGCTCACCCGGTCGAACAACGTCTGATGGGACTGGACGGCCTGGTCGCGGAACGTCGCCCAGCCCAGCCCTCGGGCCTGTTCGACCCGCTCGAGCGCCACACGGGAGCATTCGGCGGGATCGTCCACCGGCACGGTGCCAGGCCCGCGGTAGCCGGTCTCCGTGGTGACGTAGACCGTGTCGCCGTCCACCGCCACGACCGCCGCCCAGGCCATTCCGGACGGCACCACGCCTCGCACTCCCACGATCCCGCCGGACGAGGTGAAGTGCTCGCCGGGCAACGACCCGCGCAGCACCGGACTCACGCCGGCACCGGTCACCCGCAACGCCAGGACGTGCAGGCCCGCGTGGCACACGGCCTCCCGCCGCACCACTCTCTCCCCCGTCCGGTAGGAGACCGAGTACACGCCGGTGCGCAGGTCAAGTTCACGCCGGTAGGCCTCGGCCCGGTCGGGCCCACCGACGAGCGAGACGTCGGCCAGCGGCAGGTACTTGGCGGTGTCAGGCCCCTGAAGGCGTCGCAACACCTCTTCCGCCGCACGAGGTGAGCCGGCCAGCACGTGCGCGCGGGCCTGCTCCACCAGATCCGGATCACCGGACGGCGCCGGCAGCGGTGACCCCGTCCACAGCCGGTCGTCGTTGAGCTGCACCAGTTCGGTGCCGATGCCACCGAAGCACATCGCGCCGAGCCTGCCGGTGCCCAGCGGCAGCGCTTCCTCCCACGCCCCGGCGGGGGCCTCGAACCACAGGCGGGTCACCGCGCCACCACCAGGGCGATTCGACTCGTTCGACACCTCTCCCGTCGAACGGCGCGCTCGATTCGACAACGAAGACGGAAAACGCTTTCCGTATTATGCAGCAACACATTCAGACCCTTGCGTCAGGTGCTGGACAAGGGTCATCGTAGCCGTTGTGGATCTGCGACGAGGGGTTCTGCTGCCGTTCGTGTTCACCGCCGTCCTGGCCGGGCAGCTGCCTGCTTCCGCGCACCCCACGCCCGGTGAACGCCTCGACCGCGGGCTCGTCGCGGCCTCCGTCCAGAGCGGCGTGCACCTGAGCTGGCGCCTGCTCGGCCGGGAGGCCACCGGCGCCACCGCGACCGGCCTCTCGGGACCTGATTTCGCGGTGTACCGGGACGGAAAGCGCATCGCGACCGTTACCGACAGCACCACCTACGTCGACACCGGCGCGGCACCCGGCGCGCGGTACCAGGTCGCTCCGGTGCGACGCGGTGTCCAGCTGGGGCGCAGCAAGTCCGTGACGGCGTGGCCGGCGTCCCACCACGACCTGCCGCTGCACAAGCCCGCCGACGGCGTGACACCGGCCGGTGAGCACTACACCTACTCCGCCAACGACGTCAGCGTCGGTGACGTGGACGGCGACGGCCAGTACGAGTACGTCGTCAAGTGGGACCCCAGCAACTCCAAGGACGTCTCGCAGGTCGGCTACACCGGACCGGTGTACCTCGACACGTACCGCTTCGACGGCACGCTGCTGCACCGGATCGACCTCGGCGTGAACATCCGGGCGGGCGCGCACTACACCCAGTTCCTGGTCTACGACTTCGACGGCGACGGCCGCGCGGAGCTGATGACGAAGACCGCGCCGGGCACGCGTGACGGCCGCGGGCGGTTCATCACGATGCCGCGCGAGGACGTGCGCGCCGGGTACCGGAACACCGACGATCACCGGCTCAGCCCGGAGGGCTACCGCAACCGTCTCATCGGCGTGTTCCGCGGCTGGGACTCCCATCCCGAGGTGGTCGCCGGCCGGTGGCCCACGACGCTGGAGCAGGCGTTCGGCATCGAGCGGCGGTACACCTACCCGCTGTCCACAGAGGACGCTGCCGCGCTGGTCGACCACTTCATCGACGTCTACGCGCCGTCCCGCAGCGCCAACAACAAACTGCGTCAGTTCGCCGGTTTCATCGTCGACGGCCCGGAGTACCTGACGGTGTTCGACGGCGCCACGGGACGCGAGCTGCAGACCGTCCGCTACGAGCCCGGGCGCACCGACGACGGGCTGATGTGGGGCGACTACGCGATGCCCCGCATCGAACCGGGCAACCGCGTCGACCGCTTCCTGTCGGGAGTCGCCTACCTGGACGGCAAGCGTCCGTCCGCGATCTTCGCCCGCGGCTACTACACCCGCTCCACCGTCGCGACCTACGACTGGGACGGCAGGCGGCTCCAGAAACGCTGGCTCGCCGACAGCGGCTGGGTGCCGATGACGAACCCGTTCCGCGACTCCCCGCACGGCCGCGACGGCACGAACCCCAGTCACGCCAAGCTCACGACGCAGGGGGCGCACTCCTTGAGCGTCGCCGACGTGGACGGCGACGGCAGGCAGGAGATCATCTACGGCGGCGCGACGCTCGACGACGACGGCTCGTTGATGTACAGCTCGGTCGGTGTGCTGCCACCGGGCAGCGCGGAACCGGGAGCCGAGGTTCGGGTCGGACACGGTGACGCCCTGCACGTCACCGACATCGACCCGAACCGTCCCGGTCTCGAGATCTACATGGTCCACGAGGGCGCGCGCTCCGCCCCGTACGGCTACGCGCTGCGCGACGCCCGCACCGGCGCGACCATCTACGGCGCCTACTCCGGAATGGACACCGGCCGCGGCATGATCGGCGACGTCCGCCCGGACGTGCCCGGCCTCGAGACGTGGGCGTCCATGCCGAACGGCTCGGACTCCGCGGGCATCTGGAGCGCGGACGGCCGCCGGCTCGAGAACCGTTCTCCCGGAACGAACATGAGCATCCGCTGGGCCGGCGACCTGACCACCCAGATCGTGACCGGCGCCCAGGACGTGACGCCGGCCGTCGAGGACTGGCGGCGCGGCACGCTGCTCACCGCCACCGGAACGCGCACCAACAACGGCACCAAGGGAAACCCGTCGCTCGTGGCCGACGTGTTCGGTGACTGGCGCGAGGAACTGGTCGTGCGCACGCAGGACAGCACGGCCCTGCGCTTCTACCTCAGCACCGAACCGACGCACCACAAGATGTACACGCTCATGCACGACCGCCAGTACCGCGTCGAGGTCGCTCGTCAGCAGACCACCTACAACCAGCCGTCGTACCCGGGCTTCTACTTCGCCTCGGACGTCGACTGGTCGCGCGTTCCCCTGCCCTCGCACCGATTGGCCGGTCCATGATCACAAGACTTCTCCTCACGGTCGCGGTACTCGTGAGCACCGCGACCCCGACGGCATCAGCTGCCACGACAAGCTCGCCCACCGACCCGAACGTCAGGTACTTCGGCCGCTGGAACACGAGCTCGTCGAGCGCCTACGTCTCCGAGTGGGCGGGCGCCTACCTCGTCGTCGGCTTCACCGGCCGGACGGTGAAGCTCAGGCAGCGCCGCGCGATCGACTTCTTCGTGAGCATCGACGGCGGGCCTGACGTGTCCTACGTGAACCGGACCGGCACGGTGGACCTCACCGCGACGCCACTGGCCGCGGGCAACCACACCCTCCGCGTCTCCTACCGCCCGATCGCGGGCTCCTACAAGGGCGACGCGGTGTACCAGGGCATCGAGATCGACACCGGCGCACGCACGTTCACACCCACCGTGCCGTCGAAGATCGTCGAGTTCGTCGGCGACTCGATCACCGTCGGCCAGCTGTCGTCGAAGCAGGCGCTCACCGCTTACGGCTGGCTGACCGGCGAGAAGCTCAAGGCTGGCCACACTCAGGTCGCGGTGGGCGGCGCGTGCCTGCACCCGGCGGCGGACGGCTGCCTGAGCATGCGCGAGGGCTTCCTGCGCACCGGCCTGGCACTGAATGCGCCAGCGTGGAACTTCGGCCGGTACAGGGCGAACGCCGTCGTGATCAACCTCGGCACGAACGACGTCGGCCACAGCGTCACCAAGGACGAGTTCCGTTCCTCCTACGTCACGCTTCTACGCCGTGCGCGGGAGAAGTACCCGACGGCGGCGATCTTCGCCCTCGGCACGTTCCGCAAGCGGTACGTCCCGGAGACCCAGGCGGCGGTGAAGGCGCTCACCGACGGCGGCGACCGCAACGTGTACTTCGTCGACACGCTGGGCTGGATCGACGAGGCCACCGACACGACGGACAACGTGCACCCCAACGACCAGGGCCACCGCAAGATCGCCGAGAGGCTGGCGCCGATCGTGGCAGCCAGGATCTAGCGGCGCCCGCCCTGCTCGGCGTCTTCTGCCTCGATCAGGTCCAGGTCGCGGACGCAGAAACCGTGGTGCTCGAAGGTCTCGTTGAGCACCGTGCGGAGGCACTGCCGCACCGAGCGGCCTCGGGCGTACGGCGGCCATACGTCGTCGGCGGGCACCGGCGCCGGCGCTGCGAGCCGCACCGCGGTGACCTCGTCGAGCCAGGCCTCGAGCTCGGCGGCCTGGGCCGCACGCACGCTCACGATCTCGTCGAGGGCCGGATCGAGCGACAGGTCGAGCCCGTGCGCTTCACGGTAGGGCTCGACCGCCGGTCCGATGCCCATCGGCGTGAACAGCTCCGTCGAACCCAGGCAGCAGCGGCGGAACCACGAGTCGTGGACGAAGACCAGGTGGCGCAACGTCTGCGCCGCCGACCACTCGTCGTTCACGCCGCGGCGCTCGATGCCGGGCGCACGGCGGATTCGGTCGATCGTGGCGGCCCAGCCGGCATGGAGCCGACGCGCTGCCTCGCGCAGATCGGCAGGGTCGTCGGAACGGATCAGCACCCGCACCGGATGACGCCGGTCCAACTCCGCCTCGACGTACTCGGTGACCTCGACACCGTTCACCACGAGGTTGGTGACGAGCCCGTCGATCACGGCGTCCTGCACGACGACGCCGATGAGACGCGCCCCGGTCAGATCGCACTCGCGGAACTCCGCACCACGCAGGTCCTCGTCGATGTATCGCGTCATGCTCCGCATAGTAGTTCCACGCGGGAACACCGAACTCGCGAACGGCTCACCGTTCGTGAATTCGGTTTCCCAGTCAGATTCAGGGCGAGGCGAAACTCGGGTGCGGCGGCTGGTTGTAGGCGGTGTTCTGCCACGCCACCGCCTCCCGGTACTGCCGGTCCTCCATCAGCGAGGCCCGCCGGATCGTCGTCGGCTCGGTGGTCGAGTAGATCCGCAACGCGCTGCTGTCCGAGGTCCGCCAGATGACCTCCTCGCGCCAGTCGCCGAGGATGTCCGCCTGCAACGCCGGCGTGGACTTGGTGCCGTTGTTGGAGGCCACGCCCGAACCGGTGAGCAGCCGCGTGTCGCCGTTGGGGCCGTACTTGTCGATCGTGGTGCCGTTGAGCAACTCGCGCTGCGCGTCACCGTCCCACCAGATCACGAAGTTGGTCGAACCCGGCTTCCGCGCGGTGACCTGGGCGCCCGTGGTGGCGCTGCGCAGGCCCGCGACGGACGAGGACCAGGCCTCCGCGCCGGGGTTGCCCGCCCAGATGTCCGCGGCGACCCCGCGACCGTTGTCGCAGCCGCACGACGGCGCGCTCCAGATGATCTGACCGGTGCGCGCGTCGCCCATCCAGTGCGAGACCTCGGTCGTCCACTCCGACGGCTTGAAGACCTCCAGTCCCGGCCTGGACGGGACGAAGTCGCCGACGTGCAGGGCGTCGCCGTGGTGGGTGTTGTTCTGCCACAGGCCGCGGCCGTTGTCGTCGATGGCCATCGAGCCGTAGACGACCTCGTCGCGGCCGTCCGCGTCCACGTCGGCGATCGAGAGGTTGTGGTTTCCCTTGCCCTCCCAGGCCGAGCGGTTCGACTGGGACGCCGAGTCGAACGTCCAGCGCTGGGTCAGTTGCCCGCCCCGGAAGTCCCACGCCGAGATCACGCTGCGGGTGTAGTACCCGCGGGCCATCACGATGCTCGGCCGCGCGCCGTCCAGGTACGCGGTGGCGGCCAGGAAGCGGTCGACCCGGTTGCCGTAGCTGTCACCCCACGACGAGACGGTTCCGCGTGGTGGCACGTAGTTCTCGGTGTCGAGCACCGCGCCGTCCGTACCGCGGAACACCGAGAGGAACTCCGGCCCGGCCAGGACGTAGCCGTCGCTGTTGCGGTGGTCGGCGTTCGCGTTGCCGATCACCTGTCCGGTGCCCGACCGCGTGCCGTCCGCGGTCTTCACGGCGATCTCGGCCCTGCCGTCACCGTCGTAGTCGAAGACCTGGAACTGCGTGTAGTGCGCGCCCGCCCGGATGTTGCGGCCGAGATCGACGCGCCACAACCGGGCGCCACTGAGCTTGTACGCGTCCAGGTACACGTTGCCCGTGCGGCCTGCCTGCGAGTTGTCCTTGGCGTCAGCGGGATCCCACTTCAGGACGATCTCGTACTCGCCGTCGCCGTCCAGGTCGCCGACCGACGCGTCGTTCGCCACGTAGCCGGAACCCGGACTCTGGATCGGGACGTCCCTGCTCGTCGCCAGGGTGCCGACGGAACGCGTGGCCGCCGCCGATTCCACGCCTCTGCTCACCTGGCGCACCGAGTAGGACGCGTCAGCGGGCGCACCCGCGTCGAGATAGCTCGTCGCCGTCGTCACCGGCGCGCGGTTGACCTTCACCCCGTCGCGGTAGACGTTGAACGCCACCTCGGCGGCGTCCGAACCGAGCAGCCGCCACGACACGAAGTTGCCGTCGCCGCGCACCGACCGGATGCTGACCAGCCCGCGGTCGGCGGCACCCGCCGGTTCGGCCGCGACCGCGGGAACGCCGCTCGCGACGAGTATCGCCGCGAGCAGCGCTGACATCGTTGTCCGTCTCATCGTCGATCACCCTCCTGACACCGGAAATGTGTTCCCCAGAAGTGATCCGCAGAATTGAAACGTTTCACCACGAGGAACGGTAGCGTCGAAAAATCGAATGCGCGGAGGGCAGTTTCTTCGACCTGGATTCGACGCCTCTCACAAAGCAGGTGCCTTCGCCAGCACCTCGATCTCGCCGAGGGTGAGATATCCGGACGGACGCGCGGTGAGGACGACTCGCACCGCGGTCGCCGGCGGCGAGGGGTTCAGCACGACCTCCGTCCGCAGTGCGGTGACCTCGACGTCGCCGCTCGCATCGACCCACGTGCCGTCGACCGTGCGCACCTGGACCTTGAGGCTCTGGGCGATGCCGCCTTCACCGTCGCGGTGGGAATGCACGGCCACCCGCGTCAGATCACGGGTTCCGGGCAGGGTGAAGGTGATCGTGTCGGAAGGGTTCTTGGTGCCGGACCTCCAGTTCGACCACGCCTTCTCCTCTGTGACGCCGTTGCGCAGCCGTTCCGCGGAATAGCCGGGCTCGGTGTAGGTCGCCGCGACAGCCGAGTCCAGCGCCGCGTTCACCTCGACGGGCTCGGTCACCCGCACGACCGCTGTCGCGGCCACCGTGCTGCCGTCGACGACCTGGGCACGTCCGGTCACCGTCACCGTCCCGACGTGGTCGAACACCGCGGCGTCCCACACCACGGGAAGTTCGGCCCTGCCGCCCCGCTTTCCGACACCCGTGACGGTGGCCGGCAACTCGGGCCGCCCGCCGACGTAGGTCTTCGCGCGAGCGGGCAGTGTCGACGCGATCGTGTCGACGGTGACCACCGCCAGTGCCGGCAGCTTCCGCCCGAGCACGTCCGTCGCCGTGCCGTGGACGCGCACGGTGCCGGGCTGCTGCCAGTGCCGGTCCGGCGGGAGGTTCCAGACCACGGGTAGAGCGCCTCGAGCTCCGTCCGGGTACACCGGGGTCACGGTCGACGGCAACACGGGCCGCAGCTTGGGAACCGTGAACACGGCGGTGTCCTGAACCCGCTGCGCGGTCTCATCGACCGGTGTCCAGCGCTGGCTCGCGCCGGAGGTCGGGGTCCTGGCCGACACGGTCTCCCCGGTCGCGTCGATCAGCGTGCCGGTGGCGGCGTTGACGAACGTCCAGCCGCCGTCGCCGGTCGTCGACATGATCCACTGAGCCGCGGTGTCCCTGGCCGACTGCAGCACGACAGCGTCACCGTACGCGGCCAGCCGAGTTCCGGTCACCGCGCTCACGATCTCGTACCGTTCGCGGTTTCCGTTGCCCACGCCCAGTTTCCGGACCGACCAGAGCTGCCGCGCACTCGCGGTGTCGGTGGTCCGCAGGACCGCTTTCGCCCAGTCGTCGGACGGCTGCAAGGACTTCCCACCCGTGGCGATCCGGTACACGTGGCCGGGCTGGACGAGCGCGGCGTCGCCGGACACCCCCGCCACACCGTCGACGAGGAACGTGGTGACCGACTTCGCCGGTACGGCGAGTGTCGCCGACTTTCCGGCCACCCGCACCGGTTTGCCGCGCACGAGGGCCCCGGACGCGTCGGTGACCACCGGGGTCACCTTCGCCAGCGGCGAGACGAGCCCGAACCGGGACAGGTCCAGCGTCACCGCGCGATCGGTGTCGCCGCTGTTGACGTGCACGACCGTCGCGTCCAGACCGGACCGCTTGACCGCGGCGACGCTCGACGGGTCGTCGGTCTTGACGAACCGGTCGCCCGGCCGGACGAAGTGGGTGAAGTTGCGGATGGCGTGGAACTTGGTGTTGGTCCTGATAGGACAGGTCTCCAGCGTGTCGTTCGCCGTGCAGTCGAACGGGATGTGGACACTGCCCCAGTTCTTGCCGGCGACCGTCTGCGGGGCGGTGTCCTCGACCGGCTGCCAGAACACCCACGCGGACGGTTCGAGCTCACGGATGTCCTCGAGCATCCTGGTCGCCATGCCCAGACCGGGTTCCATGCTCGTGTAGTCGGTGGTGCCGTTGCCCCAGGTGCCCTCGACCTCGCTCATCCAGAGCTTCTCGCCGGCGCCCTTGGCGATGTCGCGGACGCTGGTGCGCTGGCTGGTGCCGTAGGTGTGCACGTTGAGCTGGTCGACCACGTCCCGCGCCGGGCCGTAGCCGTTCCAGTTGCGCACGAACGTGCCCGGGTTCGTCTCGTCCATCGCGGACACCTTCACCCGCGACCGCAGTTCGTCGAGCGCGCGTCGCGTGGCGAGCAGAACATCCTGCTGCAACTCGGGTCCGGCGTGCGCGCCTTCCTGACGTCCGCCGGTCGGCTGACCGTCCTGGCCGATCTGCGTGCCCCAGTAGTTCGTGTTGGGCTCGTTCAACGGGGCGAGCGTGTCGAACTTGATGCCGTGCGCGCGTTCCACCTCCTGGGTCACGCGGGCCAGGTACGTGGCGAAGTCCTCGACGCGGTCCCGCCGGATCTGGTCGGTGTTCGCGTCGAACCCGCCGGAGACGTAGCCGCTGACGGTCTGGAACCACGGCGGCGAGTTGCTGAACGCCTCCCACCTCGTGACCTTGCGCTTGACCTGGTCGACCCACCAGCGCTGGTTGGCGTCCGCGGAGAAGTCCCAGTGGTCCGGGTTGTCCGGCTGCCACCAGTCCACGTCCTCACGCGTGGTGCCGGGAGGGGCTTTCCAGAAGCCCTCCATCGTCGCACCCTTCTTCATGTAGTCCTTGCGGACGTCGGGCGCGTTGCCGCCACCGATGTTGTACCGCGCGATGTTCAGGCGCAGCCCGTCCTCACCGAACAGCAGGTCGACGAGCTTGCGGCGGATCGGCTCCGGATAGCCGCCGGTGATGTTCGCGAACCACACCAGGCTGGTGCCCCAGCCCTCGAACTCCGGTTGCTGGTACGACGGGTCGACGCGAACGGTGACCGCGTTCTGCGGCAACGGGTCCGCTGCGGCGGCCGGCGTGACGAGGCCGGCGGCGACAAGCGCGAGGGCCAGTAGAAACCTCGCCACGTCAGGCCCCCAGCCGGAAGTCGGCGACGCGGATCGGCGACGGCGTGGTGCCGCTGGAGGTCTGCTGGTACTGCACCGACAGGATCCCCTGGGACACGACGCGCGACGCGTCCACGTTCACCTCGCCGAACGCCCGCAGTGACGGGCGGTCGAACAACGTCGTCCAGTCCGTCCACCCGCTGGCCCTGCTCGCCGCCACGATCTTCCCGCGCGGCAGCACGAGGTACGCGTTGTCGTCCCGGTCGAACACGATCTTCGTGCGCTGGGTGTGGTTCGGCGGGATCGGGACCTCCATCTTGGTCCAGCTACCGTCCGCTCCGCGGAAGACGTGGAAGGTGCGGCCGTACTGCGTGCGCTGCTGCGCGTAGTTCGACACGCACTGGGTGAACCGGCCGGGGACGTAGCTGATCACCACGTGCGGCCGGCCCTGGGCGTCCACGGCCTGACTCTCCTGGTTCATCAGGCCGTGGTTCGGGTCGAGCGGATCGGCCACCAGACCTGGCGAGTTGACGTTCACCGGTGTGCCACCTGTCGTGCCCACCACTGTTCCGGCACCGTTGCGCCACGTCCGGCCGCGGTCGTCGCTGTAGACGTACCCGGTGTCGTGGTTGGTCAGCCCGCCCGCGTTGCACAGCACGCCGGTGTTGCCTTCACGCCAGGTGAAAGCGGCGTGCAACCGTCCACTTCGGTCATAGGTCAGGCCGTGCAGGTACATGTTGCGGGTCGTGGACACCACGCCGTTCGGGCCGGTGTACGAGCCGGTGGCGGACGACCAGCCGCCGAGCTTGCGCCACGTGCCGCCGGAGTACTCGGCCAGCTCGTTGACGCCGTTGCCGGAGCCACCGGTGCGGTAGCTGAACTGGAGCCTGCCCTCGGGTGTCACCACGAACTGCGGGTAGGTCATGGAACCGAGCTCGACGCCGCCGAGCGTGCGCTGCACCGGACCGAACGCGGCGGCGTTCCACTGCTGGGCGCCGGTCGCGAGGCCTGGCTGTGACCGGAAGTAGAACAAGCGCGTGTTGTGCGTGTCCAACGCGACGTGGATCGCGTTGTCCTGCGGGGAGATTCCGAGCGAGATCACGTTGTGCGAGTCGTCGACGCTGAGCCGGTGCGGCAGGACCACGGTCTCCCACCGCGTGCTGCCCACGGTCCGCCGCGCGACCACCGCGTCACGGCTCGCGGTGTACCAGGTGGCGTACTGACGTCCCTGGTAGGTCAGGATCGCGTCCTGCTGGAACGAGTTGTTGTTCACGACTCCGTCGTAGGACACGAAGTACAGCGCCGAAGGATCGAGCAGTGTGTCGCCCACGAGGCTCACCGCCGGTGCCGCCGCGGGCGCACCCGCCGCGGTTCCCAGCGATGCCAGCAGCATCGCGGCCACCAAGCTCAGAGCTGTCCTCTTCACGGTTCCCCCGGCAGGTCGCGGTTCGGCTTGTTCCCCGGAGCGTGAAGTCGAACAAAATCGAACGCAAGCGTCGAGTTGTTCGATAACAGCAGGCGTCGTGTGAACGGCACGGACCTCGTGGCCCCTTGTCGCCCTTCCACGCCGACTGTTCACTTGTGTTGAGTTCTGTCTGAACATGGAGGTTCAGCGTGCGGCGTGCGATTGTTCTTGCCACGGTGCTGTTGGTTGCGGCGGGTTCGATGACACCGATCGCCTCCGCGGCAGATCCGCCTCCGGACGTGCACACCTACCTCGAGGATCCACGCAAGATCGCCGAGGGACAGGAGCCGCACCACGCGTTGCTGCTCCCGCAGGCGGACATCGCCTCGGCCGTGCGCCGCGACGAGCGCACGCCGTTCACGCAGTCGCTGGACGGCAAGTGGCGGATCTCCATGGCGGACAAGCCCGCCGACGTTCCGGCGCGGTTCTACGCCGACGACCACGACACGTCCGGCTGGCGCACGGTGACCGTGCCGCACACCTGGCAGACCGACGGCCTGGACCACCCGATCTTCCGCAACATCGCCACAGAGGTGCAGCCGGACGACCCGCCCCGCGTGCCCCGCGACGTGAACCCGACCGGTGCGTACGTCCGTGACTTCGAGGTGCCCGCGGACTGGACGAAGCGCGCCACGTTCGTGCGCTTCGAAGGCGTGACGTCCAGCTACTTCGTGTGGGTCAACGGCACGTACATCGGCTACGACCAGGGCGGCTACACCCCGGCCGAGTTCGACATCTCCTCCGCGCTGCGACCGGGCCGCAACAAGATCGCCGTCCAGGTGCACCGCTGGAGCGCCGGTTCCTACCTCGAGGACTACGACCAGTGGCGGTACTCGGGCATCTTCCGCTCGGTGTCGCTGTACTCGACGCCAGCCACGTTCATCCAGGACGTCACCCTCAAGACCGACCTCGACGCCACCTACACCGACGCGACCCTCACCGCCGACGTCGAACTCGGCCACAAACCCGGCGGCACCACCGGCACGCACCGCGTCACCGCCAGTCTGCGTGACTCTCGTGGAGCCGAAGTCGGTTCGGTGAGCCAGGAAACGGACGGCAGCACCGCACGCCTCACCCTGCCGGTGCGCAACCCGGCGAAGTGGACCGACGAGACGCCGAACCTCTACACCGTCGTGCTGACGCTCACCGCGCCCGACGGCAGGATCACGCACATCACCAGTGACACCACCGGTTTCCGCGAGATCGAGATCCGGAACAGGACCTTGCTGGTCAACGGCAAGCGCGTGCTGTTCAAGGGCGTCAACCGCGCGGAGACCGACCCGGACCACGGACGGCATGTCCCGCGTGCGGCGCAGGAACGCGACGTGGCGCTGATGGAGCAGCTCAACGTCAACGCCGTGCGCACCTCGCACTACCCGAGCGACCCCTACTTCTACGACCTCGCCGACCAGCACGGCATCTGGATCGACGACGAGGTCGACATCGAGACCCACAACCACGAGAACTGTGCCCGGTGGTGCCAGGCGAACCAGCCGGAGTGGCGCGACACCTTCCTGGACCGGCTGATCGGCATGGTCGAGCGGGACAAGAACCACCCGAGCGTCTTCCTCTGGGACACCGGCAACGAGGCCGGGCTCGGCGCGCACCACTACGAGATGGCGAAGTGGCTCAAGGCCAACGACCCGTCGCGGCCGATCTACCACCAGTCCAACAACCCCGACGGCGACGCGCCGTTCGCCGACGTGTGGGGGCCGCGCTACCCGTCGCCGGAAAGGTTCGCCGAGCAGGCGAAGAGCACGACCAAGCCGTTGATCTTCGGTGAGTACGCCCACGCGATGGGCAACAGCCTGGGCAACTTCCGGGAGTTCTGGGACATCATCCGGGCGAACCCGCAGACCCAGGGCGGCTTCATCTGGGACTGGGCCGAGCAGAACATCAAGCAGAAGACCCGCGTCGCTCCGGACAGTTCGGGCAACGACATCACGGCACTGTTGTCGGGCGCGCCGAAGCTCGTCGACGGCCACCGCGGCAAGGCGCTGTCGCTGTCCGGGCTCGACGACTTCGTCGAGGTCTACCGCGACCGCAGGCTCGACATCACCGGCACGGCGCTGACGCTGGACGCGTGGGTCAAGCCCGGCAAGTGGACCGGCCAGTTCCCGATCATCGCCAAGGGCGACCACCAGTGGACGCTCAAGATGAAGAACGAGACCACGCTCGAGTTCTTCATCCACAGCGGCACGTGGCGTGCCGTGCAGGCGAAGGTGCCCGCCGACTTCTACGGCAAGTGGCACCGGGTCAGCGGCACGTACGACGGCACCGCGCTGCGGCTGTACATCGACGGCGCCGAGGTCGGCACCCTGCCGTTCACCGGCACGATCGACTACTCGGCGGCGGACGTGAACATCGGCCGCGACTTCGAGATGTCGTGGAACGACCCGTCGACCGTCGGCTGGATGGCCCGCGGTGAGGTCGACGACGTGCGCGTCTACGACAGGGCGTTGCCGGCCGCTGAGCTCGGTACCTCCTCCGCTCCGGCCGGCGGCGCCGTGCTGGCGCTCGACTTCGACAGCGTGCGGGAACGCGGCACGCACTTCGCGTACGGATCTACGCTGTCCGGTGTGGACGGTCTGATCGGCACGGACCGCAAGCCGCAGCCGGAGACCACGCAGATGGCGTGGGCACACCAGCCGATCCGGTTCGGCTACTCCGGCGGCGTGCTGTCGGTGACCAACGAACGGCAGTTCACCGGCACCGACGACCTCACCCTGCGCTGGCGGATCACCGAAGGCTCACGGGTGGTCAAGAGCGGCGAACAACCGTTGCGCGTCGCCGCCGCGTCGACCGCGCCGATCTCGCTGCCGGTGCCGGTCAACGACGCCGATCGGGAACGGTTCCTGACGGTCGAGACGGTCACTTCGGCCGCGGCACCACTGCTGCCGGCCGGGCACGTGCTCGCGCACGACCAGTTCTCGCTGGGCGGCAGCCGCGTTCCCGGCCTGGACAAGGCGCCGCTCGACTGGGCCGTCGTGTTCACCCACGAGGACGCTCAGAAGGTCACCGCGACGGCGGCAGGCGCCACCTACACGGTGGACAAGAAGTCCGGTGCGCTGACGTCCATGAAGTCCTGGGGACGCGAACTGCTCGCCAGCGGTCCGAAGCTCGACGCGTGGCGCGCGCCGATCAGCAACGAGACCTACACGTGGGGCCGCGCCGAGGGTGAGGACTGGCGCAAGGCCGGCCTGGACCGCCTGGAGACCACCGTGTCCGGTGTGCGGGTGGAGAAGGACGGCCACCAGACCACCCGGATCGTCGTGGACAGCAAGGTGGCCGCGCCCGGTGTGAGCGGGGCGTGGTTCGACCAGACGATGGTCTACTCGGTGGACTCGGCCGGTGTGCTGCGACTCGGGCACCGGGTGACGCCGCAGGGCTCCATGCGGACCCTGCCGTACCTGCCGCGCATCGGTGTTCAGCTGTCCGTACCTGACCGCTTCTCCGAGTTCTCCTGGTACGGCCGGAAGGCGGAGAGCTACGTCGACCGCAAGGACGGCACGCCGATCGGGGTGCACTCCACCTCGGTGGCGGACCAGTACGTCGAGTACCACCGTCCGCAGGACCACGGCAACCACACCGACACCCGGTGGGCGCTGCTCACCGACGGACGGACGTCCGGTCTGCTGGTCTCAGGTGCTCGCGAGGTCAGCGTGACGCAGTACGACGACATCGAGCGCGCCGCGTACCCGTTCATGTTGCAGCGCAACAAGGGGTACTTCACGCTGCACGCCGATCACGCCGTGACCGGTGTCGGTGACACGCCGAACCCGGTGCGGCAGCGCAGTCAGGTCCGTCCCGACAGCACTTACGAGTACACGATCACGATGCGACCGCTGACGTCGCAGGAGGCCTGGTCGGGCCTTCCGGCGGGGGCCTGACCGGTGGAGGTGGCCCCGAGGTTCACCGGGGCCACCTCCTTGTCACGCCCGCGTCCGTCCGATGTAGACGTTTCGGGCCCGGTAGACGGTCTCCGCGGTCGGGCCCGGGCTGCCGGACGAGCCCTCCATCTGCAGGTTGATGATCACCCAGAGCGGCTTGCCGACGAAGTTCCTCGCGGTGTGCTGGGCGATCCACTTTCCGTCGAGGTAGTAGTGGATGACGACGTCGGTGTTGTTCACCTTGGTCATCCACGCCCGGTAGGTGTGCCACGAACCCGGCGAGGACACCCCGACGATCGAGCTCGACACGTCGCTGGACGTCCGGAAGGTGTTGAACCAGTTCCGGTTGTCGCCCTTGAACTCCAGGACGTCGCTCTCGGGCGGCCAGCTGTTGACCCCGGTCAGCCAGAACGCGGGCCAGGTGCCGCGGACGGACGGCGCCTGGAAGTCGCCCTTCACCTCCCAGTTCGGGAACTGGTCGTTCACCACGACGTGCTCCCTGGCGTGGATCGCACCGGAGTGGTAGCGGATGGGCAGGTGCGGATCGGCCCCGCTGTTGCCCTCGTCCCACGAGATGCGCGTCGCCTTCACCGTCAGCACGCCGCCGGACAGCGACACGTGGTTGTGGTCGCTGGAGCTCGCGTACATCCTGGCCGTGCCGTTGTGGTCGGAGCCCCAGGGGTAGCGGTAGTTCCATTCCGACTCCAGCGCGCCGTAGCCGCTGAAGGAACCCGTCCCGATCACCTCTTCCCACACCGCCGCGTTCGCGGGGGTCGTGGAAGCGGCGGTGAGGACGACGACGAGTGCGCCTGCTGCGATTCTCATCGTCTCACTGTCCAGGACAGACTTGTTGCCGCACAACAGTTTCGTCGATTCGACGGACCGTTCGACTCGACGGGTTCAGTCGTGCGGCGAGATCCCCTCCGCCGGGTCGTGGACGTCGAGCCGGCCGCACATGCCGAACCGCCGCGGCCCTTCCGTGCGCATCACGTGGACGTCCGCCTCGGCGAGGTGGCCGATGTCGCCGACCCGCAACCGGTTCAGCTGCTCACCGGTGCGTTCGGCCGACGCCAGCGCGCCGGCCCGCCACCGCTTCTCCCAGGCGTCCAGAGCGTCCTGCTTCAGCCGCACCGCGGACCGGTAGAAGTCGTCGAGCGCCGAGTCCTCGCCCGCCTCGACGCGTCGGCGCAACTCCTGGAATCCTTCGACGGCAAGATCCCTGCGCCGCCGAGCGGATCCTTCGTCACCGGCCTGAGCGTGCGCGGGGTAGTTCTCCGCGTCGGCCAGCACCTCGGAGGGAAAGGTGAACACCGCGTCGCCCGCCTCGGGCAGGCCGCTGTTCTGCATCACGACCAGGATCCGCAGGTCGCCGTCGTTGACCAGGCGGTGGATCGTGCCGGGTGTGAACCAGGCGACGGTGCCCTCGCGCAACGGCGTCTCGGCGAACCCGCGCGGCGTCAGGGTCTGGACGCTGCCCTGCCCGCCGATCACGTAGTAGCACTCCGAACAGGCGAGGTGGACGTGCGGCGAGCCTCCGCAGGCCCCGTCCACCGCCGGCCAGTCGTACACCCTCAGCCCGGAGATCCCGACCCCGCCGGGAAACGGCGTCACCACGGATGTTCCTCCACATAGGATTCCAGTCGTGCCCTGTCCCACTCGCCGTTGGCCACGACGAGCCGGTAGCGCAGGGTCAGCGCGTCGCCGGGAGCAAGCTCCACCGTGTCGTGGAAGGCGAACGACGGGTTGACGGCGGCGAACGGGGTGCTGCGCACGAACCAGTGTGTGCCCTTGTTGTCCGGGTGGTCCAGGAACAGCAGGGTCGACGAGCGGTCCACCTCGTCGTGGCGGCCGATGAACGCGAGCCACGGCGCGGTCCTGCCCATCATCTCCTGCCCCGCTCCCCCGTCCGCCGCGATGACGGCGCCGTCGGTGAACGAACGCGGGCCGCGCCAGAAGAAGCCGGTGTAGCCCGCGAGATCCCGGCCGTTGGTCGTCGGACTGCCGAACACCAACGGTTCCTGGCGAAGGTTCGTCAGCGTCGTGGTGAACTCCAGCGTCCACGAGTCGTTCTCGACGTCGCACACCGAGAACGAGCGCGTCTCCCCGACCCAGCGTTCTCCTGCCTCGGTGAACCACGACAGCCGCTCGTCGATCCGGACCCCGTCGACCTCGAACTCCTCGTGCCGCATGGTCCCGACGTTCGGCAGCACCACGTACCCCTGGTCGCGCACGTACGTCACGCCACCCCAGAAGTTCTCCCCCGACACGTCGGTCGCGGTCATCTGCACGCCCTTGTGCCAGCGGTGGTCGTGCGGCCGGAACGCCGTCACCACATCACCGGCCAGCGTGCGCACGGGATGCAGGTACGGCTTCGGGCCCTCGAACGCCGGCGTCGACGGCTGGTGCACATAAGAGAAGAGCTCGACGTCGCCCACCGACACGGCGAGCACCTCGTCGTCCTGCCGCGTGATCACCGGGGATCCGCCCACGGGGCACCGATTCCTTCCATCGTCGCGTAGAACGGGCTGTCCGGACCGATCTCGCCGGCCTTCACGGCGGCCCCGGTGAACGCGGAGGCGTAGAGCGCCGCGACGAACTCCATCGTGTTCCTCGTGTCCGCGAGGGTCACCGGTGGCGTCTCGCCGTTGTCCAGCGCGTCCAGCAACGCCGCCACCTGACACCGGTGACCGCTCACGACCAGCGGCTGGTCGCCACGCCAGGCAGCGACGACCTCGTCGTGGCCAGGCGCGGGAGTGACGGTCCAATGCGCGTCGGTGTAGCCGTAGAGGTGCTCGACCTCGACCGTGGCGCGCTCGAAGTCGAACCTCAGCTGCGAGGTCTCCCTCGGTGACAGCAAGGAGTTGATCACCGAGGCGACCGTGCCGTCGGCGAAGGTCACCAACGCCAGCGAGACGTCCTCGGTCTGCACGTTCCGGGCCTGCCGGACCGCCACCGCACGGATCTCCTGCCACGGCCCCAGAATCGACAGTATCAGGTCGAACTGGTGGATGCCGTGGCCCATCGTCGGCCCGCCGCCCTCGCTCTCCCACGTCCCGCGCCACGGCACGTCGAAGTAGGCGTCGCCGCGATACCAGAGCGTGTCGCACTTGGCGACGAACGACCGGCCGAGCACACCCTCGGAGACCAGCCGCCGCAACCGGATCGCGGCGGGCCCGAACCGGTGCTGGAACACCGTCGCGAGCCGTCCGGCCGAGCCGCGTTCGGCCGCGATCAGCGTGTCGATCTCGCTCAGCGACAACGCCGGCGGCTTCTCCACCAGCACGTTCACGTCCGCGGCGAGGCACTCGAGAGCGAGCGGCAGGTGAGAGCGCGGCGGCGTGCAGATGTGCACCAGGTCCAGGTCCTCCGCGTCGAGCAGCGCGGCCGGAGTGGGGTGTGTGCGCGGCACACCCCACTCCTGCGCGAACGCCGTCGCACGACCGGCGTCCACGTCCACCACGGCGACCAGCTCCACGCGTTCTCCCGCCGCCCGCAGAGCTTCGGCGTGGGCGGCTGCGATCGCACCGGTGCCGATGATGGCGGCGTGCCTCACTTCGCAGCGTCCACTTCGGACTGCACTTCCTTGATGAACGACGCCGCGGCAGCGTCGGGGGTGGTCCGGCCGAACAGCACGTCCTCGGTGTGCCGCTTCAGGATGGTGTCGAGCGTGCTGGCACCGTTCGGCGTGATCCTGGGCGGGTCGCTGACCGGGACGGTGTCGAGGTACTCCTTGGCGGCCTTGTCGGTGTCCTTGAGCTGTCCCGCGATCGCCTCCCGGATCTTCTGGTTGGCGGGCACACCGCGTTCGGTCAGCAGGATCTTCGCGGCCTCCTCGTCGTTGGCGAGGAAGCTCACGAACGCGGCGGCCTCGGCCGGGTACTTCGACCGCGAGGACACCGACCAGAACATCGACGGCTTGTAGTAGGCGCCGGGTGCCGTGCCCTGGGTCTCACCGGGCAGCCGCAGCAGCTTCAGCTTGGCGCCGCTGGCGGCGGTCAGCGCGGTCAGCTGGGTGTTCCACCACAGCCCGAACGCCGCGGTGCCGGTCGCGGTGGCGGACTGGTTCAGCCCGGCGGACGCCTTCTCGACGGTCACCGACGGCGGCGCCGCGATCCCGGACTTGGCCAGGTCGAGGATGTACTGCCAGTAGTCGCGCGCGATCTCCTGCGGCAGCACGACCTTCGCGTCCGCGTCGAACATCGCCTTGCCCTGCTGGCGTGCCCGGATGCTCAGCCCGGCCGCGTCGTTGATGCCGGGCGACTGGACGCCGAACACCGCGCCGCCACCGGCTTTCGACACCTGGTCGCCGATGCTCTTCAGGTCGTCCCAGGACCACTTCGTGTCATCAGGAACCGGGATGTTGTACTTCGCGAGCAGGTCGAGGTTGACCATGATCGAGTACATGCCCAGGCCGACGGGCAACCCATACTGCTTGCCTGCGATCGCACCGGTGGCGAGCGCCTTCTGGTCGAAGTTGGCTGTGTCGAGGTGTTTCTTCGCCTCGTTCAGGTCCAGCAACGCGCCGCGCTCGGCGTAGGAGGCGATGTAGAGCTCGTCCATCTGCATGATGTCCGGCGCGTCGTTGGCGGCCATGGTGGTGGCGAGGCTGTCCCAGTAGCCGTTCCACTCCTTGAACTCGCCCTTGACGGTGATGTTCGGGTGTTTCTTCTGGAACATGTCGATGACCTGCTGGGTCCGCTTGTGCCGGTCGTCGGCGCCCCACCACGTGAAGCGCAGCGTGACCTTCTCCGTCGTCAGGTCGCCACCGGCGTCGGACCCGGACCCGCACGCCGCCAGGGACGCGGTCAGCGACAGCAGCACCACCCACGCGGCACCGCGGCGAACACCTCTGAACATGAGCTGTCCTTTCGGCTACTTGCCCCCGGTCGTGGCGATCCCCTGGACGAGGTACCGCTGGCCGATCAGGAACGCGAGGAAGATCGGAAGGAGCGACACGACGCTCATCGCGAACTGCGAGCCCCACGACGTGGCGACCGTCGAGTCGACGAACGAGCGCAGGGCGACGGGAACCGTGTACATCTCCGGGTCCGTCAGGTAGATCAGCTGGCTGAAGAAGTCGTTCCACGTCCAGATGAACGTGAAGATCGTGGTGGCCGCGAGCGCCGGTTTCATCAGCGGCAGCACGATCCGCAGGAAGATCCGCGGATGGCCGCAGCCGTCGATGCGCGCCGCCTCGTCCAGCTCACGCGGCAGCCCGCGGATGAACTGCACCATCAGGAACACGAAGAACGCGTCGGTGGCGAGGATCTTCGGCACGATCAGTGGCAGGAACGTGTTGACCCAGCCGATGTTCGAGAACAGCACGTACTGCGGCACGATGATCACGTGGATCGGCAGCATGATCGTGCCGAGCATGATCCCGAACCACCAGCGCTTGCCGGTGAACTGGAGCCGGGCGAACGCGTAGGCCGCCATCGAGCACGACACCAGGTTGCCGACGATGCAGCCCAGCACCAGGATCGCCGAGTTCAGCAGGTAGGTCCCGAACGACGGCGTGAGCGCGTTCCAGCCCTCCGTGTAGTTCTCGGTCTGGAGGCTGTCGAGGATCAGTCCGGGGCTGCGGAAGATCTCGTCGCCCGGCCGCAACGAGCTGACGACCATCCACAGCACCGGGTACAGCATCACGAACCCGATCAGGACCAGGCCGGCGTGCTTGGCCAGCCGGGAGAGCCGCTCAGTCGTCATAGAACACCCAGAACTTCGCCGCCCAGAAGTTGATCGCCGTGAACGCCGCGATGATCAGCAGCAGGAACCAGGCCAGCGCCGACGCGTAACCCATGTCGAACCGGCTGAAACCCTGCTGGTACAGGTAGAGCGTGTAGAACATGGTCGAGTCGGAGGGTCCGCCGGTGCCGCCGGAGACGACGAACGCCTGCGTGAACGACTGGAACGCGTGGATGATCTGGAGCACCAGGTTGAAGAACAGGATCGGCGACAGCAGCGGCAGCGTGATCCGCCAGAACCGCGACCACCTGCCGGCCCCGTCGATCGCGGCGGCCTCGTAGTAGACCTCGGGGATCTGCCGCAGCCCGGCCAGGAAGATGATCATCGGCGAGCCGAACGTCCACACGTTCAGCACGATCAGCGTCGACAGCGCGGTGTCCGGGTCGGAGATCCACCCCTTGCCCTCGACCCCGAAGAAGCCCAGCACGCGGTTCACCAGGCCCTCGGTGCCGAAGACCTGCGTCCACAGCACCGCGATCGCCACGCTCGACCCGAGCAGCGACGGCAGGTAGAACGCCGAGCGGTAGAACGCGAGCCCCCGCAGCCCGCGGTTGAGCAGCAGTGCCACACCCAGTGCGCACGCCAACTGCAGGGGCACGGACACGAGCACGTACGTGAACGTGACCCGCAACGCGTTGTGCAGACGCGTGTCGCTGAGGATGCGCGCGAAATTGTCGAATCCGATGAGCCTGGGCGGCTGGATCAGGTTGTACCTGGTGAACCCCAGCCCGAACGACGCGAGCACCGGTCCGACCGTGACGAGGAGCAGCCCGGCGAACCAGGGCGCCAGGAACCAGAACGCGGCCCGGTTGTCCCGTTTGCGCACCTGCGCACCGCCGCGGCGCAGCCCGCGCAGTTCGTCGAGAGCGCTCATGAGCTCCTGACCCCGTCGTCTGGAAAACGCTTTCCGGAGTCTGCATCGATGCATCACGAGCGTCAAGCAAGGTGTCGAACTGCGTCGAACGGGTCGTCGAACGACATTTCGTCGTTCGACGACCCGTTCAGCGGGAGTCCTTTGTGGAGCGGGCTTTACGCGTAGGGGTTGCGCCCGGAGAGCCCGCCCACCTTGCACGGGCCGTTCGACGCGTCACGACAGACGACGACGCCCATGTAGGTGATCGAGTCGCCGCTGATCGACCACGTCAGGTTGTTGTAGGAGGAGTAGTCCTCCTTGTCACAACCGGAGTAGTCGTAACGACGCGTCGGCGTCGTGTCCGGGTGCAGCGACCCGTTGTAGAACAGGAAGTAGGCGTAGACCGGCTTGGCGTCACAGCCCCAGTCCGACACGAGCAGATCGATGTTGCCCACCGAACTCCGCCCGGTCCAGTCGAACGTCGCCCCGGCGTACCCGTAGTCCTGCCCCGAGTAGATCCACTCCTGCGCGGCGGCACCGGCCGAGGGCGCGTTGACGACGACAGCCGAGAGCGCGACCACGGCGGCGGCCGCGATCCGGCCGGCGATCTTGCTGAAGGTTCTCGAAACCATGACGGCAGTTAACAGCGCTCACCCGCGCGTGCTGAAGCTATTGCTCCTCAACGCAAAGCCTCACCGGCGCGACGACTCGCGCACCACCTTCACGCGATTGCCCACCGCACCGCCAGAGCCTCCCGAACGAGGCGGTCAGACGGCCTTGCCGGGCGGCGCGGCGCAGAACACCCGAGGGGTCCCCCAGGCGTTGGCGGCGTCGCGGCCGGCGCGCACGTCCAGCAACGTCAGCCGCTCGACGTCCGAGATGTCGATCTCGACGTGCTGGGGAGCGTCGGCGATGCCCGCCTGCCGGGTGACCGCGTCCGCCTCGTCGGCCCTGATCACGAACTGGCCGACCCCTTCCGCCTGGGGCGAGGCCGCGTCCTTGCCGATCCACACCGACAGCCGGGTGCACCTGCCCGCGGTGGACCAGGTGCGGAAGTTGGCCGGCTGAGTCGCCGACGAGACGGCCGAACCCCGGATGCCGCGGGAGAACGGCTCCTTGCCCACCCCGATGCTGATCGACGCCACGGTCTCGTGCCCGTCGCCGGACTCGACCGTCTGGTAGGCGGTGAGGTCGTACCAGTCCTCGACGGGCGGCGGAGGCGCGGCCGGCGCCGTGGTCAGGACGGTGGCAGCCGGCTCCTCGCCGCTCAACACTCCGCTGACGAGCACGGATGTCCCGATGACCAGCACGATGATCACGGCGGCCGTGCCCGCGATCCATCGCCTGGGTTTGTGACCTGCGCCACTGTCTTGCCTAGTCATGCCCGGCATTGTCTGGGAAGGACACCTCCTTGTTACAAGGGTCAGCTCCTTTTGAGACAAAAGAAACGCCATTCAGCGCAGTACCTGGAACACCGGTGGCTCCTCCGCCGCCAGGTCCTCCGGCAGCCGCAGCCCCTGCCGCCGCGGCACCAGTTCCGACTGGAGCACGATCGCCGCGGCGCCGATCGCGGGCGCCGAGGCCGCCGACGGCGACAACCGCACGGAGATCGGGTGGGCGTCGCGGGCGATGAACGCGCTGTCGAGCTCGGCGCGCAACACGGGCAGGTAGACCGAGCCCGCGATCGCGAAGCTCGGACCGGTGAGCACCAGCACCTCCAGGTCCAGCAGGTTCGCGAGCGTGCGCGCCGCCGCCGCGACGTACCGGGCGGACCGTTCCAGCAACGCCACCGCACGGGTGTTGCCCTGCCGCGCCGCCCTGCTGATCGCCGCGAAGTCCGCCGCGACCGGCGTGGCCGCGCGGGTCCGGCCGCCGACCAGACCCGCCGCACGGGTGAGCGCCCGGTCGGCCCGCGCCTGCTCGACGACGGCGGCGGGACCGGCCAGCACCTCCAGACACCCCCTCGCGCCGCACCAGCAGCGCGGGCCGTCGATGTCGAGGCAGGCGTGGCCGATCTCGCCGGTGTGGCCGCTCGGACCGCGGTAGGTCGTGCCGCCGAGCACGACCCCCGCACCGATGCCGGTGCCCATGAACAGCGCGGCGAACGTCGACGTCGCGCCGACACCGCCGGACCAGTGCTCGCCGATCGCCGCCGCGGTCGCGTCGTGGTCGAGCACGACGGGCAGGCCTGTCGCGCGTTCCAGCGCACGGCCGAACTCGTGGTGCTCCGCCGGGCGAGCCGCGACGAGTCCCAGCCCCAGGATTCGATCGCGTTCGACGCCCACGCTGTCGATCAGCGCGTCGGCCTCGCGGGCCACCCTGGCGACCACTGCCGCCTGATCGTCGGTACCGGCACCGGCGCGCGAGATCCTGGCGACGACCGCCCCGCCGAGGTTGGTCAGCACGTAGGTGATCCGCGCGTCGTCGAGGTGGACGCCGACGGCGTAACGCGCGAAGTGGTTGAGCTGCAACATGACTCGGCGTTTGCCGCCGGTCGACTCGGCGTGCCCGGTCTCGGCGACCAGGCCCTCGTCGATCAGGCCGCGCACGACCGTGGAGATCGTTCCGCCGGTCAGGCCGGTGGCGTTGACCAGGCCGACCCGGCTGATCATTCCCGCCGCCCTGACCAGGTCCAGCACCGCCGCCCTGGTGCTCGCGTGGGTCACCCGCGCCGGTCCGCTCACCGCACTCCTCCGTCGAACGACGAACTTGGCACATCGACAAGTTCGGGATCAGTAAAGCATCCCGAGTCGTTGACTTTCTTTGTTTAGTAACTGAAGAATCCTCGCCGCGAACCACCCAGCCCACGGGAGGATCAACGATGTTCCTGCACAAGAGGCTCTGCTCACTCGGTCTCGCGGTGGTCGTCGCGGCCACCGCCGCCTGCTCCGGATCCGGCGGAACGAGCCGGTCCCGCGACACGCTCGTCGTCTACACCGGGCAGGCCGGCGACTACCAGCTGAACTTCAACCCGTACGCCCCCACCCAGATCGAGGGCCCCGGCACGATCTACGAGCCGCTGTTCTTCTTCAACATCGCGAAGGACCAGCCGCCGAAACCCATGCTCGGCACCGAGTTCGGGTGGAACCCGGACGGCACCGAGCTGTCGGTCACGCTCAGGAACGACGTCTCCTGGTCCGACGGCGAGAAGTTCACCGCCGAGGACGTGAAGTTCACGCTCGACATGGTCGCGAAGACCCCCGCTGTCAACAAGACGGGCTTCAAGGGCACGACGACGGCGGTCGACGACACCCACGTGGTCGTCAAGTTCCCCGAACCGTCCTACATGGACGGACCGCAGGTGCTGGGCCAGTTGTGGATCATGCCGGAGCACATCTGGAAGAACTACGCCACGCCCGCCACCGAGGTGAACCCGAACCCGGTCGGCACCGGCCCGTTCCAGCTCGGCGATTTCAAGGCGCAGTCCTTCACCCTCAAGGCGAACCCGAAGTACTGGGGCGGCGAGCCCGCGGTGAAGCAGGTCCGATACCTGTCGCTGTCGGGCAACCAGGCCGGCGTGGACGCGCTCAAGGCCGGGTCGATCGACTGGCAGACCGGCCCGGTCCCGGACATCAAGGACGTCGAGAAGAACTACCCCGGCTACAAGGTCGTCACGCTGCCGCTCAACCAGGTCTCGCTGTTCACCTGCTCCAACGCGCAGCTCGGCTGCCAGGGCGCGCAGACCGATCCGGCCGTGCGCCAGGCGATCTACCACGGGATGAACCGCACGCAGATCAACTCGCTGGCGTTCCAGAACACCGGCAGCGAGATGTCCCCCGGCTTCACGCTCCAGCCGCGCGACACCGCGCTGCTGTCGAGCAAGCTCACCGACCGCATGGCACCGATGAACGCCGACGTCGCCAAGGCCGCCGAGCTGCTCACGTCCGCCGGCTACGCCAAGGGCCCGGACGGCATCTACGCCAAAGACGGCAAGCCGCTGGCGCTGACCGTGAAGGTGGTCGCCGGCTGGACCGACTACATCACCGCGCTGGAGACCCTGAGCCAGCAGTTGCTCCAGATCGGCATCAAGATCACGCCGCAACAGCTGTCGTGGAACGAGTGGGCGGACGCCCGCGGCCGCGGCCAGTTCGAGCTGCTGATCGACTCGGTGGAGCAGGGCCCGGCGCCGGACCCGTACTACACCTACAGCTACTTCTTCTCGACGGCGACGACCGCGCCGGTCGGTGAGGCGGCCAACCCGAACTTCGCCCGGTTCAGCAGCCCGGTCGTGGACGCCGCGCTGGCCGAGCTCAAGAAGACCGACCGGGGCAACCCCGCACGGCAGCAGTACTACGACACCATCCAGGTCGAGCTCGAGAAGTCCATGCCGTACATCCCGGTGCTGACCGGCGGCATCCCGAACGAGTACAACGACAAGGCCTTCACCGGCTGGCCCACCAAGGACGACCTGTACGCGTTCCCCGCCGTGTGGAAGCGGCCGGACGCCTCGCAGGTGTACGCGAAGCTCAAGCCCGCCGGGTCCTGACGATGGGCTACCACCTGCGCAAGGTCGCCTTCTACCTGGCGGCGCTGTGGGCGGCGGTGACGTTGAACTTCGTCATCCCGCGGCTGTTGCCGGGCAACCCGGTGGACATCCTGATGGCCAAGCTCCAGCAGCGCGGCGGGTCCGTCGACCCCGCCGCCCGCCAGGCCTACGAGACGCTGCTCGGCACCGGCGGGCGCGAGTCGTTCGCGCAGGAGTACCTGGCGTACCTGGGCAGCCTGCTGCGCGGTGACCTCGGGGTGTCGGTCAGCGCGTTCCCGGCGAAGGTCTCCGACGTGATCGGCGCCTCGCTGCCGTGGACCGTGGTGCTGGTCGGGCTCGCGACGCTGATCTCGTTCGCGCTGGGCATCGGGCTCGGCGCGCTCGTCGGCTGGAAGCGCGGCACCTGGCTCGACTCGCTGGTGCCCGCGACCACCATGCTGGCCGCGGTGCCGTACTTCTGGCTGGCGCTGATCCTGGTCGCGCTGCTGTCGTCAGGGCTCGGCTGGTTCCCGCTGAACGGCGGCTACGACGTGGTCCTGGATCCCGGCTGGAGTCCGGAGTTCCTCGGGTCGGCGCTCTACCACGGCATCCTGCCCGCGCTGACGATCGTCGTCTCGTCGGTCGGCGGCTGGCTGCTCGGCATGCGCAACATGATGGTCTCGGCCATGTCGGAGGACTACGTGCTGACCGCGCGGGCCAAGGGCCTCACCGGCAGCCGGGTGATGATCCGGTACGCGGCGCGCAACGCCGTGCTGCCCTCCGTCGCCGGGTTCGCGATCTCGCTCGGGTTCGTGGTGTCCGGGTCGATCGTCACCGAGCAGGTGTTCTCCTACCCCGGCATCGGCTCGAAGCTGCTTCAGGCCGTGCAGAACAACGACTACGCGCTGATGCAGGGGATCTTCCTGGTGATCACGGTCGCGGTGCTCGGCGCGAACCTGGTCGTCGACCTGCTGTACGGGCTGATCGACGCCCGCACGAGGGATCGGAGCACGGTGTCATGACCTGGTCAGGGAAACTCGGCGCCGGGCTCGGCCTGGCCGGGCTGATCGTCCTCTTCGGACTGCTCGGCCCACTGCTCACCGGCGATCCGGCCACCATCAGGGACATCGGGCTCACCTCACCCGGCGGTGACCACCTGCTCGGCACCACGATCATCGGCCAGGACGTCCTCGCCCAGCTCACGCACGCCACTCGCGGCTCGCTGTGGATCGGCGTGCTCGTCGGAGTCATGGCGACCGTCCTGTCCGGGATCTTCGGCATCGTCGGCGCGTACGCGGGTGGCGTCGTGGACGAGGCGTTCTCGTTGTTCTCCAACGTGATGCTGGTGATCCCGGGTCTGCCGTTGGTCATCGTCATCGCCGGGTTCGTGCCCGCCGACCAGCGCGGCACGTGGACGATCTCGCTCGTGCTCGCGATCACCGGGTGGGCCGCGGCGGCGCGGGTGCTGCGCGCGCAAACGTTGTCGTTGCGCAACCGCGACTACGTGGCCGCGGCACGGGTCTCCGGCGAGAAGACCTGGCGGGTGATCTGCGTGGAGATCCTGCCGAACCTGTTGCCGATCCTGGCCTCCCAGTTCGTGTTCGCCGTCGTGCTGGCGATCCTGAGCGAGGCGGGCCTGTCGTTCCTCGGGCTCGGCGCGGCCGACTCCTCGACGCTCGGCACGATGCTCTACTACGCGCAGAACGGGTTCGCGCTGCAACGGGACGCGTGGTGGTGGTTCGTCCCGCCGGGGTTGATCATCGCGCTGTTCGGCGGCGCGTTGTCGCTCATCAACTTCAGCATCGACGAGATCATCAACCCCGCGTTGCGTGAACGGCCCCGGCGCAGGCGTGACGTCGTGGCCACCACACCTGCGGTGGCCGACGAAGACGCCGTCCTGACGGTCACGAACCTCAACGTCGTCTACCAGGGCGCCGCACCCGTGCACGCGGTCAAGGACGTGTCGCTGACGTTGCGACGGGGCGAGATCCTCGGCCTGGCCGGCGAGTCCGGGTGCGGCAAGACCACGCTCGCCTACGCGATCAACCGCCTGCACCGGCCACCGGCGGAGGTCACGTCCGGCTCCGTCGTCTTCGACGGTGTCGACGTGCTGGCGCTGGGCCCGGAAGAGCTCCGCGCGTTCCGCTGGGTCAGGCTGTCCATGGTCTTCCAGGGCGCCATGAACTCCCTGAACCCGGTCACGCCGATCCGCGCGCAGTTGCAGGACGTCCTGCGCACACATCGTCCGTCGATGTCCACTTCGGACCGGGAAGCCCGGTGCGTGGAGGTGCTGCGGCTCGTCGGCGTCGACCCGGCCAGGCTCGGCTCGTACCCGCACGAGCTGTCCGGCGGCATGCGGCAGCGCGTCATGATCGCCATGGCACTGCTGCTCGAACCGCAGGTCATGATCATGGACGAACCCACCACCGCGCTCGACGTGCTGGTGCAGCGCGAGATTCTCAACGAGATCAAGCGCTTGCGCGACGAGTTGCGGTTCGCGGTCGTGTTCATCACGCACGACCTGCCGTTGCTGCTGGAACTGAGCGACCGGATCGCGGTGATGCGCGACGGCGAGGTGGTCGAGTACGCCCCGGCCGAGGAGATCTACCTGCGGCCACAGCACCCGTATACCCGGCAGCTGCTGGGGTCGTTCCCGAGCCTGACCGGCGAGCGAGGAGCCCTGATCCGATGACCACGCTCGAAGTCCGCGACCTCACCAAGACGTTCCACCGGCACCGCGCGGTCGGCGGTGTCTCGTTCACGCTCACCGCCGGGCGGACCGTCGCGCTGGTCGGCGAGTCCGGGTCGGGCAAGTCGACGATCGCGAGGATGATCGCCCGCCTGGTCCGGCCCACCTCCGGCGAGATCACGCTGACCGGTCCGGACGGCGAACCGGTGCCGTCGCGGCGCTACCGGGACCACGTGCAGATGATCTTCCAGGACCCGTTCGCGTCGCTCAACCCGTTCCACACCGTCGAACACCACCTCGCCCGGCCGTTGCTGCTGCACGGCCGCACTCGGGCGGAGGTGCCACACCTGCTGGAGCGGGTGAGCCTCACACCGGACTTCGCGCGCCGCCGTCCGCACGAACTGTCCGGCGGGCAACGCCAGCGCGTCGCCATCGCTCGAGCACTCGCACCGGGTGCCACGGTGATCGTCGCGGACGAGCCGGTGTCCATGCTGGACGTCTCGATCCGGCTCGGCGTGCTCAAGCTGCTCGATCGCCTGCAACGCGAGGAGGACCTCGCGGTCCTCTACATCACGCACGACCTTGCCACCGCCCAGCACTTCTCCGACGAGGTCCTGGTGATGCACCGGGGCCGCATCGTCGAACGCGGGCCGGGCGACGACGTGCTCCTGCGTCCCCAGCACCCGTACACCCGGCAGCTGGCCGCCGCCGCTCCCGACCCCGAAACCCGCTTCCTCCAGGGAGGTCCGTCTTGATCCGGCAGTACCTGCACGACGGCTGGCAGCTGACCGCGGCGACGAACGAGGTGCCGGACAACGTCCGCGGCAGGACGGTGCCCGCGACCGTGCCCGGCAGCACCCACCTCGACCTGCTCGCGTCCGGGCTGATCACCGATCCGTTCCTCGACCGCGCCGAGGAGGAGCTGGCCTGGACGCACCGCGCGGACTGGCGGTACGGCACCCAGTTCCTCGCCGCCGCCGTCACGTCCGGGCAGCGGGCCGACCTCGTCTTCGACGGGCTGGACACCATCGCTACCGTCGAGCTCAACGGTCACCTGCTCGGCCACACCGCGAACATGCACCGGAGCCACCGCTTCGACGTCCGGCCGTTCCTCGTGGACGGCGCCAACGACCTCACCGTGTCGTTCTCCTCCGCGCTCACCCACGCGGAGAAGGTCGAGGCCGCGCTGGGCCGGCGTGAGCACGTCAACGCGCACCCGTTCAACATGATCCGCAAGATGGCCTGCAGCTTCGGCTGGGACTGGGGACCGGACCTGCAGACCGCGGGGATCTGGCGGCCGGTGCGGCTGGAGCGCTGGCACACCGCGCGCCTGGCCCGCGTCCGTCCGATCGTGACGGTCGCCCCGGACGGGACCGGCCAGGTCGAGCTGCACGTCGACGTCGAGTGGGCGCCGGACGCCGCCGAGACCCTGACGCTGCTGATCACCGTGGGCGCGCACAAGCGCATCGTCGTCATCCCGGCCGGGCAGAAGACCGTGGTCGCCCGCGTGGACGTGCCCGACGCCGAACTCTGGTGGCCCGCCGGGTACGGCCGGCAACCGCTCTACAACCTGGACGTCGTGCTGCGCGGCGGGTCCGAGCAGCTCGACAGCACAGCCAGGCGGATCGGGTTCCGCACGATCACCGTCGACACGACTCCGGACGAGCACGGCACGCCGTTCACGATCGTCGTCAACGACAAGCCCGTCTTCGTCAAGGGCGCCAACTGGATTCCCGACGACCACTTCCTCACCCGGATCACCCGCGACCGGCTGGCGCGGCGGGTGGACCAGGCCGTGGCCGCACACGTCAACCTGCTGCGGGTGTGGGGCGGCGGGATCTACGAGTCCGACGACTTCTACGACGTCTGCGACGAACGCGGAGTCCTGGTGTGGCAGGACTTCCCGCTCGCGTGCGCCGCGTACCCGGAGGAGGAACCGGTGCGCGGCGAACTGGAGGCCGAGGCCCGCGAGAACGTCACTCGCCTGATGTCGCACGCCTCGCTGGCGCTCTGGAACGGCGGCAACGAGAACCTGTGGGGGTTCGCCGACTGGGGCTGGCCCGAGCAGCTGGACGGCCGGACGTGGGGCCTGGGCTACTACGACGACCTGCTGCCGCGGATCGTGGCCGAGCTCGACCCGACCCGGTTCTACTGCCCCAGCAGCCCGTACAGCCCGGTCGACGGCGTGCATCCGAACGACGAGAACCACGGCACGCGCCACGACTGGAACGTCTGGAACCAGGCCGGCTACCCGCGCTACCGCGACCACGTGCCGAGGTTCTGCTCGGAGTTCGGGTTCCAGGGCCCGCCGGCGTGGTCCACGCTGACCCGGTGGATCCACGACCAGCCGCTGTCCCCGGACTCACCGAGCTTCCTCGCACACCAGAAAGCCGAGGACGGCAACGGAAAGCTCGCGCGCGGACTGGCGGCGCACCTGCCCGTCCCTGCCCGGTTCGAGGACTGGCACTGGGCGACGCAGCTCAACCAGGCGCGGGCGGTGAGCTTCGGCATCGAGCACTTCCGCTCGTGGTGGCCACGCACGGCCGGTGCGATCGTCTGGCAGCTCAACGACTGCTGGCCCGTCACGTCCTGGGCGGCGATCGACAGCGAGGAGCGGGTGAAGCCGCTGTGGTACGGGCTGCGCCACGCGTACGCGCCCCGGCTCCTCACCTTCCAGCCGCGCGGCGACCGGCTCGTGCTCATCGCCGTCAACGACCACGACGAGCCGTGGGACGCGCACCTCACCCTGGAACGCCAGACGTTCCGGGGTGTCACGCTGCACCTGGCTAGACTGCGCCGGACGGTGCCGCCCCGCTCGGTCCTCGCCCTGGACCTGGAGGAGGCGCTGCTGCGACCGGTGCACGACGACGCGGAGGTGATGGTGGCGACCACCGCCGAAGCCCGCGCGGTCCTGCCGTTCCGGGAGGACGTCGAGCTGGCGTACGACCCGCATCCTCTTTCCGCCCAGGCGAAAGCCGTGCGCGGCGGGTACGAGGTCGAGGTGCGCGCCGGCTCGTTCGCGCAGGACGTCGCGGTCCTGGCCGACCGGGTCGCCCCGGACGCGGTCGCCGACGACTCGCTCGTGCCGATGCTGGCCGGAGAGGTGCGCGTGTTCCACATCCGCACGGATGCTTTCGTCGATCCCGCGGCCTTCACCGACCCGCTGGTCCTGCGCTGTGCCAACGACCTCTGCGCGGTGCCCGATGCCCGCTGAACCGACCGGCGCGATCGGGCTGGTGCTCGCGCGGCCCGCGCGCCTGCTCGGCGTCGAGCCGTTCTTCATGGAGTTCATCGCGGGGATCGAGGAACGGCTCGCCGAACGCGACCTGTCCGTCCTGCTGCACGTCGTCGCGGACCACGACGCCGAGATCGCCGCCTACCGCCGCTGGGCGAGCCGCGGCCTGGCCGACGCCGTCGTGGTGGTGAACCCGGTGGCGGACGATCCCCGCCCCGCCGTGCTCGCCGAGATCGCGCTGCCCGCGGTCGTCGTCGGCGACGACCCGGTGCTGCCCTCGGTCCGCACCGATCACGCCGGTCCGGTCGCCGAAGCGCTCGGGCACCTGCTCACGCTGGGGCACCGGCGGATCGCCAGGGTCACCGGCCCCTCGGCGTTGCAGCACACGCGGGCCCGCACCGACGCGCTGCTGGCCGGATGCGCGCAGGCGGGTGTCGTTCCGGTGATCGTCGAGGGCGACTACTCGGAGGAGGCGGGTGCCAAGCTCACCTCGTCGCTCCTGAGTGGACCGGAACCGCCCACCGCGATCCTCTACGACAACGACGTGATGGCAGTCGCCGGACTCGCCGCGGCCGCCGAACTCGGTGTCGCGGTGCCGGAGCGGCTCAGTCTGGTGGCGTGGGACGACTCGACGCTGTGCCGGCTCGCCTCCCCCGCCCTCACGACGATGAGCGTCGACGTCCACCAGTTCGGCGTGTCGGTGGCGGAGTCGGTGCTCGAACGGATCGACGGCGGCCCGGTCACGCCGCGCTGGTCGCCGACCGCCCGCTACCTGCCGCGAGGCACGACCGCGCCAGCGTCCACTTAGGACGCGCTGGCGGCCGTCGGACGACGCGTCACGGGGCTGCGGGCCCTGCTCCCGCCGGGAAGGGCCTGGTCTCGACGCTCGTCGACGAGGCCAGGCTGCGCGTCACCCAGGTCGGGCCGCGCGTCGCCGAGATCAGCCGGCGCGTCGCCGGCATCAGGCAGCGCGCCGGCGAGATCAGCCGACGCGTCGCCGACATCAGCCAGCGCGCCGTCGGCGAGAAACCGAAGAAGTCCAGCCGCCGAATCCGCCGAGGTCATCCTCAGCAGTGTGAGCGCTAACAGCGCAAGACCGGTCGATCATCGAGAGCTGCTCCAGATCGCTACTTCACCACAAGTTAGCGTTAACATCAATCGTTGACCGTTCGGTGATGTCCTGGCTACATTCCGTTGCGCGCCGCGACTGGAGTTTCGCCGAGCGACTGGAGCATCCTCATGTCCTCATCGTTGAGTCGACGCAGGCTCTTCCAAGCCGCGGGGGTGGCCGCCATCGCGACCACGGCGCCGTCACTGATGGCGGGTTCCGCACAGGCGGCCTCGGTGCCGCCTGCGCGCCCCGACGCAGGTGTGTCCGCCTACCCGTTCGACCTGTCCGAGGTCCGCCTCACGCAAGGCCGATGGCTGGACAACCAGAACCGCACGCTGTCCTACCTGCGGTTCGTCGACGTCGACCGGCTGCTCTACAACTTCCGCGCCAACCACCGGCTGTCCACGAACGGCGCCGCCGCGCTAGGTGGATGGGAAGCCCCGGACTTCCCGTTCCGCACTCACAGCCAGGGACACTTCCTCACGGCGTGGGCGCAGGCGTGGGCGGTCCTGGGCGACACGACGTGCCGCGACAGGGCGAACCACATGGTGGCCGAGCTGGCCAAGTGTCAGGCGAACAACTCGGCGGCGGGGTTCAACCCCGGTTATCTGTCGGGCTTCCCGGAGTCGGACTTCGATGCGATGGAGGCCGGTTCGCCCAAGTCCGTGTCGTACTACTCCCTCCACAAAACCCTTGCCGGACTGCTGGACGCATGGCGCTACATCGGCAACGCGCAGGCGCGGGACGTGCTGCTGCGGTTCGCCGGCTGGGTCGACTGGCGCACGGCCCGGCTGTCCTACAGCACGATGCAGAACGTCCTGGGCACGGAGTTCGGCGGCATGAACGCGGTGCTCGCCGACCTCTACCAGCAGACGGGCGACGCGCGCTGGCTGACGACGGCCCAGCGGTTCGACCACGCCGCGGTGTTCGCCCCCCTCGCCGCCAACCAGGACCGGCTGAACGGCCTGCACGCCAACACCCAGGTGCCGAAGTGGATCGGCGCCGCCCGCGAGTACAAGGCGACCGGGACCACCCGCTACCGCGACATCGCCCTCAACGCGTGGACGATCACCGTCGGCGCGCACACCTACGTGATCGGCGGCAACAGCCAGGCAGAGCACTTCCGCGCGCCCAACGCCATCGCCGCGTACCTGAGCACCGACGCGTGCGAGGCGTGCAACACCTTCAACATGCTCAAGCTGACCCGTGAGCTGTGGCTGACCGATCCCGGCAGGGCCGCCTACTTCGACTACTACGAGCGCGCCCTGCTCAACCACCTGATCGGCCAGCAGAACCCGGCCGACCCCCACGGCCACATCTGCTACTTCACCGGCCTCAACCCCGGCCACCGGCGCGGCAACACCGGACCCGCGTGGGGCGGCGGCAACTGGAGCACGGACTACGGCACGTTCTGGTGCTGCCAGGGCACCGCGCTGGAGACCAACACCAAGCTCGCCGACTCCGTCTACTTCTTCAACGGCACCACGCTCACGGTGAACCTCTACACGCCGTCGGTGCTGACGTGGTCGGCCCGCGCCATCACAGTCACCCAGAGCACGAGCTACCCGGCGAGCGACACCACGACGCTGACCGTCACCGGCAACGCGGGCGGGTCGTGGACGATGCGGCTCCGCATCCCTTCCTGGACCACGGGCGCGACGATCAGCGTCAACGGCGTCGCGCAGAACGTGACCACCACGCCCGGCACCTACGCGTCCCTGACCCGGACGTGGACGTCCGGCGACGTGGTGACGCTGCGGTTGCCGATGCGCGTGATCGCCCAGGCCTCCAACGACAACGCCGGCGTAGTCGCGCTGACCTACGGCCCCGCCGTGCTGGCGGGCAACTACGGCAACACCGGCCTGTCCGCGTTGCCCGCGCTGGACGTCGGCTCCGTGACCCGGACCAGCGCGTCGTCGCTGGCGTTCACCGCGACGGCGAACGGCACGCGGGTCGACCTGGGGCCGTTCCACGACGCGCAGGGCTTCAACTACACCGTCTACTGGCGCACCGGCGGCACGAGCCACCGGCTGCTCAACGCCGGCACCGGCATGGTGCTGGGCGTCCAGAACATGTCCACTGTGGACGGCGGCTTGGCCGTGCAGTGGCACGACAGCGGAACCGCCGACCACGACTGGCAGCTGATCACCGACGGGTCCGACGTCCGGTTCCTCAACGTCCACAGCGGGAAGGTGCTGGGCGTGGAGAACATGTCCACCGCCGACAACGCCCGCGTCCTGCAGTGGTCCGACAACGGCACGGCCGACCACAGGTGGACGCTGATCGCTCAGGGCGACGGCACCTACAAGATCCGCAACGCCCACAGCGGCAAGCTGCTCGGCGTCCTCAACGGCTCCGGCAGCGCGGGAGCGCAGGTCGTGCAGGACTCCGACAACGGCAGCGCAGACAACCGCTGGCGGCTGGTCGCGAACTGAGTCGCGGTCAGGCCGGCGGCCAGCTCCGCAATACGGCGCCTGATCGCGAACCGAGTCGCGATCAGGCCGCGGCCAGCTCCGCAGGGCGGCGTCGGCCTGGTCGCGAACCGACTCGTGGTCAGGCCAGCGGCCAGCTCCGCAATACGGCGCCTGATCGCGAACCGACTCGCGGTCAGGCCGGCGGCCGGTTCCGCAATGCGGCGCCTCATCGCGAACCGACTCGCGATCAGGCCGGCGGCCAGCTCCGCAGGGCGGCGTCAGCCACCCGCTGGAGATCCTCGCGCGCCGCACCACCCGCGGCCTGCACGGCCATGCCGTTCGCGATCGTCATGACGTAGCGGGAGATCAGGTCCGGATCGGCACCGGCGGGCAGGTCGCCCTCCTGCACGGCCCGCTGGAACCGGTCGCGCAGGAGCCCCTGGCCCCACGCACGCCAGTCGGCCAGGATGTCGCGCGCGATCCGGCCCGTCTCGCCGACGGCCAGCGCGCCCTGCACCCCGAGGCAGCCGGCGGGGCAGCCGGGCTGGGTGTTGGCGCGGACCGAGCCGGCCAGGAACGCCTCCGCGACCTCGCGCGCGGTGGCCGCCGCCAGCGCTTTGGCGGCGTAGGAGGCCGTGCCGTCCGTGTAGCGCTGCAACGCCTTGCGGAAGAGCTCCTCTTTGTTGCCGAAGGCCGCGTACATGCTCTTGCGGGAGATGCCCATGCGCTCGGTCAGGTCGGCGAGGCTGGCGCCCTCGTAGCCCTGCTCCCAGAAGACCACCATCGCCTTCTGGAGGGCCTCCTCGGCGTCGAACTCTCGCGGCCGACCGATCTGCGCCTTCTCCACCGCCACATCCTACCCTTCCGCACCGATCGGTGCAGAAGTGCTACGGTCGCGTTGTGCACCGATCGGTGCACAAAAGCGTGGAGGTCAGGGAATGCGCAGGCTGGAAGGCAAGACCGCGGTCATCACCGGTGGCGGCACGCGAGGCATCGGCAGGGCCACCGCCGCACGGCTGGTCGAAGAGGGCGCGCACGTGTTCATCACCGGCCGCCGCAAGACCGAACTGGACGAGGCCGTGGAGGTCATCGGCCGGAACGTGACGGCGGTGCCGGGCGACATCACGAACCCGGACGACCTGGACCGGCTCTACGAGACGGTCGCCGCGCGCGGGCAGGGGCTGGACGTGCTGTTCGCCAACTCGGCCACAGCCTCGTTCGCGACCATCGAGACGATCACCGAGCAGGACTTCGACCAGACCTTCGGCGTGAACGTGAAGGGCACCATCTTCACGGTGCAGAAAGCACTTCCGCTGCTCAACAAGGGCGCCTCGGTGATCATCAACGCGTCCACCGCCGCCGATCGGGGCACCGCGGGATTCGGCGTGTACGCCGCGTCGAAGGCGGCGTTGCGGACGTTCACGCGCGCCTGGGCGAACGAGCTCAAGGACCGCGGCGTCCGGGTGAACGCCATCTCGCCGGGGCCGACCGACACCAACGGGATCACGGAGCTCGTGGGCGAGGAGAACGCGGCGGCGTTCAAGGCGAACGAGGCCGCCCGGATCGCCATCGGGCGGATGGGCCACGTGGACGAGGTCGCGGCCGCGGTGGCCTTCCTCGCCTCCTCGGACAGCAGCTTCATGCTCGGCGCCAACGTGTACGTCGACGGCGGCGAGAACCAGATCTGACCCTCGCTGGACGCCGGGGGCTCGCTCGTGTGACACTTTGTCCAGCATCTGACACTTCGTTCAGCCCTGGAGATCCCGTGCGAGAACTCCCTGAATCCGCAGGCAACACCGCCGACGCCGTGTTCGCCGCGTTGTCCCCCGTCATCGAGGGCATCGCGGCGACCTTCGGGCGAAGCTGCGAGGTGGTGCTGCACGACTACCGGGACCAGGAACGGTCCGTCGTCGCGGTCGCGGGGTCCGTCACGGGCCGGGAGGTCGGCGACGCGATGAGCGAGATCGGCCTGCGCGTCCTCGCCGCCGGGGACGACGCCCGCAACGAGGTCGGCTACCTCACCCGCGCGCAGGACGGGCGGGTGCTCAAGTGCACGACGCTGCCGTTGCGGGACGTGGACGGGACGTTGATCGGCGCGTTGTGCGTCAACATCGACGTCTCGGCCATCAACCGCGCCACCGGCGTGCTCTCCGACCTGCTCGGCCTGTCCGCGCTGGAGGAGCCGGCCGCGTCCACGAACTTCTCCGGCGATCTGGACCAGGTCGTCGAGTCCCTGATCGAACGCGCCGAACGCGCGCACGCCGTGCCGGTGGCAGCGCTGGGACGCGACGAGCGGCTCGTGCTCGTCCGGTCGCTGAACGAGGCCGGCGTGTTCGCGTTGCGTGGCGCGCCAGGACGTATCGCCCAGCGGCTGGGCATCTCCCGCACCGGTCTGTACAACGACCTCGCCGAGCTGAAGAAGGACACCCCGTGACCGGCAGCCCTGCCTTCCTCAGCGAGTCCGAGTCGGCCGCCCTGGTCGACGACGACCTCGCGTTCGCCGCCGCGCGGGAGGCGTTCCTGGCCACCGCGACGGGATCGACGTTCCCCGTCGTGATCGGGCAGTCCCTGCCGCACAACAGGTTCACCCTCAAGTCCGGCGCTGCAGGCGACCTCGTCGGCGTGAAGATCGGCAGCTTCTGGCCCGGCAACGTCGATCTGCCCCGGCACAGCTCCACGATCGTGCTGCTCGATCCCGCCACCGGCAGGCTGCGCGCCGTCGTCGAGGCCGCGGCCGCCAACGCCTACCGCACGGCGGCCGCCGACGCGCTCGCCGTGGATGCGCTGGCCCGCAAGGACTCCCGCACGCTGACCGTGATCGGCACCGGGCACCAGGCCCTGCACGAGGTCCGTGCCGTCAGCCGGGTGCGGCCGATCGACCGGGTCCTCGTCGTCGGCAGACGCGCTGACGCGGCGCGGGCGTTCGCCGCTCAGGTGACCGCGGCGACAGGGCTGCCCGCCGAACCCGTCGACGCCAGGACCGGGGTCGCGGCGGCGGACGTGCTCGTCACGGCCACGACCGCCCGCGAGGCCCTGTTCGACGCGAACTGGGTCACGGCGGGCACGCACATCTCCGCCATGGGTGCCGACGGTCCCGGCAAGCAGGAGTTGCCGGTCGCGCTGTACGACCGTGCCTCGCTGTTCTGCGACATTCCCGAGCAGTCCCAGGCCATCGGCGAGTTCCAGCACGCCCGCTCCCTGCCCGTCGCGCTCGGGGCCGTGCTCGCCGGCGACGCCGACGGGCGGACCTCACCGGAGGACGTGACGGTGTTCGACAGCTCCGGATTCGCCTTGCAGGACCTCACTCTCGCCGCCGCCCTGCTGCGTCGCCGCGCCGCTTCCCACGGAGACTCCGAATGACCACTGTGGACACCCCGTTCGCCCTGATCGACATCGACCGGCTCGACCGCAACGCGGCTCGGCTCCGCGACCACCTGAGCGGGCTCGGCGTGCCGTTGCGCCTGCACGTCAAGACGTCCAAGTCCGTCGAGGTCGCGCGGCGGGTCCACGCGGACGGGCCGATCACGGTGTCCACCCTCGCCGAGGCCGAGCACTTCGCCGACGCGGGCTACCGGGACATCCTCTACGCGGTCGGCATCGACCCGCACAAGCTGCCCCGCGTCGCCGCCCTGCTGCGTCGAGGCGTGACCCTCACCGTCCTGCTCGACAGCCTCGCGCAGGCCGAGGCACTGACCCGGTTCGCGGCCGAGGAGAACCTCCGTGTCCCGGCGTTGATCGAGATCGACTGCGACGGGCACCGAGGTGGCGTCGCACCCGCCGATCCCGCTCTCGTCCACATCGGACGGTCACTCGGCCCCCACCTGGCCGGGGTGCTCACCCACGCGGGCGAGTCCTACTTCGCCTACACACCAGAGGCGTTGCGGCAGGCCGCGCAGAACGAGCGGGACGTCGCCGTCGCCGCCGCGGAGACCTTGCGCGCCAACGGGCTGCACTGCCCGATCGTCAGCGTCGGCTCCACCCCCACCGCGCACGCGGCGACCGACCTGGCGGGCGTCACCGAGGTCCGAGCCGGCAACTACGTCTTCTTCGACCTCGTCATGGCGGGCATCGGCGTCTGCGGCGTCGACGACCTCGCGCTCTCCGTGGTCGTCACGGTGATCGGTCACCGGCACGACAAGAACTGGGTGCTCACCGACGGCGGCTGGATGGCCACCTCACGGGACCGCGGCACGCAGGTGCAGGCCGTCGACCAGAGTTACGGACTCGTCGCCGACGAGCACGGCGACCTGATTCCTGATCTGCTCATGACCGGGGCGAGCCAGGAACACGGCGTCCTGAGCACCAGGGACGGCAAGCCGGTGCCCGACCTGCCCATCGGAACGCGCCTGCGGATCCTGCCCAACCACGCCTGCGCCACCGCCGCCCAGCACGACCGCTACCACGTCGCGAGCGGCAACTCCCAGACCACGTGGAGCCGGCTGCGCGGGTGGTGACAGGTCACGCGGTCGGGTCGGCTCCGAGCGCGAGGGCGAGCAGGTCACCCAACTGGTCGAGCTGAGCCGCCGAGAGGTTCCGGAACGAGGTGTCCAGAACGCCGTCCGCGAGGTCCTGACCGGCCTTGAACAGCCTCTCCCCCTCCTCGGTGAGCCGATGCCGCACGGGACGCCCCGGTCCCGGCACCCGTTCGATCAGACCGCGGTCGGCCATCCGCGTGGCCAGTGACCCGAAGGACTGGTCGGTCTGGAACGTCAGGACTGCGAGGTCGTGCAGCGAGGCGTCCGGGTTGCGGGCCAGGTGCCGCAGCGTGTCCCACTGCACCAGCGAAAGGCCGAGCGGCGCCAGCGCCTGGCTCATCGTTCGGTGGTGGCGGTGTTGCAGGCGCTTGACGGCCAGGCCGACGTCGGCGGGACGGTGAGGCATGCGGGCAGCCTACCCGACTGAGGACAGGTTGCTTATATAAGGATCCTTATCTAAGGTTCCTTATATGACCTCCGAACTGACCGTGCTCGACCTCGACCGCACCCGGACGTTCCTGCTGCTGCACGGCGGCGGTGGCGTGCCGACGATGGCCGGTTTCGCCGGCCTGCTCGCCGAACGCGCTCACGCACGGGTGCTGCTGCCCACGCACCCCGGTTTCGGCGGCACCCCGAAACCGGCGGACCTCGTCGGCGTCGCCGACCTGGCCCGGACGTACGTCGAGCTACTCGACCGCCTCGACCTCACCGGCGTCACCGTGGTCGGCAACTCCTTCGGCGGCTGGGTCGCCGCCGAGATCGCGCTGCTCGGCAGCCCGCGCGTGAGCAGCGCGGTGATCGCCAACGGGATCGGCGTCGAGGTCGACGGCCACCCCGTCACCGATGTCCGCGGCCTCTCGCCGGCCGAACTGCGGAAGCTCTCGTGGCACGACCCGAGCAAGGCGCCGCAGCCCGCGACCACCGGACCTGGCCCGGACGTGCAGGCCCTGATCGGCTACACCGGGCCGGCGATGGCCGATCCGACGCTCGCCGAGCGGCTCGGCCAGACCCCGGTGCCCGTCCACGTGATGTGGGGCGAGAGCGACGGCATCGTCTCCCCGGAGTACGGCAAGGCGTTCGCTGCCGCGATCCCGCGGTCGACGTTCACCCTGCTGCCCAACACCGGGCACCTGCCGCAGGTCGAGTCGCCCGAGGCGCTGCTCGACGCGCTGCTCTCAGTTCGCTGACGGCACCCGGCCGGGCTCGCGCCGCAGGTCGTCCAGCCCGCCGCGGACGTCGTCGATCGTGATCTGCTCGGCGGCGGCCGAGTCACCGGCACGCAGGGCGCGGACGAGTGCGCGGTGGCTGGTGTAGCGGTCGAGGCCGAACTGGTGGTTCGCGAGCACCCGGTCCAGCATCCGGGTCCGGCGCTCCGCCCGCGTGAACACCCTGGTCTGCTCCAGCAGCCGGGTCAGAACGGCGTTGCCCGCGCACGCGGCGACCGCGTCGTTGAAGCGTTGCATGGTGTCCAGCAGGACGTTCAGGTGTTTCTCGACCGGGCGCCCCTCGGCGTCGCGCTGCTTGATGACGATCAGCAGGTCGTCCGCCTCGTCGAGAACGGCGTCGAGCTCGTCGAGCTGGGCGGTGGTCGCGTGGCGGGCGGCGAACCGGGCGATGAGGCCGCGCAGCGCGATCTCGACCTCGGCGAGGTCCTCGACGGCGGAGGCGCCGATGTCCGCGACGACGACCGTGCGCGGGCCGATCCTGTTGATCAGGCCGTCCTGTTCCAGCCGGCGGATGGCCTCCCGGACCGGCGTGGGGCTCATCGACAGCCGTTCGGCGAGGCCGCGTTCGGTGATCTTCTCGCCGGGGGCCAGTTCACCTGCGGCGATGGCCTCCTGGACCGAGCGGTACGCCCGGCCGGCCAGCGTGTCGGACTGAGGATCCTTGTCGGCCATCACGAGCGCCGATACTACGGCAAGCACATAAGCTATTGCTTGCTAATTTTGCTATAGCATCCTAGCTTGGGGTCCCCGCGACGTTCCCGAGCCAACGGAGGCTTCCCGATGTCGTCACTCGTCGCGCCGGTCGACCGGCGGCTCACCAGGCGCATCACGTTCTTCGTCGCGCTCGCCGTGTTCGCGCAGGAGACGACCTGGGACTTCTACGACGCCCAGGTACCGCCACTGTTGCGCGAGCACATCGCCAGCACCGCGATCGTCGGCCTGCTCATGGGCATGGACAACCTGCTCGGCATCTTCGTCCAGCCCTGGATCGCGAACCGCTCGGACAACACCCGCACGCGGTGGGGCCGCCGGATTCCCTATCTCGCGGTGGGCATGCCGCTCGCCGCGGTGCTGTTCACCCTCATCCCGCTGGCGACGGCGTTACCGGCGCTGATCGCGGTCATCTTCGTCTACTCGTTGGTGGGCAACAGCTTCAAGCCGATCGCCCAGGCGTTGCTGCCGGACTTCATCGAGCCGGAACGCCGGGGCAGGGCGAACGCGGTGGTGAAGATCGCCTCCGGCACGACGGTCATCGTGTCCGCGCTCGTCAGCGCGTTCATGGTGGACGACCACCCGAAGCTCGCGTTCACCGTCCCAGCACTGATCATGCTGGTGTGCACGGCGGTTCTCGTGTCACGGGTGCGCGACAACACGTCGAGGGCCTATCAGCTCGCGCTCACCGAAGACGCCCACGACGAGACGTCCGTGCGACTGCGCGACCTGGCCAAGGACATCCTGCACGACCCCGACCGCAGCCGGCTGCTCGTCGTCACCGCGGTCCTGCTGTTCGCGTCCGCCTGGTTCTCCTCCCGATCGTTGTTCACCCCGTACGGCATGGAAACCCTTGACCTGTCCCGAGGTGAGGCGGGCTCGCTCACTTTCCCGAGCGGCGTCGCGTTCCTCCTCGCCGCCTACCCCGCCGCGTTGCTCGCCGAATGCATCGGGCGCATCCGGACCATGACGATCGGGATGGTCGTCTTCGGCCTCTCGCTCGCGTTCGGCAGCCTCGTGCCGACTCCCACCGCCACCGTCGTCGCGTTCTGCGTCGCGGCCGCCGGAGCGTCCGGGTTCCTGATCAACGCCGCCGTCGTGCTGTGGAACCTGGCGCCGTCCGCCCGCGTGATCGGCGTGTACACGGGCCTGTACACGGTGAGCTGGGCAGCGGGTGGGTTCATCGGACCTGGGGTGGTCGGCGCGATGGTCGACATCACCGGCTGGCGCTACATGCTCCTCGACATCGCCCTGATCACCGCGCTCGCCACCGTCGTGATCCTGCGCGTCGCCGTCCTGAGCCGACGTCGCTCCGTCTCGCTGTAGAAAGGAAAACCGCACATGAACGCTCCTGTCGGAGCTGTCCGCGTCCTGACGCCCACCGGTATGCTCGGCGCCGGCTTCACCCAGTCCTCTGTGGACCGCGGGCTGGAGCTGGGCGCCGACGTCATCGCCGTCGACGGCGGATCGACCGACTCGGGCCCGCACTACCTCGGTTCGGGCACCGCCAAGACGACCGCCGCTGCCGTGGCCCGCGACCTGCGGATCCTGCTCCGCGCCGCCGCCCAGGCACGCATTCCGCTGATCGTCGGGTCCTGCGGCACCAGCGGCACCGACTCGGGCGTCGCCTGGGTCGCCGGGATCGTCGAGGACATCCTGTGCGAGGAGAAGCTCGACCTGTCCGTCGCGACGATCCTGAGCGGGCAACGTGCCGACTTCGTGAAGCAGCGCCTTCGGGAACGCGCGGTGCACCCGCTGGCACCGGCCGCCGAACTCGACGAGACCACTGTGGACGGTTGCACCCACATCGTCGGAATGATGGGACACGAACCGATCGAGGAGGCACTGCGCGCCGGAGCCGACGTGGTGCTGGCGGGCCGCGCGACCGACACCGCTCTCGCCGCCGCGGTGCCGTTGATGAGGGGCATGCCCGCGGGTCCGGCGTGGCACGCGGCGAAGATCGTCGAGTGCGGCGGGCAGTGCACCACGAACCCGCGCACCGGCGGCGTTCTCGCCACGATCGACCACACCGGTTTCACCATCGAACCGCTCGACCCCGACGCCGCCTGCACGCCGATCTCCGTTGCCGCACACATGCTCTACGAGACGGTGAACCCGTTCCGGATGCGCGAGCCCGCCGGCGAACTGGACGTCACCGAGGCCACCTACACGGCCCTCGACGAACGGCGCGTGCGCGTCGAGGGCTCACAGTTCCACCCGGCCGAGCAGCACACGGTCAAGCTGGAGGGAGCCAGGATCACCGGCTACGAGACGATGTCGTTCACGGCCATCCGCGACGAGCACATCCTCGCGAACATCGAGGAGTGGACCGACCTGTTCGTCAAGGTCTTCACCGCGCGAGTCGAGCAGACCCTCGGACTCGACAGCGCCGACTACTCCTTCGACCTGCGCCGCTACGGCTACGACGCCGTGCTGGGCGAACTCGAACCGGCCACCCGCCCGCCGCGCGAGATCGGCGTGATGCTGCTGGTCCGCGCCGCCACCCAGGAGCTCGCGACCGCCGTCGCCAAGGTCGCCAACCCGTTGATGCTGCACCTGCCGACCCCGGACATGGCCTACCTGCCCAGCCTCGCGTTCGCGACCTCCCCCGCCGAGACCGAACGCGGCCCGGTCTACGAGTTCGCGCTCAACCACGTCGTCGACACCCGCACCCCTACCGAGATGTTCCGCATCGAGCACCGGAAGGCTCACGCCCATGACTGACCAGCCCGCGCAGACGTTCGGCGACATCGCGCTGGAGGTCCGGTCCAAGAACGCCGGACCGTTCTGGGTCACGATGGAACTGTTCCTGCGCAACCCCGCGGACTACGCCCTGGCAGCCGCGCCCGAGATCATCAACGAGGACGCCATCGCGTTCCTGTACGGCGTGCGCGCCGAGGACGTCCAGATCTTCCGGATCCCGTCGCTGAACGTCGTCAAGATCTCGTTCCCCCGGCCCGTCCCCCAGGGTGGGTTGATGGACCGCGACATCCACGCCGGACAGCACCACGTCCCACTGGCCTCGCTGGCTATTCCACCGCGCACTGCACGCCGTTGAGGGAGAACGTGGTCGGCGCCTTGTGCGTGCTGCGCGTGGTGCCGGTGATCCCGAGCTGCACCGACCCGCCCGATGCGATCTGCCGGTTGTAGGTCTCGTTGGCGACGCTGACGACCGCCCCGGTCTGCCGCCCGGTGGCGTTCGACACGTCGTTGAGGGTGTCTCCGTTCGACACCGTCCAGAGCAGCGACCAGCCGTTCACCACCGCGGAACCGGTGTTGCGCACGGTCAGGATCGCCTGGAACCTGCCCTGCGACTGCCCGGTGATCCGGTAGGCGGCGGCGCAGGCCTTCGCCGGCTTCGGCGGTACCGCGGTCGTCGTGCGCGGCGGGGCGGAAGTCGTCGTCGTGGTGGGCGGGGACTTGGACGTGTCGGAACCCTCGCAGGGCGGGCCCCACAAACCCCGCTTGGCCGCGGTGGCCTCGTCCCGTGCGGCGATCAACGGCCCGCCGTCGACACCTTCCGGCTTCAACGCGCCCTGCCGCACGGCGAGCACCGCGTAGTCCGTGCCGTCCTCCAACTCCAGGTTCACCTCGCCGATCGCCAGCACGGTGAACCGGACGGAGCTCGCCAGCAACGTCGATCTCGCGTAGTCGAGCGCGGCCTTCGCGAAGCACTCCTTGGGTTCCGCGAGCAGGGCGATGCGGACCTTGGTGCCGTCGGCGAACTCGACGGTACGGCCGTCGATCACGTCCCGCACGACGGTGAGCACGTCCTGTGGCGGCACCACCTCGTTGACCAGCGTCGGCACCTGAAGCGAGGTCTGCGGCAACGGTGACGGCGCCGCGGGTTCGGCCGAGCAAGCGCCGACGCACAACAACATCACCAGCAGGTGCCTGCGCGCCACCACTACCCCCGACCGACCGACATCGCTTGGTACAAAGATTCGCGCACCGTCCTCACGCGACTCGCTGCTGGACTGTCGGCCGAACTGATCAGCGCGTTACGGCGCACGGCGGGACTCCTGAGTTCCGTTTGCCGTGAAGGCGGCCGAATCCGGGTGGGCCGCGGCCCACCCGGACGGCCCCGTGCTAGCTCGCGAGCGCCGCGAGGTGTTCGAACGAAGTCGGTTCGACGACCCACTCGGTGGGCTCCGCGGACTTCGCCGCGCGACCGTTCGCGAAGCTCTGGTTCACCCAGTTCGCCTCGCCCGCGCTGGGGTACACGTTGCGGCAGGAGTACCCGGCGCTGCCACCGGACATCAGGATGTTGCAGTTGCCGTTGTAGTTGTCCCGCAGGCCGAGGGTGTGGCCCATCTCGTGGGTGATCACCCGCAGCGGCGAGTAGCCCTCGTTGATCTGCAACCGGTCGAGGATGATCTGCCCGGAACCGTGCCCGATGGTCGCACGCGAGCCACCACCACTGGTCACCGAGATCCGGATGTTCCCGGCCCCGCTCGTCTGGACCATCCTGATGTTCGGAACCCGGCTGTTCCACACCTGGATCGCTTGCGGGACATAGCCCGCGTACTCACCGCCGCCGCTGACGGTGATGGTCCGGGCCAGGGCGGCTGAGGACTCGGCGGAGGCCGCGGGGGCGGCGACCACCGTCAGGGCGAGCGCGGCCACACCGGCCATCGTCGCGACAAGTTTGCGCAGGGACACGAGAAACTCCAGTTCTTGAGCGGAGTGCAGGGATCGCCGACACTATCGACGGGCCGCGTCACGACAAGCGATCGACCGGGCACGGCCGGTGGTGAGCGAAAACCGGCGAGCGCTGTGCCTGGCACGGCACGAGTCTCTGGAAGAACTCTGGAATTCCGGCGTCTTCCCCGGAGGTGAGATGAACGAGGCCGAGTTCGGCACGGCGTTGCGGTCCGCCATCAGGGCCAGGGGTCTGACGCTCCAGAGCGTGCGCAACAGACTCGCCCAGCACGGCATCGTGATCGGCCTGGCGACGCTGAGCAGCTGGCAGTCAGGCCACAACCGGCCGGAACGAGCCGAGTCGCTGCGCGCCGTCGCCGCGATCGAACAGTTGCTCGCGCTTCCGGCCGGCTCGCTGATCCGGCTGCTCGGCCCGCGCAGGCCGCGCGGCAGGACCGCGAGCACCGTGCCGTCCGGGTGGAGCGCGATCGGCAGGATGATCAGCCACCTCGGCTCGAACGCGCCGGTCCGCGTGCTCCTGACCGAGGACCAGGTCCACGTGAGCGAGAACCGCCTGCTGCGCACCGTTCGCACCAAGATCATGGGAACGGTGACGGGCAGCCACGCGGTGGACCGCTGGTGCGTCGGCTGCACGGCGGAACCGAAGCGGGACCTGAACGACATCCGCGTGGTGCCGGTCCGCCGCTGCCGGACCGGCACCACGGTGCGCGACGACTCGGCCCACCTGCTCGGAACCGAACTACTGCTCGACCGGGTCTACCGGCGGGACGAGACGTTCGTCATCGAGTACGACTGCGTCTTCGACCGGCCGCTGGCCGAGGACGAGTACTTCCGGGTGATCACCCAGCCGACGAACCTGTACGTCCTCCAGGTCTCCTTTCGCAGAACCCCTTCACCCGCCCGGTGTGTGCGGTTCCTCGGCACACCACGCGGAACCGACCAGGGCGACGCCACGCTGATCAGCCGTGGCACCGCGATGATCGCCCAGCCGGACGCGGCACCCGGCGTCTACGGCATGCGCTGGGAATGGGATCCACCGTGGAACTGACGGCTCAGTAGACGAACCGGCGCACGTCGTCCGGCTGGAGGACGAGCCGGACCTGGTCGGCGCCGAGGATCTCGGCGAGGTCGGCGACGCGGGACGGGTCGTCGGCGTCCCAGTAGCGGGCAGCCAGCCGTTCGGCCAGTTCGTGCGCCCCGTCGGTCTCCACCGTGACGTGGCCGGAGACCGCCAGCCAGCGCTCGCGTTCCCTCACCGGGGCGGCGACGACGATCGAGGCGCGGGGATCGCGGCGCAGGCGGCGGACCTTCAGCGAGTTCGGGTCGGTGAACAGCTGGATCGTCCCCTCGGCCGTGGCCTCGAACCACACCGGCCGCGGCTGTGCGGGCACCGGCCCCGCCGCGACGGACAGGAACCCGTAGAGCGGGCGGCGCAGGAACTCCAGATCCTCGGTGGTCAGCGAATCGCTCATGAGTCCGATTGAACACGGGCGGATCACCACCGGCACATGGGCGAGAAGCCGCGCCGCCTGTCCAATCGTCTACCCGGCGTTGATGCGCGCACCGATCCACGCGACGACGAGCAGGAACCCCACCACGCCCGCGAACTGCCACAGCACCAGGTCGAAGCTCCTGCGCACCCCGTTCTCCGCCGGCACGGGGTCCGGCCGGTGCCGTTCGATCTCCTCCCGGATCCGGTGCTGCACCCGGCTTCCGTTCAGGGAGCTCGCGACGGAGAACGCCCCGGCGGCGACGTTGATCCGCTCCCCCGCCGTGGTGACGAGGTGGACCTCGCGCTTCGACTCGACCGACGCGAGGTCGGCCCACGGCACCCAGTACGCGCGGAACCAGTTCACCACCAGCACGCCCGAGTCGTAGATCTTCACCGCCGCGTGCGCACCGACCATCCACACGAACCAGGTGATCGGCGCCATGATCGCGATGAACTCCAGCCGCTGCGCGAACCCGTTGCCGGGAAACGGGGTGAGCAGCACGTACACGGTCGTGACCAGCATGCCCAGCGTCACGGTCCAGCTGAGGACGCTGTCGAACTTCCTGCGCAGCACCACTGCCGCCCTGCCCCGGCTCATGGCCACACGATAGGACTTGTCCATGCGACTGGAGAGCTTCATTGATCCAAAACTGGCCGCGCACGTCGAGGAGTCGCGCCGGACGAACGCCGAGCGGGGCATGAGGCGAGGTCCGAGCAACCCCGGCGAACTGCGGGAGTTCCGGACCGAAGCCCCCGACGACAACACCCTGATCGAAGCCGACGGCCGGCAGGTGCCCATCAGGATCCTCCATCCCACGAGCGCGCCGCGCGGCGTCTACCTGGACTTCCACGGTGGCGGCTTCTACCTGGGTTCGGCGGCGCAGGACGACGCCCGCAACCAGCGGCTCGCGGACGCGCTCGGCATCGTGGTCGTAAGCGTCGACTACCGGCTCGCCCCGGAACACCCCTGGCCCGCCGCTCCCGACGACGCCGAGACGGCAGCGCACTGGCTCCTGGACAACGCCGGGGAGCGGTTCGGCACGGACCGGCTCGCCATCGGGGGTTTCTCGGCGGGATCGACCCTCGCCGTCACCACGCTGCTGCGACTGCGCGACCAGGGCAAGGCTGCGCGGTTCAGCGGGGCGGTTCTCCAGTTCGGCACCTACGACGTGAGCGGGCTGACCCCGGCAGGCCGGTTGATCGCGGACGAGTACTTCATCGAGGCCTACGCGGGGCACGTGCCGGACAGGACGATCCCGGACCTGTCCCCCGTCTTCGCCGATCTGCGCGGACTGCCGCCGTTCCTGATGGTCGTCGGCGACCAGGACGTCATCCTGGAGGACAACCTGGCGATGGCGGCGCGCGTCGTCGGGGCGGGCGGCGAGGTCGATCTCAAGGTCTACCCGGAGTCGCGGCACGGCTTCACCAACCGGGACAACGGCATGGCGCGGGCGGCCTGGCACGACATCGAGCAGTGGCTCGGCGAACACCTAAACTCCGCTCAAGGGTGATCGACACGAGGTGGCGACATGAAGCTGGGCGATGTCACGCGGACCGCTCTGGCCTGCGTCCGGATCTTCAACGGCGCGCTGGGACTGGTCGCCGCCGAACGGATGGCGAAGAGCCTCGGCGACGAACTGGGCGACGACAAGAGGTTCGTCTACCCGGCCCGCATGTTCGGCATCCGCACGCTCGTCCTCGGCGTGGACCTGCTGACGTTGAAGAGCGGTGACGCGAACGCCCGCCGGGTGTTGCGGCAGGCCGTGCTCATTCACGCCACGGACACCGCTGCCGCTGTCTACGCCGGCAGGCGCGGCGAGCTGCCGGCCAGGGCGGCGAAGCTGACCACGATCATCTCCGCCGTCAACACCGGGCTGGCCGTCGTGTCGCTTCTCGCCGCCGAGAAGGACAGCTGATCGGAGGGCGGTCGTGACGGTCGAGATCGCGCTGCTCGGAGAGGTGAGCGCGCGGGTCGACGGCCACCCCGTCGAACTGGGGCACGCGCGGCAGCGGTGCGTGCCGGCCGCGCTGGCGATCGACGTCGGCAAGGTCGTGACCGTGCGGCAGCTGACCGAACACGTCTGGGGCGCCGACCCGCCGCAGCGGTCGCGGGCCACGTTGCACAGCTACCTCTCGCGGTTGCGCCACGCCTTCGCCGACGCGGTCACACTGGCCGGCGGGCCTTCCGGACACGTGCTCGTCGCGGACGAGTCGCCTGTGGACCTCGCGCGGTTCCGGAAGCTCCGTGACAAGGCTACGAGCGCGCGATCGAGCTGTACCGGACGGCGGACGACGACTACGGCACCGCCAACACGTTGATGAACCTCGGCCGCACCCACCTCGCGCTCGGACAGTCCGAACAGGCCGCGAAGGTCTGGCAACGGGCGTTGGGCATGCTCGAACAACAGGGCCGCGAGGAGGAGGCCGGGCGCCTGCGCGAGCAACTCCAACCCCGAACGCCGACGGCACCGCCGACCGCAGATGGACGTTGATCACCACCCCGGCAGCGGCAGCACGGACGACCGCCGGCGCCTGGTCGCCGGCTGACGACGCGGGTGCGTGCCCACGGGAAGCACCGAGGGCACGCACCACATCGGATGGACCTTCTAACCGAAGTTCACGTCACTGCACCACATGTAGGCCTGGTCCAGGTGCGACGCCTGCCAGATCGTGAACACGACGTGGTGACCGCGGTAGGCGCCGGAGGTCTGGACGTTGAACGTGATGTCCTTGGCCGGGGCGTACCTGCCGGTCTGCATGATGAAGTCCAGGTTGCCCCACCCGAGTCTCTGAGTGGTGGGGTCGTACCCGTTCTTGCTCACGTAGACCCGGAAGAAGTCGGCACCGTGAGTCGCCTGGTCGTACAGGTGCATCGAGAAGGTGCTGCCGACGTTGGTGGTCTTCCACCGGCCAGGTGTGTTCAGGGAGTTGTTGCGGGAGAGGGCGTTGCTGCAGAGCTGCCCGTCCGGGGTCGCCCCCTGGAAGTTTCGGCCGAGCCCGTCCCGCAGCGCGCTCATCCAGTTCCACATCGTGTCGGCGTTGGCCTGGAAGGCTTGCCAGCACATGGGATCCTGTTGCTGCATAGCGGGATTCGTGTGCTGGCTGCCCCAGGTCTTCCAGCACTGGTAGGCGCGGGTCGCGGGGCCGACGATGGTGCCGTGCGCCGAGGCCGGCGGGGCCCAGAGGGCGGTGCAGGCCAGCATTCCGACGATCACGGCAACAATGCCTCTACGTCTGGCGACGGAACCGGAGGAAGTGTGCAGACGCATGGTTGAGCCTCCATTCTCCGATGATCGAGCAACAGCGATCGATCTGGGAGCGCTCCCAATTTCACCTTATCCATCACCCTCCGAGATCGCAACGGTGCATTGAGTGACAGACGTGGCCGCCTCGAGCCGCGGGGGCTGCCGGACCTCGGCCAACCGTCCTGACATCACGTCTCCGGTTTCCTCATTCCCCCAAAGCATTCGACTCGATTCGACTGTCGAATGTGGACGGTCTCGGCTTGCGCGAAGACTCCGAACGTCGTCTTGGCCCTCGACGATCCGGACCGAATTCTGGGAGCGCTCCCAGAATCGTCGACGAGGACGCGGTGCGCATGGCAAGACGCCGGCTTCTCCTGGAGGCCGTGCCAGTCGCGGCCGGACTACCGGTGTGGCAGCGGCGGCGTGGCTCGGTTTCACCGCCAACCGCACCGCGGCCGGGTGTTCCCCGCCCAACTCGGACCAGGGACACTCACGGGCGCGAACAACCGCCCGGCCCGGGAAGTCTGACTCCTGCACACAGCAGCACGAGGAGCGGACGACATGCCCACCATCACCCTGACCCAGCAGACCACCGCGACGCCCGAGCAGTTCGTCGCCGGGCTCACCGACTTCGGCCCCGGCCGCGCGGAGCTCTTTCCCAACAGCGCCGACGCCGACCTGCGGGTGCACGACCGGGGCGACACGTTCGCCGACGTCACCGAGGGGTCCGGCGGCATCTGGGAACGCCTGCACTACGACTGGTCCGATCTCAGCCACGTCGTGCTGACCACCGTCGACTCCAACGTGTGGGGCGGCCGTTCCGGTCACACCTACACGTTCACCAGGCAGGCCGACGGCACGACGCTCGTGCGCGCCGAAGTGGTGCGCGAAGGCAAGAACCTCAAGGGAAAGCTGCTCGGTCTCGCACTCGGGCTGCTCGGCGGGAAGGTGCTCGGCGGAGCTCTCGCGAAGACCGTGAAGGCCATCGAGACCCGGGGTTAGGTAAGGGTGCCCTAGGTCAACGCGCCGGGCGGCAGCTAACGTAACCCGTCGTGAGCATGGTCGTGGAGCAACGCGGGCTCGAACCCGCGCCAGCACAGGAGCGCCCGCACCGGCGACGGCGTCTCGGGCTGGTGGGGTTGCTGGTGTTGCTGGCCGTGGCATCGGTGCTGTCGCTGGTGGTCGGCGCGCGGTCGCTCACCCCGGCCGAGGTGTGGCAGGGGCTGTTCGGCGATCCCGGCGGCGACCAGCGGCTCACCGAGATCACGTTGATCGTGCAGACGCTGCGCGTGCCGCGGACGGTGCTCGCGCTCGTGGCGGGCCTCGCGCTCGGCGTCGCGGGCGCGTTGATCCAGGGACACACGCGCAACCCCATCGCGGACACCGGTCTGCTCGGCGTCAACTCCGGGGCGTCGTTCGCCGTGGTGTTGTCGGTCTACCTGTTCGGCCTGCAGAACCCGGTCCAGTACATGTGGTTCGCGTTCCTCGGCGCCGCGGCGGCGGGCGTGGTGGTGTTCGGGCTGTCGAGCCTGGGCCGCGGCGCGGGCAACCCGCTCACGCTCGCGTTGGCGGGTCAGGGCGTCACGGTGTTCCTGGCCGCGATGACGACCGCGGTGGCGTTGGGCGACAAGCAGACGCTCGACGTGCTGCGGTTCTGGAACGCGGGCTCGGTGCAGGGCGTCGGGTGGGACGTGATCGTGGTCGCGGCGATCTTCGTCGCCGTCGGGCTCGTACTGGCGCTGGTCAACCTGCCGGTGCTCAACCTGTTCAACCTCGGTGACGACGTCGCGCGCGGCCTCGGCGTGAACATCGCGGCGGGACGCACCGTCGGCGTCGTCGCCGTCACGCTGCTCGCGGGCGCGGCCACGGCGGCGTGCGGGCCTATCGCGTTCCTCGGTCTGATGGTCGCGCACATCGCGCGGTGGCTCACCGGACCGGACTACCGCTGGCTCGTGCCGTACGCGGGGTTGCTCGGCGCGGCCGTGCTGCTGCTCGGCGACATCGCGGGACGGCTCGTCGTACGGCCCGCCGAACTGCAGGCCGGCATCGTCATCGCCCTCATCGGCGCCCCGTTCTTCGCGGTGCTGGTCTGGCTCGGGAAGTTCAGGCAGGCATGATCAACGCACCCGAAATGCACCGCGGCGTCCGCGTCGGCGGCTGGTCCTGGGTCTGGCGGCCGTGGGTCGTGCTCGTGACGGTCGTGCTGGCCGCGCTGACGTTTCTGATCTTCTGCGTGTCGATCTCGATCGGCGACTTCACGATCGAGCTGCCCGCGGTGGTCAGGACGCTGTTCGGGCAGGGCGAGCGGGTCGACGAGTTCGTGATCATGGACCTGCGGATGCCGCGCGCCCTGGTCGGTCTCATCGCCGGGGTCTCGCTCGGGATCTCCGGCGCGCTGACGCAGTCGATCGCCCGCAACGCGCTGGCCAGCCCGGACGTGCTCGGCATCACCGGCGGAGCCAGCGCGACCGCGGTGTTCATCGTGACGGCCGGTGGTGGCACGGCGATCGGCGGCGCCATGGGACTGCCGGCGGCGGCGCTGACCGGCGGCCTGCTGACGGGGTTGCTCGTCTACTTCATGACGTGGAAGAAGGGCATCGACGGGTTCCGGCTGATCCTCATCGGCGTCTCGGTCAGCGCGGTCATGCAGGCGCTCACGACGTGGCTGCTGGTGCTGGCCGACATCCGCGACGTCGCCCGCGCGCAACGCTGGCTCGTCGGGTCGCTCGACTCGCGGAGGTGGACCGAGGTCTGGACGACGCTCTGGGTCACGATCGCGCTGGTCGTCGTGGTGATGGTGATCGCCTTCCAGCTCCAGCCGATGCACTTCGGCGACGACGTCGCCGCCGGACTCGGCGTCCGGTACTCGGCCGTGCGCGCCGTCCTGTTGTTGTGCGCGGTGCTGCTCGCGGGCGTCGCGGTCTCCGCCGCGGGCCCGGTGCCGTTCGTCGCCCTGGTCGCGCCGCAGATCACCATGCGACTGCTGCGCTCCCCCGTGCCGCCGTTGCTGGCGTCCGGTCTGTTCGGCGCGCTGCTGCTGATCGGCTCCGATCTGCTCGCGCGGAGCGTGCTGCCCAACGATCTCCCGGTGGGCGTCGTCACGGCGATCATCGGCGGACCATTCCTGGTCTACCTGCTGGTGCGCGCGAACGTGAAGCGCGCGGCCTGACGTCTTCGCCTAATGTGCACGGGGTCGCGACTCCAGGAATTCACCCGCTCGCCGGAATGAATGAGAAGTGATTTTCCGCGATTCGACGAAACACCTCGGCGGAGTTTCAGCCAGGCGGGACGAGCAGGCTTTGCTGGCGCACCACGTGCGTTACCCGCGCGCGAATGACCTCGATGGCGAGAGCGGCCAGTTCTTCGAGGGTCAGTCCGTTGTTCCCGGTCGGGCAGGGATTCGCCCGCCACAACACGTCGAGCACCGCGTCCGCCTGGGGCGCGATGTCCTCCGCGACCTCGGCGAGCCGTACCAGCGCGGCGACCGTGGACGTTCCCTGGGCGGAGGCGAGCAGCAGAGCTCGCGGCGCGCAGACCTCCACCGTGCCGTCCGCCCGCCTGGCCAGCAGGCCGCCCTCCACCATCGACTCCGTCAGGTCGGCGCGCTCGCGGATCGCCTCGGTCACGCCGCGGCCTACCGTCAGCACGCGACTCAGGAACGCGTCCGGTTCGAGCAGTGCCTGAACGGCGTCCAGCGACAGCCCCTGCCGCTGAAACCACAGGACCTGCCGCATGCGAACCAGATGCCCGCGCAGGTAGTACGGCGTGCGCCCGGCCCTCACCGGCGGCGGCAACAGCCCCCGCGCGTGGTAGGCGCGGACCGTGCGGGTCGTCACCCCGATCGCCGCCGCGAACTCGTCCACGTTCAGCACCGGGGCCTCCCTCCCGTGGCGCGGCCGGCCAGGAGATCGTCTCCACGGTGACGAACGACTTCTATGCGGTTCTGAACTTTCCATCCGGCTTCCCCCTCCGGCGCAGACGACCATCGCGGATGGAATAGTCCTGCGGCGGAATATTCCCCCCTGCGCGATGCTCCCCGCAACGAGTGTGCCACCAGCCGCATAAGAAAATCATAAGCCGACCATTCGGCTGCGCCATCCGGATGACCCCGAAGGACACACGGAAGACACCGCTTCCACGACTTCCCTCGGCGCCGCCGGCGTGCTAGCGGCATTGCGGCGGCAACGATTCGCCATGACAAATTTATGCGACCTGGAAGTATTTACTTCCATTACTCATGACTCCTGGGATTTGCGGTCAGAATTCTGCCGTCCGCAATTGTTTCAATCCAAGGAGGACAGTCCGCCGATGAACATCCGTCACACGAGTGCGCCCTTCACGCGCCTGTTCAAGATGCTGGTCCTGTCGCTCGTCCTCGTCGCCGGGGGTGCCCTGGGAGCGCAGGGGGCCTCGGCCGCGCCCCAGTCGGCGGCGGTGCAGGCCGCGCCGGTCGTCGAGGCGGCGCCACCGTCGACGGCAGCGGTCTGGAGCTGCTACAGCGTGCTCTACAGCAACGGCGTGGAGCGCGACTGCACCGTCAACTCCGGGGAGATCCGGTCGTACCTGTCCTGCAGCAACGGCTGGACCTACTACACCCGGTGGCTCGGTCGCGGGTCCTGGTACATCCTCCAGGTCTGCCCGTCCGGCTACTACCGCACCGGCTCCGGTATCCAGAGCAGAGGCTGATCTCGCGCAGTCCTGTCACGAACGCGGTCCCCGGCGCTGCTGCCGGGGACCGCTTCCGCGTGTCGCTCAGGCGTCCGCGAGCGCTGCCGTGGGGGGTAGGCGCGCCGCGCGGATCGCCGGATACACACCGGCGAGGACGCCGATGACCACTGCGGCGCCGACTCCGCCGAGCAACACGGGCAGGGGAAGCACAGCCGGCCAGCCCTGCACGATCGAGTAACCGGTCGTGACCGCGGTGCCGAGCAGGACGCCCGCGAGGCCACCGGCCACGGCGAGCCCGACCGACTCGGTGAGGAACTGGGCACCGATCTGGCGCCGGGTCGCCCCCAGGGCCCGGCGCAGCCCGATCTCCCTGCGCCGTTCCAGCACCGAGATGACCATCGTGTTGGCCACCCCGATGCCGCCGACGAGCAGTGCCACCGCGCCGAGCCCCAGGAACAGCGCGGAGTACGCGCGTTCGGTGGCCCGCTGCGCGACCAGCACGTCGGACGGCCTGCTGACCAGCACCTCGTTCGGACGCTCCGGGTTGACCGTGCGTCCCAGCACCGCCTTCACCGCCTCGACGGCGTGCTCCGCCGCCCGCACGTAGACGAGACCCGGTGTGCCGTCGAAGCCGAGGTAGCGCTGCGCGGCGGACCATCCCACCAGCGCGGAGCTGTCGAGCTCCGGCGCGAGCGGCACCGGCTCCAGCACTCCCGCCACCACGAACTGCCGGTCCGCGATCCACACCGAGGACGCGGCCCCGTCCTCACGCGGCTCGACCCCCAGCACGCGGGCGGCCCGGTCTCCCAGCACCACCACCGGGTACCCCTCGGTCGCGGTCGAGAGGAACGCCCCGGCGCGGACCCGGCCCTGCACCACGGCGAGCAGGTCGAGCGCGCTCGCCGCGACCCTGATGCCGCCGTTCTCGTCGCGCGGAACCAGATCGCTGCGCCGCACCGTCGCCGTCGTCGCGCCGGTGGCGGACACGGCCTGCACCGGCGGGATGCGCCGGATCATGGCCAGCGAGTCCGGCGGGAGCTTGGCCTTGGACGAGCTGAGCAGGTCCTCGCCCGGCGCCACGGTCAGCAGGTTCGGTCCGAGCGCGGCGAGCTGCGCCCGGAGCGCGGCCTGGCTCGACGCCGGCACGCCGACCACGGCGACCAGCGCGGCGATCCCGATGGAGATGCCGAGCGCGGCGAGCGCGGTGCGGGTCAGCCGGGTGCGCAATCCCGCGAGGCCCAGCACCAGGACGTCGCGCGGTGGGAGGCGGTTGGGTTTCGGCAGCGGGATCATGCTCGGCCTCCGGTGTCGAGGCTGATCCGGCCGTCGAGGACCTCCACGCGCCGGGGCGTGGCCTCGGCGATGGCGCGGTCGTGCGTGATCAGCACGACCGTCGTGCCCGTGGCGTTCAGCTCCCGCAGCAACGCGAGCACCTCCGTGCCGGAGGCGGAGTCGAGGTTCCCGGTCGGTTCGTCGGCCAGCACGACGGCGGGCCGGTTCACCACCGCGCGGGCGATCGCGACCCGCTGCTTCTCGCCGCCGGACAGCTCGGAGGGGAAGTGGTCGGCCCGGTGGGTCAGCCCGACGCGGGCCAGTGCCTCGTCCGCGCGGGCGCGCCGTTCCCGCCTCGGCACGCCGCGGTAGACCTCGGCGGCCACCACGTTCTCCCGTGCGGTCAGTCCCTCGGTCAGGTGGAACTGCTGGAACACGAAGCCCAGCCACGACGCCCGCAGCGCGGACAGCCGCCGGTCGGTCAGCTCGCTCACGTCGTGCCCGTTGACCAGGACCCGGCCGGTGCTGGGCAGGTCGAGTGCGCCCAGCAGGTGCAGCATCGTCGACTTGCCGGAACCGGAGGGTCCGACGATGGCGACCAGTTCACCGGGGACCACCCGGATCGACGCGCCCCGCAGCGCCACCACCGGGCCGGGGTGGACCTTCGACACGTCGACCAGTTCGAGGACCGCCGTCATGACGCGATCACCACCTCGGCGCCTTCGGCCAGGCCTTCACCCGACACCTCGACGAGGCCGGACGCGAACATGCCCGGCTCGACCCTGATCAGGTCGCGCCGTCCGTCGCGCACGACCTCCACGGCGTAACCGCCACCGGCCGGAGCCACGAGCGCCCGCACCGGCACGGCGAGCACGCCGTCCCGTCGCGCGCCGGACAGCACGACCGACACCTGGCCGGACTCCGGGACCGCCGCCGGGTCGTCGAGGCCGATCACGGCCACCAGGTCGTTCTCCTGCTCCTTGCCGGTGCCCGTCGCCACCGAGAGCACCTTGCCCGGAACGGTCCGCGAGCCGGGCAGCACGACCTCCACCTTCGCTCCGACCGCGACGTAGGCCCGGCGCGCCTGGTCGATCTTGGCGGTCACCAGCCGTCCGGTTCCGGTGACCTTCATCAGCTCGCCCTCCGCGGCCGCGCCGAGCTGCGCGGTGACGGCGTCGACCCGCACCGCGGCCGGCAGCACCAGGGCGTCGCCGGGACCCAGCGTGCCGGTCTGCGGCAGCCCGGCCGCCTTCTGCCACTTCTTCAGCGCACGCTCGGTCTTCGCCCCGAACTCCCCGTCGGGCGGTCCCGCGTCCTTGTGCCCGAGCGCCACCAGGTTCTCCTGCAGCACGGTGACGTCCGGCCCCGGCGGCACGCCGGCGCGGATCTCCCGGTACAGCGGGGTCGTGCCGAGCAGCAGCTTCACGCCGACCGCGTCGACGGCGTAGAGCGACTCGCCGCGGCCGATCACCTTGCCCTGCTCCGGCAGCCACGTCAGCGTGCCCGCCTTGCGCCCGGCCAGCGCGGTCGCGGTGCCGTGCCCCACGGTGCCGTCCACCTTGACCTGGTCGACCAGGTCGGTCTTCACGATCTTCGCCGTGGCCGGAGGCGGTGGCGCGGACTTCGGCGCGGACCGCGGCGAGGTCGCGACCCCGGTGGCCAGCACGACGCCTCCCGTGGCGAGCACCACGAGCACGACGGTGGTCACCAGCAGCCGGCGCCGCACGCGTCTGCGGAGCGCTTCCCGTCCATCCGGCGCGGTCACTTGCCGCCCTCCGGGACGAGACCGCTCGACTCGCGCAGACAGGTCTTCATCTTCTCGCGGAACACGGGATCGTTGCCGTCCACACCCTCAGGAATTCGCACCGCCCCGTTTCCCGCACCGGCATTCGGATCAGGGTCGGGATAGTTCACGCCTTTGGCGCGCATGCACTTGGCGAATTCGACGGCCTTGCGCAACTCCTCCTCGCTCGCCTTCGGGTTCGTGCCACCGTCGGGCATGAACTTCCGGCATTTCTCCAGCGCCTGGTCGTACCGGCCCTGATCACCCGGCGACGAGGTGCTCTCCGACTTCCCCTGCCCCTCCTGGTCGGGTGTGTTGACGTCGACCCCGTTCTCCTTCATGCACTTGGTGAACGCGTCCTCGCCGAGCGAGGAGGAGCCCGTGGAGGCTCCGCTGGAGGGGGCACCGGGCAGCGAGGGCACGCCGGCCGCCCCGTTGCCACTGGAGCAGGCACCCACGGTCAGCACGCATGCCAATGCGACGAGAATACCGCCGGTACGGATACCCATGAATCGCCTCCGAATGAGAAACCACCTTTGCGGACCAGTTCTACCGACGAGTGGATCTCTACCCCGTAAGGGGAATGCATATGGTTTGCTTACGGCCCGCTGCGCATAATGGGGCGCATGCGAGTTCTGGTGGTCGAAGACGAGGAGATGCTCGCCGAAGCCATTGCCGAGGGGCTGAGGCAGCAGGCGATGGCCGTCGACGTGTGCTTCGACGGAGCGGCCGCGCTGGAACGCGTGGCGGTCAACCGCTACGACATCGTCGTGCTCGACCGCGACCTGCCGCACGTGCACGGCGACCAGGTGTGCCAGACGCTCGTGTCCTCGCACAGCACCACGCGAGTGATCATGCTGACCGCGGCCCGCAACGTCATGGAACGGGTGCACGGCCTCGGCATCGGCGCCGACGACTACCTGACGAAGCCGTTCGCCCTCGCGGAACTGGTCGCCAGGGTGCACGCGCTGGGCAGGCGCGCACAGCCCGCCCTGCCGCCCGTGCTGCGGTGGGGCGACATCGAGATGAACGTGCCGCGGCACCAGGTGTCGCGTGAGGACAGGTTCATCTACTTGTCCCGCAAGGAGTTCGCCGTCCTGGAAGTGCTCATGCGGGCGAACGGGTCCGTCGTCAGCGCCGAGGAGTTGCTGGAGCAGGCATGGGACGAGCACATCGACCCGTTCACGAACGCGGTGCGGGTCACGATGGTCACGTTGCGCAGGAAACTGGGCCTGCCGGCGGTGATCAGGACCCTGCCGGGGGTGGGCTACCAGCTCGCCGGGTGAAGCGGAAGCGGTTCTCGGTCAAGACCAGGCTGTCGTTGCTGATCGGCACGCTGCTGCTGTTCAGCGGCGCGCTGCTGCTGACGACGAACTACCTGCTCGTTCGCGGCGCGCTGCTGGAGGACGGCGGGCCGGCCGCCGCGGGATCGTCGAACGCCACCGACGCGCCGCAGACGCACGAGGACAGCGCGAACGCGCAGAGCGTCGTCCGTCCGATGACCATCGAGCAGTACCGGTCCGACGTGCTCCGGACGCTGCTCATCCAGTCGGGCATCGCCCTGGCCGGCGCGGGCGCGATCGCGCTGCTGCTGGGCAGGCTCGCCGCCGCGGGGATGCTGCGGCCGGTGCACCAGGTGGTGGCCACCGCCCGCAAGCTCAGCGCCGACAACCTCGACCAGCGCATCCATCTGCCGGGGCCGAAGGACGAGCTGACCGAGCTGGCCGACACGTTCGACGAGATGCTCGACCGGCTGGCCCGCTCGTTCGACAGCCAACGGCGGTTCGTCGCCAACGCCTCGCACGAGCTGCGCACACCGTTGGCCACCCAGCGCACCATGGTCGAGGTCGCCCTGGTGAAGCTGGGCAAGGACCGGGCCACCAGGGAGCTGTGCGAGAAGCTCCTGGTGGTCAACGCGCGCAGCGAGGACCTGATCGAGGGGCTGCTCGTGCTGGCCAGTACCGACAGCGGGCTGGAGCACCTGGAGGACGTGCCGCTGGACCGGCTCGTGAGCCAGGTCCTCGTCGCCACCGGACCGGCGCTCGCCCAGGCCGGCGTGCGGCTGCACCCGGACATCGCGCGGCGCACCGTGCGCGGCGACCCCGTCCTGCTCGAACGCCTGGTGACCAACCTCCTGGACAACGCGATCAAGTACAACAACGGCGGCACCGTCGAGGTCCGGGTCGGGGGCAGTCCCGCGATCGAGGTCGCCAACACCGGATGCCTGGTGCCCGCGGACCGCGCGGAGACGTTGTTCGAACCGTTCGTGCGGCTCGACAGGGACCGGTCAGGCCCGAACCGCGGGGTCGGACTCGGCCTGTCGATCGTCGCCTCGATCGCCCACGCCCACAGCGGTTCCGTGCGGGCGAAGCCCCGTGACGGTGGTGGCCTGGTCGTCTCGGTGACGCTGCCGTGAACCGCGCGCCCTGAGGCAAGCCTTCATTAAGTAAGGTTGCCCTATGACCGCGCTGCGCAACGACGCCGCCCGACTGGGCGCCAAGGGCGTCACGGTCGGGTACGCCGACCGGGTCGTGCTCGACAACCTGGACGTCGCCATCCCGACCGGGGTGATCACGACGGTCATCGGCCCCAACGGCTGCGGCAAGTCGACGTTGCTGCGGACGCTGTGCCGGCTGCTCAAACCGCGCCAGGGCACGGTGCTGCTCGACGGCGGCGACATCGCGCGCCTGAAGACCAAGGACGTCGCGAAGAGGATGGGCCTGCTCCCGCAGACCCCGATCGCGCCGGAGGGCCTCACCGTCGCCGACCTCGTGGCCCGCGGCCGGCACCCGCACCAGAGCTGGGTGCGGCAGTGGTCGAGCGACGACGCGGACGTCGTGGCCAAGGCGTTGCACATGACGGGCGTGGCCGATCTGGCCCACCGCCCGGTCGACTCGCTCTCGGGCGGGCAGCGGCAGCGGGTGTGGATCTCCATGACGCTCGCCCAGGGCACGGACCTGCTGCTGCTCGACGAGCCGACGACCTACCTGGACCTCGCGCACGCGATCGACGTGATCGACCTCGTCGACGACCTGCACGAGGGCGGCTGCACGATCGTCATGGTCCTGCACGACCTGAACCTGGCCGTCCGCTACAGCGACAACCTGATCGTGATGAAGTCGGGATCCATTGTCGCGCAAGGACATCCGAGCGAAGTGATCACGAGCGGGTTGTTGCTGGAGACGTTCGGCCTGCAGGCGAAGGTCATCGACGACCCCGTCAGCGAGCGACCGTTGATCGTCCCCATCGGCCGGACCCACGTGGTATCGAAGAGTGACCAAGACGAAAGTTAGCCTGCCCTAACCGGGTGATAAGGTTCGCCTGTCCTAATTTCCCCCGCCGCGTGGGCAGCGAAGAACGAGGTGCCGAATGGGCCAGAGAACGACCATGACCTGGAAGCGACTGACAGCTGTGGCAGCAGCCGCCGTTGTCGGTGCCAGCGTCCTCGCCGGGTGCGGTTCTTCCACGCCTGCAACGACCCCCGCGACGAACGGCGCCTCCGGTGGCACGTTCCCGACCAAGGTCGAGCACTTCTTCGGCACGACGGAGATCAAGGAAGCGCCCAAGCGCGTCGTCTCCCTCGGCTACACCGACGAGCAGACGCTGCTGGCGCTGGGCGTCGTCCCGGTCGGCATGGTCGACCAGTACCCGAACCCCGAGGGCAAGACGCCCGACATCAACACCCAGTGGCCGTGGGTGAAGGACAAGTGGGGTACGACCACGCCCGAAGTCGTCATGAAGAACGGTGACACCGAGCCGAACTTCGAGAAGATCGCGCAGCTGCGTCCCGACCTGATCGTCGCCGTCTACTCCGAGGCGACCCAGGAGTGGTACGACAAGCTCTCCAAGATCGCGCCGGTGGTCGGCCGCACCAAGGAGGAGAAGGAGCCCTTCTCCGCCAAGTGGCAGGACAACGCGCTCCAGGTCGCGAAGGCGGTCGGCAAGGGTGACGAGGGCGCCAAGGCCATCAAGGCGATCGACGACAAGCTCGCCGAGGCCAAGAAAGCGAACCCGGCCTGGGCGAACGAGACCGCGGTCGTCGCGTCCTGGTACAAGGACGCCATCGGGCCGTTCTCCACGACCGACGTGCGCAGCCAGGTCCTCACCGGCATCGGCTTCAAGGGCAACACGAAGGTCGACGAGCTCGCCGCCGGCAAGTTCTTCGTGTCCCTGTCCCCCGAGCGCATCGACGTGATGAACGTCGACCGCATCTTCATCATCAACGACGAGGCGGACCTGAAGGCGCTCAAGGGTTTCGAGCTCTTCAACAACCTGCCCGCGGTCAAGGCCGGCAAGGTCCACTACATCCTCGACAGCGAGGGCGCGGCCGTCGGTGCCGCGATCTCGCAGGCGACCCTCGCGTCCATGCCGTACGCGGTGGACGAGCTCGTGAAGGCCGCCAAGTCCGTCGGCTGATCTCGTTCTGACACAACAGTTCCAGCGAAAGGCCTCCCCTCGTGACCACGAGCGTCTCCGCCCCGCCGGCGAAGATCCTGCGCACGGCGTCCGGGCGGGAGGCCTCTCGCTGGGTGCTCGACCACTGCCGGTCCGCCCCCGGCCTGCCGATCGCCACCGTGCTGGCGACGGCGGCCGGGGCGGTGCTCCAGATCATCCCGGTGTTCCTGCTGGGCACCGTGGTGGACGGAGTCACCCAGGGCCGCGACGCGTCGATCCTCTGGTCGATCGGCATCGCCACCGTCGTCTCGGCTCTGGCCGGCGCGGTCATGACCGCGGTCTCCACCTATCTCGTCGGCCGGGTGGGCGCGGAGATGCTGGCGCGCCTGCGGGAGGGCGCGGTGCGCGCGGTGCTCGGGATGCCGAGCGCGCGCATCGAGGAGGTCGGCCGCGGTGACGTGCTTTCGCGCGTCGGTGACGACGTCGCGGTGATCTCCAAGGGCTTCCGCACGGCCATTCCGACGATCTTCTCGGCGGTCGTGCTGGTCGTGATCGCGACCGCCGGCATGTTCGGCCTCGACTGGCGGCTCGGCCTCGCCGGTGCCTGCGCGCTGCCCGCCTACTGGCTGGCGTTGCGCTGGTACCTGCCCCGCTCGCAGCCTCTCTACCGCGCCCGTTCCGAGGCGCAGGCCGATCGCGCGCAGGCGTTGATCAGCGGCCTCGACGGCATCGCCACCGTGCGCGCGTACCGCCTGGAGAACGTCTTCCGGGACAAGGTGACCGCGGAGTCGTGGCGGGTGCGCAACATCGGCATCGACGTCTTCCGGTTCTTCGGCCGGTTCATCGGCAGGGAGAACCGTGCCGAGTTCATCGGACTCGGGCTGATCATCGTCGTCGGCTACTTCCTGGTGACCAACGAGCAGTCCTCGCTGGGCCAGGTCTCCGTCGCCGCGCTGCTGTTCCACAAGTTGTTCGTGCCGCTCGGCCTGATCATGGCGTTCTTCGACGAAGCGCAGAAGTCCGGTGCCGGGCTGACGCGGCTGGTCGGCGTGACCACCGAGTCCGACGGCGACGAACTCGTCCGCAGCGCGGTGGCCGTCGACGCGGACGCACGACCACTTCCGGTGTCGGTGCGCGGGCTTTCCTTCCGCTATCCCGAATCCGAGCACGACGTGCTCCAGGACATCGACCTGGAGATCCCCGCCGGCACCTCACTCGCACTGGTCGGGGCGACCGGTGCGGGCAAGACGACGTTGGCTGCTTTGGTCGCCGGCACCGGCACTCCGCTGGCCGGGTCCGTGCACATCGGTTCCTCCGATCTCGTCGATCTGGACGAGGCAGGCGCACGCGCGTTGGTCAGCATCCTGACCCAGGAGGCCCACGTCTTCGCCGGTCCGCTGGCCGAGGATCTGCGTTTGGCAGCACCGGACGCGACCGACGACGAGCTCATGGACGCGTTGCGGACCGTTGGCGCGGACACGTGGGTCGAGGCGTTGCCTCTGGGCTTGCAGACCGACGTCGGCGAGGGTGGCGAACGCCTCGACGTGACCAAGATCGCCCAGATCGCGCTGGCCCGGCTGGTGCTCGGCCGCTCCCCCGTCGTCGTGCTGGACGAGTCGACGGCCGAGGCGGGCAGCCAGGGTGCCGCCGCGCTGGAACGAGCCGCGCTCGCGGCTTGCCGGGGCCGCACAACACTTCTGGTCGCACACCGCCTGACCCAGGCCATCGCCGCGGACCGGATCGCCGTGCTCGACGCAGGTCGCGTGCTGGAACACGGAACGCACGAAGAACTCGTGGCGCGTGATGGGCGTTACGCGGCTCTTTGGGCCGCTTGGCGATTCGGAACGGCAACTACTTAGGTTAGGCTTCCTTCACCGATTGTGAAGGGATGGCTGAGTCGTCGATGGAACAGATGGCCGACCGTGACGTACTTCTTTCGACCGCCCGGATCGCCTCCGTTCGGCGCCGTGCCGGTGAGTACCCGCAGCGGACCATCGCCGTCGCGAGTGCCGTCGCACTGAACCACTGGGCGACCCCCGGTTTTCGGGTCGACGGCTTCGAGCTCACGCCCGCGACGCTGTTCAGCGACCTGCTCGTGTGGGCCGACAAGGGCCAGTCCTCCGACGTCACCGAACGACCGGACGGCTGGGCCGTTCCTGTTCCGGACGGCGTGGACCTGGCCGAGGCCGAGCGCGCGCTGGACGACCTGGCCGAGTTCCCCAACCGCGCCATCGGCACGCTGACCTCCCAGACGCTCGACGAGCGGCTCGCGGACCTGGCCCGCTGGAACGACAACGAGTTCCCGCGTGACCGGCCGAGCATCGTGGAGCTGTTCCGCGAACAGGCCCGGCAGCGCCCGGACGCCGTCGCGATCAACGACGGTGACCGCGCCTTCACCTACGGCGAGGCGCTGACCCGTTCCAACCAGCTCGCCCGCCACCTGCTCGAACGCGGTCTCACCGCAGAGCAGGTCGTCGGCATCTCGCTGGATCGCTCCGCCGAGATGGTGATCAGCCTGCTCGCCGTGCTCCAGGCCGGGGCGGCGTTCGTGCCGCTCGACCCGCAGTGGCCGGCCTCGCGCCGCGAGTCCGTGATCACCGACGCGCAGGTCGTCCTGCTTCTGGGCAGTGGCCAGGAAGGCGAGCCCGCGTCCGTCGCGGTCGACCTCTCCGACTGGGGTTTCCCGGACTACTCGGGCGATCCCACCGATGTCACGATCCGCGGCGCGCAGCTCGCGTACGTGATGTTCACGTCCGGCTCGACCGGCCGCCCCAAGGGCGCGATGATCCGGCACGAGGCGATCAGCGAACGCCTGCTGTGGCAGGTCGACCAGATCCTCCACTTCGGACACTCCGACGCGTCGCTGTTCAAGGCACCGCTGTCGTTCGACATCTCCATCAACGAGATCTTCCTGCCGCTCGTGTGCGGCGGCCGGACCGTCGTCGTGCGGTCCGGCGGCGAGCGCGACCCGCACCACCTGCTGCACACGATCGACCGCCACCGCGTGACGTTCGTGTACCTGGTGTCCTCGATGCTGGACGTGCTGCTGAACATCGCGGGCCACGGCGAGCTGGCCAGCCTGCGGCACGTGTGGTGCGGCGGCGAGGTACTCACTCCCGAGCTGTACGACCGGTTCCGCACGCAGCTCGACATCCCGATGTACCACGGCTATGGCCCGGCCGAGGCGACGATCGGCGTCTCGCACGTGATCTATCGCGGCGAGGCCGAGCGGCTGTCGACGTCGATCGGCAAGGCGAACCCGAACACCGACCTCTACGTGCTGGACGACGAGCTGCGGCCGTGCCCGGTCGGTGTCGGCGGCGAGCTGTACATCGGCGGTTTCCTGCTGGGGCGCGGGTATGTGAACGCTCCCGGCCTGACGGCGTCGCGGTTCGTGGCGAACCCGTTCGCCACCGACGGGTCACGCCTCTACCGGACCGGTGACCTGGCGCGGTTCGCGCCGGACGGGTCGCTCGACTTCCTCGGCCGCGTCGACAACCAGGTCAAGATCCGCGGCATGCGGCTCGAACTGGAGGACGTCGAGGTCGCGCTGGCCGAGCACCCGCAGGTCCGCCACACCTGTGTCGTGGTCAGGAAGAACTCGGCGGGCGGCAACTACCTCGTCGGGTACGTCGTGCCGTCCGACTCGGGCCTGACCTCGGACGCCGTGAAGCAGTGGGCGGTCGAGAACCTCGTCGAGTACATGGTTCCCACGCACATCGTGGTGATGAGCGAGTTCCCTTTGACCGCCAACGGAAAGCTCGACCGGCGCGCCCTGCCGGAGCCCGTGGTGGAGACCGGGCCGGTGACGGCGGCGGCCAACGACGACGAGGCCGTGATCTGCGCCGCCGTCGCGTCGGTGCTGCGGGTCGAGCAGGTCGGCGCCGACCAGGACTTCTTCGAGCTGGGCGGCGACAGCATCCTGGCGATCTCGCTGCTCAGCGCGTTGCGGGCGGAGGGCGTGTTCGTCACCGCCACCCAGATCTTCGTGAACCGCACTCCCCGTGCGCTTGCCGCTGTCGCGTCACGTGACGGCGCTGCCGCGGTCGACCACGACGACGTTCCGACCGGTCCGGTCGCGGGGCTGCCGATCGTGCAGTGGCTCGGGGAGACGACGGACGCGATCGACGGGTTCGTGCAGTCGGTCGTGCTCAACGCACCGGCTTCCTTGACCGCAGACGCGCTCACCCAGATCCTCGACGCGGTGGTCGCGCGGCACGACATGTTGCGCGCCAAGCTCGTTCGGGGCGAGCGGTGGTCGTTCGACATCCCTTCGGGCGGGAACGCGTTGTGGGAGGAGAGCGATGCTTCTCTCGAGGAGTGCGTCGCGGCGGCGACCGAGGGGCTGAACCCGGACGCGGGCGTCATGCTGCGCGCGGTGTGGCGCTCTGAGGCTCGGCAGCTCGTGATCGTGATCCACCACGTGGTGATCGACGGTGTCTCGTGGCGCATCCTCTTCGACGATCTCGCGCAGGCCTGGCAGCAGGTCTCCTCCGGGGTTCCGGTCGAGCTGCGGCCGGTCGGCACGTCGTTCCGGCGCTGGACCCAGCTGCTGGAGAAGGCCGGGTTCGAGGGCGACCGGTCGTACTACGAGCGTGCGTTGCCGGGGGTGGATCAGCTGCTCGGCCGGCGTGAGCTGACCGACGCCGATGTCGTCGCGGGTGAACAGGTTCGCACGGTGATCGTTGGATCCGCCGCCACAGCCGCGTTGCTGGGTGACGTGCCGGCGTTGTTCCACGCGAAGGTCAACGACGTGCTGCTGACGGGTCTCGCGGTCGCGCTTGCCCGGTGGCGCCGTGACAACGGGCAGGACCAGACGTTCGCGCACATCGAGCTGGAGGGACACGGCCGTGAAGGCCGGTTCGTGCCGCTCGACCCCGACCTGTCGCGCACGGTCGGCTGGTTCACGACGCTGTTCCCGGTGACGGTGGATCCGGGTTCGGCCGATGACCTGGGTGCGGCTTTGAAGCGGGTCAAGGAGGACCTCGCTCGGGTGCCGAGCAACGGTGTCTCGTACGGCGCGTTGAAGTACCTGGGGCGCGCGGAGTTCGACGCGTCCCGGCCGCAGGTGCTGTTCAACTACCTCGGCCGGTTCGCCGGTGGTGCGACCGGTGACTGGCAGCTCGCGGAGAACGCCGGTCAGCTCGGCGAGAAGCGCGACCCGGCGATGCGGCTGCCCCGGGCGCTGGAGTTCAACGCATCGGCCGAGCCCGGCGCGGACGGCGACCTGGAACTGGTCACGGTGATCTCGTGGCCGTCCGGGGTGTTCAGCGACGAGGACACCGCGCGGATCGGCGCGTACTTCGTGGCCGCGCTGGAGGGGCTCGCCGCGTTGACGCAGGGCGGCCACTCCCCCAGCGACTTCGACCTGCTGCCGCTCACTCAGTCCGATGTGGACTCGCTGGATTCCGCTGTTCTGCGCGACATCCTGCCGTTGACGCCGTTGCAGGAGGGCCTCTACTTCCACTCGGTGTTCGACGACGAGTCGGCGCACCGGTACGTCGAGCAGCAGCTGCTCACCCTGACCGGGCCCGTGGACGCGCGCAGGCTCGAGGCGGCCGCGACCCGCGTGCTGGAGCTGTTCCCGAACCTCGCCGCCCGGTTCGTCGGTCTCGCCGACGGGCGGGTCGTCTCGGTGCTGGAGTCCGGTGTCCGGCCGGAGTTCTCCACTGTGGACGGTCAGGGCATGACCGACGAGGAGATCGGGGAGTACGCCGAACGAGACCGCGTCGCCGGGTTCGATCTCGCGCGCGGCCCGTTGATGCGCTTCACGCTGATCCGGGTGGCACCGCAACGTTTTGTGCTGGTGCAGACCGTGCACCACATCATCGCGGACGGCTGGTCGGTGCCGCCGATGCTGCGCGCGCTGCTGGCCGAGTACGCCACACCGGGTTCGGTGCACCCGCGTGGCGGTTACGCCGACTACGTGCGCTGGCTGGTGAACGCCGACGCCTCGGAGAGCGACCGGGTCTGGTCCGAGGAGCTCGCCGGGCTTGCGGCGCCTTCGTTCGTGGCGGAGGGGCACACGCCGTCCGAGCTGTTCGACGACGTGGTGATCGACGCGGCTCCCGACCTGGACGCCGCGGCGCGTGCGGCCGGTGTGTCGCTGAGCGTCGCCGTGCACAGCGCGTGGGGCGTGACGCTGGGCGGCATCCTGGGCAGCCAGGACGTCGTGTTCGGGTCGACGGTGTCCGGTCGTGACGCCGACGTTCCCGGCATCGCCGAGATGGTCGGACTGTTCATCAACACGATTCCCGTGCGCGTCGGCTGGTCTGGTTCTTCCGCGCGTTCGTTGCTGGAATCGGTGCGGGCGCACCAGACCGCGGTGCTGCCGCATCAGCACGTGTCGCTGACCCGGATCGGGCGCCAGGCACCGCACGGTTCGGCGTTCGACACGCTCGTCGTCTTCGACGTCGCCACGGACGTGACCGCGTTGGAGGGCCCGTTCACGATCGCCGAGGTCGTGAACGAGGGCGCGCCGCACTACCCGTTGACGCTGGTGGTCGAGCGGTCCCTCGACGGCGCGCTGCGGTTCAATCTGATCTACGACACGACGGTCGTGCGCGCGGACGGCGCCCGCACGATCTTGCGGGCCTTCTCGGACACGCTGAACTCGTTGCTGCACGAGGAGAACATCCCCGCGGTCTCGCTCTCGTCCGCGCGGGCCGCGGCCTCGGTTGAGCCTGTGACGCTGGCTCAGCTGTTCGACGCCGCCGCGGTGCGTGACCCGTCCGCGCGGGCCGTGACGATGTGCCACCTCGACGGCAGTGCCGAGGGTCTGTCGTACGGGATGCTGGCCGACGCCAAGAACCGGCTCGCTCGTAGTTTGGTGAACGCGGGAGTCGTTCCGCGCCAACGGGTCGCGGTCGCGATCGGGCGTTCGTTGCAGCAGGTCGTCGCGCTCGTCGGCATCGTGTCGGCGGGTGGCGCGTACGTGCCTTTGGATCTTGCCTACCCGGACGAGCGGCTTCAGTACGTCCTCGCCGACTCCGCGCCACAGGTGGTGCTGGTCGAGGCTGAGCATCGCGAACGCTTCGAGCGTCTGCTTGTCGCGGCCGGCGTGCCGGCGCGGGTGCTGGTGTACGGCGAGGAAGTGCCCGGCGAGGCGCAGGTGCCGTCGTTCGACTGGCGCAACCCGGCCTACGTGATCTACACGTCCGGCTCGACCGGCCGCCCCAAGGGCGTCGTCGTGTCGCACGCCGGCGTGGTGTCGCTGCTGGCGAACACCCAGCCGGACATGAACTTCGGGCCGGACGACGTGTGGACGCAGTTCCACTCGTACTCGTTCGACTTCGCGGTCTGGGAGCTGTGGGGCGCGCTGCTCCACGGCGGCGAGCTGCTCGTCCCCGACCACGGCCTGACCCGCTCGCCGGTCGACTTCCACAAGCTGGTTCGCCGGCGTGGTGTCACCGTGCTGAACCAGACTCCGTCGGCGTTCTACCAGTTCATCGAGGCGGACCGGCTGGACGAGCCGCTGCCCGCGTTGCGGCGGGTGATCTTCGGCGGCGAGGCGCTGGAGCTGTCGCGGATGCGTGGCTGGGTCGAGCGCTACGGCGCCGCGCGGCCCGAACTGGTCAACATGTACGGCATCACCGAGACCACGGTCCATGTGACGCATCGGGTGCTGGACTCCGCGGACTTCGCATCAGGGCGCGAGGTCAGCCCGATCGGCGGCCCGATCCCCGGTCTGCGCACGTACCTGCTGGACTCGTCGTTGCGTCCGGTCGCTCCCGGACAGGTCGGCGCGATCTACGTGGCGGGCGCGCAGCTCGCTCTGGGCTATCACAACCGGCCGGATCTGACGTGCAGCCGGTTCGTGGCGGACCCTTTTGCCGCTGATGGTTCGCGGATGTACAACTCGGGCGACCTGGCCCGGCGCACGGTGGACGGCTCGTTGGAGTTCGTCGGACGGGCCGACAACCAGGTGCAGCTCAAGGGATTCCGGATCGAACTGGGCGAGGTCGAGTCGGCTGTTCGCTCGGTGCCCGGCGTGGTCGACGTGGCCGTGACGGTGGCGGACACCGCCGACCACCTGATCGCGCACGTGGTGGGGTCGCCTGCTTCCGATGTTCTCGCCGTGCTCGGGTCGAAGCTGCCGGTGCACATGGTGCCGCAGCGGGTTCTCCCGCTGGACGCCTTGCCTTTGACGGTCAACGGCAAGCTCGACCGCAAGGCGTTGGAAGAGCGTGCCCGTGTGTCTGAGGACGCGCCGGTTGCTGCCGGTGACTCGCCTGCCTTGGACTCGCTGGTCGGCATCTTCGCGGACGTGCTGCCTGGCGCTGTGGTGGACGCGGACACGGACTTCTTCGTGGCCGGTGGGGACAGCATCATCGCGATCGGGGTGGTGAACCGGGCTCGGGCTTGCGGCGTGCGGATCGCGCCTCGGGACCTGTTCCTGCACAAGACTCCGCGGGCGTTGGCTGCGAAGTTCGCGGTGGCGCCTGCCGCCGCGCCGGTCGTGGTCGCGGAGCAGGACGGGCCGGTGGTGCCGACGCCGATCGTGCTGCGGCAGCGGGAGCTGGGCGGGGAGCTGAACCTGTTCGCCCAGGCGCGGCAGGTCGAGTGCGCGAGCCTGGCAGACGCGCAACGTGCCGCCGACGCCGTGGTGAAGGCTCACGCCGCCCTGCGGATGCGGCTGACGGTCACGGACGGGGTGTGGGCGCTCGGAATCGATTCCGACTCGCAGACCCCCAGGGGGGATCGGGTCCCCACTCCAATCGTCTCAAGCGGGTCTGACAGGTCTGATGATCTTGAAGCGGCCGCCGACGAGGCCGCTCGTCGCCTAGCCCCCGAAGCCGGTGTGATGGCCGCCTTCACGTGGCTCGAATCCACCCAGACCCTCGTCGTCGTGGTCCACCACCTGGCCGTGGACGCCGTCTCATGGCTGATCCTGCTCGACGACATCAACGCGGTCATGCGAGGCGAAACTCTCGCACCCGCCACCACCCCGTTCAGCGCCTACACCAGGGCCCTCACGCTCCAGGCCCAGTCCGGCACCGGCCTGCGCCACTGGATCGAGGTGCTCGACACCCCGTCCCTCACCCCGCAGATCGGTGACCAGCGCGAGGTCACGGTCAACCTGTCCGCCGACATCACCGACCGCGTCGTGCACACCGCGCCGACCGCGCTCGGCATCGGCCTGACCGAGCTGCTGGCAGGCGCGCTGCGCACCGCACTCACCGAGATCCAGGGCACGCCCACAGACCTGGTGGTCGAACTGGAGCGTCACGGCCGTGTCCCGGTGCTGGAGCATCACGACTACACGCGCACGGTCGGCTGGTTCACCTCCATCGCGCCCGTGAAGCTCAGCCCGCACACCAACCCCGTCGATGCCGCACGCGAGCTCGTGCAGCGTCAGCCGGACGAGGAGCAGCACGTCGGGTACGGCCGGCTGCGGTACCTGAACCCGCAGACCGCGCCCGTGCTGGCCGCGCTGCCGAGGCCGCAGGTGCTGTTCAATTACCTCGGCCGGGGCAGCGAGTCGCAGGCAATAAACCTCGACATGGGCTCGCAGCCGAGCCCGTACGCCGTCGAGGTCAACTGCTGGGTCGACACGGGCACGGGCAGTCTGCGGGCGACGTTCGCGCTCAGCGAGGACGTGTCGGACGAGATCGCGGCGCGCTGGCTGCTCGCGCTGGAACGGATCGCGGACACCTCGGTCACCGCGACCCGTACCGCGCCGGTGTCACCGTTGCAACGCGGTCTGTACTTCCAGGCCGCACTGAGCGCGGCCGGACATTACGTGGCGCAGAGCTACTTCACGTTCGACCGCCGCCTCGACGCCGACAAGCTCGGCAAGGCGATGGCGCACGTCATCGCCAAGCATCCGGTCGTCGGCGCGGGCTTCGCGGACGAGGACGGCACGCCGGTCCAGGTCCTCACGTCCGGTGGCCAGGTCGAGGTCCGCACGGTCGACGTGCTGAACCAGGACGCGGTGGACGCGCTGCGGATCGAGGACCGCGGCACGGGCTTCGACCTCGAACGGCCCCCGCTGGTCCGGCTCACCGTGCTGCGGCTGCCGGACGGCCGGGACGCGTTGCTGTTCAGCTACCACCTGCTGCTGTGGGACGGCTGGTCGCGCGAGATCGTGCTGCGCGACCTGTTCGGCGCCTACCAGTCGCTCCTCGCGGGCGAGCCGGTCGACTCCACGCCCGCGACGCCGAGCTTCGAGAACTACTGCCGGGCGCTGGCGGCCAAGGACCAGCAGGCTGCCGAACAGTTCTGGGCCCGGTACCTGGCGGAGCTTCCCGGTCCGACGCTGCTCGGCGACGGGTCCACTTCGGACACTCTGCCGACGAAGATCGTGCGGACGCTGTCCGAAGAGGACTCCAGCCGCCTCCGTGAGGCGGCGAGCAGGCACGGCGTCACGCTCAACTCGGTCGTCACCGGCGCGCTCGGGCTGATGCTCGGCAGCGAGACCGGGCGGGGCGACGCGGTCTTCGGCGTCACGGTCTCCGGGCGTGAAGAAGAGGGCACCGAGAACATCGTCGGCGTGCTGCTCAACACCGTGCCAATGCGGGTGTCGGCCAAGCCGGGCGACACCGCGGCCGAGTTCCTCGCGAACGTGCAGGCCTCCCGGGTCGACGCCATGGAGCACGAGCACGTCGGGCTCGGCGAGATCCAGCGGGCGAGCGGGCACGACCAGCTGTTCGACAACCTGTTCGTGCTCCAGAACTTCCTGGACGACAGCACGTTCGACGAGCTCAACGCGCGCAACGGGATCGTCGACCACGAGTCGGAGGACTCGACGCACTACCCGTTCACCTGGGTCGTGACGCCGGGCCGTCAGCTCACGGTCAAGCTGGAGTACCGGCCGCAGGTCACCGACCCCGCGCTGGCCGAGCGGCTGTTCGACGACTACCTGCGGATCCTCGGCGACCTCGCCACCACCGAAGGTCCGCTGGGCACGATCCGCGGCACGGGACCGGAGCCGGAACTCAACCCCGCCAACGACTTCGGCAACCTGACCGTCGTCGACCTGTTCGACCAGGCCGCCGACCGCGACCCGAGCCGAACGGCTTTGGTCGCGCACGGCAAGACGATGACGTTCGCGGAGCTCAGGGACCGCAGCCGTCATCTGGCCGGAGTGCTGGCGGGCAAGGGAATCGGCGTCGAGACGTCGGTCGCCATCGCGGTGCCGCGGTCGCTGGACTGGGTCGTCGCGCTGTTCGGGATCCTGCGCTGCGGGGCGGCGTACGTGCCGCTGGAGCTGGACCACCCGGACGAGCGGATCGCCGCGATCATCGAGGACGCCCAGCCGTCGTTGATCATCACGACCAGCGCCGTAGCACCGAGGATCCAGAGCGAGACCTTCAACCTGGACGAGCCGTGGCCGGACGCCGAACCGGTGGTCACGTTCGCGCCCGAGGATCCGAACAGGCTCAAGCACGCGGCCTACACGATCTACACCTCGGGTTCGACCGGCAAGCCCAAGGGCGTCGTGACCGAGTACGCCGGCCTGACGAACATGCTGGTCAACCACCAGCGGCGGATCTTCGAGCCGGTGCTGGCCGAGCACGGGCACCGGACGTTCCGGATCGCGCACACCGTGTCGTTCGCCTTCGACATGTCGTGGGAGGAGCTGCTCTGGCTCGCCGACGGCCACGAGGTGCACATCTGCGACGAGGAGCTGCGCCGCGACGCCACCGGGCTGGTCGAGTACTGCCTCCGGCACGAGATCGACGTCATCAACGTGACGCCGACCTACGCGCAGCAACTGGTAGCCGAAGGCCTGCTCGCGGCAGAGCACAGGCCCGCGCTGGTGCTGCTGGGCGGTGAGGCCGTCACGCCGACGTTGTGGCAGCAGCTCGCGGACACCCCCGGGACGATCGGCTACAACCTTTACGGGCCAACGGAGTACACGATCAACACGCTGGGCGTCGGCACGTTCGACTGCGTCGACCCAGTGGTCGGCGTGGCGATCGACAACACCGACGTCTACGTCCTGGACCCGTGGCTGCGGCACGTGCCGGACGGTGTCGCGGGCGAGCTGTACGTGTCGGGCGTGGGCATCGCGCGGGGCTACCTCGGGCAGCCGGGGCAGTCCGCCGAACGGTTCGTGGCCTGCCCGTGGGTGCCCGGTGAGCGGATGTACCGGACCGGCGACCTGGTCATCCGGCGCCCGGACGGCAACCTGCTCTACCTGGGCCGCACCGACAAGCAGGTCAAGATCCGCGGGCACCGCGTGGAGCTGGGCGAGGTCGAGGCGCGGTTCGCCGCCCACGACGGCGTCCGGTTCGTCGCGGCCGTCGCGCAGGCCGACCCGCAGGTCGACGGCGCGTACCGGCTCGCCGCCTACCTCGTACTCGCGGACGGTGCGGACATCCCGTCGATCGCGGCGGAGGTCGGGGCCGGCCTGCCCGACTACCTGCGGCCCTCGCACTACGCCGCGGTGGACGCGATCCCGCTCACGGTCAACGGCAAGGCGGACACGTCTGCCTTGCCCGAGGCCCGTCCGCTCGGCACGCTGATGACCAAGGTCGAGGAACGCGAACTGACCGAGACCGAGATCGTCGTCCGCGAGATGTTCGCGGAGGCGCTCGATCTCGACGACGACGAGGTGGGCATGACGAGCGGCTTCACCGACCTGGGCGGGCACTCGATGCTCGCGGTCCGGCTGATCGGTCTGCTCCGCCGCGAGTTCGGTCCCGTGGTCACGATCCGCGACCTGCTGTCCCTCTCCACCCCCGAAGCGATTGCGCGGCACGTTGACGAACACTGAAGTCCGCACCGGCAAGGAGATCCTGCGGGTCGCCCTGCGCCGCAACCGAGGCGCCATGGCGTCCGGGACCCTGCTGATGGGGTCCTACCAGGCCGCCGAGACCGCCGTGCCGATCCTGCTCGGCGTGATCGTCGAGTACGCGTTGCGCGGCGGGCGGCTCAGCTCGCTCGGGCTGGCGCTGCTCGCGCTCGGCCTCGTGATGGCCACGGTGTCGTACTCGTGGCGGTTCGGCATGCGCATCCTGCAGAAGGCGAACACGACCGAGGCACACCGCTGGCGGGTCGAGGTCGCGGACCGCGGCCTGCAGCCGGTGGCGCGCGAGGTCGACGTGAAGTCCGGCGAGGTGCTCACCATCGCCACCGAGGACGCCGACCAGACCGCGGACATCATCGAGGTGGTGCCGCTGCTGATCAGCTCGCTGGTGTCGGTGGTGATCACGGGTGTCGTGCTGGCGGTGATCAGCGTGCCGCTCGGCGTGCTGGTGTTCGTCGGCACGGCCGCGATCCTGAGCGTGCTCAGCGTGATGTCGCGGCGGATCGGCACGAACACCCAGGTGCAGCAGGCGAAGGTCGCGCGGGCCGGGGCGAAGGTGTCCGACCTGATCGCCGGACTGCGGCCGCTGCACGGGTTCGGCGGCAGCTACGCGGCTTTCCAGGCCTACCGCCGGGTCAGCACCGAGGCGAAGAAGCAGTCGATCGTCGTGGCCCGCGTGAACGGTGTCTACGCCGGGCTGGCGCTGGCGCTGAACTCGTTGCTGGCGGCGGCGGTGACGCTGTGGGCGGGCCTGCTGACGTTCCAGGGCGAGATCACCATCGGTCAGCTCGTGATGGCGGTCGGCCTGGCGCAGTTCCTGATCGAGCCGCTGAAGCTGTTCTCGGAGATGCCCAAGTACGTGATGATCGCGCGGGCCTCGGCGGAACGGATGGCGTTGATCCTGGCGGCCCCCGCGCTGATGACGCCCGGTGTCGAAGAACCCGGTCCGGAGAGCGGGCTCGAGGTTTCCGGCGTCACGCACGGAACGTTGCGGGACTTGACGTTCTCCGTGCAGCCCGGCGAGTTCGTGGCGATCGCGGCCTACCAGCCACAGGCGGCGGCCGAACTGGCGTCGGTGCTGTCGGTCGACGTGCCGCCGGCTTCCTACGAAGGCGTTGTGCGCGTGGGCAAGCAGGAGGTCGCGTCGCTGACGATCGAGAGCGTGCGCACCCACCTGCTGGTCAACCCGTCGCACCACGAGGTGTTCGCGGGAACGTTGCGGGAGAACGTGGATCCGGCCGGTTCCAGCGCACTGTTGGAGGAAGCGGTGTCCGCCGCGATGCTGACCGACGTCGTGGCCCTGCACTCCGACGGCCTCGACTACGCCGTGCGCGACCGGGGTGCGAACCTGTCCGGCGGGCAGCGGCAGCGGTTGTCGCTGGCCCGTGCGTTGGCCGCGAACCCGGAGATCCTGGTGCTGCACGACCCGACCACGGCGGTCGACGCGGTGACCGAGCAGCTCATCGCCCGCAACCTCACCGCGTTGCGCCGCGGCCGCACGACGATCGTGATCACCAGCAGCCCGGCGTTGCTCGACGTGGCCGACCGGGTGATCGTGCTCGACGACGGCTCGGTGACGTCCGAGGGCACGCACCGCGAACTGCTCGGCCGTGACTCCTCCTACCAGCTGGCGGTGGCCCGATGACGAGGTTCGAGTGGCGTGGCGGCCCGGCGTCGGTGCGGTTCGAGAGCGTGCTGGAGCCGGTCGAGCTGACCCACGAGAAGGACGACCTCTGGTCCGCCGAGGTCGAGATGCCGGCCCGGCTGCGGGTGACGTACCACTTCTTCGACGGCGACGAACACGCCGATCCGTCGAATCCGTCCGGCGCGGGCCCGAACCGGTCGATCTTCGCCACCCCTGATCTCGAACCGCAGCCGCACTGGCCGGTCGTCGGCCCGGACGAGGTGCTGGACGTGCCTTCACTGCGCATCCGGTGGAACGGAGCGTTGGGGCGCAAGACAGTTCGCGTGCACCAGGGCGGTGAGCCGGTCGTGCTGCTGCTCGACGGCGACGACTGGATGTACGTGCACCCGGCCGTGGCCGCGTTCGAGTCGGCGGTGAAGAACGGCGAGATGCCGCCCGCCACGCTGGTCTTCCTTCCCACACCTCGTGATCGCGATGCCGAGTACAGCTCTTCCGCGCTGTGGCAGGCGATCAGGGACGAGCTGCTGCCGTTGCTCTCGGAGAACGGCGTGACCGTGGACCTGGCGCGGTTCGTGGTCGCGGGTCAGAGTCTGGGCGGGCTCAGCGCGTTCCGTGCCGCACTGGACTTCCCGGACCTGGTGTCGAAGGTGGCCTGCCAGTCCGGGTCGTTCTGGTGGGCGCGTGACCTGCCCGAACACGGTCTTTCGCTCGACGGCCCGGCCGGCGGTGACACGGCCGAACGCCTGGGAGCCCTGCCGGATCTGTCCGGGCTGCGCGTCGCGTTCGACGTCGGCGAGCACGAGCCGAGGATGCACCGGCACTGCGAGGCCGTGGAAGAGCTTGCGGCGCAGGCGGGTGCGACGGTGCGGGTGAACCGCTCCCCCGCCGGGCACGACCGGGCGGGCTGGCGGCACGCGCTGGTGCGCGACGTCGCTTGGCTGCTGAGTTAGGTCCCAGGACAAGCGGTTGCGTCGCCGTTGATCGTCCGGCGATCCGTGAGCTGATCCGGCAGGCTGAGCGCCATGTCGACACCTCCGGTGATCTCGGTGATGCTGATCGTTCCGGACGCCGACGCGGCCGTTGCCTGGTACAAGGCCGCGTTGGGCGCCACGGAGCTGTGGAACCTCGGCGGCGTCGCCGGTCTGGAGATCGGCGGCGCGCCGTTCTTCGTCCACGCGGTCAACCCGGACAACCCCGCGGAGTCCAGTCCCGGCGGAGTCACCAGCGTGCGGATCGAGCTGTTCACCGACGACCCCGACGGCGTCGTCGCCCAGGCCGTGGCCGCGGGAGCAGCTGGTTCCGCGGTCGTGAGTCATGAAGCGCCTTGGGGCACCCACCGGCAGGGCGGCTTCACGGATCCGTTCGGCCACAAGTGGTCCGTGGGCGACCGATCACCCCTGGGCTGATTGCAGCGGCCACACCTCGACGACTCCGTGCGCGACCGCGCACGGAGTCCCGGCCACCATGCGCACAGCCTCTTCCACGGACTCCGCCTCGATGATCGCGAAACCCGCGATCGGCAGGTCGGACTTGAGGAACGGACCGTCCTCCACGGTCGTGCCGGCGTTGCCGTGGTTGCGGACCTGGACCGGTGCTCCGGCGATCCCCATCTCGACCCCCGCCGCCCTCAGTCGTTCGTCGTGGGCGTGCGCCTCATCGCGAACGGCCGGCGCCGTTCGGTCATAGTCCGCACGCTCTCCGTAGCCGATCGTCACGAACTTCATCGTGGAACCTCCTCGATTCGGACTCTTCAGCCATACCGACTCCTGAGCCTCCCGAAACTCGTCGGTCCGTTCACCGACTGTTCACCTCACGATTGCGACGACCCACCCCGGCCGGGCGTCCAAGTCACGAAAGATCTGTTCCCTGACAGGGCTTTTCGGCAGAGGTGGACAGTGAAGAGAACGCTCGGCATCGGTCTTGCGGTCGTGCTGCTCGTGGGTGTCGTGACAGCCATCGTCCTGGGACAGGGCGGCGGCGAACCGGCCCAGCTCCAGACCGTGCGCGGGGTGATCGGCTCGGAGAAGCTCGCCTTCTTCGCCGACCAGCGGGTCAAGGACGTGTTCGCGAAGCACGGGCTCAAGGTCGAGGTGGATCCGGCCGGGTCGCGCCAGATCGCGACCGCCACGGACCTGAACTCGTACGACTTCGCGTTTCCCTCGAGCGCCCCGGCGGCGGAGAAGATCCAGCGCGATCGCAAGGCCGCGCGGACGTACGCGCCGTTCTCGTCGCCGATGGTGGTCGCCACGTTCGACCCGATCGTCGACCTGCTGACGAAGGCGGGCGTGGTGAAGTCCGGGCCGGGCTACCCGACGTTCGACGTGCAGGCCTACCTGGAGCTCGCGGCGAAGGGCACGCGCTGGGACCAGTTGCCGGGCAACACCTCCTATCCCGCGCGCAAGAACCTGCTGGTCACCACGACCGATCCGCGTGACTCGAACTCGGCGGCGATGTACCTGGCGATCACGTCGTTCGTCGCCAACGGCGGGGTGGTGTCGTCGCAGGACGCCGAGGCCAGGGTGGTGCCGGCGGTGTCGAAGCTGTTCCTGGACCAGGGATACACGCAGAGCAGCACCGAGGGACCGTTCGAGGACTACCTGTCCGCGGGGATGGGCAAGACGCCGCTGGTGCTGGCGTACGAGGCGCAGTTCGTGGACAGGGTGGTGCGGGGCGACTCCTCGATCCGGCCGGACATGAAGCTGCTCTACCCGGCGCCGACGGTGCTGTCCAAGCACACGCTCGTGCCGTTGCGCGAGTCCGGTGACCGCGTCGGGCAGCTGCTGCAGAGCGACGCCGAACTGGGCAGGCTCGCCGCGACGTTCGGGTTCCGCACCGCCGATCCCAAGCACTTCAACGACATCGTCAAGGAGAAGAGCCTGACCGTGCCGCAGACGATCGTGGACGTGGTCGAACCGCCCGCGCACGAGACGCTGGAGCGGATGCTCGAAGCGATCGCGAAGCAGTATTGACCATGACCGATTTCGTTCTGACACCACCGGATCCCGTCGAGCCCGTGCCGGTCGACCGCGCGGCCGGGCTCATCCCCGTCGCCGACGACGCCAAGGTCGAGCTGTCGTCGCGCGCCGAGGCCTTCATCTCGGCGTTGGGTGCCGTCGACCCGCAGTCACCGGACTTCAGCCGCATCGCCGACGAGGCACTGGTGCTCGGTGAGGCGGAGATGCGGCTGGCGGCGCAGATCGCGGGCCGGCTGCTCGACCGCACGCTCGCGTCCGTCTCGTCACCGCACGGCGCCCAGGTCTCGACCAGCCTGACCGAGCTGCGGCGGTCCGTTCGCGAGCTCGACCCGCAGGACCTGAGCAAGCTGACCGGCCGGAAGATCCTCGGGTTCATCCCCGGCGGCAACTCGGCCCGCGGTCTGCTGGCACGGCTGCGCGCGGCCGACGAGCCGCTCAACCGCATCGTGCTGAAGCTGCGGTCCGGCCAGGACGCGCTGAAGCGCGACAACGCCGCGATCAAGGGCGAGCGGCAGCGGTTGTGGGACCTGATGACCAAGCTGTCGCAGGACGCCGCGCTGGCCGCCGAGATGGACGAGGCCGTCGAACGGCAGGTCGCGATCCTGGACCTGGCCGAGCCCGGCCGCGCCCAGGCGTTGCGTGCCGACGTGCTTTTCGGGCTGCGGCAACGGCATCAGGACCTGCTCACCCAGCTCGCCGTGTGCGCGCAGGGGTACATGGCGCTGGACGTGGTGCGCCGCAACAACGACGAGCTGGTCAAGGGCATCGAACGGGCGGTCAGCACGACCGTCACGGCGTTGCGGATCGGCGTGGCGGTGGCGGCGGCACTGGCCGGGCAGCGCGAGGTGATCGACCAGGTCGACGCCGTGCGCGGCCTCACCGACTCGATCCTGCGCTCGAACGCGACGCTGATGTCGTTGCAGGGCGAGGAGATCCAGCGCATCGCCTCGACCCCGGCCGTGGGCATCGACGCGGTGCGGACCTCGTTCGACCAGATCTACGCGGCGATCGACGCGATCGACACGTTCAAGGCCCGCGCCGCCGACTCCATGTCCAGCACGGTCTCCGCGCTGGACACCGAGATCCGGCGCGCCCACGACCACCTGAGCCGCGTGCGGGAAGCCGAGGGGCCGACGTGACCCGCCGCGGGCCACGGGCACGCCCCCACCAGCACCTCCTCCACCGCGGGCCGCACGCCCGCACCCGACTCCGCGCCAAGGAGCCAGCATGATCCGCCGTCTCATCCCCGCGGTCGCCGTCGTGGCGGTGCTGGCGGGATGTTCCGACGCAGCCGACCCGGCCAAACCCGTCGGCGACGCCACCCCCGGCACCCTCCGCGTCCTCGCGGGCAGCGAGCTCGCCGACCTCCAGCCGATCCTCGACGAGGCCGCCAAGGCCACCGGGATCTCCGTGAAGTTCAGCTTCACCGGCACCATCGAGGGCGCCGAGAAGGTCGCCGGCGGCACCGCCGAGCAGGGCTTCGACGCCGTCTGGTTCTCCTCCAACCGCTACCTGGAACTCGTGCCGGAGGCCCAGAAACGGCTCGGCACGCCGACCAAGGTGATGTCCTCCCCCGTCGTACTCGGCCTGCCCGCCGCGAAGGTCAAGGAACTGGGCTGGGAGGGCAAACGCGTCGGCTGGTCGGAGATCGCCGCGGCGGCCGGGGCGCAGAAGTTCACCTACGGCATGACCGATCCGTCCGCGTCCAACTCCGGGTTCTCCGCGCTGGTCGGGGTCGCGGCGGCGTTGTCGGGGTCGGGCTCGGCGCTGGACGCGGCGAAGATCGACGCCGTGGCGCCACAGCTCAAGCAGTTCTTCTCGGCCCAGACGCTGTCGGCGGGCTCGTCCGGCTGGCTGTCGGAGGCCTACCAGCGCAGGGCCAGGGGCGAGGATCCGGGCGCCAAAGTGGACGGTCTGATCAACTACGAGTCGGTGCTGCTGTCGTCGCCCGAACCGTTGACGCTGGTCTACCCGAGCGACGGCGTGGTGACGGCGGACTACCCGCTCACGCTGCTCACGTCGGCGTCCTCGGAAGCCCGTGAGGCGCACCAGAAGCTGTCCGATCACCTGCGCGGCGCGGACGTCCAACGCAAGATCATGGAGACCACGCATCGCCGCCCCGCCGTGCCGCAGGTGCAGCCGGACGGGCAGTTCACGGTGAAGGACCTCGTGGAACTCCCGTTCCCCGGCAGCCAGTCCGCTGTAGACGGTCTGATCACCACGTACTTCGACCAGCTGCGCCGCCCGTCCCGCACGCTGTACGTGCTCGACACGTCCGGGTCGATGCAGGGCGACCGCATCGACGGCCTGCGCCAGGCATTGGTCGGGCTGACCGGCGCCGACGAGTCGCTCGCGGGCAAGTTCAGCCGGTTCCACGGCCGCGAGCAGGTGACGTTGCTGCCGTTCAGCAGCAGCGCGCGGCCGGCGTTGAAGTACGAGGTGCCGCAGGACGACCCGCGGCCGATCCTCGACCAGATCCGCAACACCGCCACGTCGCTCGACGCGTCCGGCGGGACGGCGATCTACAGCAGCCTGCGCGGCGGCTACGACGTGCTGCGCCAGCAGATCGACGCCGACCCCGACCGGTTCACGTCGATCGTGCTGATGACCGACGGCGAGAACACCGGCAGCGAGGACGTCACCGACTTCCAGCTGTTCCACCAAGGTCTGCCGCAGAACCTGAAGGGCATCCCGATCTTCCCGGTGCTGTTCGGCGAGAGCGCCACGGCCGAGATGGAACAGGTGGCGAAGATGAGCGGCGGCAAGGTGTTCGACGCCCGCAACCGCTCGCTGTCGTCCGCCTTCAAGGAGATCCGTGGCTATCAGTAGATATCTCGCCTCCTGGAAGAACCTCGCGGGCTGCGCCGGCGGGCTGATCGGCCTCGGCCTGCACTTCGCCGGACTGGCAGGCTCCTACTGGGTTCTGGTCGTGATCGGCCTCTACGGCGTGGGGGCCCTGGCCGCGCCGCCCGAACGCGTCACGCTGGTGACCGACCCGGTGGAGGAAGCCGGCGCGCTGCGGGCCGAACTGGACGCGCTGGTCGAGCGGGTGCGGGGATTCCGGGTGCCGGACGAGGTCGCGCCGAGGTTCGCGGAGATCGCCGAGGTCCTGCGCGGGATGCTGGACCGCCCGCGTGAGCTGCGCGCCGACCCGGACGCCCTGCACGCCGTCACCCGGCTCGTCGGGACCGACCTGCCGCTGTCCGTGCAGAGCTACCTGAACCTGCCGTGGTGGTACGCCGCCGCGCGTGGCTCGGGAGCGGAACTGGTGCGGCAGCTGGACCTGCTGCACGCCGACGCCGTCCGGACCGCGGAACGGTTCCACGCGGCCGACGCGCAACGGCAGGCCGACCACACCCGCTACCTGGAAGATCGCGGGTAGCCTCGGGCCCATTTCCCGCGACCAGCGGCGCGCGCTGCTGTCCTTTGAGGACACCGAAGGCGAAGGCCACCTCTCCACGCCGCTCACCGGAGACCTGTCGTACGCGATGTTCCCGCATCAGCCCGTGTGACCCAGCGCGCCCGACAGATCCCGGGCCGCACCGGCGACGATCCGGCCCAGCTTGTCGAGCTGCGCACCGATCCGTTCCTTGGGCGCCGACACGTTCAGCGCCGCGACCACCCGTGACGTGAAGTCGTACACCGGCGCCGAAGCCGCGACCACGCCCCGTTCCAGTTCCTCGTCCGACGTCGCGTAGCCCCGCTCCCGCACCCGGCGAAGCTCGGCGACCAGCGCGTCCAGGTCGGTGATCGAGTTGGGCCGCGGTGACGGCTGCTCCAGCACCGCGAACGTCGAATCGGCCCGCTCCCCCGCCTCCAGCACGCCTTCGTCGTGGCCGTGCTCGGCGTACCAGACACCGAGCGACCCGGCGTCCCAGTCGCTGAGCAACGCCCGCCCGGACGGCGTCCGCCACGCCGCCGTCGTCACGCCCTCCCAACCGGTGGTGTGGAAGCGGTTCGGGCTCAGTTCGCTCAGCAACGTCAGCACGTTCCCGCCGCGCAGCACGCACAGGTGAGCGGTCTCGCGGGTCACCTGTGCCAGGTGCTTCAGGTGCCCGCGCGCGTTCCAGGCCAACGCGCCCTCGGCGGTCCGGGCGGCCAGCGCGTACAGCCGCGACCCCAGCCGGTACGCCTGGGAGTCCGGGTCGCGGTCGACGAGCCCGGCCTCGCCCAGCGTCGCGAGCGTGCGCGACACGACGGTCTTGTCCCTGCCGACGAGGGTGGCGATCCGGACGACGCCGAGCCCGCCTGCCTGCACGGCTTCTGGTCGGCCGAGCACCTCCAGCACCTCGATGTCGCGTGCCAGGCCTGCGGAGTTGCGTCGAGATCCCTGCATGGCGGGGCACTCTACGAGGGGCGTTGCCATATTGCCAACACCTGTTGTGCATAAGACCACGCCAAATCTACCGTTCCCGGCCATCGGCACCGACGCCGAAAGGAGGCCCCGTGTCCGGTTCTCTCGACGTGTTCCTGGCCCGCCGCTGGGAAGACCTCGTCACGCTGACGCTGCAACACCTCGCCGTGGTGGCCCTGAGTCTCGCCATCGCCACCGTTCTCGGCGTTCTGATCGGACTTCTGGTGTGGGACAAGAACGTCCCGCGCACCGCGGCGCTCACCGCCGCCGGCATCGCGATCACCATTCCGTCGCTGGCCCTGCTCGCGCTGCTGAGCCCCGTGCTCGGGCTCGGGTGGGCGCCCACGGTGGTGTCGCTGGTCTTCTACTCGTTGCTGCCGATCGTGCGGAACACCGTGGTCGGCCTGCGTGAGGTGCCCGCACACCTCATCGAGTCGGCCAGGGGCATGGGCATGACCCCCGCGAAGACCCTCATCAGCATCCAGCTTCCGCTCGCCTGGCCGGTCATCGTCACCGGCATCCGGGTCGCGGCGCAGCTCACCGTCGGCATCGCGGCGATCGCGGCCTACGTCGCCGGTCCCGGTCTCGGCCTCTACATCTTCAAGGGCCTGTCCTCGCTCGGCTCGGTCAACGCGCTGAACTTCACGCTCACCGGCACGATCTGCGTCGTGCTGCTGGCCCTGCTCCTCGACGGCGCCTTCGTCCTCATCGCCCGCTACAGCACTTCTAGGGGTCTCCGTGTCTGAGCCTGGAGTCGGCATCGAACTGAGCCACGTCACCAAGCTGTACGCGGGCCAGCAGCAGGCCGCCGTCGAGGACTTCTCGCTGTCGGTCCACCCCGGCGAGCTGGTCATGTTCGTCGGCCCGTCCGGCTGCGGCAAGACCACGACGATGAAGATGATCAACCGGATCATCGAGCCGTCCTCGGGGTCGATCACGATCGACGGCCAGGACGTGCTGTCGTTGGACCCCAACGAACTGCGCCGCCACATCGGGTACGTGATCCAGCAGATCGGCCTGTTCCCGCACATGACGATCGCGGAGAACATCGCCACCGTGCCGAAGCTCCTCGGCTGGTCCAAGGAGCGCACGAACGACCGCGTCGACGAGCTGTTGCGGACCGTCCAGCTCGATCCCGCGGTGTTCGCCCACCGCTACCCCAAGCAGCTCTCGGGCGGGCAGCAGCAACGCGTCGGTGTCGCACGGGCGTTGGCCGCCGACCCGCCGGTGATGCTGATGGACGAACCGTTCGGCGCCACCGACCCGATCACCCGGCAGAAGCTCCAGGCCGAGTTCCTCAAGCTGCAGGCCGACATCGGCAAGACGATCATCTTCGTCACGCACGACTTCGACGAGGCCATCCGGCTCGGCGACCGGATCGCGGTACTGAGCGAACGCAGCCAGATCGAGCAGTTCGACACGCCCGCGAACATCCTCGCCAACCCCGCCAACGACTACGTGTCGAGCTTCATCGGCCACGGCGCGGGCCTCATGCGGCTCGCCCTGATCCCGATCGGCGACGTCGAGCTCGACGCACCGGACTCGACCGCGCCGGCGGTCGACGCGGACGCCTCGCTGCGGGACGCGCTGGACCTGCTGATGGTCACGGGAGCGGAGCGGGTGAACGTGTCCGGAGGCGGCGGGTCGTTGACCCACGCGAGGATCTCGGCCGCGCTGAGCAAGGCCAGGCAGCCGGTGGAGGCGTCATGAGCACCCGGCCCTCGGCCTCGCGCAAACCCGCCGCCGCACCCCAACCCGCCGCCGCACCTCAACCCACGGCCGCACCCCAACCCACCACCGCACCCCGGCTCTCCCTGCGCCGGTTCGCGACCCCGCTGGCCGTGGCCGGAGCCCTGGCCGTCCTGTTCCTCTGGCTCAACACCCTGACGCTCGACTCGATCGAGCAGCGCACGCTCAACACGAGCTACCTCCTCGACCGCACGCAGGAACACCTGATCCTCACCGTCGTCTCGTCCGCCCTGGTCGCACTGCTCGCCATCCCGGCGGGAATCGCCGCCTACCGAGTCCGGTCGAAGGCCGTGCGGGCGTTCGTGATCGCCCTGGGCAACATCGGCCAGGCCACGCCCGCGGTCGGTGTGGTGATCCTGCTGGCGATCGTGTGGCAGACGGGCTTCTACACCGCCCTGATCTCGCTGGTCGCCTACTGCTTCCTGCCCGTGCTGCGCAACACCCTGACCGGCCTCGAACAGGTCGACCACGCCACCCGCGAGGCCGCCAGGGGCATGGGCATGACCCCGCGCCAGGTCCTCTGGCGCATCGAGCTTCCGCTGGCCTCACCGGTGATCCTGGCCGGGCTGCGGACCGCTCTCGTGTTCTCCGTCGGTGTCGCGACCATCGCGACGTTCATCAACGCAGGCGGCCTCGGCGACATGATCGTCAACGGCCTGAAGCTCCAGCGCTACCCCGTGATCGTCGTCGGCGCCGTGCTCGTCGCCGCGATCGCCGTCCTCATCGACTGGGCCGCCGGTCTCGTCGAGGACCTCGTCCGCCCCCGCGGTCTTTGAAACACACCTCCGCCGTAAGGAACATTCCATGTACAAGCGCGCCCTCGTCGGCGTGCTGGCCCTCGGGCTGGCCGCCTGTTCGAGCTCCCCGTCCGCCGACACCGCCGCGAAGACCAGTGATCTCGCGGGCCTGTCCGGCCAGATCGGCTCGAAGGACTTCGCCGAGCAGTACGTCCTCGCCCACCTCACCACCAAGCTGCTCAACGCACACGGCGCGACGCTGGAGGCCAACACGAAGCTGGTCGGTTCGGCGAACGTGCGGCAGGCGTTGGAGAACAAGCAGTTCGTGGGCTACTGGGAGTACACCGGCACGTCCTGGATCACCTACAACAAGCAGACGCAGCCGATCAAGACCGAGCAGGAGCAGTTCGACGCGGTGAAGAAGGCCGACGAGGCCAAGAGCATCGCGTGGGTCGCGCCCGCGCCGTTCAACAACACCTACACCTTCGCGATCCGCAACGAGAAGGCGAAGGAACTCAACGTCACGAAGATGAGCGACATCGCCAAACTCCCCGCGAACGAGCGGACGTTCTGCATCGAGAGCGAGTTCTCCACGCGCGACGACGGCTGGCCCGGCGTCTCGAAGACCTACAGCTTCGACGCGCCCAAGGACAACGTGAAGCTGCTCGACACCGGCGTCATCTACACCGCGACCAAGGACGGCAAGGACTGCAACTTCGGCGAGGTGTTCGCCACCGACGGCCGCATCGCCGCGCTCGGGCTGACCGTGCTCCAGGACGACAAGGCGTTCTTCCCGATCTACCAGGGCGGTTTCACGCTGCAGGCCGACGTGCTCAAGAGCCACCCGAAGATCGCGGACGTGCTCAAGCCGATGGCGGACAAGCTGACCACCGAGGAGATGCAGAAGCTCAACGCCAAGGTCGACGTCGACGGTGACGAGCCGGACGAGGTCGCGCAGGAGTGGCTGACCGCGCAGGGGCTGATCTGATGCAGATCGGAGAGAGCTTCGTCGGCGAAGGCGTCAACGCCGCCCACATCAACACGGTTCTGGGCCATCGCGAAGGACCGGCGGGCACCGCGTGGGCAACGGCTCTGGCCACACCGTCAGCGGGTCACGTCCCGTTCGTCGCGGTCCTGCGGCCTTCGTTGCCGGTCAAGCCGATGACGTTGTTCGTCACCAAGGCCGCGCCCGCGAACGACGACCACGGGCTGCTGATCTGGGGTCCCGCGCAGGCCGGCGTCGCCGCCGGTGTCGCCGACGCGATCGCCGAGGGCAGCGTCTCGGAACCGGACACCTCGACGCACGTGCTGATCGCGGCGGTATGGGTCAATCCCGGCGCCGACGACGCGGACACCGTGTACCGCAACAACCGTGAGGCCACGCGGACCGCGCTGGCCAACGGAGCGCAGGACCTGCCGCTTCTCAAGGACGTGCTGGCGGCCTCCCCGAGCAACCCCTTCTACACGCCCCCAGAGGAGAGAGCGTGAGTCTCACCGTCGGTTTCATCGGCCTGGGCAGCATGGGGTCCGGCATGACCCGCAACCTGCAGAAGGCCGGGTTCTCCCTGGTGGTCAACGACATCCGCCGCGAGTCGGCGGACGAGCTGATCGACGGTGGCGCCAAGTGGGCGGACACGCCCGCCGAGGTCGCCGCCGACAGCGACCTCGTGATCACCATGCTGCCCACGCCCAAGCACGTGCACGAGGTCATGAACGGCCAGGCCGGTGTGCTCGCCGGAATGGTGCCCAGCGGCACGTGGATCGACATGTCCACTTCGGTGCCCGAGGTGGCCGACGAGATCCGCAAGAAGAACCCCGGCCTGCACGTGCTGGACGCGCCGGTCAGCGGCATGTCCGTGGGCGCCGCGAACGGCACGTTGCAGATCTTCGTCGGCGGCGATCCCGATGACGTGAACCGCCTCCGGCCTGTGTTTGACGCCATGGGAGACCGGGAACGCATCCTGCACGTCGGCGCACACGGTGCGGGCTACACCGTGAAGCTGATGCTGAACCAACTGTGGTTCTCGCACCTGGTCGCGACGGCCGAGGTGCTGGCGATCGGCGTGAAGGCGGGTGTCGAGCTGGGTGTGCTGCGCAACGCGCTCGTCAACAGCCCTGCCCAGAGCAACTTCGTGGAACACGACGTGCTGTCCGTGCTGGACCACGGTGACTACGACGAGGGCTTCGCGATCGCGCTGGCGTGCAAGGACCTCGGCCTGTCGACCGATCTCGCGGCGTCCGTCGGAGTGCCCGCCGAGCTGTCCGCGCTCGTCGAGCAGATCTTCCGCCGTGCCCGCGCCAGCTACGGCGACCGGGCCGGCGAGATGACCCCGATGAAGCTCTACGAGGACCTCGTCGGGGTCGACCTGAGGCTGTGAGGGGACACGCCATGCTCACCAAGTTGTACATCGACGGCAAGTGGCTCGATTCGAGCGACGGCCGCACGTTCGAGGTGCTGGATCCGTCCACAGAGGAGGTTCTGGCGCAGGTCGCCGAAGCCACGCCTCAAGATGGCGTGAAAGCACTCGATGCCGCCGTCGCCGCTCAGGCCGCGTGGGGCAGGACCGCTCCACGGGTGCGGGCCGAGATCCTGCGCAAGGCCTTCGAGCTGGTGACCGCGCGGACCGAGGAGTTCGCGCGGCTCATCACCTCGGAGATGGGCAAGCCGCTGGCCGAGTCACGGGCCGAGGTCGCGTACGGCGCGGAGTTCCTGCGGTGGTTCTCGGAGGAGGCGCCGCGGATCTCCGGCCGGTTCACGACCGCGCCGGACGGCCGCAACCGCCTGGTCACGGTGAAACGACCGGTCGGGCCGTGCCTGTTCGTGACACCGTGGAACTTCCCGCTCGCCATGGCCACCCGCAAGATCGCCCCGGCGATCGCGGCGGGCTGCACCATGGTGCTCAAGCCCGCCGAGCTCACCCCGTTGACGGCGTTGCTGTTCGCCGAGGTGCTGGCCGAGGCCGGACTTCCGGCGGGCGTGCTCAACGTGATCACCACGACCGATCCGGGCGCGGTCACCGGCCCGCTGCTCACCGATCCGCGGCTGCGCAAGCTGTCGTTCACCGGGTCGACGGCCGTCGGCAAGAAGCTGATCGCGCAGTCCGCCGACCAGGTGCTGCGGGTCTCGATGGAACTGGGCGGCAACGCACCGTTCCTCGTCTTCGCCGACGCCGACATCGACGCGGCGGCTGACGGAGCGGTGCTGGCCAAGCTGCGCAACGGCGGCGAGGCCTGCGTGGCGGCGAACCGGTTCCTGGTGCATTCCTCGGTCGCCGGGGAGTTCACGGCGAAGCTGGCCGAACGCATGAAGGACTACCCGCTCGGACCGCTGGTCGACGCCAAGACCCGCGCGAAGGTGACCGAACTGGTCGACGACGCCCTGGACCACGGGGCTCAGCTCGCACTCGGCGGAGTCGCGTTGGAGGGCAAGGGTTTCTTCTACGAGGCGACCGTGCTCACCGACGTGCCCGCCGACGCCCGCCTGCTGAAGGAGGAGATCTTCGGGCCGGTCGCGCCGATCGTCACGTTCGAGACCGAGGAAGAAGCGGTCCGGCTGGCCAACGCCACCGAGTACGGCCTGGTGTGCTTCGCCTACACCCGTGACCTCGATCGAGGTCTGCGGCTCGCCGAGTCCCTGGAGACCGGGATGCTCGGCCTCAACACGGGAATCGTGTCGAACCCCGCCGCGCCGTTCGGCGGGGTCAAGCACTCGGGCATCGGCCGCGAAGGCGGCGCCGAGGGCATCGAGGAGTACCTCGAAACCACTTATGTCGCTGTGTCCGACCCGTTTGGGAGCATCTGATGGACTTCGGGTTGGACCTGTTCTCCCTCAAGGGGAAGAACGCGATCGTCACCGGCGGCAACACGGGGCTGGGCCAGGCGTTCGCGCTCGGCCTGGCCGCCGCCGGGGCCGACGTGTTCGTGCCGAGCCTGGTGTCCGACGACGGCGAGACGCAGAAACTCGTGGAAGCGCAAGGACAGCGGTTCGCCGAGATGACCGCCGACATCACGGCACCGGGCGCGTGCGCGTCCGTTGTGGACGCGTGCTTCGAGCAGTTCGGATCCGTCGACATCGTCGTCAACTCGGCCGGCATCAGCCTGCTCGACGACGTGGAGAACTTCGACCGCGCCAAGTGGGACCCGATGATCGCGATCAACCTGACCGCGGCCTTCGAACTGGCCCACGAGGCGACCAGGTACATGATCCCGCAGCGGTCCGGGAAGATCATCAACATCGCGTCGCTGTTCTCGTTCCTGGGCGGCCGCCAGTCCCCCGCCTACGCCGCGACCAAGCACGGCATCGCCGGGTTCACCAAGGCCTACTGCGACGAGCTGGCACAGCACAACATCCAGGTCAACGCGCTGGCGCCGGGTTACTTCGCCACGAAGATCACCGAGGCCACCCGGTCCGATCCCGAGACCAACCAGCGCGTGATCGACCACATCCCGGCCGGTCGCTGGGGCGATCCGAGCGACCTCATGGGCGCGCTGGTGTTCCTCGCCTGCCGCGCCTCCGACTACGTCAACGGCCACACGCTGGTGGTCGACGGCGGATACCTCGTTCGCTGACTCTCTGAAGGCAGAGCCATGTTTCCTGCACCGCCGCCCTCCGTCCCCTCCGCCTCCGACCTGAGCCGCGAGCAGATCGTCGCCGGGCTCACCGACCTGCTCGGCTCCGAAAAGGTCGACACCGACGAGCACGAACTGCGGGACGCGAGCGTCGACAGGTTCCGCAAGTACACCTCCGTGCACGGCATCTTCACCGGCCCGATCCCGGCCGCGATCGTGAAGCCTTCGACCACCGACGAGGTCTCGAAGGTGCTGGCGTTCGCCAACGACCACCGGATCAACGTCGTCCCGCGCACCGGCCGCACCGCGACCGAGGGCGGGCTGGAGACGTTGGTGGAGAACACCGTCGTGCTCGACGGTTCCACAATGGACGCCATCGTCCGGATCGACCCGGTGAACATGATGGTCACCGCGCAGTGCGGCGTTCCGTTGCAGCAGCTGGAGGACGCGCTGCGCGAACGGGGACTGACGACCGGCCACTCGCCGCAGTCCAAGCCGCTCGCGCAGATGGGCGGCCTGGTCGCGACCCGGTCGATCGGCCAGTTCTCCACGCTGTACGGCGGGATCGAGGACATGGTCGTGGGCCTGGAGGCGGTGTTCCCGGACGGCACGGTCACCCGGATCAAGAACGTCCCGCGCCGCGCGGCCGGCCCGGACATCCGGCACGTCGTGATCGGCAACGAGGGCGCGCTGTGCGTGATCACCGAGGTCACCGTGAAGCTGTTCCGCTACCAGCCGGAGCACAACCACTACTTCGGCTTCCTCACCGACGACTTCGGTGACGCGGTCGAGAGGCTGCGGACGTTGATCACCGATGGCTACCGGCCGAGCGTGTGCCGTGTCTACTCGCCCGAGGACGCGAACCAGCACTTCAGCCACTTCTCGAACGACAAGAACGTCGTCGTGCTCGTCGCGGAGGGCCCCGAGGGCATCGCGCGCGCCACCGCCGAGGCGATCGAGAAGACGTTCGCGGGCACCGAGGCCGTCGACCCGAAGCTGATCGTCGAGTGGTTCGACAACCTCAACTGGGGCCAGGACAAGATCGACGCCGAGAAGCGCGCGATGCTGGAGACGCGGCACCTCGGCTACACCACCGAGGTCTCGGTCGACTGGTCCAACGTCACGCCGCTGTACGACGCGATCATGAACCGGGTGCGGACCGAGTTCCCGCGCTTCGCCGACCTCACGATGCTCGGCGCGCACTCGTCGCACAGCTACCAGACCGGCACGAACCTCTACTTCGTCTACGACTACGACATCACCTGCGAGCCGGAGCAGGAGATCACCGAGTACCACATCCCACTCAACGCGATCATCGTCGAGGAGTCGCTGCGGCTGGGCGGTTCGATGGTGCACCACCACGGTATCGGCAAGTACCGCACGCCGTGGACGCGCGCGGAGCACGGGAGCGCCTACCACCTCCTGGAGGTGCTCAAGCGCGGCTTCGACCCGAACGGGATCATGAACGCCGGCACGATCTTCCCGGTGTCATGAGCTACCTGATCGCGATCGACAACGGCTCGCAGAGCACGAAGGTGTCGATCGTCGACGAGTTCGGGCGGGTGCACGCCTCGGCCCAGCGCCCACTGCGGCCGTACGAGCACCCGCGGCCGGGCCAGGTCGTGCACCCGGACGACGACGTGTGGGACTCGATCGCCGAGGCCTGCACCGAGGCCATGCAACGGTTCACCGGCGCGTCGGGCGAGATCGCGGGCGTCGGGCTGTGCACGATCCGCTTCTGCCGGGCGTTGCTCCAAGCTGACGGGACGCTGGCGGAGCCGTTGCTGAGCTGGATGGACGACAGACTCGGCCGGCCGCAGTGGGACGACAAGGCGATCCGGTACGTCACGACCTCCTCGGGACACGTGACGCTCCGGCTCACCGGCGAGCGGCGCGACACGGCCGGCAACTACGAAGGCATGTGGCCGATCGACCACGAGACCTGGCTCTGGCCGGATTCATCACCGTCCTATGCGGACACCGGCATGCGCCGCGAGCAGCTGTTCGACCTCGTCGACCCCGGCGCGCTGCTCGGGAACGTCACGGTGGAGGCCTCCGAAGCGACCGGTCTCCCGGCCGGGCTGCCGGTGTACGCGACCTCGAACGACAAGGCGGTCGAGGCGCTGGGCAGCGGGCTCGGCGACGAGCTGCTGGTGTCGCTGGGCACCTACATCGCCGCGATGACCACCGGAGACCGGCACACCGTCGACCCGGAAGGCCGCTTCTGGTCGAACTTCGGCTCCGTACCGGGGAAGTACCTGTACGAGAGCAACGGAATCCGGCGCGGCATGTGGACGGTCAGCTGGTACCGCCAGCTGGTCGACTCCGACCTGGGCGAGCTGGAGGCAGGTGCGGCGAACGTCGAACCGGGCTGCGGCGGGCTGATGACCGTTCTGGACTGGCTCGCACCCGGCGACCACCCATACCGGCGCGGCGCACTCCTCGGGTTCGACGGCACCCAAGGCCGCTACCACGTGTACCGGTCGATCCTGGAGGGCATCGCTCTGACCATGAACCGGCACAGCACGTCGATGGCCGAGGCGTTGGGTCGCGAGTTCCCCGAGCTGATCGTGTCCGGCGGCGGGTCGCGGTCCGACCTGGTGATGCAGATCTTCGCCGACGTGTTCGGACGGCCGGTGCGGCGCACGAGGATGAGCGACGCCGCCGGTCTGGGCGCCGCGATCTGCGCGGCGGTCGGCAGCGGCGTGCACCCCGACTGGGACAGCGCCGTCAAGGCGATGGTCACGACGGCCGACGTCTTCACGCCCTCCCCCGCAGCCTCGGCATATCAGCAGATCGCGCGGGACCATGCCCGCATCACGGACTACACCGATCCGCTGTTCGCATCAACGCACCAGAACCTTCATCCTTAAATGCGTGTTGACCGCGTACGTGCCGGTCGCCGTCCTCCGCTAGGTTTCCCCAGTCCTGGCTGAAGAAGTGCATTCGAGGGTGAAGCGGTGCTGGTGCCGGAGTCGGCGTTCGAACGGGCGAAACTGGGGTCTGGGCAGCTCGTCGCGGTCACCCGGCCGCCGGGCGCCGAACGGACGCAGTACCTGGTCCAGGCCGTGGAGCAGGCACAGGCGCAGGGGCTGGCCGTCGTCTGGACGACCTGCCGCGCGGACGCTCCGGCGTACTGGCCGTGGCACGCGATCCTCGCCGGCCTCGGTGGCGACGCGGCGGCGCTGGACGCCGAACCCGACGTCTGCGCGCAGAAGGTCGTCGACGTCCTCAAGCGCACGCCCGCGTTGATCCTGATCGACGACGTCGACGTGGCGGGCGAAGAAGCGTTCCAGCTGACCCGGCTGGTGGCCGGGAACGTGCATCACCTACCGGTCGTCATCGTTGTCACCTCCACCGGCAGCACCGCGCTGGACGACGCGGTCCGGCTCGTGGAACGAGCGCACGCCGCGCTGGCCAGGGGCAGGATCACCGAGGCACGGGACCTGCTCGACCAGGCCGCGCGCGACGGTGACCCGGAGGCGGCACTCGGGCTGCCGGGCATGTGGGTCAACAAGTTCCGCGGCCGGGCCGACCGCGCGCTGGCGATCGCCCGGCTGCGCGAGGCCGTCGCCGCACAGCCTCCCGAACCGCTGCACACCCGGCTGGTCACGAGGCTCGCGGCCGAGCAGGCCTACGACCGGCGCGAGACCGAGTGCGTGCTGGAAGCGTTGGAGCAGGCCAGGAACACCGGTGACCAGCTGACCTTGGCCGAGGCCTTGTCGTTGGCACATCACGCGTTGTGGTCTCCGGAGCACACGGCCCACCGGCTGGCGCTGGCCGACGAGCTGATCGCCGTGGCCTCGGCGGCGGGGCTGGACCTGTTGGCGCTCAGCGGCCTGTGCCGCCGCACGATGGACCTGTTCTGCCTGGGCGATCCGCACGCGGAACGGTCGCAGGTCGAGCTGGCCCGGCGGGCGTCCGGCTATCCGGGGCTGCTGTTCTTCCACGCCGCGATGGACGTCATGCGGACGATCCGCGCCGGCCGGTTCGCCGAGGCCGAGCAGAAGTCCCTGGCCTGTCTGAGGCTCGGGCTCGAGGCGGGCGACGTGGACGCGGAGACGTTCCACAGCACGCATCTGTTCGCGATCCGCTGGTTGCAGGGCCGCGGCGGCGAACTCGTCGACCTGGCCGAGCAGGTCACGCACTCCCCTACGCTGCCGGACCTGGAGTTCAGCTTCGAGGCCGCGCTCGCGTTGCTGGCACTCGAGGCGGGACAACGGGATCGCGCGCGGTCGGCGTTGCATCGGCTGACCATCAACGGACTCACGGCGGTTCCGTTGTCCAGCACCTGGATCACCTGCATGTTCTGCGTGGTGCACGTGGCCGCAGCGCTGGGCGAGGCGGACATCGCCCGCGAGGCCTACCGGCTGCTCGAACCGTTCGCGCCACTGCCCGTCGTGCCGGCGACGGCGATCGTCTGCTTCGGCTCGACCGAACTGCTGCTGGGCATCGCCGCCACGACGTTCGGCGAGCCCTCGCTCGCCACCGAACACCTGGAACGCGCCGTCACCACGAACATCCGGCTCGGCAACCTGCCGATGACCGCCTACGCCCGCGCCACGCTGGCCCAGACGGTCGGTGGCGAGCGGGGCAGGGCGTTGTTCGACGTCGCCATCAGCGACGCGAACGCGATCGGCATGACCGCGCGCGCCGCGATGTGGGCGAAGACCCGCGACGGGCTGTCCGGCCGGATCGTGATCCGCCGGGAGAACGCGTGGTGGATCGTCTCCCACCAGGGCAAGGAAACCCGCGTCGAGGACCTCGTGGGCATGCGCTACCTCGCGCGGCTCGTCGCTGATCCGGGCGTCGAGATCGCCGCGCTGGAACTCGTGGGAGGACAGGACAGCGGCAACCAGCCGGTGCTCGACCCGGTGGCTCGCGCCGCCTATCTCACGCGCATCCGCGACCTTCGCGCGCAGCTCGACGACAACCCCACGCCGCGCGCCGAGGCCGAGTTGGAGGCGTTGCTCAGCCATCTCGAACGCGAGACCGGCATGGGTGGCCGCGGCCGGAACTTCGCGGGCCCGGCCGAACGCGCCAGAACCGCCGTGCGCAAGGCGATCCGCCGCGCCATCGACACCATCGCGGCGACCGACCAGTCGACGGCGGACGCGTTGCGCGAGGCCGTGACCACGGGTTACCACTGTTCGTACCAGCCCAGCTGATCTTGACCACCGCGCGGCAGCCGGTTGGCCACCGCGGTTGCGCAGCATTGGTACCAGTTCGGGCCGGGTCGTGGCTCGCACCCCCCAGGGCGAGCCACGACCCACCTCCGGCGAGTGCCTCCGAGGGGGAAGCACTGACCGGTCGCTGAAGTGCCGTGGCCCGCACCCCCGACACGGGCCACGGCGCTTCAGCTCACCCGGCGAGGACCGCGGCCTCCCTGCGCCGCAACGCCGAACCGGGTTCCATGCCGAACTCCTCCACCAGCAGCGCCCGCACCCGCCGATAGGTCCGCAGCGCGTCACCGGCGCGGCCCGCCCGGTGCTGGGCCTCCATCAGCAGCTCCCACAGCGACTCCCGCAGCGGGTAGAGCGTGACCAGCCGTTGGAGCTGCGTGATCGCCTCGGCGTACCGGCCGTCCAGGCACAGCGCCGCCGCCTGGTTCTCCTCCGCGAACGCCACCGCCTCCCGCAGCCGCACGATCTCGGCGCCCGCCCAGCCCTCGACCGGGCAGTCCGCCAGCGGATCGCCGCGATGCAACGCCAGCGCCTCCGCATATCTGCCACAGCGCAGGTGTTCGTCGAACTCCTCGACGTCGACCACGACCTGCGTGACGTCGAGCAGGTAGCCGGGTTCGCGCGTCAGCACCACGCCGTCCGCGCCGGCCAGCTCCAGCGCTCTTCGGACCTTCGCGATGTGCCCCTGCAGCGTCTTGGTCCCCGTGGGTGGCACGTCCTCGCCCCACAGGCCGTCGACCAGCGCCGATCTCGACACCAACCGGCCGGTCCGCAACGCCAGCAACGCGAACACGGCCCGCCGCCGCGCCCCGGTGAAGTGCACCGGCCCGTTCGGTCCGCGCACCTCGAGCGGCCCGAGCAGCCGCACCTCGATCTTCATCACCATTCCCCTCCCCTTGGACATAGGTAGAGGCGTGCCACGGGTGTGCCGCGTGGCGTCACATCACCGCGAGGTAACCGAGCGATAACAGGAAGATGTACCGACCGACCACTCAGTCGGTCCTTCTGGTGTGCTCGGACGCATGGACATCGAGAAGGTGCTTGCGAGCCTGGACCTGCCTCGCAAGGTCCGGCTGCTGACCGGTTCCGCGCTGTTCGCGCTGCACCCGGAGCCGGAGATCGGCCTGGCATCGCTGAAGGTGTCCGACGGCCCGACCGGTGTCCGCGGCGCCGAACTGCGGGGCGGCACGATCGCGTGCGTGCTGCCGAACGCCACGTTGCTCGCCCAGCACTGGGACCCGGCGCTGGCCCGCGAGGTCGGCGAGGTGCTCGCGGACGAGGCGGCGGCACAACAGGTCCACGTCGTGCTCGGCCCGACGATCAACCTGCACCGGACGGCTCTCGGCGGCCGGCTGTTCGAGGCCTACAGCGAAGATCCGCTGCTCACCGGCGTGATCGCCGCCGCGTACGTGCACGGGTTGCAGGACAAGGGCATCGGGGCGACGCCGAAGCACTACGTCGCGAACGAGTCCGAGACCGAGCGGCGCACGGCGAGCATGGTGCTGGACGAGAAGACGTTGCGCGAGATCTACCTGCTGCCGTTCGAGATCGTGGTCGAGGACTCCGCGCCGTGGGCGATCATGGCGGCCTACAACAACATCAACGGCATCCCCGCGACCGAGCACACCGAACTGGTCGAGGGCGTGCTGAAGGGCGAGTGGGGGTTCGACGGCCTGCTCATGTCCGACTGGTTCGCCACGAAGTCCACGGCGGCGAGCGCGAACGGCGGCCTCGACCTGGTCATGCCCGGTCCGGGCGGTCCGTGGGAGGACAAGCTGGTCGCGGCCGTGAAAGCCGGCGAGGTCGCCGAGTCGGTCATCGACGACCACCTGGGCCGGTTGCTGCTCCTGGCGTCGCGGACCGGGGCGCTGGGTGAGCAGCGCGCCTGGCCGCAGGACCTGCCCGCGCCGGACAGCGAGGTTCGCCGCGAGCAGCTGCGGAGGTTCGCGGCGGGTGGCATGACCGTGCTGAAGAACTCCGGCGTGCTGCCGTTGCGGGATTCCAGCGTGGCGCTGATCGGACGGCACGCGATCGACACCGTCGCGCAGGGCGGCGGTTCGGCCGGGGTGCGGCCACCGCACGTCATCAGCATCGCGGACGGCCTGACCTCGCGGCTCGGCTCGGCGGTGTCCGTTGTGGACGGTGTGGAGGTCCGGCTGCGGTACGCCGCTCCCGGTCCCGGGGTGCTCAAGGACATCCGCGCCACGACGTACGACGCGGACGGCGAGGTGCTGGCGTCACGCGAGATGGAGATCGCCGAACTCGCGGCGTACGGCGGATGGGCGCAGGGCGCGTCGTCGATCGAGGTGTCCGGCGAGGTCGTGCTGGACGAGCCGACGCGGATGCTGATCGGCGTGCGCGGGTTCGGCGACTGGACGCTCGACGTCGCCGGGGGTCAGTACGCCACGCTTCTGGCCTGGGCCAACGGCATCGTCGAGGAGGCGCTGCTGAAGCCGCCGCACTGGACGGCCGAGGTCGTGCTGTCTCCCGGCGACCGGATCACGGCCCGCGTCCGCGAGGCCAGCGCGCTGGTCGGCCTGATCACCCAGCCGGTCCCCCGCGCTCCCGCCGACGCGATCGGTGCCGCGGTGCGGGCCGCGCGCGAGGCCGACGTGGCGGTCGTGGTCGTCGGCCTCACCGAGGAGCAGGAGACCGAGGGCTTCGACAAGGCCACGCTCGCGTTGCCCGGCGAGCAGGACGCGCTGGTCGCGGCGGTGGCGGCGGCCGCACAGCGCACGGTCGTCGTGGTGAACGCCGCCACGCCGGTGCTCATGCCGTGGCTCGCACAGGTCGACGCCGTGCTGTGGGCAGGGTTGCCCGGACAGGAGGCCGGGGACGCCGTGGCAGCCGCGTTGCTCGGCCACATCGAACCGGCAGGGCGCCTGGTGACGACGTTCCCTCGCACCGACTTCGACGCGTTGCCGCTGATTCCGTCCAACGGCGAACTGGTGTACTCCGAAGGCACCGCCATCGGCTACCGGGGCGCGACCGATCCGCTGTTCTGGTTCGGCCACGGCCTCGGCTACACGACCTGGGAGTACGGCGCCGCCTCTCAGTCCACTGTGGATGGTGTGATCGGCTCGGTGTCGGTGGAGCTCACCAACACCGGCGAACGCCCCGGACGCGAGGTCGTGCAGGTCTACCTGCGGCCGGCCGGCGAACCCGTCCGGCTCATCGGCTGGGCGGTCGCGGACGTCGCCGCGGGCGAGACCGTGCAGGTCGACGTGTCGTGCTCCCGGCGTGTGCAACGGGTCTGGGCGGACGGCTGGCAGCCGATCGGCGGCGGCGAGGTGCTGATCGCCCGCGGGCTCGGCGACGTCCGCGTTACCCTGCCCGCTGATCAGGAGTGAGGTGACGCCGTGTCGGTCCCGCCCCGGTACCGGGCCAAGTCGCGGGTGGACGTCTCCGGTGAGGAGTCCCGGGCCAAAGCGGTGGCCGTCGCGACCGAACTGTTCGCGCTGACCGGTTTCAAGGGAACCTCGGTGGCGGCCGTGGCCGCCAGGACGGGGCTCTCGCAGTCCGGTCTGCTGCACCACTTCCCGAGCAAGGCGGCGTTGCTGACGGCCGTGCTGGAGGAACGCGACAGGCAGGACGGCGACTTCCTGGCCGGGAGCGCGGGTCCTCCGCTGGGCTGGGCGGCGTTCGACGCGCTGGCCGCACTGGTGGCGCGCAACTCGACGCGGCCGCACCTGGTCGGCCTGTTCGTGCGACTGGCCGCCGAGGCGACCGAACCCGCCCACCCCGCGCACACGTGGGTGCGGGAGCACTACAGCGGATTGCAGCGATGGCTGGGCGATGCCGTGCGTTCAGGCCAGGAACGCGGCGAGATCGCGGCGGACGCCCCGGTCGGTTCGATCGTGCGCACGACGATCGCGGTGATCGACGGATTGCAGCAGCAGTGGCTGCTCCAACCGGACGAAGTGTCGATGACGGCCGAATTCGAGGCTTTCGCGGGAACTCTGCGCGCCCGCTGGGCTCGCTGAGAGCCCGATCGCAAGGTGGTGGCCCGGTGCAGTCTGGGGGACCCGTCCGGGCCACCGGTCTTGCGAAAGGTGGCCGACGTGCGCGGTGACTTTCACACGTCGGCCGGGTTCTGGGGGAACCAGATCCGGCAACTGCGCCGACCCCCAATCCCGGGAGTTTCTCGGGCCCGGCGGCGCAGGTACCGGATCTGGACACAAAGATGACAGGCGGCGTGCACAGATTTCGCCCAGGCCGTGCACAGACGTTCAGGAAGTGCGCGAGGATGGCTGTGCACCCCAACGCCTGGATCATCGAGGAGCGATATACCCGTGGAGTTCCTGCTGCTCGGTTCGCTGGCGGTACGGCGGACGGGCACACTGCTGGAGCTGGGCGGACCCCGGCAGCGCGCGGTGCTCACCATGCTGTTGCTGCACGCGAACGAGGCGGTCAGCGTCGCACAGCTGACAGACGCCGTCTGGGATTCGCCGCCGGTGTCACCCGAGTCGAACCTGCGCACGTACGTCGCCGGGTTGCGCAAGGTCCTCGGTGAACGACTGATAACGCATCCGGGCCACGGCTACCAGCTCGTGGTCGAACCCGGCGAGCTGGACCTCGACGCGTTCGACCAGCTCGTGCGCGACGGCGAGAACGCCCTGGCGGACACCGACACGGAAGCGGCGGCGGACCTCTTCGGCCAGGCGCTGGGCCGGTGGCACGGCATCCCGACCGCCGAGCTCAACGCGGGACCGTTGCTGCGCGCCGAGTTCACCCGGATCCAGGAACGCCGCCTCACCGCCGTCGAGCGGTTCGCGAAGACCTCGCTGGAGCTCGGCCGGATCGACGACGTGATCGACCGGCTGCGGCGGGAGACCGCGCTGCACCCGTTGCGCGAGGAGCTCTGGGTCCAGCTGATGCTGGCGCTGGACCGCTCGGGCCGTCGCAGCGAGGCGCTCGAAGCCTTTGCGACGGCCCGCAAGCACATGGTCGAGCAGGTCGGCGTCGAGCCGGGCGCGCGATTGCGCCAGTTGCAGCAGGTGATCCTCGAAAGCCGGGTGCCCTCGCCCGCGGCTTTGAACGCGCATCGCCAGCTGCCGATGGACATCGCCGAGTTCACCGGCCGGGAGTCCGAGCTGCGGCGGCTGTGCGAACCGGGGCCGCAGACCACCGTCGTGATCTCCGCGATCGAGGGCATGGCCGGGGTCGGCAAGACGAAGCTGGCCGTCCGTGCGGCGCACCAGCTCGTTCAGCGTTATCCGGATGTGCAACTGTGGGCCGACTTGCACGGCTTCGACGCCGACGAGCTGCCCGCGGACCCGTCCGCCGTGCTGGAGAGCTTCCTGCGGCTGCTCGGCGTACCCGGCGGGCAGATCCCGGCGTCGCTGGAGGAACGGGCCGCGCTCTACCGCGACCGGCTGACGGGCAAGCGCGCGTTGGTGCTGCTCGACAACGCCGCCGGCGAGGACCAGGTGCGGCCGTTGCTGCCGGGCAGCTCCACCTGCATGGTGCTGATCACCAGCCGCCGCACGCTCCTGCGGCTGGACGGCGTGAGGTCACTCTTCCTCGACGTCTTCACCTCCGGTGAGGCGCTCGCGCTGCTCTCCAGGATCGCCGGCGAGGACCGCGTGCAGGCCGATCTCGAGGCAGCGGAACAGATCGCGGAGCTGTGCGGGCACCTGCCGATCGCCGTCGCGCTGGCCGCCAAACGGCTCGCCCGTCGTCCACAGTGGACGATGCGCGACCTGGTGGACCGGCTCGAGCGGGGAGGGGGTCTCGGTGTCCGGGGCGTGTTCGACCTCTCGTACCAGGCGCTGCCGGACAACCAGAGGCGCCTGTTTCGACTCCTCGGACTCCATCCGGGGGAGGACTTCTCCGCCGACTCGGCCGCCGCACTCGCCGGGCTGACCCCGCACGAGGCGGGCGACCTGCTGGAGACGTTGCTCGACGAACACCTGTTGCAGCAACACACCCCCGGCCGCTACAGCCTGCACGACCTGCTGCGCACGTACGCCGTCGAGCAGGTCACCGCCGCCGAACCGCCGCCCGTTCGCACGTTGGCGCGGCGCCGCGTGCTCGACTGGTACGTGCACACGTCGTGGCAGAGCGCGCAGCAGCTCAACCCGCAGCGCAAGCTGGAGATCAGCCCCGCGGACCCGGTCGTGCACGCACGTTCGTTCGCCGACCGCGACGCCGCTCTGCTGTGGTGCGACACCGAACGCGCGAACCTCGTCGCGGCGGTGCGCGACGCCGCCGGGCACGAGCTGCCGGAGCACTCCTGGAGCCTCGCTCAATGCCTGTGGGACTTCTTCAACCTGCGCAAGCACTGGGCGGACTGGATCGACACGCACGGCGTCGCGCTGGCCGCCGCACGATCGGTCGGTGACCGCAGCGCCGAGGGCAGGATGCTGATCACGCTGGGCATCGCGCTGCGCGAGGTCCGGCGGCACGACGAGTCCATCGAGTGCAACCAGCAGGCGCTCGCGATCTTCCGCGCGACCGGCGACAGGTCCCGTCAGGAACCGACGCTCAACAACCTCGGCATCGTCTACATGGTGCTGGGCCGGGCCGAGGACGCGCTGGCGTGCTACGAGCAGTCCGCCGAGATCGCCCGCGAACTGGGCAACCGGCACTCGGAAGCCGTGACGCTGAACAACATCGCGCTGCTGCACGCCGACGCGGGCCGGTTCGACGTCGCGCTGGCGCGGTACCTGCGGGCGTTGGAGATCCGCCAGGACATCAAGGACCCGTACAGCGAGGCGATCCTGCTCAACAACATCGGCGAGGTGTACCGGGGCCTGCTCGACTTCCCCGAGGCCGTGTCGTACGTCGACCGGGCGCTGGAGACGTTCCGGGCGATCGGCGACCTCTACGGGCAGGCCGAGTCGCTGGACAACCTCGGGCTGGCGCTGGACGGGCTCGGCGACCGCCGGGGCGCGGAGAAGTGCTGGCTGGAGTCCGTGACGTTGTTCGAGGAACTGGGCGAACCCAAGGCCGACGAGGTGCGCGGCCGCCTGTAGGGCCGCCGTGCGATCAAGCAAAGCGCGATCCGTGCCGTATCGCGTTTCTTCAGCCTGACTGAACAGCCCCTGGGCGAGTTCAACAACAACTGAAGACGTGAGGACACGGCATGAAGGATCTCTCTTTCGACCCTGACGACCTGGAGCTCGGCGACCTCGCGGTCACCTCCCTGCGCGACTCGGTCGCGCTGCCGGAGTCCGGCGCTTCCGGAGGCGCCTCGTCGTGCTCGTGCGGCAGCTCGTCGTGCAGCAGCTGCACCCAGCCTCCCGTCCAGAACGCATGAGCGATCGCGTGCAGGGAGAAACAGCGCCATACGCACTCGTGCGCCTGGCGGCCCTGCCGCACCCGGACGGCGCTGCGACGGCAGCGCCGTTCCGGCGGGCGGTGGAGACGTTGGCGGCGCTCGAAGCCTCGCTGCTGTCACTGGCCGGCCCGGTGTCGGACCTGCTGCACGACAGCGCAGGCACGCACTCCGACACCTACCACCGCACGGTCGTGCTGCCGTTGCGCCGCGACGTCCACAACGGACGGTTGCCCCGGCCTTCCCTTCGCGCGGAGGTTGACGGGCTGGTGTCGCGGTTTCCGCAGCTCGGCGAATGGCTGTCGGCCATGGATCAACGCGCTGACGTGACCGCGGAGATCGAGCGACTTCTCCCGGACGCGCTCGCCGCCGAACGCGAGGTGCTCGCGTCGTTGTGCGGCAACGAGTCCGTGCGGAAGGCCGCCGTCTTCAGCGGCCGCGACCTCTGGCAGGGCCTCGCCCGCGCCGGCGCCGGCGACAAGCGTTCCCGCAAGGCGGAACCCACCGTGCTGCGCTACGCCCTGCGCGCGACGTCGAAGACCAGTCCCCTGTCCTGGTACGCGGCGGTCGGCTGGGCCACCTGGTCCCCCGACGCCCCCGCGCCGGACTTCGGCACACCGGTCGCCGTCACGCGGGTCAACCAGGTGCTGCTGACCCGGCTGATCACCGCTCTCCTCGCCGATCGCAGTCATCTCTTCGACCACCCCCACCGCCTCGCGCCCGACGTGCACGCCGACGGCGGCCAGGTGAAGTTCCGTCGTGACATTCCCGCCCGCGGACCGTTGCGCGCCAACGTCGGCATCGAGGAGGACGTCGAACTGGCGTCCAGCCCGCCGCTGCAGTTCCTGGTCGGCCTCACCGGCGCCAACCCCAAGGGCATCAGCCCCGCCGAGCTCGCCAGCGCCCTCGCGACCCGCCTGCCCGACGGCGAGTCCGGCCGGGCGCAGCACTACGTCGCGTTGCTGCTCGACATCAAGCTCCTCGTGCCGGTGCTGCCCGCCGACCCGCAGGACCCCGAGGCCTGTCCCGCGCTGGCCTCGTGGCTGCGCGACACCGGCAGGTCCGAGCTCGCCGACCGGGTGATCTCGATCTACCGGGACACCCTGGCGTTCGCCGAGATCGACGCAGCCGCAAGGCCCGCCGCGCTCGCCGCCCTGTTCACGTCGTGGGAGGAGCTGGGCTCGATCGTCGGCACGGAGCTCGGTGACGTGACGCCGTTGAGCGAGGACGTCGTGCTGCCGTTGCCCGTTCGGCTCGGCCGTGCGCACGGATACGACGGCGTGCGGTCGCTGGCCGGCCTGACTCCGTTGCTGATGCTGTTCGACCGGCACCTCGCGATCCGGCGGCACTCACGCGACCTGTTCGTCACGGAGTTCGGTCACGGCGGCTCCGCCCGCCTCGCCGCCTGCGCGCCGCTGATCCACGAGGCCATGTCCGGCGCGCCGACCGGCGGTCTCGGGGCGAGCCGGGCCCAGGTGGCCGATCTGGTGCGGGACGGCGTGATCACCGACGAGGTCGTCACGGCCGCCGCGGACCTGCTGCCCGCGTGGATGAAGACCAGGCCGACCTCGTACTCGTTCTTCGCCCAGCCGTCACCGGACGGCCTGGTGGTGAACCACATCTACGACGGCTTCGGCCGTTTCCCCGGCCGGTTCCTCGATCTGCTGCCACCCGAGGCGTACGCGACCGTCCGGGCCACTTTGGACGGTGTGTTCCCGCGCGGTTTCGTGGAGTACCGCCCGGTACAGGGCTTCAACCCGAACCTGCACCCTCTGCTCGGACGCGCGGAGATCGGCGAGGACCCGCGCTGGGCCGACTACACCCCGGACGCGCTGGAAGTCTTCCACGACCAGCAGAACGACGAACTGCGACTGCGCCGCCGCGACAACGGCGCGGTGCTGGACGTGCTCTACCTCGGCTACCTCATGCCGATCTCGCTACCCGACCGCGTCGCCGCCCTGTACTCCGACCTCACCTGCGGCGCGGCCGACCTCTCCCCGTTGCAGCCGGTCTCGGTGGCCGGTGATGTCCGCGTCGCCGATCGGCTGCGCTACCGCGACGTCGTGCTCGGCCGCCGCTACTGGGACTTCCCGGCTTCTTCCTTGACGGAGGCGTTCTCGTCGGTGGCCGGCGCGACGTCTCTGCGCGCCCGGTACGGCATGCCCGCGGAGCTGTTCGCGGGCATGGGTGGCGTCATCACGTCCCGCGAGGACTTCGAGGCCCGCGTGAACGGCCCGAAACCGCAGTACGCCGACCTCACCAACGCACTGCACCTGCGCTGCCTGCCGCGCCTGACGTCCCGCTACGGCGACCACGTCCGACTGACCGAGGCACTTCCCGTGCCCTCCGGCCAGGTGCTCGAAGTGGTGGCGGAGACCTACCGGAGGGCCGGATGACCGACGTCGTCTGCTACTACCACGACCCGATCAAGGCACCGCTGCTGCGCGACGGCGTCCTACCGGCCCTCGCCGCCGCCGAATCCACTTTCGCCGACGTCGTGGGCCACGTCGAACGCCACTGGCTGCACGGCCCGCACGTCCGCGTCGTGCTGACCGGCCCGTCCGCCCCGACCGCGGCGTTGCTGGTGGCGACCCTGCTCCGCTCCTACCTGGCTTCGAGCCCGTCCACAGTGGAGCTTTCGGAGTCCGAGCTGCTCGCGCACGCCGAGTCCGCGGCCGTGGCCGAGCTGCTCCTGCCGCCGTTCACTCCGTTCCACCCCAACAACTCCGTGCGCATCGAGCCGACCGACGACTCTCGCGCCCGCGACTTCCTCCCTCCAGCACACGTCGCTCTGCGCGCGGAAGGCCTCCGCCTGGGCCTGCCCGCCCTGCGCCACTCGCTGTCCGTGCCACGCCCGACACTCGCCCTGACCGCGATGGCCGTCCACGCCAGCCGCTACCCGGCCGGCCTGCAGTACGGCTACCACTCGTTCCTCTCGCACGTAGAGGACTTCCTGCTGGCCAGCGACCCCGACGGCGTCATCCGGTCCAAACTGGACTCGATCTGGACCGCAAACGCTTCCGCCGCCTGTGCCCTGGTCGAACAGGTAGCCCTGGGTCACCCCACCACACACCTGGAAGCAGCCTGGCAGACCTGGACCATCGCCCTGCGCCTGACCGCCCAGGAAAGCTACGACGCGGGGCAGCTCACCTCCGACCCCAACCCACGCCACGGCGAACGCGCCCACGAGGTAGGCGACCAGGACGCCATCCGCCGCTACAACTACGGCGAGCGCACCAAGTTCACCGACTACCACACCGCCATGTGGACCGTGGACCTCTCCGACCCGGCGATCGCACGCTCGATGACCGTCTACCGCCTGGGCACCAACGTCCTCTACCAACTGCTGGCGATCTGCGACGTCACCCCGATGGAGCGCTACGCCGCCGCCCACCTCCTGGCCAACGCCGCGCAGAAGGTCCTCGGCACCACCTGGGCCGAGCAGTTCGCCGCCCTCCCGAAGGTGGGGTGACGCGCGTGCTCGTACGGCTGCGCCCAGTCGTCACCGCCACCCAGACCGCCGACGGCCTGCACCTGCGCGGCTGGGCGTCCAGCTGCACCCTGTCCGGCGGAACCGGCCTGTGGAAGGTGTGGCAACGCCTGGCCCCACAGTTGGAAGCCGGGATCCCACGGTCCGCGCTGGAGGTGCCGTCCGATGCCGCTCCGGCCGTGCGGGCGGCGGTCTCGTTGATCCTGGAGCAGTTGTGGGAGCACGACATGCTGGTCGAGATGCCGGCGTGGGGAGCCGACGCGCCCGCGCCGAACGTGGCGGCCTGGCTGGAGTCCGCGGCCGCGGCACCGGTGGAGGCTTGGCAGCGGCTTCGCGCGGCCACGGTCGTCGTGTCGGGGCCTGGGCCGTTGGAGAGCGCGGCCGTTCGGGCGGCGGAGGCGGTGGGGCTGACGGTTCGGTGGTCAGGGACAGCCGCGCAGGCGGCGGAAGCCGGGCAAACGGCGGAAGCCGCGCAGACGACGGAAGCCGGGCACACGACCACGCTCGCGCCAATCACCCCGCACGCGAACAAAAGCGAGCCGGCCGCCGGACTCCTCCACGGAAGCGACGCGCCCATCCCACCCGCCGGCAGGGAACTCGTCGTCTCCGCGGGCACCCTCGCCGTCCTGGCGGGTTGCGGAACCGAAGTCGGCTACGTCCTCCCGCCCACCACTGGAAGCCTCTCTTCACTCAACACTGAAGTAACTATGCGCACCGCAGCAAGACTGGGCATCACCGGCGAACCATCCGAGATCCTGGCCACCCTCATCGGATCCGCCGCCATCCACCGCCTCGCCTGTGCCATCGCCGGCCTGCCCGACCCGGCCGCGGAACTCGCCACCACCGGCCCAGCCACCACGCCCGCGACCACCACCGGCCCGGCCACCACCGGCCCGGCCACCACGCCCGCGACCACCGAGCCCACACCCACCTATCCGATGGCCCTGGTCGCCCACGCGACCCCGCTCCGCGCCACCTACCACCCGCTCCTACAAGGCCCGCCGACAGCGGACCCGTGGCGAGCCCTCGAAGCCCTCACGGACAACGAACTCGGCCCGGTCGACACCCCGGCGTTCGGCCCCCTCGCCCAGGTCCCGGCCAACCTCGCCACCTCAGGCGACGCCCTCGGCATCGGCACCACAGCCGACGCCGCCCGCCTCAACGCGGCCCTCAACGCCCTCAAGACCGACGGCGTGATCGGCATCGACGAGACCCACGCCCGCGGCGCGGCACTGCGCCAGGCCGCGCGCCACCACCGCGGCGAGCCGGCTGACGCACACGAGTGGACCGGCGACCCGACCGCGCACCGGTGGTGGAAGGCGTTGACCGCGAGGTTCGGTGTCCCGGCGGTCGTCCGGGTCGAGCGGCTCGCATCTGGCGTGCACAAGGCGGAGATCAGCAACGGCAGGCAGATCCTCGCGTGGGCCGTTGAGGCAACGGCCGCGGACGCGGTGGCGTTCGCGGCCCTCGCCGCCACCGGCTACGCGCAGGCAGGTCGCACCGGCACCGCACACCTCAACGGCGCGACCCCGTGCAGGGCCACCGACAACCCCGACTGGGTCACCAGGCAATGGCATTGGCCCGCCGACGTGCGAGACCGCGAAGAACGGCTCCAGCAGGCGATCGCGAGGCTGCCGGGAGTCCGGGTCGTGCCGCTCCGGCTCGACCCGGAACTCCGCTCCGCCGGTCTGAAGGCGTACCGATGATCCGCGTGGACGGCGGCCTGACCCTCATCGGCCCGACCACGAACGTCTGCGTCGACTGCGCCGAGAACGCACGGCTGGCGACCGCCCGGGCTCCACGCCAGAACCTGCGTCTGAAAGGCCTGATCGCACCGGCGTTCCAGCCTCTGGTCGCAGCACTCCAGGGCCAGGAGCGCGACACCGTGATCGCGATCCGCACCGACCTCGGGCTGGTGTCCACCCACCGGATCACGCCCGGAAACTGCTGTTCCCCGGAACCCGTGTCCCACAAGGACACCTCGACCCCCGCCGGCGAGCTCCGCACCCCGAACGACAAGACCACAGTGGACGGACTGAAGGACGCGGTGGTCGACTTCCGGCACGGACCGGTCACCGCCCTGTTCCGCACCGGAAACCTGCCCCTCGCCACCGTCACCGCCGAACTCGACTCCCACACCGCCGGCTACGGCCGCACCACGTCGTTCGAGGAGGCGGAACGGGTAGCGATCTTCGAGGCGATCGAACGCCTCAACGGCATGCGCCCCCGCGTCCCGAGCACCCTCGAAGCCTCGTTCGCCGAGCTGGGACCGGACCAGGCGCTCGACCCGGAACGCCTGGGCCTCAACGACTTCGGCAACACCTACCACCCAGACCTCCGAATTCGCTGGACCCCAGGATGGTCGTACACCCGGCGCAAGCCGATCCAGGTGCCGGAGCAGGTCGCGTACTGGGGCGCGCACACACCGCCAGAGCAACGGTTCCTCCACGAGACGTCCAACGGCTGCGGGCTCGGCAACAGCCTGACCGAGGCAGTGCTGCACGGCCTGTTCGAGGTGGCCGAACGCGACGCGTTCCTGATGGCCTGGTACGCCCAAACTCCTCTGAGAAAGATCAAGCTCCCGAACGAACCGCTGCTGCACCACCTCACCGACCGGCTGGCGGAACTCGGCTACGAGCTCCTGTTCCTCGACGCCACCAACGACCTGGGCATCCCGGCCGTGCTGAGCCTGGCCAGAGCCAGAAGAAGCGACCTGCCCCAGGCGTTCTTCGCCGCCGGAGCCAGCCCGGACCCCACCAAAGCCATGCGGTCGGCGGCGGTAGAGGTGGCCGTGGACGTCGAGGCGTTCGCCGACCGCGCACGCGAGAACCCCGAGAACTACCAAAGAGAACGCCTGCTCAGCCTCCTCCACGACCCGACGCAGGTCAGAAGCATGGACGACCACGTCGCGGTCAACACGCTGCCAGAGGCCAAAACCCGATACGCGTCCCTCGTAAGCGACGAACCCCCGCAAGCCCTGAACAACCAGCCACGCCACACAGATCTCAAAGAACTGCTCGACCACTACACGGAAGACCTGAAGGCCAAAGGCCTGGAGCTGATCGCGGTCGACCAGTCCGACCCGCACACCGCGAACACCCTCGGGCTGCACTCCGCCAAGGTCATCGTGCCGGGAACGCTGCCCATGACGTTCGGCCACCTGCACCGCCGGACACGTGGTCTTCCCCGGCTGGACCTCCAGGCCGGACATCCCCACCCGTTCCCCTGAACCACCGTTGGAGCAGCTGTGACCTGGACCGGCCTGCACTGCAGGGTCAACTGGAACCGAGCGGACCTCGACACGTTCGTCGCCGAGACGCTGGCCCCCGCGATGGCCGGCCAGGAGTGGTACTTCCTGCGCTACTGGGAGACCGGGCCGCATCTCCGCGTCAGGATCAAGAACGCGCAGAACGTCGACAAACTCCAGCGGCAACTGGAGGAACTCATCGCGGCCCAGGACTTCCAGCAAGAACAAGGCGAACCGGACTGGCTCCCTCACGGCGACGTCCGCGAGGTCGAGTACGTCCCGGAGACCGAACGGTACGGCGGCCCGGACGCGCTGCCGATCGCCGAGGAAGTGTTCTGCCACAGCACCGAGGTCGCCGTCGCGGTGCTCAAGGCGACCCACACCGACAGCGCTCGTCTCACCGCCGCCATCGACCTGACGATCGCGACGGCGAAGGCGCTCGACCTGAACCTGCCGCAGGCCGCGAGCTGGCTGCGCAGCCTGGGCTCCGGCTGGCGCAACGTCCAGGAGCGGGCCCCCGCACCCACCATCGGATCCCAGCACGCCGCCAACCAGTTGCTCGCCAAACGCGGCCGCGACCTCGCCGCTCGGTGGCACCGCGAACCACGAGGTGCCATCGCGCATTGGCGCACCACGATCAACGAAGCCAAGCAGCGCCTCGACGTCTGGCTGCCGTACGTCTGGGCCTCGCAGCTGCACATGCTGCTCAACCGCATGGGCATCACACCCAACGAAGAGCGCATGATCTGCTGGACGACCGCGGCCGCCGCCATGTCCCCCAACGGTTTGACGGACTTCCACGACGACGGCGAGACCGCGCCGGACCGCCGTTACCTGGAGGCGAGCAAGTTCCTGCCGGGCTTCAACGACCAACTGCCCCGCAAGTCGGCGGCACCAAGGCAGTCCTGGCCCGCCACCACCTCATTGCCATCCACAGTGGACACCGACACGCTCAGAGCCCGCAGGACGAGCCGCGACCTCACCGGCGAGCTCGACGCCGGGCAGCTCGGCACCCTGCTGTGGAACGCGATGTCCCCGAAGGACGGCAGGTGGCCGTACCCGAGCGCGGGCGCCCAGTACTGCGCCCGGATCAGGCTCATCGCCCTGAACGTCGACGGCCTGGCCCGCGGACGGTATGAGGTCAACGAGGTCGAGCGAGCTCTCACCTGGTTCGGCGAGGCGCCGTCGATCGAGGACCTGGAAGCGACCTCGATGTGGTTCGGCCAGGGCACCACCGAACTCGGCGGAACCCCGGCCGTCCTGGCTCTTTACATCAGGCTGGGCGCACTGCGGCAGACGTACGGGTTGAGGGCGCTGCGGTTCGCGTTCACCGAAGCCGGTCACCTGGCCCAGAACCTGACGGTGACGGCCGCGAACCACGGCATCAAGACAGGACTCGTGGGCGGGTTCTACGACGACATCGCCCACGACGTCATCGGGCTCGACGGCGTGAACGACGCACTCGTCTACTTCCTGCCGCTGGCCTCAGAGCTCGACTGAGTCCAGCATGACGTCGACCGTCGGCTCGATCGCGGCCGCCGCCCGCGCGTCCCGGAACCGGCGCTCGATGCCCAGGTCCCGGCGGAAGGCCGCGTCCCCGCACACCTTCATCGCCAGGTCCGTCACCGCGACGGCGGCCTCGGTCGCGGTGACCGCCAGCAGCCGGACGCGGTCGGCCGATCGTTCCGGATGCCACGTCACGGCGGACAGCGTGTCGTTGTACAGCACCCTGAGCGCGTCGGTCCGCAACCGCATCCGGGCCAGATCGGACCGTGTGCGCGGATCGCCGCCGCCCAGATGCCCGATCGCCGCCGCCAGCGCGCCCTCCATCAGCCCCAGCGACACCGCGGCCCCGAGCACCATGAACCACGGGAACGCGAGTTCCTCCGACCACAGCAGATTGGAAGCGGGTACCCGTACGGGATCCGCCTCCACGCAGGTGGCGACGGTGCCCCGCAGGCCCATCCCGGCATGATCGGCCGGGACCAGCAGGCCCGGTGCCTCGGCGGGAACGAGCACCAACTCCGAGCCGCACGACCAGACGTAGCTGTCCGCCTCGCCGGCCGCGATCACCCAGGTCTTGCGCGCCCGCACCTGAACCACGTCACCGTGCGTCGACATCTCGCCCGGCGGACCGAAAGCCGCCAGCGTCGACAGGTGCCGGCCCGCCGCGATCTCGGCACGCAACCAGTGCGGGCCGGAGCGGTCCAGCACGGCGGCGGCGGAGTAGTGCGAGCGCAGCACGGAAGCCGTTGCGCCGCAAACCTTCGCGACCTCTTCGACCACGCGTCCTGCCGATCGGACGTCCTGGCCTCCTCCGCCGACCGTGCGGGAGATCGTCATTCCCAGCAGGCCGCGCGCGCCCAGGGCGTTCAGGGCTGCGCGCGGGAATCTGGAGTGCTGGTCGATGTCGGCGGCGTTCGGCGCCACCACGGTCTGCACGATGCGGAGCAGGTCCGCCCGGTACGTCACGTGGGTGGGTAGAGCGAGTAGGAGGGGAAGTTGCCGTACGGGCGTTCGTCGGGCGGCCCCTCCGTCACGGCGTGCACGAGTAACGAGCCACCGACGAACGCGCCGCGCCACGAAGCGCCTCGGCCGCCGAACACCTCGTCCCGGTCACCCCGCGACCGCGGCTTGTTGATGCCGACCTTGAACGCCTGGACGTCCTCGCTCAGCCGACGAGCCGTGGCCTCGTCGTCGCAGGCCAGAGAGGCGACCAGGGCGCCGTTCGAGGCGTTCATCGCGGCCAGCAGCTCGGCCTCGGTGTCCACCAGGACGATCGTGTCGACCGGCCCGAACGGCTCCGCGTGGTGCAGCACCGACGAGCGCGGCGGGTCGAGGATCGCGACCGGTGCCAGGTAGGCGGCGGTCTGCTGGCCCGGCAGGAACCGGCCGGAGTCCGGCGATCCCCGGTACAGCGGCACGCCACCGGCCCGGACCGCCTCGTCCACGACGTCGCCGAGCTCCTTGGCCTTCGCGTCGTTGATCAACGGACCGAAGTCCAGTTCAGGCAGCTCGTCGCCGGGCGAGGCGACGGCGAGCGGGTGGCCGAACTTCACGTCCCGCACCGCGGGCAGGTAGACGCTCAGGAACTTGTCGAACAGCGACCGCTGCACGACGTAGCGCGGGTAGGCGGTGCAGCGCTGCTTGCCGTAGTCGAAGGCCTTGCGGATCTGCGCGCCGAGCATGTCCCAGGAGTCGGTCTCCCAGACGCCCCAGCAGTTCAGGCCCTCCTGCTCCAGGACGTGCCGCCGGTTCGAGTCGACCAGGCGCGTCGCAATGGCACCACCGACGTCGCGACCGCCCACAAAGGACACACAGCCCAGGAACGACGACCCGACCAGCACCGGTGCGAGTTCCGCTCCGCTTCCCGACACCAGCGTCAACGGCAGCCCCGACCGCACGGCCAGCGCGGTCGCGAGCGTCAGGCAGCTCACGCCGCCGTCCGTCGGCGCCTTGGCGATGACGGCGTTTCCCGCCAGCGCCTGCACCAGCATCGCGTGCATCAGCACGCTCATCGGGTAGTTCCAGGAGGCGATGTTGCTGACCGGGCCGTTGAGCGGCGCCCGGCCGGCCAGCATCGAGTCGATCTCCTCGACGTACCAGCGCACGCCCTCGATGCAGCGGTCGACGTCGGCCGTCGCGAGCCGCCACGGCTTGCCGATCTCCCACACCAGCAGCAACGACAACAGATCGCGGTGCTCGGTGAGCGCGTCCAAGGCCTCTGACACACGCGCCTTGCGTTCCGCCAGTGGCACGTTGCGCCACTCGATGTGCTGGTCGACGGCCGCGACCACGGCTCGTCCCGCGACGTCGAAGTCGAGGAACGGCGGGCCCGCGATGGTGGAGCCGTCGACCGGCGTGGTGGCGGGCATCGGTTCGCCGGAACGGCTCCACTCGCCGCCGAAGTGGTTGAGCAGCCGATCGTCGTGGAACGCTTCGGGTGCGGCCTTCACACACTGCGAGTAGACGTCGTTCCACGACGTGCCGGGCTTGAGGATCAACGGCATTGGGCGGCCCTCCACTCCGGAAGAGATGTCACTGCTCAGCGATTTTGCACGTGCTGCCAGCCGAAGCGGCCCTTGATGCACAGGTTTCCGTGCGTGACCGTGCTTTCGTGCGGCGACGTGACCTTCACGATCTCGTTGTCCTGCACGTGCAGGGTGAGGTTGCACCCGACACCGCAGAACGTGCAGATGGTCGTGGTCTGGGTCTGGGCCTCTTCGTCCCAGGTGCCGTCTTCGCGCTTGTCGTGCTCGCGCTTGAAGCTCAACGCACCGGTCGGGCAGACCTCGATGCAGTTTCCGCAGTAGACGCATGCGCTTTCGGGCAGTGGCACGGAGAACTCCGTGGAGATCCGCGAGTCGAAGCCGCGGCCGGCCACCGAGATCGCGAAGGTGTTCTGCCACTGATCACCGCATGCGTCCACGCACTTGTAACACATGATGCACTTGCCCAGGTCGCGGACGTACAGCGGATTGTCCACTTTGATCGGTTGTGCCACGGTGGCGGCGTCCGGACCGAAGCGAGCGGGGTCGGCGCCGCACGCGGACATCCACTCGTCCACGTGCGGCGTGGTGGAGAGGTCCGTGGCGGACCCGAGAAGTTCCAGCACCAGCTTGCGGCTGTGTCGCGTGCGTTCGGAGTCCGTGCGCACGACCATGCCCGGCTCGACCTTGCGCGAGCACGACGGCACGAGCGTGCGAGCACCCTCGACCTCGACCATGCAGACGCGGCAAGCGTTTGCGGGCTTCAGGGTGTCGCCGTAGCAGAGCGTCGGGATCGATTTCCCTTGCGCTGTACAGGCATCCAGGATCGTCGCGCCCTCCGGCACCCGCACGGACTCGCCGTCCAAAGTCAGCTCGACCAGTCGCTTCGGAAGGCCGATCTCCACGATGGTCATGACGCCGCCTCCTCCGCGTAACCGAGCCGGTCAAGTGCTGATTCGATGGCGTTCCAGGCGGTCTGGCCCAGTCCGCAGATGGACGAGTCGCGCATGACCTGTCCGACTTCCCGCAGCAGTTGGAGATCCTCGGCCGACGTGCTCAGCGGACGCTTGCCCACCAGCCGGTGCATCGCTTCCTCCTGGCGCACGGTGCCGATCCGGCACGGCACGCACTGCCCGCACGACTCGTCGCGGAAGAACGCGGCGATGCGCAACAGGAAGCTGCCCAGGTCGGCCGTGTCGTCCAGCACCAGCACGACACCGGAGCCGAGCGTGGTCCCGGCGGCGCGCGCGTCCTCCATGGTGAGCGGCAGGTCGAGCTCGTCCGGGCGGACGAACCCGCCTGCCGCCCCGCCGAGCAGTACCGCTCGCAGCTCCCGGCCTGGCGGCACGCCACCCGCCAGATCGAGGAGTTCTCCGAGCGTGGTGCCGAACGGCACCTCGTACACGCCCGGACGACTCACGTTGCCCGACAGGCAGAAGAGCTTCGGGCCCGTCGAGGCCTCGGTGCCGATGCGGGTGTAGGCCTCGCATCCCTCCGTGAGGATCACCGGCACGTTGACCAGCGTCTCCACGTTGTTGACCACCGTCGGTTTGCCGAAGAGCCCCGACTCCACCGGGAACGGCGGCTTCGAGCGCGGCTCACCGCGGAAGCCCTCGATGGAGTTGAAGATCGCCGTTTCCTCGCCGCAGATGTACGCGCCCGCGCCGCGGCGGATCTCGATGTCGAACGAGAAACCCTCGTGGCCCATGATGTTCTCGCCGAGGAAGTTGCGCTCACGAGCCCGTGCGATGGCGTTGCGCAGCAGGTGCAGCGCCCTCGGGTACTCGCCGCGCAGGTAGAGGTAACCGCGCGAGCAGCCGGCCGCGAACCCGGCGATCGTCATCGACTCGATCACCGCGAACGGGTCGCCCTCCATCAGCAACCGGTCCTTGAACGTGCCGGGCTCGCTCTCGTCCGCGTTGCAGACCAGGTAGTGCGGCCGGACGGGTCGGCGGGCGGTCGCGTCCCACTTGCGTCCCGTCGGGAACGCCGCGCCGCCGCGGCCCATCAGCTTGGCGTCGGTGACCTCGCGGATCACCCCGGACGGGCCCAGGAGGAGGGCAGTCCGCAACGCCGCGTAGCCGCCCGTCGCCCGGTAGTCGTCGAGCGACTCCGGATCGACGACACCCACCCGTTTGAGCAGCCGCAGGCCGGCCGCACCGGCCTGCGGCACCTCCGCGCGCTCACCGTCCACAGGAGAGGGACCGCCGGCCGCCACCGCGATCACCTCGCCGGCGTGGGTGGGCGCCAGGAGCTGCTCCTTCGCCACCTCCCCCGCCTCGAACGCGAGCGCGGCCGGAGCCTTCTCGCACACCCCGAGACACGGGCTGCGCAACCAGCCGCTGCGCGCCCCGGCCGGGCCGAGCTCGTCGGTCAGCCTGTCGCACAACGCCTTCGCGCCGTTGACCTGGCAGGCCAGGTCGACGCAGACGTGCACGATCTTCGCAGGCCGTTCGGTCAGCGAGAACAGCGAGTAGAAGCTCGCCACCCCGTACGCCTCGGCCGGTGGGACGTGCAGGACGCGGCAGATGTGGTTCAGCGCGCCCTGGCTGATCCAGCCGACCCGGTCGTTGACCGCGTGCAGGGCGGGCAGCAACTGGTCCCGGCCCGTGCCGGTGAACAGGTCCACGACGACGCGTTCGGCCTCGGACGGCTCGACGTCGAGCAGTTTGAGATCCACTCAGCCCACCTTCACCGGAAGCTTGTCGATGCGAATGGCCGCGGCCTTGTACTCGGCCGTTCCCGCGATCGGGCAGGTCGCCTCGATCGTGATGATGTTGACGTCGATCTCGTCCGGGAAGTGGAACGTCATGAACACCAGACCCGGCGTCAGTCCGTCGTCGATCCGCACCGGCGCCTGGATCTGCCCGCGCCTGCTGGTGATCGCCACCTCCTCGCCGGCTTCCACTCCGAGCATCAGAGCGTCCTGCGGGCACAGGTCGAGCGTCTCGCCCATGCGCAGCGGCGACTCGAAGCCGCTCGACTGCACCCCGGTGTTGTAGGAGTCGAGCCGGCGCCCGGTGGTGAGCCGGAACGGGAACTCGTTGGTCAGCTCGTCTACGGGCGGGCTGTGCGGCACCGGCGAGAACGTCGCGGGCATGCCGCGCTTGACGGGGTCCTCCTCCCAGAGCCTGCCGTGCAGGAAGCTGGGTTCGAGGGAGTCCTCGCTCGGACACGGCCACTGGATGCCGCCGAGCGCCTCCAGCCGGTCGTAGGTCATGCCGGTGTGGATGGGCGACAGGCTGCGCAGCTCGTCCCACACGTCCTGGCCGGTCTTGTGCTGCCAGTCCGCGCCGAGCCGTGTCGCGATCTCACCCATGATCTCGATGTCGTCGCGCGCGCCCTCGGGCGGTGTGAGTGCTTTCCTGACCCGCTGGACCCTGCGCTCGCTGTTCGTGAACGTGCCGTCGGTCTCGCACCACGCCGCCGCGGCGGGAAGCACGACGTGCGCGAGCTGCGCGGTCTTGGTGAGGAAGATGTCCTGCACCACGACGTGGTCCAAGTTGGACAGTCGTTTGATCGTGTGCTCGCAGTCGGCCTCGGACTGCACCGGGTTCTCGCCGATGATGTACACGGTGGTCATGTCACCGCGTTCCATCGCCTCCAGCATCTGGGTGAGGTTCCAGCCCTTGGCTGCCTTGAAGTTCGAACCCCACGCGTCGTTGAACTTCTTGGCAACGCTCGGGTCCGTGATGTCCTGGAAGCCGGGCAACCGGTCGGGGATGGCGCCCATGTCGCCGCCACCCTGCACGTTGTTCTGCCCGCGCAACGGGTTCAGCCCCGCGCCGTAACGTCCGACCTGGCCGGTCAGCAGCGACAGGTTGATGAGGCTCAGCACGTTGTTGGTGCCGTTGTGGTGCTCGGTGATGCCGAGCGTCCAGCTCAGCTGACCGCGATCCGCCTTGGCGTAGGCATGTGCGAGCTCGCGAATGAGCGCGGCCGGCACCCCGGTCTCCAGTTCGGCGACCGGCAACGTCCACGGCTCGACGGCCTTCACGAACTCCTGGAAGCCCTCGGTCGCGCGCTCGACGAACGACATGTTGGTGAGGTTCGAAGCGATGATCTCCCGCGCGATGGCGTGCGCCAGCGGGATGTCCGTACCGACCTTGAGCCGCAACCACCCGTGCGCCCACTTGCCGGTGCTGGTCAGCCGCGGGTCGACCACGTAGAGCTTCGCGCCCTTGTTGACCGCCCTCAGCACGTGCTGGAAGAAGATCGGGTGCGCCTCCCGCGCGTTCGAGCCCCACAGCACGATCAGGTCGGCGTCCTCGATCTCCTGGTAGGAGGAGGTACCGCCACCACTGCCGAACACCTTGGCCAGTCCGGCCACGCTGGGCGCGTGACAGGTGCGGTTGCACGAGTCGACGTTGTTCGTGCCGATCACCGCACGCGTGAACTTCTGGGCCATGTAGTTCATCTCGTTGGTGGCCCGCGCACAGGAGAACATGCCGAACGCGTCCGGACCACCGTTGGCCACGTTCCTGCGGAAGCCCTCTGCTGCCTTGTCCAGCGCCTCGTCCCAGGTGGCCGGCCGCAGGACTCCCGCGTCGCGCACCAGTGGCTGGGTCAGCCGCACGTAGGGCTCGGTCTTCTTCCGCCTGCTCATCGTCTGCACCTCCTCCGCCCATACTGTATGCAATCTTCGGTATGCGCTAGCCCCAGATGCGGTTCTGTTGCCCAGCGGCCCGAAGACGGACGGCGGGTCAGGAGCGCGCGATCGACTCCTCGATCGACCGCAGCGTGGACTGGAGAACGGCGTCGCGGTGCGCTCCGGCGGGCAGTGCGCGCGCGACCGACACCGCGCCGACGATGGCGGCGACGAGCGCCCAGGCACGCCGCCGCTGCTCCTCGAAGTCACCGGGCATGGCGGGCAGAACGAGTGCGACCATGCGGGAGATCTGCAGCTGGTAGACCTCGCGCACCGAGTCGCCCGCTCTGGCCACGTCCGCCGTGAGCGCCGTCAGCACGCAGCCGTCGGCGACGCCCTCGCAGTGCTCCTCACTCAGGTAGCTGTAGACGAGCGCGACGAGCCTGCGTCGTCGTTCGTCGGTGTCGGCGACTTCGAGCGCGTCGAACTCCGGGCTGACGTTCGCGCGGATCACCTGCTCCAGGAACCCTTCCTTGCTCCCGAAGTGGGAGTAGATCGCACCCGAGGTGACCTCGGCGGCCGAGGCGAGACCGTCCACGCCCACGCCGTGGAAGCCCTTCTCCTTCAGCCGGCGTCCGGCCGCGGCCAGAATCGCGGCCCTGGCCTGCTCCTTGTGGTCCTTCGCGTACCGCACGCCGAACTCCCCACTTGACTTCCACCGGGGTCATGATCATACGATAACGCTCGTTACATAGCGATCGTTATTCTATGAATTCGCGAGGGGCCATGTCTGCAAACTCCGCTGTCACGCGCACTGTCGACGTCGACGGCACCCCGTTCGCCTACCGCGAGATCGGCCTCACCGAGGGCGTTCCGCTGGTGTTCCTGCACCACTTCACCGCGGTGCTCGACGACTGGGACCCCGCGGTCGTGGACGGTCTGGCCGAGCGGCACCGGGTGGTCCTGGTCGACCTGCGCGGGGTGGGCAGCTCGGGCGGTACCACGCCGGACAGCGTGGAGGCCATGGCGACCGACCTCGCCGGATTCCTGCGCGCGCTGGGGTTCGGCGAGGTCGACCTGCTCGGCGTGTCGATGGGCGGCATGATCGCCCAGGTGCTGGCCCAGCAGGAACCCGGCCTGGTGCGCCGGATGATCCTCGCCGGCACCTCACCGGCCGGGGACGCGGGTCCCGCCAACGCACTCGCGTTGCTGCAGAACGCCCTTCAGCAAGCGGCCGCCGAAGGCAAGCACCCCAAGCACGTGCTGTTCTTCTCCCCCACCGCGCGGAGCCAGGAGGCCGCGGACGCGTTCCTCGCGCGGTTGAACGAGCGGACGGAGGACCGCGACGCCGAGGTGACGAACGAGACCATCGGCGCGCAGGCGACCGCGTTGGCCAAGTGGGAGCAGAGCTCGCCGGAGGGTCTCACGACGGTCCGCCAGCCCGTGCTCGTCGTCAACGGGGACAACGACGTCATGACCCCGACGATCAGCTCGTTCAACCTCGCGAAGTACCTGCCCAACGCGCAGCTGAGCATCTACCCCGACGCCGGGCACGGCGCCCTGTTCCAGCACCACGCGCTGTTCGTCGAGCAGGCGCTGGAGTTCCTCAGCGCGTGAGCAGCGACGGGAACACCGCGGACGGTCGTCCGTCCACAGTGGCCCCCGCGAACTGGAGCATCGGCGCGAGCTGACGGTTGTTGTCGGCCGGGAAGTTCAGCTTCGGCGCGGACACCTCGTCGAGCGCGGCGCACTGGGCGTCGGACAGGGTCACGTCCAGCGCGCCCAGGTTCGTCTCGAACTGGTCCACGCGGCGGGCGCCGATCACCACCGAACTGACGCCCGGCCGTCCGCGCAGCCACGCCAGGGCGACCTGGGCGGCGGGGACGCCGATCTCGTCGGCCACGGCGGTGACGGCGTCGATCACGGCCTGCTCGGCGGCGTTCGGCGCCTGGCCGCGGTCGCCGGAGTGCTTGCCGGACAACAGACCGCCCGCCAGCGGCGACCACGGCAGCACGCCCATGCCCATGGCCTGCGCCATCGGGATCAGCTCACCTTCGGAGGTGCGCTCCAGCAGCGAGTAGCAGAGCTGCAACGCGATGATCGGCGACCAGCCGTACCACCGGGCGAGCGTCGCGGCCTCGGCCGTCGCCCACGCCGGGATGTCCGAGAAGCCGACGTAGCGGATCTTGCCGGCGCGCACCTGGTCGTCGAGCGCGCGCAGGGTCTCCTCGACGGGAGTGGCCGGGTCGAAGTTGTGCAGCCAGTAGATGTCCACGTAGTCGGTCCGCAACCGGCGAAGGGAGTCCTCCAGCTGGTGCACGATCGCCTTGCGGCCGGGCCCGCCGCCGTTCGGGTCGCCGACGTGCAGGTTGCAGAAGAACTTCGTACCGATCACCACCCGGTCGCGCAACGACGGGCGGTCCGCGAAGAAGTCACCGATGATCTTCTCCGAGTGCCCGGCGGTGTACATGTTGGCGGTGTCGATGGAATTACCACCGTGCTCCACGTAGGACGCGAGGATCTTGGCGGACTCCTCCGGGCTGCTGCCCCAGCCCCAGTCCTCGCCGAAGGTCATCGTGCCGAGGGTGAACGGGCTGACGCGCAGGCCGGAGCGGCCGAGAGTGATGTAGGAATCAAGCGACATACCCAGATTCAAGGCCCCGGCGGCGTGATCACCTAGACCGATGGGCTCGGTCCGTTGCACGATCCGCTCAGCCTCGCGGCGATCAGGTCACTGCGGTGCGAGACTGGGAACCATGACGCACCTGGACGAGATCCGCCGCGGGATCCTCCGGCACGCCGGTGCCCCCGGCCGTCCACTGTGGATCGGCGGCGTGCTGGTGTTCGCCGGAGATCGGGTGACCGAGCCCATGTGCACGGTCACCGAACCGGTGCTCACGCTCGTCGCCCAGGGCACGAAACGCACGGTCCTCGGTGCTCACACCTTCGACCACGGACCGGGCCAGATCGCGGTCGTGACCGTCGACCTCCCGCTGACCGGCCACATCACCAGCGCCCCGTTCCTCGCGCTGGGCCTGAAACTGGAGCCGAAGACCATCGCGCAACTGCTCGTGGACGGCGGCCCGGCGAAGATCCGCCCGCACGACGGCCCCGGCATCTCGATCAGCGACGCCGAAGATCGCGTGCTCGATCCGCTCGCGAGACTGCTGCGCCTGCTGGACGAGCCACGCGACCTGCGGGTGCTCGGCGCGTCCGTGCGGCGCGAGATCCACTGGCGGCTGCTCAACGGCCCGCAGGCGGCGCTGATGCGCCAGGCGGGCACGGCCGACAGCCGCCTGGCCCTCGTGGCGAGCGCCATCGCGTGGATCAAGGCCCGCTACGACCGGGTGATCCGCATCGACGACCTGGCCGCCGACGTCGGCACCAGCGTCCCGACGCTCAACCGGCACTTCCGGGCCGTCACCGCGTTGAGCCCGTTGCAGTATCAGAAGCAGATCCGGTTGCAACGGGCTCGTGCCGCGCTCATCACCGCACCGCACGACGTGGCGGCGATCGGTTATTCGGTCGGCTACGACAACCCGTCGCAGTTCAGCCGCGAGTACCGGCGGATGTTCGGTGCGCCGCCCGGACAGGACGCGCTACGCCTGCAGCACGCGTCGATCGTCCAGGAGTGAGAACGCGTCCGCCACGTCGCACAGGAACGCCGTGTCGCCGTCCAGGTCCGGTTCCCCCGCACCAGGTTCCACCTTCTCCGGTGCCAAGCCCCGCGCCCTGATGGCGGCGGCGACCACCGCGGCCTCGACCTCGGCCGGGCTCGCCGCCGCGGCCCGTGCGGCGGCGGCGACGCCGGCGTCCCGGCACGGCTGGAGGTCCAGCAGGCCGTCCCGGATCTCGATCACCCGCCGGTACAGGCGCATCCGCATGTTCCACCAGCCGACGCGCGGGTTGAGCGCGATCCGCGGATCCGCGTCGGCCAGCGCCCGCCAGAGAGGTTCGAGCCGGGTGTACTGGCGGTACCGGCGCCGCCAGGCCGCCACGGCCGGCACGGCGGCACCGGCCAGCACCACGACGTGGGCGGCGTTGGGCAGCACCGCGCTCATCCAGAAGCTCCACCCCAGCGGGTAGTCGAACCCGAAGCGGCTGGACCCGACGCGCACGACCCTGTTCACGAGGTACACCAACGCCATCACCGCACCGGCCACGACGAGGTGCAGCCCGAACCGCAGCGCGCGGTCGGACGTGGTGCGGGCGTATCGCTGGCCGAGCCGGACCACGTTGCCGAACGCGGGTGTCAGCGTGAGCAGGTACGCCGCCCAGTACTCGAGAACCCACCGCGCCTGGGGAAGCAGACTCGGCTCCAGCGCGAAGCACAGGCACATCACCCCGAACATGCCCGCCGTCCACCACGTGCTCCACCGGCTGCGCCGCAAGCCGTTGAGGTGCGCGAGAAGATCGTGCGCGGACCACGCCACGAGCACCATGCCCGCGTGCCCGAGCAACCGCGCCAGGGTGCTCACCCCGGTCAGGTGTCCCAGCGCGAGTTGCCCCGCCGGCGTGAGCACGGTCAGCGACACGGCGAGTCCGAGGAACAGCCGGCGAATCGCGTCCTGGCCGTCGCGCCAGCTGAACACCATCAGCCACGCGGCGGCGGGCGGCACGTACCGCAGCAGGAACTCACCCATGGAAACCGTCGAACGCGGCGCGGAGCCGGTCGGCCAGCGTGGTGCCGGTGTGCACGCGCTGGCGGATCAAGGTCGCGAGCAGTTCCGCCTCCCGTTCCTCCTCGGTGGAGTACCCGGTGCGGCCGAGCACGCGCCGGACCAGAGCCGGATCGAGACCGGGCAGCAGGAGCTCCGCCAGCTCGGTGAGGCTCGCCGACCCCGGGTAGTGGTCGCACAGCACGTGGCTCAGCTCGTGCAGCACGATGTGTTCCTGGTGGAACGGCGCGGTGTCCTCCTCGAAGAAGATGATGTCCGCGGCATCGGTGGCGATCCAGAGGCCGCACACACCGGCGAGCCCGGCGACGGGCTTCAGGTGGATCGGCCTGCCTCGGCGCGCGGCGATGCGGCCCGCGAACGACGTCACGTCGAACGGGACCGGGATGTCCAGGCCGCGCAGGAGCTTTCGCAGCCTCCGGGCGCTCACTTCGAGCCGTCCTCCCGGGGCAGTCCTTCGAGTTCGCGCACCCGCTCGACCATGTCGGCGATGGTGGCGAGGCTCTTGTCCGACAGTCCCCTGGCGCGCAGGGCGAGCTGACGCACGGGCGCGTCGCGCAACGCGTTGAGCAGCGTCAGTTCGGCGTCGATGCGGGCGGTCTCGGCGGCGTCGAAGAAGTACGCGGGCGGCACGCCGAAGAAGCTCGCCAGCGCCTCGACGTGACGCTTGGTCGGGTTGTCCCGCACGCCCTTGCGCAGCTGCCACAGGTAGGTGGCGGAGATCGTGGGGCCTCCCTTGGCCCTGATCGCCTCGGCGACCTCCTCGAAGGTGTATTCGCCGCCGTCGTCCGCCCGCACCGTGCGGAACAGGTGGTCGACCCGCGCCGCGAGCACCCCTTCATCCTCTGACATGGCGACATCCTACCGATCAGCCCATGAACTCCTGTGGCACGGAGTGGAGCTTTCGTCCACACGCCAGTTGACAGCGTCTGGACATCTCAGTTTACTTCTCACGACGCCTCATGAACTGGGGCGAATGGAGGGGGAATCCATGCTGACCAGAACGCTTGCTGCCGTGGGTACGGCGACACTGCTCATGTCCACACTCTTCGCCGGGTCCGCGATAGCGGCCGACACGCCGGAGGAGGTGGTCGAAGCCCAGCCGATCACGGGGCCGTACGTGCCGGGACCCGTCGGCGAGACGTCCAGCCAGGCCATCTCAGTCCTGCCGTTCGACTTCGAGTTCCAGATGTGCTGCTCGCTGGACTCACGCCAGTTCCAGCCGCCCGGCCGGGGGAACGCCGGGAAGGCCTGCGTGGAGCTGTGGGGCACCAAGAGCGACGATCCGTCCTGGAGGAGCCAGAAGGTCAAGGTCATCATGTGGGACGAGGACGGCATCGACGGCAAGAAGGGCCCCACCGTCGACTTCAAGCTCGACCAGCCCCGCAAGTACTGCTGGACCAGCCTCACCGTCGCCCACCCGCACCACTTCGAGATCCAGAAGCCCTGGGGACCGGCCCAGCTGTGGGGCAAGGGAAAGGCCACCGGCAGCTGAGCTGGGGGGCCGGGGGGGGAACGGGGGCCGGTGAGGTGACGCACCGGCCCCCGGTTCGTCGTTCCGTCACAGATCCCGGCGGTCGAGGTGCTTGTGCAGCAACCGATCCAGCTCCCCGCGCACGTCCAGCCCCCGCGTGAGCCCCAGCATCGCTCGCGCCAGCATGGACGCCTGCTCCCCCACCACGAGCCCGATCTGCGGCACCCGCTGCGGATCCTCGATGCGCACCACCCGCATCCCTTCCGGCGTACCGAACATCTGCAACCAGGCGTGGGCGATCACGCTCGACCACTTCCGGGTCGCCACGTGCGCCCACAACGTCGCCACGGTGTCGGCCTCGATCACCGGCACCGGCTGCACCCCGGCGTCGGCGAAGACCGAGTCGAGGATCCGCCGGTTGCGCATCTTGGTGGTCAGCAGGCACAACGGCAGCGCGGCCACGTCCGCCCACCGCGCCACCAGGCGGGAGGCGATCTCCTCGTCGGCGGGCGTCAGCAGGACGTACCGCTCCTCGTATAACGGCATGGCGCACACCGAACTGTCCACATAGGTCATCGCGATGTCGAGCTCGAACTCCTCCAGCCCGTGCGTGATCTCCACCGACGACAACGACTCCAGCGTCACGCGCACGTGCGGGTAGCGCTCGCAGAACGGCGCCGTGAGCAGGGGCGCGACCGGGAGCGCCGTCGGAATGGCTCCGATCCGGAGCACCCCCGACAGCGACTCCCTCATGCGGGACAGGTCCTGCCGCAACGCGTCGCGATCCGCGAGCATGCGGTGCGCCCACAACAGGACCCGTTCCCCTTCCGGCGTCAGCGACTCGAACCGGCGGCCGCGGGACACGATCGGCACCCCGAGCTCGCGTTCGAGCTTGCTGATCGCCGCCGACAACGACGGCTGGGACACGTGGCACGCCTCGGCCGCACGCGCGAAGTGGCGTTCGCGCGCCAAGGCGACCAGGTACTCCAGCTGACGCAGCAACAACTACGACACCAGCGACGTGCGCGACAGGAGGTCGATCGCCGCGTAGACGTGCCGCAGCGTCGGTGCCGGCACGCGGGCGAGCTCGGCGATCTCCACCACCGCGGCGATGATCGCGTCGGTCTCCAGCCGTTTGCCCGCCTCCAGGTCCTGCAGCATCGACGTCTTGTGGTGCCCGACGCGGCGGGCGCCGTCGATGCGCTTGTCGATGGAGATCTGCGGATCGCAGCCCGCCGCCCGCGCGACGGCCAGGGTCTCCGCCATCATCTGGGCCACCAGGTCGCGGCTGTCCGAGTGGTCGCAGATCTCCACCATCGTCGCGCGGGTCAGCGCACTGAGCGGGTTGAACGCCACGTTGCCCATGAGCTTGATCCAGATGTCCTCGCGGACGTCCTTCTCCACCGGGCACTTCAGCCCGCCCGCGATCATCGCCTCGCTCAGCGCGACACACCGGGGAGAGATGCTGCGGTCCGGCTCGCCGATCGAGAACCGGGTGCCTTCCAGGTGCCGGATCACACCTGGTTCCTCGATCTCGGTCGAGCAGTAGACGACGCAGCCGATCGCCCGTTCCATGGGCAGCACGGCGGTGACGGACCCGCCAGGGTCCACGGCCTCGATCCGTTGTCCCTCAAGGGGATGCCCGGTCATGCCGTGGAAGTACCACCACGGGATCCCGTTCTGCGCCGCGATCACGGCGGTGTCCGGTCCCATCAGCGGTGCCAGCAGATCGCCTGACGACGCGTACGAGTACGCCTTCAGACCGAGGAAAACGTAGTCGACCTCGCCCACCTCGGCGGGGTCGGCGGTCGCATGTGGACGCGCGGTGAAATCACCACGCGGGCTCAGCACCCGCACGCCGTGCTCACGCATTGCGGCGAGATGGGCTCCACGCGCGATCAGATGGACTTCCACGCCCGCACGATGCAAAGCCGCACCGACGTAGGCACCGATCGCTCCGGCTCCGAGAACAGCGATCCTCATAGCACGCCCCGCTCGTCAAGGATTGCATACAGTATACGGACAACGCAGGTATTTCTCCAGAAGTGCTTTTTGCATACCAAAAGCTGTATTCTGTCCGGCATGACCTCTTCGCCCAGTGGCCGCCGGGCACCTCGCGGCTCGCTCAGTGCCGCCGCGACCCGCCGGGTCGAACGTCCCGCACCGCTGCGACAGGCCGTCTACGACGCTCTGCTCGAGCTCATCGTCAACCGCACCCTCGCCCCCGGCCAGCACCTGGTCGAGGCCGAACTGGCCGAGTACCTGGGCGTGAGCAGGCAGCCGGTGCGTGAGGCCCTGCAACGACTGCAGACCGACGGCTGGGTCGACCTGCGTCCCGCTCAGGGCGCCTTCGTGCACACCCCGACCGAGGAAGAGGCCGACCAGCTGCTCGCCGTGCGCAGCGTGCTGGAGACCTACTCCGCCAAGCTCGCCGCCGAGCACGCGACCGCGTCCGACGTGAAGCTTCTCAAGAAGCTCCAGAAGGCCGGCGAGGAGGCCCTGGTCACCGCGAACGTCGAGCGCCTGGTCAAGGCGAACGCCGACCTGCACGCGGCCGTCGCGGCGATCGGCCGCAACAAGGTCCTGTCCGAGATGATCGGTCTGGTCGACCGCCGGGTGCGCTGGTACTACACCCCGATCGCCCGCCCCCGCAGCCGCGACTCGTGGAACGAGCACGCCGAACTGGTCGCGGCCATCGCCGACGGCGACGCCGAGCGGGCCGGCGAGGTCATGCACAACCACGCAGAGCAGACCCGCCAGACCTACCACGACCGCAAGACACCCGAAGGCTCCACGGAAAGCGACTGATCCATTACTCTCAGACCACCCAAATCGGTCATTTGGTACCGTACGGGTGATCCGCGACACGATGGCGGCGGATTGCATACAAAACGCAGTATGCTGAATCGCGACAGGGACGGGGTCAACGAAGACCCGCGAGAGGTTTCCCACCGGGTACCCACGCAATGGGCATCCGGTGGACAAGACCCCGGCCGCAACCCTGTTCCTCCCGTGCCACAGTGCCTGTCAGGTCTCTGCGCGCCCCGGGAGCCACCATCGTCAGGAGGAAGACCATGTCCCGCTTGAAGAACTTCGCTCGTTCGCTCACCCAGCCGCGTGAGGGTTTCTCCGCTGACGGCCGCGCGCTGGGCCTCGGACTGTCCACCGCGCTGACGGAACAGCGCAAGGACGCCGAGGCTCAGGCAGCCGTGGCCAAGACGCTCCGCAAGGACGCCGAAGGCCACACGATTCACGGCTGAGAGTCCTTCACAGGAGCGTCTTCGCTCCTTCGCGCACTCTCCGCGTCCTCCACCGCGGAGCGGGCAGCCCATCGTGAAGTGTGCAGGCTCCAGACCGTCGTGACGGCGAGCGTCGCCATGATGACCCCGAGAGACACCACGATCGGGATCTCCGGAGCCCACGAGACACCGTGGTGATGCATCGCCTCGAAGATGAGCTTGAACCCGATGAACGCGAGCACCACCGCGAGGCCCTTGCTCAGGTGCACCAGGCGATCCAGGAGACCGCCCACCAGGAAGAAGAGCTGGCGCAGGCCCATCAACGCGAAGGCGTTGGCGGTCAGCACCAGGTACGGCTCCTTGGTGAGCCCGAAGATCGCCGGGATCGAGTCCACCGCGAACAACAGGTCCGTGGTGCCGACCGCGACCATGACGATCAGCATTGGCGTCACGACGCGCTTGCCGTCGATGCGCGTCGTCAACGCGGCGCCGTGGTAGACCGTGGTCGCCGGCAGGAACCGCTTCACCGCACGTAAAGCGGCGTTCTCCGGAACGTCGGCCTCTTCGGTCTCGTCCTGCTTCACCAGCTTCCACGCCGTGAAGATCAGGAAGGCACCGAAGAAGTAGAACAGCCAGTCGAACCGCGCGATCGCCTGTGCTCCCAGGGCGATGAACACGGCGCGCAGCAACAGGGCCAGGATGATGCCGACGATGAGCACCTTCTGCCGGTACTCCCGCGGCACCGCGAACCTGGCCATGATGATCACGAACACGAACAGGTTGTCGACGCTCAGCGAGTACTCGGTGATCCAGCCGGCGAAGAACTCACCGCCGTGGCCGGGCCCGGCGAACACCGTGACGCCGAGTCCGAAGAGGACGGCCAGACCGACGTAGAAGATCACCCAGTACAACGACTCGCGGAACGACGGTTCGTGCGGCTTGCGCACCACCAGGTAGAAGTCGAGCGCGAGGATGGCGGCGATGCCGCCCATGGTCGCGATCCACACCCAGACAGGAAGATCCAACATCCTTGGCTCCTTCGGCGGAAGGGAAGGTCAGCGGGAGGCGGTGGCACGCGCACGGAGACGCATCGAGATGCGTTCGTGCAGCCACAGGAAGCCGATGGCCCAGCCGAAACTCACGATCCCTTGGTAGGCGAGGAAACCGACCAGGTCCGAGGGCAGTCGAACCTGACCGGTGAGCACAAGGCTCACGGTGATCTCGTGCACCAGCCGAGCCGCGGGAAACGCGACGAGCCAGTACAAAGCCACCGGAGCGAACCGTCCGGCCGGGAGCCGGCCTGCCGCCACCAGCAGGCCGAAGCCGCCGCCGAACGCGCCCAGCGGCAGGCCGAGGGCGACCGTCGTGACGAGTGCCCACCCGAGCGGCTGGCCGACGAGTGCGGCCAGCCCTCCCGCGATGAGCCCCGCGGCGAGACCGACGAACGCGCCGGGCACCGCTTGCGTCAAAAAGCCTTCGCGGATCTGCATCTCAGCCCACCACTACTCCGAATTTGATGAGACTGAAGAACAGCATGCCCAGGTAGAACACCGCTCCGAAGCCGATGATGAGGTTCGTGACCAGCTTGGGGCGGATCGGTTTGGGCAGCATCCGGTTGTTCACCAGCAGGAGCACCACGCAGTAGGCGCCCATGGCGAACGTCGACAGGAACGCGAGCACGTCGAGGATCGCTCCCGGTCCGTCGGCCGGTCCGAACAGCAGGATCAGGATGCCGAAGGTGATGACACCCCAGAGGAATCCCGCGTAGAGGTGCGACATGCGGAACTTCTTGGCACCCTTGACGAAGTGGTACGTCATGTCGGCCTGGCCGCGCGAGAACGAGTCGAACAGACCCAGCGTGGCGTTCAGGCCGATCAACGCGATGAACCCGAGGAACACCGCGCCGAGCACCGGTCCGCCCGCCGACGCGAAAGCGTCCGACATGGCGTTCAGAGCGGCTTCACGCTCACCGGACTCGATGAGCGCCTTGACATCAGGCGACGTGCGGCTGGCCGACTGCGCGAGGACCGTGAACGAGACCGTGACGAGCATCGTGATGCCCCAGAAGAGCAACAGCGCGTCGAACGTCACCCAGCGCCGCCAGCCCTTCCACTTCGCGAGCTCCGCCTTGTCCTCGGTGTCGAACATGAAGCCGCGGGCCGGCATCTTCTCTTCCTCGCCCGCGTGCCGCAGCCCGCGGACCTTCGGGATGTGCGCGCCCATGCCGGCGCCGCTGTCGCGCAGGTGCAGCGTGTACCACATCTGTTGCATGCCGGACGGGCCAGCGAACGCGATCGAGCCGACGATGATCGGGAACCACTCCGGCGACATGGCCTGCGCCGGGAAGTACCCGAACTGGAACATGCCGCCGATCGTGCTGGTCAGGTCGCCCCACGTGCCGACCATCGCCGCCACCACCGCGGTGCTGACGACGAGCAGTCCGATGAGGATGGAAAGCAGGTTCTCGAGCAGGTTGTAGATGACCTTGGCGAGGCTGAACAACACCCCGACCAGGATCAGTCCGACACACGCCGACACCGTCCAGGGTATGCCGGTGATCTTCTCCAGAGCCGCCGCTCCGGCGGAGAGATGGCCTGGCCAGATGTAGACGAGTATCGCGACCACGAAGAAGAACCACATGATCGGTTTGAACACGCGTGCGGCGCCGAAGAAGATGCTCTCCCCCGTCGCCATCGCGTACCGCGCCATCTCGAGCATGACGACGGCCTGAAGCGTCACGCCGATCAGGAAGAGCCACCTGATGTCCGGTCCGAAGACCAGCACCAGGCGGGGCCACATGTAGGACTCGCCCATGCCCACGCCAAGAGCCACCAGGAACACCGTGGGACCGAGCAGGTGGATCGACGGTGGTGCGTCGGGGAGTTTCCTGATGGGCATCGCTTCCAGCTTGCCCGCGGCCCAGACACGCTCCCGAGAGGATTCGACACTGTCAGGTGGCGTGCTGGTTTCCGTGCGAGCTGCCAGATTTGGATCATCCACGGTTAACAACCTCCAGAGGACCGGCTGTCTTCGTTGACCTCCCTGGCGGGTTCGCGACCGTGGGCGTGTTCACGGTCGCGGACGGGCCATCTCTCCTTGCATGCCGCAAGCGGTTTCCGTCGCGACAGCAACGGAAACCGCGAACGACCTAACTACAGCAAGCCGGCAGCACGGGCCCACCGGTATTTGGCTCCCAGTACCGCGACAGGCTTCTCCGTTGTGTACGGATACGCAACCACTCCGTTCCGGTACAGGTACTCGCTGGCTTCCTCGACCTCGACGTCACCCGCGAGCGAAGCGACGACGGGCTTGTGGATTCCGTTCGCCCGGTACTCCTCCACGACGTCGACCACGAGCTTCGCGAACACCATCGGTGGCGTGACTATGGTGTGCCAGTAGCCGAGGATCAACGAGTGGATGCGGTCGTCGGCGAGACCGAGCGCGATGGTGTTCCGGTATGTCGAAGGTGGTTCGCCACCAGTGATGTCGACGGGGTTGCCCGCCGCGCCGAACGGCGGGATGAACTTCCGGAACGCCGCGTCGAGGTCGTCCGGGATGCTCATGAGGCTGAGACCGTTGTCCACACAGGCATCCGAGAGCAGCACTCCCGAGCCGCCCGCGCCGGTGATGATGACGACGTTCTCGCCCTTCGGCGTGGCCAGCAGCGGGATTCCGCGCGCGTACTCCAGCAGGTCGTTCAGGCCGGGTGCGCGGATCACGCCGCTCTGCCTGAGGATGTCGTCGTAGACCCGGTCGTTGCCGGCCAGTGCGCCGGTGTGCGAGCTGGCGGCCTTGGCACCCTGGTCGGTCCGTCCGGCCTTGAGCACCACGACCGGTTTCTTTTCCGAGACGCGTTTCGCGGTCTCGGCGAAGGACCGGCCGTCCTTGAGGTCCTCCAGGTGCATCGCGACGAGCTGGGTGTTCGGGTCGGACTCGAAGAACGTCAGCAGGTCGTCCTCGTCGATGTCGGCCTTGTTGCCCACACCGACGATCGAGGAGACGCCCATGCCCGCCGAACGGCTGAATCCGAGGATCGCCATGCCGATTCCGCCACTTTGCGACGTGAGGGCGACGCCGCCCTTGACGTCGTACGGCGTGCAGAACGTCGCCGAGAGGTTCTCCGGCGTGTAGTAGTAGCCGTAGATGTTCGGGCCGAGTATGCGGACGCCGTGCTTGCGCGCGATGGCGACGATCTCGTCCTGGAGCTCGATGTTGCCCGTCTCGCCGAAGCCGGACGGGATCATGATCGCGCCGCCGACGCCCTTCTTGCCGACCTCTTCCAGCGCGGCCGGCACGAACTTGGCCGGGATGGCGAACACCGCGACGTCGATGTCCCCCGGCACATCGGCGATGCTCGCGAACGCCTTGCGGTCGAGGATCTCGTCCGCCTTGGGGTTGATCGGGTAGATCTCGCCCTGGTAGCCGCCGTTGACGAGGTTCTTCATCACCGAGTTGCCGATCTTGCCCTCTTCGTTCGAGGCACCGATCACGGCGACGGCGTTGGGCCTCATGATCCGGTTCATCGAGGCGAGGATCTCGTCCTGCGTGAACCTGTGCGGTTGTTTGGCGGCGTTCTCGTCCACCAGGATGCGGACGTCGACCGCGGTGGCCCCGGAAGGCGTTGCCAGCACGGGGTTCAGGTCGACCTCGGCGAGCTGCGGGAAGTCCGTGACCAGATCCGAGACGCGGTGGATCAGGTCGGCGAGCTTGTCCGCGTCGACGCCCTCAGCGCCGCGGACGCCGCGGAGGATCTCCGCCGCCGCGATGCCGTCGACCATGGAGAGGGCTTCGGCGTTGCTCGTCGGCGCCAGCCGGAACGTGACGTCCTTGAGCACCTCGACCAGGATGCCGCCGAGACCGAACGCGACGATCTTGCCGAACGTCTCGTCGGTGGTGGCGCCCACGATGACCTCGTGGACCTCTTTCCCGGTCGGCAGCTGCTGCTGGACCTGGACGCCGGTGATGTCCGCGTCCGCCCGGTAGCTCTTGGCGTTGTGGATGATCGTGCGGTAGCCCTCGGCGACCTCGGCCCCGTTCTTCAGGCCCACCAGCACGCCGCCGGCCTCGGTCTTGTGCAGGATGTCCGGTGAGACGATCTTGAGCACGACCGGGTAGCCGATCTCCTCGGCGAACGCCACGGCGCCCTCCGACGACTTCGCCAGCGCCTCGGCCGGGGTCGCGATCCCGTAGGCGTCGCAGACCCGCTTGCCCTCCGGTGCGGTGAGCGACGACCGTCCGTCCGCCCGCACCTTCGCGAGTACGTTCTCGACCGCGGCGCGGTCGTAGCCGTTGTCCGGCATGAGATTTCGTCTCCCTTGAAGGATTAGATGACGCCGGCGGCGCGCAGTCCCGCGAGGCGGTCGGCGCTGTACCCGAGGGCTCCGAGGACCTCGTCGTTGTGCTCACCGAGCAGCGGTGGACGCTGCACCTCGACGACCGAGTCGGAGAGCTTGAGCGGGTTGCCGACCGTCTTGAACGAGCCGCGTTCGGGGTGCTCGACCTCGACCACGGTGCCGAGCTCGGCCAGCGTCTCGTCCTCGATGATCTCCTTCGTGGACAGAATGGGTCCGCACGGGATGTTGTGGGCGTTGAGCTTGTCCATCACCTCCCACTTGGTGTGCTTCTCCGTCCACTCCTCGATCAGCGCGAACGCCTTGTCCAGCTTGGAGAGCCGGACCTCGGGCGTGTTCCACGCCGGGTCCTCGGCGAGCTCGGGCCTGCCGATCAGCTCGGTCAGCGGGGCCCAGCCGACGGGCTGGATGATCACGTAGATGTAGTCGTTGGGGCCGCCGGGGGCACAGCGCACCGCCCAGCCGGGCTGGCCACCACCGGATGCGTTGCCGGAGCGGGGCACCTCGTCCCCGAACTGCTCGTTCGGGTACTCCCCCAGCGGCCCGTGGGTGAGGCGCTGCTGATCGCGCAGCTTCACCCGGCACAGGTTCAGGACGGCGTCCTGCATCGCGACCTGGACGCGCTGCCCGCGTCCGGTGTTCGTTCGTTGGTACAGCGCGGCCAGGATCGCGGCCACCAGGTGGATGCCGGTGCCCGAGTCGCCGATCTGCGCGCCCGTGGCGAGCGGCGGCCCCTCCTCGAACCCGGTGGTGCTCATCGAGCCGCCCATCGCCTGCGCGATCACCTCGTACGCCTTGAAGTCGGCGTAGCGGCCGGGCCCGAAGCCCTTGATCGACGCGTAGATGAGCTTGTCGTTGAGCGCCTGGAGCTTCTCCCACGGGTAGCCGAACCGCTCGACGACGCCGGGGCCGAAGTTCTCGACGAGGACGTCGACGTCGCCGATGAGCTTCTCGAAGACCTCCTTGCCCTCAGGGGCCTTCATGTTGAGCGTGATGCTCCGCTTGTTGCAGTTGAGCATCGTGAAGTAGAGACTGTCCACTTCGGGCAGATCGCGCAGCTGGCCGCGGGTGATGTCGCCGCGTCCCGGCGTTTCCAGCTTGATGACGTCCGCGCCCAGCCAGGCGAGCAGCTGGGTCGACGACGGTCCGGACTGCACGTGCGTCATGTCGAGGACTTTGACGCCCTCCAGGGCCTTGGCCATGTCAGCTCACCTACTTGTACATCGTCTGGTTCATGGTTCCGGGCGCGTACACGTCGGGGTCGATCCACACGTTGATCAGCGAGGGCTTGCCGGACTCGCGGGCGCGCCGCAACGCGGGCCCGATGTCCTTGGGGTCGCGGACTTCCTCGCCGTAGCCGCCGAGCATCTTGGCGAACTGGTCGTAGCGGACGTCGCCGAGCGTGTTGCCGACGCGTTCGCGCTCCAGCCCGTACTTGGCCGCCTGGCCGTAGCGGATCTGGTTCATCGACGAGTTGTTGCCGACGATGCCGACGAACGGCAGGTCGTAGCGAACCAGCGTCTCGAAGTCCCAGCCGGTGAGGCTGAACGCGCCGTCGCCGAACAGGGCCACGACCTCCTTGTCCGGCCTGGCCAGTTTGGCGGCCAGCACGAACGGGATGCCGACGCCGAGCGTCCCGAGCGGACCGGGGTCCATCCAGTGGCCGGGCGACTTGGGCTGGATCACCTGACCGGAGAACGTGACGACGTCGCCGCCGTCGCCGATGTAGATGGAGTCCTCGGTGAGGAAGTCGTTGATCTCGCTCACCAGCCGGTACGGGTGGATCGGCAGGTCCTCGGAGAGCAGGTGCTCCGCGCGCTTCTGCCGGGCCTTCTCCTCGACCGCCTGCAGTTCCTCCAGCCACACCTTGCGGCCCATCGCGCCGTTGTCCTCACGGCCCGACGCGGCCGCCGCGACGCTGGACAGGACCAGGTCTGCGTCACCGACGATGCCGAGGTCGACGTCGCGGTTCTTGCCGACCGTGCGGTAGTCGAGGTCGATCTGGACGACCGTCGCGTTCGCGGAAAGCCTTCGGCCGTAGCCCATCCGGAAGTCGAACGGGGTTCCGACGATCACGATGACGTCGGCGTTGTCGAAGGCGTAGCGGCGCGAGAGCTGGAAGTGGTGCGGGTCGCCGGGCGGCAGGGTGCCGCGGCCCGCTCCGTTCATGTAGGCGGGAATGTTGAGGGTGCGGACGAGGTCGATCGCGGAGTCCGTGGCACGCGTCGTCCACACCTGGGAACCCAGCAGGATCGCGGGTTTCTTGGCGTGCACCAGCAGGTCCGCGAGCTTCTCGATGTCCGCCGGGTCACCGACGCTGCGCGTGGACGCGCGGTAGTGGCCCGCCTCCGGTACTCGTGCGGCGCTCACCGGCACCTTGGCGTCCAGGACGTCCCGCGGGATCTCCAGGAACGACGGGCCCGGCGCGCCGGCGTTGGCCTCGCGGAACGCCATCGACACCATGTCCGCGATGCGGGCGGTGTGCGGGACGTTCGCCGCGAACTTCGTGATCGGCGTCATCATGTCCACGTGCGGGAGGTCCTGCAGTGAGCCCATCTTGTGCTGACTCAGCGCGCCCTGGCCGCCGATCAGCAGCATCGGGCTCTCCGCGCGGAACGCGTTCGCGACGCCCGTGACGGCGTCGGTGGTGCCCGGGCCCGCCGTGACGACGGCGCAACCGGGCTTGCCGGTGATGCGGGCGTAACCGTCGGCCGCGTGCGCCGCGACCTGTTCGTGCCGGACGTCGATGACGGCGATGCCCTCGTCCACGCAGCCGTCGTAGATGTCGATGATGTGCCCGCCGCACAGCGTGAAGATGGTGTCGACGCCCTCGGCTTTGAGCGCCTTGGCCACCAGGTGGCCTCCAGAAATCGACTCCGGCTCCGCGGAACTCGTCATCGGCGATCAGCTCCCCTTTGGCGCTTCGACTGTAGATTGCATACCGTATGAGGTAGGCATATCGTTACTCCGCTACCAACCGGATGTCCATAGATGGCCGCAAGTTTTCGGCGAGAGGACGTAGACGGTGGATCTTTTCGAACACGAGGCGCGGGACCTCTTCGAGCGGTACGGGGTGCCCGTTCCGCGTGGTTTCGTGGCGGACACTCCTGAGTCCGCGCGCGAGGCCGCCTCCCGGCTCGGCGGCACTGTCGTCGTGAAGGCCCAGGTGAAGACCGGCGGGCGCGGCAAGGCCGGCGGCATCACACTCGCTTCGACACCCGACGAAGCTTTCGCGGCGGCTACGGCCATCCTGGGGATGGACATCAAGGGCCACACCGTGCACAAGGTTCTGGTCACCGAGGCGAGCGAGATCGCCGAGGAGTACTACCTGTCGTTCCTCCTCGACCGTGCCAACAGGACGTTCATCGGCATGACCTCGGCCACCGGTGGCATGGAGATCGAGGAGATGACGGACTCCATCACTCGAATGCCAGCTTCGACCTTCGACGCATCTGCGGTGTTTTCACCTTCGATCGCCCCGGAGGTCAACGAGGTCGCTTCCGCTTTGTGGAAGGTCTTCGTGTCCGAGGACGCGACGCTGGTCGAAGTGAACCCGTTGGCGCGCACCAAGGACGGCCGAATCGTCGCTTTGGACGGGAAAGTGACGCTGGACGACAACGCGTCGTTCCGGCACTCTCGACCTTCGGACAGCGCTGTCGGTGACCCGCTGGAGGTGCGGGCCGCCGAGAAGGGGCTGAACTACGTCAAGCTCGACGGCACCGTCGGTGTCATCGGCAACGGCGCGGGGCTCGTCATGTCCACATTGGACGTCGTGGCGCTGGCCGGTGCCGCGCCCGCGAACTTCCTCGACATCGGCGGCGGCGCCTCGGCCCAGGTGATGGCCGACGGCCTCGACGTCATCCTCTCGGACCCGGCGGTCCGCAGCGTGTTCGTGAACGTGTTCGGCGGTATCACCGCGTGCGACGCGGTGGCCAACGGAATCGTGCAGGCCCTCGGCATTCTCGGCGACCGCGCCGACAAACCGCTGGTCGTCCGGCTCGACGGCAACAACGCCGACGCGGGCCACCGCATCCTCGACGAGGCACGACACCCGCTGATCACCGTGGCGCACACGATGGACGACGCGGCGGGCCGTGCCGCCGCTCTCGCTGGCAAGGAGTCCTGATGGCGATCTTCCTCGACGAGCACAGCCGCGTGATCGTGCAGGGCATGACGGGCTCGGAGGGTGCCAAGCACACCCGCCGCATGCTCGCGGCCGGCACCCAGGTCGTCGGCGGCGTGAACGCGCGCAAGGCCGGCACCTCCGTCGGCTTCGACGACGTGACGCTGCCGGTGTACGGCACGGTCGCCCAGGCGATGGCGGAGACCGGCGCGAACGTGTCGGTGCTCTTCGTCCCGCCCGCCTTCACCGCCGACGCGGTGATCGAGGCGGTCGACGCCGGCATCGGCCTGGCCGTGGTGATCACCGAGGGCGTCCCGGTCCACGACACGGCCCGCTTCTGGGCGCACGCCCAGGGCAAGTCAACCCGGATCATCGGCCCGAACTGCCCCGGCATCATCAGCCCCGGCAAGTCCAACGCGGGCATCATCCCCGCCGACATCACCAAACCCGGCTCGATCGGCCTGGTGTCGAAGTCCGGAACGCTGACGTACCAGCTGATGCACGAGCTGAAGGACTTCGGCTTCACCACGTGCGTCGGCATCGGCGGCGACCCGATCGTCGGCACCACCCACATCGACGCCATCGAGGCGTTCGAGGCGGACCCGGAGACCGAGCTGATCGTGATGATCGGCGAGATCGGCGGCGACGCGGAGGAACGAGCGGCGGAGTTCGTGCGGGACAACGTGTCCAAGCCCGTGGTCGGTTACGTCGCCGGCTTCACCGCGCCCGAGGGCAAGACGATGGGCCACGCGGGCGCCATCGTCTCGGGTTCCTCGGGCACGGCGGAGGCCAAGAAGCTGGCCATGGAGGCGGTGGGGATCAAGGTCGGCAAGACGCCGTCGGAGACCGCCGCCCTGGCCAGGGCGATCCTGACCAGCTAGACCAGCTGGCTGTCTCGGCTCGCCTCGTCGCGAGCCGAGATGGTCGGCAGTTCGGCGGTGCCCTGTGGCTTCTCCCCTGACGTGGTGCCGCCCGACGCCTTGTCCCCGATCACCGACATCGCCTGCTTCACGATCTTCAGCACGGCCTGCGCGCCCTCGACCAGCTTGATCAGGTTCTCGCCGCTGGCCAGCAGCTCACCGAGCTTGGCCGCGATCCGCGCACCGCACTCCACGGCGATCTGCACGCACTGCGGGATCGCCACGGCGATGCTCTGCCCGAACGTCGCGGCCGCCGCGGCGATCGCCTGGGTCATGATCGGCACGATCTTGCCGACCGCCTCGGTGATCAGCCGTGTCACCTCGGCGACGACCTGCGCGACGACCTCGCCCGCCTTGATCAGCGCGGTGGCGTTGGTGAGCGCCGTCTCGGCGACGGACAGCACGCCGTCGACGAGTTCCTTGCCGGTCTTGGCGTACTCGGCCGCGCTGTCCCCGGTCCAGTCGCTGGTCTCGCTGCCCGCCTTCGCGCCGTACTCGTCGGCCAGGGTCGTCGCGGCCTTGCTCGCGGTCTGGAACTCGCTCGCTCCCTGCTGGACGCCGTCCGGGTTGCCGCGCAACTGGCTCAGCGGCTCCTCCAGGAACGAGATCATCGGCGTGAGGAAGCCGACGCCCGCGCTGTCCAGGGCCTGCAACGGTTTCCCGTTCGAACCCAGCTCGCTCATCGGGGCCTTGGGCGTGGCGGCCAGGTCGGACGACAGCCATTCGTCGCCCGCGATGGCGTTCGTGGTGGTGCGGAGCTCGTTCAGCAGCGCGGCGATCGTGCCCGCGTCCGTCGCGGTGGCGGTCATCGGCCCGCCCCCGTGATGCTCTCGGCGTTGCGCTCGTCGGTGCGCTGGTAGTTCTCCGCGGTGCGGCGCATGCCCTCCCCGACCTTGTCCATTGTGGACGCGACGTGCGCGAAGGCGCCCATCGTCTCCCCCATCGGGCCGCTCAGGCCGGTGGTGAGGAACTGCGCGAACGAGCCGAGCGAGGACTGGCCGAGCTGGTCGGGCAACCGGGTTCCGGTCTCGGACAGCTGGTCGGCGTACCCGGTCACCGTCGTGGCGTGGCGCCGCAACTGCTCGTGGTCGGCGGTGAAGCTCATCGCACGGCCTCCGGCAGGTGCCTCGTGATCTGGTGCAGGGCGTCGCTCTCGCCGAGGTAGTCCGCCATCACCTCGGTCATCCGCGCGCTCGCCAGCCGTTGCGCCTCCCGTGCGGTGCTGACGATCAGCATCGCGAGCGTGTCGACGTCGAGCTTGCGCGCCGCCGGCGTCAGCGCGACGTCGCCGAGCACGCCGCCCGCGTTCACGGTCACGGTCACCTCACCGCGTGGCGAGGTCGCCTTGGCCCCGACCTCAGCCAGGCTCGCGCTCGCCGACCGCGCGCTGTAGGCGACGCGCTCCAGGCGTTCCTGGTAGTCCGCCAGCCACTGTGCTGGATCCACTTCTCCCCCTCTTCTAGGCTCGCGCGACCGCGGCGAGCTCACCGATCAGCCGGACCAGGTCGTGGTGCCGCAACGGGTTGACGCTGACCCAGCCGTCTTCGCCCGCGTCGACCCTGACCCGTCCGCTCGCACTGTCCAACCAGGACACTTCCTGCCGCTGCCCACCTCTGATCACGCCCGCCTGGCCCTGCCCGGTGACCTCCAGGTCGAGTCCGGCGCCGGGCGGCAGGGTGATCGGCATGAGCTGTGCGGGCCTCGACTCCGGGACCAACGCCACGAGTTCGTCGCCGAGCGTCTCCGCCTCGACGTGCGTCACCCGGACCGTGCTCTCGGACTGCGTGCACACCAGCGCGTCGTCGCCGTAGACCATCGCGACCGCGCCCGTTCCCGGCACGACGAGATCGACCACGGCGGTGTGCTCGTGCAGCGCGGTCACCAGTTCGGCGGCCATGCCCGTCGGGCCGTGCGGTGCCGCCAGGCCACGTGCCTGCAACCCGTGGCCCGCCTCGGCGAGGAGCGTCGCGCGTTCGTCCGCGAGCCGCCCGAACGACGGCACCCGCAACGGGAACGGCCAGCGCACCCCGGCGTGCGTGGCGAGCAGATCCATCTCCACGAGGTCGAAGGCGATCATCGTGCCGCCTTCCGCGCCTGGTCGGCGTCGGTCTCGGTGTAGGTGGTCCTGATCTCCGCGAGCATCTGCCGGAACTCGCGCACCTCGCGTTCGGCGGCACTCACCTCGCCGGCGAGCCCCGACCCGGCGTCCTTGAGGCGCCGCGACAGGTCCTGGGCGGGCGGGGCGGTACCGAGCAACGGCGTCCGCTCGGCCAGCCTGCTCGCCGTCGCCACCAGGTCACCGGTCAGCTCGGCCAGCCTGGTCAGCGTCTTCACCCGGTCCTGCAACTGGTCGGGCGAGACCTCGTAGCCGGTCACTGTTCCTCCCCGATGACCGCCGGAGACACGCGCTCGGTCACCGCGAACAGGTCGTGGTCGAGCGTCGGCATCTGGTTCTCGTGCCGTTCGTCCTCGTCCTTGCGGGCCGCTCCCGGCGGCGCGCCCATCGCGTTGTTCTGGGCGGCCGTTCTCGGGTCGGCGGTGAGCGTCCCGGTCGCGGCGATCCCGCCGTGCTGGCCGAACACCACGCCCGCGCGCATGCCTGGGGTGAGCTGCTGGCTGACCGGGGTGGCGGCACCGATCACCGGGCCTCGGGTCGTCGCCACCGAGCCACCGCCGCCTCCCACGAGGCGTTGCCACGGCACGCCGCCTGAGCTGGGCGTTTTGACCTGCGCCACGGCCGCCGCACGGGGCGTGGGAGCGGCCTGCGGGATGTTGCCGCGGGCGTCGTCGATAAGGCGTCCGCTGCCGTTGAGGCTGGACTCGTAGGTCTGCATCGCCCGGACGGCCTGCGCCTTCTGCTGGTCGGCCGAGGCGGCGCCGAAGTAGAAGTAGAAGCCCGAGGTGGCTCCTGCGGGCATGGTCGGAGCGCTCGGCAACGCGAACGGGGCGGGCGCCGTCGGGAGCGCGAACGGGGCCGGCGCCGTCGGCAGCGCAAATGGGGCGGGCGCGGCCGGCAACCCCAACGGCGCAGGCGCGCTGGGAAGCGCGAACGGGCCCGGCGCGCTGGGCAGCCCGAGCGAGCCCGGCGAAGCGGGCGGCGCGAACGGAGCCGACGCAGTGGGCAGCCCGAACGAGGCTGGCGAAGCGGGCGGCGCGAACGGGCCCGGCGCGCTGGGCAGCCCGAGCGAGCCCGGCGACGCGGGCGGCGCGACAGGCGTCGGCGCACCGGGCAGCCCCGGCACCGCAGGCAGCCCCGCGAACGCCGGCATCGTCGTCCCGGGAGCCGGTGGCGGCGGCATCGCGGCACGGGCCGCGGCCAGCGCGTCCGCCGAGTCCTGCGCGGCCTTCTGCCCGGCCACCGCCAGTTCGCTGATCTTCTCGACCCGCTCGGCCAGCGCCCCCAGCCGAGCCGCGGCCTCCTCCGCCGCCGCCCCGGCCCACCCGTCGAGCAACGCGGTCCGCTGCTCCCGGAGCACCTCGGCATGCGCGTCCAACGCGGCGCGGTGCCGCGTCCACTCCTCGGCGACGGTGCTCACGTCCGCGACATCAGCGTCCTGCCACAGCATCCGGTGCAACTCTTCATGGCTGTACGCCTCCCAGTTGATGCCTGACACCCCTGGTTCCCCCTTCGTCCCGGCAAACGATCACACCGGGACCAAACGAGGGAACAGGCCAGACGACCGGCCACTTGTGGCCGGTCCGCCTGATCAGCGCAAACGCGCGAAATGCTCCTGGAGGCGCGCGTGCCGGAACTGGTAGACCGCACCGGCCCGCCGCAGCACGCCACGCCGATAGGCGTCGTCCAGGAACGCCGGCAGCCCCCACGGCAGCTTCCCGGTCAACGGCAACCAGACGCGCGCGAACACCACCCACTGGCCCCACGCGGTCAGGCTCAGCACGTACGCCAGCCCGCCCCCGATGCCGCCGACGAGGCCGAGCGCCAGAGCCGTCGTCGGGCTCCACAACACCTCGAACCGCAACGCCGTCAGCCCGCTCGCGACGACCCCGGTGGCCCCGGCGACGAACACCGCGAACACCGGCACCATCACCGCCACGAGGCCGAGCACCGCGCGCCGGTTCGCCTCCAGCAGCCCGTCGGGGCTGCCCGCCGACCGCACGTCGAGCGGCGCCTCCATCGCGGCGACCACGGCGAACACCAGCGCGGCGCCGAGCCCGAACACCAGGCCGAACACCCCGATGTCGACCAGCACCCCGGCCGACCACGGGACATCGGGCGTGACCAGCCAGAACGCCATCGCGCGCACCAGTCCGTACGCGGCACCGACCGCCCCGCCGAAAGCCAGCCCGAGCAGCGCTCGCGACCACACCCGCCGCCCGGCCCGGCCACGCAACCGCAGCCGGGTCCGCACGGGTTCGAGCGGCGTCCTGCGCACCACGTACCGGTGCGCCACCCCGAACAGCAGCCCGGTGACCAGCCCGATCATCACCGCGAACAGCACACCCCTGGCGGTCAGCCCGCCCACCAGGACGGTCTCCAGCACCAGGTCGGCGAGCCCGACCGCGACCCCGACACCCAGCCCGGTGACCGTCGACGAGGTGCCGAACTGCCACCACGCGACGTCGTGCGTGCCGAGCCGGGTCAGGTGATCGGCGAGATGGCCGAGCCACGGCCGTACACGATCTGCATGCACCCCGTATACAGCTGGTACGAAGCTGCTGAGCAGGTGTCGTTCGATCTCGTCGGGCTCGTGCAGGTCCAGCAACGCGGCCGGATCGTGGTCAGGGGTGTCGCTGTAGATCCGCCGCGCGAGCGCCACCATCAACGGCGTCGTCAGGACGTCGGCGAGCGGACCGCCACACCGCACCTCGTCGAGAACGGGCTTCCAGACGTTGCCGCCCGGCCCGGTCTTGCGCGTGGTGCGCGGCAGGTAGTCCGCGAGGTCGTCGCACGTCAGGTCGGCCAGCACGACCGCGGCGGCCGACGTCAGCACGTCCGTGCCCTCGACCGCGTCGCGGTACTCGTCCACCCGGCTGGTCAGCAGCAACGGCAGAGTGGTGGTGTTCAACGCGGTGAGCGCGGGCCGATGCAGTCCGGTCGCGATCTCGTCGAAGCCGTCCAGCACCGGCAGCACCCGCTGCGAGTCGACCAGCGCCGCCGCCAGCGTCCCGCCGCTCGGGCCGGGAGCCGCGAGGAACGGGTGATCGCGCGTGAGCTGGTCGGCGAGCCAGTCGCGCAGGCCGGTGCGTTCGGGATGCCAGGACCCGAGGCTGAAGATCACCGGCACCGGATCGGCCGGGTTGTGCGCGCCGAGCAGGTCCAGCACGAACCGCGTGGTCAGCACCGTCTTGCCGGACCCGGCTCGCCCCAGCACCACGAGCCGTCGCGACCCGACCCTGCGATGGACGTCCACGACCTGGTCCAGCCGTCCCCCGAGCGTGGCCTCGCCGCCGATGTTGAGCCAGCTGTCCATCAACGGCGCGGGCGCGGCGTCCCACCGCACCGGCAGCGGCACCGGGTCGTGGATCTGCCGCTGTTCTTCCTCACGCCGCCACCGCGCCTCGATGGCGACCTTCAACGTCTCGACGGCCTCGTGCAGCGGATCGAACCTGACGGGCTCCGCGGCGGCCATGGGTTCGTCGCGCCCGGCGGCGGAGAACAGCTCCGTGCGTTCGGCTCCCGTGAGCTCCAGTGCGTCGGCCAACGCGCGCACGGTACCCATGCGTGGATCGGTCCGTTCGCCGGTCTCCAGCCCACGCACCGTACGAATGCCCACGGCAGCGCGCTGGGCGAGCGCCTCCTGGCTCAAGCCGGCCCGCTGCCGCCACTGACGCAGCAGTAAGCCGAACTGGCTCGCCACAACCGCCCCCTCGTCCTGATGATCAGCAGGGTACCGAGACGGCCGTGTCTCGTGGCCGATCCCATCCGGTTGGAGGAAGATCACGGATGTGTTGACCGAGTGGCTCCACACCGTTCCACCACTGCTGGTCTACGTCGTCGTAGGCCTGGTGGTCGGTGTCGAGAGCATGGGGATCCCGTTGCCGGGCGAGGTCGTGCTCGTCGCGGCGGCGCTGATGGCCTCGCACCACGACGGCATCTCACCGCTGTGGGTCGGTATCGCCGCGTCGGCCGGGGCGATCATCGGCGACAGCATCGGGTACGCGCTGGGCAAGCGGTTCGGGCAGCGGATCTTCGGCTGGGCGGGCGAGAAGTTCCCCAGCCACTTCAGTCCGGACAAGGTCGGCCGCGCCCAGGCGCTGTTCGAGAAGTACGGCGCCTGGGCGGTCTTCTTCGGCCGGTTCGTGGCGTTGCTGCGGATCCTGTCCGGTCCGCTCGCGGCCACGATGGGCATGCACTACGGGAAGTTCCTGCTGGCCAACGCAGCTGGCGGCATCGCGTGGGCCGGCGGCACGACGGCGGCTGTCTACCTGGTCGGAGAAGCCGCCGAGCACTACCTCGCGGAGTTCTCGTGGATCGCGCTCGTGGTCGTGCTGCTCGCGGTCATCGGGTTCAGCGTCCGAGGCCGGCTCCGCCGTTCACCCCGATGACCTGGGCGGTGATGTGTCCGGCTTCTGGCGAGGCCAGGAACGCGATCGTCGCGGCGACGTCCGCGGGGGTGCCCGCGCGGCCGTTCGCCGGGTTGCCGACGAGCTTCTTACGCCGTTCCTCGCTCAGCGTGCCGCCGAAGAACTCGGTTTCCTCGGTGACGCCCGGCGACACGACGTTGACCGTGATCCCTCTTGCTCCCAAGGCGAACGCGAGGTCCGCCGTCCACGCCTCGACCGCCGACTTGGCCGCGCCGTAGGCGCCCGAACCCCGCCGGCCCGCGATCGAGCCGAGCGTCACCACCCGCGCGTTGTCGGCCAGGCGCGGTTCCAGCGCGGTCGTCACGAGGACTGCGCTGACCACGTTGGACTCGTAGTTCGCGAGCCACAGGTTCCGCACGTCGGTCAGGTTCTGCGGCGCGGGCAGGCGGCGGGTCATGTTGCCGCCCGCGTTGTTGACGAGAACGTCCACTGAGGACGGCAGGTCGTTCAGCGCCGCCTGCACCGACTCCGGGTCGGCCGCGTCGAACACGACCGCCCGTGCGCCGATCTCCCCGGCCGCCGTCTTGAGCACGTCCTCGCGCCTGCCCGTGATCACCACGTCCAGGCCCTGCTCGGCGAGCCGGGCGGCCACCGCCCTGCCGATGCCGGTGCCGCCGCCGGTCACCACTGCTGTTCGTGTCATGCGACCTTTGATAACAGGGGAATACATGCAGGTCGATCGGCCTGTTAGCCCATCGGGGTTCACGTCTGTGACTAGGCTGCTCAGACCCGACTCCACTGGGGAGAACCTCATGAAATCCCACGTTCTGGAAACCGGCGACGCGGCCATCACCTACGACGTGAGCGGCGAGGGCGGCCGTCCGTTGATGATGATCGGCCAGCCGATGGACGCGAGCGGCTTCGTCGCGTTGCGCGAGCAGTTCCCCGACCGCACGGTGATCACCTACGACCCGCGCGGACTCGGCCGGAGCACCCGTTCGGACGGTCGCACCGACAACACACCCGAGATCCAGGCAGCCGACGTGCACGCGGTGATCCAGGCCGTGGGCGGTCCGGTCGACCTGTTCGCGTCCAGCGGTGGCGCCGTCACGGCTCTCGAACTGGTGGCGGCCTACCCGGACGACGTCGTCACGCTCGTCGCGCACGAACCGCCGATCATCGATGTACTGCCCGACGCGCCCGCCGCGCGCCGGGCCCGTGACGAGTTCATGAACGCGTACCAGGCCGGCGGCGGGGGCGCGGGCATGGCGGCGTTCATCCAGATGAGCTCGTGGCAGGGCGAGTACACCGACGAGTACTTCGCGCTGGGGCTGCCGGATCCCGCGCAGTTCGGGATGCCGGCCGAGGACGACGGCAAGCGCGACGACCCGTTGCTCGGGACCTCCTCGCTCGCCATCACCGACTACTACCCGCGGGTGCAGGCGCTGGCGGCCGCACCCACTCGCGTCGTGATCGCCGTGGGCGAGGAGACGGGCGACGCGTTCACCGGGCGCACGGCCGTCCACACGGCACGCCTGCTCGGCCAGGAAGCCACCGTGTTCCCCAGCCACCACGGTGGTTTCCTCGGCGGCGAGTTCGGTTACGCGGGCAAGCCGGAGGAGTTCGGCGTCAGGCTGCGCGAGGTGCTCGGCTGAGGATGATCTCGGCGGCTTTCGCGGCACCGCCGCCCTGAGCGATGGCGGCACGCATCCGGTCGAGGTTCTGCCGGATCGTGCCGCTGGCCGCCACTCGTTCGACGGCCGCGCGCAGGTCCGCGTGGTCGTCGACGCGTTCGCCTAGGCCGAGTTCGGCCACGCGGTCGGCGTTCGCGGCCTGTTCCGGGGTCTGGGGCACGACGACCAGCGGCACGCCCTGGTGCAGCGCCTCCATCGTGGAGTTCATGCCGCCGTGGCTGATGAACGCCTTGGCGTGCTTCAACACCGCGGGCTGCGGGAACCACGGCCGGACGTCGAGGTGGTCCGTGCTCTCCACGTCCTTGGCGGTCATCGCGACCTGCCAGGTGCCGTCGTCGAACTGCTCGGCACAGGCCCGGTAGAAGCCGGCGTCGCTCATGATGGAGCCGAGCGAGACGAACAGCAGCGGCACGTCGTCGCGGCGCGGTGACCACTGTTCGTCGAGCCTGCTGCCCAGCACCGGGCCGACGAAGTGGAACGACTCGTCGAACGTCTCCGCACGAGGCTGGAACTCGCGCGGCACGAACACGAGGCTGCACGCCTCGGGTGCCTCGATCGTGCTCGGGATGTCGAGCTTCACGTCGTAGCGGCTGGTGAATTCCGCTAGGTCGTCGGCGATGTAGCGCGCCAGGCTCGCGTCCATGAGGTTGTAATGCGCGTTGGACGCAGTGTGCGGCACCGTGCGTACCGCCTGTACACCGAGTGCGTGCGCGATCAGCCTGGCCGGCCAGTTCGTGGAGTCGTAGCAGATCAGGTCCGGTTCGGCGGTCTGGCAGTGATCGAGCAGGACCGGGTAGGTCGCGCTCATCGCCCGGAAGTAGTGCGGAAACCACTCGTCGATCGGGTTGGCGGTGACGGGCCGGAAGTCGGGCAGCGCGGGGAGTTCCACCCACCGCGCGCCCGCTCCGATCACCGCCTCGGCGTGCTCGGCGCCGGTCGCGTACTCGACCTCGGCACCGCGTCTGGTCAGCTCCTCGACGACCGCGAGGGTCGGCGTGACGTGTCCATGGCCTGCGAGCGTGACGAACAAGATCCCCATTGGCCCGATCCTGCCGAACAGGGTCAAGCGGTTTAGCGCAGGAAGGCCTCGATCACCTCGGCCACCCGCAGCCCGCTGGCGAAATCCGCCAGGTCACGCGGGTGTTCGCCGCGCACGGCCTGCGCGAACAGCGTGAGCCGCGCGTAGTCGGACCCGGTCTGCTCCAGCGGCACGGGTTCCCACGCGCCACCGTCCGAAGTGGACAGCAGGGCCCACTGGTCGAGGCGCAGCGACCGTTCGGTGCCCCACGCGGTCCACTCGTAGATCTCAGGCCCTGCCATTCCGGAGAACGCCGACACGTGCACCGGCACGCCACTGCCCCGCAGCACACCGCGGGCCGCGACCTCGGCCGCACCGGGCTCGGGGAAGTCCGAGGACACCGACTCGACCGTGAGCGGCCCGAGCATCCGGTCGGTGAGGTAGACGAAGTGCGACAACACCTCGCGGACGAACCCGCCCTGCTCCGACCGCGACAGCCAGGTCGCCTCCGCCTGGAACGCCCTGGGCCAGCGCGGGAACTGAAGCCGGATCTCCACGCCCCGCAACGTGCCGAGTTCGGGCAGCCGCCGTTCGATCTCGATCGTCGCCACCATGTCCGACAACGCGAAGTTCACCGCGTTCGGCCTGCCCTGGGCGGCTTCGGCCATCGCGCGGGCCTCGGCGAGGTCGACGGCCAGCGGCTTCTCGCAGAACACCGCCTTGCCGGCCTGGAACGCCTTCGTCGTCAGCTCGGCGTGCGACGCGGGTGGCGTCGAGACGTACACCGCGTCCACATCGGACAGGACGTCGTCCAGGTTCGTGACGACCGGGACGTCGAGCGTGCGGGGTGCGACGTCGACACCCGCGACCACGGTGAAGTCGGGATGTGCCAGCGCCGCCGTCAGCATCCGGGTGCCCATGGCTCCCAGGCCGACGACGGCGAGGCGAATCGGATCAGCGATCATGCGCCTATTCTGCCGGTGCCCAGGCCTTCGACAGCTTCACCCGTCCACCGGTCTGCAGCAACGAGCCCGTGTAGAGCCGTGACGCGACCAGCAGGATCGCCACGACGGTCGCCGCGAGGATGCCGAGCGACAGGATGGCCTCCCACGGCTGCGCCTGCTGTGCGAACAACCGCACCGGCATCGCGACGCCTGCCGTGAAGGGCACGAACGACATCCACTTCAGCGCCACGGGGTTCTCGAAGAAGAACTGCACGCCGAAGTACGGCCCCATCACCGCGAGCATGACCAGGCCCATCGTCGAGCCGAGGTCCTCCTGGCGGCTGACCAGCGCGCCCGCGACCGCCCACATGGACGAGATCAGCACGAACCCGAGCATCAGGAACGGGATGAACCAGCCCAGCGCGGGTGCCACCACCCCCAGCAGCTCGCCGAGTCCCGCGACCCGCAGCGCTATCGGTGCGGTGAGCGCCAGCACGACGACCTGCCCGAGTGTGAGGATCGTGTGCCCGAGGATCTTGCCGGCGAGCAGTGCCCGCACCGGCACCGTCGACACGAGGATCTCCACGATCCGGGTCTGCTTCTCGGTCACGGTGCTCTGCGCGATGGCCGCGCCGCCCATGCCGAACATCAGGAACACCAGCCCGAACACGATGACCGTGACGGCACGCTGGCCGGAGGTCACCGCCGAGGCGTCCAGCAGCTCCACCGGGGGCGCCTGGACGAGCTGGGCGACCACGTCGTCCGGCGCGTCGTTGAGCGCGAGAACCTTGATCCCGGCGCCGTCCGGCACGATCGCGGCCTCGACGTCGTCGGCCCTGACCAGGTCGGCGGCCTCCTGGACGCTGCCGACCTCCAGCACGTCGAGTTGCTTGCCCTGCACCGCCTGCGTGGCCGAGCCGACCACGGCGACCTTCGGGTCGTCGCCGCCGAACACCGTCGGCAGGATCGTGAGCGCGAACAACCCGATGATCGTGAAGGCGAACCCGATCCAGAAACCCTTGGCGGTGACCAGGGTCTTCATCTCACGTTCGGCGACGAGCCACGTCGCCTGGCTGAAGGATGCCCGAGCCATGTCAGATCACTTCCCTGAAGATCTCGTCCAGCGTGGGCACGACCGGCGTGAACGAGCGGACCTCGGCGCGGTCGAGCGCCGCCCTGAGCACCTGCTGTGGTTCCGCCTCGAACACCGCGCGCGGTCCGTCGAGCTCCAGGATCGTCACGCCGGGCACGTCACGCACCCAGCCCGCGTCCTCCGCGACGACGATCTCGTACCGCTGGCCCGCGTGCCGGGCGCGCAGCTCCTCGCGTGACCCGTTGGCCACGATCCGTCCCTTTGAGATGATCACGACGTCGTCGCAGAGCCGTTCCACGATCGCCAGCTGGTGGCTGGAGAACAGCACCGGCACCCCGCCGGCGGCCCGCTTGCGCAGCACGTCCAGCACGGTCTCGACGGCGATCGGGTCGAGGCCGGAGAACGGCTCGTCCAGGATCAGCAGGGCCGGGTCGTGCACCAGCGCCGCCGCGATCTGCACGCGCTGCTGGTTGCCGAGCGACAGCTCCTCCAGCCGGTCCCCGGCGCGTTCGGTCAGCTCCAGGTCCGCCAGCAGCGCGTCGGTGTTGCGCTGTGCGGTCTCCCGGTCGACGCCGTGCAGCCGCGCCAGCCACGTGATCTGGTCACGCACCTTCATCTTGGGGTAGAGCCCGCGCTCTTCCGGCATGTAACCGAAGTCGGGCCGGTTCTGCGGCCCGACCTCGGCCCCCTGCCAGCTCACCGTTCCCCCGTGAGCGGCGAGCACCCCCAGGACGATCCGCATCGTGGTCGTCTTGCCCGACCCGTTGGCGCCCAGGAAGCCCGTCATCCGGCCGGGCCGGACGTCGAAGCTCACCTCGTCCAGCACCTTGTGATCGCCGAAGCTCCGGCTGATCCCCCTGACAGTCAACATGGGGAGAACGGTAGGTCGTGGCGTTCAAGATCGCGTCCGCCTCGCGGCATCATCCTCGCGGAGGACCCCTTACGGGCTAACGTGCGCCGCATGACGACCTTCCGGCTGGCCGCCTACGCCGTGAGCATCGAGAACGACCGCGTGCTGCTCGTTCGTTGTACATCAGCGTTCGACGAAGGCCATTGGTCGCTGCCCGGTGGTGCGGTGGAGCACGGCGAGGATCCGTTCGAGGCCGTGGTCCGGGAGGTCGCCGAGGAGACCGGGTGCGACGGCGAGGTCGAACGGCTGCTCGGCGTCGACTCCCGGTTCATCCCCGCGGCCGAACGGCACATGCCGGAAAAGGGACCGCACCAGAACATCGGCGTCTTCTACCGCGTCCGGATCACCGGCGAACCGCGGCCGGAGCCGAACGGGGCGACCGTCGATCCTGTGTGGACACCGCTGGCCGACGTCGCCGGTCTGCGCCGGGCGTCGCTGGTCGACGTGGGTCTCGCGCTGGCCCTGGGAACGCCGCCGACCGGGCATGTCGCCGCGGTCCCGGTCGGCGGCCTGGTCCTGCACTAGCGGGCGCCGGCCGTGACCCCCAGCCGGTGTCCGCCGGTGTAGACGTTCATCGACGTCCCGCGCAGGAAGCCGACCAGCGTCACGCCCATCTCCTCGGCCAGGTCGGCGGCGAGCGACGACGGCGCCGACACCGCCGTGAGCACCGGGATCCCGGCCATGACCGCCTTCTGCACCAGTTCGAACGACGCCCGGCCGCTCACCATCAGCACGGTGCTCGTCAGCGGCAGCCGTCCGCCGCGCGTGGCCCAGCCGACGACCTTGTCGACCGCGTTGTGCCGGCCGACGTCCTCGCGCAGGCACAGGAGGTTGCCCTGGGCGTCGAACAGCCCGGCCGCGTGCAGGCCGCCGGTGCGGTCGAAGACCCGTTGCGCGGCACGGAGTTTCGTCGGGAACTCGGTGACCAGTCTCGGGTCGAGGCGGATCGGGTCGGCCGCGACCTGCCAACTCGCCACGGTGCGCACGGCGTCCAGGCTCGCCTTGCCGCACAGGCCGCACGACGAGGTGGTGTAGAAGTTGCGTTCGATCGACGGATCCGGTGGCGCGACGCCGTCCGCGAGCCCGACGTCGAGCACGTTGTAGGTGTTGCTCCCGTCCGCTGTGGCGCCCGCGCAGTAGCGGATCGACGCGATGTCGGACGGCGCGCGCACGACGCCTTCGCTGACCAGGAATCCGGCGGCGAGGTCGAAGTCGTCACCCGGCGTGCGCATGGTCACGGCGAGGGACTTGCCCCGCACGCGGATCTCCAGGGGTTCCTCGACCGCCAGCGTGTCCGGTCGCACGGTGACCGCGTCGTCCACCAGCCGCACCACCCGCCGCCTGCTCGTCACTCGTCCCATGCCTTGCCTCCCAGCAGATCGCGACGCACTCGTCGAGCAGGCGCCGCAACACCTCGTCCCCCGACATCGCCCTGACGGCCCTGGCCACGACCCAGTCGCGCGGCCACCACTTCGGCGCGACGATCCCGGCCCTGCGCGTGCAGTGCGCGATCAACCGTTCGGCGGGCGCCTTCCGCGTCCCGATCACCTTGGTGGCGAACGGAAGGAGTCTCCGCCGTCCGTCTTCTGTGGACTGGTCGTTGACGCATCGCGCCACGCACGCCAGCACCGGGTGCACGCAGGCGGGCCGGTCCGACCACACCTCGCCCGCGAGCACCGACGTCAGTTCCATCAGGCAACAGCCGTCCGCGGGCGTCTGGTGCCAGCCTTTCGAGAGCCGCGGCACGCGGCTCACAGGCGCGGCCTTCCCGGTTGCGACAGGTGCCCGGTGAGCACCGCGCCCGCCAGCCCGAGCACGCCCGCCGCGATGAACGCGAAGGTGGGTCCTTGTGAGGCAAGCACAATCGCGGCGATCAGCGCCCCCGCCGCCTTGGCGGTGTAGAGGACGCCGAAGTTCTGCGCGCCGTTCGTCTCGCCGAAGTACTCCCTCGTGACGCCGACCAGCAACGAGTAGCAGCACCCGGTGCCAAGGCCCGCGAGCGTGGCGCCGATGAGCAGCCCCGTGACGTTCTGGGAGTACAGCAACACGAACTGCGCCAGCCCGCCCGTGGCCAGCGTCCAGACCAGCGCCTTCCGCCGCCCGACCCGGTCCGAGATCCACCCGACCAGCACGCGCCCGGTGCCCGTCGCCGCGGCCAGCGTCGCCAGCGCGACGGCCCCGAGCACCTCGTCGCCGACGAACAGCGGCAGGTACGCCAGGTCGTAAAGGGAAACGGCCGCCGCGAACGCCACACCGCCGTACAGCCACCAGAAAGTGCCGCACCGCATGGCCTCGTGCGTCCGGAACTCCTTGAGAGCAGACCGGTTCGGCACGCGCGCCCGGTCGAGTGCCCACTCGCGCGGCGGGATGTGCGGCGGCCACCAGTGCTCGGGCGGGTCCTTCATCACCGCGCCCGCCACCGCCACGACCACGGCGATCGCGATCCCGGCCTGCATCAGGAACCCGCCGCCGAAGAAGACCCCCGCGGCCAGCACGAACGGCACCGACCCGTACGCGAACGCCCCGCTGACGAACGCGACCTTCCTGGTCACACGCTCTGGATACCAGCGCACGACAGTGCCGAGACAAGTCGCGTAGACCAGCCCCGCGCCGACACCGCCGAGCACGGCGTACCCGACCAGTTGACCCTGCCCGAGCGTCAGAAGCCCGGCGCCGCAGAGGATCGCGCCGATCCACATCGCGCCGGTGGACGTCAGCCTCTTCTGTTCTCTGAGCCAGGCCACCGGAAACGCCGTGCCCGCCTGACAGACGGTCCACAACGCCAGTGCCCAGAACAACTCCGGCACACTCCACCGGTCCTGCAACTGAGGGATCAGCGCCCCGAACCCGTACTGCCCGATGCCGGCCGCGAGCATCGCCGCCCAAGCGGCCCACAGCACCGTGCGGCGCGAGCGCCCCGACGCTTCGACGTCGGTCTCCCCCACCCGGTAGAGCCTGCCGACGTGATCACGGACGTAAGTCGCGACCGACATGCCCTTCACCCCGTCCCGAGGATTGCATACAGTATTCGGTAGGCTATACCACGGGAGCCCTGATGAACATGCCCTGGACGCTCGCCCGCCAGACAGCACGCGAAGCCGCGAAGCCACTGGACCCGGCCGAGCTCGCCCTGCCCGACGCCCTGGGCCTCGCACTCGCCTCGGCCGTGCGTGCCCTCACCAGCCAGCCGACCTGCGACACGTCGGCGATGGACGGCTACGCGGTGGCCGGCCCCGGCCCGTGGACCGTCGTGGGACGCGTGGCCGCCGGAGACCCGGTGCCTCCGGTGTTGCTGCGGCGAGGTGAGGCGTTCGGCGTGGCCACGGGGGCTCCGGTGCCGGACGGCTCCGGATCGGTGCTGCCGGTGGAGCTCTGCTCCATCGACGGCGCACAACTCAGGGAGACCCAGAACGCCCTCGCCCCTGACGACCGCCGGACCGCCCCCACACCTCACAACCACCAGCAGCCCGCCCACCCGCACGACGGCCCACCCCCGGCCAACCGACACGACCACCCCGCGCGAGCCACCTCCAAGACGCCGCTGGGCAGACACATCCGCCGCCAAGGCGAGGACTGGTCGGCCGGCGACGAGCTGATCCCCGCCGGCGCCCTCATCTCCCCCGCCGTCCTGGGCCTCGCCGCCGCGGTGGGCCACGACACCCTCCTGGCCCACCGCCGCCCGCAAGTCGCCGTGATCGTCACCGGCGACGAACTCCTCCACACCGGACCTCCTCGCCCAGGCCGGGTCCGCGACGCCATCGGCCCGATGCTCCCCGGCCTGCTCACCAGAGCGGACCTGATCGGCACCACCCACCTGCGCGACGACCCGTCTGCTCTGGCCGACGCCCTGAGGTTCGACCAGGCCGACGTGCTGGTCACCTGCGGCGCCACCTCGGTAGGCCCGGCCGACCACCTGCGCCGGGTGCTGACCGGCCTCGACGCCGAGATCCTGGTCAGCGGCGTCGCCTGCCGGCCCGGCCACCCGATGCTGCTCGCCGTCCTGCCCGACGGCCGCTGCGTCGTCGGCCTGCCCGGCAACCCGTTCGCCGCCCTGGCCGCGGTCCTGACCCTGCTGCACCCGTTGCTCGACACCCTCGGCGGCCACACCGCCCGCCCGCCGATCACGGCCCGGCTGAGCGATGTGAGCGCTCACCCTCGCGACACCCGGCTGATTCCGGTCACCAGAACCGGCGGCGAGGCCGTCGCCGTGGGCCACGACCGGCCCGGTTCGCTCTGGGGCGCGGCACTGGCGGACGCTCTCGCGGTCGTCCCGCCCGGTCACCGGGGCGGCGAGGTGGAGCTGCTGCCGTTCTGACTCAGCCGAGCCCGAGCGCAGTTCGGTGCTGCCAGGCCAGTCGCAGACACGCCTCCGTGTTCGGAGAGACGTTGTACGCACGGCAGTAGCGCTCGACAGTGGCCTCATCAAACGGGAGGCCAGTCTTGCGATCACCGGCGATGATGGTGCCTTCCTCGTTGCGCGCCGGGACGGGCGCGAACACCCGGTCGAACACTTCTGCGTCGATCACGCAGACGGTGAGAAGCTCAGTCTTCCACGGGAGTGGATCTACGCCCAGCCCAAGAACCTTGACCTGCAGATGCCCTGTCGCCCGGGCCATCTCCAGTTCCCAGTACGGCGACTCCGAGGCGTAGTCGATCCACCTGCCGCCCTGCCCTTGTGCGTCCGGCACACCAAGCATCTCTTCGGCGTACTCGCGCATGATGTTCCGCCACAGGTCAAGGTCACGGGACACCGCTTCGTTCGACACGTCAGATGGCGTGAACTCACCCGCCGGTATCAACCCGATCATGGAGGCGTTGTTGACGACGTTCTTCGGATCTCGTTGGTGAAGAAAGAAGCCCGCTCGCTCGCCATCACGCCGAATGGTGAGCGTGTCGATGCCGAGGCCCGCCACCCGCTTGCGGAAGTCAAACGGATCCCGCAGCCGACGTCGATACGACCGTCGGCGGGAGGTCTGAGCTTCGAACGCCAGCACCTCACTGGTGTCGAGGTCGGCGAAATAGGTCGCCCTGGCAAAGACCATGCGCTTCGTCTCCCCGGTGAACTCCACCTCGACGAGCCGATAGATCACACCGTCGAAGAGCCTGGTAAGCCCCGCGATCTCGATCAGCGCGGAGCTGTACCGGGTGATGGGTGCGATCTGCACCTTGGCCAGCACCTTCGACGACGCGCGACGGAACTTCGCGATGTCGTCGAGCTGTTCGTCCAGCCATTCGACTTGGACATCGGCGAGGTCGAACGGAAAGAGCCGAGCCCACTCCGGCTTGGTCAGCACGGGCAGGTCAGTCTGCCTCAGGTGTTCGGGACTCGCGGCCAGCATTCGGCGCGTCAAGGCTTTCTGGTTGTCGCGCAACGACTGCAGTTGGTCACGAAACCGGTCCTTCCCACCGGCACGCCTGGCAGTCCGCCAACTCGACCAAGCCGCCCACGCCGCCGGCAGGGCCAGTACGCCCGCGGCGAATGCCCCCGCCGCGAGGTAGTCCTGCAGTGTCATGGCGCCTCCCGCTCGACCGCTTGTCGTCGAAGGCAGGCGTTCCTGTTACTTGCGTGAACGCCAGCTGACCTTCGACGAACCGGCCTCCGGCGCGTCCTTCACCACGGTCCGCACCGGCAGACCGAGGAAATCGCCGAACCGCGCGGTGTGCTCGGCGAGCCGATCGACGTCGAAACCCGGCAGCGGCCGCAGTTCCACGTCCACCGACGTCTTCTTCATGACCCGCCGCCACAGCCCCGCGATCTGGCCGTCCTCGATGATCGTCGCGTAGAACATGCCGTTGTACGTGGAGATCGGGATCTCGTCGTACCGGGTGAAGAACGCGCTCCGGTCCTTGTACCCGATCACCAGCTCGTCGTACGCGGGCAGCACGAACGCGCCCGAGCCCGGCGTGAGGTCCGGCGGCAGCCAGTACTCCTTGCCGTCGAACGTCTCGCACACCAGCTCGTGCTTCACCGCCTCGAGCCCGCGGGAGGCCTCGCGCACGCCGATGCCGCACCAGTTCGCGAAGTCCGCGAGTGTCGCGGGACCGTGGCTGCCGAAGAACCGCGACGCCAGCACGGCCATCGCCTCGTCGCCCTCCAGGGAACGCTGCCGCGGCGCCCATTCGTCCAGCAGCACGAAGGTCTGTTCCTTGCCGCGCGGCGGTCCCGGCACCACCAGGCCCTCCTGGGCGAGGTGGATGAACGTGAAGTAGCTCTGCTGCCGGTCGTCCGGGATGCCGACGCCCGCCATCAGGTCGATCATCTCGCGCCGGGTGAGGCAGCCGCCGCCGGTGAGTGCCTCCACGAACGTCTTGCGCGCCAACGACATCAGCTCGGGCGTCATGTGGTGGTACTGCCACGCCTTGGGCGTCAGCCTGGCGAGGTCACGGGCGCCGAACAGGCCAAGCATCCACCGCACGTCCTCGGCCAGGACGTAGTGGATCGTGCCGCGCATCAGCCACGTGCGGACGACGCGTCCGGCCTGCAGCGCTTCCTCGACGTCGGCGATGCGTCCATCGGCCGTGCGCAGGCCGATCGCCCACAGCGACTGGCCGTAGTCCTGGCCCTGCATCGCTCCGAGGGAGCGCACGACGTCCTCCGCCGACTGGAGCCGCCCGATGTTGCCGAGGCGCAGCGCCGCGATGTCCATCAGGACAGTCTCGCGGACCGCGCTCCAGTCTCGCTCAAGCGGGCCAGCAGCCGGTGTACCCCTCGGCCAGGAACCTCGATCCCGCCTCCGACCCGACCACCGAACGCAGCTCGCCGAGCTGCCTGCGCACGTCGAAGTCCGTCGCGCCGGGCAGGGAGTGCAGCATCGTGGTCATCCAGTAGGAGAAGTGCTGCGCCTTCCACACCCTGTCCAGCGCACGCGGACCGTACTCGTCCAGCGCGTCTTCGTCGTTCTTGAGCAGCGCGCGTTCGATCACCTCGGCGAGCACCCGGACGTCCTGCAACGCCAGGTTCAGGCCCTTCGCGCCGGTCGGCGGCACGGTGTGGGCGGCGTCGCCGGCGAGCAGAAGCTTGCCGTGGCGCATGGGTTCCGCGACGAACGAACGGAAGCGCAGCACGGTCTTCTCGGTGATCGGCCCTTCCTTGAGCGTGAACCCGTCCGGGCCGGCGACCCGCGCCTGCAGCTCCTCCCAGATCTGATCGGCGGACCACCCCGCGGGATCGGTCTCCGGATCGCACTGGAAGTACATGCGCTGGTGCGTCTCGGTGCGCTGGCTGATCAACGCGAACCCGCGCGGCGAGTGCGCGTAGATCAGCTCGGGGGCGCTGCGCGGCGCCTCGGTGATGATGCCGAACCAGGCGAACGGGTACTCGCGGAAGCTGTGCGTGCGCAGGGCTTCCGGCACCTGGGCACGGCAGATCGAACGGGAGCCGTCCGCACCGACGAGCAGGTCGCAGCGCACCTCCTGCCGCACACCGTCGCTGTCGACGAACCGGATCGCGGGCTCGGTGATGTCGACCGACGTGTCGCTGACGCCGAACCGCACGTCGCCGCCGTCGCGTTCGCGAGCGTTCGCCAGGTCCACGAACACGTCGGTCTGCGGGTAGAGCCAGACCGATTCGCCGACCAGCGCGCGGAAGTCGACGCGGTGGCTCTCGCCGCCGAACCGCAGGTCGATGCCCTCGTGCGGATGCCCGTCGCGCAGCACCCGGTCCGACACCCCGGTGTCGGCCAGCAGCCGCGCGCTGTCGGCTTCCAGAATGCCGGCGCGGACCGTGTTCTCGATCTCCAGCCGTGTCCTGTTGTCGATAACAACGCTATCGATCCCGTTGAGGGACAACAGATGCGAGAGCATCAGCCCGGCAGGTCCCGCACCGACGATGCCAACCTGGGTGCGCGTCATGACAGCTCCTTCAACGGGACGTCGAGCAGTGCCTGGAGATCGGTGAACGAGATGCCGTGCAGATCGCGCACGACCACACCGTCGCCGGTGATGAGGAACGTCGCGAGGTCGGTGTGGACGCGGCTCACGCACCGCGGTCCGGTCAGCGGATACGTGCAATCGTTGAGCAGCTTCGGTTTCCCGTCGCGCGTCAGCAGGTTCATCATCACGAACACCTGCTTCGCACCCGCGGCGAGGTCCATCGCGCCGCTCTCGAGCAACGCCGCGGGCTCCCCCGCCCGCCCGAACCCACCGATCAGCACGGTCGCCCCGTCCGGCGTGTCCGCGACGGCCTCCAGCGGGGTGCTGAGCACGTTCACACGCCCTCCCTCAGCACCGACCGCGCCACCGCGAACGCGTGGTTGGCCGCGGGAACCCCGCAGTAGATCGCACTCTGCAGGATCACCTCGCCGATCTCGTCCTCGCTCAGCCCGTTGCGCACCGCCGCCGCGACGTGCAGCTTCAGCTCGTCCCAATGCCCCTGCGCGATCAACGCCGTGAGCGTGATCGCGCTGCGCATCCGCCGGTCGAGCCCGGGCCGCGTCCAGATCTCACCCCACGCGTACTTGGTGATGAACTCCTGGAAGTCACGCGTGAACTCGTCCGGCGTCGCCCTGTCGACGTGCGCGTCCCCGAGCACCTCGCGCCGAACCTTCATGCCGTCGTCGTAGGACACCGCATCTCCTCAAGCACCTCGACCAACGTCCGCGCCACCGCGGCCGGCTCCTCAGCGGGAGGCAGGTGCCCACACCCCGCCAGCACCACGTCGGCGCCCTCCGGCGAGACCACGACGTCGTGCTCGCCCACCAACGCCCGCAGAGGCCGGGCAGCCGCACCGGCCTCGAACACAGCCAACGCCTCACACGCCAACGCGTACGACTCCTTGTCGACCTCCGTCAACGCCCGCAGCAGCGCACCGGCGACCCTCGGCGCCCGCGCGATGAAGCCCGGCGCGAACCACCGCTGCGCCGACCCGTCCACCATCACCGGCGTCCCGGCCCGCCGAACGAGCGCGGCCCGCTCGCGCCACATCTCCGGCACCCCGATCCGCGGCGCCGCCCCGATGCACACCACAGCCTCGAACGGCCCGTCGCTCCGGGACGCCAGCTCGAACCCGACGGCGCCGCCGAACGACACCCCGGCGTACGCACAAGGTCGCCCACCGACCAACGCACCAGCACGTTCCGTCAGCTCATCCGCGATGTCCTGCACGGAGAACGCCCCGGTAGCCGGAGAACCGCTGCCGTGCCCAGGCAGGTCCCAGCCGATCACCTCGAACTCCGCGCCGAGCACCCTCGCGCAGTCCCGCCACAGCAGCGCCACCGACGTGCCCAGGGAAGGTCCGACCACCAGCAACCGCCCGGAGCGTTCCGGCCCCGCAAGCCGCGTCAGGCTCAGCTCAACGGTCACCGCGCACTCCACCTCTTCAGCGCCTCGTCGACGAACACCTCGGCCGCCCCGAGATAGGCGCCCGGATCAGCTCCGCCACCGCGCTCTGCCAGCAGTTCCGTAGCGGCCTCGGCAGCCCGCCGCGCCATCACGTCGGCGCGCACCTCAAGCCCTTCCAGCAACTCCGCGGCCTGCGAAGCCGCCACCACCGCCAGCTCCAGCAACGCCCGCAAAGCCGGCCACTCCGCGTGCCAGGCCCCGTCCGGCCGCTCGTCCACCGCCCGCGCCGCACACAGGTGCAACCGCGCCCCCAGCCCGGGAGCCTGCAGGGCGGCGCTGTTCACCAGCACCGACAACACCGGGTTCCGCTTGTGCGGCATGGTCGAGGACCCACCCCGCCCGGCCACGAACCCCTCGCGGACCTCGCCGATCTCCGGCCGCCCCAATGTCAGCAGATCCGCCGCCATCACCCCGAGCGCGTCGCAACACCGCACCACCGCATCACCGAGCCGCGTGACCGGCGCACGGTAGGTGTGCCAGGGCATCCCCGGCCACACCAGTCCCAGGTGACCAGCGAAAGCCGCTGCCGACGCGACCGGATCCGCGACACGCGACAACGTCCCCGCCGCACCCCCGCACTGCACCGGCAGGTTCCGCGCCACGACCTCCAGCTCGTCCAGCGCGTCCAGCACCCCGACCAGCCACCGCGCGGCCTTGAGCCCGAACGTGATCGGCACGGCGTACTGCGTCAACGTCCGCCCGGCCATCACGCTGGACCGGTGCTCGTCAGCCAGCCGAGCCAGCGCCAGAGCAACTCGTCCGAGATCCGCCGACACCCGCTCCAAAGCCCCGCGCGCCAGCAACATCAGCGCGGAGTCGAGGACGTCCTGACTGGTCAGTCCAGTGTGGACGGGCGAGGAGACCTTCGCACGCAAAGCGGAGACCAGTGGCAGAACCGGATTCCCGGCAGCCTCGACCTCGACCGGGTCCAGCGACGGAACCCAGTCGCCCAACGAGAGCGAAACCCCGAGCACGCGCGCCCAGGCGACCTCGACCTCCAGCATCGCGCGCACCAGCGCGGCATCGTCGAGGAGGCCGGCGGCGCGATGAGAACCAGGCAGCACGATCAGGTCCGCGGGAACTTGAAGAACACCGTCTCGGACGGCCCCTGAAGATGAAGGTCGAACCGCAACCGCCCGTCCGCCTCCCGCTCCGACACCAGCCCTTCCACGGCATCCGCCGCGCCCGGCAGGTAGATCCGCGTGAACAACCGGTCGAGCAGTCCGCGCGCGAACACCGTCACCGCGAAGAACGGCAGCCCTGGCTCGACCGTGCTGAACCAGTAGTGCCCGGCGCCGTCGGTGCAGGACCGCCCCCAGCCCGTGAACCCGGCCCCGCGCCGCCGCAACGACCCGCCGATCCGCGGCACGACACCGGAGGCGTCGGACTGGCGGATCTCGATCATCGCGTCCGGCACGGGATCGCCCGCGCCGTCGTAGACGTAGCCGTGCAGCACCACGGATCCGGCCGAACCGAACGGCACCAGTTCGGAGTCGCCGGGAAACGCCAGCGCGTGGTGGAAGAACGGGCCTACGGTCTGGCCGGGCGTCGACTCAGTCATCGGACGGCTCCAGGTAGGTCGCGTGGCTGCCGGTCAGGACGATGTCCCAGCGGTAACCCAGTAACCATTCGTGCTCGGACTGCGCGTGGTCGTACGACGCGACGAGCCGGGCGAGGGCGGCGGGATCGGTGATCGACTGGGCGATCGGGTCCAGCGCCAGCAACTGGTCGCCGGGGAAGTACATCTGCGTGATGAGCCGCTGGGTGAAGTCCGTGCCGAACAACGAGAAGTGGATGTGCGCGGGCCGCCAGGCGTTGTGGTGGTTGCGCCACGGGTAGGGGCCCGGCTTGATCGATGTGAACGAATACCAGCCGTCGTCGTCGGTGAGGCAGCGGCCGACACCGGTGAAGTTCGGGTCCAGCGGCGCCGGGTGCTGGTCGCCCTGGTGCGAGTAGCGGCCGGCGGCGTTGGCCTGCCAGACCTCGACGAGCTGCCGGCGCACCGGACGGCCGTCGCCGTCGAGCACACGGCCGTGCACCCGGATGCGTTCGCCGATCGGCTCGCCGCCGCGCTGCAGGGTCAGGTCGGCCTCGACGGCGTCGACGTCCGAGTGCCCGAAGACGGGCGCGAGCAGTTCGGCGCCCTCCGGGTCGACGTGCAGCGGTTCCTTCGTGGGGTGGCGCAACGTCGTGCTGCGGTACGGCGCGAAGTCCAGCAGCGGCGCACCCCCCGGTGAGTCGGCCTGGATCTTCGCGATCTCGTCGCTGATCTCGTGCTGGCTGGTCGTCACGACATCGAACGCTAGGCAAGCACCTCGTCGTAGTCGACCGCGGCTTTCCACTGAACGGAAAGGCAGGCGTACTTGACGTCCCCGAGACGACCGCTCATATTGGTGGGATGCCCAGGGCAAGTGTGCGAGAGCAGATCGTCGACGCCGCGTTCGAACAGTTCCACCGGCACGGCTACAACGCGTGCGGCGTCAAGCTGATCACCGACAGCGCGGGCGTGCCCAAGGGCTCGTTCTACAACCACTTCGAGAGCAAGGAAGCGCTAGCCCTCGTCGTGATGGACCGCTACGGCGAGACGCGGCACTTGGAGAAGCTCCAAACCCCGAAGACCGCACCGCTCACCCGGCTGCGCCACCACTTCGACGCGCTGGCGCAGGACATCGTGGACTTCGGCTACGAACGCGGCTGCGTCTACGGCAACTTCAGCACCGAGGCCGCCGACCACATCCCCGCGATCCGTGAGGGGGTCAAGACCGCCTTCGACCTCTGGGGGAACGCGATCGCCGCCGTGATCCGCGAGGCGCAGGACGCCGGCGACGTGACGAACACCCAGAGCCCCGAGACCCTGGCCAGGTTCCTGCTCAACTCCTGGGAAGGCGCCATCGTCGGCGAGCGAGCAGCCAAGGACGGCTCGTCGTTCGCCGCGTTCTTCACGGTCGCCTTCGAGGTCGTCCTGCACTGAGACCCAGCTCAATATGACCGACCGTCTTATCCCCTTGACGCGCTCAAGACGACCGGTCATATTGAGTTCATGAGCGACATCCACCCGAGGTTCCGCACCATCGACGGCCTGTCCGTCCGCTACGCCGTGAGCGCTAACAGCAAACCGGCCGCGTTGCTGCTCAGCCCGTGGCCCGAGAGCATCTACGCCTACGACCCGACCTGGACGAGACTCTCCGAGCACGCGAGCCTGATCGCGGTCGACCTGCCCGGCTTCGGCCACTCCGACCTGCGCGAGGACCTGCTGTCCCCCAGCAGGATGGGCGAGTTCCTCGTGCGCGTCGCCGACGAGTTCGAGCTCGAGCGGCCGCACGTCGTCGGTCCCGACATCGGCACCAGCGCGGCCCTGTTCGCCGCGGCGAAAGCACCGGAGAGGTTCCGCAGCATCGTGATCGGCAGCGGCGGCGCGGTGTCACCGACGGAGCTGGGCACCCCGTTGCACGAGTGGGTGCACGACGAGGACCTCACGCCGTACCGGGCACTCGGCCCCAAGGACGTCGTGAACGTCGCCATGGACGCCATCGAGGGCTACGAACTGCCGGACGTGGTGCGGCAGGACTACCTCGCCGGATACCAGGGCCAGCGGTTCGTCGAGCAGATGGCGTACGTGCGCGCGTACCCGGCGGAGCTTCAGGAGCTGAGCAAGCTCCTGCCGAGCATCACCACGCCCGTCCAGCTGATCAACGGCAAGCACGACACCGTGGTGCCGGTCTCCAACGCGGAGTACCTGCACGAGCGGTTGCCGAACAGCAGGCTGGACGTCGTGGACGCCGGGCACTTCGTGTGGGAGGAGAACGCGGACGAGTACGCCCGAATCGTCACGACCTGGTGGCAGAAGAACTAACCGGTCGTGCAGGCCGCGCCGTTCAGGCTGAACGAGCTCGGCGGCGAACTGGGACCGGTGACGGAGCCGTTGAAACCGAAGGACACCGAGCCGTCCGTGACGATCAGCGCGTTGTAGTCGGCGTTGGTCACGCTCACATCCGCGCCGGACTGGGAGACCGTGCCGTTCCACAGCTGCGTCACGGTCTCCCCGCCGGCGAACCGCCAGCGCACCGTCCAGCCCTGGACCAACGCCCTGCTGACGTTGCGAACGGTCACCTCGCCCTGGAACGCGCCGGCCCACTGGCTGGTGATCCGGTAGACCACGACGCAGGGCGACGCGGGCGGAGGCGTGACCGCGGTGGACGAGGGCGGCGGAGCGGTCGACGAGGGACAGTCCTGCGCCCACAGGCCGAGTTTCGCCTTCGACGCCTTGGTTTCCGCCTCGATCAGCGGACCGCCGTCCACGCCCGCGGTGCGCAGGATGCCGTACTGCACGGCCAGCAACGCGTAGTCGGCGCCGTCCGGCAACGCCAGCGAGACCTCGCCGGGAGTGATGCTGCTCACCCGGACTTCCTTGTCCAGCAACGTCTTCGTGGCGAAGTCGAGGGCAGCCGCGGCGGCACACGACGGAGGTTCGGCCAGGCGCGCGATACGGGCGTGCGTGCCGTCGGCCAACTCGACGGTGCGGCCGTCCACAACGGCACGCACCTTTGTGGACGGCTCTTTCTCCACAGCGGAGGAAGACGCGCGTGGTGCGGGGAAAGGTCTGCCGTCCTGCGGGGCCGTGCACCCGGCCACGAGCAAGGTCAACAGCACCAACATGTGCTTCCGTGCTGCCATTGGACAAACTTATCGCCGGAGGCAGCGATGGCAATCGACTGTTCGGAGTTGATCAACTCCGGCGTTCAGAGTCGTGGACGGTCAAGCCTCGCGCGACGCCACCGAGTGTGCGAGCGTGAAGAGGCCACAGTTGCGCGGATGGTTCCCTGCCGTTCATCGGCTCGTGGTGATCAACAGCCAGGATCAAGACGTTCCCTCGTTCCCTGCCGATGGAGGCCTGAAGTGCAAACCCTGCAACAGCACTGGACACGTCGCACCCTCGCCGCCCTTGCCATCGTCGCGTCCGTCCTCGGCGTGACCACGGCCGTCGCACCTGCCGCCGACGCCGCCGTCTACAGCTCCTGCACGCAGTCGCGCTGTTCCGCGGCCCGCTCCGCCAACACGACGTGGAAGGCGAAGGGCTACCCGAGCACGCGCGGCTGGGTCAGCAACTGGTCGGGCAGCCAGTGCAACTACGCCGGTGGCGTCCACCAGAACCGCGAGGGCCAGCTGCCCGCGGGCCACTACTACCTGGAGTTCGACGTCTACCCGCGTGCCTGTGGCGCGTCCCGGGACGCGTACCGGATCATCGTCGACCGCACCGCCGGCACGGTCTACTTCTCCCCGGACCACTACGCGAACTTCTACCGTCTCTGAAGCCTCACCGGGCGCTGCGGTCGATCCACGACCGCAGCGCCCACCAGGTGTGCAGCGTCGTCAGCACGTGTGAACGTCCCGCATCCGGGTTCTCGCCGAGATCGGCACCAGTCAGTTCCACCAGCCGGTCGAGCCGGTACCGCACGGTGTTCGCGTGGATGTGCAACGCCGAGGCCGTCGCGCTGAGCCGGCCGCCGTTGTCCAGGTAGCACAACGCCGTCACCACCATCTCGTGGTGGAACGTGCTCTTCGGATCCAGCTGGCCGAGCAGCGAGTCGGCGAGCGTGTCCGCCAGCGCCGGGACCGCCGCGAGAGCGGTCTCACCAGCGAGATCGGTCAGCAGCCGCACTCCCAGAGCGGCTCCGGCTGCGGCCAGCGCCCGCGTGCACAGGGAGTACGTGCCCCGCAACGACTTCAGCGCGGTCGCCGGTGACACCACGAGCAGGTCGTCCGACCACGACGGCGGCACGTGCGTGAGTCCCGCGAGCCGCCCCTCGACCAGCCCGTACACGCCTCCGAAGGTGTGCAGCCGTTGTTCCAACGTGCGCGCGTGACTCGGGTCGGTCACCCCGGACACCACGCAGTGATAGCGACCATCGGGACGCAGGCCGGTGCGAGCGAGTTCGGAGGCGTCCGGGAACTCACCGGACACCAGCAACCGTCGCAGCACTTGGGCATTCAGATCCCGGGCCGTGCGGGACAGTTGAAGCTCGGCGGTGTGATAGCCGCTGATGATGTGCCGCTCGACCGCGCCGACGTAGTGGTCGAGGTCGATCATGAAGTCCAGGATCGTGCCGTCCGCGACCCCCAGCGACCGCGCGAGCTCGACGCTCGCCCTGATCAACTCGGTGCGCCCGGCGTGCACCCCGCGCAGCAGCCCCGCCATCGACACGCCCTGAGCGGCGCGATCAGCGCCCAGCGACAACGCGGCGGAGAAGTCGCCGTCGTCGGCCGAACCGCCGCGTTCGAGGTGCGAGATCCCTTCGGCCAGCAGGAAAGCGATGTGCCTGCGGTTCTCCTCCGCGGGCAGCCTGGCTACCTCCGGTGAGTTGCCACGGGCGGCGTCGACGACCCGTTCGACCACCTTCTCGTCGGCGGCGACGGCTTCGAGCACCCGGCGGACCATCGCGGACATACCCGGCACATCGGCTCCCAAACACCACGTTGTGTGACGGCCACAACACAGCCGTCGCCGTTTGGTGGCGGGCCCCTATCCCCCGCTCTCCGGTTACTGGTTAGTTGCTTTACGCGAGAGTAATTCGCGTTGGCACCACCCTTCAACGAGGAAGGCCCGGGATGTCAGACCGGAACATCAGCCGCCGCAACCTGCTGGCCGCGAGCGGCGCGATCGGCGCGATCGCCGCGAGCGGGACCCTGGGGCAGGCCGTCGCCGGGGCGGCGCCGAGAGTCGACGCGGACGTGATCGTCATCGGGCACGGCCTGGCCGGTCTCGTCGCGACCTCCGAGCTGGCCGCGGCGGGCCGCAAGGTCCTGCTGCTGGACCAGGAACCCGAGGCCAGCCTGGGTGGACAGGCGTTCTGGTCGCTCGGCGGCCTCTTCTTCGTCAACTCCGCCGAGCAGCGGACCGCCGGCATCAAGGACTCGCTGGAACTGGCCCGCGCCGACTGGTTCAACACCGCCGGGTTCGACCGCGGTGTGAGCGATCCCCTGGGCGAGGACTACTGGGCGGCGAAGTGGGCGGAGGCCTACCTGAACTTCGCCGCCGGGGAGAAGCGCGACTGGCTGTACGGCCTGGGCGTGCGCTGGGTGCCGATCGTCGGCTGGGCCGAACGCGGTGGCCAGCTCGCGGACGGGCCCGGCAACTCGGTGCCGCGCTTCCACATGACGCTGGGCACCGGGCCCGGCGTGATGGAGCCGTTCGAGAAGAAGGTCCGCGACGCCGTCCGGGACGGCAAGGTCACCTTCAAGTTCCGCCACCAGGTCGACGGACTGATCGTCAGCAACGGCGCCGTGACGGGCGTGCGCGGCACCGTCCTCGAACCCAGCAGCGCCGCGCGCGGCACACCCAGCTCCCGCACCAAGGTCGGCGACTTCGAGCTGTACGCACCGATGGTGGTCGTCACGTCGGGCGGCATCGGTGCGAACCACGACCTGGTGCGCCGCAACTGGCCCGCTCGCCTCGGCCCTGCCCCGCGGCGGCTCGTCACCGGCGTTCCCGCGCACGTCGACGGCCGCATGTTGGCGATCACAGAGCTCGCCGGCGGCCGGATCGTGAACCGCGACCGCATGTGGCACTACACCGAGGGCATGATCAACCACACGCCTATCTGGCCGGACCACGGCATCCGCGTGCTGGCCGCGCCGTCGTCGCTGTGGCTCGACGCGCGGGGCAAACGCTTCCCCAACCCCGGCATCCCGTCGCTGGACACGCTCGGCACGCTGGAGCTGATCGGCAAGTCCGGCTACGACTACTCGTGGTTCGTGCTCAACAAGAAGATCATCGACAAGGAGTTCGTGCTCTCCGGATCCGAGCAGAACCCGGAGATCACCGCCAAGAACCTGATCGCCTACCTCGCGATGCGGCTGCTGAACAGCACGCCGCCGCCGGTGAAGGCGTTCATGGACAAGGGCGTCGACTTCGTCATCAAGAACAACCTGCCGGACCTGGTGGCCGGGATGAACGCGCTGACCGGGCAGAACCTGATCAACCTCGACGACCTGCGCCGGCAGATCACCATCCGCGACCAGCAGACGGACAACCCGTTCTCCAAGGACGTCCAGGTGATGGGGATCCGCAACTCCCTGGCCTACAGCGGAGACAGCCTCGCCCGCACGGCCGGGTTGCACAAGCTCCTCGACGCCGGCTCCGGCCCGCTGATCGCGATCAGGATGAACATCCTGACCCGCAAGACGCTGGGCGGCCTGCAGACGGACCTTCAGGGCCGGGTGCTCGGCTCGAACGGCCAGCCGGTCGGCGGCCTGTACGCGGCGGGCGAGGTCGCCGGGTTCGGCGGTGGCGGCGTGCACGGCTACCGCGCGCTGGAAGGCACGTTCCTCGGTGGCTGCCTGTTCTCCGGCCGCGCCGCAGGACGGGCGGCCGCGGCGGAAAGCGCTTAACGGCCCAGAATCACGGGGTCTGCGGTCTCCCCTGTTGACCGCAGGCCCCGCACCATCTCCAGGACGCGTTCCAGCGAGCTGTCCGGGGTCTCGACGGCCGAGTCGAGCACCAGGTGGTCGTCCTCCCACGACTCCCACAGGCCACGCATGCGCTGGACGTGCTTCCACGGAACCGTTGCGTGCCAACCAGGAATCCCCCGGTCCCGCCCCTCGACCCGTTCTCGATGCAGGACTTCGTCCGAGCAGACGCACTCGACGCCGACGAACACGCCCCCGAGCCGTTCGGTGAGCTCACGCCACTGACCGCGCTCCTCGCGGGTGTGCCCGGTCGCGTCCACGATCACGTCGATCCCCAGCTGGACGTGCCGGGCCACGGCAGCGCGCAACTGCAGATCAACCACCTCGTCAACGTTCTCGTCCGTGACCGCGCGGGCGAGCACCAGCGACCCCAGCACCCAGTCCATGGAGAAGATCGGCGTGCGCAGACGACGGGCCAGCGACTCCGCGAGCGTGCTCTTGCCCGCCCCGGGAATCCCCGCGACCAGCACGACGACAGGACGCTCGGCCGTGGGTTCCAGGTTCAGGTAGGGGTCCGTCATGGCTCTACCTAAACATCGATGTGCGCGCCCATGATCACTGTTCGCTCTCGGGGCAATCCGAAGTGCTCGGCCGCGTCGGCCGTGATGTACGACGTCGCCACGAACAACCGCTTGCGCCAACCGGCCATGGTGCGCTGCGGCCCGCGCTGAAGCTCGATCTTCGACAGGAAGTACCGCGCCTGGTCAAGATCCAGCGCCCCTTCGGTCTGCACCGGGTCCAGCAACGCGAGCGCCGCAGGCACGTCCGGCGCCTCCATGTACCCGAAGCGAGCGCTCACATGAACGATCCCGTCGTCGGCGTACCCGAGCTCGTCGACCTGGACGCGCCGGTCCAGCGGCACCCGCGGCACAGGTTCGGTCTCGATGGACACGATCACCACGCGCTCGTGCAGCACGTGGTTGTGCTCGACGTTCGCCCGCAAGGCCAGCGGCGCGGTCTCCTTGCCGCGGTTGAGGAAAACAGCACACCCCGGCACCCGCGTAGGCCGTTGCTCGTGGAGCTCCTCGACAAACGCCTGCAACGACCCTTCAGCATCCCGGCGGGCCTTCGTGACGATCGCCCGCCCCCGCTGCCAGGTGGTCATGACGGTGAACGCGGTCAGCCCGATCAACAACGGCAGCCACGCGCCGTGCAGCAACTTCGTCATGTTGGCAGCAAGAAACAGCAGGTCCACACCCAGCAAAACGACACAGCCAAGCCCAATCGCCCAGGCAGGCGCACCAAACCTCAGCCGAGCGATGAACAGGAACAGCGCCGTGGTGATCGTGATGGTCCCGGTAACGGCCATGCCGAACGCGAACGCCAGCGCCGCCGACGTCTGAAACGCGAACACCAACGTCAACACCGAGATCATCAACATCCAGTTGATCCACGGCACGTAGATCTGCCCGATGGTCGACTCGGAAGTGTGAGCGATGCGCAACCGAGGCAGATACCCGAGCTGCGCGGCCTGCGACGCCACCGAGTAGGCGCCAGTGATCACAGCCTGCGACGCGATCACGGTAGCCGCCGTGGCCAGCACGACCATCGGCCACCGCGCCCACTCAGGCACCAGCAGGAAGAACGGCCCGCTGACGTTGGCCGGGTCGTCGAGAATCAACGCCCCCTGCCCCATGTAACTGAGCACGCAAGCCGGAAAAACGAGAAACAACCACCCACGCGCGATCGCAGGCCGCCCAAAGTGCCCCATGTCCGCGTACAGCGCCTCAGCACCGGTCACCGCCAGCACCACCGCGGCCAACGCGAAGAACGCGATGTCGAAGTGCCCGAACAAGAACCCGAACGCATACGTCGGCGACAACGCCTTGAGGATCTCCGGATGACTGGCGATCCCCACGATCCCGGCCACCCCGATCACGGTGAACCACAGGATCATCACCGGCCCGAAGAACCGCCCGACCACCCCACTCCCCCGGCGCTGCACCAGAAAGAGCCCAACGATGATCACGGCAGTGATCGGCACGACGAACCGCTCCAACTCGGGCTCGACGACCTTCAACCCCTCCACAGCGGACAACACGGAAATGGCCGGCGTGATCATGCTGTCGCCAAAGAACAACGCAGCGCCGAACACCCCTAGCGCGGCCAGCGTCGCCGCCGCCTTCCGCCCCTGCTTGGCCTTCCACCGACGCAACAAGGTGATGAGGGCCATGATGCCGCCCTCACCATCGTTGTGGACACGCATCGCCAGCAACACGTAGGTGATGGTCACGATGATCATGACCGACCAGAAGATCAGCGAAACAACGCCAAACACGTTGTCCTCGCTCACCGGCATCGGATGCGGATCAGCGGGGTTGAACACCGTCTGGATCGTGTAGATCGGACTGGTACCGATGTCGCCGAACACAACACCGAGCGCCCCGACGATCACAGCCAGCCGAACACCATCGTGCGCGAGTTTCCCCCGGGCCGACGCGTCGGAAATCTGCTGATCAGCCACGAGCAACCCCCTAAACCGCCTGGTGCCCGCAAGATAACCGCGCACCCGACCTGACGCTCAGCACGACCGGGTGATCTTTACGCGATCCTGACAGCACACCCAACCACCCGCGAAGCCGAAGGCGAGCCGTCCTTACCAAGCGGTCAGGGCGGTGAGGTCCCGTCACGAGTCGCACCACAGCTCTTGCTGCATGCAGGTAGGGGTGTCAAGCGGGCACGCTTTTCGCCCGCTTGACACCCCTACCTGCATGTGGCCCGCCGTCGAGGACTTCCAGAACGTCGAAGGCCTTGGCGTGCAAGGGGTTGTGAACGCTCACGCGGTGCTCGTCGGCCGGGAACGCCTGCTGAACGACTGGAGCGTCAAGCTCGACGTACACCTCACCGAGGCCAAGGAAACGGCCGAACGGCAGGGACGCACGGCGGTCCTGGTCGCGTGGGACGGCAAGGCCCGCGGCGTGCTGGTCGTCGCGGACACGGTGAAACCGACGTCTAAGGAAGCCGTCGAAGGCCTTCGCAGGCTCGGGCTGCGCCCGGTGCTGCTGACCGGCGACAACAGGGCGGCGGCGGAGGCCGTGGCCGCCGAGGTCGGCATCGACGAGGTCATCGCCGAGGTGCTACCGGCCGACAAGGTCGACGTCGTGAAACGCCTTCAGGACGAAGGGCGGGTCGTGGCGATGATCGGCGACGGTGTGAACGACGCCGCCGCGCTCGCCCAGGCCGACCTGGGTCTGGCCATGGGCACCGGAACGGACGTCGCGATCGAGGCCAGCGACCTCACGCTGGTGCGCGGCGACCTGCGGGCGGCCGTGGACGCGATCAGGCTGGCCCGGCGCACGCTCACAACGATCAAGGGCAACCTGTTCTGGGCGTTCGCGTACAACGTCGCCGCACTGCCGTTGGCGGCGTTGGGCCTGCTCAACCCCATGATCGCGGGCGCGGCGATGGCGTTCTCGTCGGTGTTCGTGGTGAGCAACAGCCTGCGGTTGCGCGGCTTCCGCTGACAGGCCCCACACGGGCGGTTCCGTAGCCTCGGCACATCAGCTTCCGAAGGACAGGAGTCGGGTGTGCCGAGGTTTGCCCTGGTCGCGGCGTTGCTCGTAACGCTGACGGCGTGCACCTCGACGCCGCCCGCGAACACCCCGGTGCCCGCGCCCAGCAGCAGTGCCCCGCCGCCGGCCGAGCAGGTCTACGTGTCGATCGGCGACTCCTACGCGACGGGCTTCGGACCGAACGGCACCGGCGAGAGCTTCGCGCAGATCGTCGCGAAGCAGTCCGGCCTCAAGCTGATCAACCTGGCCTGCAACGGCGCCACGTCCGCCGATCTCGCCTCCAAGCCCGCCTGCGGGCCCGACGCCGGCGGCAAGACCCAGCTCGACGCCGCCGTGGAGGCGTTGCGCGGCAAGAAGGCGGGCCTGGTCACGGTGGTGATCGGCGGCAACGACCTGGCGCCGTGCGCGCTGTCGCAGGAGCCCCTGGAGTGCGCGACCAGGACCGTCGCCGACATCCAGACCAACGTCGCGGGCACGCTCACCGAACTGCGGGAGGCCGCGCCGGACGTGAAGATCGTCGGGCTGACCTACCCGGACGTGTTCCTCGGCGCGTGGGTGAACCCGTCGTTCCCCAACGGCAAGAACCTCGCCCGGCTGTCGGTCACGATGTTCCAGGACTTCAACACCAAGATCGCGGCCCAGTACGGCAGGTTCGGCGCGAAGTTCGCGGACGTCACGAACTCGACCGGCGGCTACGGCGCGCTGACCGAGCTGACCCAGGACCCGAAGTACGGCCAGATCCCGGCTTCCGTGGCCAAGGTGTGCACGCTCACACACTTCTGCGACCGCACCGACGTGCACCCCACGCCCGCCGGTCATCAGGCGATCGCGGAGGCCGTCACCGCCGCGGGTCGTTGATCACGACGGCCTCACGGGCGATCTCGTACCCTCGGCACGTCGGTTCGCGCAGGGACGAGGAGCAGGTGTGCAGAGGTTCTCGCTGGTCCTGACCTCTGCGCTGACGTTGCTGGTGGCCTCGTGTTCCGCGTGTGCGCCCCCTTCGACCAGCACCGCTCCGACCGGACAACGGCTGTACGTGTCGCTCGGCGACTCCTACGCCACCGGGCTCGGACCGAACGGCACCGGCGAGAGCTTCGCCCAGATCGTCGCCAGGCAGTCCGGCCTCGAACTGGTCAACGTCGCCTGCAACGGCGCCACCTCGGCCGACCTGCTCTCCTCGCAGGCGTGCGAACCGGAGGCGGGCGACAGGACCCAGGTCGACGTCACCGTCGACACGTTGCGCACCGGTCAGGTCGACCTGGTCACGATGGTGATCGGCAGCAACGACCTGCTGGAACCGTGCGCGGTGGCCCAGGACCCGATCGAGTGCGCGACCTCGACGATCACCGACACCAGGATCAACATCGCCACCGCGCTCACCAGGATCCGCGAGGTGGCGCCGGACGTGCGGATCGTCGGGCTGGGCTACCCGGACGTGTTCCTCGGCGCGTGGGTGAACCCCTCGCTCCCGAACGGCGAGGACCTCGCGCGCACGTCGGTCACGTTGTACGAGGACTTCAACGGCGAGATCGCGGCGGAGTACGCGAAGTTCGGCGCGAAGTTCATCGACGTCACCGGCACGACCGGCGGCTACGGGGCGCTGACCGAGCTGACCGAGGACCCGAAGTACGGCCAGATCCCGGTCTCGGTCGCCGAGGTGTGCACGCTCACCTACTTCTGCGAGGAGACCGACGTGCACCCCACGCCGGCAGGCCACCAGGCGATCGCGGACGCCATCGCCGCGGGTCGCTGAACGCGAACCGGAGCAGGGTCGGCTCCGTATTACCCGAAAGACTCTGTTGATCAGCGTCCGCGCCTGACAAGCTCTCGAACCGTTGCCGCACCGAGGAAGTGTTCGATGACCGTGCTCCCGCACACCACAGACGCCCTGCACCGGCTCAGCGACGCCGTTGACGGCTTCCTGCGCAGTGAGAGGGAGTTCAACCTCACCGACCCGTCGGCGCACATGCTGGTCGGAGGCCGGTTGCGCACGCTCGGCACGCAGATCGGCGCCAGTGTGGCCGCGGGCATCCCGGACGAGGACATCGCCGCCATCGTCCAGCCCGCGCGGTCGGCGTGTTCACGCTCACCCTTCATGCGCGACGAGAACGAGTGGGCGCGCGGCTACCCCAGCGACTTCAAGCTGGTGGAGCACGTGATGGCGCAGGCCAACGAGGCCGCGCCGGGCACGCTCGGCTGGCACGTCGAGACGAACCTGCAGAACTCGGCGATCACCCAGCAGCAGCGCAACCGGGTGATGCACCAGGCCCGGCTGATCAGCGACACCCTCACCGCGCCGCGCAACGGCCCTCGGTCGATCCTGGTGATCGCCGCCGGCGCCGCCCCCGACGTGCGGCTCATCCCGCCCGGCATCGTGCGGCCCGGCGACCGGTTCGTGCTCACCGACGTGGACCCGGACGCGCTGGAGCTGGCCGAGAAGCGGCTGGGACCGCTCAACGACGTCACGACCTCGGTCTCCGGCAACGTGTTCCGCGCGCTCCCGAAGCTCGCCGAGCTCGGCCCGTTCGACCTCGTGCTCGTCAACGGCCTGTACGACTACCTCAACGACCGCGCGGCCGTGCGGCTGACCGAGGCCGTGCTGACCAGGCTCTGCCGTCCTGGCGGCACGTTCTACTTCTCCAGCATCACGTCCGGGAACCCGTTCCGGTGGTCGCTGGAGTACCTGATGGACTGGTCGGTGATCGAACGCGACGAGCCCGCCGTGCGCGCGTTGCTTCCGGGCTGCGACGTGTCCGTCGGCCACGACCCGACCGGGCTGGCACTGCTCACGCACGTCCGGACGAGGCGGGGCTGAACCCCTTCACCAACAGCCAGACGGCCAGCACCATCTCGTTGAGCGCCAACGGGACGAAGAGCGCGCCGGCCTGCGGTTGCGAGAGCACGCCGAGCAGCACGAGCACGGCACCGGCCAGGTAGGGCACCACGGCGATCAGCGCCCACACCGAGATCCATCTCGGCACGAGCGCTGATCTGAACAGCAGGACGTTCAGGAGCGCCACGCTGACGCAGAAGTAGATCGCGCTGGCGTGGCCCCAGAGCTCGTCGATGTGAACGTGCGCAATCGGTGCCACGGCCGACATCAGGAAGACGACCTCGAGTGTTCTGGCGACGACGTAGCCCATCGCCATGCCCTCGCCGTGCGGTTTGAGGATCGGGAACAACGTCGACGCGATGAACGCGATGGCCACGGCCATGACGAACACCATCACGCCTCTGGTCGTGCCTTGAGTGGCGGCGCTGATCACCCCTGCGGCGGTGGCGGTGATGAAGAGGGAACCAACAACACGTGCTGTCATGGCGCAGAGGTTGGCTGACTGCGGTGTGCGGCTGGTGTGCGTGCGGTGTGTGAGAATTCGCCGGTGCGCATCGGTTTGCTCGGTGGTGTCCGCGCCACCACCGACGACGGCGAGCCGGTCGACATCGGTTCGCCGAGGTCGCAGGTCGTGCTGGCGGCCCTCGCGCTCTCGCCGGGTGTGCCGCTGCCGGTGTCGCGGCTGATCGACCTCGTATGGAGTGACGCTCCACCTGCCACCGCTCCGAAGGCGTTGCAGTGGCACGTCGCGCAGCTGCGCAAGTCTCTTGGTGCTGATGCGATCGCACGGGTCGGTGCCGCCTATCGGCTCGATGTGCCCACGGATGTTTCGCGGTTTCTTGAGCACGTGCGTGCCGGGGACGCTTCTGCGGCTGTCGAGGCGTGGGGCGGCGTGCCGTTGGCGGGTCTGGAGGCGCCGGGGCTGGACGCGACCGTTGCCGGGCTCGTTGAGGAGTGGCTGGGTGCGGTCGAGAAGGACTTCTCGCGGCGCGTGATGGCCGAGCCTGAGGCTGTTGTCGGTGAGCTGTCGTCGTTCGTGTCGGAGCATCCGACTCGTGAAGGGCCGGCGGCGCTGTTGATGACGGCGCTCTATCGGACCGGTCGGCAGGCCGACGCTCTCGCCGTGTACCAACGGGTTCGGCAGCACCTCGTGGACGAGCTCGGGGTGGAGCCGGGGCCTGCGTTGCGTGCCGCCGAACAGCAGGTGCTCGCTCACGCGCCTGTTCCCGGGCCCGTGCTGATCGGCCGTGATGCCGATCTTGACCGCGTGGCGGAGGCGTTGCGGCTGGCCGCGGTGGTCACGTTGGTCGGGCCGGGTGGGATCGGCAAGACGCGGCTGGCTTCGGAGCTGGGCGGGACGTTCGTGTCGCTGGCGGAGATCACGTCGTCCGCCGATGTGTCGCGCGCGGTCGCGGATGCGTTGGGAATCGTTGAGCGGCCTGGGATTTCCGTGGCGCAGGCGGTGGTCGCGGCACGACCTTCGTTGCTGGTGCTGGACAACTGCGAACACGTGCTGGATGGCGCAGCCGCTTTTGCTTCCGCAGTGTGTGCTTCGGTGCAGGTTCTGGCTACTTCGCGGGAACGACTTTCGGTGGCCGACGAGCGAGTCGTCGTCGTGGAACCGTTGGACGTGGCGGCGAGCGTTGAGCTGTTCGACGTTCGTGCGCGCGCTGCTGATCCCTCATATTCGGGCGACGGTTCGGTGGAGGAGCTCTGCCGGTTGCTGGACGGGATTCCGCTGGCCATTGAGCTGGCGGCGGCGCGGGTGCGGAGTCATCGGCCTGCCGAGTTGCTGACCCGGTTGGACATCGGGGCGAGACGGACCGGTTCGTCACGTCATCGAACCGTGCGGGCGGCGATCCAGTGGTCGTACGACCTGTTGTCCCCGGCTGAGCAGGAGTTGTTCTGCCGGCTTTCGGTGTTCGCGGCGCCGTTCGATCTCGGTGCGGTGGCGGAGGATCATCTGCTCGGGGACCTGGTCGAACGGTCGATGGTGGCGGTCCACGATGGACCGTTCGGACGGCGGTTCAGGATGTTGGAACCGTTGCGGCAGTTTGCTTCTTCACTGCTGCGTGACCGTACTTCGGCGATGTCCGCGCACGGCTCGTGGTGTTTGCGAGAGGTTGCTCGCGTCGGCGAGTTGCTGGGTGGGCACGGCGAGATCGAGGGCGTGGGGCGGCTCGCGGAGTTGTGGCCGAACCTGCGGGCGGCGGTCACGTGGGCCTTCGACTCCGGAGACGTGCGGATGGTGGACGCGCTGATCCGCCCGGTGGTGACTGAGCTGCCACTGCGGGGGCGGCGTGAGATCGGCGACTGGGGTGAGCGGCTCGTACACGCCGTGCGCGAGCCGTACGGCGTGCACGAGCTGCGCGCCTTGCACGAGCCGCACGCCATGCACGAACCGCGCGCCATGCATGAGCCGCACGCGTTGCACGAACCGCGCGCCGCACACGAGCCACACGCCTTGCACGAACCGCGCGCCGCACACGAACCGCGCGCCATGCACGAACCGCGCGCCATGCATGAGCCGCACGCGTTGCACGAGCCGCGCGCCGCACACGAACCGCACGCCTTGCACGAGCCGCACGCCGCAAACGAGCCCCGCGCCCTGCACGAACCGCGCGCCGTGCATGCCGTGCGGTCACACCACACACACGACCCTGGCCGGGTACCCCCAAATTCAACAATAGCGAGTGGGTCTGACAGTTTTGGCGGGCGCGAGGCCGGGTTGGCGGCGTTCTGGCTGGTGTGGGTAGCTGAGCGGAACGTTCAGGGGTCCAGTTCGGCCGGGTTGCCGGAGGTGCCTGACCATCCGCTGAGCCGGTACGCACGGGCCTACGCGACCGGCGACGGCGCGGAGCTCGCGGCGTGTCTGCCGGAGGCGGTGGCGTCGGTGGAGGAGCCGCATCTCCGGGCGTTCCTGGAGATGATGCCTGCGGGCACGTTGCTGGGGGCCGGGCAGTTCGGGCACGTCGACCGGGTGGTCGCGGTGCTGGCCGGGCGGTTTCGGGAGTGCGGGCCGCCGACGTTGGCGCACTGGGCGTTGCAGACGCTCGGGTACAGCGCGATGTTCCAGGGGCGTGTGCCTGACGTGTTCTTCGACGAGGCGGCGGACATCGAGTTGCCGCCGGGGACGTTGTCTGCCAACAAGACCACCGAGGCGCGGCGGGCGTTTCGGCGTGGGGAGCTCGATGAGGCGTTCGAGTTGCTCGGGGCGCACGTCGACGAGTTGCTGGAGACCGGCAACGTGGTGGCGGCGAGTGTGGTCGCGGTCGAGTTCATCGCGATCGCCCGCGGGACCATGCCCGTGGAGGCGGCGCGGGTGCTCGGGTATTTGAAGCACGCCGGCGACTTCGGCGCCATGGCGGCGGAGCGGCTGGTCCAGGGGCTCACCACGGAGGCGTCCGGGATGGACGACCGGGAGGCGTTGCTCTACCTGCGGTCGGTGCTCAGCGCAGGCCGTGGGCGATCCGGGTCACGAAGGCCGCCAGCCGGTCCGGCGTGAACTTCTCCGGGTCGGTGAGCACCAGGCGGCCCGACATCTCGGCCAGGGCCAGCATCGCGTGGCCGAGCAGGGCCGAGTCGAGGTCGTCGAGGCGGCCCAGTTCCTTGAGGCCCAGCGCGGCCAGGTCCTCGATCTGGGCCAGGACGCCCGCTCTCACCAGCTCTACCTGAGCGCGGAACTCGTGAGGGGTGCCCTCGGGCGGGAGCAACACCAGGCGCCAGCGGTCGGGGGCCTCCATGACGGCGTTCACGAAGACGCGGACGGCGTCGGCGAAGGCGTCGTCCGGGGACCGCGTCGCGAAGTCGGTGGGCAGGGCGGCGATGACCTGTTCGGTGGCGCGGCCCGCCTCGCGGTCGAGTAGCGCGCTGATGAGCTCGCTGCGGTTCGCGAACAGGTCGTAGAGCACGGGCTTGGTGACCTGGGCTTCTTTGGCGACTGACTCCATCGTCACGGTGTCGAAGCCGGCCGGGATGAGGCTCAGTGCGGCGTCCAGCAGCTGCTCGCGGCGCTGCTCGGGTGGCAGGCGGCGGGCGTACTTGCGACGCGTTGTGTTCACGGGACCATATTGCTACGGTGGCGTAGCTTTCACAAAGCTACGCTGGCGTAGTAATTGGCGGAGGTACTGCGATGGAGCCGGACAACCTCGTTCTGCAGCCGCGTGACGTGCAGTTCGACTGGTCGACCCTGCCGATGCACTGGGTCCCGGACGAGCCGGTGACGACACACGTCATGAACGTCCTGCACCTGCTGCTGCCCGAGGGCGAGCGGTGGTTCGTGCGGACGTTCCAGCAGGCCGTGCCGCTGATCTCCGACGACACGTTGCGCGAGGACGTGCTCGGGTTCATCGGGCAGGAGGCCATGCACGCCGAGGCGCACAGCGAGGTCCTGGACCACCTGCTGGCCAACGGGCTGGACCCGCGGCCGTTCACGCGGCAGATGGAGCACGTGTTCCAGCGGATCCTCGCGCCCAGGCCGGGGCTGAGCGAGGAGCAGGCGCGGGACCAGCTGCTCGAACGGGTCGCGATCGTCGCCGCCATCGAGCACTTCACGGCCTACCTCGGCGACTGGATGCTGAACGCGGACGCGCTCGACAAGGCCGGCATCCACCCGGTGATGCTGGACCTGTTGCGCTGGCACGCGGCCGAGGAGGTCGAGCACCGCAGCGTCGCGTACGACCTGATGTGTCACCTCGACCGCCGGTACGTGCGGCGGGCGCGCACGATGTTGCTGGTCGCGCCGGTGCTGTTCTGGCTGTGGGTGCGCGGAGCGCGGTTCATGGTGCACGCGGACAAGAGCACACGAGTGCGGCTGACCTGGCGCGAGTTCATGCGGGCTTCCCGGCGCGGGTTGCTGCCGAGGCTGTCGGAGATCTTCCGGGCGTTCCTGCGGTACTTCCACCCGGCCTACCACCCTAAGCAGGAAGGGTCGACGGCGCAGGCGATCGCGTACCTCGCCTCCTCTCCCGCCGCTCGCGAGGCCCACTGATGTGCCGTGACTCGACCGGCGCCGCCCACCTCACGCCACGCGGAGAGGCGGTTCGATGCTGAGCGGCCTCACTCGGTTCGGCAGCCTCTACGACGCCGCGGTCACCCGGTTCGGCGGGCGGGCACGGCCTGGCGTCGCACGGGATGCGTTGTGGCTCAACGTTGTCGAACGCTCACAGGTCGCGGACGGGGTGGTGAGCCTCCGGCTCGGAGGTCCGGCGCTGCCCGCCTGGCAGCCGGGGTGTCACCTCGACCTGCACCTGCCGTCCGGGCTGCGCCGCCAGTACTCGCTGTGCGGTGATCCAGGCGAGGACACCTACCGGATCGCGGTGCGCGAGGTCGGCGCCGGGTCGCGCGAGGTGCAGGCGTTGCGGGTGGGCGACCGGATCCAGGTGCGCGGGCCGCGCAACGCCTTCCCGTTCGCCGGGCTCGGGCCCGTCGTGTTCGTGGCGGGCGGCATCGGGATCACCGCGATCCTGCCGATGGTGCACGCGGCCGCGCGGGCGGGCCTCGACTGGCGGCTCGTGTACTGCGGGCGGTCGATGGCGGCGATGCCGTTCCTGGACGAGTTGCCCGTCGGCCATGTCGATGTGCGGATCGGCCGGGGCGGGGCGTTGCTCGGCGACGCCTCACCCCGTGGCGCGGTGTACTGCTGCGGGCCTGCGTCGATGCTCGACCAGGTGCGGGCAGAGTTCTCGTCGCGCTGGCTGCACTTCGAACGCTTCAGCCCGCCGCCGATCGTCGACGGGCGGCCGTTCACGGTCGAACTGCGCCGCAGCGGGGTATCCCTGGACGTGCCGGCCGACCGGTCGGCGCTCGACGTGATCAGGGACTTCCGGCCGTCGGTCGCGTACTCGTGCCGGCAGGGGTTCTGCGGCACGTGCGACGTCGGCGGTGTGCGGATCTGCGTGGACAGGCCAACCGGGGATCGACTCGTCTTGGAGGAGCTGTGAAGGTGCGTTCCGGGGAAGTCGAACTCGCCGTGCAGGTGCGCGGCACGTCCGGGCCGACCGTGGTCCTGGTGCACGGGTATCCGGACACGCACGAGGTCTGGGACCGGGTGGCCGCGTTGCTGGAGAAGGACTTCCGCGTCGTCACCTACGACGTGCGCGGTGCGGGCGAGTCGACGCCACCGTCCACTGAGGACGGTTACCGGCTCGAGCGGCTGGCCGCCGACCTGTTCGCGGTGATCGACGCGGTCAGCCCGGACGAGCCGGTGCACCTGGTCGGCCACGACTGGGGCTCGATCCAGTCCTGGGAGGCCGTGACCACGCCCGGCGCGCGGATCGCCACGTTCACCTCGATCTCCGGGCCGTGTCTCGACCACATGGGGCACTGGTCGCGGAAAGGGTTGTCGATCGCTCACATCAAGCAGTTCGTCCGGTCCTGGTACATCGGCGCGTTCCACCTGCCGGTGCTCGCGCCGCTGTTCTGGCGGCTCTACCTGGGTCCGCGCTGGGCAGGCGTGCTGCACCGGCTGGAGGGCGTGAAGGTCAAGCCCGCGCGCACGATCACATCGGACGCGGTGCGCGGGATCTCGTTGTACCGGGCCAACATCCGGCAGGTCATGCGCTCGCCGCGGCACCGTCTCGCGCCCATGCCCGTGCAGGTGATCCAGCCGACCCGCGACCGCTACATCCGCACCGAGCCGCTCGATCTCGAACGCTGGGTGCCGTCACTGACGCGCCGGAAGATCGCGGCCGGGCACTGGGCACCGCTGAGCCACCCGGCACCGCTCGCCCGGATGATCAGCGAGTTCGTCACCGGCTCCACTCCTCCGCGCGAGCTCGTCGTGATCACCGGCGGTGGCAGCGGCATCGGCCGGGCGACGGCGGTGGCGTTCGCCAGGACCGGCGCGAAGGTCGTGGTGTCCGATGTGGACTTCACGGCCGCCAAGGAGACCGCGGGCATGATCGACGGCCACGCCTACGAGGTCGACGTGCGCTCCGAGGAGGCGGTACGTGCCTGGGCGCGGCAGGTCGCGGACGAGCACGGCGTGCCCGATGTTGTCGTGAACAACGCCGGTATCGGCCACTCCGGGTCGTTCATGTCGACCTCGACCGAGCAGTGGCAGCGGGTGCTGGACGTCAACCTGTGGGGCGTCGTGCACGGCTGCCGGGCGTTCGGTGAGCTGATGACGGAACGCGGAGAGGGCGGCCACATCGTGAACCTGTCCTCGGCGGCCGCCTATCTGCCGTCGAAGATCCTCTCCGCGTACGCCACCAGCAAGGCGGCGGTGTTCATGCTCTCGGACTGCCTGCGGGCCGAACTCGCGCCGCACGCCATCGGCGTCAGCGCGATCTGCCCGGGACTGGTGAACACGAACATCACCGCGACCACGACGTTCTCCGGCGTCAGCTCCGAGGAGGAACGCCGCAAGCAGGACCGCGCGTCCCGGATCTACGCCCGGCGCGGCTTCGGCCCGGAGGGCGTGGCCACCCAGATCGTGCGCGCGGTGCGCCGCAACAAGCCCGTGGTGCCGGTGACGGCCGAGGCCAAGGCGGCCCGGCTGGCCAGCCGGGCCGCACCGGGCCTGTTGCGCACGTTCGCCAAGCTAGACGTCGGCTAGTTCGCCACCGAACGCGGCGGCGAGGCGGAGCCAGGGCGCGGCCTCCTCAGGCCGTCCCTGCCGCTCCAGGGTGCGCCCGAGCAGCAGGTGGGCGTAGTGCTCGACCGGGTCGCGGTCCACGATCACGCGGAGCTGCGCCTCGGCCTTGCCCAGCTGCGCCGAGTGGTAGTAGGCGCGGGCCAGCAGCAGGCAGAGGTCCGTCTGGAACGGCACCTCGCCGGCGACGGACGCCAGCAGTTCCGCGGCCTTGATGTAGTCGCGGGACTCGAACAGCAGTTGTGCGCGCTCCCACTTGTCGGCGGGAGTCTCGACGTAGTCCGCGTCGAACAGGTGCCTCACCGTCGCCCAGCGATCTGCGGCCACCTCACCGCCCGGCTGGTAGCTGTTGAAACCGGTGCTGTCGTGCACCGAGAATTCGTTGTTCATCGAACCTCCCTTCCGGCGCGTACAACGCCGTCCGGGAGCAGGTATTCCCGAGCCCTACCAGCCCTGGTCGCGCAGGACCGGCCGGTCCGGCTCGTCCTCGACGGGTTCCGGACGGCGCGGGCGCGACACCGGCGGGGCGACCACGGGTTCCGGCAGCAGCGCGGGCATCTGCTTGACCAGGCCCTCGTTGTGCAGCTGCTCGTAGGTCCGCCGGATCGCGGCACGAGGCGCCGCGGCCGCCTGCTGGGTCACCGAGGTGATCAACGCGGCCAGTTCGCGCGGATCCAGCTGACGGACGCCGGGCGCGAGGAAGAGTCCGGTGAGCATGCCGCCCGCGTCGACCCGTGCCCGCACCAGACCGTCCGAAGAGGACGCTTCGCCGGTCTCCGACGTCGACTGGCGCTGCGCGGCCAGCAGCGTGTCCCGGCGGCGTTTCGCCTTCTCCAGCAGGAAAGAGCCCTGCGCGGCGAGGTCACGTGGTGAGGTCATCGCTTCACCTGCTCCGGGTAGACGTCGAGGCCGGTCTCCTCGTCGATGTCGCTGTCCGGGCCCTTCTTCGCGGGCGGCGCCTCCACCAGGGGACCTCCCGCGGCGGGAACATCGTGCCCGCGCTGGTACTCCTCCTCCAGCGCGAAGTCCTTCGGGTCGAAGCTGGGGGCGGTGATGATCTCCGGGCGGGCGGGGCGCACCACGTCGAGCTTCGAGCCGACGAGCGCCTCGGTCACGGCGCGGAAACCCTTCTCGATCTTCGCGCGGGCCTGGTTCACGCCGTGGACGATGTCCTCGCCCTGGTCGACCATGCTCGCCACGACGTGGAAGTTGTCGGAGGCACCCATCTGCTCGATCTGGATGCCGATCCCGCCGCTCAGCGCCGCGACCACCAGCCCGGTGGCCGTGCCGCCGGTCACGACCGTGCCGATCACCGCGACGAACGCGCCCGCCACCGCCAGGCCGATCTTGTCCTGGGACTGCTGCTCCGCCTCCAGCGCCGCGAACACCCGCTGCACCATGGCCGACACGTCCTTGCGCATCGACACCACCAGACTGCGGTAGGCCTCCACCAGGAGGTTGAGCGCCTCCAGCGCGTCCTGGTACTCCTTGACGGCGAGCGACATGGAGTTCAGGTACACCAGGAACTGGTCCGCCGCAGCGCCGTGCCAGTGCCGGACGTTCGTCCCGACGTCCTTGATGTGCTTGTGCAGCACGGCGTCCATGAGGTCACGGCCGTCACGCATCGCGTCCGCGATCTCGTTGGCGGGGTGCTGCGAGCCGGACGAGAAGCAGCGGAAGATCTCCTCCATCCGGGGCAGGTAGTTGGGGAGCTGGTCCTCCTCCCCCTCCATGTCCGCCCAGACGGCCAGCAGCTGCATGCACGCCGGGCCCAGCTCGTTCATGGTCGAGAGCCACTCGGCGTCGTTCTCGACGTCGACGTCGATCGTGTAGCTCATGCCTGGCCGTCCGCTTCCCGGTAGCGCTGCGCGATCTCCCGCAACGCCTCCGCGGCCAGGCGCATCGTCTCCGCGTTGTCCACGGCGATGCGGTTCATGAAGTCGGCCGTCACCCGCCACTCGTCGCCCACCTGGTCGTACAGGTGACGGCCGCCCTGCCCGTCACCGCTGTAGAAGGCGTCGTTCTCCTTCTCGGTGGCACCCTTGATCCAGTGGTGCACCGACTCGAACGAGCCCGCGATGTGCGTCTCCATGACCTTCGCGGCATCCACGAGGTTCTCCACCTCTACGGCGAATGAGCTCATGACGGCCAGCCAACACCCAACGCAAGATCAGTGTTGCGGATCGAGCGAAATCTGGCGGAAAGCGTGGGCCCGCCAGATCATCCGCGAGACCTCCTCCGGGTAGGCGGTCACCTCGTCCTCCACTCCGAACACTCGCGTGAGCCGGTTCGTCGCGTCGTACGCCGGCCAGGGATCGCCGTGGATCGCGAACCCGCTCCACGCCGTCCGCATCCGCGCCGACACCTCCTCGGTCTCCGCCGTGACGTCGCCCAGGATCGCCGCGGTCCCTCCGACTCCGAGGTTGCCGAACACCAGCGGAACGTCCAGCCCGTGACACGCCCCGAGCGGGCCGGCCGGCGCCCACGTCACCTCGAAGACGTGCGCGCGACCGCCGCCCGCGACCTGGGCCTCCGCGAGGTGCAGCGACGGCATGCGGAACAGCCAGTCCGAGCACACCACCTCGAACAGTTCCTCAGGCGCCAGTTGCGGATAGGTCAGGCCGGGCGCGAACACCTCCAACGCCCACGCGGCCTGGTCCGCGGTGACCTGGCCGAGCATCCCCTCCAACGCGGTGAGCAGCCGCTGTTCGTCGCGCGTGTGCCCGGCGATCAGCTCGACATCGCGTCCCGCACCCGACTCCAACGCCTCCCACGGCGTCACCGGCAGGACGTCGCCGTCCACCACGGGCGCGAACGGGATGTTCTTGTGCGCGACCTGCCCCCACCGGGCGAACTGGCCGATCTTGGCCATGACCTCGTCGCCCGCGACCGTCAGCATCTCCGGCTCCACAGTGGACAGATCGGCGACGGTGGGGCGCAACCCGAGCTCGGCCGCGCACGCGACGGCGATGTCCGCGGCCAGGTCCGGCGCGAAGAACACCCCCGGCACGCTGCTCGCGATCGCACGGTGGAACAGGCCCTTGGCGCGCGGCATCGCCATCAACGCCGCCACCGAACCACCGCCGGCCGACTCACCGAAGATCGTCACGCGCGCCGGATCACCGCCGAACGCCCGGATGTTGGCGCTCACCCACTCCAGCGCGGCGACCTGGTCGAGCAGGCCGCGGTTCGCCGGAGCACCCTCGATGAGAGCGAAACCCTCGATGCCGACGCGGTAGTTGAACGTCACCACGACGACACCGTCGGCCGCCAGCCGCGCACCGTCGTACTCGGCCAGACCGGACATGCCGATCGTGTAGGCGCCGCCCTGGATCCACACCATCACCGGCAGGTCACCGGCCATGTCGGGCGACCAGACGTTCACGGTCAGCCACTCGTCGCCGGCGACGCCGACGCCGTCCATGCCGAACACGCCGGCCTGCGGTGGCGGCGGCCCGAACGCCAGCGCATCCCGCACGCCGTCCCATGCCACCACGGGCTGCGGTGCGGCAAAACGTGCCGCCCCGACCGGTGGCGCGGCGAACGGGATGCCGCGGAACACCGCCATCCCCGCCTCGGAAGCGCCCCGGACCGTTCCACCGCTGACTCGAACCTCGACCATGGGCGAATCGTCGGCGCACCGCTCCCGAAATAGCCAGGGATTTACCGCTGAGCGGTCAGGTCTTGGCGCCGTTGAGGTCCGGGAACGCCATGTCCTTGAAGAACACCGTCGCCTCCCGCTGCCTCAGGTCGCCGAGCTTGTCGATGAACGCGCTCGCGGCCTTCTCCTGCACCACCCGCTGCGACACGTCCTCGGCGGCGGGGAAGTTGCCCGGCGTGGTCTTCCACTCCAGGTAGGCGGCGGTGACGGCCATCTCGCTGTTGCGCAGCAGAATCCAAGACTGGTCCCACCGGTAGAACGCGCGCAGCCCCGTCAGCCCGGCGACCGCCACGCCCGCGAGCGAGATCGTCACGGCCTTGCCGGGGTAGTCGAGGCTCGTCAGCACCGGCAGCGCGGCACCGACGAGGATCACCAGCGTGCCGCTCAGCCGGTAGAACAGCCGGTGCCAGCGCGCCCTGACGTCGTAGAACGACCGCAGCCACGTGCCGTACGCGTCCGCCGTGGCGATCACGCCGTCGCTCATCTTCGCGATGCGGTCCGGAAACGCCGGGATGGACTTCATCTGGTTCCCCCTCGCCCAGAACTGACTCCCCACCCCCAACGATAGGCGCTCAGGCCGTGACGACGACCTTCGCCCGCGCGTGCTCCGACTCGACGTGCCGGATCGCGTCCGGAGCGTCGGTCAGCGGGTAGGTCCGCTCGATCACCGGCACCAGCTGCCCCGACTCGGCGAGCTCCCGCAACGCGACGAGATTCTCCTTGCTGGGCTTGGCCTCCAGCACGACGAGCCGCTGCCGGGAGAACGACGCGAGCAGCCTGCCTTGGATGATCAGCCGGTACGGGCCGAACAACGCCCCGCCGCTGAAGCTGCCACCGCCGGACAGCACCAGCGTGCCGTCCGGGGTGAGCAGCGCCCGCAACTCCCCCATCGACCTGTTCCCCACCAGGTCGAAGACCACGTCGTAGTGCTGCCCGGTGCGGGTGAAGTCCGTGGTCCGGTAGTCGATGACGTGGTCGGCCCCGACCGAACGCACCTGCTCGACGTTGCGCGTGCTGCACACACCGGTCACGGTCGCCTTGCGCGCCTTGGCGATCTGCACCGCCATCAGCCCCACCCCGCCGGACGCGCCGTTGATCAGCACCTTCTGCCCCGCCTGAAGGTCCCGCAACCCCATCCACGCGGTGTTGCCCGCCAGCGGCAGCGTCGCCGTCTGCTCGAACGTGAGGTTGGACGGCTTGTGCGCCACCAGGTTCGCGGGCACCCGGACGTACTCGGCGAAAGACCCCTCGACCTCGCCGAACACCTCGTCCCCGACCTGCACCATGCCGCCCACCCCGGGGCCGGTCTCCTCGACCACGCCCGCGAAGTCCATCCCCCTGATCCGCGTCTTCGGGCCCTTGAGCCCGAGGAACAGCCGCGCGAAGTACGGGTCGCCGCGCATGATGTGCCAGTCGGCGGCGTTCACCGACGACGCCCGCACCCGCACCAGCACCTCGCCGGCCGCGGGCACGGGCCGTTCGACCTCTCGCAGCTCCAACACGTCCGCGGACCCGTATCTGTCCTGCACGATCGCCTTCATCGCGGCCTCCCTCGCTTGCGAAGGAAGGTAAGCGGCGGCGACGTCCCGGCACATCAGGGACGCCCCCTAGGGTGGCCACCCGATGTCGTCCGACTTCATCCTGGCCGCGAACTCCTGGGCGTCGGCCAAGTCCTTCGCGTACTTGGCCATGCGTTCGGCGCGGAAGTCCTCCGTGGGCGGGTCCGGGTCCTGGTCCTCGTCCGGGAGGTACTCGAAGGGTTTGACGTGCGTGAGGAACGCGGCCAGCTCCGGCCGTCCGGTCCTGATCAGCTCCTCGTGCCGATCAGCGGGAAACCCGCACGAGTAGCGAGCACCGTGGTAGCCGTCGATCACCCCGAGGTACAGCGCGTCCAGGTTCGGGAACGACTCCCGCGCCACGACCTCGGCCGGCACCGGCACGCTGTCGCGGCGGTGGTGCGCGGTCCAGACGTCCTGTTCCAGGTCGAGTTCCAGGAGTCGTTGCGCCGCACGGGATCGAGCCAGGTCCGTCAGGCCGTCGTCGCCGATGACGTTGTCGTGCAGACGCAGCTCCCACAGCTGGGGCAGCACCGGCCACTCGGCGAGCACACGCGCGCCGTTCGAGCCGATGTTGTTGTGCTGCAACGAGATGCTCTCCATCAGCGGAGCCTGCGGTGGCAGCGACGCCGGGTCGCCGAACGCGCAGTCGTCCAGGTTCACCGTCCGCAACGTGCGCCACGCGGGCGCCTCCGGCACGGAGGGCAGGTCGCCCAGCGGATTACCCGACACGTCCAGGGATTCCAGTGGAAGCTCCAGCACCGCGCTCAGGCCGGCCGAGGTGAGACCGGTGGCCGAGAGGTTCAGGACCTTCAGGCGGGCCTGCCGCGGGATGGCCCGCGCGCCCGCGTCTCCGATCGGCTGCACGTCCGATCGGCTGTAGTGCGGCGAACCTCCGGCGCTGCCGCCGAGGTCGAGGTGTTCGAGTGCGGGCATGTTCGCGGTGAACAGCCTGCGCACGCCGTCCGGGCCGAGGTGGTTGTTGCGCAGGTCGAGATGCCGCAGCCGCGGGTACTCCGCCGCGAACGCTTCCGCGGTGCGGTCGGTGGCGACGAGGTTGGTCAGCGCGATCTTCTCGATGATCGCGGCGTCGGTGGCGCCGAGTACCTGCGCGATCGTGTCATCGCCGACGGGCAACGCCGCGAGGGACAGTTCGGTGAGCTGTCCGAGCACACCGCTGTTCGCGATGGCCTCCACGCCTCGCGCGCCGAGCCCTTCGCGGCCCATGCCCATGGTGGAGCCGTGCACGGTGAGGCTGCGCAGATTCGTGAGGGTCGCGTGGGAGAAGAACTCCTCGCACGCGGTGTCGTCCGCTTCGATGACGTTGCCGAAGTACTGCGCCCACAACGGCTGCTTGCCGTCCTTGCCGCAGCGGAACCCGATCGCGAGGTGCTCCAGCGCGGAGAGTCCTTCGCACCCGGCCAGGTCGCGTGCGTCGTCGGCGTTCTCCACGATCACGACGGCGGACTTCAGGTCCGGCGCGAGGTCGTTCCGCAGCAGGTGGACCAGGTCGGGTGCGAGCAGGCCGGCGTGCCGCAGCCGGGTCGGCCGGTCGACGCGCAACGGCGGAATCTTGAAGTGCCACAGGCTTTCCGACACCCGCACCGTCGTCAGCGACTCGAGCCGGGTGACCGCCTCGCTCGCCGCGAAACGGTCGATCGCCTTCCCGTCGAACTCCCACAGGCCCGCGAACTCGACCGAGCGCAGGTGTTCCCAGTGGTCCGCGGTCTCCGCCAGTGCCGCCGTCTGGTCGTGGCCGTACCAGTCCAGCCGCAGGTGGCTCACCGCGCGCACCTCGGGACGGACCCGCGGATCCGGCAGCTCCAGTTCGCGCATCCCGTCACGGCCGCCGCGCAGGTCGAGCGAACGCACCAGAGGCCACACGGGTGTGGTGAAACCGGAGTTCAGCGCGGCGATCCAGGAGTACGGCGCCTGCCGGGTCTCGTCGGGCCAGGTGGCAAGCTGTTCTTCGCACCACGCAAGGAGATCCTCACCGGACCTCGTCACGGCAGCGCAAAGCGCGCGGAACGCCAAGGAGCTCGGCGTTCCGCGCAACGCTCTGGCGATTTCCTCGTTCACCCGCCCGAACCTACTGCGGCAGCTGCTCGCCCGTCTGCGCCTTGACCATGTACTCGGCGTACCAGTCGGGCCAGTTCTCGTCGTACTCGCCGCCGTTGCGCTTCTCGTGCTCGCCATGGGCCACAGCGGCCCTGCGCAACGCCGCGGCCAGGTCGGCGATCGACGCGTAGGACGTGTCGTCGGCGTCGACGCGGCCGGGCAGACGGGTCGTGACCTCCTGAAGGATCCACGTGTTGCCGTCCGGGTCGGCGAACTCGGCGCGGGTGAAGTAGCTGCGGCGATCGGGGTCCGGGCCCTCGACGGGGCCGTCCGGGCCGCCGTGGAAGAGCGGGCCGACCTTGATGCCGGACGCCAGCAGGGCCTCGTGCGTCTCGACGATGTCCGAGACGATCAGGAAGTGCCTGCCAGAGCCGGGTTCCGCGGTCGTCGCGCCCTCGCCGAAGTGGATGGAGGCGTCGGATCCGCGTGGGGTGAACTGCACGACCCACGGCGGGGTGACGTCCAGGCGCCAGCCGAGGCGGGAGTAGAACTCCTTGGCGCGCTCGACATCGGTGACGGGGATGACGGTGACTTCGAGCAACATGTCGATCTGGTCGAGGTTCTTCACTTCGCTACTTCCTTTGCGAGATCGCGGAGGGCGTTGAGGAACGCCTCCGAAAAGGTGGGGAACGGCTGGATGACGTCGAGCAGCACGGACAGCGGGACCTTCGCGCGGATCGCGACGGTGGCCTGCTGCAACCACTCGCCCGCTTCCGGGCCGACGGCGTAGGCGCCGGTGAGGACTTCGCCGTCCGACACGAGGGTCAGGAATCCGGGTCGCGTGGCGTACTCACGGGTGTAGGTGGCCGTGCGCGCGACGCCGGACAGGTGGGCTGTCGCGGTGTACTTTCCTTCTGCCGCACCGACTGCGGCGACCTGCGGATCGGTGAACACGACCCGTGGCACGGCGTCGTAGTTGACGCTCGCCTTCTGGCCGAGGATGTTCGCGGCGGCCACACGGCCCTGGTACTTGCCGACGTGGGTCAGGTTCCACTGGCCCGTGACGTCGCCGACCGCCCAGATGCCGTCCGCCACGTTCATCCGCTCGTCGGTGGCGAGCCCACGCGGGTCCGGTTCGATGCCCACCGTGTCGAGCCCGATGCCGTCGACGCGCGGTCGCCTGCCGGTGGCGACGAGGAGCTTGTCGCCGCGCAACTGCGTGCCGTCCGATAGGTCGAGCACGCACTCGCCGTTCTCGAACGAAGCGTTGTTGGCGTGAACACCCAGGTGCAGCTCGACTCCGCCTGCGGCCAGTGCCTCGCCCAGTGCGCGGCCGGCCGCCTCCGGTTCGCGAGGCAGCACCCGGTCGGAGCCGTCGACCAGCGCGACCGAGGCGCCGAGGTGCGTGAACGCCTGGGCCAGCTCGACACCGGTCGGGCCGCCACCGAGGATCAGCAGCCGGCGCGGGATCTCCTGGACCGACGTCGCCTCGCGGTTCGTCCAGACGTCCAGGTCGCGCAGGCCGGGGATCGGCGGGATGAACGCCGACGAGCCGGTGGCGATCACGACGTGGTCGGCCGTGTAGGTCTGGTCGCCCACCGCGACGGTGCCGGGACCGGCGATCTTGCCGTCGCCGCGCAGCACGTCGATTCCGGCGCTCTCGGCCCACTTCTGGCCGCCCGCGTCGTCGTAGGACGAGACCATGAAGTCGCGGTACGCGAGCACGGCCTGCGCGTCGATCTCGCCGGTGACCGCCTCACGGGCACCGGGGACCTCCCGGGCCGCCGCCACGGCCTCACCGGCACGCAGCAGGGTCTTCGACGGGATGCAGGCGTAGAAGGTGCATTCGCCGCCGAGCAACTCGCGCTCGACCAGTGCCACGCTCAGCCCGCCCTCGGCGACGGCGGCGGCGAAGTGCTCGCCGGGCGATCCGCCGCCGATGACGATCACGTCGTAGTGCGAGGTCATCACACACGTCCCGGGAGGCGCGTCGTGACCTCCTGAAGCACCCAGCCGTTGCCGTCCGGGTCGCTGAACGAGGCGAACGAGCCGTAGGTGGTGCGGGCGGCATCGGGACCAGCGACGCGACCGACCGTGCCAGCGTGGTGGAAGACGCCGGTCTTGTCGTGGAAGATCTCGCTGACCTGCACGCCGCGGCCGACGAGGTCCTCGCGGGCGGCCTCGATGTCGTCGACGATCAGGTGCATGCCCTCGGCGCTGCCCGGCGCGGCGTTCGAGACGCCGCTGCCGAAGATGATCGACGCGGGTGAGCCGGTCGGGGTGAACTGGACCAGGCGGTAGCCCTCGTCGTCGGCGAACTCGGCGTCGAAGCGCCAGCCCAGCGTCTTGTAGAAGTGCACGGCCCGGTCGATGTCGCTGACCGGGATGACGGTCACCTCGAACTTGTAGTCCATCAGGTCCATCTCCTTCGTTTTGTCGATGACATGAGACTGCTCCCGCCAGGGGCCCGTTCGAACCCGTGGAACCCCCTGGTCGATCCCTGGTGACTACGCTCGGACCCGTGTCGGACGAAGGTCTGCTGGGCAGACGCACTGAGGGCGAAACGCTGGACCGACTGCTCACGCAGGCGCGCTCCGGTGCTGGTCAGGTGCTGGTCCTGCGGGGTGAGGCCGGGATCGGCAAGACCGCGCTGCTCGACCACGTGTCGACGCGGGCCTCGGGCTTCCGCGTGGCACGGGCCGCGGGCGTCGAGTCCGAGAGCGCGTTCCCGTACGCGGGGCTGCACCAGCTGTGCGTGCCGTTCCTGGACCGGCTCGACAAGCTGCCGCCACCGCAGCGCGAGGCGCTCGGCACGGCGTTCGGCATGGCCACCGGCCCCAGGCCGACGCGGTTCATGGTCGGTCTGGCGGTGCTGACGCTGCTCGCCGAGGTCGCCGACGAACAGCCGCTGGTGTGCCTGGTCGACGACGCGCAGTGGCTCGACTCGATGTCGTCGGCGGTGCTCGGGTTCGTCGCCCGCAGGCTGCTCGCCGAACGGATCGCGCTGGTCTTCGTGCTGCGCGAGGGCAACGACTACCTCGACGGGCTGCCAGAGCTGTTCGTGCGCGGCCTGGACGACGCCGACGCCCGCTCGTTGCTGGAGTCCGTCATCAAGGGCCCGGTGGACGGCCGGGTGCGCGACCGGATCGTCGCGGAGGCCCGCGGCAACCCGCTGGCGCTACTGGAGCTGCCGCGCGCGTGGACGACCGCCGAACTGGTGGACGGACTGGACGCCGAGCCGCTGACCAGCCGCATCGAGGCCGCGTTCGTCCGGCAGATCGCGCCGCTGCCCGCCGACACGCGGTTGCTGATGCTGACCGCCGCCGCCGAACCGCTCGGTGACGCGACCCTGCTGTGGCAGGCGGCGGGGCTGCTCGGGCTGGGCGCCGACCCGGCCGCCGCCGCGCTGGGCACCGGGCTGATCGAGTTCGGCGCCCGCGTCCAGTTCCGGCATCCACTGGTGCGGTCCGCCGTGTACCGGTCGGCCTCCACCGTGGAGCGCATGCGGGTGCACCGGGCGCTGGCCGACGTGACCGATCCGGCCATCGACCCGGACCGCCGCGCGTGGCACCGGGCGCAGGGCACCGCCGCGCCGGACGAGGAGGTCGCCGCCGCCCTGGAGCACTCCGCGGGTCGCGCGCAGGCCCGTGGCGGGCTGCTGGCCGCGGCCGCGTTCCTCGAACAGGCCGCGGTGCTCACCCCCGAACCCGGCCGCCGGGCTTCCCGCGAACTCGCCGCCGCGCGGGCCAAGCGTGACGCCGGGGCGTTGGACGCGTCGCTGCGGCTGTTGTCCGCGGTCGAGGCCGGGCCACCGGACGAGCGCCGCAGCGCCGAGATCGAGCACCTGCGCGGACACATCGCGTTCGACCAGCGCCGCGTCGCCGACGCCGCACCGCTGCTGTTCAGCGCGGCCCGCAGGCTCGCGCCGTTCGACGCCGACCTGGCCCGCGAAACGCACCTGGAGGGCCTCTCGGCCGCGATCTGGGCCGGTACGCCGCTGGCCGAGGCCGCCCGCACCGCTCCCCCTGCGCGCACCCCGGCCCGTGCCGTGGACCTGGTCCTCGACGCGTTGACGACCCGCGTCACGTCGGGGTACGCGCCGGCCGTTGCGCAGATGACGCGCGCACTGGACGAGGTGCGGGCGTTGAAGGTCGGCGCCGACGACATCAGCCGGGTGCCGTGGCTGTTCGGCAACCGCGCGGGCGGGATCGTCGCGAGCGAGCTGTGGGACTTCGACACGCGCCGCGCGTTCGCCCAGCAACAGGTCCGCCTGTCCCGCGACGCCGGCGCACTCGTGCAGCTCCAGTTCGCGCTGAACTTCTTGGCGGACAACGAACTGCTCGCCGGCGAACCCGCGGCCGCACAGGCGTTGATCGAGGAGGACCAGCGCATCTCGGAGGTCACCGGCACCCCGCCGGTCGGCTACGCGATGCTGCTGCAGGCCGCCTACCGCGGCGAGGACGCCGCCGCCACGGCTCGGGCGGAGGCGTTGGCCGCCGGTCAGGGACGGCTGGCCGTGATCGCCGACTGGACCGCCGCGATCCTCCACAACGGACTGGGACGCCACGACCTCGCCCGGGACGCCGCGCTGCGGGTGTTCGCGTCCGACACCTTGGTCTACAGCTGCCTGATCGCGTCCGAACTGGCCGAGGCCGCGTCCCGCACCGGCGACACGGCTCTGGTCGCGGAGGCCCTGGAACGTTCGGCGCCGTGGGTCGACACGCACTGGTCGTTGGGCATCAAGGCCCGGCTGCGTGCGTTGAACGGCGACACCGCCGCGTTCGCCGAGTCGATCTCTTCCTTGGCACAGACGGCTTTGCGTGGCGAACTGGGCCGCGCCCACCTGTTGTTCGGGGAGTGGCTTCGTCGTGAGGGCCAGCGCGTCGAGGCACGTGAGCATCTCCGCACCGCGCACGAGATTCTGACGGCCAGTGGCATGCCGACGTTCGCCGATCGGGCTTTCCGCGAACTGCAGGCGACCGGGGAGACGGCCCGCAAACGCACCGCCGAACCGACCGACGAGCTGACCGCGCAGGAGTACCAGATCGCCCGGCTGGCCCGCGAGGGCTACTCGAACCCGGAGATCGGCACGCGGCTGTTCATCAGCCCGCGCACCGTGGAATGGCACCTGCGCAAGGTGTTCGGCAAGGTGGGCGTGACCTCGCGCCGCCAGCTGCGCGACGCGAGGTTCTAGCCGACGATCAGCTGACGATCCACTTGTACGCGGCCGCGCCTGCCAGTCCGACGATCACGCCGTCGTTGTTGATGTCCATCGGGTACGCGAACTGGGTGCCGCTGGGGAACCCGAGGTCGAGCTCCTCACCCTCGTTGCTCCAGCGGTACGGGACGTTCTGGTTCGCGGTCGTGCTCCACCCGACCGCCGTACCGTGGTCGTTGATGCTCGACGGCCTGAGGTTGGGACCGTACTTGGTCATCGACCCGTCGGCGTTCCAGCGCACGCCGAAGGTCCCGTCGTTCCAGAAGTCGGCGGTGCCGACCACGTCACCGTTCCGGTTGACCGCCAGAGCCATGGATTCGGCGCCGTCGTCCAGCCTTTGCAGCGGGGTCACGGTGCCGCCGGGGTTCCACCGCACCGCCAGGCGGTTCAGCCCCGGCCCGGAGACCACTCCGGTCGCGTACCCGTTCGGCGACGCGCCCGTCACGCGGCCCCAGGTGGCTCCCTCCGGCAGCTTCAAGGTGGCGAGAACGCCGTTCGGCCGCCAGCGCACGGGGATCTCGCGATCGTTGTTGAGGCCCGCCGCGGTGCCGTAGACCGTGCCGAAGTCGTCGATCGCGACCGCGGCCGCGGACCAGAAGCCGAACGGCACGGACAGCACCACGTACGAACCGTCCGCGTTGAAGCGGAGGGCCCTGCCACCGACGCCGTCAGCGGTGGCGGTGCCCGCGGCGACGCCGTGGCTGTTGATCGCCTCGAGCTGCGTGTGGCGGTCGGCCGGTCCGGCGAGCTCGGTCACCCCGGCGCCGTCGAACTTCACCGCCCGGTTGAAACCGCCCCTGCTGGAAGTCCCGACCGCGACGCCCGAGTCGTTGATCGCCGCCGCCGAGCTGGCGGTGGAGCCCGGCAGGCCGCCCAGTTCGGTGATCGTCGTGGTCGCGTGAGCCTGTGGCGTGACGATGACCGACGCCAGAAGTGCTGCGGACAACGCAAAGGAGAGTCTTCGACTCATTCCATCCCCCAAGTTCGTGAGCCATGCGGCGGTCACGATATAGAGGGAATGATCGCGTTGGCCAGTGACCCGGCCACGCCCAGGCGACCTCGCGCCGGCGGTTCGCGCGACGCGAGGTTCTCCGCGCTCCGGTTCAGCTGACGACCCACTTGACGGCGGACGATCCCGCTCGTCCCACGATCACGCCGTCGTTGTTGATGTCCAGCGCGGTGGCGTTGGTGACACCGTCGGGACGGCCCAGCTCGAGCTTGTCGCCGTTCTTCTCCCAGCGGAACGGGTGCTGTTCGGCTCCGCCGTAGTAGCTGCCGACCACCACACCCCGGTCGTTGATGCTCTTCGGCAGGCTGTCCTTCCCGTAGCTGGTCAGCGATCCGTCGAGGTTCCAGCGCACACCGAACGTCTCCTGGTCGTTCGCGGAGTTGGCGTTGCCGACCACCTCGCCGAGCTGGTTCACCCCCTGGGCGGTGGTCGCGGCGCCGTCCGCCATCCTGGCGAGCTTGGTCACGCTGCCGTCGGGATTCCAGCGCACCGCCAGGAACGGGATACCGGGACCGGACACGTAGCCGGCCACGTAGCCGTTCGCCGCGGCCCTCGTCACGTAAGCCCAGGTGGCGCCCTCCGGCATCTTCATCGTCATGAGGACGCCGTCCGGCCTCCAGCGCACCGGGATCTGGCGGCGATCGGCGTCGCTGGCGAGACCGTAGGCGGTGCCGGAGTCGGTGATCGCCAGCCCCGTCGAGGTGGTGAAGCCGAACGGGACGGACAGCACCGCGTACGTGCCGTCCGGCTTGAACCGGATGGCCCTGGTGCCGCCGACGGAGCCACCGCTGGTGGTGCCGACAGCGGCGCCGTGGTTGTTGACCTCGTTCACGGTGGTGCTGGCGTCGGCCGGCCCGGCGAGCTGGGTGGCGGTCCCGTTGCCGTCGAACCTCACCGCGCGATCACGACCGGAGCCGTTGAAGGCGACTCCCACCGCGACGCCGGCGTCGTTGACCGACGCGGCCCAGTGCGACTGGGCGCCCGGCAGGCCGCCGAGGTCGGTGATCGTCGTGTCCGCGTGCGCCGGCGTCGCGGCGACCGCTGTGGCCAGAAGTGCTGTGGACAGCACAAAAGAAAGTCTTCGACTCATTTTCGGTTCCCCCGGAGTTCGTGTGCCGTGCGGTGTCCACGATATCGAGGGGATGATCGCGCCGGCCAGGGAAACGTCAGCAGTTGACTGCGCCGAGCGGGAGTGCGGCCCGGAAGCCGCACCCTCCACGGGCGCCGGTCAGTTCCCGGCGGCGAGCCACTGCTCCAGGCTGGTCGGCTGGAGCTGCGCGCCGGCGTTCGGCACGAGCTGCTTGCCGGTCAGGAACGTGCCGAAGTACTTGGCCTGCGGGTCGCTCACCACTTCGCGCTCGTCCTCGCGCTGCGTCAGCACCGTGCGGATCCAACCGTCCATTGTGAACTCTTCCGGCCCGCCGATCTCCAGCACGCCGTTCACCGGCTCGGTCGCGGCGGTCCTGGCGACGACCGCGGCGACGTCCGCGGCGGCGATCGGCTGGACGCCACCGTGCGGGAGGTGCACGGCGCCGTCCTGCTCGGCGGAGTTCGCGATGGCGCCCGCGAACTCGAAGAACTGGGTGGCGCGGATGATCGAGTACGTGAGGCCCGACTCCGTGATGAGCTTCTCCTGCGCCACCTTCGCGCGCAGGTAGCCGGACTCGGGCAGCTCGTCCGTGCCGACGATCGACAGCGCGACGTAGTGACCGACGCCCGCGTCGGCGGCCGCCTTGGTCAGGTTCGTCGTGGCGGTGGTGAAGAAGTTCAGGACGTCGTCGTCGGCGAACGACGGCGAGTTCGACACGTCGATCAGCACGTCGGCGCCCTGCAGAACCTCCTTGACGCCCTCTCCGGTCAGCGTGTTCACGCCGCTGTTCGGGGACGCGGGCACGGCGTCGTGGCCGTGCTCACCGAGCCGCTTCACGACCTGGCTGCCGATCAACCCGGTGCCGCCGATGACAACGATCCTCATGGGTCCGTCCCTCTCGTGAGCCCGCCTGCGTGCGGGTGTTCACGAGCTAAGACAGGACAGCCCCCGAAGTTGTGACAGGCCTACTGGAACGCGGCCAGCTTCTCGGGGTTGACCAGCCACAACACCTGGTCAATGCCCTCGTCGGAGGCCGTCACGGTGATCACGGCGTAGGTGCCGGAGTCCTTGCGCAGCCGGATGGCGGTGAGCCCGTTCGCCTCCACGAACGACGCCTCGGCGCCGGCCCAGAACGACGGCGCCCAGCCCGAGATGATCTTCGCCAGGGAGGCCGCGCCGAACAGCGGACGACCGGCGGCCCGGATGGAGCCGTTGCTGTCGGACCAGCTCACGACGTCCTGCGCGAACAGCTTCTCGAGTGCGGCCAGGTCACCGGCCTGCGCCGCCGCCACGAACGCCTCCAGCAGCTTGCGCTGGTCCGCTCGTTCGACGGGCACGCGGCGTTCGTCCGCGAGGTGCTTGCGCGCCCGGCTGACCAGCTGCCGCGTCGCGACCTCGCTGGTCTGCACGATCTCGGCGATCTCCCGGTAGGGGTAGTCGAACGCCTCGCGCAGCACGTACGCGGCCCGTTCGGTCGGGGTGAGCTTCTCCAGCAGCATCAGCACCGCCAGCTCCAGCACCGCGCCCTGCTCGGCACCGACCTGCGGGTCGGCGGAGGTGTCGACGGGCTCGGGCAGCCACGGCCCGACGTAGGTCTCCCGGCGGGCCCGCGCGGTCTGCGACTCGTTGATCGCGAGGCGGGTGATGGCGGTGGCCAGGTACGCCTCGGGGTTGAGCACGGCGGCGCGGTCCGCGAGCTGCCAGCGCACCCACACCTCCTGCACGAGGTCCTCGGCGTCGGCCACGCTGCCGGTCATGCGGTAGGCGATGCCGAACAGCCTCGGCCGCGCCGCCGCGAACGCCGACTCGGCCTCGTCCAGCTGCTGCGTCATCCGCCACCCCTTCTCCCACCGGCCACCGTAGCGCCGATGGGAGAAGGCGGTGATGTGGCGCCTCACACGGGACTAGGGCCTGTATCGAAGTCTGGTCCGCGACAGCCGGGCCCGAGGCGGCCCCTGGCGGCACGGCCGAACGACCCACATACAACACCGGTATGCGGGCCATTCGGCCGCACCACCAGGAACCACCTCAAGCGCGACTCTCATCGAACCAGACCTCGATACAGGCCCTAGTCGCAGGTCCACCGCAGGGGGCCGGAGCCCGACTTGCTGAACAGCGTCTCGTCGTCGCCCGCCACGAACAGCTCCGACACGCCGGAGACACCGCTCGGCAACGGCAGCTCGGTCTTGAAGTTGGTGTCCCGCCAGATCGCCGCCTTGCCCGTCAGCGACGACCGCTGACCGGTGACCAGGCCGCCTCCGGTGATCGTGTACGCGGACGCGGCACCCGCGATGCGCTTCACCACACCGTTGCCGTCCCACAGCAGGGCCTGCGCGTTGGGCCAGGAGCCCTCGAGCTGGTAGCCGACCACCTTGCCGCCCCGGATCGCCTGGACGTACTGGGGCTTGCCCTGGTACTCGAGATCCGTCACGACTCCGTTGCGCCACAGGCGTCCCGCGTTGCCGCCCGGACGGCGAAGCAACACCGTGCCGTCATCGTCCAGGTCCTGACCCAGGCCGACGGAACGTTCGATGACCTGAGGCGCGGTCGGGGTCGCGGTCGCGGTCCACAGGACCGTCACCGCCTCGCCATCGGCGATCCGCGTGGCGCCGCCCAGCACGTCGCCGCGCTCGTTGAGCGCCGTGGGGGCGTCGATGCGGTAGCCCTCCAGACCGGGGAGCTCGGTGATCGTTCCAGTGCTCTCGTGCGCGCCGGAGTACAGCACCGCGGCCGTGCGGTCCGGGAAACGGCCGAACATCAGCACGGTCCCGGATCGGTTCTCGTCGGACACGTGGAGATTCTTGAGATTCTCCACCTCCTGGAGCACCCTCGGCTGTCCCCCGGTCCAGAACACGGCGTCGTACGCCATGCTGCTAGAGCCCTGCCGAAGGGCGTTGCCCGAGTAGTTGCCGTTGCTGTCCGTGCCCTTCACGGTCGTGAACCGGGCGTCGTACCCGGACGGCACCGGCACGTTCGACACGGTCCACTCGCAGGCTGCCTGTTCGGCGGCTGCCACCGCCGGTGCCGTGAAAGCCGTGCACGCCAAGCTGATTGCAGCGACAAGCGCTGATCCACGCATCATTGATTCCCCCAGAATCACGTAGACGATGCGACTACACATACACCAAATCCGGATGCGCGAGGCCCTCTTTGTGGTCAAACTGACGCCGTGATCACCGAACGTCCCAGCCCGCCGATGCGGGCGGGGGAACGCGAGACCCTGCGCGCGTTCCTCGACTTCCACCGCGCCACCCTCGCGATGAAGTGCGACGGCCTGTCCGACGACGACCTGCGGCGCCGTTCGATGCCTCCGTCCACTCTGACGTTGCTCGGCCTCGTCCGGCACATGGCCGAAGTGGAGCGCACCTGGTTCCGCAAGGTCATCAACGGCGAGGACGTCCCTCTGGTGTGGTCGGACGCGAACGACTACCAGGTCGCCTACGACGCCTCGAACTCCACGCGGTCCGAGGCGTTCGAGGCGTGGCAGGCCGAGGTCGAGCACTCGCGCCGGATCGAGCGCGAGGCCGAGTCGCTGGACGTCACGGGCTACCAGCCGCGCTGGGGCGAGCAGGTGTCGTTGCGGCTGGTGATGAACCACCTCTGTCACGAGTACGCGCGGCACAACGGCCACGCGGACTTCCTGCGCGAGGGCATCGACGGCGTCACAGGGGCATGAGGCTCCACGGTTCAGCGCCCGGTCGCAGCGGGTATTCCCCGTCACGACCCAGGAGGTAACCGTGCTCTTCCACGTGCGGATGGACGTTTCCCTGCCCCACGACATGGACCCCAACGACCGCGCCGAGCTGGTGCGTGCCGAGAAGGACCGGGCGTTGGAGCTGCAGAAGATGGGCGTGTGGCCGCATCTGTGGCGCGTCGTCGGGCAGTACAGCGACATCAGCGTCTTCGACGTGCCGTCCAACGACGAGTTGCACGCGTTCCTGTCGTCGCTGCCGCTGTGGGAGTACATGCGGGTCGAGGTGACGCCGCTGGCGACGCATCCCTCCGACCTGGCGGCTCAACCGTGATTTACCGCTGACTAACCGGCCCGCGTCACCGTGGGGGCATGCGCAAAGTGATGTTGCTCCTGCCTGCGGTGGCGCTGACGGCACTCGCCTCCGTCGGCACGGCCCAGGCCGAGTCGGCGCCGGGATGCGCCGGCACCGTTCAGATCGGCTCCACCGGGTACGTGAAGAAGAACGGCACGATCATCGCCTCGGTGAAGCAGTTCAAGGGCTGCGGCAAGAACTGGGCCTACACCTACGTGTGGGACTCCTACGCCGCGCAGCCCGGTGGCTTCAGTTCCAGCGCCGCCATGGTCGTGAACGGCGACCGCGACTTCAACAGCAACGTCAACGGGCGCAACAAGCAGGACGTCTGGTCCAAGGGCACCAAGACGCTCACCAAGTGCACTCGCGCGTACGGCGAGGTGTGGGGCGACGGCAACGTCTACTGGGGACAGACCGACGAACGCTGCTAGGCCACGTAGTTGCTGATCTCGACGAGGTTCCCGTCGGGATCGCGCACGTAGACGCTGCGAATCGGGCCCCTCGCGCCGGTGCGGCCGACCGGGCCTTCGAGGATCTCGACGCCGTTGCCGGCCAGGGTCGCGATCACGTCGTCGAGCGAATCCTCGGTGATGAAGCACAGATCCGCGCTGCCGGGAACGGCCTTGTCCGCCTTGGGTTCGAACTCGTGGCCCGCCTCGTGCAGGTTGATCTTGCTCGCGCCGAACTCGAGCGCCTTGCGACCGTCCCCGAACGTCACCTCGCGCATGCCGAGCACGCCCGCGTAGAAGCCGATCGTGGCGTCCAGGTCGGCGACGGTCAGCACCAGGTGGTCGAGCCGATCGATGCGCATCGCCCCAGTGTGCCGGACATGGGGCCGCGGTTGTCGGCGCTGGACACGTCACCGATCGTGCGGGGGTCGGCGCCGCGCGATGAGCCGGCGGAAGAGCTGGGGTTTCACCGGTACTGGGTACCGGAGCACCACGGCATGCGAGGGGTCGCCGGCTCCGCACCGACCGTGCTCGTCGCGCACCTGGCGGCCGAACTAGGCGTGCCCTTCGCGTTCGGCGGGCGTGGTCGCCGGGCTCTATCCGGCCGTGCGGGCGTCGCGGCTCACCCCGACGGAGGCGCTCGCCGCGCCGTGAGAAACACCGCGTGCTCGAATGTCGACTTCCAGGGATCTCGTTCGTCCTCGGAACGACGACTGGAGGGCACGCATGCACTACATGTTCCTGATCTACAACTGCGAGGACCGCCCGCACCCCGGTGACCCGCGGTTCGAGGAGATCCTCACGCGGGTCAACGCGTTCGCCGACGAGTGCCGGCGCCGGAACGTGTTCGTGTCCGGTGACCCGCTGAAACCCGTCGCCACCGCGACCACGGTGCGGGTGCGGGACGGCAAGGCGCTGGTCACCGACGGGCCGTTCGCGGAGACCCACGAGCATCTCGGTGGGTACTACCTGCTCGACTGCCGCGACCTGGACGAGGCGCTGGAGCTGGCGGAGATGATCCCGCAGGCGCACTTCGGCGCGACGATCGAGGTGCGCCCCGTCGACCACATCCCCGGCCTGAACCACGGGGTGGCATGAGCGACCTCGCGTCGGCCGCGGTCGAACGGGTGTACCGCGAGCATCGGACCCGGATGCTCGCGGCTCTGGTGCGGGCGCTGGGCGACTTCGAGCTGGCCGAGGACGCGCTGCAGGAGGCGTGCTCGCAGGCGTTGCGGAAATGGCCACGTTCACAGGTGCCCGACGATCCGTTCGCCTGGCTGCTCACCGTCGCCCGCAACCACGCCCTGGACCGGCTCCGGCACGCCAAGATGGCCCGCACCAAGCTGCCGTCCGTGCCCGAGCCGGTCGCGATGACCGAGAAGCAGCTCGTCGACCTCGGCGACGAACGCCTGAGCCTGATCTTCACCTGCTGCCACCCCGCACTCGCCGAGGACGCGCGGTTAGCGCTCACACTCCAGGCGGTGGCGGGCTTCACGGCGGCGCAGATCGCGCGGACGTTCCTCGTCGCCGAACCCGCGCTGGCCCAGCGCCTGGTCAGGGCCAAGCGCAAGATCCGCGACGCCGGCATCACGTTCGAGGTGCCCGCCGACCACCTGCTGCCCGAACGGCTCCAGGGCGTGCTCGGAGTGCTCTACCTGATCTTCACGCGCGGCTACACGACGGCGGACGCCTCGCTGCGGTTCGAAGCGTTGCGGCTGGGCAAGCTCGTCGCCACGCTGATGCCCGATGAGCCGGAAGCGCACGGCCTGGTGGCGTTGATGCTGCTGCACAACTCGCGCAGCGCGGCCCGGCTCTCGTCCGACGGTGAGGTCGTGCTGTTCGAGGACCAGGACCGTTCGCTCTGGAACGTCGAGGAGATCTCGGAGGGCATGGCGCTGCTCGACCGCGCGCTGCGGTTCGGCTCACCCGGCCCGTACGTGCTGCACGCCGTGATCGCCGCCCTGCACGTGCAGGATCCGGTCGACTGGGCCCGCGTGGCCGCACTGTACGCCGAGCTCCTCGCGGTGGCACCGACTCCGGTGATCGAGCTCAACCACGCGGTCGCCGTCGCGATGGCCGACGGACCCGCGGCAGGGCTCTCGTTGATCGACGGGATCACCGGGCTGGACTCCTACCACCTGCTGCACTCCGCCCGCGCCGACCTGCTGCGCCGCCTGGATCGGCGGTCCGAAGCCGTTGCCGCGTACCGGCTCGCCCACGAACTGGCGGTCACCCCGGCCGATCGCCGGTTCCTCGCCGCCCGCCTGCGTTCCCTGGAGGTCTCCTGATGCGGCTGCACGTGCTCGACCACGGCCACCGGCTGCCGGCTCGGATGTTCTTCGGTCTCACCGGCCTGGTGTCGCGCGTCCCGATGTCGGACGTGCCGAAGACCCTGTTGTACCGCCCGGACTTCTTCGGCGCGGTGTTCCTCGACCTGAGCGCCGAGGCGATGCGCGGGCCGTCGTTCTGGACGGCGGGCGAACGCGAGTACCTGGCGCAACGCACCGCCGAGCGGCTGCACTGCCCGTACTGCGCCGTCACGCACACCGAACTGGTCAAGATCGCCGGTGATCCCTCACCGTTGCGCCCGGAACTCGTTGCGGCGCTGGCGTTCCTGGAAGATCGGACGCTGTCGGACGACGTGCCTGCCGACGCGTTGGTGGACGCGTTGAACGTCAGCCTGATCTGGCAGGTGGTGAACAGGCTCGCGAACGCGTTCGGGTTCGCGCTGCTGCCCGGCCAGCTGGAGTCGGGCACGCGGTCGCTGCACCGGTTCGGCTACCGGTTCCCGCGCTTCCTCACCGGCCCCGGTTCCGGCTCCCCCGACGAACTCCGCCGCGCCGTGCTGGAGGCACCTGCCCGCACGACACCTGAGCTGCGGCAGGCGGCAGCGGCCGGTGACGCCTGGGGTTCTTACGCGGCAACGGTTCGCACGGCCTCCCACCGCCTCACCGACGAGGACGTCGACCGTCTCAAGCAGGACCACACCGAGGACGAGATCTTCGAGGTCACCGTCGCCGCCGCCGCCGGCGCCGCGCTCGACCACCACGAAAAAGGCCTCGAAGTTCTTCGCGGCTGATGTCGAGTTCCGGCCCGTTCGCTCGTCCTTCGCTCGTCAGTCCCGACAACCGAAGGAGCGATCGACATGTCCGGACAGGTCAACTGGTTCGAGCTGCCCGCCGAGGACACCGCGCGGGCACGGGCGTTCTACGCGGGCGTGTTCGGCTGGGAAACCAGCCCGATGGGCGAGGACTACCACTTCGTCACGAACGGCGCGGCCGGCGCCATCGCGGTCAAGGACGCCCAGCTCACCCAGCCGCGGATCTACTTCCACACCACGGACATCGACGCGTCCGTGCGCAAGGTCGCCGAGCTCGGCGGCAAGAGCGACGACGTGCAGACCGTGCCGGACGTCGGCCGCATCGCCCACTGCTCGGACGACCAGGGCACCCCGTTCAGCCTGTACGAGCCACAGGCCTGACCCGAACGGCAGGGCGTGCCGGGTTCGTCCGTCCTCTTCGGACTCGGCCGCCGCCGGGTTAACATCGTCCTCATGCCAGACGTCGGCGTCCTTTCCGCGCACCTGCTCTCGGGCTTCCACAAGGAACTCTTCACCCGCCTCGCCGAGGCGGGTCACGAGCACCTGCGCCCCCGCCACGGCGCCGTCATGGCCTACATCGCCGAAACCGGCACGCGCGCGAGCGAGCTGTCCGAACGCTCCGGCCAGCACAAGCAGGTCATCGGCACGCTCATCGACGAGCTGGAACGCCTCGGCTACGTCACCCGCCAGCCCGACCCCGCGGACCGCCGGGCCAAACTGGTCGTGCCCACCGACCGGGGCCGCGACCAGATCATCCAGGCCAAGAAGATCATCGCCGACATCGAGGACCACCTCGCCGACCTGGTCGGCCACGACCGGTTCGCCGAGTTCAAGGCCGTCTTCACCGAGATCACGCGCGGCTACTAGCCGATCACGATCTCCTCGCGGTGCACGCTCAGGAACTCCTTGAGCGTCAACCACCCCGGCACGAGCTCGCGCGTCTGCCCGATGTCACGCCGCGGCAGGATGTGCGTGTCGAACTCCGTGTAGTACTGGAACATGTTCCCGATCTCCACCGCCTCACGAAAACCAAGCGCCCGGAAGTCGTTGTGGGACAACGGCTCGTACGCAACGGCTTCGCCCAGCACCGCACTGAACGCCTCCGAGACCTCCTGGCCGGTGAGGTGCTCGACGCCCAGCCCGATCGTCTGCCCGATCGTCGTCTCCGGGTGCTTGAGCACGCCCACAACCGCCTTGCCGATGTCCTCGGCGGCGATCCCGGAGATCCGGCTCTCCCCCATCGGCAACGACAACGTGAGCGAACCGTCCTCCGCCCGACGCGGCGCCATGCCACTCAGCAAGTTGTTCCAGTAGAACGACAACCGCACGTACGTGGTCGGCAACCCGGCCTTCTCGAACAACGCGTCCGCCTCGCCACCCTTCACGTCGAAGTGCGGCACCTTGTACTTCTCGTCGAGCGTCGGCATCCGGTCGTCGTCGAGCGAGATCACCTCACGCGTGTCCTCCAGCGTCGACCACACGACGTGCTTGAGCCCATCCGCCGCGGCAACGAGGTTCTGCACCTCCTCCAGCTCCTTGGCCGCTGACATGTGTGTGAAGAACGGCGTGACCAGGTACGCGCCGTACGCCCCGGCAAACCCGTTCCGCAGGCTCTCCACGTCGTACAGATCGGCCGCGACGACCTCGGCCCCCAGGTCGGCGAGCTTCTTGGCCGGCGCCGACTCGGGGTTGCGGGCCAGCGCGCGCACCGCGAACTCCCCGTCGGCCAGCAGCGCCCTCGCCACCGCGCCGCCCTGCTCGCCGGTAGCGCCCACCACAGCAATGATCTTCTTCTCGCTCATGCCTCCACTATAGTCACCTTGTAGTGACTATCAAGCTGAATGACCATTTCGTTTGGGTGTAACCCGTGCCACACGCCGGGCGATAGGGCTTCCAGTCGCCCAGCGGAGGTATGCGGATGTCGCGCCCGGCCCTGTTCTCGTACGAAGGCGCCCTGCGCGTCCTGGGCAAGTACGACCGGCCTTGGCTCGACGCCGCCGACACGTTCCTCGGCGTCGGCATCCTGGTCGGCGGCGCGATTGAACCGGACGTCTTCAGCCTCGTCGACCCGAAGAACGAGGCGACGGCCTGCCTGCGCAAGATCTTCGACGGCGTGACCGACAAGCTCACCGGGCTCGCCGGCAGGTCACGCCACGACCTGATCGCAGCGGCCCACACCATCATCGCTGTCACGTCCGTCTTCGACGCCTACCGCGACGAGCTCGGCGAGGACTTCGACAAGTTCAAGATCACCGATCGCGAGAAGTTCCGCATCTTCGGCACCGAGCCCCCGGACAGGAAGAAGGAATCCGCCTCCCTGCCGGTCCTGGCGTCGATGCCGGTGGCGATTCCCAGTGCGACCCGCGGCTTCTACGAGAACCTCAACGGAGACCTCGGCACGTTCTTCGACCAGGCCGTCCAGGAGGTGCACGCCTTCATCAACGAACTGGCGGACGTCCCCAAGCGCGTGGGCGAACCCGACTTCGCCACGGCGGTGTACGCCAGGGTGCGCCAGACCTACGCCGACCACTACGTCGAACTCGGCGCGACGATCCCCGAGTTCCAGATGTGGGCGATGCTGGGCGAGCACGCCGCCACCCGCGCCGAGTTCAACCAGAAGCTCCTGGAGACCAGGACCGAGTCCCTGGAGTTGTTCTCCCGCTGGCTGTCCCAGGTCACTCCCGTTCAGACCTCCCCTCGCCCCGAACTCCGCGAACTGCTCAGCAAGCAGGCCAAGCGCATCCTGAGCCAGCCATTGCTGAGAGGCGACAGCGACACGTCCACCGTCGACGCGGCATTTCCGACGGTGGAGGACGGGTTCGTAGCTCCCAGCTATCGGTTCACGGTGTACCGCGAGGGCATCACCTTCCCGTCCTCGGAGAATTGGTGGTCGAAGAACACCAAGCCACGTGACGGACTGGACGCCTTCCTCGCGGCGCACCTGGCTGATGAGGAGAGCACGAAACGACCGTTGCTGGTGCTGGGAAATCCCGGCGCCGGCAAGTCTCTGCTGATGGAGGTCCTGGCGGCCCGGCTGCCGGCGGACAAGTTCGCCGTGGTGCGAGTGCAACTCCGTGCGGTGCGCGCGCAGGATCGGGTTCACGAGCAGATCGCGACGGCGCTGCACGAGACGCTGCAGAAGCGGGTCGACTGGGGAGAGGTCGCCGCCGAGTGCGGCCCCGACGTCACGCCGGTGATCCTTCTGGACGGCCTGGACGAGCTGATCCAGGTCAGCGGTGCGCACCAGTCGACCTATCTCCGGTTGGTCCAGGAGTTCCAGGAGAGGTGCGGGCAGCCGACAGCCGTGGTGGTGACCTCACGGGTGCTCGTCGCCGACCGGGCCAGCATCCCGGACGACGTGCCTGTCGTGAAGCTGGAAGAGTTCGACGGCAACCGCATCGACCGCTGGCTGGACGAGTGGAACAAGGCGAACAACGGCACAGCCGGCTTCCAGCAGCTCCGCCGGGACTCGCTCGGTCAACACCTCGAACTGGCCCGGCAGCCACTCCTCCTGCTGATGCTGGCGATCTACGCGGCGGATCCCGAGACCCCGCCGCTCGACAACGAGGACTTCTCGAACGCCGAGCTGTACCGGCGCCTCATCGATCGGTTCGTCCTGCGCCAAGCCAACAAGAGCGCCTCCCCCCTCCCGAAGCACACCGTCCAGAAGCTGGCGGCGAAGAGCTGGTTGTGGCTGGGGGTCGCCGCCTTCGCGATGTTCAACCGCGGGCGCCAGTACGTCACCTCGACCGAGCTGAACCAGGACCTCGCGGCCTTCGTGCCGAACGAGTCCACGCAGCACACCTCGTTCGACACTCCGGTCGACGGCGCCGATCGCACGGTGGAGAACTTCTTCTTCATCCACTCACCGAAGTTCCAGGGCGAGTCGGCCGACCGGCGCAGCTACGAGTTCCTGCACGCCACGTTCGGTGAGTTCCTGATCGCCGACCTGACGATGAAGTACCTCACCAAACTGGTGCAGGTGCGGGAGCTGGCTGCCTCCACCTATCCGCCCATGGCACCGCCCGACGTTCCTCAGCTCTACCAGTTGCTGTCCTACCAGGTGTTCGCCACGCGCAAGCCGATCATCGAGTTCTGTCAGAGCCTGTTCAACGCGCTCCCCGAGAAACAGCAGAACGACCTGCTGGGCGTGCTCAGCGACCTGATCCGGTCCTTTCACGACCGCGCTCTGATCGATCCCCAGCCGCCCTACCGGCCGATGCCCGCCACGGTCGTCTCCCGCCTCGCCACCTACTCCGCCAACCTCACCTGCCTGCGTTCCCTTTTGGACAAGGTCGAGTCGTTTCCGCTCACGGAACTGTTCAAGCTCGATGAGAATCCCCTGATGCCATGGCGATCCACGGTGCACCTCTGGAAGGCCGGAGTGAAGCCGGACGGCTGGGACGCCATCCTCAGCACGATCACGATCACCCAAAACGGAGTGTGGCACATCTCGAAGGTCGGCTACCTGAGAGACATGTCCGATCTCATGGAGGCACGACTCCTCGGCGACCCCGTGCTGCAAGGAAAACTCTGCACGGGTAGCCGTTTCGTCGACGACGACGTGACTTCGGACCACAAGGAACAGGCGCTTTTGGAAAACTTGGCCGACTGGCTTGTCACCATTTCGGCACCTGACAGCACCGGCCGACTCATCCCGTTTGAGGTCGCCACACTCACCAGGTTGCTGACTGACCTGGAACGAGGGGTACGACTGAACGTCAGGGGTCGATCCGTCCTGATCAACGCCTTGTCAAGAGAAGCGGCAAGACTTCCCCGAAATCTCGTGGAGCGAGGGCTGAAGTACTTTTTGCCACAAACGTCAGACGACATTCGGCTGTCTCAAGCCGATGGACTGGGGATCATCTCGATGGTGTGCGCACACCCGGACATGATTCGTGACGGCGTCGTTCCCGCAGAAGTTCTGCCAGACCTGCTCGTGGAGAATTTCACAGCGTTGCCCTCGATCGTGCGACTGTGGGCAACCGCGAAATCTCAGGACATCCGGGTAGACGACTCCTTCCGAGACTTCATCTCACATGCGGAAGCCGCCGCAGGCCGACACAGCGAACACTCTGCAGGAGGCTTTCTGCCAACCGATGCTTTTGAATACCTGACCTCACCCCAGAAAGTGGAACCGTCATTCGGCGACAGCCTGATCGCCAACCTGTCAATGATCACCAGAAGCGCAGCCGACCAGGTGAGCCCGCTGATCATGCTCAAGTTGATCGAACGACTCCGGCGTGAGGCGGCAGAACCCAAGATCAATGGGTTCGCCTTCGACTACGTGAGCAGCCGGACGGTCGAAGACACCGGCGAAGAGCTTGCAGCGCTGTCAGTACTGCGTGAGCTGGCTCAAGGGGCATCAGAAGGCGACTAGACATCGAAGCGGTGGCGGGCTGCCTCGATGTCGGTGAGATAGCGGCTCGTCCAGGCACACATCGCGTCCACGGTCGCCCGCAACGCCTGCCCCGGCTCCGTCAGCGTGTAGTCGACGCGCGGCGGCACCGTCGGGTGCACAACCCGCGACACAAGCCCGTTGCGCTCCAACAGCCGCAGGTTCTGGGTCAGCATCTTGTGGCTGATGCCGTCCACCTCGGTCTTGAGCTCGGTGAAGCGCTTCGTCGAGTCGCCGATGGTCTCGACGATCAGCAGCGCCCACTTGTTGGCGATGTCGGAGAAGATCTCGCGGGCCAATGAATCCGCACGGGCCAGATCGCCGCTGAGCTGCTTGCTCACCTTTTGGTGCCCCACTCTCGGAAAAGTGCGTTCTTCCAGGTCAGCATTCACTCTCCTACGGTGAGCGAGTAACTGCAAGAGAGCACACACAGGAGAACCGAAATGGCCGTCACGCTCATCAACCCCGACGCGCTGCCGCAGATCGACGTCTACCACCACGTGGCCGTCGCGAGCGGCGCGAAGACGATCTACCTGGCCGGGCAGGTCGCCTGGGATGCCGAGCCCGACCTCGCCGTCCAGACCGAGCAGGCCTATGTGAACGTGCACACCGCGCTCCAGGCCGCTGGGGCGTCGTTCAAGGACCTCGTCAGGGTTCGGGTGTACGTCGTGGGCTGGACGCCGGACAAGATGCCGGAACTGCTCAAGGGAATCGAGAACGCCATGACGAGGGTCGGCGAGGTCGCCAAGCCGCCGGCCACGTTGATCGGAGTGGCGACGCTGGACGTGCCGGAGCACCTGGTGGAGATCGAGGCGACGGCCGTGATCGACTGATTTACCGGCGGCTAACCGGAAAAGCGCAGGCTCCGAGCCAAACCAGGAGGAGCAACCCATGCGCAAGATTCTGGCTGTGGCGGCGATCGCGGCAGCGGCGGCCACCGTGCTGACCGGTACCGCCCAGGCCGAGACCAACCCCGCCTGTCCCGGTGCCGGTCAGATCGGGTCGACCGCCTACGTGAAGAACGGCAGCACGACCGTCGCTTCGGTCAAGCAGTACGCGGGATGCGGCAAGAACTACTCCTACATCTACGTGTGGGACTCGTGGATTGCCAGCCATGGCAGGGACTTCACGCTGCGCACGCACATCCAGACGCGCCCGAACCTGACGCACGGGTACAAGACGGGTGCGCGTGGGCAGCAGGAGTTGTGGTCGGGTGCAGCGGACACGCTCGACGTGTGCACGCGCGCTCACGGTGAGGTCGACGGCAGCAGTTACTTCCTGTTCGCCAAGACCAGCGAGCGTTGCTAGGACACCGAGCGGAACTCCACCAGTCCGTCCACCAGCTCCAAGGTGGCGGTGGTGCGCCCGGCCGGACTGTGCCGGTCGGGCCCGTACTCCGGCAGCCGCGTCTTGTTCACACGAAGGCTCGTGTCGTACGCACGGACGTGCTGGGGGCATTCGCAGATGCCCGCGAGCGGGGTCGGGCACGTGAAGGCCGTGCGCAGCCGGTCGACATCAGGAGCGGACAGGACCGAGGACCAGACCATGACCTCGTCCTCCTCGCCGAACACCACGAAACCGTCGTAGCTGAACGACCGCAGTTCGCCGATCGAGCACGCGGAGCAGAACAGCACCCGCGTGTAGTCGTGGCTCCGGTCAAAAGGCCCGCGTTCGCGGATGTTGGCCACGAGTTCCTGCTGACCCGCGCAGATCAGGCAGAGGTCCGACCACCTCATCGGCGCATGCTGATCAGGAACGCGAGCCCGGCCGACAGGGCGATGAGACCGCCCACAACCAGTTGGTTGAGCCAAACGGCCGCAGTGCCGCCGTCCGTCCGGATCAGCGCGACGACGATCAGGCCCACCGCCAGGCCGATCGTGATCGGTTGCGCGAGCGGCACGTCCAGCGGCGCCATGGCCCGCACCATGCCGAGCAGCATCACGACGACGGCCAGGCCCATCGACCACCAGTAGGGCCGGAAAGCGTGCAGTGACGCGCCGAAGTGCAGGACCGGTGGTGCGGCGATGAGCCACACGCCCGCCAGGAAGGCGGCCACACCGGCCCTGCTCTCGACTGTTCGTCCGTGAAGGTCCCCCACGCGAGTAATTCTCACCTCTCGACGGCCCCGTGGGAACACCCTCTATTCGTTCCGGTACGCCTTCATGTTGCGGAGCAACAGGTAGGTGTCCTGCAGTTGCGCGGAGTCGTTGATGCTCCGGTAGATGCCCCACTTCGGATGTGCCTGGTCACCGCCCAGCCACGTGTCGAAGCCGGAGCGGGAGGCGTTGACGACGGTCGTGCCACCGTCCTTCAGCGAGTAGCGCAGGCTGCCGGAGTCGGCGACCTTGATCTCGATCTCGACGTCGATCCACTTGTTGCGCAACGGTGCCAGCGGCGTGCTGCCGAGTTTCGCCTGGCCCGCGCCGAACAGTCTCATCTCGACGGTCTCGGTGGAACCGGAGCGGAACAGCGACATGGTGACCACGGGCGAGGCCACGCTGGTGTGCTTGATCTGGAAGATGTGCGAGAAGCTGGTGGTGCCCTTCAACGACGTCGGGATGTACATCTGGTAGTTGAAGCGCCAGGTCTCGCCCTTCTTCATGTCGTGGCGGGTGCTGCCGGTCTGGATCGCGCGCACCTCGTTGCGCTGCCGGTCGGAACCGTCCCGATCGGACTTGTGCATCACGAACCGGTACTGGTCGCTCTCGGCGAAGATGTGCGTGGCCGAGGGATGCGAGTTCGATCGGTCGTCCTCGATGCCGACGAACGCCTTCAGGCCGACCGAGCCGGGGTTCGGGGCCCACTTCTGCACGAACGCCATCGCACCCACGTCAGCGGAGGCCACACCGGCGGCCAGTGGCGTGGCCGCGACGGCGAGAGCGCCTCGCAGCGCGGTGCGGCGGTTGAACAACTGCATGCGGTTCCTCCTCGAACCAGGGCGGCGGTCCGAGGCAGCGGTGCACACACGATCGGCGACAGACCTCCGACGTGTCAAGGGCTCACATTTGTGGAGAAACGGTGCAGATCCCGTGAAAGTGTTGCCGGGAACGGGATCCGGCCCGGTGAACGGACCTAGCGTCAGGTGCCATGGACACCGTGGACGTGCTGGTCGTCGGTGCGGGGCTGGCCGGTCTCAACACCGCGCGCCTGCTCGCGCAGGCGGGCCTCGACGTGGCCGTTTGTGAGCGCAGGACAAGCCTGGAGACCGGCATCCGCACGACCGGGATCTTCGTCCGGCGCACCCTCGACGACTACGAGCTTCCCCACCTGGGACCGGCGGTACGGCGCGTGCTGCTCTACCCGCCGTCGCACGAAAATCCGGTGGAGCTCGTGAGCACGCGCGACGAGTTCCGCGTCGGCGACATGGAAGGCATCTACGCCGCCGCGGTCAAGGACGCCGAACGGGCGGGTGCGCGCGTCAGCCTGAACTCCAGTTATCCGGCGAAGTCCGCGAAGGCGCGTTTCACGATCGGTGCGGACGGCGCCCGGTCCACGGTCGCGAAGAACCTCGGCCTCGACGTCAACCGGCAGCTGATCACCGGTATCGAGGAGGTCTACCCGGTCGCGACCGGCTCGACGCCGACGTTCCACTGCGTGGTCGACCCGCGGATCGCGCCCGGCTACATCGCCTGGGTGATCGACGACGGCGAGCACGCTCACATCGGGCTGGCGGGCCGCGCCGACCGGTTCAGCGCGCCCCTCCCCCAGCTGCTGCAACGCTTCCGCGACAGCTTCCCGGTGCCGGAGCCCGCCGGGCCGGTGAAGCGCCGGGGCGGGCCGATTCCGGTCGGCGGGCTGCTGCGCCGGATCGTGTCGCCGCAGGGGCTGCTGGTCGGTGACGCGGCGGGCGCGGTCTCGCCGCTCACCGCCGGCGGGCTCGACCCGTGCCTGCGGATGTCCGAGCTCGCGGCCTCGGTCACGTTCGACTACCTGCGCAGCGGCAACAGGTACGTGCTGGAGCACTACGACGGCGCGGCGATGCGACGCCGCTACCTGCTGCGCTCACAGCTGCGACGGGGTCTGTCGCTCGTCAGGAGTCCGAACGTCGCCGAGTTCGCGTTCACCATGCTGCGCACGTCGCCTGGAAAAGCCGTGGCCAAGCGGATTCTGTTCAACTAGGGCGACTCGGCGACAGCGGCGACGAACACCTTCCATCCGACCGGGGAGAACTGCAGCGCGGGCTCTACGTGCTTGCTGTCACGGACCTGCACGCCGTTCCGCGTTGGACGCACCTCGACGCAGCTGCTGCAAGTGCCACTGGACAGGGACTTTCTCCATCGAGCCTCAGCCATCATCACTGTCCTCCTCGGTCTCCGTCGCGGTGGTGAGGTGTGCTGTCGCCACTCTCTCCCCGGCAACGTCAGAGATCGCCTGGTAGAGGTCCACCGCTCGGCGATGAAAGGGCGCGGCGTCCGGCCGGCGCCCCAGTTCCTGGTAGGCGACGCCGATGACGTCCAGGGCCTGCGCCTCCACGACGGTGACCTTGAACTGCTGAGCGAGGACGTTCCCCCGTTGCGCGGAGACGAGTGCTTCCGCCGGACATCCTTCGAGGATCTGCAGCCGGGCAAGCTCGACGTGGATCTCACCTTCGGCGGCGAGGTTGCCGGCGCGACGGGTGAGCTTGACCGCGTCCTCCAAGGATCTCCTGCACTCGGCGAGCATCCCGAGCTCGCGCTGGGCGATTCCCCGCAACCGCGTCGCCACTGCCTCCACGACCACGTCGTCGAGCTGCCGCAGGGTCGGCATCGCGTCCTCGACGCAACTCAGCGTCTTTTCCGGCGAACCGAGTTTCAGGTGCGTCTCGCCGAGGTTGACAGTCGCGAGCGCCCACATCGACAATCCGCCACCACTCACCTGTTCGGCCTCGATCGTCTGCTCGAACGATTCCCGGGCCTGCTGAAACCGTGCTGCCTCCAGGTGAACGAGACCCACGCCGTTCGTGACTCGCACTCTGCCGAGACCGTTGTCCAAGGAGTCGAAGACCTCCAATGCCTCCCGGAAGCAGGCGAGTGCTTCATCCCAGCGCCGCAACTTCCGGAACTTGATCCCCTGCCGGTCGAGCAGAACGGCTTGCCCGTACCGGTCCCCCGTCCGCCGGGCCGCGGACAGCCCGATCTGTTCGGCGAGCAACCAGGCATCAGCGGAATCGTGGCTGTCGTAGATGGCCGCGAGAAGGCCCGGCAGCTGCCAGGCGATGTGGTCGAACCTGTTCTGGGCGGCGGCCCGCACCGCAGCCATGAGATTGGCCTTCTCCTTCGTGTACCAGGCCAATGCCTGCTCACGCCCGGCGAACGCCTCAGGCGCCGAAGGCAGCTCACCGATCTCCGCTTCGATCCTCAGGTGCCGGTCGCCACGCGACACCGCGAGGTGAGCCTGCCGCGCCGAACCGAGGTACCAGGTGAGCATCCGAAGAACGCCCACGCGCTGTTCGTCAGGCGATTCCTCTTGGCGCACCTGATCGACGGCATAGGCGCGCAGCAGGTCGTGCAACTGATAACGGTCAGGGCCGGTCTGCTCGATCAGATGCCCTGCCAGGAGTACCTCCACTCCGCGGCGCGCGGCGCTCACGGTCAGCCCGGCCAGCGCGGCGACCGCCCCCAGGCCGAACTCCGGGCCGGGGTGCAGCCCCAGCCGCCGGAAGAGCCGGGCGGCGGTCTGCGGCAGCGCGCGGTACGACCACGCGAACACCGTCCGCACGGCGTCGACCTCGTCGTCGTCCGCGTTCGACAACGCTCCCCACAACTCGGACTCGTCCCGCAGGTCGTGGATCAGCTCCGACAGGGCCATCCACGGACGAGCAGCCGCTCGTTCCGCGGCGATCCTCAACGCGAGCGGGAGACGTGCGCATAGTTGCGCGAGCTCGTTCAGCTCGCTCGTTTCGTCGTCGCGGTGTTCCGCAACGAGATTCCGCAGCAACGTGACCGCCTCGGCTTCGTTCAGGACGTCGACGGTGAGGCGAACCGCACCGTCTCTCGACACGAGGCCAGGCATGCGGTTCCGGCTCGTCACGAGCAGAAGGCAGCTTTCCGTGCCCGGCAGCAGCGGACGGACCTGGTTCACCGTCGCCGCGTTGTCCAGCACCACGAGGACACGCCGGTCGGCCACCAGGGATCGGTACAGCATGGCCTTGGCCTGCAGATCCGACGGAATGGCATTCGCGCGAACGCCCAGCGCCTGCAAGAACAGGTTCAGCGCGGCCTCAGGTCCCACTGGCGCGCCTGGGTCGTATCCCCGCAGGTTGATGTAGAGCTGGCCGTCCGGGAAGTGACCGCGCACGCGCTGTGCCCAGTGCACGGCCAACGAGGTCTTGCCCACACCAGCGGTTCCCGCGAGGAGCACGACGGCGGGTGCCGCGAACGCGGTCTTCCTCTCTTCGAACACCCGGTCCAAGCGGCGGAGCTCCACGACCCGGTTGACGAAGCCCCGCACATCGGCCGGCAGCTGCCGAGGGGGACCCGCGTCCGACGACGACCGGGCCTGGTTGATGTAGAGCCCGCCGTGCACCTCACCGGCCTGCACCACACTGCCTGCGGCTCCGGACATCTCCGAGCGGACTGTCGGTCGCGGGTCGGTCATCGGTCCAGAATCGCCGCAGGCCCGATCCCTGACTACTCAGGCGGGTCAGATGGCCACTATCTGTCCATGACCGAATGGTCAGGACGATTCGGCCGCCCGCTTCAGGGCGGCGTTCTCGGCCTGCATGCCGTCCTTCATCGCCTTGCCGATGAAGAGGTCCGCTCCCCCGGACAGCACCCCGTCCACCAGCAGCTCGTTGGTGACCAGCACAGTGCCGTCAGCCTGAGGTGTGAGCGTGCGACAACGCTGGCCGTAAACGAACCACGCATTCCAGCCCGCGTCCTTCCAGCAGAAGCGCTGGCCGGGAACGCCGTTGAGCACGGTGTGCTTCGCGGCCATCTTCACCGAGCCGAGGAGCACGTCCACGCGAACCTCGTCGCCCGGCGCGGTGCCGCCCGCCGCCTTGACGACCCACGGGTTCCAGCGCGCGTAGCCGGGAAAGTCGGTGATGAGGCCGTAGATGCGTTCCTGGGGCGCGGAGATGACGGTCTCGGCCCGGTGGACCACCGAGTGCTCACCGGGCTCCCTGGGATCGAGCGGGGATCCGCTCGCCAGCATCGCGAGAACCAGGCCGGCTGCCAGCAACGTGATCACCCCAGAACAGAGATCCACCAGGACGCAGACATGAAGAAAATACGCGTTCGCGTCCCGGTGGACATCGGCCGATCAGGGGTCACCGCTCCCCTGAGCCGTCACCTCCTGGCGGCGTCTTGGTCGTGGTCGTGGTGGTGGTCGGTCCGCCGCACGTGGTCGCCGGTGGGCACCCCTGTGTCGTCGTGGTCGTCACCGGCGGGTTGCCGGTCGTCGTGGTCCCGTTCGGCGGGTTGGTGGTGGTGACCGGGTTGGTGGCGGTCTGCGAACTGGACGGCGGGTCGGACTTGCGCGGCTCGAAGTTGCCGAGCGGGTTCGGCTTCGGGAAGGCCTCCTTCTGCGCGCCCGCGAGTGCCGCGTCCATGAACTTCTTCCACATCAGACCAGGCAGGCCACTACCGAAGATGGCCTTGCCCTCCTTGTTCTTGATGGCCACGTTGCCCTGGTCCTTGCCGACCCACACGGAGGTGGACAGTTGCGGCGTGTAGCCGACCATCCAGGCCTTCGAGTTCTGGTCGAGACTGCCGGGGAGCTCGTGCGTACCGGTCTTGCCGGCGCACGGGCGGCCGCCGGCGCACGCGATCGGCCCTGACGGGATGTCCTTCAACGTCTCGGTGACGTTGTCCGCGATGTCGCGGCTCTTCGTCTCGACCGGGTCGAACGCCGGCACCGGCTGGTCGACGTGCTGGTACAGCACGTCACCGGTGGGGCCCACGATCTTCGCGACGAAGAACGGAGCCCGGTACACGCCGCGGGCGGCGAAGGTCGCGTACGCCGAGGCCATGTCGAACGGCCGCACCTGCGCGTTGTCGGCGCCGAGAGCGATACCCGCGTTCGGGGCTCCACCTCCTTCACCGACCAACGTCCGCTTGTCCTCACCGCCGATCCGCACGATCTTCGAGATGCCGGCCGCGTGTGCCGCGTCCGCCACTGCCTTCGTGCCCGTGCCCTCCGGGCCCGCCACCATGTCGTAGAACACGGTGTTGAGGGACTCCTTCATGGCCTGCTTGATCGGGCACTGCTTGCCGCACGTGGTGTTGCCGGCGTTGCGGATCTCGACACCACCGATCTTGCGCGGCGAGGCGTCGTAGGTGTCGCCGATGCCCTTGCCCATCTTCAGCGCGGCCACCAGGTCGAACGGCTTGAACGACGAGCCGGCCTCCTGGATCGTGCCCTTGGCGTAGTCGATGCCCTTCAGACCGTCCTTGCCCGGGTAGTAGGCCCTGACGGCGCCGGACTGCGGTTCGATCGCGCTCAACGACGTGCGCAGTTCCGGGTCCTGACCGTTCATCACCGCGTTCACCGCGTCGACCGCGGCCTGCTGCATCTTCGGGTCGATCGTCGTGGTGACCGTGACACCGACCTTCTGCGCCTTCTCCATCGTCAGGCCGACGAGTTCGCTGTCGATCTCGTCCTGCACCTGCTGGCTCACGCGCGCCAGCGGACCGTCCAAACTCGCGGGCTGCGTCTGCTCGAACGGCAGCGGCTGCGGGTACTGGCGGGCGTCGTAGTCCGTCTGGGAGATCCACTTCTTCTGAAGCATCTGGCCCATCACGAACTCCCAGCGATTCTTGGAATGGTCGGCCTTCTCCGACCACGAGGGGATCTGGATCATGCCGGCGATCAACGCGGCCTCGGACGGCGTGAGGTCCTTCATCGGCTTGTTGTAGTAGACCTGCGAGGCGGCCTTCATACCGTTGGCGCCACGACCGAAGTACACCGTGTTGAGGTACGCGGTGAGGATCGTGTCGTGGTCCGACTCGTTGCTCATCTTGTAGGCCTGGACGAGCTCGGTGAACTTACGAGTCACCGTCGGATCCTCGTTGCCCGTCGCCTTCTTGATGTACTGCTGCGTCAGACCGGAACCACCGGAGCTACCACCCGTCGCCTGGATCCAGACGGCGCGGACGATCGCCTTGGCGTCGAACCCGGGGTTGTCGTAGAAGTTCGCGTCCTCCGCGGCCATGACCGCGTTCTTGACGTTGTCCGGAATCTCCTCGAACGTCAGCAACGTGCGGTTCTGACCGGGCGAGGTGATCTTGCCCATCTCGGAGCCGTCCGAGTACAGCAACGTGATCGTCTTGTCCTGCGCGTCGGCGATCTCGTTCGGACGCGGCCACTCCACGAGCGGGTACGTCACCGCGATCGCGATCACCGGACCGAGGAGCATCAGGCCGATCGCGACGAACGCACCAATTCGGACCCGCTTCCAGATCTTCTTCTTCCGCAGACGACGTTCTTCGTCTTCGGTGAGCTCCGGCTCGTCGTCGTAGTACTCGTCGTCGTCGTAGTACTCGTCGTCCGGTGGCTGGTTCGCCTGCGGGATCCGCGCCGTGCGCTCATTGCCGTTGAATGGTTTGTTCGACCCCATCTCCCCAGGACGCGCGGAAGATCAGGTGGTTCCACCCATGCCGATCTTCGCCGAGGAAAGCCGCCGGGACGTGAACGCGAAGACACCGCGTTCACGTCCCGGCAGACATCAGGCCGTCAGAAGCGTCAACCCGTACGTACGCAGGATCTCGTTGACGGGCTGGAACCAGGTGCGGCCACCACTGGAGCAGTTGCCGTAACCGCCGGACGTCACGCCCTGCGCCTGGTCACCGGTGATGAACGAGCCGCCGGAGTCGCCGGGCTCGGCGCACACGGAGGTACCGACCATCTCGTAGACCGCGCCCTGCTGGTAGTTCACGGTCTCGTTGCGGCCCTGGACCACGCCGCAGTGCCAGTGCGTGGTCGAGCCCGAGCGGCACACCGAGGTGCCGGGCGGGGCCTCCCACGAACCGCGCACCAGCGCGTCGCTCACCTGGCCCCAGCCGAGCACGACCGGCACGTTCCACCAGCCGCCGCCGGTGCGCACCCAGCCGTAGTCGTTGGTGGGGAACGAGGATCCGACGAACTCGCCCTGCCACGAACGGTCCCAGCCGTAGACGTTCCAGGCGCCGACGTTGCAGTGCCCGGCGGTGACGTAGCCGCCGTGCACCGAGAAGCCGATCGAGCAGCGGACGTTGCCCGTGTAGAACGGGTCGCCGCCCACGGTGCCGACCGCGAACGTCTGCGGCCGCTGGACGCCCGCGGTGTTGACGACGACCTCCTTGGGCAGGCCGGAAACGTCGGCTCCCGGCAGGGCGTCGACCACCACGGCGCCGCGCTGGACGTCGACCCGCCACCCGGCGACGTCCTTCGACACCGATCCGGCCTTCGACAGTCTGTCGATGCCCGTCTTCACCGCGTTCAGGGACGCGAGTGTCTTCGTGCGCAACACCGGCTGCGCACCCACGGCTTTGACCGCCTCGACCTTCGCGGGGTCCGTCACGGCCACGTTCAGCTTGCCGTCGGCGTACCAACTGCCGCCGAACGCGTCGGCGGCGGCCTGCTCGGCGGCCGGAGCGATCTTCAGCGCCACCTTCTCGGCGCGGATCCTGGTCAGTGCCTGCGCCCGGGTGATCCCGAAATCGCGGCTCATGGCGTCGACGACGTCCGCCGACGCCGTCACAGCAGGGATGGTGATCGTGCTCAGCACGATCGCGGACACGGAAACTATGCGTAGCAGCATGTTCTCTCCTACGGTGTCCAAGGTGAGCTCACGGCCCAGCTCACGTCTTGGTTGTACGAGGCAGGGTTGTCGTACACGTGCGCGCCGCCGTTCGAGGCGACCCAGACCTCCTCGGAGTAGTGCCGGATGTTGGTGCCGAGCTCGTTGACCGATTCGAGCCGGACGCCGCCGGTGCCTTGCTGCGCGCAGAACGTCGCGTCCCGGCGGAACAGGTCGGTGTTGTCGTTGGTGCCGAGGCGGACGCGGAAGTCCGCGTGCCGCAGGAACTGGCCGGGGATGTTGCGGGACTCGAGCGAGTAGCAGGTGGGATCGGCGAGCCCGCGCCGGACGACGAACGTCGCGTCCGCCTTGGTCAGGCCGTCGCTCGAGCTGGTCACGACGTCCGTGCGCGCCAACGACTCCCGGTGCCGCAGGTAGCGGTCCGTGAAGCCGGGCGTGGTCACGCGGAACGAACGGGCCTGGTCCAGCGGAAGTTCAGCACCGCTGCGCCACAACCCGGTTCCGACCGCCCACGTGGTGTCCGCGGCGAAGGAGTTCGCGGTGTCCCAAGGGTTCGGGCCGCCTGAGCGCGCCAGGTAGACGCCCTCGTTGTAGTGCCGCACGAACGAACCGCGCACGTTGAACGACTCCAGAGCGGTACCACCAGAGCCTTCGCGAGCGCAGAACGTGGCATCGGCGGCGATCGTGCCGTTGTTCACGTCCGTGCGGATGCGTCCGTTGCTGTGCCTGAGGAACTGGCCGGGGAAGTTCCGCGACTCGAACGAGAGGCAGGCAGCGTCGGCGAGTCCGGGACGCGGGTGGAACGTGGCGTCCAGCTTGCCCAGGTCCGTGCCGATCACGTCGGTGCGGGCCAGCGAGTCCTGATGGCGCAGGTAGCGGTTGGTGTACCCGGCCGTGGTGACGCGCAACGACACCACGTCGTCCGGACTGACCGCGGTGCCGCGTGCGACCGCGAGCACCCTCTGGTTGACGTCCCGCACCCGCGACTCGGTCATCTTCAGCACGCGCCGGTCGTAGGTGTAGAAGCCGTTGACCTCGTTCTCCACGTCGTACGGCTCGGTGTAGACCATCGCGGACAGCCCGCGCGTGTGGACGAGCCGTTGAACCTGCTTGATGACCTCCTCGTACCGCTTGGTCAGCGACACCTCGTCCGGATACAGGGCGCCATAAGCGAATCCGGCGCCCGGCTGGTACTCGTGGCCGACGACCCTGCGGCCGAGGCCGCCGAACTCGCCGAGCATCGCGACCCGGTTGGCGTCCGGCTGACGGGTATTGGCCGAGATCTGGTAATGGTGGTCGTCGATCACGTCACCGTTGCCGGGGTCGGGATCCGAGACGCAGCAGTTGGATCCCGAGTTGTGGTTGACCAGGCGGGTGTTGTCGATCGAGCGCACCAGGTTCACGATCCGGCCGGCGTCGTACTCACCCCAGCCCTCGTTGAACGGCACCCACTGCACGATCGACGTGATGCCCTTGAGCTGGTCGAGGATCCGGCGCAGCTCGGACTCGTAGTTGGCGTGCGAGTTCGGCGCCTCGTCGATCGAGTCGACGGACGGCATGTCCTGCCAGACCATCAGGCCGAGCCGGTCGGCGTGGTAGAACCAGCGCGCCGGTTCGACCTTGATGTGCTTGCGGACCATGTTGAACCCCAGTGCCTTCTGGCGTTCGAGGTCGAAGCGCAGCGCCTCGTCGGTCGGCGCGGTGTAGATGCCGTCCGGCCAGTAGCCCTGGTCCAGCGTGCCGCTCTGGAAGACGAACTTCCCGTTCAGCAACGGCCGCATGACGCCACCGACCATCGCCTTGCCGAGCGAACGCATGCCGAAGTAGCCCGTCACGACGTCCCCGCTCGCCAGCGTCACGCGCAGGTCGTAGAGGAACGGGTCGTCCGGCGACCACAGCCTGGCGTTCGGCACCGGCACCCGCAGCGAGCTTCCGGTCGTCCCGGTCTGCCTGCCGACCACCTGCCCGCCGCTGAGCACCTCGGCGATGACCGGCTGCCCGGCGGTGCCCTGCACGACCAGGTCGAGCGCGCCCGCGCCGACGTTCGGGGTGGTGTCGAGACGCGTGATGTTCGCTGCCCGCACCGGTTCCAGCCACACCGTCTGCCAGATGCCGGACGCCGCGGTGTAGAAGATCCCGCTCGGATTCCGGCGTTGCTTGCCGATCGGATAGCGGCTGCCGTCGATCGGCGAGCTCACGCCGACGATGATCTCGTTCGCACCGGCGGTGAGTGCCGAGGTGATGTCGAACGAGAACGCGTCGAACCCGCCGGTGTGCGTGCCGACCTGCCTGCCGTTGACCCAGACCCGCGTCTCCCAGGTCACCGCGCCGAAGTTGAGCTTGACGTTGCGACCGTTCCAAGTGGACGGAACGGTGAAGGTGCGGCGGTAGAACATGTTGTCCTCGTGCCGCTTGATCCCCGACAGAGCGGACTCGATCGGGTACGGCACGAGGACGCCTTCGGCCAACGGGCGGCCGATGGGCGGACTGTTCAGGTTCGGTGCTCCGGCGAACTCCCAGACACCGTTGAGGTTCTGCCACTCGGTGCGCACCAGCTGCGGTCGCGGGTACTCGGGCAGGGCGTTCGTCGGCGACACCTGGGGGGTCCAGGGTGTCGAGAGCGGAGGGACTTTCGGTACCCACTCCGCCGCGTGCGCTGTGGGTGTCAGGAAGGTTGCTGTGATCAGGATCGAGACCAATACGCCCAGGACGCGTCTGGTCATGGCTCTCCTATCTTCGCAATATTCGCTGCAGGACTACGACGATGAGCAAGAACACGCCGCTGACCACCGACTGGTAGTTGCTGTCGAGCGTGCCGATCTGGTTGATGACGTTCTGGATGACCTTGATCAGGCCGACGCCGATGACGGTGCCGAGGATCGTGCCCATGCCACCGGTCAGCAGGGTTCCGCCGATGACGACGACCGAGATGGCGTCCAGCTCGAGGCCGACGCCGATGACCGTGACGCCCGACTGGAGATAAGCGGCGGTCAGGGCGCCGGCGAGACCCGCCAGCGTGCCGCTCATCGTGTAGACAACGATCTTGGTCTTCGCGACGGGAACGCCCAGGAGGATCGCCGACTGCTCGGCTCCCCCGGTCGCGAACACGTTCTGGCCGAAGCTCGTGCGGTTCAGGATCATCCCGCCGAGGACGGCGAGCACGGCCGCGATGAAGATCGGATAACCGAAGCCGAGCACGGTGCCGCGGCCCAGTTCGACGAACGCGCTGTCCGTCGCGATCTTGTAGGTGTTGGCGCCCTCGTCCGTGATCGCGAGCAGGAGTCCGCGGGCGAACAGCAGCGACGCCAGCGTGACGATGAACGGCGCCATGTTCGTGCGGGCGATCAGCAGGCCGTTGATCAGTCCGATCGCCCCGCAGACCACCAACGGCAGTGCGAGCGCCGCCAGGAACCCGTACTGCGAGCCCCAGGCCGCGAGCACGCCGCCGAGCGCGTAGAGCGAGCCGACGGACAGGTCGATGCCGCCCGTGATGATCACGAACGTCATGCCGATCGCGATCACCGCGAGGAACGAGCCCTGCAGGGCCAGGTCGCGCAGGTTGTCGAGGCTGCCGAAGCGCGGGAAGACCAGCCAGGACACCGCGACCATCAGCACCAGCGCCACGGCGGCGCCCTGGCGTTGCAGGACCTTCGTCCGCGCGGCCGCCTTCGGAACGGCGGGAGTGGTCGTGGTGATCATCGGCGCTCCCGTGCCACGTACACGGCGGCGATGATGATCGCGGCCTGGATCATCTGCGCGATCGAGTCCGGCAGGTTGTGCTTGATCAGGGTGGCCCTGACGAGCTGCATCAGGATCACGCCGAACACCGTGCCGAGCACGCGGACCTTGCCCCCGGTGAGCGGGGTTCCGCCGACGACCACCGCGGTGATCGCGGACAGTTCCATGAGCAGGCCCATGTCGGCCGGGTCGCTGGCAGCGAGCCGGGAGGTGGCCAGCACGCCGGCGATCGCCGCGAGCACACCGCAGATCGCGTAGACGCCGACCAGCACCCGGTTGACCGGGAGGCCTGCCAGCGTGGCCGCCTTGCGGTTGCCGCCGACCGCGACGAGCTGACGGCCGAACGTCGTGCGGTTCGTCAGACCAGCGATGACGAGCGCCAGCAGTCCCGCGATCAGCACGCTGATCGGGATGCCGAGCACGTCGCCGGTGCCGAGCTCCAGGAACGCCTGGTCGTGCAGCTGGACGAGCTGACCCTCCGCGATGACCAGCGCCAGGCCCCGTCCGCCGACCAGCAACGCGAGCGTGGCGACGATCGGCTGGATGCCGACCTTGGCGACGAGGAGGCCGTTGAACGCTCCCGCCAGCACGCCGACGACGAGCGCCATCACGATCGCGACGAGCGGACCGGCGCCCAGGTACAGCGGGATGATCGCGGCGGCCAGCGCCATGACCGCGCCGACGCTCAGGTCGACGCCTTCGGTGCCGATCACCAGCGCCATGCCGAGCGCGACGATCAGCACCGGTGCGGCCTGGACGAGCTGGGTGGTGAAGTTGCCCAGCGTCAGGAAGTTGGCCGTGAACAGGGCGTTGAACAGCAGCAGCGCGGCGACGGCGACGTAGACACCGTTGTCCTGCAACCAGCGTGTTCGCGCGGCTGCGGTGCTAGTTGCCGTTCTGGTGGCTGACTGCGTGGTCGTCTGAGCCATCCCTCACCTCCGCCGCGATGGCCTTGAGCACGTGCTCACTCGTGAGCTGGTCGCCTTCCAGCTCACCGGCGACCGATCCGTCGCGCAGCACGATGAGCCGGTCCGCGCCGTCGAGCAGTTCGTCCAGCTCGGAGCTGATCAGCAGCACCGCCAGGCCTTCCCGCGCGAGTTCGTCGATCAACGCCTGCACCTCGGCCTTCGCGCCGACGTCGATGCCGCGCGACGGTTCGTCGAGCAGCAGGATCCTGGGTTCGGTGCACAGCCACCTGGCCAGCAGCACCTTCTGCTGGTTGCCGCCGGACAGCTCCGCGACCTTCTGCTCGGGGCTGGACACCTTGATGCGCAGACGCTTGACGAACGTGTCCACGATCCGGTCCTGCTTGGACCTGCTGATCACACCGAACCGGCTGAGCCTCGGCAGCGCGGCCAGCACGATGTTCTCGCGCACGGACAGGTTCGGGATGATCCCCTCGGTCTTGCGGTCCTCGGCGAGCATGCTGATACCCGCCCTCATCGCCGATTTCACGTTGTGCGACACCGGTTTGCCCGCGACGAGCACCGTGCCGCCGTCGAGCGGAAGCGCGCCGATGATCGCTTTCGCCGTCTCGGTGCGGCCCGATCCGAGCAGGCCGGCGAGGCCGACGACCTCGCCGGGCCGGATCGACACGTTCACGCCGTTGATGCGCGGCCTGCTCGTCAGCTCGCGTGCTTCGAGCACCGGCTGGGTGTCGGCGTGGTGACCTTCGCCGAACGCCGTGGTGCCGTGCTTCTCGATCTCCTTGACCGACCTGCCGAGCATCAGCGAGACCAGCTCGATGCGCGGAAGTTCTTTGAGAGGACCACTGTGAACGTTTCGCCCGTCTCTCAGGACCGTGACCGTGTCGCAGATCCGGTACAGCTCGTCCATGCGGTGGCTGACGTAGATGATCGAGATGCCCGCCTCGTGGAGTTTCCGCACGACGCCGAGCAAGGTCTCGACCTCGCGTGGTTCCAGCGACGACGTGGGCTCGTCCATGATCACGACGTCCGCGTTGGCCTCGACCGCCCTGGCGAGCGCGACCATCTGCTGCTCGCCGACCGCGAGCGTCCCGAGTGGACTGCTCACGTCCGCCGTGATGCCGTAGCCCCGAAGGAGTTCCGAGGCGTCGGCGTTGCGGCGGGCGCGGTCGATCAGGCCGAACCGGTTGCGCGGCTCGCGGCCCAGGAACAGGTTGGCGGCCACGCTCATCAGCGGAACGAGGTTCACCTCCTGGTAGATCGTGGAGATGTGCCCGTTGCGGGTGAGCCGACCGGCATCCGGGGTGTGGATGCCGGTCAGCACCTTGATCAGCGTGGACTTGCCGGCGCCGTTCTCCCCCACCAGCGCGTGGATCTCGCCGCGCTGGAGCGTGAAGTCGACGTCGCCGAGCGCCTGGACGCCGGCGAACGTCTTCGTGACGCCGGCGACCTCGATGACCGGATCAGTAGGCATTGCCGAGCTTCTGCGCCGCGTTCGTCGTGTCGTACTCGTCGTCGGAGATCACGATGTTCTGCGGGATCTCGTCGCCCTTGCCGAACTTCTCCAGCGTGTCGAACGCGAGCGGGCCGAAGCGCGGGTTGGACTCGACCACCGCGGTGTAGCTGCCGTCCGCGATCAGCTGCACGGCGTTGCGCGTGCCGTCGATGGACACGACCTTGACGTCCTTGCCCGGCTGCTTGCCCGCGGCCTTGAGCGCGGTGACGGCACCGACGCCCATCTCGTCGTTCTCGGCGTAGACGGCGGTGATGTCCGGGTTGCTCTGGATCAGCTGCTCCATCACGGCCTGACCCTTGGACCTGTCGAACTCGCCGGTCTGCTCGGCGACGACGGTGAGGCCCGGGGTGCCGGCGATGCCGTCCTTGAAGCCCTTGGTGCGGTCGACCGTGACGTTGTTGCCCGAGGCGCCGAGCAGGATCGCGACCTTGCCGGTGCCGCCGGTCGCCTTGATCATCTGCTGGGCGGCGCGTTCGCCCTGCTTGACGAAGTTCGAACCGATGAAGGTCAGGTAGTCCGTGCACGGCTGCGAGGTGACCTTGCGGTCGATCGTCACGACCGGCACCTGCTTGGCCTTGGCGGCGTCGAACGCGGGCTGAAGGCCGTCGGAGTTCAGCGGCGCCACGATCAGCAGCTTCGCGCCGCGGTCGATCAACGACTTGATGTCGCTGATCTGCTTGTTCAGGTCGCTCTGCGCGTTCGTGTACAGCAGGTCGACACCCCGTTTCGCAGCCTCGTCCTTGATCGACTGCGTCTCGGCGGTGCGGAACGGGTTCGCTTCCTTCTCCGACTGGGAGAAGCCGACCATCGCGCCCTTGAGATCGACCTGCGGGTATCCGGTCTTGCTGCGCGCACAGCCGGGACCAGCGCTTTGGTTCTGCGCGGCAGATGCGGCGGGGCCTCCACTGGTCGCGGTCGTCGGGGTTTCTCTGCTGGTGCACCCCGTCACGAGCAAAGCGGTGACGGCGATGAGCAGGATGCGAGACATCGTTGGCTCCTACACGGGCGGGCTGTGCGTGGACGCGCTCTCAGGCGCTAGATTTGCATCGTTGTTCCAACGATGTAAAGACCGAGGACTTCCCGGTACTTTTCCCGGTACTTTTTCTGGAGGCTGTGTTGGCCACGCTGAAGGACGTCGCCCGCCTGGCGGGCGTCTCGGTGAAGACCGTGTCGAACGTGGTCAACGGCTACTCGTTCGTGAAAGCAGACAACCGCCGTCGCGTCGAGGAGGCGCTGGAGGCCACGGGCTACCGCCCGAACCTCGGCGCCCGCAACCTGCGCCGCGGCCGCACCGGCTTCATCGCCCTGGTCCTGCCCGAACTCTCGATCCCCTACTTCGCCGAGCTCGCGGGCCTCGTCATCGCCGCCGCCCAGGAACACGAGTGGAACGTGCTCATCGAGCAGACGTTCGGCACCCTGGCCGGCGAACGCTCCGCGCTGGCGTCGCTGGGCCCGCACCTGGTCGACGCCGCGATCCTGAGCCCGGAAGCGTTGCAGGTGGACGACTTCCAGTTGTCCGTCCCGGCCGTCCTGCTGGGCGAGCACGCCATCGACGTCCCCATCTCCCGCGTGGGCATCGACAACGTCGCCGCCGCGCAGACCGCCGTCCGTCACCTGATCTCGCTCGGGCACCAACGAATCGCCGCGATCGGCGCCCACCCCCACCGCGGCACCGCGGCCCTGCGTCTGGAGGGCTACCGCGCCGCCCTGGCCGAGGCCTCGCTGCCGTTCGTCGACGAACTGGTCGTGCCGGCACTGAACTACCACCGCGCGGACGGCGCCGCCGCGATGAAGTCGTTGCTGGACCTGCGCAACCCGCCCGACGCCGTGTTCTGCTTCAACGACCTCCTGGCCATCGGCGCCATGCGAGCGGCCGCCGAACGTTTCGTGCGCGTACCTCAGGACCTCGCGGTAGTGGGCTTCGACAACAACGAGGAGAGCGTCTACAGCTCGCCGTCCTTGACCTCCGTCGCCCCGGACAAGGGCGCCATCGCCCGCGCCGCCGTCGACCTGCTGCACCGCCGCGCCGAATCCCGCGACTCGGCGCTGGAGGACGTCGAGACCCCGTTCTCATTGCAGGTCAGGGAAAGTACCGTGGCCCGATGACGGTGACGTTCGGCCCGGACCACATCGTTTTCGCGGGCTACGAATTCCCGTGGGCCAGCGTGCACCCCCACGGCGTCCTCCCCGCGTCTGCTGTCCGGGACGCGTCCACGCAGGTGGGGCCGCCGGAGATCCGCACCGTGTCCGGCGAGACGCTGTTCCTGTCGTGGGACGACTCGGCTGGGTTGGCCGGGTTCTGCCGGCGCCACGGGATCTCGGTCGCGGGGCGCCTCGACGTCTGGGGCAACCTGTTCGAGCCGTTCCTCGACACGTCGTTCAGCGCCGCGCACATCGCGGCCACCGACGCCCGGCTGCACGCCGTGGGGCTCTCTCAGTCGTCGATCGATTCCATTCGTGCTCGGCTCACGCCTTTGATGCGTGCCTACAACTTCGACAGCATGTTGTGGGACTGGACCCATCTCGGGCTGTACGACCTGCTTCGGGCGTTGAACGGGACGCTGGTTCATCCTTCGCTGCCCGCGACCTTGGGCGATCCGTTCGAGGTCTACCGGTGGGCGATGGAGATCGCGGACTACGGGCGGGCGAAGGCGTCGTAGGTTCGCTGGTCGAACAGGACGAACCTGATCAGGGGAACTGGGGCGTTCTTCGTGGCCGCGTGGGCGATTCTGGCGGCGTCTTCCGGAGGCCAGCGGTAGATGCCGGTGGAGATGGCCGGGAACGCGATCGTTTGCGCGCCCAGTTCGGCTGCTACCTGGAGTGCGTTGCGGTGGCAGTCGGCCAGGAGTTCGGAACGGTCCACGGTGGCCGACCAGACCGGGCCGACGGTGTGCACGACCCACCGCGCGGGGAGCCGGCCCGCGGTGGTCGCGACGGCCTGACCGGTTTTCAGGCCGCCGCCGTAGTGGCCGGCGCGCAGTTTGCGGCAGTCGGCGAGGATGTCCGGGCCGCCCTTGCGATGGATCGCGCCGTCCACTCCCCCGCCGCCCAGCAGGGAGGAGTTGGCGGCGTTCACGATCACGTCGACTTCCTGTTCGGTGATGTCCCCGAGGACGTACTCGATGGTGGCCACGTCCCCGATTGGATCACGACAAAGGGCACGTGGCCACGTCAGCCGGCCGCGGCAGGGTCGCCGACCGAGGCGGCTCCACCCCGTCCAGCCACCGCTCCAACGCCACGAACGCCGCCCGATGACAGGGCGCGAGGGGCCGCAACCGATCGGGATAGGCGTCCACCAGCCCGTCGACGTGCGTGCCCTGCTCCACCCGGTAGTACCGATGCAACCGATCAGGCGTCATCCCCGCGTACACGTCCGAATCCTGGCTGATCGGCAGCAACACGTCGTAGGTGCCATGCACCGTCAGCAAAGGCCGCTTCACCTTGCCGGTCAACGCGACCCGGGAAACCGCAGGACCAGCGATGCGACGTCGCGCGGCATACGAGTAGTCAGCGTCGCAGGCAGGAGTGCCAGGAGCGCAGAACGGCACGCCGGCCTCCAACTCCCCGTCGAACCGCGGGTCGAACTCCTCGCGGTAGATGCGCTGGGTCAGGTCCCAGTAGTACCGATAGTGGTAGTCCCACAGGAATTCCGTGCCGGCGGGAAAGCCCGCCGCGACCATCGCCTCGTGCGCGCCCGGTTCGCCTGCCAGGTAAGCCGGGTAGGCGCGGAGGACGGGTGGCAGGAACGTCAACGGGTTCGGGCCCGCGACTGTCCACAGTGTCCCCTCCCAGTCGACGCCGCCGTCGTAGAGGTGCGGGCGGTTCTCCAGTTGCCAGCGGACGAGGTAGCCGCCGTTGGAGATGCCGGTGGCGATCGTCCGGCGCGGGGCTCGGCCGTAGCGTTGGGAGACAACGGACTTCGCCGCGATGGCGAGCTGGGTGAAGCGGTGGTTCCACTCCTCCATCGCCCTGCCGTCGCGGTAGAACTGGGCCCCGGTGTTGCCCTTGTCGGTGGAGGCGAAGGCGTAGCCGCGGGAGAGGACCCAGTCGGAGATTGCCCGGTCGTTGGCGTACTGCTCGCGTACGCCCGGGGCGCCGGTCACGACCAGGCCGCCGTTCCAGCGGTCGGGCAGTCTGACCACGAACTGGGAGTCGTGCCAGCCGTGGTTGGTGTTGGTGCGGGAAGTGTCCGGGAAGTAGCCGTCGATCTGGATTCCCGGCACGGCGGCGGGGACGGGCAGCGCGGCGCTGGTGAGGCCTGCCCAGTCGGCCGGGTCGGTGTGGCCGGTGGCGACCAGGCCCGTTGTGGTGAGGTCGGCCAGGTGGGTCAGTTGCTGATGTTCGGCGCCGGGGACCGTCATCGCGGACGGCGGCGGGGTGAGCGCGAGTACGAGTACCAGCGGGAGCAACATAGCTGGTCAAGCTAGTTGTGGTGGCTCCTCGGCGACATGGCTGCCTCCCACACAAGGCCCGCTTTGAAGGTGGTGAAGCCGAACAGGTCCAGCACCCGGCGGACCTGGGGCTGGGTGTGGCGCAAGTCGAACGACTTGCCGCTGTGGTGGGCGGCGCAGAGCAGGAGCAGAAGGGTGCGCAGGCCGCTCGCGGACAGGAACGTCACCTCCGCCAGGTCCACCGAGACTCGGTCGGTGGTGGTGTCGGTGATTCCGGGCAGCACGGCGGCGAAGAGCAGGTCGCAGGTCGTGATGTCCATCTCGCCACGGCAGGTGGCCGTGAAACGGGTGTCGGAGCGTTTCGTCCGCACGGCGAACGGGCTGGTCTCACAGGCGGTCATCTGGCCTCACCTCGCAGACGGGCCATCACTTCACCGCACGGCGGGGCCCGAACGATAGCAGCGGAAACGAAGCCACTACTGAGAAAACGAAGCCCTCAACGCGATCGCAAGGTCCAGGACGGCGAGATGTCGTAGGCGGCGCGGTAGTGCGCCGCGAAGACGCTCGGACGGGCGTAACCCCATCGAGCCGCGATCTCGGTGACGGAACCGTTGCCCGCCCTCAGGTCCTCATGCGCGCACGAGAGACGCACGCCCCGGAGGTAGGCCATCGGTGTCGTGCCCAGGTAGCGGCGGAACGCGAGTTGCAACGCTCGGATCGACACGCGCGCAGCACGCGCTATGTCGGCCGCGGAGATGTCCGTCTCGGCGTTGTCCTCGATGAACGCGACCGCACGGCGCAGGCTTCTCGGGTGCGCGTCACGCCGGTCGACAGACGTCGGCGGCGTGTGTGTGGTGTTCGGGAACGTGGCGAGGGTGGTCGCCACCAGCAGGCGAATCGCATTCGCCGTGACCAGCGAGTTGCCCTCGAACTGCGGCAGCACCACGTCGCGCAGATGCACGCAGGTGGACCACCACGCTGCCGCGACCTGGGGCGAGGACGGCCGGAAACCGGCGAACCGAACACCGTCGACCACCTCGTCGATCACCGACTGGGGCAGCGTGACCGACGACAACAACGGGTCGGCGATCGCCCCGACGAAGGGGCTTTCCGGCGGTGCGCTCAGGAACACCTCGCCAGGCAGCCAGAAACGGTCCTCGCCGCCCGAACGGTAGTAGACGACCCCGGCGCCGTTGTGCCCGAAGACGTAGTTCTCCATCGGGTCAACGCTCACCTCGAGCGAGATGTGCCCGCGCAACTCGTCGAACCGGATGTCCCCGTGTATCCGCGACGACATCCGCATGTGCGGGTGCTCGGTTCCGGAGTTGAGCCGCATCTGGCCGTAAGCCGCGTTCAACACCTCGTGCGCCGCGTCCAAGTCCGCCACCTCGACGACCTGTTCCACGTGCTGCACGATCCTCGCCGGTCCGGGCGGTGTCCATCGCCAGGACGGTTGCTTCCGCTCGCCCGATGGGCGGGCGGAAGCAACGGTCGCCGATAGTGGTGTGGCCCAGAACGTTGCCGGGCGAGTTCGCGGTCAGACGGGTGCATCGTCGTACCGCCCCCACGTCCTCGTACTGGTTGTACGTGGGCGTGGGGGCGGTACGACGAGGTGCCCTGCTGAG
>NZ_FOYL01000001.1 GCF_900115955.1 Lentzea waywayandensis
CGGTCACCGGGGACGGCACCGGCGGAAGAGCACGCTTCTTACGGCCGATCGTGGCCTGAATGTCGCCGCCGGTCTCGGCAAACCGCCTGGCGACCAGCCGCAGCATCTCACCCGAGACCCCGAGCCGGGCCGCGATCACTTCCTTCGGATCAGGCTCACCCACCGAGGTATCCAGCGCGAGCAGCACCCGCGCCCGCCGGATCGCCGACGCCGAGTGCACGCCCGTGGTGGTCAGCCGGAGCAGTTCTTCACGATCCCGCGCCGACAACGTGACCGGCCGTTTCAACTGGGAGGCCATGACAACAGCCTCCCAGCCACATGCATCAAAACTAAGCAGCGACACACTACTAGGGTCGGAGAGGACGCTAGGAGGCGCGCAGTGGGACTACGCAGCGAGCACTGGTACGCAGGTCAGGACCGCAACGCCTACATCCACCGGGCCTGGATGCGGCGTGGCGTCCCGGACGACGCCTTCTCCCGTCCCCAGATCGCGATCGCCAACAGCGCCTCCGACCTGACCCCGTGCAACGCGCACCTGAACGAGGTCGCGAAATCCGTCTCCAACGGCGTGTACGAGGCGGGCGGCATCCCGCTCAACCTGCCCGTCGTGTCGCTGGGCGAGACGAACGTCCGCCCGACCGCGATGCTGTGGCGCAACATGGCCGCGATGGCCACGGAGGAGATGCTGCGCGCCAACCCCGTGGACGGCGTGGTGCTGCTCGGCGGGTGCGACAAGACGATTCCGGCACTGCTGATGGCCGCCGCGTCCGTCGACATCCCGGCGGTCGTGGTGCCCGGCGGGCCGATGCTGACCGGCACGTTCCGCGGCACTCCCCTGGGCTGCGGCACGGACGTGTGGCGGCTGTCCGAGGAGGTGCGCGCCGGCACGTTGTCGCAGGAGGCGTTCGTCCGCTCGGAGTCTTCGATGATCCGCAGCCGCGGTCACTGCAACACGATGGGCACGGCGTCGACGATGGCGTTGGTCGCGGAGGCGCTGGGCACCGTCGTCCCCGGCGTGGCGGGCACCCCGGCGCCGGACAGCAGGCTGCTGGAGGCCTCGCACGGCACCGGGCGGCTGATCGTCGAGCTGATCGAGAAGGACCGGCGTCCCAGCACGTTCCTCACGAAGGCGAACTTCCACAACGCGATCGTGGCGCTGGCGGCGATCGGTGGCTCGACCAACGCCGTGGTGCACCTGCTCGCGATCGCCGGGCGTCTGAACATCGACCTGACGCTGGACGACTTCGACCGCATCGGCTCCGGTGTGCCGTTGCTGGTCGACCTCCAGCCGGCGGGCCGGTTCCTGATGGAGGACTTCCACCGCGCGGGCGGGCTGCTGGCCGTGCTGCGGGAGGTCCGCGACCTGCTCGATCCGGAGGCCTTGTCCGTCACCGGCAACCCGCTGGTCGATTACCTGGACGACGCGCCGATCTGGGAGCCGGAGGTGATCAGGAGCCGCAGCGAACCGATCATCGCCGAGGGCGGGATCGCGGTGCTGCGCGGCAATTTGGCGCCATCAGGATCTTTGATCAAACCGGCGGCCGCGTCGGCGCATCTGTTGCAGCACCGGGGCAAGGCCGTCGTGTTCGACAGCATCGAGGACTTCCACGCCCGCATCGACGACCCGGATCTCGACGTGGACGCGGACTCCGTGCTGGTGCTGCGGGGCTGCGGCCCGCGCGGCTATCCGGGGATGCCCGAGGTGTCGAACATGCCGTTGCCGAAGAAGCTGCTGGAACAGGGCGTGCGCGACATGGTCCGGATCTGCGACGGGCGCATGAGCGGCACCGCGTACGGAACCGTTGTCCTGCACGTGGCACCGGAGGCGGCGGCAGGCGGACCACTCGCGCTGGTCCGCACGGGCGACGTCATCGTGCTGGACGTGGAGAACCGCCGCATCGACGTGGAGGCACCGGACTTCCTGTCCCGTACGCCGAACGCGGCGACGACGTCGGCGTTCGCGGCACCGAAACGCGGCTGGGAACGGCTCTACGTCGACCACGTCCTGGGCGCCGACACCGGAGCCGACCTGGACTTCCTGGTCGGCTCCAGCGGTAGCGACGTCACCCGCGAGTCACACTGAACTCAGTGCGCGTGCTCGTGTTCCTCGACGTGACCCGCGTCGTGCACGTGCGTGTGTGAGTGCGTTTCTCCGTCGTGCGTATGGGTGTGCTCATGCTCGACGTGATCGTGCGCGTGTTCCCCATGCGGATGCGTGTGAGTCGTGTCGCCGTGACTGTGCTCGTGGGTGTGCACTCCGTTGTTCATGTCCTTGATGCTGGCATGAGTCCGACTTGAACGCACAAATGCAAGATCTTGCCTATTGCAACTCCCTTGCTGTTAGCTGCACCCGGCAACACGGACTTCTGGGGAGGATCTGCATGCGGCGAGCTGTTCTGGCGGCCCTCGTTCTGGTGGCGGGGTGCTCGTCTCCCGACGGCGCGACGACCGGATCGGCCACGTCGATCGTCATCGGCGCGGGCAGTGAGCCGGAGAACCTCAACCCCGTGCTCGGCTACGCCCCGGACGGCGCCGCGAAGATCTTCGACGGGCTCGTGACGCGGGACGCCTCGCTGGCCCTGAAACCGGCGCTGGCCGCGGAACTGCCCACCGCGTCGGCGGACGGCCTGACGTGGACGGCCAAGCTGCGCAAGGACATCACCTTCTCGGACGGCACGCCGGTGTCCGCCGACGACGTCGTGTTCACCTACAGGTCCGTGCTGGACAAGAAGGTGAACTCCACGATCGCCTCCCGGTTCGACGCGCTGACCGAGGTGAAGGCGGTCGACGCGGGCACCGTCGAGTTCAGGCTCTCCTACCCGTACGCCCCGTTCGCGCAGCAGCTCGCGCTCGGCATCGTGCCCGCCGCGAAGCTCGCGGGCACGGACATCAACAGCGCGCCGTTCAACACCGCACCGGTCGGCACCGGCCCGTACACGGTCGAGTCGTGGCGCAAGGGCGACCGGATGGTGTTGAAGGCCAACGAGAAGTACTGGGGCGGCGCGCCCGCGATCAAGTCCGTGACCGTGGTCTTCGTGCCGGACGACAACGCTCGCGCGACCCGCATGGCCGCAGGCGAGTTCGACGGGACGGTGCTGCCGCCCAAGCTCGCCCAGACCTACCGCGACCGGTCCGGCTACAAGGTCGTGCAGAACCCGTCCGCCGACTACCGCGGCCTCGGCATCCCGTCCGAACTGCCGCTCACCTCGTCCCCGCAGGTCCGGCGCGCGATCAACCTCGGCATCAACCGCCAGGCCATGATCGACGCCGTGCTGGCCGGCTCCGGCAGGCCCGCCTCCACGCCGATCTCGCCGTACCTGAAGGACTGGTACAGCGCGGGTTCCGCGTTCGGCTACGACCTGGCCGAGGCCGAGAAGCTGCTCGACGAGGCCGGGTGGCGCAAGGGCGCGGACGGCAAGCGCACGAAGGACGGCCAGCCCGCGAAGCTGCCGGTGCTCTACCCCGCGCCGGACGTGCTGCGCAAGGAACTGGCTCTCGCGACGGCCTCCGACATCGCGAAGCTCGGCATCGACGCCCCGGTCGAGGCCACGACGTTCGAGATCATGCTGCAACGCCAGAAGGAAGCGGCGGCGGTGTGGGGCGGCGGCGACCCGTACGACCCGGACACGGCGGCGTACACGTTGCTGCACTCCCGTTACGCGGGCCAGTCCGGCTACGTCAACATGACGCTGTACAGGAACTCCACTGTGGACACCGCACTCGACACGGCGCGACGCAGCCTCGACCCGGCCGCCCGCAAGAAGGCCTACGACGAGTTCCAGACGGCCTACGCGGCCGATCCCGGCTGGGCGTTCCTGGTGTTCCTCGACCACACCTACGTGCTGCGCGACAAGTGGAACGGCCAGGAGACCCAGGTCGAGCCGCACGACCACGGCCTCGTGCACGCGGTGTGGTGGAACCTCGAGCGCTGGACACCGAAGTCATGACCCGGTCGATCGGCCTGGCCGCGTTGCGGCGGCTGGCCTTCGCGGTCCCGGTCCTGCTCGTGGTCAGCTTCGCGCTGTTCGTGCTGGCCAAGGCCAGCCCGTTCGACCCGGTCGAACGCTACTTCGGTGTCCGGATCATCGGCGCCTCCCCGGAACGCGTGGCTCAGCTGCGCGAGAACTGGGGCGTGGACGAGCCCGTCGTCGCCCAGTACTGGGCCTGGCTGCGGCACGCTCTGGCAGGCGACCTCGGTGACTCGCTGTCGTTGCAGCAACCCGTGTCGGCGGTGATCGGCGACCGTCTCGGGTGGACGGTGCTGCTGGTGTCGGTCGGCTTCACACTGGCACTGGTGCTCGGCCTGGTGCTGGGCACGCTCGCGGCATGGCGTCAGTGCTCGTGGCTCGACCGTTCGATCACGGGCAGCTGCTACGCGCTGGAGGCGGCGCCGGTCTTCTGGCTCGGCCTGGCGGTGCTGTACATCTTCGCGCTCCAGCTGCGGTGGTTGCCGGGCGGCGGTGTGACCACGGGCTCCGAACCGGTGTCCGTCGGCGGGGTCGCCGTCCACATGGTCCTGCCGGTGGCGGTGCTGGCGATCTCGCAGGCGCCGTGGTTCGTGTTGTTCGTGCGGCAGAACCTCCTCGAATCGTTCACGCAGGACCACGTGATCGGCGCGCGAGCTCGCGGGCTGCCCGACCACCTGGTGGTGTCGGGGCACGCCTTGCGCACCTCGCTGCTGCCGTTCCTGACGCTCCTCGGCGCACGACTGCCCGAGCTGATCACCGGGGCGTTGCTGGTGGAGACGGTGTTCTCGTGGCCGGGCATCGCGCGGGCAACGGTGGAGGCGGCGCTGAACGTCGACTTCGCGTTGCTGGGCGCGTTGACCGTGATGGCGACGGGTGTGGTGTTGCTGGGCAACCTGCTGGCCGACGTCCTGTACGCGCTGGCCGACCCGAGGGTGGCGCTCGATGGCTGACCTGCTCTGGCGTCCTGCCCCGCGCAGCCGCCTCACCGCCGCGAGCCCGCCGCGCTCGCCTCGCTGGCGGCTGCTGCCCTCCGCGATCATCCTCGCCGTCGTCGCGCTGGTCGTCCTGATCGTGCCGCTGGTCGTGGAGCTCAACGAGCAGTACGTCGACCTCGCGATCGCCAACCAGCCGCCGTCCGCCGCGCACCTGTTCGGCACCGACGAACTGGGTCGCGATGTCCTGCTGCGCTGCGTTTACGCGCTCAGGGTCTCCCTCACCGTCGGTGTGGTCGCCGCGCTGATCTCCGCGTTGGTCGGCACCGCGGTCGGCGCCCTGGCGGGATCGATCGGCGGCTGGTTCGACCGGATCCTGATGCGGGTGGTCGACGCGATCGCGTCGGTGCCGCACCTGCTGCTGGGCATCGTGATCGTCGCGATCCTGCGGCCGAGTCTGTCCGCCGTGATCATCTCGATCGCGCTGACGCACTGGCTCACCGCCGCCCGGATCGTGCGGTCGGAGGTGCTGTCGCTGCGGACCAGGCCGTTCATCGACGCGGCGATCGTCGGTGGCGCTTCGAGACTTCAGGTGATGACCCGGCATCTGCTGCCGAACGTCGCCCCGCAGGTCCTGCTCGCCACCACGCTGATGGTGCCGCACGCCGTGTGGCACGAGACGGCGTTGTCGTTCCTGGGCCTCGGTCTGCCGCCGCACGCGGCCAGCATCGGCAACATGATCAACGACGCCCAGCGCTCGTTGCTCATCGGCGGCTGGTGGATGTCGCTGGCGCCAGGACTGCTGCTGATCATCACGACGCTGGCGGTGTCCGGGGTGAGCGGCGTGTGGCGGGATCGGCTGAACCCCAAGCGGCGCACGGAGTTGACGTGGTGAACCTGGAGATCGACCGGGTGTCGGTGCGGTTCGCGCTCAAGGGCGCGACCGTCGAGGCCGTGAACGACGTGTCGTTGCGGATCCGGCCCGGCGAGTGCGTGGCGCTGGTCGGCGAGAGCGGCTGCGGCAAGACGGTGCTGGCCTCGGCGTTGCTCGGGTTCCTGCCGGGCAACGCGGAGACCAGCGGCAGCGCGCGGCTCGGCGACGTGGACCTGCTCGCGGCGAGCGACCACGAGCTCGCGACCACGATCCGCGGCCGGCAGATCGGCCTCATCCCGCAGAGCCCGGCGAGCCACCTGACGCCGGTCCGCACCGCGCGTTCGCAGCTCGAAGAGGCCGCGCGGGTCCTCGGCGGCGACGCTCTCCAGGCGGCTGAACGAGCCGGTCTGCTCCCTGAGCACCTCGACCGCTACCCGCACGAGCTGTCCGGTGGCATGGCGCAACGCGTCGCGAACGCGTTGGCGCTGGTCGGCGACCCGTGGCTGTTGATCGCCGACGAACCGACGACCGGCCTCGACCGCGATCTCGTGGACGGGCTGCTGGACGAGTTCCGCAGGCTGGTCGACGACGGCCACGCCGTTCTGCTGATCACGCACGACCTCGCGGCGGCGCACCGGATCGCCGACCGGATCGCGGTGATGTACGCGGGACGGATCGTGGAGGTCGGCCCGGCGCACGAGGTGCTCGACAACGCGAAGCACCCGTACAGCCGGGGACTCGCCAACGCCCTGCCGGAACGGGACTTCCTGCCGATTCCCGGCCAGCCGCCCCTGCTCACCGACCTGCCCGCGGGCTGCGCGTTCGCCCCGCGCTGCGAGCAGGCCACCGCGATCTGCGAGGACCGCCCCGTGCTCACCGACGACCCGCACGCCGTCGCGTGCCACCGCCCGTGCTGACCGCGAACGGCGTCACCGCCGGCTACCGCGAACCGGTGATCACCGACGTCAGCCTGACCGTCCAGCCAGGACGGACGGTCGGCCTGGCCGGCCCGAGCGGGTCAGGGAAGTCCACTTTGGCCCGTGTGCTCGCGTTGCTGCACAAGCCGTTCGGCGGCACCGTGGAGATCGACGGCGAGACCGTCACCGGGTTCCGGTTCCAGGCCGTCCAGCGCACCAGGATCGGTGTGCTGTTCCAGCAGCCCAGGCTGTCGGTCGACCCGCGCTTCACCCTCCGTCAGGCGATCGCGGAGCCGTTGAAGAACCAGGACCGAGTCGAGGAACTGGCCTCGTTGGTGATGCTCACCGACGACCTGCTGGGCCGCCGTCCGCACGAGGTCAGCGACGGCCAGTTGCAACGCGCCTGCCTGGCCCGCGCGCTCGCGCTGAACCCGCGCTACCTGATCTGCGACGAGATGACGACGATGCTGGACGCCTCCACGACGGCCGCGCTGGTCGGCGTGATCCGCGCCTACCAACGTGAATCGAACGCGGGTGTTCTCGCGATCTCGCACGACGCCACGTTGCTGACGAGGTGGGCGGACGAGACCGTCAGACTTTCAGCACCGCGTCCACGATGACGTTGTTCCGGTAGCTGCCCGCGACCCGGTCGAACTCGCCCCCGCACGTCACCAGCCGCAGTTCCGACAACGGCGTCGGCCCGTACACGGCGTCCGTCGGGAACGCGGTCTTCTCGGTCGTGTGGGTGCTGCTCACGACGAACGTGAGCTTGCTGCCGTCCTCGCGCTCGACCAGCACCTCGGCGCCGGGCTGCAGTTCAGGCAGCCGGAAGAACACTCCAGGCCCGGTCTTCGAGTCGACGTGCCCCGCGATCACCGCCGGACCGGCGTCCCCCGGCGCGACGCCCTTGGCGTACCACCCGGCCTTGTCCGCGCGCGTCGGTGGCTCCAGCACGCCGGCGGAGTCCACCTTCAACGCCTCCAGCGACGTGTCGACCCCGATCGACGGGATCAGCACCGTCACCGGTTCCGGCACCTCGTCCGCGCCAGGCCCCTTGACCACGTAGATCAGCGTGACCAGCACGGCCGCTCCCATCAGGAGCTTGCCCTTGGCCATCAGCCGAACCGGAACAGCCGGCCGCGCACCGAGAACATCGCGACGCCCACGATCAGCGCGATCACCAGCGCCGTGAGCCAGTCCCAGCCGCCCGCCATGCCGCCGAACCCGGTCTCCTGCCCGCCGCCGGGCACGACCTCGGCGCCCTTGGCGTCGGTGCGCAGCTCGATCCGCCGGGCGCTGACCAGCAACGAGTAGACGCCACCGGGTTCGAGCGTGGCCTCCAGCGTCGTGGAGTCCTTCCCACGCGGCAGCACCTGGAGCCCGTCCGAGCCGGGCAGCATCACGACGTAGCCGGTCGTGGAGGTCGCCTGCACGTTGCGGTGCACGAACACGCTGCCGCGCAGCAGGTCCATCTCGGCGTCGCCGGCGTTGATCACGCGCAGCCGCGCCTGGCCGTTCGGCGGCAGGCTGACGTCGTCCTCGAGGACCTTCATCGAGGACGCGATGTCGATGACCGTGTACGCCTTGCCGGCGCCCGCCTGCACGAGCACCGACCGCAGCACCGGGCTCCCGGGATCGGCCCCGGCCGTGCGGAAGTCGACGACGTGCTCCCCCGCCTCGACACGGCGGTACTCGTAGAGCTCGGCGTAGTCGAGGGTGCCGAGCTTGACGCCGTCGAGCGTGGCATCGACGCGTGCCTGGTCCATCGAGAAGTGTCCCAGGCGCACGTACGTGCCTGTGGCGGCTTGCGCGGGCATGGCTGTGAGCAGCAGCAACAGCACAACAGCGAGCACTCGCACGTGGACACCTCCCCTCACTGGAGGTGTCCACGATAACTCGGCTGATCAGCTCCGTGGGAACTGATCAGTGACGTCCACCCCGTCCGGCAGCACCGCGAACAGGTCCACCGGTGTCCGCTGCGACACCATCTCACTGCGATGCGCGCGCTTGAGCCGGTCCCTGGCGACGACGACCTGCTGGCTCGGCGCGGACAGCACGAGGACCGGCACCGCGCCCTGCGCGACGTGCGCGCTCGCCCGGTCCGCGGTCCCGCGCCCGAACTTGAGCACCTTCCCGTATCGCACCAGGTAGAGCAGGTTCTCCTCGCCGCGCAAGCGCTTGAGCTGCCGCACTTCCCCGGTCTCGTCGTCGCGTCCCCACGTACCGTGCGACTTGGTCAGCCAGCGGAACCCGGTCCACGGCAACCCGTGCACGTCCGTCGCGAGCACCGTCCAGCCGGGCCGGAAGTACTTGGCCAGGCGAACCTTCACGGTCGTCGCTGCGATGAACTCCGAGTTCTCCCGCCAGGTGCCGTCGAGCTCCAGCCGGTGCGCGATCTTCTGCACCGCCGGGTCCGGCACCGACCTGTCGTCCAGGCACACCAGGCACCTCGTGCGCCAGCCGACGCCGCACGAGCGCGCGACGCCGCACCACCCGCACTGCTGGATCTGCACGGGCGCACCGCCAGGCCTGTCGTGCATCACCTTCATCTGGTCGGACACGACTTGCAGGCACGGCGCACACAAAGAACACCACGCGACCTCGGTGACATCCTTGCGCGGCAACCGGGTCATGCAGTTGATGCACTGCTTCACTTTGCCCTCCCCTTGCGGGAAAGCCTATTCCAGCGCCCTTCGCAGGCGCGAGGAGACGAGAGCGTGACGAGGATCGGTGACCGGGAGCAGCAGGTGCAGGCGTTCGAGCACCTCGGCGTCCTCCCCGCTGTCCGCGAACGACAGCAGCGCGTCGAGGTCTCCCCGCTCCAGCACGCCCTTGCGCACCGCCGCGGCGAGATCGATCCGCTCCTCGCGGACCACCGGAGCGTCCGAACGGGGTAGCAGATCACCGCTGTAGTGCCGGGTGGCCTTGCCCGCGTCGCCGGATCGCAACGCAGTCCGCACGTCGAGGAAGTCGCCGCGCACCACCGCATCGAGCCGATATGGCCTCGTCAACAGGACACCACCGAGCTGCGCACGCAGCCGATGCAGCTCCGCGCGGACCGTGGTCGGGTTCCCCCGTTCACCATAGAGCAACAATGCGAGTTGCTCCGCTGTCAGTCCCTTGGGGTGCAGCGCGAGCGCCGTCAGCACCTCCGCGTTGCGCAGCGTCAGCCCCAGCGGCCGTCCGTCGAGATCGGCGTGCACCCCGCCCAGGAAGTTCAGCGTCAGCACGTGCTGCCGTGGCGCGAACTGCCCCAGGTGGTGCTCGGCCAGCCGGGCGGCCGCGGACACGAGCTGCGCGACGGCCGGGTGCATGGTCTTCAACGGCCCGCTGACGTCGACTACGCCCAGCAGCAGCCCCGTGTGGGGGTCGTGGATCGGGCTCGCCGCGCACGTCCAGCCGTGGTAGGTGCGCACGAGGTGTTCGCGGGAGTGCACGGTGACGGACCTGCCGGTCGCCAGCGCCGTGCCCATCGCGTTCGTGCCGATGACGTCCTCGCTCCAGCGCGAGCCCTCGGTGAGGTGGACGCGTTCGGCGGTGTGGCGGACCCGGTTGTCGCCCTCGCACCACAGGATGTGACCGCGGGTGTCGGTGACGATCATGATCGTGTCGTCCATCGACAGCGTGTGCGTGAGCAGCGGCACGGTCGCGGCGAGCGGATGCGCGCCGCGCAGGTCGGCGACCTCGTCCGGCGCGTAGACGACCGGCGCCTCGTGCCTGTCCGGGTCGACGCGCGCGGCAAGGGAGCGCCGCCACGACTCGAAGATCACCGGACGCGCGGCACCCAGCTCGACTGGGTCCATTGGTCCAGGATGCAGCCCGTGCACCGCACCGGCAAGCCTGCGGTTGCTCCGATCGGATGCAACGTGGGTGAAACGTTGCCGGTTCTACGTTCACCGCCTGTTCGCAACGACGCGGGAGGCAGGCCCCATGGCGAAGTACGCGGCTCCAGGACAACCGGACAGCGTGATCACCTATCGCGACCGGTACGACCACTTCATCGGAGGCGAGTACGTGCCGCCCGCCAAGGGCCAGTACTTCGCCAACCCCACCCCGGTCACCGGTGAGGACTTCACCGAGATCGCCCGCGGCACCGCCGAGGACGTCGAACGCGCGCTGGACGCGGCCCACGGCGCCGCCCGCGCGTGGGGCAGGACGTCGGTCGCGGACCGCGCGAACGTGCTCAACAAGATCGCCGACCGCATCGAGGCCAACCTCGAGATGCTCGCGGTCGCGGAGACGTGGGACAACGGCAAGGCGGTCCGCGAGACGCTGGCGGCCGACCTGCCGCTCGCCGTCGACCACTTCCGCTACTTCGCGGGCGTGCTGCGGGCCCAGGAGGGCGGCATCTCGCAGATCGACGAGGACCTGGTCGCCTACCACCTGCACGAACCGCTGGGCGTCGTCGCGCAGATCATCCCGTGGAACTTCCCGATCCTGATGGCGGTCTGGAAGCTCGCGCCCGCCCTGGCCGCGGGCAACGCGATCGTGCTCAAGCCGGCCGAGCAGACCCCGGCGTCGATCCACGTCCTGATGGAACTGATCGCCGACCTCATCCCGCCGGGCGTGCTGAACATCGTCAACGGGTTCGGCGTCGAGGCGGGCAAGCCGCTCGCGTCCTCGCGCCGCGTCGCGAAGGTGGCGTTCACCGGCGAGACGACCACCGGCCGGTTGATCATGCAGTACGCCAGCGAGAACATCATCCCCGTCACGCTGGAGCTCGGCGGCAAGTCCCCGAACGTGTTCTTCGCCGACGTGGCCGCGCAGCGGGATGCCTTCTACGACAAGGCACTCGAAGGCTTCACGATGTTCGCGCTGAACCAGGGCGAGGTCTGCACGTGCCCGTCGCGGGCGTTGATCCAGAGCGACATCTACGACAGCTTCATGGGCGACGCCGTGGAACGGACCCGCGCGATCAAGCAGGGCCACCCGCTCGACACCGACACGATGATCGGCGCGCAGGCGTCCAACGACCAGCTCGAGAAGATCCTGTCCTACATCGACATCGGCAAGCAGGAAGGCGCCCGCGTGCTGACCGGCGGCGAGCGCGCCGACCTCGGCGGCGAACTGTCCGGCGGCTACTACGTCACGCCGACGATCTTCGAGGGCGACAACAAGATGCGGATCTTCCAGGAGGAGATCTTCGGCCCGGTCGTGTCGGTCACCCAGTTCTCCGACTACGACGACGCCATGAAGACCGCCAACGACACCCTGTACGGCCTGGGCGCGGGCGTGTGGTCACGCGACGGTTCCGTCGCCTACCGCGCCGGCCGCGACATCCAGGCGGGCCGCGTGTGGGTGAACAACTACCACGCCTACCCGGCGCACGCGGCGTTCGGCGGCTACAAGCAGTCCGGCATCGGCCGCGAGAACCACAAGATGATGCTCGACCACTACCAGCAGACCAAGAACCTGCTCGTCAGCTACTCCCCGAACGCCCTGGGCTTCTTCTGATGCCCCGCGTCGCACTGACCCCTGAGGCCGCGGACGTTCTCCGCGGCCTCAGGGCCGATCACGGCGACCTGATGTTCCACCAGTCCGGCGGCTGCTGCGACGGCTCCGCGCCGATGTGCTACCTGGCCGGGGAGTTCCGCACCGGTTCGTCCGACGTGCACCTCGGGGACCTCGCGGTGGACGAGTTCGTCATTCCTGTGTGGATGTCCGCCGCGCAGTTCGAGTACTGGAGCCACACGCACCTGACGATCGACGTGGTGCCTGGTCGTGGGAGCGGTTTCTCGCTGGAGGCACCGCTTGGAATACGTTTTCTCGTACGCTCTCGACTGTTGACCGACGAGGAGCTTTAGCATCTGCGCATGACCGTCCAATGCGGATGCTGCGGAGCCGAGATCACCTCTACGGACCGCATCGACTACAGGCTCAACCGTCCGGAGCAACTGCTCGGCGTGCCCGGCGAGCAACTCGGCGCGCCCACAGGCGGGCTGCTCGTCGGACCGGACGGCGACTCCTACATCCGTTGCCTGCTCCCGGTTCGGCTGACCGGCGGAACCGAGCTCGTGTTCGGCGCGTGGACGCAGATCAGCAAAGTCGACGCGATGTACGCGCACGCCGTGTGGGACAACGACGACGAGTACGCGAACCTGCGGATCTCCGGCACGTTCGCGAACGTGATCAAGCCGTGGGACCTGCTCGGCGTGCCCGTCGAGGCCGCGGTGCTCAACATCGACGAGCTGCCGTACTTCACCTCGCACCCGGTGCTGGAGCGGGAATGGAACCGCGACGAGGTGCTGTGCCGCATCCGGCACCCGTTGCCGATCCCCGTCCGCGAGACCCTCGGCGAGGTCTGGTCCATCGAACGCACCGACGGCATGCGCTGTGTGGTCGACGGCCGCACGGTCAGGTTCACGAGCCCGGACCGCCGGGTGGCGCTCGACGTCTACGCCGACCTCACCGGCGGCAGCGTGAGCGACTTCCTGGGCGCGGTCCTCGACGGCTACCCGGCGAGCGCCGAGCACTCCGTCTCGCACGACGGCCCCGAGTTGCGTCACGCGTTCTGGCTCAGCGAGGTGATCGACGGCCATGAGGAACAGGTGTTCCACGGTCACGTCGTCCGTCCCGGCACGATGATCTCCGTGCGCTGCGTATATCGCTATCCGGCAGACAAGGCGTGGGCGCAGCACGTGCTCAACAGCGTCCGGTACATCGGGTGACGGCCTGCGCGTGCTGCGGCACCGAGACCGACGACTCCGGCGCCATCGACCTGGACCTCGGCCTGCCACCCGGTGTCCGCTCCCCCTCGTTCCTGGCCGGCGGCAACGTCCTGCTGACCGACGACGCCGCGTTCGCCCGGTGCGTGCTTCCGGTCGAGCTGACCGGTGACCTGGAGCTGTGGTTCGGCGCCTGGATGCGAGTCGATCCCGGCGACGCCCGGCACGCGGCCGACTCGTGGGACGGCCCCGGCTACGCCTCGCTGAGGTTCACCGGCACGTTCGCGCACGACATCAAGCCGTGGGACGGCCTGCGCGGCGCCGAGGTGGTCGCCGAGGTCCGCGAGCCCGATGACCTGCCCGAATACGTCGAGCACCCGTTGCTCGGCACGACCTGGGACCGCGACGAGGTGCTCAGCGGCTACCTGGTCGAGCTGCCGGTCTCGATCCGGCAGAAGCTGCCCGGCCAGTGGAGCATCGAACGGACCGCGGGCCTCACCCCGCACGTGCTCGACGAGGGTCTGCGCTTCGCCGGTCCTGGCCGCGCCGTGTTCGTGGACGTCCGCAGGGCCATCGGAACGTCGGCCGAGAAGTTCCTGGAGCTGGCTCTGGAGGGCGCGCCGGACGTGCCTGAGGAGCAGCAGTTCCTCGTGCGCGACGGTGTCGAGCTGCGGCACGCGTTGTGGCTCACGGCCAGTTCGGAGGGCGTGACACGGCACGAGTTCCACGGCCACGTCGCACGGTTCGGCGAGATGCTCGTCGTGACGTGCGTGTACGACGACCCTGCCGACCACGCGTGGGCGCGGCACGTGCTGAACAGCGCCCGCTTCCGCCGCGTGACTCGCTCGTAACGTCAGGGAAATCCCAAGTTTGGGTGAGTGAACTGGACCACTTGTTGAGCTGGACTCACGATTCCCGCCATGAACGTCCTGCTGGCATTCGCACTCACCGCGAGTCTCACGTCGCCGGTGCATCTGCCCCCGACCGCACCGTGCCCGGCGAACGTCCCCGCCGGCACCACCTGCTACGAGGGCCGGGACCCCAACGGCGCGTACTACACGATCGCCGTGCCGAAGAAGTGGAACAAGACGCTGGTCGTGCACTCGCACGGCGGCCCTGACCTGGGCGACCCCACGCCGGAGCGCACGCGTGACGACCTGAACCGCTGGTCGGTCATGGTCAAGGAGGGCTACGCGTGGGCGGGCACCTCGTACCGGCGCGGCGGCTACGGCACGCGGATGGCAGCTGAGGACACCGACAACCTGCGCAAGATGGTCAGCGCGATGCTCAAGCCGCACAAGGTGTACATCCACGGGCAGTCGTGGGGCGGCAACGTCGCGGCCAAGACCATCGAGCTGTACAAGGGTTTTGACGCGGCGCTGCTCACGAGTGGCGTGATGGCTGGCGGTTCGCGCGGGTACGACTACCGCGTCGATCTGCGCGTGGTCTACCAGTACTACTGCGGCAACCACCCGCGGCCGTCCGAGGCGCAGTACCCGCTGTGGCAGGGCCTGCGGCCCGGTTCCACGATGACGACCGCCGGGTTGCGCGGCCGGATCGAGGAATGCCTTGGCGTGGCCGGTAGCCGCACGCCCGAGCAGCAGCAGAAGCTCAACGACATCCTCACGGTCACGAAGATCCCCGAGGAGACGCTGAACTCGCACCTGAACTTCGCGACGTTCACGTTCCGCGACATCGTGCACCTCCGCCTGGGCGACAGGAACCCGTTCAGCAACACCGGTGTGGTGTACAAGGGTTCGCACGACGACAAGGCGCTGAACGCGGGCGTCGAACGCTTCGCCGCCGACCCCGCCGCCCGTGCCGAGCTCGCCTACGACAGCGACCTCACCGGCAAGATCGACATTCCGGTGCTGTCGGTGCACGCGATCGGCGACCCGACCGCGTTCGTGGAGCACGAGTCGGCCTACAGGGACGTCGTGACGAAGGCCGGGCGCTGGTACAACCTCGTGCAGACCTTCACGACCGAGGCCACGCACAGCGCGTTCAGCGACTCCGAGTACGCCGCGGCCATGCAGTCGCTGGAGGCCTGGGAGAAGTGGGGCATCCGCTCCAACGCCTTCCTGATCGCGGCGGCCTGCCCCAGCCACGACAGGAAGTACGGCACGGGTTGCTTCTACAACCCCTGGTACAAGCCGAAGTCCTACGAGTCTCGGGTCGCACCCCGCGAGTGACCCGGTGAAGAAGGCCCGGCCGTGCACACCGCCTCCATCACGCTGTGCGCGGCCGGGCCTCGGTTTCACCCTTGACCTCTACATTGGTCGAGGTACGACGATCTTCACCATGACCGACATCGCGGAAATCGAAGACCTCGTCGCCACAGTCCAGCACTCGCAGCAGAACGAGCTAGCCGAGGAGTTCATCGGCCTGTTCCGCGCCGACGCGATCTGGACGACCGCGCACGGCAAACGCCTCACCGGCCGCGACGAGATCGCCGCCTTCACCCGTCAGGTCCTGCCCGGCGCGACGAAGGAGTCGACCGCCACGTACGAGGTGGCGCACGTCCTTTTCATCCGCCCGGACGTGGCGGCCGTCAAGATCCGCCAGCGTCCGGTGAAGCCCGACGGCACCGTGATCCCCGACCAGAACGAGGGCTCACCGCTCTACGTCCTGTCCAAAGAGGACGGATTGTGGAAGATCGCCGCCGGGCAGAACACCATCGTGCTCTAACGGCCCTGCAACGACTTCACCTTGTCGCCGAAGGTCCAGTTCTTCGACCCGTCCCAGTTGATCGACCAGGTCATGAGGCCCTTGAGCTGGCCGCCGAAGCTGTTCCACGCCTGCCCCACCAGCGTGGGGTTCAGGTAACCGCCGCCGGCACCGGGCTGCGCGGGCAGGCCGGGAACCTGCTTGTCGTAGGGCACCTTGATCGTGGTGCCCTGCACGACCAGCCCCTTGTTCAGGCACTGCGTCTGCGCCACGAACCCCTGCACGGTCCCGGCCGAGTAGCTGTCGCCGGCGCAGCCGTACATGGAACCGTTGTAGTACTGCATGTTCAGCCACCACAGGCGGCCGTTGTCCGCGTACTTCTTGACGATCGGCAGGTACGCACCCCAGATCGAGCCGTACGCGACACTGCCACCCGTCACGTACGCGGTCTCCGGCGCCATGGTGAGCCCGAACCCGGCCGGCATCGCCGCCAGCACGCCGTCGATGATGCGGATCAGGTTGGCCTGCGAGGCCGACAGCGAGTTGATGTTGCCGCTACCGACCAGCCCGGTCTCGATGTCGATGTCGATCCCGTCGAAGTTGTACTTCTTGAGGATCGGCACCACCGTCGCGACGAACCGGTTGGCCACGGCGGCCGAGCTCAGGTCGATACCCGCCGCCGCGCCACCGATCGACAACAGGATCGTGGCCCCGGCCGCCTTCGCCGCGCACATCTCGGCAGGCGTGGCGACCTTCACCCCGACGTCCATGCCGTCCTCCCACAGCACGGTGCCGTCGGAGCGGATCACGGGGAACGCCGCGTTGATCACGTTGTAGCCGTGCTGCTTGATGCGGCTGTCGGTGATCGGCGTCCAGCCGAACGGCGGGTGAACCCCGTTCGAGGCGCCGTCCCAGTTCTCCCAGTACCCGTGCAGGACCTTGCCTGCCGGGCGGGGCTTGAGCGCGCAGGTGTCGGCCGCCTGGGCAGCGGACGGGATGAGCACGGTGCTCATGAGCAGAAGCAGGGCGGTCAGTGCCCTCAGCAACAAGCGGGCAGACATTCGCTCACCTTTCGCTTACAGGCGGCGACCCACTGTCATTGAAGCACGAAATGGTCCAGACCTCTACCGGGAGCCCCTGAGCGCCCGGCACCGGACCAAGACCGCCGTTCAAGACATCAAGGTTCGGCCGCTTGGCTAGGCACCCGAGCACCCGAGCACCCGAGGCCGAAGGCCCGGTGAGTCGCCCGCCGGTCTTCTTCCATCAGCTGTTCTGGACCGCGCTCGGGTTCGCCGTCATGCTGGCCGATCCCCTGGCCCTGGCAGCCGCCTTGAGCGGGCACGTCCCTGACGACGACAAGCCTGCCGTCGTCGTGACCGGCCTCGGCCTGACCGCTGTCACTGTGGTCGCCATCGTCGGCACCGCCTGGGAGCAGCGCGTGTGGCGTGTTCTGGACACGGCCGACGTGCGCGTCCTGGGTCAGGTCAGGTCACGTCCGCCAAGCGCGTGTGGTGCGGCGAGGACCGCTGCACCAGGGTCCAGATACTGGTCGCCGCGCCGGGCCCACCGCCGTTCGCCACGAGCCACCTCGTCCACGGCGAGAAGATCGTCGAGGTCGGAACGAGCATCCCGGTCGACGTGCACCCGACGCGCGACCTCTTCCGCCTGGTAGACGACCCGACCTCGGGTGAGATGCTCCGATAGCTCTCACGCCACCTTGATGACGACCTTGCCCGAAGCGTGACCGTTCTCGACGGCGGCGAGGGCAGCCGGTGCGTCGGAGAGCGAGTGGACCGCGGTGATCACGGGTGCGAGGACTCCGTCGACGGCCAGCCGGGCTGACCGTTCCAGGTTCTCACGGTCGAGGCGACGTTCGACGAAACGTCCACCGAGATCGGCCACCGACGCATCCCCCACGGCGATGACGGCGCGGGGATCCCTGGCCAGCGGCGCGACCGTCCGCAGCGAGGCGGCCCCGACCAGGTCGACGATCCCGTCGAAGCCGTCCGGAACCAGCTCGCGCGCCGCGGCGACCACGTCCTCGGTGGCGTAGTCGATGAACCGCACCCCGATGGCTTCGGCGTGCTCGCGCTTGGCGGTGCTCCCGGTGCCGATCACCCGCAGCTCGCGTTCGACGGCCAGCCGGGCGACGGCGAGACCGACCCCGCCGCCGACTCCGTTGACCAGCACCGTGGCACCGGCCGGGAGGCCGAGCTGGTCGAGCACGTCCACCGCAGTTGTCCCGGCCACCGGCAGCGTTGCCGCCACGATCGCGGACAGGCCCGCCGGGACGCGCGCGGTGTTCGCTGCGGACAGCACCGTCGTCTCGGCGTAGGTGCCGCCACCGGTGAGTGCGAAACCGAAGACCGCGTCCCCCACCTCGAGCCCGTCGACGTCCTCGCCCAGGGCGAGGACGGTTCCCGCTGCCTCCATGCCCAGCACGCGAGGAAACGGACGCCCGCCGTCGAGCCCAGGGACCAGACCCGAGCGCACGAGGTGGTCGAGGGGGTTCACGCCGGCGACCTCGACCCGGATCAGCACCTCGCCACGACCGGGGACGGGATCGGGGCGATCGAAGAACTCCTGCACCTCGGGCCCGCCATTCCTGCCGAAACCCAATGCCTGTCCCATTTTCTGCCGCCTCCAGGGTGACCGGCCCGGTGGTTCCGGGCCCTGTCACCACCCTCACCCCTGACATCGATGTAAAGGGCAAGCGGCTGAGGCGCAGGTCACAGCGTCAGGCCGGCTGCGCCACCGGTTCCGGCATCGCGGACAGCTCCGCCCGGTGGCGGCTGTTGATCTTCAACAGAACGTCGAGTGCGTCCCGTTCCTCGATCAGGTGCGCGATGTCGGCGTCGATCCGGTCGCGCTCGCGCATCATCGCCGCGTACGTCTCCTCGGCGACGCCCAGGTCGCCGGGGAGGTCCACGCACGGCAGCACAGTCGCGATCACCCGACTGGGCAGACCCGCGTCGAACAGCTGCCGGATGAGCGACACGCGGTCGACCTCGGCATCGGAGTAGTGCCGCTGCCCCGTGTCGGAGCGTGAGCTGGTCAGCAGCCCCTGCTCTTCGTAGTACCGCAGTGAGCGCGGACTCACGCCCGTGCGCTTGGACAGCTCGCCGATCCGCATTTCTCCGAACCTACTCCGCCACGGCCGGCAGGATTGTGGCCCTGGCCCTGCGGCTGCGCACACCCGACATGAAGCGGGAACACGAGCTGGCGTTCAACTTGTGTTGTGCCCCAACGGCTACCGCTGATGACTAACTGATCCGAGTGGCCGGTGCCCGACGCGCATCACGGCGGCACATCCGAAGGAAGCGTGAACGGTGCAGCACAGGGTCTGATCAGGCGGGGTCCGATCAGGCCGACAGAACGATCTCGCGGATCATCTGGTCGCGGATCCTGCGAACGGTCCCCAGATCAGGTGGGAACGCCTGCGATCAGATCGAAAGCCGCCGACACGTGCAGGATCGCAGCGGAGTTCACCGCACGCGAAGCGAGCCGCGACGCGAGGCGAGCCGCGACGCGAGGCGAGCCGCGAGCCGCGACGCGAGCCGCGACGCGACGCGACGCGACGTTCTCAGGCAGTGGCGGCGCTCCTGCCTGCGACTCCAGGGACGCGTCACCTCAGAACTCACGCCGCCACCTCGGCCGCGCCGCCTCACGGCCCGCCCCCGGTTTGCCGGAAGCGGGCGGTCCACCACCTCCGCGACGACGAGCCGGAGCCCGGCGACAAGACGTTCACGGGGGCGCTGAACTGGGCGGCGGACCGCTCAGGCCGCCTTCAGCGACCAGAGCGTCTCCTCGGAGACTTTCCACAGCTGGGCCGCTGCCTCCGGGTCCTGCGCGTACGGTGCGACGCCACGCAGGTGGCTGCCACCCGAGACCGGGGCGGCCTCGTTGCAGTCCTCGAAGTACCTGCCCGAGATGCCATCCAGCAGCGGCGTGGTGGCTACGACCAACGTGGTCGCGGCGCCTTGTTCCGGGGTCTTCAGGCGGCGGGTGGCCGCGGCGCCGCTTTGGCGGATGCGCTCCTGCAGTTCCTCAGGCGTGAGGTGGCGCTGGAGGTTCGTGGCGATGCTGCCGGGCATGAGGGCGTTCATCGTGATGCCCTCGCCGGACCAGCGGGCGCCTGCCTCCACGCCGAACAGGATGTTCGCCGTCTTGGACTGGCCGTAGGCCTGCCAGCGTTCGTACTCGCGGTGCGCGTAGTGGATGTCGTCGAAGACGACGTCGCTCATCAGGTGCGCGGACGAGCTGACGTTCACCACTCGGGCGCCTTCGGCGCGCAATGAGTTGAACAGGCCCAGGGTGAGCGTGAAGTGGCCGAAGTGGTTCGTGGCGAACTGGAGCTCCCAGCCCTCCGGCGTGCGGGTGAACGGGGTGGCCATGACGCCCGCGTTGTTGATCAGCAGGTGCAGCGGGCCGTCCCAGTTGCGGGCGAACGCCTTCACCGACTCCTGGGAGGCCAGGTCGAGGCGGGCCACGGAGATCCGCTTGTTGCCGGTCGACCTGGAGAGCGACGTCGCCACGCGCTGGCCGGCGTCGATGTCGCGGGCGGCGATGGTGACCTCGGCGCCGGCGGTCGCCAAGGCGCGCACCGTTTCCACGCCGATGCCCGAGGCACCGCCGGTGACGATGGCGCGGCGGCCGGCGAGGTCCGCGGTGTTCGCGACCTCCTGGGCCGTCGTGTCGAACCCGAATCCTGTGGTGATCATGCCTGCACCTTCAGCGTTTCCTCGGAGGCCTTCCACAGCTGGGCAGCGGCCTCGGGGTCGACCGCGTAGGCGGCGACACCGTTGGTCATGCCCTCGGTGTTGGGGAGTGCCTCGTTGCAGTCTTCGAAGTAGAGGCCCGAACGGCCCTCCACCAAGGGGGACACGGCGAGTACCAGCGTGGTGGCCGCGCCCTGCTCCGGCGTCTTGAGCCGCAACGGGTTGTCGCCGCCGCGCAGCTTGATGCGCGCCTGGAGTTCTTCCTGCGAGATGTGGCGCTGCAGCGCCGTCAGGATTCCGCCCGGCATCAGGGCGTTCATCGTGATGCCCTCGGAAGCCCAGCGCCTGCCCGCCTCGACGCCGAACAGCACGTTCGCGGTCTTGGACTGGCCGTACGCCTGCCAGCGGTCGTACTCGCGGCGCTCGAAGTGGATGTCCTCGAACACCACCGGGCTCGACAGGTGGCCGGACGAGCTGACGTTGACCACGCGGGCGCCCTCGGCGCGCAGCGCGTCGAACAGGCCCAGCGTCAGCGTGAAGTGGCCGAAGTGGTTCGTGGCGAACTGGAGCTCCCAGCCCTCCGGCGTGCGGGTCAGCGGCGAGGCCATGACGCCCGCGTTGTTGATCAGCAGGTGCAGCGGGCCGTCCCACGCCGCGGCGAAGGCCTTGACCGACTCCTGCGAGGTCAGCTCCAGCGGAGCGACCAGAACGGCCTTGTTGCCGGTGGAAGCGGACACCTCGGCGGCGACCTTCTGGCCGGCCTCGACGTCGCGCGCCGCGATGGTGACCTCGGCGCCCGCGGCGGCCAGCGCCCGCACGGTCTCGACGCCGATGCCCGACGCCCCACCGGTGACCACGGCGCGACGGCCCGAGAGGTCGACGCCCTCGACGACCTCGAGAGCGGTGCTCCCGAACCCGAACGGGGTGGTGATGCGCTCACTCATCTGATTTCCCCAACCTCTGTCGTACACTGAAACGGAGGTTCCTCCGGTTCGGGTTCCACCGTAAACGGAGAGTCCTCCGTTTAGCAAGTGACGTACCCCATAGGAGTGATGAAGTGCGTGCAGACGCGGTCCGGAACCGAGGGCTGCTGATCGAGGTGGCGCTGGACGCGTTCACCCACGAGAAGGACGCGACGCTCGGCGCCATCGCGAAGAAGGCGGGCGTCGGGATCGGCACGCTGTACCGCCACTTCCCCACCCGCGAGGCGTTGATCGAGGCGGTCTACCGCACCGAGCTGGAGAAGCTCTGCGACGCCGCGCCCGAGCTGCTCAAGACCCACGAACCCGAAGCCGCACTTCGGGAGTGGATGGACCGCTTCATCGCGTACGCCGCGACGAAACGCGACCTCAAGGACGCGCTGCAGGCCGTGATCGCCCTGGGCCTCAACCCGTTCGAGCACAGCCGCGCGAAGATGACCGAGGCCGTGTCCAGCCTGCTCGCCCCTCTCAACGCGAAGACCGAGCCGATGGACCTGATGGCGCTGCTGATCGGCGTCGCGCAGAACGGCGACCCGGCTCAGGCGAAGCGGATGCTGGACCTGATCATGAACGGGGTTCTCCACGACGCTGCTGCTCGAACCGCTCCACCAGCATCGGCGCCTCGTTGATCAGGAACGTGTAGAAGTCCCGCATGTACTCCAGCCGGTCGTGCGCGCGACCGGGCCCGACCGCGCCGACGCCCTTCTCCACCGCGTCCAGCACGTCGGTGACCACCGAGTGCTGCCGCGAGTACAGCGTCGTCCAGGCGTTGTCACGCATCCGGAAGTGCTCACGCCGGCTGCCCGCGACGTAGATCCGCTCGATCAGGCCCATCTGGGCGACCATCTTGATCGCACCGGACACCGATCCCGCGCTCACGCCCAGCTCCTGAGCCAGGTCTCCCGCGGTCAGCGACTCCTCCTCCGAGAACAGGAACGCCGCGATCGCCCGCGCGCCCATCCGCTGCATCCCGGCACCGACCAGCGTGAGCGCCAACTGCTCTGCGGCCTCCCTGCGCTCTGTCTCGCCCGTCACAGTCACCCTGTCTTCAGAAATTTCTGAACATTCGCTAGCCTCAATCCTAGGGGAAGGGGCTGGTCATGGCCACAGCACTCGTAGTCGGGGCCGGCATCTCCGGCCTCGCCACCGCACTCAGGCTCGCCCGCAGCACGTGGGACGTGGTCGTGCTCGACCACGGCACCCACCACGAACCGGTGGTGATCACCGGCCCGGACCGCCACGCCGCGAAACGACTCGCCGCGCTACCCCATCCGCTGCACTACGAGACCCGCCACAGCAAGGTCACCGCGCTGCACCCGGACAGGTTCGGCGTCACGGTCGCGTTCAACGACCACGACGACGAGTGGTTCGACATCGTCGTGTGCGCCCAGCCTTGCTGCGAGGCGGAGCGATTACCCGGTCTGTGCCTCGAAACCTGGTCCCGCGACCACGTGGCCCTGCTCTACCGCGCCGTCCGCGACACCGGCCTCCCGCTCAGCGCCGCCGAGCTGCTCGCCGACGCGTTCGACATCCACCACGACGACATCACCGCTTTCGCTTGGTGGGAAACCACTCTGAAGCCGCACGCCGTTAGGCGGACCTTTACCCGCGTTCGGTAAGCCTGCGGGTCATGACCACGTTACGGAGACGTACCTTCATCGTGGGCGGCCTCGCGGGAGCGAGCGCCGGGGTTCTACTTCCCGCACTGGCCAACGCCATCGGCTACCCGTTCACCCTGGGCGTCGCGTCCGGCGAACCGGCGGCCGACGGGTTCGTGATCTGGACCCGCCTCGCCCCCAACCCGCTCAACGCCGACGGACTCGGCGGCATGCCGAACACCAACACCGCCGTCGAATGGCAGGTCGCCACCGACGAGCGCTTCACCGCCATCGTCCGCACCGGCACGTTCACCACCACCCAGGCAAGCGCTCACGCCGTGCACGTCACCCTCACCGGCCTGGAGCCGGGACGTGAGTACTGGTACCGCTTCCGCACCAGCGGTCACATCTCCCCCACCGGCCGCGCCCTCACCGCACCGGCCGTCGGCACCTCGCCCGCGCTGACCATGCTCTTCGCCTCGTGCTCGCACTACGAGGAGGGCTACTTCACGGGCTACCGCCGGATGGCCGAGGAGCACCCCGACCTGATCCTGCACCTCGGCGACTACATCTACGAAGGCGCCGCGACCACCACGAAGGTCCGCCAGTTCGCCCCCGCCACCGAGATCAGCACGCTCGCGAACTACCGGGTCCGCCACGCCCAGTACAAGACCGACCCGGACCTTCAGGCCGCGCACGCCACCGCGCCGTGGCTGGTCGTCTGGGACGACCACGAGGTCGAGAACAACTACGCGAACCTGATCCGCAACGACTCGAGCCCGGCCGGTGACTTCACGGCTCGCCGCGCGGCCGCGTACAACGCGTACTACGAACACATGCCGCTGCGATCCGCCCAGGCACCGACAGCGCAGAACATGTTGCTGCACCGCAGGGTCCGCTGGGGCAGCCTCGCCACGTTCCACCTGCTCGACACCCGCCAGTACCGCAACGACCAGGCCTGCGGCGACGGCACGAAGGTCTGCCCGGCCGCCGACGACCCGGCCCGCACGCTCACCGGCACCTCGCAGGAGACGTGGCTGATCGACGGCCTCAGGCAGAAGCTCGGCACCTGGGACTTCCTGGGCCAGCAGGTGTTCTTCGCGCAACGGCTCGCCGCGGCGGACGGTTCCAAGAGCATGGACGCGTGGGACGGCTACACCGCCAACCGCACGCGCATCCAGAACGCCTGGGACACCAACGGGAACAAGGGCACGGTCGTGCTCACCGGCGACGTGCACCGCAGCTGGGGCGCGAACCTCATGCAGAACTACGGAACCCAGAACCGGATCATCGGCACCGAGCTCGTCACGACCTCGATCACGTCCGGCGGTGACGGCAACGCGGCCGACAACAGCCTCAACCCGACGCTGAACCCGCACGTGAAGTACTTCAAGAACCTGCGCGGCTACGTGAAGACGCAGACCACGCCGACGGAGATGCGGGTGGACTACCGGGCCGTCGACAAGGTCACCGTGCGCGACTACCCGGTCAAGACCGTCGGCAGCTACGTCGTCGAGGCCACCAACCCCGGATTGCAGGCGCCGTGAAGACACTGCTGATCGCGAGCCTCCTGCTGGCACCCGCACCGATGACGTGGTCCACGGTCAACAGCGACTCGACCGGCGACCAGGACAACGCGTCCGTGAGCGCCACCCGCAACGGCTACACGGCCGTCGTGTGGGAGGACGACAGGGACACCACGACCCCCGCCGACCCGATCCACTCCGACGTCTGGATCCGCCTCTACAAAGAGGGAACGGCGGTCTACGAGAAGAAGCTCTCCACCGGCGGCACCGGCAACTGGCGGCACTGGCAGCCGGACGTCTCGCTGCACGAGAACGGCAGCGCGGTCGTCGTCTGGTCGGAGGACCCGGACGGCAACGGCTACTACAACATCGCCGTCCGCTCGGTCAGCGCGACCGGGACCGTGTCGGGTTCCGGCACGGCCAACGCCAGCGCCGACGGCCAGCAGTACTTCCCCAGCGTGGCAGCGGATCCGGACACCGGCGGCTTCGCGGTCACCTGGGAGGACCAGCAGGGCACCGCCGCGCCCACCGTCCGGGTGAGCGTGTTCGCGTCCCTGAGCTCCAAGACCTACGAGGCCCAGGTCAACAACGCCGGCGGCACCCATGCCAAGCCCCAGGTCGCGATGAGCGCCGCCGGCAACGCGATCATCGCCTGGGAGGCCGACGCGAACGTCGCCCGCAAGATCGTCACCGCGTCCGGTGGCGTGAAGCAGGCGCAGACCACGACGGGTCAGGGGAAACGCCCCGCCGTGGCGGCCAACTTCAACGGCGACTTCGCCATCGCCTGGGAGCAGTCCGGAGTCCGCACGCAGTCGTTCACGGCGGCCGGAACCTCACGGGGTGCCGTCGCCCAGACCACCGGCGCCGACCCGCAGATCGGCATCGACGACCAGCTCGGCGTCGCGGTGACCACGACGGAGGCGCAGGACGTCCACACCAGCGTCTACAACCCCGACGGCACCACCACGGGCCGTCCCGAACGGCAGCTCACGGTCTCGAACGCCACCGGCAGGCAGGACGAACCCGCCGTGGGCGTCGACCCGTGGGGCCGCGTCACCGTCGTCTACACCGACGACAACGACGGCAACGGGTTCGACCAGATCTACCTGGGCACCGGCCTGACCACCCAGCAGTGGTGAGTCAGCGCTGATCGACGGGCCTGCGTCGCTGGTGGACGTCCAGCAGCGACGCGGGCTTCCAGAAGCCGTGCACGTCGTAGGTGTCGACACCGGGCGGCACGATCTCGTCGATCCGGTCCAGGACGTCGTCGGTCAGCACCAGCGAGGCGCCCTCCAGCAACGACTCCAGCTGCTCCATCGTGCGCGGCCCGGTGATCGCCGAGGTCACACCGGGATGCGTCGTCACGAACGCGACCGCCAGCGCGGGCAGCGACACCCCCATCTCGTCGGCGAGCTTCGCGAACTGCTCGACGGCCTCGAACTTCGCCGCGTTGGCGGGCAGCGACTCGTCGAACCGCTCGGGGCTCAGCGTCGCCCGGAACGCCTCGGCCGACGCGCCCCTGCGGTGCCTGCCCGACAGGAATCCGCTGGCCAGCGGGCTCCACACCAGCACACCCATGCCAAGCCGCCGCGCCGTCGGCAGCACCGACCGTTCGACTCCGCGGGCCAGCAGCGAGTACGGCGGCTGCTCGGTCCTGAACCGCAGGTAGCCCCGGTTCATCGACACGTGGTGCGCCTCGACGATCTCCTCCGCCGGGTACGTCGAGCACCCGAACGCCCGGATCTTCCCGTCGCGCACCAGGTCGGTCAGCACCGACAGCGTCTCGTCGATGTCGGTGCGGTAGTCCGGCCGGTGCACCTGGTACAGGTCGATCCAGTCGGTGTCCAGCCGCCGCAGGCTGTCCTCGACGGCGTTCAGGACGTGGCGCCGCGAGTTGCCGCTGCGGTTGCGGCCCTCCCCCAGCGGGAAGTGCACCTTCGTGGCCAGCACGACGTCGTCACGCCGGTCCTTCAAAGCCTTTCCGACGATCTCCTCGGACTCTCCGGCCGAGTACATGTCGGCGGTGTCGACGAAGTTGATGCCCGCGTCGAGGGCGCGGTGGATGATCCGCACGCCCTCTTCGTGGTCGTTGTTGGCCACGGATCCGAACATCATGGCGCCTAGGCAGTGGTGGCTGACCTCGATGCCGGTTCCCCCGAGAACGCGATAGCGCATGTTCATGGCGAGAACGTACGAACTAGAGCCGTCTCTAGGTCAAGAAGCACGTTGTTACTCTCGGGATCATGACCTCCGAGAGCGACCGACAGGCGTTCAAGCCCCTGCCCGGTCGCACGACCCCCAGTTCGACCGCCTGCGAAGCCGTGTTGCGAGACCTGTTGCCCCTGGTGGGAGCCGAATCTCCGGCTGCGGACGAACCTGATGTCATGCCCTCGTGGCGCCATCGGGCCCGGCGTGCCGTCGGCAAGGCGGTGGCGGCCTCCGAGGCGGCACCCGACGAGTGGTTCGAACCGTTGATGCGGGCCACCGTCCTCGAACCGGATCCCGGTTTCAGCCGGGAGCTCGTCAAGCCCGCCATCACGGCGTTCGGCCGTCGCCGCGTCCAGCTCGCCCTTCTCGCCTACCTCGACACGGGCACGGCGGCCGACGTCGCGGGTGCCGCACGCGCCTGGCACGGCACCGAGGTCCAGATCACGTACCTGCCGGGATCCAGGACGCCCACCCCCGAGAGCCTCGCCGAGTGGGAGGAGACCAGCGATCTGCGCGAGCGGTACCAGCACCTGCGCGACCGGGCCGAGGTCCGCTCGGCCGGGTGACCCGGCATTTATGCTCGGACCATGGGGCTGAGCATCGGACAGGTGGCCGAACGGACCGGACTGAGCGTGCACGCGCTGCGGTTCTACGAGAAGGAAGGCATCCTCGCGCACCAGGTCCACAGAGGACCGGGCGGCCGCCGGGTGTACACACAGCAGGACATCGACTGGCTGCGGATGTGCATCATGCTGCGCATGTCCGGGATGCCCGTGCCGGAGATCCGCCGCTACACCGACCTGGTCCGCCAGGGCGACGGGAACGAGCTCCAGCGCCTGGACATCCTGAAGGAGCACCAGGAACGCGTCGCCCAGCAGATGGTGCGGCTCCAGGAGTGCATGGACCTGATCACGCGCAAGGTGGGCATCTACCAGGACTACGTCAATTCGATCGCAGCCAAGGCGGTCGGCCAATAGTCTCGGTCCCATGCCTGTCGTGCTCTCGCTGAACGTCGCCCAGAAGACGGCCCCGGCCGACCACGCCCGCGTCGGTGCCACCGGCATCGACAAGCGCCCGGTGGACGGACCGCTGCGGGTCAGCCCGCCCGGAGCCAAGGGAACGGCGGGCAGCGGCGTCGCGGGTGACTCGATCGCCGACTGGAACGCGCACGGCGGCGACTACCAGGCCGTGTACGGCTACGCGCGCGAGGACCTCGACTGGTGGCAGTCGGAGCTGGGCACCGAGCTCGGCGCCGGCCAGTTCGGCGAGAACCTGACGACGCAGGGCATCGACCACACGAACGCGCTGGTCGGCGAGCACTGGCGGATAGGCACGGCGTTGCTCGAGGTGACCGGCCCGCGCATCCCGTGCCGCACGTTCGCCGAGTTCCTCGGGCAGCGCGGCTGGGTCAAGCGGTTCACCCAGGCCGCCCGGCCCGGCGCCTACTTCCGCGTGCTGGAAGAGGGTCTGGTCGGGCCGGGCGACGAGATCACCGTCGTGCACCGGCCCGGCCACGACGTGACGGTCGAGCTGTTCTTCCGCGCCGTCACCACGGAGGCCGCGTTGCTGCCCCGGCTGCTCGCGGCCGGCGACTCGGTGCCGCCGGAGGTCGTGGAGCTGGTCCACAGGCGTTCCGCGGTCGAGCTCGATTCCTAGTTGGGTGGGAAGTTCCTGACCCAGCGCTTCTGCCACGGCGTCTCGACGGCGCGCTTGTGGTAGTTCGCGCGCGTCCACGCCACGGCCTCGGCGGCCGGGACGCCCGCCAGCACGGCCAGGCACGAGATCACCGTGCCGGTCCGGCCGATGCCGCCGCTGCACGCCACTTCGACCGGTTCGCCGGACAACGCCCGCGCGTGCAGGGAGCGGATCAGCCGGATCGCGGCGTCGTGGTCACGCGGCAGGCGGAAGTCCGGCCAGTCGATCCAGTCGTGCGGCCACGGCACGTCGACCGGGCGGGGTTGCAGGTACACCCCGTAGTGCGGGTGCGGCTCCACGATCTTGCCGTCGCGCAGGCCACGCCCCGTGATCACGGCTCCGTCGGGTAGCTCGATCGTCTTCAACAAACGTCCCCCATGAGTACCGAGTGCTAGGCGAACAACAGTACTACCAATGGCGGAATCCCTTCTGCCGCAACGCCTCCCCAGGCCTGGTTGCGCGGGCGGCTCATCGCCAGCTGGTCGGCCACGGCCAGCACCACGCTGCCTCCGACCATGAACCACGACACGTAGAAGATCAGCGTGCGGCCGACCAGTTCCTGCCCGCTGTGCACCGCGACCAGTCCCGCGATCACCCCGCACGCCAGGAACAGGTTGTAGAACCCGACGCCGAACGCCCACAGCCGGATCGCCGGCACGTCCTGCGCGGGCTGCCCGAACATCGACCGGTGGACGCGGCCGATCAGGAACGCCTCGCAGACCCACACCACGAGGTGGATCAGGGCCGCGACCGCCGCGGCGACCTGGGCGACGACGCTCACCGCGTCACCCCGTGCCGGGCCAGCGCCTCCATGCCGTTCGAGGACAGGTCGAGGAAGAACGCGCCCATCACGTCCCCCACGGCGAACGCCAGGAACTGCACCGACGGCGTGTGCACCGTGAACGTGTGGGACGCGTTGGGCGGAATGGTGATGGCATCGCCGGGCGACAGGTCGTAGAGCTCGCCGTCGAGGAACACCGCCATGCGTCCGTGCAGCACGTAGTACGCCTTCGGCCACGGCGTGCGGTGCGGCGGCGCGGCTTCCCCACGCGGCGCGTCGACCTCGAACAACTCGTAGGTGCCGCCGGTGTGCTTCGCCGATATCCGGATGGTGATCGTCGCGTCGGGCACGGTGACTACCTCGCCCTCGCCTGCGGTGGTCAGCATGCGAGAAGCCTCCGCGCACGGAACGCGCCCCTGTATCCCGGAAAACTGGGATCCCGGACCGGCGACGGCGGGCGCATACTGCCAACCATGTGGGAGGGTCGGGCGCAGGGCGTGCGACGCGACGTCACAGCACTGGCGGGCGCGGGGCTCGACGTCGCGCAACTGCACGCGGCGGCCATCGCCCTCGTGGACCGGGTGGTCCCGTGCGAGCTCTCCTGCTGGGCCTCGATGGACCCGGACTCCGGCGTGTTCAGCACCATGACCAGCGGCGTCAACCGCATCCCGCAGCAGTACGAGCCGGTGCTCGCGACCTGCGAGTACACGCCCGGCGAACCGCACACGTTCGCGTCGCTGGCGCAGCGCGGTGACACCGTGGCGAGGCTGGAGGACAAACGGTCCACGCGACTCAACGAGGTCTGGCGGCCGCTGGGTCTCAGTCATGAGCTGCGGTCGTTGTTCCGGGCCGACGACGTCTGCTGGGGCGGAGCGGGAATGGTGCGCACCGGCGACTTCAGCGAGCGCGAGCTGGAGTTCATGGCCTCGGTGGCACCCGCTCTCGGCGCCGCCACCCGCGTCGCGGCACGCACCTCGTCTCGCGGGACCGGCGCGCCCGCCATCGTCGTGGTCGCCGGGGACGGCACGATCAGGGCCTCGACCGCGTCCACCGCGCAGTGGCGCGACGAACTGGAGGACGTGGCGCCGGGCCGGTTCGCGGTGATGGTGCGCGCCGCGGCGGCGAGAGCGCGGTCCGGGACGTTCAGGGCGAGGGTCCGCGACGCCCGCGGCGGCTGGATCCTGCTCGAAGCGAGCGAACTCGTCAGCGACGACGAGTTCGCGGCGGCCGTGACGATCAGCCGGGCTTCCGGCGCGGACCTGCTGGGGTTGCTGATCAAGGCGCACGGCGTGACCAGCCGCGAAGAGGACGTGTGCCACGAGGTGCTCGCCGGGCAGCCGACGTCGGAGATCGCGGCCCGGCTGGCCATCTCGCCCTACACCGTGCAGGACCACCTCAAGTCGCTGTTCGCCAAGTTCGGCGTGCGCAGCCGCGCGGAGCTGGTCGCGAGACTGTCCTGAGACCAAACACAGGACTCTCGGAGGATCCGCCCGCCAGGTGGTTCTGCCAGCATGGCCGCCATGTACTCCGACCGCGCCCTCGTCATCGGCGCCGGCTTCGCGGGACTGCTGGCGGCGAGGGTGTTGTCCGAGTCGTACGGCGACGTCGTGCTGGTCGAACGGGACAGGATCACCCCCGACACGGGCTATCGCGCGGGCACCCCGCAGGCCAGCCACCCGCACGCGCTGCTGGCGCGCGGGGCCGACGCGCTGGAGACGCTCTTCCCGAGGCTCGGCGCGGAGCTGGAGGACGCGGGCGCGATCCGCGCGGACCTCGGCAGCGACTTCCTGATCCGCGCGCCGTCCGGCTGGGCACCGCGCGACTACCTGGGCCTCAGCGTGCTCTCGACGACGCGGGTGATGCTCGAACGGACCATCCGCCGCCGGGTGCTGAGTCTCACCAACGTGTCCCTTGTGGACGGTGTGACGATCGACGGCCTGCTGCACGACCGGGGCACGGTCACCGGGGTGCACGGCCGGCACGACGACAGGCCGTTCACCGACTACGCCGATCTCGTGGTCGACACCTCCGGCCGCGACGGCAAGCTCGTGTCGTGGCTCGCGGAGCTCGGCGTGCACTGCCCGGCACCGATGATCGTCAACGGCCATCTCAGCCTCACCTCGCGTCTCTACGAGGTGAACCGCGACCTGAAGCTCGACTGGAAGACCGCCTTCGAGGTCACTCGCGCACCCGACGTGAGACGCGGCGGCTCGGTGTCCACGGTGGACGGCAACCAGTGGTTCGTGACGCTGTTCGGCGCGGACGGCGACGCCGCACCGACCGACGACGACGGCTTTCTCGACTACGCCACGACCCTGCGCTGCCACGACATCGCCGAGATCATCAAAACGGCCACCCCTGTGTCGAAGATCTACCAGGCCGGCAACCTGCGCAGCCGGTGGAACCGCTTCCACCAGGTCCCGGACTGGCCACGCGGCCTGCTCGCGCTCGGTGACTCCGTGGTCTCGCTCAACCCCGTGCACGGCCACGGCCTGACGCTCGCCGCCCTGTACTGCCTGGATCTGCGCACACTGTTGCAGGAACACGACCTCGCCAAGGAACCGCTCGTCTTCCAGCGCGCGGTCGCCAGGACCGCCAGGACCCCGTGGAGGTCCGCGACGACCGCCGATCTCGGCTGGAGCACCCGGAAACCGTCGTTGAGCACGCGGCTGCTGCGCTGGTACACCGACCGCGCGTTCGCGGCGCTTCCCGGAAACCGGCAGGTCTACCGCGCGTTCATCCGCGTCTCGCACCTGGTCGACCACCCGGCCACGCTGTTCCGGCCGGCCGTGCTCTTCCGGGTGCTGCGCGGAAAGGCGCTCAGCGGACGGCACCCTCGGGCCACAGAACCGTGACCGGCACACCCCGCGATCGCGCGTAGGCCACCACGTCGGCCGTGCCGCCCGGTCCACGTCCTGGGAGCCCGTCCCACACGGCGAGCAGCGAGTCGGATTCGTCGACCATCCGCTTGCCCGCCTCCATGTAGGCGTGCGGATCCGGCGTGACGTACTCCAGTTGCACGACCTTGGCCGCCCGTGCGAGCAGCGCGTCGTAGACGGACCGGTAGTCCTCGGGCAACGTCTCGCGGTACTTCGAGGCCGGCAGCACGGCGACGAGCGCGCCGCCCACGTCCAGCACGGCCTGCGCGAACACCGCGTCCGCACCGTCCGCGAGGCACGACACCCCGACCACGTCGCCGTGCTCCGCCACCGAGGCGCGGATCATCTCGTCGATCCGCGCCTCCAGTTCGGCGGAGAGTCCGCGATGTCCTGTGATGGCGAGCCGCGTCGTCATTTCAGCAGGATATGCGGCGGCTGACGGTGCTCAGTCGCGACGGTTCCGCTCGGCGATGGCCAGGTAGTGGGTGTTCGTCATGATCCCGAGGATGTTGCCGAACGGGTCGACCACCGACGCCGTCACGAATCCCTCGCCGCGCACCTGAGGTTCGTCGTGGATCTTGGCGCCCAGCTCCTGGAGCCTCGCGAACGTCGCGTCGAGGTCGTCGACCGCCCAGTAGAGGACCTGCCCGGCCGGGCCGTCGGACGGCGAGACCTCGAACCGGCGGTTCACGAGACCGAGTTCGGCCTGGTAGTCGCCGATCCGGAACTCGACGTACGCGAGCATGCCGTCCGGGGTGCTCCGCTCGAAGTAGGCGTCGACCCCGAGGAACCGCGCGTACCAGTCGCGGGCCTCGGTCAGGTCGTCGGCGTAGTAGGACACGGTCGACATTCCTCGCAACACAACTGCCTCCAGTGGAACTTCGTTTCGGTCTGTGTGGCTCCAAGCCTCCGCCGTAAAGTGCTCATCGAGTGAGCACTTTTAGCGGGAATCTGGAGACATGCGCGCAGACCGTCTCGTCGCCACGTTGTTGCTGATGCAGGCTCGCGGCCGGGTGACCGCCGCCGAGCTGGCCGCGGAGCTCGAAGTCTCGAACGCCACCGCCCGGCGCGATCTCGAAGCCCTGTCCGCGGCGGGGGTACCCGTGTACCCCCAACCGGGGAGAGGCGGGGGCTGGTCGCTCGTCGGCGGTGCCCGCACCGACCTGAGCGGCCTGACCTCGGCGGAGGCCCAGGCGTTGTTCCTGGTCGCCGGACCGGCCTCGTCCGTCGCCCCGCAGATCAAGTCGGCGTTGCGGAAGCTGGTCCGCGCGCTGCCGCAGACGTTCCGGGCCGAGGCGGAGGCCGCCGCCGAGTCGACGATCGTCGACACCGCCGGGTGGGGCGAGGACCCCAAGGACAGGCCGGGCCTGGTCGCCACGCTCCAGCAGGCCGTAGTCGCGCAGGTGCGGGTGCGACTGAGCTACCGGAAACGCGGTGAGACACCGAAAGAACGTCTGGTCGACCCGTGGGGACTCGTCGACAAGGACGGCATCTGGTACTTCATCGCGGGCACCGACGACGGCCGGCGCACGTTCCGGCTCGACCGCATCACGGGTGTGACCCCTACCGGCACCCCGTCCTCGCGGCCCGCCGGCTTCGAGCTGGCCGGCGCCTGGGGCGAGGTCGTCACGGCCATGGAGGAGCGGCGTTCGGAGACGTCGGCGTCGGTGCTCGTGCCCACGAGGTTCCTGAAGGTCTTCCAGCACCAGCACGGACGCCACTGCACGGTCGTCGAGGACCGGGGTGAGCTCACGCTGGTCGAACTGACGGCGCCGCGGCCGCTCGACATCGCCCGCAACGTCGCCGGGTGGGGCGGCCTGATCACCGTCGAGTCGCCGGAGGTCGAAGAACATCTGGCCCGCATCGGCGCGGAGCTCGTCAGCCGATACCGGCGTGCTGCTCCAGCCTCGCCAGCCGGGTCATGATCATCTCCAGGATCTTCGCCGCGTCCGGGGCGGCCTTCTGCTGCTTCTTGAGGTGGACGATGCCCGCGAGCGCCGTCTGGACCGCGCGGCGCGCGCCCTTGATCTCGATGCCCAGCTCGCGCAGCTCCTCGCCGCCGGCGCCGTTCGGTTCGGCGACGATGCCGAGCAGCAGGTGCTCGCAGCCCACGTAGTTGTGGCCCAGGGCGATCGACTCGACGACCGCGAGCTCCAGCGCCGCCGCCCCGTCGTCGGCGAACCCGGGTTTCCCGCCCACGTTCGCGGGGGTGGAGGAGGGCAGGCCTCTCGGCTCGATGTCGAGCGCGCGGAGCACGTCCATCGCCAGGTTCTCGCCCTCCGCGGTGATGCCGGCCAGCAGGTGCGAGGTGCCGAGCCTGGTGCCCTGGGAGACCTCGGCGGCGATCTGGACGGCCTTCCACGCGCGGTCGGTGAACTGCGGGGGTTTTTCTCGTTGGAGGTCCCTGATGTCGAGTGCCCGGATCGCGGCGATCCGCTTGACCGACCCTTCGAGCGCCCGCTGGCAGATCGCCGAGACGGGAATGTTCATGTCCTTCACGGAGTCCGCGAGCTCATCGGGCAGGTACACGTTGATTTTTGGCATAACCCCATATGTACCCCCAGATAGGGTTACAGTCAACGACTAACGCGGCAACCGTCACACTTGTGAGTGATCAGAGGGGACGGGAGCACCCGCGTGGAGGACAGCAGCAGGCTCATCGGCAGCCGCTACCAGTTGAAGCAGAAGGTCGGCCAGGGCGCGATGGGAGTCGTCTGGCAGGCCTACGACGAGCAGCTTCACCGTCTGGTCGCGGCCAAGGAGTTGCTCGCGCTGGACGGCCTCGACGACGCCAGGGTGGACCGCGCGAAGGCCAGGGCCATGCGCGAGGCCCGCCTCGCCGCCCGTCTGGAGCACCCGAACGCCATCCGCGTCTACGACGTCGTGGAGGAGGACGGCCGACCGTGGCTGATCATGGAGTACCTCCCCTCCCGCAGCCTCGCCGCCGTGATCACCGAGCAGGGCACGCTGCCGCCCCGTGAGGTGGCCCGCATCGGGTGCTACACCGCCGCCGCACTGGCCGCCGCGCACCGCCACGGCATCCAGCACCGCGACGTGAAGCCCGGCAACGTGCTGATCGGCGACCAGGAAGTCAAGATCACCGACTTCGGCATCTCCCGCGCCACCGACGACGACGGCACTGCCACCGCGACCGGCACCATCGGCACCCCCGCGTTCTTCTCCCCCGAGGTCGCCCGCGGGGAGGACGCCGGTCTCCCCTCCGACGTCTTCTCGCTCGGCGCCACGCTCTACAACGCCGTGGAGGGCGGCCCGCCGTTCGGCACGGCGGACAACAACCTCGTGATGCTGCACCGCGTCGCCGGCGGTTCGATCATGCCGCCCGCCAACGCGGGCCCCCTGCTGTCCCCCGTGCTGTTCCGGCTGCTCGCGAACGACCCCGAGCGCCGCCCGAGCATGCAGGAGGCCGTCCACCTGCTGGCCGCCGTCGTGAACGAGACGCCGCAGGCCTCCCAGGCGACCGTGGTCATCCCCGCGACGGTCAAGCTCCCGGTCGAGGCGCAGCCGGAGGAGAAGGCGAAGCAGGAGGCCGCGGCCGCCGCGGCAGGGTTGATCGCGGGCGCCGCGGCCGTGGAGGCCGCCGGTCTGACCGCCCCGCCCAAGGCAGAGCCCGAACCCGAGCCGGCACCGGAACCGGAAGCGGCCCCCGAGCCCGAGGCGACGCCGGAACCCGAGGCGCCAACACCGGTCGCCGAGGTACCGGCGGAAGCACCCGCTCCCGTGGAGCAGAAGGCCCCGATCGCGACGCCGCCGCCAGTGGTCCGCGAGACCGCCGCGCAGCCGCCCACGCCGGTGCTTCCCGTCAGCACCCCACCCGCACCCCCGGCGGAACCCGACGAGAACCGCCGCAAGTTCCCGCTCGTCCCCATCGCGATCGTCCTTCTCGTGCTGGCCGTGGGCGTCGGCTCGTTCCTGTTGTGGCCCAAGGGCAACGGCAACCAGAACAACGCTCAGCCGCCCAGCAGCAGCCAGACCGGTTCGAGCACCCCGTCGAACCAGCCGACGTCGGGTCAGACCCAGCCGCAGCAGCCGGCGGACAGCCAGACCCCGCCACCGGCGAACTCCCAGACGAACCCTCCGGTCGGCACGCCGAGCCAGGGCCAGCCGGAAACGCCCGCCGGGCCGAAGAACGCCCAGGAGGCGATCACCGCCTACTACGCGCTCATCCCCGGCGACCTGCAGGCCGGGTACGCGTCGCTCACGGACCGGTTCAAGGCCGTACGCACGCCGAGCTTCCAGGCCTACCAGTCGTTCTGGGACGACTACACCGCGGTGCAGCTGTCGAACTTCGTACCGCAGGGCGACAACGTCGTGACCGTGACCCTGCAGTACATGCAGGGCGCGACCGTCTCCACGACCGAAACGCACACATACACGTTCGTGCAGCAGAACGGCAAGTGGATGATCGACAACCAGGCATGATCGGCGCATGACTCGACGCGCGCTCGTCACCGGAGCCTCCCGCGGCATCGGCGCCGCCATCGCACACACCCTCGCGGCGGGCGGCCACCAGGTCGCCGTCCACTACCGCTCCGGCGCGGACGAGGCCAAGGCCGTGGCGGCGAGCCTGCCCGGCGACGGCCACGTGACCGTCCAGGGCGACCTCGGCGCGAACCAGGCCGAGCAGGTCGTCCACGAGACCGTCGAGAAGCTCGGCGGTCTCGACGTGCTGGTCAACAACGCGGGGATCTACTTCCACCACCCCATCGCCGCGACGAGCTTCGAGGAGTGGCAGCAGGCCTGGCGCCGCACGATCGAGCTCAACCTGTACGGCCCCGCCGACCTCGCCTGGCACGCGGTCCGGCACATGTCCGCGGGCGGTCGCATCATCAACGTCGGCTCGCGGGGTGCCTACCGGGGCGAGCCCGACGCCCCCGCGTACGGCGCGGCGAAGGCCGGTCTGCACGCGATGACCCAGTCGCTCGCCCAGTCCCTGGCGCCTCAGGGCATCGCGGTCGCGGGCGTCGCGCCGGGGTTCGTGCGGACCGACATGGTCACCGAGCTCCTCGCGAGTCCGGAGGGCGAGCGGATCCGGGCGCAGAGCCCGTTCGGCCGCGTCGCCGAACCCGAGGAGGTCGCCGCCGCGGTCGCGTGGCTGACCACGGAGAACGCGCTGTGGGCCAGCGGCACGATCATCGACGTGAACGGCGCCTCATACCTCCGATGATTCCCGGAAACCGACCGGAACCAGTTCCGGTACCGAGTTGATCTTCCGGCAACCGGTCTAGACCACTAACGTCGCGGTGGGCGCTCGACGAAGTGGAAGGCCTCCCCTGCAATGCGTTCATTCCGTTCACGCCTCGGCGCCGCCGGCCTCGCGCTGGCCGCCGCCGCGGCGACATTGACAGTCATGGCGCCTGCCGCGCAGGCCGCCTATCCCGCCGGGTTCAAGAGCGTCGGCTACATGCCGTCCTGGGCCGGCAACGTCAGCTCGATCCAGTACAGCAAGCTCACGCACATCAACTACTCGTTCGTGCTGCCGAACTCCAACGGCACGCTCCAGGGCCTGCCGGACCCCGGCAAGTTGCAGCAACTGGTGAGCCTCGGCCACCAGAACAACGTCAAGGTCTCGATCGCGGTCGGCGGCTGGAACGGCGGCAACGACGACAACTTCGAGATCCTGGCGGCCAGCGCGAACGGCCGCACGACGTTCGTCAACGCACTGATCAACCTGGTCAACCAGTACAATCTCGACGGTGTCGACATCGACTGGGAGTACCCGGATCCGGGCGTTGAGGGTGACAACTACACGCTGCTGATGCGTCAGCTCGGCGACCAGTTGCACAGCCGCGGCAAGCTGCTCACGGCCGCGGTCGTGAGCGAGGGCGGCACGGCGAACGGCGTGCAGCCCGCGGTGTTCGGCATCGTCGACTGGCTGAACATCATGGCCTACGACGGTGGCAGCCCGCACGCGAACTACGACTGGTCGATCGCTTCCGTCAACTTCTGGAAGAACCGCGGACTGCCTGCGAGCAAGGCCGTTCTCGGTGTCCCGTTCTACAGCCGGCCGACCTACATCTCCTACCGCGACCTCGTCGCGCAGGACCCGGCCAACGCCAACCGCGACAGCTACAACGGCAACCAGTACAACGGCCTGCCGACGATCCGTCGCAAGACGACGTGGGCGCTGTCGAACGCGGGCGGCATCATGAACTGGGAGCTCTCCCAGGACACGACCGGTGCCACCAGCCTGCTCAACGCCATCTGGGAGACCGCCGGCAACGGCAACCCCCAGCCTCCGACCGGCGGCACCATCACCGGTTTCGGCGGTAAGTGCGTCGACGTGGCCGCGGCGAACTCGGCCAACGGCACCGCGGTGCAGCTCTACACGTGCAACGGCACCAACGCCCAGCAGTGGACTCGCAACGGAAGCACGTTGCGCGCCTTGGGCAAGTGCCTCGACGCGTCGGGTACCGCCAACGGCGCGGTGACCCAGCTGTGGGACTGCACGGGTTCCGGCAACCAGCAGTGGACCGCCGAGGCCAACGGCCAGCTGCGCAACACAGCGTCAGGAAGATGTCTCGACGCCACCGGCAACAGCTCCGCCGACGGCACCAGGCTTCAGCTCTGGGACTGCGCCGGCACCGCCAACCAGCGGTGGACCATCAACGCCTGAGGCTCCTGACTTCAGGAACTTCAGCCCGATGACGCAGGCGATGATCCCGGTGAGGAACACGATCTTCCACGCGGAGAGCGTCTCCTCGCCGGTGATCATCGCCCACGTCACCGTCAGGGCCGCACCGATGCCGACCCACACGGCGTAGGCGGTCCCGACCGGAATTCGTTTCATGCCAATGGAAAGCCCGACCATGCTCAGCGTCGCGGCGACCAGGAACAGCACATAGGCCCCCTGGGACAACGCCGTCGCCCACACGGCTTCGAGCACTGCGCTTCCCAGCAACACGGCCCAGTACATCAGCTCACCACCTTCAGGCCCGCGACGCAGCCGATCAACGCGACCAGCAGCAACGCCCTGGCCACCCCGAGCTTCTCCTCACCGCGCAGTACCGCGACGAGCACCGTGAGCACGGCCCCCACGCCGACCCACACCGCGTACGCCGTGCCGACCGGGATCCCCCGCATCGCCCACGCGAGCCCGACGACGCTCAGCGTCATCGTCACGGCGAACACCACCACCGGCCACGGCCGGCGGAAACCCTTCGACGCCGACAGCGCCGTGGCCCAGACGGCCTCCAGCACTCCCGACGCGATCAGCACCACCCAGTACATTGGTACGACCGTACCAGAAAAGCGCCAACCGGGCGGCTACGATCACGTGATGTGGCTCCCAGCCTGGAAAACCTGCTGGTCGTAGGCGTCGCGTCGAGCGCTCTGTTCGACCTGACCGCGTCCGACGCCGTCTTCTCGTCCGAGGGCGAACAGGCCTATCGCGCCTACCAGGAAGCCCACCTGTCCGAACCGTTCGCGGCGGGCGTCGCATTCCCGTTCATCCGCCGGCTGCTGCGACTCAACTCGCTGGCACCGCTGGTCGAGGTGATCGTGCTGTCGCGCAACTCCCCCGACACCGGCCTGCGCATCCTTCGCTCCGCCGCACATCACGGCCTCACGATCACCCGCGCGATCTTCACCGAGGGCCGGGCACCGCACGAGTTCATGCCGGCGCTGAACATGTCGTTGTTCCTGTCCGCCAACGAGAACGACGTCCGCAAGGCCACCGCGGCCGGTCTCCCCGCCGGCCAGGTGCTCAAGTCGTCGTTCCAGGACGACGACGATCCGGCGCTGCGCATCGCGTTCGACTTCGACGGCGTCCTGGCCGACGACGCCTCCGAGCGGATCTACCAGAGCGGCGGACTCGACCAGTTCCAGCAGCACGAGGCCACGAACGTCGTCACGCCCCTGGATCCCGGTCCACTGAGGAACTTCCTCGCGGGCGTGAACCGCATCCAGCGCCAGGCAGAAGATCGCATCCGGGTCTCGGTGGTGACCGCGCGGTCCGCCCCGGCACACGAACGCGCGATCAACAGCCTCAAGGCCTGGGGGCTGACGGTGAACGACGCGTTCTTCCTGGGAGGCTTGAAGAAGGCGCCGATCCTGGACGTGCTGAAGCCGCACATCTTCTTCGACGACCAGCGCGGGCACCTGATCCAGACCGTGCCGTGCGTGCACATCCCGTTCGGCGTGACGAACGAATGATCAGGAGCGGCGCCACCACCGCTTCGGCCGCGGCGCCCGCACCGGGTCCAGGCCCATCCCTTCCAACTCGGCCAGATGGCCGGCATGGGTCCTGGTGTTCAGCGCGATCGTGCCCAGCTGCGGATCTTCCTCGCCGATCACCACTTCCTCGGCCAGCAGAACGTCCATCAACCGCTTCACCGATGGCGACGGGATCGGTTCGTCGACCGCGATGTGCAGCATCAGGTGTTCCATGCCGGTGTCATGCCACCGGGCGTTCGACACCCAGACCGTCCTGATCGCGGGGAACTCCGCGATCCGCCGCACCAGCGCCTGCCGGAGCGCGATGGCCAGCGCGTGCGTGGACGGACGAAGCTTCAACCACTCCCCCGCAGCGTCGCGGCCGCGCTCGCGCATCGTCCGGCGCAGCAACGGCACCGGCACGCGGGCCCAGCCGCCGAACGAGTGCAGCGACAGCATCTCGACACCGGTCTGCTTCGCGATGTCCAGCAGCCGCAGCACATCGCAGTGCACGGCACCGGCGGCCTGCGGCAACTTCTCGGCACAGCACGCCTCGCTGACGAAGCCGGGAATGGCTGGGCCTCCGTCAGCGTCCTTGGCGAAGAGCACGGAGCCGCTCGCCTGCACGGGAACGAACACCCCGTGGTCGACCAGCGCGGCGAGCAGCTCCGAGTCGCCGGACTGAGCGTCGAGAGCAGTGGCGAGCGCAGAGTTCACGATCATTTCCTCCCCCAAGGAAAAAGCCCGGCCACCCCCAACGGGATGACCGGGCCTGATCATAGAACCTGCTACTTCGCGAGACCGTCCTCGATCGCCTTGATGATCGCCGGCCGCAGCTGCGCGGCCGAGATGATCGCGTCGACCGCCCCGACCTCGACCGCGCGCTGCACGCTGTGCACCCGGTCGAACTCGGCGGCCATCTCGTTGAGCTTCTCGGTCCGCACGCCCTGGCGCGTCGACACCAGCTCGGCGGTCAGCGCCGCCCGCTCGGCACCGGACGCCTCGGCCACCGCGGACTCCAGCTTCTTCACGCGCGGGTCGTTGGCCGTGCGGCCGTCGACCTCACGGGCGAACACCACGGCCGCGGCGGGCGCGCCGCCGATGACCGAGGCGAAGGAGCCCTCGACCGCGAGCACCGTCATGGACGGGTTCAGGGCCTTGGAGAAGACCACGAACGCGCCGCCGTGGTACCGCGAGATCACGGTGAACACGATCGGGCCGCGGAAGTTGACGATCGCGCGGCCGATCTCGGCGCCGTACTCCAGCTGCAGTTCCCGCATCGACTCCGGCGAGCCGTCGAAGCCGGACAGGTTCGCCAGCACGACCAGCGGACGATTGCCCGAGGCCGCGTTGATCGCGCGAGCCGCCTTCTTCGACGACTTCGGGAACAACGTGCCGGCGGTGTAGGTGTCCGGGCCGTCGGTGGGCGGGAAGCCGGTGCGCGAGACTCCGCGCGACTCGACGCCCAGCAGCGTCACCGGGATGCCGCCGAGGTGCACGTCCTGGACGACGGCGGTGTCGGCGTCGGCCATGCCCGCCCAGCGCTCCAGCACCTCGTGGTCCTGGTCGGACAACGCCCGCATGACGGTGCGGATGTCGAACGGCTTCTTGCGGTCCGGGTTCGACTCGATCGAGAAGATCTCGCCGACGGTGTTGAACGGGCTGTCCCCCACCACGTGCGGGTAGGACGACACGTCGCGCGTCGACGGGTCCGAAGTGGACACTCGGCGCGGTCCGGCCTCGCCCGGCGCGATGTAGCTGTGCTCGTAGTGGCCCAGCAGCACGTCGAACGCCGCCCGCAGGTTCGGGGCCCAGTACTGCGCCTGGCCGTTCGGGCCCATGACGCGGTCGTAGCCGCCGATGCCGTAGTTGTCCTCGGCCGAGACGCCGCCGGAGAAGTCGAGTGCCTGCTTGCCGGTCAGCACCATCGCCGAGTCCGGGGTCATGACCAGGATGCCCTTGGTGTGCATGAGCATCGTGGCCTCGGCGTTCCAGTACGGCTGGGCGCCGACGTTGATGCCGTTGACGACGACGTTGATCTCGCCACCGTCCTGCGTGAACTCGACGATCCGCTTCAGTGCCGCGGCCACCCAGTCCATGTTCTCGACACCGGAGCTCATCGAGATCTTCGCGCCGGACGAGAGCGAGAACCACTCCAGCGGAACGGAGAGCTCCTCGGCCAGGTCGATGGCGTGGATCACCCGCGAGCACTCGGGCTCGGCCAGCGCGCCCAGGGACTTCGTCGGGTCGCCCAGCAGCACGACGCGTTTCATGCCCTCGGGGTACGCCGGGGTCGGCGTGGTCACCACACCGACGACGATGCCCGCCTTGTTGCCACCACGCGGGCGGTCGACGGGCACGAGAGCGCCCTCGACCAGGTCGTGCTCCACGAACGACCCGCCGTCGCCGACGAGCATGTCGACCAGCTCGTACGGGTAGATCGTGCCGCGCGACTGGGCGCGCAGGACGTTCTGGCGGTAGTCGTCGAGCGGCTGGATCGGGTCGGTCGGCGGCTGCACGAACGAGAACCGCACGCCGGCACCGGCGTCGTTCGCGATCCGCACACCGATGTCGGTGAGCTCACCGGACGCCGGGTCCCTGCGGCGCGCCAGGAACAGGACCTCTTCCAGGTCGAGGCCCGCGGTCGTCGGCAGCACGCGCTGACCGATCGCGTCCAGGTCCTTCGAGGACAGCTCGGTGGGCGGCCACGCGTAGAGCACCACGCGGTTGGTGGCCAGGCGGGTGCGGCCACCGGCCTGCGCGCGAGCCCGGCGAATGCCGTCCAGGCACGTGGCGAGCACGTCCTCGGCGGCGGGCAGGGCCACGATCCGGCCCTCGTCGTCGCGCAACGGCGTCAGGTCGCGGACCTGGCCCAGCGCCACGAGCCGCTCGTCGGACTTGTTCGCCTTGGCCACGGCGCGGAACAGGTAGACGTCCTCGTCCACGGAGGACAGCCGGGTGAGGTCGAACTCGCGCAGCCGTTCGAGCTGCATGCGTTCGGCGATGCGCGGGTGCAGCCCGCGCACCAGCCTCTCCTCCGCGAACCCGTTGGACGACGGGCGGAACGTGAAGTGGTGGTGCATCGACTCGCCGCGACGGCCCGCCACCGTGGTGGTGATGCGGGTGATCGTCGGCGGCAGCTGGTGCGCGGCCAGGGCGGCACCCAGACCGGCGGCCATCTCGTCCTGGTCGGACGGGCCGTCGACCCAGTTGACGTAGAGGTCCGCGACGACCGCGCTGCCGGTGCCGTGCTTGACGACGTCACCGACGGCGTCGATCAGGGACGGGAACTCCACCGCGGTCGAGATGAGCCTGGTCTGCTCCGGCTCGTTCTCCGCGATGAAGAACGCGCCGTTCACCCGCGGGTTCTCCAGCGCCTTCTTCGTGTAGTAGCGGCGGGCCAGCACCTCCAGCAACGGGGTGTTGTCCGCGCCGGGCTTGCCGATGCGCTGGCCGAGCAGGCGCACCAGCGGTTCGGCCGACGCGACCATCGCCGCGATCCGCTCCTCGCGGTCCGCCGCCTGGGGCTGCGTGTCGAGGTGGATCAGGTGCTTGCGGACCTCGCTGTGCACGCGGGCGCGGTTGCGCCGCACCAACGGCTGCGCGAACCAGGTGAACACGACGCTGCGGGCGAGGTCGGCCACCGCCGGGTAGCGGACCTGCGTCGCGGCGACGATGTGCTCCAGCACCAGGCCGATCTGGACCTGCTCGGACTCGACCGGCGGTGCCTCCTGCACCCACTGGCGCAGCAGGGTCGTCGCGACGGCCGCGTCGAACACGCCCCGGCGCGACGCCACGAAGATCCGGAAGACGGCCTGCTCCAGCTCCGGCGTGCGGTCGAGCTCGGTGATGCCGTAGTGGCCGATCACGTTCTGCAGCCGGGCGCGGAAGGCCTCCGGCAGCGCGGCGCGGTCGGCGTCGAGCGTCTTGAGGTAGGTGTGCAGGTGCTCGCGCGGAGAGTGGATGTGGTTCTCCGGCTTGGTCTCCTCACCGGCGGGACGGTTGCGCGAGAGGTCGCAGAGGTCGGCGAAGATGCCGAGCAGCTGGGCCTCCTGCACGAGCGGCCGCTCCAGCAGGTCGTGCCGCGCGCCCATGTAGTCCGACAGCACCCGCTCGGTGTCGGCGGCGGTGGTGTCGAAGCCCAGCAACAGGTTGCGCAGGTCGTCGATGCCGCGAGCGACGAGCTCCTCCGGCTGGACGTCCGTGCGCGGCGCGGGCAGTTCCAGCTCGACCGAGGACTCGGACTTCTGCTCCTCGACGGCGCCGGCCGCGTCCTCGATCTCCTCCAGCTTCAGCAACGCGCCACCGGCGGGCACCTGGGTGCCGACGACGACGTTGAGCTCCTTGAGGCGGGCGCGGAACGGCGCGCGCAGCACCGTCTCCATCTTCATCGCCTCGAGCACGAGGACCGGTGCGCCAGCCTCGACCTCGGCGCCGACCGCGAGCGGCGTGGCGACGACGAGCGCGGGCATCGGGGAGCGCAGGACGCCGCCCTCGTCGCGGGTGACGCGGTGGGTGACCCCGTCGACCTCGACCTGGTGGACCACGCCGTGCGTACCGGTGACGACGCGGAACCGGGTGCCGTTGACGGTGATCTGGCCGACGTGGTGGTCGAACCGCTCGACGTCGACGTCACCGGTCAGCACGGTCTCGGAGTCCACGGCGGACACGCCGACGCGGTACTTCGCGGCACCGATGCGGGCGACGTTCACGAGGTAGGGCTGGCCGCGCAGGACGAACTCCAGCTTGACCGCGCCCTCGTGGTTCGTGCGCGGCTGGCCGCCACGCGAGGACGCCAGCAGCTCGGAGCGGTTGATCTGCTCCTCGTCCTCGTACACCTCGATGCCGGCCGCGGCCAGCGCGATCGCGGAGTGGCGGTGCGAGATCAGGCCGCCGTCGGCGCGGACGCGGTCGATCCACGAGGTGTCGGCCGAGCCGTCGATCACGGCGGGCTCGTCCAGCAGGTCGAGCACGAAGCTCTTGTTGGTCGTGCCGCCCTCGATGATGACGGTCGTCTCGGCCATGGCGCGGCGCAGCTTGCCCAGCGCCTCGTCGCGGGTGCGGCCGTACGCGATGATCTTCGCGATCATCGAGTCGAAGTCGGCGGGGATCTGCGAGCCCTCGGCCACGCCGGTGTCGACGCGGATGCCGGGGCCGGCCGGGAGCTCCAGACGGACGATCGTGCCGGGGCACGGCGCGAAGTCGCGGTCCGGGTCCTCGGCGTTGAGGCGGGCCTCGACGGCGTGGCCGAGCTCGACGGGCTTGTCGCCTTCGAGCCTGCCGCCACCTGCCACGTGCAGCTGCGCCTTGACCAGGTCGAAGCTCGTGGTGATCTCGGTGATCGGATGCTCGACCTGGAGGCGGGTGTTGACCTCGAGGAACGCGAAGAGCTTCTCACCGGGGTGGTAGAGGAACTCGACGGTGCACGCGCCGCGGTAGCCCACCGCGTTCGCGAGCCGCTCGGCCGAGGACTTCAGCTCGTCGACCTGGTGCGGCTCCAGCACGCACGACGCCGACTCCTCGATGATCTTCTGGTTGCGCCGCTGCACCGAGCAGTCGCGGACGCCGAGCGCCCACGCCGTGCCCTGGCCGTCGGCGATGACCTGCACCTCGACGTGCCGGGCGCCGGTGACCAGGCGCTCCAGGAACATCACGCCGGAGCCGAACGCGCGCGCGGCCTCCAGGCTGGTGCGCTCGAAGTTCTCTTCCATCTCCGCGGGAGAGGTGATCTTGCGGATGCCCCGGCCACCACCACCGGCGGTCGCCTTGAGCATCAGCGGGTAGGTGACCTCCTCGGCCACCTTGAGGGCGTGCTCCAGGTCCGTGACGGCACCGCGCGACCAGGGCGCGACCGGGACACCGACCTCCTCGGCGATCAGCTTCGAGCCGATCTTGTCACCGAGCTTGCGCATGGCCTCGGCGGACGGGCCGACGAACGTGACGCCGACCTTCTCGCACAGTTCGGCGAACTCGGGGATCTCGGCGACGAAGCCCCAGCCGACCCACGCGGCGTCGGCCTTCGTCTCGACGAGTGCCTTCTCCAGGACCTCGAGGTCGAGGTACGGACGGTCAGCCGCCAGGCCGAGGTTGTAGGCGAGGTCCGCTTCCCTGACGAAGGGCGCGGACTTGTCGACATCGGTGTACAGGGCGACGGTCTCGATCCGTTCCCCTGACTCGGCGGCGAGCTCACGGACGGCGTGGATCAGCCGCATAGCGGCTTCCCCGCGGTTGACGATCGCTACACGACTGAACAACGACTTGGCTCCTCGCGGACATTACGACCTCAGCGGCAAACGCCGCCCAATCGATGTACACACTCTCGTCTACTACCCGGTAGGAAAACCGCTAGATCGAAGCGAGTTGAGCAGCGTGGTTTGTATGAAACCAACAAGCCACCAGGTCCTCGGCACAGCATCACTTGAGCCCGTGTCCCAACTCACCACCCCGCTCGGCGTTCACCCGGGACCATCCGAGCCCCGCGGCGAACACGAGCGGTAACGCCGTGATCACCAGGGCGGTGCGCACCGACAGCGCGTCGGCCAGGACTCCCCCGGCCAGCGCCCCGACGGGCTGCCCCACCCCGAACGTCATCATGCGCCCCACCAGGTTGACTCTGCCCTGAAGATGATCAGGGGAGATCAGCTGGCGCACCGTGATGCCGTTGACGATGACGATCGTCGAGGTCAGGCCCCACAGGGCGGTGCTGAGCACGGCGAGCCACCACAGCTGTACCCCCACCAGTAACCCCATCACCCCCACCCCGGCGGACAGCCCGATCGTGGTGGTGCGGCGGGGTTCGCAGGTGTCGCTGATCGCGGGCATGAGAACGGTGGCGGCGAACGACCCGGCGGCCAGCGCGCTGAACAGCACACCGATCCGCGCGTCGTTCTGCGGCACCTCGAACACCCGGACGGCGTAGACCACCAGGAGCCCGGACACGGCGCCACCCGCGACGGCCTGACCGAGACCCAAGGCGAGGAAGAGCCGGACTGTGGGTTCCCTCCACAGGAAGTCGAGTCCTTCCCGGATGTCCGCTTTGAGGGAGGTTCGCGGTGGCCGGGTCAGGTTCAGCGGTCGCAGGATCGTGCGGACGAGCGCCGCGGACACGGCGAAGCTCACCGCGTCGAGCGCCATCGTCCCGGCCGGCCCGTGGATCGCGAACAGCACGCCCGCCACCGACGGCGCCACGACGTGCACGGCGGTGGCCGTGCTCCAGATGGCGCTGTTGGCCCGGACGAGGTTCTCGCCGCCGACGAGCGCGGGTACGGCGCCGAAGGTGGCGGCGTCGAACCAGACACCGACGCTCGCGACCCCGGCCGCGACCAGCAGGAGGTGCAGCGGCGTCAGTGCGTGCAGAGCCGACGCCACGGGCACGCTGGCGAGCAGCCCGGCGCTGACCAGGTCGGTGACGACCATGACCGTGCGCCGGTGCGTGCGGTCGACGAGCGCGCCCGCGACGAGACCGAACGCGAGGTACGGCGCCGCCGTCAGCGCCGCGAGCGCTCCCGTGTACGCGGCGCTGCCGGTGAGCGAGTACATGAGGACGGGCAGCGCGACGGCCGACACCGCGGTCCCGGCCGTCGAGACCAGCCTGGCGAGCCAGAACTTCCCGAACTCCCGGTCGTACCAGAGGGTTCTGAACTGTTCGGTGGTTTGTGATCATGTGTGATTGAACGTGTTCGTTCGTGAGCTGGGATGACCCTTCGCGGCGATGGGAACATGTGTTCGGTAGGCTGGTCGGGTGTCGTCCGTGATCCAGGCGTATCGGTTCGCCCTGGACCCTGCTCCCGTTCAGGAGCAGGCGTTGCGGTCGCACTGTGGCGCCCGGCGGCGCGCGTTCAACTGGGGCCTGGCGCGGATCAAGGCGAACCTGGACCAGCGGGCCGCCGAGATGACCTACGGCCTGGTCGAGGACGAGCTGACGCCGTCGGTGTCGTGGTCGGCTTACAGCCTGCGCAAGGACTGGAACCAGGCCAAGGACGAGGTCGCCCCGTGGTGGGCCGAGAACTCTAAGGAGGCCTACTCCTGCGGTCTGGCGAACCTCGCGACCGCCCTGGGCAACTGGGCGGACTCCCAGCGTGGCAAGCGCAACGGCCGCAGGTTCGGGTTCCCAAGGTTCAAGGGCAGGCGGTCCGGCCTGTCGTGCCGGTTCACCACCGGCGCGTTCGGACTCGCCGACGACCGCCGACACGTCAAGCTGCCCCGCATCGGACTCGTGCGCACCCACGAGTCGACCCGCAGACTCGCCCGGCACGTCGAGCGCGGCACCGCCCGTATCCGCTCGGCGACCGTGTCCTTCCGGGCCGGGCGGTGGTTCGTGTCGTTCTCCGTGGAGATCACCCGGACCGATCCCTTGCCCACGCGGCCCGGCAGCGTGGTGGGGGTCGACCTGGGCGTGAAGTCGCTGGCCGTGCTGTCGACCGGCGAAAGCATCCCGAACCCGCGGCACCTAGAGACCGCGCTGCGGGAACTGCGTCGCCTGCAACGCCAGGCCGCGCGCCGTACCGGCCCGGATCGGCGCATCCGCCGGCAACCATCCGCCCGGTGGCGTAAGACCCAGGCGCGCGTCACGCGGCTGCACACCACGGTCGTGAACGCCCGCCGGGATGGGCTGCACAAGCTCACCACCCGGCTGGTGCGCGCTCACGGCGCGGTGGTGATCGAGGATCTGAACGTGGCCGGGATGACCCGCAACCGCCGGTTGGCCCGGCACGTCGCTGGTGTCGGCATGGCCGAGCTGCGCCGTCAGATCGAGTACAAGGCCCAGTGGGCGGGTGCGCGCGTGCACGTCGCTGACCGCTGGTATCCCAGTTCCAAGACGTGTTCGGCCTGTGGCGTGGTGAAAGCCAAACTGCGCCTGTCCGAACGCACCCTCTGCTGCGACGCGTGCGGCCTGGTCCTGGACCGGGACCTCAACGCCGCGCGTAACCTCGCCGCGCTCGTGCCCCGCGAGACGTCCTCCCCGAGTTGCGGGGCGACGGTAAACGAGCCCGCTGGAAACCCAGGTAAGACCCGCACCGCGCGGGCAACGGGTACTGCCACGGGAAGACCCGCACCGGTTGGTGCGGGCCAACGCCGCCGCCGCAAGGCGACGGCTGTCTGAACCGTGATGGACTCACGTTCACTCACACTTCAGATAACGGAATCCGGATCACGCTCCCCGGGGTGATCACGTTGGGGTCCGTGATGACGTGCGGGTTGGCCCGCACCAGCCGGGTGTAGAGGTTGCCGGAGCCGTAGAACTGCGTGGCGATCGACCACAGCGTGTCACCGGCCTTGATCACGTACTCCTGGTAGACCCGGTAGCCGGGCACGATCCGCGGCCCGTACACCACCGGCACGATGACCTTGTCGAGCTCGGCGCCGTCCTGCGGCGAGACCCAGAACACCTCGACGAAGAGCCGGTCGAGCGCGAACGACGCCCCCGACACGTCGACCTGAACCTGGAACTGGCCGTGGCCGCCGACCCCGTCCCCGGCGGTGAACCCGCCGACCACCTCGTCGTGCCCTTCATGGATCCGGTAGCCGAACTGGGCCTCGAACGCTCCGCCCGCGGTGCCGGCGATGTGGACGTGGCTCCCGACGAGGCCGAGCGCACGAGGTTGCTGAATGTCGATGGACATGGTGTCCCCTTCCTCCGCTAGTAGATCGTGAGCGGGGTGGGGGTTGTTGCCGGGGTTCACCCCGGTGGCGCAACGGCTGGTGGTGGAGGTCGGAGTCGAACCGACTCTGCACGGAGGCTCCCGTTTTACAGACGGGCGGGGCTCCACAGCCCCATCTCCACCATTGTCGTGCGCATTTTCCGCGCACGAAAAAGCCGCCCTGACCCGTTCGCACGGGCGGGCGGCTCTCGACGTCGAAGAGGCCTTACGGCGTCACGACGGAGAGCCTGAGCTGGGCGGATAGCTGCGATAGCGGCGCATGCGGACCACCTTGCCGGACCGTCCGCTCGGTGGCCAGCCATTTATCGCGGCCTTTGCCGGAAACGAGGTTCCACACCCGAGCGATATCCAGGCGTGAAGGTCGTGGGGCGTGGTCGTGAGCTTGCCGCGGCACGGTCGTGGCTGGCGGCGGAGACCGGGCGGCTGGTGCTCTGCGGCGGCGAACCGGGCATCGGCAAGACGCGGCTGGCCCAGGAACTGGCCGGGCACGCGCTCGCTCTCGGCCGGGAGGTCGTGTGGGGGCACTGCGTCGAAACCGCCGGGGCGCCGGCGTTCTGGCCGTGGCGGCAGGTGCTGAAGGCGACCGGCGCGGATCCCGATCTCGTGCTCGCGCACGACGCCGAGGTGCCGCAGGACCGGTTCCGGGTGTTCGACGCGATCGCGGCCGCGCTGGACCGCGACGGCCTGGTGATCGTCGTCGAGGACGTCCACTGGGCTGACGAGGCGTCACTGCTCGTGCTCGCTCATCTCGCCACACAACTGCGGAACGTGCTGCTGTTCGCGACCTTCCGCGACCCGTGCCCCGCGGCCGCGGACCTCATGCGCTCGGCCGACCGGATCGACCTGCACGGGTTGTCCCCGGACGAGGTCGCGGAGCTGGTCGGCGCCGAGCACGCGGCCACGATCACGGAGCTGACCAGCGGAAACCCGTTGTTCGTCACGGAGATCGCCCGCGCGGTCGGCGACGGCACGTGGCGTGCGGACCAACCACCGCGCAGCGTCCGTGACATCGTGACCGCTCGCCTCGCCCGGCTCTCCCCCGACGCCCGCGACCTGATCAAGACGGCCGCGCTGGTCGGCCGCGACTTCGACCTCGACCTGGCCGCCCAGGCCTCCGGCCTGCCGATCAGCGCGCTGGACGAGGCGACGACGCTGATCGACGCGACGGGGCACCGGTTCGTGCACGCGCTGACCAGGGACGCCGTCGAGGCCGCGCTCACCCCGGCCGAACGCCGCGCGTTGCACCGCCGGATCGCCGAGGCGATGGCGAGCAGCACGCGCTACGCCGACGTGGCCCGGCACTGGAACGCCTGCGGTGAAACAGAAGAGGCCCGCACGTGGACGATCCGTGCGGCGCAGGACGCGGTGGCCCGGCTCGCCTACGAGGAAGGCGTGCGTCTCTACCGCGCCGCCGCCGAACTGAGCGACAGTCACGAGATCCAGGTGGCGCTGGGCAGAGCCGCCTACTTCGCCGGGGACCTCGCGGGGTGCGTCCAGGCCGCCCAGCGCGCCGCCGAGCTGGCCGGGTCGCCCGAACAGATCGCGGAAGCCGCCCTGGTCCTCGAGGCCGCACCCGGCGCGGGCGTCAACGCGGTCGCGACCCCGTTGTGCGACAACGCCCTTCGCCAGGACGTCAGCCCGGCCACCCGCGCCCGGCTGCTGGCCCAGCGCAGCCACCTCGCGTTCTACCGCGGCGAGCAGCACCGCCTCGACGAGCTCAGCCGGGAGGCGCTGCGTCTGGCCCGCGGCGACGACCGCGCGCTCGCCGAAGCGTTGCACGCCAGGCAGGAGGCGTGTCCCGGCCCGGCCGGACGTGCCGAACGACTCGGCCTCGCCACCGAGATGATCGACCTCGCCCACCGCACGCACAGCCCGCGCGGCGCGATGTGGGGCTCGTTGTGGCGCATCCACGCGTTGGTCGAGAGCGGCGAACTCGCTGCCGCACAAGAAGAACTCCCGGCCCTGAAGCTGGCCTGCGAACGGGTCGGTGGCCAGGTCCCGTTGTGGCACCTCGATGTCGTGACGGCCTGCATCGCCCAGGCACAGGGACGTTTCGTGGAGGCCCAGGAGGTCGGCCGCAGGGCCTACGACCGCATGCGGGTGATCGAGCGCGAACCGGCATCGGGCGCCTACTTCGCCTTGCAGTGCGGGCTTTCCTGCCATCTCGGCGTCACCGAGGACGGCCTCGCACTGGCCCGCCACTTCCACGACCCGCCGCCCCGGTTCCGGCTGATGTCGAAGCTCACGCGAGCGTTCCTGTTGCTGCGCGCGGGTTTCCGCGACGAGGCTCTGGACTTCTACCGCCGCTCCGGCCCGATCGCCGAGTGGGACCTGCCCGCGTTCTTCGTGCTGCCCGGCCTGGTCGACGCCGTCCTGGTGACCTCGGGCCTGGGCCTGACCGAGGACCTGAGGCTGATCCTGCCGCGCCTCGCGGAGTTCCGCGGCGAGCACGCGGCCGGCAACGGCGTCGCGTACATGGGCCCGGTCACCCTCGCGCTGGGCCGCGGCCACCTGGCACTCGGCGACCACGAACAGGCCGTCACCGACCTCACCGCCGCCGTCGACGAGGCCTCCCGCGCCGGCGCACCCGCGTTCGCCGCCGAGGCCCGCTGGCACCTCGCGGCCGCGTTGCGCGCTCTGGGCCGCGACGCCGACGCCGTGCACCGCGCCGCCGACCGTGCCATCCGCACGCTGGGCATGACCGCGTTCACCACGACCGAACTGAGCGGCCGAGAGCACGAGGTCGCGTCGCTGGTCACCGAAGGCATGACGAACCGGCAGATCGCACGACGGCTGGTGATCTCCGAGCGGACCGCCCAGAACCACGTCCAGCACATCCTCACCAAGCTCGGCTTCAGCACCCGCAGCCAGATCGCGGCGTGGATGAGTACCGCACCGAGTACTCCGGCGGATGGCTGACCAGCGCGAACTTCCTACCTTGGGAGCACACCGACCGAGGAGGAACCCCATGTGGCTCACCATCGCGACCCCGCCCACCCAGTCCCTCGACCAGCTCGACCAGGTGATGGGCTCGGCCACCCCCGACGGCCTGCGCGCCCGCTACGCCTGCCGGGCCGACGGCGAGTTCCGGGTCATCGCCGTGTGGGAGTCGAAGGAGCACGCCGACCGCTTCTTCCGCGAGGTGCTCGGCCCGATCCTGGCCCGCGTGCTCGGCCCGGAGCCGTCCGGCGCGCCCGCGATGACCGGCATGGAGGTGCTGCGCGAGTTCGTGCCGGTCAGTTGAGCACGGCGATCGACACGTTCAGGGCCGCCGCGAAGCTCACCCACGCCAGATAGGGCACCAGGAGCATCCCGGCGGCCCTGCTCCGCCGCCAGAACGCCACGATCACCGCGACGATCGCCAGCCACAGCACCAGGATCTCGGCGAACGCCACCCAGAACCAGCCGAGCCCGAAGAACAACGGCGTCCAGGCCGCGTTCAGCACCAGCTGCACGCCGAACAACGTCAGCTCGTTCCGAGTCGCTCCCGCGCGCCAGGCCAGCCAGCCCGCGGCCGCGATCATCACGTACAGCAGCGTCCACACCGGACCGAACAGCCACGAGGGAGGCGCCCAGGAAGGCTGCTCCAGCGCCATGTACGTCGATCCGGTCGACACGGAGAACAGCGACCCCACCACGGCGGTCACCAGCACGGCCCCCGCGAAGAGCCCGAGAGCGCGAACCGGATGCCGTTGCGATACCAGCGTCATGCCACGGTGGTACCCACTCAGGAGTCGGCCAAAGCACGAACGATCTTCAGCACCGCCGCCCTGCTCGGCCGCACCCGCTCGGCGGCGTTGAGCAGGGTGAGCTCGTCGACCAGCACGGCCTCGCGGATCTGCGCGTCGTGCCCAGGCAGTTCGGCCCGCAAGGCCGCCACCAGCCGCGACCGCAGCGCCCGGCCCAGCGGGTCGTCGGCCGGCAGCAGCCGCCAGTGCGTGCGCAGGATCCGTGCCGCCACGTCCTCGCCGCCGACCGCCCAGAGCAGACGGATCATCCGGTCGGCGAGGCCCATGCGGTCAACACTGAAGTCCGGCGGTCACGCTCGCAACCGCCGGACTCAGGAAAGAACGACCTACTTCTTGCCGGTGAACAGGGCTTTGACCTGGTTGCCGCGGCGACGCAGGCCCCACTTCGTCACGCGGATCAGCGCCTCGCGCACGATGTTGCCGCTCATCTTCGACTCGCCGAACTCGCGCTCCAGGAACGTGATCGGCACCTCGCGGACCCGGAAGCCCAGCTCGATCGTCCGCCACAGCAGGTCGATCTGGAAGCAGTACCCGGCCGACGCGACCGAGGCGAGGTTCAGCTTGCGCAGGGTGTCCGCGCGGAACGCCCGGTAGCCGCCCGTCATGTCGCGGATGTTCGCGCCCAGCGCGAGCCGCGAGTACAGCGAGCCGCCCAGCGACAGGAACTTGCGCTGCGCCGGCCAGTTCACGACCTCGCCGCCCGGCACCCAGCGCGAGCCCAGGACCAGGTCGGCCTGCGGCAGCGCGTCGAGCAGCCGGTGCAGCTGCTCCGGGGCGTGGGAGCCGTCGGCGTCCATCTCGCAGATGACGCCGTAGTCCCGCTCCAGCGCCCACTGGAAGCCCGCGACGTACGCGGCGCCCAGGCCGGCCTTCTCGGTGCGGTGCATCACGTGGACCCGGTCGTCCGCGGCCGCCATCTCGTCGGCGAGCTGCCCGGTGCCATCGGGGCTGCCGTCGTCGACCACCAGCACGTGCACGTCGGGCAGTGCCGTGTGCAGTCGCTTGACGATCTTTCCGATGTTGTCCCGCTCGTTGTACGTCGGGATCACCACCAGCACCTGCCCGAGTTCCTGGTCAGGCTGCCGCGCCATTCGAGTCCTTCCGTCGTCGGGTGAAGCCCAGCGCCAACGCCACAAGGCCCGCAGCGGCAATCACCCACTCGGGCCAGGCTCCTAGCCAAGTCGCCAGCGTAGTCTGTGACCGCAGCGGCAGTGTCGCGACCAGGGCACCAGGCTCGAAAAGCCCAGTCTTCTGAGTGACGGAACCGTCAGGTTCGACGATCCCGCTGACCCCCGAGGTGGCCGCCACGACCACGGCCCGTCCGTGCTCCACCGCACGCAGTCTGGACATGGAAAGCTGCTGGTAGGTCATCTCCGTGTACCCGAACGTGGCGTTGTTCGTCGGGATCGCGATGATCGTCGCCCCGGCCGTCACGGAGTCGCGGACCACTGAGTCGAACGCCACTTCGTAACATGTGTCAATCGCGACCTTCGCGGGTCCCATGACGAAACCCTCCGGGTCCGTGCCGGGCTGGAAGACACCCGCCCGGTCCACCTCGGACGCGAACAGCCGGAAGAACGACCGCATGGGCATCGTCTCGCCGAACGGCTGCAGCTTGCGCTTCGTGTAGGTGTCCGTGGCGCCCTTCTCGGGGTCCCACAGCACCACCTGGTTGCGCGGCAGCCCGTCGCCCTTGTCGACGACCACGGCCCCCACCGCGATCGGCGCCTTGATCGCCTTCGCGGCCGCGTCGATCCGCGCCGCCGCGTCCGGGTTGCGGAAGGGGTCGATGTCGGAGGAGTTCTCCGGCCAGATCACCACGTCCGGCTGCTTGACCTTGCCCGCGGCCACGTCGGCGGCGAGTTCGATCGTCTTCTTGACGTGGTTGTCGAGCACGGCCCGGCGCTGTGAGTTGAAGTCGAGCCCGGCACGCGGCACGTTGCCCTGGATCGCGGCGACCGTGACCGTCCCGGCGGACGCGTCCACCCCCACGGGCACCACCAGGCCCACCGCCAACGGCACCACGACCAGCGGCAGGCCGAGCTTCCAGTTCTTCGCGAGCCAGAACAGCCCGAACCCGGTCAGCACCACCGCGAACGTCACCAGCGGCGCCCCGCCCAGCGACGCGAGCGGCAGGAACCAGCCCTCCGGCTGCCCGAAGGCGATCTTCCCCCAGGTGAAGCCGCCGAACGGGAACACCCCGCGCAACGCCTCGTCCGCCACCCACAGGCACGCCGCCCACAACGGCCACCCCGGCACGCGCGACGCGAACGCCATCGCGGCCGTGCCGATCGAGATCATCAGCGCGCACGCGAGCGCGAGCGGCAGCCACGCGATCAGCCCGACGAACTCACCGGTCCACCGCAGCAGCGGCACCAGGAACCCGAGCCCGAACAGCAGCCCGTACCCGAACCCGGCCCGCGCACGCCTGTCGTAGATCACGTACGCGAGCAACGCGAACCCGACCGGCGCCAGGAACCACAGCGGCCGCGGCGGAAAGCTCAGGTAGACCAGCACGCCGCCGGCGACGGCGAGTGCCATGCGCAACAGCACCGGAGTGCTCACTTTTCGCCTGCGCGCGGGCGATTCCGGCGATTCCGGCGCGATGGGGGGTGCGACCACCCGATCAGACTACGAGGCTCAGGAGTACGCAGGACGTATGACCTACGTCGTCGACCAGGGCTACGGGCTCTGCTGGTCATCAAGATCCGGTCCGGGTGTGAGCCGGCGAAAAAACGCGTCGGCTCACACCCGGAGGAACGAACCCTCGTTGAGCGAAACGGCCGATGGCTGGTTCGACACCGGTGACATGGGCTGTTCGACTCCGACGGTCACCTCGACCTCAACGACTGCGGCAATGGCGTCATCGTCGCTGGTAGAACGTCCGGCAACGTCTGCTCACGCCTGCTTGACGACTTCCTGATCACGCTTCCCGGTGTCCGGCAGGCGGCGGCGGTCGCCCAGCCGGACGCGGCACTCGGCGAGGTCGTCCACCTTTTCCTGATCACCGAAGGACCGGATGTCGATGTCGACAGGATTCGCGGTTCGGTCGTTGCCGAACTGGGTGAGCTTCACCAGCCCAGAGGGGTCACGATCGTGCCTCGACAGCCCTTGACCAAGGTGGGAAAGGTCGACAAGCGCAAGCTTCGTGCCCAGTTTCGGTAAGGTTCTGGCTAAATCAGGAGGTGACGGATGCCCCGTCCAAGCGTGGAAGCCGAACGCAAGGCGCAGATCCTCGCGTCCACCTGCAAGGTGATCGCGGCAGAGGGCTTCCGCCACCTCCGGGTGTCCGACGTGGCCAAGGACGCCGGCGTGTCCGGTGGCACGGTCCACTACTACTTCGAGACCAAGCGCGAACTCACCGACGCGGCGTTCGAACACTGCTTCGAGCTCTCGGTGCGCCGCCGCCGCTGGATCCTCGAGTCCGACGAGCCGCCGCTGTCGCGCCTGCGCATGGTGGTCGAGTCGTACCTGCCCGAGGGCGCCGAGACCGTCGAGGCGTGGAAGGTCTGGGCGGAGCTCTGGGTCGAGGCGATCCGCAGCCCCGATCTCCAGGAGCTCAACGAGCGCTTCTACGGCGAGTGGCGCGACATCGTGGCGAGCATCTTCCGCGACGGCCAGGCCTCCGGCGACATCCACTCGTCCGGCGACCCGCTCGAGCTCGCGAACATGATGGTCAGCATGCTCGACGGCCTCGCGCTTCAGGTGCTCGCGGGCTCGAAGGCCATGACGGTCGACGCCATGCGCACCACGTGCCTGAGGTTCGTCGACCAGCTCTCCACCGCGTCCGTCGGATAGCTCAGCCCGCTCGTCACCACGCACAGCACGAGCAACAGCGCTACCGGCGTGCGCGTGAAACCGAGGAACAGCAACCCTTTCGGCACCGGCACGGTCTCCGCGAACCGCTGCGCCTCACTGAGCAACAGCCCGGCGAACATCAGGAACACCACCGCCAGCGGAAGCGTGCGCCCGATGACGCCCACGGCGACCAAGCTGCCCGCTGACACCACCACAACCGCGGCCGTGAACCGCCAGTGGTGCGGCGAGTGCGACGGCCCCTTGCCACCGCGCGCCATCAACCAGTCCCCGAACAACACCGCCACCACGCACAACACCAGCACCCGCATGGCCGTCAGCGCGTTCTGCCCGTCGTACGCCATCGGCACGTAGGCGATCCCCAGGGTCACCAACGGGGTCACCGCCAGCCCCCGTGCCACCCGCATCACCGCGGGCCGTTGCTCCGCGCTCGGCCTCATCGCCGCTCTGGCCCTGATCTGGTCGGCGTCACCCAGCTTGCACTTCGCGGCGTCGGCGTCCTCCAGTTCCCAGACCACCCACACCAGCCCGAGCAACACCACCAGCCCCAGAACCGTGGCGTACCCGGTCAGCTGCCGCGGCCCGTAGATCCACCCAACGCCCCCGACCAACACACAAAGCCCAAGCCGGATCAGCGCCCCGAGCTCCGGCCGCGCACTGCGCCAGGTCTTCTGCGGCCACGACGTCAGCACGAGCCGCCGCATCACGAACCACACACTCGCGCCCATCGCGACCGCCGCGACGACCATCGCCAGCCCCACCCCGGGCTGCGCGAGCGACCGCGTGTCCCCGAACAACATCAACGCCGAGGCGAGCAGCACCACCGTCGCCTGAACCCTGAGGCGCCCCAACGCCCACAGGTGCTGACGGACCCAGCGATCCCGGTTCCGCCAGGCCGCCTCGACGACCACCGCCACGAGGAACCCGAGCGCGATCAGACCAGCGGGGTTGCCCGCGAGATGCCCCACGGCGAGAACCGTGATCGGCACCGCCCGCGGATACGGACTCCCGGCCAGCGTCAGGCTGCGCAACGGCGACGGCGGCCCATTTCGCTCTTTGGCGCGCAACCACTGCCAGGCATGCCACAGCAGCGGCGCGTAGACCGCGATGAACACCGTGTCGATCAGGAAGTCAACGCGCATCTCGGCTCCCCCAACGTTCGGGACAACCGTGCTGTCGCAGGTCACAGCCCTGGAGTTACGTGATGTAGCTCATCCGGGTGAAATCAGGGTTCATCCCCGATGCAACAGATGGACGAAAGTGGGCATTCTAGGTATATGACCACGACAGTTGCTTTGAGCAGGCCCAGGACCAACCGGATGATCGCGGGTGTCTGCGCGGGGCTCGCCCAGCGCTGGGGAATGAAGGCGGGCACCGTACGCCTGCTGTTCCTGCTGTCCTGCCTTCTGCCCGGACCGCAGTTCGTCGTCTACATCGTGCTTTGGGTGATCATGCCCGACCGCGGTTACTGATCGACCGCAGGAACGCCGTCCACGCTGCCGGGCTCACCGGCAGGTGGGTGGCGGGAGCTTTCGAGTCCCGGATGCCAATTCCGCGGCCGACCGCCACACAGTCCTGACCATTGGGTGTGTAGCTGCTCGTCCGCCACTCGACCATCCGGGTCGCCTCCTCAGGTCAGCATGCTGGTGATCAGCTCCCGTGATTCTTCCTCACCCAGCGCGATCCGATCAAACGCCTTGATGATCTTCCCGTAGAGGTTGAGCGAGACCTTGTCGTCAAGAAACAGGTTGGAGTTCAGGCTTTCCACGTAGACGATGGGCTCGAGTTTCTCGAACGCCATCATCGTGAAGGCGCCATCTCCACCGGGATGGGCGCCGGCCGCGACCGGAACGATCCGGATGGTGATGTACGGCCGCACCGACATCCGCAGAATGTCGTGCAGCTGCTCCTTCCAGACCTCGTGTCCACCGACCGGCAGCCGAAGGGCTTGTTCGTGCACGTAGAAAACGAACGAGCAGCCCCTGCCGACTATGTTTCGCCTGTCCTCTCTCGCCGCAGCGATCTGGCTGACGTCGGTCTGCGCGATGTCGGGATAGGCAGCGATCACTGCGAGCACGTAGGCGCGAATCTGCAGCAGGCCCGGCACGAACATCGGGCTCCAGATCGTGATCCCGGTAGCGAGCTGCTCGTGCTGCATCAGCGTGCGCACCTGTCCCCGCACGCCGTCTTGCCACTGAAGCCAGCCACGTTCCTTCGATTGCAGGAACAGCTTCCTCAGATGCGCGTACTCCTTAGGCGCCGCACCGCACAAGCCAAGCAGGAACGTGAACTCCTCAAGGCTCGTCCCGCCTTTGCCGTTGACGAGATCCGACAACTTGGCATGCTCCCAGCCGACCTGCCGAGCGAGCTGCGCCTCCAGCAACCCGGTTCGCTGAATCACCGCTCGCAGGCTTTCTCCGAACTCGCGACCCAGCACAGTGGACACTCTCTTTGGCATGTCAGGGAAACTAGCGCCGCGACTCCCCTCGACTCCAAACTCTCGGGTCCAAATTGACCTGAAAGAAGCAGGTGTAGAAGGGTTCTACGACTTCACCGGTTCTCCTCCACGGGTATCCCGGCCAGCTCCTCCGACAGGCCCGTGAACGACTCCGGCTCCACCCGCAACACCCCGCTGAACGGCTGCGTCATCCCCACGCACAACACGCACACGAACGCCAGCACGGCCGCCGTCAGGCTCATCTGCAGCACATGCCGCCTGCGTGCCGTGAACCCGATCAACAACGGGAACACGATCATCCCCACGGCCCCGGCGATCGTGCCGGTCAACATCAGCACACCGGTGTTGTCCAGGCCGCCGGCCGAGTCGAGCCGGTCGCGCCGCAGGTCGGTGATCTCCCGCATCCGTTCCAGCGACCGCTCCCGCGCGCTCTTCACCTGGTCCGGTGAGGCGGGCAGCGACAGGATCTCGGAGTGCAGCGAGTTGAGCGTCTCGGTCGTCGTGTCGTCCGACTCGCCCACGGCCAGCCGCGGCCATTCCTTGTCCGCCACCAGTTTCGGGTACTCGGTGAGCAGCGAGCGGATGTGGTCGCGTTGCGGTTGCGGCATCACGGCGGTCTGCCAGTAGACGTCGGCCACGGCGGCGGCCTCGCGGGAGGCGTTGTCCTCCGCGGCGCCGCTCTCCTCCCAGACGATCACCACGTAGAACGCCAGCGCGATGATGAACAGGCCGCTGATCACCGCGCCCAGGAAGCCTCGCGAGTCCGCGTCCCGGTCGTCGGCCTGCTCGTGGGCACGGGAGCGCCCGAACAGGATGCAGGCGACGGCGGTCACGACCACCGACGCGAGAACGATGACTAGCGCGGTCCACATTTGTCCATCTCCCCACAGCGGACACCGTTTGACCACCAACACCACGCTTCCCGGCACTGTTGTGCGCCCGTCAAGAGCAACGAGGCGTTGATCAAGCACACAGCAGGTCCACATCGGATCGCGCGGACACAACCCGTTGACACGAATAGGAGAACCGAAGCGAGCAACCTTTGACGGAGAGTGAGGACGGCGTGATCAACGGGCGGTGACAACCACCGGGAAGCATGCCAACCTGTGCCCCGACCCGACCGGAAGGCGTGGCATGCGTGTACCGATCCTCATCGCCGTCGTGCTGCTGATCCCACTGCTCACGCCGGGGCCGGTCGCCGCGGCCGAGGTGTGGCGCACCCAGTTCGACGAGGCGGTGTACGGAGACGTCACGGTCGTCGGCAACTCCGTCCTGACCTGCCCGACGCCCGAGCAGGCCGGGCCCCATCCGAAACATCCGCCGCAGTCCTGTGTGGACGCGCTGAACCGCAAGGGGCACGGGCCTTCCGCGCTGAACAACACCCATCGCATGTCGTGGACCGACGTCGACGACGACCCGGCGACGGTCAACTCCTCCAGCGCCCAGCTCACCATCCCGGCCGGCGCGGCCGTCGCCTACGCCAAGCTCGGCTGGGCGGGCAGCGCGAGCTGCCGTGACGCGGTCAAACCGCCGGGCACACCACAGGACCCGGTCACCTTCAACGGCGCCAAAGTCGCCCCTGACCGGTTCGTCATCGACGCGCCGGACGGCCTCTCCCACACCGACAACGCCTTCTACAGCGCCGAAGCCGACGTCACCCGCGCGCTGGCGAGCGGCACCGTGACGGTCGGCAACGTCTGGGCGCCACAAGGGTTCGACTGCTTCGGCGGCTGGTCACTGACGGTCGTGTGGAAGTTCGCGAGCGCCACCGCGACGGCACCCGCGAAGCGCCATGTCGCGGTGCACGGCGGACACGTCCGCCTTCCCACCAAGAAGCCCGTGCTGAGCACGCCGATCGCGCCGACGCACCCCGCTGGCGGGGTCATCCGTCTGGGCGTCACCGCGTACGAGGGCGACTGGGCCACGGACGGCGACCAGATGCTGGTCAACGGCACATCTATCGGCGGGCGCAACGCGTTCGTGTCGTCCGCACAGGGTGCCGCGTATCCCAACAACATGAGCGTCGACGCGCGCACGGTGACCATCAGCGAGGACGCCCTCAAGCCCGGCACCAAGAGCGCCGAACTCAGCTTCAAGAGAGCGGACGACGCGTTCCTCGTCCAGAGCATCGCGTGGTCGTTCCCGCTCCCCGAACTCACGCTGACGGTCGCCCCGGAGAAGCCCGCCGCGCACCCCAAGGACACCGTCACCCAGACCGCGACGATCACCAACGTCGGTGACGCCCCCGCCGCCGACGTGACCGTGTGCGGCCAGCAGATCGGCTCGATCGCCCCACGCGCCACCGAGACGCGCACCTGCTCGTCCACGGCGGCCGACGACGACTACGCCGCGACCGTCGCGGTGAGCGGAACCAGCCTCGCGGGCGATCCACTCGCGACGCAGAAGGCGTCGACCGTCGACGTGCTGCATCCGGCGTTGCGCGCGACGACCACGTCCGACGAGATGACCGCGCTCCCCGGCCAGGCCGTCAAGTTCACGACGACGGTCACGAACACCGGCGACACACCGCTCTACGGTCTCGCTGCCCGCTCGACCCAGGGGTGTGGCCCCATGCAGGGGCAACTCGACCCCGGCGCGACGTCCACGGTGGACTGCACGGCCCCCGCCGGCGACGAGAGCGGCGCGCTGACCTCCACCGTCACGGCGGCCGACAAGATCGGCGGCAAGGTCGAGGCGTCGGCGTCCGTGCAGGTCAAGGTGATCTACCCGCGGCTGACGATCAGCGCGGCCTGGTCGAAGGACCGCGCGTTGGACGGCGAGACCGTCACGGTCACCGTCACGGTCGGCAACCCTTCGGACCTGCCAATCGCCGACGTCCGCGTCGAGGGTGAGCCCGCCTCGTGCCGACGGGAGTTCCCGGTGCTGCAACCCCGCGAACGCGTCACCTACACCTGCCTGGCCACCGCCCCGATGAACTCTCGGTTGACGGTGTCCGGCGCGGGCGACGGTGGGGCCATCAGCGAAAGCGCGGTCGTGCGGATCGAGTCGCTGAGCGCCCCGCTGCCACCCGCACCGGAGCCGCGCGTGTCGGCGCCTGACGAACCAGCGCCTCCGCGCCCGGTCGCGCACGTCGAACAGGTGTCGAAACCGGCGGTCGGTGGTGTGGCGGTGGTAATCGGGATGATCGGCATGGTGGTGGTCGCGAGTGCGTTCTCCGGGTTGGGGCGCCGTTGAAAACTGGGAGAATTCGCATTCACGGCACTGACACGGGCGTTTTGCTTCGGAGCGGAATGCGGTAGAAGGGCCTTATGGAGATCACCGCCTTCCTAGCCCGCAAGCTGGCCCGCCGGTTCCGGACGTACGACTCCGACGGCGACGGGTTCATCGAGCGCGCAGACTTCACACAGGCGGGCGAGCGCACCACCAAAGCATTCGGCTTGGCTCACGACGACCCGAAAGCGTTGCGGTTCCACGACATGCTGATCGCGCTGTGGGAGCAGCTCTCGGCGGTCGCCGACCAGGACCGCGACGGGCGGATCAGCGTCGAGGAGTACAAGAAGGCGTTCGCGAACGGGTTGCTGGAGACGCCGGAGTCGTTCGACGAGGGTTATGTTCCTTTCCTCGACGCGCTGATGGCGATCGCGGACGAGGACGGTGACGGCAAACTCACTCTCGAAGAGCACGTGGCGTGGACCGGAGCGTTGATGAACCTCTCGGAGGCGAACGCGCGCGGAATTCACGACCTCCTGTCCGACGAGGACGGACTGCTGTCCACTCAGGCCTTGCTGGAGGCGATCCGGGAGTTCTACTTCTCCGAGGATCCCGCCGAGGCCGGCAACTGGCTGCTCGGGTCGTTGGACTGACGTGCTCCTGAAAACCCTGCAGGAGTACGCGGCCCGTGCCCAGCCCGCCGCGCACGTCGAAGAGGCAGGCGGCTGGTGGCTGCGGCACTCCCCCGGCGACGCCTGGTGGGTGAGCGCGGTCCTGCCGCACGACCGCGAGGACCGGGTGGCGCTCGCGGAGGAGTTCTGCGCCGAACACGGGGACGGGGTGCGGTTCCAGATCACGCCGGGCGTGTGCGCGGACGACCTCGACGTGAGACTGGAGGACAGGGGTTACACGAGGGGTCATGACATGTCCCTGCAGATCGCCTCGACCGCCGAGGTGCTGCGCCAGGCCGACGCCGACGCCGGCGAGGTGACGCCCAGACCCACCGACGAGTGGCTGGCGGCGTGGCAGAAGGTGACCAAGCGGGACGTCAGCGCCGAACGCGACCTGCTCAGCCGCGTCGAGCATCCCAGCGCGTACGCGTACGCCGAGGTGGACGGCCAGGTGGTGGCCATAGGACGCGCGGTGGCCGAGGAGGGGTGGGCCGGGGTGTTCGGCATGGCGACACTCCCGCACGCACGCGGTCAGGGCGCCGCACGGTCCGTGCTGGCCGCACTGGCCTCGTGGGCGGCCGCGCGGGAGGCCAACCACCTGTACCTGCAGATGGAGAAGGCGAACACCACGGCGTTCCGGCTGTACGAACGGACGGGGTTCCGCGAGGTGTGCACCTATCACTACCGGATTCGTGCATAACCAATCAGGAATCAAGAAGGCAGAGCCGAGGTGCGCGAGTTAGTTTTGCGCCATGACCAGGACAGCTCCGACGGCGCATGATGCCGACACCCACGACCTGATCCGCGTGCAGGGCGCGCGGGTCAACAACCTGCGCGACGTCGACGTCGAGATCCCGAAGCGCCGGCTGACGGTCTTCACCGGTGTCTCCGGGTCCGGCAAGAGCTCGCTGGTGTTCGGCACCATCGCCGCGGAGTCGCAGCGACTGATCAACGAGACCTACAGCGCGTTCATCCAGGGCTTCATGCCGACGCTGCCGCGACCCGAGGTGTACCTGCTGGAGGGCATCACCACGGCGATCCTGGTCGACCAGCAGCGGATGGGCGCCGACCCGCGCTCCACCGTCGGCACCGCGACCGACGTGAACGCGATGCTGCGCATCCTGTTCAGCCGCCTCGGCGCGCCGCACATCGGCGGCCCGCAGGCGTTCTCGTTCAACGTCGCCTCGATCTCCGGCGCGGGGGCCGTGACGATCGAGAAGGGCGGCCAGAAGGTCAAGGAGCGCCGCGAGTTCTCCATCACCGGCGGCATGTGCCCGCGCTGCGAGGGCCGCGGGCAGATCTCCGACATCGACCTGACCGAGGTCTACGACGAGTCGAAGTCGATCCTCGAAGGCGCCATCAAGGTGCCCGGCTACAACGTCGACAACCAGTGGACCGTGCAGACGTTCGCGCAGTCCGGTTTCATCGACCCGGCCAAGCCGATTCGCAAGTACACCAAGAAGGAGCTGCACGACTTCCTGTACCGGGACCCGATCAAGATCAAGGTCAACGGCATCAACCTGACCTACGAGGGCCTGATCCCGAAGCTGCAGAAGTCCATGCTGTCCAAGGACCGCGAGGCGCTTCAGCCGCACATCCGCGCGTTCGTGGACCGCGCGGCGACGTTCGGCACCTGCCCGGACTGCTCTGGTACCCGCCTGACCGAGGCTGCGCGGTCGTCCAAGATCAAGGGCGTCTCGATCGCGGACCTGTGCGACATGCAGATCACCGACCTCGCGGACTGGATCCGCGGTGTGAAGGACAAGTCCGTCGCTCCGCTGGTGGACAAGCTCGCGCACACGCTGGACTCGTTCGTGGAGATCGGCCTCGGCTACCTGTCGCTGAACCGGCCCGCGGGCACGCTGTCCGGTGGTGAGGCGCAGCGCGTCAAGATGATCCGGCACCTCGGGTCGGCGCTGACCGACGTGACGTACGTGTTCGACGAGCCGACGATCGGGCTGCACCCGCACGACATCGAGCGGATGAACAACCTGCTGCTTCGCTTGCGGGACAAGGGCAACACCGTTCTCGTCGTGGAGCACAAGCCCGAGACGATCGCGATCGCCGACCACATCGTCGACCTCGGTCCCGGCGCCGGGCGGGGCGGCGGCACGATCTGCTTCGAGGGGTCCCTGGAGGAGTTGCGCAAGAGCGACACCGTGACCGGCCGCCACCTCGACGACCGCGCGTCGCTGAAGCCCGAGGTGCGGGAGAGGACCAGCGTCCTGGAGATCCGCGGCGCGTCCACGAACAACCTGCGCGACGTCGACGTCGACATCCCCCTCGGGGTGCTGACCGTGGTCACCGGCGTGGCGGGCTCGGGCAAGAGCTCGTTGATCCACCGGTCGATGCCCAGGGACTCCGGTGCGATCGTCGTCGACCAGACCCCGATCAAGGGCTCGCGGCGCTCCAACCCCGCGACCTACACCGGCCTGCTGGAGCCGATCCGCAAGGCGTTCGCCAAGGCCAACGGCGTGAAGCCGGCGCTGTTCAGCGCGAACTCCGAGGGTGCCTGCCCGAACTGCAACGGCGCCGGCGTGGTGTTCACCGACCTCGGCATCATGGCGACGATCGAGTCCCCCTGCGACGTCTGCGAGGGCAAGCGGTTCGACCAGGCCGTGCTGGAGTTCAAGCTCGGTGGCCGTGACATCTCCGAGGTTCTCGCGATGCCCGTCGCCGAGGCCGTGGAGTTCTTCGGCTCCGGTGAGGCTCGCACGCCCGCCGCGCACGCGATTCTCGAGCGTCTGAACGACGTGGGCCTCGGCTACCTGTCCCTGGGCCAGCCGCTGACGACCCTGTCCGGCGGCGAGCGCCAGCGCCTGAAGCTGGCCACGCACATGGGGGACAAGGGCGGCATCTACGTCCTGGACGAGCCCACGACCGGCCTGCACCTCGCCGACGTCGAACAGCTCCTCGCGCTGCTGGACCGCCTGGTCGAGGCGGGCAAGTCGGTGATCGTGATCGAGCACCACCAGGCCGTGATGGCGCACGCCGACTGGATCATCGATCTCGGCCCCGGCGCCGGTCACGACGGCGGCAAGGTGGTGTTCGAGGGCACGCCCGCCGACCTCGTGGCCGGCCGCTCCACGCTGACCGGCGAGCACCTGGCGGATTACGTTGGTGCCCCGGCGCGTCGAAAGAAGCGTTAAGCGGGTACCAAGGGGGCATGCACATCACCACGTTCCTGGACCGCAAGCTCAGTCGCAGGTTCGAGACCTACGACAGCGACCAGGACGGGTACGTCAACCGGGCGGACTTCGAGCTGGCGGCGTCACGGACGAGCGCCGCGTTCGGCCTGACCTCGGACGACCGGCGGGCGAGGCGGTTCCAGGAGCACCTGCTGGGTGTCTGGGACCACCTCTCCGCCATGACGGACACCAACGACGACGGCCGGATCAGCGTGGACGAGTACAAGGCGGCGTTCGCGAAGGGCCTGCTGGAGCGGCCGGAGGCGTTCGACGACGTCTACGTGCCGTACCTCGACGCGCTGATGGCCGTCGCCGACCACGACGGCGACGGCCACCTCGGCGTGGACGAGTACATGCGCTGGACGACGGCGTGGATCAACCTGCCCGAGGCCGACGCACGCGAGGTCCACGCGCGGCTCGATCACGACGGTGACGGTCTGATCGGGACGGAGGACCTGCTGGCGGCGATCCGGGCGTACTACTTCTCCGAGGACCTGGACGGGCCGGGAGCGTGGCTCCTGGGGCCGCTCGACTAGTCAGCGGTCTCGGCGACGCTCTTGATAGAAGCGGCCTCGGTCTCGACGTACCGCCTGGTCAGCCCCTTCGTGAACAGCCAGCCGAGCCCGGACAGCGGCCCGGACACGCTCAGTGCGAGGGTGAGCCGGGTCCCGTCCGGGTGCGGCTCGACGACGTGCGAGGCGACACCGAGGACGCCGGGCGACTTCGACTCCCAGGTGTAGGACGTCCCGTCGGTCAGTTCGGTCACCGTCCAGACCGCCTCAGGCAGCTTCGGTTGCCTGAGGCGGGCGCTGGAGCCGACGGCGAGCGGGCCGTCGTCGAGGCGTTCCACTGAGTCGACCGTCGGGATCCGTTCCGGCCAGCGCTCGACGTCGACGAGCACGTCCCAGACGCGCTCCGGCGGGGCCGCGATCGTGATGGTGTGCTCCAGGCCAGGCATCCGCCGAGTCTACGACTGCCGGAACCGTTGCTCGATCTCCTTCACCGCGGCGGCGGCGAGTTCTGCGGCAGCCGCGCGTGGTGAGGGCTTGTCGACGATCTTCGCGACGAGCCGGCGCATGTTCGTGCCGATCTTCGCGAACGCCGACTCGGCCGTGGCGTCGATGTCGCCGAACAGGGTCCACCACCACCAGGAGTTCGTGGCGGAGTTCGCGACGACGTCCGGGATGACCAGCGCGTCGATCTTCGCCTCGGCCTCCGCCGTCACCGGCATGTTGGCGGCTTCGACGATCAGCTTGGCTTTGACGGCGTGCGCGTTGTCCTGGTTGATCGCGTAGCTGGTGGCCGCCGGGACCAGGACGTCCGCCTCGACGTCGAGCCACCTGTCGCGGTCCAGCTCTCGATCTTCGGGGCGCAGTTCGGTCCGGTCGATGGCGCCGTGCGAGTCCCGGGACAGCAAAAGGGTTTCCACATCGAGCCCATCAGGGTTTGCTATGACACCGTGGACGTCCGCGAGCCCGACGATCTTGACGCCGGCCTTGGCGAGGTAGCGGGCCGTGGCGCCGCCCATCGAGCCGAAGCCCTGTACGAACGCGGTGGGGTTGCGCAGGTCGAGATGCTCGATCCCCGCCAGCGCCGCCTCGGCGACGCCGTAGCCGCCGACCAGTTCGTCCAGGCTGACGCCGTCGACGGTGACCGCGAAGGCGGCCGCGAGGCGTTTCCTGGCCTTCTGCTCGTCGTCCAGCAGCGGGTAGACCGCCTGGATGGACGACTGGAGGCCGATCTTCTCGATCGCCGCGTCGATGGCCGACTGCCTCAGCCCGAGGTCCTCCCCCATCGTCCAGAAGCGTTCGATGTAGGGCGACATGGCGTACAGGTACGCCGTGAGGACTTCCTGCGCTCGCGGGTCGTAGGGGTCGAAGTCGATGCCGCCCTTCGCGCCGCCGAGCGGGACGTAGCGCGCGCCGGGGTCGTAGTTGAGGGCCTCCTTGGCGGTCATCCCCTCGGCCAGCCCGCGGACCTCGTCGAGCGTGCAGCCCGCGCGCATGCGCAGACCCCCGCTGCTGACCCCGCGCACCAGCCGGTCGATGACGAGGTAGCCGCGCGCTCCCGTCGCCGGGTCGGCCCAGGTGACCTGGAGAAGACTCATCGAACACACCCCCTTGACTTCAGCGTATGACCGCGGTCACATGAGCCCGAATAACTGACTGATTAATCAGTTAACCATCTGGAGGGTCCTGTGAGCGAGGTACAGCCTCTCAGCGGCAACTGGCTGGGCGAACGCACCCACCTGCGCAAGTCGCTGCGCCGGGTGGACGTGACGTTCTACCTGCTCTGCACCCTCGTCGGCCTGGACACGATCGGCAGCGTCGCCGCCAACGGGCCCCAGGGCCTCGTCTGGATGGTGATCCTGGCGGTGGTGTTCTTCGTGCCGTACGGGTTCCTGACCACCGAGCTCGGCACGGCGTTCCCCGTCGAGGGCGGCCCCTACGTGTGGACCAAGCTCGCGTTCGGACGTCTCGCGGCCGGGGTGAACCAGGTCCTCTACTGGCTGTCCAACCCGCTGTGGATGGGTGGCACGCTGGCGATCATCGCCGTGACGACGTTCGAGACGTTCTTCCTGCCGTTGGGCATGGTGGGCAAGCACATCGCGGGCCTGGCGTTCATCTGGACCGGTGTCCTCGCCGTCGCGGCATCGTTGCGGATCGGCAAGTGGGTGCCCATCGCGGGCGCGTTCGCGCGGATCGTGCTGCTGGGGTTCTTCATGGTCTCGGTCGTCGTCTACGCGGTGAAGAACGGCGTACAACCGTTGTCCGGCGGCGATTTCGTGCCGACCTGGACGGGTTTCGTGGCGCTGGTGCCGGTGCTGATCTTCAACTACGTCGGCTTCGAGCTCCCGTCGACCGCCACCGAGGAGATGACCGATCCGCAGCGCACCGTGCCGTTCGCGATCCTGCGTGCGGGCATGGCGGCGTTTCTTCTTTACGGAGGGCCGATTCTCGGGATTCTGCTGGTGGTGCCGGCCTCACGGATCCAGGGCCTGGGCGGGTTCATCGATGCCGCCAAACAGGTGCTGACCGTCTACGGCGGATCGGTGGCTGCGGACGGAACCGTCACGTTGACCGGTGCGGGCGCGGTGCTGGGAAGCGTTTGCGCGGCGGGTTTGATCATCGGCGTGCTGACTTCCGGTGTCTCGTGGGCGATCGGTGCGCATCGGGCGCAGGCCGTGGCGTGTGCGGACGGCGCCGGGCCCGCCTATCTGGGCCGGTTGTCCCCTCGTCATGGCACTCCGGTGCGCGTGAACGTCCTGTCCGGACTGCTGGCCTCCGTCGTTCTGGTGACGGCACTGAACTTGTCCGGCGGCGACTCCGAGAAGTACTTCACCGCCGGGCTGGCGCTGGTGATCTCGACGACGTTCATCAGCTACCTGCTGACGTTCCCGTCGATGCTGGTGCTGCGCCGCCGGATGCCGGACGTCGAACGCCCGTTCCGCGCGCCTTTCGCCGTGCTGACAACGATTCTGACGACCGGCCTGGTCGCGTTCACCGTCGTCGTGCTGATCTGGCCGCCGGAACTGCCCTCGGCGTTCGAAGGCGAGCGGACGCAGTACACGTTGTCGCAGGTCGTCCCGCTGCTGATCGTGCTCGGCATCGGCTTCTTGTTCTACGCGCTGGGCTCCCCGACCCGCGCTCGCGACGTCACCTCTGCATCTGCATGAGGAACTCCGCGTTGCTCTGGGTCTTGCGCAACCCTTCGAGCAGCACGTCGATGTCGCGTTCGGACATGGCACGGCGCATCGTGTCCGTGATGGCGAGCTCCTGCGGCCCGACCAGCAGTTCCGCCTTGCGGGTGCTGGACTGGTTGAGGTCGATCGCCGGGTAGATCCGCTTCTGCGCGGCCTTGCGGTCGAGCTTCAGCTCGGCGTTGCCGGTGCTCTTGAGCTCCTCGAAGATCGCCGTGTCGGCCAGCGAGCCGGTCTCGACGAGCGAGGTGGCGAAGATCGTGAGGCTGCCACCGTCCTCGATGTTGCGCGCGGCACCGAGGAACTGCTTCGGCGGCGTCAGCGCCCTGGCGTCGATGCCACCGCTGAGAATGCGCCCGCCGTTGGGCTGCGCGAGGTTGTAGGCACGCCCGAGTCGCGTCAGCGAGTCGAGCAGGATCACGACGTCCTGTCCGTCCTCGACGAGCCGCTTGGCCCGCTCGACCGCGAGTTCCGCGACGCGGATGTGCTCGTTCGGGTGCTCGTCGAAGGTCGACGTGAACATCTCGCCCGGAATCGTCTTGCGCATGTCGGTGACCTCTTCCGGCCGTTCGCCGACGAGCGCCACGATCAGGTGGACGTCCGGGTAGTTCTTGGCGATCGCCGCGGCGATCTGTTGCAGGACAATGGTCTTGCCGGCCTTGGGCGGCGCGACGATCAACGCCCGCTGCCCCTTGCCGATCGGCATGACCAGGTCGATCGTGCGGCTGGTGAGCTCGTTGGGGTCGTGCTCCAACCGCAGCCGCTCGTTGGGATAGAGCGGCGTGAGGTCCTCGAACCGTGGCCGCTTGTGCGGCTTGCGCCCGTTGACCGTGTCCACGCTGATGAGCTTGTCGTTCTCGGTCTCACCGCTGATCTGGTCGCCGCGCCGCAGGTCGTGCTGCCGCACGAGACTCTGCGGAACCTGCGGCCCGTCAACGAGAAACGCCTTGTGGTTACGTACGTCGAGTACACCGATGTGCATCGGGTCTGTCCTTTCAGGAGGGTTGGTGAAGACGCGCTTCATCGACTCCGCGCACGGGGTGCGACGGGAGGAGAGCGCTGCAGATGCCGTTGATCCGACTGCATCTGATGTGTGGGTCCGCCAGCGTGAGAAGCCGGGGGTGTCGGCTGCGGCGTTGTGATCGTCCAGCAGCTGGTCGGAGCTTACGTGCGCTTACCTGCGCACTGCCGGTTACAAACGGACTGTAGCAGAGAACGTCAACCGTCCGCTTGTTATTCCGCGCACTTCTTCTTGACCAACGCAATGGCGTCCGCGCGCATGACCTCGCTCCACCGCGCCAAGCATCTGGCCGCACGCAGTCTGATCTGCCACGGAGCGTCGGCGTCGAAGGCGATGTCCTTGGCCACCACCGCGCACCTGTCCCGAAGATCTCTGCGTCTTTCCACCACGCTTCGCGCGCACCACAGCCGGATGCGGGGTGACAGCGCAGGGTCAGCCGCCAGCGCAAGCAACTCGTCCAGGGCTTCCTGCGACGGCGCCCAGCTGATCGACCGCAGCACGTAGATCCGGCCCAGCACCGTCGGTGCCACGAGCTTCCGCTGAATAGCAAGCACCTCGTCCTGGCTGGTACGCAGATAGTTGCGGAGCCAGTTCGCCGCGTTCGACCGAACCCGAACCGGAAGTCCTGCCTCCGCGAGCATCGCTCGCGTGAGCAACTCGGCCTCCGTACGCCCGCGTGCGCCGAGCTTGCCCAGATCCTCCGCCGCCTGCATTCGCCGGGAGGGCCTCACCGCCGGATCTGTGGCGATCTGTCGGTAGAGATCGGCCGCAGACGACCGATCAGACGCCGTGAGTTCGACCAATTTGTTCGCCGCTCGCCACCGTTGGACCAGCAATCCAGCCTGATCATCTCGCAATGCTCGCAGCTCGTCGAACTGCCCGACGTACGCCAGCACGTCGACCCTGTCGCGCCAGGACAGGTGCGGCTGCCGAAGCAACATATCCCGAACCGTTGGATTCGCCGCCATGTTGGGAAGGCGAAGCACTGTGGCCAGTCGCTCGCGCAATGGACGAGCTTCGTCGAGCACGCGATCGAGAACAGGCTGCCATTCGCCAAGCTTGGCCGCAATGGCCAGCGCCTCAGGCGAACCATCCGCTAGTAACATGCCGACGGCCTCCGGCACGTGCTTCTCAGACAACCGGCCGAGTTCTTTCGCGGCGTCCCTGCGTTCCTCTCGGCTACTCGTCGGGCAGGCAAGAATTTCGCGGACCGCCTCCTCGCTCTCCAAGATGAACGACCTGTCACCCCAGGAGTCAGGGGCCGGCAGGCGATCAGCCAATCGTGCTGACCGGTCAACCAGCAACACGCGTTCCATGCCAGTGCGATGAGGACGAGGAAGGAGCGCCGCCAGTCGGACGCGCGATGTGTCGTTCAACGCGGGATCGCGGCACAGACCGACGATGATCTGCACCATCCTCGGTGACACAGGATCATCGAAGCTGGCCAACTGGAGTGCAGCTGACGCCCGTTCCCAAACATGGAGTCGCGGTGATTCAGCAAGTCGCCACAAGAACGAGATGACGGAGGAGGTCGCCGAACGGTCAAGTCTCATCAGTTCCACGGCCATGGCGCATCGGATCCTTACCGGCTGGGCCAGATCGTCCATCACTGATCGATGGAAGGCGACCGCGTCGGCCATGAACGCCGGATCCGCAGCTGCCAAGAAGCTGTAGGATCTGCTCCGCAAATCAAGACCGAGGTACGCGTCGTCCGCCTGGGCGCGAAGCTCTGGGATTCCCTCACGTCCGAGCAGCGCGGCCGCCGCTGCCTTGGCCTGGCAACTCGCGCTCGGATCGCCAGACATCGCGCGCAGCCGTTCACGGATGTCCGCTCCCGCTCGTGTCGCCTTCGACGCGTAGTTCTGCCACATCACGAACGACATCTCCGCAACACCTCGCTCATGCAAGGTGAGTGCGACCGGCAAGAACTTCTCGTCCAGGTCGGACAGCATCAGCGCACTTTCCATCCGCCGCCAGAAGGGCGCAGACTCATCAGCCACAACGGCGCGGAGCACCTCGTCTGGGGCTCGATGGCCGAGGTATACCAGCGACTGCACTGCTGACCACACGCGAGCGGAACTCGTGCGCTCGTTGCGCAGTACTCCGTGCAACGCCTCCGCTAGCACCAAGCGCACTCCGGGCCCAGATTCCGCGAACAGCAGGGTTGCAGTGTTCATGCTGAGGGGAAGACCGGCCTCGACGAGCTCACTCAACAGCCCTGCGGCCCTCCGGTGATACGCCCGCCCCAACCGATTCACTCCACGAGCCGCCGACAAACGAGGACGTGCAGAGCGCCTCTCGTCACGCGCCACCATCGTCAACAGATCTGCGGCCAAAGCGCGATCAGCCGCGCCGAACGAACTGAACGTCCGGCCCAGAACAAGCGGTGCATCTACGCAATCACGCACATGCTCCGTCAATGCGAGGAGGGCAGACTTTGCCTCACGGCACAGGTCGGGCCCGAATGAGACCAGCTCACGCCAAGCGCTCACCAGCACCGAGGGATTGTTGTCTGCCTTGATGATCGCCAACAGGTGCTGAGCGACTTCTGGGTGACGCTCAGGGGCGAACTGAACAAGGTCCGATGCGACCGAACAACGACTGTCAGGATCCGCGTCGGGGTCCGCCAGCAACGCCCACATCAAGTCCAGAGAACGGCTCCGATGCGGTTCCCCGATGTCAGCCAATCGTCGAAGCGCCTGCTGATATTCATAACCCTTCGGCAACATGTGGTCGAGCGCGCTCTCGAACTGAGCGGCGGCTTCCCCGTGAAAAGCAGGTCCGAGGTCCGCGAGGTTCATCGCGGCGAGGTTGGAGTGGTTCCAGTTCGACGTGGGGTCTGCGAGCGTCTCCCGTAGGACCGCGACGGCACGGTCTCGATGCCCCAGATGAGCGAGTTCGGGTGCGCTGATCAGCTTGTCGACCCGCGACACCATCGGATCGTCCTGTTCGGACAGGAGGTAGTCGGCAGCGGCAACGCGGTGCTGTGGCCCTAGAAGAGCGAGCATGCTCGCGACACCGGAGCGGAGCCCGCCCGGAAATGTGGTGCTGGCGAGGCGCGCTGTCAGCGCCTCTGCGGCCTGCTCCCTCCGGCCGAGCGACGCAAGACCGATAGTCGCGTCGTACCATCCAGCCGAACTGTGCGAGTGATCCATGAGCACGGACAGGAAGGTCTCGGCACACTGGTCTTGGAATTCGGGATCAATCTCCAGCAAGCCGGTTGCCGCCTCCACCACGTCCCGCAGCGGTGTGTCTACGTCGGACATCAGTCGCTCCAGCGCCGAGACGGCCAAGGCACGGCTGTCCTGGCCGAAAGCAGACAGGACGACCGCAGCACTGCGATGATCAGCACCCGAGGCGTCCTCGTCCTCCAGCACTGAGCGCAAGCCTCGTTCTGCGACTTCCCTCTCTCTGCTTCCACTGTGTGCCAATGCTTCTGCGGCGACAAGTCGGCCATCAACACCGGCAGACATGTCGTCGACCGCAGCTCGCAGCAATGCGATTGCAGCATCCGTGTACGCGCAACGCAATCGCACACCTAGGGCGACAGCAGCTTCGAGTCGTGACTCCCACGGCGCAACAGGATCACCCATCAGTTGCGCCAGCCACTCAGCCAGACCGGTGTGGCGGGTGGCACGGCTGGTCTCTCGCAGGATCAGTCGTGCCGGATACCGGGTAGTCATCGCCCACGCCCGCGCGGTCACCAGGAACTTCTCCACCACAGGCGTGCTCGCTGGCAGATGGTGAGCGAGCAGGCGAGCGGCGAGGAGGTGCTCTTCCGACCCGCCAGTGTGCAGCCAGCGCAGCGTTCGGTCAGCCTCGCCGTCGTTCAGGTGCGAGTGGTGCAATAGGACGGATCTGGCGAACGTGCCGCTGTCCTCCTGGTAGCCCTCGTGCAGGAGTTCCGCGAAAGAGTCGTGTCGCGGCGTGAACTCAGACGGCAGTTCCCGCGCCTTCGAGGTGGCGGCTACGTGCTCGGCGAAGCTCTGGTGGAGGAACGCGATGTCGTTGCCTCGTTTGACGAACGGTCCCACGTTCAGCAGGTATCGGAGGAGGTCGTCGATCCGCGGAACACCGTTGCAACTCCCCCAGTCCTGCGCGGCAGCTGTCAGCGAGGACTCACTGGTCAACCGGGTGCGGCCGAGGTGCTCGACGAGTGCCACGCGATGGTGTTCGAAGACTTCGACGGTGGGGCGGGACGACAGGATGAAGTTGAGGTAGCTCTCGTACAGCTCGTACTGGTTGCCAGGCAGAGGGCGGTCGCGGTACTGCTCGAAAACGATCGCGGCGATGGTGGCCAGCAGTGGTACTTCAACGAGTTCGGCCAGATGAGCCTCGTGGATCTGCTGCAGGAACCGGTCTGCGTGGTCCTCCCCGATCTCCTCGAACCAGTTGTGCGCGAAGCGGCGTAGGGCTTCCTGGTCAAACGGCTGCAACTCGTAATGCGCGGCTCCGGCCCGCTGCAGGGCGGCCAGCGCACCGCCTTCGGTTGGTCTGGTCGTGAGGAGCACGCGGTGGATGCCACGGGTTGCCCAAGCGGACAGCGTGTGCACGAGCGTTGCTCGCAACGCGCTGTCGGTCACCTCGTCGAGCGCGTCCACCAGCAGCAACCAGCGACAGCCCGCCACCCGGTCAGCGAACAGCGCCGGGTCGAGCGGGCCGTTCAGGTAGCGGCCGTGTTCGACGAACGCGCTATCCGCCAGTGCCTGGGTAAAAGCGCTGCCGAGGTGCTGAGCGAGGGTGCGGGCGGTGACTCGGAGCGGGATCACCGGCTCGGCAAGCGGCGCGTCGTCGGGCGCCCGCCGCGTCCATTCAGCGGCGATGTCGGCCGAGAGCCGAAGGGTCAGCGTCGACTTTCCCTGTCCCGGACCGCCCAGAACGAGCACGTGCCGGTCGGCATCGAGCGCGGCGCGCAGCAGTTTCGAAGGTGGCCGGACGGCGACGCGCACCGACGGCGTCGCGGGGATCTCGACCAGCCTGCCGTGCTCGTCCAGCATCGGCGCGGACCTCGCTTGGGAGGTGGTGCTGTCCTCTACCCCACCGCCCAGGCCCTGACGCACGTAGATTGTGCCCAGGGCCGGAGTTCGGGCCCCGGGAAGCTGGTACGGCAGCAGATCTGCGGTCTGCTGCTGCGCCCACAGCAGGTGCTCGATCTCAGTGGGAAGGCCGACGGCATCCGCCCAGCTCGCAGGCGGTGCGCACGGCAGATTGTCGGTCGGCGACGAACCGTTCAGATAGACATTGCCGTGGACGGTGTGGGCTTGGAACGCGATGCCGTGGACGTCGCCCGTCGAGTTGCTGGTGAGGTCCTCGTCCGCCACCGAGGGATGGTCCCACGACATCGGGGGCCTTGAGTGGACAAATCAAGGACGTCAGGCGCCCGCCAGGCTTCGATCATGGGTCTGGGCGCCCCGTCTTAGCGTCGATGGCGGGGAGGCCGTAGCCGAGGGTGCCGAAGCCGGTGGGTACGGGAAGCTTGCAGGCGTCGACGGGCGGTGGGCCACCAGGACCGGGACCACTCGCTGACCTAGTCGATCAGGTCGAGCACGACCTCCAAGAGGGCTAGGCGGGGACGGCCGGAGGTCATGTGCGCGAAGGCTTGTGGGACGACCGAGCCGCTCGTGGTGAGGCAGAAGCCTTGGCTGGTGGTGACGTGGGCGTAGCCTGCGCCCTGCTCATAGCGGGGGACGTGCTTGGCATCGTGTTCGGCCAGGGCGCGATAGATGCCGAGATGTGTGCCGGACACCAGGTTGGTGCCGTCCGCTTGTTATTCCGCGCACTTCTTCCACGAGAGCCGGAACGTCGTGCTCACGCTCGAGTCGGTCGAGTCCATGGTCATGAAGCTGCCGCTCCCCTTGCCGGTGAGCTTCAGCTCGGTCTCGACGGTCAACGGCTTGCGATCCTTGCACGGCCCGTGCGCGACCCCGCTCGGCGTGTCGGTGACCTGCCAGTTGTCACTCATCGGCGCCTGATACGTACGACTGGTGTGCCGCGTCGGAAGGCCGGGAAACCAGTAGTCGTTGCGCACGACACCCTTCGCCTTGTCGGTGAGGTGTGCGAACCCGCGGTAGTCCGTCGCCGCGATGCCGTAGGTGTATCCGGCGGCGTGGTTGAGTCTGAGGGCGATCGTGCAGCTCCTCTTGGCCTCGTTGCCGTTGCCCTGCACCAGGAAATCGCTGTAGGTGACCGTGAACGCCTCGTTGTCCTGGGACATGGCGACGTTCGTCGTTGCTGCCGGGCAACCGGACCCGCCCACGCTGACCACGTCGATCGTCACCGGGCCGGGTGGCGGCACGAGAACTGCCAGCAGTGCCAGCACGACCAGCATCGAGGCCTCCTCACGTCGCTGCGAAGAACCTATCGAGGCCCGCAATCCGGCGAACGGCGCAGAGGCTCACGCACCTGCCAGGTCTCCGATCACGTGGATCACCGTCGGGCGGTCCGCGCTGAGCGCCTTGCGCAGCGCGGTGGCGAACCTGTCCTCGTCGTCCACGGTGAGGCCGTGGCAGTTGAGGCCCTTGGCCACCTTGACGAAGTCGACGCCCGGCAGGTTCACGCCGTGCACGGGTTCGCTGCGATCCACCATCTCGCGGCGGATCTCGCCGTAGCCGCCGTTGTCGGCGATGATCACGGGCAGCGGCAGGCGTTCCTGGGCGGCGGTGGCCAGTTCGGGGAGGGTGAACATGATGCCGCCGTCGCCGTGCAGGGCGACCACCTGGCGGTTCGGGGCGCCCATCTTGGCGCCGATGGCCGCGGGGAGGCCGTAGCCGAGGGTGCCGAAACCCGTGGGGTACAGGAAGCTTGCCGGGCCTTCGAGCGGCAGGTTGGACAAAGTGCCGTAGTAGCAGACCATTGCGCTGTCGCCGGCGATGATGGCGCCGGGGGCCAGGACCTCCTTCAGCGCTTCTACCAGCGGAAGCCAAGGTGCGCCTTGAGTTCGGGCGTGTTTGGTGAAGAGCCTGTGCCAGCGCTCGGCTCGTTTCGCGGCCTCCGGGCCGGGGTTTCCCTTGCCCAGGCGTTGGTTCAGGGCCGTGACGGTGGCCTCGGCGTCGCCGACCAGACGGTAGTCCGGGAGGGCGTTGGTGATCATCTGAGCCGGGTCGACGTCGATGCGGATGAGGTCGCCGGGGAACTTGAGCGGGCCGTTCCACAGGTCGGTGGAGGCCAGTTCGGTACCGATGGCCAGAACCGCGTCGCACTCGGCGACGAACTCCGCCACCGCCTTGTGGTGCAGGCCCGCGCCGATGGAGAGCGGGTGACGTTCGGAGAAGACGCCCTTGCCGTTGGCGGTGGCCACGACCGGGGCGCCCAGGCGTTCGGCGAGGGTCGTGATCTGCTCTGCCGCGCCCTTCGCTCCGCCGCCGATGATCATGCCTGGTCTCGTGGCCGTGGTGAGGCGGCCGGCGGCTGCGGCGATGGTGACGGCATCGGCCGGCGGGTGTGCCACCAGGACGGGGGCCACCTCGCTGACGTTGTCCAGTGCGTCGATCAGGTCGAGCGGGATCTCCAGGTGGGCCGGGCGGGGGCGGCCGGAGGTCATGTGCGCGAAGGCCTGTGCGACGGCGAGCGGAATTTCGGCGACGCTCTGCACGCGGTTCGAGTAGCCGATCACGGCTTCCATCGCGACGCTCTGGTGCCGCACCTCGTGCAGCGTGCCGTTGCCGCGACCGGGGTGGCGCAGGGGCATGCCCGGGGAGATGAGCAGGACCGGTACGGAGTCCGAGTACGACTGGGTGACCGCGGTCATGGCGTTGAGGACGGCCGGGCCGCTGGTGGTGAGGCAGATGCCTGGTTTGCCGGTGACGCGGGCGTAGCCATCGGCCGCGAAGCCGGCGCCCTGCTCGTGGCGCGGCGTGACGTGCTTGACGTCGTGTTCGGCCAGGGCACGGTAGATGCCGAGGTTGTGGGTGCCGGGGATGCCGAACACCAGGTCGGCGCCGTGCGCTTTGAGGGCGCGCACCAGTGCGTCACCCCCGGTGAGGCGAGGTGGGGTCATGCGCATGCCACGCGTTGTCCGCTCGTGTCGTTCACTGTGTCCCCTGAAGGGATGATCAGCGCGTCGACGGCCAGCACGCCGTCCGGCCCCACGCGCACGGGGTTCAGCTCGATCTCGGCGAGGTCAGGTCTGGCCGCGAGCGTCTCGGAGATCTTCGCGATCACCTCGGCCAACGCTGCCACGTCGACCGGCGGCGCGCCACGGGCGCCTGACAGAAGCGGGGCAGAGACGAGGCGCGCCAGCATGTCCCGCGCTGTGGCGGGAGTCACGGGCGCGAGCTCGATCGCGGTGTCCCTGAACAACTCTGCGTGGATGCCGCCCGCGCCGACGAGGATCACTGGGCCGAACGAGTGGTCTCGCTTCGCGCCGATGATCAGCTCGACGACGTGCTCGCGCGTGTCCATCTCTTCGAGGACGTACGTGCCGGGCCCGAGCCGTGCCCTCATCTCGTCGAACGCCGCCGCGGGGTCGGTGACGTTGATCTTCACGCCGCCGTGCTCGCTCTTGTGGGCCAGCCAGTCGGCCTTGAGCGCGAACGGGCCTTGGAGGCACGTCGCCCTCACGTCGGCCGCTGACGTGACGGCGTGCGCCCTGGGGAACCGGACGAAGCCGAGCAGGTCGCGGGCCGCCAGGTAGCCCGGCTCGAACGGGGCGGGCGGAGCTGCCGAGTGGCCCGGCTCGAACGGGGCGGGCGGAGCTGCCGAGTGGCCCAGGGCGGAAGGCATGACCGGGGCCGTCAGGACCTCTGGCAGGCTCACGCAGGCGTCCCCTCCAGGGGGTCCCCCAGATTCAATTCTTCCAGCCGACACCGACAGTTCTGGAGCGTGCGGCGCGCGAGTGGACCGTTGATCAAGGGCGCCGAGCCGTGCCGCGTCACCGAGTGCGGCCACCGCGCGCTCGATCGTGTGCTGCACAGGCACACCACCTGCTCGCAACGTGCGTACCGCGGCGGAGTCCTCGCGCATGCTGTGCACGACCACGGGCACGCCGGTTTCCCTTGCCAGCGAACAGATCTGGAGAGCGATGGTCACCTCCGCGACCTCCAGGGAAGGCGTGTCCTCTCCGTAGCTGCCGAAGTAGCCGGACAACACGACCGTGTCGACTTCGCCTCCGCGCACCAGCACCTCGACCGCGCGGGAGTAGTTCGCGAGGTCCTGCTCCCCCGCTCCGGCCAGGTCGATCGGGTTGCGTTTCGACGCCCCCACCGGCAGTCCGTCGACAGCGGACAACGTGGGCACCGTCAGCCCGGCCGCCGCCGCGAGGTCCGCCGCGATCGCGCCCTGCCCGCCCGAGTCGGAGATGACCCCGACCCTGCCTCCACGGGGCACCCCGGACGTCAGCACGGCCGCCAGGTCGACCAGAGCCGCGGGCGTCGCCACCCGGACCGCTCCCGCGAGTCGACAAGCCGCGTCCACGACGTCCAAAGAGGACGTCAGCGCACCCGTGTGCGTGAGAGCGGCTTCCTGAGCGGCGACGGAAGATCCGACGGTCAGCAGCACCACGGGTTTGCCGGCCGCGCGCAGTTCCGACATGGCCGCCACGATCCCGGGGCCGAAGCTCTCCAGGTAGACCCCCACGACGGTGGTCAGGTCGTGGGGAACCAGGTCCAGCAACGCTTCCGTCGCCGTCACGTCCGCCTGGTTGCCGACCGAGACGAACCGTGAGATTCCGATGTCCGACGACGCCGCGAGCCCGGCGATCTCCAGCCCGACCTGTCCGCTCTGCGACACCACGCCCAGCGAACCTGCCTGGAACCGGCCCCACGCGAGGTGCAGCGACGTCGCCGCGTCGAACACGCCCAGGCAGTTCGGGCCGAGCAACCGCGCGCCCGCGTCACGGATCCGGCGGATGACGCGATCGTCGATTCCCGAGGTGATGCCGACGAAACCACGTACGCCGACCGCCAGCGCCTCGTCCACCACGGCCGGCACGTGTGCCGCGGGTACGGCGAGCACGACCAGTTCGGGGGCCTCGGCCAGTTCCGAGAGCGAGCGGACGGTGGGTTGCCCCAGAACAGCGCCACCACCATGGTTCACGAGGTGCACGGCGCGGCGGTCGTGGCCGACGAGGGCGCCGCGAGCGAGCCAGTGACCCCACTTGGCGGGGTCGTCGCTCGCACCCACGACGGCGACGGACGCGGGATCGGAGAAGATCATCTGGCACCGAGGCCGCGGGAGATGATCAGGCGCTGGATGTCCGAGGTGCCTTCCTCGATCTCCTCGAGTTTGGCGTCGCGCATCCAGCGCTCGACGGGGTACTCGCGGGAGTATCCGTAGCCTCCCAACGTCTGCACGGCCGCGTGCGTGCACCACATGGCGTTCTCCGACCCGACCAGCTTCGCCATCGCCGACTCCTGCGCCACCGCGTGCCCCTCGTCGTACAACGTTGCCGCGCGCACCGTCAGCAGGTGCGAGGTGTCGACGCGGGTGGCCATGTCCGCGAGCCGGAACGCCACCGCCTGGTGCCGCATGATCGGCACCCCGAACTGCTCGCGCTCGGCCGCATAGGCGGACGCGAAGTCCAGCGCGGCACGAGCGAGTCCCGTCGTGGCCGCGCCGATGAGGATGCGCGACGCGTCGAACGTCCGCATCAGGCCGACGAACGCCTGCCCTTCCTCACCGAGGCGGTTCTCCACGGGCACGCGCACGTCGTCGAGGAACACCTCGGCGTTGACGATCGCGCGCTGCCCCATCTTCTGGAACGGCGGCCCGACCGTCAGCCCCGGCGTGTCGCGCGGCACGACGAAGGCCGTGACACCACGCGACCTCAGCGTCGGATCCACCGTCGCGAAGATCACGAACATCTCGGCGTACGGAGCGTTGGAGATCCAGGTCTTCTGTCCTTTGAGGACGTACACGTCGCCCTCGCGCCGTGCGGAGGTCTGGATGCTCGCCGCGTCCGACCCGCTGCCGGGCTCGGTCACGGCGACGGCGGTGAGCGGCGGCCTCTCGGTCCCGAGTGGACCGAGGAACCGCTCCTGCTGCTCAGGCGTGCCGAGGTGCTCGATCGGCGCGCTGAAGAAGCCGTTGGACGTGATCAGGTTGCCGATGCCGATGTCGCCGTGGCACAGCTCCTGCTGGATCAGCACCTGGGTCAGCAGGTCGGTGACGCCGCCGCCGCCGAACTTCTCGGGGAGCATGAACGAGGTCAGCCCGAGCGCGGACGCCTTCTCCCACACGTCGAGCGGCGACTCGGTGTCGGCCTCGTCGACGGCACGCCCGCGTGGACGGATCTCCTTGGCCGCGAACTCCCTGGCCAGTTCTACGAACTGCTCCTGTTCGGCCGTGAGCCGCAGGCCGTCGCGGACGGTCCGCCCCATCTCGCACCCCTAAGTTGACTGACGAATCAGTTATTCACGATCCATCGGGCAGCCTAGCTCTGTCAAGGCGGGTCAGCAGGGTCGCGAACGGGTGACTACCAGGGCATACAGGCAACGATGGGACTGCCACGCTGACGTACGGTGAGCGCCGCGGAGGCACTGATCACCTGCATGGAGCAGCACAAGATCCAGTGGCGCGCTTTCGCTCGCAGGGCCGCGCCGAGCCACACTGAGAACGGTGACCATTGTGGAACGTCACCGTCTCAGAAACCTTTGCGCGCCCAGGAGAGTGCCCCGGTCAGGCGCTCAGAGCAGCACCGACGATCTCCAGGGCCTCCTGCCGTGACAGGCCCAGTTCCACCGACATCGCCGCGTACTGGGCCGCCGCCGCCCGGACGCGCTCGCGATTGCTGTCGCCGTTCGCGCTGACCACGGTGCCGGCGCGGCCCCGTGTCTCCACGAGGCCGGCTTCCTCCAGTTCACGGTAGGCGCGAGCCACCGTGTTCACGGCCAGGCCCAGGTCTTTCGCCAGGGCACGCACCGTTGGCAGCTTCGCACCCACCGGCAGTTCTCGGTTCGAGATGGCGTGCGCGTAGTGCACGCGCACCTGCTCGTAGGGAGGTGTCTCCCCCTGGTGGTCGATCTTCACTGCGCCCCATCCTCCCCGCATGTAGCTACTTCTGTATTGACCAACGGGAGAAGGAGGCTGAGGTTGCGGTCGATTCAGCGCAGATTGTTCTTCTCGGCTCCCATCTGCACGTAGAGCTTGCGCCAGCCCTGGTCGGCGTCGGTGGCGGATTTGCCGTCGCAGTACGGCTTTGCGCCGTTCGACGTGTAGTAGCGGAGGAGAGATAACGAGACGACGGTGTCCCAGTTGCCCTCGTCGAAGTACTCCTCCCCCGGCGTCTGCTCCTGGTGCTTCATGCAGGAGACGTCGGACTGCCGTTCGTCGTCGAACTGCGCGGTGGGGGTGCTTTCGGTGCTGCACGCGGCCAGGCCGAGGGCCAGGGCGGCCAGCACGATGAGCTTCTTCATGATCCTTCTCCTTGACTAACCGGCCAGCGCACGCGTGGCCAGACCGACTCCGACGAGCATCACCAGCGCCGCGGTGCCCAGCGGCGTGAAGTCCGTGAACCTGCGGAAGCGGGCCAGTCGCGGCCCGAAGCGGTCCCGCAGCGAGACCAGGAGCAGACCGGCGGCGGTGAGCATCGCCGCCATGCCCAGGCCGTAGGCGAGCACCAGCACCACGCCGAACCACGTGCGGCCGAGCGCGATGGCGCCCAGCAGCACCACCAGAGCCGACGGGGACGGCACCAACCCGCCCGCGACCCCCATTCCGACGAGCCCCGCCCGGCGGTGCCCATGCCCATGGCCATGGCCGTGTCCGTGCCCATGTCCATGTCCATGCCCGTGGTCGTGCCGCTTACGACCACGGGACAGCACCGCCGAGCGGAGCAGCACCCCTCCGATCACCGCGACCAGCAGACCGCTCGCCACGCCGAGCCAGCGCAACACCGACTCGCCCGCGATCGCGCTGGACGCACTGATCAGCAGCCCCAGCACCAGGACACCCGCCGTGTGGGTGATGGTGACGGTGGCGCCGACGAGGAGTGCGTCGCGGCGGGTTCCCCTCGAACCCGCCAGGTAGGCGGCCATCACGGTCTTGCCGTGGCCGGGCAGCGCCGCATGCGACGCGCCCAGCACCAGAGACAGCAGGACCGCACCGATTCCGACCACCGGGGTGAGATCACCCACCAGTCCGACGGCCGCCTTCGTGGCTTCACCCAGAACCCCAGGTGGGGTGACGACTGACCCCTCACCTGGTTGTGCGAGGAACCGCACCGCCCGCACGTCCAGCGGCGACGACAGCAGGTCCTCCGGGTACGTGCGCAGTTCGTTGCTGATCGTCTCGGCCGGCGCGCCGGACACCGCGACGTCCACGCCGACGACGGTGATCTCGCGCCAGCCGGGCTTGTCCTTGAGGTACGAGTCGCTGAACGTCACCTCGACCTCGCCCCGCGACGGCAGCAACGCGGTGTACTCGCACGTCAGGCGCATCGTGGGCAGGCCGGCCTCACCGGGCGGGCGCACGACGTCGGCGTCGCGCACCTCGAACCGCAGTTCCTGCTCGTCGGCCATCGCGTTCAACGACTTCGCGCGTTCCGTGCAGCGTTTGCGAGCATCGACGAACTCGCGGTCCTGCAAGGTCGGGATCTCCGCACTGTCCACAACGGACCGAAGCTCGATCCGGTCCGCGAACACCCGCAGCCCGTCGTAGTGGTTCACGCTGAGATTGCTCAGCGGGTGCGCCTGCGCGACCCCGCCCATCAGCAGCATCCCGAACAGCACCAACAGGAACACTCTCATCGCAGGCTCCCCAAAATCGCCTCGCGGTGCCGCAGCACGTCGGGGTCGCGCCAGCCCAGCGCGACCGCCTTGTCCGAGTACGGCAACGCCTCCGCGGACCGCTTGTTGACGTGCAGAGCCCACGCCATCGCGTCCGCCGTGAAGACGCTCTGCCGCTTGGCCCACTCCTTCTCCGCGAACCGCAACGCCTCGGCGGGGTCGCCGTGATCAGCGGAGATCAAAGCCGCCGTCAGGTCGTCACCGCCCAACGCGCGCAACTGCCGCAACGCGAGGTCGTACTGCGCCCGCGCCTCGGCAGGCTTGCCCGCCTTGTCCAGGGCTTCGCCGTACCTCACCAGGTGTTCCGGTGACGGCACCTTCGACGCCAGCTCTCGAGTGGTCTCGAGAGACTCGTCGGTCCGCCCTTCCAGCTTGTCCAGATGGAGCCGGCAGAACGCGACCTCGTCCGGCGAGGAAGCCGACTCCAGGGCCCGTTCCAGCGCCCCGCGCGCCTCGTCGAGACGGCCGCGCAACTCGAAGTGGTAGGCCGCCCGGGTGAACGACGCGACCCCTGGCCTGAGGTCCAGCATGCGTTGCAGTGCAACGGATTCTCCCTCGGAGTCACCGAGCTGGGTCAAAGCGTCGACCAGCACTCCCTGCGCGGCGGCGGAGTCCGGCAACACCGACACAGCGCGCCGGCCCCAGTCGCGGGCGGCAACGAAGTCGTGCCGGGCGTTGGCGAGCGCGCCACGTCCGATGAACGCCTCACCGTTGCCTTCCGGCTTGAGCCGCAACGACTCGGTCAGCGCCTTCTCGGCACGGGGGTGGTGCTGGGGGTCGAAGGTGACTCGGGCGAGCTCCACGTGCGTGGCCCCGAGCTGGGCCCAGGCAGCGGCGTCCTGCGGAGTTCGGCGGAGCTTGGCCTGCAACGACTCGGCGTTGCGCTGCAAAGAAGAGGTCTGCGTGGCGGCGGGTGCCGCCGCCTGCGGGGGAGCGCAGGCGGCGACAGCCAAAAGGGCAGCCAGCAGCGGAAGTGTTTTCCACATTGAGGGCACCCTCGTTCAGCGGGAGTTGACCGCCTGGTTGCTGGGCAGTCCGACGTACGGGAACCGATCTCCGAAGCGAACGTCGTTGCCGTTCACCCGGTCACCCTTCGCGAGCGCCGGCACGAGCTTGCCGGTCAGCGCCGCGCCGACCACCGCCTGGATCTCGATGTCCACGACGTCGTCGGTGAGCCTGCGCCCGTTCGGGAACCCCTGCAGGTCCCCGCCGAGCACGCCGAGCCGGTTGGGGTTGCGCGTCACCGGCGTGGACATGTTGAGCCGCAACATCTCCGAAGGCTGGAACTTCTTCGGGTTCACGTCGGCGTTGTTCAGCTGCGAGTTGAGATCGACCTTGATCGGGCCGCCCGCCTTCGTGGTGATCCCGGTCAGGAAGATCTCCACCAGGTCGGAGCGCGGCGTCTTCGGCGCGGGGATGCCGTAGATCGCCTGGATCAGCCGGGCCAGCTCCGGGTCGTTCACCCGGTCCAGCAACGCCTGGACCTTCGCGTCCCCCACGGGTTCGAGCCCGTTGAACGCGTCCTTCAGCGGCGCGGACGACACCACCTCGTTCACCAGCGGGTTGCCGAGCCTCGACACCTGCACGAAGTTGCCCTGCGGGGTCGCCTTGCCGGGGTCGAGCTTCAACGTGCGGCGCTCGGTGTCGCTCCACACGCCGATCACCGGGTTGCGCTTCGGGTCGCCCTTCAGCGCGAGCATCGTCTTGGGCACCTGGATGGCGATGGTGTTGACGTTGTAGCCCATCAGGGTGTCCTGGTTGACCTCTTTCAGGTTCCCGCCGTACAGCAGGTCGAACACCCGCAGGTCCAGGAAGAACGAGTCCTCGGACGGTCCGATGTAGACCTGGCCGCCACCGGGGATCTTCGCCGTCGCCTGGTCCCTGATCGCGCCGAAGTTCGGGAACGACGCCGGTCCGGTGTTCGACGGCGCCGCACGGCCGTCCTTCACGAGCTGGGTCGACTTGCCCTGCTCGATGAGCTCCAGGTTGTAGTTCTGGCGGAACAACAGGTTGTCGTCGTTGATCGACGTGACCGGCCCGTTGTTGTAGAGGAAGGTGTTCGCCTTGCCCCGCCGGTCGTCCGTGTTGAACGTGACCCGGAACGTCTTGTCCGGCACCGCGTCGCCGTCCGCGTCGACGTTGATGTCGTAGCGGGCGTCGGTGGCCCACGGGTAGAAGTTGGGGCCACCGTTGGGTTCCTGCAACCCGAACCAGTTCGCGATGAGCGTCACCGTGTCGGGCTTGTCGGGACTGGTGAAGGCGTACACGTCGGTGTTGTCGACCGCCGGGTCCGCCGCGATCAGTGGTGCCTCGCGGTGACTGGAGGCCTGTGCCGCCGGAATCGCCGCCGCCACCGCGACCACGGCCGCGGCGATCGCACCCCGGCGTAATCGTTGTTTGTTGCTACTTGGCATTGTCCTGCTCCCTTCCCACGGCGGGGATTCGGAGCAGGACGCCATCCGGTTCGGACTAAATTTTGGAGTTATTCAGCGGCTTTCGGCGCGACGACCGTGCCGCGGGCCCGCGTTACGACGATCGGCTCAACGAGTACGTCGGCTGCCGAAGGTCCGCGTTCGGGCGCCGAACGGCACACCACACGTGCCTCGAACTCGATCTCACGCGACCGCTTCCCGATGCGCACCAACGTCGCCGAGGCCTCGACGACGTCGCCGGCCTGGATCGGCGCCGCGAACTCGACGGAGCTGTACCCCGCGAACAGCCCCTCGTCGGAGTCCGTGTGGATGAGCAACTCGGTGGCGACGTCACCGAACATGCCGAGCCCGTAGGCGCCGTCGACCAGGTTGCCGCCGTAGTGCGCATGCGAGTGCGGCACGTAACGGCGGTGCGTCACCGAGAAACCCTCGACCAAAGCTCCGCTCACGCGGCGACCCCCTTCTTCTCCTGCATCGCGTGCACCAGATAGCTCGCGACCTCACCCGGCGTGGTACCCCGGGAGAAAACCCGATCAACCCCCAGCTCGCCCGCCATCAACGGGTCGAACCGCGGACCGCCGGCCACCAGCAACGGCCGCCGGTCCCCCATCGCCTCGCGGAACGCCGCCGACATCTCCTGCGTGTTCAGGATGTGCGCGTCCCGCTGGGTCACGACCTGGGAGATCAGCACGGCGTCGGCCTTCTCGGTGCGGGCGGACCGCACCAGTTCGGGCACCGAGACCTGGGCACCGAGGTTCACGACCTTCAGCTCCCGGTAGTACTCCAGGCCCTTCTCGCCCGCGAAGCCCTTGATGTTGAGGATCGCGTCGATGCCGACCGTGTGCGCGTCCGTGCCAATGCACCCGCCCACGACGACCAGCTTGCGCCGCAACACCTTCTTCAAGGCCGAGTTCACCTCGGCCGGCGACAGCAGCGGGTACTCGCGCTCGACGACCCTGACCTCGTCCAGGTCCACCAGGTGCTTCACCGAGCCGTAGACGACGAAGAACGTGAAGTCGTCGCCGATGGGGTTCGAGTGGACCACCATCGCGGGATCCATGCCCATCTTGTTCGCGAGCTGCAACGCCGCGCCGTCCGCCTTGGGGCCGAAGGGGATCGGCAGCGTGAACGACGTCTGGATCATGCCGTCACCGGTGGTGTCACCGTACGGCCGCACGTACCTCTTCGCGTCGGTCACTGCGCTGCCTCCAGCATCTCCGAAGCCGGGTTGAAGTACTCGGGGGCCTTCTCGACCACGCCGTCCGCGCCCTTGCCCTTGTCCGCGGGCCGCTTCATCAGGCCGAACGTGCCGTCCGCGATCGCGTTGAGCAGGCCGTCGTCGACGATGCGCTCCAGCAGGTCGACGGCCTCGCCGAGCACCTGGTGCGCGCGCTTGACGATCAGACCGTCCGGGGAGGGCCGGAAGTCCTCGGCGAGGCTGCCCGCCGCGTTCAGCACGTACCGGACGTTCTTCAGAGCCAGGTCGCGGTCCGACAGGAACGGCGTCACCACGGCTTCGGTCATCATGCCGACGAGCAGAATGGACTGTCCTGTCAGGACACCCGCGAGGTTGAAGAACCCGTCCAGCAGATAGCCGTCGAAGACGTCGCCGGTCATGTGCTTGGTCGGCGGCATCCACTTCAACGGCGCGTCCGGGAACAGTTCGCGGGCCAGCAGGGCGTGCGCGAGCTCGAGCCGGAACGAGTCGGGCACCTTCGGGTTGATCTCGAAGGCGTGGCCGAGGCCCAGCAGGTGGTCGGGCAGTCCCGCCTCGTGGGCGAAGTGCTCGTTGAGGAGCTGGGAGACCGTGACGGTGTGCGCGGCGTCGACGGCGTCCGCGGTGGTGAGGTAGTTGTCCTCGCCGGTGTTGATGATGATGCCGGCGCGCGCGTGCACCTGGCGGGAGAAGCGCTGGTCGACGAACGTGCGGATCGGGTTGATGTCGCGGAACAGGATGCCGTACATCGAGTCGTTCAACATCATGTCAAGGCGCTGAAGTCCTGCCAGGACAGCGATCTCCGGCATGCACAGGCCGGACGCGTAGTTGGTCAGCCGCACGTACCGGCCGACCTCCTTCGACACGTCGTCGAGGGCCGCGCGCATGATCCGGAAGTTCTCCTGCGTGGCGTACGTGCCCGCGAAACCGTGGTGCGTGGCGCCTTCCGGGACGTAGTCGAGCAGGCTTTGCCCCGTCGAGCGGATCACCGCGATGATGTCGGCGCCCGCGCGGGCCGCGTTCTGGGCCTGAATCACGTCCTCGTCGATGTCACCGGTCGCGACGATCAGGTAGATCCACGGACGCTGCGCGGGATCACCCCACTTGGTGATCAGCTTGTCGCGCTGGGCCCGGTTGCGGTCGACCGCCCTGAGCCCCTTCGACACCGCGGACGTGGACGCCTTGCGCGCCGCCGTCAGGTCCTTGCCGGTGGGGATCCTGAACTGGATCTGACCGGCCGCCGTGGCCTCGGCGAGTTCGGTGAGAGTCCCGAGGTTGTGTTCGCGCAGCGCGTGGAACGCCGGCAGCACCACGCCGTGCTCCAGCCCGCACTGCTCGCGGACCGTGTCGATCACGCGGTTGACCCACGGGACGTCACCGGCGCGGTGCGTGGAGTCCGCGCCGGTGATGCCTGCCAGGCGAAGTGTGGCGCGCTCGACGGCGACGGTGGTGTGCGCCTTCGCGAGGGACACCACCGGTTCGGCCGCCCGCGCCGCGAGCTTGCGGGCGGTGGCGACCACCTTCGGGTCGAGGTCGAGCAACGCCATGAGTCACTTCCTCTCGTAAATCGTCCGGCCGTTCAGGACGGTCCGCACGCAGACGGGCGCGGGACCGGTGAGATCAGGCAGTCCGGGCACGCCCGAACGCGGGTCGGTCGACCAGCGCTGCACCCGTGCGTCCGAACCGGCCACCACGAGGTCGCCGGTCTCCCACACCGCGTACGTCGCGGGCGCGCCGGGCTGAAGGGTGCCGGTCAGGCCGTCCATCACGCCTGCCGCACGCCAGCCGCCACGGGTGTGGGCGGTGAAGGCGGCACGCGGGGAGATGCCGTGGCCCTCGGTCTTGTGGTGGACGGCGGCTTTCACCGCAGCCCACGGGTCGATGGCGGTCACCGGGGTGTCCGAGCCGAGCGCGAGCGCGACGCCCGCGGCCGCGAGACGGGAAAAGGGGTTCAGCCCCACTCCGCGCTCGTCACCGAGTCGCTGGACGTACATCCCAGTCGGGCCGCCCCATTCGGCGTCGAACAGCGGCTGGACGGAGGCGATGACGCCCCACCCGGCCAGCTGCTGGGCCTGCTCGGCCGACACCATCTCGACGTGTTCGAGGCGGTGGCGGGCGGAGGCGAGGGCCGGGGTGCCGAGTGCCTTCTCCGCGAGGGCGAAGCCTTCGATGACGGCGGCCATGCCCGCGTCGCCGATGACGTGGAACCCCGCCTGCACCCCCAGTTCGGTGCACTTGATCAGGTGGTCGGCGATCTGGCGTCCGTCCAGGTAGAGCGCTCCGGACGTGGCGGCGTCGGCGTAGGGCTCGGTCAACGCCGCGGTGCGGGAGCCGATCGCACCGTCGACGAAGTGGTCGCCGGCGAGTCCGCGCACGGGAACGCCCGGCAGCTCGTGGGCACCCCAGTAGGCCACCACCTCGGGGCCCTCGGTGTGCGCGAGGAGCTCGCGCAGGTCGTCCTCGCCGGAGATGTCCGGGCCGGCGCACTCGTGCACGGACGCGATGCCTTTCGACGCCGCGTGACGCAGGAAGGTCAGTTGGGCGGCTTCGCGCTGTTCGGGCGTGATGGCGGCTTTCGCCGCGCCTCGCACAAGGTGGTGTGCGGCGCGCGAGAGATGGCCGTCCGCAGAGAAGCCATCGGCGGTGCGGGCCTCGTCGGTGATCAGGTCCGAGGAGACCAACGCCGAGTGCACGTCGATGCGCGACAGGTACACCGTCTTGCCCTGGGCGGCCTCGTCGATCTCGGCGCGCGTCGGCGGGCGGTTCTCCGGCCAGCGCGTCTCGTCCCACCCGTGCCCCCACACGAGGGGGCCCTCGGCGGCGCGCACCTTCTCCAGCAGTTCGTCCACGGAGGACGACTTCGTCAGGTCGAGGCCGGTCAGGAGCAGGCCGGCGGACGTGGCGTGCACGTGCGCGTCGACGAACGCGGGCGCGACAAAGGCACCGTCGAGCTCGATGACCTCGGCGTCCGGATGCAGCGCGTGCCCGACCGAGTCCTGTCCGATCCACACGACGACACCGTCCGTGACGGCCATCGCCGTCGCATCCGGTGCGTAGATGCGGCCGCCGACCAAAAGTTGCGTACTCACGTCACGCAGTCTGCCGTTGCTCGAACAGGGCCCGCACACCCGCCCGCGTCCGGACCAGGTCCAACGCGAACTGGGCGTGACCAGGCACATATCCGTTGCCGACGATCATCTCCACGTCCGCCGCCAGCCCCTCCGCACCGAGGGCCGCCGCGCTGAACGAGGTCGCCATCGAGAAGAAGATCACCGTGCCGCCGTCCGCGGTCGCGAGGATGGCACCGTGCTCGCACCCCGGCACGTCCACACACACGACCGTGACGTCGACCTGCTTGCCCACGGCCTCGGCCACCGCCACCGGATTGCGCGCGTCCGCGATCACGACCTCGTCCGCGAGGCCCGACTCACGCACCTGCGCGGCTTCACGCTCAGTCGGCACCAACGCGACGAGGCGCGACGCACCGGCCTGACGTGCGGCCGCGAGAGAGAGCGACCCGGACTTGCCGCCACCGCCGAGCACCAGCACCGACCCACCGGGATGCTTGCGCACCACACGGTCAGTCAGCGCCGGTGCACCGCACACGTCGAGCACGGACAGCGCCAGCTCGTTCGGCATGTCGTCCGGCAGCACGGCCGCGATGGACCGTCCGAACAGCACCGCGGTCCCCCGGCACGGCACCTGCTCGTCCTCGCCGTCCCAGTCCTGCAGCCCGTCGTTGATCCGCAGCGGCGTCAGCGTGAGGCTGACCAGCGTCGCGATCCGGTCGCCGGCCTTGAGCCCGAGCGGCGACTCCGGCCCCACCTCGAGGACGGTGCCGAGCAACATGCCGCCCGACCCGGTGACGGGGTTCTGCATCTTGCCGCGCTCGCCGACGATGTCGAGCACGGCCTGCCGGACCGCCGCACCACTGCCGTGCTGCTCCCTGAGCTGCCGGAACGACGCCGCGTCCAGGTTGAGCCGCTCGACCGCGACGATCACCTCGTCGGGGGCGGGCACGGGTTCCGCGTCCAGCCGCCACGCCTGCTGGGGCAGGACGCCGGCAGGCTCCAGGACGCGGTGCAGTCCGTACGCGCTCACGCGAAAATCCTTCGGTCGACGACGCTGTCTCGAAGATATCTTCACGTGAAGTGTAAAGATTGCGCAAGCATCACCTGACGATTCGGGTGATTACACCGTTGCCGAACTCGACGCTCTGGAAGCGGTCGAACGTGGTCATCGACATCGGGGCGTCAAGGTCGAGCACCAACGTGTGGGTGTGCGGGTCGGACGAATCGTCGGTATGGACGACGCGGGCTCGCCGGGTCTCGTCCCGCAGTGTCACCTCCCCGACGTCCACCGAGGCGTCTTTGCTCATCACCAGCACTTCCAGTTGGGTGTAGTGGCCGATGGGGGTGTTCGGCACCAGCGGCTTCACCTTGTTCAGCAGCTCCAGTGCACCTTCCCAGTCGTCCGCACGGAGGATCTCGGGAAAGCCCGCAAGCTCGGGCGGTGTGCTGCCCACGACAACGGCTGTGCGCACACCTACCTTGCGGGCGATGCTCACCTGATGGCCAAGTGACTGCGACTTGACTTCCGACTCTGCGTAGAAGACACAGTCCGCCCGGAGTGGCGCTGTCACCAGCCGGACCACAAGGTCGGTCACGTCGCGGTGGAGGTAGAGGTGGTCGTTCCAGATGTAGGTGTATGCCGCGCCATCGGCGACACCTTCGAGTTCTGCGCAGATCTTCCGGGGCAGGCTGTAGTCGGTGCCGAGACCGGCGATCACGAGGCACCACGACGACGTGGCCAACTCGATGTTCGACCGCAGTTCGGAGAGACCGCGGCGCAACCCGATCTGGTCGCCGACCGCGAGGGCGGGCAGCAACGCGGCGGCTGAGCCGGCATCGCGGGTGGCCCGCAGGTACGTGCTACCGCGGTGCACGACGTGTTCGGCGAGGGCCGCCATGTCAGAGCGATTGCCGGAGTACTCCACGATCGCTTGTCGCACGATCGGATGCACGGTGACGGCGCGCGTCCCCAGGTCGATCAGGGAGTTCGTGTAGAGCACGGCCAGCGTCCGATCGAGGCTGTCTCGACTGTCGCCGATCAGCGCGAACATCAGGTCGCGTGGGATCTCGGTGGGTCTGAGGAGTCCGAGCACTCCGATGGCCTGCCTCACCCATGGTTCACCGGAGGCGGCCGCGTCCAGTGCTCGGGTGATGCCCAGCCCATGGGTCACCGGGTTCGAAGAGTCCCTGACCAGATCGGTGAGGCGGGACACGCTGGTCTTGGTGTCCCTCAAGTACGACGAGGCGGCCGCGAGAGCGGCGGGCAGGTGCCCGACCGCTGCGGCAAGTTCAGCCGCGCCGACGAAGGATCCGAGCTGTCGCAGCGACTCTTCCGGCGAGAACACGCCGATCTCCACGACGTCGGCCAGGTTCGCCCAGCCGCGGTGCACAGAGGTCACCAGAATCTGGGCGTTGCCCAGTCCGCGCAGCAACTCGGCCGACTCCTCCGGGTCGTTCGCGCCATCGAAGACGAGCAGGCACCGCCCGAACGTCGCGACGCGACTCGACACCTGATCGGCAGGCACGTCCAGGGCTCTGGCGAGTGCGGCCAGATCGGTCTCGAACTGACCGGCCCTGATCCACCAGATCACTTCGTAGCGGCTCGCGTTGGCCTCGGCGTACTGCTGAGCGAGCACCGTCTTTCCACTGCCTGGCATGCCTACCAGCGCGCACAGCCCGGTGAACGCCGGGCGGAAGGACTGGTCGATCCGGCCGATGAGGGCGGGCCGCTCGACCAAGTTGGGTTTGAGAAGCGGGACATTGTTGATGATCGAGCCTCGGCCGGGATAAAGGTGGACGTCCCCATGGATGTCCCTGGCCTGCACAAGGTTTCTGGCTGTGCCCGTGATCTCATTCGTCACCGTGGTCGTCGAACGCAACGCGTTCGAGAGCACATTTCGCGCCTCCGCCTCATCCAGCCCAGCCACCTTCACGACGCGACGGCCGTCCAGCACTTCGGGCAGATCGCAGTCCTCGACCACGACCCCGACGAACTGCGTTCCGCTCGCAATCGCGGCCGCCCACTGCCGCTGAGCGTCCACGGAGGCGACCGAGGCGGACGAGATGACGGCGAGCGTGTGGTCGAACTCCTTCAGTTCGATGCCGGCCGCCGTCTCCAGAGTCGCGGTGAGCGCCTTGCGTCCCAGATCCACCATCTGATCGAGGAGCCACTGACCCCACCGCAGGTCCTCCGACAGGTGCATGACAAGCGCTGAATTACGTGGTGCCGTGACACGGCGCGGCTCGACCGGCTCTGCCGAAACCACGGTGTCCACAAAGGACAGGTACCTGACCAGTTGGACGCGTTGGAAGGAGTCCGCGTCCGACATTCTGTGCCTCAACAGCTCTCCGAGAGCCGGATAGCTCTCGGAGTACTGCTTGACCTGTTCGACGAAGACCAGGTCTTTCTCGTCCTGCAGCGTGTCGGGCTGCCGGTACGCCACCTCCAGCCGCGCGAGCAGAGAGTGGTCATTCACCGCCGCGCGGTACACCCGCCGGAACTGAGCTTGGATCACCACCAGCTTGGCCAGCAGTGAGGGCACCGGGTCAATGCCCGCCGCAAGCCCCTTGACCAGTGTGAAAGCCTGCACGCTCCGCTTGATCCGCCGCGGGTTGTAAGGGCTCGTACCACGCAGGATCGGCAGGCAATCCCGGACGTCATCGTCTTCGGAGATGCTTTGGATGTAGGACTCGACCATGCTCTCTGCCGGCGGCGGCAGCGAATACGGCAGTTGTACGACCTTCTCGAAGTAGGTTTCGCCGACGTCTCCCGCAGCAGGCAGGTCCTTGTACTTCACCCTGATCGCGTGCTCGATGATCTCCCGGTCGACCGCCAGCAGGAACACGCAGCCGGGTTCGTCGAGAAACAGCTTGATGGTCTCGATGATCTGCAGCGTCTGCTCCGGCAGGCAGCGGTCCAGGTCATCGATGATCACGACCAGTGGCTTCTTGTGGTACATCACCTCGAGGAGGCCCTGGAACTCGGCGTTGAAGTCGTCCAGCAACGCCGTTTGATCCCGGTGTGCGCGGCGCCGCCGAAAAGCCGTCAGATCGGCACCGAGCCTGATGTCGAAAACCTTCATCAACGCGTCAGGTTTGCTGCCCAGCGCGGCCACCACGCCGATCAGCACGCGTGCCCAGGTCTCGCCCAACACCGGGTTGCCCGCGAGCGAACCCGCCAAAGGATTGCCTGCCACCGGCACCAGACTCAGCGCCATCAGCACCAGCAACGCCACCATGGTGACGCGGAATCCGAGCACGAACAGCTTGCGGAGGAGCTCCCACGAACCGCTTTTGACGTCGATCGAGCGCCACCAGATCCGCAGACCTACATCGAAGCGCCGATACCACCGCACTGATTTCCGCGCGTCAGTGAGGATCCTCTCGATCAACGCCGCCCAGAGGTTCTCCTCTCGCACGTACTTCCAGGCGTTGAACCAGATCGGGTGCACACCGTTCGTCCGCAGCTCTCGCTCGACCAACTTGAGGAACGTCGTCTTCCCACTCCCCCACTCCCCGTAGACGCCGATGGTCCACGGGGTCGTGAAACGGTCCGTGGCCGCAACGCTCCTGGCGAGCGGTATCGCGAACCGGTTGAAGCCGAGTTCGTCCTTGTCTGCGGGCATGTCGGGCACGGGCATGTTCGTTTGTCGCCCAACGGGCGTGTTTCGCTACGTGACCAAACGGAACCAACGGCAGTCGTACGGTGCGAGATCGACCTTGGCACCGATCTTCGCGGGCTTCACGGCACCGCCGGTGAACAGGTCCGTGAGCACCCCTTCGGCGGGAACCCGCACGGTGACCTCCTGGTCCGTGAAGTTGTGCACGGCGATCACCGAGCCGCCGTCGCAGTCCGCGCGGTGCGCGAACACCGTCGGGTCGCCGACGTCGAGCACCTTCACCTCGCCCCACGCCAGCTCCGGGCACTCCCGGTAGCGCTCGACCAGGAGCCGCATCCACGTCAGCAACGAGTCGGGGTCGTGGCGCTGCTTCCCCGCGGCCTCCCAGTCCATCGGCACGCGCACCGCCAGCCTGCCCTCGAGCGACAGGTCCTCCTCCAGCCCGATCTCCTCGCCGTAGAACAGCACCGGCGTCCCCGGCAGCGTGAAGAGCAGGCTGTAGACCAGGCGGATGCGGCGCTGGTCGCCGTCGAGCATGCCGGGCAGCCGCCGGCGCAGACCGCGTCCGTAGAGCTGCATCTTCGGGTCGGGACCGAAGGCGTCGAAGACCTCCTGGCGTTCGTCCATCGGCAGCTTGTCCAGCGTCAGTTCGTCGTGGTTGCGGACGAACGTCGCCCAGTGGCCGTCGCGCGGTGGTTGCGGCCGTTCCTGCAGGGCCTTGGCCAGCGGGCCGGTCGACTTCCGCGCCAGCGCCAGGTACATCGCCTGCATGCCGACGAAGTCGAAGCACATGGTCAGCTCGTCGCCGACGCCCTGGCCGTAGAAGGCCATCGTGTCCTTGTACGGCAGGTTGACCTCGCCGAGCAGGACGGCCTCGCCGTTGCGGCGGTTGAGGAACGCCCGCAGGTCGGTCAGGTAGTCGTGCGGGTCGGGCAGCGAGACGGCGTCGATCGGGTCGTTGTGCTCCAGCAGGAACGGGACGGCGTCCACGCGGAAGCCGCTCAGGCCCAGTTCCATCCAGAAGCCCATGATCCGGGCGATCTCGTCGCGCACCTCGGGGTTGGAGACGTTGAGGTCGGGCTGGTGCTTGTAGAAGCGGTGCAGGTAGTACTTCCCGACCTCCTCCGAGTACTCCCAGAGGCTGTTCTCCTTGTCGGGGAACGTGACTCCCTGCGGTCCGTCGGCCTGGGGCTCGTCGGCCCACACGTACCAGTCGCGTTTTGAAGGGTCGTGGAACCACGGGTGCTCATCGGACGTGTGGTTCACAACGAGGTCGGCGATCACGCGCATTCCTCGGTCTCGTGCGGCGCGCACGAACTCCACGAAGTCGCCCAGCGAACCCAGGCGCGAGTCGACGCCGTAGAAGTCGGTGATGTCGTAGCCGTCGTCGCGTTCGGGGGTCGGATAGAACGGCATCAGCCACACACACGTGACGCCCAAGGCGTGGAGGTGGTCGATGCGTTCGGTGGCGCCGCGGAAGCCGTCACCGGAGAACGTCTCCACGTCCAGGCAGTACAGAACGGCGTTCTTCCACCAGACGTCGGACGTGCGGATCACGCGGTCACCTCCGGCAACACGTGCTCGCCGAACGCGTCGACGAACGGGATCAGGTCCTGGCCGACGTGGTGCAGGTAGATCTCCTCGAACCCCAGCGAGGCGTACTCGTGCAGCCGCTTGGCGTGCCACGCCAGGTCCGCGGACACGTTGACGACCTCGGCCACCTGCGCCGGCGTGACGTGCTCGGCGACGACGTCGAAGTGCTCGGCGAGTTCGAGGTCCCAGCACACAGGTGGGCGGAACACGTTGCTGCGCCACTGTTCGTGCGCGATCGCGAGAGCGGTGTCGTCGTCATCGGCCCAGCTCAGGTGCACCTGAAGGTGGAGCTTGCCCTTGCCGCCGGCGTCCCGGTAGGCGTCCGCGACCTCGCGCAGCCGCTCCGGGGAGGCGTTGACGGTGATCAGCCCGTCGGCCCAGTCAGCGCACCAGCGGGCGGTCGCCGGGCTCACGGCGGCGCCGATCAGCAGCGGCACCTCGTCCGGCAACGTCCACAGCCGGGCACGGTCGACCGTGACCAGGCCGTCGTGGCTGACCTCCTCGCCGGACAGCAGCGCCCGGATCACGTCGACGCACTCGCGCAGCCGCGCCGTGCGGACGTCCTTGCGGGGCCAGCCGTCGCCGGTGATGTGCTCGTTGCTGGCCTCGCCGGTGCCGAGCGCGGCCCAGAACCGGCCGGGGTTCATCGCGGCGAGGGTGCCGATCGCCTGGGCGGTGATCGCCGGGTGGTAGCGCTGCCCTGGGGCCGTGACCACGCCGAACGGGAGGTCGGTGGCCTGTAGTGCCGCGCCGAGCCAGGACCAGGCGTACCCGGACTGGCCCTGGCGCGCGCTCCAGGGCGAGAAGTGGTCTGAGCACATGGCCGCGCCGAACCCCGCCTCCTCGGCCCTGCGCACGGCGATGAGGAGGTCAGAGGGGTGTATCTGCTCGTGGGACGCGTGGATGCCGTAGACCGTCATGGGCCTGAGGTACCCAGCGAAGAAGTTCTGGAAAAGCTTTGAACCGATCCTGAACGGGGTCCGTGTTGAGTGCAGCACCCTCACCGCGGAGGAGGAACGGCGATGTTCAACGAGACCCGGGTCGGCACGGCGACCGTCGTTGAGTTCGTTCGGCCGGACGGCTCGGTCGAACCGATGAACGTCGACCTCCAATACCGCTCAGACGATCCGCACGCCGTGACCATGCGTTTTCACGCACGGGACCAGGAGTCGGTCTGGCTCGTCGGCCGCGAACTCCTCGCCGACGGGATCCTGTCGCCCGCCGGTCTCGGGGACGTGCGGCTGCGGCCGGGCGACGGGGACGTGCTCTTCCTGGAGCTGTTCACCGAGGACTCGCACGCGGTGTTCCAGCTGTCGGCGACCGAGTTGCAGCGGTTCCTGGACTCCACCTACGCGGCGGTGCCGGCCGGGCGTGAGGTCCTCGACTTCGAACTGCTGGTGAAGGACCTCCTCGGCTGACGTTCCGGCGCGTTCCGCGACGTTCCGGAACAGCCGTTTCTCCCCACCTGCTCGGGCAGGGTTCCGCCCGGTCCCGGAAGTCGCCGGGACCGCGGAACGTAAGGGGAGATGGATGCGGACCACCCTCCGCCGGGGGTTCCCGGCACTCGCGGCGCTGTTCGGAGCGCTCGCGCTGGTTCTCGGCCTGTCCGGCACGGCGTCGGCGGCCTCGGCCGAGTTCTACGCGCCCAGCATTCCGTGGAGCACGTCGACGAGCCCCAGCCAGCCGTGGACGAACTCGACGAACATCTGCTTCGGTGGCGGTCACTGCGGCGGTTCGGGCAGCAACGTCATCGTCCGGACGCCCTCGGCGTACATCAGCTCGGTGCACGTGAACGTGCACGACAACGTCAGCAACAAGCACCAGGGCACGGTCTTCGTGTTCGTCGACAACGTGCTCGTGGGCTCCGCCGACGTCCTCGCCGCCGGCAGCATTCACGCCTTCCCGGTCAACCGGGCCGGCTCGACGATCAAGGTGACGGCGGCGCCGCACCCGTCGGCGTGGTCCGACGAGGTCGTCCTGCTGGGCATGCTGGTTCTCTAGGGCGAACTCTGACCGAGGACGTCCCGTGCCTCCAGGAGGAACGGGGCGGCCTCGGTCGTTCTGCCCTGGTCCAGGTGCAGGTTGCCGAGTTGGAGCAGGGTCCGGCGTAGTGCGGTTTTCTCGTCGATCGACCGGTGCAGGGCCAGGGCCTTGTACGTGATCGCGAGCGCTTCGTCGTGGCGACCCAGGCCTGCGTAGCTGATGCCCAGGCTCGCCATCACGGCGCCGCGGCCCGCGTGGTCCTCGACCTCCGCGTACTGGTCACGCGCCCGTTCAAGCAGGTCAAGGGCCTTGGCGAAGCGTCGGGCGTGGTTGTGGGCGGCGCCCAGTTGAGCGAGGGCCTGGACCTGGATCACGTGGTCGCCCTCCCGTTCCGCTGCCGCCAGGAGGGCTTCGAACACCTCCACGCAGCCGTGCTCGACGTGGGCGGCGTGCGGCCACATCGTCCGGAACGCACGCAGCAGGTCCTCAGGCGCCTTGGTGAGGTTCTTCAACAGTTGCACCACGTCTTCCCACGGCAAGACGTCGAGCACGAACCGTTGCGCGCCGTACTTCACGACCAGGTCGTTCATGGCGTCTCTGCTCGTCACGACGACCGCGGACCTGCCCGCACCCGGTAGCAGCGGCAGGACCTGAGCGGCGTCACGGGCGTTGTCCAGCACCACCAGCACGCGCCTCCGCGCCAACGTGGTGCGCAGCAACGAGACGCGTTCGTCCGGTTCGTCGGGCAGGTTCACGTCCAGGCCGCGCAGGAGTGCCGCAGCCGGTCGTTCCGCGTCCTGAAGTTCGAGGTACAGCACGCCGTCGGGGAACCGGTCGGCCACCCGGTGCGCCCATCGGACGGCGAGCGCGGTCTTGCCGATGCCCGCCGGTCCCGACACCACGACGATCGAACCGCTGATCGCCGCCAGCACGTCCTCCCGGCCGACGAAGCCGTGCACGTCCGGCGGGAGCTGCATGGGCGCCGTGGTCCTGGGCCTGCGCCGGGTCTCCTCGACGCGATCGCGGGCGGTGGCGAGCGCGGCCTGTTCCTTCGCGGTCGCACCCAGGATCCCGATCAGCACGTCGAACCGGTCCGTCGGCGGGAGTGTGACGCCGCTGAGGTACTCGGACACCCTGCCGACCGCGTAGCCCGACTTCGCCGCGATCTCGCGGACCGTGAGCTCCTTGTCGTTCTGCGACCTCGCGTGTCTTCGGCGCAGCGCACGCAGCAGCACCGCGAGTTGCTCGGTCGTCGTCACGTCCTCGACGCCGTCCATCATCTAGAGACGCAGCCCCAGCACGAGCTTGTCCGCGGAGTCGACCACGCGGAAGCCGATGTGCTCCCAGAAGCCGATCGCGTGTGTGTTGTGGTGCCGCACGTGCACATGGACGCCCTTCTCCAGACGTTCGAGCACGCTGCGAACGAGCGTGCCACCGAACCCCTTGCCCTTCGCGCGGGGCAACAGGTTCGCGTGCATGTGCGCCGGATAGTCCCGGATCATCATCAGGTCGGCTCGGGCCGGCTGGTGGATCTGCTCCACGATCCGGTTCGCGTTCGGCCTCAGCGGATAGCGAACGCGCAGGTCAGGCCACCAGTCGCGGTCGCAGCGATCCTCGAAGGCCTCCGTGTCGGACGCCGCGAGCGCATACCCGCAGACCCCTTCGTCGTCCTCGGCCACGAACACCAGGTCGGGCTCGAACGCCACGTACGGGCCGACGTAAGCGTGGCCCATCAGGCGCGGATCGTCGAACAGATGACGCGCGCCCTGGCCACCGTTGCCGGTGTCGAGGCAGATGTCGTACAGCGCGTCCAGGTCCGACGGCCGGTACGCGCGGATCACCTGAGCTCGCGCCGTTCGGTGATGACGACCGGGTCGGTGTCGACGTCGATCACTTCGCCCTCGACGACCTGACCGGCGCCGAAGCGGCGTTCGTGCTCGAACTTGAGCGCCGCCGCCTCCGCCTTGCGCGCGATCCGCCGGCTCACGAGCCTCCGCGTGGGCGGGAAGAGCAGGAACAACGCGGCCACGTCGCTGATGAAGCCCGGCACCATGATCAACGCGCCGGCGGCCGCGATCAGCACGCCGTCCGCCATCTCCTGGTGCGGCTGCTGACGCTTGAACACCGACTCGGAGAACGCCGCCATCGTCTGCGCGCCCTGGCGGCGCACCAGCGACAGTCCGACGAGGGTGCCGACAAGAAGCAGGGCGATCATCCACAGCCCGCCGATGGCGTTGCCGACGGCGACCATGACCGCGATCTCGGCGAACATCCCGAGCAGCAGCAGCGCGAAAAGGGGCATGCCTGGTCAACGCACGACAGCCGTCAAATGCTCCCGACCAGCGCTCCACCAGGTCTTGATCTGAAATATTTACGGCAGCCTAGCGGTATGACAGGATATCTTTACGCGACCTCGACGCTGAGGAGTACGGATGACTGCGCTGCACGACGCCACCACGGCGCTGGAGCGGCTGGACCGCCAGCCGTACACGTACGTCCGCCGAGAGCTGGTCGAACCCGACTGGCGACGCTTCCCCGGCTGGTCGCACGTGACCGAGGCGCAATGGCGCGACGCCCAGTGGCAGCGGGTGAACTGCGTCAAGAACGTGAAGCAGCTCCGCAAGGTCGCGGGCGATCTGCTGACCGACAAGTTCTACGACGACCTGTCCGCGGACATGGGCGCGTTCGCGACGATGTCGATGTTGATCCCGCCGCAGATGTTCAACACGATGGCGGTCGACGCCGACCTGTCTCCGGACGCCTTCACCGAGGCGTTCCTGAACGACCCGGTCCGCCGCTACATGCTGCCGGTCGCCTCCGACCGCGACCCCAACTGGCCGTCACACCCGCACTCGCAGCGCGACTCGCTGCACGAGGCGGAGATGTGGGTCGTCGAAGGCCTCACCCACCGCTACCCCACCAAGGTCCTGGCCGAGATGGTCTCGACCTGCCCGCAGTACTGCGGCCACTGCACCCGCATGGACCTGGTCGGCAACTCCACGCCGTTGATCGACAAGCACAAGCTGTCCCTGAAGCCGGTGGACCGCCAGGACCAGATGATCGAGTACCTGAAGAAGACCCCGGGCGTCCGCGACGTCGTGGTCTCCGGCGGCGACGTGGCGAACGTGCCGTGGCCGCAACTCGAGTCGTTCCTCATGCGCCTGCTGGACATCGAAACGGTCCGCGACGTCCGCCTGGCCACCAAAGCGCTGGCCGGCCTGCCCCAGCACTGGCTCCAGCCACGCGTCGTCGAGGGCCTGGAACGCGTCGCACGCACGGCGTCCCGGCGCGGCGTGAACCTCGCGATCCACACGCACGTGAACCACGCACAGTCCGTGACGCCTCTCGTCGCCGAGGCCGCCCGCACCGCGCTCGAGGTGGGCGTGCGCGATGTCCGCAACCAGGGCGTGCTGATGAAGGGCGTCAACGCCACCTCGGACGATCTGCTGGACCTTTGCTTTGCGCTGCAAGGGGAAGCGAACATCCTGCCGTACTACTTCTACATGTGCGACATGATCCCCAACGCCGAGCACTGGCGGGTGTCGGTGTGGGAGGCGCAGGAGCTGCAGCACGCGATCATGGGCTACCTGCCTGGGTACGCGACGCCTCGCATCGTGTGCGACGTGCCGTACGTGGGCAAGCGGTGGGTGCACCAGCTGGCCGAATATGACCGTGAGCTCGGGATCTCCTACTGGACCAAGAACTACCGCACCGGGATCGAGCTTGAGGACCCGGAGGCGCTCGACCGCCGCTACCCCTACTACGACCCGATCTCCACGCTGGGCGAGGCCGGCCAGAAGTGGTGGACCGACCAGACCTGACGGGTCACGATGGGGCCGTTCTCGGAGCAACTTCCGAGGGCGGCCCCATCGGCGTATTTTGCCTGTTCAGACCCATCGCGACTCGTTGAGTCTCGACGAGAAGGGGCCCAGAAGGGGCCCAGTAAGTCCAAAGTAGACAGTGCTTTACATCCATAGTAGACAGACCTTGTCAACCATTGGTCTAGGGCCAACGCAACGGCTCGTCCTGCGCCCAAAGACGGGGTCATCACCCCTGCTATGACCGGCCCCGTCCGCCGGAGAGGCCAGCCCGGTGTCAGCCACATGGGCCGAGAGGAAGCTCGGACAAAGGCGTGGGTCGCACCGGCTACGTCGGGTCGTCACATTGACGACTCCACGCCCGCAAGTGGACGACCACTCTCGCTGTAATGAGTCAGACGAGGCTGGTCTCAGAACTCCACGCGCGGCCGTTCGCTGATGTCACGGCTGAGCAGAGCCCGGACATCCGCTTCCGGGAGGCCGGACTGCCTGATGAACTCGGCGAACGAGACCCCGGCCGTCTCCATTACTTCGATGGCGCGTTGCAGCAGGACCGGAGCTTCCGGGGCCCCCAGAGGACCTGGCTCCACCTTCCGCCACCCTCGTACCGACAAGGCTTTCCAAGCCTGCGCGTAGGTGTGATCACCCATAACGCCGAGCGTTTTCGCCCTGACCAGGAGAGCGGCCAGCGACACGTGCCATTTGGCTTTTAGACGAAGTAACGTCGGCCAGTCAAGGCGAGCTGGCAACTCATGCGCTATGTCTTCAGCCGGCATGAGAAAAGCGGCGGCAAAGTCGTTAGCCTCTGACTCAGTCGCTTTATCACCTATCTGACCGCTGCTGCCATGCAGAACCAGATGACCTAGTTCATGGGCTGCGTCGAACCGTGAACGATCGCGTAGACCCTTGTCCGCCCCGAGTGCCACTACTGGCCGGTCCGGGAAAGCGACGCAGAAAGCGTCGACTTTTTCGATGCTGACGCGGAATCGGGCGACGACCACGCCGTTCTGCTCCAGCAACCTCACCACGTCCGGAACCGGGCCCCGCGGCACGTTCCAGTAGCTGCGCAGCCGCGCCGCGGCCTGCACGACATCGGCACTGCTGAAAGGCTGATCTTCCGTCGCGGGAAAGCTCGGCACATTGAGCTCCGGCAACCGGACGTACTTCTCGAGTTCGAGCGTCAACTCCCGCGCGAGATGAACGTGAGCCAGCGCTTGCTGACGGTCCTTGGGAGAGGTGGATCTGAGACTGCGGAAGTACCCGTTGATCTCTTCCTGCGCCGGAGGGCGAGCCGGAGCCGCGAAGAAGGCCGGGGGCACCCGCAGCACAACCGCGAGCCGCTGCATGGTCGACGACGCAGGTTTCGTGTGACCGTTCTCGAACTGACTGATCGAGGCCGACGTGACCGAACCGGCCTCCTTGGCCAGCTGTACCTGACTCAGCCCCCGGAGTTCGCGTGCGAGCCGCAGCCTCGCCCTGTCGAACAGGGCCGCGATGTCACCCGAGTCCAGTTGCCGGTCGCTCACATTTGGTCTCCGCGTCAGTGCGCCCTAGTGGGGCGGACGTGCCAGATCTTGATCACTCCGCCGCATCTTAGGCACACCTTGGCTACTGACGAGTCGGTCTGCCGCCGACACGCCCGATGAGGTGCGCCACATCTTCCGAATCAACACATGTGTACGCTACCGGAATTACGGAAGATCGTGTTCGAAACTGAGGTGGACACCCCCACCTGGCGGATGGAGTCGAGGTTGAAGGTTCAGGAGTGCGTGCTGTCGGACGAGGTGGTCGATGCCGACTCGACCGAGGGCGAGTTGTGGGACGCCATCGTGACGCCGGCGAGCGTCAAGGAGCGGCTCCGCAACCAGACCCTGCTGTCGTTGCTGGTCCGCCCTTCGCTCCCGTTCACAGTGACCGCCCTGCACGGGCTGTGCACGCTGTACGGCCCGCCCGGCACCGGCAAGACGACCCTCGCGCGCGGCCTTCCGGCGCAGGTCGCCCGCTACGTTCCAGGACGCAAGGCCCGAAGGATCGAGATCAACCCGCACGGCCTCATGAGCGCGGAGCACGGACAGTCACAGCAGCGGGTCAGCGAACTCCTCGGCGAGTACGTGCCCGGCCTCGCCGAGGACGGCATGCCGACCGTGGTGATCCTGGACGAGGTCGAGTCGATGGCGGTCGCCCGATCCGCGGCATCGCTGTCGGCCAACCCGGCCGACGTCCACCGCGCCACCGATGCCGTGCTCACGGCACTGGATCACAACGCCGTCGCGCACCCGCACCTGTTCTTCGTCGCCACCAGCAACTTCACCTCGGCGCTCGACGACGCGTTCCTCTCGCGGTCCGACGCGGCGATCCTCGTCCCACTGCCCGAGCCGGAGGCGCTGCGGGAAATCCTCGCCGGGACGCTGCTCGCCCTCGTGGACGCCTATCCACGCCTCGGAGAACTGGCGGCCTCCCCCGCAATCGGCCGCATCGCCGAAGCCGCTCGGGGGCTGGACGGCCGACGCGCTCGCAAAGCGGTCTTCGAGGCCATGGCCCAACGGCTGGAAACCGTCCTCGACCCCGAGAGCCTCACCGAACACGACCTGTCACTCGCGGTCCGCAACGCGGTCGCGGAAACCACCAAGTAGGAGGTGGCCAATGCGCCGGACTAGGGAAATCGCGGCAGCTCCGGTACGCAGCGCCAGCGCCACCTGGACCGTGATCACGGACCTCGTGACGGACACCGTTGCGCAGTCCTCGGAACTGTTGCGCGAAGAAGCCTCGCAGGCGATGGCCGCTGCCGAGCAGATCGGCCGCAAGCTCATCGCGGGAGGACACCTGCGGCGGCACCCGGTCACGCTGGTCGCGGGCAAGGTGCACTGCGAGATCACGACAGTGTCGGACACGGCGGCATTGACCCTGCAGGAGAACCTCAACCCCGTTCCGGGTGCGGCAGGTGCCGGCAGCTTCATGATCTACCTGCCCTCGCCGAGCCCACTGCAGGAACAGGTGAAGGCGGCGGCCAACACCCACGCCCGGCTGTCTGACGAGGCCCCGCCGACCGCGGAAACCAAGTCCGCGAGCACCGGACCTCTGATCGATCGCGAAGCCCTGCGACGGGCGGTGCAGCAGCGATGACCTCCGCCCACACCTACAGCCACACCCGCACGCACACCGCGACCCACCTGACCGACGTCATTCTCGGCACGATCTCGGACATCCTCGCGGACCTCGGGATCAGCACCGCCAGCCTGGAGCGCGACTGGGTGATCACCGAGAACGCCATCAAGGCGTGGGTCGTCGAAGAGTCCCTCGCCTCCGTCGTGGTCGAGTGCCACCGGCCGTCAGGCGCGGTGAAACCGGTGATCGAGTTCCCGGTGTCCTACCGCGCCTCCGGGGACGGCGACGGCGAGTTCACCGCCTCCCGAGCACGTCTGGCCCGGTTCCTGGCCAAGATCGACCGCGTTCCGGCAGGCACCACCTTCCAGCTCTTCTGCACCTTCCAAAGGCCCCGCACACCCCAACCGGGCTGGGGTACCGGAGCACTCGCCGGCACCGAGGGGCTGCGCAGTATCGCGTTCGGCACCCTCGGCGCGGCACCGCACGCCTCAGCCGGCATGCGTTACCTCTCCAACTGAGACCAGGACACGGACATGGGATACGTCGACGACGCCTTCGCCAACCTCAAGCACAACCTCGAGATCACCCCGACCGAGCAGGAGCAGGCGGCCTCCCGCCACGTGTCCATCCGCGACTTCGTCAGGTCGCATTGGGACCTCGCCGACGACTTCCTGACCGGCAGCTACCGCCGCGACACGAAGACGAAGAAGCTCAAGGACATCGACATCTTCGTCGTCCTGGACGCAGACGGCGCACAGGCCGGCTACCGAAACCAAAGCCCCAACCAGGTCATCGACGCCCTGGAGAAGCTCCTGCGGGAAAAGTGGGACGCCGCAACGCAGGACGGGATGGCGGTCGTGATCCCCTACGGCCCCAACGACGAGGTCATGTCGGTCGACGTGGTTCCCGCCTTCAAGCGCAAGGACGGTGGCTACTTCATTCCGGACCCCTCCGCCGGGAGCTGGATCGCGACCAACCCCAAGGTCCACCACGAGCTCAGCATTGCCAAGAACGCCGACTGCGACGGCAAGTACGTACCGTTGGTGAAGATGATCAAGGGCATCAACCGCGAGCTCGGCGAGCCGGTGTCGCCCTCGTTCTTGCTCGAGGTCATGGCCATGTCCCTCGTGAAGACGCCGTTCGGCAGGTATCAGGACGAGATCGTGCTTTTCCTGGCCACCGCCGCGGAACGCATCCACGACGAGTGGCCGGATCCGGCCGGGCTGGGCGGCGACGTCAACGGCGTCATGACCACCAGCCAGAAGATCGCCGCGGCCACTGCGCTCGACGGGGCTCGCGCCCTCGCCGAACAAGCGGTCGATCTGGAGGACGACGGTGAGGAACGCGCCGCCTACAACGAGTGGAAGAAGCTGTTCGGGAACAGGATGACCAGGCCGTGAACTTCACCACCAACGCCGGGGGTTTCCGGGGCGTGCCGCCGCGCGCGATCCACGAGCGTCAGCTCGACGACGACATGGTGCTCGTGCAGCGAGCGGCGGCGGCAAGCCACGTTGTAGGACAACGCCTCGAAGCCACCCGAGTCAATGCGCCGATCATCATCGCCCTCGGTGGCGTCCTGGTCACCCTGATCGGTCACGGCCGGGCGATCATGTCCGTCGTCGGGGTGGCCTCGTTCCTCTTGTCCGCGTTGTGGCTCAAAAGCAAAGCCGCGCGCACAGCCAAGGAGGGCGCGATTCTCCAGGAGATGTTCGACACCGCACTGTTCGATCTGCCGTGGCGGTCCACTGTGGCCAGTGACCGCATCCCCGAGCAGGACGTTCGTCTACTCGCACGCAAACTCCCGGTTGGTGGCGAGAAGGACGGCCGTATCACCGGTGGCTGGTACGACCCCACCGCCGGGGTCCATCATCCCTACGACGTCTTCATTTCACAGGAACAGAACCTTGCCTGGGACGCGCGGCTACGTCGGCGCTACAGCCGTTTTGTGGCCGGGGTGTCGGCCGCCTGGATCGTCCTCGGTGTGGTCATCTGTCTCATCGTCCCGAACGTCACCCTCTTGGACACGCTGCTCAGCTTCTTCGTCCCCTCGCTCGCCGCGTTTCAGATCGCGTACGAGATCTGGTCCGGACAGCGCAAGGTAGCCGACGAACGCGAACACCTGGGAAAGGTCGTTCTCGCCGAATTGCGCAACGCGCGCCCCGGCCCCATCCCCGAGGACGAGTGGCACCGCCTGCGCGGCGTTGCCCGCGACGTGCAGGACGGCGTGTTCCGCACACGCCTCGAACCCACCCGAGTACCCGAGTGGTTCTACAAGCGCTTTCGTGACGACGACGAGCGGGACTTCGGCGACACAGCCGAAGGCCACCGTGTCCGACTCGCTGAACATACGACTCCACCTACATAGCACGTAGGGCTGGCGCCCCTAGCGACGCCCACGTCCGACCGCCCCGCCGATCGCCAGTCCGAGGTTGTGCGCCCGCAAGGTGAATCCGACACCCCGTCCCACCGGAGCCAAGGATTTCTCGTCAGGTCGTATGGACCGAGCTCTGGTTGGGCCCGCATCGAGATCATGCAGCTGGGTGGTTTCCGTTGTCGGACGGCGGAAACGGCTCACGACACGCGCAAAAATTGGCGGACGCGAGAGAGGCAGAGGCGTAGCGTTGCCTCCGCTGTTCGGGGCAGCATCGTCGATACCGCATCAGGGAGAACACATCGATGCACCTGTTGTCTGCCCGCGTCGCCACCTTCAAGAGCGCCACGGACTCAACCGAGTTCACGCTGAACGGCGACGTCACCGCTCTTGTTGGTAAGAACGAGTCCGGCAAGACCGCCGTGCTCGAGGCCTTGTACCGCCTCAACCCGTTGTCGAGCGGACACATCACCACGTTCGAGGACCTGCGGGACTACCCTCGGCGCTACCGGTCGCGCGACAAGGACAAGATCGCCACGACCCAGCCCGTCAAGATGACCTTCCAGCTCGACGCGGACGATGTCACGGCAGTCACCAAGGTTCTCGGGCCTGAAGCGCTGACTAGTGACCAAATCACCTTGTACCGCAAGTACAATGACCCCAAGCTGTACCGCATCGCCTTCTTCGACGAACTGGCGGCGGCACGCCACCTAGTCGCCAAAGCGGGCCTCGATCCCAGTCCCTACGCGGCGGCGACCACCATCACGGAACTTGTTGACGCTCTTCGCGCGGACACCGCTGCCGAGGCAGCCGTGACCGTGGCCGATAACCTCGGCGGTCGAACGCTCGAGGAGGAGGCTTGGGGCCTGATCGAAGCACGAATGCCCCAGTTCCAGTACTTCGACGAGTACAACGTGCTGCCGGGCAGCGTCTCGATCAACCGGCTGCAGCAAGTCCCCGAACGCGACCTGCGTCCCGAGGAACGCACTGCGCTCTCACTCCTGCGTCTCGCCGGGGTGGACACCGCCGAGTTCACTGAGGAGTCCTACGAGAGCCGTAAGGCCGCCCTCGAGGCCGCAGCCAATGAGCTTACCGACCAGCTGCTCGAGTACTGGACCCAGAACCCGGACCTGACCGTCGAGCTCGACATCGAGTTCAGGCCAAACCCGCAGAACCCACCGCACCGCGAGCCGTGGCTGCACGTCCGGATCAAGAACCAGCGGCATCGCGTGACCCTGCCGGTCGAAGGGCGGTCGAAGGGCTTCCTGTGGTTCTTCTCGTTCCTCGCGGCCTTCTCCGAGTTCGGCTCGGGCACGGCGCGCAGGATCATCCTGCTCGACGAGCCGGGACTGAATCTCCACGCGAAGGCTCAGGACGACCTGCTGCGCTACATCGAAGACCGGCTGGCGCCCCACCACCAGGTCATCTATACCACCCACTCCTTGTTCATGATCCAAAAGAACAAGCTCGATCGGTGCCGCACCGTCGAGGATGCCGGCGATGAGGGCACGAAGGTGAGTGACAACGTGTGGGCTGCCCGGGCCGACACGGTCTTCCCCCTGCTCGGCGCCATCGGTGTTGACATGACGCAGACGCTCGTCATTAGCCCGCACCAACTGCTCGTCGAGGGCCCGTCAGACGTTGTGTACCTGACCGTGATGAGCGAGGTCGTCCGGCAAGCCGGAGGCACACCCCTCGCCCCGCAGTGGACGATCACGCCCGTCGGCGGGCTCGACAAGGTGCCGGCTTTCGTGTCCCTGCTGGGCGGCAGCAACCTGAACGTGGCTGTGCTGATGGACGTCGCGGCCAACGGCAACCAGCGCATCGCCCAGCTGGCGTCCAAGGGCCTCATTGACACGAAGCGACTGGTCCACCTGACCGAGGTGACCGGCACCGGCGAAGCCGACATCGAGGACCTCTTCGAGGTCGACTGGTACCTGAAGCTGCTGAAGGAGTCCGGGGTGGGCACCTTCACGCCGTCCCAGCTCAGCGGTGGCGGGCGAATCGTCAAGCAGGTGGAGGCCGTCCTCGGTCACCGCTACGACCACTACCAACCGGCAAACCACCTCATACGCTCGCCCGGCACGCTTCCCGACGAGGTTGACGAGCCCTCCCGCCTGAGCTTCCAGGCGCTGTTCGTCCGGCTCAACGGGCTTCTGTAGTGGCCTGCAGGACCGCGCACGAAACGCGAATCCACCGCGTACGCCGATCAGCACCGCCTTGTCCCCGGCACCAGCAGGCCTGCGTGCAGGTAATCCGACCACCAGATGCACGGCCAGGTTCGCTGGTACCTCGTTGTCGATGGCGATCAAGAACTTCTTGAACTCGATCGCGCGGTGTCGCGCGTGCAGCCGGCCGATGACCTTGCCGGTGGTGATGTCCGGCGCGGCACACAGACTCGAAGTGCCGTGCCGGGTGTAGTCGTATGCGGCGTGCCGGGCAGGATCGAGGCGGTGCGGTTCAGTGCCTGGATCTGACTCTTCTCGTCCACGCACAACACCACCGCCCGCTCCGGCGGGGCGAGGTAGAGCCCGACCACGTCCTTGACCTTGTCCACGAACAACGGATCCCTGGACAACTTCCACGCCTCACGGCGATGCGGCTGCAGACCGAACGCGTTCCAGATCCGTGTCACCGCGGTCTGGGTCAACCCGGACTCCGCGGCCATCGACCGCGTCGACCAGTGCGTCGCGTTCGCCGGCGTCGACTCCAGCGTCGCGGTGATCGCCGCGACGACCTGGTCATCGGAGATCGTGCGCGGACGCTCCGGACGCGCCTCGTCGAGCACCCGTCCAGCCGGCCGGCCACGAACCGCGAACGCCAATTCGCCACCGTTGCCCGCTGGATCCCAGCTCCGCGGCGATCTCACTGTTCGAGCGGCCTTTAGCGCACCGCAACACGATCCGCGCCCGCAACGCCAACGCCTGCGCCGTCTTCCGACGCCGCGTCCAGCCCCGCAACACGCCCGCCTCGTCCTCAAACAGCGTCAACTCGGGCAGCCTCGGGTTCGGCATGCCACCGAACCCTACGCCTGCACACGAACTAACGACTCAGGACACTGGACGATCGGGACGCGCACCCTGCCAATACCTTGTGCCGCAACACCAACGACTCGAAGACGAAGAGCAGCAGTCGTGACGCCGCGATCACGAGCGGGCTCTCAAGACGTTGACGCACAAACACAACAGCTCACCGACAAGTGCGGGGTCCTGGGATTCCACAAGGTCGTGGGGTCCCGTGCGTTCCTGACGCGCCGGCGCCGGAACCTCGCTCACACCCCGAGAACGGCCCTCGCCAGCGCCGTGCCCTCGACCCGAGCGGCGATCTTCGCGAACGCGGTGTCCCGCGAGGTCGACGTGTCGTCGGCGAACGGGGAGAAGCCGCAGTCGTCGCACGTGCCGAGCCGGTCGGCGGGGATGAACTCGGCCGCCTCCAGCACGCGGTCACGCACCTCCTCCGGGGTCTCCACGCGGGGGTCGATGGGGTCGATCACGCCGACGAACACCTGCGCGCCGGCGGGCGCGTGCTCGCGGATGATCTGCAGGACCCGCCGCCGGTCCGGTTCGCTGGCTAGTTGGAGGTAGAAGCGGCCCGCGTGCAGGCCGAACAGGTCGGGCAGCAGTTCGGCGTAGTCGACGTCGAGGCTGTGGGTCGAGTCCTGGTCGCCGCCGGGGCAGGTGTGGACGCCGATGCGCTCGCGCTCCTGTGCGGAGAATCGGTCCAGCACCTGGTTGTTGAGGTCGACGAACGACCGCAGCAAGCCGCGGCTCGGGTCGAGCTTGAGCGACAGCCTGCCCTCGGTGAAGTCGAGCTGCACCGAGGCCGCGCCCGCGTCGAGGCACCGGCGGATGTCCGCCTCGCTCTGGTCCACGAGATCGGCGATGAACTGCTCGCGCGGGTAGTCCGCCAGCCCGTCCGAGGGGTACAGCAGGCTCAGCGCGGACGGCGCGATCACGGCCTGCTTGACCGGCAGGGCGGTGTGCCTGCCCGCTTCCTGGAAATACTTCTCGGCGAACGACGCGTACCGGAACGGTCCGCCCGTCAGCACCGGCAACTGGCGGGAATGCCCATCGGCGAACGGAATGACGGCGCCATCGGAACCGAGTGATGTGGCCCCGTCGAGCGGATAGGTGGCGAAACTCGACTTGGTCTGTTCGCCGTCGGTGACAACGGGCGAGCCGGTGTGCTCGAACCGGGTGAGGGTGTCGGCGAGCGCCCTTTCGGTCACCGCGTCCAGTTCCGCCTGGCCGAGCCGGCCGGCGGCGAACTCGGACAACGCCCCGATGAGCTCGGCGGGACGGGGAATGCTTCCGATCGGCTCGGTTGGAATAGTCAAGACTCCCCCTGAGAGAACGACGCGCCGGGCAATTCGGAAATTTCGACCGAAGTTAGCAGCGCGATCATGGAAAAGCATCGGTGCGCGATGGTGTCCACTCGGGTGGAGGAGCAAACTGCCGGTCGGTGACTACTGCCAGCCACCGGCGGAGGCGACTTTCGCGGTGATGGCGACCACCGCCAGCGCGAGCGTTCCGGCCGTCACCCGCAGCGCGATCCTGCCCGGCCGTGACCGCGGCACGCAGAAGGTCAGCCAGGACACGGCGGTCAGTGCGGCGGTGAAAGCGCCGGGCAGGTCGGCCGGTACGCGGAGCAGTCCGGTCACGGTGGAGGCGGCCACGAGCCACGGCGCGACCACTGCCACCCGAACGAGGAGGTGCGGTGCTCGCCACCAGATGACGAACGGCACGATGTCCGCGGCGAGCAGGAGCACGGTCGCCTGCGGCGGCAGCCCGAACGCGGGAACGACCAGCATGGCCACCAGGAACGCCGTGGTGGACGCTCCGGTCACCAGGAGCGCGTCCGCCCGGCGCGGCGGTGGCGTGGTGATCCGCATCAGCGCGAAGCCCGCCACCGCCGGAACCGAGAAGTAGAGCATCAGGTAGAGCAACACCGGCCCGGCGAGCACGGGCACCGTCGAGCCGTGGTCGTGCATCTCAGGCCGGGCCGGCCGCGCAGGTGCAGCGCATCTCGGCCCGGTCCTCCCGCGAGGGACGCAGGTGGAAGTAGACGGCGACCACCATCGGGACGAACACGATCAGGTTGTAGAACAGGTGCAGCTCGACGCGCGGCAGCACCAGTTGCAGGATGCTGACCGGCTGCGGGTACCCGAGCAGGTTACGGCCGGTGATCGCCTGCAGGAGCAGGAGCAGATGCTCGAAGTGGTGCCAGAACTGGATCCACAACGCGATTTTCCACCATTTCTTCGCCCGCCCGGCGAATCCGGGCGCCAGTGCGAAGAAGCCCACGAGCATGATGACGGCGTAGCCGTAGTGCATCCATTCCGACGTCACCAGCCACGGGATCCAGAGACCGAGCACACCACCGGCCTGCGGGCGTGGCCAGCCGAGCACGAATACCTGTATCGCCTGCACGATGTGTTCCGCCCAGTGCGCGAGCACCACGAACATGAAGAGGTTGAGCGCGAGCCGATGCCAGCGTTCGTTGAGTGAACCAGGCGCAGACCACGCCCCGGCATGAGTAGTCATGTGTCAGCTCCGTCCGGGAAGCCAAGAGTGGGCCGGACGTTACCGACAGGGCGGAACTCGCCCCTTCTCCCAGATTGCGCGGATCAGTTCAGCCCCAGCATGAGAATGCAGCGGCGCACCGACTCGGCTTTGCCCTTGATGCGCACGTCTCCGGTCGCGATCGCCTCGAACGGCGACAACATCCGGGCACCGACCCTCACGAACGTGTCGGCGTCGCATTCGACGGTCAGGTCGGGCCGCTCGGCATGACCGCGGCCGAACGCGACGGCGCCGCCGCTCACCTCGATCACGAACGGTTCGTCGCCGACCTGGAACTCGTAGACCTCGTCGACGTCCGGGATCGCGGACTCGACGATCATCGACTGGACCGCGAGGAAACCCCACTCCGCCCTGACCGCACCGGAACGGTCCTCCTCGCGGAGGAAACCCAGCCCCCAGTTCGCCATCGCCAGCACCGGCTCGCGAAGCTCCTCGCCGAGGTCCGTCAGGTGGTACTGCCGCGCCCGTCCGTCGCCCTCCACGGACGACTGCTCGATGACGCCGTGCTCCGCCAGCGTGCGCAGGCGGTCCGACAGGAGGTTCGGCCCGGCGCCGGGCAGGTTGTCGGCCAGCTCGGTGAAGCGGGCGGGGCCGATCAGGAGCTCGCGCAGCACCAGCAGCGTCCAGCGCTCGCCGATGACGTTCAGCGCGGCGGCAAGCCCGCAGAACTGGCCGTAGTCACGTTTCGCCGAAGCCATCCCACCGCCCAACTCGCTATCAATTCTAACACCGAGTTGAACGGTCCACAGCGGACCCGCCGTTCAGGTCATCATGCCGCGCAACACGAACGGCAGCGCCTCCGTCTGGAAGTCGACGTCCGCGCACACCTCCCGCAACGTGCCCTCCAGCACGACGAGCGACAGGATCGGGAACACGAAAGCCGGATCCGCGGCGAGCCCGTGCTCGCGCTGGAGCGCGAAGAGCCGGACGGTGAACGGCACCAGGTCGAAGTCCGCGACCGAGTCGCGCGTCGCGGACTCGACGAGCCGGATCATCTCGGTGCGGAACCCCTCGGGGTCCGACCGCGCGGTGGCGGTGGCCGTGGCCAGCACGACGTCCGCGCAGGCGGCGCCGTCGCCACGGGTCATCCGGTAGAAGAAGCCGACGAACGCCCGTCGGCCTGGCTCGCTCATCCGGCGGCAGAAGCCCGCGTCGACGATCACCGCCGAGCCGTCCGGCATCGGGTACAGGTTGCCGGGATGCAGGTCGCAGTGGACGAGTCCGTCCAGGAAGATCATCTGATAGACGGCGCGCAGTGCGGTGAGCGTCGCGACGCGCTTCGCCTCCGAGGACACCGTCCCGTCACGCAACCCCGGCAGGTGCTCCATGACGAGCACACCCGGCCCGCAGTACTCCTCGATCACCTCCGGCACCCGGACGCCGGGCACGGCGACGAGGTTCGCGCCCAGTTCCCGAAGCGCCGCGGCCTCGGCGTCGAAGTCGAGCTGCTGGCGCACCGCGTCCGCGACCTCGCCGACGACGTCCACCACGGGCATCCCGCCCAGCAGCCGCAACGACTCCGCGAGCCGCGCCACCGAGCCGAGCAGCGCGAGATCGCGCGCGACGACCCGGCCGATGCCCGGCCGGCGGACCTTGATCGCGACGTGGCGGCCGTCCCGCAGCTCGCCCCGGTAGACGCACGCGATGCTGCCGGCCGCAGCGGGCGTCACGCCGACGAGGTCGGCGCGCAACCGGGAGGGAAACCGCTGCCGTGCCTCGGAAACCGGCACCGAGGGCAGGTCGTCGTACACGCGGGCCAGCGCACGGCACACCTCCAGCGGCACGACGTCCACCCGTGTGCCGAGCAGCTGCGCCACCTTGAGGAACGTCGGCCCGAGACGTACGACGGCGTCCGTCAGCAGGTCCGCCCGCCTGCGCGAGAACACCGCCCGGACACCGGTGCCCGCCAACACCACCAGGACCTCGAAGGCCCTCAGGACGACCGCCGCGCGCACAGGATCAGTCCGTCGGAACGTCGATCTCGTGCGTGACGTGGCTGCCGCACACGCTCGTCGACGCCAGCGCGAGCCGTGGCTTCGCGGAGCCGGCCTCGGTGGCGTACAGGCCGCCCTCCAGTTCCGTCACGTCGTAGAACGTCGTCGGCGTGCGGGACAGGAAGGTGTTGCCCACAGGCGGGAACGTGGTGATCGCCTTGGCCTCCATGACCAGCGGGTCGAGGTTCAGGTACAGGTGCCCGCGCAGGCTGATGATCAGGTACTGCTCGAAGACGACGTCCGCTGGCAGCAGCGCCTCCGCTCCCCCCGGACGCAGCCCGGTGAGGATCCCGAGGTTGGGGCGGGCGGGGTTCTGCTGGATCAGCAGCCCCGTCTCGTTGGAGTGAAAGTGCGTCATCAGCCGGGTGACGGCGATCTGCGGCCGTCCGTCGGGCAGGACGGTGAACTCCTGGGCGCTGCGCACCGCGCTCAGGCCCTTGACGTCCGCGCAGTCCAGCGTCTCGCCGTCGGAGAAGAGCACGGTGAGCTGACCTCGGATGCTGAGTCCCACGTGGTGCTGGCTGTTCGGCACGACCAGCGGATCGGAGCGGTCGGGCGCGGCGTCGACGGTCATGGTGTGCTCCTGGAGTTCTGCGCCGTGAAGGCGATCGGGAGCGTCAGCACGCCGCGGAACATCGTGCTGCGCTGGTACTGGAGTTCTTCGGGGTTCCTCGTCAGGGCCCAGCCGGGCAACCTCACCAGGGCGCGGAACACCGCGGCGAGCTCGAGCCGCGCGAGCACCGCGCCGACGCAGTGCCGCATCCCGCTGCCGAACGACAGCGGATGCACCCCGGTCCTGGTGACGTCGAACCGATCCGGTTCGGCGAACCGCTCCGGGTCCCGGTTCGCGGCGCCCATGAGCGCGACCACGAGCTCGCCGCGCCGCAACGTTCTTCCTCGTAGTTCAAGGTCGTCCACGAGCTGCCGGCTGTTGGACTGGACGGACGAGTCGAAGCGCAGCATCTCCTCCACCGCGTCCGGAATCAGGTCCGGCAGTGCGCGCAACAGGCTGAGCTGGGCGGGATGCCGCGCCAGCGCCAGCACCCCGTTGCCGATCTGGTTGGTCACGGTCTCGTGTCCCGCGAAGATCAGCGTGACCACCATGGCGATCACCTCCTCGCGGCTGGCGGAGCCGTCCGCGCACAGGATGCCGAGCAGGTCGCCGGAACTCCGGCTCACCCGGATCAGGTCCGTCAGGTAGTCGGTCAGCTCGGTCATCGCGGCCTGGCCGTCGGCGATCTCTCCCTGCCCGGCCGCGAGGTCGAGGGTGGGTCCGATGCGCAACGACCACGCGCGGATGAGGTCCCTGTCCTTCGCGGGAAGACCGAGCACGGCCGAGATCACGCCCAGTGCCAACGGATACGCGACGTCGTTGATGACGTCGAGCTCCCCCGCGGACGGGTCGACCAGCTCGTCGACGAGCCGGTCGATCCGCGGCACCAGTGACCGGAGCGCGCGGGGCGCGAACGCGGGCATGATGAGCGACCGCAACCGGCTGTGGTCCGGTTCGTCCTGGAAAAGCAGCGTCCTGCTCAGGATGCCGCTCAGCGGACCAGGCCCGACGAGCTGTGACCAGAAGTCCCGGATTCCTTGCCGCACAAGGCGGTCCTCACCGAGAACAGCTCGCACGTCGTCGTAGCGCGACACGAACCAGATGCCGTTCACGCCGCGGTGGACGGGGTCGTTCCGCAGCAGCCAGTGGTAGTAGGGGTACGGATCGCGCTGGACCTCGGGGGCCGAGGGATCGAAGCACGCGACCGGGATCGGATGTCCAGCGAGCTGGGTCATCGCGAACTCCTCTGTCCGGAGGACGCAAGATTACTTATTTTTCATATACTGAGTCAACGAGAGGGCGTTCTCATGGCCAGCTCTTTCCTTGTCTCACTTCAATCAGCGATAGTGATCTTGCGGAACGGAGACCCCGATGTCGCTTCAACGCGGCGCGCTGGCGTGGTTCGAGATCCACGTTCGTGACGTCACCAGAGCAGCGGAGTTCTACGGCACGGTTTTCGGGTGGACGTTCGACCCGCTCGGCGACGCCGACGACAGCCTCGACGGCTACCTCGTCATCAAGACGGCGGACGGTGAGAGCGGCAACGGCGGCATCGCCCGCACGGCCACGCCGGACGAGGCCGTCGGCCGTGAGTCGAGCGTGTTGTACCTGCACGTGGACGACATCCCGAAGACCGTCGAGGTGGCGCTCACGGCCGGCGCCACGCTGCACCGCCCGCTCATGAACATCGGTGGCGCACACGGGTTGTGCGCCGTCATCCGCGATCCGGACGGCAACCACGTGGGCCTCTGGTCGTCGTGACGCGCACGAGAACGAGGGGGTTCTCCGCCGGGTGACCACACCGGCGGGGAACCCCCTCTGGCACGGCGGTCGCTGCCAGGCCCTGGGCGAGGGGGGAACGAGAGCCCGGGCCGGCGTCAGCCGCCGGTGGTGTTGAGCAGCACCGAGACCGTGTCCGCGAGCGAGTCCGCGGTCGCGAAGTCGGCCTTGCCGTCGCCGTTGAAGTCGGTGACCACGATCGCGGGCGCGCCGGCGCCGACCTTGATGCTGACGGGGGCGGCGAACCCGCCCTTGCCGTCACCGTGCAGCAGGCTCACGTCGTCGGAGTCGAAGTTGGGGGCGACGATGTCGGCGAAACCATCGCCGTTGAAGTCGCCGACACCCGTGTCGGACGGGTGCTCACCCGAGCCGAGCACGACCGGGCCGCCGAAGCCGCCCTTGCCGTCGCCGAACAGCACGGCGATCTGGTCCACCTCGTAGAGGGCGCTGACGACGTCGAGCGCGCCGTCGCTGTTGAAGTCGGCGAGCGCGGCACCGGCCGAGGTGTCGCCCGCCGGGAAGGCGGTGGGCGGGCCGAACCGGCCGCCACCGTCGCCCTTGAGCACGGTGACGTCGCCGGAGTTGTAGTTCGACACCGCGAGGTCGAGCTTCCCGTTGCCGTCGAGGTCCGCGACCGACAGTCGCAGCGCGCCGTCTCCCGCCGGGTGGTGGGCCGGTGCGGCGAACGCGCCCTTGCCGTCGCCGAGCATCACGGTCACGTCGTCGCCGTTGAGGTTGGGCGTCACGACGTCGGGGAAGCTGTCGCCGTTGAGGTCCCGTGCCACGGCACGGGCCGGTCCGTCGCCCGCCGGGAAGGTGGCCGGCTGAGCGAACTTGCCGGCGCCGTCGCCGAGGTACAGCGACAGGTCGTCGGACCCGAGGTTCGCGGCGACGAGGTCCTCGTGGCCGTCGGAGTTGAAGTCGCCGGCCGCGAGACCGTTCGGGGTGCGCCCGGCGGGCAGGATCAGCGGCGGCGCGTAGCCGCCCTTGCCGTCGGCGATCAGCACGGCCACGTCGTTGGAGTTGTAGTTGGGCGTCGCCAGGTCCAGGGCGCCGTCGCCGTTGAGGTCGGCCGCCAGGATGTCGGCCGAGGCGTCGCCCGCCTTGAACGCCACAGCCGCCGCGAACGACGCCTGCGGGGCGGGCAGCGGCACCGGGGACGGGGTGCCGGCGGGCGGCACGGTCGCCGTCGGCCGCGCGCCGGACGACGCCGTGCCCGGCGGCGAGTTCGGTTCGGACTTCGTGGTGCAACCGGCGACCAGCAGCACCGCCACCAGAGATCCGGCCACTTTTCGGGAAACGCGCATTGCGGCGCCCATGTGCTTCTCCTCGCACTCGATCGGCTGCGCTTTCCAGTGTCGGCCGCAGCGTCGCCACCAGGCTTTTCATCGCTTGCCCAATCACAGAGTGCGCGAGATGCACATTCAGCACACTGGAAGAAGAAAGAGTTCGCGGGGCGCCGTAGAACGGGTCGTACACCTGCCTGGAAACGGGGAGAGATGAGCGAAATCGAATCATTCGGACGAAAGCTCGGCGATTTTACGCACGGCCTGCTCGCGGGCCGGGACGGAGAAGGCGGCGTGACGAACGAACTCCGCAACGAAGAGACGCTGCGCGCGCTCTACCAGAAGTTCAACGACAACGACCTCGACGCGGCGAGCGCGCTGCTCACCGACGACTACGAGGGCATCGACGTGCCGTCGGGCGAGGTCGTGCGCGGCCCGGCCGGCTGGAAGCGGCGGCAGACGGCGAACCGGATCCCGCTGCCCGACGCGCGGACGACGATCCAGTCCCTGGTGGTCAAGGGGGACTTCGCGGTCGCGGAGGTGGTCAACGAGGGCACGCACACGGCGCCGTTCCCGTTGCCCGGTGGCGGAGAGCACCCGCCGACGGGCAACCGGATCCGCGGACTGAGCTGCGAGCTCTACGAGTTCCGCGACGGCAGGATCGCCAAAGGCACGCTCTACTACGACTTCCTGACCGTGGCGACCCAGCTCGGCCTGAAGTTCTGACCACAGCACACCGCGCGCACGGAACGAATCCGTGCGCGCGGAGGGCTGGAACCGTCAGCGGGCGACGGCCTTGCGGTAACGACTGGTCGCGAACGGCATGAACACCACGAGCATCACCACGATCCACAGGAACGACGCCAGGATCGAGTTCTGCAACGGCCACGCCGCGCCGGGCGGGAAGTCCGGGTTGGTGTTGCCGAACAGCTCCCGGACCGCCTGGGTGACCGCGGAGACCGGGTTCCACTCGGCGATCACCCGCAGCACCGCGGGGAAGCCCTCCGGGCTGACGTAGGTGTTGGCGATGAAGCACAGCGGCATGATGATCATGAAGCTGGCGTTCGTCACCACCTCCGGCGCCCGCACCGACAGTCCGACGACGGCCAGGACCCACGACAGCGCGTACGCGAACAACAGCAGCAGCACGAATCCCGCCGCCGCCTCGCCCACCGAGCTGTCGATGCGCCAGCCCACGAGCAGTCCCGTCGCGACCATCACGACGATCGACAGCACGTTGTTCGCGAGATCGCTGATCGTCCGTCCGATGAGGACGGAGTACGGCGAGATCGGCAGCGACCGGAACCGGTCGACGATGCCCTTCTGGATGTCCTCGGCCAACCCCGAGCCGGTGATCACCGAGTTGAACACCACCGTCTGCACGAACACGCCGACGAGCAGGAACTCGGTGTACGACACGCCCGGCACCTGGATGGCGCTGCCGAAGATGTAGGCGAACAGCAACGTCGACATGATCGGCATGATCAGCGACGACATCATCAGGTCCGGCACGCGCAGCGTCCTGGTGAGGTTGCGCTTCGCCAGCACCACGCCGTCACCGACGGCGAGTCCCACCGCACTCATCGAACAGGCTCCTCGTTCTTCGTCTCCTCGGCCTTCACGCCTTCACCGTTCTGCGCGGCCTTGTCCGTCCGATGCCCCGTGAGGGCGAGGAAGACGTCGTCCAGCGTGGGCCTGCGCACCGAGGCGTCGATCACCTCGATGCCGGCCATGTCGAGCCTGCGCACGCCTTCGACCAGCACTCCCCCGGCGGCCGCGATCGGCACGACCACGCGGCGGTCCTCCTGCGTGGCAACGGGTTCACCGTGCCCGATCGGCGCCAGCACGGCGCGGGCGTGATCGAGGTCGGCCGCGTCGCGCAGCGCCACCTCGAGCCGGTGGCCACCGACCTGGTCCTTGAGCTCGTCGGCCGTGCCGTTCGCGATCAGCTTGCCGTGGTCGATCACCGCGATGCGGTGGGCCAGCCGGTCGGCCTCCTCCAGGTACTGCGTCGTGAGCAGCAGCGTGCTGCCCGACGCGACCAGTTCGCCGATGGCCTCCCACGTCGCCTCACGACTGCGGATGTCGAGGCCTGTCGTCGGTTCGTCGAGGATGAGCACCTTCGGCTTGCGCACCAGCGCGCCCGCGAGGTCGAGACGCCGGCGCATGCCTCCGGAGTACTCCTTGAGCCGCCTGCCCGCGGACTCTGTGAGGTCGAACTGCTCGAGCAGCTCCTCAGCGCGCGCCTTCGCACCCTTCTTGCCCAGGTGGTAGAGCCGGCCGATCAGCTCCAGGTTCTCGTACCCCGTCAGCAGCTCGTCGACCGCGGCGTACTGCCCGGACAGGCCGATCACCTCGCGCACCGCACGCGGATTGGCCACCACGTCGATCCCGGCGACCTCGACGTGGCCGCTGTCGGGCTGGATGAGAGTGGCGAAAACCCTGACCGCCGTGGTCTTGCCCGCTCCGTTCGGGCCCAGCAGGCCCATCACCGTTCCCTCGGCGACCTCCAGGTCGAAGCCGTCCAGCGCCGTCACCGACGCGTACTTCTTCACGACTTCCCGAGCCACGATCGCTGCGGTCATCATCGCCTCTCCGCCGGGCTCGAATGCCGGCACACCCCTCCGGGAACCGCGCGCCACGCTGGGCGGCATATGACTAAACATCATACAATCGGTATGACTGTTTGTCACACAATCAGCACACTCCGGACATGACGGGCAACGGGTGGAGACGACATGGACCTCGTGCAAGGCATCGGCGGTGTCTTCTTTCGCGCGAAGGACCCACGGGCCCAGGCCCGGTGGTACCGCGACAACCTCGGCATCCCGATCAGCCCCGGCGACGGCGAGCAGACCGGCGAGGAGCGGATGTGGGACCAGCAGGCCGGGCCGACGGTGTGGGGCCCGTTCCCGCAGGACACCGAGTACTTCCACAACCCCGCCCAGCAGGTGATGGTCAACTTCCGCGTCGCCGACCTGGACGCCCTGCTCGCCAGGCTTCGGTCCACCGGCACGCCGATCAGGGACGAGATCGAGGAGTACGACTACGGGCGGTTCGCCTGGGCCTGCGACCCGGAGGGGAACTGGTTCGAGCTGTGGGAACCGCGGAAGGGCTAGCTCCGGGTCGTGTTCCGGAGCACCACGACGTTGTCGGCGTGGGAGTTCGCCACCGCCAGGTCCGCCCGTCCATCACGGTCCAGGTCGCCCGCGACGACCTTGATGGGGCCGTCCGCGACGGGCACCGTCAGCGCGGAGGAGAACCCGCCGCGGCCGTCGCCCGCGAAGACCGAGGCGTTGTCGGACTCGAAGTTCGCGGACGCCAGGTCGGCGTCGCCGTCGCCGTCGAGGTCTGCGGCCGCGATCCCGGTCGGGCCGTCGCCCGCCGGCATCACGAGCGGCGCCGCGAACCCGCCCCTGCCGTCACCGAGGAGCACGGAGACCGTGTCGCCCTCGTAGTCGGGCGTGGCGAGATCGGCGTTGCCGTCGGCGTTGAAGTCGGCCGTGACGATCCCGTGTGGACCGTTGCCCGCCTTGGCGGAGACCACGGGGGCGAACGTGCCGTCGCCGTTGCCGAGCAGGATTCCGGCGTCGTCCGAATGATGGTTGCCGGAAGCCAGATCCGTTCGCCCGTCGCCGTTGAAGTCGGCGGCGGTGATGTCGGCCGGGCCGTTTCCGGCGGGCAGGTGCACCGGTGCGGCGAACCCACCGCTGCCGTCGGCGAGCATGACGCTCACGTTGTCGCCGTCGTAGTTGGCGGTCGCGAGGTCCACGCTTCCGTTGCCGTCGAGGTCCGCGGCGACCACACCGGACGGACCGTCTCCCGCGGCGTGGACGGTCGGCGCGGTGAACCCGCCCTTGCCGTCGCCGCGCTGCACGGTGACGGTCTCGTCGCTGACGTTGATCGTGACCACGTCCGCGTTGCCGTCCGCGTCGACGTCGGCGGTGACGTTGCGCAGGGCCGCCGGTCCGGCCGGGATCGTCACGACCTCGCGGAAACCCGCCCTGCCGTCACCGAAGAGCACGGACCCGTCGCCCGGTCCGAGGTTCGCCGTGACGAGGTCCAGCGCGCCGTCGCGGTCGAAGTCCGCGGCCGAGATCGCCCGCGGGTTGTCGCCGACCGGGCTGCTCGCCGAGATCGCGAACGACAGCGCGGGTCCCGCCGGAACAGTGGACGGGGGCGGCTGGCCCGATTTGTCGCTTCCGCCCGTGCAGGCGACGGTGAGAGCCGCGGTGAACACGATCACAGCCGCGGAGCTGCTCCTGGCGTGCCGGACCGTGGTGGGTTGTGCCATCGGGATTCTCCTTGCGGTGGCGTACCTTTTCGCTCACCACGATTGATAGCCCGCGACCGGCGGGTGTCGCTTATCCCGTCTTGCCAAACCCACGCGGCACCGCGGTCCGCTTAGGACACACGACGGGGTGGCAGACTGTCGTGGAGCCGTTCACCGCACGTCAGCACGCAGGAGACACCGTGGCGCAGGAAGAAGTGCCCAGCCAGGACCCGGCGCTGCCCGCGACGGCGTACGCAGTGCTCGGCCTGCTGTCGTTCGGTCAGGAGGTGACCGGATACGACCTGCGCAAGTGGGCGATGAACATGCGCTACTTCTACTGGAGCCCCGCGCAGAGCCAGATCTACCTGGAGCTGCGCAGGTTGCTGCAGCACGGGCTCGTCGAGGTGCACCTGGAAGAGCAGAAGAGCCGCCCGGACAAGCGGTTGTACCGGATCACCGACGCCGGCCTGAAGGTCTTCCGCGACTGGCTGGACCACGCCCCCGTCGGACCTCCGCTGCTCAAGCACTCCGTCGCGCTGCGCCTGTTCTTCGGCCACCAGACCAACCACGGCAGGCTGCGCGAGGTCCTCACCGAGTACCGCGACTGGGCCGTGGAGCAGACGAACGGGCTCACCCTGCTCAGGACCGACCTGGACCAGGCGCTGCCCTACCCCGCGCTGGTCGCCACCTGGGGCTCCGCCTACTTCGCCGCCGAGATCACCGCGATCGACACCGTGCTGGCCGACCTCGACCGCATGGAGACCGGGCAGCGGGAGCAGGACTGACGGGGTGAGCGGTGCGGCGGGGAAGAGTGCCGGACCGGGCGACCGGTGATGCTGCCCGGCGACGAGCCGGGCAGCACCACTAGCGTTTCTGCTCGATGCGCCGGGGCTCGTCGCCGTCGTCGAGCCGTTCGGCGAACTGGGCGCGCAGCTGAGTGACGATGACAGCCGACTCGCGACGCACCCGGTCCACCTCCCAGCGCGCCTGCTGACGCACCCGTTCGATCTCCATGCGGTGGTCCTCTACGAGACGCCGGCGCTCCTCGTGGGCCTCGTCGAGGGTCTGCTGCCAGCGGCCCAGCAACTGGTCCCGCTCGGCCGCCACCGCCGCCCTCGCCTGGTCCACCAGGTTGTCGGCGGCCCGCTGCCGCACCTGTTCCTCCGCACGTTGCTGCTCGGCGTGCCGCAGTTCTTCCTTGGCTCTTTCGTGCCTGATCATCCGCCGTGCCCCGACGAAGCTCAGAAACGCGGTGACGACCGCCGCTATGGGCCCACCCAGCTGCAGAAAATCCATTGCACGCCATTCTCCGGCCAGTGAAGAAACATTGCTGTTTCTCAGTATCGTGATTCGGCGGAGGAGCGTCTCTTCCCGGTTGCGAGATCAGCCGGTGAGCCCCAGCGGCCGGAGAACACGATGTCGGACAACGACATTCGCGCGGCCGGACGGGCGCGGCCGGGCCGCGCCCACCTCAGCCCGACCACCGTGACGAGGTCGTACGTGTCCGGCACGGCGAGTGCGTCGCGCACCGCCGCACGGTCGAACCCTCCGTACTGCCGCACCTGCAGGCCCTCGGCCCGGGCTCTGGCGGTCAGTCCTCCGACCGCCAGGCCGAGCTCGTACTCGGTGCCGCGCATCCGCTTGCCGGTCTCGTCGGTGGTCCGGACGGCAGCCAGGACCAACGCGACGGCGTTGTGCGCCTTGACGCGGTTGTCCTCGGCGAGGGCCTCGGACAGCGTCCGGAAGGTCGGATCCGCGCACCTGCCCAGAACGAACCGCCACGGCTGCCGGTTCCAGGCCGACTCCGACGAACGGGCCGCGTCGAACAGCCGCACGCACGTCTCGACCGGGATGGCGGGGCCGAACGCGCCCGGCATCAGGTCACCTCGGCGCGCGATGCCCTGCGGTGCGACGCAACGCACCCGATGAGGGCGACGAGCGCGACGCCGTGGTGCACCCACCCGGATTCCGCCAGCCACGGCAACGCCACGCCGAGCAGTCCTCGCGCGTGCGCCTCGGGTATGTGCAGCAGGTAGGTCTGCGCGAGTCGCAACAGGAGTTCGGCCCAGTAGACGAACACGACCACCGTGACGATCGTCAGCACCGGGCGGGTGTTCAGCCGCGTCGACATCCTGCCCTCACCATCCGACGGCCGGGTACCAGATGAGCCCGGCCCGCCCGAGGGACCGCAGGTCCCAGTACAGCAGGGTGAACGTGCCGAACACGAGGAACGCGACCGCGGTGATCCGCTCGGTGCGGCCGGGCCTCGCCGCCAGCCAGCGCTGCACGCGGCCGCCGGTGGCGTGTGCCAGCACCAGGAACACGACGGCGGCGATCACCAGGTTTCCCAGTGACTGCAGGACGAACGCGGACATCCCGTAGAACACGTTCCCGCTCTCCGCCGCGTGCCGGAACATGATCCGGAACAGCGGGAACGGCCGGCCGATGAGCAGCGCGCCGATCAGCACGCCCATCACGACGAGCGGCACCGCGGGGTGACGCTGCCGGATGCGGGCGAACGGGTCGGGCACCAGCCGCAGCGCGGCGAGGCCGAGGTAGATGAACGCGACGCCGATGAGGCCGAACACGATCATCGACTGGACCTGGCGCGGGCTGAGCACACCGGCCACGCTCGCCGTGGTCGCGAACTGCGGCATGGAGGTACCCACGATCGCGACCAGCGCGCCGTAGACGGCGGAGATGCCCACCGCTCCCACGCAGATCCACCACAGCGCGCGCAGCGAGTCCCGCCAGCGCGGCTTCGTCGCCCCGCGGTCACCGACGAGTGGCGTCACGACTCCGAACACCGCGATGTTGCACGCGGTGAAGGAGCCGGCCAGCCCGGTGACGAACGCGAAGGCGATGCCCGCCAGCGCACCGTCCAGAGGCGTGGCCTTCGCGTCGTGACCGAGCATCGAGTTCGCGACGCTGTCGCCGATGACCCGGTCTACGAACGGCGCCGACCAGATCACCGTGAGCACGAACCCGGCGAGCGCGCTGAGCACCACCAGCCGTCCGCGTTTCGGGATCGCCGGACTCTGCGCGTGGAGGAAGGTCGGTTGCATGCTCTCTCCTGTCGAGGAGGGGCAGGGCCGTCAGGCCCGTTCCCGGGATCCGGTCTTGAGAAGGCCTGACATGACCGCCCTGGTGAGCACGGGGATCGACTCGGCCTGGAAGTCGACCTCTTCGTCGAGCTCGTTGATCCGGCCCTCCAGCACGAGCAGGGCCAGCAACGGGAAGATGAACTCGGGCGCCGCGAACAGCCCGTTGACGCGCTGCAGGTCGAACAGGCGCGTGGCGAACCGGACCAGGCTGAAGTCACGGGCCGCGCGGCCGCTCGACTCCTCGATCAACGCGATGGTCCCCCGGCGGAACGCGGCGACGTCGGCCCACTCGGCGACGCCCTCCGCGCTCTCCTGGAGGATCTCCGCGCAGTGCGGGCCGTCGCCGCGAGCCATGTGCATGAAGAACTCGGCGAAGAGCCTGCGCACCCTGGGTTCCAACCGCACCACGAACCCCGCGTCGAGCAGGACGATCCGGCCGTCGCGCCCCAGGTAGAGGTTGCCGGGGTGCATGTCGCAGTGGACCAGGCCGTCGAGGAAGAGCATGCGGTAGACGCAGAACAGCACCCGCCGGGCGAGCTCAGCGCGTCGTGCGGCGGGCGTGGTCTCGGTGGCGAGTGGGGCGAGCCCGTCGACGAACTCCATCACCAGCACGCCTTCCGCGCCGCACGAGGGCAGCGGACGGGGGATGTGCAGGTAGTCCACGTCGGCCAGCAACGTGCGCAGTTCGGCAAGGGCACCGGCCTCCGCGTCGAAGTCCGCCTGCGCCGCGACCGCCGCGCCGATCTGGCGCAGTACCGCGACTGCGGGCAGGCCGCGGAACCACGGCAGCCGCTGCATCAGCGAGGCCCCCGCGCGCATGATCGCGAAGTCCTGTTCGATCAGCTCGCGCACACGGGGCCTGCGCACCTTGACCGCCACGGGAAGTCCGTCCAGCTCCGCCCGGTAGACGCACGCGATGCTGCCGCTGCGCACGGAATTCCAGTCGAACGCGAAAGGAGGGTCACCGCCGTACGCCGAGCGCAGCACTTTCCTGGCTTTGCGGAACGACATGGGCGGCACCCGGTCGTGCAGGTCCGCCAGTGCCTCGCACCAACCGGCCGGGAGCACGTCGCGCCGGGTGCTCAGCAACTGCGCGCCCTTCACGAAGGCCGGCCCCAGCGCGACCACCAGCCGGCGGGCGCGGCGACGCAGCACCGCACCCGCCTCCGCTCTGCTCGCGCACGCCCGCACCGCGATCACCGGGAAGGCGAAAGCCGCGTGCCACAAACAGATCGAGACCACGGTGATCGCCCGCAGGACGACCTGAACGCTCTGGAACATGCTTACGGTTATAGGACCCCAGGACATGACAACACTTGTCCCAGCTTGCGCGGATCGCCATTGCGTTAGCCTGCAAGGAGATTCATCGACCGGAGGTGCGCCCCGTGGACGTGACCACCCTCGCCATGACCGTCGAGCTCGAAGTCGACGCCCCCGCCACCGAGGTGTTCGACGCGGTGGCCGATCCGACCCGTGTGCCCGAGTGGAGTCCGGAATGCGTCCACGTCGCGTGGATCGACGGCGCCAGCGGTGCCGAACCGGGCGCGCGGTTCCACGCGCGCAACCGGGCCGGCGAGTGGGAGTGGGACGTGACCTGCGAGGTGGTCGAGGTCAGCAGGCCGGAGAGCTTCTCGTGGGTCGTCGTCGGGTTCGCGGGAGATCCGTCGCTGCCCTCCTCCACCTGGCACTACCGGCTCGCCGAACGTCCGGGTGGCGGAACCGTGATCACGCAGACGTTCCGCCACGGACCGGGCGGCAGCCACCTCGTGAACGCGATGGAGGCGCAGCCGGAGCACGCGGGCGCGCTCTACGAGTTCCGGCGCAACGTGTTGCTGCACAACGTGACCACGACGATGCGGACGATGGCCTCCTCGCTCGGCTGGCTTCCCGCGGACTGAGCGTCATCGGTGCCGCCACTGCGGCGCCTGCCAGCGGTCGCCGATCTCCACCATGCGCTGCAGGTTGATCAGCAGGTTCTGCCAGCCGAGCTGGTAGCCGTCGGACGGCCGTCCGTCGACGAAACCGCTGTGGCGCAGGCTGATCCTCGTCCCTTCCGCGGGCTCCTCGTCCAGCTCCCAGCTCACGAGGGTGTCCGGCCAGCCGTCGTTGTGCCAGGTGTAGGCGAGCCGGTGCGGTGCCTCGATTCCGACCACCGTCATCGGGCCGTGGTCCCAGCCGAACTCGTAACGCCCGCCCTCCCACGGTTCCACGACCGACTCCGACGGCAGCCACTTGTCGATCATGGCCGGATCGAGCAGCACGGAGAACACGTCCTCGGGGCTCGTGTCGACCACGATCGTCGCGAAAGCGGTCTCCTCACAGGGAACCGTGTAGTCGGGACGTGGCGCGAGGGTCCGTCCCTCGGTGAAGTTGGCGAGGTTGCCGACCGCGATCCCCCAGAAGTCGTTCATGCTCGCCCGGTCGAACCCCCAGAACGGCACCGGCTCGTGCCGCACCGACACCGTCGTGTCGCCGCCGGCGGTCTCGCGCACCGACATCTCGACCGCGGTGCTCATCCCCTCCATCTCCCAGTCGAAGCGCAGCCTGCCTCCCGGCTCGGCCGACACGTTCGTCTGCCGCGGCACGTCGCCGAACGGTGTGTGCCTCCCCCAGAACTCGAACCTGCCGTCGTCAAGCCGGACGTCGACGTGCTCGGCGAACCACGTGCTCAGGGACAGCTCGGTCGTCATCGCCCGGTACACCGCGGGCGCGGGGGCGAACACCATCGCCTTCACGAACACCTTGTCTGCCATCGCAGGCACCTCCCGTTGTCAGTTCCATGCTGCGTCGGCGGACGGTGCCTTCTCGACCGCCTCGGTGGATGCGGCAACCTGCGAGAAGGACGACGCGCGTCACCGGCGGTAGACCAGAAGGTGAAAACCGTGCGGCAGACGGGAATCCCGCCATGACAACACCTCAGACCAACGCGCACACCGCGCGGACGATGTACCGGCGCTTCACCGAGAACGACGTGGAGGGCGTGGTCCGGCTCCTCGACGAGGACTACGAGCTCGTCGACATGGCGACCGGTGAGTCGATCCGCGGGCACGACGGGTTCCGCGACTGGATGCGCCGCAGCCGCGCCGGGCTGCCGGACGCCGTGGCCGAGGTCATGGCGCTGCACCAGGACGGCGACGTCGTGGTCGCGGAGGTGCGCAACCACGGCACGCACACGGGCACGCTCACCATGCCGGACGGCACGGTGTACCCCGCCACCGGACGCCGCCTCGACGTCCGCGGCTGCGAGGTGCTGCGGTTCCGTGCCGGTCGGATCGTCACCTGCACGGTGTACTACGACGCACTGAGCATGGCCCACCAGCTGGGCTTCTGACGTAACCGTTGCGCGGCAAGGGGTCCCATGGGACAAAAAGTTTTGTATTGACAGTCAGAATTGTTCGTGCGACCTTGGGTGCAGTGCCGGACACCGCCCCAGGGGGAGCGCCATGACCATCGCGATCGCCACACATTCCTTGCGCGTCACCACCCGCGTCACCGAAGTCACCTCTCGCTGGCTCTCGCGGCACAGCGTCGGGTTGCTGCGCCTGAGCCTGGGTCTCGTGTTCCTCGGCTTCGGCGCGCTGAAGTTCTTCCCCGGGATCAGCCCGGCGGAGCACATCGCGGGGACGACAGTGGAGATGCTCACGTTCGGCCTGGTGCCGGGTCGTGGAGCGGTGGTGCTCGTGGCGCTGATGGAGACCTTCATCGGACTGTCGCTCATCACCGGCAGGCTGCGCAGGACCGGGCTCGCCGTGCTCGGCGTGGCGTTGACGGGCATCCTCTCGCCCCTGGTCCTGATGCCCGGCCAGCTCTTCGAGCACGACACGTTCACACCCAACCTGACCGGCCAGTACGTGTTGAAGGACATCGTGCTGGTGGCCGCCGCGCTCGTCGTGGCCGGCAAGGCGCTCACCCCTCGCAGCGCAGGCTGAGCCCGACGGCAGGGAGCCGCCGTCCTCCCCCCGGACGGCGGCTCCCGTGTTTCCGCAGCCAGGTTCGTATATAAAGGCGAAGTTGTCCGATCACCGGTGGGGAGCCGCACGTGAACGAGATCGAAGTCATCCGCGACGCGGGCACGGCACGCATCGCCCTCGACCCGATCCGCCTGCGGCTGCTGGCCGAACTGGCCACACCGGAGTCGGCCACCACCCTCGAACCCCTGCTCGGCATCCCGCGCCAGAAGATCAACTACCACCTGCGGACGCTCGAGGAGCACGGCCTGATCCAGCTGGTCTCCGAACGCCGGGTCCGCAACACCACCGAGCGCTTCCTGCAGGCGTCCAGCTCGTACGTGATCTCCCCCGACGTCTTCGAGCAGGTCCAGCCCGATCCCCGGCACAGCGAGGACCACCGCTCGCTCGGCTGGCTGCTGGCCGTGACCGCGCAGCTGATGCGCGACCTGGGCGAGCTGCTGATCGGCTCGCGCCGCGCGGGCAGGAAGGTGGCGACGTTCGCACTGGACGGCGAGATCCGCTTCGCCTCGGCGGCCGCGCGCACGCAGTTCGCCACCGAGCTCTCGGCCGCGGTGACGACGCTGGCGGCCAAGTACCACGACGAGAACGCGCCCGGCGGTCGTCCGCACCGCATGGTCGTGGCCGTGCACCCGAGCGTCCGCCCGGCGCGGCGGCGCACCCTGCCGTCCGACTGACCGCTCCCGGTCAGGCGAACCGGTCGTCCAGCCACCGTTGCCAGCACACGGACACGTCCGCGCGCAGCGGCGGACTCCCGTACCGGTACTGGTACACGCTGACGCCGCACAGCTCGACGCCCTCGGCGCTGAACCGGTGCAACCCGCGATCCGACCGAACGCCGAGGTGCCTGCCGGGGTTGAGGAAGTCGACCACGCCCTCGACCGGTTCGGTTCCCGGCGCCGCGACCACGACCCGGTCCCCCACCACGACACCCGCGGGCACGCGCAGCGCGGCGAGCAACCGGTCCCACTCCCCGCCGGACGCCGACCGCGTCATGGCCATCGCGAGCGACGCCGGCAGGCCCGCGAAACACCGCTGCGACACGATCAGGTTGTGCAGGAAGAGGTCCCAGCCCGCGTCCAGCGCGTCGTACTCCTGGTCCCACCTCTCGCCGTCGAGAAAACCGTTCTGCACCAACCGGAACGCGGTGTGGCCGCCCTCGGCGGCCGCGAGCACGAACTCGTAGCAGTACACGGGGTCCTCCGGCGCGCCGAACCCTCCGTACACGAGCCGCTGGGGCGGTTCGGCGTCCAGCACGACACCCTCCCGCACGCCGGCGGGCCCGAAGTCCGTGCGCACCAGGCCACCCGGTGTCGGATCGATCGCGTGCGGCACGTACCAGGTGGCGAAGCCCGGACCGCTCGAGATCGCCTGCCACACCTGCTCCAGCGGCGCCTCGACCTCGACCTCCTTGACGATCCGCCGAGCCATGCAGCCTCCCTAGTATGACTAATAGTCATACTAGCCTGAGTAGGCGGCCAGAGCGGATGCCAGCTCGGCGGGCACCTCCACAGGTGCCACACCGTCTGCCGTCCGCCGCATGCACGCGACGGTCTGCCCGCCTCGCGCGACCACGGCCCCGCCGCGCCGGAACTCGAAGCTCATCACGATCCTGTTGCCCGCGGCGCTGGACAGCGACATCAGAACGTCGATCTCCTCCAGCGCGAAGCACTCCGCGAAGTAGTCCATCCGGCAGGACACGGTGACCATCGCCAGCTCCCCCGCGGTGAGCCGCCGCAGCACACCGGGCGCGTGGTCGGCCAGGAAGTGCTCGCGGCAATGTCCCTGCCAGCGCAGGTAGTGCGCGAAGTAGACGTTGCCCACGAGGTTCGTCTCGTCCAGCGTCACCACGTGCCGGTGGACGTAGTGCTCAGGCATCGTCTCGCTCCTCACCGAACGCCAGCGCCACCGTCACGGGCCCGATGTCCGTCACCTTCCGGGCAACGACGACCCGGTTCCCGCGCGAGACCCCGGACAGGAGTCCGTCCTCGGTGACCTCGTCGAACACCACGGGACCGGACGCGTCCAGACGGGCGAGGGCCTGCGCCGCCGCGGTTGCGGGATCCTCGTCTCCCATAGACCAGTGCAGGGCGGCCGAACGATCGGCGACGAGCAGGTCGCCGGCGCTCCACAACTCGATCCGGTGCGCCCAGCCGCACTCGACCAGCCGGCGGCTCAGCCAGGGGCCGACCTGGTCCCACGGCAGCGGTCCGGTGAAGTCGTTCTCCCCCACCACCTTCAGCCGCAACCCGGTCCACCGCGCGACCGGCAGGCCGTCCGGCTGCACGAGGTCGACGTCGAACAGGAACTCGTCCGCCGAATGCCACGTCTCGACCGCGTGGACCAGAAGCATGCCCGCCGGCCTGCGCCAGACGTCGAGCTCCTGCACCTGAACCGGCAGCGCGCGCTTGTGCGGCACGCACGGGAGCAACGCGTGGATGGTGGCGTCGTGCGCGGCGGGATCACCGAGCAGCAGGCGGGACCCGTGGTACTCGGCGAACCACGTGTCATCCCGCGCGTGCACCCAGGCCGTGACGGCGAACGCGGAGAGCGCGTCGTACCGCACCACCCGCCGAAACCGTCCACTGTGGAACAACACGGACCCGTAGGCGTGGTGGGGAGGACCGGCGGGCACGGCGTCGACCGCGGCCCGCCGCGCAGGCGGTGGCGCCGACGGCACGAGGCTCGCGCTGAGGTGGTCGGCGCCGAAGCGGTCGCCGTCCTGACGCACGGACAGGTCGACCTGCCGGTCGTGCCGCGCCAGCGCCGCCACGCGGATCACCCGGTCGGACCGCTCGCCCACGGTCACCGGCCGGTGCAGCCGGAGATCGCGGAACGTCCACGAGCCGCGTGGCCCGGTCGTGAGCGCGGCGGTCTGGGCCATCGCCTCGGCGCCGATCACCGCGGGCAGCACCAGCACTCCGGACACCCGGTGGTCGGAGAGGTAGGGATCGGTTCCCGTGTTGAGCGTCGCCTCGGCGATCGTCTCCACTCCGGGCACCCAGCTCCGCAGCTCCTCCGCGAACCGCAGCCCTGCGGGCGACGGGTGGTGTTCCGGCTCGACCCGCAGCGTCGCCGACCGCGGGAAGCGGCCGGTGACGAGCAGGGTGACCGGTGCGCTCGGGTCCGTGAGCGCGTCGAGCATCGCCGTCACGCCCCGCTCCGGTTCGATGAGCGCGAGTCCGAGCCTGCTCAGCTGCGTGGTGACGCGCATCCGGTCGGCCATGCCGACGTCGGACCACGCCGACCACTCGAGCAGATGCGTGCGGCAACGGGGGTTGCGCCGCGCCCACTGCTCCAGCTCCACGCGCATCCAGTCGTTCGCCACGCAGTACTCGGACTGACCGGCGAGACCCTGCCGGCCGATGATCGACCCGAAGGCGACCACCAGTCGCAACTCCTCCTCCGGCACGACCTCCTCGACGGCCGAGAGCAGTTCCCGCAGACCGTGCACCTTCGGCGCGACCGTGGCGGCGAGGCCCTCCTCGCTCACCTCGGCGAGCCGGCGCGGCTGGTTGACCCCCGCGCCGTGCAGGAGGCCGCGCACCGGGCCGAACCGGGCGGCCTCGCGCACCGCCGCCCGCACGGCCGCCGGGTCGGTCAGGTCGCAGCTCAGGTAGTCGGCGCCGAGCACCGCCACCTCCGCGGCCACGTCCGGGTCGTCGGCGGGCCGCCTGCCCAGCACGACGAGCTGCGCGCCGGACTGCCCGGCGAGCGCGGCGGCACAGCGCGCGGTGATCCCGGTGGCCCCGCCGCTCACCAGGCACACGTCTCCCGGCCCGAGCGGCAACGCCGCCGATCCGGGCGACCCGATGTGCGGCCGTGTCACCAGCCGTTCGACCACTCCCTCGCGGACGCGGAGTTCCGCGTACCCGGAGGCCGGCGTGACGGAGGCCGCCGCGGCCACGGCCGACGCGTTCTCGCCGGGTGACCCGTCCAGCACCGTCACGGCGCAGCCGGGGAGCTCGGCCGAGACGGCCCTGCCCACCGCCGCCGCGGCCGCGTGTCCGGTGTGCGTCAGGAGCAGGCGGCGCGGCGCGCTCCCGGCGATCTCGCGCAGCAGCCGCGCGATCTCCCCGGTGCCGGCGGTGCCGGGGAGGTCCACCACCAGCTCCGTCGGGTCGTGGGCGGCGGAACGCTCCGGCGAGGGCCCGAGCGGCACCCAGTGGTGACTGAACAGCCCGACCCACGGGCGCACCCCGCTGAGCTCGGCCTGGCCGTCCGGTCCGTCCTCGGGCAGTTCCTCCAGCCGCCGCACCAGCCCGCCCACGGTGACGCCGTCGAGCGACTCGTCCAGCACGAGCCGCCTGCCGTGCCGTGCCGCGATCTCGCTGACCAGGCGCACGACCTGCAGCGAGTTGACGTGCAGGTCGGACAGCAACATCGTGTCGTCGGTGATCGCCGAGACCGGCAGCTCCAGCTCGTCGGCCAGGTACTCGCGCACGGCGGTGAGCAGGTCCCCGCCGGGCGCGGCCGGTGCGGCCGCCACCACCTCCGCGACCTCGACCGGCGTCGTCACCGACGGCCGCAACCCGTTCTTGGGCAACGACTCGCACGGGTTGGCCAGGAACTCGAGCGGGGTGTCCAGATCGACCAGGCGATGCGCGCGGTCACCGAACCACGCCTGCGGCCTGGCGGTCGCGGAGGCGAAGAGGGCCGCCGAGGCGAACGCGGTGCGCCGCGCGGAGCCGCCGCAGTCGAGGCTCACCGCGGGAACTCCCACCGGTGCCGCCAGCGTGGCGAGCATCGTGCCGGGACCGGCCTCCACCAGCAGGTCGCACCGCGCCGCGAGCTCGCGAACGGCCTCCAGGAACCGCACCGGCTCGGTCAGCTGCTCGACCAGCAACGCCGCGATGTCGTCCAACGGGCCGAGCCGCGCGCCGGTCACCGTGGAGAAGACCGGTTTGTCCGGCGCGACCATCGGCACCTCGCCCAGGTACTCGCGCCACGGCCCGGTCACCGCGGACATGGCAGAGCTGTGGAAACCGTGTGACACCGACAACTTCGCCACGTGGACGCCTGCCGCCGCCGCTCGCACGGCCACGACGTCGAGCGCCCCGGCAGGCCCCGCGAGCACCACGGCCCGCGGTCCGTTCTCGGCCGCCAGCACGGCCTCCGTGCTCTCGGCGAGGTCGAGCGCCACCTCCGCCGGTGCCGCGACCGAGATCATCCCGGTGCCGCGGGCACCGTGCTCCGCCATCAACCGGCCACGGTGCGCGGCCAGGTCGAGGACCTGCTCCTCGGTCAGCGCACCGGCCCAGGCCAGCGCGGTCAGCTCACCGAGGCTGTGCCCTAGCGCCGCGACCGGGTGACACCCGAGGTGCCGGAGCCACGCCAGGCCGGCGAGGGACTGCCACACCACGGCCGGCTGGGCGATCGCTGTGTCCGTGGCGCCGTCCACCAGACCGTCCGGAGTGGACGGTGGGTGCGGCAGCAGCGCGCCGGGCAGACCGAGCGCGGCGCGCACGGGCGCGGCCTGTCCTGGCAGCAGGAGGCCGACCCGGACACCGGAACCGCGCCCGATCACGACTCCCGCGGGTTCGTCGAGCAGCAGGTTCGTGTCCCATCCCGGTAGCCGCTTGCACGCGGCCGTGGCGGCCGCGGCGAGCCCGGCGGGATCTGCTGCCACGAGGACGCAGCGCACGGCGGCACGCGGGTCGTGCCGCGAGGTCAGCGTCGCTGCGAGATCGTGCAGTTCGGCCTCGCTCATGGCCGCGCACCGTTCGCTCAGCGTGCTGAGCCGGCCGTCGAGCTCGGCGAGGTCGTTCGCCGTGACGAGGAACGGTTCCCATTCAGGCAGCGGCGCCGACCAGCGGCGCGCCGAGTCCGGCAGGGTCGCGACGGGCTCCGGTGCCGCGGGCACGAGCCTGCGCGGCACCCTCCTCGTCATCGCGGTGCGCACCCCCGCGTCGAGCACGACGTGCGTGTTGATGCCGCCGAACCCCGCCGAGGACACGCCCGCGATCGGGTTGCGGTGCGTCCACGGCTCCGGCTCGTCCGGCAACCGCAGACCGGCCGCCGGTTCGGCGAGCAGGGCGTGCGGTTCACGCACCCCGGTCATCGGCGGGATCACGCGGTGCGACACGGCGAGCGCCGCCTTGATCAGACCCGCGACGCCCGCCGCGGCCTTGGTGTGGCCGATGTTGGCCTTGACGCTGCCCAGCGCGGCGACGGGCGAGCTCGAACCCCGCACCGCCAGCAACGCCTCGAGCTCGACCTGGTCGCCCACCGCGGTGCCCGTGCCGTGGCCCTCGATCAGCCCGGCCGCCGCGGGGAGAAGACCTGCCCGCGCGTAGGCCCGGCGCAACGCCCTCATCTGCCCGCCGACGGCCGGCCGGGTGACGCCACCGGCGCCGTCGGAGGACATGCCCCAGCCGACGAGGTGCGCGTAGATCCGCAGTCCCCGTGTCTCAGCCTCCTCGGCCCGCATCAGCGCCACGATCCCGCAGCCCTCACCCGGCAGGAACCCGGTGGGGTTCGCGTCGTAGACCCGCATCTCACCGGCGGACAGAGCGCCCACCCGCGCGAACCCGATCAGCTCGAACGGGTCCAGCGAGAGGTCGACGCCGCCCGCGAGCGCGAACGAGAGCTCGCCGCGCGCCAGCGCCTCGCACGCGGTGATCACCGCGAGCAGGCTCGACGAGCACGCGCCGTCGACGGTGTAACCGGCCCCGTGGAAGTCGAAGTGGTTGCACACCCGGCCGGCGATCGTGTTGCTGAGCCCGCCCGCGAGCATCTCGTCGTCGGGCACGGGGAACGGTTCCTTCAGCACGCGTTCGGCGGTGGCGAGGACCCTGGCGGCGGTGTCGCCCGCGACCCCGGACTCCTCCAGCGCCGCACCGACGACGTGCCGCAGCGACGGCCAGCGCAGCCGCAGCAACGACGCGCGGCTGAACTCGCCTGTCAGCGAGTTCCCGATGAACACCCCGGCACGGTCGCGGTCGACGCCCTCGCCACCGGGAACACCGGCGTCGTCGAGAGCAGCACGTGCGGTGTCGAGAGCGAGCCAGTGCGTCGGGTCCACCGCGCGGTACAGCGCTCCGGGAACGCGGAACCCCGCCCGGTCGAACGACCAGTTGCGCAGCACGGCGGCCCTGCGCGCGACGGTCTTGTCCACATCGGACGGTTCGCCGCCGTAGTCGGCCAGGTCCAGCCGCTGCGGCGGAATGGCGCGGAACGCGCGCCGCCGGCCGAGGACCGTCTGCCACAGCTCCTCGGGGGACGAGGCGTCCGGGTACCGGCAGGCCATGCCGACGACGGCGATCCTGGGGGTGCTCACCGCCCATCAACGCCCGCGAGCGAGGCCCTTCCCGTCGCGCGTTCCGCCGACGCCGAGCGCAGCTCTGCCGTCAGCAGCACGGCGCCACGCAGGATGCAGACGATCACCAGTGCGAAGAAGAAGCCGAACACCACTCCGTTGAGCACGAGCACGCCGTAGGTGAACGCCGTGGCCAGGCCGAACAGCACCTGGTTCCGCCTGCTCCGCGGAGTGCTGCCGGGGTCGGTGATCATGTAGTTGGTGAAGATCACGAAGGCCAGCCCGGTCATCGGCAGCAGCGCGGCCAGCAGGGCGTGGTCGAAGACCGCCCACCGCAGCACGGCCTGCGCGGCGAAACCTCCGACCCAGCCCAGGATCAGGGGCAGCTTGCCGGTCAGCTTGGCGTTGATCATCGTGCCCGCGCCGAGGATGGCCAGCGGCAGGATCCAGTCGATGGCACCGGTGGGCTCGTTGGTGAAGTGGTAGGGCGGTGCGATGCCCACCCACGGGAACAGCACCAGCGTGAGCGCGATGCCCGCGTTGGAGGGGTTGAGGAAATGCCGTTTCCGCCCGCGCACGCGCAGCCGCAACACGTACTTGGTGCTGATGCCGGCGGTCACCGCGAAGATGTAGGGCCACAGCGACGTGTTGCCGTACAACAGCATCGCCACGGCGAGGCCGCCGATGTGGCTGGGCAGCAGGAAGTTGAGCATCTTGAGCCAGCCGCCCGCGTAGCCCGGCGTGCGGCCGTGGGCGCGCGCGTCCAGCGTCTCGAGCAGCAGGTCGACGGCGTATGCCACGAGCACCGTCGTGATCGGCGTGATCGGCGACTGCTCGAAACCGAGGACCAGGTGACCGATGACGTTGAACGCCGTGATCGACATGGCGAAGCGGCGCAACGCCATGAGCCGCTTGTCCGGCGGCCGGGCCGCGAGCCGGTGGCTCGGCGACGGTCGGGTGGTGTCAGCGGGCGTCGTTGTCATCGGGAGGTCACCGTCCGGGGAGTGGGCTGCAGGGTGGGAAGTGAAGGGCGGCGGCAGGCGCGGCGCGGACGGAAAGTCGCGCCGCGCCTGCCGCCGGGTGGGGCGTCGCGGGATCAGATGGTCACCGTGGTGCCGTCGAACCGGGTGACCGAGAAGCGGTGCCTCTCGTTGAACCACGACTTCTGTTCACGAAGCAGCTCGATCGCCAGACTCTCGCCCAGCTTCGCCGACTGGACGAAGTCGGACCGCCAGTGAACCCCCGCCATGTTGCGGCCGACTCCGACGTTGGCGGCGAGCTTGTTCAGCTCTCCGCCCACGGTCAGCCGGTCCGCGTCCGTGCCGGTGTACGGCACCAGTTCCGTGCCGCTGTCGTTGGCCTGAACCGGGTTCGGCATGATCGCCGTCTCCTCGTGCCAGGCCTTCAGGATCGTCGCGCAGGCCCCGGAGGCGGTGGCGTGCCCGGCGGCGTAGGACGGGTGGGTCGGCGAACCCTCGGGGAACGCCTGGGGCAGCAGGTAGGAACCGAACTTGCTGAACACCCGGTCCACCGCGTCGGAGTCGAGCACCTCGCGGTCGAGGAACTCGTACTCCCGCCTGCCCGTGATCCGGTTGTGCACCCTGGAACAGAACGCCTCCGGGCGCAGCCGCCGGTGCACGTACCACTTCTGGAACCACGCCGCGCGCAGCGCCCGGTTCGCCACCTCGGTCACCAGCGACAGCAGGTGCGGGATGCCGAACGTGCTGAACCCGAGCTGTGTCTTCGAGTCCACGTAGGGGTTTCCCGCGTCCGTCGGCGTGCCCGCGTAGTGCATGATCAGCGCGGCGTTGATGAACGCCTGCGCCGGCGTGGGGCCCGCGTCGTAGTGCACCCAGTGCGCCAGGTCCCTCGGCGTGGCGAGGTACCGGCGGTTCGCCTGGTCGCGCTCGGACGCCGCCAGCGACCGGTTCCAGCCGTTCTGCAACCGCACGTACGTCTCGAACGTCGTGGCGTAGTCCCGGTTGGGCGCCACGGTGTCCTGGCGCTGTTCAGTCCGGTAGGTGCCGAACTGGACGGGCTGGTAGAAGAACTGGGAGATGAAGGGACCCGCGTGGTCCCCCGGCGTGTCGCCGCGGAACACGAAGTCCGGGTCCACCCGGCCGTCGCGCTTGGCCGCGCGGTAGTCCGACATCCTGCTCAGGTCGTCGGCCGCGGCCGCGACCAGCCGGTCGTCCGCGAACCTGGTGAACGGGACGTCCCTGCACAGTGCCATCCAGTACAGCTCGACCGCCTCGGCGGACAGTTCGGGCGAGTCCATCCGCGGCGCGGGTGGAATCGTCATCGCGTTGCTCGGCGGGCCGACGGCGTCGACCGCGAGCCCAGCCTGGGGGTTCGTCAGCGGCCGCCCCTCGGCCAGGGGGATGCGCTCGATCTGATCCGGGTCCTCGCTCGTGATCGCCCGGAGGTACTGCCGGTAGACAGCAGGGTCGACCTCGCCGAACTCGTTGTGCGACAACCCCTTGCTGTAGCTGCCGAGGTAGTTCGGGTAGAGGTTCTCGTCGCCGTTGCTCACGTGCATGACCGGCAGGGCGTCCACGTCGGATCTGGTTGACCGATCGACAGGTGGGCTCATCTTCTCGTCCTATCTGGCCGTTCGCCGCAAACGGTCCTAGTCGCGTGGAGCAGTGCCGCCGCCGTCGGTCTGGCCGTCGACGACGACCCGGCCCAGGCCGTTCTCGATCACGACGCGGGCGCCGGGGATGACGCGGCCGTTGTCGTCGATCGGCTGGCCGCCCAGGTTCACGCGGAAGCGCGGGCCGGCCTCGGACATGTGCCAGTGGCGCCACTTCCAGCCGTCGGCCGTCTTCACCGCGAGCGCGCTGGAGTACAGCGGCTGGTGCTCCTTGTGGTCGGCGCGCGTGATGATCACGTCGCCCTCTTCGTTGACCAGGCCGAGCGTCGGCGTCGCGATCGCCTGCGTCGCGAAGATCGTCTTGATCTGGCTGTCGGTGCTCGTGGGGAACAGCGTCGTCAGGTACGTCCGCATGTTCTCCCGGCCCGTGATCTTCAACGGGCGACCGTTCACCGCCACCAGTTCGTACGTCGTGAACTCGTCCGCGATGGTGTTGAGAATGTAGTCGATGTCGCCTCGCGAATAGGCCACCTGCAGGTCGGCCAGGAATCCGCGAATCTCGAGTTCGGCGTTGGCGTCCGACTCGAAAACTTCACCTTCACCCGAACCACCGGAGGAACCGAGGAGGCCTCGCGCGAATTCGCTCAGCTGCCTGCCGAAATCCTGGATCTCAGTCACAATCAACTCTCCGATCAATAGTGTCGCCAGCCGACCGACCGTAGCGACGGACTGCTCTTCCTCGGTGTCCGTTGTAGTCACCCGCAGACCGCGGCGACTTCTCCTCTGTTGCTCTGAAGTCATTCCAGCAGCCTCGGCACGCAAGTCCATCTTCTGCCTTGCTGGATTTCGCCGGGTTTCCCCGCAAGGGATGAGAAGGAGTCCGGGCTGATCAAACTTACTGTCCCAGTAGTCGGTCGGCGCGCATTCGACAATCGGGGAGAGACGATGGAAGAACACGTGAGCGGATACCTGCCACCCATGCGTTCTCGTGGACCCGAGTTCCGGTTGCGCCGCCTGACCCACGACCCCGCGGGTGCCGGCGACGGCGCGATCTCCCCCGATGGCGCCCGCTTCGTGGCCTCGTCGCGGCGCGCGGGATCGCTGAACCTGTGGTTCTACGAGCTCGCGACCGACCAGTGGCACCAGGGCACGCGCGGCGCCGGCGACGACATCGAGGCGCAGTGGTCCCCGGACTCCAGCTGTCTCGCCTTCACCTCGTCGCGGGGCGGCCACAAGGCGGTCTGGCTGTACCGGGCCCGCGACGGCCGGATCAGCCAGCTCACCTATGCCGACCACGAGGAGGAGTACCCGCAGTGGTCCCCCGACGGCACGCAGATCGCGTACGCCGGCGGCCCGTGGGGACACCGGCACTTCTACGTCGTCCCCGCGAAGGGAGGCAGGCCCCGCGCGGTCACCAGGACTCCCGGCCGCGCGGGCGCCTGCTCCTACCTGCCGGACGGGCTCGCGCTCGTCTGCCACTCCTACGACACCGGAGCCGGCGCCATCTCCGTGTTGCCGCTCAACGGTTCCCCGCCGATCGAGGTCACCGACGGCAGCGCGTGGGACTACAAGCCGTCCGTGTCGAGCGCCCACCCCGTCGTGGCGTTCTCCCGCAGCTTCGAAGGTCGTTCGGTGATCTGGGTGCAACGGCTCGACGGCACCGGCACCGGCCGGGCGCTCGTCACGGAGGCGGCCGACGACCGGTGGCCCAACTGGACCGCCGACGGCCAGAACCTGTTCTTCCACCGCCTCGTCGACCGCGGTGTCGGCATCTGGGTGCTGGACCGCCGCACCGGTGGCGTGCGCCAGATCGTCGGCGCCGACGAGCAGCCCCGGTACGGATCGCTGAGCCCGGACGGCACCCGGCTCGTGTACGCGGCCGAGGACTCCGGGCGTTCGGTGGTGAAGATCCGCGACCTCGCCGGCGGACCGCCACGGCTGCTCCCGCTCGGCGAGGCGGCCTTCCCGGCCTGGTCTCCGGACGGCCGCTCGATCGCCTACCTGTCCCGGCACGCGGCGCGGCCGCGGTGGGAGATCGCGAGCTACGACTTCGCCGAGGGCGTCAGTCGCGTGTGGACACGGGGAATGGACTGGCTCAAAGGGATGCACGGTCCGCTCGACTGGTCTCCGGACGGCACGAGGCTCGTCTTCAAGTCCGACACCGAGCCGTTCGAGGCCGACCTGTGCGTGCTGGACGTGCGCACGGGCGAGGTGCACAAGCTGACCGAGGACCCGTGGTGGGACGAGGCTCCGTCGTGGACGCCGGACGGGCGCGGCGTGGTGTTCATGTCGACCCGGGGTGGCGACTGGACGTGGGGCTTCTACCGCAAGGACCTGGCCACCGGCGAGATCACGACCCTCGCGGGGCCTGACTACGTCGAGCGCAACAACCCGCACCTGCTGCCCGACGGCACCCTGCTGTGTTCGCTCGTGGCCTCAGGAGCCGAGGAGCTGCACGAGCAACAGCCCGACGGCCTGGGCCGCGTGCTCTCCGCCGCCGGTCCCTCGGTCCGCTACCCGGTGCCGTCGCGGGACGGCTCGCTGGTGGTGTTCGCCCGCACGTACCGCACGGTCGAGTACTGGCTCGCCGAGAACGTGTGGGCTCCCGGCTCACCGATCGCCGGCCTGGCAGGCGACTTCGACCGTCCACTTGAGACCGGACCCGGTCCCGCGCCCTGGAGCATGGGACCGGTGCGCAGCCCGGTCGACACCCGGCGCAGATGACGCATGTGAAGCCCATCCGGTCGGGTGGCCCGCATCCTGTCCCGCTCACACGCACGAGGAGATCTCGCATGTCCAGCAACTCCACCGACCCCGGCAGGCTCTCCGCCTCTCTGCCGGCCCAGAACAAGATCTACGACACCGCCGCGGGCGCGCTGTGGCACCTCGCGGTGTACGGACCGGTGCACGAGGGCCGGGAGTTCACCAACATGGCGGGCGCCGCGCTGCTCGACAGCATCGGTACCGAGTTCGGTCTCGGTGCCGGGCACAGCGTGCTGGAGCTCTGTTCCGGCACCGGTGAGGTGTGCCGCTACCTGGCCGGCCGCTTCGACTGCCAGATCACCGGAATCGAGCTGAACCCGTCCCAGCTGGACCATGCCAGGCTCAAGCACCGGCAGCTGCCGACCAGTGTGCAGAAGCGGGTCCGCTACCTGCGCGGTGACGTCAACACGTGGATGCCCGACCGGGCCTACGACCTCGTCGTCGCCGTCGACTCGCTGGCGTTGATGAACGACCCGGGCGACGCGCTCGCGGTCGCGCACGCGGCGCTGCGTCCCGGTGGCCACCTGGTCTTCGCCGACATCCTCACCGGTCGTGAGCTGAGCGACCGGGTGCGCGGCACGGCCTGGGAGTACGACGGCATCCGCCCGTTGCCGCAGCCCTCCGACACCACGGAGTTGCTGAGCCACCTGGGTTTCGTCGACATCGAGCACACCGACATCTCGGCGGCGGCCGTCGACTGCTTCCGGATCATCTCCGGCGCGCTCACGGTGCGGCAGCGCGCGATCCAGGACGTCTGCACGGCCGAGGAGTACCAGCACTGGTGCGAGTCGACGGAGTTCTACCTCGACAGCTTCGTCCGCCGGGAACTGTCCTACGGGCGGTTCACGGCTCGTCGCCCGGCGCAGGACGACTCGTGATCGCGTTCCTGCGCCGCGAACCCGTTCTGCTGCAGGCCGCGTTCCTGGCACTCGTCAACCTCGTGGTCGCGTTCGGGCTCGTCGAGCTCACCGCCGAACAGACCGGCGCGCTGGTCGGGGTCCTCGCCGCACTGCTCGGGCTGTGGGCGCGGCGGCTGGTCACACCGGTCTCGAAACTCGAGGAGGAGCCGTGAGCACACGGGTGCTGCCACCGTTGCCGTCCGGGCTGGTCGACTTCGAGAGCCGCGGTTTCCGCACCGCGAACGCGGCGGCGAGAGCGTTGCTGGAACGCCGCGCCGGCGCGTTCCTCACCGGCTACAACACCCTGCGGCGGCACGGCGTCGACGAGCTCCCGTTCCACCTCGACCCGCTGCCGCTCGACGACCAGGGGTTCGCCTACGAGGGCGCCGCGTTCGCCGCCACCTCACACGACCTGTTGCTGGGCCGCAGGAGGAACTCGACCCTGGACGACCTGTTCGCCCTGGCCGGCGACCGCTATCCGCACCTGATGCACGTCGGCGCCGGCTGGGTCGGTCTGGTCGCTCCGCCGTCGGCGGTGCTCCGCCGCGCGAAGCTCGATCCGTTGCTGCGCTGGCTCACCCTGGACGGCGCGGGCTTCTCCAGGGCCTTCCTGCGGGGCAGGAGGTGGAACGACCGGTTCCGCCGCGCGGCCTGGTCCTCCGCACCCTCGCACACCGTGATGCACCAGGGGGTCGGCCGGGCCATGTGGTTCATGGAATGCGCCGACCCCGCGGCGATCCGAAGGCGGATCGCGACGTTCCCGCCAGAGGCGCACGCCGAGCTCTGGTCGGGTGTCGGGCTGGCCGTCTGCTACGCGGGCGGCGCCGACCACGCCGCGCTGGACGACCTCACGTCGCTGATCGGGCCGAACCGGGTGGCCCTCGCCCAGGGAGCGGCCTTCGCGGCGGGGGCCAGGGGCGCCGCGGGGCACGTGCCCGAGCACACCGCCACCGGGGTGCGCGAGCTGGCCGGGGTGCCGGTCGACGAGGCCGTCGAGTGGACGGTGGCCGCGGCGCACGTGGTGTCCGCGGGCGAGCTCGACATCGCGGCGTACCGCCACTGGCAGCACCTCATCCGCGAACGAGCGGCCCGGCACGTCTGACCAACTCACCTCGGAGACAACGCCATGACTTCACCAACTGTCCCCAAATCACGAGCCGCCGGTCTGCTGCCGGCGGTGGTCGCGGCCGTGCTGATCGTCGCCACCGGTCTCGCCACGGCCCGGCCGGGGCTCTCGGACACCGAGGCGGCGAGCCTCGCCTCCCGGTACGGGTTCACCGTCAAGGCCCTGAACCAGGCCCCGCCGGGGGCGCGCGGCCTGCGCGAGGTCGGCCCGGACGTCGAGCACATCCGATCGTGGATCTCCGCCGTCGGCGCCGCGGTCGCGGTGACGGACCACGACGGAAACGGCCGGTCCGACGACGTCTGCCTGGTCGACCCGCGCGACGACTCGGTGCGGCTCTTCCCCGCGCCGGGCACCGGTGCGCGGTTCGCACCGCGGGTCCTCGTCCCCGAACGCGACTACGACGCCACGATGGCGCCCATGGGCTGTGTGCCGGTCGACCTGGACGTGGACGGGGACACCGACTACGTCGTCCACTACTGGGGCCGCTCCCCCGTGCAGTTCCTCAACACCGGCAACGGCTTCCGCGTCGTGGAGCTGGTCGAACCCCGGCAGGTCTGGAACTCCACGACGCTCAACGTCGGCGACGTCGACGGTGACGGGAACCTGGACCTGCTGGTCGCGAACTACTTCCCGGACAACGCCAAGGTGCTCGACCCGAAGGCGGGCCCGGACAAGCGCATGCAGATGCAGGACAGCATGGCGCGTGCGCTCAACGGCGGCACGAACCGGCTGCTGCTGTCCCGGCCGCGGGGGGCGGACCAGGCGCCCGAGTGGACGGACGCGAGTGCGGCCCTGCCGCCGGAGGCCGCACAGGCGTGGACGCTGGCGATCGGCCTGCAGGACCTCACCGGCGACCACCTGCCGGAGATCTACCAGGCCGAGGACTTCGGCCCCGACCACCTGATGGTCAACCTGTCGACGCCGGGGAACGTGCGACTACGCACGGTGAAGGGCACGCGCGACCTCACCTCTCCCAAGTCGACGGTTCTCGGCCACGACTCGTTCAAGGGCATGGGCGTCACCTTCACCTATCCGGACGGCGCCGAGATGCCGACGATGGTGGTCAGCAACATCACCGCGGAATGGGGTCTGCAGGAGAGCAACTTCGCGTTCACGCCCACCGGCCCCGGGACGGACCTGCTTTCCGGTGACGTTCCGTTCATCGACCGCAGCGAAGAGCTCGGACTCGCCCGCAGCGGCTGGGGATGGGACATCAAAGCCGCCGACTTCGACGGCGACGGAACCGACGAGATCATGCAGGCGACCGGGTTCCTGAAAGGGGAAAAATGGCATTGGGCATTGCTGCAGGAATTGGCTCTCGGAAATGACCAGCTGCTCCAGTACCCGGCCGCGTGGCCACGCTTCGGACCCGAATCGAATCTCTCCGGGGATGACCACAACCCTTTTTGGGCCCGAACGGCGTCCGGGCGCTACGCCGACATGGCGAAACATCTTCATCTTGACGAGTCCGGCAACTCCCGCGGGATAGCGATCGGCGACGTGAACGCGGACGGCAGGCCGGACGCCCTAGTCGCCAATCAGTGGCAGGACTCCCGGCTGCTGCTCAACACGTCCACCTCAGAACCCCGCCAGACCGTGTTGAGCCTGCGCCGGCCCGGCGCGGGGACTTCGACCACCGCGGCGATTGGCGCGCAGGTCGTCGCACAGGCCGACAACCGGCCGACACAACGCGCTCAGCTTTATCCCGCGAATGGGCACACAGGTGTCTCGTCCACCGAGCTCTTCTTTGCAACGGGCGCGAACGAACACGCCGAATACACGATCCACTGGCGGACTCCGGCAGGGCCGCGAACCGGGCGGATCGTGCTCCCTCCCGGCAGTCATTCCGTATTGCTCGGTGACGACGGAAAGATCACCGCAGTGTAGTCAATTCAAGTGGCAACACCCAAAGGGTCCAACGAAACTGCCCAGTGCGTCACTCCGACGGCGCATCTGGGCTTTTTCGTTGCTACGTTGTGTCAGGTCGATCATTCCACAATCGCCCGAAAAGACCAGGCGGCCGGTGCACGACATATCATTCCAGGTGAGGGCGAACCACGATCGCGCAATTGATCAAGCATGAAGCCGTACCGACCGAACGGGCGAGCAGACCTTACTTCTCGATCACCACAATCCCGACAAATAGCAAGATCGCGACTACCCTCCGCGCGGTCACAGACGGTTAGCTCAGGTTGACAAAAAAAGAAGAGGGCCAACCGTCCTCCGGTATCTGTTCCGTCCCGTTCACATAGCCGAGACTCTCGCTCCGCTGCCGGTGCTCCTGACCCAGCAGCCCCAACGCGCAGGACAGGTACCGCACATTCGCCGCGGGTGGGGCCACCCGCGTCGGGGGTTTAGTTCGGGGCTCTGACCAAGGGGTAGGAGACTCACCTTGAAAGGCCATTCATCAATCCAATGGCGAACAGAGGCAAACTGCCTCAAGTGCGACAAGATCGGGCTGTGCTCCACCGTCGGCCGATGTCTGGCCGAGAGCACCGGAGCCGCCAGGATAACGTCGGTCGCCAAAGCGGTCGACTACATGATCGAGCACCTGCCGGAACCAATTCAGCTCAGCGACGTGGCACGTGCGGGCACATTGAGCCCATTTCACTTCCACCGGGTCTTCCGAGATGTCACCACCACGACGCCGGCCCGGTTCCTGACCTCACTCCGAATGGCCGAGGCTCGGCGCCTGCTGCTGGTCACGCAGAAGACCGTGACCGACGTGTGCACCTCGATCGGCTATTCCAGCCTCGGGACCTTCATCAGCCAGTTCGGCAAGCTGACCGGGTTGTCGCCACGCCGGTTCCGGTGTGTGATCGAGCAGATCGGGCACATTCCCGTCGAGGAGCTCGTCGAGGCAGGCCCGGAGCTGGCGGCGGCCTCCGGGCCGATCGGCGCCGTGACCGGCCTGCACGGTGAGCCCTGCAACGCGTTGCTCGGACTCTTCCGGCTGAACCGGCCGCAGGAGCTGCCGACGTTGTTCCACGCCATCGCGACGAACCGGCTGGTCGCCCTTCCCCCGGTCGCGGACGGTGACTACGAGCCGATCGCCGTCGCGGTCGGCCCGGACGCGACCGTGCGCGACGTGCTGGCCACCCCCATCGGCGCGCTCGGCCGGATCGGGTTCGGCTACTCACCCGTGACCGTCACCGGCGGCCGGTGCCGGCACCCGTTCCAGGTCGCGTTGCGCAGGCAACGCCGCTTCGACCCGCCCGTCGAGGTCACCCGGCCGCTGCTGTCTCTCGCGCGCCGGCGCGTTCTGCGCATCTCCCACTCCACCCCGGCCATCGGGTGACCTGACCCCGGTGCCGGACCCGCAAGCCAAAAGCGGGGTGAGCGGCCGAAACCGCTCACCCCGCTTCGCCGTGCTGGGTCAGGAGTGCATCCAGCCGGTGCGGGTGCAGAACTGCACACCCGGCTCGTCCGCGATGTTGTCCTGGTTGGTGTCGACCTCGGCCTCGTGCGTCGAGTAGATGTCGAGGGAGTTGACGTCGATCTTGCCGTCGCCGTCCCAGTCGACCAGCTTGCCCTTGAACGTGCCCGTGATGTAGGCGTTGGCCAGCGGGCCGGTCGGGGTGTCGAGCGTGCCCAGGATGCTGTTGCCCGGGAACAGGATCTCCTCGAGCGAGCTGCCGCGCATCGTCTCGAAGTTGATGTAGCCCCACGTCTGGACCGCACCGCGGACGTAGCGGATCGCGGGCTTGCCCTTGATCTCCATCAGCGGGTCGGTGGTCCACTCGCCGGAACGCTTGGCGGAGACCATCTCGTTGCGGTGGCCGAGCGAGTCGTTGTCCGCCTGGCCGGACATGAAGATCGGCCGCAGGCCACGCGACTCGAAGAAGAAGCTGCCCCGGCCCGCGCTGGCGTGGTTGGTCACGCCGCGGAACAGGAAGTTCTCCACGTGCGGCGTGCCGTCGTCGTGCAGGCCCGCCAGGTTCTTGCTGATCACCAGCTGCTGGTCACGCGTCGCGGAGTTCGGGCAGGCGTGCGCCTGGCCGTAGCTGCGCGCGAGGCCCTGGGGCGCCAGGGAGATCTTGCCCCAGTGCCGGCCGGTGTCGTCGAGCCGCACGTAGACGTCGACGTCGATGTTGAGCAGGATCGTCTCGTCGAACGTGCGGTCCGGGTCCTGCTTCCACGAACGGCTGTCGAACGCGGGCAGGCCCGTGGTGAGCTCCGACGCGAACAGGCGAGCCCACTCGCCGACGTCGGCGTCGTCGTCGTTGACGAAGCCCTGCAGCGCCTTGAGCGCCCTGGGGCCGCCAATCTTCTCCAGCGCCCACAGCGCGTTCCAGCGGACCTCGCGCACGCTGTCGGTCTTCACCGCTTCGGTGAGCAGGTCGACGGCGCCCGGCAGCCCGCGATCCACGTACTGGAACAGCGACTGCTCCCGGATCATCGGGTCCCGGTGGTTCAGCGCCTCCTGCGCGACCTGGTCGTCCGTGCGGACGTCGAGCCGGATCGCGGTCCGCTTGAGGAACTCCCCGAAATCACTGTTGAGACGTGCGGGGTCACCCTGGAGGTAGTGATCCCAGACAGGAGCCTGTGCTTCTACACCGCTTACCTGTCCCAGATCGACAGACTCAAGTGCCATGCCGGTCATCCTTTCCGAACCGATCAGCAACATTGGCTCTAACCGTGGACGCAAGTAAGCCCTGACCAGCTAGAAGAGCGCACTGGCCAGCTACTTGACGATCCATTTCCGCTTCGGATAACCACGTTGAGGACATTAATCCCGGGTGAGCGGATGAATTCCGGGCTGCTCTTCAACGCTGTCTCCACTAAAGCCGGGTTCACGGCCGCAGTCAACGCGGTACGCCAATCGAGCAATCGAGCGTAAAAACACCGAAGAATTCCTATGAGAGCTCTCTCGCGCCGTCCGGTCGCCGTCGGGTGACACCTGCTCCGTCCAGCAGTTCGAGCAGCGGCACGGCGGTGCGGCGGGTCGTGTTCCAGGCCTGGCGCGCCTGACTGACGGTGAAGGGTTCTCCCAGCCCTCGCACCACCTCGGCAGCCAGCCGATCCGCGCCCGGCAGCACCACCACGCCGGGCGCGAGCAGGAGCAGCCGGCCCGCTCGGACCGCGCTGGCCAGTTCCGCCGCCCGCAGGCCCGCCTGCGCGAGGTCGTGCGCTTCGGGAGCGCGGAAGGGGTTCCGCCGCAACGACTCCGCGATCGCCGCGACTCCCTTCTCGACCGCGTCCGGCAGCGCGGCACGTCCCACCACCACACCGTCCTCAACGGACAGACCGGCGGCGCGCACGAGCTCGCGGGTGACCTCAGCCGACGGCACCGAGAACCGATCGGCGAGCACCGGCAACGGCATCCCCCGCACCAGCGGCCGTTCCGCGCACCAGCCGGCCACCTCGCCCGGTGCCCGGCCGACGAGCGACTCCCACGTGGCAGGGTCCACGTGCCAGCCTCCGGCGACCGGCCGTCCGGTGGCGGGCAGACCGGCGGAGCGGAAGTCACCGTCGCGCAGGAACCGCCTGCGGCGCAGCAGATCCACCGCCAGCCCGGGCAGGTCGACCCGTGTCTCGCCGCGGCCGGCCACGTCCGCACGCGGGAGCGCTGCCGCCACACCGGCCGCACGCGGGAGCGCTGCCGCCACACCGTCCGCAGGCGGGAGCGCTGCCGCCACACCGTCCGCACGCGGGAGCGCTGCCGCCACACCGTCCGCACGCGGGAGCGCTGCCGCCACACCGTCCGCACGCGGGAGCGCTGCCGCCACACCGTCCGCGAGCCCGGCCAGGGCCACCAGTTCCGCGCCCCTGCGCGCCCCCGCACCCCGCCGCGTCAGCTCCGCGGGCCACACGTCGGCGACTACCGCCCCCACCGGCGGACCGGCACCTCCCGGATCGCGGAGCAACAGCCGGTCACCGGGCCGCACCGGCACTTCACACGCGGTCCGGAGCCTCGCCGCTCCTGGTCCCAGCGCGCGCACCCGCACGGACACGGCCGCGGTGCCGAAGTGCAGCATCAGCTCCTGAGCGCGCGGCGGACCGCCACGCCACAGGACGTCGAACTCGTCCACCGGACGCCATGCTTGCGGCGGCGCGAGCAGCGCGTCGCCACGGCGCACGTCCACACGGCCGCCCGCCAGGTTCACCGCCACCCTGCGCACCGGGCGCGCGACGACCACCGGTCGCTCGCACACCTGCAGGCCTCGCACGCGGAGCAGCAGGCCCGTGCGCGCACATCGGAGCCGGTCACCGAGGCGCACCGAACCACCCGCCAGGGTGGCGGTGACGACGGTGCCCGCACCGGTCACCGTGAACGAGCGGTCCACCCAGAGCCGCACGTCCGCGCTGTCGTCCGCCGCCCCGTCCTGGCCCGCCACCAACGCGTCCAGGCCCGCACGCAACTCCGGCAGGCCCGCGCCGGTCAACGCGCTCACCGCGAACACGGGGATGCCGGACAGGGAGGTGCCCGCGAGCGCGCGGCGGGCCTCGGCGGCGGCCGGGCGCGGGTCCGCGCGATCGGACTTGGTGATCACCAGCACGCCGCGGCCGGTGCCCAGCGCGTCGAGCGCCGCGAGGTGCTCGGCCGACTGAGCGGACCAGCCCTCGTCCGCGGCCACGGCGAACAGCACCGCCGGCGCGGGCGCGGCTCCCGCCAGCATCGTGGCCACCAGCCTGCGGTGCCCGGGAACGTCCACGAAGGACACTTCCGCGCCGCCGGGCAGCCGCGTCCACACGAAGCCGAGACCGACGCTCATGCCGCGGGCCCGCTCCTGCGCCCAGCGGTCCGGTTCCCTCTCCGTCAAAGCCCTGACCAGCGCGGACTTGCCGTGGTCGACGTGCCCGGCGGTCACGATCACCGGCACGGCGGGTCGCCTGCCGCGAGAACCGCGCGAGCCAGCGCGTCGTCGTCGGCCGGATCGACGGTGCGCAGGTCGAGCAGGCAGCGTCCGCCCTCGACCCGTCCTACGACCCGCTCGGCGCGCAGCGCCGCGGCGAACCGTTCCGGCAGAGCGACGGCGAAACTGGGCAACCGCACTCCCGGCGCCGCGCCACCGCCCACCACCGAGGTGGTCGCGACCACCTCGGCACCGTCCACGGCCGAAGCGAGCGCATGAGCTCTGCGCTGCATCGAGGCGGCATCCGCCGACAGCATCACCGCGACCGGGGACTCCGGCCCGCGCAGCGTCGCCTCCAGCGCGGCCAGCACCAGCTTCCCCGCCCGCAGCGCCCGCGCCGCCGGATGCCTGCGCAACGAGGTCACGATGTCCCGGTCGCCCAGCAGCAGCCCGCCCTGAGGTCCACCCAGCAGCTTGTCCGCGCTCGCGGTCACCAGCGCCGCCCCGCAACGCAGTGCCGTCGTCGCGTCCGGCTCGTCGGGCAGCCGTGGATCGGGCGCGAGCAGCCCTGAGCCGATGTCCACGACCACGGGGACCCCGCAGCCGGCCAGTTCCGCCACGCTCGCGGCCGACGTGAAGCCTTCGACGCGGAAGTTCGACGGATGCACCTTCAGCACGAACCCGGTGTCCGGTCCGATCGCGGCGGCGTAGTCGCGCGCGGTCGTCCGGTTGGTGGTGCCGACCTCGCGCAGCCGCGCTCCCCCGGCGGTCAGCAGTTCGGGGATGCGGAACCCGTCGCCGATCTCGACCAGCTCACCCCTGCTGATCACGATCTCGCGTCCCGGTGCCAGTGCCAAGGCGCACAACAACAATGCGGCGGCGTTGTTGTTCACGACGTGTGCCGCCCCGGCGTCCGGCACGGCGTCGCACAGGGCCACGAGGGCTCCCCGGCCACGTGGGGCACGGTGTCCTGTGACGAGGTCGAACTCGACGTCCGTCCACCCGGCGGCGGCCGCGAGCGCCGCACGGGCGGCGGCGGACAGCGGCGCGCGTCCGAGGTTGGTGTGGATCAACACTCCCGTGGCGTTCAGCACCGGGCGCGCGGCGAGTCCGGCGAGCGAGGCCATCGCCGCCTGGGACACCTCGGCGGAACTCAGCCGGCCTCCACGGGCCTCCTCCTGTGCCGCGTGGATCGCCGACTTGACCGCCGCACGGCCGTGCACCGCCACGGCCTCGCGCAACGGCGAGGAGGCGAGCAGCGCACCCGTGCTCGGGATGGTCCGCCGCGCCATGCAGCCTCCACCGTCGTCTGTGGCGGAGGCGGACGGGAATCGAACCCGCCGGCGGCAGGTCCTGCCGCCCGTCGGTGTTGAAGACCGAGCCGGCCACCAGACCGGATACGCCTCCCTGCGCGTTCCAGGATCGGCAAGCCAGCGGAACATCGACTTCTCCTGGCTTGCCAAGGTCGGGTCATGACCACTCCCAGACTGACCGAGACCGCCGCCGGCGGCGGTTGTGCGTGCAAGATCCCTCCCGGCGAGCTGGAAGACCTCCTCGCCAAGGCCGTCCCCGCGTTCCCCGGTCTGCTGGTGGGCACCGGGGACGACGCGGCGGCGATCCGGATCGACGGCGAGCGCGCCGTTCTGTCCACTGTGGACTTCTTCCCGCCCGTCGTCGACGACGCCCGCGACTGGGGCCGCATCGCCGCCGCCAACGCCCTGTCGGACGTCTACGCCATGGGCGGTGAGCCGGTGCTCGCGGTGAACCTACTGTGCTGGCCGCGCGCGAAGCTGCCGATGGAGCTCGCCGCCGAGGTCCTGGGCGGCGGGGCGGAGATCGCGGCGCAGGCGCGGTGCCCGGTCGCGGGAGGCCACAGCATCGACGACGCCGAACCCAAGTACGGCATGGCCGTCACGGGCATCGCCCACCCGGATCGCCTGCTGCTCAACAGTTCCGGCGTGCCGGGCACGCCGCTGTCGCTGACCAAGCCGCTGGGGATCGGCGTCCTCAACACCCGGCACAAGGCGACAGGCGAGGTGTTCGCCAACGCCGTGGCCGCGATGGTGACCTTGAACGCCATCGCGTCACGGGCCGCGGTGGCCGCCGGCATCCGCTGCGGCACTGACGTCACCGGCTTCGGCCTGCTCGGCCACACCCTCGAACTGGCCAGGGCCAGCGGCCTGACCGCGGTGATCGACAGCACCGCGGTGCCGCTGCTCGACGGTGCGGCCGAGGCGGTGCGCGACGGCTTCGTCAGCGGTGGCACCCGGCGCAACCTGGAGTGGGTTCGCCCGCACACCGACCTCGGCGGCGTGGACGAGGCCACCGCGGTGCTGCTCGCCGACGCACAGACGTCCGGGGGCCTGCTGCTGGCCGGCGAGATCCCCGGAGCACCGGTCGTCGGCGAACTGGTCCCCCGCCGCGAGCACCTCGTCGTGGTGCGCTGATCTGTCCGTTTCGCCCGTTCCTCCAATCGTGTGACCCCATTTGACAAATGGAATTGTCAATTGAACGATGGGTCCATGGGCGGTGGCATCAACTACCTCGGCGAGCCGGACGCGGTGGCGGTCGTACTGGCCCCACTGCGCAGGAAACTGCTGGCCAGGTTGCGTGAGCCGGCGTCGGCGACCCAGCTCGCGGCGGCGCTCGGCCTGCCGCGGCAGAAGGTGAACTACCACCTGCGGGCACTGGAGACCGCGGGCCTGGTCGAGCTGGTCGAGGAGCGCCAGCGCCGCGGGTGCGTGGAGCGCATCATGCGGGCCAGGCCGGGCGCGATCGTCGTGGATCCGACGGTGGTGAGCCACGACGAGGACTCCCCGGAGCAGCTCAGCCTGATCCAGGACCAGTACGCGGCCGAGCACCTCATCGACGTCGCCGCCGCGACCGTCCGCGACCTCGCGCGGATGCAGGTCAAGGCGGACGAGACGGGCAAGCGCCTGCTCACCTTCACCGCCGAGACCGACGTGCGGTTCGCGAGTCCCGCGGACGTGCACAGCTTCACCGACGAGCTGACCGAGGCGCTGCGCGAGATCGCGGCCCGGTACGACACGCGGGACGGCCGCCCCTACCGGGTCGTGGTCGGCGGTCACCCGACCCCCAAGCCGATTGACAAGTCGAACGAACAGGGAGAGAACCGATGAGTGACGTCCAGGCCACCGACACCCCGCGGCTGGAGATCCGGGTTGCGACCACGGTCGACGCCGCCTGGCGGGCACTGCGGGACAAGGACGTGATCAGGCAGTGGCACGCGTGGCAGTCCGGTGAGCTCGAGGCCGAGCTCGACTCGATCTACTTCACCGACGTCGTCGAGGACGCCGAGAACCACACGCTCGTCCCCAACGGGGGCGACCGGTTCGAGATCCGCGAGGACGGCGACGGCGTGCGCATCACGCTGGTCCGCGCCCCGCTGAGCGGCGACGCCGAGTGGGACGCGTACTACGACGACGTCACCGAGGGCTGGACCTCGTTCCTGCACCAGCTGCGGTTCGCCCTGGAGCGCAAGCCGGGCGAGCAGCGGCGCACGCTGTTCCTCGGCAACCGCCACACGTACTCCGGCACCGTCATCGAGCGCCTCGAACTGGACTCCGCGGGTGAGCCGGGCAGCCGCTACACCGCCACCCTCGCCGGCGAGGCGGTCGAGGGCGAGGTGTGGTTCCGCTCGGAGCACCAGCTCGGCGTCACGGTCGACTCCTGGGGCGAGGGCCTGCTGATCATCGCGGGCACCGGCCCCTCCTCGACCGACCCTGCCGGGACGTCGATGGCACTGCTGAGCACCTACGGCCTGGCCGACGACGTGTACTCCCTGCTCGACAAGCGGTGGTCCCAGTGGTGGGCCGAGAACACGGGCAAGTGAGCGAGGAGGGTTCTCATGGCTGACAAGCGCAACCGGGCCGGCACGATCGTGGGCCTCGACCTGACCGTCACCGACGCGCCCGGCGTCCGGGACTTCTACGCCGACGTCGTCGGCTGGAAGCCTGAGCCGCTGAGCATGGGCACGCACGACGACTACATGATGCTGGCGCCGGACGGCACTCCTGTCGCGGGCGTCTGCCGCAAGGCGGGCGGCAACGCCGACCTGCCTCCACAGTGGATCACCTACGTCGCGGTCGACGACCTGTCCGCCAGTCTGGAGAAGGTGACCGCGCGGGGCGGTGAGGTCGTGCGCGCACCGGGCGGCGTGGGGCCGGGTGCCTTCGCGCTGATCAAGGATCCGGCCGGGGCGACGCTCGCGCTCATGCAGAACCCCTACCCAGACGGGGATGACGGCCAGTAGGGCTCGGCGGGTGGTGGCGGACACCGTCACCACCCGCCCCGTTCGGCGAGCTCGCGCACCAGCGCCGCGCTGAGCGAGTCGTCGGCGTCGAGGTTGGCGGCGATCACCTCGCACAGCATCTCGTCGGTGCCGCCGCCGATCCGGGTGAGCCGCACGTCGCGGTACATCCGCGCCAGCGGGAAGTCCTCCGTGTACCCGCGGCCGCCGAACGCCTGCATGGCCGCGTCGACAGCGTCGGCGCAGTCCCTGGCGGCGACCAGTTTCGCGGCCGCCACAGCGGAATGCGACACCTCGTTCCCGTGCACCGGCGTCATCGCGGTGTCGAGCAGCGCGGCGACCGCCGACACGCGAGCCCAGTGCCAGGCCATGCGGTGCCGCAGGGCCTGGTGGTCGAACAGACGTGCCGAGAAGGCGGTGCGGTCACGCATGTGCGCCAGGGCCAGCGTCATGGCCGCCCGTGCGGTGGCGACCAGGCCGGCCGCGGCCGCCAGCCGTTCGAAGTCGAGCACGCGCAACAGCTGCACCAGCCCGGCACGGGGGTTGCCGAGCACGGCGGTGCCGGACACGGTCACGTCGAGGTCGAGCACGGCGGTGTCCGCGGACCGGACCCCCAGCGTCGGCACGAACCGGGTGGGCGTCACACCGGCGAGCGGCACCACGAACAGTCCGAACGACCGCGCGCCGTCCGTTCTGGCCAGCACCAGCACGTGCGTCGCCCGGCCGGCGTTGGTGATGAGGCACTTGGTGCCGTTCAACCGCCACCGATCGCCCTCGCGCCGGGCGGACGTCGTCACCGCGGGCACGTCGGACCCGGCACCGGGCTCCGTGACCGCCGCACACCCGATGACCGACCCGTCGAGCGCGCCTTCGATGATCTCCGCCTGCCCACCGGCGCGGTGCAGGGCGTGCAGGAAGACCTCGCTGTGCAACGACACCGCGAGCGCGGCGCCTCCGTTGTGCGCGGCCAGTTCCTCCACCAGCACGCGCGCCAGAGGTAGCCCTGCCACGGGACCGAGCGCCCACCGTTCACGGAAGGCACCGGCCGCCGCGAGGCTGCGGAACAGCTCACGCGGCAGGTGCCCGTCCTCCTCCCAGGACGGCATGCAGGGCACGAACCCGACGATCGCCCGGCGGACCCGCGCGCGGTAGTCGTCCACGTTCATCCCGCCTCCCGCAACACTTCCAGGTCGGCGCACACCTCGGCCGCGATGCCGGCCACGTCCCGCAGCGCGGTGCGCACGACGTGCCAGCGGCCAGGTACCGCCATCGACAGCAGGTGCCCGCGCACCGCGCTCTGGTAGGTGACGAACGCCGCTTCGGGGGTGGAGGTCTCCGCGTTCTGCGGCCCCAGCTCGCCGGGGTTCACGTCGGCCATCCGGCGCGCGGCCGCGGTCGCCACCGGGGTGTCGAGCAGGAACACGCGGTCCGGCCGCCGCACCGGCGCGAACAGCGGCAGGATCTGCTCCGGCCGGTCGAAGTCCCCGCCGGCCCGCACACCACCCGCGGCGATGCGGGCGACGAACTTGTGGAACCAGCCGTCCGCGACGACGACGTGTCCCCGTTCCAGCGCGGGGGTGATCACACACCGGTCGACGAGCGCGTAGTAGCTCGCCCTGATCAGCACCCAGTGCGGGTCGCCGAGCCGGAAGTACGGACCGCGCAACGACATCTGCTGCAACGCGCGCAGCCCGTGCAGGTACTCGGCGACGAACGGGTCGTCCGGTTCGGCGGCGTTGTGCCTGACGAGCCGGACCGTGTGCCCCCTTTGGCCAAGCCGGGCGGCCACGGCCACGGCGGTGCTGGACTTCCCGGCACCGTCGATTCCCTCCAGCGCGACGAACACCCGCTCACCCACCGCCGCGCCGGTGCGGCTGGGCCCCACCGGACGTGAGGAGGTCGCGGGCCTCCTCGATCGGGAAGTCGGCGTCGAGGTACGCGCCGAGCCGGATCCAGTCGTGCCCGATCCGCAGCGTGGCCTCCCAGGCGGCGGCCGAGTCGAACGAGGCCGGGAACACCTCGGCCCGGACGAGATCGCGCACCCCGCCGACGAGCTTGTCCAGACGCTCCGCCCACAACGTCCAGTCGTCCCCCGCGAGCGCGCGTTCGACCGCCGCGGCCTGCGCGGCCAGCTCCACCGGCACCGCGGTCAGCGCGCTCAGCCAGCCGACGATCGCCGCGTCGGGCGGCAGCGGACTCATCCCACACGCACTCAGCAACGCCCGGCAGGCGTGGTGCAGCAACCGCAGCCCGCTCGTCCGCGCCACCTCCCGCTGCCCGCCGTCGAGCGCCCCGGACAGGTCCTCCCGCGCGTTCTCGATCATGATGTTGGACCACACCTGCGCCATCCCCGCCGCCGCGAACCGCCTGGCAGGCAACGGAACCAGCGAGACGTGCCCGTCAGCGGCACCCCCGGCGAGGCCCAGCACCGGCATCCGGGTGGACGGCGGCGGCGTGACCGGCTCGGCAGGCGCCCACGGCTGCGCCGAGGCGATCGGTCCGCCGTCCCGCCAGTGCAGCTCGACCAGCCCGATCCGGTGGAACTCGGCCAGCGCGCTCGCGGCCGCCCCGGGATCGTCCGCCCTCCTGATCACCTCGGCGACCGGCCGTCCCGGTGCGATCGAACGCCAGGCCCGCCCGGCAGGCGCGGCCAGCACGAAGACGTCGGCGCGGCCTCGCACCACGTGCAGCCGGTCGCCGATCGGCCAGGTGGTGACCCCTGCTCGCAGGCCGAGCAGCACCTGGTCCGCATCGGCTGGGCAGCCGTGGACCCCGAAGTCCGCGACCAGTTCGGCGTGCGCCGCGATCGCCGGTTCGATCCCGCCGACGGAGTCGTGTCCTTTTCGCAGCACGGCGAGGCGGTCCCGCAACCGCGCCGCCTCCCCGTCACCCCCGGCGGCCAGCCGGTCGAACTGCCGGTCGAGCCACTTGGGCTCCAGATAGGTCTCCCCGCGGGCGGCCACCCACGACTTCGCCGCGTTCCGCGCCGCGATTCCGGCCCACGCCACGGCCTCGTGTTCCTCCCCCAGCACGTGCGACGCGACCGCGTGCCGCATGGCCTGCCTGCTGTGGTGCGCGTACCAGTCCGCGACGACCTCGGGCAGCGACAGGGGCCACTCCCGCGCCCGCCGCACGACGTCCTCTCCACGCAGCACCACGGCACCGCGTAGCCGCTGGCACCGGTCGAGCAACGCCGCGGGCAGCGCGCCGATCCCGGCGGCCACGTGCGCGCACGCCTCGTCGGCCTGCGCGCGGACCTGGCGCAACGAGCGGGTGCGCACCTCGACGCGGCGGCCTCGCACGAACACGATCGTGGGCATCGTCGGGTGGTCGTGGTCGTCGTCGGCCAGCAGCAGGAAGTCGATGTCGGAGGCGGAGTTGCCGAACCCCTCGGCGATCGAGCCCTCCAGCACCGCTCCGCACCCCGGTGGCGCGTCCACCAGGTCCAGCGTCTCGTCGAGCAACGAGGTCAGCTCCGCGCGGCCGATGATCACGCTTCCTCCGGCCCTGCCAGCACCCGGATGGTCCCGGTCGCGCCGTCGACGTCGAGGTGCATGCCGTCGCGCACGCGGGTCGTCAGGCCGGGCACCTGCACCACGGTGGGCACGCCCAGCTCACGGGCGACGATGGCGACGTGGGTCAGCGGGCTGCCGCGTTCGACGAGCAGGCCCGACGCGGACGGCAGCCACGCCACCCAGCCGGGATCGGTGCGGTAGGTGACGAGGATGTCGCCCTGAGCCTCGGACGGCAGGTCGACCACCCGCGCGCGGCCCCGCACCCGGCCGGGTGCCGCGGGCACGCCGGTGAGCTCCGCCCCTGCCGCCGCCGCGGTACCGCCCGGAACGGCGCGCGCCCACGCCACCCGGTTCGCCTTGGTGCCGAGCGCGCCGCGGGTGGTGAAGCGGGACGGCGCGGTCAGCAGGCGGTCCGACTCGGCGATCGCCTTGCGCGAGCGGACCAGTGCCCGCAGGTCGACGTCCACAGTGGACGCGTCGAAGCAGCCGCCGATCTCCTCCAGGTAGAGCCAGAAGACGTCCTCAGGTGAGTCGAGCAGGCCCAGCGAGGCGAACCGGCGGCCGATCGCGCGCACCATCACCTTCGCCGTCCCGAACGCGCGGGTGCGGCAGAAACGGATGCGTTCGCGCAGTTCCAACGCCCTGCGCACCTTGCCGCGGACCCGTTCGTACACCTGGCGTCTCGCGGGAGACAAGGACCCGAGTACGCCGTCGGCGTCGGCCCGTCCCGACATGCTCTCCACCGACGCGACGGCAGCGCGCAGCATCGGGAAGAACGTCGACGGGTCGTCACGCAGGCTCGGCGCCTCGAGTTTCAGCTCGTCCAGGCTGCGGTCGCCGTAGCGCGTCACGTAGTCGTCCACTTCGGACACGAACGCGGCGTGCCCGCCGTCCAGCAACGCCGCTCTGGCCTGCTGGGGCTCGGACTCGGTGATGATGCGGCGCAGTTCGTCGTCGGCCCGCACCACATTCGCGAGCTCGGCGATGCGGTGGGCGGGCCCGGCCGACTCGACCGAGTTCGCCGGCCCGGCCACGGCCCACGTGAACCAGAGCGGTGCGTCGGGCAGCCACCGCCGGTTGAGCATCTGCAACGTCCCGAAGGACAGCCCGATGACGGCGTCGAGCACCGCGACCCTGCCCCAGCGCGCGACCAGGGTGCGTTCGAGCGCCTGGTAGCGGCGGTAGACCTGGTCTGCGGTCAGCGCGTCGTAGTCCGTGGCACCGAACTCCTCGTAGGTGCGGTAGAAGTCCGCGATGAACCGCTCGCCGGTGCGTTCGATCAGGGCGAACCGGCTCGCGAACCGCAGGCGTGACCGCGCGGTCACGCGGATCTCCTCCGCCCGCGAGCTGAACGTGAACGGGTGCAGCCCGTCGGCCAGCTCGGGATCGAGCGACTCCTCCACCCCGAGGGTGAGCTCGAGGCTGCGGCGGCCCAGCCGGTACAGCGGCGCGAGGCGCACCAGCCGGTACCAGTTCAGCAGGTTGTAGTAGACGCGCCCGTGGAAGTAGCCCAGCAGCGCGGGCAGCCACTCCTGCGCCTGGCTCAGCTGCGCGTCGGGCACCTTCAGCTCGCGGCAGTACTCCTCGTAGACGCGTTGGTACACCCGGCGCGCGAAGCTGTACGTGAGCGGCGAGGTCATGCCGCGAAAGCTCTCGATGATGTTGGAGTTGTCCCAGACGTGCAGCTCGCCGGGCTCGTCGAGGCCGGCGGTGATCGGCCGGCTCTGCAACACCCACAGCGTGCCGTCCGCCATCGCCCACTCCACGTCCTGCGGGGCGCCGCGGACCTTCTCGATCCGCCCGGCCAGCTCACCGAGCGCGCGCAGCTCGGCGTCGGTCACCGCGAGCTCTTCCCTCACCGCGGCAGGGGTCTCGGTCACCCGGCACCCACCAGAGGCGTCCGGGTCGTACCGCTCCCGCTTCTCCCCCACCGTGACCTGAAGGACGCGGCCGGACGCGTCGAGCACGACGGTGTCGGCGTCCACCGCGCCGCCGACCAGCCCTTCCCCGAGCCCGAACACCGCGCTGACCACACGTTCGGTCCGCTCGCCCGACATCGGGTTCGCGGTGAACAGCACGCCGCTCTTCTCCGCCGCCACCAGCCGCTGGACGATCACCGCCATCCCGGCGCCGGCCGGCGGCAGGCCGTGCGCGAGCCGGTACGCGAGCGCGCGTGCCGAGTACGCACCCGCCCAGCAGCGCCGCACGTGGTCGGCGATCGCGTCGATCCCCTCGACGTTCAGGAACGTGTCGAACTGACCGGCGAAGGAGAACCGCGGGCCGTCCTCGTCCAGTCCGGACGACCGCACCGCGACCGGGCCCTTCCCGACGTCGTGCACGGCGGCCGTGATCTCGGCCAGCACCTCGGGTGCCAGCGGCGTCTCCAGGATCGCGCTCGCCACGGCCTCGGCGGCGGCTTCCGCGCGGTCCGCGGTGAGGTCGCGCAGTTCGGCGTCGATCCGTTCGGTCAGACCGGTCGCGGTCAGGTGTGCGCGCAGGACGTCCGCACCGATCACGCGCCACGGTGGCACCTCGAACCCGGCGTCGGCCAGTTCGCGCAGACCCCGTGCCTTGGCACCGGCCACGTCGGTTTCCCTTGTCACGACAGTCATCCCCACACTCCCCACGCCGCGCACAAGATCAGGACCGTCACGTCGACGGCGAGCACGAAGGTCAGCCCGGACCACCAGGCCGGCCCACGGCGATCCGCCCTCCACCACGAGCGCGTCGCGACCGCACAGGCCACGGCGATCAGCGCCACGACCACCGGAACCGCCCACGGCACCGCGCCGACCGCCGAGATCACTGCCGCCGCCACGACCGCGACCGCCGAAAGCCCTGCCGCGGCGACGAGCCGCGCGCCCAGGCCGAGGCCGAACGGCCGGTAGTCCGGCTCATCGAGTTTCCGGGTGAACTTCCAGTACTCGTAAGCACTCCAGAGCACCACCGCCGCCCCCACCGCCACAGTCGGGGGTGCCCCTGCCGTCACGCCGCCGTATCCCAGCACCAGGAGCGGTGCCACCTCGTAGGCGACGAAGAGCATCACCGGATGTGTGATGCCGTGACGGGGCAGGAGCGGAGCGATGAGGGCGGCGGCGCATGCCCCGCCCGCGAGGGCGAGGGCGAGGAGGTCGTGGAGGTTGAACAGCACCACGGCACCGGCCACGGCGACCATGCCGGTCCGCAGTCCCGCCGGGGTGCCGTCGGTGCCGTCGTCCAGGTCGTCGACCAGGCGCAGGAAGAGGAACAGCAGCACGAACGTCAGCCCGCCGAGCACCAGCGGAACCACGCCGAGCCGGGCTCCCGAGCACAGCGCGACCACCGAGGCGTAGGTCAGCAGCGCGGCGAGCCCGTGCGTCCGCGGCGGGAACCGGAGGCGCACGTACCGGGTCGCAGCGATCACCGCGTTCTCCCGGCGAGCCGGAGCACCTCGCCGATACCGGATTCCGGGCGGCCGAGATAGCCCACCCGCACGCAGTGGTCCAGCAACGTGCGCAGGTACTCCACCCCGGTCGCCGTCGGCCGCCACGGCGCCAGCCGCGCCGCGTTCGTGTCGTCGAACCTCGCGCGCCGGCGGAAGAAGCTCTCGTACATCGCGATGATCCGCCGGTAGTACACGCGTTCGTCCGGCGGGAGCGCGCCCGCGTCGAACGACGACGGCGACACGTAGTGCGGCACCTGGAACATCGGGTACTCCGCCAGCGCGTTGCTCACGTCGAGCAACGTGTGCGGGGACGCGCCGACGGCGTGGAACGTGCGCCCCTCCGCCTCGGGGAAGCGGTTCACCACCTGGCAGATCAACGCCGCAACGTAGTCCACCGGCACGAGGTCGAGCAGCGCGTCGTAGAAGCCGGGCACCGACCGGACCCGCCCCTGCGTGAAGAGCTTGAGGACCACGTACATGTTCTTGAAGTCCCGGATCTCGCCGGACGTCTGCGTGCCGACGATCATGCTCGGCCGCACGACCGCGGCGGGCAGCCCGTTCGCGGCGGCCGCCCTCACCTCCTGCTCGGCGAGGAACTTGCTGCGCTCGTACCCGGTGCCGAACCGTTGCCCCACATCGAGTTCGTCTTCGAGGACCCGGCCGGTGCGCTCCCCGCAGACGTACGCCGTGCTCACGTGCACGAGGGGCACCGAACGCTCCGCGGCGAGCCGGACGACGTTGCGCGTGCCGTCCACGTTGAGAGACTCGTAGGTCTCCCAACGCCGGCCGAAGTCGGTGGTGGCGGCGGCGTGCACGACGCGGTCGAGACCGCCGGCGAGGTCCTCGTAGCGTTCGGTGGTCAGGCCGAGCATCGGCTTGGTCACGTCACCGGCCACACAGGACACGAGTCCCGGCCCGGACCGTCCGATCGGGACCGTGCGCACGACTCGCCCGTCGTTGCGCACGATCTCCGACCGCGTGTGCACCAGCGCGAGGACCGTGTGCCCCTCGTTCGCCAGCCTCACCGCGACCTCGGCACCGACCAACCCGGCCGCACCGGTCACGAGGACGCGCAACCCGCTCACGCCGCCGTCCCCGTGACGCGTTCGGTGACCAGGTCGACGAGCTCTCGCACCGTGGACACGTTGAGCGCCTCGTCGACGTCGACGGCGGCGAGCTCGAACCGTTCCTCGATGACGATCGCCAGTTCGAGCAGCCGCAACGAGTCGAACCCGAGATCCGTGGCGATTCGCGCCTCGTCGGACAGCTCCTCCGCGTCCCCGTACGACATGTGCCGCAGGATTCCGTGCACGGCCTCGCGCACTGCCTCGTTGTTCATCGGTGCCTCCGGGCGCACGTCGGGTCAGCGCTTGAGCTCGGCCCGCATGGTCCACTTCCCGGTCATCAGCGTGTTCTTCGACGTGAGCGTGATCGGGAACCCGTACTTGTGGACGAGGTCGGTGTCACGGCCCGAGACGAGGATCGAGTTCGCGGCCTGTTCCTTCGCGCGGAACTGCATGTCGTAGACGAACTGGATCTCGCCCTTCGTACCGGTGTAGTAGCCGACCGGCGTGTGGAAGTTCTGCACCGGCTCCGACGAGATGTCCTCGACGACGGCGACCCGCTCGTGGTCCACTCTGGACCCGGTGTACTTGTTGTGCACTAACAACATTCCGTTGGCCATGGGTGTGATGCTTCTGGTGGCCTGGACGTGCCGCGCGGGCGCGCCGAGCCGCTGGACGGCGTTCGTCAGCGCGGGCTGGTTGGTACCCCACCACAGCGGCTGCGTCGTGCCCCACGGCTGCTCGACGCCGTCGCGGTGGGAGATCTCCACGGTCGCCATGGTGATCATGGTCGGCTTCGCGCGGCCGCCGTTGACCGAGATGCCGGCGCACGAGTAGTCGCCCATGTAGACGTTCACCTTGCCCGGTGTGCCCTCGGCTTCGCGGACCTTGTACCGCGATGGCACGAGCTCACGGGCCTGGTCCACGGTGATCTGGGCGATCTCGCCGAACTCCAGGCAGTCGCCCTCGGAGGTCACGACGACCGACGGGTTGCCGGCGTGCGCGGACGCCGGCACCAGCGTCGCCGCCAGAGCCAGCAGGACGGACGAGACGGCGAGCGATGACTTCTTCATGGCTTTCTCCTTGTCGGGGAGGAAAAGAACGCGTGCGTCATCGACGCGCGACCGGACGGGCGCGCGGAAGTGGTTGCCGTGCTGCGGGGTCAGCTGTCGGCGGAACGCCTGGCGACGAAGAGCATGTAGCGGGGAACGAGCGACTCGGCGCAGCCCTTGAACGCCTTCACGAACCCGTCGAAGACGGCGTCGCCGTGGTCGGCGCGCAGCTCTTTCTCGGTGTCGTAAAGGGATTGCAGCAACAACGCGTACGTGCGGTGCGTGTTCTCGGTGATGTCGAGGAACTCGACCAGCTCGAACCCGGTCGACCGCAGCAGCGCGGGGTAGTCGTCGAGGCGCGGGATCGGCCCGAGGCTGGCGACGCCCAGGAACGCGTCCACGGCCTCCTTGCGAGCACCGCCCAAGGGCACGTTCTCGAAGAAGTCGGTGGCCACGAGCGTGGCGCCGGGCTTCAGGACCGCGGCGACGTTGCGGAACGCCTTCTCCCGGTCCGGCATGTGCACGAGCGACTCGATCGCCCAGGCGGCGTCGAACTCCGCGGCGCCGAACGGCAGGGGGTCCATCGCGTCCGCGTGCAGGAACTTCACCTGCTCGGCCGCACCGGCCCCTTCCGCCGCCTCGTTGGCGCGCTTGACCTGTGAGGGGTCGTCGGAGATGCCGACGACCCCGCAGCCGATCCGCTCGGCCACACGCCGCGCCGGCTTGCCGAGCCCGCACCCCACGTCGAGCAGCCGCTGTCCCGCCGCGATCCGCGTGCGTTCGATCACGAAGTCGGTGAGCTGGTCCGTCGCCACCTCGACCGCGTTGGTGTCCTCCGGCCCCGACCAGTACCCGACGTGGAGGTTCTCGTCCCACACGTCCGTGCGCATGTCCTCGTCGGCCTTGTAGTCGTACTTCGCCTCGGCGGCCTGGTCGTCGGTAGTCGACATCGGCGCTGCTCGCTTTCCTCGTGAGGTCCGTCAGCGGTGGAAGGTGACCGGAAGGCTCCGCAGGCAGAAGATTCCGGGAGCGTCGTAGAACTTCAGCTCGTCGAGCACCGGGGTGATCTCCGCGGTGCGCCGGGAGAGCACTCGCAGCGCGGCGGTCGTCTCCACCCGAGCGAGCCCTGCGCCGAGGCAGTAGTGGATCCCCATGCCGAAACCGAGGTGCCTGCCGGTCGTGCGGCCGAGCCGGAACTCGTCGGGGTCGGCGAACTGGCGTTCGTCGCGGTTGCCGGAAACGAGCCACACCCGCACCAACTGGTCGGCGGGGATGACCGCGTCGCCGATCTCCACGTCCGTCGTCGTGAAGCGGTAGACCTCGGTGAACGGGCTGCGGTGGCGCAGCACCTCCTCCATCACCGGCGCGGGGTCCACGGTGCCCGCCCGCCAGGCCGCCATCACGTCGGGGTTCTCCCCCAGTGACAGCACGGTGTTGCCCAGCAACGCGGTCGTCGTGATGTGCCCCGCCGTCAGCAGCAGCACGGCGAAGTTGCGGATCTCCCTGTCGCTCAGGCGTTCGCCCTCGATCTCGGCCAGTGCGAGCGCCGTCATCAGGTCGTCGGCGGGCTCGCGCCTGCGCAGGCGGGCGTGGTCGAGCATGTAGGCGTTCAGCTCGTCCAAAGTGGACTGCATGGACTCCATGTACTCGCCGTTGAACGGGTCGTCGTGCTCGACCGCGTAGAACTCGTCCGCGCACCGCACGAGGAAGTCCCGATCGGACGCGGGCAGTCCCAGCAACTCGCCGATGACGATCACCGGTAGCTCGTAGGCGAGGTCGCCCACGAGGTCGAACCGTCCGCTCCGGTCGGCCAGCACCCGGTCGAGCAGGTCGTCGACGATCCCCTCGATCCGCGGGCCCAGCTGTTCCACCAGCCGCGGCGTGAACGCGTGCGACACGAGCCCGCGCAACCTGCCGTGCCGCGGCGGGTCGATCGAGACCATGCTCCCCTCGGCGTTCTCCGACAGCTCCGGCGGCAACGAGCGGGACGGGTCGGAACAGAACGTGTCCGTGTCCCGCAGCGCCCGGACGATGTCGTTGTAGCGGAACAGACTCCACGTGCCGTTCGACTCGTCGAACCAGGCCGGCTGGTCGTCGCGCATCCCTCTGAGCCAGGCGAGAACCGCGGTCCCGCCGTCGGCAAAGGTCAGCCGCGGGGTGCCGCTGTCCCGTGGTGTCCGCTGCGCCGAAACGTCCGACAACTCCGTCATGCTCGCCCCTCACCTCGAGCAGCACACCCGAAGGTGTATGACTAATCGTCATACTAAGCACGCGGGTCAAAGCAAGGCAAGGAAGCCGAAGCGACGATCGGTACCCGAACCAGGCAGACGTGCCGGCGCCGGTGATCGCGGAGAGCTCAGCGCCGGCGATGCGGTGGCCATCGGCCTGGAGGAAGACCTGTCCGGCCGGAGCGGTTTCGACGAGCACCAACTTCAGGACGTCCGTCTACGCGCTGCCGACATCCCGCACGAGCTCGCCGCGGCCTGGGCGATGAGCGTGCCGACCGTCCTGCTTCACCACGTCGGTGAGTGGCTGAAGGGCAGAAAGAAAAGACCGCCGACCGGCAGCCTCCAGGGTGCGATCGTCCGCCACGAGCAGAGCCGAACGGACGATCTCCACCCCCACATGGAATTCCACGCAACAGCGTAAAACTCCTTCACACCGATCGGCGGTCTTCGCAGATGCGCAAGGCGTGGTAATACTCCGTACCCGCGTGGCGACATAGGGGGTTGGAACGAGAGGCGGTGAGCGCCAGGCGATGCGGCGAGACAGCGGGCAGCCACCGGCGATCAACCCGTTCCTCGTGCCGGGCTGGGAGGAGGCGCCGCTGCGTCCGCTCTGCCCGTGGCGGTACGAGGCGCATGACGAGCTGTACGTCGACGTCAACCACACGCTCGCGGCGTTCCAGGAGTACACGCGCCGGATGGCCGCGGCGGAGAACCTCCGCGACGACGGCAGGCTCGTGCTCGTCACCGGTGAGTCCGGGTGCGGGAAGACCGCGTTGATCAACCGGTGCGCGCGGTGGACGCGGGACCGGCTCACCGAACGCGGTCTGCGCGGCGTCGTCGTCGATCTCACGAGGGACGGGTCGCGGCAGTCGGTCGAGGAGCGGATGAGTCTCGTCGCCGCACGGCTGCTGGACGAGCTGGCGCACAGCGCGCTGCTCGCCCCGGAGGCTCTCGCGAGCCTGGACTCGGTGCGCCCCAGCCGGTTGTACGCGGGCCTCGGCAACGCGCTGCCCGACGACGTGGTGCTGGTCGTGTTGCTGCCGCCGGCGGACGACGTCGTCCAGGAGGTCGTGGCGTACGCCGGGCTGGCGCGGCGCAGGCTGCTGTTCTTCGCGGAGTCCTCCTACCTCGGGCACGCGCAGGTGCTGAAGGTGCGGGGCTCCTCGCCGGTGCCACCGATCACGCTGGCCGTGGGGCCGCTCAACCAGGGTGACGTGCGCCGGTTCATCGAGGACCGGCTGACCAGGCACCACGAACGGGGGCACTACCCGCGCATCAGCACCGAGACGATGGACAAGGCCGCCGGGCCGCTGCGGTCGATCGCGATGCTGCAGCGGATTCTCTCGGAGGTGTACGAAGAACGCGGCAAGCAGGACAGCGGTTACACCGATGACGACTGGGTCACCTACGAGGACATCACCCGGCTGTTCTACGAGAAGTTCTTCGACGACCTCAGGATCCGCCGATGACCGTGAACCCGTTCAGCTCCATGGCGGTCACCCACGTGCCCGAGGTCGAGGGGCCGAGCGTCGACACCGACCCGATCCGCGTGGCGAAGGCGCATCTGGACGACTATCTCACCACTCCCCACACCGGCAACGTGATCGTGGTCGTCGGCGACTACGGCACCGGCAAGTCCCGCCTCGCCGCCGAACTGCTCCTGCACGTGAACGCGCGTTGCCGGCGCATCTACCTCGAGGCGACGCCGAACGGGCTCGTCGGGCTGTACCGCACGTTCACCGACGCGCTGCGGCAGGAGGACGTGCTCGAACCGGTCAACGAGGTGTACGCGGAGATCATCGCCGACGAGCTGCACACCACCGGGATCCTGTCGCCGCAACAGGTCCAGCTCCTTCGTGAAGGCGCACTCGACCCGCAGTACGCGGTCCGGAACGTGTCACTGCCGCTGTCCAGCCTGCAGGGGCGGACGGAAACGCGACTGGCCGACATCACGCGGCATCCCATGCTCAGCAAGGCAATGGCGTTGTTGCTGCGGGAGGACGACGGCGAGAACCGGCTCAAGAACGCGGTGTGGAGCTGGCTGCGCGGCGGGCCGCCGGACCAGATGCTGGTGGAACGCACCATCGACCAGCGGCTCGACACCGACGGTGCCGCGCTGGCGGTGATGAGCGCTTTCGTCCGGCTTTACGCGCGTGGTGACCGCCAGTTCCTGATGGTGATCGACGAGCTGCACAAGGTCGTGACCGCGGGTCCGGACGACGCGGGTATGACGGCCTTCAAGTCGTTGCTGCAGCAGTTCGACGCCGCCGGCGCGTTCCTCGTGCTGGCCGGGCTGCCGGAGCTCGAGACCGAGCTGCGGCCGGACGTGCGGCAACGGATCACGCACCGGATCAGGATGTCCGGCTTCGGCACGGATCAGGTGTGCGAGTACATCGAGCAGACGCTCGGCGACTCGCGGGACAACCCGTTCTCGCGGGAGGTCGTCAGCTACCTCGTCGGGCTGGCGGACGGCGTGCCCCGCAAGGTGATCCAGCTGTGCAGCGAGCTGTACCGCAGGTGGTCCACCGAGGGCACGCAGATCACCGACGAGCTGGTCAGAGAGGCCGCCAGGAGCGTCGGGCTGTCCAGCGTGAACGATGTGGAGGCGGCAACGGCCCGGGTGCTCGACGCCGAAGGTCTCACCTACCTGCAACGCCAGTTCGTCGGGCAGTCCGTGGACACACGTGTCGACTTCTGGGTGACGTTCCCGACCGGCACGGCGAGGTGCGCGATCGTGCTGACGGACTCGGTGCTCAACTCCCGCGACGCCGAGCGGCTGACCTCGAAGGTGCTGGCGCTGCGCAAGATCGAGCTCGACTGCCGGGTCCTGCTCGTGGTGAACGGCGCGCTGACACCGGAGCCGGGCGACCGGCTCGCCGGCGTGCTGAGCCGCCCTCCCCTGGTCTACCAGCGGCTGGCGTACGGCGACCACCTGACCGCGTTGCTGCGCGCCATCCGCGACGAGGTCCGCACGGAGGCCAGGTACGAGCCGATCGAGAAGATCCATCAGGCGCTGGAGCAGATCACCCGGCAGCAGGCCAGCATCCACGGTTTCGTCGAACGGCTCGCGGAGCGGCTGGACCAGGTCCGGTCCACCTCGGACGACCGCATGGAGACGATCGCGGCCAGGTTGGAGGAGATCGCCGGCGAACTGCGGCTGGTGCGCGACGGCGGGCAGGCCGCGGGTGAGCTGCCCGTCCGCTTGCCCCCGCGCGTCGACCAGGAGTTCACCAGGGCGATCGACCGGCTGACCGAGGTGTTGGACATCAGCGCCGTCCTGGCCGAGGAGTTCGCCGGTGGCCGGCCGGCCACCCTGCTGCTGTACCTGCGAAAGGGACTCGAACCAGTCGCCGTCGCGATCCTGCTGCACGAGATCGTGGTGCGGTTCCGCGCCGAAGTCGGTGCCTGGTACCAGGAAGCCTCGGCGATCTCCCCGATTCCCGCAGGCGCCTACGACCGGCTGAACGAGATCTGCCACGCGTTCGACCGGGTCACCGAGCAGGTGCCGATCGCCAAGCTGGAGGAGCTGGCCGACGGCAGCAAGCCGGATCTGGTGCGGACCTTCTACAACCTCCCCCTCAACGTCCGCCACGCGTTTCGCTGATCACTCGCGCCCATTCGCCCTCCCGGTCCGGTGGCGCCGGACAGGCTCCGCCGAGTGCGAATCCCGGTGGCCACGCCCGCGTCACGTCGCCCGGCAGATCGGCCCGCGCGGTGATCTCGTCGAACCGCAGATCGGTGCACCGGACGCCGTCGAACGTCACCTCGCCCGCGAAGCACGCGGCGGTGAACCGCACCTGCTGAGCGAAGCCCGCACCGTCGAACGAGGCCATCCGCAGGAAGACCGCGCGCTGGAAGCGGGTGCCGCCGCGGAACACCGCGCCGTCGAAGGAAACGTCACCACCGAACTCCGCGCCGGCGAACACGGCCTGGCCGGTCACCACGGCCCGGTCGAACCTGGTGCGGCCACGCAGCCGTGCCCCGTCGAACCGGGCGGAGCGCCGGAACTCCACCTGCTGCCAAGAGGATTCCCCGGTCACGGTGAGCTCGTCGCACAACGCCTCGCCCTCGATCACCGCGCCGTCGCACGACAGCCGCGCGAACTCCGCGTGCCGCAACGACATCGTGCCGCTCAGCCGACACCCTCCGAAACTGCCGCGCCGGACCTTGCAGCCACTCAGGTCCAGTTCGGACAGCTGGGCGCCGCTCAGGTCGAGATCCGTGTTCTCCCAGAAGGAATCCCCGGCGTCCGGCCGCAGGTGTGCGACGAGGATCGTCTGCGCTCGCGTCCGCACCTGCGCTTCCTGCTGGTCGTCGTCCCCCGGCAACCGCATCTGCAGGTAGGCGCACAGGACGTTCACGATCGTCTGCCGTTGACCGGGAACGTTCTGCGCGAGCCGTTCCAGCGCGAACATGCCGCCCATCCGGACCGGGGCCTTCTCCGAACCCAGCTGTTCCACGGCCTTGCCGTACAGCTCGGTCACGAGCCGTTCCACCGCGTCGGCGCGCGTGTTCGCCGCGGTCTGCTCGTTCAGCGAGTGCGCCTTCTCCGCCTGGACCTGGTCGTGCGCCTTCTGCTGCACCGAGATCTCGGCCGAGCGCTGCCGGCGGGCGGCCAGCCACAGCGCACCGGCTCCCCCTGCGCCAACGACGATCGTGCCCGCCGTCCTGATCGCGTCGAGCTTGTTGCGCTCTGCGTCGGAACCACCGCCGTACGCCCAGATCAGCAGCATGGCGAGGCCGACGCCGAGCACCACCAGGGCGAGGCCCGCCAGCGTGATGGCGCGGTGGGACAGCGCCTGGTGCTGCGGCCGCTCAGCCATAGCGCAGGACCTGGGTCGCGAGGTCTGCCGTGCCCTCGTCTCCGTGGATCACACTGCTTTGGTCCAACGTGATGCTGACGAGATAACGCCCGGCGCCCAGGCGGTAGTAGTAGATGGCACCCTGCTCGACGTCGAGGACGAGCCGGAGCAGCCGGCCGCCCGGAATCGGGGAGAGCAGGCGGTTCAACCTGGTCACCGATTCGGGCAGCTGACGAGCCAGCGCGACGTAGAACCGGCGCCGCAGGTCGACGTGGATCTGGGTGAAGAACGAGCTCAGCTCCGGCTCGCCGAGCGAGTCCGCCGTCACCGCCACCTCACCGTCCACGAAGTAGGTCACGAAGTGGAGGTACTTGTGCCGCAAGGCCTCCGCAGCCAGCTCGGCCACCCGGTCCGCTCCGGGAGCACCCGGCCTGCGCACGGTCACCTTCGGGTCGGTCACCTCGCCGATGATCGGCACGAAGTCCTGGAGCGTCTCGAACCCTCCTGGGTTCTGCGAGCTCAACCGAGTCTGGGCCCGGAGCTCGACCGCCAGCATCGACAGGAGCGCGTCCGCCTGCCGCACCCGCGGTGTCCTCGGCAGGACTTCGGCGTCCATCGGTGCGCGGACGATCCCGACGAGCTGGTCACCTGGCTGCGCGGTCACACAGATCACGGCGCCCTCGGCCGTCTGGGCGACCAGCCGGATCAACGAACCGGTGCGCGCCTCGTGCACCGTGCGATCGAGGACGGTGAACTGGAACGACAACCGGCGACCGAGTGTGACCAGGTCGTCGTGCCGCCACTGGTGTGCCGCATCCGGCCGGTCGACCGAGAAGTTGTGCATCCCCAGGCTGTAGTGCGTCAGGTGCCCGATCGCGTCGTCGCGGGCGATGGCGTCCCGGCACAGCTCGATCGTGTCAGCGAAGGCGTCGCCGACGTGGCCCGCCGTGCTGACGACGACCGGATCCTCGCTGTCCACGCGGCACCGTCCTCAGGTCTGCGGTACGTCTACGTCGATAGGCGCCCAGTCGCCGTTCCGCAGGTTCGCTCCTGTGACGAGCGTGTACGGATGCTCCTTGCCGAGGTAGTCGTCGCACGCCTCATGAACTTCGGCCACGAGCGTTCTGGCGTGGTCGTGTTCACCTCTGGCGTACAGGATCGCGGCATGGTTGTACTTGGCGGCCTGCGTCCACGGGTGCATCTCGGTGAGGTGAGCGGTGAACTCGTTGCGGGCCAGCTGGATCAGCTCGCCGGCGGCGTCGAGGTCGCCCATGTCCAGCAGGGTGCGGGCGAGGGCCATCCGGCACATCGCTACGAACGGGTGGTGTTCGTCGAGTCCGACGTCCTGGGTGAAGCCGGTCAGGCAGGCGGTGGTGTGCGCGGCGGCGGCCTCGAGGTCGCCGAGCCTGCGCAGGTCGTGGCCGAGGCTCAGCCGGCACCCCAGCGTCCACGGGTGTTTCGCACCGAACTGGTCGACGTAGTCGCGCAGGGTCCTCTGGTTGCGGTCGGCCGCGGCGGGCGCCCGCTCGCTGTGGCGTTCGGTGATCGCCTGGTTCCACCGGATCCGCAGCCCCAGCGGGTTCGTCTCCGGCCGGAGCGCCTGCACGTGCTCGCGCGCGGTGCGCAGGGCCTCGAGCGACTCCGTGAAGCGGCCGAGCTCGCGCAGATAGGTGCCGATGCTGCACATGGACCACCAGGTCTGCATGTCGTTCTGCCCGAACAGCCTGGTCCGGCGCTGGTAGTTGTCGCGCTCCACGGCGAGCGCGGCCGCCGCGTCACCGGACAGGTAGTGGGAGAGCGCGAGGTTGTTCGCGGCGATGCGGGTGTGCGGGTGATCGTCGCCGAGTGACTGCCGGAACCCCTCCCAGGTCACCTGGTCCTCGATCAGCGCGTCCGCGAAGCTGCCGAGGCCGCGCAGGTCGGCGGCGAGGCCGCGAGCGGTGATCAGCGTCTGGGGGTGGTTGCGCGGCAGCAACCTGCGCTGGTGACCGAGAACAGCGGTGTCGAGCTCCTTCGCGGAGTGGTTGTCGCCGAGCATCCGGTGCAGGTTCGCCGCCTGTCCGCGCAACCTCAGCAGCAGCCCGTCGTCGTCACCGAACTCGGCCGACCAGCGCTCGATGAGCCGCTCGGACAACGCGAGCGCCACCCGCCACCGGCCGGAACCTCCGTCGAGGTACGCGTGCCGCACCTGGCTGACCAGCCAGCGGCGCACCGGTTCCGCGCTCGACTCCAGCGCACCGGAGAAGCTGACGTGCTTCTGCAGTTCCGCGTAGCGCCGCACCCCTGAGGTGTAGTCGTTGTCCACATCGGACGGTGCGTACGCGGCGAGTGCGGCGAGCAGTTGTTCGCGCCGCACGGAACGGACTTGCGGTGGCATGAGCTCACGCACCACCGACTGCACCACGCGATGCATGCGCACCAACGGGCGGCGGCCCCAGTCCACCTCGAGCAGCCCGGACCGCGCACCCGCCCACAGCAGCAGGTCCAGCTCGTCGGCACCGCCCTGCAGCAGTGCGGCGTCCTCACCGGAAGCCGCCACCAGCGCGTGCCAGACCGCGCTGGCTCGCAACATCCTGATGTCCGCACCCTCCGGCGACAGGAACGCGCACATCTCGGCCAGGAGCACGGTCACCCTGCCGAGCGGCGTGGTCCGCGCGGTCTCCGTCAGCAGGTCGACGACCTGCGCGTCGACCACCGCGTCATCCTGTCCGGTCAGCCTGCCGAGCAGCTCGGCCACGACCATCGACAGCTCCGCCGAGGTGCCGGCGGCCTGCGTCATCTGGCTGAGCCACGCCGCGACCAGCTCGACGGCGAGCGGCTGGTGGCGCACCGCGTCGGCGACCGCCTGGGCGTCCACACCGGACAGTCCGGGGGCGTGTCTGGCCAGCAGCAGCGTGCTTTCCGCCGTCGAGAGCTCGGTGAGCGGCAGCTCCTCACCGGTCAGCGGGTGTGGGCGCGTGGTGGTGACGAGGACGTGCCCCGCGCCGACCGCGGGCGCCAGGTCGTCGACGATCTCGGGATCGTCGGCGTTGTCGTAGACGATCAGCCACCGGTTGGCCGGGTCGGTTGCGAGAGCGCTCAGGACGTCGCCGCCGCGCACGCCGACGACCTCGCGCACGCGTGCGCTCAGCTCGCCCATGGCGTCCGACAGGGCCTGCCGGTCGTGTGCGGCCACCCAGTGGACGAGGTCGTAGTCGTGTGCGAACCGGTGCGCGTACTCGCAGGCGAACTCGCTCTTGCCGATGCCGGGTGGCCCCGTCACCTGCACCTGGGCGCTGCGGCCCGGTGCCAGCCGGTCGCGGAGGCGCTCCAGTTCGCGCTCACGTCCGACGAAGTCCTGGTTGCGAGGTGGCAGCACGCGCACGCGCGGGTTGCTGCCGGGAAAACGACTGCCTTCCGCACCAGCCGGATCGATCGACTCGACGAGACCGAAGTGCGCGAAGAGGCGCTGTCTCGCACGCTCCTTCGTCGTGTCCGCCAGCGACACGGTGGTGGCGACCACCTCCGTGTCGTCCTGGGCACTCGCCACGAGCAGCCTGATGACCTCGACCTCGGCGCCGCGCTCGGTGACGTGCCCGACGAGCCGGTCCAGTACCGAACGCAGGTCCTGTCCCAGGCCGTCTTCCGTTTCCACGAACGCGATCTGCACGGTGCCGGCACCGAGGTCAACGTCCGATGCCTCCCCCAGCACGGGCATGCCGGCGGCCGTGACCTGGTCGCGGATCCAATCAGCCCAGGGGCGGCCCCTCGTGTCGTGCAAGAGCAACAGAGGCGGTAGGTCGGTACCTGCTTCCAGGCCGTACAGGCGGCGATAGCGGGAGATGATGAGTTGTGACAACGCAGGAGTGACCTCGACCGCGCCGTCCGTCACCGCCGCCGCGAGTTGGCCGTAAGCAGTCAGCAGTCGCGACCCAGGATCCGGTTGTTCCACGAGCACAGCGAGCAACGGGTCGAACGCGTCGTACGGCCGGTACGGGATCTCGACCGCGCCGCGTGCCACCAGCCTGCTCCGCTGGTTCTCCAGCAGCGACGCGAACGCCGCGCGGATCGCGCCCAGTGCCCGTTCCGCCCTGGACAGGTACTGCTCGTCGAACATCGTGGCCACGGGGATGAAGTCGATCTGTCTGCGCGCCCGCCGGCTCACCGCGGCGCCCAGTTCGGCCGCCTTGCGGATCGCTCCCTCCCGCGGGGTGAAGCACAACGCCACGGCGTCGCACAACTCCGCCACCACCTCGGGCACCACCGCACGGCGCACGGAGGTCGAGGCGTCCACAAAGATCTCGTCGTAGTCGGTGCCCAGCAACAGGTCCCGAAGCTCAGCCGGGGAGCTGCCATCCGGCGGGGACGTCGTCGTACCGACCGTCAGCACGTCGATGACACCGGTGGAGTCAGGCAGCGCGAACCGTGCGACGTCCGGATCCGGTGCCTGGCCGAGGTTCGCCGCCACTGCGGCCGCGAGACCCGCGCCGAGCACGTCGTCCAGCGCCAGGTGGTCCACCAGGAAGGGAGCGAGGTACTCGGACGTGCGCGGAGGTTCCGTCAGCCAGTCCACGACCAGCACCCGCCTGCCGGAACCGGCGAGCACGACAGCGAGGTTCGCGAGCGTGCTCGTCTGCCCGGCACCGGCGCCAGGAGAGAGAAAGGCGACGACAGAGCGCATCACGTCTCCCCCGCGAGTGCCTGTGGTGGCAGGAAGGGGTGCTCACGCTACTTGGTGATCCAGCGGGGTGGATCTGCTGAACAGGTGAAAGCAACGGCTACAAACGGTTCTGGAACGACGCGTACTGCCCCGGCGTCGACGGGTCCTCGGCGAGCGCGCGCCGCAGCGAGTTCCTGAGCACCGACTCCGGCAGCGCGTCGACCTGCTCCGGGGTGAGCCCCGAGACGTCGATGAGCTCGGACGTGAGTTCAGGATCATCAGCCACGTCGTGCTCCTCGCCCGGCCGGTCGGTTCAGCGGTGCCGCGCAATCATAGTCAGGGCATGCAGGCGGATGACTCCGAATCCCTCTACCGGTGGACATACCGTGCGCGGCGAACGTGTCACCATCCCCGGAGCCGACCGGACTGGAGTACTGATGGAACAACCGCTGCGCCAGTTCGTGGTGAAGATCCACAGCCGGTGCAACCTCGCCTGCGACTACTGCTACGTCTACGAGATGGCCGACCAGCGGTGGCGCTCCAGGCCGATCCGGATGTCCGCCGAGGTATTCGAGCGGACCGCGTTCCGCATCGGGGAACACGTTCGCACGCACGCACTGCCGAGCGTGGACGTCGTGCTGCACGGCGGTGAGCCGCTCCTCGCCGGCATCTCGGCGGTCCGCGACTTCGTGACGTCCGTCCGCGTCGCGACCGGCGGTGTCGCCCAGTTCTCCCTGCAGACCAACGGCCTGCTGTTGTCGACCGGGGTGCTGGAGGTGCTGGCGGAACTGGGAGTACGGGTGGGCGTCAGCATCGACGGCACGGCGGCTGATCACGACCGGCACCGCGTGCACCGGTCCGGTGCCGGCAGTCATGCGGCGGTGGCCCGCGCGCTGGAAACCTTGGCGCAGAGCCGGTTCCGGCCGATCTACGGCGGGCTCTTGTGCACGATCGACCTCGCCAGTGATCCGGTCGCGACCTACGAGGCGCTGATCGCCTTCGCCCCGCCGGTCATCGACTTCCTTCTGCCGCACGGGAACTGGACCTCGCCTCCGCCGGGTGTCGGTTCCTATGCCGACTGGTTGATCGCGGTGTTCGACCGCTGGTACCGCGCGCCCGCGCCGGAGACGTCGGTGCGGATGTTCAGCGAGATCGTGAACGTGCTGCTGGGCGGCAGGTCCGCAGTGGAGGGCATCGGTTCGAGTCCGACGTTGATGGTGGTCGTGGAGACGGACGGCGCCATCGAAGGCCCTGACCAGCTCGCGTCCACGTTCCACGGCGCGGCCGTGACGGGCCTGCACGTGTCGCACGCGTCGTTCGACGAGGCGGCGAAGCTGCTCGTCCCGGACGTGCTCCCGTTGCCCTGCCACGACTGCGAGGTGCGCGCCGTGTGCGGTGGTGGGCTGCCGGCGCACCGCTACCGCGCCGACGCCGGGTTCGGGCACCGCACCGTCTACTGCGCCGACATGTTCCGGCTGATCCAGCACGTCCGGCAGCGCCTGCACGCCGACATCGCCGCCGTCACCAGGAAGCCCTGATGACACATCGCATCTCCAGGTCGCTCTTCCTCGAACTGGCGAGAGGAGGAGGCGGCCCCGAGGCGATCAGGCTGCTGTCGTCGGCCCGCCGCAGCCGAACGCTGATGATGATCTCGCTGATCGCCCGGCACGCGGCGCCGGACGTCCGCGCGGCGTACGAGGCCTGGAAAGCCGTGTCCGCGACCGACGCGGCGGACCTCGTCCTGAGACACCCGATGACGGGAGCAGCCATCAGCGGGGCGAGTCGGGCACCGGAAACCGCGTCACCTTCGCTGTTCGCCGGAATGGCCGTGGCGACAGCCATGCGAGCAGGTGCCGACGTGCAGGTCGACGCACCGTGCACCGAACTGTTCCTCCCCACCGTGGGACGTGCCCGCGGCGGTACGACCTATTCCGTCTCAGGAGGACTGTTGCAGGTGGACGGTCGTCCGCACGTGCCGTCCCCGCCGATCCGGTTGGCCATGGGACAGCTGGAGGTCGAGCTGGACTCCGGCGTGGACGTGCCGCGCTGGCAGGAGGTGCTGGCTGCGGGCTGGGACGAGCTGAGCCACCACCACCCCCAGGTCGCACGGGAGTGCGCGGCCGCCATCACCATGCTGTCGGCCATTCCTTCGCCCGTCCACGACATGGCCAGCGCAACCGCCGCAGACGCCTTCGGCTGCATTTACCTCTCGTTGCCACCAGATCCGCGAACGGCGGCATTGGCGCTGACCCACGAACTACAGCACGGCAAGCTCTCGGTGCTGATCGATCTGTTCCCGCTCACGGCCGCGGACTCGGGCGAGCTGTACTACGCCCCCTGGCGGCCCGACCCCCGCCCGCTGGCCGGTCTGCTCCACGGCATCTACGCCCACATGGGAGTGGCGGCCTTCTGGCGCCGGTACCGCGACGACCAGGCCGAGCAGGAACACGCCCGCTGGCGCACCGCCACCCGTCAGGCCGCAGCCACCGCTCTGGCCTCCGGCAAACTCACCGAACTCGGCACCACCTTCGTCAACGAGATCGTCGAGGTCCTGGACAGCTGGACCGAAACCGTGTCGCCTGCGGCTCAGGCGGTTGCCGAGGCCGCACTGACCCACCACCGAACCCAATGGGAAATCACGAACTCCCGGTAACTGGTCTCAAGGTTCACCCAGGGCGCACATCGGCGAACCCGGAAGGCCACTGGCAGAGGGCGACGAAGAGCGAGAAACCCATTTCCCACTGGCCGGTCGCTACAACGAGGACGCGCCGCACTCCAGTCCGTCCGGGGCGACAGTGGACCAGGGGCCTGACCGGAGCCGCAGTTCCCGAACGTCACGCGCCTCAGGCATAGTGATCGAACTCGCTTTCCAGCACGCCTTCCCCACGGGTCAACGAGGGCAGTCGTCGTTGCAGCTCATGCACTCGCGCCGCCGGAACGTGTCCTTCCAGGACAGTCGCGGTCGTCGTCAGCGGAACGCCGCCGGCCTTGCCCAGCGCGGCGAGCACCGCGGTGAGCACGTCCGCCGGAATCTCCAGACGGAAGCGGTGCATCGGTTCGCACGTCACAGTTCCCGCTCCGCGCAACGCTTCCCGAAGCACGATCGGTGCGAGGCCGCGGAAGTCGCCCGCCACGCTCACCGGTGAGCAGTAACCGGAGTGCGTCATCGTGACCGTGCAGTCGTGAATCCGGTCAGCGCGCAACGTTTCACGCACGGCGTCCTCGGTGGCCCTGAAGAACGCGAGCGGCAACGAGCCCAGCTCCACCTCCAGCCGGAACTCCTCCGGCCCAGGTTCCACCCGGAACCCGATGCCGGCCGCGTACGGGCTCTCACCGAGGAACCGCACCGCCTCGCCCACGCCTCGGAGACGTTCCACGCGCACTGTTCGCGTTTCGCGGAACGTGACGGCGACGCCGTACTCCAGGGCGAGCGTCGCCTCGAGGACCTCCTTCTGCACTTCGCCGTACAACGAGACCACGATGTCGTCGCCGTCGAGCCGCAGGTCGATCAACGGATCCTGCTCGGCGAGTTGCTTCAGCGCGGCGTGCAGAGTCACACGATCGTGCGATTCCACCACGGTTTCCAGCGTCGGTGGCGCGAAGTGGCGGACGCGGTCGTGACGAGCGACGCCGATCGTGTCGCCGATGCGGACGTCGAGGCCCCAGAGCTTCGCGATCTGCCCTGCCCTGGCGGTGGCGCGACGCGGCGCCGAGCCGCCCTCGAACACCGCGATCGCGGTGACCTTTCCTTCGCAGTCACCGATTTTCACCCGCTCACGCACGCGCACAGTCCCCGAGAACAGCCGCACCAACGCGACCTTCTCCCCCGCCCTGCCACGTTCGACCTTGAACACCGTGCCGGACAGCGGACCGTCGACCACGTCGGTCACCGGCAACAACGACGTGACGCCGGCGAGCAGCTCGCGCACCCCGTCCCCGGTGATCGCAGACCCGAAGTAGATCGGCGCCCCGGTCGCCAGCTTCTCGACCACGTCGCGCGCCACTCGCGGCCCGTCGGCGCCACGACGGTCCATCTTGTTCACGAACACGACAGTCGGGATCTCCAGGCGCCGCAACGTGCGCATGAGCACGCGGGTCTGCGCCTGCACGCCCTCCACCGCGGACACCACCAGAACGGCGCCGTCGAGCACGCCGAGCACCCGCTCCACCTCGGCGATGAAGTCCGGGTGGCCCGGTGTGTCGATCAGGTTGACCACGACGTCACCGACGACGAACGACGCGACGGCGGACTTGATCGTGATGCCGCGCTGCCGTTCGAGCGCGAGCGAGTCGGTCTGCGTGTTCCCCGCGTCCACGCTACCGAGTGCGTCGATGACACCGGCGGTGTGCAGCAACCGCTCGGTGAGGCTGGTCTTACCAGCGTCGACGTGAGCCAGAATCCCCAAGTTCAAGGTGCGCGACAAGCGTCATGTCCTCTAGATAGGCAACGAATACCTTCTGGGTGAACACGAACGCCACGCGCATGTGCCTCTCCTTGTCCGGATGACTGGTCACGCGCAGTCGATCAGGCGGCTGCCCTCAGCGCAACCGAGATTGTCATTTGAGGGGGATGCGCACCCGCACGGCGTGAAGGCCGGCGAGAGGCCAGGCCACGATCAGGTCGAGCAGGTCGTCGTGCGGGCGGTTCAGCGTGAACTCCCCGAGGCAGGAGAAGGACTGGTCGCCTCCGGAAGCGGAGCCGTCACTCGACCGGATCCAGAACGCCTCGTGCCCTTGGACGACTGCCACGGAGGCGCCAGGGCCTCGTGCCCGGATCTGGGCCGGGTCGTCCAGCGCGCCTGGGATCGGTCGCGGAGAGTGGAACACCTGGGCGTTGATCGCGTCCGCGGAATCGCCCTTGGCAATGCTGAGCAGTTCCATGGACAGCACCGAGTTCGTGGCGGTCAGTCGAGTGAGCACGACGGCCGCGCTGTGATCGCGGCGGTGCAGTACTCGGGGTGCCGCGACGTTCACGCCTGTTTCGATGGCTGGTGAGTCGTGGCCGCCGTCGGCATGATGGGTCAATCCGTCCGGCACGGCATGAACGGCTAGTGGTGCCTGCCAAATCGACGCTGTGACTCGCTCGACGGTGGCCCGGTCAGGTAGCGGCATGGTGATGACTGTTTCCGGGAAGCCGATCTCCGGCCATGCGAGCACGAGCGACATCTGGTCGAAGGTCGGTGGAAACCGGAACACGGCACGACAGGTGGGGCCGGACGTGCCGAGGAAGTGGTCACCGCTGCTCCCCGAGTAGGACCTGGCGAACTCCCAGTGCGCGTGGCCGGCGTGATCGAGCCAGCCGACGCGCAGGTCGATGCCCTCGTCGTGAGCCGGCAGCAACCGGCGGGACGCGACCGCGGGCTTGCCCGGGAACCCGTCGCGGATGTCCCGCTGCCGTTCGGTCGCACTACGACGATCCAGTGGACGACGTGTCAGCAGTTCGATCTCCAGAGCCGCGAGCCCGGACATCGCACGCACGACCCCCACAGTGAGTTCCGGTCGAGACACCAGCAAGCCGCCCGAATGTGCCACAGCCCCAAGGGTTTCAGTCGTGTCCACCGCTTCACCATCCCACGCCGGCCACACGTGCTGCCGGTCAGTCGCCAGATCGGCCGACGCCGGACCAGGCCGTGATGTCGGACGGCCGGACAAGTGCGCGAACTGTGATGAGCAGCCCGGTCGGTGGTCTGCGACTACATCCACCTTCCGCGCACGTTCTGGAGGTAGCAGTGAAGCTCTAGCTCACGTCAGGCGGCGTCACGAACCCGAGCATCCACTCGGCGTTCGTGCAGCTTCTCGGCAAGCCGATCTCCGAGTGCCACGCCCTCTGCGTCCAGACAGCCCAGTGGGGGAACCCGATGAGCGGTCCGGCCGTCGCCGTGCTGACCGGCCTGGCGTTCCTCGGACCTTTCTTCGGCTGGCCCCTGGGCCTGCCTCCCGAACGCGGGACCGCCGTCCAACTCGGTCTGGTCCTCGCAGCGGGATGCCTGGTCCTCACCAAGCTGAACACCGCGCGGCGGGACGTGCGGGCCGCTCTGCCGGACGTCAGCCGACCCACCTGACGCCGCGCCCGCAGTCCCCACAGCGTTCGACTCGATTCGACAGGCCAGCTTGACCCTCGACAACCCGGACAGCAGTCTGGGAGCGCTCCCAGAATCGTCGACGAGGACGTGATGCGCATGGCAACGCGCCGGCTTCTCCTGGTGGCCGCGCTCGTCGCGGCCGGACTACCGGCCGCGGCGACCACGGCGTCCGGTGCGCCCGACGCCACCGTCGTGGTCAACGCGAGAGCGGGGCTGGCCACCGTGCCGGACACCGCACTCGGCGTGAACCACGCGATCTGGGACAGCCAGCTCGGGACGAACGCGGTGGCCGACCTGCTCGGTGACGCGGGCGTGCGGATGATGCGCTACCCCGGCGGTTCGTACGGCGACATCTACCACTGGAAGGACCACACGGCCCCCGGCGGATACGTGGCACCGAACACCGGCTTCGACACGTTCATGGCCGGTGTGCGCCGGGCACAGGCGCAGCCGATCATCATCGCCAACTACGGGACCGGCACGCCGCAAGAGGCTGCCGACTGGGTGCGCTACGCCAACGTCACCAAGGGGTACGGCGCCAAGTACTGGGAGATCGGCAACGAGCTCTACGGCAACGGCCACTACGGCTCCGCGTGGGAGGCGGACGACCACCCCGACAAGAGTCCCGCCGGATACGCCAGGGAAACCGTGGCCTACGCACAGGCGATGAAGGCGGTCGACCCGACCATCAAGATCGGCGCCGTGCTCACCACGCCGGCGAACTGGCCGGACGCGATCGTCGCCGCCGGGGACGCCGCGAGCTGGAACCAGACGGTGCTCTCGATCGCGGGCCCGTACGTGGACTTCGTCGTCGTGCACTGGTATCCCAGCGGATCCACGGCGGCGGAGACCATGGCGAGCGCGGACCAGGTCGCCGACATGACGTACCTGCTGCGCCGGCAGATCGCTCGCCACGCCGGACCGGACGCGGACCGCATCGGGATCGCCATGACCGAGCTGAACACCACGTACGGCCGCAACACCCAGCCGGGCGCGCTGTTCGCGGCCGAGGCCTACACCTCGTTGCTGGAGAACGGCGTGTTCACCGTCGACTGGTGGAACACCCACAACGGACCCGGCAAAGCGTCCACTGTGGCCGGTCAGCCGGACTACGACGACTTCGGTCTGCTCTCCAGCGGAACCTGCCTGGAGGACGGCGCGTGCGAGCCGCCGTTGAACACTCCGTTCGCGCCGTACCACGCGCTGAAGATGCTCAGTCTCTTCGCCCGCCCCGGTGATCAGCTCGTCCGCGCGGGTTCCGGCGACCCGTCGGTCCGAGCGCACGCGGCACGCCGGCCGAACGGTGATCTCGCGGTGTTGTTGCTCAACTCCGACCCGGACAACGCTCGCACGGTCGCCATCGACTACGCCGGCTACCCGCCTTCCGCTGCCGCGCCGACGGTCCACACGTTCACCAACGGTGCGACCGAGATCTCGACCTCGGCCGACGGCAACGCGTTCAGCCGGACGCTGCCGCCGTTCTCGCTCACGACGCTCGTGCTGCACCCGTCCGCCCCGGCCCAGCTTCCCTCCGCGCCAGGACAGCCGGCCTCGGTCCAGGTCACCGACCGGACCGCGACGATCACCTGGCCGCCGGTTCCCGGCGTCGTGAAGTACGAGGTCCACCGTCAGCTCGGCACGACCGGTGAGCAGTGGGGCGAGACGTCCGGTACCTCGTTCACCGCCGACAACCTCAACCCCGGCAACAGGTACACGGTCAACGTGCTGGCGCGCACCGCCGCGGGTGCCGTGTCCTGGGCCTCTCCCCCGCTCACCATCACCACCGGCAGTCCCGCGCAGAGCACCTGCACGGTGCGACTGTCCACAGTGACCGACTGGAGCAGCGGGTACGTCGGCGGCATCGACATCACCAACACCGGCACCCACCCGCTTTCCGACTGGACGCTGACGTTCGACTGGCCCACGGGGCGCCAGCAGGTGGGTTCGGGCTGGAACGCGACGTGGACCCAGATCGGGAACTCGGTCGCCGTCACGGGATCCACCCGCATCGAACCGAACGCGACCGTCGGTGTCGGGTACGTCGGCAACTACACCGGGCCGAACATCCCGCCGGCGGCGTTCAGGCTGAACGGAACGCTCTGCCGCACGGCGGCATGAACCTCTTGCTCGAAGGAGAGCGGATGAAGCGGCGGAACAAGGTTCTGGGCGCGCTGCTCGCGGCTGTGACGGCCGCGAGCGCGATGGTCGCCATCGGCACGACCGGCCAGGTCACGGCAGTGGCGGCGGGCGGCACGGGCACCGGGTACCTGCACACCAGCGGGAGCAGGATCCTGGACAGCACCGGTGCGACGGTCCGGCTGACCGGCATCAACTGGTTCGGGATGGAGACCGACAACAAGACCTTCCACGGCCTGTGGGCCGGCGTGACGTGGCGCCGGCAGCTCGACCACATGGCGCAGCTGGGCTACAACACCCTGCGCGTCCCGTTCTCCAACGACTCGCTGAAACCCGACGCCAGGGCCACCGGCATCAACGACTACACCAATCCCGACCTGGTGGGGCTGTCACCGTTGCAGATCCTCGACAAGGTGATCGACCACGTGGGCCAGAAGGGGATGCGCGTCATCCTCGACCGGCACCGGCCGACCAGCGCCGGCCAGAGCGCCCTCTGGTACACGGCGGGCGTCCCCGAGAGCACCTGGATCAACGACTGGAAGATGCTCGCCCAGCGCTACGCGGGCAACACCACGGTCATCGGCGCCGACCTGCACAACGAGCCCCACGCCGAGGGCACCAACCCGGCCGCGACCGGTTCGTGCTGGGGCTGCGGCGACACCGCGCGCGACTGGCGGCTGGCCGCCGAACGCGCGGGCAACGCGATCCTGGGCGTGCAGCCGAACTGGCTGATCTTCGTCGAGGGCGTGAGCTGCCCGAGCGGCGGGCTGTCGAACGTGTGGGACGGCGACCCGACCAACGACGAGGACTGCGGCTGGTGGGGCGGCAACCTGTCGAAGGCGGGCCAGTTCCCGGTGCGCCTGTCCGTGCCCGGCCGGTTGGTGTACTCCCCGCACGAGTACGCCACGTCGGTCTACAACCAGCCGTGGTTCAGCGCTCCGGACTACCCGCGGAACATGCCCGCGATCTGGGACAGGTACTGGGGCTACCTGTACAAGCAGAACATCGCGCCGCTGATGATGGGCGAGTTCGGCACCACGCTGGCCAACCCGGTCGACAAGGTGTGGCTGGAGAACCTGATGGCCTACACCGGGACCGGCGTCAACGGCATCTCGTTCACCTACTGGTCGTGGAACCCCAACTCCGGTGACACCGGCGGCATCGTCGGCGACGACTGGACCACGGTGAACCAGGCGAAGCAGAGCATCCTCCAGCCCTACCTCATCCCGCCAGCGGGCGGAGGCCCCGGCCCGACGACGACCACCACTGGTGGCGGAGGCACGGGCGCGTGCAGGTCGGCTTGGAAGCTGGACAGCTCCTGGCAGGGCGGCTTCCAGGGCGCGCTGACCGTCACCAACACGGGGACGAGCGCCGCCAATCCGTGGACCGTCGCCTTCACGCTGCCCAGTGGCGTCAGCATCTCCAACGGCTGGAACGGCACCTTCAGCCAGACCGGTGCCACGGTCACCGTGACCGCGCCGTCGCACAGCCCGTCTCTGGGTGCGGGAGCGATGGTGTCGCTCGGTTTCACCGCCAACGGCACGGCAAGCGCTCCCTCGGCCGTCACGCTCAACCAGGCGGCCTGCACCACCTGACAGCCTCGGCCGCGGTGCTGTGCGGGCACCGCGGCCGAGGTGTTCCACTTTGCTCGTTGAGCACGACCAGGCCGGAATCCGCGCTGTCTCCCGACTCGCTGACCGCGGAACGCTCCGCGCGCACGTCTCCGGCACCTTCCCCCTCGCCGAAGGTGCCCAGGCTCACGCCCTGGGAGACCGGCCACACCACAGGCAAACTGGTCATCATCGTGGGCTGACCCTGTCCCTGCGCTGGTGATCTCCGACAGGCTCGCCGTCTCCTGCGCGGTGGTCAGCGCGGGGAACTCGGCTGCCGGGTCGTCCGACCACAGCCACCAGCCTCGGCGACGGGCGCGGGGCCGCCCCGGTGGGCTTCCTCCGCAACGCGTGGTCGCGCCGGTCGGCCGGTGCGGTGGGTGTGGAACTGGGCTGATCCGAGATCGTCTCGGCGCTCCAGCCTCCGGCCCGCCCGATGGGTGAGTGCCGGAATTGCTCGTGCGCCTGAGGCGGCGCCAACGACATCGCGGTACTCGTTCGCAACGTGTCATTCACACAGCCCGGCGCCCGCATACGCGCAGGTCGACAAGGGGCGCGCGATGATCGAACGTTGTCCGGAGAAGCGGGTACTGTTTGAGGAAAGTGCCCTGGACCCCGGCATGGCGGCATCCGACTGAGGGGCACTTCATGGCGCACATCGATCAGCGTTCCGCTGACGCGCCGGCCGCGGGGATCCGCGCGCTCGTGACCACGTACGCGGCGGGAGTTCACCCGGTCAGTCCTGTTGGGACGGACACGTGACCGCTGTGTCTGCGAAGTTCTGGCAGGGGAACCCTTTTCTCATCAAGGAGATGTCGTCATGACGCCCGTACTCCTACGTGTGTCGACCGGTCCACCCCCACGCGCGGCTGTCGTCCAGCCAGATGTGGAAGTCGCAACCACGTGCGCGGCCCTGCCCGGTGTTGTCGTGCTCGCGGTGCGCGGCGAGGTCGACTCGTGCACGAGCCCGCTGCTGCGTGATCGTCTCCTCGATCACGTGCGGCCCACCTGCCGGCAACTGGTCGTGGATCTCACCGCGGTGACTTTCCTCGCTGCCGCCGGTCTCACCGTCCTGGTCGCTGTCAGGGAAGCGGCGACGGCGGCGGGCGTCAGGCTGTTTCTGGTCGCCGACACACCCGCGGTGCTGCGGCCACTGATGATCACAGGGCTGGACGGCGTGTTCGACGTCTGTCCCGACATCGAACACGTCCGGCTGCGCCTCGGGGCCGTCGCCGAACAGGTCCTCGGTGGATCGCGTGATGATCCCGGCGTCCTGCCGATGCCGCGCGCGGAGCCCAGCACGCCCTGCCTGGCATGACCCGACTGGCGGTGGAAGACGCCACCACCGCCCACCAGCAGCCGAAGCCGGAACGCTACGGCGACACCTGTTCGTGGTGCTGCGCTCGGCCGACTGCCGCACGGTGCGGCACAACGACATCGAGGACCTCGCCGACAACACAGCCCTGGTCACTCAGGCGCGGAACGAGCAGATCAAGCGGACTTCCTCATGGGCCGCGATCCTGTTCGCTCCCACGCTGATCGGCACGATCTACGGGATGCACTTCCGCCACCTGCCCGAGTTGGACCGGGTGTGGGGATTCCCGTTCGCGCTGCTGCTCATGGCGCTGGTCCGCACCGGCCCGTACCTGGTCTTCCGGCGCTGCGGCACGGTGGTTCCAGATGTCGCGCAGGACGACCTGGACGACGCCGGCGATCGGGATGGCGAGCAGTGCGCCGAGTATTCCGGCGAGTTCGGTCGCCAGCAGCAAGGCGACGAGGACGGTCAGCGGGTTGAGTTTGACCGTCCTGGAGAAGATCACCGGTTGCAGCAGGTGGTTTTCCAGCTGCTGGTAGACGATGAAGAAGATGACCACGGTGATGGCCGCGGGCAGCGAGTGGATGAGCGCGGCGACGCCGGCGACCACCGCGCCGAGAGTGGCGCCGATCAGTGGGATCAGGTCGGCGATCGCGACGAAGACCGCGATCAGCTCGGCGAAGGGCACTCCGAAGATCTTCAGCACGACGTAGGTGAGTACGCCGCAGATCGCGCTGATGAGCAGGTTGCCGGAGATGTAGCCGGTGATGGTCTTCGCGCACTCGCGGCCGACCCGGTGGATGCGCTGCGCGCGCTGCGGCGGGAACAGCGCGAGGGTCCCGCCGATCACTTTGGGGCCTTGCAGCACCGCGAGGTAGGACAGGACGAAGATGGAGATCGTGGCGACGATTCCGGTGACCGCGCCGCGGAGCAGGTTCAGGGCCGGGGTGCCGAGGCCGGTGGCGAACTGCCGGATGCGTTCCTCGTTGTCGCGGGCGAACTCGAGCGCGTTGGTGCGTTCCAGCAAGACGCCGACCGGGCCTCTGCCGCCGCGTGCGTCCGCGATCATGTCCGGCAACCGTGCCGCCAGCTGTGTGCCCTGTTCGGCCAGCGGTATGGCGAAGAGTGTGAGCACGCCGCCGAATGCCAGGAACACCACGAGGAACACGACCAACGTCGCCAGCGAGCGGCGGCACCATCTGACGTGCTCCTGCAGCCAGTTGACCGCCGGGTAGAGCGCGACGGCGAAGACGCCGGCGATGAGCATCCACACGAGAACTCGTTGGACGTGCATGACGAACACGACGGCAACGACCGTGGCGAGGGTCAGCCCGATGGTCGCGAGAATGGTTCGCACGGGAACCTTGTAGGTGCGCTGGCCTGACATCGTGCCGTCACTCCCGTCCCGGTCTTCAGATGACCGTTGTCGGGGAACGCCGAGGACGGCGCCGGTTCGGTTTCCGGTGCGCGAAGTGCTCTCGGCACCACCGAACCTACCCCTGTGGGCGGTGCCGCGCCTTTCTGCGGATGTGCTGCGGAGTCATCTCCCGATCAGCCTGCGCCCCACCGCTTTCGACGCGGCGTCGGCCAGCAGGACGGCGGGAATGGCGGCGAGTGCGAGCAGCCAGCCCAGCGGGGACGGCGCGTGGCCGCCCAGCAGGTCCGGCAGTGGTGGCAGGAACAGGAAGATGCCCAGCACGGCGAGCTCGAACGCCACGGCGTAGCCGAGCAGGCGGTTGCCGCGCACTCCGGTCTTGGTCACGGGCCGGGAGACGCTGCGGCAGGCGTAGGCGTTCGCGAGCTGTCCCAGCACTATGGCCGTGAACGCGGTGCCGGAGGCGACGGCCAGCAGGGCCGTGTCCGGTGTCTGGCCGAACCGCCAGCCGCCGAGGTGCAGCACGATCAGGAACGCGGCCATCGACATCACGGCCTCGGCCGGGCCGAGCACGCCGAAAGCTCTGCGCACCACGGTTTTGTCGATGAGCGAGCCGGTGCGCAGTTTGCCGCGCATGGTGTGTTCGTTGGGGCGCTCGGCGCCGAGCGCGAGCGCGGGAAGCAGGTCCGTGCCGATGTCGAGGGCGAGGACCTGGAGGACGCTGATCGCGAGCGGGATGGATCCGCCGGAGAGCGCCCAGATGACGAACGGCGTCAGCTCGGCGACGTTGTCGGTGAGGTGGTAGGTGAGGAAGCGGCGGATGTTCGCGAACGTGGCCCGTCCGAGCTCGATCGCGGCGACGATCGTGCCGAAGTGGTCGTCGAGCAGTACGAGGTCCGCGGCCTCCCGTGCGACGTCGGTGCCGGACGCGCCCATCGCGATGCCGATGTCCGCCGCCCGCAGTGCGGGGCCGTCGTTGACGCCGTCGCCGGTCATCGCGACGACGTGTCCTCTGTGCTGCAACGCGACGGCGATGCGCAGCTTGTCCTCGGGCGTCACGCGGGCGATCACGACGCCGTCGTGGTCGAGCAGCCTTCCGAGTTCGTCGCGATCGGCAGGGAGCTGATCACCTTGCAGCACAAGCTGATCGGGCCCGAGCAGACCGACCTGCTCGGCGATCGCGCGCGCCGTGACGGGGTGGTCGCCGGTGATCATCGCAAGCTTGATGCCCGCGGTCCGGCACGACGCGATCGCTCCGGCGACGTCGTGGCGGGGCGGGTCGTGCAGTCCCACCAGACCGAGCAGTTCAAGATCCCGTTCGGCGTGCTGCCAGCCGCTTTCATCACCGGCCCGCGCCGGTCTGCGTGCCACGGCCAGCACCCGCAGCCCGTCCTTCGCGAGTGCCGCGATCGCCTCGGCGGCACCGGATCGCGCCGCGCACAGCGGCAGGATCGAGTCAGGCGCTCCGGTGACGTGCACGCCGTCCGCGTCCACAACGGATGATCGACGACGACGCGGGTCGAACGGGTAGCGGATCGAGTCCGCCGAGGGACCGTCGACATCGAGCCGGGCCGCCAGGACGTGCAGTGCGACCTCCATCGGGTCGCCGACCGGCTGCCAGCGATCCTCGCTTCTGCGCACGTGTGCCTTCGGGGAACAGAGTTTCGCGCTGACCGCGAGTGCGCGGACCTGGTCGACCGCGGCCGGGGGCCCGTCGACCGTGCCCACCGGGTCGTAGCCGTCGCCGTGCACCGCCACCTCGCCGGCAGGTGTCCACACCTTCACGACCGACATCTCGTTGCGGGTCAGGGTTCCTGTCTTGTCCGTGCAGATGAACGTGGTCGCGCCGAGCGTTTCCACCGCGTCCAGCCGGCGCACGAGCGCGTGCTGGGAGGCCATGTTCTGTGCCGCACGCGCGAGGGACAACGTCACCGTCGGCAGCAACCCCTCCGGGACGAGCGCCACCGTGACGCCGACCGCGAACAGAAAGCCCTGTGTCGCGGGAAGTCCGAGCAACAGCGCGACACCGAAGAACAGCACGCCGACGGCGAGCGCGGTCAGTGCGACCACCATGACCACTTTGTGCAGTTGCAGCGCCAGCGGACTGGGCGGCGGCTTGGCCTCCTGCGTCAGTGCGGCGATGCCGGCCAGCTTCGTGTGCGGGCCGGTGGCGTTGACCAGCACCGCGGCCTCGCCCTCGGCGACGTGGGTCCCGGCGTGCACCAGTTCGCCCGCGACGGGATGCACCGGCACGCTTTCGCCGGTCAGCATCGACTCGTCGACGGCGAACCCGGCCGCGGTCAGCACCTCGCCGTCGGCACACACCCGGTCACCGGCCTCGAGCAGCAGCTCGTCACCGACCACCAGCTCCGAGGCGTCCACGACCTGCGGCGCGCCGTCGCGGCGCACGGTCGCGCGTGCGGGCATCAGGTCCCGCAGCCGTTGCGCCGCACGGTCGGCCCGGTACTCCTGGGCGAACGCGAAGACACCGTTGAGCACAACGACAATGGCGATCGCGACGGAGAGCACGGGCATGCCCGCGATGTACGCGAGCGCCGTCGCCGCCCACAGCATCAGGGCGAAGAAGTGGATCAGCTGCTCCAGCAGTAGCAGCAGCGGATGCCGTCCTTTGGTCTTCGGCAACGTGTTGGCCCCGTCGTCGTGCAGCCGCCTCGCCGCCTCCGCAGAGGTCAAACCCGTCATCGCGACAGTCATTCATCCATCACAGGCGCTGGTCCCGGTACCGCACAGGGCGTGACGTCCCTGCCGAGCCGGGACCAATGCCCGCGTCCGTCCCCGGTTCCCGCTGCGAACACTGGGGTCCGACACACAGGGAGAGCCGGTGAGCGCACACGAGCTGGAGCCACGACAGGCTGTCGAGCGAGCGAGCAGCAACGACGTGATGGAGCTCGTCTGCGACTCGACAGGCACGTCGATGCAGGTGGCCGCTGTCCTGGTGCTCGAGACTCCGTCACCTGCCGACATCGGCGCTGTGCGGGAGGCGATCGCGGCTCGCATCACGGCGGTGCCCCGGCTCCGGCAGCGACTGGTGCGGACCCCGTTCGGACACGGCCGGCCGGTGTGGATCGACGACCCTTCCTTCGCCATCGCCAGTCACGTGAGCTCGGCCGGCTGCCCGGCACCAGGCGACGAGCAGGCGCTGCTCGACGTCGTCGCCGACATCGTCACCAGGCGACTACCGCCGAGCAGGCCGCTCTGGTCGGCCACCCTGGTCACCGGCATCGCGGAAGGCCGCTGTGCTCTCGTGGTCGTGTTCCACCACGTCCTCGCGGACGGGATCGGCGGGCTCGCGGTTCTCACCCACCTGGTCGACGGCGTCCCGATCGCGCCCCACCGGGGGTTTCCGCGCAGAGCGCCGCGACGCCTGGATCTGTTCATCGATGTGTTGCGTTCCCGTGCCCGAGCCGTCCGCCGGCTGCCGGCCGGGGCAGGGCGACTCCGGGCCGCTGTGGCCGAGCTCGGCGTCGGCGGCGGTGCACACCCGCCGGACTGCTCGCTCAACCGTCCTACCGGCAGGAGCCGGGCCCTCGCGGTGGCACGCGCGGACCTCGGCGCCGTCCGCGCCACTGCCCACGCGCAGGGTGGCACGGTCAACGACGTCGTGGTCACCGCGGTGGCCGGTGCCCTCGGGACAGTGCTGGCCGGCCGTGGTGAGGCCGTCGATCGGCTGGTGATCTCCGTACCGGTGTCGGCACGACGTCACGCCACCACGGCCGAGCTGGGCAATCAGGTCGGGGTCATCCCGGTCGAGGTCCCCACAGGCGGCGACCCGATCCAACGGCTCGCCGACGTCGCGCGGATCACCCGGCAACGCAAGACCAGAGCGCCCGGTTCGTCCGCGGCACTGATCACGCCGGTGTTCCGGGCCTTGGCGCAGTTCGGCGCGTACGAGTGGTTCGTCAACCGGCAGCGGCTGGTCAACACCTTCGTCAGCGACCTGCACGGTCCAGAGCAGCGCCTGTCGTTCCTCGGTGCGCCGGTCGTCGACGTGATCCCGGTGTCAGGGATCTCCGGCAACGTCAGCGTCGCCTTCACGGCGCTGTCCTACGCGGGGACGCTGAACATCACCGCCATCGCCGACCCGAACCGTTGTCCCGACCTGCGACTGCTCGCCGAGCAGTTGCGGCGGGAGCTCCGGGTGCTGAGCGGCATCGCCGATGTGTCTCCCCCGCCACATAACATCTGACCTGCGAGAACCCGTTGGCCGTATCGCTTGCGAGGCGTTCGGCGTAGGTTTGCGTTGTAGCCGGGAAGCCTCCCGGCTTCATCGGGTGTTGTCTCGTTGGCCCGGACCCCGCTGACGCGCGCGCAAACGTCGACGGGACGTGAACGCCATGTCGCACACCTTCGCCACCGCGGGTGCGGACGACCCGCCCCGGGACGATTTCCGATTGCCGTTCGCCGATCTGCCCCGCCTGGAGCTGGAGAAACTGCTCGGCGAGGTGTCCGCACGGGCGCAGGACGTGCTCGTGACTCAGGGTCGGCTACGACACCTGTTGCACGCTCACGCGGTCGTCGCCAGCGAACTGAGCCTGCAGGCGGTCCTGCAGCACATCGTGACCGCGGCACAGGATCTGGTCGAGGCCCGCTACGCCGCCTTGGGCGTGATCGGCGACCACGGCGTGCTCGACGAGTTCGTCCACGTCGGCATGGACGGGAACGCGGTCGAGCGGATCGGAGAACTGCCGCACGGCCACGGGATCCTGGGCCTGCTGGTCACCGACCCGGTCCCGGTGCGACTGGCAGACCTGACCACGCATCCGGCCGCCGCGGGATTCCCGCCGCATCACCCCGACATGGACAGCTTCCTCGGTGTGCCGATCCGGATCCGTGGCCGTGTCTTCGGCAACCTCTACCTCACCGGCAGCGCCAACGGACAGTTCAGCAGCGAGGACGAACAGCTCGCGGTCGCGCTGGCCGCGACCGCCGGCGTCGCGATCGACAACGCCCGTCTCTACCAGGAGTCCGAACAACGCCACCGATGGCTGACCGCCTCAGCCGAGGTGACCCGCCTGCTGTTCGCCCAGCAGGACGGGCATCCGCTCGACATGGTGCCGAAGGCCGCACAGCAGGCCGCGGACGCCGACTTCGCGATCCTGGCGCTGCTCACCACGTCGGCACAGTTGAAGATCCAGGCGACCAGCGGAGTTCTGACCGACCAGATGCTCGCGGGCATGGACACCAGTGCGGCCGAGCAGGTCGCCTGCACCGGCGTGCCCACCGTGGTCGCGCCCCCCGCCCCTGCCGACGCGCCGGCCCGGATCGGATCGGTCATCGTGGTGCCGTTGCCGGCGGGTGACCGGACCACGGGAACTCTCAGCGTGGGCAGGCTGAGCGGACGACGGTCGTTCACCGACTCGGACATGCACCACCTCGCCGACTTCGGTGGCCACGCGGCAGTCGCGATGGAACTCGACCGCGCCCACTCCGATCAGCAGATCCAGCGCATCAGCGACGACCACGACCGGATCGGCCTGGCCCTCAACAACCACGTGATCCAACGACTGTTCGCGGTCAGCCTCGGGCTGCAAGGGCTCCTCGCGGCGAACAAGACCCCCACGTTCCAGAGTCGCGTCAACGGGTACATCGACGTACTCGACACCACGATCAGCCACATCCGCACCGACGTCTACGACGTCGACGTCACGCCCGGCCATCACACGCGCAGCCTGCAGAACCAGGTCCTCACCGCCGTCGACGACCACACGACCTCGGCCGGCTTCCCGGCGACGGTCACCTTCAAAGGACAACTCGGCCGCGCCATCCCCGGCACGCTCGCCGACGACGTGGTCGCCGCGGTCAGGGACGCGCTCACGACGATCGCCGGCCACACCGACACCACCCGCGCCGAACTCCGCGTCGACATCGCCGGCGACCTGATCACCGTCGAATGCGTCGACGGCCACACCCAGAGCAGCACCTGGAGCGCCCGCATCCCTTCTGACGGCCTGCTCGTGCCCAGAGGGGAACGCTGACCGCGTCCGGCCCCTGGCGAGCAGGCTGGACGCAGTCACCCCGAGGTCTATCGCGAGGCGGGCACCGGTTCGCCGTTCACCTGTGGTTCCGCCGGCGACGGCGCTCCTGTCTGCCGCGGGACATCGGCCAGTGGAGCGGCCGCAGCCGTCTCCCGCGCGAGGAAGGAGCCGAGTTCGCCGATGGTGCTCATCAGCGGCGCGGGGAACACGACCGTGGTGTTCTTGTCCACGCCCAGTTCGACCAGTGTCTGAAGGTTGCGCAGCTGCAACGCCAGCGGGTGGGCCATCATCGTGTCCGACGCGTCGCCCAGCGCCGCTGCGGCCAGCGATTCGCCCTCGGCGTTGATGATCTTCGCGCGCTTCTCCCGCTCGGCCTCGGCCTGCCTGGCCATCGCGCGCTTCATGCTGTCGGGCAGCTGGATGTCCTTCAGCTCCACCAACGTCACCTCGACGCCCCATTCGACCGTGGTGATGTCGAGGATCTTGCGGATGTCGACGTTGATCTGGTCGGTCTCCGACAAGGTCTGGTCGAGGGTGTGCTGACCGACCACCTTCCGCAGGGTCGTCTGGGCGATCTGGTCGATCGCGGAGTAGACGTTCTCGATCGCGACCACCGACTTCACCGATTCCACGACCCTGAAGTACGCCACCGCCGAGACGTCGACGCTGACGTTGTCCCTGGTGATGATCCCCTGCGACTGAATCGGCAGCGTGACGATCCGCAACGACACCCGGCGCATGACGTCCACCACCGGGATGATCAGCCGCAGACCCGGCATCCGCACGTCGCGCACCTTGCCGAGGCGGAACAACACGCCCTGTTCGTACTGCTTGACCACCCTCACCGACATGCCCAGCAACAGCAGGACCGCTGCTGCGATGACTGCGACGACCAACCCGCTCATGATGACGCTCCGTCCGATTTCGGCTGAGATCGGCTACCGCCACGTCGACCTCGCCCTTCCCCACGATGCGCCTGCGGCGGCACCGGCACGGCTGCCGAAGGTCCCGCCTGAAACGCCGATCGACCCAGCTGTCGTCGTGACCTCGGTCCTTCGCCGTGGGTCAGTGCCCCGCGTGCACGACGCGCTCGCCGACGAACTCGACGTCGGTGACGCCCGCGACGGCGCGCGCGAGCACTTCCGCCACGTGCTGCTCGAACGTGTCACCCGTCTTGTCCACAATGGACACCTTGCCGCCACTGACGTCGACCGCCCACCGGAGGGCGCCGCCGACCATGTCCAGACGATGACGGATCTCCGCTTCGATGATCCAGTCCGCGCGGCTGATCGAGCGGAGCATGTCCCGGCGGGTGACGACGCCGGCGAGGTGCCGCTCGTGCACCACCAGCACGCTGCGCACACCGTGCTCGAGCATCAGGTCCGCGACCTCGGCCAGGTCCGTGTTCGGTGTGACAGTCACCGGCTTCGTCAGCATGACCTGCGCCACCACCTCGGCAGCCGCCTGCCTGGCCTGGGCCGGTTCACCGTGCACGAGCGACCTCGGGTCCTGCGGCAGCCGGTTCCGCAGCAACTCGGCCTCGCCGACGACGCCGACCAGCTCGCCCAGGTCGTCGACCACCGGCAGCGCGGTGAAACCGCGCTCCGCCAGCAGCCGTGCGGCTTCCCGTGCCGGCATGTCCGGTTTCACCGTGACGACGTTCGTCGTCATCACGTCTCTGGTTCTCATCCTGTGTGTCTCCTTCAGCCGACAGTCTCGGTCTCGCGGGCGTGCGGAGTCTTCAGGTCGTCGTCGGGCGTGTTCGCCGGGCCTGGCTCGTCGCCGCCCGCGTCGAAGCGGAACGGCGGGTAGTCGTCGGTCATCAGTGCGGCATAGGCGGCGACGCGCAGTGCCCAGCGATTCATGCCGAGCGTGAAGTCGAAGAGCCCCAACGGATAGCTGCCGGTGAACAGCAGCGCGACGCCTGCGATGAGGACCGTCAGACCGATGAGCCCGCCGCCGGAGTAGCGGCCCGCCTCGTTCATGGCGTAACTGCCGCCGCCGGCGAACACGCCGACGATCAGGTAGTGCGGAATCGCGAGCAGCCACCACTTCACCAGGACCAGACCACGCGAAAGGTGCTCCGGGTAGGCGATGTCGAGGGTCGCCGGGTAGTCCGGCTCGGCGCCGAGGCTGAACGGCGGATAGCGGTCCGTGGCCAGCGCGCCGTAGGAGTAGCAGGTGACGCGCCACGTCCAGCGCAGCACGCCGACGTTGAAATCGAACAACGCTCGCGGATAGCGCTCGGTGAACAGGATCGCGAAGAACGCGATCACGCTCACCACCACGAACCCCAGCCACAGGAACGCGAGCACCAGGTAGTGCGGGATCGCGAGCAACCACTTCACCAGCCACAGCCAGCGACTCAGGCCGGAGTCCAGCCGCGCGTGCACGTGCACTGGATATCCGTTGGTAGCGGTAGTCATCATTGCCTCCTGACACCAACACTCACGCGCGGGAGCAGGTGCCGTCAGTACCTGGCGACCCTGCCCCGGTGAGCACAAGTGCCCTGTCGACGAGCCGGCGGTCGGGATCGGCCAAGGAGATCGCCGCGCTTCGTCCGGGAGAACACCGCTGTCCGCGTTTCGAGTTCGGTCCGGACGGCCGGGTCGCCAGGGTGTCCCCCTGTTCGAACCGGCCCGAGACCCGGCGTTCAGGCGCCCGCGCCGCCGTCGACCGGCACGATCGCGCCGTTCACCATCGACGCCCGGTCGCTCAGCAGCCAGGCCGCCACCTCGGCGACCTCGTGCGGTTCGGCCATCCTGCCGACGGGGCTCGTCGCGTTGAGGTGCGCGATGACGCCGGGGGTGGCCGCCTCCCACTGGTCGATCATCGCCGTCGCGGTGCCGCCGGGGGTGATGCCGTTGACCCGGATGCCCTCCTTGGCCCACGTCACGGCGGCGCTTTCGGTGAGGCTGTTGAGCGCGCGCTTCATGGCGCCGTAGGCGGGCAGGACGGGGTTCGCGCGGCGGCTGCCGATGCTGGAGGTGTTCACGATCGCGCCTCCGCCGTTGCGCCGCATGAGAGCCGCCTCGGCGGTCATGGCGGTCCAGTGGCCGCGGAAGTTCACGGCGAACTGCTCGTCGATCTCGTCGTCGCTGGTCGTGTCCAGCGGGCCGGGCTGCTGGACGATGGCGCCGTTGTTGAAGGCGCCGTCAAGTCGTCCGTGCAGCTTCTCGACCTGGTCGACTGCCGAACGGATGTCCGCGCGGTCGGCGAGGTCCATCGTGATCGCGTCGGCGGTGCCGCCGTCGGCGCGGATCTCGGTGACTACGCGGGTCAGGGCGTCGGTACCGCGGGCGGCCAGCACGACGGCCGCGCCCTCTCGGGTGAAGAGCCTGGCCGCGGCCTCGCCGATGCCTCGGCTGGCGCCGGTGATGAGCACGACCTTGCCGGTGAGAAGTCCGGTGTTGTTGTTCATGACACCAGCGTCGGCCCCGGCCGGAGCCGGAGACAGGCACAGGCTGTACCAGGCTGAGTCACCACCCTGCGCGGATACTCGAGGTATGGACAAGCAGCAGCTCGGCGCGTTCCTGCGGAGCCGGCGCGAGCGTCTCCGGCCGGAGGACGTCGGCCTGCCCACGGGGCCGCGGCGCCGGACTTCCGGTCTGCGTCGCGAAGAAGTGGCGGTCCTCGCGCACATCTCGACCGAGTACTACGTCCGTCTCGAACAGGGCAGGGCGCCGCGTCCGTCGGCCGAGGTGCTCGCCGGGCTGGCAGGTGCGCTGCGGCTCACGGACGCCGAGTCCGACCACCTCCACGTCCTCGCGGGCACGGCACCGAGTCGTACCGGACGGCATCGGCGGGACGTCCGGCCGAGCATCCTCGCGCTGCTCGACCGGCTCCCGCAGACGGCCGGGTTCGTCACGTCGGCGGCGTTCGAGGTGCTGGCGTGCAACGACCTCACGGCCGCGTTGATGGAGGACTTCCGCGTACTCGCCCCGCGGGACCGCAACCTGGCGCGCCGCGCGTTCCTCGGGCCGCAGACGCTGTACGGGGTCTCGGACGCCACCGAGTTCCGGCATCACGTCGTCATGCAGCTCCGGGCGACCCTCGCGCGGTATCCGGCCGATCCCGTGGTGTCCGGGCTGGTGGAGGAACTGCGCGAGGGCAGTCCGGAGTTCGCCCGGCTGTGGGAGCGGCATGACGTGCAGGCGGCGACGGTGCTCACGAAGACGTTCCGGCACCCGCTCGTCGGGGAGATCACCGTCGACTGCGACTCGCTCGCGCTCACGGACCGCGACCAGAACCTGGTGCTCTACAGCGCGCCGCCCGGATCTCGCGACGCCGAGGCACTGGCGTTGCTGAACGTGCTGGGAGGACAGGAGTTCACGCGCTCGAGCTCCTGACCGCTACGCGACGACGACCTCGACTCCCGCCGCCCGCAAGCGGTCCAGTTCCTCGGCGGGCGCGGAGGAGTCGGTGATCAGCACGTGCACGTCGGAGATGGCGGCGATGCGGGAGAAGGCGCGCTTGCCGACCTTCGACCCGTCCGCGAGGACCACCACCCTGTCGGCGGTGCGCAGCAGGCAGTTGTCGGTCTGCGCCTCGACCTCGTCGTGGGTCGCGATGCCGGTGCGGGCGTCGATGCCGTCGACGCCGAGGAAGACCAGGTCAAGGCTGATGCCGGCGAGAGCGCGGTCGGCGAGCGGGCCCACCAGTTCGTAGCTCTCCGGGCGCACGCCGCCGCCGGTGACCACCAGGTCGATCAGGGGACGCGGGCACAGGTCCGACGCGATGTTGAGCGCGTTCGTCACGACCTTCAACGGCCTGCTGACCGCGAGCAGACGCGCGAGTTCGGTGGTCGTCGTGCCGCCGTTGAGGCCGACGGAGTGGACGGACTCGGTCACGAACCGCGCGGCCGCCTCGGCGATCTGGCGCTTCTCCTCGCGACGGCCCACCCGGTAGCGCAGCGGCAGCTCGTAGATGACCTCGACCGCGACCGCACCGCCGTGGGTGCGTTTGAGGAGCTTCTGCTCTTCCAACGACTGGAGGTCCCGGCGGATCGAGGCGACGGACGTGTCCAGGTCCTCCGCGAGCCCGGTCACGCTCACCGAGCCCGCCTCCGCGAGCTTGCCCAGGATCGCAGCAAGACGCTGCTCTTGACGCATCCGATCACTATAACGCATGAATCATGCTCGATTTGGCGTCTATTACGGCCTATTCACGCACTTTGCGTGCTCGTTATCTCCGCGTTCCGCGCGAGCCCCACTGCTTCGGCCAGGGAGGGCTGTGTGGCGACTCCCCCTGCCCCGCGCGTCGACAACGCACCGGCGGCGGCGCCGAGTGCCATGGCGGCACGGAGATCCCGCTCGTGCAACCATCCGGCGAGGAAGCCCGCGTCGAACGAGTCACCGGCGCCGACCGTGTCCACCGGCGCCACAGCGGGCAGACGCGCGGTGATCCGTTCTTCCCCTTGCAGAGCAACACACCCGTCCGCGCCCGCCTTGACGACCGGCACCGGACCGGCGGCCGCGAGCACCGGCAGCGGGTCCACAGCACCGGTCAGCGCCACCGCCTCGGCCTGGTTGGGCAGCACGAAGGTGCACTGCCCCAGCAGATCCGGGTGCAACGCCCACTCGCCCGACGGGTCGTCGTTCGTGTCGAGCGAGGTGGTGGCCCCGGAACCGCGAGCCGTCCGGAACACCTCGGGCAGACCGGCGGCGAGGCGGGGTTGCAGGAAGTACGACGCCGAGTGCACGTGCCGGGCAGCGACCTCGGGGACGTGCTCGGGACCGAACGCCGCCAGACATCCTTGCGCCGTCAGGATCGCCCGGTCCCCGCCCGCCCGGTTGAGGCAGACGGTCAACGCCGTCGGCAGGTCCGGGTGGCGCACGCACCCGCTGATGTCGACGCCCGCGGACTTCAGCTCGTCCAGCACGAAGTCGCCCGCCGCGTCCCGGCCGACCATCGCCGCGAGACCGACGGTCAGCCCCAGCCGGGCGGCACCGTGCGCGACGATGGCCGCCGACCCTCCGAGCGCGAGAACCCCTTGCTCCACCAGGGTTTCCGCCTGGCCGTACGCGGGAGTGCCTGGGGCGCCGAAGACCAGCACGTCCGGGTTCGCGTCACCTACTACCAGCAGGTCCAGCATCACGCGCCTCGCAGAGCAGCAGGCAGCAGGTCGCCGTGCGCGGCAGTCATCGCCGCGACGAGGTCGCTGATCTGGTCGACGGTGAGGGCCGCGGCGGTCGCCGGGTCGCACATCGCGGCGTGCCGGACGTGGTCCGGATCGCCTTCGACGGCTGCGGCCACGGTCAGGTCGACCACGTTGAGAAAGCTCCGGTTCACGGCGGCCAGCTGGCGGGGCAGGTCGCCGACGCGGTGCGGGTGCACGCCGAGCCGGTCGAGGGTGGCGGGCACCTCCACGGCGGCACCCTGCGGCAGGTTCGAGATCAGGCCGTGGTTCGCGACGTTCACCTGGATCGTGCGCTGACGTCCGGTGACCAGGCTGTGGATCACCTGCGGCGCGTACTCGACGGCGTCGTCGGCCAGCGGAGGCAACGACTCCCCTGCAGCCAGCGCGTCCCGGGTCTTCTCATACGTGGCAACGTTCTCGGCGCTGATCGTCGCGTAGTCGCGGACCGGGATCCGCAGTCGCTCCACTTCGGACTGGTGCCGCAGGTACCACGGCACGTACTCGGAGGAGTGCTCGCTGGTCTCGGTCGGGTAGTAGCCGAGCCTGCGGTACAGGTCGACGCGCACCCGGCGGGCCAGCTCCGGATCGGCGGCGATGGCGGCGTCGAGCGCCGGGTAGAGGTCGCGGCCCTGGTGCTGCCACCGCAGGATCCACGCCTGGTGGTTCACGCCCGCGGACAGGAAGTCGACCTCCTCGTGCGGAACGCCGACCAGTGCGCTCAGGTCGTGGATCGTCCAGTACACCGAGTGGCACAGGCCGACCGCCTTCAGCCGTGGGGCGACGGTCGCGAGGTACTGGATGTTCATCGCCATCGGGTTGGTGTAGTTCAGCAACCACGCGTCCGGGCACACCGCGAGCATGTCGGCGGCGAGCCCGTCCAGGAACGGGAAGGTGCGCAGCCCGCGGAAGATCCCGCCGATGCCGAGCGTGTCCCCGATGGTCTGCCGCAGGCCGAACGACTCCGGCACGTCGAAGTCCCGCAACGTCGCCGCGTGGCCGCCGATCGCGACCATGTTGACGACGACGTCCGCGCCCTCCACCGCCTCGCGGCGCGACAGCGAGGTGCGGATGTGCGCTCCGCCGGCCAGCCGCGCCAGTGACGCCGCCACCTCCAGCCGTTCCGGATCGATGTCGTGCAACGAGATCGTGCATCCGGCGAGCTCCGGGAACGTCAGGACGTCGCGGAGGAGCTGGCGGGTGAACTCGACGGAACCCGCGCCCACGAACGCGATGGTGAACATTGATCAGCCTTCCAGTACCCGGATGAGCCGAGCGACCTCGGCGGACATGGCCTCACGACCGGCGCCGAGGTAGCGCCGGGGGTCGACGAGCGTCGGGTGGTCGTCGAGCACGGTCCGCACGCTCGCGGTGAAGTGCTTGTTGAGCTGCGTGGCGATGTTGATCTTCCACATCCCGGACCGCACGGCGGCCGCGAGGCTCTCGTCGGCGACACCGGACGACCCGTGCAGCACCAGCGGCACCGGCACGGTCTTGTGCAGCAACGCGATCAGCTCGAAGTCGAGCTCGGCGTCGCGGGTCAGCATCGCGTGCGACGAGCCGACCGCGACGGCGAGGAAGTCGACGCCCGTCGCCGCCACGTACGCGGCGGCGTCGTCCGGGTCGGTGCGCACGCCCGGTGCGTGCACCCCGTCCTTCCCTCCGATCTCACCGAGTTCGGCCTCGACGCCGACGCCGGCCTCGTGACATCGGCGCACGACTTCGGCGGTGCGGGCGACGTTCTCGTCGTGCGGGCACGCGGAGGCGTCGAACATCACCGACCCGAACCCGATCCGCACGGCCTCGCGCACGAGTTCTTCCGACGTCGCGTGGTCGAGGTGCACCGCGATCGGGGTGGACGCGGAGGCGGCGACGGAGAGCGCGGCGGCACCGATCGGACGCAGGGATCCGTGGTAGCGCACGGCGTTCTCGCTGATCTGCAGCACGACGGAGGCGCCTGTCTCCTGTGCCGCGGCGGCGATCGCCTCGGCGTGCTCGACCTGGATCACGTTGAACGCGGGCACCGGTGCGGGCCCGCCGATCATCTCTCGGAGCTGGACCAACGGCATGTTCTAGTCCTCGTGAACTTCTCTGGGCGTGATGTCCGCCCTGTGCTGGTCGTAGAAGGCGCGGTCGAAGTCGCCGGCGAGCGGGGCACGCACCGCCGCCGCCGACAACGCGACCGCTTCGGCGAGGCGCTTCGGCCACGGCAGGTGCCACGCGGCGACCAGCGCGGCGACGGCGGCGTCACCGGCGCCGGTCGGGTTGCCGGTGATCACCTCGGGCGGAGCCGCCGTCCACACGCCCTCAGAGGTGTACGCGGTCATGCCCCGTGCGCCATCGGACACGAGTGCGGCGGCCGCGCCGAGAGCGAGTGGATCGTCCATTTCGGACGCAGCCGTGAGCTCGCCGCGGTTCGGGGTGATGACGGCGGGTCCGGCGGAGGCTCCTGCCGCCAGCGCGGACCCGTCCGCGTCCAGCACCACCGGCGCGGACGTCGTGCGCACGAGTGTCGCGTAGGCGTCGACAGGCAGTCCTCTCGGCAGTGAGCCCGACAGCACCACGACGTCGGCGACTGCGGCGAGTTCCCGGTAGTGGCCGAGGAACTCCGCCCATTCCCCGGACGTGACCTCCGGGCCGGGTTCGGCGAAGAGCGTCGCCTGCCCCGACTCGGCGACGACGGTGACCGTGCGCCGGGTCTCCCCCTCGATCGGGAACATCGCCTGTGGCACACCGGAAAGCACCAGGTCGTCGCGCAGCGCGATACCCGCGCCGCCACCCGCCAGCCCGGTGGCGAGCACCGGCACACCGAGCGCGTGCAGCACTCGTGCCACGTTGACGCCCTTGCCGCCCGCGCGAACGGCGGCGTCGGTGACGCGGTGGGTGGCGCCCGGCCGCAGCGCGCCGACCCGATAGGTGACGTCGAGTGCCGCGTTGAGCGTGACGGTCAGCGCCCTCATGGCGTGCCGTCGAGGATCACCGACCGGGTCAGGTTGCGCGGGGTGTCGGGGTGCAGTCCCCGCAGCAGCGCCACCTCCACGGCGAGCCGGTGCACCGCGACGAGCTCGGCGAGCGGGTCGCGGTCGCGGGCGATCCACCGGCCGCCGGCCCCGGCGACGTCGAGTTCGAGGCCCTCCGGTGCCGTGCCGAACACCCAGACCAGCGAGCCCTCGTCGGTGATCGCGATCGGCCCGTGCCGGTACTCGGCGGCCGGGTAGGACTCGGCCCAGCTCAGCGATGCCTCGCGCATCTTCAGCGCGGCCTCGGCGGCCAGTCCGGTGGTCCAGGGCGCACCACCGAGGAACGTGAACTGGTTGCGTTCCACCAGGTCCGGGGTCAGCGGGTCGGCGAGGGCCTGTTCCGCGTCGAGGACCGCGCGGTCCAGTCGTTCGCCGAGGTGGGCGCGCAGCAGCACGAGCGCGGTCGTCGCGAACCGCGTCTGGACGACGGAGCGTTCGTCGGCGAACTCCAGCGCGACCACCTGGTCGGCCAGTTCGGTCACCGGGGTGCCGGGGGTGCCGACGATGGCCGTCGTGGGCACCCGCAGCCGCCGCAGCACGTCGATCACCTCGGTCGTCGTGCCGGAGCGGCTCAGTGCCACGACGCGGTCGTAGTCGCGGCTGAACGGGAACTCCGAGGCGGCGAACGCGTCCGTCTCGCCCAGTCCCTCGTCCTCCCGCAGCCGGGCGTAGGCCTGGGCCATGAAGAACGACGTGCCGCAGCCGACCACCGCGACGCGTTCGCCCCGTGCGGGCAGGGCGGCGACGACGGCGGGGTCGGTGGCCAGTGCGATCGCCCGCCGCCAGCAGGCGGGTTGGGACGCGATCTCGGCGGTGGTGTGCAGCTGCGCGGCGGAACTGGTGTGCATGGCGGATTCCTTTGGTTGTTCAGTCACTTGATGCCCGCTGCGGCCACCGACCGCACGAAGAACCGCTGGGCGAAGAAGAAGACGAGCAGGACGGGCAGCTGGCTCAGCACCGTGCCGGCCATGAGCTTCGGCCAGTTGGTGGTGTGCGCGCCCTGGAAGCTCTGCAGTCCCAGTTGGACGGTCATGACCTCCGGGCTCTGCACCGCGATGAGCGGCCACAGGAAGTCGTTCCAGGTCTGCAGGAACGTGAGCACGGCGAGGGTCGCGAGGGTGGGTCGCATCAGCGGCAGCAGCACCTGGAGCAACGTCCGCAGCCTGCTCGCGCCGTCGATCCGCGCGGCCTCCTCCAGTTCCCTGGGCAGGGTCGTGAAGAACTGCCGCATCAGGAACACCCCGAACGCGGTGGCCAGGTTGGGCGCGATCAGCGCGCCGAGGGTGTCGATGAGTCCCAGTGACCGCATCATGATCAGCAGCGGCAGCATGACGATCTGGAACGGCACCATCAGCGTCGCGAGCATGAGGACGAACGCGACCTTGTTGCCGAAGAACGGGATGCGCGCGAACGCGTAGCCCGCCAGCGAGCAGAGCAGCAGGTTGCCGGCCACGCAGACGACGGACACGACGAAGCTGTTGACCAGCCACGATCCCAGCGGCGCGTCCCGCATCGCCGCGAGGTAGTTCTCCCACTCGATCCCGCTCGGCAGGCCGGGCGGGAAGCGCCGCGACTCCGCCTGGGTGGACACCGACACCAGCAGCATCCACGCCAGCGGCGTCACCATGACGACGGAGAGCGGAAAGAGGATCAGGTGCAGCGCGCTCGGCCTTCTCATCGGACCTCGTAGTGCGACGTGCGGCGGTTGAACCGCAGCTGGGCCAGGGTGAACACGCCGATGATCAGGAACACCGCGCAGCCGATCGCCGCCGCGTACCCGCCGTCGAAGCTCACGAACGCCTCGTTGTAGAGGTGGTAGACGAGCACGGTGGTCGCGCGCAGCGGCCCGCCCTTGGTCGTCACGTAGACCGCGTCGAAGAGCTGCAGGCCGTTGATCGTGAGCCACACCAGGAGAAAGCCCGTGGCGGGGGCCACCAGCGGCAGTTCGACGTGCCAGAACGACCGGGCCCGCCCGCAGCCGTCCAGGGCGGACGCCTCGATCAGGTCCTTCGGCACGTTCTGGAGCGCCGCCAGGTAGATGATGACCGCGAACCCGAGCCAGCCCCACACCGTCATCGCCACCACGGCGAACAGCGCCTGACCGGGATCGGAGAAGAACCCCTGCTTCGGCAGGCCCACCGCGTCCAGCGCGGCGTTGACCAGGCCGAACTGCGGGTTCGCCAGCCAGCTGAACATGATGCCGGTCGCGACCGTCGAGGTCACCAGCGGCACGGACACGGCGAGCCGGTAGAACACGACGCCGCGGATCTTCTGGTTGAGCATCACCGCGATCGGCAACGCGAACACGAGCGTGATCGGCACGAACAGCACGACGTAGACGAGCGTGCGCCGGGCCGCGTCCCAGAACAGCGGGTCGGCGACGAGCTTGGCGTAGTTGTCGCCGCCCGCGAACGTTCCCGGTGAGGTGAGATCGGTGTGCTGGAAGGACAGCACGAACGACCACATCACCGGGACGAGACCGAACACCCCGATCAGGATCACGGCGGGTGCGGCGAACCCCCAGCCGGCGGTGTGGTCGGCGAGCCTGCGCCGGTCGAGCGTCATGAGCCCGCCAGCACCTGGTCGACCTCGGTCCGCGCCTGGTCGAGCGCGGCCTGGGGTTCGGCCTGGCCGAGCAGGACCGACTGCACGGCGGTGCCGAGGACCTGCGAGATCTTCGGGTACTGCGGGATGTTGGGCCGCGACTTCGTCACGTTCTTCGCGAGGTTGTCGACGAACACCTTAGTGCCGGGGTACTTCGCCTCGAACTCGGCGTAGCCGGCGAGGTCCACTTCGGACTGGCGGATCGGCAGGTGGCCGGTCTCCATGGCGAACTCCAGGTGGACCTCCGCCGAGAGCAGCCACTTCAGGAACGGCAACGCGTTGGTGCGGCCGTTCTCACCGAACACGACGAACGTGTCCGGTCCCGCGATCGTCGCGTGGGTGACCTTGCCGGGCAGGATCTGCACGCCGTAGGAGACGTCCTCGTTGATGGAGCCGAGGTCCCACGGACCCGTCCACAGCATGCCGATGCGGCCGGAGTTGAAGAGGTTGAGGTACTGCTGATCGCCCGCGTCCAGGTACACCGACTTGTCCGTGACGGCCATGTCGCGCAACAACTGCATGGCCTGCCGGCCGGCGTCGGAGGAGAACGCGGCCTTCCTGCCGTCCGGGGAGAGCAGGTCGCCGCCTGCCTGCCAGAGCAGGGCGAGGAACCGCCAGACCGTGTCCTCGGTGCCGTCGTTGACGTACGCCCAGCCGAACTTGCCGTCGGAGGTGAGCTTCTGCGCGGCGGAGCGGAAGTCGTCCCACGTCCAGGACTCGGTCGGGTGCGCGATCTTGGCTTCGTCGAACAGCTTCTTGTTGTAGACGAGCGAGAGGTTGTCGACGAGCGCGGGGACGCCGTAGATCTTCCCGTCCACCGTCGCGGCCTCCCGGCCCGCCGGGAACAGGTCGTCCCAGCGGAACTCCGTGTCCCCGCGCAGCGCGTCGGTCAGGTCCTGCGTCTGCGGGCGGCCGGTGAGCCCGGTGATCGAGGAGCCGTACTGGTAGGCGACCTCCGGCGGGTTGCCGGACGCGAAGGACGCCAGCGTCTTCTGCAGCGCGTTGTCGTTGCCACCGTTGAACACCAGCTCGACCTGCCGGTCGGGATGCGTGGTGTTCCAGCGCGCCGCGAGCTTGTCGAACGCGGAGGCCTCCTTGTCGGTGTAGCCGTGCCACACCTTCACCTTGCCGTTCCCGCCGGAGCCCGTTCCGCAGGCGGCCGTCATGACGAGCGCGGCACCCATCGTGAGCACCGTGCGGCGACTGAGCCCTCTGCCGTCCGCCATGTCGACTCCCTCGCTTCGTGGATGCGGCTGTGTTGGTCGCGAACACTAAGCGCGAATCGCTCAAACAAGCAAGAGTGGTGACCGATTGAGATTGCTTACTAGCCCGTTGCGCCGGATCTCGCTAGAGTCGCTCACACTCAATCACCACTTGTGAGCGATCAAGGAGTTTGGCGCCTATGACCTCCCCTGCCCGCGCCCTCACCGGAACCGCGTTAGCAGCAGTCGCACTGGCTGCCTGCGTGGCCGGACCCCTGACCTCGTCCAGCCAGGCGGCCGCGGTCCAGCTGCCCCCTGCCGGCGCGGTCCTCGACTACCAGCTCGGCGCCGCGTACACGCCGCCCCAGGGCGTGAACCTCGTGACCCGCGACAGCACGGCCACACCCGCGCCCGGCATCTACAACATCTGCTACGTCAACGGTTTCCAGACGCAGCCCGCGGACCGCAACGTCTGGCTGAACCAGCGCGGTCACCTGATCCTCAAGGACTCGTCGGGCAAGCCGATCATCGACCCGAACTGGCCGGACGAGTTCCTGCTCGACACGTCGACGTCGGCCAAGCGCACCGAGCTCGCCGGAATCATCGGCGGCACCATCGACCAGTGCGCGACCAAGGGCTTCAAGGCCGTCGAGGTGGACAACCTCGACTCCTACCTGCGCTCCAAGGGCAAGCTGAGCGTGAACAACAACCTCGCCTACGCGAAGTTGCTCGCCGACCGGTCACACAGCCGCAACCTCGCCATCGGCCAGAAGAACTCTGCCGAGCAGGCGGCGCGTGGACGTTCCGAGGTCGGCTTCGACTTCGCGGTCTCCGAGGAATGCCACCGCTGGGAAGAGTGCGCGTCCTACTCCGACGTGTACGGCTCGCACGTGATGGACATCGAGTACACCGACGACCTGCGCGGCACGTTCGAGGACGTGTGCAACGACCCGGACACTCCAGCCACCACGACGTTGCGTGACCGCTACCTCGTCGGGCCCGGCCAGTCGGACTACGCGTTCGACCACTGCTGACGGGACCGGGGTGGCGGTGCGCGCCGCCACCCCGGAGCTCACCCGGTCAGCACTTCACCCAGTGGTTCGGCGCGGTCTGCCGGATCGTGCTGGTGGTGAAGGTGTTCCACAGCCCCAGAGGCTGGTTGGAGCCCAGCGCGTAGGTCTGGCCCAGACTGACGTAGGCGCGACCGGCGACGGTGTGGGCGTAGTTGCTCGCGGTGACGCACTGCGAGGTCGGCGGCGTGATGGTCGTCGTCGTGGTCGTCGTGGTGGTGGTCGTGGGCGGTGGCCCGGTGGTGCTCAACGCCTTGACCATGTTCACCACGGCGGTCATCTGCGGGCCGGTCTTGAGCGCGTACTGGGCCGACTGGTAGCCCCACCAGTCCCAGCACCCGCGCGGGTTCCCGGTCATCGTGGTGGCCTGCGGGTAGAGCACGATCATGTTGTTGGTGTCGGCGTACTCGTTGAGATAAGCCTTGTCCATCAACGCGTTGCCGATCAGGCCGTAGTACTGGTAGCAGCCGTGCAGCGTCACCATGAGCTTGCAGGGGCCGGTGTCGCACGCCCTTGGCACGTAAGCGAATCCCTCGCGTCCCATGCTGATCGACGCCGCGTTGCCGCCGGGCGCGTACGCGTTCTGGTCGAACTGGACGAGCTTGCCGGACAACGTCGAGGCGGCCGCGTTCACCGGACCGGACAGGTGTCCCAGCATCTCCTTGACCGGGTCGGTCGTCCCGCACTTGTTGATGTAAGGCGAAGTCGTGACGCCGCAGGCGTTCGGGCCGATCGGGCTGACCCACGCGTGCCCGGCCGCGGTGGTGTTGTTGTAGGCGACTCGCGCGCCGAAGTCGCGGTAGTAGGTGGCCAGATCGTCGTTCACCACGCGGTCGACCGTGTCGTCGGCGCTGCCGTGGAACAGCCACACCGGGTCGCCGGAGAGGTTCCCCGGAGGATCGACCGTGCCCGCCGACGCGCGGGTGCGGGTCAGCTGTTCCAGTTCGGCGGGCGTCTTGCGCGGCTGGAAGGTGTCCATGCACGCGAGAAGCGCGGTGTTCACGTTGTTCTGCGCGCAGTCGTAGGCGCCGGCGGAGAAGATGCCCGCGCCCTGGAACACGCTGGAATACGCGACGTGCAGCTGGTTGGCCAGGTAGCCGCCGGACGACACGCCGCTGACGTAGATGGCGGTGATGTCGTACTTGGTGAGGCTGCCGGACTGCGGTGGCGGGACCGCCGCGAGCGAGATCGACAGGGAAGCCGCGGCCAGGCCGGTGGCCGCCGCCAGTGCCACGAGAGCGTTCCTCAATCGCATGTGTTCGCCTCCGTCATTGCAGGCAGGACATGGGTTTGAGGTTAAGAGCCGATAAATGGACGGCACCACGTGTGACGTCGCCACCTCGCGGAGCGGTCAGACGTCGAACGGCACCATTGACAGCAGGGCCTGTGTCGAAGTCGGGCCCGACTTCGACACAGGCCCTAAGTTTGGCCGTATGCGGACGTTCAGCCAGGTCGACGTGTTCACCGACGAGTTCATGAAGGGCAACGCGCTCGCGGTCGTGCACGACGCGGAGGGCCTGTCCACGGAGGAGATGGCGGCGTTCGCGAACTGGACGAACCTCGCGGAGACCACGTTCCTCCTCCCGCCAGAGGATCCCGCCGCCGACTACCGGGTGCGCATCTTCACGGTGAGCCGCGAGCTGCCGTTCGCGGGCCATCCGACGCTCGGATCCGCGCATGCGTGGCTGGCCGCCGGGAACACCCCGCGCGACCCGGATCGGCTGGTGCAGGAGTGCGGTGCCGGGCTGGTGGAGGTGCGCCGCGACGGTGCGCGGCTGGCGTTCGCCGCTCCCCCGCTCCTGCGCGGCGGTCCGGTAGGCGAGCACGACGCGCTGGCGGCGGCGCTGGCGATCACGCCGGACGAGATCGTGGACGCGCAGTGGGCCGACAACGGGCCGGGCTGGGTCGCGGTGCTGCTGCGCTCCGCCGAGGCCGTGCTGGCGGTGCGGCCCGACTACCAGCGGTTCGGTGCTTTCACGGACATCGGCGTGGTCGGGCCGCACCCCGGCGGGGGTGAGGTCGCGTTCGAGGTGCGGGCGTTCGTCGACGAGGACGGCAAGTTCGCGGAGGATCCGGTGACGGGCAGCCTCAACGCGTCGATCGCGCAGTGGCTGATTCCGGCGGGAATCGCGCCGGAGCGGTACGTCGCGGCCCAGGGCACCGCTCTCGGACGACGTGGGCGAATCCACCTCTCGCAGGCCGGCGGCCAGATCTGGGTCGGCGGGAACACGGTGGTCGGCGTCACCGGACAGGTGGCGTTGTGATCGTCCTTTGAGGACGCCATACCCACTCCGGGGGCGTGTCAAACGTTGTTCTTGATCGGCTTCGGATGAGACCATTGCGTCGTGGTCACGGTTTCCAACTGGTTGCGTTCGCCGTGCCCCGCGCTCGTCGTCGACGCCGTCGGTGCGGTGCACGGCATGAACGACGCTGCCAGGTCGCTCTTCCCCGAACAGGTCGTACCGCCTCAGTGGCGGCACGGCGAGTCCGTGCACGTCGCGGAACGCAGCTATGCCGCGCACCGGGTCGACAACGAGGACGGCTCGGTCACCTGGTGGTTGCTCGACGAGACGGACCTGCTGCTGGAACGGGAGCGGGCCGCGCTGCTGGCACGGATGTCCGGTGCCCTGATGACGTCGCTCAACCCCGAGCGGTGCATGACCGTCGTCGCCGAGCTAGCCGCCGCGCACCTCGCGGACGAGGCGCTGGTGATCGCTCCCCAGTCCGACCACGGCCATCCCGTCACGCGGTGCCTGCGCGGCGAGACGCCGACGTACGAGCTCCAGCACGTCGACGTCGAGGAGGTCGTCGGGCTCAGCGAGGCGCTGCGCGGCTTCCCGCCGGTGCCGTCGCGCTGGATCGACCCGGCCGCGGCGCCGGGCTGGCTGGCCCAGGACGTCGTCTCGATCGTCGTCACTCCCCTGCCTGGCCACGGCGTGCCGGCGGGTGCGTTGATCCTCATCCGGCGGGACAAGCGGTTCACCGAGGACGAGGAGGCGTTCGCGCGGCTGTTCGCCTCGCGGGCGGGAGTGGCCATCTCGGCCGCGAGCCTGTTCACCCAGCAGGCCGTGATCACCGATCGGCTGACCCACGACCTGCTGCCGCCTGCGCTGCGCCGCTACGAGCACGTCGAACTGGCCGGGCGCTACCGGGCGTCGGGCGACACCGAACGCGTCGGCGGCGACTTCTACGACGTGCACGAACTGCCTGACGACGAACTGTTCGTCGTGCTCGGCGACGTGTGCGGCAAGGGACTCGACGCGGCGGCGCAGACCGGCAAGGTCCGCACGGCCCTGCACGCGCTCCTGCAGGTCGTGACCGACCACGACAAGATGCTGCAGGCCCTCAACCAGGCGCTGCTCACCACGGACAAGTCCCGCTTCATCACGACGGTCGTCGGCACCGTGCGGCCCGTCGACGACGGTCTGCACGTAACGCTGACCTCAGGCGGGCACCTGCCGCCGTTGATCGTGCGGGCGAACGGCGCGGTCGAGGCGGCCAGGACCAAGGGCACGCTCGTCGGCATCCTGCCGCGGATCATGACGACCACCGACGAGGTGCTGCTCGCGCCCGGTGACTCGTGCCTGCTCTACACCGACGGCATCACCGAGGCCCACGGCGGCCCGCTGGGCGACGAGGAGTTCGGCGAGGACCGCCTGCGCCGCGCTCTCACGGACTGCGGCGGGATGCCGGCCGAGGCGCTCGTCGAACACGTGCACATGCTCGCCGCGCAATGGGTCGGTAGCGGCGTGCACGACGACATGGCGGTTCTCGCGATCACCGCGCCGCGCAGGAGGTCCTCGTGAAAGCGGTCGAAGCCCTGTGGGAGGCCGCGCTCGACGGGAACGAGTACCGCGCGACCGACGTGGTGCTCGAGGCGGCCGGTGAACACGGCCACGAGGCCGTGCTGCTCGACGTGGTCGGCGCGGTGCAGCAGCGGGTCGGCCGGGAGTGGGCCGCGAACCGGATCAGCGTGGCGCAGGAGCACGCGATCACCGCGATCAACGACCGCGCGGTCACCGCGTTGTCGATCACCAGGCCACGCCGGGAAGCGGTGCACGGGCGCGTGACGGTGGCGTGCGTGGACGGCGAATGGCACGCGTTGCCCGCACGGTTGCTGGCGGAAGTGTTGTCGTTGCGCGGTTTCGCCGTCGACTACCTGGGCGCGCAGGTGCCGGCACCGCACCTCATCACGTACCTGCACCGCACCAGCCCGGACGTGGTGGCGCTGTCCAGTTCGATCGCCACCCGGCTGCCGGTGGCGCACGCCACGATGACGGCCTGCCAGGCGACGGGCGTGCCGGTGATGGTGGGCGGCGCCGCGTTCGGCGTGGACGGTGTGTACGCGCGGCGGTTCGGCGCGAACGCGTGGGCCGCCGACGCCCGGGCCGCCGCGGACATGCTGCTGTCCCAAACGATTCAGCCGCCGAGCGCGCCACACCAGCCCGTCGACGACCTGCCGCACCTCGCGGACCAGGAGTACACGCTGGTGACCCGCAGCGCGCGCGACCTCGTGCGGTCCGTGTACCGCGGGCTCGAGGAACGCGTGCCCGCCATGCGGTCCTACAGCGACGAGCAGCGGCAGCACACGGCCGAGGATCTGGCGCACATCGTGGAGTACCTCGCGACCGCGCTGTACGTGGACGACGACTCGTTGTTCCGCGACTTCCTCTCCTGGACCGGCGAGGTGCTCAACGCCCGCGGGGTGCCGGCGCAGGTGCTGGAACCCGCCCTGGACCTACTCTCAGTACAACTTCGGGACTTTCCGCGCGCCCAGCGGATGCTCGCCGCACCTGATCGGTCACTGCCCGTGTAAGTCCTTTGTGGACGGACAGCGCACACGCGGTGTGCCCGCCCGATCGCACAACGTTTTCCCTGGTACCAGTGTGCACACTGGTCTTGTGTCGCATAGATTCGAAATGTTTTCATCTCGACCATGGACATGGGGACGCTCACTCCGATCGCTGCCTACGTCGTCGCGGTCCTCGGCTCGGTGCTCGGTCTCCTGTCCGCTGAGCGCGCGCGAAACGCGAACAGGACGACACGGAACTGGTGGATCGCCGTGGCGGCCGTGTCGATCGGCGGGCTCGGCATCTGGGGCATGCACTTCACCGCGATGCTCGGCACGTGGATGGGGGCGAACGTCTCCTACGACATCCCGATCACGTTGCTGAGCATGGTGGTCGCCATCGTGGTGGTCGCCGCCGGCCTGTTCCTGGTGCGGCGCTACGGCGTGAACGGCGACACGCGCTTCTGGCCGCTCGCCGCCGGCGGTCTCGTCACCGGACTCGGCGTCGCCGCGATGCACTACACCGGCATGGCCGCGATCGTGATCAACGCCGACGTCTCCTACAACATCGGCCTGGTGGCGGTCTCCATCGTGATCGCCGTGGTCGCCTCGACCGTCGCGCTGTGGTTCACCCGGAAGGTCAGTGGCTTCGCCGCCGTCATCGGGGCCGCGCTGGTGATGGGCGTGGCCGTCACGGGCATGCACTACACCGGCATGTACGCGATGAGCATGGCGCACGACCACAGCGCGTCGGTCGTCATCGGCAACTCGCAGGAGCTGATCACGTCGTTGATCATCGGCGGCGCCGGCGTCAGCGTCATCATCATCTTCCTGCTCGCCCTCACGTCCGATGACGACGAAGGCAGCGAGGAGGCCGAGCTGCTCGCCCGCGTCATGCGACGGACCAGCGAACGCTGACCTACCTGAGGTGCACGAGCACCATTCCGTCGTTGCCGGGAGCGACCTCGACCCGCCGGTAGAGCTTCTTGACGTGCGGCTGCTTCAGCATCGCGAGTACACGGGCCTTGAGCTTGCCCGACCCCTTGCCCGTGATGATCTCGACCAGCGGCACCTGCTGCCCGGCCGCGCGGAACAACGCGGCGCGCACGGCCTGGGCGATGTCCTGGTCGCTGCGGAAGATCGGGTGCAGGTCGACGGTCAGCTTGTCCGGCACGCCGCTCATTCTGCCCGAGCGAGGACGTCGGGGGTGGCGGTGCGGTCCCACGGCACCAGACCCGCCAAAGCGCCGCCCGCGGTGACGACGCAGGCGACCACCACCGCGGCGGACAACGACAGCGTTTGCGCGAGCAGAGGTCCGGCCAGCGCGCCGATCAACGTCGCCAACGCTTCCGCTGACAGGAAGACAGCGCTGATCCTGCCGAGCGCCTCGTTCGGCACCACCCGCTGCAACGCCGTCTGCGGGGTCACGAGGGTCATCGAGCCGAACATTCCGATCGCAACGGCGGCGGGCAAGGCAACGACCAACGACGTCGAGTTGAAGAGCACGAAGAACGCCACGGCGGTCGCCAGCTGGCTGGCCGCGAGCAGGTAACGGGGCTGAACCCGGTCGACCAGCCTGCGGATGGCCACGGCACCGAGGAGGAACCCGACGCCGAGCGCGGACACGACGAGCCCGATCTGTTCGGTGCCACCCAGTTCCTGGATCCCGAACGGCACGAGCAGCGCGCTCAGCGAGGCGTTGGCCGCCAGGAAGATCGCGGTCAACGGCAACAGGGCCACCGCGATCGGCAAGCTCCGCAGCACTTTCCACCCACCTGCGAGATCGACCGGTGCCCGCTTCCCCGCCGAACCCTGGCGGCGGGTCGTCAGCGCGATGGCGGCCGCCGAGACGAGGTAGCTCGCGACGTCGATCCAGATGAGTGCCTGGAAGCTCGTGAGCGTCATGATCGCGGCGCCCAGCGGCGGTGCGACGAGGCGGACCGTGCCGTCGGTGAACGCGTTGAGCGAGTTCGCGCTGCTCAGTCCGCTGCCCGTGCCGACGACGACCGGGATGTGGGCCTGCGCGGCGGGCCGGAACAGCACGGCGCCGGTGCTCTCGGCGATCAACGCGGCGTAGACCAGCCAGAGCGAGTGCCCGGCCGTGGCGAACAACATAAGCGTGACCGCGAAAGCGCGGAACAGGTCGGCAGCGATCATCACCCGCCTGCGGTCCCACCGGTCGGTCAGCACGCCCGCGATCGGGCCGAGCAGCAACGGCGGCAGGTACTCGGCGACGAGCGTGAGGCCGGTCGCGAGCAGCGAACCGGTGAGCGCGTAGACGTGCGCCGGGATCGCGATCACCAGCAGCCACGAGCCCAGCAGGCTCACCGTTCGACCGGTCCACAGCAGCCGGAAATCTCTGATCTTGAATGCTTCGAGCACCGCCACCCCCAGGTAGTAGTCTTGACAGAATAAGATCGCCACTCAAAGTGTTCTGTCAAGATAGGAGCGGTCGTGCCGAACGAGCCCATCGGGCCGAGGCTGCGCGCACTGCGGCAGGCCTCGGGCCGCACCGTCGCCTCGGTCGCCGCCGACGCCGGGCTGTCCGTGCCCTACATCGCGAACCTGGAGAACGGCAGGGGAAACCCGACGACGAACGTGCTGAGCAGGCTCGCCTCCGCGCTCGGCACCGACCTGTCGATCGAGTTCGGCTCAGGCGCTCCGGCACCGAGCGGTCCGGCACCGCAGAGCGTGGTGAAGCTGAGCAGGAGCCGGCGTTTCCGGGCAACGGTCGCCGCTCTCGCCGAGAAGTCCGGTCAGGACCCGCAGGACGTGACCGCGCGGTTGATCAGCGCGTGCGCCCTGCTCACCGAGGCGCTCGGGCACGAGGCGAGCGAGCACGACTGGTGGCGGGTGCTCGACGCGCTGGTTCTCATCGCGGAGCATCCGGCGTGATCACTGGCTGCTGATGCTCGCGACCAGGTTGATCGTCGTGGCCAGCACACCGGTGCCGAACAGGTACGACAGCAAGGCGTGCTTCAGGGCCGTGCGGCGCATCTCGCGGCCGGACAGGCTCGTGTCGGACACCTGGAACGTCATGCCGATGCTGAACGCGACGTACGCGAAGTCGCCGTAGTCCGGCGGTTCGGGCTGGTTGAAGTCGATGCCGCCGTCCGCGCCGTAGTAGTAGAGACGGGCATAGCGCAGCGTCAACTTCTCGCCCCTGAAAGGGCCGAGCTTTCGCCCGATTCCTTCAAGCCGAGTCGCGTTCCTCGTCCACCACTGGTTGTGGTGTGCGGGCCGCATCTACCGACAACTGCTCAGGCAGGCATCGGTAAGGGCACGTTGACAAGTACCCACGCGCGCCGTGCCCGATCACGGATGTTCACAGCGGCGACGACGTCGGCGGGTCCAGCAAGACCGCACCGGCGACACGAAAACCGGTCCCTGGTGGGACGGTTGGAGCGGGACGTGTGCTTGCACCTCGGGCACATTTGCGAGGTGTAGCGGGCGTCCACCAGCAGTACCGGCACACCGGCCCGGCGTGCTTTGTAGGTGATGTGTTGTTCGAGCTGGTGGAATGGCCAGGAGGACTGAGTGGCTCGCTGGTGCCGGTGGAGCCGTACCCGGTCGCGGATGCCGTGGAGTTCCTCCAGGGCGATGCCGCGGCCGGTGCGTTCGGCAACAGCCACGATGTCTTTGGCGATCTTGTGGTTGATGTGTGTCGCGTGCCGCGCTTCCCTGCGAGCCCGGCGCTTCACCCGGCGCGTGGCGGACTTGGTGCGCCTGGCCTGCAACTCGGCACGTTTGCGGACGTGCCAGCGGCGGTACCTCCGCAGGCGGCGGCCCTGGAAGTTGTCCAGGTCCGAGGTGGTGGCCAGGTTGGTGATACCCCGGTCGACACCGATCCAGTCGACAGGCTCGAACACCTCCGGCTCAGGCACCTCGCAGGTGGCGACCAGAAACCACATGCCGTCACAGAACAGCAGGTCCGACTCGCCCTGACGGTGAGCACGCAGTGTCGTCAACTGGTCCGGCGAGCAGACGAACCGGAGGTCCTTCACCCTGCCCACGGTCGTCCAGATGCTGACCGTCCGCGCGTCCAGCTGCCACGAAAGGCAGCGGTCGTCGAACGGCTGCGCCGCCCACCGGCGAAACGAGATCGGCTTCGACTGGGCCTTGACGCGGCGCTGGCACTTCTCTCCGCCGAGGTTTCCAGCCCTGATCGCGGCCCGCAGGGTGGCGTAGGCATCGACGACTTTCTTCACCACCCGCACCGCGGGCTGCGCCGACAGACCGAACCGATCCTTGACGTCGTGGTAGCAGAGCTTCTGCAACTCGTTACGGGACTTCACGTTCCGCTCGAACGCCACGCTCGACGCGTACTCCGCAGCCTCGTTGCAGGCATGCAGGGTCGCCGCCAGCGCCGTCGCCTGGACGGGCGTCGGCAGCAGCTTCACCCGCACCGCCAGCTTCACACAGACGATCCTATCGAACGTGTGTTCGGTCGACGTCGGCGCATCGACTTCCCCCGGCCGTGAACGGCCGGGCTTCCGCCGACAAACCATTAGGTGAAGATCGTGTGCACGACAGCCCATGACAGCACCACGGACAGCACGCCGAGCCCGACGTGCAGCAGTTCGGACGCGCCGCTGGTGTGTGCCGCACGGGCCAGCACGAAGCCCACGGACACGAGGCTCGCCAACGCGGCCACGAGCAGCAGCACCTCGGCGACGCGGCGGGTCGGGTCGTTGCGGACGGCGTGCCGGGCGGTCTCCTCGGCGTCCATCGGCCAGATGACCATCCACGCCCGCACGAGGTACACGAGGGTCGCGACGTCCCAGCCGACCAGCAGGCCGAACTCGCCGTGACCGGTGACCGTGACGACGAGGCCGCTGACGAGGCCCGCGGCGATGGCGACCACGATCTTGGTGCGGTCCAGCACGAAACCGTCCGGCATCGGGCGGTACGGCAGGTCAGCCATGCAACGCCGCGTCCAGGTCGAGGTAGAGCTCCAGCGTCTGGTTCAGCGTGGTGGCTTTGAGCGCCCGCAGCACGCTTCCCCTGGGCGACACCAGGCGCAACGGGATGCCGCTGTCTTCGCCGCGCAGGTGGAACTCGACGAGCACGGAGAGACCGACGGACGCGAAGAACTCGACGTCGCTGAGGTCCAGCACGACGGGAAGCCCGGCGCCGAACGCCTCGGACAGCTTGTCGCGCAACAGGTCCGCGGTGTACGAGTCGACCTCGCCCTCGGCACGCAGCACGACGGCGTTCGAGCGCTGCTCCGACTCGACCTTCAACAGTGCCTCGTCCATCTCACGCCTCCCAGGCTTGCGTCAGCGCGCGTCCGAACAGCTCGACGGGCTGGGCGCCGGACACGGCCAGACGCTCACCGACGACCACGAACGGCACGCCGGAGACGCCGATGTCGCGAGCGCGCTGCTCGTCGGCGCGCACCTCGTCGGCATAGGCGGCGGGGTCTTCGAGAACGGTCTTGACGTCGGCGGCGTCGAGCCCGGCCTCGGTGGCGATCTCCGTCAGCGACTCGGGCGTGAACAGCGAACGCGCCTGCGCGAAGTTGGCGCGCAGCACGGCGTCGAGGACTTCGTGCTGAATGCCCTTCTCCCCCGCCAGGTGCAGCAGCCGGTGCACGTCGAACGTGTTGCCGACCTCGCGGTCGAGCCGGTAGCCGAGGCCCTCGTCACGCGCGAGCTGGGCGACGGACTCCTCCATCTCGGCGGCGCGCGGGCCGAACTTGGCGGCGAGCATGTCCTGCACGGACTCGACGCCGCTCTTGGTGGGATCCAGCTCGAACGCGCGGTGCACCACGGTGATCTCCGCACGGTGCTCGAAACCGGCCAGCGCCTTCTCGAAGCGCGCCTTGCCGATGTAGCACCACGGACAAATGACGTCAGCCCAGAACTCGACCTGCATCGTTCGATCATGTCATGCCACGCCCGCGCCGTCCGTTCAGAAACGATAATCGTTGTCATGTAGGCTGCGGACCATGGCAGCACGGGTCGTATTGGTAGCCGGGTTCACCCACCACGACGTGGCCGACGAACTCTGGCGGGCGTCACCGGAGTCGTCGCTGGTCAGGCACGATCTGAGCAGCCTGGCCGAGGGGGTGGTGCGGCGGTGGGCGGACGGCCGTCTCACCGTCCTGGAGCTCGCGCACGGGTGCGTCTCGTGCACCTTGCGGCTGGACCTCGTTCCGTTGCTCGAAGGGCTGGACGGGCGCGTGATCGTGCAGCTGGACCCGATGCTCGAACCGGAGGCCGTCTGCTTCGCGCTGAGCGGGACCGAGGTGGAGATCGAGGCCGTGGTGACGGTGATCGACACCGCCACCTGGCTCGACGACGCGACCGGCGCCGACTCGCTCGCCGACCGGGGCATGCGCGCGGCCGAGGGTGACGAGCGGATGGTCGCGCAGGTCGTGGTCGGGCAGGCGGAGTTCGCGGACGCCCTGGTGCTGACCGGTCCGGGCGACCCGGTGCTCGCCGCCGTGCTCGACCGGCTCTCCCCCGGCGCGCCGCGTCAGCAGCTGTCCGAGCTCGACGTCGTCGCGTTGCTCGCCGCGGTTCCCGTCGACGCGCGGCGCGGCGAGATCGACGACGGCTTCGGGTCGCTGCTGTACGGGCTGCACTCGCTGGAACCGGCGCACGGCGTGTCCGTCGTCCACTTCACCGACCGGCGCCCCTTCCACCCCATGCGGCTGCACGACTGCATCGACGTGCTGCTCGACGGCGTGGTGCGGGTGCGCGGCCGGGTGTGGGTGGCGAGCCAGCCCGACGCGGCGCTGTGGCTGGAGTCCGCTGGCGGCGGGTTGCGCGTGGGCAACCTGGGGCCCTGGGAAGGCGATCGCGACCAGGAGCTCGTCGTGATCACCCGGTCCGCCGACGCGGACGAGATCGCCGCGGCACTGCGGTCGGCCCTGGTCACCGACGAGGAGCTCGCCCTGGTCACCGAGCTCGACTTCGCCGACCCGTTCTCCGACTGGCACGAGGAGCTGGAACTCTGATGCGCACCCCCGTGACGGTGCTGTCCGGTTTTCTGGGCGCCGGCAAGACGACGCTGCTCAACCACGTGCTCACCAACCGCGAGGGCAGGCGGGTGGCGGTGATCGTGAACGACATGAGCGAGGTCAACATCGACGCGGCGCTGGTCGACCGCACGGTCGAACGCCTCGTCGAACTCACGAACGGCTGCATCTGCTGCACGTTGCGGGAGGACCTGCTCGACAGCGTCGGCGAACTGGCGCGCTCGGGCCGGTTCGACACGATCCTGGTCGAGTCGACGGGCGTCTCCGAGCCGATGCCGGTGGCGGCGACGTTCGACTGGACGTTCGAGGACGGCACGAGCCTGTCCGATCACGCGCGGCTCGACACGATGGTGTCGCTGGTGGACGCGGAGGGTTTCCTGCGCGGACTGGCCGCCGGTGAGGTCTCGGACCTGCTGGTGGACCAGGTGGAGTTCGCGAACGTGCTGGTGGTGAACAAGATCGACCTCGTCACGTCCGATCAGCTGGCGACGCTCGACGCCGTTCTGCGACGCCTGAACCCGTCTGCCCGCCTGCTGCACACGCGCGATGGCGTCGTGGAGCTGGCCGACGTGCTCGACACCGGCCGGTACGACCCGATCACCGCCGCGCAGGCACCGGGCTGGGCCCAGGAGCTGGCCGGCGGGCACACCCCGGAGACCGAGGAGTACGGAATCAGGTCGGTCACCTACCGCGCGTCACGGCCGTTCCACCCCGCCCGGCTCGTGGAGGCGCTGGCGGACTGGGAAGGTGTGTTGCGCAGCAAGGGTTTCTGCTACATCGCGTCTCGGCCGGACGTGCTGGCCGTCTGGTCGCAGGCCGGCCCCAACCTGGTCATCGAACCCGGTCAGCTGCTCGACTCGCCCGACGCCCGCCAGGAGCTGGTGTTCATCGGGGTGGATCTCGACGTGACGGAGCCGGCTCAGCGACTGGATCCCGCGCTGCTCACCGACTCCGAGCTCGCGGCCGGGCCGGAGGTGTGGCGGACGTTCTCGGATCCGTTGCCGGAGTGGGACTTCAGCGACCTGCACGACCACGCGACGACGACCAGCGTGACCAACGCGAACGCCGGGTAGGTCCAGCCGACCAGCGACAGCCAGCCGGGCCGGCTGATCGTCCAGATCGTCGGCTGCCGGTCCAGCTGGAACGCGATCACGTCCAGGAACATCACCGGAACCCACAGCGCCAGCAGGGTGTTGCGCACCCACGGCGCGATCTTCTTGTGCACCAGCCAGATCAGCAGCGGCGCCACCCACACCCAGTGGTGGTCCCAGGAGATCGGCGAGAGCAGCAACCCCAGGAACTGCACCGACAGCACGCCGATCAGCGCGTCGCTCGCCCGGACCGCCGCCCTCAGCGCGAACAACGCGATCACGGTCGACACCAGGGCGGCGATGATCCACGGCCAGGACATGCCGACGTCGTAACCGAGGCTGCGGGACAACGCCCCGCGCAACGACTGGTTGTGCGCGGTGGCGATCGGCCCGACCCGGTCCGGATCGCCGAACAGCACGAACCAGTACTGCCTGGCCTGCTCGAAGTTCACCAGGAACCCGAGGCCGACGCTCGCCGCGAACGCCGCCACCGACCACAACGCGGCCTTCCACCGGCGGGTGGCGAGGAAGTACAGGCCGGAGATCGCGGGCACGAGCTTCACCCCGGCGGTCAGGCCGATCCCCGCTCCCGCGACGCGCGAGTCGCGGGCCACCAGCGCGGCCAGCACGACCGCGGCCAGCAGCAGGTTGATCTGGCCGAACTCGAAGGTGTGGAAGATCGGCATCATCCACAGCAGCACGGCGGTCCACAGGATCGCCCGCTGCCGCCACATCCGGGCGTCGACCGTCCACGACTGTCCCGCGACGAGCCGCAGCGCCACGCGCACCAGCCAGTACAGGCACAGCACGGTCAGCAGGCGGAAGCTCCACTGCGCGGCGCCCCAGAACAGCCACGTCATCGGCAGGAACACCAGCGCCCCGAACGGCGGATAGGTGAACGGCAGCGGGAAGTCGGGCGGCGAGTGCGGCGAGACCACCTGGTTCAGGTCGCCTTCGAGCACGTGCGGGGCCAGCGACCAGTACACGTACAGGTCGATCGACTCGTTGCCGAAGCCGGTGACGATGATCCACGTGCGTGCGAGCATCGAGATCGCCAGCAGCCACGGGGCGACGGCGAGCAGCCGCCGTTCCAGCTTCGCGAGGGGCTTAGGTCGCAACACGTTCTGCCTTCGGGATCGGGTCGAGCAGCTTCGGCGTCAACGCCAGGGTGAGCAGTGCGAGCGCCGGGTAGATCCAGCCGAGCGCCGCGAGTGGCCAGGGTCTCGGGATCTCCCAGATGGACGGCTGCAGGTTGATCAGAATCGTGATGACGTCCGAGGCCACCGCGACCACCCACACGCCGGCGAGCAGCAGGTTCCGTCGCCCGTGCACGAGCCAGAGAACCAGCGGGATCACCCACAACCAGTGGTGGCTCCACGAGATCGGCGAGACCAACAGCCCGAAGAGCTGCACGATGATCACGGCCGCCAGGGTGTCCCCGGCCTTCACCGCGGCCCGCAACGCGAACCAGGTGAGCGCGACGGACACCGCCACCGCGAGCAGCCACGGCCAGGACATCTCGACGTCGTAGCCGAGCGAACGCGACAACGCGCCGCGCAACGACTGGTTGATCACCGAGCCCACCGGCCCGACCCGGTTCGCCGCGCCGAGCAGTTCGAACCAGTAGCGCCACGAGTCCGAGGCGGACACCAGGAAGCCCAGCGCGACGGTGACCACGAAGCCCGCCACCGACCACAGCGCGGCCTTCCACCGGCGCGTGACCAGGAAGTACAGCCCCGAGATCGCCGGCGTCAGCTTCATCCCGGCGGCGACACCGACGCCGAGTCCCGCGACGGCCTGCCGGGCCGCGACCATCGCCGCGAACGTCCCGGCGATCAGGACGAGGTTGATCTGTCCGAAGTCGAGGGTCTTGCGCACCGGCTCGAACCACAGCGCGATCGCCGTCCACAACAGAGCGCGGCGCTGCCACGTCCCGTCGAACGGCTGCACGGCCTTGTCCGCCAGCAGCTTCAACGCCGTCCGCACCAGCCACCACAGGCAGACCAGCGACAGCACCTGCCAGACGACCTTCGCGGCGATCCACGGCAACGCCGACAGCGGCAGGAACACCATCGCCGCGAAGGGCGGATACGTGAACGGCAGCGGGAAGTCCGCCGTGAACGGCATGTCGATCGAGTAGAGCTCGTCGGTGAGCACGTTCGGAGCGAGGCTCCAGTAGACCTTGAGGTCGATCATCCCCCAGTTCGCCGTCGCGGCGTAGATGCCCAACGACAGGCACAACACCAACGGCGCGAACCTCAGCACACGCTGCTCACTCACCGGTTCCTCCAGCCACCGGGGCCGGTTGACGCACGGGGTGCAACAGCGCCCGCCCGACCCACATCCCTGCCACAACAGTGGCAGCCAGGTACGGCCACCACACCCAGGGGTTCATGGAGTCGTACGTCCAGCGCGCGACGATCGTGCCGTCCGGCAGGGTGACCAGCACCATCCACACCGAAACGCCCGCCAGCACGGCGATCCAGCGGTCCTTCCACGCGAACGCCGCTCCTAACGCGAGCGCCCACGTGAAGTACCACGGCAGCACCGAAGGCGCGAGCAGTGACGCGGCGAGCAACGCGATCGTGGCGCGTCTCACCGCTTCCACACCGCCCTCCCGCGCCAGCCACCACTGCCGCACGAGCACTCCGGCGAGCACGACCACGCCGGCCGCGCGGAAGAAGCTGAGGAAGCCGAGGTGCGTGAAGCCCGGCACGTAACGGCCGATCGAGAAGTAGAGAAGCTCCGCCGCGGCGCACGGCAACGACATCCACGTGAGCAACGGCCCTTGCGACCGCAACACGCTGATCCAGCCGAGGTCGACGCCCGCGACCACCGTCGCCGCCGCGAAGACCACGACGAACACCGCTCCCCCTGCGGCGGCCGCGGTCAGAAAGCGTTGCCGTGCCGTGCCTTCCAGCCGTGCCGCCCACACCCAGACGAGGAACGGCGCGACGAGCAGCGCGGTCGCCTTCACCGCCGTCGCCAACGCGATCAGCGCGAACCCTCTCCAATGCCTGCGGTCCAGCACCATCAACACGCCCGCCGCCATCAACCCGACCATCAGCACGTCGTTGTGCGCGCCACCGATGCCCAGCGCCACCACCAGCGGGTTTGCGACCGTCAGCCACAACGCCGTCGAGGGCCGTCCACCCAGGTGCCTCGTGAGACCGGGGATCGCCCACGCCAGCAACACCAGCCCGCCGAGCACGGCGACGCGCATGACGATCGCGCCGAGGATGACGTTGTCGCCGGTCAGCCACACAGTTCCCTTGCCCAGCAGCAGGAACAGCGGCCCGTACGGCGACGGCGTCTCCTGCCACAGCCCCGCGACGTTGCCCCGCAACGGCAGGTCGAGCACGGCGGCGCCACGCGAGTAGGGGTCGAAGCCGCGCAGCGCCACCGCACCCTGCGCCAGGTAGCTGTAGACGTCACGGCTGTAGAGCGGCGGCGCGATGATCAGCGGCGCGGTCCACGCGGCAGCCGTCACCGCCACCGTCCGGCCGCCCACCTCACGTGCGAGCACCAGCCGGCCGAGCCGGACCCAGGACAGCACCATGAGCGCCAGGCCCGCGAACAGGACGATGAACGCGAGGTCGTGGCCGTGGCCGTACCTCATCGCGTTCAGGACCGTCCCGCTCAGCAACGGGTCCCTGCGGACGATCGCGCCGGCTCCCAGCCCACCGATGGCGAGCATGACGGCACCGAACACACCGGGCCACAGCACGTTGCGCGGAACTCGCCGGAACAGCTCCGCAACAGCGGTCACAGCCGAATCCACCCTCTTGACGTCTCTTGACCAGAGGTAACCGCAAGGGCGGAGCGGGAGCCAGGAGGAAGTGGCGGAAGATCAGGTTCTTCGGGTGGTTCTTCTAGCCTGTGTGCGTGTCCATCACGACGTGGGCTCCGAGTTCACCGAGCAGTCTGATCAGGTCGGGGCCGAGGCAGACCGAGTCCTGCCCCTCCTTCGGCGACCAGGAGACGAACAGGTCCACGTCACATCTGGCCGCGACCTGGACCAGCGCTTCCCGGTGCTCGGCGAGCACCGCCTCGACGGCCTTCAGCCGGTCGTCCAGGTGCATGTCTCCCTCGCCGGGTTCGACGCACCAGAGCCTGTCGCTCCGCTCAGCACCGTCGATCTGCAGGGCGGCGCCGATCTCCGCGACGGTCATCTCACCCGCCCACACCCGGAGCGTGGCTCTGGACCAGGGTTCTTCTTCCACGGGCTGAATCCTCGCAGCCCACGCAACTCAGATCCGGTGTGGAACGTCACTTGATCATGGGCTGGAAGACGCGGTCGCGCGGTCGCACCGGCGAACGTGTCGCCTGCCTGACAGCCAGTGCTCCCAGCGCCACAACGGTCAGCCACACGTAGGTGTCGAACTCGTGCAGCCTCGTCACGAACACCAGGAACACGGAGGTGAAGGCGAGCCAGTTGCCGCGCAGGCCCAGGTACACCAGCACCGGCACGCACCACACCCAGTGGTGCAGCCAGGAGACCGGCGAGGCCAGCAGCCCGGCGGCCGCGATGACGAACAGTGCGACGAGGTCGTCGCGGGTCCGCCGGGCCACGAAGACCGCGGTGGCCACCACGGCGGCGGCGAGCACCACCCACAGCAGTGTCTCCACGCCGGACGCGAGGCCGAAACCGCGCAACAGACCACGGATCGACTGGTTCGTGGACAACGACATGTCGCCGATGCGGTCGGGGTTCAGCAGCGAGTGCAGCCAGTACTGGAGCGAATCCGCCGGCGCGATCAGGAATCCCGCGACGACCAGTCCGGCGAACGTGACCATCGACGTGATCGCGGCGCGCCAGTCGCGCCTGACGATGAAGTACAGCACGAAGATCGCGGGCGTCAGCTTGATCGCGGCGGCGACGCCGATCAGCACGCCACGCCGGCGCCTGCCGGTCACCAGCAGGACGTCGATCACGACCAGCGCCAGCAGGAACAGGTTGATCTGGCCGTAGCCGTAGGTCATCCACACCGGGTCCAGCGCCAGCGCGCCGATCGCGGCCGGCGGGCCGACCGTCCACCTGAGATCAGGACGGACCTTGCCCGCCACCGCCACGCACACCGCGGTCAGCGCGACGAACCCGGCCGCGACCACCAGCAGGTTGTGCCACCCGCCCGGCACGAAGCTCAGGCCGCTGAACAACGCCGCCGCGATCGGCGGGTAGGTGAAGGGCAGCTGGGGGTCGAGCGGCGGGCCGGTGAACCCGACGTACAGCGGCCTGCCGTCGAGCCAGGCCAGGCCGCCGAGCCGGTACACGTCGAGGTCGATCGGGTAGTGACCGGACCAGGTGAACAGCAGCCACGCCAGAGCGGCCGGCCAGAGCGCAGCCGAGAGCCGCACTGGGTACGCGATGGACACACCTCGAAGCTAATTTCGGCCGGAACCGCTCACCTTGCTGAACAACCGGCAGAAGTTCCGGCAGAAATGAGGTTCGGAAGCAGCGTTACCCCGGTGTCAGACGTCTACCGGTCAGCACCATGCGCTGAAGACGTCTGGGGGTAGCGCAGTGAGCACGACCGCGTTCGGGGACTTTCTCCGCTTTTATCGATCGCGTGTTCCGTTGACGCAGGAAGAGCTGTCAGAACGCACAGGCCTGAGCACGCGCGCGATCAGCGACATGGAACGCGGCCGCACGCTCAGTCCGCAGTTCCGCACCGTGCAGCTGCTGGTGGGCGGGCTCGGTCTCAGGGGCGAGGAGGCGGCGGAGTTCACCGCGCTCGCCCGCGTCAGCCGGGTGGCCGGAGCTGAGGAACGCCCGGACGCGCCGTTCGCCGTGACGTCCTGCTCGCTGCCACCGGTGCTGATCGAGCTCACCGGCAGGGAGAGCGAGAAGAAGCTCCTGGACGGGTTCGCCGCGGACGCCTCGTCGTCGTCACGGCTGCAGATCGCCGTCGTGCACGGCGCGCCCGGCGCGGGCAAGACCGCGCTGGCCGTCGACGCGGGACACCGGCTGGGCGCGCGGTTCGCCGACGGCTGCGTGTTCCTCGACCTGCGCGGCACCGACGCCGAGCCGCTGACCCCGGACAAGGCCGCGCACCGGCTGCTGCGCTCGTTCGGAGTGGACGAGCGCCAGATCCCCGCCGACCCGGACGACAAGCTGTCGCTGTACCGCTCGCAGCTGCGCGACCGGACGGTGTTGCTGGTGCTGGACAACGCGGAGAACGAGGCGCAGGTGCGGCCGTTGCTCGCGTCCAGTCCCGGCACGCTGGTGCTGCTGACCAGCCGCCGGACCATGACCGGCCTCGACGCCCGGCACCGGCTCCCGCTGGAGTTGTTGCCGCTGAACCGTTCCGTCGAACTGCTGCGCGCCGTGACGGGCCCGGACCGGCTCGATGCCGAACCGGACGCGGCCGAGCGGGTCGCCGAGCTGTGCGGGGGCCTGCCGCTGGCGTTGCTCATCGCGGGGAACCGGCTGACGAGCAGACCACAGTGGACGATCGGCCACCTCGCCGAGCAGCTGGAGGACGAACGGCGCCGCCTGTCCGTGCTGCGGGCGGGCGACCTGCAGGTGCGGGCGGCGTTCGAGATCTCCTACCACCAGCTCAGTTCCGCCGCCGCCACCCTGTTCCGCAGGCTGGCCCTGGTCACGAGCCCCGAGGTGAGCGTGGCCCTGGCCGCCGTTCTGGTCGACGACGCCGAGGAGTCGTTGGAGGAACTGGCCGACGCGAGCCTGCTCGGCATCAGCGAGACGCCCGGCCGGTACACGCGCCACGACCTGCTGCACGTCTTCGCCGCCGAACGGCTCGAACTCGACGACGACCCGGCCGCCGTGCTGAAGGCGCGCACACGTTTGCGGCACTGGCTCCTCGACACCGCCACCGGTGCGGCCCTCTTCTTCGACCACGACATGCCCGCCGAGCGTGCGGGTCCGGTGCACGACAAGGAGTCCGCGGCCCGGTGGCTCGAACTGGAACTGGAGAACTGGCGCGGGGCACTGCGATCGGCGGTGGCGGAAGGCGAGCACGACCGCGTTCTCGCGCTGGCACAGGCGATGCACTGGTACTCGGACATGCACGGCGTCGGCGAACTGTGGCGTGAGGTCTTCTCCGCCGGCGCTCACGCGGCCCGGCGACTGGGCAACGCCAAAGGCGCCGCCGAGCAGCTGAACTACCTGTCGTGGGCGCTGTACGCGTTGTGCGGGCGGCCTCACGAGGCCCTCGCCGTGCACGAGGAGGCGGCGGCGGAGCCGATCGACGACACCCTCACCGAGGCGTGGAACTGCTACTACGGCTCGGCGATCAGGCGACGGCTGGGCGAACTGGAGAAGGCGGTGTCGCTGGGCCGCCGGTCCGTCGAGGAGTTCCAGCGGGCCGGCTACCTGATCGGCGAGAACCTCGCGCTCTCCCTGCTCGGCCTGATGCTGCACACCGCCGGCGATCTCGGCGAGGCCGCCGAGGTGCAACAACTCAGCGTGGACCAGCACCGCAAGGCCGGCGGTGACGACGAGCTGCTCTCGATGCTGCTCATCCGCCTGGCGACGACCCTGGCGGCCGCGGGCCAGGTGATCGCCGCGATGGACCTGCTCGACGAGGCGGAGTCGTTGTTCCACAGGCACTCCAACACCGCGGGAACGGCTCGGGTGCAACACGGTCGCGGCGTGGTGCTGATGGACGCGGGACGGTTCGGCGAGGCGCGGGAGCAACTGCTGGCGGCGCTGGGCGAGGCGAGGCTCTCCGATCACCGGGTCGAGATCATGGCCAGGCTCGCCGAACTCGCCGACGCCGCGGGTGATTCGGCGCAGGCCCGCGAGTACCGGGTGCGGGCGCTCGCCGAGTGCGACCGCTACGACACCCCGGCGGTCCGTGTCACGGCGGCGAAACTGGTGGCAGCGCTGAAATAACGGAACCGGTGCCGATCCCGCCCTGGGGCAGGATCGGCACCGTCAGGTCAGCAGGCCGAGGCCACCGGTTCGTTCGAGCCGGTGTCGACGAAACCGTCGCTGATCCACTTGCCGTCCTCGAGCCGGTTCCACAGATCCGTGCGGCCCCAGACCCCCTCGACGGCCTCGCCGCGGCTGGTGCACGCGATGGACACCACCGCGCCGTCCGCGACCGTGCCCGCGACCGAGTAGCTCAGGCCGGGGCCGGAACGCAGGTTCACCGTGGTGTTCGGACCCGCGTCGACCGTGCCGGTGGGCAGTGTCGTGCCGCCACCGCCGTAGTTCGTGATCCGGCCGCCGACGGACACCCGCGTGCTGCCGCGCTGCGCGTAGCCGCCGTACGCCTGCGAACCCTCGTAGAAGGTCCAGCCGCCGATCGTCATCCCGTTGACGCTCACGTGGGTGTTGCCGCGCAGCAACGAGAAGTGCACGTGTGCCCCGGTACTCGAACCACCGCACGGCAGCTCGTTGCCGATGTTGCCGAGATACGTGCCGGTGCGCACGGCGCTGCCGTCGGCGAGCGTCGTCAGGTTGTACATGTGGTAGTAGGTGGTGCTGTAACCGTTGTCGTGCACGACCTTCACCAATGCGCTGCGACCCACAACGCAGCTCTTGTAGACACGGCCGTTGCCCGCGGACAAGACGCGGCCGTCACCGCCGTTGAAGTCGATGGAGCTGAACGGCCGGCTGTTGCCGCTGTTGCCGTGCGGGCCGCCGCCCATCCACCACGCCACGTTCACCGGCCACGGCAGGCCGAGTCCGGTGGGAGCGAGCGCCTGGTTGCTCTGGTTGGCCGCGAACGTCCGCTTCTCGCCGTCACTGAGCACGCCGGACGGCGCCTGTGCGGCCAGAGCGGCGAACCCGGCGGTGCCGTCGAGCTCGACCCGCCACGTGGACCGTTCCTTGCGTGCCAGGAACAACGCCATGTGCGGCGCCCCGTGCTCCTGACCGTGAGCCATGGGAATGGTGGTGCTGCCGAACACCCACGCACCAGACGTGCGAGTCGGCTCGAACAGCGGTTCACGCAACGTCTGCGTGTCCCACTGCCTCTTCACCGCGTCGCCGTGCTGCTGGAGCATGGTGGCGCGCACGGTCGCGGCGAGGTCGGGTGCGGCGGCCGTCGCGGACGGCGCGGCCAGCACCGCGGCACCGGCCGCGAGTGCGGAGAACAGCGCGGCGAATCGCCGCGCGGACAACGGACGGGACATGTGCCCTCCAGGGGGAAATCGGCACAGGGCAGGGATTCGGCGGCTCTTGCAGGGGCCGCCGCGCCGATGACATACCGGTGGGCCGATGCGGTCAAGGACACCTCCGGCAGAGGACCCACCACTGTGGAACGCCCTCCAAAACTGTGGAGGGATACCTACGTTTGTCGGTCATATCGGGCGCGATCGGCCTTCTAAACTGTTTTCTCCACAGTCGAGGGGGTGTGCGGTGGCCGTTCCTCCCGACGTCGGCGACGAGGTCGACGTGTTGCTGCGCGCCGGTCCGTTCCACGCCGCGTTGCGGGCCGCCGTCGAGCGCAGCGGCCTCACCCTGGAACGCCTGCGCGACCGTCTCGACCGCCGGGGCATCCACGTCAGCCTGTCCACGCTGAGCTACTGGCGACTGGGCCGCAGCCGTCCTGAACGCGCCGACTCGCTGCGCGCGGTGCAGGCCATCGAGACCATCCTCGGCCTGCCCAGGCACTCCCTCGAAGCCCTGCTCGGGCCGCCGCGCCCTCGTGGCCGATGGGCGTCGAAGCAGCAGCAGACCCGTGACTACGGGCGGATGCTGGAACCCGCGCAGTCGCTGGCGGAAATCGTGCAGGCGCTGGTCGGCCCGTCCGACGGCGACCTGCGCCTGTGGTCGCAGGACGACGCGGCCACAGTGGACGAGCACGGCGTGCTTCGCACGATCCACACCAGACAGGTGCTGCGTGCGGTCGCCGGCCACCCCGACCGCTACCTGGCCGTGTACTGCGCGGACGCCGGCACGCCACCGGACGCGTTGGGCGTGGAGGCCGTGCGCGACTGCCGGTTGGGACGCGTGCGGCGGCATCCCGGAGCGCCGGTGATCGCCGTGGAGCTGCTGTTCGACCAAAGCCTGCGCGCGGGCCAGACGCACCTGCTGGAGTACCGCTTCACCATCGCGGAGAACGGCGCGCGGTCACACGACTACCGGCGCGCGTTCCGTTACCCCGTGGGCACGTACGTGGCGAGCGTGCAGTTCACCGAACCGCGCCTCCCGGTCCGCTGCTACGCCCTCGCACAGCCCGGCGTGGACGCGACGCAGGTGCACGGCGACGAACTCGCGCTCACGCCGGGGCGGGTGCTGCACCTGACGGCGAAGGACGTGCGGCCGGGCGTGCTCGGCATGGGCTGGGACTGGTCCTAGACCGCAGGCCGGGCCGGCAACGCCACGCCGCAGACGACCGCCCACAGCAGCACCGGGAATGCCGCGATGCGTTCCCACATACCGAACAGCGCCGGACCGCCGACCTGGGCCACCAACAGCGCGAGGGCCACCGCCGCCACGATCGCGCCACCGGCTCCGATGCGGCCCAGAAGGCGCCACCGGGCGGTGCGCGCCAGGGCGAGGCCGGTCAGCAGCATCGCGACCTCACCGACCGGGATGGCGACGACCGCGCCGGCGATGTGCAGCGCACGCCGGGTGTCCTCGGGGTTCAGGCCGACGACGGCCAGGGCAAGACCGGTGACGACGAGGAGCAGAAGACCGGCGCGGGCCGTCCGCACGTCCGGGAACAGCGGCCGGACCAGCAGAGCTCCCGCGGCCAGGCACAGACCCGCGAGCGTCCAGGACACACCGGAGACGACGTGCCAGGGCGAACACACCCAGCGGCCGACCTCGGCCGACTGGAAGCAGGTGGCCGCGCCCAGGTCGCTGATCGCGTTGCGCAGCCAGCTGTACGGGACCTCCCACCGCGACTCCACCACGAACAGCAGCACGAAGTACTGCGCGACCAGCACCCACAGCACCGCGCCCAGCCGGGTTCGCCCGTCCACGTCGATCACCCTGGGGACCTTAGGTCATCCGGCGCGTCGACCTGAGCTACCGCGAGTGCTCACCGGCGAAAGCGAGAACCGCGTCCGCGAAGGCACCTGCCGGTCGTCGATGATCTCGGGAACGAGGTTCTCGTCGAGGCTGGAGGTGCGTGCCGGTGACGGCCGTCCGAAGTGGAGCGAACTCCGTCTCCCTGCCCCAGCGGTCGGCGAGATAGGCGGGCAGCAGCCCGCGCACGAGCGTTATCCGGTGGGGCCGATGAGGTTGTCCACCAGATATGCCAACGCCTCGGGGTCGCCGACGATCTCCGGCAGAGCGTCGGGCGTTGCGCGTCGCAGCTGTATCCAGCCGACGTAGGCGGAGTACGCGACGAGGGCCTGTCGCCGGGCGCGCGTCGCAGGCAGCCCGAGTTCCGCGTAGGCCTCGGTCAGGAACGCGACCCTGCGTTCGGTGACCCGCCGCAGGATCGGCGCGACCACCGGGTCGTCGGCATGTGCCACCAGGGCGGGTTCCAGTCCGCTCACCGGATCCTCGGTGATCGCGATTCGGAAGAGCTCGCGCAGTTTGTCCCGCGGGTCGGCGATGGACGCCACCTGATCGATCACCGCGATGGTGCCCTGCTGCTCCCACCACTGCAGGGCGTCGCGCAGCAGCGCCGTGCGATCGGTGAAGTGCCAGTAGAAGCTGCCTCGCGTCACGCCGAGCTGCTGGGCGAGCGGCACCACGGCCACCGCGCTCACGCCGCCTTGGGCCAGGGCGCCGAGCGCCGCGGTGAGCCAGTCCTGCTTCGACAACCGAGCCACGTCCATACAGTACTGTACGGTTGACCATACAGAGGTGTACGGAACACTGGAGGCGCGCGATGACGGCGTTGGGTTTGGGCACGGCTGTGGTGTTGACGCTGGTCGGCGCCCTGCACGTGGTGTGGATGTTCTCGCCGTGGCCTCTGCGCACCCGCGAGGAGTTCGCCAGCCGAGTGGTGGGCGTTCCCGTGGAGAAGCTGCCGACGGGGCCGGCGACCGGTGCGGTCGCGGTACTGCTCGCGGTGGCCGCCTACATCGTCGCGGGCCGCGCGGGCGTGGTGCCGGTGCCCGGCCCCGGCTGGCTGGCGACCGTGGGGACGGCCGGCGTGGCCGCGGTGTTCCTGCTGCGCGGCGCGGGCGGCCTGGTGGTGTCGTCACGGCAGGACACCGAATTCGCCCGGCTCGACCGGCGGATCTACTCGCCGCTGTGCCTTGTTCTGGCGGCATGCTGCGCAACAGTCGCCGCGCTGGGATGAACCTTTCCCGCGCCGCTGTCGCGACCAGGGGCAGATGCCCACTCCCGTCACCGGAATAGCATCACCGCCACCCTCGACCTACGCATTACTTGATTTCCTCGCTGGCGACGTCGTTCTCTGCGCTATCGCCTTCCAAAGCGTTCTTCGACGTGGAGGCACGCATCAAGAGCGGAATGGCCGCCAGGCCCACCAGAAGCGTTCCGGCGCCGGCAAGCTGCAATGCGTGCCCGCCACCGACCGCGGAGCTCAGCGGCCCGCCCAACCCTGTACCCACGATATGCGCGCTGTTGAGCATCGCACCGGAAGACGCGAACGCCCGCCCACGCATGTGCGCCGGCACGTGCGCGTGAACCAAGTTGCGGATCGCCAGTCCCTGCACCGTGTTGCAGACTCCGGTCAGAAGGAAGCTCGCGAAAGCAAGAGCATATGAGTCGAACGACCCCGCAACGACGAGCGCCACTCCCATCGCCACGCTTGCACTGACCAGCGCGGTCGTCTGCTTCGCGATCGGGACGCGCGGCGCGATGAATGCGGCGGCGATGGTCATTCCAGCCAGATGGGCGGCGACGAGCACGCCGTACCCGAGGTCGCCGGACTTCAATTGGTCTTGGCTGAAGTAGACTCTCGCAACCGTCAGCACGGCCGTGAAAACGATCGCGGTGGCGAGCGTCGGTACCGCCACCCGAAGAACAGCGTTCTTGCGAATGAGGCCACTGCCCTGTCGCACCTGTTCGCGCCATTTCATCTTCGCCTGCGACGGGTCCGGGTGCCGACGGATCTTCAGCGTTCCGATGACCACGGCCATCACCAGAAACGAGAAGGCGTCACACAGCAGAACGGCCCGCTCCCCCACGAATGCGATCAGCACGCCGGCGAGCGCGGGGCCACCGATCGTGCCAGTGGTGCGAAACAGTTCCAGCCGCGCGTAGCCAGTCGGCACCTTGTCCTCACCGACCACGGCGGGAACCAGCAAGGCCAACGCCGGCGACACCAGTGCCAACCCGATCCCGATCAGCGCGACCAGCAGAAGCGTCATCCCGAAGCCGTCGACGAAGGCCAGCGCCGCGACAAGCACCGCTTGCACGCTCAAAACGACGGATATCAGCCTGGTGCTCTCGAACCGGTCCACCACTGCCCCGGCCACCGGCGCCAGCAACACCATCGGCAACACCCCTGCGATGACCAGCGCAGAGATCGCTCCACCCGATCTGCCTTCTCCGTAGAAGCGCAGTGTGAGGACGACGAGAAGCATCTCGTCGCCCATCGCCGACAAGCCGTATCCAGAGGCGATCAACGCCAGAGTCGTACGAGAGCTCATATTGGCCACGATCAGACATCGTGGCAGACGCCGAGCAATTCCACGCCACTGGACTTGGCCTGCTCGCGCGGACGCGGGACCATACCAATTCGCAGATCATCGCGCTACGGCCGACCGAGTGCCGCAACGCAATTGACGTCTCCATAAATCCGTGGCAGGGTCGTCTGTGTCAAGAGCTGGGGGAGCACCTTGATCTGTCTAATTGCTTGCCATGGGCCCGCCAGCTTCCGTTGCACGGATGAGGGGGTCTTGAATGACTGTCACCCTTGACTCGCAGAATGTCGTCCGCGAACTCATTCTCTGGGGCGAAGAAGCTCCTGGGCGCCGGGGCGACCGCACCGTCGTCGCCGAGTCTCACTGCGACTTCACGCTGGCGACCGACGACGCGGTCGAACGCTGCATCGCTGCACTTCAGGCGTCCGACGAGAAGCTCGCCCAGAACCCGGGCACGATGTACAACTGGCAGCGCACCTGGCTCCAGCGGCACGAGAACGGGGGCGGCACGGTCAGTTTCGGCGTCGCCTGGTACGACGAGCAGTACTTCGACGACAAGAAGACCGTCTTCATGGAGCGGATGCATGACGCGATCTTCAAGAAGATCGGCATCTCCGCCGACTCGGTGCAGGTCTCGCATTGGCGAGCTGTTCCGTAACTCGCCACACCGGTGAAGATGTGAGCTGCGATCGGTACGTGACCTGTCAGGTCACGTACCGATCGTGCTTTATAGAGCACAATTCTTGCGTTCATATCGCTCGCGATGAGAACTCCACGCCAGCCGCATCGAGGGTGTGCAACTGCAACCCGAATTCGCGAACAACTGAGCGACTGAAGGGCCCGGCGCGAGCTCGGCCACTACCCCGATCGCTGGGCGATGCGGTCGGCCGCGTGGTGGAGGTTCTGCCCGCGGTAGAGCTCGATGGCCTCCCGCCAGCACTGCTTCGCCTGATCGACCTCGCCGAGTTCGCGATGCGTGTCGCCCAGCGCGGCGAGGGTTCCGGCCTGCCGATAGGTGTTGTCGAGCCCTCGCCACAGCGCCAAGGCCCGCTCGTAGTGGTGCAGGGCCTGGCGGTGGTCACCGGTGTTGCCCGTGATCGCGCCGAGACTGTCGAGGGTGTCCGCCTGGCCGTACAAGTCGTTGTGCCGCAAGCACAACGCCAGCGCGGACTCGCAGAGGGCGCGAGCCCGGACGTGGTGGCCGAGCCTGGTGTACGCGGCGCCCATCATGCTCAGGACGCGGACCTCCCACTGCGTGTTCCCGCTGCGCCGGTACAGGTTCCTCGCCTCGGTGAGGTGGGCCAGCACGCCGTGGTCGTCCTTCTTCCACGTCAGCGCCAGCGCGAGCACGACGTGCGCGCCTGCCTGGCCGAGCGTGTCGCCGACCTGGCCGGACAGCGCCAGTGATTGTCTCAAGTGGAGCAACGCCTCCTCGTCCCTGCCCAGCGGCGCGTACACCAGGCCGAGTCGCCGGTGGGCGCGGGCCTGCACGGCGAGGTCGCCCAGCCGTTCGGCGGCGACGAGGCCCACCTGCCAGGAGGCGATGTTGTCGTGCAGGTGCCCTCGGCGGTAGTGGAAGTTGTCCAAGGACCAGGCGAGTTGCCACACCACCGTGTCCCAGCCCGCGTCCTCGGCCGCGGTCCGCGCCGCCAGGACGTTGCGGTGGTTGGCGTCGAACCACGCCATCGCGGCCGCGCTGTCCAGCATCGGGTGCGGGACGCAGTCGGCCGCCTCGACGGCGATCGGCGGGTGTTGCCGGTCGAGCAACCTGCTGCCGTTGTGCGCGGTGTGCAGGTAGTAGTCGACGACCCGACGCAGTGCCTTGTGCCGCAACGGTTCCGGTTCGTCCGTCACCGCTACGGCGTGTGCGTGCTGACGGACGAGGTCGTGGAAGCGGTAACGACCGGGCGCGGGCTCCTGGAGCAGGTGGTCGTCGACGAGGCCTTCCAGCAGTCGTTCGGCTTCGGGGAGGTCGACGGCCGCGAGCGCGGCGGCGGCGTAGGCGTCGAAGTCCGGGCCGGGGTGGATGCCGAGCAGCCGGAACAGGCGTCGCTGCGGCGCGTGGAGGTGCTCGTAGGACAGGGCGAACGCGGCGGCGACACTGCGGTCCCCCGCCTCGAACTCGGTGAGCGGGGAATGGGCCTGGCGCAACCGCTTCGCGAGGTAGCCCACTGTCCACGCGGGACGGGCGCGCAGCCGTGCGGCGGCGATGCGGATCGCCAGCGGCAAATGGCCGCACAACGCGACGACCTCGTGCACCGAGCCCTCGGTGCGGTCACCCGCGACGCTGACGAACAGGGCGACGGCGTCCGCCTCCGGCAGCACGTCCAGCGACACGACCTGGGTGGCGTCGAGGTCGACCAGGCGGCGACGGCTCGTGATCAACGTGAGGCTGCGGGACGTGCCGGGCAGCAGCGGACGCACCTGCGCGGCGTCGGCGGCGTTGTCCAGCACGACGAGCACCGAGCGGGTGGCCAGTTCGGCACGCCACAGCGCCGCCCGCGCGTCCGGATCCTGCGGAATGCGGTCGGGTGGCACGCCCAGTGCCCGCAACAGCGAGTCCAGCGCCGTCATCGCCGTGACGGGCCGATGGCTGGACGCGTGGCCGTGCAGGTCGATGAACAGCCGGTCGCGGTAGTGCTCCGCGAACCGATGTGCCGCGTGGACGACCAGCGTCGTCTTGCCGACCCCGGCCATGCCGTCGATCGCCTGGATCACCACGGCATGGCGGCCCGCGGCACGAGCGGTCGCCAGCGTGGCGAGTTCGGCATCGCGGCCGGCGAAGTCCGCGATGTCGCCGGGGAGGTCGTCACGGGCCGGTTCGCTCGGCTCGGCGGCGGGCACGCCGAACAGCCGCGCGTCGTTGTCCAGCACCTGCTGGTGGATCTCGGACAGTCGCGGTGAGGGCTCGAGACCGAACCGCTCGATGAGCGCGGTGCGGGCGCGCAGGTACGCGTCGAGGGCCTCGGCCTGCCTGCCCGCCCGGTACAACGCGGTCATCAGCTGCCCCCACAGGCGTTCCCGGCCGGGGTGCTGGCCGGTCAGCGCGGTGAGCTCCTCGACCAGCGTCACCCCCGCGCCGGTCGCGAGGTCGGCGTCGACGCGGTCCTCGACGGCGCCGAGTCGCAGGCCTTCCAGTCGTGCGGCCTCGGCGCGCAGCACCGGCGTCACGCTGAACTCGCCGTACGCCTCACCCCGCCACAGCCTCAACGCCAGCGTCAGCCGTTCGGCGGCGTCCGCCGGCCGGCCCGCGGCCAGGGCGTCCCGTCCCGTCTCGACGAGCCGTTCGAACCGGCGGGCGTCGACGACGTGTGGTTCGAGGCGCAGCACGTATCCCGCCGGGTGCGTGACGATCAGCTGGTCGACGGCGAGCGCGCGACGCAACCTCGATACGTAGCTGCGCACGGTGCGATGGGCGTCAGGCGGCGATTCCGGTCCCCACAACGCTTCCACCATCGTGCCGACGGTCGTCACCCTGCCCGCGTTCGCCGTCAGCAACGCGAGCAGCGTCCGAATCCGCGGACCACCCAGGTCGAGTACCTCGTCGTGCACGCGCACCTCGAACGGCCCCAGCACCTGGAACTGCGGCTGCGGTGCGACGGAGTCCGCTCCCACTCAAGACAAGGAGGTGGTCGCACCGGCCGGGATACCGTCGTGGACGAGGCAGACCACCGGCATCCGTCGCGAGGGGAAAATACTGCCCATCAACCAGAAATCCGTCAGGCACGGGGCAAACGGTCGTATCCGCCGTCGTAGTGGACCAGCGGCGGCTTCGCGGGCGACAGTCCGCCGACGAACGGCCGGCAAAAAAGATCCGGGGAGGTTTTCGTTATCGGCGGGCACGCAGGGCATCTCCTGGTCAGAAGCCCCCTGCACCCGAAAGGACCTTCAATGCCCCACGTCCTCACTTCACGACTGCGGCGGCGCGTGTGGATCGCCGCTCTCGCCGTGGCGGGCGTCGCGGCGTCCGCGGTGACCGCGAACGCGATGTTCTTCACCCCGCCCGCGCAGCCCGTGGCGAGCCCGACTTCGACGACCACGGCCGTCACCACGTCACCTCAGGTCGCGGGCACCACGACGCCGTCCCGCACGCCCACGCAGACGGCCGAGACGACGAAGGCCGCCGTGGTCGCTCCGGTGAAGCCGCAGGAGCCGATCCCGCCGAACGCGGTGCGCGTCGCGGAGTTCGTCGCCGAGTGCCCGTTCACGCACCGGCTCCCGGACGACCCGATCGTCCTGCCGAACCTGCCCGGTGCCTCGCACCTGCACAGCTTCTTCGGCAACACCTCGACCAACGGCAACTCCGACGTCACGAGCCTCGGCAAGGCCGCCAGCACGTGCAGTCCGAAGGTCGACCTCTCGTCGTACTGGGTGCCGACGCTGCTGGTCGACGGCCAGCCCGTCGAGCCGACCGGCACGACGTTCTACTACCTCGGCGAGGGCGTGCGCGACGACGTGACCGCGCGCATCCAGCCGTTGCCGTACGGCCTGCGCATCGTCGCGGGCAACGCCAAGGCCACCGCTCCGGACAACACGACGATGTCGCGCTGGTCGTGCCTGCACGCCGGGCACGTCGGGGCGTCCAAGGACTTCGTGAACTGCCCGGCCGGCACGATGATCGAGTCCTATTTGGACTTCCCGCAGTGCTGGAACGGCAAGGACCTCGACTCCGCGGACCACAAGAGCCACATGTCCTACCCGGTCGCCGGCGACTGCCCGGCCACGCACCCCGTGCCGGTGCCGAAGCTGCGCCAGGTCCTGCGCTACCCGGTGAGCGGCGACCCGGCTCGGTTCAAGCTGTCGTCCGGTCCGGGGTTCACGATGCACGGCGACTTCTTCAACGTCTGGCCCGAGGCCGAGATGGCGCAGCGCGTGCGCGACTGCATCAACCGGATCGTCAAGTGCGGACCGGACGGCCGCCCCTAGTGCGGGTCCTCCTCCTCATCGCGGCGGTGCTGTTGGCGACGGGCTGTGGCACGGCGGCGGGCCACACCCCGCCGCCCTCCGCGCCGACCGACCTCACCGCCACCGACCTGGCGTTCCTGGATCTGGTGATTCCCCAGAACGAGTCCGCGCTCGCCGTGCTCACCCTGACGGCGAACCGGCCCGGCTCCGCGCTGCGCCCGATGGCCGCTCAGGTGGAGGACCGCTACCGGGCCGAACTGGCGCAGGTCCGGGAGTTGCTGGCCCGGACCGGCCGGCAGGAGAGCGACCAGCACGACGGCCACGACATGCCCGGCATGATCACGGCCGCTGAACTGACCGCCGTCGGGTTCGCCGAGGGAACCGCCTTCGACCAGCAGTTGAAGGCGTTGCTGCGGACCCAGTTCGAGGAGGCGCGCACCGTCGCCCGCGCGGAACTGTCGTCGGGCACGAGCAAGCCGGTCCTGGAACTGGGTGCTCGGGTCGACAGCACGCGAGCGGAGTTCCTGGCGCTTCTGGGAGACGCCCCGCGGTCCCCGTGACCTGGATTTGATCTGCTGAACGCCCCGGCCGTGAACTCGGTCGGGGCGTTCTGCTGATAACAGGGCGAAGACCCTTCGCTCGAAAGGCCACCATGACAGCAACCGACGCGGAGCTCATCGAGGCGTCGCTGCGCGTGACGGAGAAGTTCGCGGTCATCTTCGACCGGCACGCACCGCACATCCAGCGCTATCTCGCCCGGCGCCTCGGTCAGCAGGTCGCCGACGACCTGCTCGCCGAGACGTTCCTCGTGGCGTTCTCGAAACGGCAGCGCTACGACTCCTCCCGCCCGGACGCCCGGCCGTGGTTGTACGGCATCGCCACCAACCTGGTCGGGCAGCACCGGCGCGAGGAGGTGCGCCGGTACCGGATGCCCTCGGCCGTGCCGGACGTGGACGACCACGCCGACCGGGTGGCGGCGGACGTCACCGCGCAGGCCATGCGGTCGATGCTCACCGGCGCGCTGGGGGCGTTGTCCGTCGAGGACAGGGACGTGCTGCTGCTGGTCGCGTGGGAACAGCTCAGCTATCTCGAAGTCGCCGACGCGCTGGCGATTCCGGTGGGCACGGTGCGGTCCAGGCTGAACCGCGCGCGCCGCAAGGTCCGGGAAGCGCTGGGAACCGACAACCACACCGAGGTCGAGGAGTTGCTCAACAATGGATGACCTTCAGCTCGTCCGGGAACTGGACGAGACCCCGCTCAAGTCCGCCGACCAGCTGGCGGCGGCCCGTGCCCAGCTCGTGGCGGGCATGAAAGCGCCCAGGCGCGGTCGTGCCGGGATCATCGCCGTCGCCACGCTCTCCGTGGCGGCAGCGGCCGTCGGCGTCACGATGGTGCTGCCGTCCGGCTCCCCGGACCCGGCCCGCCAGGACACCGCGGTGCAGTTGCTGAACCACGCCGCCGCGGCGGCCCGTTCGAAGCCCGACGTCGTGCCGCGGCCTGACCAGTTCTACTACGTGCGCACCGGCGAGCGGGAGGACTGGCGCTCCGTCGACGGCACCCATGACGGCCAGATCATCCCCGTCAAGGACGCCCCGCCGATCCCCATGCCCGGCTGCGTCGACGGCCGCAGGAAGGTGCTCGACAAGTACGACCAGCCGACGGGCGGGACCGAGGAGTGCACGCCGGGCCGCGCGTACCGGGACGACCTGCCCACTACGGCCGACGACATGCTGAAGTTCCTCCAGGGCGACGACAAGGACCGTCCGGTCAACTCGTACGGCAAGGACGTGCTGGCCATGGTCGGCGACGCGTACCTGCCGGGCCCGCAGCGGGCCGCGTTGTTCGAGGCGGCGACCCGCGTGCCGGGGCTGACGGTCGTGGAGAACGTCTCGTCCGGCCGTCCCGGGATCGGGATCAGCTGGCCGGTGCCGGAGGGATCGTTGCCGTCGGCCCAGCCGGTGGTTCTGGTGTTCGACAAGGACACCTACGAGTACCTCGGCACGAAGAACAGGCCGCAGGACGCGTCCGGGTTCGTCGACCAGGTGGGTGATCGCGTCTGACCCTGGCCTACAACGGGCTCAGCAGTTGCCGGATGCGGGCGGCGTCCTCGGCTCGATGTTGTGCCAGGCACAGGTCGAGGGCCTGCCGCCACGCCGCTTCAGCCCTGTCGTGGTGACCGAGCGCGCGATGGGTGTGGCCGATGCGTTCCAGCGTCGCGACCTCGTGGTGGTCGTACCCGAGGTCGCGAAGCAGGCCCAGCGCCAGTCCGTAGAGGTCGAGCGCCTCGGCGTGGTGGCCGGTGTGGTGGGCGATGTAGCCGAGACTGTCCAATGTGGTCGCTTCCAGCTCACGCTCGCGGTGGCGGCGAGCCATGACCAGGGCGGCCTCGCAGTGGGTGCGGGCCTGCTCGTAGAGCCCCAGCCTGGCCTGGTGCCAGCCCACCTGGGTGTATCCCCAGGCCTCCCAGACCGTCATGCCGAGGTCCTGGAACAGGCGCAGCGCGGGGGTCGCGTGCTCCAGCGCTCGCCGGTCGTCCTCCAGGTCCTCCCAGATGGAGGCCATGAGGTGATGGGCGTGGGCCTGGCCGGGGACGTCGCCCACCTGTTCGCTGATCCGGAGCGCGTCGCCGAGGTGCCGCAGGGCTTCGGACTGGAGTCCCAGTCCGCTGCACGCGTCGCCGAGGAGTCTTCTGGTCTGGGCCTGGGCGATCCTGTCGCCGGTGTGGTCCGCGGCGGCCACACCGGCCCGCCACACGGCGACGGCGTCGTGGTAGTTGCCCCTTCTTCGGAAGAACGTGTTCAAGGTCCAGCCCAGGTGCCACACCTGGTCGTGCAGGCCCTGCCCGGCGGCGAGTTCCTGCACGGCCAGGAGGTTCGTGAACTCGGCGGTCAACCAGTCCGTGGCCGCCGTCTCGTCCTCGAACCCGAGCGGGACGCAACCCGGTGCGGGCACCCCGATCGCGAGCGGCTCGCGCAACGGGTCCAGCACTCGCTCGGCGGCGAACGCGGTGTGCACGTAGAAGTCGACCACTCGGCGCACCGCGGCGGGGTCGTGGTGGGCGCGTTCGCCCGCGTACAACCGGACGAGGTCGTGCATCCGATAGCGGCCAGGGGCGTGCTGACCGACCAGGTTCGCCTGCTCCAGTTCACGCAGACGGGCACGAACGCGGGCGGCGGGCAGCGCGGTGAGGCTCGCGGCGGCGGGCAGGGCGATGTCCGTGCCGGGAGCGAGACCGAGGGCGGCGAACACGGTGGCCGCTTCGGCGGGTAAAGCGTTGTAGGACCAGGAGAACACGGCGCGGAGGCTCACCAGGTCCTCGCCGGCGTCCAGGGCGTCCAGCAGGTCGTTCTGCTCGCGCAGTTCGTCCACCAGCGCGGACAGAGGGAAGGCGGGGTGCGTGCCGGCACGCGCGGCCACGATGCTGATGGCCAGCGGCAGGCCCGCGCAGCAGGTCAGGAGTTCTTCTGTCACTTCGGGTTCGGCGGCGAGCCGGTCCTCGCCCAGGTGTGTCGCCAGCAGCCGGTGTGCTTCGTCGTCGTTCAGCCGCTCCAGGTTCAGCGCACGCGCGCCGTGCGCGGCGACAAGTCCGTTGAGCTGACGGCGGCTGGTGACCAGGACGCAGGCCGGGCCGCCGGGCAGCAGCGGTACCACCTGCGCGCTGTCGGCCGCGTTGTCCAGGAACACCAGCATCTTCCTGCCCGCGACCAGGCTGCGGTACAGCCCGGCCTGCGCGTCCACGTCGACGGGAACGGCGGACGGGGCGACACCGAGAGCGTCGAGGAAGCCGCGAATCGCGGTCGCCGCGGACATCGGCTGCCCGCCGGGATCGAAGCCTCGCAGGTTGACGTACAGCTGGCCGTCGGGGAACCGGTCGAGGTGCCGGTGCGCCCACTGCGCTGCCAGCCAGGTCTTGCCCATGCCGCCGAGCCCGCCGACGGCCGAGATCACCACGGCGTCGTCGTCGCCGAGAGCGGTGTCGAGATCAGCGAGTTCACGGCTTCGACCGGTGAACAGGCGTGGCCGGGCCGGAAGCTGTTGCGGCACCACGGTTGCGTGCGGCCTGACCACCGCCGTCAGCGCGGGATCGGTGGCGAGGATCCGCTCGTGCAACTGCCGCAACGGCGGGCTGGGATCGGTGCCGAGCTCGTCGGCCAACCGCTTGCGCACCTCCTGGTAGTGCTCGAGTGCGTCGGCGGGGCGACCGCAGTTGTACAGCGCGAACATGAGCTGGCCGGCCAGACGTTCGTCCAACGGGTTGCCCGCCGCCCACGCCGCCAGGTCGGGCAGCAGCGCCGCGTGCAGACCGAGACGGAGCTGGATGTCGACGAGCTCGAGCCGGACGGCGTGCCGGTGCTGGATCAGCGTGGCACGCAGGGAGTCGAGCCAGGCGGTGTCCAATCCCGCGAACGGTTCTCCTCCCCACAACTTCAGCGCCTCCTCGAGCAGAGCGGCGGCCCGGCCGTCGTCGCCGGCGGCACGACCGTCTTCGACGAGACGGCGAAACCGGTGCAGGTCAACGTCTTCCGGGTCCACGGCGAGCTGGTAGCCGGTCGACCTGCGGGTGATCGTCACCCCCGCGGGCGTCAACACACCGCGCAACATGGTCATGCTGTGCTGAACGGCCGCGCGCGGTTTGCGGGGAAGGGGCCGATCGCTCCAGACCCGGTCCACCAACTGGTCGACCGACACCACCTGGTTCGCCTCGACCAGAAGTACTGCCAGCACAGAACGAAGTTGCGCGTAGCCGATCGCGATCGGACTACCGTGAACCTGCGCCTCGACGTCACCGAGCAGCCGGAACCGCACAGTCATCCGGCGTGCCCTCCCCGAGCCCCCAGCACCATGTTCCATGCATACCGGGGAATCGGGGAGGAAGTCACGTCACGGCCAGATCTGCCACCACTGGTCGTTGTAGCCGAGGATGCAGTTGTAGCTCACGGCGTTTCCACCGTTCTGCCCCTGGTTCGACGGAACGGCAAGGCAACGGCCGCTCTTGTAGTTGCGCAGCCGGTAGTGGACGTTGTCCGGCATGAGCTCGGGCAACCACCACTGGTCGTAGTAGCCGTCAACGCAGTCGTACTGCACGACCTTCGCCCCGTTGCTGGGGTTGGCCGCCGCGACGCAACGACCGGTGTTCTGGTTGCGGAGCCGGTAGTACCCCGGCGCGGCCGCGATGGGTTCGAAGAGCCAGTACTGGTCGGTGAACGACGAGTAGCAGTCGTAGTGGATCAGCGGCTTGCCGTTGCGGTTGTCCGCCGAGTTCACCGCGAGACACTTGCGGTGGTAGTTGTTGATCAGGTTCTGGTAAGTGCCCGGATTGATGCCCTGCACCGCCGGTTGCTGCTGCTCCACCGCAACCGCCGCGGCCGGCGTCAGGAACAGCGCCGCCGCCGCGGTCATCGCGAGCGCCAACGCCTTCCGTAACCCGATTCTCATCCGTCCTCCAAGAGGCAAGGGCTGTGTGACGGGCACAGCCTTGCCACCGGTGCACGGGCAGTTCGTTGGCAGCGCATGAGCGCGCTGGTCAGGCCGCGTGACTAGAGCAGGTCGTCCCAGAACGCGATGGGCTTGGGACGACGCCACGGCCGTTGCGGATCGCGGATGTAGAACTCCGCGGCGACGTAGTCGAGGAGGTCGAACCCGTAGTAGATGATGTCGGTCTGGTGCATGGACAGCACGGGGTTGCCGAACGTGCCACGTCCAGCAGGCAGGCAACGATGCGAGAACACGGGAATCATCCGCGGCACGGTCGCGAGGTGTTCCTTCGCGCACTCGATCGCCTCACCGTCGTCAGACGGTCGCACACCCCAGCTCTCGTGCCAGAAGTCGTTCTCCTCCACGTCGAACAGGACGCCCTCGACCGCCCGGTCGCACCGCCCGCGCAGGGTGCCGAGAGACTCCGAGCGCCAGTTCGGCCAGGAACCTCCGGTCGGCAGCACCTCGGCGAGCAGTGCGCGGTGGTCGTCGGCGAACTCGAACCCGAGGCCCTCCTCCACCGCCGCGAACTCCGCGTCGGTCAGACCGCGCTTCAACGCGACGCCGTCGCGCACGCCGGGCCTGATCAGGTGCCGTCTGAGGAAGTCCGCCGCGGCCGCACCCAGCGCCGCCCCGTTGTCGAAGTTCACGACGCGATGATCACACCGGTGCGGGCGGCACGCAGCACGCCCCAGTCGTAGAGCGCCTGAAGAGCGGGTCCCAGACTCCGGCCCTCCTCGGTGAGCGAGTACTCGACGTGCGGAAGCCGCTCGACCCGCGCCACCAGACCCGCGTCCTGCAGCTCGCGGAGCCGTTGGACGAACATCTTCTCGCTGATGCCGATCACCTTGCGACGCAGTTCGCCGTAGTGGTGCGGGCCTTCCTTGAGGTGGGCGAGGATGACCGCGCGCCACTTGCCGCCGATGACGTCGAGGGCCAGTTCGACAGGACAGTGGTACATGGGCGCTCCTCACCAAAAGGTGCGTACTTGCCGGGCTTCTCGCCTGATGCTGGAGTGGTGCGGTGATCAACGAACAGTCAACACCTTCTCTCTACACCTGGGCCGGTGGTTCAGCGGCGTTGCTGAAGCTGACCGAGGCGTTCTACCGCCGCGTCGCCGACGACGCGGTGCTCGCGCCCGTGTTCGCCGGGATGGATCCCGGCCATGCCCGTTACGTGGCTCTGTGGCTGGGTGAGGTGTTCGGCGGGCCCGCCGCCTACACCGCCGAGCGGGGCGGCTACGAGTTCATGCTGGCCAAGCACCTCGGGCGGGCCATCACCGAGGAGCAACGCCGGCGCTGGCTGAACCTGATCATGGACGCGGCGGACGAGGTGGCGCTGCCGGACGACCCCGAGTTCCGGGCCGCCTTCGTGTCCTATCTGGAGTGGGGCACGCGGCTGGCGGTGCAGAACTCCGCGCCGGACGCCAAGCCGTTTCACGGGGCACCCGTGCCGAAGTGGGGCTGGGGCGAGGCGCCGCCGTACGTCGAGAAGTGATTCTTCGGCCGACGCACCTACGACCTGTTCGCCGGCTCGTGGGGGTCGCTGGCCCCTGATCTGGACGTGGCGCCGAGGCGTTCGCGATCGCCCGCGGTCGCCGAGCTCGAAGGCCCGGACGTGGCGCTGGCGGGCAACACCGCCGAGATCGCCTACCTGACCCGGCGCCGCGACCAGCTGCTCACGTGATGCGGCGCAGGACGTCCGCGACCCGTTGCGCACCAAGGCGATACCCGGACCTCGCGTGCAACGTCCCCGCTTCCTCCGCCCGGCGCCGCGCGTCGTCCACCCGGCCCAGCGCGAGATCGACCTCGGCGAGCACGCGCAGGCTCTCCCCCTCGATCAGCCGGTGCCCGGTGCCACGGCTGATCTCCAGCGCCTCCTGCGCCGACGCGCGGGCGGAGTCGTGCTCCTCGTGCCGCAAGTGCAGTGCCGCCAACGAGATCAGGGCGTCACATCGTCCGCGCTGATGGGACGTGGCCACCGCCAGATCCAGCGCGGTGCGCAGTTCGGTCCGCGCGGCGTCGTCGTAGCCGAGCAGGAGGTGGGTGCTGCCGAGCACGTGCCACGCGCTGATCTGCGTGCGCCGCATGCCCAGGCGCGTCGCGATCTCCAGCGCCTCCCGTGCCGTGTCGAGGGCGAGGTCGTACTTCTCCAGGTCGCGGTAGGCGCCGGAGAGGTTCGCGAGGTTGCCGGCTTCCTCCGCCGGTTCGGCGAACTCGCGGCACAACGCCAGACCGGCCTCGTAGTGCTCGATCGCCCGCTCCAGCCGGCCGAGTGCCTGGCAGGAACGGCCCGCGTGCGTCTCGCCGAGCAGCACGCCGTAACGGACTCCCTTGTCCCGCGAGACGGCGATCGTCTCGGTGTGCAGTTCGTAGGCGCTGTCCAGCTCGCCCAGTTCCCAGTACGCGTCGCCGAGGACCAGGGCGCCGTCGGTCGGCCGGCCGTCCTGCCGCCACAGCTCGCGCGCCCGCCGGTAGTAGTCGGCGCAGTCGCGCGGCCGTCCCATCGAGATCGACGTCCTGCCCAACGCGCAGAGCACGACGCGGTAGAACTCCTTGTGCCCCAGCTCTTCGGCAGCGGTGAGGGCTTTGCCCAGGAAGATCAGCGACTGTTCGTAGTCGCAGCCGCACCACTGCGCGTCGCCGATGATCCGCAGCGCGTGCGCCTCGGCGAGGAGGTCGCCGCTGCGCCGGGCGGCCTCCAGGACCGCCGTGCCGGTGCCGAGCCAGACCACCTCCATGCGGTGACGCTCGAACTGCGGGTGCAGCGCGATCAGCAGTTGCACCGCGAGCCGGGTGTGGCCTGCTTTCGCGGCGGCGTGCGTGGTGGCGACGAGGTTCTCGGTCTCCACGTCGATCCACGTGTTCGCGATGATGTCGTCGATGAACGTGGTGTGGCGGTAGTCCTCGGCCAGCACGTGCCGGTACGTGCGCGGGTCGACCCGTTCACCGGCGTTCAGCAACGTCAGCGCGAAGTGGCCCCAGAGGCGTTCGGTCGCGGCTTCTCGTTCGGTGTCGACGAGGTGGGCGGCGTGCAGGCGCAGCAGGTCGTGGAACGTGTACCGGCCTGGCCGGTGTTCGTCGACCAGGTGTGCGGCGGTGAGCAGGCGCAGGCAGCGCTCGGTCTCGGCCGGGTCCAGCGCGGTCAGCGCCGCGATGGCGTCCGCGGTCAGGTCGCGGCCCGGCATGTGGCCCATCAGCCGGAACACGCGGCGCGCGGCGGGTTCGAGCGCCTGGTACGACAGGTCGAACGCCGCGCCGACCGCGGTGTCGGGGTCGCCGGGCGCCGCCAGCGAGGCGAGCCGGTCGCCGGAGCGCAACGCGGCCACGTACCCGCCGATCGTCCGGCCGCCGAGCAGGTGGGCGGCGGCGATGCGCAACGCCAGGGGCAACCCCGCGCACAACCCCACCAGGTCCGTGACGGCGTCGGGCTCGGCCGCGATCCGTTGCTCCCCCAGCACGTGGACGAGCAGGGACCGCGCCGCGTCCGGGCTGAGCTGCTCCAGCTGGATCCGCCGCGCCCCGTCGCGCGCGACCAGGCCGTCGAGGCGGTACCTGCTGGTGACGAGGACCAGACAGCCCGGCGAACCCGGCAGCAGCGGCCGGACCTGGCGGGCGTCGACCGCGTCGTCCAGCACGACCAGCACGCGCCGGTCGGCGAGCAGCGTCCGGTAGGTGGCGGCGGCGGTCTCGGCATCGGCGGGGACCTTGGCTCGTTCCAGCCCGAGGCCGACCAGCAGGTGGGTCAGCGCTTCGAGCGGCGTCACCGGGGCGCCGCCGCCGTGCCCGCGCAGGTTCAGGAACAGCTGTCCGTCCGGGAACCGCGACCGCGCGCGATGGGCCCAGTGGACGGCCAGCGTCGTCTTGCCGATGCCGGCCATACCCGCGATCGCGGACACGACCACGGCGTTCGACTCGTGCGCGAGCAACGCGTCCATGGTGAGCAGAACGCCCTCACGGCCCGTGAAGCCCTGCACGCTCGCGGGCAACTGCGCGGCCACGACCTGGCCGGACGGTTCGAGATCGGCACGAGGCACGGACGGGCGCGACGCGGCGGTGACCAGGCCCGACTGCTGCTCCGGGTTCAGGCGCAACGCTCTGGCCAGCCGCGTGACGGTCTCGCGGTGGGGGTACCGGCGGGCTCCGCGTTCGAGCGCGCCGATGGCCTGAGCACTGATTCCGGCCTGTTCGGCGAGCGCTTCCTGGGTCAGCGCCGCGGCCAGCCGGTGGTGACGCAGCAACGCGCCGAAAGACCCGTCCACACAGCCCTCCCCTACACCGACTGTATCGGTGGGTTGTGCGGGTTGTCGCTGTTGCCACCGCCGTTCGGGCTAAAGAATGGGTGTCAGTTCAGGTGGCCGGTACGGGTTCGGGGGGACCGGTCACCCTCGCAGAGGACCGGTTGCCGCGACGGGGGCGGCAACCGGTCTTCGTTTCTCACGGCACGTCGAGCTTGAAGGGGTCGTGCTCGGTCAGCAGCTTGTCGAGCCGGGCTCTGTCCACTCTGCTGGTGATGTAGGTGTCCTCCTGCCGATCCCTGAGGACCTTGGCCAGGGTGAACGCCGAGGTGACCGTGTAGAGCATCGCGATCCCCAGGAACGCGCGGACCCATCCGCCGACGGGCAGGAACACGACTCCGATGCCGACTGCGGTCAGCGAGAGCCCGAACGAGAGGACCGCCTGCACGTAGAAGGCAGCGGTCGTCGGGGTGTGCGAGGGCGCGGAAGACGTCATGTTCCGAGATTCCTGCGTCACACCCGGACTGTCATGAGTACGGCTACTCAAGTCGAGATCATCCGCATGGATGTGCGTGCTTTTGCCCTAACGAAAGCTGCTCCTTTTGCGAATCGCCGGAGAAATGACCTTCGTCACCGATTAGTTTTGCGAACAAAGCGGTGAGCCCTCACAGCGAAGTTGCCACCGCTAGGGCCTTCTGACCTGTGTTCGCCCGGACCGCCACGGTCGGAAACCTCTTTTATTGCATCAGTTTCGTATGCGTGGATTGTTCGTGTTGAGACATCTCGATAGGGTCCGCGTATCAGCACAGGGCATCACGTTAAGGGCGGCTTTCTTTGATCGGGCAGCGTGGACGACCGCCGTCGGATGCCGACCTCATCGATGCAGTCAGAGATGGCAGGGTCGAGGAGTACGGCAAGCTCTACGAACGTCACGTGCGCTCGGCGAACATCCTTGCGATGCAACTGTCCTCGTCGTCCTCGGATGCCGATGACCTTGTGGCGGAAGCGTTCGCGAAGGTTCTCGCCGCACTGCGCGGCGGTGGCGGCCCCGGCGCCTCGTTCCGGCCGTACCTGCTGACGGCCGTGCGGCACGCGGCGTATGACCGCACCCGCAAGGAAAAGCGGGTCGAACTGGCCGGTGACATCGAAGAGGTTCCCGGCGCCACCAAGGCGACCAGCGTGCCGTTCCGCGACAAGGCGGTCGAGGATCTCGATCAGGCCATGGCGGCGACGGCGTTCGCGACGCTGCCCGAGCGGTGGCAGACAGTCCTGTGGCACACGGCGATCGAGGGTCAGTCGCCCGGCGAGATCGCGCCGTTGCTCGGCTTGACCGCCAACGGCGTGTCCGCGATGGCGTTCCGTGCGCGCGAAGGCCTGCGCAAGGCGTTCCTGCAGGCGCACGTCAACCAGGAGCCCGCGGAGAAGTGCCGGGCCACGGTGACGAAGCTCGGCGCCTGGACGCGCGGCGGGCTCAAGGGCCGCGACGCCGTCCACCTCGACGAGCACATGGACAACTGCGCGGAATGCCGCAAGCTCGCGAGAGAACTGTCCGACGTCAACGGCGCGTTGCGCGGTCTGATCGCCCCCATCGTGCTCGGCACGGGCACCACCGGGTACCTCGCCGCCGCCGCGACGGCGACCAAGGGCGCCGTGGTGACCCTGAGCGCCTCCACGTGGCTGGGTGTCGCCGCCTCGGCCGCGGCGGTCGTCGTGGTCAGCGCCAGCGGCGTCGTCACCTCCGACAATCCCGGCACCACGATCGGTGCCGCCCCGACGACCAGCACGAGCGCCTCGGCGGGAGTCACGCAGTCCGATCAACCCGGCTCCACGCAGAGCGCGGGCAGCACCCCGACGAAGGGCTCGTCCGCCGGTTCCGTGCCAGGCACCGCGACGAGTGGAGCCGGCGAACCGGTGGAGCCCGTGGGTGAGAACACGGTCACCCCCTCGGCGGCCAACCTGTCGGCGTCCGCGCCCGGCGGCGTCTCCATGACCACCGACGGCCCGCCGAACGAGATGAACATCAGCATCACCAACAAGGGCGACTCCCCGACGACGTTGCCAACGTTGACGTTGACCATGCCGGACAAGGTCAAGACGGTCGGGCCGGGCAAGACCTCGGTGGGGCTGGTCGGGTGCCCGGCCGGCAAGGGCACCGTGACGTGCGAGGGCGGGCAGACGCTGGCTCCCGGCGAGACGATCACGTTCCGCGCCCGGCTGCAGGCAGGCCCGAAGGCCGGGGACGGGGTCATCATCGGGGTGGCGGGACCGGTGCAGGTGAGCATTCCCGTCACGATCGCCCAGACCCAGGGCTGAGTCCACTTCGGACGGCGCGATCGGCGTGAGCACCGCACCATGAACGGGTGGAGGAGCTCACAGCGGCGTTGGAGGAGCTGGAAGCGCCGTTCCGCACGCTCGTCGACGACTCGCAGTGGGCGCACGCGAGCGTCGAGGGTCTGGTGCTCGACGTCGGCGGGTGGTGGTCCGCCGACGACCGGACCCGCCTGCAGCCCCAGGTGACGTTCAGCGACGCCTTCAGCGAGGCGGGCCGTCACCACGGTGGGGTGTACGTCGAGGGGTACCTCTGGGCGGACGGCCAGGCGGTCGCGGCCGCGTGGTGCGGGCTGGGGAACGCGGTCGTCTACGGGCCACGGGCGGAGGCCTATCTGGGAGTGGGGCTGTCCTCCCACTTCTGCCGCAGGATCCAGTTGCGCAACGGCACAGCCGCGGTGCTCATGAGCAAGCACCACAGGCTGTTGCCGTTGCTGCGGGACGGGCTGCCGCGTGGCGCGGTGCTGCCCGGCGGGAGGCCGGGTCCCCGCTCAGTCGGTGCCTAGCGCGGCGAACCTCTCGTCCGCCTCCTTCTGGTGCCGGGCCGCTTCGGCGGGGTCCGCGACCGCGCGCGCGAGGTGCTTGTGCGCGTTCGCGGCCTCCCGCCGGTCGTCGATCCGTTCCGCCAGTTCCAGCGCTTCACGCAACGGCGCCAAGGCATCAGCGGGACGCCCGGCCGCGGTCAGCACTTCGCCGAGGTAGTTGAGCACCACGGTCTCCGTTGTGACGTCACCGATCGCGCGCACGGCCGCCAACGCCGACTCCAACGCCTCCAACGCCTCGGAGTGCCGGCCCATCGCGTGCAGGATCATGCCCAGCGCGCTCTGGGTGTCGGCCTCGTCGCGGCGGCTGCCCATCTCGCGCATCAACGCGAGCGCGGACGTGCACGCCTGCAGCGCCTCGTCGTAACGGCCGAGCGCGCTGTAGATGTTGCTGACGTTGCTCATCGCCTGCGACTCGAGGTGCCGGTCGCCGAGCTGCCGCGCCACCGTGATGGCCTGCTCCAGCAGTTCGGCGGCCTCGGCGTGCCGGCCGAGGGTCCGGTAGACCAGCGACAGGTTGTTCAGCGTGCCCGCCACGCCCTGAAGGTCGCCCAGCTCGCGGAGCATCTCGATCGCGCGCTCGTTGTAGTGGATGGCCCTCGGGTACTGCGCGGTCTGCCAGAACACCATCGCGTAGTTCTTGGTCGTGATCGCGAGGGCGACCGGCTCGTCCTTCGCCGCCTCCAGCGCCAGTTCGTTGATCGTGGCCCAGTCACGCGTGTGGCCGCGCACCATGCAGAAGAACGTCAACGCGCGCGCGAGCTGCCACGTGTGCGTGCGCCAGTCACCGTCGAGCGACAACGCCACGGCGGCGACGAGCGTCTGGCGTTCGGTCTCCAGCCACTCGACCGCGTGGTCGTAGTCGCGCAGCACGAGCCGCGACTCCGGCCGGTAGGTGATGTCGACCTCGTACTTGCGCGCGGCGGGCGACATCAGCCTCGTCGCCTGGTTCGCCGTGTCCAGGAAGTGGTCCAGCAGCCTGGTCAGCGGCTCACGGGTGGCGTGCACTTTGGACTGTGCGTACTGCCGGAGCAGGTCGTGCATCCGGTACCGGCCGAGCGTGGTCGCTTCCAGGAGATGGACGTCGACGAGATCTTCGAGCATCCCGTCGCACTCCAGCAGGTCGAGCTCGCCCAGCGCCGCGGCCTGGTCGACGTCGAAGTCCGTGCCGTGGTGCAGGCCCAGCAGGCAGAAGAGTCGCTGGTGACCGGTGGGGAGCTGGCCGAACGACAACGCGAAGACCGCGTCCAGCTCGGATAATCGTCCCTCGCGCAGCCGCGTCGCGAGGTGGGCGGTGTTCCAGGTCGGACGGCTGCGGAGCCGTCCGGCGGCCAGCCGCACGGCCAGCGGCAGCCTGCCGCACAGCTCGACGACCTCGCGGGCCGCCGGGTCCGTGCCGCGTTCGTCGCCGACGATCGTGGCGAACAGCTGCAGCGCCTCCGCCTCGGACAGCACGTCCAGCGTGAGCGTCGACGTGCCTTCCAGCTCGACCAGCCGCGCACGAGACGTGACCAGCACCAACGAGCCCGGCACGCCCGGCAGCAGCGGCCGCACCTGCTCGGCGCTCACCGCGTTGTCGAGCACGACCAGCAACCTGCGCTTCGACAGCTCGCCCCGCCACATCGCGGCCCGTTCGTCCAGGCCGACCGGGATCTCGTCCAGGCCGAGCGCGCGCAACAGCACGTCGAGCGCGTCTGTCGGTTCCACGGGCGCACGGCCCGCGGTGTGCGCGTGCAGGTCGATGAACAGCTGACCGTCCGGGTACTCCAGACGGTGTGCCAAGTGGACGGCGAGCGTCGTCTTGCCGACGCCCGGCATGCCGTCGATCGCGGAGATCACGACGGCTGACTTTCCGGTGACGGCCCTGGTCAGCCTCTCCATCTCGGACGCGCGGCCGGTGAAGTCGGCGACGTCGCGCGGCAGCGTGTTCAGGGCGGGCCGGGGCTCGTCCCCGCGCAGCAGCCGCGCGTGCAGTTCCCGCAGGTCGTTGCCGGGATCGACGCCCAGTTCGGCGGCGAGCAGCACCCGCACGTCCTCGAACGCCTGCAACGCCTCGGCAGGCCGGTTGGCCCGCTGGAGCGCGTGCATGAGCTGCAACCAGAGCTGTTCCCTGAGCGGGAACTGCTTGGTCAGGCGCCGCAGTTCGGGGATCAGCCGCTCGCCCTGGCCCAGCTCGATCGACAGCCGCGCGTGCTGCTCGGCGACCGTGAGCCGCCGTTCCTGCAACAGCGTGAGCTCGGCTTCGAGCCGTGGCCCCACGGTGAGGCCGTCCAGCGCCGGGCCACGCCACAACGCGAGCGCTTGCTCGTACTCGGACACCGCCGCCCGGTGATCGCCCTGCTTCAACGCCTCGTCGCCGGCCGCGCACAACCGCTCGAAGACGGCGACGTCGACCTCTCCGTCCGGCACCTTGAGCCGGTATCCGCCGGGGACGGTGACGAGGTCGTCCAGCACGAGCTTGCGCAAGGCGGCGACATAGGTTCGGATGTTCGATTCAGGAGCCGCGGGTGGAGATTCCCACACCGCTTCGCTCAGATGTTCAAAACTGACCGTCTCGTTGGCGTGCAGTGCCAACGCTGCCAGCAGCGCCCGTTGCCGGGGCCCGCCCAGCCGCAGTTCCACGCCCCCACGCCAGATCTGCAGCGGCCCAAGAAGCCGATACCGCACTGACCCTCCTCGGGGGGCATGGTGCCAGAACTCGGGGGTGCTGTGCGGAATTTGTGCGGACGATCTTGGAAACTTGGCCGACGCCGCTGTGAAGAGGGGGAACGAAGATGGACCTGAGCAGATCATGGTCCGGCCAAGCAGCCTAGGATGGCCGCATGACCGAGACGGCGAAGCGACGTCCCGGCCCCCGGATCGAAGAAGTCGCGCGGGTGGCCGGAGTGTCCAAGTCGACCGTCTCGCGCGTGATCAACGACGAGCAGTACGTCAGCGCCAAGGCCCGCGAGGCCGTGCACGCCGCCATCGCGGAGCTGGGCTACTCCCCCAACCAGGCCGCGCGGTCGCTCGCCGGCAACCGGGCCAACGCCATCGCCCTGGTGGTCTCGGAGCCGACCGGCCGCGTCCTGTCCGACCCGTTCTTCGCGGGTGTGCTGCGGGGCGTGCACGCCGAACTCGCCGGCCGCCACATGCAGTTGCTGCTGATGATGAGCCAGCCGTCCGACACCAGCGATCTCGTGACGTACCTGAGCAGCGGCCACGTCGACGGGGCGTTGCTGGTCAGCCTGCACGGCGAGGACCCGCTGGTGCCGATGCTGGCCGAGATCGGCCTGCCGGTCGTCTCCGGCGGCCGTCCACTCGGCACCCCCGTCCCGTTCGTGGACGCCGACAACTTCACCGGCGCCCTGGAAGCCGCGCGCTACCTGGCGTCGTTGGGACGCAAGCGGATCGGCACCGTCGCCGGCCCGAAGGACATGGCCGTGGGCGCGGACCGGCTCAGCGGCTTCAAGCGCGGACTGAGCGAGGCCAAGCTCTCCTCCGACCTGGTCGCGCACGGCGACTTCACGCCGGAGAGCGGCGCACGGGCCATGGAAGTGTTGCTGCGCAAGGCACCCGACCTCGACGCGGTGTTCGTCGCCGCGGACATCATGGCCCTCGGCGCGTTGCAGGTGCTGCACGCGCAGGGCAAGCGCGTTCCCGAGGACGTCGCCGTCGTCGGGTTCGACGACTCGGTGTTCGCCGCGACCGCGACACCGCCGCTGACGACGATCCGGCAGGACGTCGAGGAACTGGGCCGCACCATGACGTGGCGGCTGCTCGCGGAGCTCGCGGGCGAGGACGGTCTGCCGCCGTCGTTGCTGCTGCCGACCACCCTGATCAAGCGGTCCAGCGCCTGACCAGTTCGATCACCTCGTCCACGTGCTCGCGGTGGGTGCGGTGGCTGAGCACGCAGATCCGCAGCGTGAACCTCCCGCCGAGCCTGGTGCTGGACAGGAAGAACCTGCCGGACTCGTTGAGGCGCTTGAGAAGTTGCTCGCTGTCGGCGCTGCGGAACACGACGACGGTGAGGTCGGACGGGAGCACCTCGACGCCGTCGATCTTCTTCAGCTCGGCGCGGAGGTGGTCGGCGAGGTCGTGCTTCTCGTCGATCGCCTCGCGGAACGCCGCGACGCCGTGCAGGTGCAGCGGCAGCCAGACGCGCAGGCCGCGGAACTCGCGGGTGAGCTCGGGGCCGAGGTCGGCGTAGTCGGGCAGGCCGGTGCCGTGGTCGAGGTCCTGCAGGTAGTCGCCGTCGGCCACGTGCGCGGCGCGGAGTTTCGCTTCTGACCGCACGAGGAGCACGCCCGTGCCGTACGGGAGGAAGAGGCTCTTGTGCGGGTCCCACGCGATCGAGTCCGCCCGGTCGATGCCGGTGAGGATCGCGCGGCCGCGTTCGGTCAGCTGGAAGGCGCCGCCGTACGCGCCGTCCACGTGGAACCACAGGGATTCCCGCTCGGCCAGCGCGGCGACGTCGTCGAGCGGGTCGACGATGCCGGTGCTGGTCGCGCCCGCGGTGCCGATGATCAGGAACGGGTGCAGGCCGTTCGCGCGGTCTTCGGCGATCATGGCTTGTGCTCGTGCGACGTCCATTCGGAGAGCGGCGTCAGTGGGAACGACGCGGATCCGTTCGGGTGGGAAGCCCGTGATGTGTGCGGCCTTCGCGACGCAGTGGTGCGTGTGCGGCGTTACGTAGATGGTGCCGTTGGGGTCGTGGGCGCCGAGGCGGTCCTGTCGTGCCGTGTGCACGGCCGAGAGAGTGGCCAGTGACGCGCCGGTCGTGAAGATGCCGCCGGAGCCTGCCGGGAGGCCGAACTCGGCGCACAGCCAGCGGATCACGCTGTGTTCCAGCGCGACCAGGGCGGGGGCTGTGGAGGCGACGCCGGTGTAGCGGTTGGTGGCCTGGGCCAGGAACTCGGCGAGCACCGAACTGTAGAGGCCGCCGGCCGGGAAGTAGGCGAGGTAGCGCGGGCCCGCGGTCTCCACCGCCTGGCTGGCCGCGTCGCCGAACCGGGCGAGCAGGTCGGCGAGTTCGCCGGGGGTTTCCGCCGGCGGTGGGGGCAGGAGTGCCGTGCCCGGCGATGACGCGGGCGCGGCCTCCAGTCCCTCGATGAAATCCTCGACGAAGGCCGTTACGGTCTTCGTCCACTCGGCCCTGGTCTCACGGTCCGGTTGCAGCATGAGCACACCGTACGAAGCTCGCCCCGCCGTGTGCTCGCGGGAATCCGTCGCGCAGTTCGCACTACGCCCGCCACGGCGTGTCCAGCGCCATTCGCCCTCCTGTGGGTGAAGGTGTTGCGCCCTTTGGCTCAACGTAGCGCGGAAACGCTCTCCCGGAAGTCCCGTGTCTCAGCCGGACGTCGTGGAAAGGATTTACATCGGTGATCATCGACCGTCCGTGACGAACGGGGCCGATTTTCACCCGTTCGGCACAACTTTGCGGCACGGTCAGTAACACCTGGAGTGGGTCCTCGATGGTCTGGCCGTACGAACCCACCCGAGGGAGTGCGACAGTGATCGAGAACTCGGCCGCCGGTCTGGTGATGGTCCCCGGCGAGGTGACGGTGACCGTCACCGGCGAGCAGCACCACCAGGACGTGCTCTCCCGCTATGCCGTTCCGGACGGTGTGACGCGGCACGTCGCCGTCAACCTGACGTGGTGCATGATCGCCGCCGGGAAGCACCGGGGGCAACGCGGCATCGAGGTGCGCCTCGACGGGTACCGCGTGGGCGAGCTGACTTTCCTGATGTCGCAACGGTACGCGCCCGTGCTGATGCACGTGGAGTCCGGCGGCGGGGCGACCGGAAGCACCGCGTACGTCCAGCGCGGCGACAACGGACTGCTCCAGATCTTCCTTCGGATGCCGCGCGAGATTCCCCGTGGCGCGGTCGTTCCGGTCGCCACCGCACGCAAGTCCTGGGTGGCGCCGGTGGCCATCGGCGCGGCCAGCCTGCTCGCGTTCTTCTTCGCGATCGGCATCGTGGGAGCGGTCGTCAACGGCCCGACCGACGTCGACAAGTCGGCGGCGGGAGTGTCCACGACCGCGGCTCCCACTACGACGACCACGACGGTGGCACCGCCCACCAGCACGACGACGTCGACCACGACCACCACCACGACTACTACGACCACAGTTCCCGCGGCCGTCGCGCAGCCGAAGCCGCAACCCCAGCCCAATCCGCAACCGAACCCGCAGCCGAATCCCCAGCCGCAGCCCCAACCCGCGCCGCAACCCGCGTGCGACAAGAACTACAGTGGCTGCGTGCCGATCGCATCCGATGTGGACTGCGCAGGCGGCACCGGAAACGGTCCCGCGTACGCGCGAGGCCCGATCCAGGTCATCGGCACGGACATCTACGGACTGGACAGCGACAAGGACGGCACGGCCTGCGAGTGAAGATCCCCGAGGACGTCCTGCACGCGGTCGGCCCGGACGCCGTCTGGTCCGATGACCACGAAGGTCTGTCCGGTGACGTCTGGCAGGTCGGGTCCAGCTACGTGAAGCGCTCGGGCGTCGACGAGTACGACCGACTGCTGTGGCTGGGCAAGCACTTCGAGGTACCGGAGATCCGGGCGTTCGCCGAGGACTGGCTGGTCCTGGCCGATGTCGGCGCACCCTCGCTGGCGTCCGCCGACCCCGTGCTCGCGGGGACCGTGATGGGCACGGTGCTGCGGTCGTTGCACGCGTTGCCGGTGGCCTCATGTCCTTACGACGCCACGATTCCCGTCGTGCTGGAGAGGGCCCGGCACAACGTCGAGGCGGGTCTGGTGGATCCGGACGACTTCGACGACGACAATCTCGGCGTCACACCCGAGGAGTTGCTGCGACGGCTGGTCGCCACTGCTCCGCCGTCCGAGGATCTCGTGGTGGCGCACGGGGACTTCTGCCCGCCGAACGTGTTGCTGCGCCCGGACGGCTCGACCGTGCTGATCGACGTGGCGCGGCTGGGCGTGTCCGATCGGCATCGCGACATCGCGCTGGCGCACCGGGAACTGGGCGAAGAGGCCGTAGCCGCGTTCGACCGCGCCTACGGCCTCACCCCCCGCCCGGAGATGCTCGCCTGGTACCGGTTGCTCGACGAGTTCTTCTAACCCCGCTCGTACGGCGTCTTCTCCCCCGCCTCGACGCCGAACGACAGGTGGTTGCCCGCGGGCGGCAGCGGGCAGGTGGCGAAGTCGGTGAACGCGCACGGCAGGTTCGTCGCGCGGTTGAAGTCGAGCACGACCTTGCCATCGTGAGGTGTGGCGGCGATCTGCCGGTTCGCCGCATAGGTCGTGACGCCGCTCGTCTCGTCGGTGAACAGGATGCTCAGTCCGCCATTACGGCCGTTGAACGCCGTCAGCGTGTGCTCGGTGCCGTTGAAGCTGAACCGCACACGGCCCGGTGCCTCGTAGACGTGACTAAGGCCCTCTACGACGGCGCCGACGGTCGTGGGAACGGGCGCGTCGAACGGCTCGTACTCGCCCTCCAGCACCCACTTCTCGTGCGGTTCGTACGACGGCACACCCTTGAAGTCGTTCAGCACCGGCGCTTTCGGGTCGTGCACGCGGATCAGGTATCCGCCGCGCCGGGCGATCTCGATCTCGACGTTGCCCGCCACGACGCGCTCGCCACCACCGCTCTGGACGAGTTCGAACCGCCTGGTCTCCCCGTCGTTGCGCCAGTAGGCCGCGTCGTCGTCTTGCCACCACTCCCCCGGTAGCCCGTCATAGGCGCGTGGGGCCGTCTCCAACCAATCGAGCGAGACCAGCGCCAGCCACCCGTACGGGTCGGCCAGGTTGGTCTCGCGCTCCGTCTTCCAGGTCTGCCAGTCCTCAGCGAAGCTCATGTCCTGGGCAACGACTGACTCGCGGCGTCGCTTCCCTGTTCCACTGAGTGGGAAACGAGAGCGTCGCCGAGCTCCGTACGGGCGTAGACGACGCTGCGGCCGTGGCGCTGCGAGGCCAGCAGACCGGCGTCGCGCAACGCTCGCAGGTGCTGGTTCACCGCCGAGACCGTGACGCCCGTGCGTCGCGCGATGTCCGTGGACGAGCACGGCTGCGCCAGCTCGGCCAGCAGATCCGCCCGCACCTGACCGAGGACACCGGCCAGCGCTCGAGGCCCGCGGACCAGCCCCGTCTCCCACACCGTGCCGGCGCCGCGAGCGGCGTAGATCAGCAGCGGCGGGGCACCGGGGTCGACGGGCACCGCCGTGCGCCGCGCGAACACGCTGGGGATCAGGGTGAGCCCCTGTCCCCCGGCCTCGACCCGCCGCGGTTCGGCACCCACGATCCGCACCTGCACCACGGGGCTGGTGAAGGTGATCCGGTCGGAGATCCCCGCGAACATCGCCGCCAGACCGTGCTGGGCCATCTCCCGGCCCCGGTGGCCGATGTCGGCCTCGAGCACCGCGCGCAGCCTGTCCCACTGGCGGGCCAGGGCCGCGTGCCAGTAGTTCTCCAGCGCGTCGAGCATCCGGCCGCGGTCGCGCAGAACGGCCGGCACCTCCCCGAACACCGCCCGAAGGTCGCGCCGCAGGGTGCGGGTGGGGGTCTCGCGCAGCGCCGCGAACTCGTCCTCGATCCGGGTGAATGGCGTCAGCGGGCGAGGACTCAGGAAGTCCGGCGTCCAGCCCCGGCCGGTGGACAGGGCCAGCAGCACCTCCGTGTCGACGTCACGGATCCGGCGCGCCCACGGCACGTGCAACGGGTACTTGGCCGGGTCTTTCAGCACGCGCAGACTGAGCGTGAGCTCGCTGAGCGGCGAGACGGCGAACCGCACGTCCACCAGGTCGGACTCGCCGAGCACGAACTCGATCATGTAGCACAACGCTACATCAGTTACGTCCGCCCAAGACCTCGCGCCAGGCTTCGCGACCATGTGGAACGACATGCGGCTCGCGTTGCGGATCGCTTACCAGGCGGCGGAAGTGGCGGAACGGGCGTACACCGCGGGCGACCTCGACGTACGGCTCAAGGAGGACGGCAGCGAGGTCACCTCGACTGATCTGGAGGTCGAGGACCTGGTGCGCCGGCTGTTGGCGGAAGCGGTGCCCGACGACGGTGTCGTGGGCGAGGAGCGTCCTGAGCGCGAAGGAACTTCCGGGCGGCGGTGGCTGGTCGACCCGATCAGCGGCACCGCCGACTTCGTGGCCGGACGGCCGACGTACTCGGTGGACCTGGCGTTGGAAGGCTCCCTGGCGGTGTCCGCGATGCCGTCGCTGGGCATCACGATGGCGGCGGGGCGTGGCATCGGCTGCCGAGTCTTTCGGGGCAAGCACGAGGAAACCGCCCGTGTGTCCTCACGCGACACTGTCGATGGCGCGCGGGTGTGCCTGCACGGCAAGAGGAAACCGACGCTGGAGCAGTGTGTCGTCGTGGACGGCTCCACGTCCGTGCTGGACCTGATCACCGGCCGGGTGGACGCGGTGATCGCGGCAGATGCCGGCCTGGACGAGTTCGACCTGGCGTGCCTGCCGGTGCTCGTGGAGGAGGCGGGCGGACGGGTGACGGTGATCGAGGAGGACGTCGTGCTGGTCACCAACGGTGTCCTGCACGACGCCTTCCTCGCCCTGCTGGTCGCGCGTCCTGGTGTCGAACCAGGCACCCCAGGCTTATGAGGCCTGGGTGATCGCCGGATCCCGCGCGCTGGAGTGACCGACCGGACTCGCACCGGCTTCGACCAGGACCACAACCTGGTGCCTCGACTGCTTCGGCTTCGGTCACGGCTGCCCGTCGAGGACTCGAACCTCGATCTCCGCGTTCAGAGCGCGGTGTCCGTGCCAATTGGACCAACGGGCATCAAAAAAGCCGCCTCGTCGCGACGGCGACGGGACGGCTCCCCGGAGACATGAGGGTCAGCTCATGCCGAGGAGCACCAGTCGTGCTGATGGTTCAGGTGTTGCTGCATCACGGCTGGCTCCTTCCTCCGGTCTGTTGGGATCCACTCTGACGGATGGCGTGGCGGGCTTGCAACGCAATATTCCGGGCTGCAAAAGTTTGCAGATCATGGCCAACATGTTTAGTAATCCTCAAGCCGACTTGCGGAAAACTTTTGCAACGTCTTTCCTGGACCGCTGACACACCCCATCGGAAGGCATGGACATGTCCCAGGACTGGTGGCGCCACGCCGTCATCTACCAGGTCTACGTGCGCAGCTTCGCCGACTCGGACGGCGACGGCGTCGGTGACCTGCCCGGCATCCGCTCACGCCTGCCCTACCTGCGCGACCTGGGCGTCGACGCGGTCTGGATCACGCCGTTCTACGCGTCGCCGATGGCCGACGGCGGCTACGACGTGGCGGACTACCGCGCGGTCGACCCGCAGTTCGGTGGACTCGACGACGTGCGCGCGTTGGTGGACGACGCACACACGCTCGGTATCCGGGTGATCGTCGACATCGTGCCGAACCACAGTTCCGACCAGCACGCGTGGTTCCAGGAGGCGCTGGCCGGACGTGGCCGCGAGCGCTACATGTTCCGCGAGGGCGTCGGGGACCAGCCGCCGAACGACTGGGAGTCCGTCTTCGGCGGGCCGGCGTGGACGCGGGTGGCCGACGGGTCCTGGTACCTGCACCTGTTCGCGCCGGAGCAGCCGGACCTGAACTGGGAGCTGCCCGAGGTGCGTGCGGAGTTCCGCGACGTGCTGCGGTTCTGGCTGGACCTGGGCGTCGACGGGTTCCGGGTGGACGTGGCGCACGGGATGATCAAGGCACCGGGGCTGCCCGACATCGGTCACGCCGACCAGCTCAAGCTGCTGGGCACGGAGCCGTTGCCGTTCTTCGACCAGGACGGTGTGCACGAGATCCACCGTGAGTGGCGTGAGGTAGTCGACTCGTACGAGGGCGAGCGTGTGCTCGTGGCGGAGGCGTGGACGCCTTCTGCCGAGCGGACGGCGATGTACCTGCGTGCCGACGAGATGCACCAGGCGTTCAACTTCCACTACCTGACCGCGGAATGGACGTCCGAGGCGTTGCGGTCGGTCATCGACTCGTCGCTGGCCGCTGTCGAACCTGTTGGGGCGCCTACTACGTGGGTGCTGTCGAACCACGACGTGCAACGGCACGTGACGCGGTACGGCGGCGGCGAGACCGGTGTGCGGCGTGCGCGCGCCGCGTTGGCGTTGATGCTGGCGTTGCCGGGATCGGTTTACCTCTACCAGGGCGAGGAACTGGGCCTTCCCGAGGTGCTGGACCTGCCGGACGAGGTGCTTCAGGACCCGATGTGGGAGCGGTCCGGCCACACCGAACGCGGTCGTGACGGGTGTCGCGTGCCGTTGCCGTGGGCGTCCTCCGGGCCGTCGCTCGGGTTCGGCACCGGCGGGTCGTGGCTGCCGCAGCCCGCGGAGTGGGCGAAGCTGTCGGTGGAGGCGCAGGCGGGCGACCAGGACTCGATGTTGTCCTTCTACCGCACCGCTTTGCGCGTGCGTCGTGAGAACCCGGCACTGGGCGCCGGCCTCACCTGGGTCGACGGTCCGGCCGGCGTGCTTCAGTTCGAACGCGACGGGGTCGCCTGCGCGGTGAACCTGTCCGGAGCGGTCGTGGAACTGCCGGATCCCGGCTCGGTGCTGCTTGCTTCGTCGTACTACGGAGTGCGCGACGGGCTGCTGCTCCTGCCACCCGACACCGCGGTGTGGTGGAAGCTCTGACCAGCGATTTCATCTGATCAACAAAAACTGTCAGACCCCCTGAGTACGGTCCGTGGACATCAGCTCCAGGTCGGATTCAGGGGGTCTTGTGGTGCGCAGGTGGGAGCTCGTCTCCGGCGGCTCGGCGAAGTTCTGGGAGGTCGGCCAGGCCGGTGCCGTGGTGACCGTCCGGTTCGGACGGCTGGGCACCGCCGGGCAGTCCCAGACCAAGGAGCTGACCTCGAAGGCGGCCGCGACGGCGCACGTCGCGAAGCTGGTGGCGGAGAAGGAGAAGAAGGGCTACCGGGCCGTCACCGACACTGCTCCTGCTGCTCCCGCGCCGGTCGTGGAGGCGCCTCCTCGCGACGAGGAGACGTGGGTGATGCCCGCGGAGTGGCTGGCGCAGGCGATGCGCAGACGCGACGCCAGACCGTTGCCGCGGTTCACCATCGACTCCGCGATGGCGCAGCGGTTCCGCGACCACGTGGCCGCGCACGCCGAGAAGATCGACGAGGCGCTGACGGCACCGGAGCACGAGCAGGATCTGGTGCGGGCGTTGCGGAATCACCACGAGGGCCGGCCTGATCCGCTGGGCGTCGCGGTGCTCCTGACTCTGATCAAGTACGAGTACGGCATCTCTCCGGTGCACTGGTGGATCGAGGACTACGGGCTGCCGTTCGCCGCCGTGGCGGCCGTGCACATGGCGACCGTGATCGACGGCTACGGCACGTTGAAGACGCACCTGCCGCACCACAGCACGAACCGCGACGCGGACGCCCTTGCGCTGATCGACGTCCGCACCGCGCTGGCGGCGGCGGACGACGCGACCTACGCCGCGACAGTGGCAGAGCTGGAGAAGGCCGGCACCACGTGGTTCGGTGTGGCCGCGCGCGCCTTCCTGGCGCCGACGCGGCAGGACTGGTTCGAGGAGGCGAACGAGTCAGGGGCTCCTACCTGGATGATCCACTGCTCGGCGACCACAGTCGAGCAGTTCGGCGCCCTGAAGCACGGGCATCTGATCTGGGCGCCGATGAGCGTGTTCACCGCGTTGCACGTCCTGGGCCCGGGCATAGCGCCGGTGCTCGACGCCGAACTGCGGGCGAAGGTCGAGTGGGGTGCGGAGTGCCGCAAGCTCGCGCTCGAGGTGCTGTCGGTGCTGCCGACCGACGAGACGTTCCTGATGCTGCTCAACCGCTTGCACGAGCGGTACGTGCGACCCGCGCTGCTGTCCGCGATGGCGGCGTTCCCGGCTCGGGCGCTGCGGCTGATGGCGCCCCGCGCGATCACCGACGTGGACGTCCGCAACCTCTTGCGTACCCACCTGCTGACGCATCCCGAGCTGGAACTGCCGTCCGGCATCGCCGATCTCCTGCCCGAGCCCACGCCTGAGGCACCGGCGGACGCGCTGCCGCGAGTGCTGGCCGAACCGCCGTGGAAGCACCGCCGCCCGCAACCGAAACCCTTGGTGCTGAAGGATCTCCCGGTCCCCGCCGCCCACCTCACATGGCTGCCGGGTGAGCGTGAGGAGTGGGAGGAGCTCACCGGCTGGTGGACGGGGCGCGGCGAGCGCTGGGAGGCGTTGGCCGCGGCGATCCGCGCCGGCCAGGGCCGTCACCACCACGATCACCGGCTGTTCGAGAGCGGCCCGGAGAAGCTCGCCCTCCCGCTGCTCGCTGACTGGACGCCCGCCGACACCTGGGGCAGCGAGGGCTGGGGCAGGCGCATCACGGCCCGGTTCGGCATGGACGCCCTGCCCGCGATGCTGCGCCTGGCGGCGAGCAACCCGCACGTGTCCGGCGTCGTGCTGCTCCCCTACGCCACCACCGAGGTCGCCGGGCTGATGGCGGACTGGTTGGTGCGCCTCAAGACCGCCCGCGCGTTCGCCCTGTCCTGGCTGTCCCGCCACCGCGAGGCCGCCGCCCGCCTCCTGCTGCCGGCCGCGCTCGGCGCGCCGGGTCCGGCACGGCGCAACGCCGAGTTCGCCCTGCGCCACCTCCACCTCGAAACCGGTGTGGACGTCATCGCCCTCGCCACCTCGTACAGCGCCGAGGCGGGCGCGGCGATCCGCACGCTGATCGAGATCGACCCGCTCGACGTCCTTCCCGCGAAGCTGCCGGTGATCGGCGAGTGGGTCGATCACCGGCTGCTGCCCCAGGTGCTGCTGGCCGACGGGGCCGGCGCGTTGTCCGCCGAAGCCGCGAAGAGCCTCCTGATGACGGCCGCACTGTCCAAACAGGACGCCGTCTATCCCGGCCTGCCGCTCGCTGTCGAGGTGTGTGACCGCGCGTCGCTGGCGGAGTTCGCCTGGGCGGTGTTCGGCCGCTGGCAGGACGTGAGCGCCCCGGCCAAGGACGGCTGGGTGCTGGCCGCGCTCGGCTGGTTCGGCGACGACGAGACGGTGCGCCGCCTGGCACCGCTGATCCGTTCCTGGCCGGGCGAGAGCCAGCACGCCCGCGCCGTGGCGGGCCTCGACGTGCTCGCCCAGATCGGCAGCGAGGTGGCGCTGACCCACCTGAACAGCATCGCGGAGAGGGTGAAGTTCAAGGGCCTCAAGGCGAAGGCCCAGGAGAAGGTGTCCGACATCGCCGCCGCGCTGGGCCTGAGCCGCGACCAGCTGTCCGACCGTCTCGTGCCCAGGCTGGGCCTGGATGACGCGGCGACGCTGGTGATCGACTACGGCCCGCGCCAGTTCACCGTGGGTTTCGACGAGCAGCTCAAGCCCTACGTCCTGGACGCGGAGGGCAAGCGCCGCAAGGACCTTCCCAAGCCCGGCGCGCGCGACGACCAGGAGCTCGCACTGGCGGAGCACAAGCGTTTCGCGACGTTGAAGAAGGACGTCCGCACCATCGCGTCCGACCAGATCCACCGCCTGGAACGCTCGATGGTCGACCAGCGCACCTGGACCACCGAGGAGTTCCACACGGTCCTCGCCGGCCATCCGCTGCTGTGGCACCTGGTCCGCCGACTGGTGTGGATCACCGACAGCGGCCTGACGTTCCGGCTGGCCGAGGACCGCACCCTGGCGGACTCCTCCGACGACGAGGTGACCCTGCCCGCGGAGGCCGTCGTGCGGGTGGCCCACCCGGTCGACCTGGCCGGCACTCTGCCGGCCTGGGGCGAGGTGTTCGCGGACTACGAGATCCTGCAACCGTTCCCGCAGCTCGGCCGTCCCGTCCACGCGTTCACGCCGGGCGACACGGTCGCCCAGTTGCACAAGTACCTGGGCAAGGACGTGCCGGTGGGCAAGTTCCTCGGCCTCACCAAACGGGGCTGGGTGCGCGCCGAGCCCCAGGACAACGGCCACGAGCCGTGGCTGCTCCGCCCGCTGCCGTCCGGCGGCGCGCTGGTGGCGAATCTGGATCCCGGCATCTCGGTGGGCGCGATCGACCTGTTCCCCGAGATGAGGGTCGCCGAACTCTGGTTCTCCACCAGCGGAGAGGGCGACTGGGTCGCACCCCGCGACGGTGGCCCGTCCACTTTCGACGTGGACGCGGTCACCGCCTCCGAGCTCCTCTCGGAACTGGAATCACTGCACGCGTGAACGCGGGAACGGTTGGTCGTCGATCAACGTCAGACCGGCTCGGCACGGTCACCGGCAACACACTTCGGATCGGAAGCAGGGAGCAGTCAGTGCGCAGGTGGGAGCTCGTCTCGGGCGGCGCGGCGAAGTTCTGGGAGATCGGTCAGGACGGTGCCGCGGTCACCGTCCGGTTCGGACGACTGGACACGCACGGCCAGACCCAGACCAAGGAGCTGGCGTCCGCGGAGGCGGCACAGGCGCACGTCGCGAAGCTGGTGGCGGAGAAGGAGAAGAAGGGCTACCGCGCGGTCGGCTCCGCCGAGGTGGCCGCGCCCCGGCCAGGCGACGGGCCGGCCTCCACCTCCGACGCCGCACAGCCCGCTGACGCCCTACCGGTGACCACCTCGCCCGCCCCACAGCCCGCTGACGCTCCCCCTGCGACCACCTCCCCAGCCGAGAAGCCCGTAGCCGTCGACGAGGACACCTGGGTGATGCCCAAGGCCTGGCTGCGCGACGCGGTGCGGCAGCGGGGTTTCCACCCCGCTCCCGAGTTCTCCGTCGACCCCGAACTGGCGGAGGAGGCCCGGCGGCGCGTCGGCCAGCAGACGGACACCACGGTCGAGCGGATCCTGTCCGAACCGGCCTCCGACCCCGATCTCGTTCAGGCGGCGCGCGAGCACCTCGCCGGACGGCCGAATCCCACCGGGGCGGCGGCGATCGCGGCGATCATCTCCAGCGGCGAGCAGTCCGTGCACGCCTGGATCGCCGACCACGGCCTGGTGTTCGCGACGGAGGCCACCGTCGAGTTCATGAGGCTGATGTGCACACGCGAGTGGCTTTCGCAGCAGCGCGCGTACGGCAACGAACGGCTGGCGTCCCGTGATGGGTACTACCACATCACGATCGGCAGCGCCGACTGCAAGATGCTGCTGGCGATCCGGTACGCGCTCGCGATCGCGGACGACGCCGAGCGGGACGCCGCGGAGACCGCGCTGGGCAGGCTCGACGAGATCGACGAGCCCAACGTCAAGCTGGTGCGGGCGTTCCTGATGCCAGGACGGCCCGGCTGGTTCCAGGAGGCATGCCAGACGCCGCACACGGGCACCCGCTGGTGGCTCCTTCATTGCAGTGCCGGCACCTTCGAGGAGTTCGAGAGCGCGCCGTCCTCGGTGGCCGGCAACTCGACCGTCCTCCACACGGCGCTGTACGTGCTGGGTCCGGCTATCGCGCCGTTGCTCGCAGACGCGCTCGACCACCAGTACCAGCGCGCGGACACCCGCAAGCAGGTGCTGAAGACGCTCGTCGCGCTGCCCATCGACGAGGCGTTCACGATTCTGCTCGACCGGATCGACACGAAGTACGTGCGCCCGGCCGTGCTGTCGATGATGACGGCGTACCCGGCGCGGGCAGCCAGGCTGCTCGGCGAACGCTCCGCCCGCAACGAGGAGTTCCGCCGGCTGCTCAGCGTGCACCTGCGGTCGTATCCGCACCTGGACGCGCCCACCGGTTTCGTGGAGGTCGAGTCCTCGGCGGTGCCGGAGGCATCGGCGGAGGAGCTGCCCGCGTTGCTGGCGTCGCCGCCGTGGCTGCACCGCAAGCCGGCGGTGAAGCCGGTGGTGGTGCCGGATCTCCCGGTGCCCGGACCGTCGCTCACGTGGCAGCCGGGTGAGCGGGAGGAGTGGCTGAAGGACGGCCACTGGGACACCCACGCCTACAAGACCTGGCAGCACTGGCTGGCGGAGTACAAGGCCGGCCGGATCGGCTACCGCATGGCCGACCTGCTCGTCGGGGCACCCGAGGACGAGGTGCGTCACCTGCTCGCGGACTGGCAGCCCAACCTGGGCTGGAGTGCTGAATCCGCGGGCAAGCGACTCGCCGCGAAGTTCGGCTTCGACGCGTTGCCTCCGCTGCTGCGCATCGTGGAGAGGAACTCCGCCACGGCCGTGATCGTGCTGCCGTTCGCGACGCCCGAGGTCGCCGCGCTGATGGCGGACTGGCTGGTGCGGCTCAAGCAGGTCCGCAAGACGGCACTGAGCTGGCTCGCCCGGCACCGCGAGATGGCCGCGCGTCTCCTGATTCCCGCTGCCCTGGGCAAGCCCGGTACCGAACGGCGCAACGCCGAGACCGCGATCCGCCACCTGCACGGCCTCGGGGTGGACGTCGTGGCGCTGGCTCCCACCCCGGAGGCGGCCGAGGGCCTGCGGACCTTCCTGTCCGTCGACCCCGTCGACGTGCTGCCCGCCAAGCTGCCGGTGATCGGCGAGTGGGCGGACACCCGCCTGTTGCCCCAGGTCCTGTTGCGCGATCGCAAGCAGGCTCTGTCCCCTGAGGCCGCACGTCATCTGCTGATGACGGCGGCGCTGTCCAAGCCGGGCGACATCTACGCCGGACTGCCGATCGCCCGCGAGGCGCTCGACCCCGGCTCGCTGGCGGAGTTCGCGTGGGCGGTCTTCGGGCGCTGGCAGGAGGTCGGCGCGCCGCCGAAGGAGGGCTGGGCGCTGACCGCGCTCGGCTGGTTCGGCGACGACTCGACGGTCCGCGCGCTGTCGCCGCTGATCCGGGTGTGGCCGGGCGAGAGCCAGCACACCAGGGCGGTGGCGGGTCTCGACGTGCTCGCCGACATCGGCACCGAGGTCGCCCTGTCGCACCTGAACAGCATCGCGGAGAAGGTGAAGTTCAAGGGCCTCAAGACCAAGGCCCAGGAGAAGGTCGCCCAGATCGCCGACGAGCTGGGCCTGTCCCGCGACCAGCTGGCGGACCGCCTCGTGCCGCGCCTGGGCCTCGACGACGCCGCGAGCCTGGTGATCGACTACGGCCCGCGCCAGTTCACGGTCGGCTTCGACGAGCAGCTCAAGCCCTACGTCCTCGACCCGGACGGCAAGCGCCGCAAGGACCTCCCGAAGCCCGGCGCGAAGGACGACCAGGACCAGGCCCCGCTGGAGCACAAGCGGTTCGCGGCACTGAAGAAGGACGTCCGCGCCGTCGCGTCCGACCAGATCCACCGGCTGGAACGGGCGATGGTCGACCAGCGCACGTGGACCGCCGAGGAGTTCCACGCCGTCCTCGCCGGCCACCCGCTGCTCTGGCACATCGTCCGCCGGCTCGTGTGGATCACCTCTGACGGCCTCTCGTTCCGCCTGGCGGAGGACCGCACGCTCGCCGACTCCAGCGACGACGAGTTCACGCTCCCCGAGGACGCCACCGTCCGCGTGGCGCACCCGGTGGACCTCCAGGCCGAGCTGGAGGCGTGGGGCGAGGTCTTCGCCGACTACGAGATCCTCCAGCCGTTCCCGCAACTGGGCCGCCCCCTGCACCTGGTACCCGCGGGCGAGAACCTCCTGCCCCAGCTGAAGAAGTACTGCGACGTCGACCTCCCGATCGGCAAGATCCTCAGCCTCACCAAGAAGGGCTGGATCCGCGGCGAGCCCCAGGACGGCGGGGTGGAGTGCTGGATCACCCGTCCGCTACCGTCCGGCGGCGCCCTGGTCGCGTCGCTCGACCCCGGCATCGCGGTGGGCGCGATCGACGTCTTCCCCGAGGTCAAGTTCACCGAACTGTGGTTCTCGGCCGACGGGCACGGCTACTGGTCGTCCCAGCGCAACGGGTCGGGCACGTTGGAGGCAGACGCCATCACGGCCTCCGAGCTGCTGTCCGAACTGGAGTCACTGCAGTCGTAACACCGTAAACAGGGGGTCTGATCAGCTCTTTAAGATCACCGTAAAGAATTGTCAGACCCCCTGAGTAACGTCCGTGCACATCAACTCCCTTGTGTGGCCCCAGGAGGTACAGCAGTGCGCAGGTGGGAACTCGTCGCGGACGGCTCCGCGAAGTTCTGGGAGATCGGACAGGACGGCGCGACGGTGACCGTCCGGTTCGGACGGCTGGGAACCGCCGGCCAGACCCAGACCAAGGAGCTGGCCTCCGCCGAGGCGGCCGACGCGCACGTCACGAAGCTGGTGGCGGAGAAGGAGAAGAAGGGCTACAGACCGGAAGGCGCCGCCGCCGAACCACAGCAGCCCGCGGCCACCGAGCCCACCGCCGCACAGCTCGCCACCACCACGCCCGGCGCGCCGCAGCCCTCCGCCCGGCAGCACGCCACCACCACGCCCGGTGCCCAGCCCTCCGCCCAGCAACCTGCTGCCCAACCACTCGCCGCCGCACCTCCAACGCCCCCCAAACCCGCCACCCAACGCCCCGCCACCGAGCCCGCCGCCACCACTCCCACAGCCCCCCTCGACGAAGACACCTGGGTAATCCCCAAGGCATGGCTGCGCGACGCGGTGCGCCAGCGCGAGTTCGACCCGGCGCCGGAGTTCGCCATCGACCCGGCGAAGGCCGAGCAGGCCCGGCAGCAGATCACCGAACAGGCGGAGGCGATCGAGAACGGCCTCACTGCCAAGGGCTCGAAGGCAGAACTGGTCAGCGCGGCCCGCGAACACCTGGCCGGGCAACCGACCCCTATCGGCGCGGCGGCGATCGCGGCCATCACGAAGCCGGGCGTGCCCGCCGTGCACGCCTGGATCGCCGATCACGGCCTCGCGTTCGCCACCAAGGCGGTCGTCGAGCTCATGGGTCTGACCTTCTCGGACGAGTGGGACGACAAGCGCGGCAAGTGGACCGGCATCTGCCTCCAGTACAACCACCGCAGCGGCTTCCAGACGTCGATCGGCGAACCGGAAGGTCTGATGCTGACCGCCCTCCGGTACGCGATCGCCACCGCTGGCCCCGAGGAACGCGCGGCCGCCGAGGGCGAACTGGAGCAGTTCGGCAAGTCGAAGACCGAGAAGGAACTCCGGTCCTTCCTGATGCCCGAGCGGGCGGAGTGGTTCACCGAGGTCCGCAAGCAGAACTACACGCGGAGCCGGTGGTGGATGCTGCCGTGCTGCGCCCGGAGCCTCGAGGACTTCAAGACGGCCGAGCAGTCCGTCACGGCGTCGGCGTTCCTGCTCTACACGGCGGTGTACGTGCTGGGGCCGGCCGTCGCGCCGTTGCTCGCGGAGGAGCTCGACTCCGACAGCTACCACCAGCGAACGGGCGGCCGCAAGCAGGCTTTGACCGTGCTCGCGGCCTTACCGACGGACGAGGCGTTCACGATCCTGCTCGACCGGCTGGACGGCAAGTACGTGCGGCCCGCCGTGGTGTCGGCGATGAGGGCGTTCCCCGTGAGGGCCGCGCGGCTGCTGGCCGAGCGCGCGTCGTCGAGTGATCACGCACGCCGGCTGCTGCACATCCACCTGCGGAGCAACCCGCACCTGACCGTGCCCGACGAGGTCGTCGCGCTGCTCGCCGAGTCCGCCGAGGCGATCATGCCGGAGGCGACCGCGGACCAGCTTCCGGCGCTGCTGGCCTCACCGCCGTGGCTCAGCCGCAAGAAGCCGGTGAAGCCCGTCGTGCTGGCGGATCTGCCGGTGCCCGAGGCGGCGGTGATCTGGGAGCCGGGCGAGCACGAGCAGTGGCTCGCGTCCGGCGCGGAGTGGGTGCAGGACCACCACGACTGGCGCAACCTGCTCAAGGAGTACCAGGCCGGCCTGATCGGCTACTACGACAACGACCTGTTCCTCCTCGCTCCCGAGGAGGAGGTGCGGCACCTTCTCGCGGACTGGAAGCCGGTCTACAGCCACGGCGTCGAGGAGTGGGGCAAGAACATCGCCGCCCGGTTCGGTGTCGACGCCGCACCGGCGCTCATCCGGCACGTCCAGTCCGCGGCGGCGGGGACCGGGATGGTGCTGCTGCCCTTCGCCACCGTCGAGGTGGCCACGCAGATGGCCGACTGGTTCGCCCGTACCAAGGCGGCCCGGCGCTGGGGCCTCGACTGGCTCGCCCGGCACCGCGAGCAGGCCGTCCGTCTCCTCATCCCGGCGGCGGCCGGGAAGGCGGGCGTCCCTCGCCGCAACGCCGAGGCGGCGCTGCGGCACCTGAACAACAACCTCGGTGTCGACGTGGCGGCCATCGCCAAGGAATGCGGTGCCGAGGCCGCGATCGACGTCGTGCTCTCGGTCGACCCGGTCGACGTGCTGCCCGCGAAGCTGCCGGCGATCGGCGAGTGGGCGGACACCCGGCTGCTGCCGCAGGTGCTGCTGGCGGACCGCAGGCACGCCCTGTCCGCCGAGGTCGCCGGTCATCTGCAGATGACGGCCGCGCTGTCCAAGCCGGGCGAGCTCTACGCGGGCCTGCCGATCGCCCGTGAGGCACTCGACCCCGACTCGCTGGCGGAGTTCGCGTGGGCCGTCTTCCAGGCGTGGGAGCAGGCGGGCGCGCCGCCGAAGGAGAGCTGGGCGCTGAGCGCACTCGGCTGGTTCGGCGACGACGACACCGTGCGCAGGCTGTCGCCGCTGATCCGCAACTGGCCCGGTGAGAGCCAGCACGCCAGGGCGGTCAGCGGACTCGACGTGCTGGCCGACATCGGCACCGAGGTGGCGCTGTCGCACCTGAACAGCATCGCGGAGAAGGTGTCGTTCAAGGGCCTCAAGACCAGGGCGCAGGAGAAGGTCGCCCAGATCGCGGCCGAGCTCGGCCTGTCCCGCGACCAGCTGTCGGACCGGCTGGTCCCGCGCCTGGGCCTGGACGAGGCGGCGACCCTGGTGATCGACTACGGCTCCCGCCGGTTCACCGTGGGCTTCGACGAACAGCTCAAGCCGTTCGTGCTGGACCCGGACGGCAAGCGCCGCAAGGATCTGCCGAAGCCCAGTGCGAAGGACGACGAGGACCTCGCACCGCTGGAGCACAAGCGGTTCATGGCGCTGAAGAAGGACGTCCGCACCATCGCGTCCGACCAGATCCAACGGCTCGAACGCGCCATGGTCGACCAGCGCGAGTGGAGCGCCGAGGAGTTCCTCACGGTCCTCGCCGCGCATCCGCTGCTGTGGCACCTGGTCCGCCGCCTGGTCTGGATCACCGACGAGGGCACCTCGTTCCGCCTGGCCGAGGACCGCACGCTCGCCGACGAGCACGACGACGAGTTCACGTTGTCCGAGACCGCCACGGTCCGTGTGGCGCACGCGGTCGAGCTGCGGGAGGCGTCGGCGGCCTGGGGCGAGGTCTTCGCGGACTACGAGATCCTCCAGCCGTTCCCGCAGCTGGGCCGTCCGGTCCACCTGCTGACCTCCGCCGACGACCTGCTCCCCCGGCTGAAGAAGTACTGCGACACCCCCTACCCGATCGGCAAGATCCTGGGTCTGACCAAGAAGGGCTGGGTGCGCGGGACACCGCAGGACGCGGGCGTCGAGTGCTGGATCACCCGGCCGTTCCCGGACGGCGGCGCGCTCGTCGCCAGGCTCGAGCCCGGCATCGCGGTGGGCGCCATGGACGTCTTCCCCGAGGTCGGTTTCAGCGACATGTGGTTCTCGCGCAACGGTCACGGCGCGTGGTCCGCGCCGTCGGACGCGCCCACCACCTACGAGATCGCCCCGATCACCCTCTCCGAGCTCTTCTCCGAACTGGAGTCCCTGCTGCCATGACCAGCACCCAGACGATGCAGCGTCCTCCCGCCGAGGTCCGCTACGCCGACGAGCTCGCCCGGCTGCGGGACACCGACACCGCGCCCAGGCCGCCGGGCTGGGCGCTGAGCCTCGAAGCCGCGCGCCGGTTCGTGGTGGGCGACGAGAACCGGGGCATCAGCAGGAAGTTCGTGGGCGATCCGTCCCTTGTGGACAGAGCGCTGGTCACGCTGGCCACGAGCCGCGGCCTGATGCTGGTCGGTGAGCCGGGCACGGCGAAGTCACTGCTGTCCGAGCTGATCGCGGCGGCGGTGTGCGGCGAGTCGACGCTGACGATCCAGGGTGGCGCGGCCACCACCGAGGACCAGATCAAGTACTCGTGGAACTACGCGCTGCTGGTCGCGGAGGGTCCGTCGCCGCGCTCGCTCGTGCCGGCGCCGATGCTGCGGGGCATGGCCGAGGGCAAGATCGTGCGGTTCGAGGAGATCACCCGCTGCCCGCTCGAGGTCCAGGACTGCATGCTGTCGATGCTGTCCGACCGCGTGATGGCGATCGGTGAGCTGAACGGCCCGGACGGCATGGTGTTCGCACAGGACGGGTTCAACGTGATCGCCACAGCGAACACGCGTGACCGGGGCGTCAACGAGATGAGCGCCGCGCTAAAGCGGCGGTTCAACTTCGAGACGGTGTTCCCGATCGCGGACTTCGACACCGAGCTCGCGCTGGTCGAGCAGGAGGCGGCGAAGCTGCTGGAGAAGTCGGGCGTCGAGCTCGCGCCGAGGCGTGACGTGCTGGAGGTCCTGGTCCGCACGTTCCGCGATCTGCGCGAGGGCGGCGACCGGCTCACCACGGTGATGAGCACGGCCGAGGCGGTGTCGGTGGCGCACGCGGTCGGACTGCGGGGGTGGTTCCTGCGCGGCGAGGTCGGGTCGGCCGCAGACGTCGTGGAGTGCCTGGCGGGCACGGCGGCGAAGGACAACGCGGAGGACCTGGCGCGGTTGCGGCGGTACCTGGAGCAGCACGCGTCGCGGCGCAAGGGCAAGCAGTGGCAGGAGCTGCACCGCGCCCGGCACCTGCTGCCCGGCTGATGGGGGCCGTGTTCGTCGGCGTCCGGCACCACAGTCCCGCCTGTGCCCGGCTGGTCGCCGCCACGATCTCCGAACAGCAGCCCGCGTACGTGCTCATCGAAGGTCCGGCCGACTTCAACGAGCGCATCGACGAGCTGCTGCTCGGCCACGAGCTGCCCGTCGCGTTGTTCAGCTACTCCGACCAGCACGCGTCGTGGTCGCCGTTCTGCGACTACTCGCCGGAGTGGGTGGCGATCACCGAGGCACGCCGGTGCGGGGCCGAGGTCAGGTTCATCGACCTGCCCGCGTGGCACGAGGCGTTCCGCGACGTCAGCAACAGGTACGCGGACGCGGAGCTGCGCTACACCGAGGTCGTCGAGCGGTTGTGCCGGGAGTTCGCGGTCGACAACGTCGACGCGCTCTGGGATCACCTCTTCGAGTGCGAGACCGAGCCGAAGGGCATGGCCGAGTACTTCGACCTGCTGCGCGGCACGGCGACCGCGGACGAGGGCGACTCGGCCCGTGAGGAGTACATGGCGCGCTGGGTGCGGGCGGCGGTGAAGGACGCGGGCGACCGGCCCGTCGTCGTGATCACCGGCGGCTTCCACACGGCTGCGCTCAAGGCGAAGCTCGACGGCACCACCGAGTGGCCCGAGGTTCCGGAACGTGAGAGAGGCGCGAGCTATCTCGTGCCGTACTCGCACGCACGGCTGGACGCGTTCACCGGCTACCAGTCGGGAATGCCGTCTCCCGGCTACTACCAGCAGGTCTGGGAGGCGGGGTCGCAGCGCGCGGCGGACTGGCTGGTCGAGTCGGTGGCGACGCGGCTGCGCAGGCGCCGGCAGCCGGTGTCGACGGCCGACCTCATCGCGGCGCGCACCCAGGCCGGGGCGCTGGCCCGGTTGCGCGGTCACGAGAACCTGGCGCGCACGGACGTGCTCGACGGGCTGACCAGCGCGTTGATCTCGGAGGACCTGACGCAGCCGCCGCCGTGGACGCGGCGCGGCACCTTGCAGCCCGGCGCGCACCCGGCGTTGATCGAGATGATCGGGGCGTTGCGGGGCGGCAAGGTCGGCAGGCTGCACCCGGACACGCCGGCACCGCCGCTGGTCAACGCCGTGCAGGAGCTGTTGCGGACGCACGGGCTCGACCAGGAGGGCAAGGTCGCGCTCGACCTCACGGACGCGGAGGCGTTGGAGCGCAGCAGGATCCTGCATCGCCTGCGGGTGCTGCGGATTCCCGGCTTCGAACGCACGAGCGGGCCGTCCGAGGGCGCCGCGCCGCAGCTGGACGAGCAGTGGACGCTGCGGCCGATCGAGGAACGGCTGGCCGCGCTGATCGAGGCCGCCGAGAACGGTGCCACGCTGGAGGAGGCGGCAGGGGCGGTCCTGGAACGCCGCTCCCGGGACGCCCAGCTGGACCAACTGGCCACCATCCTGTTCGACGCGGTGCTGTGCGGGATCTCGGCGCTACCCGGCAAGGTCCAGCAGACCCTCAACGAAGGCGTCCAGGCGACGGGCGATCTCACGGCGCTCGGGGCCGTGCTGAGCGGGGTGCTCGGACTGTGGCGGCACGACAGGTTGTTCGGCACCAGGAAGGATCCGCTGCTGGGCTCGGTGATCGACGTGGGCACGGCGCGGGTGCTGTGGCTGGTCGAGGGCCTGCACGGCGGCCCGGCTCCGGCAGATCCACACCGCCTCAAGGCCATGGCGGCGACCAGGGACGCGGTGCTGCACGCGAAGTCCGCGCTGTCGCTGGACATCGCGGACGTCACGGGCGTCGCGACCAGAGTGAGCGCCGACGTGGAGGCGCCACCGGATCTGCGCGGCGCGGCACTCGGCCTCGCCTGGACTCTCGGCAGTCAGCCGGACGTGCGCAAGGTGCGGAGCATCGAGGCGCTCGGCGACTGGCTCGCCGGGTTGTTCGCGGTCGCGCGGGAAGAGGTGCTGGCGAGCCCTGACCTGGTCGGGGTGCTCGACGAACTGGTCAGCGCGATGACCGAGGACGAGTTCCTGGTGGCGCTGCCCGCGTTGCGGCTCGCCTTCAGCTACTTCCCGCCCAGGGAGAGGGAGACCATCGCGGCCACCGTCCTCGCCCATCGCGGTGTCGAGGGCAGCGCGAAGGGCGTCACCCGTCTCACCGTCGACCCGATGGTCGTGGCGGAGGCGATGGCGATCGAGAAGCGCGTGGACGCGTTGCTGGTGAAGGGCGGGCTGGCATGACGGACCTGGAACGCTGGCGGCTGATCCTCGGGGAACCCGCGTCGCGCTGCACCGGAGGGTTGCAGGGCGACGCGGCCCGCCGGGACACGGCGCTGGAGTGGCTCTACGGGCGTGACCCCGAGCTGGCCGAACGCGGCGTGCGCAAGGGCGGCAGCGAGGACTCGGTGCTGCAGACCGTCGACTGGCTGGACGAGGTGCACACCCTCTTCCCGCGCGAGACGATCGAACGGCTGGAACGCGACGCGGTCGAGCGGTACGAGATCACCGACATCGTCACCGATCCCGAAGTGCTGCAACGGATCGAACCCAACCCGGCACTGCTGCGCGCGGTGCTGCGGACCAAGCACCTGATGAACCCGGCCGTGCTCGCGATGGCGCGCAAGATCGTCGAAGCGGTCGTGAAGCAGTTGATGGAGAAGCTGAAGACGGAGGTGCGCACGGCGTTCAGCGGCACCAGGTCGCGGCGTCCGAGCATTCACAAGAACTCGCGCAACTTCGACTTCCGCTCCACGATCAGGGCGAACCTCCAGCGCTACCAACCGGAAGAGCGCAAGCTCGCGATCGAGCACCCGAAGTTCGTCTCCCGCACCAAACGGCACCTGGAGCAGTGGCAGGTGATCCTGCTGGTGGACCAGTCGGGGTCGATGACCAGCTCGGTGATCCACTCGGCCGTCACGGCGGCGTGCCTGTGGGGCCTGCCGGGGCTGCGGACGCACCTGATCGCCTTCGACACCAACGTGGTCGACCTGACCTCGGACGTGACCGACCCGGTCGAGCTGCTGATGAAGGTGCAGCTCGGCGGCGGCACGGACATCGCCAAGGCCGTGGCGTACGGCGCCGATCTCGTGGACAGCCCGCGCCGGTCGATCGTGGCGATCATCAGCGACTTCTACGAGGGCGGCAACGCGGAGCACCTCGTCCGCACGGTGAAGGGCCTGTGCGAGCAGGGCACCCACGTGCTGTGCCTGGCGGCGCTGGACGAGGAGGCGAACCCGGACTACGACCAGGCGCTGGGCCAGCGCCTCGCGAACGTCGGCGCGCACGTCGGCGCGATGACCCCAGGACAGCTAGCGGAATTCGTTGCGGAGAAACTCAGGTGACCAGACCCGACCTGATGGCGCTGACCCCGGACGCGCTCGCGGCGCTGGCCAACCGCGGTCTGGTGAAACGTGCCGTCAAGGAGCTCGACGCGGGTGTCGTCCCGGCGCTCGACACCGATCCGTCCGGAACCGTCCAGGGCAAGTTCCCGGACGGCACCGAGACGACACTCCCGCCGAGCATCGCGCTCGACGCGGCGCGGTGCAGCTGCGGCGCGGCGGGCGTCTGCCGGCACCGCATCGCCGTCGTCCTGGCGTACCAACGCACTCAGGAGACGACCGCACCGGCCGAGCTGTGGTCGCCGGGCGCGGTGACGGACACCGACCTGGTGGCGTTGATGGGCGAACGCACACTGCGCCGCGCCCGCAGGGCCTTCCAGGCCGGCTACCGCGCCAAGCTCCGCCGCCCGACCGCGGCAGACCAGACCGCACAGGCCGAACTTCCCACCTGCACCGTCACGTTCCTGGTCCCCGGCGACCTGTCCTACGTCCACACCGACGCGGTCAACAAGGACGAGGCGACGGCGCTCGCGGTGTGGGCGTTCCGCGAGGCGGACGCGCAGGGCACCGACACGGTCGACGTAGGTGGATCTCCCACCACGGCAACGGATCTGACGGCTGTCACCGATCTGCTCGACCAGCTGCTGCTCGACGGCGCCACGAACGCGAGCGAGGTGCTCGACGTCGCGTGGCAACGCCTGCACCGCGACCTGACCGCGCAACGCCTGCACTGGCCCGCCGCCGTGATCACAGACCTGCTCGCGCAACTAGCCGCGTACCGCAGGCGCAGCGCCGACTACGAGGCCGAACAGTTCGCCGCGTTGCTCACCGAACTGCACGCGCGAACCACTGCCACAGGCCCACGCGCCGAGATCCTGGGCCCGGACGAGCCCGCCGAAACACCGCTCAAGCGAGTCCGGCTGACCGCGCTGGGCGGCCGCCTGCGCGCGGAGAACGCGGTCGACGTCTACTTCGCCTCGGGCGACGTGGTCCTGGTGCAACGCGACACTCCCCTGCGCACCGGTGTGCGGCTGGCGGCGTCGAACGTGGTGTCCGAGTCGGCGACGCGCAGCGCGAGCCGCGCGGTGACGTTGAAGACGAGCAGGGTGGCCAAGACCTCGCTCACGCCGGTCGGCACGGCCTGGGAGCACCTGCCCCAGGCTCTGGTGATCGACGACTACGACGCAGCCGCCGCACACCTCGCCGAACTACCGCCGCGCCAGGTCCGCGCGAGGGTGGAGGCCGAACTGGTCCGCGCGATCCGGGTGACCGAGGTGTCCGACCTCGCCTACGACCCGGCCGCGCAACGCCTCACCGCGACCCTGCACGCTCCCACCGGCACGACATGTCTCCTGGAAGCCACACACCGGGCCGTCGCACCGCATTCGCTGGACGCGCTGACGGCGGCTCTGCGCGCCAACCCGACGACGATCACCGGTAGCGTCCGGCGACACCGCGGCACCCTGGTGGTCGACCCGCTGGCCGTCCACACCCCGGCAGGAGTAGTCGTCCTGGACCTGGCCACGGACACGACGCCGCAACCCCTGTCGCCGGGAGCCACGACGTCCGATCCGCTGAGCGCGGCGGTGGACAGCGCGCTGACGGTGCTGGCCGAGGCCTCCCACCGAGGCCTGGACCACCTGACGGACAGCCTGCTGGCCCGCGCACGCGAGGTAGGCGCTCACCTGCACCGGACAGGCCTGCGCACGGCAGCAGCCAGTGTCACGGCGTTCGCCGACGCCCCGGCCTCGGCCACGTGGCTCAACGCGCACCTGCGATTACTGGTGACGGCCGACGCCCGCTGACGACCACCTCTCGCCGACGTGACCGGGCTCGCCCTGCCCGGTCGCAGCCGCCGAACACGACCACACCCGCGAAGCGGACCTGACCTGACCTGACCTGGCTCAGCGAACCACCCGCGACCAGCGGCCACCGTCGCCCACGCACGTGGGCCGAATCCGGCTCAGCGAACCACCCGCGACCAGCGCCCACGGTCGCCCACGCACGTGGGTCGGATCCGGCTCAGCGCGCCTGCACGGCACGAACCCGTTCAGCACCACGACGTCCAACGCCCCGCCCGCGGCCACCCGGCTCCGCGGGCGGCTTCCGGTCGCCACCGCCCGCCGGCACGACCGGCCCTGCCACGACCGACGAGGTCGGGTCGATGCGTTGGGACAGCACGTAGTCCTCGGCGGCCTCGGCCACCCGCCCGAGCCGTTCCAGCACGAAGCCACGGAGGTATGCGGCACGAGCCGCGCCCCAGCCGCCGAGCGCGATCCCCCGGCCGTAGGCCTCCAACGAAGCCTCCAGCTGACCGGACGCGGCCAGTGCGTCGCCCTGCAACGCCCACGTCCTGTGGTCGCCGGGACTGAGCTCGGCCAGTTCGCCGGCGTATCCGACGGCGCGCTGTCCGAGGCCGACGGTGACGTGCGTCTGCACGAGGAAGGAGTAGAGGGCATAGGCCTCGTCCGCCCACGCGAGCCGGTCCATCTCGGCCGTGCCCGGCAGCGCCGAGGTCAGCGATTCCAGCGCGCGTCCGAGGAGTCGGTGTGTCTCGACGATGTCGTGCCGCACGAACGGAACCGCGGCGATCGCCCGGTGCAGCCGCGCGCGGTGCAGGGCGGCGGCGAAGCCGTTCTGCGGCAGCTCGGACGAGGCCTTCGTCGCCAAAGCGGCGGCGGCCTGCAGGGACGTGGAGTCGGCGCCGCGGGCGGCGCTGCGGAACGCCACGAACAACGCCAGGTCGCGGCGTGTCTCGGAAGGGAGCCCGGACCTGGCGCCACGTAACGCCATCGCCTCCACGGCGGAGGACGGGAGGTGGCAGCGCAGCACGGCGAGCTGTTCCATCGCGAGCTCGGGCGAGAACACGTGTTTGCGCGGGTCGATCACGCTCAGGCCGATCGCCGAGGCCGCGCGCTGCGGATATCCCAGGCGCAGCAACAGATCGCAGGCCACGCGGCGTTCGGCCGTGCGCAGCGAGCCGAGCGCTCGTTCGTGCACCCGCCACCACAGTTCGGAGGCCAGGTCGACCGGGAACTCGGTCATGTCCGGGCCTACGCCGTCGAGCCGGCCCCAGCTCGCGGCCGTCAGCAGCCTCAGTTGGGCGGACGGCGGTTGTTCGAAGCGCGGAACGCCTGCCGAGGCGCCCACGACGAACGCGCTCGCCATGGCGTGGGTGATGCGGGCGTGCAGTGCGGAGGTCTTGCCTGGAGCGGACAGTCCGGCGTAGACGCCGCAGGCGACGGGAACCTGGGCGGTGCGCAGGGCGCGCAGCCGGACCGCCAGCGCGCGGGGACTCGGGTCGGTGCGGTACCGCGGCATCGCGGTCATGCCGGCCTCCTCAGTTCAGCAGTTCCCAGCCGCGCCTGGTCAGGCGGTGGCGGACAGACCTGCCGTTGCGGTGGGTGGACACGAAACCCGCCGTGCGCAGGGCAGTGGCGTGTTGCGACGCCGTGGGCAGGCTGATGCCCACGTGCTTGGCGAGTTCGGTAGTGGTGCGTTCGGAGGTGAGCGCCCGCAGCACCAGCGTCCGGGTGCGTCCCAGCGCCAGTTCGAGGCTGGCGCCGCTCGGCTGAGGTGCCGTGACCGGGTAGAACAGCAGCGGCTGTGGTTCGGCGAACATCGACACCGCCGGGCGGGTCAGTCCGTTGAGCACCGGCACGATGAGCATCCCCGTGCCGCGCAACGAGATCTCGGTGTCCCAGCCCAGTTCGACGTGCAGTGCGGGCGAGGTCCACGAGATCGACGGGTGGAGGTGGCCGAGCAGGTCCCCCAGTCCGCGCGTGACGGCCTGCGACGACCGCAGGCGCACCTCGGCGTCGAACCCCTGGCGCGTCTGCGGCCAGTTCGGGCCGAGCAGGTCACGGAAACCGGAGTTGAAGGCGGACTTCAGGTCCTGACGCGAGGTCGGCGTGCCGGCCGCGAACGAGCGCAGCCACGGCGACGTCGTGCCGAGCATGCTCGCGATCTGGTCGCGGACCCGCGTCGACGGCACTTCGAGAACCTGGCGCACGGCGTCGTCGAAGTCGGGCCGCGCGGAGTTGAAGAAGTCGGGGATGAACCGACCGGGTCTGATCAGTTCGGCGAGCGGGCGGATGTGCGGAAGCAGCAGCCGGTCCCAGTTACCGCTGTGCATCATGAACACCAGTTCGTACATCGGCAGCGGAGCCGACGCGAACCGCGTGCGCGCCAAATCTTCCAGCTCGAACAGAATTGTCAGTCCGCGACCCTTGGGCGCGGATTCGGACATCACGATTGGCATGTGCTTCCCCCCGGAGTGCCACCCACTTCCGAAGGTACGCAGACTTCGTTGTCCGGTGTCAGCGTTGTTCCACTGGACAACGTTCTGTGGACAAACTCAGACGAGCGGTCCCGTCTGCTCCGTGAGCTTCAGCAGCAGGTCACGGGTGTGCTCGCGTTCTTCGTCCGACTCCTGGCCGCGCCACAGCAGGTCCGCCAGCGTCACTCCATCGAGTGCACGGGAAATGAGGTCAGCCCGTTGTGGGTGCAGGCCGTCCGAATCGGTCTGCTGCCGCCAGCGGGTCGCCGCGACGTCCATGCGCTGCTGGAGTTCCGGAACGCCGAGCAACGCCGTTACGACAGACGGGTGAGACCACAGGTCGTCCGGCACGAAGGTCGCCCTGATGTGCGCACGGGTCCAGCGGCCGGGTGTGTCCTCCGGTTCGAGCAGCCTCTCGACCGTCGCGTCGTAGTGGTCGAACCACTCCTCGATCAGTCCGACGATCAACGCCTGCTTGGTGCGGAAGTGGTGCAGCAGGCCGCCCTTCGAGACGCCCGCCTCCTTGGCGACGGCGTCGAGACTGATGTTCGGACCTTGCTCGCTCAACGCTCGCGCGGCCGCCGCGAGCACGTCACGGCGGGTGCGGGGCGCGTTGCGCTGCTCTCCGGGCATGTGATCAACCTATCGGTTGCTTAGCCGACCGTCCAGACGGTACGTTATTTGCAGACCAGATGGTCGGCTAAGGGGGTTCGTCATGCGAAGGTGGGCAGCACTGGGTGTGCTCGCGCTCGCGTTGTTGTTGATCGCCGTGGACGGCACGGTGCTGGCCCTGGCGATCCCGGCGCTTCAGCACGAACTGGCGCCGACCGCCGCGCAGGTGTTGTGGATCGGCGACATCTACTCGTTCGTGCTCGGCGGCCTGCTGGTCACCATGGGCACGCTCGGCGACCGCATCGGCCGCAAGAAACTGCTGCTCCTGGGCGCCGCCGGATTCGGGGCAGCGTCGCTGCTGGCCGCGTTCGCGCCCTCGGCCGAGTGGCTGATCGCAGCCCGCGCCCTGCTCGGCGTGGCCGGCGCGACGATCATGCCGTCGACGCTGTCGATCATCCGCAACCTGTTCACCGACCCCGTCGAACGGACACGGGCGGTGGCGGTGTGGGCGGCGGCGGCCACGGCCGGCGCGGCGCTCGGGCCGTTGGTCGGCGGCGTGCTGCTGGAACACTTCTGGTGGGGTTCGGTGTTCATCGTCAACCTGCCGGTGATGGCGGCGCTGCTCGTGTTCGGCGCGTGGTGGCTGCCGGAGACCCGTGACCCGAACCCAGGCCCGTTCGACCTGGTCAGCGCACTGCTGTCAGCAGTTGGCGTGGTACCGCTCGTGTACGCGATCAAGGAGGTCGCGCTGGTCGGCCCGACGTGGACCGCGTTTCTGGCCGGACTCGTCGGCGTTGCGGGCCTGTGGCTGTTCGTGCGGCGGCAGCAGTCGTCCGCGCACCCGATGATCGACGTGGCACTGTTCCGCAATCCGGCGTTCAGCGGTGCCGTGGGCGCGACGATGATCGCCGTGTTCGCCCTGACCGGGCTGGTGTTCTTCCTGTCGCAGTACTTCCAGAACGTGCTGGGCTACTCGCCACTCGAGGCCGGGTTGCGGGAACTGCCGCTCGGTGTCGCGGGCATGCTCGTGATCGCGTTGATCGGGCCGGTCGTGCGCAGGCTCGGCGTGGGCCGCGCGATCGGGGCCGGTCTGCTGGTCAGCGCGGCAGGACTGGCGATCGTCGGTTTCTCGGCGCGGTACGGCGCGATCGCGGTGGCGTTGGTGGTCATCGGCGCCGGCGTCGGGCTCGCGCTGACCCTCACCACGGACGCCGTGGTGTCGGCCGTTCCCGCGGACAAGGCGGGCGCCGCGTCCGCGGTGTCGGAGACCGCGTACGAACTGGGCGCGGCGCTGGGCATCGCGGTGCTCGGGACCGTGCTGTCGGCGTGGGCGGTCACCGGCACGTTCACGGAGGCGATGCAGGGCACGGCACTGGTGGCGGCGGCACTGCTGGCGGTAGCGGCCTTCGTTGCCTACCGGCTCATTCCGAGCGCGACGCCTCGGCCAGCCGTTCGTGCAACCGTTCCCTGATCTGGTCCGGTGTGTAGGCCTCGCGGCGGCGCTGGTTGCGGGCTGCGACCACGCCGCTCGCCGCGACACCCGCGAAAGCGGCGATGCCGAGCAGCTTCCAGAGCTTCATGTGCCTAGGCTAGTCGGTCATGGCGACAACACTGGACAAAGCCGTCGAGATGACCCGCACCGGTGACGTGTGGGTGTTCCGCGGGCGCAGTGCGGCGGACCGGGCGATCCAGGCCATGACGAACAGCCCGGTCAACCACGTCGGCATGGCGATCGTGATCGACGACATGCCGCCGCTGATGTGGCACGCCGAGCTCGGCAAGTCCCTCAAGGACATGTGGAGCGGCACTCATCAGCGCGGCGCACAGCTGCACGATCTGCGCGACGCCGTCGTGACGTGGCACGACAAGTACGGGCAGCGGGCCTGGCTGCGGCAGCTCGACCACGAGGTGACGCGCGAGATGGAGGACGCGGCGCTCCGGACGGTGGCGCGCCTGGACGGCACGCCGTTCCCGTCCACCGCCAAGCTCGCCTCGCGCTGGGCGCGCGGGCGGATTCCGTTGCGGCCGAAGGGAGACGCGACCATCGAGAGCGCGTTCTGCGCGGAGATCGTGGCCGTGACTTACGAGGAGATGGGGCTGCTGTCCAAACGCAGGCCCAACTGGTACGACCCTGGCAAGTTCTGGAGCGGCGACGACCTCGACCTGCTGAACGGCGCCAAGCTCGGCAGGGAGATCGAGATCGTCGTCATGTGAGCGCCGCGCCGACCAGGACCAGTCGCAGCGCCCGTTCCGTGGCGTCGGTGAGCAGTTCCGCGGCGGTGGCCATCGCGACGTCCAGCGCGACCGGGGCGGCGATGATGCTGGCGTAGGCGTCGATGCCGACGTCGTGGGTGGCGCGGGCGTTCTCCCCGATCGTGCCGGCGAGCGCGATGACGGGCTTGCCGTGCTTCTTCGCTCGGCGTGCCACCTCCGCGGGCACCTTGCCGTGCGGGGTCTGGCCGTCGATGGCGCCTTCCGCGGTGATGACGAGATCGGCGTGCGGCAGGCGGGCGTCGAGGTCGGAGTGGTCGAGCATCACCTCGAAGCGCGGCACGAGGGTGGCGTTGAGCGCGTGCAGGCCGGCGCCGAGACCGCCCGACGCGCCGCCACCGGGGATGGTGCGGACCTCCGGGCCGAGCAGGTCCGCCCAGTTGTCCAGGGCGGCCCCGAGCAGGTCGACCTGTGCCGGTGTCGCGCCCTTCTGCGGCCCGAACACCCTCGCGACGCCTCGGTCGCCGCACAGCACGTTGTGCTGGTTGCAGGCCACGGTGATCTCGACCTTGTCCAGTCTGGGGTCCACATCGGACAGGTCGAGCGCCCTGGCGTCGATCAGGGCCGCTCCCCCGCGTCCGATCTCGCGGCCTCGTGCGTCGGTGATCCGCGCTCCCAGCGCCTGCAACGCGCCGGCACCGCCGTCGGACGTGCCGGAGTCGCCGCACCCGACCAGGATCCGGTCGACGCCGAGGTCCAGCGCGGCGAGGATGAGTTCACCGACGCCGTACGTGGTGGTCGTGGCCGGGTCGCGGTGGCCGTTCGGGACGAGCCGCAAGCCTGCCGCCGCCGCCATCTCGACCACGGCGGTACGGGGTCCGGGCCCGCCGAGCAACGCGAACCAGGACGGGACCTCCTCGCCGATCGGACCGGTGACCAGGGCGGGCACGAGCTGGCCGCCGGTTGCCTCCGCGAGCGCTTTGGCAGAGCCTTCACCGCCGTCGACGAGCGGCACCTTGTCCACGACCGCGCCGGGGACCACCCGGTAGATGCCTCGTTCGATCGCGTCGGCGACCGCGCACGCGTCGAGGGACTCCTTGAAACCGCTGGGAGCTACCAGAAAACGCATCGGTGACCTCATTTCAGTGGGAGGCCGAGGTGCGGCCACAGGAGGACGGCGCAGGCGAGGACGAGCGCGCCGGTGATCGGGGCCAGGACCGCGGAGAGCTTGAGCAGGTCCCTGGGGCGGTAGGCGTCGGCGAAGAGGGCGACCGGTTTCGCGGACGACGTGAAGGTGTGGCAGAAACCGGCGGCCGCGGTGGAGGCGAAGGCCAGGGCCGCGGGGTTCATCCCGGCGGCGAGCGCGAGCGGGATGACGATCGGGATCAGGACCGAGGACCGGGCCGAGCGGGACTGGACGACCAGGTGGGCGGCGAGGCTCACCACCACCACGGTGGGAAGCAGGTGGGACGGGCTGATCAGGCCGGCGATGGTCGCGGCCGCGCCGGAGCCGACCAGGGCGGTGCCGAGCATGGTGGTGGCGGCCATGAACAGCAGGAGGGACCACGGGATCTCGGCCATCGCCTGCTTGAGCGTGGTGACGCCGAGGCGTGGGGTCGTGATGGCGATGGCGCCGGCCAGGGCGGTGACCTCGGGTGGGACGTGGTGCCAGGGTTCGGTGAGCCAGGCCGCGGAGACGACGGCGAGGATCGCGAGGGCGGCGAGTTCGGACCTGGTCAGGCCGGCGAGGTGCGGGCGGACCACCTTCGGCACGGCCAGTGCGCCGACCGCGGCGGGCCCCTCACTCCACACTGCCGTCACCAGCGTGGACTCGTCCAAGCCGAGCCGCTCCGCGCGATCCGCGCGGGTGGTGAAGAGCCACAACACCACCTCGGCCGTCACGTGCGCGCTGACCAGGGCGAGCGGCAGCCCCAGCACCAGCCACTGCCCGAACCCGATGCCCTCCCCCGTCGCCTGCTCCAGCAACGCGCTGGTGATCAGGTGCGCGCCCGCACCCACCAGGGTCGCCACCGCGGTCAGCAGGATCACCGACGGGAACAGCACCCCCAGGGCACGCGACACCCGCGAGTTCACGCGCTCCCGCAAGGCGCCGTGCACGGGCAACGCGAGTGCGGCACGGCCCGAGGTCGAGGGCACGAGGAAAGCGGTGAGCAGCAAGGCGAAGGCCGTCAGGTGCAGGAGCCCGCGCACCGAACGCGCACGGCCTGTCAACGACGTCGCCAGCCGGGCGGGCAGCCCTGATGCCGTGACGCCGCCGGCCAGTACGAAGGCGGCGATCAGCAGCCAGGTCGTCGAGCCGCCCAGCACTGCCAGGGCCGAGGCCGGCAGCACGCCGAACAGCAGCAGGACGACCACTGCGGCGAGGGCGACGAACGTGTCGTCCAGCGGTGTGCACGTCCAGAGCACCACCGCCACCGCGAAGACCACCAGCGTCAGCATCACGAGAACGATCCTGCGGCGCCGTGCTGATCCAGCGGTGAAGCCCGGATGAAGGAGCTTTCATCTGCCGTGCCGCCGTCACACTTTCAGCGGGTTCTTCCGCCGCCGGCCGGAGTCATGCTGGTACGAGGCACAGACGTGATGAGGGAGTTCCTGATGCGTCCAGACCCCTTCAACGAATTCCAGGCCAGAGCGCAGCGAGATCGGGAGAGGGCGAAGAGGCGCGAGGAGAGCGAAGAGGGACTCCGGCGTCAGGTCGAGTCCGGGGGCCTCGACGTGGGCATGGTGGTGATGGCGGTCGTCGTCCTCGTCGCCCTGCTGATCTTCTTCCTCGCCATCACCCCGTCCGGGACCTGGTGAAGCACTAGACGAGCCGGTACCCCATGCCGCGCACGGTCTCCACACGCTCCGCACCGATCTTGCGGCGCAGCGAGCGCACGTACACATCGACCACGTTGGACCCCGGGTCGAAGTCGTAGCCCCAGACGTGGGACAGGATCTGCTCGCGCACCAGCACCTGGCCGGGGTGCCGCAGGAACAGTTCCAGCAGAGCGAACTCGCGGGCGGTGAGGTCGACCGAACCGGACGGCAGCACGGCCTGGCGGGTGCGCAGGTCCAGGGACAACGTTCCGGCGGACAGCACGGTGGACTCGGGCACGCCGGGTGGGCGCAGCCGGAGCCGCACGCGGGCCAGCAGTTCCTCGAACCGGAACGGCTTGGTCATGTAGTCGTCGGCACCGCCGGACAGGCCGGCGACGGTGTCGTGCACGGAGTCACGCGCGGTCAGGATGATCACCGGCGTCTGGACGCCCTGTGCGCGCAGTGACCTCAGCACGGAGAAGCCGTCCAGGTCCGGCAGCCCGAGGTCGAGCACCACCAGGTCGAACGACGCGGCCCACGACAACGCGTCCGCGCCGGAGGCGACCACGGACGTGCTGAAGCCGTTGGCGCGCAGGCCCTTTTCCACGAAGGAGGCGATGCGGGCCTCGTCCTCGACGATCAGGATCCGGCCGGTCATCGCGGCACCTCCACCACAAAAGTCGCTCCCTGCCCCGCCACCGAACGTACCTGGACGGCACCACCGTGCGCGTCGGCGATGGCTTTGACGATCGGCAGGCCCAGGCCGGTGGAGCGGGAGAAGAGCAACGACTCGTCGCTCACGCCGGGGCCGGAGTCGGCTATCCAGAAGGAGACCGCTGAGTCCACTGAGGATCCGAACCGGATCGTGGAGCCGTCGGTCGTGTGCCGGACGGCGTTCGAGGCGAGTTGCAGGACGGCCTGGGTCACGCGTTGCGGGTCCAGCACGGCCTCGCCCTCCGCGATCGACTCGAGCACCCAGCGGCGATCGCCCAGGGCACGGAGCTTGGCGTCGATGTCGCTGGTGAGCTCGGGCAGGCTCACCACGACGGGACGCAGGAAGTCCGGGCGTTCGGACTTGACGAGCAGCAACAGGTCCTCGACCAGGCGGGCCATGCGGTCCAGCTCGTCGGTGCACAGCCGCACGACGGCGGTGCGTTCCTCCGGTGAGTCGCCGAGCAGTTCCAGGTGGCCGCGGACGATGGTGATCGGCGTGCGCAGTTCGTGGGAGGCGTCGTCGAGGAACTGGCGCTGCAGGCGGAACGAGCGGTCGAGACGGTCCAGCATCGAGTTGAACTGCTGGGCGAGCGCGGCGACGTCGTCGTTGCCGGAGACCGGGATGCGGCGGGTGAGGTCGTCCTCGGTGATCTCGGCCGCGGCCTGCCGGACCACGCGGATCGGCGCGAGGATCACCCCGGCCACGAACCAGGCGATCAGGGCCGCGATCAGCAATCCTGCCAGCGACACCAGCACCAGCACGCGCACCGTCGAGTGCACCGGGGCGTGCACGCCGTCCTCGAAGTAGCCGGTGACGAACCACATCTCCGCGGGAGCCGCCGCGTGCACCTTCGCCCAGCGGAACGGACCGGCCGGAGTGGACACGACTCCCCATGGCGCGCTCGAGGAAGTGATCACGCCCAGCACCGCGCGGTCGTTCTCCAGCGCGTAGGTCATCCCGGCACGCTGGACGAGCACGCCATCGGGGAGAACGGCGAGGTGGATCTCGTGCTCGTCGGGGTACTGCAGGCTCAGGTGGGCCCCGGCAACGGCGCGCGCGTTGCCGGCGTGCGTCTCGGCATAGGTGCTGAACTCGCCGGTCTCCTGTTCCAGGGCACGGTTGACGCGGTCGTCGACGTCGACGAGCAGGAAGCGCCACACCACGACCACGACGGTCGCGAGGACGAGCGTCATGAGGCCGAGGAGCCAGCACATGATCTTCACGCGTGCGGGCACGTCAGTCGTCCTCGCCATCGTCGTCGTCTTCGACCGGCGGTGGCGGGGGCAGCACGGAGCCGGGTGTGGTCGTCGGAACCACGGCGGAAGACGTGGCGGGCGGGGCCGATCGTCCTATCTGAACCTCCGGTGCACGCACGTCGGGCGGAACCGGTCGCGCCACGGTGAGTACGAGCAGCACGGCCGCAAGCGCGCACACCACGCTGAGCACGGCCACGAGGACCGTGCCGGTGCGGGCCGACGGCAACATGCGACCGACAATGCCCCAGCCGGAGTAGTCCCGCATGAGACCAAGATGAAGATCTCTTCATCTGTCCGCAAATCGACTGATAACTATCAGCCTCTTGACCGGGAACGAACGGCCCCACACGATGGGAGCGGTCTCACACCGGGAGCTGACAACGATGTCACGACTGCTCGTACTCGTGCTCGCCCTGCTGTTGCCCGCCGCGCCCGCCGTCGCCGCACCCGCCGGCTGGACGGTCGCAGGCCCTGGCCAAGTCGCCGCGGAAGTAGCTCTGAACAGCGGAAATCTGACGTTGACCGTGCGCCGGCAAGGCAGAACGGTGCTCCAGCCCGCCGCGGTCGGCCTCACGACGACCACTGCGGACCTCACGAAGGACCTGACGTCCACCGGACGCAGTGACCGCGTTGTCATCGACCGCTACACCATGCCGACCGGCAAACGGTTGCAGCGCACGACCCGGATGAACGAGGCCAGGTTCGGCTTCCGCAACGCCTCCGGCAGCTTCGACCTGGTCGTGCGCGCCTCGGCGGACGGCGTCGCCTACCGCTACGTGCTGCCCGCCCCGGCGACGATCACCGGGGAGGCATCGAGCTTCAGCGTTCCCGCGGACTCGAAGGCGTGGCTGCTCCCCTACAACGCCTGGTACGAGGCCAACCGCGTGCGCACGACCGCGGGTGAGGCCACCGGCGACTTCGGCTACCCGTCGCTCTTCCAGACGGGACAGGACTTCGCGCTGCTCACCGAGTCCGATGTGGACGGCCGGTACGCGGGCAGCAGGTTGCGCAAGAGCGGCAACGGTTTCCAGGTCGTGCTGGCCGACGCCCAGGTGGCGTCGACCGGGACCACGCCCTGGCGCACCGCGATCGTCGGCGATCTCGGCACCGTCAGCACCTCCACGCTCGTGGACGACCTGGCCAGTCCCGCGAAGTTCGCCGACCAGAGCTGGATCAGGCCGGGCAAGGTCGCGTGGTCGTGGCTGAGCGAGCACTCGAGCCCGAGCGACTTCGCGCGGCAGAAGCAGTACGTGGACTTCGCCGCCCGCAACGGCTGGGAGTACGCGCTGGTCGACGAGGGCTGGAGCGCCGCGTGGGTGCCGGAGCTCATCCGGTACGCCCGCGCGCAGGGCGTGGAGATCCTGCTGTGGCTGCGCTGGAGTGACCTCGACACGCCGCAGGAACGTGACACCGTGCTGCCCAGGATCAAGCAGTGGGGCGCCAAGGGCGTGAAGCTCGACTTCATGGAGTCCGACTCGCAGGACCGTTATCGCTGGTACGACGCGGTGTTGCAGAAGACTGCCGACCTCAGGCTGATGGTCAACTTCCACGGCTCCACCATCCCGCACGGCCTCGCGCGCACGTGGCCGCACGTGCTCACGATGGAGGCCGTGCGCGGCGCCGAGAACTACCCGCCCGCCGCCAACAACCCCGTGCAGTTCTTCACCCGCAACGTCACCGGGTCGATGGACTACACGCCCGTGTCGCTCGAAGTCGGCACGAAGGAGGCGTCGATCGCGCACGAGGTCGCGCTGCCGGTCGTCTACGAGTCGGGCTGGACGCACTTCGCGGACAAACCCGAGGCCTACGAACGGCATCCGCAGGCGTTGCGCTACCTGGACCAGATCCCGACGGTCTGGGACGAGACCAGGCTGCTGAACGGCGATCCGGACTCGCACGCCGTGGTCGCGCGCCGCAACGGCGACAGGTGGTTCGTCGGCGGCATCGCCACCCAGGAACGCACTCTCCAGGCACCGCTGGGGTTCCTCGGCGGCGGGCAGTGGCTGGTCGAGACCGTCCGCGACCCCGCCATCCGGGCTGACGTCGTCCGCGACGGTCAGGTCCTGCGCAGTTCCGACACCCTCAGCGTGCCCGTCAAGCGCAACGGCGGCTTCGCGGCGGTCCTCTGCCGCTACCGGCCGGGGTTGCGGACCTGCGACCAGCCGATCCAGCAGGTCCCGAAGACCACGCTCACCGTCACGCCGACCGGCCAGGTCGACACCCCGGCAGGGTCGACCGTCGAGGTCGCCGGCACGTTCACCAACGGCGACAAGGAGATCCGCGACGTCACACTGAGCGCGACCGCACCCGAGGGCTGGTCCGTCAGCGGCCCTGCCGTGCAGCGCCGCAGGCTCGCGCCGGGCGAGTCGATCAGCGGAAGCTGGCAGCTTCGCGCGGGCACGCAGGTCGGCCCGGTGGACGTGCCGATCGTCGCCACCTTCGGTGCCGGTGTGCACGTCGAGCAGGCGGTCAAGGCGTTCGTCCCACCCCCGACGCCCGCGAACGGGTCCCAGGTCAGCGATCTGCCGTTCATGAGCGAGACCAACGGCTGGGGCCCGGTGGAACGCGACAGGTCCAACGGCGAGAACACCGGCGGTGACGGCAACGTGCTGTCCATCGGCGGCACCACCTATGCCAAGGGCATCGGCACGCACGCGCCGTCCGAGGTCTCGGTCTACCTCGGCCGCGGCTGCGAGCGCTTCACCGCGAAGATCGGCCTCGACGACGAGACGGAGCAGCCGGGCTCGGTCGCGTTCCAGGTCTTCGGCGACGACAAACCGTTGTACGACAGCGGAATCGTCCGGGGCAAGGGCGCGGCGGTGCCGATCGACGTCGACGTCAGCGACGTGCGGATGCTCAGTCTCCGCGTCACCGACGGCGGCGACGGCCGCAACTTCGACCACGCCGACTGGGCGGAGGCGGCGCTGACATGCTGATCAACCGCAGAACGTTCCTGGTTGCCACGGGTGTGCTGACAGTCGCGCCGAAAGTCTCGATCGCACAGCTCAAGGACACCTACTACGAGGTGTTGCTCAGGCACACGAGGTGGGCCGAGACGCAGTACGACGCCACGGCCGGGCGATATCGGCGCACGGACTTCGGGTTCGCGGTGGTGCTCGGCAACGCCGTCCTGCTCACCCGAGGCAGCTACGACGCGTCCCTGGCGGGCGTCGAGAAGGACGTTCTGCGCGACCACACGCTCGCCACCATCAAGCACTTCGCGGCGAGCAACGTGCTGGCGGGCGGCACCGAGTGGGGCAAGACCCTGTTCTGGGACACCACGTTCCAGTCCTACTTCGTGCTGGCCGCACGGCTGCTCTGGCCGGACCTCGACGCACAGACCCGAGCGAACGTGGACGCGATCGCGCGCGGCCAGGCCGACTACACGACGTCACTCGGCACCGCGAACGACCCGCGTTCCGGCAGCTGGACGCCGAACGGTCTGCTCGGCGGGCACCGCGGCGACACCAAGCTGGAGGAGATGGGCGTCTACGCCCAGGCGCTCGCGCCCGGACTGGCCTGGCACGGCGACGGACCGGGCTGGCGCGAGGCGTTCACCCGCTGGAGCCGCAACGAGGCCGGGCTGCCCGCCGCCGATCTCGCCAATCCCTCCACAGTGGACGGAACGCCGATCTCGGCCAACACCGCGACGAACCTGCACGACACGTTCATCGTCGAGAACCACGGCTCGTTCGGCCCGCACTACCAGGAGGAGCTCTGGCGCACCTCCGGCCGCAACGCCGTGCACTTCCTGCTCGCCGGACAGCCGCTGCCCGAGGTGCTGACCAAGCAGCCGAACGGAGAACTGTTGTGGCGCACCATTCTCGCCACGATGAGCGACGCCGGCGAGCCGTTGATGCCGATGGTCAACGACCGGGAACACCTCTACGGCCGTGACGTCATCCCGCTCGCCTTCCGCTCCACGGTCTTGCGTGACCCGATGGCGGCGTGGGCCGAGTCGGCGCTCGCGTCCCGGCTGCTCGCCTACCAGGCACATCCGCCCGTGTACCGGCTCGCAAAGTTCTCCGGCGAGGCCAAGTACGAGCCCGAAGCACGCGCGGAGCTCGCGATCAGCTACCTGCTGCACGAGCTGCGCCCACCGGTGGCCCCGGCGACGGACTTCTTCGCCCGCGCCGCGATCACCCTCGACCACGGCGCCGACCCCGGCCTGCTGACCCACCAGTCGGCGGCCGCCTGGGCCGGCACGGTGACCAAGCCGGGGTTCACGAAGCTCGCCTGGCAGCCCGCGCACGACGACTGGCTGTTCAGGATCAGCGGCTCGACCCCGATGCTGCTGCCGTCCGTTGCGGTCACGAGTCGCAATGCCGTTGTGTACCAGCAGATTCGCGACGGCTTCGACGGTACCGCGAGCCTGCTGCGGTTCGCGGACGGGTTCGTCGGCACCGCCACCCTGCCGACCGGCACGATCGTCTGCGCACTCCCCCGTCCCGGCCGGGTCGACGTGCACAACCTCGCGATGGCGGGGATGCCGGGGCTGAGCGGGTCACGCACGTACACGGGTTCGGCGGGCCGCGTCACGGTCCAGGCGCGCGAGGGGTTCCGGGTCGACGACCTGACGTTCCCGGCGACTTCCGCACGTCACGTCCGCATGGTCGGCATCACCCCGCACCCCACCTACGGGTACTCGCTGTTCGAGTTCGAGGCAGGTCAGGGCACGGTGACGGCGTCGTCGTTCGATCCCGGCTTCGAACCGGCGAAGGCGACCGACGGCAATCCGGCCACGCGCTGGGCGGTCGCCCGTGCCGAACGCGGCCGCGCGGACAGCTGGATCGCCGTCGACCTCGGCACCGCCACGACGGTGCAACGCGTGCGCTTGCGTTGGGAGACAGCGGCCGCGGGCGCGTACCGCATCGAGACGTCGCTGGACGGCGCCGCGTGGACGACCGTGGCCGAGTACCCGCGTCCGGATCTCAGCACGCCGGGCTGGCTCGACGTGGACGGCCGGGCGGGGTTCGTCGCGCGGTCCGCCGAGCCGATCACGGTGCAGGGCGACACGATCACCGTGCCCGCAGGCCTCGTCGAGGGTTACGTCCGCGCCGATCTGCGGAAGATCGCGGCAGAACCCGCTCCAGAATGCCCGCCGGGGGTGCGGGCGAGCACCGCGGACGGGTTCCTCAGCCTCTTCAACCTGTCCGGCGCCGACGTCACCGGAACCGTCCGGCTGCGCGGCAGCAGGCTGTACCGGGGCACGCAGGTCACCACCCGCGACGGCACCGAGTACGCGCTGACCCTGCCCGCCGCCACCGCACGGATCGAGGCGCCGTGGTTCACCGCTCGCGGCCTCCCGCCGGGCATCACCGCCGTCGTGCACGACGGGCAGCGCGTCACCTTCCGCGGTGGCCCGGCGATGTTCGTGCTGGTCCACCGCGACGGCCGCAGCCTCCCGGTCGTGCTGGGCAGGGCCGAGCGCACGGTGAGCATGCCGCCGGCCACGCCGTTCCCGATCAACGATCTCACGCTGGGGCGTGTCACGTTCCCGAACTCCGTGCTGCCACCTGGCATGAGCGATCCGTCCGCCGCCGTCGACGGCCGGCAGCACACCGCGTGGAAACCGGGACGGGACGGCCGCATGGTGGTGGACCTCGGGGCGGTGCACGACGTCCAGGTCGCTCTCAAGTGGACGGCCGGGCCGGTGCCGCCGCACGCCGTCACGTACAGCGTGGACGGCAGGACCTACGGCTCGGCCACGGCCGCGCGGTACGTCGCCGTGTCGACCGGCTGGCGTCCGGGGCACGCCTCGGTGCAGAGCGTCGTGGTGCGGACCCGCTCGAACTGACAACGGTCAACGCCCACAAGGCGGGATCACCCGATCCGGCGACCTCATCCCTTCCCAGGCGCGCCGCCTCGTCCGAGGTGGACACAGCGGGCAGGCTGTCACACGTCATCGCTGAAGCACGGGGAAGGAACGACGAGCGGATGATCCGAATCGTGCCTGCCAAGGATCAGCACGTGCGGGTGACCTGGGCGCTGCCCCGCCACGAGCCGCCAGGACCGGTGAGCGTGGTCGGCGACTTCAACGGCTGGACACCGGGGGCGACCGAGCTCCGCGCCCGTTCCAACGGCCGCCGCACCGCCGCGGTCGTCGTTCCTCGCGGCACGACGCTGCGCTTCCGCTACCTCGGTTCGGACGGCGACTGGTTCGACGACTCGGACGCGGCGGCGAAGGACGACCACGGCTGCGTGATCACCGTCTGAGATGGTTACAGCGCTTTGAGGCGCTTGCGGTTGACCGTCAGGACCTCGTCGGACAGCGCGGGATCCGCGTCGGCGACCGCGCGGGCGACCATCATCGACCCGACCATCTGGCTGAACAGCGCGACGGCGCGTTCGCGGGCTTCGGCGGGCGTGAGCTCGGCGCCGGTCTGGCGCGCCCGCTCCAGCAGCATCTCGGTGATGGCGCCGAAGTAGCCGTCGAGTCCGCGTTTGTACTCGGCCTGGGCCTCGGTGCCGTGGCGGCCCACATCCGAGACGAGGGCGGCTGAGGCGCACCCGATCTCGGGGTGGTCGCGGTGGTGTGGGCTGACGTAGCTGTCGACCATGTCGTGCAGGGCCGCTCGCGCCGAACGCGGGTGCGACTTGCGGATGGCGTCCAGGGCCGCCAGCGAGTCGGTGAAACCCTCGTGGAGGACGGCGAGGGCGAGGTCGTCCTTCGAGGCGAAGTGGTTGTAGAAGCCGCCGTGGGTCATGCCGGCGGACTTCATCAGCTCCTCGATGCCGATGCCGTCGATGCCGCGCAGCCGGAAGCCCTCTCCGGCCGCGCCGACGATCTTCTCGCGGTTGAGCCGTTTCTGCTCCTGTGTGATGCGGGGCACTTCGACCACCTCCCTGGCTTGGCACGGCACCTCGTGACCAGGGCCGACGTCCACCTGACTGCGATGTTACCCATCATCAAAACGGGTGTCCACGGACGACGGTGCCTTGACAAGGCAACGATGTCGAGCATCATCATTCTTATTGATGTCACACGTCATCAATAAGCGGGAAGGAGCTCGTCGTGCGCTTCGGAACGATCGGTGCCGGCACGGTCGCACAGGCCATCGCCGGTCACCTCGTCACGGCCGGGCACGAGGTGACGCTCAGCAACAGCCGCGGTCCGGAGACGTTGCTCGACGTCGTGACCCGGCTGGGACCGCTCGCCCGCGCGGGCACGGTCAAAGAGGCCGCCGCGGCCGACATGGTGTTCCTCGCCGTGACGTGGCCGCAGGTCGGCAACGCGCTGTCCGGTCTGTCCTCGTGGGACGGACGAATCCTCGTCGACACCACCAACTCCGGCTTCGCGCCACCCGCGGTGGAGGACCTCGGGGTGGAGACCTCCAGCGAGTTCGTCGCCCAGCGCGCTCCGGGCGCGCGGGTGGTCAAGGCGTTCAACACCCTCTACGCCCAGTACATCGCGGCCGATCCCCGGCACGCGGAAGGCAGGCAGCTGCTCTTCCACGCCGGCGACGACGACGCGGCCAAGGCCGACTTCCGTGCGGTCTTCGACGGCATCGGGTTCGCCCCGGTCGACGCCGGGTCACTGCGCGAAGGTGGCCGGCTGATGCAGGTGGGCGCCGTGCTCTCCGCCCTGCACGCCGTGAAGCTGGACTGAGCATGAGGGCTCTCGCCTACGAGAAGGCTCATCCACTCGACGCGTTCGCCATCGAACTGGTCGACGTCGCGGAACCGCGGCCGCGCGACGGTGACGTCCTGGTCGAGGTCGCCGCGATCGGCATCAACCCCGGTGAGGCCGCGATCCGGAGGACGCGCAGCGCCGCGCCCGGCAGCCGGGTCGTCCTCGGCTGGGAGTTCGCCGGGGTGGTCGTCGCCCTGGGAAAGAGCGCCACCGGTTTCGGGATCGGTGACCGCGTCATGGGGACCGGCGACGTCACCCGGGACGGGGCCTGGGCGGAACGCGTCGCGGTCGACCATCGGGTCGTCGCGAAGATCCCGGACGAACTCTCGTTCACCGACGCCGCCTCCCTTCCGATCGGGGTGCTCACGGCGTGGGAGGCGTTGTTCCGCGATCAGGACTCCCTGCCCGCGGGCGTCGACCGGGTGCTCGTCATCGGAGCGGCGGGAGGCGTCGGTTCGATGGCGACACAGCTGATGAAGGCGAAGTCCGCCTTCGTGATCGGCACGGCATCACGGCCCGAGTCGGCGCGGTGGGTCACGGCGATGGGCGCCGATCTGGTCGTCGACCACCACGGCGACCTGCCTGAGCAGCTTCGCGCGGCGGGCATCGGCACGGTCGACGCGGTGCTCTCCACCTCGGGGACCGGCGGTCACCTGCGATCCATCACCGATGTGCTGCGGCCGTTCGGCCACCTGGCCTTCATCGACGCCGCCGGGCCCGTCGACCTCGGCGCGTTCACGGGCAAATCCCTGTCGCTGCACACGGAGATGGTGTTCAGCAAGATCACCGCCGGCGGGGACCCGAGCACCCAGGGCCGGATCCTCGCCCGCACGGCGCAGGACGTCGTCGCGGGCCGCATGCGCCCGATCGTCACGACAACGCTGCACGGGCTGACCGCGGAGACCATGCGGACCGCCCACACGCTCGCCGAAAGCGGCCGGACGGTCGGCAAGACCGTGCTTGTGGCACACGGCTCCCGCGGGATCGCAACCCCCAACTGAATCACCACTGGAAGGACCGCTCCCCCATGGGAAAGCTTCTCGTCACCGGCGCCACGGGCCACCTCGGACGCCTGACCCTGCAAGCCCTGCTCACCCAGGTGCCGCCCCACCGCCTCGCGGGACTCGCCCGCGACCCGTCCCGCGCCACTGACCTGGCCGAGCAGGGCGTGGACATCCGCAAGGGCGACTACTTCGATCACGACTCGCTCGTCGAGGCGTTCGACGGCGTGGACCGGCTGCTGCTGGTGTCCGCGGAGGCCCTCACCGACCGCGACACCCAGCACGCCAACGTGATCACGGCGGCGAAGCAGGCCGGCGCCCAGCACGTGATCTTCACCGCCGTCCAGCGCCGCGAGGACTCCGACGCCAGGCAGATCGGCGTCACCGACGGCGACATCTTCGCCGAGAACGTGCTGAAGAACTCAGGCCTGACCTACACGATCCTCCGCCACCCGACGTTCATGGAGCACCTCGGCGTCTACATCGGGGCCGACGCCTACGACAAAGGTGTGCGAGTCCCCGAGGGCGACGGCACGGTGGCACCGGCGACCCGGCACGACCTCGCCGCCGCCAACGTCGCCGTGCTCACCCAGGACGGCCACGAGAACACCACCTACACCCTCAGTGGCAGCGAGGCGGCCTCGTTCCGCGACATCGCGAACGCGCTGACGGAGATCCACGGCTCCGAAGTGCTCTACCTGCCCATCACCGCCGAGGAGTACACCGAGAGCCAACTGGCGCAGGGTCTTCCGCGCGAGGTCGCGGAGTTCCTGACCTCCTGGGCCACCGCGATCACCGGCGGCACGTTCAGCGAGAACACCGGAGATCTCGAACGGCTGATCGGCTACCGGCCCACGAGCTACCGGGAGTTCCTCGCCCAGAACCATCCGCGGCTCACCCAGACGGAAACCCTTGACGCCACAAAGGATCTGCTCGAGGGCGAGTACGTTCCCAGCCCCGACCCGATGACCCGCGAACAGGTCGAGCTCTACGAACGCACCGACGGCCGCGAAGGCGCGACCATGATGGGCGGCCCGGTGGTCGTCGTGACCATGCGCGGTGCACGCTCGGGCAAACTCCGGAAGGTCGCCCTCATGCGCATCGAACGCGACGGCGTCTACGCCATCGGGGCATCGGCCGGAGGCCAGGCACGCCACCCGAACTGGTTCCACAACCTCGTCGCACACCCGATCGTCCAGCTGCAGGACGGTCCGGACCGCAGGTTGATGACGGCCAGGGTTGCCGAGGGCCCTGAGCGCGAAAGCTGGCTCGCCTACGCGGACGGGCTCTACCCGTTCTTCGCGGACATGCGGGCCCGCGCCGCCAACGACCGCGAGGTGCCGCTCGTCCTCCTCGAACCCGCCGAAGGCTGACCCCGCAGCCGTTTCGCGCCTAGACGCCGGTGTCACCGAGGAAGTTCAGCACCGCGGCGAGGGTCTGCTGGGGGAACTGGACGTGCGGGTAGTGGCCTGCCCCGTCGATCATCTCCAGCGTGCCCAGCCCGGCCGGCAGAGCGGCGATGATCGCCTCTCCCTCCGCCCGCGGTGAGGCCCAGTCGGGGTCGAGGGTGCCCTGCACGACCAGGACCGGCCGGGTGACGCCGGCCAGGTGCTCACCGGCGTCGGCGGGAGAGATCTTGCCCATGGCCTGCAGGACCTTCATCCGGCCCGGCTCCTCCAGCTTCGCGGTGATCTGACGCAGGCGGGCGTCCCAGTCCGCGGGCTTGGGGCCGGGGTAGGCGACGTCCAGGTACTTGGCCCACTGGCTGGTGCTGCCGAGGAGGGCGGTGCCCATGAGGTGGGTCATGCCGCGGCGGTACGCGGCGACCCGCAGGTCGCCGAGGCGCATCTGCTGCTTGCGGGTGAAGGGTGCGAGCTCGACCACCGCGGTGACCAGTTCCGGGGACTTGGCTGCGGCGATCGTGACCGCGCCGCCGGAGATCGAGTGGCCGACGAGCACGGCCGGTCCGCCGAGGTGCTTCACCAGGGCGATCAGGTCACCCGCGAGGTCGGTGCGGGTGTAGTCCGGCCACTCGACGCTGGACTCGCCGTGGCCGCGCAGGTCCACGGCTGCGACCCGGTACCCGGCCCGCACCAGGCCGGGAGCCAGGAAGCGGTAGGCCTCGCGGCTGTCGCCCATGCCGTGGGCGAGTACGACGAGCGGCCCCTCGGTTCCGGTCACCTCGTAGGCGAGGGTGCCTCCGTCGACACTCAGGAACTCGGTCATCTCACTGCCTCCACGGAGCGTTGGCTAATCTGATTAGCCAAAAGCTATCACCTTTAGCCAAACCGTCAAGCCCCTTAGCCGACGCGTTGCACCCGCTGGCTAACTCCACTAGCTTGAAGCTACTGAAGTTAGCTACCTTGAGGTGCGCCATGACCGAGAACCGACGCAGGACGCCGAGTGCCTAGGGCGGGGCTCACCGCGGCCGCGGTCACCGAGGCAGGGGCCGCGCTCGCGGACGAGATCGGGTTCGCGCAGCTCAACATGGGCCTGCTCGCCGAACGGCTGGGCGTGCGGACCCCCTCGCTCTACAAGCACGTCACCGGCCAGGCCGACCTCCTGCACCGCATCGCGGTCCAGACGGCGAACGAGATGGCCGACACCATCCGCGACGCGACCCAGGGCCGCGCCGGCAGTGACGCGCTCGCCGCGGGCGCGCACGCGATGCGCACCTACGTCAAGGAACACCCCGGCCGGTACGCGGCGGGCAACGCCGCACGGCCGGCCGGTCCCGACGACCCGCTCACCGCCGCGGCCGGCCGGGTGCTCGACTCCTGGACGGCCATGCTGCGCGGCTACCAGATCGGCGCCGACGAGGAGATCCACGCCCTGCGGATGGTGCGCAGCATGCTGCACGGTTTCGCGACGCTGGAGGCGAACGGCGGGTTCCAGATGGACACCCCCGTCGAGGACAGCTTCACCTGGATCATCGACTTCATGGACCACGGCCTGCGGTCGCTCGAGAGCGCGCCTGCCGACGAGTGACGCGCACCTCGAGGATCAGCCGGTGACGGGCACGATCCGGGCGTCGAGCAGCACGCCGTCCTCGATCTCCAGCAGCCCGAGGGTGCCCTGCGGCTGACGCCATTTGTCGGTGGGCGAGCCGGGGTTGAACACCCGGACTCCGTCCTCCTGCTCGTCCCACGGGATGTGCGAGTGCCCGAACACGACGAGGCGGGCGGCGGGGAACCGGCGGCGCATCCTCGCCATCCGTCCGGTCTTCTGGCCGCTGTCGTGGATCATCGCGAACGGCAGCCCGCCGATCTCTGCCTCGACCACGTCCGGCGCGCCCCAGGCCACCACATCGGGCCCGTCGTTGTTGCCGCACACGGCGATGACGGGCGCGTACTGCGCCAACTCGTCCAGCACGGGCGCCACGCAGACGTCTCCGCCGTGCAGGATCAGGTCCGCCGACCGCAGATGTGCCGCCACAGCGGTAGGACACCGCTTCCAGAACCGCGGCGCGTGCGTGTCGGACAGCACGACGACTCTCACGGCTCCGACCGTAGCAACCCCCCAACACCTGCTGATGCTGGAGACGTGGAAGGTCGCGCCGGCGCTGGAGGCAGGGATTCCGGACGGCGTGTTCACCGTCGTGCACGGTTTCGGGCCCCGTTCGGCGGGCGAGACGCTCACGGTCAACCCGGCCGGTGAGCTTCGAGCCGGGTGGCAAGGGCTGCAGGCGGCGCCGGCTTTGCGGCTCGGCGACCCGAAGGACCCCACCACGAGGAACAGCAGCGCGGCACGCGGATGACCCGCACGGTCTACGGGATCACCGCCGCGGGCGTGGCGGAGCTGCGGGAGTGGATCGGCACGCCGCAGCCGATCCCTCCCTCGCGCGACGCCCTGGAGGTACAGGCGCTGTACTTCGACGTGGTGCCGGCCGAGTCGGCGAAGCGGGTGCTGAAGGAGTTCATCAGCGAGCAGGAGGACGCGTGTTCGCCGGGCACGCGGCGGTGGCCCGGACGCGCATCGCGTGGGCGCAGGAGGGGCTGCGGCTGCTCGACGAGTAACCGCGCGCCCTGGCGGGTACCTGACCTGCATGGCAAGGGCGATCTGGAGCGGTTCGGTCAGTTTTGGACTCGTGAGCATCCCGGTGGAGCTGTACAGCGCCACCGAGGACCACACCGTGCACTTCAACCAGTTCCAGCGCGGCACGTCCGACCGCATCCGCTACAAGCGCGTCAACGAGCGCACCGGCCGTGAGGTGCCCTACGACAAGATCGTGAAGGGGCACGAGGTCGACAGCGGCGAGTACGTGGTCGTGGAGCCGGAGGAACTGGACGAGATCGCACCGGGCCGCAGCCGCACGCTCGACATCGAGGCGTTCGTGGACATCGACGAGATCGACCCGGTGCACTTCCAGAAGACCTACTGGCTCGGTCCGGCCAAACCCGAGTTCTCCCGCCCGTACCTGCTTCTCGCGCAGGCGATGAAGAAGACGAACCGCGCGGGCATCGCCATGTTCGTCATGCGCGGCAAGCAGTATCTGACGGCGTTGACGGAGGACAAGGGGATCCTCGCCGTGCACACGCTGTTCTTCGCGGACGAGATCCGCAAGCCGAAGGACGTGCTGGACGTGCCACCGGAGGGCCGGGCGCCGGGCGGCAAGGAGCTCGACATGGCGGTGTCGCTGGTCGAGTCCATGGCCGACGACTGGCGGCCCAAGGACTACCGCGACACCTACACCGAGCGCGTGCACAAGCTGATCAAGGCCAAGCAGAAGGGCCGCAAGGTCAAGGTCGAGGACGAGCCCGCCGAGGCCACGGGGGTCGTGGACCTCATGGAGGCGTTGCAGCGCAGCGTCGAGGCGAGCAAGAAGAAGCGGAAGGTCAGCTGACGACCAACGCCGTCGCGTTGTCGGTGCCGCGCGCGTAGAGAGCCGCACGGACCAAACGCTCCGCCGAGGCGTGCCCGGACATTATCGCCTCGATCCCGTTGTGCCCCAACGGTCCGTAGACGCCATCGGACACGAGAGCGAGCCGCGGTGCCCGAGTCGCCGCACGGCCGATGTTCTCGGACGTGGCGTGGCGGACGGTGTTCGTGACGACGTGTTCCATCCGCGGTTCGGCCTTGATGCCGCGCTCGCGGAAGTACTCCGCGACCGTGTGGTCGGTGGTGAGCTGGACCAGGTCCGAGCCGTTCGAGGCGTACGCGCGGGAGTCGCCTGCCCACGCCACGTCGAAACCGCCGTCCGGGCGGGCCGTGGCGACGACGATCACGGCGTCGCCGGAGTGCACCTGGAGGGCGTCACGGGCGGCGAGGATCGCGGCGACCGGGTCGGCGAGCAGGGCGGCGGCTCGTGCGGCTGCCCATGCGGCTTCGGCGGCGGACGCGGAGTCGCCCACACCATCGGCCACCACGAATGTGCGGCGGTGCTGCGCGAAAGCGTCGGCGTTGTACGTGCGCGGCCCACGATCCGACGCGTGGGTCACGGTGAGCGCGGTGCCCAACGGCATGGTGGCCAGTGGCATGGTGCGATCGATCAGCATGGCGGACCTCCCTGACCTCCACTAAGCCGCGTGCAGCTAGGAGTCTGCTGTCAGGACCCTGAGAAATTCTCTAGAACTTCGCCGCCCTGCGAAACCGGTCCGCTGCCTGGAGCAACGCCGTGGACAGTTCCGGCGGGGAGACGACCTCGAACTCGACGGTGATGCTCGCGAGCATGAACACCACGTCGTCCATGGTCTCGCCTCCGACCCGGACGTGGCACGACGTTTCGTCCACAGCCAAAACCTCGCCGTAGCTGCGCCACCCCACGGCCTCCGAGGCGGGCACGCTCAGTCGCACGACGCCCTGCACGGGCCACCGATCGGCGACGCGCGCGGCCACGAACGCCCCCGCGTCGCCGCCCGGAATCTCACGGGGTGTGAAGCGGGCACCGAACGGAGTCCGCACGCTCATCCGATCGAGCCGAAAAGTCCGCCAGTCCTCCCGTGCGAGGTCCCACGCGACCAGATACCAGCGCCGTCCCCACGTCACGAGCCGATGCGGCTCGGCCTCGCGCTGGGACTCCTCCCCCGCGTGCCCGACGTAGCCGAACCGGATCCGCTGCCGGTCGCGGCAGGCCGTCCCCACCAACGTCAGCAGCCCGGCGTCGACCGCGGGAGCCGGAGAGGTGTGCGGCACCGTCGCGATCTCCAGCGCCGCGACCCGGTGGCGCAACGCGGAAGGCAGCACCTGCTCGACCTTCAGCAACGCGCGCACGGCCGTCTCGCCGATGTTCTCAATGCCGCTCGCGGTCCGCAGCCCGACCGCCACGGCCACGGCCTCGTCGTCGTCCAGCAGCAACGGCGGCAGCTGCGCGCCGGACCCGAGCCGGTAGCCGCCGCCGGACGTGCCCATCGACGCGTGCACCGGGTAGTCCAGTGAACGAAGCCGGTCGACGTCACGCCGCACGGTGCGTGTGGTGACGCCCAGCCGGTCCGCTAGTTCCGCCCCGGACCACTCACGGCGTGACTGCAGCAGTCCGAGCAACTTCAACAAACGAGCAGAGGCCACTGTAGGACCATAACTGTCCTACAGGCGAAATAGCGTCGTCAGCATGAAGCCGTTCGAGATCGCCATCCCCCAGTCCGACATCGACGACCTGCACCGCCGCCTCGACCAGACCCGCTGGCCGAACGAACCCAACGGAGCGAGCTGGGCCCAGGGCACGCCACAGGAACGTCTCAAAGAACTCGTGGACGCGTGGCGGAACTTCGACTGGCGCGAGCAGGAGCGGCGGCTCAACAAGATCCCGCAGTTCGTCACCGAGATCGACGGCGCGCAGGTGCACTTCCTCCACGTCCGCAGCGCCAATGAGAACGCCGAAGCGCTGCTGCTCACCCACGGCTGGCCGGCGACGGGCTTCGCGTTCGAGGAGATGATCGAACCGCGGGCCCGCGACTTCCACCTGGTGATCCCGTCGGTGCCCGGCTTCGGTTTCTCCGGCCCCACCCAGGAGCTCGGCTGGACCATCCCCCGTGTGACCAACGTCTTCGCGGAACTCATGCGGCGCCTGGGTTACGACAGCTACCTCGCGCACGGCTACGACTTCGGCGCCAAGCTCACGCGCGAACTCGGGATGCGGGAGGAGGTCAAAGCCATCCACGTCAACCAGATCTTCTCCGCCGGTGTCACCCAGGAGACGGCGGACATGGAGGTCGAAGCCGAGCGACGGTCCGTGGAGAAGGCTTTCCGGTACGAGTACGAGCAGTTCGGTTACGTGTCGATGCAGAGCACTCGGCCGCAGTCGGTGGCCCACCAGCTCACCGACTCGCCGGTCGCGCAGCTGGAGTGGATCGAATGGGCGTTCCACACGTGGAGCGACCCGGAGATCGGGGTACCCCTCGACGCGTTGCTGACCAACGTCTCGATCTTCTGGTTCACCCGGACCGCGGGCTCGTCGGCGCGCTACTACCAGGAGGGCGACGAGACGTGGGGCGAGCTGGAACCGCCGTCGGCGACACCGACCTCGGTCGCGGTGTTCCCGCACGACGTGGGCGTGCCGATCCGGCGGATGGCCGAGCGCAACCACAGCATCGTGCGGTGGACGGAGATGGCGCGGGGCGGGCACTTCGCGGCGTTGGAGGTGCCGGAGCTGATGACCGCCGAACTGCGAGAGGCGTTTCTTTTGTGAAGCCTCCGCTGGACCGACTACGGTGATCACCGTGCGGTTCACGGTCTTCGGCGGGGTGTCGGCACGAACAGGCGATCGCACGACCGAGTTCGGCCCGACCCGGCTGGGGGCCCTGCTCGGCGTCCTGCTGGTCGACGCGGGCCGGGCGGTGAGCGCCGACGACCTCGTCGAGCGCGTCCTGGGTGACGCGCCACCACCCCGTGCCCGCGCGATGATGCAGACGTGGCTGACCCGGCTGCGGCACTCGTTGCCCGGCCTGGTCGAACGCGACGGAGCCGGCTACCTGGTGCGGGTCGATCCGCTCGAGATCGACCTGCACCTGTTCCGGCACCTCGTGCGGACCGGCCGCACCACCGAGGCGCTCACCCTCGCCGGCAAGCCCCTGCTGTCCACACTGGACACACCGTGGGCCCGGCGGCAACGCGCGGACTTCGCGGACGAGCTGCTCGCCGCCCGGCTCGACCACGTGGACGCGCGGCTGGCCCAGGGCGAGCACTCGACGCTGGTGCCCGAACTGCACGTCCTCGCGGCGGAACGGCCGCTGGACGAACGGATCGCGGCCCAGCTGATCGAGGCGTTGCACGGCAGCGGGCGCGCGGCGGAAGCGTTGCGGCACTTCGAGATCGTGCGTGCGCGGCTGGGCGCAGAGCTGGGCGCCGAACCGTCCCGGCACCTCGCCACCCTGCACCGGCGGCTCCAGGCCGCCTCGGCACCGCGGCAGCTTCCGGCCGCGCCCAAGCCGTTCACCGGCCGGGCGGTGGAGCTCGCGGAGCTCGACCGGGAACCGAACGGCGTCGTGGTGATCACCGGCACCGGCGGCGTCGGCAAGACCTCGCTCGCCGTGCACTGGGCGCACCGCGCGGCGGCCCGGTTCCCGGACGGCCAGCTCTACGTGAACCTGCACGGGTTCGGGCCGAGCGGCGCGGCGGTGAGTCCCGGTGACGCGCTGCTGCGGTTCCTCTCAGCGCTCGACGTGCCGCGCGCCAAGGTGCCGCACGACCTCGCCGGGCAGTCGGCGTTGCTGCGGGACGCGCTCGCGGACAAGCGGGTGCTCATGCTGCTGGACAACGCGACGGACGCCGACCAGATCGAGCCGTTGCTGCCGCGCACGCCGAACGCGCATGTGGTGATCACGAGCCGCACGACGCTGAAACCCGCGCACTCCCACGCGTTGCCGTTGGGACTGCTGCCGCCCGACGACGCCCGCGAGCTGCTGGCCGCCCGCATCGGGCAAGACCGCGCGCGGGCCGAGCCGGACGCGGTCGACACCGTGGTCCGCCGCTGCGCCCGCCTGCCGCTGGCGCTCGCGGTGGCCGGGGCGCGGGCGGCGACGCAGCCGGAGTTCCCGCTGGCGGCGCTGGCGGACGAGTTGGCCGATCTCGACGCGTTCGCCGACGACGATGACGTCACCGCCGACCTGCGTTCGGTGTTCTCCCACTCCTGCAAGGCTTTGACCCCTGCGGCGCTGCGGCTGTTCCGGTTGCTCGGGCTCATGCCGGGCTCGGACATCAGTCTCGCCGGCGCCGCCTCGCTCGCCGGGCTCGGCGAGCGGGAGACCGGGACGCTGCTCGCGGAACTGGCGAGGGCGAACCTGCTCGACCAACCCGAACCGGGCCGGTTCACCTGCCACGACCTGCTCCGCGACTACGCGGCCGAGCTCGCCCTCGCCGGCGAACGGGCCGAGGCGCTGCACCGGTTGCTCGACCACCTCGCGCTGACGGGCGTCGAGGCGGGCGTCGTGTACACGCCCAGCCGCCACCGCCCGAAGACTCCGGAACCGGCGCCGGGCGTGGTGGTCCAGCGGTTCGGCACGCACGAGGACGCGCTGGCGTGGCTCATGGCCGAGCACCCGACGCTGATGGCGGCGATGCCGCACGGCACCGCGGCCCAGACGTGGCTCATGGGCTGGTCGCTCGCCGACGCCCTGGACCGCCAGGCCCGCTACCGCGATCTGCTGACCTCGCAACAACTCGCGGTCGCCGCGGTCGCGCAGCTCGACGACGCCGACGGCCTGGGCCGCACGCTGATCAACCTCGGCCGCAGCCTGAGCCGCATGGGCCGGACAGAGGAGTCCACCGCCGCGCTGCACCAGGCGTTCGACGTCTACGAGGGCAACCCGGCGGGCCAGGCCGGGGTGCTGCTGAACATCGCGATGCTGACCCCGGACGACCGGATCGCCGAGGCGCTGGAGCACACCCGGCGCGGGCTCGCGTTGTTCGAGGAGTGCGGCGACGCCTACGGGCAGGCCAACGCGCTGACCGGGCTCGCGTGGGGCCACGGCAAACTCGGCGAGTACGCCGAGACCGTGCGGTACGCCGAGCGTGCGATGCGGATGTGGCGGGCGATGGACCACCTGATCGGCCAGGCCGAGGCGTGGGACAACCTGGGCACCGGCTACCTCGGGCTGGGCGAGCACGCGAAGGCCGCCGAGGCGTTCACCCGGTCCTGCGAGATGTTCCGGCTCGGTGGCGACCTGCCGCTCCAAGCCGGTGCGTACGAACAGCTCGGCGACACCCACGCGGCCGCGGGTGACGCCGAGCTGGCTCGAGAAGCCTGGCAGAAGACCGTGGAACTGCGCACGGAGGCCGGGCTTCCGACCGACCGCGTGCGCGCGAAACTACAGGCCGAACGCGAGTAGCACGCTGCCGTGCGGGCTCGTGAACTCCGGGTAGTAGCCGGACTGCACGTAGACCATGCCGTCCGACACCACCGCGCCCGTGCCGGGACCGGACATCGTGCCGCCCCGCCCGGTCAGCCCGTTGACCCCGCGAACGTCCTGCACGGTGTCGTAGGACCAGATGATCCTGCCGGTCTTCGCTTCGTACGCGCGGAACTTGCCGTCGGCGGCACCGAGCCAGACCACGCCCGGCGTGCTGGACACCGGCAGGCCGTGCGCCCGCTCGCAGTTCGGCTGTCCCGCGGCCCCGCCCGTCGTGCAACCGTCCTCGGGCGCCGGGGTCTCCCACAGCACCTGGCCGGTACCGGGGTCGACCGCGAAGAGCTTGCCCGGGTCCGCGTAGTAGGTCGCGATGTAGAGCCGCTTGCCGTCGTAGCTCGATCCCCACTGGATGCCGGAGACGCCACCGCTGGGCAGCGGCACGCCGAGCTGGCGACGCCACACGACCTGCCCCGTCGAGGCGTCGAACACGTGGTAGACACCGGACTTCTGGCCAACACCGACTAGCTGCCTTCCGTTGACCACGAACAGGTTCGGCGTGGCGCCGATGTCGTAGTCGAGGTTGGTGCCGTCCTTGAGCCCCGGGCAGTAGCCCTCGGCGTCCGGGGTGTTGCACGCGTCGCGCCAGGTGTCGGCGTCGGTCACCTGGTTGGTCCACTTCACCGCGCCGGTGCGGGCGTTGAGCGCGAGCAGCGAGTCGAACTCGCCGCCCTTGCCGGTGTAGTTCTGGCCGGTGCCGACGTAGAGCGTGCCGGTCCTGCGGTCGATCACCGGCGAGCTCCACACCCCGGCGCCCGACGGCTCGAACCGCTTGGCGCCGTTGGGCCACGTGCCGACCTCGACCGGTTCCGGCACCGTGTAGTGGCGCCAGACCAGCGCGCCGGTGTCGATGTCGTAGGCGTCGATGTGGCCGCGGAACGTGCAGCAGGCGTGCGTGATCGGCAGCGTGTTCTCGGCACTGGACGTGCCGACGTACAGCAGTCCGTTGTGGACGATCGGCGAGCTGGTGGTGGTCGAGGCGATGCCGTCGTCCATCTGCACCTGCCACCGCAGCCGGCCGGTGCGCTGGTCGAGCGCGTAGAGGCGGCTGGCGTTGTCACCGAAGAAGACCTTGCCTTCGGCGACCGTCGGTCCGTCGGAGTTGTACGCGTACCGGTCGGCCGGTGGGAGCGCGAACTCCCACTTCGCCCTGCCGGTGCGCGCGTCCCTGGCGTAGAACTTCCGGTCAGGGCCACCGAAGTAGACGGTGTCCCCCACGACCGCCGGCTGGCTGCGGACGCCGTTGAACTCGCTCTTCGGATAGGCGAGCGCCCACTTCAGCTTGAGCTTTCCGGCGTTGCCCGCGTGGAGCCGCCACTCCGCTGCGTTGTGCCGGGATCCGTTGAGGTCCTTCTGCCACCCCGCCCAGTCGCCGCTGGCGTGAGCCGTCGCGGGTGACGCGGTCAGCACTACTAGCGCCGTGGTGAGCAGCGCTGTGGTCTTGAGCATGAGTTTCCCCCTTCCACCAGCAACCTTGACAGCGGAGGAAGGGGGAAACACCCAAAGAACGTCTCGTGGAAATTAGCCGATCGGTTGATGCGTCACGACGCCGATGCCCGGAAAACCCTTGCTGACCACCGGGTTCCGCCGGCCGTTCAGGTACTGCTGGAAGAACGCCGGGATGTACGTGGTCGCGATCCCACGTTGCTGCTCAGGGGTCAGCGCGGTGGCCGGGCAGGTGCTGTCGTTGTCGTAGGACCATTCGGTGTTGAAGTAGTTGTGGTTGGCGTTCTTCGGCGTGACCTCGTGGATCGGGACGACGTTGCGGCCCTTGGCGTTGTCGATGTACGAACCACCGTCGACCGCGCCGTCGCAGCTGCCGGTCATGACCGCGAACGGGATTTTCGTGATGCGGTAGTCCAGGTTCTCCGGTGCCTCCGGGTCCGGCGCGTAGTACTCGGCGGGCGCGAGCGGGAGCACGGCCTTGATCCTCACCCCGGCCGGCAGTTCACCGGCATGTTCGTCCGACGCCTGGTAGACCGCGCCACGGCCACCGCGCGAGTGCCCGAGCGTGCCGACGTTGGTGAGGTCGACGTGTCCGCGGAACCCAGGCAGCTTCAACGGACCCTTGCCGTCGTCGAGGTCGCGCCACAGCTCCAGGTGCCTGCTCATCACCGCCGCCCTGGCCACGTCCGCGATCTGGCCCATCTCGCCCGCGTTGACGCCGTTGACGCTCACCGACACGACCACGAAACCCTGCCGCGCCAACTCCTCGGCGAGATAGTCGTAGCCGCGGTAGCTCGGGAACGCGTCCCCTGCTGGACACGGCCACTTCCACTGGTCGCCGGCGCACGGCTTCCAATAACCGTGCGCGAGCAGCACCAACGGGCGTTTGCCGACGAGCGTGCGCGGCGCGTGCACGACCGCGGTGAGCTCGAGATCGGCGACAGGTCCGTCCGGTTCGGTGTGAAAGCCGGGCACTTGAAAGGCCCGGTCACCGAGCGAGTACTCGACCTTTCTGATGCCGGAGCCGTGTTCGGGGGCCGCGGAGGAGGTCGGCGCGGCCAGCACCATCGCCATCACGACGGCGGCCGCGGCTTTTCCGATTGCCATGCGCTGATCTCATCGGGAGTTTGTGGGGGTCCTGTGAGCGCGCTGTCACGGTTCTGCCACAGCGAGATGGCCGGCGAACCTGCCGAACCGCTCCGCCAGCGGTCCCGTACCCGCGACGACCCCGCGCCACAACTCCCGGTGCCGGTCCAGCGAGAACCGATCGTCCACCAGCACCACCACGAACCCCTGCCGCGCCAGTTCCTGCGCGTACACATCGGATCCGCGGAAGTGGAACACCATCGGCAGCATGCCGACGAGCGTGCGGGGCGCGTGCACCACACCGGTCAGCGAGCCGGCCTCGTAGCGCGTGGTCGTGGTCGCGGGCCGGTAGTCGTCCTGCGAGGGTGCGGCCGCCGTGCTCTGCGCCGTCAGCACGAGGGCGCACGCTACGGCCACAAGGACTCTGCCGAAAACCATGAGCACGATCTCATCGAGTCCGTGTGCACTGAACGTCCGGACTATGTCACGGTTTTGCTACAGCACCCTCAACACCGTCGAGCAGCACTTTCAATCCGCCGCGAAAGTTTTCGACCGCATCGTTCTCCAGATACGGCAGTTCCGGATCGATTGGCTCTCGATCGTTTTCCAGCAAGTGCAGCATCGGGAACTTCTTCTCCAGGTCAGGCTCGATCTCCAGCAGCACGGCGGACCGCGCGTACCACCACTCCTCGTCGGCCTCCCCGGTCGCGCCACCCGCGGCACGGGCCTCCGCGACGGTCTGGGCAGCGCCGCGCACGAAGTAGTTGACGGCTCCGACGATGCCGCGCAGCTCCCGGCCGGGCAGTCCGGTCGCCACCAGGATCGCGGCCAGCGCCTCGATCACCGCGAACTCGTGCGGGCCGAGCACCGGACGGGCCTGCGACACCTGCAACACCCACGGGTGGCGGCCGTAGAACTCCCACATGTCGTTCGCCCACCGCGTGACGGCGGCACGCCAGCCGTCGTCCAGCTCGTACGACGTGGGCAACTCGGCCATCGCACGGTCGTACATCAGGTCGACCAGCTCGTTCTTGCCCGGCACGTACGTGTAGAGCGCCATGGCGGTGCGCCCGAGCCGCTCCCCCACCGCGCGCATCGAGAACGCCATGCCGTGTTCGTCGGCGACCGCGATGGCCGCGTCGACGATCGCGTCCACGCTCAGCCCCGGCTTCGGACCGGAACGCTTCTCCGCGACCGACGCCCGCCAGAGCAGCTCGATGGAACGGCGCGGGTCGCCCTGACCTGCGTAGACGACCACGGTTGCGACTCCTTACAACGTAAAGTAACCTTGCCGGTCGATACTTTACGCCATAAAGAACAGTTTTGAATCAAACACGGGGGAAGCAGCCTTGAACGCTGTCGCAGACAGCCATGACGTGATCCAGGTCCGCGGAGCCAGAGAGAACAACCTCGCGGACGTGTCGCTCGACGTCCCCAAGCGCCGCCTGACCGTCTTCACCGGCGTGTCCGGTTCCGGCAAGTCCTCGCTGGTATTCGGCACGATCGCGGCCGAGTCCCAGCGCATGATCAACGAGACCTACACCGCGTTCCTCCAGTCGTTCATGCCGTCGATCGGCCGCCCGGACGTCGACGCGCTGCACAACCTGAGCGCGGCGATCATCGTCGACCAGGAACGCATGGGCGCGAACTCCCGCTCCACGGTCGGCACCGCCACCGACGCCCACACCATGCTCCGGATCGTGTTCAGCCGCCTCGGCGAGCCGTACGTCGGCACGTCCGGCGCGTTCAGCTTCAACCTGCCCGAAGGCATGTGCCCGGCCTGCGAGGGCCTGGGCAAGGTCACGACCATCGACGTGGACGCCATCGTCGACCGGACGAAGTCCTTGAACGACGGCGCCATCGACGCCCCGAACTACGGCGTCGGCACCTGGTACTGGCAGGTCCTCGCGAACTCCGGCCTCTACCCCGCCGACCAGCCGATCTCGACGTTCACCGAGCAGCAGCTCGACGACTTCCTCTACAAGCCGACGACGAAGCTGAACATCAACGGCACCAACGTCACCTACGACGGCCTGATCGCGAAGCTGCAGCGCACGATCCTCAGCAAAGACCGCGAGTCCATGCAGCCGCACGTCCGCGCGTTCGTCGACAAGGCCGTCACCTTCGCGACCTGCAACGACTGCAAGGGTGCCCGGCTCAACGAGGCCGCGCTCAACTCGAAGATCCGCGGCGCGAACATCGCGGACTGCTGCGCGATGCAGATCAGCGACCTCGCGAAGTTCGCGCACGCCATCGACGACCCGTCAGTGGCACCGCTGCTCGCCACCCTGCGGGGCACGCTCGACTCGCTGGTCGAGATCGGCCTCGGCTACCTGTCGCTCGACCGCGAGTCCGGCACGCTCTCAGGCGGCGAGTCGCAGCGCGTGAAGATGGTGCGGCACCTGGGTTCCTCGCTCACCGACATCACCTACGTGTTCGACGAACCGACCGTCGGCCTGCACCCGCACGACATCCAGCGGATGAACAACCTCCTGCTCCGCCTGCGGGACAAGGGGAACACCGTGCTCGTCGTGGAGCACAAGCCGGAGACCATCGAGATCGCCGACCACGTCGTCGACCTCGGCCCCGGCGCGGGCGTCAACGGCGGCCACCTCTGCTACTCCGGCGACGTGGCGGGCCTGCGCGCGTCCGGCACGCTGACCGGCCGCCACCTCGACCACCGGGCCAAGCTGCGGTCGGAGTTCCACTCCCCCAAGGGTTTCCTGACGATCAGCGGCGCCCGCACCAACAACCTCAAGGACGTCTCGGTCGACCTGCCGCTCGGCGTGCTGACCGTCGTCACCGGCGTCGCGGGCTCCGGCAAGTCGTCGCTCATCCACGGCTCGCTGCGCAAGGGCCCGGACGTCGTGACGGTCGACCAGTCGCCGATCCGCGGCTCGCGCCGGTCCAACCCCGCCACCTACACCGGCCTGCTCGACTCGGTGCGCACCGCCTTCGCCAAGGCCAACGGCGTCAAGGCGGCGTTGTTCAGCGCGAACTCCGAAGGCGCGTGCGAGAAGTGCAAGGGCATCGGGCTCGTCTACACCGACCTCGCGATGATGGCTGGCGTCGCCACGGTCTGCGAGAAGTGCGAGGGCAAGCGGTTCACGCCCGAGGTGCTGCGCTACACGTTGCGGGGCAAGAACATCAGCGAGGTGCTCGGCATGTCCGTCGCCGACGCCCGCGACTTCTTCCCGTCCGGACAGGCCCACGCGGTGCTCAGCCGCCTGCACGACGTCGGCCTGTCGTACCTGTCGCTCGGCCAGCCGCTGACCACGCTGTCCGGCGGCGAACGGCAACGGCTGAAGCTCGCGATCCACATGGCGGAGAAGGCCTCCACGTACGTGCTGGACGAACCGACCTCCGGCCTGCACCTCGCGGACGTCGACCAGCTGCTCGGGCTGCTGGACCAGCTGATCGACGCCGGCAACACGGTGATCGTGATCGAGCACCACCTCGCCGTGATGGCGCACGCCGACTGGATCGTCGACATGGGCCCCGGCGCGGGACACGACGGCGGCCAGGTCGTCTTCTCCGGCACCCCCGGCGAGCTCGTGTCCACTTCGGACACCCTCACCGCCCGGCACCTGAGGGAGTATCTGTCGTGAGCCTGCTGACGGTCACCTCGGTCCGGCCGGTCACCCCGCGCATGACGCGGATGACGTTCACCGGACCCGGCCTGCGCGAGATCGGCACCTGGCCGGACCAGCAGCTCAAACTGCTCTTCCCGCGGCCCGGTGGATCGGCGCACGTGTCGGACGCCCCGGACGTCGGCACCTGGTACCAGGCCTACATGGCGATGCCCGAGTCCGAACGGCCGTGGATGCGCAGCTTCACCGTGCGGTCGCTGATCGACGGCGTGCTGACCGTCGACTTCGTGCTGCACGGCGACAACGGTCCTGCGTCGAAATGGGCCGCCAACGCACGGGTGGGTGACGTCATCGGCCGGTTCGGGCCATCGCGCGACTACGCCCGGCCGCTCGGCACCGCGGACCTGCTGGTGTTCGCGGGCGACGAGACGGCGTTGCCCGCGATCGGCTCACTGCTGGAACTGCTGCCTGCTGCCCAGCAACGGCTCGTGTTCGTCGAGGTCGCGGATCCGCTGGAGGAACAGGACATCCCCGGCGTGCGGTGGATTCACCGCAGTGCCGGGGAGAACCTGGTCTCGGTGGTGACGGCGGCCGAGGTGCCGTCGCCGGCGTGGGTGTGGCTCGGCGCCGAGGCCTCCGCGGTTCGCGCGCTGCGCAGACACTTCGTCGGCCTCGGAGTGTCCAAGAAGGACATCGAGTTCACCGGCTACTGGCGGCGGACCCTCACCCAGGACGACGCCCCGACCTCCGACGACCTCGCCGAGGCCCAGGAACGGATCGCCGCACTCAGCGAGTGAACTCCAGCAGGCTGCGCCCACCGGTCACCTGAGTCACGGACTCCAACCGGAGTCCGTGCGCCGAGGCCCAGGAACGGATCGCCGCACTCAGCGAGTGAACTCCAGCAGGCTGCGCCCACCGGTCACCTGAGTCACGGACTCCAACCGGAGTCCGTGCGCCGAGGCCAGCCGTTCGAAGTCGTGGAGCCCTCGGTCACGCCCACCGAAGTGCACAAGCATGACCAGGTCGAACTCCGTGCTCTCACCGAGGGACTCCACGACGAGAACCCGTTGCCCCGCCTCGGCGCACCGGGCCAGGATCCGATGCGCCTGCTCGTCGTCCCAGTCGTGCAGGATGTCGAACAGCAGGCAGGCGTCGCCGGTCGGCAGGGGATCGAAGAAGCTGCCGCCGGTCACCTCCGTCCGGCCTTCGAGGCCACGCTCGCGGAACAGTTCGCGCGCACCCGCCGCGCTGTCTTCAAGATCGACCAGGTGGCCGCGCATGTCCGGGTTCGCGGCAAGAATCGCGGCGAGCAGGCTCCCGTGGCCGCCACCCACGTCGACGAGCGTGCCGAACCGCGACCAGTCGAAGTTCTCGACGACCTGCGGGATCCAGCCGCTCATCCGGTTGTTCATCTGCTGGTCGAAGGCCTCGCGCAGGTGCGGCTGCTCGGTCAGGTCGGTCCAGAAGTCCTGGCCGTAGCGCACCGGGTAGGCCGGTTCGCCGGTGCGGACGCTGTGGATCAGGTCGATGAACGCCAGATCGGCGCGTCCGGCGGCGGAGTCGTGGTGCAGCAGGTTGTTCAGGCCGTTGCCCGCACCGGCGCCGAGGAGCGCGCCGAAGTCCGTGGTGCGGTAGCCGGCGTCTGTCAGTTCGGCCACACCGAGGGTCGTCAGGTGGGCCAGGAGCAGGTCGAGCGCGAGCGGGTCGACCTTGAGTTCGGATGCGAGTTCCTGGGCTGTGGCGGGGTTGTCACGCAGGCGGTCCGGCAGTCCCAGGGTCACGGCGACCCGGAGCGCCATCGGCGTGATCAGCCCGGACATCTGTCGAAGCCGTTGTACGTCGGTGTCCACGTGGATCCACCCTGCCACCGCGCGCAACTTAATTTCGGTCAACACTGAAGCAATAGTGTTGAAGGATTCTCACTCAGTGGACGTGGCAGACGCGCTCACTCGATCGGCTTACTGTGCGCCGCGACAGATCATCATCACGCCCGAGAAGCAGGTCACGCAGTTGTCCACTCCCGTCGCGCGGTCCGTGCCCGCCGCGATCAGATCGGTGCTCGCCCGCGATCGCTGGGCGCTCGCCGGCACCGTCACCGTCGTGGTGATCGGTCTGGTCGCGATCTTCGCGGACGTCCTCACCGCCATCGAGGGCCACGACCCGTACACCTACGACGCCACCGCGCTGGCCCCGGAAAGCGGGCTGCCCGCGGGGTCGTTCGGCGGGGTGAGCGGCGAGCACTGGTTCGGCGTCGAGCCGCTGACCGGCCGGGACCTGTTCGCGATCGTCGTGCACGGCGCGCGGACGTCGTTCCTGATCGGGTTCGCGGCCACGCTGGTGTCGATCGGGCTCGGGGTGCTGATCGGCGCCGCCGCCGGGTACCTGGGCGGCTGGATCGACCGGGTGATCACCTGGAGCGCCGACGTCTTCCTCGGGTTCCCGTACCTGGTGTTCATGATCGCGATCGGCGCGGTGGTGCCCGTCGAGTTCCCGCGGGCGCTGCTGCTGATCGTGGTGATCGGGTTCTTCGGCTGGCCGTCGACCGCGCGGATCGTGCGCGCCCAAGTGCTCACGTTGAAGGAACGCAACTTCGTGAAGGCCGCCCGCGTGCTCGGCGCCTCGCCGTGGCAGGTGTTCCGCACCGAGCTCCTGCCGAACCTCTGGGGTCCGGTGCTGGTCATGGCAACGTTGTCGGTGCCCGGCAAGATCGGGCTGGAGGCGGCGCTGTCGTTCCTCGGCGTCGGGGTGCTGCCGCCCACGCCGAGCTGGGGCCGGTCCATCAGCGCCGCGATCGACTGGGTCCGGGTCGACCCCGCCTACCTGCTGTTCCCCGGCCTCGCGCTGTTCGCCGTCACCTGGGGGTTCAACGCGCTGGGCGACGGGCTGCGGGACGCGCTCGACCCGAGATCGGTGACCCGCCGATGACCACCCTCAGGTATGCGCTGACTCGACTCGGCGGCATGGTGCTCGTGCTGCTGATCGTCGCCTTCTGCACGTTCGTCGTGTTCTACCTGGTGCCCTCGGACCCGGCGCTGCTGGCGTGCGGCAAGCCGTGCACGCCGGAGAACCTCGCGCTGGCGCGGGAGTTCATGGGCTTCGACGAACCCTGGTGGCAGCAGTTCCTCACGTTCCTCGGCGGCATCTTCACCGGCCGCACGTTCGGCGCCGGCGCGACGGCGATCCACTGCGCCGCACCGTGCTTCGGCTACTCGTTCCGGCAGAACGCCGACGTGCTGGAGCTGATCGGCGACCGGCTGCCGGTGACGTTCTCGCTCGCGATCGGCGCCGCCGTGCTGTGGGTCGGTGTGGGCGTCGCGATCGGCGTGTACGCCGCGCTGCGCAAGGACTCCTGGTTCGACCGGGCCGCGCTGGCGGGATCGGTGATCGGCGTGTCCGCGCCGGTGTACCTGGTGGGGCTGCTCGGGATCCTCGTGCTCGGGTTCCAGCTGAACGTGGTGCCGGTCGGCAACTACACCGCGTTCACGGAGGACCCGGTGCGCTGGGCATGGGGGCTGGTGCTGCCGTGGAGCGTGCTCGCGTTCGCGCACGGCGCCCACTACGTGAAGCTCACCCGCACGCAGATGCTCGAGACGATGAGCGAGGACTTCATCCGCACCGCACGGGCCAAGGGCGTGCCGGAGCGGACCGTCGTCGGCAAACACGCGCTGCGCAACGTGTTGCTGCCCGTCGTGACGCTGACCGGCATCGAGTTCGGGTCGCTGCTCGGCGGTGCCGTGATCACCGAGCGGGTGTTCAGCCTGCCGGGCCTGGGCGGCCTGCTGATCGAGGCCGTGCACGCCCGCGACCTGCCGACCCTGCTCGGCTGCACCTTGTTCGCAGGTTTTCTCGTTGTCGTCGCCAACGCCGTCGTCGACCTGTCCTACGGCGTGCTCGATCCCCGAGCACGGCTCACCTGAGGGAGGAAAGTCCGTTGTCCAGCAAGAAACTTCTTGCGATCGTGCTCGCCGGTGCCCTGGGGGTCTCGGCGTGTGGCGCGAACGATCAGAAGCCCTCCGGTGACACCGCGGTCAAGCCCGGGAAGGGCGGCACGCTGCGCATCCTGTCCGAGTCGCGCACGCTCAACCTCGACCCCGCCAAGTCCCAGAGCCTCGCGATCACCTCGCTCGGTCTCGTGCACCGCAGACTGACCGGCTGGCAGAACGCCGTCGGCCAGCCCGCGAAGGTCGTGCCCGACCTGTCTGACACGGGCAAGACGTCCGACGGCGGCAAGACCTGGACGTTCGTGCTGCAGGACGGCCTGAAGTTCAGCGACGGCACGCCAATCACGTCCGCGGACGTGAAGTGGGGCGTCGAGCGCTCGTTCGCACCGGCGTTCGGCGGCGGCCTGGGCTACCACAAGGACCTGCTGGGCGGCGGTGACTACAAGGGTCCGTTCGAGGGCAAGGAGCTCGACTCCATCAAGACCCCGGACGAGAAGACCATCGTCTTCACGCTGACCCGCCCGTACGGCGACTGGCCGTGGATCGCCTCCACGCCCGCGTTCGCACCGGTGCCGAAGGGCAAGGGCGCCGAGGCCGACTACCACGAGCACGCCGTCGCGTCCGGCCCGTACCAGGTCGAGACCTACACCAAGGGCGTCGAGGTCAAGCTCAAGCGCAACACCAACTGGGAGCCCGCGAAGGACCAGGTCCGCGCCGGCCTGCCCGACGCCGTGGTGTTCCAGCTGGGCCAGGAGGCCTCGGTCGTCTCGCAGCGCCTCGCCGCCGACTCCGGCGACGACCAGACGGCGTTCGCCTCGTCGTTCGTCTCCCCCGCCCAGCTCGCGCAGCTGCAGGGCAACCCGTCCGCGAAGTCCCGCGTGGTGACGTCGAAGTCGGGCGCGGTCGCGTTCCTCTCGCTCAACACGCAGAAGGCGCCGCTGAACAACGTCAAGGTGCGCCAGGCGTTCCAGTACGCGGTGAACAAGGCCGCCTACCAGGTGGCGTCGGCCGGCACGGCGGCGCTGGCCGGTGACACCGCCTCCACGTTGATCACCCAGGGCATCGAGGGCCGCGAGCAGTTCGACCTCTACCCCTCGAAGCCCGAGGGCGACCCGGACAAGGCCAAGGCGCTGCTCGCCGAGGCCGGTTTCCCGAACGGTCTCGAGAACCTGTCGCTGGTGCTGAACAAGTCCAACAACCAGACCGACAAGGCCGAGGCGATCCAGGCCGCGCTGGCCCGCGCGAACATCAAGGTCACCATCCGGTCGCTGGAGGCCGACGCGTTCGAGACCGAGACGAACCTCTCGGACAACCCCACGTACGACCTGATCCTGTCGTCGTGGCAGCCGGACTTCCCCAGCGCGAACTCGAACATCCAGCCGCTGTTCGCGACCTCGGAGATCGGCAAGGGCGGCTACAACACCTCGCGCTACTCCAACCCCGAGGTGGACAGGCTGATCGAGGAGGCGCAGTCCACTGTGGACCCGGCGGAGGCCGGTAAGAAGTGGGCGGCGATCGACAAGTTGATCCTGCAGGACTCGCCGGTCGTGCCGCTGATCTACACCCGCAACTCGTTCATCCGCGGCTCGAAGGTCGGCAACTTCTACATCGCCGACTTCCCCGCCTACCCGAACTACCTCCAGGTCGGTATCACGAAGTGAGTGCGCTGCTGTCCGTCGAGGACGTCTCGGTGGACTTCGGCTCGGGCTCCCCGGCGGTCAGCGAGGTCTCGTTCTCGCTGACCGCCGGGGAGGTCCTCGCCGTCGTCGGCGAGTCCGGTTCCGGCAAGACCGTGACCGCGATGTCGTTGCTCGGGCTCCTGCCTCCCACTGCGACGGTGTCCGGCCACGCGGTCCTGAACGGGCGCGACCTGTACTCGTTGAACGCCAACGAACTGCGGGAGGTGCGGGGCAACGAGGCCGGCATGGTGTTCCAGGAACCCATGAGCGCCCTCAACCCGGTCTTCACCATCGGCAGCCAGATCGTGGAGGCCGTGCGGGTGCACCGCGCGGTCTCACGGGCCAAGGCTCGCGCGCGGGCGGTGGAGCTGTTGCGGCTCGTCGGACTGCCCGAGGAGCGGTTCAAGGCCTATCCGCACGAGATGTCCGGCGGCCAGCTGCAACGCGTGGTGATCGCGATGGCGGTGGCGAACGAGCCGTCGTTGCTGATCGCCGACGAACCGACGACCGCGCTGGACGTGACCGTGCAGGCCGAGATCCTCGGGCTGCTGCGGGACCTGCGCGACCGGCTCGGGGTCGCGATCCTGCTGATCACGCACGACATGGGCGTGGTCGCGGACCTGGCGGACCGGGTCGTCGTGATGAACGCCGGACGGGTCGTGGAGACCGGGACCGTGCGGCAGGTCTTTCGGGCGCCTGCGGAGAAGTACACGCGGACGTTGCTCGACTCGGTGCTGCGGCTGGACTCGCGGGAGCTGGGGAGGCGCGACACGGCAGAACCGGCGCCACCACCGGACACGCGAGAACCGGGGACACACGACACAGCAGAACCAGCGCCACCACCGGACACGCGAGAACCGGGGACACACGACACAGCAGAACCAGCGCCACCACCGGACACGCGAGAGCCGGAGACACGCGACACGGCAGAACCGGCGCCACCACCGGACTCCGCCCCCACTGGCCCACCCCGCTCCACCACCGAACCAGTTCTCCTCCTCTCCGGCGCGTCCGTCACCTACGGCAAGTTCCGCGCCGTCTCCGACGTCTCCCTCACCATCGGTCAAGGCGAAACCCTCGGCCTGGTCGGCGAGTCGGGGTCGGGCAAGTCCTCCCTCGCCGGCGCCATCACCGGCCTCACCCGCTACACCGGGCGGATCACCGTGGCGGGCAAGGAGGTCTCGGCGCTGCGCAAGGGCGACCGCGGCCGCATCGGGCTGGTGTTCCAGGACCCGCTGTCGTCGCTGAACCCGCGCGCCACGATCGCCAGGTCGATCGCGCAACCGCTCCTGCTGCACACGTCGTTGCGCGGCAGGGAACTGGCCGCGAAGGTCGACTCGCTGCTCGACGCCGTGCAGCTCTCGGCCTCCCTGCGGGACCGCTACCCGCACGAACTGTCCGGCGGTCAACGGCAGCGGGTCGGCATCGCCCGTGCCATCGCGCTTGATCCGGACCTGCTGATCGCCGACGAACCGACGTCGGCGCTGGACGTGACGGTGCAGGCGCGCGTCCTGGACCTGGTCCGGTCGTTGCAGCGCGACCTGCGGTTCGCGTGCCTGTTCATCAGCCACGACCTGGCCGTCGTGCAGCACCTCGCCGACCGGGTCGCGGTGCTGCACCTGGGCCGTGTGGTCGAGGAGGGCACGTCGGTGTTCGCCGCGCCGCAGGATCCCTACACCCGACGATTGCTGGCGTCGGCGCTTACCGTGTCTGTATGAGGACCAACTGGGCTGGCAACGTCACGTTCACCGCGGCCCAGGCCGTGACCCCGGCCTCGGCCGAAGACCTGCGTGCGCTCGTGCGCGGTTCATCGGCCGTGCACGTCGTCGGTTCGGGACACTCGTTCAGCACGATCGCCGACACGACCGGCACGCTGGTGTCGTTGTCGGCGATGCCGGAGGTCTTCGAGGTGTCCGGCCACACGGTCCGGGTCAGCGCGGGCATGACGCTCGCCGACCTGTCCGTCCGGCTGGAGGCGGCGGGCCTGGCCCTGCACACGCTGCCGTCGTTGCCGCACATCACCGTGGCCGGCGCGATCGTGACCGCGACCCACGGCTCGGGTTCCCGCTCGCTGGCCGGTGCCGTGCGGTCCGTCGAGGTGCTGCGCGGTGACGGCTCGGTCGTCGAGCTGACCTCGGCCGGCGCCCCCGTGTCGCTCGGCGGTCTGGGCGTCATCACGACGGTGACGCTGGACGTGGTGCCGTCGTTCCAGGTCGCGCAGACCGTCTACGAGCACGTCGCCTGGACGACGCTGCTGATCCAGCTCGAACAGATCTTCGACGGCGCGTACAGCGTGAGCGCGTTCGTCGACTGGCAGGGCGGCGCGACCCTGTGGGTGAAGCACCGCGTCGGCGACGAGGAGTTCCGCTACCCCGGCCGTCCCGCGTCCGAGCAGGCTCACCCGGTGCCCGGCCAGCCCGGCTCCCGCTGCACGATCCAGGGCGGCGTGCCCGGGCCGTGGCACGAACGCCTGCCCCACTTCCGCGCCGAGTTCACCCCGTCGGTCGGCGAGGAGCTCCAGACCGAGTACTTCGTCCCCCGCACCCGCGCGGTGACGGCGTTGCGCGCGCTGGCCGAGATGTCCACGGTGATCTCGCCGCTGGTGCAGGCCTGCGAGATCCGCACGATCAACGGCGAACCGCAGTGGCTCAGCCCCGCCTACGACCGGGACAGCCTGGCGATCCACTTCACCTGGGTGCCGAACACCCCGGCCGTGCTGCGGCTGCTGCCTCGTCTGGAGGAGGCGATCGCGCCGCGACCGCACTGGGGCAAGCTCTTCACCGTGCCACCGGCGCTGCTGGCCGCCCGCTACCCGCAGTGGGACGCCTTCCGGGCGTTGCTCCGCGAGCACGACCCGAAGGGCGTCTTCCGCAACGACTTCCTGACGACCTACTTCGGGTCCGCTTCCAGCTGAGGCCCCCTACCCCGCAGCTCCTCCAGCTCGGCGTCGGAGAACCCGTAGGTCGTCACGACGGTCATCTTCGCGCTGGTGACCACGAGACCCGGCCCGAACTCCTCCACCACGACACCGCGCTGGTTCTCCGACTCGAAGAACGGCTTGCCGCTCACCCCGAGATCGACCTCGGACGGCCAGAACAGCGTCCTGCGCTTCTCGCCGGGGTGGAACTCGTGCGCGAACTTCAGCTGATGCAGGAACGTGATCCAGCCTTCGGTGATGTCCTCGTAGTAGTCGTCCCACTCGGGTGAGGTGCCCTTGGGCGCGCGGGTCAGCACGACGCGGGTGCCCTCGGGAACGGGCGTGAGGACGAACGTGTCGTGGTTGTGGACGATCAGCGTCGTGCCGTCCTCCTCCGCGTTCTGAAAGTAGATGTGGTCGATCTCGGCGTCGAGCTCCGGGAGGTCCCAGCCGTGCCAGTGGCGCAGCTTCTCCTTGTCCCGGAACGACTGCCACACCTCGTCGACCGGTGCGGCCACGGTGATCTCGATCCGGACGCCTTCGTCACTCATCTGCTACTCCGGGGTGGCCCAGGGCGACCACCCGGTACGGGCGGCCTGACTCGGTGTCGTACTTCAGCGCGATCTGCCGCACCGCTTCGGCCAGGTCGCTGGTGAACTCGTGGACGTCGCCGGGCGCGCCGAAGCGGACCGTCGTCTCCACCGTGAACGTGAGCAAGCGCTTTCCCGCGTCGGCCGCCGCGTTCGACATCCGCTCGACGTCACGAGCCGAGTCCTCCGCGACCGACACCAGGTGCGTCGCGGCGAACTGGTCCTGGACGCCGGCGGCGATCTCGCGGCCGGGCTTCGCGCGCAGCACGCGTTCGACGCAGCCGCGGCGCTGGCGTTGTTCGACCAGCTCGACCAGTCCTGCCTGTTCCAGGGCTCGGACGTGGTAGTTGACGCGCTGCCGGGGCAGGTCGAGGACCGCCGCGAGCTGCGTCGCCGAGGCGGGCGATCTCAGCAGCTCCAGCAGCGACCGGCGTAACGGCGACAGCTCCACGCCTAGCACAGTCGCATTTGACAAATTCGTGTGTCAATACCGGAACACGACCGGAAACAGTTAAGTTCGTTGACGGTTGCAACAAACCACCCCCACCCTGTGACCCGTGAGAACCCCCCTGCTGGTGGCAGCGTTGGCAGCAGCGGCGATCGTTCCTGTGTGGACGGTCGCGGCGCAGGCCGACGTGGTGCCCGGAACCGCTTATCAAGTGACGAACGTCGGCAGCGGAAAGTGCGTGGAGTCGCTGGGAACGGCCAACGGCGCACAGCTCCGCCAACAAGGTTGCACTGGGCAGAAGTGGACCTTCACGCCCACGAGCGACGGCTACTACACGGTCGGCGACGGCCAGGTCTGGGACGTCTCGAACGTCTCCACCGCGGACAACGCCCCGGTCCACATGTGGCAGTCGTTCACCGCGAACAACCAGCAATGGCGCGCCGAGGCCGTCGGCACGGACACCTACCGGTTCGTGAACCGCAACAGCGCCAAGTGCCTCGACGTGCCCGGCGCCTCGACCGGTGACGTCCAGCTGGTCCAGTACACCTGCAACGGGACCAACGCGCAGCTCTTCCGCCTCGCCCAGGACGGCCCGCCGAACCCCGGCCAGCCGGACTTCGGCCCGAACGTGCTGATCTTCGACCCGTCGATGTCCTCCGCCACGATCCAGGCGCGGCTCAACGACGTCTTCCGTCAACAGGAAGAGGGTCAGTACGACGCGCGCCGGTTCGCGATCATGTTCAAGCCCGGCAACTACAACGTCGACGTCAACATCGGCTTCTTCACCCAGGTCCTCGGCCTGGGCCTGCTGCCGGACGGTGTGACGATCAACGGCCAGGTGCACGTCGAGGCCGACTGGTTCGAGGGCAACGCGACGCACAACTTCTGGCGTGGCGCGGAGAACCTCGCGGTGCGGCCGCCTTCGGGCACCAACACGTGGGCCGTCTCGCAGGCGTCCGCGATGCGCCGCACGAAGGTCTACGGCAACATGCAGCTCGACGACAACGGCTGGTCGAGCGGTGGTTTCCTCGCCGACTCCGTGGTCACGGGCCAGGTCCGCTCCGGTTCGCAGCAGCAGTGGCTGTCGCGCAACACCGAGTGGGGCTCGTGGACGGGCGAGAACTGGAACATGGTGTTCGTCGGTGCTCGCAACGCACCGCAGAACACGTTCCCGGAGCCGCCGTACACGACCGTCGCGCAGACCCCTGTCGTGCGGGAGAAGCCGTTCCTGAACGTCGACGGCAGCGGCAACTACAACGTGTTCGTCCCGGCGCTGCGCTCCAACACCAGCGGCACCACCTGGGCGTCGGGCAACCAGCAGGGCACGAACATCCCGCTGTCCCAGTTCTACATCGCGAAGCCGGGCACCTCGGCCGCGACGATGAACGCGCAGCTCGCGGCCGGCAAGCACCTGCTGCTCACGCCGGGCGTCCACCAGGTCTCGGAACCGATCCGCGTCACCCGCCCCGACACCGTCGTGATGGGTCTCGGTCTCGCGACCGTCATGCCCACCAACGGCAACATGGCGCTCGACGTGGCCGATGTGGACGGTGTGAAGATCGCCGGCCTGCTGCTCGACGCGGCCCCGACCAACTCGCCGCTGCTCGCACAGATCGGCGCGCCGGGCAGCAACGCCAACCACTCGGCCAACCCGACCTCGCTGCACGACTTCTACGTGCGCATCGGCGGTTCGGCCGTCGGCCGCGCCACGACCTCGTTGGTGGTCAACAGCCACAACGTGATCGGCGACCACCTGTGGCTGTGGCGAGGTGACCACTCCATCGGCGTCGGCTGGGACGTGAACCGGGCGGACACCGGCCTGATCGTCAACGGCAACAACGTGACGATGTACGGCCTGTTCGTCGAGCACTACCAGAAGTACCAGACCATCTGGAACGGCCAGGGCGGCCGGACGTACTTCTACCAGAACGAAATGCCGTACGAGGCGCCCAACCAGGCGGCGTGGATGAACGGCTCGACCCGCGGCTACGCGGCGTACAAGGTCGCCAACAACGTCACGACGCACGAGGCGTGGGGCCTGGGCAGTTACATCTTCGCCAACGCCAACCCGAGCGTGGTGGCCGACCGGGCATTCGAGGTGCCGAACACCCCGGGCGTCAAGTTCCACAGCATGGTGACGATCTCGTTGGGCGGCAAGGGAACCATCGAGCGCATCATCAACAACTCGGGTGGACGGGTGACCGCCGGATCTACCGAGGCTTACCTGGCGAACTACCCGTGATGTTCCGCTGAGTGGTTTTGAACTGCACATCCCCATGCTCCGGTCCGCATAGACTGGAGCATGGGGATTCTTTCTGAGCAGTTGCGCGTCATCGAAGCCTTGAACCCGGTCTACAACGCGTTGACCTCCGTGTTCGACGTTCGGGATGAGCCGGTCGGTCCACTCGCCGGGGTCACGTTCTCGGTCAAGGACAACATCGACGTCGCGGGCGCCGCCACCACGCACGGCCTGAAGTCGCTGGCAGGCAACGTGAAATCTGCGGACGCGCCCATCGTGGCGCGGCTGAGAGCAGCCGGGGCGACACCGATCGCGCACGCCAACATGCCGACGTTGAACGCCCGTGGCATGCACACGTACAGCGAACTGGCCGGGCACACCATCAACCCGTGGGACAGCGCTCTTTCGCCGGGTGGGAGCTCCGGCGGTGACGCGGTCGCCGTGGCCACGGGAATGGTGGATTTCGGGATCGGCAACGACGGCGGCGGCTCGTTGCGACTGCCCGCGTTCCTGAACGGCGTCTGCGCGCTGAAGCCCAGCTACGGGCGTTACCCGCAGGGCGCGATCTACGGCCAGCCGGACCCGTCGTTCCCGACCCAGGTCATGACCGTGGAGGGACCGCTCGCCCGCACGGTCGAGGACCTGCGGCGAGTGCATTCGGTGCTGTGCGGCGCGGACCCGGCCGATCCTCGTTCCGTCCCGGTGCCCGCCACCGGCTCACCGACGCCGAGGATCGCCGGTTTCGTACCGGGTGACCCGGTCGTGGAGGAGGCGGCGAAACGGCTGGTGGAGGCCGGTTACGAGGTAGAACCGGTCACTCCTCCGCGGGTCGAGGAGGCGTCGACGCTCGCCATGAGGATGATCGCCACGCCGATCGCGCTCGACTTCGAGCAGTTCGCCACGTTCGCGGGCGAGGACGTCGCCCTGTACTCCCGTCACCTGCTGAAGGTGCGGCCGGGACTGGACCTGGCCGGGTTCCTCGAGCTGACAGGTACCCGGCTCGCGATCCAACGCGAGTGGGCACGGGTGCTGGACCGCTACCCGGTGCTGGTCGGGCCGGTGTCGACCACACCGTGGTTCGAACCGGACCAGGACCGCCGCAGTCCTGAGGCCCTGGCCGACTACTTCGAGGCGATGAAGCTGTGCGAGGCGAGCAGTTTCGTCGGCGTGCCGTCGGTGGCGGTGCCGACGGGGCTGCGGGACGGGCTGCCGACCGGCGTCCAGGTGATCTCCCGGATGTATCGGGAGGACCTCGCGCTGGACGCCGCCACCGTCCTCGAAATCCCGCTCAGCCCAGCCGTTTCGGCCGGTTGACCTTCATCTCGTCCATGTCGGTGACCTTGGCCTTCAACCCCTGGAAGTCGACGCCGAGCGAGTCGAGGGCGGTGGCCGCGCGCCGCAGCCCCGCCTCGTCCGGCTTCTCGGCGGCGGTCAGGATCACGCGGTAGCTGAAGAAGTCGAGCTTCTCGTCGAACATCAGCGCGCCTTCCTCGCTGAAGCCGCCGTCGCGCAGGAAGTCGAAGCCCTTCAGGCGGTCCTGCAACGAGACGCGCTGCTCGGAGGTCAGGTCGGCGAACCGGCCGCGGACGAGTACTCGGTAGGTGTGTTCAGCCACGAGCGAAGATGCTCCCCGAAGGGCCCGCGGTCTGGCGAACGATTTCCCGAGTGCGAAAGAATCGGGACCATGAACGCAAAAGAGCTGGTCACGCGCATCCGAACGGAGCTGCACCCCGGTGAGCACGACAACCTCGTGGTCAAACTGATCGAAACCGGACAGGCCCCGCGCGCTGTGATCGCCACGTTCGCCGCCGAGGAGAACCACATCGTGTCGTCGGACTGGCGAACATTCCTGGCGCTCGCGTCGAAGGCGGAGGAGCCGAACGCGCGGGCGTTCTTCACGTTGCTCGCGGGCGGCGAGGAGCTGGTGCTACCGATGCTGGAGCCGCTCGCGAAGGCGGCGGGCATGTCCGCCAAGGACTTCCAGAGCTACGAGCCGTTCCCCGGCTGCCAGTCCTACCCGGCCTACCAGGCGTGGATGGCGCTCAACGGGGAGCCGACGGACGTGATCCTCGCGATCCTCGCGAACTTCACCGCGTGGGGCGGCTACTGCGCGCGGATGGCGAAGGGGCTGCGCGAGCACTACGGGTTCAGCGACGAGGCGTGCGCGTTCGTGGACTTCTTCGCCACGCCCGCGCCGCAGCTCGAGGACCGCGCGATCGCCGCGATCCAGGCGTCCCTCGACGCCGGCTGGCAGCCGAAGCACGCGTGGCGCTACGGCCGCCTGCTCCAGGCATACGAACTTCAGTTCTGGTCCACACTGGCCTAACGGAAACGGGGGCGGCGAAAGCCGCCCCCACCGCCGCTATCGGGGCAGATAGGCCCGGTGGGCCTTGGAGAACTCGTAGTTGTTGTACTTGTCCCAGTTGATCGACCACGTCATGAGGCCGCGCAGGTTCGGGTAGACGCCCTTCGGCTTGTAGCTGCCGCAGCGCGTGCCCTTGGTGAGGCAGTCCAGCGCGGTCTGGACGTCCGCGACGGACGTGAACCCGTTGCCCGCGTACTGCGCGGCGGGCAGGCCGATCGCGACCTGTTCCTGCCGCAACGGCGCGAAGAACTTCGACGCGTCACCGCGCACCGGGAAGCCGGCGAGCACCATGTCGGTCATCGCCACGTGGAAGTCCGCGCCACCCATGTTGTGGTACTGGTTGTCCAGCCCCATCACAGGTCCGGAGTTGTAGTCCTGCACGTGCAGCAACGTCAGGTCGTTGCGCATGGCCTCGATCACCGGCAGGTACGCACCCGTGCGCGCGTCGCCGGTGCCCGTGCCACCGTAGAACTGGTAGCCGACCTGCACGAAGAACGTCTCCGGTGCCATGGTGAGCACGAAGTTGGCTCCGTAGCGGGACTTCAGCGTCCGCAGCGCCGAGATCAGGTTCACGACCACGGGCGTGGTCGGGTTCTTGAAGTCGAGGTCACCGGGGTTCAGCGACAGCGAGTGGCCCTCGAAGTCGACGTCGAGACCGTTCAGGCCGTACTTGTCGATGATGGCGCCGACCGACCGCACGAACGCGTCGCGCGCCCCCGTGGTCTCGAGCCGCACCTGGCCGTTCTGGCCGCCGATGGAGATGTTGACCTTCTTGCCCTTTGCCTGCTGGGCGCGGATGCCGGCGATGAACTCCGCCTCGGACTCGACGTTCGGGCACTCCGCGACCGGGCACTGGCTGAACCGCAGCTCACCGGATGTGGCGCTGGTGGGCTCGGCGAACGAGAGGTTGATGACGTCCCACTCGTCCGGCACGTCCTTCATGCGGATGTAGCCGGAGCCGTTGGCGAAGCTGGCGTGCAGGTAGCCGACGAGCACCTTGCGTGGCAGCTGACCCGTGGGCGGCTGACCGGTCGTAGTGGTGGTGGTCGTGGTCGTAGTAGTCGTCGTGGTCGTGGTGGTCGAACTGGTGGTCGGTCCGGTGCCACCCGTGCACGCCGCACCGTTGATCGTGCAGTTCGCCGGGTCGGCGGTGCCGGCGGCGTTGAAGCCGAACGACACGCTGGCGCCGGGCGCGACCGAGCCGTTGTACTCCCGGTTGACGAACGTGTTGTGGTTGCCGCTCTTGGTGAGCAGCGAGTCCCAGTAGGCACCGACGGAGGTCGAGGCCGGGTAGTCGAACTCGACCTTCCAGGAGCTGATCGCCGCGCTGGTCTCGTTCTTGATCGTCACCGTCGCGGTGTAGCCGGTGCTCCAGGCCTGCTTGGAGAACGTCGCCGTGACTCCGGCGGCACTGGCAGGGGCGAGGCTCACGATCACGGTGCCGAGCACCAGTGCGGCCACCGCGGATATTCGAGCGAACAACAGCATGGGTTCCATCCCTCACGCGTTGGCGGCCGGCAGGGGGTCACCCCGAATTGGACTAGACCATCTATCGGGAAGTCAAGGTTCTAGACTTCCGGTCGTGTCCCACGCCCGTGCCGCCGACGGAACCAGCCTCTTCTACTCGGTCGAGGGCTCCGGACCTCCGCTGCTGCTCATCGCGGGCCAGGCGAACTCGTCGAAGTGGTGGTCACAGGTCCGCGGGGACTTCTCCACCCGGTTCACGACGATCGTCACCGACCACCGCGGAACCGGTTCCAGCGACAAGCCGGACGTCCCGTACAGCACCAGGATGTTCGCGGCGGACTGCGTCGCGATCCTGGCCGACGCGGGCATCGAGTCCGCCCACGTCTACGGCACGTCGATGGGCGGCCGGATCGCGCAGTGGATCGCGGCCGCGCACGGCGAGCGCGTCAACCGGCTGGTGCTGGGCTGCACCTCCCCCGGCGGCCCGCACGGCATCGAGCGCAGCGCCGAGGTCCGCAAGTCACTCGCGCAGGTCGACCCGATGAAGGCGCGCAGGGCGTTGGAAGAGCTGATGTACACACCGGCATACCGCGGCCCGTACAACACGCTGGGCGACCCGCGGATGCCACCGCACGCACGCAAGCGGCACCTCTTCGCGAGCGCCGAGCACGACGCGTGGGACGTGCTGCCGTCGATCGCCGCACCGACCCTGGTCGTGCACGGCACAGAGGACATCTTCAACCCCACGGCCAACGCTCCGCTGATCACGGAGCGAATCCCCGGCGCGCGGATGCACCTGATCGAGGGAGCCCGTCACGGCTACTTCGAGGAGTTCGCGAGTGAGGCGACGCCACTCGTGCTCGACTTCCTGGAGGCCTAGTGGTGTGGCCCGGAATGCTGCCGGGCGAATTCGCGGTCAGACGGGTGCGTCGTGGTGTCGCGAGGCGCCCTGCTGAGCGTGAACTACCCAGCCGACATTCCGGGTCGCACCAGTGGCTCAGCCGGTGACCCACCGAAGGCCGCGCATCAACGCGTGCCCCGCGAACCGAACCCCGGTGGCCTCCGCGATCGGCAGGTACGGCAGCCGCAACGGAACCCGCGCCCACACCGGCAGGGTCGCGACCGCCGTGGAGCTCAGGATCGCGTACGGCCCGCGCGCCAGCAGCGGCAACGGCGCCTTGAGCAGCAGGAACCTGGCCGCTTCGCACGCCTCGGGCGTGCCCTTCAGCTCGGCTCGGTAGGAGTCGAGCTTCGCGTCGAGCTCGGCGACCGTGCGCGGCGGATCCGGGATGCCCATGGCGTCGGCGATGACGGCCATGTCGGCCACGTACCCGTCGTAGTCGTCCAGCGGCTTCTCGCCATAGCGCTGGTGGCAACGCAGGAAGCTGTCGACCTCGGCCACGTGCACCCACGCCAACAGGTGCGGGTCGTCGGCGCGGTACTCACGGCCGTCCGGCGCGGTGCCGTGGATGTGCTGATGCACGCGCCCGAGCCGTTCAACGGCCTTCAGCGCGTCGTCCGCGCTGCCGTACGTGGTGACGCCGACGAAGAGGCTCGTGCGCTGCAACCGGCCCCACGGGTCGGTGTGGTAGTCGGAGTGCTGCGCGACCGCCGCCATCGCCAGCGGGTGCAACGACTGGAGCAGCAACGCCCGCAGCCCGCCGATGAACATGGCGTGATCAGCGTGCACGTGCCGGATCGGCCGGTCGTCGGCGAACAGGCGCGGGCCGGGCGAGTCGTGGATCCGGCGAGCGTGTTTCGCCCGCTCCGGACCCGCGACCTTCTCGAAGAGTCCCTCGCTCAGCTGACGCCTCAGTGCCTCCAGCATCACTCCATGATGCGCGCCGGTCGCTGAGAAAACAGGTCAGGAGTGCCAGTCGTCGCGTTCGGGAAGGCGCAGCCACAGATCAGGCGCGGTGAACGCGCGGTCGTCCATCGGCCTCAACCCCGCGAACGCGAGGCAGAACGCCGCCGGTTCGTCCTGGTAAAGGTGTGCCAGCAGCACGTCCGCCGCTGTTTCCTCCTCCACGACGCCTTCGCCGGGATGCAGGTCCCAGTCATCGACGTCGCCGTCGCGGTACACGTCGCCGTGATTACCGCCCTTGGGGTTGGCGTACATGCCGACCGCGACGGTGCCCGCCGACAACCGTCCGAGCACGCCCGACATGGACGCCGTGTAACCCCAGAGCTGCATCAGCACACAACCGCCGGGCACCGTCGTCACACCGAGCACGGTCTCACCGCCCTGCGGCTCGGTCCGCCACTCCTGGATCTGCTCGTGAGTCACCTCGACGGACTCCGCCTCCAGCCTGCACAGCGCGGTCTCCGCGTCCACACCCGCGACGCACGCCAGGCTGTAGCCGTCGTCGCGGGGAACACCACCGAGTGCCGCCACGAGCCGGTCGCGTTCCTCGATGGCAGCGCGTTCTTCGTCCGTGAGGACTTCGTCGGTCGGCAACGCGTGTTCCGTGGCGAGGCTGAGCCGCGCCGGCGACCAGCCGTACATCATCGAACGTGCCGGATCCGCACCCGCGGCGAGCAGGACCCGGACGTTCTCGGGCCGGCTCGCGTGCACGGCGCGCCACAACGCGGTGCGCTCCTCGTCCATCGCGTCGATGTCGTCCGCCTGAGCGATCAGCTCCGCGACCTCCTGCGGTGACTTGAACTCAGCGGCCCAGTGCAATTCGGAAAGCCAGTCATCCCCCATGAACGGCACCCTACCGAGGCAGGGTGCCGTTCCAGCACGGAGATCAGGCGAGCGCGATCTGGTCCAGATCAGGCGCGCCCGCGCTGTCGTTGCCGAACCTGATGGTGTTGGCGCCGGCGTTCAGCGTCACCGGGATCTCGGCCACGTAAGGCGTGTTGTTGCCGAGCCCGTCGAGCTTGACCTCGACCGGCGCGCCGCCGTTGACCGTCACGAAGTACGACCGCGGCCCGTTCACCGTGAACTGGATGAACAGCTTGTAGGAACGCGATTCCGGCACCGTCACGTTGGGGAAGGTCACCGACGCGTCCGCGCTGCCGCCGATGTTGCGCACCTTCTCCGCGCCCGAGCACGTCCCGCAACCCGTCAGCCCGGTGCTGCCGAACTGGTTCGCCGAGTCCTCCGCCTCGCGCACGAACACTCGGTCGGCGGGCCTGGTGCGCACCGGCACCGTGCCCGAGACCTTGCGGTCCGAGCCGAGCAACTGGAACGAGGCAGCGACAGGAATGCTCACCGCGCCCACGTCCGCACCGGCGGGCGAGGTCGCGGTCCAGGTGCCTTCGAGCAGGCCGGCCAGGCGCATCGACGCACGCGTGGCCGGCGCACCGGTCAGCGTCCAGCCCGCGGGGAGAGCCGGGGCGAGGGACACGTTGTCGATCTGGTCGTCGGCGTCGAGCCGCAGCCGTGCGGTGATCTTCACGGACTGCTGACCGGGCGCGACCCATTGCACGCCATGGGGTTCCACGGTCAGGGTCGTCTTCGGCGTGTAGTTCGACGGCGGCAGCCCGCCCACCGAGATCCGGTCCAGGCCGAGCCTGCCGGTGCCGAACACCTTCACCGTGTTGCGGCCCGCGTTCAACGGCACCGCGACCGACGTCGGATCCGGCACGTCCGCCCGATCGCGAGGCACCGCAACGGACACCGGCGCCGCGCCGTTCACGGAGACCGAGACGACCGAGGACTCGGCCGACATCAGGTCGAGCCGCAGGCTGTAAGTACCAGCCGTGCCAACGGAAACATCGCGGTAGGTCACGGCATTGCGCTCGCCGCCACCGAGACCGGTCACCTGCCGTGCGCCGGAGCAGGCCGCACAGGACTCACCGCGCGCCGAACCCGACCGTGACGCGTCCTCGGCTTCCAATGCGCCCGGCAAGCCGCGCGGATAGCTGTGGCCGACCCGGATCTCGTCGATCTTCAGTTCCTTGAAGTAGACGGGAGCCTGCGGCCCGCCCCAGGTGTTCAGCACGGTCAGCTTCAGGAACCGGGCCTCCTGCGCCCCGATGTCGATGAACTGAGTTCCACGCGCCGAAGGCAACGCCCCACTGCGGACGTGCCACCAGTTGCGGCCGTCAACAGACGCCGTCAGCTGGTAGTCCTTGATGCGCGAGGAATCCTCCGGCCGCCCGAACGACACGCGGGCGTGCGTGGGCGACGACTCGCGCTGGTTGATCGCGAGGAACGCGGCCTCCTTACGACGGCCGAGGTCGAGCGAGATCGAGACGGGCTGCGCGGCGTTGGCGTCCCAGTACGTCTCATAGCTGCCATCGGTCAGATGAGAGGCCGGGAAACCGTTCTCGGACGACGTCGCCGAAGCCTTCACGCCGGTGTAGAAGCCTTGCTGCCCAGCGGTTTCCACGGCGAACACCGTGTCGTACTCGTCCCACGCCGTTATGCCCTGGATCGTCAGGAACCCTGCCGACTGTGAGAACCGCATCCGTTCGCCGGTGCGCAGATCACGAACGCCGGTCACGCGATACCCGTTGTCCCGCAGGCGAACGAAGTCGGCGCGTGGCCTGGTGACGACGTGGACGTACTGCTTGCCGGTGCGTGGATTGATGGTGATCACGCCGTGCGCGCCGTCGTTCCAGAACCCCGGCTGCATGCCGCCGTACAGGTAACCGGCGCCTTCGACGCCCTGGATCGACTCGCGGATCGGCGGCACCCACGAGGCCATGAAGTTGTTGTAGGTCTCCTGTTGCGCGGGCATCCTGCCGTTCACCATCGGCGTCTCGGCCATCAGCGACTTGATCGACGAACCCGCGTTGGTGACGTAGCGGCCGGTGTTCAGGCGCGTGTCGACGGCGTGGTTTCCGCCGTCGTACCACCAGTCGCCGGTGTTGGGCAGCTTGTAGCAGGCTTCGGACAGGCGCGGCATCGGCGTGAACGTCGCCGCCGGGTAGTCGTAGGACGGGAACATGCCGGTCTTCTGCTCGTTCGAGACCGTGTCCATGATCGGCGTGTCCTCGTTGTTGTTGCTCAGCAACCAGGTGGGCCGCAGCTGCCGGATCTGCTCGTAGAGCTTGTTGCGCTCCCAGTACTCGTTGTCGTTGTCGATCCAGAAGCCGGCGAGGTCGTCGTAGTTCTTCATCACCTCGAAGAAGAGCTCGTAGCTGTACTTGCCGAAGCCCTCGCGCGTGGTCAGGTCGACCTGCTCGCCGCGATGAGCCGAGTACGCGGCCGAGTCGAGCATCTGCACGCCCTGCTCGCTGTGCCACTGCGGGTCGTCGGTCATGTAGAGGATGACCTTGACGCCCTTGGCCTTGCCCGCGCGGACGAGCTCGCCGAGCAGATCGCGTTCGGTCGCGCAGCTGCCGGGGACCTTCGACGGCCACGGCCGCGCGTAGCCCAGCCGCGAGTGGAACGTCGCCAGCACGACGTAGGAGGCGCCGAGCTTGCGGGCCTCGTCGATCCAGTAGTCGGGGGTCCACCCGCCGCCGGTGACGTCGCGCTCCCACTCGGCGCAGTTCAGGTGCTTCGGGGCGGTGAACATGCCCCAGTGCAGGAACAACCCGGCGGTCGACTGCCGCAGCCACTCCTGTCTCGGGTGTTGCACCTCGGCTTGAGCGGCTCCTTGCGCCACCACGGTGAGCAGACCTGCGAGCAGCGCGGCCACCACAGCCACGCACCAACGACGTAGTCCCATGACCATTGCCTTCTCGTCCGGGGCGGCGGCGAGAAGATCCGATGATTGCAACCGGAACCAGGCGGGTCAAGGCCCATTCGCCGCCCAAAGATGAACACTCATCGGACCACTCGCCGATCCAGCGCGTCGTCAGCCGCCGCCGTGATAATCAGGCGTCTGGCTGCCCACGATCAACTTCGGCCGACTAGGACGGAACTGGATGAACGACGAGCACCTCCCCGGCTTCTACCACGACGCGGAGGCGGTCTCCCGGCTCGGGCAGCGGCTCACCCTGCTGTTCAGCCGGGTGCGGCTGATCGGCGCGGTGGTCGCGGCGGTCGGCGGTGCGTTCAAGTGGCAGATCGGCGGCGGCGTCGACGTCTGGGCCTGGGTGGCGCTGGGCGGGTTCCTCATCGCGCTGTTCGGCGAGCTCCTGCTGTGGGTGATGCACCCGGAGCTGAAGTGGAACGCCGGCCGGACCGTCGCCGAACGCGTGAAGTCGCTGGCCTGGCGCTACGCCGTGGCGGGCGACCCGTTCCACGGCATCGTCCAGAACCCGCGCAAGGAGCTGGACCTCGCCATCGCCGACGCGGTGCGGGAACACCGCAGGGAGGTGATGCTCACCAGCGCGAACGACAACGGCGAGCAGGTCATGACCGAGCTGCGCGCCAGGCCGTTCGACGAGCGCAGGACCGCCTACCGCGAAGCCCGCGTCCAGCCGCAGCTCCAGTGGTACCGCGACAGGTCCGCGATGAACGAGACCCGCGCGAACGTGTTCCGCGTCCTGATGATCGTCGGCGAGCTCGTCGCGATCGTCTTCGCCATCCTGCGCATCAACGGCGCGTGGGACGTCGACCTGTCCGGCGTGATGGCCGCGGCCGTCGCGGGCGGCGCGGCCTGGATCGGCCTGCGCCAGTACGAGAACCTCAGGATCACCTACGCGGCCGCGGCCGGCGAGCTCGCGGCCATCGACCACCGGCTCCCCTACGTGCGGGAGACCGACTGGGCCGCCGTGGTCGCCGAGACCGAGGCCGTGATCGGCAAGGAGCACGCCGCCTGGCTCGCGTCGCGGCCCAGCGCGACCTGAGCCAGGCGGAACGCGCCGTCAGCTGAGTGCTTCGACGACCTTGGTGACCATCGCCCGCTCGGCCACGGCCACCTCGCCGTCCGCGCCCGCCACCGAGCGGCACATCTCCGACACGGCGGCGCGGAAGATCGCGACGTCACGCGGTTCGTGGGCGTTGATGATCGCCACGGAGTCCCGCAGCGCGGCCAGGACCCCGGACTCCACATCGGACGCCGAGCCCTTCGGCAACGAGGGCGGCGCCGCGGCGATGATCGCGCGCAGGTCGTCCGTGAGCAGGGTGATGGCCCTGATGCCCGCCTGGCTCTCCTCGTCGACCGAGCCGGGGTCCGCAGTGGACACCAGCACCATGGCACCGAAAACGGCCGTGCGGAGGGTCTGCCCCTCCGCCTCCGTGTACGCAGTCATGGGCGCAAGCCTATGCAACGATCAGTGGCTATGAGTGCGGGTCAGGTGCTTGGCGCCAACATCAGGGCGTTCCGGGAGCAGCGCGGGCTGTCGCTGTCGGAGCTCGCGCGGCGGTCGTCCATCGCCAAGGGCACGCTGTCGCAGCTGGAGAGCGGCGCGGGCAACCCGACGATCGAGACAGTGTTCAGTTTGTCGAACGCTCTGGATGTGCCGGTGTCGGAACTGGTCACCGCGCGGACGCCGCCGGAGGTCGTGCTGGTCCGCGCCAGGGACGTCGAGGTGCTCAGCAGCAACGCCGTCGACCTGCGGCTGATGCGACGGATGGACGTCGGGGACACCGTGCTGGAGATCTACGACCAGCGGGTCCGGCCCGGTGCCACGCAGACCAGCGAAGGACACCCCGGCAAGGAACACGTGCTGGTCACGAGCGGTCAGCTCCGGGTAGGACCGGTGGACGAGCCGTACGAACTGGGACCCGGCGACTACGTGTGCTTCCCCGGTTCGATGCCGCACTCGTACGAGACTGTCGACGGTGAGGTCAGCTCGGTACTGGTGCTGGAGTACCCGAAGCACTAACGTTCATTCTATTGAACGGAGGTGGCGATGCAGCCGGACGTCGTGGTCATGGGCGCGGGCATCATCGGGGCAGCGTGCGCGCAGGCTCTGCGAGCGCGCGGGCTCCGTGTCGTCGTCCTCGACCGGCACGGACCGGCGTCGGGCACCAGCGCGGCCGGCGAGGGCAACGTCCTGGTCAGCGACAAGGAGCCGGGCCCCGAACTCGAACTGGCCCGGGCGAGTCGCGACCTCTGGCCGGAGCTGGCAGAAGACGCCGAATGGGAGGAGAAGGGCGGACTGGTCGTCGCCACGACTCCCGAGGCCGTCGTCCCGCTCCAGACCTTCGCCGCGAAGCAACGGGCCGCGGGCATCGACGCCTGCGAGATCACCACCGCCGACGCGCTGACCTGCGAACCGCACCTCAGCCCGGACATCACCGCCGCCGTCCACTACCTCCAGGACGCCCAGCTCAACCCGGTCAAGGCCACCCGCGCACTGCTGCGCGGCATCGAGGTCAGACGTACCGAGGTGTCCACAACGGACGGCCGCGGCGTGACGACCCCGGACGGCGTGATCAGCTGCGGCGCGGTCGTGAACGCCACCGGCCCGTGGGCGCGGAACTTCGGCGTCAACGTGCTGCCCCGGCGCGGCGTGGTGCTCGTGACCACCCCGATCCCCGGCACGATCCGGCACAAGGTCTACGACGCGGACTACGTCGGCGCGGTCGCGAGCGGCGACGCGGACCTCCAGACGTCCGGCGTGGTCGAGTCGACCCAGGCCGGCACGGTGCTGATCGGGTCGAGCCGCCAGCGCAAGGGCTTCGACGACACGATCGAGAGCAGGGTCCTGAAAGCGTTGGCGCTGAAGGCGATCGCGCTCTTCCCGATGCTGACGAACGTCCCGGTCATGCGCGCGTACGGCGGCTTCCGCCCGTACGCCCCCGATCATCTGCCGATCATCGGTGAGGACCCCCGCACGCCCGGCCTGTGGCACGCCACCGGCCACGAGGGCGCGGGCGTCGGTCTCGCCCCGGCGACCGGACGTCTGCTCGCGCAGCTCCTCACCGGCGAGACCCCGCTCGTGGATCCCCACCCGTTCCGCGTGGACCGGCCGGAGGTGATGGTGTGAAGGTGACGTTCAACGGCCTGGAGCGCGAGGTCGCCCATGTCGCGGAGTTGTTGCCCGGCAGGTTCTTCTGCGGCATCGGCGTGTGCTTCGGCTGCGTCGCGGAGATCAACGGCGTGCCCGAGGTCCGCGCGTGCCGCCACCCGTTGCGCAACGGCGACGTCATCAGGACGACGTCATGAGAGTCGTCGTGGTGGGCGCTGGCCCCGCTGGAATGGCCGCCGCTCGCACCGCCGCCGACGCGGGCGCCGAGGTCGTGATGGTCGACTCGGAGCCGGACGCGGGTGGGCAGTACCTGCGCGGCAGGGCCAGGTTCAGCCACACCGGGGTCACGCACCTCCGGAACACCGAGGTATGGATGGTGGAAGGCAACACACTGCACCTGAGGGGGCCCTCGGATAGAAGGGGTGAGTCGAGAGAGAACGAAGCCCCCTCCGCCGTCGCTGCCGCTCCCTGCGCCGCCACTGCCACCCCCAGCGCCGCCGCTGCCACCCCCAGCGCCGTCGCTGCCACCCCCTCCGCCGTCCCGGCCACCCCCAGCGCCGTCCCGGCCACCCCCAGCGCCGTCACTGCCACCCCCAGCGCCGCCGCTGCCACCCCCTCCGCCGTCCCGGCCAACCCACGCCTCCTCCACTTCGACGCGCTGGTCGTCGCCACCGGCGCCTACGACCGGCCGCTCCCCTTCCCCGGCTGGGACGGCCCCGGCGTGATCACCGCGGGCGCCGCGCAGGCTCTCGCGAAGCAGGGCGTCACGCTGGCCGAACGCGTGATCGTCGCGGGGACCGGCCCGTTCCTGCTGCCGGTCGCGACGGCGTTGCAGGACCTCGGTGCCACGCTCGTCGGCGTCTACGAGGCGTCCTCCCCCACCAGGTGGCTGCGCGAGGCCAAGGCGATCACCGCGAACCGGCACAAGATCGGCGAGCTCGCGGGCTACCGGAAAGTGCTGCCACGCCTGGAGACCCGCACCGCCGTGATCGCCAAGCACGGTGACCGCGTGACGGTCGCGAAGCTCGACAGCCAGTGGCGCCCGGTCAGCCACCGCACCGTGCAGGCCGATCTCGTCTGCATCGGCTACGGCTTCCTGCCCCGCACCGACCTCCTGCCGGACGCCAGCCGCACCGACGACTTCTACGACGTCGACGAACACCAGCGGACGTCGATCGAGCACGTCTACGCGGCCGGCGAGGTCACCGGCATCGGCGGCGCCGACCTCGCCGAGGCCGAAGGCGTCATCGCCGGAGCCGCCGCGGCCGGGCAGGAGCCACCGCGCAAGGCCGTGGAAGCCGTGCGCAAGGGCCGCCTGTTCGCGCAGGCCCTGGCCAGAGCGCACGCCGTGCAACCGGGCTGGCGGACGTGGCCGGCCCCGGACACCACCGTGTGCCGCTGCGAGAAGGTCCGCCTCGAAGATCTGGCCGACGCCTCCAGCATGCGCGAACTGAAGCTCACCAGCCGCGTCGCGATGGGCCGCTGCCAGGGCCGCATCTGCGCCCGCAACGCCGCCGAACTGACCGGCGTCCCGTTCGACGGCCAGCGCCGCGTGATCGCGGTCCCGATCCCCCTCGGCGAACTCGCCGCACTCCCGGAGGAGAAGTAGTCATGACCGAACGCCTCGACGGCGTCATCGTCGCCACCGCACTCCCCTACGCCGAAGACGCCGGTGCTCCGGCCGGACTGCGTCCCGACCTCGACAAGTTCGCCGAGCACTGCCGGTGGGTCGTCGAGAACGGCTGCCGCGGCGTCGGCCCGAACGGCTCGCTGGGCGAGTACTCGTCGCTGACCGACGCGGAACGCCGCGAGGTCGCCCAGACCGCCATCGCGGCGGTCAAGGGCCGCGGAATCGCGGTCATCGGCGTGCACGGCGTGGGCGCCCACCAGGCACGTCACTGGGCCGAGCTGGCGGCCGAGGACGGCGCGGACGGTGTGCTGTGCCTGCCGCCGACGATGTACCGGGCCAACCGCGGCGAGGTCGTGCACCACTTCCGCGAGGTCGCGAAGGCCGGGCTGCCGATCATGGTCTACAACAACCCGATCGACACCAAGGTCGACCTGACGCCCGACCTGCTCGCCGAGATCGGCCAGATCGAGAACGTCGTGGCGGTCAAGGAGTTCTCCGGTGACGTCCGGCGCGTGCTGGAGATCCGCGCGGCCGCCCCGCACCTCACCGTCGTGGCGGGCGCGGACGACGTCGTGCTGGAGAGCCTGCTGATGGGCGCGACGGGCTGGTTCGCGGGCTACCCCAACGTGTTCCCCGCCGAGAGCGTCGAGCTGTACACCCTGGCCCTCGAAGGCAAGCTCGAAGAAGCCCGCAAGCTGTACGAGAAGCTCGTGCCGGCGTTCCGGTGGGACTCGCGCACCGAGTTCGTCCAGGCCATCAAGCGTTCGATGGACTTCGTCGGCCGCTACGGCGGTCCGTGCCGTCCCCCGCGCGGCCCGCTGAGCGCCGAGCAGCTCGCGCAGGTCGACGCGGACATGAAGCTGGCGACCTCATGAGGTTCGCCAAGTACTTCAGCGCCGTCGACTCGCACACCGAGGGCATGCCGACGCGGGTCATCACCGGCGGGGTCGGCGTGATCCCCGGCGAGACCATGGCCGAGAAGCGGCTGAACTTCATCAAGAACCACGACCACATCCGCAAGCTCCTGGTGAACGAGCCGCGCGGGCACGCGGCGATGAGCGGCGCGATCCTGCAGCCGCCGACCCGCCAGGACGCGGACTGGGGCGTGCTGTTCATCGAGGTCTCCGGCCTGCTGCCGATGTGCGGGCACGGCACGATCGGCGTCGCGACGGTGCTGGTCGAGACCGGCATGGTCGAGATGACAGAACCTGTCACGACCGTGCGCCTGGACACCCCGGCCGGGCTGGTGCTCGCCGACTACGACACCCGCACGAAGCTCGTGACGATCCGCAACGTCCCGGCGTACGCGCACGAGCTGGACGCCGCCGTCACCGTGCCCGGACTCGGCGAAGTGCGCTACGACATGGCGTACGGCGGCAACTTCTACGCGATCGTGCCGCTCGCGGATCTCGGCATCCCGTTCGATCGCGTGGAAAAGGAACGAATTCTGGCCGCTGGTCTGTCCATCATGGACGAAATCAACTCGGTGAACCGGCCGGTGCATCCGGTCGACGCGGCGATCAGCGGCTGCAAGCACGTCCAGTTCACCGCACCCGGCCAGGACGGCGCCGACTCGCGCAACGCGATGGCGATCCACCCCGGCTGGTTCGACCGATCACCCTGCGGCACAGGCACTTGTGCCCGGATGGCCCAGCTGCACGCCCGCGGCGAGCTCGGCATCGGCGAGGACTTCGTGAACGAGTCGTTCATCGGAACGAGGTTCATCGGCCGGCTGCTGGAGGAGATCCCGCTCGGCGACCGCACGGCCGTCGTGCCCACCGTGGCAGGTCGGGCGTGGATCACTGGCATGGGTCAATATTTTCTGGACGAGACCGATCCGTTTCCTGAGGGGTTCGCGCTCTAGTCACTACAGTCATGCGCGTGACAACGACGCCCAGTCTGGAAGCGCTGCTGCGCATCGGACCGTTCCACTCGGCGCTGCGCGCGGCCATCCGCAGGCGTGGCCTGACCCTGGAACGGCTCCGGTTGCGCCTGGCACAGCAGGACGTGGCGGTGGCTCTGTCGACGCTGAGCGACTGGCAGCAGGGCCGGGTGCGGCCGATCTCCCCGAAGTCGCTCAAGGCCGTCACAGTCCTGGAGGAACTGCTGGAGGTGCCGCCCCGCGCGCTGATGACCCTGCTGGAGCACACCGGCCCGAGCGGCTGGCCGGACGTCGTGCCCGGCATGATGCCCGGCTTCAACGCCAACGACCTGGAGATCCTCTCCCGGCACGACCGGGTGTTCGTGGACGCCGCCAGGCACGCGTCCCGCGTCGACGTGCAGATGGTCGTCCGGGCCCGCCGTGACGGCGTCGACCGCTTCTACGCGCACTACTTCTGCGACGACTCGGTGGAGACCGCGCAGCTGCGTCAGGAAGCCGTGCGCAACTGCCGTCTCGGCCGGTCCACGCGCGACGAGGCCGAGCGCGTGGTCGTGGACGAGCTGCTGTTCGACAAGCCGTTGCTGGAGGGCGAGACCTGGGTCTTCGAGTTCGTGGCACACGACCCGACGCAATTGGACAGCATCGAGTACGCCCACGGCGTGCGGTGTTTTCTCGCGCAGAGCCTGATCGAGGTGCACTTCGACCCGGCCGCGCGGCCCGTCGACCCGCACGTCTACCTCCAGGACTGGGAGGAGCCGGAACCGCACCGGACGATCGACCTGGAACTGGACCACACGAACTCCGTGCACCACTTCGAGACTGATGTGTCGGTGAACTGGGTAGGTATCCGCTGGAGGTGGGCGTAGATGATCACTACCGACTTCGTGCCCGGAGCGCCTGCCTGGATCGATCTGGGCACGTCCGACGAGGCCGCAGCGGCTGAGTTCTACGGGCGCGTGCTCGGCTGGGGGTACCAGCCGCTCGAGACCCCGGGCTCCGGCGTGTTCACCCACGCGGGCCGGACGGTCGCCGGGCAGGTGTCCTCGCAGTCCGGTTCGTGGACCGTCCACTTCGCCGCGTCCGGTGCGGAGCCGGCGGCCGACGTCCGGCTGACCGATCCGCACGGCGGCGAGTTCGGCGTGTGGCAGGCGGGAGAACGCCCTGGGATCGGCGCGGTGTCGATCCCGGGGTCGCTGACGTGGCTCGAACTGCACTCCCCCGCGCCCAGCGCGTCGGCGGCCTTCTACCGTTCGCTGTTCTCGTGGGAGATCGAGCTGATTCCGGGTGCGCCCGGCCAGTTCCTGCGGCCGGCGGGCACGGGCGCCGGACGGCTGTTCGGCGCGATCGTCGCGGACACGCAGGCGTTCTGGCTGCCGTACTTCGAGGTGGCCGATGTGGATCAGGCCGCGGCCTCCGCGCCGGTCCTCCTCGCACCCCACGACCTGGACGGGGTCGGCCGGATCGCGGTGCTCGTCGATCCGTTCGGAGCGCGGTTCGGGGTCATGCGTTCCGTTACCGTCGAAAGCCTCCCAAACTTCTGAGTCGCCAGTTAGCGTGCGCTGGTGCAGTTGCCGTGGAGAGCCGCGCCCAGGGCCGCGCTGTCGAGTCCGCTCACGTTGCTGGTGAGCATCGCGACGACGTTGCTGCTGGGCTTCGTGGTGGCCGCGGCCGCACTGCATTCCTCCTCCGCGGGCAGTGCCGCTCTCGCCTACCAGCAGAGCCGGATGTGCCCGCATTCCGTGCATCCCTCGCTGGACGGGGACGGGATGCCGCTGGCCGCCGCCGCCGAGATGGCGGCGCGCAGCGACCTGGGCGCCGCCTACACGCCCATCGGCCGGCCCGACTTCAACGGGCTCGCGACCTACGGCCGCTTCGGCTATCGGCCGGACGCCCTGTCGCACCTGACGGTGGTGCAGGGCGGTGGCACCGGGTTGTGGGTGCCGCAGACGATCGCCACCGCCGCTCGCGTGCAGATCGGCGATCGGCTGACCGGGTCCTCGCTGGTGGTGACCGCGATCTACGCCGACCTCGCACAACCCGTGTCCGGGTGGTGGTGTTCCGAGGCGAAGACCGTGGTGCCGAACCCGTTGGGCGGTGACGGCGCCAGCACGTCGGTGATCTGGGTGGCCTCCTCTTCGGACCTCGCCCTGCTGCCGCCGGAGTTCACGGGGTACGCCACGGTGTCGCTGCGTTTCCCGGTCGAGCCACCGGCGACGCTCGCCGAGGCGGAGGCGTTGCGGGACAAGGGCAACGCGCGGCTGACGTCGCTCGGGCTGTCGTTGACGCGGACCGATCTGCTGTCCGGTGCGATCACGGCGGCACGGACGTCGGAGCGCAACGTCTCGTCCGCGCTGCTGCCGTTGGTGATCATCAGCGTGCTGGTCGGGCTCGCGGGCGTGGGCACCGTGACCGTGCAATGGGCGCAACGCCGGCATTCCGAGCTGCGGCTGCTGTGGGTGCGCGGGGCGAGCCCGCTGTCCCTGGGCTTCCGCGGTGTGCTGGAGCTGGGGTTGCCGCTGGTCCTGGGCGGTCTGCTCGGGCTGGTGGCCGCGCGGCTGCTGTTGCCGTTGTACGCGCCGGGGGTCGTGCTGGCCGCCGGAACGCTGTGGGTGGCGCTGGGTCTCGTGCTGGCCGTGGTCGTGCTGAGCCTGGCGGTGACCGTGCTGGTGGCGGCCTGGCGGGCGCACCGGACGTTCCAGACTCAGGCCCGGACGCGACGGCTTTCGCTGGTGCCGTGGGAGCTGGTCGTCGCCGGACTGGCCGTGGTGGCTTGGGTCCGCCTGTCCCACAACGGGTTGGGCACGGCGTTGAAGCCGGGTTCGCTGCCCCGTGTCGACGTGGCCGCGCTGGCGTTCCCGCTGCTCGTGGTGCTGGCGGCGGCGTTGCTCGCGACGCGGCTGCTGCGCTGGTCGCTGGCCTGGTCGCACCACGTGCAGTGGTGGCGGGTTCCGGCCGCCCAGCTCGCGTTGCGCCGCCTGGCCGCGGCCGCCGGTCCCGTGACCGGGGTGCTGCTCGTGGGCGTCCTGGCGGTCGGCACCATCGCCGTCGGCAGCGCGGTGGCGGGCGCGCAGCAGTCGGCGCTGGACTCGAAGTCGGGCGTGTTCGTCGGTGCCAACAGCACGGTCCAGGTGTCGCAGGACATCGCGCTCGGCCGGGTCGCGCTGCCTTCGTCGTTGCGGGGCAACACCACTCTCGTCGGCGTGAGCACGGGCGCGCTGGTCGTGGACCCTGTGACGTTCACCGACGCCGCCGTTCTGAACGACGCTCCCGCGGTGCGTTCGCTGCTCTCGGGGTTGCGGCGGGACGGGGAGATAGCGCAGGCCGTGCGCATCGGCCGTTCGGCGAACCAGGAGATCCAGGTCCCCGGCCTGCCGTTGCTCAAGCCCGTGGCGTCGCTGCCGTCGTTCCCGAAGCTCGGCACGCGCGGCTACGTGGTGGCCCGCGACTCGGTGCCCGCCGCCGAACAGGTCGGCTCGTGGCACCTGTGGTCGTCACTTCCGTTGTCCGCCTTGACTTCCGCTCTGCAAGCCGAGGGCATCCACTACACGAACGTCGCCGACCGCGGCCGCGTCCTGGACGGCCTGCCGTTCCTGACCGTCGAGTGGACCTTCGGTTTCGTGGCGGCGATCGGCGTGGTCCTGGCCGTGGTCGCCGCCGTGGCGCTGCTGCTGGCCGTCGAGGTCCGTCGCCGTCAGAACGCCGTCTCCGGCGCGTTGTCGACCCGCATGGGCATGCGCCCGTCCGTGCTGTGGTCGAGCCATCTCCTGGAGGTGGGCGCGTTGGCGTTGCTGGCACTCGGGATAGGCTCGGTGGCCTCGTTCATGAGCGCCGGGGCGGCCGTACCGCGGCTGGATCCCGCGCCGTGGCTGAACCCGGCCCCGATGCTGCCGGACCTGCTGCCGTTGCTGGGTTCGATGGTGACGTGCGGCGCTCTGGTGGTCGTCGTGGCGGCCTGGCTCGCGTTGCGCGGTGTGCGAACCGCGCGGATGGGAGAACTGCTCAGGTGATCCGCGCTTGTGGCGTAGGAGTGTCGTACGGTTCCGTGCGCGCCGTCGCGGACATGTCGCTGTCGATCGCGCCCGGCCTCACCGTCCTTTCCGGACCTTCCGGTTCCGGCAAGTCGACGTTGCTGCGCGTGCTCTCGCTGATCGAGCGGCCGTCTCTCGGCGAGGTGTTCGTGCACGACGTGGCGACCTCGTCCCTGTCGTGGGCGGAGCTGCGGGCGTTGCGGCGCAAGGAGATCGCCGTCGTCTTCCAGAACCCGGCGGACAACCTGATCTCGCACCTGACCGTCGGCGAGAACCTGCGGGCGGCCGGCGCCTCGGACTGTTCGTTGCTGGATCAGCTCGGGCTGGGCGGGTCCGCGACCTGGCGGATCGGTGCTCTGTCCGGTGGTCAGCAACAACGTCTGGCGTTCGGGTGCGCCCTCGCCCGTGGCGCTTCGGTCGTGATCGCCGACGAGCCGACCTCGCAGCTCGACGTGAAGTCCGCTGATCTCGTGCTGGAGACCCTGGAATCTCTGCCGGTGCCGGCCGTGGTGGCGTCACACGACCCGCGGCTCGTGTCGCTGGCGGACCTGTGCGTCCCCCTGGCCGCGTCATGATCCGGGCGGACGGCGTGCACCGCGCGTTCGGCGGGGTGTCCGTGCTGCGCGGGGTGGATCTGGCCGTCGCGGCCGGTGAGCTGGTCACCTTGAGCGGCCCGTCCGGCTCCGGGAAGACCGCTCTGCTGTCCCTGTTGTGCGGGTTCGACTTCCCGGACAGCGGGTCGGTGTCGCCGGGGCCGGCCTCCTGGTCCGCCTGCGCGGTTCTGCCGCAGTCGCTCGGGCTGGCCTCCGAGCTGACGCTGGAGGAGAACGTCGCTCTGCCGTTGCGGCTGGCAGGGCGTGAGGTGGCCGGGGTGTCCGAGCTGCTGGCGGAGCTGGGGATCTCCGAGCTGGGTGCCCGGTATCCCGGTCAGGTCTCGTTCGGGCAGCAGCAGCGGGCGGCTCTGGCACGCGCTGTCGTGACGCGGCCTTCAGCGCTGCTCGCGGACGAGCCGACCGCGCACCTGGACGCCGTGAGTGCTGTGGCGGCCGTGGGCCTGCTGCGGCGGGTCGCCGACGAAGGCGCCGCGGTGCTGATCGCCACGCACCACGACGCCGTGCACGCCGTCGCCGACCGCGTACTGCTGCTCGCCGACGGACAGGTTCAGACCGCCGGCGGCCTGTCCTCATAAGGCGTGGACAGCACGACCGTCGTCCGCGTCGAGACGTTCGCCGACTCCCGGATCTTCTGGAGGAGCTCCTCCAGCGCGACCGGCGAGGCGACGCGGACGCGCAGGACGTAGGAGGCGTCGCCTGCCACCGAGTAGCAGGCCTCGATCTCCGAGAGGTGCTCCAGGCGCTTCGGGTAGTCGTCCGGCTCGGCGGGGTTGATCGGGAACAGCGAGATGAACGCGGACATCGGCAGGCCGATCTCCGTGCCGTCCAGCCGGGCCGCGTAGCCCTTCACGATGCCGCGCTGTTCGAGGCGCTTCACGCGTTGGTGCACGGCCGACACGGACAGGCCCACGCGCTCGGCCAGGTCGGTGAAGCTGCACCGGCCGTCCGAGGCGAGTTCCTTCAGTATCGCTCTGTCGATCTGCTCGAGGGTCAAAGCACCACCAGGTCGTGAGGTCGGTTGTTGAAGGACTCGACGCCGTCCGGGGTGGCGACCACGATGTCCTCGATGCGCGCGCCCCAGCGGCCGGGCAGGTAGATGCCGGGCTCCACGCTGAAGGCCATGCCCGCTTCGAGCGGCAGGGAGTTGCCGCTGACGATGTAGGGCTCCTCGTGCACGTCCAGGCCGATGCCGTGGCCGGTGCGGTGCACGAAGTACTCGCCGAAGCCCGCGTCGGTGATGACCTTGCGGGCGACGGCGTCGATCTCCTCGCAGGTCACGCCGGGCTTCACGGCGTCGACCGCGGCCTGCTGCGCCGCCTGCAGGACCGCGTAGGTGTCCCGGACGTCGTCGTAGGTGGGCTCGCCCATCACGTAGGTGCGGGTCGAGTCGGAGTTGTAGCCCTCGGCGACCGGGCCGCCGATGTCGATGACGACGACCTCGCCCGCCTGCACCACGCGGTCGGAGTCGCGGTGGTGCGGGGACGCGCCGTTGGGCCCGGAGCCGACGATCACGAAGTCGGCGACCGTGTGGCCTTCCTCTACGATCGCGGCGGCGATGTCCTTGGCGACCTCACGCTCGGTGCGACCGACACGCAGGAACTCGCCCATGCGCGCGTGCACGCGGTCGATCGCGGCACCGGCCTTGCGCAGGGCGTCGATCTCGGCGGTGTCCTTGCGCATGCGCAGCTCGCGGATGATCGGCCCGGCCAGCGACTGCTCGCCGCCGATCGCGTTGCCGAGCTTGATGGTGTGCAGCGCGGGCATCATGTCCGCGACAGCCGTCCTGCTGCCCTTCAGCGCGGCCTTGACCAGCGCGTACGGGTCCTCGCCATCGACCCACGTGACGACCTCGACACCCAGCTCGTCGGTCGGGATGGCCGCGTAACCCGGCTGCTCCAGCTTCGGCACGACCAGCGTCGGCGTGCCGCCCACGGGCAGCGCGAGGCAGGTGAGGCGCTCGAACGAGTCGCCACCGGCACCGATCAGGTACCGCAGGTCCGAGCCGGGCGAGATGAGGAGGGCGTCGACGCCCGCCTGCTCGGCGGCGGCGGTCGCGCGGTCAAGCCGCGCGCGCAGCGCGGACACGTCGATGGGCCCGGTGATCGTTGCCATGGTCGAAAGCCTAGTGCGTGGACCGCGACGCGTGCCGGGCGCGTTCGGCACTCAGTGGGACATCTCGCAGGCCTGAACGCGCCCGGCAGGCGTTGGCGGTCCACTCACGAGTAGCTTGTCCGTTCGTGAGCTCTCCCCTGGTGCTGCTCGACTCCGCGAGCCTCTACTTCCGGTCGTACTACGCGCTGCCGGACTCGATGACGGCGCCCGACGGCACGCCGGTGAACGCCGTGCGCGGGTTCGTCGACACGATCGCCCGCGTCATCACCGAACGCGGCGCCGCCCGGCTGGTCGCCTGCCTCGACGCCGACTGGCGGCCGGAGTTCAGGGTGAAGGCGCTGCCGTCCTACAAGGCGCATCGCGTCGCCGAGGACGCCACCGACGGGTCCGAGGAGGTCCCGGACACTCTGACGCCGCAGATCCCGATCATCCTCGACGTGCTCGACGCGGCCGGCATCTGCACCGGCGAGGCGGCGGGCCACGAGGCCGACGACGTGATCGGCGCGCTCGCCCACCACGAGAAGAAGTCGCGCGTCGAGGTGGTCACGGGCGACCGCGACATGTTCCAGGTCGTGCGCTTCGAACCCACGCCCGTGCACGTCGTCTACGTCGGCCGCGGCTGGAACAAGGCCGAGGTCCTCGGCCCGAAGGAACTGGCGGCCAAGTACTCGCTGCCGGTCGAGAACGCGGGTTCCGCGTACGCCGACATGTCCGTGCTGCGCGGCGACCCGTCCGACGGCCTGCCGGGCGTCGCGGGCATCGGCGAGAAGACCGCGGCGAAGCTCATCACCGAGTTCGGCTCGCTCGACGCCGTCCTGAAGGCCGTGACGGACCCGATGGACCGCAAGCTCACCACCAAGGCCCGCAACGCGCTCATCGCGGCCGAGGACTACCTGGCGGTGGCACCCGTGGTCGTCCGCACCGCGCTGGACGCCCCGGTCGTGCTGGACCGCTCCGACGAGGTGCCGCGCGTGCCCGCCGACCCCGAGCGGCTGCGTGAGCTCACGCAGCGCTGGGGCCTCGGCAGTTCGGTGCCGCGCCTGGTGAACGCGATGGAGCGGCGCGGCTAGAAGAAGGTCGAGCAGAGCGGTGCGACGGGGCCGGCGAACAACGCGTCGGCCTCGGCGAACCGCGAACCCTCGATCCGCTTGGCCGCCGCGAGGTCCGAGAACTTCGTGTCGCCGAGGTAGACCGCTCCGAGCAGTTCGACGGGGATCGTGATGTCGGCCTGCTGGTCGACGCGTTCGGCACCGTCCGCCGAGACCCGGTAGCAACCGTCGTTGGCGGGCAGCAGCTTGTCGTGCACCTCGATGACGACGGGCTCACCGACGCCGTACGTGCGGGCGGCCAGCATGCGCGGCGCGTCCACCAGCCGCAGCCAGATCTGGTCGTAGACGTCCTTCGTGCACACGACCCGCGGGTCTTCGAAAAGCCAGTTCAGCGGGTCGTCGAGGGCCGCGTCGACGTTGATCTCGTCGATCAGGTCCAGCCGCGTCAGGTAGATCCAGAGGTCGCGCCACGCGTCGGCGTTGGCCCACGCGATGTCCTCGATCTCCATGCTGTGCTTGAAGTCCTTGTCCTCGGACACCTTGTAGCAGACGTAGCCGTCGTCGCCGTCCGGTCCACTGTGGACGACCATGACCCGGTTCTCGGCCTCGGTCTTGCGGTCGAGCGCCCTGGCCCACCAGCCGGGCCAGCGCGAGATCTGCCCCGGCCGGTCGAGCCCGAACGCGGCGTGCAACTCCGGCAGCAGCTTGTCCGAGGTGTCGGGGTCCACCATCCGCACCCGCCCGGCCGGCGAACCCGGGATCACGGCTTTCTTCGCGTCGATCCGCAGGAACCGCACGCGTCCGGCCAGGCCGTAGCCGAAACGGCCGTAGATGCGTCCCTCCGACGCGCGCAGCGTCGCGACGGGTTCCGGGAGCGTCGAGAGTTGCTCCTGCATCAGCGCGCTCACCACGCCACGGCGCGTGTAGTCCGCACGCACACCAACGCGCGACACGGCCGCGTGCGGCACAACGGCACCGCCAGGCACCACCATCGAGCTGCCGAACGACTGGGTGGTGCCGACCATCTCGTCGCCCTCGAACGCGGCGAGCACCCGGCCGGGCTCGTAGGACGGCAGCACGATCGGCCACTGTTCGTCCGTGGGCGGGCCCCAGTGCATCGCACGGCGGAAGAGCGTGCTGTGGGCGCGGTACTGCGCTTCGTCGGTGAGAACGCGGATCTCCGTCACGCCCGCGATCGTCGCTCAGGCCGACGGCGTACGCACCTCAGTTTCCGAGCACCCGGTACGCCCGGCTCCCCTGCTCGCGGCGGTGGAGGATCAGCTGGGGCGAGGTGGTCCGCCTCGGACTCGGCGATCGGGATCTTGACGCCGCGTTCACCGCCGATCCCGAATGGGATCGCCGGATGGGAGTCGTGGTCACCCTCCGATCGCATCACGTGCAGCGAGTCGTCCGGGGGCGCTCCACGAGCACGGCCTCACCGTCACCGAGGTCGATGTCCGGCTGGGTGCGCCGTTGTCGACGCGGATGCTCGGTGCCGTCGTCGCCGACCCGCACCACCGCGATCGGACACCGAGGCTCCCGCCTCGGCCGAAACAAGAAAAAGCGCAAAAGAAAACCTTCCCCCAGGAACTCCCGGGGGAAGGCTGACGCGAAAGCGGAGGATCAGCCGGTGGGCTGACCGACCTCGTACTCGCCGTCCTCGGTCTTGACGACGATCTTGACCTTCTTGTCCTTGCCGCCGACCTGCACCTTGCACTCGAACGAGGTGTTGGGCTTGACCTCGTTCTCACCGGAGCAGGTCGCGGCGCCGACGTCGGAGATCTTGTACTCGTCCTTCAGGATCTGGACGATGCCGGTCTGCACCGAGGCGTTGTCGAAGATCTTCTTCTTGAAGAACGCCGGCGACACGAACCCGGTGAACAGCACGCCACCGACGAGCAGGACGACGACCACCGCGGCGACCCAGATGGCGGCGCTGGACTTCTTCTTCGGCGGCATCGGCGGGCCGTAGCCCGGCTGCTGGCCGTACGGGTTGGGCTGCTGCTGGCCCGGCATGCCGTACTGCTGCGTCTGGCCGTACGGGTCCTGTGCGGGGGTGCCGTACGGGTTCGACTGAGGCTGCTGGCCCGGCACGCCGTACTGCTGCGTCTGCTGCTGCGACGGGTCGAAGCCCGGGTACGGCTGCTGCTGGCCCGGCTGGGGCTGCGGCGGGCCGTAGGGGTTCTGCTGCCCCGGGTTCTGGGCCGGGAAGCCGCCGGACGGCGTGCCGGGAGGGAAACCGCCTCCGTAGGGCTGCTGCGGCGGCTGCGGCTGCTGGCCCCATGGCTGCTGCGGATCGTTCCCTCCGGACGGTCCGTACGGGCTGCTCATCTGTCGACCTCCGTGTGTACGACGTTGCGGCGAAATCCAATCACACCGTTGACGTCAGTCTTTACTCCGACTCGCAAAACCTTCGTCAGGCCCATGTCACATCATCGCCACAACTCCGCGCCTCAGCGCGTCGACGGCCTTGGCCGCGGCCGCTCCGACCGGGTCCTGTCGGCCGACCACCTCACGGATCTGGTCCAAAAGGTCGATCACCTGCCGGCACCAGCGCACGAAGTCGCCCGCCCCGAGCTCGTTGCCACCGGCCTCGGCGGCGCTCAGGACCTTCTCCAGCGACTCGCCGCGCGCCCAGCGGTACACCGGCCAGGCGAAGCCGGGGTCCGGCTGGCGGGTGATGCGTTCGAGCTTGTGACGGCGCTCGTCGTCCTCGATCTCCGCCCACAGCCGCACGGTCTTGAGCATCGCGTCGGCCACCGGGCCCTGCGGCAGCCGCGCCTCGACGGGACCGTCCCGGCGCGCCTCGTAGACCAGCGACGACACGACGGAGGCGAGCTCCTCCGGCTTGAGGCCCTTCCACACGCCGTTGCGGATGCACTCGGCGGCGAGCAGGTCCGACTCGCTGTAGAGCCTGGTCAGGCGCTTGCCGTCGGCGGTGACCTCCTCGGCCTCGCTCAGGTAGCCGCGCTCGCGCAGCAGCGCCCGGATGCGGTCGAACTGACGCGCCAGCGAGTGCGTCGTCGCCGCGACCTTGCGTTCGAGCTGCTCGGTCTCGGCCAGCAGCCGGTGGTACCGCTCGCCCCACCGGGCGTGGTCCTCGCGCTGGTCGCAGCCGTGGCACGGGTGAGCGCGCAGGGCCCGGCGCAGCGTGGCGAGCTCGGGGTCGTCGTCCGCGGTGGTCTGCCTGCGACCCCGCGACGGCACGGTGATGCCCGTGTTGCGGATCGTGGACGCGAGGTCGCGCCGCGACTTGGGCGAGCGGACGTCGACCTGCTTGGGCAGCCGGATGTGGCCGAGCACCTCGACCGGCGACGGGAAGTCCGCCGACGTGAGGCGGCCGGACCAGCGGTCCTCGGTGACGACCAGCGGCTTCGCCTCGCCCATCGGTTCGAGGCCGGGGTCGACGACGACCGCGAGGCCGCTGCGGCGCCCGGACGGCACGGCGATCACGTCGCCCTTGCGCAGCCGTTCGAGCGACTTGGCCGTCTCGATGCGGCGCGAGTTCGTGTTCTGCTTCGCGAGCTGCTTCTCGCGGTCGCCGATGCGGCGGCGCAGCGCCGCGTACTCGGTGAAGTCGCCGAGGTGGCACGTCATCGCCTCGGTGTAGCCGCCGAGCGCCTCCTTGTTGCGGTCGATGCGGCGGGCGAGCCCCACCACCGACCTGTCCGCCTGGAACTGCGCGAACGACTGCTCCAGGATCTCGCGTGCGGCCGAGGCGCCGAGCTGGGCCACGAGGTTGACGGCCATGTTGTAGCCGGGCCGGAACGACGACCGCAGCGGGTACGTGCGCGTGGACGCGAGCCCGCCGACCGCCTTGGGGTCGATCCCCGGCTGCCAGACGACGACCGCGTGCCCCTCGACGTCGATGCCACGACGCCCAGCGCGACCCGTGAGCTGCGTGTACTCGCCCGGCGTGAGGTCGACGTGCGCCTCGCCGTTGTACTTCACGAGCTTTTCGAGCACGACCGTCCGCGCGGGCATGTTGATGCCCAGCGCGAGCGTCTCGGTCGCGAACACGACCTTGACCAGCCCGCGGACGAACAGCTCCTCGACCGTCTCCTTGAACGCGGGCAGCAGCCCGGCGTGGTGCGACGCGATGCCCCGTTCCAGGGCCTCACGCCACTCCCAGTAGCCGAGCACCGCCAGGTCGGCCTCCGGCAGGTCGCGCGTCTTCTCGTCGACGATCCGGCGAACCTGCTCGGTCTCCTCCGGCGAGTTGAGCCGCAGCCCCGCACGGGCCGTCTGCGCGACCGCCGCGTCACAGCCCGCACGGCTGAACACGAACACGATCGCGGGCAGCAACGACGCCGCGTCGAGCCGCTGGATCATGTCGGTGCGCGACGTCGGCTTGAACCCGCTGTTGCGCGCCGGACGGCCTGGGCCGCCACCACCGCTGCGGTTGCGCCCACGGCTGAACGGCACGTGGTAGCGCGTGAGCTCCTCGGTCTTGCGCAACACCTGGGTGTTGATCCGCGCGTGCGTCTGGTCGCCCTCGAACAGGTCGAGCATCTGGTTGCCCACCAGCATGTGCTGCCACAGCGGCACGGGCCGGTGCTCGTCGACGACGACCGAGGTGTCGCCGCGCACCTCGACCAGCCACTCGCCGAACTCCTCGGCGTTGCTGACCGTCGCGGACAGGCCAACCACCTGCACGTGCTCGGGCAGGTGCAGGATGACCTCTTCCCACACGGGACCGCGGAACCTGTCCGCGAGGTAGTGCACCTCGTCCATCACGACGTACGCGAGTCCGTCCAGAGTGGACGAACCCGAGTAGAGCATGTTCCGCAGCACCTCGGTGGTCATCACGACCACGGGCGCGCCGCCGTTGATGCTCGTGTCGCCGGTGAGCAGGCCGATCTTGTCCGCCCCGTACCGCGCGGTGAGGTCGGCGAACTTCTGGTTGCTCAGGGCCTTGATCGGCGTGGTGTAGAAGCACTTGCGGCCCTCGGTCAGGGCCAGGTGCACGGCGAACTCGCCCACCACCGTCTTGCCGGCACCGGTGGGGGCGCAGACGAGCACTCCGTGACCGTCTTCCAGGGCCTCGCAGGCCTGGCGCTGGAACGGGTCCAGCTCGAACGAGATCACGGACAGGAAGTCGGTCAGCTTGGGCCGTTCGGCACGACGCCGGGAGTCGGCGTAGGCCTCGGCCGGGGACCGCGAAGCACTTGACACTCCATCAGGCTTTCACATCACACCGACAATCGCCGCCGAGATAGATTAACTTCGATCAACACTGAAACGACAGAGGGCGATGTCCCTCGGACATCGCCCTCCACCTGCGGTTTTGTCAGAACGTGCGCTGCACCCCAGGTGTCAGCGCGATCACCTGACTGACGTGAGTGGTGGGTGGCGACCTTCCAGCCGCCACCCACACCCGTCAGAACGTGCGCTGCACCCGGTCCGCCACCAGCTTCACGAAACGGGACGGGTCGGCGAGCTCGCCGCCCTCGGCCAGCAACGCCAGCCCGTAGATCAGCTCGGCGGTGTCGGCCAGCGACTCGCGTTCGCCCGCCGCGAACGCCCCGTGCAGCCCCTCGACCAGCGGGTGCGACGGGTTGAGCTCCAGGATCCGCTTGATCTTCGGCAGCTCCTGCCCCATCGCCTTGTACATCTTCTCCAGCGTCGGAGTGATGTCGTGCGCGTCGCCCACCACGCACGCCGGTGAGGTCGTCAGACGGGACGAGAGCCGCACCTCCTTGACGTCCTCCGCGAGAGAGGTGCCCATCCACGTCAGCAGGTCGGAGAACTCCGCGGACTTGGCCTCGTTGGCCGACTTCTCCTCGTCGGTCTCCAGGTCCACCTGCCCCTTGGCGACGGACTGGAGCGACTTACCGTCGAACGCGGGAACGGAGTCGACCCACATCTCGTCGATCGGGTCGGTCAGGATCAGCACCTCGAAGCCCTTGGCGCGCAAGGCTTCCATGTGCGGCGACTTCTCGACGGCGACCCGCGAGTCTCCGGTCATGAAGTAGATGTGCTCCTGGCCGTCCTTCATCCGCTCCACGTACTCGGCCAGCGTGGTCAGCGCGTCCTCGGCGTGAGTCGAGGCGAAGGAGCAGACCTCCAGGATCGCGTCGCGGTTGTCCGAGTCGGAGAGCAGGCCCTCCTTCAGCGCCGCGCCGACCTCGCCCCACAGCTTCGCGTAGTCGTCGGGACGCGAGGCCTGGAGCGACTTGATCGAGGAGAGCACCTTCTTCACCAGACGGCGGCGCATCAGCTGGATCTGGCGGTCCTGCTGGAGGATCTCGCGCGAGACGTTCAGCGAGAGGTCCGCCGCGTCGACGACACCCTTCACGAACCGCAGGTACTCCGGCATCAGCTCGGCGCAGTCCTCCATGATGAAGACGCGCTTCACGTAGAGCTGCACACCGCGCTTGCCGTCGCGCATGAACAGGTCCATCGGCGCCTGCGCGGGCAGGAACAGCAGGGCCTGGTACTCGAACGTGCCCTCCGCCTGCATGCGGATGGTCTCGAGCGGCGCGTTCCAGTCGTGGCTGATGTGGCGGTAGAACTCGGCGTACTCCTCCTCCGTCACCTCGGAGGCCGGGCGCGCCCACAGGGCCTTGCGCGAGTTGATCTCCTCGCCGCCCAGGCGCACCGGCCAGGTGATGAAGTCCGAGTAGCGCTTGACGATCTCGCGGATCTTCGCCGGCTCGGTGTAGTCCGGCAGGCGGTCCTCGTCGTCGGACGGCTTGAGGTGCAACGTGACCGAGGTGCCCTGCGGCGCGTCGTCCACGTCGTCGATCGTGTACGTGGCCTCGCCGCTCGACTCCCAGCGCACGCCCTTCTCGGCGTGCGGGTACTTCGTCACGAGCGTGACCTTGTCCGCCACCATGAACGACGAGTAGAAGCCGATGCCGAACTGGCCGATCAGGTCCGACGTGCTGGACTGCTGTTCCTTGAGCTGCTTCAGGAACTCCGCGGTGCCGGACTTCGCGATCGTGCCGATCAGCCGCACGACGTCCTCGCGCGTCATGCCGATGCCGTTGTCCCGCACGGTCAGCGTGCGCTCTGCCGGATCGGACTCGATCACGACGTGCAGGTCGTCGACGTCGACGACCATGTCCTTGTCGCGGAACGACTCCAGTCGCAGTTTGTCGAGCGCGTCGGAGGCGTTCGAGACCAGCTCGCGCAGGAACGTGTCCTTGTTCGAGTAGATCGAGTGGATCATCAGCTGCAGCAGCTGACGCGCCTCAGATTGAAACTCCAACGTCTCCATGAATCCCTACCGAAGAACGGAAAACGAACCGAACAGCCGTATAACTTAGCGACCCACGACTGTGAGAGCGCCTGGAACCGTCCGAACTGAGACCGGCAATGCCTCCTGGCGTTCGCCATCGGCGTACGCGATCCAGCCGTTGCCACCGGACAGAGAGACCTCACGCGCGCGGAACGTCCGCACGGCCGGGTGCTCGGTGTGCTTGCCCGTGCGCAACGTCGGCAGCATCCGCATCAGCATCGTGCGGCTGCCGTGCTCCACGACCGTCACGTCGAACAGACCGTCGTTGGCGTCCGCGCCAGGGCACACGGGAATGCCGCCGCCGTAGTTCGGGGTGTTGCCGATCGCCACGAGCGTCGCGTCCAGCTCGAACGTCTCGTCCTCGGTCGTCACGACCAGGGGCGCCGACTTCAACGACGCCAGCTCGGCCACGATCGCGAGGTCGTAGCGGCGCGGACCGGCGGGCCAGCGCATCGCGTTCGCCCGCTCGTTGACCGCGGAGTCGAACCCGGCGCACAGCACCGTCGCGAACCACTGTCCCGTCGACAACCGCCCGAGGTCGAGCTGCCTGCGAGTGCCGTGCACGACGTCCTCGACCGACCGGGACCCCACGGCCACGGCCAGGTCGTTCCCGGTGCCGGCCGGGACGATGCCCAGCGCCGTGGACGTGCCCGCCACCGCCTGAACGCCCAGGTGAGCGGCACCGTCACCGCCGAGGACGACCAGCAGGTCGACACCGTCCGCGACGGCCTCGTGGGCCATCGCGAGCGTGCCCTCGGCGTCGTGCGCGACCAACTGCCGCAGCGACGAGACGTGCGGACGCAACGCCGCGGCGGTCGACCCGGCCATCCGGGCCGCCCGCCCCTTGCCCGACGCGGGGCACACCAGCAAGGCGGCCCGCGTCACGTGGCGTCGTCGTAGTTCACGCGCTTCGAGGGTTCCGAAGCGATGGCCTTCTCACCGGGGTCGTTGCCGTCGGCGTCGGACGCCACGTAGTTGAACGGCGCCGCCTCGTCGTCGTCGAGCTCGTCCAGGCCCTCGGCCGCGCGGAGCCTGGCCTTGCGCTTGTCGTGCACGCGGGAGATCTGGATCGCCATCTCGAACAGCACCGACAACGCGAGGGCCAGCACGACCATCGAGATCGGGTCGGTGCCCGGCGTCGCGATCGCGGCGAACACGAACAGGCCCATCAGCAGGCCGCGCCGCCACTTCGACAGCCGCTCGTAGGACAGCACGCCCGCGCGGTTGAGCATCACCACGACCAGGGGGAGCAGGAAGCTCACGCCGAAGATGAACAGCATCGTGATGACGAAGTTGATGTACTTGCTACCGGTGAGCGCCGTGACCCAGTTGTCGCCACCGAAGCCGAGCAGCACCTTCAGGCCCTGAGGCACCACCAGGTACGCGAGCACCGCACCGGCCACGAACAGCAGCGCTCCGGCGCTGACGAACATGCGCGCGAACTTGCGTTCCTTCTGGTAGAGGCCGGGCGTGATGAAGGCCCAGATCTGGTACAGCCACAGCGGGCTGAGCAGCACCGCGCCCGCCGCCGTGCCGACCTGCAACTGCACGAGGAAGATCTCGAACGGCTCGGTCTGCAGCAACGCGCAGGTGCCGTCGTTGGTGATCTTGGCCCGGTACTTCTCCAGATCCGGCTGGCAGTACGGCCCCGTCAGGATGTCGCCCAGCGACGGGATCGGGCCGAGCCGCACCTGGAACCAGATGAAGCCGAAGATGGCACCGACGGCGATGACCAGCATGGCCAGGCCGAGCCGGTACCTCAGCTCGTACAGGTGCTCTTTGAGCGACATCGTGCCGTCGGCGCTTCCCCGACGGCGCCTGCCGCGTTCCCGGCGTTGCGCCACCCACCGGAACGGACTTGCCACCGCGTTGACCGTCCTTACAAGTCAGGAGACCGGAAGGTCAGTTGTTCGCGGCCTTGTTCTGGGTGGTCTGCTCGATAGGAGGCGCGACCTGGGGCTGCTGCTGCACCTGCGGCTGGGCCGGAGGGAGCTGCTGGACCGGCTGCTGCACGGGCTGCTGCTGCACCGGCGCGTCGTCCGCGTCCTGGTTGTCGCGCAGGCCCTTGGTCTCGGCCTTGAAGATCTTCGCCGACTTGCCGAGCGAACGCGCCATGTCAGGAAGCTTCTTCGCACCGAACAGCAGAATGATCACCACTGCGATGATGATCAGCTCGGTGGGTCCGAGGTTACCCATTGGTGATCCTCCTGTCTCCCCCGTGACGACGATCGTACGCGGGGTTTGCCCTGGTGCGGGCCTGTTCCTTGGGGCGTCGTTGTGCGAAGGCCACCTTCAGCGCAGCCGATCGCGCCTTGAGCATGCCCACGCCGTCCCCGACCCTGTCCCCCACCAGAGTGCGGGCACGGGCGAATCGACGCAAGGATCGGAGGACTCGGACCATGAACGCGATGAGCAGGATCAGGCCGAGCGCGATCAGCGCCAGGGTCGGTGTCGACGGCACAAGCACACGTTATACGTCTTAGGTGGACAGCAGGTGATCTGCCCGGCGCAATGCCTCGCGGGCCTGGCGCACCACCTCGTCCGCGAGCTCGGCCGGCTGCTCTACGTGCACGTCGCCGCCCAGCCCGAGGAGCAGGCGGACCATCCAGGACGGGTCGTCGTAGCGCATGAGGACACGCGTGCGGCCGTCCGAGAGCTCCGCTGAGTGATCGACCGGGTAGTACTCGGCGACCCAGTGCGCGTCCGGTTCGAGCAGCAGCACCGCGACCTTCTGGTCGTCCCTGGCGTGGAACAACCCCTCCGATGTATCGGTCAGCTGGGCGTGCGGCGGAGGCGACGACGGCTCGTCGAGCACCTCCACCTCGTCGATGCGGTCGAGCCGGAACAACCGCACGCCGAGCGCCGATCGGCACCATCCTTCGAGGTAGCCGCGCCCCTCGACGAGCAGCAGGCGCATCGGATCGACCACTCGGTCGCTCATCGCGTCATGCGACTGCGAGTAGTAACGGATGCGCACAGCCCGTTCGCGCTTCACGGCGTCCTGCACGGCGGCGCGAACCTCGGCGGTCTCCCCGCGTTCGAACGCGCCGAGCCCGACCACCATGCCCGCCGGCTGCGCCTTGCCGACCGCCGCCTCGATCTTCGCGAGCGCCCGCCGCACGGCGTCCGTGTCGACCACACCGGGTGTGTCGGCCAGCGCCCGCAGCGCGACCAGCAGCGACGCCGCCTCGGCCGCGGTGAGGCGCAACGGCCGGTCGAGACCGGCGTCGAACGAGACGGTGATCGTCTCGCCCTCGAACGACAGGTCGATCAGGTCGCCGGGCCCGTAGCCGGGCAGGCCGCACATCCACAGCAGCTCGAGGTCCTTGCGCAGCTGCTTGGGCGTGATGCCGAAGTCGGCCGCGGCCTCCTTGACGGTGATGGCGGGCCGGGTGAGCAGGTACGGCACGAGTGCGAGCAGACGCGGCAGCCGTTCGTTCGACGCGGTCACCGCGCTCCTTCCAGTGCGCCCTGCAGGCGGTCGCGGACCGACTTGGCCAGGACCTCGGGTTCCAGCACCACGACGTCGGGCCCGAACCCGGCGAGCCACTTGGCGGCCGAGTCGGGGAACTTCAGGTCGATCTCGACGACGTCGCCGCCGTCGCGTTCCTCGACGACCTTCGCGTGCCGCCGCAGCCCCTGCGCCCGGTTCTTGGCGACCCAGATCTTGGCGGGCGCCGTGTGGTGTGGATCGACCTCCGTGCGCGCGATGAGGCTCATCAGATCCGTGCCTTCTGGAACGGTGAAGGCGTTGGGCCTGCCCACGGTCCGGACCGCGCCCACGACCCTGGAGAGCCGGAAGCAGCGCGTGTCGTTGCGTTCACGATCCCAGCCCACGAGGTACCACTTGCCGCGCCACGCGACGACACCCCACGGCTCGACCGTTCGTTCCTTCTGCCCGCCCGGCGGCGGCTTGCGGTAGTCGAACGCGACGACCTGCCCCGCCTGCACGGCCTGCAACAACGGCGGGAACGCGGGCTCGTTCGCCCGCACCTTGGGCTCTACGGCCGCGGGCGTGTCCTGGTCGACGTCCACCCCGGCGGCCCGCAGCTTGATCAACGCCCCGTGCACCGCGCCCGTGAGCTGCGGCGAGTCCCAGAGCCGGGCGGCCAGCGCCACGGCGGCCGCCTCGTCGGGTTCGAGGTCGATGTCGCCGAGCTCGTAGTCACGCCGCGCGATCCGGTACCCGTCCTCCGCGCCCTCGGCGTTGGACTGCCGCCCGGTCTCCAGCGGCACGCCGAGATCCCGCAGCTCGGACTTGTCCCGTTCGAACATGCGGAAGAACGCCTCGTCCGTCGGCGCTTCGTGATAGCCGGGGACGATGGCGCGGATGCGCTCCGCTGTCAGGTACTGACGGGTCGACAGCAGGCACAGCACCAGGTTGACAAGGCGTTCGGCGCGTGCGATGGCCACGGAGAGACCCTAACGCGTGCGCGCACGGAAACCTCATCACCACCTGTCGTCAACGGTCCGTTCAGAACAGGGTCCGCAGTTCCCGGACCAGTTCGACGGGTGCCTCCTCGGCCATGTGGTGCCCGCAGCCGAGGGCACGTACCCGCACGTCATCCGCCCACTCGGCCCAGATCCCCGGCAGGTCGTCGTACAGCTCGCCGAGGTCGTCCTCGGCCGACCACAACGCCAGCACGGGGCACGAGATCTTCCGTCCGGCCGCGCGATCCTCGTCGTCGTGCTGACGATCGACCTCCAGACCGGCGCGATAGTCGCCGCACATCGCGAGCACGGTCTCCGGGTCGTGGATCGCCCGCTGGAAGTCGGCCCAGTTCTCCACGCCCATCGCCAGCGGGGTGTCGTGGTAGCGGCGGCCGTACCAGAGGCCGGGGTCCTGGTTGATCATCGCGGCCGCGAGTTCCTGCTGTGCCAGGAAGAACCAGTGGTACCAGTCCCGCGCGAACCGGGCGTCGCAGCGACTGAGGTGGGCGCCGATCGGCAGCCCGTCCAGCACGGCCAGCCGCGTGACCCTCTCCGGGTGGTCGAGCGCGAGCCGGATGGCGGCGGCAGCGCCTCGGTCGTGGCCCGCGACGGCGAACCTCTCGTGGCCCAGCTGCTTCATGAGATTCACGAAATCGCGCGCCATGGCACGTTTCGAGTAGTCACCGGGTTTGCTGGATTCGCCGTAGCCGCGCAGATCCGGACACACGACCGTGTAGTCGTCGGCGAGCAACGGCGCGACGCGGTGCCACGTCGTGTGGGTACGCGGATGGCCGTGCAAGAGGAGGACCGGCGGCCCTGCACCACCGGTCCTCACTCGCAGATTGGCCTCGCCAACGTCCCTGCAACGCAACGAGAATCCGTCGAACACCTGCATCGGCTACCCCGCTCGGGAGCGGCCGACACGTCCTTTTTCGCCAGACGCCCGGCAGGCGTTACACACCGACGACGATCTCGGACTCGGGATCGTGCCGAAGTGCGGTCGTACCTGCCACGACCACCGTCGCCCTGCGCCAGGGCTGTTCGCGCAGCAGGAACGGCAACTCCTCGGCCAGCCACGCGGCGACGTGCCGCTGCTGCTCGGCGGAGTCACCGTCGCGGACGACCAGCCGTCGTTCCTGCTCGTCCAGGTCGCCCTGAATCCAGATCGAGGCGTCGATCCACGCAGCGCACCGCTCCCGGATGATCCCGGTGCCCTCGATCCACACGACGTCCAACCCGGACGCGACCTGGATCGCGCCGGGCCGGTGGTGCTCGATCCAGGCCGCCGGCCGGAACGCCACCGCCTCACCCCGGTGCAGGGGCGCCAGCACGTTCTCGACCAGCAGATCTCCCCAGTCGAAGTACGCGTGGTTCCAGGCGATGTCGTCGGTGTGCACCACTTCGGACTTCGGGACGATCCGCCGCAACCGTTCGGCGAGGGTGGACTTCCCGGCACCGCCGCGCCCGTCGACCGCGACGAGGAGGGGACGCCCCACGGGCGCCTCCTCCCGCAGCCGCCGCACGACGTCGGCCAGCCGCACGACCCGCCACCGCGCGGCCTCGGTCTCACCCGGATGCAGACGCATGCCCTGTCTCCTCTCAGGTGCGGCCGACCCGCCCCTTCTCTCCGGCCGCCCAGCAGGTGAAGCCAACGCAGTCCACAGTGTCGAAACTCCCCGTGTCCGCGACCTTCCAGGACTTGCCGTCCTTGCTGACGTCCGTTCCGGACGGACCGACCGCGACCAGCCCGTCGCCCCGGTAAGCGATGCCGGACCGGTAACCGACGGGCGCCTGCTTGCCCGCCGTCCACCCGCGACCGTCGTTCGTCGCGAACGCCGGCGTCGGATCGGTCGGCTTCAGGTAGTCCCCGCCGATCGCCACACCCCGCCACGGCGTCTTGAACGCCACCGCGAACACCCCGGCCGCCTCACCCGACGGCAACGGCACGTCGCTCGCCTTCCACGACCGCCCACCGTCCCGCGACTCCAGCACACGTGCCTTCGCGCCGCCGCCGGTCGCGATCCACGCGTGGTTACCACTGGTAGTCACGCACTGCCCAGACGCCGCGAACGCGAACTCACCCGGCAACGCGTCAGGCATGCCCTTGGTGTCGTTGACGTGCCACGACCGGCCACCGTCCCACGTCCTGAGGACCCGGAACTTGCCATCAACGGGGTCGCTCAGCGCGAGCCCGCGGAACCGGTCGAAGAACGCCACGCAGTCGTAGAACGCCTTCGGATCGGTGTTGCGGAACTCCTCCTGCCAGCTCTTACCGCCGTCGGAAGTCCGGTAGATCCGCGACGACTCGCCCTCGCCGATGGACAACGCCACGGCGTTGCGCGCGTCGAAGGCCTCGATGTCGCGGAACTCCAGCGCCTCGGTGCCGGGCGGGCCGACGGACTCCCACGTCCGGCCGGCGTTGGTCGTGCGCAGGACGGTGCCCTTCGAACCGCTGGCCCACGCGACCTGGCTGTTGACCGCGGACAGGCCACGCAGGCGCGCGTCCGAGCCGGTGGGTTTCAGGTCCCAGAAGGTGTCGTCCGATGCCGAAGCCACCCCGGGAAGTATCAGGAAAGCAGCGAGTGCCGCCGCGATGATCCTCATGCGCCCACTCTGGTCGAGCCGATGTCCACTTCCTACCCGCTGATCGGCCGGACACGGCTGAACGGGTGACTTGTCGCGTCGCCGACGCACTCCCGGGCTTCCACGGGCAGAAGATCTTCCCATGCCCGAAAGCACCGACGTCATCTCGATCGAGGTCCTGCTTCCGCTGACGCTGCTCTCGGACCTCACCACCTCCCACGAGTGGTCGAAGTACGCCGCGCAGCACGTCGGCTGGCAGGGCGTCCGCGACGACGCGACGAAGTCGGCGACCGTCGCCGTGGTGCGCAGGCTGGCCGGAATCTGGGAGACCAGGCGGCGCTCGCTCGCCGACGATCCGTGGCTCGACGTCGAGTTCGGCACACGGTTCACCGACGCGGTCCGGTGGCTGGTCAGCCTCGTGCGCAAACATGAGAACGTCGAGCTGTCCGATGCCGAGGTGGCACTGCTGGTCACGTTTCCCTACCTGCACCAGGCGTTCTGGGCCAAGCAGGCCGCTGACGTGCTCCACGGCATCTCCCCGGCGACCGCCGCCTTCACCCAGAACCACGAACTGCCGGCCTTCCACGCGTTCGCTGCCCGGCACGGCATCCTGCACCGCCGCGGAGCCGACGCCGGTGACTCGGCCGCGAACAGCATCGCCTGGTGGCTGTTCCACCACTGGCTCGTGGGCGAGTCGGACTGCTACCTCGCCGACGGCCTCACGTCGCTGCTTCCCTCACGTCTTCCGGTGCCGCTCAGGTGGGTGCTCACCCCGAAGCGACTCATGGAGCTGCTCCGCGTCGTCCAGATCGATCCGGCGTTCATCGAGGATCCCGACCGCGAGAACGGGTTGAAGCCGATCGCGCACATCGCGGGCGGCAGCGATCAGGAGCAGAAGGTCCGCGAACAGCTGATCGGCTACCTGCTCGTGATCGCCTACCGCACCGCGATCGACTCGGCCCTGACGCACCGGGTGATCGCGGACCACCTCGGCATCGAGGACGGTGTCACCCCTGAGGGAGTGCTCAGCGCCCTCAGGGACGCGCAATGGCTCGGGGAGAGGACGCGGGTTCTCACCACCTCCTGCGACCACGACGCCACGGTGCTCGCGCTGCGCAGACACACCGCGGCGCTTGATGCTGTGCTGACAGACGTCGCCCGAGCCTCCGAGACGCCGGGCCCGCTCCTCGCCCTCAACGCCGTACCGGTCCACGTCTCGGCGGACGGCATCGAACTCAGGACGGCGCAGGGCAGCAACAAGGCGCCGATCTCACTCGGTCACCAGTTCCGCCTGGCCAGCGACAGGATCCAGGAGCTGCTGATGGGCGAGCAGCTCTACGGAACGCCTGAGCTCGCCATCCGGGAGCTGTACCAGAACGCTCTCGACGCCTGCCGGTACCGCGAGGCCAGGACGATCTACCTGCGGAAGACCGGCGGCAAGGTTCAGCCGTGGAGCGGCAGGATCGACTTCCGGCAGGGAGTCGACGAGCGCGGACGTCCCTACCTCGAATGCGTGGACAACGGCATCGGGATGCGCGACCGCGAGCTCGTGCAGGTGTTCTCCCGGGCCGGTGTCCGGTTCTCCGACCTGCCGGAGTACGTCGAGGAGCAGGCGGACTGGGCCAGCCAAGGCATCGAGTCGTACCCCAACAGCCGCTTCGGCATCGGGGTGCTCAGCTACTTCATGCTGGCGGACGAGATCACCGTGACGACCTGCAGGCTGTCCCGCGCGGGCACACCGGAACAACGACTGGAAGTGCACATCGCCGGCCCCGGCGCGTTGTTCAAGGTGCGAGATCTGGGCAAGGGTGAAGAAGCGGGCACCGTCGTGCGGCTCTGGCTTCGGCGAACGGGAGACCCGCCGCGCTGCACCGAGCTGCTGCGCCGGATCCTCTGGATCAGCGACTACGAGGTCACGTCCGACGACATGAGCGGCCTGCAGAGGTGGGAGCCCGGCGAGTTGTCCCCGGCCGCCCCGGTGGGCACAGACCCGTTCGAGGCCGACGAGTCCGCCGAAACCGCCGGTCAGGTACTCCCCGCACCTGGAGGCAGGGTGTGGTGGTGTGAGACCACCGGCGCGATTCTCGCGGACGGGATCTGGGCGGGCACGAGCGTGTTCGGTGCCGTCGTGAACCTCACCGGCCGGGATCTGCCCCAACTCACCGTCGACCGCAAGACGATCATCGGTCTCAACCATCCGCTGGTCGAGGAGCTCATGCGTGCGGGACGTGAGGTGCTTCTCGACGGGCCCCGGTCACCGTTGTCGCACGGGTGGCTGTCAAAGCTCGTGAAGGACATGCCGCGCCTCGCGGACGAGATCTGTGAACTCGCGATCGCGGCAAGATACCGGCCCTGGACCATCGCGGGGAACGACATGCCGATCGAGGTGGTCGGCTGCTTCCCCACCGACACGGACATGCTCTCCGGTCAACGCTTCAAGCAACCGCGCTGGGACGGCCGAACGGGGCGATGGAGGCTGGCCGCATGGCGCTGGGCGAGTACAGGGGCAGGGTGTGCCGGAGGTAGCGGTGCGGTGGTTCCCGCGCTCCCGTCAGACGACATGCTGTTGAGCTCTGATCGCGAGCACGATCAGTGGTTGTCCGACACGATGCAACCGGAGCTCGGCCACATTCTGTCCGCAGCGCGGCGAGCGCAGCGCTCTCCGCGCGAGGTGGCGGAGCGGCTGACCACGCTCGGCTGGTCCACACCAGATCCGGAGACCTTGCCTCCTGACGCCAGAGCGGCCGATCCCCAACTCCTCAGCAGGCACCGCGACGGCGAGTGGCCGTGGCTGTCCAGAAAGCAGCCGGTTCCCCACGAACATGTGCTCCTGGCCGCGGTGGGCACTGGTCTGACCCCCGCAACGGTACTCGAGAGGCTGTCCGAGTTGGGTTACTCCGCGGCACCCGCGGACCGTTTTCCCGAAGTGGTGCACCCCACCGACAAGACGCTCCTCCACGGCGGGCTCGGCTACTGCATGCTGTCCCACCCGTCGGCTGTACCGGCCTCCCATGTCCTGGCGGCCGCGGCGACCACCGGCTGGACACCCGCCGCGGTGGCGCGACGGCTCACCGAACTCGGTTACAGCACGCCCACGACCGCACAGTTGCCATCCGACTCCGACAGGCACGACAACATCATCTTCACCACGCACTTCGGCATGCGTGTGGAAAGTCCCGTTCCGCTGTGGCAGGTCACGGCGGCTGCGATCAAATCCGGCCGATCACCGGCTCAGGTCGCCGCCCGCTTCGCCGAGGCAGATCTCGACGTACCCGTCGCCGATGACCTACCCGAACTCAAACTGCCACTGGACGTACTCCTCACCAGGGTCCAGCACGTCGACAACAGTCGACCCGATGAGCCGCTGCACGACGCCTCAGTGGAAATCGGTCACGTGTTGAGCGTTGCGATCAAAACGGGACTAACACCTTCTCAAGCGGCACGACGGCTCACCGAACTCGGGCACACGCCACCTGAAGAACTTCCGGACACGGCGGAGCCCGATGATCTGGTGCTCGTCAGCACCACGATCGGAACCGCGTCCCGGCCGAGCTACTCACATTCCCCATGGTTGCGCGCCGGCACGCAGGTCCACCTGCCACGGATTCTGATCGCCGCGGCCAAGACGCGACGATCTCCACGCGATGTGGCGCACAGGTTCATGCAGCTGGGTTTCAGCACCCCACCGGAGCCCTTGCTCGGCTTCGGCCCCAGACCGGACGACCTGCTTCTGCTCAGCGCGGCTCTGGATGGCAAGGCACCGTGGCTCGACGGCGACCACACGGCGATGGTCCGCCACGGGTTCACGTTGCCACTAGGGCACGTCCTGGTCGCCGCTGCCCGCCTCGGACTGCCTGCCTCGGACATCCTGGCGAGGCTGGAGCTACTGGGCTTGCGCACCGAGGCGGCGGATCTACCCGCCGGGGTCGACGCTCTGGCCGACCCATTGCTCAACCGCGCGGTCGACGTGAGCCGGTGGTCGATCTACAACCAGGACCAGTTCCAGTGGCTGAGTGCGACCGTTCCGGTGGAGACGCGGCACCTGCTGATAGCCGCTGCCCGAACCGGCCTGCCACTGACGAACATCCTCCGCCGCCTCGCTGACATGGGTTTCCCGGTCGAGGACGCCCAGCGCCTCCCGCACGCGGTTGACCACACGGACCTTCGACTCCTGAGCAGAGACGGGAACGGCCAGGAACCGTTCAGGTCCCTGGCCGAAGAGTTCCCGCTCGGTCGAGTGCCCCTGGCGGCCGCACAAGCAGGAACGTCACCTGACGAGGCGATCGCTCGGCTGCAACGCCTCGGGTTCACCATCGGCTCCTGAGCGACGGACACCCCGCCCGCCGCTCAGGCCGAGCCCTACAGCGACGAAATGAGCCTTTCGACGCGCTCGTCCACCGCGCGGAACGGGTCCTTGCACAGCACGGTGCGCTGCGCCTGGTCGTTCAGCTTCAGGTGCACCCAGTCGACGGTGAAGTCGCGACCGGCGGCCTGGGCGGCAGCGATGAAGTCGCCGCGCAGCTTGGCGCGCGTGGTCTGCGGCGGGGTGTCCTTGGCGGCCTCGATCTCGCCGTCGTCGGTCACTCGTTCGACCTGGCCCTTGCGCTGCAGCAGGTCGAACACGCCACGGCCACGGCGGATGTCGTGGTAGGCGAGGTCGATCTGGGCGATGCGCGGGTTGGACAGGTCCATGTTGTGCTTTTCCATGTACCGGTTCATCAGGCGGTTCTTGATGGCCCAGTCGATCTCGCGGTCGATCTTCGTCAGGTCCTGCGCCTCGACGGCGTCGAGGGTGCGGCCCCAGAGTTCGAGGACGCGCTCCGCCATCGGGTCCGGTGAGCGCTTGGCGCAGTGCTCGACGGCCTTCTCGAAGTACTCGCGCTGGATGTCGAGCGCGGACGCTTCCTTGCCGCCGGCCAGACGGACCGTGCGGCGGCCCGTGAGGTCGTGGGAGATCTCGCGGATGGCGCGGATCGGGTTGTCCAGCGAGAAGTCGCGGAACTGGACGCCCTGCTCGATCATCTCGAGCACCAGGTTCGCGCTGCCGACCTTCAGCAGCGTCGTCACCTCGGACATGTTCGAGTCGCCGACGATGACGTGCAGGCGCCGGTAGCGCTCGGCGTCGGCGTGCGGCTCGTCGCGGGTGTTGATGATCGGGCGGGAGCGGGTGGTCGCGGACGACACGCCCTCCCAGATGTGCTCGGCTCGCTGCGAGAGGCAGTACACGGCGCCGCGCGGGGTCTGCAGCACCTTGCCGGCGCCGCAGATCAGCTGCCTGGTCACCAGGAACGGCAGCAGGACGTCCGCGATGCGCGAGAACTCGCCGGCGCGTGCGACCAGGTAGTTCTCGTGGCAGCCGTAGGAGTTGCCGGCGGAGTCGGTGTTGTTCTTGAACAGGAAGATGTCGCCGCCGATGCCCTCGTCGGCGAGCCTGCGCTCGGCGTCGACGAGCAGGTCCTCCAGGATCCGCTCACCCGCCTTGTCGTGCGTGACGAGCTGCGCCAGGTCGTCGCACTCGGCCGTCGCGTACTCCGGGTGGGAGCCGACGTCGAGGTAGAGCCGGGAGCCGTTGCGCAAGAAGACGTTGGAAGAACGTCCCCACGAGACGACGCGGCGGAACAAGTACCGCGCGACCTCGTCCGGGGACAGACGACGCTGCCCGTGGAAGGTGCAGGTCACCCCGAATTCTGTCTCAATGCCGAAGATCCGCCGCTGCATGCCTCAACAGTAGGCGACTCTCAGGCGGAGCAGGGTGATCCGTTCGGGCGGCACGCCGGTTGCGGTTTAGTGTCGGTGGGGTGTGGAAACGGGTCAGCGCTCTCGACAAGAAGCTCATGAGCTCCTCGGCCGGACTGCGTCCGAGCAGGCTCGACACGGGTTTGAAGAGACTTTCGAAAGCCGCCAACCACAGCCTGCTGTGGTTCGTCATCGCGGCGATTCTGGCGATCAGGAAAGGCCCGTACCGGCGTGGTGCGATGCGGGGTCTCGCGGCCATCGCCGGGGCCTCTGCCAGCGCGAACCTCGTCGGGAAGTCTCTTTTCCCGCGCCGTCGCCCTGCCGCGGATCTGCTCGCGATGGACCGCCGGTTGTCCAAGCGGCCGACGTCGTCGTCATTCCCGTCCGGTCACTCCGCGTCAGCGGCCGCTTTCGCCACGGCGGTCGCCATGGAATCCCCCAAAGCAGGCGTGGTGGTGGCGCCGATCGCCGCCGCCGTCGCCTATTCACGCGTTCACACGGGCGTTCATTGGCCGACAGATGTCGCGGCCGGCGCGGCGGTCGGTGTCGGTGCCGCGTTGCTGACTCGCCGGTGGTGGCCGCTCGGGGTGAACGAGCCCGCGTCGGCCTACGAACACGCCGACCTGACGTCGTTGCAGGACGGCGACGGGCTGGTCGTGGTGGTGAACCCGCACTCGGGTGTGGGGCCGGATCCGACGCCGCAGATCACCGAGGAGTGGCCGAAGGCGCAGATCGTCTCGGTCGAGGAGCTGTCGGACCTGCCGGACGCGAAGGCGCTGGGCGTGGCCGGTGGTGACGGGACCGTGGCCGCCGTGGCCGCCATCGCTGCCGAGAGCGACCTACCGCTCGTGCTCATCCCCTCCGGCACGTTGAACCACTTCGCGCGTGACGTGGGCATCATGGGTCTGCACGACACGGCTCAGGCGGTCGCGGACGGCGTGGGCGTGCGGGTGGACATGGCGAAGGTCAACGACCAGTGGTTCATCAACACGGCGTCGCTCGGCGGCTACCCCGACATGGTGCGCATCCGCGAGAAGCTGGAGAAGCGCTGGGGCAAGTGGCCCGCGGCCGGAATCGCGATGTTCCGCGTCCTGCAGCGCGCGAAGCCGTTGCACATGACGATCGACGGCGACAAGCACCTCGTGTGGATGCTGTTCGTGGGCAACGGGCCGTACCGGCCGAAGGGCTTCGCGCCGACCATGCGGCCCCGGCTGGACGACGGGCTGCTCGACGTGCGGTTCGTCCGTGCGGATCGGAAGTACTCGCGGACCAGGTTCTTCCTGGGCGCGCTGCTCGGGGCCCTGGAGCACTCGCGCATGTACAAGCACTTCGAGGTGGCGTCGTTGAACGTCGAGGTGCACGGTCCGCCCATCTCGATCGCGACGGACGGCGAGGTCCGCGAGAGGGCCAACCACTTCAGGTTCCGTTCGCGGGCGGCCGCGCTGGGAATCTATCGGCCGTAACAGCACTGGCGCCGAGCTCGACGACGTGGTCACGTAGTTGGACGAACTCCAAGCGGCGGGGGACCAGATGAGCCATGCACCGAATCGAGGCACCGGACAACCCGAGTCCTCGATACGTGACGCGGTGCATGGCCTCGTCGACATCTCCGACCTGTACGCCCCAGGTCCGCCGATCATCGCCCAGCTGATCCAGTCACGGGCCATCCAGCGGCTGCGCCGGATCAAGCAACTCGGTTTCGCCTCGCAAAGCTATGTCGCGGCGGACCACAGCAGGTACGCGCACGCCCTCGGCACGATGCACGTAATGCGAAACCTTTTGAAACAGGTCGGTGGCGCTCGTTCGAGCTTCAGGACGACCCTGCTGCAACAGTACGAAGAGGCGTACGAACCCCCAGAACCGATCACCGCCGACTTCCTTTACCAGCACGTACTGGTGGCCGCTCTACTACAGGACATCGGCGAGTTGCCGTACCAGAACGCGACCACCGAGCACTTCGTGCCCGACGAAGATCTCCGGGACTGGGTCGGAGGCAAGATCGACCAGGACGTCTCGCTCTGGCCATCTAAAGCGGTATTCAACCTGGGCTGTCTCCTCAACGCCGATCTCCAAGCGATTCTCGAGCCGCTCAACCTCCACTTCATCGCGTTCCTTATGTCGGCCGAGAGCTGGTCAGACAGCGCGTGGCAACAGAGGTTCATGCCGCTTCGTCACATGCTCGACGGCGAGATCGATGCCGACAGGATCGATTATGTACACCGGGACGCCCACCACACGGTCGGCGGCCTCAGCACCTCACACGATGTCGTCTCAGCCATTCTCTCCTATGATGACAGCGGCCCGATCTGCTCTGATCCGGCCCCACTGGGAAACTTTCTTGCCACACGCGCCCATCTGTACTCTATCGTCTATTTCGCTCCACAGAACAGATTTCGGGTAATGCTTCTTAGCAGCATAATCGACGGCATCCGAAAGCTACCTGACGCATTCCACACCTCTTCCCTAATCGCAACAAGGGAGGTAGGTATCGAATCCTTTCTCGAACTCGACGACGTACGACTGGAAGCCGAGATCAACAACGTCAAATCCAGCCAGTCCAGGAGACGCCTGGACAAGAAGACATCCATCGCCCTAAGCGAGTTCACCACTGCTTCCAGCGCATATGCGCACTTCTGGCTGAGGGAGAGCAACCAGTCGAGCTCGGTCAACGGCGCCACGGTACCCATACCGAACGAGATCTTCTTCGAAACGTTCGAGGCGAGCACACCGAAACCCAGCGGTATCCGATTCGAGACGACTGCCCCGACAGGTGAAACGGAGCTTGCCGCGATCAACGACATGAATGGCCCCTACTTCGAGGTGGTCCGCAGTCCACGTGTGACCATGCCCATCCTGGGCGATGTGCTGATGTTCTACCCTCAGCACGACCGGGGCCGAGATTTCGCGGCCCTCAAGAAGTCCTACCGCATGGGAACTCTGAGGTCGTCGCTTCTCGCGAAGAAGCGAAGCGAATGGGGAGGAATACCGGCGGATACGCGCCGATCGCACGGTTACACCGGACTATCGGTCTTCATCTCGTACTGCGTGGACGACACCGTCCACGTCCAGCGAATCGTTAGAGAACTACACAATTCGCGCCGCCGCTACTACGTCATACTCGAGCCGAATCAGGGCATCGGCGGAACCACGGCCCAGAACAGCATCGACGGCGTGATGCAGACAGATTGCTGCATCATCGTCGCTTCTCGCGCCTATCAAGGACGCTGTTCCAAACAGCTCAACGGAAACATCATGCACGAGATACGAACTATGCACGATAGGCGAATCCCGAACCCAGATTCATACCCGGTCGTACCGGTATCGATCCACCGTCACGAGGAGGTCGCCAACATCCCCTGGTCACTCCTTGGGATGAGTTCTCCACCTTTCACCGGAACAGTCCTCGAGCATGCCACGGAAAGCGAGCTTCGCACAACCGTGGCGGCAGCGATCGCCGCATTGGACAGTCGCATGGCAGAGAAGTAGAAGGATCCGAATACCGATGATCAGAATCGCCCTGGCAGGTCTACCAGGAGCCGGCAAAAACACGTTCACCCAGTCAGCTCGACACTGGGCCACCCACCGCGGGCACGAGATCGAAATGATCACGCTAGCCACCCCGCTCTACCAGGCGCAGGCTGCTGTCTACCAGATCGCCGGGAAGCCGCTCGACGACGAGAGCGTCCAGGACGGCGAACTGCTGAACTTCCTCGGTTCGCACCTACGGAAGATCAACCCGTCGGTGCTGGAGGAGCAATTTCTGCTGGAGTTGAAGAGGATCAGCTCGCGTGGACTGCACACAGGAAGAACTCTGGTCGTGTGCACGGACGCCCGGCCTGCCGACTTCGCCTACCTGAGGCAGGAGTTGTTCCGGCTGGTCATGATCGACGTTGATCCGGAGACGTCGAGGAAGCGGAGGGTCCTCCGAGGTGACCTGAGCCTGGGCGCGACCGATCACGTCACGGAGACAGGACTGCAGCCCGCCGACGCGGACCTGATCATCGACAACAACGGCTCCCTGGAGAACTTCGACTCGGCGGTCTGGAACCTTCTGGACGGCCTACCAACGTGATACTCACCGGGATGGCGATAGCCAAGGCGGTCGAGGCAGGCGAGATCACGATCAGTCCGTTCGACACGGAACGCCTGAATCCGAACAGCTACAACTACTCCCTCGGCGAGGAGATCCGCTTCACCCCGCAGAAGACGCTCGACGCGAGGGCGAACGCGCCCTGGCTGGAAGCCAGGATCCCGGAAGAGGGCTACCAGCTACGTCCTGGACGGCTCTACCTCTCCACCACCGCCGAGGTGATCGGCAGCACCACCTTCGTCACCAGTTTGATCGGCCGGTCGTCGATCGGCAGGCTCGGACTCTTCGTCCAGGTCACAGCCGATCTAGGGCACCAGGGAGCCGTCCACCGGTGGACACTCGAGCTCACAGTGGTCCAGCCGCTGCTCGTCTACGCCGGAATGCGGCTGGGCCAGGTCAGTTTCTGGCGAAGCCGAGGAACCGCGACTGCGTACGGTGGCGCGTACGGCGACGCCATGGCGCCGATGCCCGCTCTCCCCACGAGCTTGATCTGAACACCCATCGGCTCGCGAGGTCACAGTGATACTTACAGGCAGCGAGATCGCTCGTCAGGTGGGCCTGGGCAGGATCGAGATCGACCCGTTCCGCGAGAACCAGATCAACCCGAACAGCTACGACTTCCGCCTGGGACCCGAGCTTCTCGTCTACCAGGACCTTGAACTCGACGCCCGGCTGCCCAACAAGGTCGACACGGTCGCCATCGGCGAGTCGGGCTTCACGCTGACACCGGATCGCGTGTACCTCGGATCCACTGCGGAGAGGATGGGCAGCGACCAGTACGTGCCGATCATCCGGGGGAAGTCCTCACTCGGCCGGCTCGGGCTGTTCGTCAACATGACCGCCGATCTGATCGACATCGGGTCACACAACAATTGGACGTTGCAGTTCCACGCCGTGCAGCCCTTGGTGGTGTACCCCGGCATGCGGATCGGCCAGGTCACCTTCTGGGTACCAGAGGGTGAGATCGAGCTGTACGACGGCAAGTACCAGGGTGCGACCGGCCCGCGCAGCTCCGAGTCGTTCCGGGACTTCGACGCACAGACGTGAACGACATGTGTTCGACATTGTCGAACGAGCGCAGCTAGAGTGGGGTGCGTGCCCGGCCCCATTCAGTCCATTCAACGCGCGGCAGAGGTCCTGAAGCTGCTCGCGCACGGCGGCGCGCACCAGCTGAGCGTCGGCGAGATCGCGCGCGCCCTGGACCTCGCGAAACCGACGGTGCACGGCATCCTGCGCACGTTGCACGAGGTCGGGTTCGTCGAGCAGGAGGTCGAGGGCGGCAAGTACCGCCTGGGCGCCGCGCTGTTCCAGATCGGCACGTCCTATCTCGATGGCAACGAGCTGCGCGCCAAGGCGTTGAACTGGTCGGACACGTTGGCGATGCGTGCGCGCGAGGCCGTGCGCATCGGCGTGATGCACGGCAAGCACGTGCTCGTCGTGCATCACGTGTTCCGGCCGGACAACAGCCGGCAGACGCTCGACACCGGCGCGTTGCTGCCGTGGAACGCGACGGCCCTGGGCAAGGCGCTGGTCGCGTTCGGCGAGTGGCCGGACGGCGACCTGCAACGGTTCACGCGGCACACCCTCAACCCCGAGCAGCTCGCCGACTCGATGAACGAGGTCCGCGACCGCGACTGGGCCTACGACCTGCACGAACTCGTCGAAGGTGAAGCGTCCGTGGCGGCGCCGATCCGGGACAGGCGGGGCGTGGTCGTGGGCGCGGTCGGCATCTCCGGGCCGGTCGAGCGGCTGTGCGACTCCCCTGATCAGCCGCCGCGCCTCGAACTCGTGTCCTACGTACGTGAGGCAGCTCGCAGCGTTTCGAGGGAGCTGGGCGGACTCTCCTGGTAGTACTGTGGAATCGTTCGACATTGTCGAATGGTTCGCACAAGGGAGTGTGCACGTGGCTTACATCGCGGCGATAGACCAGGGCACGACGTCGTCCCGGTGCATCGTGTTCGACCAGTCCGGCGGAATCGTGTCGGTCGCTCAGCGCGAGCACCGGCAGATCTTCCCCAGGCCGGGCTGGGTGGAGCACGACGCGACCGAGATCTGGACGAACGTGCAGGCCGTCGTGCGCGACGCCCTCTCTCACGCGTCTCTCTCGTTCAGCGACATCGCCGCGTTCGGCATCACGAACCAGCGCGAGACCACGGTCGTGTGGGACAAGGCGACCGGCGAGCCCGTGCACAACGCGATCGTCTGGCAGGACACGCGCACGGACGCGTTGATCAAGCAGCTCGGCGACCAGGACAGGTTCCGCGAACGCTCCGGACTCCCCCTGGCGACCTACTTCTCCGGCCCGAAGCTGCGCTGGCTGCTCGACAACGTCGACGGACTGCGCGCACGGGCCGAACGCGGCGAGGTCCTGTTCGGCACCATGGACACCTGGCTGATCTGGAACCTGACCGGCCGCCACGTCACCGACGTCACGAACGCGTCGCGCACCATGCTGATGAACCTGGAGACCCTCGACTGGGACCCGGAACTCGTCGAAGCGATGGACGTGCCGCGCGAGATGCTCCCCGAGATCCGGTCCTCCTCCGAGGTGTACGGCAGCTACGAGGGCGTGCCCGTCGCGTCGGCGCTGGGCGACCAGCAGGCCGCGCTGTTCGGCCAGACCTGCTTCGAGCCCGGCGAGGGCAAGTGCACCTACGGCACCGGCGCGTTCCTGCTGATCAACACCGGTGGCAAGCCGGTGCACTCGCGGAACGGCCTGCTGACCACCGTCGGGTACAAGATCGGCGACGAGCCGGCGGCCTACGCCCTGGAGGGCGCGGTCGCGGTGACGGGCGCGCTGGTGCAGTGGTTCCGCGACAAGATCGGGCTGATCTCGTCGGCGGCGGAGATCGAAACGCTCGCACGGACCGTGGACGACAACGGCGGTGCGTACTTCGTGCCCGCGTTCTCCGGACTCTTCGCACCGCACTGGCGCAGCGACGCGCGTGGCGTGATCGCCGGCCTGACGGGCTACATCTCGCGCGGGCACCTCGCACGGGCCGTGCTGGAGGCATCGGCGTGGCAGACGCGCGAGGTCGTGGACGCGATGAACGCCGACGCTGTGAATGCCCACTCGGCAGCGGACCTCACGACGTTGCGCGTCGACGGCGGCATGACGGCGAACAACCTGCTCATGCAGTTCCTGTCGGACGTGCTGGACGTGCCGGTGGTGCGCCCGATCGTGGCCGAGACGACGTGCCTGGGCGCGGCGTACGCGGCGGGTCTCGCGGTGGGCTACTGGAGCACCACCGACGAGCTGAAAGCCAACTGGCACAAGGCGGCCGAGTGGGAGCCGTCGATGGAACCGGCGGCGCGATCTCGCGGCTACCGGAAGTGGAAGAAGGCGGTCGAGCGGACCGTCGGGTGGATGGACGAGGACGATGACTGACTCAACTCAGCGGACAAGGGCTCGCGAAGAGCTTCAGCACGGCACGTTCGACGTCGTCGTGATCGGCGGCGGCATCCTGGGCATCGCGACCACGTGGGCCGCGGCCCGCTCCGGCCTCCGGGTCGCGCTGGTGGAGAGCGGCGACTTCGCGGGCGCCACGTCGTCCGCGTCGTCGAAGCTCGTGCACGGCGGCCTGCGCTACCTCGCGATGGGACCGTCGGCCGTGCCGATGGTGCACGAGAACCACAAGGAGCGCCGCGCGCTGGGCGACCACCTGGCCCCGCACCTGGTGCGCCCGCTGCCGTTCCTCGTCCCCGTCTACAAGGGCGGCCCGCACAGCCGGTTCGTGCTGGGCGCGGGCGTCACGTTGTACTCCGCGCTGTCGGGCTTCGGCGACGGCATGGGGAAGGTGCTGTCGGCGCGCAGGGCTGTGGAGTGGGTGCCTGACCTGCGCGCCGACGGTCTGCGCGGTGCCGCGATGTACTACGACCACCAGATGAACGACAGCCGCGTGGCGATCACCGCCGCCCGCGCCGCCGCCGAGGCCGGTGCCGTGCTGCTCAACCACATCTCGGTCGTGGGCCTGCGCAAGACCGGTGCGAAGGTCACGGGCGTGGACCTGAAGGACTCGCTGGGCGAGTTCGGCGTGGACGCGAAGGTCGTCGTGAACGCGACCGGCCCGTGGCTGGACGTGCTGCGGCGCATGGAGGATCCCGCCGCCGACCCGTCGATCCGCCTGTCGAAGGGCTCGCACCTCGTGTTGCGCACCCAGTCGGAGTGGAAGGCCGCGCTGACGATCCCGGTCGACGACGTGCGCGTGTCGTTCGCGATCCCGTGGGAGGGCCACCTCCTGCTCGGCACCACCGACGAGGCCTACGAGGGCGACCCGGCCGCGGTCGCGTGCACCGACGCCGACATCGACCAGATCCTGGACGAGGCGGGCGTCGCGGTGTCCGGTTTGGACCGTTCGCGGATCGCGTACACGTTCGCGGGCCTGAGGGTGCTGCCCGGCGGCCCCGGCGACACCTCGCACGCCAAGCGCGAAACCGTGATCACCGCGGGGTCCGGCGGCATGATCAGTGTGGCCGGCGGCAAGTGGACGACGTTCCGCAAGATCGGCGCCACCGTCCTGGCCCGGGTGAACTCCGAGCTCGGCCGCACCTTCGACGGCCCGCTGGACGGCGTGGCGCTGCCCGGTTCCGCGTCGCCCGACACCGTGGGTTCCGTGCTGGGCCACGCGTTCGACGCGCTGCCCGACGACGTGGTCCGCCACCTCGCCACGCACTACGGCACGACGTCGCACGAGGTCGTCGCGCTAGGCCTGGAGAACCCGGCGCTGCTGGAGCGCGTCCACCCGGACGGCCCGGACATCTGGGCGCAGGTCGAGCACGCCCGCCGCACCGAGTGGGCGTCCGAAGTGGACGACGTGCTTCGCCGCCGCACCACCGTGATGGTCCGCGGGCTCGACTCGCCCGAGGTCCGCTCGCGGGTGTCGGAGCTGCTCGCTTCCTAAAGTGCCATGGCGCGTTCCACGAGGTACTCGGCCAGTTCGGGTTCCGAGTGGAACGCGCTGCGCACCGCCAGCGTCCCGTCGCAGCCCAGCACGACCTGTTCCCGTGACACGTCACGATGTTCGAGGCGCAGGCCTTCCAGATAGGCGTCGATGATCGCCTCCCGCACCGGTGGCAGGTCCGTGACCGCCATCGGCCCGGCCTGGGCGAGCCCCACGAGCAGCTGACCGAGGTCCGCGCCGACCGGGTTCGGGCACTGCCAGGTCACGTCGATCACCACGAACGACTCCGGGTCGTCCAGCGGGACCAGCAGGTTCTGCGGGCACGCGTCGTTGTGCCCGTTCGCCTGGGGCAACGCCTCGAGCCGCGCCAGGAGTCCCGGCATCCGTTCCGCGAGAGCCGAGCAGTGCGGCCGCAGGAACGCGTCCCGCACGAGCATTCCCTCGTACAGCACCCGCAACGCCCTGCCCGGCCCGCCACCGTAGCGGCGACCTGCCCAGCGCCCGAGTGCGAGCGCGGCCCGCCGGAAGCGGGGCAGGTCCCACTCCACGTCCGCGCAGCGCACGTCCTCCAGCCACAACGCGATCCGGTCGCCGAAGTCGTCCACCCGCAGCACGCGCGGCCGGCGCATCCCCGGTGGCAGCACGAAGTCCGACAGCAGGAACTCCACCTCGTCGCGCCACGGGAAATCGCCCACCACGTCCTTGAACTCGTCCGGGACGTGCGGCCGCCGCAGGACCTTCACGAACGCCGGCTCCCCCGCCGACACCACCCGGTAGACCGCCGCCGTCGTCGGTGCGACCGGGTCGAACGGCACCGTGACCACGCGGGTCAGCGGTACGGATCGGTGATCTCGCCGAGCATCTCGAGCGCCTCGCGCAACTGGGCCATGCGGCGCCTGCCGATGTGCTGTTCCCATTCCGCCTCGATCCTGGCCATCTCCGCGTTCGCGACGGGGACGGCCTCCTTCGCCTTGCCGGTCACGCGCACCAGCCGCGCCCGGCCGTCCGTGGGATCGGGCACGCGTTCGACGTAGCCGACCTTCTCCATCTGGTCCACCAGGAACCCGGCGGTCTGCTTGGTCACCTGGGCGGCCTCGGCGAGCTCGGTCAGCCGCGTCCCGTCCGGGCCGACGCGCATCAGCACCCGCGCCTGCGCCTGCGTGATCTCGAACCCCGCCGCGACGACCGCGGCCAGGATCCGGTTCTCCACCTCGCGGCTCGGGATGAAGAGCAGCAGACCGATGTTCACCCGTTGGCTCCCCTTGTTCTAGTCAGATTCTCTGATTAAAGTAGTCAGCCTCTCGAACTAAATCAAGAGGAGAGGGTCATGGACGAGGCGAAGATCTGGCAGACGATCGACTCCGAGCGCGCGGCGACCGCGGACCTGCTCGCAGGACTGACGGACGTCGAGTGGACCTACCCCTCGCTGTGCGAGGGCTGGACGGTGCGCGAGGTCGCGGGCCACCTGTCGCTCGCCAACCGCATCGGCGTGGGCGGGGCGTTCAAGGCCTTCGTCCGCGCCCGCGGCAGCTTCAACCGCATGGTCGACCAGACCGCGCGCGCCGAGGCACGCAGACCGACGGCCGAGATCGTCGCGAACGTGCGCGGCGCGGTCGGCCACCACAAGCTCGCACCGGGTCAGTCGCTGAAGAACGCCCTGATGGACTCCATGGTCCACGCGCAGGACATCGCGATCCCGCTCGGGATCGAACGCCACATGCCCCTCGACGCCGCCGTGGTCGCGGCCGACGACCTGTGGCGGATCGGGTTCCCGTTCCACGCGCGCCGCAGGCTGGCCGGGCACCGGCTGGTCGCCACCGACGCCGACTGGTCCGCGGGCGAGGGCGCCGAGATCACCGGGCCGATCGAGGCACTGGTCATGCTGCTCGCCGGACGCACCGCGACGATCCCGCGCCTGAGCGGCATCACGGCCTGAGTTCGCGCACCATCCTGCGGCACACGTGCACGCGCTCGAACCGTTGCCGCAGCTCGGTCTCCCGCTCGATCCTGGCGTGCAGGAACGCCCCGACCGGCTCCAGCCCGTACCTCACGCTCAGCACGGTGCCCACCTCGGCGGGCGACGCGTACACCTGCAGGTACCGGCGGTCCTCCACGAACCCGTTGCGCGCGAACCATCCCAGCGCCGGCGCGTCCTCGCGGGTCCACGCCTGGACCTCGCGCACACCGCACCGCTCCAGCCGTCGCACCGCCTCCGCGAGCAACGCCGTCGCGATCCCCCGTCCCTGGTGGTCCGGGTGCACGACGACGGTCTCGATCGTCGCCTCCGCCCCCGGCACCGACACGTCCAGCACACCGGTCACGCCGCCGTCGACCGCGACGAGTTCCAGGTCGGCGCGGCGCTTGGCCGGCCACACGTCGTCGTAGCAGGTCGTCGCCAGCAGCCCGAGAACCCGGCAGCGCAGCCACGCCGTCTCGTCCGCCGGTTCGTAGTCCCGCACGTCCGGCAGCCCAGAGCAACGGCGCATCTCGGTCCCGCCTGACACCCCCAGCAAGCTCGGTCTTCCCGTTCTGTCCCGCGCGGCGCCGACCACGCTCCCACCCCGCTTCATCCACCCATCAGGGTTCCTGATGTCAGCACCGTTCGCACGCGTGTTTGCCCTTCACCGTTTGCCAGGAACATACTCGGTATGCATACTCAGTAGGTATGTCGGTCAAACACGGTCTGCTCGCGTTGCTCCAGCGCGGGCCCATGTACGGCTACCAGCTGCGGGTGGCGTTCGACTCGGCCACCGGCGGCACGTGGCCGTTGAACATCGGGCAGGTCTACACGACGTTGTCGCGCCTGGAGCGCGACGATCTGGTCGCCGCGCTGCCCGAGAACGAGGGCCAACGGCCCTACGAGATCACCACGCAGGGCCGTGACGAGCTGAAGAAGTGGTTCGCCACGCCCGTCCAGCGCGGTGACCGGCCGCGTGACGAGGTGGCGATCAAGCTCGCCCTCGCCATCACCACGCCCGGTGTCGACGTCGCCAAGGTCGTGATGACCCAGCGCACGGCCACGATGCGCACGTTGCAGGAGTACACGAGGCTCAAGACCCAGCCGGGCGACCTGCCGTGGCTGCTCGTGCTCGACGCGATGATCTTCCAGGCCGAGGCGGAACTGCGCTGGCTCGACCACTGCGAGACGAGTCTTGTGCGCTACGAACCGAAGGCCGTCCCCGCGACGACCGACGTCGAGGTGCCGAGATGACCGTCCTCGAACTGCGCGACGTGCATCGCGTCCACGGCACCGGCGAGACGGCGGTCAACGCCCTCGACGGCATCTCCCTCACCGTCGAACCGGGTGAGCTCGTCGCCGTGATGGGCCCGTCCGGCTCCGGCAAGTCGACGTTGCTGAACCTCTGCGGCGGCCTCGACAGCCCGACCAGCGGCCTGGTGCTGGTCGACGGCACGAGCCTGCGGTCGTTGTCCCGCAAGCAGCTCGCCGCCTGGCGCCGCAAGCGGATCGGCTACGTCTTCCAGGACCTCAACCTCATCGCGAGCCTCACCGCCGCCGAGAACGTCGCGCTCCCGCTCGACCTCGACGGCGTCCGCAGGTCCCGGCAGCAGGCCGAGAAGGCACTGTCCGAAGTGGACCTCGACGGGTACGCCGACCGGTTCCCCGACGAGATGTCCGGCGGCCAGCAGCAACGCGTCGCCATCGCCCGCGCCCTGATCGGCGAACGCCGTCTCGTGCTCGCCGACGAACCCACCGGCGCCCTGGACTCCCGCACCGGCGAGACCGTGCTCCGGCTGCTGCGCTCCAAAGTGGACGCCGGAGCCGCCGCCGTTCTCGTCACGCACGACGCCCGCCACGCCGCCTGGGCCGACCGCGTCGTCTTCCTGCGCGACGGCGTCGTGGTCGACGTCTCGTCCCGCGACCAGCCAGAAGAACTGCTGAGCACGCCGTGAACGGGTGGCGCGCGGCACTGCGCATCGCCTGGCGGGAAGCGCGGAAGTCCGCCGGCCGCTCGGCCCTCGTCATCGCCCTGATCGCGGTCCCGGTCGCCGCGCTGTCGTTCACCGCGATCGTGCACGACTCGACCAGCCCGACCCCGGACGAGGACGCCGCCCGCCGCATGGGCGCCGCACAGGCCCTGGTCAGCTGGCCCTACCGCGGTCCCGTCATCCAGGAACCCACCAGGGACTTCGCGATCCCGACCACCAACGCCGAGGGCCAGGAGCCGTCCGAGGACCGCCTCAGAGCCCTGCTCCCCGGCACCGAACTCGTCCCCGTCGACCGCGGCGGGGCCAACATCCGCACGGCGGCGGGCGTCGGCCGCGCGGGCGTCCGCATGCTCGACCTGACCAACCCGCTCACCCACGGCATGATCACCGTGCTGGAGGGCAGGGCGGCCGCGAACGCCACCGAGATCACGTTGTCCCGCAAGGCGATGGACCGCACCGGCGCCGCGCTCGGCGGCACCCTCACGACCGAGGACGGCCGCACGTTCACCGTCGTGGGCGTCATCGAGGAACCGGACCGGCTCGACAACACGACCCTGGTGGCGTTGCCCGGCACGTTCGAGCGGACCGACCGCTCCTGGCTGGTGACCACGCCGTTGTCGTGGTCGAAGGTCAAGGAGCTCAACAAGGTCGGCATCGCGGCGCTGTCCCGCGCCGTGCTGAACGACCTGCCGCCCGCCTCCGAGCGCTACCCGGAGTTCCCCGGTTCGAACGAGCTCACCGCCGACGTCCTCGTCCTGGTGGCGGGCCTGGCCGTGCTGGAGATGTCGTTGTTGTCGGGCTCGGCCCTGGCCGTCGGTGCCCGCCGCCGCAAACGCGACCTCGCGCTGGTGGCCGCGGTCGGCGGCTCCCCCGCGCACGTCCGCCGCATCGTCCTGGCGGACGGCGTCGTCATGGGCACGCTGGCCGCGCTGGGCGGCGTGGTCCTGGGCGTTCTGGCCGCGGTGGCCGGCCGTCCGCTGATCGAGTGGCTGCTGGCCGAACGGTTCGCAGCCCAGCGCTTCTTCCCGTCCGCCCTGGCCGCGCTGGCCCTGCTCGCGATCGTCACCGGTGTCCTCGCGGCTCTCGTTCCCGCGTGGATCTCGTCCCGGCAGGACGTGGTGACGGCCCTGGCGGGCAGGCGGGGCATCACCCGCTCGCGCCGCCGCTGGCTGGTGCTGGGCCTGGCCCTCGTGGCCGCGGGAGTCGCGGTGGGCGTCTTCAGCGCGATCCAGATGCGGTTCACCGGAATCCTGGCCGCTCTGGTCCTCACCGAGGTGGGCCTGGTCCTCTGCACCCCGTCACTGCTGGGCCTGCTGGCGCGCGCCGGCCGTTGGCTGCCGGTGGCCCTGCGCATCGCTCTGCGCGACGCCTCCCGCAACCGCACCGCCGCGGCTCCCGCCATCTCGGCCGTGATGGCGGCGGTGATCGGCGCGGTGGCGGTGAGCGTCATGCTCACCTCGCAGTCCCAGCAGGAGGCCGGCCAGGTGGCGGGCAGCATGGGGGACGTCACCGTCTACCGCCTGGACGACCTCACGAAGTCCAGCACCGCCCCCATCCCGCCCTCGGTGGCCACCGCGATCCGCAACGCCATGCCGGTGGCGGAAACCCACGAGATCAAACTCCTCTCGTGCGACGGCGGCCCCTGCTTCGCCCACGTCCGCCCGCCGGCGGACCGCGAATGCCCGTACACCCTGGACGTCCTGCACCGAGATCCCACCGAGGCGGAACAACAGTCCGCGCTGGCCGACGACCGCTGCGCCGGCGTGGGCCGCACCCACCGCTACTTCGGCACCTACACCACCGCGAACGGCTTCCTGGCGGTGGCGACGCCGGAGGCCGTCCAGTCCTTGCTGCACCTGGACTCCGGCGACGCGGCAGCGGCGCAGGCGGCCCTGCGCGAAGGCAGGATCGTCGTCAACGACCCCGATCTCGTCTCCGGCGACCAGGTCCTCCTGGCCACCGGCACCCAGGCCACCACCACCCCGGCCCCGGGATTCGCCGCACCACAACGCCACCCTGCGCCCCTGGCCGTGATGACCGAGGAGACCGCCCGATCACTGGGCTACGACGTCACGACGTTCACGATGTACGCCACCACGACCCGCATGCCCACCGAAGCGGAACAGGAAGCCCTGACCGCGGCACTGGGCGGCGAGTACGAGGTGAACGTCGACAGGCCGACGGAGTCCGACGTGCAACAGGCCCTGACCGTGCTCGGCCTGGTGGCGGGCATCATCACCCTCGCGGCCGCCGCCCTCGCCACCGGTCTGGCGGCAGCGGACGGCCGCCGCGACCTCACCACGCTGGCCGCGGTGGGCGCGACACCGACGTTGCGCAAACTCCTGTCCCTGAGCCAGGCGGGCGTGATCGCCGGAATCGGCGGCTTCCTGGGCACAGCGGCGGGTGCGGGCTCGGCGCTGGCCCTGCTGGCTGCTCTCAACGTCGGCTACGCCGGTCTCTGGCCGCAACCGGAACCGAACCCGCTCACCGTCCCCTGGCCCACCATCGCGATCTCCCTGCTCGTGGTGCCCGCCGCGGCCATGCTGGGCGCGGCCCTCTTCACCCGTTCCCGCCTGCCGATCGAGCGTCGCGAATAGGCTGCGGCCATGACGACCTTCGCGATAGCGCACGGAGGGGGCGACGTCGGCTGGTCGTGGCACCTGGTCGCACAAGCCTTGCAGGCCAAGGGTCACACCGTCGTCGCCCCGGACCTCCCCATCGAGGACGAGTCGAAGGACCTCACGGACTGGGCGTCGACCATCGTCGACGCCCTCCCGTCCACTTCGGACGCGGTGGCGGTGGGCCACTCGTTCGGCGGCTTCGTCGCTCCCCTGGTCGCCTCCCGCGTCAACGCCAGGGCGCTGGTCCTGGTGACGGCGATGGTGCCCAGCCCCGGCGAGACTCCTGGTGACTGGTGGGCCAGCACCGGCTACACCGATTCGGGCCTGGAAGACCAGTTCTTCCACGACGTCCCCGCCGACCTGGCCGCGGAGGCCCAGAAGCGGGAACGCGGCATGTCCGAGAACTCGATGACGAAACCGTGGCCGTTGGACGCGATGCCGGACGTGCCCACGCACTTCGTCCTGTGCACGGAGGACCGTTTCTTCACCCCGGACTTCATGCGCAAGGTGGTGGCGGACCGGCTGGGCGTCGAGCCGGTGGAACTGGCGGCGGGCCACTGCGCGTCGCTGAGCAAGCCGAATGAGCTGGCAGACCTGCTGCTCGGCCTGACCGCAGGACAAGCCGCCGACCCAGCGGGCTCGGACGTGCACACCGGCATCCTCGGTCTGGGCAACGACGGCAACTGAGCCCGACGCCACCGAGAAGCGCGAAGCCCAGGCGAACCGGAGGCCTTCGCGGACTGACGTGAAAGGCCCCCAGGCACCAGCCTGGGGGCCTTTCACGAAGCGAACAGACCTACTTGGACTCGTCGTCCGCAGGCAGCTCGACGTCCTCGACGGCCTTGCCGTCCTTGGTGGGCGCGGGCATCAGCCCGTCCAGCGCGGCACCGGCGATCCGCCGGAACGCCCTGCGAGGCCGTGCCCTCTCCAGCACCGCCACCTCCAGCTTCACAGCCGGAAGCAACTCAGCGGACCCGGCCCCAGTGGACGGTGACCCGGCGGACAACGCCTTCACCGCAAGCGGAACGGCCTCGGCCAGCGTGAGACCGTCGGCGAAGGCCTCCTTCAACGCCGTGTTGGCGGCGTCGACGGTGCCGCCCATCACGATGTACTGGGGCTCGTCCACGATGGACCCGTCGTACGTCAAGCGGTAGAGCGTGTCCGACGCGGCCGTGTCACCGACCTCGGCCACCGCGATCTCCACCTCGAACGGCTTGATCTGCTCGGTGAAGTAGGTGCCGAGGGTGGTGGCGTAGACGTTCGCGAGCGACCGGGACGTCACGTCGCGCGGGTCGTTCTGGTACCCGCGCACGTCGGCGAACCGGATGCCGGCCTGGCGGAGGTTCTCGAACTCGCTGTAGCGGCCCACGGCGGCGAAGCCGATGCGGTCGTAGATCTCCGAGACCTTGTGCAGCGTGCTGGAAGGGTTCTCCGCGACGAAGAGAATGCCGTCGGCGTACTTGAGCACGATGACGCTGCGACCCCTGGCGATGCCCTTGCGGGCGTACTCCGAGCGGTCGCGCATCACCTGCTCTGCCGATGCGTACAGCGGCATCGTCATGGGTGGTGCTCCTGACGTCGAACCTGTGGGGGACTCAGCCTGAGGGGCGGGACCGGCGGCCTTCGACGACCGCGTCGGCGATCGTGGCGACCTGGGGTTCCGGTACCTCTACGGCACCGTCGGCGCCGTTGATCGTGACCACGATCGGGTAGAGGCGGCGGACCGGGTCCGGGCCACCTGTCGCCGAGTCGTCGTCCGCCGCGTCGTAGAGAGCTTCGACGACGGAACGGATCGCGGCTTCGACGTCCGCGTCCGGGTCGTAGAGCTTCTTGAGCGCCGACTTCGCGAACAGCGAGCCCGAGCCGACGGCCTGGTAGCCCTGCGACTCCTCGTAACGGCCGCCGGTGACGTCGTAGGACACGATGCGGCCCGCGCGCTCCGAGTCGGTGGCCGAGGTGTCGTACCCGGCGAACAGAGGCACCACGGCAAGACCGGCCATGGCCGCGTCGAGGTTGCCCCTGATCATCGCCGAGAGGCGGTTCGCCTTGCCGTCGAGAGACAGCGGCACGCCCTCGATCTTCTCGTAGTGCCGGAGCTCCACCGTGTACAGGCGCACGATCTCGATGGCGATGCCCGCCGTGCCCGCGATGCCGACGGCCGAGTGGTCGTCGGTGACGAAGACCTTCTTCATGTCGCGCTGGGCGATGACGTTGCCCATCGTCGCGCGCCGGTCGCCGGCGATCACGACACCGCCCTTGTAGGTGGCCGCGACGATCGTCGTCCCGTGCGGGGCCTGGACGGTCCCCTCCGGGAGCTTCCGGGCACTAGGCAGCATGTCGGGTGCCTGGGCCCGCAGGAAGTCCGTGAACGACGACGAGCCCGGCGTGAGGTACGCCGAGGGCAGCGCCGCGGCCGGGTAGCGCCCGGTCGAGCTGTGGTCCATGTGTTGGTTGTTCTCCCGTCCCCGAAGTGGTCAACAGGCCCCCGAAGGCCTACTGACCACCCTTCTGCACGTATGCGCGGACGAAGTCCTCCGCGTTCTCCTCAAGCACGTCGTCGATCTCGTCGAGGATCGCGTCCACGTCCTCGCCGAGCTTCTCGCGGCGTTCCTGACCGACTCCTGCGGCGTCGTCGGCACCGTCGTCGCCGTCGCCACCACCCTGGCGCTGCTTCTGTTCCTGGGACATCTCGGCCTCCCGCTCACTCGCCTGACAAGAACACTACCCAGCGGCACCGACAAAAATCCTGAGCCACTCGGGTAGACGATCACCCGCGAGTCAGCGCGTCCACCAGTTGCTCGGCGGTGTCCGAGGCCTCCAGAAGGGCTCCGACGTGCGCTTTCGTCCCTCGGAGAGGCTCCAGGGTGGGAATTCGCACGAGGGATTCTCGACCGAGATCAAAGATCACCGAGTCCCACGACGCAGCCGCGACCGAGGTCGGGTAGCGCTCCAGGCACCGGCCGCGGAAGTACGCACGCGTGTCCTCGGGCGGCGAGGTGATGGCCGCGCGGACCTCCTCCTCGCTCACCAGCCGCTTCATCGAGCCGCGCGCGACCAGGCGGTTGTAGAGGCCCTTGTCCAGGCGGACGTCGGAGTACTGGAGGTCGACCAGGTTCAGCCGGGCCGCGCCCCACTCCAGACCGTCGCGCTGCCGGTAGCCCTCGAGCAGCCGCAGCTTGGCGACCCAGTCGAGCCGGTCGGCGCACTCGGACGGGTCACGGGCCAGCGCGTCGAGCACCTCGCCCCAGATCCGCAGGACGTCGCGGTCGCCGACGCCCTCCTTCTCGACGAACGCCAGCGCGCGCTCGTGGTAGGCGAACTGCACGTCGAGGCCGGTGAACTTGCGGCCGCCGGTCATCTCGACCTTGAACTTCAGGGTCGGGTCGTGGCTGATCTGGTGCACCGCGCGCACCGGGTCGACCATCCGCAGGTCGTCGAACCGCTGCCCGGCCTCGATCATGTCCAGCACCAGGGACGTGGTGCCGACCTTGAGGAACGTGGAGTACTCGGCCAGGTTCGCGTCGCCGATGATGACGTGCAGGCGGCGGTACTTGTCCGCGTCCGCGTGCGGCTCGTCGCGCGTGTTGATGATGCCGCGCTTGAGCGTCGTCTCGAGGCCGACCTCGACCTCGATGTAGTCGGAGCGCTGCGAGAGCTGGTAGCCGGCCTCCTCGCCGGACTGCCCGATGCCCACGCGGCCGGATCCCGTGATGACCTGGCGCGACGCGAAGAACGGCGTGAGGCCCGCGATCACGGCCGTGAACGGCGTCGAGCGCTGCATCAGGTAGTTCTCGTGCGTGCCGTACGACGCGCCCTTGCCGTCGACGTTGTTCTTGTACAGCTGAAGGCGGGGCTGGCCGGGCACGGAGGCGGCCTTGATCGCGGCCTCCTCCATCACCCTCTCCCCCGCCTTGTCCCAGATCACCGCGTCACGCGCGTTGGTGACCTCGGGAGCCGAGTACTCGGGGTGCGCGTGGTCGACGTAGAGCCGCGCGCCGTTGGTGAGGATGACGTTCGCCGCGCCCAGGTCCTCGACGTCGGAGTCGGCGGGGTGGCCACCGGGGCTGCCCAGGTCGAACCCGCGCGCGTCGCGCAGTGGTGACTCCACCTCGTAGTCCCAGCGCGCCCGCCTGGCGCGCGGTATGTCCGCCGCCGCCGCGTACGCGAGCACCACCTGTGTCGAAGTGAGCACCGGGTTCGCGGTCGCGTCGCCCGGCACCGCGATGCCGTACTCGACCTCGGTTCCCATGATCCGCCGCATAGCTCACACCTTATGACCTCACCCCGACACCAAGCGTGAGGGGAGCTTCGCGTTGAAGCTCCCCTCACCCTATTCACCCGGACGCCAGTCCGGCGGCAGGACGAATGCGGGACGCGCCGCGAGAAGGCCCGAAAGCGGCGAGCACGGCGAGCAGAACGACCGCCACCGCGCCGATGACCAGCGGCAGGACGACTTTCAGCCCTGGCAGTGACATGTCGATGCCGGTGGAGAGAATCGCGATTTCCGCGTAGCCGAACCCGAGCACGCCGCCGCCGATCACCCCGACCAGGGCCAGCATGATCGCTTCAGCGATGACTCCGCCCTGCAGTCCGCCCCTAGTGACGCCCAAGGCGCGCCTCAGTGCGAGCTCCTTGCGGCGTTCCTGCACGGAGATGGTCAGCGCGGTGCCGATGCCGGTCACGGCGACCGCCACGGACAGTCCGAGCAGCATCATCATCAGCACGGTGCCCAGGTGCATGTACCGGTCCGCCTCGGCGCGTTCGTCCGCGTCCGTCTTCACGATGACGGTCGGGTTGTTCGGCAGCGCCGCCTGCAGTCCCGCCCGGAACTGGGCGGGATCGACGCCGGGCTTCAGCGCGACCAGCACCTTCTCCGCGGGTCCCGACGTGGGACCGGCGATGATCGGCGTGTAGCCGGTGATGCTGCCGGGGATCGTGCCGACGACCTTGTACTGCGTGCCGTCGGCCTCGACGTACGGCCGGCCCTCCCAGTGCGGCGGCACGATCGCGGTCCCGGCCGTGAGCTGCTCCGCGCCGGACACGTTCTGGGCCTTGAGCCAGGCCTTGAACTGCTCGGGGTCGACGCTCGCGGCGCCGTCCGAGGTCTTGTGCAGCACGACGCTCGCGGCCACGTCCGGCTGCGCGGGGATCTCCGGCAACGGCCGCTCGCCCGCGTCCACCACGGTCGCGTCCGGGCGTTCCTCGTTGGCGTACTGGTAGGTCATCTCCTGCGCGCCGCCCAGCACGACCAGGAAGAACGTCACCATCGAGCTGGCCAGCAGCAACGGCAGCGCCACCGACGCCGAGCGCTGCGGCATCCTGCGCACCTCGGCGCCGGCGAGCTTCCACTGGGTGCCGCCGATCTTGCCGAACAGCCGCGCGATGAACGGCACCGTGACGGGGCCGAGGATCCAGAACAGTCCCGTCACCGCGGCGATCGCGGAGAACGTCACGGCGAGAGGAGCGGCGGCCGTGCCCTTGGCGCCGATGGCCATCAGTGCGAGCAACGCGGCGCCACCGGTGAACAGCGCGCCGAACACGAACCGAAGGCGACGCACGGCGCGAGGCGGCACCTCGTTGTCCGCCTCACGCAAGGCGGCCAACGGCGAGACGCGCGCGGCGTTGATCGCGGGACGGACGGCCGCCATCACGCTCAGGACCGCGGCGACGACGACTCCGAGGATCACGTATCCGGTCGACGGCAGCAGTTCGGGGCTCAGCTCGACCGCGCCGAACAGCGCGGAGATGCCGGTGGCGTCGAACGTCCTGGCCAGCAGCCAGGCCATCGGCCCGCCGAGCAACGCACCACCGACGCCCGCAACCGCACCCGTCACGAACGCCTCGAACAGACTCCTGCGCACCAACGGCCCGCGCTGGGCACCGATGCACCGCAGCATCGCCGTCTGCCGCTGCCGTTGCGCGTAGACCGCGCGGAACGTGGCCGCCGCGACGAACACCGCCGTGGCCAGCGCGAGGATGCTGAACGGCAGCAGGATGAACGTCAGGTCGCTGCCGATGCTGTCGGCGTCCGGCGCCGGGTCCCACACGACGTACGCCGCACCCGCCGCGCTCGCGACGTCGGCGCGGGCCCCGCCGAGCACCCAGATCGCGGTGGTGACGGGCCGCGGGTCGAGCTTGCGCGCGAGATCCGGTCCCGCGACCAGGATCGGCCGCGAGTCCATCCCGCCCTTCTTCATGACCCCGCTGACGGTCACCTCGACCGGCCTGCCGTCCGCCGCGGCGAGCTTGATCTTGTCGCCGGGCTTCAGACCGCGTTCGAACGCGGTGATCTTGTCGACGGCGACCTCGCCGTCCGCAGCCGGGGCCTTGCCCTCGGCCAGCGGCCAGCGCGCCAGGTCGGGCTGCTGGACGTGCACCTCGGCACGGTGCTCCCCGGCCCGGCCGGTGCCGTCGAGGAGGTCGGCCTGGGCGACCTGCACCGGCACGGCACGGCCGACCGGGGAGAGCTTCGCGAGCAACGCGTCGTCGAGCCTCGGCTGGTTCGCCTCGACGGTGCCGGTCCCGTACTCGACGGGTTTGGTGTCCACCACGTGGCTCACCGACGACGGTGTGAGGGGCGCGCCCTCGTCGACCGACCTGGTGAGCGCGTCGCTCAGCACGAGGGCGGCCAGCAGGCAGGCGACGCCGACGACGAGCGCGACGCCGGGCAGCAGCGCGCGGCCCGGCCGGGCGCGGAACTCGGCGACGCCGAGCCGCAGGGAAGTGGACACGAATCCTCCTCGGTGACGTCTGACGTTCACGAAGGTAGGAAGGAAGGCGATCAGCGGGCGTCGGACTGGGGTAGCAAGCTCGCGTACGACCACAGGAGGACACCGGGATGATCAATCTGTACGACGAGGACGCGAACGTGATCGGCGAGGTGACCCGCGAACGCATGCGCGCGGAGAACCTCTGGCACGGCTGCGTCCTGACCGTGGTCTTCTCCGGCGACGGCGAACGGATCTACGTGCACCGCCGCACCGACTTCAAGGACGTCTTCCCCGGCCTGTACGACTACGCGGCGGGCGGCGTGATCGACGCGGGCGAGACCCCCGACGAGGCGGCGGTCCGCGAGCTGCGCGAGGAGCTCGGCGTCGAGACCCCGCTGACGCCGCTCTTCCAGACCACCTACGTCGACGAGCTGACGCGCTATCACGCGTGGGTCTACGAGACGCACAGCGACGGCCCGTTCGTCCACCAGCCCGAGGAGGTCGCCTGGGGCGGGTGGATGAACGCCGACGAGTTGCGGGGCAAGATCGAGGACCCGGGCTGGCCGCTCGTGCCGGACGGACGGGAGATCGGGCGGGAGTGGTTGCGGCGGACTAAGAGCGCGTGAACCCGTGGCTGCGCTCCACCTTCGCCACGTGGAGCGTGTAGCTCTGGTACCAGTGGGCACGCCCGCGCTGCTGCGCCGCCTGGTGTTCGGCGTTGGTCCGCCACTGCGTGAGGGCCTCGGCGTCGCTGAAGTACGCGACGGTGATGCCGAGTCCGCCGGGGTTCTGCGCGTGGTCCATCCCGAGATATCCGGGGACGTCCTTCACCAGTTCTTCCATGCGCGCGTTGGTGTCGCGGTAGCCGCTCTGCTCCTGCGTCCGCACGGTGGTGAAGACGACCGCGTAGTAAGGGGGTTCGAAAGCCTCGACGGGCGCATCGCTCACCGCACCACCGTAACTAGTTCCAGCTGAGGCCGGAACGGATTTTCCAGTACTGCTCGGCGGGCTCGGCCAGATCCGGCAGGTCCACGTCGATCCGCAGCGCATCCACATTGGACCGAAGCTGGTCCGGGCTCGCCGCACCGGACAGCACGACGTCGGCCCACGGCTGCCGTGCGATCGCCGCCAGCGCGACCGCGTCCGGGCCGACGCCGAGCGCTTTCGCCTGCGCCGCAACCGCTTGCGGAGGCTCGACGACGAGCCGTCCGTTGGCCACGCCCTCCTTGACGATCACGCGCAACCCGGCGTCGTGCGCCTCCCGCAGGGCCTCTCCCGCCGAGGTCTCCAGCACGTTCCAAGTGGACTGGACGGACTGGAAGACGCCGAGCTCGAGTGCCTTGCGGATGGCGTCGGCCTGCCGCGGCCCGGACGTCGAGAAGCCCAGCGGTACCTCGATCCCGGCCATCGCGTCCAGCAACGCGCGATCCTCGAACAACGGGCTGTCGGCCGTCAGCGAGTGCACCTGGTAGAGATCGACCCGGGGCAGCAGAGCCGTGGTCTCCTGCCACTGCCGGCGGAAACGGGCGAGCGAGTGCTCCTTGACCTCGTGCACCTCGGCATCCGGCTGCCAGTCCGCGGTGTAGGCGTAGCCCCACTTGCTGGAGACCGTCACGTCGTCATGACCGGGCAGCCACGACGACAGGAAGTCCTCGGACAGCCCGTACGAACGGGCCGCGTCGACCCAGCGGATGCCCAGTTCGTAGGCCGTGTCGAGGACGAGATGGCACTGCGCGCGCATGGACTCGACGTCGCGCACGGCGGGCAGCGCGTCCTCACGGCCGAGGTTGATGTAGGCGGGACGGCCGAGGGAGGCGAGACCGAGCGCGAGGTGAGCCATGCCGACAACGGTAAACGGCGGCCCCGAAGGACCGCCGCTCACGTGACCCGCCGGGGTCGGTCGATCAGAGAGATCAGAAGTCGTCGGCGGTGCGGATGTGGTTGCGCACCCACTTGCCGGCGTCCTTCAGGGGACCCTCACCGGTGAAGCCGCTGCCGGAGCACGTGCCGCTCTTGAACACCGCGCCGGTCCGCTGGTCGTCGGAGAAGTTCCAGTTGGTCCAGGAGATCTTGGCTTCCTTCATGAACGCGATGAACTTGTTCGCCATGGTGAAGTCGTTGGGACCGTCACCGGAGGCCTCCTGCGAACCGAACTCGGTGACGAAGACCGGCACCTGGCTCGAGACCGTGCGCAACGCGTTGAGGTACGAGTCGCGGTGGTCCTTGGCGTAGAAGTGGAACGTGTACATCAGGTTCGAGGCGTTGACCTTGTTCTGGCTGACCTCGTTGATGTTCTTGCCGTCGGACAGGCCGAACGTCGACCAGCCGTGCGTGCCGACGAGCACGAGGCTGTCCGAGTCCTCCGCGCGGATCGTCGGGATGACGGCCTCCGCGTAGGACTTGACCTTCGCCCACGTCACGCCGTTCGGCTCGTTGGCGATGTCGTAGATGATGTTCGTCTTGTCCTTGTGCCGCTGCGCGATCTCCTTGAAGAAGGTCTTGGCGCGCGTGGTGTTGGCGTTCGGGTCGCCCGGCGAGAGCTGGTGCCAGTCGACCAGCGCGTACAGGCCGCGCTTGGTGGCCTCCTCGATGTAGCCGTGCACCATGTCGGTGAACTTGCGAGGGTTGGTCTCGTAGCCACCTTCCTGGATGTACATCGAGATGCGGAGGACGTCCGCCTTCCAGTCGTTCGCGAGCGCGTCCAGGGACGCGGTCTTGACGCACTGGGAGTACCACTGGATGCCGTGCGTGCTCATGCCGCGCAGCTGGATCTGCTTGCCGTTCTTGTTGCACAGCTTGACGCCGCACACCTTGAGCTGGCCGTTGACCGCCGCGGGCGAGCCCGGCGGCAGCGCGGCTGCGGCGAAGGTGCCCTCGGGGGCGTCGGCGACGGAACTGCCCGCCATCGCACCGGTCAACGGGAGCACCACTGCCGCGGCGAGCGCCACCACAGACTTCTGCCAGGACATTCAGCGTCTCCTCTCGGAACTGCCGGCGGCGGATTAGTTAGGTAAGTTTCCTTACCGATTAAAGGTATAGATGACCTTAGGGGCGCCCCAAGAGCGAGTCAAGCGTCTTGTCGCAGAAGAGTCACCGTTCCGGCACCCAGCGTCACCAGTACGTAAATGGCCAAAACCGCAACGGCGGCCAATGGACCCAGCGGCGCGTCGTCGACGACCCCGGCGACCTCCCACACCAGGTACGGCACCATCACCGCGGACGCGTCCATGTTCCAGGGCGCCGGCAGCATCGGCGTGATGGCGGGCAGACCCCACAGCAGCACGCCCACCACCACGATCGTGACGGCCGTCGACCTGACCGCGAGCCCGATCCCGAGGCCGGTCAGGCCTGTCACCAGGATCGACAGCACGGCCGCCCCCGCCCACGGCAGCACGTCGCCGATGCCGTCCCACGGCGCGATAGGTGGCGGCCGGTCCCCCATGATCAGCCAGCTCGACCCGATGCTCAGCACGAGCGCGAGGGCACCGACCACCACGGCCGTGGTGGCGACGAGCACGCTTTTGGCCGCCAGCAAGCGTTTCCGGTCCGGCACGGCGGTCAGCGCGGTCAGCCTCGGATCGGACGTCGCGACCAGGGCGCCGAGCGCGGCGACGAGGAACTGGACGACCGGGGTGATCACCACGCTGCTGTCGGCGGAGGCGAACGTCGCCTGTTCCGCGGCGGACGACGTGTCGTAGTCCTGGACGATCAGCCACGACAGCAGCACGCCCGCGACCACCATCAGGCCGACGGTGATGATCAGCCCGTACGACGACCGGACGGTCCGGAGCTTGAGCCACTCCGCGGCGAGCGCGTTCATGACAGTCCCCTCCCGGAGGTGAGTTCGAGGTAGGCGTCCTCCAGCGAACCGTTGCGGGTCAACGCCTCCATCGGCGTCTCCTTGACCAGCTGTCCTCTTGCGACGATCACGACGTGGTCGGCGGTCAGCGCCATCTCGCTCATCAGGTGGCTGGAGACGAAGACCGTGCGGCCCTCCTTCGCGAGCCCGCGCATCAGATCGCGGATCCAGCGCACGCCCTCGGGGTCGAGGCCGTTGACCGGTTCGTCGAACATCAGCACCCCGGGGTCGCCGAGCAACGCCGCCGCGACGCCGAGCCGTTGCTTCATGCCCAGCGACAACGCCCTGATCCGCTTGTGCCGCACGCCTCCCAGGCCGACCTGCTCCAGCAGCGCGACCGCGCGCTTCTCGCCGATGCCGTTGCTCGCGGCGATCCAGCGCAGGTGGTCGAGCGCCTTGCGGCCGTGGTGCACGGCGGCGGGATCGAGCAACGCGCCGACGTGCCGCAGCGGCTGGTCCAGGTCCTGATAGCGCCTGCCAGCGATCAGAGCCTCGCCGCCCGACGGCCGGTCCAGGCCGAGGATCATCCGCATCGTCGTGGACTTGCCGGCGCCGTTCGGGCCGAGGAAGCCCGTCACCAGTCCAGGATGGACGGTGAACGACAGGTCCTCGACCGCCTTGGTGTCGCCGTATCTCTTCGTCAGGTTCCGCACCTCGATCATGCGGAGAAGGTTGGCTCCCGGCGGCCTTCCGCGGATCGGCCCGTGCTCCGATCCCGGGAATCGGACCGTGGTCCGAGGCGCACCGCGCGGAAGCTCGTTTACCGTCGATGCCGTGATCGCGAAACTGCACCTCTACCTGGTCGACCTGACCGCGGCCGTCGTCATCGGCGTGCTCGTCGGCTACGCCATGGTGGAGAACCAGGACAAGCCGTGGTGGCTCGTCCTGCCCGGCGCCGCGCTGGTCGCGCTGCCGGTCGCGGTGCGCCGCCTGTGGCCGGTGACCACTCTGGTGATCACCACGCTGGCGACGGTGGCGGTGGTGATCGGCCAGCTGCTGCCGGTCCAGGCGCTCGGAGCCCCGATCGGCGCGATCTGCTTCGCTCTCTACACCGTGGCGGTCGAGCGCACCCGTGCGTGGTCGCTGGCCGGGCTCGTGGCCACCGTCGTCGCGGTCTCCGGCGTGTCCGGGGGCGAGCCCGAGAACGTGCTGGTCGGCGTGGCCGTGCTCGGCGCGGTGTGGGTGATCGGCTACACCACCCGGCTGCGCCGGTCGATGCTCGAACGGGAGACGGCCCAGGTCGCCGAACAGATGCTGACCGACGAACGCCTGCGCATCGCCCGCGAACTGCACGACGTGGTGGCGCACAACCTGTCCCTGATCGCCGTGCAGGCCGGCAACGCCGCACACGTGCGCTCACCCGAACACGCCTACGAGGCGTTGGAAGTGATCTCCGAGACGAGCCGCGCGGCGCTGGCCGAGATGCGGGGACTGCTCGGCGTGCTGCGGGCCGACGCCGATCTCGCGCCCTCCCCCGGCCTCGGCGGGCTGGCCGACCTCGCCGACCGGGCGTCGCTCGCCGGGGTGCGCGTGTCGCTGGACGTGCGGGGCGATGCCGTCGTGCCGGAAGGAGTCGGGCTGTCGGCGTACCGGATCGTGCAGGAGGCGCTGACGAACGTCGTGAAGCACGCGGCGCCCGCGTCGTGCACGGTGCTGGTAGAGGTGACGCCGGAAGCCGTCCGCGTCGACGTGGCGGACGACGGGCCTGGGGTGAGGGAGCTCGGAGTGGGACACGGGTTGATCGGCATGCGCGAACGCGTGGCCGTGTACGGCGGCACGTTCAGCGCGGGCCCCGGTGAGACCGGCGGTTTCCGGGTCGTCGCGGAACTGCCGCACCGATGATCCGCGTGCTGATCGCCGACGACCAGGCGTTGCTGCGCGCCAGCTTCCGCCTGCTCCTCGACAACGAACCGGACCTGACCGTGGTCGGCGAGGCCGGCACCGGTGCCGAGGCCGTCGCGCTGGCGTCCGAGGTGAAGCCGGACGTCGTGCTGATGGACATCCGCATGCCCGAGATGGACGGCATCGAGGCCACGCGGCTGCTGGACGGGCCGCGCGTGCTGGTGCTGACGACGTTCGACCTGGACGAGTACGTCTTCGGGGCGTTGCGCGCCGGGGCTTCGGGGTTCCTGCTCAAGGACACGCCCCCCGCCGAACTGCTGGCCGCCGTCAGGGTCGTGGCGTCCGGCGAGTCGCTGCTGTCGCCGACGGTCACGCGCCGGCTGATCTCCGAGTTCGTCCGGCAGCCCGCCTCGCCCGTGGTGCGCGGGCTGGAGCGCGTGACCGAGCGCGAGAAGGAGGTCCTGCTGCTGATCGCCCGCGGCCGGTCCAACGCGGAGATCATGGCCGAGCTGCACGTCAGCCCCGGCACGGTGAAGACGCACATCGGGAACCTGCTGGCGAAGCTGCACGCCCGCGACCGCGCCCAGCTGGTGATCGCGGCCTACGAGTCCGGCCTGGTCTGAAACGGCGAACCGCCCCGGCCGTGTGCAGCGACCGGGGCGGTTCGGTGAAGCGGTACTACAGGTACGTGCCGGTGTTCGTGGCCGTGTCGATCGCGCGGCCGGCGTCCTGGTTCTTCCCGGTGACGAGCGTGCGGATGTAGACGATCCGCTCGCCCTTCTTGCCCGAGATGCGAGCCCAGTCGTCCGGGTTCGTCGTGTTCGGCAGGTCCTCGTTCTCGGCGAACTCGTCGAGGATGGCGGCCTGCAGGTGCCGGACGGAGAGTCCGGGCTGCTTGGTGTCCAGCAGCGACTTGATCGCCGCCTTCTTCGCCCTGTCGACGATGTTCTGGATCATGGCACCGGAGTTGAAGTCCCGGAAGTACAGGACCTCCTTGTCACCGTTGGCGTAGGTGACCTCCAGGAACCGGTTGTCCTCGGACTCCTCGTACATGCGCTCCACGGTGTGCTGCACCATGCCCTCGATGCAGGCCTTCGGGTCCCCGCCGAACTCGGCGAGGTCGTCGGCGTGCAGCGGGAGGTTGGGCGTCAGGTACTTGTTGAAGATGTCCTTCGCGCCCTCGGCGTCCGGTCGCTCGATCTTGATCTTCACGTCGAGTCGGCCGGGGCGGAGGATCGCCGGGTCGATCATGTCCTCACGGTTGGAGGCGCCGATGACGATGACGTTCTCCAGGCCCTCGACGCCGTCGATCTCGGCGAGGAGCTGGGGCACGATCGTCGTCTCGACGTCGGACGACACACCCGAACCACGCGTGCGGAAGATCGAGTCCATCTCGTCGAAGAACACGATCACCGGGGTGCCGTCGGACGCCTTCTCACGAGCCCGCTGGAAGATCAGGCGGATGTGCCGCTCGGTCTCACCGACGAACTTGTTGAGGAGCTCGGGGCCCTTGATGTTGAGGAAGTAGGACTTGGCCTGCTTGTCGGTCTCGCCGCGGATCTCCCGCACCTTCTTGGCCAGGGAGTTCGCCACCGCCTTGGCGATGAGCGTCTTGCCGCAACCGGGAGGGCCGTAGAGCAGCACGCCCTTGGGCGGGCGCAGCTCGTACTCGCGGAACAGGTCGGCGTGCAGGAACGGCAGCTCCACGGCGTCGCGGATCTGCTCGATCTGCCGGGAGAGGCCACCGATGTCGCTGTAGTCGATGTCCGGGACCTCCTCGAGCACGAGGTCCTCGACCTCGGCCTTGGGGACCCGTTCGTAGGCGAAACCCGCCTTCGAGTCGACCAGCAGCGAGTCGCCGGGCTTCAGCGGCGAGTCGAGCAGTGGCTGGGCGAGCCAGACCACCCTCTCCTCGTCCGCGTGGCCGACGACCAGCGCGCGGGAAATGGTGTCCAGACCGTCGTCGTCGGTCAGCACCTCCCGCAGAGAGCAGACCTCACCGGAACGCTCGAACCCGCCGGCCTCGACGACCGTCAGCGCCTCGTTGAGACGCACGGACTGGCCGTAGGCGATCTTCTCCGGCTCGACCGCGGGGGACACGGCTACGCGCATCCTGCGGCCGGACGTGAAGACGTCCACGGTCCCGTCGTCGAAACGTGCCATGAAGACGCCGTACCCGCTGGGCGGTTGCGCCAGCCGGTCGACTTCCTCACGCAGCGCGAGCAGCTGGCTTCGTGCTTCGCGGAGGGTGTCTATGAGCTTCGTGTTTCGCTCGGTCAGCTGGCTGACGCGCTCTGTCGCCTCAGCCAAGCGCTGCTCGAGCAACCGCGTGTGCCGCGGCGACTCGGTCAGCTTGCGACGCAACGACGCGATCTCGTCCTCGAGGAACCTGATCTGCGCAGTCAGCTCAGCAGAATTGTTGCCCTGGTTCAGCTCGCCACCCTCATCGGGTTGGCTGCCGGGATGACCGTGCTGCATGTCGGCACCCTCCTCCCGTGTTCGTACCGATTACGGTACCGGCGATCACCGACAAAATGGGGTACTCACAACATCATCTTCGCTCGTGTGGTGCAACGGTGAACCCTCCAACTGAGGTCAACTGCTCCATCTCGGTGTCCGCTCCGGCCACCCACCCGCTACGGTGCGTCTCAGAAACCACCACCGGCGTTTCGCGCCGCGACACGCCAGACGACCTGCGAGAAGTCCGAGGAGAGGGTCATGGGAGCACCTGGGCGGCAGCCCGGCCCCTACGGTCCGCGACCCCCCTCGGACGACCGTGGACACGCCTGGTATGGCTCACGACCCGGCGACGGGCGGCAATCCGCCGTCGTCCCACCAGGTGGACCAAGGACTGGTCCGATCGGCGGTCACGCACCGCAACCCACCCCGTTCGTGCCCGTCGGAGGACCCGCGCGAGCGAGGCTCCGATGCCTCCGGAGGGCGTGCGGCCAACCGGGTGGTTTCGCCGACGCGACCGGCGCACCACCCCGACAGCGCAGAGCATCGCGCTCGATTCCCGGTGGAGTTGCCACAATCGTTATCAGACACGACCTTGGCGCGGCCAGATCGCGGGTACAGGGCGTGTGCATAACCACTCGTGCGTGTCGATAGACCCCATTCGCCCGCGAGTTGTCCGGCGAAGTACGACAATGTCCAGCGAAAGATCACCTCATCCGCATCGGGGGAAGTTTCATGACCTACCCGCCGCAGCAGCCCGGGCCCTACGGGCAGCAGCCGCCGCAGCCCGGAGGTCCGTACGGGCAGCAGCCGCCGCAGCAGCCGGGGTACGGCCAGCAGCCCCCACCCGGCTACGGCCAGCAGCCGCCACCGGGATACGGGCAGCAGCCCGGTCAGCAGCCCGGTCAGTACGGCCAGCCGCAGCAGGACCCGTTCGGCCAGCAGGGACCGCCCAGCGGCGGCTTCCAGCAGCAGGGCCAGTACGGGCAGCCTGGCCAGTACGGCCAGCCTGGCCAGTACGGCCAGCAGCCCTACGGTCAGCAGCCGTTCGGCCAGCCCGGCGGGTTCGGCGGCCCTCCGCCTCCCAAGAAGAGCAACACCGGCCTGATCATCGGTGTCGTCATCGGCGTGCTGGTCCTCGTCGGCGGTGGCGTCACGGCCGCGGTCATGCTCACCGGCAACAGCTCGAGCAACTCCAGCAGCTCGTCGCCGGACTCGGGTTCGAGCGACAACGGCAGCAGCGGTGGCGACGAGGCCGACGTCAAGAAGGCGGCCGAGGAGTACATCGCGGCGGCGACCGCCAAGAACGAGAGCAAGGCCAAGTCGATGGCCTGCCAGGAGATGCTCGACGAGGCCGCCGAGGCCGAGCGGAAGGCCACCCCCGAGCAGAAGAAGCTCGCCGAGGAGATGAAGAAGCTCCCGGTCCCCAAGATGGTGTACAAGAGCGCGACCGTCTCCGGCAACGAGGCGACCGTCAAGATCACCATCACCGCGGACTACGGCGGCCAGACCCAGACCATCGACTCCGACACGAAGTTCAAGAAGGTGTCGGGCAAGTGGAAGGTCTGCATCCTGGCCAAGGACATCAAGGTGCCGACGACCCGCTAGCCGGGACGCAGTCGGTTCATCCGCTTCGGGGGAAGTCGTCATGACCTGTCCGCCGCAGCAGCCGGGGCCCTACGGGCAACAGCCGCCGCAGCAACCCGGTTACGGCCAGCAGCCGCAGCCGGGGTACGGACAGCAACCCGGCCAGCCCGGCCAGCAGCCCCAGCCCGGCTACGGCCAGCAGCCGCCACCGGGACAGGGGCAGCAGTACGGGCAGCCGCCGCAGGACCCGTTCGGCCAGCAGGGACCGCCCAGCGGCGGCTTCCAGCAGCAGGGCCAGTACGGCCAGCAGGGACCGCCCAGCGGCGGTTTCCAGCAGCAGGGCCATCAGGGGCCGCCCAACGGCGGCTTCGGGCAGCAGGGCCATCAGGGACCGCCCAACGGCGGCTTCGGGCAGCAGGGCCATCAGGGACCGCCCAACGGCGGCTTCCAGCAGGGCCAGTACGGCCAGCCCGGCCCTTACGGCGACCGGCAACCGTTCGGGCAGCCGGGAGGGTTCGGGGGACCCCCGACCTCCAAGCGGAACAACGCCCTGGTCGCAGTGGTCGCCGGATTCGCCGTGCTGCTCATCGGCGGCTTCTTCGCCTACCAGTACCTGCTCGACGCCGGCGACTCGGACAACAGCGACACCGCGGCGACGAACACCGGCACGAGCTCGGAGCCGACGAGCGGCAGCACGAAGCCGGCCTCACCGTCGTCGAAGAGCTCGTCGAACTCCTCGGGCAGCGCCGACGCGGACGCCCAGGAGGTCGCGGAGCTGTTCACCGAGAAGATCCTGCAGGGCGCTCGGTCGGGCAACGGCGACCCGAACGACGTCAAGGACCTGGTCTGCGCCGAGGCGTTCGCCACCATGAAGCCCCAGAACAAGGCCCAGCCGAACGCCAGGGCCACGGTGTCCGACGTCAAGGTGTCCGGCAGCACCGGCTCGTTCAAGCAGTCGCTGGAGGGGCTCGAGGGCCAGGGCACCCAGACCGCCGCCATCATCTACAAGCTGTCCAAGGCGGGCGGCAACTGGCAGGTCTGCGGCATCGACAGAGTCGAGTGACGCGAGAGGGCCCCGCATCGCGGGGCCCTCTCGTCGTTTCAGCCCTTGCTGGGGCGGCGCTGCGGCCGCGGAGCCGTCACACCGTCCGCGAGCTTGCGCGTGGTCAGCAGGAACGCCGTGTGCCCGATCATCCGGTGCTCCGGCCGCACGGCCAGGCCGACGACGTGCCACGGGCGGACGAGCGTCTCCCACGCGTGGGGTTCGGTGAAGCACGTCATCTCCCGCAGCGCCTCGGTGACGACGGAGAGCTGCGTGGTGGTGGCGACGTAGACGACCAGGACGCCGCCGGGGATGAGGTTCTTCGCGATCGTGGGCAGGACCTCCCACGGCGAGAGCATGTCGAGGATGACGCGGTCGACCTCGCCCTCGTGGTTCTTCACGTCGTCGACGGTGATCGACCAGTTGCCGGGGCGTTCGCCGAAGAACGTCTCCACGTTGCGGATGGCGTGCACCGCGTGGTCGTCGCGCACCTCGTAGGACTGGACGCTGCCCTTCTCCCCCACCGCGCGCAGCAGCGAGCACGACAACGCGCCGGAGCCCGCGCCCGCCTCCAGGACACGCGCGCCTGGGAAGATGTCGCCGTACATGCAGATCTGCGCGGCGTCCTTCGGGTAGATGACCTGCGCGCCGCGCGGCATCGACAGCACGTAGTCCGGCAGCAGCGGGCGCAGCGCCAGGAAGTTCGTGCCGCCCACCGACGCGACGACCGAGCCCTCGGGCTGGCCGATGAGGTTGTCGTGCGGGATGGCGCCGCGGTGGGTGTGGTACTCCTTGCCGGGTTCGAGAACGACCGTGTAGTGCCGGCCCTTGGGGTCGGTCAGCTGTACCCGGTCACCCGGCTGGAACGGTCCACTTGCGCTAATCACCGCGCAATGGTGTCAAACACCCTTCTCAATGGCCGCACGCAGGTCCTCCCTGCGCAGCACACCCGCCGGGCGGCCCTCCATGTCGACGACGAGGAACTGCCACGCGGCGGTGCCCTGGACGCGCTCGACGATCTCCTCGCCGGGCTCGTCGGCGAGGAGCACGGTCTCGGGCAGGATCGGCTCGGCCGCCTGCTCCGCCGGTGCGAAAGGACTTGCGGCGGCGAGCTTTCGCGCCAGTTCGGTGTCGAGCAGCCCGGCCGCCACGCCGTCGGCCCGCACCAGCACCACACCCCGGCCGGCCGACGTGCTCAGCGCGTCCGCGACGGGGCTCTCCGCCGGCAGCTGGAGCACGGGGAGGATGAGGTCGCTCAGGGTGACACCGGCCGGCCACGTGCGGCGGCGTTCGCTCGCGAGTTCGCTTCTCGCGCCGGCGACGACGACCCACGCCGTCAGCACGCACACGCCGAAACGAAGCCAACGGTCCTCCGCGCCTTCCGCGACGCCGTACAACGCCCACGCCACCAACGCGATGGCCACGGCGAAACCACCGACGACGGCGACACGCGTGCCCATCGCCCGTTGCCCCGTCATGGCCCACACGCCCGCCCTCACGATCCGTCCGCCGTCCAGCGGCAGGCCGGGCAGGAGGTTGAAGACGGCGACGGCGACGTTCGCGGCGGCGATCTGGAAGACGAGCACCCACACGACGTCGCCGGGTTCCATGACCAGCGCGCCGATGCCGAAGACGACCGCCAGCGCGACGGACACGAGCGGCCCGGCGCCCGCGACCACACCTTCGTGGCTGGGTTTGCCGGGCGTGCGCATGATCTCGGACAGCCCGCCCAGCAGGTACAGCCGCAGTCTTCTGACCGGCAGGCCGAGTCGCAGCGCCGCGACGCAGTGGCCGAGTTCGTGGGCGAGCACGCTCAGGCCGAGGAAGATCGCGAAGAGCGCGGCGAGCAGCAGGCCGATGCCCGGTGGCGTACCGGGGGCGAGGTCGTCGACGAGCGGCGCGTAGAAGGCCACCACGATCGCCGAGCCGATCCACCAGGACGGCGCGAGGATCACCGGGATGCCCGCCACCCGGAACAGCAGCAGGCCGCCCTCTCGTTCGCTGATCCGCGCGGCCACGGGTGCACTGTAGAGCTCCGGGTGTGATCCCGCGGTCTGGTGGGCGTCGCCTTACCGGTGGCGAGAACAGAATTGTCAGACCTCTGTCCTAGGGTGCGAACCATGAGCACCACGTTGCGCAGGCCCGCGCTCTCGCCTTCCCGGGCAGGGGACTTCAAGCAGTGCCCGCTGCTCTACCGGTTCCGCGCGGTCGACCGGCTGCCGGAGAGGCCGACGAAGGCGCAGGTGCGCGGCACGGTGGTGCACGCGGTGCTGGAAGACCTGTTCGCCCTGCCCGCCGTCGACCGCGTGCCCGACCGCGCGCGTTCGATGATCACGCCGGCCTGGGAGCGCGTGAAGGCCGAGCGCCCGGAGTTCTCGACGCTGTTCGAGGTCGAGGGCAGCGAGGAGGAGGCGGAGTGGCTGGCGTCCGCCACGAAGCTGCTCGACGGCTACTTCGGCCTGGAGGATCCCCGGCGCCTGGAACCGGAGTCGCGCGAGCTCCTCGTCGAGTCCGAACTCCCGTCCGGCGTGCTGCTGCGCGGCTACATCGACCGCGTGGACGTGGCCCCGACGGGTGAGATCCGCGTCGTGGACTACAAGACCGGCGCCGCCCCTCGCGAGGTGGGCGAGGCGAAGGCGTTGTTCCAGATGAAGTTCTACGCGCTGGTCCTGTGGAAGCTGCGCGGCGTCGTCCCCCGCCAGCTGCGCCTGATGTACCTGGCCGACCGCCAGGCCCTCGCCTACACCCCGGACGAGTCCGAACTGGCCCGCTTCGAACGCACCCTCGACGCGATCTGGCAGGCCATCATGCGCGCGGCCCCGACGGGCGACTTCCGCCCCAACCCCAGCCGCCTGTGCGACTACTGCGACCACAAGGCCTTCTGCCCGGCGTTCGACGGCACCCCGCCGCCCTACCCCGGCTGGCCGGAGCCCGACGACACCGAGACCCTCCAGGACCGCGACTGATGACGGCCTTCTACCTGCCGCTGGGCAACGACACGTTCCGCTCCACCGAGCACACCGTGGGCCCGTGGGGCCCGGACAGCCAGCACCTCGGCCCACCCTCGGCGTTGCTGGTGCGCTCCTTGCTTGCGCTGGGCAACCCGTCGTCCGCGCTGGCCCGCGTGACGTTCGAGGTGCTGGGCCCGGTCCCGGTGGCCGACCTGACGGTGTCCACTTCGGTCGAACGCCCAGGCCGCTCGGTAGAACTGCTGGCGGCTTCGCTCTCCCACGAAGGCCGTGCGGTGCTGACGGCACGTGCGTGGCGCATCGTCGGCTCGGACACCACAGCCGTTGCGGGAGGCGAAGTCCCCGCGATGGCACCACCCGCTTCCGCCGTACCGATGGAGATCCCGGACTTCTGGGGCGGCGGCTACCTGGCGGCCGTCGAGTGGCTTTCCGTGTCAGGCGGCATCTTCACGCCCGGCGACGCCCAGGTGTGGGCCCGCCCGCGCGTGGCCGTGGTCGAGGGCTTCGAACCCTCCCCGGAAGAGCGCGTGTTCTCCGTAGTGGACTCGGCCAGCGGCGTTTCGTCCCGTGTGGACATTCGCAAGTGGTACGCCATCAACACCGACCTGACGGTCCACCTGCACCGCCGTCCCACCGGCGAGTGGGTGGGCATGGACGCGCGGACGACCATCGGGCCGGACGGGGTCGGGCTCGCGACCAGCGTGGTGCACGACGGAGAGGGGCCGGTGGGCACGACGGCGCAGGCGCTGTTCGTGCGCGAGCGCTGATACCTCACAGGACACAACGGGAGTCGCAGCCTCACCGGCAACCCCAGTGATCGCGACGCCCTGCGATCCCTCTGCCGCCGCACACGTGCGGGCAGCCAGGGTGGAAGCCTGCCGTGCCGGAACGCGGCGAACGGCGTCCAGTTCGGTTGCAGTCAGGCCGGCCAGTTCCGCGCGCACTGCGGCCGACATGAACGCGTCGCGGTCTCCACGCGGCGCGCGGTGGAAGTCGCCGAGCCCAGACGCGCCACCGTGCTGTTCCGGCTCGGTCCCGATGGCCACCGACGTCATCGGTCTGTTCGGCTGAGCAGGAGAAGGCGTAGCGTCAGCGAGACTGTGAAGAGGTTCGCGAACCGGCAGGAAGCGGGCCGCGCCCTGGCAGCGCGACTCGCGGACCTCCCGTGGCACGACCCGCTGATCCTGGGCCTCCCCCGCGGCGGCGTCCCGGTCGCCAAAGAGGTCGCACGACACCTCAACGCCGAACTCGACGTCGTCGTGGCGCGCAAGATCGGCGCCCCGGGCCATCCCGAGTACGGCGTGGGCGCGGTCACCGCGGACAGCGAGCCCATCTACGACCCGAGAGTGCTCCGAGCCCTGAACCTCACCGAGGAGCAACTGGGCCGCACCTGCGACGAGGAACGAGCGGAAGCCAAGAGACGCACCGCCCTCTACCGCGGTGACAAGCCGCTCACGCTCAAGGATCGCGACGTGATCCTCGTGGACGACGGCCTGGCCACGGGCGTCACGGCCAAGGCGGCGCTGCACTGGATCGCCCAGCGCGAACCGCGGACCACGACCCTCGCCGTCCCCGTGGCCGCGAAGGAATCGCTCGCCACCTTCACGACACCGGTGGTCGCCATCCTCGTCCCACGCCGGTTCGGCGCGGTCAGCCGCTGGTACGAGAGCTTCGATCAGACCACGGACGAAGAGGTGCTCAGCGCGCTCTCGTAGTGCTCCACCACGGGGAACGGCGAGTAGAAGCGGTGCAGCAAAGCCGACCACTTCGCATAGTCAGGACCCTGCCGGAAGCCGACGGTGTGCGCTTCGACCGAGTCCCAGCGCACGAGCAGCAGGTAGCGCGACGGCGTCTCCAGGCACCGCAGCAGTTCGAGGCCGCGGAAGCCCGGCGAGGCGGAGATCAGCTCCCGCGCCTCGCCGAACGCCCACTCGAACTCCTCGGCACTGCCCGGCAGCACGTCCAGCAGGGCGTGCTCCGTGATCACAGCCGGCAGAACCTGATGTCCGAGGCCAGCACGGCCTTGGCACCGATCGCGGCCAGCTCGTCCATCACCTGGTTCGCCTCCTTGCGCGACACCATCGCCCGCACGGCCGCCCAGTCGGGGTTGGCCAGCGGCGCGACGGTCGGCGACTCCAGGCCCGGAGTCAGCGCGATGGCGTCGTCCAGGAGCGAACGCGGGCAGTCGTAGTCGAGCATCAGGTACTGCTGCGCGAACACGACGCCCTGAAGGCGTGCTGTCAGCTGCTTCTTGGCGGCCGTGCGCTCCGAGCCGTTGCGGTGGATGAGGACCGCCTCGGACTCGCAGATCGGCTCGCCGAACGGCACCAGGTCGTGCTGGCGCAGGGTGCGGCCGGAGCCCACCACGTCGGCGATCAGGTCGGCCACGCCCAGCTGGATCGAGATCTCCACAGCGCCGTCGAGTCGGATCACCTTCGCGGTGATGCCGCGGGCCTTGAGGTCGCGGCCCACCAGCTTCGGGTACGCGGTGGCGAGGCGCTTGCCCTCGAGGTCGGAGACCTTCCAGTCGGTGCCGCGAGGCCCCGCGTAGCGGAAGGTCGACGAACCGAAGCCCAGTGCCAGCAGCTCCTCGACCGAGTTGCCGTTGTCGTCGGCGCCCGAGTCGGCGGCCAGGTCCCGGCCGGTGATGCCGAGATCCAGGTCACCGGACGCCACGTAGATCGCGATGTCCTTGGGGCGCAGGAAGAAGAACTCGACGTCGTTGTTGTTGTCGAGCACGGTCAGATCGCGCGGCTCGTGCCTCTGCCGGTAGCCGGCCTCGGTGAGCATGGCGGAGGCGCGTTCGGCGAGCGCGCCCTTGTTCGGGACTGCAACGCGCAGCATGTGAAAGTCTTCCGTCAGAGGTATTTGTAGACGTCTTCGAGGGTGAGCCCACGGCCCAGCATGAGCACCTGGAGGCGGTAGAGCAGCTGCGAGATCTCTTCGGAGAGCTTCTCGTCGGACTCGTACTCGGCGGCGATCCAGACCTCGCCCGCCTCCTCCAGGACCTTCTTGCCCTGCGCATGGACCCCGGCCTCGAGCGCGGCGACGGTGCCAGAACCTTCCGGCTTGGTGGCGGCTCGTTCGGTCAGTTCAGCGAACAGGGAATCGAAGGTCTTCACGGCATGACATCCTCCCATCCCGGCGACCCCCGTCCACACCGCGGTCGCATCTGTCCCAGGCGGTGGACGTGATCTGTCCTGCATGGACACCCAGTAGCGTGAACTTCTGTGTCTGAGTTCGCCGAGGTCCTCGAAGCACTCCGCCGGGTGCGCGGAATCAACCCGTTCTTCGCGCTCGACGTGGGCCGCCCGGACGAGTCCTGGCTGCCGGGAACGGCGCTGCTGGAGGGCCCGGCGCTCAAGACCACCATCGACGCGATCGCGATCCGGTACAAAGCGGAGGAACCACGCGTAGCGGCCAGCCTGTTCTTCCTCAGCTACACGGCACGGCTGCTCAGCCCGCTCACGGCCGCGGGCATCCCGATCGACGTCCGCCCGGAGAACCTCTGGTGGCAGCACCACCCCACGAACGGCCTGAGCGTCCGCATCGACCAGCCACGACTGGGCCCGAAGGCCGCCGAGGCACTCGAACCGGTGGTGGAAGCGATCCAGAGCGTCGCTCCAGTGGCGCGCGGATTGTTGTGGGGCAACGCGATGTCGAACATCGCGGGCGCGCTCAAAATGGTTGTGCGCGCACGCATGCTCACCGTCGAGGAAGCGGAAGAACGCGGCGAACGGCTCATGAGCGCCCCGCCGTTCGAACAGGCGGGAGAATTTCTGAGTTTTCCCGGCGAGGTCACGTTCCGGCGTCGGTCGTGTTGTCTCTACTACCGCGTCGCCGCAGGTGGGAAGTGTGGTGACTGTCCACTCGTGAAGTGAGGAACGCAACAACTCTTATGGCCGGTTGTGCTTAACCGATGGATCAACTTACGGTGCACGCGCCGCAGTGACGGGAAGCCGGTGAAAATCCGGCGCGGTCCTCGCCACTGTGACCGGGAAGCGATCCCCGCCGAGCACGTCACTGGTCCTCGCGAGAGGGCTGGGAAGACGCGGGGGCAGCGTTGATCCGGGAGTCAGGAGACCGGCTGCGGCGCCGCAAGGAGAGTTGACCTTCCACGAGGTATGGAGGAGCCCGTCATGACGAGCCCCGCAGCAAGCCTGTCCGCCGTCCGCGTGCCCAAATGGGCCTTCGCCGTCTCAGTGCTCGGCCTGATCGTCACCTACCTGGTCCTGCAGGAGAACGGTCTCGCGCTCGGCGCGGGTTCCGAGTTGCTGCACGAGTTCTTCCACGACGGCCGCCACGCGCTCGGCGTCCCCTGCCACTGATCTCCGATCCCCGGGCAGGGAAGACATGACAACGACGTACAAGTCCCTTGCGCTGCGCGGAGTCGCGGCCGGCGGTATCGCCGGTGTCGCGTCCGCGCTCGTGCAGCTCCTGGTGACCGAGATCCCGATTCGCGCCGCGCTCGCGGTCGAGGAGGCCCGGGCACCCGCCGGTGAGGCCGGCCACACGCACGGCGGCGAGGAAGAGCTCGTCAGCCGCGGCGCCCAGATCGTGGGCGGCATGCTCGGCGTGGTGATCGTCGGCATCGCCGTGGGCCTGGTGTTCGCCACGGCCTACGCGCTGTCGAAGCGCTGGTTCGCCGACCGCACGCCGTTCAGCCGCAGCTTCGCGTTCGGTGCCGCGGTGTTCGGTGCCGTGGCGCTGCTGCCGTGGATCAAGTACCCCGCCAACCCGCCCGCCGTGGGCGACCCGGAGACGGTGAACTACCGGACCGCGCTCTACCTCGGTGTGGTGGTGGCCGGTCTGGTGATCGTGTGGGCCGCGAGCTGGCTCGCCGAGCAGCTGCGCGCGCAGTCGCAGCCGGTGCGGACCACGGCCGTCCTGCTCGCGGTGGCCGCGGCCACCGCGGTGGTGCTGCTGGCGTTCCCCGCGCCGCCGGACACGATCCCCGCGGACATGCCGGTGAACGTGCTGTGGCAGTTCCGCCTCAGTTCGCTCGCCCAGCTCGCCACGCTCTACGTCGGCATCGGCGTGGTGTTCGGTCTGCTGATCGACCCGGCGTCGCGCAAGGCCAAGGCCCCTGAGAAGGCCGCTGTCGCCTGATGGTGCGGGGTGGCCGCGAGGCCACCCCGCACCACCATCGGCTAGATGTGATGTCCAGGGACGTTGTTCCGGGTTGGGTGTGTGACGGCCTGTCGTGAAGACAGGCGAAGGCCTCTGGATGTGAAGTGGAGCTGTCTAGGAACCGCTTCACATGTCCGGAGGCCTTCGTGTCCCACCCTAACGCGGCGCTGACGCCACGTACCCGGCTACGCCTGGCGCGTCTGATCGTCGAGCAGAACTGGCGGCCCGCCGAGGCGGCGAAACTGTTCATGGTCGCGGACAGAACCGCACGCAAATGGGCCCAGCGCTACCGCGACGAGGGCGTAGCCGGGATGAACGACCGCAGCTCGCGCCCGCACCACAGCCCGAACCGGACACCCGAGATCATGACGCGGCGGATCGCGGGTCTGCGATGGCGGCACCGGCTCGGCCCGGTCCAGATCGCCGGCCGGCTAGGTATTCCGGCCTCGACCGTGCACGCGGTGCTGGTGCGATGCCGGATCAACCGGCTCTCCCGCATCGACCGGGTCACCGGCGAACCGTTGCGCCGCTACGAACACCCGCATCCCGGCTCACTGATCCACGTCGATGTCACCAAGTTCGGCAACATCCCCGACGGCGGCGGACACCGATTCGTCGGACGACAGCAAGGCGACCGCAACAAACGCCTCACCCCAGGCCCCAAAGGCAGCAACTACCTGCCACGCAACGGCAAAGCCTTCCCGCACACCGTCGTCGACGACCACTCCCGCGTCGCCTACGCCGAGATCCACACCGACGAACGAGGCGACACCGCGACCGCCGTCCTGCGGCGAGCGGTCACCTGGTTCCGCGAACACGGAGTCGCCGTCGAACGAGTCCTGTCCGACAACGGCTCCGCCTACCGCTCCTTCGCCTACCGCTCCTTCGCCTGGCGCGACGCCTGCTCCGAGCTCGGCATCCGACACAAACGCACCAGGCCCTACCGGCCACAGACCAACGGCAAGGTCGAACGATTCCACCGCACCCTGGCCGACGGCTGGGCCTACGCCCGCCACTACCAGTCAGAAACCGAACGCCGAACCGCCCTCCCCGGCTGGATCCATTTCTACAATCACCACCGAGCCCACTCCGCCCTCGGAGGCCAGCCACCCATCACCCGGCTGACCAACCTCCCTGGACATCACAGCTAGAGGGTGACGCGGACGTAGAACGGGTCGCCGTCAACGATCCGGTCGTACGAGTACCACGCGCTGAGCCAAGTCCCCGCAGCCTCGTTGTCATCCCCCAGGATCGACTTCACCGAGAAGTTGCGCAGCGGGTTGTAGGTCGCGGACGCCCCCTCCCTCGTCGTGGCGAACGGGTACTCGTCGCACTGGTGGTCCGGCTTCGGGTACTCGCCGGGAGGCAGCTCGGTCGTGCAAGCGGCGTTGGCGGTGGCCCGGTTCTCCTTCCGGCGGTCCGTGTCGTAGTAGAGGCGGTGCAGCGGCGAGCCCCCGACGGCACCGGGGATGCTCTTGCCCGCCACTCTCGGATAGGTCTCGCCCGGCCGTTCCATGGCCTGCTCGTAGTGCAGTCCGGACGCCTGCATCGCCGCGAACTCCGGCGTGCCCACCGGGAAGTTGATCACCGCGTTGACGTCGGGGAAGATCGCGCCCTGGCCGCCGGTGAACGCGTTGTACTTGAGGTAGTCGGCGGAGTCGAAACGCACGCGGTTCTTGGGGGTGTCGAGCTCCCGCCGGCTGTTGTTCGGCCCGGTCGCGGTCACGTGCACCCACGCGTTGCCGTACCCGAGCCGGTCGGGGTTGTGCTCCGCGACCGGCGGTTCGGCGCCGACCACCTTCATGCGCGCCTCGTCGTTCGTCTCCCAGTCGGCGATCGAGCGTTCCGCCTGCGAGCCGCTCTCCGGCTTGCAGTCGTCCGGCTGCACCAGGGAGTCGCAGCGCATCTCGACCTTGATCCTGATCAGGCGATCTGCGGGCGTGACGTCCTCGAAGTCCGAGAGGAAGACCCGGTAGAGCGACTCGCGGAAGTGCGTGTTGCCCTCGCCGATCACCGTCACGAGGTAGACGACGCGGCGACCGAAGCACAGCAGCACCCAGCAGTTCGTCTTGTAGCTGATGGAGGCGTTGCCGCTCCAGCAGTACGAGTAGTGGTTCTTGATCTTGCCCGGCGGCTCGGCCCCGGCCTCGGGGTCGCGGCACTGCTCGAAGGTGAAGTGGTCGTACTTGAAGTCCGGCGGTGTCCAGGCCGCACTCTTCTGGGCCGCACTCTTCTGGGCCGCACTCTTCTGGGGTGCCGACGTGGACTGCCCCTCGGCATACGTACCGCTACGGCCGTGTTCAGCCTGCAACGACGCCAGGTCGCGCAGCTTCGGCGCCTGCTGTGGCGGCGTCGCGTCCTTCGCGTCCCCGCCACCGGAGTCGACCTCGGCCAGTGCTCCGCCGTTGTCGAGGTACACCGCGGCCCAGGTGCCGTTCGCCAGCCCGGCGCCGTAGATCTCGTCGTTCCCGCCGGCGAGCGGCGCTCCGTGCTGACCCAGGTCGTCCCAGCCCGCCGTCGCCGTGGGATCGACGCCGAACCGGCCGCGGCTGATCTTGGCGCCGGAGCCGACCGAGAGGACCGTGAGCATCCCGTTGGGTTCGAGAACCACCGCGGGACGCCCGCTACCGGTGTGCCCCGCCAGCGTCTCCCAGTCCTGCCACGGTCCCGCCGGCCTCGCCTGACGGCGAGTCGCGATCGTGCCGTCCGCGCGCCGCAGGACGACCTCGAGACTCCGGTCGGACCGCGTGACCACCTGCGGGTCGTTGCGGTAGCCGTCGGTGAAGCCCGGCTCGCTGAACCGCTGCCACGCCCCGAAGTCACCCCCACCGGTGGTCTGGCCGATCTTCCACACCGCGCCGTCGCTCGCGTTGACGAGCACCTCCAGCGCGTCACCTGCTCCCCGGCCCACGGACGGCGCCGAGGTCAGCCGGGTTCCGCCCAGCGACACCCACGACGACCAGGGCTCGCTGGGACCGCGTTGCGACGACGTCCAGAGCGTGCCGTCCGTGCCGGTGCTGAACAGCGACAGCGCCTCGTTCTTGCCCCTGGTGACGGCGATCGGAAGCCCGTAGGAGTTCCCGCCGAGCAGGCTCCAGCCGGACCACTCGCCGTTGCGGCCCTGTTGCCGCGTCGTCCAGACCGCGCCGTCCGCGGACGCGAACAGCTGGAGCGAACCGTCGTGCGTCTCCACCACGCTCGCGTTGTTCATGCCCACGTCCTCGTGGCTCGGGATCGTGCGATAGGTCGCCGCTCCTCCGACGCCGTCGACCGACGCGTGCAGCCACCGGCTCGTGTGCCGGTAGACGTACTCCAGCCTGTTGTCCGTCGTTCCGATCACCAGTGGCGGATGGCCCGCCGGCCTCATCGGCCTGACCTCGTCGGCGGCAGCCGTGGCGACCGCCGCCGCCAGGGTTCCCGCCCCGAGAGCGGTGACCACGACCATTCGCAGAATGCGCCCAGAAAATGGGCGCGACAAATTCTTTGTTCTCGAAATCACGAGCCCCCCAAATAGAGTGTCGTTGTACTCCGACACCTCCCCCGAACTCATGCTGTTGGCTCGTCACAACAAGATCTACCGCCGTCCGGCGTAACGTCGGCGGTGCCGGTGCGGCATCATGGCGCCATGACGAAGAACGGTCTTCAGCCGTGGGAACGCATCCACAACTGGTTGCGCGTCAACGCATCCCGCACTTTCGACCAGATCACCGCCGGATCCGGGGCGACGGGTTTCCGGGGTCTCGCCGGGGCGGAGAACCTGATTCCGACGCGATACACCCCGTTGTCCTTGGAGGACTCCCAGCGAGAGCGGACCCGGAAGCGGACCGAACTCGAAATCGAGGCGGAACCGGCGGGAACGACGTCGGGAATCTTCCTCGGCGAATTCGTTCCCATCGCCGCGGACGGCATGGGCGACTACCTGTTCGTCGACGAACGTCCGGGGCCGGAGTCCGGGTGCGTCCGCGAGTGGGACGTGGACGAGGGCAGCCGGCTGCCCTCCCTGTGGCCCAGTCTGGACGCGATGCTCACCGACATCGCGCACTCACTCGACACCGGCGAACCGGCTCTCCACTGGCACGCGGACGCCGCCAGGGCCAAGTTCTTCACGGTCTCCGTCTACGTGCCCGAGGTGCACGACGCCAGGCTGAGCTGGCAGCGGTCGCGGAGCTAGAGGGCCTTCAGGACGTCCGCGTCCACGCCCACGAGCGAGTCGCGGAAGATCCGCCGCTCCCCCTCCGCCACCTCGACGTCGCAGGGCACCACCAGCACGGTGCACCCGGCCGCCACCGCCGCGGCCACCCCGGTGGGCGAGTCCTCGATCGCGACACAGCTCGCAGCGTCCACACCCAGCAGCCGGGCGGCCTTCAGGTACGGCTCGGGCAGCGGCTTGTTCAGCCCGTCCACCTCGTCACCGCACACGGTGACGTCGAACAGGTCCCGGCCGATCGTGTCCAGCGCGACCTCGGTCAGCGAACGCTCGGTCGACGTCACGAGAGCCATCGGCACACCGGAGGAACGCACCGCGCGCAGGGCCTCGGCAGCGCCCGGACGCCACGGCAGGCCGGCGCGGAACACCTCCTCGGTGCGGCGCGAGATCCACGCGGCGCCGTCCACCAGGTCGGCCGCGGTGGGCTCGATGCCGATGTCGGCGAACAGCAGACGCATCGTCGTGGGCACGTTGGTGCCGACCATGCTCTCCCGCGTCTCCAGGGAGAGCGTGCCGCCCAGCTTCTCCGCGTACTCGTAGAGCGGGATGTCCCACAGCTTCTCGGAGTCGAGCAGCGTGCCGTCCATGTCCCACAGGACAGCGTGCAGGTCAGACATTGAAGTACTTCGCCTCCGGATGGTGCGCCACGAAGGCGTCGGTGGACTGTTCCGGGTGGAGCTGAAGTTCCTCGGACAGTGAGACCCCGATGCGCGAAGGCTCCAGGAGCTCGACGATGCGCTTGCGGTCTTCCATTTCCGGGCAGGCGCCGTAGCCGAACGAGTAACGCGCGCCGCGGTAGCCGAGTTTGAAGTACTCCTCGACGTCGGCCGGGTCCTCAGCGGCAACAGACTCGCCGCTGGGCCACACGAGCTCCTCGCGGACCCGCTTGTGCCAGTACTCGGCCAGCGCTTCGGTGAGCTGGACCCCCAGTCCGTGGACTTCCAGGTACTCACGATACGCGTTCTTGCCGAACAGCTCGTTCGCGTAGTCGGCGATCGGCTGGCCCATCGTCACGAGGTGGAACGCGATGACGTCGACCTCGCCGGAGTCCCGCGGACGCCAGAAGTCCGACAGGCACAGCCTGCGATCCCTTTTCTGGCGCGGAAAAGTGAACCGGAAGCGCTCCGGAGAGGAGCCGTCGGGCTCTTCCAGGATGACGAGATCGTCGCCGTCGGAGACGCACGGGAAGTAGCCGTAGACGACGGCGGCGTGGGCAAGAACACCTTCGGTGGCAAGGCGTTCCATCCAGTAACGCAGGCGTGGGCGGCCCTCGGTCTCGACCAGTTCCTCGTAGGTCGGGCCGCCACCGCGCGTGCCCTTCAAGCCCCATTGGCCCATGAACGTCGCGCGCTCGTCCAGCAGCGCCGAGTAGTCCGCGACCGGGATGCCCTTCACCACGCGGCTGCCCCAGAACGGCGGCGCCGGGATCGGGTTGTCCACAACGACGTTGGAGCGGCCGGTCACGACTTCTTCTTCCACCGCAACGGCTTTGCGGGCCGCGGCGATGCGCAGGGAACGTTCGCGACGGGCCTTGCGTTCGGCGGCCTTCTCGCGTTCCTCGGCGTCGACGAGAGGAGCATCGCCGCGCTTGGCGCCCATGATCGCGTCCATCAGACGCAGGCCCTCGAAGGCATCGCGGGCGTAGCGGACGTCACCGAAGTACATCTCCGTCAGGTCGTTCTCGACGTACGCGCGCGTCAACGCCGCGCCGCCCAGCAACACCGGCCACCGTGCCGCCACACCCCGGGAGTTCATCTCCTCGAGGTTCTCCTTCATGATCACGGTCGACTTGACCAGCAGGCCGGACATGCCGATCGCGTCCGCGCGGTGCTCCTCGGCGGCCTCCAGGATGGTGTTGATCGGCTGCTTGATGCCGATGTTCACGACCTCGTAGCCGTTGTTGGACAGGATGATGTCCACCAGGTTCTTGCCGATGTCGTGGACGTCGCCCTTCACGGTGGCGAGCACGATCCGGCCCTTGCCGCCGTCGTCGGACCGTTCCATGTGCGGTTCGAGGTGCGCGACGGCGGTCTTCATGACCTCGGCGGACTGGAGCACGAACGGCAGCTGCATCTGGCCGGAGCCGAAGAGCTCGCCGACGGTCTTCATACCCGCCAGCAACGTGTCGTTGATGATCTGCAACGCCGGGCGCTCGTCCAGAGCGAGATCGAGGTCGGCTTCCAGACCGTTGCGCTCGCCGTCCACGATCCGGCGCTGCAGGCGTTCGAACAACGGCAGCGCGGCCAGTTCCTGGGCCCGCGTGGCGGAGTTCGACTTCGTCGTGACGCCCTCGAACAGCTCCATCAGCTTCTGCAACGGGTCGTAACCCTCGCGGCGGCGGTCGTAGACCAGGTCCAGCGCGACGGCGCGCTGCTCGTCCGGGATGCGCGCCATCGGCACGATCTTGGAGGCGTGCACGATCGCGGTGTCGAGGCCCGCCTGCACGCATTCGTGCAGGAACACGGAGTTCAGCACCTGACGCGCGGCCGGGTTCAGTCCGAAGGAGACGTTCGACAGGCCCAGAGTCGTTTGCACGTCCGGATAACGGCGCTTGAGCTCGCGGATCGCCTCGATGGTCTCGACGGCGTCGCGGCGGACCTCCTCCTGGCCGGTGGAGATCGGGAACGTCAGGCAGTCGACGATGATGTCGTCGACGCGCATGCCCCAGTTGGTCGTCAGGTCCTCGATCAGGCGCGCCGCGACGCGGACCTTCCACTCGGCGGTGCGGGCCTGGCCCTCCTCGTCGATGCACAGCGCCACGACCGCCGCGCCGTGCTCCGAGGCGAGCCGCATGATCTTCTGGAACCGGGAGTCCGGGCCGTCGCCGTCCTCGTAGTTGACCGAGTTGACCGCGCAGCGGCCGCCGAGACACTCCAGACCGGCCTGGAGCACCCCGGGCTCGGTCGAGTCGAGCATGATCGGCAACGTCGACGCGGTGGCCAGCCGGGAGGCCAGCGCGCGCATGTCCGTCTCGCCGTCGCGGCCCACGTAGTCGATGCAGAGGTCGATCAGGTGGGCGCCCTCGCGCGTCTGGTCGCGCGCGATCTCGATGCAGTCGTCCCACTTCTCGACGAGCATCGCCTCGCGGAACGCCTTGGAGCCGTTGGCGTTCGTGCGCTCGCCGATCATCAGCACCGAGGCGTCCTGGGTGAACGGGACGGCCTGGTACAGAGAGGACACACCGGGCTCCGGACGCGGCCGGCGCGGCGACGGTCCCAGGTCGCGCACCGCCTCGGCCACCTGCCGCAGGTGCTCGGACGTCGTGCCGCAGCAACCGCCGACAAGCCGCGTGCCGAACTCACGAACGAACCCGGACAGCGCCTGGGCCAGTTCCTCCGGGCTCAGCGGGTAGACCGCGCCGTTCGGGCCCAGCTCGGGGAGTCCGGCGTTCGGCATCACCGAGAGCGGGACGCGGGCGTGCTTGGACAACGTGCGCAGGTGCTCGCTCATCTCGGCCGGGCCGGTGGCGCAGTTGAGTCCGATCAGGTCGATGCCCAGCGGCTCCAGCGCGGTCAGCGCGGCGCCGATCTCCGAGCCGAGCAGCATCGTGCCGGTCGTCTCGACGGTGACCTGGGCGATGATCGGGACGTGGCGGCCCTCGGCGGTCATCGCGCGCTTGGCGCCGACGACGGACGCCTTGGTCTGGAGCAGGTCCTGCGAGGTCTCGACGATGATCGCGTCCACACCGCCGACGAGCAGGCCCTTGCACTGCTCCTGGTAGGCGTCGCGCAACGTCGCATAGGGAGCGTGGCCGAGCGTCGGCAGCTTGGTGCCGGGACCCACTGACCCGAGCACGAACCGGGGTTGCCCGGAGGTGCCGAACTCGTCCGCGACCTCGCGCGCCAACGCCGCGCCGCGCTCGGAGAGGTGGAAGATCTGGTCCGGAATGTCGTACTCGGCCAGGTTTGCGAGGTTCGCGCCGAACGTGTTGGTCTCCACGGCGTCGCAGCCGGCTTCCAGATAGCCGCGATGCACTGCCTTCACGACGTCCGGGCGTGTGACGTTCAGGATCTCGTTGCAGCCCTCTAGACCGTTGAAATCGTCAAGAGAGAGGTCAACGGCCTGAAGCATGGTGCCCATGGCGCCGTCAGCGACGACAACACGGTTCACCAGCGCTTCCAGCAACGGCGACTCTCCGCGATCACGCATGGGCCAAGCCTACGATGAGTTAGATAGGGGAGGCCGTAGTCTGGCGCCGTGAACGATCCGTCCCAGGAATCCCCGACCCCTTCGAACCCGCGCATCCCGCTCACGGCTCCGATCATGGTCTGTGCGTTCGAAGGATGGAACGACGCCGGCGACGCCGCCAGCACCGCGATCGAGCACCTCCAACTCACCTGGGACGCCACCCCGCTCGCCGAGATCGACCCGGACGACTACTACGACTTCCAGGTGACGCGCCCCACCGTGCGCATGGTGGACGGCGTCACGCGAAGGGTCGACTGGCCGACGACGCGGCTGTCGGTGTGCCGCCCTCCCGGCTCTGACGTGGACGTGATCCTCGTGCACGGCATCGAGCCGAACATGCGGTGGCGCAAGTTCGCCGCCGAACTGCTGGGCCACATCGACGCTCTCGGGGTGACGACGGTGGTGACGCTGGGTGCCCTGCTGATGGACACGCCCCACACGCGGCCGGTCCCGGTGACCGGCACGGCCTACGACGCGGACGCCGCCGAGAAGTTCGGCCTGGAGCACTCGAAGTACGAGGGCCCCACCGGCATCGTCGGTGTGTTCCAGGACGCGTGCGTGCAGGCGGGCATCCCGGCGATCTCGTTCTGGGCCGCCGTGCCGCACTACGTGTCGCAGCCTCCCTCCCCCAAGGCCACGCTGGCCCTGCTGCACCGGGTGGAGGAGGTGCTCGACATCGAGGTCCCGCTCGGCGCGTTGCCGGAGCAGGCCGAGGAGTGGGAGCGCACGGTCACCGAGATGGCCGACGAGGACGAGGACGTGCGCAACTACGTGCGCGCCCTGGAGGAGCGCGGCGACGCGGAGCTCCAGATCACCGAGGCGTCGGGTGACGACATCGCCGCGGAGTTCGAGCGCTACCTGCGCCGCCGCGGGCGCGGTCCGGGCTGGCCGTCGACCGGCCCTCGCTAGCACGACCTTCACGCAGGTCAGAAGCCGTCTCGGTCATTTGGACCGGGACGGCTTTTTCACGCTTCCGAGTGATCGAGTTGGGGATTCCAGACGCCGAGGAATGGGTATCAAGATCCACCTCCAGACAGGAACCACCGTGTCTCTCGTGCGCAAGATCGTTGTCGGCCTTGCTGCGGGCGGCGGCGTGCTGTTGGCCGTGTCTCCCGCCAGTGCAGCTCCCCTCTCCTCCGTCGACTCCCTCGGGGAGAACGGCCCTCACACGACCGTCAGCGACGTCAGGGAGTCGTTCCAGGGCAACCTCTTCAGCGTGCAGGAGAAGACGCAGAAGCTCGCCGCAGGACTAGACAGCTAGCGGCGCGGCGTGGAACGTCGGCGGTGAATTCACGCTCAGCAGGGCACCTCGCGGCGCCTGACCGCGAATTCCCACGGCAACGTTCCACACCACACCGCTAAAACTTAGCGACAACAACCACCTTTCGGCACTCTCCGCCGCTCACCCGCCATAGGGTGAGCGGCGGAGGTGTCAGTTGGGACGGTTGGCACGCGCCGGGCTGTACGCGGGCGCATTGATCGGGCCGTTCGGCGGCGCCATCACCACGTCGATCCTGCCGGAGATCGGCGCCAGCTTCGGCCGCTCCGCGGGGTCCGCTGCCTCGACGCTGACGTACTACCTCGTGCCGTTCGCCGTGCTGATGCTGGCTTCCGGCACGCTCGCGCAACGCTGGGTCCACAACGGACTGTCCGGATCGCGTACATCGCCTACGCCGTCACGTCCGCGCTGGCCGCCTCCTCGTGGACGTTCGAGGTGCTGCTCGCCTCCCGCGCGTTGCAAGGCGCGGCGAACTCGTTCACGACGCCGGTGCTGCTGGCCGTGATCGCGGCCTCGACGCCGAAGGAGAAGCTCGGGCGTGCGCTCGGGCTGTTCGGGTCGATGCAGGCGGCCGGGCAGACGTCCGCGCCGCTCGTCGGTGGCCTGACCGCCGAGATCGACTGGCGGCTGGCGTTCGTGGTGATCTCCGTGGTGGCCGTGGGGCTCGCGATCCTGGGTGTGCCGCAGACGGACGCGGAGCCGGAGCGCAATGCCAGTCTGCGCAGTGCCTTCGTGCCCAGCACGCTGTGGCCCGCGCTCGTCGGTTTCATCGGCTGGGGGTGTCTGGGCGGGTTGTCGTTCCTCGTGGCGTTCCGGCTCGACGACGTCTTCGGGCTCGGCGCGGGCGAACGCGGTGTGCTGCTCACGGGGTTCGGCGTCGTCGGCTTCGTCACCGCCCGGTTCGTCGGCAAAGCGATCGACCGGTTCGGTGCCGCGACCACCGCCGTGCTCGGCGCCACGCTCGGAGCGGGCCTCGTCGCGGCGGTCGGCACCACGCCGCTGGCCGCGATCGTCGTCCTCGCGTGGGCGCTGACCGGTGCGGCCGCTCAGGGCGTGCTGGTGAGCATCAACGCGTTGGTGTTGCAGAGCGACAACGCCAACAGGGGCGGCAGCGTCAGTGTCGTGCAGTCACTGCGTTTCATGGGCGCGGCCGCGGCCCCGTTGGCGTTCGTCCCGCTCTACCAGGCCCACCCGTTGCTGGGCTTCCTGGTGCCGGCGGCGCTGCTGATCACGATCCCGGCGATCGTCACGTTGTCAGGTCGCGCCGGCGGAACCCGGCGAACCCCGCAGCCAGAAGCACCACCGCGACCACGGTGAGCCACGCGAGCGGCCCGAAGGTGATGTCCGGGTACTTCGGGACGTGCGTGAACGGCGAGACGTCGATGACCCACTGGTCGAGCTGCAGGGCCGGGCCGAGCAGCGTGATCACCAGCGACGCCGACACCACCGCCCAGCTGACGCCGGTGAGCTGCGGGAACAGTCCGAACAGGACCAGGGCCACGCCCGCGATCACCCAGGCTGCCGGGAGCTGGGCCAGTGCCGCGCCGAGCATCTGAGGCACGACCGTGCCCAGGTCGTCGATCTGCAGCCCGTAGACCAGGCCCAGCCCGAGTCCGGACGCCGCCAGCACGACCGCGCCGCCGACCAGGGCGAACACCACGTGCGAGGCGACCCAGCTCCAGCGCGAGACCGGGGTGGCGAGGATCGGCTCCGCGCGGAACGAGGTCTCCTCCGACCGCAGCCGCAGGATCGCCTGCACGAGGTAGATCGAGGCGATCAGGCCGATCAACTGGGTGACGGTCGCGAAGAACGCGTCCACCATCGCGTCGGCGCCGCCGATCTTGCTGACGATCTGCCCGAGCGTCGGGTTGTCCTGCACCATCTGCCCGACGGCCTGGGCGACGCTGCCGTAGATCACGCCCACCGCGAACAACGCGATGGACCAGCCGATCAGCGAACCCTTCTGCAGCCGCCACGCGAGCCCGAACGGCGTGCTGATCGTGCTGTGCGGCGGACCGAGCCGGGCCGGGAGCAGACCGAGCCCGACGTCGCGGCGGGTCACGATGTACGAGGAGACGCCCACCAGCAGGACGAACGCCGCCAGCGGGAGCAGCAGCACCCAGAACCTGTTGTCCGCGAACGACCGCACGTGCTCGGTCCAGCCGATCGGCGAGAACCAGGTCAGCCACTGCGGGCCCGACTCCCCCGCCGCGTCGCCGGCCGCGCGCAGCAGGTAGGTGACGCCGAGGAACCCGCCCGCGATCGCGTTGGACACGCGCGAGTTCTCCGAGAGCTGCGCGGTGAGCGCGCTGACGCCGGTGAACACCAGCCCGACGCTCGCGGTGGAGAGGCCGAACGCGAAGGCGCCCGCCGGAGCGAGGCCCTTGCCGGTCAGCGCCAACGCCTGAAGCAGACCGATCAGCAGGCTCGTGCCGCCCGCGACGATCACGGCGGCGGCCAGTGGCGCGTGCCGTCCGACGACCGTGGCCGCGACGAGTTCCGTGCGGCCCGCTTCTTCTTCCGCGCGCGTGTGCCGGGTGACGACCAACATGGCCATGATCGCGATGAACAGGCCGGAGAAGACGCCCCAGCGCCACACGACCAGGCCGCCGAGCGACGACCAGTCGTGCAACGGGCCGAGCATCGCCAGGAAGGCGGAGTTCGCGTTCGCGGTGGCGCCGAGCAGGTCCCGCGACTGCTGCGTGTTGTAGAGCTCCTCGAGCGCGGTCGTCGTCGAGTAGGTGACGCCGGCCAGGAAGAGCACCCAGACGGGCAGCAGGATCCGGTCGCGGCGCAGGGCCAGGCGGACCAGTTGCCAGGTGCCGGTCATTTCACGTCCTCGTAGTGGCGCAGGAAGAGCTCCTCCAGGGTCGGCGGCTGCGAGGTCAGCGTGCGCACGCCGGTGGACACGAGCTGCTTGAGCACGAGGTCGAGCTTGTCCGAGTCGACCTCGAACCGAACGCGGTTGCCCTCGGCCACGAGGTCGTGCACACCGGCCATCGACGTCAGCCCGTTCGGCGGCCCCGCGAGCTCCGCGGAGATGGACGTGCGGGTCAGGTGCCTCATGTCGGCGAGCGTGCCGGTCTCGACGATGTGGCCGTTGCGGATGATGCTCACCCGATCGCACAGCGCCTCGGCCTCGGCGAGGATGTGGCTGGAGAGCAGCACCGTGCGGCCGCGCTCGCGTTCGTCGTTGATGCAGGCCTGGAAGACGGACTCCATCAGCGGGTCGAGGCCCGAGGTCGGTTCGTCGAGGATCAGCAGCTCGACGTCACTCGACAGTGCGGCGACCAGCGCGACCTTCTGCCGGTTGCCCTTGGAGTAGGTGCGGCCCTTCTTGCGCGGGTCCAGTTCGAAGCGCTCCAGGAGCTCTTCGCGGCGCTGCTTGTTCAAGCCGCCGCGAAGCCGTCCGAGCAGGTCGATGACCTCGCCACCGGTCAGGTTGGGCCAGAGGTTGACGTCGCCGGGGACGTAGGCGAGACGGCGGTGCAGTGCCGCGGTGTCCTTCCACGGGTCGCCGCCGAGCAGCCGCGCGGTGCCGGAGTCGGCACGCAGCAGGCCGAGGAGAACCCGGATCGTCGTCGACTTGCCCGCACCGTTCGGGCCGAGGAAGCCGTGCACCTCACCGGTCTGGACGTCCAGGTTGAGATCGTCCAGTGCACGCGTCGAGCCGAAGGTCTTCACCAGGCCCGACACGGATATCGCAGATGTCATGCCCGGTAAGCTACACTTCTTTCACAACTTCGTGAAGGACGTAAATTTTGCTCGATCGGCTGACGAAAGGGGAAGATGCCGCCGTGACGAGTACTACGGAGCGTGACACGCAGGCGGTGAGCCAGTTCGTCGAACGGTTCGGCGGGATTCTGGCGGACACCGGCGTTCCGCGCATGCCGGCTCGCATCCTCGCGGCGCTGCTGACGACGGACTCCGGACGGCTCACCGCGGCCGAGATCGCCGACCTGCTGCAGATCTCCCCTGCGGCGGTGTCGGGCGCGGTGCGCTACCTGACCACCGTCCAGATCGTCAGCCGCGAACGCGAGCCCGGATCACGCCGCGACGTCTACCGGATGCGCGACAACGTCTGGTACGAGACGACGTTCCGCAAGGACCAGATGCTGGGCATGATCGACGAGGTGCTCGGCGAGGGCGTCAAGGCGCTCGGGGCGAACTCCGACGCGGGCTCGCGGCTGGACGAGACGCGCGAGTTCTTCCGGTTCTGCCACAGCGAGCTCGGCTCGATGCTGGACCGCTGGCGCGTGCACCGCGAAAAGTGGCTGGAAGAGCGTCAGGGCTAGTCGGTACGGTCGTGTTCGTGGCGTTCACGAGCAGGTTGTTCCACGTGAGCTGAGGGGCATGAGGGCGAAGCCGGACGGAGTCGCCCTCCTTCGCATGCCCATCTCACGACACAACCCTGTCTGGAACGCCCATGTCGCTTTCGCGCGCCCTCGAACTGTCCCTCGACCTGCTGCGCTGCCCGGCCTGCCGGCAGCAGCTGAGCCTCGCTTCCGGCGCTGTGCGCTGCCTGTCAGGCCACACCTTCAACATCGGCCGGCCCGGCTACGTCAGCCTTCTGGCGGACACCCGCGCCACGAGCGGCGACGAACCCGCCATGGTCAGGGCCCGCGACCGGTTCCTGGCCACCGGCCACTACTCCCCCATCCGCAAGACCATCGCGCGACTGGCGGGCGCCACGTCCGCCACGACCGTGCTGGACGTCGGCTGCGGCACGGGCTACTACCTGGCCGGAGTGCTCGACGACCTGCCGGAGGCCCGCGGGCTGGGACTCGACACATCGGTGCGCGCGCTGCGTTCGGCCGCACGTGCCCACGCCCGAGCAGCCGCCGCGACCTGGGACGTGTTCCGCCCGTTCCCGCTGGCCGACGGGGTGGCGGACGTGGTGCTGAACGTGTTCGCACCGCGCAACCCCGCCGAGTTCCACCGGGTGCTGCGGGCGGACGGCCGGTTGGTCGTGGTGCGGCCCACCTGGCGGCACCTGGCCGGGCTGCCGAAGTCGGTCGACGTCGACCCGGCGAAGGAGGAACGCCTGCACCTGGCACTGGACCGGTACTTCGAGGCCGTCGTCACCGAGCACGTGACGTACTCGATGCCGTTGAGCGGGCCGGACGCCGAGGACCTGCTCGGGATGACGCCGAGTGCCCGGCACGCGCGCCGCGCAGCGCACGTGCCGGGCACTCAGGTCACCGTCTCGGTGCTGGCCACGGCCTACCGAGCGAGGTGATCAGCCCGTGGTGAGCGTCAGGCCGTACGTCTGGAGGATCTCGTTGACCGGCTGGTAGTAGGTCGTGCCGCCGCTGGTGCAGTCGCCGGAGCCACCCGAGGTGACGCCCTGCGCCTGCGTGCCGCTGACCCACGAGCCACCCGAGTCACCGGGCTCCGCGCACACGTTCGTGCGCGTGAGGCCGCTGACCGAGCCCTCCTGGTAGTTCACGGTCTGGCTCTTGGCCTGGACCTCGCCGCAGTGCCAGCCCGTGGTCGAGCCGGAACGGCAGATCGAGGCGCCGACCGCGGACTCGGTGTGACCGGACACGATGACGTCGGCGCCGCCGTAGTGGTTCACCTTGGCCGTGGACGTCCAGGACGAGTTGGTGCGCACGAACGAGTAGTCGTTGCCCGGGAAGGAGGACTTCTCGAACTCGCCCATCGCCGTCCTGTCGACGCCGGTCACCGTGTCGCCGGGCGACCCGCAGTGCCCGGCGGAGACGAAGCCGCCCTCGACCGCGAAGCCGACGGAGCAGCGTCCGGCGTTGTTGATGTAGTAGGCGTCGCCGCCGCGGGTGTCCTTGAACAACCGCGGTGCCTCGTCGGTCTCGACGACCTTCGCGACCGCGCCCGCCTTCTCCACCAGAGTCCGTGCCGCCTGGGTCTGGCCGCGCTTGACGGTGATCGTGACCGCGTTCGCCTTGGTGTCGACGAACCAGCCGGTGACCTCGGCCGGAGCCTGCGCCGCGTCCAGCTTCGCCTTGGCCGCGTCGAGGTCACTCGCCTTGTGCGCGACCGTGCGGGGCTCCGCGCCGAGCTTGCGGAGCCGGTCGGCCTTGGCCGCGTCGGTGACGCCCACGACGAGCTTGCCGATGGACGCGTCGAACCACGCGCCGCCGTAGCTCTCGCCGGCGAAACCTTCCGCGACCCGCTGCAGGACCGCGGCCGCGCTCTCCTGGTGCAGCCTCTCCGCCGCCTGCCGGGCGTCCAGTCCGAGGTCGCGCTGCATCGCGGCGAGCAGGTCGGCGGACGGTCCCTCGGCGGCGACGGCGGCAGGGGAGACCGTCGTCGCGAGAGCACCCGCCAACACGGCCACAGCTGCGACAGCCATGCGCTTCATAGGCAATTCTCCTTGATCTTCGGTTCTGTGCAGGGCCGGTGTAACGCCGGACCGGGCAACCGCGATGAGGAGATCAGCTGTGCTGCAACACAGCGCGTACGACACCGGATGAATGGCGTCCCCAGGCGGCGAACTGCCCGATCAGTTCGTTCCTCCGTCTGGGCGACGCTACTTCGGCATGTCTACCGGACGGTAGGGTCGATCGAGGGGTGGACCTCGTGGCGTTCGGGTTGATATAGGGAAAGCAAATGCCTTCTCTCGGCCTATTTCCGTGACTGTCCGCAACTGTCGCTTTGACACGAAATGTCAAATCTGTCAACAGTTCGCACTCCTCGGCGTATCCCTCTGACCTGCGGTTTAGGGCTAGCGTGCTGGACACCCTGTTCCCTGCACGAGGGAGAACCCTGCAATGCGAAGAGTCTTGGGTACGGGACTCGCTGCCGCGGCCGCCGTATGTCTGGCCGCCGCCGTGGTCCCCGCCGCATCAGCTCAAGAAAACGTGGGGACGATTCTCGGCGCCGACCGCGCCGATGTCGTGAAGGACAGCTACATCGTCTCGCTGAAGGCCGACACGGCGTCGAGGGCCGCCGCACCGGGCTTGGCGAGCAAGTACGGCGGCCAGGTCGGTCAGGTCTGGCAGCACGCGCTCAACGGCTTCTCGGTGAAGATGACGGCCAAGCAGGCCGCCAAGCTCGCCGCGGACCCGAAGGTCGCGTTCGTCCAGCAGGACGCCGAGGTGCACGCGCTCGACGTCCAGCAGAACCCGCCGTCCTGGGGCCAGGACCGCGTCGACCAGCGCGACCTGCCGCTGAGCAACAGCTACCAGTACGACACCACGGCGTCCAACGTGACGGCGTACGTCATCGACACCGGTGTGCGCACCACGCACACGACGTTCGGCGGCCGTGCGACGTGGGGCACCAACACCTCCGGTGACGGCAACAACACCGACTGCAACGGTCACGGCACGCACGTCGCCGGCACCATCGCGGGCTCGCAGTACGGCCTCGCGAAGGCCGCCAAGGTCGTCGCCGTCAAGGTGCTGAACTGCTCCGGCTCCGGCACCACCGCCGGTGTCGTCGGCGGTATCGACTGGGTGACGGCGAACGCGGTCAAGCCCGCTGTCGCCAACATGTCGCTCGGCGGCGGCGCCGACGCCACCCTGGACGCGGCCGTGCGCCGTTCCATCGCGGCCGGCGTCACCTACGCCATCGCGTCCGGCAACTCGAACACCGACGCCTGCAGCACCTCGCCGGCACGCGTCACCGAGGCGATCACGGTCAACTCGTCGACGAACACCGACGCCCGTTCGTCGTTCTCCAACTACGGCTCCTGCACGGACATCTACGCTCCGGGTTCGAACATCGTGTCGGCGTGGAACACCAACGACACCGCGACGAACAACATCTCCGGTACGTCGATGGCCACCCCGCACGTCGCGGGCGCGGCTGCCCTGTGGCTCGCCACGCACCCGACCGACAGCCCGGCCGCGGTGTGGAACGGCCTGAACGCCGCCTCCACGCCCAACAAGATCACCAACGTCGGCGCCAACACGCCGAACAAGCTGCTCTACACGCTGTTCGGCGGCGGCCAGCCGGGCGACCCCTCGGTGACGAACCCCGGCACGCAGACCTCCACGGTCGGCACGGCGGCGTCGTTGCAGCTCTCGGCCAGCGGCGGCACCGCGCCGTACACCTGGTCCGTGAGCGGCCTCCCGGCCGGTCTGTCGGCGTCCGCCTCCGGCGCGATCTCCGGCACCCCGACCACGGCGGGCACCTCGTCCGTCACCGCCACGGTGACCGATGCCGCGAACAAGACCGGCACGGCGACCTTCTCGTGGGTCGTCAACGCGGTCGGCGGCAGCTGTGACGCCCGGACCAACTCGACCCCGGTCGCGATTCCGGACCAGGCCACGGTGACCAGCACGATCGTCGTCTCCGGCTGCGCGGGCAACGCGTCGGCCACCTCGTCGATCAAGGTCTCGATCACGCACACCTACAAGGGCGACCTCGTGGTCGACCTGATCGCGCCCGACGGCACGGTCGTCAACCTGCACAACCGGTCCGGCGGCTCGGCCGACAACATCAACGAGACCTACACCAAGAACCTCTCCGGTGAGGCTGCCAACGGCACCTGGACGCTGCGCGTGCGCGACGCGGCGTTCCTGGACTCCGGCACGTTGAACAACTGGACGCTCGACGTCTGAGCAGACCAGCTGTAACCGCTGAACGAGACCGCCCCCGGTGCTTCCGCCTCGGGGGCGGTTTCCTTCACCGGCAGCGTTGCGCCGCGTCGGCCGCGGCCTGGAGCACGACCGGGGGCAGCCCCGGCACGTCCCGCGCCTGCCGCTGCGCCTCGGCGAACACCTCCCGGGCGAGTCCGATCTCCGCGACCCCGGCGAGCAGGTACAGCTCCTTCACGAAATCGCGCCCGAGCCCGACCTCCCGCCAGTCGGCCACGCCCTGCAAGGCCGCCCCGCACTCCCGCAACGCGTCCCAGGCGGAGCGGTGATCGCCGGCCTGGCGTTCGAGCTGGGCCAGAACGCACCACCCGACTGCGCGATCCCAGTCACTGTCCGCGAACGGAAGCGCCTCCCGCTGGGTCCGCGCCGCCTCCGCGAACTCCCCGAGATCCGCGAGCTCGTAGCGCAACTGGTTCAACGTGCCGATGTCCCTCGAACGGCTCAGCGCCCACCGGTCCAGCTCGGCACGGGCCAGCTCCCGCTCCCCCGCCAGCTTCGCGCGCTCGACCCACGTCAGCGGGTCCTCGTCACCGGGATCGCGCGGGAACCACTCGTGGCGGCCCTCCAGCCACTCCCGCACGTCCTCGTCGTCCACCTCCCGGTCGAGGAGGAACTCCAGCACCTCGTCCCGGTCGGGGTGCTCGCTCGCCCGCACGTACGCGACCGTCGCCTCGGCACCGGCGGCGAACACGTGCTCCTGGTCGTAGCCGCACCAGGTGTCGAAGTTGGCGCGCTTGATCGCGTGCTGCCGCCACACGTCCTCGACCTGCCCGTGCACGGCCAGCAGAAAGCCTGCCAGCCGGGCCTCCTCGCCGATGCCCTGGAACGGCGCGTTGCGACGGCACAACGCCTCCTGCTCGGCCAGGAACCGCAGTAGCGGCAGGTCGTCGGGCCGTCGGTCGTACTGCAACGCCCACAGCACCTTCGCGCGCGGCACCTCGTTCGCGTCGCTGCCGTCTTTGGTGCTCTCGTAGCGCAGTTCCTGCCACGCCGCCGCTGACTCCCGCATGCGCGCGAGGTCGCGCCGTGCCGCCTCCATCACGGGTCCATTGTGGCGCTGTCGCATACTTCATCCATGACTTCTGGGGGAAGTTGGCAGGTCGTCGTGCACAACGACGACATCAACACGTTCGCACTCGTGCACTACGTCCTGCGCACGGTGTGCGGCCACGACGATGCGCGGGCACGAGCGAAGACGATGGAGATCCACCTCTCCGGCCGTTCCGTTCTGGGTGACTACGACCGCGCTTCCGCCGAGGCGATGGCCTTGCGCCTGGTGAGGCTCGGGGTGCGCGCGACGGCGGACGGTGCGCGATGACCGAGGTGCACTTCGACGCCTTCCCCGCCGGCGACGGCGTGCTGGCCCGCAGTTCGGACGAGAACCTCACGGCGATGGCGGACCGGCTCGACGAACTGTTGCGCCTGCTCGAGGACGGCGTGGTGCCGCCGGGACGCGCGAAGTGGTGGCGCACTCCGGCCGCGGACGTGCTGCTGAGGCGGATGTTCCCGGTCTCCGACGAGTTCTGGGCCGGGCACCGCGAGAGCCTCACCGATCCCGGACCCGCGAAGAGGGTGCGCGCCAGGATCGACGAGCCGACGCCGTGGCTCATCGGCTTCGACGAGGTCGAGGACTGGCTCATCGCGTTCGGCCTGATGCGCGCGCTCTACCTGACGGGGAGGGCGGCGACGACCTCGGGCGCGCAGGCGTTCAACCACGTCCCCGAGTGCCTGGTGGTGGCGCTGCAACCGAGCAGCGCCACCGGATGGCCTGCGGGTTAGAGGTCCACGCCCAGAAGCGCGTCCACGGCGTCGCGGATCTGCGACGGCCCGTGCTTGTCCGAACCGCCGTGCGTCAACGCCTCGTCAGCCCACGCGTCGATCGCGGCGAGTGCACGGGGCGTGTCGAGGTCGTTGCCCAGGTGGTCGCGCAGCCGCGTCACGGTGTCCACAGCGGACGGTCCGGTGTCGCGGCCGGCGGCCTGGCGCCACTTGTCGAGCCGCGCCAGTGCCGTGTCCAGGAGGTCCTGCGACCACGGGCGGTCTTCGCGGTAGTGGCCGGAGAGCAGGGCCAGGCGGACAGCGTTCGGGTCGACCTTCTGCGAGCGCAGCTTCGAGACGAAGACCAGGTTGCCGCGCGACTTCGACATCTTCTCGCCGTCGAGGCCGATCATGCCCGCGTGCACGTAGTGGCGGGCGAACGGGTGCTGACCGGTCTGCGCCTCGGCGTGCGCCGCGGAGTACTCGTGGTGCGGGAAGATCAGGTCGGAGCCGCCGCCCTGCACGTCGAAGCCGGCGCCGAGGCGGTTGTGGGCGATGGCGCTGCACTCGATGTGCCAGCCGGGGCGGCCCTCGCCCAGTTCGGACGGCCACGCGGGCTCGCCGGGGCGCTTCATGCGCCACAGCAGCGCGTCGAGCGGGTGGCGCTTGCCGGGGCGGTCCGGGTCGCCGCCGCGTTCGGCGAACAGCCGCAGCATCTTCTCGGCGGAGTAGTTCGACTCGTAGCCGAACCGGCCCGTGGCGTCGTGCGCGAAGTAGATGTCCGGGTACTCGGAGTCGTCGGCGCGGTACGCGTGGCCGTCGTTCAGCAGCTTGACGACGACCTCGACGATCTCGGGGACCGCCTCGACGACGCCGACGTAGTCCTGCGGCGGCAGGACGCGCAACGCCTCCATGTCCTCGCGGAACAGGGCGGTCTCGCGCATCGCGAGCACCTCCCAGTCGTCCTTGTCCCGCAACGCCCGCTCCAGGAGCGGATCGTCTACGTCGGTGACGTTCTGGACGTAGTGCACGTTGTGGCCGTTGTCGAGCCACACGCGGTGCACGAGGTCGAACGCCAGATAGGTGGCGGCGTGGCCGAGGTGCGTCGCGTCGTACGGCGTGATCCCGCAGACGTACAACCTGGCGGTGTCTCCTGGAGCCGTCGGACGCACTTCGCCCGTGGCCGTGTCGAACAGCCGCAGCGGGCGGGGGTCCCCCGGAACCCGCGGCACAGGAATTGATGACCAGGTCTGCATGCATCCGACACTAACGCGTGCCGCGGAGTGGAGCGTGATTTCCGGGTGTTGGGACGCGCACGCCCCGATCCGTTCGGACAGAAAGAGCGGACATTCGTTGACGTCGTCAGCACGCCGCCCCTAGCTTCCGAAGGCATGCTTCGTGTCGTCGTAGCCACGGTGGTAGCGCTCTCACTGGCCCCCGCAACCGCGCAGGCCGAACCCCTGGATGCCTTGGCGTATCTGGAGAATCCCAGAATGACCGGGGAGAACCAGGAACCTCCGCACCCGGATCTGAAACCCGAGCGCAAGCTCAGCCTCAACGGCGAGTGGCGCATCCGGATGTTCGACAGGCCGCAGGACGTCAGAGACACGCCCGACGGATGGCGCACGGTCAAGGTCCCCCACACGTGGCAGACCGACTTCCTCGACCACCCGATGTTCCGCAACATCCCCACCGAGATGTACCCGGACAACCCGCCGGCGATCCCGCACGACGTCAACCCCACCGGCGTCTACGAGAAGACGTTCGACCTGCCGTCGAACTGGGACCGCACACTGGTCCGCTTCGAGGGCGTGACCAGCGGATACTTCGTGTGGGTCAACGGCACGTACGTCGGCTACGACCAGGGTGGTTACACGCCCGCCGAGTTCGACATCACCAGCAGGCTCAAGCCCGGCCGCAACACGATCAGGCTCCAGGTCCACCGCTGGGGCTCCGGCTCCCACCTGGAGGACTACGACCAGTGGCGGTTCTCGGGCATCTTCCGCGAGGTCTGGCTCTACTCGACGCCGAGGACGTACCTCCAGGACGTGACGATCAAGACCGACCTCGACGCCCAGTACCGCGACGCCACGATCAGCGCGGACGTCAAGATCGGCGGCCCTCAGGACGGCCACACCGTCCGGACCAGGCTCTTCGACCCGCAGGGCCGTGAGGTCCAGGTCACCGACGGCAAGGTCGCGAACCCGCTGAAGTGGACCGACGAGACCCCGAACGTCCACGAGCTCCGGATCGAGCTGCTCAAGGACGGCCGCGTGATCCAGACCGGCAGGCAGCCGGTCGGGTTCCGGAAGATCGAGATCATCGACCGGCAGTTCAAGATCAACGGCAAGCGCGTCCTGTTCCGCGGCACCAACCGGGCCGAGACCAGCGTGCACGGCAGCCGCTACGTCACCCGCGCCGACCAGGACGAAGACGTCCGGCTGATGAAGCGGTTCAACATCAACGCCGTCCGCACGTCGCACTACCCGAGCGACCCGTACTTCTACGAGCTCGCGGACCGCAACGGACTGATGATCGCCGACGAGGTCGACATCGAGACCCACCACCACGACGGCTGCCCGGCCAACTGCCTCGCCGAACGCCCCGAGTGGCAGGACGCGTTCCAGGACCGGTTCACCGCCATGATGCAGCGCGACAAGAACCACCCGAGCGTGGTCATGTGGGACACCGGCAACGAGGCCGGCCTCGGCAAGGCGCACTACACGATGGCCGAGTACGCGCGGAAGCACGACACCCGCCCGCTGTACCACCAGCCGAACGTGCCGGACGGTGACGCGCCGTTCGCGGACGTGGCCGGCCCGCGCTATCCGTCACCCGCGAGCCTCGAAGCCAAGGCGAAGACCACGACCAAGCCGATCATCATGGGCGAGTACGCGCACGCGATGGGCAACAGCCTCGGCAACTTCAAGGAGTTCTGGGACGTCGTGCGCGCCTATCCGCAGGTGCAGGGCGGTTTCATCTGGGACTGGGCCGAGCAGAACATCGCTCTCCCGCTCTACACCACACCCGATGATGCCAACGGCATCCTGTCCTACCTGTCCGGCAGACCGTCCCAGGTGGACGGACCGCACGGTAAAGCGTTGCAGCTCAGCGGACTCGACGACTTCGTGGAGGTCTACCGCGACCGCAAGCTCGACGAGGTCACCACCGGCCTCACGCTGGACGCCTGGGTCAAGCCCGACACCTGGACCGGCGACTTCACCGTCATCTCCAAGGGCGACCACCAGTACGCGCTGAAGATGTCCAACGCCACCACGCTGGAGTTCTTCATCCACAGCGGCACCTGGCGCACAGTCCGGGCCACGGTCCCGGCGGACTTCTACGGCAACTGGCACCGCGTCACCGGCACGTTCGACGGTGCGAAGCTGCGGCTGCTGATCGACGGCCGCGAGGTCTCCACCACCGACTACAGCGGTGCGATCGACTGGTCGCACTGGCCGGTCAACATCGGCCGCAACGCCGAGACCATGCAGGAGAACGTCGGCACGCGCATGGCGCACGGCTCGGTCGACCAGGTCCGCGTCTACCACCGCGCCCTGACCGACACCGAGCTGGCTCAGGACCCGAGGAAGACCGCCGTGCTGGCGCTCGACTTCGAGAAGCTGGAGGACAAGGGCCGCAAGCAGTCCTACGGCGCGGGCACCGGCGGCGTCGACGGCGTGGTGTGGGCGGATCGCCGGCCGCAGCCGGAGACCACCGAACTGATGGCCGTCCACTCCCCCATCCGGTTCTCCTTCACCGGCAACAAGCTCACGACCGTCAGCGAACGCCAGTTCACCGGCACCGACGACCTAGAACTGCGCTGGCAGGTCCAGGACAACGGCCGCACGATCGCCGAGCACCGCGGCAGGCTCCAGCCGGGAACGATCACGTTGCCCGACTTCACCGCCGAGACCGAGCGTTGGCTGACCGTCCGCGCCACCGATCGGCAGGGCAACGACGTCGGCATCGCCCAGTTCCCGCTGGGCGGCACGCAGATCGCCGGCCTGCACGCACCGGGAGCCCCCGGCAAGCTCACGACCACCCAGAACGACGACGAGATCGTGGTGTCCGGCAAGGACTTCCGCTACGTCGTCAGCAAGAGGTCCGGCACGCTCACGTCGATGCGCGTGCGGGGCACCGAACTGCTCAGGACCGGTCCGGAACTCGACGCGTGGCGCGCCCCGCTGTCGAACGAGTTCATGAGCGAGGACGGTTCCTGGTACCGCAACGGTCTCGACCGCCTCAAGACCACGCCGTCGAGCGTCACGGTCACCCAGAACGCGACGGACACGGTCATCACGGCCAAGTCCACCGCCCAGGCCGTGGCCACCGCGTCCTTCGGTCAGACCTTCACCTACCGGATCACGGGCGACGGCGAGATCAACGTGGGCCATCGGGTCGCCGCCCAGGACCGCATGCGCGACCTGAGCTACCTGCCCGGCATCGGCTTCACGCTGAAGGTTCCCGATGACTACACCAAGTTCACCTGGTACGGCCGCGGTCCGGGCGAGAACTACGACGACCGCAAGGCAGGCAACCCGGTCGGCGTCTACCAGTCCACTGTGGACCGCGAGTTCAACGACTACTACAAGCCGCAGGACTTCGGCAACCACGCGGACACGCGCTGGGCGACGCTGTCCAACGGCCGCGCGGGCCTGCTCGTCGCGGGCGATCTGGACGTCCGGGTCTCGCGGTACGACGACCTCGACCGCGCCGCGTACCCGTTCGCGCTCAAGAAGAACGACGGCTGGACCACCCTGCACGCGGCACACCGCGTGACGGGCGTCAGCGAGACGTTCCACGAGCCGTTGCCGCAGTATCAGGTGGAGGCGGGCAACGAGTACGCGTATTCCGTGCTACTCCGGCCGCTCACGGCAGTCGAGGCCGCGACGGGCAAACTCGGCCGCAACGTCGACTGCGCGCCCACAGCACAACTCAACGCCGCCGACACCGTTCTCGAACCAGGCGAGCAGGTCGAGGCGGAACTGGTGGTGAGCAAACCCTGCCCCGGCAGGACCACGGCCACGCTGACCGCGCCGGACAACTGGTCCGTCACGCCGAGCACCGTCGATCTTTCCAGCGGCTCCGCGAAGGTGACGATCAAGCGTGAAGGCGGGGAGACCGGCACGCGGCCGGTCTTCGCGGAGATCACCACGGGCAAGGCGACGAGCACGATCACCAAGGACTTCACCGCCACCCCGCGTCCTCCGCGGGGCGAGGCACAGGTGTCCGCACTGGAGTTCCTCGACGAGCGCAACGGCTGGGGCCCGATCGAACGCGACCGCAGCAACGGTGAGAACTCGGGCGGTGACGGCAACCCGATGAGCCTTCGCGGAGCGAAGTTCGACAGGGGCGTCGGCACGCACGCCGACTCGGAGTTCCAGATCTACACCGGCGGCAAGTGCTCCACGCTCACCGCCACGATCGGTGTCGACGACGAGACGAACGGCGGCGGCAGCGTCCGGTTCGAGGTCCTCGAGGACGGTGTGTCCGCCTACCAAAGCCCCACTCTCACAGGACAAAGCGCGGCTGTTCCGATCACCGTCGACACGTCTGGAGCAACGGTGCTGACGTTCCGGGTCACAGACAGCGGCGACGGCAACGCCCACGACCACTCCGACTGGGCGAACCCGCTTCTGAGCTGCGTTTGAGGCGTACCGTTGGAGATCAAGGGCATTCGCCGGTGAAGGGCGGGGTCTCATGATCTTCTTCGAAATCCTCGGTGGTCTCGTCGTGCTCGGAGGCCTCGGCCTCGCGATGAGCGCCCGAGTGATCAAACAGTTCGAACAGGGACTGGTGTTCCGGTTCGGCAAGCTCCGGGAGGGCGTGCGCGGGCCGGGGCTGACGATGCTGGTTCCCGGGGTCGACCAGCTCCGGAAGGTCAACCTGCAGATCGTCACCCTGCCCGTGCCGGCCCAGGACGGCATCACGCGCGACAACGTCACCGTGCGCGTGGACGCCGTCATCTACTTCAAGGTGCAGGACGCGGCGAAGGCCATCATCAACATCGAGGACTACCGGTTCGCGATGCAGCAGGTCGCGCAGGCCTCGCTCAGGTCGATCATCGGCAAGAGCGAACTGGACGACCTGCTGTCCAACCGCGAGCGCCTCAACCAGGGCCTGGAGCTGATGATCGACACGCCCGCGCTGGAGTGGGGCATCGACATCGACCGCGTCGAGATCAAGGACGTGGCGCTGCCGGAGAGCATGAAGCGCTCGATGTCGCGGCAGGCCGAGGCCGAACGCGAGCGCCGCGCCCGGATCATCACCGCGGACGGCGAGTTGCAGGCGTCCAAGAAGCTCTCCGAGGCCGCCGGGACCATGGAGGCGACACCCGGCGCGCTTCAGCTGCGGCTGTTGCAGACCATCGTGGAGGTGGCGGCGGAGAAGAACTCGACGCTGGTGCTGCCGTTCCCGGTGGAGCTCCTGAGGTTCCTGGAGAAGAACACGAACCTCGAGCTTCCCAAAGATTCGCCGGAGTAGTCCATGTGAGTTAACCGGAGTAACACCTTCTGCCGCAGAACGACGTCCGGGCAGGGGGTAGTGAGGCATGCAGGAGAGGGTCAGAGGCAGGTTCGTCGGCATCGGCGTCGGCTCCTACGAGCTGGTGCAGCCGTTGCAGCACGCCGTGAGCGACGTGCGGGAGCTGCGCGCCCTGCTCAAGGGCTACGACGGCGAACCGCTGGCCGACCCCACCGAGGCCGACATCCGCGCGCACATGAAAGCGCTGCGCACCAAGCCGCAGGACGGCGGCGCGCTGGTGGCGTTGTGGAGCGGGCACGCGATCCCCGTCGCGGGCAATCTCAGGCTCCTGGCCAGGGACAACGACGGCGTGGTCGACGGGATCATGCTGCACGAGTTCGCGCTGTGGTGTGCCGCGTCGGGTGCGCACCAGGTGCTCATCATCATCGACGCCTGCTATTCCGGTGCCCAGCTCGACGAGGCCGTGCGCACGGTCGCGGCCGTCCAGGAGGAGTTGCTGGCGGGCAAGGTGCACTGGGCGGGCGTGCTGGTGGCGTGTTCGAGCGTCGAAACGGCCCGTGACGGGCTGTTCGGCGGAAAGCTGCGCAAGCTGCTGCGTGCCGGTCCCACGGCCGATGAGGACGCACGGCGGTGGAGCGACCGCATCGCGTTGGTCGACGGCGGCGCGGTCGGTACGGCGCTGCTGAACGCGTGGGACAGCGACATCCAACGGCCGCGCTTCATGCAGTACGGGTCCGCACAACCGATGCTGCCGAACCCTCTCTACGCCGCGAACACGGTCGTGAAGCACCTTCTGCTCGCGGCCCGCGGTGGTGACTCCGCGACCAACCGGTCGTGGTTCACCGGCCGCACCGCCCAGGTCGACAAGGTCGTGAGCTGGGTGAAGTCCGGGGCGGCCGGCCTGCGGGTGGTCACCGGGTCGCCGGGCACGGGCAAGTCCGCGGTCGTCGGCCGAGTTGTCAGCCTGTCCAACTCGGCCGAGCGCGACCTCCTGTTGTCCACCGGGCCGTCGTTCCGGCACGCCGACCCCGGTCCCGAGTCGGTCGACGCCGCCGTGCACGCCCGCGCGATGGACGCCGACCGCGTCGCCGACCTGCTCAGCCGCCAGCTCGTCGCCGCGGGCCTGATCCCCGCACCCGACGGCCCGCGCCGGGGTGCCGCCGAACTGGTGGGCGTGGTCAGCGCGTTGACCACACCGCCGGTGCTGGTGGTCGACGGCCTGGACGAGGCGCGCGGCGAGTCGTTCTCGATCGCCACCTCGCTGCTGACCAAGCTCGCGGGCTACGCCGTCGTGATCGTCTCGACGCGGCAGGCGCACCGGGTCGCGGGTGGCGCTCCCCTGCTGACCGAGCTGTCGCCGGTCGAGGTGCTCGACCTCGACGACGCGGGCAGCGAGACCGACGTGCGCGAGTACGTACTGGCCCGCCTGGGATCCGGCGCTGCGCAGTCCACTGTGGACGAGCTGGCGAAGCTGCCGTTCCTGACCGCGTGGATGATCACCGACCAGGTGCTGGCCGACGGCGGTGGCGACCTCAAGCTCTCGCTGGAGGCGGCGTTCGACCGTGAACTCGCGAAGGTGCCCTCGGCCCGTGCGCTGCTGACCGCGTTGACGTGGAGCTACGGCGCGGGATTCCCCGAGGCCGAGTGGATGGCGGTCGCGCAGGCGTTGTCCGGCGAGGAGTTCACCCGTGACGACATCACCGCCGTGCTCACCGAACTGGGCCGTCACGTCGTGCAGGACGGTGAGGAAGGCACAGCGGTCTTCAAGCTGACGCACCAGACGTTCGCGGACCACCTGCGGCCGCAGTTCGCGCCGAGCCGGGACGTGGTGTTCGCGCCGGGCGCGGAGAAGGTGGCCTGCGCGTTGATCCGGCTGTACCGGCAGCGCATGGAGGCCGGCGTACCGCCGAACGTGCCGGGCTACCTGTGGAAGTACGCGTGGCGGCACTGCGGGCACGCGGGCACGCAGGCGTTGGACGGGTTGCGCGATCTCGCTGGGATGAACCGGATGTTGTTGCCGGACATCGCTCTCGCGGCCACGACGGCGGCGAACGAGCTGATGCACTGGGGTCGCGGCGACGAGGCCATCGCACCGTTGGAGGAAGCCGCCGAGCACTTCCGCGCACTCGTACCGACACTGCGGATGTACCTGGCGGACCTGGCTTTCGTGCTGAACAAGCTCGGCCGGCGGTTCCGCGACGCCGGACGCCTCCAGCAGGCCGTCGCGCCCGCCGAAGAGGCGGCCGTGCGTTACCGCGAGCTGGTGGCGTCGACACCGACGACAGCCGAAAGCCTTACGCACAAACGGCTCGCGCAACGCATCGCGAAGACGACGACCCACGACGGTGACAATCCGACGTACGCGGCGCACCTCAGTGGCGCGTTGGTGGACCTGAGCGAGGTCTACGCGATGCTGGGACGTAGGCGGGAGGCGCTGTCCACGGCTCGTGACGCCGTCGCGGCCGTTGAAACCCATGCACCGCTTGCGCGCGCGATGACGTGTCTCGCCGCACGGTGCAGCGACTCCGGCCTGCGCTATGAGGCCATGCAACGGTCGAAGCAGGCGCGCGAGCTGTACTACCAGCTCGCGCAGACGAACCGGGTGTACTACGCGGACCTGGTGAGCGCCCTGGTCGAGCTGAGCCGCGACTACCTCGCGCTGGGCAGGCTGTCCGACGCCGACGGCATGACCCGGCAGGCAGCGGAGATCAGCGACACGCTCGGCAGGCACGCCGCGTTCCGGCCGCAACTCGCCGACGCGGCGCTGAGCCTGAGCGTCGCGTACAGCATGGTCGGTCGCACGGACGCGGCCATGAACACGGCCCGCCAGGCCGCCGACCTCGCCGACGGCTCGCGGATCCACGCCCAGGCGCTGCACAACCTGATGCGCCGCCAGCGTGACGCGGACAAGCCCAGGGAGGCGCTGGCCACCGGTCTGCGCACCGTCGAGGTCTGCCTGCTGCCGGAGAACACCGACCGGCTCTCGACGCTGGCCGCCGCGTTGTTCACGCTCGACACCCTCTGCGCGGGGCTCAAGCAGCCCGAGATCGTCGAGGAGACCTGGCAACGGGTGATCGCGCGGTTCAACGGCCCGCACCTCGCCACGTTGCTGATGCTGCGGGCGGCTGCCACGAGAGCCGGTGATCCGGCTGCGGCGAAGTGGCTGTGCCAGGCGCTCACGCACGTCGGCCAGTCGCGCCAGGCGATCCACGACGTGCACGACATCGCCCGCCGCCACTACGACTCCGGCCCGTGGCCGTGGGACTCCACACCGGACTGGCTGACGGTCGACCGTGCGTTGCTCAGGACTGCCCGCGCGTGGGTGTTCGCGCGTTCGTACGCCGAGGAGCGCGCGCTCCTGGTCTCACACCCCGAGTTGTTGTCGACCGACGCCGATGTCGCGGTCACGGAGGCGTTGTACGGGACGAGCCTGATCGAGGCGCAGGTCATCCAGTCGCGCCGCACGACCGCGCAGCAGCAGGGCGTCGCGCTCGCCTATCGCCCGTGGCTGCTCGCGAGTCTCGCGGACGAGTTCATGGACGCCACGCCCGCGCGCCGTCGCGAACTCCTCGCCACGCGGCGGGAGGAGTTGCTGGACAAGGAAGTGCTGAAGAACGTCCGCGACAACCGGCCCGTGCACGCGTTGCTGCTGCTGGCCGACGAGGACGCCGACGTGCTCGACCTCGTGCTGGACGCCGTGGAAGACCCTTCGCGCGTGATCGAGATCCTGCGGGGGCTCGCCGCCGGTGCGTCACCGCAGGCGTTGACCCAGGCCGTGACGGCGTTGGAGCCGCACGCGTTAGCGGCGCTGTACAAGGCGGTCGCGCGCGCTCGGGCCGGTGACGAACGTCTGGCGTTGCCCGCGGCGGAACAGCGTCTGGTGTGGATCCACGAGCTGACCTACCTGGTGCCCGCGAACCTCGCGTTGCTCTCCCTCATCCGCAAGCTCGCCGAGGAGACCTGATGACCGATCTGGTGGTGGTTCTGCCCGGCATTCTCGGCAGCACGCTGCGCAACGCGGACGGCATGGTCTGGGAGGTGTCCGGCAGGGCCGCTTTGCGCGCGGTGCTCACGCTCGGCCGCAGCCTGGGACGGTTGAAGCTGCCGGCGGGCATCGGCGACGAGCATCCCGGGGACGGCGTCGAGCCCGTGGCGTTGATGTCGGACCTGCACGTCATCCCCGGCATCTGGACGCCGTTGAAGGGCTACGACCGGGTGACGCGCCGGATGAACTCGCTCGGCTACACCGTCGAGAAGGGCAACCTGCTGCTCTTCGCCTACGACTGGCGACTGTCGAACCGCTACAACGGCGCGTTGCTCGCCCGGCGGGTGGACGAGGCGCTGGACCGGATCGGGCCGGACGCCAAGGTCAGCTTCGTGTGCCACTCGATGGGCGGGCTGGTGGCGCGGTGGTGCGTCGAACAGTGCGGGATGGCCGAGCGCACGGACAAGCTGATCACGATGGGCACGCCGTATCGCGGGGCCGCCGCCGCGTTGGACCAGCTGGTCAACGGCGTGCGCAAGGGGCTCGGGCCGTTGGCGATCGACCTGACGGAGTTCGCGCGGTCGATGCCGTCGCTGCACCAGCTGCTGCCCGAGTACGCGTGCATCGAGTCGCCTGGTGGCCTGCTCAAGACGACTGAGACGTCGTTGCCCGAGCTCGACACGAAGATGGTCGAGGACGCGATGGCGTTCCACGGCGCGTTGACCGACTCGTTCGCTGATCAGACGTACGCGATCCTCGGCGGTAAGCAGCCCACGGCCACCACCGCGCGTATCGCCGACGGCAAAGTCACCTGCTACCGGACGTACGAGGGTGAGGACCTGTACGGCGATGCGACCGTGCCCATGGTCGGCGGCGCACGGCGGGGGCTGGCGTTGTCGTCGAACACGCTGCACCGCGTGACGGAGCAGCACACGTCGTTGCAGGACAACGCCGCCGTACTGGACGCGGTGGAGTCGTTCCTGACCGCGAAGGCCGTCGTCCCGCGCAACGTGACCGCGACGGAGCCTCAGGTCACCGTGCCCGACCTCGTGCTGATCGGGGAGGACCTGGAGGTCACCGTCGAGCTGAAGGACACGGCGGCGCGGGCGTTGAAGATCGCGTTGCTCGACGAGAACGGCAAACAGGTCGAATCGCGCAGTCCGGCGATCTCCGAGAGGATGACGATCAAATTCGATGAATTGGCCCCCGGCGCCTACTACGTGCAGGTCAGCGGCATTTCGACCGGCGCTCCGGTGGTCCCGGTGACCAGTGCGGTGCTCGTCATGGATTGCCCCCCGGTCTGACCGGGAGGACGATTCACGTCTGGCACGGAGGAGGCGCGATGACCACGATCAAGCCCACGCCTGTGGTGCCCCATCCGGGGGCGGCGCGTGCACGGCCGAAGGGTTCGTACTTCCTCTCGCTGTTCAAGACGACAGATCCCAAGCAGATCGGGATCATGTACCTGACCACGTCGTTCGCGTTCTTCATGATCGGCGGCGTGATGGCGCTGCTGATGCGCGGCGAACTGGCGCGGCCGGGCCTGCAGTACCTGTCGAACGAGCAGTTCAACCAGCTGTTCACCATGCACGGCACGATCATGCTGCTGCTGTACGCGACGCCGATCCTGTTCGGGTTCGCGAACTACATCCTGCCGTTGCAGATCGGCTCGCCGGACGTCGCGTTCCCGCGGCTGAACGCCTTCTCGTACTGGCTGTACCTGTTCGGCGGCATCACCGTGCTCGCCGGGTTCGTGACGCCGGGCGGCGCCGCGGACTTCGGCTGGTTCGCCTACACGCCGCTGTCCTCGGTGGTCCACTCACCGGGTGTCGGCGCGGACCTGTGGATCATGGGCCTCGCGGTGTCCGGCCTCGGCACGATCCTCGGCGCGGTCAACATGACGACCACGGTGGTGTGCCTGCGGGCGCCCGGCATGACGATGTTCCGGATGCCGGTGTTCACCTGGAACATCCTGGTGACGTCCATACTGATCCTGCTGGCGTTCCCGATCCTCACGGCCGCGTTGATGGGCCTGGCCGCGGACCGGCACCTCGGGGCGCACGTGTTCGACCCGGCCAACGGCGGCGTGATCCTGTGGCAGCACCTGTTCTGGTTCTTCGGCCATCCCGAGGTGTACATCGTCGCGTTGCCGTTCTTCGGGATCGTGACGGAGATCTTCCCGGTGTTCAGCCGCAAACCGTTGTTCGGCTACAAGGGCCTGGTGTTCGCGACGCTGGCGATCGCGATGCTGTCCGTGGCCGTGTGGGCGCACCACATGTACGCGACCGGTGCGGTGCTGCTGCCGTTCTTCTCGCTGATGACGTTCCTGATCGCGGTGCCGACCGGCATCAAGTTCTTCAACTGGATCGGCACGATGTGGAAGGGACAGCTGACGTTCGAGACGCCGATGCTGTTCTCGATCGGCTTCCTCGTGACGTTCCTGTTCGGCGGCCTGACGGGCATCCTGCTCGCGGCGCCGGCCGTCGACTTCCACGTGTCCGACACGTACTTCGTGGTGGCGCACTTCCACTACGTGCTGTTCGGCACGATCGTGTTCGCCACCTACGCGGGCATCTACTTCTGGTTCCCGAAGATGACCGGGCGGATGCTCAACGAACCGCTGGGCAAGCTGCACTTCTGGACGACGTTCCTCGGGTTCCACGCGACGTTCCTCGTGCAGCACTGGCTGGGCAACGAGGGCATGCCGCGCCGGTACGCCGACTACCTCGCCTCGGACGGCTTCACGACCCTGAACACGATCTCCACGATCGGCTCGTTCCTGCTCGGCGCGTCCGTGCTTCCGTTCGTGTGGAACGTCTTCCGCTCCTACCGCTACGGCGACCCGGCCCCGCACGACGACCCGTGGGGCTACGGCAACTCGCTGGAGTGGGCCACGACGTCGCCCCCGCCGCGGCACAACTTCAAGGAGCTGCCGAGGATCCGCTCGGAGCGTCCGGCGTTCGAGCTGCACTACCCGCACATGGTCGAGCGGATGCGGGACGAGGCGCACTTCTCGCTGACCCATCCCGGAAAGCACCGGGCGGGCAAGGACGAGGCCACCGAGAAGGCGCTCGCGTCCACCGACCGCGACGGGACCGACTAGGCCGGGTCCCGCAAGTCTCGTCCGCGACAGTCGCGGCCTAGCGGCGGCCGGGAAGGAGGCCGCCCTCGACGACCGCCTTGCTCAGCGGCGCCGCGAGTTCGACGAACCGCTGCTTCTCCTGGTCCGACAGGACGTCGTAGGCGTATGCGGCCATGCGGTCCGTGTCGTCCTCGATGCCGTTCCGCAGCTCGCGCCCCTTGTCGGTGAGGAGCTGGTCCTCGCCGACGAGCCCACGCTGTTGCAGGTCCGCCACCGTCGCCGCCCACTGCTCCTCGGACCACGCACGCGTCTTGCGCAACACCTCGGCCGGGTAGTCGCCCGTCGCGGCGTGCAGCACCAACGCCTCGATGCCGGTGATGCCGTGCCGGAGCAGAGCCGCGAGATGCCCGTCGCCGCGGAACTCACGCAACAACGTCTGGGCGTGGAACAGCTGCAGACGGGGCTCGTCCGGCCACGGCAGACGCGCGTGCGCGGCGAACAACGGGCGGCCGCTCAGCATCTCCTTCGACCGCTCGGCAGCGCGTTTCGCCAGCTCGGTGATCTCCTTCAGATCGTCCGGCAGGACCTTCCCGAGCGCCTCGTCCGCCGCCTCCCAGCGCAGTTCGAGCATGCGCTGCGGCGTGACCTTCTCCCACACCTGGGGAATGCGCGCCCGCACGATCGCGGGGTTGAAGTTGTAGAACGTCGCGATCACGACCTCGGCACCGACCGCCCCCAGCGCCGCCGCCCGTGACGCGAAGTACCCGCCGGGCCGGTCGAGCCCGGCACTCGCGTACCGGGAGTCCGCCTCGGGGGCGAAGTAGATCATTCCGTGCACGGGTTCGAGCGAACGAAACAGAGTCCTGATCATCTCCCCAACCTAGAACGTCCAGGCTCGTAAGTCAGGCGCCAAAAATTGTCAGACCCCTCTGTCAAGCTTTCTGACGTGGACCCGAACACCTTCTGGAAGCTCATCGCCGACGCCCGCGCGAGCGTCTCCGACCCCTCCGACGGCGACGCGGTGGCCGCCGCCGCCTCGACCCTGCTGGCCGCCCGTCCGCCCGCCGAGATCGTGGCGACGCAGCAAGTCCTGTGGGACCTGCTGGCCGCGTCGTACCAGAACCCGCTGTGGGCGGCGGCCTACCTGATGAACGGCGGCTGCTCGGACGACGGCTTCGACTACTTCCGCGGCTGGCTCCTCACCCAGGGCGAAGAGACCTACAGCGCCGCCGTCGCCTCCCCGGACTCGCTGGCGTCCCTGCCGGCGGTCGTGGAAGCCGCCGAGTCCGGCATGGAGTTCGAGTGCGAGTCGGCCCTGTCCATCGCCTGGAACGCCCACATCAAGGCCACCGGCATGCAGTTACCGCAGGACGCCTTCCGGATCCGCTACCCCGATCTCGACCCGGACTGGGACTTCGACTTCGACGACAGCGCCGAACTGGCCACCCGGCTGCCCCGCCTCACCGCGCTCTACGAGTCGTGACGGCTTCTGGCGCCTGATCGAGTCAGCCCGCACCGGCACCACGACGTGCTGTGAGGTGGGCGCGAACGCCACCGCGCGCCTCGCCACCTGTCCACCGGTGGCCGCGAACGCCACGGCGCCGCTCACCACCCGGCCACCGTCCGAGATCGTGGCGCCCCATCAGGCGCTGTGGCGGCTGGTGGACGCCTCCTACCTCGACCCTCTGTGGGCGGCGGTCTTCCTGATCCGCGGAGGACAAGGCCGAGATGCGCCGTCGCTCACCCCGCCTCGCGGCCGTCCACCCGAGTTGAACGGGGTAGCCGGGCGGCGACGAGCACGCCGAACGCCACGTGGTCCAGCCACTGCGGAACCCTGGGCAGAGCCCGGATCTGCGTGTTGTGCCGCCCGATGACCTCCAGGTCGAGAGCGGCGATCACCAACCCGGCCGCCGCCCCACCGACCACGCCACGCACCCGAAGCCGTGTCAGCACGAACGCCCAGAACGCGGACACGGCAAGGTGCACCACAACGCCGGAACGAACCCCACCGCCGGCCAACGACCCGGCAGCCCGAGTGGCGCGCAACAGGTCGTCACCCGCCACCAGAGCGTGCACGGTCGAAGGCACGCCACTGAGCACAACGGCAAGGAGGAACCGACGCACCATCAACGACGCCGGCGCCGAGACCTCAGGTAGTCGCTGACCACGGCGGCCCCGAGACCTTCCTCGTCCGCCGACACCACGCGCCCACCGCCACGCCGAGCCACGATGTCGACGAACGCCGCCAGCCGAGGATCGTCGCCCAGCTTGAACACCGAGATCGTCGCGCCGAGCCGAGCCAGCGCGTCGACCTCGTTCAAGGTCTTGGCCAGGGTCCGGGGCAGCGGCGGGTAGTTGAACTCCGCGTCTCCCTCGGGCTCCAGGTGTGCCGTGGGCTCACCATCGGTCACGACCAGCACCACGGGCTGTGCGTCGGGATGACGACGCACGTGGCGACCGGCCAGCAACAGAGCGTGGTGCAGGTTCGTGCCCTGCTCCCACACGCCTTCCAGCGCGGTCAACTGGCCGATGTCCACGGTCTCGGCGTAACGCCCGAAGGTCACCAGTTGCAGAGCGTCCGTCCGGAAACGGGTGCGCACGAGGTGATGCAGGGCGAGAGCCGTGCGTTTCATCGGCACCCAACGGCCGTCTTGCACCATCGACCAGGAGGTGTCCACGCACAACGCAACAGCCGCACGGGTGCGGTGTTCGGTTTCGGACACTTCCAGGTCGACGACGTCGAGGGACATCGAGCCGGAGCGCAGCACGGAGTTGCGCAGGGTTCGTGGCACGTCCCAGGGTTCGGTGTCGCCGAACTGCCAGGGTCTGGTCGAGCCGATCAGTTCACCTGCCGCGCCGGCGGACGTGGTCTCGCGTGAGCCCTGCGACGAACGGAGCTGGTCCACGACGCCGCGCAGGGCCGTTTCGCCCAGGCGCCGCAACGCTTTGGGCGTCAGGCGCAACGAGCCGTCCGGGGCGCGTTCCACGATGTTCTGCTGGCGCAGCGCCCTTTCCAGCTCCGCCAGACGACGGGCGTCGACCGAGGCCGACTCGCCGAGCTGGCGTTCCAGGGCTTCGAGGTCGATGTCCTCCAGGCGTGCGCCCGGATACGACTGGGAGAGCTGTTCGGCCAGGGCGTCGAGCTCGGCGAGGTCCGCCATGGCCTGCGCGCCCTCGCCCAGGCCCAGCGGGTCCTGGCCGCGGAAGCGGGCCGACGACGTCCAGTCCTCACCCGGCCGCAGCCGCTGCAACAAAGAATCCAAGGTGGACAGAGAGGAGCCGATGCCACCGAAGGCCTGCTGGGACAACGCGGACAGCTCGGCGCGCTGAGCGTCGGTCATCGAGTTCATCATGCGTTGCGCGGCGGCCGAGCGAGCGGCCAGCGCGTCGATGAGCTCGTCGACGTTGCGGGGCTTCTCCGGGAAGAACTCCCCGTGCTTGCGCATGAAGTCGTCGAACATGCGCGGCGTGTCCGGGGAGCCGGCCGCGTGCGCCTCCAGCAACGCGTTGAGGTCGCGGAGCATGCGCTGGATGCGCTTGACGTCCTCGGCGTCCACGTTGGACATGGCTTCCTTGATGCCCTGGAAGCGCTGGTCCAGCAGTTCGCGGCCGAGCAGGTCGCGGATCTGCTCGAACGCCTCGCGGGCCTCCTGCGAACGCCAGTCGTAGGAGGAGAGCTCCTGCACGGCCGCCGCGGTGCCCGGCGGCAGGGCGTCGAGCTGGGCCTCGCGGAAGCGCGCGTCGTCGGACGGGTCCGGGAACAGCGCGCGCCGCTCGGCCTCGACGGCCTTGTCCAGCAACTGTTTGACCTCGGTCAGCGTGCCGTCCAGGCGGTGCCGGCGCTGGATGGCGGACCTGCGCTGCCACAAGCGTGAGGTCAGGTCGTCGAGGCCGCGGGTGCCGTCGACGCCACGGCGCAGCAGTTCGCGCAGGGCGGACGACGGTGAGGCGCCCTCCATGATCTCGCGGCCGAGCTCGTCCACGGCCGCGCGGAGATCCACCGGAGGCGCCAGCGGATCGGCGCCGCCGCCCCAGCGTCCGTAGCGGTATCTCATCCGTACACCGATCGGTCGTCGTCGGAGGAGTTGTCCTTCGACAGGTGGCGAGTCAGGTACAGCGACTCCAGGGCCAGTTCCACGGCCGAGGCGATGCGGCCGACGGGGTCCTTCGGGCCCGCGCCCATGCGTGCCGCCACCTCGTGCAGGATCGGGAGCTCCGGCAACGCCGCGAGCAGGTCGCCCGCGTGCACGCGGTCGCCGGTCGCGACGGGGTGGCCGTCGGAGACGACCTCGGCCAGCGCGCGCAGGTTCAGCCCGGCCAGGCGGGCGCGGGCGGTGTCGGCGATCGAGCGGCGCAGCAGGTGGATCAGGACCTCGTCCTCGCGGCCCTCCTCCCCCGCCTCGAACTCGAGCTTGCCGCGCAGCACGTCCGGCACCGACTCGAGGTCGACCGGGCGGGCGATGGCCGGGGTCTCGCCGATCAGCGCGGACCGGCGCAGTGCCGACGCCGCGACGGTCTCCGCCGCCGCGACCGCGAACCGGGCGGAGACGCCGGAACGCTGGTCGATCGACGACGACTCGCGCAGGTTCCGGACGAACCGGGCGATGATCTCCAGCAGGTGGTCGCCCACCTCGGCGACGAGGTCGGCCTCCTGGCGAACCAGGTCGACCTCGGCGTCGATCTCCAACGGGTAGTGCGTGCGCACCTCGGCGCCGAAGCGGTCCTTCAAAGGCGTGATGATGCGGCCGCGGTTCGTGTAGTCCTCGGGGTTCGCGGTCGCCACGAGCAGCACGTCCAGCGGCAGCCGCAGCGTGTAGCCGCGGACCTGGATGTCGCGCTCCTCCATGACGTTGAGCAGCGAGACCTGGATGCGTTCGGCCAGGTCGGGAAGTTCGTTGATGGCGATGATGCCGCGGTGGGCGCGCGGGAGCATGCCGTAGTGGATCGTCTCCGGGTCACCGAGCGAACGGCCCTCGGCGACCTTCACCGGGTCGACGTCGCCGACCAGGTCACCGACGGACGTGTCAGGGGTCGCGAGCTTCTCGGCGTAGCGCTCGTCGCGATGCCGCCACACCACCGGCAGGTCGTCGCCGAGCTCGGCGGCGCGCCTCTTCGACTCCGGCGTGATCGGGTCGAGCGGGTGTTCGCCCAGCTCGGAGCCCTCGATGACGGGCGTCCACTCGTCGAGCAACGACACGATGGTGCGCAGCAGGCGGGTCTTGCCCTGCCCGCGTTCGCCGAGCAGGACGACGTCGTGGCCGGCCAGCAGCGCGCGTTCGAGCTGCGGGAGCACCGTGCGGTCGAAACCGACGATGCCGGGCCACGGGTTGCGTCCTTCGCGCAGGGCCGCGAGGAGGTTCTCCCTGATCTCGGTCTTGACGCCGCGCGGCAGGTGCCCGGCGGCGCGCAGTTCGCCCGCCGTGCGGGCCAGGTTCTGGGTCACGCAGACGACGCTACGCACCGAATCGGGACCCGTCGATGTGGAGCAACTCCAGGCGCGGGCCGGGCTCGTGCGCCAGAATGCGGGGCGATATGAGTGACAGCGTTGTTTTCAAATGGGCCCCTTCACCGGCGGACTGGCGGGCGAGCCTGCGCGCGATGGTGCCGATGTTCAGATGGGCGCCGTGGTTCGCGCTCGCGTTCGCGGTGATCTCGCTGGTGCAGTTGTTCGCCCTCGACGACGGCTCGATCGTCGTGGCGGTCTTCGGCCTGGTCTGTGCGCTGGTCGTCGCGTTCCTGGAGCCGATCGCGGTGTGGTGGCGCTTCTCGTCCGACGAGATGATCAGCCAGACCGTGGTGGGCAGCGCCGACCACCAGTCGTTCCGGATGGCCGTGGGCGTCGCGGTGCGCGAGGAGATCGCCTGGGCGGAACTGCCGGGCTGGACCGAGACGAAGCAGGGTTTCCTGCTGGAGACGCTCGACGAGGGCGCGGCGTCGCTTTCCGTGCCGCACCGGGCTTTCGCGTCCGATGAGGACACCGCGTCGTTCCGCACTCTCCTCGAGAAGCACATCGGTCCGGCCAATTAGTCGTCTCGGATCGGGCACACCGGGTGGGGCTCTTGGGGCTGGGCCACGTAATCTCGTCGGGTGTCCTGTGCAAGTGCCACGCTGGTCGTGTGGACGTCGGGATGGCTGCACGGTCTAGCCGCCGCCGACGACGTCCTCGACGCCCTGCACATGTGGGCCGAGCAGCACGAGGTGGTGGCCGACGACGACGGCACCGCCACGGCGCTCGACCTCCCCGGTCCCGACGAGGCCCCCGTGGGGCCCGCTCTGCTGCTGGCCGCTCTGCGGCGCGCGGGCGCGACCTCCGCCCGGCTGGTGCTGCCAGTGCCGGGCGACGTACGAGGTCTGGGCGGCAAGGGCCCGCTCTCGACGTGCGCGCTGCGGTCCGGCGAGGCCCTCGTGGTGCCGTCCGTGCACATCGGGCTCGTGCCGAAGATCGTGGCGGACGGTGTGATGCGCTGGACGGTGTTCGACCTGCCGTCGTCCAACGGCCTGGAGCACATCCCGATCGGCGAGGCCGAGCACGGCCTGGGCGCGGCGCTGCGCGAGGCGACGGCGGCCCTGGCGTCGCTCGACGTGGCCAAGCACCGCCCGAACGTCCGCAAGGAGATCACCGACCTGGCGGCCGAGAACTCGGCGCTGCCGTGGCCGGACGCGATGCCGCCCCGTTCGCTGCGGGTGCTGCAACGGGCCGCCGAAGTGGCCGCGATCGTGTCCGTGGCGAGCTCCGACTCCCCCGGCGGCGCGATGTCGGCGTCGGCGATGACCGCGCGCACCGAGGCGCTGCGGCCGGTGTCGGAGGCCGTGCGACGCGCACGGTGCGCGGCGGTCGACGAGGCCGTGCGCGTGCTGGCGGACAGCGGTGCCGGCCGGCACTGACGTCAGGTGACGACCTGGAGGAACTCCTGGTCGATCTCGCGGTGGGTGTAGTTGATGCCGCGCGCGGCCTGGTCCATCGTCCAAGTGATGGGGCGGAAGTCCGGGCCGGTGCGGTACCCGCCGGAGAAGACCTCGTTGCGGTTGCCGGACGGGTCGAAGAAGTAGATGGTGCCGCCGCGGGTGATGCCGTGGCGGGCGGGCCCGAAGTCGATCGGCACGTCGTCCATCGACATGACGTCGCCCGCCCGCAGCAACGCGCTCCAGTCGTCGATCTCGTAGGCGAAGTGGTGGAGCTTTCCGTTGGCGCCCTTGACGAACGCGATGTCGTGCGGCTGGTCGCCGCAGGACATCCACGACCCGACGAGGTCGGAGTCCTCGTGGCTCGCGACCAGCCGCTCGGACGGGCGGAAGGCCAGCACGTCGGAGAAGAACCGCTCCAGCAGGGCCGGGTCCTCGGTGGTGATCAGGGCGTGGTTGATCCGGGGCACGCCGATGCCGCGCAGGTCGCGGGGCCACGGGTCGGGGTTGAGCTTGCCGACCCTCGTGCCCAGGTAGTCCACGTCGGAGTAGAGCTCCAGCACGTGTTCGGACGGCAGCGTGACGCGCAGGCCGTCGCCGACGCCGACGTTGTCCCCCTTGGACATCCGCTCGCAGGTGGCGCCGAACGACCGCGCCTTCGACTCGATCGCGTCCAGCGCGCCGTCCGCGGTGACCTTGTAGCCGAACTTGACCAGCCCGACCCCGCCTTCCTCGAGCACGACGGAGTGGTGGTCGTCCTCGTCCCACGACTTGAGGTAGACCCTGCCGTCCTCCTCGTGGACGGCGTCCATGCCCAGCGTCTCCTGGTAGTGCTGCCGGGCCTGGGCCAGATCGGTGACACGGACGTGCACGTAGCCGAGTCTGATGACCGCCATGGTCACAGTCCTTCCTGCGGACGGGGATCGGGAGAGGGAGTGCTGGCCAGCACCGCGCGGAGCGGGTGCGGGCCGATGTCGAGCACCACGTCGGTGACGGGGACGGCGCGGCAGGGCAGGCACTGTCCGGCCGCCTGCTCCGCCGGGGTGAGCACGGATTCGGCCACCGGCAGCGGATAGCGGATCCGCCCGGAGAGCAGCCGGGCGCGACATGCTCCGCAGCCACCACGCCGGCACCGGTACGGGCTGCGCCAGCCGTGGCGGCGCAGCGCGTCGACCACCGACTCACCCGCCCGCGCCCTCACCTGGACGTCCTGGGGAACCACCGTGACGACGAGCATGACCGGCCTTCCGGCAAAGTTTCGAAAACTTCCGCAATGTTTCCAGCTCGTCAGCAGCATAGGCGCACTTTGGGCGTTAGTTCAAGTTTGAACGAGCTAGATTGTTCCTGAAAGTTATGCAACTATCCGGCCATGCGTGAGACCAACGAGGAGATCGGCCGGAGCGTCGACGTCTGCGGCGTCGCGACGAACTACCACGACCTCGGCGACGGGCCGCCCGTGCTGCTGATCCACGGCTCCGGTCCCGGCGTCTCGGCCTGGGCGAACTGGCGAACGGTGCTGCCCCGGCTGTCCGAACGGCACCGGGTCCTCGCGCCGGACGTCGTCGGCTTCGGCTACACGGCAAGGCCGGCGCACCTCGCCTACAGCCCGCAGGTGTGGCTCGACCACCTGATCGGGTTCCTGGACGCGCTGGACGTGCCGAAGGTGTCGGTGGTGGGCAACAGCTTCGGCGGCGCGCTCGCGCTGCGCCTGGCGGACGCGGCTCCCGGACGGGTCGACCGGCTGGTGCTGATGGGCAGCGTCGGCGTGCCCTTCGAGCTCACTCCCGGACTCGACGCCGTGTGGGGGTTCGAGCCGTCACTGGAGGCGATGCGCGATCTCCTGCGGGTGTTCACCTTCGACGGTTCCGCCGTGAGCGACGACCTCGCCCGGCTGCGCCTCGACGCGGCCACCCGTCCCGGCGTGCACGAGGCGTTCGCGAGCATGTTCCCCGAGCCCCGGCAGCGCGGTGTCGAAACGCTCGCGCTGCCCGACGACGTCATCGCGGCACTGCCGCACGAGGCGTTGATCGTGCACGGACGCGACGACCGCGTGATCCCGATGGCCACCTCGCTGCGCCTGCTCGAGCTGATCGACAGGGCTCAGCTGCACGTGTTCGCGCGCTGCGGGCACTGGGTCCAGATCGAACAGGCGGAGCGGTTCACCGCGCTGCTGGAGGACTTCCTGGCCGACCGGGTGAGCGCGACGGCTCGGTGAGGCGGACGAGGTCCGTGCGGTGGTCGGTGATCGCGGCAGCGAGCAGCTCGCGGTCACCCGAGGTGATCGCCTTGATCAGCCGTGCGTGCACCTCGATGTTGTGGTCCAGCGCCTCGCCCGGGTCGGCCACCGCGAACTCGGCCCGCACCAGCGCGCCCCGCAGCAGCGTGACGATCGACTCGTACATGGCCGCCAGCACCGGAACGCGGGCGGCGCGGGCGATCACGGCGTGCAGCCTCATGTTGGCCTCGAGGTAGAGCCGCGGGTCGTCGCGCCGGTCGCGCAGTTCCTCCAGCGCCCAGCCCAGGTCGCGGGCGTCCTCCGGGGTCGCCCGCTCGGCCGCCACCTCCGCGAAACCGTCCTCCAGCAGGGAACGCGCCTCGAACAGGTCGACGGCGTCCACCAGCAGCCCGCGGAACCACAGGTCGATCACGCCCAGCCTGACCTGGGGCGGCGGCTGGGCGATGAACACTCCACCCTGGACACCGGGCTTCACGACGACGACACCGCGCTCCCGCAGGATGCGCAGCGCCTCGTTCATGGCGTTGGCGCTGACGCCGTACCGCTCGATCAGCTCCGTGCGCAACGCGTAGCGCGCGCCGGAGTCCAGCCGCTGCTCGAGGATCTCCTTCTCCAGCTCGGCGGCGATCCGGTCGGGAACGGACGTCATGACCGGCAGTTTTCCACAGTTCCGCGCCGGCCCCGGACAACCACTGATCCAAACGAGTGGTTCTCCCCCGGCCACCGCCTCGGAGCCCCCAACTGCCCCAGAACTGTCGGTGCGCCCACATATGGTGCCAAATGGGGAGGAACGCCGGATGGAGGACGTCGACCAGCGCCGGTCGAGCACAGCGCCCAGGTACGCGGGCGCCCTCATGCTGGCCGCGGTAGCCGGGCACCTGCTGTCCGAGACGGCCACCGGGGCGCTCTCGACCTGGCAGTCGTGGGTGCTCTACGGCATCGGCGCCACGCTCCTCGTGCTGTCCGCGTCCGCGATCGACCGGCTGAACCAGTTGGTCAAACGCATCCGGCTGCGCTGGGTGGTGTTCACGGCCGTGCTGGTGGTCGCGGCGGGACTGATCGCGCTCGCGGCACCGCCGGTGATCGCGTACGGCAGGGTGCTGCTGCTCGGCTGTCCACAACCGACCGAGGTGCGGGTCCTGACGTCGCAGGACGCGTTGCCCGCGATCGGCGAGGTGGCGCGGAAGTTCGAACAGCACACGGCGGCGGAGAACCACGGCTGCCGCACGGCGCGGCTCTACGTGTTCTCGGCGCCGGGCAACCGGGGTGCGATCGCGCTGCGGTCCTCGTGGTCGTCGCCGGAACTGCGGGAGATCGGGCCGCACCCGGACGTGTGGCTGCCGGACTCGACCACGGAGACGAACGAGGTGGTGCGCCGCACGGGCGGCATCGGGTCGGCGGTGCGCATCACGCCGGGCGACTCGGTCGCGTTCTCGCCCGTCGTGCTCGCGGTGCCCACGCCGATCGCGCAGGACGTCGTCTCCGGCTCCCCCGAGACGTGGGGCGAGCTGATGACCAAGGTCGGCAAGAACGAGATCGCGATCGGCAGGCCGAACCCGCTGATGGCGATCGACGGCAGGCTCGCCACGGTGGCGTTGTACGAGACCCTCACCCCGGCCGTCGTCGAGCGCCGGGTCACGGAGACCGACAAGCCGCGGCCGAACGCCGCGATGATCACGACCGAACAGGTCCTGTTGCGGCACAACAGGACCAGCTGCGCGCAGAAGCCGTGCCTGACCGCGCTGTACCCGTCGGACACCTACCGCGCCGACTACCCGCTGAACCTCGTCGAGTGGGACGCGCCGGACGTGTCGAACTTCGCCGCCCGCGCGCCGGCGAAGGCGTTCCAGGCGTGGCTCGGCACGCAGGAGGGCATGACGGCGCTCAACGCCGCCGGGCTGCGTCCGGCACGGCAGGCCGCGGGGGCCGAGTTCCGCGAGGAGTTCGGGGTGCGGGCCGGTCTGGCGCTCGACCGCGCCGAGGCCGCACCCGGCGAGGAGGCGCAGACCGCGTTCCTCAAGAAGTACGAGGAGGCCAAGAGGGACGGCCGGGTCTGGCTCACGCTCGACGCGTCCGGGTCGATGGTCGAGCCGACGGCCACCGGCGAGAAGCGGTTCGACGTGGCGGTCGAGGGCGTCCGCAAGGCGCTCACGCAGATGGGCGCCGAGGACACCTACGGCCTGTCGGTGTTCAGCGACAACGAGGTCCGGCCGCTCATCCCCCTCGGCAGGCGCGACAAGGAGGCCGCCACCGCCGCGCTGAACACCGTGCGGCCTTCCGGTGGCACGCCGCTGCACCAGGCGATCGTCGACAGCCTCGACCGGGTCGGCGCGAACGACGCGGACCACGTCAGTGCGGTGATCGCGTTGACCGACGGCGAGGACACGACGAGCCCGCAGACCCGGCAGGACGTGGTGAACGCGGTGCGGCAGAAGGGGATCCGGGTGTTCGTGATCGCTGTCGGCGAGGCCAGCTGTGCGGCCCACGCGCTGACCGCGATCACGGACGCGTCCGGCGGTGAGTGCCGTGACTCGACCACGGACACGCTCGGCGACGACCTGGCGGCGTTGTTCCGCCGGGTGTGGGGAGGTGCCGGATGAGATGGGCGCGACGCACGTGGGCGGCCCTGCCGAGGCTGGGCCCGCCGGGCGTGGTGTGGGCGAACCGGTCCTGGCTCGCGATGGGCGTGGCCGTCGGCATCGTGCTGACGATCCTGTTCACCAGCGGGATCCAGCCGCTCTTCCGCGAGTCGGCCGAGTGGGAGAAGGGCAAGCTCGTCGTGCTCAGCGGCCGCGACCAGAGCGACGGCGGCCAGCGGCGCGCGTTGATCAACCAGTGGAACGCCGAGCACCCCGAACAGCCCGCGGAGATCATCGAGCTGCCGGCGGAGGCGGACGGCCAGCGCAGCGAGATGGTCGCGCGAGCCAGGGAGAAGGCCGACAACGCCGACGTCTTCAACCTCGACGTCACCTGGACCGCCGAGTTCGCCCAGTCCGGCTACCTGCGTCCATTGTCCTCTGTGGACACCAGCGGGTTCCTGCGCCGTCCGCTGGAGAGCTGCCGCTACCAGGGCGTGCTGTGGGCGTTGCCGTTCAACACGGACGCGGGCCTGCTCTTCTACCGCAAGGACCTCGTCCAGGACGAACCTCTCGGCCTCGACGACATCGCCGACACCTCGACCCGCGCGCTGCGGGCCGCGCAGGACGCCCGCCTCACCGCCGGCTACGCGGGCCAGCTCCTCGACTACGAGGGCCTCACCGTGAACGCACTGGAGCTGATCTGGGCCGAGAAGGGCGACGTCGTCGACGAGAGCGGCAAGGTCGTGATCGACTCCGACCGCACCCGCCGCGCCCTGCGCTGGCTCGCCGACGGCCTCAAGGGCGAGAAACCCGTGGTGCTGCCCGAATCCCGCACGCAGAACGAACAGCTGACCACCCAGGCGTTCCGCGACGGCAAGGTCGCCTTCATGCGCAACTGGCCCGTGGCCCACCGCACCCTGCAGGGCAACCGCGGCGAGTCCGCGGGCCGCCCCGCCATCGACTTCGAGGTGGCACAGCTGCCCGGCCCGAGCGTCCTGGGCGGCCAGAACCTCGCGATCTCCGCGAAGTCCACGAAACCCCGCGCCGCCCAGGCCCTCATCGAGTTCCTCACAGGCCCGCGCAGCCAGCAGCTCCTGTTCGAACGGGGAGGCCTCGCCGCCACCCGCGGCATCGTCTACCAGGACAGCCGCGTCGCCACCGAACACCCTTACGCGCGCACGCTCCTGAAGGCGATCGAGGACGCGCGATTACGACCGGTCACCCCGTACTACTCGCGCTTCAGCGACGAGTTCCGCAGCATCGTCCGCTACGCCCTCGACCACGACGGCGCCTTACCCGGCAACGCCGAGGAGTCGCTGACCGCGGCTCTTCAGGGCCGGTGATCAGGGCGTGCGCCTGCGCAACGTCACCGCGCCCAGCACCAGCGCCAGGAGTCCGCACGCCGCCACGATCGCGAGGTTGCGCACCAGTTCACCCGTGATGTCGGACGACTTGGTCACGGCCGTGAGCGCGTCAACGGCGTACGACAGCGGCATGACGTTCGACAGCCACTCCAGCACGGGCGTCATGGCCTCTCGTGGCGCGAACAGCCCGCACAACAACACCTGTGGCATCACGAACAACGGCATGAACTGCACGGCCTGGAACTCGGTGCGCGCGAAGGCACTCGCGAACAGACCCAGTGCCGTACCCAGCAGCGCGTCCAGCCCGGCGATGACCACGAGCAGCCACACCGAGCCGCCGATCTCCAGGCCGAGCCACGTCAGTGAGATGCCGACCGCGACCAGCACCTGGACCAGCGCCACGATCCCGAACGCCAGCGCGTAGCCGAACAACAGGTCCAGCTTGCCCATAGGCATCGTCATCAACCGTTCCAGCGTGGCCGTGGTGCGCTCGCGCAGGGTCGTGATCGACGTGACGATGAACATGATCGCGAACGGGAAGACCGCCAGCAGGGCCGGTGCGGCGCGGCTGAAGGCCTGGTCGGAGTTGAAGACGAACCGCAGCAGGATCAGCAGCAGCGACGGCATGAGCACCATCAGCGCGACGGTGCGGCGGTCGTGGCGGAACTGGGTGAGGATCCGCGCGGTCGTGGCCAGCAGGATCGAGGTGTTCACGCCGCCTCCTTCGCCCGGACCAGCGAGAGGAACGCCTGCTCCAGGTCGCTCGTGCCGGTCTCCGACAGCAACGCGGCCGGGGTGTCGTCGGCCAGCAGCACGCCGTCGCGCATCAGCAGCAGCCGTTCACAGCGTGCGGCTTCGTCCATGACGTGGCTGGAGATGAGCAGTGTGACGCCGCGATCAGCGAGTTCCCGGAACAACGTCCACAGCTCGTCGCGCAGCAACGGGTCGAGGCCGACAGTCGGCTCGTCGAGGACGAGGAGTTCTGGCTTGCCGAGCAACGCGACCGCGAGGCTCGTCCGCGACAGTTCACCGCCGGACAACGACGACACGAGTTGCGACTCGTGGCCGCCGAGCCCGACCTCGTCGATCACCCGCCGCACGTCGGACCGGGGAGCCCGCAGCACCGCGCAGAAGTAGCGGAGGTTCTCGGCCACGCTGAGGTCGGCGTAGACGGCGGGGTTCTGGGTCGCGTACCCGATCCGGTTCCGCAGCCCGGGACTGCCGGCGGGGACGCCGAGCACCGTCACCTCGCCGGACTCGACGATCTGCACGCCGACGACCGAGCGCATCAGCGTGGTCTTGCCGCAGCCGGACGGGCCGAGCAACCCGGTGACACTGCCCCGCGGGATCGTGCAGCTCACGTCCCGCAGGACCAGACGCTTGCCCCGGCTCACCCGGAGCCCGGTGACCTCAACGGCCGCGGAACTGGTCATGTGACCAATTCTGCGCCCGTTGAAAAATCGCTGTCTAGGTTCGGGCGGGCCTCTTGGCCGGTTCGCAACACAACGGCGCACACGGCGCGCCGTTCACCGTGCAGCCCGCCACCACGAACGACGACAGCTTCCGCACCGGAGCGTCGGAGATGTGTTCGGCGACCAGCTCGACCACGAGCTCGGAGAAGCGCGGGTCCGAGTTCGGAGTGGCGGCGCGGGCGAACTCCATGCCCAGCTCGGCGGCACGGTCGCGGGCCTCGGTGTCGAGGTCCCACACGACCTCCAGGTGGTCGGACACGAACCCGATCGGGCACACGACGACCCCGGTGACACCCTTGGCGTGCAGGGCGTCGATGTGGTCTACGACGTCCGGCTCCAGCCACGGGATCTGCGGCGGGCCCGAACGCGACTGCCAGACGACGTCGTACTCGGTGACGCCCAGTTCCGCGGCCACGAGCCGGGAGGCCTCGACGATCTGGCGCGAGTAGCGGTAGCCGCCTTCCGCAGGCGGTCCGGCGGCCTTGTCCGCGGACACCGGCACCGAGTGCGCGGTGAAGACCAGCCGGTACTGGCCGTTCAGGGATGCGGCGGCGGCACGGATGCCGTCCGCGAACGCGGCGATGAACAGCGGGTGGTCGAAGAACTGGCGCAGCTTCACGAGTTCGGGGCCGTCCGGCACGGCCTGGAGCGCGCGCACGATGTCCTCGTCGTACTGGCGGCACGCGGAGTAGCCGCCGTACGCGCTCGTGGGGAACACCAGGGCACGCTTGACGCCGTCGGCCTTCATCCGCGCGACGACGTCCTCGACCATCGGGTGCCAGTTGCGGTTGCCGAAGTAGATCGGCAGTTCGAAACCGGTGGCCCGCACGGCCTCGATGGCCTCGAGGTTCAGGCGGTTGATCGGCGACACGCCGCCGAAGTGCTGGTAGTGGGCCTCGACCTCGTCCAGCCGCTCCGGCGGCACGCCACGTCCGCGAACCACGTTCTCCAGGAAGGGACGGACGTCCTCAGGACCTTCCGGTCCACCGAAAGACAGCCAGAGCAGCGCGTCGAAACTCACCACTCCATCCAATCAGACGCCCGATCGCCTCACATGACGAACAGATGTGACGTCAGAGACCGAGGAAGTGCACGCCGCCGTCGACGAAGACCATCGAACCGGTGGTGGCCGGGAACCAGTCGGACAGCAGGCCGCAGACGGACTTCGCGACCGGCGTGGGGTCGTCGACGTCCCAGCTCAGCGGAGCCTTCTCGCCCCACATCTTCTCCAGTTCGCCGAAGCCGGGGATGGACTTCGCGGCCATGGTGCGCACCGGGCCGGCGGAGATCAGGTTCACGCGGATGCCGTCCGGGCCGAGGTCGCGCGCCATGTAGCGGTTGATCGACTCGAACGCCGCCTTCGCCGCACCCATCCAGTTGTAGGCGGGCCACGCCTGGCGTGCGTCGAAGTCGAGGCCGACGACCGACGCGCCGTGCGACAGCAACGGGCGGGTGGCCTGCACGAGCGCCTTGTACGAGTACGCCGAGACGTGCATCGCGACGGAGACGTCCTCCCACGGCGCGTCCATGAACGGCGCGCCGAGGCAGCTCTGCGGGGCGAAGCCGATGGCGTGCACGACACCGTCGAGGCCGTCGACGTGCTCACGCACGCGGTCGGCGAGCGTGTCGAGGTGCTCCTGGTTCTGCACGTCGAGCTCGACGACCGGCGCGGGCTTGGGCAGGCGCTGGGCGATGCGCGTCACGAGGCTCATCCGGCCGAACCCGGTCAGCACGACCTCGGCACCCTGCTCCTGGGCGACGCGTGCGACGTGGAAGGCGATCGACGCGTCGGTGATGACACCGGTGATCAGCAGTCGCTTGCCTTCGAGCAGTCCGGTCACTTGATCCAACCCTTTCGCAGTACGGGACAGCAGTCGTGGAGAAAGCTCAGTGGCCCATGCCGAGGCCGCCGTCGACCGGCAGCACGGCACCGTTGATGTAACCAGCCTCGTTCGCCGCGAGGAACGTGACGGCGCGCGCGATCTCGTCGGCCGCGCCGTAACGGCCGGCCGGGATCTGCTTGAGCGCTGCCTCGCGGACGGCCTCGGGCAGTTCCGCGGTCATGTCCGTGGTGATGAAGCCGGGCGCGATGACGTTCGCGGTGATGTTGCGCGAACCGAGCTCCAGCGCGATCGACCGCGCCATGCCGACCATGCCGGCCTTGGAGGCGGCGTAGTTGACCTGGCCGGGGCCGCCGGTCAGGCCCACGACCGACGAGATGAAGACGATGCGGCCGAACTTCTTGCGCAGCATGCCGCGGGAGGCGCGCTGGGCGAAGCGGAACGCACCGGTCAGGTTCGCGTCGATGACCTGGGTGAACTGCTCCTCGCTCATGCGCAGCAGCAGCGTGTCCTGCGTGATGCCCGCGTTGCAGACGAGCACCTCGACGGGACCGTGCGCGGCTTCGACCTCGGTGAACGCGGCGTCGATCTCTTCCGAGTTCGTCACGTCGCACTTCACGCCGAGCAGGCCTTCGGGAGCGCCGGACCCGCGGTGCGTCACCGCGACCTTGTCGCCCTGCGCCGCGAACGCCTGCGCGATGGCGAGGCCGATGCCGCGGTTGCCTCCGGTGACCAGAACGGACCGACTCACTAGCTCTCCTGAGAATCGCTGCTGGTTGACCGGGTGAGGTTATCGGCTACCGGTAGGTAGATCGGCATCGGCGGAGGCATGTCACACCAAGGCGGGCATGATCAGGTGATGCGGGCCTTTCTCGATCAGCTCCGACGCGATGTGGACGGCGACGTGCTCGACGACCCGGCCAGCCGGGCGCTGTACTCGGCGGACGCGTCGAACTACCGGCACGTACCCCGCGTGGTCGTCCGTCCGCGCACGACGGACGCGGTGGTCGCGGCCGTCGCGCTGGCGGCGGAGCACCGGGTGCCGATCACGAGCCGCGGCGCGGGAACGTCCATCGCGGGCAACGCGTGCGGCACCGGCCTGGTGATCGACTTCAGCCGGTACCTGAACGCGTTCGAGATCTCCGGGGACCGCGCGTTCGCCCAGCCGGGTGCCGTGCTCGACAAGATCAACGCGCAGGCCGGCGACTACCTCTTCGGCCCGGACCCGTCAACGCACTCCCGCTGCACGATCGGCGGGATGATCGGCAACAACGCGTGCGGCGCGCACTCGGTGAAGTGGGGCAAGACCAGTGAGAACGTCACGAACCTCCACGTCCTGACCGCCGACGGCCGCACGTTCGACACGACGAACCCTCCCCCGCTCGCCCTGCCCGCCCACGACCCGGCGTGGTTCCCACGGCTGAGCCGCCGGGTCAGCGGGTACGCGCTGGACGCCCCGACGCTGACGCGGCAGCTGGTCGGCACCGAGGGCACGTGCGTGGTGCTGCTGGGCGCGGAACTGAAGCTCGTGCGCAGGCCGGAGCGCCGCGTCCTGGTCGTGCTGGGCTTCGCGGACACCTACGAGGCCGCCGACCAGGTCACCCAGATCGAGAACGCGCTCGCGATCGAGGGCCTGAACGAGGCGCTGGTGCACGGCGTCCGCACCCGTCCCGACCTGCCGGAGGGCCGCAGCTGGCTGTTCGTCGAGGTCGAGGACGACCCTGAACGCGTCGCCGCGATCACCGGGAACTCGATGATCATCCACGACCCCGCGCACCAGCGGGCGCTGTGGCGGATCCGCGAGGACGGCGCCGGCCTCGCCACGCGCATGGCCGACGGCAGCGAGGCCTGGTCCGGCTGGGAGGACGCGGCGGTCCCACCGGAGCGCCTCGGCACCTACCTGCGCGAGTTCGACCAGCTGCTGACCGGGTACGGCCGCCGCGGCGTCACCTACGGCCACTACGGCGAGGGGTGCATCCACGTCCGCATCGACTTCGACCTCGCGCACGGCTACCGCGAGTTCCTTCAGGACGCCGCCGACCTGGTCGTCAGCCACGGCGGCAGCCTGTCGGGCGAGCACGGCGACGGCCAGGCGCGCTCCGAGCTGCTCAGCCGCATGTACCCGCCGGCGGCGATCAAGGCGTTCCGCGAGTTCAAGCACGCCTTCGACCCGCAGAACCTGCTCAACCCCGGCCGGATCGTGGAGCCGCTGAAGCTCGACGACGACCTGCGGATCCTGGTGGCACCACCGAAGATCCCCACCCGCGCGGAGTTCGCGAGCGACACGCGGAGGTGCGTCGGCGTCGGCAAGTGCCTGAACACCCAGGGCGGCGTGATGTGCCCGAGCTATCGCGTCACCAAAGAAGAGAAGCACTCCACGCGAGGCCGCGCGCACCTGCTGTTCGAGATGCTCAACGGCGACGTGGTCAAGGGCGGCTGGAGGTCGCCCGAGGTCGCGGAGGCCCTGGACCTCTGCCTGGGGTGCAAGGGCTGCAAACGCGACTGCCCGGTCGACGTCGACATGGCGAGCTACAAGGCCGAGTTCCTGCACGAGCACTACAAGAGGCGGATCCGGCCGCGTGCGCACTACGCCATGGGCTGGCTGCCGACGTGGCTGAAGTACGGGCTGGTCAACAGGTTCACCGCGAAGTTCGGCAGGTTCGCCGGGATCACCCCGGAACGCGAGCTGCCGACGCAGACCACCCGCCTCGTCCGCCAGCTGCACCCGATCGGCACGGGCGATCCGGTGTTGCTGTTCCCCGACACGTTCACGAACTTCTTCGAGCCGGGCATCGGTCTCGACGCCGCGAACGTGCTGGCGCACCTGGGAAACCGTGTCGAAGTGCCGTCCGCGAACGTCTGCTGTGGACTGACGTGGCACTCGACGGGCCAGCTGTCCAAGGCCCGCCGGGTGATCGAACGCACCGCGCGGGCGCTGCACCCGTGGACGAGCCAGGGCGTTCCGGTGATCGGCCTGGAGCCGAGCTGCACCGCGTTCCTGAGGAGCGAGGCCCCGAAGCTGTCCCAGGAACCGGCCGTCCAGGCGCTGGCGCGGGCCACCCGCACGTTCGCCGAGCACGTCGCGCCGAAGCTGCCCGCACTCGAGGGCACCCGCGAGGCCGTCGTGCAGACCCACTGCCACCAGTACGCGGAGCTCGGGTTCGATCCGGACCGCGAGGCGATGGCCAGGGCGGGCCTGAAGCCGAAGATCGTCGAGGGCTGCTGCGGGCTGGCCGGCGACTTCGGTTTCGAGAAGGGCCACTACGACGTCTCGATCGCGTGCGCCGAACAGGACCTGCTGCCGGCGTTGCGGGCCAACGAGGACGCGCTGGTGATCGCGGACGGCTTCAGCTGCCGCACGCAGATCCGCCACACCACCGAACGCGAGCCGGTCCACCTGGCCAGCGCGCTCGCGGCCCGCCTGGGTGTGATTCACCGCTGACCAACCGCGCCCCGCCATCGTCGCTCGACGGCCATCGCGTCGGTCGACAGCCGCTACGGGGAGAACGCCTTCACCGACCTGCTAGCGCGGAAGGCAGGAGGGCGGTCGCCGCAAGACCGCCCTCCTGCGGGAGATGCCGGCCTTCAGTCGCGGTCCAGCACCGAGTCCTTCGAGGTCTCGCGCATGAACCCGTAGACCAGCAACGAGATCAGCACACAGCCGGCGATGTAGTAGAAGAACACCGACTCCATGCCGGCCTGTTTGAACCACAGCGCCACGTACTCGGCCGTGCCGCCGAAGATCGCCACGGTCAGCGCGTACGGCAGGCCCACGCCCAGCGCGCGGATGTTCGTCGGGAACAGCTCGGCCTTCACGATCGCGTTGATCGACGTGTAGCCGGTGACGATCACCAGGCCGCCGAGCATCAGCAGGAACGCGGGCAGCGCCTCGGATGTGCGCGCCAGCGTCGACAGCAGCGGCACGGTGGCGAGCGTGCCCAGCACACCGAACCCGAGCAGCAGCGGACGCCGCCCGATCCGGTCGGACAGCGCGCCCGCGACCGGTTGCAGCACCACGAACACCAGCAGCGCGGCGAAGTTGATCCAGCTGACCGTCGCGGCGTCGATCTTGCTCGTGTTCACCATGAACTTCTGCAGGTAGGTCGTGAACGTGTAGAACGCGACCGTGCCGCCCAAGGTCAGGCCCACGACGAGCAGACATTCCTTGGGGTGCTTGAGCAACGCCCGGAACGTGCCCTTCTGGTCGGGGCTGTCCTTCTGCTTCTCGAAGTTCGCCGACTCGTCCATGCCGCGGCGCAGCCACATCACGATGATCGCCCCGGTCGCGCCGATGACGAACGCGATCCGCCAGCCCCACTCCATCATCTCGGTCCTGGAGAGGAACTGCTGCAACACGATCTGCACGCCCAGTGCCACGAGCTGACCGGCCGTCAGCGTCACGTACTGGAAGCTGGAGTAGAAACCACGCCGCGCCGGAGAGGCCACTTCGGACAGATAGGTCGCCGAGGTCGCGTACTCACCGCCGACAGACAGGCCCTGCAACAACCGCGCGAGCACCAGCATCACCGGCGCGGCGACACCGATCGACGCGTACGACGGCGTCAAAGCGATGATCAGCGACCCCAGTGCCATCAGCGTGACCGACAACGTCAGAGCGGCACGACGGCCGGCGCGGTCGGCGTAACGGCCGAGCAGCCAGCCGCCCAGCGGGCGCATGAGGAAGCCGACGGCGAACACGGCGGCGGTGTTGAGCAGCTGCGCGGTCTGGTCGCCCTTGGGGAAGAACGCGGCCGCGAAGTAGATGCTGAACGCGGTGTAGGCGTACCAGTCGTACCACTCGATCAAGTTCCCGACTGACCCGCGCAGCACGTTCGCCACCACACGGCGCTCGCTGCTCTTCTCCTGAACGACTGTCATGCCCGACACCATCTCGGCGGCCTCGCACCCGTCACAACCTGGGCCGAGGCTTCTTTACAGTCACTTAGGCGCGTCGCCACACGCACGAAACGACCTTCTGGGGCGATACTGCTCCCATGCGGGTGCTGTTGGTCGAAGACGACGACGGTGTCGCCGACGCCCTGGTGGAAGCGCTGCGGGCGAACGGCCACCGGCCTTCCCGCGTGCGCCGGGGTGCCGACGCGCTGATCGCCCACCGCGACGCGGACGTCGTGCTGCTCGACCTCGGACTGCCCGACCAGGACGGCCTGGAGGTGCTGCGCAAGCTCCGCAAGATCGACCCGGTGCCGGTGCTCGTGCTGACTGCTCGCGGTGACGAGCGCACGGTGGTGCGGGGGCTCCGGCTCGGCGCGGACGACTACCTGGTCAAGCCGGTGCGGCTGGCCGAGTTGCTGGCGCGCATCGACGCGGTGGCGCGGCGCAGCGCGGCCCGGTCGCAGGAGCCGGAGGACGTCGTGCGGGTGTCCGATGTGGAGATCGACCTGCAGAGCCGTCAGGTCGTGGTCGGCGGGCGGGAGATCTCGTTGACCACCAAGGAGTTCGACGTGCTGGCGGTGCTCGCGCGACGACCGGGAACGGCGGTGAGCCGGCAGCAGCTGATGGACGAGGTGTGGGGCAACGCGTTCGTCGCGGTCTCGCGCACGCTCGACGTGCACCTCACGCAGTTGCGCGCCAAGCTCGACCGGCCGGGGCTGCTGCACACGATCCGCGGTTTCGGCTACCGGCTCGGTGAATAGATGCGGCAACGGCTTCTGTTGGTGCTGCTGCTGTTCTCGCTCTCGGCCGTGACGGCGTTCGCCTTCCCGTTGCTGATGAGCACGGCCTCGGAACGCACCCAGCAGTTCGTGATCAGCCGCACCGCCGACCTGGACCGCTTCGCCACGCTGCCCGTCGACGTCGTGGTGTCCGAGGCGGAGCGCTACGCCGAGGTCTACGGCGAGGAGATCGTGGTCGTCGACGCGGCCGGCACACCCGTCGTGGAGTCGGGCATGACGGCCGGGGACGTGTCCGCGCAGATCGACGCGGCCCTGCGCAACCAGCCCGCCGCGCCCGTGCCGACCGTGCTGCCGTGGAGCGGCGGCGACGTCCTGTTCGCCCGGCCGGTCGGCATCGGCACGAAGGTCGCGGGCGCCGTGGTGCTGCGGGCGTCGACCCGCGTGGCCGCCCTGGACGTGGCGCGGCGGTGGGCGATCGTGCTGGCCGGGGCGTTGCTGGCGGCGTGCGCGTGCGTGCTGCTGGCGTTCGTCGTCTCCCGCTGGCTGATTCGGCCTCTCAAGGAACTGGACCGGGGCGTGCGGGCGGTCGCGGAGGGCCAGCGACGCACACACGTCGCCGACACCGCCGGACCGGCAGAGCTGCGGGCGTTGTCGGAGTCGTTCAACCGCATGTCCGACGCCGTCGCCGAGGCCGCCGACCAGCAACGACGGCTGATCGCCGACGCCTCGCACCAGCTGCGCAACCCCATGGCGGCACTGCGGTTGCGCGTCGACATGCTGCCCTCCAACGGGTCGCTGCTGACCGAGGTCGAACGCCTGGAGTCGTTGCTGGACGGGCTCCTGGCGCTGGCCTCCGCCGAGAGCACCGCCACCGAACGCGCGGCGGGCGGCGTCGAACCCGAACTCGCCGACCTCCAGGTCGTGGCCCACGACCGGGTCGACGCGTGGCGCGCCGCGGCCCAGTCCGAAGGCGTCACGATCACCGTGGACGACCGCGCGCCCGGACTGGTGCGGTGCGCGGTGTCGGACCTCGCGCAGGTGCTGGACGTGGTGCTGGACAACGCCATCAAGTACGGCGGAACGGAAGTCACCGTGGTGTGCGACCGCGCCACGCTCACCGTGCGGGACAACGGACCCGGCTTGTCCAAAAAGGACATCAAGCACGCCACCGAACGGTTCTGGCGCGGCGACGACACCCGGCGCGGAACGGGCCTGGGCCTCGCCATCGCGGAACGCATCGTCACCGCGCACGACGGCAAGCTGAAGCTGCACAGCGACAACGGCCTGGTCGTGACGGTGGAACTGCCGAAGGAGCCGCTGCTGTGAGGCGCCGGACGTTCCTGCTGGGCGCCCTCGCCCTCACCGCCTGCGGTTCCTCGGAGCCGGAGGGCACCATCAGGATCGCGGGCGGCGAGCCCGGCGGTTTCTACAACGACTTCGCGGCGCTGATCTCGCGCCTCTCCCCCGCCCCGCTGACGATCACGCCGATCCAGACCGGCGGCAGCGCCGACAACCTCAAGCACCTCCGCGAAGGCACCGCCGACATCGGGCTGTCCCTGAGCGACAGCGCCCATATGGAGCCCGGCCTCGTCGCACTGGGCCGTGTCTACGAGAACTACTTACAACTCGTGGTCCTGAAGTCCTCGCCGTACACGACAGCCACCGACCTGATCGGCAGGCCCGTGTCGCTGGGCGCGGACGGATCCGGTGCCGCCCTGCAGGGCAGCAGACTCGCGCTGGGCGTGCAGGAAGCGCACTACCCGCTGCGCAACGCCGTCGACGCCCTCAAAGCGGGCGAGATCGCCGCCCTGCTGTGGTCCGGCGGCGTCCCGACCCCGGAGCTCGACAAGGCCAGCGGGATCAGGCTGCTGCCGCTGGACGGCTTCCTGCCGAGGCTGCGCCAGGACTACGGCAAGGTCTACGAACGCGTGGACGTCCGCATGGGCGTCTACGGCTCCCCGGTCGACGTTCCCACGATCGGCACGCCGAACCTGCTGGTGTGCCGGCCGGACCTCAGTGCCGAGTACGCGAGCGCCGTCGTGCGGCTGCTCGTGGGCAGGGCCGCCGAACTGGTGCCGGAACAGGCGCTCGGCACGCAGTACCTCGACGTGCGCAGTCTGATCGACACAGGCAAAGTGCCCCTGCATCCAGGCGCGGCAGCGGAATACCGGAGGCTCCACGGATGATCATCACGATGGCGTCGGTCTCGCTGGACGGGTTCATGGAGGGACCCGGTCACGACATCAGCTGGCACGTTGTCGACGACGAGATGCACGAGCACTTCAACGCCGGGCTCGCGCGGATGAGCAGGTTCATCGACGGCCGCCGCAACCACGAGACGATGCTCGACGCGTGGCCGCACACCGACGAGCATCCCGAGTGGCCACAGCCGATGCACGACTTCGGCCGGATCTGGCGGGACATGCCCAAGATCGTCTACTCGCGGACGCTGGAGACCACCGAGTGGAACACCACGGTCAGGCGCGAGGTCGTTCCCGACGAGATCAGGGCGTTGCCCGGCGACAGCATGGTCGGCGGCGCACAGCTGGTGGGGTCGTTCTTCGAGCACGACCTGATCGACGAGGTCCGGCTCTACCTCAACCCGATCGCGATCGGTGCGGGCACACCGTTCTTCAAGAAGCCGATCGCCCTGGCGCTCAAGAGCACCAGGGCGTTCGGGACAGGTGTGGTCGAGCTGATCTACGGCAGGCGCTAGGGAAGTCTCTGCCCCAGCAGCAACGCCGCCGCAGCAGCGAACATCGCCGTCATCGTGCCGAGCAACAGCCACGGCTTCGAAGCGTCGGCCTGCTTCTTCTCGTAGCCGATCTGCTCGCCGAGCGTGTCGTAGACCCGGCGCAGCTCCTCGGCGGACGCGGCCTTGAAGAACTCGCCGCCGGAGAGCTTCGCGATCTCCTTCATCGAGTCGTCGTCGACCGGCACCGACTGCTGCCGGCCCTCGATGTCGACCACGCCGTCCTCGGTGCCGAACGAGATCGTGGAGATCGGGACGCCCGCCTTCTTCGCCTCCTCGGCGACGTCGAACGCCTTGCGGGTACCGACGGTCTCCTTGCCGTCCGTCATCAGCACGATGCGGGCGGGGGGTGGCCCCTCGGCGCCACCGACGACCTTGCCGAACGAGTCGATCGACGCGAGCGCCGCCGCCAGCCCGTCACCGGTGGCGGTCGACTGGGCGAGCTTCAGCCCGTCGATCGACTGCGACACCGCGGAACGGTCAGTGGTCGGCGCCACCAGCACGGTGGCCGACCCGGCGAAGGAGATCAGCCCCAGGTTGATGCCTGGCGTGAGGCCTTCGGTGAACGACTTCGCGGCCACCTGCGCGGCCTCGAGGCGGGACGGCTTGACGTCCGTCGCCTTCATCGACAGCGACACGTCGACCACCAGCATCACGGTCGCCCGGTTGCGCGGGACCCGCTGCTCGGACGTCGGACCGGCCAGCGCGACCGTCAGCAGCGCCAGCGCGGCCAGCAGGAACGCCGCCGGAACGTGCCGCGACCAGCGTTCCCGCCTGGGCGCGACCTTCTCCAGCAGCTCCAGGTTCGTGAACCGCAGCACCCGCTTGCGCCGGACCCGTTGCGCCACCACGTATCCGGCGCAGAGCAGCCCCACCGCGAGCAGCAGCAGGAACCACCACGGGGCGACGAAGTTCGAGAAGCTCATGCGACACCCCCAGACCAGCGGCGCTTGCGCGCCACCACGAAACGAACCGTGTCCGCGATCCAGTCCGAGTCGGTCCGCAGCACCAGGTGCCCGGCGCCCGCGCGGCGCAGACCCGCCGCCACCTCGCCCCGGTGTTCCGCGGCCGCGGCGCCGAACTCCTTGCGCAGCAAGGCGGACGCGGTCACCTCGCGCTGCCGGCCGCTCTCCGGGTCGGACAGCACCACGGTGCCGACGTCGGGCAGGTCGACGTCACGCGGGTCGACGACCTCGATGGCCACGATGTCGTGGCGCGCGGACAGGGCGCGCAACGGCCTTTGCCACTCCATGCCGCCGAGGAAGTCGGAGACCACGACGATCAGGCCGCGCCGGCGCGGCGGGCGGCGCAGTTGTTCCAGCAACTCCGCCAGGTCTCCGCGCGTGCCCTCGGGCGCGCGGTCGATCTCGGCGATCTTGCGGATCATGCCGCGCGCGTGCGCCAGGCCGCCGCGGGCCGGGATCCGGACGTTCTCGGCGCCCGTCGAGACGGCGGCGCCGATCCGGTTGCCGCCGCCGCGCGTCAGGTGCGCGACCGCGGCGGTCGCGGCGATGACCAGGTCACGCTTCTCGCAGGCCGCGGTGCCGAAGTCGAGCGACGGCGACAGGTCGATCGCCATCCACGTCTCCAGCTCGCGGTCCGCGACCGTCTCCCGGATGTGCGGGATCGTCGTGCGGGCCGTGACCGCCCAGTCCATCCGGCGCACGTCGTCACCGGGCTGGTAGGTGCGCGCCTCACCCGGTTCGGTGCCCGGCCCCGGCACGAGGCCGAGGTGGTTGCCCTGGAGCAGACCGTCGAGACGGCGCCGGACGTCGAGCTCCAGCATGCGCAGCGCGGCTTCCATCCGGACGCCGCGCAGGACGGGCGGCGCCCAGGACGGGCGCTCTTCGGCTTTGTCTCGGCTCACGGCCTACCAGCCGGAACCGGCTGCTGCGGACGGGCCGACACCTGCGGCAACGGCACGATCTGCAGCACGCGGGTGATGATGTGGTCGAGAGGCACGCCGTCGGCCAGCGCGTCGTAGGAGAGCACCAGGCGGTGGCGCAGCACGTCCGGAACGACGTCCACGACGTCCTGCGGCAGCACGTAGTCGCGGCCGCGCACGAGCGCGAGGCCACGCGCGGCGGCGATGATGCCGAGCGACGCACGCGGCGAGGCACCGTAGGCGACCCAGCCGGCGACGTCGGTGAGGCCGTGCTCGCCGGGCGCGCGGGTCGCGATCACCAGGCGCACCACGTAGTCGACGAGTGCGTGGTGGACGAAGACGCGCGACGCCACGCCCTGCAGGCGCACCAGTTCCTCCGGGGAGAGGACCTGGTTCGGCGTGGGCGCCTCGACGCCCATGCGGTAGACGATCTCGCGCTCTTCCTCGGCGGTCGGGTACTCGACCTGGATCTTGAACAGGAACCTGTCGCGCTGCGCCTCCGGCAGCGGGTACACGCCCTCGTTCTCGATCGGGTTCTGCGTCGCCAGCACCAGGAACGGGTTCGGCATCGGGAACGTGCGGCCACCGATGGACACGTGCCGCTCGGCCATGACCTCGAGCATCGCCGACTGCACCTTGGCGGGCGCGCGGTTGATCTCGTCGGCGAGCACGAAGTTCGCGACGACGGGCCCGAGCTCGACGTCGAACGTCTCGGTGGACTGGCGGTAGATGCGGGTGCCGAGGATGTCGGCGGGCACCAGGTCGGGGGTGAACTGCACGCGGGAGAACGAGCCGCCGACCACGCGGGCGAACGTCTCCACCGCGAGCGTCTTCGCGACGCCCGGCACACCTTCGAGCAGCAGATGGCCCTTGGCCAGCAGACCCACGAGCATCCGCTCGACGAGCCGGTCCTGGCCGACGATGACCCGCTTCACCTCGAACACGGTGCGTTCGAGCAGCTGGGCGTCACGAGCCGGGGTGACGGGCGCCGATGCGTTCGGCGTTGCCTCGGCGGCGGGCTCGGTCACGTGCGGGCCTCCATGCGGAACAGGGTTTTACCGATAGTGGAACAGTCTTACTCTTCGCCTGTTCAACCGCTGTGAAGGGTGTCCAGGTCGGCGGGCGTGTCGACGTCCTGGGCCTCACCGGGCAAAGCGGACACTTCGACGGGGTCGAGCTTCAGCAGAGTCTTGCGCAACGGCTGGTTCCGTGGCTCTTCGGGGAGGGCTTCGCGCAGCTCAGCGGCGTTCCAGAAGCCGATCAGCCACTGCACGCGGTCGTCTTTGAGCACGGCGTTGCGTCCGGCGCCGCGCAGCCTCGCGATGGTGTTCCTCGTGAGGCCGGGCTGGTCGACGGCGAGCACCGCGACCCACTCCTCGGTGATCTTCGCCAGTCCGGCGGCCAGTCCGGCGAGCGGTCCGCCGCCGGGCGGGTCCTCTCGTGCCCAGACGACACCGGACAGGTCCTTCTCCGGTCCCACAACGACTTTCTGACTCGCGTCGTCCACAACGGACAGCACGTGGTCGAGCAACGTGGCGTCCCGATAGGACAGTGCCGCCTTGTCGACGCCGCCGAGCCGTTCGCCCCTGCCGCCGGTGAGAATGATCACCGCGTACGTCATGCCCTGCCTCCGATGTGCGCGGCGATGCCTTCCAGGAACAGGTGCAGCCCGAAGTCGAACTCCGCCTCGACGTCCTCGGCGGCGGCCACGTCGTCCAGGTCGAACACCCCGGAGTCGAGGATCTCGGCGAGCGCGGGCATCCGGCGCGGGTCGACGATCTCACGCAGCGCCTTGCCGTACCGGCTGCCGAACGCGGCGGGATCGTCCTCGAAGCCCTGCGCCAGCGTGACGCCCAGACGCGCCTCGCCGTGCACGAAGGTCATCAGGCCCATCACGATGCCGACCTTCTCCCCCGCCACCAGCGGCGTGTCCTTGAGGGCGCCGAGCGCGCTGTCGAACCACGCGAGGCTCTTGAGCCCGGTCGGCGGCCCGCTGATCGGGATCTGCAGGAACCACGGGCGCTTGCGGATGGCCTTGAGCACCGCTTTCGACCAGAACGCGAGCTGGTCGCGCCACTCGCCGTCAGGCAACGGGGGCGGGCTGTCCATCGCGGCGTCGCCCATCAACGTGAGGAGCTCGTCCTTGCTCTTCACGTGCCGATAGAGGGCCATCGTCGCGTTGCCCATCTCCTGCGCGACGCGTGCCATCGAGACGGCGGCGAGCCCCTCGGCGTCCGCGACCGCCATGGCGGCCCGCGTGATGTCGGCGGCGTCGATGGTCGGCTTGCGCCCCCTCTTCATACCCCCTAGTCAAACAGATGCGTATGCCATACGCTAATTCAGGTATTGCGTATGAGGTACGCATAAAAGGGGGTTCCATGATCGTCGAGACAGAGGGTCTGACGAAGAGATACGGCCCGAACACCGTGCTGAGCGGCCTTGACCTGAAGGTCGCGGAAGGGTCCGTGCTCGCGCTGCTCGGGCCCAACGGCGCCGGCAAGACCACCGCGATCCGCATCCTGAGCACGCTGACCAGGCCTGACGGCGGTGCGGCCCGCGTGTGCGGGTTCGACGTGGTGCGGGAGGGCGCCGCCGTGCGCGGCGTGATCAGCCTGACCGGCCAGTACGCGGCGGTGGACGAGGAGCAGACCGGCCGGGAGAACCTGGTCATGATCGCCCGGTTGCACCGTTTCACCCGGTCGGCGGCTCGCGCGAGGGCTGTCGGCCTGCTGGAGCGGTTCGACCTCGTCGACGCCGCGGACCGGCGGGTGCGCACCTACTCCGGTGGCATGCGCCGGCGCCTGGACCTCGCGATGAGCCTGGTGGCGCGGCCGCGGCTGTTGTTCCTGGACGAGCCGACCACCGGCCTGGACCCGGTCAGCCGCACGACGATGTGGGACGCGATCGGCGACCTGGTGCGCGACGGCGTGACGATCTTCCTCACCACCCAGTACCTGGAGGAGGCCGACCGGCTCGCTGACCGGATCGTGGTGCTGCACAACGGAGGCGTCGTCGCGGACGGCACCGCGGACGCGTTGAAGAACTCGGTCGGCGGTACCCGCCTGGACCTGACCTTCTCGTGCGCCGAGGATGCGTCGCGAGCGCAGGCCGTGGTCGGCGGGGTGACCGACGGGCCGACGCTGAGCGTGCCGTCCGACGGCAGTGCCGTTCACCTGCACCGCGTGCTGGACGACCTGCTGGCGGCGCGGGTGAGCGTGTCGCGGGTGTCCACGCACCGCCCGACCCTGGACGACGTCTTCACGTCCCTGACGGCGGTGGCGGCATGACCGTCTCGCTGACGATGATCGGCCGCGGCGTCCGCCTGAGCCGCCGCAACCTCGACACGCTGATCATGGCGGTCGTGTTGCCGGTGCTGATGATGGCGTTGTTCGTCTACGTGTTCGGCGGTGCGATCAGCTCGACGCAGTCCTATGTGGATTACGTGGTGCCGGGCATCCTCGTGCTGTGCACCGGTTACGGCGCCACGTCCACCGCGATGTCCGTGGCCGACGACATGAAGAAGGGTGTGGTCGACCGGTTCCGCTCGATGCCGATCAGCGGTTTCTCCGTGCTGACCGGCCACGTCGCCGCCTCGGTCGCCCGCAACGCCCTGGCGACGTTCGCGGTGGTGCTGGTGGCTTTGCTGATGGGCTTCCGGCCCACGGCCTCGTTCGGTTCGTGGGTACTCGCGATGGGTCTGCTGCTGCTCTACGTGCTGGCGCTGTCCTGGCTCGCGGCAGGCTTCGGCGTGATCGCGCGCAGCGTCGAGTCGGCCAGCCTGCTCGGCTTCTTCATGCTGTTCATCCCGTACCTGAGCAGCGCGTTCGTGCCGGTGGCGACAATGCCGTCCTGGCTGCGCGCGGTCAGCGAACACCAGCCGATCACGCCGGTCATCGAGACCGTGCGCGCTCTGCTGACCGATCAGCCCGTGGGGTCCGGCTGGCTCGCGCTGACGTGGTCGGGCGGCCTGCTGGTCGTGGCCTTCGGGTGGGCCACCTGGCTGTTCCGGCGGATCAGCTCCCGTTGAGGTGCGCGGCGTCGAGGCGGGTGAGCTCGTCCGTGGTGAGGCTCAGCCGTCCCGCCTCGACGTTCTGCCGCAGGTGCTCCGGGTCGCCCGTGCCCGGGATGACCAGCACGTGCGGCCCCCTGGCGAGCGTCCACGCCAGCCGGATCTGCGCGGGCGAGGCGTTGCGGGCGTGGGCGATCTCCGTGACGACGTCGTCGTCGGCCGACGTCCCGGCCTCCTGGTTGGCGCCGGTGAGCGCGAAGAACGGCACGTACGCGATGCCCCGTTCCCCGCAGACGCCGACGAAGTCGTCCTGCTCGGGGTGGTGCCCGAGCCCGTAGGAGTTCTGCACGCACACCACGGGCGCGATCCGCTGTGCCTGGTCGAGGTGGTGCGGCCTGATGTTGGACAGCCCGAGGTGCCTGATCAGCCCGTCCTGCTGGAGCGCCGCGAGCTGCTCGAAGTGCGCGCTGAGGTCGTCCAGCCCGCTCACCCGCAGGTTGACCACGTCGAGGTGGTCGCGGCCGAGCTGCCGCAGGTTCTCCTCGACCTGTCCCCGCAGCTGCCGCGGCGTCGCGAGCGGCAGCCACTCCCCCTGCGGCGTGCGGCCCGGCCCGACCTTGGTGACGATCACCAGGTCCTCCGGGTACGGCGAGAGCGCGCTGTTGATCAGCTCGTTCGCCGATCGCGTGGCGGAGAAGTAGAAGGCGGCCGTGTCGACGTGGTTGACCCCGAGCTCGACGGCCCTGCGCAGCACCTCGATCGCCTGCCCGCGGTCGCGCGGCTCGGCGCGGCGATCGAACGCCGTCCCCCGCTGCGGCAGCCGCATCGCGCCGAACCCGATCCGGTTCACGGTGAGGTCACCCAGTCGCCACGTCATTCCGACCACTGTGCCAGCCTTGTGGCCGTGCCACTGTTCAGCCTTTCCGAAGCCAGGACCGAACTCGCGCGCCTGCTGCCGGCGCTGGACGAGATCGTGCGCCTGCGGGCCGACGCCGCCGAGCTCGCCGCGGGTGAGTCCTCCCTGGGCGGGCTGCCGGAGTTCAAGGCCGCGCAGGCCCGGCTGGACGAGCTGATGGAGACCGTGCAGCACACCGGGGCGGAGCTGAAGGGCTTCGCGCCGTTGCTGGTGGACTTCCCGTCGGAGATGGACGGTGTGCCCGTGCTGTTGTGCTGGCTCGAAGGCGACCGTGAGCTGGCCTGGTACCACCGGACGGATCTGGGGTTCGCGGGCCGCCGCCCGCTCTAGCCGGGAGCGAGGAAACCCGCGAGCAGCAGCACGCCGATCAGCCCGGTGATGAGCCCCAGTGCGGTGAGGTAGTGCTTGGCGCCGGTCCGGCCGGGCATGCGGTTCAGGATGACCCCGGCGGCCACCGTGACGGCGGCGATGATCGGCACCAGCGCCCGCCACGCGCTTTCCCACGTGAACGGCAGGTAGTCGTCCGCCCCGTACAGCGACAGGATCACGGCGGGCAGGCCGAGCCCCGCCGCGGCCGCCGCGGCGACCATGTTGAACCGTTGCTGCGCCTCGCCCTCCTGTGCGACCGCGAACGTCGACACGCTGGTGAGCAACGACTGGAGCCGGGTCACCTCGTCGCCCAGCTCGACGTCCATCGCCTCGCAGTGCCGCACCACGCCGGGGTCGCGGACCTCGCGAATCGTGTCGCGGGCGTGGTCGCGGGCACGGCTGAAGGCCATCGACAGCTCGACGAGCTGGGCCATCACGGGGCGCAGCAGCACCGTGTTCTCCCGCTGTGCCAGCAGATCGGCGACGCGCTGTTCCATCTCGTAGCGAAGGCCGCGCAGTTCGGCGATGGCGTTGCGCGACCCCTCGGCGATGGCCTTGGCGATGACGCCCGCCCTGGGACTGCCGTCGCCGACCGCGTGGGCGGGATGCCTGAGCAGCTCGGCGATGCCGTCGCCGTGCCACGGTTCCTGGTGCCAGCCGCCGTGCTCGCTCCAGGCCGCGCGGACCAGCACGTCGATCTGGGCACCGTCCGTGCGCACCTCCCCGACCAGGATTCGGCGCGACTTGCCGGCCGTGACCCGCACGAACGGCACGCAGAACCCGGCCAGGCCCTCCACTCCGACCGACACCGTCACGCGCGCGCCCAGATTGGGGTCCGCAGGATCGCCCGCCAGCACGTGTAAGTCCACGTCCTGATCTTCGCACGGTGACCGGATCCGTCCGTTCCTCGGCCGGGTCGTGCCTCGTGCCCGGTGCCGGCGCCGACCAGGCTGATGGTCATGAAGCGAGCATTGATCGTCATCGACGTGCAGGAGTCGTTCCGTCAGCGCCCCAACTGGGCCGAGGTGTCCAACCCGGATGTCGTGGGCAAGGTGAACCAGCTGGTCGACCTGAGCCGCGACGCCGGCGACCTGGTGGTGTGGGTGCTGCACTCCGAGCCCGGCTCCGGCGACGTGTTCGACCCCGCGCTGGGGCACGTGCGGCTGATCGACGGACTCAAGCCGCTCGACGACGAGCCGGTGCTGACCAAGACCGCGCACAACGCGTTCACCACGACGAACCTCCAGCAGACGCTGACGACCCGGGGTGTGCGGGAGTTGCTGATCAGCGGCATCCGGACCGAGCAGTGCTGCGAGACGACCACCCGCGTCGGGTCGGACCTCGGGTTCGACATGACGTTCGTGACGGACGCGACCGCCACCACGCCGCTGCCGCACTGGCGGACCGGGAAGGTGCTCGGGGTCGAGGAGATCATCGAGCGGACCGAGTACGTGCTGGCGGGCCGGTTCGCGCGGATCTCGGATGTCGCTACGCTGACCGGATCGTGACCAGAGTCGTCTTCCTGCTCGTTCCTGGAGTGCACCTGCTCGACCTCGCGGGGCCGGCGCAGGTGTTCTCCAGCGCCGCCGACCTCGTGGACGGGTACGCGCTGTCCTACGTCGGCGACATGGACACCGTGCTCAGCCATCAGGGCGTGCCGCTGGGTGCGTCGCGTGAGTTGCCCTCTCTCGACGTGGACGACCTCGTGTTCGTGCCGGGGTGGCGGTCGCCGAAGATCGTGGGCACCGGACACCTGAGCGAACGTGCGTTGGCGTGGGTGCGCACGCACCACGACAACGGCGGCACAGTGGCGAGTGTGTGCGCCGGCGCGGATGCGTTGGGGCGCGCCGGTTTGCTCGACGGACGGCGTTGCACCACGCATCACGAGTTGCAGGAGGAGCTCGCACGGCGCTACCCGGCCGCACACGTCGTGCGTGACGTCTTGTTCGTGGAGGACAACAGGGTCGTGACATCCGCGGGCATCGCGAGCGGTATCGACCTCGCGTTGCATCTCGTCGCCGTACGCCACGGGCCTACGGTTGCCGCCGCGATCGCACGCACGATGGTCATCTACGCGCGCAGGAACGGTGACGACCAGCAGGCGAGCGTGCTGCTGCGGCACCGTTCGCACATCAACGAGACGGTGCACCGCGTTCAGGACGTCATCGAGTCACGCCTCGCCGACCGACTCTCGCTCGCGGAACTCGCTGTCCACGCCGGTTGCAGTGAACGGACCGTGACGCGGCTGTTCGGCCGTGCGACGGGCATGACGCCGTTGAGGTACCAGCAGGCGTTGCGCGTCGAACGGGCCGAACACCTGATCGGTCAAGGCGCCACGGTGGAGACCGCCGCGCGCAACGTCGGTTTCGAGGACGCCCGGATGTTGCGGCGGCTGCGTTCCCGCTGAGCCGCACGCGTGCGGCCGTCCACAGTCGACGGAACGCCCTTGCACACCACCGGAAGCGGCCTAAGCTGGCCGCGTGACGACTCTGGCGAACCGCCCCAGCACCGCGTTGCTCGTGATCGACGTGCAGAACGGCGTGGTCAATCACGCCCACAACCGCGACGAGGTCGTCGCCAACGTCGCCGCCCTCGTCGACAAGGCGCGCGCGGCCGGCGTCGACGTCGTGTGGGTGCAGCACAGCAACGCCGAGCACATGCCCAAGGAGTCCGACGGCTGGCAGTTCGTGCCCGAGCTCAAGGTCGCCGACGGCGAACCCGTGGTGCACAAGACCTACGCCGACTCGTTCGAGGCGACGGACCTCGAGGAAGTGCTGGCGGGCAAGGGAATCGGCAGCCTCGTGGTGTCCGGCGCGCAGACCGACGAATGCATCCGCTCGACCCTGCACGGCGCCATCGTGCGCGGTTACGACGCTCTGCTGGTCAGCGACGCGCACACGACCGAGGACCTCTCGGAGTGGGGCGCGCCCACCCCGGACAAGGTCATCGCGCACACCAACCTGTACTGGGAGAACCACACGGCGCCGGGCCGTACCGCAGGCGTCGTGAAGACCGAGGACGCGTTCAAGCCTGCTGAATGAGGTGCCTGCTCGGCATGTAGTCGATCTTCCAGTCCTCGTACACGCCGCACAGCCCGCACTTCAGGCACCGCAGTCCGACGGTCAGCCAGCGCACCTCGCCGTCCGGGCGGCACGACGACCCGAGCGCGGCGGCGAACTCCTCGCCGCCGCAGGTGCACTCGCACTCCTCCGCGTCGTCGTCCTGCCAGTGTTCCTCGGAGTCGGCGATGAACTCCGCGAGTCCGCAGCCGAGGCAGGTCCGCCGCAACGCCTGGTCCTCGGTCATCTGCACGTGGAACGACTTCTCGCCACACTCGCCGCACACGGACTCCACGACGTGCGTGACCTCGTAGCCGTCCTCCTGGTACTCGCGGATGGCCTCTTCGAGCGTCATCCGGCCAGCCTGTTGATCTCGTCGCTGCGCAGCACCTTCGCCGCCTGAGCGCCTTTGGCCAGCGCCACCATCGCGCGCCCGAGCTCGTCGGTGCTCGTGACGAACTTCGGCGCCACCTTCTTCAGCAACGGCATGAGCCACGAGGACCACGAGTAGATGTAGCGGTAGATGCGGGTGCGCGACGTGATCCCGTGCCGTGGCTGGATGAACCCGGGCCGCACGACGAACACCGGCCGGTCCAGCGCCAGCAGCTCGTTCTCCGTGCGCCCCTTCACCCGCGCCCATATCGTCTTGCTCTCGGCGTCGGCGCCCTCACCGGACACGTACACATAGGTGCCACCGACGACGCGTGCGGCCTCAACCGCGTAGTCGTGCGTCACGGGCGTGTACTCGGCCTCGGTCAGGCCCGCGGACGTCACGCCCATGCAGTAGAAGCACGCATCGGCATCGGCCAGGTCCGACGCGACCGGCGACAGGTCAGCGAAGTCGGCGTGCACCACGTGCAGCAGCTTGGGATCCGCCACGGCCGACGGCGAACGCCCGACCGTGACCACAGAATCAACCGCCGGGTCGAGCAGGCACTCCCGCAACGCGCCCTGACCGACCATTCCGGACGCACCGAACACCACGATCTTCACCCGGCAAAACTAGCCCCCACCGCTGAGGTGACGCGCTCGCCGTCCCCCGTCGCGAGCAGGTCCAGCAACGCACCTCGCAGCAACGCGAGCTCACGCGTACGTGACGCCAGCCCGGCAGCGGTGTCGCGCACGTCCTCGGGCTGAGCGGCGCGCAACACCTCCAGCCAGTCCTCCACGGTCGCGCGCGCGAAGCCCGCCCACGGCCCGTCAGGCTCCACGAGAGAGCGCGCGTAGGCCTCCAGCCACAACGTCAGCAACGGCCGGTGTGCGGGCGCGGACAGCCACTCCCACAGCCGAGCCACGACGCCAGGCCCGGTGCCGATGTCGGCGAGCAGCACCAGTTCGTCGGCACGTGCCCGCGCCAGCAACGCCTTGACCAGGCCTTCCTTGCTGCCGAACAGGTAGAGCAGCACGCGCGTGCTCGACCCGATGGCCGCCGCCAACGGCCGTAGCGACACGTCGGCGAGGCCGTGGGTGAGCACGTACCGGTAGGCGGCTTCGAGCAGTTCGGTCTCGCGGGCGGACGGCATGGCAGTATCTTGACATGACTGAAACAGTCGTGTCAGTGGAGGAGACCATGCTGATCCGCCCGCTCGGCCACCCCGGCGACCTGGGCTGGGTGGTCCAGGCGCACGGCGAGCTCTACGCGTCCGAACTCGCCTGGGACACCTCGTTCGAGGCGTTGGTCGCCAAGATCGTCGGCGACTACGCGGCCGACCACGACCCCACGAGAGAGGGCGCGTGGATCGCCGAGCTCGACGGCCAACGCGTCGGATGCGTGTTCTGCGTCCGTGAGGACGACACGACAGCGAAGTTGCGCGTGCTGCTCGTGCACCCGGACGCGCGTGGTCACGGCGCGGGCAACAAGCTCGTCAGCACGTGCATCGAGTTCGCCCGGAACGCGGGCTATGAACGCATGGCGTTGTGGACGGTCGCCGGTCTCGCCTCCGCCAGGAAGATCTACGAGGCTCAGGGGTTCGAGCTCGAAGAGGAGACACCGCAGCACAGCTTCGGCCACGACGTGACCGGCCAACTCTGGGCACGTGATCTCTGAGCTGCGGATTTCATGATCGCCGAACAGTCCCGCAATCGCCCGCTGCCACCTTCTCCCCAGCAACACCCAAGAGAGGGGAACGAGCATGAAGGTGGCAACCACCGCGGTCGTCGGCGTTCTCGCCGCGGCGTTCGCCGGCACGCTGGCCATGGGCACCGCCCAGGCCGCTCCGGGGCAGTACCGCATCGAGGTCCGGACCTGCAACGTGGACAAGGCGGGCACGGACTCCCGCGTCGAGGTGCGCCTGAACGGCACCACCTCGTCCGGCTGGATCAACCTCGACAATCCCGGCGACGACCGCGAGCGCGGCAAGACCGACGTCTACGACTTCACGCTGTCCGAGGTCGGCCCGCTCACGTCGTTCGACATCGCGTTCGACAACAAGGGCGACAGCTCGCACTGGTGCCTGGAGGAGGTCGTCGTCCGCGGTCCGCAGGGCGTGACGATCCACCCGCACCACAACTGGCTGCGCAGCGCCACCACGAAGACGAACCCGCTCCGGCTCGGATCGGCCTGAGCAACGGAACCGGTGGCCCGCTCGCGAGCGGGCCACCGGTTCGGTCACAGCATCCGGGTCACGTACGGCATGATGCCGCCGTACCGCACAGGGGAGATCCGCACCACGGCACCGGAATGCGGCGCTTCCACCATCATCCCGCCGCCCAGGTACAACGCCACGTGCGTGCCGCCGCCGGGTCCCCAGAAGATCATGTCGCCGGGGGCCATCTGCGACAACGGCACCTTGCGGCCGGAGTTGTACTGGTAGCCGCTGTAGTGCGGCAGGTACACGCCGGCGCCCGCGAAGGCGTACATCATCAGGCCGGAGCAGTCGAAACCGATCTTGCGGTAGTCGCCGTACGAGTCGGCGACGCCGCCGTCGCGCACGCCGTACGTCGGGCCGTAGTGGTTGCCGCCGCCCCACGCGTAGATGACACCGCGCTGAGCCAACGCCCGGTTGATCACGGTCTGCACGCGGTTGCCGGACGGCGCGGGTGCCGAGGCGGCCGGGCGGGGCGCCTGAGCCTGCGGGGCGGAGGCGGCAGCGGCCGCCGCGGCGGCCCGGCGGGCGTTCTCCTCGTCCTCGCGCTTCTTGGCCTCGGTCCACTGGTCGTACTGCCGGCGTTGCGCTTCCAGCCCGGTGACCGCACCTCGTGCCGAGGCGAGCTCTCGTTCGACGGCGTCCTTGTTGGACTGCAGTTCCTCGGTCGCCGCGGCCTGCGCCGAGTGCGCGTGCACGGCCACCTGCTGGGCCTGCTCGGCGACCTTCTTGGCCTCGTCCGCGGCAGCCTGCTTCGCGTCGGCCTTCTGCAGCGCGGCGCGGGCGGCGGAGTCGAGGTTCGCGGCCGTGCCCTGGTCGCGGGTCACCTGGTCGAGCCGGTTCAGGCTGGACGAGGACACCGCCTCCAGCATCTGGGCGCGGGCCAGCAGGTCCTCGGGCGACTTGGCGCCGATGTACGCGGAGAACGAGCCGACGGTGGTGCCCTGCGCGTAGGAGGCGGCGGCGAACTCGTCCAGTTCGAGGCGGCTCTTCTCCACGGCCTTGGAGGCCGCGTCGGCCTCGACACGGGCGGCCGCGGCCTCGCGACGAGCGGCCTCGGCCTCCGAGATCGCCGTCTCCAGGTCCACTCGGGCCTTGTTGGCGAGCTCGCGCTTGTACGAGACGTCGTCGAGCAGCTCCTGCAGGCGTGACTCCGCCTGCGTGAGCCGCCCGGTCAGCTCGCCGACCCGGGCCGCCTTCGCGTCCGCTTCCGCCCGTGACGCCGAGATCTCCGCGTCACTGGGGTTCGGCGGCGGAGGCGGCACAGCTCCGGCCGTCCCCGTGAGGACGACCGTCATCAACACCAACACGGCGGAGAGTCGTGTCAACACTGGACATCACCTCCGACCGCATTAGACCAATCTGGCTCATTCGGCGCATCCGGAACTAACGCACCGTCAGCCACACGTGTCACAGTGGAACACGCCCGGTGGTCCTTTTGGGACGATCGAAGTCCGGCGTGTCGCCGGTTCGGCCTAGTTGACGCCCCGGCCCCTGCCCGCCCAGTACGGCTCGCGGAGCTTGAACTTCTGGATCTTGCCGGTCGCCGTGCGCGGGATCGAGTCGCGGAACTCGATCGTCGTCGGCGCCTTGTACCCGGCGAGCCGCTCCTTGCAGTGCTTGATCAGCTCGGCCTCGGTGGCCTCGCCGGAGAGGACGACCAGCGCCTTGATCGTTTCACCCCATTTCTCGTGGGGCACGCCGATGACCGCGACCTCGGCGACGGCCGGGTGCGAGAACAGGCAGTCCTCGACCTCGATGGACGAGACGTTCTCGCCACCGGTGATGATCACGTCCTTCTTGCGGTCGGAGATCGTCAGGTAGCCGTCGTCGTCGAAGTAGCCGCCGTCTCCGGTGTGGAACCAGCCGTCCTCGATCGCGTCCGCGGTGGACTCCGGGTTCTCCCAGTAGCCCTCCATGACCACGTTCGAGCGCGCGAGCACCTCGCCGTTCTCGGAGATCCGCAGCTGCGCGCCCAGGGCCGGCGCACCCGCCCGTGACTGCTTCTTCGCCTTCTCCTCACCCTCCGGCCCCGGCTGGGCGCGGTTGAAGGTGAGCAGCGGCGCCGTCTCGGTCAGGCCGTAGATCTGGAGGAACTCCCAGCCGAGCTCCTCGGTCACGCGCTGGATCGTGCGCGAGGGCGGCGGCGCACCGGCGCACACGATCCGTACGCGGTCACGGCCCGGGATCTCGCCGTCCCACGTCTGCGCGGCGTCCAGCACGGCGTTCCACACGGCCGGCGCACCGCACATGAGCGTGACGCCGTGGTCGCGCACACGGCGCAGGATCTCGGCGCCGTCGACCTTGCGCAGCACCACCTGCGGCACGCCGAGGCCCGCGAGACCGAACGGCATTCCCCAGCCGTTGCAGTGGAACATCGGCAGCACGTGCATGTACACGTCGCCCTCCCACGCACGGGTGTGCATGGCGAACGTGACCGCGTTCAGCCAGATGTTGCGGTGCGTCAGCTGCACGCCCTTGGGACGCGCGGTCGTACCGGACGTGTAGTTGATGGTCGCCGTCGCGTCCTCCGAGGGCGCGCTCCACGGCCGTGGCTCCACATCGAACCGCAGCAGCGACTCCGACTCCTCGCCGAGCGTGAACCGGTGGCGCGCCACGACGTCGTCCAGTTCCAGCTCGGGGTCGACGAACAACGCCGAGGCACCGCTGTGCTCGACGATGTACTTCACCTCGTCGGGGCGCAGGCGGAAGTTCACCGGCACGCAGATGCGTCCACTGCCGGGCAGCGCGTGCAGCAGCTCCAGCATCCGCGCGGAGTTGTGGCTGACGACGGCGACGCGTTCGCCCTCGCCGACGCCCAGTGCGTCGAACCCGGCCTGCCACGCGCGCACACGGGCCGCCATCTCGGCGTACGTCGTCGTCGCGACCGGCTTCGCGGGCTGGTCCGGTTCGTCGATGGTCGCCGTCGTCGCTCCGAACGCGAACGACGCGCGGTCCAGGAAGTCCGTGGTGATCAGCGGTACGCGCATGAAGCGACCCTACGACCAGGTGCTCGGATCTCCCCAGGACGAGAATCGTCCTCCCCCGGATGGAGGAACGGAACTGAGGTCGGGAAGCACGTCGGCGACGGGTTCGTGCAGCACAACGGCCGCCACGGAGTCGTACGGCGTCGGCTCGGCGTTGCAGATGATGACCTGGGCGCCTGCTTTGGCCGCCAGCGGCACGAGGCCCGCGGCGGGCTGCACCGAGAGTGATGTTCCCGCCACCAGCAGCACGTCGCAATCCAGGGCGGCGAGGCGGGCGCGGCGCAGCACCTCGCCGTCGAGCTCCTGCCCGAACGAGACAGTGGCGGACTTGAGGATTCCCCGGCAGCGCGGGCAGTCCGGCTCCTGCTCGCCGTCGGCCACGCGCTTCAACGCGTCCCTCATCGGGCCCGTGGCACCGCATCCGAGGCACACGGTGGCGTGCAACGTGCCGTGCAGCTCCAGCACGCGATGCGGATCGGAGCCCGCTTTCTGGTGCAGGCCGTCGATGTTCTGCGTGACCACGGTGCGCAACCGGCCGGACCGTTCCAGTTCGACCAGCGCGAGGTGCGCGGCGTTCGGCTTCGCCGTCCACACGGGACTGTCCAGCTTCGCCCGCCAGGATCGCCTGCGCACGGCGGGGTCGGAGAGGTAGGCGTCCAGCGTCGCCCCGAGGCCGGCGTCGGCGTCGCGCGTCCACAGCCCGTCCGGTCCGCGGAAGTCCGGGATGCCCGAATCCGTGGAGACTCCGGCCCCGGTCAGCACCGTGATCCGGTGGGCGGACGCGACCAGCGCCCGTGCCGCTGCGCACGCCTCCGAGGCCATCGGTTCACACTAGTCCCCGTGCGCAGCGCAGTGGGAGCCGCGATCGCGGCAGTGGGCTTGGTCACCACCATCACCGGGACGTTCTTGCCGTGGCTGAAATCCGGATCGACCACGAGGGACAGTTACGAGGTGCTTTCGCTCCGTGATCTCGCCGGGTTGGACGGGGTGGCGGGCACCGTCGTGACGTCGATCTGGGTGGGGCTGACGCCACTGGCCATGGTCGCGATCGGTCTCTACGTGGTCCGATTTCCACGATTTGCCGCGTGCGTCGGCCTTCTCTTTGGCACGATCGGGGGAACCGTGGCCCTACTAGCCACAGTCCAAGGGGATAGCAAGGGTGCATTGGTCGGAATCAGCATCTCCGGACCAGTCACGACTCTTGCCGGTGCCGTACTGACGATCGTGGGGGCGATCACGGTGCTCACCTCGACAAGGCGCAGCGCAGTGAGAACCTCAGGAGGGAACCCGTGAGCTACCCAGGTGGTGGCGGCCCGTGGCAGCCGCAGAACAACCCGTACGGGCAGCAGCCCCAGCAGGGCGGCCACCCGCAGCAGGGTGGATACCCCCAGCAGCCGCAGCAGCCGGGTGGCTACCCGCAGCAGGGCGGCTACCCGCAGACCGGGCCGCAGGGTTTCCCGCAGCCGCCGCAGACCGGGCCGCAGGGCTACCCCCAGCAGGGCTACCCGCAGACTGGCCCGCAGGGCTTCCCGCAGCAGGGCTTCGAGCAGCAGCCGTTCGGCTACGCGCCGATGGGCGGCGAGCCGCCGAAGAAGAAGCGCACCGGCCTGGTCGTCACGGCCGTGGTCGCGGTGCTGCTGCTGATCGGCGGCGGCGTCACGTTCTTCGCGCTGAAGAAGGCCGACCCCGGCACAAACGCGGGCCAGGACACTCCGGCCGTCGCGGCGAAGAACCTCATCGAGCAGCTGGGCAGCGGTGACGTCGTCGGCATCATGGCGTCGCTGGCGCCCGCCGAGGCCGCGCTGTCCAAGGACTACATGGACTCGATGACCAAGGAGATGAAGCGTCTCGAGATCCTCAAGCCCGACGCCGACCCGAACAAGCTGACCGGCGTCGAGTTCAAGAGCGAGAACATCAAGTTCGACGAGGCGGCCGCCGAGAAGATCAACGACCACCTCACGATCAACAAGCTGGTCGAGGGCAAGATCACGATCACCTCGGACGCGTCGAAGATCCCGCTCACCGACAAGCTCGTGGACGCGCTCGGCACCGAGTTCAGCACGACCACGTCGAAGTCCGAGACCGTCGACATCACCGCCGAGGTGAAGAAGCGCGGCACCCCGATCGGCATCGCGTCGATCAAGGTCGGCGACAAGTGGTACCCGAGCGCCTTCTACACGATCGCCAACGCGATCCTGGAGGAGGAGAAGCAGAAGTGGCCGTCGCAGGGCATCGCGGCGCAGGGCGCGGGCTCGGCCGAGGAAGCCGCGAAGCAGATGGTGAACGCGGCGCTCGACGGCGACCTGACGAAGGTCATCGCGCTGCTGCCGCCCGACGAGGCCGGTGTGCTGCAGGACCTCGGCCCGCTGCTGCTGGACGAGGCCGGCCCGATGAAGCCGACCGGTGCCAAGCTCAACGCGCTGGAGACCGACGTCAAGAACGTGACCGGCGGCAAGCAGGTCACGATCAAGAAGCTGTCGATCACCGCCGAGGGCGAGACCATGACGATCACCCGCGAGGGTGACTGCTACGCGGCCGACGTGCCCGGCCAGGGCTCGCAGAAGCTGTGCGCGAGCGAGATCACGCAGCTGCTGAAGCAGCAGGGCGGCAAGCAGATCCCCGCCGAGGCCATCGACATCATCGGCCGGGTGGCCGGGTCGGTCATGAAGTCCGGTGTCGGTGTCGTCTCCACCGAGGTCGACGGCAAGTGGTACGTCAGCCCGGTCCGCTCCTACTACGAGCTGGCCCTGACGCTGTTCCGCGGCTTCGAGCCGAAGGACGTCGACGCGCTGATCGAGCTGCTGAAGAAGTAAGTTCTCGCTGGTCGTCCAGGGCCCTGTCACCCGCAACAGCGCGGTGACAGGGCCCTGGCAGTTCGTGAGCCGAACGTGGTCGTCATGGACACACAGGTTCTGATCATCGGCGCCGGCCCGACCGGACTGACTCTCGCACTCGACCTCTCCCGCCGCGGCGTCCCGTTCCGTGTCGTAGATGCCTCACCGGCGCCGTTCGCCGGCTCGCGCGGCAAGGGCCTGCAGCCGCGCAGCATGGAGGTCTTCCACGACCTGGGCGTGATCGAGCCGGTGCTGGCGTCCGGGCGGTTCCACCTGACCATGCGCGCCTACCAGGGCCGCGAGGTGCTGCGCGAGTGGGACGTGCACGAGGGCCGCCACGCGACCGTCGAACGCCCGTACGCGAGCACGATGCTCATCCCGCAGTTCCGGGTCGAGCAGATCCTGCGCGAGGCGCTCCCCCAGCCCGTCGAGTACGGGATGGCGCTGACGTCGTTCACCCAGGACGACTCCGGGGTGACCGCGGTCGTCGGCGGGGAGACCGTGCGGGCCAGGTACCTCGTCGGTTGTGACGGCGGAAAGTCGTTCGTGCGCAAGGAACTCGGCGTCTCGTTCGTCGGCGAGACCCACGAGGACCAACGGATGCTCGTCGGCGACCTCCGGATCTCCGGTCTCGACCGCGACCACTGGCACCAGTGGGGCGGCCGCGTCGACCAGTGGCTCGCCCTGTGCCCGTTGCCCGGCACGGACCTCTTCCAGTTCCAGGCGACCGGTGACGGTGAGCCGTCCCTGGAGCTGTACCGGGAGATCGTCCGCGACCGCACCGGGCGGGACGACGTGGTCGTGAAGGACGCGACGTGGACGTCGTTGTACCGCATGAACGTCCGCATGGTCGACAGGTTCCGCGTCGGCCGGGTGTTCCTCGCGGGCGACGCCGCTCACGTGCACTCCCCCGCCGGCGCGCAGGGCATGAACACCGGCATCCAGGACGCCTACAACCTGGGCTGGAAACTCGCGATGGAGACGCTGCTCGACACCTACGAGGCCGAGCGCAAGCCCGTCGCGGAGTGGCTGCTGGGCATGACGACCGCGATCATGATGTCCGGCAGCCCGTTCGAGCGTCGCGGCGACGAGACGCTGCAGCTCTCGCTCTCGTACCGGACCACCGAAGGCGAGGGCCTGCACGCGGGCGACCGCATGCCGGACGGGATCACCGAGCAGGGCCGGATCTTCGACCTGTTGCGGGGCCCCGACTTCGTGACGCTCGACTTCCCGGACGGCCCGGTGCTCGTGCGCCCGGACGGGTACGTCGCCGCGATCGGCAGGTCAGCGATCGACGCCTACTTCGGCGCGAACCCGGTCACGCAGCTGCACCACCGCCGGGTCGCTGCTCGGACCGCCGCGTAGCCGTTCGGCGTCGTCCAGGGCCTCCCTCGCGCCGCGGGGGTCGCCCTGGGCGAACAGCCAGTCCGCGTACCACTCCAGCACCAGCGCCCTCGCCGGTCCGTCCGCGCTCCTGTTGACGGTGTCGAGCGCGCGGCCGTGGTGCTCGCCCGCCTCACCGAGATGACCGAGGCGGGTCAGCGCCAGTCCCAGTCCGGCGTGGACGGTGGCGCGGAACTGGTTCGCGGGCGAGTCCTCCGTGGCGTCGAGCGCCTGCCGGTACAACGCGACGGCCTGCTCGAAGTCACCGCTGAAGTACGCCATCTCACCGTAGGCCTGCGTGACCCGTGCCCGATCCAGGTCGAACGGGGAGGCCGGCACCAGCTCCAGATCCTCACGAGCGCCCGCGAGGTCACCGATCCTGATCTTGATGCGCGCCGCCTGCATGAGCACGGACATCGGCACCAGCACGGACTCCGGCTCGCCCAGCTCGGCGGCCACCTGCCTCGCCTCGGAGACCGCCTTGAACCCCTCGGCGAACGCACCTCGGTTGATCAGCACCATGACCAGGCAGGACAGCCCGAACACCACGGCCCACCGGTCCCCCACCGCCCGGAACCCGCGCAGCGCCTCCCGGTAGGCCGCCTCCGCCCGCGGCGCGGAACCCTCGCTGAACTCCCCGGCCACCAGCCCCCGCACGAGCGCCGCGAACGCGCGCATCCACGCGTCCGGCGACCGTTCCAGCCGCCCGGCCAGCACCTCGAGCCGTTCCGCCAGCGCGGTCTGCCCCCAGACCTGACCGCTCGTCAGCATCAACGCGCACAGCGCCGTCGGGAGGTCCTCCTCCCACAACCGCTCCGCCGCGGGGAGGGCGGCCGGCGTGCCGAGCGAGGCCAGCACGTCCGAGAGCGGGTCGTCGGGCGTGAGCGCGGCCCAGCGGCGGATCTCCTCGAACCGCTTGGTCATCACCAGCCAATGCCACGTGCGCGCGGCCATCATGCGCCGTGCGACGGTCAAGTCGTGCCGGACCGCCCACGCCTGCGCCGCGTCGAGGTTGGACCGTTCCACGTCGAAGACCTTCAACGCGTCCAGTTGCTCCGGGCCGCGCAGCAGCGGCTCGTTCCGCTCGGCCAGCGCGACGTAGTAGGCGGCGTGCCTGGCGGGATCGGTTTGGCCCTGCTCCAACGCGTACTCGCGCACGGTCTCCAGCAGCCGATAGCGCTCACCCGCGCGCACGACCAGCGACTTCTCCACGAGCGCGGCCAGCAAGTCCTCGGTGTCCCAGAGATCCTGATCTTGTCGGACCTCCTGAGTACGTTGAGATGTAGGGGTTCCCGGCAAGGGGGTACCCCTGCGCGAGCCTGCCCCGCACACGAAATGCACCGCCGCGGCCGTCGCCCCACCCACGAACACGGCCAGCCGCGCCAGCAACGCGCGCTCGGCGTCGTCCAGCAGTTCCCAGCTCCAGTCGATCACCGCACGCAGCGTCCGATGCCGCGCCGGCCCGGTCCGCGCGCCGCGGTCCAGCAGCCGCAGCCGACTGTCCACCCGCGACTCCAGCTGCGCCGCCGACAGCGACCGGGCCCGTGCCGCCGCGAGCTCCAGCGCGAGTGGAATCCCGTCCAGGGCAGCACAAACCCGCCGCACGACGCCGGGATCCAGCGGCGCACCGACCCGTGCGGAGAACAGTCCGACCGCGTGGTCGAGGTCGAGCGGCGCGACCGGGTGCACGACCTCGCCCGGGATCCCCAACGGCTCGCGCGACGTCGCCAGCACGCGCGCGTCCGGTGCCTCGGCCAGCAACCGCACGCACAACGCGGCGGCCGCGTCCACGACGTGCTCGCAGTTGTCCAGCAGCACGAGCGACGACCCGAGCCGCGAGAACACCGGGGCCGCCAACGGGTTCGGGCCCAGGGCGGCGTCCAGCGCCGCGAGCGGTTCGGCCGCCGAGTCCAGCTCGACGAACCACGCCTGCGGCACCGACGCGGCATGCGTCAGCGCGAGGCGCGTCTTGCCCACGCCGCCGAACCCGGTCAGCGTCACCAACCGGTTGTCCCGCAACAGCTCCGCCAGCGAGGCCAGGTCGCCGGCACGCCCGACGAACGACCCGACCGGCGCCGGCAGGTTGCCCCGCGAGACGCGCTCGCGCAGCACCGTCAGATGGGCGGCCGCCAGTGCCTCACCGGGATCCACGCCCAGCTCGTCCGCCAACGCCGAACGAACGCGCGCGAACACCGCCAACGCGTCCGACCGCCGTCCGGCGGCGTTCAGCGCCAGCATCAACCGGGCCTGGACGTCCTCGCGCAACGGATGCGCGGCCGCCAAAGCCTCCAGCCCCGCGAGGTCGTCGCGCAGCAACGCCAGCCGCACGGCCTCGTCGAGAGCGAACGGCGCCTCCTCGAACGCCGCCCCGCGCCACAACGCCGCGTCGCGCGTCCGCACGAAGGCCTCGACGTCGGTCGACGCCTCCAGCCGGTAACCCGACGCGTGCGACGAGATCACCTCGGCACCGACCGCCCGCCGCAGCCGGGACACCAGCGACTGCAACGCGGCAGGACCGTCGACCGGTGGCTCGTCCGGCCACAGGTCCGCGATCAGCCGGTCCGGCGCGACGACGTGGCCAGGTTCCATCGCCAGCCGGATCAACAACCAGCGCAACCGCTTACCGCGCACCTCGACCGGTGCGCCGTCCGCGGCCACGACCTGGAGCGGCCCGAGCACGTTGACCCTCATCAGGCCCGCCGCACCCCGGCCACCACCGCGGCCGACACCAAGGCGACACCGACCGCCACCGTCCCCAGCAGGGACAGCGACGCCCTGTTGTGCCCCAGCGCGTCCAGCACCCACCCGAGCGGGGTGGCCCGTCCGAGCGGATAAGTCAGCACCACCACCGAGAACACCGCCAGCACGGTGCGCCCGATGGAGTCGAAAACCGGGCGGGCGAACATCAGGCCCACACCGACGCCGAGCAACGCACATCCAGTATGCGCGGCGAGTCCGACAAAAAATTCGCCCGCCGTGTACGGGTGCGGGTTCGTCACCACCGGCCACACCGCCGCCAGCAGTGCCATCGCCAGCGCGAACAGCACCGAGACCAGGGCGGCCGCCGTCAGCACCCGAGACCACCCGCCAGCGGACACCACGGTGATCTCGCGCCGCACCACGTCCTCGGACGTCGCCACCACGACGGCCATCCACGCCGCTATCGGGTACAGCAACGCCGACGACCCCGAATACGCCTCCAGCGGCTGCCCGGCGTCGGAGGAGAACAGCATCCCCATCACACCGAGGAACACCAGCAGCGGCGCCAAATACCGTTGCCCGCGAAAGACATCGACCGCCAGGTACCGAACAAGAGAGATCACCGCACACTCCGCACCGAGCATCCGAGCCGCAACGCCTCCGCGAGCACCTGATCACTCCGGTCCGGAGCCACGACCACCCGCACCGACGACCCGCGGGCCTGCACGGACCGCACGCCTTCCAACGCCCCCAACGCATCGGGCTCCGCGACCCGGCTGAGCTCGATCGTCACGTGCCCGCCGGAGAGGTCCACGCGCGTCGCCGAGGCAAGGTGTCCCTCGTGGTCGGACACCAGTGCCGTCCGTCCCTCCAGCAACGACACCAGCTCGGCGGCCGCCGAGGCGTCGAGGCCGGTCCACGGTTCGTCGAGCACCAGCACGTCCGAAGCCAGAAAAGCCTGCGCCAGCGCGACCTTCTGCGCGTTGCCCTTGGACAGCTCCGACATCGGCGCCGTCATCGAACCGACGAACCCCAGCCGTTCCAGCACATCGCCGGACTCTGCGCGCCGGATCCGTCCCATGTGCGCCAAGTACGCCGAAGCGGACATCTTGACGTCGGAGGGGAAACGCTCAGGCACATAGCCGACCGAAGCAGGCCGCGAGACACGTCCGGACGTCGGCTTCAGGACCCCGGCGGCGATCTTGAGCAACGTCGACTTGCCGGTGCCGTTCGCGCCGGTCAGCACGGTCAGGCCGGAGACCTCCAGGGTGAGGTCGCGCAGCACCCAGGGCCCGCGCCCGTACCGCTTGGAAACCTGATCGAGGAGCACCACGCCAAGATAACCACCCCTGACGTCGCGTCCGCTCGCTTTGGCCCGCATCCGGCTCGGCACAGTGCCGGCGATCTCGATCGAGGCGCCGGTGAAGTTCCGCGCGCCCGGCATCGCCGGAATGCGCGAAACGGCTGACGCCGGCCATTCGGAATCATTCTCATGTTCGCCGACTGAAACTCCACTTCACGCTGCATGCATATCCAATGGATATTGTTATTTCACAGTTCACACGATCGAGTGAAGCGTGGCGACAAACCGTCACCCGAGCAACAAAGATGAGTTGTCTCAAGCCCCAGTTCCACGAAATGCGGGTGACACCCCTGAAAACCGGTACGCAGCTCTCCTTCGACCTGCTTGCGGGCGCGTTGACCGGACGAGATGCCGCGCGCGCCACGGGCACCCTGCACGTCCTGGGAAATCCCGGCGGAATAGTCCATCTGCACGACGGCGGCATCACCTGCATCGAAAGCGCGGGGGCACCCGGCACCGACGCGCTGTTGTTGCGGACGGGCCGTCTCAGCGAATCCGAGTGGACCTCGGCACTCACGACGGGCACCCTCGGCACCCTCGGCGAGACCGAGCTGCACGTCGTCACGATGATGGCCACGCACGACGCCGCGTTCAGCATCGTCGCGGGTGATGTCGAGGAGTGCTCGTTCACCCCGCAGGTACTCGACGCACCGGTCACGATGACCGCCGCGATCGACCCGGTCGACCTGCTCCAGGAGACGTCCCGCCGGATCACGTCGCTGCAGGCGCTCGAGCATCCGCTCTGCCCGCATCGCGAGCGCCTGGCCGCAGCCCGTGCCGCCACCGTGCGCGATCTGGGTCCGGTGCGCGGGGAGATCGTCGCGCACGCCACCGGCAGGCGCACCACGCGCGACATCGCGTTCGCGGCGGGCCGCAGCGTCTACCCGGTGACGGTCGAGGCCTGCCGGATGGTCGCCGACGGCCTGCTGACCGTCGTGCCCGGCACGTCGGCCGTCGTCCGGGGCCCACAGCCCGCGATACCGCTGCGCCCGCGCCGGCCACCGCCCCCGTCACCCGTGCCCGGACCACCGGCCGACGACGACGGCGACGACGTCCCGCTGCCCCGGTCGCTGAGGCACCAGCTGCTCCCGAAACTCTTCAAACAACCAGAGAGGAAAAAGCCGTGAATCACGACGTGCTGGCCGCCGAATTGCACGGTCTGCGCGAACGGGTCGCCGGGATAACGGACACCCTGATAGCCGCCAACGACGGTGTTCTGATTCTTGCGGACATGTCAGAGGGAATCGACACGGAGGTCATCTCCGCTTTGGCCGCCGCAGACCTCGGAATCGCGCGAAGAACCAGCGAGATAGCCGGCCACGGCGCATTTCGGCAGGCCGTCGTCCACAGCAGCGGAGGGTACATGGCCGTGTACGCGGTCGGCTCTCTGGCATTGATGGTGGTGCTCGGCGACGAAGGCCTGAACGTGGCCCGGCTGCACCAGGAGTCACAGCCCGCGCTCGAACGGATCAACTCCATCCTCTCCGCCGCCTGAAAGAAATGTGAAGTGACTACGCCGAAGATGAGCGACAGACCGATGTCAGATCAGATGACCGCGATGGTCAAGCACCTGCGGCAGGAGGTGCCCACCTGCCTGGCCGCCGGTGTCGTGGACATGGCCACAGGCATGCTGCTGGCGTTCGAGACGACCGACAGCCACCCGTCCGAGGTGCTCGATCTGCTCGCCGGTGCGACGCTGGACCTCTTCCAGGGCCGCACGGTGACCATGATCGAGGACATCTTCAAGGAGCGGCGCGGCATCGCGACCGCCGAGCACTACTTCCAGGAAGTCCTGGTCAACAGCAGCAACCTCACCCACCTGTTCATCCGCAGCAACCACGACGAGGACGTCGTCACCGTCGTGGTGTGCCCCAAGTCGGTCAACATCGGCATGCTCTTCGCCTCGACCCGCCGGGTCGTCAAGGACCACGGCGGCGCCTAGCCACGCCGCCCTCCCGCGGGTAGCCCGGCGACTTCCCCCAGCCCCGGCCGGGCTACCCCTCGGCGATCACTCGGCCGATTCGGCCGGTTCGCGACAGGAACAGCGAGTGCGACCCCGGCACCGATCGGCGAACACCGGCTGCAAGCTCACGTCCTCCAGGCACACGACCGACGTGGTCGACACCTTCCGCCTCGCTGCCGTCGGCACCCATTCCTCGAACGAGCGCGCCCCTGCGGCAGCAACCGCTCGATCGCCGCGGACGCCGGATAGCGCACCGAACGCGCGTTCATGAGATTCACCGGACGCTCGCCCGGTGCGTACCGGGACGACCCAGTGACTTAGGGCAACCTGGGTTGAACCGGCTTACAGGACAAGCGTACTGTTTGGGGTCGAGGGGCAGGGCTCAACCAGGTGAGGAAGACTCTCCCCCATCCCGAACTGACCACAGCGCTGTCACCAGTTATGGAGTTGCACGTGACTGCACCAGCTAGCAAGGACAGCTTCGGCGCCCGCGGCACGCTCAACGTCGGCGACGCCTCGTACGAGGTGTTCCGGCTGAGCGCCGTGGAGGGCGCCGAGCGTCTTCCGTTCAGCCTGAAGATCCTGCTGGAGAACCTGCTGCGGACCGAGGACGGCGCGAACATCACCGCCGACCACGTGCGCGCTCTCGCCAACTGGGACCCGGCCGCCGAGCCGAGCACCGAGATCCAGTTCACGCCGGCCCGCGTCGTGATGCAGGACTTCACCGGTGTGCCCTGCGTCGTCGACCTCGCCACCATGCGCGAGGCCGTGACCCAGCTCGGCGGCGACGCCGAGAAGGTGAACCCGCTCGCTCCCGCCGAGCTCGTGATCGACCACTCGGTCATCGCCGACATCTTCGGCCGCCCGGACGCGTTCGAGCTGAACGTCGACCTCGAGTACGAGCGCAACCGCGAGCGCTACCAGTTCCTGCGCTGGGGCCAGACGGCGTTCGACGAGTTCAAGGTCGTCCCGCCCGGCACCGGCATCGTGCACCAGGTCAACATCGAGCACCTCGCGCGCGTCGTGATGGTCCGCAACGGCCAGGCGTACCCGGACACCCTCGTGGGCACCGACTCCCACACCACCATGGTCAACGGCATCGGCGTGCTGGGCTGGGGCGTCGGCGGCATCGAGGCCGAGGCCGCGATGCTCGGCCAGCCGGTCTCCATGCTGATCCCGCGCGTCGTCGGCTTCAAGCTGTCCGGCGAGTTGCCCCCCGGCGCCACCGCCACCGACCTCGTGCTCACGATCACCGAGATGCTGCGCAAGCAGGGCGTCGTCGGCAAGTTCGTCGAGTTCTACGGCGAGGGCGTCAGCGCCGTGCCGCTGGCCAACCGCGCCACGATCGGCAACATGTCGCCGGAGTTCGGCTCCACGGTCGGCATCTTCCCGATCGACGGCGAGACCATCGACTACCTGCGCCTGACCGGCCGTTCCGAGGAGCAGATCGCGCTCGTCGAGGCCTACGCCAAGGAGCAGGGCCTCTGGCACGACGCGTCCCGCGAGCCGGTGTTCTCCGAGACGCTGGAGCTGGACCTGGCGACGGTCGTGCCGTCCATCGCCGGCCCGAAGCGCCCGCAGGACCGCATCGAGCTGACCAACGCCAAGGAGTCGTTCCGTCAGGCCCTGGGCGCCTACGTCGCGCACACCGAGTCCCCGGCGCTGTCCGGCGTGGACGAGGCCGTCGACGAGTCCTTCCCGGCGAGCGACCCGGCCGCCATCCACGAGGGCGGCAACGGCTCTGGCACGCCGAAGGTGTTCCAGTCCGCCGCCGAGGGCGCGACCGGCCGCGTGTCGAACCCGGTCAAGGTCTCCCTCGACGGCAACGAGTTCGAGCTGGACCACGGCGCCGTCGCGATCGCCGCGATCACGTCGTGCACCAACACCTCGAACCCGTCCGTGATGCTCGGCGCGGCCCTTCTCGCGAAGAAGGCCGTCGAGCGCGGTCTCGAGCGCAAGCCGTGGGTCAAGACGACCCTGGCGCCCGGCTCGAAGGTCGTCATGGACTACTACGAGCGCGCCGGTCTCATGCCGTACCTGGAGAAGCTCGGCTTCCACCTGGTGGGCTACGGCTGCACCACCTGCATCGGCAACTCGGGCCCGCTGCAGGAGGAGATCTCGGCGGGCGTGCAGGAAGGCGACCTCGCGGTCGTCTCGGTGCTGTCCGGCAACCGCAACTTCGAGGGCCGGATCAACCCGGACATCAAGATGAACTACCTCGCGTCGCCGCCGCTGGTCGTGGCGTACGCGCTGGCCGGTTCGATGGACAAGGACATCACCACCGAGCCGCTCGCGCTGGACCCGGACGGCAAGCCGGTGTACCTCTCCGAGATCTGGCCGACCCCGGCCGAGATCGCCGAGGTCATCTCGACCTCGATCTCCGCGGAGGGCTTCACCAAGGGCTACACGAACGTGTTCTCCGGTGACGAGCGCTGGCAGTCCCTGCCCACGCCGACCGGCAACACGTTCGAGTGGGACAGCGAGTCCACCTACGTGCGCAAGCCCCCGTACTTCGAGGGCATGGAGATGGAGCCGAAGCCGGTCACCGACATCTCGGGTGCCCGCGTGCTGGCGCTGCTGGGCGACTCGGTCACCACGGACCACATCTCCCCCGCCGGTTCGATCAAGGCCGACTCGCCCGCGGGCAAGTACCTGACCGAGCACGGCGTGGAGCGCAAGGACTTCAACTCCTACGGCTCCCGCCGCGGCAACCACGAGGTGATGATCCGCGGCACGTTCGCGAACATCCGCCTGCGCAACCTGCTGCTCGACGACGTCCAGGGCGGCTTCACCCGCGACTTCCTGGCCGACGGCGCGCCGCAGACGACGATCTACGACGCGTCCGTGTCCTACGCGGAGGCCGGCGTTCCCCTGGTCGTGCTGGCGGGCAAGGAGTACGGCTCCGGATCGTCGCGTGACTGGGCGGCCAAGGGCACCTCGCTGCTCGGCGTCCGCGCCGTCATCGCCGAGTCCTACGAGCGCATCCACCGCTCGAACCTCATCGGCATGGGCGTGCTGCCGCTGCAGTTCCCGGCGGGCGACAACGCGTCGTCGCTGGGCCTCGACGGCACCGAGACGTTCGACTTCACCGGCGTCACGGAGCTGAACAACGGCACCACGCCGTCGACGGTGCACGTCGTCGCCACGAAGACGGACGGCACGAAGGTCGAGTTCGACGCGGTCGTCCGCATCGACACGCCCGGTGAGGCCGACTACTACCGCAACGGCGGCATCATGCAGTACGTGCTGCGCAAGATGGTCCGCAGCTAGTCCCCGCTGTACCGAAAGGGCCGCTCACCGCGTGGTGGGCGGCCCTTTCGCCGTCAATGCTCTCGTAACGGTGGACGCGCACCCCGCGATGCCAAGTCACCCTGATCACCGCGGGAGACCCCACATGAGCTTGACCGTGCTCGGCGACCTGAACTGGTTAGCCGTCATCGTGGCCACGATCGCCTACTTCGCGCTGGGCATGGTCTGGTACGCGGAGTACGCCTTCGGCAGGGCCTACCAACACGCGTCCGGCCAGGACCTGAGCCCTCCGGAGAACCAGAGCGCGGCCGTCTACGCCATCCCGCTGCTGACCTGCTTCGTCATCACGCTCGCGACCGCGATGATCGGCAACGCCTCGAACACCGACAACATCATGGAAGGCATCCTGCTCGGGCTCGTCGTCGGCGTCGGCGTCGCGTTGCCGGTCAGGTTCGTGACGGGTGCCTACGACATGACGAAGCCCGCCCCGATCACCTTCGCGGCCATCGGAGCGGGCTATCACATCGTCGGACTCACGCTCGCGGGCGCGATCCTCGGCTTGTGGGTCTAGACGCGCGCGGCCTTGTGCAGCTCACGCAACGCGCGCACGGACGAAACGGCGTACTCACGGTCCACGGCCTGCACGGCCATCACCGAGATGTACTCGTCCTCCGGCAGCTCCAGACGGGCCCACGCGGCGCCGTCCGGGAAGCTGACCGACAGCACGTCGTTCCAGTCGAAGTGGTGGGACGTCACGACGTTGCGCACGTCGACACCCTCGGCGTCGGCGGTGACGCGCGGACGGGTCAGCAGCAGCACACCACCCGCCAGCAGGAAGCCCAGCACGATCATGGCGACCTGGTCGGACGTCCGGAAGATCACGCCGGTCGGCGTGTCACCCAGCAGCAGACCCACGATCGTGAACACGACCACGAGACCGACCGCGCACGCCCACGCGACGCGGCGGATCTTCTTGGGACGCAACACGATGGACGTCATCACTCGAAACCCCGCTCGGTCCAGGGCTGACGCAGGCCGCGCAGCACCAGTGCCGTGTCGATCGCGGCCACGGTCGCCTCGTAACCCTTGTCCTCCACCGAGTCCGGCAGGCCGGCGCGCGCCAGTGCCTGTTCCTCGGTGTTGGTCGTCAGCACGCCGTTCCCGACCGGCGTCGACTCGTCCAGCGCGACGCGCGTGAGCCCGTCCGTCACCGAGTCGCACACGTACTCGAAGTGCGGGGTCCCACCGCGGATGACCACGCCCAGCGCGACCACTGCGTCGTGGTGACGCGCGAGTTCCTGCACCACAACGGGAAGCTCGATCGCCCCCGCCACGCGCACCACGGTCGTGTCGACGCAACCGGCGTCCTGCGCGGCCTTGAGCGCGCGCTCGACGAGCTGGTCGGTGATCTTGGTGTGCCAGCGCGTCGCCGCGATCGCGACGCTCAGGCCCTTGCCGTCGAGCCTGGCCTGATCCGGACGGCCCTCGCCGCTCATTCCTGGTCCTCCGTAGCGGAAACAACGGTCTCGTACTGCTCGAGCTGGTGCAGTTCGTGGCCCATCCGGTCGCGCTTGGTGCGCAGGTACCGGAGGTTCTCCGGGTTCGGGGAGATCGGCAGCGGCACCCGGTCGAGCACCCGCAGACCGTATCCGGCCTCCAGACCGACGCGCTTGGCCGGGTTGTTCGTCAGCAGCCGCATGGACTTGATGCCGAGGTCCACGAGGATCTGGGCGCCCGTGCCGTAGTCGCGTGCGTCGGCGGGCAGCCCCTGCACCAGGTTCGCGTCCACGGTGTCCGCGCCCTGGTCCTGGAGCTGGTAGGCCTGCAGCTTGTGCATCAGGCCGATGCCACGGCCCTCGTGGCCGCGCATGTACAGCACGACGCCACGGCCTTGTGCCGCAACGGCTTCCAGCGCCGCGTCGAGCTGCGGGCCGCAGTCGCAGCGCAACGACCCGAGCACGTCGCCGGTGAGGCACTCGGAGTGCACGCGCACCAGCACGTCCTCGCCGTCGCCGATCTCGCCGTACACCATCGCGACGTGCTCGATGCCGTCGAGCAGGCTGTCGTAGCCGAAGGCGGTGAACACGCCGTGCGCGGTCGGGATGCGGGCCTCGGCGGCGCGTTCGACCTGGGTCTCGACCCGGCGGCGGTACGCGATGAGGTCGGCGATCGTGATGATCGCGAGGTCGTGGTCCGCGGCGAAGACCTCGAGCTCGTCGCGGCGGGCCATGTCCTCCTCGACCTTCTGCGACACGATCTCGCAGAGCACGCCGGCGGGCGACAGACCCGCGAGACGCGCGAGGTCGATGGAGGCCTCGGTGTGACCGGGCCGCCGCAGCACGCCGCCGTCCCTGGCACGCAGCGGAACCACGTGACCGGGCCGGTTGAAGTCGTTGGCCTTCGACGTCGGGTCGGCGAGCAACCGGATCGTGCGGGCGCGGTCGGCGGCCGAGATGCCGGTGCTGATGCCCTCCCGCGCGTCCACCGTGACCGTGTACGCGGTGCCGCGCTGGTCCTGGTTCGTGTGGTACATCGGCGGCAGGTCGAGACGGTCGCAGTCGGAGTCCGTCAGCGCCACGCAGACGTACCCGGACGTGTAGCGGACCATGAACGCGAGCAGCTCCGGCGTCGCCTTCTCGGCGGCGAAGATCAGGTCGCCCTCGTTCTCGCGGTCCTCGTCATCGACGACGACCACGGGCCGTCCGGCGGCGATGTCCTTGATCGCGCGCTCGATGTCGGCGAAGTCGGTGCTCACTGGGCCTCCTCGCCCGCGATGGCCCGCAGGTGCGGGATCGCCAGTCGTTCAACGTACTTCGCCAGCACGTCGACCTCCAGGTTCACCAGGTCGCCGGGCGAACGACGCCCGAGCGTGGTGAGTTCAAGGGTCGTCGGGATCAGGCTCACGGTGAACTCGTCCTCGGAGACGGTCACGACCGTCAGCGAGACTCCGTCGACCGTGATGGAGCCCTTCTCCACGACATAGCGGGCGAGGGTCGGCGGGAGTCCGATGTGGACGATCTCCCAGTGCTCGGCCTTCTCCCGCGCGAGAATCGTGCCGGTGCCGTCGACGTGGCCCTGCACGATGTGGCCGCCGAGGCGCTGGCCGACCGCGGCCGCGCGCTCCAGGTTGACCCGGTCGCCCTGGGCGACCTTCGCGAGACTGCTGCGCAGGAGAGTCTCGCGCATCACGTCGGCGGTGAAGGTGTCGTTCTCCACCTCCACGACGGTGAGGCAGACGCCGTTCACCGCGATGGAGTCGCCGTGCTTCGCGTCGCTGGTCACGATCGGCCCGGCAACGCGGATCCGTGCCGCGTCCGGCAGGTCCTCCGTCGCTACGACGTGGCCGAGTTCCTCGACGATCCCGGTGAACACCGCTCCTCCTAATTTTCCGGAACCGCGCTGATCCGCACGTCCGGCCCGCTCATGGTGACGTCTTGCACGGTCAACCGGACAGCGTCCGTGATGGTCGACACGCCCGCGCCCAGCACCGCCGCGGGACCGTCCCCGAGCAGCGCCGGCGCGATGTAGGCGAGCACGCGGTCGATCCTGCCCGCGCGCCAGAACGCGCCGGCCAGCGTCGGTCCGCCCTCCAGCAGCACGTCGACCACCCCCTGCTCGACAAGTGCGGTCAGCACGTCGTCCGGGTGGTGCGTGCGCAGGTGCAGCGCGGTGTCCTGGAGCTTCGCTCCGACCGGCAGGTCGCTCATGCCCACGACCACCGGCAACGGCTGGCGGGGCAACGGCATTCCATCGGCGTCCCTGGCCGTCAGCGCGGGGTCGTCCTTCCGGACCGTACCGGTGCCGACGATGATCGCGTCGAGCTTCGCGCGCATCTCGTGGACCTCCTTGCGGGAGGTCTCCGAGCTGATCCACTGGCTGGTGCCGTCACTCGCCGCGATCCGGCCGTCGAGCGAGGCCGCGTACTTCCACGTGACGTGCGGACGGCCCGTGCGCATGTAGTGCAGCCACGCCCTGAGGGGTCCGCGGCTGACTTCGGTCGCGAGGAGCCCACTTTCGACGGTGATCCCGGCTTTTGCCAGCCGGTCGGCTCCGCCCGCCGCCCTCGGGTTCGGGTCGCTGACGGCGTGGATGACGTGCTTGATGCCCGCCTCGATGAGCGCCTCGGTGCACGGCGGCGTGCGGCCGTAGTGCGAACACGGTTCGAGGGTGACCACGGCGGTGCCGCCCTGGGCTTTCACGCCGGCTTCCTTGAGCGCCATGACCTCGGCGTGCGGACCGCCGACGGGTTGCGTGCCGCCGAACCCGGCCGCCTTGCCGCTCTCGTCGAGGATGACGCAGCCGACCGGCGGGTTGGGGCTGGTGATGCCCCGCACCCGCTCGCTCTCCGCGATGGCGAGCACCATCGCGTCCTCGGGGGTCACGGGGTCCTGGTTCCCTGGGCGCCGGCCGCCTGGGCGCGCAACGCCTCGACGGCCTTGCCGGGGTCGGCGGCGTCGTACACGGCGGACCCGGCGACGAAGCAGTCCACTCCGGCCTGCGCGGCCTGTTCGATCGTGTCGGCGTTGATGCCGCCGTCGATCTCGACCAGCAGCGTGAGGTGCCCGGTGTCGACGAGGTGACGGGCCTGGCGCACCTTGTCCAGCACGTCGGCCATGAAGCTCTGGCCGCCGAAGCCCGGCTCGACCGACATCACCAGCAGCGTGTCGTAGTGCTTCAGCACGTCGACGTACGGCTCCAGCGGAGTGCCGGGCTTGATGCTCAGCCCCGCCTTGGACCCGGCCGCCTTCAGGTTCTTGGCCAGCGCGATGGGGTCGTCGGCCGCCTCGACGTGCACGGTCACGTTGTACGCGCCCGCTTCCGCGTAGCCGATGGCCCAGCGGTCCGGGTCCTCGATCATCAGGTGGCAGTCGATCGGGATGTCGGTCACCTTGAGCAGCGACTTCACCACCGGCAGGCCGAGCGTCAGGTTCGGCACGAAGTGGTTGTCCATGACGTCGACGTGGATCCAGTCCGAGGTGGGCACCGCGGCGAGCTCGTCGGCGAGGCGCGCGAAGTCGGCGGACAGGATGCTGGGGGCGATCATCGGCGTGTGGACCACAAGGGTGAAGTCTAGGTGTCCAGCAGGTCGAGCAGCCTGCCGGGAGGCTCGTCGGTGACCACTACGACACCCGCATTGGTGAGCGTCGTGACGTGCGTCTCCCACATCGGGTGACGGCGCTTGTCCGCGTTGGCCTGGGGCAGGACGACGACCTTGCAGTGCTCCACGCCGATGGCCTCGTTCAACGCGGTCAGCGCCTGGTTGTCGCCGATGCCCAGGGCCAGCTTGGCCACCGAGTTCGCGCTGGCGGGGGCGAAGATGAACGCGTCAGGCGTGGGATAGGGCTTGGGCTGGCTCGGCATCCTCGGCTCCCAGCGGATCGGGAGGTCGGTGAGCGCCTGGAGCTCGTCCAGCTCGCCGGCCTCCTCGAACCACGGCACGACCGTCGGGGTGAACGTGATGGCCAACCGCCACCCTCGTTGCGCGGCAGGCTCGGCGAGCTCGGTGCGGAACCAGCTCTCGACGCCGCCGCAGCCGCTTGCGACCAGTCCGAGCAGCCCACGTGTCATGTGGACGATCTTAGGTCGGGTGCTCCCGCCAGGGCGGCGAGCTGGTCGAGCACGGCGTTCAGCGGCTGCCTGGTGTCGATCTCGGCGGTGGCCGGCCCGCGCAGCAGCGGCTCGATCTCGCGCGTGTCCGCGATGATCCGGTTCCGCTCTTCCTCGGTCTTGCCGAACGGGTTGCCCGTTCTGCTCGCGACGCGTTCCAGGATCGTGTCGATCGGTGCGCTGAGCAGGACGATCTCGTCGAACCTGGCGTAGAACACCGCCTGGTTCGCGACCGTGCCCGCGATGAACAGCGGGCGGCCGGACCGTTCGTGCTCGGCGATCAGCTCGCCGAGCAGGTCCTCGCGCCACAGCGGCTCGCCGGTGCGGTCGATCCAGTCGCCGTGGTCGGTGTCGACCGTGCGGTATCCGTTCTGCGCCAACAGGTCGAGCACCGTCGACTTGCCCGTGCCCGACATGCCGGTCACCAGGATCACCGCCACGCCGCGCCCCCGTTCGTCACCCGGACAGGTGAACTCCGGACCCGTTGTGCGGCCTGCGGGCGACGAGGCCCGAGAACTGTCGGACCCCGTCGCTAGCGTCCTTCACGAGCGCTCAAACAGGGCGTCGCAGCACCGCGCAGAACATCGCGTCGGTGCCGTGCAGATGGGGCCACAGCTGAACGTGCGGTCCTTCCCCGAGGTCCGGAACTCCAGGGAAGAGCTCCCGCGTGTCCAGCACCTCGGCCCCGGTCCGCCGCGCGACGTCCGTCACCACCCCTACGGTCTCGGAGAGATGAGGTGAGCACACGACATAAGCCACGACGCCGCCAGGACGCACCAGTCGCAACGCCTCGGTGAGCAGCTCGCGCTGCAGCTTCGTGAGCGTGCCGACGTCGGCGGGCTGGCGCCTCCACCGCGCCTCCGGGCGCCTGCGCAGCGCACCGAGACCGGTGCAGGGCGCATCGACCAGCACGCGGTCGAACGCTCCTTCGACGAAGCCGGTCTCGAGGCCGTCGGCCACCTCCACGGTGACCGGCAGGCCTGAGGTGAGCTTGCGCACGAGCTCGGCGCGGTGGGGTGCCTTCTCGACGGCGATCAGTTCGCCGCCTTCGAGGCCGACCAGCGCGGCCAGCAGGGCGGCCTTGCCACCGGGGCCCGCGCAGAGGTCCAGCCAGCGGTCATCCGTACCACCGTTGTCACCGCCCTCGAGCGACGCGCGCGTCAGGGCCAAGGCACACAACTGGCTGCCCTCGTCCTGGACGTTGGCGAGGCGTTCCCGGACGGGCTCGAGATCGCCCGGGTCGCCCGCGCCGGCTTCCAGGTGCACGCCGTAAGGCGAGTACGGCGCCACGTCGCCGCCGGTGATGGCGGCGAGCTCGTCGGCGCTCACCTCGCCAGGACGTGCCACCAGGTGCACGGCCGGGCGCGCGTCGTCAGCCGCGAGGGCCAGCTTCAGCGGTTCCTCGCGGCTGCCGAGGGCCTCCGCGAACGCCTGCGCGATCCAGCGCGGGTGGGCGTGGGTGAAGGCCAGGTTGCCGATCGGGTCGGTGTCCGGGTCGGGCGCGAGCTCGTCCACCCACGCGGCCTCGTCCTGCTCGGCCACCCGGCGCAGGACGGCGTTGACGAAGCCCGCGACGCCGGACCCGAGCTCGGCCCGCACGAGGTCGACGGTCGAGGCGACCGCGGCGTGGGACGGAATCCGGGTGCGCAGCAGCTGATACGTGCCCAGCCGCAACGCGTCGAGCGCCGAGCCGTCCACTTCGGACAGCGGCCGGTCCGAGCACGCCTCGATCACGGCGTCGAGCAGTCCCTGGGCCCGGGACGCGCCGTAGGTGAGCTCGGTGGCGAGCGCGGCATCACGGCCGGTGATGCGGCGGTCGCGAAGCATCTGCGGCAGCACCAGGTTCGCGTACGCGTCACGCTGCCGCACGGCGCGCAGGGTCTCCAGCGCGGCGAGGCGTGCCGGGTCCTCCACGGGTGGCCGGGAGGGTCCGGTGCGCCGCTTCGGCGGGTGCGGCCTGCTCGGGCGGGAAGGCTTCGAGGCGCCTCGCGAGTGGCCGGTCATGCGTTGTACTCCACTGTCTCTGGCTCCCCTGCGGCCGCGCGGATCACGCGCGCCGTGTTCCTGTCCTGCCGCTCACAGGCGACGCCTGCCGAGCTCGTTCGGGAGCGCGTCATGCGATGCGCTCCCCTGATTCGATCCGCACGCCGCGTGCCCAGTCGGTGGCGGCCATGCGCTTCTTGCCTTGCGCCTGGACCTCACCGAGGGCCACGGCGGTGGTGGCGGTGCCCACGAGCACGCGTTTGCGCTCGACGAGCACCTCGCCGGCCGGCAGCGTCACGTCGGCGACCGGCGTGACGGGGCCGAGCTTGAGTCGTTCTCCCCGGAACTCGGCCCACGCGCCGGGCTCCGGTGTCACGGCGCGCGCCAGGCGGTCGACGGCCGTGGCGGGCGTGGTGAAGTCGAGGCGCGCGTCCTCGACGCTGATCTTCGCGGCGTAGGTCACACCGTCGTCGGGCTGGTCGACGGCGCGCAGGGTTCCGTCCTCGATGCCGTCCACAGTGGACAGCAGCAGGTCGGCTCCCGAGAGGGACAACCGGGTCAGCAGGTCGCCGGAGGTGTCGCGGTCGCGCACCTTCTCGGTCACCACGCCGAACACCGGGCCCGCGTCGAGTTCCTTCACGATGCGGAACGTCGAGGCACCCGTGATGTCGTCGCCGTTGCGCACGGAGGCCTGCACCGGCGCGGCGCCGCGCCACGCGGGCAGCACGGAGAAGTGGAGGTTGACCCAGCCGAACTTCGGGACGTCGAGCGTGCGCTGCGGGAGCAGGTTGCCGTAGGCGACGACCGGGCAGAGGTCGGGTTCCAGCGCGCGCAGGCGCTCCAGGAACTCGGGTTCGCCTGCCTTGGCCGGGGTGAGGACCTCGATGCCGTGCTCGTCGGCGAGCGCGCCGACCGGGGAGCGTTCGAGCCTGCGGCCTCGGCCGGAGGGGGCGTCGGGGCGGGTGACCACGGCGACGACGTCGTGGCGGGAGGAGTCGATGAAGGCGCGCAGCGAGGGCAGTGCGACCTCGGGCGTACCGGCGAACACGAGTCGCATGGTCAGCTGGACCTGCCGAAGAGTGGGTGCGGGCTCTGCTTCAAGGTGGGGACCGTACCGTCGAACCACTCGGCCTGCCGGATTTCCCGCATGGCCTGCTTGCGGGTGTCGGCGTCGAGGCGGTCGAGGAAGAGCACTCCGTCGAGGTGGTCCGACTCGTGCTGGATGCAGCGGGCCAGCGTCTCGGTGCCTTCGACCTCGACGGGCTCACCGTGCATGTTCCAGCCCTTGGCCACGACGTGCAGGTGGCGTTTGCAGTCCCACGACATGCCGGGGATGGACAGGCAGCCTTCAGAGCCGTCCTGCATCTCCTCGCCGACCACGTCCCACGTGGGGTTCACGAGGTGGCCCGCGAAACCGTCGCAGTGATAGGTGAACACGCGCAGTCCAACACCGAGCTGAGGCGCGGCGAGTCCCGCTCCGCCGGCGTCCTGCATCGTGTCCCACAGGTCCTTGACCAGGGTGCGCAGTTCCTTGTCGAAGTCGGTGACCTCGGTGGCCGCGGTGCGCAGCACTGGGTCGCCGAACAGGCGGATGGGCTGGACGGTCACGCAATGCTCCTCGTGTGGACTGGAGGCCAGTCTACGAGGAGCGCGGTCAGTGCTCGGACGCGCTGCCGAGGAAGATCACGCCCACCAGCGCCACGACGAAGTGGCCGGTGAAGCGCAGCGCCGTCAGGACGGGCCGGAACAGAGCGTGCAAGTCGATGTGGGTTGCCGGGGCGCTGGTGACAGTGGTCGTCGTCATGGCGTCCACTGTGCCGTTCGCGCAGGTCAGATCACATCGGCTCGGGGTATCGACCCTGTGTCAGCCCGAAGTAGGAAGATCGGGTGCAACACTCGGCCGGAAGGTGGACACCTCCAGGTCATGAGGCTGATGCGACCGATCTGGGAGGGGGCGGCCGGCGTGCGCGACGACGCCCCGTCGGACGCCGAACTGTGGACCCGCGGCGACGAGCACGCGTTCAGCGCGCTCTACGACCGCTACGCCGAGGCGGTGTGGAACCACGCCTACCGCCTGACCGCGTCGTGGTCGACAGCGGAGGACCTGACGTCGGCGACGTTCATGACCGCGTGGCGCCGCCGCGCCGAGATGACGCTCGTGCGGGACAGCGCGCTGCCGTGGCTGTTCACCGTCGCGGGCTTCCTGGCACGCTCGGAGTTCCGCCGCAAAGCGCGGTTCACCCGGCTGTTGCACCGCGTGCCGCGCAACGAGGTGCAGCGCGACCACGCCGACGACGTCGCGGCGTCGCTCGACCACGAGGCCCGGCTGCGCCAGGTGCTGGAGGCGGTCGAACGACTCCCCCGCGCCGAACGCGAGGCCGTGGAACTCGTGCTGTTCGGCGAGCTGCCCGTCGCGCAGGCCGCCGAGGCCCTGGGGGTCGCCGAGGTCAGCGTCCGTTCCCGCATCTCCCGCGCCCGTGCCCGCCTGCGCAAGCAGCTCTCCTACGACACCCTGGAGGTGGAGTGATGGCCTTCGACCTGCCGCCCCGCCGCGAACTCCCCACCGACGTCAAGGAGCGCATGCGCCCGGACTTCGTCGCCACCCGCGAGTCCCCTGAGCGTCGCGGCCGCGCCCCGCTGGCCGTGGCCGCCGCGGTACTCCTGATCGCGGGTGGTGTCGCCGCCACCCAGTTCGTCACGCAGCCGTTCGTCGACAAGGCCCGCCCCGGCCACGAGCGCGTGGTCCGGCCTTCAGGCCAGGACCTGGCGCGATGTCGCACGGCCCTGGGCGACCAGAACTGGCAGTCCTCCGAGACGGTGGAGTTCGGCCTGAGCAAGGTCCTGGTCGGCCAGGACGGCCGCTTCTGCGAGCTCACCCGTACCAAGGCCTATGTGGCGTCGCAGAGCTTCCGGCCCACAGATCTGCGGGAGGGCACGGTCACCTTCCGCTCTCACGGGATCATCGCGGGGATTCCCCCGAAGGACGCGCGGACGCTGAAGACCGGCCCGAAGCCGGAGTTCCGCGACCAGGACTTCAAGGCCAGCGACGGCGTCGTCACGCCACACTTCTTCGTCGTCGACACCCGGTACCAGGACTCGTACTTCGATCTCGTCTTCGATGACCGGGCCACCCCGGTGCCGGACATCCCCGAGGGGGCGGTCACCGAATCGCAGACTTTCGAGAGCGGGGACCCCGACCCGTGGACGCTGGTGAACGTCATCGCCAGGTGCACCGACACCTCGTACCGGAACGGAGCGAACGCCAGTGACCTCCAGAACTGGGAGCCGCTGCTGGTGTCGGGTCTCGACCAGCGAGGGGGTGTGCTCATCGCCCATCGTGAGCACGACGCTTGGGCGACCTGCAGCTTCGGCCCCAGCGTGTTGGGCGGCGTTCACTGGGAGCATCTCCCCGCCGTCACGAAGAAACCCGAGAAACCCGTGCTGGTCACGATTCACGGGAACGAGTCGGCACTCATGGTCGTCGGGCGCATCAAGCGCTCGGCCGGCACCGTCGAGGTGTCCGTCGACGACGAGCAAGCGGTGACCGCGGACGTCGTCGACGGCTACTTCATCGCCACGCTCCCGGTCTCCACCAAGAACAGGACCGACTACATCAACAGCCTGCACGTCGTCGGCCGCGACTCCGACAACGAAGTCGTCTACGAGGGCGGGTTCGAGTGATCATGGAGCCATGACCTGGACGGCACCCGAAGTAGAAGTGACCGACGAACCGCTCCTCGGGGCGGAACGCCCGATGCTGGAGGCGTGGCTCGACCGCCATCGAGCCACGTTCCTGGGCAACTGCGCGGGACTCACCGGTGAACAACTGGCCGAGGAGTCCGCGGCGCCGTCGAACCTGAGTCTGCTGGGCCTGATCCGCCACCTCGCGGACGTGGAGCGCGTCTGGTTCCGCGTCCGCCTGGCCGGTCAGGACGTGAAGGCCCGGCACAGCGTGCCGGGCGACTGGGACGGCGCCTTCGAGGGCGTCGACCCGGCCCGCGCGGAGGCCGAGTACGCCGATCTCGTGGCTGAAATGGCCGAGGCCCGCGCGGCGGCTGCCACGCGGGACCTCGACGACGTCTTCGTGCACGAACGGGTGGGCGAGATCTCGGTGCGCTGGCTCTACGTCCACCTGATCGAGGAGTACGCGCAACACAACGGCCACGCCGACCTCATCCGCGAACGCATCGACGGACGCACCAACAAGTAGCCGGCCGCGTGGTCAGTCGCACCACCCGTAGGGCCCGTACTTCTGGGCGTAGCGGACCATGTCGTCCTCCCAGACCACGCCGTGGATGCGCACGCACTTACCCGGTGCGTACGCGTAGTGCGGGCCGGCGTAGTACTCGTAGTAGCCGGCGTCGCCGACCATGTTCGAGCCCTGGACCTGCAGGTGGGCGACCGTGTAGCTCTCCACGCCGACCTCGAAGCGCTTGATCGTGACCACGCAGTTCTTCTTCGTGGCAGAGCTGTAGAGCAGGTAGGTCTGGCCCCAGAGGGCCGAGCCGTTCTTCAGGTCCAGCGTCGCGTTCGGCGACACGCGCTGGTAGCCGGAGCCGCAGACCCCCTCTGGCGTGTACGGGTTCGCCGCCGCCTGCCCGGACGGCGCGAACAGCACCGTCATCACGACGGCCAGCGCACCCGCCAGCACGAACCGCGCCCGCTTCAACGTCGGTTTGTTCCTGCGTTCCACCAATGCCTCCCTACATAGGTGGTCCGTACACGCGCGGGTGGGACCGCCGGTTGCCTTGATCGACGACCAGCGGTCCCGGCCCGGGTCAGCCCACCTTCACCACGCGGGCCGCGCCGCCGCCGCGCCTCGTCGGCTCGGCGACCGCGCGCCAGCGTCCGTCCCCGGCCCGTTCGACGGCCGTGGCGGCGCCGATCTCGGCGTTCTGGCTGAACCTGTGCCCGATGGCCTGCAGGCCCGCGGTGGTCGAGGCGGCGATGAACGCGGCCTCCGCCGGGGTCGTGGCGGCGTTGCGCTGGGAGGCGCGCGGGGCCGCGACGGCGTCGACCAGGGACATCTTGCGGTCCAGGCGGGCGGTCAGGATCTGGGTGACCGTGGTGATGATGGTGGAGCCACCCGGCGAGCCGACGGCGAGCAGGACCTTGCCGTGGTCGACGACGATCGTCGGGGCCATCGACGAGCGCGGGCGCTTGCCGGGGCCGGGGAGGTTCGGGTGCGGAACGCCGGCGGTCGGGGCGACGAACTCGAAGTCGGTGAGCTCGTTGTTGAGCAGGAAGCCTCGGTTCGGCACGACGATGCCGCTGCCGCCCTCCGCCTCGATGGTCAGGGTGTAGGCGACGACGTTGCCCCAGCGGTCGGCCGTCGTGAGGTGCGTGGTGCGTTCGGCGTCCTCGCGCAGGGCCGAGATTCCGGCGGTGGCCTCGCAGGCCTTGGGGTCGCGCGGGTCGGCGGCGGGCTGCGGGGCGGGCAGCACGGCGTCGGGCTTGATCAGGCAGGCGCGGCTGTCGGCGAACTTCTGTGAGAGCAGGCCCTCGGTCGGCACGCGGGAGAAGGCGGGGTCGCCCACCCAGCGCAGGCGGTCGGCGAAGGAGAGCTTGGTCGACTCGATGAAGCGGTGCAGGTACTCGACGTCGGAGACCTTCGCGAGGTCGGTCGACTCGAGGATGTTGAGCGCCTCACCGACGGTCGTGCCGCCGGACGACGGCGCCGCCATGCCGTAGACGTCGAGGCCGCGGTAGCGGGTGTGCGTCGGGTCGCGGCGTTCGACCTGGTAGCGGGCCAGGTCGGAGATTTGCATGTCACCGGAGCGGACGTTGCGGGTCGAGCCGGGCACGACCGGCGGCTTCTGCACGGTCCTGACGAGGTCGCGGCCGACCGCGCCGCCGTACAGCGAGGCCAGTTCGGTGCGGGCGAGCTCGCGGTAGGTGTCGGCGAGCTGCGGGTTGCGGAACGTGCTGCCGACCGCGGGCGCCTGGCCACCGGGCAGGTAGAGGTCGCGGGTCGAGGTGAAGTCGGCGAAGCGGGCGGCGTTGTTCGTGATCTGCGAGTTGAAGGTCCGGTCGACGACGAAACCACGGCGTGCCAACGCTTCCGCGGGCGCCATCGCCTCGCGCAGGTTGAGCGTGCCCCACTTGCGCAGCGCCTGCTGCCACGTCTTGGGCGTGCCGGGGACACCGACGGACTTGCCGCTGGTCATCGCCTCGGCGAACGGCAGGGGCTGGCCGTTCTCCACGAAGAGCTGGTCGGTGGCGGACCGCGGCGCGGTCTCCCGGCCGTCCAAAGTGGACACACGGCCGGTTCGGGCGTCGTAGTGGACGAAGAACCCGCCGCCACCGATGCCCGCGCTGAACGGGTCGGTCACGCCGAGCGCGGCGGCGGTGGCGACGGCGGCGTCGACGGCGTTGCCACCGCGGCGGAGCACGTCGATGCCGATCTGGGACGCGTCGGGGTCGACGCTCGAGACAGCGCCTCCCCAGCCCACCTGCTCGGGCACGCGTGGCGATGATTCCGCCGCGCCTGCCGGGGCAGGGGCGACCAGTACGACGGAGAGCGTCAGTGCGGCAACCGTTCGCAACATGCGGAAACTTCTACTCCGTTACGACCGGATGGCAACACTCCTTGAGGAAGGCCTAAGGTGCGGACGTGTCGATCGATCTTGATCAGTTGCGAACCGATTTCACGAACACCCCGCTCGACGAGGCCGACCGCGAGGACGCGCTGCACCTCCTGCTGCGCGAACGCCGCGATGACGACGCCGGTCTGCTGCGCCATCTCCTCGCCGAGGAGACCGCCGCGCACCAGGAGGGCTGGGGCGTGCGCGAGACGTTGGTGCTCGCCGCGCTGCTGCTCGCCGAGTGCGGCCGTGAGGAGGACGTCTGGGCCCTGTGGGAGGCCAAGAACGCCTCCTTCGACACGATGGCGGGCCTCGACGGCTTCCTGCTGTTCCCGGCGGGCATCGCGGGCACGACGGCGCACGTGATCGCGGGTGAGGAGCATCCCGAACGCGGCGACCTCATGACCTACATGAGCGAGTACCTCGAGTACGAGAAGCTGACCGACGAGGACATCCGCGAGCACATCGCCGGTCTGCGCTCCCACTTCGCGCACTGAGCGCCTAGAGGACCTCCAGCGGGTCGAGCTTGATGCGCACCAGGTCCTGTTCCTTGCGCGCCGTCCGCACGGCCTGCGCCTCGGCCAGCACGGCGGCCAGCTGACGGCCTTCGCCGCGCGCGACCCGCACCAGGGCACGTTCCTTGGTCTCGTCGTCGCCCAGCGGCACCGGGCCGAGGATCTCGCCGGTGGGCGGCAGCCGGAGCTCGTCGAGCATGGCGTTGACCGCGTCCGGCGTGCCGTCGACGGTCGCCATCCGCACCGCAGGCGGGAAGCCCAGCTCGGTCCGCGCGGCGAGTTCGGTGGCGGCGTGCCACACCGGGTCCCAGCGAACGAGGGCCTGCACCGGGGTCAGGGACGAGTCCGCGATCACGACCACCCGCCCGTTGCCCGGCCGCACCAGGCCCGCGGCCGTCATCCACCGCCGAAGCGCCTCCTCGGAGGCGCGAAGGTCGGCCCTGCCCAGCAACGCCCACCCGTCGAGCAGCAGCACGGCGCCGTAGCCGCCCTCGGCCACGGGTTCGGCGCCCGGCGTCGCGACCACCAGGGAGGGTTTGCCGGGCACCTTGGTCAGCACCTCGTCCGCGCCGCTGGTCCGCACCGGAATCCCGGGAAACGCCCGCCCGAGCTCCTCCGCCGTGCGCCGAGCCCCGATGATCTGCCCGCGGAGCTTGCGCGACCCGCACGTGGGGCACCGGAACCCGGCCTCCGTCGCCGCGCACCACCGGCAGTACGCGGGCTTCGGCAGCCCGTGCTCAGTGCCTCCCGGCAACGCCAGCGGCCCCGCGCACCGGCGGCACCGGGCAGGACCCCGGCACTGCCCGCAGGCGAGCGACGGCACGTAACCACGGCGCGGCACCTGGATCAGCACCGGCGAGTCGGTGAGGGCGAACCGGGCCGCGTCGAACGCGATGGACGGAAGCCGAGCCGTACGAGCAGCAGGGTCCTTGACGTCCTGCCACTCGTTGTCGCCCACCGACACCACCCGCGGCGCCACGGACCTCAGCGTCTCGCGCGACGCCACGATCTCGTGCGCCCAGCCCGTCTCCACCAGCAACTGCGCCTCGGCCGTGCGGGCGAACCCACCGATGAGCAGCGCGGCCCCGGTCATGTGCGCGCGCTGCACCAACACGTCACGCACGTTCGGATACGGCGAACGCTGCTCGACGTGCAGATCGTCACCGTCGTCCCACACGACCAACAGCCCAGGATCCTTGACCGGCGCGAACGCCGTGGCCCGCGTACCGACCACCACCCGCGCCACGCCACGGCGCACGGACAGCCAGCGCTTGTAGCGCTCCGACGGCCCAAGGTCGGCCGACAGCGTCACGACGCCCTCGATCAACGCGCCACACGCCTCGACGACCCTGGCGAGGTCGCGGTGGTCGGGAACGACGATGGCCACCCCACGCCCGGACGACGCAACGGCGGCAGCCGCCTCCGCGAGCCGGGCGGGCCAGTCCTCGGCGGGCAGCGCCTGCCAGACGGCGTGGGCGGGACGGCCCTCGTGCAGGGCCTCCAGGTACTTGGGGCCGCGGGGATAGCGCGCCCAGGCGTCGGCGGGGACGGGCGGCAGCTGCGAGCGCGCGGCTGCTGCCTCGGTCGGCGGGACGGCTTCGGCCGATGGGGCTGCTTCGGGCTGGTAGGCGGCTGCGGAACGCGGCCCCTCGGGCTGCGGCACGGTTTCGGCCGACGGGGCTGCTTCGGACTGGTAGGCGGCTGTGGGACGCGGCCCCTCGGGCTGCGGCACGGTTTCGGCCGACAGGGCTGCTTCGGACTGGTAGGCGGCTGCGGAACGCGGCCCTTCGGACTGCGGCACGGCGTCGGCCGACAGGGCTGCTTCGGACTGCTGGGCGGCTGTGGGACGCGGCCCTTCGGACTGCGACACGGCGTCGGCCGACAGGGCTGCTTCGGACTGCTGGGCGGCTGTGGAACGCGACCCTTCGGACTGCGGGCCGGCTTCCGAACTCAGGACAGCTTCGGAACGGGGGACGGCTCGGACCGAAGAGGCGACTTCAGGATGCGAGGCGCCTTCGGCGGAACTCGGCTGCTCTGGCTGCGGGCCCGCGCCGGTGTGCGGAGCAGCCCCGGCCTGCGGAGCTCCGGTCTGCGGGATTCCGGCTTGTGGAGCTCCGGTCTGCGAAGCGGCCTCGGACGGAGAGGCGGCCTCAGGATGCGAGGCACCTTCGCCCTGCGGCACCTCGGCCTGTGCTGCCATCTCGGTCCGCGGCGCGGCTCCGGCCTGCGGCACGTCGGCCGACCGTTGCCCCACCCACTCGGGAAGCTGAGGCAGGGGCGGCGACTCCCCAGGCGCGGCGGCTTCCGCTCGGGCGTGCCGGGGTGGGATGGCCAGGCGCAGCACGTCGATCATGCCGCCCGCGTACCTGTCGGCGATGGCGCGGGCCAGGGTCGCGATCTCGGGGGCGAGCACCGGTTCTGGTGAGACGACCTTCTCGATGAAGGCCAGTTTCTTGCCGTACTCCGAGGTTTCCGCGCGCTCCAGCAGGTAGCCGTCGACGAGTTGGCCCGCGAACCTCACCCTGACTCGGCAGCCGGGGACGGCGGTTTCGTCCAGTTCGGACGGAACCGAGTAGTCGAAGGGGCGGTCCAGGTGGGCCAGCGGCACGTCCACTACGATCCGGGCGACCGGCAGCGACTCCGCGGGGACCCGCTCCCCTTTTCTCGCTCCGGTCTTCGCGTTCATGCCTCCTGGTGTATCAGACACCCCCGACAGTCACGCGTTGCGCCTCACCAATCCGGTGAAGCCCGCCACGAACAGGGTCGCGAACGCCCAGGCCAGGATCTGCAGCAGCCACGTGGCCGCGAGGACCACCTGGCCGGACGCCGCACCCGCGTCGACGGTGCAGCGAGTGGCGTCGACCTTGACCAGCGGCGTTGCCACGTTCAGGGCGTAGCCGACCTGTTCCACCGTCGAGCAGCGCACGGCGCCGGAGATCAACACCACCCCCACCGACACGGCGAGCACGCCGGCCAGCCACACGAGCGCGAGGCCGGGGCGGTAGCCGTGGCCTACCGTCACGCCTCGGATCAGGTGCCAGGCGCGGCCCCACCGCGAGAGCTGGCCGCGGCGGCGCAGATCACGTTGCTGGGCAACCCGGATCCGCCGCACGTCGCGTTCGTGGCCGGCGGCCTGATGGGCGGCGGCGAGCTGGGTCCACGGTTGCGTCGAGTAGCGGAGGGTGCGGGTCGCCAGGAACGAGAGCCATTCGTCCACAGTGGCGTCTCGTGGCAGGCCCTCGTAGGTCAGGCCTTCGAGTTGTGCCTTGCCCTCGACGCCGTCGAACGCCAGGAACAGCTCCTTGCCGACGCGCACGTGCCGCACGTCCAAAGCGACGTCGGGTGAGCTGAACCGGCCGTCTCGGAAGATGAGCTGGCCGTCGACCCGTGTCCCGCGTAATCGCACCGACGCGTGGACGCCGCCGCCCGAGACGTCGCAGCCCTGGGACAGGAAGATCCCGTCGCCGACCCGCAGGTCGACCAGCACGAGCCCCGCCTCGAAACGCGCACCGGCGCACCTCAGCACGGCCGAGATCTGCGAACCGCTCAGCGTCACCGAACCCGCGGCGTGGAAACCGTCGTCCAGGTAGACGCTGCCGCCGATGCGCATGTGCAGCGCGTCGATCGACTCCGCGGCGCTCAGGCGGGCGCCGCTCAGGCTCAGGTTGTGGTCCACGGTCAGGCCCCGCGCGTGCACGGCGGGCGCGCTCAGGCCGCGCAGGTCCAGCTGCGAGAACTGCGCCCGGTCGAGCAGCACCGGCTGCTCGGTCGTGCAGTCGCGCAGCACCAACGGTTTCTTCGCCACGACGTCGGACAGGTCGAGCTGACCGGTGATCTGGGCCCCGACGAGCACGAACCCGCCCGGATCCAACAAATCGTGCTCGATCATCCGCCGCCGGATCTCATCCCCCTTGATCTCCACGGGAGCAACGTTATCCGGAGATCGACTCCTGGCCGTTCTCGATGTGACCGCACAGACGGCGGCGGAACCGGGGCTCTTCCTCCACCGTCACCGTCAGGTCGTACCAGCCGGAGTTCATGATGGTCAGCCATGGGATGACGTGACGATGTCCTGGCCTCACGACGTAACGACGCCGCCCCAGCACGAACGTCAGCCGCGACGAACCGCTGTTCTCGAACGTCAACGTCAGCACACGGCTGTATCCGCGCACCGACGACGAGACGCGCGCACGGTCAGAAGACGACCCAACGAACTCACGGCGGAAGCCGTTGGGGCCGAGCAGCACGAGGTCGTGATCACCCGCGACCTCGAGCGACGCCGACGACGAGACGTCGAAGTGCTGCGGCAGCGCGAACTGCCCCGAGTACGGGTACAGCGCGAAGTGCACGGACGCTGACCCGGAGTTCGACATGTCCAGCGACGACCCGCGCAACGACGCGTCAGGCTGGTACGGCAGAGCGCGCGCTCGGCGGCGTCCAGGCTCCTGCTCCGGCATCTTCTGCTCGGACGGAGGCGCGGGACGCCAGCGCGGCGTCGCGGGCGGCACGGCGGCGGGCTCGCCGACCTCGGGCCACGTGCGGCGCCGGTCGAAGTCGAACGTCGAGGTCAGGTCGCCGGCGACGGTCCGGCGCCACGCGGAGATCTCCTCCGACCGCACCCCGGTCCACTTCTCCAGGAACTGCGTCATCGACGTGTGGTCGAACACCTGCGAGTTCACGTAACCGCCGACGGACCACGGCGAGACGACGGTCATCGGCACGCGGGTACCCAGCCCCAACGGCCGGTCGCCCACGTACTCATCGGTCACGGACAACGGCGGGCGCGGCGGCGGCACGTGGTCGTAGAAGCCGTCGTTCTCGTCGTAGGTGATGAACAGGACCGTGGACTCCCACACCTCCTGGTTGGACGCCAGCGCGTCCAGCACCTGGTAGGTGATCGAGGCGGAGGCGGCGGGCGACGACGCGCCGGGGTGCTCCGAGTCCACAGAGGACGGAACCAGGTACGACACGGCGGGCAACCGGCCGGCCGCGACGTCCACGCGGAACGTCTCCCCCAGCCCGCCGGGCTTCACCCGGTGCAGTCCCCTGTCGTACAGCGACTTCTCGGCCGCGGAGAGCTTCGAGAGGTCCAGCGAGCCGATCAGCGCGGGGTCGCCGGTCCCGTACAGCTTGTCCAGCGACTTGAACCCGGCGGGCAGCACCTTGCGCGCGATCTCCTTGAACCGCACGTAGAACTCCAGGTTGTTGTCCTGGAAGTTGTCCCACTCCTGGTACACCCGCCACGACTTCCCGGCCGCCTCAAGGCGTTCCGGGTACGTCTTCCACGTGTAGCCGGTGTGCGTGTCCTCGCTGTAGGCCGCGTTGCCGGTCGCGCGGCCACCGGACGGCTCGAAGCCGGTGTACCCGGACACCCAGTAGTTGCGGTTCGGCGAGGTCGAGGACGGCACCGAGCAGTGGTAGGCGTCGCACAGCGTGAACGTGTCCGCGAGCTCGTAGTGGAACGGGATGTCCTGGCGCGTGTAGAACGCCATCGTCGCCGCGGTCTTCGCGGGCACCCAGTTGTCGTTCCACCCGCCGCGCAACGCCGAGTGCCCACCGTTCCAGCTGTGGTCCAGGTCACCGATGTACTGGATGTCCCGCCCCGACGCCGCCTCACGCACCGGGAACGGCAGCACGCCCGACTGGTTGAACACGCCCTTCAGCGCGTTGCGGTCGGAGAACCCGCGCACGCCGCGGAGAGTCCCGTAGTAGTGGTCGAACGAACGGTTCTCCTGCATCAACAGCACGACGTGCTTGATCGCGCGCAGCCCTCCCCCACGGGGCTCACGGGCCAACGCGGCGTACACCGACGGTGGCAGCAGCGTGCCCGCACCAGCAGCAGCGACGGCAGCCATGAACCCACGACGAGAAAGCGACATGAACCGAGTTTGTAGTCCCGGAACGTGTCGTGGAACCAACCCTCGTATGAACAAAGGCCCTGGACGACCAGGGCGTTCTTCACACATCACAGCCGGCGCGCTCCGGTTAGCGTTCGGGCAACGCCCGGTTGTGACCCTCTCCCCAGGCAAGACACAGAAGAGGGGAAACGACCATGAGACTGCGCATTGCCGCCGCCGCACTCGCCATCGGGCTCTGCACCGCCGGTGTCGCCCAGGCCGACGAGGTACCGCCGGAGTTCCAGAACAGACCCACGCCCGCGGACTGCTACAACGCCGTGCCCACGATCGTCGGCGCGGGGTTCATCGTCGGCGGGCCGGGACCGGACGTGATCGTCGGCAGCAACGGCCCGGACACCATCTTCGGGCTGGGCGACAACGACATCATCCTCGGGCTCGGTGCCGACGACACGATCTTCGGCGGCGAGGGCAACGACCTGGTCTGCGCCGGCTGGGGCCCTGACCAGGTCCAGGGTGGAGACGGCCACGACACCGTCTACGGCGAGGGCGGCGACGACGACATGCGCGGCGGCGACGGCATGGACCTGTTGTCCGGCGACCTGAACCTCGACCGCGGCGACGGCCAGCTCGGCTTCGACTTCTGCCCGCCGTCGACGGAGATCACCGTCAGCTGCGTGTGACCGCCTGACGAAGCAGGATCTCCGTGGCCGGGTCGGGTCTCACCCCGAGCTGCCGCAACGAGTCCAGCACGCGCGCACGGACCTCCTCGGTCCTTTGTGGATTCCGTGCGCGCAACGCGGCGGCGAGCGCGAGCCGGTGGCCTCGCGGTTCGAACGGCTCCAGTTCCAGAGCCCGGTCGGCGAGGTGACGCGCCTCGGACGAGTCTCCGGTGACGAGCCGGAGCTCGCCCAGTGCCAGCAGGTTGCCGACGTGGCGCGCCCTGATCTGGGCGATCTCCGGCTCGCACAGATCGGTCAGGTCCGGGAGCGGCTCGCCTCGCCACAACGCGATCGCCTCGCTCAGCCTGGTCGTGTCGCTCAGCTCGTGGAACGACCAGAGATCCACTGTCAGCCGGTCGCTTCGGACGAGACGGAGGGTGTCGCTGTCGCTGCGCAGGAAGTAGCTGGCCTCGCCACCGGCACGGTCGGGTTCCAGCAGCCGCCGGAGGTGGGTCATCGTCACGCGCAGGTTTCTCGCGGCACTCGCGGGGTCCAGTTCGGGCCACAGCAGGTCGATCGCCTGGGCGCGGGTGATCACGGTGCGCACCACGAGAAGGCCGAGGAGCTGGCGGACACGGGCGCGGCGCAGTTCCGGAGCCTGTGCGGTGAGGCCGTTCCTGGTGACCCGCATCGGCCCGAGAACCTCGATGCCGACCGGGTGATGCGGTGGCGCGGGCACGGTGGCCAGCAGCTTGGCGGCACCGGCGGCGAGGCCGGGATCTCTGGCGAGCTCGCGGAACTGGCGATGCGCGGCCGGACCGACGCGGTCCGCCAGCCAGGTGCCCAGCTTCGTCCTGCCTCTCGCCGCCTGGCGCACGGCGAGTTCCGCCGACCAGGGCAGGGGAAGGAAGCAGAGGACGTGTTCCTCCGGCAGATCGGTGCGGAGATCTCCTTGCCTGGCTTGCAGGAACGCTCGTCCGGCCGTGCGGGCCCTGCGGTGGGACGGGCCCAGATCGGTGCTGTCCCAGCGTTCCCTGAGTTCGTCGCTGAGCACGTAGCCCAGCGTCAGGAACCGGCGCAGGTGCCGTTCGGCGACCTTGATGTCGGCGGGCCACCTTGCCAGGTGCTGCTTGTAGAGGTCGCGGGCCAGGTCCTCGTCGCCGCGGGTGACGGCTGCCGCTGCTTGCGCCGCACACGTCAGAACCGCGTCACGCGGGTTGTCCTGCTCGGCGGAGAGCTCGGCGGTGATCTCACCGAACGACGCGGCGATGACCGCGTGAAAGGCCCGCGCCACGAACTCGTCGCGAGCCGTGCCGTCCTCGTTGCCCCCTTGGAACTCAACGGGTTCACCGTCGAACCAACGCGCCGTGGCGACGTGACGGCGGGACAGGTCGCCGGTGAGCATCCGTCCGGCCAGTTCGGCCGCGTCCCGGCCCCGCCCGCACAGCGCGAGGCAGTGCACGTGGAACCGCGTCGTGGACACCGCAAGCGCTTGGGGCACCTCACTCGTGGGCGCCTGAGCGAGGTGGGTGAGCGCGGTCTCCGGGTCTCCGGCGAGCTCGGCGACCACCGCGGCGACGCTGTGCCGGAGCAGCCTCAGCACGGGTGACCGCGCTTCGAGCCGTTGGGCCCGTTGGGCGACGGCGACCAGTCTGGTGAGATCTCCCCTGGAGTGCGCGGTGATCACGGCCTGCCCCAGCGCCACCGCCGCACCGTCGTGGTCACCGGCGTCGAGCCAGCGCGCACACGCCCTGTCGACGAGGCAGTCGATGAACGGGTCGGCGAAGTCGTCGGCGTGCCGGACCGCGGCGGTGAGCACCAGGAACGCGGGCTCCTGAAGATGGTGTGCCGGAACCGCTTCGAGCCATCTCCTGGCCGTCGCGCTGGGCAGGACCGACAGCGTGGTCCGCACGAGCTCGACCGCCAGGCGCGCGAGCAGTGTCCAGTCGGCGGCCCGGCACGCGACCCGTCCGGCGCCTGCCAGTTCGCCGCGCTGGACCAGCACTTCGGCCGCTGTGGCGCGCATGTGACGGGTGGGCAGGACGCTCGCCCACAGGTCGTGGGCCCGGTAGCGGCCGTCGTCGAGCCGGTCCACGAGCGGAACGGTCCGGACCAGGTGTTCCACGTCGACGGGTGAGCCCGCCACCGCACTGACCTCCGAGGCGGTCGCGGACCCGAGAATCACCAGCGCCGCCAACGTTTCCCGCATCGGTGCGGACAGCCGGCCCAGCACCTCCTCGGCGGCGTAGCGCCAGGACGCGGCGGGGCCGGCGGTGAGCGACAGCCTGATCAGCGCGGGCCAGCCGTGCAGGTCCTCGGTGAGCTCACGGCCGAATCTCCTGGCCAGCGCGGACGTTTCGGCGTCGGTGAAGGCCAGGTCGGCGGTCTCGATCGTGGCCACCTCCCCCGCCGCTTCCCTGCGGGCCAGCGGAAGTCCCGGCACGACACGCCCGGACAGGACGAGGTGCGCGGTGGCCGGCAACGCGCGGGCAAGGGCGGCGAGCAGTTCCGCACCAGGTGATCCGTCCGGGACCTCGTGCACGTCGTCGAGCAGCAGGCACACGTCGAGCGGGGCCTTGCGGTGCAGCGCCTGGAGGATCTCCGCCACGCCGGGCTGGGAACCATGCGCTGCCGCGAGAGCGTCCAGGATCGTCGTGGCGAGGCGGGTCGCGTCCTCGTGGCCGGGACCGCAGGTCACCCAGGCGTCGATGCCGCGTGGTTCCAGGAGGTTCGCGCGGACCGCCTGGGCCAGCGCGGTGGTCTTGCCGAAACCCGGACCGGCGGTCACCAGCGTGACCGGACGGCACCACCGGCCTCGGAGGCGGTCGACCAGGCGCGGGCGGGCCAGTTCGACGTCGAGCGGGCGCGGCACCGCGTGCAAGCCTCTCTGGTTGTCCCCCACTCACTGCGGAGACCCGCGGGAGACCCGAAATACGCGAAACGGCCCGCCTCCAGGTGGAGGTGGGCCGTTCGGGCGTGCGGGCGATCAGGCGCCGGCGGCGTTGCGCAGGGCGTCGGCGCGGTCCGTCGACTCCCAGGGCAGGTCCACGTCGGTGCGGCCGAAGTGGCCGTACGCGGCGGTCGGGGCGTAGATCGGGCGGAGCAGGTCGAGGTCGCGGATGATCGCGGCGGGCCTGAGGTCGAAGACCTCCGAGATGGCCTGCTGGATCTTGGACGGGTCCACGGTCTCGGTGCCGAAGGTCTCGACGAACAGGCCGACCGGGGCCGCCTTGCCGATGGCGTAGGCGACCTGGACCTCGACGCGGGTGGCGAGGCCGGCCGCGACGGTGTTCTTGGCGACCCAGCGCATGGCGTAGGCGGCGGAGCGGTCGACCTTCGACGGGTCCTTGCCGGAGAAGGCGCCGCCGCCGTGACGGGCCATGCCGCCGTAGGTGTCGACGATGATCTTGCGACCGGTGAGACCCGCGTCACCCATCGGGCCGCCGATGACGAAGCGGCCGGTCGGGTTGGTGAGCAGCCGGACGCTCGAGGTGTCGAGGCCCAGTTCGGCGATCTCGGGGGCCACGACGTGCTCGCGCAGGTCGACGCCGAGCAGCTTCTCCAGGTCGATGCCGTCGGCGTGCTGCGTGGAGATGACGACGGTGTCGAGGCGCACGGGCTGGTCGCCCGCGTACTCGATGGTGACCTGGGTCTTGCCGTCCGGGCGCAGGTACGGCACGGTGCCGTCCTTGCGGACCGCGGTCAGGCGGCGGGACAGGCGGTGGGCCAGCGCGATCGGCAGCGGCATGAGCTCGGGCGTGTCGGTGCACGCGTAGCCGAACATCAGGCCCTGGTCGCCGGCGCCCTGCTTGTCGATCTCGTCGTCGGCGCCCTCGACGCGGTTCTCGAACGCCGTGTCGACGCCCTGCGCGATGTCCGGGGACTGCGCGCCGATGGCGACGTTCACGCCACAGGAGTTGCCGTCGAAGCCCTTCTGCGACGAGTCGTAGCCGATCTCGAGGATCTTCTCGCGGACGATCGTGGGGATGTCCGCGTACGCCTCGGTGGTGACCTCACCCGCGACGTGGACCTGGCCGGTGGTGACGAGCGTCTCCACCGCGACGCGGGAGCGCGGGTCCTTGGCCAGCAACGCGTCCAGGATCGAGTCACTGATCGCGTCGCAGATCTTGTCGGGGTGTCCCTCGGTCACCGACTCACTGGTGAACAGCCTGCTGCTGTGCTGGCTCACGGACACTCCTTGTTCGAGGGGCTCAACAGGGAAAAATTCTACTGAGAATCAGTCAAGCGAACGGTAACTGCGTCCCACACCGCGGACGCCACTTGTGTTTTGGGGCCGTGGGGTATAGGCGTCTCGGCGCCGTCCGGGGACAGCAGCCAGCCGGCGTTGTCCTCCTGCTCGAACGCCTTGCCGTCACCGACCGCGTTCAGCACCAGGAGATCGCAGCCCTTGCGCCGCAGCTTCGCCCGCCCGTAGTCGAGCACCGACGTCGTCTCGTCGCCGGTCTCCGCGGCGAACCCGACGATCAGCTGACCCGTCCTACGTGCGGAAACGAGCTCCACGAGGATGTCGGGGTTCTTCGTCAGCGCGATCGGGTCAGGGTCGCCGTCGGTCTTCTTGATCTTGTGCCCGGTGAGCGACAACGGCCGGAAGTCGGCCACCGCGGCGGCCATCACGACCACGTCCGCGTCCGCCGCCACCTTGTGCATGGCCTCGCGCAGCTCCACCGCCGAACCCACCCGGACCAGGTCGACACCGGCCGGCGTGACCAGGTCCGCGGTGTTGCCGGCGACCAAGGTCACTCGGGCACCGCGTTGCGCCGCCACCCGTGCGAGTGCATAGCCCTGCTTGCCGGACGAGCGGTTGCCGATGAACCGGACCGGATCGAGTGGTTCTCGCGTGCCACCGGCGGAGATCGCGACGTGCACACCTTCGAGTGTCCTCGCGAGGGCGTCCCGGCGCACCAACAGCAGCCGGACGAGTTCGACGATCTCGGCGGGGTCGGGCAGGCGGCCCTTGCCGGTGTCCTTGCCGGTGAGCCGGCCGGACGCGGGTTCGGCGACGATCACGCCACGGCTGCGCAGCAACGCCACGTTGTGCTGGGTGGCCGGGTGCTCCCACATCTCCGTGTGCATCGCCGGCACCAGCAGGACCGGGCAGCGCGCGGTCAGCAGGGTGTTCGTCAGAAGATCGTCCGCGAGGCCGTGCGCGGCCTTCGCGATCAGGTTCGCCGTCGCCGGGGCGACCACGACGAGGTCGGCGTTCTGCCCGAGCTTGACGTGCGGCACCTCGTGCACGTCGTCGAACGGGTCCGCGGTCACGACCTGGCCGGAGAGCGCCTCGAACGTGGCGGCTCCCACGAACTTCAGCGCGCCCTCGGTGGGAACGACCCGCACGGAGTGACCGGATTCGGTCAACCGCCGCAAAACCTCACAGGCCTTGTACGCGGCGATGCCCCCGCCAACCCCAAGAACGATCTTGGGGCGAACAGGGGCACCAGCGTCAGATGACGCAGTCACTCGCCCTCGGTGTGCTCAAGCAGACCCGCGTGGATCTCGCGAAGAGCAATCGAGAGGGGCTTCTCACGCGGGCCCGGCTCGACGAGCGGGCCGACGTACTCGAGCAGGCCCTCGCCGAGCTGCGCGTAGTAGTCGTTGATCTGGCGGGCACGCTTCGCGGCGTAGATCACCAACGCGTACTTCGAGCTCACCTGCTCAAGCAGGTCGTCGATCGGCGGGTTGGTGATGCCCTCCGGAGAACCGGTCAGGTGACCGAGCTCGGTGTGGGTGATCACTCGTCAATCTCCTGAATTTCGTGGTCCGACCATCAAGGATAGCAAGTCGGACGCGGCCGACTGCACGTCGGCGTTCACGACGACCTCGTCGAACTCCTTTTCGGCCGCCAACTCCTCGCGGGCGATGGCCAGCCGGCGTTCGACGACGTCCGGGTGTTCGGTGCCTCTGCCGGTCAGCCGGTCGACCAGGTGCTCCCAGGACGGGGGCGCCAGCATGACCAGCTGGGCGTCTGGCATGGCCACGCGGACCTGCCGCGCGCCCTGCAGTTCGATCTCCAGGAGCGCGGGACGGCCCGCGGCCAAAGCTTCCTCGACGGGCCTGCGAGGGGTTCCGTAGTGGTTTCCGGCGAACTCGGCGTGTTCGAGGAACTCGCCAGCCTCGACCATCTGCTGGAACTTCTCGTGGTCGACGAAGTGGTAGTGCACTCCGTCGACTTCGCCCGGCCTCGGCTTCCTGGTGGTCGCCGAGACGGAAAAGTAGATATCGGGTTGCTGGCTGCGCAGCTCCGTCAGAACGCTGGACTTGCCAACGCCCGACGGCCCGGACAAGACGGTGAGGCGGGAACGGGCAGAGCCCGTTCCCGCCTCGGTGCCAATCACTCTCCGCTGAACTCGGAGAGCAGGGCCTTGCGCTGACGGTCACCAAGACCGCGCAGGCGACGGCTGGGAGCGATCTCGAGGCGCTCCATGATCTGCTGAGCACGCACCTTGCCGACACCCGGCAGGGCCTCAAGCAGCGCGGACACCTTCATCTTGCCAAGGATCTCATCGCTCTCGGCGGACTTCAGCACGTCCGTCAGGGTCGTGCCGCCACGCTTGAGGCGCTCCTTGAGCTCAGCCCGAACGCGACGAGCGGCAGCAGCCTTCTCCAGCGCTGCGGCCCGCTGCTCCTCGGTAAGCTGGGGAAGAGCCACGATTTCCTCCGTGGTGTGGATTCTTTTCGGATCGGTGCCGCGACCGTACCGACCGCAATTGCCTGAGTACAACGTGACCCAGTCAGGTAAATCTTCAGCGGTCATGATTGCGGCGGGTGGTAGTAGTACCAACACCCTCCGGCGGCCTGTTCACCGCCCTCCGGCAACCCGTCGCCCACTCTAGGTGTGCTATGAGGCCGGTGACCAGCGGGGCAGCCGGTGGCGTGGACCCTACCAACACATGTTTGCCCTGGTGAGCGCGCCACACCCGAAAAGACGCGGCGCGCCCCTCCTCAGAGGCTCTCCTGCACCCTTCGCACGGCGCTGACCAGCGACGATACGTCCGGGCCGTGCTTGAGAACATCTCGTGAAGAAGTCGGAAAGACGTTGCGCATGTCGGGTCCGAAGAGCCGTTTTAGATCGGCCACGGAGCCTCCCTGAGCTCCGAAACCGGGCGCCAGGATCGGTCCGTTGAACCCGGAGAGGTCTACATCCGTTTCCCCGATCGTGGCGCCCACGACGAGACCAACATCGCCGCACGGGGAAATGCCTGAATTCCGAGCGGTGGCGAAATCGATGATCGTCCGCGCCACGGTTCGCCCGTCCGGAGCAACCGCCCGCTGGACCTGCGCGCCTTCCGGGTTCGACGTGAGGGCGAGCACGAACACGCCCCGGCCCGTCGCCCGCGCCGTGTCGAGCGCGGGCTGGAGCGATCCGAAACCGAGGAACGGGGAGATCGTGACCGCGTCACCGGCCAGCGGCGAGCCGTCGCCCAGGAACGCCTGCGCGTAGGCGGCCATGGTCGAGCCGATGTCGCCGCGCTTGGCGTCCACGAGCACCAGCGTGCCCGAGTCGCGCAGCTCCGCGATCACCCGCTCCAGCACGGCGACGCCACGAGACCCGTAGGCCTCGAAGAACGCCGCCTGCGGCTTCACCATCGACACCTTGCCGCCGAACGCCTCCACGGCCGTCAGAGCGAACCGTTCGAGGCCCTCCGCGGTCGGGGAGAGGCCCCACGCCTCCAGCAGGCTGGGGTGCGGGTCGATCCCGACGCACAGAGGCCCGTACGCCTCGACGGCTTTCGCCAGTTTGTCGCCGAAGGTCACTTGTCACCCCGCAGCGTGGCCTGGAGCGCCTGCAGCGGCTGGACCCCGATGTCACCCTGGATGAGCGCCTCGATGCCGTGCACGGCCGCGGCAGCGCCCTGGATCGTGGTGACGCACGGGATGTCCTTGGCCACAGCGGCGGTGCGGATCTCGTAGCCGTCGATGCGCGGGCCGCTGTTGCCGTACGGCGTGTTGAAGATCATGTCGATCTCGCCGGCCAGGATCATGTCGACGACGTTGCCGTCACCCTCGAAGTGCTTGCGCACCTCGGTGCACGCGATCCCGTTGCGCTTGAGCACCTCCGCCGTGCCCGCGGTCGCCAGGATCTGGAACCCGAGGTCGGCCAGCCGCTTGACCGGGAAGATCATCGCGCGCTTGTCGCGGTTCGCGAAGGACACGAACACCTTGCCCGACGTCGGCAGCGAGCCGTACGAGGCCGTCTGCGACTTCGCGAACGCCTTGCCGAACGACGAGTCGATGCCCATGACCTCGCCGGTGGACTTCATCTCCGGGCCCAGCAACGAGTCCACGCCGTGGCCCTCGGGCGTGCGGAAGCGGTGGAACTGCATGACCGCTTCCTTCACCGCGACCGGCGCGTGCTCGGGCAGCCGGGCACCGTCACCGGTGGCCGGCAGGATGCCCTCCACGCGCAGCTCCGCGATCGTCGCGCCGAGCATCACGCGGGACGCGGCCTTGGCCATCGACACGGCCGTCGCCTTGGACACGAACGGCACCGTGCGCGACGCACGCGGGTTCGCCTCAAGGACGTACAGCACGTCGTCCTTGAGGGCGTACTGGACGTTCAGGAGCCCCTTCACGCCGATGCCCTTCGCGATGGCCTCGGTGGAGCGGCGGACGTTCTCGATGTCGGAGGCGCCGAGCGTGATGGGCGGCAACGCGCACGACGAGTCGCCGGAGTGGATGCCGGCTTCCTCGATGTGCTCCATGACACCGCCGATGAACACTTCTTCGCCGTCGCACAGCGCGTCGACGTCGATCTCGATGGCGTCGTCGAGGAACCGGTCGACCAGCACCGGGTGCTCGGGCGTCACCTCGGTCGCGCGGGCGATGTAGCCCGACAGCGACTCCTCGTCGTACACGATCTCCATGCCGCGTCCGCCGAGGACGTAGGAGGGCCGCACGAGGACCGGGTAACCGATCTCGTCCGCGATCTCCTTGGCCTCGCTGAACGACGTGGCCGTGCCGAACTTCGGCGCGGGCAGGCCGGCCTCGGTGAGGACCTTGCCGAACTGGCCGCGGTCCTCGGCGAGGTGGATCGCCTCGGGCGTCGTGCCCACGACGGGCACACCGGCGTCGGACAGGCGCTGCGCCAGGCCCAGCGGCGTCTGGCCGCCGAGCTGGACGATCACGCCCGCCACGGTGCCGGAGCGCTGCTCGGAGTGCACGACCTCCAGCACGTCCTCGAACGTCAGCGGCTCGAAGTACAGGCGGTCCGACGTGTCGTAGTCCGTCGAGACGGTCTCCGGGTTGCAGTTGACCATCACGGTCTCGTACCCGGCCGCCCGCAACGCCATCGCCGCGTGCACGCACGAGTAGTCGAACTCGATGCCCTGACCGATGCGGTTCGGCCCGGAGCCCAGGATCAGCACCTTGGGCTTCTCCCGCTGCTCCGCGACCTCGGTCTCGGCGTTCGGGTCCAGCTCGTACGCGGAGTAGTGGTACGGCGTCTCGGACTTGAACTCCGCCGCGCACGTGTCGACCGTCTTGTAGACCGGCCGCACGCCCAGGCGGTGCCGCAACGTGCGCACGCCGTCCTCACCGGCCAGTTCGGACCGCAGCGCGGCGATCTGCCGGTCGGAGAGACCGGCGCGCTTCGCCTTGCGCAGCAACGGCTCGTCGAGCACGGGCGCGTCCAGCAGCTCCTGCCGCAGCGTCCCGAGCCACGCGATCTGCTCGATGAACCACGGGTCGATCTTCGACGCGTTGTACACGTCCTCAATGGACGCGCCGAGTCGGAGAGCACGCTCGACCGTGTAGAGGCGCCCGTCGTGGCCGCGCTCCAGCTGCTTCAGAGTGGACTCCAGAGTAGTGCCCTCCGGGTCCGGCTGAGTCCAGAAACCGACCGATTTCGTTTCCAGCGAACGCAGCGCCTTACCCAGCGCCTCCACGAAGTTCCGGCCGATCGACATGGCCTCGCCGACCGACTTCATCGTGGTCGTCAGCGTCGGGTCCGCACCGGGGAACTTCTCGAACGCGAACCGCGGCGCCTTCACGACCACGTAGTCGAGCGACGGCTCGAACGACGCCGGGGTCTCCCCCGTGATGTCGTTGGTGATCTCGTCGAGCGTGTAGCCGATGGCGAGCTTCGCGGCGATCTTGGCGATCGGGAAGCCCGTCGCCTTGGACGCGAGAGCAGACGACCGCGAGACGCGCGGGTTCATCTCGATGACGACCATGCGGCCGTTGTCCGGGTGGATCGCGAACTGGATGTTGCAGCCACCGGTGTCGACACCGACCTCGCGGATGACCTGGATGCCGACGTCGCGCATGTGCTGGTACTCGCGGTCGGTCAGCGTCATCGCGGGCGCCACCGTGACCGAGTCACCGGTGTGCACGCCCATCGGGTCGATGTTCTCGATCGAGCAGATGACGACGACGTTGTCGTTGCGGTCGCGCATCAGCTCGAGCTCGTACTCCTTCCACCCGAGCACGCTCTCCTCGATGAGCACCTCGGTGACCGGAGACTCCTCCAGGCCGATGGCCGCGAGGCGCTCCAGCTCCTCCGCCGTGTACGCCATGCCGGAACCCAGGCCGCCCATGGTGAACGACGGGCGGATGACGACTGGCAGGCCCAGCTCGGCGACGGTCTTGCGGACCTCGTCCATCGACTTGCAGACGGCGGAGCGCGGGACCTCGGAACCGATGCCCCGCACCAGGTCCTTGAAGATCTGCCGGTCCTCACCGCGCTGGATCGCGTCGATGTCCGCGCCGATCAGCTCGACGTTGTACTTCTCCAGCACACCGCGCTCGTGCAGCGCGATGGCCGTGTTCAAAGCAGTCTGGCCGCCCAGCGTCGCCAGGATCGCGTCCGGGCGTTCCTGCGCGATGACCTTCTCCACGAACTCGGCCGTGATCGGCTCGATGTAGGTGGCGTCCGCGAACTCGGGGTCCGTCATGATCGTCGCCGGGTTGGAGTTCACCAGGCTGACCCTGATGCCCTCCTCCCGCAGCACCCGGCACGCCTGGGTGCCGGAGTAGTCGAACTCACAGGCCTGACCGATGACGATCGGACCAGACCCGATGACCAGGATGTGCTTCAAGTCTTCGCGTTTGGGCATGTCAGCGGCCTTCGTTCATAAGGGTCACGAACTCGTCGAACAGGGGCGCGGCGTCGTGCGGGCCCGCCGCGGCCTCGGGGTGGTACTGCACGGAGAACGCCGGCGCGTCGAGCAGCCGGACGCCCTCGACGGTGCCGTCGTTCGGGCAGTAGTGCGACAGCACGGCGCGGCCGAACTCCGAGGAGAACTCCTCACCCGGCGTGCCCTCCAGCGCGAACCCGTGGTTCTGCGAGGTGATGGCGACCTTGCCGGTGGCCACGTCGATGACCGGGATGTTGATGCCGCGGTGGCCGTAGCGCATCTTGTACGTCCCACGACCGACCGCGCGGCCCAGGATCTGGTTGCCGAAGCAGATGCCGAACAGCGGCAGCTTCCGGCCCAGCGCCTCCTTCGTCAGCGCGATCGCGTGGTCCTGCGTGGCCGGGTCGCCAGGGCCGTTCGAGAGGAACAGGCCGTCGGGGCTGACCTTGAGGATGTCCTCGAAGGAACTGGTCAGCGGCAGCACGTGCACCTCGATGCCGCGCGCCGCCATCATCCGCGGGGTGTTCGACTTGATGCCCAGGTCGAGCGCCGCGACGGTGAACTTCTTGGCACCGATGGCCTCGACCACGTACGGCTTGTCCGTGGTGACGTCGACCGCGAGGTTCGCGCCGACCATCTCCGCCGAGGCCTTGACCTGCTCGACCATCGACGCGTCGTCGGTGAGCTCGGAACCCGAGAACACACCGGCGCGCATGGCGCCCTGCTCGCGGATGTGGCGGGTCAGGGTGCGGGTGTCGAGGCCCGCGATGCCGACCACGCCCTGGTTGGTCAGTTCCTCGTCGAGGCCGCGCTTGGACCGCCAGTTCGACGGCGTGCGCGCGGGGTCGCGGACCACGTAACCGGCGACCCAGATCCTCGAGGACTCGTCGTCCTCGTCGTTCCAGCCGGTGTTGCCGATCTGCGGCGCGGTCTGCACCACGATCTGACGGTGGTAGGAGGGGTCGGTCAGGGTTTCCTGGTACCCGGTCATGGCCGTGGAGAACACGACCTCGCCGAGCGAGACGCCGGTCGCTCCGTACGCCTCACCGCGGAAGACACGTCCGTCTTCCAGCACCAATGCCGCGTTCGTCACGCCTTGCCTCCCACGAGAGCTGCTACCCATTCGCCATAAACGTCTTTGTCATCGCCACGGAAGCCCGTGTCGAACAAGTGGCCTTCGTTCTCCCACTGGACCACCAGCAGGCCCTCTTCGCTGAACATGACCTTCCCGGCCAGACCGCGGTCGGTGCGGGCGTCCCGGATGGACTCGGCGGGGATGAAGATCGGTGACGCGCCAACGCGTTCGATGGCGACGCCCTCCGGAACGAGGCTCAGCGTGGCCTCGGCGCGGAAGCCGATGTCCCCGACCTGAATGCGGTCCTGCCAGTTGCCCGCGTTCGTCGTTCCGATGTAGACGCCCGTGGTCGCGAGCCTCGGGGCGCCCAGGGCGACCGGCGTCGAGGGGAACGCGGGGAGGTCGGCCTGCTTGCGCTGGCGTCGCTTCCAGCCGTGCCACATGCCGTAGACGCACAGGGCGAAGAAGACGAAGACCGCCAGGGACAGGAGGATCCGGGTCATTCCGCAATCCTCCCCGCCAGTGCGGTCACCCGGCCACGCAAGATGGTGGCCGTCACCGCGGCGGGCAGTTCCATGCCCTCGAACGGGGTGTTGCCCGCGATGCTCGCGAGCTGCGCGCCGTTCACCGTCCACGACGCGTCCGGGTCGACCAGCACGAGGTTCGCGGGCTCGCCGACCGCGATCGGACGGCCCTGGTCGGTCAGGCCGGCGATCTCGGCGGGCTTCTCGCTCATCACCCGTGCGACACCGCGCCAGTCCAGCAGGCCGGTCCTCACCATCGTCTCGACGACGATGCCGAGCGCGGTCTGCAGGCCGAGCATGCCCGGACGGGCCGCCGACCACTCGCAGTCCTTGTCCTGGATCGCGTGCGGGGCGTGGTCGGTGGCGACGCAGTCGATGGTGCCGTCCGCGAGCGCCTGCCGCAGCGCGTCCACGTCGGACTGGGTGCGCAGCGGCGGGTTGACCTTGTTGACCGGGTCGTAGGTGCTCAGCCGGTCGTCGGTCAGGATCAGGTGGTGCGGGGTGACCTCGGCGGACACCTTGGTGCCGCGGGCCTTGGCCCACTTCAGGACGTCGGCCGTGCCGGTGGTGCTGACGTGGCAGACGTGCAGCCTCGCGTCGACCTGCTTCGCGAGGATGCAGTCGCGGGCGACGATCGACTCCTCGGCCGCGGCGGGCCAGCCCTGCAGACCGAGCCTGGAGGCGTTCTCACCTTCGTGTGCCTGGGCGCCGACCGTGAGGCGCGGTTCCTCGGCGTGCTGGGCGATGACGGCGTTGAGCGCCTTCGAGTACTCCAGCGCGCGACGCATGATCAACGGGTCGTGCACGCAGTGGCCGTCGTCGGAGAACACCCTGACGTTCGCCTTGGAGTTGGCCATCGTGCCGAGCTCCGCGAGCTTCTCGCCCTTGAGCCCGACCGTGACGGCGCCGACCGGGTGGACGTCGACCAGGCCGACCTCCTGGCCGCGGCGGGCGACGTGCTCGACGATGACGGCGTTGTCGGCGACCGGATCCGTGTTGGCCATCGCGAAAACGGCCGTGTAGCCACCGAGTGCGGCGGCCTTGGAACCCGTTTCGATGGTCTCGGTGTCCTCGCGACCCGGCTCACGCAGGTGGGTGTGCAGGTCGACGAAGCCCGGCAGCAGAACCGCCCCGTTGCCTTCGATGACTTCGGCTTCTGGATCCGTGCCCTCTGCGATCACGCCGTCGCGGATCAGCAGGTCGATCGGTTCCCCCTCGCCGTAGGGACGTACTCCCTTGAGAAGCAAGGATTTCTTCACTTTGCAATTCCTCGCGAGCTGCTAGTGGTCAGCAAGGGTTTCACTGTGTTCGATGGTTCGGTCGCAAGCTCCCTCACGGGGTTTCCTCCTCGTGGGCAAGCAGGTGGTACAGCACGGCCATGCGCACGTGGACACCGTTGCGGACCTGCTCGGTGATCGCGGCCTGCGGGCTGTCGGCGACGACGGAGGCGATCTCCATGCCGCGCAGCATCGGGCCGGGGTGCAGCACGACGGCGTGCTCTGGCAGCAGCTTCAGGCGCCGCTCGTTGAGGCCGTACGCGATCGAGTACTCGCGCGAGCTCGGGAAGAAGCCGCCAGTCATCCGCTCGGCCTGCACGCGCAGCAACATCACCGCGTCCTGCGAGGCGAGCTCGGAGTCGATCTCGTGCGAGACCGTGACCGGCCACTTCTCGACGCCGGTGGGCAGCAGGGTCGGCGGGGCGACCAGCGTGACCTCGGCACCGAGCGTGGTCAGCAGGTGCACGTTCGACCGGGCGACGCGGCTGTGCAGGACGTCACCGACGATCGCGACCCGGCGGCCGTCGAGGCTGCCCAGGCGGTCGCGCAGCGTGGCGGCGTCGAGCAACGCCTGCGTGGGGTGCTCGTGCATGCCGTCGCCGGCGTTCACCACGGACGTGCTGGTGTGCTTGAGCCAGCCCGCGAGCCGGTGGGCGGCACCGGACGCCGGGTGGCGCACGATCACGCAGTCGGCGCCCGCGGCCTGCAGGGTCAGCGCGGTGTCGCGCAGCGACTCGCCCTTGCTGACGCTGGAACCGGAGCTGCTGACGTTGATCACGTCCGCGGACATCCACTTGCCGGCGATCTCGAACGACACCCGCGTGCGCGTGCTGTTCTCGTAGAACATCGTGATCACCGTGCGGCCGCGCAGCGTCGGCAGCTTGCGGACCTCGCGGCCGAGCAGCGCCTGCTTCAGCCGGTCCGCGGTGTCGAGGATCGCGATCGCCTGGTCGCGGTCGAGGCCGTCGGTGGAGAGCAGGTGCTTCACTTCAGCACCACTCCGTCGCGGCCGTCGAACTCCTCGAGCATCACGACGACGTCCTCGGTCTTCGACGTCGGCAGGTTCTTGCCCACGTAGTCCGCGCGGATCGGCAGTTCGCGGTGACCGCGGTCGACCAGCACGGCGAGCTGGACGGCGCGGGGCCGGCCGTGGTCGCGCAGCGCGTCGAGGGCCGAGCGGATCGTGCGGCCGGAGAACAGCACGTCGTCCACGAGAACGACCAGCTTGTCGTCGATGCCGCCCTCGGGCAGCTTCGTCGCTTCCAGGGGCCGCGTGGGGCCTCGGCGCAGGTCGTCGCGGTAGAGGGTGATGTCGAGCGTGCCCTCGTGCACCGTCCGGCCGGAAAATTCGGCGATCTTAGCGGCTAGACGTCGTGCGAGGGGGGCTCCACGGCTGGGAATACCCATCAAGACGACGTCGGGTGCGCTGGGTGCATCGAGAGCGGTCTTCTCGATGATCTGATGGGCCATTCGGGCGACAGTGCGCGCGACGTCACCGGCCGAGAGAATCTCGCGATCCCCGGCCGGATCCGTCGCGCCACGTTGACGTGACGCCACGGCTGGACCTCCTTCCCCGCCTCACTGGACGGGTCCTTAAAGGACGTCGGACACCTAGTGACAACTAGGCTGACCTGCACCGTATCACCTACGGACGGTCAACCATCCGAGTGGTGTGCCAGGCGTGGCGCGCGTCTCTCCTTGAGATCAGCTTGACCTGTCGACCACGGCGAGTAATCATTACTCTGCGTATCGATCGAAGCCTCCCCGCAGCACGCCGGTACTGCTGACGGGGCGAATGAACGGAGAACCGCCACATGGGCGACTACGCCAAGGCGCTGGGGGCCAAGCTCCGCGCTATCCGCCAGCAGCAGGGACTCTCCCTGCACGGCGTCGAGCAGAAGTCCGGCGGTCGCTGGAAGGCCGTGGTCGTCGGCTCCTACGAGCGCGGTGACCGCGCGGTGACCGTGCAGAAGCTGGCCGAGCTGGCCGACTTCTACGGCGTTCCCGTCGCCGAGCTCCTGCCCGAGGGCCGCGTTCCCTCCGGTGCCGAGCCGGCCACCAAGATCGTGATCAACCTCGAACGGCTGCAGCAGCTGCCCGTCGAGAAGGTCGGACCGCTGGCCCGCTACGCCGCGACCATCCAGTCGCAGCGCGGGGACTACAACGGCAAGGTCCTCTCCATCCGCACCGAGGACCTGCGTTCGCTCGCGATCATCTACGACATGACGCCGGGCGAGCTCACCGAGCAGCTCATCGACTGGGGTGTGCTGCCTCCCGAGGCCCGTCCCGCCAAGGAAGACTGAGCTTCACACGCCGTCCATGGCTCCCCCGACGTCCTGCTTGTCGCCCTGAGGACGTTCGAGGGAGCCATGTGCGTTCTTCAGGTCATTCGGGTGAGAACAGCCGCCGGACGTGCTCCCGGTCCGTGATCGCGTGGATCGCCGCGATCTTCCGCTCGCGCACCGTGAACGCCACCAGCGCGACCGGCTGACCGTCCACTGTCGACACCAGTCCCGCCTCGCCGCCGACGACCGCGGGTTCCATGCACGGCGCCTCCTGAATCACCGCCGTCCTGGGCGCGACCATGCCGGCACCCCGCAGCCAGATTCCCTCCGAGCGCAGCGTCACGTCCGCGTCGAGCACGTTCTTGCCCGCCATGAACGCGTCGACGACCTCGCGCTGCCCTGCCAGGTCCACATCGGACACCGGTCTGCCCGCCACCCGTTTGCGCGCCCGTGCCTCCACCTGGAGCGCGCCCAGCGGTGTGCGGCCGATCAGTGGCGCGACCTGCTCGAACGGCTCCTCGAACATGTCGTGCAGCACGTACGCGACGCGTTCGTCGGGGGTCAGCGCGTCGAGTGCGGTCAGCACGCCGAGGCCGGGTTCGTGGTTCGGTCCCCTGCTCACCACCGGGTCCGGCATCTGGAAGCCGTTCCTGGCCCGCACGCGCAGCATCGTGAGGCTCACGCGTGCGACGACCGTGGCCAGCCAGCCCGGCTCACCGGTCTTCTCGATCTTGCGTCGCGCTTCCCGCACCGCGTCCGCGGCTTCGGCGAACCGGCCGAGCATCCGGTAGGCGAGCCTGTCCTCCTGGTCCAACTCCCCGATCATCGTTGGTCCCCTTCAATCGAGCGCCCACTTCCACTAGACACCTGGCGGGCGTTCGATGTGACCAGTGATGGCAGTGGTAATGCTCACGGAACAAGTGAGGCGAGTTGTCGCTGGTCCTGGATCACGTGGATCGCGGCGATCCGGTCGTCGCGCACCGTGAACGCCATGATCGAGAACACCACGCCGTCCACCCGCGTGACGAAGCCGATCTCGTCGCCGACGACCGCGAACTCGACGGCCGCCATCGCGGCGTACTTCCGGAACAGGCTCGCACGGCCCGCGACGGTCCGCCCGCCGATGACCTGAAGGTCGCCCGCGCGCAGCACGACGTCCGGGTGCAGCACCGCGACCAGGCCTTCCAGGTCGCCTTCCCGGGACGCCTTGAGGAACGCCTGCACCACCTCGCGCTGCTGGGGCAGGTCGACGTTCGGCTGCGGCCGGTCCTGCACGCGCTTGCGGGCCCTGCTCGCGAGCTGACGTGCGGTGGCCGGGGTCTTGTCGATCAACGGCGCGATGTCGTCGAACGGCACGGCGAACAGGTCGTGCAGCACGAACGCCAGCCGCTCGTCGGGCTTGAGCGAGTCCAGCACGATCAGCATCGCGAGCCCGACCTGGTCCTTCGCGACGGCCTGCTGTTCGGGCTCCTCCCCCGTCTCGATCACGGGATCGGGCATCTCGAACGCGTGCTCACGCCTGTCACGCAGCATGTTCAGGCAGACCCGCCCCACGACGGTCGTGAGCCAGGCTGCCGGGTTGTCGATCTCGCTCGTGTCGGCGCGCTCGACGCGGAGCCAGGCGTCCTGCAGCGCGTCGTCGGCCTCGGCGAACGACCCGAGCATGCGGTGGGCGATGGCGCGCAACCTCGTGCGCTCCTGCTCGAACTGCGCGATCAAAGCTTCCCCCTGTGGCCTGGCACACACCCTGTCACGTTCCCGCGCGCTGCCGGGTCGACCGGGCAACGACTCATTCGGGAGGGTAATCATGAAGATCCTCGTGACCGGCGGCACCGGCACTCTCGGCAGGCACGTCGTCCCGCGGCTGCGCGCGGCAGGAGCCGACGTGACCGTGCTCAGCCGCCACGGCGACATCGCCTGCGACCTGCTCGGGGACGTCCCGCCGATCGAGGCCGACGTCGTGGTGCACCTCGCCGGCGGGCAGAAGGGTGACGACGTCGCCACCCGCAACCTCCTGGCGGCCTGCCGGGGCGTCCGGCACTTCGTGTACATCTCGGTGATCGGCGCCGACACCGTGCCGCTGGCGTGGTTGCGCACCAAGCTCGCCTGCGAGCAGGCGATCGCCGCGTCGGGCATCCCGTTCACGATCCTGCGCGCGGCCCAGTTCCACGACCTGACGCTGACGATGGTGCGCGGGCTCGCGAAGCTGCCGGTCGTGCCGGTGCCGGGGATGCGGTTGCAGCCCGTCGACGCTCGCGACGTGGCCGCCCGGCTCGTCGAACTGGCGATCGGACAGCCAGCCGGACGCGTGGCCGACCTCGCAGGCCCAGCCGTTCTCGACCTGAGACACCTCGTGCGCGGCTACCTGGGCGCCGCGGGCAAACGCCGGCTCACCGTGCCGGTGCGGCTGCCGGGCAAGGCCGGGCAGGCCTACCGGGACGGGCGGAACCTGACGCTGGACGGCGACCACGGCGCCCGGACGTGGGAGGAGTTCCTGGCCGATCGGTAGAATCCCGGCAACGTGACCTCTTCCGACGCAGGACTTCTCGCCGATCAGAACCCGCTGCCGTCCGGTGTGGACTCCCGGCTGCGCGAGCACCTCACGTTCCTGATCGAGGTCGATCAGCTCAAGACCGTGCTGCGCGCGTCCCCTCTCGCGGCGGCGGACCGGCGGGAGAACGACGCGGAGCACTCGTGGCACCTCGCGCTGATGGTGCTGACTCTCGCGGAGTACGCCGACGAACCCATCGACGTCGGCCACACGATGAAGCTCGTGGTCGTGCACGACCTGGTCGAGATCTACGCGGGCGACACACCGATCTACGACACCGAACTGGGCGAGAGCCAGCAGGAACGCGAGGAGGCCGCCGCCGACCGGCTGTTCGGCATCCTGCCCGAGGACGCGGGCCGCGCGCTGAGGGCGTTGTGGGACGAGTTCGAGGCTCGCAAGACGCCCGAGGCGCGGTTCGCGAAGGCCATGGACCGGCTGCAACCGTTGCTGCTCAACTGGATGGCGAAGGGCGGGACCTGGCGGACGCCCGGTGTGACCGCGGAGGCCGTGCGCGGTCGCAAGGCCGTGATCGGTGAGGGCTCGACGAAGCTCTGGGAAGCGGCGCTGGAGCTGATCGACGAGGGCGAGCGGCGGGGCTGGGCCCGAAGTTAGACCGGGGTGCCGGCCGGGGTGTGCCAGCCGCCGACGAACCACTCGACGTCGCCGGTCGCCGGGTCGTAGCGGCGGCGTTCGATGGTGCCGATGTCGGCGCCGTAGACGTGGATGCCGATGGTCGGTTCGCCGGACTCCGCCACGACCGAGTGAACATCGTCGTCGGTCGTGCAGCACACGGTGACCTCGCCGCGCCGGAAGACCTGCTCGCCGAGCTCGACCAGGGGACCTGGTCCGGTGGGCTTGGCGTAGCGGATCTCGCGTTCGGCGCCGGAGTAGATGCCGACGGCGCCCCACGTCTCATGGCCGTGCACGGGCGTGCGCTGGCCTGGCGCCCACACGACGACGGCGACGCACCAGCCGGGAGCGAGGTGCAACGGGTAGTTGACGTGGTGGTCGGGCGACGGGCGGGTGAGTTCGGGCGGGAGGCGGTAACCGCTGTCCAGCAAGGCGGACAGGCGCTCCGCGACCCGTTCGGTGATCTCGTGCTGGTCGTCGGAGGCGGCCACGATCGACGCCACGTCGTCGAGGAAGGTCTGCAGGTTCATGACCTGAAGCCTGGGACAGCGCTCGTATGACGTCCAATGCCAAAACCGCGGGCATCCCATCAACCTGGTTGATGAGACGCCCGCGGAAAGGGAACTACAGGACAGCGCGCAGCTGGTCCGCGATGACCGCGATCCGGCCGAGCACGCCGTTGACGAACCGCGGCGAGTCGTCCGTGGACAGGCCCTTGGCGAGCTCCACGGCCTCGTCGATGGCGACCGCGTCCGGCACGTCGGCCGCCCACAGCAGCTCGTACAGGCCGAGGCGCAGGATCGCGCGGTCGACCGCCGGCATGCGCTGCAGGGTCCAGCCCTCGGCGTGCTCCGAGATGAGATCGTCGATGCGCGACCGGTGTGCGGTGACGCCCTCGACGAGCGTCACCGTGTAGTCGTTCACCGGCGGCACGTCAGGAGACCCGACGCGCGAGGCCAGCAACGTCACCGCGTCGCTGCCCAGCAGGTCGGCTTCGTAGAGGAAGTCGACCGCGCGCTTGCGGGCCTTGCTCCGAGCACCCATCAGGACTTGTCGCTGATGCGGCCGAGGTAGCGGCCGTCGCGGGTGTCGACCTTGATCTTCTCGCCGGTCGTGACGAACAGCGGGACCTGGATCTCGGCGCCGGTCTCCAGGCGGGCGGGCTTGGTGCCGCCGGTGGAGCGGTCGCCCTGCAGGCCCGGGTCGGTGTGCTCGATGACGAGCTCGACCGAGGTCGGGAGCTCGACGAACAGCGGGACGCCCTCGTGCGTGGCGACCATCGCTTCCTGGTTCTCCAGCAGGTAGTTCGCGGCGTCGCTGACCGTCTCGGCCGAGACCGGGATCTGGTCGTAGGTGTCGCCGTCCATGAAGATGAAGTCGGTGCCTTCCTTGTACAGGAAGGTCATGCCGCGCTTGTCCACGGTGGCGGTCTCGACCTTGGTGCCCGCGTTGAAGGTCTTGTCGACGACCTTCCCGGTCAGCACGTGCTTGAGGGTCGTGCGCACGAAGGCGCCACCCTTGCCGGGCTTGACGTGCTGGAACGCGGTGACGGTCCAGAGCTGGCCGTCGAGGTTCAGCACCAGGCCGTTCTTCAGGTCGTTCGTGGTGGCCACGGTGGGATTTCTCCTGTGTAGGACGGGGGTGTCAGACGACCACGAGTTCTTTCGTGGTCAGGGTGAGGAGCTCAGGCCCGCTCTCGCGGACCACGAGGGTGTCCTCGATGCGGACCCCGCCCCGCCCCGACAAGTAGACGCCGGGCTCGACGGTGACCGCCATACCGGCCGAAAGTGTACCGGCACCCACCTTCGACAACGCCGGTGCCTCGTGGATCTCCAGCCCGACCCCGTGGCCGAGGCCGTGCAGGAACTCGTTCCCGTGCCCGGCCTTCTCGATCACCTCGCGTGACGCGTGGTCGACGTCGCTCACCCGCGCACCCGGCGTCAGCGCGTTGCGGCCCGCCGCCTGCGACCGCGCGACCAGGTCGTACAGGTCGCGCTGCCAGTCCGCGGGCTTGCCGAGGACGAGCGTGCGGGTCATGTCGGAGTGGTAGCCGTCGACCAGCGCGCCGAAGTCGAGCTTGATGAGGTCGCCCACGTGCAGGGTCGCGTCCGTCGGCGAGTGGTGCGGCACGGCCGAGTTCGCGCCGAACGCCACGATCGAGGAGAACGACGGGCCCTCCGCGCCGTGGTCGAGCATGCGGCTCTCCAGCTCGCGCGCGACCTCGCGTTCGGTGCGGCCCGCACGCAGCCCGCCGTGGCCGATCAACGCCCCGAGCGCGCGGTCCGCCGCCGCGCACGCCATCCGCAGCGCCTCGATCTCGACCTCGTCCTTGACCAGCCGCAGCTTCTCGACCAGGCCGCCGGCCTTCACCAGCTCCGCCTTGCCCGCGGCGGCGGTCAGCTCGTCCAGGCCGTCGACCGTCACCTGCTGGCTCTCGAACCCGAGCCTGCCCTTCGCACGCTGGGCCAGGGCGGTGTCGCACGGCCGGTCGATCAGCCGCTCCAGGTCCGGCACCTGCTTCGCCGACTGGGTGAGATAGCGGCCGTCGGTGCAGAACACCGTGGTGTCGTCGCCGGCCGCGTCGATCAGGACGGCGGCGTTCGATCCGGTGAACCCGGTGAGGTACCGGACGTTCAACAGGTTCGTGACGAGCAGCGCGTCCAGGTTGGTGGCCTGGAGCTCCTGACGCAGGGCGGTTCGGCGTGCGGCGTACGACGACATGTCTCGCAGCGTACGGCCAGTCCTAAGCTGTCCGCATGCGTCCTTGGTTCGTCCGTGCGTTGTGGATGGGGCTCCTTCATGGAGCCGTGCAGACCGGCGTGGCGGCCGTAGGCGTGCGCAGCCCCGAGGCCTCCTCGATCCGCCCGATCGCGATCGGGCTGCTGATCGCCGCCGCCGTCATCTGGGGCGCCGTCGACACGGCGCGCGAACTGGACGGCCGCGGCATGCAGTGGTTCATCGCGTCGCTGATCGCGGGCCCGTTCGCGGGTGCGCTGGGGGTGATCGGGTCGGCGTTGCTGGTCGACCAGACCGGGCAGGAGGCGCTGTGGGTGGCGCTGACGGGCGGAGCGGCGTTCACGGCGTTGCTCGTGCTCGCGCCCGCCGGGCTGGGGATGCTGCTGGGCGGGTTCCTGGTCGGCAAGGACTCGGCTAGTCCGAGGAGCTGACGATGAGCAGGTAGCGCGCCGTGGTGGTGAAGGTGCCCGACTGGCCCTTGACCAGCAGCTCGTGCTCCCCCGGCTTCAACGGCGGGATCCACGCCCACAGTCCGCACCCCTGCGCCGGCACGCGTCCCTCGCGCTGCCCCACCACGTTGTCGCGCGCGGCCTGGTAGGTGATCGCGACCGGCGCGATCCGGCGCAGTTCCATCAGCTGCCCGTCGAGGGTCACCGAGCCCTTGGCGTTCGCCATGAACGCGGTGCAGTTCGCGTCCGTGGAGGCGAGGTTGACCGCGGGACCGGCGAGCGGGCGACCGGCGGGCACCTGGCACCTGCGGTTCACGGCGCCGCCGAACGTGCCGGCGAAGAACCACACGTCCTTCGGCTGGTTCTCCGCGCACCACTGCCCCGTGTCGTCGACCACGGGGTTGCGGTTCTCCGGACTCGACGCCGCCCACGTCCACCACTTCGCCTGCAGGTCCTGATCGGACAGCTGCTCGCCCGCGGCCGTGGTCGTCTCGCTGCTGACGGGCGTGGGCTCCGGCGCGGCGGCGCACCCGGCGAGGAGCAGGGCGAACGCGGCGATCCACAGTCTCGGCACGATCAGCATCTTTACACGTTCAGACGGCCACGAGCTCGATTTCGAAGCCGTCCGCGTTCTCCAGGAACGCCGCGTAGTGATCTGGACCTCCCGCGTGCGGGTGTTTGTCCGCGAACATGAGTTTCCAGCCGTGCGCCTCGGATTCCCGCGTCAGCCGGTCGACGTCCGCGCGGGTTCCGGCGTGCAGGGCGAGGTGGTTCAGGCCCGCCTTCATCCGGTCGTGCGGCCCGGTCATGGCCGGAGACTGCTCGACCACGACGTAGGTCTCGCCGAGCTTCCAGCTGACGCCCGCGTTCCAGCGCTGGTGCTCGGTCCAGCCGAGCTCGGTGAAAATCCACCCGAACGTGGCATCGGCACGCGCGAGGTCAGGTACCCACAGTTCGACGTGATGCAGCACTCCGCTTCCCCCGGCTTCCTGTGATCGGCTGATGAAGATCGTCTGGTCACGGCGGTCGCGAGCACGGGGTCGGAGCCAAGTGAGGCGTCCACGAGGAGGCAAACCTCTGGATGCGCCACTACCGACAAACACCCGAACGCGGAATGTCCGCTTGTTGGTCATTGATTGACGATCAACTGGGTGTGGTGATGGCCAAAATCGCCACTGGCGTTCTGGACATCCCACCGCGAATCCCAGACCGAGGGCGGCCATGAACGACAACTCCCGCACGTGCAACACCATCTCGGGCGACGTCCGGAAGGAAGGCGCGGTCGTGCAGGTGCACAACGTGAACGGGGACCTCTTGTTCACGACGAACCCGCGACAGTCGGCGATCGCGGCACGCCCGCGACTCGGCGCGAGCACCGTCGAACCGGTGGTGCTCGGCGCGACCGCGCTCGCAGCCTTGGCCTTGCTGGGCTGGAGCTACCTCTTGAGCGCCAGCCAGCGCAGTGCCAGCAGGTAGCCCTCGACGCCCAGGCCCACGATCACGCCGCTCGCGATGGCCGAGATGACGCTGTGGTGCCGGAACTCCTCGCGCTGGTGGATGTTCGAGATGTGCACCTCGACCAGCGGCGCGGTGAGCTGCGAGCAGGCGTCGCGGACCGCGATCGAGTAGTGCGTCCAGGCGGCGCCGTTGAGGACCACGGGGATCGCGGCGTCGGCGGCCTCGTGCAGCCACGCGACCATCTCGCCCTCGTGGGCGGTCTGGCGGACCTCGACCTCGAAGTTGAGCTCCTTGCCTTCGGCCACGCACATCTGGACCAGGTCCGCGTACGTCGTGCGGCCGTAGACGTCCGGCTCGCGCGTGCCGAGGCGGTCGAGGTTCGGACCGTTGAGGACGAGGACCCTCACAGCAGCACCTTTCCGGAGCCGGTGGTCGGCTCGGCGGCGACGGCCGAGTAGGCGGCGGCGATCAGGGCCGGGTCCGGGCCTTCGAGGCGGCCGGGCTTGGCGAGACCGTCGAGGACGACGAAGCGGAGCACGCCCGCCTTGTTCTTCTTGTCGACCTTCATGCCGTCCATGAGCTGCGGGAGGGCGTCCGGGTCGTAGGACGTCGGCAGGCCGAGCAGTTCCAGGACGCGCTTGTGGCGGTCGGCCGTCTCGTCGTCGAGGCGACCCGCGAGGCGGGCCAGTTCGGCGGCGAAGACCAGGCCCACGCTGATGGCGGCGCCGTGCCGCCAGCGGTAGCGCTCGCGGCGTTCGATCGCGTGGCCGAGGGTGTGGCCGTAGTTCAGGATCTCGCGCAGGTTCGACTCGCGCAGGTCCGTCGTGACGACGTCCGCCTTGATCTGGATCTTGCGGCGGACCAGTTCGGCCAGCACCTCGCCGGTCGGGTCGAGGGCGAGCGCGGGGTCGGCCTCGATCAGGTCGAGGATGACCGGGTCGGCGATGAAGCCGCCCTTCACGATCTCGGCCATGCCGGCGATCAGTTCGTTGCGCGGCAGCGTCTCCAGCGTCGCGAGGTCGACGAAGATGGCGTCCGGCTCGTAGAACGTGCCGACGAGGTTCTTGCCCGCGTCGGTGTTGATGCCGGTCTTGCCGCCGACCGCCGCGTCGACCATGCCGAGCAGCGTCGTCGGGATGTTGACCAGCCGCACGCCGCGCATCCACGTGGACGCGACGAAGCCCGCCAGGTCCGTGACCGCGCCGCCGCCCAGGCCGACGACGACGTCGGAGCGCGACAGGCCGATCCTGCCCAGCACGTCCCAGCAGAATCCGGCGACGGCCAGGTCCTTGCCGTCCTCGGCGTCGGGGACCTCGACGCGGTGCGCGTCGGCGCCCACGGCCTTGAGCTCGTCGACCAGCACCTTGGCCGTCTCGGCCAGTGTCGGCTGGTGCACGATCGCGATCTTGGCCGTGCCGCTCAGGAACTCGACGATGTCGCCGAGCAGGCCGCGGCCGATCACCACGTCGTAGGCCTTCTCCGCGGCGACCCGGATGCGCACGGGCTCGGTCATGCTTGCTCTCCCTCGATCACCGCGTCGGTGACCTGTTCCGGGTCCAGCGAATCCGTCAGGACCTCGATCGTCGCGACCTCGCGGTACAGCGGCAGGCGCGCGTCCAGCAGCGCCTTGAACGTGGCGCGCGGGTTGATGCCGGACAGCAGCGGCCGCGAGGACGACAGCCCGGTGCGGCGCACGCCTTCGGCCATGCCCACGTTCAGGAACACGACGGTGTGCTCGTGCAGGCGCTCGCGGGTCGCCGCGGACAGCACGGCTCCCCCGCCCAGCGCCAGCACACCCTCGTGCTCGACGAGTGCCTTGGCGACCGCTTCCTCTTCCATGGCACGGAAAGCGGGCTCGCCGTCGTCGGTGAAGATGTCCGAGACGGGCTTGCCGGCCAGCGCGACGATGTCCGCGTCGACGTCGCGGAACGGCAGGCCGAGGCGTGCCGCCAGCAACTCGCTGACCGTGGTCTTGCCCGCGCCCGGCGGGCCGACCACGACGTAGCGCGGGCTCACATGCCCTCCCAGCGGGCTTCCAGGGCCTTGAGGTACGCGTGGGCGTTGCGGCGCGTCTCGGGAAGCGAGTCGCCGCCGAACTTCTCCAGCGCGGCCTCGGCCAGCACCAGCGCCACCACGGACTCCAGCACGACACCGGCACGCGGCACGGCGCAGACGTCCGAACGCTGGTGGATCGCGGTGGCGGCCTCGCCGGTGCGCACGTCCACCGTGGCCAGTGCGCGCGGGACGGTCGAGATGGGCTTCATCGCCACGCGGACGCGCAGGATCTCGCCGTTGGTGATGCCGCCCTCGAGGCCACCGGCGCGGTTCGAGCGGCGCGTCACGCCGACCGGGCCGCTGCCGCGGTCGATCTCGTCGTGGGCCTGCGAACCCCAGCGCTGGGCGGAGGTGAAGCCGTCGCCGATCTCCACGCCCTTCATCGCCTGCACGCCCATCAGGGCGGCGGCCAGGCGGGCGTCGAGGCGGCGGTCCCAGTGCACGTGCGAGCCGAGGCCCGGCGGCAACCCGTACACCAGCACCTCGATCACGCCACCGACGGTGTCGGCGGCCTTCTGCACGGCCTCCACCTCGGCGACCATCGCGGCGGTGCCGCGGGAGTCGAAGCAGCGCACCGGCGACTCGTCGATCGCGGGCAGGTCGTCCGGCGTGGGCAGCGCCGAGTCCTCGGGCGTCACGGCCTTGCCGATGGACACCACGTGGCTCAGGACCTGGACGCCGAGCAACTGCTGCAGGAACTGCCGTGCGACCGTGCCCAGCGCGGTGCGGGCGGCCGTCTCGCGGGCGGAGGCGCGCTCCAGCACCGGGCGGGCCTCGTCGAAGCCGAACTTCTGCATGCCCGGCAGGTCGGCGTGACCGGGGCGCGGGCGGGTGAGGGCCTCGTTGCGGCCCGTCGTCTTGAGCAGGCTCGGGTCGACCGGGTCCGGCGACATGACCGTCTGCCACTTGGGCCACTCGGAGTTGCCGATCGTGACCGCGACCGGACCGCCCTGGGTCTTGCCGTGGCGCACGCCGCCGAGGATCTCGACCTCGTCCTGCTCGAAGCCCATGCGGGGCGAGCGACCGAAGCCGAGCCTGCGGCGCCCGAGCTGGGCGACGAGGTCCTCGGTGGTCACCTCCACTCCGGCGGGCATGCCCTCCAGGACGGCGACGAGGGCGGGGCCGTGTGACTCTCCAGCGGTGATCCAGCGCAGCACGTTCACAATCCTTTCACAGCGTCGTCAACGCCCAGGTGGCGGCCAGCAGCCCCGGTCCGTGCGGCACGGCACGGCTGCGGCGGAGCGCGGCGACGACGAGAGTGACCGCGCTGGACAGGATCGCCGCAGGTAAGAGGGACGGCAGCGGGAGCGCCGCGCCGAGGCCGAAAGCGAGCTTCACGTCCCCTCCGCCCATGAACGCGGGCCGGAAGCGCCGGACGGCGAGATGCGCGCCACCGAAGACGAGTGCCGACAGCACCGCCGCTCCCAGTCCGTGGAACCGCAGGAGCAACAGCGCGGCACCCAACGGGAGGGTCAGCGCGTCCGGCAACCGGTGGTGCCGCAGATCGATCATCGCGAGCACGATGCCGAACCAGGCCAGCAGGAACGACGAGGGTGGTGCGTCCAGGACGGCGGCGACCGTCCACAGGGAACCCAGCGCGGACGCGAGCAGGACCGTGGTCATGGGACCACGGTCCTGCTCGGCACGACCTGGCACAAATTCCGGCCCGTCGTGAACGGTCCGTTCACGCACAGGCTTCACGGTGCCTCAGACAGGGCTGGGAGAACGCCCGAACAACGGGTTCAGCGAGACCAGTCGAACAGGGCGTCGTTCGCCGCCACGTCGACGTCCAGCGCGAGGTCGGCCAGCGCCTCGGCGGACGCGTCCAGCGCGATCACCGGGCAGATCGGCGCGAACCCGGCCGCCTCGACCTCGGCCGGGTCCCACGTCACGATCCGCTGACCGGCCTGGACCTGCTCGCCCTTGACGACGTGCAGCTCGAAGCCCTCGCCCTTGCGCTTGACGGTGTCGATGCCGAGGTGGACCAGGATGGCCGCACCGTCACCGTTGGCGACCACGAACGCGTGGGGGTGCAGCGTGACGACGGTCCCGTCGAGCGGCGACACCACATCGGCCTTGGCCCGAACCGGCTCGACGGCCACGCCGGGACCGACCATCGCCTCGGCGAAGACCTGGTCCGGAACCGCGGAAAGCGCGACCACCCTGCCCGCTACGGGGCTGCCGACGCGGAGGCTCACAGGAGGTCCTCGATGTCCGACGCGATGGTGTCCGCCTCGGGTCCGACGACGACCTGGACGACGTTGCCGGAGCGCATGACTCCGTGTGCTCCCAACGCCTTCAGGGCCTTCTCGTCCACGACGGAACCATCCTCGAGCTCGCACCTCAGACGGGTGATGCAGGGCTCGATCTCGACGATGTTGTCCCGTCCGCCCAGCGCGGCGAGGATCTTCTGAGCCTTCTCGTCAGCCACGTTCGTACCTCTCGTTCCCGTAACAGCGGTTGACACCCGCTCGGTGCGCGGAGCATTCTCCCGCACCAACTGGTCTAGACCGGAAAGTACCACTAGCGACGAGGGAGGTGAGTTGGTGAACGAGATCGTGGACGGGCCCAAGCCCAAGCACGCGCAGTTGCGCGAGATCCTGCGACGGCTGGCCGAACAGGAGCTCGCTCCAGGCTCACCGATTCCGTCGGAGCGCGACCTCGCCGAGCGGTACGGAGTCTCTCGCATCACCGTGCGGGCCGCAGTCGGCCAGCTGGTCGCCGACGGCCTGCTCACGCGGGCCAAGGGACGTGGGACGTTCACCGCCAAGCGGCGCTACGACCTGCAGCTCTTCCTGGCCTCGTTCACCTCGGACATGAAGGCGCGCGGGGTCGAACCCAGCACCGAGGTGATCAGCTGCGGCCAGGCGGCACCGGGCTCGAAGGCCTCGCTGGGCCTGGAGGCCGACGAGTACGCGTACCGCGTCGTGCGGCTGCGCAAGGCCGACGGGGCACCGTTGGCGCTCGAAGCCGGCTGGTACAGCCCGCACATGCTCCCCGAGCTCGACCGATGTGACCTGACCGGATCGATCTACGAGATCATCGCGACCCGGTACGGAATTCAGCTCGACCACGCGCGGCAGACCGTGTGGGCCGAGACCGCCGACGCGGAGACCGCGAAGGCGCTCGACGTCCGCAAGGGCAGCCCGCTCCTCGTGTTCAGAAGGGTCGCCAGCTCCGACGGGCAGCCCTGTGAAGACGTGACTTCCTGGTACCGGGGCGATCTCTACCAGGTGACCATGCAACTGGACCGGACCGTCCCGGGTTCCGGACCGAACTCCGCCAAGGGAGGTACCACATGAGCGCCAGCGCCCCAGAGGCGACAGGCGGTCGCGGGTTCAAGGGCCTGGCCGGTATGCAGCGGTTCGGCCGCAGCCTGATGCTGCCGATCGCCTCACTGCCCGCCGCCGCGATTCTCCTGCGTTTCGGTCAGCCTGACCTGCTCGGCAAGGACGGCCTGGGCTGGAACAAGGTCGCCGCCGTCATCGGCGGCGCGGGCGACGCCCTGTTCAGCAACCTGCCGCTGCTGTTCGCCGTGGGTGTGGCCATCGGCTTCGCCCGCCGTGGTGACGGTTCGACCGCACTCTCCGCCGTGGTCGGCTTCGTGGTCACCCAGGCCGTGTTCAAGGCCATGTCTCCGATGGTGCTTCCTCTCGCCGAGGATCCCACCAAGCAGGAGCAGATCAACTACTCGGTGCTGACCGGCATCGTGGTCGGCCTGATCTCCGCCGTTCTGTGGCAGAAGTACCACCGCATCAAGCTGCCGCCGTACCTGGCGTTCTTCGGCGGCCGGCGCTTCGTGCCGATCATCGTCGCGGCTGTCATGATCCCGGTCGCGGTCCTCATGGGTCTCATCTACCCGTGGTTCGACAAGGGCCTGACCGCGGTCGGCGAGGCCGTCTCGGGCAGCACGATCCTCGGCGCCGGTGTCTACGGCGTCATCAACCGCCTGCTCATCCCGCTGGGTCTGCACCACATCCCGAACACGTTCATGTGGCAGGTCTTCGGCGAGTACCAGGTGGACGGCGCCACCAAGACCGGTGACATCCCGAGGTTCTTCGCGGGCGACCCGACCGCCGGCACGTTCATGAGCGGCTTCTTCCCGATCTTCATGTTCGCGCTCCCCGCGGCCGCGCTGGCGATCATCCACACCGCCAGGCCGTCGCAGAAGAAGATCATCGCCGGCATCATGGGCTCGGCGGCCCTCACCTCGTTCATCACGGGTGTCACCGAGCCGCTCGAGTTCGCGTTCATGTTCGTCGCGTGGCCGCTGTACGTCATCCACGCGTTCCTCACCGGCACGTCGCTGGCGATCACCAACGCGCTGGGTGTGCACGACGGTTTCGGCTTCTCGGCGGGTGTGATCGACTACCTGCTCAACTTCAACATCGCGACGAGGCCGTTGCTGATCATTCCGATCGGTCTTGTCTACGCGGCGATCTACTACTTCCTGTTCCGCTTCGTCATCACCAAGTGGAACCTGAAGACGCCCGGCCGCGAAGATGACGAGTCGCCGGAGGCCGACGAGAGCGTCGTCGGCAGCAGCGGTGACACCGCCGTGCGCGAGACCGCGGTGCGCGAGAAGCGCGCCACGAACGAACAGCAGTAAGCACAACCAGCTCTACCGGGAGGAACCATCATGGCCGAGCGACGGGTCACCGTGGCCAGCAAGGTCGGACTGCACGCCCGGCCTGCCGCACTGCTGGCGAAGGCCGCCGCCGACCAACCGGTGACGGTCACCATCAGCAAGGACGGCGGCGAAGCCGTTGACGCGGCGAGTGTCCTGGGACTCATGACCCTGGGCGCTATGCATGGTGACGAGGTGGTGCTCACCGCCGATGGGGACGGAGCGGATGCCGCTCTGGACGCCATCGCCGAACTGATCGCCACCGATCACGACGAGTGAGCCGGGTCGTGAGTGGTCTCGGTCGCCCCGATGGCCGAGACCACTCGCGACCCACCCGAAGTGCAGCACGACACCCGCGGTCACGACGCCGGCCAAGGTCGACGGCGTGGCCTGCGGGTAGCTCACCATCAGCCAGACCCCGCCCACGGCCAGCACGGGCGGCACGAGAAGTCCCGCGGTCCACTTGCGCAGCAACAGGAACGCGAGCGTCGAGACCAGCAGAGCAGCACCGAGCGTGTCGCTGAACCGGTGCCAGCCGAGTGACACCGTCTCCGCCGCGACCGCCCCCGCGCCGATCGCCCCCGGCACCGCCACGAACAGCGCGAACCGCCTGGGCACGGCCATCGTCACCGCGATCACCGACGCCACCGCGGCCGTCGTGTGTCCACTCGGGAAGCTGTTGTGCACCAGCACGGCGTCGTCGTCCAGCGGCGGCCGCACCAGCACGTAGAGCTTCAGCACCTGTGCGCCAAGTACCGAACCGCCGAGCAGCAGCAACGGTGTCAGGGACTTCGTGCGTGCGAAGAGAATCACGAGGACAGCGGCGACGAGGATCGCCATGTCCACGTTGGACGCCCACGAACGTTGCAGTGACAGTTCGGGCAACGCGGCGTTCTCCGCCTTCTGCCCGAACGACGTCCACACCAGCGCGAAGTACGTGTAGAGGAATCCCAGCAAGCTTCCGGCCATGACTTCGAGATTCCGCGAGCCGCTCTATGGGAACGTGCACGGCATGTCATGGTTCGGCTACAGAACCAGCGCTGGTGCCGTCTCCTGCCGATAATGGATCTCGTGGCGATGGTCTTGCTGGTCGAGGACGACCCCTCGGTGCGTGAAGGACTCGGACTGGCGTTGCGCCGGCAGGGACACGACGTCCGGGCCGCGGGAACGGGCGAGGAAGGCGTCGAGAGACTGCGCGAGTCCCGCCCCGACATCGTGGTCCTCGACATCATGCTGCCCGGCATCGACGGCTTCGAGACGTGCCGCCGGATGCGCACGCACGCCGAGGTGCCGATCATCATGCTCACCGCGCGCGGCGACGACTTCGACGTGGTCGCGGGCCTGGAGGCGGGCGCGGACGACTACGTGGTCAAACCCGTCGAACCCCGCGTGCTGGAGGCCCGCATCCGCGCCGTGCTGCGGCGGACCGTCGCCGAGCCGTCCAGCCTCGAACGCCACGGCTCGCTGGTGATCGATCGGGCAGGCCTTCAGGTGCTGAAGAACGACGTGAAGGTCGCGCTGACCCCGACCGAGCTGAAGCTGCTGCTCGAACTCTCCCGCACGCCCGGCCGCGTGCTGACCCGCCAGCAGATCCTCGAAGCGGTGTGGGAGCACGACTACCTCGGCGACTCGCGGCTCGTCGACGCGTGCGTGCAGCGGTTGCGCGCGAAGATCGAGGACGTGCCCTCCGACCCCGGCTACGTCCACACCGTGCGCGGCTTCGGTTACCGCTTCGGCCCGCGATGAGGTCGCTGTTCCGCGGCCTGCGCCCGAGACTGATGGCCGCGTTCCTGCTGTTGACGGTGCTGGGCGCGGTGGGAGCCGCGGGCGCCTCCTACGCGACCGCCCGCACGTTGCTGCTGGCGGACGCTCAGGACAACTTCATGAACCCGCTCGTGAAGGACGTCCGCGACTACGCGCCCCGGCTGACCGTGCCGCCGGCGCAGCAGGACCTGGACGAGTTCGGCACGTACCTGCGCGGGTCGGGAGTGGTGCTGTACGAGGGCCTGCGCTCCGCCACCGGCCCCGATCCGGCGTTCATCCCCGCCGAGATGCGCGAGATGCTCAAGACGAGCAGGACGACCCTCTGGCAGCGCCGCACCGACCTGACCGACCCGTACGTCGTCATCGGCATCCCGCTGCTGCGCGCGGACGGCAATCCGACCGGCGTCGAGGTGTGGGCGCTGCTGTACCTGAGGGGCCCGCAGACCGCCATCGACAGCTTCTCGACCGCCGCCTGGGTGGGCGTCAGCCTGGTCCTCCCCCTGGCCCTGGGTCTCGCGCTCTTCACCGCCCGCGGCGTCCTGCGTCCCGTGCGCCGGCTCGGCACCGCCGCCCGCGCGCTGGGCTCCGGCCGGCTGGACACCCGCGTGGACGAACGCGGCTCCGACGAGTTCGCCGACCTGGCCCGCACGTTCAACCGCGCCGCCGAACAGCTGGAAGCCTCGCAGGCCGCGTCCCGGCGCTTCGTCGCCGACGTGTCCCACGAGCTGCGCACGCCGCTGACCGCGATGAACGCCGTGACCGCCGTCCTGGACGAGGACGCCGACACGTTGCCGCCCGACACGGCCGTCGCGGCCAGGCTGGTGTCGGCCGAGACGCGCAAGCTCACCCGCCTGGTCAACGACCTGATGGAGATCTCCCGCTTCGACGAGGGCCGCAACCTGCTGGAGCTGGACGACTGGGACATCAGCACGGCGGTCCGCGACACCCTGGCCGCCCGCGGCTGGGCCACGTCCGTCGAGGCCTCGTTGCCCGAGGGCGTGGTGGGCCGGGTGGACCGCCGCCGTCTGGACGTCATAGTGGCCAACCTCGTGGGCAACGCGCTCAAGCACGGTGGCGTACCGGTGCGGGTGGCCGTGCGGCCCGGTGTGATCGAGGTGTCCGACCACGGCCCCGGTATCTCTCCCGAGGCCCTTCCTCACATCTTCGACCGCTTCTACAAGGCAGACACGGCCCGCTCCCGTTCCGAGGGCAGCGGGCTGGGATTGGCGATCGCATGGGAGAACGCACGCCTGCACGGCGGCACCATCGAAGCGGCCAGCGTGCCCTCGGGTGGCGCGGTCTTCACCTTGCGCTTGCCCTGGTGACCCTCACGGCCTGCGGCATCCGCCCGACGTCGGTCCTCACCGGGGCCGAGGCGCCGACGGTCTCGTCGCACTCGGTGACCATCTACCTCGTGAAGCCGGAGCGGGACGGCCTGGTGCGGCGGAACCGCGACTACACCGGCACCGTCGACATCACGACGGCCATGAACCTTCTGCTGGCCGGCCTCACCGACGAGGAGCAGAAGCTCGGCCTGGTGAGCGAGCTGCCCACCACGTCGGCCAAGGCGATCGCCGTGCAGAACGTGATCGTGATGCCGCAGGGCGTCGAGCCGCCGTCATCCAAGTGGGCGGTGTTCCAGGTGCACTGCACGGCGCTGGCGAGCCGCGCGAAGGTGGCGGGAGTGGAGTCGCTCCCCGACGAGAACTGCCCGTAGTGGCGGCATCATGTCGGTCATGGCTCACACCGCCCGTCGCATGTTCGAGCTCCTGGAGCCGATCTGCCTGGTGACCTTCTTCGCCGACGAGTGCGGCGATGAACTGGCCGCGCTCGGCCACCGCACCTACTGGGACGGCTACTTCGCGAGCCGTGCCGCGCCGCTGGGACTGGTTCCGGCGGAGATCGTGCACGCGGCGTTCTACAGCTTCGCCGCCGGGGAGGCCGCGCGGCACATCCCCAGCGCCTGGGAGACGATCCCGCCCGAGGAGTCGCTCGCCGCGCGGGAACGGGGCAGCGCGGCCTCCCTGCGGCGGATCCTCGGCGAGCTGGCTGACTCTCCCGGCCTGGTGCGCGCCGCCGACCTGACCACCAAGGCGGCGACGAGCGCGCCCACGGCGGGCCGGGTGATGTACGCCGGGATGCGCACCGTCGCGGTGCCGGGTGACCCGGTCGCCCGCCTGTGGCACTCCGCGACCATGCTGCGCGAGCACCGCGGTGACGGGCACGTCGCCGCTCTCGTCGGCGCCCGGATCGGCGGCACCGAGGCCCACGTGCTCTCCGCGCTGGCGATGGGCATCCACCCGGCGGAGACGTTCGGGCGCATCCACCACCTGCCGAAGAAGCGGCTGGCCGCGGTGATGGACGGCTTGCGCGAGCGCGGTCTCATCGACGCCGACGGCCACTTCACCGACGCCGGCCGCGAGACCCAGCAAGGCATCGAGACCCTCACCGACGAGCTCGCCGCGGCGCCCTACGAGGCCCTCTCCCCCGCCGAACTGGACGAGCTGGCCGCCGAGCTCGCCCCCGTCAGCGCGAAGCTGGTCGCCGCGGGATCGAAGTGACGTCAACGGTCGTAGAGCAAGTCCGGCTCGTTGGTGAGATGACCGTCCGTCACGCGCGCGCCGTCGTGGAAGACACCGGACGCCGCTGCCTCCAGCGCCAGGAAGGCGCGCTCCACCAGGTCATCCTGGAAAGAGGCGGGACGCACCGGCGGCCGTAGGCCGTGCGTCCCACCGACCGGCCCTCCCAAGGTGAGGAACACCGGCATGCGATGGCTCCGGCCGAGTGGCACATCGTCCACAGCCAACGAGTCAGCGGTAGGCAACCACAGGCCCGGCGCACACCGGAATCGAACAGCCGAAGATCAAGACGAAAGTTACGCGCGGGCCGCGAGGGCGGCGTCGAGCGCTGACCGCATGACGTCCTGCGGCGCGGGCTTGCCGGTGAACTGCTCCACCTGCCCGAAAGCCTGGTGCAGCAACATGTCCAGCCCGGTGGCCAGTCGCGCTCCGGACGCCTCCACGGCCGCGGCGACCGGCGTGGGCCACGGGTGGTAGATCACGTCCAACACGTAGGGCGCACGGGCCAGGTCGGCGGCCAGCGGCACGGTGGCCTCGGCGGGCACCGTCGACACCAGCACGTCCGACGCGCCGGCCAGCACGCCGAGGTCCACAGAGGACAGTTCCAGGACCTCGACGGTGAGGCCGACCCTGGACGCGGTCTCCAGGGCCTCTCCCGCACGCGAAGGATCGCGCACCACAAGGGAAGCAGAGGTGATCCCGAGTGCGGCGAACCCGGCCAGAGCGGCCGTGGCCGTGCCGCCGGCACCCAGCACTACGCCGTGTGAGCCGCCGGAGAACCCCTTCTCCCGCAACGCACCCACCACACCGTCCACATCGGTGCAGTCCGCGTACCACTCGGAACCGTTGCGCACCAACGTGTTCGCCGCCCCCACCGCCGAAGCCCGCGCGGTCACGACGGACGCGAACGCCAGCGCGGCCCGTTTGGTGGGCATCGTGCAGGACAGGCCGACCCACTCCGGCCCCAACGAGGCGACCAGAGCGGGAACTTCTGCCTCGGAGCACTCCAGGCGCGTGTACTCCCAGTCGAGGCCCAGGGCGGCGTACGCGGCGTTGTGCAGCACCGGAGAAAGCGAGTGCTCGATCGGCGAACCGATCACCGCGGCCTTGCGCACCACTAGTAGACGCCGTCCTTCTGAGCCTTCTGGTCGTTCGCGTTGTGCTCCTCGAACGTGGTCGCGAAGCACGACGTGCCGTCCGTCTGGCACTTCACGAAGTACAGGATGTCGCCGCCCTCTGGCTTGATCGCGGCGGCGATCGCCTGCTGCGACGGCGAGCCGATCGGGGTCGGCGTCAGATTCTGGTTGATGTAGGTGTTGTACGGCCCCTGCGCCTCGCGGTCCGCGTCGGACGTGCGGATGTGGGGCTGGTTGTTCTTGTAGTTGATGGTCGAGTCGAACTGCAGGGGCATCGGCTTCTTGATGCGGTTGTAGATGACCTGCGAGACCTTGGTGAAGTCCTTCTCGATGGCTTCCTTCTCGATCAACGAGGCGATGACCAGCACCTCGTAGGGACGGAAGCCGGTGTTCATGGTGCCGCCGGGGATGCCCGCGCCCTGGAGCTTCTGCGAGGAGGACACGATGACGCCGCGGAGCAGCTCGACCGCGCTGACACCCGGTTTGACCTGGTAGACGCCGCGCATGATCAGGCCTTCGAGGCGGTACTGCGGCTCGGCGCGCTTCACGTCGGCGAGCGCCCAGTCCGGCACACCGAGGGCGACCGGGTCGGTCTGCTCGGCGGCGGCCTTGATCTCGTCGCCGGTCAGGCAGACCTTCGCGCCGTCCTTCTCCGTACAGCTCGCGTCGGCCAGCAGGGAGTAGATGCCCTTCACGGTCTTGCCGTTGGCCTGGATGTCGGTGAGCTTGAGGCCACCGACGACCTGGACGGCCGGAACGCGGGTCTTCGGGTCGATCATGCGGGCCACGGCGTTCTGACCCGACATCTTCGTCTTCATGAGGTAGAAGCCGGGCTGGATCGACGTCACACGGGCGTCGGTCTTGCTGGCCTCGACGAAGGCGCGCGCGGAGGCGATGACGCCGTTGTCGTACAGGGTCGACGCGATCTTGCTGACCACGTCGCCGTCCTGGACCTCGACGATGGCGTCGGCCTCGCCGGTACCCGCGAAGTCCTCGAACGAGCCGATGCCGCGCAGTTCGCGGTAGCCGTAGTAGGCGCCGCCCATGCCGACCGCGAGGATCAGCGCCACGACGAGCCAGAGGACCGTCTTCTTGCGCTTCTTCGCTTTGGCACGGGCGTTGTCCCGGCTGCGGTCACGCTTCAGCGGACGTCGCTCGTCCGCTTCGGGGTCGGTGAACAACCCGAGATCGTCGCCGCTCACACCTCGTCCTTTCGGGCGGACACAACCCGTGCCCGTGCGTCCAGCCAAGACTGCAGGATCTCGACAGCGGCAGCCTGGTCGACCACGGCACGCTGCTTCTTGCCCTTCACACCGCGCTGTGCCAGCACTCGGCTCACCACAACCGTCGTCAGTCTTTCGTCACTCAGGCGTACCGGCACCGGAGCGATGCGGTCGGCCAGGGCCGCAGCGTACGCGGTCGCCGACTCCGCTGCGGGGCCGTGCCGACCGGCCAATGTCTTCGGTAAGCCGACCACGACCTCAACGACGTCATGTTCGGCCACGAGACGTACGAGCTCGGTGAGGTCCGAGCCGCGCTTCTCGTCACGCTGGAGGGTAACCAGCGGAGTGGCCAGAAATGCCGATGGATCGCTGAGGGAAATTCCCACGCGAACCGATCCGACGTCGACGCCGAGCCTCCTGCCGAGGCCCGGGTCGCCGACATCAGTGGAATCAGCGCTGTTCAAGCACCTTGTCCAGTTCGTTCGTGAGGGCCGTGATGGCGTCGGGAACGCCGGCAGGGTTGGTGCCGCCGCCCTGGGCCAGGTCCGGCTTGCCTCCACCGCGGGCGGCGATGGCCGGGCCGAACACCGGGACGAGCTTGCCGGCGGCGAGACCCAGGTCGCGGGCGGCGGCCGTGGTGGCCACCACGAAGCTGACCTTGTCGCCGTCGACCGAGAACAGGGCCACCACACCGGGCTTGCTGCCCAGGCGGTTGCGGACCTCGCCGCCGAGGGTGCGCAGGTCGTTGCCCGACACGCCCTCCAGGCCCAGGGCCACGAGCGACAGGCCGCGGATGTCGAGGGCCTTGTCGGCCAGCGACCCGGCGTTGCCCAGCAGCTCGGCGGCGCGGACCTTCTCGAGCTCCTTCTCGGCGGACTTCAGGCGCTCGACCAGCGACTCGATCCGCTCGGGCAGGCCCTCGGAACCGACCTTGAGCATGTCGGAGAGGTTCTGCACGATGGCGCGTTCCTTGGCCAGGAACCGCATGGCCTCGATGCCGACGTAGGCCTCCAGGCGGCGCACGCCGGAACCGACCGAAGACTCACCCAGCAGGGTGATCGGGCCGATCTGCGACGAGTGCTCGACGTGGGTGCCACCGCACAGCTCGCGAGACCACTCGCCACCGATCTCGATGACGCGCACGGTCTCGTCGTAGGTCTCGCCGAACAGGGCGACGGCACCCAGCTCCTGGGCACCGGCCATGTCCGTGTAGACGATGCTGACCGGCAGGTCCCTGCGCACGGCGAGGTTCGAGACCTCCTCGATCTCGCTCTTGGCCTCGGCGGACAGGCCACCGGTCCAGGCGAAGTCGAGACGCAGGTAGCCGGGCTTGTTGTACGAACCGCTCTGCAGGGCCGACGGGCCGAGCACGTGCCGCAGGGCGGCGTGCACGACGTGCGTGCCGGAGTGGCCCTGACGGGCACCGACTCGCCACTCCGGGTCGACCCGGGCCTCGACGTGTTCGCCCTCGCTGACCTCGCCGGAGCGGACGCGCACCTGGTGCACCCACAGCTTGCGGGCGACCTTCTGCACGTCGAGCACTTCCAGCTCGGCGTTGGCGGTGACGATCGTGCCGGCGTCGGACTCCTGGCCACCGGACTCGGCGTAGAGCGGCGTGCGGTCCAGCACGACCTCGACGATGTCGCCCTCGCGAGCCGACTTCACCCGAGCACCGTTCAGCACGATGCCGCGCAGCGTGGCCTCGGAGGCGAGCTCGGTGTAGCCGGTGAACTCGGTCGGGCCCTGCTCCAGCAGCTCGCGGTACACCGACTGGTCGCCGTGGCCGGTCTTCTTGCCGGCGGCGTCGGCCTTGGCGCGGGCGCGCTGCTCGGCCATCAGCTTGCGGAAGCCGTCCTCGTCGACCGACAGGCCGGCCTCGGAGGCCATCTCCAGCGTGAGGTCGATCGGGAAGCCGTACGTGTCGTGCAGCTGGAAGGCCTTGTCACCGGGCAGCGTGGCGCGGCCGTCGGACTTCACCTCGGCGGCGGCACCCTCGAAGATCCGCGAACCGGCGTCGAGCGTGCGCAGGAACGTGTCCTCCTCGGCCTTGAGCACCTGCTGGATGCGGGCGAACCCGCTGACCAGCTCGGGGTAGGCCTCGCCCATCGAGTCGCGGACGACCTCGGCGAACTGCTGGAGCACCGGCTCGTTCACGCCGAGCAGGCGGCTGCTGCGCACGATGCGGCGCAGCAGGCGGCGCAGCACGTAGCCGCGGGCCTCGTTGCCGGGCGTGACGCCGTCGCCGACCAGCAGCACACCGCTGCGGGCGTGGTCGGCGATGACGCGGAAGCGGATGTCGTCGACCTCGTTGGCGCCGTACTTGCGGCCGGACAGCTCCTCGGCCCTGGTGATGACGGCGCGGACCAGGTCGGTCTCGTAGACGTTGTCGACGCCCTGCAACAGGTAGGCGACGCGCTCGACGCCCATGCCGGTGTCGATGTTCTTCGACGGCAGCTCACCGATGACCGGGTAGTCCTTCTTGGCACCACCCTCGCCGCGGATGTTCTGCATGAAGACGAGGTTCCAGATCTCCAGGTACCTGTCCTCGTCGACTACCGGGCCGCCCTCCTTGCCGTACTCGGGGCCGCGGTCGTAGTAGATCTCCGAGCACGGGCCGCACGGGCCGGGGACGCCCATCGACCAGAAGTTGTCCTCGACGCCGCGGCGCTGGATGCGCTCCAGCGGCATGCCGGCGACCTTCTGCCACAGCTCGATGGCCTCGTCGTCGTCCAGGTAGACCGTCACCCAGATGCGCTCGGGGTCGAAGCCGTAGCCGCCGTCGGACTGGGAGTTGGTGATCAGCTCCCAGGCCAGCCGGATGGCGTCTTCCTTGAAGTAGTCGCCGAGCGAGAAGTTGCCGGCCATCTGGAAGAACGTGAGGTGGCGCGTGGTCTTGCCGACCTCGTCGATGTCCGGCGTGCGCACGCACTTCTGGATGCTCGTCATCCGCGGGGCGGGCGGCGGGGCCTCACCGAGGAAGTACGGCTTGAAGGGCACCATGCCGGCGTTGACGAACAGCAGGTTGGGGTCGTCGAGCAGCAGCGAGGCGCTGGGGATGTACTTGTGCCCGGCCTTCTCGAAGTGCTCGCGGAAACGCTTGATGATCTCGTGGGTCTGCACGGGAGTCCTTGTGTGTTGCTGGGGATTGTCAGGGCATGGTCACGAGGCGAACGGTGTGTCAGTGCTTCCCGTTCGCCCTGGGCGCTCGGCGCCCTGGCGTGAATCCCGTCTGACGTTCCACGGTGTCCTGCAACTCCTGTTCCCGTTCGGCCATTCCCGCGCGCACCTCGGCCCCGAAGGAACCGATGGCGCCGGCGAGCTCACGCAGGCCTTCACCCACGTTAGTGCCGATCCCGGCCGGAGTCGCCTGCTTTGCGACCTCGGCGGCCTTCTTCGCGGCGAACAGCCCCGCCGCGGCGCCCAGCCCGAACCAGAAGAGGCGGCTCACTTCGCACCCCGCTTCGGGCGGCGCTTGGCGTGCTTGTTCGGCTGCTCGGCGGCCTTGCGGCGGGCCTTGACGGCCTTGCTCACGCCGTAGGACAGCGCGGCGGCCTTGACCAGCGGCCCGCCGAGCGTGGCGGTGAACAGGCTGGTGAGCGCGGAGACGTTGCCGGTGACGGCGCGCGCGTTGGCCGTGATGCCGTCGACGCGCTCAAGCTGCGTGTTCACGTGCGTGAGCGTCGTGTTGGCCTCGACGAACAACGGGTCCGTGTTCTCGTGGGCCTTGCGCATCGCGACCGTGGCCTCGTCGAAGAAACGCGCCGCCTTGATCGCCACGATCCCCACGATGAGCACGAGCAGCACGAAGGCACCGGCGGCGAGCCACCCTGGCGACACGGATCCTCCTGGTGAACAGGCGTTCGGGCTTGGTTGCGGGTGAGATTACCGGGTAGGTCCGACACCCGACCGAGGGGCACCATTTGTTGATCTTCAACGCCCCGTGGCGCCGTCGATCTGCTCCCGGATGATGTCGGCGTGGCCCGCGTGCCGGGCGGTCTCGGTGGTCATGTGCGCGAGGACCCAGCGCAGCGTCTTCGACACGCCTTCGACCGGGGTCACCATCACCGCCTCGGGATGGCCGGCGGCCTCGATCGCCCCGTCGCTGCCGGCCATCGCCGCGCGGTAGTCCGCGATCACCGTCGCCGCGTCGCGGTCGGCGGGCACCGTCATGCCGAACTCGGTGTCCGCGGACCACTCGGCGCCCGCGAGGTGGTACCCGAACCAGTAGCGCTCGGCTTCGGCCAGGTGCTGGATCAGGCCGAGGATCGACGTGCCGCTGGCGACCATCGGCCGCCGCAGCTCCTCGTCGGTCAGCCCCTCGGCCTTCTTGAGCACACAGTGGCGCTGGAACTCGAGGAACGCGTGCGCGACGTCGAGCTCGCCCGTGTCGACGCGCGGCACCGGCTCTCGCTGGGTCTCCGGCATGACGATCAACCTACGCACAGCCAATTGGAACGGACCACTCATTGACTCCTGGCCGTCACAGCCTGTGAAATACCCGTCACACAGGGCTTGACAGCTCGGCCTTGCACCGCGTGAAGTTAGGCAACCCTAAGTTGACCGTGCAGGAGGCCAAGTGAAGCCGGTGTCGCACCTGGACTCCTATCGGCTCCAGATCACCGCGGGCCCACCGCCCGTTCCGGACCTGTCGATGCCGTGGGACGCCCGCGTCGCCCGTGCGGACGGCTACGACCTGCACCTCGTGCACCGCTGGAACCAGGCACCGCACGTGGCGGCGTTCTGGCGGCAGGCGTGGACGCTGCCGCAGTGGGAACGCCGGCTGGAAGAGCAGCTGGCGGGCGACGACGACCGGCCGTTGCTGATCAGCTGGCACGGCCGCCCGGTGATCTACGCCGAGGTCTACCGAGCGGCCAGGCACGCCGTCGCCCGTTGCTACCAGGCGCGGCCGCACGACCTGGGGCTGAACCTCGCGGTCGGCGACCTGGCCATGACCGACCGCGGACTCGTGCGGTCGCTGCTCCCCCGGCTCACCGACGCGCTGTTCGAGGCCGACCCGCACTGCACCCGGATCGTGCTGGAACCGGACGTGCGCAACACCCGCGCCATCAGGTCGTTCGAGGCAGGCGGGTTCGTGGCGGCGGACGAGATCATGCTGCCGGGCAAGCTCGCACTGCTGATGGTGTGCCGTCGTTAGAACGCGGTGATGTCCTGCGGTGCGCGTTCCTTACGACTGAGCGCGCGCACGACGTCGATCGCGCGATGCTTGTTGAGCGCCATGCGGGTCAGCAGGTCGATGACGGTCTCGTTGACGGGGCGCGGGAACTCGGGCGTCTCCAGCCCGACGCTCACCGCGAGGTCGTCGGAGTGCACGACGAACTCCATCAAGCGGCTGACCAGGTACTCGTCCAGTGGCACCGCCCACGGCCCCCAGTGCGGCATCCGGACGCCCCGGTTCTCCTGCCCCGGCAACGTCTTGGCGAGTTCTTCGAGGGTCTGCTCGAACCGGTCGCACAGGGCCGCCTGCCCCTCCGCCGCGAGCTTCTCGCCGCCCGCCCGGATGCGGGTGTGGAACTCGGAGTCGACGTCCAGATCGGTCCACTTCGCGCGCTCGTAGTGCTCCATCAGGCTGACGACCGGCTCGTCACCGACCGGCGTCCCGATCATGCCCGGCAGCGGCAGGACCTGGTAGGCGACGTGCCCGGCGAGGCCGCTGACCCCGAACTCCGGCAGGGCGCTGGGCTGGTCCCAGTTCAGCGCGACCTGCTGGTGGCGCAGCAGGTCCAGGGCGATGCGGGCGGTGGTCAGGAAGTCTTCTCTGATCGTCACCTCGCCGAAGCTACGCGATGCTTCCCGATCGCCCGACGGATTTCTTCGGCATGTGCTTGCGGCTCAACGACCACAGCATCGCGGCCATCAGCAGGATCCAGCCGATGACGGTCCCGGCCAGCGCGAGCCCGGCGAGGTTCGGGTAGCGCTTGGTGTCGGAGTCGGCCACCAGGTTCCGGCCGTTGTGCGTGGTGGCGACCGGAACCGGGACACCGATGTGGTCGGGGGTGAGAAAGCCCCGCGACTCCATCGTGCGTGACGGCCCGCCGCGCGCGCTGACGTCGACCTGGCAGATGTACCAGGCCTTGAAGCCACCGGTCAGCGTGATCGGGTCCTGCCGCTCGCACGACCTCGCCACCCCGACGAGGGTGCTGGTGCCGCCGGCTTCGATCTGGTCGCCCAGGTGGGTCCAGACCGTGGCCGCCGTGAGGTACCCGAGCGGCGGCATCACGAAGAAGACGAACAGGAATCCGAGGAGCTTCATCCACCCTGCTTCTGTTCGGGCTCCGAGTCGAACAGATCGCCCGACTGACTGTCGAACACCTTGCCCGCCTCCTTGCCCAGGTCGACACCCAGCTTCGGCACGGAGTCGGCGGGCGCGGACTTCACCCCGTCCACGACGTGCTTCTTCGCCTCGCTCACCCCGTGCTTCACCGCGTCCAGGTTGGTCGCCTTGCTGACGATGGCGTTCGCCACGTAGAAGTTCGTCACCCCGCTGCGCGCACCGCTGGAGAGCTTGGTCAGTGCGTTCATGGCACCCTGGAAGACGTTCTCCAGCTTGCCGAACAGGCCGGTGGCGTTGCTGAACGCCTTGGAGAGCTTCTTGCACCAGCCCAGGGCCTTGTTCGCGTATTTGACGGCCGTGGCGGTGCATTCCGCGATCGCGCCCGCGACACCCGCACCGAACGCGGCCATGGCCGGGGCCCACCGAATGCAGATGCTGATCAGTTTGCCGACGGCTTCGGAGATCAGGTCGCGGACGATGCCCCGCACCACGTTGAGGATGGTCTTGCAGACGTTGACGAGCACGGAGATGCCCTGCGCGCCGGTCGCGACGGAGCCGTACGTGTCGGCCTTGTCGACACCGAACCGCTCGTACGCCCGGAACTCCTCGCCGGTCCACTGGCCGGTGTCGGTCTTCACCCACTGCCTGAGGTCGGTGGAGACCTGTTCGACGTGGTTGGCGATGTTGCCCCACGTCTTCGACATCGAGTCGAGCTGTTGCTGGTCGCCGGTGAGCCAGTCGAGCGGCTCCCGCAGGAACGGGACGTGCTCGATCAGCCAGCCGAAGCCCGCGCCGATCAGGCCCGCGAGCGGGTCCGCCAGGAAGCCCGCCACCCCCGTCGCGCCGCCCGCCGCGTTCATCAGGCCCTCGGCCCAGTTGCCCTGGCTGATGGCGGAGAACGTCTCGGCGGCGTCGTGCGCCAGGCCGAGGCCCTCGGTCGCCTTGGTCTGTTCGCCTGCGACTTTCAGCGGGTTCGTCATTTCCGGTGCGTCCCGTCGAGGTTCGTGGCCTGGGCTTGTTCGTTCGACTTGATGTGCAGCGCCATGTCGGCGAACTCGCGGTAGTGCGCGACCGCCGAGTCCGAGGCCTTCTCGATGGCGTTGGCGGCCAGGGCCGACGCGCCCGCGCAGATGCCCGCGAGCGGCATGCCCAGCAGGCCGAACGCCGTCGCGTCCATGGTCGCGTTCGCGGACGTGACCGCGGTGTTGATGCGGGCGCCGATGTCGTCGAGCTTGCCCAGGTGCGCCTTCATCTCGGCTTCGTCGCTGGCGTGGTTCATCGCAGGTACCCGCCGTCGCCGAAGTCCTCGTCCTCCTCGGGCGGACGGGGTGCGCGGGGCGGGCGCGGGACCGGCGGGTGGTCGTCCTCGATCTGGCCGAGGGCGGACTGCGGCGGGCCCCACGACGGGCGTTCGGGCTCGACGGGCGGCGCAGCGCTGCGGAGCTTGTCCATCATCATGTGCATCGCCTCGGAGTCCGCGCCCATCAACGGCGTCATGGCCTCCTGCACCGTCGACGCGACACGTCCCTGCGCGGCCTGCACGACCCGCAGCACCTCGCGGCCGACCGTGTCGCCGTCCTTGCGCTGCAAGGCGTTGCCGAGCCGGAGGTCCACCAGGTTGCCGGCGTCGTTCACCGTCACCGAGATCTGGCCGTCCGCGCTGCGTTCGGTCACCCGCAACGTCGCCAGCGTCTCGCGAATCGCGTCGCTGCGGCGTTGTGCCTCGGCGAGCGTCCCCTCGTAGTTCGCGAGGATCCGGTCAGGATCTGTCATCGTCGCCCCCGGTGTACGCGTAGTCACCCAACGCGACCGGATACTAGTCCGAACAGAGCAACGCCACGCGGGCTACTCGCCCCGGATCACCCGGCGCAGCCGGGGCAACCGCTCCGCCACAGCGCGTTCGTTGCCGCGCCCGGTCGGCTCGTAGTAGTCGCGCCCCACCAGGTCGTCCGGCGCGTACTGCTGCGTCAGCACGCCCTCCGGCACGTCGTGCGGATACCGGTAGCCCTGGGCGTTGCCCAGCTTCGCCGCGCCCGCGTAGTGGCCATCGCGCAGATGTGCGGGCACGGAACCGATGGCGCCCTTGCGGACGTCCTCGACGGCAGCGGAGATCGCGGTGGTGACGGCGTTCGACTTCGGCGCGGTGGCGAGGTGGATCGTGGCCTGCGCGAGGTTCAGGGTGCATTCGGGCAGGCCGATGAGCTGCACGGCCTGAGCCGCCGCCACGCACGTCTGCAGCGCCGTCGGGTCGGCCATGCCGATGTCCTCGCTGGCGTGGATCACCAGCCGGCGCGCGATGAAGCGGGGGTCCTCCCCCGCCTCGATCATCCGCGCGAGGTAGTGCAGGGCCGCGTCGACGTCCGAGCCGCGGATCGACTTGATGAACGCCGAGGTCACGTCGTAGTGCTGGTCGCCGTCGCGGTCGTAGCGCACCGCCGCCTTGTCCACAGTGGACTCCAGCAGCGACAGCGTGATCACGCCCTCGTTCGACGCCAGCGCCGAGTCCGCCGCCGCCTCCAGCGCCGTGAGCGACCGGCGGGCGTCGCCACCGGCCAGGCGGATCAGGTGGTCCTCGGCCTCGGGTTCCAGCACGACGGAACCACCCAGGCCGCGTTCGTCGGACACCGCGCGCTTGATGACCGAGCGCACGCCGTCGTCGGTCAACGACTTGAGCTGCAACACGAGCGAACGCGACAGCAAGGGCGACACGACCGAGAAGAACGGGTTCTCCGTGGTGGCCGCGACGAGCAGCACGATCCGGTCCTCGACCGCGCCCAGCAGGGCGTCCTGCTGCGTCTTGGAGAACCGGTGCACCTCGTCGATGAACAGGACGGTCGACTCACCGGAGCGGACCAGGCGGCGCCGGGCCTCGTCGATGACCGCCCGCACCTCCTTGACTCCGGCCGACAGGGCCGACAGAGCGACGAACCGGCGTCCGGTCGCCTTCGACACCAGCGTCGCGAGAGTCGTCTTGCCGGTGCCGGGAGGGCCGTAGAGCATCACGGACGCCGGTGTGGCGCCCTCGACCAGGCGGCGCAACGGGGCGCCCGGCCCGAGCAGGTGGTCCTGGCCGACGACCTCGTCCAGCGTGACCGGACGCATCCGCACGGCCAGCGGGGCGTTGGCCGCGATGCGCTCGGCCTTCTCCTCGTCGGACGCGCCGAAGAGGCCCTCGTCGAACAGACCTTCGCTCATGCGTTCGAGCCTAAGTCATGTGCGAGGATCGCGTTCCGTGCCCATCCCTCGTGCCGTGCTGCTCGCCGGACCCTCCGGCTCAGGCAAGTCGACACTCGCCGCCCACCTCGGCTGGCCCGTGCTGCGCCTGGACGACTTCTACCGCGACGGCGACGACCCGCTGCTGCCCCGCGACGAGCACGGCAGGGCCGACTGGGACGACATCGGCTCGTGGAACGCGGACAAGGCGCTCCAGGCGATCATCGAGCTGTCGGACAACGGCCGGGTCGAGGCGCCGGTCTACTCGATCAGCGAGGACCGCGCGGTCGGCACGCAGACGATCGAGCTCGGCGACGCGCCCGCGTTCATCGCGGAGGGGCTGTTCGCGGACCTGCTGGTCCAGGGCGCGCGGGAGGCGGGGGTGCTACGGGACGCGATCGTGCTCGCGCCGAGTCCGCCGGTCACGTTCGTGCGCCGGTTCGCCCGCGACGTCGCCGAGGCCCGCAAGCCGGTGCCGACGCTGGTCAGGCGCGGGTTGCGGCTGATGCGCGAACAGCCGCAGGTGGTCAAACGGTGCGTCAGCGCAGGCATGCGGCGCACGACACCGGCCAAGGCGCGGACCGAGCTCGTTTCGTGATCGCGTTCGCCAGTGGCGGTGGTGCTGATCTGGCAGGATGCCGCTCACACCACGACCGGGGGTAGCCGAGATGTCCGAAACGCCCGGCTGGTCCTCACCGGACCAGCCATCGAACCAGCCGCAGCAGCCGGGGCAGCAGCCGCCTCAGTACGGCCAGCAGCCCGGCTACAACGCCCCTCCGCCGCCCGGAGCGGGACCGACGATCAAGCCCGGCGTGATCCCGCTGCGCCCGCTGGCGGTCGGTGAGATCGTCGACGGCGCCATCACGACGATGCGCCGCTACCCGAAGCTGATCATCGGCGCGGCCGCCATCGTCGCCGCGGTCACGCAGATCCTCGGCCTGCTGGTGCAGCTGCCGTTCCTGGACGACCTCACCGCCGTCGTGACGCTCGACCCGAACTCGGTGACGCAGGAACAGGCGATCGACCAGTTCACCAGCGCCATCACCGGTTTCCTCACCGGCACGCTGCTCAGCGTCTTCCTGCTGCTGCTCGGCACCGTGTTCCTGTCGGGCTTCATCACCGTCATCGTGGGCCACGCCGTGCTGGGCAAGCCGGTCACGTTCGCGCAGGCGTGGGAGGAGTTCAAGCCGCGGCTGCTCCCGCTGCTCGGCGCGACGCTGCTCTCCGGTCTCGTGATCACCGTCGGCCTGATCCTCTGCATCGTGCCCGGCGTCTGGCTGTGGGTGTTGTTCGCGCTGGTCACGCCCGCGCTGGTGCTGGAGCGCTGCGGCGTCACCACCGCGTTCGGCCGGTCGAAGAAGCTCGTGGACGGCGCCTGGTGGCGGACGTTCGGCATCCTGCTGCTCACCGTCGTGATCGGCTGGGTGATCAGCTGGATCATCAGCCTGCCGTTCGGCCTGCTGGGCGCGGCGACGACCGGTTTCTCGTCCGACCCCACGGCGGCGCTGAGCATCGGCTCGCTGATCCTGTCGACCATCGGCGCGATCATCGCCTCGACGATCACGCTGCCGTTCAGCTCCGCGGTGACCGTGCTGCTCTACGTCGACCGCCGGATGCGTTCCGAGGGCATGGACATCGAACTCCAGCGGGCCGCAGGGCATGGCGGTATCTGACGTACCGGTAGATCTCGGCCGCGACGAGGCTCGGGAGGCGGCCGTCCGGGAGCTCAGTGACCCGGCGTACGTCTCCGACGACCCGAACCCGCTGCAACGCGCCATCGACTGGATCCTCGACCGCCTCGGCGAGCTCTTCGCCGGGGCGGGTGGCATGAGCGGGTTCACCGCGATCGCGATCATCGTGGCCGTGGCGGTGCTGATCGTGATCATCATCAGGCTCCGCGTCGGGCGCACAGGCCGTGTGCTGCGATCGGGCGGCACGGTGTTCGGTTCGACCGTCCTGACCGCCGCGCAGCACCGGGCCGCCGCCGAGAAGGCCGCGGCCGCCGGTGACCTGGCCGAGGCCGTGCGCGAACGCTTCCGCGCGGTGGTGCGCGAACTGGAGCAACGCGGCGTGCTCGACGCACGGGCCGGCCGCACCGTGGACGAGGTCGCTTTCGAGGCGGGCCAGGCACTTCCGGTGCTCGCGGACGACCTGCGCGGCGCGGCGATGCAGTTCGACGACGTCTGGTACGGCGGCAGGCCCGCGACGGTGGAGGGGTATCAGGCGTTGGTCTCCGTGGACGGCAAGGTGAGCGGATGACGGCGGTCTCCCCCGACGCCGGGCGGATCTGGACGGCCGCGCGCGGGCCACTGCTGATCGGCGTGATCATCCTCTTCACCGCCGTCGTGATCACGTTGGTGCGCGGCAGCGGCGAGGGCGGGTCGTTCGACCCCCGCTCGTTCCGGCCGGAGGGCAGCCACGCGGTCGCCGATCTGCTGGAGCAGAACGGCGTGCGGGTCGAGCTCACCGACACCGCGTCCGCTGTGGACGGTGCGACGCTGTTCGTGACGCAGCCGAACCTGATCGACCCGGAACGGCTCGCGGACCTGAGCAGCCGGGCCTCCGCGACCGTGCTCCTCGCGCCCGCCACCGGGGTGGGCCGGCTGGAGCCGGAGACCCGGCAACCGGGCTGCCCGCTGGCGGCCAAGGCGGGTGCGGCGACCACAGGCGGGTTCGTCTACGAGGGCGAACAGAGGTGCTACGACTCGACGCTGGTACGCACCGGCACCGTGACGATGATCGGCTACGGCGGGATCTTCACCAACCGCGACATCGACGAGGAGGGCAACGCGGCGCTCGCGTTGTCGTTGCTGGGCCAGCACGAACGGCTGGTCTGGTACGTGCCGTCGGCGGCGGACAGGTCCCAGCAGAAGTCGCTGACCGACCTGGTCCCGGACGGCTGGAAGTTCGCCGCGCTCCAGCTCGGCATCGCCGCCGTGCTGATCGCACTGTGGCGGGCGCGCAGGCTCGGCCGCGTGGTGCCCGAACGGCTTCCGGTCGTGGTGCGCGCCGCCGAGACCGTGGAGGGCCGCGCTCGGTTGTATCGCCGGTCGCACGCCGCCTCGCACGCTGCTTCAGTGCTGCGCCAGGCGACTCGCGACCGGTTGGCGCCGCTGCTGGGGGTGCCGTTGGGCGACGATCCGTCCGAGGAGATCGCCCGCAGGACTTCGCGTCCCGTCGCCTCGGTGCGGGCGCTGCTGTACGACGAGGGGCCGGTGGACGACCGGGGGCTGGTCGCGCTGGCAACTGATCTGGACGTTCTGGAGGACGAGGTGCGCAAGGGATGACGGCTGTGGTCACCACCGAGGAAGCCCGCACGGCGCTGGTGGCGTTGCGCGCGGAGATCGGCAAGGCCGTGGTGGGCAACGACGCCGCCGTGACGTCGCTGATCCTCGCGTTGCTGTGCAAGGGACACGTGCTGTTGGAGGGCGTACCCGGCGTCGCGAAGACGTTGCTCGTGCGTGCTCTTGCGCGCGCGTTGGACCTGTCCACGACACGTGTGCAGTTCACGCCGGACCTGATGCCCGGCGACCTGACGGGTTCGCTGGTCTACGACTCGCACAACGCCGCGTTCTCGTTCCGCGAGGGCCCGGTCTTCACGAACCTGCTGCTCGCCGACGAGATCAACCGGACGCCGCCGAAGACGCAGGCCGCGCTGCTGGAGGCGATGGAGGAACGGCAGGTCTCCGCCGACGGCAAGACCCGGCCGCTGCCCTCGCCGTTCATCGTCGTGGCGACGCAGAACCCGGTGGAGTACGAGGGCACCTACCCGTTGCCCGAGGCGCAGCTGGACCGGTTCCTGCTCAAGGTCACGATGCCGATTCCCGCGCGGGAGCACGAGATCGACGTGCTGACGCGCCACGCCTCCGGCTTCGACCCGCGCGACCTGTCCTCGTTGCAGCCGGTGGCGAGTGCCGCGCACCTGGAGGCGGGCGGGGCGGCCGTGCGCGCGTTGACCGTGGCTCCTGAGGTGATCGCGTACGTCGTGGACGTGTGCCGTGCGACTCGTCAGTCTCCGGCTGTCCGTCTGGGCGTTTCTCCGCGTGGTGCAACGGCTCTGCTCGCCGCCGCACGCGCGTGGGCGTGGCTCTCGGGCCGTGACTACGTGACGCCGGACGACGTGAAGTCGTTGGCCCGCCCTGCTCTGCGGCACCGCCTGGAGCTGCGTCCGGAGGCCGAACTGGAGGGCGTGACGACGGACGGCGTGCTGGACGGCGTGCTCGGCGCGGTCCAGGTGCCGCGCTGACGTGGCGCTCACGGGCCGCGCGGGCCTGCTCGCGCTCATCGGGGTTCTCGTCGTCGGACTCTTCTTGCCTTCGTGGCAAGGGATTCTCGTCGTGTTCGCTGTTCTTGTGCTGTGCGTGTCGGCCGACCTGTTGTTGGCTGCCAGCGTCCGGCCGTTGACGTTCTCGCGCGCGGGGTCGACCTCTGTGCGCACGGGCGAGCTGTGCTCTGTTCAGCTGACCGTGCACAACCCCGGACGTCGGCTCCATGGCGTTCTTCGTGACGCATGGACGCCTTCTGCCGGTGTGGTCGCCGACCGTGTTGCGGTTGATGTGCCCGCTGGTGGCTCGCGTGCGTTGTCGTTCGAGCTACGGCCGGTGCGTCGCGGCGATCGCACGGCGGACCGTGTGACCGTGCGTTCTCTCGGCCCGTTGGGCATCGCGGCACGGCAAGGCTCGCATGTCGTGCCGTGGACCGTGCGCGCGCTGCCGCCGTTCCACAGCCGCCGCCACCTCCCGCCCCTGCTGGAACGCCTGCGCGAACTGGACGGCCGCCGCGCGTCGTTGATCCGTGGCGCGGGCACGGAGTTCGACTCACTACGCGCGTACGTCATCGGCGACGACGTGCGCTCTATCGACTGGCGTGCGTCGGCTCGTTCGTCGGACGTGGTGGTGCGCACCTGGCGCCCGGAACGCGACCGTCAGGTGACGATCGTGCTGGACACCGCCCGCACCTCCGCGAGCCGGGTGGAGGGCGCCCTGGGCGGCCTGCCGCGCCTGGACACGTCGATGGACGCCGCGCTGTTGTTGTCCGCCCTGGCATCGCAGGCCCGCGACCAGGTGGACTTCCTGGCGTTCAGCACCAAGGTCCGCGCCTCGGTCCCCCGCGCCACGTTGCCCGTCCTGGTGCAGGCGATGGGACCGCTGGAAGCCGAGCTGGTCGAGTTCGACGCCCGTGCCGCCGTGGCCGAGGTCCTCCGCCGCGCCGGCCGCCGTTCGCTGGTCGTGCTGCTGACGTCGCTGGAGCCGTCGATCGAGCACGGCCTGTTGCCGCTGCTGCCGACGCTGGCCTCACGGCACCACCTGCTGATCGCCTCGGTGTCCGATCCGGCCGTGCACGCGATGGCCGCCGGACGGGGCGATTTGGAGGCCGTCTACACGGCTGCCGCCGCGGAGCGCACTCTGGCCGAACGGCGTCGTCTCACCGCTTTGCTCGCACGACACGGAGTCGATGTCGTAGACGCACTGCCCGATGACCTGCCACGCGCTCTCGCGGACCGCTATCTCTCGTTGAAGGCCGCGGGCAAGCTTTAGACGGCGACGGGCGTGACGTCCTCACGCTCGCTCGCGTCCACGTCGCCCGTCTCGCCTTGCTGCGCCGCTCGGCGTCCGATCACGAAGACGTACAACAGGAACAGCACCTCCGCGACCACGCCGATGCCGACGCGCGCCCACGTCGGCAGGCCGGACGGCGTCACGAACCCTTCCAGCACCCCGGAGACCAGCAGCACCACGACCAGCCCGAGTGCCACGGCCACGACCGATCGTCCTTCCGCGGCAAGGGCTTGGGCACGCGTGCGCTTGCCGGGGTCGATCACCTGCCACCCGAGCCGCATGCCGATGCCCGCCGCCACGAACACAGCCGTGAGCTCCAACAGCCCGTGCGGCGCCAACAGCCCGAGGAACAACTCACCGCGCCCCGCACCGAACATCAGTCCGATGCCCACGGCGACGTTCACGGCGTTGGTGAAGAGCAGGTAGATCGGCGGAATCGCGAACAGCACGCCGAGCAACAGGCACGCGGCGGTCATCCAGGCGTTGTTGGTCCACACCTTCGCCGCGAACGACCCGGCGGGATCGCTGGAGTAGTAGGACTCGTACCCGCCGCCGACCTTGGTCATCTCGCGCAGTTCGTCGGGCGCGGCGATGGCGGCCTGCACGTCCGGGTTGGAGGCGATCCACGCCGCGATGATGCCGGTGACCAGGTAGAACGCGACACCGGCCGGCACCCACCAGCGCCAGCCGAGGTAGATGGCGGCGGGCAGCCGATGTGTGAAGAAGCGCGTGAAGACCCGCCAGGCCGGCGTGTGGGTGCCCGTCAGCGCCGACCGAGCCTGCGCGACCAGCGACGACAACCGTTCAACTGTGGCCGGGTCCGGGGTCTGGCTGCGCACGATCGACAGGTGCGTCGTGACGCGCTGGTAGAGCTCGATCAGCTCGTCGGCCTCGGCACCGCTGAGCCGGCCGGACCGTTTGACCAGCTTCTCGAGCCGGTGCCACGACTCGCGGTGGCGATCGATGAACACGTCCAGATCCACGATGAGTCACACTATCCGCGTGGGGGACCTAGTCACCGGTGAAGCCGTAGTTCTGGACCTGCGCGTCGCACAGCTCGCCAGCAGGGCGGTCGCGTTCGCGTTCGACGTCGCGGTGCAGTTCGGCCTGCTGCTGCTCGTGTCGCTGCTGGTGCCGATCGGCTTCGACGACGCGCTGCAAACGGCCCTCGCCCTCTCCCTGACCGTGCTGGTCCTGGTCGGCTACCCCACCGCCGTCGAGTCGCTGTCCCGCGGCCGTTCGCTGGGCAAGCTCGTGATGGGCCTGCGCGTGGTGCGCGACGACGGCGGCGCCATCCGCTTCCGGCACGCCCTGGTGCGCGCGCTCGGCGGCTTCTTCGTGGACTTCTGGGCACTGGGCATGGGCGGCGCCGTCGCACTGTTCGTGTCCCTGTTCTCCCCGCAGGGCAAGCGCGTAGGCGACTACCTCGCGGGCACTGTCGTGATCCACACGCGGGTGCCGAAGCAGCAGGTGGAACTCGCCACGATGCCGCCGCAGCTCGCCGAGTGGGCGTCCGGGCTGGACCTGTCGCAGCTGCCGGACGAGCTGGTGCTGGCGGCGCGGCAGTACCTGAGCCGCTATCACGAGCTGACCGAGCAGGCGCGGTGGGATCTGGGGTCGCGGCTGTCGGACGACGTCGGGGCCGCCATCCGGTCGCCGCGCCTGGAGTACACGCATCCGCATCCGTACCTGTCGGCGGTGCTGGCGGAACGTCGGCGGCGCGCGGCTGGCTAGGCGTTCGCCAGCCGGAGACGTTCGGCACCCTGCTCCCGCACGGCGTCACCGGACGGCGTCGGATCGCCGTGCAACACCTCCCAGCGTGCGTTGTGCACGGCGGTCCACATGCTCCCGGCCCACGCGATCTCCATCTCCTCCACGGAGAACGCACGCCCACGGACCTGCTGGTAGGTCTCGATGAACGCCAGGGAACTCTCCAAAGGCACCCAGCTCGGCGGCGAAGCGTTGGCGAACGCCCCGGAGGCCGCGCCCACCAACGCCGCCTCCGGTTGCCACGCCAGGCTGTCCCAGTCGTGCACGGCCAGCACCGCGCCGTCCTGCCAGCGGAGGTTCTGCGCCTCGAAGTCGGCATGGCCCAGCACGCACGGCAGGTCGGTGGCCAGCAGCCGCGCACGCACCCGAGAAGCCACCTCCACGACGAACGGCGGCACCACGCTCTGGTCCCGCGCGTCGAGGAAGTCGATCACCGGCCACACACCGGGATCCTTGTGGTCCCAACGAGCCCAACGCGGCGACGGCAGCGGCGGTGGGACGGACACGTCGGCCAGCAAGGCCATCAGCGAAGCGAACACGGCCGCGTAGCGCCGGGCGACGTCAGGCGAAGTGCCGAGCAGCATCTCCCCGCCGGGCAACGACTCCTCGGCGTGCACGGCCAGCCCGTCCGCGAACACGACCGGCGTGAGCGGGCGGGGACACGGAAACCCCCGCTCCGCCAAAGAAGCCTGTGCGGCCAGGCACGACACGGCTCGGCCGTCGTCCTCGCGGGCCTTCACGTAGACCTCGCGGCCGTCGTCCAGCAGCAGGCCGAAGACCGAGGAGATCGACACCCGCTCGTACCGCACCTCGGACACCGGACTCCCCAGCTCCGAGATGCACCAAGCAGGCAGATCAAAGGTCATACGCCCAGCAACTCGGTCAGCAGCAACGGGTTCATGTAGTCGTCGTAGCGGACGATCTCGCCGTCGCGCAAGTGGAGGATCGCGACGGCGGTGAACGTGTAGTAGTCCTGCTTCACCTTCGACCAGCCGCGGTGGGTGATCTCGGCGACCGCGACGTCGGGGTCGTTGGTGCGCCAGCACTGGGCTTCCACGCTCTGGATCTCGATCCTGTCCCGCACGGAGGCGCCGCGGACCTGACTGAAGTAGGCGCGGATCTCCTCGCGGCCCTTGATCTCCTCCGGCTGGAAGTGCGTCGGGAAGCGGTAGGCCATGACCCCGTCCTCGGCGAAGAGGTCGGCGAACTGGCCGTGCGTCTCCTCCCCCGCCACCATGCGGCGGACGTGGTCGACGATCTGTTCGGGTGTGCGCGTCATGGCTTCATCCCCAAAAGTAGAATCGGAACGGTGACCCCGGTTATGACGATACGGAACGCGCGCCCCGGTTGGCAACGATGAGGGCCGATGCGGCTCGGAACCGCGAGAAGGTGCTGGAAGCGGCGCGTGAGCTCTTCGCGACGCAGGGCTTCGACGTGCCGCTGGACGAGATCGCCGGCAAGGCGGGGGTCGGGCCGGGCACGGTCTACCGGCACTTCCCGACGAAGCAGGCGTTGTTCCAGGCCGTCACCGAGACGCGGGTGTCGGCCATGATCGCGTCGGCCGACGAGCACGCGGACGACCCGCGGCAAGCGCTGTTCGCGTTCCTCACCAAGATGGCGGACGAGGCGGCGGTGAAGCGGGACATGTCCGACGCGATCACCGTGTCACCCGACCTGCGCAAGAGCCTGCACAAGGCGTTGGGCGGGCTTCTCCACCGAGCCCAGGAAGCGGGAACGGTCCGCGCCGACGTCACAGCCACGGACCTGGTGGTGCTGATGAAGGGGATGCTCCAGAGCATGCACGAAGGGGCGAATCCCGCCGTGTTGCTGGAGATCGTCCTGAAGGGACTTCAGTCGAGCCGGAAGCCGTAGGGCAGTTCGAGGCGGTGACGCGCCAGAAGCGCGGTGTCGGCGAGGATCTCGCGGGTCGGGCCGTCCGCGACGACCACGCCGTCGTCGATCAGCACGCTGCGAGGGCAGATCTGCAACGCGAACGGCAGGTCGTGCGTGACCATGAGCATGGTGGGGGCCAACGAGAGCAGCAGCTCGGCCAGTTCGCGGCGGGCCACCGGTTCGAGGTTCGCCGACGGCTCGTCCAGCACCAGGATCTCCGGTGAGCAGGCCAGCACGGACGCCAGCGCGACGCGACGTCGCTGACCGCCGGAGAGGTGCAACGGGGAGCGGTCGGCCACCGACTCCATTCCCACGGCGCTCAACGCCTTCGTCACCCGCGAGTCCACATCGGACATGCCGAAGTTGCGCGGGCCGAACGCGACGTCCTCGGCGACCGTCGGGCAGAACAGCTGGTCGTCGGGGTCCTGGAAGACGAGCCCGACGCGGCGGCGGATCTCGCGCAGGTTCTGCTTGCGGACCTCCAGGCCGGCGATCGAGATCGATCCCGAGCCGCCGCCGAGAACTCCGTTGAGGTGCAACGCGAACGTGGTCTTGCCGGCGCCGTTCGGGCCGAGCACCGCGACGCGTTCGCCGCGGTCGACGCGCAGGTCGATGCCGAACAACGCCTGGTGCCCGTCCGGGTAGGCGAAGGCCAGCTTCGAGACCTCCAGAGCGGGAGCCGCCACCGTCTCGGGGACGATCGTCGCCGAACCTCCCGGCTGACCCGTCCAGCCACGCGACACCATCGCGAGATGCACCCTCTCTCCGCGTTCGTAGGACCGGATGAACAGCGTGCCGACCGACCGGGCCACCGCGCCCGCCTGCCACAGGAACCGCGGGTCGTCGCCGCGCGAGATGCGGGCGACGCGCATGCGTTTCGCCTCGCCCACGACGACTTCGCCATAACGCAGCATCAAGGTGGCGATCATGACCAACGGCGCCGGCACCCGCAACGTCTGCAGACCGCGCAACAACTCCCCCGGCGCCGTCGTGGCCGCCAGGGTCAGGCTGATCAGCACGCCCAGCGTGCCCTTGGCCAGGATGTTCCAGCCCGCAAGTGTTCCCTCGACGGACACGGAGAGGCCCAGGAAGCCGATGCGCGGGTCCGTGCCGAAGATCGGCAGCAGGAACGCGAGCACCACGAACGGCGCCTCGATCACCGCACGCCTGAGAAACCACAGCACCGGTACCTGCGCGACGAACCACACCGCGACGATCACCAGCAGGTACAGCCCGAACAGCGGGAAGAGCGTGCGCGGGGTCGCCACGACACCCAGCACCGCCCCGAACGCCACGAGGATCTTCACGTGGGGCGCGAGGCGGTGCACCGGCGAGTCGCCGGCGTGGTGCAGGACGTCGTGGGCGCCGCTCACTACGCGTCGGACTTCTTGCGCAGCACCCAGAACAGGCCGAACGAGAGGGCCAGCACGACGATCACGCCGAGCACGCCCGCGAGGCCGGTGAACTTGTCGTCGCCGCCGAGCGCGTAGTCGGCGAACGTGCTGCCGGAGAACGGGTGCTCCTGCGCGTGCTCGGCGATCCCGGTGTCCTCGACGGTCTTGTCCAGGCCGTCCGGGTCGCCGGACGCGAAGTACGACAGCACTCCCGCGATCAGCAGTGACACGAACGCGAACCCGATGAAGAACTTCTTCACGATCGCACCTCCAGCGGCTTGCGGCTGCCCTTCAGCAGGTAGACGAGGTCTGGCCGGATCGACGCGACCGAGGTGACCGTGACGGCGGTGATCAGGCCCTCGCCGATGCCGATCAACGCGTGCAGGCCCCACATCAGCAGCGCGACCTTGCCGATCTCCACGCCGCCCGCGCCACCGATCGCGTACTCGACGACGAAGCCGGTCGCGGCGACCACCGTGTTGACGAACGCCGAGATGAACGCGACGGCGAACAGGCCGCCCTTGCCCCGCTCGGCGATCTTGCGCAGGGCGACGGCGACGAGGAACCCGGTCGCGGTGCCGATCAACGCCATGTTGGTGACGTTCGCGCCCAGGGCGGTGAGACCGCCGTCCGCGAACAGCAGCGCCTGCACCACCAGCACGATCGTCACGCACAGCGCGCCGACCCACGGGCCGACCAGGATCGCCGCGAGCGCGCCGCCGAGCAGGTGCCCGGACGCGCCGGGCAGGATCGGGAAGTTGATCATCTGGACGGCGAAGATGAACGTGGCCACCAGGCCCGCCATCGGCGCCGTGCGGTCGTCGAGGTCCGCACGGGCCTTGACCAGCGCGAAACCGACGCCCGCCGCCGCGATGACGAGGAAGACGACCGACACCGGCGCGTTCAGCAGACCGTCGCTCATGTGCATGGCAACAGGTGACATGAGCCGTCACGCTAATTGCCCGACCTCGGCTATGGCTAGGACTGTGCAACAACGATTTGCAGGCAAGAAGGGCGTTGATCGTCACACGGTCGCTAGTCATCGGATGACTTCTGCGGTTAGATCCGTTCCGCCGCCGCCACGGCACGGAGGGACGAACAGTGACAGAGCTGTCGCGTAGAACCTTTTTGTACGGGACGGGCGCGGCCGTGGGGGCCTCCGCACTGGGGGTGGGCACCGCGGTCGCAGCGCCCGAAACATCGGGTCACAACGTGCACCGGGACGTGGTCCGCGATGCCCGCATGGAGTGGAAGAGGCTGCCGCAGAACTGGGGCGACAGTCCTTTCCTCGCCAATGGGTTCCTGGGCGTCCAGGTCTACGCGGGACGCAACGCGAACGAGCTGAAGCTCATGCTCAGCCACTCCGAGGTGCAGGACCAGCGCGAGCACTGGGAGGCCGCGGTCGGCCTGTCCCGGCTGCCCATCGGGTACCTGACCTTGCAGTTCGCCGGCGCGATCACCGCTGTCGACTGGACGCTCGACCTGTGGAACGCCGAGCTCACGGGCTCGGTGACGACAACTCAGGGCAGCGCCACGTTCACGATGCTCGTGCACAACTCGCGCAGCACGTTCCTCGCCTCCGTCAAGGGCGAGGCGACCTGGGGTTTCCAGCCGCTGGAGTCGTCGACGACCCGTCAGATCCGCAGGCCGGCGGACTACACGGCCAACCCCGCCCCCACTCTGGGCACGGCCAACGGCGTCTCCTACGCCGCACAGCCACTGCTCGCGGGCGGTGGCTACACAACGGCCTGGCAGACCCGCAACGGCCGGTTCGCCGCGCACGTGGCGTACACACACCCTGCGGACACGCACACGTCCGACGCGATCCGTGAGGTGCGGCAGGCGCTCGCGATCCCGGCCGAGGTGCTGACGTCACAGCATCGCCGTTGGTGGAACGCCTACTTCGCGAAGTCGCTGGTGTCCGTGCCCGACAAGCTCGTGCAGCGCTTCTACTGGTTGCAGCTCTACAAGATGGCCGCCGCGACGAGGAACGACGCGCCTGTCATCTCGGAGTGGGGCCCGTGGTTCCCCGAGCAGGGCAACAGCTGGACGGCCGTGTGGTGGAACCTCAACGTCCAGATCTCGTATCCGCTGATCAACGGCTCGAACCACCACGAGCTCGACGCGGTCACGACGACGTTGAAGCGGTTCGAGCACAACCTCGAACTCAACGTGAACCCGGCGTACCGCGACGGGAACTCGTACGCGATCTGCCACCCCGGCGACCGCACGCTGCGCTCCGGGCCGCGCTACTGCGGCGTTCCGGGCGTCGCGCCGAACGACCATACGGGCAATCTTCTGTGGGCCTGCCACAACGTGTGGCTGGGCTACCGGCACACGATGGACAAGAAGATCCTGAAGGACGTCCTCTTCCCGATCCTGACGAAGGCGGTCAACTACTACGCCCGCTTCCTCGTCGAGGGCGCGGACGGCAAGCTGCATCTGCCGGAGACGCGCTCACCGGAGTACGCGAACGCCACGGACACCACGTACGACCTCTCGCTGATCCGCTGGGGCGTGCGCACGCTGCTGTCCATCGAGGAGAACGCGCGCTGGCGAGATATCGCCAATCGGCTCGTGCCTTACCACCTGGGCCCGAACGGTGCTTTGATCGGCAAGGACGTGTCGCTCAACGACTCGCACCGGCACTTCTCGCACATGCTCTGGTTCTACCCGTTGCGCGAGCTGACCTACGACATGCCGGAGCACCGCGACCTGATCAACAAGACGTTCGACCACTGGGTGTCGCGCCGGCAGGCGTGGGCCGGGTACAGCTACGGGGCCGCGTCCGCGATGGCGTCGGCGATGGGCAGGCCGGAGGAGGCACTCCAGTTCCTGCGCTACTTCCTCGACCGCAAACAGGTCGGCACGAACGCCGTGCTGACCGAGAACACCTTCTACCGCGAGGGAGGCAACCTCGCGATCGAGTCGCCGTTGATGTCCGGTCAGGCCGTGCTGGAAATGATGGTCCAGTCTCACAACAACGTCGTGCGCGTCTTCCCGTCAGTTTCGTCCACATGGGCCGATGCGTCCATCTCGTCGTTGCGCACGCAAGGAGCGTTCCTTGTGGACGCTTCCCGTTCCTCCGGACGGACGGACTGGATCAAGGTCCATTCGGAGGCGGGCTCGCCTTTGCTTCTGGAGCACGGGATCGCGGGCGACATCGACGTCCGCGACACGTGGGGACGACGCCTCGACTACAAGACGCGTGGCTCGGCCATCGAGATCCCGCTTCGCCGAGGTCAGAGCGCCGTCGTCTCGCGTCGTGGTACACGACCTGACGTCTCGGCACGTGATGTGAAGGCGAACGGCTCGTCTTCGCGCTGGGGTCTGCCGTAACGTCCAAATTCGAACATTCGGATTGCGCGTGTGGACGAGTGGAGTGTGCGGTGGATCTTCAGCACTGGCTCAACGAGGCGTTGGCCAACCACGAGAAGTGGACGGCCGACTACGGCACCTTCACACCCCACTCGTCCCTGCAGGTCGACCCGGCGCTCTTCGGTTCGGCACTCGCCGAGCTCCAGGACCGCCTGCGCGACAACTACCCGTTCTTCCATCCGCGCTACGCGGGCCAGATGCTCAAGCCGCCGCATCCCGCGGCGGTCGTGGGCTACCTGTCCGCGATGCTGATCAACCCGAACAACCACGCCCTCGACGGCGGTCCCGCGACCGCCGCGATGGAACGCGAGGTCGTGTCGGACCTGGCGACGATGTTCGGCTACGGCGACCAGCACCTCGGCCACCTGACGTCCAGCGGCACGATCGCGAACCTCGAAGCGCTCTTCGTGGCCCGTTCGCTGCATCCGGCCCGTGGCGTCGCCTACTCCTCGGAGGCGCACTACACGCACTCACGGATGTGCGGCGTGCTCGGCATCGAGGGATTCCCCGTCGCCGTGGACGGCCTCGGGCGCATGGATCTGGACGCGCTCGAAGAGCTCTTGAAGACCGGCAAGGTCGGAACGGTCGTGGTCACCCCGGGAACCACCGCTTTGGGTGCCATCGAACCGGTGCATCTTGTACTGGATGTCGCACGCCGATACGACGCACGGGTGCATGTGGACGGAGCGTACGGCGGCTTCTTCACGTTGCTCGCGGGCACCGACCTGGCGCCTGAGCCGTGGGAGGCCATCGGGTCGTGCGACTCCGTGGTGGTGGACCCGCACAAGCACGGCCTACAGCCCTACGGCTGCGGCGCGGTCCTGTTCCGCGACCCGTCCGTGGGCCGCTTCTACCTGCACGACTCCCCCTACACGTACTTCACGTCCGACGAGATGCACCTGGGCGAGATCAGCCTGGAGTGCTCGCGCGCGGGGGCCGCGGCGGCCGGCCTCTGGCTGACGCTGCGGTTGCTCCCGCTGACGCGCGACGGTCTGGGCGAGGTGCTGGCGGCCGGACGGCGGACGGCCGTGCGGTGGGCGTCGATGATCCGCGAGTCCGAGGCCCTGGAGCTCTACCAGGAGCCCGAGCTGGACATCGTCACGTACTTCCCGCGGACCGACCCGCTGTCCCTGTCCGCGGTGGACGCCGCCTCCCACCGCGTGATGGAGACGGGCATGAACGCGGCCGTCGACCCGATCTTCCTGAGCGTGGCACGGGCCTCGAAGACCGCGTTCGCCGCCCGGCACCCCGAGGTGGAGGCCGATGTGGACGGTGCGCGGGTGCTGCGCAGCGTGCTGATGAAGCCGGAGTCCGAGGACTACCTCGACACCCTGCACGCGCGGGTGCTGAGCCTGCTCTGAGGCCTGCCCTCTGACCGGTCAGACCCCGGTTCAACGCCAAATTGGGCGACTCACCCCCGGTGAGTCGCCCACTGGCGGCAGGTCAGCCGTGCTTCGCGCGCCGACCGGATCGGCGCGGCGGCAGCGGCGTGTCTCCGCGCAGGTCGAGGCGGCGCTGCTCGCCGTTGGCCTCGAGGTGCGTCACCATGCGGCGCAGCATCTCGGCCAGCGACTGGGCCTCGGACGACTCCAGCGGACCGCTGACGAAGACCTCTTCCTCGTTGAACTTGGGGAAGAGGTCGGCCATCAGTTCTTCACCCTCAGGGGTGAGCCGCAGGACCGCCAGACGCCCGTCGGTCGGGTGGCCCAGGCGCTCCAGCAGGCCCCGCGACTGCAGCGTCTTGGCGACGCCCGTCAGGGTGCCCTTGGAGATACCCGCCTCCTCGGCGACGTAGCGCGTCTCCATCTCGCCCCAGATCCACACGACCCAGAGCACGACGAAGCCGGTCCAGGTCAGATCGCTGGTGCGCAGCACCGAGTTCTCGAGGTGCTGGCGAATCGCGGTCGCGGCGCGGTGGATGTTCGACACCGCCGCCATCTGCTCGCGATGCAGCGGCACCGCACCGAGCTTGGCCTGGACGGCCTTCTCGGTCTCGGCAATCGTGTGGTGACCAGACAACTCAAAGTCTCCCGTGCTCGAGCTCAGGTGTTCCCGGCACAATACTTGCGGTTCCGAACTATGTCTGTGATGTGGTGCGAGTCAGTCCGCAACCACTTTGATCACGATCCCACATCGTGCATGATCTCGTGACGGTCGTCACCCGTCCAGTTACGGACTGTTGCCTCGTGGTGGACGATGAGTGTGGGGCACCGAACGGGGACCAATGGCGGTCTTTGCTCCACGGACGGGTCGATAGCGTTTGCCCCTCAACGTTATCCCCTCCGCGTCAGCGACACACTGTGCCGGAAAGGTAGTTCGACGTGGTCGGTGAACAGGTGACACGGGAACTCGCGGCAAGACTCGGCGAGGACGGGATCGACGTGGTGCGCGTCGTCTTCCCCGACCTGCTCGGCACCGACCGGGGCCGTGACGTCCTCGTAGAGCACCTACCTGCGGTGATTCAGCGCGGACTGTCGTTCTGCCGGGCCGTGTACAGCACCACGCCCGGCGGCAAGACGACCGAGACCGGGGGCGTGCTCGACGCCGGGCTGCCCGACGTGATCGTGGTCCCCGACCTCGACACGCTGCTCCCCATTCCGTGGGAACCGGGCGTGGCGTGGTGCATCGGCGACGCGGTGAGCCCCGCCGACGAAAGGCCCGTCGACGAATCTCCCCGACAGGTGCTCCGCAGGGCCCTGGAGGTGTTCGAGACCACCGGGCTGCAACCGGTGATCGGGCCCGAGCTGGAATATTTTCTCTGCGAGCCGGACGAAGATCGCCCGAACGGGTGGCGCCCCTACTGCGATGAGCCCGGCAACGTCTACGCGACCGGGCGCCGGGGCGATTCGGACGGTCATCTGCTGAGAACTCTCCGCACGCTCAGTTCGGCGGGCCTGCAGACGACCGGCGGCAACCACGAATACGCCGGGGGCCAGTTCGAGATCAACCTGGTCCATTCACCCGCCATGGACGCGGCCGATCGCGCGTTCCGCTTCAAAACGAGCGTGAAAGAGCTGGCCAGGCGGGAAGGCCGGCTGGCTACGTTCATGGCCAAGCCGTTCAACGACGGCGGTGGCAGCGGGTTCCACCTGCACCTGTCGTGCCACGAGAAGGACGGCCGCAACGCGTTCCAGGCGCCGGGGAGCTCCAGCGGCCTGTCGGACGAGGCGCGCTGGGCCATCGGCGGCATCCTCAAGCACGCCCCGGCGCTGGCCGCGCTGCTCAACCCCACGGTCAACTCGTACAAGCGGTTCGGCCCGGACTCGCTCGCGCCGTGGCTGATCGACTGGGGTCTCGACAACCGCAGCTCGATGCTCCGGGTGCCGGCCGAGCGCGGCGAGACCACCCGGCTCGAACTGCGGCTCGGCGACGCGAGCGCGAACCCCTATCTCGGCATCGCGGGCCTCGTCGCGGCCACCTACCTGGGCATTCGCGACCGGATCGAGCCGCCGCGGCCGTCCGCGGGGTACGGCTACGACCCGTCGAAGGCCCCGACGCTGCCCGCCACGCTGCCCGACGCCCTCGCCTATCTGGAGGAGGACACGGCGATGGTCGAGGTGCTGGGCAAGGACTTCGTGCGGTCCTATGTGGACTTCAAGTGGGAGGAGGTGGCCCGGTTCCAGCGGTTCGTGACCGACTGGGAGTTCACCGAATACGCGTACCACCTATAGTTCACCTGCGATGACTGCACTTACGGACCGGCTCACCTCGATCGCCGACGAAGACGAACTGTTCGACGCCTTCTCCCACTGGGCGACTGAGCGCGGCCTCGCGCTGTACCCGGCGCAGGAGGAAGCGGTCATCGAGCTCGTCTCGGGGGCCAACGTCATCCTCAGCACCCCCACGGGGTCGGGCAAGAGCCTGGTGGCGATCGGCGCCCACCTGGTCGCGATGGCGGCCAACCAGCGCAGCTTCTACACCGCGCCGATCAAGGCCCTGGTCTCGGAGAAGTTCTTCGCGCTGTGCGAGATCTTCGGGCCGGAGAACGTCGGCATGATGACCGGCGACGCCAGCGTCAACGACCAGGCGCCCATCATCTGCTGCACAGCCGAGATCCTCGCGAACATCGCCCTGCGCGACGGCCACACGGCCGACGTCGGCCAGGTCGTGATGGACGAGTTCCACTTCTACAGCGAGCCCGACCGCGGCTGGGCCTGGCAAGTGCCGATCGTCGAGCTGCCGCAGGCCCAGTTCCTGCTGATGTCGGCGACGCTGGGCGACGTCTCGTTCTTCGAGAAGGACCTGACGCGGCGCACCGGCAGGCCGACGGCGGTGGTCCGCTCGGCGCAGCGCCCGGTGCCGTTGAACTTCCAGTACGTCTCCACGCCGTTGCACGAGACGATCGAGGACCTGCTGCACGGCCGTGAGGCGCCGATCTACGTCGTGCACTTCACCCAGGCCGCGGCTCTGGAACGCGCGCAGTCGCTGATGAGCGTCAACGTCGCCACGAAGCCGGAGAAGGAGCAGATCGCCGCCACGATCGGCAACTTCCGGTTCTCGGCCGGGTTCGGCAAGACGCTGTCGCGGCTGGTCCGGCACGGCATCGGCGTGCACCACGCCGGCATGCTGCCGAAGTACCGCCGCCTGGTCGAGCAGCTCGCGCAGGCCGGTCTGCTGAAGGTCATCTGCGGCACGGACACGCTCGGCGTCGGCATCAACGTCCCCATCCGCACGGTCGTGTTCACCGCGTTGTCGAAGTACGACGGCACGCGCACCCGGATCCTCAAGGCCCGTGAGTTCCACCAGATCGCCGGACGGGCGGGCCGCGCGGGCTACGACACCGTCGGCACGGTCGTCGTGCAGGCGCCCGAGCACGAGGTCGAGAACATCAAGGCGCTGGCGAAGGCCGGCGACGACCCGAAGAAGCGCCGCAAGGTCGTGCGCAAGAAGGCTCCGGACGGGTTCGTGTCGTGGAGCGAGTCGACGTTCGAACGGCTCGTCGGCGCCGAACCGGAGCCGCTCACGTCGTCGTTCCAGGTCTCGCACGCCATGCTGCTGAACGTGATCGGCCGCCCTTCGGGTGGCGCGTTCCAAGCGATGCGGCACCTCCTGGAGGACAACCACGAGGACCGGCCGAAGCAGCTCAGGCACATCCGCCGCGCGCTGGCGATGTACCGGGCGCTGGTCGCGGCGGGCGTCGTGGAACGCCACGGCGACGACTTCCAGCTCACCGTCGACCTGCAGTTCAACTTCGCCCTGAACCAGCCGCTGTCGCCGTTCGCGCTGGCCGCGATCGAGCTGCTCGACCGCGAGGCACCGGGCTACGAGCTGGACGTGCTGTCGGTGATCGAGTCCATTTTGGACAACCCGCGGCAGATCCTGAGCGCTCAGGAGCACAAGGCGCGTGGCGAGGCCATCGGCGCGATGAAGGCCGACGGCATCGAGTACGACCAGCGCATGGAGATGCTGGACGAGGTCACGTACCCGAAGCCGCTCGCCGAACTCCTCGACGCCGCGTTCTTCACCTACCGCCGCGGCCACCCGTGGGTCGGCGACTACGACCTGTCCCCCAAGTCCGTCGTGCGGGACATGTACGAGCGCGCGATGACGTTCACGGAGTACGTGGCGTTCTACGGCCTCGCACGCTCCGAGGGCCTGGTGCTGCGCTACCTGGCCGACGCATACAAGGCGCTGTCGCAGACGGTGCCGGACGAGGCGAAGACCGAGGAGCTCAACGACCTGATCTCGTGGCTGGGCGAGCTCGTCCGCCAGGTCGACTCGTCGCTCATCGACGAGTGGGAGAAGCTCACCAACCCGGACGCGCCGGAGCAGGAAGTGCGCGTCGACCTGCCGCCCGCGGTCACCCGCAACGTCCGCGCGTTCCGCGTGCTGGTCCGCAACGCGCTGTTCCGCCGCGTCGAACTGGCCGCCAAGCGCGACTGGTACTCCCTGGGCGAGCTCGACCACGAGTCGGGCTGGACGGCCAAGGAGTGGATGGACGCGCTGGAGCCGTACTTCGAGGAGCACTCGGACATCGGCGCGGGCCCGAACGCGCGCGGCCCGGCGTTCCTGATCATCAACGTCGAGCGCGAGCGCTGGGTGTGCCGGCAGATCTTCGAGGACCCGGCCGGGGACAAGGACTGGGGCTTCAACGCCGAGGTCGACCTGGCGGCGTCGGACGAGCTGGGCGAGGCGGTCGTGACGATCACGGACGTCGGCCGGCTCTGACTCATCGGTTGTCGAGGCGCTCCATCAGCAGGCGCGCCTCGTCAGGGCTGATCGGCAGTTCCTCGTAGGTGTTGCCGCCGTTGCTGATGCCCCTGAGCAACGAGCACCGCTCCCACGCACCCTTGCGATAGGCGTACTCCTCCCACGAGTCTCCTTTGACGAGCGCGAACGCGTTCGCGAGGTCGAGTGCGTCCACGGCGTCGGAGAAGATCGCGAAGTACCCGGCCCCCTTCCAGTGGAGGCGCTGCCACAGCCTTCGCTGGGCCAGGGCCAGGTGGTAGGCGGCAAGGTCACCCGTCGCGTCCGCTGAGAGCTCCTCGACCCACCGGCCGCGGTGGGCCGCGACCTCGGCCAGCAGCGTCGACGGCCCCCACGCCAGCTCGCGCGTGAACGCCTCCTCGTGCTCTCCGTTCACCCTGACCACCGCGAACGGCAGGTTCGGCCCCTCCACGGACAGCACCTGGAAGCACCGTCGCGCGGGCTTCCCGGCGATGATCGTCTCGGCCTCCTCCTCGCTCACGGGCAACGCCCGGTACGACGAGTAGTCCTCCTTCTCCATCCGCCGCAGCACTCTCGACGGCACCCAGCCACTGTGCCCGGTGTGGATCTCCTCCCCGCCCAGCCGTGTCCGCCTGAGCACGGAGTGCAGGTGGCGCGGTTCGAACTCGGTCCTCTTCCACAGCGCGAAGTACCGGGGCCGGCCGCGTTGCCGCTCGGTGCGCACGGCGATCTCGATGGCGGCCCTCGCCTCACCGGCGTCCGACTCGTAGGCGACCTCGTCGATCCGCAGATCGGCGCGCCCGAGCAGGTCGGAGGGTTTCCACCGCAGATCGCGGGTGAACGCCTCCTCCGCCGACGCGGTCTTCCTGACCACCGCGAACGGGTGGTCGCGCCGGTCGCGGTGGATGAAGTACTTCATGCGATCCCCCCAGATCGGCCGAGCTCGAGTCAGTCATAGCAGAGCGGCACATGCCGCCTGACACAAACCGCGCAACCCTGCGGCAAAAGAGTTAATTCGCCTGTCGAGAACTCTTCCGGCAAGAGGACGCAATGCCGTGATTGATGCGACCCAGGACACACCGGTCCAGCCCGGCTCCTCCGGCGCCACCTGGTCTACCAGGGCGGTAGAACCGACACGGTGTCGAGAAACGTCGACTAAACGCCGAAACCCGTCCATTTCAGCCGACGGCCATAAGTGCGCGCCAGTTGAGACGAGCGCCAAACGAGACGGATTGCGCAATCGATTGACCGGGTAGTCCCCTTGGGGCAACATCATTGCACTGGACCGCAGTGGTCGGGATATGGTGATGCCCAGTGGGGGAAATGTCTGGCGCAGCACGACTGGAGGAATCCGTGGACCCGGCACTGGACGCCTTGCGCGACCGGCTGGCGGAGATCGTCGCGTCACCGCCGGACAACACCGAGGAGCTCGTGGACACGCTGAGCGGTCTCGCGAAGCTCTCGAACCAGTGGTCAGAGGCGATCCAGGCGCTGCGCGCGCCCACCCGCAGACTGGTCGGCCCGGCCGCCGCGGCCTCCGTGAGCGTCGCCGCCCGGCGCGCCGAGGAGTCGTTCATCGAGCTGGAGATCACGCTCGGTGACGCGCTGGCGGCCCAGCCCCGCGCGATCCGGCAGCCCTGACCGGTCTTTCCGCTCTCAGGAGCAGCCGAGGTCACTGACGGTTCCCACCCCCTCACCGAGACACACCCGATCGGAGGGTTTCCGCTCCTCGTCTCCCTGGCGGATGATGCGGCCGATCGGGGTTTCAGGGCGGGAGGGGGTGCTCGTGGTGCACACGGTGCGCAACCGGACCCCCGCGGCGGGTCACCCTCCGTGAGGGGGCATGATCGCGTATCCGACGCCCACGGCTCACCAGGCGCGCGATGACCGAGCGTGGTCTAATCGCCGCCACGTGAGGATCGGCCGTACACAGTTTGGACTCGATCTCGAATGACCTCAGGTCTGCCCTGCCCCATCTGCGAGGGGCCGGATCGACGTGGCAGCCTCGAGCGCTCCCTGCGGGTGCTCGCCGTTGACGACGAGGCGCCCGCGCTGGAAGACCTCACGTACCTGTTGCGCTCCGATCCGCGCATCGCTCACGTGGAAGCGGTCACCGACGCCACCAAGGCGCTCCGGGTGCTGCACCGCGCGATGGACGCCGGGCAGCCGTTGGACGCGGTGTTCCTCGACATCCGCATGCCCGGGCTGGACGGTCTCGACCTCGCCAGGGTGCTGTCGCGGTTCGCGCAGCCGCCGCCCGTCGTGTTCGTGACGGCGCACCAGCAGCCCGCGGTGGAGGCGTTCGAGCTCAAGGCGCTCGACTACCTGCTCAAGCCCGTGCGCGCGGAACGGCTCGCCGAGTCCGTGCACCGCATCGTGCACGAGGTCTGGGACTCGAAGACCGCTGCCGAACCCACTGCCCCGGCGCCCGCGCAGCCCGCGAACTCCACGCCACCGGAGATGGGTGACGAGGTCATCCCCGTCGAGCTCGGTGGCGTCACCCGCTTCATCCGCCTCGCCGACATCCGGTACGTGGAGGCGCACGGCGACTACGCCCGCCTGCACACCGCGACCGGCAGCGGCCTCGTGCGCGCGGCGTTGAACGGTCTCGAGGAACGCTGGCGCAGCGCGGGGTTCGTCCGCATCCACCGCAGCCATCTGGTGTCGCTCGGCCACATCGACGAGCTGCGGCTGGAGGACGGGCACCTGAGCGTCACGATCGGCGGCGCGGTGCTGCCGGTCAGCCGCCGGCACGCCCGTCACCTGCGGCAACTGCTCGTACGTCGCGCCCGGCCCACTCCCGTGCCGGGTACCGCCGGTGTCCTGCAACCGAGGAACGGGCTCGGGTCGTGACGACGCCGCCACCCCGGAGGCCGGACCCGAAGCCGACCCAGCGCGTGGTGGTGACGAGCCCGCGCACGCGGGCACCCCGTGCGCGCCGTCCGTACTCGGGCACGCGCGAGATCAACGAGCAGAGCGAGCTCGGCGCCGTCTACATGCGCACGCTGATCGGGGCGCAACGGCGGCTGGGCCTGTCGGTCTGCCTGGTGGCGTGCGGCGCGCTCGGCCTGCTGCCACTGCTGTTCGCGATCGAGCCGGAGTTCGGCAAGTTCCGGATCCTCGGGCTCGGCCTGCCGTGGTTCCTGCTGTGCGTGGCGACGTGCCCGATGCTGCTGCTGGCCGGCTGGTTCTACGTGCGGCAGGCCGAACGCAGTGAGCGCGAGTTCGCGGAGCTGGTCGAACGTCCATGACGAGTGGTTACGCCATCGTGGCGGTGCTGGTCGTCGCACTGGGCACGATCCTGGTCGGCACGTACGGACTGCGCGTCTCCCGCACCACGTCCGACTTCTACGTCGCCTCGCGCACGGTCTCCCCGTGGTGGAACGCCTCCGCGATCGGCGGCGAGTACCTCTCGGCGGCGTCGTTCGTCGGCATCGCCGGGCTGATCTTCGCCTACGGGCCGGACATGCTGTGGTTCCCGGTCGGCTACACCGCGGGCTACCTGGTGCTGCTGACCATGGTCGCCGCTCCCCTGCGGCGGTCCGGCGCCTACACGCTGCCGGACTTCGCCGAGGCCCGCTTCCGTTCCCGCGGCGTGCGCGCGGTCGCGTCGATCCTGGCGCTGGCGATCGGCTGGCTGTACCTGTTGCCGCAGCTGGAAGGCGCCGGCCTGACGCTGAACACGGTGACGGGCGCGCCGGACTGGTTGGGCGCGCTGGTGGTCACGGTGGTCGTGACGGCGAACGTGATGTCCGGCGGGATGCGGTCGATCACGTTCGTGCAGGCGTTCCAGTACTGGCTCAAGCTCACCGCGATCACCGTGCCGATCGTGTTCCTGATCGTCGTCTGGCAGGCGCACGGCGCCGACTCGCTGACCAAGCCCGAGTACCCGGCGTTCCGGCAGGACACCGAGGTCGCGTTCCAGCGCCCGACCACGATCCACGCCGAGAAGGCCCTCTTCATCAAGGGCACCGGCGAGGTCGACGGCGTGCGCATCGAGAACACCGGCATCGTGCTGACCGACGGCTACCACCGCATCGGGCAGGGCTCGGAGTTCACGTTCCCCAAGGACGCGCCGGTCCCGCATCTGTCCACAATGGCGCACAACACCAACGAGATGTGGTCGCTGCCGATGTCGAGCGGCCAGGACTTCCCGTTGTACGGGGCCTATTCGCTCATCATCGCGACGTTCCTGGGCACCATGGGCCTGCCGCACGTGATCGTGCGCTTCTACACCAACCCGAACGGGACCGCCGCGCGCCGCACGACGTTGATCGTGCTCGGCCTGCTGTCCGTCTTCTACCTGATGCCGCCGATGTACGGGGCGCTCGGCCGCCTCTACACCCCCGAACTGCTGATGACCGGCCAGACCGACGCCGTGGTGCTGGTGCTGCCGACGCGGATGATCGACGGCATCGGCGGCGAACTGCTCGGCGCCCTGGTGGCGGGCGGCGCTTTCGCGGCGTTCCTCTCCACCTCGTCGGGGCTGGTGGTATCGCTGGCGGGTGTGCTCTCGCAGGACGTGCTGCGCCTGGGCGGCGTGCGCGGCTTCCGGATCTCCACGGTGCTCGCGGGCCTCGTGCCGCTGGCGATGACGTTCGTGTCGACCGGCATGCCCGTGGCGGACATGGTCGGCCTCGCGTTCGCCGTCGCCGCGTCCTCGTTGTGCCCCTTGCTGATGCTGGGGATCTGGTCGAGTCGCATCACGACGGTCGGCGCCATCGCCGGCATGCTCGCGGGCGGCGTGCCCGCTCTGACCGCGGGCCTCGTCACGATGTTCGCCGACACCGGCGACGCCTGGTACGAGATCCTGCTCTCCCGCCCCGCCGCGTGGACGGTCCCGCTCGGCTTCACGGTCATGTACGTCGTCTCCCTGCTCACCCAACGGCACGTTCCGGCGGGGGTGCAGCGCACGATGGTCAAGCTCCACGCGCCCGAGAACCTCGGGCTGGACAGCTCAAGCTCCCACTCGGGCCCGGCCTCGGGCGACGAGCGAAGCCAGGGGTGATGTGAAATGCAGGACTTCCTCACCGCCGCCGCGATCCTGATCGTCGGCGGAGCGGCCGTCCTCGTCCTGTGGCGAGGCACGCGCAACAAGCAGTCGCTCTCGACCGAGGCCCAGCGCGTCACCTACGAAACCCTCCACACGGCCTGGTCCGCCGCTCCCCCGCTGCGCGCCGGGCTGGTCCCCGACGCGGCGAAGAAGTCCGCCCGGCACCTGCGCACGTTGCTGGACACCCCTGCTCTCGCCCTGACCGACGAGACGGAGGTCGTCGCCTGGGAAGGCGTCTCCGACCACCACGCGGCCGAGGCCATGGCCCAGGCCGAGGACGTCTTCCTGACCGGCCGCACCCAGGCGTTCGACATCGGCTGCACCGAACCGAACTGCCCGATCAACTGCGCGGTCGTGGCCCCGCTGACCGTCGAGGGCCGCGTCGTCGGCACCCTGGCCGCCTACTCCCGGGAAGCCTCCGCCGGACTCGTGCGCGCGACGAACCAGGTGGCCCGCTGGGCGGCAGGCCAGCTGGAGCTGGCCGAGCTGGACCGCTCCCGCACCCGCCTGGTGGAGGCCGAGGTGCGGGCCCTGCGCGCGCAGATCTCGCCGCACTTCATCTACAACTCGTTGTCCGCCATCGCCTCCTACGTCCGCACGAACCCGGAGCGCGCCCGGACCCTGCTCCTCGACTTCGCGGACTTCACCCGTTACTCGTTCCGCCGGCACGGTGACTTCACGACCCTGGCGGAGGAGCTGCGGTCGATCGACCAGTACCTGGCCCTGGAACGGGCGCGCTTCGGCGAACGCCTGAAGGTCACCCTGCAGGTGGCGCCCGAGGTGCTGCCGGTGACCGTGCCGTTCCTGTGCCTGCAGCCGCTGGTGGAGAACGCCGTCCGGCACGGCATGGAGGGCAAGGTCGAGCCGGGCCACATCCAGATCTACGCGAACGACGGCGGCGCCGAAGCCCACATCACCATCGAGGACGACGGCATCGGCATGGACCCCGAGAAGCTGCGCCGCACCCTGGCCGGGCAGGTGGACGAGTCGGCCGGCATCGGGCTCGGCAACATCGACGAACGCCTGCGGCGGGTCTACGGGGACGAGTACGGGCTGGTCGTCGAGACCGCGTGCGGGCTGGGCACGAAGATCACCGTGCGGGTGCCGAAGTACCAGGCGGGGATCAACGGCATGTGAGCCGCTCATCCTGCGATGAGCGGTCATCGGCACGATGAACGGTCGTTGACCGGCGAGGCGCACGAAAACGCCGGAGCCACCCTGTTCAGGGTGACTCCGGCGAAGCTCAGGACCAGCGGTCAGCTGGCGGCCTTCGCGGCACGGCGGTCCGCCGCGTCCAGCACCGCGCGAATCCAGTCGATCTCGTCGGTCCCGCACGCGCCCTCAGCCGCGGCGCGGCGAAGCCGGACCCACAGCCCCAGGTCGGTCCACTCCTGGAACCGGCGGTGCACGGTGGGAACGGTCACGCCGAACGAGGCCGGCAGGTGCCGCCAGGCGCATCCGGACGACAGCACGAACACGATCGCGGTGAACACCGAACGGCTGCACACGCGGCCGCGGCCGCCGCCCTGACGGCGGACCTTGGCCGGCGGGATGAGCGGTTCGACGACGGCCCAGAGGTTGGCCGACACGAGACGGGCGGAGAGCTGGTCGATGACGTCACCGCGGCCGGACTCCAGGCCGGACTCGGGCCAGGCGGACGTGCGCATCCACGAGTCGGGGCGCTGCGCGACGTCGGCGGGGCGCTGGTCCTGGCGGGCGGACTCGGCGCGCTGACGGGAGCGGAGCAGGGTGGCCAGGGCGGTGTCCTCGGCCGTGGTGCGGCGCTGGGGGACGGCGTAGGCCTGGTGCTGCTGGGCGTGGCGGGCGATCTCGGCGCCGACCGTGCGGCGGAACGACGGGTTCGCCGCGAGGCGCGGGTCCACCGGCTGGCCGTAGCGGGCCGGGACCTGGCTCACCGCCGCCTGGCGCGGCGGGATCTGGCCCGCGGGCGTCTGGCGTGGGGGGACTGGTCGCCCTGGCACCTGACGGGGCGGGACCTGGCGCGCGAGTCGCGGGTCCGGGGTGCGAGCGAACTGTGAGTCGGTCATGGGGTCCTCCGCCAGGACTTTTCCGTCAGGTGACAGCGCTCACAGTAGGAAGGCGGCCAGAAAACAGGTAAGTACGTAGGCCATAAAAGGCGATGAACGGGCGTGCGGCGGCGATACACGGCTTGCCCTGTTGAGACGAGTGGCGCACTGTCTGCGACGAACGGATAACCGGTCGTGGTACCGCTCTCACGATCGAGTGGCCCATCGAGAGGTAATGATCCGGTCGTTGACGCCACAGATAACGTTCGAACTGTGAAGCTCTTGGCCACCAGCGACCTGCACGTCTCCTACCAGGACAACCGTGATGTCGTGGAGACGATCGCCTCAGCGGACGAGACCGACTGGCTGATCATCGCCGGGGACATCGGCGAGAAGTTCGCCGACATCGAGTGGACGCTCGCCACCCTCCGGCCGAAGTTCGCGAAGCTGATCTGGTCGCCGGGCAACCACGAGCTCTGGACCACCAAGGACGACCCCAACCAGGCCCGCGGCGAGATGCGCTACAAGCAGCTCGTGGAGCTGTGCCGCGGGCTCGACGTCGTCACTCCGGAAGACCCGTACGTCACGTTCGACGGCGCCAAGGGTCCGGTCACCGTCTGTCCACTTTTCCTCGGCTACGACTACTCCTTTCGGCCCCATGGCGCCACGGACGTGAAGTCGGCCCTCGCCATCGCGCACGAGGCGGGAGTGGTCTGCACGGACGAGTACTTCCTGCACCCCGACCCGTACCCGTCCCGCGAGGCGTGGTGCCAGGCGCGCGTGCGGGAGACGGAGGAGCGGCTCGCGCAGATCCAGGGCCCGACCGTGCTGATCAACCACTACCCGCTCGTCCGCGACCCCACGTTCGTGCTGCGCTACCCCGAGTTCGCGCTCTGGTGCGGCACGACGCTGACCGCCGACTGGCACAAGCGGTTCAACGTGGTCGAGATGGTCTACGGCCACCTGCACATCCCCCGCACGACGCACTACGACGGCGTGCGCTTCGACGAGGTCTCGCTCGGCTACCCGCGCGAGTGGAAACCACGCGGCACCACCCAGGTGAAGCTGCACGACGTGCTTCGGGAGTCATGACAGTGCTGGAGCAGGTTCTGCCCCCGCCCATCGCGGCGGTGGAGCGGTACGACGACGAACAGCCGGCCGACCTCTTCCCCGAGGAGGAGGCACTGCTGGGCAACGCCGTGCCCAAGCGCCGGTTCGAGTTCGGCACGGTCCGCGCGTGCGCCCGCGAGGCGATGCGGCGACTCGACGTCGAGCCCGCCGCGATCCTGCCGGGCCCGAAGCGCGAACCGCTGTGGCCGGCCGGGATCGTCGGCAGCCTGACGCACTGCGCCGGGTACCGGGCCGCGGCGCTGGCCCGCGAGAGCGACTTCCAGACGATCGGCATCGACGCCGAACCGCACAAGCCCGCGCCGGACGGCGTGCTGGGCGCGATCGCGATCCCGGCCGAGCTGCGCCGGATGCCGGGACTGAAGGTCGACGACCCGAAGATCTGCTGGGACCGGCTGCTGTTCAGCGCCAAGGAGAGCACCTACAAGGCCTGGTATCCGGTCACCCGGCGCTGGCTCGGGTTCGAGGACGCGGACATCACGCTCAACGCCGACGGCACGTTCCACTCGCGCATCCTGCTGCCCGACACCCCGGTCGCCGGGTTCGACGGCCGCTGGCTGGTGCAGGGCGACCTCCTGCTCACCGTCATCGCCGTGCCCGCGCGCGGGTAAGTGGCCGTTCCGGGGGCCTGTCCCGTTGTTCCGGAACAAGACACACGAGTGTCGGATTGATCAACCATGGTGCACAGTGGTGGGGTGAACCCTCGACCGCCGGGAGGCCACCATGGGCGAGGACGTCGCGAAGCACGAGTTCACGCGCGAGGACCGCACGCGGTACCGCACCAAGGTGCGGCGTTGCCTCGACGTGTTCGCACGGATGCTGCGTGAAGCGCGCTTCGACTTCGAAAGGCCGATGACCGGCCTGGAGATCGAGATCAACCTCATCGACGAGAACTGCGATCCGGCGATGAAGAACCACGAGGCCCTGGACGTCATCGACGACCCGGACTTCGTGACCGAGCTGGGCCAGTGGAACATCGAGATCAACGTGGCCCCGCGCCGGCTCGCGGGCGGCGGCATCACGTCGTTCGAGGAGACCGTCCGCCGCAGCCTGAACTCCGCCGAGGAGAAGGCCCGCGCGGTCGGCGCGCACATGGTCATCAACGGCATCCTGCCGACCCTGCGCACCAAGGACATCTCCCCCGAGCTGCTCTCCGGCAACCCGCGCTACGCGTTGCTCAACGAGCAGGTGCTGGCCGCGCGGGGCGAGGACCTCCAGATCTCCATCGACGGCGTCGAGCGGCTGCACCTCACGGCCAGCTCGATCGTCCCCGAGGCCGCCTGCACGAGCACGCAGCTGCACCTCCAGGTGTCGCCGGAGCAGTTCCCCGCCTACTGGAACGCCGCCCAGGCCATCGCGGGCGTGCAGGTCGCGGTCGGCGCCAACTCGCCGTTCTTCCTCGGCAAGGAGCTGTGGCGCGAGACCCGCATCGCGCTGTTCCAGCAGGCCACCGACACCCGCGGCGACGAGCTCAAGGCCCAGGGCGTGCGGCCGCGCGTGTGGTTCGGCGAGCGGTGGATCAACTCGATCTTCGACCTGTTCGAGGAGAACGTCCGCTACTTCCCCGCGTTGCTGCCGATCTGCGACGACGAGGACCCGCTGGCCGTGCTCGACAAGGGCGACACGCCCACCCTGAGCGAGCTGAAGCTGCACAACGGCACCATCTACCGCTGGAACCGGCCCGTGTACGACGTGGTCCGCGACCGTCCGCACCTGCGCGTCGAGAACCGCGTCCTGCCGGCCGGGCCGACCGTCGTGGACACCCTGGCCAACGCCGCGCTGTACTTCGGTCTGGTGCGCGCCCTGGCCGAGGACGAACGTCCACTGTGGTCGCAGATGAGCTTCCAGGCGGCGGAGGAGAACTTCAACGCCGCCTCGCGCAACGGCATGGACGCGCAGATGTACTGGCCCGGCGTCGGCACCGTGCCGGTGGTCGAGCTGGTGCTGCGCCGGTTGTTGCCGCTCGCGCACGAGGGACTGATCCGGTGGGGCGTCGACTCGGCCGAGCGCGACCGTTTACTGGGCGTCATCGAGCAGCGGTGCCTGAGTGGCGTGAACGGGGCGACCTGGCAGGCCCGGGAGTTCCACCGGCACTACGACCACACGCACATGGACCGGTCGGACGCGCTGCGCACGATGCTCCGGACCTACGTGGACCTGATGCACGCCAACGAACCTGTGCACACCTGGCCGTTGACGTAGAAGAAGGGGGTGTAGCCGCAAGCGGCTACACCCCCTTCGTTCAGCTGGTTGGGAAGTTGTCAGGCGTACGGATGCGCTCGCGCACCCACACGCCCGCTTCCTTCAGCACACCGGTACCCGAGAAGTTCGTGCCGGAGCAGGTGCCCGTCTTGAACACCGCACCCGACAGACCGTCGTCGGAGTAGTTCCAGTTGGCCCACGAGATCTTCTTCTGGGCCATCAGGTCGATGTACTTCTGCGACGTCGTGAAGTCGTTCGAGCCGCCGCCGGACGCCGTCTGCGTGCCGAACTCGGTCACGAACACCGGAACAGCGCTGGAGACGCGGTTCAGGACGTCGATGTACGCCTGCTTGTGCGAGTTGGCGTAGAAGTGGAACGAGTACATGAAGTTGGTCGCGTTGACCTTGTTGTTCAGCACCACCGACGGGTCCTCGCCGTCGGAGTGGCCGAACGTCGACCAGCCGTTCGTGCCCGAGACGATGAGGCTGTCCGGGTCGATGTTGCGGATGACCGGGATCATCTGCTCGGCGTAGGACTTGACCCTCGCCCACGACGTGCCGTTGGGCTCGTTGGCGATGTCGTAGATGATGTTCGTCTTGTCCTTGTGCCGGTTGGCGATCTCCGTGAAGAACGTCTTGGCGCGGGACAGGTTGTAGTTCGGGTCACCGGGCGAGAGCTGGTGCCAGTCCACGAGGACGTAGATGCCGCGACGCGTGGCTTCCTCGATGTAGCCGTGCATCATGTCGGTGAACTTGCGGGGGTCGGTCTCGTAACCGTCCTCCTGGATGTACATGGCGACGCGGATGAAGTCCGCGTTCCAGTCGTTCACCAGCGCGTCCCACCACTGGGACTTCGCGCACTGGTGGTACCACTGGATGCCGTGCGTGCTCATGCCGCGCAGCTGGATCGGGTTGCCGTACTGGTTGCACAGCTGCACACCGCACACGCGCAGAAGGCCGTTGATGTCGTGCGGCCTGGTGCCGCCGGGCGTGCCCGGCTGCGTGCGCACCGAGATGGAGTTCGAGGCGCCGGACAGGTTGCCCGCCGCGTCGCGCGCCTGCACGGTGAAGGTGTACGCGGTGTCCGGCGTCAGGCCGGTCACGGTGTGCGTGGTGCCGGTCGCGGTCTGCCCGTTGGACAGGACGTACGCGGCGACGCCCACGTTGTCGGTGGACGCGTTCCACGCCAGCGACACCGAGGACGACGTGGTGCCCGTCGAGCGCAGGTTGCCCGGCACCGAGGGAGCCACGGTGTCCGGCGTGCCCGACTGGGCGTCGACGTCGATGCGGTCCAGGTTCGGGCCGCCGTTCGCCGTCGTCGCGACCGTCTTGATCGTGTTGGTACCCGCCGCGAGGGTGACTGTCGTGGACTTGGTCGTCCACGTGGTCCACGCGCCGGTGGCCGGGAACGACAGGTTCGACGCCACCACGGTGCCGTTGACCGAGATGTTCATCGGGCGGTTCGTCGTGGTGCCGTTGGCGAACCGGAACGTGAGTGCCGCCGGACCGGCGGTGCCCGCGTTCACCGTGAACTCGACGGAGCTGCCGACCTCGTTGTCGTAGTTGACGAAGCCCGAGCCGGTGAAGCCGGCGTGGTTGGACTCGACGAGGCCGTTGGAGATCGTCGCGCTCTCCGCCTGGTACTGGACCGGGGCGGCGACGGCGACGGCCGGAGCAACAGCGACTGCGAGAGCTGCTGGTACGACCAGGAACAGGGATCTGGCCACAGGGTGCCTCCTGTGTAAGGGGGACAGCAGGGCGCGGCGGCGATTTAGTTAAGAAGGTTTCCTATCAGTGGTGGCTTGAATCACAGCACTAGACCACTGCTCCTGTCAACAAATTCGGGCGACCGGAACAAGAGGGATGAGGCATCCTCAACCACCTGATGCGATCCAAAGTCACCGTGACCCCAGCGCAGCTCCCGGAGGTGCTGCTGCACGTCGCCGTCGTCCGGCCGGTCTTCCTGTGGGGAGCACCGGGTATCGGCAAGTCCTCACTCGTCCGCAAGTTCGCCGCCGAGCTGGGCCTGGAGTGCGTGACGCTGCTGGGCACGCAGCTCGCGCCGGAGGACCTCATCGGAGTTCCGGAACTGGTCGGTGGCCGTTCCCGGTTCGCCCCGCCGGAGTCCATCGCGCGGCACGACCCGTACTGCCTGTTCCTCGACGAGCTGAACGCGAGCTCCCCCGAGGTGCAGAAGGCGTTCTACTCGTTGATCCTCGACCGGCGCATCGGCTCCTACGAGCTGCCGAAGGGCTCGATCGTGATCGGCGCCGGCAACCGGGCGGTCGACAACGCCCTGGCGCGCCCGATGGCGTCCGCACTCGTGAACCGCATGATCCACGTGCACCTCACGGCGTCCGCTCGCGACTGGCTGACGTGGGCGCGTGAGAGTAACATCCACCCGTGGGTGCTGGAGTACCTGACGCAGCGCCCGGACCACCTGTGGAGCGCGGCGCCGAAGGTCGAGGAGTCGTTCTCCACGCCGCGCGGCTGGCACATGCTCTCCGACGCGCTGCACTCGTTCGGCGACGACATCTCCGACGACCTGCTGGAGGTGCTGGCGTTCGGCACGGTCACCGCGAACCACGCGTCGATGTTCAAGGCGTACGTGAAGACCGTGCGGCACGCGTACGGGCTGGAGGCCGTGCTGCGCGGTGACGCCTGCTGGCCGTCCGCTCCCCAGGACCGGGACCTGCTGTACTTCCTGGCCGAGGCGTTCCGCGCGCGGCTGGTGAAGGAGCTGCCGCACGACAAGGCGCACGCGCCGGCGGCGGGCAAGCAGCTGGCGCACCGGGGCAAGGCGCTGCTGCTGGAGCTGGCCGAGCTGTCGCTGGAGATCGCGCAGATGGTGATCGCGGCCGACGACGACGGCAATCCCGTGCTGCCCGCGTGGTTCCTCGTCGAGGTCACCCGCGACCTGCCCCGACTGGTGGCCGCACGCGCATGAGCAAGCGCGGGAAGGCTTTCGTCGACCAGGCCGCGCTGGACTTCGAGGCCGCACGCGCGCAGATCCGGCTGCATCCGCTGTTCGCGCCGTTGAGCAGCTACGAGAGCCGGAGCTCGGATCACCCGTGGGCGGACATTTCGCTGGACGGGTCGATGCGCGCGCATCCGACACGCAAGGCCGGTGAGGCCGAATGGGTGTGGGTGTTCGCGCATTGCCTGCTGCACCTGGGTTTCGGCACCGGCTCGTGCGACGAGGTGCTGGACTTCCAGCCCGCGATCCGGCTCGGCACCCGCCCGTTCTCGTGGGAGCCGGGCCGGTGCGTGCGCGGCGGACCGGCCAAGGACCCGAAGCGCTGGGCCGATCGGTTCGCCGCCGGACTGTCCAACGCCGCCGTGGCCGCGATCGACGTGGCGGGCGGCGCGCGGTCGTCGTTGTCCGACTCGCGGCCGGTGCGCAGCGAGTGGGACCTCGCGCTGAGCTGGTTCGTGTCGAACTACCCGCTGCTGGGCGCGCTGGCGTCGACCATGACGGTCGTGGCGGACGCGGAACTGGCGCGGGGCTGGGACATCTCGATCGCGGCGGTGTCCGCGGCCTCGGCCGAGATCTACGTGAACCCGTTGGCGGGATTGACGAAACCCGAATGGCGGTTCGTGCTCGCGCACGAGATGCTGCACGCCGCTCTCCGCCACTGCGACCGGGTCGGCGGGCGGGACCCGTACCTGTGGAACATCGCCGCCGACTTCGTGGTGAACGGCTGGCTGGTCGAGATGGGTGTCGGCTCCCCGCCTTCCGGGGTCCTGCACGACCCCGAGCTGCGCGGCCTCTCGGCGGAGTCCGTCTACGACCGGATCGCGGTGGACCTGCGGCGGTACCGCAAGCTGCTCACGTTGCGCGGCAACCATCAGGGTGATCTGCTCGGGGAACCTCTGCGCGGGCCTTCGGACGTGGCCGATCTGGACGAGTTCTACCGGCGGGCGTTGCTGACGGGGCTGAGCTATCACACGTCGTCGCGCGGACTCCTGCCCGCCGGACTGGTCGAGGAGATCCGGGCGCTGGAGCACCCGCCGCTGTCGTGGGACGCGCAGCTGGCGCGGTGGTTCGGGGAGTTCGTTCCGGCTGTGGAGAAGCGCCGCACCTACGCCCGCGCGTCGCGGCGGCAAGCGTCCACTCCGGACATTCCGCGGCCCGGCTGGGCGCGGCCGGAGTCGCTGGAGTCGCGGTCGACGTTCGGCGTCGTGCTCGACACGTCCGGCTCGATGGACCCCCGGTTGCTGGGCAAGGCTCTCGGCGCGATCGCTTCTTATGCCGCGGCACGTGACGTGCCCGCCGCACGCGTGGTTTTCTGTGATGCGATGGCATATGACGCTGGATATGTGCCCGTCGAGGACATCGCGGGCCGGGTGTCGGTGCGCGGGCGCGGCGGAACGGTGCTGCAGCCCGGCGTCGACCTGCTCGAACGCGCCTCCGACTTCCCCGAGGCCGGTCCGATCCTGATCATCACCGACGCCGGGTGCGACGTGCTGCGGATCCGGCGCGAGCACGCGTTCCTGATCCCGGCGGGCGCGCACCTGCCGTTCCGCGCTCGCGGCCCGGTCTTCCGGATGTCCTGATGGAGATCGCCTGCGACGAGTCGGGGTCCGAGGGCGAGAAGCTCGTCGGCGGGGTCACCGCGGTCTTCGCCCACGCCGGCGTGCTGCTCTCTCACGAGGAGGCGTCGGGGTGCGTCGAGACGCTGCGGGAGATGATCAAGTCGCCCGCGCTGGAGTACAAGGCGAACCACCTGCTGCGGCAGAAGAACCGTTGGGTGCTGCTGTGGTTCCTGGGGCCGGACGGCCCATTGGTGGGCAGGGCGCGCGTTCAGCTCGTGGACAAACGGCGGTACCTGGCCTCGCGGGTACGTGCTGAGTTCGGTGGTGTGACGGGGCCGCTGGAGCTGTACAACGACCTGCTGCGGGCCCGTGGCCCGCGCGGGAATCTCGACCCACTGTTCCCCGCCATCCTGCGCGCCGTGGCTCAGTGGCAGACTTCGGGGGGCGGGCCGGTGTCGATCGTGCACGACCAGCAGCTGTCGCTCACCGATGGACGGATCCGGCAGCTCAAGAAACTCGCGCCACGGCTGCAAAGCCTGACGCTGGTCGACTCGCAGTACGACGCCCGCGTGCAGGTTGCCGACTTCCTGGCCGGAATCGCGCGACGGGTCGCCGAGGAAGAACTCAACGGACGACCTGACCGCGAGGTGATCGAGTTGCTGATGCCCTTCGTAGTCGGACCTAGGATGTGGCATGCCTGACGCTATTTTCGCCGACCCGAGACTGGCTCGGCTCTACGACGCCTTCGACGGGCCGCGCGTGGACCTGAACCTGTACCTCGGCATCGCGGCCGAACTGGAGGCGGCGAGCGTGCTCGACGTCGGATGCGGGACGGGCAGCCTGGCGGTGATGCTGGCGTCGTCCGGCCGGACCGTCGTCGGGGTCGATCCGGCGCTGGCGTCGCTGGAGATCGCACGCGCCAAGGAGTCCAGGGTCACCTGGATCCACGGCGACGCGACCACGCTGCCCGCGTTGTCGGTCGACCTCGCGACGATGACCGGGAACGTGGCACAGGTGTTCCTCGGTGACGACTGGGAGGCCACGCTGCGCGGCGTGCGCCGGGCCTTGAAGCCCGGCGGGCACTTCGTGTTCGAGACGCGCCGCCCGGAGCACCGGGCCTGGGAGGACTGGTCGCGAGCGAAGCCGCGGGTGCTGGTCGGGGTGCGCGAGCAGCTCGAACTGCTCAACGTGAGCCTGCCGTTCGTGTCGTTCCGGCACACCTACCAGTTCCCGGACGGCTCGGTGATCTCCTCGGACTCGACGCTGCGGTTCCGGTCGCGTCCCGAGATCGAGCAGAGCCTGACGCGCTGCGGCTTCGAGGTCGTCGACGTGCGCGACGCACCCGACCGGCCAGGCCGCGAGCACGTGTTCGTGGCGCGCAGGGTCAACTGACCAGCGCGGGCTGCTTCCAGGCCCGCACCAGCCACGGCAGGACGCGCGGCAGCCGGTCGGCCACGATGTCGTGCAGCACCAGCACCATCCGGCCGGAGTGCGCGGGGCCGGCGTCGAGCCACACCACGTGCATCAGGACGCCGGTCTGAAGGTCGAGCCCCGCCTCCGCCTCCACGAGGGCGGCGGGGGTGGCGGCCACGGGGTCCGCGACCTCGTGATGCGCGAAGCCGGAACGACACAGCTCAGGATGCAGTTCCACCAGGGAATCCATGGCGGCGGCGAGACGTCCCACGCCCAGCCCTGCCCGAACCTGCACCGTAATGGCCCTCACGTTAGGAGAGCCTAACCTAGGCCCAGCCGGGGTTCCGCCCACTGAGTCCCAGGACACGGTCGAGCAGTGGCGCGTTCGAGTCGACCTCCACCGCGGCTCCGAAGAGCGAGCCGTCGCGGTCGTCCGGTCCGATCGACGACACGAAGCCGTGAACGACCTGGAGCAGGCCTTCCTCGACCTCGAACGGCTGCCCGGTCGCCTTGGCGAGATCCCAGCCGTGCAGCACGATCTCGTCCAGCGCCACGGCACCGGCGACCTGGCCGGGCAGGTCGACGCCACCGGCGCGGGTCATGCCGTCCCAGGCCTCGGGTGAACGCCAGGCCTTCGCCAGTTCCTCGAGCCTCGCCGGCACGGACTCGCGGAAGTCGAGCGGCAGCCGGGCCGCGTCACCGGAGCCCGAGCCTTCCAGCGGGGTCTTCGTCGCCGCCATCGTGAACGCCACCGACAGGCCGTTCACGTGGTCGAGCAGGTCGCCGACCGTGTAGGCGGGACACGGGGTCGGCGCCAACAGATCGCCGTCCGTCACGTTGCGCACCAGGCCCGCGAGCCGCTCGGCCGCGGGAGTCAGGTCGAACATCAGTAGCCGTCGCCTCCCCAGAACTGTTCCTCGAGCGTGTCGGCGGTACCGGCGAGAAGCTGGAGCGGATCGGTGAACTCGTGGATGTCGAGATCCTTGAGCGGCAACGAGTGCCGGACCACGACGTGCTCCCCCATGATCGCGAGGCCGCACGCGACGGTCGAGTTGCCCACCTCCGCCAGCACCGCGTGGAGGTCCACGTCCTTGGCCAGCCCGCACGGGGACGCGATCTGCACCCATTCGTGCATCTTGTCGAGCACTTCCCTGACGATGATCACGACCTGCGTCCGGTCGTCCTCGTCCTCCTCCACGTCCCCGAAGGTGAAGAGGATCCTCAGCTCCTCGTCCTCGTCGTGGATGACGTCGTACTCGGCGCGGACGTAGTCCGCGAGGTCTCCCCAACTCGCCATGGCGCAACCCTACTTGCCGCGATGGCCCACAGCCCGACAACCAGAACAGCCGCCACCTCGGCAGCGAGCAAGATCCTCTCTATGTAGCCCAACGGGAACACGCGCCACCACCGAACGTCGGACGCCATGCCCATCACAATGGCGTAGAGGATCGGCATGAATGCGACAACACTCAACAAACCGGACGCCATGGTCCATTTTGCATGTTTGCCCCACACGTGGTCCCGCAGCCACGGCCGCGCCAGCAGGATGACGGCGATCGGCAGGCTGACGAACGCGATCATGCTGCCGAACCGGTGAATGCTGCCGCTGAGCTCGTTGGTGCCCATGGCCCAGTTCGTCTTGGGGAACGCCACCACGAGGAACAATCCCGTCGACCACAGGATCAGCGAGATCGCGCCTCCCGAGCGCCACTTCGTCAGTCCTTTGTGGACCAGAACGGCGAGGATGGCGAGCGAGCCCACGGCCAGCGACACCACGGCGATGTCGAAGACCGTCCGGTAGTCGCCCAGCGCGTACTCGCTGATCGTGCGGCGCAGCGGGCCGACGGTCAGGTCGAGCAGGCCGACCATGGCCACCGTCGCGACGACGGCGAGTGAACCGCCGGTGGCGGCTAGTCGAGGTATCAGCACATAACGGACAACGCCTGTCCTGGACCGCTGGGTTCCTGGGTTCAGGAACCCGACAGCTCGCACCCAGGGTTTCAACAGGATTCAGCTCAGGACGCTGCCGCAGGTGATGTTGACCTGCGATCCGGTGATGGTGCGCCCCCAGTCCGAGGCCGCGAACACGGCCGCCCTGCCGACGTCCTCCAGCGTCGCCGCCCGGCCGAGCAGCGTGTCGCCGACGATGTCCTCCTCGATCGGCGCCCGATGCTCCAGCGGCACCGACTCGGGGATGCCGCCGGTCTGCAGCGTCACCACCCGGACGCCGTGCGGCCCGAGCTCGGCCGCGAGCTGACGGCGCATCGACTCGACCGCGTCGAACGCCGCGAGCAGGCCGCCGAGCTGCCACTTCCGGTGCGCCGACGGCTCACCGGTGCCGCCGAAGAACAGGATGACGCCACCGCCCTGCCAGGTCATGTGCCGCGCCGCCGCCCGCGCCGTGAGGAACTTCGACCGGACCGCCGACACGACCGGACTGAGGTAGTCCTCGACGCTCATCTCGACCATCGGCGTGCCCTGGACGTCGTTGTCGGTGGTGACGTTGACGGAGATGTCGATCCGTTCGAGCGTGGCGGCGTGCCGGTCCACGGCCTCCTCGTCCAGCGCGTCGACCACGGCGTAGCGGGCTTGGAGCTCGTCGGCCTTCGCCTTGAGCGTCGCCTCGGTGCGGCCGGCCAGGTGCACGTCGGCACCGGCGTTTTTGAACGCCGCCGCGATCGCGCCGCCCACGTTGCCCGCGCCGCCGTAGATGACTGCGGTCTTCCCGTCGAGGTTCATCGGTTCGCCGGTCATGGCGTCGAGGCTAGCTCCGCAGGGCGACGCTCGCCTCTTCCGCGACGGCCTCGGCCACGGCGTTCAGCGCCGGCGAGTCGAGCTTCCACTGCTGCCAGTACAGCGGCACGGAGATGGTGCGGCCCGGCGCGAGGTCGACCAGGCCGTCCTGAAGCTGTTGCGGCGGAACCATTCCCCAGCCGAGTCCCGCCACGATCGTCCGCACGTACACCTCGGACGACGGCACGTAGTGACGGTGCTCCGAGGCGCCGCGGCCGCGGGTGAGCGTGCGCACGAACCGGTCCTGCAAGTCGTCGTTGCGGTCGAACACGACCACGGGCGCGTCCGGCAGCCACGACTTCAGCGGGCCGTCCTCATGCCTGTCCACGTACGGCTGCGATGCCATTGCCGCGTAACGGATCTCCCCCAGCTTGGTCACCGAGCACCCCGCGACCGGCTCACGCGAGGACGTCACCGCCGCCATCACCAGTCCCTGCCGCAGCAACGCCGTCGTGTGGTCCTGGTCCTCGCGGTGCAGGTCGAACGAGATCCGCAGCGACGGCGAAACCCGTTGCAAAGCGGGCAGGAACCACGTGGCGAGCGAGTCGGCGTTCACCGCGATCGGCACCCGCACGACGGCGTCCTCGCCCAGCGCCGCGTCGAGGTCCTGGTCCAGCGCGAGCAGTTGCCGACCGTAGCGGACGATCACCTCACCGGACGGCGTCAGCCGCACCGGGCGCGCCCGCACCAGCAACACGCGGCCGGTCCGCTGTTCCAGGGCTTTGATGCGTTGCGAGACAGCGGAAGGCGTGACGTGCAGTGCGGCGGCGGCCGCGTCGAACGTGCCCGCGTCCACGACGGCGAGCAGCGTGCGCACCAGCTCCAGATCCATCACAGCTGCTAATGATACGTAAGAATCTGTAGCTGGCCTCATCAAGACGGCGTCAATAGCGTGGACCGCGTGACAGACCTGCTGCTCGGCTTCGGCACCATGATGACCCTGATCGTCGCGATCGGCGCACAGAACGCTTTCGTGCTGCGCCAAGGACTTCGACGACACGCGGTCGCCAAGGTCGTCGCCGTCTGCGCCCTCTCGGACGCGATCCTGGTCGCGGTGGGCGTCGCCGGGTTCGGGGCGATCGTGAAGAGGTTCCCGGCGGCGATCACGATCGCGGCGATCGCGGGCGGCCTTTTCCTGCTGGGCTACGGTTTCCTGGCAGCACGCCGGGCTTTCCACCCGTCAGCGCTTCAGGCGAGCGAAGGCACGAACACCCGTCCCGTCCTGACCGCGCTGGCGCTGACGTGGCTCAACCCGCACGTCTACCTCGACACGCTCCTGCTGCTCGGCTCGATCGCGGCCAGCCGCTGGCTGTTCGGCGTCGGCGCGGTCACCGCGAGCATCACGTGGTTCGTCGCGCTCGGGTACGGCGCACGGCTGCTGGGCCCGTTGTTCGCGAAGCCCCGCGCGTGGCGGGTGCTGGACGGCCTGATCGCGGCCGTGATGATCACCCTCGGGGTGACCCTGATCGCCGGGTGGTGATCAGCACGGGCAGAGCGTGGCTATGCTCCGAAGGGTGTCTGACTACCTTCAGGTCACGACGGTCGCCGATAGTCAGGAAGTCGCCGTGCGCCTCGCGCGATCCGCTGTCGCGGCGCGACTTGCGGCCAGCGCTCAGGTGCTCGGCCCCGCCACCTCGATCTACTGGCATCTCGGCGAGCTCGGAACCGGGCAGGAGTGGCAGGTGGTCTTGAAGACCACGGCTGCTCGCTTCCCGGCGCTACGCGACCATCTGCTCTCCGAGCATCCGTGGGAGAACCCGGAGCTCACCGCAGTGGAGATCGTCGGAGCAACCGACGCCTACTTCGGATGGTTGAAACGAACGGTTGAACCGGCGGACTAGCCCTGTCAGAACCCGAGCCGCACGGCCTTCGGGAGCCCGGCCCGGCCAGCCACCGGCCACGCCAGCGGATCCGGCCCCAGCTTCACCAACTCGGCGACCTGCAGCCGGGACCAAGGCGACACCGCGCGCGTCCCGTCCAGCACACCGGACGCGTAGTCCGCCCACGCCACCCGTTCGGTCGAGTCGACCTCGTCCGGGTTCGGCACCGGCTCGTCGTCGGACAGCACGCGGAACACCGGGCACATCTCGTTCTCGACGACGCCGTCCATCTCGGCGCGGTAGCGGAAGGCCGGCAACAACAGCTCGGGGTCGGGGGTCTTCATGCCGAGCTCGTCCCGCAGGCGGCGCAGCACGGCCTGCGCCATGTCCTCTTCCGGCAAGGGATGGCCGCAGCAGGTGTTGGTCCACAGGCCCGGGAAGGTCTTCTTGTGCAGGGCGCGGCGGGTGAGGATCGTGTTGCCCGCCGAGTCGAAGACGTAGCTGGAGAACGCCAGGTGCAGCGGGGTGTCCGCGTGGTGCACCGCTGCCTTGTCCTCGACGCCGATGGCCGAACCGTCCTCGGCCAGGAGGACCACCTGTTCCACAGTCACGGGCACCACGTAATCACACGCGGGCCAAGATCGGGAACCACGCGGACGAGTGAGCTTGAGCGTAGAGATAGCCGGACCATAGGTGGCGCAGGTCACCCTGGGGGCATGACTTCCCCGTTCGCTCAGGCTCACACCATGTTCCTGGTGCTGGTCAGCCCGGCGGGCCAGTACTCGATCTGGCCCGCGGTGCTCCAGGTACCCGCAGGGTGGCAGGTCGTCCACGGAGTCGCCTGCCGCCAGTCCTGCGAGGACTACGTCCAGACGCTCCGCAACGACCTTCCGCTGGCTGCCTAGCAGGTCAGCCGCGCGTCACCCCACACAGCGTTGTCGAGGCTCGTGCCGTCGCCGCCGTCGGTCACCCGCAGCGTCAACGCCTTCACCCCACCTACGTCAACGCTGATGGGCAGCGCCGGGTCCACGGACCGGCGTAGCGGGCTCGCGTGCAGCACGCGGCCGTCGCCCAGCACTTCGAACGTCACCGTGCCGCCGACGCCGGCCGCGCGGTCCACTCGGCCGTCGACCTCGTCGTCCACGCCCACGGTCGCGTCGAACCGGGAGCACGTCCCGAGTTCGACCGTCCTGTCCGCGGGTGTGGTGCCGATGCCCTTGCCGAACCGCACGCCGCCGGTGGTCAACGTCCTGCCCTCGACGGAACGGTCGTTGCCGGCGACGTAGATCTGGCCGGACGGCAACGGTTTCCACACGTGGGCGCGCGTCGCCTTCTCGGCCTCGGCACCGGCGAACCGCGCCACCAAAGGCACCTCTGTCAGTCCCACAACAGGGTTCGCGCCGACCGTCACGGTCCACCGGCCGTGCACCGACGCCCCCGGCGCGACCCGCGACACCCTCACCGCCGGGGAAACGTCCCAGCCGGACGGCACGCGCGGCGCGAACGTCACGCCGTGCAGCGACCGGTCCGAGGTGTTGGTGAACGTGCCGCTCATCTCGAACGCCTGTCCCGGCTGCACGGACACCTCCGAGGGCGAGACAGCGACAGAGGTCGACGGAACGCCACCGGTAGGCCGGGCACAGGTACCACGCGCAGGACGGCAGACCAGCGCGACGAAGCCGCCGTCCCGAGCCACCGGAATGGTCAGCTTTTCCGAAGTGACATGGGTTTCCTTGACCAGACCGGCAGCACCGTCGCGCACGACCTCGACCAGCCAACGCCCGGCGCCCAAAGCAGGCAGGTCCAGCACACGGGCCTCCCCCGCCACGGCCCCGCCGACGAACCACCGGTCACCCGAACGCCGCGCCATCACCACGCTTTCGGTGGGACGCCCGGACAGCAGCCGGGTCTCGTCCCACGCCGCCGGCGCCTGCTCCAGGAACCAGCGCGCCAACGGGCGGGCGTCGTAGGAGTCCGGGCGCCCGGCGAGGTTCTGGACGCCCGACTCGTACAGCACCGACAACGCCAGTTCGCCGCCGTCGGTGTTGGCACGGGCCCGGTGGAAGCCGCCGGGCGTGTAGTCCATGCCGCCCACCACGTTGCGGGTGAACGGCAATGCGGTCAGGTGGCCCGTGGTGAGGCCGCTGGACTTCTCGGCACCGTGCACGGCCTCGGTCGTCATGACGTGCGGCCAGGTGCGGTGGACGCCGTGCGGCAGCGTGGCGCCGTGGAAGTTGACCAGGAAGTGCATTCGGGCGGTCTCGGGCAGGATCTCGTCGTACCAGCGGTAGCGCTCCTGGCCGTCGGAGTCCATGAAGTCGATCTTCAGGCCGCGCACTCCCCAGCGGTGCAGCCACGGCAGGTAGTCCGCGCGCTTCTCGGCGGTGTCGACGCTGCTGAACCGCACCCAGGTGTGGATGCCGACGCCCCGCGCCGAGGCATACCGCACGAGCTCGGGGATGAAGCTGGTCTGCCGCCAGTTCGGGTCGTCGTACCAGCCCGCGTCGACCACGACGTACGGCCAGCCGCGCGCGGCCGCGTAGTCCACGAACTCCTTCTGCCGCACCAGGTCCTGCTGCACGGAACGGCCACCGGCGAGCCAGGACCACACCGCGGGACCGGGCTTGATCCACGACGTGTCGCGCACCCGCGAGGCCGGCGCCAGGTCGTCCACCAGCGTCGACTCGACCACGGTGGCCAGCGAGCCGACGATCATCGTGCGCCACGGCGTCTTCAGAGCGCCGGACACCGAGACCGAAGGGTCCCACAGCTTGACCTGGTACCGGCCGCCACCGACGTGCACGAGGCGCCCGCCGGAGTAGCGTCCGTCCACATCGGACTCGGTGATCAACGCGTACGAACCGCCGACCTCGAACAGCGCCGGGTGCATGTACTCGGCCTGCTCGGCGGAGCCTGCGGTGGTCTGGAGGAACGGGTTCTCGTAGTCACGCCGGTACTTCGCGAGCCACGCCACCGAATCGGCGGGCAGCACGAAGGCAGAGGCCTCACCGGTCACCGCACCATAACTCCGCGGCAGCTCGTACCGATACGCGACGCCATCAGGAGATTCGCGCACCACAAGGCCAAGCTCGCCGGCAGCGGACGTGAACCGGTAGGTGGTCTCGGTGGCGCGCACGACCCGGTCCCGCTTCTTGCCGGACGTCGTGCGGTAGTGCTCGAAGATCGCCCGGCGTGACTTGCCGGACAACGAAAGGCCGGCGGACAGGTCGGCGCGCTCGGTCATGATCCCGACCGGCGACGGCCGCACGACGGTCCTGCCTCGATGCGTCACCGCGAGGGTGACGGCACCACCGGAGACTTCGACAACAGCCCGCGGGCCCTCAACACCCGCCTGTGCGGGTGGTACGACCAGCCCCAACGCCAGCGCGACGACAGCAAGCGTTCTCACCGCCACGGACACTCCCCTCGTGATCCGGGGCGGCGGTCACCGGAAGAACATCCCTCGACCCGGACGCTATGCCGGGCATTTCATCCGAGTCAAGGGATGTAACAACCATGACAACTATTGACTGGCGGTGATCAGAGCAGGGTGATGTGCCCGTGCGAAGAGGCCGCACCGTGCTCGTTGTTGCCCGCGTACGAGGCCGTGAAGCCCTGCAGCAGGGTGGACAGGCCGACCAGCAGCGACACCTGAGCGTCGCAGGTGGCCTTGCCGGACGAGTTGGTCGTCGCGGTGCAGAGCGGGTTGCCCTTCACCGTGCGGAAGACGACCTGCTGACCGGCGATCGGCACCCCGGTGTGCTTGTCGGTCAGCGTCGCGTCGAGCGAGCGGACCGTGAACCCGAGGAGCCGCAGCTGGAGCTGAGCGGATCCGGACACGAGCTTCGACGCGGCGGGCGGCACGAAGTTGATCGCGATGCCCACCGGGCGCTGGCCCACGGCGATGGTGCCGGTGACCGTGTTGGACGCCGTGTCGATGATCGACACCGTGTTGCTGTCGAAGTTCGTGACGTAGGCGCTCGCGCCGTCCGGCGTGAGGGCCACGCTGATCGGGCGGTCGCCGACGAAGATCTTCTGCAGTTCGGTCATCGTCGTGAGGTCCACAACGGACACCGAGTCGAACTCGCTGTTCGTCACGTACGCGCGGGTTCCGTTGGGCGTCAACGCGATGCCGTGCGGCGTGAAGCCGACGGACGCGGTGCCGACGACGGTGCGCGAGGCCACGTCGATGGCGGAGACGCTGTCCGAACCCTTGTTGACCACGTACATGCGCGTGCCGTCCGCCGACGCCGCGATGGCGGTCGCCGCGTTGCCGACGGCGATCGTGGCGACGACGGTGTTGGCCGTCGTGTCGATGACCGAGACCTTGCCCGGCCCCGGAAGATCGTGCGTGACGTAGACGGCCGAACCGTCCTTCGTGACGACGACACCGTCGGCGTTGGAGCCGACCGTGACGGTCGCGGTGACCGTCAGCGTGGCCGTGTCGACCACGGACACCGTGCCGTCCAGATAGTTGGTGACGTAGACGAAGCCGCCACCGGGGGCGACCGCGACGCCCGCCGGGTGGGTCCCGACGGGAATGGACTTGTCGACCGTGTTGGTCGGCGTGTCGATGACTGTCAGCGTGTTCTGCACGGAGTTCGTCACGTAGCCGCGAGTCCCGTCGAACGCGACCGCTGCCATGTAAGGCGAGTTTCCGTTGCTGTCAGCGATCGTCGTGGACACCGCGTTCGTGGCCGTGTCGATCACCGACACCCCGCCGCCGTTGTTGGCGACGTATCCGAGCACCCGGCCGGCGGGAGCCGCCGAGGCCGGGGTCACCACCAGTGCCGTGGTGACGGCAGCCGCCATCACCAATGGACGCAACCGCATGTTCAATGCCTCCTGGCGCGAGTCATCCCGACCCTTCAGGACATCGCGACCGGATGAGCGGACGTTAGCCTCTTCTCGAACCAGTGATCGGAGTATTCGGCTGCGTTGTACGGAGCAATCTCCACGAACCCGTGTTTGGCGTACAGGCTCCTCGCCTCCACGAGATCTTTGCGGGTGTCCAGGCGCAACGTCGTGATGCCGCGCTTGATCGCCTCGGCCTCCATCGCGACGAGCAACGCCGACGCCGCGCCCTGCCCGCGGAACGGCACGCGCACGAACATCCGCGTCAGCTCACCGACACCGTTGTCGAGGAAGCGCATGCCCAGACAGCCGACATCGTTGCCATCGCGCGACACCACGATGAACACCGGCACGTCGTGGTCCTGCTCGTCGCGTTCGTAGGCGTCGATCTCGGCGTCGTTCGTCGGGCGTCCCCAGTAGCGGCTGATCATCTCCGCGTTGTACTCGCGGTTGAGCGGCGAACGCGCGGCGTCGGCGACCGTCACGGTCCAGTTGGTCATGCCACCATCATCGAAAGCCCGTCCACTGTGATTCAGGTCACTGCAACACTGGTACCGCGAGAAGCCAACTGGGGGCGTGATGTTCGCGGAGCTGTTCGACGAGCACGCCCATCCGTTGCACAGATATCTGGCGCGGCGGGTGGGCACGGACGTGGCTGACGACTTGGTCAGCGAGACGTTCCTCGCCGCCATGCGCGGCCAGGAGACCTACGACCCGAACAAGGGCAGCGTCGTCGGCTGGCTCTACGGCATCGCCACGAACCTGCTGCGCGGCCACGCCAAACGCGAGACCCGCCTGTTGCGCACCGCCGAACGGTACGGCGTCGACCTCGGTGTCGCCGAGTCGCTGGAGCACACGGTGGTCACCCGCATCGACGCCCGTTCGCACCTGCGGCGGATCGCCCGTGAGCTGGCCAGGATGTCCCAAGCCGACCGCGACCTCGTGCTGCTCGTGTCGCTGGCGGGCCTGACCGTGCAGGAGGCCTCCGAGGCCCTCGACCTCAACCCCGGAACCGCGAGGTCCCGCCTGCACCGCCTGCGCGCCAAGCTGAAGGAAGTGGAACATGCGTGACGTGCTGGACGACGACCTCGCCGAGCTGTACCCGGTACGTCCCGCCGACGACGTGCGGCTGGCCCGGTTGCGCGAGCAGCTCTTCGCCGAGAAGCCCCAGCCCCGCTCATGGCGCTGGGTGGGCGTCGCGGCCGCGGCCATGGCGGTGGTGCTGATCACCGGGCTGGTCGTGCTGCTCAGGCCTGTCTCGCGGGACGCGCCCGCGACGATGCCGACCGCGGCCGCCACCTCACTGCCGGAGGCGGCCGCGGTGCTGGAGCTGGCGCCGAAGCCGACCACGAAGTACCGGCACATCAAGTACCAGGTCTGGCAGCTCGTCACAGATGGCGAGGCGCCGTTCGACGCGACCTCGGTCAAGTTCGAGTACGACGTGTGGCTGCCCACCGCGCCGAACGAGATGGTGTTGATCTACCGCAGGTTCACCGGTGAACACCGGGCGGTCACCGGTCCGCAGCGTCCGATCAAGGACATCGAGGGACGGACCAGCGGCACGATCCTGTGGAACTCGTTCTGCGCGGCCACCCCGTGCCAGGAGGAGAGCATCTCGAAGCCGTTGCCCGTCAACGACGGGGAGAAGCTGGAGGCCGCGGCGCAGGCGTTGCTCTCGCCGTTCACCACCACCGGGGAGAAAGCCGGGCTCTACCGCAGGCTCGCCGAGGGCCCCGCGATCCGCTGGGACAACGGGAAGGTGTTCACCGAAGGCAGCCGGTGGGTGTTCCGGGTCGATCCCGTCACGGGTGAGGTGACCGGCATGGACGTGGACGCGCCGCACGACACCAGGCTGCCCAGCGGCACGCTGGCGTTGAGCGTCACGGTCACCTACGAGTGGACCGATCAGCGGCCGTCGTAGCTGCGGGGCAGGTACCAGGCCAGGGCGGCGCGCAGCTCGGCGACGTCGCGCTCGCGCCGCCGCCTGGTGCGTTCGTGGGCGATCGGGAACACCCGCACGCCGCCGTGATGCGCGCCGAAGAAGCGGCGCGGTGCCGGGTCCTTCAGCCAGACGACGACCCACGGCCGTTTCTTGTGCGGCACCACGCGCACCCGTGCGAGCTCGTACCACCAGTACTGGTGGAACTTGCCGTTGCGCGTGGTGGCGATGCCCTCGCGGCTGATCTCGATGACGACCTTGCGGCGGGCGGCGGCGCTGAAGTACCGCACCGCGCGCACGACGAGCACGCAGAACGCGGCCAGGGCCAGCAGCTGCGTGGCGCCGTTGGCCTGCGCGGCCGGGTCGGCGATCGCGGCGGCGAGCAGGGCCACGGCGAGGTTCAGCCCGCCCCACGCCATCGGCACGAACCGCGACGTCGAGAACGTCGCCGCGGCGGGCGTCATCGGCGCGGGCATCTTGCTGGTCGGCGCCTTGGGCGTGACGACCTGGGAGAGCAGGCGCGTCACCTCGGCCGGTTCGGGACGCTTGGCCGGGTCGCGGTGCATGCACTTCTGCACCAACGGCCGCAACGGCTTGGGCACGCCGTCGATGTCCGGTTCGCCGTGCGCGGCCTTGTAGAGCAACGTGGCCGTCGGGCCCTCACCGAACGGACCCTTGCCCGTCGCCGCGTAGACCAGCACGGCGCCGAGGGCGAACACGTCCGACGGGGACGCGACCTCCTGGCCGGTGATCTGCTCGGGCGACAGGAAGCCGGGCGTGCCGAAGACCATGCCGGTCTCGGTCAGCGCCGTGTGCTCCATCGCGCGCGAGATGCCGAAGTCGATGACGCGGGGTCCGTCGGCGCCCAGCAGCACGTTGGACGGCTTGAGGTCGCGGTGGACCAGGCCGGCCCGGTGGATCGCGGTGAGCGCCTCGGCCAGACCTTCGGCGAGGCGTCTCAAATGGTGCTCCGGCAACGGACCGTGCCGTTCGATGGCCTCCTGGAGCGTCGGGCCGGGCACGTACTCCGTCGCCATCCACGGCCGCGGCGCGCGCGTGTCGGCGTCCACGACCGCCGCGGTGCCGGCGCTGCCGACCGCACGGGCCATCTGGACCTCGCGGCGGAACCGCTCGCGGAAGCGCGGGTCGTCGGCGAGCTCGGCGCGGGCGACCTTCACGGCGACCTGGCGTCCGTCGCTGCCTTGTCCCAGGTAGACCGTTCCCATGGCACCACGACCAAGCCTGCCCAAGAGCAGGTAGTCCCCAATGCGCTGTGGTTGGTCCACCTTCACCGGATCGAGGGTAGCGGGAACTCGGGCCGAAACCTCACATCTGAGTAGATCTACGTATCGTTGTCGCCCATGGGCAGGACCCGCTTGTACCGCAACGGCGAACTCGTGGACAGGGACTTCCCGGTCTCCGAGATCGCGGAGCACGTCAAAGATCACTCCGCCGTCGTGTGGTTCGACCTCTGCGCGCCGTCTCAGGACGAGATAGGTCTGTTGCGCGACGAACTGGGGTTGCACGAGCTCGCGATCGAGGACGCGTTCACCGAGCGGCAACGCCCGAAGGTCGACCGCTACCCCACTCACCTGTTCCTGAGCGTTTACGCCGTCAAGTACGTCGAACACGAGATCAAGGCGTGCGAAGTCGACCTGTTCGTGGGCGAGAACGTGCTCGTGACGGTGCGCGAGAGCGAGGACTACGACCTCGCGAGTGTGGAGCACAGATGGGACAGCGCGCAGACGCTGGCGTCGTCGGGCGTCGGGTTCCTGCTGCACGGCCTGCTCGACGACATCGTGGACGGCCACTACGCGGCGGCTCAGAAGCTCGACGACGACATCGAGTCCCTGGAAGACCACATCTACGAGGAGAAGCCGCACGTCGGGCGCAGGGCGTTGCAGCTCAGGCGCGCGTTGGTGCAGCTCAGGCGCGTGGCGTTGCCGATGCGAGAGGTGCTGGGGTCGCTGACGCACCGCGAGCACGAGGTCGTGGACGACGTGATGATGCCGTACTACCTGGACGTGAAGGACCACACGCTGTTCACCGCCGAGCTGACCGAGTCGATGCGGGAGCTGGTCACGAACCTGCGCGAGGCCGAGGCGATGATGCAGGGCAACCGGCTCAACTCGATCATGAAGAAGGTCACCAGCTGGGCCGCGATCATCGCGGTGCCGACGGCGATATCGGGCTATTACGGCATGAACGTCCCTTATCCCGGCTTTGAGCAGCAATGGGGCGTTTGGGTGTCCACGCTGGGTATGTTCGGCCTCTCCTACATCCTGTACCTGATGTTCAAGCGCCGCGATTGGCTGTGAGCCTGTGAAGATCCACCTGACCCGCCGCGACGAGCTCGCGATCATCACGATCGACGCGCCGCCGCTCAACCTGTACTCCCTCGACCTCGACGCAGAGTTCCACGAGGCCCTGGACGAGCTGGGTGACGCGCGGGCGTTGCTGGTCAACGCCACGGGCCGGGTGGTGTCGGGCGGTGTCGACGTGTCGCTGTTCGCCGCGCAGGAGTACCGCTACGAGGCGCAGCAGCTGTTCGACCGCATGCTGATCCTGCCGCAACGCCTCGCCGCGCTGCCGATCCCGACCGTCTTCGCCGCACACGCGCTGTGCCTGACCTGGGCTTTCGAGCTGGCCGTGGCGTGCGACCTGATCCTGGCCGCGCAGAGCGCCCGGTTCGGGCTGGTCGAGAAGGTGGTCGGACTGACGCCGACGATGGGCGGCACGCAGCGCTTGGCGGCGCGGGCGGGCGTCGGTCGCGCGAAGGAGTTCGTGATGACCGGCGACCTTTACGACGCCGCCACGCTGGAACGGTGGAATGTCGTCAACCGGTTGTTCCCCGACGAAGGTTTCGCAATGGCCGCGGAGCAGTTCGCGCTGAGTCTCGCGGTCGGCCCGACGCAGGCACACTTCGCGACCAAACAGGTGCTCGCACATTTCGAGAACGGCGGCGTCCCGGAGGCCGACGCTCACGTCACGACGATCGCGTCCGCCCTGTTCGAAACCGAGGACCTGCCACGCGCTGTGCACAGCTTCCTCACGGACGGTCCCGGCCGCGCGACATTCACGGGTCGCTGATCTCACACATCAAAGAATCATATGGCTCGGTGATAGAACCGTGATCTACCTGCTCACACGGATGGAGCATTCCCCGCCAGGCGGAAGATGATGTTGCGCCGCAACGAGATCCGCTTGACTCCTCCGGTTCTGCCGTGCAGTGTGCTGACCGTTCAACGGCCCCCCGTACGAACTTCGTCGCACGAGTTCTGTACACATTCCGCAACGGCCGACGACACAATTAGCGAGTTCACGGTCCCCCGTCGTGAGCGCGCGTGGAGGTAGAACCAGCCGTGAGACTGAGATTGGCCGTACTGCTGACCGGTGGTGTCATCGTGTTGGCCGCCTGTTCCCCGACCAAGGCGGCCCAGCCGACACCCGTAGCGGAGAGCAGCAGCGCCACCTCGACCAGCACGCCCAGCAGTTCCTCGGCCGCCCCGAGCAGCAGTTCGGCGGCTCCCAGCTCGACGACCAAGTCCGCGACCAACGGCCCCGTGAAGCCCCCGGCGAACACCCCCGCCCCCGCCGGCTCCCCTGGCTGGAAGCTCACTCAGGGCAACACGGGCCTCGCCGCCCATGGCCTGAACTGCGACTCGCTGCCGCTCTACACCGGTCCCGGCGCCCCCGCCGCGGGCACCGTGATCTCCGGCAAGCGCGTCGAGCAGGCCCTCACGCTGTTCGCGGGCAACATCACCATCGAGAAGTCCTGCATCCGCCCGAAGAACCTCGGTGAGACCGCCCCGCTGATCACGACGAACGGCCCGTGCGGCAGCAACTCCTGCCAGGTCACCGGCGCTCCCGTCACCATCCGCGACTCGAACATCGACGGCTCCGCCCTGTCGGCGAAGACCATCGCGGGCTCCTGCGCGTTCCTCGGCGTCGGCACGCTTCAGCGCAACTACATCAGCGGCATGGGCTCCGGCATCTGCTTCTACAACACCGGCAGCTCCCTGAGCGGCCTCGCCGAGGGCAACTACGTCCGCGGCCTGCGCTCGGACGGCGAGTCCCACAACGACGGCGCCACGGTCCGCGACTTCCCGCTCGACAAGAACGCGGGCCGCACCCTGACGTTCCGCAACAACCGCATCGACTGCTCGACCGGCAACGACACCGGCGCCCTGTTCATCCAGACCTACGGCGACGACATCGACAACGTCACCGTCGAGGGCAACCTCCTGGAGGGCGGCGGCTACCAGCTCGGCCTGGAGTCGGGCTTCGACAACCTCTACGGCCGCAACATGAAGTCCATCAACAACCGCTTCAGCGGCACCGGATGGGGCGCGGCCTACGTGAGCCAGAAGGGCGCCTCGTACAAGTGGGCGGTGTGGCAGGACAACTTCCTGCACGACGCCAACGCGCCGGACGGCAAGGGCAAGCCCGCAGGCACTCCGTAGTCCCCTGATCGCCTTCGCCGCCGAGGCCCCCGCCGGCGGCGAAGGCGGTGCGCGGGCTCAGTCAGACGATGCACCGGAACGGCGCTCGGCCTGGGCGACGCGTTCCTCGAGGGCCCGGATGCGGTCGTAGAGATCGACCAGGGTCACGCCGTCGGCCACCACGCCGGGGCGCTGCCAATGCCTTCGCACGAAGTCCTCCCGGCTCTCCTGCGGCGACTGCTGGAACCTGGAAAAAGGCGCAGCACCGGGTTCCGTCGCCGGCGTGGAAGCGCCCAGCGCGCCGAACAAGGACTTCTGCAGCTTCATGATGATGAACCCGACGAGCACGATCACCACGAGAGCGGTGACGGGGATCAGCAAACCCCAAGCGTCCGACATGAGAAACCCCCTGATCCTCGGACAGCGGAGATCGACTCTACCGGCCGCGACACCCGCTCAGCCGTTGTCGCGGAACTTCAGCCAGCGGCCGCTGAGCGAGTCCCAGATCTCCTGGTAGCGCTCGAACATCTCCCGCACCAACTCGGGATCCACGTCCGCGGCCGGAGTGGACGCCACGTAGTAGGCGAGGTCGTCCTCCAGCCGGTGGAACTTGTAGCTGGCCTCCTCCATCAGCACCCACAGCGAGCGCCACGCGAAGAACGGCTCCAAAGCGGACACCACGGTCACCACCGCGACCAGTGCGAACGCCGTTCCCGTCCAGGGGTCGAGGTTCTGCAGGCCGAGGATGATCGTCGACACCGCCGAAAGCACCAAAGTGGTCAGTCGGACAGTTACGGACTTCCACCTGAACCGCTGCTTGCGGGAACGGGCGTACGCGTGCCCGCGTTCGATCTGCCCGAGCAGGTGCTGTGCGAGTTCGTGCGGCTTCAGGCCGGACGGCAAGTCGGTCACCGGCAAGACAATAGTTTCGAGGTAACTTCCCCGCGTGCAGTTCGATGGACCGAGAACCTTGCTGGCCGTCCACGCTCACCCCGACGACGAGTCGCGGTCGACCGGAGGAATCCTGGCCCACTACGCCCGTCAGGGTGTCCGGATCGTCCTCGTCACCTGTACCAGCGGCGAGCTGGGTGACATGCCCGGTGGCGTCAAGCCCGGAGAGCTGAACCACCACCCGCAGGCGGTCGCGGCGCGGAGACGGGCGCAGCTCAACGACGCGTGCGATGTGCTCGGCATCACAGACCTGGAACTGTTGGGATATCACGACTCCGGCGAGACCGGTGAGGTGCCGCCCGGCGCGTTCTGCTCGATCCCCGTGGAGACGGCGGCGGGGCGGGTGGCCGCGCTGATCGAGCACTTCCGGCCGCAGGTCGTCGTCACGCACGACCACCACAACCCGCACCAGCACCGCGACCACGTGCACGCCGCGCGAGTCGCGCAGCACGCGGTCAAGGAGACCGGGATCCCCGCGAAGCTGTACCTGGAAGCACACGACAGCCTTGCCACGACCACGGTCGACACGTCCGCGGTCGCCGACGTGAAGCGCAAGGCGTTGTACTGCTACGAGAGTCAGTCGCTCATCGGGAAGCTGACGGCGCAGCAACGGTTCGCGGCCGAGTCCTACATCCGCGCGATCGACACGACCGGCGCGCCGTTGCCGGAGACCGATCTCTTCGCCGGCATCACGCACCACGGGCCGGATCTGCCTCGCTGGTGAGCCAAGGGGCGTTCGTCGAGGACGAACGCCCCTTCAAGCTACAGCGGGAGCGCGGACAGCAGGCTGCTCGCGAGATCGCTCGCCTGAGCCAGCAGACCAGACGCCTGGTGCACGAGACCGTTGACCATGTCCATGAGTCCAGCCACGGCGAGAACCTCCCCGACGAACCCCGGTGGGCCAGTCCCACCGGGTGTTGCCGGGAATCAAAGCGCTAGCACAACAGGACCGCGCGCCCTGTCACACCATCGAGCTAAATGGACAGTCTCAAGTGGACTAGCGGCGACCCAGTGACGTGCAGGTGAGACCCGCGCGGCGGATGACGTCCGGGTCCAGGATGTTCCGGGTGTCGACGACCACCGGCTGCCGCACGGTCTCGGCCAGGCGAGCCCAGTCGAGCGAGCGGAAGTCCGGCCACTCGGTCAGCACGACGAGAGCGTCGACGTCCTTCGCGGCCTGGTACGGATCGTCCACAACGGACACCGGACCGAGGTCGGTACCGCCGGCCAGAGCCGGGTCGTAGCCGACGAGCTCGGCGCCCGCCTGCTTCAGCAACGCCGCCACCGCGAGGGCCGGGGAGTCGCGCAGGTCGTCCGTGCCGGCCTTGAACGTCAGGCCCAGCAGGCCCAGGCGCACGTGCGACAGCGAGCCGCCGCGCTTGCCGGTGACCGCGAGGCGGACCTTCTCGACCATCCGCTGGCGCTGACGCTCGTTGGTGTCGATCGTGGCGCGCAGCAGGCGGAACTCGAAGTCGGCGGCGTCCGCGACCTGGAGCATCGCGTGCGTGTCCTTGGGCAGGCACGAGCCACCCCAGCCGGGGCCGGGGTTGAGGAACGCCTGGCCGATGCGCTTGTCGTAGCCCATGCCCTCGGTGACGTCGGTGATGTTCGCGCCGAGGCGCTCGCACAGCTCCGCGACCGCGTTGACGTACGAGAGCTTCATCGCCAGGAAGCAGTTCGCCGCGTACTTGACCATCTCGGCGGAGGCCGCGTCGGTCAGAACCGTGGGCGCGCCAAGGCGTGCGTACAGGGCCGCCACGCGCTCGGCGGCGTCCTGCTGGTCGCAGCCGACGACGATGCGGTCCGGGTTCAGGAAGTCGTGCACGGCCGAGCCCTCGCGCAGGAACTCGGGGTTCGAGACGACGGCGACGTCGTCGCGGCGCAGCAGCTCGGCGGTGCGGATCGAGGTTCCCACCGGCACCGTGGACTTGTTGACGATCACGGTTCCGGACGGCAGCAGGTCGCGCGTCTCGTCCACAACGGACTCGACGGCCGCCAGGTCCGCGATGCCGCCGACACCCATGGGCGTGGGCACGCACAGGAACACGACCTCGGCGTCGGCCACCGCGGCCGACGCGCCGAGCACGAACGACAGACGACCCGATGCCAGACCCTCGGCGACGAGCTCGGCGAGACGCGGTTCGAGGATGTCGACCTCACCCCGCGAGAGGCGTTCGACCTTGCCCGCGTCGACGTCCGCGCACACCACGCGGTGGCCCAGCGAGGCGAGGCAGGCACCGGTGGTCAGACCGACGTAGCCGGTGCCGACGACAGCGATCCTTCTGACGAACATCATTCTCCCGTTCGGGTCACGGCGAACGCGCGGAGCACGGCGTCGTCGCTCACGTCGATCATCTTGTTGCCCCACTGGTCGGTGCCGGCGCCGAGCTCGGGCCTGCCGTCGGGGAACGGGCCGCGCGAGGCGAAGCCGGTGAGCCCGTCGAACACGGCCACGTAGTTCTCGGCCTGCGGGCGCCAGTCGAGCACGGCCTCACAGCGGCGACGGCCTTCGAAGCCGAGGCGCGCACGGCGTTCCGCGTCGTCGAGCAGGTCGAGCAGCGACGTCGTGAAGCCCTCGACGTCCCCCGGTTCGACCAGCACGGCGCATTCGCCGGCGGACACCACGGTCTCCTGCAACCGGTACGTCACCACCGGCAGCGCGTAGGCCATGTACTCCATGGTCTTGTTCATAGTGGACACGTCGTTCAAAGGCGACAACGGATCCGGGCCCAGTCCGACGGACGAGGTCGACAGGTAACGGGTGATCTGTTCGGGCCCAACCCGTCCGGTGAACTCGACGTACGGATCGAGTCCCCAGGCCGTGGCCTGCTTCTTCAGGTCTTCGAGGCAGTCGCCGAAGCCCAGCAGCGCGAACCGGACGTCGGTGCGCCCGCGGTCGAAAACAACTCTGCGTGCGACTTCCAGGACGCCGTCGACGCCGTCCTGCGGTCCCATGATTCCGAGATAGGCCACCAAGTGTTTGCCGCCGCGTCGGAGTTCGTCCACGCCCTCGACAGGCCGCATCACGGTGGTGTCCGGGCCGGAGCGCACGACGGTGGTGTGCTCGGGCGGAACGTCGCCCCGCGTCCACGCGATCTTCTGGTACGAGGTGTTGGTCGACGTCACCCGGTTGGCCGTGCGGAACGTCCGGCGCTCGAGCCACTTCAGGATCCGGTACTGCAGCTTGCCCGCGAACCCCGTGGGCTCACCGAAACGAGACAGGAACACCTCGGGGTTGAGGTCGTGGTGGTCGAAGACGAACTTCACGCCACCGAGCCGCCACAGCAGCGCGAGCGCCCAGTACGTGTCCGGCGGGTTGCACGCCTGCATGACGTCGAACCGCCTGCGGGCACGCACCTTCACGCTCAGCAACGCCGTGCGCACCCAGCAGTACAGGAACTCCCACGCGTAGCCCAGCGCGCCTTCGGCCTGGGGCGGCGGAGCGTACTTGTACAGGTGCACTCCGTCGAGAAGTTGGTAGGCGGGGTCACCCGGACCCTTGGGGCAGATCACCGAGACCTCGTACCCGGCGGCGGTCAGGGCGCGGCATTCCAGCCACACCCGCCGGTCCAGCGGCACGGGGAGGTTCTGCACGATGATCAACACGTGAGGCGATGACGTCACGCTCTGGTTCTCGTTCCGGAGGGCAAAACGGTTACACCTTGGCCGATTGTCGTAACGGAGGTTGCAAGGCACTCGATGTAGCGCGCAGAGCCCCAAAAAGCGAGGAGCGGTTGTGGAGCGGTCACCTGTCGCGGTGGTCATCGTCACGTACCAGAGCGAACAGGTCATCGAGGGATGCCTGAACTCGTTGCCCGACGGTGTGAAAGTGATCGTCGTCGACAACGCCTCCACCGACGGCACTGTGTCCTCCGCCACTCGGCCGGGCGTGCAAATCGTGCGAAACCCCGTGAATGCGGGATTCGCGGCCGGCGTGAATTTGGGCATCAAAGCCGCCGAAGGCCATGACGTTCTCGTCCTGAACGCCGACATCCGGTTGCACTCCGGAGCCGTCGAGACACTCCGCGCCGCCGACAAGCCGATCGTCGTGCCGCGTCTGGTGGACGATTCCGGTGAGCTGTCCCACTCTCTGCGCCGCAAGCCGCGCGCCGCCGGAGCGTTCGCGGAAGCCCTCGTCGGTGGCACCAGGGCCGGCCGGATCGGCCTGGGCGAGACGGTCACCAACGCCGTGGCGTACCAGGGCGCGCACGCCGCCGACTGGGCGACGGGCTGCGCGTGGCTGATCAAAAGGGAAGTCATCGAGCAGCACGGCCTTTTGGACGAACGCTACTTCCTCTATTCGGAGGAAACCGACTACATGTTGCGCGCGGGCGGCGTCTGGTTCGAGCCGCGTGCGACGGCCACGCACATCGGCGGCGAGGTCTCCACGAACGCCCGGCTGTGGTCGATGCTCACCCTGAACAAGGTCCGGCTGCACCGCGAGCTGCACGGCCGGTTCGCTGCACTCCTCATGTGGCTCGCCATGGTCGTGAACGAAGGGCTTCGCGCGCGTTCGCCGAAGCACCGCACCGCGTTGAAGGGGCTTTTCAGCATGCGTCGCTGGCCGGAGGAAGTGGCCTCCGAGGGCCCGAGCTACCTGTGCTTCTCGGCGCAGGACTGGTGGTACCACAACCGCGCCCACTCGGACTTCCAGCTGCTGCGCCGCGTCGCGAAGCACCGCAGGGTGTTGCTGATCAACAGCATCGGCCTGCGGATGCCGTCGCCCGGCAAGAGCACGCAGTTCCTGCGCCGGATCTTCCGCAAGGCCAAGAGCGTCGCGATGCTGGTGCGTCAGCCGATCCCGGAGACGCCGAACTTCTACGTGATGACGCCCGCTCCCCTGCCGTTCTACGGCAAGCCGTGGCTGCGCAAGCTGAACTCCGTACTCGTGCGGACTCAAGTTCGCATGGTTTGCTGGTTCCTGCGGATGGGCACGCCGGTCGTGGTCGCCACGATCCCGACGGCGTGGGACGTCGTGAAGCCCATGAAGACCAAGGGCCTGGTGTTCAACCGCTCGGACCGGCACTCGGCGTTCCCCGAGGCCGACCAGGGCACCATCGCCGCGCTGGAGAACCAGCTGCTGTCCAATTCGGACTCCGTGCTCTACGTGTCGAGGGCGCTGCAGGAGGAGGAGTCCGCGCTGACCGGTGACCGGGCGCACTTCCTCGACCACGGCGTGGACGTCGACCACTTCACCCGCCGCACCGAACTGCCCGCCGACATCGCGAGCATTTCCGGCCCGCGCATCGGGTTCTTCGGCAGCCTCGACGACTACCTCGTCGACTTCGACCTGATCGAGAAGGTCGCGCAGGAGTTCCCCGAGGCGTCCGTGGTGCTGATCGGTGACGCGACCTGCTCGATGGAGCGCTACGAGAAGTACCCCAACGTGCATTGGCTGGACTTCCGGTCGTACGACCAGATCCCCGGCTACGGCTCGGGCTTCGACGTGGCGCTGATGCCGTGGCTGGACAACGACTGGATCAAGCACGCGAACCCGATCAAGATGAAGGAGTACCTGGCCCTGGGCCTGGCCGTCGTGTCGACGGACTTCCCCGAGGTCGAGCGCTACGGCGACGTCATCCGGATCGCCAAGGGCGAGGCCGACTTCATCGACCAGATCCGGCTCACGCTCAAGGACGGCGGCCTGAAGACGCCGGCCGAGCGTCGTGCGGCCGTGCTGACCGCCTCCTGGGACTCCCGTGCCCGTGAGCTCATGCAGATCGCGGAGGACCGCTGACATGTGCGGTATCGCAGGCATCAGACGGTTCGACGGCGCCCCCGTCTCCCGTGAGCTGCTCGCCGAGATGGCGAAGCGGCTGCACCACCGCGGCCCCGACGACAGCGGTTTCTGGTCGGACGGCTCGATCGGCTTCGCGCACACCCGGTTGTCGATCATCGACCTGGCCGGGTCGCCGCAGCCGATGGCGGGCGCGTCCGGCACCACGCAGATCGCGTTCAACGGCGAGATCCTGAACTACCGGCAGCTGCGCACCGAGCTGTCCTACCCGTTCCGCACGAACGGCGACACCGAGGTCCTGCTGGCCCTGTACGAACAGCACGGGCCGGCCGCGGTCGCCAAGCTGCGCGGCCAGTTCGCGTACGCCATCCACGACGCCAAGACCGGCGAGACGCACCTGTTCCGCGACCGGCTCGGCATCCTGCCGCTGTACTACTACGCGGACTCGAAGATGTTCGCGTTCGCGTCCGAGATCAAGGCGCTGCTGCCGGTGATCGGCGCGGCCGAGGTCGACCACGAGTCGCTGCACGACTACCTGGCGCACCGCTCGGTGCCCGCGCCGTACACGCTGGTCCGCGGCGTCCGGAAGGTGCCGCAGGGCCACCACCTGGTCGTCACCGCGAACGGCGAGGTGCGGACCGAGGCGTACTGGGAGCTGCCGCGCGAGTCGGAGATCAGGCAGGTCACGCCCGAAGAGGCCGTACGGCTCGTGGACGAGGCGCTGACCGCCTCCGTACGGGACGCTCTGGTCGCGGACGTGCCGGTCGGCGCCTACCTGTCCGGCGGCGTCGACTCGTCGCTCATCACGGCTCTGGTGGCGCGGGAACGGGGTGACGCGGAGCTGCACACGTTCTCCGCGGGCTTCGGCGACCCGCGCGTGGACGAGATCCACCACGCCGAGAAGGTCGCCCGTCTCGTCGGCAGCCGCCACCACAACGTGATCGTCACGGCCGACGACTTCCGCGACAGCTGGGCCAAGCTCTCCTGGCACCGCGACGCGCCGCTGTCCGAACCGGCTGACGTGGCCGTGTTCCGGCTGGCCGAACTCGCGCGCCGGGACGTGAAGGTCGTGCTGTCCGGAGAGGGCAGTGACGAGCTGTTCGGCGGCTACCCGAAGTACCGCTTCGCCCAGGCCACCCGCCTGGCCGGTGCCGCGCCCTCGTTCGCCCTACGACGCCTGGAGAAGGCGCTGCCGGCCTCCAAGGCACGGCTGGGCATCGCCCTGCGCGCCATCGCCGAGCCCTCCTACGCCGAACGGATGCGCGGCTGGTTCGCGCCCTTCACGGTGTCCGAACGGGCAACGCTGCTGGGCGGCCCCGCCACCCGGTCCGTGCTGGCCCCGTACGAGAACGGGCGCGGCGACGCGTTGCGGCGCATGCTGTACGCCGACTCGCACACCTGGCTCGCGGACAACCTCCTCGAACGCGGCGACCGCATGTCGATGGCCGCCTCGCTGGAACTGCGCCCGCCGTTCCTCGACCACCGCGTCGCGGAGCTGGCGTTCTCGCTGCCCAGCAACGTGAAGGTGCGCGGCGGCACGACCAAGTGGGTCGTGAAGGAGGTGGCGCGCCAGCACCTGCCGGCAGACATCGTGGACCGCCCCAAGTCGGGCTTCAAGGTGCCGCTCGACGCCTGGTTCCGCGACGGCCTGCGCGACATGGCCTACGACCTGCTGACCGGGCCCACGTCGTTCGTGGGCAAGACCTTCGACCGAGCCGCGGTGCGCTCACTGCTCGACGACCACGATTCCGGTGACCGCAACGAGCAGCCGCGCATCTGGACGCTGCTGTCTCTAGAGGTGTGGCACCAAACGCTCAGCTGGTAGGACGGTCCATGAACAGGGATTTCGTTTCCGGGGCAGGTGGGTGACCCGTGTACGTCGCCTCCTCCCGCCCCTCCAAGACCGACTTCCGCAAGCGGTTGCCCGGCACGGTCTTCGCGCTCGGCACGGTCAGCCTGCTGACCGACGTCTCCGCCGAGATGATCACCGCGTTCCTGCCGGTGTACCTGCTGTTCACGCTGCACCTGGGCTACGCGCAGTTCGGCCTGCTGGACGGCATCTACACCGGTGCCACGGCGCTGCTGCGGCTCGTCGGCGGCAGCGTCTCGGACAAGTTCCGCAAGCCCAAGGCCGTCGCGGCCGCGGGCTACGGGCTCTCGGCCCTCACCAAGGTGTTCTTCCCACTGGTCGGCGCGTCCCCGTTCGGCATCGGCGCGCTGATGGCGGCGGACCGCGCGGGCAAGGGCATCCGGACGGCGCCACGTGACGCGATGATCTCCCTGGCCACGCCGGAGGATCGGCTCGGCGCCGCGTTCGGCGTGCACCGGAGCATGGACACGTTCGGCGCGCTCCTGGGCCCGCTCATCACGTTCCTGCTGCTCACGCAGATCGGGATGGTGCCGGGGCCGATCTTCGCGGTGTCCGCGGCGTTCGCGGTCATCGGCCTGATCGTGCTCGTCTCGTTCGTGCGGGAGAAGCCCGCCTCAGAGAAGCCGAAGGGGCCGCGGCCGTCGTTCCGGGCCGGGCTGAACCTGCTCACCGACAAGCACTTCCGCCGGACGACCATCTCGGCCGGGATGCTCGGGCTCGCGACGGTGTCGGACGCGTTCGTCTACGTGCTGGTGCAGAAGGCCACGAACGTCTCGCTCGGCTACCTGCCGCTGCTGCCGCTCGGCACGGCCGTCGTGTTCCTCGTCGCCGCCGCGCCGCTCGGCAAGCTGTCGGACAAGGTGGGGCGCTGGCGGATGTTCCTCGCCGGCCACGCGCTGCTGCTCGGCGTGTACGCGCTGCTGTTCATCCCCGAGGGCGGCATGGGGGTCGCGATCGCGGCTCTGCTGCTGCACGGCCTGTTCTACGCGGCCACGGACGGCGTGCTGTCGGCCAAGGTGAGCGAGTCGGCGCCCGAGTCGCTGCGGGCGTCCGGGCTGTCGGTCGTGCAGACCGGGCAGGCGCTGGGGCGTCTCGTTTCGTCCGTCGCGTTCGGACTGCTGCTGCAGTTCTCCAGCTTCGGGACGAGCATCACGGTAGCGCTGGCAGCACTGACCGTGACGCTCGTCGCGGCTGCGCATCTAGGAAGATCGGAAGAGCAGCGCTTGTCTCCCTCACGAGAAGAACGCTCGTGAGGGAGACAAGCGGTCTTAACCGCGAGCAGCCAGCTTCTGCTTGATCTTCTCGAAGCCACCCTTGCCCAGGACCTTCATGGCCGCGTTCTTGGCCGCCACACGCCCGGAGTCGCGCATGAACCGCACCGGCTGATCCACCAGCCGATCCTGCGCCACGGCGAGAGAGCCCGGAGCGGCCACGTCGTCCAGCGAGTCCCCGAACGACGCCTTGTACGGCTCGGGCGAGACCAGCCGGCCGCGTGTGCGATTCGACACGTTGCCGCCGTGCACGACCTGGAGCCAGCCCGGCGCCCCGTCCAGCTCCACGACGGGGAAGTGCAGGTGCATGTGGTTGTGCCAGTGCGCCCAGCACGTGACCGGCTCGTCCCAGCTCTCCCGGACCGACACGAACGCGTTGTGCCGGTCGACCCGGTGGTACAGGCCGCCCGGAGACTTGATCAGGCCGTTGACCAGGTAGTACGCGGCGGTCGTGGTGGGGCGGGGAGCGGCGCAGAGACGTTCCACGAAGTCGACGGCGAGGCCGTCGTCGTTGTCCAGGTTCGTGGTGATGAGCTCGTCGCCGACCTGACCGTAGAGCGACCGGATGTCCGATCTCAGTTCTTCCCGCGACACTTCCGGACGGTAAACGGGCGTGTACGCGTCACCGTGTGAGGCGATTTTGTCCTTGAGCCATTGCGGTGATTCGGGGTCGAAATAGATGAGCCAACGCGTCCGTTTGTCCGTCTGCGCGAGCACCGATGGCAGGCAGTAGCGCTCGAACAGCGCAACGCGTTCGGTCAGCCATCCTTCCTTTGCCCGGACGTAACTTTCAGCGCCCTTTGAAGGCAGGTTGAAGCGCGTCAGGATGACGTGGTCGGCCATGACTCCCCTTACTCCGGTCATCGCCTACATCGCCCGATGGGCCCAAAACGTTGCGGGGCTAACGAATGTGAACCCACACCGATAGTGAGGTTGTGCCAACGCTTCCCACAGTGGACGTCGTGATCCCCTGTTACAACTACGCCCACTTCCTACCCGCCTGCGTCCGCAGCGTCCTCGACCAGCCAGGCGTGGACGTGCGGGTGCTTGTGATCGACGACACGTCCTCGGACAACACCCCTGAGGTGATGGCCGAGCTGATGGCCGCCGACAAGCGCGTCGAGGGCTACCGGCACGAGGTGAACAAAGGGCACATCGCCACCTACAACGAGGGCCTGCTGGACTGGGCGAGCGCCGACTACACCGTGCTGCTGTCCGCGGACGACCTGCTGGCGCCGGGAGCGCTCCAGCGTGCGGCCGAGGTCTTCGAGCAGAACCCCGAAGTGGGCATGGTCTACGGCCGCGTCGTCTACTACAGCGACCACGACGCGTTGCCGAGGGTCACTCAGCTTCCGACCACGTCGAGGGTCTGGCGCGGCGAGGACTGGATCGAGAACCGCTTCCGCAGCAGCCGCAACGTGATCTCCTCGCCGGAGGTCGTGGTGCGCACCAAGATCCAGCAGAAGGTCGGCGGTTACCGCTCGGACCTCCCCCACGCGGGTGATCTGGAGATGTGGCTGCGCATCGCCGCGGTGTCCGACATCGGGTACGTCAGCGGCAAGCCCGGCGCGTACTACCGGGTGCACGAGAACTCCATGATGCGCACGACGTTCAAGTCGGTGTTCGCCGATCTGGAGCAACGCCGTGACGTGTTCGATCTGGTGCTGGAGCAGAACCCGAGCCTGCCCGCGCGACTGAAGACGCTGGCGCACAAGGCGATCGCGGGCGACGCGCTGTGGCGCGCGGTCCGGCTGCACGACCGGGACCAGCTCGACGGCACCGAGCAGGAACTCCTCGACTTCGCCCGCGAGACCTACCCGCGGCTCGAGGAGTTGCCGGAGTACAAGGCACTCCAGCGGCGCAAGAAGTTCAGCCCGCGTTTCCTGAACCGCACGCAACTCTTCCTCGCCCCGCACGCCCTCAAGAGGGCGAAGTTGTGGATCGGGACGCAGCGGTGGAAGTGGCGGGGCGAGTGGTGACGGCGGGCGACGGTTCGACGGACCGGCAGGGGCGAGTGGTGACGGCGGGCGACGGTTCGACGGACCGGCAGGGGCGAGTGGTGACGGCGGCCGGCGGTTCGACGGACCGGCAGGGGCGAGTGGTGACGGCGGCCGACGATTCCGCGGACCAGCCGGGGCGGGTGGCGACCGACGACTCCCCCACCCCACCCACCACCGGCCTGGAAGGCCGCGTCTCCTCGGCGATCCGCTGGAGCGCCATCAACTCACTGCTGCAACGACTCGCCGCCGTCGGCATCAGCATCCTGCTCGCGCGCCTGATCGCGCCCGAGCAGTTCGGTGTCTTCGCGGTCGCCCTGGTCGTGCTCAACATCGTGCTGAGCGTGTCCGAGCTCGGCGTCAGCGCCGCCCTGGTCCGCCACAACGGCCCGATCGAGGAGATGGCGCCGACCGTCACGACGCTGTCCCTCGCGTCCGGCACGCTGCTGGCGTTGATCTGCGCGGTCGGCGCTCCGTGGTTCTCCAACGCCATGGACGCGCCGGAGGCCGCCGGGGTCATCCAGCTCATGTCGATCGCCCTCATCGTCGCGGGCGCGACCGCGGTGCCCGGCGCGATGATGCAGCGGAACTTCCGGCAGGACCACAAGTTCTACGCCGACACCGCCGCCTTCGTGGCGGGCACGGCCGTCGCGGTCGTGCTGGCGTTCATGGGCTTCGGCGCGTGGAGCCTCGCGTGGCAGCGGATCGCGCAGAACCTCTCCGCCGCGGTCATCATGTTCTGGCTGACCAAGGACAGGTTCCGGCCCGGCTGGAACGCCGTGCAGGCCAAGGAACTGCTCGCGTTCGGCCTGCCGCTGGCCGGATCGAGCCTGCTGATCTTCGGTGTGATGAACGTCGACTACATCGTCGTCGGCGCGATGCTCGGCACCGTCCAGCTCGGCTTCTACCTGCTGGCGTTCAACCTCGCGAGCTGGCCGGTGGCGGCGTTCAGCGCCCCGGTCAGAAGCGTGTCGCTGGCCGCCTTCTCGAAGGTCCGCGAGGATCCCGAACTGTTCCAGAAGTCGTTCGGCCGTGCGCTGGGCCTCCTGGCGCTCGTCACGGTGCCCGCGTGCGTTCTCCTGGCCGCCTTGGCCGAACCGCTCATCCGCGTCGTCTACGGCGAGCGCTGGGCCCCCGCGGCGACGGCGCTGGCGTTGCTGGTGCTGCTCGGCGCGGTCCGGGTCGCCCTCGAGCTCGGCTACGACTTCCTCGCCTCAGCCGGACGGTCGCGAGCGATCCTCGTGATCCACGTGGTCTGGCTCGTCGCGCTGGTGCCGTTGCTGGCACTGGGCGCGCACTTCGACGGCATCCGCGGGGTCGCGGCGGCCCACGTGATCGTCGCCGTCCTGATCATCACGCCCGCGTACCTGGTCACGTTCAAGCCCTACGGCATCCGTGCCGGCGCGCTGGGCACCAGGCTGCTCCGGCCGTTCCTCGGCGGGGTGCTGATGGTCGCGGTCGTGCTCGCGGTCCGGAACATGATCGACAGCGAGCTGCTGCAGATCCTCGTCGGCGGCGCGCTGTCCTGCCTCGCCTACGCGCTCGTGGTGTTCCCCATGCGACACGAAATCATTGCGGTGCTGAAGAAGAGGGCCGACGCGTGAGGCGACTGAGGCAGGTCACGAAGATCGTCCGCGAGCAGGGCGCGAAACAGCTCGGCGTGCGCCTGCTCACCGCGGCGACCCGCAGGCTCGGCGCCGAGGGCGAGGAACTGCCCGTGCGCCTCGAAGACGTCCGCAAGGCCGACGTCGAGGCGCGCAAGCCCGTGGTGATCCCGCCGATCCCCCAGGACGGCGAGCTCGTCGTCAACTGGGTCACCACTCCCCCGTCCAAGGGATCCGGCGGCCACACCACGATGTTCCGGCTCATCCGGCATCTGGAGTCGCTCGGCCACCAGTGCAAGCTCTACCTGTACGACACGTTCGGCAACACCGTCGCCGACCTCGAACCCGGTATCAGGGAAGCGTTCCCGTTCTTCCAGGGCTCGATCCACGACGTGACGGACGGCATGGCGGACGCGCACGCTGTCTTCGCGACGGCGTGGATCACCGCGTACCCGGCGTTCAACGACCCGTGCGCGGGCAAGAGGTTCTACCTCGTGCAGGACTACGAACCGTGGTTCTACCCGTCCGGCGGCCTCTACGCGCTGGCGGAGAACACGTACCGGATGGGCATGCACGGCTTCACCGCCGGAAGGTTCCTCGCCGACAAGGTCCGCGACGAGCACGGCATGCCGGCCGACCACTTCGACTTCGGCTGCGACGCCGACAGGTACAAGCTCGGCGACGAGAAGCGTGACGGCATCGTCTTCTACGCCCGGCGCAAGGCACCGCGCAGGGCGTTCGAGCTCGGCGTGCTCGCGCTGGAGGTCTTCGCCGAGAAGCACCCGGACCTCAAGATCCACGTCTACGGCGAGAAGATCGGCGATCTCGGGCCGCAGTTCGTCGACCACGGCCTGGTCACGCCCGACGACCTCAACGCCATCTACAACCGTTGCTTCGCCGGGTTGTCGCTGTCGATGACCAACGTGTCCCTCGTGCCGCACGAGATGCTCGCGGCCGGCTGCGTTCCCGTGGTGAACGACGCGCACTTCAACCGCGTGGTCCTGGACAACGACCACGTCCGGTACGCGACACCCACCCCGCACTCACTGGCGCGTGCTTTGTCCGAAGTGGTCACATCGCCGGACTTCGACGCGGTCGCCCGTGCGGCCGCGTCCAGTGTGGAGGGACGTTCCTGGGATGCGGCAGGCCATGAACTGGAAAAGGTGCTCCGCCGCGAACTCGCCACATGACTCGCGAGGACGTTCTTCACATGACCGGAGACGGCGAAGTGGCGTCCGTGATCAGCACCCTGGCGTTCTGCGACCCGTCCGCGGGCACCACGTGAACCGCGGGCAGCTTGGCGTCCTTGGGCACCGCGGCGAACGCGAGCTCCGTCTCGGTGAGCCACGTCGCCTGGTCGTCGATGCCGGCCGTGCCGGGCAGCCGCTTCTCCGTGTTGGTCGCGAGGTCGAGCACCGCGAGGTCCCACGGCCCGAGACGGCCGATGCGCTTCTTGTACGCGACCTTCGTGCCGTCCGGCGACAGCGACGGGCACTCCGCGTCACGACGCAACGACGTCACGGACCTGGTCGTCAGATCGCCCTTCACCAGCCAGGTGAAACCACCGCTCGCGAGCGTCGCGTAGAAGGTCCTGTCATCGGAACCGACCGTCAGACCCCAGTAGTTGGCGTCACTCGCGGTGAGCAGAGCACCCTCCACAGTGGCGGCGAAGTGTTCGAGCGATTCCACGGTCTCGCCGGTGCGCACGTCGAAGAATCCGGTGCGGGTGGAGAAGCCGCCGGGAACCGAGTACGAGTCGCCGGTGACGAAACTCGTCCAGGACACCACGTTCCCGGACTGCGACACCTTCGCGCGGCTCGGGATGCCGGGCAGCGCGATGGTCTTGACCGGCTTGCCGCCGCGACTCACCTCGGCCGCGTAGGTCGGGCCGGGACCGGCGAGCTTGAGGCACACGCTGGTGCCGCCGGCGGCGTAAAACCGCTGGCAGGCGAGCTCCGTCTGGGTGCGGGCGCCGCCGTCGGCGAGCTTCTCGACACGGTTCTGGCCACCGGCGAGGTCGACGAACAGAAGATCGCCGACCTTGGCCTGCGTCACCTGTTCGGTGCCGCCCGACTGCTTCGCGTCGGTGGCCGCCGTGACGACGTAAGCCGTTGTCCCGCCGATGACCACGAGAATGGCCGCGACGGTCACGGTCAGACGTCCTGCACGCATGCTGCCTCCTGGTTTCCACCTGTTCATCGCCGTACAGCTACGGCCTGTAACAGTTGGCAGCTCACCCCGATTTTCAAAGCAGGCGATACCCTACGAACATTGCGTTCGCAATACCGAGCCGCGGATCGGGGATTTTGATGGACTTCTGGGGAACCGTACGAGTGCTGCGGCGGCGGTGGTACATCGCCCTCCCCGCAGTGCTGCTCACGGGCATCCTCGCGCTGTACGTCTACATCTCGGTACCCACCCGGTACGAGTCGAGCGGCGTGCTGGTCCTCACCTCCCCCGCGGCAGGCGGCCGGTACACGGCGAACACCAAGCCCGAGGACGTCGTCAGGGTCAACCCGCTGCTCCAGTTCGACGGCAGCCTCACGACCACCGCGCAGATCCTCACCCAGGTGCTCGGCGACCCGAAGACGGCGGAGGAACTGGCGGGCAAGGGCTCGACGTCCGTCTACACCGCGAACACCGGCCCGGTCGGCGGCCCGCTGCTGTTCATCACGACCGAGTCGGACTCGGCCGAGTCGGCGGAAGGCCTCGTCGGCAAGGTGCTCGAGAAGACCGTGGCCGAGCTCGCGGCGCAGCAGAAGGCGTTGAACGCGCCCGAACAGACGTTCATCACCGCGCAGATCCTCGTGAAGCCGACGACGGCGTCGGCCAAGATCGGCGGCAAGGTCCGGTACGTCGGCGCGGCCACGGTCGTGTTGCTGCTGCTGACGCTCGCCTCGACGTTCGCCGCCGACTCGATCCTGCTCAGGGCCAAGCGCCGCAAGGACAAGGAAGCCAAAGACGGCAAGGACGCCAAGGACCCGGCACCGTCCGAAAAGGAGACGACGCCGCAGCCCGTTCCGCCGATCCGTCCGGGGCCGCCGCACAACGGCAACGGCGGCGCACCGCAGCGGCCCATGCCCCAGGGCATCCCGAACGCGCACCAGAAGACCGTCATCATCGCCGCACCCAAGCCAGACCCAGCATGGCCGACGAAAGACGACTGACCGCCCAGCGAGCCGACGGCGCCACACTGCTCATCTTCTACATGGTGGCGCTGCTCGTCGTCCCCGCCCGGTTCACGATCGCGTTCGTCCCGATCACGCTGCCGCCGGCGTTGTTCGTGGCGATGTGCCTCGCCGTGGTGTGGTTCGCCGCGCACCTCGTCGACCACCTGGGCATGGCCAAGGGCCGCAACGCCGTCCGCACGGTCCTCGCGATCTACGTGATGCTGCACCTGATGACGTACGCCCTCGCGACGCGGCGCTACCTGCCGATCGACGAGCTGTCGGTGTCGGACTCGGCCCTGATCCGGGTCGTGTCGATGGCGGCGCTCGCTGTGTTCATCGTCGACGCGGTCCGCAGCGGTGAACGCCTGAGCCGCGCGCTGCGGGTGATGGTGGCGTGTCTGACGGTCAGCGCGTTCGTCGGCCTGTTCCAGTTCGGACTGGGCCTCGACCTGGCCTCGTACATCACGCTGCCGGGCCTGCGCGTGCAGGACAACGGCTACTCGGCGCTGGAGTCGAGGTCGATCTTCTTCCGCCCGGCCGGCACCGTGAACCACCCGATCGAGTTCGGCCTGGTCTGCGTGCTGGGCGTGCCGTTCGCCGCGCACTTCGTGTTCCAGGCGAAGGACAAGGGCGAACCCGTCGGCCGCTGGTGGATGGCGCTGTCACTGCTGGCGCTGATGGCGATCCTGTCGCTGTCCCGCACGGCCATCATCGGCCTTGTGGTGACGGGCATCGTGATGGCCATCCTGCTCCCCCGCGAACGCGGCCTGCCGCTGCTCGGCGTCGGCGCGGTGTTCCTGGGCGGCGCCTCCGTCGTCGTGCCGGGCCTGTTCGGCACGGTCACCTCGATGTTCTCCAACATCGAGGACGACCCGTCGTTCCAGGGCCGCACCAAGGACTACGACGGCGCGTGGCTGGAGATCGCCAAACATCCCTGGCTGGGCCGCGGTTTCGGCACGTTCCTGCCCTCGAAGTACACGATCCTCGACAACCAGTACCTGCTGACGATGATCGAGAACGGCTACCTGGGCCTGATCGCGTTCGTCCTGCTGTTCCTCGGCGGCATCTTCGCGGCGCTGCGGGCCCGCGCGCTGTCGAAGGACGAGGGGGTGCGCGGGATCGCCATGTGCCTGGTGGCCGCGATGCTGACGTCCGCTCTGGGCGCCGCCACGTTCGACGAGCTCGCGTTCAGCGTCGCGACCGGCATGACGTTCATGCTGATAGGCGTGTCCGGGGCGTTGCTGCGCATAGCCAGACAGGAGGCCGCCGAACGCAAGGCGGCCGAGGTCAGTCCAGCCAGCTGAGCAGGCTCTGCCAGGCAGGGGCGGAGAACGCGAGGACGTCGCCGCTCGCGTTCTTCGAGTCCCGCACCAACGCGTCGTCGGCGAAGGCGACCTCGACACAGGCACTGTCAGTTGAGCTGCCGCTGTAGGAGCTCTTACGCCAGGTCCGTTCGGTGATCATGAAGATCCTCTCGAAGTCCGCTGACGTACTCCGCCAGCATGCTCCGAGATTGTTCCGCATCCAGGGCTGCCGCATCCAACCGCTCGAAGAACTTCCTGCTCGACGCGACGGCTGAAGGCTCCTGCGCGAACACCTTCGCCAGATCGGTCTCCGTGTAGGCCAGTGGCGACGCCTTGCCGAACTCGAACAGTTGGAGCGGCGTCTTGAGCGCAAGGCCGACTTCGTCCGCTGGCACGATCCGTACGAAGTCCGCGTTGAAGAGCAGGCGGAGGTACTGGTCTTCCATGGTTTTCGCGTCGCCGACTCGCAACCGCAGCGCCAGTTCGTGCACGTAGAACACGCACTCCGGGCGGTAGGGGCGCCGCCAGATGTTCTGCCGCTCCATGCGGACCTCGACGCCCTTCTCGATGGCTTCCAGCGATTCACAACCGGCGTGCCTGAACAGTGCGCGCACAAAAGCCTCTGTTTGGAGAAGGCCGGGGATCGACAAGATCTCGTAGCTGAAGATCTTGGTGGCCATCGCCTCGACCATGGCGAGCGTGCGCAGGTTCTCTGGCACCTGGGCGAAGTACAGGTCGAAGGCGTGGCGGTACCGATCGGCGAAGTCCTGCAGGAATTCGATGCCTTTACCGCACGTCGCCAGGTACTGGGCGAGGTCGACCTCGGTGGGCCTGGCCTTGCCGGTCTCGATGTTCGACACCTTGCTCGGGTCCCACCCGAGTTGGACGGCCATCGCACGGCCTCCGAAGCTGGTGTTGTTCTCCCGCAACCTGCGCAGCTCGTCGCCCAGATCCCGGCTGTACGCAGTAGAGATGATCGCAGTCATGCTCTTGGACCGTAACCGTTGAAGTAACTCCAAAGAACGGCTCGTTCGGGTGAAAACGGAGCAGATGCGTCACGTATCCAGAGGGATACGGCACACAAATAGCGCCATAGGGCCTGACCTGCCCTTTCACCCCATCGTGGAATGGAATTCGAACACATGTTCATGCCACGATGGACGCATGTCAGCCCTCGGTCTCGCCTCCCCGCTTGAGCTCCTCGACGAGCTCAGGCGGAAGGTCCGTGCGCTGCACCAGCTTCAGTTCCAGGTGCTGGAGATCGTCGGCGCACTGGATCAGCAGGGCGCGGCGGAGTCGTTGGGCTACAAGGATCTGATCGAACTCTTCAAGCACACGCTGCGCTGGGATCCCAGGCTCTCACGCCGCAAACTCGCGCAGGCCAAGGCTTTGTGCCCGGCCGTGACCCCGAGCGGGGCGAAGGTGGAGCCGATGCTCCCGCTGGCAGCGGCGGCAATGGCCACCGGAGATCTGTCCGAGGACCACATCGACGTGGTGGCAGAGGCGATGGCAGGTCTGCCCGCCATCGCCGAGGTCCACCTCGTCGACTACGCCCAGCAGCACGAACCCCGATCGGCCAAGGCGTTCTACAAGGAGCTCGCCTACCGCCTGGATCAGGACGGCCCAGAACCGAAGGATCCCGAGCCGGCGCAGCCGCGCAACGTGGTGCGCCGTCAGTGGAAGAGCGGCCGCTACCACCTCTTCGCCGACGTGGACGCCGAGACCGGCGCCAAGCTCGACGCGTTGATCGACCCGCTGGCCAAGCCCGGACCCGCCGACCTCCGCTTCGCGCCGGAGCGCGAGGGCGACGCGTTCTGCGAAGTGATCGACCTCGCGATGCGCGCCGGCCATCAGCACATCAGCGGCGGCGAACGTGTCCAGCTCACCGTCACCCTCGACTACGACAAGCTCCGGACCGGCATCGGCACCGCCCGCCTGGACAACGGCGAGCAGATCCCGATGCACCAGGTCCGCAAGATCGCCTGCGATGCGGCCGTCATCCCCATGCTGCTCGGCACCCGCTCCCAGGTCCACGACGTGGGCCGCAGAACCAGGACCATCAACGCGGGCCTGCGCCGAGTCCTCATCGCCAGAGACAAAGGCTGCACCTTCCCAGGCTGCGACCGCCCACCCAGCCACTGCGAAGCCCACCACATCCAGCACTGGTCCAACGGCGGCAGGACCGACCTCGGCAACCTGGCTCTGCTCTGCCGCCGCCACCACGACTTGGTCCACTACTCCGACTGGCAACTCCACATGGCCAACGGCATGCCGGCCTACCGCCCACCGGCCTACGTAGACCCCCACCGCACACCACGCCACAACCAGATCCACGCAGTCGCCTGACCCGCACCCAGCCCTCACGGCCCGCTCGGCCGAGCTGTGCCACCCACCAACTCCGCCGCCCCACTGTCCATGGCGCCTGACCTGTGCGTTCACCTCAGCCGGAGACAATGATGACGTGCTTGCCCAGGACGCCGCCGCGTTCGAAGGCCTCGTGCGCGGTCGCGATGTCGGTCAGCGGATACACGCTGTGCACCACGGGGCGGAGCGCGCCGGACGTGACGTGGTCGGCCAGGTCGTCCAGCACGGCGTAGCCGGGATTGGCGCTGAACGTGCGGATGCGCCGGGAGCCGTGGACGCTCGACATCGCGATCGCGGCCAGGGCGGGGCCGGAGAGCGCGATGGTGACCATCCGGCCGCCCTTGGCGAGCCTGCGGCGATACCGCGGCAACTCGGAGCCGACCGTGTCGACGATGACGTCGAACGGTCCGATCTGATCCGGGGTGGTGGTGCCGTGGTCCAGGACCACGTCGGCCCCCAGACCACGGAGTGCCTCGGCGTGGCGGTCGCGGGCCAGTGCGGTGACGTGGCCGCCCATCGCGTGGGCCAGTTGCACGGCCGCGGTGCCCACGCCGCCGGCCGCGCCCCGGACCAGGACCCGCTCACCTTCGGCCAGTCCCACGCTGTCGCGCAACGCGATCAGCGCCGTGCTGCCCGCGACGACCAGGGACGCCGCCTCGACCGCCGACACACCCGCCGGAGCGGGACTGATGCGGTCGGCGGCGACCACGACGTACTCGGCCGCTCCCGCGACGGTGTGCCGTTGGCGGGGGTGCACCATGCCCCACACGCGGTCCCCGGCGCGGTAGCTCTCGACGCCGGAGCCGGTCGTGACGACGACGCCGGTGAAGTCCAGGCCGACACCGATCGGGAACGTGCGGCCCGACACCATCTTCAGCCCACCGGCCCGCACGATCGTGTCGTGTCCGTTCACGCTGGCGGCCTCGACCCGCACCAGGACCTCGCCCGTACCGGGAGAGGGCCGGTCGACCTCGACGAGCCGAAGGACGTCCGGTGCTCCGAAGCTCGTGATCTGTGCGGCCTTCATGTCGTGTTTCCTCCTGTGATCGGCTGGTGTGCCACCGATCCTGGGGTCTCCTCGCGTGATCTCGGTCGTTCGCTTCGTCCTGGGTCTGCCAGACCCACCTTCGTCGATCACGCCGCGGGCATACTGGCCAGATGACCGACGATCCCCGCCGTGAGCTGGCCGAGTTCCTGCGGACCCGGCGAACCAGGGTGCGGCCGCAGGACGTCGGGCTGGAGCCTGGTCCGCGGCGGCGCGTCGCGGGGCTGCGCCGGGAGGAACTGGCCCTGCTGGCCGGGGTGAGCCCGGACTACTACCAGCGCATGGAGCAGGGCCGCGACGTGCGCCCGTCCGACCAGGTCCTCGACGCCATCGCCGGCGCGTTGAACTTCTCCGCCGAGGAGTCCCGGCACCTGCACAGCCTCGCGGCCGCCGCGCGCACCCCCGTCCGGGCCGGCCGCCGGTACCCGCCGGAGGAGGTCCCGCAGACCACGCTGCGGCTGCTGCGCGCGACGGACTCGCCCGCGCTGGTCGTCGGGCGCTTCCTGGACGTGCTGGCCTGGAACCCGCTGGCCGGTGCCCTGCTGGGCGCGTTCACCGAGGTGCCTCAGGCGGAACGGAACCTGCTGGCGCTGTTGCTGCACCCGGAGGCCGACCAGGCGTGCCCGGACCGCGCGGCCACGGTCGCCGAGCTGACCGGGATGCTGCGGGCCCAGGTCTCCGCCGAGCCGGGGCACCCGCGAGCGACGGAACTGGTGGACGAACTGAAGGCGCGCAGCGGCGAGTTCGCGACGCTGTGGGCCCGCCACGACGTCGAGGACACGACACGCGGCCGGATGCGCGTCGACCACCCGCTGGTCGGGGAGCTGAACCTGGACTGGGACGCCTATCCGATGCCGGGCGCGCCAGGCCCCGTGCTCATCGTGTACACCGCCGAGCCGGGCAGCCAGGACGACGAACGCCTTCGCCGGCTAGCGGGCATGCTCGACCAGCGACCCTCACAAAATCAGTGGGCGGCCACCTCGGCGCGGTGATAGACAGCGGCCGTGCACACCAACCTGGCGTTCCCCGACCTTCTGCGACTGATCGAGGAGCGGACCGCCGCCTTCACGACCGCCATCGCCTCCGCCCCTGATCTGGACGCACCGGTGCCGTCGTGCCCAGGCTGGACGCTGTACGACCTGGTCCAGCACCTGGGCGACGGCCGCCGCAAGTGGGCGGAGATCGTCGCCGCGGGCCCGGCCGACGCTCCCCCGGCCCGCACGCCGGTCGAGGCACCGCGCGAGGACCTGGTGGCGTGGATGACCGAGTCGTCACGGCTGCTGGTGGAAGCGCTGAAGGAGTCCGGCCCGGACCGCGGCTGCTGGGCGTGGTGGAGCGACTTCCAGTCGCCGAGGACCACCGGCACCGCCGCTCGCCACCAGCTCCAGGAGATCGCGGTCCACACCTACGACGCCCAGCTCACCATCGGCGCCCCGCAGCCGCTGCCGGCCGAGGTCGCGCTCGACGGCGTGGAGGAGTTCCAGACGACCTGCGTCGCGACGAGGTCACCGTGGCCGCACGAGCCCGTGATCGTCGACTACCACGCCACCGAGGGCCGTTCCTGGCGCGTGACGCTCGACGCCGACGGCGCCCGACTCGGTGATGTCCCAGGCACCGCCGACGCGTCGTTCAGCGGCACGGCGAGCGACCTCGTGCTGTCCTTCTACGGCCGCAAGACCGCGGACGACCTGAAGGGCGAGGGCGACCACCTGCGCGTCTTCGACCGGCTCGTGGCCTGGGAGCCCGCCTGAAGGGGAACTGTGTGGCGTCGCTCGGAGATGTGGGAGACGCGCTGCGCAACGCGGCTGACAAAGCCGCTGCTGCCGCGGGGCCGTTGGTGGCGGAGGAAGAACTCGCCGAAGACGCTGCCGGCCTGATCAGAACAGCGGGCGAAGGCTCCTACGGTCTGACCGCGGAAATCGAGCAGACCGTAGGACAGTTCGCCCAGGTCAAGCCCGTCGTCGCCGAGCTTCTGGAGCGCCTTGACGCCGCCCAGAAGGGCATCGCCGGCATTGTCTCCGCGCTGGTGGGCGACGGATCTCCGGCAAAGGATGCCCAGGTGGGGGTACCTGCCTCGTCCCCGCACAGCTGCGCCGGAACCCGAGCTGTCCTGGGGCGAGCAGCAGCGCGCGAGCGTTCCCCACCCACATCACGAGCGGTCTCTACTTCGACGACGACGGGTACAGCGACCTCGTGCAGAGCGGCGGCGAGCCGGACGGCGAGCACCCGACGCAGGTTTCCGCACCCGAACTGCCGACGCGCGGGCTCGCCGAAATCCCCGACCGCATGTTCAAGATCGGTGTCGCCCACGGGGGTGAGGTCGGTGCGATGCTCTACTTCGGACCGACTGCTGAGGGTGTTGAAGGCATCTGGATGACGCGCGCCGACGAGCCTGCCGGTGACGCGCCGACGTTGTATCGCGACGTCGACAGCCGCAGGGAGTTTCCCGCCGATGCGGTGTTGCCGCTGTCCTTGGCAGGCAAGGCGTTGCGCGAGTTCCAGTCGACCGGCGTGCGTCCGGACTGCGTTCAGTGGCAGGAAGCGGACGCTTTCTGACACGCGAAAGGCTGCTCAGACGGCCTTCAGACCGTCCGGCGTCTCCTCGTGCCGGATTCCACACTCAGGACACGACAGATCGTCTGACAGCCGCACGAGCCCGCGATCGTCGACTACCACGCCACCGAGAGACGTTCCCGGCGCGTGACGGCGCCCGAGTCGGCGACATCGCGGGCACCGCCGACGCCTCGCTCAGCGGCACGGCGAACGAACTCGTGCTGGCCTTCTACGGCCGCAAGCCCGTCGAGGAACTGAAGCTGGAGGGCGACGCGAAGGTGTTCGCCCGGCTCATCAGCTGGGAACCGTCATGATCAGTAGAACTTGAGGGTCGACGGGCGGTGGACGAGGTTGAAGTGCTCGGCACCGGCCTTGCTGTCGACGCCCACCATCTCGACCGTCTGTCTCGGATCAGAGGCGCACAACATCGCGATGACGTCATCGGCGACCACCTCTGGATCGCGGTCGCCGACGTCGATGCCGAGCCGGAACGTCACCGACGGGTCTCCCCACCGCGCGTCGGCGGGATAGGTGAAGTCCAGGCTCGCGGCGTCGTGGACCTCTCTCGCGCTGTGGCAATAGCCAGGTCCGCAGTCCCACCGGCCCAGGATCGTCGGATCAGCCCGTAGCCGCTGTTCGACCAGCCGGGCCACCGTTCTCGCGGGCCATTCCCAGGTGCGGTCCGCCTCCGCTCGCGCCACCTCCCGGTCGTACTCGCCGACGTCGAACCGGAACTCGCCCGGAAGCCGATCGGATCGCACGTCCCAGCGCCAGTCCTTCCACACGACTTCCGCGCCCTCACGCACGATCGTGACGTAGAGGTTGGTGCCGTCGTAGTCGTCGAGAAGGATCTCCCTCCGCTCGCTCGTGGCCTGGAGCCGGCCTCCGTCGATCACCCGTTCCGGCGGGCCGGAGAAGCCTCCCTGGAACAACGCTGCGTAGATCGGCGTGCCGTCGAGGAGGATCCTGGCCTCCACACCACCTGTGGGTTCAGGTGCGTGCGGCACGATCCGCACCGCGAACCGGGTGGACGGCACGCTCAGCCCGGGGGTCTGCCGGAGCACCCACGCCGCGCGGCCGTCGCTTCCGGCGACGTCCGTCAGCACATCGCTCCAGGCGGTCAGCAGGCTCCTGATCTCGGCGACGAGGCCGTCGCGCAGGTCGCGGACCACCACGGCCGCCCAACCGGACACCAGTTCCTCCGCCAGGGAGCAGAGCAGCACCGCACGGTCCACTGTGGCCAGTCGTTGCCCCGCGAGCGCCACCCAGCGCCGCAGAGCCGTCGTGTCGTGCGGGAGGTAGCCGAACGGGGAGGACAGGTCCTGGCTGCTCAGGTAGAGCAGGCGTGTCCCGAGGTGGTCCCACAACTCGTCATCCACGTGCGCCAGGTCGAGCAGCGCACGGAGTTCGTGCTTGCCCGCTCTCTCTCGCATGTGCCTCAAATAGCCGGAGGAGTTCCTGCACGCCCAGCGGCAGACGTCCTGGTCCGGGTGCCCCCTCAAGGCATCGCCCACCTCCCTGCGGACACCCGGTGACCGGTCGGCGACCCAGATGGCGTCGCTCTCGGCGCCGGGAATCTCCAGCAGCACGCGAACGGCCTGTGAGGCGGCGAACTCCTGCAGCCCGAGCGTCCGGACCACGGGGATGTCGGCCGGCTCGGCGTGACCGGTCAGGAGCCCCAGACCGAGGACGATCTCGCGCTGGTCGGTGCTGGTCAGCAGCTGCCTGGCCGCGTTCACCAGGCGTGGTGACGGGTCCAGTTCACGCAGCACGGCACGGACGTCGTAGTCGTAGAACGCGAGTCGGGTGCACCTGTCGTGCAGCCGACTCAGATCTGTGAAGTCGCGCAGGAGTGCGCTCAGTGCCTGCCGGCGTTCCTCGACCCCCTGGTCAACGAGGTCCGGCCATGCGCCGCTCACCGGGCGGAGAAGAACTCGATTCGCTTGATCATGAACTGGATCGTACCCGACACGACAAGGCCGGCACCTCGGGTTTGAGGCATCGGCCTTGTCGTGCTCAAAACGCTGTCAGACGGCTTTCAGGCCGTCCGGCGTCTCCTCGTGCCGGATACCGCACTCCGGACAGGAGAAGTCATCTGAGAGCCGCACACCGCACGCGCAGACCCAGCCCTTCACGACCGCCGGGTTGCCCGCCACGAACGCATGCGCGGGCACCGAGCGCGTGATCACCGCACCGGCCGCCGCGAACGCGTGCTCGCCGATCTCCGTGCCACACACGACAATCGCACCAGCACCGAGAGTCGCACCCCGGCGCACCAGCGTGGTCTCCAGCGCGTCGCCGGTCTTCTTGACGTGCGCACGAGGCCGCAGGTCGTTGGTGAACAACACGTTCGGCCCGAGGAACACGTCGTCCTCGCACGTCACGCCGTCGAAGACGAGAGTGCCGTTCTTGACCGTCACGTTGTTGCCCAGCACCGCGCGGGACTCGACGAACGCGCCGTCGCAGATGTTGCAGTCACGGCCGATGCGCGCGCCTGGCAGCACGTGCGCGAACGCCCACACGCGCGTGCCGTCGCCCACGTCCTCGGACTCGCACAAACCCTTGGGGTGCACACGAACGCCGGTCATCGCAGCGCCTCCTTCAGTGCCTCGGCCACGCGGGTCTGCTGGGCCTCGGTGATCTCCGGGAACAGCGGCAGCGACAGCAGTTCCGCGGCCGAAGTCTCCGCCACCGGGAACGAACCGTCCAGGTGCGCGAACGCGCCCGTCTTGTGCAGCGGCGTCGGGTAGTGGATGCCGGCGCCGATTCCCGCGGCGTGCAAAGCGGACAGCACGCGGTCGCGTTCCGGCACGCGGACGACGTAGAGGTGCCAGACGGGCAGGTTGCCGTCCAGGACGACCGGAACCCGCACACGTTCGACGTCGGCGAGCAGTTCGGTGTAGCGCTGGGCGGCGGCGCCGCGGGCCTGGTTCCAGCCCTCCAGGCGGCGCAGCTTCGCGGACAGCACCACGGCCTGCAGCGTGTCGAGGCGGCTGTTGAAGCCGAGCACCGGGTGCTCGTACTTGCGCGGCGAACCGTGTTCGCGCAGCAACCGAACCGACTCGGCGATCGCGTCGGACGTCGTCAGCACCGCGCCGCCGTCGCCGTACGCGCCGAGGTTCTTGCCGGGGTAGAACGAGGTCGCGGCGGCGACACCGAGGCCACCGACGGCGACGCCGTTGCGGCGTGCGCCCTGGGCCTGCGCGGCGTCCTCGACGACCGGAAGGCCGTGCGGCAGCAGTTCGACCGGCGCGGCCTGGCCGTACAAGTGCACCGGCACAACGGCCTTGGTGCGCGAAGTGACCACAGAGGACACCTGGTCGACGTCGATCAGCAGCGTGTCGTCCACGCAGTCCACGAGCACGGGCGTCGCACCGGCGCGGGCGACGGCCTCGGCCGTGGCGATGAAGGTGTTGGCGGGCAGCACGACCTCGTCGCCGTGGCCGACGCCCAGCGCGCGCAACGCCAGTTCGATGGCGTCGGTGCCGTTGCCGACACCGATGGCGTGCGCGACTTCTTGGTAGGCGGCGAATTCCGACTCGAACCGGGCGACCTGGGGGCCGTTGATGAAGGCTGTCGTCTTGAGCACCTCGGCCCAGCCGTCGGCCACCTCGTCGGCCACCTGCTCGTGCTGGGCACGCAGGTCCACCAGTGGAATCTCGATCACGCGCTCTCCCCACGCAACGGGCGGGCCGGCACGCCGGCCCACGTCTCTCCTGCGGGAACGTCCCGCAGGACAACGGCTCCCATGCCGATGACGGCACCGGCGCCGATCTTCACGCCCTCGCGCACCATGGCTCCCTGTCCCAGGTACGCGGCCTCCCCGACGTGCACAGAACCCGCGAGCGACGCGCGGCCGGCGAACGTGACGCCGTCCGAGACCTCGTCGTCGTGGGTGATCAGCACCTGGGGCATCGCCACCACGTGCTGCCCGATCGACAGCGGGGTCGTGATGACGACGCCCGCGAGCAGAATCGTTCCGGCGCCCAGAGAAGCACCGGAGGTGACCGCGGCCGGGTGCACGATGGTCGCCCATCGCTCGTCCGGCAGGTCGAGCCTGCGAGCCACGGTCAACCGGACGAGCGACCGCTGTGCGCTTGCGATGCACAGCACGACGGCCGCTTCCGGGTGATCAGCCAGGAGGTCGAGCCCGCCCAGCACGGGCACCCCGTCGATCGAGGTGCCGTGCAGGGCGGTGGAGTCGTCGAGCGCCCCGAGGGGCTTCCACGTCTCCGGGAGGAGGCGGACCGCCGCGAGAGTCTCGCGAGCGAGTCCACCTGCCCCGATGAACAGCAGTGGCCGTGCGGTCACCCGTGCATCACCCGAACACCACGTCCACCCAGTAGTTGCCACCGTTGTAGGTCGAGGTCGGGAAGCCCGACCCGGCCGCGAACACACCGGCCGACGGCGAGGCGGTCAGCGGCGGTGACGTCACCGTGCCGAAGTAGCCCGCGTTGACCGCGTAGCGACCCGTGGTGGTCGTGTACGAGGCGGTGTAGGTGGTGTTCGCCGTGATCGACACCGGCGACGAGAACGTCAGCGTCTGCCAGCCCGACTCCGTCTCACCGGAGAACGTGCCGGTGGCCAGGCGCTGGCCGTCCGCGGACCAGAGCGACCCGGTGTGGGTGCCGGTGTTGCCCGCGCCCTTGTAGAACTTCACGCCGGTGATCTGCCCGTTCGTGCTCGACGTGAACTTGACGCCCAGCTCGTACGCGCCGTTGTCATCAGCCGAAGTTACCGTCGGAACGGTCGCCGCGCTGAACAACGAACACGGGCAGGTCTGCGTCGTCGTCGTGGTGAACGACCACGTGACCGGGTTGGCCATCATGTTGCCGAACGTGTCCGCGGCCTTGGCGCTCACCGAGTACACAGTGGACGCCGCGAACCTGGCGGCAGGCGTGAACGTGATCATCCTGCTGTCCGGCGAGAGCGCCCGCGTGCCGGCGATCTTCGCGCCACCGGGGTCGGTGACGTCGAACTGCGCGGAGTTGAGATCCACGGGCTCGTCGAACGACACGGTGACCGTCGAGTTCAGGGCCACGTCACTCGCGCCGGTCAACGGCGTGTGCGACTGCGCCACCGGAGCGACGTTGTCGGCGTTGGGCTGGTAGAGGGCGTCGACCCAGTAGTTGCCCGAGCCGTACGTCATCGTCGGGAAGCCCGCACCCGGCACGAACACGCCGTTGAGCTCCTGCGGTGCCGACAGCGGACCGGAGTTGACCGGACCCGTCCCGAAGTACCCGGCGTTCACCGCGTAGTGCCCGGTGGTCGTCGTGTACGAGGCGGTGTAGGTCTGGCCGGAGCTGACGATCACCGGCTGCGCGAACGTGAGCGTCTGCCAGCCCGTCGCGGTCTCACCCGTGAAGGTGCCCGTGGCGAGGCGCTGACCGTTGGCGTTCCAGAGGCTGCCGGTGTGCGTGCCGGTGTTGCCGGTTCCCTTGTAGAAGCGGACACCGGTGATCTGGCCCGACTGGGTCGGGGTGATCCTGACACCCAGCTCGTACGCGCCCGAGTCGTCCGCGGACGTCTCGTCCGGCACCGTCGCCGCGCTGAAGAGCGAGCACGGGCAGGTCGGCGTCGTCGTGGTCGTGAAGTTCCACTCCGCGGCCGCCGTCATCGCGATGCCGTTGACGTCCGCGATGCCCACGTGCGCCTGGTACTGCGTACCCGACACGAGCTTGGCGGACGGCGTCCAGGTGACCGTCTTCTGGTCGCCGGACAGAGACACCGAGCCGGACAGCTTGGCGCCCTTCGGGTCCTTCAGCCAGATCTGCGCCGACGCGGGGTCGACCGGCTCGCTGAACGTCGCCGTGAGAGCGCTCTGCAGGCCCACGTTCGTCGCGTTCACGGCCGGCGTGCGGTTCGTGATCGTCGGCGGCGTGGTGTCACCGTTGAGGCCGTTGCGGTAGATGACGTCGACCCAGTAGTTCGTCGCGTTGTAGGAGTTGTTCGGGAAACCGGTGCCGTACTTGTAGACGCCGTTGCCGCCGTCCGCGCCGTTCTGCAACGCGTGCAGCGACTGGTAGCTCGCCTCCTGGCCGTTGAAGTAGCCGGAGGTGACCGAGTACCGGCCGCTCGGGGCGTTGTAGGAGACGATGTACGTCGTGTTCGCCTGCACCTGGACCGGCGAGTTGAACATCAGCTTCTGCCAGCCGGACGTGGTCTCCGCCGTGAACGTGCCGGTCGCGAGCAGCAGACCCGTGGAGGTCCACAGCGAGCCGGTGTGCGTACCGGTGTTGCCGGATCCCTTGTAGAAGCGGACGCCGAGCACCTCGCCCTTGCCGTCGAAGCGGACCTTGGTGCCGACCTCGACCTGGCTCGTGTCACCGGCGTCGACCACCGCCGGTGCCGCGAAGTCGTCCCAGACCGTGCACGGGCAGGTCGCCGGGCGCGGCGAGCCTGTGGTGAACGTCCAGTTCGACTGCGAGGACAGGTTTCCTGCCGCGTCCGCCGCCCTCATGGTGACGGTGTAGGCCGTGGCGGCCGCCAGCGGTGCGGACGGCGTGAAGATGATCGTGCGGGCGTCGTTCGAGATCGACTTGGTGCCCGTGACCGCGCCGGCCGGGCCGGTCACCGTGACCTGCGCCGAGCTGAGGGTCACGTTCTCGTCGAACGTGCCGGACACCGTGGTGTTGAGCGCGACGGAACCGGCGTTGGTGACCGGGCTCATCGCGTTCTGGATCGGCGCGCGGGTGTCGGGACCGGGGTCCGTCGCCCACACCACGTCGACCCAGTAGTTGGTGTTGTCGAACGTCTGGTTCGGGAAGCCGGTGCCGAAGCGGAACACGCCGTTCGGACCGTCCACACCAGACTTGAGGCCGGTGATGGGTTCCATGTACGCCTGCTGCTGGTAGAACCCGCCGGTGTCGTAGGCGAAGTGCCCGGTCGGCGTGTAGTACGACACGACGTAGGTCGTGTTCGCGTTCACCGCGATCGGCGACGGGAAGAGCAGTGTCTGCCAGCCCGTCGGGCTCTCGTTGGTGAACGTGCCGGTGGCGAGCAGGTCACCGGTGGAGGACCACAGGCTGCCGGTGTGCGTGCCGGTGTTGCCGGTGCCCTTGTAGAACTTGACGCCCCGGACGTAACCGTTGCTCGCGGCCCTCCACTTCACGCCGAGCTCCAGCTGCGAGCTGTCGTTGGCGGAAGCGACCTTCGGAACCTCCTGGCCGGAGAACATGCCGCACGGGCAGGTCCTGGTGGCCACGTTCGGAGTCGCACTCACGGGCGTGGACAGGTTCAGCGAGTCGTCGACCGCGCGGACCCTGAGTTGTGCCGTGCCGGACTGCGACGGTGTGTACGTGTAGCTCCACGACGTCTGGCCGGCCTGCCAGTTGGCGTAGTGCCAGCGGGTGCCGCCGTCGGTCGAGACCTCGACGCCCGCGACCTTGCCGGACGCGTCGATCACCGTGCCGCCGAAGGTGTAGGGCTGGCCCACCGTCGACTGCGCCGGGAGGGTCGAGATCTGCACGCCCGGTGCCGCGTTGTCGTTGATGGCACCGGAGATCGTCAGCTGGTCGGCCGCCCACAGCTGATAGGGCTGCACGCCCATGTCAGCGAGGAAGTTGACCGTCGCCTGCTTGATCCGCTTGTCCGAGGTCGGCGTGTTGGTCGGGAACGCGTGTTCGTCGTCGACGCCCCACGCCCACTGCACCGTGCCGGCACCGAACACCAGCGCACCGGAAGGCGCGCGGTAGTACGTGATCGCGTGCGTCTCGGGACCCGAGCCGTACTCGTCGCCGTAGTTCTTCAGGCCGTAGTAGCCGTCGAGGTTCACCGTCGTGCGGGACATCTGCGCGACGCCGGCGGGCTGGAAGCCGTTGTCGTAGACGGTGTTCCACTCGTAGCCCAGCGTGCCGGGCTGGAACGTGTACGTGCTGCCCGCGGCGAGGTTCACCAGGTCGGTGTTGCGCCAGAGCCGCATCTTGCCGTACGCGGCCGGTACCTGGAGCGAGTCGTCACGCCGGCCGTTGACCGTGAACATGTTGCCGAGCAACGCGTTCTCGGGTCTGCCGCCGTCCTGGGGCGGACTGTAGCGAGGGTCTCGCCAGGTGCCGGTCCAGTCGTTCAGGCCGTCGTTCTGGGCGCCCTTGGTCTCCTTGAAGCAGGCGATCGTGCGCCAGTCCGTCTGCGAGGAGTCGATGCTCTTCTCGTAGCGGGTCTTCCAGAAGATCTCGTTGCCCGTCAGGAACGCCATGTGCACACCCGCGTCGCGGGCCGCCATCACGTTGTTCCACTGCTCGTTCGACCAGTACTCGTCGTGGCCGACCGCCATGAAGACCTTGTGGTTCTTGATCAGGTTGCCGCGGCGGGCCGAGTCCACGTCGGTCGTGTAGCTCATGTCGTACCCGTTGCGCTCCAGGAACCTGAGCATCGGGTACTCGGCGTTGAAGATGAAGTTCTCGTCGCCGTCGCCGCCGGTGTAGGGGCGGTTGTAGCTGACCTTGTACGAGCTGCCGCCCTGACCGGGGCCGTCACCGAAGTAGAGGCTGTTGCCGCCGTAGCGGTTGTACGCGACCCAGGTGGCGTCGGAGGTCTGGAAGAACACCTTCGAGGTGGAGCTGTCGTCGCGGACGACGAACGCCATCTCGTTCTCGACGCCGGTGTCGTTGCGCGTCATGCGCACGTAGTAGATGCCGGAGACCGCGGTGGACGGGATGTTCCAGGTGAGCGACACGGCCCAGTTGCCGCAGTCGATGAGCGCGGTCGGCGCGTCCCGCAGACATGGTGGCTGGTTCTGCGGTGTGTTGCGGGTGACCGTGCCCATGTGCCGGGCGCCCTTGCCGCCGTACCAGCCCATCCGGTAGATGTCGAGCTTGTACGAGGAGGCCGACGTCAGCATCTTGAAGCTGACGGTCTGGCCGATGTTGTAGCTGATGTCCGTTGTGTACCCGAGGATCGCGTCGTCCCGGTACTGCGCCTGCCAGTTGTCCGCACCGGTCTGCGTGTTCTCACACGCGACCTTGTTCGTGACCGGGAAGTCACACGGAGCGGCGTTGGCTTTGGGGGCGTTGAACACCCCCATCACGAACATCGTCGATGCGATTAATGCCGTGATCACAAGCACCCGCACGAGACGCGACTGCTGAGCCACCATTGGGTTTCACCTCTCGGACGGAGTTACCGTGTGTGATCCGCGCACTACGCTGGACAGCACAGGGCTGCTACTCCGAACGTCGGCGAGCTCGTTAAAACTGTTACGTGTCAACACAAAAATGTTCCGGTGCTGGCTCAATCTTTATCTTTCAACCACGTACGGTCAGATGGAGTGTGTGGAGAGTTTCCGACAACGCTGACACGACCGTGTCCTGTTCGGACTCCGTCATGTCGTGGAAGAGCGGAAGGATCAGCGTCCGGGCCGTGAAGGCCTCGGTCACCGGCAGCGCGACGCTGGGATGGCCCTCGTAGGCGGGTTCGAGGTGTGACGCCATGATTCCGCGCCGTGCGCTCACGCCGCGTTCGGCAAGACCCGCAAGGACTTCCTGACGGTCCGCGCCCTCGGGCAGCCAGACCCAGAACGACTGGTAGTTCGTCGTTCCGTACTCAGGGTCACGAACGGTCTCGACGACGCCGTCGAGCAACTCTTGGTAGCGGGCGGCCAACTCACGGCGACGGGCGATGATCGCGTCCAGTTTGGACAGCTGCACCAGGCCGACGGCGGCCTGGATGTCGGTCATCCGGTAGTTGAACGCCGTCTCCAGGTACTGCTCGATGGCGGCACTTCCGCCGTTGTGGCGGTCCGCCGCGGAGACGCTCATCCCGTGCTCGCGCAGGCGCTTGAGCCGGACGGCCCACTCGGGGTCGTCGGTGGTGACCATGCCGCCCTCACCGGTGGTGAGGAGCTTGCGCGGGTGGAACGACCAGGCGGCCAGCAGCGCGTCCGTGCCGACCGGCTTGCCCTTGTAGGTGGAGCCGGCGGCGCAGGCCGCGTCCTCGATGACCGCGATGCCGCGCGGTTCGCACAACGCCTTGAGCGCGTCGACGTCCGCGGGCACACCGGCCTGGTGCACGACCATGACCGCGCGTGTTCGTTCGGTGAGCACGGGTTCCACTGTGGACGCGCTCAGGTTGCCGGTCTCCACCTCGACGTCGGCGAAGACGGGGGTGGCGCCGGTGTAGCGCACGGCGTTGGCGGTGGCGATGAACGACAGCGACGGCACGACGACCTCGTCGCCGGGGCCGATGCCGAGGACGTGCACGGCGAGGTGCAGACCCGTTGTGCAGGAGGACACCGCGACACCGTGCTGCGCGCCGACGGAGGCGGCGAACGCTTCTTCGAACTCCCGGACGCGAGGACCCTGGGCCACCCAGCCGGACCGGACGGCCTCGGCGGCGGCGAGCGCCTCTTCTTCGCCGAGCAACGGCCGCATAACCGGAATCAAAGCTCTGCTGCCTTTCACTGGCGTGCGCCGGGGCGCACGCGGACCTGACGGTCGGCGGTTCTGGCGTCGGCAAGTGCCGCCAACTGTGAGTCGGTGGTACTTGCGGACGCCTCACTGGTATGGAGTTGGTGTCCGCGGCCGTCGCTCTGTTCGACGGCGGGTGGAACAGAACGACGACCGCGGAAAGGGGTGCGGACGCGGCAGACCTGGGGGTGTCGGCCGCGCCCGCGGTCCTGGTGGGTCAGGCGGTCTCGGCGGCGGCCTTCTCGGCACGCCACCACGCGACGAGGTCGCGTAGACCGCCGTCCATCCCGATCTCGGGCTTCCACCCGAGCTCGGTGGCCGCGAGGCTGATGTCGGCGAGCCGGCGCGTCACGCCGTTCACCTTGCGCTCGGGGCCGTGCTCCAGCGGCAGGTCGGAGTCCATCGCGGCAAGCAACGCGAGGGCGAGCTCCTTGAGCGATGTCTCCTGGGAGGACGCGATGTTGTACACCGTGTCCGTGACCGGCGCCTTGGCCGCGAGGATGTTGGCGCGTGCGATGTCGTGCACGTGCACGAAGTCCATCGTCTGGGCGCCGTCACCGAAGATGAGCGGCGACTTGCCGTCGACGATGCGCTCCATCCAGCGGATGAGCACCTCGGTGTACAGACCGTGGACGTCCATCCGCGGGCCGTACACGTTGAAGTAACGCAGCGCCACGTAGTCGAGGTCGTACATGGCCTTGAAGCTGCGCAGCATGCCTTCGTTGAACGCCTTCGCGGCGCCGTAGAAGGTGTCGTTGTTGTACGGGTGGTGCCGTTCGTTGGTGGGGAACGACTCCGCGAGGCCGTAGATCGATGCCGACGACGACGCGATGACCTTCTTCACCCCGGCGGCCGCGGCGGCCTCCAGGATCGTGAACGTGCCGTCGACCAGGCACTCCAGCGCGAGCCGGGGTTCCTCGGCGCACTGGGTGATGCGGATGGCGGCGAGGTGGAAGACGAGGTCCATGCCCTCGGTCAGCTCGCGCACCAGCGCCTTGTCGTTGATGTCGCCCTCGACGATGCGGACGACACCGGACTCCAGTGCCTGGGCCAGGTTCTCCCGGCGGCCGCGCACGAAGTTGTCCAGCACGACGACCTCGGCCGCACCGGCCGCGACGAGCTGGTCCACCACCGAGGAACCGATCGTGCCCGCACCACCGGTGACGAGAGCACGCTGCCCCGTGATGGGCTGGCCCAAGTCGTTCTGGGCAGACATCAAGACACCTTGCCTTCAACTTGTTGAACAGGAACGAAAACTCCGCCGGCGCGCAGCGACTCCGACGCCGCCTCCAGCACCGCCAGCACGCGCAGACCCGCGCGGCCGTCGGTCAGGGGCGCCCGCTTCTCGGTGATGGACGCGGCGAACTCCGCCATCATCGAGCGCAGCGCCTCACGTTCCACCAACGCCGGCGCGACCATGTCGCCGGTGCGGTAGGAGATCTTCTGCTGCTCCGGGGACTTGTCGACGCCCCGGTCGTAAATGGACAGTCGCTGTGCGGGATTGTTGTCGTCCCACACGACCGTGCGCTGCGAACCGCCGATGACCATCGTGCGAATCTTCGTCGGCGACAGCCAGTTCACGTGCACGTGCGTGATTGCCCCGTTGGACAGCCGCACCGTGAGGTGGCCGACGCACGCGACGCCCGCGCCGATCGGGTCGGAGCCGTGCGCCGCGACCTCCACCGGGTAGACGTCGTCGGGCAGGATCGCCTCGAAGATCGAGAGGTCGTGCGGGGCGAGGTCCCACAGCACGTCGACGTCCGGCTGCACCAGACCGAGGTTGATGCGCACCGAGTCGATGTACTGGATGTCACCGAGCTCGCCACCGCGGATGATCTTGCGCAGGTGCTGCACCGACGACGTGTACGCGAAGGTGTGGTCCAGCATCAGCGTGAGGCCGCGCTGTTCGGCGGCGTCGACGAGCTTGCGGCCGTCCTCGAAGCTGGCCGCGAGCGGCTTCTCCACGAGAACGTGCTTGCCGGCCTCCAGCGCCGCCAGTGCGACGGGCAGGTGGGTGGCGGCGGGGGTGGCGATGGCGACCGCGTGGACGTCGGGGTCGGCGAGGACCTCGTCCAGCGACGCCGTGGCACGCACGGTCGAGTACTGACCCAGCACGCGCTGGGCCTTCTCGACGTCGAGGTCGCACAGGTAACGCAGGTGGAGCTCGGGGGTGGCCTGGGCGTTGCGAACGAGGTTCGGCCCCCAGTACCCGGCTCCGATGACAGCAAGGCCAATCACGTCTTGGTTCCCCATCAGTAGGCCCCCTGGCCGCCGAAGACGGCGCGGAAGGTCTTCCACATGATCACGAGGTCGAGGGCGAGCGACCAGTCCTCGACGTAGCGCAGGTCGAGGCGGATCGACTCCTCCCACGAGAGATCGCTCCGTCCGCTCACCTGCCACAAGCCGGTCAGTCCGGGCTTCACCAGCAGACGGCGCCGCACGTCCGAGGAGTACTTCGCGGTCTCCTCCGGCAGCGGCGGGCGCGGACCGACGAGCGACATGCTGCCCGCGAGGACGTTGAACAGCTGCGGAAGCTCGTCGATCGAGTAGCGGCGCAGGAACGTGCCGACCTTGGTGATGCGCGGGTCCTTCTTCATCTTGAACAGCACGCCGTTGCCTTCGTCGACACTGGCGAGCCTGGCGCGCAACGCGTCGGCGTTGGTCACCATCGTGCGGAACTTGATGATCGTGAACGGCACGCCGGTCTTGCCGACCCGCTTCTGGCGGTAGAAGACGGGACCACGGCTGTCGATCATCACGAACGCGGCGACCGCGAACATGAGCGGCGCCAGCAGGAAGAGGAGGAGGAACGCTCCGACGCGGTCCACCACTTCCTTGACCAGACGGCGGAATCCGCTCAGTGCCGGTTCGCTCACGCGCAGCAGCGGCATGCCGAGCACGGCGCTCATGTGCAGTCGCGGGCCGGCGACCTCCATGAGTCCGGGCGACACGACCATTTCGGCACCGGAGCCCTCGAGCGCCCACGCGAGCTGCTGGAGACGGCGAGGTGTCCAGTAGGCGTCGGGCGTGATGGCGACGATGCGGTATCCACCACGGCGGACGTGCTCGGCGAGCTCGCGCAGCTGGCCGACGACGGGAACGCCGTCGACGTCGGTCCCGGAGCGGCCGCGGCCGTCGATCGTGCAGATCGCGTCCACGCGCCAGCCGAGGTGGGCGACTCGCTTGGTGCGGAGGATGAGGTCCTCGACGGTGTCGAGGTTGCCGGCGGCGAGGACCGACAGCAGGAAACGTCCTTCACTGCGGCCGCGATGCAGCGGGCGGCGCAGGAGGTAACGCATGGGGAACGCGACCAGGGCGATCGCGGGGACTACGACGAAGATCCACAGGCGGGCGCCGGGGATGTCGACGGCGAGCGCTCCGAGGCCGAGCGCCACGACGGCGCCGAACAGACCCCGGCCGAGTCTTCGGAACTCCTCGGCACCCTGACCGAGAACGGTCGGCGTCCACACGCGGTTGATCGCGAGCGAACCGACGACGAGGACTACTGTGAGTACGTCCAGCAATGCAAGGGAAAGCGGGCCGAAAGCGGCGTGTCTGATGCTCATGACGGCACCGACGGCGACGACGACCAGGGCAACGGTCAACACGTCGGCGGTGATCACGGCATAGCGGTAGCGGCTTTCCCAGCGGGCAACGGGTGGGTGCGTCTGTCTGTGTTCCGACAGAGGATTGAGCGTGGAGCGCAACCCTTCGACGTCACGGGCAGCGACGTCACGGGCAGCACGGACCTGCTCACTCATCGTTCTGATCTCCCCGGCTCAGCGGCGATTTTGGACGTGCACCGGCACAGGTCACCCCGAGGACCTTGAATCTTGTTCGGTTCCGCGATCTTCGACACGCCACAATCTGGCTCGGCATCCGAAGCTCGCAACCGGTGATTCGCACGTACCGGGATCCGCGTTACAGACCCTGGAAAAAAGTTTCCCCGGTGACCGAATACCGGACGTGACGCACGTCTCATCGACTGGAAACCAAGGCGACGCAAGACGATTCCAGATGTCCACAAGGGACATATTGGTGCCCTATGTCGCGAGGTAATGGCTCAGAACAGGTCTTCAGGCCCTAGTCTGATCGACTGCCATTGTGCATGCACTTACCGCTGAACGGAGCAATGCGCTACGGCCGAACGGAAATGCGCACTTCATCACTCTCGACGACCACCACGTCACCGTGCCGCAACTGTGCGCCACGCCTCAGCTCCACAGCGCCGTTGACGTGGACTTCCCCGTCCTCGATGAGCTCCTTGGCGTGCGCGCCGTCCTCGGCCAGCTGCGCCAGCTTGAGGAACTGTCCTAGCCTGATCGGCTCTTCGGAGATCTCGACCGTCCGCATGAGTCTCATCATCCCAGTAGGGCGTTCCCCACTGCTCGGTCGGGGGCACACACCAGCGCGTTCGAGTGAAAGCGTTGACAGCCTTGAAGGTATGAAAACTTCTTGGGGGTACGCCGCCTGGTTGGCGGTATCGGGACTCGTCTGCGTCGCGATAACGATCTTCGCAGCGAGCGCGTACGTCGGTCTGGACATGAGCCAGGCCAGACCGCCGTTGCACGGGCCGGTCCACTACGGGCTTCTGGTCGCCCACATCTTCACCGGAACGGTCGCGGTCCTCGCGGGTGTCTCGCAGTTCTGGCCCCGCCTGCGCGGCCGGCATCCGCGGGTGCACCGGGCGATGGGGCGCGTCTACTTCGCGGCGGTCCTGCCGTCGTCGGTGCTCGGCGTCGTGTGCGCCCAGCTGTCGCTCGCCGGGCTGGCGTCGTCCGCGCCGCTGACGGTTCTGTCGGTGCTGTGGTTCGTGACCGCGCTCTACGGCCTGAAGACGGCACGGCGGCGCCAGTTCGGCGAGCACCGCATCTGGATGATCCGCGGTTTCGCACTCACTGGCGCCGCCGTGACGGGTCGCCTGTGGGGCCTGGCTCTCGGCTCCTTGATGCCCGGCAGTGACGGCGCAGACGGGCTGCTCATCTTCGCCACCGCGAACTGGCTGTCGTTCGTGGTGAACCTGCTGGTGGCCGAGTGGTGGATCCAGTCGCGGGGTTACACCCGGACCTTGCCCTCCGTGGCGCTCAAGCCGAGCATTTCCAGCAGGTCAGCGCAGTCGAGCGCGTCCGTGGCGTGACAGGCCACGGTGCGTGCCGCCTTGCTGTTCTGAATCGTGCTGTGCTCCTTTTCCAGAGCCTTGGCCTCGGCAAAGGTGCCGGTTTCGGGCTCGGCGATCGCGGGACGCGCCCAAGTCATCTCGTGCCTGCTTCCGCATCGGGGGATGTGGTCATCATGGCAACTGGGTGACGGAAACACCAGAACCGGTGCTTACCGTAATCGATCACCCACGCTGCGTGTAAACCGAGGCAGCGTTTTCCCGGAACCGTCCCCACGTCATTCCTGCCAGATTCTGGCTTTACCTGCCGTACCTGAGCACGGACTCCACTTCGGTCACAAATGCGACCAGCCGTTCGTCGTCCACATCGTCCGGCGTGGGACCGTCCACCGCAAGTCGTTGCAGCGCAACGGAAGTGGTGGCGCTCTCCCGCGCCAGGCGACGGAACCCGAACGTCGCCTCGTACAGCGACATCGCGGTGCCCAAAGCGGCGAGAACCGTTGCCACGAAACCCCACATGGCCCGCCGCGGCCCGTCCGCCATCCCCACGGCCGCGGCGGCAGCGGCGGCGATGAAGAAGGCGGCCGCGAGCGCGACCGTCCACGTGCGAGCACGGGAATAGCGCTTGCGGGCGCGTTCGAAGTGGTCGAGCCGGTCCTGGAAGCGGTGGCGCAGATAGGCTTCCACGAACTGGGCCTGGCGCTGCTTGTCGCTCATGTCCGTACCACCTCGTGCTTGCGGTTGCTGACCGCGGCTTCCAGATCCGCCACCTTGTCCAGGCGCTCTTCCTCCGTGGCGGGCGCGACGGAGGCGAGGTGCGCGAAGTACAGCGCCCGCAGGCGTTCCGCGCGCGACCGGGCGGTGAGGTACTTGTCGAGCGACTCCCGCTTGCGCGCCACGATCGTGATGGCCGCGGCGAACGCGCCACCCGCCACGACGAGCACTCCCGGCCACGGAGTGTCCTTGAGCCACGTCTGCAGCGCCGCGAACACCGTCGTCGTGAGGCCGCCCGCGATCGCGAGCACGGCCATCAGCCGGTAGCGGTTCTGCTCGACCTCCGCCTCGGAGTCGAGCTCCTGGAACGCCGGCGCGACTACCTGGTTCGCGTCGTGGATGGCGTCGGCGAGCGTCGGGTACGCCACGACGAAACCGGGGTCGACGAGCGGGCGCGGTTCCGGCGCCCGGTACCGGACCTTGGGCAGGATCCTCGGCGGCTTGACGGGCTTCTCCTTGCCCAGCAACCGCTCCAGCGCGGTGACGGCCTTACCGGCGCCCTCGTCGACGTGGATGATGAAGATCTTGCCGCTGCGCACGAGCACCGCGAGGTCGCCCTTGAGGTCGCCCGTCGCGATGCGGTCCGCGAGACCACCGGTGCCGGCGAGCACCAGCAGCGGGTTGTCACCGCTGAGGTGGTCGATCACTTCCTGCTCGTTCTCGCCTCCGACGACGAGAGCGACGACGGGCTTCTTGTTGCGCACCGCGTCGATCGTGCGGAACAGCACCGGCGTCGAGTCCGTCCACTCCGAACCGGGCACGATGACGGCGATGCTGTGGTTGGGTTCCAGCGCGACCTGACCGTTGGTGGAGGTCTCGGTGAGGTCGTGCACCTTGCTGCTCGGCGCGACACCGATCACGACGGGCCAGCGCTGCTCGCACGCCTGCAAAGCCATGCCCAGCAAGTGGACAACGCCTCGGTCGGTGCCTTCGGTGACGAACACGGCGCCGTTGCGCGCCGCCGTCACGACCACGGATCTGAGCACCGGCAACAACTTCGCGGCGAGATCCGTCTCGATGTCTTCTGTGGAGCCGAAGACCGAGATCACCGTGCGCCCTCGGGGCAGTCCGAGGGCCTTCGGTTTGATGTCGGCGTCCGGCTGGGACAGCCGTTTGACTGTCGGGCCACCTGCTGTGGGCATGCCGCGCACCATAACGCCGTGATCGAGCAGGGGCCAGGGCCGTTCAGACCCGTCTCAGGTGGCCCACACGCTCCTGGCCAGCCGCGACAGGTCGCTCAGGTCGTCGATCACGATCTGGGCTCCAGCTTGGTGGAGATCCTGTCTCGAACTGCGCCCGGTGGCCACGGCGACGAGCCGCACACCGGCTTTGGTCGCCGCGTAGACGTCGTGCGGGGTGTCGCCGATGAGCACGACCTCGTCATGTGTGAACGGCCGGATGTGTTGTGCGCGTTCACGGGCGAACGTCACGAGCTCGGCCCGGTCGGCGTGGTCGTCGCCGAACGCGCTCACGTCCCAGTCGACGAGGTGCGCCAGCCCGAACTCCTCCAGCTTGATGAGCGCCACACTCCGGAGGTTCGCGGTCAGCACGCCCTGGTGCACGCGCGGGTCGTCCGCGAAGTGTTCCAGCGCCTGGAGCGCGCCGGGCAGCACCTCGCCGTGGCCGGGCAGCTCGGCCCGGCGTGCCTCGAAGGAGTTCGCCAGCGCGTTCGCCAGCAGCTGCGACGCCTCCTCCGTGTGCTCGATGCCGTGTTGCCGCAGGGTCTCGGAGATGATGTCCAGCTCGGTGCGCCCGCCGAGGTCGACGGGGCCCGCCAGGTCCCTGCCGAACGCCGTCTGGAACGCCTCGCGGTACATCAGTCCGCCGAAGCCGCGCGCGGTGATCAGCGTGTTGTCGATGTCCCACAGCACCAGCAGTTCGGGCCCAGTCACTCCGAGCACCCCCTCACCCCGTAAAATGCCTGCTCATGACCTCGATCGACCCCGCAGAGCTGGAAGTCTGCCTGCGCGTGCTTGCCCAGGTCGAGGACCTGCCGGCGGAACACGACGACGCCGTGCGCGTCCGCCGGGCCACCGCGAAGATCTTCAAGGCCGCGAAGAAGTTCCGCAAAACCGAGCGCAAGGCGGCCATCACGGCCAACGACCGCGCCGTGACCGCGCTGACGGCCACCGGGTCGCCGGACCGCATCGACGACGAGACGCAGGGCCTCCCCCTCGTGTCGAACGCTCAGGGCGCCACGGCGGGCACGTTGCTGCGCGCGCGGTCCTGCTACACGTGCCGCAAGAGGTTCGTCGAGGTGGACGCCTTCTACCACAACCTCTGCCCGGAGTGCGCCGCGTTCAACCACGGCAAGCGCGACGCCCGCACGGACCTGACCGGCCGCAACGCGCTGCTGACCGGTGGGCGCGCGAAGATCGGCATGTACATCGCGCTGCGCCTGCTGCGTGACGGCGCGCACACCACGATCACCACCCGGTTCCCCAAGGACGCCGCCCGCCGGTTCGCCTCGATGCCGGACTCCGCCGAGTGGATCGACCGGCTCAAGATCGTCGGCATCGACCTGCGCGACCCGTCCCAGGTGCTGGCCCTGGCCGACGAGGTGGCGACGCGCGGACCGCTCGACGTGCTGATCAACAACGCCGCGCAGACCGTCCGCCGCTCGGCCAACGCCTACACGCCGCTCGCTCAGGCCGAGCACGAGGAGCTGACGGGTGACGCGCGTCGCCCCGAGCTGATCTCGTTCGGCGGGCACGGCCAGCTGGCGTTGCCCGGCACCGCCGTGCCCGAGGCGCACTCGGTGACGACGCTGGCGTTGATGGCGGGCTCGAAGGACATCGACGCGGGCGGCCTCGTGCCGGACACCGCGCCGGTCAACTCGTGGATCCAGAACGTCGACGAGGTCGACCCGGTGGAGCTGCTGGAAGTGCAGCTGTGCAACTCGACGGCGCCGTTCCTGCTGATCTCGCGGCTGCGGTCGTCGATGGCGAAGTCCTCGTACCGCCGCAAGTACGTGGTGAACGTGTCGGCGATGGAGGGCCAGTTCTCCCGCGCCTACAAGGGTTCCGGCCACCCGCACACGAACATGGCGAAGGCCGCGCTGAACATGTTGACGCGCACCAGCGCCGAGGAGATGCTGCAGGCCGACGGCATCCTGATGACCGCCGTCGACACGGGCTGGATCACCGACGAGCGCCCGCACCCGATGAAGATGCGGCTCGCCGAGGAGGGCTTCCACGCCCCGCTGGACCTGGTCGACGGCGCGGCACGGGTGTACGACCCGATCGTGCGCGGTGAGGCGGGCGAGGACCTGTACGGCTGCTTCCTGAAGGACTACGCGCCTTCGCCTTGGTGAGGTTGTCGGCTCGCGAGCGCTTTTCTCGCCTGCCGACAACCTCACCAAGGCGACACCACACCTCGGCTTCTGGAAATGTCACAGATACACGTGTCCGAGGTACCCGTCGGACGCGCCCGAACGAGCCCTTTCGTCAGGTCAGAGGGTTATTTGAACACCTGTTCGAGTACTCATTTGTCATGAGGACTGTGTGGCGGGGAGCACTTCGGTTCGGGATGTCGACGATGACGGTGCGGCTGGTGTCGGCCGCCACCGAACATCGCAGCAAGGTGCACCTGGTGCACCGCGAGGACAGCGGGCGCGTGCGTCACCAACAGGTGTGCGGCGAGTGCTCGCTGCGGCTCACGCCGGAGGACATCGGGCGGGGCTACGAGCTCGACGACGGCCGCATCGTGCAGATCGACCCCGGCGACCTGCCGGCGCCGGAGGACGGCGTGATCGACGTGCAGCAGTTCGCGCCGCAGGTCGACCTGGACCCGGTCGCGTTGCACCGCAGCTACTACGTCGAGCCGGACGACCTGGCGGTGCGGTCCTACGTGCTGCTGCGGGAGACGCTGGAGCGCACCAAGGCCGCGGCGATCGTGAAGTTCGCGTTGCGGGGCAAGGAAACGCTCGCGGCTCTGCGTCCGCAGCAGGGCGTTCTGGTGCTGCACACGCTGTTGTGGCCGGACGAGGTGCGGGAGCCGCACTTCGCGTTCCTGCACCGGGACACCGAGGTGCGGACCGGCGAACTGGCCGCCGCGGCGGCGCTGGTGCGGGCGCAGACGCGTCCGTTCCGGCCGCACGACTACCCGAACACGCACCACGAGGCCCTGCTTCACCTGGTGGAGGCGAACGTCTAGGGCCTCCTGATGGTGCGGGTGCGCGACCCGCGTCTCGGGGATGAACGCGGGTCGCGCGCCCGTTCTGTCAGGGGGCGGCGCTAGTGGTGTGGCTCAGAACGTGGCCGGTGTATTCGTGGTCAGACGGGTGCATCGTGGTGCCGCGAGGCGCCCTGCTGAGCGCGGATACGCCGCCCGCGTTCTGAGTCACTCCACTAGCATCGGCAGCCATGCTCGCCAGCCCGTCCGATCTCGTCGACCTGCTCGAATGCGAGCACCGCAGCTTCCTCGCTCGTGACGAACGGCGTGGCGACCCCTCCGAGCTGCACCATCAGGCCGCCCGGACGGCGGCCGAGATGCGGTCCGGCGCGGACCTGGTCGAGAACGCCGTGTTCTTCGACGGCGTGTTCCACTGTTCGGCGCAGACCCTCGTACGCACTGACGAGGGCTACGAGCCGTGCGACGAGGCCCCGGACGCGACTCCTCTGGCCGTGTTGTCGCTGGTCGCGGCTGCCGAGGCGCTGGGTGCCGCGCGGGCGCACCTCATCGTCGACGGGCGGCGCACGTCGTTCCGCGTCGCCGACTTCCTTCCCCTGCTGGGGCGCCTCCGCACGCGGCTCGCGAAGCCGTCGCCTGCGCCCAAGCGGTCGTGGGGCGAGGTGCGGGCGGCGTGCAACGGGTGCCGGTTCGCTCGTCACTGCGCTTCTGGTCGCGAGGAGGCGCGGGACCTCTCGCTCGTGGCGGGTCTTCGGGCTGACCAGCGGCGGAAGCTCGTTTCGGTCGGCATTGACACCATCGACGCGCTTGCGGCGACCGAGGAGCGGCCCGCCACGCTGTCGCCCGCGTCGTTCACGGCGTTGACCGCGCAGGCCCGGCTTCAGGTGCAGCAGGAACGCACCGGCGTCACCACCTACGAGGTCGTCGCGCCGGAGGCGTTGGCGAACCTGCCGGAGCCGGCCGAGGACGACGTGTTCCTGGAGGTCGACGGTGACACGTTCCGGACGCCGGGGTGGGAGGGGACGTTCGCGGAGTTCGTCGACCGCACGCCGGAGGGCACGGTCTACCACTTCACGCCGCACGACCTCGCCGGCCGGGCCGCGCGGACGGCGACCAAAGAGTCCGAGGTGGACGAACTGGTGCGCAGGTGTGTCGATCTGGGTGCGTTGACGCGGCGGGTGCTGCGGGTGTCCACCCGGGAGTACACGCTGCCGGCGCTGAAGCCGTTGCTGGACGACGAGATTCCGACTCGCGGGCTGCGGGATCTGTTGCACGGCATCAAGGTCGAGCGCGAGATCGAGACCGCGCCGCCGCAGGAGCAGGACGAAGCCGCTCGCGAGAAGGCGGCCGAGCGGGCGCGCAGGATGGCGGCGCTGACCGAGCCGTTGATCGCCGAGGGGCACGCGTTGTTCGCGGCGACGGTCGGGTACCACCGGCGGGAGGCGAGTCCGGCGTGGGGTGACTTCTTCCGGCAGGCCCTCGCGCCGATCTCCGACCTGGAGACCGACTCCAACTGCGCGGTGCCGATCACGCTCAAGGCCGAGGACTGGGTGCCGCCGGCCGGGCGCGTCCGGACGCACAAGCGACAGGTGCACGCGCGGATCGACCCGGAGCGTCCACACCCGTTCGGCGCGAACGAGTCGGTTCGGCTGCTGTATCCCGGCAACGTCACGCGCAACGCGGTGGTCGCGGATGACAACCCGTACGAGCTGGTGCTGACCGAGAGCAACTCGCAGGAGCATTCAGAGCTGCCGATCGCCGTGCTGCCGGGCAGTCCGGTGCCCGCGTCGCCCAAGGACGAGGCCGTCGCGGACCTGGCCGAGCAGGCCGTCGGCCTGCTGCCGCTGCTCCCCCGCAACCCCGGCATCGACCTGTTGCTGCGCACACCGCCCGCGCAACCGTTGCCGCAGCACGACGACGTGGTGCAGGCCGTGATCAAGGCTGTCGACCAGCTCGACGGCGGAACCCTGGCCGTGCAGGGACCGCCCGGCGCCGGCAAGACCTACCTCGCCACCAAGCTCGTCCGGCACCTGATCGACCAGGGCAAGACCGTCGCGGTGACCTCGACGTCGCACAAGGCCGTCGAGAACGTCCTGTCGAGCGTCGACCCGGACATCCCGATGGCCAAGCGCTCCAAGGAGAAGAAGCCCGTAGAAGGTCTGCCGTGGGACCAGCCGAAGGACAACGGCGCGCTGGCCCGGTGGCGTGAGGAACACCCGCAGGGCCACCTGGTCGGCGGCACCGCTTGGACGTTCTCCAACGCCGTGATCAAGGCGCAGCCGTTCGACGTGATGATCATCGACGAAGCCGGGCAGTTCGCACTGGCCGACGCGGTTGCGGTGGCGACGGCGGCGCGCAACCTCGTGCTGCTGGGCGATCCGCAGCAACTGCCGCAGGTCGTCCAGGGCGTGCACCCGCCCGGTTCGGACGCCTCCGCGCTGGGCCATCTGCTCGGCGACGCGGACGTGATCCCCGCGCATCTGGGCTACTTCCTGGCCGAGACGCGGCGAATGCACCCGGCAGTCTGCCGGCCGGTGTCCGAACTCTCCTATGCCGGTCTGCTCCATTCGCACGAATCCGCCGCGCATCGGTCGATCTCCGGCATCGAGCCCGGCATCTACCTTCGCGAGGTCGACCACCGCCACAACATCACGTCATCGGCCGAAGAAGCCGAGGCCGTGGTGGACACCGTGCGCGCGATCGTCGGTCGCACGTGGACGGACAACGGCAAAACGCGCGAACTGACCGATGCGGACATTCTCGTGGTGGCGCCCTACAACCTGCAGGTGCGGGTGATCCGGCGACGGCTCGCCGATGCGGGATTCGGCGAAACCCGGGTGGGCACCGTGGACCGCTTCCAGGGCCAGGAGGCACCCGCCGTCATCATGTCCATGACGTCGTCGTCCACCGTGGACCTGCCGCGTGGCCTGGACTTTCTTTTGTCACGCAACAGATTGAACGTGGCACTCTCCCGGGCCCAGACGCTCGCCGTGATGATCTGCTCGCCACGGCTGCTGGACGCCGACGTCCGGGGCGTGGAGCAGATGCGGTTGGTGGCGGGCACGATCGGCCTAACAGAAAACATGAGGATCTATCCGTGGTGACGCCGTAGCGTTGTCATACAGTGACCTTTCGAGTGCTCTCGGTTGCTAGCGTGGCGCGGTTCACCCGGTCGGGTGATTCAGATCATGAATGTGTACTCGACCCCGCCACGCATCAAGCAGAGCAGGAGAGATTCGTTGGCAAGGAGAGTTCTCGGCGCTTTCGCGGTGACCGCTACCGCTGCCGTGGCCACGTTGGCAATGGCGACTCCAGCCAGTGCGCACACCGCTGACGGGTACGCGGAGTGCGACGGCAAGGACGTCGTCCTCTACGTGAACCTGACGCAGTTCGCGCCGGAGAAGCGGAACACCGTCGTGATCAAGGACGGTGACAAGGTTCTCACCCCCGAACAGGGGAAGGAGACCGAGAAGTTCGGTACTACCTGGACGAAGACGTTCAAGGGTCTGGACGGCACTGTCGCCCACACCTTCACCGTCGACGTGAAGGCCTATGACACGAACAAGTCGAAGGGCCAGAACTTCGACAAGTTCCTCACGTACACCGTCGACAAGCCGTGCGCGCAGAAGCCGCCGACCACGACGACGACCACCACCACGAAGCCGGCCACCACGGTTCCGGAGGTGCCCTCGTCCTCCGAGGCCCCGCCGCCCTCGACCCCGGCCGCTCCCGGTGGAAGCGCTCCCGAGCCGCCCCTCGCGGCGACCGGTGCGTCCCCGTTGTGGCTGCTGCTCTCGGGTCTGGGGCTCGTGGGCGCCGGTGCCGGCACCCTGCTGTTCCTGCGCCGTCGCAGCGCCTGAACCAGCTGATCCAGAAAGCGGGGCGGTCCGGAAAGGACCGCCCCGCTTTTTCGTTGCTAGAGGTCCAGTTCGGTCGCGGGCCCGTGGCCCTCGCGGATGAACCACTCGGTGCCGAACGCGTGCGCGAACGTGGGTTCGTCCAGCGACAGGAAGAACGACTGCTCGGAGATCTGCGAGGCGTGTGCGCGCATCGCCTTTCGCTTGACCTCCAGGTACTTCGTGACGTCGACGCCGACGTTGATCTGCGACTCCGGCACCGCGCCCTCGCCGAGCGGCGGCGGCTCCTCCATGTCGGCGAACCGGAACGCCTCGCGGAACTCCGACTCCCGCACCATTCCCTGGTAGACGGCCGGCGTGCCCGCGAGCTCCGCGGCCCGCATGCCCACCCGGTGCGCCTGGATGTGGTCCGGATGGCCGTAGCCGCCGAAGCTGTCGTACGTGGTGAACACCTGCGCGTCCTCCTCGACGAGGATCGCCGCGAGCTTCTGGGCGGCCTCCTCGACGTCCGCGGTCCAGAACGTCCCCGGCTGCCCGTTGAGCTCGTCGCCCATCATCCCGGAGTCGCGGTACCCCAGGAACTCCACGCGCGCGACCCCCAGCAGGTCCGCCGACGCGTGCGTCTCCACGACGCGGCGCTGCCAGAGCTCCTCGCCCTCCGCCAGGTCGTCCGGCACCACGCCGGCCTCCCCGCGCGTCGCGACGACGAGCACGACCCGGTGTCCCTCCTCGAACGCCTTGCGCATCACGCCACCCGTGACGATGCACTCGTCGTCGGGGTGGGCGTGGAACGTCACCAATGTCGCCATGTCCGCGACGTTACCCGCGAGTGGAACTTCGCCATTCCCCCGCGCCCCCGCGACTCTCTAAGGTGGGGAACAAACCCTCGGCCGCGGGGAGGACGCCGTGCGCGTGCTGTGCACAGTCGCGTTCTCGGCCGCCCATGCCCGAGCCACCCTGCCGCTGGTCGCGATGCTCACGTCACTCGGCCACGAGGTGCTGGTGGCGGGTCCTCCGTCGGTGTTGCGCGGCTTCGCGGACGAGCCGGTGCAGGTCGCCGCCGTGTTCCCCGAGGTCGCCGACCAGCTCGCGGACCTGTTGCAGGGCGAGGTTCTGACGCTCCCGCCGGACTACGACCCGTTCTCCGACGAGATGATCGTCGAGTTCGCGGCGGGCCCGCACATCACCGCGGCTGTCCAGGCGCTGCTGCCCGTCGCCACCGAGTTCCGGCCGGAACTGGTGCTGCGCGGCGGAATCGAGTTCGCGGGCCTGCTCGTCGCCGAGCACCTGGGCGTGCCGCACGTGACCACGCCGACCGGTGTCGGCCAGTACATGGACCGCCTGACGCTGCTGAACGCTCTGAACGAACGCCGCGCGGAACTGCGCCGGCCGCTGCACGAGTCCCTCGACTCGGCGCACCGGTACGGCCGGTTGGACGCGGTCCCGCCGGGCTACTCGTTCGCCCGCCAGCCGATGCCTCCCGCGTTCGCCTATCAGCAGCCGACGCACCACAGCGCCGGGGAACGGCTGCCGCAGTGGCTCGCGGACCTGGACCCGGCGCGGCCGCTGGTGGTGGCGTCGACCTCCACCTCGGGCGGGGTGTTCGAGTCCGAGTCGTCGCTGGAGCTGTTCGACTTCGACGCGCTGCCAGCGCAGGCCCTGGACCGCTCGCCGCTGGCCCACCTGGAGGCGATGGTGGCCGGACTGTCCTCTGTGGACTGCGAGGCGGTGGTGCTGACGGGCGGGTTGCCGGTGGAGGCCACGGCCTCGCACGTGCACCTGGTCGAGTCGTTGCCTCAGGCGTTGTTGTTGCAGAGCGCGGACCTGCTGGTGTCGCACGGCGGGTACAACTCGGTTCGCGAGGCGATGCGGGCCGGGGTGCCGTCGGCCGTGCTGCCGGTTCTGCACGATCAGATGCACAACGCTCATCGGGTCAGCGAGCTCCAGTTGGGCGTGCGGGTGCAGGACTTCGGCGCCGACGCGGTCGCGCACGCGTGCCGGCGCGCGCTGACGGACGACGGGATCAGGGCGGGCGTGCGGCGGGCGCAGCGGCACGTGCTGGGGTTGCCGTCGATCCGGGACGTCGCCGACTACCTGGAACGGATCGTGCACCGCAACCGGAAGCTGGTGCGGATGTGAAAGGGCGGCGCCTCCCCCAGATCTCAGGGATGGAAGGCGCCGCCCCTCGGCGAACTCGTGGAGCTATTGCAGGGTCAGGTTCCAGGAGTTGATGTACCCGGTGTCACCGGAGTACACGTCCTGGACCCGCAGCTTCCACGTGCCCGCCGCGACCTCGGACGAGGCGTTGACCGTGTAGGTCGCCACCACGTTGCCGGCACTGTCCGAAGAGGACGAGTTCTTCAGCCGGTAGGCGGTGCCGTCCGGCGCGATCAGGTCGATCACCAGGTCACCGCGGTAGGTGTGGACGATGTCCACGCCGACCTTGGTGGCCGAGGAGGCGTTGCCCGTCACCGTGGAGGTGATGGACGACGTCACGGCGGTGCCGCGGTCCGGGATGGCGACGTCGGTCGTGTTCTCCAGGCCACCGGAGGGCGGCGGAGTCGTGTCGACGGCGTTCACGGCCTTGGTGGCGTCCGCGAGGCCCGCGCCACAACCGCCGGAGCAGGTGCCGGGCAGCGGACGGGAGTTCGTCTTGATCAGGTCCTTGACCTGGGCCGGGGTCAGCGACGGCTTCTTCGCCACCAGCAGTGCCGCGAGGCCCGCGATGTGCGGGGCGGCCATCGACGTGCCCTGGTAGGGCTTGTAGTTCTCGGCACCGGGGGTGGTGGTGCCGGCGTTCAGCGTCGACCAGATGCCGTTCTCCGGCGTGGTGATGGTGCCGGGGGTGTCGGTGCCGCGACGGGTCTCGCCGCCGGGCGCCGCGATGTCGATGCGGGTGCCGAAGTTCGAGTAGAACGCCTTGTTGCCCTCACGGCCGGTCGCCGCGACGGTGATAACGCCGTTGCAGTTGGCCGGGGTGAAGTTGGCGACGTTGGCGTTCGAGTTGCCGGCCGCGACGACGACCGTGGTGCCGCGGTTGATGGCACCGTTGATCGCGTTCTGGTAGGTCGTCGAGCAGGACGACTGACCGCCCAGCGACATGTTGATGACCTTGGCGACGTTGGTGTTCGCGGGAACGCCGCTCACCGTGCCGCCGGACGCCCAGGTGATCGCGTCGGCGATGTCCGAGGTGGCGCCACCGCACTTGGCGAGCACGCGCAACGGCTGGATCTTGGCGTCGTAGGCGATGCCCGCGATGCCCTTGCTGTTGTTCGTGGACGCGGCGATCGTGCCGGCGACGTGCGTGCCGTGCCAGGACGAACCCTGGTCCGCGGCCGGAACGGGCTGGCCGTTGGCGTCCGTGCCGCACTCACCGCGTGCGGTCCAGTCGCCCTCGTCGGCCGGGTTGGAGTCACGGCCGTTGTTGTCACGAGCGCGCGCCGAATCGGAGACAAAGTCGTACCCCGCGACGACCTTGGACGCCAGATCGCTGTGCGCGACGTAGCCGGTGTCGATGACCGCGACGGTCACACCGGTGCCGGTGCTGCTGGACCACGCGCCGGGCACGTTCATGCCCGCGGTGGCCTCGAAGAGGTCCCACTGCCGGGAGTACTCGGTGTCGTTCGGGTCGGCGAACGGCTGCATCAGCAGGTCCGGCTCGACGTAGGCGACCTTCGGGTCGCTCTTGAACGCCTGGATCGTGCTGTCGGCGTTCGTGGTCTTCGCGCCGAGGTCGACGACGACCGCGCCACTCGCCGTGCGGCGGTGAACGGACTTGCCCTTCTTGCGGGCGTCGTCCGAGGCAGCGGTGTCGGACGAGGCCTCGGCGGTGCCGGGCTTGTAGCCGACGATCAGCCGCTCGAAGGGTCGGTTCACCTGGGTCGAGTCCGGCTGGGACTGGATCTGGCTTGGAGCGGCGTTGACGGGTGAGACAACGCTGAACACGGCGGCGGAAACTGCCGCGGCGCACAGGCTCGTGCGTCGCAATCCGTTCACGTGAGGTCCTTCCACGCAGGGCCTTCGCGTGCCGTTGAGGGCGTCAGTGTTCTGAACCGGCTGCGGAGGTGGAGGGACCGTAAGCCGGGTCACAGGCGCGAAAACAGGTCTAGCGGAGGCCGTTTAACGACACTGGCGTGTTCACGACAGGGGTATTGCGCTGAATGGCGCACAATGTGGCCGTGTTGGGACACCTGGGCGTCAACGCGGAACAGACCGCTGTTTACGAGCTTCTGGTAACGGGCGGCAGCCGCACGACCGACGAGATCGGCGCGTCCTCCGCCCTGCTGGAGTCGATGCGGGAGCTCGGCATGGTCCGGCACCTGCCCGGCGACGTGTGGCAGGCCGTCCCGCCCGACCTCGCCGTGGAGGCGCTGATCGCGGCCCGCGAGGAGGCCAACCGCCGGGCCCGCGCGGACGTCGGCCCGTTGATGGAGCTGTACCTGCGCAACCGCGACGAGGAGCTGGCGGACAACGCGTTCGTCGAGGTGGTGTCCGGAAAGGACGCCGTGCGCGATCTGTGGCGGACGCTGCTGGGCGGCGCGCGCGAGGAGGTCTGCGTCCTGGACCAGCCGCCGTACCTGTCGCCGCAGGAGGAGCACGCCGAGCTGGAGGACTCGACGCGGCAGCGCGACGTGCAGTGGCGGGTGGTCTACGACAGGTCCGCTGTGGACCTGCCGGGCCGTGTCACCGAGATCATCGAACTGGTCGCGGCCGGCGAACGGGCCCGCGTCACGCCGACGCTGCCGTTCAAGCTCGCCGTGATCGACGCGCACGCGGCCGTGCTGCCGGTGGCGTCCGGCGACGTGATCGACAAGGTGCTGCTGATCCGGCCCTCTGCCCTGCTGGACGTGCTGCGCTCGACGTTCGAGCTGTACTGGGACAAGGGAATCCCGTTCAGCCCCGGCGGCATCTACGCGGCGGCGGCCGACGTGGACCCGAACCTGCTCGGGCTGCTCGCCGCCGGGCTGACCGACGAGTCGATCGCGCGCCAGCTCGGGCTCGCGCCGCGGACCGTGCAGCGGCGGGTGCGGCAGCTGATGGACCGGTGCGGGGCGCAGACGCGGTTCCAGGCGGGCGTGCAGGCCATGCGGCGAGGCTGGCTGTAGCCGACGCAACCTCCGGTGATCTTGTGGCGTATTCACCCACAGCAAGCAAGTTCTCACCAGGGGGATTCAACAATGCGCATGCGCAAGGTGATGGCGGCTGCCCTGACGGGCCTCGCACTGATCGGTCTCGCGGGCACGGCATCGGCATCGGGTTCCGGGGACCTCGTGTGGCCACCGAAGGACGTCACGCCGGTCCACAAGACCAAGGCGGAGCTGGAGAAGCAGGCGGCCGGGTTCACCGCTCGCCAGCGGCAGACCTTCCCGAAGGTCTTCCACGGCGCGCAGAACGTCGCTCCCGGCAACTGGGGTGGCGAGGCCGAGGGTCTGTTCGACGACATGCAGTACCTGACCAACTGGACCGAGTTCACCGTCGGCGACCAGGGCCGCACGGTGTTCATGCAGGTCAACGCGCCGGGCTTCTTCCGGGAGTCGCCGGCGCAGCTCTGCGAGCGGGACAAGTGCACCGGCAGGACGAGCGACCACCGCGGTGGCGTGACGGTCTTCACCAAGAACGACCTGCACGGCATCACGGTCGCGTGGAACTTCCGCCGCAACGGTGAGGTGGTCTGGGCGCAGAGCTGGACGCCGGGCACCGAGGCGCAGCTGGCGGCCGTGGCCTCCGACCGCGCGTACACGTTCACGAGGTAGTTCCTGAGAGAGCGGGCGCTTCCGGTCATGGAGTCACCGGAAGCGCCCGCTCGATCAGCTGGCGACCTTGCGCGCGGCCACCAGCTGCCCGTCCGCGAACCCCTCGACGCGCACCTCGCGCCCGGTCGCGGTCAACGTCGCGGTGTGCGCGCCGTCGGTCACGTCCAGCGAGGTGGCGGGGCGGCCATCGACGTAGATGTCCACCCGGTCGAGGTTCACGGTGTCCAGGGAGACGGTCGTTCCCTCGACCGCCACTCCGAGCCGCCGCACCGGGAGCGCGGCCAGCAGTGAGCCCGCCCGTGCGAGCAGGTCCACGTTGCCCTGCAACAGGTCCGCGCGCGTGACCTTGTGCTGGTGCGTCGGGCGCACACCCAGGTCCTCCACCGGCGTGCCGGCGAGCTTGCCGACGCGCAACGTGCGGCGGATCGACACGCGCATGTTCGCCCTGTTGGGCAACGACTTGTACGGCGACTCGCCGTCGCCCGGCGCCGGGATCTTCAGCAGTGTCATCAGCAGCCCGTGCGTCCACACGTTCGCGCCGCCCGCGCCGGTGTTGTCGTCCACACCGAGGATCGGGCCCAGGTCGTGGTCGGCCCAGCCCGCGGCGAAGATGTCCGTGGCCGAGTAGCAGCGCGCGTCGGTGATCAGCAGTACCGGACCGTGGTACGTCTGGCCCACGGCGTTCGCGCCCTCGACCGGCGTGATCGTGTGCGAGCAGGAGAACGCCTGGCCCGTCTCGGTCGAGCTGTCGAGCGACGGGAACCACGGGCCGAGGTCGATCTGGCCGGTCGGGTTCTCGGCGTGGCGGCGGGAGATCCGCAGGTTCAGCGGCGTGCTCAGGAACTGCACGGGCTCCGGCTGCACGGGTCGTGGCGTCATCGTCTGGAGCAGGAACTCCGAGGCGAAGATGTGGCCGCCGCCGTTGTCGCGGACGTCGACGATGAGTCCGTTCTGCGGCAGGAGGTTCGCGAGCCGGACGAACTCGGCGAGGAACGCGTCCGGGTCGTCGACGCTGAACGTGAAGATCCGCAGGTGCCCGAACGTGCCGGACGGCGTGGTGATCGGACGCGCGCGGAACACGCCGGGCATCGTCGTCGCCACGTCCTGCGCGGCCATCGCGACCGCGCCACCGGCGGCCTCGGCCTGCACGACCTTGGGCGCGTGCAACAACTTCTTGGCGCGCGCCTTCTCGTCGGAGTCCAGGTCGACGCCCTGCGCGGCCGCGGCGGGGCTGAGCGAGTCGACGTCGGTCATCGGAGGGAGGTTCTCCGTGACCTGCCAGTCGACGCGGATGTCGGCGGCGGCGCCGGTCTCGTCGCGGTAGGTGACGACGACCCAGTCCTCGTCGGGCGGAAGTTGGATCACCAAGGGGCGCAACGTGAGCGACTCCAGGCCGCGAGCGTGGTTCGCGGCGGCGTTGCTGCCCGCGAAGACCGCGCCGTTCAACGCGACCGCGCGGGCGATCGGCGTGCCGTTCCAGTGCGTCACCTCGGCGCCGACCGCGAGGCCGTTGAAGTTCGCGACCGTGCGGGCGACGAGGTACTGCTCGGTGCCGTCGGCGGCGAAACAACGCTCCAGCTGGAACGGCAGGAAGGCGATCTTGCCCGCGAACGGCGCGGGCAGCAGGTAGTTCGTGTGCAGGTCGCGCACCGAGTGGAAGGTGCTCGACAGCTCGCGGTGGAACTGCCACTCGGCCTCGGCCGTGGCATCGGTCTGCCGTTCGAGTCTGGCTCGGAGCACCCTGAGTCTTTGCACAGGATTCACCGCGTGCATGGCGACCTTGAGAGGAAGGTGCGCGTAGTTCTGCTCCAGCAGGATCAGCGCCTGGTCGACGATGAGCTTGCGCTGCGCCAGGGTGAGGGTGCCCGCCGTCGCGAGGAACTCGGCGAGTCCGACGGAGTTTGCGACGTTCGGGTGAGCGGTTGTGGTCATGGTGGGGCCTCCTTGTCCAGTAGAGGCTTTCCAGGGCGCCTGGATACACCTGTTTCACCCGTTCGGCCGCTAACTGGAGCAGTTTTCAGGACGACAACTGGAGTAAAGGGGAGGCCGGTCATGAAGCCACGCGTCCTGGAGCTGCGCATCCACGGGGTCAACAACACACCCCCGGACGCGATGCTGGCCCTTCCCGAGCACGCCGTCGAACAGTTCCGCGGCGACCGGTTCGGCAGCTTCTGGCGGCCGAAGCCGGACAAGCTCGCCGAGCTGCCGGCGGAGCACCCCGGGCAGGTGCCCGCGGCCGTGCGGCGCGAGGCGTACTCGTGGGGCGGCATGGCGCGCAGCAGTCCGGGTGTGCCGGGCAGCGGGGTGCCGTCCGTGCTCGCGAACGCGCTGGGGCGCGTCGGATGGGCGCTGCTGCTGCCGTTCGGGCTGGCGAACGTCGCCTACTGGTCCCGGAAGCTCCCCGACGACTCGACACCGACGACCAGGCACATGGTGTGGTGGAACGCCGGGCGCGGCGCGGCCAGCACGCGGTTGTTCGGGCTGGGGCTGACGGTGTTGCTGGTGCTCGCGGTGTGCGAGGTGGCGATCGACGTCTACGCGATCCAGTGCTCGCTGCCCGGCACCACCTGCAAGCGGCTGCCGGACTTCCTGGACGTGCTCGGCGACCCCGCGCGGCACGTCAGGGTGCTCGCCGCGTCCGTCGTGCCGGTGTTGCTGCTGCTCGGGCTGGTGGCGCTGACCTCGTTGTCGCGCAGCAGGTACGAGCAGGCGACGATGCGGCGCAGGCCGGTGCGGCGGCCGGGCGTGATGCTCAGCAGGGCGTCGATGTGGGAGGGCAGCCCGCGGATCCGCCGGCTCACCCGGCTGCACATCTCGGCCGGGTGCTGCGTGGTGGTGCTGGTGACGAGCGCGCAGCTGTGGCGGCACGCGTTCTTCCTGGTGCTGACCGTGCTCGCGGCCGGGGTGCTGGCGGTCGTGATGGCGCGGGTCGTGGTGACGGCGACCGACTGCCCGGACGTGCCGTCGACCGAGAAGGGCGGCCTGTGGTCGTGGCTGCTGATGATCTCGGCGGTGCTCGTGCTGGTGGCGCACGGGTTCGGCCTGTACGCGATCGAGCCGGCCTTCGACGGGCCGTTGTGGCTGACGTCGTGGGGACCGCCGGTCGTCACGGTCGCGCTGCTCGGGTCCGTGCTGGCCGCGTGGTCGTGGCGGCGCAACGACGCCAAAGGGCCGTTGGTCATGCTCGTGCTGTTCGTGGCTTTCATGGTTGCCACGTACTGGGTTCCGCTCGCCTGGATCGGCGCGGTCGTGTTCGGCGGGGCGCTGGCGTGGCGGGCCCGGCCGCGTGCCGGTGACCAGTGGCAGGCCTGGCGCGGCGCCGGTCCCGGTGTGCTGCTGGGGTTGTCGCTGACGTCGTCGGTGACGCTGGCGACCGTGCTGGTGCTGACGTTCCGGGGCTGGATCGGCACGGGACTGCAGGCGCCGCCGTTCTACTCGTGGTTCAGCGCCGCGTTCGCCGTCGCACTGGTTCCGCTGGTGCTGCTGGTGCTCGCCCAGGCCGTCGTGCTGCTGTCGCGGCTGACCAAACCCGCCGTGCTCGACGACGAGGCCGAGGTGCTCGTCGTGCGGGTGCGGCACGTGGTCGCGGTGACGCACCGGGCGGAGAACGTCGCCGGGGTGCTGTCGACACTGGGCGTGCTCGCCCTGGTGCTGACCTGCTACCTGGCGTTCGCCTCGCCCGCGTGGTCGCAGTGGTCCGGTGTGACGTGGGTGGTGGGCAAGGGCGACTGGGTGACCGGGCTCGCCGGGGTCGCGGTGATCGGCTCGTTCGTCGGAGCCGGGATGCTGACCAACCGGCGGCCGCTCGGGCTGGTGTGGGACCTCATGTGCTTCCTGCCGCGCACCGCCCACCCGTTCGCACCGCCCTGCTACGCCGAGCGCGCGGTGCCGGAGATCGCGGACAGAACCCGCGAGTTCCTGGACGAGTCGCCTGATCACCGGGTGGTGCTGTCCGCGCACAGCCTGGGCGCCGTGCTGGCCGTGGCGGCGCTGTTCGCGTTGCCGGAGGGCTATCTCGAGCGCGTGCGGCTGCTCACCTACGGCGTGCAGCTGCGGCCGTACTTCGGGCGGATCTTCCCCGAACTGCTGGGACCTTCGGTCCTGGGCACACCGGACGTGCGCGCGGGCGCGATGTTCTCGTGCGATCCGTGGCGCCGGAATCCAGGCGATACACCGGAACGCGGGCTCACCACGTTGATGGGCAAGAACTGGATCAACCTGTGGCGCCGCACCGACTACCTGGGTTTTCCCGTGCACGGCTGGGAACCGAACGACCTCGACCGCCGCGCCGGCGAGACGAACGGGTCACCGGACAAAGTGGAGACTCACGGCGACTATCACCTGTGCGCGGCCTATCGAGACGCGCTCACGGAGCTCGCTCGCCCGATCTGAACCAGTCACCCGATCGTGGACGTGAAGGGGGTGGGAACCTGGAACGCAGTTGACTCAAGGAGAAACATGCGCACGACTGTGGCGACCCTCGTGGGAGCCGTACTGCTCACCGGAGGGCTGGCCGCCTGTTCGAGCGAGCCCGCACCCTCGTCCGCACCTCAGACCCAGGCCGTGAAACCGGTGGCCGAGACCGACGTGGCGGCACCTGCGGCGTCCGGTGACCAGCCGAAAGGCATCACCTACGACGTGGCGCGGATCCCGTTGGGCGCCAAGCTCTCGACCGGCTCGTCCGTCGCGAATGGACGGACCACGGTGGAGCTGAAGGTGTCCGGCCTGCTGCCGAACACGAAGTACGGCTCGCACGTGCACACCAAGCCGTGCGGCGCCAAGCCGGCCGACTCGGGCCCGCATTACCAGAACGAGAAGGACCCGGTGTCGCCGAGCGTCGACTCGAAGTACGCCAACGCGCAGAACGAGATCTGGCTGGACTTCACCACCGACGCGCAGGGTGCCGCGACCGGCACGGCGACGGTGAGCTGGGAGTTCCGCAAGGGCGAGGCGAACGCCGTCATCGTGCACGCCACGCACTCCAGCACCGAGCACGGCAAGGCGGGCACCGCTGGTGACCGCCTCGCGTGCCTCACCGCTGCGTTCTAACACGGCCCGGTCAGGGCCACTCCTCCCGCGAGGTGTGGTCCTGACATCGGTTCCAGCACCGCCGAACGCACGAGGTTCAGCACCTCGTGCCGGGGTCCGACGCGACGAACGAGCCCCCGCACGCACAGTTCCCGCAGGGACCGGCCGTGTTCGGGTTCGTCTCCCTCGGCCAGGCGCACCAGCAGCCGCCGCCCGTCGTCGTCCAATGTGGACAGCGAGCGGCGCAGCGAGTCGCGCAGGTGTGCCGAGGTCGGGTCGAGCGGGTTGGTCCGCAGCCGGTCCAGCAGGTGCTGCGGCGAGTAGACCATGAACCACCCGGCCGCGAACTCCAGTGCGGACGGCAGCCCGTCCAGTTCGTGCACGAGACCCATGAGCGCGGCCTGGTTGGCCGGCTCGGGCTTGAACGCCGGCCGCACCCGGCGCACGTGCGTGAGCAGCAACCGCATCGCGGCGTCGTCGGCCAGCGCTCCCAGCGGGAACAGGTGCTCGTCGGCCAGCCCGGTCGGCGCGAGTGCCGTGACGACGACCCGCAGTCTCGGGTGCGCCTCCAGCAGGCGCGGGTCCGGCCGGTGATCGGTGACGAGGACCGTGTCCTGGTCGTCGGCGACGGACGGGCTCGCCTGCGCCGGGTGCCACAGGACCGACCAGCCGTGCCGGAAGTGCAGCTCGCCCGCGACCTCCAGGGCGAGCCGGGTCTTGCCGACGCCGCTGACGCCGGTGACGGTGACCAGCCGCCGCGACTCGTAGCCTCCGGCCTCCGGCCGTCCCTCCGTCAGCAACGCCGCCAGCGCCGCAGCCTCCGCCTCCCGTCCCACGATCATCCCGGCGGGCCCGGCCGGTGCGGGCGGTGCCACGGCGGTGCGGCCCGCGGATCGGCCTCCCGCCTGTTGCAGGTCCGCGCGGCTGCCGTCGTCGAGCCGCAGCCCGTCGGCGAGCAGGCGCACCGTCTCGGCTCGCGGTGAGCGGGTGCGACCGCATTCCAGGTCGCGGATGGCCCGCACGCTCACCATCGCGAAGTCAGCCAGCTGTTGCTGGGTGAGGCCCGCGCCGATGCGGTGCGTGCGCAGCAGTTCTCCGAACTCCCTCATCCCGTTCCCCTCCCTCGGACATCGAGTCTCGGGTGAATCGGCCGCCGAAACATGGGTGGCGATCCCCCATATTCACGTCCGCCCGCAAATCTGGGGGGTTGGTCCCCATGTGCCGCCCGCCCGCGCGTGCGAGGTTGGCCGGGTGACCTCCGCGGCCGAGACCAGCACCGGCGAGAGCTGGACAGCGGCTTTCGCGCACGCTCTGCGCCCGCTGATCGACGCGTCCCGCACGGAGGTCGCGCCGCCGTTCGACGCGGCGTTCGCCGAGCAGCTCGGCCGCCGGCTGGTGGCCATCGCGGCGCGGACGCTCGTGCTGGAGCTGCACCAGGCGCGCGACACGCTGACCGGGCCCAGCAGCTCCGAGCGGTTCGTCGAGTTCACCCGGACGCTGAGCCTGTCGTCGGTCTTCAACCGCTACCCGGTGCTGGCGCGGTTGCTCGCGCAGGCCTGTGAGCAGGCGGTCTCGACCCACCACGAGCTGTCGTCGCGGTTCACCCGCGACCGCCGGGAGATCATCCGGACGATCTTCGAGAACGACGATCCCGGCGCGTTGATCTCCATCGAGATGGGCCAGGGCGACGCGCACCGGCAGGGCCGGACCGTGGCCATCCTGACCTTCGAGTCCGGTCAGAAGCTGATCTACCGGCCGCGACCGGTCGGGCTGCACGCGCGGTTCCAGGAGCAGCTCGACTGGCTCTCCCAGCGAACCGGACTCGACTTCCGCACACCGCGGCTCCTCCCCCGCGACGGCTACGGCTGGCTGGAGCACATCCCGTACGAGCCGTGCGCGGACGTGGCCGGGGTCGCCGAGTTCTACAAGAGGCTCGGCGCGCTGCTCGCGTTGCTCTACGCGGTCGACGGCACCGACATGCACTACGAGAACCTCATCGCGTGCGGTGACCAGCCGGTGCTCGTGGACGTCGAGACGCTGTTCCACCCCACGCTCACACCGGACACGGATCCCGCGACGCTCGCGCTGGTGCGTTCGGTGCACCGCACGGCCCTGCTCCCCCACGTGCTGCTGGGCGACAACGGGGTCGCGGACGTGTCCGGGGTCGGCGGTGATCACGGCGTGCTGTCGCCGTTGGACGCGGTCGACTGGGCCGACGCTGGAACCGACCGGATGCGGCTGGTCAGGCGCCCCAAGACGTCGTCGGGGGCGCTCAACCGGCCCCTGCTTCACGGTGAGCCCGCCGAACCCGCCGACTACCAGGACTCGCTGCTGGCCGGGTTCCGCGCGGGCTACGACGCGATCGTGGCGCATCGCGACGAACTGCTGCGGCTCGTGCGGGAGTGCGTGAACGAAGAAGTGCGGTTCGTGGCACGCGCGACACGGCAGTACGCGCGGTTGCTGGACGAGTCGACGCATCCGTCCGTGCTGGCCGACGCGCTCGACCGCGACCTGGCGTTCGGCGTCCTCGTGGTCGACGATCCGCTGCTCGACCGGCTGGTGCCGTTCGAGGTCTCCGACCTGTGGCGCGGTGACGTGCCGCTGTTCACGTGCCGGCCCGGGTCGACCGACCTGTGGACCGCGTCCGGGCTCCGGCTTCCGGGGATGCTGCCGGAGCCCGGACTGCACGCCGTGACGCGCAAGATCCTGGCGATGAGCGAGGTCGACCGGCACGACCAGCAGTGGGTGATCACGGCCCTGCTGGCGTCTCGGCCGCGCCCGGTGTCGCACCACAGCGGCGTCGCGGTGTCCGGGCACGTCGCGCCGGTCGATCCGGATCCGGCCCGGCTGCTGGTCGCCGCGTGCGGGATCGCCGACCAGATCCTCGCGCACGCGGTCACCGGCAAGGACCGCGTCAACTGGCTCGGGCTCGAACTGGTCGACGACCGGCACTGGACGGTGCAGCCGCTCGGCGCCGGTCTGTCCAACGGCTACACGGGCGTGGCGCTGTTCCTGGCCGAGCTGGGCGCGCTGACCGGCGCCGCGCGCTACGAGGAGTTCGCACGCGACGCCCTGCGGCCGTTGCCGGCGCTGCTGGAGATGTTCGCCGGGGAACCGGAGCTCGTCACGGCGGTCGGCGGCGGAGTCCACGGCCTGGGCGGCATTTGCTACGGGCTCGCGCGTCTCACTTCGCTGCTCGGCCTGGACAGCGAACTGGTGGCGCAGGCCGTTCGGCTGATGCCGAAAGAAGATTCGTCGCTCACCGTCGTGGACGGCGTAGCGGGCTCGTTGGCCGCGATGCTCGCCGTGGGCACGCCGGATTCGCTCGCGCTGGCCGATCACTACGCCTCTACTCTGCGTGGCGCTATTTGTCCCACCAATGGTTTCGCCCGTGGCCATGCGGGAATCGGATGGGCGCTGAGGCGTTACGCGGCAACGGTTCGTGACGAGTTATCTGACGTGACCGCACGATCGTTCCTGGAGAGCGACGCCATCGACCCGACCGACACCGGCTGGTGCACGGGTCTGGCCGGTGTCGCGCTCGCCCGGGACGACGAGCGCCTGACAGGCTTGCTGGCGTCCAGGAAACCGTTGCGGGACATGAGTCTCTGCCACGGCGAACTGGGTGTCGTCGAAGCACTGGCCGCGCACCACCCCAGCGCCGCGACCCGTCGCACGGCGTTGTTGCTGGGAGCACTGGAGGAACACGGCGCACACTGCGCCACCCCGGGCGGTGTGCCGTCACCAGGCCTGTTCACGGGCCTGGCCGGCATCGGTCACGGCCTGCTGCGCCAAGGGTTCCCGATCCCGTCGGTCCTGCTACTGCAATCGTCACCTGACAAAGAGGAGTGCACCTGATGAACGAGTCCCTGCACCGCACGGCCGACCAGCCCGAACAGGCCGAGCACGCGATCGGGGAGATGGAGCTCGCGCCGAAGACCTTCGCGGGTGCGCGGGCGCGTGCGCTGATGGGTGTGACCATGGCGATGAGCGCGTTCGTGGCGATCACACCCGCGATCTCGGACACCACGGTGAGCGACAAGTAGGAAACTTTCACCCCTAATACGCCTGGGCAGCCGATACGGAGAACTGCACAGGACCGTTAGGGTCCAGACATGCAGACCCGAGCGCCCCACGTGGTCGGCCGTGATCGCGAGGTCACGGCCATCACGAGGGCACTCGAACACACGCGCGAGTCCCGTGGCGGCGCCGTCTTCCTCACCGGGGAGGCGGGGATCGGCAAGTCCAGACTCGCCCGGTACGCGGCGGGCCACGCGTACGACGAGGGCATGCGGGTGCTCAAAGGACGCGGCACGACCATCGGGCCGATGGTGCCGTTTCGTCCAATCGCGGAAGCACTTCTGGGTCTCTTCCGCGGCGAACCGCCGGACGACTCCGCGCTCGGCCCGTACAAACCGGTGCTGGGCACGCTGATCCCGGAGTGGCACGACCACCGGTCCACGAAGGAATCCGTCGTGGTCCTGGCAGAGGCGGTGCTCCGGCTGCTCGCGTCCGTCGCGCGCAAGACGCCATGCCTGCTCGTGCTCGAGGACCTGCACGAGGCGGACGCGGAGACGCTCGCGGTCGTGGAGTACCTGGCGGACAACCTGGAGGACCAGCCGGTCCTGCTGCTCGCCACGATCCGCACCGAACCCGGCCACGCGCTGGAACTCGTGCACCGGATGGGACAACGCGGGTCCGGCAGGCTGGTGGAGCTGCGCCGGCTCTCGCAGGACGAGGTCGGGCAGATGACGGCCGCCTGTCTGGACAGCGCGCTGATCCCGGCGGAGCTCGTCGATCGCTTGTGGACGGACAGCGCCGGAAACCCGTTCGTCATCGAGGAACTGCTGCACGGCATGGTGAGCGGCGGCCTGCTCGTGGCCGGGGCGCACGGCTGGCAGGTGCTGGGCGAGCTGAAACTGCCGGTGCCGGCGGCGTTCGTGCGCAGCGTCGCGCACCGCACGGACAGGCTGGGGCCGCAGGGCCGCGAGGTGCTGTCCATCGCGGCGGTGCTGGGCCACCGGTTCCCGCTCTCCGTGGTGCAGAAGGTGACCGGCACCGACGACCGCGAACTGCTCAGCCACCTGCACGCCGGGGTCGCCGCGCAGCTCGTGACGCCGGACGAGCCCGCCCCCGACTGGTACGCGTTCCGGCACCCGCTCACCGCGGACGCGTTGCTGGCCCACCTGACCCCGGCCGAACGCGTGGACCTGTCGTGGCGCACGGCCGACGCGATCGAGGACCTGCACGCCGGGCTGCCCGGCGACTGGTGCCCGCTCGTCGCGAAGCTGCGGTTCGACGCCGGATCTCGGACCCAGGCGGGACTTCTGTTCGCCGAGGCGGGCAGACGGGCGTTGGCCGGTGGCGCGGCGGAGTCGGCCGTCACGTTGCTCGACCGCGCGCAAAGCCTGCTGACCGACGAGGCCGGCGCCCGCGCCGACGTGCTGGACACGCTGCTGCCGGCGCTGGCCGAGACGGGCGACTTCGAACGCGCCTTCGCCCTGGAGATGAACGATCTCCAAGTCCTGGACGGCCCGCGCCGCGCGAAGCTCCACACGCGACTGTCCCGCGTCGCCTACCTCGCCGGCTGGTTCACCGAAGGCGTGGAACAGGTACGCGTCGCGAGGACGTTGCTCGGGCCGGACGCGCCCGACGAGCTGGCCGCGCAGCTGGACGTCAACTCCGCCTACCTGACGCTGAACATCCCGAGCGCCGACCGGATCTCCTCGGCGGCGGGCCTCGCCAGGCAGGCGGCCTCGGCGGCGGACCGGGCGCAGTTGCCGATGGTGGCGTGCGAGGCGTGGCAGCTGCTCGGGATCATCGCGCGCGAGCAGGACATCGAGGAGGCGAACACCTGCTTCAGCAAGGCTCTCGCGCTCGCGGACGCGCACCAGATGCCGATCCAGCACGTCTACGCGCTGGTTCGCCTGGCGGGCAACGACTGGCTTCAGCACGGCAGCACCGCGTCGCTCGGCCGCACGCACGCCGAGGCGTGCCGCACGGGCGCGATCACGGTGGCGCACAACGTGGACGCGATCCTGGCGTTGCAGTCCGTGCTGACCGGCGACTACGCCGTGGCGGCAGACGAGATCGACCGCTGCCTGCGCACGACGACCCGCCTGCGGTTCCACGCGCTGACCCGCTATCTGTTGATGGCGAAGGCAACGCTGGCCGCGCATCGGGGCAACCGCGCCGAAACCGACGACGCCATCAGCGAGTTCGAGGCGGTCGCTAAGAGCGGGGCGCAGGAGTACCCGCTCTGCTTCGGGCTCGCCCGCGCGTTCTGCGCCCTGCTGGAGGAGAACCACGCGCTGGCGATGGCGGAGCTCGACCGCGCGCTCGCGCTGGAATCCCAGAACCCCACCACGTTCCATCTCTCCGGCACGCACGGCATGCGCGTGCTGCTCGGTGTGCTCGACGGCCGGTTCGGCTGGTCGGACTACTGGGAGCTGACCGCGGCCTCCGCGTCGGGAATGCGGTGGAACCGGCAGTTCACCGAGCTGGCGCACGCCGTTCTCCTCGGCCGCGACAACCGGTTCGCCGAGGCGCTGGAAGCCTTCCAGCTCGCCCAGGAAGCCTCGGAACTGTATCCATTGGCGAGACATCTGGGGCGGCGGCTGATCGCGGCGGAGGCGGCGGAGTGGGGCGATCCGGTGTCCTGGCTGCGTTCGGCGGAGGAGTACTTCCACCAGGCCACGATCCCGGCGGTCGCGTCGGCGTGCCGTGGCCTGCTGCGCCAGGCCGGAGCGCCGGTCCAGCAACGCCGCAACGGCACGGAACAGGTGCCGCGGCAGCTGCGCGGGCACGGCGTGACGGTGCGCGAGTTCGAGGTGTTCGTGCTGCTCGCCGACCGAATGGGCAACAAGGCGATCGGCACCCGGCTGCACATCTCGCCGCGTACGGTGGAAAAGCACGTCGCCTCGCTCATCGCGAAGACCGGCCAGCCCGACCGTGAAGCGCTTTCCACCTACGCCGCCGCGTTCGGACGTTAGTTTCGATCTGGGCCGAAACGTCGATGCGACATCGGCCGAAAGACTGATGCAACCTCCGGGACCTATCGGGTGTCCTTATCGGTAGGTTGGTCGAAACGACATGGGGGACGTTCGTGCGCAAAATTGTTCTCGCGCCGCTGTGCGCGCTGGTCACGGTGACCGTGGCTGCGTGCAGTCCGTCAGGTCCGGAACAGACCAATCCGGAGCTGGCACCGCGCGGTACGCCGATGACCAAGGTCAAGCCCACCAGGCAGGACCTGACCACCAAGATCAGCATCACCGGCAAGGTCGAGATGAACCCGACGTTCGGGCTCGTCGCGCCGGTCGCGGGCGAGGTGCGGTACTTCGACGTCCCGGCGCCCAACGGCACTCCGACCAGGCCCATCCGGGTCGCCACGGTGTGGAAGGACCAGACGCCGAACTACGTCGAGGCGCCGCCGGGGTCCACGTTCAGCGGCAGGCTCGTCGACGACAAGGCGACGGTGACGGCGGGCATGCCGATCGCGTCGGCCAAGCACGTCGGCTACGCGATCGTCGGCGACATCGACGGCCAGCAGGCGTACAAGATCAACGGCGCGCTCACCGACGTCGTGGTGCAGATCAAGAACGGCCCCGGCCCGTTCCCGTGCACGGTGCTCGGCACGATCGCCGCGCTGCCACAGGGCACCATCCCGGAGAAGCCGCCGGCCACGCCGGACACCAAGGACGAGAAGAAGGACCAGCCGCAGCAGACCCAGCCCAAGGACCAGCCGCAGCAGCCGAGCACCTCCACGGGCCTGCGCATCGTGTGCACCGCTCCCGCGGACGTGCAGATGATCAACGGCGCCAGCGCGTCGATCGAGGTCACCACCGGCAAGTCGGCGCAGGCGCTGGTCGTTCCGGTCGAGGCGGTCGCGGGTTCGCAGGGCAAGGGCAAGGTCGACGTCATCGCGGGCGACGGTTCGCGCCGCACCACGGACGTGACGCTGGGCCTGACCGACGGCAAGGTCATCGAGGTCAAGTCGGGTCTCACCGGTGACGAGGAACTGGCCGTGCCGGGACCGAACCTGCCCGAGGGCCAGCAGCAGGGCGGCGACCAGACCAAGCCGACGGGTCCGTGATGACGCAGTCCTTCGATCAACCCACGGTTCAGGTGCAGGCACCGCTGCTGCAGCTCAACGGCATCACGAAGGTTCTCAAGGGGCAAGGGGAACCGCGCACGATCCTGTCCGGCGTGGACTTCACCGTCCATCCTGGACAGAGCGTGGCGATCCTCGGCCGTTCCGGCTCCGGCAAGTCGACGCTGCTGTCGCTGATCGGGCTCTTCGACCGCGCCGACGAGGGCCAGTACTTCCTGCACGGCAACGACATCACGAAGCTGCCCGAGCGCAGGGCCGCGGCGTTGCGCAGCGCGGAGTTCGGGTTCGTGTTCCAGCGCTTCTTCCTGCTCAAGCACCTCACCGCGGCGCAGAACGTGGCGATGGCGCTGGTCAACGGCCAGGGCTGGTCGGCGCGGCGCAAGCGCAAGCAGCAGGTGATGGAGGCGTTGGAGCAGGTCGGCATCGCGCACCTCGCGAAGTCCAAGCCCACCAGGCTTTCCGGTGGTGAGCAGCAGCGCGTGGCGATCGCCCGCGCACTCGTGCGGCAGCCGCGGATCATCCTCGCCGACGAGCCCACGGGCGCGCTCGACACGGAGACCGGCAACCTCGTCGTCGAGGTGCTGCTCAACACGACCAGGCAGGGCTGTGGCCTCGTGCTGGTGACGCACGACCACGACCACGCGCGCAAGATGGGCCGCGTGATGGAGCTCCGCGACGGGCGGTTCAACTGATGCTTTCCGGCAAGTTCCGGTCCGCCCTGGTCATCGGCGGACAGGGCATCCGCGCCCGAAAACTGCGCACGTTCCTCTCGATGGTCTCGCTGTTCCTCGGTGTTCTCGCCGTCGTGGCCGTGCAGGCGGGGTCCGAGATCGCCGAACGCGCGATGCTCACCGACGTCGAGCTGCAGTCCGGCAAGGACGGCACGATCCGGGGTTACGTCCCCGGCGAGAAGGGCGCGCCGGCGATCGTCGAGTCCACGCTGAAGGGCCGCACCGACGCCGTCGCGATGATCAGCTCGAACGCGATCATCGGCGAGCCCGGTGTGCGGCCGATCAACGAGGGCGGCATGCCGTTCGAGTACGCGGGCCAGGGCCGCGGCTACTACGGCCCGACGATGATCTGCGACTCCAACGGCTCGTGCCAGGAGCAGAAGCAGCCGGAGAAGAAGCCGGACGGCCAGGCCATCGAGGTCAGCATGGTCGCGCTGACCGGCGACATCCGCGCGTTCAAGCCGTTCCGCCCGGTCTCCGGCAGCTGGCTCGACTTCGGGTCCGCGCCGGCGCTCGCTCCCCGGATCGTGCTGAACGAGGAGGCCGCCAAGGGTCTGCGGCAGTACCGCGTCCCCGGCGAGATGACGATCGAGGGCGCCACCCACCACGTGACGCCGCAGATCATCGGTGTGGTGCAGGACGGCGACATGCAGCCGCGCGTCTACATGCGGCTCGACGAGCTGCGCACGTGGATGCCGTCCGCCACCGAGACCACCAACTCGAACCAGTACCGCGGCGGCGGCACGAGCCTCGACCTGTTCCTGCAACCCGGCTCGGACGACCTGCAGCAGCTGCTCAAGGCCAAGCTCATCGGCGCGGGCGTGTCCCAGGAGCAGATGCAGTTCCAGGCGGTGAAGTCCAAGGAGCGCATGGAGTCCGAGCTGAGGATCATGCGTCTGATCTTCCTCGGCATGGCGTTCCTGGTGTTGCTGATCGGTGTCGCGGGCATCCTGAACGTCGGTCTCGCCACGGTCGGCGAGCGCGTCGAGGAGTTCGCACTACGCCGCGCGGTCGGCATGTCGCGGTTGCTGCTCGCGGGAATCGTGCTCGCGGAGACGTTGCTGACCGGTCTGCTGACCGCCGCGCTGGCGATCGGCGCGGGCGCCGCCGGGTTGCAGGTGGCGCTGATGATGTTCGGCAGCAGGTTCCCGTCGCTGGTGGGCACCGCCTTCCCGTGGGAGGCGGGTGTCGCCGGCGTGATCGCGGGCCTCATCGCCGGTGTGCTGGGTGGGCTCATCCCGGCCATCCGGGCGGCGCAGATCCCGATCGCCACAGTCATGCGGGCCTAGTCCTTGGCCCGTTGCCGGCGAAGCCCCGGACCGCTTGATGCGGGCCGGGGCTTCGTATTTCCTGGAACTAGTTGAGCTTGTCGGGGTCCGGGCCGATGCGGCCACCACGGTCCAGAGTGGACAGTGCCTCGATCTCGGCGCCGGGCAGCTCGAAGCCGAACACGTCGATGTTCTCCCGGATCCGGGACGGCGTCACGGACTTCGGGATCACGACGTTGCCGATCTGCAGGTGCCAGCGCAGCACGATCTGCGCGGCCGACTTGCCGTGCGCCAGCGCGATCTTCTGGACGACCGGGTCGCTGAGCAGCTCGCCGCCCTGGCCGAGCGGCGACCAGGCTTCGGTCTGGATGCCGTGCTGGGCGTTGAAGGCGCGCACCTCGTTCTGCTGGAAGTACGGGTGCACCTCGATCTGGTTGACCGCCGGCACGACGCCGGTCTCGTCGATCAGCCGCCGCAGGTGCGCGGGCTGGAAGTTGGAGACGCCGATCGCGCGGACGCGGCCCTCCTTCTGCAGCTCCACGAACGCCTTCCAGGTGTCGACGTAGTTGTCGCGGGCCGGGGTCGGCCAGTGGATCAGGTACAGGTCGAGGACGTCGAGACCGAGCTTGCGCAGCGACTCGTCGAACGCGCGCTTGGTCGAGTCGTAGCCGTGGTCGGCGTTCCAGAGCTTGGTGGTGACGAAGACGTCGTCACGGTCCACACCGGACTGGGCGATGGCGGCACCCGTGCCTGCCTCGTTGCCGTAGGCCGCGGCCGTGTCGATGCTGCGGTAACCGGCCTTCAGCGCCTCCGCGACGGCGGGGGTGGCCTCCGCGTCCGGCACCTGCCAGACGCCGAAACCGAGCTGGGGCATGGTGACGCCGTTGTTGAGCTTCACGGTGTTCAAAGCAGAATCCTCACGGTTGTACTTACGGAATGAGCGTCGGAGCGGTGCCGCCGTCGACGCGCAACGCGGCTCCGGTCGTCGCGGACGACAGGTCCGACGCGACGTAGGTGATGAGGTTCGCGACCTCGTGGGGGCGGATCAGGCGGCCCAGCAGCAACGTGGGGCGTTCGGTGCGGACGAACTCCGCCTCGCCGCCGTCGCCGACGCGCTCGCGGATGAACTCCTCGACGCCGGGCGTGAGTGTCGGGCCGGGCAGCACCGAGTTCACGGTGACGCCGGTGCCCTTGACCTCCTGGGCCATGCCGCGCGAGATGGCGATCTGCGCGGTCTTCGTCATGCCGTAGTGGACCATCTCGGTCGGTGTGAAGACGCCGGACTCGCTGCTCACGAAGATCACCCGGCCCCAGCCGCGCTCGACCATGCGGGGCGTGTAGTGCCGGGCGAGACGGACGCCGGACATGACGTTGGTATCGAAGAACCGCTGCCACTCGGCGTCGTCGATCTCGAAGACCGGCTTCGCGCCGTAGATGCCCAGGTTGTTGACGAGCACGTCCACGTCGGGCACCTGGCGGATCAGTTCGGCCGCGCCCTCGGCGGTCGCGAGGTCCGCCGCGACACCGCGCACGTCACCGTGGGCGCTGAGCTTGCCGACCGCCTCGGCCACGCGATCCTCGGCGCGGCCGGTGATGACGACGGCGGCACCCGCCTTGAGCAGGCCTTCCGCGGTGGCGAAGCCGATGCCCGCGGTGGAGCCCGTCACAAGTGCCGTGCGTCCCGACAGATCCATGTCTCTCCCCGGTAGACTTGTTGAAGACGATTACAAGCGTACGCAATAGTTGCACACGCTGTCTATTCGAGAAGGGTTGACCCATGTCACTGGACGACGACGCCGTCCAGGCGCGCGCACAGGGCTGGCGCACGCTCGCGGCGTTGCACGCGCGCATCGAGGACCGCCTCGAGAGAGCGCTGCAGAAGGCGCACGGTCTCTCCGTCAGCGAGTACACCGTTCTGGACGTCCTCAATCGCCAGGACGGGTTCCACCTTCGGATGAACCAGCTCTCCAACGCCGTGGTGCTCAGCCAGTCAGCCACAACGCGCCTGGTCACGCGACTCGAGGACCGCGGCCTGCTGTCGCGCTACCTCTGCCCGACCGACCGGCGCGGCATCTACACCGAGGTCACCGGGAAGGGCCACGAGCTGCTCGCGCTCGCTCGTCCCACGCACGACGAGGTGCTCGCCGCCTCTCTCGAAGAAGCCGCCGGAGCTCCCGAGCTCAAGCCACTCGTTGAGGCGCTCGCCAAGCTGTAGCTGTTCGAGCAAGATCGCGCGCATGGATCTCCACGCCCTGATCCGCGCCGAGGCGCCGGTGGCCGAACAGCAGCGCGCCCTCACCGAACCGGTGCTGGCCGCGCTCGTCGACCACGGCGTGCACCGCATGATCGCCCCGAAGCGCTACGGCGGCGCCGAGCTCGGCCTGCCCGAATGGAGCCGGGAGGTCCAGGAGCTGTCGCGGTCCGACGCCTCGACCGGCTGGACCGCGATGACGACCACCATCTCGTCGTCGCTGGCCTGGTACCTGCCTCAGGAGGCCGCAGACGAGGTGTTCAGCGATCCGCGCGCGTTGATCGCGGGCACCGCCGCGCCGTTGGGCAAGGCCGTGGAGGCCGACGGCGGTTATCGCGTGACCGGCCGTTGGGGCTGGGGCAGCGCTGTCGCTTATTCCTCGTGGGTCATCGGTGGCACGCTCACGCCCGTGGGCCCGCGTCTGGCCGTGTACCCACGTGAGGACGTGACGATCCACGACACGTGGCACGCCGCCGGCCTGCGCGCGACCAGTTCGCACGAGTTCTCTCTCACGGACGCCTTCTTGCCGTCACGTCGTGCGGTGTGGCCGATCGGCATCACGCCCGGCATCGAGGGCCCGATCACCGTGTTCCCCTACTTCAGCTTCCTGGCCGTGGGCGTCGCGTCCGTGTGCCTCGGTGTGGCCCGCCGCGCGATCGACGAGATCGAGGCGCTGGCCGTCGAGAAGGTGCCGCAGTACGCGACGTCCCGCCTCGCCGAACAGACCGGCGTGCAGATCGAGCTCGCGCTGATGGAGGCACGGCTGTCGTCGGCGACGGCGTTCCTGCACGAGGCGCTGAGCGCGGCCTGGGACGCGGCGCTGACCGGTGCCGCCGCTGCGGATCCGGTGAAGGCACGGCTTCGGCTGGCCTGCTCGTTCGCCTCGGGTGAGGCGACGGACGTGGCGCAGAAGGCGTTCGCGGCGGGTGGCGGCAGCTCGGTGTTCGAGTCGTCCGCTCTGCAACGTTGCCTGCGCGACGTGCACGTGGCCGCGCAGCACACGGTGGTGTCGCGCCGGATGCTGGAGACGTACTCGATGCTCAAGCTGGGACTCGCTCCGGACATGACGAGGTTCTGATGGACGCGCTCGAAGCGATCATGACCACGCGGGCGATCCGCCGGTTCACCGACGAGCCCGTCGCCGAGGACGACCTGTGGACATGCCTGCGGGCGGCCCAGCAGGCGCCGTCCGGCGGCAACGTCCAGCCCACGCGGTATCTGGTGGTCACCGATCCGGACGTGCGCGCCGAGGTGGGCAAGCTGTACCGCAGCGCGTTCACCCGCTACGCCGAGATGGCGCCGGAACGCACCGACGCCGTCGGCCTGCGCATCGGCCGGTCCGCGAACCACCTCGCCGACACACTCGGGTCCGTGCCGGTGATCGTGTTCTTCCTCATGCCGCGCCTGCCGTCGCTGGTGGAGGGCATCGACATCGGGCCGGTGCACGCGTCGGTCTATCCGGCCGTGCAGAACTTCTGCCTGGCGGCGCGCGCGTTGGGGCTCGGCACCACGCTGACCACGGTGATCAGGGTGCATCAGGGCGAGGCGCTGGAACTGCTCGGCGTGCCGGAGAAGTGGGAGATCGCCGCGATGGTCCCGCTCGGACACCCCGCCGAGAAGTTCTCCGTGGCCGTGCGACGCGACGTGTCCAAGCTGACTTCGTTCAACCGCTGGAGTTAGGGTGCGGGCATGCCCGACACGCAGTACGAAGACCTGCTCCGCCACGTCCTGAAGGAGGGCGTGCGCAAGGAGGACCGCACCGGCACCGGCACGCGGTCGGTCTTCGGCCACCAGCTGCGCTATCCGCTCGCCGCCGGCTTTCCGCTGATCACGACGAAGCGCGTGCACTTCAAGTCGATCGCGTACGAGCTGCTGTGGTTCCTGCGCGGCGACAGCAACGTTCGCTGGCTTCAGGAGCACGGCGTGTCCATCTGGGACGAGTGGGCCTCCCCCGAGGGCGAGCTCGGTCCGGTCTACGGCGTGCAGTGGCGGTCGTGGCCGACCCCGGACGGCGGGCACGTCGACCAGATCGCCGAGGTGCTTCGGACGTTGAAGACGAACCCGGACTCGCGCCGGATCATCGTCTCCGCCTGGAACGTCGGCGAGATCGCTCAGATGGCGCTGCCGCCGTGCCACGCGTTCTTCCAGTTCTACGTCGCGGACGGCAAGCTCTCCTGCCAGCTCTACCAGCGCAGCGCGGACCTGTTCCTCGGCGTGCCGTTCAACATCGCCTCCTACGCGCTGCTGACGCACATGATCGCCGCGCAGACCGGCCTCGGCGTCGGCGACTTCATCTGGACCGGCGGCGACTGCCACATCTACGACAACCACGTCGAGCAGGTCGAGCTCCAGCTCAGCCGTGACGCGCGGGAGTTCCCCGCGCTGAAGATGGCTCCGGCGGCTTCCCTGTTCGACTACAGGTACGAGGACTTCACGATCGAGGGCTACGACCCGCATCCCGGCATCAAGGCTCCGGTGGCGGTGTGATCGGGCTGATCTGGGCCCAGACCGCCGACCGCGTGATCGGCCGCGACAACGCCATCCCCTGGCGGGTCCCCGAGGACATGAAGCACTTCCGGGAGATCACCGCGGGCTCGGCCGTCCTGATGGGACGCCGTACCTGGGAGTCGCTGCCGCCGCGCTTCCGCCCGTTGCCGGGCCGCCGCAACCTGGTGCTGTCGCGCGTTGAACAAGAAGGCGCGGAGACGTTCTCCTCGCTGGAAAAGGCACTCGCGGACGTCACCGGCGACCTGTGGGTGATCGGCGGGTCGGCGGTGTACGCGGCGACGCTGCCGTTCGCCGACCGCGTCGAGGTGACCGAGATCCGCGAATCGTTCGAGGGCGACACGTACGCACCCGTCGTGGATCGTGCGCCGGTCAGCGTCGGTGAGTGGCTGGAGTCGAGCAGCGGCCTGCACTACCGGTTCGTCAGCTACTAGCGGCGTCCGCCGAACTCCCACTCGTGCACCTCGACCGCGTCGTAGCGGTCCGGGGTGAGTATCGATCGCGGGTCGGTGGATCTGACCAGCGCGGCCGTGCCCAGCCAGGCGTTGCCGTCGTCCGAGAGCAACGGCCCGTACGCGATCAGCTCCTCCGGCCTGGCCGGCACGAGGTCCGCGGCCTCCCCGGAGCCGAACCCGAGCACCAGGTGGCCGCCGCCTCTGGGCGAGTCCCACATCGTGCGCCCGAGTGCGTTGCGCCACCTGCGCACCAGCACGTCCCGGTAGCCACCGGCCTGGTAGATGGGCTCGTCGAACGCGAACGCCCGTGCGGCCGCCGCGTCCGGCACGTCGACGACGTGCACGCTGCCGGTGACCACGCCGTCCGCGAACGTGGGGCCGCGGGCGATGAGCTCGAACCCGTCCATGTAGGACCAGTGCTCTTCGACCAGCCGCTCACGTACGGGCATCGAGCCGGGCCGGTCCCGGTGGTAGCAGAGGAACTCCGTCACCGGCGCCGTGCCCGAGCGTGCCACGCCTCCACGATCAACTCCTCCAGTTCCCCCACCTCGATGTGCTCCAGCCGCACCAGGATCGCCGGATACCCGTTGAAGTGCGGCGTCGTGAAGTAGACCGAGTGGTCCGAGGCCAGCAACGCCTCCTTGGCCCCCAGGTCGGGGACGCGGGCGGCCAGGATCGGTCCGGACGGGGCCGCCGCGCCCAGTGCCGACAGGTCGGTCTTGCGCAGCGGCCGTTCCCAGACGAACAGCTTGTCCTTGACCCTCCAGTCGACGACGCCCTCGCGCACCCGCTCCGTGACATCAGGCATGGAGGTGGCGATCCGGTGGACGTCGTCCCAGGTGGCCATCGCAAGCTCCTACAGGTGGTCCGGCGGACGCTGCTGCTCGGCGAGGAACCGTTCGAACTCGGCCCCCAGTTCGTCCGCGCTGGGGAGGTCGGTGTTGCCCACAGTCTGGATGAAGGCGTCGTACTGCCGCTCGAGCGCTTCCACGACCTGGGCGACCTCGTCGGACTCCGCGACCTGCCGGTGGATCTCGGCGTCGGCGGCCTGCGCGGCGTCAACCAGGGAGCCGATCGGCAGGGCGAGGCCGGTGGCGCGGGCGAGCGCGTCGAGCAGGGTCACGGCGGCGGTCGGGTACTGCGACTGCGCCAGGTAGTGCGGCACCTGGGCGGCGAAGCCCATCGCGTCGTGGCCCGCCTGGCCGAGGCGGAACTCCAGCAGCCCCGACACGTTGCCCGGTACCTGCACGCGGTTGAAGAACGGCTGGTACTCCGACACGAGCTCGGGGCGCGTGGCGTGGCCGATGACGTTCAACGGCCGTGTGTGCGGCACGCCCATCGGGATGCCGTGGAAGCCCACGGTCAGACGCACGCCCCAGCGGTCGATCAGCGAGCGCACGGCCTGGATGAACGCCTCCCAGCCGCGGTCCGGCTCGGGGCCGGTGAGCAGCAGGAACGGGTGGCCCGCGCTGTCCCAGAGCAGGTGCACGACCAGTTCGGGGGCGGCGTAGTCCTCCCAGTGGTCGGTCGCGTAGGTCATCAGCGGGCGGCGCGAGCGGTAGTCGATCAGGCCGTCGATGTCGAAGCGCGCGACGACGCGGCTTTCGAGGGTCTCCAGCAGGTGCTCGGTGAGCAGGCGGCCCGCGGCGCCGGCGTCCATGAAGCCCTCGAAGTGGTGCAGCAGCACCGCACCCGTGAGGTCCGGGACCTCCGAGTCCACCTCGTACAGGTTCTCCGGGTCCACCGCACGCCTCCTGAACTATCGCTCTCGTCTCGTCCAAGCCAACCACGTGGACACGGAACTGATTCCGCTCGGGTCGATTAGCCCATACGGACCGTGTGCGCGCATCACCTCACGGGTACTCCATCGCGGTGTATAGGCGCTGGGTGACGCGTGGAGCAATGGTCGCGGCCGTCCTCATTCTCCTCGGAGCGGCGGTCTTCGGCTTCGCACAAATAAAACCCTTCGGTGACGAATCCATCGATCGCAGCCAGCCCGCGATGCTCAAGTCGGTGCGGGACCTGAGCCAGTACCACGCCGCGGCGGGCGAGTTCCAGGTCGTCCTGGACATCGAGAACGACGTGAAGTGGGTGCCGGCGGCGCTCGCGGGCGAACGCACGCTGTTCGTCGCGGCCGGGTCCGTCAACGCCTTCGTGGATCTGGGGACGCTGAAGGACGACGGGCTGATCCTGTCGCCGGACGGCAGGACCGTCGAGCTGCGCGTGCCGAAACCGCAGCTGGACAAACCGAACCTGCACCACGACAGGTCGTACGTGTTCAGCCAGGAACGCGGCCTGATCAACGATCTGCAGGCCCTGGCGGGACCTCCTGACCAGCAACGGTTCTACGTCGCCGCGGAGGCCAAGCTCACCGAGGCCGCGCAGAAGTCGGAGATCCTCAAGCGCGCCGAGGACAACACCCGCGTGATGTTGACGGGAATGTTGCAGGGACTGGGATTCCAGGTGAAGGTCGTAGGAGACTGATTCGAACCTTGCGGGCCTTTCCCTGCGAACGTCCAGCGGTGACCCACTCGCTCCGGGATAGGATCCGCCGGTGGAAGACGATCTGATGGCCTGGGCGCCCGCGCAGGGTGCCGCGCAGGCGCCCGGGATCGCGTTGCCCGGCTACAGCGGCTTCCGCGTGATCGCGCAGGGCGGCGAGGGCACGATCTACCGGGCCCGCCAGGACGGCCTCGGCCGCGACGTCGCGGTCAAGGTGCTCCAGGTGACGGAACCGGCCACGGTGGCGCGTTTCCGCCGTGAGCTGGCGATCACCGTCGAGCTCGGCCGCCAGCACCCGCACATCGTCACGGTGCTGGACACGGGCACGCTGCCGGACGGCCGTCCGTGCATCGTCATGGAGTTCTACGAACGCGGCTCGCTGCACGACCGGTTGCGCGCCATGGGCCCGTTGCCCGTGCAGGACGTGGTGGCGGCGGGCATCGCGGTGGCGGACGCGCTGGCGTTCGCGCACGGCCAGAGCATCCTGCATCGGGACGTGAAGCCGCAGAACGTCCTGGTGCTCCCGACTTCGTACGTGCTGGCCGATTTCGGCATCGCGCGCGGCGCCGACGCGGGGCACTCCGCGTCACTGCAGATGGTCAGCTACCGGCACGCCGCGCCGCAGATGCTGGAGGGCGCCACGCCGTCGTTCGCCGACGACATCTGGTCGCTCGGCTCGACGCTGTTCACGTTGCTGGAGGGCAAGCCGCCGTTCGCCTCGGACAACCCGGACGAGGACACGCTGCTCTCCTACGTCGGCCGGGTCGGCAGCGGGGAACCCCGCTCGCTCACCCGGTTCGACGTGCCGGCGCCGCTCATCGCCGTGATCGCGCGCTGCCTGCGCAAGGACCGGGCCGAACGCTTCGGTTCGGCGCTGGAGCTGCGCGACGCGTTGATGGCGGTGAACTCCGGCACCTCGCTGTCCACTGTGGACCCCGATGCGACGGCGATGCTGGGCGAACGCCCCGACTTCTTCCCGGAGGGCCCGACCGAGGCGCCCGGTTTCGGCCCGCGCGGGTTCACGCCCGAGCCGGAACCGGAACCCGAACCGGAACAAGAGCGCGACGACTCGTGGCAGGGCCGGCTCGAGGACCTGACCTACCGGCAGCACGACCTCATCCCGCCGCCGCCTCCCCGCCCGCAGCCGGTCGCGGTGCTACCGACAGTGGGCCTGCCTCCCGTCGAACCGATGACCGCGCCGGTCCGCAAGAGCAAACGCGGAGCAGTGCTGGCGTTGCTGGCCGTGATCGCGGTGACCGGCGGGATCGCCGCGGGCATCTTCCTGAACCGGGGCGACGACCGTCAGCAGGCCCAACCACCGGTGACGACAACGACACCGCCCGTGCCGACGTCGGACTCCGCCGACGCGGGACCGTCGCCGAACACCGACCCGAGGTTCGTCCCGGTCCTCAAACGCGCCGAGTACCAGGGCAGGGCGATCGAGCTGGAGTGGAGCGATCCCAGCGACGGCCAGGCCGAGTTCGTGGTGGTCGACGTGACGGGCGCCAAGCCGAACGCAGTGACGAGAGTGACCGGTGGTGGCACGAAGTACGTGATCGAGGACGGTGGCGGCGACCGGCGTTGCTTCCAGATCGCGGCGTTCGGTTACAACGGGGAACGCGGCAGCTCCGCAAAGGTCTGTGCCAACAAGAACTAACCGTTTCCCAGCCGTTGTTGTTGCGCACGCACGAACTGGCGTAGGTTGCCCCGGTGCAAAGCGCTCGTTATGCCGGTCCACCGATGTTCGCTCGCGCACGAAAGCGCCGCACTCTCATTGTGTGGGCGGTCATTCCACTCGTCGTCGGCATCGGGATCGGCGTGCTGATCGGCGGCAACCTCCAGTCACAGTCCCCCCAGAACACGGGCGCCTCTCCCACCTCACCCGCTGTGCCCGATCAGCTCGAATACACGGACATGCCGTGTGACCCGGGCTCGTCCGTCCTCGTGCTGCACTCGCTGGAAGGCGCGATGCCGGAGTCGGAGGTCCGAGTGTTGCTGGACTACGAAACGATGTGGGTGAAGCATCGTGAGAGCGCGAACCCCGCGCTGCGCGGCCAAACCGCGCTGCTGAGCAGACGCGACGACGTCTGCCCGGTCATCGTCCCCGAGGACACGCGGTTCACGCAGTTCGTGTGGCTCGGCCCGTTCCCTTCCGACACGGCGCCCGCGCTCTGCGAGGCGCTGTTCAAGGTCGTCGGGAAGAACTGCATTCCCGCCCAGGTGGTGCGCTGATCCGTCAGCGCCGGAACAACGGCCGCGGGTCGATCGCCCACACCACCCTGCGCCACCAGGAGGCCTTGCGCCGCACCGCTTTCTTCACCTGACGGGCCAGTCGCCAGCTGTTCTCGCCGAGTACCGGCTGTGGCGCGAACGCGGCCTGGTCGACCATGACCGCGAGCTGTGCGCCCGCCTCGCCCCACTCACTCGCGACGTCCGGCACGGTACGGCTCGGCTTCGGTCGCAGTCCCGCGAGTTGCAACGCGTCGAGCACTTCGTGCCACGCTCCCACCGGCCCGGCGGCCCGCAGTCTGACGCGCCGCGAAGTCCGTGCCACGTACAGCCCGACGAGCAGCAGCATCGGCGTGAACACCCAGAACGGGAACCCCTTCGCCGCCTCGGGTGCGGCCACCTGGTCGGCCTGCACCGCGGTCGGCTGCACCAGCGGCGGCACCGACTGAAGCGAGGTCGGCGCCGGCTTCGCGGTGGTCGACGCGAGCCGGTTCAGCACCTCGCGCTTCGAGGCGGCACTAGGCCCGCTTCCGTTGCCGGACACGGGATCGAACGCGACCCAGCCCCAGCCGGTGAAGTACACCTCGGGCCACGCGGTGGCGTCGGCGGCGCGCACGATCCGCTCGCCGTTCTGCTCCGGCACCGGCTGGAACCCGACCACCACGCGTGTCGGCAACCCCACGGCCCGCGCGAGCACCGCGTAGGCCGACGCGAACTGCTCCGCCGTCCCCGCTCCCGCACCGGCCTCGCCCGCCGCGCCGAACAGGAACGTCTCCAGCCGCGCGTAGGACGACCCGACCGGCGCCTCGGCGTCCGGCCTGCGGTCGAGTCGCACGACCTGTTCCAGCGCGACGGCCTTCTCGTACGGCGTGCGGGCGTTCTGCGTCGCCTGCCGCGCGTAGTCCGCCAGCGTGAACGGCAGCCGCGGCAACGCCGTGTACTTCGTTGCGCTGGAAGGAACCTGGGCCTCGGCGAGATCGGTGTCGGCCGGCGTCTCGACGACACCGCGCACCGTGTAGCTCAGCCCGGTTCTGAGGCCGTCGGCCAAGACCAGCGACCCGGTGTCCGGATCCACCATGGCGTTGCTCAGGGACACCGCCTGCGGCTTCCCGACGCCCGGCAGCCACTCCCCGTTGAGGCCGGTGATCTGCAGGTCGACGCTGGCGTCCTGGAACTTCCCGCCGATCGGCAGATCCGGCGCCTCCACCACACCGAGCGGCCCGTAGGTCGACGCCGCCTCCCACGACGCCCCCGAATACCGGCTCAGCGTCACCAGCCGCACCGGCACCTCGGGCCCGCGCATCCGGAACAGCTCCGTGTCCCCCTGCGCCGCCCACGAGGCGAGCTGCGGCAACGGGTTGGAGAGCGCGAGGTCGGTGACCGGCGGCGTGACGAGCTTGCGCGGCTCGAACCCGTTGGTGGGCAACACGAAAGTCAGCAACGTCAACGCGGCCAGCGTCGTCGCGAGCACCGCCGGCGGCACCACGGGCCCGCGCCGGTCGATGATCAGCCACCCCAGCGCGAGCACGGCGACCAGCGTCAGCGCCACCAGTCCGTAGCGGTCCGCACGGCCCGTCGTGAGCAACGCCGCCGACACGTACAGGGTCGCCGCACCCAGCGCCGGCACGAACAACGCCGTGCCGCGCTTGGTCACCGACAGCACCATTCCCGTGGAGACGCCGATGATCAGCAGCAGTCCGGGCACGAGCAGTTCGGGCGTCGCCGGTGCGGGGCGGGCGGCGGTGAGCAGCCTCGGCACGGTGTCGAGCAGCACCCACGTCGGGTCGCGGTCCGGAGAGGCGCCGCGGGCCAGGAAGAACCCGCCCGTCATCGCGAGCACCATGACCGCCAGGGCGGCGAGACCGGCGGGGACGAGACGTTTCAGGGCCAGGGCGAGGAATCCGGCGAACGCGGCGAGTCCGAAGTAGACGAACGCGCCGTCCCAGGCCTGAGCCAGCTGGAGCGACCCGACCAGAAGAATTGCGGCAACCCAGGCGAACTTCATCGCGCCACCACCGCGTTCCACGAGTCGACCAGGTCCTCCGCGCGCGCCCCGCTGATCACCAGCACCGAGCCCGCCGCGCCGACCGGCCGTTTCTCGTCCACCACGAGCACGGCGCCGAACGCGGCCCGCCCGGCCTCCAGCACCAGCGCGGGAACGCTCCTGCCGCTGATCACGGCGACCACGTCGAGGTCGCGCACCGGCACAGTCGGACGGCCGTCGACGTCCTGGAGTTCAAGGTCGGCCAGCGCGGACAGGATCGGCGCCGAGTCCTGCTGCTCCTCCATGTCGGTGCCGCCGGACGACGTCAGCAGCCGCACCGGGTGCCCCTGCTCCAGAGCCGAGGTGACGAGCGACGCCGCCACCTCGACGGCCTCCTCGAAGCGTTGTTCCTCGGCGTACGAAGAAGCGCTGTCGTCCAGCAGCACCGCCAGGTGCGGGCGCGCCGGGTCGGCGTCCTCGCGGATCATCAACGTGCCGGTGCGCGCGGACGTCGCCCAGTGCAGGCGCCGCAGGTCGTCGCCCGGCACGTACTCGCGCAGTCCCACCAGGTCCGTGCCACCGCGCTCGACGCGTTCGTCGGCGCCGACCTGACCTCGGCGGGCACCGGACGGGAGACCGCGGACCGGCAGCACGCGAGGCACGACCCGCACCTGGACGACCTCGCCCAGCACGGTCCGCGCCTGCGCCAGGCCGGCCAGACCCTTGCAGCGCAAGGTCAACGGGCCGACGTCGAACACACCGCGGCGTTCGGTCGGGATCGCGTAGTCGACGGCCTCGACCGCGCCAGGTGCCAGCAACGGCACGTCGACGTCCATCGGTGAGCCCGCCACCATGTCGACGGCGTCCAGCGCGACCGGCCAGCGCCCGGTCGCCGACAGCTCCAGCCGGCCGTTGCAACGGGCCAGCCGGGGCACGGTGCGCGGACGGACCGTGCGCGTGACCGACAGCGGTGAGGCGACCAGGACGGAGACGATCGAGGCGACGACCAGCGCGGTCAACGCCAGGCCGAACGCCGCCATGCCCGCGTACCGCCACCACAGCCCGACACCGAGCATCAGCAGGCCCAGCACCGCGGTTCCGGTGCCGCGCAGGGTGAGTCTCATTGCGCCGCGGGCTTGGGCACCGCCACGCGCGACAGCACGTCGGACAGCACCTCGGCCGTCGTCACGCCCGACAGGACGCTCTCCCGCGTCAGCACCAGGCGGTGGGCCAGCACCGGCTCGGCGATGTCCTGAACGTCCTGCGGCACGACGAAATGCCGCCCCTTCGACGCCGCGTAGACCTGCGCGCACCGCACGAGGGTCCGCAGACCACGGGTCGAGGTGCCGAGCCGCAGCCGTTCGTCGGTACGGGTACCGGTGCCCACGGACGAGATGTACTGCAGGATCGGGTCGGCGACGTGCAGCAACTGCAACCGTCCGCTGAACGAGCTGATCTCGCGCGGCGACGACACCGTGCGCACGTCGGCGATCCGGCCAGCGCCGCTGCCGGGACGCAGCACGTCCAGCTCGTCCTCGACCGACGGGTAGCCGATCGAGGTGCGCAGCATGAACCTGTCGAGCTGCGCCTCGGGCAGCCGGTACGTGCCGTCGAGGTCGATCGGGTTCTGCGTCGCCACCACGAGGAACGGGTCCGGCACCGCGTGCCCGATGCCGTCGATCGTGACGGTCCGCTCCTCCATGACCTCCAGCAACGCGGACTGCGTCTTCGCGGCCGCGCGGTTGATCTCGTCGGCCAGCACGATGTTCGCGAACACCGGACCCGGCCGGAACCGGATCTGGCCCGTCTGCGGGTCGTAGACCGAGGTGCCCGTGACGTCGGACGGCAGCAGGTCGGGCGTGAACTGCACACGCCGCGACAGACCGCCCAACGCGCCCGCGACGGCCCGCGCCAGCGTCGTCTTTCCCGTGCCGGGCACGTCTTCCAGCAGCACGTGGCCGCCCGCGAACATCGCCACCAGCACCAGGTCGATCACGTCGCGCTTGCCGCGCACGGCGCTCTCGACCGCGTCACCGAGGCGGGTGTGCAGGTCGCGGAAGGCGGAGACCTCACCGGTGTCGATCACTTTTCCTCATCTCCCCGACGAACACCGATGCGCAGCAGGAACGCACACGCCAGCAGACCCAGACCGCCCGCGCCCATCGGCGCGGTACCGGCTCCGGCCGGTGCCATCCGCGGGATGCAACTCGGCTTGCCCGCGCACTCGTCGTAGGTGAAGAGCGCGTTCTTCTGCGCCGAGTCGACCTGGCCTGCTCCTGAGGCCGCGTAGGCGCGCACGACGATCGCGTTGCTGCCCTCGTCCACGTCGATGGTCGCCGTCGTCGCGTTGCACGGGATTCCGACGGAGAACCCGTACGTCTTGTTCACGACCTCGCAGCGCCCGTTGTGGCTCGCCCAGTCAGCGGGCGGTGCCATGTTGACCCGGCGGGTCGGGTTCGTGCGCACACCCGTGATCCCCGTGATCACCACGGCACCCGCGCTCGGCAGTGACGGCGGGGGCGGAGGTGGAGGCGGCGGCGTGGTGGTCGTCGTGGTCGGCGGCGGGGTGTTGGGCGGAGGCGTGTTCGGAGGCGGGGTGTTCGGCGGAGGTGTGTTGGGCGGCGGGGTGTTCGCGGGCGGCGTCACCGTGAACGCGGCCATGCCCGCGGCGCCGGCCGTCGACGCCGTCGAGGCGCGCACCGTCACGTCGAGCCTGCCGCTGGTGCAGAACGTGGAACCCGCGCACGGCACCGACAGGTCAGTGGACGTACCGGCGGACTGGGCCGACACCGAGCCACCGCTGAACGAACCGGAGCCCGCCACCGTGTAGCCCACGACCGGATCGGTCGACGCGGCCGCGGTCCAGCTCACCGTCACGACGAGCGCGGAGGCGCTGCGCGACTTCTCCCGCACCGTCACTCCTGCGGGCGCGGCGGGAGCCGTGCCACCGGCGGACGGCGGCGTGGACGGAGTCGACGGCGGAGGCTGCACCTCGGTCGTCGGGCCGTTGTTGGTGCCGGGGTTGCGCGGCGGCTTCGTCGGCTCGTTCGGGTTCGGCGGCGGGGGCGGAGGCACGGACGGCGGCGGCGAGCGGTCCGGGTCCTTCACCGGGACCTCGGGGCTGCGGATCGTCATCGTCCGCGTCGCACCGTCCGCGTCGACCAGCACACCCGTCGAGGAACCGGGCACGTTGACGAACAACCGGCCGTCGTCGAACACGAGCTCGGGGTCGGAACCGCCGGACGTGCGCACGTCGTCGCCACCGCGGTTACCGCTCCGGTCGAGGATGATGACCTTGCCGGATCCCTTGCAGGGCACGTAGACCTTGTCGCGGAACACCGCGGGCCGGCCGGGGTTCGGGCACCCCATCGCGCCGACGTCGACGCGCAGGACCTCACGACCGACGACCAGCACCACGACCGACGACGACGGCACCGACGCGGGCACCAGGCCCAGCGGCGAGGTCTGCGCGGCGATCACCTCGGCGTCCGAGCGGTCGGTGGACGAGTCCACGTCCTCACCCGTGCCGTCGCGCACCACGACACCGCCGTCGAGACCGATGAGCGTGACGCCCTGGTCGTGCGGCACCAGAACGGTACGGGGCCCGGCACCGGTGATCTGACGCTGCGAGCGCTCCTGGAACCGCTCCTCGTCGTCCGACCAGTCCAGGGACCGCAACGTGCCACCGTGATCGACCAGCCACAGCACACCGCGCTCGTCCACGACGGCGTCGGCCAGGGGCTGCCCGGCCTGCCACGTCTGCCCGATGTCGGCCAGCGACAACGGATCGGCGGTGTGCACGGTGCCGGCCGCGCGGTCGACGACGAACACCAACCCGTTCGCCACCAGCACCTTGCTCGTCGCACCGGGTGGCGCCTGCCGGCGGCCGGAGGCGAGCAGCGTCGCCAGGTCGATGACGGTGATCTCGCCGGTGCGCCGGTTCAGGACGATCAGCCGGCCGTCCTCCTGCGCGATCTCCAGCTGCGAGTCGGGCCCGCTGATCTGCAACCGCGTCTGCGGCTTGCCCGACACCGGGTTGACCTGCACGACCTCGCCGCGCTGATCATCACCCAGCCACGTGAGGCCGTCCGACACCGCGACCGACGTGCGCGAGATGCCCTGCCCGAGCGCGGCGCCCGCGAGCACCAGAACACCCAGCAGTGCCGCGACGAAACTCGCCGATTCCCGCCCTCCACCGGAGATAATGCGTCTGATCCGGTGCCACCAAGACATAACGCGCCCTCCCTCGCCCGCCGGGGATGCTAACCCCCGGCTCTGACAACTTCGGGCGGCGCATGGTTCCCGGTTCGCCCGGTCAGCCGACTGGCAGACATCAGGAAGCGTAATGACGGGGTCCGACAGTTTTGAAAACCGAATGGCGTTCCCCCAAATCGATCAACGCGTAAGGCAGAGTGGACGCATGGAAATCCCCGGCATGGGACTTGCCAAGCAGGCGCTCAACACCGCCCTCGACACGACAGTGGCCGTCGCGGCCGTTCCGGCCCGCGTGCTGAGCCTGATCGGCGAGGTCGAGCAACTCGTCCGCAAGGTCAACGGCACGATCGACGCCGTCGACGGCATCGTCGCGAAAGCCGGCGACCTGGTCGACCGCACGGCCAATGTCGTGGCCGACGCGGAGAAGGCCGTCGACGAGGTCCGCGCCATCACGGCGAGCGCGAGCGACGTCGCCGAACGGGCCGGGCTGGTCGTCACGACGGCGGGCCACACCGCGCACACGGCGGGCGAGCTGATCGGCATCTACGAGCCGATCGCCAAGAAGGCCCAGCCGCTCGCACAGCGGTTCGTGGACGAGCTCTCGCCGCACGAGGTCGAGGCCGCGATCAAGCTCGTCGACGAGCTGCCGGTGCTGACAGAGCACCTGACCAGCGACATCCTGCCGATCCTCGCGACCCTGGACAAGGTCGGTCCCGAGGTGCACCAGCTGCTGGAGGTCACGAGCGACATGCGCCAGGCGATCCTCGGCATCCCCGGCTTCGGGTTCATGCGCCGGCGCGGCGAGAAAAAAGAAGAGGAAGAAGGTGTGAGGGAGCCGGAAAACGGGTAGCCCACCCGAATGACCGCTCTCACACGCGAAGATCAACTGACCTGGTGGCTGCTGACCAGCGTGTTCGGCCTGCTCGCCGCTATCAACGTCGCACTGGCCGTCACGGAGAGAACGACCTGGCCCTACGCGCTCGCGGCGTTACTTCTCGCCGCGAGCGCGTGGAGTGCCAGACAGGCGCTCAGGCCTTCCCCGTCGTCTGATGCGTCAGGTTCGACGGCGAGCCGAACCGGAACGCGCGCACCCGATAGGTCGCGGTTTTCTCGTCTGGAAGTGTGATCACCCCGTACGAGGTGGTGTCCGGGTCGAGCTGCACGGCGACGCGGTAGTCCGCCGCGCCCGCGGGCTTGACCTCGATCAGATACCCGTCCTCGTCGGACGCGTGGTCCTCCCAGGTGAACAGGATCCCGTTGGCGTGCTTCACCTCCGCCTTCAGGCTCGTCGCCGCCGCCTCGGGTGAGGTCACCGGCTTCGCGCCCCCGCCGCGCCTGACCGGCGCGGTCCAGTCCGGCCCCTCGATCTCCGGCACGTCCTCACCAGGAGGCAGCGCGACGTCCACAGTGGCCGAGGCGGGCCCGGTGAACGGCCGGACCCGGTAGTAGAACTGTGTTTCCGGGATCAGGTCCGGATGCCGGTAGGTGTCCTTCGCCGGTGCGGCGAACTCCAGGATCGTGTACTCGCCGTCGGCCGCGTTCGCGTACTCGACGACCTGCCCGGCCGACCCCGCCTCCGGACGCCAGTGCAGCGTCACGTCGATCGGCGAGGTCAGCTCGGACGTCAGCACGGGGTCCTGCTGTTCCTGGCCACAGGCAGCCAAGAACAGCAGGAGCACCAAAGCCAGGCACCTTCTAGTCAAGAAGACGGCTCACTTGCGCCAGAACCGGATGTTGCTCCAGACGACCGTGGCAGGTCCTTGGCCGCTGGCAGTCCGGTACGCGCCGAACTTGTCGTAGAAACTCGAACCCGAGCTCGCGTAGGTGTGCGCACGCGAGCCGTTGATGTACGTGCGGTGTTCCGTGGCCGTGTTGTGCACGGTGTTCACGCGCACGGTCGTACCCACGGTCGCGCCGGTGGCGATGGTCGCGCCCCCGTGCACGGCGTAAAGCCGGCCGCCGCGTTCCACGGCGAGCATCCAGAACGGTCCCGCGGTGGGACCGTCCCGGAACGTCTGCTTGAGACTGATGCGGGTGCCGCCGAGACTCGTGATCCGGAAGCTCCCCTCGAACTGGCGCGTGCCGCCGGTGTAAGTGGCGTAACGCCGCTCGGCACGCTGGTCACCGCTCGCGGTCGAGCAGGTGAGCTGGAACGTGAGGTTGTCGACGTTGCCGCAGCCGCGTTCCTGAACGGTGAACGACGGCGAGTAGCTGGTCCACGGACCCGTCTCGACCTGTGCCTGCGCCGGTGAGACCGACACGAGCAGACCGGCTGCCAGCGCGATCCCCGCAACGATGCGGAGTCGTTTGGACATACCGATACCTCCTCAAAGCGTGCTGAGGACAGCACGTTTTCTCAGGGGGCGGTATCGGGAGCGTAGCCGATAATGATCGGATGTTCGACCTCCATCGTCTGCGACTGCTGCGGGAGCTTTCCCAGCGGGGAACGCTCGCCGCCGTCGCGCAGGCGCTGAACTACAGCCCGTCGTCGGTGTCGCAGCAGCTCTCCCTGCTGGAGTCCGAGGTCGGCGTACCTCTGCTGGAGCCCGTCGGCCGACGCGTGAAGCTCACGCCGCAGGCCGAGATCCTGGTGCGGCACACCGAAGAGGTGCTGGCGCGGCTGGACCAGGCCGAGTCGGAGGTGGCCGCGTCGCTGCACGAGATCACCGGCACGCTGCGGGTCGCGACGTTCCAGACCGCGGCCCTGGCGCTGATCCCGGCAACGTTGGCACGCATGAGAGACGAGCATCCGTCACTTCGCATCGAGTTCCAGGTCCTCGACCCGGCGGAAGCGCTTTCCGCGTTGAACGCCAGGGACTTCGACCTCGTCTTCGTGGAGGAGTGGCCGGACCAGCCGGAGGCCAGGTTCACCGGCCTCGAGTACCGGGAGCTGTGCCGTGACCCGATCCGGCTGGCCGTCCCGCGTGGACTGCCGGTCGCCGAGATCGGCTCCTACCCGTGGATCATGGAGACCGAGGGCTTCCCGCAGCGGATCTTCAACGTGAACTGGTGCCGCCACAACGGCTTCGAGCCGGACGTCCGCTTCTCCTCCACCGACGTGCTGGTGAAGCTGCGGTTCGTGGAACGGGGTCTCGCGGTCGCGTTGCTGCCGGACCTCATCTGGTACGACCGCGAGGTGGCCGTCGACCTGCACGAGCTGCCGGTGCCGATGTCCCGGCTGCTGTTCACTGCGGCACGGGCAGGACGAGGTCAGCATCCCGCTGTGCGGGCGTTTCGGGAGGCGCTGGCGCTTTCCGTAGCGCCGCTCCAACCCCTGCCGTGATCACCAGCGCGATGCCGCACAACGAGATCACGCTCAGGTGCTGGCCGAGCAGCAACGCCCCCGCCAGCGCGGCCGCGGCGGGTTCGAGCGCGAGCACCACGCCGAACGTGCTGGCCTGCAACGTCTTGAGCGCCCTGATCTCCAGGGTGTACGGGATCGCGGACGCGAGCAGCGCCACCAGCGTGCCGAGCAGCAGGATCCTGGGCTCGAACAACGCGGCCCCGGCCGTCGACAGCCCGTACGGCAACGTGAGCGCCGCCGCGATCAGGCTCGCGCCCGCGAGACCGCCGGTGCCGAGCCCGGCCGTCGCGAGCTTGCGTCCGGCGAGGACGTAGCAGGCCCAGAACGCGGCCGCGAACAGCGCGAGCACCACGCCGATGAGGTCGAGCTTCGCGCCGGTGTACTCGTGCACACCCAGGACGACGACACCGGCGAGCGCCAGCCCGACCCACACGAAGTCCCTGGGCCGGCGGCTCAGCGCCGCCGCGAGCCCCAGCGGCCCGAGGAACTCGATCGTCACCGCGACGCCGAGCGGGATCCGGTCGATCGCGAGGTAGAACGTGCCGTTCATGCCGGCCATGGTCATCCCGAGCACGAGCGTCTCCTGGCGGAACTTCGGTCGCACGACCACGGCCAGCATCAGCGCCGCGATGCCGAGCCGCAGGGCGGTGGCGCCGGGCGCGCCGATCTGGCCGAAGAGCTGGTTCGCGAACGCCGCGCCGAACTGGAGTGAGACGACCGAGCCGAGGACGAGGAAGACCGACATGCGTTCAGTCTTGTTTCCGCAGTCCCTTCGGTACAGCGAATGTTTGCGAGCGATATCGTTCGGTTTTTCCGAACATTTAGACTGGCCGGTGCGATGAGACGCAAACCCTCCTCCCCTCTCCCCCAGCGCAACGGCCTGGACGCGGCGCGGTTGAAGCTGCCCTCCGAAGGCCCTTGGCCGTCCCTGCGCGAGCACCTCGTGGAACGCCTGCCGCGGGTGGCGGCCGAGCGCATCGACGAGATGCTGGCCGAGGAACGGATCTGGAGCGTCTCCGGGCCGTTGGGCGTCGACGCGCCGTTCGTGCCCGACTCCTACATCTGGTTCCACCGCGACCTGCCCGTCGAGGTGCCGGTGCCGTTCGAGGTCGGCGTGGTCTACCAGGACGACGACATCGTGGTGGCCGACAAGCCGCACTTCCTGGCGACGATCCCGCGCGGCGCGCACATCATGCAGACCGCGCTGGTGAAGCTCCGCGACTCGCTGGGCCTGCCGGATCTCTCGCCCGCACACCGGCTGGACCGCGTCACGGCCGGGCTCGTGCTGTTCGTGGTGCGCCGCGAGCTGCGCGGCAAGTACCAGACGATGTTCCGCGATCGGTTGGTGCGCAAGGAGTACGAGGCGATCGCCCCGTACGACCCCGCACTGGAGCTACCCCGCGTGGTGCGTTCGCGGATCATCAAGGAACGCGGCATCATCACCGCGTTCGAGGAGGACGGCGTGCCGAACGCCGAGACCCACGTGTCCCTTGTGGAGCATCGCGGTCCACTCGGCCGCTACCACCTCAAGCCGGTGACCGGCCGCACCCACCAGCTCCGGCTGCACATGTCCGGGCTCGGCGTGCCGATCGTGAACGACGACTTCTACCCCGTGCTGCGGGAGCGTCCGCTCGACGACTTCTCGTCGCCCCTCCAGCTGCTCGCCCACACGTTGTCCTTCGTGGACCCCGTGTCGGGCGTCGACCGGTCGTTCACCTCGGGGCTGACGCTGTCCGCCTGGTCATGAGACGTGCGTGCGGAGGGTCCCGATCGGCTGCGGCTCCCAGATCCGGCCCATCCGCTCGAGCAACCGCGCGGCGAGCGCGCTCATCTCCGGATGGGTCTCGGTGAACGTCGCCACGACCCGCGCCCGGAACATCAGCCGGCCGCGCGCCGTCGTGCTGTACCAGAACCAGTCCTCGTCGACGGCCCTGGCGAGGTGGTCGGTGCCGTCCCGCTCGGAGCGCTGCACCAGCGCGTCGCCGTTCACGAACCACCGCACGCACGCGTCTTCGAGCCCCGCGGTGAACCCGCGTTCCTCGAAGTAGGCCTGCTCGGCGGCCTCCCGCAGCTCCCGGGGCGTCTCGGTGACGGTCGCGCAGGTCGGAAACCCGATGCGGAGGTAGACGACCTCGGTCAGCCCGTCGCCCAGTGCCGCTCCTTCGAGGTCGACGAACCTCGCGCCCTGCGGTGAGTACATGTCGTTGCCGGGGCACGGGTCGCCGTGCACCAGGTCGAACTTCCCGGTGTCCTCGAGCACCAGCTCTTTCTCGGCGCCCCCGATCTCGACCTCCAGCGCCCGCACGAACCGCAGGAACGGGCCGGGGTCCGGGACCGCCTGGCGTGGCAACAGCCCGGCGTGCTCCGGCCCGGTGGCCATGTGCAGGCGGGCGAGGCCGCGGGCGTAGTCGATCACCCAGTCCTCCCCGAACCGGTCGGAGCGCAGCCGTTCGAGCACCACGGTCCGCTTCTCGTGGTCGACGTCGAGGACGCGCGGCACCACACCGGTGTGCTCGGCGAGCCTGAGCGCGGTGACCTCACGCTCGAACGCCACCTGGTCGCCGACCACCTGCTTGACGACCCGGTCCCCGTCCGCCCAGACGCGGGACCGCTCACCGCTCTCGAGTCGCTGCACGGAAACGACTATTCCACACCCATAAAGAATATGCCACGAAACAATCTTCCATTCGGCGCAATGCTGTAACGAGTTCCGATATCCCGCCGAATTCACCGTCGTGCAGAACCATGGGGCGGAAGCGAACCTGGGGCGATTGCCTTCACTGACCGGGATGAGATTCATCGCGGCGTTCATCGTGTTCGGATTCCACATCAACGCGGCAGGGCTGTGGCCGTATCTGGACGTGCCCTTCCGTCAGGGCGCGACCGGAGTCAGTTTCTTCTTCATCCTGTCCGGATTCGTGCTCACCTGGTCCGCCAGGCCGAGCACCGGGCCGACGACCGTCTGGCGGCGCCGAGCGGCGAAGATCTTCCCCAACCACGTCGCGACCTGGCTCGTCGTGCTGGTCGCGGCCGCCGCGGCGACTCCCGCGACGGCACTGGCGAACCTGTCGCTGATCCAGGCGTGGTTTCCGAGCGAGAGCGTCTACTTCAGCCTGAACACTCCCGCGTGGTCATTGTCGTGCGAATTGGCGTTCTATCTGGCGTTCCCGCTATTGATCAAGTGGCAGATGCGCAAGCCGTGGCTGATCGCAAGTGCGACGGCAATCGCAATTTTGACAGTTCCCGTGATTGCACTGTCAATGCCAGGCGCCATCGAATACTGGTTCGTTTTCGTCTTCCCGCCTGTGCGCGCGCTGGAGTTCGTGCTCGGCATGGCCATGGCACGGGTCGTGCAGCAGGGGAAGTGGATCGGCCTCGGGCTGTGGCCGGCGAGCGCGTTGTTCGTGGCCGCGTACATCGGGTCGTGGTACCTGCCGGCGTCGTTCCCGTACGTCGCGGGCACGGTCGTCCCGCTCGCGCTGCTGATCCCGGCCGCGGCGGTCGCCGACCTCACCGGCAAGTGGTCGCCGTGGCGTTCGAAGCCGATGGTGTGGCTGGGGACCGTGTCGTTCGCGTTCTACATGGTCCACCAGATCGTCATCCGGGTCGGCGAGAAGTTCCTCGACCTGCACCGCTCTCCGCTGCTCGCGGCGTTCGGGCTGCTCGCGGTGTCGATGCTCGGGGCGTGGCTGCTGTACCGGCTGGTCGAGGTGCCCGCGGAACGGTTCATCAAGGGGGCACCTCGACCAGCACTGGTCACGCCAGCGTCAGCGCGTACAGCTCCACCCGCGGATCGTCGGGCAGCGTGACCGAACGGACCGTCTTCGCGGCGTCCAGCCTCAGCGACTGACCGAACAACCGGACCGGCGGCCCGTCGACGCCCTGCCCCGCCTTGATGCGGTGCGGCATCTCCAGCACGGTCGGGCCGCCGCCCGCCCAGTCCGGCACCGAGGCGGCGACCTCGGCCGAGGTGCCGTCGGTGTACCAGACGGTGAAGGCGGCCGACACCGGTCCGTTGTGCGACGAGCCCACGACGTGCAGCCACGAGAACTGGCCGGTGGGCAGCAGGAGCCCCTGCCCGTGTGCCTCCACGAAGTTCGGCGCCGTGCCGGTGGGGTCAGGCGCCTGGTAGGTGATGCCGCCCCACGTGACGGGCCCGGCCGGGGGCAGCAGGGCCGCGTCGTAGCTCCAGCCGCCGCCGTCGAAGTTGCCGGACGCGGAGTCGGCGACCGTCGCCGTGCCGTCGTGGTTGAGCTCCGGCGTCACGTCCACCGAACACGTCGAGAACGCGCACAGCGCGGCCGGTTTGACCTCGACCACCGCCTTCAGCGCCACGGACTCGACCTGCACCGAGACCTCGTAGGAGCCCGGAGCCACCCCGGCCGGCACCGTCAGCGTCAACGGCACAGTCCTCTGCGTCGGCAGGTGCCGCGACACGATCACGAACGGCTTGGCGCCGCTCACCTTCCAGCCCGCGGGCACGGTGGCGACCGGCCGCACGGTCGTGGCCCCCGGCGACTGGGCCAGCACGTCGAGCTGCACCGTCAGCGACTGCGCGGAGTCCGAGGTCGGCAGCACGATCTCGGAGTTCCGCAACGACGCGGACAACGCACGACGCGAGTCCTCGTTGCCGTCGTTCAACGAAGGCGGCTCGTCGCCCCGCGCGGTTCCCCACGACGAGGGCTTCGACGACACCTGGTGGGCGAGCTTTCCGCCGCGTTGCAACGAAGACCAGGAGAGCCAGGTCTTGCGGACGTCACGGCCACCGAACGACACGCTCTTCACATACCGGTTGGTGTCCGAGACCCCTGGCGCCGTCACGGTCAGCGTCCCGCCCTGCGAGCCGTACTGTCCGATTCGGACGGTCGCGGACTCGAACTGCGGCGAGGACAACGCGAGGAAGTCCGCGCCGTTGAACGTCGGGTAGATGCCCAGCGACGAGAAGACGTACCAGGCCGACATCGTGCCCAGGTCGTCGTTGCCCGTCATGCCGTCCGGGCCGGTCGTGAACAACGTCATCGCCGCCCGCACGACCGTCGCGGTCTTCGACGGCGTGCCCGACCACAGGTACATGTAGGGCGCGAGCAGGTCCGGTTCGTTGTTCGGGTTGTAGGTGGGCTTGCCGTAGTAGTCGTACGGTTCGGTGATCCAGTCGTGCCGTGCGGTGCCGGCCGGGTCGGCGAGCAGCTTCTCGTAGGCGAAGAACGAGTCGAGCCGCTTCTCGGTTTCGCGCCGGCCGCCCATCAACGACACCAGTCCGGCCGGATCCTGCGGCACGAGCCACTGGTACTGGTAGGCGCCGCCCTCGTGGAACTGGTGCGAGGCGTCGACCGGGTTGTACGGCGTCAGCCAGGTGCCCGCGGCGGTGCGCGGCCGGAACTGACCGATCGACGAGTCCCAGAGGTTGCGGTACCACTGGCCTCGATCGGCGAACAGGCGCGCGTCGGCCTTCTTGCCCAACCCCTTGGCCATCAACGCGAGTGACGCGTCGGCGGCCGAGTACTCCAGGGTCGCGGACGCCGGATGCACGCAGTCGTTGTCGCCGCCCTTGTGCGCGCAGTCCTTGCCCAGCTCCAGGCCGGACGGGAGGTACCCGCGATCGGCGTAGTAGGTGACGCCGGACCGCCCGTTGTACGGCGAGTCTGCGGGAGGCAACGACGTGGCGTTGGCGCGCAACAGCTTGTAGGTCTCCTCCTCGTAGCCCTTCAGCAGTCCCTTCGACCAGGCCTCGACGAGGAACGGCGTCACCGGGTCGCCGGTCATGATGTTGGTCTCGGACGACGCCAAGGCCCAGCGCGGCAACCAGCCGCCGTCCCGTCCACTGGCCACAACGGACAGTGCGACGTCACGGGCGACCTTCGGTTCCAGGATCTGCAACAGCTGGTTCTGTGGTCTGTACGTGTCCCACAACGAGAAGTTCTGGTACGGCGTGTAGCCCGACGCCGTCCGCACCTTGCCGTCGAAGCCCATGTACCTGCCGTCGACGTCACCGGCGAGGTTCGGGTGCAGCACCGAGTGGTAGAGCGCGGTGTAGAACGCGACCTGCCGGTCCCGCGTCCCACCGGAGATCCGCACGGCGTCCAGCTGCTTCTTCCACACGTCCTTGGCCGCCGTGACGGCGCCGTCGAAGTCGTGGGAAGGAGCCTCCGCCGCGAGGTTCTTCCGCGCGCCCTCGATGCCGGTGTAGGACAGGCCGAGCTTCAGCACCACGTCCCGGTCGGCGGTGGCGTCGAACGTGACCCAGGCGCCGTTCCCACCGGTCCCGGCCGCGTCCCGGGCGCCTGCCGTGGGAACGCTCCCCCGCCACGCGCCGAAGGACGCGAACGGGCGGTCGAACGAGGCCGTGAAGTACACGGTGTGCTCGTCCTTGCCCGCGCAGAACCGGCCGTTGCGCACCCGGCCCTCGATCGTCCGGTCACCGACGACGTGGATCTCCGAGTCCAGCACCGTCTGGTTGGACCGTCCGGTGTTGAACAGGACGTTCGCCGCGCCGGAGGACGGGAACGTGTAGCGCTGCCAACCGGTCCGTTGCGTGGCCGTGAGCTCGGCGTTCACGCCGTACCGAGGCAGCCCGACGCGGTAGTACCCGGGCTGCGCGGCTTCGTCCGAATGACTGAAATCGGACTTGTAACCGTTGATGTCAACGTTGTCAACGGACCCGACTGTCGGCATGACCGGCAGCTCGCCCATGACGCCGCAGCCCACGCCCGACAGGTGTGTCTGCGAGAACCCGTAGATGGAGGTCGCCTTGTAGTCGTACCCGCCCTGACCTCCCGTATCAGGGCTGACCTGCACCATCCCGAACGGCACCGAGGCGCCGGGGAAGGTGTTGCCGAAGTTCTGCGTGCCCACGAAGGGGTTCACCAACGACGAAGGATCCTCGTCCGCCTGTGCCGCTTGAGCAGGGACTGTTAACCCCAGTAACAGCCCGACTACAACCAGTGTCCGCATGGGAGGCAGTATTGTCCGATCGTCGCCGCCCCGACACCCATCGGAGGTCGGCGATGCGCGCTTTGGCCGCAGTGTTGCTGCTTCTTGTCGCGTTTTGTCAACCGGCGCAGGCCGCGCCCACTCTCGACACGGTCACCACAGCAAGTGTTTACGGGTGCCTGCGCACCAACGGCGCGGGCGTGTACGACGCGACGGTGAACAAGACGTTCGTGACGTACTCGGGGACCAGGCACGACATCTACGTCAAGGCGTTCGACCACGGCGCGAACACGTGGTCGGCGGCGGTCAAGGTCGCCACGCTGAACCTGACGCACGACAACGCCTATCACGACTACCCGGTGCTCACGCGGCTCGGCGACGGCAGGCTCGCGATCTTCCGGGCCACGCACACGACGTCGATGCAGCTCTACACCGCGCCCACGCCACGATCGATCACCGGCACGTGGACCGCGCGGACGATCAGCACCGACAAGAACACCTACCCCGAGCCGATCGTCACGGGGAACACGATCCACCTGTTCTACAGCCACAACACGGACCTGTCGCACCCGTACCGCACGTACAAGATGATCAGGTCGACGGACAACGGCAAGACCTGGTCCGCGCCGCGCACGATCATCGACTCCGGGCGCACAGCCGACAGGTACGCCGAGGTGTACGCGTTCGGCGTGACGCAACGCAACGGCCGCGTCTACCTGACCTGGTCGCTGCACGGCGGACCCAAGGGCCACAACGGAGGCGGAAAGAACATCTACGTCGCCTACCTCGACACGGCGTCCGGGAACCTGTTCACCGCCGGCGGCGCGTCGCTCGGCACGGTGATCGACTCCTCGGACACCGACAAGGCCAGGGTCGTCACGACGAACCCTGCCGATCTCCCGGCAGGCAAGGACCTTCCCGAGGAGAACCCGGTGACGGTGCCGTTGAACGACGGCTCGCTCGTGCTGGGCTACGGCGTGCACACCAGCAGCAGCGCCAAGATCGTGCTCTCACGTTTCGCCGGTGGCACTTGGACTTCCACGACGGCCGACACCTCGACGTCGTTGTTCAAGGACCTCACCGCGACCGGCGACGGCGTGGACTTCTCCTACGCCAGCGCGGATCGCAGGCGGCTGCTGGTGAAGTCGTGGACGCCGGGCGGGCCCGTGACGGCGAAGCACGACCTGACGGTGCCGTACTCGGCCGGTGCCGACACGACGTTCTACGCGAACTTCGTGGAGAACCGGCCGAGCGACCTGGTGGCCAACACCATCGACCACGAGACCCGCAAGACCAACCACACGGGTAAGTGGCCGGTGTTCTCGATCAGGGGCTGATCAGCAGCGCGGCACGGGAACGCGGCGGCGATGAATGCCCTCTTCCTGCGGGTGATCATCGCCGTTCGCGCTGACAAACTCACCGACACCCGAGTAAGCAGGAGGCATGCCCGTACAGCTCAACCACACCATCGTCCACGTCAGCGACCAGAACCACTCCGCCCGCTTCCTGACCGAACTGCTCGGCCTGCCCGACCCGGTGCGCTACGGCCCGTTCCTCGTCGTCGAGGTCGCGAACGGCGTCTCGCTCGACTACATGACGGCCCGCGGCCCGATCACCGAGCAGCACTACGCGTTCCTGGTGACCGAGGAGGAGTTCGACCAGATCTTCGGCCGCATCCAGGAACGCGGCCTCGACTACTGGGCCGACCCGTTCCACTCCCAGCCCCAGCAGATCAACCGCAACGACGGCGGACGCGGCGTCTACTGGAACGACCCGGACGGCCACGCGCTGGAGATCATCACCCGGCCCTACGGATCCGGTAGCTGACGAACCGGTTCACGTATCTAAAAGGTATAGACCATCTCTTGTGCTCGGAGTTCCTGCCTGCCACCGTGAGAGCGGTAACACACAGTGGGCGCGCTGATGCTCTGAGGAGTTGGTCTCCATGTTCCGGACACGCGCCGCCGCCCTGATCGTCGCGCTGATCGGCGTCTTCACGCTCGTTCAGCCGGCGACGGCAGCGCCGTTCATCGTCACCGAAGCGCAGTTCAACCGCATGTTCCCGTCCCCGCCCCGCAACGCCTTCTACACCTACAGCGGCCTGAAGAACGCGATGGCCACGTTCGGCTCGTTCGCGAACCAGGGCAGCGACACGGTGAAGAAGCAGGAGCTCGCGGCGTTCCTGGCCAACGTCTCGCACGAGACCGGCGGTCTCCGCTACATCCGCGAGATCAACCAGAACGGCGACTACTGCGACGAGACCAGGCCCTACGGCTGTCCCTCGCCCCAGAAGTACTACGGCCGCGGCCCGATCCAGCTGTCGTGGAACTTCAACTACAAGGCGGCCGGCGACTACCTCGGCATCAACCTGCTGAACAACCCCGAGCGGGTGGCCACGGACGCGACCGTCTCGTGGCGGACCGCGATCTGGTACTGGATGACGCAGAACGGCCCTGGCACCATGACCCCGCACAACGCGATGGTCAACTCGCGCGGCTTCGGCCAGACGATCCGCAGCATCAACGGATCCCTGGAGTGCGACGGCCGCAACCCCGGCACGGTGGAGAGCCGCGTCTCGAAGTACCGCTCCTTCACCGGCATCATCGGTGTCGCAACGGGATCGAACCTGTACTGCTAGTGACAAAACAGGTCTAGACCCTTGACTGGTCTGGACCATTGGTGCCAATCTCAGCGCTGTTCACATACCTGATCCTCCGGGCGCAAGACTCCAGGAGTGAGTGACCTTGCTGAGAAAACGAATTCTGGCGTCTCTCGCGGCGGTGGCGATGGCGGCGACCATGGCCGTCATCGCACCGACCGCGTCATCCCAGGCGGAAGTGTCCGCGCAGGCCTGTTCGTTCACCAACTGGACAGCGGGCACCTGGTACACGACCGGCTCGATCGTGAAGTACACCAACGGTCAGTACTACGTGGCCGAGCACGACAACCCCGGCTACGACCCGATCATCTCCACCTGGTACTGGGAGCCGACGAGTTGTGACGGCGGTGGTGGAGGTGGCGGCGGCGGTACCTGCACCAGCGCCACGGACTGGGTTGCGGGCCGGCAGTACTACACGGGCAACATCGTGCGGTACAACGGTTCCTACTACATCGCCGAGCACGACAACCCCGGTTACGACCCGACGATCTCCACCTGGTTCTGGGAACCGCACAGCTGCGACGGTGGCGGCGGCGGGGGTGGCGGCGGCAGCTTCGTCGTCAGCGAAGCCCAGTTCAACCAGATGTTCCAGGGCACCCGCAACTCCTTCTACACCTACAGCGGTCTCGTCGAGGCCATGAGCGCGTTCCCCGCCTTCGCGAAGACCGGCGGTGACACGGTGTCGAAGCAGGAAGCGGCGGCGTTCCTCGCGAACGTCTCGCACGAGACCGGTGGCCTCAAGTACGTCGAGGAGATCGACCAGAGCGGCGACTACTGCGACGAGACCAGGCCGTACGGCTGCCCCTCGCCCCAGAAGTACTTCGGCCGCGGCCCGATCCAGCTGTCGTGGAACTTCAACTACAAGGCGGCCGGCGACTACCTCGGCATCGACCTGCTGGGCAACCCGCAGTGGGTGGCACAGCAAGCGCCGATCGCGTGGAAGACGGGCCTCTGGTACTGGAACACGCAGTCCGGCCCCGGCTCGATGACCGGACACGCGGCCATGACCAACGGCTCCGGGTTCGGCCACTCGATCCGCAGCATCAACGGTTCGCTGGAGTGCGACGGCCGCAACCCGGCGCAGGTCCAGAGCCGTGTCTCGAAGTACCAGCAGTTCGTCGGGATCCTCGGCGTGCCGGCGGGTGCCAACCTGTACTGCTAGTGGTCGCCCTGACTAGGACTTGAGTGGTCCTAGTTCGGTCGTAGCTTCAATTCATGACCATGGAGCTCAACGACCTGTTGCACGAGCTGAACGATCAGCGCAGGACCTTCCGCGTCACAGTGCGAGGTCTCACCGCCGCAGAAGCGGTGAAGCGCACGACCGTCAGCGAGCTCACGCTGGGTGGGTTGCTCAAGCACCTCACCTGGTGTGAGCGCGGCTGGACCCACATCCTGACCGAGCAGCCCGGCACTCCGCCCGGCATGCTCGACTGGGGCCAGTACACGTGGACCGGCGACGACCTCGACGCGTTGCTGGAGTCCTACGACGAAGCGGTGCGCGCGACCGATGAGGCCGTGCGCGCCGCTTCGCTGGACAAGCTGGTGCCGCTGCCGTCCGCGCCCTGGGACCAGAACCCGCGGCCCATGTCGATCCGGCGGATCGTGCTGCACCTGATCCGGGAGACCGCGCAGCACGCGGGCCACGCGGACATCATCCGGGAGACGCTGGACGGTCAGTCGACCACCGCGTTCCTCTACGAGTAGCTCAGGCCGCCAGCTGTTCCTTGACCTGCGCCAGCGACGGGTTGGTGAGCGCCGCGCCGTTCGGGAAGTGCACGGTCGGCACCGTGCGGTTGCCGCCGTTCACCTCCATCACGAAGTCGGCCGCGCCCGGCGTCTCCTCGATGTTGATCTCGACGTACTCGATGCCTTCGCGGTCGAGCGAGCTCTTCAGGATCCGGCAGTAGCCGCACCACGAGGTCGAGTAGACGGTCAGCTGGTCGGGAGCCATCAGGCGCACTCCTCGTCGGGGTTGGACTGTGTCCTCAGTGTCAACGCCCGGCCAGGAGCACTTCTTCCCGGGGTACCGCTGTGCCCCGCGCCACTCGGACGGCGCAGCGACGGGCGATCGTCAGGCAATCGTCAGGTCAATTCCCTGCACGGTGAGTGAACATAGTTCGCGCACGGCCGAAGATTTCGGCCGTGCAATTGGTCGTGCATTCTCGCGAGCCTTGCCGATCAATTCAGTCACCCATTCGGCGGCCCATCACCACGCAGGGTTTCCGATATCGTTTGAATTCCGCCGCCGCTACCGCTGTCATGAATGGAAAGGCTGGCCATGCTGAAAACGGTGGCGGCTGCTGCCCTCGCGCTGTCCGCGGTCCTGACCGCGCCGACCGCGAACGCAGCATCCGATGTTCCTGATTTCGTGACGATCGACGTCGTCACCGTGAACGGTTCCGGCTGTCCCGCCGGCACCGCGGCCGTCGCGGCCGCGGACGACCGCACGGCGTTCACGGTCACGTACAGCCAGTACCTCGCCCAGGCCGGACAGGGCTCAGGCCCCACCGACTTCAGGAAGAACTGCCAGCTCAACATCAGAGTGAGCTACCCGCAGGGCTTCACGTTCGGCATCGCCCAGGCCGACTACCGCGGCTTCGCCAACCTGCAGCAGGGCGCCACGGGCACGGAGAAGGGGAACTACTACTTCCAGGGCATGTCGCAGACCGCGAGCCGCACCCACACGTTCAACGGCCCGAAGAGCGACAACTGGCAGGCCACCGACCGCGCGACGGTGTCGGAAATCATCTACGCGCCGTGCGGGGAAGTCCGCCACCTGAACATCAACACCGAACTGCGCGTGAACGCGGGAACCGCGTCGAAGGCGAACAGCTTCATGACGATGGATTCCACCGACAGCAGCGTGAGCACGAAGTACCAGTTCTCCTGGAAGCGTTGCTGATCCAGGCACCGATTGCCGCCGCCCGTTCATTTCGTTGAACCCCAGACGGAAAGGTGCCCCATGCTCACCACACTCGCCGCGGCCGCGCTCGCGATGTCGACGATCATCATTCCCCCCGGTGGCGCCCCTGGTGACACGCCGCCGCCGGAGAACATCACCATCGACGTCGTGACCATCAACGGTTCTGGCTGCCGGGCGGGAACGGCCGCCGTCGCCGTGAGCCCGGACAACAAGGCGTTCACCGTCACCTACAGCGAGTTCATGGCGCAGGTCGGCCCTCAGGCCCTGCCCACCGACTTCCGCAAGAACTGCCAGCTGAACCTGCGCGTCAACGTGCCGTCCGGCTTCACCTACGGCATCGCGTCCACCGACTACCGCGGCTTCGCGCACCTCGAACGCGGCGCCACGGCCCTGGAGAAGGCCAACTACTACTTCCAGGGCATGTCGCAGACCGAGTACAAGCAGCACAACTACCGCGGCCCGTTCAGCGACGACTGGCAGGCGACGGACACGACCGATGTGGCCGCCATCGTCTACCACCCCTGTGGCGAGAAGCGGAACTTCAACATCAACACGGAGCTGCGGGTCATGGCGGGCACGTCGGACCCGAAGAAGGTCACCAGCTTCATCGCGATGGACTCGACCGACGGGTCCATCGAGACGACCTACCACTTCGCGTGGAAGGTCTGCCCGCCCAAGCCGTAGTACCCGCTAGGTGCCGGGCATTCCGCGAACGGGGTGCCCGGCACGCCCCTTTTCTGGGATGATCGTTCCCTGCCAACGTCTGGGGGGACGATGAAGCTGCACGTGCTGTCCGGAGTGGACCTCGGGCCGGAGTTCCACGCGCTGGTGAAGAAGATCCACAGGGGGATGCTCAAGCCGCGGTACCGGCGCGTCTCGGTGCTGTTCGACGACCTGGCGGGCACGTCGGCACGAGTGGACCTGGTGCGGCTGGCCACGATCGCGGCGCTCGAGCAGACCGGCGAGAGCGTCGAGCTCATGCCGGTCAGCGCACGCGGTCACACCGTGGGTCTCGAGTGCGTGATCGGTGTCGCCGATAACGGTGACGGCACGGTGCGCGTCACCGCGGCCGGAGTTCAGGTCGATGTCCTGCCACCGTCCGAAGAGGACTGCCACCGCCTGCTGACCTCCGGCGTGCGCGGCACGGCGATGCGGTTCCCCGTCTTTCCGAGTTCGTGTCCCTCGCTGGTCGCGCGCGGCGACGGACCGGACGAGCTCGTGCTGTGGCGGTGCGGCCTGGCGCCGGCGAAAGTCCGGCTGCCCGGACCGGTGCTCGCCGCGATCCACGTGTCCGACAGGTCCGGCGAAGTGCTGAAGGCGCTGGTCGAGATCGACGGTGAACTGATCTACATGTCACACGATGAGGACCCCGCCCAGTGCGAGCTTCGCATCCCGATCCGCTTCAGCGTCGCCGCTGAGGCCAAGCGGGACCTCTCCCCGCTCTACCTCGACATGGACGAGCCCTGGCGGTACGGCGTCTACTTCCGCCGCGCCGGCAAGTGGTGGAACCTCCACTACCACGGCGGCACGATCACGCTGAAACAGTCGACCGGAACCACCCACCAGCCCGGTTCCTTTCCCTGGCACGCCAAGGTCTACGGCGGCGACCGGTCGGTCTTCGGGCCGGGCTACTCCCACGCCGAGCGCCGGCACGGCACCGACTGGACGGTGACGGGAACGGGCGCGGAGCAGGTCATCACCGTTCCGCCCGGCGAGCACGTCCTCGGTCTCACCGAGGTCGGGAAGCAACCGGCGCTGCTGACCCGGGAGGGCAACATCGTCCGAGCGCGGCGGCAGCACGACGTGCGCACGGTCGTCGAGTTCAAGGGGCCCGTGATCCAGCACTACGAGGCGCCATGGGTGGCGGTGCAACGGTCACCGCACCTGGTCGAGGTCATCGACATCGCGACCGGCGCGGTGCTGCACCGCCTCGACACGGCCTAGATCAGGAAGCGGTACGCCGTCGACCCCGGCTCCACGTGCTGGATCTTGAGCGGGGACTCCTTCATCCGCCCCCACAGCAGGTCGTAGTCCTCGCGGCGGCCCAGCTCGATGCACACCAGCGCGGCCCCGGTCTCCCGGTTGTCCCGCTTCATGTACTCGAACTGCACGATGTCGTCGTCCTTGCCCAGCACGTCGTCGAGGAACCGCCGCAGCGCGCCCGGCTCCTGCGGGAACTCGACCAGGAACCAGTGCTTCAGGCCGCGGTGGATCATCGACCGCTCGACGATCTCGGCGTAGCGCGAGACGTCGTTGTTGCCGCCCGAGAGCAGGCACACGACCGTCGAGTCCGGTGCGACGGAGATCTCCTCCAGCAACGCGGCCGAGGCCAGCGCTCCGGCGGGCTCCGCGACGATGCCGTCGATCTGGTACAGCTCCAGCATCTCCGTGCAGACAGCGCCCTCGGACACGGTGAGGAGCTCGGCGCCGCTGTCGCGCACCATCGGGAACGTCACGTCACCGGCGCGGCGGACCGCGGCTCCGTCGACGAACGAGTCGACCTCGGGCAGCGTCACCGGGTGGCCGGCCTGGATCGCGGCGATCATGCTCGCGGCACCGGCCGGCTCCACGCCGATGATCCGGGTGCGCGGGAAGCGTTCCTTGAACCACGTGCCGACGCCGGAGAGCAGGCCGCCGCCGCCGATGGGCACCACGATCACGTCGGGCGCGCCGCCGAGCTGCTGGACGATCTCCAGGCCGACGGTGCCCTGGCCGGCGACCGTGCGGCGGTCGTCGAAGGCCGGGACGAGGGTCGCGCCGGTCTGCTGCGCGTACTCCTTCGCCAGCGCGGCCGCGTCGTCGTAGGTGTCGCCGTCCACGACCAGCTGGACCATGCCCTGCCCGAGGGCGTGGATGCGGTCGCGTTTCTGGCGCGGAGTGGTGCGCGGGACGTGCACGCGGCCCTCGATGCCGAGGCGGCGGCAGGCGTAGGCCATGCCCTGGCCGTGGTTGCCCGCCGACGCGCAGACCGCTCCACCGAACGCGAACTCGGTCTGGCAGAGCAGGTTGAACGCGCCACGCAGCTTGTAGGAACGGCCGACCTGAAGGTCCTCGCGCTTGAACCACACGCGCGCCCCGGTCCTCTCGGACAACCGCTGGTTCACCTCCAGCGGGGTCGTGCGTGCGACACCGCCGAGCCGGGCTGCGGCCGCGGACACCTCATCAGCGAAGGACATGTCAATACATCTTCCGTGAACGACTTGGGTCTGGCACGCGTACCCCTAGAAGGAAGGGGGAGGTGCCTGTGTTTCGCCTTGTGGGCGTGCTATCGCTGCTCATGATGCTCTCCGTGGTTCCCGCGCACGCCCATGGCGCGCCCACTGACCCCGCGAGCAGGGCTTTCCTGTGTTCGCCAGGTCAGCCCACAGCATCATCCCCGCTCTGCCGCAGCGCCATCGCGGCGGGGTTGCCGTCCAAGGAGTGGGACAACATCCGGCTGCCGAACGTGCGCGGCCAGGACGAGGCCATGGTTCCGGACGGCAGGCTGTGCAGCGCGGGACTCGCGAAGTACGGCGGGCTGGACATGCCGTCCGCCGACTGGCCGGCGACCAAGCTGAAGAGCACGGACTTCACGTACAAGGCCACGATCCCGCACCAGGGCTCGTTCCGGTTCTACGTGACGCGCGCCGGCTACTCGCCCGCCGCGCCGCTGCGGTGGGCGGACCTCGACCAGTTCCTGAACGTGCCCTCTCCCCCGCTCGTCAACGGCTCCTACGAGTTCAAGGTGCAGCTGCCGAAGGACCGGACCGGACGTCATCTGATCTACACGGTCTGGCAGAACACGGACACGCCCGACACCTACTACTCGTGCACGGACGTCGAGATCGCGGCCGCCGTGAAGCCCGCGCCGCCGGCGGCCCAGCCCGCTCCCGCCGCCGCACCGCCGGTGCGGGCCGCGCCGCCGACCCAGAGTTCCGCAGCACCGTCCACCAAGCCGTCCGCGCCGAGGTCGAGCACTCCCCGGCCCGTTCCCGTTGCGTCGAGTGCCGAACAACCTCCTTCCAACGCAACGAGGTTCGGCATATCGGCCATGGTGGCCGCACTGGGCGGGCTCGCCGTGCTCGGCGGGATCATGTTGTGGCGCAAAAGAATTCTGTGAACGTCCCGGTCCCCAACAGGTCTAGACCTTCTCTACGATGATCTTCGGGCGCGCAACCCCTGCTACACGAAGGTGTGTACCCGAATGGCTCGAAAACTGTTGGCGTTGCTGGCAATGCTCGCCGCCACCCTCGTCCCGGTCTCGCTCTCGGCAACGAGCACGGCCCAGGCGGCCCCGTTCAAGGTGCTGGCTTTCTACAACGGCACGTGGGACGCGGCGCACATCGCGTTCGTGAACGAGGCGAACCCGTGGCTCACCCGCGCGGGCCAGGAGAACGGCTTCACCTACGAGTCGACCCGTGACTGGAACCGGCTCAGCACCCTGACCCCGGCCCAGGCGCAGGTCGTGATCTTCCTCGACGACGCGCCCACCGGGGCGGCCGCGCGCACCGGCTTCCAGCGCTACATCGAGGCCGGCGGCGGGTTCTTCGGCTTCCACGTCAGCGCGTTCACCCAGAACGCGAACGAGTGGCCCTGGTACCACAACACGTTCCTGGCCAAGGGGAACTTCGTCAGCAACACGTGGGGCCCGACGACCGCGGTGCTGAAGGTCGAGACCCGCACGCACCCGTCGACCCTGCGTCTGCCGGAGAAGTTCACCTCGGCCGTCAGCGAGTGGTACAGCTGGGACCGCGACCTGCGCCAGAACCCGAACGTCCAGATCCTGGCGAGCGTCGACCCGTCGAGCTTCCCGCTCGGCACCGACCCGAACCAGCAGTGGCGCAGCGGTTACTACCCGATCATGTGGTCGAACAAGAACTACAAGATGATCTACGCGAACTTCGGCCACAACGCCATGGACTACGCGGCGAACCGGCCGCTGTCGTCCACGTTCGCGAGCGCCACCCAGAACAACTTCCTCATCGACAGCCTGCTGTGGCTGGGCGGTGGCGGCACCCCGCCGCCGCAGGGCGAGTGGAAGACGGTCGTCAACCGCGGCAACGGCAAGTGCGTCGACGCCGCCGCCGCGGGCCTGAACAACGGCACCGTCATCCAGCAGTACGCGTGCAACGGCACCACGGCGCAGAACTTCCGCGCGGTGGCGACGACCGACGGCTACTCCCGCGTCGAGTACCGCAACGACTCGACCAAGGTGCTGGACGTGAGCAACGTGTCCACCGCCGACAACGCGGGCATCCACCTCTGGACCTACGGCGGCGGCACCAACCAGCAGTGGCGGGTCACCACCGGCGCCGACGGCTACTCGACGCTGACCGCTCGCCACTCCGGCAAGTGCCTGTCCGCGCCGGCCGGGTCCGGTGACGGCGTGCAGCTGATCCAGGCGACCTGCAACGGGTCGGCGGCGCAGAGCTTCAAGATCGGCTAGTTCCGAGTCAGGAGGACCGTGAGCGGTTCTGGTCGTCGAGGCGGCCGGAACCACTCACGACCACCCGTTCCCCCGGAAGCGGGTCCGCCGGGTGTGGTGCCCCGAGGAACCCGTACATGTCGTTGAGCTGGTGCAACGCCTGCACCGCGTCCCGCCACACCGGGCAGGGCCACGCGCGATGCCGCCCGTACCAGGCGTGACACGACTTGCACCGATGCCGCTCGTTCGGCTCGTGCATCCGCAGCAGCCCTCGCCACCAGGGCAGGGCAGCGCGAAGCTGCTCACGCAGTTCGAACACCTCGTTGGGCGAGTCCGTCTGCGCGAGCTGGTTCATGGTCTTGTAGACGACGTCGATCACCGAGCGGTGAAACGACCCTTGTCGTTCAGCAAGCGCCATGTCCGGAGAACCTCCGCGAAGTGGCGAGCGGGTGGACTGACATGACTGTCCCGGACCGCGCGGACACCCTCCGCAGTTGAGACAGACACGGGGGGAGTCTATGTTGGCTATCGGAGGGCTTTCAACTGGTGAAAATCTCGTCACCCAGTTAGCCCTTTCCATGGGTGGAGACGCTCACTGCGCGCGACCGGGGAGGCGGCATGGCGGGGGAACGGTCCCTGGCTGACAAGCTCAACCACCTCTTCGCCCGGCACACCGCCAGGTCAGGCCAGGAGTACAGCAACGAGCAGGTCGCGGCGGCCATCGCCGACACGGGCGTGACCATCTCCCAGAGCTACATCTGGCAGCTGCGCAAGGCCAAGAAGGACAACCCGACGTTCAAGCACTTGCAGGCACTGGCAGGCTTCTTCGGTGTGCCCGTGAGCTACTTCTTCGACGACGAGGTCACCGACCGCGTCGACGAGCAGCTGAAATCGTTGCAGGACGAGCAGTCGCGCCTCAACGAGATCGCCTCGGGCAGCGACGCGCAGCTCATGGCGATGCGCGCGGGGGAACTGTCGCCGGACCGCCGCCGCCTGGTCATGGAACTGCTCGACGTCGTCTACCGACAGGAACAGGCCGAGCGCGGCGAAGGATGACTCGTGGCCGAACGAGATTTGCGCAAGCGGTGCCGCCGCCTGCTGAACGAGCTGGACATCCAGCCCCCGCTCGACGTCGGCGAGCTCTGCCGCCGGGTCGGTGAGCAGCGCGGCAAGCCCATCCGGCTGATCGCGCACCCGATTCCGGTGCCCGGCCCGTACGGGGTGTGGATCGCCACCGCCAAGGCCGACTACATCCTGTACCAGCAGGAGACGTCCAAGGCCCACCAGAACCACATCATCCTGCACGAGCTCGGCCACCTGCTGGCCGGTCACACCAGCGACGAGCAGGACGACGGCCTGCTCGCGGGCCTGTACCCCGACCTCGAACCGGATGCCGTGCGGCGCGCGCTCAGGCGTACGTCCTACGACTCCGAGCACGAGCGCGAGGCCGAGACGGTCGCGACGATCATCCTGGAATGGGCGTCGGTGCTGGACAAGGTGGCGCCGCGGGCGTCGGAGGGTCCCGCGCGCCGCATGTCGAAGTCGCTCGCGGACCGGCTGGGGTGGTTGTAGGTGGAGTACCTCAAGGAGACCCAGGGCATCGTCGCGTTCTCGGCGCTGGCCGTGGTGCTGTACCTGCTGGTGCGCCGCCCGCACGACCCGCGGTTGCGTTCGGTGACGGGCCTGGTGGCCGGCTGGGCGGTCGGCTACCCGTTCGGACGGGCGGCGGCCGACGGGCGGTGGTTCCTCGGGCTCGACCCCATGGTCTGCCAGCTGATCCAGCACGCGATGCTCCAGGTCGGCGTGTACGGCCTGATCTGCTTCTTCATCTTCTCGGCGCTGGACGACGCCCGCGCGAAGCGGCAGGCGTTGCTCCAGCTCGCGCCGTTGATCCTGTGCATCAGCGTCATGACGTGGGCGGTGCTCGCGATCCCGGACGACCTGCGGGTGGCGGCGGCCCGTGTGCCGAACTCGCTCGGCGGCGGCCCGACCGGAATCCTCGCGATCACGGTGTTCTACGCGCTGGGCAACGGCTATCTGCTCTACGGCTTCGCGACGATGTTCGTGTGGGCCCGCCGCTACGCCCGCGAGGCCGAACCCCGGCTGCGCCGCGGCCTGCTGATCACCTCGACGGGCCTCGCGCTGCTGGTGCCCGCGGACGCGATCTTCGTGTCGTCGAACGTCTCCCGCTACTTCGGTGAGCCGCTCCCCCGCTGGCTGCTGACCACCGCGGTGTGGTTCCTGCTGCCCGGCGTGCTGCTGTGCGTCGTCGGCGTCATCTACCCGATCGCCGCGATGCGGTTCGCGGCCACGAGGCTGTGGCTGCGGCACCTGCGCGCGTACCACCGGCTCGCTCCACTGTGGACGTTGCTGCACCAGTCGTTCCCCGAGGACGCCCTGCACCGCGTGCCGTCCAAGCGCGACTCGTTGTCGTTGCGGGGCGTGCACCGGCGCTACTACCGGCGGGTGATCGAGTGCCGGGACGGGCTGGTGCGGATCAGCCCGTACGTCGCCGAGACGCCGGACGAGCTGCCGCTGTCCGACCGGCTGCGGGCCGGGCTGGAGACGCGCAGGTCGGGGGCGGTCACGATGCGGCGGCCGATCGCGCTGGCGATCCCCGAGGACGACGGGATGGACGCCGACGTGCGGGAGCTCGAAAAGCTCGCGGTGGCCCTGCGCTGAGCTTATGGTCACGGGCGTGGACCTGCCCGTGATGCCGCCGGTGAAGCCGATGCTCGCGAAGTCCGTCCCCACGCTTCCGCGCGGGGACGGGCTCGCGTACGAGCCGAAGTGGGACGGCTTCCGCTGCATCGTGTTCCGCGACGGCGACGAGGTCGAACTGGGCTCGCGCAACGACAAGCCGCTCACCCGGTACTTCCCCGAGGTGGTCGAGCTGCTGCGGGAGGCGCTGCCACCGCGGTGCGTGGTGGACGGCGAGATCGTGCTGGTCACGCCGGACGGGCTGAGCTTCGACACCCTCCAGCTGCGGCTGCACCCGGCGGCGTCGCGCGTCCGCAAGCTGTCGGTGGAGACACCGGCGAGCTTCGTGGCGTTCGACCTGCTGGCGTGCGGCTCCGAGGACGTGACGGGGTTGTCGCTCGGCGAGCGGCGCAAGCTGCTGGAGGAGATCGTCACCGAGGTCCCCGGTGTCTACCTGACACCGTCCACAGCGGACCCGGACGTGGCGCAGGACTGGTTCACCCGGTTCGAGGGCGCGGGGTTCGACGGCGTGATGGTGAAGGCGTTGGACGGCGTCTACGAGCCGGACAAGCGCGTGATGTTCAAGGTGAAGCACGAGCGCACCGCGGACTGCGTGGTCGCGGGCTACCGGTGGCACAAGGACGGCGAGACGGTCGGGTCGCTGGTGCTCGGGCTCTACCAGGACGGCGAGCTGCACAACGTCGGCGTGGCCAGCAGCTTCACCGCGGCGCGGCGGCGGGAACTGGTCGAGGAGCTCAAGCCGTTGCTCGACCCCGCCGAGCATCCGTGGAGCGCGTGGGCGACGTACGAGGGTCCCGGCATGAACAGCCGGTGGAACCCCGAGAAGCAGCTTCAGATCGTGCTGCTCGAACCGACGCGGGTCGCCGAGGTGCGCTACGAGCACGTGCAGGGCGGACGGTTCCGGCACACGGCGCGCTTGGTGCGGTTCCGTGCGGACAAGACGCCCTTGGAGTGCACGTACGAGCAGTTGGAAGAGGTGCCGCCGGCCGAACTGGACGCCCTGTTCGGTGAGGCCGAACAACGCAGGCGGACAATCGAACCGTGAAGGTGATCAAGCGGAACGGCACGCACGAGATCGAGATCCAGCGATCGAGGTTCCTGTGCCACGTCGCCCGCGTCACCTCCGACGCCGAGGCTTCCGAGTTCTTCGCGCGGATCCGCAAGGAGCACTGGCAGGCCACGCACAACTGCACGGCTTTTCGAACGGTGGACACCCAGCGCTCGTCCGATGACGGCGAACCCGCCGGTACCGCCGGCGTGCCGATGCTGGAAGTGCTGACGCGCCGGGGTCTCGTGGACACCGCCGTCGTCGTCACCCGCTACTACGGCGGGATCAAGCTCGGTGCCGGTGGCCTGGTCCGGGCGTACGGACGGGCCGTGTCCGAGGCCATCGACTCGCTGGGCACCCTCACCCGTGAACGGCACGAGAGCGTGCTTCTGGCCGTGGACCACGATCAGGCGGGAAAGCTGGAGAACGGGTTGCGCGCGGCCGGGTACCACGTCGCGGACACCGAATACGGTCATGACGTCACCTTCACCGTTCTCACGAAGGACCCGGAGGCGTTCGAGGTCTGGCTCGCCGCTCAGACCGGCGGTTCCGTGACCGCGATCAGGGGCGAGCCGGTGGACCTCGACAGTTAGAACTTGTCGGCCCAGGTCAGGGCGTAGTCGGCGACCTCTTCCCAGCCCGGCGTGCCCATGACGAAGTGCGGGCGGTTCGGGAACTCCTTGATCTCGGTGATCGCGGGGCCCTTGTAGCGACGGGCGTTCTCGCGGTTCATCGACGCGGGGACCACGTTGTCGCCTTCGCTCGCGATGAACAGCAGCGGCGCGCGGTCCGGGTTCTTCAGGTCGACCTTGGTCGCGTTGTGGGTGGTGAAGTTCGCGGTCGCGGCCTGCCACAGCGGGCGTCCGGGCGCGGTGATGGCGAACTGCTGCCGCAGCGCCTCGGCTTCGTCCGCGGGCAGGGTGTTCGTGAAGGCGTAGTGCCATTCCGCGGCCGACAGCTCGACGTTGCGCTTCACGTTCGCCGGGTTCTTGAGCACCGGGAACGCGGCCTTGATGGACGAGAACGGCAGGCCCAGCGTGCCCTTGGCGGGCGCCGAGTGGATGGCGACACCGGCCTTGCCCAGGCCCCGGTCCAGCAGCTTCTGCGTGATCAGGCCGCCGAACGAGTGGCCCATGATGATCGCGTCCTCGGCGTGGTGCTCGCGGATGAACTTCTCGACGTGGTCGGTGATCTCGACGACGCCCAGGCCGTTCGCGACCTCGGGGTGCGCCCGCATCTGCGCGACCTCGCCGTAGCCGGGCCAGGTCGGGGTGAGCACCTCGTGGCCGGCGGCGGTGAACCTGTCGGCAACGTTCTTCCAGCTGGCGGAGGTCAGCCACAGTCCGTGAACCAGCACGATCTTCGACATTTCCGTCTCCTTCAGTTGTGGAGAACGCTCGTTCTCCGGCATGAGTGATACAGTAGAGAACGAGCGTTCTCCACAGCAAGGGGTTACTGAGGTGACGACGGACACAGAGGCCAGGGAAAGGGTCCTGGAAGCCGCTGACCGGCTGTTCTACGCGAAGAGCGCGCACGCGGTCGGCATGGACGAGCTGCGCACGGAGGCGGGCGTCTCGTTGAAGAAGCTCTACCAGCTCTTCGCCGGCAAGGAGGCGCTGGTCGAGGAGGTGCTGCGCAGGCGGGAGGAGGCCATCACCGCCGCGACCATGAAGTACGTGCTGCGGGCGTCGACGCCGGAGGACCAGATCCTCGCGGTCTTCGACTGGATGGCGGACTCGTCCGGCACGACCGACTTCCGCGGCTGCGCGTTCATCAACTCCTACGCGGAGCTGGGGCCGTCCTCGGAGCGCGTGACGGCGGTGGTGCGCCACCAGAAGACCGGTGTGCGGGGCGCGATCGCGGCGATGGTCGCGGCGACCGGGCGGCCGGAGTGGGTGGCGGACTCGATCTTCCTGCTGTTCGAGGGCGCGATGACGAACACGGCGATCACGGTGTCGTCGGAGCCGGCCCGGCAGGCACAGACCGCGGCGCGCTTCCTGCTGGAGAAGACAGCCTGAAGCGCGCCGCGTTACCCGTTATCGGTTACGTGCAGGGAAGGGCGTCCGGATCGGCGCCCGCCTTGGGCACCCACCGGATGTTCGCGAACGAGGCCTGGAACGCGCCGTCGGTGTAGACGAGGAACGGCGTGTTGACGCTCTCCAGGTCCAGTCCCTTGTTGGAGAAGCAGGAGACCGGGATCTTGACGGTCGCCTTCTGTCCGATGGGGAGATCGCGGAACGCCTGCGTGGCATCGATCTCCGCCATGCACGGGTACTGGCAGTGCGAGCTGATGACCGTGCGGTTGGCCGGAGCCTGGTGCACGATCACGTCGAACTGGATGGCCGCGTTGGCGTTGCCGTAGCCGCGGAGGTCGCTGACCGCCGGGCTCTGCAGGTACACCTGGCCGGGGCCGGTGCCGGTCCACGTCGTCTTGAGCGCGTCCTGCTGGACGTTGACGTCGGACTGCACGACGTTGATCTCGGCGTGCGAGGCCTGGCCGTCGGGGCCGACCACGGTGCCGCCCCAGTTCTCGGCCGAACCGATCATCGACTGGTACGGCGCGATGTCCGTGCGGTTGAAGATCTCCAGGTCCTCGGTCGCGGTGCCACCGCCACCACCGGAGCACAGGACGCCGGGGCTGGTCTCGTCGAGCGTGCCGACGCGGCCGGTCTCCCAGTCGCGCAGGCCGTAGCCGAGCTTGAACAGCGGCTTCTTGGCCGGCTCACCGGGCAGCGCCGGGCAGGCCTCGCCGGGCCACGAGTAGGACAGCTTGCCGCTGAACCCGTTGTGACGGCCCCTGATCAGCAGGTCGGCGATGCCGCCGCCCTCGGTGCCGGGCAGCCAGGCGGCCACGAACGCGTCGGAGCGGTTGATCTCCTTGTTCATGTACAGCGCGCGGCCGCCGACGTAGACGGTGATGACCGGCTTGCCCTTGCCGGAGACCTTGTCCAGCACGGCGAGGTCCTGCGGCTGAAGGCGAGCGGACTCGAACGACCGCTTGCCGAGGTCGCCCACGCCCTCCGCGTACGGCGTCTCACCGATCACGGCGATGACGGCGTCGAACTGCGCCGGGTCGACGCCGTCCGCGGTCTCGGCGAACGTGACGTTCGCGGCGCCCAGGGTGTCCTGGATGCCCTTGAGGATGCTGGTGGCGTTCGGGAAGTCGGCGTTGGTGTTGCCGGTGCCCTGCCAGGACAACGTCCAGCCACCGGTCTGGTTGCCGATGTTGTCGGCGGTCTTGCCGACGACGAGAACCTTGCTGCGCTTGGACAACGGCAGCACTCGCTTGTCGTTCTTCAGCAGCACGGCGGACTCACGCACGGCCTCGCGGGCGAGTTCCTTGTGCAGCAACGCCTTCTGCTCACCGGCGTGCTCACGCTGGCTCGGCTTCGGGGCGTCGAACGTGCCGGCGCGCAGCTTGACGCGCAGGATGCGGGTGACGGCGTCGTCGATGCGCGCCATCGGGATCTGGCCGGACTCGACCTGGGCGATCGTGTTGGTGATGAACGCCTTCCAGTCCTGCGGCACCATGATGATGTCCATGCCGGCGTTGATCGCCTGCGGGCAGCTGGCGTTGGTGCAGCCGGTGACCTGGCCGATGCCGTTCCAGTCGGAGACGAGCAGGCCGTCGAAGCCCATCTTCTCCTTGAGGATGCCGGTCTGCACGTACTTGCTGCCGTGCACCTTGCCCTCGTTGATGACGTCGTTCGTCCAGCTGTTGAACGAGATCATCACCGTCTGGGCACCCGCGGCCAGCGCGCCGTAGTAGCCCTGACCGTGCAGGTTGATCATCTTCTGCTCGGTGGACGCGTTGATGCCCTGGTCCTTGCCACCGGTCGTGCCGCCGTCACCGAGGAAGTGCTTGGCGGTGGCGATCACGCCGTCCTCGCTGATGCGCTTCTTCGCGTTGTCCTGCAGACCCTTGATGGCCTCGTAGCCGTAGGCACGGGTGATCCGCGGGTCCTCGGAGAAGCCCTCGTACGTGCGGCCCCACCGGTCGTCCTCGACGACGGCGAGCGTCGGCGAGAAGGCCCAGTCCTGACCCGTCGCGCGAATCTGCTCGGCCGTGGCCTCGTTGATGTCGCGGATGAGACACGGGTCGTGCGCGGCACCGAGTCCGATGTTGTGCGGGAAGACCGTCGCGCCGTAGACGTTGTTGTTGCCGTGCACCGCGTCGATGCCCCAGATGACGGGGATCTTGGTGCGCGACTGCTTCGAGGCGTCGAAGTAGGCGTCGGCGAGCGCGAGCCACTCCTGCGGCGTCGCGTTCTTCTTGGCGCCGGGCCAGCTACCACCACCGTTGAGGACAGACCCGAACCCGTAGGTCGTGACGTCCGCGGCCGTGATCGCGCCGATCTCGGGCTGCGTCATCTGGCCGACCTTCTCGGCCAGCGTCATGTCCTTGAGGATCGCCTTGATCCGCGCCTCGTCCTTGCGGTCGCCCGTGAGCTGGCTCTCGACCTTCGGCCAGTCCTTGAGCGTCGGCAGGGACTTCTCGATGCGAGCACAACCGTGCTCCGTCTTCGGCTGCCCGATGACCGTCTGCTTCGGCGGCCAGTGCTGCGCTTCCTGCGCGCCGGCCGCCGAGGTCGCGCCGGCGGCGAGCGTCAGCCCCAGCACTGCGGCGAGAGTGCTTCTCCAATGCATGCCGCGATCCTCAACGGCGTGTTACGTCCACGTCAATGGGAACGCTCTCACGACTTTGTTCCGGAAACTTTCAGGACGAAGTTCCCATACCGGGCCGATGCGTTCTGACACGCGTGCGGGCAGGCTCAGATCAGCCGGCTGTCGAACCCCGACGCGACCAGCCGGCCGTAGGCGGCCAGGACGTCAGCCGGCACGTCCTGCTCCACCGAGAAGCCCAGCTTCGGGTACTCCACCACCCGCTGCAGGTCTCCGGCGAGCATGTCGACGACGAGCTTCTCGTCGCCGATCGACCGGACGTAGTCGCCGAACTTCAGCGGCTCGGACGCGCAGACGACCTCGACCTCCGGCCACACCTTCCGGCACGTGGCGTAGGCGCGGCGCTCCATGTACGGCTTCGAGATGAGCAGCACCGAACGAGGCTCGTGACCGTTCTCCGCCAGAAGCTCACGCGACAGCCCCACGTTCTGCCCGGTGTTACCCGCCCGCGGCTCCACCAGGAGGGCACTGTCCGGCACGCCGAGCGACAACGCGTGCTCCCGGTAGTGCACCGCCTCCCCACGCGGGAACCGAGCGGCCGTCGTCGGGCTGTTGCCACCGCTGAACACGAGCAACGGGAACAGCCCTGCGCGGTACAGCTCGGCGGCGAAGGTCGCCACGCCGAGGTCGTGGCTGCCCAGGCCGATGGCGACGTCGACCGGACGCGGCTCGTGCCCCATCTGGTGGTAGTCCCAGATGATCTCCGCATCGCGCCACTGCTCGTCGCTGATCGGCCGGCTCACGGGTGGTGCGCTCCTAGTTCACGTGCTCGAAGGCGCTTCGGATGGCCTCGATGCTGGCGAGTTGATGGGACATGCCGAACGTACGTGACGTCCCGGCGGCCTCGTCGAGCAGCCGCAGTCCGCCCTCCGAGGTCGCACGATCTGACAGGAGGATGTGGGCGTGCGCGGTCTGCAGCCGGACGCGCTGCATCGGGGAGTCCGAGCGGTTCGCGAGTGCGACGTCGAGGTAACGCAAGGCCACACCGAGCGCACCCGCGCCACGGTGCGCGAGGGCCATCTTCTGGTGCGCGACCGCCCAGTCATCGGGCTCTTCGAGCTGCTCGAAACGACGAATCGCCTCAGCCATGACCGTCACCGCGTGGTCGTTGGATCCCTGCTTGCTCAGGGCTGTCCCCACCCACAGAAGAGCCCGAGTGCGGTCACGAGGGCTGAGCCGTGAGTCGCCGGCCAGCACCTCGTACCTGCGAGCGGCAAGATCGAGCCGCCCGTTCATCTCCTCCACGACCGCGAGCGACAACTCCACCTGCGCGGCCCTGCGCGGCACACCCAGCTCGCGGAAGAACTGGTGCGCGCATCGGTAGGTGTGTGACGCCGACAGGGGTCCCTGGACATCACCCTGGTCTCGTCGCAGATCGCCGAGCAGCACGAGCGATCGGGCGTGCAGGTACAGGCCGTGGCCGTCGAGCTCCAGCGGGGTGAAGCGCCGCAGCCAGCGGTCGACGAGGCTGCTCGCGAACTTGAAGTCCTGCTGCGCCAGGCACGCCGCCGCGCGCCCCAGGTCGTCGGTCCAGGTCTCGTAGTCCCATTCCCTCGGACCGCTGCGGTAGTAGTCACGAACCGGCGTCTCGCCGTCCTGCCGGAGCAACAGTTCGAAGCGCTGCTTGGCCTCCGCGTCCGCGGTGGCCAACGCCGTGTCCAGAATGGACTGCATGAACGGGCGCGGCGTGGTTTGCGCACCGAGCGACTCCCACTTGGTGACCGTGCGGACGCCGACGCCCAATCGCTCTGCGAAGGCACGCACGCTGAGACGCAGCGCGCGGCGGAGCGCACGTGCTTCACAGCCCGTCCAGTGAGCCAGCGACCCCATGTCGGCGACCTCCTCCTGACCTCATGGAACCAGGTGAGCACGAGTAGGTGCGCCGCAAGTGCCACGGAAGTGCCACACGGGTGCGTTCCCCGCGGAAAGGGGCACGAGCAGGCTGTTCAGCAGGCGGCCACACACTCTCGAAGATCAGGAGAAGCCCATGTCAGCGATCGCCTGCACTCCGTCTGCCATCCCGACCGAGGTCCGGCACCGGCTGCGACTCCAACTGACCACCGAGCACTCGATCACCGTCACGGAAGCTGATCGGATCGTCACCGACACGATCAGCTTTCTCATGGTGTGCGCGGCCAACCCGCACGAGCAGTTCAGGCCGAGCAGGCAGGTAGACCTCGGCTGGCATCAGTTCATCCTCAACACCCACGACTACGCCGACTTCTGCGATCGAACGGCAGGGAGGTTCATCCACCACGTGCCGGAGGAGTTCGCCGCGCCGGTGCGTCGCGCGACAGCGGACGCCCTCGGCCCTACCGTGGAGGCGATCAAGACCGCCGGGCTGCCCTTCCACGCCGAGTTGTGGCTGACCGGCGATGGACGTTGTTCGCAGTGCCACGCCGGCTGCACCAACTGCGGTCAGGGCGGCGGAGACCCGAGCTGAGGAACAGATGAGCGGCCGCCTCGAGTGGCAGGAGCTACCGGCTGGAGTGCGTGTGGCCGTCCAGGACCACACCGGCCTGGTCGTGAAGGCGGAAAGCGCATCCGTGGGACGCAACTCCGCGTTCGCCGCATCGCTGGCCACAGCGGATGGACTGGTGTTCTGCAAGGGAGGCAGAGCAGACAGTCCACAGGCGGTCATGCATCGCAACGAAGCGGCGGTGAACCCGTTCCTGCCGGAGGAACTGGCCCCGCGACTGCTGTGGCACGTCGAACGGGACGGCTGGTTGCTGCTCGGATTCGACCACGTCTCCGGGCAGCACGCCGATCTCTCCCCCGGTTCCCCTGATCTCCCGCTCGTGGCGGACGCCGTCAAGGAGATCGGCAAGATCGAGCCGCTGCGAGCACCGCGGCGAATGATCGCCGATCACTGGGAGGCGGCACTCGCGGACGAGCCTGCCGACGGGTGGGCGGCACACGCGCCACGACACATGCGCGGCTCGACGCTGGTCCATTCCGACCTCAACCCGTTGAACATCCTCGTCGCCGATACCGCTCGCATCGTCGACTGGGCGTGGTGGCGGACCGGCGCGGCCTGGATCGACCCGGCGTTCGCGGTTGTGCGGCTCGTGGCGGAAGGTCATCGGCCCGCGCAGGCCGAGGAATGGGCGGCACAGTTCGACGGGTTCCGGGAAGCGCCTGCCGAGGCGATCACCGCGTTCGCCGCATCGCTGGTGTGTCTGTGGGAACGGAGGTTCGCGGGCACCGCGACCACTGAAGCGGCGCGGTCGTGGGCGGAGTACCGGACAGCGAACGGCCCCCGATTCCCGTAGGAACCAGGGGCCGTCGAGCACCTGTGTCAGCCCGCGAGCGCGCGCACCCGGCGCAGCACCTCGTCCGCACCCAGCGTGCGGGCCACGGCGTGCAGGTCCGGGCTCGCCTTCGACCCCGTCAGCGCCACGCGGATCAGCTGCGCGGCCTCACGGATGGAGCCGGGGTAGGCGTCCGGGTTCTTCTTGAGCTCCTTGGGGTTCGGCGCGAACCCGTGCTTCGACGCGAGCTCGCGGATCTGCCCGAACCACTCCTGGCCGTCCTCCAGGTCCGCGTAGCCGTCGGCGAAGTCCGCGGCGAACGCGGAGATCAGCTCGGGCGACAGGCCGCCGAGGCGCTCGTCGGTCCGGTCGGACACGAGCGGGAACAGCGACGGGAAGAAGAAGCCGTAGGCCGTGCGGAAGTCCGCCCACTTGCGGAGGTCCTTGCGCGGGTTCGCGACCTCCGGGCCGCGCTCGACGCGCAGCGCCGCCAGAGCCGCGTCACGCTCCGAGGCCAGCGCCGTGACCAGCTCGGGGTCGTGGGTCGCCGCCCACTCCGACACGAGCGAGATGATCTCCTCGCCGGACAGCGTGGCCACGTAGTCGGCGCAGATGTCGTCGAGCTTCACCAGGTCGACCAGCGGGCCCGCGACGCCGCACTCGGCCAGCGAGATCGGCGTCTCCAGGGCCTCGGCCAGCGGCAGCTCGGCCAGGCGGGCGTTGACCAGGCCGCGCAGGTAGTACCGGACGGCCGGGGCCGGGAAGCCCGCCTCGATGAAGAACTCGACGGACGCCTCGGGGTCCTTGCGCTTCGAGAGCTTGCGCCGGGAGCCGCCCTGCTGCTTCATCAGCGGCGCGATGTGGGCGTACTCGACGCGCTCGAAGCCCAGGGCGTCGAACAGCTGCAGGTGCGTCGGGACCGAGGAGATCCACTCCTCGCCGCGGATCACCAGGTTCACGCGCATCAGGTGGTCGTCGACCGCGTGCGCGAAGTGGTACGTGGGCAGGCGCGGCGACTGGTCGGACGCCTTGAGGATCACCACGTCGTTGCGGTTCGCGTCGTGCTCCAGCGGACCCCGGATCGCGTCGACGAACGACGTCCGCTCCCCCGCCTTGCCCGGCGAACGGAAGCGCACGACGTACGGGCGGCCGGCCTCCAACGCCTCGGCAACGTCCTCGGCGGTCTTGTCGCGCCAGATCGCCCAGCGGCCGTAGTAGCCGGTCGGCAGCTTGGTGGCCTGCTGGCGGGCGGTGATGTCCGCGAGCTCTTCCTTCGTCGCGAAGCACAGGTACGCGTGGCCGGAACGCACCAGCTCACGCACGTACGTCAGGTAGACCTGCTCGCGCTGCGACTGGTGGTACGGGCCGTACGCGCCCACGGAGTCGGCCTCGTCGGGCTCGATGCCGAAGTAGGCGAACGCCTTGTTGAACTGCTCGACGGCGCCGGAAACCTCACGCGCCTGGTCGGTGTCCTCGACGCGCACGATGTACGAGCCACCGGAGTGGAACGCGACGTCGCGGTCGATCATGCCGACGTACAGGCCGCCGATGTGCAGGAACCCGGTCGGCGACGGGCCCAGGCGGGTGACCTTCGCGCCTTCGGCCAGCCCGCGAGGCGGGTACTGCTCCTCCCAGAAGGCCGGTTCAGGCAGGTCCGAGGGGAACAGGGCGTCGACGACGGCACGGTCGAGCATCGCTAGGGGTCTCCAAACCAGGGAAAGAAGTAGCCCCAGGTTATCAACGTGCGCGAGCCGAAATGCTGGCCCCTCGGTGATCGGCCTAAGCTGCTGCGCCATGGCCAAGTACCTCGACGTCCACCCGGTCAACCCGCAGAAGCGCGCCATCGACCAGGCCGTGAAGATCCTGCGGGAGGACGGCCTGATCGCCTACCCGACCGACTCCTGCTACGCGCTGGGCTGCCGGCTGGGCAACAAGGACGGCATCGACCGCATCCGGGAGATCCGCAAGCTCGACGACAAGCACCACTTCACGCTGATGTGCGAGAACTTCGCCCAGCTCGGCCAGTTCGTCGTCGTGGACAACGCGGTGTTCCGCGCGATCAAGTCCTCCACGCCGGGCAACTACACGTTCATCCTGCCCGCGACGAAGGAGGTGCCGCGCCGCATGATGCACGCGAAGAAGAAAACCGTCGGCGCGCGCATCCCCGACCACGTCGTGACGCAGGCGCTGCTGGAGGCGATGGGCGAGCCGCTGCTCACCAGCACCCTGCTGCTGCCGGACGAGGCCGAGCCGCTCGTGCAGGGCTGGGAGATCAAGGAACGCCTCGACCACGTGGTGGACGCGGTGATCGACTCCGGGGAGTGCGGCACCACGCCCACCACGGTGGTGGACTTCTCGAGCGGCGAGGCCGAGATCATCCGCTACGGCGCGGGCGACCCGGCCAGGTTCGAATAGCTAGGACACGACCAGCGCGTAGTCGGCGTCGGTCGCGGCCGTCTCGACGTGACCGTCGACGTTGACCGAGGTCGCGACCACCTCGACCGTCCAGTTGCCCGCGGCGGGCGTCTGGACGAGGACGTTCTCCACGGTGTCGACGGTGTTCGCGACGCCGCCGGACGTGGACCAGTTGCCGGCCAGCAGGCCGTTGTTGCCCCAGTAGACGGTGCCGTTGGGGGCGGTGACCTTCAGCGTCAGGTCGTTGACGGTCGCCTTGGCCGCGGTCGGCGAACCGGCCGGGTCGGTGTAGGCCAGCGTCGCGCGCAGCGGCGTCTGGCCGTTGGACGCCACGGTGTACTTGCGCGACTGACCGGTGGCCAGGAGGTCCGTCTCGTTCACCAGCACCGGCAGCTTCCACCCGCCCGCGCGAGCGCGGTCGTAGAGGTTGCGGACGGACGCCGTGCCCCAGCCCTGGTGCGTGCGGGTCTGGTCGTGCGTGGTGCCGGAGAACGTGAACTGGTTCGCGGTGTTGATCAGCAACGCCTTCGCGGTGGCCGCGTGCGGGCGCGAGGCGAACACGTCACGGCCCTTGCCGGGACCGCCGTCGAAGACGCCGTCCGCCCACATCTGGAACATGAGCCCCGCGTTGCCGCAGGTGATCGGCGTGGCACCGGACGTGCCGCCGAACGACGTCGTGTACGCGGTGTCGTTCGTGGACGTGGTGGTGTCGATGCGGTCGTAGTAGTTGGAGATCTCCGGCTTGATGCGGCCGTCCGCGGCGGGGCCGATCGACGCGCCGCCGTTCCACTTGTCGTCCGCGCGGTCGAGGGTGTTGTAGTGGTACTGGCCGCCGACCGAGAGCACGTTCTTCGACCACGCCTGCGGACGCGAGCTTCTGGTGCCCGCGTTGCTCTGCGACTGGCAGATCAGCAGGTCGTGGTCGAACACGATCCGGTCCATCTGCTGCGAGATCGAGTTGTACGCGGTGGTGAGCGAGTCGCCCCAGCTGTTGGACTGGAACACGGCCTTGTACTGGCCGGCCGGGTCGACGAGCTGCTTGGTGTGGGCGTAGCGGTCGCCGGTGTTGTAGACGGCCGTGATGCCCTGGCCCTCGGGCAGCAGGCCGCGGTGCGCGGACGAGACGCCGGACGCGAAGATCTGCCCGTACGTCGAGGTGCCGTGCGAGGTGTTCGTCGTGTTGGCGGTGTGCTGCAACGGCGGCCGGGCGCGGAACTCCTGGTGCGTCAGGCGGAACCCGCCGTCCATCACCTCGCCGCGCACGCCCTGGCCCTTGTAGCCGCCGACGCTCTCGATGTGGTTGGCACCGGACGACTCGCGCGAGATCGCCATGTCGGTCTCCGGCGCGGACACCGGGTCGATCGCGATCACGGCGGGCAGCTTCGCGAGCTGCGCCGCTTGCCCGGCGTCCAAGGTGGCCATGATGTGCTCGCGGCTCGCGGAGATGACGTTCACCTTGCCGCCCAAGGACTTCACCTTGGCGGCGACGGCCTTCTGGTCGCGCTCGTCCTGCTCGACCAGCGTGATCAGGTAGTCGGAAGCGCCGCCCAGCGCCATGATCTGCGGCTGGGCCTGGAACGGCCGCACCTCGCGCACGTAGCTCAGCCGCGAGACGCGCGCGGTGCTCGTCATGCGGGCGAGGTAGGTGCCGTCCTGGACGAACGCGCCGAGCCGCACGCCGAGGCCCTGGAGCTGGTGGCGCTGGCCGTCGTTCAGGGTGGTGCGGAACTGCAGCAGGTAGGCGCTCTCCGCCGGTGCGGCGACGGCAGGAACGCCGCTGACCAGCGAGAACACCGCGGCGACAGACAATATTGTGCGCAGCACGAAGAAAACCTCCATCGGCAGGGGTGGCGGCGACCGGAGGGAGTCACCGCCCGTGACCAGCACGTTACCGTCAAACACCAGGTCAGGACATCAGTCGTTCGGCGGTGATCATCTAGCGGGATGATGTAGAAGAATCCGTTCGGCCGCCGATATGCGTTCACCCGGATGGTTCATCCGGAGTAACGTCCGATCGGGTAAGCCCGACATGCCCGGCAAAGCATTTCCGCGCGGAGGACGGATGCCAGTCTCACCTGAGCAGCTGATGGAAGAACTGCGCACCTTGTGCCGTGGGCGCGGTGTGCAGACTCCCGGTATCGACTTGCACGTCGGACCGGCGTTGCGCCAGGTGTGCGGCATCGTCGAGACGGACGGCGCCGAAGCCGTGCGCACGAAACTGCGCGACTGGGTCCTGAACGCGACGCGCGGTTTCCCGGTCGAGGTCCGCAACGCCGTTCTGGCGCCGCTCGGACTGCACGACGAAGCGCAGTTCCGGTTCCTCAACGAACGCATCGAGTGGCTCGCGAAGCAGCAGGACCGCGGGGCGCGCACGGTGCGCAGGAGGATGGACGCCGGACTGCAGCGCCTGGTGGAGGTGGCGCTGCAGCCGGCTCCTTCGACGACGCACGTGGCGCCGTCGGAACTGTGGCACGTCAAGGAGTTCGACGCGCTGCTGAAGCTGGACGGTCCGACGCCCGCGTGCACGGAACGCCGGACCGTTGTGGCCGACACCGACGGTGTCAACGAGATCGCGTGGTCGATCACGATCCCCTCACCCACGCCCGACGGTGCTCCAGGCGACCTGGACGTGGAGGTGTTGCACGGGGTCGAGCTCATCGGCCACGAACGTCCGTCCCCGCGACGCTTCCTGATGAAGCTGCGGTTGCCCCGACCCCTCAACGCGGGACAAACACATCAGTTCGCGCTCGAAGTACGCGTGCCGCGGGGACAATCGATGCGTCCGACCTACGTGTTCTGGCCGGAGCGGATGTGCGAGTCGTTCCGGTTGCGGGTGCGGTTCGACCGGGACGACCTGCCGGAGTCGGTGTGGCGCGTCGAAGAGGCTCTGGCACGCGACACCGACGACCTGACGCCTTGGCCGCAGACGCTGCCGCTGGACGAGATCGGGGAGATCGACGTGCAGTTCCCCCATCCCCGCCAGGGCCGCGGCTACGGCGTGCAGTGGACGCCACGCTAGAAGCCGTGCGGGTTCAGATCATCTCGATGCAGAAGTGCGGTTCCACGGCTGACACCTCCCTTTGATGGCCAGGGAGAACCGCAGTCCGAAGCGAAGTCAGATCACCGTTGCAATGAAGACGCTGCCGGCCATGAATCCCAGAAAAAGGCAGATGGCGGCGACCTTCATAACGGTGGCGAGTGAGCAGATCATTCTCATCGAAGAATTCACCTTCTCATTCTGACTGGCTTTCGGGCTGATGTTCTCGCCGATGCACCAAGAGTGGCTTTCCGCCAGTCGAATGAGAACGGGTTTCCTGTTTCCAGCGAAATGAGGAAACCCTGGGAATCGCTATTTCTGGGTCGTGCGCCGCAGCGCCATCACGAGCAGCGCGTGCGAACTGCCGGCGTGCGGGAGCATGCCCTGCCGGACGAGGTCGAGCGCGTGGCAGAACGGCATGGTCCGCACGCGCAGGTCCGCCTCACCGGGCTCGAGCGCCGCCTCGCCCTGGGTGAGGTCGGTGGCGAGGAAGATGTGGTCGACGTGGTTGCTCAGGCTGTCCGCGCCGTGGATCTGGCCGAGCCGCTCCCACTTCGCCGCCCGCAGCCCGGTCTCCTCCGCGAGCTCACGACGTGCCGCGGCCAGCGGATCAGCGTCCCTGTCGTCGACGGCGCCGCCGGGCAGCCGCCATTCGGTGCCGCCGTGCGTGTAGATCCACTGGCGGGTCAGCACGACCTCGTCGTCGTCCTGGATCGCGAGGATCGTGACCGATCCCGGCGCCACGACGTGCGTGTAGGTGCCATGCCCGCCGTCGGGTCTGACGACGCTGTCGGAGCGCACCTCGAACCACTCCGACCGGTGGACCACGTTGGTCGCCAAGCGCTGCCAGACCATCACCACACCAGCCGCCTCGTCGAGCCGCGTCATCACCATGACTCACATGGAACCATCGCCGACCGTTCCAGATAGCCCCAGTTGATCGTCAATCAACGGCCAATAAGTGGACATTCCGCATTCGGGTGTTTGACGACCTACACACTGCCGGGGGGAGGGGGGTGAAGCCGTTGTCGCCCACGTTCGCCCAGGAGGTTCGCCGCCTGCGCAACGAGCGCGGGCTCTCGCTCAGTCAGATGACCGGCCTCGTACCGTACAGCAAGGGACACCTCAGCAAGATCGAGAACGGCCAGGTTCACCCGAACCCCGAAATGGCCAGGCTCTTCGACAACGTCCTTCAGGCTGACGGTCACCTGATCGAACTAGCCGACGCGCCGGCCCGTCCGATCCCCAGTGACCACACCACTCTTCTCACGTTCGACTCGATGTTCGACCACCACCGCGCGCTGGGCCACCGCCTGAGCCCCGAGGTGGTGCTGTCGAGCCTCCGCCCCCAGGTGGACGCGCTGAGTTCGATGGCCCGGTCGGCCGACGACCCCGGCCTGGGGCGCGGACTCTGGCTCCTGGCCGCCCGGTACGCGGAGTACGCGGGCTGGATGGAACAGGAACGAGGCGACGACGCCTCCGCGGCCGAGCTCACCAGACGCGCCGTGCAGTACGCCGCGCGAGGCGGCGACCCGGACCTGGAGGCCTACGCCTACGTCCGGGCCTCGGAGTTCGCCCTGTACCGGGGCGACGCGCACGCCACCGTCAGCTTCGCCCGCAAGGCGGCCAAGTCCCGTTCCACCGCGGTGAAAGCCGTTGCCGCCCAACGCGAAGCCCAGGGATACGCACTGGCCGGTGCCGCCGACCGCTGCCAGGCCGCCCTGGACCGCGCCGCCGAACTCCAGGGAGCCCTCGGCGAAAAGCGTTACGGCACAACGAGCCTCGTGGACCAGGTGGCCATCGCCCGCGCCTGGTCGTTCCACGACCTGGGCCGCCACGCCGAGGCCGCCGCGATCCTCGACGACCAGATGCCGCTGATCTCCCCCACCGCCCTGCGCGCCCGCACCCGCTTCGGCCTGCGCAGGGCCCTCGCCCACGCCGAGGCGGGCGACGTCGACCACGCCTGCGAACTGGTCGCCGACCTGCTGGACGACATCCGGCAGGTGCAGTCCGCGACCGTCCACATAGACCTGACGGCGTTCAGCAAGCTGTTGTCGCGTCTGCGTCCCGCGGCGGGGCGTGAGGTGGCGGGAGAGATCGGCGAGATCCTGTTCGCGCCCTAGACCCGTTCCAGCGCCTCGGCCATCTCCACCCACGCCTCCGCGACCCCGCGAGCCATGTCCGCCACCAGTTCCCGGCAGTGCGACGGCACCCCGGACACCACGGTGGCCCACTCCCCGGACGACACCGCGTGCGCCTCCAGCCACCGCAGCACCAGCCGCCCGTGCTCGTTGAACCGCAACGACGGATCGCGGCGCAGAATCGGCAGCGTGGCGTCGGGATCACGGATGTCGGTCCGCCCGGCGGGCAGCACCGCGTCGGCCCGCTCGGCGGCCCGCATCCGCTCCGGCACCGGATCCAGCCCGGCACTGAGCCTGCGCCGCACGTCCCGGACGGTCCCCGGCGACACCCCGGAGGCACGGGCGATGTCGCGCAACGAGGCGTCGGGCCGTTCCTCCACCATGCGCCCGGCGAGCCTGCGCCCGGCGGCGGAGTTGACCGGGCGGACCTTGCCGTCGCGGCCCACTCGCACCGGGGCCTGCCCGCCCACGGCGCGCCGCAGCACGCCGACGGACTTGGCCGCGAGGCCGGTGGAGGCCGCGATCGCGCGGTCCGACCACTGCGCGTGCGAGCGCAGCAGGCGCCGGGCCGCGGCCTCGCGATCCGCGGTCGACAGCGTCGACAGGTTCAGCGACACCGACAACCCGAACAGGTCCTCGACGGGTCCGTCGACGTACTCGACCTCGACGGAACGGCAGCCGCGCAGCACCGCGGCCTTCAGGCGGTGGGTGCCGTCGACGACCTTCATCGTCGGGCGGTGCACCACGATCGGTGGCAGTTGGGCGCCGGACGACGCCAGTGAACGAACGAAGTCGTCGCTGCAGCCGCGAAGCCGCGGCGACTCCGCGGACCGCAGCGCGGTGATGTTGACGAGCATGCGAAACCAAGCCCCCCAGGCTGATTGTCTCCAGAACCCCCAGGTGTCCGGACGACCGAACCAGGTTAGCTAGTTGTTCAACGGGAGCGCCACTCGATCGCGGGACACACGTCCATCACCATGTGCAGACCGGCCTCGCGAGCGCGCGCGTACGCGGCGTCGTCCACCACGCCGAGCTGGAACCACACCGCCTTGGCGCCGATCTCCACGGCCTCGTCCACGAACTGGCCGGCGTCCTCCGAGCGGCGGAACACGTCCACGACGTCGACCGCGAACGGGATGTCCGCCAGGGTCGCGTACCCCTGCTCACCGTGCACGGTCTCGGCGGACGGGTGCACCGGCACGATCTTCTTGCCGCGCTGCTGGAGGAACCGGGCGACGCCGTGGGCCGCGCGGGACGGGTTGTCCGAGAGCCCGACGATGGCCCAGACCTGGCAGTTCTCGAGGATCCAGTCGACGTCTTCGCGCATGCCCTCAACACTAACCTTGTGACCCCGGTCACAATTGCCGGAAGCCGGTCGAAACGCCGGGGTCCCCGATCGACGCCTGGGTAGAAACGCACCGGACACCAGGCAGAGGAGATCGAGATGCGGTTCATGGTCATCGTCAAGTCCACCCCGGAGACCGAGCAGGGCGTGATGCCGACGACCGAGGAGCTCACCGCCATGGGCAACTACAACGAGGAGCTCGTCAAGGCCGGCGTGATGCTCGCGGGCGACGGCCTCTACTCGAGCGACAAGGGCGCGCGCGTCCGATTCGACGGCACGGGCGCCACGACGGTCATCGACGGTCCGTTCACCGAGTCCAAGGAGCTGATCGCGGGCTTCTGGATCTGGGAGCTGCCGAGCCTTCAGGACGCCGTGGAGTGGCTGAAGAGGGCGCCGTTCCAGGAGGGCGAGGTCGAGATCCGCCAGGTCCACGGCGACGAGGCGTTCGGTGACGCGCTGACGCCCGAGCTCAAGGCGCAGGAGGACCGGCTGCGCGAGCAGATCACCTCCCAGAGTCAGTGAGTGAGCAGACTCAGTGAGTGCGCGGCAACGGCACGTCGGGCGCTGAGTGCGCGGTCAGCGCGACGCTCAGGGTCAGCAACGCACGCGGCGAGGTCGGACGGCAGCCCGTCAGCCGTTCGATCAGCCGCAGGCGGTGGTCGAGCGTGCTGCGGTGGATGTCCAGCCGCCGCGCCGCCGCCGCACGGTTGCCGTCCTCGGCGATGAACGCCCGCAGCGCGTCCAGCAACGGCTGTTGCGCCACCACGGGTTCGATCACCCGGACCAGTCGTTCGGCGACGTGCGGCCGGCGCAGCACCGCGAAGTCCGCCAGGACGTTGCGCAGCTCGTAGACGCCCGGCGCGCGGCAGGAGGCGACGCGCAGAACGTCCTCCGCCGTCGCGCGGGCGGCCGCGAGATCGCGCCGGGAAGCCCAGACGACGCCCATCCACACGTCCAGGCCGAGCCGCGCGTGCAGGTCACGGGCCAGCGCGAGCTGGCCGTCCTGGGCACAGGGCAGCAGCACGTAGCCGCCACGAACGCCGTCGAGCACCAGGGCGTCGGCGTTGTCCCGCAACGCTTCCAGCACGCGAGCCGCGTCGTCCTCAGTGGACGCGCAGAACGCGATCACCGCGTACGCGAGGGCCAGTCCGTCGAAGGAACCGTTGTCCCGGCCGGAGAGCAGGGTTCTGGCGAGCCGGCGGCGGGTCGCCACGTCCTCGACCGGGGGAAGGTCGAACGGACGGAGGATGTCACGCAGCACGTCTCCCAGCAGCCTGCTGTCCAGCACGGTGGTCACGCGTCGCCTCCTTGAGGTCCTGCGGTGTCGCACCGAACGGTAGGGAACTGTCGACAGTCGGCACAGGCCGCTTGAGGGAGCCTTAACGTTCACCGCGGACCGCTGAATCCGTTCAGCCCCAGGCGTTCGCGCGGCTCATTCCGATCGCCGTGCCCAGAACCGCGAGGTCACGCGGGTTGACGGGGCTCAGCCCGGTGAGCTCCTCGATCTGCCACAACCGGTAGTCGATGGTGCTGCGGTGGATGAACAGCTTCCTGACAGCTACCGCCCGGTTGCCGTCGGCCTCCAGCAACGCCAGCACGGTCTCCACCAGAACGGGGTTCGCCAGCAGGGGCGCGACGACCCTGTCCAGTTCGTCGCGGACCTCCGGCGTCTCCACCAGCGCGCTCTCGAACAACATGTCGTCGATCCGGTAGACACCCGGCGGCCGGCCGAGCGACGACACGAGCGCGTCGATCTCGTCCACCTCCCTGCGCGCCAGGGGAACACGGGCGGCGGGCCGTTCCGCGACGCACAGCCAGACCTCGCCGCCGATCTCGGCGCACACCTCCCGGCACAACGCGAGCGCGGCCCCTTCGGAGACCGGCAGCAGCAGATGACCGGACGACGCCCGCAGCACCGTGCCACGGCGCCGGAAAGCGTTTACCACTCGGTCCACCAACGCTCCGCGCACCGAGACGACGGTGTAGAACGCGGCGGCACCATCGGGAGCGCCACCGGCGAGCACCGCGTCCGCCAGCCCGTCGTCGGCCACGCAGAACGACGACATCAGCTCGGCGGCCAGCGCGGTTCCGGCGGATGCCAGCGCACGGGCGTCACCGCCGTCGTCCAGCATGGCCTCGGTCAGCAACCTGTCGGTGGACCGCAAGGCCACGACCACATGGGCGACCGGGACCTTCCCCGAGCGCAGACGTGACCCGACGCGGTGCGCCACAGCGACGGCGGCGTCCTCCCAGCCGTCGGCGTCAGCGGCGGCGGCACGGTAGACGGCGAGGAACTCCTCGTGCAGCAGGCGACCTACGTCGAAGAGCACGGGTCCCTCCCATCTTTCGCACCTCTGAAGGGTTTCAGCGCGGGCAGTGGGGAAAACCCCAGCGTTCTCCAGCGCTACGCCAGTGCCCGCGACCCTAACGTCGGGTGCATGGCACCTCAGCTGCTCGCCCCGGCGCGGCCGCCGATCCTCACGCCGTCGAACGAGGCCTGGCGCCAGTTCGCGCAGGCCCTCGCCCCCGTCGAGTTCGGCCGCGGCGACGTGCTGCTGCGGCTCGGTGTCCCCGCCGACGACCTGATCGTCGTGCGGGCGGGCAAGGCGAAGACCTGCCGCACCTCCCCCGACGGCCGCGAACTGGTGCTGGACTTCCACTGCGCGGGCGATCTCCTGGTGGAGCCGACGCTGTTCGACGCGGCACCGTCGGTGTCGACGACGGTCGCGATCACCGACGTGCAGGCGGGCCGGATCTCGCGGGCCGACCTGACGCAGTGGCTCGCGCTGTGCCCGGAGATCACCGAACGGCTGCTGGGCCAGATCGCCCGCCGGCAGCGCGAGTCGCACCAGATGCGCATGGACCTGGTGCAGATGGACGCCCCCGCGCGTCTCGCGAAGGCGTTGCTGCGCCTGGCCGGACGGTTCGGCACGGACCGCCGCGGCGCGTTGCTGATGATCGAGGACCTCACCCAGGAGGAGCTCGGCCAGTACGTCGGGTCGCGCCGCGACACCGTCAACAAGACGCTCTCGGACTTCGCCCAGCGCGGCTGGATCTCGATCGAGCGCAAGAGCATCTTCCTCACCGACCCGGCCCAGCTGTCGCGCCGGGTCCGCGTGGGCATGCCCGCCGTGCCCTCGCAGCGCTAGATCAACCGCAACGCAGGGAGATCCTCCGTGACAACAGAAACCCGCACCAGCACGGGCAAGGTCGTGCTGGGAGTCGTGGCCACCATCGTGGTGGCGTCGATCGGCAACGCCGTCGTGTCGTACCTGGCGCAGGCGCTGGGCGCCGACCCGAACGCCGTCGAAGGCCTGAAACCGCAGGGCTACGTCGTGCTGACCGCGCTGGGCGTGATCATCGCCGCGATCGCGTGGGCGACGATCCGCAAGCGCGCCAAGGATCCCGCGCGCACGCTCGGCAAACTCGTGCCGATCGTGGTCGTGGTGTCGTTCCTCGCCGACGTCCCGGTCTTCTTCCTGCCGGGTGCGAGCGTCGTCGGCGTGCTCGCGCTGATGGTCATGCACGTCGTCGTGGCGGCGGTGTCCGTGCCGATCTTCCGCCGCGTACTTCCTGTCTGACAGCAATGAGAACGGCCGGGAGGGCATGTCCTCCCGGCCGTTCTCGCGTTCACTCCGAGAGACTGAGCTCCGGCCACACCAGCGTCGTGGCGCCCCACGTGAGGCCGCCGCCGAACGCCGTCAGCAGCACCTTCTGCCCCACCTGCAGCTCCCCCGATCGCACGCCGTGCGCGAGCGCCAGCGGGATCGAGGCGGCGGAGGTGTTGCCGACGTCGGTGATGTTGGAGACGAACTTGTCCCGCGGCACCTCGAGCTCCGCCGACACCGCGTCCAGGATCCGGGTGTTGGCCTGGTGCGCGATCACCCTGTCCACATCGGACGCGACCCAGCCCTGCCGTTTGATCGCGTTGCGCGACGCGGCGGACATGCGGGCGACGGCGTTCGCGAAGACCTCGCGGCCCTCCATCTGGAAGAACTTGTCGCCGTGCGGCACGATGTCGCGCGACGACCGCTGCCGGGAGCCACCGGCCGGCACGGTGATCAGGTCGGACAGCTCGCCGTCCGAGCCGAGGTCGAACGGCCCGAGCGCGCCCGGCTCGTCCGGGGATCCCGCCCGCAGCACCACCGCGCCCGCGCCGTCGCCGAAGATGACGGACGTGGTGCGGTCCTGCGGGTTGAGGATCGTCGAGTAGGCGTCCCCGCCGATCATGATGAGGCTGTCCACGATGCCGGCCGTGATCAACCCGGCGCCGACGCCCAGCCCGTACACGAATCCCGTGCACACGGCCGCGATGTCGAACGCCGGGACGTCGATCAGTCCCAGCCGCGACGCGATCTCCGGAGCCGTCGCGGGACAGGGCCTGTCGGGTGTCGTCGTCGCGAGGATCACCGCTCCCGCGCCCGGCACGCCCGCCGACCGCAGTGCCCGCCGCGCCGCCTCGACCGACAGGTCCGAGGTCGCCATGCCGGGTTCGACCACGTGCCTCGTGGCGACCCCGATCCGCGACCGGATCCACTCGTCGGTCGTGTCCAGCTTGGCTGTCAGTTCGTCGTTGGTGACCACCCGCGGCGGGAGCCATGACCCGAGTCCCGCGACCACCGCTGCGCGCATTCTCCGACCTTCCTCACCGTTCGTCAGCCAGGACTTCCGGGAGGAAGTGGCTGGGAAACCCTTGGAACACCACGGGACGCTGGAACCGTTCGACGGCCCGCACGCCGACGGAGGTGTGGAACGGCGACGTGGTCGCGGGCCAGGGACCGCCGTGGTGCATGGCCGGAGTCGTCGCGATGTCGTTGGGCCACTGGTTCCACACGATCCGCCCCGCCCGCCCGGTCAGTTCGGTGACCAGTTCCGGCAGGACGTCGTCGTCCTCGCCGTGCACGGTCGCGGTCAGCTGTCCCGGCAACGCGGCGGCGAGCTCCAGCAGTTCGTGGCTGTCGCGGTAGGTCACCACGACGGACACCGGCCCGAAGCACTCGCTCAGCACGTCGTCGTGGCCGTTCAGCACGTCGGCGGCGGTGGTGCGCAACAACGTCGGCGCGTGCCCGCCCGCCCCGGACCCGCCCTCGACGAGCACGTCGAGGAACTCCGTCAACGCCTCCACGCCCGTCTCGAACCGCTTCGCCACGAGCTTGTTGAACAACGGTTCCGCCCGCAACGCGCGCACCTCGGCGGCGACGTCGTCGGCGAAAACCTCTGGTACGACCAGAAGTCCGGGCTTCGTGCAGAGCTGTCCGCTCTGCTGCGCCAGCGCCTGAGCGAACCCGCGCGCGATCTCCTGACCGCGTCTGCGAGCGGCCCGGGCGGTCACGAAGACGGGGTTCACGCTGCCGAAGCCGCCGTAGAACGGGATCGGCTCCGGCCGGGTCGCGGCGAGGTGGTGCAGTTCGCGGCCCACGCGGCTGCTCCCGATGAACGCGACGGCCCTGATCCGCGGGTCGAGCACGAGCCGACGGGCCCGGCGCTGACCGTGCACGAGCGCGAACACGCCCTTGGGCAGCACCTCCTCGACGATCTCGGCCGTGCGGTCGGCGAGATCGGGATAGCTGTGGCTCGCCTTCACCACGACCGGGCACCCGGCGGCCAGCGCCGACGCGGTGTCGCTGCCGGCCACGGAGAACGCGAACGGGTACGACGTGGAGCCGAAGACGGCGACCGGTCCGAGCGGCACCAGCATGCGGCGCAGGTCCGGCCTCGGTCCGGCCGGCCACGCCGGGTTCTCGCGGTCGACGACGACCCCGTTGACCGCGCCCGAACGCAGGTACCCGGCGAACGAGCGCAGCTGGAAGGTGGTGCGGGCCACCTCCGCGCGCAGGCTTTCGCCGGGGAGCCTGCACTCCCACTCGGCCAGCGCGACCAGGTCGCCGGTCTCCCGGTCGAGCGCCTCGGCGACGGCGTCGAGTGCCGCCGCCCGCTCGTCCGGCCGGGTCGTGCCCCACTCACGGGCGGCGTGTGCCGCCCGGTCGAGGATCTCCTCCACGACGGCCTACTTGATGTAGTCGGCGGAGACCCGGGGCGGCCAGCTGGCGACGCTGAGCACGCCGAGGCTGTAGGCACGCGAGACGAGCGCGGCGCGGTTGGGGGCCTTGAGCTTCTTGAGCATCGTGCCGACGTGGTACTCGACGCCCTGGCGCGACAGGAACAGCCGTGACGCGAGGCGCACGGTCGACTCGCCGGTGGCGATGCCCTCGAGGATGCGGGCGTCGAGCTCGGTGAGGATGCGGTTGCGGTCGACCACGACGGCGTTGGGCTGCTCGCCCTTCTCCGGGTTCACGACGACGACGAACTGCACCAGGTCGCCGTGCACGTCGTGGACGGCGATGCCGGTGATGTCGCCGGTGAAGACGGCGTGGCGCGGGCCGATGCCGGCGAGGTGCTCCACGAACCGCTGGCGGCGGCCCTCGACCAGGCGGTCGAACTGCTTGCGCATCGGGCCGTGCACGCCTGGGTGCAGCAGCTCGTAGAAGCTGCGGCCGAGCAGCGACTCGCGGGAGTGGCCGAACTGGGTCACGAAGTCGTCGTTGGCCTCGACCACGCGCAGCTGAAGGTCGAGACGAGCGAGGCAGAGACCGGAGCGTTCGAGCAGGGAGCGGAACACGTCCGCGTCCGGAACGGCGATCTGGTCGGTTGCGAGAGAACCAGCGGCAACAGTGTGCATCAGAGAGAATCCCTCTCGTGCAGAAAATGAAACTTGAGGCGTCCACAAGGCGATCTAGAACTATTTCCCGATTCTCGCCTTGACACGATGAATCGTAGGAAGATCTGCCGAACCCGGTCAACGAGGTGTGAGGGGTGGCCCCTAATGTTGTGGTAGGGGTGGGCCGGGGGTTCGGGGAGGCGTCCGCGTATTTCGGTAGGGCGTTTCGGCCGCGTCTCACCTGATCGCGCATCATGGCTCTGAACTGCACGGATGCCCGCGCTGCCGATCGAGACGGCACCGCGCGGTAACTGAGGCCCAGCTCAACTGTGCGGCACATGCGCACAAGAAATTCGTAGATGTGTCGCCGGTGTTACGCGTGCGGCGGGTAGGCCCTGGCGAGCGCGCCGGGTAGTTCCGTGCGGCGGCGGATGCCGAGCTTGCGGAACGAGTTGGTGAGGTGTTTCTCGATCGCGCGCGAGGTCACGGCGAGCTCGTCCGCTATTTCCGCGTTGGTGAGACCGCGGACCACGAGTCCGGCGACTTTGAACTCGGCGCGGGTCAATGCCACGACGATGCCGGGTGAATTACCGTCGAGTTCCTTCGCGATTCGCTGGGCCAGTCTTTCCGCGCCGCTTTCCACCGCGAGCCGGTGCGCGTCGCCGAGGCGGCGTTGCGCCTGAGGGTCGCCGTCCGCACGTTCCCGTGCGCCGAGGTGGAGCAGCGTCTTGGCCCGTTCGAACGGGTTGGCGTGCAGGACCTCGACGGCCTCGCGCAGCATGTCGAGGCCTTGGCCGCCGGGTGTGTAGCGGCCGAGCACGGTGAGCGCCCGCCCGATGCCGAGCGGCGCGCCCCAGCCGACCGCGCGGTCCCACCCGGCCGCCGCGGCGTCTCGGGCGGCCGCGAAGTCGCCAAGCTGGGCGTGCAGCCGTGCGACGTACACGCACCACGGCAGCAGCACGGGATTGCGCCACCCCACGGCGTCGAACACGCGACCGCAGTCCTGGAGGCGTTCGAGCGCTTGCGTGTGCTCCCCCGCCAGCGCCTCACCCATCGCGTGCAGCATGCGGTAGACGGCGTCCACGCCCGCGGGTTCGTCGCGATCGGGCCGGGAGACGAGGAGTTTCGCGATCAGGCCGGGATCGCGCAGGTCCACGGCGACGGCGATGAGCCCGATCGCGGCGGTCGTGGTGTCCCCGCGCCAGTCCAGCACGGCGAGGTCGACGGCGTGTTCGGCGGCCGCGCGCGCCTCCCCCGGCCTGCCGAGGTGCATCAGGACGAACGACTGCTGGGCGCGGATCAGGGCCTGCTCGACGGTGTTCGTCGCCTGCCCGAGCGCCTGGTCGAGCCACGGCACGGCCTCGTGCGCGGCGTCGGCGGCGGCGAGGACCTTGATGAGCAACGGCAACGCGGTGTGCACGTGGTTGGGGTGCGGCGGTTCCTGTCGCAGCACGGTGCGTGCGATGGCCGCGACCTCGTGCGCGGGCAGGCGGGCGGTGAGCATGGCGGCGTCGAGCAGCACGATCTGGAGTTCGCGTTCGCCGGCGGTGGTGCCGCTGATCTGCCGGAGGCGTTGCGCGGAGTCGGCGAGCAACGCGGGGTCCGAGTGCCACGCGTACCGTTGCCGCGCCTCGAGCCGGTACGCGAGCTCCTGGTTGTGCGCGAGGCCGGCGGCGACGTGGTCGATGAGGTCGCGCACGGGCCGGGGTGCCGAGCCGAGGGCGGTCGGCGCGATCCGCACGAGCGCGGCCGCCCGTTCCTCGACCTCGCGGAACAACGGCACCGCATAGGAGATGTGCCGGACGGACGCGGCGGGGTCGAAGAGGCGTTCGGCGGTGGCGAGGTCGACGAGCAGCCGGGCGCGTTGCTCGGAATCCCTGGGGACATCACGCAACGCCCGGCGCAGGTAGCGGGCGGCGACCTCGGGCGCGCCTCGGCGCAACGCGGTCGCGGCGGCCTCACCGAGCGTCTCGATCGCCCAGGCCCCCTGCGCGGAAGTGACGGTGAGCAGCCGGGCCGCGACCTGTTCGGCGGGCCTGCCGTTGTCGTGCAACAACTTCACGGCCTTCGCCTGCCAGCCGTCGCGTTCGCCGACGGGCATCGACTCCTCGATCGCGTCCCTGATCACCGGCCTGCCGATCACGAGACCGGCCTGGTCGAGGACGCGCTGGGCCTCGTGCGCCTGCCGGTCGGTGAGCCCGGCGAGCCGGCCGACCAGCTCATCCTCCCCGAGCACGGCCGCGGCCTTGGCGAAGTCCCGGGCGAACCGCGGCTGGGTGGCGAGGTCGCGCACGAGCCTTTCCCTGAGCCGCGCGGGGCGCAGCTCCTGGACGTGCGGGACCTGGTCGGCCGTAGGACTCGTGACGTGGTGCAGCACCGCGCACAGGAACATCGGGTTGCCGCCGGTCACCTCGTGGCACGCGGCGACGAACTCGTCGTCGGGGCGCCGGCCGGTGCGGCGTTCGACGAGTTCCGCGATCGCCTGGGGCGACAGCGGTTCCGGCCGGATCTCGGTGCTCTCGAGCAGTCCGCGCGTGCTGTCCCTGGTGGCCGCGACGAGCAGGATCGGCCGGCTCTTCAGCGTCGCGGAGAGCGTCACCAGCCAGTGCGACGACGGGTCGTCGGCCCACTGGAGGTCGTCGATCAGCAGCAACACCGGCTGTTCGGCGCCGATCGCCCGCAGCAGCGCGGTCAGTCCGCTGATCGCCGCCTCCTGCACGGCGAACACCGAGTCGACCGGCGTGTCCTCGTCGAACACGGGTCTCGCCAGCCCCGCCGGGCCGCTGAGCAGGCCGGCGCGGTCCTGTGCCAGCACGGGATCCAGCAGCTGGCGGGCGACACCGAACGCGAAGTCCTGCTCCAGCGCGGAACAGGTGGCGGTGAGCACGCGGAAGCCGGTGGCCCGCGTCCGGATCGCGTCGAGCAGCGCGGACTTGCCGCAGCCGAGCGGTCCGGTGATGACGACCTGGCCGCCGTCACCCTGGCGTGCGCGGTGCAGCGCCTCGGTGAGCCGGCGCAGTTCGCCGGTGCGTTCGAGCAGGATCATCACGAGGCCAGGTAGTCCGCCAGCTCCGCACGGCTGGAGATCCCGAGTTTGCGGTAGGCGCGGGTCAGGTGCACCTCGACGGTCCGCAGCGTCACGAACAGGTGGTCGGCGATCGCCCGGTTCGTCACGCCGGCCGCCGCCAGGTCCACGACCTTGCGCTCGCTGGCCGTCAGCACCGCCAGGCCGTCCACAGTGGACGGCACGCGCATCCGCCCGCCGACGCCGAGCAGCAACGTCCTGGCCGAGTCCGCGAGCGTCCGGCTGCCGGCCCGCAACGCCAGTCCGACGGCGGCCCGCAGGTGCGCCCGCGCCTGCCGGGAATCGCCCACGCCGGTCCACCGCTGCCCCAGCAGCAGTTCGGTCCGTGCCTGCTGGATGAGCGACGGCACCGCCGCGAACCCGTCCGCGGCGGCCCTGGCCATGTCCATCGCGCCGAGCCCGGTCGTGGCGTAGGCCTGTGCCAGCAGGGAGAACGCGGCCGACTCCCTGGTCGGCCAGGCCTTGGCCAGCCGGTCCGCCTCGCGCGTGGCGACGGTGGCGTCCCGTCCGGCCAGCGTCATCACCTGCACGACGTCGATCCACGTCGGCAGCGCGCCGGGATCGCTGAGCCCGACCGCGGACATCACCGTCTGGCAGGCCGCCATCCGTTCGGCCGCCAGCGGGAGGTCGTCCTGCACGAAGGCGAGCCAGCCGGACGCGCGGAGGTACTCGCGGTGGACCGGGGTGAGGTGCCGGACCTCGTCCTCGTCGATCTCGTCGAGCAGCTTCTCCGCGAACGGGGTGTTGCCGGTCTGCAACGACAGCCAGGCCAGCAGAACGACCGCGCGCGGCAGCTGCCAGCCGCCGTCGCGCATCGCCTGGACCGCCGTCGCGGCGTCCAGGGTGGCACGCTGGAGATCGCCCAGCGACATGTGGACGAGTGCGCGCTGCACGAGCGATCGGCAGCGGGCGAGCGAGTCCCCGTTGCCGGAGAAGGCGTCCACGGCCCGGTCGAGCACGGAGAGCGCTTCCCCGGCATGGCCCGCCACGCGCAGAACCGTTGCGGCGGAGAGCATCGACCAGTCGGTGAGCGCCTCCGAGTCGGCGAGGGCGGCCCGCGCGTACCCGACGGCGGCGTCCATCGATCCCCCGCCGCGCATGGTGGCCTCGGCGACGACGCCGAGCAGGCATCGTCGTGCCGTCGTGTCTCCCGCCGGCGGTGGTGTGGCAGTGGCGACGGCCGCCGCGGCCACGCGGGCGTCGTCGAGGTCGATCGACAGCTGCACGGCGTCGAGCAGCGTGACGAGGTCCGCGGACAGCGCGGGATCCCGGGCCAGCCGCAGGAACGCGCGGGTGCGCCCGGTCAGCGCGTGCTTCACGGCGAGCGCGGCCCGCAGATCCGGGTCGGTGGTGCGGTGGAACGCGGCGGCGAGGTGTTCGCACGCCTGCGCGGGATCGTGCCGGGACAGCTCAGTCGCCAGGTTGACCCGCAGCTCGACGTCGTCGGGACTGAGCTCGACGAGACGACGCAGGTAACGGGACGCGTCCTGGGGCTGCCCGCCCGCGGCCGCCTCGTGCAGCACCTGCGACATCCAGGGCGCGTCGACGGCGGGCAGGTGGACGAGCTGGTCGGCGACCGCGCCCGCGTCGTGCCCGAACTCGTCCAGCACGACCGCCGCGCGGTGCCGCAGCTCGGCGGCCTCGGCCGGGTCGAGCACGTCCAGCACTCCCGCCCGGTACCAGGCGCGGACGTGGTCGGGCAGGCCCTCGCCGAGCAGGTGGTGCCTGCGCAGCGTGGAGATCCCGGTCTCGGCCACCCGCGCGGACACCCCGGCGAGCGGCCCGACGAGTTCCTCGCGGTCGACGACCACGAGCGCGGTGGCGATGGCGCGCAGGTGTTCCGGCTGGTCGCGCAGCCGCCGGGCGGCGACGAGCTCGACGGACTCCTGGCGGAGCGCCTGCGCGGCGCGGATGTCCGCGAGCACGGTGGTGAGGTGGCTCGGGATGCCGCCGGACAGGCGCAGGCACAGGTTCGTGAACACCGCGTCCGGCGGGAAGTGCAGGGTCGTGGAGATCATGTCGGCGACCTGCGGCGTGGTGAGGGGGTGCAGGTCGACCACGTGCGCGCGGGCCAGGTCCACGTGCAGCGGCGAGTTCTGCGACAGGACCAGGCTGACCGGTTCGTCGCCGAGTCTGCGCAGCACGAAGTCCACCCAGCGGACGGTGGCGTCGTCGCACGCGTCGAGGTCGTCGAGGACCAGGCAGACGGGCGAGCGTTGCGCGAGCGTCACGACGTCACGCCACATGGCGCGATAGACGCGGTAGAAGGCGGCCGCGGACGTGTCCGTCAGTTCCGGAACTCCCGTGCCGGTCTGGGCGAGCAGCCGGCGGGCGACGGTGAGCGGCAGGCGTTCGCCGCGGCCGCCCGCGCTCAGCACCGTTGTCCCGGCACGAGTCTCGGTCGCGGCGGCCAGGCGCAGGACGGCGGACTTGCCGGTGCCCCGGCCCCCGCGCACGAGCACGGCCTGCGCGCCCGTGCCACGGCGGGCCGCGGTCGTGTGGTGCGCCACCGCGGTGAGCACGCTCTCACGACCGAAGAGCTCCGACTGGTCGTCCACCGCCTACCGCCTCAGGCTCGAAGAGTGACCCTGCGCTGAGGATAAATGCCCCAGGTGACCGGACCGCAAACTCCGCGAGGCAAGTGTCAAAGTCTGGCACGGTGATTCCGCATTGTGCGGGTGGCGAATCCACCGCCGGTTCCAGTCAGTGAACTAATACGCCACAACGCGGCCCGGCACAACCCGGTAGAGGCTCGGTTTCTCCGGGAGGAACGCGAGCCCGAAGCGCGTGAGGAACTCGCCGAAGGCCGCGTCCACGAAGTCGTCGTCGGGCAGGCCGTCCCACGTCTCGGCGGCGGCCCGCGCGACGTCGACGGCGGTGCTGTCGTAGACGACGAGGTCCGGCAGGTCGCCCGCGAAGTAGCCGCGTGCCAGCGAGATCGGCGACGCGCTGTCGTCGAGGAACCCCACCACGTCCCACCTGCCCTCGGTCGCCTCGCTCAGCGCGAGACGGGCGGCGACCTCGGACGAGGTGGCGTAGGTGACGCGGTAGCCGCGCCGCACCAGTTCCTCGATCACCGCGAGCGCCGGTAGTGCCTGACCCTGCGCGGGATTGGCGAAGATCGCCACGTGCCGCCTGGCGCCGACCTCCTCGGCCATCCTTGATGACCACCTCTCTGCGAACGACGTGCTGCCTGATGCCGTTGTACGGCATTCAATGCTCGGGAATCTCTCACTTTCCTTTGTTCACGAGCCGGAATCCGCTGCCTGTTTTCTGCCCGAGGTGACCGGAGGCGACGAGCCGGCGCAGTTCCTCGGCGGGCGCGGGTTCTCCGTTGGGAGAGGCCGCACTGAGCGTCTCCAGAATGGCGAGCGAGATGTCGAGACCAATGGTGTCGAGGAGGGTGAAGGGCCCCATCGGGTGGTGGAACGCCGTCACGATCGCCGTGTCGATCTCCTCGACCGTGACGTCGGTGCGGTCGAGCATGCGAATGGCGTCGTTCAAATACGGGAACAGCACGTGGTTCACGATGAACCCGACGCGGTCCGCGCAGTCCACCCCGGTCTTGCGCAGCCACTTCACCAGCGCGTGAGCGGTGGCGTGCACGTCGTCGGCGGTGTGTTCGGTGCGGACGATCTCGACGAGCTTCATGACCGGTGCGGGGTTGAAGAAATGCAGCCCGATCACGTCCCGCGGGCGGCTCGTGACGTTCGCGCAGTCGGTGACGGAAAGGCTCGACGTGGTGGTGGCGATGATGGCGCCGGGTTTGACGGCGGCGTCGATGCCTTGCAGCACAGCGGTTTTCACGGCCATGTCCTCGGCGACGGCCTCGATGACGATGTCCGCTCCGGCGAGCGCCTCGTAGCCCGTGGCGGCGGTGAGCCGCGCGAGAACGTCCTGGCGGTCCTGTTCGGACATCCTGCCTTTCTGCACGAGTCTGGTCAGAGACGAACAGATCTGATCCCGCGCGGCCTCGGCCTTTTCCTGGGTGCGGGCGACGAGCGTGGTGGGAATGCCCGCCACGATCAGGACCTCCGCGATACCCCGGCCCATCAGCCCGGCGCCCACGACACCCGCGCGGCGGATCTCGCGTGGTTCGCCCTCGCTCACGCGGTTGCGGGGCGGGGGCAGCATCTCGCCGCGGTCGTCGTAGCGATGGAAGCCCCGGCCCGTCTTCCGTCCGAGGTGGCCTTCCTCGACCTTGCGGTCCAGCAACGGTGACGGGACGTAGGAGGCGGAACCGGTGAGGTCGTGGAGGTTCCGGAGAGCGGAGCGGACGGTGTCGAGCCCGATCAGGTCGAGCAGGTGCAGCGGGCCGAACTTGAGGCCACAGCCCAGTTTCAGGGCGGCGTCGAGGTCTTCGACGGTCGCGTAGCCCTCGTCGGCGAGGTTCATCGTGCGGTTCATGCACGCGTACAGCAGCGCGGACGCGGCCTCGACCGGCCGGCCGCCGAGACTCACGAGCTCGGTGCCTGCCAGCCGGACCGCCTTGCGTGCCAGGTGAAACGCCTCCGGGGAGGCCATGGACGTGCCGATCAGGCTCGCGTGACACCCGTACGGCGGTGGGATGGAGTAGCGCAGCCCGACGACGCGGTCCGGTGCGCCGGACGCGATGGCGAGTTTCGCCACGGACAGCGTCGGTGTGGTGGTGAGGAAGACCGTGCCCGGCGCGCACTGGTCGACGAGCTGCCGCAGCACGGTCTCCTTGACGCCGAAGTCCTCCGGCAGCGCCTCGATGACGAGGTCGGCCCGCTTGAGGTCGACCAGTTCGGTCGCGAGGCTCAGCCGGGAACAGCTCAGCCTGTCGTGGACGCGCGACAGCACCTCGAGCTCGCTGTCCACGCCGATCACCTCGGCCCCGTTCGCGAGCAGGACCTTCGTGAGGCCCTCCCCGAGGCTGCCGAGCCCCACCACACCGATCACGAGCATGTCCGGCTCCTTGCCTAGAGACCGAGTTCTTCGTCGAGCATCGCGAACATCTCGTCGTCCGAAGCCGACTCGAAGTCCTTCTCGGTGCTGGTGTTCTTGGCCCACTTGGTGCGCAGGACGTCGAGCCGTCCGGCGATCTGCTGGTGCAGCGCGGGATCCACGCTGGCCGCGGCGAGCGCCTTCTCGAACGCGTCGAGGTCGGCGAGCACGCTCGGCAGCCCGGCCTCCGGCGCGTCGGCCAGCAGCTCGGTCTTGAGGTGCGCCACCAGGTCGTTCGGCGTCGGGTAGTCGAACACCAGCGTGGCGGGCAGCCTCAGGCCCGTCGCACCGCCGAGGCGGTTGCGCAGTTCGACCGCGGTGAGCGAGTCGAAGCCGAGTTCCTGGAACTGCCGGTCGCCCTCGATCTGCTCGTTCTCTCCGTGGCCGAGCACCTCGGCGACCTGGCCTCGCACGAGGTCCAGCAACGCGTCGGTGCGTCCCTGGTCGGTGAGCGCGGTCAGGCGGGTGATCAGCGAGTCCGCCGTCTCCTGTCCTGCCACGGCCTTCTTCGACCTGGTGCGCACGAGGCCGCGCAGCAGCGGTGCGACCTCGTGGTTGCGCAGGACCGCGAAGTCCAGCTTCACCGGAAGCGTTGCCGCGGCGCCGGTCTGGAGCGCCTCGTCGAAGAGGGTGGTGCCGAGTTCCCCGGTGATCGCCGGCATGCCGGAGCGGGCCATGCGTTCGGCGTCCTGGGCACTGAGCATGCCGGTGTCCCAGGCGCCCCACGCCATGCTGGTCGCCTTCTGGTCGTGCGCCTTGCGAAGTGCTGCGAGGGCGTCGAGGAACGCGTTGGCCGCCGCGTAGTTGGCCTGACCCGCGTTGCCGAACGTGCCGGCGACGCTGCTGAACAGGATCAGGTTCGCTGCCGGTGCCAGTTCGTGCAGGTACCAGGCGGCGTCGACCTTCGGCTGGAGCACCGGGTCGATGCGGTCCAGCGTCAGGGACTCGATGGTGGAGTCGTCCAGCACGCCGGCCGCGTGGATGATCGTCGCCGGGTTGTGGGCGTTGAGCAATGCGGCGAGTTCGGTGCGGTCACTGACATCGCAGGCCGCCACGGTGACGTCGGCGTCGAGATCGCTGACGTCCGCCTGGCCGGTGCGGCTCGCGAGAACGAGTTCCCCGACACCGTGGTTCTCGACGAGGTGCTTCGCGATGATCCGGCCGAGACCGCCCGTGCCACCGGTGATGAGCACCTTGCCGTACTCGACCGTTTCCTCGCCACGTTCCGCCCTGGTGAGGCGGCCGCCGAGGATCTCGCCGTCGCGGACGACGATCTGCGGTTCCTCGGCCCCGATCGCCTGGCGCAGCACGGCGAGGCTGGAGCGCTGGTCGTCGAGGTCGAGCAACCCGAACGTGCCGGGGTGCTCGGACTGCGCGACCCTGACGAGGCCCCAGACCGCCGCCGCGACGGGATCCGGTGCTTCTGCGTCGCTCGCCGCGATGGCGTTCTTCGTGACGAACCAGAGCCTTCCCGGCCTGTTCGCCGTGATCCACTCCTGGACGTTGACCAGGGCGTCGCTCACGGCGGCGTGCGCGGAGTCCACGACGTCGTCGGAACAGGCCTTGACCTCGGTGAGGACGACCTCGGCGTCGGCGGTCTCGATGGTCTCGTAGACGCGTCCGGCGACGAAGTGGTCGACCAGTCCGAAGTGGTCCTCGCCCGCGATCGCCACGGTGGCGTTGACGGGTTCGGTGGCGTTGATCGGCGTCCAGCCGAGCGTGAAGAGGGCGTCGCGGGTGGTGTTCTCGTTGAGCTGCCCCGTGTTGACCGCGCGGACCACGAGCGACCGGACCTCGGCGACCGGGTTCCCCTGCGGGTCGGCGACGACGATGTGCATCGCGCCGCTGTCGTCCCTGGTCATCCTGACCCTGACCGCTGCCGCGCCGGTGGCGTGGATCTTCACGCCCTCCCAGCTGAACGGCAGCCCCGCTCCCCCGTCACCCTCCTGCAGCAGCGCGGTGTGCAGCGTCGCGTCGAGCAGCGCCGGGTGGAGTCCGAACGCGCCGGGTTCGACGCCGTCGGGCAGCGCGACCTCCGCGAAGACGGCACCTTCGTGGCGCCACGCGTTCTTGAGGCCCTGGAACGTGTCCCCGTACGCGAACCCGATCTCGGCGAACCTGTCGTAGACGCCGTCGAGGTCGATCGGCTCGCCCTGCGGCCACTCGGTCAGCGCGGTGCCGCGGCTGTCGCTGGTGCTCAGCGTGCCGCCGGCGTTCTCGGTCCACGGCAGGTCGGTGTCCTCCGGCCTGCTGTAGATCGTCACCGTGCGCCTGTCGTTCTCCTCGGCGCCGATCGCGACCTGGATCTGCACACCACCCTGGTCGGGCAGCATCAGCGGCGCCGCGATCGTGAGCTCGTCCAGCGTGTCGAGCCCGAGCTCCTCACCGGCCTTGAGCGCGACCTCGACCAGTGCCGCACCGGGCACGAGCGCCCGTCCCATGATCACGTGGTCCGCGAGCCAGGCGTGCGTCCTGAGGGAGATCCGGCTGGTGAACAGGTGCCCGTCCTGCCCGGCGAGCTGGACGGCCGCGCCGAGCAGCGGGTGCCCGACACTGCCCAGACCGGCGGCCTTGACGTCGCTCGCGCCCTCCACGACCTTCGGCCAGTACGACTGCCGGCGGAACGCGTAGGTGGGCAGGTCGATCTTCCTGGCTTGGCCGAGCAGCGGCGTCCAGTCGACCTTGACGCCCTCGACGTGAGCCCGGCCGAGCGCGGTGAGGAACCGCGTGACCTCGTTCTCGTTCCGCTTGATCATCGGAATCGCTCCGTCGACCAGCGGGGTGAGCGCCGCGTCGGGCCCGATCTCCAGGAACGTCCTGTCGCCCAGCGCGGTCACGTTGTCGTGGAACCGCACGGCATCCCGGACGTGGCCGACCCAGTAGTCGATCGTGGCCGGGTCCCCGCCGGTCTGGAACGGAATCGCAGGTTCGCTGAAGGTGATCTCGCTGATCGCCTCCCGGAAGTCCGGCATCATCGGTTCCATCAACGGCGAGTGGAACGCGTGCGACACCTTGAGCTGCTTGTACTTCCACTGCTTGGCGATCTTGAGGACCTCGTCCTCCTCGCCCGCCAGCACCACGGTCCGCGGCCCGTTGATGGCCGCGATCGACACGTTGCCCGTCAGATACGGCGTCACCTCCTCCTCCGAGGCGATGACGGACACCATCGCGCCACCCTGCGGCAACGCCTGCATGAGCGCGGCCCGCGCCGTGATCAGCTGACACGCGTCCTCAAGGCTCAGCACACCAGCGACGTGCGCCGCGGCAACCTCACCGATCGAGTGCCCGGCAACGTGATCCGGCGTGACGCCGAACGACTCGACCAGCCGGTACAGCGCGATCTCGACGGCGAACAACGCCGGCTGCGCGAACCCGGTCTGGTTCAGCGCCTCCTGGTCGTCACCCCACATGACCTCTTTCAGCGCAGGGTCGAGGTGCTGCAACGCGTTGTCGAGCGCCTCGGCGAACACGGGGTACGCCTCGTACAGCTCACGCCCCATGCCGATCCGCTGCGACCCCTGCCCGCTGAACAGGAACGCCACCGGCTTCCGGCTCACCGCCCCACGAGCCACGACCTCGCCACCGAGCACGACCGCCCGGTGATCGAACAACGTCCTGGCCGTCAGCAACGAGTACGCGACGTCCTCGGCCGCCCCGCGGGCCTGCCTGATCCGCTCGACCTGCCCGTCCAGCGCCGCCTCACTCCGAGCCGACACCACCCACGGCACCAGGCTGTCTCCAAGGGCCGAGTCGCGCCCGACCTCCAGCGCTCCCGGCGCTTCCAAGATCACGTGCGCGTTCGTGCCGCTGATGCCGAACGACGACACCGCCGCCCGCCGCGCCCGCTCTACCGAGGGCCACGCGGTGTTCTCCTGCAGCAGCTCGACCGCGCCCTCGCTCCAGTCGACGTGCGACGAAGGCGTCGAAGCGTGCAACGTCCGCGGCAACACCCCGTGCCGCATCGCCTGCACCATCTTGATGATGCCCGCGACACCGGCAGCGGCCTGCGTGTGCCCGATGTTCGACTTGATGCCACCCAGCAGCAGCGGCACGTCCCGATCCTGCCCGTACGTCGCCATCAGCGCCTGCGCCTCGATGGGGTCGCCCAAAGAAGTACCGGTGCCATGCGCCTCGACGGCATCGACATCAGCAGCAGACAACCCGGCAGACGCCAACGCCTGTCGAATCACCCTCTGCTGCGACGGCCCGTTGGGCGCCGTCAGTCCGTTGGACGCACCGTCCTGGTTGATCGCCGAACCCCGCACGACCGCAAGGACCTGGTGACCATTCCGCACCGCATCCGACTGACGCTCCAACACGAGCAGACCGACACCCTCGGACCAACCGACACCATCGGCCGTGTCCGAGAACGCCTTGCACCGCCCGTCCTCCGACAGCCCGCGCTGACGGGAGAACCCGACGAACGACCCCGGCGTCGACATCACGGTCACACCACCGGCCAGCGCCAATGAGCATTCACCGGCCCGAAGAGCCTGCATCGCCCAGTGCAAAGCCACCAACGACGACGAGCACGCGGTGTCGATCGACACCGACGGCCCCTCAAGCCCGAGCGCGTAGGACACGCGACCCGAGATCACCGAAGGCGATGCACCGGTCGAGCCGAAACCCTCGGTGTCCGCACCGCCGATGAGCTGCGTGTAGTCGTTGTACATGACACCGGCGAACACACCGGTGGAGCTGCCACGCAACGATGCCGGCGCGATCCCGGAACGCTCCAACGCCTCCCACGCCGTCTCCAGCATGAGCCGCTGCTGCGAGTCCGTCGCGACGGCCTCACGCGGTGACATCCCGAAGAACTCCGGGTCGAACTGGTCCGCGTCGTGCAGGAAGCCGCCCGCCCGGACGTACGACGTGCCGGGGTGGTCGGGGTCCGGGTGGAAGAGCGTGTCCAGGTCCCAGCCGCGGTTCGCCGGGAACGGCGTGATCGCGTCCACACCCGAAGCCACCAGATCCCACAGGTCCTCTGGCGAGGAGACACCGCCGGGGTAACGGCAGGCCATGCCGACGATCACGATCGGATCGTCCGAAGTGGACACCAGCGCGGGCAGGTCCGAGACGTCCGTGACCGCTCCGAGCAGTTCGTCCTTCAGATATCCGGCCAGCTGCGCCGACGACGGGTAGTCGAACACCACGGTCGCCGGCAGCTTGAGCCCGGTGACCGCCGTGAGCCGGTTGCGCAGCTCGACCGCGGTCAGCGAGTCGAACCCGAGCTCCTGGAACGCCCGCGCCGGGTCGACCGCCGCGATCGTGTCGTAGCCGAGCACGGCCGCGACCTCGCCGCGAACCAGATCCACCAGCGCGTCGATCCGTCCGGCTTCGTCCAGCACGGACAGTCGCCGCACCAGCCCGGAAGCCGTCTCCGACCCCGCGACCTTGCGCCGCGCCTTGACCCGGATCAGCCCGCGCAGCAACGGCTTCACGTCACCGTTCTGCTTCAGCGCCGCCAGGTCGAGCCGCACCGGAATCACCGCGGGTTCCGCCCCGGCGACCGCCGCGTCGAACAGCCGCAGCCCCAGCTCGGAGGAGATGGCGGGCATGCCCGAGCGCTGCATCCGTTCGGCGTCCTCGGCCGACAACATGCCGGTGTCCCAGGCGCCCCACGCCAGCGACACGCCGGGCAGCCCGTTGAGCCGCCGGTGCGCGGCCAGCGCGTCGAGGAACGCGTTGCCGGCGGCGTAGTTGCCCTGCCCGGCGTTGCCGAACACCCCGGCCGCCGACGAGAACACCACGAACCTCGACACCTCGGTCGCGAGATCGTGCAGGTTCAGCGCGGCATCGACCTTGGCGCGCAGCACGGAGTCGACCCGCTCGGGCGTGAGCGACTCGATCACACCGTCGTCCAGCACTCCGGCCGCGTGCACGACACCGCGAACCTTGTGCTGCTTCAGCAACTCCCACAACGCAGTCCGGTCGGCAGCGTCGCAGGCGACGACAGAGACCTTCGCGCCCAACGCTTCCAGCTCACTCACGTCACCGGAACCACTGCGACTCACCAGCACCAGCTCGGTGACCCCGTGCGTCTCCACCAGGTGCCGGGCCACGATCCGCCCGAGCCCGCCGGTACCACCCGTGATCAGCACCGGGCTCTCCCAGCCACCGTCTTCGGTTCCGCCCGCGACCCGTCCGAGACGCGCCGCCCGAGCCTCGCCGTCCCGCACGACCAGCTGCGGCTCGTCCAGGTCCAGCACCCCGAGCAGCGTCGCGAGCGACGACTCCTCGGCGTCCACATCGATCAACCCGAACCGGTCCGGGTGCTCGGTCTGCGCGGTCCGCAGCAGCCCCCACACCGCCGCACCGGCCAGGTCATCGCCCTCGACCGCGCCGCGCGTGACGAACACGAGCCGCCCGTCGCGGTCCTCGCGAATCCATTCTTGGACCAGCTCCAACGCCCGGTGCGTCACGGCCCGCACCGACTCGGCGTTCTGCTCCCCCGCGACCGGCACGAGCACGACGTCCGTGTCCGCCAGGGAAAGCAGGCCCTCGACCCGTCCGACGGACAGCCCGAGCACGTCCGGCCCGAGCACGCTGACCGTCTTGCCCGCCTCGGCCGGCGGCACCGCGATCGGCGTCCACCGCACCGAGAACATCGAATCCAGCTCGACCGGCTGCTCGGCCGCGACAGCCCGCATCACCAGTGACTCGACCGATGCCACCGGGTTGCCGGCGGGGTCGGCGAGCGCGATCCGCAGCCCGTTGCCGTCGCGCGTCATCTTGACCCGCAACGCCGTCGCGGCGGTCGCGTGCAGCGACACGTTCTCCCACGCGAACGGCAGCCCGGCCGACCCGCTCTCGTCGAGCAGCGAGGCGTGCAGCGCGGCGTCGAGCAACGCCGGGTGCAGCCCGAACGGCTTGACGTTGACGTCGTCCGGCAGCGCCACCTCGGCGTACGTGGTGTCGCCGTCCCGCCAGGCCGCCCGCAGCCCCTGGAACAGCCCGCCGTAAGCGAACCCGGCTTCGGCGAACCTCTCGTAACACCCATCGACGTCAAGGACTTCGGCCTTCGGCGGCCACACCGAGGCGTCGAACTCGACCCGCTGCTCACCCTTGGCCAGCACACCGCCGACCACCTGGGTCCACGGCGCGTCGGTCACCTCGTCAGGCCGCGCGTGGATGGTGAACGTCCGGCGGTCGTCCCCGGCGGACACCTTCATCTGCAGCGCGAGTCCGCCGTGCTCCGGCAGGATCACCGGCGCGGACAACGTCAGCTCCTCCAGCCGGTCCAGCCCGACCTCGTCCCCGGCCCGCATCGCGAGCTCGACGAGCGCCGCCCCCGGCACCATCACGCGTCCCATGATCGTGTGGTGGCGAATCCACGGATGCGTGCGCGCCGCCAGCCTGCTCGTGAACAGGAACCCTTCCCCGTCAGCGAGTTCCGCCGACGCGATGAGCAACGGGTGCCCGACCGCGACCATGCCGATGCCGGACGCGTCGTCCCCGCCGATCCGCACCGCGGGCCAGTACCGCTGGTGGTCGAACGCGTAGGTGGGCAGGTCGATCTTCCTGCCACCGGCGCAGAACCCGCTCCAGTCGACCTTCACACCCTCGACGTGCAGGCGAGCCAACGCGGTCAGTGCCGCGACGCGCTCACCTTTGTCCTTGCGCAGCAAGGGAATCGCGTCCTCGACCAGGGCGCTGAGCACCCCGTCCGGCCCGACCTCGACGAACGTGGTCGCGCCACCGTCCCTGAGCCGCCGCACGTTGTCCGTGAACCGCACCGCGTCCCGGACGTGGTTCACCCAGTAGTCGACGGTCGTGACGTCCCCACTGGTCACCACCGGAATGCTCGGCTCCCGCAGGGTGATCTCCGCGAGCGACTCACGGAAGTCGTCCAGCATCGGTTCCATCAACGGCGAGTGGAACGCGTGCGACACCTTGAGCCGCTTGCTCTTCCAGCGCTCGGCGATCACCAGCACGTCGGCTTCCACACCCGCGATGACCACCGACTTGGGCCCATTGATCGCCGCGATCGACACGCCGGCCGTGAGATGCGGCAGAACCTCGTCCTCGGAAGCCTGAACCGAGACCATCGCGCCACCCTCAGGCAACGCCTGCATGAGCGCCGACCTCGCGGTGACGAGCAGACAAGCGTCCTCGACGCTCAACACGCCCGCGACGTGCGCCGCCGCGATCTCCCCGATGGAATGCCCGGCAACCTGATCGGCCTTGACACCCCACGACTCCAGCAACCGGTACAGCGCCACCTCGACCGCGAACAACGCCGGCTGCGCCACCCCGGTCTGGTTCAACGCCTCCTGGTCGTCACCCCACATGACGTCCCGAACGGCCGGATCGAGGTACATCAGCACGGCGTCGAGCGCCTCGGCGAACACCGGGAACGCCGAGTACAACTCGCGCCCCATGCCAACCCGCTGCGACCCCTGCCCGCTGAACAGCACCGCGACCGACCGCTGCGACAACGCGACCCCGGACGCCAGCACCTCGTCCCCGAGCACCACGGCCCGGTGATCGAACCGCGCACGGGTGTTCAACAACGAGAACGCCACGTCCTCCGGCACCCCCACAGACGACCGGGCCCGCTCGATCTGCCCAGGCAACGCCTCCGCGGTCCTGGCCGACACCACGAACGGCACCAAGCCGCCCCCGAGCGCCGAGTTGTCCACAGCCGCCGAGTTGTCCACAGATCGCCCAGCGGCCCCTTGACCAGCACTTTCATCGCGTACGCTGGAAATTGGGGGGATCCCCAGCGCTCCGGGCGCTTCCAAGATCACGTGCGCGTTCGTGCCCGAGAGGCCGAACGACGAGACGCCGGCCCGGCGCGGCCGCGACACCGCAGGCCACGGCGTCGCCTCGGTGACGAGCTCGACCGCCCCCTCGCTCCAGTCGACGTGCGACGACGGCGAAGTCACGTGCAGCGTCGGCGGCACAACACCGTTCCGCATGGCCTGCACCATCTTGATCACGCCCGCGACACCGGCGGCTGCCTGCGTGTGCCCGATGTTCGACTTGATGCCACCCAGCAACAGCGGCACGTCCCGATCCTGCCCGTACGTCGCGAGCAGCGCCTGCGCCTCAATCGGGTCGCCCAAAGTCGTGCCCGTGCCGTGCGCCTCAACCGCGTCGACATCAGCAGTGGTCAACCCAGCAGACGCCAACGCCTGTCGAATCACCCTCTGCTGCGACGGCCCGTTGGGCGCCGTCAGACCGTTGGACGCACCGTCCTGGTTGATCGCCGACCCACGCACGACCGCCAAAATCGTGTGCCCAAGACGCACCGCATCAGACTGACGTTCCAACACGAGCAGACCGACACCCTCAGACCAACCAACGCCATCAGCGGAGTCCGAGAACGCCTTGCACCGCCCGTCCTCCGACAGACCACGCTGCCGCGAGAACCCGACGAACGCACCCGGAGTCGACATCACCGTCACACCACCGGCCAGCGCGAGCGAGCACTCACCGGCCCGCAGTGCCTGCGCCGCAAGGTGCATCGCTACCAGCGACGACGAGCACGCCGTGTCGATCGACACCGACGGCCCCTCGAAGCCGAACGTGTAGGACACCCGGCCCGACACCACCGAAGGCGAGGTCCCGGCCCCCTGGTGCCCTTCGGAGTCGGACTCCAGGATCTGCGCGTAGTCCGAGTACATGACACCGGCGAACACACCGGTCCGGCTACCGCGCAACGACTGCGGGTCGATCCCGGCCCGCTCCAGCGCCTCCCAGGTCGTCTCCAGCAGGATGCGCTGCTGGCCGTCCGTGCCGAGCGCCTCCCGCGGCGACATCCCGAAGAACGCCGGGTCGAACTGGTCCGCGTCGTGCAGGAAGCCACCGGCGCGCGCGTAGGACGTGCCGAGGTGGTCGGGGTCCGGGTGGAACAGCGAGTCCAGGTCCCAGCCGCGGTTCGCCGGGAACGGCGTGATCGCGTCCGTGCCGGACGCCACCAGGTCCCACAACGTCTCCGGCGACGTCACGCCACCGGGGAAGCGGCAGGCCATGCCGACGATCACGATCGGATCGTCCGAAGTGGACACCAGCGCGGGCAGATCCGCCACCGCGTCAGCGGAACCGAACAGCTCGGCGTGCAGGTGGTCGGCCAGCGCGATCGCGGTCGGGTAGTCGAACACCAGCGTCGCCGGCAGCCGCAGCCCGGTCGCCTCCGTCAGCTGGTTGCGCAGCTCGACGGCGGTCAGCGAGTCGAACCCGAGGTCCTGGAACGCCCGCGTCGCGTCCACCGCGTCGATCGAGGCGTGGCCCAGCACCGAGGACACCTGCGCGCGCACCAGGTCGACGAGACCGGAGTGCCGGTCGGCGACGTCCATCGCGCCGAGCTTCTGCACCAGCCCGGAAGCGGTGGCGGAACCCGCCGCCGCACGCCGCGCCCTGACCCGGATCAGCCCCTGCAACAACGGCGCCACCGCACCACGTGCCCGCAAAGTCGCGAGGTCGAGGCGCACCGGAACGGTCAGCGCCGCCCCGCTCGTCACGGCCGCGTCGAACAGCTCCAGCCCCTGCTCGACCGTGATCGGCGGCATGCCGGCGGCGGTCATCCGCGCGGCCTCGGCCTCGGTCAGCTCGCCGGTCATCCCGCTGACCCCGGCCCACACGCCCCACGCCATCGACGTCGCGGGCAGCCCGGATGCCTTGCGGTGGGCGGAAAGCGCGTCGAGGAACGCGTTGCCCGCCGCGTAGTTCGCCTGCCCGGCGTTGCCGAACACACCGGCCGCCGACGAGAACACCACGAACGCCGTGAGACCGGACGTCAGCTCGTGCAGATGCCAGGCGGCATCGGCCTTGGGCTTGAGCACGTTCAGGACGCGTTCCGGCGTCATCGACTCGATCACTCCGTCGTCCAGCACACCGGCCGCGTGCACGACGCCCCGGATCTCGTGCTGGGCAAGAAGTTCGGCGACAGCATCCCGGTCGGTCACGTCACACGCGGCGACGGTGACCCGCGCTCCCAACGCTTCCAGCTCCGCCGTATCGGCCTGGCCGCGACGGCTCACGAGCAGCAGCTCCCGAACACCGTGCGTCTCAACGAGATGCTTCGCGACGACCGCGCCCAGTCCGCCGGTACCGCCGGTGACCAGGACCTTGCCTTCCCAGCGAACCTCGGACTCGCCGGCGACCCGCGCCAGCCGCGCGGCCAGCACCTCGCCGTCACGCACCACCAACTGCGGCTCGTCGACCCCGAACGCCACCGAAACCATTGCGGTGGAGAGGTTGTTGCCGCACAGGTCGATCAACCCGAACCGCTCCGGGTGCTCGGACTGCGCCGACCGCACCAGGCCCCAGACCGCCGCGGCCCCCAAGTCCTCACCGGTGGTCGCACCCCGCGTGACGAACGTGAGCCTGCCGTCCTTGCCACTGCTGATCCACTCCTGCACCAACCCCAGCACACGCGCCGTGTTGCGGTGCGTGCTGCCGAGCACGTCTTCCGATCCCGTGACCGGCACCAGCACCAGCCCCGCATCGGTCTCGGTGATCGTGTCGACGACCGGGAACCCGAGGTCGAGCACGTCCGGCCCGAGCACCGCGACCGACGCGGGCGCGGCGACGTCCTCCTGCGTGACCGGCACCCACTCGAGCCCGAACAGCTCGCTCTGCCTGGCCTCGCCGAGCTGCTCGACGTTCACCGCCCGCACGATCACGGCCTCGACCGTGGCGACCGGCGCACCCGTGACGTCAGCGAGCGCGATCGTCCTGCGCATGCCGCCCTCGTCGCGGGTCAGCTTGACGCGCAGCTCGCTCGCCCCGGTGGCGTGCAGCGACACGCCCTCCCACGAGAACGGCAGACCCGCGTCGAGCGTCTCGTCCAGCAACGCCGCGTGCAGCGCCGAGTCGAGCAGCGCCGGGTGCAGGCCGTACGCGGCCCCGTCGACGTCCTCCGGCAACGCGAGCTCGGCGTAGATCTCCCCGCCGACCCGCCAGGCCGCCTTGAGGTTCTGGAACGCGTGCCCGTAGGCGAACCCGACGCTCGCGAACCGCTCGTAGCACTCCTCGTAGTCCATCGCCACGGCCCCGGCGGGCGGCCAGACAGTGGCATCGAAGCCGCCTGTGGTCGTGCCGCTCGCCAGGAAGCCGGTCGCGTGCTGCGTCCACGGCATGTCCGGCGCGTCCTCAGGCCGTGAGTGGATCGCGTACTGACGGCGGCCGTTGCTCTCCGCGCCGACCTTCAACTGCACCTGCACGGCACCGCGCTCGGGCAGAACGAGCGGCGCGGCCAGCGTGAGGTCGTCGACCCGGTCGAGCCCGACCTCGTCCGCGGCCCTGATGGCCAGCTCGATCAGCACGGCGGCCGGCACCAGGTTGCGCCCCATGATCACGTGGTCGGCGAGCCACGGGTGCGTGCTCAGCGACACCCGGCTGGTGAACACGACGCCTTCGCCCTCGGCCAGCTCCACCGAAGCGCCGAGCAACGGGTGCCCGACACTGACCAGCCCGAGCCCGGACGCGTCCGACGCCTTCCCGGCACTCGCGGGCCAGTAGCGCTGCCGGTTGAACGGGTAGGTGGGCAGCTCGACACGCTTGCCGCCGCCGTAGAACCGAGTCCAATCAACGTTGATTCCGTCGACATGTACTTGACTGAGTGCAGTCAACATTGACTCAACATCAGACTTGACTCGCGTCAACGTCGGAATCAACCCGTCAACCATCGCCGTCAACTGCGCGTCCGGCCCGATCTCGACCAGCGTCACGTCACCCAACCGCGTGACGTTGTCGTGGAAACGGACCGTGTCCCGAACGTGGTCGACCCAGTAGTCAACGGTCGTGACATCGCCAGATGTCGACATTCCTACGACAGGTTCGTGGAACTGGATGCCGCTGATCGACTCACGGAAGTCATCCAGCATCGGCTCCATCAACGGCGAGTGGAACGCGTGCGACACCTTCAGCCGCTTGCTCTTCCAGCGCTCCGCAACAGCCAGCACCTCTGCCTCAACACCGGCGATCACCACCGACCGAGGCCCGTTGACCGCCGCGATCGACACTCCGCCCGTCAGGTGCTCACGCACTTCTTCCTCGGACGCGATCACCGACACCATCGCGCCACCGGCCGGCAACGCCTGCATGAGCGCCGACCGCGCCGTCACCAGCAAGCACGCGTCGTCCAGGCTCAGCACGCCCGCGACGTGCGCCGCCGCGATCTCGCCGATCGAATGCCCGGCAAGCTGTGAGGGCCGCACCCCGAACGACTCCAGCAGCCGGAACAACGCCACCTCGACCGCGAAGATCGCAGGCTGCGCGTAGCCGGTCTGGTTCAGAGCCTCGGCGTCGTCGCCCCACATGACCTCGCGCAGCGCGGGGTCGAGGTTGACCAGCGCGGCGTCCAAGGCCTCCGCGAACACCGGGAACGCCTCGTACAACTCGCGCCCCATGCCAAGCCTCTGGGACCCCTGCCCGGAGAACACGAACGCGAGCGACCGATTCCGCATCACACCACTGGCAAGCTCAACGCCGTTCCACACGACCGCCCGGTGGTCGAACAACGCCCTCGTGGTCGCCAGCGAGAACCCGACGTCCACAGCGGACACACCACTCGCCACGAGCGCGCCGACCTGCTCGACCTGCGCCCGCAACGACGCCGCCGACTTGGCCGACACCACCAGCGGCGCACCCACGACCTGAATCGATCCCGGCTGGCTGGCCCCCAGGGGGCTTTCGACCCCCATCTCAATCATCTCAGGCAGGTCTGACAATTCCTGAGCGTCCGGGGCCTCCAAGATCACGTGTGCGTTCGTGCCCGAGACACCGAACGACGAGACGGCGGCACGGCGGGCCCGAGCGACCTCAGGCCACGAAGCGTTGCCGGTCAGCAGCTGGACCGAACCCGCCTCCCAGTCCACGTGGGACGACGGCGAGTCGATGTGCAGCGTCTGCGGCACGACGCCGTGCCGCAGCGCCTGCACCATCTTGATCACACCCGCCACACCGGCCGCGGCCTGGGTGTGGCCGATGTTGGACTTGATCGAACCGAGCAGCAGCGGCGACGGCCGGTCCTGACCGTAGGTCGCGAGCAGCGCCTGCGCCTCGATCGGGTCGCCCAAGGACGTACCCGTGCCGTGTGCTTCGACGACGTCGACGTCCGCAGTGGACAGACCGGCGGACGCCAGCGCCTGACGGATCACCCGCTGCTGCGAGGGACCGTTGGGCGCGGTCAGGCCGTTGGAAGCACCGTCCTGGTTGACCGCCGAGCCACGGACGACGGCCAGCACGTTGTGGCCGTTGCGAACGGCGTCGGACAGCCGCTCCAGCACGACCACACCGACACCCTCGGACCAGCCGACGCCATCGGCGGAGTCGGAGAACGCCTTGCAGCGGCCGTCCGGCGACAGCCCGCGCTGCCGCGAGAACCCGATGAACGCGCCGGGAGAAGCCAGCACGGTCACACCTCCGGCCAGCGCCAGCGAGCACTCACCGGCGCGGAGAGCCTGCATCGCCCAGTGCATCGCGACCAACGACGACGAGCACGCCGTGTCGAGCGTGACCGCGGGCCCCTCGAAGCCGAACGTGTAGGAGACACGGCCCGACACCACCGAAGGCGAACCGCCGGTCGTCTGATAACCCTCGGAATCGCCTTCGAGCAGCAGCGAGTAGTCGTTGTACATGACGCCGGCGAACACACCGGTCTGGCTGCCCTTCAGCGCGACGGGGTCGATTCCCGACCGCTCCAGCGCCTCCCACGACGCCTCCAGCAGCAGACGCTGCTGCGCGTCGGTCGACACCGCCTCGCGCGGCGACATGCCGAAGAACTCCGGATCGAACTGGTCCGCGTCGTGCAGGAAGCCACCGGACTTCGTGTACGAGGTGCCGACGTGGTCGGGGTCCGGGTGGTAGAGCGAGTCGAGGTCCCAGCCGCGGTTGGACGGGAACTCCGTGATGGCGTCGCGGCCGTCGACCACGAGGTCCCACAGCTGTTCCGGCGTGGCGACACCACCCGGATAGCGGCAGGCCATGCCGACGATCACGATCGGATCGTCCGAAGTGGACGTCAGCGCGGGCAGCGACTCCACCACGTCCGAGGCGCCGAACAGCTCGTCGCGCAGGAAACCGGCGAGCACCGCGGACGTCGGGTAGTCGAAGATCAGCGTGCTCGGCAGCCGCAGCCCGGTGACACCGGTCAGCCGGTTGCGCAGGTCGACCGCGGTGAGCGAGTCGAAACCGAGGTCCTGGAACGCCTTCGCCGGGTCCACCGCGGCAATGCCGTCGTGGCCGAGCACTGCGGCGACCTCGGTGCGCACCAGGTCGAGCAGTGCGGTGAGCCGTGCTTCGGGGGCCATCGCGGTGAGCCGCTGAACCAGTCCGGAGTCGGCGTGGGCAGCCGCGCGACGGGCCTTCGCGCGGATCAGTCCGCGCAGCAGCGGGCGGATCTCGTGGTGGCCGCGCAACGTCGCGAGGTCCAGGCGCAGCGGCAGCAGCACCGCGTCCTCACCGGCGATCGCCGCGTCGAACAGCGCGAGCCCCTGCTCCACCGACAGCGGCGGCGTTCCGCCTCGTGCCATGCGTTCGGCGTCGGCCTCGGACAGCATGCCGGTCTGGTTCCACGCGCCCCACGCCAGCGACACCGCCGGCAGCCCGGCCGAACGCCGATGCCGCGCCAGCGCGTCGAGGAACGCGTTGCCCGCCGCGTAGTTCGCCTGCCCAGCGGCGCCGAACGTACCGGCGGCGCTGGAGAAGATGATGAAGTTGTCGAGGTTCTTGGTGAGCTCGTGCAGGTTCCAGGCGGCGTCGACCTTGGGCTTGAGCACGGCCGACAGCCGCTCCGGCGTGAGCGACTCGATCACGCCGTCGTCGAGCACGCCGGCAGTGTGCACGACGCTGCGGACCTTGTGCTTCTTCAGCACCTTCTGCAACGCCTTGCGGTCACTGACATCGCACGCGACCACGACGACCTTGGCGTCCAAATCGGACACCTCTGCCTTGCCGGTGCGGCTGACCAGCACCAGTTCCTTGACGCCGTGGCGTTCGACGAGGTGCTTCGCGATCACCCGGCCCAGCCCGCCGGTCCCGCCGGTGATCAGCACCGGCCCGGTGAACTCGCCCGGTTCCGCCGCCTCGGCCCGTGCGAGCCGTGCCGCGAACACCTGACCGTCGCGCACCCGCAGTTGCGGCTCGTCGATCGCGAGAACCTGCTCGGACACCTCGGCATCGGTGTCGATGAGCGTGAACCGGCCGGGATGCTCGTTCTGCGCGGACCGGACCAGACCGTGCACCGCGCTCGCAGCCAGGTCGTCCTGCCGTGTCACGAACACGAGCCGTTCGGCACGTTCCTCAGCGATCCAGCGCTGCACCAACTCCAGCGCACGGGCCGCGAGAGCGTGCGTCTGCGTGACGACGTCCCCGTCGCCGACGAACTCCTCCACACACACGGCGGCCGCACCGGCGTTGAGCAGCGACACCGGCACCCAGTCGAGCCGGAACAACGAGTCACGGTCCGCCGCACTCACCTGCTGTCCGGACACCGCCCGCGTCACCAGCGACCCGATCGTCGCGACCGGGGCGCCCGTCGTGTCGGCGACCGCGATCACCCACGCGTCCCCGGCACGCCGCAGCCTCACCCGGACCGATGCCGCGCCGGTGGCGTGCAGCGACACGCCTTCCCACGAGAACGGCAGCCCCGCCTCGGCCCCGTCGAAGAACCCGCCGGCGTGCAGCGTGGCGTCGAGCAGCGCCGGGTGCAGCCCGAACGCCGCCCCGTCCACGTCCTCGGGCAGCGCGACCTCGGCGAACACCTCGCCGTCCCCGCGCCACACCGCCCGCAGCCCCTGGAACACCGGCCCGTACTCGAAGCCGTTCTCCGCGAACCGCTCGTAAGCCCCTTCGACGTCAACGCTTTCCGCGTTCGGCGGCCAGTCGGTCGCGTCGAAGTCGCCGACAGTCGTGCCGCTGGCCAGGAAGCCGGTGGCGTGCTGCGTCCACGGCGCGTTCTCGCCATCCGGCCGTGAGAAGACTCCGACCGTACGACGCCCGTTCTCTTCCTCGCCCACGGCGACCTGAACGCGCACAGCACCCTGTTCGGGCAGCACGAGCGGCGCGGCCAGCGTCAGCTCGTCGACGCGGTCGAGCCCGACCTCGTCACCCGCCCGGACCGCGAGCTCCAGGAACGCCGTGCCCGGCAGCAACACCTGCCCGAACACCCGGTGATCCGCGAGCCACGGGTGCGAGCCCAGCGACAACCGGCTCGTGAACAGCACCCCGTCCGCACCGGCGACGTCGACCGCCGCACCGAGCAACGGGTGCTCCACCCGCGTGAGCCCGAGCGCACCGACGTCACCGGCCTTGCGCACCGCCTTCGGCCAGAACATCTGGTGCTCGAACGCGTAGGTGGGCAGATCGACCTTGCGTCCACCTGTGTACAGCGGCGTCCAGTCAACATTGATTCCGTCAACATGTACTTGACCGAGTGCGGTCAACATTGACGCGACTTCATCGCGGTCGCGCCTCAACACCGCCGTAGAGCCGTCCACCATCGCGCTCAGCTGCGCGTCCGGCCCGACCTCCAGCAACGTGACATCGCCTAGGCGGGTGACGTTCTCGTGGAACCGCACCGCGTCCCGGACGTGGTTCACCCAGTAGTCGACGGTGGTGACATCGCCGGAGGTCGACATTCCCACAACCGGCTCGTGGAAGGTAAGCCCGCTGATCGCCTCGCGGAAGTCGTCCAGCATCGGCTCCATCAGCGGCGAGTGGAACGCGTGCGACACCTTCAGCCGCTTGCTCTTCCACTTGGCTGCGACAGCCAGCACCTCGTCTTCAACACCGGCGATCACGACCGTGCGCGGCCCGTTGACCGCCGCGATCGACACGCCCGCGGTGAGGTGCGGCACCACCTCCTCTTCGGAAGCGATGACGGACACCATCGCGCCACCGGCCGGCAACGCCTGCATGAGCGCCGAACGCGCCGTCACCAGCAAGCACGCGTCCTCCAGGCTCAGCACACCGGCGACGTGCGCGGCCGCGATCTCCCCGACCGAGTGCCCGACCAGGTGGTCCGGCCGCACCCCGAACGACTCGATCAACCGGTACAGCGCCACCTCGACGGCGAACAACGCCGGCTGCGCCACTCCGGTCTGGTTCAACGCCTCCTGGTCGTCGCCCCACATGACCTCGCGCAACGCGGGGTCGAGGTTGACCAGGGCGGCGTCGAACGCCTCCGCGAACACCGGGAACGCCTCGTACAGCTCACGCCCGGCCCCGATCCGCTGCGCCCCCTGCCCGGAGAACAGGAGCGCCAACGGCCTGCCCGCCGCGACACCTTCCGCGACAACCTCGCCATCGAGCACCACCGCCCGGTGGTCGAACAACGCCCGCGTGGTCGCCAGCGAGAACCCGACGTCCACAGCGGACACACCGCTGCCCACCAACGCCGTGATCCGTTCGACCTGCGCCCGCACCGACGCCGCCGACTTCGCCGACACCGCCAACGGCACCACGCCGACCTGCGGAATCGATTCGGATTGCCCTGCCCCCAGGGGGCTGCGAGCCCCCATCTCAATCATCTCAGGCAGGTCTGACAATTCCTGAGCGTCCGGAGCCTCGATGATCACGTGAGCGTTCGTGCCCGAGACACCGAACGACGAGATGCCGGCGCGACGTGCGCGCGACACCGTCGGCCACGCGCGGGACGAGGTCAGCACCTCGACGGCGCCGGACTCCCAGTCGACCTGCGTGGTCGGCGTGCCGACGTGCAGCGTCTCGGGCAGCACGCCGTGGTGCAGCGCCTGCACCATCTTGATCACGCCCGCGACACCCGCGGCGGCCTGCGTGTGGCCGATGTTCGACTTGATCGAGCCCAGGTAGAGCGGCTCGGAGCGGTCCTGCCCGTACACGGCCAGCAGCGCCTGCGCCTCGATCGGATCGCCGAGCTTCGTGGCGGTGCCGTGCGCCTCGACGGCGTCGACGTCCGCGGGCGACAGGCCGGCCGAAGCCAGGGCCGAGCGGATCACTCGCTGCTGCGACGGGCCGTTCGGCGCGGTCAGGCCGTTCGAGGCACCGTCCTGGTTGACGGCCGAGCCGCGCACGACTGCCAGCACCGTGTGGCCGTTACGAACGGCATCGGACTGACGTTCCAGCACCAGCAGACCGACGCCCTCACCCCAACCGGTGCCGTCCGCGTCGTCGGAGAACGCCTTGCACCGTCCGTCAACGGAAAGTCCGCGCTGACGGGAGAACTCGACGTAGGTGGTGGGCGTCGACATCACCGTCACGCCACCGGCGACGGCCAGCGAGCACTCCCCCGACCGCAGCGCCTGCGAAGCGAGATGCAGTGCCACCAAAGAAGAAGAGCACGCGGTGTCGACCGTGACGGCCGGGCCCTCGAAGCCGAACGTGTAGGAGACACGGCCCGAAGCGATCGAGCCCGCGCTGCCCTGGCCCTGGTGTCCCTCGAACTCGCCACCGTCCAGAATGGACGCGTAGTCGTTGTACATGACGCCGGTGAACACGCCGGTCGCACTGCCCCGCAACGAAGCCGGGTCGATCCCGGAGCGCTCCAGCGCCTCCCAGGTGGTCTCGAGCAGCAGGCGCTGCTGCGAGTCCGTGGCCATGGCCTCACGCGGGGACATCCCGAAGAAAGCGGGGTCGAACGCGCCCGCCTCGTGCAGGAAGCCACCGGCGATCGAGTAGGTCGTGCCCGCGTGGTCGGGGTCCGGGTGGTAGATGCCGTCGACGTCCCAGCCGCGGTCGACCGGGAACTCCGTGATGGCGTCAACGCCGTCGGACACGAGCCGCCACAGGTCCTCGGGCGACGACACTCCTCCGGGATAGCGGCAGGCCATGCCGACGATCACGATCGGATCGTCCGAAGTGGACACCAGGGCAGGCAGCTGCGACACCGCGTCCGAGGCGCCGAACAGCTCGTCCTTCAGGAAACCGGCGAGCACGGCGGCGGTCGGGTAGTCGAACGTCAGCGTCGCGGGCAGGCGCAGCCCGGTGACCTCACCGAGGCGGTTGCGCAGCTCGACCGCGGTCAGCGAGTCGAAGCCCAGCGACTGGAAGGCGCGCGACGGGTCGATCGTCTCGCCGCCGCTGTGTCCGAGCACCGCGCCGACCTCGGCCCGGACCAGGTCCAGCAACGCCTCCAGGCGGCCGGTGTCGTCGAGACCGGTCAGCTTCCGCACGAGCGACGACGAGGTGCCGGACGTGGCCGTGCGGCGAGCGCGGACCTTCACCAGTCCCTGCAGCACGGCCGGAACCTCGCCGCGCGCCCGGAACACCGGCAGGTCGAGCCGCAGCGGCAACACCAGCGCGGCACCCGAGGACAGTGCGGCGTCGAAGAGTTCGACGCCTTCCGCGGGCGTGATCGGCGGCATGCCCGACTTGGCGAGCCGCTCGGCGTCGGCGCCGGACAGCATGCCCGTCTCCGCCCACGCGCCCCACGCCAGCGACACGCCCGGCAGGCCCTGCGAACGCCGGTGCTCGACCAACGCGTCGAGGAACGTGTTGCCCGCCGCGTAGTTGCCCTGGCCCGACGAACCGAAGATGCCCGCACCGGACGAGTAGACGACGAACGCCGAGACGTCGCCTGCGAGCTCGTGCAGGTTCCACGCGGCGTCGACCTTGGGGCGCAACACGTTCGACAGACGCTCTGGCGTGAGCGACTCGACGACGCCGTCGTCCAGGACACCCGCGGTGTGCACGATGGAACGGATCTGTTGCCCTGCGAGGAGATTCGCGACGGCATGCCGGTCGGCGACGTCGCAGGCCGCGACCGTGACCGACGCGTCCAGCTCCGCCGCCCAGTCCGGCGTCTCACCGCGCCTGCTGACCAGCACCAGGTCGCGAACACCGTGCGCGGCGACGAGATGCCGCGCGATGACCTGGCCGAGCCCACCGGTACCGCCGGTGATCAGCACAGGTCCTTCCAGCACAACGCTCTCGGCGGCGGCGACACGGGCGACGCGCGGCACGAACACCTCGCCGTCCCGCACCCGCAGCTGCGGTTCGGCACTCGCGAGCGCCGCGTCCGGCAGGTCTCCGTCGGTCTCGATCAACGCGAACCGGCCGGGATGCTCCGACTGCGCGGCCCGCACGAGCCCCCAGACCGCTGACGCGCCCAGATCACCCTGTCGCGTCACGAAAACGAGCTTCTCGGCACGTTCGGCCGCGATCCACTCCTGGATCTTCGCGAGCACCTGGGCCGTCACCGCGTGCGCGGCCTCGACCGGAGCCCCTTCCGTCTCGACGCGCTCGACGACGTGGGCCGCCGGAACCGCCTCGGTGAGCGTGATCGGCACCCAGTCCAGCCCGAACAACGCGTCCTGCGCGGCGCTGAGCTGCTGTGCCGACACGGCCCGCGTGACGAGCGAGCCGACCGTCGCGACCGGCGCGCCGGCGGCGTCGGCGATGGCGATCTCCATGGAGCTGTCACTCGTGGTCCGCAGCCGCACCCGCAACGACGTGGCGCCGACCGCGTGCAGCGCGACGCCTTCCCACGAGAACGGCACCGCGCCCTCGGTCCGCTGGTCCGCGAACGCGACCGCGTGCAGTGCCGCGTCCAGCAGCGCGGGGTGGATGCCGAAACCGGTGGCCGTCACGTCGTCGGGCAGCGCGACCTCGGCGAACACCTGGTCGCCCAGCTTCCACGCGGCCCGCAGGCCCTGGAACGCGTGCCCGTAGTCGAACCCGAGCTCCGCGAACCGCTCGTAGACGCCGTCGACCTGCACGGCCTCGGCGCCCGCGGGCGGCCACGCCGAGGTGTCGAAGTCGGCGATCGTGGCGCCGGACGCCAGGAAGCCGGACGCGTGCTCGGTCCACGGCAGGTCGCTGTCCTCGGGACGGCTGTGGATCGCCACCGCCCGCCGGTCACCGTCCCCGCCGACCCGGATCTGCACCTGCACGGCGCCGGACTCGGGCAGCACGAGCGGCGCCGCGATCGTCAGCTCGTCCACGCGGTCGAGGCTCACCTCGTCCGCGGCCCGCAGCGCGAGCTCGACGAGTGCCGCGCCGGGCACGAGGACCTTGCCGTGCAGCGAGTGGTCCCGCAGCCACGGGTGGGTGCGCAGCGACAGCCTGCTCGTGAACAGCAGGCCCTCTCCGCCGGCGAGCTCGACGGCGGCGCCGAGCAGCGGGTGCTCGACCGCGCCGAGACCGGCCGACCGGACATCCGAGCGCGTGGACACCTCTGGCCAGAACGTTCGCTGCTCGAACGCGTAGGTCGGCAGGTCGATCTTCCGGCCATGTTGACAGAACCTGTTCCAATCAACATTGACGCCGTCAACATTGATTCGGCTCAATGCCGTCAACATTGACTTGACCTCGTCACCATTGCGCCGCACCGCGGGCACGCAGCCGTCCACCATCGCGGACAGCACGCCGTCCGGCCCGATCTCCACGAACTTCACGTCACCCAACGAGGTCACGTTGTCGTGGAAGCGGACCGTGTCGCGGACGTGGTTCACCCAGTAGTCGACGGTGGTGACATCGCCGGAGGTCGACATTCCTACAACCGGCTCGTGGAACGTCAATCCACTGATCGCCTCACGGAAGTCGTCCAGCATCGGCTCCATCAACGGCGAGTGGAACGCGTGCGACACCTTGAGCCGCTTGTTCTTCCACTTCTGTGCGATGGCGAGCACTTCTTCTTCGACGCCGGCGATCACCACGGACCGAGGTCCGTTGACCACCGCGATGGACACGCCATCGGTCAGGTGCTCGCGCACCTTCTTCTCGGAAGCGACCACGGACACCATGGCGCCACCGGCGGGCAACGCCTGCATGAGCGACGCACGCGCCGTCACGAGCTGGCACGCGTCTTCGAGGCTGAAGACACCGGCGACGTGCGCGGCGGCGATCTCACCGATCGAGTGGCCCGCGACGCGGCTGGGCTTCACGCCGTAGAACTCGAACAACCGGTACAGCGCGACCTGGAACGCGAACAGCGCGGGCTGCGCGACCCCGGTCAGGTTGAGCGCTTCCTGGTCGTCGCCCCACATGACCTCGCGGACGGCCGGGTCGAGGTTGGCCAGCACCGCGTCGAGCGCCTCGGCGAACGCGGGGAACGCCTCGTACAGCTCACGGCCCATGCCGACCCGCTGCGACCCCTGCCCGCTGAACAGGAACGCCGGCTCGCTGGCCTTCGCGACACCGCTCGCCAGCACCTCGCCGTCGAGCACCACGGCTCGATGGTCGAACGACGCGCGCGTGGTGAGCAACGAGAGCGCGATGTCCGCCGCGTGCCCCGGCCACGCATTGATCCGCTCGACCTGCCCGGCCAACGCCTCCGCCGAGCGCGCCGACACCACGTAGGGCACGGGCACCGCATGGGGCACGGACACCGGAACCGCCTCGACCTGTTCCGGCGCGCTCGGCGCCTCCAGAATCACGTGCGCGTTAGTGCCCGAGACACCGAACGACGAGACGCCGGCGCGACGCGGGCGGGAGACGGAAGGCCACGTCGTCGCGGCCGTGACCAGGGAGACCTCGCCCGCGGTCCAGTCGATGTGGGTCGACGGCTGGTCGACGTGCAGCGTCGCGGGCACGACGCCGTGGCGCATCGCGTGGACCATCTTGATGATGCCCGCGACACCGGCGGCGGCCTGGGTGTGGCCGATGTTCGACTTGATGGAGCCGAGCAGCAGCGGCGACGGGCGGTCCTGGCCGTACACCGCGAGCAGCGCCTGAGCTTCGATCGGGTCGCCCAGAGTCGTGCCGGTGCCGTGCGCCTCGACCACGTCGACGTCGGTCACGGCAAGTCCGGCCGAAGCCAGTGCGGAGCGGATCACACGCTGCTGTGACGGCCCGTTCGGCGCGGTCAGGCCGTTCGAGGCGCCGTCCTGGTTGACCGCAGAACCGCGCACGACCGCCAACACGGTGTGGCCGTTGCGCAGCGCGTCGGACTGGCGTTCCAGCACGAGAAGGCCGACGCCCTCGCCCCAGCCGGTGCCGTCGGCGGCGTCGGCGAAGGACTTGCAGCGGCCGTCCATCGCGAGGCCGCGCTGCTTGGAGAAGGCGACGAACGAGCCCGGCGTCGACATGACGGTCACACCGCCGGCCAGTGCCAGCGAGCATTCGCCGTTGCGCAGGGCCGAGGACGCGAGGTGCAGTGCCACCAAAGAAGAAGAGCAAGCCGTGTCGACGGTGACGGCGGGACCTTCGAGGCCGAAGGTGTAGGCGACACGGCCGGACAGCACGCTCTGCGCGGTGCCGGTGCCCTGGTAGCCCTCGAAGATGTCGTCGGACACCAAAGTCGAGTAGTCGTTGGACATCACGCCCGCGAACACGCCGGTTTTGGAGCCGCGAACGGAAGCCGGGTCGATGCCCGCACGCTCGAAGGCCTCCCACGCGGTCCGCAGCAGCAGCCGGTGCTGCACGTCCGTGGCGAGGGCCTCGCGCGGGGACATGCCGAAGAAGTCCGGGTCGAACGCCGGGGCGTCGTGCAGGAACCCGCCCTGCATCACGTGGGTCTTGCCGGCGGCGTCCGGGTCCGGGTCGAAGAGCCCGTCGAGGTCCCAGCCGCGGTTCGACGGGAAGCCGGTGACGCCGTCGCGCTCCTCGAACACCAGGCGCCACAGCTCTTCCGGCGACGCCACGCCACCTGGGTAGTGGCAGGCCATGCCGACGATCACGATCGGGTCGTCGGAAACGGCTCCAGCGGCCACTTCCGGCACGTAGACGTCCGCGCCGAACAGCTCGTCCATCAGGTAGGAGGCCAGGGCGCCGGCCGTCGGGTAGTCGAAGATCAGGGTCGCGGGCAGGCGGATGCCGGTCGACGCCGTCAGACGGTTGCGCAGCTCGACCGCGGTCAGCGAGTCGAACCCGAGCCCCTGGAACGTGCGGGTTCGGTCCACTTCGGACGCGCTGCCGTGGCCGAGCACAGCGGCGACCTCGGTGGCGACCAGGCCCAGCAACGCTTCCAGCCGGGCGTCGGAGCCGAGCCGCGACAGTTCGGCGACAAGGCCGTCCGCCGCAACGGACTGAGCGGCGGCGCGGCGCTTCGGAGTCTTGATCAGGCCGCGCAGCAACGGCGGCGGCGTGCCCTGAGCGCGCAGCGCCGGAAGATCCAGGCGAAGCGGCAGCAGGAAGGCGTCCGATCCGGCGGCACCGGCGTCGAACAGGGCCAGGCCCTCGGCGACCTTCAGCGGAGGCATGCCGGACCGGGCGATGCGCTGCATGTCGGCGTCGGACATGGCGGCGGTCATGCCGGAGGTCTGCTCCCAGGCGCCCCACGCCAGCGCGACCGCGTGTTGACCTGATGCGCGTCGGACACGAGCAAGAGCGTCGATGAAAGCGTTGGCGGCGGCGTAGTTCGCCTGTCCGGCGCCACCGAACGTGCCCGCGGCCGACGAGAACAGCACGAAGGGCACGTCAGGCAGAAGCTCGTGCAGGTGCAGCGCGGCGTCTGCCTTCGGACCCAGGACGACGGCGATGCGCTCCGGCGTCAAGGATTCAACGACACCGTCGTCCAGCACTGCGGCCGTGTGCACGACGCCGCCGACGGAGTGCCGCGACAGCAACGATTCCAGCGCCGAACGGTCGGAGACGTCACACGCCTCCACGATCACGTCCGCGCCCAGCTCCCGCAACGCCGAGACGTCAGCGGTTCCGCTGCGCGAGACGAGCAGCAGTTCACGAACGCCGTGCTCCGCAACGAGATGCCGGGCCACCAGTTGGCCGAGTCCGCCGGTACCACCGGTGATGAGGACGCGACCGGACCAGGACAACTGCGAGACAGGCAGCGCGGCCCGCGCGAGGCGAGCGGCCAGAACGACACCGTCGCGGATCGCCAGCACCGGCTCGTCGGTCGTCAACGCGTGCAGCACCGCGCCCAGGGACGCGTCGGAGAAGTCCAGGTCCACCAGCACGAAACGGCCGGGGTGCTCGGACTGCGCCGACCGCACCAGGCCACGCGCGGCGGCCGCGGCGAGATCGTCGCCGTCCACCGCTCCGCGCGTCACGAACGCGAGCCGGCCCGCGGGCCGCGTCACGAACTCCTGGATCAGCGCCAGCACTCGCGCGCACGTCTCGCGAACATCCGTGCCGACCACAGGAACCAGCGTCAGGTCGGCGTCCGTCAGCTCGGAGACGACGGGACCGGCGGCCAGCGACAGCACGTCCGGACCGAGCACCGCGACGGTCTGCTCCGCGAACCCGGCCGGCAGCTCGACGGGCGCCCACTCGACGCGGAACAACGAGTCGCGCTCGACCCCGGACCCCAGCTCGTCAACGGGAACCGGCCGCGTCTGCAGAGCCTCGACGGATGCGACAGGAGCGCCGGTCGCGTCGGCGACGGCGATCTCCATCGAGCCGTCCTCACCGCGCGACAGCCGCACCCGCACCGCGGAAGCGCCCGACGCGTGCAGCGTCACGCCCTGCCAGGAGAACGGCAGCCCACCGCGGCTGATCGAGCCGAGGTCACCGAACCCGGCGGCGTGCATACCGGCGTCCAGCAACGCGGGGTGCAGCCCGAACGCGCCGCCGTCGACGCCCTCGGGCAGCGACACCTCGGCGTAGACGACACCGTCGCCGCCACGCCACACCGCTTGCAAGCCTTGGAAGACCGGGCCGTAGTCGAAGCCCATGTCGGTGAAGCGCTCGTACGACCCGGCGACGTCGACGGACTCGGCACCGGCGGGCGGCCACACCGAGGCGTCGAACGACACGGCGCTGGTGCCCGAGCCGAGCACGCCGGAAGCGTGCTGAAGCCAAGGCACGTCAACGGAACCCTCGGCCCGCGAGAAGATCGCGACGCTGCGCCTGCCCTCGGAGTCGGCCGCACCGACGGAGACCTGCACCTGGGCAGCGGTGTCCGGCGTCAGAACGAGCGGCGCGGCGAGCGTGAGCTCCTCGACGCGGTCACAGCCGACCTCGTCCGCCGCGCGAACAGCGAGCTCCAGGAAAGCCGTGCCGGCGAACAGAACCCGGCCCATCACGACGTGATCCGCGAGCCACGGGTGCGTCGCGAGCGACAACCGGGACGTGAACAGATGGCCCGACGAACCCGCCAGCTCCACGGCCGCGCCGAGCAACGGGTGACCGACCGAGCCCAGTCCGGCGCCGCGCACGTCGCCGGACTGCGTCTTCGGGCGCGGCCAGAACCGCTGCCGCTGGAACGCGTACGTCGGCAGGTCCGCCTTCTGCGCGCCGGAACCCTCGAACAGCCGGGTCCAGTCCACGGGAACGCCCGCGACGTGCAGCCGCGACAGCGCCGTCACGAACGCCAGTTCCTCGCCGCGGTCCTTGCGCGCGGTCGGGATCGCGTCGTCGACCATCGCGGCGAGCACGCCGTCCGGGCCGACCTCGACGAACGTCTTGTCGCCCAACGCGGTCACGGTGTCGTGGAACCGCACGGCGTCGCGGACGTGCCGAACCCAGTACTCGGATTGTTCAACAATCCCACGACTCACCAAGGGGATGGAGGGATTGTTGAACGAAATGCCGGAGATCGCCGCGCGGAAGTCCTCCAGCATTGGCTCCATCAGCGGCGAGTGGAACGCGTGGCTGACCTGAAGCTGCTTCGACTTGCGCGGAGCACGATCGTTGAGTTGTTCAACAATCCTACGCGCTTCGCTCTCCACACCGGCGATGACCAGCGACTCAGGGCCGTTGATCGCGGCGATCGAGACATCGGCGGTGAGCAGCGGGAGGACCTCGTCCTCCGTGGCCTGCACCGCGATCATCACGCCACCGGCCGGGAGCGCCTGCATGAGCGAGGCGCGGGCGGTCACCAGCGTGCAGGCATCCTCAAGGGAGAACACCCCGGCGACGTGCGCGGCCGCGATCTCACCGATCGAGTGGCCCGCCACCTGCTCCGGCACGAGTCCGAACGACTCCAGCAACCGGAACATGGCGACTTCGAAGGCGAACAACGCGGGCTGGGTGTAGCGGGTCTGCTCGAGCGCGGCAGCGTCGTCGCCCCACATCACCGAACGCAGAGCGGGGTCGAGGTGCTCAAGCGCGGCGTCGAACGCGGCCGCGAACACCGGGAACCGCGCGTGCAGCTCACGGCCCATGCCGAGGCGCTGGGATCCCTGTCCGGAGAACAGGAACGCGAGCGTGGTCTCGTCGGCGGCCACCCCGCGGGCGAGCTCGGTGCCGTCCGGCAGCACCACGGCCCGCTGTTCGAACGACGCCCGCGCCGTCGCCAGGGTGAACGCGATGTCCAGCGGGGACAGGGAGTCCACGACCGCCCGCAGCCGATCCCGTTGCGCGTCCAGGGCGGCCGCGGTGCGACCGGACAGAACCCACGGCAGCACAGCGGGAGCGGACACGACCGGAGCAGCCTCGACGACCAGCGGCGGAGCCTGCTCGAGGATCACGTGCGCGTTCGTGCCCGAGACACCGAACGCGGACACGCCGGCACGCAGCGGGCGGTCGACCGAGGGCCACGGCCGCGCGTCGTGCAGCAGCGACACGTTGCCCTTGGTCCAGTCGACCTGGGTGGAGGGCGTGCCGAGGTGCAGGGACCGGGGAAGCAGTCCGTTCTGCAGCGCCATGACGACCTTGATCACGCCGGCGACTCCCGCGGCGCCCTGGGGGTGACCGATGTTGGACTTGATCGACCCGAGGTAGAGCGGCTCGGCGCGGTCCTGGCCGTACACCGAGAGGATCGCCTGCGCCTCGATCGGGTCGCCCAGGGTGGTTCCGGTGCCGTGCGCCTCGACGGCGTCCACATCGGACGGTGTGAGGCCGCCGTTCTGCAGTGCCTGACGGATGACGCGCTGCTGCGAGGGCCCGTTCGGCGCGGTCAGGCCGTTGGAGGCACCGTCCTGGTTGACGGCGGACCCGCGGACCACGGCGAGGATCTTGTCGCCGGCGCGCTGCGCGTCGGACAGGCGCTTCAGCACCAGCACGCCGACGCCCTCGGACCAGCCGGTGCCGTCCGCGTCGTCGGAGAACGCCTTGCAGCGCCCGTTTCCGGCGAGCCCGCCCTGCGAGGTGAAGGCGGCGAACCCGGCGGGCGTCGTCATGACCGCGACACCACCGGCGAGCGCCAGGTCGCACTCACCGGCGCGCAACGCGGAGGAGGCGAGGTGTAGTGCCACCAACGAAGAAGAGCAGGCGGTGTCGACGGTGACTGCGGGACCTTCCAGTCCCAGCAGGTAGGAGATGCGGCCGGAGAGAACGGAGGCGGCGAACGCGGTCGTGGCGTAGAGGCCGACGTCCTCGCCCGAGCGCGAGAGCAGGTCGGCGTAGTCCTGCGAGGTGGTGCCCATGAACACGCCGGTCTTGGTGCCGCGCAACGACTGCGCGTTCACCCCCGCGCGTTCCAGGGCCTCCCAGGCGGTCTCGAGCAGGAGGCGCTGCTGCGGGTCCATGACGACGGCTTCGCGGGGCGAGATGCCGAAGAACCCGGCGTCGAACGACGCCGGGTCTTCGAGGAAACCACCTTCGATGGTGGCGGAGTTGAGATCGGAGACGTCCCAGCCGCGATCGGCGGGGAAGCCGCCGATCGCGTCCCTGCCCTGTGCGACGACCTGCCAGAGCTCCTCGGGCGAGGCCACCCCGCCGGGGTACCGGCAGCCGATGCCCACGATCGCGATCGGTTCCACCGCTGCCGCGATCAGCTGCTGGTTCTGCTTGCGCAGCCGGTCGATCTCCTTCAGTGACGACCGCAGAGCCTCGACGTACTGGTTAGCAGAGGTGGTCATCGCGCTTCCTTCTCGGATCGCCCGCTAGTCCATGGCGTCCCCGATCGCCAGACGCAGGAGGGCTTCGCCGTCCATGTCGTCGATCGATTCCGCCTCGGCTGCTAGCACAACATCTCCGGCGCTGTTGTTTTCCCCACTGTCCTGAGCAAGTTGGAGCACCAGGTCCAGCAGCCCGGCCTGCCGCAGACGGCTGATCGGGATCGCCGCGAGCACGTCGCGGATCGGCGCGTCGGGGTCGTGGGCGATGCTCGCGGCCTCCCCGAGCAGCTCCGTGCGGATGAACTGGGCCAGCGCGGCGGGGGTCGGGTAGTCGAACACCAGCGTCGCGGGCAGCGCCACGCCGGTGACCGCCTTGAGCCGGTTGCGCAGATCGACCGCGGTCACCGAGTCGAAGCCGACGTCGCGGAACGCCCTGGTCGGCCCGAACGCCTCCGCGCCGTCGAAGCCCAGTGTTGCCGCGGCTTCCGTGCGGACGAGGTCGAGCAGTGTGCGTGCGCGTTCCGCCTCGGGCAACGCCAGGAGCCGTTCCTTGAGCCCTGAGTCCGTCGTTTCGGGCTCTTCCAGGGCTTCCCGGACTGTCGGGATGCCCATCAGCAACGGGCTCGGCCTCGAGGCCGTGAAGCTCGGCGCGAACTTCTCCCAGTCCATGTTGGTGATCGTCAGCGAGGTGTGGCCGTCCTCGACCGCCTGCTGCAGCGCGGTGATCGCGAGGTCGGGTTTCATCGTGTGCACGCCGCGTCGGCGCAGCTGTTCGGCGCCTTCCTCGTTCTCCGACGCCATTCCGGAGTCCGCCCAGGCACCCCACGCGATCGACGTGGCCTTGAGGCCCTGGGAGGCCCGGAAGTGCGCGAGGCCGTCGAGGTAGGCGTTCGAGGCGGCGTACGCGGGTTGCGCGCCACTGCCCCAGCTCGCCGCACCGGACGAGAACAGGATGAACGCGTCCAGATCACCTGTCAGCTCGTGCAGCAGCCAGGCCGACGTCATCTTGGCCTTGAGCAAGCGATCCAGCTGGTCGATGCCCAGCGCGCCGGTGGTGGCGTTGCCTTCGACGATGCCGGCCGCGTGCACCACGGCTCGCAGGTCGGGCACCGTGTCGATCACCGACTTCAGGCTCTGCCGATCCGACGCGTCGCAGGCCGCGATGGTGACGCGCGCTCCCAACGCTTCCAGCTCTTCACGCAGCTCTGCCGCTCCTGGCGCCTGATCACCGCGCCGACTGGTGAGCAGCACGTGCTCGGCGCCGCGTCCGGCGACCCAGCGGGCGACGTGACCGCCCAGCGCGCCGGTGCCGCCGGTGATCAGCACCGTGCCGCGCGGGGTCCATTCCGTGGACTTGGGCGCGCGCTGGGCCGGGACGAGCCTGCGGCCGTGCACACCGGTGTCGCGGACCGCGAGCTGGTCCTCGCCCCCGCCGTTGGTGATGGCGGCGACCAGGCCCTGTTCGATCTGGCCGTCGATGGTCCCCGGCAGGTCGACCAGGCCACCCCAGTGGCGCGGCAGGTCGAGCGCCGCGACCCTGCCGAGGCCCCACAACGCCACCTGCTCGGGGTGGTGCACGGGATCGTTCGCGCCGGTCGAGATCGCCTGCTTCGTGACCGCCCAGAACGGCGCGGTGCTGCCGGCATCGCCGAGTGCCTGCAGGAGCAGGACGTTCAGCGCGAGACCGAGCGGCGTCGCGGTGAACTCCTGATGCGGCGTGTTCTCCGTGCCGAGCAACGAGATCACGCCGACGGGTTCGATGCCGATCAGTTCGGTGGCGAGCAGCGCGCGTTCGGCGTTGGCGCGGACCGTGATCCGCACGAGGTCGTTGCCGAACGTCCGCAGCACCGCCTCGGTCCACTCGTCGACGTGCTCGGGAACGGCCGCGAGCCAGGTGCCGTTGATGCCGGTGGCCTGGACGCCGCGCAGGAGCTGCCACGAGTCGCGATAACGCCAACCGTCCACAGTGGACTGAATCTGCTGCTTCGCGCGCCATTCCCTGAGCGCGGGCAGGACGTTCTCCGCGTCGACGCCGAGAGCGCCGGTGAGCTCACCGTTCTCGACGAGCTGCCAGAACGCGCTGTCCTCGGCGTTGACGACCTTGGCGCCGGCCTTGGGCCAGAACCTGCTGCGGCTGAACGGATACGTCGGCAGGTCGATCCTGCGGCCCTCGCACTTCCACCGCACGTCGAGGCCCGCGACCCACGCCTCCGCGAGCGAGGTGGTGAACCGGTGGCCGCCTCCCTGGTCGCGGCGCAGCGAACCGACCGTCACGAGTTCCGTGCCGTCCGCCTCGGCCGTGGCCTGCGCGGACATCGTCAGCACCGGATGCGGGCTCGCCTCGACGAACACGCGGTAGCCGTCCTCGATCAGCTTCCTGGTGACCGCGACGAACTCGATGGGGCGCCGCGCGTTCTCGTACCAGTAGCCGGCGTCCAAAGTCGCGGTGTCGACGCGGTCGGCCTTGACCGTCGAGTAGAACGCGATGCCGGTCGAGCGCGGCGTGATCGTGCCGAGAAGGTTCATCAGCTTCTCGCGCAACGGTTCGACCTGCGGGCCGTGCGACGCGACCGTGGACGCGACCACCCGTGCGCGAATCTCCCTGGCCTGGCACAGTTCCACGAACTCGGTGAGCTCCCGCAGGGCTCCGGCGACCGTGCAGGCGTTGGGGCTGTTGATGCCCGCGATGGACAGCACCGGCCACTGCTCGATGAGCTTGCGCGCTTCCTCGACCGGCAACGCGACACTCGCCACCGCGCCGTTTCCGACGAGCTCGTCCGCGAACAGCTGCGACCGCAGGACGACGATCTTGGCCGCTTCGTCGAGGCTGAGCGCCCCGGCGACGTAGGCGGCGGCGATCTCACCCTGCGAGTGGCCGACGACCGCGGCGGGTTCGACACCGTTCGCCCGCCACGTCTGGGCCAGCGACACCATGATCGCGAACAACGTCGGTTGCAGCACCTCGATGCGTTCGAGGAGTGCGGCCTCGCCGCGCAGCACGTCGATCACCGACCAGCCGACGAGCCTGCCGATCGCCGCGTCGCACTCGTTGATCCAGTGCGCGAACGTCTCGTCCTCGTCCAGCAGGTCGACCGCCATGCCGTGCCACTGGCTGCCCTGGCCGGGGAAGATGAACACCGGCGCACTCTCCTGCGCGATGCCTTGGACCACTTCGTCCCCGATGAGCACCGCACGGTGGTCGAACACCGACCTGGTCGTCAGCAACGAGAACGCGAGATCGTGCGCATCGCCCTCCAGTGCGCGCACCTGCTCGATGCGCGCTTTCAACGAGGCCGGCGACTTCGCCGACACGACCAGCGGCACCGCGCCGACCTGCTGAACGAACTCCGGCCGACTGGCCTGACCTGGGGCTTCTTCGAGGATCATGTGGGCGTTCGTGCCCGAGATGCCGAACGCGGAGACGCCCGCGCGGCGCGGGTGGCCGTTGGTCTCCCAGCCACGGGCCTCAGTGAGCAGCTCGACCGTGCCGTCGGACCAGTCGACGTGCGAGGACGGCGCGGCGACGTGCAGCGTCTGCGGCAACAGGTTGTGGCGCAGCGCGAGCACCATCTTGATCACGCCCGCGACGCCCGCCGCCGCCTGCGTGTGGCCGATGTTCGACTTCACCGAACCCAGCCACAGCGGCGACGACCGGTCCGCGCCGTAGGTGTTGATCAGAGCCTGGGCCTCGATCGGGTCACCCAGGGCCGTACCGGTGCCGTGCGCCTCGACGACGTCGACATCGCCCACGGACAGACCGGCGTTCGCGAGAGCAGCACGAATCACGCGCTGCTGTGAGGGGCCGTTGGGTGCGGTCAGGCCGTTGGACGCGCCGTCCTGGTTGACCGCCGAGCCGCGGATCACCGCGAGCACCTGATGCCCGTTGCGCACCGCGTCGGACAGCCGCTCCATCACGACCATGCCGACACCCTCGGACCAACCGGCGCCGTCGGCGTCGTCGGAGAACGCCTTCGACCTGCCGTTCGCCGCGAGAGCACCCTGCCGGGTCAGCTCGGCGAAGGCGAACGGCGTGGTCATGATCGTGGCGCCGCCGGACACGGCCAGCGAACACTCACCGCCGCGCAGTGCCTGCACCGCGAGATGCATCGCAACGAGAGAGGCGGAACATGCCGTGTCGACGGTGACGGCCGGCCCCTCGAAACCGAACGTGTAGGACAGGCGACCCGAGATCACCGACGCCGCGAGACCCGTGGCCGCGTGACCCTCGGTGTCCTCGGCCGACGACGTCAGCAGCGTCGCGTAGTCCTGGCCGTTCGTGCCGACGAAGACACCGGTCTGCGACCCCCGCAACGACAGCGGATCGACGCCGACCCGCTCCAGCGCCTCCCACGTGGTCTCCAGCAGGAACCGCTGCTGCGGATCCATCGCCATCGCCTCACGCGGCGAGATCCCGAAGAACGCCGGGTCGAAGTCCGCTGTCCCGGCGAGGAAACCGGCCTCGCGCGTCACCGACGTCGACAGCACCGATTCGACGTCCCAGTCGCGGTCGACCGGGAACGCGCCCATGCCGTCCCGTCCGTCGACCAGCAGCTGCCACAGCTGTTCCGGCGTGGTGACGTCACCGGGGAAGCGGCAGGCCATGCCGACGATCGCGATCGGTTCGTCGTTACGCGCAACGACGTTCTCCGCCGATTCGGCTTCTCCCCCGCGCAGGTGGTCGGCGAGGCGGCGCGGCGTCGGGTAGTCGTAGACGAGCGACGCGGGCAACGTCCGCCCGGTCGCCGCCGACAGCTGGTTGCGCAGCTCGACCGCGGTCAGCGAGTCGAACCCGAGGTCGCGGAACTCCTTGTCCACGCCCACCGCGTGCGGCCCGGCGTAGCCGAGCACCGCCGCGACGGCCGTCCGGACGACCTCCAGCACGTCACCACTGACCTCGATCTTCTTGCGTGCCTTGGGCTTCTTCTCCGGCAGGATCGCGATGGCGACGGTCGGCGCGTCCTCCGCGACCGCCCGCCACATCGACTCCACGGCCAGGTCAGGCCGCATCGTGATCGCGCTCAGGTCCGCGCCGACACCGTCCGCCATCCCGGAACCGGCCCACGCGCCCCACGCGATCGACGTCGCCGCGAGGCCCTGCGCGCGCCGGTCCCGCGCGATGGCGTCGAGCACGGCGTTGGCGGCCGCGTAGTTGGCCTGACCGGGGTTGCCGAGAGCGCCCGCGACCGACGAGAACAGCACGAACGCGTCCAGTTCCCGATCGCGCGTCAGTTCGTCGAGCACCAGGGCCGAGGCGACCTTCGACCGGAACACGTCCGCGAACCGTTCCGGCGCAAGGCCTTCCAGCACGCCGTCGCTCAGCACGCCGGCCGTGTGCACGATGGCGTTCGGTGAGTACGTGTTCAGCAGGCCGGCAACGGCCGCACGGTCCGCGACATCGCACGCCACGACTTCCGCGCCCAGTTCTTCCTGGAGCTGGGCGGCTCCCGGCGCGTCCAGGCCTCGTCGGCTGACCAGCACGATCTTCTCGACGCCGCGCTGCTTGAGGTCACGGGCGACGTGCGTGCCGAGCGCGCCCGTGCCACCGGTGACGATGACAGTGCCGTGCGGCTCCCACATCGCGTCGGTGGGCTGCGCCGCGTCGTAACGCCTCGCGAACACGCCCTCGGCCCGGATCTCGATCTCGGTCTCGTCGCCGGCGAGCACCGCTGCCAGCTCGGTGATGTCACCGGTGACGTCGACCAGACCGCCCCACTGCGTCGGCAGTTCCAGCGCGGCGACCCGCCCGAGGCCCCAGACCGCGCTCTGCGTCGCGCTGGTCGCGGCACCTCGCGTGACTGCCCACACCGGGGCGCTCACACCCTTGCGCGCCAACGACTGGATCAGCTCCATCGTCGCGATCACGCCGCGCGGCACGCCGTTCTCGTCCGCCTCACCGTCCAACGCGAGCAGCGACACGATCCCGTCGAACGGCGTGTCCGGCACCTCCTGCACCACGATGCCGTTGACGGCCGCCGCGACCTCGCGGGCGAAGTCGTCCTCGGCGCCGAGCACCAGCCACGTCCCGGAGATCGAGCCACGCGCGGTGATCCGCTCCCACGACTCGCGGTGCCGCCAGGAGTCCACAGTGGACTTGGCTCGGTCGACCGGCGCGGCGTCGAGCACAGTCGGCCAGTAGCGCTCGTGCTGGAACGCGTACGTCGGCAGGTCGATCCGCCGCGCTCCCGTGCCCTCGAACAGCGCGCTCCAGTTCACGGTCGCGCCGCTGACGTGCAGGCGGGCGAGCCCGGCGACGAACGCCTGCTCCTCACCGCGATCCCTGCGCAGCAACGGAATGCCGCTGACCATCGCCGACAGCACGCCGTCCGGCCCGATCTCCAGGAACGTGCTGCCGTCGAGCGCGCGCACCGTGTCGTGGAAGCGCACGGTCTCCCGCACGTGCCGCACCCAGTACTCGGATTGTTGAACAATCCCACCAGCCAACAACGGGATCGTCGGATTGTTGAACGAAATCCCGGCGATGGCCGCGCGGAAGTCGTCCAGCATGGGCTCCATCAGCGGCGAGTGGAACGCGTGGCTGACCTGCAACTGCTTGACCTTGCGCGGCCCAGATCCAGACGCGGATCCGGACGTAGGATCGTTGAGTTGTTCAACAATCCTACGTGCCTCTTGTTCCACACCCGCGATCACCACGGCGTTCGGACCGTTGACCGCGGCGATGGACACGCCCTCGGTGAGGAGCGGGGTGATCTCCTCCTCGCCGGCCTCGATCGCGAACATCGCGCCACCGGTCGGCAGCGCCTGCATGAGCGAAGCGCGTGCGGAGATCAGCGTGCACGCGTCCTCGAGGCTGAACACGCCGGCGACGTGCGCGGCCGCGATCTCGCCGATCGAGTGGCCCGCGAGCCGGTCGGCCTTGATGCCGAACGACTCCGCGAACCGGTACAGCGCCACTTCCAGCGCGAAGATCGCGGGTTGGGCGTTGCCGGTCTGGTTCAGCGCGTCCGCGTCCTCGCCCCACATGACCGACCGCAGCGCGGGGTCGAGGTGCACGAGCACGGCGTCGAAGGCGTCCGCGAACACCGGGAACCGCTCGTACAGGTCCCGGCCCATGCCGAGCCGCTGCGACCCCTGCCCCGTGAACAGCAGCGCCAGATCGCGTTCACCCGCCTCTCCCCTGGCGATCTCCACGCCGTCCACCAGCACCACCCGGTGCTCGAACGCACTGCGCGACACCGCCAGCGAATAGGCCAGGTCGAGCCGCGAGGCGTCGACCGAGCCGAGGCCAGCGAGCTGATCGGCCAGCGCCTCCTCGGACCGGCCCGACACGACGAGCGGCACCACCGAGGCGGTCGCCGTGACCTCGGGAACCGCGGCCGCGAACTCCGGCGCCTCCTCGATGATCACGTGCGCGTTCGTGCCGGAGACACCGAACGACGAGACGCCGGCGCGGCGCGGGTGGCCGTTCGCGGGCCAGTCCCGGCGCTCGGTGAGCAGTTCGACGTTGCCGGTCTGCCATTCCACGTTGGACGACGGCGCGTCGACGTGCAGCGTCCGCGGCAGCACTCCGTTGCGCAGCGCCATGATCATCTTGATCACACCGGCGACACCGCCGGCGGACTGCGGGTGGCCGAGGTTCGACTTGATGGAGCCGAGCAGCAGCGGGGTCTCCCGGTTCTGCCCGTACGTCGCGAGCACGGCCTGAGCCTCGATCGGGTCACCCAGGGTCGTGCCCGTGCCGTGCGCCTCGACGGCGTCCACTTCGGACGGTGTCAGCCCGGCGTTCGCCAGCGCCTGTCGGATCACGCGCTGCTGCGACGGGCCGTTCGGCGCGGTCAGGCCGTTCGAGGCGCCGTCCTGGTTGACCGCCGAACCGCGCAGCACGGCGAGCACCTCGTGACCGTGGCGGCGAGCGTCCGACAGGCGTTCCAGCAGAACCACACCGGCGCCTTCGGACCAGCCGGTGCCGTCGGCGGACTCCGCGAACGCCTTGCAGCGACCGTCTGGCGCGAGTCCGCCGGCCGCGGTGAACGCGGAGTAGGCGTTCGGCGTGGTCATCACCGCGACGCCACCGGCCAGTGCCAGGTCGCACTCACCGTTGCGCAGGGCCTGTGCGGCCCAGTGCATCGCGACCAGGGACGACGAGCAGGCCGTGTCGATCGTGACGGCCGGGCCTTCGAGTCCGAGCAGGTAGGAGATGCGGCCGGACAGCACAGAGGCGGAGAACGCCGTCGTCGCGTACGGGCCGGTCTCCTCCAGCGACCGGTTGAGCAGCGACTCGTAGTCCTGGCCGGTGGTGCCGACGAACACGCCGGTCAGGCTGCCCTTCAACGACGTCGGGTCGATGCCCGCGCGTTCCAGCGCCTCCCACGAGGTCTCCAGGAGCAGACGCTGCTGCGGGTCCATCACGACGGCCTCGCGCGGCGAGATGCCGAAGAAGCCCGCGTCGAAGTCGGCGACGGCGTCGAGGAACCCGCCCTCGAACGTCGAACTGGCGAGCCGTGCCAGGTCCCAGCCGCGATCGGCCGGGAACCGCGAGATCACGTCCCGTCCCTCGAAGACCAGGTCCCACAACGACTCCGGCGTCGTCACGCCGCCGGGGTACCGGCAGCCGATGCCAACGATCGCGATCGGGTCGTCGGTGGCGATCGTGGCCGCGCGGACCTCGATCTGTTGTGCGCCGCCGAACAGCTCGTCGCGCAGGTGCTGCGACAGCGTCGTCGCGGTCGGGTAGTCGAAGACGAGCGTCGCGGGCAGTGCGAGTCCAGTCGCGGTCTTCAACCGGTTGCGCATCTCGACCGCGGTGACCGAGTCGAACCCGAGTTCGCGGAACGCGCGGGCCACCGGAACCTGGTCGCTTTCCTGGTAGCCCAACGTCTTGGCGGCTTCGGCGCGCACGAGGTCAAGCAGTGCGCGGTCGCGTTCGGCCTCGGTCAACCGGGCGAGGCGCTGCTTGAGCTCCGACTCCTCGACGACCTCGTCGGCCAGCGCCGCGCGCACCTCGGCGATGCCGCTGAGCAACGGGCTCGGGCGTTCGGCGGTGAAGCTCGGCGCGAACTTCGCCCAGTCGATGTTGGTGACGGTGAGCTGGGTCTGGTCGTCGGCGACGGCCTGGCGCAGCACCTTCATCGCGAGCTCCGGCGGCATCGCGCCAATGCCGATCCGTTGCAGCGCCTCGTACATGCCGTGATCGGCGGCCATGCCGGCGTCCGCCCACGCGCCCCACGCGATCGACGTCGCCTGCAGACCCTGCGAGCGGCGCAGGTGAGCGAGGCCGTCCAGGTAGGCGTTGGCCGCGCCATACGCGGGCTGGCCGCCGCTGCCCCAGCTCGCCGCACCCGACGAGAACAGGATGAAACGGGCCTGTGGCGCGAGTTCGTGCAGTTGACGGGCCGCGGTGATCTTCGTGTCGAGCAGCGCGGTGACGTCCTCGTACCGGATCTCGTCGATCGGGGCGTCGCCGGTGCCGATGCCCGCCGCGTGCACGACCGTCGTGAGGTCGTCGATGCTCGCGAGCAGGGCTGCCAGGGCGTCCCGGTCCGCCGCGTCGCAGGCCGCGATCGTGACGCGGGTGGTCGTTTCGAGCTCCGCCTTGAGTTCTGCCGCGCCGGGCGCGTCCAGGCCGCGGCGGCTGGTGAGCACCAGGTGCTCGGCTCCTGCCTCGGCCATCCAGCGGGCGACGTGCCCGCCGAGCGCGCCCGTGCCGCCGGTGATCAGCACCGTTCCCGACGCCTGGAAGTCCGGGCTGTGGTGGGCGTTCGCGCGGACGAGACGGCGGGCGAACACGCCGTTGTCGCGGATCGCGACCTGGTCCTCCGTACCGGTCAACGCGGCCGCGAACCGTTGTGCGGCCTTGTCGTCCAGCGTCGCGGGCAGGTCGATCAGGCCGCCCCAGCGGCGGGGCAGGTCGAGCGCGGCGACGCGGCCGAGGCCCCAGAGCGCGGTCTGCGCCGGGTCGACCTCCTCGCCACCGACCGCGACGGCGTTGCGGGTGACGGCCCAGATCGGCGCGCTGACACCGGCTTCCGCCAGTGCCTGTACCAGCGTGATCGTCGCCTGCAGGCCGGTCATCGCGATGACGCCGTCGATCGTCTCGGGCAGGCGTGCGATGAGGTCCGCGCGGGTGATCTGCTCGTCGACGTCGAGGTGAACGGCGCCGAGCGCGTCGATCACGTCCTGAGCGGCCGTGCCGGACGTGACGACCAGCCAGGAGCCGGCCGGGGTTCCGCCGACGGTGACCGGGGTCCACTGGTCGCGGTACCGCCAGGTGTCCATTGTGGATTCGGACTTGCGGCGGTTGCGCCACTGCGCGAGCGTGTCCGCGACGCCCTGTCCGACGCCCATCTCCTCCAGGCCGCCGTTGTCGACGAGCTCCCAGAACTCGGCGTCGACCGGGTCGGAGGTGTCCTTGACGAGCGGCTCGGGCCAGAACCTCTGGTGGTCGAACGGATACGTCGGCAGTGCGATGGCCCGGCCGCCGGGGTACTGCCACCGGACGTCGAGGCCCGCGACCCACGCCTCGGCGAGCGAGGTGGTGAACCGGTGGCTGCCGCCCTGGTCGCGGCGCAGCGAGCCGATCGCGACGATCTCGGTGCCGATCGCCTCCGCGGTCTGCTGCGCGGGCAGCATCAGCACGGGGTGCGCGCTCGACTCGATCAGCACGCGGTGGCCGTCCGCGACGAGTTGCTCGACCACCTTCGCGAAGCTGACGGGCTTCCGGGCGTTCTGGAACCAGTACTCGGCGTCGAGGGTCGTGGTGTCGATGCGCCCGGCCGTGACGGTCGAGTAGAACGGCACGGTTCCGGGCTGCGGCGTGATGTCCGCGAACAGCTCCAGGATCCGGTCGCGGAGGCGGTCGACCTGCGCGCAGTGCGAGGCGACCGTCGAGCCGATCACGCGGGCGCGGATGTCCTGGGCGACACAGCTTTCCACGAACTTCTCGAGCGCGGGGACGGCACCGGCGACCGTGCAGGCGTGCGGGCTGTTGACGCCCGCGATCGCCAGCTCCGGCGGCAACAGCTTCTCGACTTCCGGCGCGGGCAACGCGATGCTCGCGACGGCACCGTTGCCGACGAGTTCGTCCGCGAACAGCTGCGACCGCTTGACCACGATCTGCGCGGCCTGGTCGAGGGTGAGCGCTCCCGCGATGTAGGCGGCGGCGATCTCACCCTGCGAGTGGCCGACGACCGCGGCGGGCTCGACGCCGTTCGCGCGCCACGTCTGGGCGAGCGAGATCATGATCGCGAACAGGGCGGGCTGCAGGACCTCGATGCGGTCCAGGAGTGCGGCCTCGCCGCGCAGCACGTCGATGACCGACCAGCCGACGTGTCCGGCGATCGCCCGGTCGGCCTCGGCCATCCACCGCGCGAACGTCTCGTCCTCGTCGAGCAGCGCGACCGCCATGCCGTGCCACTGGCTGCCCTGGCCGGGGAACACGAACACCGGCCCCGGCCCGGCGTCTGCCACCGCACCCTCGACGACCTCGTCGCCGACGATCACCGCGCGCTGGTCGAACCTGCTGCGCGCGGCCAGCGAGAACCCGACGTCGACCGGGTCGGCCTCGACCGCCCGAATCCGTTCGACCTGCGCCCGCAGCGAACCCGCCGACTTCGCCGAGACGGCGAGCGGTACGGCGCCGCCCTGCTGAGTCGATGCCGGTCGGGCGGCTGCCTGGGGCGGCGCTTCCAAGATCACGTGGGCGTTCGTGCCGCTGATGCCGAACGACGACACACCGCCGCGACGAGGCCGGTCCACCTCGGGCCAGTCGCGGGACGAGGTGAGCAGTTCCACGGCGCCCGCGTCCCACTCGATGTGCGACGACGGCGCGGACACGTGCAGCGTCTGCGGCAGCACGCCGTGGCGCAGCGCCATGATCATCTTGATGACGCCGGCGACACCGGCCGCCGACTGGGTGTGGCCGATGTTCGACTTGATCGAGCCCAGGTAGAGGGGTTCGGCGCGGTCCTGCCCGTAAACGGCGAGCAGCGCCTGAGCCTCGATCGGGTCGCCCAGGGAGGTGCCCGTGCCGTGCGCTTCGACGGCGTCGACATCTAGCGGGGTCAAGCCGGCGGACGTGAGCGCCGCGCGGATCACCCGCTGCTGCGACGGGCCGTTCGGCGCGGTCAGGCCGTTGGACGCGCCGTCCTGGTTGACGGCGGTGCCCTTCAGGACCGCGAGGACGTTGTGGCCGTTTCGCAGGGCGTCCGACTGGCGTTCCAGCACGAGCAGGCCGACGCCCTCGGAGAACCCGGTGCCGTCCGCGCCCTCCGAGAACGCCTTGCACCGCCCGTCCGACGAGACGCCGCGCTGCCGGGAGATCTCGATGAACGTCGCCGGCGTCGACATCACCGCGACACCACCGGCGAGAGCCAGCGACGACTCCCCCGTCCGCAGCGACTGCGCCGCGAGATGCATTGCGACCAAAGAGGAAGAGCAGGCCGTGTCGATCGTGACGGCCGGGCCTTCCAGACCGAGCACATAGGACACTCGGCCGGACGCGACCGACGGCGACGAGCCGGTGCCGTGGTGGCCCTCGAACTCACCGCCGAGCAGCTGCGCGTAGTCGTTGTACATGACGCCCGCGAACACGCCGGTGTCGCTGCCGCGCAACGAGACCGGGTCGATCCCGGCACGTTCGAACGCCTCCCACGCGGTCTCCAGCAGCAGGCGCTGCTGCGAGTCCGTCGCGAGGGCCTCGCGCGGCGACATCCCGAAGAACGCCGGGTCGAACTCGCCCGCGTCGTGCAGGAAGCCGCCGAGACGTGTCGAGGAGGTGCCGATGTCGTTGCCGGAGAACAGGGTGTCAAGGTCCCAGCCGCGGTCGGACGGGAACTCGGAGATCGCGTCCGTGCCGTCCAGCACCAGCCGCCACAGGTCCTCGGGCGTGCTGACCCCGCCTGGGAAGCGGCAGGCCATGCCGACGACGACGATCGGGTCGTCGTCCGACACCGTCCGCGTGGTGACGACATCGCCGCCGTCCGCGCCGAACAGCTCGTCACGCAGGAACGTCGCGAGCACGTGAGCGGTCGGGTAGTCGAACACCAGGGTCGCGGGGAGCCGCAGTCCGGTGACGGCGGTGAGGCGGTTGCGCAGGTCGACTGCGGTCAGCGAGTCGAACCCGAGGTCGCGGAACGCCCGTGAGGCGTCGAAGTTCTCCAACGCCAGCACGGCGCCGACCTGCGCGCGGATCAGGTCGAGCAGCGCGTCGAGACGCTCGGCGTCGCCCAGCGGGCGCAGCTTCGCGGCCAGACCGGTCGCCGCGTCCGAACCGGCGACCGCGCGGCGGGCGCGAGTCCGGATCAGACCGCGCAGCAACGAGGGAACCTCGCCCTGCGCCCGCAGCGTCGCGAGGTCGAGGCGTGCGGGCAGCAGCACCGCTTCCCCGGTCGCGAGCGCCGCGTCGAACAACGCGGTGCCCTGCGCCGGCGTGATCGGCGGCATTCCGGCGCGCACCAGGCGTTCCCGGTCGGCGTCGGTCAGCGAACCGGTGAGCCCGACCGTCGCCTCCCACGTTCCCCAGGCCAGCGAGACGGCGTTGCCGCGATGCTCGGCTAGCGCGTCGAGGAACGCGTTGCTGGCCGCGTAGTTGCCCTGGCCCGCGCCGCCGAGAATGCCGGCGGCGGAGGAGAAGAACACGATCCTGGCGTCGGGCAACAACTCGTGCAGGTGCCACGCGGCATCGACCTTGGGCCGCAACACCGTGTCGAACTGCTCGGGCGTGAGCGACTCGATCACGCCGTCGTCCAGCACGCCCGCCGTGTGCACGACCGACTTGACCGTGTGCTTCTTCAGCAGCCGCTGCAGCGCCTTGCGGTCACTGACATCGCATTTGACGACCTTGACGGCCGCGTCGACCTCCCAGTCGGGCTTGCGACCGCTCCTGCTGGCCAGGATCAGCTCCGTGACGCCGTGCTCGGCGACGAGGTGCTGGGCGATCACGCCACCGAGCCCGCCGGCGCCGGTGATCAGCACCGGGCTCTCCCAGACGGTCTCCTGGGCCGCCACAGCGCGCTGAAGCCGGGGCGCGAAGAGCTGTCCCTGCCTGATGCGCACCTGCGGCTCGTCCGCGGCAAGCGCTTGCGGCAGAAGAGCTTCGTCGTCGATGTCGGCCAGCACGAACCGGCCGGGATGCTCGGTCTGCGCCGACCGCACCAGGCCCCACACGGCCTGCCCGGCCAGATCGCCTTCGCGGGTCACGAAAGCCAGGCGCTCGGTACGTTCGCCGGAGATCCACTCCTGGAGTTTGGCGAGCACTCGGGTCGTCAGTGTGCGCGTCGACTCGATGACGTTGCCGTCTCCTGCGACGTGCTCGATGACGAAGTTCTCGGCGGCCTCGGACGGCAGGGCCACGGACGTCCACTCGATGCGGAACAGCGAGTCGCGGTCGACCTCGTTGCGCGGCAACGCGACGGGCCGCACGACGAGCGACTCGACGGTCGCGACGGGCTGGCCGGTGGTGTCGGCGAGCGCGATCTCCATCGTGTCACCGCGGGAGCGCAACCGAACCCGCAGCTCCGTCGCTCCGGTGGCGTGCAGTGACACGCCTTCCCACGAGAACGGCAGCCCTGCGCCGTCCTTCGCGAGCAACGCGGCGTGCAGCGCGGAGTCCAGCAACGCCGGGTGCAGGCCGAAGCCAGCGGTCTCCTCGGACGTGGTGACCTCGGCGTACACATCGTCACCGGAACGCCACACCGCCCGCAGGCCCTGGAACGCGGGCCCGTACTCGAAGCCCATGTCCGCGAAGCGTTCGTAGGCTCCTTCGACGTCGACACTTTCGGCCTGAGGAGGCCATGCGGTCGCGTCGAAGTCGCTGGTAGCGCTGCCGGTCGACACCGTGCCGGACGCGTGCTGCGTCCACGGCGCGTCGTTCTCGGTGCGCGAGTAGATCGCGACCTGGCGGCGTCCACTGGCGTCCTCGGACTTCACCGCGACCTGTAGCTGCACGGATCCGTCGAGGACGAGCGGTGCGGAGATCGTGAGCTCGTCGAGTGTGTCGCAGCCGACCTCGTCACCGGCGCGGACCGCGAGCTCGACGAAAGCCGTGCCGGGCAACAGAACCGTGCCGCTGACTGCGTGATCCGCGAGCCACGGGTGCGAACGCGCCGACAGCCTCGACGTGAACAGCACATCCTCGCTGCCCGCGACGCTGACCGCCGCGCCGAGCAGCGGGTGTTCGCCGGGCCGTACCTGCCCGGACGGCCAGAACCGCCGCCGCTGGAACGCGTACGTGGGCAGGTCGATCAGCTTGCCACCGGGGAAGTCCCATCGAACGTCGAGGCCGTTGACGTGTGCCTGTGCGAGCGCGGTGAGCAGATGCGCGCCTTCGTTGCGCCGCAACGTTCCGAGCACCACTGCCTCGGTGTCGTGGTGCTCGACGGTCTGCTCGACGCCGAACGTCAGCACCGGGTGCGCGCTCGGCTCGACGAAGAACCGGAAGCCGTCGCGCAGCAACGCGCTGGTGGCGTTCTGGAACTCGACGGTCTGCCGCAGGTTCGTGAACCAGTAGCCGGCGTCCATGATCGCGGTGTCGATCGGTTCGCCGGTCACCGTGGAGTACAACGGAATCGTGCCGGTGCGCGGCTGCAGCTCCGCCAGATCCGCCAGCACCCGCTCGCGGATCGCCTCGACCTGCGGGGTGTGCGAGGCGTAGTCGACCGCGATCATGCGCGCCCGGATGCCCTGCGTCTCGCACTCCAGCACGATCTCCGCGAGTGCCTCGACCTCGCCCGCGACGACCGTCGCCCTCGGCCCGTTGACGGCCGCGACCGCGACCCGATCCTCGAACCGCGCGATCCGCGGCCGCACCTCGTCCACCGGCAACGGCACCGACAACATGCCGCCCTTGCGCGACAACGCCTCGTCCACGGCCTGCGAGCGCAGCGCGACCACACGAGCCGCGTCGTCGAGGGAGAGCGCCCCGGCGACCGCCGCCGCCGCGATCTCACCCTGCGAGTGCCCGACGACCGCCTGCGGCTCGACTCCGTGCGAACGCCACACCTCGGCCAGCGACACCATGACCGCCCACAGCACGGGCTGCACGACGTCTACCTGGTCCAGCGGCAGTTCGTCGCGGAGGACCTCGATCAACGACCAGGTCACGAACGGCCGCAGCGCCGCGTCGCACTCGGCGATCTTCTGTGCGAAGACCTCGTTGGTGGCGAGCAGTTCGCTGCCCATGCCGACCCACTGCGAACCCTGGCCGGGGAACACGAAGACGGTCTTGCCCGCGGTCTTGACCTGGCCGGTGACCACGTCCTCACCGATGACGACCGCGCGGTGCTCGAACGCCGTCCGGGCGGCCAGCGTGAACCCGACGTCGACCGGGTCGGCCTCGACCGCTCGGATCCGCTCGACCTGGGCTTCCAGCGCCTCCGCGGACTTCGCCGACACCAGCCACGGCACCGGACCGGTCTGGGGCGATCCGGACTGGGTTTCAGGAAGGCTCGGGGCCTCCAAGATCACGTGCGCGTTCGTGCCGGAGACGCCGAACGACGAGACACCGGCGCGGCGCGGGCGGGAGACCGAAGGCCACTCGCGCGTCGAGGTCAGCAGTTCGACGGCCCCGGCTTCCCAGTCGACGTGTGACGACGGCTCGGTGACGTGCAGGGTGCGCGGCAGCACGCCGTGGTGCAGTGCCTGCACCATCTTGATCACCGACGCGACACCGGCGGCGGCCTGCGAGTGGCCGATGTTCGACTTGATGGAGCCGAGCAACAGCGGTTCGGCGCGGTCCTGGCCGTAGACGGCGAGCAGGGCCTGGGCCTCGATCGGGTCGCCCAGCGGCGTTCCGGTGCCGTGCGCCTCGACGGCGTCGACATCGGTGACCGAGAGACCGGCGGATGCCAGGGCCGCGCGGATGACTCGTTGCTGCGACGGGCCGTTCGGTGCGGTGAGGCCGTTGGAGGCGCCGTCCTGGTTGACCGCGGATCCACGGACGACCGCAAGGATGCGGTGACCGTTGCGCAGCGCGTCGGACTGGCGTTCCAGCACGACCTGGCCGATGCCCTCGGCCCAGCCGACGCCGTCCGCGGAGTCGGAGAACGCCTTCGAGCGCCCGTCCTCGGAAACGCCGCGCTGCCGGGAGAACTCGATGAACGTCGACGGCGTGGACATCACGGTCACACCGCCGGCCAGCGCAAGCGAGCACTCCCCCGACCGCAGCGACTGGATCGCCCAGTGCATCGCGACCAGCGACGACGAACACGCCGTGTCGACCGTGACGGCAGGGCCCTCAAGCCCGAACACGTAGGACACGCGGCCCGAGGCGACGCTGCCCGCGCTGCCCTGGCCCTGGTGTCCTTCCATGTCGCCGCCACCGACGACGGACTGGTAGTCGTTGTACATCAGGCCGGTGAACACGCCGGTCGCGCTGCCCCGCAACGACGCCGGGTCGATTCCCGCGCGCTCCAGGGCTTCCCAGGCGGTCTCCAGCAGCAGGCGCTGCTGGGTGTCGGTCGCCAGCGCCTCCCGCGGCGACATGCCGAAGAACGACGGATCGAACTCGGCCGCGTCGTGCAGGAACCCGCCGGAGCGCGTGTAGGACGTGCCGATGTGGTCGGGATCCGGGTGGTACAGGCCTTCGAGGTCCCAGCCTCGATCGGACGGGAACCCGGTGACGGCGTCGACCTCGTCCATCACGAGCCGCCACAGCTCTTCCGGCGTCGTGACGCCGCCGGGATAGCGGCAGGCCATGCCGACGATCACGATCGGATCGTCCGAAGTGGACACCAACGCGGGCAGATCCGTTGTGGCGGCAACGGCTCCGAGCAGCTCGTCGCGCAGGTAGGACGCCAGCGCGCCGGACGTCGGGTAGTCGAAGATCAGCGTCGCGGGCAGGCGGATGCCGGTCGACGCGGTGAGGCGGTTGCGCAGTTCGACGGCGGTCAGCGAGTCGAAGCCGAGGTCGCGGAACCGCTGCGCGGGGTCGATCACCTGGGCGTTGACGTGCCCGAGAACCCCGGCGACCTCCACGCGGACGACGTCGAGCAGCGCTTCGAGCCGGTCGGCCTCGGAGAGCGCGGAAAGCCGCGAGACGAGCGTGACCGCGGTGTCCGAGCCGGCGACCGAACGCTTCGAGCGCGTCCGGACCAGGCCGCGCAGCACCGGCGCCACCTCGCCCTTGGCCCGCAGCACGGCGAGGTCGAGCCGGAACGGCGCCAGCGCTCCGCCGCCGTGCGCTACGGCCGTGTCGAACAGCTCGACGCCCTGCTGCACCGAGATCGGTGGCATGCCGGCGCGGCGCATGCGTTCGACGTCCACTTCGGACAGATGCCCGGCCATGCCGCCTTCCCAGGCGCCCCAGGCGAGGGAGACGGTGTTCGGCCGGTGTTCGGCGAGCGCGTCGAGGAACGCGTTGGCCGCGGCGTAGTTGCCCTGGCCCGCGCTGCCGAGCGTGCCGGCGACGGACGAGAACAGCACGAACCTGTCCAGGTCACCCGCCAGTTCGTGCAGGTTCCACGCGGCGTCGACCTTGGGCTTGAGCACGGTCGCGAGGCGCTCGGGCGTGAGCGACTCGATCACGCCGTCGTCCAGCACACCGGCGGCGTGCACGATCGACCGGACCGGGTGCTTCTTCAGCAGCTTCTGCACGGCTTTGCGGTCCGACACATCGCACTTCGCGACGGTGACGCGTGCGTCCAACTCGGCGACCCACGCGGGTTTCTCGCCGCGTCGGCTGACCAGCACCAGCTCCTCGACGCCCTGCGCGACAAGGTGTTTCGCGATGACGCCACCCAGTCCGCCGGTGCCGCCGGTGATCAGCACCGGTCCCTGCCAGGTGACCTCGCTCGAAACGCTGGCCGCCCGTGCGAGCCTGGTGGCCTTCACCACGCCATCGCGGATGATCAGCTCGGGCTCGTCGATGCCCGACGCCCGTGCGACGAGCTCACCGGAGTCGGTGTCGATGATGCCGAACCGGCCGGGGTGCTCGGTCTGTGCCGACCGCACCAGACCCCGCACCGCCGCTCCTGCCAGGCAGCCCTCGCCGGTGACGAACACGAGCTTCTCGGGCCGTTCGCCGGCGATCCACTCCTGCAACCGCGCCAGAGCCCGCGCCACGAGCGCGTGCGTGGCCTGGACGACCTCGCCTTCGGCGACGACGTGCTCCACCACGACGTTCGCGGCGGGTTCGGCGGGCAGGCCGACCTCGACCCAGTCCAGCTGGAACAGCGAGTCGCGATCGGTCGTGCTGAGCTGCTCGGCCGAGACGGCGCGCACCACCAGCGCGTCCACCGAGGCGACCGGTGCGCCGGTGGTGTCGGCGAGCGCGATGGCGAGGTTGCCGCCGTCGCGGGTCAGCTTCACGCGCAACGCCGTCGCACCCGTCGCGTGCAGTTGGACGCCCTCCCACGAGAACGGGAGCCCGGCGCCGTCGTCCACGAGCAGCGCGGCGTGCAGCGCGGAGTCCAGTAGCGCGGGGTGCAGCCCGAAGCCGCTCACCGACACGCCCTCGGGCAACGCGACCTCGGCGAACACGGTGTCGCCGCTCCGCCACGCCGCCCGCAGCCCCTGGAACGCGGGCCCGTACTCGAACCCGTTCTCCGCGAACCGCTCGTAGGCGTCCACGACGTCGATCGCCTCGGCGCGTGGCGGCCATTCACCGACCTCGGCGACGGTCCCGCCGGATCCGAGCACACCGGTGGCGTGCTCCGTCCACGGCTCGTCGACCGCGACCTCGGGGCGTGAGTAGACGGTGATCGACCGGCGGCCGTTCTCCTCGACGCCCACGATCAGCTGAACCTGGACGCCGCCGCTCTCCGGCAGCACCAGCGGCGCGGCGAGCGTGAGCTCCTCGACGCGATCCAGCCCGACCTCGTCGGCCGCCCGGACCGCCAGTTCGACCAGCGCGGCGCCCGGCACGAGCACCGTGCCGTGCACGGTGTGGTCGGCGAGCCACGACCGGCGCGACAGCCGCGCCGTGAACAGGTAGCCCGCGCCACCCGCGAGCTCAACCGCCGCACCGAGCAGCGGGTGCCCCACCGCGCCGAGCCCGGCCGACCTGACGTCGGACTTCGCGGTGTTCTCCGGCCAGTACGACTGGTGCTCGAACGCGTACGTCGGCACGTCGACCCGTCGACCGCCGGTGTACAGCTGTGCCCAATCAACGTTGATTCCGTCAACGTGTACATGACCGAGTGCAGTCAACATTGACTCAACATCAGACTTGACCCGCGTCAACGTCGGAATCAACCCGTCGACCATCGCCGTCAACTGCGCGTCCGGTCCGATCTCGACCAGCGTGACATCGCCCAGTTGCGTGACGTTGTCGTGGAAACGAACGGTGTCGCGGACGTGGTCGACCCAGTAGCCAACAGTCGTGACATCGCCGGAGGTCGACATTCCCACAACCGGCTCGTGGAACTGGATGCCGCTGATCGCCTCACGGAAATCGTCCAGCATCGGCTCCATGAGCGGCGAGTGGAACGCGTGGCTGACCTTCAGCCGCTTGTTCTTCCAGTTCTCCGCGAGTACCAGAACCTCTGCTTCCACGCCGGCGATGACCACGGACCGAGGCCCGTTGATGGCGGCAATGGCCACGCCCTCGGTCAGCTGAGCGCGCACTTCCTCCTCGGACGCGATCACCGACACCATCGCGCCACCGGCCGGCAACGCCTGCATGAGAGCGGCGCGCATCTGGACGAGCTTCGCCGCGTCTTCAAGGCTGAGCACTCCGGCGACGTGCGCGGCGGCGATCTCACCGATGGAATGCCCGGCGACCTGGCCCGGCTTCACACCGAACGACTCCAGCAGCCGGAACAGCGCCACCTCGACCGCGAAGATCGCAGGCTGCGCGTAGCCGGTCTGGTTCAGCGCCTCGGCGTCGTCGCCCCACATGACTTCACGGACGCCTTGGAGGTGCTCCAACACCTCGTCCAACGCACGCGCGAACGCCGGGAACGCCTCGTACAACTCGCGGCCCATGCCCAGCCGCTGCGAACCCTGCCCGGAGAAGACGAAAGCGAGCGGCTTCCCGGTCACCGCGCCCTGGGCGACGGCCTGCCCGCCGAGCACCACGGCCCGATGGTCGAAGGTCGTCTTCAGCGCGAGCGAGTACCCGATGTCCCGCGCGTCGCCTTCCAGCGTCAGCACTCGGCCGACCTGGGCGTCCAGCGAGGCCGCGGACTTCGCCGAAACCAGCCACGGCACTACGCCGTTCGGCGGAATCGATTCCGACTGCCTGGCCCCCAGGGGGCTTTCGACCCCCATCTCAATCATCTCAGGCGGGTCTGACAGTTCTGGCGCGCTCGGCGATTCCAAGATCACGTGCGCGTTCGTGCCCGAGACGCCGAACGACGAGATGCCTGCGCGGCGGGGACGAGCGGCTTCCGGCCACGACGTGGGCTCGGTGACCAGGGTGATGTCGCCGGCTTCCCAGTCCACGTGCGTGGAGGGCTCGGCCGCGTGCAGGGTCGCGGGGACGAGACCGTGGTGCATCGCGTGCACCATCTTGATCACGCCCGCGACGCCCGCGGCGGCCTGGGAGTGGCCGATGTTCGACTTGATGGAGCCGAGCAGCAGCGGCGACGGCCGGTCCTGGCCGTACGTGGCGAGGAGTGCCTGGGCTTCGATCGGGTCGCCCAGAGTCGTGCCGGTGCCATGGGCTTCGACCACGTCGACATCGGCGACCGACAGACCCGCGGAGGCCAGGGCCGAGCGGATCACGCGTTGCTGTGAGGGGCCGTTCGGGGCGGTCAGGCCGTTCGAGGCGCCGTCCTGGTTGATGGCCGAACCTCGCACGACGGCGAGGATGGTGTGGCCGTTGCGAATGGCGTCGGACTGGCGTTCCAGGACCAGGAGGCCGACGCCCTCGGACCAGCCCACTCCATCAGCGGTGTCGGAGAAGGACTTGCAGCGGCCGTCGGCGGACAGGCCGCGCTGACGGGAGAACTCGATGAACGTGGACGGGGTCGACATCACCGTCACGCCGCCCGCGAGGGCGAGGGTGCACTCGCCGTTGCGCAGGGCCTGCGAGGCCAGGTGCAGTGCCACCAAAGAGGACGAGCAGGCGGTGTCGACCGTGACGGCCGGGCCCTCGAAGCCGAAGGTGTAGGAGACGCGGCCGGACGCGAACGTTCCGGCGCTGCCCATGCTCTGGTAGCCCTCGAACTCGCTGCCGCTGATCACGACCGAGTAGTCCGTGTACATGACGCCCGCGAAGACACCGGTCGCGCTGCCTCGCAGGGAGACCGGGTCGATGCCGGCGCGTTCCAGGGATTCCCAGGCGGTTTCGAGCAGCAGGCGCTGCTGCGAGTCGGTCGCGAGGGCTTCGCGCGGGGACATGCCGAAGAACGCCGGGTCGAACAGCGGTGCGTCGTGCAGGAAGCCGCCCGAGCGGGTGTAGGAGGTGCCGATGTGGTCGGGATCCGGGTGGTAGAGCGCGTCGACGTCCCAGCCGCGGTTGGACGGCATGTCGGTGACGGCGTCGACGCCGTCGACCACGAGGCGCCACAGGTCTTCCGGCGACGACACGCCTCCGGGGTAGCGGCAGGCCATGCCGACGATGACGATCGGGTCGTCGGAGACCGCGGAACGGGCCTGCGCGACAGGAACGACCGCGTCCGAGCCGAAGAGCTCGTCGCGCAGGTAGGAGGCGAGCACACCGGCGTTCGGGTAGTCGAAGATCAGGGTCGCGGGCAGGCGCAGGCCCGTGACGGCGGTGAGCTGGTTGCGGAACTCGATGGCGGTGAGCGAGTCGAAGCCGAGTGACTGGAACGCGCGGCCGGGGTCGATCTCGTCCGTGCCCGCGTGGCCGAGGACGGTGGCGACCTGGCCGCGCACGAGGTCCAGCAACGCTTCCAGGCGCGCGGTGCCGTCGAGCGACGCCAGGCGGCCGGTGAGCGAGACGGCGGTGTCCGAGCCCGCGACGACACGGCGTGGGCGGGTCTTGATCAGACCGCGCAGCATCGGCGGAATGTCGCCGCGGCCACGCAGCACGGGCAGGTCGAGGCGCACGGGGACGGCGTTGCCGGCGGTGATGGCCGCGTCGAAGAGCTCGACGCCCTGCTCGACGGTGATCCCGGGGATTCCGGTGCGCGCCATGCGTTCCGCGTCGGCACCGGACAGCATGCCCGCGATCCACGGACCCCACGCGAGCGACGTGCCGGGCAGGCCGTTCGCGCGGCGGTGTTCCGTGAGACCGTCGAGGAACGCGTTGGCGCCGGCGTAGTTGCCCTGGCCCGCCGTGCCGATCGTGCCCGCGACCGAGGAGAACACGACGAACGCGTCGAGGTCCGTGGCCAGCTCGTGCAGGTGCCAGGCGGCGTCCACCTTGGCGCGCAGCACGGTGCCGACGCGGTCAGGCGTCAGGGACTCCACGGTGCCGTCGTCGAGGACGCCCGCGGTGTGCACGATCGCGCGAACCTCGTGGCGTGCCAGCAGATCGGCAACGGCGGTACGGTCGGAGACGTCACACGCCTCGACGGTGACCTGCGCTCCCAGCGCTTCCAGTTCCGTGACGTCAGCCTCGCCGCGCCGGGAGACGAGCAGCAGCTCGCGGACGCCGTGCGTGGCGACGAGGTGGCGTGCGATCACCAGGCCGAGTCCACCGGTGCCGCCGGTGATGAGAACCTTGCCCTGCCAGGCGAACTCTCCGGCCGGAGTCAGGCGGGCCAAGCGCGGCACGAACACCTCGTTGCCGCGCAACCGGAGCTGCGGCTCGTCCAGCGCGAAGACCTCCGCCGGAACGTCGCCGTCCGCCTCCACCAGCACGAAACGGCCGGGGTGTTCGGTCTGCGCCGACCGCACCAGGCCCCACACGGCCGCCGCGCCCAGGTCGCCGGGGCGGGTGACGAACGCCAGGCGGTCCTGTCGTTCGTCGGCGATCCACTGCTGCAGGCGCGCGAGCACCCGCGACGTCAGGGCGTGCGCGGACTCGATCGGAGAGCCTTCGGAGACGACGTGCTCAACCTCGGCCGCGGCGGTCTCGGCAGGGAGCGCGACGGGGGTCCAGTCGACGTGGAACAGCGCCTCGCGCGCGATTCCGGAGTCGTCGGCGGGGATCGGGCGGGTGACGAGGGAGTCGATCGAGACGACCGGGGTGCCGTGGGGGTCCGTCGCGGCGATCGCGAACGACTCGCCCTGGGGCCGGATCCGCACGCGTAGCGCGGACGCACCGGTCGCGTGCAGCGAGACGCCTTGCCACGCGAAGGGCATGCCTCCCTCGGACGTGCTGAGGTCGGCAGCGTGCAGGGCCGCGTCCAGCAGGGCGGGGTGCAGGCCGTAGCGGTCGGTCTCGTCCGCGATGGTGACCTCGGCGTAGACGTCGTCACCGACTCGCCAGGCCGCTTGCAGGCCTTGGAACGCCGGTCCGTACGCGAAGCCGTTGTCCGTGAAACGCTCGTAGAACCCTTCCAGGGAAACGGGTTCCGCTCCCTGCGGCGGCCACACCGAGGTGTCGAGAGCGGTCGCGGTGCCCGAGGTCAGGTAGCCGGTGCAGTGTTCGAGCCACGGCGTGTCCGGGTCGAGCCGTGAGTACACGGCGATGGAACGGCGTCCTGTCGTGTCCTGGGCGCCGACCGCGACCTGGAGCTGCACCGGGTCGGTGAGCACGAGCGGCGCGGAGAGGGTGAGTTCGTCCAGGCGGTCGAGGCCGAGCTCGTCGGCGGCGCGCAACGCGAGTTCGACGAAAGCGGTGCCGGGGAACAGGATTCGGCCGCCGACGACGTGGTCCGCGAGCCACGGCTGGGTGGTGGCCGAGAGCCTGCTGGTGAACACGACTCCCTGGCCGTCGGCCAGTTCCACCGCCGCGCCGAGCAGCGGGTGGGAGACGGAGGTGAGGCCGAGTCCGGAGGCGTCGGCGTTCTTCGCGGTCGACGGCCAGAAACGCTGGCGCTGGAACGCGTACGTCGGCAGGTCGGTCCTGGTGGCGCCTTCGTAGAACGGCGTCCAGTCGACGTCGGTGCCCGCGACGTGGAGGCGGGCGAGCGCGGTGATCAGGGTCTGGGCTTCGGGGCGGCCCTTGCGCAGCGAGGGGATGCCGTCGACCAGCGCGGACAGCACGCCGTCCGGGCCGATCTCCAGGAACCTCTTGTCGCCCAGGGCTTGCACGGTGTCGTGGAAGCGGACCGCGGCGCGGACGTGGCGGACCCAGTAGTCGGCGTTCGCGACGTCGCCCAGCCCCGGGATGGTGGGGGCGTGGAAGGTCAGGTGCGCGATGGCGGCGCGGAAGTCGTCGAGCATCGGGTCCATCAGCGGCGAGTGGAACGCATGGCTGACCTGGAGCTGCTTCGACTTGCGATCCTCGAACCTGGCCACGACCGCGCGGGCTTCGTCTTCCACACCGGCGACGACGAGCGAGTCCGGGCCGTTGATCGCGGCGATCGACACGCCCGTGGTGAGGTGCGGGGTCACCTCGGCTTCGGTGGCCTGGAGCGCGATCATCACGCCGCCTTGCGGCAGGGCCTGCATGAGCCGGGCCCGGGCCTTGATGAGGGTGCAGGCGTCTTCGAGGCTGAGCACGCCCGCGACGTGTGCGGCGGCGATCTCGCCGATCGAGTGGCCGGCGACGTGGTCGGCCCGGACCCCGAACCCCTCCAGCAGGCGGTAGAGCGCGACCTCCAGCGCGAAGATCGCGGGTTGCGCGGTGCCGGTCTGGTTCAGCGCTTCGGCGTCGTCGCCCCACATCGCGCTCAGGTCGAGGTGCTGGGCGACCTCGTCGAACGCGCTGCGGAACACCGGGAACGCCTCGTACAGCTCTCGACCCATGCCGAGGCGCTGCGAGCCCTGCCCGGTGAACAGCATCGCCAACTGCTTCTCGCCGGCGACGCCGCGCGCGATCTCGGTGCCGTCGAGCAGGACCGCGCGGTGCTCGAACAGCGTGCGCGCCGACAGGGCGCGGCCGACGTCCTTCGCGTCTGCGGTGACGTCGCGCAGCCGGGCGACCTGAGCGGTGAGCGCCGCCTCGGACTTGGCCGAGACGAGCCAGGGGCTTTCGGCCCCCATCTCCATCGTCTCAGGCAGATCTGACAGTTCCGGGGCGGGCGGCGCTTCCAGGATCAGGTGCGAGTTCGTGCCCGAGACGCCGAACGACGAGATGCCGATGCGGCGCGGCCGGTCGACGGACGGCCACGGGGTGGCCGAGGTGAGCAGCGAGACCGAGCCCGCCGTCCAGTCGACGTGGGAGGAGGGCTCGGTGACGTGCAGGGTGCGCGGCAGGAGGCCGTGTCGCATCGCCTGCACGACTTTGATCACCGAGGCGACGCCCGCCGCCGCCTGCGTGTGACCGATGTTGGACTTGATGGAGCCGATGTAGAGCGGGACGGCGCGGTCCTGCCCGTAGGTGGCGATCAGGGCGGCCGCCTCGATCGGGTCACCCAGGGTGGTGCCGGTGCCGTGCGCCTCCACGGCGTCGACGTCGGCCGGCGCCAGACCGGCGGAGGCCAGCGCGGCGCGGATCACGCGTTGCTGCGACGGGCCGTTCGGCGCGGTCAGGCCGTTGGACGCGCCGTCCTGGTTGACGGCCGAACCGCGCAGCAGACCCAGCACCTGGTGGCCGGCGGCGACGGCGTCCGACAGCCGTTCCAGCACCAGCATGCCGGCGCCCTCGGCCCAGCCGACGCCGTCGGCCGAGTCGGAGAAGGCCTTGCAGCGGCCGTCGGAGGCGAGGCCGCGCTGCAGGGTGAACTCGATGAACGAGCTCGGCGTGGCCATGATCGTCACGCCGCCGGCCAGCGCCAGCGAGCACTCACCGCCGCGCAGGGCCTGCATGGCGAGGTGCATGGCGACGGAAGACGAGGAGCAGGCGGTGTCGACGGAGACCGCGGGACCCTCGAAGCCGAACGTGTAGGAGAGACGGCCCGACAGCACGGACGCGATGAGGCCGGTGGAGGCGTGCCCGTCGCCGTCCACCGACACCAGGTCCGCGTAGTCCTGGCCGTTCGTGCCCACGAAGACGCCGGTCTGCGAGCCGCGCAGCTCCGCGGGATCCAGGCCCGCGCGTTCCAGGGCCTCCCACGTCAGCTCCAGCATCATGCGCTGCTGCGGGTCCATGCCCAGGGCCTCGCGCGGCGAGATGCCGAAGAAGTCCGCGTCGAACGAGGCCAGGTCGGTCAGGAAGCCTCCTTCCTGCGCCAGCGACTGGTCACGCAGCGAGGACAGGTCCCAGCCGCGATCCGCCGGGAACGGGGAGACCAGGTCCCGTTCGGAGACGACGGCCTCCCACAGCTGCTCGGGTGTGGTCACCCCGCCGGGGAAGCGGCACGACATGCCCACGATCGCGATGGGCTCGCTGTGCTTCTGCTCCAGTTCGAGGACGCGTTCGCGAGACCGGCGCAACTCGACCGTGACTCGCCTCAGGTAGTCGGCAACCTTGTCCTGCTGCTCTTCCTGCACTGGTCCGTCCTCATTTCGTGCGGGCAAACACTGCTTCTACGAGAGGTCGAGCAACTCGTCGTCGATGATGTTCAGGAGGTCCTCGACGGAGACGTTGCGGATGTCGTCGTCCGAAGTGGACACCGGCTTCTTCAGGCGCCCGAGCAGCTTCTCGAGGCGCTCGCGGATCGCGTCGTGGTCGGCGGACGACGACGCCACCGCGGCTTCGAGCCTGGTGAGCTCGGCCAGCGCGGAGCCGTCCGTCGCGGTGGACAGACCGGTCAGCAGGTGCTCGGCGACCAGGCGTGGCGTCGGGTAGTCGAACACCAGCGCCGACGGCACGGGCAGGCCCGTCGCGGACTTCAGGCGGTCGCGCATCTCCACGGCGGTCAGCGAGTCGAAACCCTGGTCGCGGAACGCCTTCTCGGCGTGGATCGACTCGACACCGGAGTAACCGAGCACCGCGGCGGCCTCGGAGCGCACCAGGTCCAGCAGCACCCGCGAGCGATCGTCCTTCGACAGGCCCGCGAGCTTCTCCCGCAACGCCACCTCGGTGCCGGCCACGTCGGCATCGGGCACCAGGGCCGCGACGACCTCGGGAATCGACGAGAACAGCGGCGACGGGCGCGACGCGGTGAAGCCCGGCGCGAACCGGGCCCAGTCGGTGTTCGTGACGGTCAGCACGGTCTCGCCGTCCGACACCGCCTGCACCAGCGCGGTCAGCGCCAGCTCGGGATCCATCGGCAGCACGCCGTGGCGGCGCAGCTGGTCGTAGGCGTGCGGGTCGGTGGCCATGCCGGCCTCGGCCCACGCGCCCCACTGCACGGACGTCGCCACCAGGCCCTGGCCGCGCCGGAACTGCGCGAGACCGTCCAGGTAGGCGTTCGCGGTCGAGTAGGCGGGCTGGCCACCGCTGCCCCACGCCGCCGCACCGGACGAGAACAGCACGAACGCGTCGAGGCTCCCGGTCAGCTCGTGCAGGTTCCGCGCCGCCACCATCTTGGCGCGCAACAGATCCCTGAGCTGGTCGGCGGACAACTCCAGCAGAGGTGCGTCGCCACTGTCGATTCCGGCGCAGTGCACAACGGCCGTCAGCTCGGGCAGGCCTTCCAGCAACTCCGCGAGGGCGGCACGATCGGCGACGTCGCAGGCCTCGACGGAGACCTCGGCGCCGAAGCCTTCGAGCTGCGCCACCAGGTGCTCGATCCCCGGAGTGAGCGAACCACGACGGGAGGTCAGCACGATGTGCGAAGCACCCCGCGCGGCAACGGAACGAGCCACGAACCCACCCAGCGCGCCGGTGCCGCCGGTGATCAGGACCGTGCCGGACGGCTCCCAGTCGTCGCCGTGCTCACCGCGCGGCGCGGGCACCAGGCGACGTGCGAACACACCGTTGCCGCGCACCGCGATCTGGTCCTCGCCCAGCGAGTTCCGCAACGCGGCCTGCAGCCCCTGTGCGATCTGGTTGTCCACGCCGCCCGGCAGGTCGATCAAGCCACCCCACCGGCGCGGCATCTCCAGAGCGGCGACCCGGCCCATGCCCCACAACGCGGCCTGCACCGGTGACGTCACGATGTCCCCGTGACCGGTCGACACGGCACCGCGTGTCACCGTCCACAACGGAGCCTCGACGCCTTCAAGGGCCTTCAGCAGCTCCAACGTTCCGGACAGCGGATAAGGCACGTCACCCGTATCGTCCGCGACGCCGAGCAACGACACGACGCCCGTGAACTCCCGGCCGGCCAGCCCCGAGACCTTGTCCAGCGGCACGGCGACGCCGCCGAGGATCTCCACGACGTCCCGCGTCCAGCTGTCCTGTTCCCCCGGCGGTACGACGACCAGCCACGACCCGGAGAAGGCGTCGGACAGCGAGAGCCGGTTCCACGACTCCCTGAACCGCCAGGAATCCACAATGGACTGCGAGCGCTGCCGTGTTCGCCACGACGCCAAGGCCGGTACCACCGCCGCCGCGACCTCGGGATCCAGCTCCAGCACGGACGCCAGCTCGTCGTTCTCGACGAGCTGCCAGAACGCCGCGTCCAGCGGATCGGCCTTGCCGACCGCGACCTCGGGCTCCGGCCAGAAACGAGAACGCTGGAACGCGTAGGTCGGCAGGTCGACGCGCACCGCGCCGGTGCCGTCGAACAGCACGGTCCAGTCGACCGGCACACCCACGACGTGCATGCGTGCCAACGCCGACACCGCCGACGCATCCTCCGGCCGTTCGCGGCGCAGCATCGGCACGACAACGGTGTCCAGCGGCACCGCGCCCGTCTCGGTCATCTCCGCCACCAGCGCCGACAGCACGCCGTCAGGTCCGAGTTCCAGGAACGCCGACACGCCCTGACGTCCCAGCGCCCGCACGCCATCGGCGAAACGGACAGCCTCGCGCACGTGCCGCACCCAGTACTCCGGTGAGGTCAGCTGTTCGCGCACGGCGAGCTGCCCGGTCACGTTCGACACGACCGGGATCTGCGGCTCGGAGAACGACAGTCCCTCGACGACCGCGCGGAAGTCGTCCAGCATCGGGTTCATCAAGGGCGAGTGAAACGCATGGCTGACCGGGAGACGCTTAGTCTTGCGATCGGCGAACCTGGCCACGACCGCCTCAACACCGTCCTCGGTGCCCGCGATGACGACGGAACGAGGCCCGTTCACCGCCGCGACAGACACCTCGGAACCCAGCAGCGGCAGCAGTTCCTCTTCCGTGGCCTGCACCGCGACCATCGCACCACCCGACGGCAGCGCCTGCATCAGCCGCGACCGCGCGTCGACCAGCCGGCACGCGTCCTCCAGGGAGAGCACTCCGGAGACGTGCGCGGCGACGATCTCGCCGATGGAGTGCCCGCCCACGAAGTCCGGCCGCACACCGAACGACTGGGCGAACCGGAACAGCGCCACCTCGATCGCGAACAACGCCGGCTGCGTGTACCGGGTCTCGTTCAGCGCGTCGAAGTCGTGGCCCCACATGACATCGCGCAGCGTGCTGTCCAGGTGCTCCAGCACCGCGTCGAACGCCGCGGCGAACACGGGGAACCGCTCGTACAGCTCGCGTCCCATGCCGAGCCGCTGCGACCCCTGCCCGGAGAACAGCACCGCGAGCGGACGCTCCGAGGCCACGCCGCGCGCGATCTCCGTGCCGTCCACGACCACAGCGCGGTGTTCCAGCTGTGTCCGCGTCGACACCAGCGACGCCGCGACGTCCAGAACGGGAGCCTGCACCGCCCGGAACCGCTCCAGCTGCGCGTCCAACGCGACGGAGTTCTTGGCCGACACCACCCACGGCACCACCGAGAGCACCGACGACGGCTCCTCCGGTGTCACCTCGACCTCGGGCGCCTCCTCCAGGATCACGTGCGCGTTCGTGCCGGAGACACCGAAACCCGACACGGCGGCGCGGCGTTCCCGCGACACCGACGGCCACGGCTGTTCCGAGGTCAGCAGCTCGACACGGCCACTCCCCCACTCCACGTGGGTCGACGGCGAGGTCACGTGCAGGGTGCGCGGCAACGTGCCGTGCCGCAACGCCATCACCATCTTGATCACGCCCGCGACACCCGCCGCGGCCTGAGTGTGGCCGATGTTGGACTTGACCGATCCCAGCCACAGCGGCCCGGAGGAATGGGGCCCAGTCCGGTCCTGGCCGTAGGTCGCCAGCAATGCCTGCGCCTCGATCGGGTCACCCAGGGTCGTGCCGGTGCCGTGCGCCTCCACCGCGTCCACGTCCGAAGTGGACAAACCGGCGGACGCAAGCGCTTGCCGGATCACGCGCTGCTGCGACGGGCCGTTGGGCGCGGTCAATCCGTTCGACGCGCCGTCCTGGTTGATCGCCGAGCCGCGCAGCACCGCGAGAACCGTGTGACCGTGGCGGCGAGCGTCGGACAACCGCTCCAGCACGACCAGACCGGCGCCCTCGGACCAGCCCGTGCCGTCGGCGGAGTCGGAGAACGCCTTGCACCGGCCGTCCGCCGACAGTCCGCCCTGCCGGGAGAACTCCACGAACGTCTGCGGCGTCGACATGATCGTCACGCCGCCGGCCAGCGCGATCGACGACTCGCCCGACCGCAGCGACTGCGCGGCCCAGTGCAGGGCGACCAGGGACGAGGAGCACGCGGTGTCGACGGTGACGGCCGGCCCTTGCAGCCCCAGGGTGTAGGCGACGCGGCCGGACACGACGCTGCCCGCGGTACCGGTCGTCCAGTACCCCTCGGTCCCGGCGGGCGCGTCCAGCAGCCCGGCGCCGTAGTCGTGGTACATCACGCCCGCGAACACGCCACCGTTGGTGCCGCGCAACGTCGAGGGGTCGATGCCCGCGCGTTCCAGGGCCTCCCACGAGACTTCGAGCAGCACCCGCTGCTGCGGGTCCATCGCCAGCGCCTCGCGTGGCGAGATCCCGAAGAACTCGGCGTCGAAGTCGGCGGCGTCGTGCAGGAACCCGCCGCTGCGCGTGTGCGAGGCGCCGTCGAACAGCTTCTCCAGGTCCCAGTTGCGGTCTGCGGGGAACGGCGACACGACGTCGCCGCCCGCCATCACCAGCCGCCACAGGTCCTCCGGCGACGACACCCCACCGGGATAGCGGCAGGCCATGCCGACGATCGCGATCGGCTCGTCCGGCGCCGACCGCACCATCTCCAGCGGCACGACGGAAGCCCGTTCGCCCAGCAGCTCGGCCCGCAGATGCCGGGCCAGCACGACCGGGGTCGGGTAGTCGAACGCGACCGGCGCGGACAGGTGCAGTCCGGTCGCGGCGGTCAGTCTGTTGCGCAGGTCGACCGCCGTCACCGAGGTCAGGCCGAGCTCGCGGAACGTCTTCTTCGACTCGGCACGCTCGGCGCCGGTCAGTCCGAGCACGCCCGCGACCTCGGTGCGCACCAGGTTGAGCAGGAAGATGTCCTGCTCCTCCGGTGACATCGCGACCAGGCGCTGGCGTAAGGCGGAGAGGTCACGCTCGTCCGGGGTGGCGAGCCGCGCGGAGACGTCGATCAGGCCGCGCAGCAACGCCGGCACCTCGGTCGACGACGTCTGCTCCCGCAGCGCCGCGCTGTTGATCCGCATGATGACGGCCTGCGCGAGCCCGGCCGAGGTCGCGACGTCGAACATCGCGCTGAACTCGTGCGCCGACAGCTCGCCCACCCGCGACGCCGTGGTCGGCGCGTCCGTCGACCCGACCGCGAGGAACGTCGCGGCAAGCTCGCGCTTGCGGCGGTAGCGGGCCAGCGCGTCGAGGAACGAGTTCGCCGCCGCCTGCTCGCCGGAGCCGACCAGGCCCAGCGCGCCGGCGACCGTGCAGAGCATGACGAACGCGGTGACGTCGCCGCTCTTAGTGAGCTGGTGCAGGTTCACCGCACCGTCCACAACGGACCGGAACACGTCGGAGCGCGGCACGTTCGCCATCGGCTTCGCGGGATGCTCTCCCTCGCCGTGGATGACCGCGGTGATCGGCCGCTTGAGCTTGCCCAGCACCTCGGCCAGTGCCGCGCGGTCCGCCACCTCGCAGGCCGCGACCGCGACCTTCGCGCCCAGCCCGGACAGTTCCGACTCCAACCGCGCCGTCGCCTCGTCGGCGCGGCCACGCGGGCTGATCAGCAGCAGGTGGCGCGCACCGTACGCGGCGACGAGATGCCGGGTCAGCGCGGAGCCCATGGTGCCGTCCGCGCCGGTGACGACCACGGTGCGCCTGGGATCGATGCGCAGCACCTCGTCGCTGTCGACCGACGCCGAAACGCGCTTCAGCCGCGGCATCAACGCGATGCCCGACCGGATCGCGAGCTGCGGTTCATCGGCGGCGACCGCGCGCGGCAGCACACTGGTGGACGGCGGCAGGTCGTCGATGTCGATCAGCGTGAACCGGTTCGGGAACTCGACCTGCAACGACCGCAACAGTCCCCACACCGGCGCGTGCACGAGGTCGCGCACGTCCTCGACACCGGCCGCGACCGCGCCGCGCGTCAGCACGACCAGGCGGGAGTGCGCGAACCAGTCGTCGTTCACCCACGTCCGCAGCACACCGCCGACCTTGCGCAACGCCTCCTGCGCCGCCGTCGTGAGCCTGCCGCCGGTGTCCATGTCGTCGGGACAGCACAGCACCGCGACGTCCGGTGCGGGCTCTCCGTCCACAACGGACACGTGCAGCGAGGCCGCGTCGGGATGCGTGGCGACGTGCACACCGGCCGAGGCCAGCGACGCGGTCAGCCCGAACATGTCGGGGCCGACGACCGCCCAGCGCCTGGCCAGTTCGAGCGAACTGGTGCGCACGGACGGCATCGGCGCCCAGTCCATGCGCAGCAACGACTCGTGCTGCCCGCCACTCGCGGCCCGCAACCGGGCCGGGCGGTCGAGCAGCACGTGCCGCGTGATCTTGCCCGAGGTCGTGCGCGGGATGTGGTCGATCTCGTACAGCTCGTCCGGCACCTTGAAGTTCGACAGCTGCTCGCGGCAGGCGTCGTACAGTCGCACGGGGTCGAGGCCCTGTTTGCCGGGCACGACGAACGCGATCGGCACCTCGCCGAGGATGTCGTGCGGCTTGCCGACCACGGCGGCGTCGGCGACACCGGGGACCTTGAGCAGCACCTCCTCCACCTCGCCGGGGTGGATGTTCTCGCCGCCGCGGATGATGAGCTCCTTGACGCGACCGGTGATCGTCACGTAGCCGTAAAGGTCGCGCTTGGCCAGGTCGCCGGTGCGGTACCAGCCGTTCGGCATCGCCTGCGCCGTCGCCTCCGGCTGGTTGTGGTAGCCCGCCATGAGGCTCGGGCCGCGCACCCACACCTCGCCCTCGGCCTCCACGTCGACGTCGACGTCGACACCGGTGTCCGGGTCGACGAGCCGCACCGCGAGACCCGGCACCGGCAGGCCGACCGAACCCGGAACCCTGGTGCCCTGCGGCCAGTTCACCGCGATCAGGCCACACGTCTCGGTGCTGCCGTAGCCGTCGAGCAGCGCGACGCCGAACAGGGCCTCGAACTCGACGCGCAACGCAGGCGGGCACGCGGCACCCGCGGTCAGGCAGCGTTTCAAGGTGCCGGACGAGACCTCGCGCGTGCGCGCGACTTCCAGAAGATGGTGGTACATGGCGGGAACACCGCACATGAACGTGTAGTCGTCGCCTTCCAGCGCGGTCAGCACCTCGTCCGCGGCGAACCCGTCGAGGACGCGGGCCGAGGCACCGACCGCCGTGACGCCGACGACGCACAGCACGTGGGCGAGAGAGTGGTGCAGCGGCAACGGCCACAGCACCTTGTCCTCGTGGTTCAGGCCGATGACCGGGGCGTAGCAGGCGGCGACCGACCACAGGCAGCTGCGCTGGGTCGACAGCACGCCCTTCGGTTTGCCGGTGGTACCGGAGGTGTAGAGCATGAACGCCACGTCGTCGAGGCCTTGGTCGTCCCGCGCGGGCACAGCCGGGTCCGTCGAGGTCAGATCCTGGTACGACACAACGGAACCGCCACGCGGGAGCGGTTCGTCGCCGCTCACGACCACCTGGAGGTAGGGACGGCCCGGCAGGAGCTTGCGGACCTGATCGAGGTGCGCGAAGTCGGTGATCACGACGCGGGCGCCGCTGTCGTCCAGCACGTAGGCGAGCTCGGCGTCGGCGGAGTGCGGGTTGAACGGCACCGCGACCGCGTTCGCGCGCGTGACGCCCAGGTAGCTCTCGATGATGTCGACGCTGTTGCCCAGGAAGATCAGCGCCCGGTCACCCGGCTGCAGCCGCAGGCCGGCGAGATGACCGCCGAGCCGCCAGGTGCGCCGCTCCAGTTCCGCGTACGTGACCGCGCGGCGCGAGTCCGCGAACGCGACCTTCTCCGGCACGTTCGCGGCGTGGTAGCGCAGCAGTTCGGACAACGGCCGGATCAGTTCGGTTCGAAACATCCCGACGTCGCTCCCTATTTACTGGCTTACTGGAGACGTGGCCTGCACCTCGAGCGATGCTAGCCTCGGCCTCATCGAGCCGGTAAGTAGGAAATCCCCTAGCACCCCCCTAGGACCCCCCTATCATCCGGCCGAAAGTGCTTTCTCCTGGCGCAGGAGTTTTGCGGAGCCCGCCCGGTGGCTAATCTTTGATCACCGGCCCGGAAGAGCAGCCGGAAACAATAAATCGGCTCCACTCCGCAAAATGATTTACCTACTCCTCGGAGGGGCATTCCAATGACTCAGGCGCAGCAGACGGTGAACCTTCCCAGCTCGGTGTTCACCGGCCTCACCGAAGTCAGCGACGTCGCGGCGACCGGAAACGTTCTCGGAGTCATCAACTACACGACCGAGTGCACGGACCCGCGTGTCGAGAATGGCCTCCTCACGCTCGACCTGCACATGGCGAGCGACCTCGGCGAGGCATTCGCGGAGGTGTGGACGACCACCGGCGCCGTCGAGACCGGCGAGCACCACGGCGTCGTTTACGCCCACGACGGCGAGTACCTCCTCGTCGCCGGGCGGATCGCCCCGACGGGCCGCTACACCGAGGACACCCGCGCCGCCTACGTCGCCGCCCTCGACCTGATGGACGGGCTCGGCTACAAGAACTGCTTCCGCATGTGGAACTTCCTCAACGACATCAACGGCGACAACGCCGAGGGCCTGGAGATCTACCGGGACTTCTGCAAGGGCCGCGCCGAGGCGTTCGAACTCTTCCACTTCGGCGACAAGGAGGTCCCGAGCGCGACCGGAATCGGGTCGCAGGGCGGCGGGATCGCGTTCTACTTCCTCGCCTCCCGCTCCGCCGCGCTGACGTCGGTGGAGAACTCCAAGCAGATGGCCGCCTACCACTACCCGCGCCAGTACGGCCCGCGCCCGCCCAAGTTCGCGCGGGCCACCTACCTCGCCGGCACGCACACCGACCGCAGGTCAGGACAGATCTACGTGGCCGGCACCGCCAGCATCCGCGGCCACGAGACCCTGCACGACGGCGACATCGTGGCGCAGGTGAAGTTGTCACTCGACAACATCGAGCACCTCATTTCCGACGAGAACCTGGCGGACTACGAGATCACGCAGGGCAATTCCTTGCTGAACCTCGACAACATCAAGGTGTACGTCCGTCACCGTTCCGACATCCCGGCGGTCCGCAGGATGTGCGAGGAGCGTTTCTCCCCGAACGCCCGGATCCAGTACCTGAACGTCGACGTCTGCCGCGCCGATCTCCTCGTGGAGATCGAGGGCGTCATCGCCTGACTCGTCCAGCCGAACCAGATACAGGAGCGAGAACAATGCCTCAGACGGTGAAGCTGACCGAGTTCACGCAGACGCAGACGGCGGCCCCGTGGATGACGTTGCCGGCGACCCAGCAGCCGCACTGGCACCACCACCCCGACTACGACCTGATCGAAGCCGAACTGTCCGGCGCGCTCCCCCTGGTCGCGCATTCCGAAATTCGCGAGGCGAAACGTGCCCTGGGTCTCGCCGCCCTCGGCGAGGCACGCGTCCTGCAGCTCGGCGACTGCGCGGAATCGTTTTCGGACGTCGACCCGGTGACAACTTCCGGAAAGGTGCGCAACATCGGGCGCATCGCGTCCCGCCTGGCGGAACGGACCGGGCAGCAGGTGGCTCGTTTCGGACGCATGGCCGGGCAGTACGCGAAGCCCCGTTCGAGCAACTTCGAAACGATCGACGGCGTCGATCTGCCGTCGTTCCGCGGCGAGCTCGTTAATTCCTTCGAGCCCGACGTTTTCGCCCGCCGCCACGACCCCGAACGAATGCTTCAGGCCTACGACGCATCGGCTTCCGTCATCCGAGAAGTGCGCGCCCATTGGTCGGGAAGTGTCGAGGAACTGTCCGGTGGTCCGTGGGTGGCCCACGAGGCATTGGTGCTGGACTACGAGAACGCGCTCATTCGCACCGACGAGCGCACCGGCGAGCAGTTCCTCACCTCGACGCACTTCCCGTGGATCGGTGAGCGCACCCGCCAGCTCGAGAACGCGCACGTCAGCATGTTCTCCGCGATCGCGAACCCGATCGGCGTGAAGGTCGGCCCGACCGCCGACCCGGAGACCGTCGTGCGGCTGTGCCAGCTGCTCGACCCGCGCCACACGCCCGGCCGTCTGACGCTCATCGTCCGCATGGGCCGCGAGGACATCCACGTCGCCCTGGCGCCGATCGTGCGTGCCGTGCAGCGCGCCGGCCACCCCGTCGTCTGGATCTCGGACCCCATGCACGGCAACACGGTCACCGCCGAATCTGGGCGAAAGACTCGACATGTCACCCATATCATCGAGGAGGCCACGGCGTTCCGGCACATCCTCGAGACCGAGGGCGCGCACGCGGCCGGCTTGCACCTGGAAGTGGCCGCGACCGACGTGACGGAGTGCGTCGGCGGGTCCGTCCCCGACGAGAACGCTCTCTCCGCGCGCTACGAGACCCTCTGCGACCCGCGGCTGAACCCCGAACAGGCGCTCGGAGTGATCGACTCGGTGTTCTGATTCCCCCAGGCAGACAGGGAAACTGATGAAGTCACACACCGCCGACGTCGCGGTAGTCGGCTGCGGCCCGGTCGGCCTCGTACTGTCGATCCTCCTCGCGCACAAGGGATGGCGGGTCGTCCTCCTGGAGAAGTACCGCGGCCAGTACCCGTTCCCGCGCGTCGTCGCGTTCGACGGGGAGACCGCGCGCTCGTTCGCCTCGGCCGGCATCGGCGCCGACCTGATGGAGCTCGGCGAACCCCTGGGGCAGTACATGTTCCAGAACGCCGAGGGCCGCGAGCTCTTCTCCTTCGAGGCGCCGTACGAGCCCGGCCGCGACGGCTGGCCGATCGCGACCGTGATGCACCAGCCGACGTTCGAACGGGCGTTGCGCGAGCACGTCCTGACCTTGCCGAACATCACGACGTTGTTCGGGCACAAGGTGGAGGCGGTCGAGGACCACGGCTCGCACGTGTCGATCACCGCGCCCGGCCCGGACCACGAGGGTGACGTCACGGCCTCCTTCGTCATCGGGTGCGACGGCGCCAACAGCTTCGTCCGCGATGTCATGGGCTCGCGGATGATCGACCTGAACTTCAAGCACGACTGGCTGCTGGTCGACGTCGTCTTCCACGAGAAGCGCGCGTTCCGGCCGAACGACGTGCAGGTGTGCGACCCGGCCCGCCCGACGACGATCGTCGCGTCCGGCCGAGGGCACCGGCGCTGGGAGTTCATGCGGCTGCCCGGCGAGTCCATCGAAGAGATGTCCACCGTGGAGCGCATGTGGGAGCTTCTGGCGCCCTATGACGTGACTCCCGCGAACGCCGACCTGACGCGCAACATCGTCTACACCTTCCAGGCGGCGATGGCGGACAAGTGGCGCAACGGCAGGATGTTGCTGGCCGGGGACTCCGCGCACCTGATGCCGCCGTTCGCCGGCCAGGGCATGTGTTCCGGCATCCGCGACTCGGTGAACCTGGCGTGGAAGCTCGACCTGGTGCTGCGGGACCTGGCCTCTGACTCGTTGCTCGACGCGTACCAGGCCGAGCGTGCGCTGCAGGTGCGGCACACGATCGAGATGTCCATCGAGGTCGGCAAGATCGTGTCGGAGCTGGACCCGGTGGCCGCCGCCCGGCGGGACGCGTTCCTCATCGCGATGCAGGCCAAGCCCGAAGGCGTGGACCTCGCGCCGTCCGCCTACGCGCTGGAGGACGGCATCGTCCGGCGCACTCCGGACATCACCCTGCCGCACGGCGAGCTGTCGCCCCAGGGCGTGGTGGCGCGGGGAACCCAGCGGGACCGGTTCGACGACGTCGTCGGACGCGGGTGGCAGCTGATCACGACGCTCGACCCGTACGAGGCGCTGGGCGAGGACGAACTGGAGTTCCTGAAGTCACTGGGAACGCACCTGGTGCGGGTGATGCCGGCCGGGATTCCGCCGAAGATCGCTCGGGCGCACGAGGTCGTGGACGTCGAGCGGCTGTACCTGCCTTGGCTGGCCGGGTACAGGAAGGTGGCTGCTCTGGTGCGGCCGGACTACTACGTGTTCGGGTTCGCGGCGGACAGGGCCGACCTGCCCGCGCTGGTGAACGACCTGAAGGCGCAGCTGCCGTTGCTGTGAGCACGGTGGAGCGCAAGGACTCCCGTGTCCGGGGAGCCCTTGCGCGAGGTACGTGCTAGACCAAGGCAGGGTGAGGGCGCGGTTGCGGCAGTACCCAGGCGGGCGTCAGCGTGCCCGTTCTGTCGGTGCGGTTCGCTGAGGGTTGGGTCCCCTCGAAGCCGTGGAGCACGTTGCGGCGGGCCGCGCGGTCCGGATCCAGCCAGCCCGGTGGGTAGAAGCGCGGCAGGCCCTGCACCATCCTGATCTCCCACTCGCTGTGGTGGATCAGGCGGTGGTGGTTGCGGCACAGCAGCACGGCGTTGTCGACGGAGGTCTCGCCTCCGTTGGACCAGAACCGGACGTGGTGGGCGTCGCAGTGTTTCGGCGGGCGCTCGCAGCCGGGGAAGGCGCAGCCCTGGTCGCGCGCCACCAGCACTCGGCGGATCGCGGCGGGGAAGGTGCGGGCCTTGCGGCCGATGTCCATCGGCTGTGAGCGTTCGCCCAGCACCAGCGGAATGATGCCGGCGTTGCAGGCGAGCTGACGGGCCTCGGCGGCCGGGATGCGCTCGCGGTTGTCGAGCATCGCCTGGCCCGCCTGGCTCACCAGGTCCTCGTAGCGCATCGTCAGAGTGAGGCTGACCGGTTCGCCGCCGTGTTCGGGCAGCTGGTCGGCGCGCAGCATCAGGTCGACGAGCTCGGCCAGGGCGTCGCCTTCGCGTTCGGAGCGGGTGCGGAGGTCTGGCCCTTCCTCGAGCGTTTCCGGCCGCGGCTTGGCCAGCGGGTCGAGCAGGGCCTCGTACTTCGCGCCGGTGATCTTGTCGAGCTTCGCCCAGATCTCCAGGCACTCACCCTTCCAGCGCATCACGTGCTGGTTCGTCGGCGGTGCGGGCTCGGTGTCGCGGGGCTCCGGATCGTCCTGGTACAGGCGGTAGGCCAGTTCCTTGCCGAAGGAGCGGACCGCGCTCGGCTCGTGGGCCTGCGCGAACTCCACCACCGGGCCTTCGGCTTCGGCGGGCAGCTTCTTCATCACCTCGGCGACGGCGGAGATGTGGTCGGTGGAGAGCGTGCCCTCCGCGACCGCGGCGGCGGTGACCGGGAGATCCGGCTCCAGCCTGCTGCCCGTCGGGGTGATCTCGTGGCTCAGGGCGTGCGCGTTCGCGAGCCACTGCCGCGCGGTCTTCAGGTCCCAGCGGACCGCGTGCCGCAGCACCTGCGGCAGGTCCTTGTAACCCAGTTCCTCGGCCGCGCCGCGACGGTCCAGCTCGGCGAGCTTCCGCAGCACGGCGTGCTCGCGGACCCGGATCTCCACGACCTCGCTGACGACGCTGCTGAGCAGCTCGTCGGTCGAGAGGAAGCAGGGGTCGGGTTCGCTCATGTGTTCGACACTACCGCAAGATCACGTTTTGATAACGGGCGAGAGCGGACACGATCGAGTGAAAGCGCGGCGTCCTCAGTGGAGGATCAGGCCGTGCTGGGCAGGTACGAGTGCAGATCCGCCGGCAAGTCCTTGCGGTACTTGACGTTCAGCTTCCGGTACACCCGCGTCAGGTGCTGCTCGATGGTCGACGGCGTGATGTAGAGCTTCGACGCGATCTCCCGGTTCGTGTAGCCCACCGCGGCCAGCGCGGCCACCCGCCGTTCCGCGTCGGTCAGCGTCGCGATCGGATCGGCCGGCTTCTCCTCGGCCGGCGCGTCTTCGCCGTCGACCTTCCCGCGCGAGGGCAGCAGCTCCTCGCACAACTCGGCGGCATCGCACACGTTCGCCACGTGCCATGCCCGCCGGGCGACGGTCCACGCGCGCCGATGTTCCCGCAGGGCCTGATGTGCCTTGGACAGGTCGGCCAGAGCACGCGCGAGCTCGTACTGGTCCCCGTACTCCTCCAGGATCACCACGGCGTCCTGCAACAGCTGCGGCCGGTTGTGCGGCTGGTTGGTGGCGGCCAGCAACCGCAACGCCACCCCACGGGTGCGCGAGGCGTCCGGGCCCAGCCGGGCGAGCTGCTCGTTGATCAGCCGCTTGGCCTCGTCCCGGTTCGCCCCGTGCAGCAGCCACGCCTCCGCGGCCGACGTCCGCCACGGCACCACCCCTGGCTGGTCCACGCCCCAGGACGTCATCAGCTCGCCGCACGACAGAAAGTCCGCGAGCGCCGCGTAGTGCCGGGAGGTCGCCAAGTAGTGATGGCCGCGTGCGTACAGGTAGTGCAACCCGTACCGCGACTGGAACATCGCCTCGGGCACCGGCTGTTCCAGGAACGAGGCGGCGTCCTCGTGCCGGCCCATCTTGGTGGCCGCGTTGATGAGGATCCCCAGCGGCATGCCCAGCGCCACGCCCCACCCACCTGCGGGCATGAGGTCGAGGGCGTTCTGGGCGTGCTCGAAGGCGGTGGTCAGGTCGCCGCGCCGCAGTGACACCTCGGCGCGCACGCAGGAGAAGAAGGCGCGCGCGACCGCGAGGTTCTTGGCCCGCGCCTCGTCCAGCAGCTTGTCGCACCACTGCGCCGCCACGTCGAGCCGGTCCGCGTAGACCAGGGCCTGCAACGCCAGCATCGCCGACTCCGGACCCCACCAGCCGCTGTCGGACGGCCGCGCGGCCTGGAGCACGTGCTCGGCGTCGGTGGCCGAAGCATCGTTGTTGCCGTACGTCAGGACGTTCGCGAGGGCGGTGACGGCCTTCAGCATCGGTCCGGAGGTCAGGCTCACCGTCCGGGTCTTCACGGTCTCCGGGGTGGACGTCGCCCGGCGGGCCAGGGTCGGGTGCGAGCAGGCGAGCCAGAGTTCCATGGCGCGCAGGCCGTTGCTCGACGTGGTGGTGCGCCGCACGCGGTCCATCGCCTCGGTGGACTCGTCGACCTGGCAGTTCCACAGCATCGGCTGCACCAGCGACGTGACGTCCCGGTCGGAGAGCTGCCCGGCCCGCATCGCCGGCACCACCGTGCCGAGCCTCCGGCCGGCCGCGGACGGGTTGACCCGCCACTCGACCCGTACCAGCTTCGCCGCGATCGCCGCGCGCCCGTGCACCTCGACGCACGCCCGATGGGCCAGCTCCAGGTAGCGCAACGCCGTGTCGATCTGCTCGTCGCGCAGGGCGTGCTCGGCGGCCTCCTCGAAGACCGGCACCATCCACGGGTTCTCGGAGTGGTCGGCCATCACCAGATAGGGGGCGACCTCGGTGGCGGGCGCGCCTTCGTCGTGCAGCAGCAACGCCGCGCCGAGGTACATCTCCTTGCGGTCCTGAGTGGACAGATCGTCCAGCACGGCGCCCCGCGCGGCCGGGTCGCGGAACCAGCCGTCGCACAGCAGCCCGGCCTCGTTCATCACGTCCAGCGCGGACGCCACGGTCTCGGTGTCGGCGCGGGCCAGGCGCCCCAACGACTCCCGCGTCGCCTGCTCCCCCGTCACGGCCAGCGCCCGCGCGACGGGCAGCACGTGGTGGTCGCTGCGATGCAGACAGCTGACCAGCGCCCGCCGGTAGCTGGGCCCGATCACCAGACCACCGTCGTCGCGCGGCTTGCAGAGCCGTTGGTCGTCGAGCAACGACCGCACCAGCAACGGGTTCCCGCCGGACAACGCCATCGCGTCCACGGCGTGCACGGAGGCCTCGAACAGCTCGCCCAACGACCCCAGCGGCGCCAGCTGGACGTCGCGGCAGTGCGGGTGGCGCAACAGCTCGGTGTGCAGCGCGGTGTGCGCGGCACGCGGTGAGGCGGTCTCGCTGAGCATCAGCAGCACCTTCGCCTGGCCGAGCCGGCGGATCAGGTACAGCAGCCAGTGCAGCGACGACGAGTCAGCGTGCTGCACGTCGTCGATGCCGATCACCAGTGGCGTCTCGGCCGTCAGATCCAGCAAGGCCAGGCACAACGCGTGCAACTGGCGGGCGGTCGGCCCGTCGGCACTGCGGGCGGCGGCGTCGAGCAGTTCGCCGACCTCGTCCGGTGCGTCCAGGGGGTGGAAGATCTGGCTCGCCACCCCGAACGGCAGGTCGCGCTCGAACGCCGAGCAGGTGGCCTTGACGAAGCCGACGCCGGAGGCCTCACCGAACGCGTGCAGCAGCTCGGTCTTCCCCGACGCCACAGGGCCTGTGAGTAACGCGACCCTTCCGGATCCTGACAGGGAGTCTGTCAACAACGTCTCCAAGGTGGCCCACTGGTCGTCCCGCTCGATCAGGCCCGCGAGCCTCGCCTTGGTCATGCTGTTGTCAGACGTCCCGGTCATGATGATGTACCTCTCGCCAGGAAAGCCGCCGTGCCGCAGCGCGGTGCGTGCTGATGAGGCACCACCACGGTCCCCCAGGAGCGCGGGCATGACGGGTCGGCACCGAGCGTCGCAGGCCAACGCATCCCCATCAAATCGATACGCGCCAGTTCTAGGTGTTCTCCTGGAGTCCCGGTGCTTTCGAACACTAGGTCTTCTTCTGGAGAAGACCGCCGCCCTGGGACAGGGCACCCCGGGGTCCGGCAGGCTCGCGGTCACCAGGCGTCAGTCCGAAGGGTGAAGTCCATGAGCCAGCGGCCGATCCTGTTCGTCAGTCTGCCGGAGAGCGGCCTGCTGAACCCGATGCTCGTGCTAGCCGAGGAACTGTCGCGCCGCGGCGTCGAGAACCTGTGGTTCGCCACCGACGACAAGGGTCGCGAGGAGGTCGAGGCGGCGGCGGTCGGCTCGCCGATCGAGTTCTTCTCGCTGGGGGACGTGATCCCGGAGATGTCCTCGGTCACCTGGCCGGACGACGTCTACGCGAAGGTGACGCAGCGGTCGCGGTTCAAGGCGCGCAAGGCCGTCATCGAGCAGACGAACCGGCCGGAGCAGCGGATTCCCAAGTACCGCGGGCTTTCGGAGCTGGTCGACGAGATCCGGCCGGCGCTGATGATCGTCGAGTCGATGTGCATGTTCGGCTACGAGGTCGCCATCACCAAGGGAATTCCTTACGTGATCAGCAACCCGTTCGTCGCGTCGAACCTCGTGACGTCCGCGATCCCGATCGGTCCGTCGTACACGCCGAAGGACTTCCCTCGCCCGCACACCGGGCTGCCCGCCGACATGTCCTGGACCCAGCGCTGGGCCAACAGGTTCTTCGGCTGGCGCACGCTCGCGACCGCGTTCACGAAGGCCAACAAGGACCGCAACGCGCGCAACGCCAAGGTGATCGCCGAGCTGGGCATCTCCCCCAAGGCGTCCGGCCAGTTCGCGCGGGTCGAGCAGGCCGAGATGGTGCTGTGCTACTCGATCCCGGAGATGGACTACCCGTTCGACGTCCCGGAGAAGATCCGCACGGTCGGCGCGCTGGTGCCGCCGCTCCCCCAGGCCGAGCCGGGCGAGCTGGGCACGTGGCTGGACGCGCAGAAGTCCGTTGTCTACATGGGTTTCGGCACGATCACGCGGCTGACCCGGGACCAGGTCGAGGCGTTCGTCCAGGTCGCCCGCAGCCTCGACGGCCGGCACTCGGTCCTGTGGAAGCTGCCGCGCGACCAGCAGAAGTTCCTGCCCTCCGTGCTTCCCGGCAACCTGCGCATCGAGACGTGGGTGCCGTCGCAGCTTGACGTGCTGGCGCACCCGAACGTCAAGCTGTTCTTCACGCACGCGGGCGGAAACGCCTACACCGAAAGCATCTACTTCGGCAAGCCGATGGTGTCGCGGCCGTTGTGGGTCGACTGCTACGACCAGGCGATCCGCGCCACGAGCTTCGGCGTCGGGCTGACGCTGGACAAGCCGCACACCGTCGACCCGCACGACGTCGTGGACAAGCTGACCCGCGTCCTGGACGACCCGGCGTTCACCGAGAACGCCGAACGGCTCGCGGCACTGCAGCACTCCGCGGGCGGCCGGAAGACCGCCGCCGACCTGATCCTCTCTCTGCCCGCACTGGCCTCGAAGTGAGTTGACGATGAGCTATCGCTATCCCGTTTCGATGCCTTCGTTGCGCGGCAACGAGCTCGAGTACACGACGAAGGCCGTGACGGACGGCTGGATCTCCTCGCAGGGGCCGTACGTGCCTCAGTTCGAGGAGGCCTTCGCCGCCTACAACGACGTCAAGTACGGCGTCGCGTGTTCCTCCGGCACAACGGCTCTGACGCTCGCACTCCGCGCCCTGGGCGTCGGCCCCGGCGACGAGGTGATCGTTCCCGAGTTCACCATGATCGCCTCGGCGTGGGCCGTGACCTACACCGGCGCCACCCCGGTCTTCGTGGACTGCGCGGACGACCTCGACATCGACGTCACGAAGATCGAGGAGAAGATCACCCCGCGCACCAAGGTGATCATGCCGGTGCACGTCTACGGCCGGCAGTGCGACATGGACCCGATCCTCGAACTGGCCTACGAGTACAACCTGCGCGTGGTCGAGGACTCGGCCGAGGCGCACGGCGTCAAGCCGACCGGTGACATCGCCGCGTTCTCGTTGTTCGCCAACAAGGTCATCACCTCGGGCGAGGGCGGTGTCTGCGTGACGAACGACCCGCACCTGGCGCGGCAGATGGCGCACCTGCGCGGCATGGCGTTCACCCGCGACCACAGCTTCCTGCACAAGAAGCTCGCCTACAACTTCCGGATGACCAACCTGCAGGCCGCGGTCGCGCTCGCGCAGACCGAACGCCTCGACGAGATCATCGCCACGCGCGCACAGATCGAGAAGCGGTACGACGAAGGTCTTCGGGGCATCGAGGGCATCACCCTCATGCCGCCGCGTGACGTGTTGTGGATGTACGACCTGCGCGCGCAGCGCCGTGAGGAGCTCATGAGGTTCCTCGCGGAGGAAGGGATCGAGACCCGCCTCTTCTTCAAGCCGATGAGCAGGCAGCCCGGCTATCTCGACCCGGTGTGGCCGACGCTGAACGCGAACCGGTTCGCCGACGACGGGTTGTACCTCCCGACCCACGCCGAGCTGACCGAGGCCGACCAGGACTACATCGTGGCGCGAGTCCGCCAGTTCTACGGGGTGTGAGACATGACGAGCACTGACCTGGTCCCGTTCATGATGCGGCGCCCCGGCGTGCCGTTCCCTCCTCCCGAGTACGAGGGGTTCCGCACGAAACCCGGCCTGACTAAGGCCGCGTTGCCGTCCGGTGAGACGGTGTGGCTGGTGACCAGGCACGAGGAGGTGCGCGCGGTCCTCACCGATCCGCGCATCAGCTCCAACCCGACGCACGAAGGGTTTCCACGCCCGTCACGGACCGTCGGCGCGCCGTCCGCGGACGACGTGCCGGGCTGGTTCGTGTCGCTGGACCCGCCTGACCACAACAGGTTCCGCAAGGCGTTGATCCCCGAGTTCACGGTGCGCCGCATCAGGGCGTTGCGGCCGGCGGTCGAGCAGATCGTCGACCACGCCATCGACCAGATGCTGGCCAAGGGCAACACGGCCGAGCTGGTCGAGGACTTCTCGCTGACGGTGCCGTCGCTGGTGATCTCCGCGCTGCTGGGCGTGCCGAAGGTGGACCGCGACTTCTTCGAGGAGAAGACGAAGGTCCTCGTGACGCTGACGTCGACCGACGAGCAGCGGGACAAGGCGTCCGAACACCTGCTGCGCTACATCAACCGGCTGATCACGATCAAGTCCAAGCGTCCCGGCGACGACCTGATCAGCAAGCTGCTGCAGGGCGGTCTGCTGACGCCGCAGGAGCTCTCGGGTGTCTCGATGCTGCTGCTGATCGCGGGCCACGAGACGACCGCGAACAACATCTCGCTCGGCGTCGTCACCTTGTTGCAGCAGAAGCAGTGGATCGACGACGACCGCATGATCGAGGAACTGCTGCGCTACCACTCGGTGGCGGACCTGGTGGCGTTGCGGGTGGCGATCGAGGACGTCGAGATCGGCGGCCAGCTCGTCAGGGCGGGCGAGGGCATCGTGCCACTCGTGGCCGGTGCCAACCACGACCCGGACATGTTCGAGCGGCCGGACGAGTTCGACCCGTCCCGTTCGGCCACCGGGCACGTGGCGTTCGGGTACGGCGTGCACCAGTGCCTCGGGCAGAACCTGGTGCGGCTGGAGATGGACGTGGCCTACCGCGGCCTGTTCAGGCGGATCCCGACTCTCGAGGTCGCGGTGCCGCTGGAGGAGCTGCGGTTCAAGTACGACGGAGTCCTCTTCGGACTCCACGCGCTACCAGTGCGCTGGTGAATCTCGGAAAGGGTGCGTCATGGCTCGGATCAGTGTGGACACCGGCAAGTGCATCGGCTCGGCTCAGTGCGTGCTGGCCGCGCCGGACGTGTTCGACCAGGACGACGACGGGTTCGTCACGGTGCTCGACGCCAGCCCGTCGGGCGACGCGGAGTCGACCGCCAGGACGGCCAGGGGCATCTGCCCGGCCCAGGCGATCACGGTGCACGACTGAGTTCAGCGACCGCGACGGGGTTTCGCGCGCTTGGCAGGCTGCTTCTTCTGCTGGGGTGCGGGGCCCCGTCGCTGCTGCTGCTTGGGCGCCTGCTTCTTCTTCTCAGGCTCCGGCGCGGGGCCTCGGGTGCTGTTGACCGTGCGGCCGCGGACGATGCCGATCATGTGCTCGATCAGCTCGGGGTTCTCGTCGCGGATCGGGAACGACAGCGCCACGCGGGACTGCGGCGCGTCCGAGAGCGGCACGTACTTGAGGTCCTTGCGGTGGTGCAGCCGAGCCAGTGACTGCGGCACGACCAGCATGCCGACGCCCGCGGCCACGATCTGAATCGCGTCGGCGGTGGTCTCCGGCCGTTCGACCGGCGGCTGGCCCGGCTGCGCGTCCCAGTCGAGCGGGTCGTCGAGCGGCTGCCACAGGACGTGTTCCGCCAGGTCCTCAAGGGACAGTTCGTCGGCCGCGGCGAACTCGTGGTCCTTCGGGAACACGACGACGCTGGTCTCGGTGTAGAGCGGGATCGCGTGCAGGTCCTCGCGGTCGCCGGGCAGCCTGAGCAGCGCGGCGTCGGCCTCGCCCGAGCGCACCTTTGCGGCGGCTTCGGCGACGGGCACCTGCACGAGGGTCAGCTCGGTCTCCGGCAGGCGTTCCTGCCAGACCCGTGCCCACTTGCCCGGCGTCACGCCTGGGACGTACGCGAGCGTGAACGATCCGGTCACGCGCTGAGGCTACCGGACGCAACGGTTACTCTTTGCGCATGAAGTCGCAGCAGACGATGAAGCCAGCCACCGCCGCCAAGAAGCTCGGCGTGTACCTCGAGGCCACCCCCGAGGAGTTCCAGGCCGGCGTCGTGTCGCGCGACGAGCTGAACGAGCTGCAGGCGAACCCGCCGGAGTGGCTGGCGGACCTGCGCCGCAACGGCCCGCACCCCAAGCAGCTCATCGCGCAGAAGCTCGGTATCTCGGCGTCGGGCCTGGTGCGCGCCGGCATCACCGAGGCGCTGACCACCGACCAGATCACCGCGCTCAAGGACGAGAACCCGGAGTGGCTGGTGCGCGAGCGCGCCACCTACAAGGAGTTCAAGGCCGAAGAGGCGCGCCTGGCGGAGAAGGCGCGCCTCGAGGAAGAAGCGGAGTGACGGCGCTCACCCGACCAGCGCTCACCAGGTGACGGGGAACCTCTCCAGGCCGCCGGCGAGGCGTCCGCCGGGGTGCGACTCGAGCTCGGACTCCGGCACCGCGAGCCGCAGCGTGGGCAGGCGTTCGAACAGCGTGGTGTAGGCGACGGCGAGGATGATCCGCACGAGCGGGGCGCCGGTGCAGTGCCGCATGCCGTGACCGAACGTGAAGTGGTGGTTCGGCGAGCGGGTGACGTCGAAGTCGTGCGGGTTCTCGAACGCGCGCGGGTCGAAGTTCGCGAGGCTGAAGTCCAGCATCACGAGGTCGCCCTCTTTGATGGTGACGCCCCCGATCTCGATGTCCTCGCTGGCGTAGCGGGGCAGGACGGGCGAGCTGATCGTGGCGCGCATGACCTCGTCGACGGCGCGGGCCATGATCTCCGGGTCGGCCATGGCCTTCGCACGCTGCTCGGGGTTGCGCAGGAACAGCAGCACGCCGAAGTCGAGGTGGCTGGCGAGGCCCGCGAGGCCGGTGAACAGCAGCGTGACGACGTGGAGGCCGATCTCCTCGTTGGTCAGACCGGTCTCGATGAACCGTGAGATGACGTCGTCGCCGAGCTCTGACCTGCGACGTTCGCCGATGTCGGCCGCGAAGCCGAACAGCGGGTCCATGCCGGCCTCGGCGGACTCCTGGTCGGAGGCTCCGACGGTGTCCATCATCTCGAGGAGCTTGGCGCGGTCCTCGACGGGGATGCCGACCATGTCGCACAGCGCCTGCTGCGAGTAGTCCATCGAGTAGGCGTCGTGCAGGTCGGCTGGCTGACCGGCGGCGATGATCGCGTCGAGCTTCTCGTTCGCGATGCCGACGACGCGCTCGCGGCGTTCGATGACGCGGCGGGCGGCGAAGCTCTTGGTGTAGAGGACGCGCTTCTTCTCGTGGCGCTCCTTCTCGACCTCGATGTCGTCGGCGGTGATGAGCATGTCGAGCATCGGGTTGCGGAAGTACCTCGGCGCGTTGGCCGGGTCCTTGTGGCTGCGGCCGAGTTTCTGGTTCTGCAGCAGCGCCTTCACCTCGGCGTGGCGGGTCACGAGCCAGCCCTCATCGCCCGCGGGCGTCCGGATGCGGCACACCGGCGCCTGTTCCTGCAACCGCAGCCGGAGTTCGCTGAACGTCAGGATCGACGGCAGTTCGACCCCGATCAGGGGCAGTTCCTGCGATGTGGTCATCGGACGCCTTCCAGTTTCTCGATACGGGTGCTGAGCCAGTCCTCCATCACGTCCGCGATGACGCCCGCGTCCTCCTTGACCATCGCCATGTGGTCGGTGGCGACGACGCGGATCTCGTCGGCGGGCACGTCGACGTCCTGGTTCGTCGTGACGAGGTCGGTGCCCTTGACTTCGTTGGCGCAGCGGATGAGCAACTTCGGGACCGTCGTGTGGAGGCCGGTGTCGATGATGAGCGGGAACCAGTGCGCCATCGCGGACAGGCGCGTGCTGTTCATGTTCACCGCGGGCGAGTCCATGGTGTTGAAGTAGTTCGTGGTGACGGCGCCGAAGTCCATGCCCTCGCTGGAGTTGTAGTTCATGCTCAGGGTGTCGAGCATGATCACCGCTTCCGGGGTGATCCCCCAGGTCTCTTCGAGCACGGCGGCCGCGAAGTAGGCGAGGGTGCCGCCGGAGGAGTGTCCGACGAGGACGAACGGGTCGCCGTCGGTGCCGTTGAGGATGCTCTCCGCGACGAACCTGGCGGCGGCCTCCGTGGTGCGCGGCAGCGCTTCGCCTTCGTTGAAACCGATCAGTGGAAGTGCTGAGACGTGGCGTTTGCCGCGCAGGTGGGCGGCGAGCCGCGCGTACATGTGCACGCCGGCGGTGGCGCCGGGTGCGCTGACGCAAACGAGTTTCGGCAGCTTCGGGCCGTCGGCGAGGGTGACGGGGACGGGCAGGTCCTCCAGCTCGGCCGGGCTGTCGAACATGGGGCGCAGCTGGGCGACGGCCTTGAGCAGCCTGAGGCCTTCGACGACCTTGCCGCCCGAGACGCTGTCCATGAACAGCCCGAACACCGTGTCGTGCGCGCTGACCGTCATGCCGTTGCTCGTGGCGGGCCCGGCGATGGTGCCCAGTTCGGCGTCGACCCTCGCGGCCAGCACGGCGGGGGTGCCGCTGTCGAACACGGCGCTGCCGGGAAGCTTGAGGGCGAGCATGTCGTTGAGCTGGTTGCGCAGCTCCACGGCGATGAGGCTGTCGAAACCCAGTTCCAGGAAGTTCTTCTCGGCGTCCACTGTGGACGCGTCGTTGTGGCCGAGCAGCGCGGCGCACGTGCCGACGACGAGCTCGCGGACCTGGTCGACGCGTTCGTCGCCGTCGAGGTCGCGCAGCCGGTCGAGGACCGTGACGGCCGCCATCTGGCTCTGCTGCGGGAGGAGCTGCTCGTCGACGATGTCGCGCAGCAGCGGGGCGACGCGCTGCTGGTTGCGGTTGACGTGCATGGGAACGACGACGCGCCTGTTCTCGACGAGTGCGGCGTCGAACAGCGCGAGGCCCTGTTCGACGGCCAGTGGCGGCATGCCGGAGCGGGCGATGCGGTCCATGGCGGCGTCGCTCAGGCCCGCGGTCATGCCGCTGTCCTGCGCCCACGGGCCCCAGGCGAGGCTGATGGTGTTCGGCCTGGTCCGGGCGAGGGCGTCGAGGTAGGAGTTGGCGGCGGCGTAGTTGCCCTGGCCGGGCGCGCCCATGACGTTGGAGACGGAGCTGTAGAGCACGAGCAGCTTGAGGTCGTGCTGGGCGAGCAGGTGTGCGGCGTCGACCTTGGGCGTGAGGACCGCTGTGAGGCGGTCGGGGGTGAGCGCGTCGACCAGGGCGTCGTCCAGCACGCCCGCCGTGTGGATAACGGTGGTGAGCGGGCGTTCCGCGGCGGCGAACAGGGTCTGGACGTCGTTGGGGTTCGAGACGTCGGCGGCCGCGATGGTGACGGTGGCGCCCTTGTTCTCCAGGTCCTGCTTCAGGTTCTGCGCGCCGGGGGCCTCCTCGCCGCGGCGGCTGGCGAGCAGGAGGTGCCTGACTCCGTGCCGGGTGACGAGGTGCTTCGCCAGTTCGGCGCCGAGGCCGCCAGTGCCGCCGGTGATGAGGACGGTGTCGTCCTCGCTCCACTCGAACCTGGCGTCGGGGTTCGCGGGCAGTTCCCTGAGGCGGGCGACCTGGACCCTGCCCTCGCGGACGACGACCTGCGGTTCGTCGCCGTTGACGAGCGAGGTGAGCAGGGCGCCGGAGACGTCGAGACCGTCGCTGTCGACGAGCAGGAAGCGGCCGGGGTTCTCGGCCTGCGCGGTGCGGACCAGGCCCCACACGGCCGCCGCGGCCAGGTCTTCGCCTGCTGCGGCGCCGCGGCTGACGAAGACGACGCGGGAGTTCTCGAACTTCAGCGCCTCCTGAAGGATGCTCAGCGCTCGCTGGGTCTGCGCGTGGGTCGTCTCCGGGGTGTCGTCGCCCGTGACGGCAACGACGAACACGTCCGGTGTGGTGTTCTGGGCGGCTTCGGTGAGGGTTTCGCCGTAGCCGCTGACGGACTGGCCCGCTGCGTACAGGACGTGGGCGAGGTCGAACTCGTCGCCGCCGATGATCGCCCAGCGCGCACCCGTGATGGCCGATGCGTCCACAGTGGACTTCACCCAGTTCAGCTCGTAGAGAGCGGGACGGCTGGCGTTCGGCTGGGCGCCGGGAGCCATGGTGCTCTGCGGCCAGAACCGCTCGGTGTCGAACGGGTAGGTGGGCAGCGCCGTCTTCCTGCCCTGCTTCGGCCAGGCGATCCTGGCACCGGCGGTGTAGAGCGTGGCCAGCGCCGTGATGAACGCCGTGGCCTCGTCCTTGTCCTTGCGCATCGTCGGGATGGCGCGGTCCACGAGGGCGGCCAGGACGGCACCGGGGCCGATCTCGACGTGGGTGGCGTCGCCGATGGTCCCGACGTTCTCGGCGAAGCGGACGGTGTCGCGGACGTGGCTGACCCAGTACTCGGGGTTCGTGACGTCGCCGGTGGTGCTGAACGGGATCTTCGGCGGGTTCAGCGCGATGGTCCTGATGGCGGCGCGGAAGTCGTCGAGCATCGGCTCCATCAGCGGCGAGTGGAACGCGTGGCTGACTTTCAGCTGCTTGGTCCTGCGGTCGCCGAACCGCGCGGCGACCTCCCGCGCCTCTTCTTCGACACCGGCGATGACGACCGAGTCCTCGGCGTTGACGGCGGCCAGGGAGACGCCCGCGGTGAGGTGCGGCGTGACCTCGGTCTCGGTGGCCCGGAGCGCGATCATCACGCCGCCGGCGGGGAGGTTCTGCATGAGGCTGGCCCTGGCCGTGACGAGCTTCGCGGCGTCTTCGAGGCTCAGCACGCCGGCGACGTGCGCGGCGGCGATCTCGCCGATGGAGTGGCCCGCGACGTGGTCTGCCTTGAAGCCGTAACTCTCCAGCAGCCGGTACAGCGCGACCTCGAACGCGAACAGCGCGGGCTGGGTGTGGCCGGTCTGGTCGAGCCGGGTCTCGTCCTCCCACATCACCTGCCTGAGGCCGGCGGGGAGGTGCTGGAGGGCGGCGTCGAGGGCCTCCTGGAAGGCGGGGAACGCCTCGTACAGCTCCTTGCCCATGCCGACGCGCTGAGCACCCTGGCCGGAGAACAGCGCGGCGAACGGCTTGCGCCGCACGGTCCCGGTCGCGATGACGTCACCGTCGAGGAGGACCGCGCGATGGTCGAACGTCGTCGGCCTCGTGGTGAGCAGCGAGTACGCGATGTCCCGCGGCTCTCCTTCGAGCGCCTTGACCTGCTCGACACGGGCCTTCAGGGCGTTCACCGACTTCGCCGACACCACGAGAGGATGCCTGCCCGCCAATCCCTGGATCGATTCCGGTTGCCCGGCCCCCAGGGGGCTTTTGGCCCCCATCCCAATCATCTCAGGGAGGTCTGACAGTTCTGGCGCCTCTTGGATGATCACGTGGGCGTTGGTGCCGCTCACCCCGAACGAGGAGATGCCGGCGCGGCGAGGCTTGCCGTTGCGCGGCCACGAGGTGGTCTCCGTCAGAAGGGACACGCTGCCAGCCGACCAGTCGACGTGCGACGAGGGTTCGCTGACGTGCAGGGTCGGCGGGAGGGTGTCGTGGCGCAGTGCTTCCACGATCTTGATGACGCCCGCGACGCCGGCCGCGGCCTGGGTGTGGCCGATGTTGGACTTGATCGCGCCGAGCCGCAGCGGCGTCGCGCGGTCCTGGCCATAGGTGGCGAGCAAGGCCTCGGCCTCGATCGGATCTCCCAGCACCGTGCCGGTGCCATGGGCCTCGACGGCGTCCACATCGGACGCGGACAGTCCCGCCGAGGCCAGCGCGGCTTTGATCACCTCGCGCTGGGCCGGGCCGTTCGGGGCGGAAAGGCCGTTGGAGGCGCCGTCCTGGTTGATCGCGCTGCCGGCGACGACGGCGAGCACCGGGTGGCCGTTGCGCAGGGCGTCGGAGAGCTTCTCCACGAGCAGCACGCCGATGCCCTCCGCCCAGCCGGTGCCGTCCGCTTCGTCCGAGAACGCCTTGCAGCGGCCCGAGGTCGCGAGACCGCCCTGCCGGGTGAATCCGGCGAAGTTCGAGGAGGTCGCCATGACGGTGACGCCGCCGGCCAGCGCGAGGGAGCACTCGCCGTTGCGCAGGGCTTGAGAGGCCAGGTGCAGGGCCACCAAAGACGAGGAGCAGGCGGTGTCGACGGTGACGGCCGGGCCTTCGAAGCCGAACGTGTAGGAGATGCGGCCGGAGATGACGCTGGCCGCGGTGCCCATGCCCGCGTGACCTTCGACGTCCTCCTGGGAGGCGATCAGGACGTGGCCGTAGTCCTGGCCGTTGGTGCCGACGAACACGCCGGTCCGCGAGCCGCGCAGCGACGTCGGGTCGATGCCCGCGCGTTCGACGGCCTCCCACGTGGTCTGCAGGAGGAGTCGCTGCTGCGGGTCCATCGCCAGGGCCTCGCGCGGCGAGATGCCGAAGAAGCCGGGGTCGAAGTCGGCGGCGTCGTAGAGGAACCCGCCCTGCAGCGTCGCGCTGGTGCCGCCGGCCAGGGTGCCCAGGTCCCAGCCGCGGTCGGTCGGGAACCCGGTGATGGCGTCGCGGCCCTGCGACACCAGCTCCCACAGGTCCTCCGGCGACCGGACGTCGCCGGGGAAGCGGCAGGCGATGCCCACGATCGCGACCGGCTCGTGCCTGCCGGACTCGACGGCCTCCAGGCGCTGGCGGGTCTGGGCGAGATCGGCGGTGACCCACTTCAGGTACTCAACGAGCTTCTCTTCGTTCGGCATCGCCGGAAACCTTCCGTCCGCGTGATGGGGTCAGCGCTCGGTGCGTCGGCCGAGTTCGTTGTCGATGAAGGCGAACACGTCGTCCACGGTCGCCGAGTTGATGCGGTCGTTCACGGCTTCCTCGGACTTCGCGCCGCCGTACTGGGCGAGCAGGGTGCGCAGGCGGGCGGCGATTCCGGCCCTGTCCTCGTCGGGGCTCGCGGCCAGCACGGCCTCGAACCTGTCGAGCTCGCTCGCGAGCGACGGCCCGGTGTCGTCGCCGAGCAGTTCGCCCGCGAGGTAGACGGCGAGCTCGTCGGGTGTCGGGTAGTCGAAGACGAGGCCGGCGGGCAGTTTCAGGCCCGTGGCGGACGCGAGGCTGTTGCGCAGTTCCACGGCGGTCAGCGAGTCGAAGCCGAGGTCGCGGAACTGCTTGTCGTTGTCGATCGCCGCGGGGGTCGCGTGGCCGAGGACGCCCGCCGCGTGGCCGCGCACGAGGTCGACCAGGTATTTCGCCCGATCCTCCGCTGGAACCGCGTCGAGCGTGGCCGCGAAGTCCACAGTGGACGTCTCACCGGCACCGGCCGCGCGCTTTCCGCCGCGCACCAGACCACGCAGCACCGCTGCGACCGGACCGTTCGTGCGGCCGGTGGTGATGCGGGCGGGAACGAGCACCGCGTCCTCGCGTGAGGTCGCGTCGTCGAACAGCGCCATGCCCTGCCGGACCGACAGCGGCGGCATGCCGGTGCGGCCGATGCGGTCCATCGCGCCGTCCTGCAGATGTGCCGTCATGCCACCGGTTTGCGCCCACGGACCCCACGCCAGCGACGTCGCCGGCAGGCCCTGCGCGCGCCGATGTCCGGCCAGTGCGTCGAGGAACGCGTTGGCCGCGGCGTAGTTGCCCTGACCCGCGCTGCCGAGCACGCCCGACACCGACGAGTAGAGCACGAACGCCTGAAGCTTCTGCTTCTTCGTGGCCTCGTGGAGGTTCCAGGCGCCGTCGACCTTGGGCTTGAAGACGGTGGCGAGCCGCTCGGGCGTCAGCGAACCGATGATGCCGTCGTCGAGGACGCCGGCGGTGTGGATGACGGCGGTCAGCTTGACGCCCTTGACCACCTTCTTCACCGCCTTGAGGTCCGCGGTGTCGCAGGCGGCGATCGTGACGTCGGCGCCGTGTGCCGTGAGTTCTGCTTGCAGTGCAACGGCTTCCGGCGCTTCCTGGCCGCGCCGGGAGACGAGCAGCAGGCGCTGGACGTTGCGTTCGGCGACGAGGTGACGTGCCAGTTCCGCGCCCAGACCACCGGTGCCGCCGGTGATCAGGACGGTGCCTTCCGGGTCCCACTCGGCCGTGGCGACCGTGTCGGTGACGCGGGCGAGGCGGGCGACGTAGGTCTTGCCATCGCGGACGCGGACCTGGGTCTCCCCCGCGTCGAGCAGCCCGGTGGGCAGCGGGGTGCTGCCGTCGGTGTCGACGAGCAGGAAACGTCCCGGGTTCTCCGTCTGTGCCGTGCGGACCAGGCCTTCGACGGTCGCGCTCGCCAGGCCGCTCGTCACGAACGCCAGCCGTTCCTCGGACTGCTGGAGGAGCTCCAACGCCTTGGCGGCCAGCTCATGCGCCTGGTCGACGCTCTCGCCGGTGAACCGCACCTCGCGCACGTCCGCGGCAGGCTGGGTCTCGGGTGCGGGCACCCATTCCAGGCGGAACAGCGAGTCCTGGTGGTGCTGGGCCGCGAGCGGTGCGCCGAAGGCGATGTTCCGCGCCGACACGACCGGCGAACCGCTGGTGTCGACGGCGGCGAACTCGCCGTCGCGCAGCCTGACCCGCACGGTGTCGGCGCCGACCGCGTGCAGGCTGACGCCGTGCCATTCCAGCGGTACCTGGGTGTCCTCGGTGATCCGGGTCGCACAGTCGAGCAGTGCCGGGTGGACGCCGTAGAACTGGGCGTCGGTAGCGCCTTCCGGCAACGTGACCTCCGCGTAGACGGCGTCGCCGGCCTGCCAGATCTGCTCGCCGATCGCCGTCGCGCCCTTCGGCGGCCACTCGCTGACCGTGAAGCCGGCCCGATACTCGCCTTCCGCGAGCGTTCCGCTCGCGATCTTGACGAACGGCTGCTCGTCGTTCAGTCGCGTGTAGACGGTGAGGGAGCGTTTTCCGTTGTCCGGTGCGCCGATCCACACCTGCAGCACGCCGGGGGTGAGCGGTCCGGTGACGGTGAGCTCCTCGACCGAGCCGTACCCGACCTGGTCGGCGGCCCGGAACGCGATCTCCGCGAACGCCGTCTCCGGGAACGCCACCGCGAGCCGGTTGGTGAACACGACGGCGTCCTCCTGCGCGACGCTCATCGCGGCGCCGAGCAACGGATGGTCGGCCGGGCCGAGGCCGAGCCCGGCGGCGTCGGCGGCCTGGGCCATCGGCGTCGGCCAGTAGTGGTCGTGGTCGAACGCGTAGGTGGGGAGGTCGACGCGCCGGGCGCCGGTGCCCTCGAAGGCTTCCGCCCAGTCGACGTTCGTGCCCGCGACGTGCAGCCGCGCGAGGGCGGTGAGCCAGGCCGTGGTCTCGTCGCGATCCTTGCGCAGCGCGGGAACGGCGTCGTCCACGAGCGCGGACAGCACGCCGTCCGGCCCGATCTCCAGGAACGCGGTGACCCCCGCCGCTTCGAGCGTCGTGACGCCGTCGGCGAACCGCACCGTCTCCCGGACGTGCCGCACCCAGTACTCCGGCTCGGTGAGCTCCGCGTCCGCGATGGCGCCGGTGAGGGTGGAGACGACGGGGATGCGCGGCGCGGCGAGGTCCAGCGCCGTGACCACGGCGCGGAAGTCGTCCAGCATCGGCTCCATCAACGGCGAGTGAAACGCATGGCTGACCGGCAAACGCTTAGTCTTGCGGCCCATCGCCTCGAACCTGTCAGCGATCTGGTGGACCGCTTCCTCCTCGCCGGCGAGCACCAGCGACCTGGGCCCGTTGATGGCTGCGATCGACACCTGGTCGGTCGTCGTGATCTCTTCCTCGGAGGCCTCGACCGCGATCATGGCTCCCCCTGCCGGGAGTGCCTGCATGAGCGCGGCGCGCGCGTTGACGAGCTTCGCGGCGTCGCCGAGGCTCAGGACGCCGGCGACGTGCGCGGCGGCGATCTCCCCGACGGAGTGGCCGCCGACGTAGTCCGGCTCGATGCCGAACGTCTCGGCGAGCCGGTACAGCGCGACCTCGATCGCGAACAGCGCGCGCTGCGTGTTCCCGGTCTGGTCGAGCGCCGCGGCGTCGTCGCCCCACATGACGTCGCGGACGTCGACGTGGTCGAACACCTCGTCGAGCGCCTGCTTGAACGCCGGGAACCGCTCGTACAACTCGCGCCCCATGCCCAGCCGCTGCGAGCCCTGCCCGGAGAACAACACGGCGAGCTTGCGCCGCGACGCCTGCCCCTGCGCGACCTCCGCACCGTCCAGCAGCACCGCGCGATGCTCGAACCGCGAGCGCTTCAGCAGCGAGAACCCGACGTCGAACGCGTCGGCCTCGACCGCGCTGACCCTCTCGATCTGAGCGCGCAGCGAAGCGGGGGACTTCGCCGAAAAAACGAGAGGCGCCCCCTTGGGGGGACGTGAGGTCCCCTTTCCAATCATCTCAAGCGGGTCTGACAATTCCTGAGCGACGGGAGCGGCCTCCAAGATCACGTGCGCGTTGGTGCCCGAGATGCCGAACGACGAGACGCCGGCGCGACGCACCCTGTCCGCTGCGGGCCACGGGGTGTTCTCCCGCAGCAGCGCGACCGAACCAGCCGTCCAGTCGACGTGGGACGACGGCGCGGTGAAGTTGATCGTGCGGGGCAACAGGCCGTGGCGCAGCGCCATCACCATCTTGATCACGCCGGCGGCACCCGCGGCGGCCTGCGTGTGACCGATGTTGGACTTGATCGAGCCGAGCAGCAGTGGCTCCGAGCGGTCCTGGCCGTAGGTCGCGAGCAACGCCTGGGCCTCGATCGGGTCACCCAGGGTCGTGCCCGTGCCGTGCGCCTCGACCGCGTCGACGTCGGCGAACTTCAAACCCGCCGAGGCCAGCGCCTGGCGGATCACTCGCTGCTGTGAGGGTCCGTTGGGTGCGGTCAGGCCGTTGGACGCACCGTCCTGGTTGACGGCCGAACCACGCACGACCGCGAGCACGTCGTGCCCGGCGGCGACCGCGTCGGACAGACGCTCGACCACGAGCACACCGATGCCCTCGGACCATGCCGTGCCATCGGCGGTGTCGGAGAACGGCTTGCACCGGCCGTCCCGCGCGAGGCCGTCCTGGAGCGAGAACTCCATGAACGCACCCGGTGCCGACATGACCTGCACACCGCCGGCCAGCGCCAAGGAACACTCGCCGTTGCGCAGCGCCTGAACCGCCAGGTGCAACGCGACCAACGCCGACGAGCACGCCGTGTCGATCGTCATCGACGGGCCTTCCAGCCCCAGCGCGTACGACACCCGGCCGGCGATCACGCTCGGCGAGGTCCCGGTGCCCGAGTACCCCTCCAGCGCCTGCTCGGACGCGAGCATCAGGTGCGCGTAGTCCTGCCCGGACGCGCCGACGTAGACGCCGGTCCGCGAGCCGCGCAACGCCAGCGGGTCGATGCCCGTGCGCTCCAACGCCTCCCACGACGTCTCCAGCACGAGCCGCTGATGCGGGTCCATCGACACGGCCTCCCGCGGCGAGATCCCGAAGAACGCCGGGTCGAACGACGCGATGCCCTCGATGAACCCGCCCTGCCCGGTGACGGACTGCCCCGCGCCGTCACCGACGAGGTTCTCGTCCCAGCCGCGATCGGCCGGGAACCCGCCGATCGCGTCCCGCCCGCCCAGCACCAGCTCCCACAACTCCTCAGGAGACGACACCCCACCGGGGAACTTGCAGGCGATACCCACGATCGCGATGGCCTCGTCCGACACCCGGACCGAGTCCTCGACCTCGGCGGTTCCGCCGAACAGCTCGGCGATGAGGTGTTCGGCCAGCGCCTGGGGGGTCGGGTAGTCGAACACCAGCGTCGCGGGCAACGTCAGCCCCGTCGCGGTGCCGAGCCGGTTGCGCAGCTCCACCGACGTCAACGAGTCGAAGCCGAGCTGCCGGAACTCGCGGTCGCCGTCGATCGCGTCAGCCGAGGCATGTCCCAGCACGGCGGCGGCCTCACCCCGCACCAGGTCCACCAGCGTGCGCACCCGCTCCGCCGGGCGAACGTCCTGCAAGCCCTGCAACGCAACGGTTCCCTGCGCACGCGCCGCGGTTCGGCGGCCGCCGCGCAGGAGGTTGCGCAGCAACGGCGGCACCATCGTCGTGCCGGCACCGGTGATGATCCGCGCGGGCACGACGAGCGGTTCGTCGACGCCGATCGCCGCGTCGAACAACGCCAGTCCGTGCTCCAGCGAGATCGGCGGCATGGACGACTTCTCCAGCCGCTCCAACGCGGACGCGTCCATCGTCTTGGTCATGCCGACCTCGGACGTCCACGCGCCCCACGCGAGCGACACCGCGGGCAGCCCCAGCGAACGCCTGTACTGGGCCAGGGCGTCGAGGAACGCGTTGCCGGCCGCATAGTTGCCTTGACCGGCAGTGCCGAGCACGCCGGACACCGACGAGTACAGGACGAAGTGCGCGTCCGGCACGAGCGAGTGCAGGTTCCAGGCCGCGTCCACCTTGGGCCGCAGCACCTTCTCCAGCCGCTCCGGCGTCATCGACGCGATCACGCCGTCGTCCAGAACGCCGGCCGTGTGCACGACAGCGGTCACGTCGTGTCCACTGAGGACATCCGCGAGCGCGTCCCGGTCGGCCACGTCGCAAGCGGCGATCGTGATATCCGCGTCCAGCCCCAGCAGCTCCTCCGCGCCCGGTGAGTCGAGACCACGGCGACTGAGCAGCAACAGTTTCCTCGCGCCCTGTGCGACGAGGTGCCGGGCGAGCTCCGCGCCCAGGCCACCGGTACCGCCGGTGATCACGACGGTGCCGGACGGGTCCCAGCCCGCGGGCACGGTGATCACGATCTTGCCGATGTGCTGGGCACGGCTCATGAAACGGAACGCGTCACGCGCCCGCCGCACGTCCCAGGCCGCGATGGGAAGCGTGGTCAGCACGCCCCGCTCGAACAGTTCCATGAGTGCGACGAGCATGCGCTGAACGTGGTCCGGGTGCGCCTCGCCGAGGTCGAACGGCCGGTAGAAGATGCCCGGCACGTCCTCCCGCAGGTCGGTCTTGCCCATCTCCAGGAACCGCCCGCCCTCGCCGAGCAGCCGCAGCGAGGCGTCGATGAACTCGCCGGTCAACGCGTTCAGCACGACGTCGACCCGCGGGAACTTGCTCTCGAAACCGGTGTCGCGGGAGTTGCCGATGTGGTCGTCGTCGAGGCCGAGGCCGCGCAGCACGTCCTGCTTGCCCTCGCTGGCGGTGGCGAACACCTCCGCACCGAGGTGCCGGGCGACCTGGATCGCCGCCATGCCCACGCCACCGGCGCCGGCGTGGATGAGCACCTTCTCCCCCGGCCGCACGTTCCCGAGCTCGATCAACGCGTAGTAGGCGGTGAGGAACACCAGCGGCACCGACGCGCCCTGCTCGAACGTCCAGCCGTCCGGAAGCCTGATCAGGTAGGGCTCTTCGATGACGCCGACCGGTCCCATGCCGCCGAACAGCATGCCGAACACCGGGTCGCCGACCTTCAGGTCCTCGACGTCGGGCCCGATCTCCGCGACCACACCGGCGGCCTCGGCACCGAACGAGCCCGCCTCGCCCGGATACATGCCGAGCGCGTTCAGCACGTCGCGGAAGTTGAGCCCGGCCGCCCGGATCGCGACGCGAACCTGCTTGCCCTGCAACGGCTCCGGCGTCCACGGCGCCAGGACGAGGTTGTCCAGGCTGCCTTTCGCGGTCGTGTCGAGCCGCCACGGGGTTCCGGTCGGCGGCACCAGTGTCGGCCCGGTCTGCAGGCGCGCCAACCGTCCAGCGTGGACAGTGCCGCGACGCACGATCAGCTGCTGCTCTTCGGTGACGAGCATGCCGGGCGTCAGCTCGCTGTGCTCGTCCAGGTCGACGAGCAGGAACTGGCCGGGGTTCTCCGCCTGGGCGGACCTGACGAGTCCCCAGGCCGCCGCCGCACCGAGCTGGCTGATGGGTTCGTCGCCGATCGCCGCGGCGCCGCGCGTCACGAAGACGACGCGTTCTTCGGCGGTCTGCAGGATCTCCAGTGCGCGCTGGGTCGTCTCGTGCACAGTCGTCGCGTCGCCGCTGATCTCCACGACCCGCGCGTCTATCTCGGTCGCCTCGCCGACCGGCACGGGCACCCAGTCGACGCGGAACAGCGAGTCCTGCACGGGGTTGCTGGGCGCGTTGGCGGCAGGCGTCCTGACCACCAGGGACTTCACCGACAGCACCGGCGCGCCCTCGACGTCGACGGCGGTGACCTCGACCGCGTCGCCGCCCGTGTGCTTCAGCCGCACGCGCAGCCGCGACGGGCCGATGGCGTGCAGGGACACGCCGTTCCACTCGAACGGCAGCCCCTGACCGGCGTCCTCCACGAACGTGATGGCGTGCAGTGCGGAGTCGAGCAGCGCGGGGTGCACGCCGAACGTCGCCGCGTCGTCGACGCTGTCCGGCAGCGCGACCTCGACGAGCACCTCGTCGCCGTTGCGCCAGGCCTGTTGTGCGCCTTGGAAGATCGGACCGTAGCGGAGGCCGCCTTCCGCGAGCGTCTCGTAGAAGCTTTCGAGGTCAAGGCTTTCAGCGTTCTCCGGCGGCCACACGCTCGTGTCGAACTCGGCCTGATGCGGTCCCTCGGCGAGGGTGCCGCCGGCGTGCTGGATCCACTCGTCCGCGCCGGGATGCTGTGAGTGCACGCTGACGGGCCTTCGCCCGTGCTCGTCCGGCGCCCCGACCCGCACCTGGACCGCGACGGCCTCGCGTTCGGGCAGCACCAGCGGAACGACGATCGTGAGCCCGTCGACGCGGTCGCAGCCGACCATGTCGCCCGCGCGGATCGCGAAGTCGAGGAACCCGGTGCCGGGGAAGAGCACCGCTCCACCGACGACATGATCGGCGATCCACGGGTGCGTCGCGAGGCTGAGACGGCCGCTGAGCACGAGCTCGTCGGTGCCCGCGACGGAGATCGCCGCGCCGAGCAACGGGTGCCCGCCGGACCTGAGCCCGTACGCGGCAGGGTCGCCCGCGCGTCCGCCGACGGCGGCCTTGGGCCAGAACCGCTCGTGGTCGAACGGGTAGGTCGGCAGCGCGACGAGCCGGCCGCCTCGCAGCCACGGCGTCCAGTCGACGTCGACTCCGTCGACGTGCAGCTGGCCGAGCGCGGTGGCCAGCGCGGCCTGCTCGGTCCTGTTCTTCCTGAGCGTCGGGATCGCGCCGTCGACGAGCGCCGACAGCACTCCGTCCGGTCCGATCTCCAGGAACTTGGTCGCCGGGATCTTCGCGACGTTGCTGGTGAACCGGACCGCGTCGCGGACGTGGCTGACCCAGTACTCGGGGTCGGTGACGTCGCCGGACGCGCCGATCGGGATCTTCGGTGCGTGGAAGGTGATGGTGCTGATGGCGGCGCGGAAGTCGTCGAGCATCGGTTCCATCAGCGGCGAGTGGAACGCGTGGCTCACCTTGAGCCGCTTGGTCTTCTCGAACCGGCTCGCGATGGCCTCGACCTCGGCCTCGTCGCCCGCGATGACGACACTCGTCGGCCCGTTGACGGCCGCGATCGACACCTTGCTCGTGAGGTGCTTGCTCACCTCTTCCTCGGTCGCCTGCACGGCCACCATCGCGCCGTTGCGCGGCAACGCCTGCATGAGACTCGCGCGCGCACTGACCAGCTTCGCCGCGTCCTCCAGGCTGAGCACGCCCGCGACGTGTGCCGCCGCGATCTCGCCGATCGAGTGCCCGGCGAGGTGGGCGGGCTTGATCCCGAAGGCCTGCATCAGCCGGTAGAGCGCCGTGTGGAACGCGAACAACGCCGGCTGCGTGTAGCCGGTCTGGTCGAGCTTCTCCTCGTCGTCGCCCCAGATCACGTTCTTGAGCTTCGGATCGAGGTGTGCCAGCACGTCGTCGAACGCGTCCGCGAACTGCGGGAACCGCGCGTACAACTCGCGTCCCATACCGAGCCGCTGCGATCCCTGCCCGGAGAACAGCAGGGCCAGCGTGTGCTCCCCCGCCACCCCGCTCGCGATCTCGGCACCGTCCAGCAACACCGCGCGGTGCTCGAACAACGCCCGCGAGTTCACCAGCGAGTACGCGACATCGACCGGTGCCGCCTCGACCGCGCGGACCCGCTCGACCTGCGCCGCCAACGCCGCCGCGGACTTCGCCGACACCGCGAGCGGTACCACGCCGGCCTGCTGAATCGATCCCGGTTGGCTGGCCCCCAGGGGGCTGCGAGCCCCCATCTCAATCATCTCAGGCAGGTCTGACAGTTCTGGGGCGCTCGGCGCTTCCAAGATCACGTGGGCGTTCGTGCCGCTGATCCCGAACGACGACACGCCCGCGCGCCACGGCCGGTCGACCGAAGGCCAGGCGGTGTTCTCGGTCAGCAGTGAGACCGCGCCCGTCGACCAGTCGATGTGCGACGAGGGTGCGGTCACGTGCAGGGTCTGCGGCAGCAGGCCGCGCTGGAACGCCATCACCATCTTGATCACGCCCGCCGCGCCCGCCGCCGCCTGCGTGTGGCCGAGGTTCGACTTCACCGAACCCAGCCGCAGGGGCTCCGCGCGGTCCTGCCCGTACACGGTCAGCAGCGCCTGTGCCTCGATCGGGTCGCCCAGCACGGTTCCGGTGCCGTGCGCTTCTACGGCGTCCACATCGAACGGTGACAGTCCGCCGGACGCAAGCGCTTGCCGGATTACCCGTTGCTGTGATGGGCCGTTCGGCGCGGTCAGGCCGTTGGACGCGCCGTCCTGGTTGAACGCCGAGCCGCGCACGACCGCCAGTACCGGGTGCCCGGCGGCGACAGCGTCGGAGAGTCGTTCCACGACGAGGACGCCGACGCCCTCGGACCAGCCGGTGCCGTCCGCGGACTCGGAGAACGCCTTGCACAGACCGTCCGGCGCGAGCCCGCCCTGCCGGGAGAAGCCGGAGAACGACGTCGGCGTCGCCATCACCGTGACGCCACCGGCCAGCGCCAGCGAACACTCGCCGCCGCGCAACGCCTGTGCCGCGAGGTGCAGCGCCACCAGGGCCGACGAGCACGCCGTGTCGATCGTGACCGCGGGCCCTTCCAGTCCCAGCGCGTAGGAGATGCGGCCGGAGATCACCGATGCCGCGAGTCCGGTGCCGGCGTGGCCTTCGAGGTCTTCGTTGGAGGCCATGACGACGTGCTGGTAGTCCTGCCCGTTCGTGCCGACGAACACGCCGGTCCGCGAGCCGCGCAACGAGGCAGGATCGACGCCGGCGCGTTCGACGGCCTCCCAGGAGGTTTCCAGCAGCAGACGCTGCTGCGGGTCCATCGCCAACGCCTCGCGCGGCGAGATCCCGAAGAACGCCGGGTCGAAGTCCGCGACACCGCTCAGGAAGCCGCCGCGCAACGTCGAGCTCTGCAACGACGACAGGTCCCAGCCGCGGTCGGCCGGGAAGTCCGACATCGCGTCCTCGCCCGCGACCAGCAGCCGCCACAGGTCTTCCGGCGAGTCGATGTCACCGGGGAAGTGGCAGGCCATGCCGACGATCGCGATGTCGTCGGTGGTCTGCACGACCGACACGTCGTCGACGTCGGCACCCTCGCCGAGCAGCGACGCCAGCAGGTGTTCGGCCAGCACGCGCGGCGACGGGTAGTCGAACACCAGGCCGGCGGGCAGTGCGAGTCCGGTGATCTCGGTGAGCTGGTTGCGCAGTTCGACCGCGGTCAGCGAGTCGAAACCGATGTCGCGGAACGCCTTGTCGCTCGCCACCGCCTCCTTGCCGGAGTGGCCGAGGACCTGCGCGGCACGCACCCTGACGAGTTCCAGGACGGGCTCGATCCGTTCCGCGGCAGGCAGTTCACGCAGGCTGCGACGCAACTCAGCCGCAGCCGATTCGCTGTCGCGGCGCGCTGCCGCCAGCTCGTCCAGCACCTCGCGGGCGCCGGGCAGTTCAGCCAGCACGGGCGAGGGACGCAGGCTCAGCAACGCGCCGAGCAGCTGCGGGTGGTGGATGTCCGCGATCACGACGGTGGGCGCGGCCTCCGCCGCCACGCCTCGCATCGCCGCGACCGCGAGCGCCGGGTCCAAAGTGGACGCGCCGACGGACTTGATCGTCCGCACGACGCGTTCCTCGCCCGCCATGCCATCACCGGTCCAGGCGCCCCACGCGATCGACGTCGCTGGCAGACCCTGCTCACGGCGTTGCGTGGCGATGGCGTCGAGAACGGCGTTGGCGGCGGCGTAGTTGGCCTGGCCGGGGTTGCCGATCGCGCCCGCGACCGACGAGAACAGGATGAACGCGTCCATCTCTCGTTCGCGGGTCAGTTCGTCGAGCAGGAACGCCGAGGCGACCTTCGCCTGGAACACGTCGGTGAACCGCTCCGGTGTGAGCCCGTCGAGCACACCGTCGTCCAGCACTCCGGCCGCGTGCACAACGGCTTTGACGTCGTCCGTCAGCACCGCGGCCAGCTCGGCGCGGTTCGCGACGTCGCACTTCACGACCTCGACGCCCAGCTCGGCGACGATCTCCGCCGCGCCCGGAGCGTCCGGGCCGCGCCGGCTCAGCAGCACGACCTTCTCCGCGCCGCGCGCGACGAGGTCCCGTGCGACGTGCTTGCCGAGCGCGCCCGTGCCACCGGTGATCACGACAGTTCCGCGTGGTTGCCACTCGCCCGACGTCCGTGGTGCCACGAGGATCCGCCGGCCGAACACACCCGACGCCCGCACCGCGACCTGGTCCTCGTCGCTGCTCAGCACCGCCGCGACGCGCTGCGCCGCCCGCTCGTCCAGTTCGGCGGGCAGGTCGATCAGGCCGCCCCAGCGGTTCGGGTGCTCCAGCGCGGCGACCCGGCCGAGCCCCCACACACCGGCCTGCCAGGGTTCGGTGACGGCGTCCGCACGCCCGGTCGACACCGCGCCGCGCGTCAGAACCCACAGCGGCGCCATGACTCCGGCGTCGCCGAGCGCCTGGATCAGCGCGGTCGTGGTGATGATCGGTTCGGGTGCCGGCAGCGACACGACGCCGGCGAACGGGACCTGCGCGAACTCCGCCAGCCGCCCGGCCAGGTGCTCCCGGTCCTGCCCGGCGGCGAGCACCGTGACGTCCCCGAGCGCGTTCAGGAGCAGTTCGTCGGCCTCACCGACCACGAGCCATTTGCCCGGCTTCGCGGTGAGGCCGGAGATCGGCTGCCAGCTCTCCCTGTGCAGCCAGGAGTCCACAGTGGACTGCGCCTGGCGTTTGCCCCGCCACGCCGACAACGCCGGCAGCACGCCGGCGAGCGTCTCGGCGTCGAGGTCGAGCGTGGCGGCCAGCGAGGCGACGTCCTCCTGCTCGACGGCCGTCCAGAACGCCGCGTCGGCCGGATCCGAAGCCACTGCCGCGGTAGCCGCTTCGGGCCAGAACCGCTCGCGCTGGAACGGATACGTCGGCAGGCCGATCGCGCGCCCGCCCCGGTAGAAGCCGGACCAGTCGACGTCGGTGCCACTGACGTGCAGCCGCGCGAGTGCCGTCACGAACGCCTTGTGCTCGCCACGGTCCTTGCGCAGCACTGGAATCGCTCCGTCGACGAGCGCGGACAGCACGCCCTCCGGCCCGATCTCCAGGAACGCGCTCGCGCCCTGTTCCCTGAGCTTGCCGACGTTGTCGGCGAAACGAACCGTGTCGCGGACGTGGCCGACCCAGTACTCGGGGTCGGTGAGGTCGCCTGTGGACGCGATCGGGATGCTCGGCTGGTGGAACGTGAGTCCCTGGATCGACTGCCGGAACTCGGCGAGCATCGGTTCCATCAGCGGTGAGTGGAACGCGTGGCTGACTTTCAGCTGTTTGCTCTTGCGGCCCTCGAACCGGGCGACGACCGTGCGGGCTTCGTCCTCGGCTCCCGCGATGACGAGCGAGTCGGCCGCGTTGATCGCCGCGATGGACACACCCGAGGTCAGGTGCGGTGCCACTTCGGCCTCGGTCGCCTGTAGCGCGATCATCACGCCACCCTGCGGCAGCGCCTGCATGAGCCGTGCGCGTGCCCGGACGAGCTTCGCCGCGTCCCCGAGGCTGAACACGCCGGCGACGTGCGCGGCCGCGATCTCGCCGATCGAGTGCCCGGCCAGCAGGCGCGGGACGACTCCGAACGACTCCACCAACCGGTACAGCGCCACCTCGACCGCGAACAGCGCGGGCTGCGTGCTCCCGGTCTGGTTCAGCGCCTCGGCGTCGTCACCCCACATGACGTCGCGAACGTCGTCGAGGTGCTCCAGCACGGCGTCCAGCGCCTCGGCGAACACGGGGAACGCCTCGTACAGCTCACGCCCCATGCCGAGCCGCTGCGCGCCCTGCCCGGAGAACACCATGGCGAGCGTCTTCCCCGACGCCTCACCGCCGGCCAGCACCTCGCCGTCCAGCAGCACGGCCCGATGCTCGAACAACGCGCGCGTGACCGCCAACGAGTACGCGACGTCGACCGGCGCCGCTTGGACCGCGCGGATCCGCTCGACCTGCGCCGCCAACGCCGCCGCGGACTTCGCCGACACCGCGAGCGGCACCGCGCCGTGCTCGCGGTTCGGGATCGATTCGGATTGCCCGGCCCCCAGGGGGCTGCGAGCCCCCATCTCAATCATCTCAGGCAGGTCTGACAGTTCTGGGGCGCTCGGCGCTTCCAAGATCACGTGGGCGTTCGTGCCCGACAGGCCGAACGACGAGACGCCGGCGCGGGCCGGGCGGTCCACGGCGGGCCACGGGGTGTTCGACGTGAGCAGAGAGACGGCGCCCGCGGACCAGTCGACGTGCGAGGACGGCTCGGTGACGTGCAAGGTTCGCGGCAGCAGGCCGTGCTGGAAGGCGAGCACCATCTTGATCACGCCGGCGACGCCCGCGGCGGCCTGGGTGTGGCCGAGGTTCGACTTGATCGCGCCCAGGTGGAGTGGCGCTCCAGCGCGGTCGCGGCCGTAGGTGGCGAGCAGCGCCTGGGCTTCGATCGGGTCGCCCAGGCGTGTGCCGGTGCCGTGGGCCTCGACGGCGTCGACGTCCGCCGTGGACAGACCGGCGTTGGCGAGGGCCTGGCGGATCACACGTTGCTGGGCGGGGCCGTTCGGTGCCGTCAAGCCGTTCGAGGCGCCGTCCTGGTTGACCGCGGAGCCGCGGACCACGGACAGCACGGTGTGGCCGTTGCGCAGAGCGTCCGACTGGCGTTCGACCACCAGCACGCCGACGCCTTCGGCCCAGCCGGTGCCGTCGGCGTTGTCGGAGAAGGCCCGGCAGCGCGCGTCCGCCGCGAGGCCGCCCTGGGCGTTGAAGCCGGCGAAGTTCATCGGCGTGGACATCACCGTCACGCCGCCGACGAGTGCCAGCGACGACTCACCCGAGCGCAGTGACTGCGCGGCCAGGTGCAGTGCCACCAAAGAGGAAGAGCAGGCGGTGTCGATCGTGAGCGCGGGGCCCTCGAAGCCGAACGTGTAGGACAGGCGGCCGGAGATCACCGCGGCGGCGAGGCCGGTCGACGCGTGGCCCTCGATGTCGCCGCGGGCCCGCAGCACGAGGTTCGTGTAGTCCTGACCGTTCGTGCCGACGAAGACGCCGGTCTTCGAGCCGCGCAACGTGGACGCGTTGATGCCCGCGCGTTCGACGGCCTCCCAGGAGACCTCGAGAAGCTGACGTTGCTGCGGGTCCATCGCGAGTGCCTCGCGCGGCGAGATGCCGAAGAACGCCGGGTCGAACTCCGTTGCGCCGTAGAGGAAACCGCCCTCGACGGTGCCACCGGCGGCCAGCGCGTCCTGCTCCCAGCCGCGATCGGCCGGGAAGCTCGCGATCGCGTCGGTGCCGTCGGCCAGCAGCCGCCACAGGTCCTCGGGAGTCGAGACGCCGCCGGGGAACCGGCAGGCCATGCCGACGATCACGATCGGGTCGTCCGCGTCCGCGATCGCCTGCGCGGTGATGTCGAGGTCCGTGCCCTCGCCGGTCAGTTCGGCGAGCAGGTGCTCGGCCAGCACGAGCGGCGTCGGGTAGTCGAAGATCAACGTCGCGGGCAGCGTCAGGCCGGTGGCCGAGGCGAGGGCGTTGCGCAGTTCGATCGCGGTCAGCGAGTCGAACCCGAGCGCGCGGAACTCCTTCTCCGTTCCCACCGCGTCGGCGTTGGCGTAGCCGATGACCTTCGCGGCCTCGGTCCGCACGACGTCCGCGATGGTCCGCACACGCTCGAGACCAGTCAACCCGCCGAGTTTCGCGAGCAGTCCGCCGGCCACGATCTCGCGCGCGGCCGTGCGCCGGCCCGCTCGTACCAGGCCGCGCATGATCGCCGGAACGTCACCCTGCGCCGCGCCACCGGATGCCAGCGGCACGAGCAGCGACTCGCCGGAGGTGACGGCCGCGTCGAAGAGCGCGAGGCCCTGCTCCACCGAGAGCATCGGCATCCGGCGCAGGTCGCCTTCGTCCAAAGTGGACGTCATGCCGGTGTCCCAGGCGCCCCAGGCCAGCGACAGCGCGGGGAGGCCGAGTCCGTGGCGGTGGGCCGCGAGGGCGTCGAGGAACGCGTTGGCGGCGGCGTAGTTGCCTTGCCCTGCCGCGCCCATCACGCCGGACACCGACGAGTACAGGACGAGCCGCGCGTCGCCGGCGAGTTCGTGGAGGTGCCAGGCGGCGTCGACCTTCGGCCCCAGGACAGCGGAAAGCCGTTCGGGCGTCAGCGAACCGATCACGCCGTCGTCCAGCACACCCGCCGTGTGGATGACGGCGGTGAGCCGCTCGCCGTCCAGCAGGTCCGCGACGGCGGCGCGTTCCGTGACGTCGCAGGCCTTCACCTCGACTTCGACACCCAACGCGGTGAGTTCGGCGCGCAGATCGGCGGCGCCGGGGGCGTCCAGGCCGCGGCGGCTGACCAGCAGCAACCGGCGTTGGCCGCGCGTCGCGAGGTGGCGGGCGAGGACGGCGCCGAGGCCGCCCGTTCCGCCGGTGATCAGCACCGTACCGGCGGAATCCCATTCGCCCGCAACGATGTCGGTCGCGCGCGCGAGCCTTCCCGCGAACACCTCGCCGGCGCGGACGACGACCTGGGTCTCCCCCGCGTCGATCAGCCCGCCGAGGCCGGGCAGCAGCGCTTCGGACTCGGGCGCGTCGTCGAGGTCCACGAGCAGGAAGCGGCCGGGGTCCTCGGTCTGCGCGGACCGCACCAGACCCCAGACGGTCGCGGCCGCGACGTCGTCACCGGTCACGGCTCCGCGCGTGACGAAGACCAGCTTTCCGGTCGCCTGCTGAAGTGCGTCGAGCGCGGCCGCGGCCAGGGCGTGCGCGGACTCCGGCGTCTGCTCACCGGTGAAGTGCGCGACGGTGACGTCGGCGGGCGTGTAGGTGACGGGCACCCAGTCGAGGCGGAACAGCGAGTCCACGCCGGTTCGCGCGCTCAGTTCGCCCAACGGCTCGATGCTCACGACGTCCGCGGACAACACCGGGTCTCCGGCCACATCGACGGCGGCGAGCTTCAGACCACCGTCCACAGCGGACAGCTTTACCCGAACGACCTCCGCGCCGTTCGCGTAAAGGGATACGCCCTGCCAGTTCGCGGGAACGCCGTCGAGACCGAGGAACGTGGCGGCGTGCGTGGCGGCGTCGAGCAGCGCCGGATGGACACCGAAACCCTTTGCGTCAACAGGCAAAGCGACCTCGGCGAACACCCCCCGCCCCCGCCTCCAGGCCGCGCGCAGCCCCTGGAACGCTTCCCCGTAAGGCGTCTCGTCGTAGAAGCCGTCGAGGTCGACGACGGTCGCGCCCTTCGGCGGCCACTCGCCTTCCTTGGCCGGTGCCGGAACGCCCGCGCCGAGCAGGCCAGCGGCGTGCTCGACCCACTCCGCGTCGCCGCGCCTCGAATGGAACCGGAACGCGCCGTCGCGTCCGACCTGGAACTGCACCTGAACAGCGCCGTTGTCCGGCAGCACGAGCGGTGCGGCCCGCGTGAGCTGCTCGACGCGCTCGTAGCCCGCGAGGTCGGCGGCGCGGAACGCGAGTTCCAGCACGCCCGCGGTCGGGAACACGACGTGGTCGGCGAGCCAGCCCGTCCTGCTCAGCGTGCCGGTGAGGATCAGCTCGCCGGAGCCCGCGACGGTCATCGCGGCGCCGAGCAGCGGGTGGTCCGCCGGGGACAGGCCGAGTCCGGCGGCGTCGCCCGCGCTCACCGATACCGACGGCCAGTAGCGGTCGTGCTGGAACGCGTAGGTGGGGACGTCGACGCGCTTGCCGTTGGGGTAGAACGGTGTCCAGTCGACTCCGACGCCGGCGACGTGCAGCCGGGCGAGTGCGGTGATGAACGCGGTGCGCTCGTCGCGGTCCTTGCGCTGGGCGGGGATCGCCTCGACGAGCGCGGACAGCACGCCGTCCGGTCCGATCTCCAGCAGCGTCCGGTCGCCCAGGCCGGTCACGGCGTCGTGGAAGCGAACGGTGTCGCGGACGTGGCGGACCCAGTACTCGGGGCCGGCGACATCGCCGGTCATCGGGATCGCCGGGCTGCGGAACGTGATGCCGCCGATGGCTTCGCGGAAGGCGTTGAGCATCGGGTCCATCAGCGGCGAGTGGAACGCGTGGCTGACGGCGAGTTGCTTGCTCTTGCGGCCTTCGAACCGTGCGACGATCGCGCGAACTTCGCTCTCGACGCCCGCGATGACCAGGGAATCCGGTCCGTTGATCGCCGCGATGGAGACGCCGGGGGTGAGGGTGATCTCGTCCTCGGTGGCCTGGAGCGCGATCATCACGCCGCCGGGCGGCAGCTCCTGCATGAGGCTCGCGCGTGCCTGGACGAGGGTGGCGGCGTCTTCGAGGCTGAACACGCCGGCGATGTGCGCGGCGGCGATCTCGCCGATCGAGTGGCCGGTGACGTGCGCGGCGGTGACGCCGAACGACTCCAGCAGCCGGTAGAGGGCGACCTCGAACGCGAACAGCGCGGGCTGCGTGTTGCCTGTCTGGTTCAGCGCCTCCTCGTCGCCCCACATGACGTCGCGCAGCCCTGGGTCGAGGTGCCGCAGCACCTCGTCGAACGCCTCGCGGAAGACCGCGAACTCGGTGTACAGCTCCTTGCCCATGCCGACGCGCTGCGCACCCTGGCCGGAGAACAGGAGTGCCAGTTCGGTCCGCCGCGCCAGGCCGTGCGCGATCTCGGTTCCGTCCAGCAGCACGGCCCGGTGCTCGAACAACGCGCGCGTGGTCGCCAACGAGAACCCGACGTCCACTGGGTCGGCGTCGAGCGCGCGCACCCGTTCGATCTGCGCCGCGAGCGAGGCCTCCGACCTCGCCGACACGAGCCACGGCGGCGCGCTCTTCGGGATCGATTCGGATTGTTCGGCCCCCAGGGGGCTGCGAGCCCCCATCTCAATCATCTCAGGCAGGTCTGACAGTTCTGGAGCACTCGGAGCTTCCAAGATCACGTGGGCGTTGGTGCCGGATACGCCGAACGACGAGACGGCGGCGCGCGGGGCGCGACCGGTGGAAGGCCAGGCCACGGCCGAGGTGGCGAGTTCGACGGAGCCGGCGGTCCAGTCGACGTGCGTGGACGGGCGGGACACGTGCAGGGTGGCGGGCACGACGCCGTGCTGCATCGCTTGGACCATTTTGATGATGCCCGCGACGCCGGCGGCGGCCTGGGTGTGGCCGATGTTCGACTTCACCGAACCCAGCAGCAAAGGCGAAGGCCGATCCGCGCCGTACACCGCCAGCAGGCTGCGGGCCTCGATCGGGTCGCCCAGCGCGGTGCCGGTGCCGTGGGCCTCCACGACGTCCACATCGGACGGACCAAGACCGGCGCGGTCCAGGGCGGCGCGGATGACCCGTTGCTGGGCGCGGCCGTTCGGGGCGGTGAAGCCGTTGGAGGCGCCGTCGGAGTTGACGGCCGAGCCACGCACCACGGCGAGAACCGGGTAACCCAAAGCCTCTGCATCCGACAGGCGGGCCAGTGCCAGCACGCCGACGCCCTCGGACCAGCCCGTGCCGTCCGCGTCGTCGGAGAAGGCCTTGCATCGGCCGTTGGACGCGAGTCCGCCCTGACGCGAGAACTCGACCAACGAGCCTGGCGTGCACATGACGTTGACGCCACCCGCGAGAGCCAGTGAACACTCCCCCGCGCGTAGTGCGTGCACGGCCAGATGCAGTGCGACCAAAGAAGAGGAGCACGCCGTGTCGACGGTCAAAGTCGGGCCTTCGAGGCCCAGGGCGTAGGAGATGCGACCGGACTCGGCGGACGCCGCGATGCCGGTGCCGACGTCGCCGGTGGCGTCGTCGAGGCCGCGGATCAGCAGGTGCTCGTAGTCCTGTCCGTTGGTGCCGACGAAAACACCGGTGCGTGAGCCGCGCAGAGAAGAAGGGTCGATGCCGGAGCGTTCCAGCGCTTCCCAGGACGTCTCCAGCAACAGGCGCTGCTGGGGGTCCATCGTCACGGCCTCGCGCGGCGAGATGCCGAAGAACGCCGGGTCGAAATCCGCGATGCCCTGCAGGAAACCGCCCTGCACGGACACGCTGTGGCCGCGTTCGTCGACACCGCCGCCCAGCAGCGCGTCGATGTCCCAGCCGCGGTCGGCCGGGAAACCGGTGATCGCGTCACGACCGGACGACACCAGCTCCCACAGGTCCTCCGGCGAGCTGATGCCGCCGGGGAAGCGGCAGGCCATCCCGATGATCGCGATCGGTTCGGTGGCGGCGGCGACGAGCTGCCGGTTCTGCTTGCGCAGCCGCTCCGCCTCCTTCATCGCGGCGCGGAGGGCCTCGACCACCTTCTCGCTGGAGGTACTCATTCATCAGCTCCGTCAGTCCAGCCGGACACGGTCATCCCGCCAGCAATTGGAGCAGCAGAAGCGGTAGCGAATTCCTCAGAAAACCCAGCGGCCGGCCACCTCCGGGGAGGTGGCCGGCCACGAGGAAACCGACGATCAGTCGGTTTGGCCGTCCAAAGCGGCCTGAATGAGGTCGTCGACGCTCATCTCGTCGATGTCCTCGTCCGCCTGAGCCGCCGCTCCCTTGCCGATGAGGTGCATCAACGGCTCCAGCACGCCGATCTCACGCAGCTGGGCGAGCGGCACCCGTGCCAGCAGGCCGCGGATCTCCGACTCCTCCGTGTCGACCGCGGCAGCGTCCGGGATCAGCTCGGTCAGCACGTGCGTCGCGAGCTCCTCCGGTGACGGGTGGTCGAACACCAGCGTCGACGCCAGTGCCAGACCTGTGGCGGCGTTGAGCTGGTTGCGCAGCTCCACCACCGCGAGAGAGTCGAACCCGAGGTCGCGGAACGGCCGATCGGGGCGCACGGCATCGACATCGGCCTGTCCGAGCACCTCCGCCGCCCGTGTCCGCACCAGCTCCAGCACCTCGTCGAACCGCTTCGCCGCGGGCAGCGCCAGCAGCTTCTCCCGGAACGCGCCCTCCGCGACCGGAGCCTCGGCGGCGGTTTCGGTGGCGAGCTCGCGCAGCAGCGGGTTCGGACGGAAACCACCGGAGAACCTGCCCTTGTCGACCGCCGCCACGACCGCCGTCGCCAGTCCCTCGCCGACGAGTTGCCGCAGGGCGACACACGCCAGCACCGGGTCCATCGAGGCGATACCGGCACGTTTGGCGTTGGCCAGCGCGTCCTCGGTGTCGGCCATGCCGCCGCCACCCCACGCACCCCACGCGATCGACGTCGCCGCGAGACCCTGGCCCCGCCGGCGATCCGCCAGCGCGTCGAGCATCGCGTTGGCCGCCGCGTAGTTCGACTGGCCGGGGCTGCCGACCGACGACGACGCGGAGGAGAACAACACGAACGCGTCGAGGTTCTCGGTGAGCTCGTCCAGCAGCAGTGCCGAGGTGACCTTGCTGCGGAACACCGCCTCGAACCGTTCCGGCGTCATCTTGTCCAGCACGCCGTCGTCGATGACGCCGGCGGTGTGCACGACGCCCGTCAACGGCTGCGGGATCGCGGAAAGCAACGCCTGCAACGACTTCCGGTCGGCCACGTCGCACGCGGCGATCGTGACGTCGACGCCCAGGCCGACGAGTTCCGAGCGCAGCTCGTCGGCTCCTGGCGCGTTCAGCCCGCTGCGGCTGACCAGGACCAGGTGCTCGGCGCCGTTCTGGGCGAGCATCCGGGCGACGTGGCCGCCGAGCGCGCCGGTGCCGCCGGTGATCAGGACCGTGCCGCGCGGCCGCCACTCCTGTGCCGGCACGGGTGCCGGTGCGGCGACCAGTCGCCGGCCGAACAACCCGTTGGCCCGCACCGCGACCTGGTCCTCGCCGTCGAGTCCGGAAAGGACGGCCGTGAGCCCGTTCGCGACCCTGTCGTCGATGACGGAGGGCAGGTCGATCAGCCCGCCCCAGCGTTCGGGGTGTTCCAGCGTGACGACCCGGCCGAGGCCGTGGATCGCGGCCTGCGTCAGGTCCTCGAGAGCCGTTCCGTTGACGGCGGCTCCGTCCCGGGTCGCGCACCACAGCGGCGCGGTGATGCCCGCGTCGCCGAGCGCCTGGATCAGCGCGGCGGTCAGCAGCACACCGGCGGGCGCGCTGCCCTCACCGGCGTCCGCGCGGCCGAGCAGCGACAGCACTCCGGTGAACGACGTGCCCAGCGAGCGCAGTTCGTCCGCGATGGCCTCGCGGTCCGGGGCGGCGACGTCGATCCGGACCACGCTCACACCGAGCGAGTCGATGACCGCGTCACTCCAGTCGTCGGAACCCGTGGTCACCGCGAGCCACGTGCCGGTCAGCTCACCGGACCTGGTGGTGTCCAACGGCTTCCAGGTGATCCGGTGCCGCCAGCTGTCGACGAGCGCGTGGTCGGTGCGCTGCTTGCGCCAGTCGAGCAGCGCCGGCAGCACCTGCGACAGCGCGTCGGTGTCGACGCTCAGGACGTTCTGCAGCGACCCGAAGTCCTCGCCCTCGACCGCGGCCCAGAACGCCGTGTCGTCGCTGGCCGGTGCGGCGGGTTTCGCGGAGCTGACCATGGTCGACGGCCAGAACCGCTGGTGCTGGAACGCGTAGGTCGGCAGCGTGATCTTGCGGCCTTGGGTGCCGAAGAACCCGGTCCAGTCGACCTTCACGCCGCGGGTGTGCAGGCGGGCGAGCGCGCCGACGATCGACTGCTCTTCGTCGCGGTCCTTGCGCAGCAGCGGGATTCCTTCGACCAGACCGGACAACGTGGCGTCCGGGCCGAGCTCGACGAACGTGGTGACGCCGCGTCCGGTGAGCGTCCGCACGTTGTCCGCGAACCGCACCGCTTCCCGCACGTGCCGCACCCAGTACTCGGGGTCGGTCACATCGCCTTCCGCCACCACGGGGATCCGCGGCTGGTTGAAGGTCAGCGACTCCACAGTGGACCGGAACTCGTCCAGCATCGGGTCCATCAGCGGCGAGTGGAAGGCGTGCGAGACGAGCAACCGCTTGGCCTTCCAGCGTTCCGCGATCGCGACGGTGGCGGCTTCCGGTCCGGCGATCACGACCGACTCGGGGCCGTTGACCGCCGCGATGACCACACCGTCGGTGAGGTGCGGCAGGACGACGTCCTCGCCGGCCTGGACCGCGACCATCGCGCCGCCCTCGGGCAGCGCCTGCATCAGCGCCGACCGCACGGTCACGAGCTTCGCCGCGTCTTCGAGGCTGAGCACCCCGGCGACGTGGGCGGCCGCGATCTCGCCGATCGAGTGGCCCGCCAGGAAGTCCGGCTTGAGGCCCCACGACTCGGCGAGGCGGAACAGCGCGACCTCGACGGCGAACAGCGCGGGCTGCGTGGTGCCGGTGAGGTTGAGCGCGTCCTGGTCGTCGCCCCAGATGATGTCCTTGAGGCCGGGTGCGAGGTGGCTCAGGACCTCCTCGAACGCCGCCGCGAACACCGGGAACCTGGCGTGCAGCTCGCGGCCCATGCCGAGGCGCTGCGACCCCTGCCCGGCGAACAGGAACGCGAGTTTGCCGGAGCGCGCCACCTCGTCGCGGACGACCAGGGGGTTGCGGACGTCGGACGCCAGCGCGGCCAGCGCGCCGGTCAGCTCCTCGCGGCTGCCCGCCAGCACGACCGCGCGCTGGTCGAACGAGGCCCGCGTGGTGGCCGCCGAGCGGGCGATGTCGAGCAGGTCGGCGTCCACGTCGAGCAGGCGCGCGGCCTGGTCACGCAGGGCCGACGGTGTCCGCCCGGACACCAGCACCGGCAGCACGTCGAAGTTGTCCACAGATCGCCCAGCGGCCCCTTGACCAGCACTTTCATCCGGTACGCTGGAAATTGGGGGGATCCCCGGCGCTCCCGGCGCTTCCAAGATCACGTGCGCGTTGGTGCCGCTCGCCCCGAAGGAGGACACGGCAGCGCGCCGTGCGCGGTCGACGGCAGGCCACGCCGTGCGTTCCTGCAGCAGCCGCACCGCGCCGGCGGTCCAGTCGACGTGCGAGGACGGCGTCTCGGCATGCAGGGTGCGAGGCAACTCGCCCGCCCGCATCGCCATCACCATCTTGATCACGCCCGCCACACCGGACGCCGCCTGCGTGTGGCCGATGTTCGACTTGACCGCGCCCAGCAGCAGCGGCGCCGACCGGTCCTGCCCGTAGACGCTGAGCAACGCCTGCGCCTCGATCGGGTCGCCGAGCTTCGTGCCGGTGCCGTGCGCCTCGACCGCGTCCACATCGGACGGACGCAGCCCCGACGCGGCCAGCGCCTGCCGGATGACCCGCTGCTGGGCCGGTCCGGACGGGGCGGTCAGGCCGTTCGACGCGCCGTCGGAGTTGATCGCCGAGCCCCGCACGACCGCGAGCACCTCGTGGCCGTTGCGCTGGGCGTCCGACAGCCGTTCCAGCACCAGCATGCCGACGCCCTCGGCCCAGCCCGTGCCGTCGGCGTTGTCGGAGAACGCCTTGCAGCGGCCGTCCTCCGACAGCGCGCCCTGGGCGCTGAACTCGATGAATCCGACCGGCGTCGACATCACGCACACACCGCCGGCCAGTGCCATCTCGCACTCACCGGTGCGCAGCGCCTGGGCCGCGAGGTGCAGCGAGACCAGCGACGACGAGCACGCGGTGTCGACCGAGACCGTCGGGCCCTGCAGGCCGAACGTGTAGGCGAGGCGGCCGGACAGCAGCGACGCGGACTGCGCGGTCTGCCACTCCAGGCCGGTCTCCTCGGGCGACGGCCGGTACTCGCCGCTGCCGCCACCGACGAACACGCCGGTGACGCTGCCGCGGATCGTGGCCGGGTCGACGCCCGCTCGTTCCAGTGCCTCCCAGGCGGTCTCGAGCACGATGCGCTGCTGCGGGTCCATGACCATCGCTTCCCGCGGCGAGATCGAGAAGAAGTCCGGATCGAAGTTCGGCACGTCGTAGAGGAAACCGCCGCTGCGGGTGACGCTCTGTCCACTGTAGAGGGTGGCGAGGTCCCAGCCGCGGTCGGCGGGGAACTCCCCGATCGCGTCGACGCCGTCGAGCAGCAGCTTCCACAGGTCTTCCGGCGACCGCACGTCACCGGGGTAACGGCAGGCCATGCCGACGATGGCGATCGGGTCGTCGGTCAAGGTCCTGGTGACGAACTCGACTTCCTCCGCGCCGCCCAGGAGTTCGGTGAGCAGGTGCGCGGCGAGCTCGTCGGGTGTCGGGTAGTCGAACACCAGCGCGGCGCTGAGCTGCAGGCCCGACTCGGTCTGAATCTGGTTGCGCAGGTCGACGGCGGTGAGCGAGTCGAAACCGAGGTCGCGGAACGGCACGTCCGGCTCGATCGCGCCGGTTCCGTTGTGGCCGAGGACCAACGCAGCCTTCTCGCGGACGAGGGTCAGCAGCGTGCCGTGACGTTCGTACTCGGGCAGGCGTTCGATCACCTGCTTGAGAACCGGCTCGACGACCGCCTTCTCCTGCACGAACCCGCTGAACAGCCTGCTGGGCTGCTGGAACGTGCTCCAGTCGACGTTCGCGACGACGACGTTCGTCCGTCCACTCGCGACCGCGCTGTGCAGTGCCACGATGGCGTTCGGGGCGTCGAGGACCGGGATGCCGCTCATTCGCAGATGCGCGGTCATGCTCTGGTCGGTCGTGCCCTCCCACGGCGAGTACGCGATGGAAGTCGCCTTGAGGCCACGGGCTTTCCGCTGCCGCGCGAAGTCCTCGACGATCGCGCTGTGGGCGGCCTGCTGGGCCTGGCCGCGGAAACCCCAGGTCCCGGCGACGGAACCGAGGACCACGAACGCTTCCAGGTCACGGTCGCCCAGCTGCTCGTCGAGCTGCCGCAGAGAGTCGGCCCCGCCGAGGTGGATCACCGCGGTGACGTCGTCGGTCAGGGTGTCGGTGGTGTTCTCCAACGCCCTGAGCTGCTCGCCCATCGGACCTTCCGCGCCGACGAGCAGGATCTTGCCGGTCGGCGTCCACGGGGCGGTGGCCTCGATGCGACGCAGGCGTGGCACGAACGCGCCTTCGGCGTGGAACGCGACTTCCTGCTCCTGCACCGGAATCGCCCACGTGTCGGTGTCGACGCGGATCAGGCCACCCCAGCGTTCCGGCTGCTCCAGCGCGGCGACGCGACCTTCGCCCCAGACAGCGGGTTCGTCGCTGACGCACCACAGCGGGGCCGTGATGTCGTTCTCGGCCAGGATGTTCAGGATCTCGAACGGGCTGGTGCCGCCCGCCGCGATCACGCCGGCGTAGTCGCCGGGCACGAGGTCCGTGACGGTGTTGCCCGCGAATCCCGTGGTGTCACCGATCGCGAGCCAGGTGCCGTCGGTCGTGGTCCTGACCTGGTGCTGCTCCCACACGACCTCGTACAGCCAGTCGTCGGTGACGGACTTCGGCGTCGTGGTGGGCCAGAAGCGTTCGCGCTGGAACGCGTACGTGGGCAGCGGGATGCGCTTCGCTTTCGTGCCAGCGAAGTACTGTGACCAGTCGACTTCGGCGCCGCGGACGTGCAGCGTGCCGAGGGCGAGGGCGAACGCGCTGACCTCGTCGCGGTCCTTGCGTTGCGTGGCAACGGCTCCGTCGACCATCGCGGCGAGCACGCCGTCCGGGCCGATCTCGACGAACGTGTCGACGTTGTGGAGGCTCTGGACGTTGTCGTGGAAGCGGACGGTGTCGCGGACGTGGTTCACCCAGTAGTCGACGGTCGTGACGTCGCCGGTGGTGGCCATCGGGATGCGCGGCGGGGTCAGCGTGACGGTGGCGATCGCCGCGCGGAAGTCGTCCAGCATCGGGTCCATCAGCGGCGAGTGGAACGCGTGGCTGACGGTGAGCTGCTTGGTCTTCTCGAACTTCTTGGCGATCTTCTGGACCTGTGCCTTGTCGCCGGCGATGACGACGCTGTTCGGGCCGTTGACCGCGGCGATCGACACCTTCTTCGACTTGCCGAGTTGCTTGCGGACCTCGGCCTCGGTGGCGAGGACGGAGACCATCGCGCCGCCCGCGGGGAGTGCCTGCATGAGTGCGGCGCGGGCGGTGACGAGCTTCGCGGCGTCTTCGAGGGTCAGCACACCGGCGATGTGCGCGGCCGCGATCTCGCCGATCGAGTGGCCGGCGACGTGGTCGGGCAGGACGCCGAGGCTCTGCACGAGCCGGGCGAGAGCGACCTCGATCGCGAACAGCGCGGGCTGCGTGGCGCCGGTCTGGTTGAGCCGCTCCTCGTCCTCGCCCCAGATGACGTCCCTGAGGTTCGGGGCGAGGTGGGCGAGCACCTCGTCGAGGGCCTGCCGGAACGTGTCGAACCGCTCGTAGAGCTCACGCCCCATGCCGAGGCGCTGCGAGCCCTGGCCGGTGAACAGGAACGCCGTCGTGCCCGCCTTGCGCGCCACACCGCTCGTGACCTCGACACCGTCGATCAGCAACGCCCGGTGCGCGAACTGCGATCGCGTCGTCGCCGCCGAGAACGCCAGGTCGAGCTCATCGGCCTCGACCCCGCGCAACCGGTCGATCTGCGCGCGCAGCGCATCGGAGGACTTCGCCGAGACAACGACGGGGGCCCCCTTGGGGGGACGCGAAGTCCCCACTCCAATCATCTCACCGGGGTCTGACAGTTCTTGGGCGCCCGGTCCTGCCTCGATGATCACGTGCGCGTTGGTGCCGGACAGGCCGAACGCCGAGATTCCGGCGCGACGCGGACGGCTGCCGGAAGGCCAGGCCGTGTTCTCCGTGAGGAGCGAGACCGGGCCCGACGTCCAGTCGACGTGCGAGGTCGGCGCGTCGACGTGGAGCGTGCGGGGCAGTACGCCGTGGCGCATCGCCTCGACCATCTTGATGACGCCCGCGACGCCGGCCGCCGCCTGCGAGTGGCCGATGTTCGACTTCACCGAGCCCAGGTAGAGGGGTTCGGAGCGGTCGGCGAACGTCGCGAGGAGCGCCTGCGCCTCGATCGGGTCGCCCAGCGTTGTGCCGGTGCCGTGCGCTTCCACGGCGTCGATGTCGCCCACGGACAGACCAGCGTCCGCGAGTGCGTGGCGGATGACGCGCTGCTGCGAGGGGCCGTTCGGGGCGGTGAGGCCGTTGGAGGCGCCGTCGGAGTTGACGGCCGAGCCGCGCACGATGGCCAGGACCTCGTGACCGGCGGCGATGGCGTCGGACAGGCGTTCCAGCACGAGGATGCCCGCGCCCTCGGACCACGCCGTGCCGTCGGCGCCGTCGGCGAAGGCCTTGCAGCGGCCGTCCGGGGCGAGTCCGCCCTGGGTGGTGAACTCGACGAACGAGTCGGGGCTCGACATGACGCTGACGCCGCCGGCGAGCGCGAGAGAGCACTCACCGGAGCGGAGCGCGCGCATCGCCCAGTGCATGGCGACCAACGACGACGAGCAGGCCGTGTCGATGGTGACGGCCGGTCCTTCGAGTCCGAGGACGTAGGACAGGCGGCCGGACATCACCGACGCCGTGTTGCCGGTGGCGAGGTAGCCCTGGATGTCCGGGTCGACGCAGCGGCGCAGGACGTTCTCGTAGTCCTGGCCGTTCGTGCCGACGAACACGCCGGTCGCGCTGCCCTTCAGCGACAGCGGGTCGATGCCGGTGCGCTCCAGCGCTTCCCAGGCGGTTTCCAGCACCAGACGCTGCTGCGGGTCCATCGCAAGCGCTTCCCGCGGCGAGATGCCGAAGAAGTGCGCGTCGAAGTCCGCGACACCGCTCAGGAAACCGGCTTCCAGCGACGCCGACGCACCGGCGCCGAGTGCGGCCAGGTCCCAGCCGCGGTCGGCCGGGAACGAGCTGATGCCGTCTCCGCCGGAAGAGACCAGGTCCCAGAACGCTTCCGGTGACGTCACGCCGCCGGGGAAACGGCAGCCGATGCCGACGATCGCGATCGGGTCGTCGTCGACCCGCTGCGCGATCACCTCGGCGGGAACGTCGCCGACCTCGCCCAGCAGGAAGTCCGCCAGGTCGTAGGGGGTCGGGTAGTCGTAGAGCAGCGAGGCCGGCAGCGTCAGCTCGGTCGCGACCTGCAGGCGGTTGCGGAGCTCCAGGGTCGTGAGCGAGTCGAAACCGAGGTCGAGGAACGCGCGGTCCGGGTCGACGTCGGAGGCGTTGCCGTGGCCCAGAACCGCGGCGATCTGGCCGCGCACCAGGTCCAGCACGGCGCGGTTGCGCTCGGCCTTCGACAGGCCCGCGAGTGCCCTGCGGAACTGCGGCTGCTCGTTCTCGACGACCTTTTCCGTGGTGTGAAAGCGTTTGACCTCGGGCAGGTCACCAACCAGCGGTGCCGGACGCAGACCGGCGAGCGCGGGCAGGAACCGCTCCCAGTCGATCTCGGCGACGAGCACGGCCGCGTCGCCGTGTTCGATGGCCTGCTGGAGCGCCTGCAACGCGAGTGCGGGCTCCATCGGCGTGAAACCGCCGCGCTTCAGGCGTTCCGCGACGCCGCCCGCGACCGCCATGCCGTCCCCGCCCCACGGTCCCCACGCCACCGAGGTGGCCGGAAGTCCTTGCAGGCGGCGGTGTTCGGCGAAGGTGTCGAGGAAGGCGTTGGCCGCGGCGTAGTTGCCCTGGCCCGCGCCGCCGATGACGCCCGCGGTCGACGCGAAGAGCACGAACGCGTCGAGGTTCTCCGTGAGCTCGTGCAGGTTGCGGGTCGCGTGGACCTTGGCGCGCAGCAGGTTCGTGAACGACGTGGCGTCCATCGACTCGACGAGGCCGTCCTCGACGACTCCCGCCGCGTGGAAGACCGACGTGACCGGGTGTTCGGTGAGCAGTGCCGCCAGGGCGTCGCGGTCGGCGACGTCGCAGGCCTTGACGATCACGCGCGGGTCGTCGAAGTCCGCGGTTCCGGTGCGGCTGACGAGAACGACCTGTTCGGCGTCGCGGTCGAGCAACCACTGCGCTACCTGCTTGCCGATCGCACCCGTGCCACCGGTGACGAGGACGCGGCCCGGCCGGTAGTCGCGGTGCAGCGCGCTCGGGGTGCTGTGGATGAGGCGGCGGCCGTAGACGCCGGACGGCCGCACCGCGACCTGGTCCTCGCCTGTGCCGGCCAGCACGCCGGGGATGCGGCGCGCGGTGTTCCAGTCCAGCTGGGCGGGCAGGTCGATCAGGCCGCCCCAGCGCTTCGGGTGCTCCAGCGCGATGACGCGGCCGAGACCCCAGACCGTCGCGCTGTCCGGGTTCGCGATCTGCTCGCCGCCGCCGGCCGACACCGCACCGCGCGTCGCCACCCACAGCGGGGCGTCCTGTCCGGCGTCGCCGAGTGCCTGCACGACAACGGAAGTGCGGACGAGTGCGTCCTCGGCCTCGGCGTTGATCGCGAGCAGCGACAGCACACCGGTGTAGTCGCCGCGGACCTGCTCAGCGAGTTCGGCACGGGTGGTGGCGTTGACTGTAACGGTCTCGACGCCCAGCGCCTCGATCAGCTCGGACGCGTCGTGGTCGGTGATGACGAGCCACGGGCCGGTGAGGGTCGTCGACGTCGTGATCGGCTTCCAGGTGACCGCGTAGCGCCACGAGTCCACAGTGGATTGATGCTTGCGCGAACGCCACTGCGCCAGTGCGGTGAAGTCCTCGCGTTCGACGGCGGCCCAGAAGTCGTCGTCGACGAAGTCTCCGTCGGTGGCGGTCGCGGTGACGGGCTCCGGCCAGAAACGCTGGTGCTGGAACGGATACGTCGGCAGTTCGACCTCAGCCGTGGTGCCCGCGAAGTACGCGGACCAGTCGACGGTCGTACCGCGCACGTGCAGGCCCGCGAGTGCGGTCAGCAGCGTGACGACCTCGTCGCGGTCGCGGCGCAGCGCGGGGACGAGCACGGCCTCTTCGGTGAGCGACTCCTGCGCCATGCCGGTGAGCACACCGTCCGGGCCGAGCTCCAGGAACGCCCGCACACCCTTGCTTTCGAGCTGTGTGACGACGTCGGCGAACCGGACGGCGTCGCGGACGTGCCGGACCCAATAGTCGGATTGGTGAACAATCCCACCAGTCAACAACGGGATCGTCGGATTGTTGAACGAAAGTCCCTCGACGACGGCGCGGAACTCGTCGAGCATCGGCTCCATCAGCGGCGAGTGGAACGCGTGGCTGACCTTGAGCCGCTTGGTCTTCTCGAACCGGCCCGCGATCGCCTCGGCCTCGGCCTCGTCACCGGCGATCACGATGCTGGTCGGCCCGTTGACGGCGGCGATCGAGACGCGCTCGGTCAGCAGCGGCGTGATGTCACTTTCCGTCGCCTGGACGGCGATCATCGCGCCACCGGCCGGCAACGCCTGCATGAGACGGGCACGGGCCGAGATCAACGCGCACGCGTCGTCCAGGCTCAGGACGCCCGCCACGTGCGCGGCGGCGATCTCGCCGATGGAGTGGCCCGCCAGGTAGTCCGGGGTGACACCCCACGACTCCACGAGCCGGTAGAGGGCGACCTCGACCGCGAAGATCGCGGGCTGGGCGTAGCCGGTCAGGTTGAGCTCGGCTTCGTCCTCGCCCCACATCACGTCCCGCAGCGGACGGTCGAGGTCCGCGTCGAGGTAGGCGCAGACCGCGTCGAGGGCGTCGGCGAACACCGGGTAGCGCTCGTACAGCTCACGGCCCATGCCGAGGCGCTGCGAACCCTGACCGGTGAACAGGAACGCCGTGCGGCCGCGCGTGGTCTGCCCGCGCACGACGGCGCTGGACGGCTGGTCGTCGCGCAACGCCGTCAAGCCGCGCACCAGTTCGTCGCGATCGCTCGCGATGACGACGGCGCGCCGCTCGAACGTGGACCGCTTGGTGGCGAGCGACGCCGCCAGGTCGCCGAGGTCCTCGTCGACGTCGAGGAGGCGACCCGCAACCTGCTTGAGGGCCTCGTCCGCGCGTGCCGACAGCAGCACCGGCACAGGTCCGTTCGACGGAATCGACTCCGGCTCGGTCGACTGAGCTGGGGCTTCTTCGAGAACCACGTGGGCGTTCGTGCCGGAGAGGCCGAACGACGACACGCCGGCGCGGCGCGCGTGGCCGGTTTCGGGCCACTGCTCTTCCGCGGCGAGGAGCTTGATGGCGCCCGAGGACCAGTCGACCTTGGTCGAGGGCTGGTCGACGTGCAGGGTCCGGGGCAGCACACCCGCCCGCAGCGCGAGCACCATCTTGATGATGGACGCGACACCGGAAGCCATCTGGGTGTGGCCGATGTTCGACTTCATGGAGCCGAGCAGCAGCGGTTGCGCGCGGTTCTGGCCGTAGGTGGCGAGCAGCGCCTGGGCCTCGATCGGGTCACCCAGGGCCGTGCCGGTGCCGTGGCCGTCGACGGCGTCCACTTCGGACGGTTCGAGGCGCGCGTTGGCCAGGGCCTGGCGGATGACTCGTTGCTGCGACGGGCCGTTCGGGGCGGTGAGGCCGTTGGAGGCGCCGTCCTGGTTGACCGCGGATCCGCGCACCACCGCCAGGATGCGGTGGCCGTTGCGAACCGCGTCGGACACCCGCTCCAGCAGCACCAGGCCCACGCCCTCGGCGAGGGTCATGCCGTCGGCGGCGTCGGAGTAGGCCTTGCAACGGCCATCGCGAGCCAGCGCGCGCTGCCTGGAGAAGCCGACGAACGCGCCGGGCGTCGCCATGACCGAGACGCCGCCGGCCAGAGCCAAGGAGCTTTCGCCGTCACGCAGTGACTGGCAGGCCAGGTGCAGTGCCACCAAGGACGAGGAGCAGGCCGTGTCGAGGGTGACGGCGGGGCCTTCGAGGCCGAACAGGTAGGAGACGCGGCCGGACAGCACGCTGGAGAGCGTGCCGGTGATCATGTGGCCCTCGTCGCCGGGCTGGTCGGAGCCGCCCGCCGAGTAGTCCTGGTAGGAGGCGCCGATGAAGGCGCCGGTCAGGGTTCCCTTGAGCGACTGCGGGTCGATGCCGGCGCGTTCGATGGACTCCCAGGCGGTTTCGAGCAGGAGACGTTGCTGCGGGTCCATCGACAGGGCCTCGCGCGGGCTGATGCCGAAGAAGCCGGGGTCGAAGTTCGCGACGTCGTGCAGGAAGCCGCCCTGCACCGAGTAGGCGCCGCCGGGGGCGTCCGGGTCGGGGTTGTAGAGGGAGTCGCCGTCCCAGCCTCGGTCGGCGGGGAAGCCGGAGATCGCGTCGACTCCGTTCCTCACGACGTTCCACAGGTCTTCCGGTGTGGCTACGCCTCCGGGGTAGCGGCAGGCCATGCCGATGATCGCGATCGGCTCGTCGGACGCGGCGGAGGCGATCACCGGAGCGGTGGACGGGGTGTCGGCGCCGAGGAGTTCGCCGAGCAGGAACTCGGTGAGCGCGAGCGGGCTCGGGTGGTCGAACACCATCGTCGTCGGCAACGTCAGACCCGTTGCGGCGGCGAGCTTGTTGCGCAGGTCGACCGCGGTGATCGAGTCGAAGCCGACCTCGCGGAACGCCCGGTGCTCGGTCAGCGCGTCGGTCGAGGCCATGCCCAGCACGGACGCGGCTTCGGCGCGGACGAGCTCCAGCAGTTGCTGCTCGCGTTCGGCGGGCGGCAGGGTCCGCAGCTTGGCCGCCAGGTCGCTGTCGGAGGTCGTGGCCTGCTCGGCGGCGACGGCGAGAGCGCGCACCTCCGGCAGCTCCTCGAAGAGCGTGCTCGGCCGCATCGCGGTGAAGACCGGGTGGTAGCGGTCCCACGCGATGTTCGCGATGGCGATCTCGGTCTCGTCGTCCTCGATCGCGCGCTGAAGACCGGCCAGCGCCAGTCGTGCCTTCATGAACTCCAGGCCGCTGCGGCGGATCTGGTCGGTGTCGACGCGGCCGAGGCCGATGTCGTCGGACCAGATGCCCCACGACACCGAGGTGCACCTGAGTCCGCGGGCACGACGGTTGGCGGCCAACGAGTTCAGGTAGGCGTTACCGGCCACATAGGACGCGTGGTTGCCCGAACCCCACATGCCGGAGATGGACGAGAACAGCACGAACGCGTCGAGGTCCTCGGTCAGCAGCGCGTCCAGGTGGGCGGCGCCGTCGACCTTCGCGGCGAGGATCTCACTCAGACCCTCCACAGTGGACCCGTCGATCGAGTGCAGTCCGATCACCGCGGCGGTGTGGACGACCGAGCGGATCTCGCGGCCTTCCGCGCGCAGGTCGTTCAGCATGCGTTCGACGTCGTCGCGTTTCGCGATGTCGCAGGCGACGACCGTGGTGGGGGTGCCGAGTTCTTCCAGTTCCGCGACGAGCTCGCGGGCGCCGGGAGCGTCGAGGCCGCGGCGGCTGGTCAGCACCAGGTGCTCGGCGCCCTTGTGCGCGAAGAACCTCGCGACGTGCGGGCCGAGTGTTCCGGTGCCGCCGGTGATGATCGTGGTGCCGCGCGGGGTCCAGTCCGGGCCGGCGGGGTGTGCGGGAGCGCGGACGACGCGGCGGGCGAGCGTGCCGGACGCGCGGATCGCGAGCTGGTCCTCGTCGCCGGCGTTGACCAGCGCCGAGACGAACCGTTGCGCCGCGCGCTGGTCGAGCTGTTCGGGCAGGTCGACGGAACCGCCCCAGCGCTGCGGGTGCTCCAGCGCGGCGGTCCAGCCGATGCCGATCGCCTGCACCTGCGCCGGGTGGTCGACGGTGTCGGAGCGGCCGGTCGAGAGGGCGTTGCGGGAGATGTTCCAGACCGGGGCGTTGACGCCGGCGTCGCCGAGGGCGTTGATCAGGTGGACGGTCAGCAGCAGACCTGTTGGCAGGCCGAGGGTTCCGGGGCGTTCGTCGGTGGGCAGCAACGAGATGATGCGGTCGGTCTCGCTGAGCTTGGCCGCGATCGAGGCGCGGTCGTCGTCGGCGCCGAGGACGATGCGGTGCACGTCGCCGAGCGCGGCGACCACGTCGGTGTCGTCGATGGCGTCGGTGGTGATGACGGTCGTGGCGCCGGTGAGCTTGCCGTTGTCGAGGCCGCGCAACGGCTTCCACGTCGTGCGGTAGCGCCAGGAGTCCGTTGTGGACTGGTCGCGGCTGCTCTGGCGCCAGGTGTTCAGGGCGGGCAGGACGGCGGCGAGCGTGGCCTCGTCGAGGTGCAGGCTCTGGGTGAGGGTGGCGAGGTCGGACTGTTCGACGGCCTGCCAGAACGCGGTGTCCGCCGGGTCCGAGTCGGGTGCCGCGACAGGGTGCTGCGGCGGGCCGATCCAGAAGCGTTCGTGCTGGAACGGGTAGGTGGGCAGGTCGACGCGGGCGCCGTCGAGGTGCCACTTGACCGGGTAGCCGCGGACCCAGACCTCGGCCAGTGACTGCAGGACGCGCTGAAAGCCGCCGATGTCGCGGCGCAGCGTGCCGGTGACGACGCCGCGCCTGCCTTCGAGCGCGTCCTGGACTCCCGGCGTGAGGACCGGGTGCGAGCTGACCTCCACGAACACCTGGTGTCCTGTGCCGATCAACTGTTCGACGGCTTCGTTGAGGTGCACGGTCTGGCGGAGGTTCGTGAACCAGTACTCGGCGTCGGTGTTCGCGTCGTTCCACTCGCCGGTCACCGTGGAGAGGAACTTCGTGTGCGGGGTGAGCGGGGTGATGGTGGCGAGGTCGCGCAGGACGTCCTCGCGGATGTCCTCGACCTGGGCCGAGTGCGAGGCGTAGTCGACCTCGATGCGACGGACCCGCACGCCCTGCTCGACCAGCTTGCCGCAGAACGCGTCCAGCGCCTCCAGGTCTCCCGAGACGGCGACGCTGCGCGGGCCGTTGGTGGCGGCGAGGCTGAGGCGGTCGCCCCATTCGTCAAGGTGTGGCTGGACTTCTGCTGCCGAGAGGCCGATGGACACGATGCTGCCCCGGCCCGACATGACGCGGCCGATGGCCTGGCTGCGCAGGGCGACGACCTTGGCGGCGTCCTCAAGGCTGAGAGCACCGGAGACGGCCGCGGCGGCGATCTCGCCCTGGGAGTGGCCGATGACGGCGTCCGGGGTGACGCCGTGGTGCTTCCAGACCTCGGCGAGCGACACCATCATCGCCCAGCTCGCGGGCTGGACGACGTCGACGCGGTCGAGGCTGCCCTGGTTTCGGATGACGTCGAGGAGGTTCCAGTCGGTGTGGGGTTGCAGGGCGGCGCCGCACTCGGCCATGCGGGCGGCGAAGATCGGCGACTCGTCGAGCAGTTGCGCGCCCATGCCGACCCACTGCGAGCCCTGGCCGGGGAAGATGAACGCGACCTTGCGCTCCAGATCGGCGATACCCCTGGTGTCGGTGCCGTCGATCAGGGCGGCGCGGTGGTCGAAGCCGGGGCGGAGGGTGAGGCTGTAGGCGACGTCGGCCGGGTCGGCGTCGACGGCGCGGATGCCTTCGAGCTGGGCGCGCAGGGCGGAGTCCGACTTGGCGGACACGAGCCACGGCGTCGCTCCGTTCCGCCACGACGTTGCTCCATCCGGCGGAATCGATTCCGATTGGCCGGCCCCCTGGGGGGATCCACCCCCCATCCCCATCATCTCAGGCAGGTCTGACAATTCCTGCGGGCTCGGCGCTTCCAAGATCACGTGTGCGTTCGTGCCGCTGATGCCGAACGACGAGACGGCGCAACGGCGGGCACGGCCGGTTTCCGGCCACTGGGTGGTGTCCTGAAGCAGCGCGATGGTGCCGGGGCTCCAGTCGACGTGCGTGGACGGCTCGGCGGCGTGCAGCGTGCGAGGCAGGACGCCGTGGTGCAGCGCCATGACCATCTTGATGACGGACGCGACGCCCGCGGCGGACTGGGTGTGGCCGATGTTCGACTTCACCGAGCCCAGGAGCAGCGGGCGGTCGGCGTCGCGGTCGCGGCCGTAGGTGTTGAACAGGGCCTGGGCCTCGATCGGGTCGCCCAAAGACGTGCCGGTGCCGTGTGCGTCCAGGGCGTCGATGTCGGCTGTGGTCACGCCGGAGTTGGCGAGGGCCTGCATGATGACGCGCTGCTGCGACGGGCCGTTCGGGGCGGACAGGCCGTTGGAGGCGCCGTCCTGGTTCACGGCCGAGCCGCGGATCACGGCCAGGACGCGGTGTCCGGCGGCGAGAGCGTCGGACTGGCGCATCAGCAGGAGCATGCCGATGCCCTCGGACAGGGTCATGCCATCCGCGGTGTCGGAGAACGACTTGCAGCGGCCGTCCTTCGCGAGGGCGCGCTGGCGGGAGAACGCGATGAGCGGCTTCGGGTTCGGCATGATCGTCGCGCCACCGGCGACGGCGAACGCCGACTCCCCCGTGCGGAGTGACTGGCACGCCAGGTGCATTGCCACCAAAGAGGAAGAGCAGGCGGTGTCGACCGTGACGGCCGGGCCTTCGAAGCCGAACACGTAGGCGACGCGGCCCGACAGCACGGACGGAGAGGAGCCGGTGACCTGGTAGCCCTCGGAACCGCCGTCACCACCGCCGTACTCGATGTAGGAGGAGCCGATGAACGCGCCGACCTTCTTGCCGCGCAACGCCGCCGGGTCGATGCCCGCGCGTTCGACGGCCTCCCAGGTGGTTTCGAGGAGGAGTCGTTGCTGCGGGTCCATGCCGGTGGCCTCGCGGGGCGAGATGCCGAAGAACGACGGGTCGAAGTCGCCCGCGTCCGGCAGGTAGCCGCCGGCGGTGGTGTAGGTGGTGCCGGGGCGATCGGGGTCCGGGTCGTACATCTGCGCCATGTCGAAGCCGCGGTCCGCCGGGAACTCCGTGATCGCGTCGGTGCCGGCGAGCACCATCTCCCAGAACGCCTCCGGGGTGTTCGCGTCACCGGGGAAGCGGCAGCTCATGCCGACGATCGCGATCGGCTCGTCCGAGTCGGCGTTCGCCGTGTAGGTCAGCGCCTCCTCCGCCGAGCCGAGAAGTTCGGCCAGCAGGTGGTCGGCGAGCACGACCGGGGTCGGGTAGTCGAAGACCAGGGTCGCGGGCAACGGCAGACCGGTGGCGTCGGACAGCTTCTTGCGCAGCTCGACGGCGGTCAGCGAGTCGAACCCGATGTCGCGGAACGCCCGGTTCTCCCCCACCTCCTCGATCGAGCTGTGGCCGAGTGTCGCGGCGGCCTCGGCGCGCACGAGCTCGACGAGCTTGCGCTTCTGGTCCTCTTCGGACAGTGAACGGAGGCTCTTCGCGAACTCCGAGTCGTCGCGCTTGATCTCCTCGACGACCGCGAGGGCCTTGACCTCGGGCAGGTCCGACAGCAGCGGCGCCGGGCGGACCGAGGTGAACAGCGGGAAGTAGGTGTCCCAGTTGATGTCCACGACGGTCACGCAGGTGTCGTCGTGCATCACGGCGCGGTTCAGTTCCACGACGGCCTGGTCGGGCTTCAGGAACGTGAGGCCGCGGCGGGCCAGGTTGTCGGACATGGCCTCGTGCGTGGCCATGCCGACCTCGGCCCACGGGCCCCACGCGATCGACGTCGCGCGCAGACCACGGGCGCGGCGGGCTTCGGCGAGCGCGTCGCAGTAGGCGTTCGCGGCACCGTAGGCGGCCTGGCCGCCACTGCCCCACACGCCGGCGATCGAGCCGAACAGCACGAAGAAGTCGACGTCGCCGACCAGCGCGTCGAGGTTGGCGGCGCCGATCACCTTGGCGGACAGGACGTTCGCGAAGTCCGGCAGTTCGGTCAGTTCGAGAGGAGCGTGCTGCGCGGCGCCGGCGGTGTGCACGACACCGGACAGGTCCGCGATGTCGTTGATGACAGCGGCCAGGGCGTCGCGGTCGGCGACGTCACAGGCCACAATGGACACGCGCGGGCCGAGTTCCTCCAGTGCCGCCTTGAGTTCGGCGGCGCCGGGAGCGTCCATGCCACGACGGGACGTGAGCACGAGGTTCTGAACGCCGCGTTCCGCCAGCCACTTCGCGGTCGTGGCGCCCAGGCCACCGGTGCCGCCGGTGATCAGCACGGTGCCGTGCGCGGTGTAGTCGGACGGCAGCGCGTCGACCGGGCGGTGCGCGAGCCGGCGGCCGAGGACACCGGACGAGCGGACGGCCAGCTGGTCCTCGCCGTCGAGTCCGGCGACGCAGGACACGAAGCGGCGCAACGCGTTCTCGTCGGGCACCGCGGGCATGTCGATCAGACCGGCCCAGCGCTGCGGGAGTTCGAGGGCGGCGGCACGGCCGAAGCCCCAGACCGCGGCCTGCGCGGCGGACCGCACCTCGTCCGAGGTCTCGGCGGCGACCGCGCCGGACGTCACCGTCCAGACCGGCGTCCCGACGGACTTGACCAGCAGGATCGACTGCTCCAGACCGGTCGTGAGGACGTCCGAGGGCGACTCGTCCAGCGCCATCAGCGACACGATCAGGTCGCACTCGGGCACGTCGTCGATCGAAGTGACGACGGTGACCTCGGCGCCGTGTGCGGCGAGGACCGCGCGGTAGGGCTCGGCATCGACTGCCGGGGTCGTCAAAACGGCGATGTGGCCGGACAGGACCGGCGTACCCGTGACGCGGACCGGTGCCCACAGCACGCGGTAGCGCCACGAGTCGAGCAGCGACTTCTCCTGGTTGCCCGCGCGCCACGACGACAGCGCCGGGATCAGCGAGTCCAGCGACGCGCTCTGCTCCTCACCCAGCCGGAGCAGGGCCGCGAGCTCGCGGACGTCGCCGCGTTCGATGGCCGCCCACAGCTTGGCGTCGGCCGGATCGGCGTCCGTGTCCGTCACGGCCGGGGCGGTGGAGCCCAGCGGCCAGTAGTACTCGTGCTGGAACGCGTAGGTCGGCAGCGTCACGCGCTGCGCCGGGCCGAAGAAGGTCTTCCAGTCCACGGACACGCCCGACGCGTACAGGCGTCCCAGGGCCAGCGCGACCGACGCCTCTTCCGAACGGTCCTTGCGCAGCACCGGAATCGCCCCGTCGACCAGCGCCGACAGCGCACCCTCGGGGCCGATCTCCACGAACGTCGTCACGCCGGCGCCGCGGGCCGCCTCGACCGCGTCGTGGAACCGGACGGCCTCCCGGACGTGGCGCACCCAGTAGTCGGATTGTTGAACAATCTCCGCGTGGGATTGTTGAACGATCGCATCGTTGGATTGTTGAGCAATCCCACCAGTGAACAGGGGGATCGTCGGATTGTTGAACGAAAGGCCCTCGACGACGCCGCGGAACTCGTCGAGCATCGGCTCCATCAGCGGCGAGTGGAAGGCGTGCGAGACGTCGAGCTGCTTGGACTTGCGATCGTTGAATTGTTCAACGATCCTCCGAACCTCGTCGTCCGCGCCGGCGATCGTCACGGAGGCCGGGCCGTTGATCGCGGCGATCGAGACGCCGGACGTCAGCAGCGGCGTGATCTCGGCTTCCGTCGCCTGAAGGGCCACCATGGCGCCCCCGGTCGGCAGCGCCTGCATCAGGCGGGCGCGAGCCGACACGAGGGTGCAGGCGTCGTCCAGCGACAGCACACCGGCGACGTGCGCAGCGGCGACCTCACCGATCGAGTGCCCCACCACGGCGTTGACCTTCACGCCCCACGACCGCACGAGCCGGAACAACGCGACCTCGAAGGCGAACAGGGCGAGCTGGGCGTTGCCGGTCTGCCGCAGGTCCTCCTCGGAGGAACCCCACATCACGTCACGAACGGGGAGCCGGTCCAGCACCTCGTCCAGAGCGGCAGCGAACACCGGGTAGCGGGCGTACAGCTCGCGGCCCATGCCCAGGCGCTGCGATCCCTGTCCGGAGAACAGGAACGCAACCTTGCCCGGTACGACCTCGCCCTCCACCACGGCGGCGTCGGGGTTCTCCGTCGCCAGCGCGCCCAACGACCGCAGCAGCGACTCACGATCAGAAGCCACCACGGCGGCCCGCTGCTCGAACGCCGACCGCGTCGTCGCCAGCGAGAAAGCCAAGTCGTGCAACGAAACATCAGACGACTCGACATAGGAACGCAGGCGCGCGGCCTGTCCTCGCACGGCACGGCGCGTGCGGCCGGACAGCACCACCGGCACGACGACCGACGAAGACTCGGACGGCGCGACCTCAGCGATCGGCGGCTGCTCGATGATGATGTGCGCGTTGGTGCCCGAGATGCCGAACGACGAGACACCGGCACGGCGCGGGCGCTCGACGGAAGGCCACGAACGCGACGAGGTCAGCAGCTCGACGGCACCCTCGGTCCAGTCGACGTGCGAAGAGGCCTGAGTGACGTGAAGGGTCTGCGGCAGCACGCCGTGGCGCATCGCCTGCACCATCTTGATCACACCGGCCACGCCCGCGGCGGCCTGCGTGTGGCCCATGTTCGACTTCACCGAGCCGAGCAGCAGGGGTTCCGTGCGGTTCTGGCCGTAGGTGGCCAGCAGGGCCTGGGCCTCGATCGGGTCACCCAGGGTCGTACCGGTGCCGTGCGCCTCGACGACGTCCACATCGGACGTCGCCAGGCCGGCGTTCGCCAGAGCGGCGCGGATCACGCGCTGCTGAGCGGGCCCGTTCGGGGCCATGAGGCCGTTCGAGGCGCCGTCCTGGTTGACGGCGGAACCGCGGATCACGGCGAGCACGGGGTGTCCGTTGCGCACCGCGTCGGAAAGGCGTTCCAGCACCACGACACCGGCGCCTTCGGACCAGCCGACGCCGTCGGCCGAGTCGGAGAACGCCTTGCAGCGGCCGTCCGGCGACAGGCCGCGTTGCCGGGAGAACTCGACCAGCGCGGTCGGCGTCGACATGACCGTCACGCCACCGGCAAGAGCCAGCGAGCACTCCCCCGCCCGTAGCGCCTGCATCGCCCAGTGCATCGCGACCAGCGACGACGAGCACGCGGTGTCGACGGTGACCGCGGGGCCTTCCAGGCCGAGGGTGTAGGAGACGCGGCCGGACACAATGGACGGTGAGGTGCCGGATCCCTGGAAGCCCTCGAAGTCACCGCCGGCCAACCTAGCGCCGTAGTCGTTGTACATGACGCCCGCGAACACGCCGGTCTGGGTGCCGCGCAACGAGACCGGGTCGATCCCGGCGTGTTCGATCGCCTCCCACACGACCTCCAGCAGGATGCGCTGCTGCGAGTCCGTGCCGAGAGCCTCGCGCGGGGACATGCCGAAGAACCCGGCGTCGAACTCGCCCGCGTCGTGCAGGAAGCCACCGGAGCGCGAGTACGTCGTGCCGGGGTGGTCGGGGTCGGGGTGGTAGAGGTTCTCGAGGTCCCAGCCTCGGTTCGACGGCAGGCCCGACACGGCGTCGCCGCCCTCGGACACCATCCGCCACAGGTCGTCGGCCGAGCCGATGCCGTCCGGGTAGCGGCAGCCCATGCCGACGATCACGATCGGGTCGTCCGAGACGGCGGCACGAACCTCCGGCGGCACAACGACATCCGTGTCACCGTCGAACAGCTCGTCCAGCAGGTGCGCGGACAGCGCGTCGGGCGTCGGGTAGTCGAACACCATCGTCGCGGGCAGGCGCAGGCCCGTCACCGCGGTCAGCTGGTTGCGCAGCTCGACGGCGGTCAAAGAGTCGAAGCCCAGGTCCTGGAACTGGCGGGACGGCTCGATCTCGTCACCGGAGGCATGCCCGAGCACGGCCGCGACCTGGCCGCGAACGAGCTCCAGCACGGCGTCCGACCGTTCCTCCGCGCCCAGCACCGACAGGCGGCGGATCAACGTGTCCGCGGTCTCCGAACCCGAGGCCGCACGGCGCGTGCGCATCCTGATCAGGCCGCGCAGCAACGGCGGCACCTCGCCACGCTGCCGCAGCGTCGCCAGGTCCAGGCGTGCCGGCACCAACGCCGGCACGGAGGAGGCGACACCGCGGTCGAACAGGCCGAGACCCTGCTCCACGGTCAGCGGCGGCATTCCGGTGCGCGCCATGCGTTCGGAGTCCGCGTCGGACAGCATGCCCTCGACGGCCCAGGCGCCCCACGCCAGCGAGACGGTGTTCGGGCGGAACTCCGCGAGCGCGTCGAGGAAGTGGTTGCCGGCGGCGTAGTTCGCCTGGCCGGCCGTGCCCCAGGTGCCCGCGAGCGACGAGAACAGCACCAGCGGCACGTCCGGCAGCGTCTGCGCGAGGTTCCAGGCGGCGTCGACCTTGGGGCGCAGCACCGTGTGCAGGCGCTCCGGGGTCAGCGACGAGATCACGCCGTCGTCCAGCACACCGGCGCTGTGCACGACGGACGAGATCTCGTGCTCGGCAACGAGAGTGGCGAGTGCTTCGGCGTCCGCGACGTCGCAGGCGACGACGGAGACGGTGGCGCCCAAGGCTTCCAGTTCCGAAACGTCACCCGTGCCGCGACGGCTGACCAGCATGAGGTCGCGCACGCCGTGCTCGGCGACCAGGTGCCGCGCGATGACCTTGCCGAGGCCACCGGTACCGCCGGTGATCAGGACCTTCGGGCCCCAGTCGAGCGGGGTCTCCTCGATCTCGGCGCGGGCCAGGCGCGGCGCGTAGACCTCACCGGCGCGCAACGCCAGCTGCGGCTCCTCGGAACCGATCGCGGCGGCGAAAGCGCTGAGCGATTCGGGGGTGCCGTCCAGCTCGACCAACGCGAAACGGCCGGGCGACTCGGACTGCGCCGAACGCACCAGGCCCCACACCGCGGCCGACGCGAGGTCCGCGCTGCTCGTCACGAAGACGACGCGCTCGTCGCGTTCCTCCTGCAGCAGGCCGAGAACGCGCTCGGTCAGGTCGTGCACCGAGGTGACGACGTCCTCGTCGCCCAGCACCGGCACCACGACGACCGCTGCCTCCGAGGTGCCGCCCAGGCCGAAGACGTCCTCGCCCAGCACGGTGAACGCGGTGTCCGACGCGGGCACCGTCACCGGCACCCAGTCGACCTTGAACAACGAGTCGCGGTCCACAGTGGACTCCGCCGCGACCGGCCGCACCACCAGGGAGTCGACGGACGCGACCGGCGCACCGGCACCGTCGACGGCGGCGATGGCGTAGGCGCTGTCACCGGAACGGGTCAGGCGGACGCGCAGCGAGGAGGCGCCGGTCGCGTGCAGCGACACGCCCTCCCACGAGAACGGCAGTCCGGCCTCGCCCTCGCCGGAGATGATCGCGGCGTGCAGGGCGGCGTCCAGCAGCGCCGGGTGCAGGCCGAACCCGGCCGGGTCGACGCCTTCGGGCAGCGCGACCTCGGCGTAGACGACGCCGTCCTCGCCGCGCCACACCGCCTTCAGTCCCTGGAAGACGGGCCCGTACTCGAAGCCCATCGCGGCGAAGTTCTCGTAGCAGCCTTCGGTGTCGAGAGCGGTGGCGCCGGCGGGCGGCCACACCGTGGTGTCGAAGGAGAGTTCCCGTGCGGGCGCGCCGAGCACACCGATCGCGTGCTGCGTCCACGGTTCGTCGTCGGACCCCTCCGCGCGCGAGTAGATCTTGACGGTGCGGCGGCCGTTCGCGTCGGCGTTGCCGATCCACAGCTGCACCTGGACGCCGCCGCGTTCGGGGACGATCAGCGGCGCGGTCAGCGTCAGTTCCTCGACGCGGTCGCAGCCGACCTCGTCACCGGCGCGGATCGCCAGCTCCAGATACGCCGTGCCGGGCAGCAGGACCGCGCCGCGCACGGCGTGGTCGACGAGCCACGGGTGGGTCTGCCGGGTCAGGCGGCCGGTGAGCAGCGCGCCGTCCTGGTCGGCGAACGACACGGTGGCGGTGAGCAGAGGGTGTTGCGCGGCACCGAGTCCGGCGGCGCGCGGGTCGTGGAAACCGCCGCCGCCCTTGGGCCAGTAGCGCTTGGTCTGGAACGCGTAGGTCGGCAGGTCGACGCGCTTCGCGTTCGTCCGGGCGAAGTAGGCGTCCCAGTCGACCTTGGTGCCGCGGACGTGCAGACCCGCCAGCGCCGCGGTGACGGCCTCGACCTCGTCGCGGCCCTTGCGCAGCAACGGGATGGCGCCCTCTTCGACCAGCGCGGACAGGACGCCGTCCGGGCCGATCTCCAGGAACCGCGTGACGCCGTGGGCCGTGAGCCAGCTGATGCCGTCGGCGAACCGGACTGCCTCGCGGACGTGCGAGACCCAGTAGCCGGCCGTCGTGATCTGCTCGACGCGGGCCTGTTCGCCGGTGACGTTGGAGATCAGCGGGATGATCGGTGCTTCGAAGGTGATGTCCGCGATCGCCGCGCGGAACTCGTCGAGCATCGGCTCCATGAGCGGCGAGTGGAACGCGTGGGAGACCTTGAGCTGCTTGGTTTTGCGGTCTTCGAAGTGCTTGGCGACCTCGAGGGTCTCCGCTTCGGTGCCCGCGATGACGATGCTCGCCGGGCCGTTGATCGCGGCGATGGAGACGTTCGCGGTCAGGTGCGGGGTGACCTCGTCCTCGGTGGCCTGGACGGCGATCATGACGCCGCCTGCCGGGAGGTTCTGCATGAGCCGCGCGCGTGCCTGGACCAGCTTGGCAGCGTCTTCGAGGCTGAACACACCGGCGACGTGGGCGGCGGCGATCTCGCCGATGGAGTGGCCGGCGACGAAGTCCGGCTTCAGGCCCCAGGACTCGGCGAGGCGGTAGAGGGCGACCTCGGTGGCGAACAGCGCGGGCTGGGTGTGGCGGGTCTGGTCGAGGGCTTCCTCGTCGTCGCCCCAGATGACTGCTTTGAGGTCCGGGTCCAGGTGGCCGAGCACCGCGTCGAAGGCTTCGGCGAAGACCGGGAAGCGGGCGTGGAGGTCGCGGCCCATGCCGATGCGCTGGGCGCCCTGGCCGGTGAACAGGAACGCCTGTTTGGTTCGGGAGGCGGTGCCCTGGACGAGGCCGGGCGCGGGGGTGCCGCTGAGGAGGGCTTCCAGGCCGGCGCGGAGGTCGCCGACGATCGCGGCGCGGTGGTCGAACGACGCGCGGGTGGTGGCGAGGGAGTAGGCGAGGTCGAGCGGCTCGGCGTCGACGGCGGCGAGCAGGCGCTCGGCTTGGGCGCGCAACGCCTCACGGGAGCGGCCCGAGACCAGGAACGGCACAGCGCCCACGTTCGGAATCGATACGGATTCACCGGCCCCATGGGGGGATCCACCCCCCATCCCAATCATCTCAGGGAGGTCTGACAATTCCGGGGCGGGCGCTTCCTCGATGATCGTGTGCGCGTTGGTGCCGGACAGGCCGAACGACGACACGGCGGCACGGCGCGGCTGACCGGTGGAAGGCCACGGGGTGTTCGAGGTGACCAGCTGAACCGCGCCGGCCTCCCAGTCCACGTGGGTGGACGGCGCGTCGACACCCAGGGTCTGGGGCACGACGCCGGCGCGGATGGCCATGATCATCTTGATCACGCCGGCCACGCCCGCCGCGGCCTGGGTGTGGCTGATGTTCGACTTCACCGAGCCCAGCAGCAGGGGCTGCTCGGGAGAGCGGTCGCGGCCGTAGGTCGCCAACAGTGCCTGGGCCTCCACCGGGTCGCCCAGGACGGTGCCGGTGCCGTGCGCCTCGACCACGTCGATCTGGTCGCTGGTCAGGCGGGCGTTCACCAGCGCGGACTTGATGACTCGCTGCTGTGACGGGCCGTTCGGGGCGGTCAGGCCGTTGGAGGCGCCGTCCTGGTTGACCGCCGAACCGCGCAGGACGGCCAGCACCTCGTGGCCGTTCGCACGTGCGTCGGAGAGGCGCTCCAGCACGAGCATGCCGACGCCCTCGGACCAGCCCGTGCCGTCGGCCGCGTCGGCGAACGAGCGGCAGCGGCCGTCACTCGACAACCCGCCCTGGCGGGAGAACTCCACGAAGGTCGCGGGGTTCGCCATGACGGTGACACCGCCGGCCAACGCGAGAGACGACTCACCGGCGCGCAGGGACTGCATCGCCAGGTGCATTGCCACCAAAGAAGAAGAGCAGGCCGTGTCCAGGGTGACGGACGGGCCGACGAAGCCGAGGGTGTAGGAGATGCGGCCCGAGATGACCGAGTTCGAGGAGCCCAGCAGGACCATGCCCTCGCCGCCCTCGCCGGGGCCGAGCTGGTAGTCCTGGTTCATCGCGCCGGCGAACACCGCCGTGGACGTGCCCTTCAGGGCGTGCGGGTCGATGCCCGCGCGCTCCAGGGCCTCCCAGGTGACCTCCAGGAGCACGCGCTGCTGTGGGTTCATGCCCAGGGCCTCGCGGGGCGAGATGCCGAAGAAGTCGGCGTCGAACTCGCCCGCTCCCTCGAGGAAGCCGCCCTGGTCGCTCGACGACAGGGCGAGCATCTCGGGATCCCAGCCGCGGTCGTCGGGGAACGCACGGATGCCGTGTTCTCCGTTGACGACCATCCGCCACAGATCTTCGGGACCGCGCACCCCACCGGGGAAACGACAGCCGATGCCGACCACGGCGATCGGTTCCGCCGCGGCAGCCTCGATGTCCTGCAGGCGCCTCTTGGTGCGCTGAAGGTCCGTGCTTGCCCGGCGGAGGTAGTCCCGGAGCTTCTGTTCGTTGTCCATCCCTCAACCCATCTCGAGACGCGACCTGTCAGGAATCCTCGCGTCCGAGCGCCTGGCATACCCCTAGAAACGGACAGGGGCACCCCTACGGCGAGGGGTGCCCCTGAACGGAGAAGCGCTTACCAGGTAACGGGAAGCTCCCGCAGCGAGTAGACGATGGCGCCGTCGCGGAACCGGAGCTCCTCCGCCGGTTTGGCCAGCGCCAGGGTCGGGATGCGGGTGATCAGCGTCAGCAACGCGACCTGAAGTTCCACGCGGGACAGGAACTTCGCGATGCAGCTGTGGACGCCGTGCCCGAACGCCAGCGGCGTGGAGTCCTGGCGCGTGATGTCGAGCTTGTCGGCGTCCGAGTACACGCTCTCGTCGCGATCCGCGGACGAGAGCAGGGCGATGATCCCGTCGCCCGCCCTGATCTGCTGGCCGGCGATCTCCAGGTCCACTTTGGCCACCCGGCCGACGCCGCACTGCATCACGTTCTGGTGCCGCAGCAGTTCCTCGACGGCGCCGACGACGAGGTCCGGGTTCTCGCGCAGCTTCACGAGCTGTTCCGGGTGTTCCAGCAACGTCAGGATGCTCAGCGCGATCGACGACGCCGTCGTGTCGTAGCCGGCGGAGAGCAGCATCATGCCGATGACGACGGCCTCTTCGCGCTTCAGCTCGCCCGCGGCCATCTGGTTCACGACCAGACGTCCGAGCACGTCGTCGGTGGGTTCCTTCTCCTTCTGCGCCACCAGCTTCGTCAGGTAGCCGAACAGGGCGCCCGCCGCGGCGTTGCGGTGAGCCTGGGACGACGTCGTCTCGACCAGGGTGTTGATCCAGCGGCCGAACGCGAGGCGGTCCTTGTACGGGACGCCGAGCAGCTCGCACACGACGGTCAACGGGATCGGGCGCGCGAAGTGCGTGACCAGGTCGACCGGCTGCGGGCCCTTCAGCAGCGCGTCGATCCGCTCGTCCACCAGCTTCTGCACCGAGGGACGCACTTCCTCGGCCCGTTTCTTGGTGAACATCGACATGATCATCCGCCGGTACCGGGTGTGGTCCGGTGCGTCGACCGTGACGAACGCACCCGGCTGCGGGTCGACCGGGAACAGGTAGCGCGGGTAGCCGGGGTTCATCACCTCGGCCGAGAACCGTTCTGTGTCGGCGAGAAGGGCCCGCACGTCCGCGTACCTGGCCACGAGCCACGCCGTGTCCCCCGCCGGTGTCGTCACCTTCTGCACCGGCCGGTCGGCGCGCAACCGGCCGTACTCCGGTGGCAGGTCGAGCGGGTTCTGCGGATCACGGGCGAAGGGGAACGGGCACGCCGAGGCCGGCGCGATTACTTCTTCCGTCATAGCGGGAACCTTCACTAAGAGGAGCGGAATCGGTTGATCGCGTCGATGTTTCTGCCGCGCAGCTCATGGTCCAGCACGCCGAGACCCTCGGACGGCGCCAGGCACAGCACTCCGACCTTGCCCTGGTGGGCGTTGCGGTGAACGTCGTGCGCGGCCTGCCCGGTCTCGTCGAGCGAGTACACCCTGGACAGTGTCGGGTGGATCTTTCCCTTGGCCACCAACCGGTTCGCCTCCCAGGCCTCGCGGTAGTTCGCGAAGTGCGACGAGACGATGTGCTTGAGGTTCATCCACAGGTACCGGTTGTCGTACTGGTGCAGGTATCCCGACGTGGAGGCGCAGGTGACGATCTTGCCGCCCTTGCGCGCCACGAACACCGAGGCACCGAACGTCTCCCTGCCGGGGTGCTCGAACACGATGTCCGGGTCCTCGCCGCCGGTGAGCTCACGGATGCGCGCGCCGAACCGCTTCCACTCGCGCGGGTCCTGCTCGTGCTCGTTCTTCCAGAACCTGTACCCCTCGGCCGAACGATCGATGATCAGCTCCGCCCCCATGGATCGGCAGATCTCCGCCTTGTCCGGCGAGGACACGACACAGACAGGGGTCGCGCCGCCGTTCAACGCGAACTGCGTGGCGTAGGAACCGAGTCCGCCGGAAGCACCCCAGATCAGGACCGTGTCGCCCTGCTTCATGTTGCCGCCGTTGGTCGACACCAGCTGGCGGTACGCGGTGGAGTTCACCAGACCGGGCGAGGCGGCCTCCTCCCACGTGAGGTGCTCGGGCTTCGGCATCAGCTGGTTCGCCTTGACCAGCGCCAGATCGGCCAGGCCGCCGAAGTTCGTCTCGAAGCCCCAGATCCGCTGCTGCGGGTCCAGCATCGTGTCGTTGTGCCCGTCCGGGCGTTCCAACGGCACGTCCAGGCAGTGCGCAACCACCCGGTCGCCCGGCTTCCACACCGTCACGCCAGGGCCTACGCGCAGCACGACGCCGGCGAGGTCGGACCCCACGACGTGGTACGGCAGCTGATGTCTGCCCCCCAACCGGCGCAGGAACCCGAACGTCGACACCGGCTCGAAGATCGACGTCCACACGGTGTTGTAGTTGATCGCGGACGCCATCACGGCAACCAACGCCTCACCGGGCGCCAGCTCCGGTGTCGCGACCTCGCGGACCTTCAGCGACCGCCGCGGGTCCTTCTCCCAGGTCGGGAGGCCCGCGAACATGTCGGCGTCGCTCTCCTCGACCACCACGGCGCGATAGCTCTCCGGCACCGGTAGCGCCTCGAAGTCCCGCGCCACCGCGTCGTCAGATTCGATGGCGCTCAGGATTTCGCTCATGTACCTCAAGGTAGGAGGACCGGCCCTAGGGAATGCCCGAGAGAAACGAGCCCTGCAAGTCTAGGGATTGCCGGTACGGCCACTGAGGTGTGCTGGGGCGTGTGCTCGCCCGATTCCTGAACCACCACCTCCGGCCGTACCGGGGAACACTCGTGCTCCTGGTGGTGCTCCAGCTGGTCCAGACCGCCGCGACCCTGCTGCTGCCCACGCTCAACGCGCAGATCATCGACAACGGCGTGCTCCTCGGCGACGCCGGCTACATCTGGGGCACCGGCCTCACGATGCTCGGGGTCGCGGCCGTGCAGATCCTCACCGCGAGCGGCGCGATGCTGCTCAGCTCCCGCATGTCCGCGGGCCTCGGCCGGGACCTGCGCGAGAAGGTGTTCCGCAGGGTCATGACCCTGTCGGCACGGGAGGTCGACCAGATCGGCGCGCCGTCGCTGATCACCAGGACCGTCAACGACGTCGGGCAGGTCCAGAGCATCGTGCTCACGACCGCCGACGTCGCCGTGTCGGCGATCATCATGTGCGTCGGCGGCGTCGCCCTGGCTCTCGTGCAGGACGTTCCGGTGTCGATGATCCTGATCGCGCTGGTCGTCATCGTGATCGCCGGCCTGACGTTCATGCTCCAGCGCCTCTCGCCGTTCTACAAGGCCATGCAGAGCTATCTCGACCGCATCAACCACCTGCTGCGCGAGCAGATCATCGGTGTTCGGGTGATCCGCGCGTTCGTCCGTGACCAGCACGAACGTGGCCGGTTCGACGCCACCAACGGTGATCTGCACGCAACATCGCGGCGGGTCGGGCGGATCATGGCGACGATGCCTGTGATGGTCATGACCGTGATGAACGTGCTGACGATCGGCATCATCTGGTTCTCCGGTCATCGCATCGAGGACGGCACCATGCAGCTCGGTGCTCTGCTCGCGTTGCTGTCGTACGTCACGTTGATCATCGTCGCGATCATCATGGCGATGCTCGTGTTCACCGAGGCTCCCCGCGCCGCCGTGTCCGCGAACCGCGTGAACGAGGTCCTGCAAGCCGAGTCGAGCATCGCCAAGCCGCGAACACCCGTCACGAAGACGGCCCTGCGTGGGCATCTGGAACTGCGCGGCGCCACGTTCGGCTACCCCGGTGCGGAGAAACCGGTGCTGCGGGACGTCGGCCTCACCGCCCGGCCGGGCGAGACGGTCGCGATCCTCGGCAGCACCGGCAGCGGCAAGTCGACGCTGTTGTCGCTGGCACTGCGGCTCTACGACGTCACCGGCGGTCAGGTGCTGATCAACGACACCGACATCCGCGACCTCGACCCGCAGGCACTGCACCGGATCGTCGGCTACGTGCCGCAGAAGGCACACCTGTTCAGCGGCACGATCGCGTCGAACCTCCGCTACGGCAAGGAGGACGCGACCGACGACGAGCTGTGGCACGCGCTGGAGATCGCGCAGGCCGCCGAGTTCGTCCGGCCGCTCGGGCTCGACGCGCCGATCTCGCAGGGCGGGTCGACCGTCTCAGGTGGACAGAGGCAACGCCTCGCCATCGCACGGGCACTGGTCCGGCGGCCCGAGATCTACCTGCTGGACGACTGCTTCTCCGCGCTCGACCTCGGCACCGAAGCCAGGCTGCGCGCGGCGCTGGCCCGCGAGCTCCACGACGCGACGATCCTGCTGGTCACCCAGCGGATCAGCACCGTCGAGGCGGCGTCGCGCGTCGTCGTGCTGGAGGACGGCCAGGTCGTCGGCTCCGGTACGCACGCCGAGCTGATCGGCACCAACCAGACCTACCGGGAGATCGCCCTCTCCCAGCCAGTCGGAGGGACCGTCCGATGACCCTGCTCGCCGATCCCGAAGTCCGGTCCGAGGTCTCGGAACCGAAGAAACCCGCCACCACCAGGCGACTGTTCGGGCTGCTGGTGCCGTACCAGGGCAAGCTCGTGATCATCGGACTGCTCGCGGTCGTGACGATCGGGCTCAACCTGCTCGGCCCGATCCTGCTCGGCCGCGCCACCGACCTCATCTTCACCGGCCTCGTCAGCCGAGGCCTTCCCGCGGGCGCCACCGAGGAACAGGTCCTCGCCCAGCTGCGGGCGGAGGGCAAGGGCACCCTCGCGAACGTCATCAGCACCGTCGACTTCGTGCCCGGCCAGGGCGTCGACTTCGACACGCTCGGCAAGTTGCTGCTGCTGATCCTCGGCCTGTACGTCATCGGATCGGTGTCCATGCTGATGCAGGGCCGGGTCGTCAACAACATCGTGCAGCACGCCGTCTTCAAGCTGCGCGAGGAGATCGACGCGAAGCTCACCCGGCTTCCGCTGGCCTACTTCGACCGCAACCCGCGCGGCGAGATCCTCTCCCGAGTCTCCAACGACGTCGACAACCTGCAACGGACCGTGCAGCTGTCGATCGGTCAGATGCTCACGTCGGTGATCTCGGTGTTCGGCGTGCTGGCGATCATGCTGGTGATCTCCGTACATCTCGCCCTGCTGGTGCTGATCTGCGTGCCGATCGCACTCGTGCTGGCCGCATGGATCTCCAAGCGCGCCATGCCGAAGTTCGCCGAGCAGTGGCAGTCGACGGGCGCGTTGAACGCGCACGTCGAGGAGATGTACAGCGGCCACGCGCTGATCACCGCCTTTGGCCGGCAGGAACAGGCCTCGCGGGAGTTCGCCGGGCGCAACGAGACGATGTACCGATCATCGTTCAGCGCACAGGCCATCTCCGGCCTCATCGGACCGGCGACCCGGTTCATCACCGACCTCAACTACGTGATGGTCGCCGTCGTCGGCGCGCTGCGGGTCGCGTCGGGCTCGGTGTCGATCGGTGATGTGCAGGCGTTCATCCAGTACTCCGGCATGTTCTCGCGGCCGATCATCGACGTCGCGAACTTCTCCGGCCAGCTCCAGTCCGGCATCGCCTCGGCCGAGCGCGTGTTCGAGCTGCTGGACGAGCCGGAGCAGTCGCCGGCGCCCGCCAGGCCCGCGACCGTCTCGCCGGTGCGCGGACACGTCGAGTTCTCGCACGTCTCCTTCCGCTACACGCCCGGCAAGCCGCTCATCGACGACCTGTCGCTGTCCGCGGCACCCGGCCGGCTCGTGGCCATCGTCGGGCCGACCGGTGCCGGCAAGACGACGCTGGGCAACCTGCTGCTGCGGTTCTACGAGCTCGACGCCGGCCGGATCCTGCTGGACGGCACGGACATCACGTCGCTGACCCGCGAGGAGCTCCGCTCGGCCATCGGGCTGGTCTCGCAGGACACGTGGCTGTTCGAGGGCACGATCGCCGAGAACATCGCCTACGGACGGCCCGGTGCCACACGGGACGAGGTCGTCGAGGCCGCGAAGGCCATGTGCGTGGACCGGTTCGTGCGGTCGCTGCCCGACGGGTACGACACGGTCCTCGACGAGGAGCACGGCGGGTTGTCCGCGGGTGAGCGGCAGCTGATCACGCTGGCCCGCGCGTTCCTCGCCCAGCCCGCGATCCTGCTGCTGGACGAGGCCACGTCGTCCATCGACACCCGCACGGAGGTCCTCATCCAGCAGGCGATGACGTCGCTGCGGGCGGGCCGGACGAGCTTCGTGATCGCGCACCGGCTGTCCACGATCCGGGGCGCCGACCTGATCGTCGTGATGGACCAGGGTGCCGTGGTGGAACGCGGCACGCACGAGGAACTGATGGCCGCCCAGGGTTTCTACGCCAGGCTGTACTCGGCCTAGGACGAACGGGATCTCCAGCTCCGCTGGTTCGGCGCGCTCCGCTTCGGCCGGGGCGCGCCTTCCCGTTTCCCCACCGGCAGCACGTCGGTGTCGGAGAACGAGGCGGGTCCCGCACCGGGCGGCTTCCGCACCGCGCAGCTTCGTCCAGGAGAGAGCAAAAAAGATCCACAGCCGCAGACTTCAGCGGCTGTGGATCCCGGGAGGGTGGATCTACCAGCTGGCGGCGGCCAGCAGGTCGCCGTACTGGTGCTCGGTGGCGACGTGCTTGAGGTCGGCCTCCACCATCATCTTCATCAGCGCCGAGAAGTCGACCTCGGGCTTCCAGCCGAGCTCACCGCGCACGCGGCTGGTGTCGGCGCACAGGATCTCGACCTCGGCCGGGCGGACCAGCACCGGGTCGATGTAGACGTAGTCCTCCCAGTTGAGGCCCACGTGCTCGAACGCGAGGCGCACGGCGTCGCGCACCGAGTGCATCTCGCCGGTGCCGACGACGTAGTCCGTGGGCTCCTCCTGCTGGAGCATCAGGTGCATCGCGCGGACGTAGTCGCCGGCGAAACCCCAGTCGCGCAACGCGTCCAGGTTGCCCAGGGCCAGCTTGTCCTGCAGGCCCTGCTTGATCTTCGCGACACCGAGGGAGATCTTGCGCGTCACGAACTCCGCGCCGCGGCGCGGCGACTCGTGGTTGAACAGGATCCCGCCGACCGCGTACATGCCGAACGACTCGCGGTAGTTGCGCGTGATGAAGTGCCCGTAGGCCTTCGCCACGCCGTAGGGGCTGCGGGGGTGGAAGATCGTGGTCTCGCGCTGCGGCGTCTCGGCGGCCTTGCCGTACATCTCCGACGACGACGCCTGGTAGAAGCGGATGTTCTTGGCCGAGGCGCCGTTGTGGCGGCTGCTGGACAGGCCCGAGACGATGCGGATCGCCTCCAGCACGCGCAGCACGCCCATGGCGTTGACCTCGGTGACGAGCTCGGCCTGTTGCCAGGACATCGGCACGAACGAGATGGCGCCGAGGTTGTAGACCTCGTCCGGCTGCACCAGGTCCACAGCGGACACCAGCGAGGCCTGGTCCATCAGGTCACCGTCCACGAAGGACAGTTCCGACATGAGCCGCGACACCCGCATCTTGTGCGGGTTCGCCTGTCCCCTGACGAGTCCCCACACGTCGTAACCCTGCTTGAGCAGGTGTTCCGCGAGGTACGACCCGTCCTGGCCGGTGATCCCGGTGATCAGTGCCCGCTTGGTCATCCCGTTTCCTCTCATCGCCTTACCGCTCGGTCCGACACGGGACGGACCTGAATCCCTTGCAAAATTAGGGGTTCAGGCACTAGGGGATTCGCCGGAAACGACGTCCGCGACCGCGCTTCTGTTGTCGGACAGAAAGAAATGGCCGCCGGAGAACACCCTGAGCGTGAAATCGCCGGTGGTGCGCTCTCGCCACTGCCCCACCTCGTCCACCGACGCCTTGGGGTCGGCGTCTCCGGTCAGCGCGGTCAGCGGGCACCGCAGCGCCGGACCCGGCCGGTAGCGATAGGTCTCGGCGGCCCGGTAGTCCGCGCGGATCGCCGGCAGCACCATCCGCACCAGTTCCTCGTCGTCGAACACCCGTGCGTTCGTGCCCGCGAGCCTGCGGACCTCGGCGATCAGGCCGGCGTCGTCACGCTGGTGCACGCGGTCGTCGCGGACGAGCTGCGGTGCGCGGCGGCCGGAGACGAACAGATGGTCCGGTTCGTGCCGCAGTGCCACCTCGAACGCGATCATCGCGCCCATGCTGTGCCCGAACAGGTGCAGCGGCCGGTCGGGGGTCAGCAGGTCCGCGATCTGGTCGGCCAGCGCGCGGATGTCGTCGATCAACGGCTCTGACCTGCGGTCCTGCCGTCCCGGGTACTGGACCGCGACCAGTTCGGCCCGTCCTTCGAAGTGCCGGGCGAACGGCTGGTACCAGCTCGCCGCGCCGCCCGCGTGCGGGAAGCAGACCAGGCGAGGTGCCCCCGCGGGAGCCTCGGAGAGTCGCCGGAACCAGAGATCGGTGTCGAGTGTGGAGGCCACGCCTGGCATGCAAGCACCGTTTGCACTGAGGAAACGCCTCGGAACGGTTAGGTTGGACGGCATGGGCAAGTCCCCGGCTGTGGAGCTCGAGGTGGAGGACCGCGTCGTGCGGATCTCCAACCCCGACCGCGTCTACTTTCCCGCGCGCGGCGAGACGAAACTGGATCTCGCGAACTACTACCTGTCCGTCGGTGACGGAATCGTCCGCGCGCTGCGGGAACGGCCGTGCATGCTGCACCGCTTCCCCGAGGGCGTCACGGGCGAGAAAGTGCACCAGAAAAGGCTTCCGAACGGCGCGCCACCGTGGGTGCGGACCGTGCGGGTGCACTTTCCGCGCTACAACCGCCACGCCGACGAACTGTGCGTCACGCACCTCGCGGACGTGATCTGGGCGGTGCAGATGTCCACTGTGGAGTTCCACCCGTGGAACTCGCGCGCCGCCGACACCGAGAAGCCCGACGAGTGGCGCATCGACCTCGACCCCGGCCCCACGTGCACGTTCGACCGCGTGCGACGGGTGGCGCTGGTGGTGCAGGAGGTCCTGGCCGAGCTGGGCGCGACGGGGTTCCCGAAGACGTCCGGGTCGAAAGGCCTGCACATCTACGTGCGGATCAAGCCCGACTTCGGCTTCCAGGACGTGCGGAAGGCGGCGCTGGCGTTCGCGCACGAGGTCGAACGGCGGGCGCCCGACGACGTCGAGACCACGTGGTGGCGCAAGGACCGCGACCCGTCGCTGGTGTTCGTGGACTACAACCAGAACACGCGCGACCGCACGATCGCCAGCGCCTACTCGGTGCGCGGCTATCCCGAGGCGACGGTGTCCACGCCGATCCGCTGGGACGAGATCCCGGACGTCGACCCGCACGACTTCACCATCGCCACCGTGCCGAAGCGCTATGCCGAACTGGGCGACCTGCACGCCGGGATCGACGACGCGGTGTGGTCGATCGAACCGCTGCTGGAGTGGGCCGCCAGAGACGAACTCGAGGTTCCCGATGAGCAGTGAGCTGAAGTTCTCGTCGCTCGACCAACCCCTGTTCGGCGGGCTGCTCAAGGGCGACCTGGTGGAGTACCTGCGGTTCGTCGCCGACAGGTTCGTGCCGGTGCTGGCCGGGCGGCAGCTGTCGGTGTGGCGGATCCTGCGCGGCCAGGACCCGTTCATGCAGAAGAACGTCCCCAAGTACACGCCGTCGTACGTGAAGACCGTCGAGGTCTGGGCCGAGGCGTCGCACCGCAAGATCAAGTACGCGATCTGCGACGACGTGCAGACGCTGATGTGGTTCGCGAACCAGCGCGCGGTCGAGTACCACGTGCCGCTGTACCTCGGTGATCACTTCGGCGAGGACCACCACCAGACCCACATGGTGCTCGACATCGACCCGCCGGAGGGTGCCGGATTCGACGTCGTGGTGGGCTCGGCGTTGCTGATCCGCGAGGCACTGGTGGACGCCGGCCTGGAAAGCGTCGTGAAGACGAGCGGCGCCAAGGGTGTGCACATCTTCGTGCCGCTGGAGGAGCACTCCCCCGACGACGTGGCCGCGGCGACGCGCGCGGTGGCGGTGCGGGCGGAGAAGCTCGACCCCGCGCTCGCGACCACCGCGTACATCCGGGCCGAGCGGGGCGGGAAGGTGTTCCTGGACTCGACACGCGCCTGGGGTGCGACCGTCGTCGCCGCCTACAGCCCCCGGTTGCGTGAGGGCCTGCCGATCTCGTTCCCCGTGCCGTGGGAGTCGTTGGGTGATGTCACGCCCGCCGACTTCACGATCAAGACCCGGTTCGACGGCGACCCGTGGGCGTCACTGATGCCGAAGCCGCAACGCCTGCCCGACGACCTGATCGCCGAAGGGCACACCATCCCGGTCGCCCGCGTGGTCGCGATGCACGAGGGCAAGCGGCGGAAGGCTCAGCGGGAGCGCGAGAAGTAGGCCACGATCGCGGCCGCAAGTGGCAGCGTCACGTGGGCGACGCTGGTGAACGTCGGCTCGCTCGCGGACACGTAGTCGCCGGCGCGCACCAGGATTCCGGCCGCGAGGGCGGTGCAGGCGGCGAACCTGGCGGTGCCGGTGGTCAGGACGACGATCAGGGGGATCACGACCAGGCCCGCCAAGCTCACGTGGGTGACGTACAGCGGGACCTCGGCCGTCAGGGTGATGACCACCTCCAGCAGCAACAACGCCGGTGCGATCGCGCCGAACCACCGCCGGTCGCGCCAGATGCGATAGGCCGCGAGGCAGGTGAGGGCGGCCGCCGTGATGAACAGCGTGATTTCCTCGCCGTCGCCGTTGAACGGTGTCAGGTCCTGCGCCGCGTACGCGACCACGTACACACCCAGCGCGCCCAGCCCGCCTCCGGCCAGCGCCAGCCACCACGGGGTCGCCGCGGCGGCGACGGCCAGGACGGTGGCCGCCAGCGCGTACGGGATCCACGGGTAGGTCTCACCACCGCTGAGCAGGCCTGTCGTGGCGGCCAGAAGGCCCAGCGCGGCGCCGGGAACCCACGGGTGGTCGCGGCAGGTGAGCACGAAGAGTGCCGCGACCAGCGCCCATGGCCAGACCGCGGCGAACACGAACGTGTGGGGGCTGGAGTCGCCGAGGACTCTGAGGATGCCGCCGGGGATCGTCATCAGGCCCAGGACGAGAAGGATGAGGGCCAGGCCTGCGGCCAGACGCGGCAGCGCGGTCGCCGCGGTCGTCAGGGAGGGGACGGGCGTGGGCTCTTCTGCCGTGCGCGGTGCATGGCCGTCGTCCGGCGGCCGAGCGGCAGGCGTGTCCTGTGCTTGCCTGGCTGCGGTGCCCGGCGGGCTCGCGGCAGGGGTGCGCATTGCCTGCCGGGCCGCGGTGCCTGGCGGCCGCGCAGCGGGAGTGTCCGGCGCTTGCCCGCCCGGCGGCCGCTTGGCGGGCGTGCCCGACGTGGCCGTTCCGGAGCCGGACGCGCTGAGCAGAGTGCGCCTGGGCGTCGGCGGAATCGATTCCGCCTCGTCGGCCCCCAGGGGGCTCGAAGCCCCCACTCCCATCGTCTCAGGCGGCACCGACAGTTTTCGCGCCTCGGCGTGGTCCCTGGCCGGGAGCTTCGAGGTCGGCGCGGGCACGGCCTTCTCCCCCAGCGCGTCGCGGGCCGCGGCCGCCACCATGCGGCTGTCGTCGTCGGACAGCTTCCGCAACGCCAGCCGCGCCGCCAGCACCCGCCCCTCGTGCGCGATCGACAGCATCCGGCGCAGTTCCGGGATCGCGCCCGCCCGCACGCCCGGCAGCGAGTGGTCGATCGCGTCCTGAAGTTCCGCGGGAAGGGCCGCGGGCACCGAGACCGGGCGGGCGCGGCGGGCTATGCGCAGGTCGCCGCGCACGTCGAGCATCCACTTGCCCGGGGTCTGGTGCGGGGTCACGCGGCGGACGCGGTCGTAGACGTACTCGTAGAGCTCGTCCAGGCCCACGTGGCCGTCCTGGTCGCGGTCGGCGTCGCCCGATTCGAGGCCCTCCACCAGCGCCGAGGTGAAGACCGACGGTTCGCCCTCGGACGAGTCGGCCACGGCCGCGCCCTCGAAGGCGTACTCCATGGCCGACGAGGCGGTGATGACGGCCCGGCCGCTGCCGCCGAACTGTTCCTCCAGGCCGATGAGGCCGCCCGCGCGGGCGACCATGCCGCGGCCGAACGCGCCGGAGTAGCAGCAGTCCAGCAGCAGGACGATGCGGCGGGAGCGGGAGCGGTTCATGCGGCGGGCCACGAAGTCCGCGGAGACGGCGGTGCCGGCCAGGCGGGAGAGTTTGGTGCTGGAGGTGGCGAAGTGGAGCTCGCCGGCCTCGTCCTTCACGCCGTGGCCGGAGAAGTGCAGGACCAGGAGGTCGTCGGAGGCGCGGTCGGCGAAGAAGTCCTCGACGGCCTCGTTCACCTCGGCGGCCGGGGAGTTGATCATCGTTCGGACGTGGAAGCCACCGATGCGCGGGTCCGCGAGCACCTCGCCCAGGCGGGCGGCGTCGTGGGCGGGGGCGCGCAACGACGACAGTCCGGGATCAGCGAACTCGTGGCTCGCGATGATCAGCGCGTAGCGGTGGAGGTGGCGGCCCAGCCACGCGGACCGCTCCGCCAGCTCCGCCTCGGTCGGAGCGCCGGTGAGTTCCAGGCTCTCGCCGTCCGCCTCGACCGTCACGGAACGACCGCGGCGCTGGCCCAGCCACGTCGACACGGCGTTGATCAGTGCGGCGAGCACGGTGGACTGGGAGATCGTGGTCAGCAGGGTGCCCAGTTCGGCCGGGTCGACGGTCTTGGCGCCCGCGGGGGCCTCGCCGGAAGTGGAAGAGACGGCGACGAGTTCCCGCAGTTCCGTCCGCAGGAACGCGGTGAGCTGCTCGATGCGCTCGTCGTCTGCCCCGTCTTCGCGCACGCGCAGTGTGACGTCGGTCATAGCGGCCTCCTATGGAAGGAGGTCGCTCACCGGACGCGAAGCATTACGACGGGTCGGAACCCCGGAAAGCCGCCCACCACAGGCCCAGCACCCCGGCGATCACGGTGGCCGTGATCCAGCCGGTGAACCCGCTGCGGTCCAGGTAGGCCCAGAACAGGCCGACCACCGGCGCGGGCACCATGAACACCGCGTCCACCCGCAGCTGGGCGGCCAGGCCACGCGGCGCGCGCGTGTCCGGATCGGGTCGCACCGGGTTGTCGAGACGACGGCCGCGCGGGTGCTTGGTCACCGGGCGGCCGGACGGGTAGACGGTCACACCGTCGATCAGAGCGACACGGCCGCCGCGCAGCTCCACGGACGACGGCGACGGCAGCGTCACGAGCACCGGGTCGTAGTAGACGGGCAGCCAGCGCTCGACCGGTCCCTCGATCTCCAGCCACGACCGCACCATCAGCCCGGACTGCAACCGGATCCGCCGCACGGAGACGGTGACAGCGGCGGCACGCGCCGACCGCACCGCCAGCAGCACCCGCACCACCCCGGCGAGGACGACCAGCAACGCCACCGCGACGGAGAACGTCACGCCGCCCAACGCCCGGTCGAGCTCCAGGAACAGGTCCGAGCCCGGGATCACGGCACGCGACGGGTCGGCGGGGTCGAACGCGACCTGCGTCTGCTTTCCGACGATCCGCGCCCCGTTCTCGTACGCGACGCGGGCGGTCCCGGACGGCCAGCGCACCTCGACCGCGCCGTCCGAAAAGGACACGACCTCGCCCATGTCGCGAGACGTCAGCGACACCAGTGCCGCGCGATCGTCCGAATAGGACAGCCAGGAGAACGACGCGACGACGAAGCACACGACCAGCACGACCGCCGTGGCGAGAAGACCATGGCGCAGCGCGCGAACCCGGGAACGCAGCAAGACCAGCTCCAAACAGAAAGAAACGGCCCGGCGGAAGGACCCGCCGGGCCGTTCGACAGCTGACTACCTCATCACTCGGTGAAGCCCATGTGGATGTAGTCGTACGGACGGTTCGCGTACGCGACGGCACCGAAGTTGGCGACGTTGCTCTTCACCGCGACCGCGCCGGGCAGCTGGTACAGCGGCAGCTGGGCGCCCAGCTCCCAGATCTTCTTGTCGGCCTCGTTCGCGATCTCCAGGCGCTTGGTGTCGTCGAGCTCACCGTTGGCCTGCTCCAGCAGCTTGTTGACCTCTTCGGAGCCGATCCGGCCGTAGTTCTGGTTGGTGCTGGCCGGGTCGAGCGTGTAGATGCCCTTGCTGTCCGAGATCGGCGTGGCCGAGGCCAGCCAGCGGAAGCCGGTCATGTCGAAGTTGCCGACGTTCACGAACTGCTTGAAGAAGTCGGTCGACGGCACGGCCTGGATGTCGACCTTGGCGCCGACCTCCTTCAGCTGCGTCTGCACGAGCTTCGCGATGCTGTCCGAGACGGGGTTCGGCGTCGGGATGACGTACCGGATGACCAGTTCCTTGCCATCCTTCTTGCGCGTCTCACCCTCGAGCTTCCAGCCCAGCTCGTCGAGCTGCTTCTTCGCGGCTTCCTTGTCGAACGACGCGACGGCCGAGTTGTCCTTGTAGCCGGCGGAGCCGAGCAGGAAGAAGTGGTTACCGGTGACCTGCGCGTCACCCTTCAGCATCTGACCGAGCAGAGCCGTGGTGATGACCTTGGTGTCGATACCGCGCATCAGGGCGACGCGGAGCTTCGCGTCCTTCAGGATCGACGAGTCGGCGCCGTTGAAGGTGATGTGCGAGTAGTCCGGCGTGATCGCCTGGCGGATGGTGACGCCCTGGATCGTCTTCGCCTTGGCGAAGTTGTCGATGCTGGAGCCGATGTCGAAGAAGTCGATCTGGCCGTTGGAGAGCGCGTCCGCGAGCGCGGGGCGGTCGACCTGACGGAACGTGATCTTCTCGAGCTTGGGCTTGTCGCCCCACCAGTTGCTGTCGCGCACGACCGTGACGGTCTTGGCGGTGCGGTCGATCGTGCCGATCTTGAACGGACCGGCGGTGATCTTCGGCGCGTCGGCCCAGCCCTTGTTGAACTCCTCGGCCGAGGAGGACATGGACTTCGGGAAGAGCGGCGAGAACAGGCCACCCTTCCACTCGGCGAACTTCTTCTTGAACGTCACCTTGACGTCGAGGTCGGTCGCGCCCTTCTCGACCTTCTCGACGTCCTCGTAGCCGGTGGTGCCGGCGACCTCGTAGGCCTTGTCGGTCCCGTTGAGGGACTTCCACTGCGCCTCGAAGTCCTGCCAGGACAGCGGGTTGCCGTCCGACCACTTGGCCTTCGAGCTGATCTTGAACTCGAGGACCTGCGGGTCGGAGGAGGCGAGCTTCGCGTCGTCGAGGTAGTCCTTGTTGACCTCGATCGTCGAGTCGGCCTTCTGCTTGAACAGGTTCGGCATGACCGTGTCGATCATGCGACGACCGTCGGCGTTGGTGCCGTCGAGCTGGTTGTAGTTCCAGTTGTCCGGCAACTGGTCGACCGGCCAGCGGAACTCGCCGCCGTCCTTGACCTTGGACGCGTCCTGCGGGTTGATGTCCGCTTGGCCGATCGCGTTGTCCGCGCCCTTGAGCCCGGAGTCGGTCTTGCTGGGCCCCCCACACGCGGTAAGCGTGAGGGCGACGACGGCCAGCGCGGTCACACCCACCTTGGTACGTCGACTCACTGTCGTGAACCTCCCTCGTGCCCGGACACCAGTTGCCGGGGACACTGTTCCTTCGTGCTCGCAGGGCTTCTGAGGCGACGGATGCATCAGAGCACCTGACGGATCTGGGCGAAGTGGCAGGCGGCCTCGTGGTCGGGGGCCTGGACTTCGCGCGGCGGTTCGACATCGATGCACTTGCGCTGCTGCTCGGGCGGCAGCGAGGCGTGCAGGAAGCACCGCGTGCGGAACCGGCAGCCGGACGGCGGGTTCGCCGGGCTCGGCAGGTCGCCGGTGAGGATGATCCTCTCCCGCTGACGTTCCTTGACGGGGTCGGGAATCGGGATCGCGGACAGCAGTGCCTGCGTGTACGGGTGGCGCGGCGCGTCGAACACCGAGTCCACCTCGCCGATCTCGATGATCTTCCCGAGGTACATGACGGCCACCCGGTCCGCGATGTGGCGCACCACCGACAGGTCGTGTGCCACGAACAGGTAGGCCAGGCCCAGCTTGGACTTGAGCTCCTCCAGCAGGTTGATGACACCCGCCTGGATGGAGACGTCCAGCGCCGACACCGGCTCGTCGAGCACGACGAGCTTCGGTTCGAGCGCGAGCGCCCGCGCGATGCCGATGCGCTGACGCTGACCGCCGGAGAACTCACCGGGGTAGCGCGACAGCTGCTCGGGACGCAGGCCGACGAGCCGCATGAGGTCCGGTACGCGCCGGTTGATCTCGTCCTTGCTGTAGCCGTGGACCTGCATCGGCTCGGCGATGCAGTCGTGGATCGTGATGCGCGGGTCGAGCGACGCCATCGGGTCCTGGAAGACCACCGACATGTCGCGGCGGATCGCGAAGCGGCGCTTGCTGTCCACTTCGGACGACTTCGTGCCGAGCACGGAGATCTCGCCGCCCATGGGCTTCTGGAGGTTGAGGATCTCCATCAGCGTCGTGGTCTTGCCGCAGCCCGACTCGCCGACGAGGCCCAGGGTCTCGCCCTCGCGGACGTCGAACGTGATGCCCGCGACCGCGTGGACGGTGCCGACGCGGCGCTTGAACACCACGCCCTTGTTGACCGGGTACTCCTTGACGAGGTTGTCGAGGCCCAGCACGACGTCGCGCTGCTCGCGCGGGATCTTCGCGACCTCGGGCTCACCGGCCACCTCGGCACCGAAGATCTCGACGGCGGCCTCGGCGCCCTCGGCGTCGGCCGCGGCGATCTCGTTGGTGCGGATGCACGCGGCGCTGTGCTCGGCCGAACCGTCGACGTCCACCAGCGGCGGTTCGGCGGTGTGGCAGGCGTCGACGACCATCGGGCAGCGCGGCGCGAACGGGCAGCCGTCGGGCAGGTCCGTGAGCGACGGCGGCTGGCCCTTGATCGGCACGAGCGCCTGCTTCTCGCTGACGTCGAGGCGCGGGATCGAGCCGAGCAGGCCGAGCGTGTAGGGCATGCGCGGCCGCTGGTAGATCTCGTCGACGTTGCCCTTTTCGACAGCGCGGCCCGCGTACATGACCATCAGCCGGTCCGCGAACCCGGCGACGACGCCGAGGTCGTGGGTGATGATCACGATGCCCGCGCCGGTGACCTCCTGCGCGGTCTCGAGCAGTTGCAGCACCTGCGCCTGCACCGTCACGTCGAGCGCGGTGGTCGGCTCGTCGGCGATGATCAGGTCGGGGTCGTTGGCGATCGCCATCGCGATCACCGCGCGCTGCCGCATGCCACCGGAGAACTCGTGCGGGAACGCCTTGGCGCGCTCGACGGCGTTCGGGATGCCGACGAGGTCGAGCAGCTCGACCGCGCGCTTGGCCGCGGCGGCCTTGGACACCTTGCGGTGCACCAGGATCGCCTCGGCGATCTGGTCGCCGACGGTGTAGACGGGCGTCAGCGCGGACAGCGGGTCCTGGAACACCATCGAGATGCGGCGGCCGCGGATCTTCGACAGTTCGGCGTCGTTCTGGCCGATGAGCTCACGGCCCTGGAACTTGATGGAACCGCTGATGCGCGCCGAGGACGGCAGCAGGCCCATGACCGCGAGCGACGACACGGACTTGCCGGAGCCGGACTCGCCGACGATGCCGAGGACCTCGCCGGGTGAGACGTGGTAGCTCAGGCCGCGCACGGCCCGCACCCGGCCGGACTCGCTCGGGAAGGACACGTGAAGGTCCTCGACCTGCAGAACCGGGCCGTCGAGGACCGGGTCGGCCGGAGTGTCGAACTGGATCTCCGAGGTGGTCATCAGGCGGCCTTCTCCTTGGTGTCCTTCTTCTCCTTGCGGCGCACGCGCGTGGAGGTGGGGTCGAGCGCGTCGCGAAGCCCGTCGCCGACCCAGTTCACCGCCAGCACGAACACGACGAGGAAGCCCGCCGGGAACAGGAACAGCCAGGGGAAGGTCGTCGCGGACTCGGCGTTGAGTCCGATCAGGGTGCCGAGCGAGACGTCGGGCGACTGGACGCCGAACCCGAAGAAGCTCAGGCCCGTCTCGGCGAGCACCGCCGAACCGACGTTGATGGTCGCGTCGATGATGAGCAGCGATGCCATGTTCGGCACGATGTGCTTGGCGATGATCTTGCGGGCCGGCTGGCCCATGAACTTGGCCGCCTTCACGAACTCGCGTTCCTTCAGCGTCAGTGTCATGCCGCGCACGATGCGGGCGGTGATCATCCATTGGAACGCCGCGAGCATCACCACCAGCAGGAACCACGACTTGCCGCGGAACCACGGGCTCAGGATCGCGATGATCAGGAACGACGGCAGCACCAGCAGCAGGTCGACGACCCACATGAGCGCCTTGTCGGCGGCACCGAGGAAGTAGCCGGCGGCCGCGCCGACGATCGCGGCGATGGTGGTCGAGATCAGCGCGACGAGCAGGCCGATGATCAACGACTTCTGCAGTCCGCGCATGGTGAGCACGAACATGTCGGTACCGATCTTGTCGGTGCCGAAGATGTGCTCGGAGTAGGGCGGTTCCAGGAACGCCGAGTAGTCCTGGGTGTCGTAGGTCCACTTCGACAGCAGCGGGCCCACGAACGCCATCAGGTACATCCCGACGATGACCACCAGGCCGACCAGCGCCAGTTTGTTGCGCATGAAGCGGATGAGCACGAGCCTGCCGCGCGTCATCGCCTTGTCCGGTTCGGGCGCGGCGTCGACTGGGCTGCCTGAGGCTGCACCGGTGGTTCCGGCGGCGTCGCCCTCGTTGAGGATCACGGTCACGTCGTCGTCACCTTGCCTAGTTCACACGGATTCGGGGGTCGAGCGCGGCGTACAGCACGTCGGCGAGCCAGCCGGAGAACAGCACGCAGACGGCGACGAAGAGCGTCACCGTGGCAGTGATGTTCGCGTCCTGCGACCCGATGCCGACGACCAGCCAGTCACCCATGCCGTACCAGGTGAAGATCTTCTCCGTGAACGTGCCACCGACGACGAGCAGGCCGAACCCGAACGCGAACAGGGTCGCCATCGGGATCAGCGCGGTGCGCAGGCCGTGCTTGAACAGCGCCTTGCGGCGGGTCAGCCCCTTGGCCTGGGCGGTGCGCAGGAAGTCGCTGCCGAGCACGTCGAGCATCGACGAACGCTGATAGCGGCTGTAGAAGGCGATCTGGCCGAGCGCGATCGCGAGCGTCGGCAGGATCAGGTGCTGCAGCCGGTCGCCGAGCTGCTCGAACCAGTTGCCCTGGAAGCCCGGAGTCGTCTCACCGACGAAGATCAGCACGTTGGTGCCGATCGCGTCGTTGAGGCCCTGAGCTCCCAGTTTGAGCAGCGGGCCCAGCACCAGGACCGGCATGGACAGCAATATGAAGCTGAACAGGGTCGCGAAGTAGTCGCTGAACTTGTACTGCCGGATCGCGCTCACCACACCGAGCAGCACTCCGAACAGGATGCCGATCGTGATGCCCAGCAGGAACAGCCTCAAGCTCACGCCGATGCGCCTGCCGAGCTCGTCGGTGATCGGCCGGTCGGCGACGGTACGACCGAAATCGCCCTTCACCACCCCGCCCATCCACGTGACGAACCGCTGCGGGATCGGCTGGTCGAGGTGCAGGTCTCGTTTCTTCGCCTCGATCGACGCCGCCGGTGGCGGTGGGTTGCGTTGTTGCAGCACCCCGATCGGGTCAAAGGTGGCGGAGGCCAACGTGAACGCGAGGAACGTCGCCACTAGGGCGAGCACCACGTAGTTGACCAACCGCCGCAACAGAAATCCGGCCACCCGTGTTCAGTCCTCTCCCCGGTGGTTGCGACATCGGCACACTGGATTGCAGTGGACGAGTTGCAAGAGATTAACCGCCGATCTGGCGGACCGCTGCCCACCCCCACGATTACGCGGGGGCCCACTGACCGGGCCATAGTCACCCATGCGTGGAGGAAAGGTCGGCCGAACTGCCACATCAACAGTTGACGCTCGCCAATTGTGTGCCGAAGCGTGACCATTGTGCGGCCGTATCGCCGTATTCACCGTGAAGTTCTGTCTCACCACGGATGGATGTGACGCATCCGGGTGAATGGAATCACCGGAAGACGTGGGACAAGCAGCGCAATGTGATCATAAACCGGGCATCACGCTGCGGAGCGCCCCGCATCTGCACGGTTACTGCATCGATGCGGAGCAGGTCAGGCCTCCGTCCAGCGGACCGGGAGCTGGACCACCCCGCCCACCAGCTGTTCCGTCCTCCTGCTCAGCGCGGCGAGGTCCACGGCTAGGCCGAACGTCGTGAAGCGCGTCACAAGGGCTGCGAGCGTCTCGGTCAGTTCGACCCTGGCGAGCGGCGCGCCGACGCAGAACCGGAAGCCGTGCCCGAACGACAGGTGCGGGTTGGGGACGCGCCGCGTGAAGGCCGCGGGGTCGGGGAAGCGGTCCTCGTCCCGGTTGGCCTGCTCGATGCCGAGCAGCACCAGGTCGCCCGCGGGGATGACGGTCCCCTCGACCTCGATGTCGGCCATCGCGTACCGGGGCAGGCCGGAGTCGCCGGAGCGCGCCGACACGGGTGAGCGGTGGCGCAGGACCTCCTCGACGGTGGCGGCGACGGCTCCCGGACGTTCCAGCGCGTGCCACTGGTCCGGGTTGAGGCTGAGCAGCATCACCGCGCGGTCGATCGCGGAGACCGTCGTCTCGTGACCCGCGAACAGCAGGCCCGCGCCGAGCTGCGCGATCTCCTGCTCACGGGCGTCCGGGTTCTGCCCGATCAGACGGCTGATGACGTCGTCCGCCGGGTTTTTCTTCTTCTTCGCGACCAGTTCGCCCATGTACGCCCAAAGGTTTGTGAAACCTCGCATCGATTTCTGCTCGTCGTTGAGCGTGCTCGTGGCCTCTGACCAGGATCGGAACTCTTCGCGGTCTTCCGCCGGGACACCCAGCAGTTCGCAGATCACCAGCACCGGAAGCGGGAACGACACCGCTTCGTGAAAGTCCGCGGGCTGATCCTGTTTCACCAGGTCATCCAGCAAGTCGTTCAGCAGATGACGCACGCGTGGGCGCATCGCCTCCATGTTCTTCGCGGAGAACGCCGGGGCGAGCATCCTGCGCATCCACGTGTGCTTCTCGTTCTCCTGCTCCGCGGTGGCTTTGTGCGGTTTGCCGAGGATGACCGACGTCGAGAACCTCGGAGCGTTGTCCGGGTCGGCGTGGCCGCGGCCGAGCCTGCGGTCGGCCAGCAGGGCCTTGACCTGGTCGTAGCCGGTGACCAGCCAGGCCTCGTCGCCGGCCGGTGTGGGTACGCGCTTAATGGCTATCGGACTCTCCCTGCCTGTACTGGTTACTTGTGTCGTATACGACGCGTCGTATGCAACGTACCCCTAGACTGCCGCCATGGCCGAGGTTTTCGAGGACGCGGAGTCGGTGATGGCGCACTTGCGCGCCCTGCGACAGGAGCTGCTGACGACGTCGATCGAACCCTCCGGCGACCAGGCCCGCAGCGGGCTGACCGCGCCCCAGGTCGGCCTGATCAGGTCGCTGGTGGTGGAGGGGTCGGCAACGGTCACCGAACTGGCGCGACGGCTGAGCCTGTCGCATTCCACGACGTCCGGGATCGTGGACCGGCTGCAGGCACGCGGGCTCGTGACGCGGGAGCCCGATCCGCACGATCGCCGGTACACGCGGATCGAGGTGACCGCACCGGTGCAGGGCTACACGCGCGAGATCTCCGAGGGCCCGTACGGACGGCTCACCCGCGCGCTGGACGCGGCCTCCGCCGCCGAACGCAAGGCCGTGCTGGAGGGACTGGAGACGTTGCGGGCCCTGCTTTCTAGGTGAGGCGCCACAACCGGCCACCGGCGATCACGAACACCTGGTCGCCGACCTTCTCCGCCGCCACGACCTTGCCGGACGGGCCCTTCGCAGGCCGTTCGTCCTTTTCGGACACCAGCTTGACCCCGTCGTGGTCCACGAACAGCGTCGGCGTGCCGTTGACGGAGACGGGCGCGGCGAGCGTGTCGTCGTCGCCGACCGGGACGTCCGGCGTGGTCAGCTTCTTCCAGTCCGGGCCCGACCACCAGGCGAGCCTGCCCTTGCTGCGGCCCACGACGTGGCAGGTGCCGTCCCAGCAGCGGGCGGCCAGCGCGGCGTCGCCGTCCGGGAGGGTGGCGGTGGTCCAGGTGGTGCCGTCGAACCGCCAGACCGCGGCGCTCACCACGCCTTTCGCGATCTGCCAGCCGACGACGAGGGCGCCGTCGCCGTCCGGGGTGACGGCCAGGGGGAACCGGAGGAGTTCCTGCGAGCTCTCCAGCGCTGTGCCGGCGGACGGCTGACGGGTCCAGGTGTCGTCGGCGAAGGTCCAGGCCGCGAGGTCGAGGCCGGCCTTGGCGCTCTGCCAGGTGCCGATGATCAGCGGGCCCTTCGCGGTGCGCACCGGGGCGATCAGCTCGCCCGCGCCGTAGCCGCCGAACGTGCTGAAGGCCTGCGGTTTCTCGTTGATCGCACGGGTGTCGCCGGTCCAGGCGCTCCAGCGGACGTTGCCGTGCGCGCCACCGCGTTCGCCACCGACGCCGGTGATCGTGGTGCCGTCGGAGGTGATGCCGTACCAGTGCGCTTCCTTGCCGTACGGGGTCGCCGGGGTCAGCCTGGAGTTGCTGAGCCTGCCGTCCTTCGTGCGCGTGACGAGTTCCGGATGGTCGGACGGGCGGGTGCCGATGACCAGCATGTCCCCGTGCGTCGCCAACGCTTCGGGCGTGGCCGTGAGATCGACGGCGGTGAAGCCGACCGTGTTGTCCGCACCGCCTGAAGAGCAGCCGGCGAGGACCAGCAAAACCGCGAGCGTCAACCTCCGCATGCGGGCCAGTATCGACCACATGCGCCCCGAACCAGGTCAGGTCCTGCACTTCTCCGAAGATCCGTCGATCACCCGGTTCGTCCCGCACCGGGCGGCGACCGCGCGGCAGGCCGAGAAGTACGTGTGGGCCGTGGATGCTCGACGCTCCCCCGGCTACTGGTTTCCCCGGCAGTGCCCGCGGGTGATGACGATCGGCGGCACGACCAGGGTGCACGCGATCGAGTACGGATGGCTGGAACGGATGCGGACCGTCGAGCTGTACGCGTACCGGTTCGACGTCAAGCAGTTCCAGCCGTTCGAAGATCACGCTCACGTCGCCACGGAGCCGGTGGTGCCGCTCGGACCCGCCGAACGCGTCGGCGACCTGTTCGCGCTGCACGAGGAGGCGGGGATCGAACTGCGCGTGCTGGCCAGCCTCTGGCCGTTCTGGGACGAGGTCACGGCAGGCACGCGGGAGTTCAGCGGCATCCGGCTGCGCAACGCCCTGCCGCGTCCAATGGAATGATCAGCGCCCATGCGGGTGCTGCTGGTGGAGGACGACGAGCCGATCGCGGAATCGCTCACGCGAGGACTGTCCCGCTACGGGTTCGAGGTCCGGTGGGTGCGCACGGGTGCGGAAGCGCTGACGGCCGGAGACTTCGGCCTGGTGCTCGTCGATCTCGGGCTGCCCGACATGGACGGTCTCGACGTCTGCCGTGAGCTTCGGGCGCGCGGGGACGTGCCGATCATCGTCATCAGCGCGCGGTCCGACGAGGTCGACCGGGTGGTGGGGCTGGAGATCGGCGCCGACGACTACGTCACCAAACCGTTCGGGGTGCGGGAGGTCGTCGCACGGATGCGTGCTGTTCTCCGGCGCGTGCAGCCTGCTCAACGCGAACCCGAGACGCACGGGCGGGTGCGCATCGACCGGCGCGGGCGGCGGGTGCACCTCGACGGCGGCGAGGTCGAGCTGACGCCGAAGGAGTTCGACCTGCTGGCGTTCCTGGCCGAGGAACCCGGCGCGGTGTTCACCCGCGAGCAGATCATGGAGGCGGTGTGGGACGAGAACTGGTTCGGCCCCACGAAGACGCTCGACGTGCACGTCGGGGTGTTGCGCCGCAAGCTCGGTGACGCGGCCTCGCTGGAGACCGTGCGGGGCGTGGGATTCCGGCTGGTGCTCACGTGATCCGCCAGCTCGCCTGGAGCTACGTGCTCCTGGTGGCGGTGGCGATCGCCGCGTTCACGGTGCCGGTGGCGTTCACGCTCAACCAGCAGATCTACGGCGACGCGGAGAACACCGCGCGCCGCGAGGCCGAGACCGCCGCCTTGCTGCTCGCCTCGGGCGACACCAGGTCGTTGAACGCCCTGGTGGACGCCTACGAACGGCAGACGCCCGGCCAGATCGACGTCCTCGAACCCCAGGCGGAGTCGACGGTCTGGGACGACGAGGGACTGAAGCTCACGGTCCCGGCCACGACCCCCGACGGCACCGTCGCCGGCGCGATCCGGCTGTCCTATCCGGACGGTCCGATCACGCAACGGCTGTGGCAGATCTGGGGTTTCCGCGCCGCACTCGCCGTGGGCGTGCTGATCCTGGCGGCGTTCCTGGGACTGTGGCTGGCGCGCAGGGTCACCCGGCCGTTGCGCGAGCTGAACGCGATGGCGGGCCGGCTGCGCGACGGCGACCTGTCCGCGCGGGCCGAGGAGACGGGACCACCGGAAACCCGCACGCTCGCCAGGACGCTGAACACCGCCACCGAGACGATCGGCACGCTGGTCGGCTCGCAGCGGGCGTTCATCGGCGACGCCTCGCACCAGCTCCGCACCCCGCTGACCGCTCTGCGGCTCTCGCTCGACAACGTGGCCGACGGTGTCGACGACCCGGTGGTCCGCGAGGACGTCGAGATGGCGACGGCCGAGGTCGTGCGGATGTCGCGGCTGGTCAACGGCCTGCTGGCGCTGGCACGCGCCGAGGCGGACGTGCCGCACCCCGAACCGGTGCAGGTGCTCGACGTCGTCGCGGAACGGTTCACCGCGTGGCGCGCCGCCGCCGACGAACGCTCGATCTCCCTGGTCAGCGAAGGCTTCGACATCCGCGTCCTCGCGACGCCGGGCCACCTCGAGCAGGTGCTCGACAACGTGCTGTCCAACGCGCTGGAGGTGTCCCCGGACGGCGCCACGATCCTCGTCCGCACCACCCGGCCGGGCCTGCTGGAGATCGTCGACGCCGGCCCCGGCCTGCCGGAGGCCGACCGGGCGCGGGCGTTCGACAGGTTCTGGCGTGGCCAGGGCCTCACCGGCAAGGGCGGCTCCGGCCTGGGCCTCGCGATCGTCAAGCAGCTCGTCACCGACGACGGCGGCGCGGTGTCGCTGGAGGAAGCCTCCAGCGGCGGGTTGTGCGTGCGGATCAGGCTTTCTCCGGCATCGCCGACGAGTGGTGGTTCACGATGAGCCACTTCCCGCCGATCTTCTCGTAGACGAACGTGTAGCGGGCGTCCACGGTCGACGGCTTGCCTTCCTGAGTGAGCGAGAACCGGTAGGTGCCCGCGTCGATCGCGTCGTCGGCGTCCAGGACGGCGACGTGCGAGTCGAGGATCTCGCCGCTCGGCTTGTTCAGCAGGAAGTGCTCGAAGTAGTCGACGATCTCGGCCCGCGTGGACCGCACCTGGTTCGACACCGTGGGCAGCAGAACCGCGTTCGGAGCGTAGCGATCGGCCACCTTCTGGGCGTCCCCCGTGGCGAGGGCGTTGTTCCAATCGGCGAACAACGCCTTGACCTGCTCGGGCGTCGGCGCCACGTCCGTGCCGGCGGCGGTTTGCGCTGGGGCGCTGGAACATCCGACGAGCAGGGTGGCGGCCCCGGCCAGTCCGGCGGCTCCGATGAAGTGCTTGCGCATCGTGTCGTTCTCCCCGATCGAGTGGCTGTTGAGATCCACTTTCGAGGTAGGACGGGAAGCGCTCGGACAGCAGAAGCCCAGTACCGGGACAAGGTTTCGGAAAGCCTGGTAAACGTGGACGTATGGGACTTCTCAGCGGAATGATGGGGAACGCGTCGAAGCTCGACCCGCGGGACGCCGCGAAGGAGTTCGGGCGGCTGCTGGCGCAGGGGGAACAGATCCACGCGGCGTACCAGCTGGTGCGCGACTCGTTCCTGTTCACCGACCGGAGGCTGATCCTGGTCGACAAGCAGGGCATGACGGGCAAGAAGGTCGAGTACCACTCGGTGCCGTACAAGGCGATCACGCAGTTCTCGGTCGAGACCGCCGGCCACTTCGACATGGACGCTGAGCTGAAGATCTGGGTCTCCAGCGCCGACGCCCCGATCTCCAAGCAGTTCGGCAAGGGCGTCGACGTCTACGAGGTACAGGCGCTGCTGGCCACGTTCACGGCCCGGTAGGGGCTAGCGGGCCTGGAGCATCGGGCGGAACTTGTCGCGGTACGCCCACGCGAGACCGATCTCGGCCAGCACCACCAGGATCGCGATGCCGAGACCGGACGGCTCCAGGAAGACGTGGATCAGGAAGATGTTCACGACCATCGGAGCCAGGATCGCGAGCGCCAGCGGGACGAACCGGCCGATCAGCAGCAGGACACCGGCGACGACCTGCACGCCCGAGGCCAGCTGCAGCATGTAGCCGGTGGCGTACAAGGCGGTCGTGAACGCGACCCCGGCGGGCGCCATCGTGCTCGGATCCGGTGCGGGCATGAAGTTCAGGAACCCGTTCAGACCGGTCACGGTGAACAGCAGACCGGTCAGCACGCGGGTCACGAGCGTCGCGTGACGTGCGGCGGCGGACTTGCGAACAACGGCGGCGGGGGTGGTGATCGTGGCGGTCATGTCGAGTTCCTCCTGGGCTGTCGTGTCCTTCCACTGATGCGTCGAACGGGCACCACCCCGGATCGACACGACCACCCAGAAAATCTTCGAAAATCTCGTCGTCGCTGGTCAGGCGTCTGCCTTGGCGGCGCGCACGTGCTCGGCGACCGGGCTGAGCTTCAGCCACTCCGGCAGGCCGCGCACCACCCAGCGCGTCCCGGTCAGCTCGATCGTGCCCGCGCGCACCGCGTCGAGCAGGCCGACCTCGCCCTCCCACATCCGGTAGAGCGTCGCGATGTCGGACGCCAGCACGGCGTCGACCTCCAGGCCGGGGTCGGTGTAGCAGATCGAGGCGTCACCGGGTTCGACGACGAGCCAGAACGTGCGGCGCCGGTCGTTGATGCGGACCTCGATGTTCGCGCGCTTGCTCAGCGTGCCGGTGTCGACGCGGCCGTGCATCCACCACATCAGCACCTCGGGGTCGAGCTCGTCGGCGCGCGGATCGCCGAACGCGTACCGGGCACCCCAGTCGGCGAGGCCGAACACCAAGGGGCGCAACGCCTCTCCGGGCGGCGTCAGCGTGTAGCCGTCACCGGTGCGCTGCACCAGACCGGCGTTCGCGAGCTGCCGCAGCCGCCGTGACAGCAGGGCCCGCGAGAGCCCCGGCAGGCCGCGGGCGAGCTCGTTGAAGCGCGAGGCACCGGTGAGCATGTCCCGCACGATCAGCAACGTCCACCGGTCGCCCAGCACCTCGACGGCGCGGACGATCGGGCAGTACTGCGCATACGTCCTCACAGGGAGAGTCTCCGTCTCCGCGGAGGTTTCGTTACCGCCGTCCGGTTCACTTTCAGAACTACCCGCGGGGCTCGCGCGTTCTTACGTTTGTCGCATGACGACACTTGAGACACCGCGGGTGACCAGCACGTTCCCCACCGTGACCAGAGACGACGACGCCAAGTTCGTGGAGATGGCCGCCCGCATCGGCGCCATCGCGGCGGCCCACGCGTCCGAGCACGACCGCGACGCCACGTTCGTGAGCGAGGCGTACGAGGCGATGCGCGAGGAGGGCTACCTGGCGTTGGCCGTACCCGAGGAACTGGGCGGGCTCGGCGCCACGATGCGCCAGGTCTGTTACGCCCAGGCCGAGCTCGCCCGGCACGACGGCGCCACCGCGCTGGCCGTCACCATGCACCTGTACCTGACGCTGATGCAGGGATATCGCAGACGCAAGGGCGCTCCGGACGCGGAAGGCGTGCTGCGGCGCGTGGCCGCGGAAGGCCTGGTCATCGCGACCAGTGGCGGCTCGGACTGGCTGTGGCCCACGACGACGGCGACGCCCGTGGACGACGGTTTCCTGGTGAACGGCCGCAAGGCGTTCTGCAGCCAGTCTCCGCGCGCGAACGTCGTGGCCACGTCCGCTGTTCTCGGCGACGAGGTGCTGCACTTCAGCGCGCCGCTCAACGCCGACGGCGTGCGCATCGAGGAAACGTGGGACACGCTCGGCATGCGCGGCACGGCCAGCCACGACGTGGTGCTGGAGGACGTGTTCATCCCGGCGGAGAAGATCGCGGCCCGCCGGCCGTACGGCGAGTTCGGCGCGCCCCTGTTCGCCGCGGTCGTCCACTTCGCCCCGGTGTGCGGGGCGACGTACTTCGGCATCGCGGCGGGTGCGCGGGACGTGGCCGTGCGGACGACGTCGAAGAACGCCACCAGGCAGATCGGGCTGATGGACTACAGGCTGCGCACCGCGTGGTGGTCGCTGATGGGCTCGATCGAGGAGCTCGGCGACGACTACACCGCCAACGCCGAGTCGACGATCACCGTGATGCTGGCCAAGCGGCAGGCCGTCGTGGAGGCGATCGAGGTCGTCGACATCGCGATGGAGGTCCTGGGTGGACGGTCGTTCTTCAAGCGTTCACCGCTGGAACGCGCTTACCGCGACGTGCGCGCCGGAACGTTCCACCCGCTCACACCCGAGGCCACACTCATGTACGCGGGCAAGGTCGCTCAGGGTGACTCCGGTGTCACTGAGTAGGTTCAAGTTGTAGGTGTGCCAAGGGTTTGCGAGGATGCGGGTCCGTCTCATCTGAAGGAGCGATTCCGGTGGCCACTCGCCTCAACCCGTACATCAGCTTCGACGGTCAGGCCCGCCAGGCGATGGAGTTCTACCAGTCGGTCTTCGGCGGCGAACTGAAGATGAACACCTTCGGCGAGTTCGGCATGCAGGACACGCCGCAGGCCGACCAGATCATGCACGCGCAGCTGGAGACGGACGCCGGCTACACGATCATGGCCGCCGACACGCCTCCCGGCATGGAGTACAAGTCGGGCTCCAGCATCACGGTGTCGCTGTCGGGCGACGAAGAGGTGCTGCGCGACTACTTCAACGCCCTCGCCGACGGCGGCAAGGTCGGCACGCCGCTGGAGAAGCAGATGTGGGGCGACGAGTACGGCGACCTCGTCGACAAGTTCGGCGTCAACTGGATGGTCAACCTGGGCGGCCTGGGCTGATCTTCGTGAGGCGGGGCTGCGGGAGTAGCCCCGCCCGCCGCGCTGACGCATGATGTGGACCATGAGCGAGCGTCTGCGGGGTGTGGTCGGCCAACTCGCCATCCGGCCCGGTGACCGGGTGCTGGAGATCGGCTGCGGTCAGGGCGTGGCGGCCACCCTGGTGTGCGAACTGCTGTCCACCGGCACGCTCACCGCGATCGACCGCTCCACCAAGATGATCGAGGCCGCGACCCGCCGCAACGCGCCGTACGTGGCGTCGGGCAAGGCCGAGTTCCTCATCGCGTCGCTGGAGGACATGAACCTCGGCGACCGGCGGTTCGACCTGGTGTTCGCGGTGCGGGTCGGGCTGTTCCACCGCGATCCCGGCCGCGCGAACGCCCTGCTGGAACCGTGGCTGGCACCCGGAGCACGCGTGCTCTCGTTCTTCGACGTACCCGTTTAGATGCGGCCGAACAGGTCGGTGATCAGCTTCTTCGACGGCTCGACGCCCGCCGGCGACATCACCTCGATCTGGGTCTTTCCCTTGCGCGCGGCCACCGTGTGCTGGGCGGTCTCGGCCCCGCCGGCCGTGGCCTCGTAGGCCTCGTCGAACAGGCCCTCGAGCGCCTTGGCCTTCTCCGGCTTGCCCTTGGCGAACGTCGCGGCGGTCGCGTTCGCGGTGAACCTCACCTCGACCGGCATGCCCGCGCCCACGTAACGGCAGGTCGTGACCGCCTTGTCGACGGTCTCCTGCTGGCCCTGCAGCCGCAGCCCGAGCGCCTTGCCCACGACGGAGGAGTTGGCGTTCGCGCAGTTGGGGCCTTTGCCCGCGGGTTGCTCGACGGTGGTCGGGGCCTGCGGCACCTGCGACGGCGCTGCCTCCGGCGTGGAGGTGCAGGCGGCGAGCAGGAACGCGGCGGCGGCGAGAAGGGTGATGCGCACATCCCTTCATCGGGCCTGCCGCCGCCGCGTTACCCCGTTCAGGCGTCCAGGGTCCGCCGTCGTGCCCCGTTCAGGCGCCGCCGGGCCTCGCCGTCGTGTCGCGGTCGGGGTCGTCGAGGGTGAGCAGGAGGATCTCGTCCACGCGGGCGTCCCAGTCCGCCTCCGCGACCGTGCCGTCGAGCACCGAGACCGCCGCCAGCGTCACCGTTCCCTCGACATCGGCGGTCAGCACCGGAACCTTCGTCGTGGTGGTGAACGCCGTGCCCTGCGGCGCGGTCCGCGACTCCTCGCCCGTCCAGCCCCGCACGCCGACCAGTGGTGACGGCAGGTCCGTGGCCCAGCCGGTGAGCTCTGCCCTCGTGCCGGGCGGTGCGCCGATCACGCGGTGGATGCGCAGCTCCTGGTCGCCCCAGACCGCGGTGACGCTCTCGATCCGCAGGCCCGGCACCATGGGCTGGTTCGCGTCGAACACCGGGCGATGCCAGGACGCGGCCCAGTTGTCCGCCGCGCCCAGCGGGTGGATCCGCCGGCGCACGCTGCGGTCGCCCCGGACGACGAGGCTGATGTGGTTGTCGGCGACGTTGTGCTTCGACGTCGGGCCGCTGGTCGTCGAGTAGGCGAAGCGGCTGTAGAGAGGATCGTCCTCGGTCGCGTACTCGCCCTCGAACGGCCGGACGTGGTCGCTGCCGTGGTTGTGCAGCCGCGTCACGCCGTTGTGCCGCCGGATCAGGAAGCCCGGTCCTGGCAGCGCGAGCGTCTGGTCCTCGTCCGGGCTCTCCTCCCGCGCTGTCCACAGTGGATGATCGGGACCGGCGAGCAGGCAGACGAACGCCTTCGACGCCCAGTACGGCGAGGCCGGTCCGGAGTAGGGCTGGAGGCCGGCCTCGTGCGGGCCGTGCCAGCCGAGGCTGAGCAGGCCGTCGGACAGCGATCCCCGGTCGAGGAAGTACTGGAGGGTCTTGCCGATGAGGTGCCGTGAGTGGCCGGGGCTCAGCGGCGTCTCGCCGGTGACCGCGCCCAGTGCCACGGCCGACGCGGCGGCGAAGCGGTAGGTGAGCGACCGTCCGAAGTAGAGCGGGGCTCCGTCCGCGCCGAACAGCAGGTGGAAGCTCTTCAGGTGCTCGCGCAGGTGGGTGGTGATCGGCCGGCCGTTCAGGTGCGCGTCCAGCGCCGGGTAGAGGTGCAGCGCCCAGCCGTTGTAGTGGTCGAACGCGCGGCCGTCGCCGTCGGAGTACCAGCCGTCGCCGACGTACCAGCCTTCCAGCAGTTCCATGGCTCGGTCCTGAGCCCGGCGGGTCTCGTCGTCACCGCGTCCGGCCGCCTCCAGGAACGACGCCACGGTGTACGGGAAGAAGTACCAGTTGTTGGCGGCCGGAACGTGCCGCAGCGCCTCCCGCAGCCAGGCCTCGGCGCGATCCTGCACCGCCTCCGGGAGCTTGTCCCAGAGCCACGGCTTGGTCAGGCGCAGACCCAGCGCCACCGACGCCGACTCGACCATGGGCTGGCCGACGTCGAAGATCGCGGGCCACTCCCCCGCCGTCCCGGCCGCCAGCCCCGCGGCGTAACGCTCCAGCCAGTTGTGCGGGTCCTCGCCGTGCGCGGTGCGAAAGGCGGCGGCGAGGAACGTGCGGGCGTACCCCTCCAGACCGTCCGACCGGACACCGCTGCGGGACGGCCTGCCCGGCAGGTCGAGAAACGCCTGGTCCGGGGACCCGTACCGCCAAGCGGCGCCCAGCAGCGCGTCCGCCGTCCCCACCCACTGTTCGCGGCTGTGGCTCACGCGATGTGCTCCCTTCGTTCCGCGGGTACCGGAGTCTCGAACGGCTCGCCCGCCGCCCATCTGCGGACCTCTCCCAGCGCGTGCAGGCCGAGGCGGTCCCACTCGTTGCCCTGCGACCCGGCAAGGTGGGGCGTGATGAGCACGTTGTCGTTGCGCCACAACGGGTGGTCCGCCGGCAGCACCTCGGGATCGGTCACGTCGAGCACCGCCCGAATCCGGCCGGCCTGCACCGCCAGCGCGTCCTGGTCGACGACGGCGCCGCGGGCGGTGTTGATCAGCACGGCGTCGTCGCGCAGCAGGCCGAGCAGCTCACCGCTCACCAGTCCCCTGGTCTGCGGCAGCAACGGCGTGTGCACGCTGACCACGTCACTGCGTTCGAACAACTCGGTGAGGCTCACGGACTCGGCACCGTCCACTTCGGTCACGAACGGATCGTGCACCAGCACCTGGAAATCGTAGGGCGCCAGCAGCTCGATCACCCGGCGGCCGATCATCGACGCGGACAGGATGCCGACCGTGGCGCCGAAGTTGCCGACGGACGGCGAGACCCCGTACACCGACATCCGCTTGGTCTCGCGGTACTCGCGGGCACGTTCGAGCACCCGCTTGCCGCTCAGCAGGATCATCGCGACGGTGTACTCGGCGACCGGCAGCGCGTTGGCCTGGGCGGCCGACGACACCGCGATGCCACGATCCCAGCAGGCGTCGGTGACGAAGCCCTTGACCGACCCGGCCGTGTGCACGATCGCCTTGAGACTGGGCAGCCGAGCGAGCACCTCGGCGGTGATCGGCGGGCACCCCCAGCCCGTCACGAGCAGGTCGACGTCGGGCACACCGGCGAAGTCCTCGCTGACGCCCTCGAAGTCGCACAACGCCTTCAGGTCGTGGAGCACGGGCGCGAGGACGACGGCGGCGGCCTCCTCCGACATCACGCCCGCGGCCCTCACTTGACGGCTCCCGCGGTCATGCCGGCCTTCCAGAACCGTTGCAGCAACATGAACGCGAGAATCAGCGGCAGCACCGCGAAGAGAGATCCCATGATCACCACCGGGTAGTACTCGGGAGACACCGTGGCCGAACTGTTCCACTGGTAGAGGCCAAGGCTGACGGGGTAGAGCTTCTGGTCGGACAGCATCACCATGGGCAGGAAGAAGTTGTTCCAGATCGTGGTGAGCTGGAACAGGAACAGCGTCACCATGCCCGGCCCGAGCATCCGCAACGCGACCTTGAAGTACGTGGCGAGATCGCCCGCGCCGTCGATGCGGGCGGCCTCCAGCACCTCGTCGGGCACGTAGCCCTGCGCGAAGATCCGGCCGAGGTAGACGCCGAACGGGTTGAACAGCGCCGGGATGAACACCGCCCAGAACGTGTTCACCAGGCCCGCCTCGGACGCCATCAGGTACAGCGGCAGCGCGAGCACGGTCTGCGGCACCATGACCGCCGCGAGCACGAGCCCGAAGAGCTTCTCCTTGTGGCGGAAGGAGTACTTGTCGAACGCGTACCCGGAGGCGATCGAGATGAACGCGCTGACCGCGGCGCCGATCACCGCGTACAGCAGACTGTTGAGGTACCAGCGCCCGTACAGGCCCTTGTCCATCGCGAAGAGGTTCCTGACGTTCTCCCCCAGCGAGAAGCCGCCGAACAGGTCGCTGTTGAACAGGGCGTCGACGTTCTTCGTGGCGGCGAGCACCAGCCACATCACCGGCAGCAGGGTGTAGAGCACCGAGACGCCGATGACCACGTTGACCGTGGTCCGGCCGAGAAGGGTCATCAGGCGGCCTTCCTGTTCGTCCAGCGGGTGACGCCGAAGGACAGCGCGACCGTGAAGGCCAGCAGGATCACGGACGCGGCCGCGGCGAGGCCGTAGTTGTTGCGGGTGAAGGCGGCGTCGTAGATGTACATGCTCGGCGAGAACCGGGCGCTGATCATCGGGGTGGACTGGCTGAGCAGCACGGGTTCGGTGAACAGCTGCAGCGCCCAGATGAGCGTGAAGATGCCGACCGTGACGATCGCGCCGCGCACCAGCGGTGTCTTGATCCGCAGCGCCTGCTTGACCGGGCCGGCGCCGTCCACGACGGACGCTTCCAGGACCTCGCGCGGCACGGCCTGCAACGCCGCGTAGAAGATCACCATGTTGTAGCCGAGGTTGCTCCACAGGGCGATGTTCACGATCGACGGCAGCACGGTGTTGATGCCGAGGAAGTTGATCTGGATGTCGGCCTTGGCGAACAGGTCGATGATCGGGCTCAGTCCCGGTGTGTAGAGGTAGAGCCAGATCAGGGCCGCGATGATGCCCGGCACGGCGTGCGGCAGGTAGAGGCCCATCTGCATCCAGCTGCGCAGCTTCGCCACCCCGGAGTCCAGCAGCAGCGCGAGGGTGAGCGCACCGACGACCATCAGCGGGATGTAGAGCAGGCAGTACAGGACCACGGTCAGCAGGCCGTTGAGGAACGTCGGGTCGCTGAGCACGGCGACGTAGCTGCGCAGGCCGACGAACACCGTGCTCTCCGGGCCGAAGCCCAGTCCCGGCTGGTCGGCGGCGAAGAAGCTGAGCCAGATCGCCGTTCCGGTCGGAATCAGGAACACGGTGACCAGCAGTAGGAAGAACGGCGCCATCAGGACGGCGCAGGCGAGTTTGCTCTTCACCGCGCACCCTCCTCAGTGGACAGACCGAGGGCCTTCAGATCGGGCATCGTGCCGCTCTGGGCCGTCCGCACCGCGTCGATCAGCGTGCCCTCACCGGCGCCCGCCTTCGCGAACCCGTCCTGCATCACCTTCAGGGTGGCGGTCATCCGCGGTCCCCACACCCAGCCGTCGCGGACCTTGTTCGCCTCCTGCTCGAAGAGCCGGTAGATGTCCTGGCCGCCGTAGTACTCGCCGGGGAACGCCTTGGCGCCTGCCGCGACCAGGCCGGGCGCGACCGGGTACTGGCTGCTGGTGCCGCTCTTGAGGCGAGCGGTGAGCGCGTCCGGGTGGGTGGTCTGCCACTCGATGAACTCCATGGCCGCTTCGGGTTCCCAGGAGTCCTTGGTGATCGCGAAGGTGGAACCACCGTGCGTGCCGACCACCTGGTCGTCCCAGACCGGCATCGGGGCGATGCGCCACTTGCCCTTCTGGCCGGGCCTCGCCCGCATCTGCGCGCCCGCGTCCCACGCGCCGCTCAGCCTGGTGAGCACGCGGTCCTGGCCGATCTGGGCGTCGTGCTGCTTGCTGTCGCCCGCGTTGCGGAACACCACGTCCTCGTCGATGAGCTTCTGCCAGTAGGCCGCGACCTTCTGGGTGGGCCCGTCGGCGAGGGACACGCGCCACTTGCCGCCACTGGTGTCGAACCACTGCCCGCCGGCCTGCCAGGCGAAGCACGCGAACTGCGTGCCGCCGTCCGTGGGGAACAGCGTGAGCTTCTTGTCCGGGAACCTGTTCTTGACCGCGCGGGCCAGGTCAGCGAACTCGTCCCAGGTCGCCGGGATCTCGAAACCGTTGGCCTGGAACAGGTCCGCGCGGTAGTGCAGGACCATCGGCTCGATGTCGAGTGGAACGCTGAACACGCGGTTGTCGAACGTCGTGAGCTTGAGCGCCTGCGGCAGCAGCTTCTGCTTCACGCGATCGGTCACGAGGTCGGTGATGTCACGGGCCACGCCGTCGATCGCGTACCCCGGCACCTGCGGGTACTCGATCGTGGCTATGTCCGGTGCGTTGCCCGCACGAGCCGCGTTGCTGAGCTTGGCGTACCCGCCCTGCCCACCCGAGGGGATCTGCTGGAAGACCACCCTGATGCGGTTCTGCGAGGAGTTGAACGCGTCGACGACCTGCTGACTACCTCGCAGGGCCGACCAGAACGTGATCTCTACCGGACCTCCGGCACCGCGGCGTTGCGGAGTGGAGCAGGCCGCCAATGGTGCCGTGAGACCCGCCGCGAGAAGTGTGCGACGACTCAGGCGCATGGATCGCATCCTGATCGCCTGATCGGTTTGGCGTCAAGAAACGGTCAAACGCTCAGTCGATGAGCGGATCTTCAACGCGGGCAGCAGCTCGATCCGTTCAGGGGCCGTGACCTCGCCTTTCAGCTTCCGCAGCAGCAGCTCGGCGGCGACCCGGCCGACCTCGGTCTTCGGCGGCGCGACGGCCGTGAGCGGGATGCTGCCGAGCGACGCGACCACATCGTCGTACGACACGACCGAGCACATCCGGGGCACCTCCATCCCGGCGTGCATCATCTGCTGGACCAGCATCAACGCGTCCTCGTCGCCGTGCAGCACCGCCGCCGTCGCCCGATGTGCGCGCAGTACGTCCACAAGCCCGGTGTCCGGTGAGCTCCGCACGGTGACGGCGTCCTCCAGGTCCGCCGAGATCTCGTGGAACGCTCTGCGCAGCACGCGCGCCGTCGGGCTGTCGTCGCGTGCGGCCAGCACGATCCTGCGGTGCCCGAGGTCGGTCAGGTGCTTCACGGCCAGGTGCATGCCGTACCAGTGGTCCGAGCACACGGAGTTCATCGCCCGCAGGCCTCCGCTCGGGCGGCGTTCCATCAGGACGGTCGGCACGCCGGTGTCCGCGAGCCAGTCGTCCTGCGCCTCCTCCTCGAACGTGCGCCAGCGCGGCGCCATCAGCAGCCCCTGCACGGACTCGGTCAGCGCCTTCTCGACGATGGGCCGTTCAGCACCCCTGACCTGCGGCGCGATGTGCAGGACCACCCGCATGCCGGCCTCTTCGAGCGTCTTGCGGGCGCCGTTCATCGTCTCGTACAGGTACGTGTGGCGCTCCGGCACGACCAGCGCGATCGCCCCGTTCGTCGCCTGCCTCGGCTCCGGCTGCTCGACCGGCGTGAGCGACCGAGCGACGCCGTGTCCGCGGCGCAGTTTGCCGAGCCTGGCGAGCTCCTCGACGTCACGCCGGATCGTGACGATCGAAACGTCCAGTTCCTCGGCCAGATCGCTCACCTTGACCGTGCCCCGCGACGCTGTGACGGCCAGAATCCGCTGCCGCCGCGCCTCGCTGGACTCCCGCATGACCGACCGCCTGTTCGTTTGAGCGTTTTGCCGGAGCATAGCTGAAACACCTCTCAGCGACCGGGGGCTAGCGTCGGCGCCGAGGGGGACGACCAGACATGAAGATCGTGATTCCAGGCGGTACCGGGCAGGTCGGCGGCGTGCTGACCCGCGCGCTCAAGGCGGCGGGCCACGAGGTGGTGATCATCAGCCGCAACGCCGGCGTGCGGTGGGACGGCCACACGCTGGGCAGGTGGGCGCAGGAGATCGACGGCGCCGACGTCGTGATCAACCTGGCCGGACGGAGCGTGAGCTGCCGCTACACCGCGGAGAACCTCCAGCAGATGATGCGGTCGCGGGTGGACTCCGCGCGGGTCGTCGGCGAGGCCATCGCGAAGGCGGACGACCCGCCCGCGGTCTGGCTGCAGATGAGCACCGCGACGATCTACGCGCACCGGTTCGACGCCGCCAACAACGAGGAGACCGGGGTCATCGGCGGGCGCGAGCCGGACGTGCCGGGCTACTGGGCGTACAGCGTCGAGATCGCCAAGCGCTGGGAGGCCGAGCTGAACGAGGCCGACACGCCGAGCACCCGCAAGATCGCGCTGCGGTCCGCGATGGTGATGAGCCCGGACCGGGGCGGCGTGTTCGACTACCTGTCGTGGCTGGCGCGGCTCGGGCTGGGCGGCCCGGTGGCGGGCGGGCGCCAGTACGTCTCGTGGATCCACGACGACGACTTCGTGCGGGCGGTCGCGCTGCTGATCAGGGAACCGATCGCGGGAGCGGTCAACCTGGCGGCGCCGAACCCGCTGCCGCAGCGGGAGTTCATGCGCGACCTCCGCCAGGCCTGGAACGTGCCCGTGGGACTGCCCGCGACGCGCTGGATGGCCGGGATCGGGGCGTTCGCCCTGCGCACCGACACCGAGCTGCTGCTCAAGAGCCGCCGGGTCGTGCCGGGCAGGCTGGAGCAGGCCGGATTCGAGTTCCACTTCCCGAACTGGCGGGAGGCGGCGCAGAATCTGGCTGAGCGCCGGAGGTGAGATGCCGAGGATCAACGACGTCGGCGGGCTGGACGGATTCGGTCCGATCGACGAGGAACTGGACGAGCCGCCGTTCCACGCGGACTGGGAAGCGCACGTCTTCGCCATGAACCGGGCACTGATCGGTCGCGGGATCTACAACCTCGACGAGTTCCGGGACGCCGTCGAACGCACGATGTCGCACGAGTCCGGCTACTACGAGAACTGGTTCCGGGCGATCCAGACGCTGGTGCGGGAGAAGGGCCATGTCTGAGCGGTACCGGACGGGCGACCGCGTGCGGACGTCCACTGTGGACCCCGAGCACCACACCCGCCTGCCGCACTACGCGCGCGGGAAGTCCGGCACGGTGGCGGGCTTCGACGGCGTGCATCCCCTCGCGGACCTGCGGGCACGCGGAATCGTGCAGCCACAACAGGTCTACCTGGTGGAGTTCACCGCGCGGGAACTGTTCGGGCAGGGCGATCACAAGGTGACCCTGTCCCTCTGGGAGGAGTACCTGAGCGATGAGTGACGACCACGACGACTCCCCGATCGCCGCGCAGGTCCGCGAGTTCGAGGCGGTTCTGGAGGCCAGGGGCCTGGTCGACGCGTCCGAACTGGACAGAGCCCTGGAGGCGTTCACGCACAGGGCCACACCCGCCAACGGCTTCCGGGTCGTGGCACGCGCGTGGGTCGACGCGGAGTTCCGGGCGAGGCTGCTCGACGACGCGAACTCGACACTGCCGGAGGTCGGGCTGTCGATGGGCGGCGGGTTGCAACCGCAGGTGCTGCACGTCGTGGAGAACACGGCCGACGTGCACAACGTCGTCGTGTGCACGCTCTGCAGCTGCTATCCGATCGCGCTGCTGGGCCCATCGCCGACCTGGTACAAGAGCACGGCCTACCGCTCGAAGGTGGTCAGCCACCCGCGCGAGGTGCTGGAGCAGTTCGGGCTCACGTTGCCGGACGACACCGAGATCCGGGTGTGGGACGCGAACGCCGAGTCGCGGTACATGGTGCTGCCGCGCCGGCCCTCGGGCACGGACGACCTCACCGAGGCCGAGCTGGCGGAACGGGTGACGCGCAACGGGCTGATCGGCACCGCGGCCGTGTGACCGCGGTGCCGCACCGCTGACTACAGGTTCTTCATGATGGTGTCGATCGCCTTGCCGAGCTGCGCGTACTTCTGCGTGTACAGAACGGGGTACACGCCGGGCGGGTCGGCCGGACGGTCCGCGTCCACGTAGTCGGTGCCCAGGTTGCAGAACACGACCACGATGTAGTTGCGGTTGTCCTTGCCGCGCAACGACTTCACGATGCCCGCGTCGGAACCGGTCGTGTCGACCCAGCCCGTCTTGTGCGCGAACGTCACCTCGGCGGCGTCGTTGCACGGGCGGACGTCACGGTCGTAGACCGCGTCGCCGACGGTCACGGTGCCGTCCGGCTTGATCCAGCGCGACGGCACCTGCTGCGGGATGCCCTGCGTCGGGTAGTCGCGGCCGCACCAGTTCGGCGTGGACAGCATCTCGTTGTGGCCCTGGCCCGCCAGGGTCTCCTGGAAGAACTTCCGCGACGAGTAGGAGAGCTCGTTGCGGGTGACGGGCTTGCCCTTGTCGGTCGTCCACAGCACGCCCGCGCCGCCGTTGACCAGCAGCAGGAGCTTCGCGGTGTCGAGGCCGCTCATGTTGGAGCCGATCCAGCGGCCGCCGTTGCCGGGAAGGGTGCCGGTGACCATCAGGGTCGGCATGCCGAGGTCCACGAACGTCTGGTTGACCGCGTCCCAGGCGTTGTGGTCGTGGATCAGCTTGATCAGCGAGCAGGTGGACTCGTTCTGCGACTTCGTGATCATCTCGTCGAAGTGCTGCCGGATCTTCTTCACCGACGGTCCGCCGCACGCGGGGCGCACCGGGTCCGGGGCGTAGACGTAGTCGGCGTCGAGGTCGATCTTGCCCTGGTCGGCCAGGCGCAGGACGCCGAAGCCCACCATCAGCTTCAGCACCGACGCCGGGTACGGCGAGGAGAAGTCGATCGCCGCGTTCTCCCGGCCGGGCAGCACGTCCACGGTGCCCTTGCCGCCGTTGACGTCCCACTCGGTGTCGTCCCACCAGCGGTAGCGCACCTGGTCGGTGGACAGCCCCTGGTGCGTGACCGGCACGACCACGCCGTTCGGGTACTGCGGGCTGAGCAGCACGTTCGCCACGGACTTCGGGCGCCCGAACGGGTCGAGCTCGATGATCGCCGCGTCCATGTTCGGCGTCTGGTGCAACGGCTTGCCCGCCGCGGCCGCCATCCGCGCCTGTGCCTTGTTCATCAGCTCGGCGGGTGAGGCGTCGTACTTCTCCCGCTTGCCCGCCGACCGCGCGACGAGCTCCGGCGGGGTCAGGTCGATGACGTCCTTGAAGTTCTGCGCGACGATCGCCTCACGCAGCCGGTCGGCCAGCGGGCGGTGGTACTCGTCGGCCGACGCCGCCGGCGCGAGGGTCGCACCGGCCAGCGCGACAACCGTGCCCAGCACGGCAAAACGCTTGAGTTTCATTCACTTCCCCAGTTTTGAAGTGGATCTAGCGCGGTCGAACTGTATCGAGGCCTGATGATCACCACGCATCCGTCCACATACACGCGCCGGACGCCTGTCCCGTTGCACGGATCAGCGAACCGGTTCGGGGACGTTCTCGAGCGACCGCACGGACCTGGACGCGAGCATCCCCGCGGTCGCGAGCAGGTAGATCGCGGCACACCCGAGCAGAGCCGCCGACGTGCCGAACGCGTGCGACACCGGCCCGATCGCGAGCTGGGCCAGCGGAATCGCCACGAACGACCCGAGCATGTCGTAGGAGTAGACGCGCGCGAGCCGGTCGGGCGGCACGTGGTGCTGCAACGCCACTTCCCACGCCACCCCGAACTGCTCCAGGCCGAGCCCGGACGCGAACGAGGTGAGGAGCAGCAGCCACGGCGCCGGGTGCACGACCATGGCCACCGGCAGCAACGCGAAGCCCGCCACGCACGCGACTCCGAGCAGCAGCGGGCGCCGTACTTTGATCCGCATCACGACGAACGCGCCGGCGACCATGCCCGCGGTCTGCGCGGCGAGGATCAGGCCCCACATCTCGCGCCCGAACGTCGTGTCCGCCAGCACCGGGCCGAGGACCATCACGCCGCCGACGAGGGCCGCGTTGACGAACGTGAAGGCCACGACCACGACCCAGACCCATTGCCGTGACACGAACTCCGTCCAGCCGACCTTCAGCTCGGCCAGCACGGACGGCTTGTGCTCGGCGGCGGCACGGGCGGCGGGTACGCGCACGAACGCGAAGAACACGCCCGCCAGCGCGAACGAGAGCGCGTCCACGGCGAGACCCCAGCCGGGGCCGGTGAAGGCGATCAGCAGTCCGCCCAGCGCCGCACCGCCGATGCGCGCCGAGTTCAGCCCCAGGCGCAGCAACGCGTTCGCTTGCACGCGCAGGCCGACCGGCACGGTCTGCGGCACCAGCGCGGCGGAGGCCGGGAGGGAGAAGGCGCTCGACATCCCGTTGACCGCCGACAGCACGACGAACCACGTCACCGACGCCGTCCCGGTCAGCACCAGCCCGGCGATCAGGGCCTGGCTCGCGAAGCTGACCGCGCACGATCCGGCGAGCACGAGCTGGCGGGGAAGCCGGTCCGCGACCACACCGCCCCACAGCAGGAACACCACGTTGGTCAGCGACCGCGCGGCGACGACGATGCCCAGCGACGTGATCGACGAGGTGAGGTCGAGAACGGCGAACGCCAGCGCGATCGGCGCCATGGCGTTGCCGGCGATGGTCGTGAAGCGGCCCGCGAGAAGCCAGCGGAAAGCCGGATGCGCCAACGGCGCCAGTGATGCCCCCATAAGGGAAACCTATAACGGCGGGAGCCGCCCGATCACGAGGATCGAGCGACTCCCGGTCATCGCACCCTCGGATGCGATGAGGCGATGACCACCGCGGCGGCGACGGTCACCAGGTTCTTCAGGATGTACTGGGCTTCGAACGACGCCCGCAGCGGACCGGACCACATCTCGGCGGGGAACAACACCAGCGGTGTCGACACCAGCACGACGTGACCGACGAGCAGGACCGCGCACAATCGCGGTGCGCGGAAGCTCAGCAGAACCAGTGCGATCCCGATCTCGGTGATCGCGGCACTCACTCGGGCCAAATCCCCGTGGACGATCCCGAACGTCAGCGCGGAGACCGTGCGTTCGACGAGATCCTGGGCAGGGCTGCCACCGGGAAAGAGCTTCAGCACGCCGAACCAGAGGTACACGACCCCCAGCCCAATGCGCAGCAGAGGAATTCCGGACTCTCGCGCAAAACGAGTCAGGCGTTCTTCCGTGCTTTCGCGGCGTGTGGTTTCCGGACTCGACATCGATCTCCCTCTCCTGTCTGACTGCCACCACCCAGCCAGACAGGACACGCGAGGAAGATCAGCTGACCGGATCCCCCAGCGGGTTCAGCAGGTCGGCCTTGCCCTCGAACGCGAACAGCAGCAGGTCGACCATCCGGAACGTGCTGGAGTCCGGGCCGAGGGTCGGCCGCCAGTACGGCGAGCGCACGATCGAGATCCGGCTGCCCTCCATCGCGCGGTGGAACACCTCCGCGGTGATCCGGCCGCCGACCGGGCCCATCAGCCCGTTGCCGACCTCGGCCTCGCGCAGGATGTAGAACCACAGCGGAGTGGCTTCGGCCAGCCGCGCCTTCTGCTCCTCGGACAGGCCGTCGACGACCGCGCCGCCGTTGCCCACCAGGATCTGCTCGGCGGTGAGCGGTTCGACCTCGAACAGCTCGGCGATCTGCTGACCGGTGGCGAGCTCCATCATCGAGGCCCTGGTCAGGTTCCGGAACGCGAGGTTGCGCTCGATCTCCCGGAACTGCGTCCCGCGGCCGCCGAACGTTCCGGCCGGCAGCTGCGTCAGCGGGTCGACCAGCAGCGTGTCGATCCGCTTGGTGACGTTGCCGCCGTCGAACTCCGCCGGCGCGGCCAGGTCGTCGCGACCGGCCTCGGTGAAGTCGTAGAGCCTGCGGAAGTCCGCGATCCAGTTGCTGGGCAACGTGAAGAAGTCGCCCCTGGTCACGTCGTCCAGGTCGGCCGGAAGGGCCGACGACGGATCGAAGTTGCCGCTCACCCCGGTGAAGGTGAAGAGCTGGAACAACGACGCCGGCGCTCCCACCGGGCCGCCGCTGCGGAACACGCGGTTCCACTGGTACGCGCCGCGGACCTGGCTGTGCCCGAAGCGGTACGAGGCGACCGAGAACTCGACCGGCATGGTCGGCGAGTCGTGCCGGCTGCGGCCGGACACCTCGAAGAACCTGCGGCCGTTGGTGAAGACGTCGTCCACGATCGCCGGGTCGATGATCCGCGGCAGGTGGTCGGTCTTGAGCATCCACTGGTAGTGCCGCACCACGAGCTCCTTGGCGGCGCGGAACAGCCGCTCGCCCGTGAGGCCGGTGAGCGCGAGCTCGTCGACCACGCGGTTGTGGAAGCGGATGAACGCGAGGTGCGTCTGTGCCACCACGAGGTTCTCGTCGTTGCGGGCGTCCGGGATCAGCGGTAGCCGCCGATCCGCCGCCGTGCCGCCCGTCCCACCGCGGCGCGGCAGGTCGAAGCCCTCGAACGGGACGTTGGTGCCCTCGTCCGGGAACGGCACCGGCGTCGTGGTGCCGACCTTGAGTTTCACGCCGTCCTGGGCGTAGAAGACCTGGTCGTCCTTGTCGCGCGGGCCGCGGCCGTAGACCGAGTCGAGGTCCAGCGCCGGCGAGCGGCCCTGCATCAGCTCGTCGAGGTTGACGTCCTGCCCGAGCTGCGACTCGGTGCGGTCCATGGTCAGGTCGTGGTCGACGAACTGGCCGAGGTAGGTGAACCCCGCCGGTACGGCCGGGTCGGCCGAGTCCGGCTGCGGCACGGTCGCGGTGATCGCGGTCGCGAGGGCTGTCCGCGTCTCCTCGTCCGTTCGCGGCCCTTTCGGACCCAGTCGCGAGAACCGGAACCGGCGCAGCTCCTCCGCCGTGGAGGGCTGACGCGTGGTGGTCTCACCTTTGCCGTCGAATTCCAGCACACCTTCGCCCACGACGAAGAAACTGTCGCGCACGTGCCTCTTCATATTTCCCCCTGTTTTCCTCGTTCAGGCGACCTGTTCTCCCCAACAAGCACCTGCCCCACCACCAGTCTCCATACGGCCTAAATTACCGTCGAAGCTTTTGGTCAAAACCAAAATGTGGTCACACAGCGGATACGAGGTGGTCCGGAATATTCGTGAAATCCTCAAGATCGGCGATCTGCGCGGCCAGGTTCTCAGCGACGACGTGATAAGTGCTCGTGTTCAGCACGTGCTGGATCCGTTCGGCCAGGGCGGTGGCGGTCAGCCCTTTCACGTCCACGCGCACGCCGGCAATCAGATCCTGAATTCGTTCGGCGTTGCGCGGCTGGTCGGCGAACAACGGCACCGCGACCATCGGCACGCCCGCGGTCAGCGCCTCCCGGACCCCGCTGCTACCCGCGTGCGTCACGAACACCTTCGCCGTGCCGAGCAGCCGTTGCTGCGGGATCTTGGGTTCGAGGCGGACGTTCGACGGGCGCGGACCCGTCCAGCCGCCATGCCCGATCGCGATGACGGACCGCGCGCCGACCTGGCCGAGTGCCTCCACCACGATGTGCCGCAGCTGCGAACCGGCCGTCAGCTGAGCGCCGAACGACGCGACGATCTCCGCCTGGCCGCCGCCGTCCCGGTCGATCGGCACGTGGAAGTGGTGCTGGGCCGGGTGCCAGAACGCCGGCGTCAGGCCCGCGGTCAGCGCCGGCTCGGTCGCGCCCACCCCGAACCTGGCGCGGACCTTGTCCACGAGCTCGTCGAGGAGCGGGATCTCCAACGGCGCGAACGGGGCGATGTCGAGCAGCGCGTGCGGGATGCCGAGCACCTCGGCCGCGATCTGGCCGCCGTAGTCGCTGGTCTCGCGCAGGATGACGTCAGGACGCCAGGTGCGGGCGAAGTCGAGGACGTTCGCGGCCGAGGCGACGACCAGTTCGCCGGACCACGGCGGTACCTTCAGCACGCCATCGCGTTCGGGGATCCACGACGGCGGTGGCCCCAGGCCGGACGGCGCGGTCGCGATGACCGCCTCGTGCCCCTTCTCCCGGAACGCCGTCGCGAGCGGAACCATCACCGGTTCCACGTGGGAGCGAATGGGCAACGAGGTCAGCAGAACACGCATGCGAACCAGTTTCGCGGCGGCCACCACCGGGTACAGCTGCGAAATGCTCGAAGTCACGGTGACCGAGTCGTCGCCTGCCTCCACCCTCGTCGCGGTCTCCGGTGAACTCGCCGGTTCTGGCTCGAAGCGACTGCTCGCGAAGCTCGACCGCCTCCTCGACCAGGGCCACCGCTACGTGGTGCTGGACCTGACAGCCGTCACGTTCTGCGACTCCAGCGGGATCAGCGCACTGGTTCGCGGACATGCCCGCGCGTCGGCCGCGGCGGGTGGGTTGAAGCTCTCCGCCTCGTCCGACCAGGTGACACGGGTGCTCGAACTGTCAGGCCTCGCACGGATGCTCGGCCTTCCGTCCACAGCGGACATCTAGTGGCGTGTCGCTGCTAGGAGCAGACGGGCCGCATCGCCTCGGCCAGCGCGTTCTCGTGCAACCGGTCGAGGCGGTGCACCACCGCCGACCGTTCCGCGATGGTCGCGTGGATCTCGCACCTCAGCGTCGGGTGACGGAGCTGTTCGGTGTCCTTGAGCTCGGCCAGGATCTCGGTCGTCAGCCGGTCGAGGATCGGGCGGACCTCGGTGCCCAGATCGGGCCGGCGGTGCGGAACCTCCTCCGGGTGCTCGGTCCAGCGCGTGTAGAGGCCGCGCTGCACGAGCTTGTTCGCCTCGATCTGGGCGCGGAAGAACCGGGCCGCGCTCTCCGGATCGAGCCGCAGTTCCACGGCCTTCGCGCGCACGCCGTCAAGCACCTGCTGTTCGCGCACGGGGTCGTCGATCGGCTGCGTCGTACCGAACTTGGCCGCGGCCACCAGGTCGGCGACCTGCACGCGCTGAACGGCGAGTCCCGTGAGCTCACCGAGCGGGCCGGCGGGGGTGAGTGACGCGGCGAGGGTCAGTGCGACCGCCAGAAGCCTCATGATCTCCGAGAGTGCCATGATGGCGGGGTGGAGTCCACGCGCATCGACCGCTGGCTGTGGGCGGTCCGGCTGACGAAGACCCGCCCGGACGCCGCCCAGGCGTGCAAGGGCGGCCACGTGCGCATCAACGACAAGCCCGCGAAGGCCTCGGCGACCGTGGTTCCCGGCGACCAGGTCCGCGCCCGCGTGAACGACAAGACCTGGACCGTCGTGGTCGTGCGCGTGATCCAGAAACGGGTCGGCGCGGCGGACGCGGCCACCTGCTTCCTCGACCGCACTCCGCCGCCACCGGTGGAGGCCCCGATCGCGCGGCGCGACCGGGGTGCCGGGCGACCGACGAAGCGCGAGCGACGCGTGCTGGACCAGTTCCGGTCACAGCACTAGGTCGGCGAGCTTCCCTGCTTCGAGGTGCGCGATGTCGCCGTCCGCGTCCATGGCCGCGTCCAGCAGGTGAGCGAGCGAGGTGCCGAGCAACGGCACCTCCGCCGGGTCGTCGCCGTCGCGCAGCACCGCCCACCGCGGTTCGGTGCCACTCCTCGCCACCTCGCCGACGTACCGTCCGTCCGCGAGCGCTAGACAACAGCAGATCGTGTGCGGGCCGGAGTTCAGGAAGACCGTGTCCGCGTACGGGAGCAGTCGCCAGGTGCCGCCGAACAACGACGCCGACGCGATCCGGTTGTACAGCGCGATCACCTCGGCGCCGCCGAACAGATCTCGGGCGGCCGTCTCCGGCGGCGTCGTCTCGTGTTCCGCGATCAACCGGTCGACCACCGTCTCGATGTCCAGGGACGCGTCGACGAGCGCCCAGCCCGCGACCGGCCGGAGGGCGCCGTCCGGATCCTGCACGACGCCGGCCAGACCCGCGTCGAGCGCCACGACACGAGTGGTGCCGAGCTCGCTGACGTTGATCGTCGCGCGGCACAGCGTGGCGGGCACGGTGTCCGTGCCGATGCCCGGTCCTCGTTCGCCGCGTGGTTCGCCGACGCGCAGGTCGAGCATGGGGTTCGGCGCACCGTTCGTGCCCGGCAGCGCGAGATACGGGTAGAACCGCGAGATCCACCCGGTGACCACCTCGCCGCCGTACGCGTCGGCCGGGTTGTAGATGCGCCGCCAGAACTCGGTCCGCGCTTCGCCCGACGCTGCCCGCACGAACTCGTCCATGATCGGCGCGAGCGACCGCACCCACCTGCCGAGCCCGAGCACGCTCAGGTCGTCGACACGGGCGCGGATCCTGCGCCAGTCGCCGACCGTGCCGGTGAGCGTGATCGAAGGGATTCCGCAGACGCACACCGCCTCGTAGGCGTAGTACGGCGAGTAGGCGTCCATCAGCGCGACGCGGCCCGCCAGCCGTTCGATCTCCGTGCTGGTGCTGAAGTCGCACTCGAACGTCGTGTCGCCGATCTGCTTGCTGAACAGTTCCACGACGTGCGACCACGACTCGGCGTCCACGGGCATCGGACCGTCGATCAGCACCGTCAGGCGCTTCTTGCCGTCGTGGCTGACCAGCAGCGGCCGCAGTTCCTCCGCGTGCAGCTTGACGTGCTGGGCGATTCCGCGGGCGATCGTCAGCCACACCGCGTCCGGGGTGAGGACGAGCGGCCGGTGCTGCGCGAACGCCCTCGCCACCGCGCTCAGCAGCGGGTGCACACCGTCCGGTTCGAGCACGGCCTGGTCGCCGCCGACGACCAGCGCGTCCGGGAACTGCTCGGCGAAGGGACGGGTGGGCAGCGCGTCGGTCACCGGCGTGACGTCGTCGACCGGGAAGGTCACCATTTCCGGACTCTAGAACGACGTCGGCAGGCTCGGTGATCGATTTTCCGAGTTCCGGTCTCCAGAACTACTCCTCGTAGCTCATCTCCAGCTCGGCCAGCCTCATCGTCTCCAGGTGCGCGACGTCGCCGTGGTCGAGCACCGATTCGAGCAGCATCGCGAGCGAGGTGCCGAGCACCGGGACGTCCTCCGGGAGGTCACCGGGGCGGAAGATCACCCAGTGAGTCCGACCGTTGCGGTAGTCGACTACCTCACCGACGAGCCGCCCGTCCGCCACGTCCAGCACCGGATCGACTCGATGGCGCCCGAGCCGTTCGGCCCCTCCCGCGCCGTAGGCACGCACCCGCCAGGTGCCGCCGCGTAGCGACGCGGTCCCGACACGGTGGTACAGCGCGATCAGCTCGCCGCTGCCCTGCACCTCGTGCCGCACGGTGATCTCGACTCCGCCTGCCGTCGTCCGCTCCTCCCGAGGCCCAGGAGGCTCCCACTCGTTCTCGGCGACGACGCGGTCCAGCACCGCCTCGATGCGCGGTGGTGCCGCCACCACAGCCCAGCCCGCCACCGGTTCCAGAGCGCCGTCCTCGTGCTGGGTGACGCCGACCAGGCCCGCGTCCAGTGCGACCGCGCTGATGTCGCTCCGGTCGTTGACGTTGATCACCGCGCGGCAGAGCGTGGCGGGCACGGTGTCCGTGGTGATGCCCTGATCGGTGTTGTCCCGTGGTTCGCCGACCGGGAGGTCCAGCATGGGGTTCGGCACAGGAGCTCCCCTGAGGAAGTCCAGGTACGGGTAGAAACGCGTGATCCAGCCGGTGACGACATCGCCGCCGTACGCGTCGACCGGGTTGTAGATCCGCTGCCAGAATGCGGTGTCCGGGGCTCCTTCCGCTGCCCGCACGAACTCGTCGGTGATCGGCACCAGCGATCGGCACCAGTGCTCCAGCCCGAACCGCGGCAGGTCGTCGACGCGGGCGCGGATCCGGCGCCAGTCGTCCGGCGTCCCGGTCAGCGTGATCGACGGGATGCCGCAGATGCCGATCATCCAGTACCCGAAGTATGGCGAGTAGGCGTCGAGCATCGCGACACGGCCCGCCAGGCGTTCGACCTCGGTGCTCGTGCTGAAGTCGCACTCGAAGATCGCGTCGCCGACCTGTTTCGCGAGTCGCTCCACGATCTGTTCCCAGGTGTCGCCAGGGCCGTACGACACGGCCAGGACCGCTTTGCCCTCGTGACCCACCAGGACCGGCCGCAGTTCCTCGGCGTTCAGCTTCACGTGGTCGGAGATGCCTCGCGCGATGGTCAGCCACACCGCGTCCGGGGAGAGGACCAGCGGCCGGTGTTCCGCGAACGCCTTGCCGACCGCGTGCAGCAGCGGGTGGACACCGTTCGGCTTCAGCACCCGCGCGTCCCCTCCCACGGCGAGCGCCGCGGGGAACAGTTCAGCGATCGAACGGGTGGGCAGTGCGTCGGTAACCGGCGTCACGTCATCGACCGAAAAGGTCTGCATTCCTTACCCTACAACGACTTCAGCCAGCTCCGTCAGCGATTTTCCGAGTGGCAGATCCACCCGCAGCGAGGCATGGGGATCGCCGCGCGTCTCACCCCGGTTGATGATCACGACAGGGATGCCGGAGGTCGCGGCGCGGCGCACGAACCTGAGCCCGGACATGACCGTCAGCGAGGAGCCGAGGACGAGCAACGACCGTGCGTTGTCCACGAGTTCGTAGCACTGTTCGACGCGTGGGCGGGGCACGTTCTCGCCGAAGAACACGACGTCCGGCTTGAGCATGCCACCGCACTCCGCGCACGGGACGACCACGAAGTCCTTCACGGTCTCCTCGGGCAGGAAGACGTCGCCGTCCGGGTTGATCTCGGTGGTGGTGGCGGCGAAGTCCGGGTTCGCCTCGCGCAGGCGGCGGTCGAGGTCGATGCGCGGCGAGAGCAGCTTGCAGTCAAGGCAGATCACGCGGTCGAGGCCGCCGTGCAGTTCCACGACGTCCGGTGAGCCCGCGGCCTGGTGCAGGCCGTCGACGTTCTGGGTGATGACGCCGGACAGCTTGCCCGCGAGCCTGGTGACGGCGTGGTGGCCCGCGTTCGGGTGCGCGCGGGCGATGGTGCGCCAGCCGACGTGGCTGCGTGCCCAGTAGCGCTGCCGGCCGGCCTGGCTGGTGGTGAACTCGTCGTAGGTCATCGGGGTGTGCTTGCGCAGCGACCCGCCCTCGCCGCGGTAGTCGGGGATGCCGGACTCCGTGGAGAGGCCCGCACCGCTGAGCACCAGCACCCCACCCTCAGCGACGATCGGCACGACGTCGGTGAGGGTGGAGGCGCGCGGCAGTGACGGGCCCGGGTTCGACCAGCTCAGAGTGGGCCTAGTTCGCACTTCACCAGCTTACGTACCACTGGCGAATCTCGGCCTCCGCCGCGGCGACGTTGCCACCGGACGGGGCCGTGACCAGCGCGAACTGCCGTCCCTGGCCAGCTCGCAGCAGCAGCTTGTCGCCGTCGACCGTGGAGGACGCCGAGCTGATCACCAACGGCGAGCGCAGCGACTCCGGGAGGTGGAGTTCGGTCGGCGCGCTGCCACCGGTGGAGTCCCAGACGATCACGGCGAACGGGGCCGAGCCGACCAGCGTGCGGACGTTGGTCAGCGGGATCTGCTGCCAGGTCTGGTAGGCGCGGTCCTCGTAGGTGAACGCGAGCGTGGTGCCCGCGACGGCCTGCGGGTAGACGCGGTCGACGATGGCGCGGTCGACGGTGAGGGCGGGGTTGCCGTTCGCGTCCAGTTTGACCGCCGAGAAGTGCTCGTCGTTCATGGCGTCGCCGTCGGTCTTGACCTTGTCCGGGTTGTCGTTCATCAGCTCGCGGTGGCGGCCGTAGTTGGTGTCCCAGTGCCACTGGCTGCCCGAGATCACGCTCCCGCGCGGCGCCGACCACCAGCGCGCGCCCGGCGCGGTCGAGTCGAGGCCCTGGTAGATCGCCTTGAGCACGGACGGCGTCTTGTCGGAGGTGAAGCCCGAGACGGGGTGGCCGAACTCGGAGACGATCGCGGTGGTGCCGAGTGCCTTGGCGCGCTCGCGGATCGTGCCGAACGCCTGGGTGTACTGGCCGTCGGCCGCCTTGCCCGGCATCAGGACTCCGGACTGCGCCTTGCCGTCGTAGAAGTGCGCGTTGAACACGAACCGGTCGCCGAGGCCGGGCACGAGCGTGAGGCCGCCCGGTTCGGCGAAGAAGTCCACGTTCTGGTTCCAGAACACCAGCGGCTCCACGAACGCGGGCTTGGTCGTCCAGCCCGCCTCGTCCATCTCGGCGCGGAAGCGCTGGTAGAACGGCATCAGGAGGTCGCGCTCCCACGTCTGCGAGGTCTGGCCGGTGTCGTACTTGCCGGCGTACGGCTCGTTCAGCGGGTCGACGCCGACGACGAGCTTGAACTCGTTGGCGGGCAAGGCTTCCCTGACGTGCTTGAGCGCTTCGCCTGCCGCGTTGACGAACGAGTCCTGCACACCGTCGCGGTTGTGCCAGAAGTCGTAGGTGGCGGCGGTGACGGCGTTGTTGTTCTTCATGTTCTGCCCCCAGTGGAAGCAGAGTCCGCACGACTCCTTGGGGTACCCGCTCGCCGCCCACGCCGGCGCGCCGTCGCCGGTGTACCAGCTGTCCTTGTTGAACAGGTGGCGCGAGTACAGGTCCTGGTGGAAGTCGAGGTAGACGCGGAGGCCGAGGTCGGTGAAGGCGCGGAGCTGCGCGGTCACGCCGTCGAGGTAGGTGTGGTCGATCTGGCCGCGCTGCGGTTCGATCCACGCCCACGTGAGCAGGAACCGCACGGCATTCGCGCCGGTCAGCTGCTTCATCGCCTGCGCGGACCTCCGCGCGTCGGCGGTGTTCGCGAACGGAAGCCCGCGGTACTCGGCGAGTTTCGCCGTGCCGGAGACGTTGAAGCCGCGCAACACCACCTCACGGCCGTGCTCGTCGCGGAAGACCCCGCCGGACACCCGCAGCTCGGAGCCGTCGAACGACTCCGCGTGCACGGGTGTGACCACCAGGGAGAAGAGGAACAGGACCACCAGCAGAACCGCTCGCCGCATCGCCGCCGCCTTTGGGAACGTGAACGAGATTCGCATTGAACGGTAGCCGGTCGTTCCGCGTTCGACTAGCGTTTCGACAATCGGCCCGCGCCGTTCGACGAGATCAGAACGGCCCGGAACAGCCCGCGGGACCACTCCAGGCCGTTCATCGAACTCTGGGTGCCGGTCAGCTGAACTGCGCCGCCACCAGTTCGGCGGTCCTGGCCACCAGCGGTTCGTCGGCCCCGCCCTCCGGGGTGTCCTTCTTCGTCGACAGCACGGCGATCACGATCGGCGCGCGGCCAGGCGGGAACGCGATGCCGACGTCGTTGGTGGTGCTGTACTTGCCGGTGCCCGTCTTGTCGCCCCAGCCCCACGCGGCCGGAAGGCCCGCGCGGACGCGGTTGCCGCCGGTCGTGTTGGCCAGCAACCACTTCACGAGCTGGTCGGAGTCGTTCGAGTTGAGGGCGTGGCCCAGCGTCAGGCGCGCGTAGCTCTGGCCGATGGCGCGCGGTGACGTCGTGTCGGTGACGCGACCGGGCTCCGCCGAGTTCAGCTCGGGTTCCCAGCGGTCGAGGCGCGTGACCGGGTCGCCGATCGAGCGGCTGAAGCGGCTGATGGCCGTGGGGCCGCCGAGTTCCTTGAGCAGCAGGTTGGCCGCGCAGTTGTCGCTGTAGGTGATGGTCGCCTCGCACAGGGCCGAGACCGTCATGCCGTTCGCGAGGTTCTCCGGCCTGCCGGTGATCGGCCCGTAGCCGGACTTGTCCACATCGGACTTCGTGTAGGTGATCACCTTGTTCAGCAACGTTCCGTCGCGGTCCTTGCGCAGGATCGCCGCCGCCGCGATGGTCTTGAAGGTCGAACACATCGGGAAGAGCTCGTCCGCCCGGTGCAGCACCGTGCGACCGGAGCCGGTGTCCGTCGCGAACACGCCGAGGCGCGCGTTGTGCTGCTTCTCGAGCTCACGCAGCTTGCCGGTGACCGTCGAGGCCTGTGCTGTGGCGGGCACGGCCACGGCCAGCGCCGCTCCAGCACCCAATGCCAGCACGGCACGTCGGTTAACGTTCAACGTTCTGTCCCCTTCTTCGGAAACCTCTCCACAGGACAGGACGCACGAAAGATCAACTGGTTGTCACGCGATTCGGCGCCGGCACGCGAGGTACGTGAGCGCGGCGATCAGCGACCCGTCCGACACGACGCGGTCCTGCGTAGGGCTCGAGGGATCCCTTGCGCTGCAACCACCACGCCGCCAGCGCCGCGATGCCGTCGGCCGCGAGCGTGTCGCTCAGACTGTTCGCCGCCCTGCACTTCCTCGACGACCCCGGTCCCGGCGATCCCGGCTGGGCCTCGGTCGAGACGTCCGGCGGCGAGCCGACCGGGCGGCGGGTGCGGGGCCTCTACGAGGACCTCGGCCCCGACCGCTGACGTTCGATCCGGTCCAGCACGGCGGTGATCGCGAGGTCCACCGTGTACTCGAACTCGGCCGCGCGGTCGAACTCCGCGATGTACGGCGCCGTCCGCACCACCGCGGACAACCCCGACGCTTGCAGCGCTTCGCGGCGCGCCCTCTCGTCGCCGCCGAACGCAGGCGCCGCCGACACCTCGCGCAGCAACGTGCCGATCAACGTGGCGAGCAGCATCCGCAGCAGGTGCACGGACTCCTGCGCCGAGGCACCCGCGGCCAGCAGCACGGCGAGCACCGCGTCCACCGGCGCGAGGCCTTCCAGCGACGACAGCTGCCGGGTGAGCACGAGCGGCGCGGCGGCGGGGTGGGTCAGGGCGCGCGAGCGGAACGCGTCGGCGATGGCGTGCAGGTCGCGGCGCGCGTCACCGGTCGGTTCCGGTAGTACCAGGCCGCCCAGCAACTGCTCGGCGACGGCGTCGAGCAGCCCGTCCTTGCCGTCGACGTGGTTGTAGAGGCTCTTCGCGTCGACTCCGAGTGCCCGCGCGACCGAGCGCATGCCCACGGCGCCCACGCCTTCCACGTCGATGACCTGCAGCGTCGCCGCGACGATCGACTCGCGGGACAGCAGCGGCGTGCGCGGGCGGCCTCGGCGCGGTTCAGTCACCCGACCATTGTGCCTTGCGGATATCCACGCCGTGGGTTTAACCTCCGAATTAACCCACACTGTGGGTATTGGAGGGGATGATGAGCTTCACCAGGATCGACACGCTCGACAAGATGGACGTCGAGGGCGGGCCGGGCGCGCGGCTGCGGGTCGTGCGCGAACGCGGCGCGGCGTTCCGGCGGGAGTTCGCCACGACCGGCACACCGGACCGCATCGTCACGCGCGACCTGGTGACGCTGCCGTATCCGACGCGGTTCGGGCTGTTCAGGGCGTCGCGGGCGATCGCGCCGTTCCTGTCGATCACGAACCGGATGCTGGTGATCCGCTGGCACGACGACGGCCGCGAGCGGATCCTGCTGTTCGAGCCGAGCGACCACGAGTACGGCCGGTACACGCCGTACTTCGAGGACCTGTCCGGGCGGACGCCGGACGTGATCGAACGGCGCATGGTCAAGGTCCACGGCACCGTGCCCGGCCATCTCGAACGGCTCGGCATCGCGCCCGAGGACGTCGACTATCTGATGTTCGACCACCTGCACACCCAGGACCTGCGGCGCTGGATCGGTGCAACGCCGTACTTCCCGAACGCCAAGGTGATCGTGCAACGCGACGAACTGGCCGCCCTGACCGAACTGCACCCGCTGCAGAAGCCCTGGTACCAGCCGGACACCTACCGCGACCTGCCGCCGGAGGCGTTCCTGCCGATCGACGGCTCGGTCGTGCTGGGTCCGGGCGTCGCGGTGATCAAGACCCCGGGCCACGTGTTCGGCAACCAGAGCCTCGTCGTCAACACCTCGACCGGCATCTGGGTGAGCAGCGAGAACGTGATCGCCGCCGAGGCACTGACGCCCGAGCACTCGAAGCTGCCCGGCCTCGCGTCGTGGACGCGCCGGTGGCAGCAGGAGGTCGTGCTCAACGCGAACACCGTCGAGACCACCGCCGACCAGTACAACTCGATCATCCTGGAGAAGACGCTCGCCGACCGCAGCCAGGCCGACCCGCGGTTCGTGCAGTTCTTCCCGTCCAGCGAACTCACCGGCGCCTGGACGAACCCCGGCACCAGGCCCACGTTCAGCCACCGCCAGATCGTCCACTGAGGAGCTTCCGATGCCCGACCGCTTCACCCTGCCGTCCAAGGAAGTCCTGCAAGCCCGCGAAAAGCTCGTGCTGGACCACTTCCGCGACGAGGTCGCACACGACTGGGACGCCACGCTCTCGACGTTCCCGCACCCCCACTACGAGATCATCGCGCAGATGGTCGTCCACGACGGCGACGACGCGGTGCGGCAGTACTACACCGACACGCGCGTGGCGTTCCCCGACCAGCACCACGAGCTGATCTCGTTCCGGCACAGCGTCGACGCCGTGATCGTCGAGTTCTGGCTGCTCGGCACGCACCTCGGCCCGTTGGGCAAGATCCCGGCGACCGGCGGCAAGCACCGCACGCGCATGAACGCGTACTTCATCTTCGACGCCGACGAGAACCTCGTCACCGAACGCATCTACTTCGATCAGCTGTCGGTGCTGAAGCAGGTGATCGGCGGGATCGACCGGAAGAAGCCGAGCGGGCTGCGGAAGTTGCTGCAGGTGCTGCGCGGGATGCTCGCGATGTCGGGCAGCCGGCCGGACGCACGCCTGACCGACACGACGCCTCCGGACATGGCCGGCTAGAGCCGGATCAGCTTGCGTTCCACGGCGGTCGTCACGGCCGCCGTCCTGGTCTCCACGCCGAGCTTCGCGAAGATCCGCACCAGATGGGTCTTCACGGTGGCCTCGCTGATGAACAACGCCTTCGCGATCTCCCGGTTCGACAGGCCCTTCGCGAGGTTCTCCAGGATCTGCACCTCACGCTTGCTCAGCTTCGGTGCCGGGCCGCGGACCTGTCGCAGCAGCCGTTGCGCGATGTCCGGGGAGAGCACGGTCTGACCGGTCGACGCCGTGCGCACGGCCTTGGCGAGGTCCTCGGGCGCGCAGTCCTTGAGCAGGTAGCCGATCGCGCCTGCCTCGACCGCGCGCACGATGTCGGCGTCCGAGTCGTAGGTCGTCAGCACCACGACCTGAGGCGGGTTCTCCAGCGCACGGATGCGCCGGGTGGCTTCCACGCCGTCGATTCCCTTGCCCAGCTGGAGATCCATCAGCACGACGTCCACAGTGGACGCCTGTTGCACGGACTCCTCGCCGGTCGCGGCCTCGATCACCTCGAAGTCGCGCGACAGCAGCCCGACAAGTCCGAACCGGACCACCGGGTGGTCGTCGACCACCAGCACCCTCATGGCGTCGGCACCGTCACGGCCACCGCGGTTCCCTCCCCCGGCGCGCTCTCCACGGACACCGTGCCGCCGAGTTCGGCGATCCGGCCGCGGATGGAGGCCAGGCCATAGCCGCGGCCGTCCTCCGCTCGAACGGCCGACGGGTCGAAGCCGCGGCCGTCGTCCACGACGTCGAGTGTCACCGCGTCTCCCAGGTACGACAACGTGATCGCGACCCGCGAGGCGGCGGCGTGCTCGGAGACGTTGGCCACCGCGCCCTGCGCGACCCGGAGCAGCGCCACCTCGGTCTGCACGCTCAGCGGATACGGGTCGCCGTCCACCTCCACGTGCCGGCACAGCCGGTGCAGCGCGTCGACCAGAGTGCCCTGGATCGGCGACAGGTCGCGGACGAACCGGCGTGCCTCGCCCAGGTTCTCGCGCGCGACCTCGGCGGCCTTGTCCGTCTCCCCCAGCGACAGCAACAGGTTGATGCTGGAGAAGCCCTGGGCGAGGGTGTCGTGGATCTCGCGGGCGAGGCGTTGGCGTTCCTCCAGCACCCCGGCCTCGTGCAGGAGCCGGGCGCGGTCGAAGAACACCGCCGCCGTCAGCACCGCGACACCGACCGGGCCGAGCACCAGCGACCAGTCGAACGTCGCCGCCAGCCTGATCTGGGCCAGCACCACGGCCGCCGTCAGCACGGCCGCGATCGGCAGCGCCACGCGCGGCCTGAGCTGGCGCAGGCACTGGAAGAACAACGGGATCGCGCACCAGCCGAAGCTCGGCGCCAGCCACACGAGCACCAGCCACACGGCGAGAACGACCGGCAACGCCCGCGTCCACCGCACGCTCGCGGGATAGCCGAGCCCCAGTGCGAGCGCGAGGCCGAGCACGACGAGATCGGCGCCGTGGTACGCGACGTACCGCGCCGCCGACGCCGTCAGCAGCACGTAGAAGCCCGCGTGCATCGCCCTGTGCAGCCACACGTCGGCGACCTTAGGCGACCGCGCCCACCCGGCGGGTCAACCGATGGGTTGAACCGAGGTTCAACCGTCACCACCACGGAAAGCCACGCTGATCAGCGAATCGTAGGAGCCATGGACCTCAAGAAGATCGCAGTCGCCACCCTCGTCGTGCTGAGCATCGGCGGCGGCTACGCGGCGGCCGACCAGCACACCACCACCCGCTCGGAGAAGGTGCTGACCATCGACGCGGCGGTCAAGGCCGCTCAGGCCACCCTCGACGCGGCGGAGAAGGAGAACCAGCGCGTCACGGTGGCGGTGGTCGACCGCAGCGGCGACCTGGTGGTGCTGCTCGCCGGTGACGGCGCGGGCCCGCAGACCGAGGAGTCGGCGCGGCGCAAGGCGTTCACGGCGGTGTCGTTCAACGCGCCGACCTCGGAGCTCGCCGGCCGTGTCACGGGCCAGGGCGCGACACTGCGGGACATCCCCGGCACGCTGTTCCTGGCCGGCGGCGTGCCGGTGGCGGTCGACGGGACGTCCGTCGCGGGCATCGGTGTCGGCGGCGCGCCCAGCGGTGACCTGGACGAGAAGTTCGCGAAGGCCGGGCTCGCAACCCTCAAGTGACGCGGTGGAGGCCGTCCGTGCGAGGAACGGACGGCCTCCACTTGCTCACGTCAGCAAAGCGAACACCACGCCACCGAAGGCCGTTCCCGCGAGGAACATGCCCGCGAGCCACGTCAGGGACGGACGGGCGCGCACCGGCCGGTCGAAGTCGGCGAAGTCCTGCACGTAGTCGCCGACCTCACCGATCGGCATCGGCTCCGCCGCGGCCTCCGGTGCCTCGCGCAGCCGCAGGTAGGCCTGCCGCCACGCCGGGATCCGGTCGGCGGGCTCGCCGCAGACCAGCAGGAAGTGCTCGACACGCCCGAACGTGGACGGCAGCCTCCCGTGTTCCTCCTGGCACATCTTGTGCAGGGTGCTGCGGGACTGCGGGTACCCGAGCTCCTTGCTGCGCCCGGCCATCTCGGTGAACGTCATGCCGGACCGCGTTCGCACCGTTCTGAGGCCGTTGAGGAACGCCGTGGTGGTCCGCATGCCGGCCGGGTCCGGCCCAATCTCGGGGTGCCCTTCAGCACCCCTCGAATTCCTAGCCATGAAGAATTGCTCCACATTCTGCAAAGGATCCGAACGCGACCTCTCGCTTGCGTGGAAGCAGTACGGGAATACCGCTGGACCACGAGAGAGGATCGTGACCTTACACGCGCAACTGCAACCAATGAAATCGCCACGCCAACCAAACGATCATCACTCGATCCGGTACGGAATGAGGCGAGATTCCGCAGGTAGAGCAGCAAGCGTGTAACGTCCGGACAGCACTGAGCGAATTCGTTCACGGCCCCACGAATCTCCCGGCCAGGCCTGCATCTTCTGCAAAGGATCCGGACGCGGCACGGGACATCGGGAGCAGACCCTGCGGGAACAGGGTCTGCTCCCATCACGCGAAGACAATTTGATGCACGCGGCAACAAATGGTGATTCGATCACCCGAACCGCGCCGCCGCCAAAGGCCACAGCGCGGTGATCAGAAACAGCATCGTCACCAGCGCCGCACGACTCGCACGAGCGGCTGTCACCGTGCACGCCCGCCCGCGCCTGGGCGTCGTGATCGTGACGGTGAACAGCACGCGGTCACGCCGGCGCCGCCGGGTCCGGACGGCCTGGGGCGCGGCACCGGTCAGCCGGACGCGCGCCTCCTGCCACGCCGCCACCCACTCGTCCTGCGCGGCGTCGCCGACGCCACAGGCCTGGACGAACGCGCGGACCTGCTCCTCGCGGGCCGGTAATCGCTCGTGGTTGACCAGGTGGTGCGCGGTGCTGCGCGGCAGGCTGTCGCTGCGGCGGCCGATGTCGGTGAACGACGTGCCGGTCTGGATCATCAGCCGCCGCAGCTGGTGGTTGAACTGCTGCGCGGAGTTCACCCGCCTGGCCTGCACGAGCGGATCCGGTCCCTGCAACGGGGTCGCGGGCTTCGTGGAGGGTTTGGCCCGCATCGGCCGCAGCGACGGCTGGGTGGGCGGTCCGCTGACCTCCCGCACCCACCGCCACACCGCCGCCTTGAACTTCTGGTCGTGCTCGCCGGGAGCGGGCAGGGCGTCGTTCATCGCCAGCCACTGAAGGTGCGGATTGAGCCCCTGCCGTCCGTCCAGGAAGTCCCTGAACAGCGCTTCCGCCCGCCCACTGGTGGCGGCGAGGTCGTCGGGAGCGGGTCTGCCCGCGAGGTTCCAGCGGCGGATCACGTCGGCCCGCAGAGCCGCCGCCAGACCGGCGGCGGCCTCGGGTGTCTCGGCGGACATCAGCGCGCGGGCCCGCCGAACTGGGACAGCACGCCCAGGCCGACCACGATCGCGTTGACGATGACGACGGTGTCCAGCACGAGGCCCGCGTCGTACCCGCGTTCGGTCATCGCCCAGATCAGGGCGATGTTGCCGAGCAACGGGTTCGTGTGCGGCGTCGCGGTCAGCTTGCGCAAGAAGGGCAGGTCGAACTCGAACTGCATGGGACGTCCGATCTTCTGGTGACTCCGGAGCTTCGCCCCAGCCCCGTCACCGGCGGTGCCAGCCGCCTCGTGGTGATCGGGTTCTGCGGAGCGTGCCCGCCCATGCTGCACCGCGAAAACTCAGGCGTGCCAGCCCGGACGGGCGTGTCGCGGCGAGTGGGGACGGCCGTCGGACAGGCGCGGAACGTTCGCCGGCGTCCAGGCCCGTCCACGGACGTCCACGCGGTTGTCATGGACGCCGTGGACGCGCAGGTCAGCCGCGTCCAATTGGCTCGGCTTCACGGGACGAATAGTGTTGGCAGCGGTGCGAAAGCGCCGTGCCTGCTCGAACCGCGGACTGGTGACTCCGGACGTGCGCCGGGAGGTACTGCGGTGGCCGGGGGTGCCAGCCTCCGGTCACCGGCGCCGGCCGGGCGTGCTCCAGCCGGGATTGATCCGCTCGGTCGCCTCGAGGTCGATGGCGTGCCGGGCCACGTGCTTGCCGGGCTTCGGCTTCTTGCTCATCAGCATGAGCGCCACAGCCACGACCAGCCCGATGGTGGCGAGTCCGGTGGCGACGGCGCGGGCAGCCGGGTGTTCGAGGACCAGCGTGCTGATCGTCAGGGCGAGCACGAGTGCGGCGATCGGGCCGATGACGGCGATGTCCGAGCGGTCCTCGGCCTCCTGCGAGGGCTCGGCCGGGGGCGTCACCTGCACTACAGGCGCGTACACCTCGATCGTCTCGAAGTTCCCGCGCGGCTGCTCGTAGGGCGGGGGCCGTAAGCCGGGAGGGACCGTCACCCCCGCCATGCTGCCCGAGAAAGGCGCGCCGCCGCAAACCTCGCATTTCACATGAGGTACGTGTTCCCATGTATCGCTGGTCAAAGGGAGGTCCGTCATGTGCCGGTGGCTCGCGTATTCCGGTTCTCCGGTCTTGCTGGAGGAACTGCTCTACGCGCCCGAGAACTCGCTCGTCATGCAGTCCAAGCACGCCCGGCTGGGCGCCACGGCGGTGAACGGTGACGGGTTCGGCATCGGCTGGTACGGCAACACGAGCGCTCCCGGCCTCTTCCTGAGCACCGAACCGGCGTGGAACGACCGCAACCTGCGGGAACTGTCCGCGCAGATCACCGTCGACCGGGTGTTCGCGCACGTGCGGGCCTCCACGGGCGGCGCCGTGCAGCGGTCCAACTGCCACCCGTTCCGCCACCAGAACTGGTTGTGGATGCACAACGGGCTCATCGCCAAGTTCCCGCTGGTGCGGCGCGAGCTGATGCTGGCGATCGACCCCGTGCTGTTCCCGCTGATCGAGGGGTCGACGGACTCGGAGATCATGTTCTACCTGGCGATCAGCTTCGGCATGGAGCAGGATCCGCCGGCGGGGGTGGCGCGCATGGTCGAGTTCGTCGAGGACGTCGGCAGGCGCGCGGGCGTCGAGTACCCGATCCAGATGACGGTCGCGGTCACGGACGGCTCGACGACCTGGGCGTTCCGCTACTCGAGCCGCGGCAAGTCGCGGAGCCTGTTCCACAGCACCGACGTGTCGACGTTGCGCCGCCAGTACCCGGACAACCCGGCGCTGCACCACCTCGCCGACGACTCGCGGCTCATCGTGTCCGAACCGCTGGCCGACCTGGTGGGCGCCTGGCAGGAGGTGCCGGAGTCGACGTGCGTGGTGGTCAGGCCCGGCGTCGAAGAGGAACTCATGCCGTTCAAGCCGTGAAACCGGGAATCGTCAGGTGACCGTCAGTTGACGAACCGCGATTCGTCATAGCGTCTGGTGCTGCCGCCGCCACGGACCCCTCGGAGAGGTTCCTCATGCTCACCACGGCAGCGGCAGCACTCATCGCCCTATCCTCCCTCGCCCCCGTCGAAGAAGCCCCGGCACCCGTTCTGGAGGTCGTGACCGTCAACGGATCGGGATGCCCGGCGGGCGACGCCGACGTCAAGACCGACGGCCGGACGTTCACGATCGGCTACCACACCTTCCTGGCACGGGCGGGCAGCGGCTCGTCACCGCTCGACATGCGCAAGAACTGCCAGGTCAACCTGCGGGTGAACGTGCCGGAGGGCTTCACCTACGGTCTGGCGAGAACCACCTACGAGGGCTACGCGCACCTCCAGGACGGCGCGAGCGGCCTGAACCGGGTCAGCACCTATCTGCAGGGCACCTCGCCCACCGCGACGGTGAACCAGGCGTTCAGCGGGCCGTTCAGCGACAGCTGGCAGACCCACTACCGCCCGGGCTCGAACGAGATCCAGTGGTCGCCGTGCGGTGAACGGCGCAACATCAACATCAACGCCGAGGTCCGCGTCACGCTCGGCTCCGCGGACCCCGACCGCCTCAACTTCGCGATCGTGGAGTCCAGCCGCGGCGCGGTGCGCGTGAAGCGCTGCTGAGCTCCCGCCTGGTGGCGGTGAACGCCGCCGCCACCAGGCCGATGATCGCGACCCACGTGTACGCGTCGCCGTAGACGTGCTGCTGCCAGGACCACAGCATCTCCTTGTCGCCGGTGCTCGGCAGCCAGGTGAAGGGCTGCACCAGGAAGATCACCAGCAGCGCGCCGAGCGTCGGCCACGCCCAGTTCCTCCGCGCGAAACCCAGGGCCAGGAACGCCGGAACGCACCAGACCCAGTGGTGCGACCAGGAGACCGGCGAGACGAGCAGGCCCGCCGTCGCGATCGCGGTCAGCGCCACGACCTCGTTGCGAGCGCCATGCGCCGCCACGACCGCGAGCGTCACGACGATCAGCGACAACCCCATCCACAGCAACGACTCCGCGTGCTCGCCGGGGTTGATCCGGTGCAGCACGCCGCGCAACGACTGGTTCGTCATGTACGCGAGGCCACCTGCCCGGCTCGGGTCGAGCAGGGCGTGGAACCAGAACTCGGCGGAGTCCTTGGCGGCGAACAGGAATCCCAGCACCGCCATCCCGGCGAACGCCATCATCGACAGCGCGGCCGCCCGCCATTCCCTGCGCACCAGGAAGTACAGCAGGAAGATCAGCGGAGTCAGCTTGATCGCGGCGGCCACCCCGACCAGCAGGCCGCGGAACCGCGGATCGCGCACAGCCAGGCAGTCCACCACCACGAGCGCCATCAGCAGCAGGTTGATCTGTCCGAAGAGGAACGTCGAGATCACCGGTTCCAGTGCCACGGCGAGGATCGCGACCGCGGGTCCGACGGTCCACACGACGTTCGAGCGCTGGGTGAGCCGCGCGGTGACGAGGACGCTCACCGCGGACAGGCACAGGAAGTTCACCACGACCACGAGCGAGTTCGCCGCCCACACCGGCAGGAACGTCAGGCCGCTGAAGAGCACCGCGGCGATCGGCGGGTAGGTGAACGGCAGGCGCGGGCCGTCCAGCGAGCCCGGGAAGTCGACGTAGAGCGCGTGCCCCTGCAGCCACGCCTCACCGCCCGTGCGGTAGACCTGAAGGTCCAGGAAGTAGAAACCCAGGCCGACCAACGAGATCGGCAGCGCGGCCAGTGCCACGAACCACAGCACGCGGACGAACCTGCGTGCGGCCACCCAGCGGTGCCGGGTCAGCAGTCGTCTCCTGCCGGACTCGAACGCGCCGGCGGACATCGGCGGGACCTCGTCGGCGAGCCCTCTGATCAACAGCATCTCGTTCACGACTACTTCTTGGCCGGATCGCGGATCTGCGTTTCGGCAAAGGGAATGTGACAGTCCTCATGGGAACGCTCGGAGGCTCATCGGCCAAGAAGGAACATGACCCACGAGCAGTTCCTTGCGCTGAAGCGCTTTCCCGCGCTGGACGGCGTGCGTGCCATCGCCGCGCTGATGGTCGTGTTCTTCCACTACGGCGGGCCAGGCTTCCTGCAGGGATGGCTCGGGGTCCAGATCTTCTTCGTGCTGTCCGGGTTCCTGATCACCACGTTGCTGCTGCGCGAACACGCCCGCAACGGTCGCATCGATCTCAAGGAGTTCTACCGCCGCAGGGCGTTCCGCATCCTGCCGGTCTACTTCGTGGTCCTGCTCGTCACGGCGGCGGGCCTGCTGGTCGCCGGACAGTTCTGGCAGAACCCGCTCGGCCGTGACTTCCCGCTGTACCTGACGTTCCTCAACGAGTTCGGGCACGGCGGCGCCTACGGGCAGTCGTGGTCCCTTGGCGTGGAACAGAAGTTCTACCTCGTGTGGCCGTTGCTGGCGTTCGCGCTGCTGCCCCGGTGGCGTCCGGCGGTGACCATCGGGTTGATGGCGCTCGCGTTGGCCGTGGTGCCGTTCACCGTGTCATCGGACCCCAAGGGCTGGTCGGTGCACTACTTCACGGTGCTGGTCGGCTGTGCGCTGGCGTTGCTGATGAACGACAAACGGGGGTTCGCGGTGATCAGGCCGTTCATGACGCCCTGGGTGATCTTGCTGTTCCTCGGCGTGCACCTGTCGGTTCCGCTCATCTCCGGCGCGCTGGACGGCGCGATCCCCGGTTTCGTGTCGGTGGTGCCGATCTACGCGGTCGCCGTGGGGCTGACGCTGCCCGCGCTGCTGGCACCGGGACGGGTGCGACGGCTGCTGTCGGCTCGCCCGATGGTGTGGCTCGGCGAGCGGTCGTACTCGATCTACCTGGTGCAGTCGATCGCACACTCGATCGTGCTGCTCACGGGCGCATCAGGCCTGGTCGTGGCAGTGTCGACGTCGTTGGTGGCGATCGGGATCGCCGATCTGACCTACCGGTTCGTCGAGCTGCCGATGATCAGGCGAGGCAGGTCACACCGTCCGGCCGGGAATGCGCCGGCACCCATCGGCCAATAGTTTCCGTGAGCACCGAGACTGCGCCGCCGGCGCGAACAGGAGGGCCGGGGGTGACGAAGCCTCTGGACAGGGACGCCTGGGTCGAGCTGTACGACCGGCACGCCCGCGATCTGCACCGCTATCTGGCGCTGCGGGTGGACGCCACGATCGCGGACGACCTGGTGTCCGAGGCGTTCCTCATCGCCTGGGAACGCCGTGCGAGCTTCGACCCGGCCCGCGCGAGCGTCAAGGCGTGGCTGTTCGGGATCGGGACGAACCTGCTGCGCCAGCACGTGCGCTCCGAGGGCAGGCGCCTGCGGGCCTGGGCGCGCGACCACGGCAGGCGCGCGGTGGCCGACCACGTCGACGACCGCACGGCGTCGGCGGTGGACGCCAAGTCGCTGATGAGCGACCTGGGCGAGACGCTCGCGGACCTGCGGCCGGAGGAACGGGACGTGCTGCTGATGGTGGCGTGGGCCGATCTGAGCGCGGCCGAGGTCGCCGAGGTGACCGAGACGCCGGTGGCGACGGTGCGGACCCGGTTGTTCCGGGCGCGGGCCAAGCTGCGGGCGAAGATCAACGGACAGGAGGGTGACGACGATGCGTGACGTGACTCGTCAGGTCGAGGACGAGACGGTCAAGTGGGCGATGTCGGACGTCGCCCCGATGAGCGACGAGGCGTTCGACCGCGGCCGTGCCGCCCTGCTGGCGCGCATCGACGCCGAGGAGTCCGGCAAGGTCGTCGCACTGGCACCTCGGCGCCGGCGCCGCATCCCGGTGGTGGCCGCGGCCGCCGCGATGGTCGTGATCGCGGGCGCCGCCCTGGTCGCCCCGTCGCTGATGTCGCGCGACACGGGCCCGAGCGTGGGCAGCGCCGCCGCGGCCGAACTGCTCCACCAGGCCGCGACGCACACCGGTGACGCGAAGCTCCAGCCGGGCCAGGCCCTCCAGGTGCTGGAGTACGCCCGCTGGTCGGTGTCCGACGCCGGGCACAGGTGGATGTACCTGCAGGACCAGACGTTGCAGACGTGGATCCCGGCCGACCGCACGGGCACATGGCTCTACCGGCAGAACAAGACCGGTGAGAGGCAGTGGCTGATCGGGTCGGAGAAGGACAACGCGCGGGACGTGCCCGAGAACCTGCACACCGACGGCGAGTACACCTCCGTCGGCGGGCCCGCGTTGCACGACAAGATCAAGTCCAGCTTCCGCGACCCGTCGCCCGAGTACCTCGCCTCTCTTCCCCTCGACCCGCGTGAGCTGTACGGAAAGCTCCGCGACGAGGTGGCGGGCGACGAAGGCCTGACCTTCCTGCAGATGATCAACGACGGCCTGGACACCGGTGTGTACCCGGCACAGGTGCGGGCTTCGGTCTACAAGGCTCTGACCTACCTGCCGAAGCTGGAGATCGTCGAGGAGGCGGCCGTGATCGACAGTCGCAGCGGCACCGCGCTCGGCGTCACCGAGAACGAGACGACCGAGCAGATCGTCATCGACCAGGCGACCGGCGAGTACCTCGGGTCCCGCACGGTGCTGGCGAAGGACGCGTGGGGCCTGAAGCAGGGCCAGGTCATCGGCACCACCTCGGTGAGGACGAAGGTGGTGGCGGGCCTGGGGCTCGCTTCCTGACCTCAGCGCGCGAACGCCCGGTGCAGGACCACCCAGACCTCACCGGGCCGCTCCATCGTGCCGGGGAACCACCCCGGCGCGATGGCCTCGGTCAGTTCCTCCGCCCGTTCGATCAGGGTGCTCACCGCGGGCTCGCCGACGACGACCACGGCGGACCAGTCCACGCACGCGAGCAGGTAGTCCTCGCCGACCCCGAACCGCTGCTCCAGCACCGTCAGGAGCTCGTGGCCGGTGTCCGGGCCCGCGTCGACCCGGCTGACGTCCGGCACCTCGGCGTCCTCGACATCCTCAGTGGACTCGACGGGATCGCTGTCCCCGGCGGGGTCGTCGTCCTCGTCGGCGTGGTACTCCGACCAGACGTGCTTGCTGATCGAGTGGATGCTGGAGATCAGGCCGTCCGTCTGCTGCTCGGTCATGATCAGCGTGATCGAGCGCCCGTCGGTCAGCGTGAAGGTCAGCTCGGCCTCCGGGACGTCGCCGGAGCCGGGGATCGCCTCGGCGTGACCGGCCACCTCGCTCGCGGGCAGAGGATCGGCGGGACTCTGCCGGCCCATCCGCAACGACGGCAGGTTGGCGGCCATGTCGACGACGAGCCGGGCGGCGGTGAAGAACGCGTCCTTGTCGCGGAACTCCTTGCGGCTGCTCGCGATCGTGCGGCCGATGCCGGTGGGGTCCACCCGCGCCTCGACGACGCCGCTGCGCCGCTCACCGTCCCACGTCGCGAAGACCGTGAGGCCGTTGGCCATGCGCTTGCGGTAGTTCTCCTCGCGGCCGTGCCGGTACAGCTCCCAGCCGGCGACCGACTCCGGCCAGTTCTCGACGGACAACGATCTTCCTCTCGACGGGAATCCGACGTTGTCACAAATCGGCGTGCTGCGTGGTCTTTTCTGACATGGACCACCATCCGCAGGTAGAGATCCTCGCCGAGACACCCGCCACCGCGCCTGTGCCGCCAGGCCTCGTGGGACGCACGATCCTGGTCACCCTCCCGCCCGGCAGCCCCGGTGCGCCGCCACACCGGCATCCAGGCCCCATCTACGGCTACGTCGTGAAGGGCGCCATCTCGTTCGAGCTGGAAGGCGTGCCGGAGCGGGTGATCAAGGCCGGCGAGGCGTTCTTCGAGCCCGGTGGCGACGTCATCCACCTCAAGGGCGCGAACCTGCTGGCCGACGAGGAGTCGGCACTGATCGCGACCATGATCTGCGAACCGGGCGCGCCGGTGCTGACGTTCGTGAACGCCGAGGAACTGAAGGAGCGCAAGGCATGAGCCACGAGCACACGCACCAGCTGGACAACCCCGACAAGAGCGGCCCGCCGCCGAAGATCGAGGTCATCGGCACCGTGCCGGGAGCGCCCCAGATCCCGGACGGAGCCGAGGCCATGACGATCCTCGTGACGCTGCCGCCGTCGAGTCCGGGAGCGCCACCGCACCGCCATTCCGGCCCCGCGTACGGCTACGTGATCAAGGGCGCCATCACGTTCGAGCTCGAAGGCGAGCCGGAACGGGTCGTCCGCGCGGGCGGGACGTTCTGGGAGCCCGGCGGCGACGTCATCCACTACCAGGACGGCAACCACCTGGCCGACGAGGAGTCCGCTTTCGTCGTCACGATGTTCTGCGCGCCCGGCCAGCCGATGCTGACCGTCGTGGAGGCGGACGAACTCGAGGCGCGCAGGCACCTCAGGGCGCCGCGGCCGTGAAGACGTCACTGGGCACGTTGGCGCGCAACCATCTTGAGCTGGCACGCGAGGCGTCGAGCGGCCGGAGTGCCGCGACTGTCCACGGTGGACACGAGCGGGCGCTGCGGCAGACCGTGATGGCGTTGCGCGCGGGTGAGCACATGCACGAGCACGAACATCCCGGCGAGGTGACCGTGCAGGTGCTGCTCGGCCGCGTGCGCCTGGTGGCCGGGCCGCGGTCGTGGGAGGCGTTGCCGGGCGATCTGCTGACGATGCCGGAGAGGCGGCATCGGGTGGAAGCTCTGGAGGACAGCGTCTTCCTTTTCACCACGGCGTTGCGGCTGCCGTGACGAGCGCGAGGGGCGGGGATCGCTCCCCGCCCCTCGTTCTCACTCGACCAGCTTGCCCGCGGTGTCGACGTCCCTCATGAGCGACGTGATCTCGTCCGGCACCGGAGGGATCTCCTCGCGATCGACCCGGCCGGGGCCCGCCCAGACGAGGTTCACCTGCTGCGCGGGGTCGGTCTCCGGGAAGTCCGAGCGATTGTGGCACCCGCGGGTCTCCCGGCGTTCGAGAGCGCACTCCAGGGTCGCGCGGGCCGAGAGTGCCGACGCCTTCAGGTCGAAGGCGTGCGCGAGGTCCTGGAAGCCGGCGAGGTCGGGGTGCACGCCGACGTCGCGGATGCGTTCCTCCAGCTGGTCCAGTTCCGCGAGTCCCTTGCGCAGTCCGGCTTCGTCGCGGACGACGCCCGCGTGCTCGGTCATCGTGTTGCGCAGCGCTCGTTGCAGGGCGCGGACGTTCTCCGGCCCGTCGGCGGCGAGCAGTCCGTCCACTTCGGACCGTGCTTCGCCGAGCGCGGTGTGCGAACGCTGTTGTGCGCTCAGGGAAGCCGAGTACTCGGCCGCCGCCTCGCCGACGATCCTGCCGTACACCAGGAGCTCGATCAGCGAGTTGCCGCCGAGCCGGTTCGCGCCGTGCAGACCGCTGGACGCCTCCCCGATCGCGTACAGGCCGTCGACCCCTGTCGAGTGGTCCGCGGGTGACACCCACACGCCGCCCATCGAGTAGTGCGCGGTCGGGGCGATCTCCACGGCCTCCTGCGTGATGTCCTTCATCTGCAGTTCCAGCAGCGTCTGGTACACCCTGGGCAGCCGTTGCATGATCTGCTCGCGCGGCAGGTGCGACACGTCCAGCCACACGCCGCCGTTCGGGGTGCCGCGGCCTTCCTTGATCTCGGTGTACGCGGCGAGCGCCACCCTGTCGCGGGTGGACAGTTCCATGCGCCGCGGGTCGTAGCGGGCCATGAAGCGTTCGCCCGAGGCGTTCGTCAGGATGCCGCCCTCACCGCGGGCCGCCTCCGACACCAGCGTGCCGGCGGCGTTCTCCGGTTCGAGCAGGCCGGACGGGTGGAACTGCACCAGTTCGGGGTCGCGGATCCGGCCACCCGCGAGCACGGCCAGGCGGAACGAGTCGCCGGTGTTCTCGTCGCGGCGGCTCGACGTGCGGCGCCAGATCCGGGTGTGGCCGCCCGCCGCGAGGATGACGACGTCCGCGTGGAACACGTACCGCCTGCCGGTGTTCAGGTCGAACCCGTACGCGCCGAACACCACGTTGTCTCGCACCAGGATCCGCGTGATGTAACAGGAGTCGTGGATCGGGACGTTGAGCTGCGTGGCCCGGTTCACGAGCGTGCGCTGGATCTCCAGCCCGGTGTAGTCGCCGGCGAACGACGTGCGGCGGAACGTGTGCGCGCCGAAGAACCGTTGCGAGATGCGCCCGTCGGTCTCCCGCGCGAACGGCATGCCCCAGCGTTCGAGGTCCGCGATGCCGCGCGAGGCCTGCTCGGCCACGACCCGCACGATCTCCGGGTTGGCCAGGAGGTAGCTCTCCTTGATGGTGTCCGCCGCGTGCTGCTGCCAGGTGTCGGCGGGGTCCATCGTCGCCAGCGCCGCGTTGATGCCGCCGGCGGCGAGGGCGGTGTGCGCGTCCGCTTTGGGGCGCTTGCCGACGACCAGTACGTCGACTCCGCGTTCGGCCAGTTCGATGGCGGCGCGCAGTCCCGCGCCCCCGCTTCCGATCACCAGCACTGACGTTGCGACCTGCTGTTCAGTCATCGCGGCCTCCGTTGCCCGTCTCTTCCATTAAGTAGGACCGGGCAGCGCTTCTGCTTGTGACTGTTAGCTGCGTGACAGTGCGTCCGTGGACACATCTTTAGGATCAGTGGTGTGTTCGTGAAGCTTTGTGGTCTGCGCACCGAGTCCGATGTCGCCGTGGCGGTCGAGGCCGGGGCTGACGCCGTCGGTTTCGTGCTGACGAGCAGTCCCCGCCAGATCGACGTCGACCTGGCGTCCCGGCTCGTGGCGGAGGTGCCCACTGGGGTCCTGACCGTCGCTGTGGTGCGCGGGATCGGCGCTGCCGAAGCCGGTGAGCTGGCGCTGAAGACGGGCGTGCGCGCGTTGCAGCTGCACGGCGACTACCCGCGTGAGGCCTTCGACGAGTTGGCGGACCTGCCGTTCGGACTGGTCCGGGCGACGGCGCTCGGACCGGACACCGACGTGCGCACCGGCGCGTTCGGCGAAGAACTGCTGCTCATCGACTCCCCCGTCGCCGGATCTGGCGAGCAGTGGGACATCACGCGGCTCGCCGACAACCCGCCGACCGGACAGTGGCTGCTGGCGGGCGGGTTGTCGCCGGAGACGGTCGCGGGGGCGATCAGCGTCGCGCGGCCGTGGGGTGTCGACGTGTCCAGCGGCATCGAGTCGAGCCGTGGCGTCAAGGACCACGGCCGGATGCGCGAGTTCGTCGCCGCCGCGCGCGGTTAGACCACGCACGTCGGGCAACGCGCTGAGGTCCCGCAACGGATCGCCTGCCACGGCGAGCAGATCGGCGTCGCGGCCGGGATCCGGGCTAGGCCGCGCGGTAGCCCGGGATGTCCTCGACCCGGTGGTAGACCGGCAGTCCACGCTCGCGTGCGATCCGCACGTCCTCGTCCGCGCCGGTCGACTCGCCGGGCAGCCGCAGCACCGCCTCGCAGCGTTCCAGCAGGCGTTGCGCGGTCGGGTACATGATCTCCGAGGCGATCGGGTCGGTCGGCGAGCTTCCCCCGGCGCCGCGCAGCACGGGCAGCGCGACCCACTCGCCGATCATCGGCACGTGCCCGCTGCGGAAGATCGGCCACGCCGCCTCCTCCAGCCGTTCGAGGTTGCGCGCCATGAGCGCGGGGTCGTCCCCGGTGCCCGATCGGTAGGGCCCTGCGATCAGAATCAGCATGCGACCGACCATAATGTGCAAGACTCGGCAAAAACAAGGAGAAACGTGCATGTTGGCTGCCCAACGCCGTGACCTGCTGCTCGAACGACTGCGCACCGACGGCCGGATCGTCGCCAAGGACCTCGCCGCCGAAGTCGGCATCTCCGAGGACACGATCCGCCGCGACCTGCGCGACATGGCGGCGGCGGGGCTCTGCCAACGTGTGTACGGCGGCGCACTGCCCGTATCCCCCGCCATCGCGGACTACGCCACACGTCAGGGCGTGCAGGTCGATGGCAAGCAACGGGTCGCACGGGCGGCAGCCGCGTTGATCGAACCCGGCAGCACCGTGATCCTCGACGGCGGCACGACCACCCTCGCCGTCGTGCGCGCGCTACCGCTCGATCTGCACGCCACGGTCGTCACGCACAGTCCGACGATCGCGAGCGCGTTGGAAGAGCACCAGGACGTGGAGGTCTACGTCATCGGCGGAAGGCTCTTCAAGCACTCGATGGTCGCGTGCGGTGCCGCGGCCGTGGAGGCCGCACGGAACGTGCACGCGGATCTCTTCTTCCTCGGCGTCACGGGCGTACATCCCGAAACGGGCCTCACGACTGGTGACGCGGACGAGGCCGCGATGAAGCGCGCGCTCGCCCATCAGGCCGCGGACACCTACGTGCTGGCCAGTTCGGAGAAGATCGGCACGGCGTCGCGGTTCTCCGTGCTGCCGTTCGCCGAGGTCGCCGGCGTGATCACGGACGCGGACAACGAGACCGTGCGCGCGTTGGAGGTGCCCGTCATCCAGGCCTGACTTCAGCTGACGACCCTCAGGTAGCCCTTGGGAGAGCCGTGGGTGCGGCCGCACTCGGTCAGCGCGAGCACCCCGTACCCCTCGACGTCGCCCTCGAAGTAGCGCGGGTTGACCGACAGCTCCTCGGCGACGTCGGTGGCCCAGATGTCCTCGAGGTCGTCGTTCTCGTCGCTGGTGTCGTGCGGCAGGCCCCAGCCGTCCTCGACGTCGAGCTCACCGATCTGGTCCTCCGCCTTGAACGCGTCGTAGTAGCGGACGATCTCGCCCTGCTCCGCGACGCACCACGCCGTCCAGCCGTCGCCGCAACTCATGCCGTAGTAGTGCGCCTCGCCGAACACCCCGCTCAGCACCGCGCAGATCTCCGTCACCGGACGGGTCGCGTGCTCGAACGGCTCGCCGAACACCAGCGTCCAGCCGTCCCACGAGCCCGTGACGTACACCCTGGCGCACCGGACGTGCTCGTCGTCCTTGGACCACGCGTGGTGGTCGTTGTTCCAGGCCTCGGCGCCCAGCACCTTGGTCACCGGCACCGGATCCCGCAGCCCGCAGACCTCGAGAACGGCCGCCTGGTTCTCGGTCTTGATCGCGTACCAGCCGCCGCAGAGGTGCATCTCGTCGATGCTGTACATGTCGTCTTCGAGCTTGAACTGGACGAACCGGTCGACCACCTCGCGGTCCTCCGGCGTGAACGCGTCGGGTCCGCCGACCTCCGCGATGCCGATCAACGCGCCCCTGCGCAACGCACCCTTGGCCGTGCGGCGGGTCTCTTGCAGCAACGGCAACACGTCCGGCCCCATGGTCCCGAACGCCCACAACGCTTCCCGTTGCACGTAGTAGTCCTCGTCCGCGAGCACGGGCAGCAGTCGCGCGGCGTGCTGGAGCGCCGTCTCGCCGCGGAACATGCTCGCGGCCGCCCGGCGGATCCCGTGGTGCGGGTGCCGCAGCAGGCCGAGGTAGATCTCGTCTCCTGCCTTCACCAGCGAGAACACCCGGTAGCCCTGCCGCACGACCTGACCGTCCTGGGAGGTGGTGATCAGCTCGATGAGCCCGTCGAACGTCGTGATCCCCTGCTCGCGCACGAAGTCCTCGGCCTCGCTCTTGAAGCGGTCGTCGTCCATGCGGTCGAGCAGCGCCCGGATCTCCATGGCGCGGCACCCTAGCGCGTCGTCCCAAGTGGACTTCCGGTTCCGCCGGATGGCCGAGACCTTGACTCGCAGCGGCGTACTGGGCACGCTGCGAACCGTGACGAGCCTGGCTGAGGAGCACGTCAAGCCGGCGGTGCGCTGGAGCATCGGCCACGCCCTGCCTCGTGCCGTGCTGCGCCTGGCCGCCCGCCGCGGCGACCTCCAGGGCCGCATCACCGTCGAGGCCTCCACCGGCGCCGACCTGACGGACCTGTTCGACGAGATCCGCGCCCAAGGCCCGCTCGCCGCCACCAAGATCGGCCACACGACCACACGGCACGAGGTCGTCAAGGCGATCCTGTCCGACGACGCGTTCGTGACGGCCCGCCCGCGCTTCGGCGCCGGCATCCTCGGCAAGCTCGCCGCGTGGTCCGCCACCGACGTGATGCACCCCGTCCAACCGCCGTCGCTGCTGGCCGTCGAACCGCCCGCGCACACCCGGTACCGCAAGCTCGTCACCCGCGTCTTCACCGCCCGCGCCGTCGAACAGCTGCGCGTCCGCACCCAGCAGATCGCCGACGACCTGCTCGACGACCTCGACCCGGCCAACCCGGTCGACCTGATCGAGACCTACTGCGGCCTGCTGCCGGTCACCGTGATCAGCGAGATCCTCGGCGTGCCACCACAGGAACGCGCGACCGTCCTCGCGTTGGGCGCGGCCGCCGCGCCGAGTCTGGACCTCGGCCTGTCGTGGCGCGTGTTCCGCGACGTCGAGACCGGCCTGAACACGTTCGACGCCTGGCTCTCCCGCCACCTCGACGCCCTGCGCGCCGACCCCGGCGACAACCTGCTCAGCCGCCTGATCACCGCCCGCGAGGACGGTGTGGGCCTCACCGAACGCGAACTGAAGGCCACCGCGGGCCTCGTGCTGGCCGCCGGTTTCGAGACCACCGTGAACCTCCTCGGCAACGGGATCTCGTTGCTCTGCCGGCATCCGGCGCAGCTCGAAACCCTTCGCGCACACCCGGAACTGTGGGGCAACGCCGTCGACGAGGTGTTGCGCCACGACCCGCCGGTGCTGCTGACCGGCCGCATGTGCGCCCGCGACACGACGGTCGCCGGCATCCCCGTGCGACGAGGCCAGATCATCACGACCGTGCTCGCCGGAGCCAACCGCGACCCGTCCGTCTTCGAGAACCCGGCGGCGTTCGACGTCAGCCGCCCGAACGCCCGCGACCACGTGTCGTTCGGCGCCGGCCGCCACTACTGCCTCGGCGCCCAGCTCGCGCGCATGGAGGGCGAGATCGGCCTGCGCACGATCTTCGACCGCTTCCCCGGTCTCGCCCCGCTGCCGGGCGCACGCCGCCGGCCGACCCGCATCCTGCGCGGCTTCGAACGCCTGCCCACCGCCCTCAAGGCCTGAACCAAAGCCTCCAAGCAGGCGAACAGCGCGTACGACGTCTCCGGCGCGACGGTCAACCAGCACGCCGTGTGGTGGCTGTGGCCCAACACGTGCCTGCTGCGCTACCCCGGCAGGTCCAACTTCATGGTGCTGCACATCCTTCCGGACGGCCCGGAACGCACGCGCGAGACGTGGGACTTCTACTTCGAGACCACCGACCTGACCGCCGCGGAACTGGACGGCGTCCGGTACATCGACGAAGTGTTGCAGCAGCAGGACATCGGCATCGTGGAGAGCGTCCAACGCGGGATGCGCACACCCGCGTTCGATCAGGGGCGGATCGTCTACGACCCGGCCGGGACCGGGTTGGCCGAGCACGGCGTGCACCACTTCCACGGCCTGCTGCTGGAGGCGTATCGCGCTGCGGCGGGCTAGTGACGGGCTAGGTGGTCGCGCAGCCGTTCGTGGCGGAACTGGTAGTTCGCGCCGGACTGCCGCAGCACGCCGAGCTCGTAGGCGTCCTCGAGGAACGCGACCATCGCCCACGGCATCCGCCCGGTCATCGGCCACCAGAAGCGGGCCAGGATCAGCCACTGGCCCCACGCGGTGAACGTGACCAGGTAGCCGAGCGCGGCGACGCAGCCGCTGATGGCGCCGATCGCGAGAAGGGCGAGCGGCCGCCAGTCCAGGACGCCGACCACCACCTCGATCAGCTGAACGACCACGTAGCTGCTGAGCAGGAACGCGAGGGCGACCGCGGGAACCAGCGCCGCGGCCTGACGCAGGGCGGTCACGCGGTTCTCGGCCAGAAGGCCGACGGGGTCGAAGGCCCTGCTGATGTCGAGCGGCGACTCGAAGGCCGCGGCGAGGCCGAGCACCAGGCCACCCGCGACGGCGAAGATCAGGCCCCACATGATCGAGTTGGCGAGCGTCATGACGAGCAGGTCGGCCGTGGTCACCTCGTCGGGGATGGCACCGAACAGCTCGCCGAAGAGAGTGCGCAGTGACGTGGTCGCGACGCCGTACCCGGCTCCCGCCCCGAATCCTCCGGTCAGGCCGATGGTGACCGAGCCGAGCAGTGACCGGCCGGTGCGGGGGCCTCGCCACCGCAGCCGCACCCGCGACGGCCTGACGACGTGTCCCCTGACCGTGATCACGGCGTAGACCAGGCCGAACACGATGCCGACCATGGACCCCATGAACACGCCCTCGAACAGTGCCGTGCGCACGCCACGCGCCAGGCCTGTCTCGGCCGAGTACACCGGCAGGTAGATCATCCAGTCGAAGAGCGCGGTCAGCAGTGACACCGCCACCACGACGGAGGCGATGCGCCGGAGGCGGCTCATCGCGCCACCGAGCTCCCACCACGCCAGATCCCGCGTGCCGAGCCGGGCCAGGTGCCCGAGCCACCGGCGGGCGTCGTCGGTCTCCCACCGGCGGTGGTCGCGGTAGGCGGCCGGTACGAACGCGCCGAGCAGGTGTTCCTCGGTGGCGGCTTCGTCCGGGAAGCGCGTGGCGTCGAGCAACGCGGACGGGCTCTCGGCGCCGCTGTGGACCTTGCGCGCGAGGGAAGCCATCAGCGGTGTCCGCAACACCTTGGCGAGGCGGCCGTCTGGACGGGCCTCCATCTCCGCGAGCACCGGCGCCCACGTGCCGGGCAGGTAGGCGGACAGGTCGGCCGCGGTGACGCCGGTCAACTCGATGGCCGCCGACCTGCCGAGCGGGCGGCTCGCGTTCTCGTACTCGCCGAGCCTGCTGGTCAGCAGGCACGGCAGGTTCGAGCAGCTCAGCTTCTCCAGCGCCCGGTCGTGCAGACCGGACGCGATCTCGTCGAAGCCGTCGAGCACCGGCAGGATCCAGCCGTCCTCGACCAGTTCGACGGCGAGGCTCGCGCCGCCGGGAACCTGCGCGTCCATGCCCGTGTGGTCGCGCAGCAACCGTTCGACCAGCCAGTCGCGCAGGCCGAGGCGCGCCGGGTCCCACGAGGCGAGGCTGAAGATCACCGGGACCGGGTCGGAGGCGACGCGGTGCCGCACGAACTCCTGGACGAACCGGATCGCCAGCATCGTCTTGCCGGAGCCGGGCTCGCCGAGCACGACCAGCCGTTCGCCGGGGAGATTCCGGTAGACGTCCGCGATCGTGTCCCCCTCCTTCCCGGAGCCGAGGCCGGTCCGCGCCCGCCACCGGACGGTCAGCGGGCCGGGGTCGTACAGGCCGCGGTTCTCCTCTTCCCTGCGGCAGCGGCGGTGCATGGTTTCCGCCAGTTTCCGCGCCTGCGAATTCACCAGGCCGGTATCCCGCCGTTGTGCCGCACCCAGTTTCAGCACCGAGTCGAATCCCGAGGTCGTCGCCCGGATCGGGAACTGCTTCGACGGCTCGGTCACACCGCCAGCGTCCCGGATTGCGGCTCCACGTGTCCACCCGGCCACCGATGGCCGGTTCCTGGCCTGGTCGCCGAGCAGGCACAACGCCATGATCGACGTGCTCGAAAGGAAACCGGAGGGGGAATTCCATGTCGATTCGATTTCGCACCGCGCGAAAACGCGGAACGTGCTTGTTCGCCGCGCTGACCGCCGCACTGGCGTTGTCCAGTCCTGAGGCGAAAGCCGCCGAGGCGGCACCACCGCAATTCACCGACGGATTCGGCCTGGTCGTCACGAGCAAGCCGCGCTGGGTCGACGAGAACCGTCGCACCTTCATCTTCAGCGTGTCCACGGACCAGGTGCCGACGCCGACCCTCCTGGACGGCCAGGAGCCCGGCAGGCACGCCGTCGTCGTCACGCTGCCGGACGACTACAGCGAGACGACCAGGAACTACCCGGTCCAGTACTACCTGCACGGCCACCCCGACCGGCCCGACGCGCAGTGGAACCAGCGGGTGGTCGAGAAGGCGACGGCCGGTAGGGACCTGATCACCGTGCAGCCCAACGGGAGTGGCCGCGGCTGGTACTCGAACTGGGTCAACCCCGGTGCCGCGGGGCCGCAGAACTGGGAGACGTTCCACCTGGAGCAGGTGATCCCGTTCGTCGACGCCAACCTGCGCACGAAGGCGGCCAAGGCGGATCGCGCGATCGTCGGGCACTCGATGGGCGGCTTCGGGGCGTTGCACTACGCCGAGCACCGGCCCGACCTCTTCGGCTACGCCGGCAGCTTCTCCGGTGGCCTCGACCTGCGGAACTCCGAGATGCGCGCGGCGATCACGGCCACCCTGGTCAACCCGGCGAGCGGCACGCCGACCGTGAACGCCGACGCGATCTTCGGGCCGCCGATCTGGCCGTTCGACGGCATCTGGAACGCGCAGAGTCCGGCGCACAACGTGACGTCGTTGAGGGGCATGGGCGTCGCGCTGTACACGGGCAACGGCGGCGACCTGACGGTCAACCCGATCCAGGCGGTGTTCGAGAACCGGGCCAGGGAGACGGCGCTGGTCACGGCCGCCAACCTCACCGCCGCGGGCATCGGGTTCCACTTCTCCGACTACGGCGACGGCAGCACGTGGGCACCGGGCTGCACGGGCAAGCACGCCGACGAGGCGTGCGTGCAGGCCGACATGAACCACTTCGTCGGACTGTTCACGCGACACGCCTGACGTGCGACGTTCGTCGTGAGCCGAACGGGGCATTTCTGAAACCCCGCGTCCCGAATGCCGTCCCACCTCCTCTAATGACTCGACGGGCCCCTGCACCCGCGCGAAGTGCGCGGGCAACGCCCGCTTAGGAGTTGGAGGAATCGTGTTCCTGGGTTCACGATCACGCCTGCGGACCGCGGTCATCGCCGCGGCCGTGGGCGCCGGTGTGCTGACGGCGGCCACCCCCGCCGCGGCGGCACCCGCCGCAGGTACGCGTGCTTATCTGGTCATCACGGCGCCCGGTGCCACGGCCGGTGCCGCGACGGCGGTGGGCAGCAACGGTGGCACGGTGTGGACGAGCTACGACGCCATCGGTGTCATCGTCGCGCACTCGGGTGCCTCTGACTTCGCCACCAAGATGCGCGCCATCAGCGGTGTGCAGAAGGTCGGTGCCACGCGCACCAGCGACATCCCCGCCGAGGCGGCGAACCCGCCGCTTTACCCTGCGCAGACGCAAAGCGCTCCGTCAACCAGTGAGCCGGTGCGCACGGACATGGCTCAGATCGGCGCCGACAAGGCGTGGGCAGTCAACCAGGGCTCGTCCAGCGTCACGGTCGGTGTGCTCGACACTGGCGTGGACGACCTGCACGACGACCTCAAGGCGAACTTCGACGCCGCCAACTCCGCGTCCTGTGCCTACGGCAAGCTCGACACCCGCGCTGGTTCGTGGCGTGACATCGACGGCCACGGCACACACGTCGCCGGCACGATCGCGGCGGCCAAGAACGGGCGAGGCGTGGTCGGTGTCGCTCCCGGCGTGAAGATCGCCGGCGTGCGGGTCGCCGAGAGGTTCGGCGCCGACGAGTCGCTGTTCTTCCCCGAGAACACCATCTGCGCCATGGTCTTCTCCGGTGACCGCGGCTTCGAGGTGACCAACAACAGCTACTACACCGACCCGTGGTTGTTCAACTGCCCGGACAACGCCGACCAGGACGCGATCCTCGAAGGCGTGAAGCGCGCGGTGGCCTACGCCGAGGGCAAGGGTGTGCTCAACGTCGCCGCGGCGGGCAACGAGAACTACAACCTCGCGAGCAAGAGCAGCGACGCGACCAGCCCCAACGACTCCACTCCGGCGACGCGCACGATCACCAACGCCTGTCTGAGCGTCCCGACCGAGGTCTCCGGCGTCGTCAGCGTCGCGTCGATCAACTCGAGCAACGCCAAGTCGATCTTCTCGAACTTCGGCACCGACAAGATCCACATCTCGGCGCCCGGTGACAACGTCTACTCCACGACGCGCGGCGGCAAGTACGGCTCCAAGTCCGGCACGTCGATGGCCTCCCCGCACGTCGCGGGTGTCGCCGCGCTGCTCAAGTCCACCAACCCCACCGCCACCCCGGCCCAGCTGCGCACGCTGCTGGCGACCCAGGCGGACGACCTGAGCTGCTCCGACAGCCGGTGCGCCGGCACCACGGCGAAGAACAACTTCTTCGGCGAGGGCCGCGTCGACGCGCAGGCCGCGGTCGGCACCGGCACGCCTCCCGGCAACTCGTTCGAGAACACCGCCGACGTGGCCATCCCGGACGCCGGCGCGGCCGTGACGAGCTCGATCACGGTCTCGGGCGTCACCGGCAACGCCCCGGCGACGTTGAAGGTCGACGTCAACATCGTGCACACCTACCGAGGTGACCTGGTCATCGACCTGATCGCCCCGGACGGCACGGCGTACCGGCTCAAGGCTTCGAGCAGCAACGACAGTGCCGACAACGTCGTGGCGACCTACCAGGTCAACGCGTCGAGCGAGGTCGCGAACGGCACCTGGAAGCTGCAGGTCAAGGACGTCGCGGCGCAGGACACCGGCTACGTCGACTCCTGGAAGCTGACCTTCTAGAACGGCATTCGGACGAACCTCGGCGGCCACGGCTAACTAACGTCCCTGCCTGCAGCGATAGCAGTGACGTGGAACCCGATCTGTGGTCGTCGGCCGCCGAGGCCCTCGACGAGCACGAACACGCCCTCGTGATGGCCCGGCTGGCCGGCACGGTCGTCGGTCCCGGCCAGACCGAACGGCTCGCCAGGGGTGAGCGCGACGTCGTGTTCCTGCTGCCCGACCGGCTGGTGCTCGTGCGGCCGGAACCGTTCTGGACGGGTTCCTACGAACGCGGGCAGATAGTGCGCATCATGCTCGCCGCCGGGCACGTCCAGTTCGACATGACCGGCGGCGACAGCCTCGAGTTCTGGATCGACACCGAACTGTCGCCCGCCGAGCCGTTCGTGGAGCAGGCCGAGATCTGGCTGGCCCCGCGCAAGAGCTCGACCAGCGGCGCGGTCATCGGGTTCGGGCTCGCGATCGTCCTCGCGCTGCTGTTCGTGCTCGGGCCGGTGGACCTGATGCCGTCGGACGACCGGCTCACCGTCAAGTCCAGCTGCGGCGACTTCCTCCGCGCGGGCCTCGACGAACAGGTCGAGCTGCTCAGACGGCTGTTCGGGCAGGTCGGCAGACCCGACGAGGCGAACAAGCCGATGACGCTCGACGCCTCCCGGCGGCACTGCGGCGAGCACAACGGCGCGACGCTGGACTCGCTCGTCACCGGGAAGTAGGCCCTATCGTTCGGGAATGTTCGACACCCGCCAGCTCGAGGTCTTCGCGACGGTAGCCAGAACCGGATCGTTCAGCGCCGCCGCTCGACTGCTGCACTGCACCCAGCCCGCCGTCAGCCAGCAGATGCGTGCGCTGGAACGGCAGGTGGGCGGGCCGCTGTTCGTGCGGACGGGTCGCGGGCTGCACCTCACCGAGGCCGGGCGGATCCTGGCGGAGCGCGGATCGGACCTGCTCGACCAGCTGGCTACGACGCACCAGCAGGTCAGCGCGATCGCGACGCACGACATCGGCACGATCCGGATCTGCGCGTTCCCCAGCGCCAACGTCTCGCTGGTGCCCGCGGCGGCGGCGATCCTGGCCGAGGAACGGCCTCAGCTCCGGCTCGAGCTCGTCGAGGAGGAGCCGCCGGACTCGTTCGCGCTGCTGAGGCGCGGTGAGGTCGATGTGGTGCTGAGCTTCAGCTACCTCGACGAGCCGCAGGACGAGGCCACGGTCAACGGCATGCTGAGCGTGCCGTTGCTGCGTGAACCGCTCGCGTTGCTCGTGCCCTCGGGGCATCGGCTCGCCGGCCGCGAGCGCGTGTCGTTGTCCGAGGCGGCTGAGGAACGCTGGATCGCCGGTTGTGTGCGGTGCCAGCGCGCGTTGCACCTGGCGTGCGGGGCGGCCGGGTTCGTCCCGGACATCACCTGCTCCACGGACGACAACCTGGCCATCCAGAGTCTCGTCACCGCAGGTCTGGGCGTCGCGCTGGTGCCGAGGCTGCTGTTGTCGTTCCTGAAGCACCCCGGTCTCACCGTGGTCGAGGTCGAGTCGGCGGCGCAACGGCTCACCTCGCTCTACACGTGGCCGGACCTGATCAAGCTGCCGATCATGCGCGCGACCGTGGACGCGTTGATCTCCGCGTCGGCCAAGGCATAAGCGCGCCTTATACGCCCCCAACAAATGGCCATCTACTGCGCATAGCCCGCACTGGTCATCGTTGGCGGTATGGGCATCGTCAGGACCTCTCCGCGCACGACCGACTCGGTGCTGCCCGGCCTGGCCCTGGTCGCGGGCGGTGTCGCGGTCGCGATGGTCGTGTCCTGGCTTCAGCCCTCGGTCAGCGCGCTCACGGTCGCGGTGCTGCTCGGTGCGGTCGTGGCCAACGTCGTGACGCTGCCGCGGTCGGTCACTCCGGGCGTGAAGCTCGCCGGACGTCGCCTGCTGCGCCTCGGTGTCGTGCTGCTCGGGCTGAAGCTGGTCTTCCAGGACGTGCTGAAGCTCGGCTACGAGATCCTGCTGCTCGCGGTCGTCGCCGTGGTCGTCACGTTCGTCGTGACGCGCTGGCTCGGCCGGGTGCTCGGGGTGAGCGAGGGCCTGTCGTTGCTGATCGCGACCGGGTTCTCGATCTGCGGCGCCTCGGCGGTCGCCGCGATGAACAGCGTGCGCGAGCAGGACGAGGACGACGTCGCGAAGGCGCTCGGCCTGGTCACGCTCTTCGGCACCGTCGCGATGTTCAGCCTGCCCGCGTTGTTCCCGCTGACCGGCCTCACGCCCGCGCAGTACGGGGTGTGGGCGGGTGGCAGCGTGCACGAGGTCGCGCAGGTCGTCGCCGCGGCCGGACCCGTCACCGGCGCGCTGGCCATCGCCGTGGCGGTGAAGCTGACGCGGGTCGTGCTGCTCGCGCCGATGCTCGCCGCCGTGAGCTTCGCCGAACGCCTCAAGTACCCGGCGTCCGGGCAGCGTCCGCCGCTCGTGCCGTTGTTCGTGCTCGGATTCCTGGCCATGGCGGCGATCCGCGCCACTGGTCTGCTGCCCGACGTCGTGCTGTCTGCGGCGACGTTCGTGGACAACGTGCTGCTGGCCGCGGGCATGTTCGCCCTCGGCACGGCGGTGCGCCTGCGTTCCCTCATCCGCTCCGGCCCGGCCGTGCTGTTGCTGGGCCTGCTCTCGACCACGGTGATCGTCGTCCTCGTGCTGACGGGCACGGTGCTGATCGGCTGATCTCCCCGTTCCTCGAAGGAGGACCCGCTCATGACGCACAGCCTGCTCTCCCCCACGGCCACGCTTCTGGTGGGCTCGCTCCGGGCCGCGATCGCGCGCGGTGGTGACGACGCGGCCGTTGCCGCGCGGGTGTCCAGGACGCTCGAAGGCCACCTCACCGACCCGTTCCTGCTGAGCGCGGCGCAACGGGAACCCGACCCGAACGCGTACCGCCAGCACGTCCTGCACGTCGAGCCGGACGGGACCTTCTCCGTCGTCGCGCTGGTCTGGTTGCCGGGCCAGGAGACGTGCATCCACGACCACGTCTCTTGGTGCGTCGTCGGCACCTACGTCGGCGAGGAGGAGGAGACCACCTACCGGTTGCGCGGCGATCGGCTGATTCCGTTGCGCTTCACCAAGACCCCGGAGGGCGTCGCGTCGTACCTGGTGCCGCCGGGCGACATCCACAAGGTGTGCAACAACTCCAGCTCCGTGGCGATCTCGATCCACGTCTACGGGGCCGACGTCAGCGTGCTGGGCACGAGCATCCGGCGACGCTACGACCAGCTCGTCATCGGGCGATGACGCCCCGTTCGATCGCACCGGTGGCGAACTCGATCAGCTGAGCCGGCTTGACCCGGTTGATCCGCGCGCCCTGAAGCAACAGGTCGTCGGCGAGACCGATCAACGAGTCCCAGACCCAGTGCGGCAACGCGGGATCGTCGATCAGCTCCTGGCCGCACGCCTCGGCGGTCTCGGTCAACGCCTTCGCGAGCGCCTTGAGCGTCTTGCGGTAGTCCTGCGCCGATCCGGCGACCTCCTTGCCGCGGCGGCCGCCGGAGAGCACCTTGGCCTCCCACTGCGCCGCCGAACGGCCGAAGCGCCGCCACAGGTCGGTGATCTGGGGCTCGATCTCCTTGAGCACGCCCGCGATCCCGAGGCTCCGGTCCACTTGGGCGAGGGTGCGTTGCAGGTCGTCCAGGCGGCGTTCCATCAACGCCGCGAAGACGTCCTCCTTGCCGGAGAAGTACTGGTACACGGTGCCGGAACTGACTCCCGCGCCGACGGCGATCGCGCGCATGGTCAGACCCGCGTAGCCCTGCTCTTCGAGGATCAGCTCGGCGGACGACAGGATGTCGCGCCGCCTGCCCTCCGCGTCACCCCAGGCCGTTTGCTCGGTGCTCACGATCCGCAGCTTACTTTGAACAACGTTCAGAAGCATATTGAACGTTGTTCGGTTTGGTCGCTACGCTGCGGTGCATGGCGGAGAGCGACGCGGAGCTGGCCAGGCGGCTGGCGACCGAGACAGGCAGGTTGCTGATCAGCGTCAGACCCGGCGACGGCGATCATGTCGCGCAGCTCTTCCTCGCCGCGCAACTGAACGAGCACCGGCCAGGGGATTCGGTGCTGTCCGAGGAGGCAGCCGACGACCCGCGCAGGCTGGCCGCCGACCGGGTGTGGATCATCGACCCGCTGGACGGCAGCCGCGAGTACGCCGAACCCGGTCGCACCGACTGGGCCGTGCACGTGGCGCTCTGGGAACGCGGTGAGCTCGTGGCCGGAGCGGTCGCGGTGCCCGCACTGCCCAGGACTCCACGAATCTCGCACCGCCGGCTGCGGATCGTGGTCAGCCGCACCCGGCCGCCCGCGTTCGCGCAACGGGTCGCCGAGGCGATCAACGGCGTGCTGGTGCCGATGGGCAGCGCGGGTGCGAAGACGATGGCCGTCGTGCGCGGTGACGCCGACGCCTATCTGCACGCGGGCGGCATGTACGAGTGGGACACGGCGGCACCCGTCTTCGTGGCCCGCGCGGCCGGGTTGCACGCCTCGCGCGTCGACGGGCGACCGCTCGTCTACAACCAGCCCGATCCGTGGCAGCCCGATCTGCTGATCTGCCGTCCCGAGCTCGCGGGGGTGCTCACGTGAACCACCTCGACCAGCTGGAAGCCGACAGCATCGACATCTTCCGCGAGGCCGTGGCGGAGGGTGAGCGGCCGGTGCTGCTGTACTCGATCGGCAAGGACAGCTCGGTGCTGCTTCACCTGGCGCGCAAGGCCTTCTACCCGTCGAAACCGCCGTTCCCGTTGCTGCACGTGGACACCACGTGGAAGTTCCGGGAGATGATCGAGTTCCGGGACAGGACCGTCGCGGGGCTCGGCCTGGACCTGATCGTGCACCGCAATCCGGACTGCGTGGCCGCGGGCATCAACCCGTTCGACCACGGTTCCGCGCGACACACCGACCTGTGGAAGACCCAGGGGTTGCGGCAGGCACTGGACGAGCACCGGTTCGACGTGGCGTTCGGTGGCGCCCGGCGCGACGAGGAGGCCTCGCGCGCCAAGGAAAGGGTGTTCTCGTTCCGCACCGCGCAGCACCAGTGGGATCCGAAGAACCAGCGGCCCGAGCTGTGGCGGCTCTACAACACGCGGGTCGCGCCCGGCGAGAGCATCAGGGTGTTCCCGCTGTCGAACTGGACCGAGCTCGACGTGTGGCGCTACGTCGAGCGCGAACGGATTCCCGTTGTGCCGCTGTACTTCGCGGCGCGGCGGCCCGTGGTCGAGCGGGACGGCGCACTGATCATGGTCGACGACGACCGGATGCCGTTGACCTCGGAACCACGCCAGGAGCTGGTCCGGTTCCGCACGCTGGGCTGCTATCCGCTGACGGGCGCGGTGCGCAGTGAGGCCCGCACGGTCGCGGAGATCGTCGAGGAGATGCGGACCGCGACGACCTCGGAGCGGCAGGGACGGGTGATCGACCACGACCAGAGCGGGTCGATGGAGCGCAAGAAGCGGGAGGGGTACTTCTGATGGAGCTTCTGCGGTTCATCACCTGCGGCAGCGTGGACGACGGGAAGAGCACGCTGATCGGGCGCCTGCTGTACGAGTCGAAGCTGCTGTACGCCGATCACCTCGCGGCGTTGGAGGCGGATTCGAAGCGCGTCGGCACGCGCGGCGGTGAGCTGGACTTCGCGCTGCTGGTGGACGGGCTGGCGGCCGAGCGCGAGCAGGGCATCACGATCGACGTCGCCTACCGGTTCTTCGCGACCGAGGCGCGGCGGTTCATCGTCGCGGACACCCCGGGGCACGAGCAGTACACCCGCAACATGGTCACCGGCGCGTCCACCGCCGATGCCGCGGTGATCCTGCTCGACGCGCGCAAGGGCGTGCTCAGTCAGACGCGCCGGCACGCGCGCATTGTGTCGTTGCTCGGAGTTCGGCAGGTCGTGGTGGCCGTGAACAAGCTCGACCTCCTCGACTACTCGCAGGACGTCTTCGAGGAGGTCAGCGCGTCGTTCGCCGAGTTCGCCGCGGTTCTGGACTTCGACGAGATCACCTGCGTGCCGATGTCCGCCACCGAGGGCGTCAACGTCGTCGGGCGCAGCGAGCTCACGCCCTGGTACGACGGGCCGACGCTCTTGCAGTGGCTGGAAACGGTCGAACCCAGCGTGCGACGAGCCGGTCCGTCCCGGTTCCTCGTGCAGTGGGTCAACCGGCCGGACGCGACGTTCCGCGGGCTGTCCGGGCGCGTGCTGGGCGGGACGCTCCGGCAGGACGAGACAGTTCGGCTCGGCAACCGGACCACCACCATCGCTCGGATCGTCACGATGGACGGCGACCTGACCGAGGCGCCGACCGGATCGTCGGTCACCGTCGTGCTCGCGGACGACGTAGACGCCAGCCGGGGCGACGTCCTGGGCGACGCGCAGGATCCACCGGGCAGCGCGGACTCGTTCCAGGCGCGGCTGGTGTGGCTGCACGAGAACGGGTTGCTGCCCGGCCGGCAGTACCTGGCGAAGATCGGCGCGCGCACGGTCGGGTTCACGGCGACCAAGGCGTTAGGGCTCAACGAGATCGGCGTCGACACCGTGCACTTCGACGTGGCGGTGCCATTCGAGGGCTACCGCGCCAACCGCGATCTCGGCTCATTCGTCGTGCTCGACCGGCTTTCCAACGCCACGGTCGGCGCCGGGATGATCGACTTCGCGCTGAGCCCGTCGAACGTGCGCTGGCAGACGCTCACCGTCGACAAGCAGGCCCGGATCGCACGCAACGGGCACCGGCCGTGCGTGGTGTGGCTGACCGGGCTGTCCGGCGCGGGCAAGTCCACGATCGCCGACCTGGTCGAGAAGACGCTGCACGCCGAGGGCAGGCACACGTTCCTGCTCGACGGCGACAACGTCCGGCACGGGCTCAACTCCGACCTCGGGTTCACCGACGCCGACCGCGTCGAGAACATCCGGCGCATCGCCGAGGTCGCCGCGCTGATGGTCGACGCGGGCCTGATCGTGCTGGTCTCGTTCATCTCGCCGTTCCGGGCCGAGCGGGCGCTGGCCCGGGACCTCGTCGGCGGTGACGAGTTCTGCGAGGTCTTCGTGGACACGCCCTTGGCCGTGGCGGAGCAGCGCGATCCGAAAGGCCTGTATCGCAAGGCGAGGCGGGGCGAGCTGGCGAACTTCACCGGTATCGACTCCCCCTACGAACCGCCGGTGGAACCCGAGATCCGGCTCGACACGACGACGCTGAGCCCGCAGGCGGCGGCCGACGCCGTGGTGGCGCGGCTTCGCACGCTCGGCGTCTGTTGAACGTTGTCCAAAATCGTGTACGTTCAGCTAGAACACGTTCTAAATTCGGGAGGAAGTCGTGCCGGATCAGGCGTGGTCCCAGTTCTGCCGGGCGTTGGAGAAGGCCGGTGAGGTCGTGCTCTCCGACCAGGCACCGGACACTCCGCTGGACCGCGCGGAGGGCTACCGGTACCTGGCCCGGCTCACCCGCGAGATGCTGTACTCCTGCCTGGACAACGCCGATCCCGACTTCCCGCGCTTCCACGAGCTGGACCTCGTGAAGATCGGCGCGGACAACCCGGACAACGTCTACCTGTCCGCGAACATCCGCGGCGACCGCACGTACCGGATCACCGGGACCCGCGGCACCATCGCGTACTTCAGCATCGGCTCGAAGGCCAACCGGTACGCCAAGGACGGCACGATGGCGTCGACCGGTGAGCTGTCCGACGCCGGCCTGACGATCGCGCCGGACGGCACGGTGGAGATCATCGCGAGCGCTGCTCCCCAGGACGGGAACTGGCTGCCGCTCGCCCCCGACTCCACCGGTCTGGTGGTGCGCCAGACCTATCTCGATCGCACCACCGAAGTTCCCGGTCGGTGGCACATCGAGCAGGTGGGCGGGCCGGCCGAACCCGCCGCGCTGACGCCCGAGTTCCTGGCCAAGGCGTTGCAGCGGGCGGCGTTGTCCGTGCACGGCACGGCGGCGACGTTCGCGCACTGGACGCGCACGTTCATGGCTCGCCCCAACGAACTGCCCGACTTCGGCCAGGAGATGTTCCAGCGAGCGGGCGGCGATCCGGAGATCTTCTACCTGCACGGGTACTGGGTGCTCAAGCCCGGCGAGGCGTGGGTGATCGAGACCGACGTGCCGGACTGCCCGTACTGGAACTTCCAGCTGGACAACTGGTGGATGGAGTCGCTCGACCATCGCCGCAGGATCACCGTGAACAAGCACACGGCGTCGTTGTCCGGCGGGCGGTTGACGATCGTGGTCGCCGCCGAGGATCCCGGTGTCGGCAACTGGATCGACACCTGCGGCCACAGTTCCGGCACCGCGTTGCTGCGCTGGCTCGGCGCGGCCGAACACCCGATCCCGAAGTGCCGTGTGGTGCCCCTGGAGGAGATTCGATGACGGTCACGACCGCGCTGAACGTGCCGGAGTTGCTGGAGAAGGCGTCCGCGAAGACCGGACTCTCGGACTTCGGCGACGACTGGTTCCGCGAGCCGCTGGACGTGCTCGTGCGCAGCCTCAACACCGAGGCCGCGTTGTCCCCGTTGGGCTTTGAACTGACCAAGCACCGGCTGACCGCGCTGCTGTCCGACCGGTTGCGGCTGCGGGCGTTGCAGCGGTCGAACCCCGAGGTGCTCGACGTCGAGGTCCGGGTGGCCGCCGAGATCTGCGGCCTGCCGCGCACCGGTTCGACGCTGCTGCACCGGCTGCTGGCGGCGTCGCCCCAGGTCACGTCCACGCTGTCGTGGGAGGTCGCCTACCCGCTGCCGTTCCCCGGCGAAGGACCGGACGCCGAGCAGCGCAAACGCCGCGCGCAGGAACGCATGGCGATGTTCTCGCAGCTCTCCCCCGACTTCGGCGACCTGCACACCGTCGTGTGGGACGGGCCGGAGGAGGACGTGATCCTGCTGGACCGGACGTTCGTGTCGATGAGCTTCGACTCGTTCTACTGGGTGCCTTCCTATGGAGACTGGCTGCGGGCCGCCGACCAGCGCCCCGCCTACCGCGAGCTGCGCGAGTGGTTGCAGGTGTTGCAGTGGCAGAACACTTCCCGCTCGTTGCCGTGGGTGCTCAAGTCGCCGCACCACCTGACCGCCGTCGACACCGTGCTGGACGAGTTCGCCGACTGCAAGATCGTGATGACGCACCGTTCGCCGATCAACGCGGTGCCGTCGTACGCGTCGATGGTGCGCGCGATGTCCTCGCAGTACAGCGAGAACGTCGATCCGGTCCGAATCGGACAGTACTGGTCCGGCCGGTTCTCCCGGACGTTGCGGGACTTCGCCGCGGCCCGGTCCGCGCGCCCGGACCGGTTCGTGGACGTGCGGTTCGCCGACACCGTCAGCAAACCGCTCGACGTCGCCCGCGAGGTGCTGAACGCGCTCGGCCTGCCGGCCGGTCCTGCCGACGAGGCGGCGTTCGAGACCTACCTGGCGCGCAACCGCACCGAACGGCACGGCTCACATTCCTACACGCCACCGGACTTCGGGCTGTCCGAGGACCAGTTGCGTCGTGACTTCGCCTTCTACTCGGAGGTCTACCTGTGATGCTGCAAGACGAGGTCGTGGTGATCACCGGCGTCGGTCCCGGCCTGGGCTCGAAGCTCGCCGTCCGCGCCGCCGCCGAGGGCGCGAAGGTCGTGATGGCCGCCCGCTCCGCCGACGTGATGAAGCAGGCGGAGAAGGACATCGTCGCCGCCGGTGGCGAGGCCGTCGGCGTGCAGTGCGACGTGCGGAAGCCCGAGCAGGTGGCGGAGCTGGTCGAGACGGCCGTGGCGCGGTTCGGCACGATCACCGGCCTGGTCAACTCGGCGTTCGGGCACCCCGGTTGGTTCGACCTGCTGGAGACGCCGGAGAAGGCGGTCCGCCGGTCGATGGACATCATCCTGTTCGGCGCGCTGAACGTGACCCGCGAGGTCGTGCCGCACATGAAGGCCGCCGGGCGCGGGTCGATCGTGAACGTGGGCACCATGACGACCCGCAAACCGATGCGCGGCGAAGGCGGCTACGCCGTGGCGAAGGCCGCGATGGCGACCGCGACCCAGTTCCTGGCCCTGGAACTGGGCGAGCACGGCATCCGCGCGAACCAGGCCGTGATGGGCTGGCTGGACGGACCGGGCGTGCGCTTCTACCTCAGGTTCACCGCCGAGGCACGCGGGATCTCGGAGCAGGACGTCTACGACGAGATCGCCGCCCGCAACCCGCTGGGCCGCATCCCGACCGACGACGCGTGCGCCGGCGCGGTGCTGTTCCTGTTGTCCCGGCACGCTTCCGAGGTGACCGGCGCGGTGCTGGACGTCAACGGCGGGGAGTACATGCCGTCATGACTCACCTCATCGAGTCCGTGGTCGTCGAGATCGACGCGCCCGCGTCGTTCGTGTGGGACGTGCTGCTCGACTACCCGCACTATCCACAGTGGAATCCCTACACGCTGGCGGTCGCCACGACGTTGGAGATCGACTCGCCGATCGACCTCACGCTGCCACGTCCGGACGGCGGCGAGGGGACGTTCATCAGCCGCGAGTACATCCGCGAGGTCGAGCCGCCTCGGTTGCTGCGCTACGACACCGGTGACACGTTCCCCGGCCTGCTCGGCACGCGTGACCAGCTGATCACGCCGCTCGGGCCGGAGCGGTGCAGCTACCGCACCTTCGAGACGTTCACCGGCAAGTACGCCGACGCGGTTTTCGAGGCACAGCGGACGTACGTGAAGAACGGCTTCGACTCCGTCGCCCACGCGCTGCGCGACCGGGTCGTCTCGCTGCTCAGAGTGTGAGCAGCTCGTCGATCGCCGCCTCGTCACCGTCGTGGGCGAGGTGCGCGATGGCGAGCATCGGCGCGATCGCCTGACTCCAGGCGAACAGCCGGTCTCCGTCGAGCCCGCACGCGGCCGCCACGGCCTCACACCGGGCTCGTACTCCCTCCTGCCCGGCTCCGGCCACCACCAGGTCGGCCGCGTCGAAGCAGGGATCACCCAGGCACGCCTTGGGATCGATGGCCATCAGCCCGCGCTCCCCGCCGTCGAGCACGTTGCCCAGGTGCAGATCACCGTGCAGCAGGACCGGTGAGGTGTCTGTGTCCAGCAGCTTCTCGCACCGCGCGATCGCCCGGCTCCACATGGCCTCGCTGATCCGCGCCCCGATCACCGGTTCGGCCAGCCGCCGCCCGATCCGTTGGAAGGACTCCTCACACCGCCCGCGCAACAACCCCACCGGCCGCGCCGGCACACCGTGCAACGCCGCCAGCAGATCGGCCCACCGGCCGGGCAGCGTGGCGAACGGCATGTCCTCGGCGAGCGTGCCCGGCCGCACCTCTTCGAGCACGACCGCGTCCCGTTCCTGGGCGAGCACCGCCGGAACCCGCCCCGACGACGCGAACAGCGCGAGCATCTCGCTCTGCGCGGCCAGCAACTCCCCGTCCGGACTGAGCTTCAGCACCGCCGGCGTGCCGTCGGCCCACGTGCACCGCAGCACCACCGACACCGCACCGGGTTCCAGCGCCTCCCCCGGCACGAGCCCCCACCGCGCGCTCAGCCGGTCCACCAGCGCCGGCACGTCCGCGCACCAGCCGGCGACCTCCGGCCCGAACCGCCGGGCCAGCCGCGCCGTCATGCTCGCCTGATCTTCCACCGGCCCGACGCTACCGCCCACCAGCCGAACAGGACGACCGGCCCGGCCACCAACGCGAGAACCCTCATGTCCCGCAACGCCAGGAGACCCGGCCCGGTCCCAGGTGAGTAGTTGTACCGATGCCTCCCGCCGCAACCACCGGCACTCTCGACGTGTGACCGAAACCGTCAGTGGCCGAGCAGCCGGACTGGCCGGCTTCGCCACCGCCTTCCTCCTGCTCGTGTTCACCTTCGTCGCCTTCCAGAACGACGCGCTGAAGTCGTTGGGCTGGCAGGGCGGCGAGTACGCGTACGCGTTCATCTTCGTCGCGCTCGGTTCGGCGGTCCTCGGGGTGGTGCTGAAGGCGGTCGCGCCCGCGCCGTGGCGGTCGGCCGGCACCGGGCTGATCCTGGCGGGCACACTCGGCGTGGTCGTCGTCGTCGCGTTGATCATCGCGTTCGTGTACGCCCTGTCGAACCTCTCGGTCCCGTGAACGCCCGACTTGCCTCGGTGACCGGGTTCGCCGTCCTCTTCCTCCTGCTCGTGCTGGTCTTCGCCGCCCAGCTGGCCAACGCGCTGCGACCCATCGGCTGGGAGGGCACCGAGTACCTCGTCACGTTCTTCTTCGTCGCGCTCGGCGCGGCCCTCATCGGCCCCGTCGTCAAGGTGGCCGCGCCCCGGTGGCGTACCGCGGCCAACGGCATGACCCTGGCGGGCGTGATCGGGCTCGTGCTCTTCGCCGCGCTCATGGGACTGATCTACTGGGGGCTCGGGGGCTAGCCGAACCGGCCGTGCACGTAGTCCGCGGTGCGCTCGTCCGACGGTGCCTCGAAGATCCGCTTCGTCGGGCCGGACTCCACGATCACACCCGGAGTTCCCTGCTCCGCCAGGAAGAACGCGCACTGCTGCGACACCCGCGCCGCCTGCTACATGTTGTGCGTGACGATCACGATGGTCACCTCGTGGGCGAGCTCGCCGATCGTCTGCTTGATGCGGCGGGTGGACGTCGGGTCGAGGGCCGAGCAGGGTTCGTCCATCAGCAGCACCTTGGGCCGCACCGCGAGTGAGCGGGCGATGCAGAGTCGTTGCTGCTGGCCACCGGACAACGCGCCACCCGGCTGGCGCAGGCGGTCGCGAACCTCGTTCCACAGGCCCGCTTTCGACAGGCACTCCTCGACCAGAAGTCGCCGTTGGTAACTGCGACACCCGTCGAGCTGCCATCGCCACGACCACTCCTGCGAGTCCCTGGTCAGCAGCGCACGACCGTTCGCCGGCAGTTCACGCAGCTCGGTGACCGCTTTCGCGCATTCGCCGTCAGTGGGATACGGCGTGGCGGCTTTTCCGATGCCGCGATTGTTCGCCGACAGCAGCCGCCAGGTCACGCCACCCCGGCTGCGGATCTGCAGATCTGGAAACGGGCAACCGCCATTGCGGTTCTCCCATCACTGGTTTCGGCCCCGACGCCACTTGGAATGCTTCGGTTCCGACATTGACACCAGATCAAGGACCAGCCTGCAGGAGGTAACCCGTTTCCTCACTACGGACTGCGTGACCATTCGTGACCGTTCGGCTACAACATCCGCGACAGGCCGCGCAGCGCGGTGGCGATCTGCTCGCGGTGCCCTTCCAGCGTCTCCCTCGTGACGCCGTCGGCCGCGGCCGTCGCGACGTCGTCCGTGGCGATCTTGAGCACGGCGCTCATGGCGGCGGCCTGCACCCGGACCTCGATGGCGTCGCGTGCCAGGCCCGCGCGTTCGGCGAGCACCTCCCCGAGCGCGTTCTCCGCCCGTTCGCGCAGCATCAGGTAGGCGGCGCGCAACGCCCGTTCGCCGTGGGTCAGCCGCACGACGGCGAGCACCGCCTCGATGTCCTCGTCGGTGGCCGCGTCCAGCAGCGGGCTGTAGGCCTCGCGCAGGTGGTCGATCAGTTCGAGCTCGCGCGGCCAGTCGTGCAGCACCCCGCAGAAGGCGTCGACCATCTTGGTGAGCAACGGTTCGACGCAGCTCTCCTTGTGCGGGAAGTAGCGCCAGAACGTGCGTTCGGAGACGCCCGCGGCCTGCGCGATCTGCTCGCCCGACGTGGCGGCGACGCCCTGGTCGGCGAACAGCCGGACCGCGTGACGCGAGATGTCGAGGCGCTGACGCTGACGTTGCTCGTCGCTGACCGGCGGCCTGCCCCGGCGAGGCTTTTCTGTCGCAACGTCCGTCATCGGGCGATTTAAGCACGTCACCCGACCCGGAACATTTATTGGCACCATCTGCCAACAAGCGCTACGGTCGGTGCATGAGCATTGACGCAGAGCGCCTGAAGCTGCCGCTGGCCAGGCCGAACGTCCTCGATCTCGCTCCGCTCTACGAGGTGCTGCGACGCGAGGCACCGATCGCGCCCGTGACGACACCGGCCGGCGACCCCGCCTGGCTCGTGACCCGGTACGAGGAGGTCCGCCTCCTGCTGGGCGACAAGCGCTTCGGCCGTTCACACCCGGAACCGGAGAAGGCCTCCCGCATCTCGACCGCCGCCGTCCAGGACGGCCCGACCGGCGAGTACGCGACCGAGGAGGCCGACCACACGCGCATGCGCCGGCTGCTGACGCCCGCGTTCTCCGCCAAGCGGATGCGCATGCTGGGCGACAACATGGAGGAGCTGGTCGACGCCTGCATCGACCAGCTGATCGCCGAGCACTCGTCGACCGGTGTGGCCGACCTGCACCACGGCCTCGCGTTCCCGTTGCCCGTGGCCATGATCTGCCGTCTGCTCGGCGTGCCGGAGGAGGACAACGAGAAGTTCGCGTCGCTGTCCGAACGCATGGCGGGCACGGAGATCGGCGAGGAGGCGCACCAGGCGCGCGAGGAGTTCTTCCGCTACATGGTCGGCCTCGTCGAGAGCAAGCGCGGGGCGCTCGGCGAAGACGTGATCTCCGACCTCGTGCGCGCGCAGAGCGAGGACCCGTCGTTCGACTACGTGGAAATGGTCCGGCTCTGCGTCGGACTGCTGTTCGCGGGCCACGAGACCACCGTCAACCGCATCGGTCTCGGCGTGCTGTTCCTGCTCACCGACCGCTCACGCTGGGACGCGCTCGTCGCCGACCCGGACGGCCGGGTCGACGCGGTGGTCGAGGAGGTCATGCGCCTCGGCGCGCCCGGCGACCTCGGCCTGCTGCGGTACGCGCGGGAGGACGTCGACATCGCGGGCGTGACCATCAAGGCCGGCGACGCGCTGGTCCTCTCGACCAACGCGGCCAACCGCGACGCCTCGGTGTACTCCGAGGCCGAGGAGTTCAACCCGGACCGTCCGGAAAGGACACACCTCGGTTTCGGCCACGGCGCCCACTTCTGCATCGGCGCCTCCCTGGCCCGCACCGAGCTGCGCGTGGTGTTCGCCGCGCTGGCCAAGCGCCTGCCGTCGATGCGGCTCGCCAAGGACCTCGACTCGCTACAGGTCCGCGCGACGCTCACCGGTGGCGTCGCCGAGCTGCCGATCACCTGGAGGTAGACGTGAAGGTAGTGGTGGATCAGGGGAAGTGCGTCGGCGCCGGGCAGTGCGTGCTGGCCGCCGACGACGTGTTCGACCAGCGCGACGACGACGGTCTGGTGGACCTGCTGGACGCCAGCCCGCCGGCGGAGCGCCTGGCCGACGTCCGGCACGCGGCTGCCGTGTGCCCGGCGTCGGCGATCGCCGTCTCCGAGTAGCTACTGCTTCATCAGCGGCTCGGTCAGCTTCGTGCCGTCCGCCTTGCCCACGAAGCAGTGGATGAGGCGACTGGAGCTGCGGTACCCGTTCTCCGTCTTGACCTTCCAGGCCTCGGCGGTCGGGATGATCACCCAGTACCGCAGGGTCTTCTCCTTGTCCTGGCCGTTGACCTTGGCCGACAGGAACGTGCGCGTGCACCCGGTGCCGCCGAGCTTGGTGAGCTGCTCGGCACCGGGGTACGCCACGTCCTTCTCGATCTCGGTGCTGGCGAGCACGGTGTCGAGCAGTTCGACGTCGTGCTCGGCGTAGCAGCCGACGCGGTCCTTGGTCTGGATCTTCGGGGCGTCCTTCGCGGGCAGCCAGGTCAGGCACGAGTTGCGGAACGCCATCAACGTGTCGCCCTTGATGTCGCCATCCGGGCCGAGGGTCAGGACCGGCTGCATCGCGGCGGTGCTCGCGGGGCCGTCCGGCACGCCCAGTCCCATGTTCGTGAACATCGGCTTGAACACGGTGAAGTACAACAGGACCAGCGCGCCGACGAGGAACAGCGGGACCAGCGTCGCCGAGAGGATCAGTCCGACCGGGCGCTTCTTGCGTGGGGGAACGGGAAAGACCGGGGCAGGGGCGAACTGGCCGATGACCACGGGGCCTGACGTGGGTGCGGCACCGGACAATGCCGCGACGTCCACCTTCAGCGTCGGAACGGCCGTGGTCAGGTTGCTGTCCACGGCGGGCGGCCTGGCCGGGTAGAGCTCCGCGACGGCGTGCGCGCGTTCGATCAGCCGATGTGCCTGGGCGACACCGAGTCTGCGCGCGGGATCGGGTTCCATCAGGCCGACGATCAGCTCGCCGAGCGGGCCCGCGACCTGGGGCACCGGGCGTTCGCTCATCACCGCGAGGATCGTGGCCGAGGTGGTCGGGCGGTCGAACGCGCCGCGCCCCTCCACCGCGAAGAACAGCGTCGCCCCCAACGCCCACAGGTCCCAGGCGGGCGAGGCCTCACCGCCCGCGAGGCGTTCCGGGGACATGTAGGCGGGCGAACCGATCAGCGTGCCGGTCGCCGTCAGCCGGGGATCGTCGACGGACTGGGCGATGCCGAAGTCGGTGAGCTTCGCGGTGCCCCTGCCGGGCACCATCACGTTGCCGGGCTTGACATCGCGGTGCACGACGCCGGACGCGTGGGCCGCCTCCAACGCGTTCAGCAGCTGTCCCGCGAGTGTCGCGGCCGCGCGTGTGCTCAGCGGTCCGGAGTTTTCGACCAGGGACTCCAGCGTCGGAGCGTTGATCAGCTCCATCACGATGAACGTCTGGTCGTCCTCGGAGATGAGGTCGTAGACGGTGACCACCGCCGGGTCCTGAAGTTGCGAGGCGATGCGTGCCTCGCGCAGCACGCGTTCCTGGTACACGGCACGTTCCTGAGCCGGTACGCCCACGGGCAGCAGCAGTTCCTTCACGGCGACCTCGCGGCCGAGGACGGTGTCCTTTCCGAGCCACACGGCCCCCATGCCGCCCCTGCCCAGCTCACGTTCCAGCCGGTAGCGTCTGTTGCCCACCTCGCGCATGCGCGGCAGTCTTTCACCCGGTCCAGTGACGTACACGAGCAGCGTCACCTGACGGGCGCGACGGGTCCGAGGCCCGCTTAACGTCGCGCGGCGTGAGACGACTGACGAAGCTGTTGGCGACAACGTTGCTGCTGACCGGGCTGGCGCCACTCGCGCCGGCGTCGGCGAGCACCCCGGACTGCACGACGGTCGCGGTCACCGCCCCGGCCGGTGCGAAGATCGAGTCCGTGGACGCGGTGAGCCGTCCCGAGCACTGCGAGATCACCGTGACGCTCACGCACACCGACGACCACGTGAAGGTCGTCGTCGGTCTTCCGCAGACCGGCTGGACGGGCCGGCTTCAGGGCGTCGGCGGCAGCGCGTACGCCGCGGGCGACACCGGCGCGCCGTTCACCCAGGCCGTGAAGGACGGCTACGCGGCCGTGACGACCGACGCGGGCGTGCTGGACGGCCTCAACACGAGTTGGGCGCTCAAGAACGGCGAGCTCGATCGCACGCTGCTCACCAACTTCGCCACGCGCTCGGTGCACGAGGCGGCCGTGATCGCGAAGCAGGTCGTGCGCAAGCACTACCAGCGTTCGGTCAGCTACTCCTACTGGAACGGCTGCTCGACCGGCGGCCGCCAGGGTTACGCGGAGGCGCAGCGGTTCCCGGACGACTACGACGGCGTCCTCGCCAACGCACCGGCGGTGAACTGGTCCCAGTTCGCCGTCGCGACGCTGTGGCCGCAGGTCGTGCAGGGCAACGACGGTCACGTCGTCGGCAACTGCGTGCTGGCGGCGTTCCGCAAGGCCGCGATCGAGGCGTGCGACGCGCAGGACGGTGTCACGAACGGCATCGTCGACCGGCCGGACCGGTGCAGTTACGACCCGCGTCAGCTCATCGGCGCGAAGATCCTGTGCGAGGGCAACGAAGTCACGGTGTCCCAGGCCGACGCCGACGTCATGCGCAAGATCTGGGACGGCCCCACCGACGAACGTGGCCGCACCCTCTGGCCAGGTCTGCCGAAGGGCGCCGACCCGGTGTGGCTCGCGGGCACGATCCCCGGCTTCCCCGGCCCCGGTTTCCCGGTCGCCGCGCTGTGGGTGCAGAGCTTCCTGCTCGAGCAGCCCGGTTTCGACACCTCGAAGCTGACCTACGCCCAGTACCGCGACCTGTTCCGCCAGTCGGTCCGCGAGTTCGACGACGTCATCGGCACCTCGGACCCCGACCTGTCGGCGTTCCGGCGCTCGGGCGGCAAGCTGATCACGTTCGTGGGCACCAACGACCAGCTGATCCCGCCCGGCGGCACGCTCATGTACCGCGACCAGGTCGAGCGGCGCATGGGGTACGTGAACGACTTCTACCGCCTGTTCACCGCGCCCGGCGTCGACCACTGCCTCGGTGGCAACGGCCCGCAGCCCACGAACGCCCTGGGCCAGCTGGTCGACTGGGTGGAACGCGGCAAGGCTCCGAGCACTCTCAGCGCGGCCACGGCCGACTCGACCCGCGACCTGTGCCCGTACCCGAAGACCTCGCGGTACGTCCACGGCGACCCGAAGACGGCCTCCAGCTACCGCTGCGTCTAGGTCGTACCGGCCGTTCGGGACGGCGGCGGACTTCGCCGTCGTCCCCGGTCGTCATCGACCTCCGAGCGAACCGCCGCAGCTCATCGCGTCGGTCGGCGCGGCCTCGCCGTGCGTGCGCCGGAGGTGGGCCTCGCCCCACACCCGGACTCCTTCCACGACGGGCAGAACCGTTTCCCCGTAAGGCGTGAGCCGGTAGATGACCGGCGCCGGCACCGGTCCGGTCTCCACGCGGTCGACGAGTCCGTCGGCTTCGAGCTCGCGCAGTTGCTCGGCCAGCACCTTGGGCGTGATCGGCGCGCCGCGGCGGCGCAGACCGGCGAAGTGGGACTCGCCGTGGGCGAGCCAGTAGAGCAGGGTCAGCTTCCACTTCCCGCCGACCGCGGCGAACGCGGCGGCCATCGGGCAGCCGGGCAACGGGTTGGGGCGCGAGGGGTTACCCGCAGGTGCCTTCTTGTCCACGGCCGCACTCCGCTCGGATAGTCAGGCCATGACCTTGCCACACAAGCGAATCCTGATCGCGGTCCTGTCGCTGCTCATGGTGGCCGGGACGGCCGCGTCCGCTGCCGAGTCGCAGTCCGATGGTCAACGCGACTTCGACTGGGAGTTCGGCAACTGGCGCACCAGCGTCCGCGTGCTCGCCGAACCGCTGTCGGAATCTCCCGACGAATGGCTCCAGTTCACCGGCACCAGCCTCGTCCGTCCGCTCATGGACCGGCGGGCGAACGTCGTCGAGCTCAAGATCGCGGGCGAGAGCGGCCGCATCGAGGGCATGAACCTGCGGCTGTTCGAACCGCAGGCGAACCGGTGGAGCCTGAGCTTCGTCAGCCTGCGCGACGGACTGCTCACGCCGGCGGTGTTCGGCGGCTTCCGCGACGGCGCGGGCGAGTTCTACGGCGACGACCAGCTCGGCGGCCGCCCGATCAAGGTGCGCTTCCTCGTGTTCCGCCAGGGGCCGGACAAGGCCAGGTTCGAGCAGGCCTTCTCCGGCGACGGCGGAACGACGTGGGAGACGAACTGGATCGCGGTCGACCGCCGGATCTGATCTTTCGGGCGAGCTTCCGCCCCAGCCCTCGCGTGCCACCGTCCGCGCGCCCGTCGGGTTCGATCACGCTGAAGTGGCCGTCACCGGGCGGCAGGCGCAACACGCCGTACCGGGACGGTTCGGCTCCGTAAGCGATCTTGCGAGACGTCGGAGTCCTCACGCAGGTCGCCTTCCTCTGCTACGACTGACCGTACTCGCCAGTCACGGCCGAAGGACCGCAGTCACCACACCAGTCATCTGACAGGCTCAGCCCGCTCGTAACTCGACCAAAATCGCTCCCGACAGCGACACAGGACGGAGAAACGACATGCCCACGATCACCACCCCCGACGGTGTCGAGATCTTCTACCAGGACTGGGGCACCGGTCAGCCGATCGTGTTCAGCCACGGCTGGCCGCTCTCGTCGGATGACTGGGACGCCCAGATGCTGTACTTCGTGCGACAGGGCTTCCGGGTCATCGCGCACGACCGCCGCGGCCACGGCCGTTCGTCCCACGTCGCCACCGGCCACGACATGGACCACTACGCCGCCGACCTGGCCGCGCTGACCGAACACCTCGACCTGCACGACGCCGTCCACATCGGACACTCGACCGGTGGTGGCGAGGTCGTGCACTACATCGCCCAGCACGGCGAGTCCCGCGTGGCGAAGGCGGCGCTGCTCGCCGCCGTGCCGCCGTTGATGGTGCAGACCGAGGCCAATCCCGGTGGGTTGCCGATCGCGGTCTTCGAGGACCTGCAGGCTCAGCTGGCTGCCAACCGCTCGGAGTTCTACCTGGCACTGCCGTCCGGGCCGTTCTACGGGTTCAACCGTGACGGGGTCGAGCCTCGGGAGGCTTTGATCCGGAACTGGTGGCGGCAGGGGATGATGGGGTCGGCGTTGGCCCACTATGAGGGGATTGTCGCGTTTTCGCAGACTGACTTCACGGAGGATCTGCGGAAGATCACCGTGCCTGTGTTGGTGATGCACGGCGACGACGACCAGATCGTGCCGATCGCCGACTCCGCGTTGTTGTCGGCGCCGTTGTTGAAGAACGGGACTTTGAAGGTTTACGAGGGGTTCCCGCACGGGATGCCGACGACGCACGCGGACGTGATCAACGCTGATTTGCTGGAGTTCATCCGGTCCTGATGCGGAGGTCTGGTTGCGTTGACCCCGGTCCTGTTCCAGCGGGGTTGGTCGCGTTCCGGACGTTCAGTCGCCTTGCGAGAGGGGTCTCGCAGGTCGTGACGAAGTGCGGGGTTGCGATTGGGGCTTGACCTTGAGCCTCTGGCGGGATGCTTGACGGCCGGAAAAGGGCCGGGCTGAAAAGCGCCCGGCCGTGTCCATGCGGGGAGCATCCCGCCCGCTCAAGGTAAGCCCCAATCGCCATGAGCGGACCCCTACCGCTACCCGGCGCTTCTAGGTTCAGACGGCTCGCTTCGCGCCACACCAGGTCTCGTACGTGGCCACCTTGCGAGGCTGGTTCCTTGAGCCGCTGGTCAGATGCGCTGGAGCGCCTTCGGGTACAGCCAGCTGCCGGGCGTGTCCTCCGCCGGGTTCGTGTAGTAGTCCCGCACGGCGGCCACGTACTCCTGCACGCTGATCGCCCCGTCGCCATCGGTGTCGAGGTGCGCGAACGCCGTCGCGCAGTCGGCCTCGGCCAGCCCGCGCGCCTTCAGCAGGACGCCGAACTCGGCCGAGTCGACGCGGCCGTCGCCGTTCGTGTCCATGATGACCAGCAGGGACTGGACGACCTCGAGGAAGTCCATGGCGATCGGGCCGCCCTCGACGAACGCCTCGATCATGGCCTCGCGGTACTCCTCGGGGCCGATTCGGCCGTCTCGGTCCGTGTCGCAGTGGTCGGCCAGCATCTCCCAGAAGCGGTCGTAGGCCTCGATGAGCTCGCGGCCGCGTTCTGAGGACGCCGGTTCGCCGAATGCTTGGAGCAGGCGGTTGGCCAGGGCGTAGATGTCCGCTAGTTCGATGACGCCGTTGCGGTTGACGTCGTAGTGGGCGAAGGTCGAGTCGATCCTGTGCTGCAACACCTGCTTCATGACCAGGCACTGTGGTGACGCCGGCCCGCCGGCGCAACGCGCGTCCCCCTCCTGGGTGGTGTTGTTCAGCCGGTTCCGCGAAGCCGGTATAGTTATACCGGCACCCGCTGATGGAGGAACACGTTGATCGAGCTCAAGTCGCCCGCGGAGATCGAGCGCATGCATGTCACCGGCCAGTTCATCGCGGAGGTGCTCGACGAGCTCTCCGCCAGGGCCGCGGTGGGCGTGAACCTGCTCGACCTCGAGCATCACGCGCGTCACATGATCGAGGAGCGCGGCGCCGTGTCCTGCTACTGGGACTACTCGCCGTCGTTCGGGCGTGGGCCGTTCCGCAACGTGACCTGTCTGGCCGTCAACGACGCGGTGCTGCACGGCCTGCCCAAGAGCTACGTGCTGGAGGACGGTGACGTGCTGACCATGGACATCGCGGTCACGGTCGACGGGTGGGCGGCCGACTCGGCGATGACCGTTGTCGTCGGCACGCCCCGTGAGGAGGACCTGCGGCTGGTCAAGGCCACCGAGGTGGCTCTCGCGGCCGCGATCGAGGTGGCTCAGGTGGGCAACCGCATCGGCGACATCTCCGCGGCGATCGGTGAGGTCTGCACCGGGCTCGGCTACACGCCCAACCTGGAGTTCGGCGGGCACGGCATCGGGCGCACCATGCACGAGGCGCCACACGTGGCCAACAACGGTCGTCGGCGGCACGGCATGAAGCTCAAGCCCGGGCTGACCATCGCGATCGAGCCGTGGCTCGCCGCCACGACCGACCAGATCATCTACGACGAGGACGGCTGGACGCTGCGTTCGGCCGACGGGTCGCGGACGGCGCACTCGGAGCACACCGTCGCGATCACCGAGGACGGGCCGCTGGTGCTGACCCGCCGCAAGAGCGAGCTGAGGCCTCAGGCAGAGCCCGAGGCCTCCGAGTCGACTCAGGCGCGGTTGCCGTAGTCCACGAGCTCGACCAGCAGCCCCGTCGACGGCCCGAGGTGTGCGAACGCCACCCGCAGCCCGGGCCGTCCGCCCTGGCACGGCTTCTCGTCGACGAGGATCGCGCCGCGGTCCTGCAACGCCGCCAGGTCAGCGTCGATGTCGTCCACCTCGAACGCCACGTGGTTCAGGCCGGGGCCGAGTCGCGCGAGGTGTCCGTGGACGGCGGCGTCGGGGCGCACCGGCGCGACCAGTTCGATCGAGGTGGTGTCGCCGGGGCACTGCCAGAACGAGGTCGCCACGCCGTAGACGTCGACGTCGTCCTCGTAGGTGCACTTCAGGTCCATCAGGCCCATGCCGGACGCGGCCGCCTTGATGTCGTTGGTGACCACGCCCACGTGGTCGATGCGCAGGATCATCCCGACTTCTCCTGTGCGCTCGACACGGCGGCGACGAGGCTGCCGACGTCCTTGATCGCGAAGTACTCCTGGAGGTCGAGGCGTACCGCGAACTTCTGCTCGATGCCGGTGAGCAGGCGCAACGCGTCGTAGCTCGTCCAGTTGGCGAGCGCGTCGAACCGCGCGTCGGCCGAGATGTCCTCGGCCGGCAGGTCCGTCACCTGGCCCACGAGGTCCGCGACCTCCACGAAAACCTCAGACATCGGCCGACTCCCTTTCCACGACGAGGTGCGTCCACTCAGGACTGATCTGCGGCCGCGGGTGCAGCGGCAGTGCGAAACGGCCTTCCGCCAGGCGTTCGAAGCCGGCGTCCGGGTAGAACGCGGCCGCGGCCTTGTTCCGGTCGGTGGCCGCGAAGTCGGCCTCCAGCCTCAAAGCGCCCGAGGAAGCGGCACGGTCGGCGATGTGCTGCACGACGGTGTGCTCGACGCCGCGGGTGAAGACCCGGCAGCTCATCACGAAGTTCTCGACGAGCCAGTGGTCGTGATGCTTCGACACCCAGACGCCGCCGACGATGCCCTCGGCCCCGAACCGGTCCGCGACCTCGAAGACCAGCACGACGTGGTCCTCGGACGCGGCCATCTCCCTGGTGCGGGACTCGGCGTGCGAGGTACCGATCATGTTGAACTGGTTGGTGCGCTGCCCGAGCTGGACGAGCCGGGGCAGGCTGAACTCGTCGGCCTCGCGGACCGAGACCTGGATCTCCAGGCTGCGCAGGTAGTCCTGCACCGAGCTGAACGAGCCGGCGAACTCGGTGCGTTCGGCGCGGGCCTTGTAGAGCTGCGTGCGGTCGCGGTCGGTCGCCGTGGTCGTCAGGACGTCGAACGAACCGTTGCGCTGCAACGCTGTCACGTGATCGGCCGGGTCGCCGTTCAGGTGCACGACGGTGACCTCGGGGATCGAGCCGCGGACGAGCTGCGTCTCGAACGTGCTGTCGTCGGCGAAGACGAAGCTGTCCAGGCCGAGGTTGAGCCGGCTCGCGAGCCCGCGGATGTTGTGGTCCTTGGGCTGCCAGTCGACCGCTTGGGCCGCGATGTCGGCGGGACGGATCACCATGTCCGGGTGGCCGTTGAGGACCTCGTCGACGATCGCGGCCTCGTTCTTGCTGGCCAGCGCCAGAACCACGCCCTGCTTGCGCAGCTGGACGGCCCGGCGCTGCATCTCGCGGAAGGCGTTGCCGGGGTACATCGAGCCGATCTGGATGCCGCTCGGGCCGTCGTCGCCGACGACACCGCCCCACAGCGTGTTGTCCAGGTCGAGCACCAGGACCTTCTTGGCCAGGCCGAGGAACGCGCGGCAGAAGTTCGCGGCCTCGGCGGCGTAGACCTGCTCGACCTCGGGCGTCCAGGCCGCGCTGGCGAACCGGTAGAGCCGCTCGTCGCGCAGCCGGGCCGGGGTGTCGACCAGGTACGCCTCCAGGTCAAGCGCGTGCACCTGGTCGTGGCGCAGGGCCATGCCGAGCAGGTCGCTGTTCAGGTCGCGCCAGGCCCGGCCCAGCGCGGCCCTGCCGTCGAACGCCACGACGCCGCGCATCTCCACCGGCGACAACGGCACGGTGTGCACGAGAACAGCGCTGCCGGAGCGTTCGGTGAAGGCGCTGACCAGGTTGTCGAACATCGACCAGCGGCCGCGGATGTTGTTGTCGAACGACTCCACGTCGTCCCATTCCGCCGGCACGAACCAGTCGTCGTGCAACAGGCACAGGGTCACCTGCGGTGCGAAGGACGCCAGCGGTGAATCAGGACTGCTCAGGTCGACTGCCAGCTGGTCGAAGCCGGACACGTGGATCTCCGGCGCGATCCCCTTGCCCAGCAACGCGACCCTCAGCAGCGGCGCGACCCCGGACGCGGTGAACGTGCCGGTGATCGCGATCTTCACCGGCTTGAGCTTGCCGAGCAGCCCCGCCGGTACCTTCGCGAGCAGCCGTCCGGCTTCGAGCAACGCCGGAATGTCCTTCAGCTGCTGGAGATCGGTCAGCAACGCCGGGTCGGCGGCGGCATCGGGCTTGGTCAGCTGGCGGATCCGCGCCAGGATCTCTTTGGTCTCCACGATTCTCTCCCCCTCAGATCGCCAGAAGCGTGCACAGCCAGTGCATGCCGCTGGCCGTGCTGGTCAGTGCCACGACGTCGCCCTCGGTGAACTCCTCGGTCATGAGGTAGTGCTCCAGCGACATCAGCTGGTCGGCGCACCCGACGTGCCCGTACGCCTGGGACACCTCGGTGTTCGTCCACTCGGGACCGTGGTCGAGGTCCTTGGCCAGCAACGTCATCGCCGGCACGCTGTCGTGCAGGTGCAGGAGCTTGCGCAGGTCGCCGGGCGTGATGCCGGCCCGCTTGCAGGCCCGGCGCACGACCTCGTGGTTGTTCGTGCGGATCGTCGAGACGAACTCGAACATCTTGCGGATGTCGCCCGCGAAGAACTCCTCGAGCCGCTTCTGCGGGCTCTTCACGCCCACGTCCGCCTGCCCCGCGAACGGCCGGGCCGCGGCACCGACGTCCATCATCATGAAGTCGGCGTACCGGCCGTCACTGATGATCTCGGTGTTCAGCCAGCGGTTGCGCGGGTGGTCGCGCTGGACCACGGCCGCCGCCGCGCCGTCGGAGAAGATGCTGGTGTTGATCTCCATCCGGTTCCAGTACGGCTCGCACACCCGGTTGGCGCCGATGATCAGCGCCGTGCGGTAGTCCGGGTGCGTGGCGAACTTGCCGGCGACGACGTCGAACGCGGCCACTCCCCCGCCGCACGCCTGGGTGAGCAGCACGTTCTCCGACCCGTTCGCGCCGATCTTGGCCTGGGTGGCGCCCGCGGCGTCCCAGTACAGGTGCTCGGACAGGTCCGACATGGCCAGCACGATCAGGTCGACCTCGTGCGGCTGCACACCCGCGTTGCTCAGCGCCTTCGCACCGGCCTCGGCTGCCAGGTCGGTGAGCCCGACGCCGTCCTTGGCCCGGTGGAACGTCCGGTAGCCCCAGCCGAGCACGCGGTCGACGTCACCGGTGTAGCCGGCGGCGGCGGACGCCACGTCCACGGGATCGCCGAGCACGTGGCCGAGCGACAGGATTCCGAAGTGGACGGTCACGGGATCTCCTCGATTCTGGCTCCGGCGTCCGTCAGGAATCCGGCGGTGATCTGGTTGTGCGGGGTGCGGCGGTGCCGGAACACGACGTCGCCGTGTTCTTCGCGCAGCCGTTGGAGCACGACGTCCTCGACTCCCTTGCCGAGCACGACGCAGGACAGCGAGAACACGTCCACGACGCCCTGCGCGGTGATGCCGACCGCGCCGCTGATGCCGTACTCGCCGAACTTGTCGCTGACGCGCACCGCGAACACCTCGCGGTCCTCGGACAGGTCGAGCTTCTCGGTGCCGAGCGTGAAGTCCTTGGCCCTGGACACGACCTCGACGACCTTGGCCGCCGACTCGGGCCCGACGGGCCGGAGGTCGACCTCGACGTTCAGACCCGCCATGAAGTCGTCCAGCGAGACGGTCTCCCTGGCGGTGCGCCGAGTGCGTCGAGGAGCGGTCTGCAGGGCGGGAAGGCGGTCCAGCAGCCCGGACCGGACGAGCTCACCCCGCCACGCGTCGGGCTTGGCGCCCAGCCGCAACAGGACCGCGGACTCGGCAGGCACACCGGCTTCCGCGGCCAGTGCCGCGACCTCCTCGGCACCCGTCCGCACGACCAGCCGGGCCCCGGACTCGCGCAACCACGTCAACGGTTCGTCGAACGCGGCGACCGAGTCCTGGTCCACCACGACGACCCGCGGCGTCAGCCCGTACACGGCCCGGAGCACGCCGGCGAGCTGAGCTCCCAGCTCGCCGAACACCGCCTCGGTGTAGGGGATCTTGGCGAACTTGAACATCGCGGCGTGGTGGGCCTTGGCCGTGCCGACCGCGCGGATCGCCTGCTCGGCGTCGACCACCCAGGCGTCCGGACGGCTCGCCAGCTCGGCCCGGATCGCCTCCCTGGTCTCGTGGGCCGCGGCGGCCGTTCCCGCGCCCCGCCCGTCGTCGAGGTGCCCGAACGCCCGTTCCTCCGGCACGGCGGGCAGCACGACGATCAGGAACGACTTCCAGCGCCGTGCCGCCGACATCGCGGCATCGACCGCGGTCTGCAACTCGTCACCCAGTTCCTCGAACCGTGGCGCCACCACGAGCACGTCCGGCCTCGCCAGCGCCATCACCGACGTGTCGTCCAGGCACTGCCGCACGATCTGGTTGAACGGCGCGGTGCTGAACGAGACCGGCAGCCCGGCGTCGTGCAGCGCGACGCCGGCGTACGGCATCAGCGGGTCGATCGTGTAGCTCGCCAGCAGCCCCACGCGAACCAGCGGGCGGACATCGGTCTTCCCGATCTCCTGCCAGCGCAGACGCACGTCCATCAGACCTCGACCCCCTTGGCCCGCAGTACTTCCCGGACGTCCCGGACGGTGCGCGCGTCGGCGATCTCCTCGTAGTCGAACGACAGCCCGTAGGCCTCCTCCAGCGAGACGATCAGCTGGATGTGCCGCATGCTGGTCCAGCTCGACAGCGTGTCCTGGCCGGCGTCGTCGGTGACGTGCGCCGGATCGACGTCCAGCGCTCCGGCCACCACATCGGTGAACGTCATGACCTTCCTCTCAGGCTGAGCGGGCGCATGTCCGTCCACACGCGACCGATGTGCGCCAGGCACTCGTCCTTCGTTCCGCTGACCCCCGCGTCACGCCACCCCGGCGCGTTGTCCTTGTGCGCGGGCCAGAGCGAGTACTGCTCTTCGTCGTTGATGACAACCCGGTGCGTCATGAAGATCTCCCCCTTCTCAGTCGGCCAGCGCGGGCTGGCGGTCGAGCGGCTTGACCTCGGGCTCGGGCTCGTGGTCCGGCACGAGGGTCTCGACCTCGCGGACGTTGCGGCTCAGGAAGCCCGCGACACCGACACCCGCGCCGAGCACACCGACGACCACGAACAGCAACCCGATGCCCGAACCCGGTCCGGTGCCGACCAGCCAGCCGAACGTGTCGGCCAGTGCCGTGTCGCCGCGCATCGCCGGTTCCAGCACCTTGTCCACCAGCGGGCCCGCTGCGGCGAAACCGATCGGGACCGACAGGTTCTCGAAGAAGTTGCGCGCCGCGAAGACCCGGCCCTGCACGGCGGGATCGACCTTCTCCTGCCAGATGGTCTGCGCGAGACCGTCGATGAACGGGATGGTCAGCTCGACGAAGAACATCGCCGCGGCCCACGCGATCAGGCCGTCGCCGACGCCGTAGAGGATCCGGCCGACGATGCTGAACACCAGGATCGCGCCGAGCACCACCAGCATCTTGCGGCGCGGCGGCCGCATGAACGCGAGCAGGGTGCCACCGAGCACACCGCCGACCGCGCCGATGCTCTGCACCAGGCCGAGCGTGCCCTCGTCACCCAGAGTGCGAGCGAGGACCAGCGGCACGATCAACGCCCATGCCAGCGCGGCCAGGAGGCTGATGGAGAACAGCACGATCTGCACGGCCAGCAGCGGCGGGCGTTCGACGATGTAGCGGAACCCGAACACGCAGTCCTGCCAGAAGGTGGTCTTCTCGCGGTCCTGCCCCGGCACCCGCGGGATGGTCACCACCAGCACCGTGATGATCGCGGCCACGTAGGTGAGCCCGTCGATGAGCAGGATCAGCTTGATGCCGGTGAGCCCGAGCAGGGTCGCGGCGAACGCCGGCGCGAAGATCACCGGGAAGCTCTTGACGGACCACATCATCGCGTTGGCCCGCAGGAACTTCCCCTTCTCCATCATCAGCGCGATGGTCGCCCCGAACGCCGGCCCCTGGATCGCGAGCAACGCGCCGGTCAGCACGTTGACGAGGTAGAGGTGCCAGAGCTCGGTCGAGTCGGTGAGGAAGAGCGCCAGCAGGATGAACGTGACGGCGATCGACCCGATCTCGCTGACGATGATCGACGTCTTGCGGCTCCACTTGTCGATCAGGCTGCCCGCGATCGGGCTGAACAGGACCGTCGAGCCGAAGCCGCAGAACATCATCAGCGCCATCGCGGTGGCCGAACCGGTGTGCTGCCACACCCAGATGCTGAGCGCGAAGTTCGTCATGCGGGTGCCGAGCGCGGACAGCAGCTGGCCCACCCACATGATCGTGAACGCGCCGAATCCCGAAGGCTTGGGCATTACCTCATCCTGTTCTGGTCAACGAGCCGGCGAAGCAGCTCTTCGATGTCGCCGAGCATCTGGCGCGCGGTCTCGGGCAGGTACATCTCGGTGCCGTAGTTCATCTCGACGCGGATCCGGCCGTCGACGAGCGATCCGACGACGTCGATCCGGCCGGGCCAGACGGTTCCCTTGTCCTGAAGGACACCGAGTTCGGACTGGCACAGGTCGAACAGCTCGTCGGCGCTGGAGAGGTCGGTGAACCCGAACGCGCCGGCGTAGTTGACGGTCAGCTGCGGGTTCGGCGTCTCCAGCCGTTGCCGCACAGCGGGATCCGGGTTGTTGTAGCGGAGCAGGCCGTAGCCGATGCCGTTGACCGGCACCTGCTTGAGCTGGTCCGCGAGCGAGACGATCGCGGCCGTGTCGCTCGCGGCGGGCAGCGTGAGCCGGACCGGGTACATGACCTGGAACCATCCGACCGTGCGGGACAGGTCGAGGCCGTCGAACAACGCCTCCCGGCCGTGCCCGGTGGTCGCGATCGTCCATTCAGGACTTCCGGACCGGTCCGCGGCCATCCGCACGGACGCCCAGACCAGCAGGTCGCTCACACCGACCTGGTGCGCCTTGGCCAGTTCGCGCAGGCGCGCGGTGGTCTCGGCGTCGATGGTCGTGTGGATGTCCTGCATGACGCCGAACGTGTTGGCACCGGGCAGGTCGGCGGTGATCTCCTCGGTTCCGGGAGCCTGCCGCTCCCAGTACTCCAGCTCCCGCAGGAGCTTCTCGTCGCGGGCGTACTCGTCGATCTTCAGCGCCCAGTCCCTGAACGCCGTCGTCTTCGGCCCGAGGTCGACCTTCTGGCCCGCGAGGACCTGGCGCAGCGCGTTCTGGAAGTCCTCCAGGATCAGGCTGCGGGAGATGCCGTCGGTGACCAGGTGGTGGCAGATGACCATCACGCGGTCGGGCTCGTGCCCGCCGAGTCCGAAGTGGACGACCTTGGCCAGCGGGCCGTCGGCGATGTCCAGGGTCGGGTGGACCTCGTTGAGGTGGTCCTCGATCGCCTGCTCGCGGTCGTCGGCGCCGGAGACGTCGAACGACACGAACGGCATCGCGCCCTCGACCGGGCCGTGCGAGGCGTGCCAGTCGATGCCCTCACGCCGGAACCGCAGACGCATTCCGTCGTGGTGGGCGACCAGCGCGGTCGTGGCCTGCTCCAGCTGCTCCGGCGTGGCCGGGACGCGCAACCGGAGGTAGTAGGGGTGGTTGAAGTGGGCGGGCGCGACCATCGACGTCGCCAGGGCCTCGAAGAACCAGCGCTGGGCACCGGTCGCCGAGAAGTCGCCTTCCACCGGTCCCTGGTCAGCAACCTGCTGTGGTGCGGCCAGAGCGCACAGCTCGGCGATCGTCCGCTTGGCCGTGAGCTGGGCGGGCGTGAACTTGATGCCCGCCTGGTTCGCGAGCCACACCACCTGGATCGCGGTCATGGAGTCGCCGCCGAGTGCGAAGAAGTCGTCGTGCGGCCCGACCTCGGACAGCTTCAGCACCTCGCGCCACACGGCCGCAAGCGCTTGCTGCTCCTCGGACATCGGCACCCGCAGCAGCTCGGCGATCGTGCGCTTCGCGGTGAGCTGGGCCGGGGTGAGCTTGATCCCGGCCTGGTTCGCGAGCCACACCACCTGAATGGCGGTCATCGAGTCGCCGCCCAGCGCGAAGAAGTCGTCGTGCACGCCGACCTCGGACAGCTTCAGCACGTCCTGCCAGACGGCCGCGAGCGCGCGTTCCTCGTCGGTGCGCGGGGCTTCGGTCGTGCTCGTGTCCTCCGGCAGTTCGCCCGTGTGCACGAGCCGGGCGAGTGCGTTGCCCAGCACGACGTCCTGGTCGCCCTCCGCCATCAGCAGATCGACGACGGACACCGCCGGGAAGCGCCGGGCGAGACGGTCGGTCGCGTGACCGAACACGCCGGGCCACGGCTTCTCTACGCGCTCGGACGTGGCCAGCACCGCCAGCTCCGAACCTGTGCGCCCGGTCCACCGCTCGATCGCCGAGCACAGCCGGGCGAAGGCGTTCTCGAACTCGCCTACGCCACCGTCGAACAGGTCCTCCCACCGCAACACCAGCGCGGTCGTCTCCCGTTCCACGCCGTCGAGCCCTGCCTCCGGGTCCAGCAGCGGACGCAGGACCTGACCGGCCGGCGTGGTGCGGACCGTCATCGGCAGGTCGAGCCTGTTCGCCCACGACGACAGCACCGGCAGAACTCCGTCGAGCGGCCGCGACGACACGATGCTCATCGGGAGGCCATCCACAGTGGACTCGACCCGCTCGACGACGATCTGTGCGTCCGGTGCCTCGACCAGATCGCCGAGCTGCGAGACGAACGACTCCAGCAGTTCGTCCGCACCACAGGGGCTGAGCAGGTCGGCGCTGTACTCCAGGGTCGCGGCCAGCTCGCCGTTCTCGGTCGTCAGCGTGAGGAACAGGTCGAAGTCGAGGCTGGTGACCGGCACCTCCAGCGGCACGAGGTCGAGCCCGGGCCACGACATGGCCTCGTCGGGCAGGTCCGCGTAGTTGAAGGCGCACTGGTAGACCGGGTGCCGCCCCTTCTGCCGCGGCAGCACGTGGGCGACGCTGGAGAACGGCACGTCGGCGTGCTGGTAGCCGTCGACCATCGAGCGGTGCACCCGCTGCAGGATCTGCCGGAACGTCAGGCGCCCGGCCAGGTCGACGCGGATCGGCAGCAGGTCGGTGAAGCAGCCGATCAGGTGCTCGACCTCGGGGCGTGGCCTGCCCTGCTGCGGCACGCTCAGCACGACGTCGGGCTGCGTGCTGCGGCGGTAGAGCACCACCGCGTACGCCGCCAACAGCGTGGCGAACGGCGTGCTGCCCTCGGCGCGGGCCAGTTCCTTGAGCGCCTCCGCGACCCTGCCAGGCACCTCGGACGACGTGCGGCGCGTCTCGTTGCGTTCAGGACGTTCCGCCGGCAGCTCCAGCTGCGACGGGGCGTCGGCGAGGTACGACCGCCAGTGGTTCAGGTGCGGTTCGAGCGCGTCCTCGGTGAGGAGTTCCTGTTGCCACGCCGCGTAGTCCGCGTACTGGACCGCCAGCTCGGGCAGGTCGCCCTGGGCGTAGCAGGCGGACAGCTCGGCTAGAAGCACGCCCCAGGACGTGTTGTCGCAGACGATGTGGTGCATGCCGAGCAGCAGGTGGTGCTCGTTCGCGCCGGTCCGCACCAGCCGTACTCGCAGCAGCGGCCCGTTCTCCAGGTCGTACACGTGGTTCGTGTGTTCGACCAGGAATTCTTCCGCCGAGCCAACGGACTCGGGCAGCCAGCAGTCCATGCCGGGATGCACGACCATGACCGGCCGGCCGTCCTGCTCGGCGAACGTGGTGCGCAGGATCTCGTGCCTGCGCACGACCTCCGCGACCGCGCCGCGCAACGCCGGTACGTCCAGCGAGCCGCGCAGCAGGACCGCGAACGTCGTGTTCATCCGGGTCGTGGTGGTGTCGAGCTGGGTCGCCGCCCACATGCGTTGCTGGATCGCCGACAGTTCCAAGGCACTGGTGCGGGAGACCGACGACAGCGGATGCCCGGTCTCCTGCGGCTCGTCGACGAGCGCGGCCAGTGCCTCGACGGTCGGATGGGTGAACAGCGCGTGCAGCGACACGTCGACGCCGAACTCCGCGAACACCTTCGACAGCAGCTGCGTCGCGAGCAACGAGTGACCCCCCAGCGCGAAGAAGTCGTGCGTCACACCGACCTCGTCGAGCTTGAGCACCTCCCGCCACACCTTGGCGAGCCGCTCCTCGGTCTTCGTGCGCGGCGCCACCGGAGGCGTGTCGATCGCGACGGCCCTGACGGCGGGCGCGGCGCGGTCGGCCAGCGACGCCGGGTCGCCGAGCGCGGTCTCCAGCAGGTGCAGGCGATCCGCGCCGGCGTGCAGCCTGCGGGTCAGCAGGATCGCCAGCGCGGCGAACATCTCCTGCGTGTAGGGGACGTGACCGAGCTTGTCTGCCTGCGGGTCGAACGTGCCGTTGACCGGCAACGCCTTGGCCCAGTCCGCGAACCACACGGCGTGCACGCCCTCGGTCTGGTCCGCGAGCACGGCCAGCCGGTCGTCGAGGCGACCGAACGTCTGCTCGGACGGGCACACGACGAGGAACAACGGCGCCTCCGACCGTTGCCGGTACGCGGTGACGGCGGTCTCCAGGTCCTGCCAGTTCGCCTCGACCGCGTCGCCGTGCCGCAGCCAGTCCTCCCAGCGCAGCAGGGCGACGTCGGCGAGTCTGCCCCCGTCACCGGCGAGCAGGTGCCGCACGATCTGCTGGTAGGGAGCCAGTTCGACGTCGACCGGCAGGCGCAGCACGCCGTTGAGCACGTCGAGAGGCTCGCGCACGGGGTCCGCGGTGAACGTGGCCGCGATCGAGATCCGGTCCCTGCGCCTGAGCGGCTGCCCCGACACCAGCCCGGTGAGCGCGGTGAGGAACTGCTCGCCGAGCTCGCGCACGGTCTCGTCCAGGTAGAGGTCGGCGTTGTAGCCGAGAACCCCGCGCAGCTCTCCGTCCACTCTGGACAGCACGACGAACAGGTCGAAGTCGGTGAGGCCGTTGTCGACCTCGAACGGGCTGAACTCGACGCCGTCCGCCACCCGTGCGGCCGGTGCCTCGGTGAGGCTGAGCATGGCCTGGAACAACGGGTTCTGGCTCGGGTCGCGCGGCGGGTCGACGGCCTCCACCACCCGCGCGTAGGGCGCGTCCTGGTGGGCGTAGGCCTCGCTGATGGCGCGGTGCGTGCCCCGGATGACCTCGCTCGCGTCACCGTCCAGATCGACCCGCAGCACCAGCATGTTCGCCAGTGAGCCGATCATCGTCTCCAGCTCTGGGCGCCCGCGGCCGCTGACGGGCATGCCGAGCAGCACCCGTTCCTGCCCGATCAGAGCCGCGAATCCACTGAGCACCACGGCGTTCAGCGACACGCCGAGCTCACGGGCCCGCGCGGCAAGACGCTCGGTCAGGTCCTTCGGGACGACGAAGTGGTGCCGTCCCCCGGTGTGCGTCTGCACGGCCGGGCGCGGCAGATCGGACGGCACGGTCGACCGGGCCGGGCTGCCGGCGAGCTTCTCCCGCCAGTAGGCCAGGTGCTCGTCCATCACCTCGTCGGTCAGCCTGCGTCGTTCGGCCGCGGCGTGCCGGCCGAACGACGTGGTCAGCTCGGGCAGCGTCGCGCCGCCGTAGTACGCGACGAGGTCGGCGCCGAAGACCTCGGCCGACGCCGCGTCGAACACGATGTGGTGCGCGGTCACCAGCAGGAGGTGCTCCTCCTCGCCGAGCACCACGAGCCGGAACGCCACCAGCGGACCGGCGCTCAGGTCGAACACGTGCCGGGCGTGCTCCAGCGCGATCTCCTGGGCCCGCTCGGGGTTCTCCGACAGGTCGGTGATCTCGATGGCGATCGACACGTTGTCACGAACCCGTTGGCGCAGCTCGCCGTCACGCTCGAAGAACGTGGTGCGCAAAGCGGAATGCCGGTCCACGACCCGGCCGACGGCCAGTTCGAGGGCGGTGTGATCGAGCGGCCCGGTGAGCTTGAGCCCGAACGGGATCGCGTAGGCGGGGTTGCCGGGGTCGAGGCGGTCGAGGAACCAGAGCTGTTCCTGGGTGAACGACACCGGCTGCGAACGGTCGGCGTTGCGCAGCCGCAGGGCCAGTAGCTGGCGCTGTTCCTCGGTCAGTGAGCTGGTCAAGTGGTCTGTCATGACTGGGAGATCTCCTGGGCGTCCCGCTCGCGGTCCAGTTCGGCCCGCAGCTCTTCCGGTGACATGTCGCGGATCTCGGCGAGCAGCCGGGCGAACTCGTCGTCCTCGGCCGGCGTCGCGTCAGCGCGCAGCTGGTCGACCCTGGCGGCCAGCTTCGAGGGAGTCGGTGCCTCGAAGATCGCGGCCGCGGGCAGCGCGACGCCGAGCGCGACGGTGATCCGCGCGAGGATCTGCGTGGCCAGCAGCGAATGCCCGCCCAGCTCGAAGTAGTCGTCGTTCGGGCCGATGCGCGCGATGCCGAGCAGCTCCTGCCAGATGCCGGTGATCACGGCCAGATCGCCGCCCACCGCGGTGTCGGCCGCCTGCGGCAGCACCTCGATGACCTCGATCTCGCGCGGTGCCGTACCGGGAAGATCGACCCAGTGGCGCACCCGCTCGAACGGGTACTGCGGCAACGGAACACGGCGCCGCCGTTCGTCCGCCGTCAGCGCCGCGAGGTCCACGTCGGCACCGGCGATCCACAGCCTGCCGGCCGCGGCCAGCATCGTGTCGAGGTCGTGCTTGTCCTCGCGCGGGTGCCTCAGAGACCCGAACGCCTTGGCGCCGCCCAGGTCGTGCTGGCGGGCCAAGGTGGTCAGGACGTTGCCGGGCCCGACCTCCAGCACGTTCACCGGTCCGGTGATCATCGCCCGCAGTCCTTCGCTGAACCGGACGGCCGCACGGGCGTGCCGCGCCCAGTAACCGGGGTCGGTCGCCTCGCCATCGGTGATCCACGTGCCCGACACGTTGGAGATGAAGGGGATCCGCGGCTCTCGCAGCTCGACCTGGCTCACCAGCGCGGCGAACTCGCCGAGCATCGGATCGATCATCGACGAGTGGAACGCGTGCGAGGTGTGCAGCCGGCGGCTGGTGACGCTCAACGACGCCTCGAACCTCTCGATCGCCTCGAACGTGCCCGCGACCGTGCTCATGTTCGGCGCGTTGCTCGCCGCCAGGCACACGTCCTTTGGCAGCACCAGATCGTCGGCACCCAGCGGCACCGACAGCACGGCGCCCGCGGGCAGCGCGTCCATCAGCTCACCGCGCGCCGTCACCAGTTTCAGCGCGTCCTGCAGGGAGAACACCCCGGCCAGGCACGCCGCCACGTACTCGCCGACGCTGTGCCCGAGCATCGCGCTCGGCCGCACACCCCAGTGCTCCCAGAGCTTCGCGATCGAGTACTCGACCGCGAACAGCGCGGGCTGGGTGTACCTCGTGCGGGTCAAGCGGTCCGCGTCGGCGAGCACCTCGTGCAGGTCGAACGGCAGCAGCGCGGCGCACTCGTCCAGCGCGGCGCGGAACACCGGCTCCTCGTCCGCGAGCTGGGAGGCCATGCCCGCGTACTGGGAACCCTGGCCGGGGAACAGGAAGACGGTGTCACGCCGGTCACCAGCGCCGATCCACGCCTCGGAGAGCGCGGTGGCGGAGGCGGCAGCGGGTGCCGTACTCTCCCCGCCGCCCACGACAGCGGCCATCCGGTGCCTCAGCGCCCGCCGCCCCGTCCTCAACGTGTGCGAGACGTCCGCGAGCTCCTGGCCCCCGGCGGAGAGGTGTTCGGCGAGCTGCGTGCGGCTCTCCTCCAACGACTTCTCGCTCGCGGCCGACAGCACCAGCAGGTGCCGCGACCGGCTCGGCGGCATCGGTTCGGGCGACGGCGGCTCCTCCAGCACGGCGTGCGCGTTCGTGCCGCCCATGCCGAACCCGCTGACGCCGGCTCGGCGCGGCCCCGTTCCAGGCCACGGCAGAGCCTCGCGGTTGACGAAGAACGGGCTGTTCTCCAGGCCGGTCTCGGGGTTGGGCGCGGTGAAGTACGGACTCGGCGGCACCACACCGTTCTGGACGGCGAGCGCGGCCTTGACGAACCCGGCGACACCGGCCGCCGCGTCCAGGTGCCCGATCAGCGCCTTGACCGACCCCAGCGCGCAGGCCTCGGGCGGGCTGACGAACGCCTGCGTCAGCGCGGCCACCTCGATCGGGTCGCCGAGCGGCGTGGCGGTGCCGTGCGCCTCGACGTAGCCGATCGTCGAGGAGTCCACTTCGGACAGGTCGTGCGCGGCCCTGATGACCCGGGCTTGGCCGTTCACGCTGGGAGCGGTGAAGCCCACCTTGTCCGCGCCGTCGTTGTTGACCGCGGTGCCCTTCACGACAGCGTAGATCGTGTCGCCGTCAGCCATCGCGTCCTCCAGGCGGCGCAACACCACGGCGGCGACGCCGTTGCCTGCGACCACGCCGTGCGCGTCCACGTCGAACGGCAGGCAGCGCCCGTCTGCGGCGAGGATGCCGCCCTCGGTGTGCTGGTAGCCCTCGTGCACCGGCGGCCTGATCGACACGCCGCCGGCGAGTGCGATGTCGCAGTCGCGGCCCAGCAACGCCTGGCAGGCCACGTGGATCGTCACCAGCGACGACGAGCACGCCGTCTGGACGGTGATCGCGGGCCCGGTCAGGTCGAGGTGGTAGGCGACGCGGCTGGCGAGCGTGTCCTTGTCGTTGGCCAGCAACAGGTCGAGCGGCTGCAACCCGCCCGGCACTGCGGGGTTGTTCCACAGGTGCCGCAGCAGGTACGTGTCGATGCTCGCCGACGCGTAGACGCCGACGTCCTGCCCGCCGCCGAGGTGCCCGGCGTGTTCGAGCGCGTGCCAGGCGCACTCCAGGAACACCCGCTGCTGCGGGTCCAGCACGGCCGCGTCGCGCGGGCTGTAGCCGAACAGCTTGGCGTCGAAGAACTCGATGCCGTCCAGCGCGCCGCCCATGGGTACGAAACCCGGCTCCGCGCGCCTTTCCACGGATACGCCCGCGGCGTCGAGCTCCTCGTCGGTGAAGCGGCGCACGCCGGCCTCACCGGCGAGCACGTTGGCCCAGAACTCGTCCACAGTGGACGATCCGGGGAACCGGCCGGCCATGCCGACGACGGCGATCTCCAGCCCGGTGTACTCGGTCACGACTTTCTCCCCCTTGCCAGCAAAGCCTTCCGGCCACCGACGGCCCGCGTCTCCACTTGGCCGCTTCCGTCGAAATGAGCCGCGAGCGCTCGAACGGTCGGATAGGTGAACAACGTGACCGTCGGCACCTCGCGTGCGAACACCTCGGCCAACCTGCTCCGCGCCTTCACCAGCAGCACGGAGTTGCCTCCCAGGTCGAAGAAGTTGTCGTCAGCGCCGACCCGGTCCGTCCGCAGGACCTCGCGCCACACGTCGGAGATCGCGCGCTCGGTCTGGTTGCCGGCGGGCACGACGACCCGTTCGGTGCGCACCGACTCCGGCTTCGGCAACGCCCGGTGGTCGAGCTTCCCGTTGGGGTTGCGCGGAATCGTCGGCACCTCGACGAACGCCGAGGGCACCATGTACTCGGGCAGCCCGCGCCGCAGGTGCGCTCGCAGCTCCGTCGCGTCGATCCGGCACCCGTCCGCGGCCACCGCGTAGGCGACCAGCCGCACGTCACCCGGCACGTCCTCGCGAGCGATGACCACGGCCGCGCGCACCGAGGGGTGCTGGCTCACGGCGGTCTGGATCTCGCCCAGCTCGATCCGGTAGCCGCGCAGCTTGATCTGGTCGTCCATCCGCCGCAGGAACTCGACCTGCCCGTCCGGCAGGAACCGCGCGAGGTCACCGGTGCGGTACAGGCGGCCGGAACTGAACGGGTCGGACACGAACCGCTCGGCTGTGAGCTCCGGCCGGTTCAGGTAGCCGCGAGCGACCTGCACGCCACCGAGATAGAGCTCCCCCGGCACCCCGACGGGCAACGGCTCCCGGTTCTCGTCCAGCACGTAGGCCGTGTTGCCCGCGATCGGGCGGCCGATCGGCAGCGGGCTCTCCGTGCCGTCGCACTCCGCGGAGGTGATCCAGATGCTCGCCTCGGTCGGCCCGTAGACGTTGACGAACCGGCGGCCCGGCGCCCACGCGGCAGCGACCTCGTCCGGGCAGGCCTCGCCGCCGGCCATCAGCGTGCGCAGGCCGGGTACGAGCGCCGGGTCGGTCAGCCGCAGCACGGTCGGCGGCAGGCAGGCCATGTCGACGCGCTGCGAGTTGATCGTGCGGGCCAGGTCGGGGCCTGGTTGAAGGTCGTGCTGCGCGGCCAGCACCACGGTGGCACCCGAGCGCAGCGTGACCATGATGTCGGCGACGGACACGTCGAAGCTGAACGACGCGAACTGCAGCATCCGGTTGCCCGGACCGATGCCGAGCATCCTGGCCAGCTCGTCCGCGAGGTTCACCACGCCCCGGTGCGGCAGCATGGCGCCCTTCGGCTTGCCGGTGGACCCGGACGTGTAGATCACGTACGCGAGGTCGTCCGGCTCCACGGTCCGCCGCAGGCGCGCGTCGGGAACGCCCGAGAAGTCGGTGTCGTCCAGCGGAAGCGTCGACACATCGGGAAAGCGCTCGGCCAGCGCCGCCAGCGTCACGACGACGCGAAGGCCCGAGTCGGCGACCATGTACGCCAGCCGATCCGCCGGGTACTCCGGGTCGAGCGGCACGTAGGCCGCTCCGGACTTGAGCACACCCTGTTGCGCCACCACGAGGTCCAGCGACCTCGGCAGGCTGATGCCGACGAAGTCGCCGCGCCCGATCCCGCGCGACCGCAGCAGGTGCGCGAGCCGGTTCGCCCGCGAGTCCAGTTCCGCGTACGTGAGCTGCTGGTCCTCGAACACCAGCGCCACGGCGTCGGGCGTGCGGTCGGCAGAAGCCTCCGCCAGTTCGTGCACCAGCACGCCGTCGAGCCGTGCGACGACCGGCGGGTTCCACTCCTCCAGCACCTGCACGCGCTCAGCGGGCGTGATCAGGGCAAGCCGGCCGATCGGGCACGACGGGTCGGCGAGACCGGCGGTGAGCAGCATCTCGAGGTGACCGAGCAGGCGACGGGCGGTCGCGGGCTCGTACAACGCGCTGTCGAACTCCAGCAGGCCGGTGATCCCGCCCTCGGTGGACGTGACGCCCAGCTCCAGGTCCCACTTCGCGGTCCCCGAGTGCGACGCGACCCGGTCGACGGCGACACCGGGCAGCGTGAAGATCTCGTGCTGGCTGTCCTCCATGCCGACGATCGTCTGGATCACCGGCTGATGCGCGGTGCTGCGCGGCGGGGCGAGGGCCTCGACGACCCGTTCGAACGGCAGTTCCTGGTGCTGCTGCGCGGCCAGCGTCGTGTCCCGCACCTGGTGCAGCAACGACCGGAAGCTCGCGGCGGAGTCCACACTGGACCGAATGGCGACGGTGTTGACGAAGAATCCGATCGCGTTCTCGATCTCGGTCCCGCGGTTGCCGACGTTCGTGCCGACCACGATGTCGTCGGCGCCGGAATACCGGTGCAGCAGGACGTTCCACGCGGTGAGCAGCACCATGAACGGCGTGACGCGCTCGGCCAGGCAGAACTCGTCGAGCCGCTGCTTGACCGAAGCCGGCCAGGCGAACTCGACGGCACCGCCGCGCATCTTCATCACGGCCGGACGCGGGTGGTCCGTCGGCAGTTCCAGCACCGGCGGCACCCCGGCGAGCTGCGTTGTCCAGTAGTCCAGCAGCCGAGTGCCGTCCGGGCCACCGAGCCACTCGGTCTGCCAGCGGCTGAAGTCCAGGTACTGCGTCGGCGCCGGGCCGAGGTCACGCGACTCGTACGCGGCCCGCCACTCGGCGAACAGCAGCTGGGTGCTCCAGCCGTCGCAGACGATGTGGTGCATCGAGACGAGCAGCAACGCGTCGGCCTCGTCGAACACCACCAGCTCCGCTCGCAGCAAAGGCCCGTCCGCCAGGGAGAACGGCTGCCGCGCGGCATCGGCCGCCCGGGCCGTCGCGAAAGCGTCACGGTCGTCGACGTCGGCGTGCGTCACCGCGAGCGAGAACTGCGGTTCCGGCAGGATCACCTGCCGCGGGTCGCCGTCGACGTCGAGGAACACGGTCCGCAGCACCTCGTGCCGCCGGCCGATCTCCAGCAGCGCGGCCCCCAAGGCATCGCTGTCCACGGTGCCGCGCAGCCGGAAGGCGTACGGCACGTTGTAGACGGGGCTGCCGGGGTGCAGCTGGTCGAGCAGCCACAGCCGGCGCTGCCCGGACGACACCGGGTACACGCCGAAGTCCTCACCCCGTTCGGTGAGCTGCGCGAACACGGCCGCGCGCTTGTCGGGATCCAGCGCTTTCAAGCGCCGCAACACGTCCTGCACGACTTCCCCCTCTTTCACAGATCGAGCAGGTCGGCGACGGAGAGCGAGGACCTGGCCTCGGCTCTGATCGCACCGACGGATACGGGTGTGGTGTCACGCAACCGGTCGACCTCGGTCGCGATGCCGGCGACGGTCGGGTGGTCGAACAGGGACCGCATCGGAAGCCGGACCCCCAGTTCGCTCTCGATGCGCGAGAGGATCCGGGCGGCCTTCAGCGAATGGCCGCCGAGATCGAAGAAGTCGCTGTCCCGGCCGATCGACTCCGCTCCGAGCACCTGCCGCCACAGGTTCGCGACGGCGACCTCGGTGAGCGTCTGCGGCTCGTCGAGCTCCTCGGCGGTGATCTCCGGGTCCGGCAGCGCCCGCAGGTCGAGCTTTCCGTTGCGGGTCAACGGCAACGACTCCAGCGGCACCAGCGCGGACGGCACCAGGTAGGCGGGCAGCGCGTCCCGCACGTGCCGCATCAGCTCGTCGAGCTGCTCCTCGCCCGCCCGCTCCAGCACGACGTAGCCGACCAGGCTCACGTCACCGGCGGCGTCCTCCCGGGGCACGACCACGGCCTGGCGGACGAGTCCCGACGAGTGCAGGCAGGCCTCGACCTCACCCGGCTCGATCCGGAACCCGCGGATCTTGACCTGCCGGTCGGCCCGCCCCAGGTACTCGAACGTCCCGTCGGGCAGCAGCCGCGCCAGGTCACCGCTCCGGTACAGCCGCGCGCCAGGCCTGCCACCGACGTGGTCGGGCACGAACTTGTCGGCGGTCAGAGCGGGATTGCCGACGTAGCCACGGCCGACACCGTCACCGCCGATGCACAGCTCGCCCACCGCCATCGGCGGCACCGGCTCCAGGTACTGGTCCAGCACGTAGAGCTGCGTGTTGCTCAGCGCGCGCCCCAACGGAATGCGGCCTTCCGCGCGCTCGCACTCGTGGCTGGAGGCGAAGGTCGTGGTCTCTGTGGGGCCGTAGCCGTTCACGACGTGCCGGGGACCACCGGGGTGCGCGATCAGGGTGGCGATCGCGTGCTCGTCCGGCTGTTCGCCGCCGAACACGAAGTAGCGCAACCCCGACAACGCGCCGGGCATCTCCCGTGCCACGTGCATGGCGACCGAGGTGGTGAGGAACAGCGTGTCGATCTCGTTGGCCCGCAACCACTCCCCCAGCGCCGCCGGGTCGAGTGCGACGTCCTTGGGCAGCCCGATCAGCCGGCCGCCGTTCAGCAACGCGCCCCAGATCTCGAACGTCGCCGCGTCGAACGTGGTCGTGGACGCCTGCGCGACCCGGTCACGAGGCGCGAAGTCGACGTAGTTGGTGTCGCGGACCAGCCGGACGACGTTGCGGTGGCTGACGCACACGCCCTTCGGCATGCCGGTGGAACCGGACGTGTACATCACGTACGCGAGGTCGTCCGCGACGAGAGTCCGTTGTGGACGGTCGGCGGGACACGTGAGGACCATGGCCGACAGGTCGACCAGCTCGACGCCGGACAGCTCGGCGGACCGGTCCGCGACGACGACAGCGGCGGAAGCGTCGGCACACAGGGCTTGTAGGCGGTCGAGCGGGTACTCCGGGTCGAGCGGCAGGTAGGCGCCGCCCGCCTTCAGCACGGCGATCGCGGCGACGATCCAGTCCACCCCGCGGTCCATCAGGATGCCGACGGGCGTTCCGGTGCCGACCCCGAGCGTGCCGAGGTGCGCGGTGAGCCGGTTGGCCCGCAGGTCCAGTTCCGCGTAGGTGAGCTTCACGTCGCCGAACTCGACGGCGACGTCACCGGAGTACCGGTCGACGGTCTGCTCGAACAGCTCGACGAGCGTCGCGTCCGCCGGGTACGCGGTCGCGTTCGCGTTGAGGTCGCGGACGATCCGTTCGCGCTCGTCACCGGACAGCAGCGAGAGGTTCGACAACCGCACGTCGGGTGTGGTCGTGAGCTGGCCGAGCACGGTGGCGAAACGCTCGGTCAGGTCGACGACGTCGGCACGCCGGTAGAGCGCGGTGCGGAACTTGACCCAGCCGCGCATCTCGCCGCTGCCGGAGTCGGGCAGCTGGAGTTCGAGGTCGTAGATCCCCTGGTCGCTGGTGCCCTGGGTGAACGTGAAGACGCAGCCACCGGCGGCCAGCGGACCGGCCAGCGGCGGCGGGGAGGCGAAGACCACCTGGAAGATCGGGTGCCGGTCGACGTCCCCTGTCTGCCCGAGTGCCTCGCAGACCTGGTGGAACGGCGCGTCGCGGTGGTCGAGGGCGTCCAGCACGGTGTCGCGGACGACGTCCATCGCCTCGCGGTACGTGGGGTCGGAGCCGAGTCGCACGCGCAGCGCCAGCATGTTGACGAAGTAGCCGACCAGGTCGTGGGTGTCGGCGTGCTCACGCCCGGCGGACGGGGAGCCGACCACGATGTCCGACGAGCCGGTCAATCGGTGCAGCAGCACGGAGAACGCGCTCAGCAGCACCATGAACGACGACGACCGGTACGTGCTCGCCGCGCGCCGCACCGCGTTCGCCAGTTCCTCCGGCACGACCAGCGGCAGTGCCTCGGCGGCGAAGTCGGGCTGGGCCGGGCGGGTGCGGATGGCCGGCAGTTCCAGCGGTTCCGGCAGGTCGGCCAGCTCCGAACGCCAGTGCTCGACCTCTCCCGCGAGAGGCGCGATGTCGCGGAAGGCGACCGAGGGCCGGGGCAGCGAGACGTCCGCACCGTCCACTGCGGACTGGTAGCAGCGCGGAAGCTCGTCCTGGATCACCGCGACCGACGCGCCGTCGATCGCGATGTGGTGCACCAGCAGGACGAGCTGGTGGCGGTCGTCCTCCAGGCGCAGCAACACGATGCGCAGCGGCAGTCCGCCGGAGATGTCGACGCGGAGGGCGAGTTCGGCCGCCACCAACGCCTCGGCGCGTGCCGAGCGTTCGGCGGGCGGAAGATCACGCAGGTCGCGCGTCGCGATCGACACGTGCGCTTCCAGCGCGATCTCCGGTACGAGCTCGGTGCCGTCGTGGCGGTAGCTGGTGCGCAACGGTTCGTGCCGGTTCACCACCGCGGTCAGCGCGGCGGCGAGCGCGTAGGTGTCCAGCTCGCCGGTGATCTCCACGTACACCGGCACGGTGTTGAACGTGGCGTCCGGCGCGAGCTGGTCGGAGAACCAGATCTGCTGCTGACCGCGGGTGGCCGCGGGGTGCTGCTGGGTCACTGCACACCTTCCCTGGCGGTCGCCGAACGCAGGGCGCTCGTCACCGCTGCCGGATCGTCTTTGAGGTAGAAGTGGCCGCCGGGCCGGACCACGAGGTCGAAGCCGGCGACGGTGTGGTGCTGCCAGGCGGCGACGTCGGCCACGGTCGCGAGCGGGTCATCGGTGCCGGAGAACGCGGTGATGGGCACGTCGATCACGTCCCGCACACCGTGGAACCCGGCGCACACGGTCAGGTCGGCGCGCAGCGTCGGCAGGAGCAGGCCGAGCATCTCCCTGTGTGCCAGCAGGTCCGCGGGCACACCGCCGAGCGTGGTCATCCAGTCGAGCAGACCGTCGTCGTCGAGCAGGTGCGGCTCGCCACCGAACGCCAGGTGCGGGGCCTTGGCCGCGGACACGAACAGGTGCTCGACCTGGTCGCCGAGCCTGCGCGCGACGTCGAACGCGAGCAGCCCACCCATGCTGTGGCCGAACAACACCAGCGGCTTCGGGATCTCCGCGCGGATCGCCTCGGCCAGTGGCGCGGCGATCAGTGCCGCCTCGGTGACCGCGGGTTCGCCGAACCGCCGTTCCCTGCCCGGCAGCACCGCGCTCCACAGCTCGACCGAGTCGCCCAGCAGGTCCGGCCAGTCCCAGAAGGCCGACGCACCACCGCCGGCGTACGGAACGCACACCACCCGCAGTGCCGCCTTCGGCCGAGGCCGAGGACAGATCAGCCAGCTACTCCCCACCCGTAACACCCCCGTGTTCCTTCACTGCGACGAAGCTACGAAGTGCCTCTTAGAGCGCCCTTCGGGAAACGTGATGGTTCTCTTATCCCTGCGCTACCAGCAGAAACACGACTGGGGCCACCCTCGCGAACGCTCGTCCGCGACAGTGGCCCCAGTCGGTGCGAGCGCAGGCTCAGCCCGCCCGAAGAACTCCCGAAGGCCTGTCGCCGAACAGATCCGGCTCGGAGGGCCGAACGCCGATCTCCCGCATCTGCTCCAGGTAGACCTGATACCGCCGCCGTGCCTCGCCGTGCCGACCGGCCGCCCTGAGCGCCTTCACCAGCCGCACGTGCGCACCCTCGTCGTAGCGGTCGAGTTCGAGCATCCGGACCAGGTACCCGACCTGCTGATCGGGATCACGCACGAGCTGCACCAACGCGCGCAGCACGGCGGTGTATCTCCCCAACACCTCTTCGCGCACCTGGATCGCCCACTGCTCGTACGGTTCCTCGGCCAGGAACTCGCCGAGGTACAGCTCGTCCGCGGCGATCAGCAACGGCAACGCGGCCTGGTCGCCCCGCCGGTGCGCCACCAGCGCGGTGCTCGCGGCCCCGAGGAACCCCGCCACGTCGAGGTCCACAAGGGACAGATCGAGCGACACCGTGTCGCGGTCGGCGACCAGCGGTTCGGCGTCGGCGGGCAACCCCGGCACGCACAACACGGTCCGCAACGTCGACAGCAGCACGGAGAGCCGGTTCGCCGTGCGGTCCGACAGGTCGTCCGGCCACAGCAGCTCCACCAGCTGCGGCCGTGGCACCGGCCGCCCGCTGTTGCCCGCCAGGATCTTCAGCAGATCCCTCGCCTTCTTCGACTGCCACAGCGCGGACGGCACCGGGACACCGTCGCGCAGCACCTGGAACCCGCCGAGCGTCCGCACGACGATCCGCGCGCTCCTCGGCGCGCCCGCACCGAGCACGTCGGCCATCGACACGTCGGTGCGAACTCCGTGCGCGTGCACCGCGTTCTCGAACCGGACCACGTCCACTCCGGTCAGCCGGGCCACCGCGAGCTCCGCGATCGCCGCGCCCACCGGATCGTCCGCCGCCTTCCAGACCATCACGGCCTCGGCCAGCAACGCCTTCCGATCCGCCGAGGTCGCCGCCGCCAGCTGCAACGCGTCCGCGAGTCCCGCCTTGTCACCGCGACGACCCGCCAACGCCCGCGCGGTGGCCGCGTCCGCCCGCGCCGTCTCCCGATCGCCCGCCAGCACCGCGACCCAGCCGCGGGCGAGCAACGCGGGCACCTCCCGCAGCCGCAGAACCTGGCTGGTGGCAACGGCCTGTTCCGCGAGCTGTCGTGCCCTGCCGGGATCCTCGCCCGCCACGACCCTGGCGAGCGTCGCGCAGACGAGCGGATCGGTGCCCGGCAACGCCATCGCCTCGTCGAGGAACGCCTGCGCCTGACCGGGTTCGCCCCTCCGGCGATGCACCTCCGCCTTGATCACCAGGTGCCGCGGGCACCGGCCGGCGTCGCGCAGGGCGTCGTCGAACCTCCCGAGCCTGACCGCGGCGAGCGCCCTGACGCCCAAGCAGTCCGGTTCGTGGCCGGTCAGTCCCGCCTGCCTGCCGAGGACCAGGATCTCGTCGATCTCGGCCAGCGCCTGCGCCGGATCGGTCTCGGCGGCCAGGAACCACGCCCGTTCGGACCGGATCGTCAGCTCCAGCATTCGGCAGCCCGCCCGTCTCGCCCGGTCCACGGCCTGGCCGTAGTGCAGCTCGAACGCCGCCCGGTCGCCGTCGAACCCGGCGAGCAACCCGCACGCCCTGCTGCTCCAGGCGAACGCGGCGTGGCCGCCACAACGGCGGGCCGTCTCGGCGCACCTGCCGGCCAGCTCCCGTGCCTTCTCGTGCCGCCCGGTCTCGCGGAACCAGCGCACGGCCAGCGACAGCAACCTCACCTCGTCCAGCGACGCGACGGCGTCGAACACCGTGCGCTCGAACACCTCGACGGCCTTGTCGGTCTGCCCGGCGAGCGCGTGCAGCTGCCCCATCCGCCACGACGACCTCACGGTGCGTTCGCCCGCCTGCTCGTAGCAGTGCAGCGCCCCGAGCCAGTCACCCTTGTGCTGCAAAGCGAAACCCCAGACCAGGTGCAGACGGGAGTCGTCGATCTCCAGCTGTTCCAGAGCCGCGAGCACCGCGTCGGCGTCACCGCCCGCGACGATCCGCTCGTCTCCGCGCAGCAGCAGTTGCGCGACCAGGTCCCACTTCCGCGCCGCGACAAGGTGTCTGAGGGCTTCGGCGTGCGCACCGGTGCGTTCGCAGAAGACCGCGGCCTTGACGCGGATCTCCGGGTCCTCGGTGTCGCGGCGCGACAACTCCGCGATCGGTTCGAGGACGCTCCAGTCCGGGCCGGTCAGCAGTCCGCGCCGGGCGAGTCCTCGCAGCGTCTCCCGGACGTCGGTGAACCCGAGCGCCACGCACAGCGCCGTGCTCACCCGGCCAAGCGTTGCGATGGCACGCAACAGTTCCCGGTTCTCCTCGGGCTCGGCGGCCAGCACGGACGCCGCGAGCTCGTCCTCGCTGTGGCCCTCGCCGTTCAGGACCACGGCCGCCGGCCAGCCACCGGTCCGCGCCAGCACCCCGGCCGCGTCCGCGTCGACGAGCGCGGCGATCTCCTGCTCGGTGAAGGCGAGCTGCCGGGAGTCGATCTCGCTCACCGGTCCGGGATCGAACCCCAGTTCGCCGCGGGTCAGCAGCACCACGCTGAGGAGTTCCGGGCCGCGCAGGCACAACGACTCGATCAACCGGGCGGAGTCACTGCCCTCCGGCAGCGCCCCGGCGTCGTCGACCACCAGCACGACGGGCTCGTCGAGGTGCACGTCCAGCAGCCCGCGGATCAGGCTCGCGACCGTGTCCGCGCCCTGGGCCGTGGTCGTGATCAGTTCGGCGGGAAGGCGCGGCAACCGCTGGCGCAACGCGCGCAACAGCCCGCGCGACAGGCGTTCGAGCGAGGTGCCCGCGTCGGCGGCGTTCAGCCAGCAGGCGCGTCGCGTCGCCGCCCACGCGGCCACCGAAGTCGTCTTCCCCCAACCGGGTCCCGCCTTCACCACGACCACCTTGTGGGCGGACGCGGCGTCGAGCGTCGCGGTCAGCGCGGGCCGGTCCACCAGCCGTGCGGGTAACGCGGGCTGCAGCATCTTCGAGCACCACTTCCTTGCCGTACAACCTGTCGGGAAGGAGTGCATCAACGCCTTGCATCCGTGCCGCATCGACGACCGATGCACGGATGTCGTACCTGGTCAGCCCACTGATGCGATCTCGCGCACGACCGTCAGCGCTCTCGGCGCCTCCTGGCCGCTGACGCAGCGCATGCACTCCGCGCCGGCATCACCCAGGTGCGCCCGGGGGTTCTCCGCGTCCACGGCACCGTCCGGGTACAGGGCGACGGCCCGCTCCCAGTGCGTGCGGGCCCAGGCGAGATCTCCCCGCCGGGCGGCGACGTGCGCGAGTCCCTCGTGGGCCCGTGCCCGCACCATCGGCAACGCGCCGGCCATCGCCAGTTCCTCGGCGTTCCACAGCAACGCCTCCGCCTCGCGCAGCCGTCCGGCCGCGAGGCAGGTCTCCGCGAGCCCGTTCAGCGCGTCGCCCTCCGGTTCCCGCAGGTCCATGCGCCGCGCCGACTCCAGGGCCTCCCTGCCCACGGCGAGGGCGTCCGCGATCCTGCCCTGCCGCCGGTACGTGACTCCCAGCCACGCCAAGGAGATCCCCTCACCGCGGCTCATTCCGATCTCGCGGCTGAGCCGCACGGCCCGTTCCAGTGCGACGGCCGCCTCCGCGTCACGTCCCCGAAGCTGCGCCAGCCAGCCGATGTTGATCAGCACGACCACCTCGCCGCCGACGTAGCCGTCCAGCTGGTGCATCGCGAGCGCGTCGCGGAACCGGGCGTCGGCCTCGCGGTACCGGCCGAGGTTGCAGTCCACGAACCCGAGGTCGATGGTCGAGTTCACCTCGGCCCGCTGATCGCCGATCGACCGCGCGAGCGCGACGGCCTCGGCGAAGCTGGTCGCCGCGTCGTCGAGCATGCCCGCCTGCACCTGGGACGCGCCCAGGTCGCGCAGGCCGCCGATCGCCGCGGGCAGGTCGCCGAGCTCGCGGCTGATCGCGATGGCCCGGTCGAGGAACTCCAGCACCTCGCCGTGCCGACCGGCTTCCCGCAGCGCGAACGCGATGTTCGTCAGCGCCATCGACTCGCCGCACCGATCACCCAGCGCCTGTGCGGCCTTCAAAGCGTTGCGGGACAGTTCGAGCACGCCGGAACGCAGTCCGACGCGGGTCAGGTAGGGCGTGAGCAGGCACGGCAGCTGCCACGCGTGCACGTGCCAGCCGTGCGCGCTCGCGTAGTCGGCCACCGCCACCATGTTCTTGTACTCGGCCCGAAGCTGGCGGATGTCGTCCTCTTCGGACGCCGAGGCGGGCAGCTCCGGCTCCCACGTGAGGCCGGTCCCGAAACCGCGGCGACCCGGCAGGCTGCGCCGGCCGCGCACGTCCGCCAGATGCAGGTAGTAGTCGAACAACCGGCGGCGCGCGGTGTCCAGTTCGGACGGCGCGTCCGCCTCGTCGGCGAGGTCACGGGCGCAGTCGCGCACGAGGTCGTGCAGGCAGTAGCGGTCGGACCTGCGCTGCATCAGCAGGTTGCACTCGACCAGTTCCTCCAGCACGTCCTGTGCGTCGTAGACCGGCACCCCGGCGAGCGCTGCCGCCGCGTACGCGTCGAAATCGGCGCCGGGCACCAGGGCCAGCAACCGGAACAGCTCCTGCCGGTCCGCGGCGAGGTGGTGGTACGACAGCGCGAGCACGCCGGCCACGCTCAGGTCGTTGGCGGTGAACGCGCGGGCGCGGCGTTGCCGGTCGCGCAGCTGCTCGGCGAGGTGGGCGACGCTCCACGGTCTTCGGCAGAACCGGGAGGCGGCGATCCTGATCGCCAGCGGGAGCCTGCCGCACAACGAGATCACGTCCGCGACCGCCTCCGGTTCGGCGTCCGCCCGGTCAGGGCCCGCGATCCGGCGGAACAGCGCCACCGCGTCGTCGGCGGGCAGCACGTCGAGCGACACCGGGACGGCGCCCTCGATCGCCATGAGGTGACACCGGCTCACGATCAGCACCACCGCGCCGGACGCGCCGGGCAGCAGCGGTCTGACCTGGCCGGCGTCGGCCGCGTTGTCCAGCACCACCAGCACCCGCCGGTGCGCCATCTCGGCCAGCCAGAGGTCGCGGCGCGCGGCCGGATCCACCGGGATCTCCTCCGCCGGCACGCCGATCTGGCGCAGCAGTGACTCGAGCGCGGCACCCGCGGTCATCGGTGTGGTGTCCGCGGTGAACCCGCGCAGGTCGACGTAGCAGCGCCCGTCCGGGAAGCGGTCCTCCAGCCGGTGCGCCACGTGCACGGCCAGCGCGGTCTTGCCGATGCCGCCCATGCCCTCGATGGTGACGATCGCGGGCGACCGGGTGCCGATCGCCTCGACGAGCCAGTCCACTTCGGACTCGCGGCCGGTGAAGTCGGGGATGTCGAACGGAAGGGACGACGGCCTGACCTTGACCACCGGTCGTCGTTCCGGTTCCGGCTCTGGCTGGGCGCGGAGGAGTTCGGCGTGCAGGCTCCGGAGCTCTGGGCCGGGATCCGCGCCCAGTTCCTCGGCCAGCGCCCGCCGTCCCTGCTCGAACACCGTCAGCGCGTCGCCCCGGCGACCGGCGCGGTCCAGTGCGCGCATCAGCGTGGCGCGCAACGACTCCCGCAGCGGATGTTCGGCCACCTGACCGGTCAGCTCGCCCAGCAGCGAGGCGACCTCGCCCAGTTCCAGCCGCAGTTCCGCGAGTCGTTCCACGGCCTGGAGACGTTGTTCGCGCAGTCCCTCCGCCGCCGCGTCGATCGAGGCCGAGCGGAGCCCGGCCAGCACGGGTCCTCGCCACAGGTCGAGCGCGCTTTGCAGCAGCGCCACGGCCTGCGCCGGCATGCCCTCCCCTGCGGCGACCTCGGCGTCGCGGACCTGGGCGTGGAACAGGTCCGCGTCGAGGCGCCCGTCGGGCAGGTCGAGGCGGTAGCCGTGGGTGCTGGTGGTCAGCCGGCCGCCGCCCCCGGTGACGACGCGGCGCACCGCGGCCGCCGCGTTGCATACCTGGCGGCGCGCGGTCTGCGGCGGGTCCTCCCACAGTTCGTCGATCAGACGGTCGAAGGACACGACGGTGCCGGTGCCGAGCAGCAGGAGCGCCAGCAGTTTCTGCTGACGTTCTCCGCCGAGCGCGACAGGGCGCCCGGCGGACCGCAGTTCCAGCGGGCCCAAAATGCGGTAATCCATTCGGACGCACGCTTCCATCTCGGAGTACGACGGTGGAGCCGGCGGTGGACACCAGTGGCACCGCAGCGGTGATATGAGATATCACCTTTAGGAGTCGGCATGAGGCGGAAAGATACGCCCGATTCCCTGTACCGATTCAGCGTCACGTGGAATCACGCAGAGCAGCCGGTCGCACACGGCCCGTCACCAGTTGACGAAGTGGACAAACGCTGCCATATTCCCTCCGCAGTGACGAGGGAGGGAGGTTCCTCGTCGCATCCAGGAGGGGATCAAGAAAGATGAGACGGGCCGGTTTTTTTGGCGCGCTATTGGCTGCCGTGGCACTTGTCGCCGTGACCATCGCGAGTTCCGCGTCGGATGTTCAACCCACTGATTCAGGCAACAGGACAGCACTGATCATCGGGCCCTGCACGACAGGCGAGTGCTGACCGACCGGGACAACCGGTCCGATGTCCGCCGAAATGGATTCCCAGGCTCGTGCCGCGAAAGGCATGGCCTTCACCGGTGCCGCGCTCGGGGTCATTCTCCTCGCGACCACCGTCGCCCAGCTGCCCGCCGATGTCGTCGGGCAGCGAATAGGCGCCCAGCGCGAGATGTTCCGGCTGTTCTGGCCGCAGGGAATGAAGCTCTTCACCAATGCGGCGGGGCGTGAGTTCACGGTCGCGTACCACCACGACGAAGCCGCCGGCACGTTCGTCCCGATCACCCGGACCGCGGGTGACCGGGACTACCTGGGTGGTCTCGACCGCGGGTCGTACGCCGACCTGTCCCGGCTGCTGGCCACCGTGGACGAGCTTCCCGGCGAGCACTGGCGGGACTGTGCGGCGGCGACCGTCTCCGACTGCGCCGCCGTCGTCACACAGGCTCCGAGAGTGGTCTTGAACAGCTATTTCTCTGCCGAGACGCCCTGCGGACCGACGGTGTTCGCGATCGAGCGTCCCAGCCGGGACACCTCGTCGCGGCACGTCGTCCGCGTCGCCGCCGTGGACCTCACGTGCGCACCCCGGTAGCCCGCGCGCTGGCGTTCGAACCCAGGACGCCGGCGTTCGGCATCGCTCGCTCGCTAGTCGCGATCGCCGAACTGACCGTACTCGTGTTCACCTCGGACACCGACCTGTTCCCCGTTGTGCCGAATGGACCAACCGGTCCTCGCTGCGACGGTCTGCGCGCCCTTTCACTCTGGTGTTTCGACTCCTCGGCGTCCGCCCAGACGATTTCCCGGATTGTAACAATCGCCGCACTCGTGCTCGCCGCCTCGGGTTACCGGCCGCGCTGGACGAGCATTCCGCACTGGTACGCGACCTTCAGCCTGGCGGCCGCGATCCACGTGCCCAACGGCGGCGAGAACGTGGCCCGGTTCCTCACCCTGCTGCTCATCCCGCTGTGCCTCGCCGACGACCGGATCTGGCATTGGAAACGCCCCGCCACTCCCCTGCCCGAGTGGTCGAGAGGCAGCGCCTACGTCACCCATCTGACAATCCGCCTTCAGGTCGTCATCGTCTACGGACAGGCCGTCTGGACCAAAGTCGTGGAGCCGGAATGGCGGGACGGCAGCGCGATGCACCATGTGATGCAGGACGCGTATTTCGGAGTCGGTTCCGAACTCGCGGGGTTTCTGGAATCAAGCGTTCTGACAACGTCGATCACGTGGGGGACGATCCTGCTCGAATCGGCGATCGTGGTCTGCGTGCTCGGAAATCCGGGACTGCGCCGCATCGGGCTCGCACTCGCCGTTGTGCTGCACGGTGGCATCGTCCTCGCACTCGGCCTCGTGAGTTTCGGGCTAGTGATGATCAGCCTGGTGGCCGCCGCGAGCAGCGGCCGTTCGGAGCATGGTGGCGAACTCCCACGCCCTCCGGTAACCGTGTAGCGGGCTGTGGAGGAGAACGGAGCACCCACTGCACGGGAGTCCGGATGACCACAGGGGGTAGGACAGAGCTCGGCGTCGACCTGGACGAACTGCGTCTGCTGGGGCTTGTCCTATCGCGAACCGGCACGCCGCACCGGGTGTGCCGCAGCACGTCGATCCGCGCCAACCCCGGCAACGTGGCGATTCGCCGGAACAGCCTGCTCTCCACCTCGACCGCGACCCGGTGCCTCACCACCTCGCCGAGATGCCCGCAGAGGTAGAGCAACGTGATGGCGACGTCACCGACGAGCGCCGACGCGACGCCAGAAAGGCCGCCCGGCCGGCACCGGCCTCGCCGGACGTGAGCTCGTCGACCAGCAGCATCGTCAGCCAGGCACCGCTCGCCGGCGCGGCACCGGCGACCACCGTCAGCGCGAGGGTTCCACCGGCGAGCACCGGCGAGCACCGGCGCGGCCCGGAAGGGCAACGCGAGCGCCGCCAGCGCGTTGCGGATCACGCCACCGGCGCCGGAACACCGGCGAAGTCGGCGAGCTTGATCCCGGACGCCGTCACCACACCGCCGTGCGTGTACAGCAACGTCGGACACGCCATCACCTCGAACGCCGCCGGCACCGGATCATCGGCACCGACCACGGCCACCCGCCCCAGCCCGCAGACCTTCTCGACCAGCCGCGCCGTCGCCTCGGAATCACTCGGATCTCCGTCCACAACGGACACGGCCCGGCGTTCTCCTGCAGCTCCCGATCCCTGGCCACCAGCCCGTACGTGAACAGAACGTGCACCACCACCACGGCGAGCAGCAAGACGGCAATCGTGAGCAGGGTCAACGGTTCCTCCCAGGACACGGGCGCCGGCACGAACGCGGCCACGGCGATCAGTGATCCGTTGCGCACGAGGTGCCTGGGCCCCAACACATCCCCACCCGCACCAAAACACTTGCACCGCAATGACTTCCGGCTGGTCATCGCCAGAACGATCCCGCCGCAGAACGCCGCAGGCAACGTCACGACGACGCCGTACCCGAGCCTCGTCCCGGGAACGGCAAGCAGCACAACGGCCACCGCCTCCCCCGCGAGCACCACGACGGCAAGCTCACGGGCAGGCAACGGAACCAGGGCGGCGAGCGAGTCGTGGAACTCGGCAAACCCCTGCGGCCGCACCTTTTCGATGAAGACCGCGAGGAACACCGCGGCAAGCAGCACACGAGCGCACCGGTCGAGCACGTCAGCCCCAGGGAGCAGGCGGGGTGCCGGCGACGGATCACCGGCACTCCGTTGTGTCACTTGCAGGTGCTGCTCACCGACGAGCAAGTGCCGTTGCAGTTGAAGCGGTAGCCCTTCTTGCAACACTGCCCGTGCTCCGGCACACAGGCATCAGCACCGATCCTCGGCAGCACGAGTCCGACGAGCCGCTCACCGGCCAGCTTCGCGAAACGCTTCACGCGTCCGCTCCTCCCAGTTCGACCAGCATCAACGCCGCTCACGCTGACCGAGCCCGATCGGGAGGCGACTCGCGACGGTGTCGGACGCCCCGCTGTCAAATAGTTTCCATTTTCTGGCCAATTCCAGCCCAGGAGTGCCGTCTCGCGCTCGAACTCCACGGCTGTTGGTCGTTTCGGCGCAAGGAAACGCAAGGCATCGGCCTACCTGAACCACTCATTGTTGCGTCATCATGTGATTGCCTGCACTGACCGGGACTCGGCGCGAGGGGAAACGACACCATGAGCTCATCAAGCCTGGAGCCGGATCTGGAGTCCGCACTCATCGACCTCGAAGGCGTGCCGTTCACCAGACTGCGCGACCTGGACAGCGCCCTTCTACGCCAATCGCTGCGCCACGTGGTCGAACGAGCCGGCCACGTCAGCACGGGCTACAGAAGCAGCAACGCCTCCGGCGGTGAACGGATCGACTGACCATGCCGCATTCCGGCACGTACCACTATCTGCCGTGGAGCGACTTCGATTCGTTAGCTCGACTCAACGGTGATGCGTCCATGGTCGGGCGGTTGCGTCGAGCCGAGCACAGCAGGCGAAAACTGTTGTTGCACGCACTGCTCGAGGCGTCCGCGAAGACACCTGAGTTGTACGGGCCGTTGCCGCCGCTCGATGACGTGTGGGAACTGCTCGCACGGGTCGAAACGGTGTCACCGGTAGCACTCGACAGCTTGCTCGCTCACCCCTACACCGGAAGCTGGGCCGGATACACGACCCGGCTGCTGCACAACGGAATCGACGGCGTCTGTCCGTTGTGGATGCACCTTGGTCACGTGCACGCCGTCGCCGCGGCCGCGGCGATCATCGCCAACCTGGACTTCGAGATCGCCGTGCCGCTGTGGGACGGCAACGTGGCACTGCCGTCTCTCGGCATGGCACGGATGCCCGCCACGACACCGTTCTCCACCGCCAACGTGCGTGGCGCGCGCGGACGTCACGTGGTCTCCAGCGAGACAGGAGAGGTACGGCTGCCCGCTGATCTGGCCTCCGACGCGCCCGGCTGGTGGAGCGTGCGGAAGTGCGAAACCCACGTGGGGCGTCATCGGTTCTCGGTGAGCTTGGACGACCTCGACCCCTACCGCGGGCTCTACGAGCCACTGCCTCCGGAACGACTGGAGATCACCGAGCTCGGCGCGTGGCGCCGGCTGCTGGACGAAGCGTGGGAGTTGCTGGCCGGTGCCACGCCTGAACTCGCCGGACTGATGGCGACCGGCCTGGACTCGGTGGTGCCGAAGCCCAGCGTGCCGTTCCAGAACCCGAGTGCGTCGACCGGCGAGGCCTTCGGCAGCGCTGTGATCGGCCTTCCGACGGACGCCTCCGAGCTCGCTGCCACACTGGTGCACGAGTTCCAGCACATCGTGCTGGGCGGCGTCCTGCATCTGAAGCAGCTCTACGCGAGCGATCCGCGCGAACGGATCTACGTACCGTGGCGCGACGACCCGAGGCCGCTCAGCGGTGCGCTTCAAGGGGTTTACGCCTTCTTCGGTGTCGCGGCGTACTGGCGCCGGATGGCCGAGACCGAAACCGGCCCGTCGCGGCGCGCCCGGTTCGAGTTCGCCTACTGGCGCGGGCAGACCTGGCGCACGCTGGCGACTTTACGACGCGACGCGACGCTGACCGAGGCAGGACGACGGTTCCTCGACGGAATCGCGGCCGTCCTCGGCCCGTGGCAGCACGAACCCGTGCCCGAGGACATCGCCGAACTGGCCGAAGCGCTCGCCGCCGACCACCAGGCCGGGTGGCGGCTGCGTCACCTGCGACCGGATCCCGCGATGGTCGCCGCGGCGACCGGCGCCTGGCTGGCCGGACGTTCGCGACCGCCGGTCGTCCTGGCCCCGGCAGATCTGCCGCCGACTCCGGTGCCGGACGGGCCGTGGTCGCGAAGCCGCCCCACGTTGGTGCGACTCGGCTTGAGCAAGGGCGGGCACTCCGACCTGCGCGACATCTGGCCGACGGTTCCAGGAGCCACCGTCGCGGACTTCTTGCTGACAACCGGCCGGTTCACCGACGCCGCCCGGAGCTACCGAGCGGAACTGCGCGCGGATCCAGACCTGCCGGCATCGCTGGTCGGGTTGGGTCTCGCTCTCGCGGGAACCGGCCCCAACCCTGCCGCACGCGCTCTTTTGCACCGCCCGGAACTGGTACGCGCGGTGCACCGAGACCTCCGGCGCACCGCGCGTGACGTACCCACACCGGAGAAGCTGGCTTGGTGGCTCGGCCAACTCGTGTCCGGATGAGGCCCTGCTACATCAGCATCGGGTCGATGTCGCAGTCAGCTCGCGCTCCCTTGATCGCCGCGATGGTTCCGGGATGCGCCTCGCCCAGAACCTTGCGGTACTTGTCGAGGATCGGGCCGCGATAGGGCTCGGACTCCTCCAGCCTGCCCGCGGCACGCAGATCTTGGCCGAGGTTGAGCGAAGCGGCCAGCACGGTGGGGTGGTTGGTACCCAGCACTCGCTCACCGCGCTCGACAGCGTCCTGACCCAGCGCGATCGCCCGCTCGATCTCGCCCAAGGCGGCGAGGTCACTCGCCAGGTTGATCGTGACGATGATCGCGTAGGGGTGATTCGGCCCGATGCCGTTGCGGAAGAGTTCCAACGCCCGTTCGTCGAGCACTCGCGATTCTGCCGTCTCACCCCTGAGCCGCATCGTCACCGCCAGGTCCACGGTCGCCGCGATGGTGTGCGGGTGGTCTTCCCCGAGACTGGTCCGGTACCGCTGGAACGTCTCCTCGCCCAGTTCCTTCGAGGCGCTCAGATCTCCCGAGTGGCGAAGGTCGATCGAGTGCGCCAGGGCGCACGCCATGGTCGTCGGGTGGTCGTATCCGTACACCAGCTTGAACTGTGCGAACGCCGGAGCGGACAGCTCCTGGGCTCGCGCGTGGTCGCCGTCCTTGCGCCGTGCCACGGACAAGAGGAACGCGAAAGTCGCGTAGTCAGGGGTGTCCTCGCCGAAGCGCGCCCGGAAGAGTTCGGTGAACTTCTCCTGCTCGATCCTGGCACGCATGTACTCGCCGGCCTCTCGCCGGTCGACGATGAGCGAGGCGTTGGTGCCGAGCGTCTTCTGATGATCCGGTCCCAGCACCTCGACCCTGCGCCGAACGGTCTCCTCGTCGAGATCGGCTGCCGCCTGGTACTCCCCGGAGAGCCGGAGACTGAGAGCGTGCTGGTAGGCCGCGTTGAGCGTCTCCGGGTCGTCCTCGCCGAACAGCCGCTTGGACTTGTGGTAGATCTCGTCGCTCAGCTTCGTCGCGGCCGCGAAGTCACCCTGCGCGCGAAGGTCGATCACGATGTTGGTCTGCATCGCCAGCGTCTCTTCACTGTCCTCTCCGGACACCTGGATCCGGCGCTGGAGAGTGAGCTGGTTGATGCGCGCGGCCTCTTCGAACCGGCCCAGCACCCACAGGTAGAACCCCAGCCGTGACGCCACGTCCAAGGTCTGCGGGTGGGTGGGGCCGAGCTTGCGCTCGAAGCTCTCACTTGCCCGCTTGGCGACGTGCGCGGCTTCCTCGTGGTCGCCCCACGCGAAGAGGAAGCGCATCAGGTTGATGACGAGCTGACGCACCCAGCTGTCGTCGCAGTCGACGATGTCCGCCGCATAGGCGTGCGGCAGGAGCTCGCGATAACGCGGCCAGTGACGGCTCGACTCGGGGTCGTTGGGGTCGAGACTGGCGAGGAGCTGGTGCGCGCCGTGCCGCATCTGGGCCTGCAACTGTGGTGCCATGACTCGGTTGCGGAGCACCAACTGGACCAACCGGTGCAGCTGCAACGTGTTGCTGCCGTGGTCGATCTTCGCGAGACCGTAGCGGTTGATGTCGCGAATCGCCCTCGCGAGCTTGATCGGGTCGCGCAGTGCCGCGTCGAGCTCAGGAGAGATCGACACTCGGCTGACACCGGTGAACAGGTCGCGCGAGATCGGCTCCGGCGAGAAGAAGGCGCAGATGTGCAGGATCTGGTGCGCCGCGGGGTTTCGCGTCTTCAGTTCGTCGAACGACACGTTCCACGCGGCGGCGACCGAGAGCTCGTAGTCCGACGGGGCCGAGGTGTCGAGGATCTCCGCCACGGACTCGTCGAACAGGCGCAGGTACTCGCGGACCGGCATGCCGGTGACCGCGCGCCAGGCAGCGGCCTGCTCGATCGCCAGCGGGAGGTCGCCCAGCTTCTCGGCGAGCTGACTCGCTTCCGCCTCCTCGATCTCCGGACCGCGCTTGCCCAGCAGTTCGATGCTCTCCGCACGGTCGAACACCGCGAGCTCGAGCGGCCTGGCCACTCCGGCCCAGTCCGGGTTGCGGGAGGTGATCAGGACTTCGCCCGGGCCGTTGGTGGGGAAGAACGGGCGGACTTCCTCCGGGCTCTCGGCGGCGTCGAAGACGAGCAGCCAACGACGGAACGGGCGGCCCACGCGGAGGGCCTCGCGGACGGCCGGAACGGCCGTGTTCGCCTCGGAGGCACCGGGAAGCCCGAGCTGACGCGCCAGTTCGGTGAGGCCTGCGCGGATCTGGGTCGGGCGGGCCGCCTCGATCCACCAGATGAGGTCGTAGTCCTGGAGATGGCGGTAGATGTACTCGGTCGCCATCTGGGTCTTGCCGATTCCGCCCATACCATGCAGGGCGGACGGGAGCACAGCCGTGGCGCCGCCCGCGGTCAGGCGTTTGCCGAGCTGGTCGAGAAGTTCCACTCTTCCGGTGAAGTTCGGATTTCGCGGTGGAACATTCCCCCATACGGGGGGCGGATCATCCGACCTTCGTTCGTGAAACACTCGCGAAGTGGATGAGGCGTAAACCGTCATACCGCTCGCCTCAGGAAGGTCGGCGTCGCGCGGCCGAGACGAATGCGTGATGTCCGATACGGAATGAGCCGGGGTCTCGGATACCGTGGGCTTGCTGGGGCGCTCGGCCGTATCGGGCATGTCCTCGCTCACTGTCTTGATTGATTCAGAGGATGGCGAGGCCTCGCGCGTCACGGCGTTTCCCAGCCGGTCCGCGCGAGACAGATAGGGTCCCGACAAAGCCCTCATCACCGCACGTTCCAGCCCGACATCTGCGGCGTTCGCGCTGGAAAACACAGGATCCGGCGTGTTGTCCGGATCGGCAATAGCATCCCTGAGACGTTCGAGTACCGGAATACGACCCCCGAATTCGGCGGCAGCAGTCTGCACGACACTGGCGGTTTCCGACCGCCGAGCGCCGTTGAGCAGCAGTTCACGAACTGCCTCCGGGAAGACAAAGGCGCTTGTGGACTCGTCATCCTTGGGGGCGGCAGAATAATACAGCAGCTTGCTCAACAGTAATTCACCGAGGTGCTCCGGACCAGCTTCTGGAACGAACCGCCGGCGAACGAGTTTCACGACCTCGGGATGGGCCGGAACCGCCGCCAGCAACGTGGCCAGGCGCAATGCGGGCGGGGACGCCAGGCTTCTGAACCGGCCGACGTGCTCACTGGCCGACACACCCACGACAGGCGGTCCGGCCGGCGTGTTCCGAGTGGCCAGCAGAACGGTACCCATGGCCGGCCCGTGGTGCCCGGCCGTGATCAGCCGAGCCCACCACCGCAACCACCGCGGCTGCAGTTCGATCACCGGCACCGCCACGGCACCGTCGCGCAGGTGTGCTGCCGGGTCCTCTTCGAGCCAGGCGTCCGGAAGGTCGAACGTCCATCTGCTGTTCGGTCGCAACGCTCCCGGCACGGTCAGGTTGGCCCGGTGCAGCCGCACCGCTCCACGACCCCAGAGCCATTGGGGAAGCAAATGAATCACGCTCACCGGCATGGAACGCGCCCAACGGGCCAGCATCGGGTGCAGCACGTCCGGCCGCCAGACGTCTCCCACGCCGTCCGTCACCAGCACCGCCACCCGCCGGCCCGACACGTCCAGCACCTCGCCGGGGTCGCGCTGCGTCGCGTCGGCGCTACCTCCGCGCAGTACCGGGACCTGGGCGCCATCCTCGTTCTTGACGATGTCGACCAGGCGGAACTGGATCGTGCGGAACGCGCCGAGACGCGCGAGCATCTCCATGAAAGCGATGATCTTCGGTCGCCACAACGACATCGACGGGCTGTTGTCCATAACCACGGTCAGATCGAGCCAGCGCTCCGACCTCGACCGGGTGATCGGCCACCAGACACCGGTCTGCGCCGTCTGCTCCGCCGTCGCCACTTCGTCCAGAACCATCGCGTCGTCGCGGAACGAGGCGATCTCGCGCTTGAGCGGCCGCAGCGCGCGGAAACACTCCAGCGAATCGGCCAGCGCGGGACCGTCGACGGCGGCCAGCGGAACGTCCTCGTGATCGTCCTCGTTGCGGCTCAACGAACTCAGCGGCAGGACGTCGGCGGCTTCCGGTGGCGCCGTCTCACTGCGAGGTTCTCTCCCTGATTCACTCGAAGGAGGCACCACACGATCAGGCGGCTCCTCACCGACCGCCTCGGTGCGATCCGGCCGCGGAAGATCCTGCCCTGCGGTATCCCGCTCCGCAGGAGCCTGCTCAGGGGCGGTCGGTTCGCGGGTTTCCGTTGCCCCGCCTCGCATCGCAGCCGACAACCACACGATGTCCGCGACTTCGTGCCAGTCGAGGCTCTCGAGGCCGGCCACGTCACGGCCCCGTCACGAGTCGGCGCCACAGGGCGTCCACAAGCCTCGGCCACGCCGCGTCGTCCGGCTGGTACGCACCGGACGTGGCGAGGTAGACCGCGTCGAGCAGGCGGTCCGCGGGAAGACCACCCTCCGCGCGACTCTTCGCGATGAACTCGTTCACCAGCCGATCGCGGTGTTCCCCCTGCGGGTCCAAGAGGTGGTTGGCCACCATCGCGGCCAGCTGCTCGATGCTCAGGTCCTTGATCTCGAGCTGTAGCACGCGACGCAGGAACGCGGGTGGGAACTCGCGTTCGCCGTTGCTCGTGATCACCACGATCGGAAACGCACGGCACCCGACCCTGCCGTCCACGACGGTCGCGGTGCCGTTGAGATCATTCGTGTGCACGGACACCTCGCGCAGGTGGTTGCGCACGCGCGCCAGCTCCGGGATGACGAACTCGCCGTCCTCGAAGATGCTGAGCAGGTCGTTCGGGAGATCGGACTCGGACTTGTCCAGCTCGTCCACCAGGAGCACGCGCGGCAGCTTGGCCGGCAGGAACGCGGTCCCCAGCGGGCCGAGCCTGACGAAGTCGCCGATGGAGGACTCCTCGGCATCCCCTGGTCGCGTCTGAGCGGCGGCGGCCGCCTGCACACGGCCGATGGCGTCGTAGTCGAACAGACCGGAACGCAGCGTGGTACGACTCGTGATGGACCACCTGAGCACTCTGCCCAGGCGAAGCTCCCTGGCGATGCGGTAGGCGAGGCTGGACTTGCCCACACCCGGTTTCCCGGTCAACAGCAAGGGCCGCCGCAGATAAAGGGCGGCGTTGACCACGTCGAGCTCGTGGGCGTCGACGTCCGACTCGGCCAGGTGGATCTCCGGCCCGAGCCTGCGATCCGCCTCGCCGTCGTCGTCGGGCGGCACGTCCGGTACTGGAAGCGGGCCACCGCGAAAATCGCGCCAAGGTGGCGGTGGCGGAAGGAGCTCCGCGAGGTCGATGTCGTGGATGCGCCTTCCGGTGCCCTTGTAGATCCACCAGTCCGGTGCGTCCAGTCCGACGCGCTGAGCGTCGGTACCGCGTTCGTGCGCGCTCATGCCCAGCCCCCGCTCGACATCGGCGCCGACGGCCCGTCGAGCTCGACCATCCACTGTGGATCGTCGAGCAGCACCACGAGGTCCCGCACGAGATCGTCCTGCGCCGCCGCCAGAAGAGCGTCCCGATGACGGGCCGGCAGCCCGAAGATGCCGTCCTCACCGTGGACGAGCCCGGTGACCAGCATCCGCAGGTCCTTCGCGCCCGCCCGGGGATGCCAGAAGATCAGCGGCAGGCCGGATCGCAGCGCGGCGGTCAGCGCGTCAGGCCCGGCGCTCGGATCTGGACGTGCGGCAGGTGGTTCGTCCATCACCAACCCCACCCATCTGGATTCGCTCAGCACGGCGTCGATCGGATTCTCCTTGGTTTCCGCTAGCCCGTACGGGTGGATTCGTTGCAACGAAGAGTTATCCTCACGAAGAGAGTCCCACCGACGGCGCCATGGACGATGCCAGAACGTGGAGCGCATTCGTTCCAGTGACCGCAGCACAAGGGCGTAATCGTAGACCAGCGGACGGGGATCGCCAGACCGCCGTTCCTTGCACCAGGTGAAGATCGGCAGGCCGAGCAAAGGCCTCGCCACCACGAATTCCAGCGCGACGGAGATCGCCTGGTCCGACCACGCGTCTTCGGCTTCGACGATCACATCGTCGATTCGCTGCTCGAGTTCGTCCACCGCCAGCTCGAACACACCACCGCGAACCGGTGGCCATTCCAGCGGATCATCCTGACGCCAGAACGACAAAACGCATCGGCTCTCGTCTATCGCGTCGACATCTATTGCGATCATCAGATGCAACCGCGGGTCGTCGGGAAGAGGCAACCTGGCTGCCTGGCGCTCCCGCTGCGCGCTGGTGCGCCGCAGGGCGTGGCCCTTCTGCGCCGCCCAGATCTTGAGCTCGGCACCGTTCTCATCGCCCAGGTCCGCGGCCAGCAGTTCGAGAAACTCGATCGCGGGAGGAACGCCGTCCGGGCCGGCGTTGACATCGGCCAGGTGCTGAAAAGCGTCCCAGACCGAGCCGAACCGCGGCACCGGGACGATCGAACCGGCGGCGCGGCTCGCGAGCATGGGCAGCCTTGGAGTCTCCACTTCCACCAGAAGGCCTTGCAGGACCTTCATCTCGTCCTCGGTGAGAAGGCCGCGCAGCTGAGGGTTCGCATCCGATACCGGCGCGGCCATCGCCACGGGACGCGGCACGGCCCCGCTTCCCCCGTACAGACGCAGCCACGCGTACCCGTCGAACGTCTTGATCGAGACGTCGATGCGGCGGTAGGACTCCGGCGCGCTGCCAGGGTCCTGTTCGATCACCTCGCTGAAGAAGTGGGCAGACGAGATCATCGCGATCACTCCCTCGGAGCTTCTCAACTCCGCCTTCGCCTCCTCGGCGTCGAGAATTCTGAACGCCAGGTTCACCGCGTTCCCGACCCAGCCGTGTGCGTTCCTGCGGATGTCGCCCGCGTGCAGGCTCACCCTCAGCTTCAACTGAGCCGCTGCAACACGGGTCGAGTTGTAACGGCGAACCTCGGCGACCAACCGATCGGGCAGCTTGTCGGCGAGTTCGCTCTTCGACACGGTGGGCGGCACCAGGATCAGGGCGCCGTCCCCTCGGTCGTCGACGTCGCAGTCCTCAAGATCGACGCCCACGCCCGTGAACGCGGCCTGCAGCACACCGTAGAGACCTTCGTGCACCGCGAAAAGGTCCGCGGGCCGCCTGTCCCGGCGAGTGAACTCGGCGACGTCGACCACGACGATCGTCTTGTGCTCAGTCGGTGAAAGCTGCACGACCGTCCTTTCCGCGACATCACACCGGTTCCCACCGGCGCGCTGACGCGTCGTGTACCAGACCGATCGGCCTCCGCCGTGTGCCAAATCGCACACAACTCCCAGCTTCACCCATCGGGATCTCGCCCCGCAGACGTTCGGGCGTAACTACACCAGCATTCCCTTCCCTCCAACGAGCGAACAGGCAGGAGATTCAGCCGATAGGACGAGCGGCAGCGCATGACCACTCACGTGGACACGCGGTCGTCTTAGTCGACCGGCCGCGCCTGTCCGTTACAACCAGGAGCCCGGACCTGGCGGGTTTTAGATCGATCGGGGCAACGATCGCGGCCCCTGCACGTGAATCATGGAGACATGGGGATCGACCAGTCCTTCTGGGGGATGCTCGACGCGACCGATCACACCGCCCTGCGAGCCGCAGCCACCAGGGTCGCGTTCGAGCCGGGCTCGGTGATCTGTCATCAGGGAGACGTGTCGAGGAACGTGCTGGTCGTGTCACACGGCCGCGTGAGGGTGAGCCGGTTCACCTCCACCGGTGAGGAGACGGTGCTCGCGGTCCGAGGGCCTGGCGAGATCATCGGCGAGCTCTCCGCGATCGACGGCCGGCGGCGCTCCGCGACCCTCACGGCGGTAGATCCCGTGGGAGGCATAGTGATCTCCGCTCGTGCCCTGAAGCGGTTGTGCGAGCAGCATCCCCGGATCACGTGGGCGGTGCTGCGCGTCGTCGTGTCCCGTCAGCGGGCCACGGGTGACCAGCAGGACCTCAGGACGGGGCCGTCGCTGAACCGCGTCGGCGCGGTGTTGCTCGACCTCGCACACCGGGAGGCGGACGACATGATCGCGACGGTGCCGCTCACCCAGCGCGAGCTCGCGGGCATCGCGGGCATCTCCCGTGAGACGCTGTCGAGAGCGCTGAAGACACTGCGGGACGCGGGAGCAATCGCGACTCGCAGGACCAGCATAGAAATTCTGCGTGAGGATGAATTGCGCTCTCTCTGTGGCATCTGACGCAAACCTTCGGGGCTGATGGCGTTTTCCTTGGTGTACAAGACACCGAGCACCCATCAGGAGCCGTCATGAAGCGCCACACTCTGCCGGAACCCAACTCCCGCAAGCAGATGGCGCGTGCCCGCCGCAAGCACACGGAACGGGTGGTGTTCGCGGTCATCTTCACCAGCGTCGAACTGTGGGCCGTCGTGGCCGCCGTGGTGCTGCTGGAGGACGACGGCGTGCTCGCGGTCGCCGCGTCGGTGGTGCTGTCGGCGGCGCTCATCGCCGTGTGGGACACCTGGCAGTCGGTCGTCGTGAACGGGCGGGCGTTGCGCCTGCAGTCACGGGAAGAACCTTCTGCCGAGGAGGCCGCACCGGACCAGGCGATGAAGCTGGTCCGGCTCTGATCCAGGTGTGGCCGCGGCGAAGGGGGGCGCGGCCACACCGCCCGGCCTCACCTGCCCGGCTGTACCAGCATCGTGCGCACGGCCGAGGCGATCAGCTCGGACGGCGAACCGGTGCCGTACGGCGACGGGATCTCCCGCAGCGCGGCCCGATGCCCCTCCACGTCGTCCAGCCACGCCAGCACCGAGCTGCCCACCAGCGGGCCGGGAGGAACTAGCGTGCCGAACGTGCCCTCGATCTCCGGCCGTTCGGTGCTGTGCCGCACGACCACCACGGGTCGCTTCAGCACGCTGACCTCCTCCTGGATTCCACCCGAGTCCGACACGATCACCGCGGATCCGTGCGCCAGGGCCAGGAAGGTCCGGTACGGCTGGGGTTCGATCACCTGGAGACCGTGCAGCAGGCTGTCGAGACCGAACGCGGTGACGCGTTGCGCGGTGCGCGGGTGCAGCGGCAGCACGACCGGGAGCGGCAGCTGGCCGAGCTCGCGCAGGATGGTCTCCAGGTTGGCCGCGTCGTCCACGTTCTCCGGGCGGTGGATCGTGGCGAGGACGTAGCGGTCGTGCTTGAGGCCGAGGTCGCCCAGGACCACGTCCTCCTCGTCCGCGGAGGGCAACGCGTGCGCCAGCGCCTCCACGACGGTGTTGCCGGTGACGGCGATGCGGCCGTCCGCGACGCCTTCGGCCAGGAGGTTGTGGCGGTTCAACGACGTCGGCGCGCAGCAGAGGTCGGAGAGGTGGTCGATGAGCACGCGGTTGTGCTCCTCCGGCATCGCGCGGTCGTAGCTGCGCAGGCCCGCCTCCACGTGCACCAGCGGCACGTCACAGGCGTTGGCCGCCAACGCTCCCGCGAGCGCGGAGGTCGTGTCGCCCTGCACGATCACGGCTCCGGGCCGGTGGGAGGCCAGCACCTCGTCCACGGCCGAGACCGCGCGGCCGAGCTGGTCGCCCCGGCGCAGGCCGCCCAGCCGCAGCTCGTGGAAACCGCCCGGTTCCGGCACATCGCGGCGGATGAGCGAGTACATCGAGCGGTCGTAGTGCTGGCCGGTGTAGATCATGGTGCACGCGCTGCCGAAGTGTTCGACGAGCGGCGCGAGTTTGATCAGTTCGGGCCTGGTGCCGCAGACGATCGTCACGATGTTCGTTTCCCGCACCGCGGCAAGGTACTTCATCGATCTTGACGAATCCGGGCAAATCCCCTCGGCGTTCACCCGAAAGAGTTGCCTGGGATATCGCTCGAAAGTGTTGCGGCACAGGCGTGTCGTAGTGTCCGCGCTCATGTCCGGTCATCTGGCACTTGCGGTGTCCACTGTCCTCTACGGCCTGGGGATAGTCGCGCAGACCGTCGCCGCACGGAGGGCCGACGAACGTCCCGGCACCGGTGTGGGGCTGCTCGCCCGCCTCGCCGCGGACCGCGTGTACCTGCTGGGGTTCACCGGTCAGGTCGGCGGTTTCCTGTTCGCGTTCCTCGCTCGCGAGGACCTGCCGCTCTACCTGGTGCAGGCGGGGTCGTCGTGCGCGGTCGGCCTGGCCACCGTGATCGGCGTGCTGCTGCTCGGCTGGCGGATCCGGCGCGTCGAGATCGCGGTGCTGGTGGTGATGGCGTGCGGTCTGCTGTTGCTGACGGGAGCGGCGGCGCCCTCGACGGCCCGTGAGCTCCCACTGGTGCCGGCCCTGGTCGTGCTGGGGCTGCTGACACTCGCCGTGCTGCCGCTGGCCCGCACCTTCAAGGCCGTGACGCCGGTGCTCGCCGGAATCGCGTTCGCCGTGGTCGCGGTGGCCGCGCGCAACGTCGCCGGCAAGCCGGTGCTCGACCTGGTGCTGCACCCGCTGACCTGGCTGATGGTGATCGCCGCGTTCGTCGGGCAGGCGTGCCTCGCGACGGCGTTGCAGCGCGGTTCGGCCACGTCCGCGGTGGCGTCGATGGACGCGACCACCGTGGTGATCGGCTCGGTGGCCGGGCTCGCGCTGATGGGCGACCAGATCGCGGCCGGGCGTGAGTGGTGGGTCGTGCTGGGCGTGCTGCTGGTGGTGTCCGGCGTGCTGGTGCTCGGGTCGGTCGCGAAGCCCGCCGCCGAACTGGTCTCCGCCAGAGGTGAGCGATGAAGGCCGTCGCCAGTGTCTCGCTGGATCTCGACAACCTGTGGGCGTACCTGCGCACGCACGGCGACCCCCGGTGGGAGAGCAGGCCGAGTTTCCTGCCGTCCGCGGTGCCTCGCCTGCTGGACGTCTTCGGTGAACACCGGTTGACCACCACGGTCTTCGTGGTCGGCGCGGACGCGGAACGCGACGACGGCGCCGAGGCCGTGGCGTCGATCACCGCCGCCGGGCACGAGATCGCGAACCACTCGTTCTGGCACCAGCCGTGGCTGCACCGGTTCTCCGCCGAGGAGGTCGAGAAGGAGGTCATGCGCGCCGAGGAGGCGATCATGGCGGCCGGAGCCCCGCGTCCGGTCGGGTTCCGCGGACCGGGGTACAGCGTCACGCCCGCGTTGCTCGACGTGCTCGCGCGGCGCGGTTATCGGTACGACGCGAGCGTTCTGCCGACGTGGATCGGGCCGTTGGCCCGTGCCTATCACAACCGGACGGCGGGTTCGACCGACGGCGGCGAGGATCTGTTCGGTGGTTTCGGCAAGGTCCGGGCGCCCAACACCGCGTATCGCTGGCGGGACAACGGGGTGATCGAGCTGCCGGTGACGACGATGCCGTTGCTGCGGGTGCCGATCCACGGCGCGTACCTGCTGCAGCTGCACCAGATCTCGCCCCGGCTGGCGCGCGGGTACTTCCGCACGGCGTTGCGGTTGTGCCTGGCGCGCAACGTTTCCCCTTCGTTGCTGCTGCACCCGACGGACGTGCTCTCGGGAGCCGAGGCGCCCGGGATGGAGTTCTTCCCAGGCATGGCCGTGCCGGGTGCCGCGAAGGTCGAGCTGCTGGGCTGGGTGTTGTCGCTGCTGCGCAAGCACTTCGACGTGGTCGGCACCGGCGAGCACGTCGAGCGGGTCGCGGGTTCCCGGCTGCGCGAACGGGATCCGGTCGCATGTGGGTGACCGCTCTGCTGCGCGTCCTCGCCTGCGGAACGGTGGCGCTGGCCCCGCTGGAGGGCTATCTGCTTCAGGTGCACGGGCAGTCGGCCAAGGTCGTGCCCTCCCTGTTGATCGGCGTGTGGCTGTTCTCGCTGTACCGGCAACGACGTCTGCCCGCGCCGCATCCGCTGCACCTGCTGATCGCGTTGCTGGCGGTGGTGCTGCTGGCGACCTCGGCGGTGCACGAGGCCGAGCCGTTCACGCTGGAGTACCTGGTGCGGTGGGTGCCGTTCCTGGTGATGACGGTGGTGCTCGCCGACGTGGCCGCGCGGGAGGTGCCGGTCCGCGCTCTGCTCGCGGCGACGGTCGCCGGTGCGGTCGTGGCGGCGGCGGGCGGGTTGCTCAGCGTCGTCGGCGGCTCGTTGCGCGCCACCGGGCCGTTGGAGGATCCCAACGACCTGGCGTTCTTCCTCGTGGCGGCGCTGCCGTTGCTGGTCGCGCTCCCTGTCAAGGGGCGGTCGCGGATCGTGTTGTTGTTGCTGGGCGCGGTGTTGGTGGCCGGTGCCGCCGCGACCTTCTCCCGTGGTGGCGGGATCGCGCTGGCCTGTGCGCTGGTGTGGCTGATCGTGCGGCGCGGGCTGCCGGTCCGCGCGGTGGTCGTCACCGCGGCGGTCACCGGTGTGGCGGCGCTGGTGTTCGCGTCGACCGCGCAGGCCGAGCTGTCGCGGGCGTTGCAGGAGAAGAGCCACATCGCGGGCACCAACGCGGACACCAGGATGCTGCGCTGGCAGGCGGCGTCGCGGATGCTGGCCGACAACCCGGTGCTCGGCGTCGGCCCCGGCGGGTTCCGCCAGGAGTACGCGGCGGCCGGGCACAACGCGGAGATCGACGAGCAGACCCCGGTGGCGCACAACCTGTTCCTCGAAGTCGCCGCCGAACTCGGTGTTCCGGGGTTCGCGTTGCTGATCGGGCTGATCGCGATCGGTTTCGTGGCGAGCGAACGGGCGTTGCGACGCGTGGCGGACCGGCGTGAGGCCGTGGCCGTGCAGGCGGCGCTGATCGCCGTCCTGGTCGCCTCGATCTTCCTGTCCGAGCAGTACTACCTGCCCCTGTGGTCGCTCGTCGCCATCGCGGTCGCGATCGAACAGCGTTCTCTGAAGGAGGGTCGATGCGCGTTCTCCACGTGATCAGCGAGATGGGCGCGGGCGGTGCGGAGGCGCTCGTGGCCGGCATGGCCCTCACGGGCGGTGATGTCGGCTGGGAGTCGGCGGTGGCCAGCGGCGGCGGCTTCCGCGTCGATGCGTTGCGGGCTGCCGGATTGCCCGTCTTCGACGTGCCGGTGGCACGCCGCTCCGCGCTGGGTGTGCTGCGCGCGGCGTGGGCGGTACGGGTGGCCGTGCGCCGGTTCCAGCCGGATATCGTGTTGGCGCACAACGTCTCCGCGTCGCTCGTCGCCCGTCTTGCCTCTCCGCGACGGCCTGTCGTGACGGTGTTCCACGGCGTGGCCGCGGCCGACGTGGCTGGTGCCGTCCGGGTGCTGAAGCGGGTGTCGACCGTCGTCGTGACGGTCGCTTCGGCCGCCGCCCAGCGGTTGTCCGGCCTCGACTCCGTGGTCGTGATCCCGAACGCCGCCTTCCCGTCGGTGCCTTCCGCGGACCGGGCGACCGTGCGCGCCCGGCTCGGTACCCCGATCGACGTACCCGTCGCGCTCTGCCCGGCCCGCCTGGAACCGCAGAAGCGGCACGACGTGCTGCTCGACGCGTGGGCCCAGATCCCGGGCGACGCAGAGCTGTGGCTGGCCGGCGACGGCAGCCTGCGTGCGTCGCTGGAGGCGCGGGCTCCCGGCCGCGTCCGCTTCCTGGGCACCCGCACCGACGTCCGCGACCTGCTCGAAGCCGCGGACGTCACCGTGCTCACCAGCGACTGGGAGGGCATGCCGATCGCGCTTCTCGAGTCGCTGGCGGCGGACCGCCCGATCGTCGCGTCCGATGTGGACGGAGTGCGCGAGGTCCTCTCCGGCGGTGGCGGAGTCCTCGTGCCGCGCCGAAACCCGTCGCAGACCGCGAAAGCGTTGCGCGGCCTGCTCTTCTCCCCCGCCGCGCGCTCGATAGCCGCCTCCCACGACGGCTCGGCCGACGCGCACACGTTGATGAAGTCCTACGACGAACTGCTCCGTACCGTCCTGGAGGGACGATGAAGGCTCCGAGAGCTGTACTAGAGGGCCTGCTGGCCGCCGTACTGGTCGGCGCCGCCGTCCTGCTGGCCGTCGCGCTGCGCGACGGCGTGACCGAGGCCAGACTCACTCTGCTGGCCACCCCGTCCGCAGCCGACAGCGCCCAGTTCGGCGAGGTCACCTCCCTGGCCACACCGGCCGTCGTGCAGCTGGTCCGCAGCCCGTCCGTGCTGGACGTGGCAGCGAAGGCAGCAGGCACGACGCCGGACCGCCTGTCCGACGCCATCGCCGTCGAGCTGGTCCCCGCCTCCGGCGTGGCCCGGATCTCGGTGCGCGCCGACTCGGCCGCCCACGCCTCAGCCGCCGTCACGGCGGTCGCCGGGGCTGTGATCGAAGCCGACCTGCTGGCGCCCGCCGCCAGGTTCCGGCTCATCGACCCCCGCCCCGAGACCACTCAGGTGACGCCGGACTGGCGCCTCGCCACGGGCCTCGCCCTGGTGGCCGCCGTGATCGCGGGAGTGGCCGTCGTGGCGTTGCGCCGCCTGCGCGGCAACACCGTGCGCACCGCACTCTCTGCTGCGGGCGTCACGCACCCGGTCGTCGTCGCTCACGATGACGATCCCGTTCTGGTCGAGCGTCTGACGGCGTTGTGCGTGGCGGCGGCTCGACCGGTGCGCGTGCTGGCGGTGAGCCCGTCGCTGGTGGAGCGTGCCGAGACGCTCGCGCGGGCGTTGCCGGACAAGGCTTCCGAACCCGCCGAGGGCACCGCGGTGGTCGCGGTCGCCTCGAACGACCGGGCTCGGCGCCACGACCTGGCCACGGCCCTCGCGGTGCTGCCGGCGTCGTCGGTGCTGGTGGCGGTGGTGCTGGCGTGATCGCGACGTCCGAATCCGCGGGCCTGGAGACCGGCCTCGCCGCCGAAGCCGTTCCGGAATTGTCAGACCTGCCTGAGACGATAGGAGTGGGGGCCGAATCTCCCCTGGGGGCCAGTCAGTCCGAATCGATCCGGATGACGGCCGTGCTCACGGTGGCGGGTCTCACCGCGCTGGCCGCGCTCGCGGCAGTCGCCGCGGTGGCCGTGACCGCGGTCGTGCTGGCGGTGGTGCCGGAATGACGAACTCACCCCGCTGGAGCAGCCTCCTGCGCCGCAACGACCTCCCGGCCACGCTCGCCACGGTGGCCCGCTTCACCTCACTCGCCGCGGTGGCAGCGACGTCGGTCGTCCTGGCGGTGGTGCCGGAATGATCACCACCACCAACCGCGCCGGGCTCGCCAAGACCATCGGCGGCGCCCTCGTCGCTCTGGCCGGCGCCTTCAGTGCGGTCCGCGCGCTCAGGCCGTCGTGGGAAGTTCCGCTGCCCACCGAGGCGAACCTGCCGGAAGAACGCATGCAGGACTTCCGGGACGCGCTGTACTTCCCCATCCGCGAGTTCCTCGACGGCGGCAACCCGTACGACCCGGCGGTGATGTTCGAGCACTGGCCGGTGCGGCAGAACTTCAACCTCTACCAGCCCTATCACCTCATACTGCACATGCCGTTCGCGCTGCCGGACTACCGGGTGGGCGCGGTGGCGTTCGCGTTGGCGTGCCTGATGCTTCTCATCGGCCTTGCCGTCATGGCCGCCAGCCGGGCACGGCTGCCGATCATCGCGGGCACCGTCGTGATCAGCACGCTGCTGGTGACGAGCCAGGTCGGCAAGGCGCAGATGTACGTCGGGCAGGTCAACCCGCTGATCGCGGTGGGTGCGGCCGGGGCGTTGCTGCTGCGCACGAAGAGTCCCGGGTGGGCGTCCGCGGCGCTGGCGCTGGCCTGGTTGAAGCCGCAGTTCGGGCTTCCGCTGGCACTGCTGCTGTTCGTGCGCGGCGATCGGAAGGTCGCACTCATGGGTACGGCGATCGCGACGCTGGCCAGCCTGCCGGTGGCCGGGTTGCTCGTCCTACGGGGTGGCGGTGTCGGCGAGTTCCTCGACGTCATCAAGCGGAACCTGGAGTGGGCCAGCAGCACCGGGTACGGCGCGGTCGACTCCATGACGGCGCAACGGGTCGACCTGCCGGCGGTGTTCTTCCGCACCACCGGGTGGTTGCCGCCCGCGGCGGAACTGCTGGCGTTGTGCGGGGTGCTCGCGGTCACGGCGCTTCTGGCTCGCCGGCTCGACCGGACGGAGAACGGGTCCGAAGCGGCTGATCTGCTGACCTGCCTTGGCATCGTGGTCGCGCTCGTGCACCAGCCGGGTGACGTGCTGATCGCTGTCCCGGCGATGGTGGCGCTGGCCGTCGTGTGCTGGCGGCGGCGGAAGGACGGTCACTGGCGGTGGGCCGGGGTCGCGACTTTGCTGCTCGCGGTTCCGTTCGCGCACCTCTACTTCGTCGACACGGCCATCAAGGGTCTTCTGGGAGCACGGGCGAGCGTCACGCTGGACGGGGTCGCGGTCGTCGCGGCCTGGGTGATCCTCACCGTGTTCGCGATACGACACGTGCGGCGCAGCGCATGACAGACGTGGCGGTGCGGGGGTCGTTGTGGCTCTTCGCGGTCAACCTGGTGAGCAAGAGCAGCCAGATCGTGGTGACCCTCGCGCTCGCCCTGTTCCTCACGGAAGCAGACCTGGGCGCGGTGGCGCTGGTCGTGTCGGTCGTCAACATCGGCCAGGTCATCCAGGCGATGGGCGTCTACGACATCGTCAGCCGCACCGCCCTGGATCCACAGAGGACTGCGGGAACCGTGCTCACGATGAGCATCGCGGCCGGGGTCACGCTCACCGCGATCATCATCGCCACCGCCGACCCGATCGCCGACGCGCTGGGGACGCCGGAGGCCGCCGGGATGCTGCGGCTCGCGGCGCTCACCCTGCCGTTCACCGCGGCGGGCGGGGTGCAGATGGCGTTGATGCACCGCAACCTCGACTTCCGGCGCCGCATGCTCCCCGACGCGGGCGGCATGCTCATCGGCGCCGTCGTCACCGTGACGCTCGCGGCTCAGGGCACCGGGCCCATGGCGTTGGTCTGGGGTCTCCTCTGCACGGCGGTCGCGCAACCCGTGCTCGCCGCCGTCGCCGGAGCGCGGATCCGGCCGGGCTGGGACCGCGACGCCGCGACGGAGGCGACGAAGTGGCTCGCGGTCGTCGGGCCCGGCGCACTGATCGCGGTGTTGCTGATCAACGTCGACTACCTCGCGATCGGGCACGTCCTCGGGCCCGAGGCGGTGGGCGGGTACAGCCTCGCCTTCCGCATCGCCTGGGTGCCGTACATCATGATCGCGGTCGTGCTGGGCGGCGTGCTGTTCCCGATCTGCGCCGAGCTGGTCCGAAATGGACAGACCAGCCGGCTGTCCACGACGCTCCAGCGGTTCACCGTTGCGACCCTCACCATCACCGGTGGCCTGTACGTCGTCACAGCACTGTCCGCGCACGGCATCGTGGTCCTCGGCGAGCAGTGGACGGACGCGGCGCACATCCTGGTCCTGCTGTGCGGCTACGGACTCGGCCTGAGCCTGCTGCACGTCTGGTACCAGGTGATCAGGGCCGCCGGACACGCCCGCCAGTACCTCGCCCTCGAAGCCACCCACCTCGTCGCCCTGCTGACCGCGCTCGCGTTCACCACCGAACTCGGCCCGCAGGCGGTCGCGCTCACCCAACTCGCCGTCGTCTGGCTGCTGGTACCGGTGACCTGGCTCGTACTGGCCCGCAACGGCCTCGCGTTCCCCCTCCCGCTCCGCGCAACTACAAGCGTCATCGGGGCGGCAGCTCTGTGTCTGGCCATCAGCACCCTCCTGCCGGAAGGCAAGAACATCGCGGGTCTCGTCGCCACCGGCCTGGTCCTGCTCGCGACCTACTGCGCGATCACCCTCCCCCTGAACCGCACCGTCCTCATCGGACTGAAGGAGCGCGCGTGAAGATCGTCCACGTGACGCAGCCGGTCGAGGCCGGAGTCGCCGTCGTGGTCCTGAACCTCGCCCAAGCCCAGCGACAACGTGGCTGGGACGTCAGCATCGCCTGCCCAACGGGCCGGCTCACACAGGAAGCGACCAAGGCCGGAATCCCGGTCCACCCCTGGCAAGCGACCCGCACACCAGGGCCACGCACCGTCGCAGAGCTCCGAAACCTCCGCAAGATCCTGCGAGACCTCCGGCCGGACGTCGTCCACCTGCACAGCTCCAAGGCAGGTCTGGCCAGGCTCGTCCTGCGCGGCCGCACCCCGACGATCTTCCAGCCCCACCTGTGGTCGTTCCGCGTCGCCACCGGACTGCTCAGCCGGGCCAGCCGGTTCTGGGAGGCAAAGGCTTCCCGCTGGACGACCATGCTCCTGTGCGTCAGCGACGACGAGCTCAAAGCCGGTCGCGCGGCAGGAGTGACCGCACGAGCCGAGGTCGTCTGCAACGGCGTCGACACCCAACGCCTGAGCCCGCAGCCGAAATCCCACGACACCCCCACGGCCGTGTGCGTAGGACGACTGGCCTACCAGAAGGGCCAGGACCTGCTGCTCGAAGCCTGGCCCCACGTACTCGACAAGGTCCCGGACGCCGAACTCCTGATCGTCGGCGACGGCCCGATGGCAGCACAACTCCGTGCCACCGAACACCCGAACATCCGCTGGCACGGCCACAGCGACAAGGTCGGGGACTTCTACGCCGAAGCCGACGTCGTGGTCCTGCCCTCCCGCGCCGAAGGCATGGCGTTGGTGCCGTTGGAAGCGATGGCCTGCGGACGCGCGGTAGTCGCCTTCGACGTCGAAGGCGTCGAGCAAAGCCTCGGCGACGCGGGCGAAGTGGTACCCGCCGGCGATACGAAAGCCCTGGCGCAAGCGATTGCGCTCAGGCTCGCCGATCCGGAACTGGCGGCCGCGGAAGGAAAACGCGGCAGGCAGAGGGCCGAGACCCTGTTCGACCGCGACCGCATGGCGGACCAGATCGTGACGCTCACCGAGACCCTGGTCTCCGAGGAAGGACGACGATGACACGGATCGCCTACCTGCTCACCCAGGACAGCGGTGGCCCGGTGGACGTGACGGTGCGCCTGGCCGCCGCGCTGGCCAAGTCGGGCGACGCCGAGGTGCGCGTGTTCGGCCCGAGGCCCCGGCGTGGCGCCGAGCTGATCGACCCGTTCTTCGAAGAGACCCTGGTGATGCGCAAGGGGGACATGGCCGCCGCACGGCAGGCGCGTGCCGCCCTCAAGGCCTGGCACCCGGACGTCGTGCACGCCCAGGACCGCCGGTCCGGACTGGTCAGCGCGGCACTCGCCACCACCGGCACCAAGATCGTGCACACCTACCACGGCGTGCCCGACGACGTGGCCGAGCCGTGGTTCCGCAACGTCCGGGGAGCCACCCCTCCCCCGGCCTACACCAGGGCGGTGCTGGCCGCCGACGCCGCCGTCGCCCGCGTCGTGCACCGGACGGTCGTCCCCGCCAGGGAGATGGGCCGGTTCCTGCGCGAACGCCTCTACGTGCCCCCGCACCGCATGACCCACATCGACAACTGCGTCGAGGTCGGCGCCGCGAACCCGCCTGCCAAGCCCGTGCGCAAGCTGGTGTTCGTGGGCCTGCTCGTCGAACGCAAGGGTCTGCTGAACCTGCTGGACGCGCTGGAGACCACGATGCCGGAGGACGCGACGCTCACGGTCGTCGGCGACGGCCCGCTCCGGCTCCAGGCCGAGGGCAGGGTGACCCGCCGGGGCCTCGCGAACAGGGTCGAGTTCCTGGGATTCCGCAGCGACGTCCCCGAACTGCTGCTGGAGCACGACGCCCTGGTGCTGCCGTCCACAATGGAGCAGCAGCCGCTCGTGGTCGCGGAGGCCATGGCAGCCGGCAAACCCGTGGTCGCCACCGACACCGGCGGCGTCGCGGACATGCTGGGCATCCCCGGCGACGACTGCCCGAAGCCCGGCGACGTGCCCGCGCTGGCCGCACGGCTACGCCAGTTGTTCGCCGACCCCGACCCCGCGAGCACCGGACATCGGCTCGCCACGAGGGCACGGGAGCGGTTCACCCCGGAGGTCTGCGCGCGGCGGCACCTCGACCTCTACCGCAAGCTCACCGCTTCGGGCCGTTGACCAGCACCACCGCGTCGGCCGACGGCAGGTCGAGCTGGGCCGGCACCGCTTCGCCCTTGAGCGTCACGAGACCCGGCGGAGGAGTCAGGAGCACGGAGGTCTTCGTGGGGTTCACGGCCACCCAGCCGCCCGAGTAGCGGCGGTTCCACACCCCGCTCGGCAGGCGGTTGGCCGTCTCGACCGCCTCGCCGAGCCGCGCGTCCTGGTACAGCGACCAGTACGGGTTCTTGTAGTCCGGCTCGGCCCTGGTCCAGCACGTGTGGGGGCTCGCGAGAAGCGCGGCGGAGGCGTACCCGACGCGTTCCTCCTTGTCCGACTTCGTGTGTGTGATCAGCAGCAGCCAGGACTCGCCGAGCGCGGCCTGGGCGCGCTGCTCCTTGAACTGGTTGCCCTGGAACGTGATCAGCTCGCCGGTGCCGTCGTCGCCCTGCAGGCCGAAGTTCTCCTCCATCGCGCCCGCGTACCGGGAGTGCGCCGACCACCGGCCCGGTGTCAGCTGCGACTCCGAGACGTTGGGGATCAGCATCTTCCCGGCCTTCTCCAGGGCGTCGCCGGTGAGCTGGAGCATGCCGTCGAGGCCGTCGCGCAGCAACCGGTCCGACCCGGCGGCGTCGGCGGTGCCCGCGATGATCGACGGCGAGTAGTACCGCAGCGAGCTGAAGTCGTTGTCCGCCAGCACGCCGTCCCAGCCCTCGCGCAGCACCTCGCCGACCACGGCGTCCGCCCACGCCTTCTGGTAGGCCGGGTCCCACACCGTCATCTGCCAGTGCTTCGGGTAGCCGTCCCACTCGATGCGCTGGCCGAGCGTGCTGATCGCGAACCACCCCGGCTGCTTCTGCTCGGCCGCGACGTAGCCGACCCCGGTGGGCAGGTATCGGGCGTCCCGGTCGCCCTCGACCGCGCCGTAGTAGTTGCGGGTGCTGGAGAAGTCCTTGTACACCAGCACTTTGACCCTGGGGTTCAGCTCGTGCAGCTTGCGCATGGCCGAGGTCTCCCACGCGTTGAGCACGACGACGTCGTAGTGCTTCGCGGCGGCCCGGATCTCCCACGGCGAGGGCGAGTCGCCGATGCCGTACCACCACGCGCAGGGCGCCAGCGGTCTCGGCACCGGCCCGGTGATGATCGGGTCCGACTCGGCGGCACTCACCGCACATGCACTCGAAAGAAGTACGAGAGCAACAGCGGCGAATCGACGTATCAGCGATTTCTCCGACAACACAACTCACCCGCTGTCATCAGTAGAATCCTCAGGTCGAGCCACAACGACCAATTCGCGATGTAGTAGTTGTCGTATCGAGACCTGTCGGCGATTGAAGTGTCACCTCGCAGACCGTGCACCTGGGCTAGTCCAGTCAAGCCGGTCGGGACGCGATGGCGGGCCCAATATAGCTCGTGAATAGCGGAAAACTCGCGAACGAAACCGGGACGCTCCGGGCGTGGCCCCACCACGCACATGTCGCCGCGCAGGACGTTCCACAGCTGGGGCAGCTCGTCGAGCGACGTCCTGCGCAGGAACCGGCCGACCGGACCGACCCGCGAGTCGCCGACGACGGACCACTTGACCTGCGAGTCGTCCTCACCGGACTGCCGGACGCTGCGGATCTTGTAGAGGGTGAACGTGCGGTCGTCCATGCCGACGCGGACCTGCCGGAAGAACAGCGGCCGGCCGCTCTCGACCAGCACCGCGAGCGCGCACAACCCGATCACCGGGGACAGCACGACCAGCGCGAACGCCGCCAGCAGCAGGTCGGCGGCGCGCTTGATCCACCAGGTCGGCCTGCTGGTCGGCGCCGTGCCCAGGCGCATCAGCGGGTAGCTGCGCAGCCGTTCGATGCCGGGGCCGTCCGGGTGCAGCTCGTACATGCGGGGCACCACGAGCGTCGAGCAGCCGAGCCGGTGGGCCGTGATCGCGGCCTCGACCAGCGGCGAGTCGCGGGTGTGCGAGAACGCCAGCACGACGGTGCCCGCCTTGAGCCGGACGATCGCGTCGGCCAGGTCGCCGTCGATGACCTCCAGCAACGGCGGCTGGCGGTCCGGATCGGGGCCGGAGTCGGCGAACGCGACAGGCCGCAGGCCGAACTGGGGGTGCTCCAGCATGGTCCGCGCGAGGTTCACGCCGACCTCGCCCGCGCCGACGATGATCGTGCGGTCGCAGCGGTCGAACTTGCGCCGGCACCACCGGCCGAACGCGAACACGCACCACCGGACCGGCTCGATGACCAGCGCGAACACGATCATCGCCCACTGGGCCGCGGCGAGGTCGGCCGCGTCGGAGCCGCTGACCAGGCCGATGCCGGACAGCAGCGCGAACGCCAGCGCCGTGCTCGCCGCGGACCGGGGCAGGTCCTGCAGCCACGACAGCCACAGCCGCCGCCGGTAGAGCCGCCAGGCTCCCCTGATCGTGACCACCGCGGCCACGACCGCGCCGCTCCAGCCCCACCCGAGACCGCGCTGCACGCACACCGCGGCGAGCGTCACGGCGTCGGCGAGGACGAGCAGGACCGCGACCGCGTTCACCCGGCTGAGCAGGTCCCGGCGGACCGACGACGGCTTGAGAGGGCGCTGCGGAGGGCGTCTGGGATCAGCCTCGCGCGCGTGGAGTGGAGCCGCTGGAACGGCAACCGCCGAGAATCGCCTCATGGAAGATCATCCGATCGAAGGAGTTTGGGCCGCAGGAGTGCACGAAAGAGTGAATGAGCTCTGAGAAATCATCTCTTCGGGTATCAATATCCCTCTTCTGTGTCCCGCGTGAACGCAGTTAGTGAGGTTTCGACGTTGTTCCTGCCCTGAACTCACCCAGGGCCGCCTCAAAGCTTTAGCACGCCGTGTCAATAATTCACGCCACCAACCACGAGCCACCGAAGAGGGGGCATTGAGCGTGAGAGTCGACGAACACGGCATCCGGCATTCCGCCGGCGAACCGGTCGCGATCGTGCAGAAGCCGATCCGCACGTGCGGCGATGTGCACGTCGTCCTGCCCGCCTACAACGAGGCGGTGGCGCTCCCGTCGCTGCTGGCGCGCATCGCCGGCACCGATCTCGCCGACCGGATCACCGTGTGGGTGGTCGACGACGGTTCGTCGGACGGCACCGGCGACTGCGTCGGCGACGTGCGCGGGCTCGACGTCCGCCTGGTGACCCACCCGGTCAACCTCGGGCTCGGCCAGGCCGTCCAGTCAGGACTGCGGGCCGTGCTCGCGGAGGCCTCGCCGGAACACGTCCTGATCGTCATGGACGCCGACGACACGCACGACCCCGGCGTGTTCCCCGCGATGCTGGCCGAGATCAAGGCCGGCGCGGACGTCGTCATCTGCTCCCGTTTCGTCTCGGGCGGCGACGACTCGACGGCACCGCAGTGGCGCAGGCTGCTCTCGCGCGGCGCTCGCGTCGTGTTCGGCAAGATCCTGCACTTCGACGGCGTCCGCGACTTCACCAGCGGCTTCCGCGCCTACCGGGTGAGCCTGCTGCGCCGCGCCACCGCGCACTGGGGCGAGCGCCTCGTCGAGGAACGCGGTTTCGCCTGCATGGTCGAGCTCCTGCTCAAGCTGCGGCACTGCGGGCCGATCGTCAGCGAGATCCCGCTGCACCTGCGCTACGACCGCAAGCCCGGCGCCAGCAAGCTCCGGCTCGGCCGCACGCTCAAGCAGTACCTGCTCCTGCTCACGCGTGACCGCCTCGCGCCCGTCCCGTTCCGGAAGCTCTGATGGCCGCGCGGGTCGTCGTGATCGGCGGGGGCATCTGCGGCCTCGCCACCGCGCACCGCCTCGCCCGCGAGGGCATGGCCGTGACGCTGCTGGAGGCGAGCGACCAGCTCGGTGGCCTCGGCACGTTCTTCACGTCGCAGGGCCGGTCGGTGGAACGCTTCTACCACTGCGTGATGCCGACCGACGCGGCGTTGCTGGCACTGCTGGACGAGGTCGGCCTGCGCGAGAGCGTCGGCTGGAACCCGACCACGATGGGCATGATCGTCGAGGGCGAGCACCGCTCGTTCAACTCCGCGCTGGACCTGTTGCGGTTCAAGCCGCTCAGTCTCGTGAACCGGATCCGCTTCGGCGTGGTCTCGTTGCTGCTGCGCAGGCTGGGCAAGGGCAAGGACCTCGACAACCTGCGCACCGAGGACTGGTTGCGCGGCCTGTACGGCGACAAGATCTGGGAGATGCTGCTCGCCCCGATGTTCGGCGCCAAGTTCGGCTCCGCGTTCGGTGACGTGCCCGCGCTGTACGTGTGGCAGCGCCTGGGCCGCGAGAGCAACGAGGCGGTCCGCGGCTACCCGGCGGGTGGCTACAAGAGCGTCATCGACGCGCTGAGGGCGTCCATCGAGGCGCACGGCGGCGAGGTCCGCGTCTCGGCTCCCGTCGGCAGGCTTGAGGCCTCAGCGGACCGAGTGGTGGTCACCCTGGCCGACGGCGAGACGATCGAGGCGGACCACGCGGTCTCCACGGTCCCGCTGCCGGCGTTGCGGGCCATCGCCGACGCCGAACTGGCGCCGCGGCTGCCCGAGGTCCAGCTGCCGTACCAGGGCGTCGTCAACACCTTGTTCTTCCTGCGCAAGCCGTTGTCCGGGCACTACTGGGCGCCGGTGCTGCGCTGCGGCACGGACTTCGACGGCGTGATCGAGATGACCCCGCTGACCGGTTCGCAGCGCTACGGCGACCGGCATCTCGTGTACGTCATGCACTACACCGATCGCGAGTCCGCGCTGTACCGCGAGGACTCGGACAGCATCGCCCGCCGCTGGACCGAACAGCTGCTGAGCATCCACAAAGGACTCACACCGGACGACGTCGACGAGGTGCGCGTGTTCAAGGCGCCGTTCGTCGAACCGGTGTACCCGCTGGGATATCTCACGAAGCGGCCGGCCGTCGAGGTGCCCGGCACACGGCTGCTGCTCGCCACCACGGCCCACGTCTACCCCAACGTCACGAGCTGGAACTCCAGCGTCGAGCTCTCCAACTCCGTGACGGACACGCTCCTGCGCGCCGCCAGGAGCTCCTCGACCCAGGAGAACGCCGCATGGTCAGCAGAATCGGCGCGGTGATCGCAGCACTCACGATCACCGCGGTCAACCTAGTCTCCTCGCAGCACGTCCAGGCCGACCCCGCGCCGCTGCTGCCCGATCTCCGCCAGGCGCCCATCGGCTGTCCCGGTGGCCACGACGGCTCCCCGCTGTTGTGCCGCGCCTGGGACGTGTGCCTGGTGGAGGACGCCTCGGCGCCACGGGGCAAGTGCATGTACCGCGGCGGCACCGCCCAGGCCGTCCGCCTGCGGTTCACCACCTCGATCGACAACGTCGGCGACGGCCCGTTGTTGCTGCACGCGCATCGCGACAGCACGGCCACGCCGACGATGAACGTCCGCCAGGCCGTCCAGTCCGGTGTGGACGGTTCGATCGCGGGCTCGTACAACGAGGCGCGGCGCGAGACGAACTCCAGCGCGTACTACGAGCCCGCTCCCACGCACACGCACTGGCACCTGCTCAACTTCGAGTACTTCCAGTTGCGCACCCCGGACGGCGGCGTGGTCGTCACCGACCGCAAGAACGGGTTCTGCATCGGCGACCGCTACACGGTCTCCGACTACCTGGAGCACCGGCCGGCGGACCTGGAAAGCCCCGCGGGCAAGCTCGCGCAGCGACTGGACGGTCACATGTGCGAGCACCACAACCCGTCCGCAGTGGACGTCATGTTCGGCATCTCGGTCGGCTCCGGCGACGACTACAAGCACGACGTCGACTTCCAGTGGCTGGACCTCACCCACGTGAAGTCCGGAATCTACGACGTGGTCAACGTCGTGAACTCCGACCGTGCGCTGCTGGAGAAGAACTACGACAACAACACGTCGTCGATCGCGATCTCCGTGCAGTGGCCGGACGGGGCGGCGAACCCGCCCGACACGATCGCCGAGGCACCTTCGGTGCGCATGATCCGCAGTTGTCCCGGTAAAGCGCGGTGCGCGAAGACGCACGGCTGAGAAGTATCGAAACAAGCCCCGAACGGGGGTGTTCCGCACTGCGGAGCACCCCCGTTTTCTTTTGTACCGAGACAAAACGGGCAACAAACGAACGCAATACCACGCCACCCGCTATTAGCACAAACCTTCACTCTGCGACACCATTGGCGATCACGCATAGCACACTCATACCCGCAGACACAATTGTGCACGCGAACAGCAGGGAGCGATCAAGTCAATAGACCGAGCGGTGCAATCTTGATCACAGCGCAGAGTGTCGCACGCAACCCCCTTGGCTCTTGACCTGGGCATGTGGCTGGTTGAGAGAATTCACGTTGCGATTCCACCCCGTCAGGATTGCAACCGACCGGATTACCGGCCCGATCAGGAGTGCCCCATCTTGAGCGCGCCAGCAGTCTCCCTGCACGATTTCGCCATTGGACAACTACGCGACCTCCTTCGCGCCGTCGGTTTAGCGGACTCGGCGCAAAGCGCGACAAAACTGCTGGGTGAGGCATTAGGCCCTGGTTGCAGGCTGCCTCTCGCCGCGGTTCCCCATTGGACCTCCAATGTCGCCGACGACCACACCCCGGTCGAATTCTCGGTGGCTTTGGCCCAAAACGAACGCCCCGTCGTCCGCATGATCGTCGAGCCGCTCGCCGAACAACCCGGCCCGCGCGCGAACCTCACCGCGGCGCTCGGCGTGCTCGACTGGCTGGCGCGGCGGCACCGGCTGAACCTCGGGCAGCTCGACCGGGTGCGGGACCTGTTCCTGCCGGACGACCCGCAGGGCGCGTTCGCGTTCTGGTACTCGCTGATCGTCGGGCCGGTCGCGCCGCCCGCGATCAAGGTCTACCTCAACCCCGACGTGCGCGGCCGTGAGAGCGCGACCGCACTCGTCGGCGAAGGACTGTCCCGGCTCGGCCTGAGCGCGGCGCTCCCGGCCATCTCGGAGCACGGGTTGCGGCGCGCCGGTCTGGACCGGTTCTCCTTCTTCGCCCTCGACCTCATGGACGAGAACCGGGCACGGGTGAAGACCTACGTGTCCCACGACGACGCGGTGATCGCGGACGTGGTGGCGGCAGCGGCGGCGGTCCCCGACGTCGACACGGTGCTCCTGGCGGACGTCTGCGAGCTCGCCTGCGGCGGCGCGGGCCCGTTCTCCCGGCGCCCGCTGATGTCGAGCTACACCTTCCTGTCCGGCGACACCGTGCGGCCCAGCGGCTACTCCCTCTACATCCCGGTGCGCGACTACGTGCAGGACGACCTCGAGGCCTGCGAGCGCGTCCTGGCGATCATGGCCCGGTGCGGGTTCGACCCGGCGCCGTTCGTCATGGCGCTCGCGAGCCTCGTCCAGCGCCCGCTCGGTGACGGCGTGGGCCTGATCGCCCACGTGTCGCTGCGGCTGGGCAGGCCGAAGCCGGGAGTCTCGGTCTACCTGTCGTCCGAGGCGTACGACGTCACCCCACCCCGCACCAAAGCACTGTCGCTTCAGCCGCCGCACTGAGAAAGGCCCGCCGTGGAGCCGTACCGCATCAAGGTCGTCGAGCCCATTCCCATCACCACCCGCGAGTTCCGGGAACGCCGCTACGCCGAGGCCGGGTACAACCAGTTCAACCTCACGGCGGAAGACGTCACGATCGACCTGCTCAGCGATTCCGGCACCGGCGCGTTGTCCGCGGAACAGCAGGCCGCGGGCATGCGCGGCGACGAGACCTACGCGGGATCCCGGTCCTGGTTCCGGTTCCGCGAGGTGGCCGGGGAACTCACGGGATACGAGCACATCCTCCCCGTGCACCAGGGCCGGGCGGCCGAACGGATCCTGTTCGGCTCGCTGCTGAAACCGGGACAGATCTCGGTCAGCAACACGCACTTCGACACCACCCGTGCGAACGTCGAACTGGCGGGCGGCGTGGTGCGGGACCTCCCGTCGCCGGCCTTCGCGGACCTCGACAGCGACGAGCCGTTCAAGGGCAACATCGACCTCGTCGCACTCGAGGAGTTGCTGGAGGGACCCGAGGACGTCGGCCTGGTGCTCATGACGATCACCAACAACGGTGGCGGCGGGCAGCCGGTGTCGATGGCGAACCTCAAGGCCGTGAAGAAGTTGTGCCGCAGGCACGGCGTGCCGTTCATCCTCGACGCGGCCCGGTTCGCCGAGAACGCGTGGCTCGTGACGCAGCGGGAGGAGAAGTACCGCGACCACAGTCCGCGCGAGGTCGCGAAAAAGGCGTTCCGGATGGCCGACGGATGCGTGCTGAGCCTGAAGAAGGACGGCATCGTCCACATCGGAGGGTTGCTCGCGCTGCAGGACAAGGATCTGGCCAAGCAGTGCGAGCTCCTGCTGATCGCCACCGAGGGGTTCAGCACGTACGGCGGGCTTTCCGGCCGGGACCTGGACATGTGCGCGCAGGGCCTGATCGAGGTCACCGACCCGCTGTACCTGCGCGAGCGGGCCGAGGCGACCGCGTACCTCGCCGACTGCGCGCGAGAGGCCGGTGTGGACAGTGTGCGACCGGCCGGCGTGCACGCGGTCTACCTCAACGCGGGCAGGCTGCTGCCGCACATCCCGCCGAGCAGGTTCACCGGGCACGCGCTCGCGTCGGAGCTGTACCTCGCGGGCGGAATCCGGTGCGCCGAGGTGGGTTCGCTCTACCTCGGGGACATCGACCCCGCCGGCGACCTGATCACGCCGGCGCCGTTCGAACTGGTGCGGCTCGCGATCCCACGCCGCGTCTACACCCGTAGCCACCTGGAGTACGTGGCGGAGACCCTGGCGCGCATCGCCAAGGACCCCGAACGGGTGCCCGGCTATCGGCTCACCGAGGTGCCACCGATCCTCAGGCCGTTCCGCTGCCGGCTGGAGCAGGTCCGCCCGTAGCAACAGCTGAAGCCCTTGGCGCACAACGCCAAGGGCTTCAACGAGGGTCAGGTCAGGCCATCACGTCGAGCCGGTTCATCGCGTGCTCGATCACGCGGACCAGCACCGACTTGCACGACTCGCGGTCACGGGCGTCGCACAGCACCAGCGGCACCGTCTCCGCGACGTCCAGCGCCACGCGCATCTCCTCCGCCGTGTAGGAGTGGCTGCCCTGGAAGCAGTTCACCGCCACGACGAACGGGATTCCCCTGCGCTCGAAGAAGTCGATCGCGCCGAAGCCCGCGTCGAGCCTGCGGGTGTCGACCAGGACGACCGCGCCGATCGAACCGATGGCGAGCTCGTCCCACAGGAACCAGAAGCGGTCCTGGCCCGGCGTGCCGAACAGGTAGAGCACCAGTTCGGGGTTGATCGTGATGCGGCCGAAGTCCAGGGCGACCGTGGTCGTGGTCTTGCCCTCGACGCCGTAGAGGTCGTCGATCTCCTCGCCGGCCTCGGTGAGCAGCTCCTCGGTCCGCAGCGGGGTGATCTCGCTGACCGCGCCGACCATGGTGGTCTTGCCCACGCCGAAACCGCCGGCGATGACGATCTTGACGGAGGAGGGGATGGTGAGTTCTTCTCGCCCCTGCCCGGAATCAGGCCGATCAGATTGCACGGACACCATCGAGCACCTTCTGGAGTAGGTTCATGTCGACCGGGGCCACCGTGGTGGCCGGGCCGCTGGTGATGACGTCACCGCGCTGGATGAGGTCGCTCAGCAGCACCTTCACCACGACGAGCGGTGCGTGCAGGTAGGCGGCGACCTCCGCGACGGAAAGCGGTTTCCGGCAGAGCTTGATGATCTCCAGGTGCTCCACCGACAGCGTGGCCTGGTCGGTCGTCGTGCGCAGCGCCCGGACCTGGGTCGTGAGGGTCAGGTCCTCACCCGCGGGCTTGGGCCTGGTGCGGCCGCTCACCATCGCGTACGGGCGGACCATGGGGCCCGCCGCCTCGTCGTACCACCAGTCGGAGGAGTTGCTCATGACAACCCGAGGGGGTTGGGCATCCTCGGCGACGCCAGTGTTCGAGGTGCCGACGAGAGGTAGGCGCCGACGCGCTTCACGAGCATGTTCATCTCGTAGGCGATCATGCCCATGTCGGCGTCCTCGTCGCCCACCACCGCGAGACAGGCGCCCTGGCCCGCCGCGGTGACGAACAGGTGCGCGCGCTCCATCTCCACGATGGTCTGGCGGACCTGGCCACCTCCGAAGTGGCGTCCGGTGCCGCGCGCGAGGCTCTGGAAGGCCGACGCCATCGCCGAGAGGTGATCGGAGTCGTCCTTGGAGAGCTCGGGAGAGTGGGCGAGCAGCAGGCCGTCCGCGGAGAGCACCACCGCGTGCCGGGCACCGACCACTCTCGCGACGAGGTCCTCCAGCAGCCAGTTGAGCTCGGGGTGCCCGCCGGTCAGGTCGTCCACGGAAATAGCCCTTTCAGTTTCGTGATCACGGTTCCACGACGTCGTCGGCCTGGCGGGCGTTGCGCGTGCCCTGCTGGAAGGCGGACATTCCGTCGCGGGTGCGTTCCGCCCGTTCCTCGGGGTTGAACTCCGCGAGTTCGGGCATCGGCCGGGGTTCGTCGTTGGCCAGCTGAGGTACGAGGTGCTGCTGCCGCCGCCGGCGCGGCAGCTCCGGCCGGGCGTTCTGACGCGTCGTCTCCTCACCTTCCCCCGGGTCGTCTGTCGGCCAGACGCCTGCCAGGCGGTCTTCCCGGGGCAGCTCGATCTGTCCGCTGCTGCTGTCCAGGTCCCGTTCCGGGCCTGGGCTCAGGTCGTTTCCCACTGCCCTCCCGGCCCAGAACTCGTCCAGGTGGAAGGTCTCGGTGGGGCGTTCGCCGGGCCGGGGGTCGCCGGGCCGGGGCTCGCGCGTCAGGTCGCCCTGCATCGGGACCGCGGCCCCCAGGGCCTCCGGTGACCGCGAGGCCTGCTGGAGGGCCTGCTGGCGGAACGTCGGCTTGGGCATCTGGACCGAGTCCGCGGGGTCCACCGCGCCCGCCTCGCCGACGATCAGCTCGGACGGGATGAGGACCAGCGCGATGGTGCCGCCGGAGGGGCAGTCGCGCAGCTCGACGTGGATGTGGCGACGTGCGGCCAGCCGGGCGACGACGAACAGGCCCAGGCGGGACTCGCCGCGCAGCCTCATCGCCTCGAAGTCGGGCGGCGCCTCCAGCATCTTGTTGTGCAGCTCGCGGTCCTCGGGCTTGATGCCGAGGCCGTGGTCCTCGATCTCGATGACCAGACCCTGCGGCACCTCGCTGCTGTGGATCTCGACCTGCGAGCGCGGCGAGGAGAACGAGGTCGCGTTGTCGACGAGCTCGGCGATCAGGTGGATGGTGTCCGCGACGGCGGCGCCGACCAGCGCGACCTCCGGCACCGGGTTGACCTTCACGCGGGCGTACTGCTCGGTCTCCGCGACGGCGGCGCGCACGACGTCGAGCATGCGCACGGGCTTGCGCCACTGCCGGCCGGGCTGCTCGCCGGTCAGGATGATCAGGTTCTCGGCGTTGCGGCGCGCACGGGTGGCGAGGTGGTCGAGCTGGAAGAACGCGTCGAGGTGGTCGGGGTTCTCCTCCTCGCGCTCCAGCTTGTCGAGGATCTTGAGCTGGCGGTGCACCAGGCCCTGGTTGCGGCGCGCGATGTCGAGGAAGACCCGGTTCACGCCTTCACGGGTCTGGCTCTCCTTCACGGCCGCGGCGACGGCGGTGTACTGCGCGGCGTTGAACGCGTCGGCCACCTGCCCGATCTCGTCGTTGCCGTAGTCGAGCGCGGGAACCTCGGCGGCGACGTCGACGTGCTTGCCCTCGCGCAGCCGCTCGACGATGCTCGGCAGCCGTTCGTGCGCGAGCTTGAGCGAGTCGCTCTTCAGGGCGATCAGACGGACGATCAACGCCTTGTTGACGAGGCGGTTCGAGACGCGGACGGCGACGAAGATGCCGGCGATGACCGCGATGAGGGCGATGAGGCTGCCGATCAGGACGGTGGTGAACTTGTCCTTGCCGTTGGCCATGGCGATGTTGACCGCGCCGGTGGACTGCTCCTGCACCATCGTGGTCAGCTCGGTGGACACGGCGCGGGTGGCGTTCTCGTAGTCCGCCAGCGTGACCTGCTGCGCGACGGGCCGTTCCGCGTTCTGGAGCAGGCGGTTCTCGATGGTCACCAGCTGCTGGTACGGCGCGCTTCCGGTGAGCCGCTTGAAGTGTTCCCGCACGTCCGGCAGAGCCGTGGGCTCGATGACGTTGAGCGTGAAGTGGTAGGCGCCGACGAGGTTCGCGAACTCGCGGTGCTCGTCCGGGGTGAACTTGCCCGACGCCAGCGCACCCGCGGCGACCGAGCTGGACCGCGACATCGCGTCGGAGGCCTGGAAGTACTGCAACGCACCGAGTGCGCCCTGCACGGTCTCGGCGTCGGGCACGATGCGGGCCTGCGTGCCGAACAGCGAGCCACCGGCGTCGAGCACGCTGTTGTAGTAGCGGTAGATCTCGTCCTTGGACGCGTTGCCGGACTCCAGGCGCTCGCGCTGGTCCGGCAGCTGGTCGAGCAGCCCGTTGAGCTTGTTGATGCCGTCGACGATCTCCTGCGGCGCCTGGGAAGCGAGCTCGGCGAACGCCGACTTCATCTTCTCGACGTCCTTGTCGGTGTCCTGCTGCTGCTTGAGCAACGCCGACGTGCTGGAGCCGGTGCGGCTCAGGCTCGTCATGCTGAGCTCGCGTTCCTTCTGCAGCGACGCGAACGACTGGACCGCGGGGATCGAGGCGTCCCGCGCGCCGGAGGCGACCAGCTGGAGGTAGAGACCCTCGAACACCGTGTAGGACGAGAACAGCGCCCACATGGCCAGAAGGACGACGCTGGGAACCACCACGACACCAGTGAGCCGCGAACGAATTGTCTTGTAATTCGTCTCAGGCACGTTCTTCAGCTTCACAACGCTCCACGACCACCCGAATTGGCGACGGAAAGATAACACCACATGATCAACATGACCAACAGCGATGATCTTGAGGGGGTGAGTGCAGACTACTCAGTCAGATGCGCAACGCAACACCCCCGTTCTCAGGTTCGATCCCCAGCTGTTGCAGTGATGTACACGCTCTCGCAGGGAGGCCGCGCTGCCGCGGCCGAGTGAGCGAAAGGACGCGAGCTGGGCTTTCGCTAACTGAACAGTGGAAACATGGCGGCTATTGCCCCGAACTTGACAGCGGCGTGCGGCATCTTCTAAGCGAGAACGGAGCGCAACCAAGCGTCGCTTTCCGTTACCAGCTCTTATTCGCGAATTCGCATGCGGATCACCGCACCCCATCGTGATCAACACAGGTCATTCCTTGGTCGTGATCAACGAGACCGGCCGCTCCCGCGCCGTCAAGAACGCGGCAATACCGCTGGTCACCGCCACGACCGGCGACAGATCCGGCCGCGACCACCGCGAGGTGGGTCCAAGGAACGTGCACGACGGTGACCCCGATCGCGGCGCGGACGGAACCGCCGATGCCCGCCAATCCGGCGGCCGCGCATCCGAGCACGAGACCGATGATCGCCACCGCAGTGGCCTGGGCCACAGCGGTCGGGACGACCTGGGGCCGGCTCAGCCCGGACACCCGGAAGACGGCGAACTCGCGGCGGCGTTCCGTGCCCGCGATGACGACCGAGTTCACGACGGCCATCAGGGCGCAGAGCCCGGCCAATCCCATCAGCACACTAAGGATCTGCACGTTTCCTGCCTGATTTCTGCCCGCACGCGCCGCCGCCCAATCCTGCACGGTGTGCACCTGCCCGATACCGGCTCGCTGGATCCGTTCGGCGACAACAGGCGGGTTTTTGTTCCGTTGCCACCTGGATGACCGTCTCGGTCGGCGCGTTCGCCCACACCCGCCTCGGCAGAATCGGGCGGGGGACCAAAAAGGCTCTCGCCCGGTTCCAGGGTCTCCGGAAGTCCTTCGACGACCGTGAGGCTCAGCCGTTTTCCTTCTGCGTCCGCGGTGAGTGCGTTCAAGTCGCCGATCGCCGGAAAGAGGTTGTGCGTTCGCATGTGGTCGGCCGCGATGATCCTGGAGTGGGCGCGATGGCGAACCCCGAGCAGCAGGGCGAGGTCGCGCGGGTGAACGGCGTGCAACCGCGCCGCGACACGGCGAATCAGTCCACGACGGACAGTGACTACCGCTACGGTGGGTAGGTGCTTGCAGCGTGGGGGCTGACCAAGGCCTACGAAGGTCGCGTCGTCGTCGATCAGGTGGGCTTCGAGCTCCAGCCCGGTACCGTGACCGCCTTTCTCGGGCCGAACGGCGCGGGCAAGTCGACGACGTTGCGCATGATCACCGGACTGACCCGGCCCGATCGCGGCCAGGCGACGATCGCGGGGCGCGCGTTCACCGCGTGGCCCAACCCTTCTCACGTGGCGGGCGTGCTGCTCGACGCGGCGGCCGTCCATCCTGGACGGAGCGGACGTGGTCATTTGCGGATGGCCGCGACGCTGTCCGGTGTGCCCGTGCGCAGGGCCGACGAGGTGCTGGAGCTGCTGGGGCTGGCCGACGCCGCCACCCGCAAGATCGGCAAGTACAGCCTCGGCATGCGGCAGCGGCTCGGCATCGCGCACGCGCTGCTCACCGATCCGCCGTTGCTCGTGCTCGACGAACCCATCAACGGCCTCGACCCCGAAGGCATCCGCGCGGTGCGCAACCTGTTGCGGGGGCATGCTTCCCGGGGCGGCACCGTGCTGCTGTCCAGCCACGTGCTGTCCGAAGTGGACCAGACGGCCGACCGCGTGCTGGTGATCGGCGGCGGGCGCATCGTGGCGGACGGGCCGCTGGCGAGCCTGACCACGTCCTCCCGCTCCCTGGTGCGCGCCAAGGACATGAACCGCCTGGCGGAGTCGTTGCAGCGGGGCGGGATCGCCGTTCAGCCGGCGCCGGACGGTTTCCTGGCCGCGCACGCGCCGGTCGAGCAGGTCTCGTCCGTCACGTTCGCCGCGGGAGTCCCGTTGCTGGGACTGCGCGAGGAGCAGATGAGCCTGGAAGACCTGTTCTTCCGCCTGACCAGTGGAGGTAGGTCGTGACCGTCGGTCATCCACCAGCGTGGCAACAGCAGGCCGCGCCCGTACCGGCGCCTGGCCCGTGGGCCACCCGCGCCTCCCGGTCGTCGTCGTTCTGGCGGCTGGTGGCGGTGGAGGCGCGCAAGCTCGTCGGCACGCGGTCGGACAAGATCGTGATGGCCTGCGCGCCGGTGTTCCTGATCGGGCTGATGGCGCTGTTCACGTTGCCGCAGACGAACCTCGCGAGCGCGGGCAGGCAGCTCCAGCCGATGCTGCTGGTGATCCAGCTCGGCCTGCTGCTGGTCTTCGCGACCGTGATCAAGCTCGTCGCGGGCGAGTGGCAGTACAAGAGCGTGCAGCCCACGCTGCTGGTGCAGCCCTCGCGCATGCGCTACCTGCTGGCTCAGGGCACGGTGCTCGCCGGGGTGTGGCTGGTGTGCTCGCTGGTCACGTTCGTCCTGTACCCGTTGCTGATCAAGAGCGCGGCGCAGGGGCTGGGCCACAACTACCTGCTCGGCTCACGGCCGGGCTGGGTGCTCGGCGTGACGATGCTGGCCACCGCGCAGGTGCTGCTCACGGCGTTGATCGTCTCGCTGCTCATCCCGAACACGGGCGGTTCGCTGACGGTGTTCTTCGTCGTCGTACCGATGCTGGCGGTGGCCCGTCTGGCGCTGCCGGAGGTGTTCGGGCTGATCTACCCGCTCGAAGCGGCCTGGCACATGGCCGGTGACGGCGCGGGGTGGCCGCAGACGATCTCGTCGCTGCTGGTGTGGCTGACGCTGCTCGCCGTCTCGCTCGTGGTGCTCAGCCGGCGCGACGCGGGCTGAGGCTCAGCGCGCCCGGCTGCCGCCGTTCTCGTCGATCAGCGGCAGCAGCTTCTCCGCCGCCTGTGTGGCCCTGGGGCAGAAGTCGCGCATCGCGCGGTCGATCGGCTGGTCGACGTCCTGGGCCGACAGGGCGATGCTCTCGTCGAAGTCCATCGAGGCCGTGACCTCGAACGGCTGCTCGGAGCCGGTGTCGACGGTGACCGTGCAGTTGTCGTTGACCGAACCGGCGATCTTGGTGATGGCGTAGTAGCGGTCCAGCAGGATCGACCGCTGGAAGTAGCCGCCCGCGCCGAGGTCGCCGTTCCAGGCGTCGGAGAAGTACTGGGCCTGCGACTTGCGGTTCGACATCGGGCTGAACAGGTGGATCGAGAGGTTCCCCCACGACTCCCGCGCGTTGCAGCCGCCACCCATGCCGTCGGCGGGCTTCGACTCGAGCCCCAGCAACGACTGGAGGTCACGCGGAAGCGTGCCGCACTTGTTGTCGAAGACCGACGGCCGTGACTTCACGAAGTCCAGGTTGTCGTAGTTGACCGCCTGCGGGTCCAGCTCCGGTCCCGGCGAGGCCACCGGCGGTTCGGGCGGCGCGGTGCAGGCCGTGAGAGCCGCGATGCAGGCCAGTAGTGCGGTGTAACGGATCGTGCGCGTGCCCATGCCGTTAGTTCAGCACATCCGTGATCTTCCGGCGCCGATTCGGCGCAGTTGACCGGGTGCACGACCGGGTGACGCGTGGTCAGGAGGGCGCGCCCGTCCAGTCCCTGTTCACTCCTCGGTTCCCCTTCTCCCCGTTTTGTCTGTGGCGGCAGGACTGAGCCCCCAGCCCCGGCCTGCCGCCACATCCCCCCAGAAACCGGCCGGCGTCTTGCGTGCCGTCCGGAACCAGCATGTCCCGCAACGACTTCCCTGGGCAGGGGTCTCCCGTCTCCCGATCACGCAGGCGACGGGAGACGCCTGGGATTGCGCGGGGCGGCGGATCAGACTCGGAGACAGCCAGGCGTCCGCCGACGCCGGCGCTCCGGGGGGACTGGGCCTACGACCAGCGGCTCAGTAGTCTGCAACGGTCGATTCACCGGCCGCGGGGAGCGGCGGTCGAGGGCGGGGACGAATGGCTGAGCAGTCGGATGTCTTTGGAGTGGAACTGCGGCGCCTGCGCACCGCGGCGGGCCTGTCGCTGGCGGCGCTGGCGCAGCAGGTCCACTACAGCAAGGGCTATCTGGGCAAGATCGAGACTGGCTTCAAGCAACCAGGTGTTGATCTGGCCCGGCGCTGCGACGCGGTTCTCGGAGCCGGTGGACGTCTGGCAGCCCTGGTGGACCAGCCCGCCCCCGCGAGCCCGCTCGCTGCCGTCGCGGCCGACGGCGACGGCGAAGTGTGGGTGATGAGCATGGCTCCGGACGGGTCGAGCTGGATGGTTCCGATGCCTCGGCGCGAGGCGATCGCGACGGGCGCCGCGTCGTTGCTCGGGCTGACGCTGGGGGCTCCCCGCGCCGCCTCCGCGAGTGCGGCGCACGACGGCACGCTGACGGCGTTCCGCTCGCTGTTCGCCGAGGTCAGGAAGCTGGGACAGACGACGAGCCCGAGCGTGGTGCTGCCGATGGTGACGGTGCACACCCACACGTTGCGCGGCATGGCCAACGGCGCGCCCACGCCCGTTCGCGAGCAGCTGCTGGGCCTCGCCGCCCGCTACAGCGAGTACGCCGGGTGGATGGCCCAGGAGGCCGGCGACGACAGGGCCGCGATGTGGTGGACCCGCAACGCCGTCGAGATGGGCGCCGCGGCCGGTGACACCGAGATGGCCACGTACTCGCTGATCCGGCAGGCGTTGATCACGCTCTACCGCGACGACGCCGGCGGCACCGTCGACCTGGCCCAGCAGGCGCAGGCCGCACCGGGCACCTCCCCTCGCGTCCAGGGGCTCGCCGCGTTGCGCGAAGCCCAGGGCCACGCGCTGGCCTGCGACTACGACGCCTGCCGGCGGGCGCTCGACCGCGCCGCCGTCCTGCTCGCCAGGGCGGGCACCGCCGACGGCATGGTCATGGGTTCGGGCTCGGTCAGCGGCGCCGACCTGAACAGCCTGGTCGAGGCCTGGTGCCTGCACGACCTCGGCCAGTCCCGCCAGGCGGCAGACGTCTTCGACCGGCAGCTGGCCCTCGTGCCCGACAGCGCCCACCGCACCCACGCGCGCTTCGGCGCCCGCCGGGCCCTCGCCTACGCCTCCGCGGGCGACATCGACCACGCCAGCGCGTTGACCGCGAAGGTCCTCGACGCCGCCGACCTGGTCGACTCGGCCACCGTGCGCCAGGACCTCAAGCAGCTGGCCCGCCTCCTCGGCCGCGAGCGCAAGCAGGCCGCGGTCAGCGAGGTCTACCCCCGCCTCAACGCGGCTTTGCGCAGTCAGCTCCACTAACGATTCACCGAACACAGCACGATGGGGGCGTCGAAGTGTCCGATGCGGCGATTTTCCAGCGCAGGTTCGAGGCGCTGGCCGCGAACGTCGAGGACTTCATCCGCGGCAAGCCCGAGGTGGTCAGGCTGGCACTCGTGTGCCTGCTCGCCGAGGGACACCTGCTGATCGAGGACGTACCGGGCGTGGCGAAGACCTCGCTCGCCAAGGCGATCGCGCGCTCGATCGCGGGCGCGGAGGTCAAGCGGATCCAGTTCACCCCCGACCTGCTCCCGTCCGACGTGACCGGCGTGCAGGTGTACGACCAGGGCCGCTCGCGCTTCGAGTTCCGCCAGGGCCCCGTCTTCACCCACATCCTGCTCGGCGACGAGATCAACCGGGCCTCCCCCAAGACCCAGTCGGCACTGCTGGAGGTCATGGCCGAGGGCCAGGTCACCGTCGACGGCCGCCCGATCCCGGTGCCGTACCCGTTCCTGTGCATCGCCACCCAGAACCCGGTGGAGCACCAGGGCACCTACGCCCTGCCCGAGGCGCAGCTGGACAGGTTCATGATGCGCATCAGCATCGGCTACCCCGAGAACCTGGCCGACGAGATCAGCATCCTGTCCTACGGCGTGACCCGCCGCCGCCCGGACGAGCTCAAGTCCGTGATGGAACTCGACGACCTCCGCCTGATGATCCGAGCGGTCCGCGAGCAACGAGTGGCCGACGACCTCCGCGAGTACGTCGCCCGCCTGGTCCGCGCCACCCGAGTGCACCCGGACGTCGAACTGGGCGTGAGCCCGCGCGGCGGCATCGCCATGATCACCGCCGCGCAGGCCTACGCGCTGGCCGCCGGCCGTCCGTACGTGACGGCGGACGACGTGAAGGCCGTGGCCGTGCCCGTGCTGAACCACCGGCTGCTGCTGACCCCGGAGGCCCGCATCCAGCAACGCACCGCGGAATCGGTGCTCGGCGACGTCCTGGCGACAGCGCCGGTGCCGGCCGGCCGGTGAGTGCCGTGCTGACCAGGTCCGGGGCCTGGATGACGGCCGCCGCCACCGGGCTGGTCGCCCTCGGCTGGTGGACGGACTACCCGGAACTGGTGACGCTCGGCCTCGCCGCGGCGGGCTCCCTGCTGGTGGCCGCCGCCTGGCTGGCGGTGGCACCCCGGCTGACGGCCGTGCGGGAGGTGCGGCCGAGGCGGGTGTTCGAGGGCAGCGCCGCCCAGGGCACGCTGACCGTGACGAACGTGGGCGGGCGCGGCAGCCCGCCGCTGATGGTCACCGAGACCGTCGGGGGGAACCGCACCACCGTCACGGTGCCCGCGCTGGGCGCCGGCCACAGCTGCACGGTCGGCTACCCGCTTCCGGTCGGGCGGCGCGGACGCTACGTGATCCCGCCGGTGGAGCTCGGCCACTCGGACCCGCTGCGCCTGCTGCACCGCGGCCGCGCGTCCGGGAGCGAACTGGTCGTGCACGTCTACCCGCGGGTGCACCTGCTCGCCACGATCGCCCTCGGCGGGGCGCAGGACGCCGAAGGCCAGACGACCAGCAGTGCTCCGCTGGGCGGGGCCGCGTTCCACAGCCTGCGGGAGTACGCGCCCGGCGACGACTGGCGGCGCATCCACTGGGGCGCGACGGCCCGGACCGGGACGGTGATGGCCCGCCACGTGGTGACGCCCGACGAGCCACGTCAGCTGATCGTGCTCGACACCGGTTCCGCGCCCTACCGCGGCTCGTCGTTCGAGGACGCGGTCCGCGTCGCCGCGTCGTTCTGCGTCGCCGCGGAGCGCTCAGGGCTGGCGCTTCGCCTGCGCACCACCGGCGGTGCCGACCGGGAGTCGACCGCAACCGCTCTGGAGTTCCTGTCCACCGTGGACCACGGTGACGCCGATCGAGGGCTCGCCGCGTTGCCCGGTCTGGTGCGGGACGTGGTCACCGACACCCAGGGCGTCGCGCTCGTCGTCGTCACCGGTCGCGTGGACGCCGAGGCCGCTCAGCTGCTCATGTCGCTGCGTCCCCGGTTCCTCTCGGTCAGCCTCGCCCAGCTGGTCTCGCCGGACGCCGCGGTGCCGGCCAGGCCGCGCGGTGTGCTCGCGGTCGCCGCGCCGAGCAGCGAACAGTTCGCCACGAACTGGAACCGGCTGGTGCTGCGATGACCTCGCGGAGGTTCACGCCGGGCAGCGCGGCCGAGGTGGCACTCGCGGTGACGGCCTGCGCGGCCGGAGCACTCGTGTACCTCCGGTTCTTCGCCACACCCGGCTATCTTCCGGTGCTCATGCTCGCGTGCCTGGTCGGCGCGGCGACCGCGGCGCTGGGTCATCGGCGCACGTGGGCCGCGCTGGCACTGGCGGTCTCGGGGCTGGCCCTGGTCATGGTCTACGGCGTGTTCGGTGGCGCCGCCTCCGCCGTCTTCGACGGCCTGCGCGGCAGCTGGAACCGCCTTCTCACGGTGACCGCGCCCGTCGACACCTGGGGCGAACTGCTCGCGGCACCGGCACTGGTGACGTGGGCGGCGGCGTTCTCGTCGGTCCTGCTCGTGCTGCGGACGCGAAACCCGCTGGCACCGCTCGTGCCACCGTTGGCCGGCTTCCTGTTCGCTCTCTTCGCCGTCGGCAACCAGGCAGGTGGACACCTGGTCGCGACCGTCGTGTTCCTGGTCGCGGCACTGGCCCTGATCGCGATCCGCACCCACCAGGGCGGCACGACTGGCACGGTTCGCGTCGAACGCCGGTCGTCGAGACCGGGCGTCGCGCTCGCCCTCGTGGCCACGATGGTCGCCGCCAGCGCGTTGTTCGGCGTGGCGGGCGGGCAGGTGCTGCCCCTGGCGTCCGGTGATCACCGGTTCGACCCGCGTGACGTGCTCGCGCCGCCGGTCCTGAACACCGACGCGCTCACTCCGCTGGCAGAGCTGAAGAAGCAGCTCAACGAAAGCCCTCCGCGTGCCTTGTTCACCGTGCGAACGCCCTTCAAGGCCGCCTGGCCTCCCCAGAGGATCCGCACCTCCGCGCTGGACACGTTCGACGGCACCACGTGGACCGCGAACGACACCTACCGCGTGGCGGGGAGCCGGCTCACGGTCGACCCCGAACTGGTGCACAGCAGTGCGGTGACGGCGCACATCGAACTCCAGGAGCTCGCTGGTCCGTACCTGCCGGTCCTCGGCTGGCCGTCCCGCTTGGACGTGCCCGGCGAGAGCAGGGGCCGGTTCGGGTTCGACCCGGACTCGGGCGTGGTGGTGAGAACCGGCCCGGCCTCAGCGGGGTTCAGCTACGACGTCACGAGCGAGACCTACGTGCGGGACGGCAACCTGTCGCAGGCCACCCCTGCGACGACCCGCTCGTCTCCTCTCCCCGCCGGCGTCCCGCAAGCCCTGCACACGGTCGCGGCGAACGCCTTGCGACGCGGCGATGCCGTGCGTCCCCGCGACCGGCTCGACCTCCTGGAGACCGAGCTGCGCAAGAGGGACTACAGGCTGGACAGGCCGCCGGGGCACTCCTACGCGGCCCTCGACCGCGTGCTGGCGGAGGGGAGCACCGGCGGCGGGTACGCCGAGCAGTACGCCGCGGCGTTCACGGTGATCGCCAGGATGTGGGGGTACCCGGCCAGGGTCGCGGTCGGTTACCGCCTGCACGACCCGAAGGACGGCGTCTTCCACGTCACCACCGCCGACGCTCACGCGTGGTCCGAGGTGCACTTCGCGGGATACGGCTGGATCGAGTACGACCCCAGCAGCATCAGCGACACGAACACGCCGAACCCGCCGCAGGAGGCACCCCGCGTCGTCCCGCCGCAACCAGCCCCGCCCACGGCCACGCCGGAGCTCGCACCGCCGGCGCGGCCTCAGCCCTCCGACGCACCCGACGAGTGGGCCTTCCGCTGGAGCGACGTCCTGAACGGCACCTTCGTGCTGGTGCCGTCGGTCGTTCTGCTCCTGCTTCTCGCGGGCGGACTCGTGGTGCTCGGGAAAGCCCGTCGCCGCAGGCGCCGGCGCCGCGATCCCGACCACGCGGCGCAGGTTCTCGGCGCCTGGCACGAGCAGCTCGACCGGCTGACCGAACGCGGCGTCTCACCGCCCGTCTCACTCACGTTCCACGAGGTGGCCCAGCACGTGCGTGGCAGCCTCGGTGACGCGGCGGACCCGATCGCCGCGACCGCTGGACTTGCGACCACGGCGATCTACGCACCGGAGCACCTCGACCGTCCGGAAGCCGAGCAGGCCTGGGAACAGGTGGCACGACTGACCGCCGAGCTCTACCCGGGACGCATGTCCGCGGGACGCGTTCGCGCGGCGCTGGACCCGCGTCCGCTGTGGACCTCGTGGAGCGTCGCGCGGCGCAGGCGACGGGCTGGGGAAAGCCTGGAAATGGGACGATATCGATGAAACCGAGGCACGTCCGGGTCGCGCTCGCCGTCGTCGCCGTGCTGGCCGGCGCTGTTCTGGTGGTGGGGCCGGGTTATGAGACCTCCCAGGCGCGGATGTACTCCGGCGCGGTCTGGCTGGCATCGGGACGAGTCGGCCAGGCGACGCTGGTGGACGGCGCCTCCGCCGAGGTGAAGGCCCAGGTGTCGGTCGACAGACCGAGCACGGCGCTGAGCGTGACCCAGCAGGGTGGCGGCGCGCTGGTCCTGAACGAGAAGACCGGCTTGCTGCGCCGCGTCGACGGCCCCACCGAACAGGTCTCCCCACAGGTGTCCGTTCTCCCCGCCAGCGACGGCCTGGTCGTGCTGCCGTCACCGGACGCGCCGCGGGTGATCGACGTCCACAGTGGAGTGGTCGCCGTGGTCGACCCCGTGACGCTGGCGCCGCGAGGCGAGCCGGAGCGCCTGGCTGAGACGATCCGGCCGGGCAGCGCCGTCGTCGACGGCGAGGGCCGGGTGTGGGCGATCGACGACACGACCGGTGAAGTCGTCTGGCTCAGCGAGGGCAAGCGGCGAAACCGTGCCACGACGACCAAGAACGGTCTCCTCACGATCACGCGGGGTCTGCCCGCACTGGTGGATCCCGAGCACGGCACGGCCCAACTGCTCCACACCGGGACCGGCGGCGTCAGCCGATCACTGCGGCCGGACCTCCGTGCCGACGACGAGGTGGTCGTCAGCGGCTCCGCGGACCGGTCACGGCTGCTGATCGCTGTTCCCTCTCGCGGCGAGCTGATCTCGTGCACGTTCGACACCGGCTCCTGTGCCGCGCCCGTGAAGGTCAGTGCCGCCGGCGCCGAACTCGGGTCCCCGGTCGAGGTCGACGACCACGCGGTGGTGCCCGACCACTCCACGGGGCAGGCGACGATCGTCGATCTCGGCACCTCGCGAGTGGTGGCTCAGCGCCGGCTGTTCGACCGGCCCGCGCCGTTCGAGCTGATCGTCCGCGACGGCATCGTCTTCTTCAACGACCCGGAGAGCAACAAGGCCGGCGTGCTCGACCTGGGGGGCGAGGTACGAACGATCACCAAGTACACCGAGGACCCCGCCACGCCCGAACTCCCGCAGGTGCCCGAGGCCAAGCGGTCGGACGAGGTGAAGAAGACGGGGCACGAGAAGTCGGACCCCGGGCTGGGGCTGCCCGGCCGGACGGGCAAGCCCGATCCGACGGCTCAGGGCCCCACAGCGTCCATCCTGGTCAAGCCCGGCAACCGCGGTGTGGTCGGCGACGAGTTCGAGCTGACCTTCGTGCTCCAGCCCGCCACCGCCGCCAGCGTCCGATGGTCGTTCGGCGACGGGGCCGGCATGACCGGCTCCTCGGTCCGGCACAGCTGGGACGAGCCTGGCGTCTTCACCGTCCGCGCCACCGCCACCTTCGGCGCCGGAGAGCGGGCCGAGGCCGAGACCACGGTGACCGTGGACCCGCCGGACGCCCCGCCGGCCATCACCTCACTCGGCATCAGGCGGCCGAAGCCGGTGATCGGGGAGCCGGTGCACTTCAGCGCGGACACCACCCGCGATCCGGACAAGTGGGAGTGGACCGTCACCAGGCCGGGCCGGCCGACACCCGAGGTGACCGCGCAGACGGCCGAGTTCGACCACGCGTTCACCACAGCCGGCCGCTACGTCGTCGCGCTCACCGTCACCAAGGGATCCCGGACCGCGCGGGCGACACGGCAGTTCACCGTGGGACGAGGCGCGGTGAGGGCTTGGGGTGGCGACAACTTCTACCACGTGCTGGACGTTCCACCGGAGGCCGGGAGCGGCGTGATCGCGATCGACGCGGCGAGTCAGCACGCGCTGGCGTTGAAAGCGAACGGCCGCGTGATCGCCTGGGGCGACGACGACTACGGGCAGCTGGCCGTGCCGCCGCAGGCGCTGAGCGGGGTGACCGCGATCTCCGCCATGGGCCTCTTCAGCCTGGCGTTGAGGGCCGACGGCTCCGTCATCGCCTGGGGCGACCACAGTTGGGGGAAGACGGACGTGCCGAAACTCGCCCAGCACGGAGTGGTCGCGATCGCCGCGGGGATGGACCACGGCATGGCGTTGAAATCGGACGGCTCCGTCGTCGCCTGGGGCTCCAACGACCAGGGGCAGGCGTCCGTGCCCGAGGAGGCGCTGACCGGTGTGGTCGCGATCGCTGCGGGGCACTACACCAGCCTGGCGTGGAAGGCCGACGGCTCCGTCCTCGTCTGGGGCAGGGAGCTCCCTTCGTCACCGGCGCCGATGCCGGGCCACATCGCCGGCCTGCGCACGATCGCCATGGGCTTCGACGTCGGCCTGGCGCTGCGAGACGGCTCGCTCATCAGCTGGGGCTACGCGAAGTCCCACGTGTACCGGTTGCCGGACGAGGTGAAGAGCGGCGTCGCCGCGGTGGACTTCAGCTTCCAGCACGCCATCGTGGTGAAAACCGACGGCACCGCGTTCGCGTGGGGTCTGGTCGACGAGGACACGTCTGTTGTTCCACATGAGTACAACCGTGGCGTGCTGGCCGCCATGGCGGGCATGAACTACAACCTGGTCCTGCTGGAAGAGATCGACTGACCGATGAGACCGCTGAAGCGACGCACCCGGCTCCTGACCGCGCTCGCCGCCGTCGCCGCGACCACCGCGGCCGTTCTCGTGGTGGGGCCGGGCTATCACTCCGCACAGGTGCGCATGCACTCCGGCACGGTCTGGCTGGCGTCCGGGCGGGCCGGCGAGGTGACCCTGGTGGACGGCGCCGCCGCCGAGGTGATGGCCCACGTGCCCGTCGCCGCTCCGGACACGGCGCTGACCGTCGCCCAGAGGGCTGGCGCGGTCGTGGTGCTCGACCGGGAGACCGGCCGGTTGAGCGGTGTCGACAGCGCCACCGAACGGGTCACGCCCGCGGCGTCGGTCCTCCCCCCGAGCGACGGGCTGGTCGTCCTGCCCGCCCCGGACGCGCTGCACGTGGTCGACGTCCACAGTGGAATGGCGGCCGCCGTCGACCCCGAGACGCTGGCACCGAGAGGCGAACCTCGGCGGCTGGCGGACTCGATCAGACCGGACGGCGTCGCCGTCGACGACCGCGGCCGGTTGTGGGCGATCGACGACAGGACCGGCGATCTGGTCTGGCTGAGCGACGGGCACCGACGGACCCGTTCCGCCGCGGCGGAGAACGGCCGTCTGACGATCATCGGGGGCCGGCCGGCGCTGGTGGATCCCGGCCGCGGCACGGCCGAGCTGCTCGACCCCGAGACCGGTGCGGTCACGCGGTCCACCCGGATCGACGCGCCGGCCGACGACACGACGGCGATCGGAAGGTCCGCCGACCAGGAGCGGCTGCTCATCGCGATCGGCAGCCGGGGCGAGCTGGTCTCCTGCACCTTCGACGCCGGCTGCGCCGCGCCCGTGAAGGTCGGTTCCGCGGGCGCCGACCTCGGGAACCCGATCGAGGTAGGCGACCACGCGGTGGTGCCCGACCGCTCCACCGGGCAGGCCACGATCGTCGACCTGGCCCGCTCCAGGGTGGTCGCACAGCGCCAGCTGTTCGACAAGCCGGTCCGGTTCGAGTTGATCGCCCACGACGACGTCGTCTTCTTCAACGACCCGAACGGCGACACGGCCGGGGTGCTGGACCTGACCGGTGACGTCCGGACGATCACCAAGCACACCGGGGAACCCGTCGAGGGCGACGTCCGGCCCGCACCCGACCCCCGCGCGCAGGCGGACCAGGTGACGAAGATCGATCGCCGGAAGGACGAGCGCGGTCTGGGGCTCCCCGCCCAGACCGGACGGGCCACCCGGCCGACACCGGGGCCGGCACCCACGGCGTCCATCGAGATCAGTCCAGACGACCACGGCGTGGTCGGCGAGGAGTTCGAGCTGACGATGGTGGTGCGGCAGGCGACCGCCACGTCGGCCGACTGGTCCTTCGGTGACGAGACCCCGGCGGTGGCGGGCACCACCGTCCGGCACCGGTGGCAGCGGCCCGGCACCTTCACCGTCCGTGCCACCGCGATCCTCGGGAACGGGGGCACCGCGCGGTCGGAGGCCACCGTGACCGTGACCGAGCCGGGGGCGCCGCCGAGCATCATCGGGATCGCCTTCCAGCGGCCGCGGCCGGTGATCGGCGAGTCGGTCCACTTCGGCGCGGACACCACCGGGCAGCCGGACAGCTGGTCGTGGACCGTCACCAAGGACGGCACGGCCGAACCCGAGGCCACCGCGGACACCGCGGAGTTCGACCACAGGTTCGCCACCGCCGGCACCTACACCGTCTCCCTCACCATCACGACCGGCACCACGACCGCGCGGTCGTCCCGGCAGGTCAAGGTCGCTCGCGGTGCGGTCAAGTTCTGGGGTCGCACCATCGACGGCGACCTGACCCCGCCGGAGTCGGTCGCCAGTGGAGTGATCGCGATCGACGCCGGCGGCGAGCACGCCCTGGCGTTGAAGGCGGACGGCTCGGTGATCGCCTGGGGCGACAACTACTCCGGCCAGTCGAGTGTGCCGCAGGAGGCTCTCAGCGGCGTGGTCGCCATCGCCGCCGGCTACCAGCACAGCCTGGCGCTGAAAGCCGACGGCTCCGTCATCGCCTGGGGTCTCGACATGGAGGGGGTCACGACCGTCCCGCCGGAGGCCAAGCACGACGTGGTCGCCATCTCGACGGTCGGCACGCACAGCCTGGCGTTGAAGAAGGACGGGAGCGTGATCTCCTGGGGCTTCATCTGCTGCCCCTACTACTGGGGGCCCGGGCCGGCGCTCACCGGCGCCACCGCCATCGCCGCCGGCGCCAGTCACAGCATGGCGGTGAAGGCGGACGGCACCATCGTCAGCTGGGGTGACACCAGGGAGTACAGCTGTGACCCCGTCGAGCCGGTGCACGACGTACGCGCCGTCGCCGGGGGGTACGGCCCCTGTCTGGCACTGCTGACGGACGGCACGCTCCTGGGCTGGGGAGCGGACCACCTGGGTCCGTTCTCCGTTCCCCCTGCCGCGCGACACGATGTCGTCGCGATGGACGTCAACCTCTGGAACGCGTTGGTCCTGAAAGCGGACGGCTCGGTCATCGGCTGGGGAATCGACGGCATGGCCAAGCCTTCCGCGCCTGTACCGCCGGAGTTCGACCGCGGCGTCTTGGCCATCGCCGCCGGCGCCACCTACGGTCTGGCCGTGGTGGAATGATCCCGCCGACGGCTACGAGTAGCGGGCGCGGGTGGCCTGGCGCAGCTCGCGCCAGGCGCCGGCCACGTTGCCGGGATCTCCCCCGAACGCCCCGGCGCGCAGCAGTGCCGACTCGGCGTCCAGCCGTGCGGCGTTGCGCTGGTAGATGACCGAGTCGTCGTGGTCGAGCCGCACAGCGAACTCACCCAGCGACGAGAAGGGCGCGTCGTGCAGTTCCAGCAGGCTGCGCAGGAACTCGTAGTCGGCGAACGCCCAGTCGAACGAGGCTCCGTCCACGACGTTGAAGAACACGCGGCTGAGCACCTGCCTCAGTTGCACACTCAGCGCCTGATGAGGAGGCGCGCCGCCCCACGCGGGAAGCGCTGCCGCGAGTCGCGGGTCGACCACGTTGCGCAGCGCCAGTTCCCGCAGCACCGGCGTCGACCGGCCGTCGGCGGAGGTGGCCGAGGTCCGGCACAGCAGGCGGTGCAGGAGCTCCTCCCGTCCCGCGGCGACGGCGGCCACGCCGATCACGCAGGTCAGCAGCAACGCCGGGTACGACGAGGCGTTGACCCACACGTCCTGCGCGCCGCGGCGCTGTGGCCCTGGGCGCAGGAAGCGTTCGACCAGGGCGGTCCACAGCTCGTCGTGCCGCCGGTCGCCGGACCGCACGCCGATGGCGACCAGTCTCAGCAGCGGCGCCATGTCGTGCTCGTAGGCGGTGAGCCGCTTTTCCAGCGCCGCGGGAAGCTCGCTGTCGTCCAGGTGGCCGGAGGTGGGGTAACGCGACTCCGTCAGCAGTTCGAGCGCCGCGGCTGCCGTCGCCTGGACGCGCTCGTGCACGGACAGTCCCAGCGGCTCGGACAAGGCCTGGCGGAACTCGGTGATCGGGCTGCGCAGTTCGCCCTCGGCCGGGCGGTCGGGGCGCGGGGCGGACGGGGCGGGCCTGGGCGTGACGAGTTCCGGCACCAGCTCGACCAGTTCGTCGACCAGGCGCGGGAGGTCCAGGTCGTCGCTGCGGTGGTGGATGCGCAGGTACTGGCAGCGGGCGACGCGCTTCAACGCGTCGGGCAGGTCGGCCTCGCGCAACGGGTCGATGCCGTCCATCAGCACCGGGATGACGCGCAGGCCGCAGTCGAAGGCCTCGAGGATCTCCCGGCGCACCCAGTCGTCGGGCTTGTCGAGGCGGTGGACGCCCTCGCGGTCGACGGCGTTCACCCAGCGGGGGCCGATGAGGGCCAGGAGGACCTCGCACCGGCGCAGGCCGCTCAGGATCTCGCGGGAGAAGTCCTCGCCGAGGCGGATCGACTGGCTCGCGTAGAAGACCTGGTCAGCTCCGAAGCGCGCGCTCAACTCCCGCTTGACCAGGGCAGCCGCCCATTCACCGTCGCCGGTGCGGTAGTTGACGAACACGCCAGGCATCGCCCTAACCCTCTCACGTGAGGCTGTGGCGAGGAGATTACTGACCGCCTCCAAAGCGATTTGCCACCCGGCGCTCTTCGCGGGCCTGTTCGACGCGTTCCTCCAGTGCCTCGAACCACTCGCGGCCCTGCCGGCCGCAGTTGTCGCGGATCTCGTGTTTGAGGTCGGAGGTGTTGGCGTTCAGGGTGCGGACCATGTCCAGTCCCTGGTCGACCTGCGTCCGGAGCTCGCTCTGCGACCTCTGCAGATGTGCCGCAGCCGCGCGCATCTCGGCGCGGGCCCGCTTGCTCACCACCAGCTGTAGCGGTGCGACTCGGGCGTGGCGGACGACGAACGCCATTGTGCGCAGTGAGGTCTGCGCGGATCCGTAGGCCAGGTGTGCGGTGTCGGCGCACTGGTACGACTCGCGGTGGAAGACGCGCAGGGAGTGGAACTCGACGTCGGGGCGCGCGGGGTTCCTGGCCTGGAGCTTCACCAGGCGGGCCTGCACCTGCTCGGCCTGGCGGCGCACTCGGGCGTTCTCGGCACGGACGCGTTTCAGCGTGCGGTCGGCCTCGGCGGCCGCGGCGCGCACTTCCTCGACGGTGACCCTGCGGGGGCGGCGGTCCCACCACGCCATCGCGCCGAGCACGACGACACCGGTCAGCGCCGCGCCGACGAAGAGCGACATGCCGTCGTCGATGACGTGGTCACCGGGGACGGAGGGCTTCTTCCCCAGGAAGACGAAGGCGTTCATGGCGGCCAGCAGCACGACGCCGCGCAGGAGGAAGCCCGGCCAGCGCTTCGGAATCGGTGAGCGGCGCAGCCGGCCGTTCCTGTTCAGCGCGAACCGGGCCAGCAGCACGCCCAGCGGCAGCGACACGGCCGCGCCCCACAGCCACTCCCGCAGGTAGACCGCGTGTTCAGGGATGTCGTCGACGATGATGCGCGCCGCGATCGCCGGTGACACCAGCACCATCGCCAGTGGCAGCCCGAAGAACAGGGCGAGGAACGCGAGCGCGCAGCCGCCGCAGCCGCTCCGGTTGCGGCTCACCGGCGGCGGCGGCCGGGCTTGCGGCCCGCGGGTGCGAGAGCGGCCGCGCCGGAACCGTTGAGCACCTTGTCGATGACGTTCGCGACGCCGCCGGTGAGGTCGGAGTGATGCTGGACGAGCATCGTGGTGAAGTGCGAGGTCAGGTCGATGTAGGCACGGCGTTCGTCCAGCGCCAGCCCCGGTTTCACGGTCTCGCGCTGCATGTTGACCATGCACTCCCGCAGTGCCACCGCACTGCGGTCCGCCCTGCCCAGGTGCTTCTGCATCTGGCGCAGCGTGGTGGAGGACTCGCGGCGGCGCTGGTCCAGCAACGCCAGCGTGATCTCCTTGTCGTGCGCGGACTTCGACTCACCGACCCGGCGCATCTCGGTGTTCAGCGCGTACGACTCGGCGACGCACCGCCCGGCGGGCCCGAGCGGGCTCAGCGAGTCGGCGATGCGTGCCACCGTCTCGCTGAACCTGACGTCGTTTCCCTCGACCGTGACCAAACCCATGGCAGGTTCATCCACCCCGCCGGGCAGAGCGTTACAGCCCGAACGAACCGTCTCAGGGCGTCAGGATCGCCCGGCCGCGCACCCGTCCGTTGTCCAGGTCGTCGATCGCGTCCTGGAACCGGTCGAGCGGGTACTTCTGCGTGTGCAGCGTGACCTTTCCCTGTGCTGCCAGCACCATCAGCTCGCACAGGTCGTTGTAGGAGCCGACCAGGTTGCCGATCAGGTTGATCTCGGTGGAGATGATGTCGATCGTGGGGACGTCGATGTTCTCGCCGTAGCCCACGACGTGGTAGTCGCCCGCACGGCGCAGCATCGCGATGCCGTCGCGCGTCGCGCCGCCCTCGCCCACGAAGTCGATCACGGTCTCGGCGCCGTCGCCGCCGGTGAGGTCCAGCACCGCCGCGACGTGGGAGCCGTCCGCGACGACGCCGTGATCGGCGCCGATCGTCTCGGCTAGCTTCACCGCGTCCGGGTTGCGGTCCACGACGACGATCTCGGCCGCTGTCAGCGCTTTGAGCACCTGCACGCCGATGTGCCCGAGGCCGCCCGCGCCGATCACCACGCACCGGTCCCCCGGCCGCAGCCTGCGCGCCGCCTTGGCCGCCGCGTGGTACGCCGTGAGGCCCGCGTCGGCGAGCGCGGCCACGTCGGAGGGTTCCAGGGCGTCGTCGATCTTCACGACGCTGCGCGCCGAGGTCTTCAGGTACTCGGCGTAGCCGCCGGCGGTGTCGATGCCGGGGAACCGCGAGGCGGCGCAGTGCACGTCGTCGCCGCTGCGGCAGGCCCGGCACAGGCCGCACGTGATCAGCGGGTGCACGATCACCTTGTCGCCCTCCGCGACGTTCGTGACGGCCGCGCCGACCGCGTGCACCCAGCCCGCGTTCTCGTGGCCGATCGTGTACGGCAGCGTCACGCCGGACTTCTCCGCCCACTGCCCTTCGAGGATGTGCAGGTCCGTGCGGCACACGCCCGCGCCACCGATGCGCACGACGACGTCGAACGGGCCGGTCACCGTCGGTTCGCTGACCTCGGTGAGCTCCAACGGCCTGTGGTAGCCGACTACCTGGACGGCCTTCATGCCGTTCCCTCCATTGCGTAACGGGTGCGGAGCAGGCCACGGCAGAAGTGCGCGTTGCCCTCGATGGAAATACCGACCGACCTCGCGAACCGCAGCCGCAACGGCAGTTCGCCCGGCGGCAGCGGAACTCCGTTGTCACCGACGAGCACCAGCGCGTCCGGGCCGGTGTCGAAACCGAGGGCGGATCGTCTGCGCCGCAACGCCTCGGTGGCTTTCGAGTCAGGAAGATCCTTGAGCGTCAGCGACCTCAGGCGGTCCGGCGGCACGTCGCGCACGGCTCGTTCCATCGCCGCCGCGTGAGCCTTGCGCTGGAACGTCAGCCGCAGCTCGGCCAGGTCCCGTGACGCCTCATCGCCGTACGTGCCAACGAATCCGGAGTCGGCGGCGATACCGCGGTTGATCACGTCCGAGTCGTGGTGGTCGTCCAGCACCACGACCACGTGCGGTGCCAGCCCGCGCAACACGTCCTTCGCGTCCGATGCCATGAGATACGCGAAGTTCGGTGAGCAGAACGCCGTCGGCAGTCGCAAGTGGACGGTCAGCACCTCTCCTTCCGCCGCAACGGATCGCACGAACCCGAGCGTGGTGATCGGCTCGTCCAGTTCGGGATCCATCACCTCGTCCAGCGCCTTCCAGGCCGCGTCGATCATGCGACCGACACCGCCTCCTGCTGGACGGGCGCAATGTCGAGGCCGGCGGGCACGGGGATGTCGTACATGCGTGCAGCGTTCAAGCCGAGGATCTTCTTCTTCTGCGCCAAGGTGAGCGGCGCGTACTCGGTCATGTCGGCGGGGATCTGGAAGTCGACGAACCGCTCGATCAGCCAGCGCGGCGTCCACAGCGCGTAGTCGCTGGAGAACTGGATCCTGTCCTCGTTGAGCCAGTACAGCAGCTCGCCGATGATCTGCGCGAAGTAGCGCGGCCGGGTGTGGATGAACGGCATCGCGACCGCGAGACCCGCGTGCACGTTCGGTTCCTGCGTGGCGATCCAGCAGAAGTCCTCCAGGCGCGGCAGGCCGCAGTGCTCGATCACGAAGTTCAGCTCGGGGAAGTCCGTTGCCGCGTGATCGACGTCCGCCACGTCGAACGCGTCGCGGTCGAGCGGCCGGATCGTCGGCCCCTTGTGGATGTGGATGTTGCGGATGCCCAGCTCCTGCGCGGTCTCCAGGTACCGGTAGTTCCACGGGTCGTCCAGGCGCCAGCCGCGCGAGTCGCCGTACCACTCGGCGGTGTAGAGCTTCACGCCCTTGAGCCCGAACCGTTCCGCGTCGCGCTTGAGCTCGTCGAGGCCCTGCTGCTCGCGGCGCGGGTCCCAGCAGTGGTTGTAGGTGAGCTTGTCCGGGTGCTTGGAGGTGAGCGCGAACGCTTCCTCGGTCTGCCCGAAACCGTTGTGGTAGAAGGCACCCAGGTGCGCGGGCTGGAAGATCGCGTGGTCCACGTACCCGTCGTCGAACAGGTCCTTCATCAGGCGTTCGCCGCCCTGGTACAGGTACTCCTCGTACGACCAGACCTCCTCCTCTGGTGAGAGGTTGCGGTGGTAGTCGTAGAAGCAGTCGATGAACTGCTTGCCGTGGATGTTGCGCTGGTTCTCCGGGCGGGCGTCCCAGAGAGCGATGTGCGCGTCGACGATGAAGTACTGCTCGCCGTCCTTCGAGTACATGGATGCCTCCAGTGGTTGCGACCGACCGTAGGAAGATCGGCGCAGCTCAGGGACCCACCCGGTGTCTCACTTTGAGACAGCGGCATCTACGCCGGACGAAGCCGCGAGTCGTACATTGGGTGGAACGCGCGACGAGGAGGTCGACGTGGACGACCGGCAGCTGGCCGCGATCCCGCAGCGCCTGCGGGCGTCGTGGCTGCGCAGCGAGCGGTACGGCGTACCCGAGGACGAGGTCCGGCCGGTCTTCACCGGCACGGTCGACACCACTTCGCTGTTCTACGAGTGCGGCCACGAGGTGCTGCGCGGCCTGCACGCCACGTTGTCCAACGAGCCCATCAGCCTGATGATCACCGACAGCGAGGGCCTGGTGCTGACCAGGCTGTGCACGGACCCGGCGATCGTCCGCTCGCTCGACCGCGTCTCGCTGGCCCCCGGCTTCTACTTCGCCGAGAACAACGCCGGCACGAACGGCCTGGGCCTCGCGCTCGCCGACCGCACCGCGACCCTCGTCCGCGCCGCCGAGCACTACTGCACGGGCCTGCGCGGCTACACGTGCGCTGCCGTGCCGGTGCTCGACCCGGTGTCCGGCGCGCTGGCGGGCAGTGTGAACCTCACGACCTGGTCCGACCAGTCGTCCGACCTGCTGCTGGCACTCGCCCAGGCCGCGGCGGGCAACACGGCGGCGTTGATGCTGGCCCGTGCCTCAGGCCGCAGGGCCCGTCCCGCCCCGCGCGGCGAGGTGTTCCGCGTCTACGCCGGCCGCGTGCGGCCACCACGGCTGTCCGCGGCCTGGACGTCCGCGGTGGCCACGGCGGTCGAGGCCATGCTGGACGACCGCGTCGTGGCCGTCGTCGGCGAACCGGGCGCGGGCAAGACGGCGCTCGCCACCCTCGCCCGCCGCACGGTCCGCCCCCGCGAACGCCTGCTCAACGCGCGCCCGCCGGCACCGGACGACGTCGACTCGTGGTTGCGCCTGTGGACCCCGGAACTCGGCAAGGCCGACACCTGCGTCGTCGTCTCGGACGTCGACGCACTGCCCGCGTGGGCCGCGTCCTCGTTGGCACCGCTGCTGACCGGCTTCGCCCTGACCGCGACCGCCGCGTTGCCGGACGCGTTGGCGCCGTTGGTGGACGTCGTGGTGGAGGCGCCGGCGCTGCGGTTCCGCCCGGACGACGTCCTCCCGCTGGCCCACTACTTCGCGCACCGCGACCGGGGCCGCGAGGTCACGTTCACCTCGGCCGCCGTGCGCGCGTTGCTGTCGTACGAGTGGCCGGAGAACACCAGGCAGCTGCGCCAGGTCGTGCGCGTCGCCGCCGCCCGTTCGGACGTGATCGACGTGCAGCACCTGCCCGCCGAGGTGTTCACCAGCGTCGGCCACCGGCTGAGCAGGCTCCAGGTCCTGGAACGCGACGAGATCGTGCGCTGCCTGACCGCGCCGGGCGCGACGATCGCGCAGGCGTCCGCCGAGCTCGGCATCGGGCGGGCGACGATCTACCGCAAGATGGCGCAGTACGGCATCAAGGCCGATCAGCTGCGGGGCTGGTGACGGCGTTCGCGATCCGCAGCGTCATCAGCTGCTGTGAGCTGTCGCGGACCGTCGGCGTGAACGAGTACGCGATGCGCCGCTGCCCGTCCCGCGTCGAGAACATGCCCGCGTTGAAGCCGTACCACTCCCCCGTCTTGCCCCACACCTCGACGCCGTTGATCGTGAAGGTCTGCAAGCCTGTCGCGTACGAGGCGGGCGAACCGTCCACCATGGACACCTTGGGCACGGTGAACATCTTCTCCAGCAGGTCTTTCCGGACAAGCCTGCCGTAGAACAAGGCGGCGATGAACCTGGTGAGGTCACCGGTCGTCGAGACCATGTCGCCCTCGCCGTGGGCCCTGGAGGAGTTGTAGTCGCTCACGTCGACCAGCCCCTGACCCGGCACGTTCAGATAACCGTGCACGTGCGAGCCGCGGATCTTCGTCTCGTTGCGGCCCGGCACGTAGGTCCTGGTGAGCCCGAGCGGCCGGGCGATGCGCTTGTCCACTTCCTGCGCCAGATCGTGGCCGGTGACCTTCTCGATGATCATCGTGGCGAGCAGGTAGTTGATGCCCCGGTACTCCTGCTTGGTACCGGCCTCGAACTTCGGTTCGGTCGCGGGGACCAACGCCCTGAGCTGTTCGGGGGTCCACTGGTCGTAGCGGTGCGCGAGGACCTTCTCCGGCGTGCTCAGGTCGGGGTAGCCGACCTCGTTCGGGATTCCGCTGGTGTGGTTGAGGAGTTGCCCGACCGTCACCGCGTCGATGGTCTCCGGCAGGTCGGGGAGGTAGTGCCGGACCTTCGTGTCCAGGCCGAGCCTGCGTTCCGCCACCAGTTGCAACGCGACCGTCGCCACGAACACCTTGGTGACGCTGCCGATCCGGAACCGGTCGTCCGGCCGCACCGGGCGTCCTTGCTCCGCGACACCTTCCGCGCCGTACCAACGGCCCGCCGGGCCCGCCACCCGCAGTTGTGCCGCCGTCACCACCGGGTGCTCCAGGTCGGCGATGGCCGCGTGCAGCAGTTCTGGCTGCAGCGGCGGCAGAGGAGTCACCGCGACCAAGGCGGCGATCAGGAGTGATTTCATGATCACCACGGTGCCGTGGTGATCATGTCGCGGAAATGGTGCCGGCCCCCGCGCTCGCGGTAGGGCCAGCACCAAGTCGTTCTACCGCTAGCGAACCGCGCGCACGCCGTTCTCGAAGAACGCCAGCCGGACCTCGCGGTCCATCGCCCGCTCCGGGTGGTCCATCAGGCCGAACGCCAGTCCGTCGGCGCTCGTGATGCCCGCGACGTCCTCGAACGACCCGTCCGGGTTGGAGTCCTTCTCGTACCGCAGCGCGACGCGGTAGCCCTCGGTCTCACTGCCCGGGTCGAAGCGACCCTCGCCGTGCGCGCACGGGAAGGTGAGGGTCTGGCCGCCCAGGCCGGCGAGCCACGGGCTGTCGTTGTCGCTGTCGACGACGTGCCGCTGGTTCTCCTCGTTGTGGAACGTGCCGGCGCTGTTGACCTTCAGGCCGACCTTGCCGAAGCAGCCGCCGCGCACCGCGATCTGGAACCCGTTGCAGATGCCGATCAGCGGACGCTGACGACACGCCTCGAACTGGTCCGCGAGGTGGCTGCGCAGCAACGCCGCCGCCACCGCGCCACCGCCGAGGTGGTCGCCGAACGAGAACCCGCCGGGAACGCAGAGGATGTCGGCGTCGTCGAGCCGTTCGGTGCCCGCCAGCAGGTCGGCCGCGAACCTCATCCTCGGCTCGGCACCCACCTCGGCGAACGCTCGGACGGTCTCCTCCTGGCAGTTGGTGCCGGGCAGGTACAGGACGTTGACGGTCGGCTTCATGCGATCCTCGCCGTGAACGAGTTGAGCCAGCCGTCGCGCGCGGCCGGAGCGAACAGGTCGATGCCTTCGAGCACGATTCCGGTGCCCTCCAGCGTGCCTTCGAGCGTGCCGAGGACGACAGGGCTGAGCTCGGCGGGAAGTCCGGCGACGTCCTCGGGGGCGACCTCGACGACAGCGCCGACGCGGTGCTCGGCGAAGAGCGACTCGGTGGTCGCGGACTCGAGCTTCACGCCGATGCCACTGGCGAGCACGCCCTGGGTGAGCACACCCGCGACGCCACCGGCGCCGATGCGGGCACCGCTGCGCACCAGGTTCCTGCTCGCGGCGAGCGCGGTCAGGTAGCTGTCCACATCGGACAGTGTCAGGTCGTCGAGCGCGCCGACCGGCAGGCCGAGCTTGCGCGCGGCGACCGTGCCGACCGGGGACGACGTGCTCAGGCCGACGCGCACGAGCACGTTGCCCGGCGTGGTCCACTGCTCGCGCAGCAGGCCGTCGGTGTGCGGCACCTTGCCCAGCGCGCTCAGGAACACCGCGGGCGGCACGCTGACGAGGCCCTCGTCGGTGTGCACGGAGCCCGCCGAGGAGTCCTTGCCCGAGATCAGCGGCACGCCGAAGTGGCGGACCAGGACCGCGAGCTCGTCGACCATGCCGACCAGCCACTCACGCCAGTGCGGCGACAGGTGCGGGGTGTAGAAGTTGTCGCACATGCAGATGTCCTTGACGGCGACGCCCGCGAGCACCTGGCCCGCGATCGCCGCGCAGAACATCTGACGGGTCGCGGCGACCGGGTCCGCGTCGAACATCCACGGGTTGAACGCGGTGTTGAGCACGGCCGCGGCGGGTGAACCGGCCACCGGCGTGCCCGCCCAGTAGGCCGTGCGGACCGAGTTCTCGGTGCCGTAGTGCGGGCCGTACCAGGTGTTGCCCTGGACCGTGGAGTCGTACTGCGAGTCGGCGAAGTGCTGCGAGGCGACCTCCGCGTCGGCGACGACCTCCTCCAGCAGCCCGGCGAGCTGCGTGGGTGCGAGCTCAGGCCACTCGACCACGTCGGTCGGACGCGGCGGCGGGCCGACCTCGAACCGTTCGACCTCGATGTCCAGCAGGTCGTACGACACGTCGAAGCCGAGTTCGCCCTGGTGCGCGGGCACGGTGTCCGGCGCGGCGGCGATCAGCGCTTCCTCGGTCAGGTCCGGGGCGTGGAACACGTGGTAGCGACCCGTGTCCGCGAACCGGCCGATGACCGTCGAACGCACCATGTGGCGGTCGAGGATCTTCTTCGCCCGCTCCTGGTGCTCCGGCGGCACGGCGAGCAGCATGCGTTCCTGCGACTCGGACAGCAGGATCCGCCACATCGGCAGCGCCGCGGTCTTCAGCGGCACCAGCGCGGTGTTGATCCACACACCGCACGCCTCGCCGATCTCGCCGACGGCGCTGTTCAGGCCCGCGCCACCGACGTCGGTCAGCGCGCTCATGCAACCCGCCTCGCGCAGTTCGATCAGCGCCTTGCGGAACTTGACCTGCTCCAGCGGCGCACCGATCTGCACCGCGGCGGTGTCCATCACGGCGCCCGCGGAGCTCGCGGACGCGCCGTGGATGCCCTCGTTGCCGGTCAGGCCGCCGATCAGCACGACGAAGTCACCCGGCCGCGGGGTGCCGCGCTGCGCCGCCGACACGGGCAGCAGGCCGATGCTGCCGCCCAGGGCGAACGGCTTGGCGCGGTACGCGGGGTGGAACGTCATGCGCGACGACATCATCGGCACGCCGAACGTGTTGCCGTACTCCTTGATCGCCCGGATCGTCTCGCCGGCGAGCCTGCGCGCGTCCGGCCGGCCCTTGATCGGCGCGGGCGCCTCGGGCTCACCGATCGCGGTGTACTCGAAGCTGCCGATCGGGTCGGCGGACAGCCCCGTGCCGAGGATGTCGCGCAGCACGCCGCCGAGCTTGGTCAGCTGGCCGAAGTAGCCGGAGATCGCCGACGGCCCGTTGTGCGTCTCGGCCTTGATCGCGATGGCGTGGCCGTCGTAGAAGTCCCAGACGCCGGCGTTGTCGTGGAACATGCTCAGCACGTTCGGGTTGCCGACGTCCTTGGCGGCCTGGACGAGCCGTCCGAGCAGGCTGCCCAGCGACTTCCACGTGGTGTGCGCGCAGTGGTCGCTCCAGCGGGCGTCCAGCGCCTCCAGCAGGACGTCCGTGACGAACTCGTCGCCGAGCGTCTGCTGGACGTGCTGCACGTGCTTCATCTGGGCGAGCGAGAGGTTGCGGCCCCCGGCCACCCCCAGCTCGGTGAGCCCGGCGTCGTCGAGCCCGCGCAGGTCGTACTGCGCGGCCGACTCGTAGTGGCCCTGCGGGACGAGGGTGTCGTAGTGCGGTTCCTCGTCGTGCAGCTCTTCGATCGTCGCGTTGAACCGCGTCGAGGCGATCAGGTCGCGCAGCCGCGGCGACGCCGACCTGTAGCTGGTCGCGACCTTGCCCGCGCGAGCCTTGACGCCGAGCAGCCCGCACACGGTGATGATCGAGTCGCTCTCGTTGTCGACCACGCCGCGCTTGTAGGCGACCTGCACGGCGCCCGCGTCCAGCGGCTGGTCCATGGAGACCTCGACGTCGAGCTGGTCACCGAGCACGGCGGCCACCTCGGCCAGCGCGGCCGGGTCCGGCGTGCCCTCGAACTCGACGTAGTAGTCGCGCCACACCTCGAGGTCGTCGAGCTCCCACGATCGGCCGAGCTCACGGATGTCGGGCTCCGCGATGCCCGCGGAGCGAACCGAGAACTTGTGGATCAACAATCCTCCTGGAGCTGAACGGTCGGAGCCAATTGTCCTGGGCGGCGATCGCGCTCGTGGAGGCACCCAGGCAACCGGGCGAGGCCGCACTGCGACACATGCAGCACCCTAGGCGGTGAGCCCGCGCCGACCCGCATCGGCGCAGGGCGACGCGCGTCACTCACACGCGGGAAAAAGGTCACCCACTCGTCGCGGAGTCGTGGGACCCTGGCGAGCGACGACCACGAGATGATATGGATCGCCGAATTCCGAGTGAACCGGAATTCAGATTGGCAACTTTTTGTCCATCCATTGGCATTGATCGCGAGAATCAGCCCACTCATCGGTCACCAGGCGCATCTGTTCCACGAAAATCTCACCCAACCCGGTGAGCGTCCCGGACGCCGCCAAAGAACGGATCGCGGCGCGGGTGGCACTACTCCAGCGGTCGAATTCCGTGCGTGCTTCCCGGTCGTCGTACCGACTCCAGAAAGCGGACACGGCAAGATGTGCGTATACACCCTGCAGAACGGCCACGGGTGGCCGGGGATCCTTGCGCCAAGCCACCCTCATCCGGCGCGGGGAAAGGCTGTCGACCAAAGGGAACAGGTCCAGCAGCGCGGACAGCTTGCCGTGCTGCACCTCGTGTGCAAGCGCCACGGCCATCACGCGCGGGTCCTCCGGCAGGGACATCGCGACGCAGCCGAACGCGTTCGCGAACGTCAGCGCGGCGTGGCCGGAGCCGGACGTGGAGAGCGGGGTGAGGACGGACAGCGTCGCCGCGACCTCCTCGGCCACCTGACGGTGCCGCGTGACGAGCAGGCGCCACGCCTCGGAGAAGCGCTCCCACCAGCGGTTTTCCTTGCCCGACGGCAGGGTGTCGTGGGCGCGGACCTGGTCGGGGAGATTCTGCTCGCCGGTGCCGTCGACCGCCAGCGTCAGCCTCAGGCCGTCGTGTTCGGCGTGCAGCCGGCCCACCGGCCGCCAGTGTGCGGTCGCGCCGCCGGACAGGTCGCCGTGCGCCACGCCATCGGACGCGAAACTGCCTTCTGCCGTGGTCACGACGCACACCGGGCGTGAGGTCACGGGGCGGAACGTGCCCAGCGACGGCAGCACCACGGCGGCGGCACCTGGTACCTCCACGACGCCCTCGACGCCGGCGTGGACCCGTGCGGAGGCCAGTACGGCGGCGAGCTGTTCGGGCGCGGCCGCGGCGCCCGCTTGCAGCCGGGCCGTCGTGCGCACCGCCCACGCACCCACCCTCGGGTAGTCCAGAACGGCCCGCATCGCCGCTGTCGGCACGGCTCTGAGCTGCTCATACGTGGTTCGGGTCGCCGGGGCGGCAGGGTGGCCGCCCCGTTCGGCCAGGTCGACCATGGCGTGGATGAGCAGGAGGGTCCGGCTGCGGCGCACCTCCGCGAGCAGGGCCACGGCGGCCGGTCCGCCGCCCCCGCTCGCCAGCGCGGTGAACATGGCCGGGTCCATCTCGTGCGTGGTCATCGCACGGCTCCTGGCAGCGCCGCGACGTCCCGGGTCAGGCGGTCTCTGACGTGCGAGATCAGGGCGTAGAGGTCCGCGCAGTACACCGACGGGTTCAGGAACGAGCCGGCCCGGTAGCGGTGCGCGTAGACCCCGCCTCCGCACACTTCGCGCAGGTCACAGGCCTCGCAGGTCGCGGAGAGGCGGGTGCTCTGCTGGGCGATCACGCCGGGAGCGCGCAACGCGTCGTCGAGGGACGAGGAGCCGATGACCAGGCCGGTCGCGGCGGCGCCCTCGAACGCCGAGGTCAGCATGTCCGAGACCTCGATGGCGCCGTCGGTCTCGATCACCACCGTGGAGGGCGCGGACGTGCCGAAGCCCTCGACCGAGGAACGTCCGCCGAGCAACACGTTGATGATCTCCGCGAAGCCCCTGACCTGCGTTTCACCGCCCTCGTACCAGCGGTCGAACACCGCGGTCAGCCAGCCCGCGTAGGACCCGGCGGGCGGTGGCGAGGACCAGTTCGCGTTCGGCAGCAGGAAGTCCACGGCCGGTGGCGCGAACGGCAGCAATGCCTCGTACGTCCGCACCGGGTCGTTCGCGAGGTCGATCGTGCAGAGCAGGCCGCCGTAGATCGACCGTCCGGCGAGCAGGCGCACGGCCGCGGCCACCGCGTCGTAGCTGCCGCTGCCGTCGGGCCGGCGCCGGTGCCGGTCGTGCGCCTCGCGGTCGCCGTCGATACTCACGCCGACACGAACTCCCAGGTCAGTGAGCACGTCAACGGTCGGTGCGTCGAGCAGGACCCCGTTGGTCTGCATCGCGAACCGCACGGGCGCGGCAGCACCGATGACACGTACGGCCTCGGCCACACGGGCCACGCCGGCCAGCAACGGCTCACCGCCGTGGAACACCACCTCGACCTCGTCGAGCCCGTGCGCGCGTACGTGCTCCTCGATCCGCAGCGCCACCTGACGCACGACCTCTGGCGACATGGTGCGGTCGCGCTGCCGCCAGCGCTGGTCCCGCATCGTGTAGACGTAGCAGTGATCGCACGCCAGATCGCACCGCGCGTGCATCTTGAGGATCACCTGCCGGAATGGTCTCCCCACGTCACACCGCTTCCGCCACGATTGATGGAATCACCGCCCAGGTGGCCGATCGACACACCTCACGGCTCCCTCGATAATGCCGGACACCAAACTCATCGGAGTGAAGAATCCACCCAATTAGATTGTGCCGTCCGCTAACACGTCAAGGCCACTCCGAGACTCTACTATTGTGTGGCACCGCAAAGGGGCGGAGATGGGACGGTGCCGGACGCATGATGGAGCAGCACGACGCCAGCCTGAAGTCGGATCTGGTCGATCTGAGCGGGGTGGATTTTGATCAGCTCGACGCACTGCCCTCGTCGGTTCTGACCAGATCTCTGCACCGGGTGCTGCGGGAAAACGCGTCGAACATCGACCACTACGCGGCCTTCCAGAACACGATCTGACGACAGCTCACCCGTGGAGCGAGGATGACCGACGACCGACCACCACCCGGCAAACCGAGGATCGTCGCGTTCACGTCGCCGACGAACGGGGCCTGGCGCACCGAGGTGGTCGCGAACGTCGCGTGGACGCTCGCCGCGGCGGGCAGGCGCGTGGCGATCGCGGACTGGGGCAGCGACGCCCCGCACGTGCACGACTACCTCCAGCCGTTCCAGGCCCGGACGCTGAGCGTCGGGGAACTGCTCGACGAGGTCCTGGACGACACGAGGTTCAGCACGCCCGCGCGGCACCTGCTCTTCGACGAGAAGGTGTACCCGCGGATGGAGGCGCGGCGCTACGAGCTGCCGGGCGGCCTCGGGCGCATCGACGTCCTCGCCTCCCCCGAGCCGGGCACGCCGGTGCGCGGGTTCGATCCGGGGGACCGCGATCTCGGCGAGGTCGAGACGCTGCGGGCGGGCATCCAGCGTTCGATCTACGACCACGTGCTGATCGACTCCCCCGCGCCGCTGTCCCCCGGCCTGGCGGCCAAGATGGCGCGCCTGTGCGACGTGGTCGCGCTCTGCTTCGAGCCGCAGAGCAGCAGCATCCGGCAGTCCGCGTGGTTCGCGGGCGAGGTGTGGGACGCCGCCCCGGTCGGCATCCGGGTGCTCGCCGTGCCGGTGCGTCACGACGAGACGGACAGGGACCGGGCCGAACGCACGCTCACCCTGGTCGGCGCGGCGTTCCACTCGTTGCTCACGCACGAGACGGACGAGTTCGGCAGGACCATGTCCGCCGAGGTGGTGGGCGTCCCACCGCACGACGACGGTTCCCCCGCGAAGACGCTCGCCGTGCTGGCCTGCGACGACGCGGCGCAGCCGGAGGCGTACCAGCGGCTCGTCACGGCCATCGGCGGCAAGGCGGCCGGAACGCCGCGCACGCTCACGGTGGACCTGCTGGAGAGCTATCGGCGCAGCGTCGGCCTGTTGCCCACCCTCGTCGCGCTGGAGTGGGCGCCGCGGGACCGTCCGTGGGCGGACTGGGTGCGCGCGCAGCTGATCGCCGCCGGGGCGCAGGTGGCCGACAGCGCGGAGGCTCCCGGCACCACGCTCGTGCGCATCTGTTCACAGCACCCGCTGCCACCAACGGCGGTGACCGGCCGGACGATCGCCATCACCGTCGACGAGACCGACCTGCCGCCCGAACTGGCGTCGGCGACGCACGTGCCGCTGGCCGGCCTGGGCGAGAGCACCTCCCGCACCCGAGTCCTCGAAGCGCTCTCGTTCGTGGCGGGCCCGCCGGGTTCGGGCACCCGCTTTCCCGGTGCCGTCACCAGGAACCAGCGCACCCTGCCGCCCAGGCTCGCCCTGTTCGCCGGACGGGGTGCCGAGCTGGAGGCGATGCGGAACGACCTCGCCGGGCCGGACAGCCCGCGCACGTGGTGGCTCACCGGGGCCGCCGGCGTGGGCAAGAGCGAGCTGGTGAAGGAGTACGCCCACCGGTTCGAGTTCGACTACGAGCACGTCTGGTGGATCCCCGCCGCAGACCGCATGACGATCACGGAGAGCCTGGCGAAGCTGGCGCGCGTGCTCGGCGTCCCGGCGGAGAACCAGGTCGCCCAGAAGGTGCTGGACCTGCTCGGCCGGGCCGACGAGACCAGGCGCTGGCTGCTCGTCTACGACGGCGCGGACGAGCCGGGAGTGCTCGACGGACTGGTGCCCACCCGCGGCCGCGGCCACGTCGTCGTCACCTCGCGGTCGCGACCGAGCCACGTGGACGCGGTCACCCTCGGCCCGTTCACGCCGGACGACAGCATCGAGTACCTGCGCAACTCCCTCAACGACGTGGGGGAGGCAGGTCTTCGCGAGGTCGCGGACCGCACCGCGCACCAACCGCTCGCGTTGCGGCTCGCGCGGGCGTGGATCGTGCGGGCCGCGTGGCAGGCGAGGCAGCAGACCGACTCCCGCCAGAACGCCGAGATCCGTGCGGCACAGGAGTTCTGCGCGATATCGGACGCGCTCGGCGACGGCCCGGCCATCCCCCGCACGGTCCAGCTGACCGTGAACACCCTGCGACGGAGCGAGCTCGGGCGCTCGGTGCTGAGGGTCGCCGCGGTGTGCTCGTTCCTCTCCCCTGACGGCATCGCGCTCTCCCTGCTGCACAAGGTCTCCCTGCTCGCTGCGGTGTCGGACGCGCTGGACGACGTCGAGCTCGACGGCATGCTGTGGCACGGCGTTTGCTACGGGATGTTCCACGTCTCGTGGCGACGGCCGGGCACGGTGACCGCGCACCCGTTGCTCCTCTCGCACATCGCCGCGCTCGCGTCCGACGAGGAACTCTCCGCCATCCGCACGGCCGTGCAAGAAGGTCTCGCCGTGATCGCGCCGTCGGAGAGCGAACTCGACCAGGCGTGCGCCGGTGAGCTTCGGGAGCTGCGCAAGCACATCGTGCCGAGCGGCGCCCCGTCGTCGGACTCCCTGGCGGTGCGGCGCTGGCTGGTCAGTCAGATGGGCCACTTCCTGCGCGAAGGCGACCACGAGGCGTGGCGGTTCGCGACGTCGTTGTGCGAGCGGTTGCTGGAGAACTGGCCGGAACAGGACGCACCGGGGCTGCGCATGCGGTTGCGGTTCCACCTCGGCAACCTCCACCGGTACCTCAACCGGCCGATCGACGCGCTCACGGTGGACGAGAACCTGCTCGCGGACCAGCGCCGGATCCTCGGCCGCGAACACCCCAGGACGTTGCGCACCGCACGCGGTGTGGCGCACGGGCAACGGGTCCTCGGCCTGTTCACGGAAGCGCTCGTCGAGGAACAGGCGACCGTGCGGGGACTTCGGCGGGTGCTGGGCGAGAATCACCCGGACACGTTGCGGGCGACCAACAACCTGGCGCAGTCGCTGTTCCTCGCGGGTGAGCCAGGCCAGGCGCTGAAGGTGCAGAGCGCCAACAGGGACCGCAGGCGCGAGGTGGTCGGGCCCGACCACCTCGACGTCTGGTGGTCGGCGTGCAGCATCGGCACCTACCTGCGCGAGCTGGGCCGCTACGACGAGGCGTGGAACGAGCTGCAGACGGCCAAGCAGCGGGTAGCGCAGCTGCCGGGGGCACCCCGGCACCTGCTGCGGATCAAGTGGAACCAGGCGATCATCCAGCGGCACAGGGGTGACAGCGCCACCGCGAAGGCCATGTCGTGGGAGGTGCTGACCGAGTACCGGCAGACGTTCGGCGAGGACCACCCCGACACGAGGGCGTGCAAGCTCAGCTTCGCCGCCGACCACTTCGCGGTGGGCGAGTTCGACGTCGCGGTCGACCAGGCGCGCGAATGCCTGAACGGCTACTGGCAGCGCTCCGGCCCGTTCCACGCCTTCTCGCTCATGTGCCAGCTGGACCACGCGATCTTCCAGCACTGGCTGGGAAACGCTCCGGAGGTGGCGCTGCTGTCGGTCAAGGAGGCTCGCGGCGGACTGGTCACCCGGCTCGGCGACGTGCACCCGTGGGCATTGGCCGGACGCCTCGCGCACGCCGTGGTGCTCGGCCGGACCTCGGACACCGACCTCGGCCGGCACCTGCTCGGGGAGGTCCACGACGACTGCGTCGAGTACCTCGGGGTGGCGCATCCGACGACGAGGACCGCGGCGGCGAACCTGGACGTGTCCGCGGACGAATGGCAATGCGTAGTGCTCGACGTACCGGAGATGTGAAGGAGGCGGTTGAAGTGACTGGACCACATGTGCACAAGGGGCCGCACGTCGACGCCACGTGGGACGACGTCGTGGAAACGATGCACGAGGCGATGACCGGTGACCACATGTTGTGCCACCTCGGGCACTACACGGACGGGCAGATGGACGTCGCCGTCGACGTGCTGGGCCGGCGGCCGGATCATCCGGAGTGTCACCGCGACGAGTACGTGCGGACCGCGCGCCGCCTCAGCACGTTCGTGAGCGAACTGGAACGCGAGTTGCTCCCGGTGCGCACCGGCTCGTTGATCAGGGTGGTGCTGCAGGCGGCGACCGGCGCGGTGTACTGCGACGCGGTGGTGCCCGACCAGCACGTGATCGCGTTCATCCGCAACGGCGAGCAGCCGGAACCGGTGACGTGGAGCGAGGTTCCGCTGGTGCGGCTCGCGGACAGACGCACCACCAAGGTGGCGACCTCGTTGCGGCTCAGGCTGAGCAGGCAGGCCCTGAACCTGGGCGGCTGGCTCACCGAACGGCTGCCCGACGCGGACGCCGATCCCGCCCTGGTACCCGTCGCGCCACCCGGTGCGGTGCACACCTCCGGCGACCTCGGCGGCCCGATTCCCGAGCAGTGCCAGAAGGTCGTCGATCCGCGCGACCTGCACCTCGTGTCGTGGTGGGTCGACGACGAACCGGTGTTCACCGTCGACGTGTTCGACGATCCCAAGGTGCGCCGGTTCTTCAACAAGAGCATCAGCGTGGCGCAACGACGGCGGTTCTACGACGCGCTGGGCGGCAGGCTGCCCTCGATCGTCACGCAGTTCGGCCGCATGTGCCGCGAGTCGCTGGGCGGCAGGCTGGAACGCGCGGTGCTGGACGTCGAGCAGGGCGCGATCTACTACCTGCGCGTGCGAGCACGCCAGTACCTCGTCGGCGTCACGCTGAACCAGAACGAGGTCTCCCCGTCCGACGACAAGATCGCCAGGCTGGGCGTCACCGTCCGGTCCTTGTGATGACGACCGGCGCGTTCAGCGCGACGATGCGGCGCCTGCTGCTGCTCCTGGTGGCCGTGGGCATCGGCTGGGCGCTGGCGCGCGGCACCGGCATGGACGACCTCCCCTCGTCCGGCTGGTACTTCACCGCGGCCACGGCGTTGCTCGCGATCGGTCTGTACAACAGCACGTTCGGCATCGACATCGCGGACGTCCGCCGGCACCTGCGCATCGTCGTCACCGCGGTGACCCTGGGCGTGCTGGTGAAAGCGGCGCTGATCGCGACGGTCATGTGGCTCGCGTTCTCCTCCCCCGCGTACCTGGTGCTGGGCATCGCGGTCGCGCAGATCGACCCGCTGTCCACGGCGGCGGCGATGGGGTCGTCCCGGTTGTCGAAGCGGGCCAAGAGCGTGCTGGCGGCGTGGGCGGCGTTCGACGACCCGATCACCATGCTGCTCACCATCTACCTCTCCGCGCTGGCGCTGAGAGCGCAGGGCGCGACGGGCGGGACGTTGGCGCAGGGCGGGCTGTTCTCCTTCGGCACCAACGTGATCGCGAACCTGCTGCTCGCCGCCGCCGGTCTCGGCCTGTGGTGGTCGCTGTCGAGGATCAGGCCGGAACGCGTCCGGCTGGTGGCCCAGCTGGTGCTCGTGGCCGCCGTGCTCGCGGTCGGCGTGTGGCAGTTCCTGATGCTCGGCGTGGCGATCGTCGGCCTGGTGGCTCGGCCACCGATCGCGGCCGTGCTCGACCGGATCACGCGGGTGGCCTTCCTGACGGCCTCGGTCCTGCTGGGGTTCCTGCTCGTCGGCGGAGTCCTGGTGCCGCAGGGAGTCGTGCTGGGGCTGGCCGCGTTCGGCGCGCAGGTGCTGGTGGGACTCGTGATCACGGGTGGGCTGGCGCGCAGGGACCGCACCTACATCGCGTTCGCGCAGCAGAACGGGATCACCGCGATCATCCTGGTCCTGTTGCTGGAACCGGATTTCCCCGGCACCGCGGCCGTGGTGGCGCCGGCCGTTCTGGTGATCAACACCCTGCACGGCGTGTTCACCGGGTTCTGCGAGAACTACAGCGACGCGTTGCTGCGCCGGCTCAGCGGCTCTCCGCGACCGACTCGAGCACGGCCGCCTGGACTTGGCCGCTCAGAAGGTTGAACACCTCCTGCGCCTCACCGACCTGGGGCGGCAGCAGAACGTTGCCGTCGAGCAGTTGCGGGCTGAACCCGTCGAGATCTTCCAGCCGGTAGAACGGGACGTACTCGTAGACCGTGTCGTACGCGAGGCACAGGGCGCTCAGCCTGTCCTTGTCCGCCGGGTACGGGTCGCCGGACGAGCTCGGCACGTACGAGCGGTACCACTCGTTGATGCTGTCCCGGAACGTGACCAGCAACGTGCGCAGCATCGCGCCCACGCCCACGGCGGAGAACAGGTGCGGCGACCGCAGTTGTCCTCGTACGGCGACCCGCGCGTCGATGGCGTTCGCGGAGTCACCGGACGCGGCGGCGAACATGGTCCGCAGCGTCGCGTCGACCTGGTCCAGTCCGTCCAAGAAGGACTGTGCTCTGGTGAACAGCACCATCACCGGGGGAGGCAGGCGCAGTGGCGGGGACTCGGTCCCGGGGTGGGCCGCCCGGTCCGCGGTGCTGAGCTCGGTGAGCTCGCGCTGGATCTGGCCGAGCGAGCGTTCCGACGAGGAACGCATGGCCGTCAACGTCTTCAGCGCCTGTTCGAGCATCCGCTGGGTGTTCGCCTGCTGCCTGCCCAGGCGCCGGAACCGTTCCTCGCCCAGCACGAGCGTGTCGTCGCGGTCGAGCGTCCGCAGCTGCCGTTCCAGCACCGACGACAGCGTCTCGGTGAAGGTCCAGTGGTCGTAGGAGATCGGTTCCTCGCTGAACGCCTCGCCCAGCTCGGACACGAAGTCGGCGTTCAGCAGGCCGACGACGACGAGCAGCACCTGCCGCTGCTCGGCGGATGTCTGCAGGAACGTCGCCCTGCTGACGAGCGCGTCGCAGTCGCCCTGGGTCAGCACGGCGTCGATGAGCACCAGGGCGCAGCCGGCGCCGTCCTCGTCGCCGTAGGGCACCCAGTAGTCGGCGCGCGAGTCGGTCTGCGGGTCCATCCAGTGATCGCGCTCGTAGCTCAGGCCCAGCGCGGCCAGCACCTGGCGGATCTCGTTGCGCACGTGGTCGGTGCTGCGCGCGCCCGCCTGCTCCCTGGCCACCTTGCGCACCATGGCCTCGGTGACCAGCGCCCTGGCCGGGTCGCGCGGGCTCAGGTCCATCGCGTGGCGGTAGAGATGGCTGCACAGCCGGATGATGCGGCGGGCGTTGCCGTCGGTGAGCTTCACCAGGTACCGCACGGTGTCCTCGGTGAACGGGTGCAGCACCCGGCCGCGGCCGATCGCCTCCTGGCTCTGCCGGATGTACTCGATGGCGTTCTCGGGGTTCAGCGGCGAGATCAGGATCGTGCGGCCGATGCGTTGCTGCACCGTGCCGCCCAGCTCGTCGAGGTAGTCGGGCAGTCCGGCGAGCACCAGCAGTGCCTGCGCGCCGGCGAACACCTTGATCAGCTTCTCGAACGCGTCGACGGCGTTCTCGCTCGGTTTCCGGGTGGCCGACACGACTTTGTTCATCTCGTCGATCGCCAGCACGAACTTCTTCCCACGTGTGCTGTAGAGCAGGGCGATGACGCCCATGGCCTCCAGCGCGAGTTCCTCCGTGGCGATGGGGGTGTCGACGCCGCGGTCGACCAGCACCGGATCCGGGTAGTGGCCGGACAACCACTCCCAGGCGGCGTCGGCGAAGTCGTGCCGCAGCAGCAACGGAAGCACGATGCCGAACGCGCGGTTGCGGGTGACCACCTCCAGCCGTTGCCGCAGGCGCGCGAGGTACTTGCTGCCCATGAGGTTCAGCCGGTCGGAGACCTCGACGGGGTCGACCTCGCCCCGGCGCAACCGGACCGCGATCTCGGCGGTGAGCTCGGACTCCCCCAACGCGTCGGCGAGCACGTCCGCGTAGAGCTCCCGCACCCGCGCGCAGACGTCGTCACGGCGCAGCTCCGTGCCGATGAGCTGCTTGTAGAGGTCGACGAACGTCGCCGGCCTCGCCTCCAGGAACGCGACCCTCGGGCGCCGCTCCTCCGGCACGCTCAGGGCGTGGTGTAGCACCGCGCCGACGAGGTGGCTCTTGCCCGTGCCGTACTCGCCGACGATGGCGACCACGGTGCCGGCGGGCAGCGTGGACGGCCGCAGGAAGCTGTCGACGATGCTGATGGCCTCGGTGATGGACGGCGTGGGGATGGAGACCGTGCCGCCGGAGAACTCGCGCGGCTTCGCGACGGCGGCCATGAGGAACGGATTGTCACTGGGGGCTGGACCCGGATGCTCGCTCATCACGTCGTTCCCCGCCTGAAGTAGAAATCAGTGATGGTGTTGTAGGTCACCTCGTCCGTCAGGCCTGAGCCTATCGGACCCGAATTCGTACGTTCAGCCAGAATCTCCTCGAACAACCGGAAGAGGAGATTGTGCAGCTCACCGATCGAGAACTCTTTCGCCGCGATCACGGCACGTATCGTTTCCTTTGACACGAACGGGTAAACCACGCCATCCGTTCGGTGGCCGTTGCGCGCCTGCACGAACGCCCAGCCGTCGTCCGGCTCCAGTTTGCCGACCTCCAGCTGGATCGGCACCGTTCCCTGTTCGGTACTCGCGCTCTTGATCTTCGGCCAGTGCGCCCGCACCGCCTCGACCTGGCGGCTCTCCGCGAGGAACACGAGGTTGCGGTGAGTCCAATGCGCGTAGCTCTCGACTTCCTGTTCGAGTTCGATGCGGGGCAGAAGAATCACGACAGCGGTGTCACCCAGCACGTGGTTGCCCAGATAGCGGTATTTGAGCTTGGGCGCGTACCCGTCCAGCTTCTTCCGATGTTTCGACGTGAGCATGTCGCGGTCGTCCAGCTCGTCGATCAGACACTGGCAGACCGCTTTCTGCCGTTCTTCGACGGAATCGCTGTCGCGGCAGGCGTCCGTGAACGAGAACACCAGGCATTGGCCGTCGTCCTGCCGCAGAACGGACTTCAGGTGGGTGGCGCACCGGTTCAGCAACGAACTCTTGCCGCACCCGTCCCAGCCGAGCGCCACCACGAGCCTTCCCTTGGCCCGGATCTTCGCCGCGTCCCCGATCGAGGCCTTGAACTGCTCGAACGCGGCCAGGGTGTGGTCGACCGGCACGTAGAAGTCCTCGTGCGTCGGATCGTCGTGGGGACGGAGCGGGCCGGGGCCGTCGCCGCCGAGCGGAACGAGGTAGGGGTTCAAGCGCGCGCCCCCTCACCGAACTCGGGCGCGAACAGCTTCTCCGCGTCAGAGGGCCGTTCCAGCGCACGGGCGAGCACTTCGACCCGGCCGTCGAGCTTCGCGGCCGCCGCGTTCAGTTCAGCGGCACGGGGTCGCAGCTCGGTCCGGTTCCGGTCGAACTGCCAGCCGCTCGCCACGCCGTCGCCGAACGCCATCGCCTCGCCGCGCAACGTCCTCGGCGCCGTCCAGTCCGGCCACAGCAACGCCGTCACCGCGAACTGGTTGGCGAGCAGGTCCCGTTTGCGCCACAACTCGGCGGCCGACGGAGGAGTGCCGTCCGTGCTGCCTTTGAGCTGGACGTCGCAGTACTCGCGCACGGCGGCCACGAACTCGTTGCTGGCCGTGCGCAACGAGACCGCGTGCTGCTTGCCCCGCGTGCGGTCCTCCCGCCGGTTCGCGGTGAACCAGGCCGCCCAGGCACCCGCCCCGGCGACGAGAAGACTCGCCAGCATCGTGAACACCGTGGACACCCAGACGGGCGACGAACTCGGCGACGCGGGCTTCAGCACCGGTTCCGCGAGAGCGTTGCAGGCCTTGACGAAATCCGCCCGGCGCTGATCGCGCCATTCGTCGAACGAGAGCGTTTTACCGCCCACCACCACCCTGTTTCCAAAAGACGTGGAATCCACGAGTTTCAACGAGGCAGCGGCCTCCAGTGTTTCCGACTGCCGTCCCTTGGCGGTGCAATAGACCGCGGCGGCATCGGAAACCGTTGGGGCGGAAGCACATCCGGTCAGCAGGAACAGCAGGACGAGGAGCGTCGACCGGCCGGCCATGCGACCTCCCCACGTCCTGAAATCGTCAGCGCACACGCCTTGCATGTCGTTCCCGCTTCCACCCGCGTAACGCCGCGACACCGATCGTGTACGTCTTTACGCGCAAATTCGATAGGTTCGCCTTGAAGAGACCGTCAATTGACCCCGAACGGACTACCGAAGTAACAGCGGGCGACGCTCGTCCGCTGATCTGGGGGACCCACATGCAGCAGTACGACCTGTCCTGGGCAGACGCCGGGCACGGCGATCCCGCTTTCCTGAGCGAGATCTTCGGGCTCGCGTTAGTCCGCGACATCGCCCCGCTGGAGGCGTTGCGCCGCGTCGGCGGCCTGGAGGACACGGTGGCGGACCGCACTCCCGCGCAGATCGTCGACCTGCACAACTTCGACGACGGCTACCCGGAAGTGGCCTCGGCGCTCTCGCTGGGCGAGTGGACGGTCCTGGTCCAGCCGAACAGCTTCTGGTTGAGACACCTGGTGGACGCGCTCTCGCGGGGCACCGAGGCCGTCGCGATCGTGCGACACGACTACGCCTCGCCGAACTTCACCCACGCCGTCGACGGCACGGTCACGACGTCGTTCAACCTCAACTACCCCGACCAGCGCGGCGGCACGGACCCCGACCGTCTGCTCCCGCTGATCCGCGAGGCGGGCTTCGACCCCGACACGGTCGACGACGGGGACGACGATGACGACGACGAGTCCTGGCTGGACCGCTACGAGAACGTCATGGCCCGCGCCCTGCGGCTGACCGGCCTGATCACCGGTGTTCTGCCCACCTACGAGCAGATCACCGAACCCCTGCCCAGCATGCACTTCGACCGCTGGTTCAGCCGCACCAGGCCGTCCGACGTCGAGGACGCCCTCGCCACGGCCACCGGGCTCGTCGCCGAACTGAACGTGGGCGACACCCCGGGCCTCGCCGCCGCACTGGCAGCCGCCGGCCGCGGCGAACCGGTCGTCGTCACGCCGGACAGCGACCTGGGCCGGCACGTGCGCGAGTGGTCGACGCTGGCGAGCAGGGCCGGCTGGTCGCTCAACCTCGACCGGGGCCGCCTGACCGACGAGGAAGGCAGGCGCGGCGGTCGTTTCGGCCACCTGACCCAAGCCCTGGCCGCCGCGTTCCGCGCAGATCTGGCCTGATCCCCGCGGCCGGGACTGGCTCGGCACCGCCGGACACGGACCCCGCGATCGGCCACGGCAGGTCCGTCGCCCCCGTGCCGGCGGCCTGGCTCGCCGCCGCGACACTCGGCCGGCGGAATCGGATCGTCGCGGCAGACAACCATTCGCCGGGTCCGACTGGTAGAAGCCAGTGACGGACTGAGTCGAAAGGCCGTGAAGTGGTGCGCTCACCTGAGGGGTTCGAGGAGTTCGTGGCGACCGCGTCGCCACGACTGCTGCGGACGGCTTTTCTGCTGACGCGGGACGCGGGGCACGCGGAGGATCTGCTGCAGACCGCCCTGGCGCGGGCGTGGCGGGCCTGGAACCGCATCGACGGCGACCCGGAACCGTACGTCCGGCGGATCATCGTGAACTCCCACGCCACCTGGTGGCGGCGCCGGTGGAGAGGTGAGGAACCGACCGCCGACCTGCCGGAACGACCTGGCGAGTCCCCGCAGAGCGCGGTGGACGAGCGCGAGTGGCTCTGGCAGGCGCTGGGGCGGTTGCCCCGCAGGCAGCGCACCGTCCTGGTGCTGCGGTTCTACGAGGACCTCACCGAGGCGCAGGTGGCCGGGCTGCTCGGCTGTTCCGTCGGCACGGTCAAGAGCCAGGCCAGCAAAGCGCTCGCCAAGCTCCGGCTCGACGACACGATCACGTTCGAAGGGGTGCGGCGATGAACCTGACCGACCTCCGCGAGGTGCTGCGCGACCGCGCCGAGCTCGCCGACTCCTCGCACGAGGCGCGCATGGCGGGCGTGCGGGCCAGGGTGACGGCCGCCAAGCAGCGCCGTGCCGTCGCCGGTGCCGCCTTCGTCGTGCTCGCGCTCGTCGGGATCGTCTACGCGCTGCTGCCCCGCCTCGACCAGCCCGAACCCGCTGTCCCTCCGCGCAGCCTGCCGGAGTACCAGTTCGGCACGCGGCTGCTCACCCAGGCCTGGGGTGATCTGCCCTCGACCAGCGCCACCGTGCGGTTCGTGCCGAGGTCGCTGGACCTCATGCTGTTCATCAAGTGCGACACCGGGCCGACCGACAAGCTGCTCATCAGCATCACCGTCAACGGCCACCCTTTCGCCGAAAACCGCACCTGCGGCGGTGCGTCCAGCGCGAACTGGAGCAACCTCGGCGTCGTGGTGGGACAGCAGTCCGTCATCACGCTGACCGTCGACGGCAAGGAGGGCAGCGGCACCTCCAACCCTCCGCCGGTGTTGCCCTCCCCGGAGAGCGGCTCGTTCGCCCTCGGTGTCGGTGAGGCCGTGCCGGTGAGCGAGTACCCGTTCCCGCCGCGCCCGCAGACGTTGGAGACGTTCCCGCCGAGCTTGGGGGAGCCGGCGATCGAGGTGCGGTCCGACGCGGCGGACCCTGCCGGGCGGAAGGAGATCACCGCCGCCTGGCCTGGCGACAACGAACTGCACGCGGAGATGAACACGCCTGGCAGGATGCGGATTCTCGTCAACGACGTCGAGGTCATCAACTACTCGCACTGGACCTACGGCTTGGGCAGCAGTCACACCTTGCCCGGCAACTGGCCGAGACGCGGGCTCCAGCTGACCAAGGGTCAGCAGGTCAAGATCACGGTGATCCCCGAACGCACCACGGGCGAGTGGAGGGTGACGCTCACTCCGCGACGGTGAACCGAGAGGGTCACTCGTACCGGGGCAGGAACGTCCGCAGGTCCAGCGCCGCGAGCCAGCGGCGCCACCGCGGCACCGTCGCGCGCATCCGGCTCCTGGTCTCCCGCACGGCCGCCCAGTACGCGTCCACGGCGGCCTGGTCCGGTGTGCCGGGGCCGAACACGTGGTCGTCCGCCCGCACGGCGAGACCGCGCAGGTCGAACCTTGCCAGCGCGGCCGCCTGCTGGCGCCGGGTCAGTCCCCGCGGCACCGTCGCCCCCAGGTCGCGGGCGTGGTCGACGACCTCGCGCCAGCCGGTGGCGAACCTCGTCACCGGACTCCCGCGCGTCCGCCTTCGGTGGCGCCGCAGGGACTTCACGCCGACGAGCAGGCCGATCAGCGCGCCGATCGGGAGCAGCACCGAGCCGAGGGTGATCAGGAGATCCCTGAGCCACGACGGCAGGAACGGCTGGTCGATCGGGCCGGTGCCGACCCCGGCCGCGTCCGCACGGCTGGCGTCGACGAGCGAGCTGGGCATCTTCACGGTGTTCGGTGGTGGCACCACCGAGGCGTCGGTGTTCTCGATCTCCTGCGGCGGCTGGTGATCCGGCTTCTTCGAGCGGTCGGGCATGTACTCGGTGTTCGGGATGACGGCCCAGGTGCCGTCCGCGAGGTGGATCTCCACCCACGCCTGCACGTTCTCGCCGCGCACCACCCCGCCGGAGCCGGGCAGCGCGCCCAGCACGACTCGCGCCGGCATGCCGATCTCGTTGGCCACCAACGCGTACGCGGCGGCGTACTGCTCGTCGTTGCCAGCCGGGCGCTTGGCGTTGAAGAACGCCGTGAGCCTGGACGTGCTGTGCCCCGGCAGGTACTCCGTCTCGCCAGGGCCGCCGTCGGTGTAGGCGCCGTTGTCGCGCAGGTACGCGGCAGCCGTCTTCAGGCGTTCGGCGATCGTCGTCGCGTCACCGGCCCACTTCGCGACCTTGCTCCGCACGAACGCCAGGTCACCGGTGCGCACCGACGGCCGTCCGAACGGCTGGGCGTCGTCCGGGATTCCCTGCGCCGCAAGGACTGTGCGCAACGCGTAGGTGTCGCCCGCGCGGAGCCGGTCGGCGACGATGCCGGACGCCGTCGCGAGGTTGTAGCGCAGATTCTCGGTGTGGCCCGCCTTCCGCTCGCCGGCGAACGCGATCTCCCGCGCGCGTCCGGCCGTCGGCAGCCACGCGCTCAGCTCGTCCGCCGTCGCGTAGGCCGCCTCGATCCTGATCGTCACGTCCGCCTCGGCGCCGGAGCCGGTGACCGGGATCCGCGCGCCGACGCGTTGGAAGTTGTTGCGCTGCAACGGTCCCGCGATTCCGGAGGGATCGTTGGTCGCACCCCACACCCGGCCGTCGTAGCCGTCGAGCGTGGCGATCCGGACGCGTTCGCCCTCCGGCAGGCCCTGCACGGTGAAGAGCGTCTGGTCCCACAGCTGGTTGGCGTCCTTGGTGTGCTTGCGATAGCCGACCAACGGGCTCGCGTACGCGCCGATCTCGAACGGCGGCTCCACGTAGTTGCGCAGCACCAGCCGATCCGCGCTGCCGGTACCGGGCAGCACCGGCGCGGCCAGCAACGCCAGGCCTGCGGCGGCACCCACCAGCACCACCGCGGTCACCGCTCGCATCCCCCGGACGCGTGCCCCGGTGCGATGCCGTGCCGCCCGCACCGCCAGCCAGCCGGTGCCGACCGCCGCGAACGCGGCGCCCAGCATCCCGGCCGCCTCTCCGGTGCCGAGCAGGATCACCGCGGCGAGCACGGCGAGCGGCGCGCCGATCGGGGCCGCGCTGAGCTTCACCCGGCGGGCCAGCGTGAATCCGCCCGCGCCGCAGATCAGGCCGAGGATGTACGGCAGCACCAGCAACGGCCCGGTGCCGTCGACCGGCGGCAGCGTTGTGAGCAACTGCTTCCAGCCGTGGACACCGATGTCGGCCAGCCCGGCGAGCGTGTCCGGGGTCGGCACTCCCCCGCTGCCGCGCATCGCCACCGCGCCGCCGAGGAGGAAGAACACCGCGACCGTCATCGCGGCGACGGCGATCATCGGGCGCCGCAGCACGGACGCCACGTGCCCGGCGAGAACTCCGAGCACGAGCCCGGTGCCACCGGCGAGCAGGAAGCCCCAGCCGGTGTAGGTGGTGCGAAAACCCAGTAGCGCCACCACGAACAACGCGCTCAGGAAAGCGGCGTCGACGAGGTCGTCGCGGCGGGGCACGAGTCCGGTCACTGCAGAGTCCCTCCCGCCAGCAGCCCCGGCAGGTCGCCGAGCTGCCGCAACGTGAGCACGGTGAAAGAGGTGCTCGCCGCTCTTCTGGTGTGCTCGGCCGGATCCACCCGCAGCACGACCTTGCGCACCTCCGGTGAGAACGCGGACGCCGCGACCCGCAGGTCCGCGTAGCTGTGCCGCGCGCTCGTGATGATCACGACCAGGGTGGCGTCCGGTGCCGCGGCCACCGCGCGGGTGGCAGCTCCGGCGAGGCCGGGACCACCGAGTTCCGCGCGGGCGAACACGTCCAGCACGTGTTGTCCGCCGCCGCGGCCGGAGACGTGGCCCGCCGCGACCACGGTGGTGTCGATCTCGTCCGCCGCCGCCCGTTTCACCACGGAGGCACCGGCCGACAACGCCATCTCGAACACCTCGGGGTCCGAATAGGACCGTTCCGCGCCGTCGACGATCACGACGATGTGCGCCCGCCGCGTGTCCAGGTACTGCCGGACCAGGAACCGTCCGTCCTGAGTGGACGCCGCCAGCTTCGCCGTGGAGCGCCAGTGGATGTGCCGGCGGTCGTCACCCGGCGCGTACTCGCGCAGGGCGTGGAAGGCCAGGTCGCTCATCGAGACGTCGTTGGTGGTGCAGCCTTCCAGGTCGCGCAGCAGCCCGGTGCCCAGTGGCGCGAGCGGCACGGTCAGCGGGTGCACGAACAGTTCGACGACCTCCGTCATCCCGACCGTCCGCCGCACCAGCCCGAGCGGGTCGCCGCGCACCGTCGTCGCGGGACCGACCGCGATCACCCCGCGCTTCAGGCCGGCGATCTCGATTTCCCGGCCGCGGTCGAACACCTCGACGCGGTCCTTGCCGATCGGGAGCTCGACCTCGGGCGCGAACAACGACCTCCGGCCGTGGTGCTCCACTTCGACGGTGCACCGCGTGGACTCGTCGGGCTGCAGCCGTCGCTTGGTGACGTCCACCCGGACTCGAACCGCGCCACGACCCAACGTCAGTCCGCACGCCAATGCCAGCAACAACACGCCGGTGGCACCGAGCAGCACGAACTCGTCCCAGCCGAGCACGGCGCCGAGCACCCAGGTCCCTGCCGCGACCGCGGCGAGCAACCGCCCGGACGGCGAGACGGCCTCCAGCAGCCGCCCCACGTCAGACACCTCGCCGGACGGGCGGCTCGATGTCCGCGAACAGCGAGTCGATCACCTTCTCGACCGTCGCGCCGTCGAACTGCGCCTCCGGGTGCAGCAGGATCCGGTGCCCCAGCACGGGATGCGCGAGTTCCTGGATGTCGTCGGGCACCACGTGACTGCGGCCCTGCGCGAGCGCCCACGTCTTCGCGCACCGCACGTACGCGAGGCAGCCGCGCACCGAAACCCCGAGCCGCACGGCAGGATGCGCCCGCGACGCCTCGGCGATCCGGCTGACGTACCCGAGCACGGCCGGGTCGACGTGCACGAGGTCCGCCAGCGCGGTCAGCTGCGACACCGCGTTCGCGGCGATGGCGGCGGGCACGTTCACCGACCGGTCCCGCGTGGCCGCGTCCGCCAGCAACGCCACCGTGGCGTTGTGGTCCGGGTAGCCGACGCTGGTCTTCATCAGGAACCGGTCGAGCTGCGCCTCCGGCAACCGGTAGGTGCCCGCCTGCTCGATCGGGTTCTGCGTCGCGATCACCATGAACGGCGACCCGACCGGGTGCGTCTCGCCGTCGACGGTGATCCGCCCCTCCTCCATCACCTCCAGCAACGCCGACTGCGTCTTCGGCGACGCGCGGTTGATCTCGTCCGCGAGCACGATCGAGCCGAAGATCGGGCCGGGGTGGAAGCGGAACACCCCGCGCTGCTGGTCGTAGATCTGCACCCCGGTGACGTCCGACGGCAGCAGGTCCGGCGTGAACTGGATGCGGGTGCTCTTGCCCTGCACGGTGTTCGCGAGCGCCTTGGCCAGTGACGTCTTTCCCGTGCCGGGATAGTCCTCCAGCAGCAGGTGCCCGTCGGAGAGCAGGCAGGTGAGCGCGAGACGGATCACGTGCTCCTTGCCGGAAATGGCACGGGAGATGTTCAGCACCATCTGCTCGAAGGTCTGCGCGAACAGCCGAGCCTGTTCAGGAGTGGCGGTCATGATTCTTTCCTTTGCTGTTTCGCACGTCACCAGACCATTGATCCCGATACACCGCCACAGGTGGCTGTGACCGTCTGATTCCTGAATCCGAAGAAGTTCCTCGTTTCCCTGCGCTCATTCGGCCCGAAGCTCTCGTTGAAAAAGCCGCCGCCGGCACTGCTGCTGAAACTGCAGGTCACCCTGCCGGGGAAATTCGCCGTCTGAACCCCGATGTAGGCACAGTCGTCCGACCTGCAGGACCCCACCGTGCCCACACACCCTCCCGCAGGGCACGGTCCGCCCTTGAAGACGGTTACCGTCGGTGGCGGTGGTGGTGTCGTCTGCTGCTGGGACTGGCTCAGCGTCGGCCGGCCCGCATCGGTCACCGTCACCGTCACGCTCACCGTCTGTGAGTGGCCGACGTCCTGGCTGCCCGACCAGCTCCACCCGCCCACACCGGTCGTGAACGACTGGTTGAAGCCCCGGCTCGTGGTCACCTGGACGTTCGCCGGCTTGCCGTTCGGGTTCACCGACACGGAGAAGTTGACGACCGTGTTGCTCGTGGACGTGTTCAGCACGAGGTCGCGCATCGGCCCGTACGTCGTCACACCGGCACTCACCGCGCTGTTGCACGGGTTGCCCGCGTAGGCACCGCCGCCGCTGCCGTTGCACGCCTGGAGGTTGATCGTCACCGGCTGCCCGTTCGGCAACCCGGTGATCGTCTGCGTCGCTCCGCCCTGCCCGCCGGTCGGGTAGGTCCACGTTCCGCACGAACCGCCGGACCACGTGCAGCTCACGGTGTTCGACTTGCCGTGCGAGGCCGGCGCGTCGAACCGCAGCGTCGCCTGCCCGTCCGACCCGGTGGGCGTCGCGGTGAACCCGGTGATCGGGTCCGGGGTCGCGGTCGCCTCCATCTGCGCGGGTGCGCTGGCGGGCGAGGTGTGCCCGGCGGGCTCGGACTCGGCGGCGGCGTTCGCGGCGACGACGGTGTAGCTGTAGATCGTGCCGTCGTTCTGCAGGCCGTCGTCGAGGCAGGTGGTGGCGGTGACCTTGGTGCAGACGGTCTTGGTGCCACCGCCGGTGCGGGTGAGCGTGTAGGTGGTCGGGCCGGGCCCGTTGGCTCCGACCGCGCCCCACGACACCGTGACGGCACGGGTCTGCGCGTTCGCGGCGTTCGTCGCGGTGAACGACGGCGCCGCCGGGGCCTGCGGTGCGCCCGCCGACTGTCCTTCGACGGTGACCGCCGGGCCGGGGCCCTGCGAGTTGACCGCGATGACGGTGAACACGGTCCTCGCGTCGTTGTCGAGCCCGGTCGCGGTCACGCCCGTCGCACCGCCCGGTGCCGTCGTGCGGCCGCCACCGGACCACGTGATCTCGTGCCGCAGCACGGGCGTGCCGTCGTTCGGCGCCGCGACCCAGCTCAGTTGCAACGAACCGTCACGCGGCGTGGACGTGCTCAGCCCGGACACCGCGCCTGGCACCGTGTTCGGCTGTGCGGGTGCGGACGCGCCGCTGGGCTTGCCCCAGCCGACGAGGTTGTGCGCCCGCACGGTGAACGTGTACTCCGTGCCGTTGGACAGGCCGTTGATCGTGCACGGCGAGGCGGAACACACCTGCTTGCCGCGGCCGTAGTCGACCTCGTAGGAGTCGATCGGCGCACCGTTGCCGGACGGCGTGCTCCACGACAGCTCGACGACCTTGCTCAGGACCGTGCGGCCGGGTGCCGGGGTGCCGGGGGCGTCGGGCACGCCGAGCACGTTCAGCCTGATCCGGCCGGTGACCTTGCGGTCTTCACGGCTGGTGTCGGCGACATCGGTCACGACGACGTTGAAGTCGATGGCGCCGTGCGCGTCGCCATTCGGTGTGATGCGCACGGTCGAACCGTCGTTGCTCGCGCTCGCCGCCGCACCGCCGATCTGGTTCACGGAGACGACCGAGATCTTCGGGTCACGCAGTTGCGAACGCACGTACGAGACGAGGTCGACGGTGGCGGTGTCACCGGCCTTCACGCCGTCCAGCGTCACCGGGGCGACGGTGGGCGGCGGGGCGGCCGCGACCTTGACCGCGATCTTGCCCTTCGGCCCGTCGCCCGCGCTGACCTCGATCGTTCCGGTCGTGCCGGGCTTCGCTCCGCCCGCCGCCGTGACGGTCAGCGTGCGTTCGCCGGAGCCTTCGAGCGAGACGCCGTCCGGTTGTTCCGCCCAGGCCGCCGAGTACCGGACGTCGCCGAGCTTGGAGCGGTCCGCGACCCACACGTGGCACACGGCGGTGACGTCGATCTTCACCGGCAGCCCGCCCTCGACGACCGTGAGCGCCGACGCGGGACAGCGCAGCACCGGGGTGTCCGGGCCGACCTGCACCGGCACCGTGATCAGGGCGAACCTGCCCTCGGGGTCGGTCAGAGAGTTGCCGTCGGTGACCTCGAACGTCACGGCAGCCGGTCCGGTGTAGCCACCGCGAGCGGTCAGGACCAGCCCGGTGTCGCCCTCGTTGCGGACCTCCAGCCCAGTCGCCGGCGCGGCCGTCACCCTGTCGACGGTCGTGAGCTTCGGCTGCTTGCCGGACGGCACCTCGACGTAGTCCTTGACCTGTACGGACGTCGAACCGTCTGCCGGTACGGAGATCAGCTTGTCCGGGATCGCCCTCGGCGCCCCGGTGCCCTTGGACGGCACGTGGATCAGGCCGGCGGCGGTCGCGCCGGACGCGTCCTTGACCTCGTAGGCGAGGGTGCGCGGGTGGTCGCCGACCGGCACCGTCGCCTTGCGGCCGGACACCTTGGCCTGGTCGTGGAACACCTTGGTGATCTCCAGCCGGTCCGCAGGGCCGTCCGGGTCGGCGATCGCGGGGCCGAGATCCACCTCGATGGTGCTGTCTTCCTTCTTCACCACCGGGAACAGCTCGCCCGCGACCGGCGGGATCGCGTAGTCCTCGCGGCTGCGCACGGTCAGCGTGGCGATGGACGGCTGGCCCAGGCCGTTCGTGATGCCGTACGTGATCACCAGCGGCTTGCCGGTCAGGTCCGGCGCGGTCAGCTCGATCCGGCCGTCCTGCCCCTTCACGTCACCGGGCAACGACGGGTTGCGCGTGCTCAGCGGCTCGACGGTGACCGTGTCGCCGGGAGCCCGCACGTCGTTGGTCAGCACGTTCACCGCCAGGCGCGCGCCGGGTGCGGCCGTCACGACGTCGTCCACGGCGACCGGCGGCTGCGGATCTCCCGGCGGCACCACGGCGACGCGGATCAGCGACGTCCCTTCGCGGCCGTAGGTGTCGGTGACGATGAACCCGAACGAGTCGGTGCCGTTGGACGTCGGGAACGCCTCGTAGGTGAGCGAGGTGCTGGCCATCCCGACGACCCGCCCGAGCGTGGGCGCGGACGCGATGCCGGTGACCGCGACCGAGTCGCCGTCCGGGTCGGCGCCGCTGGACGGGATGGTGATCGTGACCCGGTCGCCCGCGACGGCCCGCACCTCGACAGGCTCGGGAGCGGGCGGCTGGTTCGGGTTGGCCGGGGTCGGCGCCGGGTTCACCGTGACGTGCGCGCGGCCGACGGCCTGGTCGCCGTCCGGGTTCTGCACCACGTAGGAGACCTCGGCGACGAACGGCGTGTCGAGGCGGTCGGGAGCGAGGTAGCGGACGACGTCGCCGGAGACATAGGCGGTGCCGGGGTCCTGGCGGCCGTCCCGCGCGGTGACGGTCAGCCTGCCGGTGCCCGGCGTGCCCTGCACGTTGGACTGCAGGGAGAGCGGCGCTCCACCGGGCGAGATGTCGTTGTCCAGCACCGGGATCGTCGCCGAGTCGCCGGCACGGGCCGTCGCGCGGTCGTCCTTGGGCACCGGGGTGTCGTCGGCGGGCGGCGGGAGCTGGGTGACGGTGACCTCGCCGGTGATCGGACCGGTCACGCCGTCCGTCACCGTGTAGCGCACGACCTGCGGGTTGCGGTCCAGGGCGGGCGCGGTCGCGTTGATCCGCAGCCACCGGCCCTTCACGACTGCCACCTCCAGTTGTCCGGTGGTGCCCTCCGCGTGCTGCACGCCGAGGACCGATCCGGCGGGGCTGAAGTCGTTGGCCAGCACGTCGGCCACAACCGGTTCCTGGCCGCGCACGACCGCGTTGTCGGGCATCGCGACCGGCGGCAGCGGCGTCTCGGGAGCCGCGGTGACGTCCACGCGGATCGCGCCCTTGGCGAACGGCGCGTTGCCGAACGCGGCGGTGTAGTCGAGCGGGTAGGTGCCCGGTTTGGTGGCGGTCAGCGTCACCGAACCGGTCTTGGTGTCGGTGGTGACCGTCGCTCCCGCCAGCGGTGCGACGTCGGCGGCGAGCCGCAGTTCGGCCGACGGATCGACGGGATCGGCGCCGGGAAGGTCGTTCTCCAGCGGGCGGACGAGCACGGGCGTGCCGACCTGGCCGCGCGCCACGTCCGGACGGGCGACCGGGGGCAACGCGGTGGGGGCGGCCGGGTCGAGGACGCGTACGCGTTCGGCACCCGCCACGGGGTCCGCGATGCCGTCGGTGGCCTTGTAGTCGATGGTCTGCTGACCCGCCTCGACCGGAGCCGCGTACTCGACGAACCCGCTGTTCGTCGTGGTCGCGACGCCTGCCTTGGCACCCGCCTCGACGAGCACGACCGGGTCGCCGTCGAAGTCGCGCCAGTCCGCGAGCACCGGCAACGTCAACCGGCCGCCCGACGCGACCGACCACTCGTACGGCTCCGCGCCCTTGCGCACGGCCGGTGCCTCGTTCTGCGCCTCGGTGCGCACCTGCACGGTGACCGCGGCCGTCGCGTTGAGGCCCTTGCCGTCGTCGACCGTGTACTTGAAGTGCACGTCCTGGGCCTGCTCCGGCAGCGTCACCTCGACGGTCTGGCCGTCGGGGGCGATCGCGAGCCCGGCCTCCTTGCGGTCTAGGTCGCTCACGGCCGTGACGGACAGGATGTTGCCGGCGGGATCGGAGTCGTTGTCGAGCACGTGCAGCACCGTCGTGCGGCCGGGACGCGCGCCGAGCGTGTCGTCGGTGGCTTTCGGCGGCTTGTCCTTCGCCGACTCGGTGGTGTTGTCGTTCTTGTCCTTGTCGCTGGGCTTCTGCTCGGGCGGGGGCCGCACCGACTGCCAGTCGTCGACCTTGTTCTGGGTGCCCAGGTCCCAGACCGCGCCGGTCGCGACGTCGTTGAGCACGATCGCTCTGCGGTTCATCCGGAACACCGGCTGGACCAGGGCTTTCGCGTCCTTGAGGTTGCCGGCCGACGCCTTCTGGCCGCCGCACGAGCGGAAGTAGCCGCCGGACGCACCGGCCCACGCGCTGTGCACGCATTCGCCGAGCCGCACCGGTTCGGCCGGAGCACCGTCCACGCCCTCGTGCAATGTCGACGTGCCGTCACCGTCGAGGTCGAACGTCTTGAGCTTGTCCTTGGTGGCCACGACGACCGCGGGCGAGTCCGGTCCGGCGTGCTGGAGCACGGACTCCCGTCCGGCCTGCGTCGTGCGGCCGCCGGGGAGGAAGAGGGTGCCGGACTCGGCGTCGAGCACGATCGCCTCGCCACCCACGGCGGTGATTCGCGGTGCCTTGGGCGTGGAAGTGAGCTTGCCGTACGCGGGCTCCGCGAACCCGGTCTCGGCGGGCGTCACCTTCACCGTGCGGCCGTTGGCGGACACGGCGTGCACCGTGCCGTCCAGTCCCACGGCGAGAGCGGCGGCATCGGCCCCGTCCAGTGTGGCCAGCGGTGGGGACTCCTGGCTCAGCTGGTCCAGCGCGCTCACGCCGGCGTCGACGTCGACCCGGCTCGCCCACACCTTGCCCGCGGCGGGGTCGAGCACGGCGAGCGTGCCGCCCGCGAGCGCGACCTGACCACCGGTCGGCAGCACCAGTCCGTGATCACCCAGCGTCACCGAACGGGCCACGTCGACCGGGTAGAGCTTGCCGCCCGCACGGTCCCGCGCGACCACCGCGGCGGCGTCCTGAACGATGTCCAGTTGGTAGTTGCGCTGCGCTCCACCCGGCGGGTTGATCGCGGCGTCCAACGACCCGACCGGTTTGTTGAGTCTTCCGAACAATCCGTCGCGGTCACTCGTCACCCACACGCCACCGTCGTTGAGATCGACCTGACGGACCGGATTGCCGTTCGACGAGAACGCGTAGACGACGAGCGAGGCGGCCGCGAGAACGAGCACCGTTCCGGACGCGAGCGTGGTCCGGTGCTTTCGGAAGAATCCCACTGTTCCCCTCGCAGAGGTCGCGTTCCCTCATCGGCGGTTCCGTCAACCGCCTATCGGGCCGATCCACGAATTCGTTGCAGCAATCACCCGATTGCTGACGAAGAATTATCCGCAGCTCTCCTGCGACCAGTCCGCGGTCGCGTTGCTGCCGTCCGCGCGCACCACTTTGACCTGGAGGCAAAGGGGTTGCGCGCCCTCGACGTCCACCTGCGGCTCCTTCGCGACACCGGTGCGGGCGTCGTCGGAAGTGCGCCAGGAGAACGTGTCCGTCGCCTGCTGCGCCGAATAATTCCAAGTGAACCGGACAGTTTTCGCGTCCAGTCTCGTCGCGGTGATCGCGGGCCTGCCGGGTGGCGCGTTGTCCGCGCCCGCGTTCTGGCCGGAACCGTCGTCGGCGACGGTGCTCACCGCCGGTCCGTTGCCCTGCTTCTCCTGACCGGACAACAGGAACACGCCCACACCCACGATCACGACCGTCGCCAGCGCGCCCGCCGCGTAGTGGGGCCAGCGCAGGCGGACCGGCTGATCGGGCCGCGGCTCCACGACGGGCGGCGGTGGCCGGAGGATCGTCTGCGGCGACGGCTTCTCCTTGCGCACCACGGTGTGCGGTGCCGAGCTCGCCGGAAGCGGAGACGTGAACATCTTGCGTTGCGTCGGCGGCGCGACCGGCGGTGGGGGCGGTACGAACGCAGGGGCGGCGGGTGCCGGTTGCCTGCGAGGCGCCACAGCGGGCATCAGCACCAGCGCGGTCTCGCCGTACCGTTGCGCCTTCTGGATTCGCTGCAGACCCAGCGCCAGCTTCAGCGCCGACAGCGGCCGTTCCTCCGGCTCCGTCGCCATGGCGCCCAGCAGCAACCGCCGCAGGTCCTCCGGCGCGGGCAGCCCGGACGGCAGCCAGCCGGACACGATCCGCTGTTCGACGGCTCCGATCGAGTTGTCGGTACCGGGCGGCATGAACGGCGAGTGCCCCACGATCAGGTGCCACAACGTCGCCCCGAGCGAGAACACCTCCGTCAGGACCGCGTTCTTCTCCTTGGCGGCGCCGGTGAGCAGTTCCGGGGCCGACCACGGCACGGACAGCATCACCTGGCGTTCCGCGTCGTTCTCGGCGAAGCGGCCGGCGATGCCGAAGTCGGTGAGACACGGCTTGCCGTACTCGTTCATGAGCACGTTCGCGGGTTTGATGTCGCGGTGCAGGATCCGGCGTTCGTGCGCGGTCTCGACCGCGCACGCGATCTGCACGCCGATGTCGAGCACGTCCCCGACCGGCAACGGTGCCACGGCCGAGATCTTCGCGAGATCGCCGCCGGGGCAGTACTCCATGACGAGGAACGGGCGTCCGTCGGCCGCGGTGTCCGTGTCGTAGACCGTGGCGACGTTCTGGTGGTTGCCCAGTTCCGCCATCGACTCGCCCTCGGCGATGAACCGCTCCCGCACGTCCTCGGACAGGCCGGTCGCCTTGGGCACCTTCACCGCGACGTCGCGTTTGAGCTTGTGGTGGTAGTAGCGGTACACCATCGCGAAGCCGCCACCGCCGATGTCGCCGCGGTACTCGAAGTGCGGGATGTCCGGCGGTCCCAGGGTCATCCGCTCACCTCGAAGGTGAAGAAGAACTGGTCGCCGAGCGTCACACGGGTGCCGGGGTAGAGGATCTCGTCGATGTGCGGTGCCAGCTTCTCCGGCGGGCAACCCGGCCGCGAGATGCTGGTGCCGTTCATCGAACCGAGGTCGCGCACCAGCACGTCCCAGTTCGCCGGCCGGATCTCCACGTGCGTCCGGGAGATCTCCGTGTCGTTCTCCCTGCCGACCTGCACGAGGTTCACGCCGCCGCGGTCACCACTGGGATCGCGGCCCATCACGACGTTGCGGTCGAGCGAGATCGTGTCCCCGTTGGACAGTCGCAGCAACCCGAGCACCGGCACGGGCAGCATGGCGGCGACCTGCTCCGGCAACGGAACCTCGCACACCCGGCAGTACACCGCGTAGTCCGAGCTGAGGTGGCCCGCCGGGCACTTCCTCGCCCGCACCAGGTCCTTCCTGGTTCCCTGCAACATCTGGGTGTCGTTGGGAGACAACATGGTCGTGCGCAGCACCGTTTCCGTCACGGGCGGCCGGGCCGGAGCCGGGGGCGCGGGGGTGGGCGCCGGGGTGTTCTGGGGTGCCCAGTCGAACGACTGGATCACGCCGGTGACCTGGGTGATCTGCGGGGGCGCTGGCGGTGGTGGCGGCGGTGCGGGTTGCTCACGCACGACGGTCAGCTCGACCGCTTCTTCTTGCTGCACAACGGTCAGTTCGGCCGGGACGGGCACCGGCTGCGGCACCGGCTGCGGCACCGGCACGGACTGCGGCACCGGCACGGACTGCGGCACCGGCACGGACTGCGGCACCGGAACCGGCTGCGGCACGGACTGCGGCACGGCGTCGGACAGGGCGACCAGAAGCTCGTTCGCGAGCACCACTCCAGCACGCACCGGCAGTCCGGGCCCGCTCACTCCGGCCACGACGCGCAACCGTGCGACGTCGTCGAGGTTGCGGTCGACCCACGTCCCGACGCCCGCGGCGGTGATCTCCTCGACGGCGCCGGAAGCGTTCATGACCTGAAGCCGTGCCTCACCCCGCACCACCACGCGGTTCGCGGTCAGCAGCGCGAAGCCGCTCACCGCGCGAAAACCCTCGTGGACGATCGCGGCGAGCACCTCGTCCAGCGGCTCGTCCGACCGCACCAGTTCCCAGCAACGGCGCACGAGAGCGGACTCGGGCGCCACGGCCAGCAGGAGCCACGTGCGCTCCCCCACGACCGCGACCCACGTGCCCGGCACGTACTCGACCTCGGTCATCTCGGGCTCCGAGGTGCCGTGTCACAGCTGGACGCCTCCGCCACGACCAGGTGGTCGACCACGAGCGCGGTCACGTTGTCGCGCGCCCGAGCCGCCACCGCACGGTCCACCAGCACGGCCGCCGCTTCCTTCGCGTCGGCGTGCTGCCGGAGAACCTCTTCGATCTCCGCGTCGGCGATCTCGTTCGTCAGCCCGTCCGTGCAGATCACGAACCGCTCGCCGACGCGCGGCGGGAACAACCACAGGTCGGGGTCGCCGATACCCGCTTTGCCGAGCACGCGGGTGACGACGTTCCGGCGCGGATAGTTCCTGGCCTCGTCCGCGGTCAGCAGTCCCGCCGTGACGAGCTCCTGTGCCTCGGAGTGGTCGACGGTGAGCTGGGTCAGCCCCGCGCCGTCGAACCGGTAGACCCGCGAGTCGCCAACGTTGAACACGACCCAGTGCGGCCGCTCGGACAACGTGACGAGCGCGATCCCCGCCACCGTCGTCATGCCACCGTGGTCGGCCTCTTCCAACGTCCTGCCCGCGGCGGACAGCGCGGCACGCACGTCCTCCGGCCCTGGCACGTCGTGCTGGTCCAGGTCCCGCAGACGCGCGACGAGCAGCGCGCTCGCGACCTCGCCGGCCGCGTGCCCGCCCACGCCGTCGGCGACCGCGAAGACCTGCCTGCCCGCGATCGCGTTGTCCTCGTTGACTTCCCGCACCACACCGGGATGCGTGGCGACGCCCGCCAGCACCGCGCTCACCGCACCACCTCCGCTCCGCCGTTCGGACCTCTCATCGCTCGGCGTTCACGAAGCGTTATGCGGATTCAGGGACAAAAAGTGGCCACGAAAAATCGGAAACGTCTGGGCGACGGGCAGCGATGCACTCACCACGTGACGGGAAGCGACCTCAGTCCGTAGACGATCTTGTCGGCGGTGTGGACGAGGTCCTCTTCGGCGACGGCGAGTCGCAGCCCCGACATCCGGCGGAACAGCGTCTCCAGCGCGATCCGCAGTTCGACGCGGGCCAGCGCCTGGCCGAGGCACAGGTGCGTGCCGTGGCCGAACGCCATGTGCCGCTTGGCATCGCGCGTGACGTCGAGCTCGCACGCGTCGGTGCCGAACTGCTCCTCGTCGCGGTTGGCCGTGGAGATCAGCCCATCGAGGCGACCTCGGCGGGGCTGAGGTCGTCGCGCTCCACCAGCCTGCTCAGGAATGGGGTCTCCCGGCCTTCTGGTACGCACTCGTCCCGGATTCCTCGCATCCCAATGACTCACCACCCGAACAACTGTCCACTGTGGACAACAGGCGGGTTCGGACGGAGTTAAACGATCTCCGGCCACACCAGGGTGGCGGACCCCCAGGTGAACCCGCCGCCGAACGCGGTGAGCAGCACCTTCTCCCCTGCGTGGATCTCGTCGCGAGCCACGGCGTCGGCCAGCGCGAGCGGGATGGAGGCGGCACCGGTGTTGCCCACGCGGCTGATGTTGCCGAGGACCTTGTCGTCCGAAATGGACAGTCGCTGCCCCACCAGGGAAAGGATCCTGGCGTTGGCCTGATGGGCGACGACGCGGTCGATTTCCGACGTGGTCCAGCCCACATTCTTCAGTGCGGCAAGGGAAGATTCAGTCATTCGAGTGACAGCATGCTGGAAGACCTCGCGCCCGCTCATCCGGAAATGGCAGTCCGCGGGCCCGTATCGCCCCGGCTCCGCCCGTCCGCGCGCACCCCCGCCGGGCACGGTGATGAGGTCGTGCCCCGCCCCGTCGCTGCCGAGGTCGAACCCCAGCACCTCGCCCGCCTCACCGGACTCACCCGCGCGCAGGACCACCGCGCCGGCCCCGTCACCGAACACCACACCGGCACCGCGGTCGTCCGGCGAGATCAACGTCGAGTAGACGTCCGCCGCCACCAGCAACACCCGCCGCGCGATGCCGGCCGTGATCATCCCGCTGGCCGTGGCCAGCCCGTACACGAAGCCGGTGCAGACCGCGGACACGTCGAAGGCCGCCACCCCGCCCAGCCCCAGCCGCGTGGCCAGCACGGGAGCCATCCCCGGCATCGGATGGTCCGGCGTCGATGTGGCCACCACCACAGCGTCCACGTCACCGGCCGGACTCTTCGCCAGCACCGCCTCCGCGGCGGCCAGCGCGAGATCCCCGGTCGAGGTGCCCTCGTCGACCCAGTGCCGGGTGCCGATCCCCGTCCGCCGGCGAACCCAGACATCGTTGGTGTCCCAGTGCGCCGGAAGGTCCTCATTGGACACGACCCGTGGCGGCACGATTCCGGCCACCGCCTCCAGCACCGGTACCGGGCGATGCGTGTGCTCACTCACCGTGCGTCCTCTTTCTCACAGCCTCAAAGGGGGATGAGACTGAACGTACAGGGCGGGAGCACGACGCCCTTTCCCATCTACGAGACGGAGTTGTTCCGTTGAAAGGATTTCAGCGGCCTGGACCGGTCCAGGCCGACCGAGGGGGCGGGGGTGATCCCGCCCCCTGAACGGCCTCAGACGTGAGCGGCCGCGACGTCGATGATCCAGGTGACGCCGAACCGGTCGGCCAGCATCCCGAAGGCGGGCGCCCACGGCGCGGGGCCGAACTTCTCGATCACCGTCGCGCCGTCGGCGAGACCTTCCCAGACCGGGGTGACCTCCTCGACGTTCTCGCCGCGCACGGACAGGAAGAACGGCTCCTCGGTGACCGTGGTGCCGTTCACGCGCCGGGTGGTGGGCTCGCCGGGCGCGACCGGCTCGCCGGATCCGGGCACGTCGTAGGCCATGACGCGGAAGCCGTTCTCGGCGACGACCTCGCCGAACACCACGTTCTTGGCGCCGGGCACCTCGACGGGCATCCCGAAGTCGGCGTACGTGATGACGGTGATCTGCCCGCCGAACACCGAGCGGTAGAACTCCAGCGCCTCCCTGGCCTGGCCGCGGAAGTTCAGGTGGGTAACTGCGTTGAGTGACATGAGAGGGACTCTGTCAGCAGTAGCGGACAGGGAACGTCCGCTACTTGTGCGAGGCTGAACGCATGCCGATCGCCGCCTCGACGACCACGTCCGGTCGCCTGCTGTCGTTGCTGTCCATGCTCCAGGTCCGCCGCGACTGGCCGGGCGGTCTGCTGGCGGAGCGCCTGGGTGTGAGCGAACGCACGGTGCGCCGCGACGTCGATCGGCTGCGCGAGCTCGGCTACCTCGTCCACGCGGTCAAGGGCCCCGACGGCGGGTACCGGCTCGAAGCGGGCAGTCAAGTGCCGCCGCTGCTGTTCGACGAGGACCAGGCCGTCGCGCTCGCCGTGGCGCTGCGGATCGCCGTCGGCACCGGCGCGGGCATCGAGGAGGCCGCCGCGCGGGCGTTGGCCACCGTGCGTCAGGTCATGCCGTCCCGCCTGCGCCGGCGCATCGACGCGCTGGAGGTGGAACCGGCCGGGCGCGGCCCCCAGGTGGACACCGACCTCCTGCTCGCCCTGAGCACCGCCATCCGCGGCTGCGAGGAACTGCGGTTCGACTACGACGCCCCAGGCCGCCCGGACACCCCGGGGCCGCCACGCCGCGTGCAGCCGCACCACCTCGTGGTCCGGACGGGCCGCTGGTACCTGGTCGGATGGAGTCCGGAACGCGAGGACTGGCGGACCTACCGCGCCGACCGGATGACGCTGCGCACCCCCAACGGCCCGCGGTTCACGCCGCGCGAGGTGCCAGGAGGCGACGTCGCCACGTTCCTGTCCGCCCGATTCAAGGGCTCCGACACCGACGCCTGGCCCTGCCGCGGCGAGGTGATCCTCGACCTGCCGCTCGCCGACGTGGCCCCGTTCGCCGGCGGCGACACGGCGCAGGAGGCAGGCCCTGCCCGGACCAGGCTGCTGACCGGCGCGTGGTCGTGGGCCGCGCTCGCCGCGAAACTGGCCCGCTTCGACGCCGACGTCGAGGTGATCGGCCCGCCCGCCCTGCGCGACGCGTTCGCCGACCTGTCCCGCCGCGCCGCCAGGGCCTCGCTCACCCCTTGACGTCCACGGTGACCTCCGTCAACGGCGTGCTGGTGCAGGCGAGCACCCGCCCGGCGGCTTTCTGTTGCGCGGTGAGGCAGTTGGGCTCCTGCTGCGACACCTTCCCGCCCAGCAGCTTCACCACGCACTCGCCGCAACTGCCGACGGTGCAGGAGTACGGCATCGGCAGCCCGGCCGTGAGCCCCGCGTCGAGCAGGGTCTGACCGGGCTCGACCACCGCGGCACCAACGGGTCGCCCACCGTCCTCGACCCGCATCCGTTGCGGCATAGCGGAGACGACCGCCGCGGAAGGCCCGCCGGCGTAGCGCTCGACGAGGACGTGCTCGCCGGGCACGCCCAGTTCGTTCAGCGCCTGCCGGACGGTGTCCATCAACGGTTCCGGGCCGCAGACGTAGAACCTGGGGCCGGACAACGCAAGGGCGGTGACCCACTGCCGTACCCCGGCGACGTCCAGGCGTCCTTCCCGAGACGTCAGCACGTGCGTCACGGACAAGCGCCCGGGATGCTGCTCCCCCAGCCGAGCCAGCTCGGCGGCGAAGATGGTCTCCTCGACACCGCGATTGCTGTACAAGAGCGCGATTCGGCCCGTACCGGGTGCGCTGAGAAGTGTGCGGATCATGCTCATCATCGGCGTCACACCGCTGCCCGCCGCGATGAGCACCACGCCGCCATTGGATTCCCCTGGCAGGTGGAACGCGCCTGACGGCCCACGCACGAACAGCCGGTCGCCAACCGAGAGACCATGAACGTGGCCCGAGAACCGCCCGCTCTCCACCTGCTTGACCGTGACCTCCAACCGCGACGAGCCAGGCACCGACGACGCCGAGTAGGGCCTGCGCACCTGGCGACCGTCGACGTCGGCCACCAGCGTGAAGAACTGACCGGCCTTGAAGTCGAACGGCTTCCCGTCCTCCAGCACCACCGTGACCGCGCTGGGCGTCTCGCGGCGCACCTCGACGACCCGAACCTCCCGCAACGGGTCCACCGCGGCGGCACGGGGCCGGAGGCTCGCGATTTCGTAGCCCTCCTTGCGCAGACCCGAGCGGTAGGCGAGGTTCATGACCGCCCGCAGCCACTTCTCCGGGATCAGCCGCGTGATCCCGAGCAACCTGCTGCCGGTGTTCGCGGCCAGATGCCGGCTCGCCAGCGCCATCAGGTCCGGCACGTCGCGATCGAAGTCCGCGGTCCACATCCGTGCCCGCGCGACGGCCTCACTCACGACCAGCTCGGCGGCCTCGACGTCGACGAGCACCGCGGCGTGCGGCGGAGTTCCGTGCAGCGCCAACGGTTCCAGGTGCGCGGGATCGACGGTGATCATCCCCCTGCCGCGAACCTGGAGCACACCGGTCCGTCCAGGGACCAGCGCGGCGAACGAGAGCCGGTCGTCCTGCAGGAGGTTGTGCAACGAGTCGGCACGCTTGTTGCCCTTGCGGTCCGCCATCAGAAGCGTGCGGCCGTCCACGATCCGCACGACCGCACCCTGATCACCGCGCGGACTGGTGTCGCTTCCACCCGAGGAGTCCCATGTGGACAGAACGAGGAAAGGCGACGCCACCAGGAAGTCCGCGACACCGTTCTGCGCCAGCGGACCGTCACCGATCTCCGGCGCCGGCCCCGCCTGCGAGGGCGGCTGCCACAGCCCGGACCGCAGAACGGCCTGAGCGCAGTGCACGTACACCTCCTCGACGTCGAAGACCACCTCGCCGTCACGACGCGCGAACCCGTTGACCCGCAACGTCTCCCCCACGCCCGGCAGCAGGAAGACCAGCGAGGCCGGCCCACCGCCGACGGATCCGTTCACCGGAAAGGAGATCCGCGTCGGTGAGTGCACCCGCGCGAACCCAGACCGGCCGCCGACGAACGTCGTGGTGTGCCCGCCATCCGCGTCCCGATACCCGAACCCCGCGATCGGACTGCGGGAGAGCACCTCCACGCACCCCTCGTCGAGAGCCTTGAGCTGCTTCGCCACGACCATCGAGGCAGGCCGTCCGACCACCGACTCGACCTCGTCCACGGTCGTGAGCAGATGACCGTCTTCCAGCTTGTTTTCCCAGCTCATAGCACTATTATGAGCTTTTGCTCACGTCTTGGATACTCGCTTTCGCAGCCCCACCAGGAGGACGCCGTGCCGCCGGCCAACCGCGACATCGACCCACGTCGGAAGCCCAGGCAGGTCCGGGCGGAACTCACCCGGGACCGCATCCTCACCGCGGCTGCTCACGTTTTCGCCGAACACGGCTACGCCGCGGGCACCACCAACAAAATCGCCGAACGGGCGCGCGTCTCGATCGGTTCGCTGTACCAGTACTTCCCCAACAAGGACGCGATCCTCGCCGAACTGCTGGTGCGCCACGTGGACCGCGGCACGTGGACGGGAACCGAGCACCTGGACCTCGCACCGGGCACCCTGGAACCGCTCGTGCGAGCCCTGGTCCGCGACGCGATCGACAACCACCGCGACGACCCCCAGCTGCTCCGGATCATGGTCGAGGAAGGCCAGTTCTCGCAGGAGCTGCGCGACACGATCACCCGGCACGGCGCCCAGCGCGTGGCCCAGGTCCGCGACCTGTTCGCCCGCCACCCCGACGTCCGGGTGCACGACCTGGACACCGCGGTCGACCTCATCGTGTTCACCGTGGAGCTCAACACCCACCGGTTCGCGGCGACCCCGCGGACCACCCCGGTCGAGACGTTCGAGAACGAGCTCGTGCACATGGTCACCCGCTACCTGCGCGGCGACTGATCTGGAGCGGTGCCCACCGGAACAGCTGTCCTGATGGTCACCGCCGACTCGGTGGCCGCGGGCGTCACGGACACAGGTTCGCCGTACTCCCCACCGACGTCCTGCGCCACGCGGCCGACCTTCCGGACGAACTCATTCCCGCCGAAGCGTCCGAGCGGTCAGCGGCGGCACGGCGGCCGTCACCACTGGGACGGCGAGCAGGGCGCACAGCGCCATCGTGGCGAACAGCAACGGTGTGACGCTGGTCGTCGCGATGCCGAGCGGTTTGCCCAGGGCGCGCAACAGGATGACGGTGATGGCGAGGGTGGCCACGGTGATCAGCACACCACCGGTCGCGGTGGGCACCCACAGGCGGACGAGCGCGGTGGTGCGCAACGTGCCGGAGTCGAGGCCGACCACGCGCAGCCGGGACTGTTCTCTCCTGCGGCGCAGCAGGTCGTCGGTGGTGGTGATGGCGAGTGCGATGGCTCCGAGGCTCAGGGTGGTGATGGCCAGCGCGGTCGTGACGGGCCCGATGGTGGCGGTGTCGAGGGCTTCACGCACGATGAGAGGAGCGGCGGCGGTCGCGGCCGGGACGCGGGCGCCGAGCACCGCACGCACCCGGTCTGCCGCAGGAACACCACCGTCGATGAGGACAGTCGTGACCAGCGGGGGCACCTCGCCCGGCGCCAGCGCGGTCAGGGTCGCCACGTCCGTGAAGGTTCGGGTCGTGGTGTCCGAGCGCGGTGTCAACGCCAGATGAGACGAGTCTCCTGCTGTCGTTGAATAACGCCGACCGTCCACACACGACTCCGCGCCGGTGTAGAGGATGCGGAGCGAGTCGCAGTCGGCGACGAGGGTCGTGTCGTGGACGATTCCGGAGCGGGCGACACCGACCACACCGTCGACAGCCGCGAGTTCGCTGGTCACCGAGGACGTCAGGGGATGGTCTATCTCGATGGAGACGGCCTTGCCGACGAACGAGTTCGGCACACCGCCGTCCACAGCGGTGGCGGTGCTGATCACTGATCCCGCGCCGGCCGCGCACAACCCGGCCAGGACGCCCGCGAGCACCCGAGTGCTCGACAGGGGGTCGAAGCGCAGTGCCGCACCCCCCAGCCGCAGCGGGAACACGCGGGTCCGCGCCAGGAGTCCACCGAGCCACCGCACGAGCAGTGGAAAGCTGGTCAGCAGGCCGACGAGGGTCAGCACACTCCCCACTGCGGCGGGAAGCAGGAACCATGCGGCGTTCTCGCCCAGATTGGGATCGACAGGTCCGACCACGACCGCGCCTCCCAACGCGAGCACTCCGAGCACCAGCGGCACCACCCGTGCGGCGGACGGCTTGCGCGGACTGCGCCGGGCGGGCCTGAACGGGTCCCGGACGACAGGGCCGATGGCCAGCGCGGACACCAGCACGGCGTAGAGCGGGACACCTACCGCGATCACCACGCCCAGACCGACGCCGATGGCGAGATCGCCGGAGTAGGCGCCGATCGGCCCGATCCACCAGGTCTCGCGAAGACCGCGCACGAGGGCGAAAACGACGAGCCCGAGCAGTGCCCCCGCTCCCGCTGCCACCACCGTCTCCACGGAGTTGATCAACTGGCAGCGCCGCACGCTGAACCCGATCACCCGGAGCGAGGCCAGCTTGCGGTCCCGGGTCGCCGCCGAGAGCCGGGTGGCGGTCGCGATGACCACGGCGAGCGGCAGCAGCACGTAGAGCAATGCCAGCAAGGTGAGAATCCGCGAGGGTGTCAGCAGGTCCGACCAGTCCTTGTCCACGTTGAGCCGGATCGAGGAGCCGTTGGACGCCAGTTTTCCGAAGCCTGCGACCGGTGCGAACGATTTCTCGTCACCGGGGAAGGGCTCGACCACGGTGTACACGAACAGCTCGCCGGGGCCGGTCACGCCCTCCTGCCCGATGACCGCGGCGATCGGCTGTGGGTACTCGGCACGCAACGCCTGGTCGTCCAACGCTTTCGCCATCGCGGGCGAAACCACGATGGCACCCGCCGACGGCCACGCGGCGACACCCGGCGGAACCGGCGCCCCCTCCTTCGCGATCACCGCCACGGTCACCACCTCCTCGCCGCGGTACGAGGACACCCGCTCGCTCATGAGCAGGGCGGTCGCTTCCCCGCCGAGTGCCGCGGTCGGTGTGCGGGCCTCCTCGCGCTGTTCCGTGGCGGTGATGGCGGACTGGGCCGCCAACGCCGACGTGAGCAACAACGCGGCGACCAGGCCGGCCAGCGCGCCCAGCGCCAGCCGCAGCCAGGACCGGCTGCCCGAGGCCACCGCCATCCGCCATCCCAGCATCAGATCGCGCATCAGGCCACGACCCTGCCGTCGAGCATGCGAATCTCGCGATGCGCGCTGCTCGCCAGTGCGCGTTCATGGGTGGCGAGCAGCACCGTGGCTCCGCGGTCGGTCGCGGCGCGCAGGAACAGGTCGAGCACCTTCGCTCCCGAACTCTGGTCGAGCGAACCGGTGGGCTCATCGGCCAGCACCAGCGGCGGGTTGTGCACCAGCGCGCGAGCGATCGCGGCACGCTGCGCCTGGCCGCCCGAAACCTGGTCGGGAAAGCGGTCGGCGAGGTCGCCCACGCCCAGTTCCGCCAGGGTGTCCCTGGCCAGCGCGGCCGCTCCCTTGGCGCGCACGCCGTGCAGAGGCAGGGCCACGTTGTCCAGCAAGGTCAGTTCGGGCACCAGGTCGCCGAGCTGGAACACGAATCCGCAGTTGACCAGCCGCCACCGGGTGCGCACGCGGTCGTTCGCCGCAGTGAGGTCCACCCCGCCCACCTGAACTCGGCCTTCGTCCGGCTGCAGGAGCCCCGCCACGATGTGCAGCAGCGTGGACTTCCCACATCCCGAAGGCCCGGTCAACGCCACCACCGAGCCGGCGTCGACCCTCAGACCGACCTCGTCCAAGGCACAGGTGGAGCCGTAATTGAGGCCCACCCCGACCAATTCGATCAATTTCATCCCCCAGCCCGACGGGTGGGAGGCGCACCTGGCACCCCCCACCCGTGTCACCATCCGTGACCAAACCCTAGCGGAGAGCCATCATCAGCAGATGAACTGCAGGCTTTCCGCCTCGTTGTCGAAACCGACGCTCGACAGGTTCCCGTTCGAGGTCTGCTTGTTGAGGTCGTAGAAACGACCCGTCCAGGCGTCGTTGGCGAACAGCCGGAGCTTGCAGGTCGAGTCGTTGTTGACAGACGAGATCTCGTTGTCACCATTCCAGCCGTCGATCTCGCACTTGTCCTCGCTGCACTCGCCCTGGCCGACGTCGATGTAGCGGTCGCCCGAGAAGTTGTTGTCCTCCCAGCCGAAGGCCCTGCCGGCGAACTTGCTGACGTCACCGGTCACCTTGGCCGGCATTTCCTTGCCACCCACGTTGAAGCTGATGACCGTGCCCTCGTCGGCCGCGGGAGCATCAGCGGGGCTCGCCGACGCGCTGCCCACGAGTCCCAGCACCGCGCCGATCGACACCGTCGCGACGACCGCCATCCGACGTGCCCAACCGGCTTCGCTCATGGTTTTGTTCATTGCAAATCCCCCAAGTAAAAAGACAGGAAAGGCGATATTCACCACCACCGCTCAAGTGGTGGTGAAATCACCCTAACGTGACTCCGCGGGTTCGCTCAAATGATTCTGCCGCGCCAACTCGAACAATGCCGAGCCGCACTCGAACGGCGCAGTGCGGAACCCGGTCACTCGACCTCCAGAGAATCCGCGATGTGCGCCCACGTGGTGGCGTTCGCCCGAGCCAACGACGCGATGACCGACGAGCAATGCGTTGGAATCCTGGACAGCAGTTGCTCACAGCCGGCGGCATCGACGGTGTGCGTGTCGAGCCAGCGCAGCAATGCCCGCCCGCTCTCACTGAGCCTCAACGAGGGGTCATTGCGCAGGCCGCGCAACGTGTCGGCGGGATCCGACTGCGATCCGCGCGGCTTTCTCACCCGTTTCGCGCTTTTCGCGCCACGCAGCCTCGTTGGAACCGGATCCTGCCCGGCGTTGAGCCGCTCTCGCACGTCCAGCACCGTTGACGGTGCCACTCCCGCGGCGCGAGCGATCTCCCTCAACGACAGACCGGGGTTCTCCTGGATGAGCAGGCCGGCGAGTCGCCTGCCCTCCGCCGAACTCAGCGGCCGGGCCCGCCCGTCCTTGCCGATTCTGGTGTTCGACTCCGGATTCTCCGGCCTCGAACGGCACCGGATCGAGGCCACCGTCTTGTCCGACAAACCGGCGATCGAGGCGATCGCCCCGTCGGACCAGCACGGATGCGAGCTGACGATACGAGTGGCCGCCGCGGTGCGTTCCGCCAGCGTCAACGGCAGGCCGTGTGCGATGTTGGCTTCGACAGCGAGCACGAACAGATCCCTGCCGTCCCCGTCGTAGAGCCTCGCCTCGATCTCCCGCCGGCCCCGCAGCACAGCGGCACGAATTCGGTGCATTCCGTCGATGACTTGTCGCGTCACCGCGTGCACGAGGATCGGCGGCAGCTCCACCCCAGACTCCGCCAACGCGCGGGCGTGCTGTTCGTCGATGCCCGCGAGTCGAGGTGAGTCCGGAGGCTTCAGAGAGTCGATCGACACGACGGCGACAGGGCACCGCTCGACACGTCTCGACACGGCTGACTCAGGTATCCGATCGCCTGCGAACTTGTCGACACTCTCGACGCGACTCAACGTTCCCCCCAACGGAACTCTTTACCGCACATGCGCATATCTGCTCTTGTCGTCAACTTGCTAAGGACGCGTCTTCCCGGATGAGCAACCCGTGGAATCGACAGGTTCGTCCCGCGCTTATCAGCCCCCACAGCGGTTCGAGGCTATCGATCAAGGCGGTCGTGGAGCAAGAGATCCATCGCATACATCCGATCGGACCAGCGCTTCGCCGAAACCTCGAGGTGGCTTGGGGCACACAAAAGCCTGCGGCGTTCAACTGCGTCCGTCATCAATTCGACCCGATGTTCTTCTGCTCCGGCCTGTTCTTCCAGGTCGGTCGCAAGCGGAACCGGCCGGGTAAAGGAGTCTCAGTCCGTGCGGGTGTGCGAAGGCTGGGCAAGAACAGTCGGATCCACTTCGAGAGCGATCGCGACGACGCCGTCGAGATCCATGGCGCGCCCTGCCTCGACCGCGTCCGCCAGCTCGGTGTCGGTGAGCACGGCGCGGATGCGAAGCAGCATCTTGTCGCGGACGGCCAGCTGGCGCCTGGTCATCGGCGTGCTCTCCTGGTCTCGGATCACTTCGACGGCGCCGAGCATGCGAGCGGCCAGGGCGGGTTCCGCGGTGCTGAGGAGATCGATCAGGGAGCTGAGCGTGTAGAGGACCGCGAACCGGTCACCGAACCCGTGGTGCTGGCGGATGGCGTTGGTGTACAAGCGATACGCCTCGACCGGATCGCCTTCCAGCCGCGTGAGCCGGCCGAGGATGTGGACGGCGTACGCCTCGCCGCCGATGTCGCCGATCCGCCGGCCGATCTCGACGGCCTCGGTGAGCAGCGGGCGGGCGGTGGCGGCATCGCCGAGGTCCACGCAGACATCGCCGAGACCGGCCAGGGTCAGCAGGAGCGAGCGGAGGTTGCCGAGTACGCGAACCAGCTCGACGTCGCGCAGCAGGAGCTCGCGGGCGGTGTGCAGGTCACCCTCGAAGAGCGCGATCATGGACAGGTTGCCGCTCGCGGCGGCCAGGATGCTGTCGCGCCTCCCGCGTGCCTCCTGGATCTCGACGCACTCGCCGAAGCAGGCACGGGCCCGGTCCATGTCACCGCTCTGCCTGGCGACGAGGCCGACGATGTTGAGCGCCTTCGCCACGAGGTCGAGGTCGCCGAGGTCGCGGCCGAGCCGCAAGCTCTTCTCTCCCAACGACAACGCGGTCTCCTGGTCGTCCTGCTTGATGGCGAGGAACGCCGCTGACTCCATCACCCACCCGCGGACGCGGTCTGGCAGCAACGGGTCCACCGCGAGCACCTGGCGGTGCCATTCCCGGCCCTCGCGGATGTGCCAGCCCTTCTGCCAGTACCGGTTGGCGCCGAGGACGATCCGGGCGGCGGTGAGTGTGTCCCGCTCCGACATCGCCCAGGTGTACGCCGCCCGCAGGTTGAGGTACTCGCGGCTGACCCGCGCGTACCACGTCGCCCCGTCCGGGCCGGCCAGTCCGTGGTCGGCGCGTTCGGCGAACGAGGCGAAGTAGGCGGCGTGACGCTGGGCCGGTCCCTCGTCGGTCGCCGTGGCCGCCAGCCGTTCGCCCGCGTAGGCCCGGATGGTTTCCAGCATGGTGTACCGGATGCCGTCCGCGGTGTGCCGCGCGCCGAGGAGGTTCCGGTCGACCAGACCGGCCAGCCGGCTGGGGAGCGTGTCGACGGTCTTGCCGGGAGGCGGACAGACCGCGGCGACGGCGTCGGCCGAGCAGCCACCCGCGAAGACGGCCAGGCGGGTCAGCAGTTCCTGGTCGCCCGCGTCGAGCAGGGCGAAGCTCCAGTCGATGGTGGCCCGCAGCGTCCGCTGCCTGGCCGGTAGGTCCTGCGGCCCGATCGCCGGGAGTTCCGACCGTTCGTTCAACTGGGCCAGGATCTGGGTCGGCGAGAGAACGTCGCAGTTCGCCGCGGTGAGCTCGATGGCCAGCGGGAGGCCGTCCAGTCTGCAGCACACCTCGGCGGCGGCGCGCAGGTCGTCCGGAGTGAAGGTCAGCCCGTAGACGGCTTCGGTGGCTCGCGACACGAACAGCGCCAATGCCGGAGAGGCGGCCAGTGCCGCGTCCGTCTCCTCCGGCAGGGTCGGTAATCGGTCCAGTTCGGGTACCGGCAGCGGCGGCACCGGGTAGACCTGCTCGCCGGTGAGCCGCAGCCGTTGCCGGCTGGTGGCCAGCACCCGCACACCGGGCGCGGCGGCCAGCAGCGCGGCGACGAACGGGCCGGCGCTCAGCACGTGCTCGAAGTTGTCCAGCACCAGCAACAGCTCGAGCCCGCTCAGCGCCCGGATCACCGTGTCGGCCAACGGCTCGTCCGTGCCCTCCGGCACCTCCAGCGCCGCGGCCGCCGTGGAGACCACCACCTCGGCCGTCGTGGCCTCGGCGAGGGGCAGGAACACGGCCCCGTCGGCGAACTCGTCGGCCACGGCCCCCGCCACGGCCAGTGACAGCCGGGTCTTGCCGATGCCGCCGGCGCCGGTCAGCGTGATCAGCCGCCGATCAGCCAGCAGGTCGGCCACCCGCGCGATGTCGCGCGCCCGGCCGACCAGGCTGCTCACCGCCGCCGGCAGCCGCCGCCGGGCGTTGTCGGCGCGGACCAGGGCTTCTCCGGACACTCCCCAGTCACCGTTGCCGCCCTGTTCCAGGTGCCCGCCGTCGGCGAGCTGGGTCAGTCCGCGTTCGGCCCGGGCGATGAAACCGCTGCTGCGCCGGGCCAGCCACTGCACCAGCTCCCGCGTGGGTTCGCCGTGCAACGTCGTGCGCAGCCAGACGTGCAGCGCCGAATCGGACAACGGCCCCAGCACCACGGTGTCCAGCAGCGGCAACGACGGGACCGGCCCGACCGGATCGTGCACGGCCTGCACCAGGCCCACCACACCCGCGCCGCCTGGGCCGGCGAGCCTCCGCACCCGTCTGCTGATCTCCGCGAGGTCGGCATCGGTGTCGGCGATCACCAACACCCGCTCGGCCGGATCCGCACCGCCGTCCACCGCGTCGTCGCCCATGTGCAGCACCACGAACCCGCGCATGCCGGCCAGCTTGCCCACCTCGGCCAGGAACCTGCTGTGCCCGGCGCCCCGCTCCCCGGCCACCCGCAGCGCGCCACGCCCGCGAGCGTCCAGCCGGACGAGGAAGTCCCTGGCCGCCGCGAACGCCGCGTCCCGCTCCAGCAACCGGTCCGAACGCCGGCGGCCGCCCGCCTGCAGGTCGTCACCGACAGCGCGTCCCCGGCCCCGGCGCTTGGCCAGGTAGTTGCGGCGGTCGGCGAGCTCGATCAGCGCGTGGCGGTCCGCCGCGTCATCCGGATAGGTCGCCAGGCCAAGGCTGATCGACACCGACAGCGGCGGATCTCCCGGGAACGGCTCGGCGCCGATGGCGTCCACCAGCCGTGACGCGACCTGCGCCGCCTCCACCGCCGTCGTCTCCGGCAGCACCAGCACGAACTCGTCACCGCCGTAGCGCACCAGCACATCGGCGTCGCGGACCACTGCCTTCGCCCGCTCGACGATCAGCCGCAGCACCGTGTCGCCACGGGCATGGCCGTACGCGTCGTTGACGGTCTTGAAGTGGTCGACGTCGAACACGAACGCCGAGCAGCAGCCGCCGGTGCGCCGGGCCCGGACGATCGCCCCGTCCAGGCAGCCGTCCAGGCCCCCGCGCGCGAGCGCACCGGTAACCGCGTCGGTGAACAGCGTGCGAAGCACACCGCGGTCGGTACCGGGAGGGTTGGTCACGGCGCTCCGTTAGAGTTGGACGACCATTCTCCGATGATGGTTGCCGATGCTGTCCTCGTGAGATGGCATCGTGTTTTCGGCAAGTACCGTAACCGAAGCAACCAACGGACGGTACAGTCCGCGCTCCGCGGGTGGAACAGCGGCCGCCCGTGCCCCCGACGACACGAGCGACCCTGCCCCTCAGGGCCCGTTCAAGCGCACGCTTCAGGCGGGGACCGCGCCCACCAGCCGTTCGGTCATGATCCGCAGCAACACGTCCTGGTGGCGGGTCAGGAAGAAGTGCCCGCCGGGCAGCGGAACCAGCTCGAACCCGCCGGTGGTGTGCTCGGCCCACGCCCGCACGTCCGGCAGCGGAGCCACCGGGTCCTCGGTGCCGGTGAACGCCACCACCGGCGTCGACAGCAGCGCGCCTGGGGTGTGCCGGTACGTCTCCACCGCGCGGTAGTCGTTGCGCAGCACGGGAAGGATCATGCGCACCACCTCCTCGTCACCGAGCAGGTCCGCCTCCGTGCCGCTCAACCGGCGGATCTCGGCGATCACGCCCTCGTCGGAACGGGTGTGCACGCGGTCGTCGCGGTAGCGGTCGGGCGCGCGGCGGCCCGAGACGAACAGGGCCGCCGGTCCGGTGCCCTCCGCCTCCAGCCGCCGCGTCACCTCGTAGGCCACCATCGCGCCCATGCTGTGCCCGAACAGCGCCAGCGGCAGGTCGGACTCGTCGCGCAGCAGCGCGGTGATCCGGTCGGCGAGGGCGCCGATCGTCGGGATCAGCGGCTCCTGGCGGCGGTCCTGCCGTCCCGGGTACTGAACGGCCAGCACCTCCACGTCCGGGGCCAGTGCCCTGGACACCGGGAAGAAGAACGACGCCGACCCTCCCGCGTGCGGCAGGCACACGAGGCGTGCTTTCGGCGCGGCGGTGGGGTGGAACCGGCGGAACCAGGCGTTTCGGTCCTCCATCACCACGTCACCGGGAGCTCGGCCACGCGGTACACGCCCAGGCCGCCGGGCGGCACGTCCTCCGCCGGCACGGCCAGGCGCAGGCCCGGCAGGCGCGCGAACAGCGTCGAGAACACGACCTCCAGCGCGGCCGTGGCGAAGTTCATCGCGACGCACTGGTGCGGGCCGTGGCCGAACGTGAGGTGCGTCTTGTCGTCGCGGCGCAGGTCGAGCTCGTCCGGCTCGGGGAACGCCTCGGGGTCGCGGTTGACCGCCGGAGTCGCCAGGATGACGCCTTCGCCCGCGCGGATCGTCTGCCCGCCGACCTCGATGTCCTCGGTCGCGAGCCGCGAGATGATGTCGCCCGCGGAGATGTAGCGCAGCAGCTCCTCGACGGCGCGCGGCGCGGCGCCGGCCGGGTCCTCGCGCAGAATGTCGGCCTGTGCCGGGTTGTTCAGCACCGCGAAGGCGCCGAGCGAGATCATCGTCATCGTCGACTCGTTGCCCGACACCGTCACCAGCATCGCCGAGTTGAGCAGCTGCTGGAAGCCGATCTCGCCCGGCCGTTCGTCGAAGCTCGTGACCATGTGCGTGGCGAGGTCCTCGCCCGGCTCGGAGCGCTTGCTGTCGAACAGCTTGATGTAGAAGTCGCTGAGGGTGTAGATCGCCGGGATCATCATGTCCGGCCGCGTCGCCAGGTACTGGACGTGCTCGGTGTAGACGCCGCGGTCCTCCTCGGGCACGCCGAACAGTTCCGCCATCATCAACGACGGGAACGGCACGGCGAACTGCGACACCAGGTCCGCGGTGTCGCCGGCGGCCAGCATGTCGTCGATCAACCTGTCGACGATCCGCTGGATCTTCGGCCGCATCATCTTGGCCTGCCGCAGGGTGAAGCTGGGGATCACCAGGCGGCGCTGGGCGTTGTGCTCCGGGTCGTCGAGCTGGGCGAACGTCAGCGCGTCACCCTCGGGGACCGGCTGCGGCATCCCCGTGCCGGGCATGATCTTGGCGTTGTTCGGGAAGTCCGGGTGCGAGCGGGCCGCCGACAGCCGCGGGTCGGCCAGCAGCGCGCGGGCCTCCGCGTAGCCGGTGACGACCCACGCCGTCTTCTCGTCGACCAGCTTCACCTTCGACAGCGGCGCTGTCCGGTGCAGCTCCGCGTATCCGGCGGGCGGCTGGTACGGGCACTTGCCGCGCGGAAGCGGGAACGCCGGCAGTTCGGTCGTGGTGTCGAGGGTCTCGGTCATGCCGGATCTCTCCGATCGGTTGTGGTGGTGCTGACGACCAGCGGGACCCGCTTCGGTGCGAACAGCAGATGGGATTCCCGGTACTCGACGGCCTCGTCGACCGTCCACACAGGAATTCGGTCGAACAGCACGTCCAGCGCGCCGGCCACCTCCACGCGCGCGAGCATCGCGCCGAGGCAGAAGTGGATGCCGTGGCCGAACGTCAGGTGGCGGTTCGGGCCGCGGCGGATGTCGAACCGCTCCGGCTCGGCGAACACGGCGTCGTCGTAGTTCGCCGAGAGCATCCACGGCACGACGACCGCGCCCGCCGGGATCGGGTGCCCGGCGACCTCGGTGTCGACCGTGGTGTAACGCTGCAACCGCGTCGAGGGCGGACGGCAGCGCAGCACCTCCTCGACCGCGCCCGGCAACAACGAGCGGTCCGCCCGCAGTGCGGCCTGCGCCTCAGGATGCTCGGCCAGCAGCACGAGGGCGTGGCCGAGCACCGCGGCGGTGGTGAGGTGGCCCGCCTGAAGGATCTGCACGGCCAGGCTTGCGACCTCGGGATCGGTCAGGCGCTGGCCGTCCAGCTCCGCGCCCACCAGGTCGCCGATGAGGCCCGGCGCCGGTTCGGCACGCCGCCGCGCGCACAGCTGAAGCAGGTAGCCCATCAGTTCGAGGAACGGGCCGCCCAGCGCGTTGTCCGCGGCCGCGCGCACGGCCGCCTCGTCGGTCAGGTTCGGCGGCTCGATCTCCATGATCTGCTCGACCAGCGTGCGGAACGCGCCCGCGTCGGCGGCCGGGATCCCGAACAGCTCGGCGATCATGACGGCGGGCAGCTCGACGGTGAAGTGCTCGACGGCGTCGAACCCGCCCTCGGGCGCCCGATCCAGCAGCCCGCCGGCGATCTCGGCGACGCGCGGACCGAGGTCGCGCATCTTGCGAGGCGTGAACGCCTGCGCCGCGAGCCGCCGCAGCTTGCCGTGCTGCGGCGGATCGGTGACGAGCATCATCCCCTGGGTCATGTTCGGCACGTCCGCCGGCAGCACGTGAGCCGGGTTGCTGGAGAACGTCGCCGGATCCTTGGTGACCCGCTCGACGTCGGCGAACGAGAAGACGTGGTGGTTGCCGAACCCGTCGACGTGCACCTCGCCCTTCTCCCGCATCCGCCGCAGCCACGCGAGCTGGTCCGCGAGACCGAACCGAGCCGACGGGATGTCCTCAGTGGACAGAGAGCTGGTCACGCCCGCTTCACCCGGACGCGGACGGACTTCGGCGTGAACAGCTCGCTCTCGTAGAACTCGACCGGTTCGTTGGCGACGACCTCGATCGAGCTGAAGCGGCGCAGCAGTGCCGCCAGGCCGAGCCTCGCCTCGGTCTTGGCCAGCGCCGCGCCGAAGCAGTAGTGGATGCCGTGGCCGAAGGTGAGGTTGCGGGAGGCACCGCGGTCGATGTCGAACGTGTCCGGGTCGGTGAACTCGGCCTCGTCGTGGTTGGCCGAGAGCAGCGACAGGAAGACCATGCTCTTCGCCGGGATCCGCACGCCACCCAGTTCGGTGTCGGTGGTGGTGAAGCGCTGCAGCCGCGGCACGGGCGGGGTGAACCGCAGGACCTCGTCGACGGCGGCCGGGATCAGCGCGGGGTCGGCGCGCAGCCTGGCCTCGATCGCGGGGTTCTCCGCGAGCTTCAGCACGGAGTTGGCCAGCACCGAGGCCGAGGTGATGTGCCCTGCCTGCAACAGCTGGATGGCGAGGTTGACGGCCTCGTGGTCGGCGAGGCGCTCACCGTCCACTTCGGCCTGGAGCAGGTCGCTGATGAACCCGTCGCGCGGGTTCGCGCGCAGCTCGGCGCAGAGCCCGGCCATGTACTGCTGCATCTGGACGAGCGGGCCGAACAGCGCCGCCTGCAACGCCGCGTCCATCTCGGCCGCGTCGTTCGGGTTCGGCACGGTGACCTGGAGCAGCTGCTCGGTCCAGCCGAGGAACTGCGGCAGGTCGGCCCTCGGGATGCCGAGCAGCTCCGACACCACGACCAGCGGAAGGTACTGCGAGAACGACGTGACGAAGTCGAACTCGTCTTCCGTTGCCGCGTTGAGCAGTTCCTCGGCGATCGCCTCGATGCGCTCGTTGAGGTCCTTGACGCGCTTGGGGGTGAACGCCGCGCTCGCGATCCGGCGGACCTTGGTGTGCGCGGGCGGGTCCATCACCGCGAGCATCCCCGCGGACAGTTCCGCGGCGGCCTGCGGCATCACGTGCGACGGGTCGCTGGAGAACGTGCCGGGGTCGCCCAGTGCCTTCTGCACCTCGGCGTGGGTGAAGACGTGGTGCATGCCGAACGGGTCGCGCAGCACCGGGTTGGCGGCACGCATCCGGCCCAGCCACGGCAACGTGTCCGACAGTCCGAAGCGGACGGACGGGGGCAGCAGCGCCGGGTCGAACGCCGGCATGACGAACTCGGTCATTTCAGTCCTTTTCCTTGTCATCAAAGCTGTTCGAGCCATGAGCGCACGGCGTCGGCGCCGGCCGCGGCGTGACTTTCCATCATCGACCAGTGGTTGCCGGGCACGTCCACGCCGACGTGCGGCGCGGTCCAGGTAGGCCGCCAGGCGTCACCGGACTCCCCCTCGCCGCTGACCGACTGCAGGGATTCGCTGGCGCGCACGAACAACGTCGGCACCGCCGTGTCCTGCGGCTCCCAGTCCGCGAACACCCGGAAGTAACACCCCATGCCGGTCAGTCGCAGGTCGTCGATCCCGCCGACGGCCTCCTCGCGGTCCTGCGCACTGGTCACGAAGGTGCTCTTGAACCGGTCGATCTGCCCGCTCTGCGGCAGGTAGGTGTCCATCAGCACGATGCCCTCGGGCGGCGAGCCGAGCTGTTCCAGGTGGGTGGCCACCGCGTGCGCGAGCCAGCCGCCGGACGAGTGGCCCAGCAGCACGAACGGTGTGCCGCCCGCGCGGTTCCAGACCAGCTCCGCCTGCAGTTCGACGGTCGCCTCCACCGAGGCCGGGAGCAGCTCGCCGGGGCGGAACCCCGGCGCGGGCACCATGGTCACCTCGCGTTCGCCGCGGAACCCGGCGGCGAACCGCGCGTACTGCTGGGCCCCGGTGATCGCGACCGGTGCGGCGAAGCAGAGCAGGTCCGGCGTCCGGTCGCCGCGGGCGAGCCGGACGGGCTCCGGGAACTGCTTGACCTCCGTGATGCGGTCGAACGACGGGCGCAGCCGGGACGCCGCCTTGATGAACTCGACGGCTTCGGCGATCTTCCCCTCGTCGCAGGCCTTGCGGTACAGCAGCTGGATCGAGCCGTTCTCCGGCAGCTGCTCCGGTTCGTCCTCTGTGGACTCACCGGCGACCACGTCCTGCGGAACGAGCTCGCCGCCGAGGAACTCGACCAGCGCGTCCGCCGTGGGGTGGTCGAACACCAGCGTCGCGGGCAGGCGCAGCCCGGTGAGCCCGATCAGCCGGTTGCGCAGTTCGACGGCGGTGAGCGAGTCGAAGCCCAGTTCGGGGAAGCCCACACCGGCCGGAATCGCGTCCGGGCCGGCGAAGCCGAGCACTCCCGCCACCTGGGTCAGCACGACCTCCCGCAGCACGGCCTGGCGCGCGTCCCCGGTCAGCCCGGCCAGCTTCTCCGTCAACGACGCGGCGTCGTCGGCGGTCGCGGCGGCCCGGCGGGCGGCGGGCCTGATGAGCCCGCGCAGCAACGGCGGCACGCCACCGGCGCCGAACTGCGTCCGCAGCGCGGCGACGTCGAGGTGCATCGGCACGAGGACCGGGTCCTCCGACGAGCGACCGGCGTCGAACAGGCGCAGGCCTTCTTCGGACGACAACGGCCGCAACCCGGCCCGGTTCACCTTGTCCCGCCCGGACGAACCGAGCTTCCGGGTGAGGTCGCTGGCCTCGTCCCACAGGCCCCAGGCCAGCGAGGTGGCGGGCAGTCCTGCCGCCCGCCGGTGGGTGGCCAGTGCGTCCAGGTAGGCGTTGGCGGCGGCATATCCTGCCTGTCCGGCGTTGCCCAGCACTCCGGCCGCCGACGAGAACAGGATGAAGTCCGTCAGCTCGGCGTCGCGGGTCAGTTCGTGCAGGTGCCATGCCGCGTCGGCTTTGGGCCGCAACACGGTGGCGAGGCGCTCCGGGGTGAGGCCGTCGAGCATGCCGTCGTCGAGAACACCGGCCGCGTGCACGACAGCGCGCAACGGGAGCTCCGCCGGGATCACGGCGAGGACGGCGGCCAGTGCGTCACGGTCGGACGCGTCGCACTCCGCGACGGTGACGCGCGCTCCCGCCGCTTCGAGGTCTGCCACCAGTGCGTCGACACCGTCGGCGGCACGGCCGCGACGGCTGGTCAGCACGACGTGCCCGGCTCCCGCGCTCGCCACGTGCCGGGCCACCAGCCCGCCCAGCAGTCCGGTGCCTCCGGTGATGAGCACCGTGCCGGCCGGGTCGAACCCGGCCGGCTCGGTGTCCGAACCGGCGGAACGGGCGAGGCGCGGCACATGGATTTGCCCGTTCCGCACGGCGGTCTGCGGCTCGTCGCTCGCGGCGAGCCTGGTCAGCAGTTCATCGGGTGTCGCGGGCTCCGCGTCGATCAGCGCGAACCTGCCGGGGTGCTCGGTCTGCGCGGACCGCACGAGCCCCCACACCGCGGCCGCGGCCAGGTCCGTGACGTCCTCGCCGGGCAGAGCCGCGACGGCGCCACGGGTGACGACCGCGAGCCGTTTCGCGGCGGAGTCCTTGTCGGACAGGAAGTCCTGCAACGACGCGAGCACGCTGGCGGTGGTCTCGTGCACATCGCCCGAAGCCACCACGACGAGAACCGGGCCCATGGGCGCGGTTTCGGCGGGCACGGCCACCGGGGTCCACTGCACGCGGAAGAGCGGATCGCGCCGGGTGTTCAACGCCTCGGCGGAGACGGGACGGGTCACCAGCGAGCCGATCGTCAGCACGGGTTCGCCCGCGCTGTCGGCGACGTCGAGGCGGAGACCGTCCGTCCCTTCCGGAGTGATCCGGACGCGGATCGCCGCCGCGCCAACGGCATGCAGGCTGACACCGGTCCACGCGAACGGCATCCGCGCGTCACCGGTGGCGGCACCCGCGACCATGCCCGCGTGCAGTGCCGCGTCGAGCAACGCGGGGTGCACGCCGAACCGGTCCGCGTCGGCCGCGTCGACGGCGACGTCCGCGAAGATCTCCTCACCGCGCCGCCACACCGCGCGCAGACCCTGGAAGGCCGGGCCGTAGCCGAACCCTCGCTCGGCGAGCGCCGCGTAGGCGCCGTCCAGCTCGACCTCGGTGGCACCGGCGGGCGGCCACTCGGTCAGCGGCGTTCCGGCCGGTTCACCGGTGCCGAGCAGGCCGGAAGCGTTGCGGGTCCACGGTTCTTCCGAACCGGCCGGGCGCGAGTGGATCGTCACCTCGCGGCCGGCACCGACCACGACCTGCACCTGGATCCCGCCGTGTGCGGGGAGCGTGATCGGCGCTTCGAGCGTCAGCTCTTCCACCACCGGGCTGCCGGCGTGCGCGCCCGCCTGGAGGGCGAGCTCGACCAGCGCGGTGCCGGGAACCAGTGCGGTGCCGAGCAGTGCGTGGTCCGCCAGCCACGGATGGGTGCGCAGCGACAGCACGCCGGTGCACAGGAAGCCGCCGGACTCCGGCAGCGCCACGACCGCGCCGAGCAACGGGTGACCGGCGGACTCCAGCCCTGCCGAGCCCACATCTCCCGCCCCTGCGGGCGATTCGAGCCAGTAACGCTCGCGCTGGAAGGCGTAGGTCGGCAGGTCCACCCGCTGAGCGCCGGTGAACGCCTCGGTCCAGTCGATCCGCACGCCCTGGACGTAGGCCTCGGCCAGCGAGGTCAGCAGCCGGGCGGGCCCGCCCTCGTCGCGGCGCAGCGTGCCGACCGCGATGACCGGCCGCTCGGCCGTCTCCTCGATCGCCATGGTGAGCACCGGGTGCGGGCTGCACTCGACGAACACACCGTGGCCGCCGGCCAGCAGGGTCGTCGTGGCCGCCGCGAACTCGACGGTCTCGCGCAGGTTCCTGGCCCAGTAGGCCGCGTCGAGCGCGGTGGTGTCGAGGAAGTCCCCGGTCACCGCCGAGCAGAACGGGATCTCCGCCGCACGCGGGGTGATCGGGGCGAGGACTTCGAGAAGCCGGTCGTGGATGCGGTCGACGTGCGCGGAGTGCGAGGCGTAGTCGACCGGGATCAGCTTGGCGCGCACGCCGTCGGCCACGCAGGCGTCGACGAACTCGCTCAGCGCGGCGGCGTCTCCGGAGATCACTACCGAGGACGGGCTGTTGACGGCGGCGAGCGAAAGCCCGTTCCACCGCTCCAGCCGTTCTCCCGCGGCCTGCGCGGACAACGACACCGAGGCCATCCCGCCGGCGCCGCTCAGCGCCAGGATCTCCTTGCTGCGCAACGCGACCACCCTGGCGCCGTCGTCGAGCGACAGCGCACCCGCGACGACGGCGGCGGCGATCTCGCCCTGGCTGTGCCCGACGACCGCGGCGGGTTCGACACCATGGGCGCGCCAGAGGGCGGCCAGCGACACCAGCACGGCGAACAGCACCGGCTGGACCACGTCGACGCGGTCCAGATCGCGGCTCTCCCGCAACACTTCCACGGCGGAGAAGTCCACATAGGACGACAGTGCGGCGGAGCACTCGGCCATCCGGCCCGCGAACACCGGGGAGGACTCCAGGAGTTCGGCCGCCATGCCCTGCCACTGCGAGCCCTGGCCGGGGAAGACGAACGCGACCTTGCCGGGGCGGGTCGCGGTGCCGCGCACCAGTTGTGCGTGCGGGATGGCTTCGGCCACGGCCGTGAGTCCGGCGGTGAAATCGGAGTCGCTGATCACGACGGCCCGGTGGTCGAACGTGCCTCGGGTGGCGGCCAGGGACCAGCCGACGTCGACCGGGTTCGCGACCACGGAGGTCAGCGCCTCGGCCTGGCCGCGCAGGGCGGCTTCGGAGCGGGCTGAGATCACCCAGGGGAGGACGGCGGCGGGACGTGCCGGGCCGTCCTGCTGGACCACGTCCGCGGCCGAGACCCCGTTCTGCGCCACCCGGTACTCCGGGCTCGCCTCCAGGATCGCGTGCGCGTTCGTGCCGCTGACACCGAACGACGAGACCGCCGCACGGCGCGGCCGCCCGGTCTCCGGCCACGGCCTGGCGCCGGTGAGCAGCTCGACCCGGCCCGCGTCCCAGTCGACGTGCGGGGACGGCTCGTCGACGTGCAGGGTCGCCGGCAGCACACCGTGCCGCATGGCCTGCACCATCTTGATCACGCCCGCGACACCGGCCGCGGCCTGGGTGTGCCCGATGTTGGACTTGACGCTGCCGAGCCACAACGGCTCGTCCGCGCGGTCCTGTCCGTAGGTGGCCAGCAGGGCCTGCGCCTCGATCGGGTCGCCGAGCGCGGTGCCGGTGCCGTGCGCCTCCACGGCGTCCACATCGGACGGTGCGAGCCGGGCGGCGGCCAGTGCGGCGCGGATCACCCGTTGCTGCGCGGGACCGTTGGGCGCGGTGAGCCCGTTCGACGCGCCGTCCTGGTTCACCGCGGTGCCGCGCACGACCGCGAGCACGCGGTGACCGTGGCGGCGTGCGTCGGAAAGCCGTTCCACCAGCAGCATTCCCGCGCCCTCGGCCCAGCCGGTGCCGTCCGCCGACGCGGCGAAGGACTTGCACCGCCCGTTGCCGGACAGCCCGCCCTGGCGGCTGAACTCGAGGAACGCGGTCGGCGTGAACATCACCGTCACGCCGCCGACGAGCGCCATCGAGCACTCCCCCGACCGCAGTGACTGCGCGGCGAGGTGCAGTGCGACCAGCGACGACGAGCACGCCGTGTCGATCGTGACGGCAGGCCCCTCCAGGCCGAAGGTGTAGGCGACCCGGCCGGAGGCCACGCTGCCCGCGCTGCCGTTGCCGAGGTAGCCCGCGAGGTCGTCCGGCACGGAGGTGAGCCGCGAGACGTAGTCGTGGTACATCAGGCCGGCGAAGACGCCCGTCCTGCTGCCGCGCAGGGTCACGGGGTCGATGCCGGCGTGTTCGAACGACTCCCACGCGGTCTCCAGCAGCAGGCGGTGCTGCGGGTCGATGGCCATGGCCTCGCGCGGTGAGATGCCGAAGAACTCGGGGTCGAAGCGGTCGGCGTCGTAGAGGAACCCGCCCTCCGGCACGAAGTCGCCGGTGTCGGGCACGTCCCAGCCGCGGTCGGCGGGGAACCCCGAGATGCCGTCGCGCCCTTCGGTGAGCAGCTCCCAGAACCCGTCCGGCGAGCTCACGCCGCCGGGGTAGCGGCAGCTCATGCCGATGATCGCCAGGGGCTCGTCGGCGGGGCCTGCGGTGCTGACCGCGGTGACCGGCGTCGCCGCTCCGCCCAGTTCGGTGACGAGGTGCTCGACCAGTGCGGCGGGGCTCGGGTAGTCGAAGATCAGCGTCGCGGGCAGCCGGAGTCCGGTCGCCCCGCCGAGGCGGTTGCGCAGCTCGACGGCGGTCAGCGAGTCGAAGCCGAGGTCCTTGAACGCGCCGTCGAGGTCCACCGCGGCCGCCGACCCGTGCCCGAGCACGGCGGCGACGTGCGTGCTGACCACGTCGGCGAGCACCTCACGACGTTCCGCTTCCGCCAGACCCGCCAGCCGCTGTGCGAGGGCCGCGTCGACGGCTTCGCCCGCGCGGCGCATCGGCGTGCGGACCAGGCCGCGCAGCAACCAGGGCAGCATCCCGGCGGACGCCTGCCGGCCGAGCGCGGCCAGGTCGAGGCGGCTCAGCACGGACACCGGAGCGGAACCGGCGAGGGCGGCGTCGAACAGCGCCAGACCGTCCGTTGTGGACAGCGGGACCATGCCGCCGCGGCTCATCCGGCGCAGGTCGGCGTCGGCCAGTTCCGCGGCCATGCCGGTGGCCCAGGCACCCCAGGCCATCGCGGTGCCCGGCAGGCCGGCGGCCCGGCGAGCGGTCACCAGCGCGTCGAGGAAGGCGTTCGCGGCGGCGTAGTTGCCCTGCCCCGCGCCGCCGAGCACACCCGCGGCGGAGGAGAACAGGACGAACGCGGTCAGCGGCCGGTCGCGGGTCAGCTCGTGCAACGCCCAGGCGGCGTCCACCTTCGGCCGGAACACGGCCTCGAACCGTTGCGGTGTCAGAGACTCCACGACTCCGTCGTCGAGCACACCCGCGGCGTGCACGACGGCGGTCAGGTCCTCAATGCCGTCGAGGACAGCGGACAGCGCATCCCGGTCGGCCACATCGCAGGCCACCACAGAGGCATCGGTGCCGAGTTCCTCGAGCAGTTCCGCGGCACCTGGAGTGTCCAGCCCGCGGCGGCCGGTCAGCACCAACCGGCGAACACCCTGCTCGGCCAGATGCCGGGCGACCAACGCGCCGATGCTGCCCAGCCCGCCGGTGATCAGCACGGTGCCGTCGAGAGCAGGAGCGTCCACATCGGACTGAGGCGCGCGAGCCAGCCGCAGCATCCGCAGTTCACCGTCGCGCCAGGCCAGCTGGGGTTCGCCGGTGGCCGCCGCTGCCGCGAGGACGTCCTCGGTGAGGTCGTCGGTGTCCAGAAGCACGAACCGGCCGGGATTCTCCGACTGCGCGGCCCGCACGAGACCCCACGCGGCGGCCGCGGCGAGGTCGGGGACGTCGTCGCCGTCGCGCACCGCCACCGCACCCTGCGTCACGAACACGAGCCGGGCGTCGGCCGGCTGGTCGCCGGACAGCCAGTTCTGCAACGCCTCCAACGTGATCGCGCTCGTCTCACGGACCTGCGCGGGCACTGCTCCCGTAACGGACGGAAGACGCACGACCTCGACAGGTCCGGCGAAGTCACCGGCCGGAGCGGGCTGCCACTCCGGGGCGAACAGGGCGTCGCGCAGGCTTCGCCCGGCGTTCAGGCCGTCGGCGGACACCGGCCGCGAGACCAGCGAACCGATCGTGGCGACCGGCTTCCCGGCCGGGTCGGCGAGGGTCAGCGACACGGCACCGGTTCCCGCCGGGACCAGCCGGACCCTAACGGCGGCGGCACCGGCCGCGAACAGCGAGACGTCGGTCCACGTGAACGGCAGCCGTCCTTGCGGCGCCTCGTCCGGCGTCGCCAGTCCCGCCGCGTGCAGGGTCGCGTCGAGCAGTGCGGGGTGCAGGCCGAAGCGCTCCGCGGCGGCGGTGTGGTCCTCGTCGAGCGCGACCTCGGCGAACACCTCCTCGCCCCGGCGCCAGGCGGCGCGCAGTCCGCGGAAAGCGGGGCCGTAGTGGAAACCCGCGGCCTCGACGGCGTCGTAGATCCCGTCGACGGGCACCGGCTCGGCGCCCGCAGGAGGCCAGGTGGTCAGGTCCGGTCCGGGCGCGGCCGTCCCCACGGCCAGGAACCCGGCGGCGTGCCGGACCCACGGCTCGTCGAACGCGGCGCCGTCGGGCCGTGAGTGCAGGCCGACGCTCCGGCGGCCACTCGCATCGGGCGCACCGACCGCGAGCTGCACCTGGACGGCGTCGTCGCCCAGCGCGAGCGGGGCTTCGAGAGTCAGCTCCTCGACGCGCTCGCAGCCGGCCTGTTCCCCTGCCCTCAGTGCGAGTTCGAGCATCGCGGTGCCCGGCAGCAGCACCGTGCCGAGCACGGCGTGGTCGGAGAGCCAGGGGTGCGCGCGCCGGGACAGCACACCGGTGAACAGGAAGCCGTCACCGGCCGCCAGGGACACCGCGGCACCGAGAAGCGGGTGCCCGGTCGCCCCCAGGCCGACCGAGGCCGCGTCGCCGTCGGTCTCCTTGGCGTCCAGCCAGAAACGCTCGCGCTGGAACGCGTACGTCGGCAGCGGGATCCGCTGGGCACCGTCGAACAGCGCGGCCCAGTCCACCTCCCGGCCGCGGGTGTGCAGCCGGGCGACCGCGGACGCGAACGTCAGGGATTCCGGCCGCTCCGGCCGCAACGTCGCGACCGCGCAGACCTCCGCAGGCACGCAGTCATCGACCAGCGCCGCCAGCCGGCCACCGGGGCCGACCTCGACGAAGGTCGTCACGCCCGACTCGTGCAGAGTGGCCACGCCGTCCGCGAACCGGACGGTGGCCAGGACGTGCGTGACCCAGTACTCGGGGTCGGCGAACTCGTCGGCGACCTGCTGGCCGGTCACCGTGGACACGACCGGAATCGTCGGCGTGCCAAAGGAAAGGCCGGCGATCGCGGCCAGGAACTCGGCCGTCATCGGTGCCATCAGCGGCGAGTGGAACGCGTGGCTGGTCGTGAGCTCCCGCGTCTTGCGGCCCTTGTCCGCCCAGGCCGCGGCGACCGCCGTGACCGCTTCGGCCGGACCGGACAGCACCACCGAGCCGGGTCCGTTGACAGCGGCGATCGCGACGTCGTCGGGCAGGGTCGGGCCGATCTCGCCCTCGGCGGCCTCGACGGCGACCATCACGCCGCCCGCGGGCAGCGCCTGCATCAGCCTCGCCCTGGCGGTGACCAGTGTGGCCGCGTCCGCCAGCGACAGAACGCCGGAGACGTGCGCGGCGGCGATCTCGCCGATCGAGTGGCCCAGCAGGAAGTCCGGCCGCACTCCCCACGCTTCGAGCAGCCGGAACAGCGCGACCTCGACCGCGAACAGCGCGGGCTGCGTGAACTCGGTGTCGTCGAGCCGGGCGCCGTCGAACACCGCCGTCCGCACGCCGGGGTCGAGCTCGGCCAGTGCGGCGTCGAGCGCGGCGGCGAACACCGGGTAGGTCTCGTGCAGTTCGGTGGCCATGCCCCGGTACTGGGCGCCCTGCCCGGAGAACAGGAACGCGGTCTTGCCCGGCGCCACCGTGTCGGTGACCGCCGTGCCCGCCGCGAGATCGGCCAGCCCGGACATCAGCTCGGCGCGGTCGCGGCCGAGCACGACCGCGCGATGCGGGTGCCGGGCACGGGTCGTCGTGGTGAAAGCAGCGTCCACAAGGGACGGCTCGTCTGCCAGATGGTTCAGAAGTGCCTGCGCCTGGGCCGGAATCGCCTCGCGGCTGCGTGCCGAGATCAGCAGCGGCAGCACCGGAGGGCTCACGCGGTCAGCCGGCGTGTCTTCGTCGGGCAGCTCGAGGACGACGTGGGTGTTGGTGCCGCTGACGCCGAACGACGACACACCGGCGCGCCGCGGCCGTCCGGTCTCCGGCCACGGCCGGGCCTCGGTGAGCAGCTCGACGGCACCCGCGGTCCAGTCGACCCGCGGGTTCGGCTCGTCGACGTGCAGCGTCTTCGGCAGCACGCCGTGCCGCATGGCCTGCACCATCTTGATCACACCGCCGACGCCCGCCGCGGCCTGGCTGTGCCCGATGTTCGACTTCAGCGAGCCGAGATAGAGCGGCTGCGCCCGGTTCTGGCCGTAGGTGGCGAGCACCGCCTGCGCCTCGATCGGGTCACCCAGCACCGTGCCGGTGCCGTGCGCCTCTACAGCGTCCACATCGGACGGTTCCAGGCCGGCGGCGGCGAGCGCCTCGAGGATGACCCGCTGCTGGGCCGGGCCGTTCGGCGCGGTGAGCCCGTTGGACGCACCGTCCTGGTTCACCGCCGTGCCGCGGACCACGGCGAGCACGGGGTGACCCAGCGCCAGCGCGTCGGAAAGCCTTTCCACCAGCAGCATGCCGGCGCCCTCGCCCCAACTGGTGCCGTCGGCGGACGCGGCGAAGGACTTGCAGCGGCCGTCCGGGGCGAGCCCGCGCGCCCGGCTGAACTCGATGAACGCGGTCGGGGTCGACATCACCGTCACCCCGCCCGCCAGCGCCATCGAGCACTCCCCGCGGCGCAGCGCGGCGACCGCCAGGTGCAGTGCCACCAACGAGGACGAGCACGCCGTGTCGATCGTGAGCGCCGGGCCCTCGAACCCGAAGGTGTAGGCGACGCGACCCGACGCGATGCTGCCGGCGCTGCCGTTCCCGATGAACCCCTCGAAACCATCGGGCACCGGCTGCAACCGAGCCGCGTAGTCGTTGTACATCACGCCCGCGAACACACCGGTCCTGGTGCCGCGCAACGACGCCGGCGCGATGCCGGCCGACTCGACGGCCTCCCACGACAGCTCCAGCAGCAGCCGCTGCTGGGGGTCCATCGCGAGCGCGTCCCTGGGCGAGATGCCGAAGAACGCCGGGTCGAAGTCGGCGGCCCCGCGCAGGAAGCCGCTCTCCCGCACGTAGTAGGTGCCCAGGTGGTCAGGGTCCGGGTCGTAGAGCTTGCCGAGGTCCCAGCCGCGGTCGTCCGGGAACTCGGCGATGCCCTCCCCCGCGCGGTCGACGAGGTCCCACAGTCCGCCGGGGGTGTCGGCGCCACCGGGGTACCGGCAGCTCATCCCGACGATGGCGATCGGTTCCCTGGCCCTGGCCTCGAGCTCGGCCAGCTGCGAGCGCGTCGCGCCGAGCCGTTGCCGCGCCTGCTGAAGGTCGGCTGTGGCCCGCTTCAGGTAGTCGCGGAGGGTGTCTTCGTTCGCCATCTCGGGCGTTCTCCTCGGTGGATCGGTGGGGCCGGCGGGCGGCCGATCAGTGGACCTCGAAGTCCTGGTCGATCAGTGCGAACAGCTCCTCGTCCGTGGCGGTGTCGAGGCCCCCATCGGTCACCGCGCCGCCCTGGTCACCGGTCTGCGGGTAGAGGGTGCCAAGCAGCACTTCCAAACGGGTTCTAAGAACGGTCAGGGTCGTTTCGCCCGGTCGCGCTCCGGCCAGACCGGCTTCGAGCTGCGCCAACGCGGTGAGCGCCGGGTCGGCCTCCACGGCGTCCCCGCTGCCCAGTTCCGCGAGGAGGAAGCCGGTGAGAACCACGGGGTTCGGGTAGTCGAAGATCAACGTCGCGGGCAGCCGGAGCCCCGTGGCCGCGGCCAGGTTGTTGCGCAGCTCGACCGCGCTGAGGGAGTCGAACCCGAAGTCGCTGAACGCCCGCTCGGGGTCGACCGCGTCGGCCGACGCGTGGCCCAGCACGGCCGCGACCTGCGTCCGGACCAGGTCGAGCAGCACGGCTTCCCGCTCCTCGGCGGGCACGCCGGCCAGCAACACGTCCTCGCTGGGAGCTGCCGGACGTCGAGCCGCGCGGATCAGGCCGCGGAACAACGGAGGCACCGTGCCGCCGCCGATCCGCGTCCGCATCGCCGCGAGGTCCAGCTCCATCGGGAGCAGAACCGGCTGCGCGGTGCCCAGCGCGGTGTCGAACAGGGCGAGCGCGTTCTTCGTGGCCAGCGCGCCGAACCCGCCGCGGTTCATCCGCTTCCGGTCGACCTCGGTGAGCTCGCCGAGCAGCCCGCTCGACTCTTCCCACAGACCCCACGCCAGCGACGTCGCGGGCAGGCCGTGCGCGTGCCGGTGCCGGGCCAGCGCGTCCAGGACGGCGTTGGCGGCGGCGTAGTTGGCCTGCCCGGCGTTGCCGAGCGTGCTCGCGGCCGAGGAGAACAACACGAACGCGGCGAGGTCGAGGTGCCGGGTCAGCTCGTGCAGGTGCCACGCCGCGTCCGCCTTGGGCCGCAGCACGGTGGCGAACCGTTCCGGCGTCAGCGACGCAAGCACGCCGTCGTCGAGGACACCCGCGGTGTGCACGACCGCGGTCAACGGGTGCTCCGCGGGAATCCCGTCCAGAAGCGCCTTCAGCGCCTCGCGGTCGGCCGCGTCGCACGCCACGACCGACGTCTTCGCGCCGAGAGCGTCCAGTTCGGACACCAGGTCGCCGATGCCGGGGGTGTCCTGGCCGCGCCGGCCGGCGAGCACGAGGTGCCGGACGCCGGTGGTGGCGAGGTGCCGGGCGAGCAGGCCGCCGAGCGTGCCGGTGCCACCGGTGATCAGCACGGTGCCGTCGGGGTGCCACGCCCGCGACGTCTCCTCTTGGACGGCGACCCTGGCCAGCCGGGGTGCGAGGGCCTCGCCGCCGCGCAGCAGCACCTGCGGTTCGCCGCCTTCGAGGGCCGCGAGGATCTGCGCGCCGTCGGGTTCGCCGTCGAGGTCGAGAAGCGTGAACCGGCCGGGGTTCTCGGCCTGGGCGGTGCGCACCAGGCCCCACGCCGCGGCGGCGGCGACGTCGGTGACCTCTCGTTCGGCGCCGCGGGTGACGACGACCAGGCGGCCGTCGGCTCGGGTGAGCCAGTCCTGCACGGCCGCGAGAACGTCGGTGGTGACGCGGTGGACGTCGTCGCCGCCGTTGACCGGCAGGAACACGAGGTCCGGGGTCGGCTCCGGGAGATCGGCCAGGGTGCCGTAGGACGTGGCGCCGTCGATCGCGGCCGCCAGTGCGGGATCGCCGATGACCGCGCGGGTGGTCGTGGTGACGGCGGCGGTGGCGGCGGGCGCCCAGTCCACCTGGAACAGCGACCGGTGGTGTTCGCGCCGGGCTTCGATGCCCGAGGCCGAGATCGCCCGCAGCAGCAGGGAGTCCGCCGAGGCGACCGGCCTGCCCGCGGCGTCGGCGACGGTCAGGCTGATGGCGTCCGGCCCGACCGGCGCCAGCCGCACCCGCAGGCTCGCCGAGCCGGAGGTGCGCAGCGCGACCCCTGACCACGAGAACGGCAGGTGCCCCTGGCCCTTCGCGGTGACGAAGTCGCCGAGCCCGACCGCGTGCAGGGCGGCGTCGAGCAGCGCGGGATGCACCCCGAACCGCCCGGCCGAGTCCCGCTGCCCGTCCGGCAACGCGACCTCGGCGAAGACGGCGCCGTCGAGCGACCAGGCCGCGCGCAGGCCCTGGAACGCGGGGCCGTAGCCGAACCCGTTGTCCTGCAGGCCGTCGTAGAGGCCGGTGACGTCGATGGCCGTCGCGCCGTCCGGTGGCCAGACCGCGAGACCCGGCATCGGGCCGGGCTCGTCCGGTGTGAGCGTGCCCGTGGCGTGCAGGCTCCACGACTCCTCGTCACCGGTGGCGGAGTGCACGGTGATCGGCCGCTTGCCCGCGTCGTCCGCCGCGCCGACGGCGACCTGGATGCGGGCGGCGCCCCGCGGCGGCAGGACCAGTGGTGCGGCGAGGGTCAGTTCCTCGATCGCCGCACAGCCGGCCTCGTCGGCGGCGCGCAGTGCCAGTTCGACGAACGCGGTGCCGGGCAGCAGCACGGTGTCCTGCACGGCGTGGTCCGCCAGCCAGGGATGCGTCCGGACCGAGAGCGAGCCGGTCAGGAGGAAGCCGCCGGTGCCGGGCAGCTCGACGGCCGCGCCGAGCAACGGGTGCTCCGCCGCAGCCAGCCCGGCGGCCGTCACGTCCACTGCCTGCGAGGGCTCCACCCAGAACCGGTCCCGCCGGAACGCCTGCGTCGGCAGCCCGACGCGCCGGCCTGCGAACACGGTGGCCCAGTGGGGCGTGATGCCACGGACGTGCAGCCGCGCCAGGGCTCCGACGGCCGTCCGAACCTCGTCGTGGCCGTTGCGCAGCACCGGAATCGCGTCCTCGACCATGGCCGACAGCACGGCATCCGGGCCGAGTTCGACGAACGTCCGCGCGCCCTGTTCCCTCGCCGCCGCGACCGCGTCGGCGAACCGGACGCCCTCGCGGACCTGCCGCACCCAGTACGCCACCGAGCCGTCGCCGCCTCCCTCCACAGTGGACAGGAAGGGGATCACCGGCTTGGCGGGCGCGAGGCCGTCGAGTGCCGCGGCGAACTCGGCCAGCATCGGTTCCATCAGCGCGGAGTGGAAGGCGTGGCTGGTGTTGAGCCGCTTGGTCTTCGCGAACCTGGCCGCGACCTCGGTGACCGCGCGTTCCTCGCCGGACAGCACGACCGCGTCCGGCCCGTTCACCGCCGCGAGGGAGACACCGTCGGGCAACGGCAGAACGTCCTCTTCCGACGCCTGCACGGCGATCATCACGCCGCCCTCGGGAAGTGCCTGCATCAGCCGTCCGCGCGCGGTCACCAGCGTGGCCGCGTCGTCAAGGGTGAGCATCCCGGCGACGTGCGCCGCCGCGATCTCCCCCACCGAATGACCGAGCACGAGGTCCGGTCGCACGCCCCAAGACTCCAGCAGCCGGAACAACGCGACCTCGACCGCGAAGATCCCCTGCTGCGCGAACTCGGTCCCGTCCAGTTCGGGAGCGCCCTCGAAGACGATCTCCCGCACTCGTGGGTCCAGGTGAGCGCAGACCTCGTCGAACGCCTTGGCGTACAACGGGAACGTGTCGTACAGCTCCCGGCCCATCCCGGCGCGCTGGGAACCCTGGCCGGTGAACAGGAACGCGACGCCACCGCTCACCTCCGTCCCCTGCACGAGCGAACGGTGCGGCCGGCCTTCGGCGAGGGCACCGAGGCCGGTCTGGAGCTCGTCGCGATCCGCCGCGAGCACCGCCGCCCGGTGTTCCAGGGCCGCGCGGCCGGTGGCCAGCGTGTGCGCGACGTCGGCGGGAGCGAGGTCGTGGCCGATTTCGGCCTGGAGCTTCGCCGCCTGCGCCCGCAGGCCCTCGGCGTCGCGACCGGAGAGCATGAACGGCAGGACCGGCAACGGTTCCCCGCCCAGCGGTTCGGCGGCGACGGGCGGCTCTTCGAGGACGACGTGCGCGTTGGTGCCGCTCACCCCGAACGACGACACCCCGGCGCGGCGCGGTCGTTCTCCCGCCGGCCACGGACGGACGTCGGTCAGCAGTTCGACAGCGCCTGCCGTCCAGTCCACGTGCGGAGTCGGCTCGTCCACGTGCAACGTCTTCGGCAACACGCCGTGCCGCATCGCCTCGACGATCTTGATCACACCGCCGACACCCGCGGCGGCCTGCGTGTGACCGATGTTCGACTTCAGCGAGCCGAGCAGCAACGGCCGTTCCCTGCCCTGCCCGTAGGTCGCGAGCACGGCCTGAGCCTCGATCGGGTCACCCAGCACCGTGCCGGTGCCGTGCGCCTCCACGACGTCCACATCAGACGGTGCCAGGCTCGCGTTCGCCAGCGCTTGGCGGATCACCCGCTGCTGAGACGGCCCGTTCGGTGCGGTGAGGCCGTTGGACGCGCCGTCGGAGTTGACCGCGGAACCGCGCACCACGGCGAGGACCTCATGGCCGTTGCGCAGGGCGTCGGACAGACGTTCCACCAGCAGCATCCCGGCGCCCTCCGACCAGCCGACACCGTCGGCGGCCGCGGCGAACGACTTGCAGCGACCGTCCGGGGCGAGTCCGCGCTGACGGCTGAACTCGATGAACCCGGCCGGGGTGGACATCACCGTCACCCCGCCCGCCAGCGCCATCGAGCACTCGCCGGACCGCAGCGCCTGCGCGGCCAGGTGCAACGCCACCAGCGACGACGAGCACGCGGTGTCCACGGTGAGCGCGGGCCCCTCGAAGCCGAGGCTGTAGGCGATCCGGCCGGAGATCACGCTGGACGCGGTGCCGGTGCCCACGTACCCCTCGGCCTCGGCGGGAATGGTGGCCAGCAACGAGCTGTAGTCCTGCGCCGAGGTCCCGGCGAACACGCCGACCTTCGCCCCGCGCAGGGCCGTCGGGTCGACCCCGGCGTGCTCGAACGCCTCCCAGGACGCCTCCAGCAGCAGGCGTTGCTGCGGGTCCATGGCCAGCGCCTCGCGCGGCGAGATCCCGAAGAACCCGGCGTCGAAGTCGGTCGCGCCGGTGACGAACCCGCCCTCGATCGAGTACGTGGTGCCCGGCCTCGACAGGTCGGGGTCGAACACGGCATCGACGTCCCAGCCTCGATCACCGGGGAACATCGAGATGGCGTCGGTGCCGGAGGACACCAGCTTCCAGAGATCGTCCGGCGAGCTCACCCCACCCGGATACCGGCAGCTCATGCCGATGATGGCGATGGGCTCGTCGTTGGCCTGAATGGTCTCCGCGATCACCGCGCTGTCCACACCGGACAGTTCGGCATCGAGGAACGCCGCCAGCGCCAGCGGAGTCGGGTGGTCGAAGACGAGCGTGGCGGGCAGTTCACGGCCGACCGCGGTGGCGAGCAGGGTGCGCAGCTCGACGGCGGTGAGCGAGTCGAAGCCCAGCTCCTTGAACGGCCGGTCGGCGCGCACCTCGTCGGCGGTCTCGTGGTTGAGCACGACCGCCGCCTGACCGCGGACCAGTTCGGTCAGCACGCGGATCCGTTCGCCGGCGGGGATTCCGGCGAGGCGCGCACCCAGCCGGGTCGGCTCGGGCTTCGCGGCGGGCTCGACGAAACTGTTCGACCCTGTTGCCTCCAGCCAGAAGCGCGTGCGCTGGAAGGGATAGGTCGGCAGGTCGACCCGGCGGGCCCCGCTGCCGGCGAAGTAGGCGCCCCAGTCGGGCGTGACGCCTCGCGTGTGGAGGCGGGCCAGCGCGGCGACGGCCGACCGGACCTCGGGCCGCCCGGCGCGCAGGACCGCGACGGCGGCGGCGCTGTCCGGCAGGCAGTCCTGGGCGAGCGCGCTGAGCACACCGTCCGGCCCGAGCTCGAGGAACGTACGAGCGCCCTCGGTGTGCAGTGCCGTGACGCCGTCGGCGAAGCGGACCGCCTCACGGACGTGCCGCACCCAGTAGTCGGGGTCGGTGACGAGCCCCGGCGTCGCGAGCGCGCCGGTCACGTTGGACACCAACGGGATGCGCGGCTCGGTGAAGGTGATCTGCTCGACGGCCGCGCGGAACCCGGCCAGCATCGGGTCCATCAGCGCGGAGTGGAACGCGTGGCTGGTGGTGAGGGCCTTGGCCTTGCCGAAGCGGGCCGCGACCTCGGCGACCGCGCCCGCCTCCCCGGACAGCACGACCGACCGCGGGCCGTTGACGGCGGCGATCGAGACACGGTCCCGCAGCGCCGCACGGACGTGGTCCGCGTTCGAGAGGGCCGCCGAGCCACCGTCCGGCAGCACGGCCTGAACGGCGTCCCCGCTCACGCCGACCGCCGAACCGCCGTCCCGCAGCGCGACCCGAATATCGTCCCCGCTCACGCCGACCGCCGAACCGCCGTCCCACAGCGCGACCTGAACGGCGTCCCCGCTCACGCCGACCGCCGAGCCGCCGTCCCGCAGGACCTCCCGCACCTCCTCCTCACTCGCGCGGACCGCGACCATCGCGCCCCCGACCGGCAGCGCCTGCATCAGCCGCCCGCGCGCCGTGACGAGCACCTGCGCGTCCGGCAACGAGAACACCCCGGCAACGTGCGCGGCGGCAATCTCACCGATCGAGTGCCCGAGCAGGAAGTCCGGCCGCACACCCCACGACTCCATCAGCCGGAACAGCGCCACCTCCACGGCGAACAGCGCCGGCTGGGCGAACTCGGTGCGGTCGAGGTCCGCTCCCCCGTCAAGAACCAGATTCCGCACCCGCGGGTCGAAACCCGCGCAGATCTCGTCGAAAGCCTTGGCGTACACCGGGAACTCCGCGTGCAGCTCGCGACCCATCCCGGCCCGCTGGGAGCCCTGCCCGGTGAACAGGAAGGCGACATCGCCCGCCGCCACCGCGTCCCGCACGACCGACGGCGCCAGCTCTCCGGCGGCGATCGCGCGCAACCCGGAGACCAGGTCGTCACGGGTGTCGCCGAGCACGACGGCCCGTTCGGTGAAGGCGGCGCGGTTGGTCGCCAGCGCCGCCGCGACTGACACCGGATCCGCGTCGACGTCCGCCAGCCGCGTGGCCTGAGCGCGCAGAGCGGCCTCGGTCCGTCCAGAAAGGACCCAAGGCAGTACCGCAGGCGGTTCACCAGCCGACGGGATCTCCGAGTCCGGAGCCTGTTCGAGGACGACGTGCGTGTTGGTGCCGCTGACACCGAACGACGACACCCCGGCCCGACGCGGCTGACCGGTCGAAGGCCAGTCCACCGCCTCGGTCAGCAACGAGACCGCGCCCGCCTCCCAGTCCACGTGCGGCGAAGGCGAGTCGACGTGCAACGTCTTCGGCAGCACGCCGTGGCGCATCGCCTCGACCATCTTGATCACACCACCCACACCGGCCGCCGCCTGCGTGTGACCGATGTTCGACTTCAGCGAGCCCAGCAACAGCGGCCGTTCCCGATCCTGTCCGTACGCCGCCAGCACCGCCTGCGCCTCGATCGGGTCACCCAGGACGGTGCCCGTGCCGTGCGCTTCCACGGCGTCCACATCGGACGGAACGAGCCCGGCGTTGGCCAGTGCCGCCCGGATCACCCGTTGCTGCGCGGGCCCGTTGGGCGCGGACAACCCGCTGCTGGCGCCGTCTTGGTTGACGGCGGTGCCGCGGACCACGGCGAGCACGGGGTGGCCGAGGCGGCGGGCGTCGGACAGCCGTTCCACCAGCAGCATTCCGGCGCCCTCGGCCCACGCGGTGCCGTCGGCCGCGGCGGCGAACGACTTGCAGCGGCCGTCCGGGGCGAGTCCGCGCTGACGGCTGAACTCGATGAACCCGGCCGGGGTCACGATCATCGTGACGCCGCCCGCCAGCGCCATCGTGGTCTCGCCGCGGCGCAGCGACTGCACGGCCAGGTGCAGCGCCACCAGCGAGGACGAGCAGGCCGTGTCGACGGTGATCGCCGGGCCCTCGAAACCGAAGGTGTAGGCCACCCGCCCGGAGGCGACGCTGCCCGCGTTGCCGCTGCCGAGGTATCCCTCGACGATCTCCGGCACGGACGTCAGCCGCGCCGCGTAGTCCTGGTACATCACGCCCGCGTAGACACCGATCCGGTGGCCGCGCACGGTCGCCGGGTCGATCCCGGCGTTCTCGAAGGCCTCCCAGGACGTCTCCAGCAGCAGCCGGTGCTGCGGGTCCATCGCGAGGGCCTCGCGGGGGCTGATGTCGAAGAAGCCGGGATCGAAGTCGGCGGGAGCGGACATGAATCCGCCCTCCCGCACGTACGACTTGCCGGGCACGTCCGGGTCGGGGTCGTAGACGTCGTCGGCGGTCCAGCCGCGGTCGTCCGGGAAGTCCGAGATGGCGTCGGTGCCCTCGGCGACCAGCTGCCACAACTCGGCGGGCGAGGTGACGCCGCCGGGGTAGCGGCAGCTCATCCCGACGATCGCGATCGGCTCGTGGTCGCGTTCCTCCAGCTCGTTCACCCGGCCGCGGGCCTCGCGCAGGTCCTTGGCGGCCTGCTTGAGGTAGTCGCGCAGCTTCTGTTCGTTCGACATGCGGTGGCTCCTGGGTTCGCGGTCGGGGTGGGTCACGGGATCCGCAGCTCGTCGAGGACGCCGAACAGCTCGTCGTCCGTAGCCGAGTCGATGTCGTCGATTGCGGTCGTGTCGCTCCACCGCGACAAGAAGTCCTTCAGGCGCAACGTGATCGCTGCGCGGGCGGTGTTGTCGCCGGCGAACGGCGACAACAGGTTTTCGAGGCGGCCGAGCTCGGCCAGTGCGGGGGCGAACGCCGGCGTGTCGTCCGTGCCGAACCGTTCGGCGAGGAACGCCGCGAGCGCGGTCGCCGTCGGGTGGTCGAACACCAGCGTCGCGGGCAGCCGCAGGCCGGTGGCGGTCTGCAGGCGGTTGCGCAGCTCGACCGCGGTCAGCGAGTCGAAGCCCAGGTCGAGGAAACCGCGGCCGGGCTCGATCACTCCGGGACCCGCGTGCCCGAGCACCGCGGCGGCCTGGGCACGCACCAGGGTCAGCAGCACCCGGTCCCGCTCGTCCGGTGCGAGACCGGCCAGCTGGCGGCGCAACGAGGCGTCGCCACCGGCCGCGCTCCTGCGGACCGGCGTGCGGACGAGGCCGCGCAGCAGCGGCGGCACGACCTGGTCGGCACGCGGGCGCAGCGCGGCCGGGTCGAGCTGAACCGGTACCAGCACCGGCTCCCCCGTCGCGACGGCGAGGTCGAACGCCGCGAGGCCGTCCTCGGCGGCGAACGCCCGTGATCCGTTGCGGCGCAACCGATTCTGGCCGTGAGTACCGAGCGTGCCGGTCAGCTCGCTCGTGTCGGCCCACAGCCCCCAGGCGAGGGACTGCGCGGGCAACCCCGCGGACCGGCGACGCCGGGCCAGCGCGTCCAGGCAGGCGTTGGCAGCGGCGTAGTTGCCCTGGCCGGGCGTGCCGAAGGTGCCTGCCGCAGAAGAGAACAGGACGAACGAGGACAGTGCTCGATCGCGCGTCAGCTCGTCCAGGTGCAGTGCCGCGTCGACCTTCGCGCGCAACACGGCGTCGATCCGTTCCGGCGTAAGGGCTTCCACAACGCCGTCGTCGAGCGCACCTGCCGTGTGGATCACGGACGACAGGTCCGGCACGGCGGCGAGGACTTCGGCGAGCCGGGCGCGGTCGGCGACATCGCACGCCACCACGGTCACCTCGGCACCCAGCTCGGTCAGGCCGGACACGACGTCCGCGGCACCGGGAGCGGCATATCCACGGCGGCTCACCAGCACCAACCGGCGGGCACCTTGGCGGGCGAGATGCCCGGCGACGAGCCGGCCGAGAGTGCCGGTACCGCCGGTGATCAGCACGCTGCCGTCGAACGCCTTGGGCTCCACGGGTTCGGCTGGCACCGGAGCCAGTCGCGGCACCCAGATCTGTCCACTTCGGACCGATAGCTGGTCTTCGCCGACCGGCAGTGCGGGAATCGGGTCGTCCAGGTGTTCCAGGTCGATCAGCACGAACCGGTCGGGGTGCTCCGCCTGGGCCGAACGCACAAGACCCCAGACGGCCGCGGCGGCGACGTCGTCGCCTGTCGCACCCGACGTCACGAACGCGATCCGGCGGTCCTCGGACAGAGAAGCCTGGATCCGGGCCAGCACCGCGCCAAGAACCTCGCGGACGTCCCCGGCGGCGACGGGCACGACCTCGGCGTCCAGCTGCTCGGCCGGTCCGGTGGCGGGCACCCAGTCGACGCGGAACAGCGGACCGGATCTCCTCGCCGCCCGCACCTGGCCGGGCACGACCGGACGCGACACGAGCGCGTCGACCGCCGCGACCGGCGCACCTGTGGAGTCGGCGACCTCGACGCTCAGCGTCTCCTCGCCGGACCGCACGAGCCGCACGCGCAACGCGGTCGCTCCGGCCGCGTGCAGGCGCACTCCGGTCCACGAGAACGGCAACCGCCCGGTGCCCTCGGTGTTCAGGGATCCGAGTGCGATGGCGTGCAGAGCCGCGTCGAGCAGCGCCGGGTGCACGCCGTACCGCGCCGCCTCGCCGTGCTGGTCCCGTGGCAGAGCGACCTCGGCGAAGACCTCGTCGCCGCGCCGCCACACCGCTTGCAGGCCCTGGAACACCGGCCCGTAGCCGAACCCGCGCTCGGCCGCGCGACCGTAGACGTCGTCGAGCGGCACCGGTTCGGCGTCCGCCGGAGGCCACACGACAAGCCCACTGGCAGGACTGAAGTCACCTGGCGCGGCGAACCCGGCCGCGTGCCGCGTCCACTCGGCGAGCGGGTCGTCCTCGGGACGCGAGTGCAACGCGATGGCCCGGCGGCCGTCCTCGCCCGGTGCGCCGACGGTGAGGTGGATCTGCACCGCGATGTCGCGCGGCAGCACGAGCGGTGCCTCCAGCGCGAGCTCTTCCACCTCGGCGCACCCGGCTTCGGCCGCGCCGTGCAGTGCCAGCTCGACGAACGCCGTGCCGACCAGCAGCACGGTGCCGTGCACGGTGTGCTCGGCGAGCCACGGGTGCGAACGCGCGGAAAGCCTTCCGGTGAACAGGAAACCGCCGTCGTCCGGCAGTTCGACGGCCGCCCCGAGGAGGGGGTGACCGGCCGCGGTGAGGCCCGCGGAGCCGAGGTCGGCGACGGCGGTCGTCGCCGGGAGCCAGTAGTGCTCGCCCTCGAACGGGTAGGTCGGCAGCGGCACGACGCTCGCGCCGTCGAACGCGGTGGACCAGTCAACGGGAACACCGCGCACGAACGCCTCGGCGACCGAGCGCAGCAACCGCTCCGAACCGCCGTCGTCGCGCCGCAGCGACCCGACGGCGGCGACGTCCACGTCCCCCGCCGTCTCCTGCACGGCGCTCGTCAGCACCGCGTGCGGGCTGCACTCGACGAACACGCGGTGGCCGTCGGCCAGCAGGGCACGCGTCGCCTGCTCGAACTCGACGGTCTGGCGCAGGTTGCAGTACCAGTACCCGGCGTCGAGCTGGCTGGTGTCCGCGGGACGGCCGGTGACGGTCGAGTAGAACGGCAGCTCCCCCGCTCGCGGCCGCACCGGTTCCAGGACTTCGAGGAGCCGTTCCTCGATGGTCTCGACCTGCCCGGAGTGCGAGGCGTAGTCCACCGGGACGCGGCGGGCGCGGATGCCGTCGGCCGCACAACCGGCGAGCAGTGCGTCCAGTGCCTGCGGGGTTCCGGAGACGACCGAGGAGGCAGCCCCGTTGGCGGCGGCGAGCGACAGTCCGGTGCCGGCGATGCGCTCGTTCACGACCGCGGCCGGCGCGGCCACGGAGACCATGCCGCCCGCGCCGGCCAGGCTCGCCAGCTCACGGCTGCGCATGGCGACCACCAGGGCGGCGTCCTCCAGCGACAACGCGCCGGCGACGCAGGCGGCCGCGATCTCGCCCTGGCTGTGGCCGATGACCGCCGCGGGCTCGACCCCGTGGGCCCGCCACACCGCGGCCAGCGACACCATCACAGCCCACAGCGCGGGCTGCACGACGTCCACGCGCCGCAACGCGATCTCGTCGGACAGCACGTCGAGCAGATCCCAGTCCACAAAGGACTTCAGCGCGTCCGCGCACTCGCGCATCCTGGCCGCGAACACCGGGGAGGACTCGAGGAGCTCCTTGCCCATCCCGGTCCACTGCGAGCCCTGGCCGGGAAAGACGAAGACGACACCACCGGTCGCGGACGGCACGCCCTCGACGACCGCCGGGTCCGGGTCGCCGGCGGCCAGTGCGGTGAGGCCGCGCCGTAGTTCGTCCTGGGTACCGAACACGACCGCGCGCTGGTCCAGCACGGTCCGGGTGGTGGCGAGGGAGAAGCCGATGTCGGCCGGGCCGCCGTCGAGCCCGGCCAGTTGCGCGGCCCTGGCGCGCAGGGCGGACGAGGTCTTGGCGGACAGCACCCACGGCACCACGCCCGTGCTGCCAGCCGGCTCGATGTCGGTGTGCGCCGGAGCTTCTTCCAGGATCACGTGGGCGTTCGTGCCGCTCACCCCGAACGACGACACCCCCGCTCGCCGCGGCCGGTCGGCGGCGGGCCACGGCCTTGCCTCGGTCAGCAGCTCGACCTCGCCCGAAGCCCAGTCGATGTGCGGCGACGGCGCGTCGACGTGCAGCGTCTTGGGCAGTTCGCGGTGCCGCAACGCCTCGACCATCTTGAGGATGCCCGCGACGCCGGACGCCGCCTGCGCGTGCCCGATGTTCGACTTGACCGAGCCGAGCCACAGCGGAGCGCCCGCCCTGGCCTGCCCGTAGGTCGCGAGCAGCGCCTGGGCCTCGATGGGGTCACCGAGCTCGGTGCCGGTGCCGTGCGCCTCGACGACGTCGACCTCGGCCGGGGTGAGCCGGGCGTCCGCGAGCGCCCGGCGGATCACCCGTCGTTGCGCGGGACCGCTCGGCGCGGACAGGCCGTTGGACGCGCCGTCCTGGTTGATCGCGGAGCCGCGGATCACCGCGAGCACCCTGCGGCCCTTCGCGACCGCGTCCGACAACCGTTCCAGCAGAACGACTCCCGCGCCCTCGGCCAGGCCCATGCCGTCGGCCGCGTTCGCGAACGCCTTGCAGCGCCCGTCCGCGGCGACCCCGCGCTGGCGGCTGAACTCGATCAGCACGGCCGGGGTCGACATCACGGTCACCCCGCCCGCGAGCGCCGCCGTGCACTCGCCGCGCCGCAGTGCCTGCACCGCGAGGTGCACGGCCACCAGCGATGACGAACACGCGGTGTCGACGGTGACGGCGGGCCCCTCCAGGCCGAGCGTGTAGGCGATCCGTCCGGAAAGGACACTGCCGGCCTTGCCGGTCACGAGGTGGCCCTCGACGCCCTCGGGTGCGGACTGCATCGGGCCGCCGTAGTCGGAGAACCCGCCGCCGACGAACACGCCGGCCGCTTCGCCGCGCATCGACAGCGGGTCGATGCCCGCGTTCTCGAAGGCCTCCCAGGCGATCTCGAGCAACAGCCGCTGCTGCGGGTCCATCGCGAGGGCCTCGCGCGGGCTGATGGAGAAGAAGCCCGCGTCGAACTTCGCGGCGTCGCGGTAGAAACCGCCGCCGCTCGCGTAGGTGGTGCCCTGGCTGTCCGGGTCCGGGTCGTAGAGCGTCTCGACGTCCCAGCCGCGCTCCGCGGGGAACTCCCCGACGGCGTCTCCGCCCTCGGCGACCAGCCGCCACAGCTCGGCGGACGAACGAACCCCGCCGGGATAGCGGCAACCGGTGCCGACGACGGCGATCGGTTCGTGCGCCCGGTCCTCGAGGTCGGCGAGCCGTTTGCGGGTGTCGCGCAGGTCCGTGGTGGCGAAGCGCAGGTAGTCCCGCAGCTTCTCGACGTTCTGCGCTTCGGGGGTGGACATGGTGGTGCTCCTTGGTGCGAAGGAAGGTCAGGGGGTGCGCAGGCCGTCGAGCACGTCGAACAGCTCGTCGTCGGTCGCCGAGCCGAGGTCGCCAGTGCCGTTGTCGTGGGTGGGACCACCCGCAAGGCGGCTCAGCAGGGTTTCCAGGCGCAGGGCCAGTTCCGCGCGGGCGGATCCCTCGGCGATGCCGTCCACCAGTGCCGCTTCCAGCCGGTCGAGCTCCGCGAGGCCCGGTGCCCGGTCGCCCGGCAGGACCTCGGCGAGCACGTGCTCGGCGAGCGCCTGGGCGTTCGGGTGGTCGAAGACGAGCGTGGCGGGCAGCCGCAGGCCGGTCGCGGTGGCGAGCCGGTTGCGCAGGTCGACCGCGGTGAGCGAGTCGAACCCGAGGTCCTGGAACGCCTGCGCCGGGTCGAGCGCGGCCGGTGAGGCGTGTCCGAGCACGGTGGCCGCGATGCCGCGAACGAGATCGAGCACGGTCCGCCGGCGTTCCGCTGTACCCATCGCCGTCAGCCGCTCCCGCAGCGCTTCGAGGGTGCCGACCGCAGCGGCGTCGGCCTCGGCCTCCGCCGCGGCGAGCCTGCGGACGTCGTCGATCCCGTTCAGCAGCGGGCTCGGCCTGCCGGAGGTGAACGCGGCGGTGAACCGCGCCCAGTCGACGTCGGCGACCGCCACGAAGGTGTCGTCGAGGTCGAGCGCCCGCTGCATGCCGCGCATACCGGCGGCCGGAGCCATCGGTGACAGCCCGTGCCACTCCGGGTTGAGGTCCATCAGGTCCTCGACGACGACGCCGTCGTCCAGCACGTGCAGTGCGTCCCAGACGCCCCAGGCGATGGACGTCGCCGTGCGGCCGCCTGCCCTGCGCCGTTCGGCGAGAGCGTCCAGGTAGGCCGATCCCGCCGCGTAGGCACCGTGATCACCGCTGCCCCAGACCCCGGCGATCGAGGAGAAGAGCACGAACGCGTCGAGGTCCCGGTCGGCGAACAGCTCGTCGAGGTGGGCCGCTCCCGCGACCTTGGCCGCGAGGACGTCGGCGAGCTCGTCCACAGTGGACTCCGCCAGCGGGGTGAGCCGGATCAGCGCGGCGGCGTGCACCACCGAACGGATCGGCCCGTGCTCCGCCTCGATCTTCTCGACCAGCGCCCGCAGTGCGTCGCGGTCGGCGACGTCGCAGGCCGCGACGGTGACGCCGACCCCGGCCTCGGTGAGCTCGGCGGTCAGTCCGGCCATCCCCGCGGCCGCGTTGCCACGACGGCTCGTCAGCACCAGGTGTTCGGCTCCGCCCTCGGCGAGCTTCCGCGCGATCACCGGGCCAAGCGCGCCGGTCGCCCCGGTGACGAGGACGGTGCCGCGCGGTCGCCACGGGACCGGTGCGACGGCGGGCCTGGTGGCCCGGACGAGCCGCCTGCCGAAGGTTCCGTTGTCCCGCAGCGCGACCTGGTCCTCGCCGCCCTGACCGGTCAGCACGGCGTGGCAGCGCCGCAACGCCTCCGCGCCGGGCTCCACCGGCAGGTCGACCAGCCCGCCCCAGCGCCGGGGCTGTTCCAGGCCGAGCACCCGGCCCATGCCCCAGGTCTGCGCCTGCACCGGATCCGGCGGCAGGTCCGTCGCCGCGACGCTCACCGCGCCACTGGTCACGCACCACAGCGGCGCGGTGATCCCGGCTTCGGTCAGGGCCTGGGACAGCACGAGGCCGGCGACCAGTCCCGCCGTGACGCCCGGCCGGAGTTCGGTCCGGTCGAGCGCGAGCAACGACACCACGCCGTCGAACGGCAGGTCACCGAAGCCGTTTCCTGGCCTCGTGGTCACGACCTCGCTGCCCTGCCGTTCGAACTCCGCGACCAGCTTCTCGGCGACCAGGTCGGCGCCCGGTGGAACGACGACGAGCCAGCGGCCGGGTTCGCCCGCTTCGGGTTCGGCGACGGTCTCCCAGTCGACGGTGTAGCGCATCGAGTCCACAGCGGACTCTTCCGCCCGATCAGCTCGCCACCGGGTCAAAGCCGGCAGCACGGCAGCTACCGCTTCTTGGTCGGCATCGAGCATCTCTGCCAGGTCGCCGTTCTCCACGGCGGCCCAGAACCCGGCGTCCTCCGGTGCCGCCGCCGCGGGCAACTGGAAGTCGATCCAGAAACGCTGGTGCTGGAACGGGTACCGCGGCAGGTCGACCCTGCGGGCGCCGGTACCGGCGAAGATCTTCGCCCAGTCGACCGGCACGCCGAGGACGTACAACTCGGCCGCCGACAACAGGACCCGGTCGGCACCACCGGCGTCGCGCCGCAGCGTGCCGCCGGTGACGACCGCACGTTCGGAGCGGTCGGCGGTCTCGCTGATCGCCGTGGTCAGCACCGGGTGCGGGCTGCACTCGACGAACACGCCGTGCCCTGCCTCGATCAATGCCTGGGTGGCCTGCTCGAACTCCACGGTCTGGCGCAGGTTCCGGTACCAGTACCCGGCGTCGAGGGTGGTGGTGTCGATCGGCTGCCCTGTCACCGTCGAGTACAGCGGCACGCTCCCGGCGACCGGTGCGACCGGGGCCAGCAGTGCGCGGACCTGGTCCTCGATGCGCTCGACGTGCGCGGAGTGCGACGCGTAGTCCACCGGAATCCGGCGGGCTCGCACCCGGTCGGCGACGCAGGCCTCGTAGAACCGGGTCAGCTCGGCGGCCCCACCGGACACGACGACCGAGTCGGGGCCGTTCACCGCGGCGACCGCCAGGTCCGCGTAGTCCGCGAGCCGTGCCCGCACCGCGTCGGCACCGAGCGCGACGGAGACCATGCCACCCTGACCGGCGAGTTCCCGGATCGCCTGGCTGCGCAGGGCCACAACCCTGGCGCCGTCGTCGAGGGACAGCGCCCCCGCGACGACAGCCGCGGCGATCTCGCCCTGGCTGTGCCCGAGCACCGCGTCGGGCCTGATCCCGAACGACTCCCAGACCGCGGCCAGCGAGACGAGGATCGCCCACAGCACCGGCTGCACGACGTCGACCCGCTCGATCGACCCACGCTCCCGCACGACGTCGAGAACCGAGAAGTCCACATAGGACCGCAATGCGGCGGCGCACTCGGCCATCCGAGCGGCGAACACCGGTGACGAGCCGAGCAGGTCGGCAGCCATTCCCGTCCACTGGGAACCTTGACCGGGGAAGACGAACACGACCTTCCCAGGGGCACCGGCCACGCCTTCCGCGACACCGGGCCCGGCCAGTGCCTCCAGGCGGGTGCGCAGCTCGGCGCCGTCCCTCCCGACGACGACCGCGCGGTGCGGGAACTCCGATCGCGTCGTGGCCAGCGAGAACCCGACGTCGACGGGGTTCAGACCGTCCACTTGAGACAGCAGCTCGGCAGCTTGGTCCCGCACCGCTTCAGCCGTACGAGCCGAGAGCACCCACGCGACGGCGGGCGGTGCGCTCGGTTCGGCGACAGGTGCCGGTTCGGGGGCCTCCTCGAGGATCAGGTGGGCGTTGGTACCGCTGACGCCGAACGAGGAGACGCCGGCGCGGCGCGGTTCCTCGCCGCGCGCCCACGGCCGTTGCTCGGTGAGCAGCTCCACCGCGCCCGCGGTCCAGTCGATGTGCGTCGAGCGCTCTTCGGCGTGCAGGGTGCGCGGCAGGACCTCGTACCGCAGGGCCTGCACCATCTTGATCACGCCCGCGACACCGGACGCCGCCTGGGTGTGACCGATGTTCGACTTGACCGATCCCAGCCACAGCGGGACTTCCCGGTCCTGCCCGTAGGTCGCCAGCAGCGCCTGCGCCTCGATCGGGTCGCCCAGCGACGTGCCGGTCCCGTGCGCCTCCACCGCGTCCACATCGGACGGACGGAGGCCAGCGGCCGCCAGGGCCGTGCGGACCACCCGTTGCTGCGACGGGCCGTTCGGTGCTGTCAGGCCGTTGGACGCGCCGTCGGAGTTGACCGCCGAGCCGCGGATCACCGCGAGCACCGGGTGCCCGTTGCGCTGGGCGTCGGAGAGCCGCTCCAGCACGACCATGCCGATGCCCTCCGCCATGCCCATCCCGTCCGCGGTGGCGGAGAACGCCTTGCAGCGCCCGTCCTTCGCGAGTCCGCGCTGGCGGCTGAACAGGACGAACGGAGCCGGGGACGCCATCACCGTCACGCCGCCGGCGAGCGCCAGCGACGACTCGCCGGTGCGCAGCGACTGCCCGGCCATGTGCAACGCGACCAGCGAGGACGAGCATGCCGTGTCGAGCGTGACGGCCGGGCCCTCGGTGCCGTAGACGTACGCCAGCCGTCCGGCGGTGACGCTCATCGACGTGCCGGTGAGCAGGTGTCCCTCGGTGCCCTCCGGCGGCTCGGCCAGTCCCGCGCCGTAGGACGACGTGCTCGCGCCGACGAACACACCGGTGCGGCTGCCGCGCAACGCGGCCGGGGTGATGCCGGCCGCCTCGAACGCCTCCCAGGACGTCTCCAGCAGCAGTCGCTGCTGGGGGTCCATCGCCAGCGCCTCCCGCGGGCTGATCCCGAAGAACGCCGCGTCGAAGTCGCCGACGCCGTCGAGGAAACCGCCTTCGCGGACGTAGGTCTTGCCGGGTGCGTCCGGATCGGGGTCGAAGAGCCCGTCGAGCTCCCAGCCGCGGTCGGCCGGGAACCGGCTGATCCCCTCACCGCCCGTCTCCAGCATCCGCCACAGGTCCTCCGGCGAACGGACGCCGCCGGGGAACCGGCAGCTCATCCCGACGATCGCGATCGGCTCGTCCGAGTTCGCGACGGTGACGGTCTCCGCCTGCGTCACCTCGCCACCCAGTTCGGCGGTGAGGTGACGGGCCAGCCCTTCAGGACTGGGGTAGTCGAAGACCAGAGTCGCGGGCAACCGCAGCCCGGTGGCCGCCTGGAGGCGGTTGCGGAGCTCGATCGCCGTGACCGAGTCGAAGCCGAGGTCCCGGAACGCCCGTTCGGCGTCGACCTCCGCACCGGAGTCGTAGCCGAGCACCGCCGCGACCTGGGCGCGCACGACGCCGAGCAGGTCCTTCGCCCGTTCGGGAGCCGGAGCCGACTCCGCGACGAGCCTGCGCACCTCGGGAATCTCGCGGAACAACGGGCTCGGCGTGCCGGACACGGCGACGACGCGAGCCCAGTCGATGTCGACGACCACCGCGCTGGTCTCACCGCGGTCAAGCACGCGCTGCAGCGCCGAGATCGCCAGGTCCGGGTCCATCGCCGGAACGCCGCGGGAGAACATCCGCTCCTCGACGGCGCCGGTCGCCATCCCGCCCGCGGCCCAGTGCCCCCACACGACGGCGGTCGCGGGCAGGCCCTCGTCCCGGCGCCGGCGCGCCAGCGCGTCCACGAAAGCGTTGCCAGGGGCGTAGTTGCCCTGGCCGGCCGCGCCGAACATACCGCCGAACGACGAGAACAGCACGAAGGCGGACAGGTCGAGGTCGCGAGTCAGCTCGTGCAGGCTGACTGCGGCCTCGGCCTTGACGCGCAACACGTGCTCGACCTGGTCCAGGGTCAGGTCGCCGAGCAGGGCGTCGTCGAGCGCCGCCGCGGTGTGCACGACAGCGGTCACGGGCCACTCGGCCGCGATGTCGTCGAGCAGCGCGGCGAGCGCCTCCCGGTCCGCCAGGTCCACTGTGGACACGGTGACGGCGCTGCCCAGCTCCTCCAGCTCGGCGACGAGATCGGCCGCACCGGGCGCGTCGAGCCCGCGCCGTCCGGTGAGGACGACGTGCTCGGCACCACCGCGGGCAAGCCACCGGGCGACGTGCGCGCCGAGTGCCCCGGTGCCGCCGGTGACCAGCACGGTCCCGGTCGGCTTCCAGGTGCTGGGAGCATCGTCCTCTGCCGCGTGAGCCAGCCTCCTGGCCAGCACCCCGGTGGAGCGGACGGCGAGCTGGTCCTCCGCACCGGACCCGGCCAGCACGGCGCTCACCCGGTCGGCCGCGACGGGATCCGCGGTCGGCGCCAGATCGATCAGCCCGCCCCAGCGGTCGGGGTGCTCCTGCCCCACCACGGGGCCGAGGCCCCAGACGAGCGACTGCTCCGGGTCGTCGACCGGGTCGGACGGGCCGGTGCTCAGCGCACCGCGGGTGGCCACCCAGAGGGGCGCGTCGATCCCGGCGTCACCGAGGGCCTGGACGAGCGTGATGGTCGCCGCGTGGGCCAGCGGGACGGCTGGGTAGCGGGGGTGCCGGCCATTTGCGCAGGCGAGCAGCGACAGGACGCCTGCCGCTTCGCCCTGGGATGCCAGGTGGGCGGTGAGGGTGGCGCGGTCGGCGGACGGGTCGACGGTCAGGCGCACGACTTCGGCGCCGTTGGTGGCCAACGACTTCTCAAGGGCATCGGCCCAGTCCGCGCCGGCCGCGCCAGTGACGACCGCGTCAGCACCAGCCAAGCCAACACCAGCCAAGCCAACACCAGCCGCGTCAGCACCAGCCGCGTCAGTGCCGACCGTGCCGGCGCCAGCCGCGTCAGCGCCAGCCGACGACGTACCAAGCACATCGGCCGAGTCAGCGCCGCCCGCCGGTACCACCAGCAGCCAGCGGCCGGTCAACGCCCCCGGCGCCGGAGTGAGCGCACGCCACGTCACCCGGTACCGCCATCCATCCACAGTGGACTTCTCCTGCTGCCGCCGACGCCAGGACGAGAGCACCGGCAGCACCGCGCCGAGCGCCTCGGACTGCGCGCGGTCGGCACCCAGGTCGTCCGCCAGCGCGGCCAGGTCGTCGCGCTCCACCGCCGTCCAGAACCGCGCGCCGACCGGGTCGGCCGAACCCTGCTGTGGCGCAAGGGGTTCGCTGGGCCAGAACCGGCGGTGACGGAACGGGTAGGTCGGCAGCTCGACCCGCACGGCACCGGTGCCGTGGAAGGCCACGGTCCAGTCGACGGGCACGCCGGCCACGAAGGCCTCCGCCAGCGACCGGGTGAGCCGGTCGGCTCCACCGTCGTCGCGGCGCAGGGTGCCGGTCACCACGACCGTGCGGTCCGCCGCGTCGGCGGTCTCCTCGACGCCCGCGGCGAGCACCGGGTGGGCGCTGCACTCGACGAACGCCGTGTGCCCGCCCGCCACCAGACCGGCGACGGCCAGGTCGAAGCGCACGGGCTCGCGCAGGTTGCGGTACCAGTAGCCCGCGTCCAGCTCCGCGGTGTCCAGCACGTCACCGGTCACCGCCGACACGAACGGGATCCGCCCGGCCAGCGGTTCGATGCCGGCCAGCACCTCGGCCAGTTCACCGGCCAGCAGTTCCACCTGAGCCGAGTGGGAGGCGTAGTCGACGGCGATCCGTCGCGCGCGGGCGTCCTGGGCGGCGGCCACGAGCTCGTCGAGAGCGCTGGACTCGCCGGATACGACGACCGACGACGGCGCGTTGACCGCCGCCACCGAGATCCGGTCAGCCCACGGCGCGATCAGCTCACGCGCGCGGTCCGGCGTGACGGCCAGCGACACCATGCCGCCGGAGCCCGACAACCGGAGAATCGCCTTGCTCCGCAGCGCGACGACGCGAGCACCGTCCTCAAGAGACAGTCCTCCGGCCACCACGGCGGCGGCGATCTCGCCCTGGGAGTGGCCCACCACCGCGGCCGGCTCGACGCCACGAGATCGCCACACCTCGGCGAGCGAGACCATCACGGCCCACAGCACCGGCTGCACGACGTCGACCCGCAGCAACGCGTCGGCGTCGTCAAGAACGTCCAGCAGCTCCCAGTCCACAAAGGACGACAAAGCCTCGGCACACTCGGCCATCCGCGCCGCGAACACCGGAGACGACTCCAGCAGCTCCCGGCCCATCCCGGCCCACTGCGAACCCTGGCCGGGGAACACGAACGCCACCCGCCGTCCGGGCCGGGCGATGCCGGTGACCACGTCCGCGGGAGCGCCACCATCGGCGAACGCCCGCAAGGCTTCCGCGTGGTCGCCGAGAACGACCGCGCGGTGCTCGAACAGCGCACGGGTGCTGACCAGCGAGAATCCGACGTCCACCGGCTCGCCGAGCGGCAGCCGCGCCGCCTGGGCCCGCAGCGCGTCCTCGGTCCGTGCGGAGAGCACCCACGGCACCACCGCGGGCACGGTCCGTTCCGCCGGGACCGCCGCTCCACCAGGAGCGGCCTCGAGGATCACGTGGGCGTTGGTGCCGCTGATGCCGAACGACGACACCGCGGCACGCCGCGGCCGTCCCGTCTCCGGCCACGGTGTAGCCGAAGACAACAACTCGATCGCACCGGACGACCAGTCGACGTGCGGTGTCGGCGTGGCAGCGTGCAGGGTGCGCGGCACGGTGTCGTTTCCGAGCGCGAGGACCATCTTCACGACGCCCGCGACCCCCGCCGCGGCCTGGGCGTGCCCGATGTTGGACTTCACCGAACCGAGCAGCAGCGGCCGGTCCCGGCCCTGCCCGTAGGTGGCGAACAGCGCGTCCGCCTCGATCGGGTCACCCAGAGACGTGCCGGTGCCGTGCGCCTCCACGACGTCCACATCGGACGGTGCCAGGCCGGCGTTCGCCAGTGCGGCACGGATGACGCGCTGCTGCGACGGGCCGTTCGGGGCGGTGAGGCCGTTGGAGGCACCGTCCTGGTTCACCGCCGTGCCGCGAACGATCGCGAGCACGGGGTGACCGAGCCGCCGCGCGTCGGACAGGCGCTCCACCAGCAGCATGCCGACGCCCTCCGACCAGCCGGCACCGTCGGCGTCGGCGGAGAACGCCTTGCAGCGGCCGTCTCGCGCGAGGCCGCGTTGCTGGGAGAACTCGACGAACGTGCCTGGCGTGGCCATCACGGTCGCGCCGCCCGCCAGCGCCATCGTGCACTCGCCCGAGCGCAGCGACTGCACGGCGAGATGCAGCGAGACCAGCGACGACGAACAGGCGGTGTCGACCGTGACGGCCGGGCCCTCCAGCCCGAGCGTGTAGGCGATCCGGCCGGAGGCGACGCTGCCGGAGTTGCCGACGCCGAGGAAACCTTCGACGTCGTCAGGTCCGCCGGACAGCCGTGCGCCGTAGTCGTGGTACATCAGGCCGGCGAACACCCCGGTGCGGCTGCCGCGCACGGTGGCCGGGTCGATGCCGGCCCGTTCGAACGCCTCCCACGCCGCTTCGAGCAGCAGACGGTGCTGCGGGTCCATGGCCAGTGCCTCCCGCGGCGAGATGCCGAAGAAGGCCGGGTCGAAGTCGGCCGCACCGTCGAGGAACCCACCCGCGCGCACGTAGGTCTTGCCGGGCCGTGGCTGCGGGTCGAAGAGCGCGTCCACGTCCCAGCCGCGATCGGCCGGGAACTCGCTGATCGCGTCACCACCGTCGGCGAGCAGCCGCCAGAGGTCCTCCGGCGAGGCGACCCCGCCGGGGAACCGGCAGCTCATCCCGACGATGGCGATCGGTTCGGTCGAGGCGGCCGCGGTGACGACCTGCTGAAGTGCCGCGTCACCACCGAGTTCGGCACTCAGGAAAGCGACGAGTGCCGCCGGCGTCGGGTGGTCGAACACGAGCGCGGCGGGCAGGCGCAGCCCGGTGACGGACTGGAGGCGGTTGCGGAGGTCGACCGCGGTCAGCGAGTCGAAACCCAGGTCCCGGAACGCCACCGAAGTGTCCACAACGGACACATCCGCGTGGCCGAGCACCGTCGCGACGTGGGTGCGCACGATCTCGGTGAGCAAGCGGTCGCGTCCGGCGTCGTCGAGCCCCGCCAGCCGCGCCCGCAGGCCGTCGTCCGTCGCCGCCACGGCGCGCAACGGAACGATCTTGCGCAGCATCGGCGGCACCTGCTGGTCGCGCAGGGCGGCGACGTTCAGCTTCACCGGCACCAAAGTCGCGCCGTCCAGCGCGCGGGCGGTGTCGAACAGCGCGAGCCCCTGCTCGTCGGACAGCGGCGGGAACCCGGCGCGAGTCATCCGCCGCACGTCGAGGTCCGTCATCGCGCCGGTCATCCCGCCGCTGCGGGCCCAGAGCCCCCAGGCGAGCGACTGCGCGTCGAGACCACGGGCGCGCCGCCGGAGCGCGAGGGCGTCGAGCACCGCGTTGGTGGCCGCGTAGGCGCTCTGCCCGGCGCTGCCGAACGTGCCGGTCGCCGAGGAGAACAGCACGAACGTCGCGGCGTCGGTCAGTTCGTCCAGGGCGAGTGCGGCGTCCACCTTGACCCGCAGGACCTTCTCGAAGTCGTCGGCGGTCAAGGACTCGACGAGTCCGTCCGCGAGCGCGCCCGCGGCGTGCACGACGGCCGTGATGTGGTCGCCTGCAAGGAGTTCGGCGAGCTGGTCGCGGTCGGCCACGTCGCAGCGGACGATCCGGATGTCGGCGTCGAGGCCGTCCAGGTCGGGGTGCCCGGCGCCGGAGCGGCTGGTCAGCAGCAGGCGGCGGGCGCCATACGTGGCAACGAGATGCCGGGCCAGCAGCGAGCCGAGCGCGCCGGTGCCGCCGGTGATCAGGACGGTGCCGCTGACGTCGAACGCGGGTGCCGCGTCGGTCCGCTGGACGCGCACAAGTCGCGGCACGAGAACCTCGCCACCGCGCAACGCGACCTCAGGCTCCTCAGCCAGGACGGCGACCAGCGGTGTGACATCAGCGGTGTCGGTGTCGGCGAGCAGGAACCGGTCGGGGTGCTCGGCGCGGACCGACCGGATCAGCCCCCAGACAGCGGCCGCGGCCGGGTCCTCCCCCGTCGTCGCGCCCGAGGTGACGAACGCCAGGCGGCCTTCGTCCTTCGCGAGGTGCTCGCGGACGAGGTCGAGTGTGCGAGCCAGTACCGTGCGGACGCTGCCGCCGACATCGGCCGGATCGCCCGCGACAGGCGCGAGCACCAGGTCGGTGCCCGGCACAGGCAGCAGGTCGTCATCGAGGTGCACGGGCGCCGCTGCTGAAGGCACCTCGACGGGTGTCCACTCCAGACTGAACAGCGAGTCGGCGACGAGTTGCTGAGCCACCAACGGCCTGAGCACCAGTGACGAGACGGTGGCCACCGCCGCACCGGACGCGTCCGCGACGTCGAGCGCCACCGCGTCCTCCCCGGCCGGCCGGATCCGCACGCGCGCCGCAGCGATGCCGCTCGACCGCAGGACCGCACCGGACCACGCGAACGGCATCAGCGCGCGATCTCCGCCGCCGAGTGCCGCGGCCTGCAGTGCCGCGTCGAGCAACGCCGGGTGCAGGCCGAACCGCGCCGCCTCGGGGGCGAGGTCCGCCGGCAACGCGACCTCGGCGTAGATCTCCTCGCCGAGCCGCCACGCCGCGCGCAGGCCGCGAAACGCAGGCCCGTAAGCGAAACCCTGTGCAGCGAACCGGTCGTGCAGGCCGTCGACGTCGACGGGTTCGGCACCGGCGGGTGGCCAGATCAGCAGATCAGCCGCCGCGGGCTCGGTGCCGCCGAGCACGCCGCTCGCGTGCCGGGTCCAGCTGTCGTCCGCGGCACGGCTGTGCACAGCGACCGCGCGCCGGCCGGTGCCGTCAGCAGCGCCGACCGACACCTGGACCTCGACGGCGCCGTCCTCCGGCAGCACCAGCGGAGCCTCCAGCACCAGGTCCTCCACGACCCGGCCACCGGTCTCCCGCACCGCCCGCACCGCGAGTTCCAGCAATGCCGTGCCGGGCAGCACGACGGTGCCGCGCACGACGTGGTCGGCGAGCCACGGGTGTGACCTCGTGGACAGCCGTCCGGTGAAGAGGTGGCCGTCGCCGTCGGCGAGGGCGACGACCTGGTCGAGCATCGGGTGCCCGGCCGAGCCGAGGCCCGCATCGGTGGTGACCGCGGGCGCGTCGAGCCAGAAGGTCTCGCGCTGGAACGGATAGGTCGGCAGTTCCACGCCTGCCGGGTCCACGCCCTCGAACTCGGCGGAGAAGTCCACGGCCACGCCGAGGCTGAAGGCCGCGCCGATCGACGTGAGCAGCCGGGCCCGGCCGCCTTCGCCGCGACGCAGGGTGCCGACGGTGTCCGCGGTCTCGTCGAGACCGGTCGTGAGGACCGGGTGCGGACTGCATTCCACGAACACCGGACGGTCTGGGAGCAGCTGCCGCACAACCTCGTCGAACCGCACGGTCTCGCGCAGGTTCCGGTACCAGTAACGAGCGTCCAGCCCGGCGGTGTCGAGCGGGTCACCGGTGACCGCCGAGTGGAACGGCACGGCACCGGTCCGCGGGCGGATCGGCGCGAGTGCGGCGAGCAGCTCCTCCTCGACGGCTTCGACGTGCCGGGAGTGCGACGCGTAGTCGACCGCGATCCGCCTGGCCGGAATGTCCTGCGCCAGCAACTCGTCGAGCGCGGCGGCGTCACCGGAGACCACGACCGAGGACGGGCCGTTGACCGCGGCGATCGAGAGGCTCTCACCCCAGGGCGCGATCAGCTCCTCGGCGCGCTCGACGGACGTGGTGAGCGACACCATGCCGCCCTTGCCGGACAGGGCGAGCAACGCCTTGCTGCGCAACGCGACCACGCAAGCGCCGTCGGAGAGGGACAGGCCACCCGCGACGACGGCGGCGGCGATCTCACCCTGGGAGTGACCGATCACGGCGGCGGGCTCGACCCCGTAGGAACGCCAGACCTCGGCCAGCGACACCATCACCGCCCACAGCACGGGCTGCACGACGTCGACTCGCTGCAACGCCTCGGCGTCGTCGAGCACGTCCAGCAGTTCCCAGTCCACAAAGGACGACAGAGCGTCGGCGCACTCCGCCATCCGCGCCGCGAACACCGGGGACGACTCCAGCAGCTCCCCGCCCATCCCGGCCCACTGCGAACCCTGACCGGGGAACACGAACACGGCCCGGCGCACACCGCGGGCGACGGCGGCACCCGTGCCCTGCTCGGCCAGGGCGGTCAACCCTGCCCGCAGGTCCCCTGCCACGACGGCCCGGTGCTCGAACAGCTGGCGGAACCTGAGCAGCGCGGCCCCGGCCGCGGGAACATCCACAAGGGACAGCAGGTTGCGCGCCTGAGCCCGCAACGCCGGTTCGGAGCGGGCCGAGAGCACCCACGGCACCACCGAATCCTCCGTGGAGGCGGTGGTCGACGGCCGCGGTCGCGCTTCCAGGATCACGTGGGCGTTGGTCCCGCTGACCCCGAACGACGACACACCCGCCCGTCGGGCAGCGCCGGTCTCCGGCCACGCGACGGCGTCGGTCAGCAGCTCCACCGACCCCGCCGACCAGTCGACGTGCGGTGAGGGCGCATCGACGTGCAGGGTCTTGGGCAGCACGCCGTGGCGCATCGCCTCGACCATCTTGATCACACCGCCGACACCGGCCGCGGCCTGCGCGTGACCGATGTTCGACTTCAGCGAGCCGAGCAACAACGGCCGTTCCCGGCCCTGCCCGTACGTCGCCAGCAGGGCTTCGGCCTCGATCGGGTCACCCAGCGACGTGCCCGTGCCGTGCGCCTCCACGACGTCCACATCGGACGGTGACAGCCCGGCGTTGGCCAGCGCCGCCCGGATCACCCGCTGCTGCGCCAGGCCGTTCGGCGCGGTCATGCCGTTGGAGGCGCCGTCCTGGTTGACCGCAGTGCCCCGGACCACGGCCAGGATCGGGTGACCGAGGCGTTCGGCGTCGGAAAGCCGTTCCAGGAGCAGGACACCGACGCCCTCGGCCCAGCTCGTGCCGTCGGCGGCGGCCGCGAACGCCTTGCAGCGCCCGTCCGGTGCCAGCGCCCGCTGCCGGCTGAACTCGACCAGCGCGGACGGTGTCGCCATCACCGACACACCTCCGGCGAGAGCGAGGGTGCAGTCGCCCTGGCGCAGCGCCTGTGCGGCGAGGTGCAGGGCGACCAGCGACGACGAGCACGCCGTGTCGATCGTGACGGCGGGCCCCTCCAACCCGAAGGTGTAGGCCACCCGGCCCGAGGCCACGCTGCCCGCGCTGCCGTTGCCGAGCAGGCCCTCGAAGCCCTCCGGCACCCGGTACATGCGGCCCGCGTAGTCGTTGTACATCACGCCGGAGAACACGCCGGTCCTGCTGCCCCGCACCGAGTCCAGGGTCAGCCCGGCCCGTTCGAACGCCTCGTACGACACCTCCAGGAGGAGCCGCTGCTGCGGGTCGATGGCCAGCGCGTCCCGCGGGCTGATGCCGAAGAACGCCGGGTCGAACTGGTCGGCGTCGTGCAGGAACCCACCCTCACGCGTGTAGACCTTGCCCGGCTCGTCGGCGTCCGCGTCGTACAGGCCGTCGAGGTCCCAGCCACGCCGCGTCGGGAAGCCGCTGATGGCGTCACCGCCGCGGGACACGAGGTCCCACAGCTGTTCCGGCGAACCGGCGCCACCGGGATAGCGGCAGCTCATCCCGATGATCGCGACGGGTTCTCCCGCCGCGGCCTCGAGCTGCCGGTTGACCTCCCGCAGCCGGTCGCTCTCCTTGAGCGACGCGCGCAGGGCTTCGACGATCTTGTCCGGGGTGGTGGCCATGGTGGGGTCTCCGCGATCAGGTCAGGAGGGGTCGCCGTCGAGGGCCAGGGCGACGAGGTCGTCCACGTCCATGGCGTCGATCGAGGCTTCGATGGGGGCGGTGGTGACGGCAGCGGGGTCGGCGAGCCGCAGCAGTGGTTCGAGCAGCCCGGCCGCGCGCAGCCGGTCGACCCCGATCGCGGCGAGCACCGCGGTCAGGTCCGGCTCGGCCGGTTCGACGTGCAGCTCGGACTCCAGGTGCGTGGCGAGCGCGGTCGCGTCCGGGTAGCTGAACACCAGCGTCGCGGGCAGCCGCAGGCCGGTCGCGGCACCGATCCGGTTGCGCAGCTCGACCGCGGTGAGCGAGTCGAAACCCAGGTCGCGGAACGACTGCCTGGCCGGAATGGCGTCCGCGTCGGAGTGCCCGAGCACGGCGGCCACCTGGGTGCGGACGAAACCGACGAGCAGGTCGTGGCGACCGGCTTCCGGCACCGCCGCCAGACGCTGTACCAGTTGGTCCGGCGCGGCCGCCCGTGCCGGAGTCCGGACGAGTCCTCGCAGCAACGCGGGCACCTCGCCCCGCACCGTGAGGTCGAGCCGCATCGGGACGACTGCCGCGCCACCGTCGGCACGGGAGGCGTCGTACAACGCCAGTCCGTCCTCAGTGGACAGTGCGGTGACCGCGCCCCGGCGCGCCGCGTCTCCCATGCCGTCGGCCCACAGGCCCCAGGCGAGGGACTGCGCGGGCAGGCCCGCCGCCCGGCGGTGGGCGGCCAGTGCGTCGAGGAACGCGTTGGCGGCCGCGTAGTTCGCCTGCCCCGGCGTGCCGAGTGTGCCGGCGGCCGAGGAGAACAGGACGAACTCGTCGAGGTCGCCTGCCAGCTCGTGCAGGTGCCAGGCCGCGTCGGCCTTGGCCCGCAGCACGGTCTCGACCTGCTGCGGTGTCAGGGTTTCCACGACACCGTCGGCGAGCACGCCCGCGGTGTGCACGACCGCCGTGACCGGGTGGGCGGCGAGCAGCCCCGCCACCGCGTCCCGGTCGGCGAGGTCGCACGCCACGAGCGTCACGTCCGCGCCGAGCTCACGCAGTTCGTCCGCCAGTTCGGACGCGCCCGGCGCCGTGGAGCCGCGACGGCTGGCGAGCACGAGGTGCTGTGCTCCCCGTTCCGCCAGATGCCGGGCAACGGCCGCACCCAGCGCCCCGGTCCCGCCGGTGACGAGCACGGTTCCGGAAGTCGCCGGCACCTCGCCCTCGCCGACGCGGACACGGGCCAGCCGTGGCACGAACAGTCGCCCGGACCGGACAGCAGCCTGCGGCTCGTCGGTCAGCACAGGAGCCGAATCGTCGAGGTCGAGGACTGTGAACCGGTCTGGGTGCTCAGCCTGAGCCGAGCGCAGCAAGCCCCACACAGCCGCGGCCGCCAGATCCGGCACGTCCTCGCCGGGCGAGGTCGCGACGGCGCCGCGGGTCACGACGACCAGGCGTGCCCCAGAGCCCGCGACCCACTCTCGGACGGTGCCGAGCACCGACAGGACGGTCTCGCGCACAGCGTTCGGAACCGTGCCAGCGATCCGCGGTACGGGCAGGAAGACGACGTCCGGGTTCTCCCCGGACACCTCGACGCCCGCCTGCTTCAGCGCGGCGACCAGGTCGGTGTCGTCGCCGAGCACCTCGCACCGGGTGAACGGTGACGTCGTGACCGGCGCCGGGACCCAGTCGACGCGGAACAGCGCGTCCCGCACCCCGAGCACGTCGGCGGAGAAAGGCCTCAACGTCAACGAGTCCACGACGCCGACCGGCGCTCCCGTCCCGTCAGCCAGTGCCAGTGCGAAGCCCTCGGGTACCGGCGTGAGCCGGACCCGCAGGCTGGTCGCGCCCACTGCCGAGAGGTGGACGCCACTCCAGGAGAACGGCAGCTGGGCCGTGCCGTCGCCCCTAAGCGCAGCCGTGTGCAGCGCCGCGTCGAACAGAGCCGGGTGCAGCAGGAACCCTGGTGTGGCCTCGGGAAGTGCGACTTCCGCGAACAGCTCCTCGCCGAGCGACCAGGCGGCCCGCAGCCCCTGGAACACCGGTCCGTAGCCCAGCCCCGCTTCGGCGAATCCCGGGTAGACCTCGTCGATCGCCACCGGTTCGGCACCGGGAGGCGGCCATTCGGTCAAGGCCACCAACGGTTTGGCGCCTTCCGCGACCGTGCCGACGGCGTGCCGGGTCCACGGTTCTGTGTCGTCCCGGCGGCCGTGCACGCGCACCGGGCGTTCCCCGTTCTCGGCGACGCCGACCGTGACCTGGAGCTGAACTCCCTGGTCCGGCACCACGAGCGGAACTTCGAGGGTCAGTTCGGTGACGACGTCGCAGCCGGTCTCGGCCACGGTCCGCAGCACCAGTTCGAGCAGCGCGGTACCCGGAAGCACCGTGGTTCCGCCAACGGTGTGGTCGGCGAGCCACGGATGGGTCCGCGGCGAAAGCCTTGCTGTGCCGAGAACACCGTCCTCCCCTGCCAGCGGGACGACCGCGGCGAGCAGCGGGTGACCGGTCGCGACCAGGCCGGCCGAGGTGACGTCCCCGGACGGCTTGGCGGCGAGCCAGAACCGCTCCCGCTGGAAGGCGTAGGCCGGCAGGTCGACGTGACCGCCGGGGCCGAAGCCCGCCGCCCAGTCGACCTGGCGTCCCCGCACGTGCAACCGGGCCAGCGCGGTGATCAGGGTCTCCGGCTCCGGACGGCCCGCCCGCAGCACCGGGACGGCCTCACCGTCGACCATCGCGCTCAGCACGCCGTCCGGCCCCAGCTCCAGGAAGTCCGTGACGCCGTGGACTTCGCGCAGGGCCACCACTCCGTCGTGGAACCGCACCGGTTCGCGCACCTGGCGCACCCAGTGTGCCGCGGTGGCCGGGTCGCTTCCCTCCACTGTGGACACGATGGGAAGGTTCGGCTCGGCGAAGGTCAGCCCTTCGACGACCGCGCGGAACTCGTCCAGCATCGGTTCCATCAACGCGGAGTGGAAGGCGTGACTTGTGTTGAGCCGTTTGGTCGTCGCCCAGCCCGCCGCGAAGGCGGTGACGGCGTCCTCGTCACCGGACAGCACCACGGAGTCCGGTCCGTTGACCGCGGCCAGCGAGACACCGTCCGGCAACGGCTGGACGTCCTCGACAGAGGCTTGGACGGCGATCATCGCGCCGCCCGAGGGCAGCGCCTGCATGAGCCGGCCGCGCGCGGCGACCAGCGTCGCGGCGTCCTCCAAGGACAGAATCCCGGCCACGTGGGCGGCGGCGATCTCGCCGACCGAGTGCCCCAGTACGACCTCCGGCTCGACGCCCCACGACGCCAGCAGCCGGAACAGCGCGACCTCCAGTGCGAAGATCGCCTGCTGCGCGAACTCCGTCGTGTCCAGCTCCGGCCCGCCGCCGAAGACGACCTCAGGCAGCCTCGGGTCGAGGTGCGCGCAGACCGCGTCGAAAGCCTCGGCGTAGACGGGGAAGCTCTCGTACAGTTCCCTGCCCATGCCCGCCCGCTGCGAACCCTGGCCGGTGAAGAGGAACGCGGTCCGCCCGTCCGGCACGACCGCTCCGGTCACGGCGCCGGACCCGTTGCCGAGCGCAGCCAGTCCCGCCTGCACGTCACCGACGACGACCGCCCGATGGGCGTGCTGGGTCCGGCCGACCAGTGCCTTCGCCACGGCCGCCGGTGTCTGCTCGGGATGAGCGGTCAGGTGTTCGCGCAACCGAGTCGCCTGCGCTCGCAGAGCAGCCGGTGACTTGGCCGAAAGAACGAAGGGCGGGCACGGGTGTGCCACCACAACGGCTTCCGGCTCCGGGACCGCTTCGAGGATGACGTGCGCGTTGGTGCCGCTGATGCCGAACGACGACACCGCGGCGCGACGAACGCGGCCACCCGCGGGCCACGCGACGGGCTCGGTCAGCAACCGGACCTCACCGGCGCTCCAGTCGACGTGCGGAGTCGGCTCGTCGACGTGGAGGGACCGCGGCAACACACCGTGCCGCAACGCCTGCACCATCTTGATCACGCCCGCGACACCCGCCGCGGCCTGCGTGTGCCCGAGGTTCGACTTGACCGAACCGAGCCACAGCGGCGTTTCCCGGTCCTGGCCGTAGGTGGCGAGAACCGCCTGGGCCTCGATCGGGTCGCCGAGCCGGGTGCCGGTGCCGTGCGCCTCGACAGCGTCCACATCGGACGGTCCGAGGCCGGCGGCGGCAAGCGCCTGGCGGATCACCCGCTGCTGCGAGGGCCCGTTCGGCGCGGTGAGGCCGTTCGAGGCGCCGTCCGAGTTGATCGCGGAGCCCCGCACCACCGCCAGCACGCGGTGGCCGTTGCGTCGCGCGTCGGACAGCCGTTCCAGGACCAGCACGCCCACGCCCTCGGACCAGCCGGTGCCGTCGGCGGCCGCCGCGAACGGCTTGCAGCGACCGTCCGGCGCCAGCCCGCGCTGACGGCTGAACTCGACGAACGTCGCCGGCGTCGCCATCACGGTGACACCGCCGGCGAGCGCGAGCGAGCACTCGCCCTGCCGCAGCGCCTGGGCGGCGAGGTGCAGGGTGACCAAGGACGACGAGCACGCCGTGTCGACGGTGACCGCCGGACCCTCCAGCCCGAACGAGTAGGCGACGCGTCCGGACAGGACACTGCCGGAGTTGCCGATGCCGACGAACCCCTCCACACCCTCCGGCACGTCGGTCAGCCGGGCACCGTAGTCGTGGTACATCTGGCCGGCGAACACACCGGTGCGGCTACCGCGCATGGCACCAGGGTCGATCCCCGCACTTTCAAACGCCTCCCACGACGCTTCCAGCAGCAACCGCTGCTGGGGATCCATGGCAAGTGCCTCGCGCGGACTGATCCCGAAGAACGCCGCGTCGAACTCCGCCGCGTCGTAGAGGAACCCGCCCTCGCGCGTGTAGGTGGTGCCGGACCGTTCGGGGTCGGGGTCGTACTCGACGTCCCAGCCGCGGTCGGCCGGGAACTCCCCGATGGCGTCACGCCCGTCGAGGACCAGCCGCCAGAGGTCGTCCGGCGAGGTGACACCGCCGGGGTACCGGCAGCTCATCCCGACGATCGCGACGGGCTCGTCCACGGCCAGGGTCACCGGCGCGGCCACGTCGGCGCGTTCACCGGTCAGCTCGGCTTCGAGGTGGTCCGCCAGGGCGGCGGGCGTCGCGTGGTCGAACACGACGGTCACGGCGAGCCGGAGCCCGGTGGCGGCGTCGAGCCGGTTGCGCAGTTCGACCGCGGTCAGTGAGTCGAACCCCAGTTCCGAGAACGCCTGGTCCGGCTCGATGGCTGCGGCCGAGCCGTGGCCGAGCACCGCCGCGGACTCGGCGCGCACGAGGTCGAGCAACGCCTTGCGGTCCCTGCCGGCGCGCTTCGCCGCCGCCTTGCGGACGGGGACTCGCACGAGCCCGCGCAGGATCGCCGGGAGTCGCTCGCCCTGGCCGCGCAGGACCCCGTGGTCGAGTTTCACCGGCCACAGCACCGGTTCGCCGTGCGCCAGGGCGGCGTCGAAGAGCGCCAGTCCGGTGGCGGTGTCGATCGGGCGCAGGCCGCTGCGTTCGATGCGGCGCCGCTCGGCGTCGGCGAGCCCGGCGGCCATGCCACCGTCCAGCCACGGTCCCCAGGCCAGCGACCGCGCCGGCAACCCCTGCGCGACCCGGTGGGAGGCGAGGGCGTCGAGGTAGGCGTTCGCGGCCGCGTAACCGGCCTGGCCCGCACTGCCGAAAGCCCCTGCGACGGAGGAGAACAGCACGAGTTCGACCTGATCTGAGATCAGCTCGTGCAGGTACCTCGCGGCGTCGGCCTTCGGGCCGAGGACCGCGGCGAGCCGGGCGGGGTCCTGCGCGGAGAGCAGGCCGTCGTCGAGCACCCCGGCCGCGTGCACCACCGCGGTGAGCGGGCGGTCCTCCGGAACGGTATCGAGCAACGCGGCGAGCTCCCCGCGGTCGGCGACGTCGCACGCCTCGACCGTGACCTGGGAGCCGGCCGCCTCCAACTCCGTGACGAGAGCCTTCGCGCCCTCTGCTTCCAAACCTCGGCGTGAGGTGAGCAGCAGGTGCCCGGCCCCCTGCCCGGCGAGGTGCCGGGCGACGGCGGCGCCGAGGGCACCGGTGCCGCCGGTGATCAGGACGGTCCCGTGCGGGTCGGCGATGGTCGTGGCCTCGCCGTGCCCGGTGACCTTGGCCAGTCGCGGCACGAGCACCTGGCCGTCGCGGACGGCCGCCTCCTGCTCGTCGGGCAACGCGCGGAGTTCGTCGTCCGGCCCGAGGTCGGCCAGGCCGAACCGGCCGGGGTACTCCTGTGCGGCGGTGCGCAGCAGGCCGCGGGCGGCGGCAGCGGCGAGGTCGGTGACGTCCTCGCCGGAGCGGGTGGCCACGGCCCCGCGAGTCACGAGGACCAGGCGGGAGTGGGTGAACCGCTCGTCCGCGACCCAGGTGTGCACGAGGTCGAGAGCACGCGTGACGGCGTCGGCCAGGTCGTGCGGTGCCCATTCGATCGCGACGACGGCGGGCACCGGGTCAGCGAGGGCGGAAAGACCGGCCACGATCGTGGGGCGGACCGAGCCAGCGTCCGCAAGACCGGCCACGATCACCGGTCGAACGCCGGTGTCCGCCGCGCGCACCCACTCCAGCCGGTGCAACGCCTCCGGCCGCGTCGTCTGGTTCGCCGACACCGGACGCAACGCCAGCGAGCGCACGCTCGCCACTCCCCGTCCGGTCGCGTCGGCCAGAGTCAGGCTGATCGCGTCCTGACCGGCCGGGCGGATCCGCACCCGCAGCGACGCCGCACCCGTCGCGGCCAAGGACAAACCCGTCCAGGAGAAGGGCAGGAACGCTCCATCGGCCACGAACGCGCCGAGTCCGACACCGTGCAGGGCCGCGTCGAGCAGGGCCGGGTGCAGGCCGTACTCCCCGGCCTCCGCCACGCGGTCCTGCGGCAGTTCGACCTCCGTGAACACCGTGTCTTCGTGCCGCCAGGCCGCCCGCACCCCCTGGAACGCCGGGCCGTAGCCGAAGCCCTGTTCCGCGGCGCGGTCGTAGAGATCGCCGACCGGTACCTCGGTCGCCCCCGCAGGAGGCCAGTCCGTCAGGTCGTCGTTCTGCACACCGGAAGCGCTCACCGCTCCAGTGGCGTGCAACGTCCAAGAGTCCTCATCGGACTGTCGTGAGTGGATTGTCAGCTGTCGTCGCCCGTCGATCAGAGCTCCGACGGTCACCCGCAGGGACACCTGACCGCGCAGCACCAGTGGCGCGGCGAGGGTGAGCTCGTCGACGACCGGGCACCCCAGCTCGGCCCCCGCGCACAACGCGAGGTCCGCGAACGCCGCGCCGGGAAGCAGCGGCTCGCCCAGCACCTCGTGCTCGGCGAGCCACGGCGCGGTCCGCGTCGACAGCGTGCCGGTGAACACCGTCCCGGCGTCCGGCAGTTCGACGGCGGCGCTCAGCAGCGGGTGGCCGGGCGCGGACTGACCGAGTGCGGCCACGTCGGCGACCGGCGCCGCGTCGAGCCAGTACCGGCTGCGCTCGAAGGCGTAGGACGGCAGGTCGACCGGCGCCGAGCCGGTGCCCGCGAACACCTCGGCCCAGTCGGGCTCGACACCGCGTACGTGCAGCCGGGCGAGCGCCGTGAGTACCGAGGAGGCCTCCGCACGTCCCGCACGAAGCAGCGGAACGGCACCGTCCACCATCGCGGCGAGAACGGCGTCGGGGCCGATCTCGACGAACTCCGTGACGCCCTGCTCCCGCAACCGCGTGACGGCGTCGGCGAACCGGACGGGCTCGCGAACCTGCCGCACCCAGTACTCCGGCGACAGCTGCGCCGAAACGTCCACACTGGACACGAACGGGATCGACGGCGGTGCGCAGTCGAGACCGTCGATCGCGGCACCGAACTCGGCCAGCATCGGCTCCATCAGCGCCGAGTGGAACGCGTGACTCGTGTTGAGCCGCTTGGTCTTCGCGAACCGGGAGGCCACCGCGGCAACTGCTTCCTCGACTCCGGAGAGCACGACCGACGAAGGCCCGTTGACCGCGGCGAGCGAGACTCCGTCCGGCAGCGGCAGAACGTCCTCCTCGGACGCCTGGACCGCGATCATCACGCCACCTTCGGGCAACGCCTGCATCAACCGGCCGCGCGCGGCAACCAGCGCGGCCGCGTCCTCCAACGACAGGATCCCGGCGACGTGGGCGGCGGCGATCTCGCCGACGGAGTGCCCGGCAACGAGCCCAGGCCGGACACCCCACGACTCCAGCAGCCGGAACAACGCCACCTCGAGCGCGAAGATCCCCTGCTGCGCGAACTCCGTGCGATCCAGCTCCGCGGAATCCAGGACCTCGCGCAGCCGCGGATCCAGAAGCGCGCAGACCGCGTCGAACGCGGAGGCGTAGGCCGGGAACGCCTCGTACAGTTCGCGTCCCATGCCCGCGCGCTGCGAACCCTGACCGGTGAACAGGAACGCGACCTTGCCGGCCCCAGCGCGTCCGATGTGGACATCCGCAGCGGGCGTCCCCGAAGCGACGGCCTCGAGCCCGCGCAGCAGTTCGGCACGGTCGGCGCCGACGACGGCCGCACGGTGGTCCAGCGCCGCGCGACCACCGGCCAGTGCCTGGGCCACCGCGGACACCGGCAGGTCCGGGGCCGCGGCGAGCAGCCGTCGCGCCTGCTCGCGCAGCGCGTCCGGGGACTTGGCCGAGAGCACCCACGGCACCACCGGCAGTTCGCGAGAGGCGGCAGCAACGGGCGCGTCCGGAGCTTCTTCCAGCAGCACGTGGGCGTTGGTGCCGCTGATCCCGAACGACGACACCGCGGCGCGACGGACGCGGTCACCCGCGGGCCACGCGACAGGCTCGGTCAGCAGCCGAACCTCACCCGCGGTCCAGTCGACCTGCGGAGTCGGCTCGTCGACGTGCAACGTCCTGGGCAACAGCCCGTGCCGCAACGCCTGCACCATCTTGATCACGCCGGCGACACCCGCCGCGGCCTGCGTGTGCCCGAGGTTCGACTTGACCGAACCCAGCCACAACGGCCCCTCCGAGCGTTCCTGGCCGTAGGTCGCCAGCAACGCCTGAGCTTCGATCGGGTCACCGAGCCGCGTACCGGTGCCGTGCGCCTCAACGGCGTCCACATCGGACGGAGTCAGGCCCGCGGTCGCCAGCGCGGCCCGGATGACGCGTTGCTGGGACGGTCCGTTCGGCGCCGTCAACCCGTTGGACGCGCCGTCCGAGTTGACCGCCGAGCCACGCACGACGGCGAGCACGCGGTGCCCGTTGCGCCGGGCGTCGGAAAGCCTTTCCAGCACGAGGACCCCGACACCCTCGCCCCAGCCGGTGCCGTCGGCCGCCGCGGCGAAGGACTTGCAGCGCCCGTCCGCCGCGAGCCCGCGCTGGCGCGAGAACTCGAGGAACGTCGCCGGGGTCGCCATCACGGTGACACCGCCGGCGAGCGCGAGCGAACACTCGCCCGAGCGCAGCGCCTGAGCGGCGAGGTGCAGCGCGACCAGCGAGGAAGAGCACGCCGTGTCGACGGTGACCGCCGGGCCCTCCAGCCCGAACGAGTAGGCGATCCGTCCGGAAAGGACGCTGCCGGAGTTGCCGATCCCGAGGAAGCCTTCGAGATCCGCCGGCGCGGTCGTGATCCGGGCGCCGTAGTCGTGGTACATCAGGCCCGCGAAGACACCGGTGCGGCTGCCCCGCACCGAGTCGGGAGCGATGCCCGCGTTCTCGAACGCCTCCCACGAGGACTCCAGCAGCAACCTCTGTTGCGGGTCCATCGCGACGGCCTCACGGGGACTGATCCCGAAGAACGCCGCGTCGAACTCCGCCGCGTCGTAGAGGAACCCGCCCTCGCGGGTGTAGGTGGTACCGGTCCGCCCCGGGTCCTGGTCGTACTCGACGTCCCAGCCGCGATCGTCCGGGAACTCCCCGACGCCGTCCCTGCCCTCCGCCACCAACCGCCACAGGTCGTCCGGCGACGTGACGCCACCGGGATACCGGCAGCTCATGCCGACGATCGCGATGGGCTCGTCGGCCGCGACGACCGCGGCCGGCGCGGCGGAGATCGAGGTGCCCAGCATTTCGGCGCCGAGGTGCGCGGCGAGCGCGGCCGCGCCGGGGTGGTCGAACACGAGTGTCGACGACAACCGCAGCCCGGTCGCCTCCGCGAGCCGGTTGCGCAGCTCGACCGCGGTCAGCGAGTCGAACCCGATGTCGCTGAACGCCTTGCTCACGTCGATCCTGGTGCCGGGCTCGTGGCCCAGCACGGCCGCGGCCTCGGTCCGGACCAGTTCCAGCAGCAGCGCCTCGCGCTCGGCGGCGGGAACGGAGGCCAGCCGCTCACCGAACGCCGAACCGGGCACAGCGCGCCGGGCCGACGGCCGCACCAGGCCGCGCAGCAGCGCCGGCACCTGCCCCGTGCGGAACGCGGCCAGGTCCAGCCGCACCGGCAGCGTGACGGCCCGACCGGCCGCCAGTGCGGCGTCGAACAGGGCCAGTCCATCCTTTGTGGACAGAGGAACGAGGCCGCCCAGCGGTGCGTCGGCGGCCATGCCGGTCTCCCAGGCGCCCCAGGCCATCGAGGTGCCGGGCAGTCCGGCGGCGCTGCGGTGCGCCACCAGTGCGTCGAGATAGGCGTTGGCGGCGGCGTAGTTCGCCTGCCCGGCCGCACCGAAGACACCGGCGACCGACGAGAACACGACGAACGCCGACAGTCCGGTGCCAAGGGTCAGCTCGTGCAGCAACCAGGCCGCGTCCACCTTGGGACGCAACACGGTGGCGAGCCGCTCCGGCGTCAGCGAGTCCAGCACGCCGTCGTCGAGCACGCCGGCCGCGTGCACCACGGCGTCGAGACCGGGCAACGAGCCGAGCAGTGCGGAGACCGCGTCCCGGTCGGTGACGTCGCAGGCCACGACCTCGATGCCGAGCCCGGTCAGCGCGGCCGCACCGGGTGCGTCCTGCCCCCGGCGGGTGGCGACGACGACACGGCGGGTGCCGCGGTCGAGCAGGTGCCGGGCGAGTGCCGACCCGAGCGCGCCGGTGCCCCCGGTGATCAGGACCGTGTCCCAGTCCAGCGGATCGCCGGCGGGCGCGGCGGCCCTCACCAGCCGCGGTACGAACACGCGACCACCGCGGACGGCGAACTGCGGCTCCCCTGCCGGGAACCGCGTGACGCCCGCCAGGTCGTCGGTGTCCACCAGCACGAACCGGTCGGGATGCTCGGCCTGCGCCGCCAGCACCAGCCCCCGCACGGCCGCGCCGGCGAGATCGGTGACGGCCTCGTCCTCCACGGCGACCGCACCGCGCGTGACGATCACGAGGCGTTCGTCGGGCGCGTGCTCGGCGGCGAGCCAGTTCTGCAGCTCTCTCAACACCTGAGTGGTCGCGGAGAGCGCAGCAGCGGGGTCGACGCCACCGTCGACCACCAGGCGTTCGTCGGACGCGGGCTCGGCGGCCTGAGTGGCAACGGCGTGCGTACCGCCGCCGACCACCAGGAACGTCGGCCGGATGTACTCGGACGTCCCGCCTGGGGGAAGCTGCGGCCAGTCCACCGCGAACAGGGACTGCCGCGGCACGGCGACCGGCCGCACGGTCAGCCCTTCGACGGCGGCGACCGGCTGTCCGGTCTCGTCGGTGGCCACGAGAGTGACGGTGTCCGATCCGGTGGCGGACAACCGGACCCGCAGCGCCGAACGGCCGCGCGCGGGCACCGTGACGCCGGTCCAGGAGAAGGGCACCCTGCCCGCGCCGGTGTCCGGCAGCACACCGAACGCCAGCCCGTGCAACGCGCTGTCGAGCAGCGCGGGGTGCAGCGCGAACCGCCCGGCGGCGTGCGCCGAGTCCGGCAGCTCGACCTCGGCGAAGACGTCGTCGCCACGCCGCCAGGCAGCGCGCAGGCCCTGGAACGCCGGGCCGTAGTCGAAACCGCGGTCGGCGAACCGGGCGTAGAGGTCGTCGACGTCCAGGACCTCGGCTCCCGCGGGCGGCCACTCTGCGGACCCCGTGGCGGACCGGCCTGCCGTGGACAGGGTGCCGGTGGCGTGCCGGGTCCAGGGCTCGTCGAACGCCGAACCCGCTGGGCGCGCGTGGATGCGCAGGCCGCGGGCACCGTCCAGGCCGGGAGCGCCGACGGCGATCTGGATCTCGGCTCCGCTGTCGGTCAAGGTCAGCGGCGCCTCGATGGTGAGCTCGTCGATCCGGTCGCACCCGGCTTGCTCGGCGGCGCGCAGGGCCAGCTCGACGAAGGCGGTGCCGGGCACCAGCGTCGTACCGAGCACGACGTGGTCGGCGAGCCAAGGGTGCGATCGCGGCGAGAGGACGCCCGTGCAGAGGAACCCGTCACCGTCGGCGAGCGCCAGCGCGGCGCCCAGCAGCGAGTGGTCGAGGCGGGTGAGTCCGGCGGCGCTGACGTCACCGGTCAAGGCGGGTGCGGCCAGCCAGAACCGCTCGTGCTCGAACGGGTAGTGCGGCAGCGGGAGCCGCCGGGCGCCGCCGAAGAACCTCGGCCAGTCGACGGCCGTGCCGCGGACGTACAGGGTGCTCAGCCCGCGGATGACCGTCTCCGGTTCCGACTTGTCCTTGCGCAGCAACGGAGTCACGTCGTCGGCAAGCGGGGTGAGCACCGCGGCCGGACCGATCTCGGCGAACACCGTGACGCCCTGGGCGCGCAGGCGTTCGACGCCTGCGTGGAACCGGACCGGCTGCCGCACCTGGCGGACCCAGTAGTCCGCGTCCCACGCCGCCGATTCCTCCACTGTGGACACAACGGGAATCGTCGGCGCGCCGAAGGTGAGCCCGGCGAGAGCCGTGCGGAACTCGGCGAGCATCGGTTCCATCAGCGCCGAGTGGAAGGCGTGGCTCGTGTTGAGGCGCTTGGTCTTCGCGAACCGGGAGGCAACAGCGACAACAGCGTCCTCAGCCCCGGAGAGCACGACCGAGGACGGCCCGTTCACCGCGGCCAGCGAGACCCCGTCCGGCAGCGGCAGAACCTCGTCCTCGCCTGCCTGCACGGCGATCATCGCGCCACCCTCGGGCAACGCCTGCATCAGCCGTCCGCGCGCCATGACCAGCGCGGCCGCGTCCTCCAACGACAAGATCCCGGCGACGTGCGCCGCGGCGATCTCCCCCACCGAGTGCCCGAGCACGAAGTCCGGCCGGACACCCCAGGACTCCAGCAACCGGAACAACGCGACTTCCAGCGCGAAGATCGCCTGCTGTGCGAACTCCGTGCGGTCCAGTTCCGCACAATCCAGGACCTCACGAAGCCGCGGATCCAGCAGCGCGCACACCGCGTCGAACGACGACGCGTAGGCCGGGAAGGCCTCGTACAGCTCGCGGCCCATGCCGGTCCGCTGCGATCCCTGACCCGAGAACAGGAACGCGGTCTTCCCACCGGGCTGCCCCTGGACGACGTCGAAGTCGCGCAGAGCGGCGCGAAGCGCGTCCCGGTCCGAAGCGACCACGACGGCACGGTGTTCCAGACCGCCGCGAGTCGCCATGGCGGCCGCCAGTTCCGGCAGCTCGAAATCCACAGTGGACAACAGGTGAGCCTGCTCGCGCAGCGCGGTCGCCGTGCGGGCGGAGAGAAGCACCGGCGTGACCGGCAGCGCGGGCGCCTCCGCGGGATCAACGGCCGGGGCCTGCTCCAGGATCACGTGCGCGTTGGTGCCGCTCATCCCGAACGACGACACGCCCGCTCGGCGCGGCCTTCCGGTCTCGGGCCACGGTGTCGTGCCGGTGAGCAGCCGGACGTTGCCCGCCGCCCAGTCGACGTGCGGCGTCGGCTCGTCCACGTGCAGCGTCTTCGGCAGCACGCCGTGCCGCATGGCCTGGATCATCTTGATCACGCCACCGACTCCGGCGGCGGACTGGGCGTGCCCGATGTTCGACTTCAGCGAACCGAGCCACAGCGGTTCGGGCCGGTCGCCGCCGTAGGTCGCGAGCACGGCCTGCGCCTCGATCGGGTCGCCGAGCCGGGTGCCCGTGCCGTGCGCCTCGACAGCGTCCACATCGGACGGAGAGAGGCGGGCACCGGCCAGCGCGTCCCGGATCACGCGTTGCTGCGACGGCCCGTTCGGCGCGGTCAGCCCGCTGCTCGCGCCGTCCTGGTTGACCGCGGAACCCCGCACCACCGCGAGGATCTCGTGACCGTTGCGCCGGGCGTCGGACAGCTTCTCCAGCAGGACGAGCCCGACACCCTCGGCCCAGCCGGTGCCGTCCGCGGCCGCGGCGAAGGACTTGCAACGCCCGTCCGCCGCGAGCCCGCGCTGACGCGAGAACTCGACGAACAACGTCGGCGAGGCGAGCACCATGACGCCACCGGCGAGCGCGAGCGAACACTCCCCCGCGCGCAGCGCCTGTGCGGCGAGATGCAGTGCCACCAACGACGACGAACACGCCGTGTCCACCGTGACCGCGGGCCCCTCCAGCCCGAACTGGTACGCGAGCCGTCCGGAGATCACGCTGCCCGCGTTGCCGGTCAGGAGGTGGCCCTCGAGGCCTTCCGGAGCCTCCGGGAAGCCGCTGGCGTAGCCCGACGAGGACGCGCCGACGAACACACCGGTCCGTCCGCCGCGCAGGCTCGCCGGGTCGATGCCGGCGTCCTCGAACAGCGCCCACGACGACTCCAGCAACAGCCGTTGCTGCGGATCCATCGCCAGCGCGGCCCGTGGCGAGATGCCGAAGAACTCGGCGTCGAACCCGGCGACGTCGTCGAGGAACCCGCCCGCCGCCGTGTGGCTCGCGCCGCGCTGGTCGGGATCCTGACCGGTCAGGGCGGCGAGGTCCCAGCCGCGGTCGTCCGGGAACGGCGTGATGGCGTCACGGCCTTCGCGCACCAGTTCCCACAGGTCGTCCGGCGACGCCACGCCGCCGGGGTAGCGGCAGCTCATGCCGACGACGGCGATCGGCTCGGGTTCGCCGGACTCGATCTCCTGCAGGCGCGTGCGCGTCCGCTGCAGGTCGGCGGTCACCCGGCGCAGGTACTCGACCAGCCGTTCCTCGTTGGACACCGTCAGTTCCCCAATGTGTTGTCGATGAAGTCGAAGAGGTCGTCCGCGGACGCCGTGGCGAGGCTGTCCGCGACGTCGGCCCCGGCGGTGCCGGACCACTTGGCCAGCAAAGTCTGGAGCCGCCCGTGCAGCGCGGCGCGGCCGGCGTCGTCGAGCTCGGCGGCCAGCAGCCGCGTCTCGAGTCCGTCCACTTCGGACAGAAGGCGCTCGGCGTCCGGCGCGGTGCCGGACAGTTCGCCGCGCAGGTGCGCCGCGAGGGCCGCGGGCGAGGCGTGGTCGAACACCAGCGTCGACGGCAGCCGCAGCCCGGTCGCCGCGGCGAGCCGGTTGCGCAGTTCGACGGCGGTCAGCGAGTCGAAGCCGACCTCCAGGAAACCGCGGCTCGTCTCGACACCCGAGGCGTCGGCGTGCCCGAGCACCGCGGCCATCGCCTCGCGGACCAGTTCCAGCACGATCGCGTCCTGCTCGGCAGCGGTGCGCCCGGCCAGCCGCCGGGTCAGCTCGGCCGCGTCGGACGGCGCGACCACTCGCCGTGGCTTCGCCCTGACCAGACCGCGCAGCAACGCCGGCACGTCGTCACCACGCAGCGCCGCCGGGTCGAGGCGCATCGGGACGAGCAGACTCGCCGCCTCCGCGACGGCCGCGTCGAACAACGCCACACCATCCTCTGTGGACAGAGGCAGCAAGCCGGACCGGCTCATGCGGCGGCGGTCCGTCTCGCCGAGGCCTCCGGCCATGCCCGCGTCCCACGCGCCCCAGGCGAGCGAGACGGCAGGCAGCCCGGCCACCTGGCGGTGGTGCGCGAGGCCGTCGAGGTAGGAGTTGGCGGCCGCGTAGCCGCCCTGCCCCGGGGTGCCCGAAAGTCCGGACACCGAGGAGAACAGCACGAACGCGGCGAGGTCGGCGTCACGGGTCAGCTCGTGCAGGTGGCGGGCGCCGTCCGCCTTCGGCCGCAGCACGGCCGCGAGGTCGTCGCCGGTGAGCCGGTCGACGGTGGCGTCCGCCAGCACACCCGCGGCGTGCACCACGGCGGTGAGCGGACGGCTCAGCCCGGCCAGCAGGCCGGCCACCGCGGCCCGGTCGCCGACGTCGCAGGCCACGATCGTCACTCCCAGTCCCGCCAACTCTGCCGCGCCCGGAGCGTCCAGCCCGCGGCGCCCGGTGAGCACGAGGTGCTTGGCGCCACCGGCGACGAGGTGCCGGGCGAGCGCGGCGCCGAGCGCCCCGGTGCCGCCGGTGATCAGCACGGTGCCGTCCGGGTCGATCCCGTGCGGGACGGTGAGCGCGAGCTTCCCGACGTGTTTGGCCTGGCTCAGGTACCGCAGCGCGCCCGGCGTCTGCCGCACGTCCCACGCGGTGACCGGCAGCGGCCGCAGGTGTCCCGCGGCGAACAGGCCGAGCACCTCCGTGAGCATCCGCCCGAGCCGTTCGGCCCCGGCCTCGCCGAGGTCGAACGCCCGGTAGTCGACGCCGGGCACCGAACGGACGTCGGTCTTGCCCATCTCGAGGAACCGGCCGCCCTCCGCCAGCAGCGACAGCGACGCGTCCACGAACTCGCCCGCGAGCGAGTTCAGCACGACGTCCACCCGTCCGAAGCTCTCGGCGAACGCGAGAGTGCGCGACGAGGCCACGTGCTCGACGCCGAGACCGCGCACCACGGCGTGCTTGCCGGGACTGGCGGTCGCGTACACCTCGGCACCGAGGTGGTGTGCGAGCTGGACGGCGGCCATGCCGACGCCACCCGCGGCCGCGTGCACCAGCACGGACTCGCCTGGCTTCAGCTCGGCGAGCTCGACGAGGCCGTAGTAGGCGGTCAGGAACGCGACCGGCGTGGTCGCCGCCTGCGCGAACGTCCAGCCTTCCGGAACCGGTGCCACCAAACGGTGATCGGTGACAGCGCGGGTGCCGAAGGTGCCGGGGAACAGGCCGAAGACGCGGTCCCCCACCGTCAGTCCGGTGACGCCCGAGCCGATCTCCGCCACCACGCCCGCGGCCTCCTGTCCCAGCGGAACAGGCCCGCCGGGGTACTGCCCGAGGGCGTTGAGGACGTCGCGGAAGTTCACGCCGGCGGCGCGGACGGCGATCCGCACCTCGCCCGCGGCAAGCGGTTGCGCCGGTTCCGGCAACGCCGTGACGCCGTCCACCGTGCCGGGCGCGGTGACCGCGAGCCGCCAGTCACCTGCCGGAAGCTCCAGGCCGGGCGCCGTCCCGCGGACGACGCGGGGAACCAGCACACGGCCCGCCCGCACTGCCAGTTCGGGCTCTCCAGCCGGAAGTGCGGGAACCACGTCGTCGGCGAGGTCCACCAGCCGGAACCGGCCGGGATGCTCGGCGCGGGCGGAGCGGACGAGCCCCCAGGCCGCGGCCGCACCGAGGTCGGGCACGGCGTCGCCGTCCGCAGCGGCGACCGCGCCCCGCGTGAGGAACACCAGCTCGGCGTCCCCTTCGGTGGCGAGCCAGGACCGGATCTCGGCCAGCACCGTCGCGGTCGTGGTGTGGACATCGGCCGGAGCGACCAGGACGGTCTTGGCGTCGGCAGCGGGCTCTCCTTGAGCCTCAACCCATTCCACGCGGAACAACGCGTCCCGGACCTGCCCGAACTGGTCGGCCGCGACCGGCCGCAGCACGAGTGAGGCAACGGACAGCACCGGCCTGCCCGACCCGTCGGCCACCGTCAGGGCAACGGTGTCAGGCGCGATCGGCGTGAGGCGAACTCGCAGGGTGGCGGCACCTTCGCTGTGCCGTGCCACCCCGGACCAGGTGAACGGCAGCCGCCCCTGACCGTCGTCGGGCAGCAGGTCGCCGAGCCCCAGACCGTGCAGCGCGGCGTCGAGCAGCGCGGGATGCAGGCCGAACCGCGCGGCGGTGTCGCGGTCGGCGGCGGGCAACGCCACCTCGGCGAACACCTCGCCGTCCCGCAGCCACGCCGCGCTCAGTCCCTGGAACGTCCGCCCGTAGGTGAAACCCCGGTCCTCGAACCCGGTGTACAGGTCCGTGACGTCCACTTCGGACGCTCCGGCGGGTGGCCATTCCCCGAGTTCCCCGGCGGGCACCGGCTCGGCGGTCAGCACACCGGTGGCGTGCCGCGTCCAGGGCTCGGTCTCGGCGCTGCGGGAGTGCACGGTGACCTCGTACCGATCGTCGACCGGTGCAACCGCCACCTGGACCCGGACGGTGCCGGTCGGCGGCAGCACGAGCGGCGCGGCGATCGTCAGTTCCTCCAGCACCGCACAGCCCACCTCGGCACCCGCGCGCAGAGCCAGCTCCACGAACGCCGTGCCGGGCAGGATGACCGTGCCGTGCACGGCGTGCCCGGAAAGCCACGGCGAGGTCCGGGTCGAGAGCGAGCCGGTCAGCACCCTGCCGCCGGACTCGGGCAGCTCCACGGCCACACCGAGCAACGGGTGGCCGAGCGCGCCGACGTCCCCCGCCGCAGCGCCGTCCAGCCAGAACCTCTCGTGCTGGAACGCATAGGTCGGCAGGTCCGCACGAACCGGACCAGATCCGAACACCTGCGACCACAAGGCGGTCTCAGCGAAGTGCGCGAGCGCGGTCAGCACGCCGAGACAGTCGGAGCGACCCGCCACCAGGGTGGGCACGGCCTCCTCGACCATCGGGGTGAGCACGGCGTCGGGACCGAGCTCGACGAACTCGGTGACGCCCGCGGAACGCAGCCGCGCGACGGCATCGGCGAACCGGACCGGCTCGCGCACCTGCCGCACCCAGTACTCCGGCGAGACATCCGGTTCTTCATCCACAGTGGACACGAACGCGATGGCCGGTTCGGCGTGGTCGAGTCCTTCGACAACGTCGCGGAACTCGGCGAGCATCGGCTCCATCAGCGCCGAGTGGAAGGCGTGACTCGTGTTGAGCCGCTTGGTCTTGGCGAACTTCGACGCCAGCGCGGTGACCGCGCCCGCCTCTCCGGACAACACCACCGAGGCCGGACCGTTCACCGCGGCCAGCGAAACCCCTTCCGGCAGCGGCAGAACCTCGTCCTCGCGTGCCTGCACGGCGATCATCACGCCACCGGGCGGCAGAGCCTGCATCAGGCGTCCACGCGCGGTCACCAGCTTCGCCGCGTCCTCCAGGGTCAGGATCCCGGCGACGTGCGCCGCCGCGATCTCCCCGACCGAGTGTCCCGCGACGAAGTCCGGTCGCACACCCCACGACTCCAGCAGCCGGAACAACGCGACCTCGACCGCGAAGATCCCCTGCTGTGCGAACTCCGTCTGATCCAGTTCGGGCGAACCGAGAACCTCCCCGAGCCGCGGATCCAGCAGGGCGCACACCGCGTCGAACGCGGCCGCGTAGGCCGGAAACCCCTCGTACAGCTCGCGGCCCATCCCCGCCCGCTGGGAACCCTGGCCGGAGAACAGGAACGCGGTCTCCCCGCGCAGCGATCCCCGGACGACCTCGGCGACCGACCGGCCCTCGGCGAGGCCGGTGAGCCCGCGGCGGACGCCGTCGAGGTCGGCGGCGAGCACCACGGCCCGGTGGTCGTGCGACGCCCTGGCCGTGGCGAGGGTCCTCGCGGTCGCGACCAGGTCGGGTTCCGTGCCGAGAAACGCCAGCAGCCGCGGGGCCTGCGCCCGCAGCCCGGCTTCGGACCTCGCCGAGACCAGCCACGGCACGACGCCGCCGGAGTACGTCTCCGCCGGCACGGGCTCAGGAGCGGGTGCCTCCTCCAGGACGACGTGGGAGTTGGTCCCGCTGATACCGAACGACGACACCCCTGCCCGGCGCACACGACCGCCGGCCGGCCACGGCACGGACTCGGTCAGCAACGAGACCTCGCCGGCCGACCAGTCCACCTGGGACGACGGAACGTCCGCGCGCAGCGTCCTCGGCAGCACCTCGTGCCGCAACGCCTGCACCATCTTGATCACGCCGGCGACGCCCGCGGCCGCCTGGGTGTGCCCGAGGTTCGACTTCACCGAACCCAGCCACAGCGGCGCTTCCCGGTCCTGCCCGTAGGTGGCCAGCAGCGCCTGAGCCTCGATCGGGTCGCCGAGGCGGGTCCCGGTGCCGTGCGCCTCGACGGCGTCCACATCGGACGGTCGCAGGCCGGCGGCGTCGAGAGCCTGCCGGATCACCCGTTGCTGCGACGGGCCGTTGGGCGCCGTCAACCCGTTGGACGCGCCGTCCTGGTTGACCGCCGAACCGCGGAGCACCGCGAGCACGGGGTGGCCGTGGCGGCGGGCGTCCGACAGCCGCTCCACCAGCAGCAGCCCGGCACCCTCGCCCCAGGCCGTGCCGTCGGCGGAGTCACCGAACGGCTTGCACCGGCCGTCGGCGGCCAGACCGCGCTGACGTGAGAACTCGACGAACCCGATCGGCGTGGACATCACGGTCACACCGCCCGCGAGCGCGAGCGTGCACTCCCCCGCCCGCAACGCCTGCGCGGCGAGATGCAGTGCCACCAGGGACGACGAACACGCCGTGTCCACCGTGACCGCGGGGCCTTCCAGACCGAACGCGTACGCGACGCGGCCGGAGAACACGCTCGCCGAGCTGCCGGTGCCCAGATAGCCCTCGACCTGCTCGCGGGCGTTCATCAGCAGAGTGCCGTAGTCCTGGCCGTTCGTTCCGACGAACACGCCGACCCGACTGCCGCGCAACGCCACCGGGTCGAGCCCCGCGCGTTCGAACACCTCCCACGACGTCTCCAGCAGCAACCGCTGCTGCGGGTCCATCGCCAGCGCCTCGCGCGGGCTGATCCCGAAGAACGCCGCGTCGAACCCGGTCACGTCGTCCACAAAGGATCCGTGCCGGACGTAGGAACGGCCGGGCACCTCGGGATCGGGGTCGTACACGGCCTCGACGTCCCACCCGCGGTCGTCGGGGAACTCGGTGGCCGTGTCCCCACCTGCTGCCAGCAGCTCCCACAGGTCCTCCGGGGAGTCGACCCCACCAGGGAACCGGCAGCTCATCGCGACGATCGCGATCGGCTCGTCGGCAGCACCCCGCTCGGAGACCTCGGCAACGGCACCGGTCGCGCCGGTGAGCCGCTCCGCGAGGTAGCGGACCAACGCGCCAGGACTGGGGTGGTCGAAGACCAGGGTCGCGGGCAGTTTCAGGCCGACCGAGGCACCCAGCCGGTTCCGCAGCTCGACCGCCGTCAGCGAGTCGAAACCCAGGTCGCGCAGGGCTCGGGCGGGATCGATGCGGCCGGGCTCGGAGAACCCGAGCACGGCGGCGATCTGCGTGCGCACGATCTGAAGCAGCCGCCGGTCCCGCTCCTCCGGCGCCAGGTCGGCGAGACCGGGTTCGGCATCGGTGCGGACGAGCCGCATCTCGGGAAGGTCGGAGAGCAACGGACTCGGTGCCACGGCGGCGGTCCAGTCGACGTCGGCGACGACGACAGCCGTGTCGTCGAGGTCGAGGACCCGCTGAAGACCGTCGAGGGCCAGCTCCGGCTCCATCGGCGGCACACCGCGGTGCAGCAGCCGGGTCTCCAGGCCCCCGTCGGCCATGCCGCCGCCCGCCCAGTGCCCCCAGCCGATCGACGTCGCGGGCAGGCCCAGGCCACGGCGATACCGCGCGAAGGCGTCCAGGAAAGCGTTGCCCGGCGCGTAGTTCCCCTGGCCCGCCCCGCCGTACGTGCCGGCGAGCGACGAGAAGAGCACGAACGCGTCGAGGTCGAGCTCACGGGTCAGCTCGTGCAGGGTCACCGCCGCCGCGGCCTTCACCCGCAGCACGCGGCCCACCTGGTCGAGGCTCAGTTCGTCGAGCACGGCGTCGTCGAGGACGGCGGCGGTGTGGATCACCGAGCGCAGCGGGACGTCCTGCGGCAGGGCGTCGATCAGCGTGCCGAGTGCGTCGCGGTCGGCGGCGTCGCACGCGGCCACGGTGACCCGCGAGCCGAGTGCGGTGAGCTCGTTGGCGAGGTCGGCTGCGCCGGCGGCGTCCGGTCCGCTGCGGCTGACGAGCAACAGGTGCGGCGCGCCCAGGGTGGCCATCCGGCGCGCGACGTGGGCGCCGAGCGCACCCGTGCCGCCGGTGATCAGGACCGTGCCCTCCGGCCGCCAGTCACGCCGGGCGAGCGCTCCGGCGGACCGGACGAGCCTCCGCGCGAACACGCCTTCCTGGCGCACGGCCAGTTCGTCCTCCGCGCCGCTCAGGCCACCCAGGAACAGGTCGACGGCGTCGTCGTCCGCGTCGGCGGGCAGGTCGGCGACCCCGCCCCAGCGAGCCGGGTGCTCCTGGCGCACCACCTGGCCGAGCCCCCAGACGAGGGCCTGCTCCGGGTCGGTGACCGGGTCCGCGTCCGAGGTGGAGACCGCGCCCCGCGTGACCGTCCACAAAGGAACTTCGTGGTCCGCAAGCGCTTGCACCGCGGCTAGAGTCGCGGCGAACCCCGCCGGAACGTCCGGATGTCCCAGCGTACGACCGTCGGGAGCGACGGCCAGCACACCGCGGACGTCCGTGAGGTCACCCACTTCAGCTGAGCGGATCACCTCGGCGCCGTGGCGGGCGAGTCCCTGCGCGACGCGGTCAGTGAGGTCGTCCGCGCCGAGCACGACCCAGGTACCCGTGACGGCAGGGGTTCCGGCGGGCACGAGCCGCCAGGTCGTCTCGTGCCGCAGGTCGTCGACGGCCGTGCGGCGACGCGGTGTGCCGGGCTCCGACCAGTAACGCTCGCGCTGGAACGGATACGTCGGCAGGGTCACGCGGCGGGTGCCGGTGCCCGCGAAGACGCCGGCCCAGTCGACCTCGGCACCTCGGGCGAACGCCTCACCGAGCGAGGTCACCAAGCGGGACAGGTCGCCGTCGTCGCGGCGGAGGGTGCCGACGGCGGCGGCGCCCGCACCGGCGTGCTCGATCGTCTCCTCGATGCCGACGGTGAGCACGGGGTGCGGGCTGCACTCGACGAAGACGGTGGCCCGGTTCGCGAGAAGTGTCGTGACGGCCTGGTCGAACCGGACGGGTTCGCGGAGGTTGCGGTACCAGTAGGCAGCGTCCAGCCCGGTGGTGTCCAGGACCTCCCCGGTCACCGCCGAGACGAACGGGATCCGGCCGGGCAGAGGCCGCACCGGGGCCAACAGCTCGGCCAGTTCTGCGGCCAGCAGCTCGACCTGCGCCGAGTGCGAGGCGTAGTCGACGGCGATCCGCCGCGCCCGCACCTCGACCGACGCGACTAGCTCGTCCAGCGCCCCGGCCTCACCCGAGACCACGACCGACGACGGGCCGTTGACCGCCGCCACCGAGATCCTGCCGTCCCACGCCGCGATCAGCTCGCGGGCGTGATCGACCGACGCGGCCAGCGAGACCATGCCGCCCAGTCCGGACAGCCGCAGAATCGCCTTGCTGCGCAGCGCGACCACACGAGCACCGTCCTCAAGGGACAGACCGCCCGCGACGACCGCCGCGGCGATCTCCCCCTGGGAGTGGCCCACCACGGCAGCGGGTTCGACGCCGTGCGAACGCCAGACCTCGGCCAGCGACACCATCACCGCCCACAGCACGGGCTGCACGACGTCGACCCGGCCAAGCGCCTCCTCGTCGTCGAGGACGTCCAGCAGGTTCCAGTCGACGAACGACGAGAGAGCCGAAGCGCACTCGGACATCCGCGAGGCGAACACCGGAGAGGAACCGAGGAGCGCACGACCCATCCCGGCCCACTGCGAACCCTGGCCGGGAAAAACGAAGACGACGTCACCGGGATTCGCCGGCTCACTGGTGACCGCGTCGAGTCCGGCGGCGTCGAGCACCACGGCCCGGTGCTCGCGCACCGACCGCGTGGTGACCAACGCGCGCCCGATGTCGACCGGGTCGTCGTCGAGGACTCCGAGGGCCTGGGCGAGATCTCGCAGGGCTGACCCGGTCCGGGCCGAGAGCACCCACGGCACCACGGGCAGTTCCGCGGACGGCTCGTCGTCTTCGGCGGGAACGGCCTCGATGATCACGTGCGCGTTCGTCCCGCTGACGCCGAACGACGACACCCCGGCGCGCCGGGGCACGTCGGTCTCGGGCCACCGCACAGCTTCGGCGAGCAGCCGAACCTGACCGGAGGTCCAGTCCACATGGGATGAAGGAACGTCAGAGTGCAGCGTCTTCGGCAGCACGCCGTGCCGCATCGCCTCGACCATCTTGATCACGCCACCGACACCGGCAGCGGCCTGCGTGTGCCCGATGTTCGACTTCAACGATCCCAGCCACAACGGCCGGTCCCGGTCCTTGCCGTACGTGGCCAGCAGGGCCTCGGCCTCGATCGGGTCACCCAGCGTCGTGCCGGTGCCGTGCGCCTCCACGACGTCCACATCGGACGGTGCGAGGCGCGAGTCGGCCAGCGCCGCACGGATCACCCGTTGCTGCGCCAGGCCGTTCGGCGCGGTCAGGCCGTTGGAAGCGCCGTCCTGGTTGACCGCGGAACCGCGCAGCACCGCCAGCACCGGATGGCCGAGCCGGCGGGCGTCGGACAGCCGTTCCAGGACGAGCAGGCCGACGCCCTCACCCCAGGCGGTGCCGTCGGCGTTGTCGGAGAAGGCCTTGGCGCGGCCGTCGGCGGCGAGTCCGCCCTGCTGGCTGAACTCGACGAACCCCTCCGGCGTCGTCATGATCGTGACCCCGCCCGCCAGCGCGAGCGTGCACTCCTCCGCCCGCAGCGCCTGCGCGGCGAGGTGCATCGCCACCAGCGACGACGAGCAGGCCGTGTCGACGGTCAGCGCCGGGCCCTCCAGCCCGAAGGTGTAGGCGATCCGGCCGGAGAACACGCTGGCCGCGCTGCCGGTGAGCAGATATCCGGACAGGGCCTCGACCTGTTCCTCCGACGGTCCGGCGATCTGCGCCATGCCGCCGACGAACACCCCGGTGCGACTGCCCCGCAGACCGTCGACCGGCAGGCCCGCGCGTTCGAACGCCTCGTGCGCGACCTCCAGGAGCAGGCGTTGCTGCGGGTCCATGGCGACGGCTTCGCGCGGCGAGATCCCGAAGAACTCCGGGTCGAAGTCCGCTGCCTCGTGCAGGAAACCGCCCTGGCGGACGTAGCTGTGCCCCGGCTGCGGCGCGCCGGCCCGGTAGAGCCGGGCGACGTCCCAGCCGCGGTCGGCGGGGAAGTCGGAGATCGCGTCGGTCTCCCCCGCGACCAGGTCCCACAGGCGTTCGGGCGTGTTCGCGCCTCCGGGGTACCGGCAGGCCATGCCGACGATCGCGATCGGCTCGCCCGCCCTGTCCTCGGCGTCGCGCAGCCGGGCACGAACGTCGTGCAGGTCGGCCGTGACGCGCTTGAGGAAGTAGCGGAGCTTGTCTTCACTCGACATGGGAGGTCCTCGGAGAACTTTGGGTCGGTGGGCGCATCAGGAGATGCCGAACTCGGTGTCGAGCAGCCGGAACATCTCGTCGTCGGTGGCGGAGTCGAGCCGGTCGGTGATCGACTCGTCCTCTCCTCCGTCGCGCCACTGGGCGAGCAGGACTTCGAGGCGGGCCAGGACGCGACCGCGGTCCTCCGTGCCGGACGCCGCCAGCCCGGCTTCGAGCCGGTCCAGATCGTCGCCGAGGAGGTCGGTCGCGGGCTCCACCAAGGACTTCAGGTGCACGGCGACGGCGTCGGCCGTCGGGTGGTCGAAAACAAGCGTGCTGGGCAAAGCGAGTCCGGTCGCCCTGGACAGGCCGTTGCGCAGTTCGACCGAGGCCAGCGAGTCGAGGCCGAGGTCGCGCAACGGCTGGTGGACGTCCACCGCCTCGGGCGCGGAATGCCCGAGCACCACGGCGATCTCGCCGCGCACGATGTCGAGCAGCAACCGGTCGAGCTCGGATCCCTTGGCAGTGCTCAGAATCTCGGCGACCGCACCACCGGACGTCACCTCGGCTGCCAGCACCTCGCGCACCTCGGGCAGATCGCCGAGCAGCGGACTCGGGCGCTGCGCCGTGAAAGCGGGCACGAACCGGCTCCAGTCGACGTCCGCGACGACGACCGCCGGCTCGTCCCGTTCCACAGCCGCGACCAGTTCCGCGACCGCCCGCCCCGGCGGCAGCCCGGCGACACCGCGCCGTGCCATCTGAACTCCGGCCTCGCCCTCGGCCATCCCGGGGCCGGCCCACGGCCCCCAGGCGATCGACGTGGCGGTCAGACCGCGGGCACGACGGGACTCGGCAAGCGCGTCGAGCGCCGCGTTGGCAGCCGAATAGGCACCCTGGCCCCCGCTGCCCCAGGTGGCCGCGATCGACGAGAACAGCACGAACGCGTCGAGCGGGGTGTCCCCGAGCAGGGCGTCGAGGTGGAGCGCCCCGAGGACCTTGGCCGACCGGACGCGCGCGAACTCGGCGAGATCGGTGTCCACCAGGTAATCGGGGTCGCCAAGGCCAGCCGCGTGCACGACGGCCGACGGCGGGAACTCCGCCACCAACGCGGCAAGCGCGTCCCGGTCGGCGACATCGCACGCGCGCACCGTGACCTGCGCGCCGAGTGCGGTCAGCTCGTCGACGAGCCCGGCATCAGCCTGCCCGCGGCGGCTGGTCAACACCAGGTGCCCGGCACCGTCCGCCGCCAGCCGCCGGGCCACCTGCCCGCCGAGCGCACCGGTGCCGCCGGTGATCAGAACCGTGCCGCGAGGCCGCCACTCCCGGACCTTCCGGCCGCCGGACGCCCGCACGAGACGCCGCCCGAACACCCCGGACGGCCGCACGGCGACCTGGTCCTCGGTGCCGCCGAGGACGGCGGCCAGGTCGAGGCCGGCTGCCGAGTCCACACCGCCATCCGGCGTGGCTGCCAGGTCCACACCCGCGTCCAGCACGGCTGCCAGGTCCAGACCGCCGCCCTGCACGGCGGCCAAGTCCACACCGCCGTCCAGCACGGCTGCCGGGTCCACACCACCACCCAGCACGGCTGCCAGATCCACACCACCGCCGTCCAGCACGGCCGCCAGATCCACACCACCACCCAGCACGGCTGCCAGATCCACACCACCGCCGTCCAGCACGGCCGCCAGGTCCACACCACCACCCAGGTCGACACACCCACCCCACCGACGCGGATGCTCCAGGCCGACCACGCGGCCCAGCCCCCAGATCTCAGCGGCGGCGGGATCCACCGCCTCACCCGGCTCGACCTGCACGGCATTGCGCGTCACGCACCACAACGGCGCCTCACGGCCCGCATCCCCGAGCGCCTGCACGAGGACGAGCACCTGACTGACGTCGGTGAGCAGCGACAACACACGATCGGTCTCCGGCACCAACGCGGCGAGGTCCGCCCGGCCGATCCCGGCAGGCAGCTCCAGCACCGTGGCGTCGAGCCTCTCGACGAACCGTTCCGCTGCAACGCCTTCCGGCACGACGACCAGCCACGATCCCGAAGCGGCCGAGACGTCGACCGGCTTCCAGACCACGCGGTAACGCCAGTGCTCGGCCCCACCGTCGGCCTCGGCGCGCCAGCGGGCCAGCGCGGGCAGCAAGCCGTCCACAGTGGACGCATCAATCGCGAGGGTGTCCGCCAGACCCGCGACGTCACCGTCACGGACAGCAGCCCAGAACCGCTCCCCGGCCGGATCAGCGGCCGCGGGCGAACCAGGGGCGAGCCAGTACCGCTCCCGTTCGAACGGGTACGTCGGCAGCTCGACCGGCACGTCCGCCGAACCGAGCAGCGAAGTCCACTGTGGACTCACCCCGCCGACGTGCAGCCGTCCCAGCGCGGTGAGCAGCGTCTCCGGCTCGGACCGGTCCGAGCGCAGCACCGGCACGGCGCCGTCGACCAGCGCGGACAGCACGGCGTCCGGACCGATCTCGACGAACGTGGTGACACCGTCGGCGCGCAGGGCCTCGACGCCGTCCGCGAACCGGACCGTCGCCTCGACCTGACCGGCCCAGTACTCCGCCGTCGCCAGGTCCGCCGTCCCGCCGGTGGGCACCATCGGCAGCGTGGCAGGGCCGAACGCCAGGCCGTCGAGCACGGCACGGAAGTCGGGCAGCATCGGCGCCATCAACGGCGAGTGGAACGCGTGGCTCGTGTTGAGCCGCTTGGTCTTGGCGAACTTCGACGCCAGCCCGGTGACCGCGTCCACCTCTCCGGACAACACCACAGCGGAAGAACCGTTCACCGCCGCGAGCGACACCCCGGAAGGAAGCGGCAGAACCTCGTCCTCCGAAGCCTGCACGGCGATCATCACGCCACCAGGCGGCAACGCCTGCATCAAGCGGCCACGGGCGGCCACCAGCGCGGCCGCGTCCTCCAGGCTCAGGATCCCGGCGACGTGGGCCGCGGCGATCTCCCCGACCGAGTGCCCGAGAACGACGTCCGGGCGCACTCCCCACTTCTCGAGCAGCCGCACGAGCGCGACCTCGATCGCGAAGATGCCCTGCTGCGCGAACTCGGTGCCGTCGAGCTCCGGTCCGCCGTCGAGGACGACCTCCCGCACGCGCGGGTCAAGGCAGGCGCACACGGCGTCGAACGCCGCCGCGAAGTCCGGGTACGTCTCGTGCAGCTCACGCCCCATCCCGGCACGCTGGGAACCCTGACCGGTGAACAGGAACGCCGTCCGGCCCGGCCGGGCGACCCCGGTGATCGCGCCACGGCCGTCCCGGATCGCGGCCAGCCCTGCCGCGCGGTCCTCTGAAGCAGTTGCGACGACCACCGCCCGGTGCTCGAACGCCGTCCGCCCGGTCGCGAGTATCCGTGCCACGTCCACCGCATCGGCGTCAACGCTCAGCAGCCGCTCGGCCTGTGCCCGCAGCGCGGTCTCGGTGCGAGCCGACAGCAGCCACGGCACAGGCCCGGCGAACTCTCGTTCCGCCGCAACTTCGGCAGGCTGTTCGAGGATGACGTGCGCGTTGGTACCGCTGACACCGAAGGACGACACAGCGGCCCGGCGAACATCGGTCTCCGGCCACGGAGTGGTCTCGGTCAGCAACGAGACCGCGCCCGCCGTCCAGTCCACCTTGGCCGACGGCGTGCCGAGGTGCAGCGTCCTGGGCAGCACGCCGTGCCGCATCGCCTCGATCATCTTGATGACCCCGCCCACGCCGGACGCGGCCTGGGCGTGCCCGATGTTCGACTTCAGCGACCCCAGCCACAGCGGGACCTCCCGGTCCTGGCCGTAGGTCGCGAGCACGGCCTGCGCCTCGATCGGGTCACCCAGCACGGTGCCGGTGCCGTGCGCCTCGACCACGTCGACGTCCGAAGTGGACAGACCGGCGTTGGCCAGCGCCTGCCGGATCACCCGCTGCTGCGACGGTCCGTTCGGGGCGGTGAGCCCGTTCGACGCGCCGTCGGAGTTCACGGCAGATCCGGCGACCACGGCGAGCACCGGGTGACCGTGCCGGCGGGCGTCCGAAAGCCGTTCCAGCAGCAGCATTCCCGCGCCTTCCGCCCACGCCGTGCCGTCGGCGTCGTCGGAGAACGACTTGATCCGCCCATCTGGTGCGAGCCCGCGCTGACGGCTGAACTCGACGAACGCGCCAGGACTCGACATCACCGTCACCCCGCCCGCGAGCGCCAGCGTGCACTCGCCCGCACGCAACGCCTGCGCGGCCAGGTGGAGCGAGACCAACGACGACGAGCATGCGGTGTCGACGGTCAGCGCCGGCCCCTCGAACCCGAAGGTGTACGCGATCCGGCCGGACAGCACGCTGGCCGCGGTGCCGGTGCCGAGGTTTCCGCCGACGTGCTCAGGTGCCTCGTGCAGCGGCGGACCGTAGTCCTGCGAGGCGACGCCGGCGAACACGCCGACGGCGTCCCCGCGCACCGCGCGCGGATCGATGCCCGCGTGTTCGAAGGTCTCCCAGGTGACCTCCAGCAGCAACCGTTGCTGGGGGTCCATCGCCAGCGCCTCGCGTGGGCTGATGCCGAAGAAGGCGGCGTCGAACCCGGCCGCGTCAGCCAGAAAGCCACCGTGGGCGACGTAGGTCTTCCCCGGCCGGCCCGGTTCCGGGTCGTGCACCTCGTCGAGATTCCAGCCGCGGTCCGCCGGGAACGGCGTGATCGCGTCGGTGCCGTTGAGCACGACGTCCCACAACCGCGCCGGGGACGTGACATCGCCCGGATAGCGGCATCCCATGCCCACGACGACGATCGGATCGTCCGAACCCGCGTGCGCGACGGGCGCCTCGCCGGTCCCGGTCTCGCCCACCAGCCACGCGGCCAGCGCGGCGGGCGTCGGGTAGTCGAAGACGAGCGTGGGCGGCAACGTCAGCCCGGTCGCCCTGCTCAGCCGGGAGCTCAGCTCCACCGCGGTGAGCGAGTCGAACCCCAGGTCGGCGAACGCACGGTCGCCGTCGAGTGCCTCCGGATACCCGAGCACGGCGGCGGCCTGCGCACGCACCAGGTCGATCAGCTCGATCCGGTCCCCCGGTGAGGGAAGGGCAGGACGCTCCGAAACCGGGGCACCGCTCGCCGTCGTGAGCCAGTAGCGCTCGTGCTGGAAGGCGTAGGTGGGCAGGTCGGTCCGGCGTGCGCCGGTCCCGGCGAAGTAGGCGGACCAGTCGACCGGAACACCATGGGTGTGCAGGGTCGCGACGGCGGTCAGCAGCGTGGCCGCCTCGTCCCGGTCCGGGCGCAGCGCGACGGCTGTCACGGCGTCGGAGAGCCCGCGGGCCAGCGCGGTCAGCACGCCGTCGGGTCCCAGTTCCAGGTAGGCCGTGACGCCCTGGTCCTCCAGCGCCGCGACGGCGTCCGCGAAGCGCACCGCGTCCCTGACCTGACCGGTCCAGTAGTCCACAGTGGACAAATTGGTCTCGGCCCGTCCGGTGCGAGTCGACACGAACGGCACGGCCGGCGCGCGGAAGTCCAGCTCTCGCACGACTTCTGCCAACGGCGCCAACACAGGATCCATGGCGGCGGAGTGGAACGCGTGGCTAGTGGTAAGACGCCGGGTGCGGCGACCCTGCGCCGCCCAGTGGGAAACGACGTCCGCGACGGCGTCCCGCGGCCCGGAGACGACGACCGAGGACGGCCCGTTCACGGCGGCGAGGTCCACCCCCGCCGGCAACGTGCCGACGATCTCGGCCTCGCCCGCCTCGACCGCGGCCATGGCCCCGCCCGCGGGCATCGCGGCCATCAACCGTCCGCGCGCGGCCACCAGTGCCGCCGCATCGGCCAGGCTGAGCACGCCCGCCACGTGGGCGGCGGTGATCTCGCCGAGCGAGTGCCCCGCTACGACGTCGGGCCGGACGCCCCACGACTCGACGAGCCGGGCGAGAGCGACCTCGACCGCGAACAGGCCTGCCTGCGCGTGGTCGGTTCGATCGAGCAGATCGCCGGACTCGGCGAACACGACGTCCTTGAGCGAGGGCGAGTCCTGACGAAGAACGTCAGGCTCAGCGGGCACGACGTCATCAGCCGACGGCACACCTCGCCGGTGCGCGTCGATCTCCGCGCACACCTCGTCGAACGCGGCGGCGAACACCGGGAACGCCGCGTACAGCTCCCGGCCCATCCCGGCACGCTGAGAACCCTGTCCGGTGAACAGGAACGCGAGCTTGGTGTCTCCAGAAGCCTTGCCCTGCACGAGATCGGCGGCGGGGAGCCCAGCGGCCAGCGCCGTCAACCCGGCCTGCAGCCCGGCCGCGCCCACGACGACCGCCCGGTGGTCCAGCAACGCACGGGTCGTCGCCAGCGAGTAGGCCGAGTCCAGGGAACCGGCTTCCGCCAGCCTTGCCGCCTGTGCCCGCAGTGCCTCCGGAGACTTCGCCGACAACAGGAACGGCAGAACGGCCGTCGTCGTGGCCGGCTCTGACTCAGGCGCGGCAGGAGCTTCCTCGACGATCACGTGCGCGTTGGTCCCGCTGACGCCGAACGACGAGACCCCGGCGCGACGCGGACGTTCCCCGGCGGGCCACGGCTGCGGCTCGGTGAGCAGCTCGACCGCTCCGGTGGACCAGTCCACGTGAGGCGAGGGCTCGTCGGCGTGCAGCGTGCGCGGCAACGTCCCGGCGCGCAGGGCGAGAACGGTCTTGATGATCCCGCCGACGCCAGCCGCGGCCTGGGCGTGCCCGAGGTTGGACTTGAGCGAACCCAGCCACAGCGGGGTCTCCCGGTCCTGGCCGTAGGTGGCGAGGATCGCCTCCGCCTCGATCGGGTCGCCGAGGACCGTGCCGGTGCCGTGCGCCTCGACAGCGTCCACATCGGACGGAACGAGCCGGGCGTCGGCCAGCGCCGCCCGGATCACCCGCTGCTGAGCGAGGCCGCTGGGCGCGGTGAGACCGTTGGAGGCTCCGTCGGAGTTGACCGCCGATCCGGCCAGCACGGCGAGCACGCGGTGACCGTTGCGTTGTGCGTCGGACAGGCGTTCCAGCACCAGGACGCCGACGCCCTCCGCCCAGCCGGTGCCGTCCGCGCCGGCGCCGAACGACTTGCAACGCCCGTCCGGGGCGAGGCCGCGCTGACGGCTGAACTCGACGAACCCGCCGGGTGTGCTCATCACCGACACACCGGCGGCCAGGGCCAGGGTGCTCTCCCCCGCGCGCAGCGACCGGATCGCGAGGTGCACCGCGACGAGCGACGCCGAGCACGCGGTGTCGACGGTGAGCGCCGGTCCCTCCAGGCCGAACGCGTACGCGATCCGTCCGGAAAGGACACTGGCGGCCAGTCCCGTGAGCAGATGGCCCTCGACGTCGGCGGGTGCCTCGTGCAGCCGCGGCCCGTAGTCCTGGCCGTTGGTGCCGACGAAGACGCCGATCTTGTTGCCACGCACGGAGTCCGGGGCGATGCCGGCCCGTTCGAACCCCTCCCACGCGGCCTCGAGCAGCAGGCGTTGCTGCGGGTCCATCGCGAGGGCCTCGCGCGGGCTCAGGCCGAACAGCTCGGCGTCGAACCCCGCGACGTCCTCCAGGAACCCGCCGTGCCGGACGTAGCTGGAGCCGGGCGCCTCGCTCGGGTCGTGCAGCCTGTCCAGGTCCCAGCCCCGGTCGCCGGGGAACTCGGTGACGGCGTCCCGCCCCAGCTCGACCAGCGTCCAGAGGTCCTCCGGCGTCCGCACCCCGCCGGGGTAGCGGCAGCTCATCCCGACGACGGCGACGGGCTCGTGCGCCTGGTCCTCCAGCTCGCGGACCCGGCCCCGCGCCTCCCGCAAATCACCGGTGGCGCGCTTGAGGTAGTCCAGGAGCTTCTCTTCGTTCGTCACGACGCGGCACCCAGTTCCTGATCCAGCAAGGCGAACATCTCGTCGGCACTGGCGGCGTCCAGATCCGCCGTGGCGTCGGGTCCCGGCGCGATCAACGCGCGCAACCTGGTCAGCACCTGGACGCGGGCCGCGCCGTCGAGGTCGCGCAGGCCCGCCTCGACGGCGTCGAGGTGGCGGTCCAGGCTGCCGGCGCCCGACCCCGATACCTCGGACTCCAGGTGTGCGGCGAGCGAGGACACCGTCGGGTGGTCGAACACCACCGTCACCGGCAGATCCAGCCCGGTGACGGAGGCCAGCCGGTTGCGCAGCTGGACACCCGCCGCGGAGTCGAGGCCCAGCTCGCGGAACGACCCGGTGAGCTCGACCTCCTCCGGCGACGCGTGCCCGAGCACGGCGGCCGCGGCGGAGCGGACCAGCTTCACCAGCGTCCGCCGCCGTTCCTGGCCGGTCTGCCCCTCCAGGTAGCCGGTCCACCTCTCGGTGACGCCCGCCACCGACTCCGCTCCTGCCGCCGGACCGGACGTGGTCAGCCAGTAGTCGCGGTGGTCGAACGCGTACGTGGGCAGGTCGACCCGCCGCCCGGCGGGAAGCAGCCAGTCGACCCCGACGCCGCGCACGGCCAGTTCGGCCAGGGACAGCCGGACCCGCGCGAGGCCGCCGTCACCGCGGCGCAGCGCACCGGCGACGACAGCGCCCGGTGCGGTCTGCTGCATGCCCATCGTCAGCACGGGATGCGGGCTCAGTTCGACGAACGCCGTCCGGCCTTCCGCCGTCAGCAGCCGCATCGCCGGGTCGAACAGCACCGGCTCGCGCAGGTTTGTGAACCAGTACCGCGCGTCCAGTCCAGTGGTGTCGAAGAAGGAACCGGTCACCGCCGACACGAACGGGATCTCCGCCTGGCGCGGCCGGATCGGGGCGAGGTCGACGAGCAGCCGCTCCCGCAGCGAGTCGACCTGCGCGGAGTGCGACGCGTAGTCCACCGGGATCCGCTTCGCGCGGTCGCCGCAGTGCTCGACCAGTTCGTCCAACGCCTCGGGCGCGCCGGAAACGACGACGGACTCGGCCCCGTTGACCGCGGCGATCGAAAGTTCCGGCCGCCCCGCCAGCAGGGCTTCGACCTCGGCGACCGGCAGCCGCAACGACACCATGCCGCCGCGGCCGGACAGCTCGGCCAGCGCCCGGCTGCGCAGCGCCACCACCCGCGCACCGTCCGAAAGGGACAGTGCGCCCGCGACGCACGCGGCGGCGATCTCGCCCTGGCTGTGCCCGAGCACGGCCGCCGGACGGACACCGTGGGACTGCCACAACGCGGCCAGCGACACCATCACCGCCCACAGCGCGGGCTGGACCACGTCGACGCGGTCGAGCTCGTCACCGCGGCGCAGCACGCGCAGCAGGTCGAAGTCGGTGAACGGCGTCAGCGCCGCGGCGCACTCGACCAGCCGAGCCGCGAACACCGGCGACGTGTCCAGCAGCTCCCTGCCCATGCCGGCCCACTGCGATCCCTGGCCGGGGAAGACGAACACCGCTGCCGAGTCCGCATCGGCGAGCCCGGTGACCGCGGTGGAGGTCTCCTCACCGGCGGCGAGCGCGGCGAGTCCACGACGACGCGTCTCTACGTCCGGGCCGAGCACGACCGCGCGGTGCTCGAACGAGCTGCGCGAGGTCAGCAACGAGTGCGCGACGTCGACCGCGCGACCATCCACACAGGACAACAGCCGGGAAGCCTGCCCTCGCAACGCGGCGGCGCTGCGAGCGGAGAAGACCCACGGCACCGCGGGGTCGTCCGGCCCGGACGGCTCCTCCGCGACGACCGGCGCTTCTTCGAGGATCACGTGAGCATTGGTGCCGCTGACGCCGAACGAGGACACCCCGGCCCTGCGTGGCCGCACCCCCGCAGGCCACGGCCGCGCCTCGGCGAGCAGCGAGACAGCTCCCGTCCAGTCGACGTGCGGCGAAGGCGAGTCGGCGTGCAACGTCTTCGGCAGAACGCCGTGACGCAGCGCGAGAATCATCTTCAGCAACCCGGCCACCCCGGCTGCGGCCTGGGTGTGGCCGAGGTTCGACTTGACCGAGCCGAGCCAGAGCGGTTCCGGCCGGTCCTGGCCGTAGGCCGCGAGCAACGCCTGGGCCTCGATCGGGTCCCCCAGCGCGGTTCCGGTGCCGTGCGCCTCCACAGCGTCCACATCGGACGCGGACAACCGCGCGTCGGCCAGCGCTGCGGCGACAACTCGCTGCTGCGCCGGGCCGTTGGGTGCGGTGAGCCCGTTGGACGCGCCGTCCGAGTTCACCGCCGAGCCGCGCACCACGGCCAGCACGGGGTGTCCGTGCCGAACCGCGTCCGAAAGCCGTTCCAGCAGAAGGACTCCCGCGCCCTCGGCGAAGCCGGTCCCGTCCGCCCCCGCGCCGAACGCCTTGCAGCGCCCGTCGGCGGAAAGCCCGCCCTGGCGCGAGAACTCGACGAACACCGACGGCGTGGCCAGCACGGTCGAGCCACCCGCGAGCGCGAGCGTGCACTCGCCCCGGCGCAGCGACTGCACCGCGAGGTGCACGGCCACCAGCGACGAGGAGCAGGCGGTGTCGAGCGTCAGCGCCGGGCCCTCGAAGCCGAAGGCGTAGGCGACCCGGCCGGAGGCGAGCGACCCCGACGTCCCCATCAGCACCCGGCCGGCGAGGTCGGCGTCGGACGCGCCGGTGCCGTAGTCCTGGTACATGGTTCCGGTGAACACGCCCGTCTTGCTGCCGCGCAACGACATCGGGTCGATCCCCGCGCGTTCGACCGCCTCCCAGGAGACTTCGAGCAGCAGGCGGTGCTGGGGGTCGGTGACCTCGGCCGCGGCCGGCGAGATGCCGAAGAACCCGGCGTCGAACGCGCCCGGCGCGGAGAGGAAGCCGCCGTGCCGCGTGCTGGAGTGCCCCGGCTCGTCCGGCCGGTGCAGGCCGTCGACGTCCCAGCCGCGGTCGCCGGGGAACTCCGTGATCGCGTCGGTGCCGTCGGCGAGCAGCCGCCACAGGTCCTCCGGCGTCGTGACGCCGCCGGGGTAGCGGCAGCCGGCGCCGACGATCGCGATGGGCTCCTCGGCCGCCCGCAAACGCTCGCGCGCCTGGTGCAGTTCGACGGTGACCCACCGCAGGTTCTCCAGCAGCACCTGGTCGTGCTCAGCCATGGTTGCCCAGCTCCTTGGAGATGAAGTCGAGGATTTCGTCGGCCGAGGCGGTGCGCAGCCGTTGTGCCGGGTCGTCCGGCGCGGGCTCCGGCCGCCTCAGCCGGGCACCCAGCGCGTCGAGCCGCGCCGCGACCGCGGCCAGCACGGCGTCGTCCACTGTGGACTCCGCCAGCGCCGCCTCCAGCCGGTCCACGTGGTCGAGCACGACCGGCCGCGCCGGTTCGGTGACCAGTCCGCGTTCGAGGTGCGCGGCGACGGCGGCCGGCGTCGGGTGGTCGAAGATCAGCGTCGCGGGCAGCCGCACGCCGGTCGCGGCGGTGAGCCGGTTGCGCAGCTCGACCGCGGTCAGCGAGTCGAACCCGATCTCGGCGAACGGCTGGGCCGGGTCGACCGCGGCCGTGCCCCGATGCCCGAGCACCGCCGCGACCTCACCGCGCACGAGGTCGAGCAACACCTGCTGCCGTTCGGCCGCGGGCACGTCACTCAGCCGGACCTGACTCTTCGGCGGGGTGACCGGGGTGCGCACGAGCCCGCGCAGCAGCGGCGGAATCTCGCCGAGCCGCGCCGCCGACGTCTCCAGCCGGACCGGGAACAGCACCGAGTCCCCGGCCGCCCAGGCCGCGTCGAACAGGTCGAGGCCCTGACGGCTCGACAGCGGCAGCACACCCGTACGGCTCAGCCGTCCAACGTCGGCTCCGCTCGTCATCGTGCTCGCTTCGGCCCACAGCCCCCAGCCCAGCGAGAGCGCGGGAAGTCCGTGCGCTCGACGCTGACGGGCGAGCGCGTCGAGATAGGCGTTCGCGGCGGCGTAGTTGGCCTGGCCCGCCGTGCCGAGGGTGCCCGCGACCGACGAGAACAGGACGAAGCTGCGCAGGTTCGCGGTGAGCTCGTGCAGGTGCCGGGCGGCGTCGATCTTGGGTCGCAGCACGGTGTCGAGCCGATCGGGCGTCAGCGCGGTGAACGTCGCGTCGTCCAGGACACCGGCGGCGTGCACGACCGAGGTCAGCGGGTGCGCGGCCGGGATCGCGGCGAGCACCTCCGCGAGCCGGGAACGGTCGGCGGCGTCAGCGGCCACGACCTCGGCTTCCGCACCCAGTTCCGCGAGTTCGGCGACGAACTCGGCCGCACCGTCGGTGGCCATCCCGCGCCGGCTCAGCAGCAACAGGTGCCGCGCGCCGTGGACGAGCACGAGGTGCTTCGCGACGAGCCGCCCAAGGGTGCCGAGCGCCCCGGTGACGAGCACGGTGCCGTCCGGGTCGAGCAACGGTTCGGTGGCGGCGCGAACTTCCGCGCGGGCCAACGCCGGGACGTGGGCTGTACCGGCCCGCAACGCGAGTTGTCCTTCACCGGTACCGAGTGCGGCGGGCAACGCGCTCAGCGAACGCGGGTCGTCGTCCACGTCGGCCAGCACGATCCGGCCGGGGTGCTCGGCCTGCGCCGACCGCAGCAGGCCCCACACCGCCGCGCCCGCGAGATCGGTGACGTCGTCCCCGGTGGCCGACCGGGTCAGCACGACCAGCCGTTCGTCCCCTGGCCGGTCCAGCCACTCCCGCACGAGATCGAGCTGCCGGACGAGCACCTCGCGGACGTCGCCGGTGCCCACGGGAACGATCACGTCGGCCCCTGCGGGCGTGCCGAAGTCTTGGTACACGGGCAGTCCCAGGTCGTCGCCGACCACGACCAGGTTCGGCGCGGACGCGGTGACCTCGATCGGCTGCCACGCGAGCCGGTACAACGAGTTCGAGCCGGCCGCGAGCTGCGCGGGCGAGAAGGGACGCAGCGTCAAGGCATCCGCGGTGAGCACCGGACGGCCGTTGTCGTCGTCGACCGCGAGCGACACCGTGTCGAGGCCCGCGGACGAAAGCCTGACACGCAAACGCTGAGCGCCCGAAGTGTGGGCAGTGACCCCGGACCACGTGAACGGCAGCCGCGGGGCATCGTCGGCGAAGAAGTCGCCGAGCCGCACGGCCTGGGCGGCGGCGTCGAGCAGTGCCGGGTGCATCACGAACGTGCCGGGTTCGGCGTCGATCGCGACCTCCGCGAAGACCTCGTCTCCCGACTTCCACGCCCGCGTCAGGCCCTGGAACGCGGGCCCGTAGTCGAAACCGTCCTCGGCCGCGGCGACGTAGAACTTCTCGACGTCCACCTCGACCGAGCCCGCCGGCGGCCAGGACAGCGCGGGCCGGGTGTTCGCCAGAGCCGCGAGCGTGCCGGACGCGTGCCGGGTCCACGGCATGTCACCGTCCTCAAGACGGGCGTGGATCCGCAGCTCCCGTCCTTCGGAGACGGTGACCTGGACGAGCATCGCGCCCTGGCGGGGCAGCACGAGCGGCGCCTCGACGGTCAGGTCCTCGACCGCGGCACCCGTCTCCCGGGCCGCGTGCAGTGCCAGGTCGAGGAACGCGGTGCCGGGCAGCAGCGGCGTGTCGAGCACGGCGTGGTCGGCGAGCCACGGCTGCGTCCGCAGGGACACCCTGCCGGTGAACAGCCGAATGTCCTGCTCGGCGAGCCGGGTCGACGCGGTCAGCAGCGGGTGCCCGGCGGCGTCGAGGCCCAGTCCGGTGACACCGGGCAGCACCTGCGGGGCGTCGAGCCAGAACCGTTCGCGCTGGAACGGGTACGCGGGCAGCGTGGCAGGCGCACCCGCGGGCAACGTCCAGTCGACCGGCACGCCGTGGACGTGCGCCTCGCCGAGTGCGTTCAGGACACGGACGAGAGAGCCGTCGTTGCGCTTCAGGGTGCCGATCGCGACCGCGGTGTCGCTCACATCGTCGAACGACTCGGCGAGCGCGGTGACGAGCACGGGGTGCGGGCTGCACTCGACGAAGACGTCGTGACCGGCCTCCACCAGCGCCTCGGTGGTGCGGGCGAACTCGACCGGCTGCCGCAGGTTCCGGTACCAGTAACCGGCTTCCAGGTCCGCGGTGTCCGTGAGCGCGGCGGTCACCGTCGAGTAGAACGGGATCCGCCCCGACTCCGGCCGCACCGGCGCCAGCACGCGGGCCAGTTCGTCCTCGATCAGCTCCACGTGCGCCGAGTGCGAGGCGTAGTCGACGGCGATCCGGCGCACCCGGACGTCCTGAACCGTGGCCAGCAGCTCCTCGACGGCGTCCGCATCGCCGGACACCACCGTGGAGGACGCACCGTTCGCCGCGGCGACCGAGAGCCGCCCGTCCCACGGGCCGATCAGCTCCCGCGCCCGCTCCACCGGTGCGGCCACGGACACCATGCCACCGCGACCAGAGACCGCGAGCAACGCCTTGCTGCGCAACGCGACCACCCGAGCACCGTCCTCAACGGACAGTCCACCGGCGACGACGGCGGCGGCGATCTCGCCCTGGGAGTGCCCGACGACGGCTGCGGGTTCGACGCCGTGCGCGCGCCAGACCGCGGCGAGCGACACCATCATCGCCCACAGCGCCGGCTGCACCACGTCCACGCGGGTCAACGCCTCGGCGTCGTCCAGCACGTCCAGCAGATTCCAGTCCACAAAGGACGACAACGCCGCCGCGCACTCGGACATCCGTTCGGCGAACACCGGTGAGGCCTGGAGGAGCTCCCGGCCCATGCCCGCCCATTGCGCACCCTGACCGGGGAACACGAACACGACTCGGCGAGCCGCACGAGCCACACCCGCGCCGCTGCCCTGCTCGGCCAGCGCGGTGAGACCGGCCCGCAGATCGCCCGCGACGACAGCGCGGTGCTCGAACCGCGACCGCACCGCAAGCGCACGCGCGACACCGGCCTCGTCACCTCCGACCAGCGGAAGAAGCTGACGCGCCCGTTCCCGCAGAGCAGGTTCGGTCCGCGCCGACAGCACCCACGGCACCGGCCCGGCCGACACCTCGGACTGTTCCGGCGCCGGAACCCCTTCCAGGACAACGTGAGCGTTGGTGCCACTGATCCCGAACGACGACACCGCCGCCCGACGCGGCCGCGTCACCGACGGCCAGTCGCGGGACTCGGTCAGCAGCTCGACGGCGCCGGACTCCCAGTCGACGTGCGGCGACGGCTCGTCGACGTGCAGCGTCTTCGGCAGCACACCGTGGCGCATGGCCTGCACCATCTTGATGACCGCGCCGACACCGGCGGCGGCCTGGGCGTGCCCGATGTTCGACTTGAGCGAGCCCAGCCACAAAGGCACGTCCCGGTCCTGGCCGTAGGTCGCCAGCAGGGCCTGCGCTTCGATCGGGTCACCGAGCGGGGTGCCGGTGCCGTGCGCCTCGACCGCATCGACGTCCGAAGTGGACAGTCCGGCGGCGGCGAGCGCCTGGCCGATCACGCGTTGCTGGGAAGGCCCGTTGGGTGCGGTGAGACCGTTGGAGGCGCCGTCGGAGTTGATCGCGGACCCGCGCAGCACCGCGAGCACCGGGTGTCCGTTGCGGCGTGCGTCGGACAGGCGTTCCAGCAACACCATCCCGGCGCCCTCGGCCCAGGCGGTGCCGTCGGCCGCCGCCGCGAACGGCTTGCACCGGCCGTCCGGTGCCAGCGCGCGCTGCCGGCTGAACTCGACGAACGAACCTGGCGTAGCCATCACGGCGACACCGCCCGCCAGTGCGAGCCCGCACTCGCCCTGCCGCAGCGCCTGGGCGGCCAGGTGCAGCGCCACCAGCGAGGACGAGCACGCGGTGTCGACGGTGACTGCGGGGCCTTCGAAGCCGAAGGTGTAGGCGACGCGGCCGGAGACGACACTGCCGGAACCGCCGGTGAACGAGTACCCCTCGGCCTCCTCCGGCAACGGGGCCAGCCGCGCGGTGTAGTCGTGGTACATGGCGCCCGCGAACACGCCGGTCCGGCTGCCGCGCAGGGACACGGGGTCGATTCCCGCGTTCTCGACCGCCTCCCAGGAGGTTTCGAGCAACAGGCGCTGCTGCGGGTCCATGGCGGTCGCCTCGCGAGGGCTGATGCCGAAGAACTCCGCGTCGAACAGACCGGCGTCGTGCAGGAACCCGCCGCGCGTCGTGTAGGTGCGGCCAGGGCGGTCGGGGTCGGCGTCGTAGAGCGCCTCGACGTCCCAGCCGCGATCGTCCGGGAAGCCGGTGATGGCGTCGCGGCCGTCGGCGACCAGCCGCCACAGCTCGTCCGGGCTCGTCACCCCGCCGGGGAAGCGGCAGGCCATCGCGACGATCGCGATCGGGTCGCCCGAGATCTCGGTCCGCGCGACAGCGGACCGGCTGTCGTCGGACCCGGCGAGCTCGGCGTGCAGGCGGTCGATCACCGCCGCCGGGGTCGGGTGGTCGAACAGCAGCGTGACGGGCAGCCGGAGTCCGGTGGCGGTGGCGAGCCGGTTGCGGAACTCGACCGAGGTGAGCGAGTCGAAGCCGATCTCCTTGAACGCGCGGTCCGGCGCCGCGGCCTGGTTCGCCAGCCCGAGCACAGCCGCGATCTCGCCGTGCACCAGCGCGGTCAGCGCCTCCCTGCTCATCCCCGCGTCCGGGCGGACGTTCGTGCCTCGGCCCGCGCGCAGGCGGACGAGACCCCGCAGCAGTGCGGGCACCGCGCCGGCGGCCCGCAGCCCGGCCTCGTCGAGCCGCAGTGGCACCAGCACCGCGTCCTCGGCACCGCGGCACCGGTCGAGCAGAGCGAGAGCGTCCGAAGTGGACAGTGTGCCGACCCCGGCGCGGGACATCCGGATCCGGTCCTGGGCGGCGAGCCCGCCGCCCATGCCGTCCGCCGTCTCCCACAGGCCCCAGGCCAGCGCGGTGGCGGGCAGGCCTGCGTCCCTGCGGTGTGCGGCGAGCGCGTCGAGGAAGGTGTTCGCGGCGGCGTAGTTCGCCTGTCCCGCCGTGCCCAGGGTGCCCGCGACCGAGGAGAACAGCACGAACTCGGCCAGGCCGGACGTCAGCTCGTGCAGGTGCCAGGCGGCGTCCACCTTGGCCCGCAGGACGTCGTCGAGTTGCTGTGCGGTGAGCGTCTCCACCGGGCCGTCGGCGAGGACGCCGGCGACGTGCAGGACCGCCGTCAGCGGGTGAGCCTCGGGGACCTCGGCCAGCAGCGCCGCGAGCGCGGCGCGGTCGGCGACGTCGCAGCCGGCGAGGGTGACGTTCGCCCCCAGCGCCTCCAGTTCCGCGACCAGTTCTTCGGCGCCGTCCGCGGTACGTCCGCGACGGCTGACGAGCAGCAGGTGCCGGAAACCCTGCCCCGCGAGCCGCAGAGCCAGCGCGCGGCCGAGCCCACCGGTCGCGCCGGTGAGGAGCACTGTGCCGTCCGGGTCCGCGGCAGGCGCGACGTCCGGCACGGTGGCCCTGGCGAGCCGTGGCGCGTGAACGGCACCGTTGCGGTGTGCGACCTCCGGTTCACCGGTGGCCGCCGCGGCCGCGATCTCGGCCGGGCTCAGCTCGTGGTCGCTGTCGAGCAGCACGAACCGGCCGGGGTGTTCGGTCTGGGCCGAGCGGACCAGGCCGCGCACAGTGGCGTGCGCGAGGTCGCTGAGCACGAAGACGAGCCGGGCGCCGTCGAACCTGGGGTCGGCGAGCCAGGTGCGGACGAGTCCGAGCGCGTGTGCCGCGGCGGTGTGCGCCTGCTCTGGCACCGCACCGGTGCCGATTTCCGGCCGCACCGCCACGAAGTCGGGCACGTCGACGAGGGAGTCGGGGCCAGTGGTGATCACGCACGCCGACGAGGTCTCCGGCGCGGGCACCGGCGTCCAGGTGATGCGATACACGTCGTCGTGGGCGACGGTGGCCGTCAGCTGGTCCGCGGTGACCGGTCGCAGCACCAGCGCGCCGACCGAGGCGACCGGCACACCACTGGCATCCACAATGGACATTTCGACGTCGTCGCCGGCCGGGGTGTACCGGACGCGGATCGTGCTCGCGCCGGTGGCGTGCAGGCGGACGTCGTGCCAGGAGAACGGGATCCGGCCCGCGCCGACCCCGGCCGGGTCGCCGAACGCGACGGCGTGCAACGCACCGTCGAGCAACGCCGGGTGCAGGCCGTACGCCGCCGCTTCCGAAACGCGGTGCTCCGGCAGGGCGACTTCGGCGAACAGCTCGTCGCCTCGCCGCCACACCGCGCGGAGGCACTGGAACTCGGGCCCGTAGCCGAACCCGGCTTCGGCGAGCCTCGCGTACCGGCCGTCGAGGTCGACCGGGTCGGCGTCCGCGGGCGGCCACACCTGCTCGGACGACGGCACGTCGCCTCCTGCCGAGACGAACCCGGCGGCGTGGCGAACCCAGCCCGCGGTCATCGAAGGCTGGTCGGGACGCGACGACACCACGATCGTGCGCCGACCGCCCTGGTCGGGTGCGCCGAGGGCGACCTGGAGCTGGACCCGGCCGTCGGCGGGCAGAACCAGCGGTGTCTCCTGGACGAGCTCGTCGAGCCGATCGCAGCCCGCCTGCCCCGCCGCGAGCAGCGCGAGTTCCACGAAAGCGCTGCCGGGCAACAGGTTCGCGGCCAGCACGACGTGATCGGCCAGCCACGGCTGCGTGCGCACGGACAGCACACCGGTGAACAGAACGCCGTCGGTGCCCGCGATCTCGGCGCCACCGCCGAGCAGCGGGTGCCCGGTCGGGGTGAGCCCGGCCGCCGCGGCGTCGGCGGGCAGCGAGCGCGGCGGCAGCCAGAACCGGTGCCGCTCGAACGCGTAGGTCGGCACGTCCACCGGAGAAGCACCGGACGTGACAGCGGGCCAGTCGGCCTCTACGCCGCGCACGACCATCCCGGCGAGCGCGGTGAGCACGGACTGAAGATCATTTCGTTCGGCCCGCAGCGTGGGCAGGACCGAGAAGTCGCCCTCCGGCAGGCAGTCACGGGTCATCGTGCTCAGCACGGCGTCGGGCCCGAGCTCGACGAAGGTGGTGACTCCGGCGTCGGCCAGGCGGCCGATCGCGGCGGCGAAGCGGACGGTGTCGCGGACGTGCCGGCCCCAGTAGCCGGCGGTGCCGGGGTCGCCGTCCCCGCCGACCACCAGCGGAATCCGCGCGGGGTGGTAGGTGACCGACTCGGCGACCTCGCGGAACGCGTCGAGCATCCCGTCCATCAACGGGGAGTGGAAGGCGTGGCTGACGTTGAGCCGCCGGGTCCGGCGACCGAGCTCCGTGAAGTGCCGCGCGATCGCCGTCACCGCGATCTCCTCTCCGGCAACGACGACAGCGGCCGGTCCGTTCACCGCGGCGAGCGACACCTCGTCGCCGCACAGCGGGAGGACCTCGTCCTCGGCCGCCTCCACCGCGACCATCGCGCCGCCGGCCGGCAGCGCCGCCATCAGCGCGCCCCTGGCCGCGACGAGCCGGGCCGCGTCGGCGAGATCGAGGATCCCGGCGAGATGTGCGGCGGCGAGCTCACCGATCGAGTGGCCGGCGAGGAACCCCGGCCGGACGCCCCAGTGCTCGAACAGCCGGAACAGCGCCACCTCGACGGCGAAGAGCGCGGGCTGGGTGTAGGAGGTCCGGTCGAGCAGCTCCGAGCCGGACGCGAACACGACAGTCCGCAGTGGACGGTCCAGATGCGGGTCGAGCGCGGCGAACACGTCGTCGAGCGCCTGGGCGAACGGCGGGCAGGACTCGTACAGGTCCTGTGCCATCCGAGCCCGCTGGGAGCCCTGGCCCGTGCAGAGGAACGCGAGCACGCCCTGCGACACCCGGCCGATTTCCTTGCTCCCCAAGGCGTCCAGCGCGGCCAGATACCCGTCGCGGTCAGCGGCGACGACACCGGCCCTGTACTCGAACCGGGTGCGAGCGGCCAGCGTGGTGGCCACCCCGGCGAGCGGCAGGTCCGGGTGGGCGATCAGGTGGTCCCGCAACCGTTCGGCCTGACCGACGAGCGCGTCTTTCGTCTTCGCGCTGAGCAGCCACGGCGCCGGGGAGTCGCTCACCTGGCCCTGATCGGTGGCAGGTGCTTCCTCCAGCACCGCGTGCGCGTTGGTGCCGCTGATCCCGAACGACGACACGGCTGCTCGGCGAACCCGGTCCCCCGCCGGCCACGCGACGGGTTCGGTCAGCAGCCGGATCTCGCCCGCGGACCAGTCCACGTGCGGAGAAGGCACCTCGGCGTGCAGGGTCTTCGGCACGACACCGTGCTGAAGAGCGAGCACGAGCTTCACGACGCCACCGATCCCGGCGGCGGCCTGGGCGTGCCCGATGTTCGACTTCAGCGACCCCAGCCACAACGGGGTCTCCCGGTCCTGACCGTAGGTGGCCAGCAGTGCCCGCGCCTCGATCGGGTCACCCAGCATGGTTCCGGTGCCGTGCGCCTCGACCACATCGACGTCCGAAGTGGACAGACCGGCGTCGGCGAGGGCCTGGCGGATCACCTTGCCCTGGGCGGGACCGCTCGGTGCGGTGAGGCCGTTGGACGCGCCGTCGGAGTTCACCGCCGAGCCGCGGACCAGAGCGAGCACGGGGTGCCCGTGGCGGCGCGCGTCGGACAGCCGCTCCAACAGGACGACGCCCACGCCCTCGGCCCAGCCGGTGCCGGACGCGTCGGCGGAGAAAGCGCGGCAGCGGCCGTCGTCCGACAACCCGCCCTGCTTGGCGAACTCGACGAACATCCCCGGCCCGGACATCACGGCCACGCCGCCGGCGAACGCGAGCCCGCACTCCCCCGCACGGAGCGCACGCACGGCCAAATGCAGTGCCACCAACGAGGACGAGCACGCGGTGTCCACGGTGACCGCCGGGCCTTCGAGCCCGAAGACGTGCGCGACGCGGCCGGAGATCAGGCTGGTGGTCGTGCCGGTGAGCAGATGTCCCTCGGACACCTCGGCGGCCTCGTGCAGCCGCGGTCCGTACTCGTGCGAGGTGGCGCCGAGGAAGACGCCGTCGCGGTGGCCGCGCACGGTCTCCGGCCGGATGCCGGCGCGTTCGTAGGCCTCCCACACGGCCTGCAGGACAAGTCGTTGCTGCGGGTCCATCGCGAGGGCCTCGCGCGGGCTGATGCCGAAGAACCCCGCGTCGAACTCGGCCGCACCGGCGAGGAACCCGCCGTCGCGCACCGCACCGCTGTCCCAGCCCCGGTCGGCGGGTGGCGGGCCGATCGCGTCCGTCCCGTCGGCGACCAGCCGCCAGAGGTCCTCGGGGCTGTGGACGTCACCGGGGAACCGGCAGGCCATCGCGACGATCGCGATGGGTTCGTCCTCGCGCCCGGACTCCTCCGCGGTCTCGGGCTCGGTCTCGCCGGCGAGGTGCGCGGCCACGGCCGCGGGCGTGGGGTGGTCGAACAGCAGCGTCGCCGGCAGCGCGCGGCCCGTGGCCTCCGCCAGCCGGTCGCGCAGTTCGAGGCCGGTCAGCGAGTCGACGCCCAGGTCGCGGAAGGTCCGGGAGGCGTCCACGTCGTCCGCCGACCGGTGTTCCAGGACGGCCGCGACCTCGGCGCGGACCAGGTCCAACGGGCTGGCCGGATCGCTGGCGCGGGGAGCTCGTTCGGCCGCGGGGACGTCTCGTCGTTCCTGCGGTTCCCCCGGCAACCAGTAGGACTCGCGCTGGAACGGATAGGTCGGCAGCTCGACCCGGTTGCCCTGCCACGCGGCGAAGACCGCGTCCCACTCGACGTCCCGGCCGGTCACGTGCAATGCGGCCAGCGCCCGCAGCACAGCGGCGGTCTCGGACCGGGAACCACGTTGTGCCGCGACGACCTCGGCGCCGATGACGGTCGCACGGGCCTGCTCGGTGAGCACCCCGGCCGGGCCGATCTCCACGAAGTCCGTGACCCCGGCGGCTTCAAGTGTCTGAACGGCGTCGGCGAAGCGAACGGCCTCACGGGCCTGGCGCACCCAGTACCCGGCGGTGCCCAGATCGGTCGAGAGAAGCCCGGTCACCGTCGACACCACGGCCAGCCTCGGGTCCGAATAGGACACTTCCGCCGCGATCCGGCCGAACTCCGCCAGCATCGGCTCGATCCGGGCGGAGTGGAAGGCGTGGCTGACGGTGAGCCGCTTGGTCCGGTGCCCGCGTGCGGCCAGCACCTCCGCGGCGGCAAGCACCGCGTCCTCGTCACCGGACAACACCACCGCCGCGGGCCCGTTCACCGCGGCAAGGGAAACCCGGTCGCTCAGGAGCGGACGGACGTCGTTCTCAGCGGCCTCCACCGCGACCATCGCACCGCCGACCGGCAACGCCTGCATGAGCGCGCTTCTGGCGGCGACCAGCTTGGCTGCGTCCGCGAGGGAGAACACCCCGGCGACGTGCGCCGCGACGAGCTCGCCGACCGAGTGCCCGGCGACGAGGTCCGGCCGGATCCCCGCACTGGCGAACAACTCGAAGAGAGCCAGCTCGAAGGCGAACAGACCGGGCTGGGTGTACTCGGTGCGGTGGAGGTCGTCACCGTCCTCGCGCACGACGTTGGCGAGCGGCCGGTCGAGCAGGCCGTCGAACGCGGCACAGGCGGTCTCGAACGCCTCCGCGAACACCGGGAACGCCGACGCCAGTTCCACGCCCATCCCGGCGCGCTGGCTGCCCTGACCGCTGAACAGGAACGCGAGCGACCCGCGCGGCGCGACCCGGCCGCGGACGATCTCGTGCGCGCCCCCGCCACCGGCCAGGGTGTCCAGGCCGCGCAGCAACGCCTCCCGGTCGCGACCGACGACGACCGCGCGGTGCTCGTGGTGCTTTCGGGTGACGGCAAGAGAAAGTCCGGCGTCGACAGAGTCCACTGAGGACAGTGCGCCGTGCATCCTGGCCGCCTGGTCCCGCAGGGCGTCCGGCGTGCGGGCCGACAGCAGCCACGGCAGGGCGGATGGCGTGCTCGGAGCAGTGTGGTCCCGCGGCGGCGCCTCCCGCACGACGACGTGACAGTTCGTGCCGCCCATGCCGAACGACGAGACTCCCGCGACGAGCGGTGCACCGGGTTCGGGCCAGTCCGTCACCGTGGTCTGCACCCGCAGGCCGAGTTCCCGCACCACCGGGTTGGGCGCTTCGAACCCGAGGCTGGGCGGCAGCTTCCTGTTGCGCAGCGCGAGAACGACCTTGACCAGCCCGGTGACTCCGGCGGCCGCCTCGGTGTGGCCGACGTTCGTCTTCACGGAACCGACGACCAGCTCATGCCTGAACACCTGGCCGAGAGCGGCGGCCTCGACCGGGTCACCGGCCTTGGTGCCCGTGCCGTGGAGTTCGACGTACTGCACGTCCTGCGGCACGATCCCGGCGCGGTCGTAGGCGAGCCGCAGCACTTCGGCCTGGGCGTCGGCGTCCGGAGCGGTGAGCCCCGCCCCGCCGCCGTCGTTGCCGATCGCGCTGCCGGCGATCACCGCGTGCACGAGGTCGCCGTCGGCGAGCGCCTGGTCGAGGGGTTTGAGGACGACGGCCGCGCCGCCCTCGCCACGCACGAACCCGTTGGCGCGCAGGTCGAAGACCCGAGAGGTCCCGTCCGGCGACAGACCGCCGAAGCGTTCGGCGAGGACGGCGCCCTCCGGCACGAGGTTGAGGTGCACGCCACCGGCGATCGCGACCGCGCATTCCCCGCGGCGCAGGCTTTCCACGGCCTGGTGCACGGCGACCAGCGAGGACGACTGGCCGGAGTCGACGACGAAGCTCGGCCCGCGCAGGCCGAGCGCGTAGGAGACGCGGTTGGCGATGAGACCGCGGCGGACGCCCGCCATCGAGTGCCGGGTGACGGCATCGGTACCCGCGCGGTCGAGCAGGGTGGCGTAGTCGTCGGAAGCGGCGCCGACGAACACACCGGTCCGTGCCCCCGGCACCGTGCCGGCGTTCTCCACGGCCTCCCAGGCGAGTTCGAGCATCAGCCGCTGCTGCGGGTCGATCGCGGCGGCTTCGCGCGGTGAGATGCCGAAGAACGCGGGGTCGAAGTCCGCGACCCGGTCGAGGTAGGCGGCGGGTGGCGCGGCGGGATCGGTGACCCGGCCGGCGGGCGGCGCACCGATCGCACATCGGCTGTCGCGCAGGAGTGCCCAGAACCCGGCCGGGTCATCCGCCGCGGGCAGTCGGCAGGACAGGCCGATGATCGCAATCCCCTGCGGCATGAGCCCTCCTCGCCTGGTCGCCCGCATTGCCTGCAAAAACTAGAAAGAACGGCTTGCCGCTCACTTCCACCGACTTCTCCGCCGCTGAAAGTCACGGATCGCGACGAAAGCGCTGCGGTCCGTGACGTTCCGGACAGACGAAAGAGGGGCGGCCCTTGTGGACCGCCCCTCGATGCCTTGTGCCGCCTCAGAACTGGGCGAGTGCCTCCCCGGCACGCCGTTCCAGCGCCGGCACCCCCGCCGCGAGCGTCAGGCCCTCCGCGCACAGGTTCCGCGCGACCTCGCGGTGCCCCAGGCCCACCTGTGCCCGTGCCAGTGCCAGCAGGCAGTGCACCTCGATCTGCCGCAGCCGGTCCTTCCTGGCCAGTCGCAGGGCTTCCGCGCCGACCAGCAACGCCTCGTCGTGGTCGCCACAGGTGCCGAGCACCGTCGCCATCCCGCACAGCGCTTCCGCCACGTGCCAGGGCGAACCCCAGTGCCGCGCCACCGCGACGGCCTCCTGCTGGTGGCGCACCGCCGACTCGGACTCACCGAGCACCGCCTCCGCGCAGGCCAGCGCGTTGAGCGCGCCGACCTCCGTTTCGCGGTTCTGTTCGTGCCGCGCGATCTCCAGTCCCTGCAACGCCTGTGCACGGCCCAGCTCGTAGTCGCCGAGGTCGATCGACACGAGACTGAGCCCGCACAACGCCGAAGCCTGGCCGTACGGATGGGAAAGCGCCTTGTGCAGCTCGAACGCCCTGGTCAGCGAACGCCGTGAGCCGGCGAGGTCGTCCTGCAACCGTTGCACGAGGCCGACACCGACGAGCACCGCGGCGGTGCCGAGCTGGTACCTCTCCGCGGCGGCGAGTTCCAGCGCCTCGTCCAGGCACGCGCGGGCCGCGTCGAGCGCGCTGCGCTGCCGGTGCACCGAGGCGAGGTTGTTGAGCGCGATCATCTGACCGAGCCGGTGACCACGCTCCCGTTGCAGCTCCAGCGCATCCTCGAACTGCTCGGCGGCCTTGTCGAACCGGCCGGCCACCCGCAGCGCGATGGCCGACGCGTTGAGCGCGGAGGCCTTCCCCTCCGGCCAGTTCACCTTCTCGAACACGCGCAGCGCCTCGGTCATCCACTCGACCGCCTGCTCGTGCCGTTCCCGGTGGACGAACGCGAGCCCGATGCTCTGCGCGGTGACCGCTTCCACGGCCGGCACGTGCTGCCGGCGCGCGGCGGCGAGGACGGTCGTCGCGAGCTCGACCCACTCGATCCGCCGGCCGCGGTGGTAGAACGACGTGCGCACGGCGTCCGCGAGATACCAGGCGATCGGGTACGGCCCCTCGGTCACCGCCTGTGTGACGACGGCGGACAGGTTCTCGTGCTCGGCGTCCAGCCAGGCCGCCGCCTCCGCCGAGTCGGCGAAGGAGATCGGGTTCTCCGGCACGGCAACGGGTTCCCGCGGCAGCCGCTGGTCGTGCCGGCGCCCGAACATGCGCTCGGCCGCGTCGGCGCCGGACAGGTACCGCTCGATGAACCGCTGCCAGGCCTGGGCCCGCGGCTGCGCCGGTTCGTCCGCGAGGGCCTGCCGCAACGCGTAGGCGCGCAGCAGGTCGTGCAGCCGGTAGCGACCGGAGACGTGCTGCTCGACCAGGTGCGCGGCGGCGAGCTGCCGCAGCTGGCGCTCCACCGTCCCCACCGCGTCCCCGGTGAGCGCCGCCGCACCGCAGGCGGTGAAGTCGGGGCAGGAGGCCAGGCCCAGCAAGCGGAACAGCCGCCGCAGTTCAGGAGCGAGTGCCTCGTAGGAGACGGTGAAGGCTCGCGTCACAGCGCTTTCGTCGGCGTCGTCGAGGATCAGCTGGCCCAGCCGGTCGCCCTTGGCGAGACCGGCCGCCATCGCGGCGACGCTGCTGTCCGGGCAGGTCACGATGTTCGCCGCGGCGATGCGCAACGCCAGCGGGAGATGCCCGCACAACCGCGCGAGCTCTCCCGCCGCCTCCGCCTCGGCCACCATGCGGTCCTGCCCGAGCAGCCCGTCGAGCAGAACCCGCGAGTCCTCACCGCTGAGCGGCCCGAGGCCGAGCGAGAAGGCACCGAGCTCGGCGACCAGCCGCCCAAGCCGGTTGCGACTGGTGACCAGCACGGTCCCGGTGGGCGGCAACAACGGCAACACCTGCTCGGCGTCCCGCGCGTTGTCGAGCACCAGCAGCACCCGTCGATCGGCGAGCAACGACCGGTAGAGCCCGGCCTGCGCGTCGACCTCCTCAGGAATCCGTTGCGGCTCAACACCCAGCGCCCGCAACAACTGGGCCAACGCCACCGTCGGCTCCATCGGCTCGCGGTCGGCGTCGAACCCGCGCAGGTTCACGTAGAGCTGCCCATCGGGGAACTGGTCACGCACGCGATGGGACCAGTGCAGCGCGAGCGCGGTCTTCCCGACCCCAGGAATGCCGTGGACGATCCACACGTCCGAGTCCCCCGCGCGTGCGCCAAGCTGCCGATCCAGCCGCGCCAGCTGCTCGGCCCGTCCGGCGAATCCGCGCACGTCACGCGGCAACTCCGCAGGCCGCGACGGTGACACCACCTCCGCCGCCGGCACGACAACCTGCTCGGGCTCGTCTTCTTCCCCCTGAAGCACCTGCACGTGCATGGCGCGCAACCGTTTCCCGGGCTCGACCCCCAGCTCGGCGTCAAGCCGTTCGCGCGTCTCGTTGTAGACCTCCAGCGCCTCGGGCGTCCGCCCGGACCGTTGCAGAGCCAGCATCAGCTGCTCCTGCAAGCGTTCACCGAAGGGGTACTCGTTCACGAACCGGCGCAACTCCTGCAGCACATGCGTGTGCCGCCCGATCGCGAGTTCGGCGTCGAAGAGCGTCTCCAGCGCGGCCATCCGCTGCTCAGCCAGCACCTGCCCACTGCGCCGCACCAGCATGTCCGTGGTACCACCCAGCGGCGGCCCCTGCCACAACTCCAGCACAGCACGCAGCCGGTCGACACCACGACGCGGCTCACCGCAGTCGATGAGCCGACGGGCGTCCTTGGTGATGTCGTCGAAGACCTCGACATCCAGCTCCCTGGGCCCGACCTCGATCAGATACCCAGGCTCACGGCGCACGATCACCTCACGCCCGAGCAGCTTCCGCAACTCCCACACACGAACCTGCAACTGCCCACGAGCACTGGCCGGCGGCCGGTCCTCCCACAACAGGTCGATGAGCTGGTCCTCGGACACAACCTGGTTGGCGTTGAGCAACAACGCGGCCAGAACGGTCCGCTGCTTGGGCCCGCCAAGCCGAGCCGGCCCATCAGCACCGACAACGGTGACCGGCCCGAGCAGCCGGTACTTCAAATCCGCGAACGCCGGAATGGCCAGCACGGGCGCACGCCCGTCCGACCGGCTCCGCACGTGCGCGGCAAGCGATCTGGGGGCGACGTTGTGGTCGACTGTCATCGGCGACTCAGTCCGAGCCGAACGCACGGTCGTCGGCCTCGGGCAACGCCGCTTCCACAGCGGGAACGGTCTCGGTGTTCCACATGATCAGCAGATTGACCAGGAACAACAGTGATATGGACATGACGACGACGGCGGAGCTCATCATGGCGGAGATCCTCACCAGCCCCGCTGACACGCCGCTGACACCACCGCGCCCAGTTGTTAGCGCGCACCGGGCGTGTCCCCGGATCCCGGACGAAAGCCGACGGACTCCACCGCCTCGATCAGCGAATTCGCCGAAACACCATAGCTGTATGAAGTTTCAAGGACAGTGTCGGACTGTGACGCAAGTCGCTCACGCCACACCTGGGCGGCGCGGTCCGCAGACGATCCTGCCGAAAGGTCCACATTGGACACAAACCTGCGGCGGCACCCGCCCGGCTGCCGCACCGCGCCGGCAAGAACGGCCACCCGGATCGCGGTCAGCGTGAACGGGCTCGCTCACGGATGACCGAGCTGTCTCCGAAGTCTTCCCCGAGCTCTCTCGGCCCAGGCTCGCGGGAGGCGAGCAAGGCGCACCCGGCCGAGGCGGAATCGCTGGGGCCAGGCCGAGCCTGGCCCCAGCTTCTTTCACGACGCGTTGGTGAAGGGCAGATGCACCGCGGTCACTGGCCCGAAGTCCACGTTGCCCGTCAGTTCGGTGTCGTTGAGCGCGCGGCGGTGGACCCGGAACTCGTCCAGCGTTCCCTTGAAGCGATTGGTGCCGTCCGGCTTGACGCCGAGACGGATGCCGTCCACGGCGAACGTGTCACCGTAGGTCAGGGATCCGGCGACAGAGCCGCTCGACCGGTTGTTGTCGACGAGCAGCTCCAGGGTGTTGCCGGAACGGCGGATCGTGACGAGGTGCCAGGCGTTGTCACCGAATCCCGCGGCTGCCGAGGGATCGGTGACGGCCATTTCGTAGGCGCCGGCATCGGTCTGGACATAACCGTAGAACCGGTCCTTGCCCGGCTGGGCACGCAGCCACATCGACCTTTCAGCGGCGCCGGTGCCGTAGGCCCAGAAGATGACCTGGTCGGCGGATGCGCTGGTGGCGGAGTACTTCACCCAGGTCGAGATCGTGAAGTCACCGTCCGCCAACGCGATGCTCGGGCGGTACGGCAGATAGGCCTCGTCGTCCGTGCCGTCGAACTGCAAGCCCGTGCCGTAGCGGCCCGTGACAACAGCGGGCGCGCCGAGAACCTTGGCGTTGCCGCAGTGAACGGAGGCGTTCGGGGTCTGCGGCCCGGTCACTGGATCGACGACGTCGTGTGCCTGGGTGTTCTGGCCCCCGAACCTCCACCACAGGGCGGGCGTGTCGGCCGGGAACCGGATCGTGGCCGCGGTGGTGAGTTCGGCGGCGGTCAACGCCCGGTGGTACAGCCGGAAGTCGTCCAGCGAGCCCTGCATCACGTCGGTTCCGTCCATCTTGGACCCGAGACGCAGACCCCTGATGCCCTCAGCCTGGTCTGCGCTCACCGATCCGGTCAGACCCGTTGCTGTCGCCGGGTTTCCGCCATCGACACTGAGCTGGACCTGCCCGCCGGTGCGGGTCAGGGCGAGCAGGTGCCAGGCGTTGTCGCCGAATGCCGTCCGGCCGGTGAGTGCGTCCGGCAGTGCGACCCCCACGGACGAGGTGTCGGTTTCCAGCCAGGCGTACAGCCGGTCCTCCCCGGGTTGTGCCCGTACCCAGACCGAGCGTTTGCCTGGCGTCGTGCCGTACGCCCAGAGCAGCGCCTGGTTGGGCGTGCCCGCCGTGGCGCTGTACTTGAACCAGGCGGCCATCGTGAAGTCATCTGTCCCGAGGTCCAAGGTCGGCGAGAAGGGCGCTTCCACGCCAGGATGCGACGAGTCCACCTTCAGCGCCCTGCTGCCGGGACGTCCTGCCTCGGTCTGGATCCCACCGAGAACGGTGGCGGTGGCGCAATGCCCGGAGACGTCCTCGGTGATCGGCGCCGCCGTCCTGCCGGGCACGACCGCGCCGTCGATCCTGGCCATCGCCAGGTCCAGCACCGGCCTGCCGTCGCGGTTCAGCCCGACATCCCTGATCCGGCCGGCGTACGCGTCGCTGACGCCCGCGTCCTGCTTGCCACCAAGGCGAATGCCTGTCACGCCCTCGCTCACCGGCCCGGCGATGCCGCCCGCCGCAGCCGATGCCGTACCTACCGTGAGCTGCATCTGGCTGCCGGTCCTGGCAACGGTCAGCTGACGCCAGGTGTTGTCCCCGAAAGCCACCGTGCCGCTGCTGTCCTTCACCGAGACGCTGGCACCACCACCGGAACCCTCGATCCACGCGGTGACCTGGTCATCGCCCGGTTGCAGGCGTACCCACAGCTGCGGAACACCCGCACCCGTGCCATAACCCCAGACCAGGACCTGGTTCCGAGTCGAAGCCGTGGCCTGGTAGCGGAACTGCAGCGAGAGCGTGAAGTCGCCGCTGCCCGGATCGATCGTCCGCGTGTACGGCACGTCCGCGTAGTCGCCGGTTCCGTCCAGCAGCAGACCGTCGTTCACGGTCGCGTTTCCCTTGAGGTACGCGTCGTTCGCTTCGGGGGTGCTGTCCGGAGTGGTCGATCCAGCACCCTGGGCCGGCTGGCCGGACGGCGTTCCGACGGTCGTGCCCGGCAGACCCAGCTGAGCCGCGGTGAACCGGGTGAACCGGATCTCGTCGGCGGAGAACGTGGCCCCGCCTTCGTACAGCAGGCCGATCTCGCCCCCGGCCAACTCGGCTACGTCCGAGTAGCCCGAGCGATCGTTGGTGACGAGCCCGTTGGGCGCGCTGGCCCAGGTGGTGCCGCGATCGGTGGAGTACCGGAACCGCATCTGCTTGCGTTCCGCGGGATCGGCCGGGGCGGAGAAGATCAGGACGTCGCCGGGCGTGGTCCGGTAGGTGTTCTTCAGCGCCAGCACCGAGCCCTGCACGTTCGGTGTGACCAGGGACGGCACCAGGGAGAACTTCGGCATCGTGGTGCCGCCGTCGGTGCTGACCGCCCTCGCCCTGTGGTCGCTGTCCTCGATCTCGTTGCGTGCCCCGGCGTACACCGAGCCGCCCGGCAGCTCGGTCACCACGATCTCGCCAGGGCTCAGTTCTCCTTCCACATAGGAGTTCTCGGTCTCGCTCGCCTGCCAGGTCTCGCCGCCGTTGTCGCTGTAGAGCACTCCGGCCAGCACGACCCCGGTGGCGGGCTTCTGGTGCGCGCCAACGATGAGACGCCCCTTGTGGTCACCCTGTTCCAGCTGGATGCCGTGCGCCGGGCCGGTGGCGAACCAGCCGTCGTTGGTGCCGTCCATGCTGGCGCCCAACGGTTTCGGCGCCGTCCAGGTCAGTCCGTCGTCGGTGCTCTGCTGGATCCACGGCAGCCGCTTGCCGGTCAGCGTCGCGTCGTTGGACGTGGTGATCAGCAGGATCTTCCCGTCCGTCCGGTCGATCACCGGGACGGGGTTGCCGCGGGTGAAGGGCGCGAACTGGTCCGTCGGAGTTCCCTGGGCGACAATCCGGATCGGCCCCCAGGTCCGGCCGTCGTTGGTGGACCGGCGGACCACCAGGTCGATGGCGCCGCGATCAGCGCACGTGGGCGACTTACGGGCCTCCGCGAACGCCAGCAGCGTCCCGGACGCGGTCCTGGACAGCACCGGGATCCGGAAGCAGCCGTAACCGTTGGTGCCGCCGCGATACAGCACCTGGTGTGAGCTGACGACGCTGACACCACTGGCGTTGGCCGCCGTCGGCATGAAGGGCAGCAGAAGGAGAATAGGCAAGAGAATCCGCAGGAAACGCACAGTCACACCAATCATGAGAACGCGGGGCCAGGCTTGGCCTGGCCCCGCGTGCGCTGTCGGTCGAGTCACTTCCGGGAGTAGAAGCGCGGAACTCCGTTGTTGCTGATGAAGCCCACCATGAAGGTCTGGCCGTTCGAGTTGATGAAGGTCATCGTGGTCGGGTCGCTCGAGGCCTGGTCGGAGTTGCCGGTTCCGGCGATCAGTTCCGGGTCACCCCACGTGTTGCTGCCGGTCGAGGTCTCGAAGAACCGGTAGATCTCGTTGTCGGTACCGCGGTAGACCACCGCGATCCGGCTCGTACCCGGATCCTTCACAGCAGCCGGAGCGCCCGCCGCGACGGCCGCGCCGATGGTCTGCCAGTCGGTCGGCCAGGCACCGCTCTGGTCCTGCAGCTTGGTCTGGATCACGCCGGCGGCGCCGCGGACGAACAGCTGCGGCACGAAACCGGGACGCAGCACCACGGCGGGCTTGCCGGTGACGTTCTCGCCGCCGAGGGCGGTCCACCCGGACACACCGCCGTCGTCGTAGTACTGGATCGTCTCCACCGAACCGGTGGCGGTGACACCGAAGACCCGGACACCACCCTGGACCTCGACCGCGCGGACCGTGCCGGGCGCGAGGTGCTTGTCACCCAGATCCCGCCAGAACGGAACCGAGCCGCTGTGGGAGTAGGCCCACAGCTTGCCCGCGCTGTCGGACGCGAACAGCACGACGGTGCCGTTGCCGAGCTTGGCGACCTCCGGCGGCGCGGCCATGGAGCCGCCCAGGTCCACCCACGGGTCCCAGGTCGTCGTGCCGACAGCGGTCTGGGTACGGGACCACACGGCACCGTTGGGGCGCAGGGCGAAGATCCGCACCTGGCCGGTGGGCAACTGGGTGATGGCGGGCTGGCCGGTGAACGACTGCCCGTCCGACAACACGGTCCACTGGACGTCGTTCTCGACGTCCACGTTGTCCTGACGGCCCCAGCGGACGTCGCCGCCGTCGTCCACGTAGGCGTGGTGCAGCTTGCCCGCGGTGGCGCCGTCCACCGGCGCGGCCATCAGCATGGACATCTTGGAGTCCTGCTCGATCGGCACGGTCGGCACCGGCCCGGCGAACCAGCCCTGCAGGTCCACGATCACGTGTGCGGGCTTGGAGCTGCCGTTGCGGATGTGGATCTTGCCGTCGGCGCCCGGTTTGAGCGTGATCATGTTGCCGCGCCAGATGTTCGCCTTGAAGTCCATGACGGTCACGGCCGGTTCGGTAGGGCCGGCCCACGCCTTGAGGTAACCCGCGGCTTCCGGCGTGACGACGATGTTCACGACGGCGCCCTCGACCGCCTGGGTCGCCATCCCGCTGATCCCGCCGACCTGCACGTCGAGGCTGGCGTTGGCGGCGAGCGGCTGGCCGTTGCCCGCGGTCCGCGTGTTGATCAGGCGCTTGGTCAGGTCACGCCAGCCTGCGCCCTGGTTGGACGCAGTGCCGAAGTAGCCCTCGGCGAGCACGACCAGGTTGATCGGGTCCGGGCCGTTGTTGCGGAAGGTCACCTTCCCGTCCGACAGCGCGAGCACCGCGCCGGACTGGGTGGATCCCGCCTCGTAGTTGAACACCGCCCGGTTCACCGAAGTCCCCGGACCCGCCGACACCCAGCCCGCCGTGGCTGCCCCTGGCACCAGCAGGTTCACCATCGCCGCACCCGCACCAGCCGGGATCACGCCACCGGTGAGGGTCACCGTGCGCGAACCACCGGCCGGGATCGTGCCGGTCGTCGTACCCGTACCGCTGCGGGTGTCGATCACTCTGGTGTGCGCGACCGGGACGAAGCCGCCACCGGTCGCGCCTTGCGCACCAGTGAAATAGCCCTGTACCTCGGCGACCATGTGGGTCTTGCCGGCCGCGTTGTAGACCGACACCTTGCCCTGCGGGCCGAGCTTCACCACGGCGATGTTGGAGATGTCCTCGCCCACGCCCGCCGAGATCATCGTTGTGCCAGGCCGGGTCTGACCGTCCGGCCACGCCACGGCCCAGGTCGCCTCGGTCGGGTTCAGCAGCGTGATGCGCATGACCACCGAACCGACGCCCGTCGTGGGCACCGCTCCACCGGTCACGGTGAAGGTGGTCGTGCTGGCCTCGCCGCGCTCGCCCGTGGCACCGATGCCGCTACGGGTGTCGAGCACGACCGGCGACGAAGACACCGGGACGTAGTCGCCGCCCTTACCCGCCGCATCGGCGTGCGCGACCTGCGCCCCGACGACCGGCACCACTGTCCCGACCACGCCGGCGACCAGCACGGCCGCCAGCCCGGATCTCATCCTTCTGAACACGGCGTCACTCTCTCTACTTCGTGTACCCGGTTGGCGCGGGATTTCCGTTGCTGTCCTGGAGCAGGCCGAGGTTGACCAGGCCGGGCCCGGACCCTCGTTGGTTGTAAAGGGAGTTGGGCACGACCTCGTTCTTGTTGATGCCCCCTGGGCGGCCGTTCTTGTAGAAGCCCTCAGCCGTCATCTCGAAGGACACCGGGATCGTGCGATCACCCGCGTACTTCGGAATCACCTTGTAGTAGACGACCTGACCTTCCCGCACCGCGGTGGCGACCTCGCGCTCGAACGCGCGCATGTTGTCCTCGAGTCGGCCCGCACCTCTGACCCAGTAGTTCGCGGCCCGGCTGCAGGTCGCCACGTTCTCGTACTTCTTGCCTTCACCGCCGAGCACGGCCGCGAGCAGATGGCACGAGTTGATCGTCAAGCTCGCGGTCGCGCCGTAGTTCTGCGAGACGTGGTTCTGCGCCCACTCGTAGCCCGGACCCCGCTTGGCCTTGTTCTCCCCGTAGGTCTTGGTGACGCATGCCTCCACACCGGTGGCGCGGTTGCCGTGCGCGGAGTCCACCGGCATGTAGTTCGGTGACGGCAGAGTCTGACGGCAGTCCCGTTTCTGGCGCTGGTGCTGGCCGGAGATCAGCCGGTCCGGTTGGTCGGAACCGTGGATCGTCACCACGACCGCCCTGGACGCGGACGACACGTTGTGCTGGAGCTGCCCGACCGCCCGCACGGCCGTCTGGTAGATCGAGTCAACGTCGGTCCGTGCGTCGTCGACGACGTCCCGCACCGTCCCGACTCGCCCGGCCGGTGCCTTCGGTGTCGACGAGACCTGGTCGGGATCAAGCAGGATCGGCTTGGTGGCAGCCGGATCCACAGCGATCGGCGTGTGCTTCGCCGCGTTCGCGTTGTCCGCACGCGCCCTGTCGGAGATCGCCTTCGCCCGCAGGTAGGCCGCGATCCGAGCAGCCTCGGCACGAGCCGCGGTATCGTCCTGCGGATCGACATCGCCGTCGCCGTCGGTGTCCTGGCCGGTGTCCGAGTCCGGATCCGCCGCCTGCTCCCACGGCGACCGCCCGCCTCCGCCACCACATTGGGACGTCCACGGGTGCGTGTCGCAGAACTGGTCGCGCACTGACGTCGGATTGTGGGAATAGCGGAAGTAGTCGCCGCAGGACATCCCACCCGACCAGCGCTCGCACCCGTCGTAAGGCATCTGGGTCGGCTTGAGCACCTGCCACGCGGCCCACAGCGGAATCGAGATCCGGCCGAAGCCCCACTTGGCACCCTTGCCGATCCTCGACCACCACGACTTCTTGGGCACGGAGATGTCCGGGGCCAGGCGCGGAGCGCATACCGTGTATCCCTTGCCCGCCGGGCAGAAGTGACCGGTGGGGTCGGTGTTGGTCACCGGGTTCCCTGCGCCGTAGCCGTAACGGTTGGCGGTGAGCGCCGAGCCCCCGCTGGTGTCGACGTCGTCCCGGGAGACGAATCCGCCCGTGGCCGGGTCGTACCAGCGTGCACCCATGTCGACCTGACCGGTCGCCTGGTCGGTCCAGTCGCCCTGGTAACCCAGCGCACCGGTGTTCCCGGCCTTCGCGGTCACCTTGCCGAACGGGTCGTAGGTGGTCGAGTCCGGCAGCGCGCCGAGTGTGGTGTCCGCCGGGTCGAAGCCTCCGACGACGTCACCGTGCGAGTCCGAGATGGACAGTCGTTTGGTGCCGCCCCGGTTGGTCGCCACCAGCTCGTCGCCAGGACCACGGGCGTACGTTTCAGTGCCGTCCGAGACGATCTCGTCGTTCTGGCCCGCGTAGGTGAACGTCGTGCCGTTGCGGGTGGCGACTCGGTCGAAGCCGTCGTAGGCGTAGGTCTGCGCCCCGTTGGTGATCATCCGATCGAGTGCGTCGAAGCCGGCCTGCTGAACCTGCGACCCGGTTGTCTTCGACCGCAACGTTCCTCGCGCCGAGTACGCATAGGTGCTGTCGCCGTCGGACAACAACCGGTTGCGCTCGTCGAACGTGGAGGCCTTCGACCCGATCTTGGTCCGGTTGCCGGCGTCATCCCACTCGTAGCCGGTGGTCACGCCGCCGGCCGTGCTGCTCTTGAGGCGATAGCCCTTGTCGTAGTCGTAGGTCGTGGTACCGGCACCCGCGACGCCCGTCGTGGTCCGGCTGGCGACCGTGTCGGTGCGGTTGTAGCCGTACGTCGTCGACGCGACCGTGGCGTTGGCGGAGTTCGTCATGACATCCGAACTCAGCCTGCCGAAGTCGTCGTAGCCGAGAGTCCGCTTGCGACCCGCGCCGAAGTCGATCGTCTTGACCTCACCGGTGTTGTCGTAACCGAACTTCTGGCTCGTGCCGGTGAGGCCGTCGGCCACGGTGTCCAGACGGCCCTTGTCGTAGACGTACGCCGCGGTCCCGGCGGCGTCCGCACGGCTGATGACGCTGCCTTCCTCGTCGTAGCGGTACTCCGCGACACCACCAGGACCTGCCGTGGTGAAGAGATTTCCACGGTCGTCGTAGGTGTAGGTGTTCGTGCCACCCACCGCACTCGCCGACCTGAGCCTGTTGGACAGGTCGTAGCCGTACGTCGCCGCCGCGGTCTGCGCCTCCGCGCCCGTACCGGTTTCCGAGGTGGGCCGGTTCGCCGCGTCGTAGACACGTTTGGTGACAACGCCTCCCGGCGCGGTCATCTGCACGGCGTTGCCGTTCTCGTCGTAGCCGGTCGTCCAGGTCCGGTCCGCGGCGTTGGGGTGTGCCGTGGTCGGCGGGTCGATCGTGGACTCGGGGACGCCGAGGCTGTTGTACGTGGTGATCGTGGAGTTGCCCCGGCCGTCGGTGTAACGGGTCCGGCGCCCGGCCGCGTCCACACCGTACGAGCTGGTGATGGACTTGTTGTCCGCCACCGGCTCGACCTGGTTGATCAGCTGGTTGGCCGAGTTGTACGTGTAGGTCCGCACGGTCTGGTCCGGGTCCGTGACGGTGATCAGGTTTCCGGCCACGTCGTAGCCGAACGTCGTGCTCCGCAGGGTGGACCCGTCGGCCTTCAGCACGTTGTCCGCGGTCTTCTGCCCGAACAGGTCGTAGATCACCTGGGACGTACGGCCCTGGGCGTCGACAGCGCGGACGGTGTGCCCGGCGAAGTCGTAGCCGTACTGGACCTGCACACCGTTCGGGTCGACGGACCTGGTCAGCTGGTTGAGCGTGTCGAAGGTGTAGGTCGTCGTCGCCTGTTTCGGCGAGATCTCGTTGACCACGTTGCCGACGTCGTCGAAGACAGCCCTGCTGGTGAACGCGCCCGCGACCGGGGTGCGCTCGATCGAGGTGGCCGTCACCTGGCGGTCGAGGTCGTCATAGGTGGCCTCGGAACGAATCCCCGTCGGATCCACAGTGGACAGAACCTGACCGGATCGGGTGTAGCCGAACGTCGTGACCGCGCGTTCGTCGTTGGTCGACGCGGGCACGTCGACCTTCGCCACCCGGTTGAGCTGGTCGTAGGTGCTCCGCGTGATGTTGCCGCGCGGGTCCTTGACCTCGACGATGTTGCTGTTGCCGTCGTACTTGGTGAAGGTCGTCGGCGTGACGGCCTGTGTCGCACCTGGCGCCTGGTAGGACGGCTTGGCCGAACTGGTCGAGCGGCCGTTGCGGTCATAGGTCGTGCGGGAGACGTTGCCGATTTCGTCCTTGTACTCGGTCATCTCGCCGAACGTGTTGTAACCGGTCGACGCGCTCGGCGTGGCCGTGCTCGCCGCCTGGCCGCCACTCTCCACCGACAACGGCGCCGCGGTCGAGGTGACCCGCTGACCGATCTCGTCGTACGTCAGCCTCGCGGTGAACGCGTTCGGGTCGGCACCGGTCGCGTTGCCGCGGGGGTCGACTGTGGACGTCGCCAGCCCGCGCTGGTCGTACTTCGTCTTGGTGACACGGGAAACCGTGCCGTTGGTGACGGTCTCCTGGATGAGGTTGTCGGCGTCGTCGTAGTCGTAGGACACCTGTTCCTGGCTGTTGCCGGTGATCCAGGGCACGTTCGACGGTTTGCCGGTAGTCGTGACGGTCTTGACGTTTCCGTTGCCGTCGTAGGTGAACGCCGTGCTGCGCATCAAGCCGCTCGGGTCCGCGGTGGCAGTGGCGACCCGGCCCAGCTTGTCGTAGGTGCTGGTCTTGACCGTCTTGCCGTTGGCCCTGACCTGCTTGACCGGGTTTCCGGCGGCGTCGTAGGTGTTGTCTTCAAGCACGAAGTCGCGCGTGGTGCCGTCCGGGTTGCGGAACTTCTTGAGCACGGCCTTGGCGAGCAGGCCGTCGTCGAAGTAGGTGTACTCGGTCCGCCGTCCCATCGCGTCGGTCTCACTGGCGAGCCGCCCGGCGAAGTCGTAGCTGTAGGCCTTGAGCACCAGGTGGTCGCCTGTTGCCGGAGCGCCCTCCGGGTCACTGCGCCAGTCCCGCAGCCGCACCTCGGCGAGCGTGTTGCGAGCGGTGTAGGCGTAGTCGTACCGGTTGCCGTTCGAGTCCGTTGTGGACGTGACGTTGCCCTGGACGTCGTAGTCGAACCAGGTCTGGCCGCCTTCGGGATCGGTCGTCGTGATCGCGCGGCCGTGGTCGTCGAGCGTCGACGAGGCGGTGCGGGTCTGGTCGTTGCCCAACGCGTCGGCGGTCTCGACCGAGGTGACGTTGCCGTCCGGATCGTAGGTGCTGGTGATCCGCTTCTGGTGCTTGACGCCCGTGACCGCGTTCGTGGTGACCGGCAACGTCGTGGTGCGCAACCGGGACATGCCGTCGTAGGTGTACGTGGTGACCACACCGGCCGGGAAGCTGTCGGAGACGTCCTTCTTGGTGATCATCCGGCCGACCTGGTCGTAGGTGTACTCGGTCGACCGGCCGGACGGCTCGGTCACCTTCGCCAGGTCACCGTTGGAGAAATAGGCGTACTTGGTGATCTTGCCCCGGGCGTTGGTGACGGAGTCGACCAGTCCGGCGGGCTGAGTACCGCCGCCGACCGCGCCTTCGCTGCCGGTCGTGTACTTGTACGACGTCTGAGCACCATCAGGGGACGTCTGTGTCGCCAACTGACCGCTCGAGTGGTACGCGTACTGGGTCCGGTAGGTGTTGTCCGTCGCGCTCGCCGAACGCGCGTCCCTGTTCTCCGTCGGCAGGTCGTTGCGCGGGTCGTAGAGGTTCGTGACCGTTGCCGGGTAGGACTTGTACGACGTCTGGCACTGGTTGGCGTCGGTGTCCCGGCAGGTCTTCGTCGAGGTGACGTTGCCGCGGGCGTCGTAGGTCATCGTGGTCGGGTTGCCGTTCTCGTCCCGAACCGTGGTGAGCACGCCCTCGTCGTTGTATTCGAACGTGCGGATGCTGACACCGTCCACTCCGTACCGGACGAACACGGGGCCGCCTGAGTCGTCGGGGATGACGGTGCAGAAAGCCGGGTCGTTGGGGTCCGGCTGGGTGCATTGCCGCACGGGGTCCGGTGGCGTCTCGGCGGGCTCGCCCGGCTTGTCCTCCGGCCGGGCCTCCATGCCCAGCGGCTGGCCGAGGCGCAGCAGCTGACCGCTGATCGCGTCGAACTCGTACAGACTGGTGCGGTTGCCGGGATCGAGCACCTCGATGCTGCGGCGCAGATCGGTGTCGCCGCCGTACACCGTTGGGGCGCCGACCTTCCACACACCGCCGTTGTTGTCGGTGTACTGCTTGACGCGGTCACGGCCCACGTCGTACGTGGCGAGGGCATCGACCCGGCCACTGGGCAGGGTGACCTTGCTCAGCAGGTCGGCCTGCGCGGTCGCGGCCTTGTGGTGGGCCATGACCGAGGCCGCGCCCAGCGGGCCGGCGTAGACCGCGACCTCGTCGATCAGGCCGCTGTAGGACCGCTGGGCCGTCGTGCCCCACGCCGGCCACGAGCCCGGTGTGCTCGCGTACGCGGCACCGATCTGGTTGAACGTCAGCAAGGTGTGGTCGATCGTCTTGCCGGTCAGCTCGCCGACCTGCGCACCGTCCAGGTAGAGCGTCTGGGTCGAGCCCATCGACGACAGCACGACGTGGTGCCACTTGCCGTCGTTCACCAGGGCGCTCGTGGTGATCGGGGTGATCGATCCGGTGCCGAACTGGCCGCGCAGCTTGCCGTCGGTGCCGACGTACAGCACCGGGACGCCGGTCGTGCTCGCCGAGCCCAGCGCCTTGTCCTGGTAGCCGATCAGCGGGCCGCCCGAGCCGGTGATGGAGTTCTTGAACCACAGCTCGATCGCGCCGTCGCGGCTCTTCTTCACCGTTCCCTTGGGCAGGTCCACAGTGGACGTCGTACCGTTGAAGGACGCGGCGGTGTCAGTCGCGCCGGCCAGCTGGCCGGCGGCGTTGAGCGTGACGTTCTTGTACGTGCCGGTGTCCTTGCCCAGGTTGACGGCGACCTCACTCGCGGCCGCGGTTCCCTCGTCCTCCCCCAGCCGCCAGTACGACTCGGGCCGCGAGTCGAGCACGGCGCTGCGGTAGTGCGAACCGGCGCTGTACTCGTAGTTCGTGCACCCCGGCGTCGGCCCGCACACCTTGGTGAGCAGGTCGCCGGTGTAGCTGTAGGCCCAGCTCAACGCTGCGCCGCCGACCGGGTCGGTGTCCAGTTTCGTGACGTGGTTGCCGGTCCAGGTGAACGTCAGCGACCGCCCGGCGGTGTTGGTCTGGCTGTTGGCCACCTGCGCCTTGCGGAGCTTGCCGTCCTGGTAGGTGAGCACGGTCGACCGGTTGGACACGTCGGTGATCTTCGACAGCTTGCCCGTCAACGCGAACTGATAGGTGGTACCGGACTTGTCCAGCAGCTTCCAGGACGTGCTGTCCAGGGTCAGCGAGGCCGTCCGGCCACCCGGCGCGACATAGGTTCCGTTGGCGTTGCGGCCGAATCGGACCGTCTGCCCATCCGGATAGGTGACCACAACGCTGCCGGAGCCGTCGTCGTCGGACACGACCTTCATGTCGAAGACACTGGTCCAGCCCGCGCCGAACAGACCGTCCCGGCGCGGGTCGATGCTGTTGTACGTTCTGGTCACCGACAACGCCGGGCCGGCCGTGCCGACGGTGGCGTCCACAGCGGACGTGGTGAGGTTGCCGGTCTGCGGGTCGAAGTCCTGGTCCTGCAAGCCGTTGGGCGCCGTGGACACCCGTGCGGTGATCTCCGGCTGCGGCACGTTCGCGAGCAGAACCGAATAGGGCGACGGCACCTCGGTCGTGGCGTCCTTCACGAACGCCCGCCACATGTAGGTCTTGGTCCAGCTGAGCGTGCCGGACGGGACCGGCCAAGCCGTCTTGGTCCCGTATCCGGAGTTCGTGCAGTTGATCGGCTTGCCGGCCGGATCGCGTTCGCAGAGCTCGAACTTGAACTGCAGCGCCGAGCTCGGCGGCGCGTCGACGTCCAGTGCTCTGGCCCACAGCTGCGGGGTCAGGGTCGGCGTCTGGTATCCGTTGGGCGGGAACAGTTCCTGCACGACCGGCGGGATGTCGAAGACCTGCAGGATGATCCGGCCGGGCGGGACCTGGTGGTCGGTGAACACCGGCCCGCCGGTCTTGACCATCGTGAAGTCGAGGAAGTACTTACCTGGCGGCATCGCTTTGATGGTCGCGTCGAGGGTGACCTTGCCGTTGCGCTGAACCGTCGCGGTCAGGTTCGCCGCGCGCTGCTGCGTGACCGCGGCGCCGTCGGACTTGTAGGCGCGGTAAGCCAGGTAGTAGTCGCCAGGAGCCCACGCGGCGGCGCTCTTGTTGGTGACCGTGATCTTGACCTTGCCGTCCTGGTTCTGCAGCACAGGCGGGTTCGGCCGCGGGTCGGTCAGCTTGTAGGTCGCGTTGTACGGGCTGTGCGTGACGTAGAGCTTCGGCGGGTTCGCGGTGCCGCGGTCGGTGAACTTCTTGGCGCCGGCGCCGCGGATCGACAGGCCGTAGTTGGGCTGTTCGCCGTTCACCCAGCGCTGCACGAGATCCCGGCCCGCGCCACCGAGGTTGAACAGTTCACCGGCGCGCGGGCACGCCGACGCGGGCTGCCCGAACGCGATGTAGCCGTGCGCGAACGACTTGCTGGCCAACGTGGCACCGACCGCGGGCCCCGGGTAGGTCCCGGAACCCGACGACCAGTTCTCGGTGACCGGGTGGACGTCGACCTGACGCGGGTTGCAGGACTCGGCGTCGAAGTTCACCAGCCACAGCTGAGCACCGAAGATCGTGTGGTACTGCAGCCGATTGACCAGATCGCCGAACTTGATGTAGGCGTTGGCGTTCGACCCGATCGCGAGCTCTCCGGAACCGGCCGATCCGGCGGTCATGCTGGCGTCCGCGGGCCCGCTGCCGACCGGCAGCGCGACGGTGGGGTCGACCGCGACCGGGAACGCCCGGATCGGATCCTTCAGCCAGGCCTCGTCGACGGTCAATTCGAGCGCGCCCTGGACAAGCCGGTAGGACACGGCCCTCGACACCGAACCCTTGGCGTCCACCATGTCACCGGGCGGGATCACCGCTCGCGGCTCGCCCTTCTCATCCTTGAACACGACTTGACCGTTGTCGATCTGCGGCGTCAGTCCTTTGAGGCGCAAGGGGAAGGTGAATCTCGTCGGTGCGTCGGGCCCCGCGAGCACAAGGGTCTCCTTGACCCCGCCCGCCCTGGATTCGAGTTTGAGATCTACTTTGGGCGCAACCCCTGGGTACACGATTGTGGCGCCGTCGACCTGCGGTGTGGACGCCGCGGCACCGGCCAGGGTGTACGACACGGAGTGATCGTCGTCGACAGTCAGCGTGACCAGATCGGCTGCATCGGACCGCCCGGCGAAGCGCAAGCCCACTTCGCCTGCCGCGTTTCGCCACCCCTTGCCTTGATCGTCCACCAGGGTCGGGTCGATCGGCGTCCAGGTGCCGTCCTTGCCGCGGTAGTTGAGTTTCGAGGTGGAGAACTCGGTTGTCTCAGAGCCATCAGGGTTTGCGTAGACCCGCTCGTACTCCGAGCGTCTCGCCGGTTGTTCCGCACTGGCCTTCTCGTCGAACCCCTTGACCTCGGTGAGCGGCGGCTCGGCCTCGGTGACCGTGTTGTCGACCTGCTGTTCCCAGGTCTGCTTGGGATAACGGCTTCGCACGCTCGCAGGCAGTGTCCGGTTCGCCGGTGTGCCCTCGAAATGCGTGCCCGCGCCATCGGCGGCCGAGCCCCACACCTGCCCAGGTCTGTGCAGAGCCGCGTACGCGGCCTCGTCACCCAGCTGATCTCTTACCGAGTCACCGGTCGCCGACACCACCATGAGGACCGCGAGACCACCTGCTACGACTTTCACGAAACCGCTGGGCACCAAGAAGAAGCCGAAAATGCCGGCCTTGCGTCTGCGCACGTGATCCCCCAAGTGGACCCGAACACTCCGATGAGCGTCGGCGACGTACCTCTCCGGCAATCGGAAAAGATCGAGTTGGACGAGGCGTGATATCTCAGTCGAATGAGGTGGTCGAGCCGACACCGATGTCGACAGTTCCCGGCCTCAGCGCTTCCGAGGCCGACTTGCATTCCGGCTGCCCGGCTCGCGGCCAGGTGCTCGAGCAGCCGCCACCCTGCGGCACGCAAGCCACAGGGTGCGGAGGTCTCACCACCAGCCGGAGCAGCGGCCGGTGACGCTGTCGCAGAGGCGGAACGAGATCTTGCCGACATCGCTGTAGCTGCCGGAGTAGGACGAGTTCTTCACGACACCGTCCTCACGGCGCTGCAGGTAGGTGTGCGACGGCAGCGACGACGGACCGTTGGTCCACCACCTGCCGTCGTAGTCGTTGCCGTCCCACACCCACGACTTGCACAGAGGCAAGGTGCCACCTTCCGGGCCTCGCAGGTCGCCACATTGCTGGGCGGCCGACGCGGGCGAGGCGAGGAGGATGCTCGCACTCGCAATGGTGCCGACGGCGATGCCGATCTTCCTGACAGCGTTGAGAAGCACGATGAATCCCCTTTGCGCGTGGGATGAAAAGGAGAGATCAGGCATCGATCACACGGGCGACGAACCGCGGGCCCTGCCCGCTGCGGCCGTCGGACGACCACCGGATCACCTTGGCGCCCTTGGCCGCGCTGCCACGGGCGATCGATTCGGCGTTGCCGCGCTTGTAGGTCACCAGGTTGTGGTCGGTCGCTGAGCTGGCGAGCGGCGTGACCGCGGCAGCGAGGATCGTGTCGCCAAGACGAGTCATCGACTGTCCCCAGTTCCATGATCGGTGCGGGTCACACGCCCGCGCCCAAGCTAGGAACCGGCGCTGACATTTCACTGACAGGTGACGGCGGTCACAACTGCATGATCAGATCGGACTCGACATTGGCCGCGCGCACATCGCGAGGGGAGACTGTGGATGGCACTCAAGGTTCGAGGCATCAGGTTGCCGGAGCACGAGGAAGTTGTTCTACAGATCGACGGCGAGCAGCTTCGAACCGCGTCGGCCGGCGGACACGACGATTTCGTGGTCGATGGTGGGTGGTTGCTCCCAGGCCTCGTCGACGTGCACACCCACCCCGGCACTGACAAGCCGGGCGACGAGTTCGACCTGACGCTGTTCCGGCAGCACATGGTCGAGCACCGCAACGCCGGAGTCCTCGCGGTGCGTTCACCTGGATCGGCCGACCGCGTCTCCGGTCGTGTCCACGACGACATCGACCTGCCCCGGCTGCGCACCGGAGGTCAGTGGCTCGCCACTCCCGGCAAGTTCTTCGCGGGGTTCGGCCGTGACGTCACCGAAGCGGACCTCGTCGACGCCGCGGTGGAGGAGGCCAAGGCCTCCTCCGGCTGGTGCAAGATCATCGGCGACTGGCTGCCCGGCACACCTCCTGTACCGCTGCAGGTGCTCACGGCGGCGGTTGACGCCGTGCACTCGATCGGCGGCCGCGTCGCGGTGCACTGCCAGACGGCCGAGGGCTGCACGAACGCTGTTCTCGCCGGTGCCGACAGTCTCGAGCACGGCCTGCACCTCGACCACACCCTGCTGCCGCGGATGGCGGAACAGGGAACAGCGCTCGTACCGACCTTCACCGCGTTCGCCAAGACCGTGGAGCAGCTCGGCCAGGACGTACCCGAGAACATCCGGGAATGGCTGCGGTCCGGTTGGGACGGACTGGCCGGAACGGCCCTGGCAGCTCACGAGGCCGGGGTGACAGTGCTGGCGGGAACGGACAGCAAGCCGTGCGGCGACATCGTGGGTGAGATCGACTGGCTGGTTCGCGCGGGGTTGCCTCCCGAGGTCGCCGTCGGCGCGGGTTCGTGGACCGCGCGGTCGTGGCTCGGCCTGCCCGGACTGACGGACGGGGGCTGGGCCGACATCGTCGTCTACGACGCGGATCCGACCGTCGACCTGGGCGTGCTGCGCCGGCCGAGCCGAATCGTCCTGCGCGGGAGAGTCATCCTCTGATCAGGCCCATTAGGCCGTTCGTCGAGATCGTGCGATCTGTTCGCCGAGCAGGACCAGCTGTCATGACCTTGCGGACCGTCCCTGCGAACGCGTTCTCGTCGACCACCTCGGAAGACCAAAGGAAAGAGCGCTCTCACCGGGCCTCACAGTGAAGCGAACTCGCCCTGCCCCGCGCCAGATCATGCGCCTGAGCCGAGTCCGCCATCATTGCCAACTCAGAAGGGCAGTAGCCGTGTTCGGCGGCCTGTCGCCGGTCGTACGCACCCGCGCTACCGCAGCACGCGCTACTTCACCGGGAACTCCTGCAGCTTCGGATCCTGCAACCAGCAAGCGAACCTCTGATCAACGATGGCCTCACGGGTGTAGCTCCCCGAGCAGAACGCCCCTTCGGTCATCAACTCGGCCCGCACTCGCTTGCCGTCCTTGTAGTACAGGAACACGCCACTCTTACTGCCCCAGGGCGCGTCCACCTTCTCACCGGTGACCTCTTCCACGTAGCCGGCATCAGCACCGTCGAGGTCCACGACGTACAGCTTGTCCCAGTCCCACGAGGTGAACTCGGTGAACGGGCGGGTCTTGTCCACCCGCTCACCGATGAACGTACGCACCGCTGAGTCCAGGTCACCGTTCGTTTCGACCGAGATGCCTCCGCATCCCGTCAGCAGCAACAATGCGGCCTCCAGCAGACCAACGATCCGCACGTTCACCTCCTCCAGACAAGCTGCACGGCAACCCCGGCAACGGTGCCCAGGGCCGTAGCGCGGGTGGACCTCCCAGCACCGACACGGCGTGCGACCATGTCACGCCGCGCCCACAATGAGGCGCTGGAACCTGGGGGAACAAGTGAGAATCAGATTCGCAGGAGTACTGGCGGCACTCGCGTTCGTGGCCGCGTGCGGCACCGATGTGCCGGCCGGCCTGGCCGACAAGGTGGAGTCGGGCTGTCCCGGCCTGCTCAAGCCCGAACCGCTGGCGGTCATCACCAAGGGCTTCGTGGTCTCGGAGGTGAACTCCGTGGAGACCAACGGCTGCCAGGTCTTCGTCTCGACCGGGAAGCAGGTTCTCAGTCTGGGGCTTGTCGCTTACGCGAGCCAGGAGGAGTCGGAGCGGCTCACGCCGATGCTCTGCGCCAGCGGGGTGCTGGACTCCGAGACCAAGTCGTGTGAGGCCGGGCAGCCCGGAGACGAGGGACTGTCGGTGCACGCCGTCGCCGGGCGGTGGAACGTGCGGGTGCACGTGTACGAGCTGTCGGTGAACGACGAGATCAAGGAAGCCGTGCAGCAGATCATCGAGGATCTGAGAAGCTCCGACAAAACCAGGAACTCCTAAAGAACGATCTTGGATGCTGTTGATCGTCGATGCGTTTACCTTGGCGCACAGAAGGGTGAGCAGCTTCCCTGGATCGTGTCCGACGAGTTGTGAGCGCGGATCTTGCGGTTCGCGCCCCGGTTCGGTCTGACGCCGTCTGATCGGGGCACGGCAAGCGGGAGATCACACTGGTGGTACTTCTCTGATCCCGTAGCTGGACCCGATCTCGACGCCACTCTTCGCGCGCAGCATGCGGATCGTGTGCAGCGCCGGGGACGGTTCGCCTTCGAACGCCGCGGATCCGCCGAGGTAACCGGCGATCAGGTCGGGAGCGGAGCAGTCCTCGACACCGGTGAACCCGAGGGCTCGCAACTGTGCGGCGATGCCGTCGGGAGTGAAGTAACTGAACAGGGGTTCGCCGACGCCGGCCAGCCGATCGGCACGTGCGCGCTGGTAGGCACGTTCCGCTTCGGTGGTCGCGGACCGCAGGTAATCGAAGACCACCTCGACCGGCTGGGCCTGACCGGCGATGTAGGCGAGGGTGGCGTGGGCGGCATCCGGGGTCAGGTAGTAGACGACGCCCAGCCACACGAACACGGCCGGGTCCGTCCGGCTGAATCCGGCGGATTCCAGTTCCGTTGCCAGTGTTTGGGTTTCGAAGTCGACCGGCACGAAGGTCAGCGTCTCGGGGCTGTCAATTCCGGTCGTGGCAAGGCGTTCTCGCTTCCACGCCTGGGTGGCGGGGTGGTCGACCTCGAAGACGCGCAGGTCCCGGCGCGGATTGCGATAGGCGAAGGTGTCCAGGCCCGCGCCCAGGATCACGACCTGCCGCACACCGGCGGCGACGGCCGTGGCCACGGTGTCCTCGGCGAAGCGAGCCCTGGAGGCGAAGAACAGGCGGCGGGGCCGGTCTGTGACGGCGCCGCCGAGGCGATCGGTTGCGGCCGTGCCCAGACTCGGCAGTTCTTCCGCGGCGTAGCCGAGCAGACGTGCGGCGAGGGGGTCGGTGAAGATCTGCGGCCGATCAGCGATCTGGTGGTAGGCGCGGGCGTACGCGGTGACGAGCGCTGTCCGGCTGGGTCCGCCGTTCTCCATGTTCACGACGCTACTCATGAAGTCGCTACCCACCAAAGAAGCCGATCAGCTGAGGGCTCTGTGGCCACATCGGCACGGGACACTCACGGGTCCTGCGGCCGTGGCGGATCACAGGCGACCACCGCCGCCAGACCGTCCACTTCGGTCAGATCAACGGTCTGGAGTCCGAGCGGTGTCTTCAGGACGAGCTTGCCCGACGACGTCGAGACGACCTCGCCGCACGACCGGTCGCCGCCGGGGAACCTGACCTCCACGCGCGGCTTGTCCTTCGCCGGGCCGTACCACGTCACGCCGACCGCGGCGGCCAGTAGAGCCGTGCAGGCGAACGACAGCGCCACACCGCGGCGCAGCGCGCGTTCCGAAGCGCTCGCCTCGGTCCACCGCGCGACCTCGGCGGGGTCGGCCGCCACCGCGCCCGCAGGCAGTGCGGCCGAGCGCGGGCGGCCGTGGGCGGCGCGCATCACCAGCAGGGCAGCCGCGCTGCCGGTGACGAGGGCGGCCAGCAGCAGGACGCCCACGGTAGCCGCCCAGGCCGGAGCCAGCTGCGTGACGTCCGAGCGGCCCCGCACCAGGCCGAAACCGATCAGGCCCGCCAACAGGGCGCCGAGACCGTTGCGCCACGCCAGGGCTCCGGCGCGGAGACGGGGGAGCTCGTCGGCGAGCAGGGCACGGGTGGCCTTGGCCACGTGCCGGTCGCCGGGCACCGCCGGTGGGCCCGCGGACACCTTCACCGTCATGACGCCACTGCGGTCAGCTCGACCGTCCAGTACGCACCGCAGCCCTCGTCGGCGTCCGGCCTTCCCTCGTGCGAGCCGTTGCAGGTGCACATCACCGGTGTCGGCCGCACACGGGCCGACGTGCCGGAGGCTCCGAGGAAGACGCCTGTGGGCACCAGGTAGTCCATGCGGTCGCCGCAGCGCGGGCACGTCCCGGTCAGCAGCACGCCGCGGCGTGTCTCGGTGGGCTCACACGTCGCCGAGAACGCCTCGGCGTAGGTCTCCGCGGTCACCTCCGCGAAGGGCAGCGGCGACGGGGCAGGGTTGCTCATGGGCGTCCTCGGTCAAGGTCCGATGTGGGCGAACGGGGTCCAGCGGTGGGGCCAGTCGGGTCTTCGGTCCCGGATGCGGCGCACCACCTCGTGCAGTTCGGCGGGCGCGCGCTCGTGGTCGACCCGTCCGTGCGCCGCGATCCGGCCGTACAGGGTGCTGAACACCTCCGAGGAGGTGTCGCCGTCGATCGACCAGAGCGCCGCGACGACGTGGCGGAAGCCGGTGTGGTGCAGGGCCGCCGCCAGCGTGATCACCTCGTCGAGGAGGTGGACGCCGCCGACCGCGGTCTTGCACGCGGACAGGCCGGCGAAGTCGCCGCGGCACCGGCCGTTGCTCAGGTCCGCGACGGTCAGCACGCCGTCCCGCAGCCGAAGCCCTCCACGCGACGGGTCTCTCAGGTCCTGGTCGCCGTGGCAGCTGAAGTGAGCCCACCGGTGGTGCGGCAACGCGGCGCGAACCGCCGTCGTGGTGTCCAGCACGGTGTGCGCGTCGCCGGGAAAGCCCCGCAGCAGCGCCTCGCGTTCCGCCTTGCTGTCAATGTGGGCCATCCCGTGCGCGTCCGGCACGTCGACCAGCAGCAGCCGATCGGACGCCGGGTCCGCCGCGACGTCGGGACGGCGGGCCTGCAGCAGCGCCCGCAGGCTCGGCGAGTACGACGACACCACCCGGTCCAGCACCGTCCGATGGCCGTCGCCGTGCCGTCCCGCGGTGTGCAGCGGCAGCAGGGTGAGCGGCCCGGTCGGGCACCACCACACCCGCGGCCACGTCGCCACGTCCCCGGTGGGCGTGGCGGTGAGGCCGAGCGCGTCGAGCACCGGTTCGGCGATCGCGTCCCACATCCACGCCTGGAGGTCGGCGAGCAGGTGGTCGACGCGTTCGTGCGCCTCCTCCACCGCCCGCCCGGCGTCGAGCAGCCGCCGGGCCGCCGCCCGCGGGAACTCGTCCGGCACCGGCTGCCGGGCCTCGGCGTGCCGCAGGTCGGCGGCCTCCGCCTCACCCAGGACGACGAGGTAGCGCTCGGCTCGCGCCACGACCTCGGACAGGGTCAGATCGGGCAACGCACACGCGTGCACCCCGTCGGCGCGCACCAGGAGCGCGTCGCACCGCCACTGGCTCACGTTGACGATGACCACGGGCCCGCGTTCGGCCGCGGCCGACAGGATTTCCGGGGGCGGCGGGAGCAGGAAGTCGGCGAACCCGTCCACCGCTCGGACCTGCGCGACCAACTCCTCCCACTCGTGCGCCGCCGCGATCCGCCGGTCGACCGCCACCTCGAGGTCGCCGCGCGGGGCCAGTCCCGGCTCCAGCGCGGGTTCGTCGGTGAGTTCGGCGCCCACCGCCGCCAACCGGTCGGCGAGCTCCGGCCGCACCCGCCGCAACGCGCTCAGGTCGGTGCGCATGTCCAGCAGCTGCGACCACGACACACCGCGCCCCTGTTCGAGCAGGACGACGGCACGTTCGACCTCGCCCGTGGTGATGGCGCAGGCCGCGGCGTCCGCGGCGGCACCGCCCCACCAGGCGAGTCGTCCCTGACGACCGTCCCGGTCGAGGCCGCGCCAGGCCATCAGGGGCAGCAGGGCGACCGCCCGCGCGTAGCTGTCCGCCGCCTCCTGCCAGCGGCCCAGGTGCGCCGCCAGGTCGCCCCGCCGGCGGCTGTGGCCCACCCGCTCCGCCGTGGGCGCGATCTCGATCGCCGCGGCGCGACGCAGGGCGTCCAGCACGGCCGCGGCCTCGGCCTCGTCCCCCGAGCGCTCGAACCGCTCCCACAACGCCGTGGCCAGGTTGTGCAGGAAAAGCTCCTGCCCCCGGTGGCCGTCCCCGGTCGCGACCGCCGCCTCGTGGTGGGCGACGGCGGCCTCCAGGTCGGCCGCGTCACCCCGCTCGCCGAAGCGCGCGTGCAGGGCGAACCCGAGGTTGCACAGGTAGGCCGCTCGATCAGAGTCGTCCGCGGCGGCGTGGTCGATCACCCACGACATGTGGGTGATCGCCGCGTCCAGGTCGGCCGGATCCCCGCCGTCCCGGTACCGGATCAGCAACGAGCCGCCGAGGTTGGACCGGGCCGCGGGGAGGTGCTCGGTGCCGAGTCCCGCTGCCTCCACGTTCCCGGCGATGGCCCGGTCCAAGTCGTCCCGGTCGCGGGTGCGGCCGTACCGGAACTGCAGGGCGTTGTTCAGGCTGCCCAGCCGGGACGCCCGCGCCGGATCGTCGCGGTCGGTGGCGTCCACGGACGCCTGCGCGTGCTCGACCGCGGCGTCGAGGTCGGCGGGGTCGCCCAGCCGGTGGTAGCGGTGCCGCAACGCCTCGCTGAAGAGGGACAGCACCTCCGGCCGCGCGGGGTGGTCGCCGCGGACGGTGGCGACCGCGGCGCGGGTGTGGGCCACGGCGGCGATCAGGTCGTCGAGCCTGCCCAGCACGGTGAACCGGCGCGTCAGCGCTTCGCCGAGGCCGGCCGACACGGCCGCCTGCTGATCCGGCAGCGCGGCGTCCACCGCCTCGCGGAACAAGGTGATCGCGATGTCGAGTTCGGCCATCTCACCCAGCCGCAAGAACCGGAGGTGGTGCGCCCTGCCCAGGTGCCCCAACCGCGCCGCGCGCTCGGGTTCCTCGGCGCCGGTGGCGTCGAGCAGCCACCGACCGTCGGCGACCGCGGCGGTGAGGTCGTCCCCTTCCTCACTCGCGGTAAGTCTCGCGTTCAGCGCGTTGGTGAGGTACGCGAGCGCGGACGCCCGCCGGTCACCGTCCTCCGGCGAGGCCTCCACGACGGCGCGGGCGCAGGCGATCACCTCCACGAGGTCACCGCTCGCGCGCCGATCGAGGTAGCGCCGCCACAGCGCGCCGCCGAGGTGCTCCACCAGCCCGACGCGGCGCCAGTCGTCCGGGGGTGCTGTGGCGAGGGCCTCGCGAGCCGTCTTGACCAGCTCGTCGACCAGGTGCCTGCCGACTTGCTCGTCCAGGTGGGGTGCCGGGCTCCCCTCGCTTGGTTCGTGCGGGTGGCGTGTCGGCTTGTCGGGCAGGTCCCGGTCGGAGCGAGGTTCCAGGTTCTCGCCGTCTGGTCGGTCGAGGTGCAGTGCCAGCGCCGACACCAGGTTGGCCAGGACGGTCAGCCGTAGGTCGTCGGGCATGATCTCGGCCGCCGAACGCGCGGCTGCCAGCGCGGCATCCGCGTCCTCGGGTGACGGGCTCAGCCCGTGCCGGGTGCACAGCGCCACGCTCAGATTCGTCAGCGCCGACGACCGCTCGTCGTCCGTCTGCTTCACCTCGAGGGCCGCGCGCCACGCCAGGATGATCGCGTCCAGTTCGGCGGGGTCCTTGGAGTGGCTGTACCGCTGGTGCAGCGCGCCGGCGAGCGGCAGACGGCACATCCGCCGCACCTCGCCGGGCGCGGTCGGCGAGGCGATCGCGGCGCGGAAGGAGGCGATCGCGGCGTCGAGGTCGCCGTGCTCGCGCAGCACCTTGCCGAAGTTGAGGAGGTGCGCCGCCCGGTACGCGTGCCTGGCGGGCACGGTCTCGACCGCACCACGCGACCAGGCGACCGCCTCGTCCAGGTCCGCGCGCACACCCGACCGCTTGAACCGGGTGTAGAGGGCGATGCCGAGGTTGCCGAGCCACATGTGCCGCTCGGGGTGGTCGTTCCCGCCGCGGTCGACAGCGCGCCGCAGCAGGCCGATGGCGTCCGCGAGATCATTCCGCTTCCGCGAGCGCATCAGCAGCTGAGCGCCCCGTTCGCCGAGGTCTCCGGCCTCGTCCGCCCTGTCCGCCTGGACGATCTCGGTAGTCGCGGGTGTCTCGATCGCGAGCAGGGCGCGCAGTTCCGCGGGCACCAGCGCGGAGTTCACCGCGTGGACGGAGCGGAACAACGCGACAGCGAGCTGGTGGTCGTCACGGCCGCCGCCGGGCGTCAGCGCGAGGTGGCGACACCAGTGCAACCAGGCCACCGCGTTGACCACCTGCAACGGCACCGGCCGCCGCCCACACTCGGCCTGGGCGGTCGTCCACAGGCGGCCGGACTCGGTGAGCGCCTTGGCCGACAACACCGCGTCCACGTCACCCCGCTTGAGGTACGCCGCCGACCGCCGGCGCACCGCCGTGAGCAACTTCCGCACAACCCTCCCATCGGCGACGGCCAAGTCCGCGCGGTGGGGATATCCGACGCGCCGAGACGTCCGTGACACCTTGGCCGGAGAAGACCCCGAATGGAGCACTCGTGACGGGTCGAGCTCGCGCGTTGCACCGAGGGTGTGTCCTCCATCCGGTCCAGGGCAGGGCGGTCCCGGTGTGCGGCTGCGGTCGAGGCGTCTCGTGCGGTGGCTGGCCGGGCCGCACCGGATCGTGAGCGCCGACTACCTCGTGAGTTGGTTGCACACCAAGGCGTTGACACTCAAGCCAACAACGATGGCGAACTACTACGCATATGTCCACAAAGATCTGATCCCGCACATCGGGTTGATCAGACTCGAAGACCTGTCCACCAACACGTCGTGCTCTACGTCCGCAACCAACTGGAGGCCGGCTGCGGTCACACGACCCTGCGTCGTTGCCTTGCGACGTTGTCCAGGGCACTCGGCCATGCCGTGCGGCAACACCGCTTGCCGTACAACGCGGCCAGATACGTCTCGGTCACTCGACCCACGAAGTACGAGCCGGTCCCGCCGCTCACGAGCTGCTCGATGGACTCCTGTTCGACCAGCCAGAGCGGCTCGGGTGAGGGCACGACGCGGCGCCAGTGCGGGCCGCCCTCGGCCATAGTCCAGCCGTTCTGCGCGGCCAGCCGGTCCGCTTGGGCGCGGTCGTAGATCGGGCCGATGAACTTCGTCGGCGCCGAGAACGCCGGGTCGGCCGCATCGACCACCGTCTGCGTCACTGCGGCGAGGACCGGTTTGCGGACGCCCGCGTTGCGCTGGACTGGGGCGAGCCAGTAGCCGATCATGCCCTGGGTTCGGCGCCGAGGGGGTACGGGCGGGTGAGTGACGGGTCGGCCTGCTTTCCAGGGCGAGCAGGCCGATCTGGGGACCGTTGGCGTGGCAGACCACGAGTTCGTATTCGGCGTCCAGCGGCGCGAGGACTCGCGCCGCAGCTTCGACGTGGTGGAGCTGGACGGAGGCGTCCGCGTGTTCGCCGCGCATCAGCAGGGCGTTGCCTCCGAGTGCGATGACGATGCGCATCAGGAGGCGAGCCCGGCGACGATGACCGCCTTGATGGTGTGAAGGCGGTTCTCGGCATGTTCGAAGACGACCGAGGCAGGCGAGGAGAAGACCTCGTCGGTGACTTCGGCGCCGTCGAGGCTGTACTGGTCGTGGACGCAGCGGCCGACCTGAGTAGTGCGGTCGTCGATGGACGGCAGTCAGTGCAGGAACTTCGTGTCGGGATTGCCGGTGGCCTTCATCAGCTCGGGGATGACGCGGTAGGGCGTCAGCAGGGGCACGCGGGTGTCCCAGCCCTCAGGTGAGTCGCCCATGCCGACCCAGACGTCGGTGTAGATGAAGTCGACGCCCGCGACGGCCTGTTCCGGGTCGTCGCTGACGAGCACGCGAGCGCCGCTCGCCACAGCCAGTTCGTGGGCCTTGACGATCACGTCGGCGGGTGGTCGCAACGCGGTGGGTGCTGCGATGCGGACGTCCATGCCGAGCAGGGCGCCGGTGATGAGCAGCGAGCGGGCAACATTGTTGTGGCCGTCGCCGACGAAGGCGAACTTGATGTCCTCGATCTGGCCGTTGAAGTTCTCGGTCATGGTTTCTCGGTCATGGTGAGGATGTCGGCGAGCATCTGGGTGGGGTGCGCACGTTGCTCGAAGCCCAGCACGATGGTCCGGCGCACGGACGGTGGCGAGCCGCTGTCCGGCGGATGTGCCCGAGTCGAACCGTCGCTGCACGAAAAGTGCAGTTGGATCCGGGGACCATGACCCGCTGAAGCACAACCGGCTCCCGGTTCGGCAAGGCCCTCCAGGGTGCGATTGCGTGGCATTTCGTGAGCAGACGGCGGTTCGGCATCGCTCACCCCTGCTCCGCCTGCCTACGCTCCCTGTGATCCGCCCCACAAGCCCTGGTGGTGCACACATGCAGCGCTCTGATGCTCGTTTCACAGGCTTGACAACGGCAGCTGCGGTCCTCGGCGCGTTGCTGATCGTGCCTCCGATGCTGAACGTGTTCGTCCAAGAGGGCGTCATCGGTGGCATGCCGGCCACCTTGTTCTACCTGTTCACCGGCTGGCTCGCGATCATCGTGCTAGTCGCACTGCTAGTACGCCTCCACAAGTGATCCCGATGTCGCAGACGTGGATCGTCATCGGAATCTCGGTGGCCTATCTCGGAGTTCTGTTCGCGATCGCGTTTTGCGGTGACCGTCGCGCGAGCTCCGGCCGCAGCATCATCGGACGTGGCACCGTTTACGCGCTGTCTCTGTCGGTCTACGCGACGTCGTGGACCTACTACGGCAGTGTGGGCCGGGCCGCGGAGACCGGGGTCGGTTTCCTGCCTATCTATCTCGGTCCCACGATCATGCTGGCGGCCGGCTGGCTGGTGCTGCGGCGGATCGTCCGCATCTGCCGGCGCCATCGCGTCACGTCACTCGCGGACTTCGTCTCCGCGCGCTACGGCAAGAGCGTCGCGCTGGGCAGCCTGGTCACGGTGATCGCGGTGGTGGGCGTCATCCCCTACATCGCGCTACAACTCAAGGCGGTCTCCACCACGTTCGAGATCATTCGCAGGGCGCCTGTCGCGTCATCGGAGTCGGCGCTGACCTCCGCGCCGCTGTACCAGGACACCGCGTTGTACGTCGCCTTGCTGCTGGCGGGCTTCACCATCCTCTTCGGCACCAGGCACCTCGACGCGACGGAGCGCCATGAGGGCATGGTCATCGCGATCGCGTTCGAGTCGGTCGTGAAGCTGGTCGCCTTCGTCTCGGCCGGGGTCGCAGTGACCTGGGGGCTTCATGACGGGTTCGGCGACCTCTTCGCCAAGGCCGCGGACGCTGGGCTGACGCAGGTGTTTGGGCTCGGTGACTCGTCGGGCACCTGGATCTGGCTCACGGTGCTGTCGGCGTTCGCGATCCTCCTACTGCCACGGCAATGGCAGGTGGGGGTGGTCGAGAACGTCGACGAACGCCATGTCAAGCAGGCCATGTGGCTGACACCGCTGTACATGGCGGTGATCAGCCTGTTCGTACTTCCCATCGCGGCGGCCGGCCTGTTGCGTTTCGGTCCTGGCAGCGACGCTGACACCTACGTGCTCACCCTGCCGATGGCGGCCGGAATGGATCTGTTGACGATACTGGTCTTCATCGGCGGACTGAGCGCCGCTACCGGCATGATCATCGTGGAGACCGTGGCACTGTCCACAATGGTGTCGAACTCGATCGTGGTGCCAATCCTGCTCAAGATGAGCTATCGGGGTGATTTGGCCAGGCTGATCCAGTTCTCCCGGCGCGCGTCGATCGTGATCGTGATGCTGCTGGGGTACACGTACTTCCGGTTCGCCGGTGGAAGCGCGGCACTGGCGTCCATGGGGTTAATCTCGTTCGCCGCAGTCGCGCAGTTCGCTCCCGCGATTCTCGGAGGCCTGTTCTGGAAGGGCGGCACCCGCAACGGCGTGCTGACCGGGCTCGTGGGCGGCGTCGTGGTGTGGGCGTACACCTTGCTGGTCCCGAGTTTCGCCGCGGTCGGCTGGTTGTCCCGCGGTTTCCTCGACGACGGCCCGTTCGGAATCCGGGCTCTGCGGCCGGAGCACCTGCTCGGCGTCACCGGGATGGACAACATCAGCCACGGGATGTTCTGGAGCATGGTGCTCAACGTCGGCTGCTACGTGCTCGTCTCCCTCTTAAGCAAGCAGAATCCGCGTGAGCAGGCGCAGGCGGTGCAGTTCGTAGACGCGCTCGAGGAACCGGCCCAGCTGGCGTTGCCGCGCAAGCGCATCGTCCCGGTGTCGTCGTTGTACCAGGTGGTGTCCCGGGCGGTTGGGTCCGGCGTGGCGGACCGGACGTTCGCCGCGGTGGACACCGACCCCAGGTCGGAGGAGAACGCCGACGCCGCCTTGCTGAGGCACGTCGAGACCGTGCTGGCAGGCGCGGTGGGAGCCGCGTCCGCACAGATGGTGATGACCGAGGTGGCCGGAGAAGAACAGCTCGGCGTCGTCGCGGTCATGGAGATGATCGACGAGGCGGCACAGGTGGCAATGCTCGAAGAGCGCACCAGATTGGCGCGTGACCTGCACGACTCCGTGTCCCAAGGCCTGTTCTCCATGACCTTGCACGCTCGTGCGGTCGAACTCGCGTTGAAGCGGGAAGGCGTCGACGAGAACGGTTCGGTGGCAAGGGGAATCCGCGAGCTTCGCTCGCTCACCCAGGGCGCGCTGATGGAGATGCGCGCCTCGTTGTTCCAGCTGCGCCCCAACGCGCTGAGAGAGGACGGCTTGGCCGAGGCGGTCCGCAAGCAGTCAGCGGCTATCGCATCGCGTGAAGGCGTGGCGATAGCCGTCGAAGGACCCGGATACCGGCTGTCGCTCGCCGAAAGCGCCGAGACAGAGCTGTTCAGGGTGGTGCAGGAAGCGGTGCACAACAGCATCAAGCACGCCCGCCCCGACCGAATCAACATTCTCATCGAGGAGGTGCACGGCAACGTGCTCATCGAGGTCGTCGACGACGGCACCGGCTTCGACCCCGCAGCGGTCTCCACTGGCGGCATGGGGTTGACCGGAATGCGTGAGAGAGTGCAGCGAATCGGCGGTGAACTGGAGGTCGACAGCAGCCCAGAGGGGTCGACGACAGTGAGGGTCACGATCTCGACAACACCGGACGGACAGGGGTGACAGGATGACCGCGATCCGGGTGTTCCTCGTCGACGACCACGCCGTGGTACGCCGCGGCATGCGCGCGTTCTTCGATCTGATCGACGACATCGAGGTGGTCGGCGAAGCAGGTGACGGTCAGTCCGCACTCGACGAGCTCGCTGTACGGGCCGTGCAGGACGACCTTCCCGAAGTCGTGCTCATGGACCTCCTCATGCCGCGGCTGGACGGAATCGGCGCCACCAAGGAGATCAAGCGCCGCTACCCTCAGGTCGAGGTGGTCGCCCTCACATCGTTCGGCGAGGCGGAACGCGTCCATCTCGCCCTGGAGGCCGGCGCTTCCGGCTATCTCCTGAAGGACACCGACGCGGACCAGGTGGGCGCCGCCGTGCGGGCCGCGCACAAGGGACAGGTCCATCTGGACCCCGCCGTGGCCCGAACCCTCACCCGCACTCTGGTGGGGCCGGACCGCACGTCCAACACGCTCACGCCTCGCGAACGCGAGATCCTCGTACTTCTCGCCCGAGGTCAGTCCAACCGCGACATCGCGGACACGTTGGTCATCAGCGAGCGAACGGCGCGCACTCACGTCAGCAACGTGCTCTCCAAGCTCGGTTTCGTCTCGCGCACCCAGGCCGCGCTCTGGGCAGTCCGGGAGGGGCTCGTCATTGAACTGGTCCCTGAAAGTTGGACTGGCTAACCGAAGGTTAGGCCGCGAGGGTCTCAGCTCGGTACTCGACCGGGCTCAGACCCTTGAACGTGGTCGAGACGCGGATGGTGTTGTACCAGTCGCTGTACTCCTCCAGCGCCTCGGTGAACTCGGTGATGGTGTCGAACGTGTTGTGGTGGAACAGTTCTTCCTTCAGGTGACCGAAGAAGTTCTCGGCCATCGAGTTGTCCAGGCAGTTGGCTCGCCGTGACATCGACGGGGTCAGGCCCGCGTCGCCAACGGCGTGCGCCAGGAGGCGTGCTCGAACTGGAACCCTGATCGGAATGCACCAGCGGTGCGGCCCCGGCGGGCAGGGTGGCGATCGGGGACAGGCAGAGCTTGTGGTCACCGACGCGGAACTCGGTCACGTCGGTGACCCACTTGGTGTCCGGCGCCAACGCGGTGAACTGGCGGTTGAGCACGTTCTCGGCGGTCGTGCCGGTCTGCCCTAGCCACGACCGGTACTTCCGTGGCCGACGGACCTTGCAGACCAGGCCGAAGGCGTTCATCAGCTTGAGCACGGTCTTCTTGGCCACAGGCCGGCCCTGGCGGGCCAACACCGTGCGCAGGCACCGATGCCCGTATCGGCCACGGGCGGCCTTGAACGCCTCGATGATCGCGGTCTTGAGCCCGGCCTGCGGGTCAAGGCAAGCCTAGGCGTGCCTGGTTATAGAAGAACGTCGAACGGACCAGCCCGGCGGCCGCCAGCAGCACCGGCAGCGCGTCTTCACTCTCGCCCCCTTCCTCCTTCAATGCCCGTCGTTTTTCCAGGAACACCACCTTCGCGGACAGCTCCAGGTTCTCCTGCCGCAGACGATCCAGCTCGCTGAGCCCGGACGGCTCGGCGGGCTTGGCTTGTCAGCCTTTCGGCCTGGGCCGCAACGCGTCCTCACAGTCAAGCCGATACCGCCGAGCCCAGTTCTCGACCCGTCTGGGTGAGGCCAGATCGTGCTTACTCGCCAGATCGGCAGCGGTCGCCTCACCCGCGACGAACCGGCGCACGACCTCCAGCTTGAACTCGAACGTGAAAGACCGCTTGCCTGGCTTGGCCATCAGCGCTCCCGCGCCTCACAGCTTCCAACGATCATGCAAGCGTCGCACCGCGGTTCGCGACACGCCGAGCCGGGTCGCGGCAGCGAGCACGCCATACCCGACCTCGAACAACGCGACAGCAGCCTCCCACTGCCCCTCAGACAACGAACTTCATGGATGCAACAAACCGCTCCCCGGAAAGTCAGAACTGGATTCCCAGTCCAACTTCCGGGGAGCGGTTCAAGTCGAGTCGCCACTTTCGCGAGCTGACGGCTGTCATCACAACCAGGAGCTGCAAGCGGGAAACCGTTGGTAGACCGCAGATTTGGCGTTCGCGATGAGCCGCTCGCGGTCACGCCGCGTACCGAAGCCGAGGACGTCCACGTACTGTCGGCAGCTGACGATGATCCGGCCGTAGGTCTCGTGGCGTTGCGCGAACGGAGGCATCGAGGCGACCTTGCCGGCGTAGATGGGCACGTAGACCGCAGGCTTGGCGAGGTCGTGCCACTCCACTCGCATGAGCTGGACGAGGTGCAGCTGCCCCAGGGTGATGCAGGCCTCCTCCCAGGCCTCACGCCGTGCCGTGTGCTCCAGGCTCGTGTCGGCGGCCTCGACGGTACCGGCAGGAATCTCGATTCCCCGGTTGAGCCGGACCATGACGATCTCGTCGTCGCCGCTGAATGCGACGACACCGACTCCGTAGATCGCGCGCGGGTCGACACCGGAAAGGAGGTCGGGGTCCATCCACGTCACCGTCGCCCGGTGCCCCTTGAGGATCACATCGCTGGCCGGGAAAGCAGGTGCGTTACCTTCAACGGCGACCAATTCAGTCCTCGTGACGATCTCGCGGTTCGCAGGTCCCGTGGCGGACGATCGGTGGTGGATCATGCTGGACCTCCGGTCGATCTGTCGTTCCTCTGGCCTCTTCCATAATTCCTGTTCTGACCGCACATCTCATCGGCGTACACGCGCGATTGGGCCGGGTCCACGCGGAGGTGCCGTACAAGACCGCAGGCATATGGGGCCTACGACATTTGTCCCCCACAGGGAAACACTCGCGGAGATCGTCGGTCCGGCGGCCGCTACGGGCGTCGGCGCGCGTCCGAACGGACACGTTCACGACCATCGCGGAACCCGGCATGAAGTTCGTTGTTGGCCTTGTCCTCGCGGAACTTCCACGTCACCGTGACGGTCGAGGTCGCGGCACCCTCGTCGTCCATCGTGAAGTCGAGCAAGACTTCGTTAACCGCGTTGGCGTACCACGGAGACACGGGATCCTTCTCGTTCTGGTGCTCCCTGACGGCATCAGCCGACTTGGCGCCACAACGCTTGGCGTGCGCGTGCGAGCCGCACTTCGAGCTCGGTTCAACGCCGGATACCGTCAGGGTCAGCTCGGTCTCGCCGTCCTCTTCGTTGACGGCGAGCGACATGGTGGCATCCACGCACGCGCTTCGTCTTGTAGGTGACAGCGAAATCTTTGACGTTTCCGAATGCCGTGCACGTTGAGGCACACATCCGGGGCAATCCGTACCCCGAACCCGATTCCTGGGAACCCATGCCACAACTGCAGCACGTGCGCCAACCACCGGGAGAGGTCGCGGTGGCCGCGGCACTCCTGACCACAGCAGGCGCGCTCATCGGCGCTTTCAAGCCGGGACCGCAAGCGTTTCCTTGGCGACAGAACCCACTTCCGCCAAGAACTGCTGCGCCAGGAGGAACTGGAACGCCGGCAGGAACAGGCGCGCTAGGAGGAACAAACGCGTCTTGCCGCCGAGCGGGCTCGGATCGAGCCGAGGTGGCCTTGCGTCCGAAGTGCGCGCGTTGCGGGCGGTAAGCGCGCTCACGTCGACGTTCGGCGCTCGCGGCCATGAGTTCCGCTACGGCATCGCCATCGCCATCAGAACCCCGATCCGCTCCGCCACGGACGGCGTTGTGATCGAGGCAGGGCCAGCCTCCGGCTTCGACTTGTGGGTTCGCGTCCGTCACGGCCCGTGCAGGCACCCAGGAGAAGGCGGGCGGCCGAATCGCCACCATGAACAACAGAGGCCAGTCGACGGGCCCGCACCTGCACTTCGAAGTGCAGGCTGGCGGCTCACAGAAGATCAACGCTTTCGTGGCTCGCCACGCACGGCGTGCATCTGTGATGCTGACCGGAGCTACTTCCGGTTTCACTACCTACCAACGGTTTCAGAAGAGGGTCCACCCGCGACACCGGCGAGTGGCAGGTGGCACACGTCTCGCTCCTCGCGTTGTCGTTGACACGCTGGCACCGGGCGCAGCAAGTGAGAATCCGCGTGCTGTGAGGCCGCCACAGGCTGTGCTCTCCGCTCAGGTGAAGTCGTCGTGCACCATCCGCCTGATCGCATCGTGGTGTGGCCCCGGTTGCTGGCCCAGCCGCCGTGGCCCGGTCTCGCCACACCGAGTGCTGAAGGTGAACATGCGGCTTCCGGCGGAGGACGACGACACGCCGAGAAAGCCTGGGGCCGAACACAGCTACCCGGCGAAAACGTGGCCCAGCTTGGTCATCTCCCACAGTTCATCCTCGGACCACGTGGTGACTGTGGTGAACCCGAGGCACGCGGAATCGTCATCCGACTCGGATCAGACGCGGACCCCCGACGCCGGAAACCTGGCAATCAGGCAAGCTTTTGGATGGAAAATAGGTCACGTCGTCCTCCGGGTCAGTCGGTGGCGAACTCGCACGCAGGGTGCCGCCACTCGCTTGCCGACAACGGCACCGAAGTGTTGAGGTGCTACTCCGCCGCCTTCGTCCACGACTACCCGGCAAACCAGGTAGTGCTCCTTACCCGGTTCCCGCGCACGAATCGCCACACGCAAGAAAGTGACCCAGGACGCGGGGATCCGCTCCAGCGCCCTGGGCCACTGACCACCCATCATCGTGGGCAATGACCAACATCTCTTACTTCCGCCGCGAACGCGTGGTCCCGCAACGCCGAATGCGCTCCCTGCCCATGGATCCAGCCCGATGGGGACGGAACTGCCACCAACTGAGACCCGGCAGCGAGTTGTGGCGCGCTCACGATGATCAGCTTGTCGGGCGAACGCCGATAGCCGTCCAGGTGGCTCAGCACCGCGTTGTCCAAGCTGTGCACCGCACTGGCCGACGGCTCGGCTCAGGTCGGAGAGCCGCGACAGCAGGAGCGGGTCTGCCACCGTGGTGCGGCACAGGAACCCATCTCGCGTCCTCAGAGAGCAAGACCGGCCACGCAGTCCGCCGCCACGGCGCTGAAGCATTGATCCACCTCGACCGGCTCTCCGTCCAGGATCGCGGTCACAGGGCGCTCAACTCGGCCGCGGAGCGCCCTGTGACCGCGATCCTGCAAGGTGATGGTCCCGGCGTGTGGTCGCGCTAAAGCACACGTCCGCGAACCCGCTCGTCATGTCCGGCAGTCGCAAACTCGTTCCAAGAAAGGGCCGCGTTTCCGGACGCGGTTTCACCCGGCATTGCTCAGCACGGTTTGGCCGTCCTTGCACGACGCCGCCTGCGCCGCCGCCTGCACTTCCTCTTGCAGCACCGCACGAAAGACTCCCGGCTTCATCACGTCTGCAAGCATGCCGAGGACCCTGCACCTCAACGACTCGACGTCCTCGTTGTAAGTGCGCACCGCGAACCTGGAATGGGCCAGTTCGTTCAGTGCCACCCGCGCCGCAGGCGAAGTGGTGGACTCTCTGCGCAACCTGGCGAGCTTGTCGCGATCGGCTCCTGTGCCCGCGAACGCATGGGCGAGCAGCAACAACGGAGGGAGGCTGCTCGCTCGGTCCGCCGCGAGTCCCATCAGCAGCCCATAGGCCGAGCCGAAATGCTGCAGGCTCGTCGTTTCGACGCCTGGTAGCACCGCGCCCACCATCGCCGCGTCCCTGGCATACCCGGCACCGTGCACCGCGACGTGATATGCGAGCGCATAGTCGCGCGTGACAACGAGAGGGTGAGGCGGCATGGCCGACAACACACGGTTCGTCGCGCGCACGGTCGATACGTTCAGCTCCGCGCGCCACTGCTCGCGCCGTCTCGTCGTGACCGGAACCGAGTCCAGGTAGAGCTGGGGCAGCAGGATCAGCGCCGTCATCGCACGGCGCTGGGCGTGCAGGCTGTGTGCCTGCCCCAGCCGCTCGAACCCCGACCACCACAGGCTCGACAAGACGGCGATCGGGAGACCACGCCCAAGCCCGACTCCGAGTGCGCCCAGCAACTTGAAGGGGAACAACCTCGTCGCGCCCTTCCGGCGATCAGCCAGGTCTCCCAGCGCCGATCGCCCGACTTGAGCCAAGGCTGGCGCCGTAGCGGCAAGACTCGTGGCGAACTCGCTGAGCGCAACGCACAACGTGTCTCCACAATGTTCAAGTCTGTCGTGAACTTCCATGACCACCTCGATCTCTTCTCACATAGGCGGCGATGGATCTGGAACACGTCGCAAGCCACTGTGAGAGGTCGATGGACAGACTAGGCACCTGAATCGAGACGGTCAGCGCCGGTCGCGGCGCGGTGCCCGGTTTCACTTCATCGTCGGCACTACCGTGCACCCGTCCTCAGTGGACGGACCTGGATGCTGTCCCGTCAAGACCACGTCGCGCGAGTCAGGCCGCCAGGCACAGGTCAGCTGACTCGAGGTCCGACCGCAGCAACCGCAACGCCGAGTGCAGACGGGACTTGACGGTCCCGACCGGGATGCCGAGTTCCGTGGACACCTCGTCCGCCGTACGGCCGTAAAGGTAGGTCTGCACAACGACGTCGCGCTGACCGAGCCTCAGCTTCGCCAGCGCATCGGCGAGCATGACCGAGTCGACGACGCGTGAGATCTCGCAGCGCTGCGCCGGGATGTTCGGCAGAGCCGTGTCGCCGGCTTCCTGCGGGCGACGGTTACGCAGCCGGACGCGGTCGATGAAGAGGTTGCGCGCGACGGTCACCAGCCATGCTCGCGCGGCTTCAGGTCGGACCGCCAGGCGCGGCGTGCGCCAGGCACGCAGGAACGTCTCCTGCAAGATGTCCTCTGCGAGCAGAGCATCGCCGATGGTCAGCGTCCGCACGTACATGTGCACCGCGCGGCCGTGCCTGTTGTACAGGTCGGCGAGTGCACCGTCATCGAGTGTCGTTTCAAGCGTCTCGGTAGTCATGCAGGAACTGTGCGCCGCGCCACACCTTGCGCGAATCAGTCGCCAGACCGAACCTGGCCAAGTAGTTGTGGAGCCCTTGGCCGGGACCGAAGTCCGACCTCGCCTATGTCATCTGTCGCACCGGTGCGGCGCGGCGAGCAACGCGTCCACAAGCCGGTCCGAGTAGCCGTCCTTGGCGAGGAACACATAGGCGCCGGCCATGATCGCGTTAGCAGCGCACGCGTTGTCCAGACTCATCGCCACCACGGGAATCCCGAGCTGCTCGGAGAAGATCCTCAGCAGCGACAGGCCTTCGCGTTCCGTGGGGAGCAGGACGTCGACGATTGCGACACCAGGCCCGGTCTCCGAGGCCAGGCGCACGGCTAGCTCTGAACCACTCGCCTCCCCGACCACCTTGAATCCCTGGTGTGCCAGCAGGAACGTTCGTATGGCGCCACGGACCCGCGGGTCGTCGTCGACGATCAGCACGCGGATCACTGGGCCTCCTACGAACAGGGCATCAGCACCTAGTAGACACTCGGTCACCCAGCGATGTGGAGTGGCAGATGACGGGTGCCGCCCGCGACATTTGTCGCAAGCCACCCGTACTCAGCTGTTCGAAGTCAGCACTCAGGTGCACGGTCCGAACAACCGCGACAGCGAGCGCTGGCAATCGGGCCGGCGCCCAGTCTGCACCAGATGTGCGAGGGCGACCGCCACGACGGCAAGACCGACAGCCGGAATCCAAAGATCCCAGCACAACGGCTGAACGACGCCGTCCGATGCATCCAAAGACCACTTCTCGTTTGGGTGTGTTGCGGGTAGGCGATATCAACGATCAACGATGTGGAGAAGTGGCGCCGGAGCCGTTGTGGCTGCCGGCACAGCTGCTGCTGCCCGATGCGCCTCAAAAGTGTGCCTGGTCGGCGCTACCGCCGTCGTGCGGAGTCAGTACCCCCGACCGGCATCGCAGGTTCACCGAGTGGGTCGAGGCAGACGTGTTTGCCCGGCTGCATCAGATGATGCTGGAGCCGCTCGGCTCAGCCGGCGCGATCGACTGCTCGCGTGCTCGGTGGACTACATGCAGGTCCTGGCGGTCAAAGGCGGGACCTGACCGGGCCCAGCCCGGTGGATCGGGGCAAGCCCGGCAGCAAGATCCACGCCACGAGCGACCGCAACGGCCTGCCGCTGACTGTGGGCGTCTCTGCGGCCAACCGCAACGACCACCTGGAGCTGGAGGCCGTCATCGACGGTGTGGTCCCGATCAGGGGCCCGCCCGCAGGCATCGTCGCCAGCCGCGCAAGCCGCCCGCGGACAAGGATTACGACTGGTGACGGTGTGGACGTCGTGGCGCGTGGCGGGCTTGTGGTTGGGCAGTCCCGCGGGGCGTCCTGGGCCGAGCCGGGGGGTTCGAGAAACGGGCCGGACAGGCGAGTTGCGGGTGTAGGTTCCAAAATCCCCGGCGGACTCTGGCTGGGCTCAGGCGTTGGGGCGGCCGAGGTTTCTCCGTGGGGCGGCGCAGGTCTGTGGTGAGGTCGCGGGCGAGTCGGAGCTGGGCACAGGCGGTGATCAGCAGCCAGGTCCGGCTGTCGGCCGCCGTCATGTTTTCGGCGACCAGCATTCGATACTGATCACTTGGTAGAAGTTGTCTGACCGCCTACGCGAAGCTTCCCAGGCTGCCGGACGAGCGACACAGAACAAATAGATCCATAATGGACGCCGCGTGAGTTCCATCAGGCGAGACGATGTTCGCACTAAACGAAGCGGAGGCCGGGATACCCCTGCCCCCGCAATCTGCATGTTTGTCTGTCTGTCAGGCGCGAACGTAGGACTTCACACCGGCAGGTAGGCCGAGCGCCGCGGTGTCGCGCACGTCATCAGTGACGACAGCCGACTTGCCCTTGCAGCCCGGTTCCGACCAGATCTTCACGGCACCGTCGGTGGTCAGCGACCGGAAGCCGCCACGCAGGTCCGCGCAGCTGGCTGTGACACCGCCGCCGGTGGCGAAGTTGTTGCCGCTGAAGTCGTCGAAGTCCTTGCCCGTGAAGAACGAGACGAAAGTGGCGGGCTTGCCGTTGCCGCTGGCCGGCGCGGGTGGTGTGGTCGTCTGGACGGGCGCCGCGGCACGCTTGCCCTCCGGGTTGACCACGAACCACTTGTTACCGACGTTCTGCCCCTTGATATCGCCGGCCTGCTGGTCCTTCGCGAACAGGTACAGGGGACGGCCGCCGAGCGTGACCTGCGTCCGGCCGTCGTTGCGCTTGATGAAGCCGATGTTCTCCCGCTTGATGCCGGAGAACATCACTTTGCCTCCGTTGCCGACCACGACCGGCGGCCACTGCTTCTCGCACTCGCCGTTGCAGTTCGACACCTTGGTACCGACTGGGTCGTCGCTGAACCAGTAGATGGTGCGGCCCACGCCGTTCACGACCGCGGGATCAAGTCCGCCGGCCTCGGCGGATCGCAGCTCGACCCACTTGGCCTTGACCTCCGGGGCGGCGGCGGCAGGCGCCTTGTCCCCGCTCGACTGGTCCGCTTTGCTGGACTTGTTGGTACCTCTGAAGAGATCAACGCCATCCACATTGGACTCTGCAACGGGGTCGGCCCCTCCCTTTGGCTGCTGCGTTTCCTGCGCAGCCGGGGCGGGCGTGCCGGACTGCGCATCCGTGCTGCCGCAGGCGCTCAGTACGACAACGCTGGCGGCGCCGAGGGCGACCAGGACTCCAAACCGCTTGCGATGCATGGTTCTCTCCGATCCAGGCTTGCGGACTCTGTTCCGTGTCTCGTACACAGCACGCAGCCACGCCGCATTCGGTTCAACGAACTTCCCACGAAACGCTGCCAGCACTGAGATCTCTACCGACCACACTGGACTGTTATCGTCTCCCGCCTTCGGGAGAACGTCTGACAGGGGGCGAATTCGGCATGCCCGGCCCGGCTCCGTCTGCACTTTCGGGCAAGAATCTGTGACCGTACGGCCCGAAGTAGCCGATCGCGCTTTCGTTCTCCATCCCCCTAGCTCAGGCTGTGGCCGTGACCGGTCGCCCGCCGCGATTAGGTCGCCGGCTGCGTGGTGCACACCGACCACGGATCGCGATTTCGATCCAGAAAGTTCGTCCGCACGCTCGCGCGCCACGGCTTGTTCGGCTCGATGGGCCGGGTCAGCGCGGCGGGCGACAACGCCGCGATGGAAAGCTTCTTTGCGTTGCCGCAGAACAATGTTCTCAAGCGGCGCACCTGGTCCACCCGTGACGAACTCCGGATCGCGATCGTCACCTGGATCGAACGCACCTACCACCACCGCAGACGCCAAACAGCCCTTGGCCGGTTGCCCCCCATCGAACACGGAGTCTCAATGATCGTGTCAAGCCGCTTGGGCCGTGGGTTGTGGTGAGCGATGGAACTCTCGGCCATTGCGCAGAAGCGCCCAGATGACATCGATCAGTCGGCGCGCCAACGCGATGAGCGCTTGGGTGTGAACCTTGCCCTCGTCTCGTTTACGCAGATGAAAGCGGCGAGATGGTCCGTCCTGGACCTTGATCGAGGACAGGGCGGCCAGATAGAAGACGCGGCGCAGGCCGCGGTGATAGAGCGCTTGGGCCGGGTGCAGGTTGCCCCGCACCCGGCCGGAGTCACGCGGCACCGGGACGAGTCCGCCGTAGGCGGCCAACCGCCCGGAGTTGCCGAACGCCGCGCGCAGGTCACCGCCAGTGCCAGCCAGCAGCTGCCCGCCCAGGATCGGACCGAACCCGTCAACGCTCGTGATCGGACCGGCGTGCGGGTGCTCCCCAAAACGCTCAGCGATGCGCTTGTCGACATCCTTGATCTCAAGATCGAGCTCAAGCAGCTGACGTGCGAGCCGGACAATCAGCGGCACGGCGGCGGCTTCCGCAGGCAGGGCAACGGTTTGCTCATCAGCAGCGGCGATGGCCTTGTCCACCGTGGACGCAATGCTCCTGGGCCAGGCACCGCCGGCACGCAACTGCTCGGTCAGGCCAGCCGCGCCCGCCTCCCGGATACCGTCCGGGGTGCAGTAGCCGGTGAGCAGGATCAGCGCCGAACGAGTGGAGTAGTCGAAAGCACGTTCCAGATCAGGGAAGATCGAGCCAACCAGCTCACGCAGCCGGTTGACCCGCGCACCCAGTCCTCCATCAGCTCCTCCAGCCGCGCGGTCAGGATCCGCAGCTCGGCCACGATGTCGTCCGGACCGGCCACCGCGGTCAGGTCACCACGCAGGCGGGCGGTCTCGGCAATCGTGCGGGCATCCTTGGCGTCGGTCTTGCCCTCACCGGGAAACGTACCGGCCATCCGGTTGACCAACCGGCCCGGCACATACAGCACAGGCCGGCCCGGTCCACAACCGACCGACCACCACTAACGGCAAGGTCCGGCCATGCACGGGCTGCGGCAAGCGGCACCACGGCGACGATCCCCGCATCGGCGGTGCCGTCGACGCTGGGACCTACGACTACACGGGCTCGGTTCTTTGGCAGGCACACGCAGGCAAGCTGTGGCACCGATTCGCCATCGCCCTGCGCCGCAAGCTCGCTGGCGCGGCCGACCTGAAGGTCTCCGAGTTCAAGAACCGCGCCTGGCTCTCCTACGCCAAAGTCGCCGAATACCAGAGGCGCGGCCTGGTCCACTTCCACGTCATCGTGTGCGTCGACGGACCAGACGGGCCACATGACCCCAACCCCGGTCTGGGCCACGGCCAAACTCCTCTCCGACTGCGTCAAGGCCGCTGCCCGGTCCGTGGAGATCGACACCACGCGCCCGGACGGCTCCGCTCTGCGCCTCGCGTGGGGCGAACAAGTGGACACAAAGAGCATCCGCCCAGCGAACGCCTCCCAGGTGGAAGACGAGTCCGGCGAGATCAGCGAGGCCCGACTGGCGAGCTACGTCGTCAAGTACGCACCAAAGGCACCGGTGCGAAAGCCACGGCGGACCGGCCGATCCGCTCACAGCTGGACATCGACGTCCTGCACATCGCCGACCACCACCGGCGGATGGTGCAGACCGCATGGGACCACAGCGGCCTGGCCGACTTCGAGGAACTGAACCTGCGCAAGTGGGCACACATGCTCGGGTTCAGCGGCCACTTGCACAAAATCCAAGCACTACTCGACCACCTTCCGTTCCGTCCGCGAAGAGCGCAGGACGTTCCGGACGCTCGAAATGTTCAAGCGCCTCGAACTCGATCCCGCGGCGGTGGTCTTCGTCAACAACTGGCAGTACGCCGGGTCCGGCTACGACAACGACGCGGAACGCGAACTCGCGGCCTACATCGCCGAACGCGTCCGCGCACAACGTCTGCGCAAGTACGTACAGGAGGGGGACAACGCCATGTCCGAGCGAGTCACGGACGCTCACTCGCAAGCTTGACGGCACCAGGGCGACAGCATGGACCGCCAAATCTCGCCGCGCGGTGATCAGCTTGTTCTCGCGTTCGGTCACAAGGTAGGAGGCGAGTTCGCAACCAATCCCATGTCGGGGCTCCGAGCGAATCAGGGGGACACGGCGAACCAGGTCGACCCGCGGTCGGTGGTCAATCCGAAGCAGGGGCGGCAACTGCTCGCGGCCGTCACCTACGCCGGACGGCAGCCCGGCTGGTACGACTATCCGAGACTTCGAGATCAGGCCTGTTCGCGGGGCGTGAGGTCCTTCCGCAGGATCGCGTCGATCACCTGCCGGTGGTTGCGCCACCGCCCGCCCTTACTGCCCGCTCTACGCGGGCAGTAAGGGCGCGATCGCTGTCCGGGCCTTGTTCGTCAGCTCACCACGTCCGACCACACACCGTCATCTGCACACGATCATGAAAAAGATCCGCAGGACACGCCCTGGACCAGGCAGTCTGCCCTGCTAGGCGACCTTCTGGGTGTTCCGCGATCAAGCAAGGCGAGCTAGGCTCCATACCATGACGAGGCTTGCGCCGGAGCATACAGGTGGGCTAGCGCAGATACCTGCGGGCGGGGTAGCGCAGAAGTTGGTGGACCGCGCGACTGAGCCGGATATTCTATGCGGCCAATTGCGCGATCTTGTGCAGCGACGCGGCGGGGTCGTGCTCGTGGCAGGCGAGGCGAGGTCAGGGACGTCGGGCCTGCTACGTGCGATGGTCGACCGCCTCGACAGCAACATCAAACTTGTCTGGGCAGCAGGGGATGTGCTTGGCCAGGCTTTCCCATTGCTGCCGTTGGCTGACGCGGTCGGCAGCACTGAGCACTCCGGGATCTCTGCTCTCCTGCGAGACAACGCCGCGAACAGCGCAACTGTTGCAGACGCTGTGCTCGCGGCATCCCGGCAGTTGCCTGCCTGGGTGGATGATCTCTGTTCTGTCTCGCCGCTCGTCCTTATCCTCGACGATCCACATTGGGCGGACAGCGCCTCCGTCCATTTGTGGCATCGGTTGACACGAAAAACAAGGCAGCTACCGCTCCTGCTGGCCGGAGCCATGCGCCCTGGCCATGACCAGCAAGACCTGGCCGCGCTGCGCCGACGGATGATCGACATCCGTGCTGTGGGGCGTGCAGCGCTGATTGACTTGGAGCCATTGACCTCCAATGCGGTCACTGAACTGATCACCATACTTGTTGGCGGCAAGCCGGCCAGGCGGCTCTCCGAGCTAGCAGTTGGAACACGTGGAAATCGGTTCTACATCACCGAACTGATGAGCGCGCTCGCCCACGCAGGCGCACTAATTGGGACGAATGTTTCTCATGTTCTAGCCAAGCTCAGTCTCCGAAGTCGAGTCGACATCGCCCGAGTGGTCAGCAATCACTCGTGATGAGCCGTTCGATTTCTCATCCCAGCGGGCAGGTCGATGCAATTTCGCGGAAACGGAGCGTAGGTGGAGGCGGTCCGATACGTACTGCGCAAGGCAATCGGATGGTTCATGATGATCCTTATCGCGATCAACGCAACCTACTTCTTCGCTACGCTGTTTCTGGATCCGAGGTCGAACTATCGTGATCTGCGGCCGACCCGCAGCGACGAGGAGATCGGCGACGCACTTGCTCTCTACGGGCTTGATCCCCGTATGCCTGCAGTAGACCGTTGGTGGAGTTGGCTCAGCGATGTCATCCTGCGGTTCGACTGGGGTCACTCGCCTACAGGCGTGCCGGTGGGCTCCGAGATACCGCACAGGGCACTTCTCAGCGGTCAGTTGATCTTGGCTGGCGTGGTGCTATCAGTCATTCTAGGCGTGGCGCTTGGGGTTTACACGGCTAGTAGGCAATACGGCATAGCTGACAGGGTTCTCCAGACACTTTCAGTTCTGCTCTACAACATGCCTGTCGTAGTGAGCGCACTGGGCCTCATACTACTCGCGGTGTGGTTTAATCAGAAACTTGGGCAGACCGTTCTGTCGGTAGCCGGAGCAGGTACACCTGGCGGCGTAGCCGGCGGCTTCTGGCCAGTGTTGCTCGACCGGGCCAATCACCTCGTCTTGCCCACCATCAACCTGACATTGCTTGGCAGCGCCGGATGGCACCTCACACAACGATCGCTATTGCTTGACAATATCAACGCCGACTACGTGCGGACCGCGCGCGCGACTGGTCTCACTCGCACGCAAGCGATTCGACGGCACGCGTTGCGCTCGTCAACGATCCCGACGGCCACGTCAATTGCATTCACGATTCCAGCAGTGTTCACCGGTGCAGTTATAACTGAGAGCGTCTTTGGATGGGAGGGAATGGGGCGATACTTCATCCAAACGATCATTAGAAATGACGTTCATGGAGTCGTCGCCGTAGCGGCGTTCGGCGCCGCGGCCACTGCCGCAGGAGCGATCTTCGCCGATATTGCTACCGCCATACTCGACCCGAGGGTCCGGGTGAACTGATGGCTGAGACTCGCGTGAGCAAGTACATCGAGCCGCCACACCTGCGGCTCAGCCGGAACCGCTTGTACCGACGCCGGTTCGCTCGTAACCGAGGCGCAATGATCGGTCTCATGTTGCTCGGATTCCTTGTCATCTATGCCACACTGGGCGGGCTGTTGACACCGTGGCATTGGTCCGACCAAGACTTTCTGGCTTTGACCGAACGTCCCAGCGGACGACATCTCATGGGAACCAATCAGGGTGGCGGCGATGTGCTCGCCCAAACCGTGGTGGGGCTGCGGCGATCATTGATGATCGGGCTGAGCGTTTCATGCATGACTACGCTGATCTCGGCGATGGTCGGTGCGTTCGCTGCATACTTCGGCGGCTGGATCGAGCGACTTGCGCTAGCGCTGATCCATTTTCTACTCATCGTTCCGTCGTTCCTGGTGCTCGCACTGGTGTCGAACCGCGTTGGCGGCGACTGGTTGGTGCTTGTCTTTGCGCTCGCCCTGTTCGGCTGGATGATTGCCGCCCGCGGAGTGTGGTCTATGTCGACTTCCTTGCGTGAGCGAGACTACATATTGGCTGCCGAGTTCATGGGGGTCCCGAAGTGGCGAATCGTGTTGCGTCACATTTTACCGCATCTCAGTTCCCTCTTGGTCGTCAATTTCTCGCTCGGAGTCACCGCGGCTGTACTCGCTGAAACCTCGCTGAGCTTCCTCGGGTTCGGCGTGAAACCTCCGGATGTATCACTAGGGTCTATGCTAGCCGACGGCGCAGGCGTGATCAGCAGTGCCTCGTGGCTGTTTGCATTTCCTGCCGCATTTCTCCTGTTGTTCACCATGTCGATGACCCTGATCGCCGATGGTGTGCGTGATGCGTTGGATCCCGTTTCCGCCGAAGCGAGCCGGAGATGAACGAGCCGCTGTTGTCGGTGCGCAACATGTACGTGACTTTTTCGTCTGAGCACGGACCCGTCGACGCAGTCCGGGGTATCAGCTTCGACATTCACGCGGGTCAGACCCTCGCACTGGTTGGCGAGTCAGGATCAGGAAAATCTGCTCTGGCGATGGGCATCGTCGGTCTACTGCCTCCTTCTGCGAGAGTCACCGGCGAGGTGCATCTTGACGGTCAATCACTACTCGGTATGTCTGATCAGCAGTGGTCCGGAATCAGGGGACGTCGCGTTGGTGTGGTATTCCAAGAATCGTTGTCTGCGCTCACCCCGACGATGTCCCTTGGAAAGCAGGTAGCCGCAGCTGTGCGGGTGCACACCAATCTGTCAAAGCGGCTGGCGTGGGATCGCGCAGTAGAGCTGCTCGACATGGTGGGTATCGCTGATCCAGGTCGCAGGGCACATGAGTACCCGCACCAGTTCTCTGGCGGCATGCGACAGCGCGCAGTCATCGCGATCGCGATCGCCAACGCCCCGGATCTCATCATCGCCGACGAGCCGACCACAGCGCTCGATGTCACGGTGCAGGCACAGATCCTCGAAGTCCTCGAGCAAGCCAAAGCCGAGACCGGCGCCGGCGTCCTGCTAATTACCCATGACCTTGGTGTCGTCGCCGGCCACGCCGATAACGCAGTTGTGATGTACGCCGGGCGCGCCGTCGAGCATGCTTCAGTAGAAGACCTCTATCGTAGCCCAGCTATGCCCTATACCCTCGGCCTGATCGGTTCGGTGCCTGATGCCGGAGCTGCGCACCGCCGTTCCCTGGTGTCGATCGACGGGGAGCCGCCGTCAGCGTTGAACCGGCCGTCTGGCTGTCCGTTCGCGCCGAGATGCCCGCTTGTGACGGATGCGTGCAAAGATGCCGAACCTGAACTTGTGCCAGTTGGCGCAGAAGCCTCGGCGCACACGGTTGCTTGCCTGAGATTTGCCGAAGTGCAGGGCCGACGCCCCGACGAGGTGTTCCGCAACATTGCTACCGTCGTCTCTGGCACACTCAGCGACGAACGGGTGCTTAGAGTGCGCGGCCTAGGACGGACCTTCCCGATCACCAAGGGCGAGATCTTCCGTCGCAAGGTAGGGATCCTGCACGCTCTCAGCGACGTCAGTTTCGAAGTAAGAGCTGGGGAAACACTCTGTATTGTTGGAGAGTCGGGCGGCGGCAAGACTACGACGCTGCTGGAGATTCTTCGCCTGCGGCCACCGGAACGCGGTTTGGTGGAAGTGCTCGGGCACGATCTTTCAACTACCAGTGCACATTTGGTCAAGACACGGCTCCGGCAATCAGTACAGCTCGTGATGCAAGACCCACAGGCTGCGTTGGATCCCAGGCTCCCGGTCTTCGATCTGATAGCGGAGCCGTTGCGCGCGGCCGGCTATGGCGCGCATGCGACTAAAGTGCGAGTGCTTGAGGTTTCTGGACTCGTGGGTCTTCCGCCTGACGGTTTGGACCGTTTTCCAATTTCTCTCTCTGGTGGACAACGTCAACGTGTAGCGATAGCCAGAGCGCTAGTCACCCAGCCGCGGCTTCTTGTACTCGACGAGCCTGTTTCAGCTCTGGATGTTTCAACGCGGGCCAGCGTGCTCAACTTGCTCGCCCGCGTCAAGGCTGAATTCGGTCTTGCGATGTTGATCGTGGCGCACGACCTTGCCATGGTCCGCCACATAGCAGACCGGATTGCCGTGATGTACCTTGGCCATGTCCTTGAGGAAGGTCCCGCCGAATCGTTCTTCAAATCCCCGCGTCATCCTTATACCAGAGCGTTGTTGTCCGCCGTACCAGTCGCGGATCCTGGCCGCGAACGCAACCGCAGCCGGGTCGTTCTCACAGGTGAACAACCCAGCGCTTGGACACCGGCCGCCGGGTGTGTGTTCGCTGCTCGATGCCCGCTTCGGCCGACGTTGTCCAAGGAGATCCAACAGCGCTGCCACCTTGAGCGCCCTGCGCTGATCGACTGCAGCGACGCTCGCGTCGCATGCCATGTTGCGTGAACCTCATTTGAGGAAGGGAACACGATGAGCATCTGGCACGGAGTTTCGCGACTACGCGTGACGGGCGTAGCGGGAGCGATCATCATCTTGACATCGACTACAACAGGGTGCTCGAACGATCCCGGCAGAACCACGCCGGCTTCGATCGGTGCGACAGCTGCGACAAATTTCAATTCGCAGTCATACGAGAATGTCAGAGAGGGCGGCACACTCCGAGTGCCGGGACAACCGATCGAGCAGGGCAACCCCTTTCACGCAGATGCCAACCTGCCTGCCGACCGGATGTGGTTCTGGTATAACGCTGCGGCGATCACCTACTCTCCGACCGGAGATGCCCAGTACAATCCAGACTACTTTTCCGATGTCAAAGTCGAGTTCGGGGGCGGCAATCAGAAGGTAACAATTCGAATTAACCCGAATGCAACCTTCAATGACGGCACGCCAATCGACTATCACGCAATCGAGGCAACGTGGCGAGCCAATAGCGGATCGAACAGTGGTTTCTTTTCTGGTGACGTCATACTGTATTCGCGAATCACCTCCGTGCGTTCTGGAAAGGATGCGAAGGAGGCGGTGATTGACTTCGATGGCGTCAATCCTGCTTGGTCAGCGTTGTTCACCACGTTCCTCCATCCGAAGGCTGCCGCGGATGCGGCAAGCTTCAACACTGCCTACCTGAGCAAGGTGCAGCCCGAATGGGGCACCGGACCATATGTGGTGACCACGTACGACGCGCGAACCGGTGATGCGACGTTCGAGCGCAATCCCAAATGGTGGGGAAAGAAAGGAAGGCTCGACAAGCGCATTGCCGTGGGCCTGACCCATCAAGCCTCGATCAACGCATTTCGAAATGGCGAGCTTGACTACGTGGTATCGGGCTCGTCCGATCAACTCCGCCAGATATCGGACGTCCCAGGAACGGAGATCCGCAAAGGCGGCAGCCCGTTTCAGTACGCTCTGTTCCTGAATTCCAAAGCGCCTATTCTGTCGGATCTGGCGGTTCGCAAGGCAGTACTTGAATCCGTCAACCGCAGCCAGTTGGCCTCAATCTCACTTCAGGGCCTCGATTACCAGGAACCGCTGCCTGGCTCCCTCGTCTACTACCCGTTCCAGCGGGGCTACGAGGACAACGTTTCAGAAGTCATCAAATTCAACCCCGAAGGCGCCAAGAAAGACCTCGATGCCTCTGGATGGAGGCTCGGAAGCGACGGCGTCCGCGAAAAGGATGGCAAGCGCCTCGAGCTCGGTTACACAATCTTTGGTGATGACCCCCTTCAGAAGGCGATGCTGGGCGCGCTGACCAAGCAACTTGAACCCATTGGCGTCAAGGTGGAGGCGAGGCCATCTTCGGAAGCTGATTACGAGACCGTGATCCGTGGACGGCAGTTCGATATTTTCTTCTTGGGCAATCGGTCGCTAGATCCGTTCGGCGCGCGATATCTCGACAGCTTCTACGGTAGCACCAACAAACAGAATATTTCTGGCGTTGGCACTCCAGAACTCGACTCCAAGATTGAGGCGGCCGTAGAGATCGCCGAACTGGATGCCCAGGTCGCCATGGCGAATGAAGTCGAACGTGAAGGCCTTGCGTTGTACGGAGTTGCCCCGATCTACAGCGGACCATCAATCTACGGGGTCACCAAGGAGCTCGCCAACATTGGCGCCACGATCTTCGGCACCCCGTTGCCAGAAACCATCGGTTGGCAAAAACCGTAACATGAAGGCCCGCTACAGTTCTATTTCAAGATGCGTGCTTGAAATCCCTGTCACAGAATAATTCTGACCTTAATTCGCGAAGGAGACGATGTCCGTATCACACTTGCCCCGCCAGGGGCGGCATCGCGGCAGTGTCGCTCGACCCGGATGAGTCGGCAGGCGCAAATGCAGAGGTTCTGGTCGGGGCGCTCGAACAACACGCCTTTTACAGCCCGGCCGGATACGCGCCATACGACGTTCTGAATCAGGATCCGGAGACTTTCGAAACCGATCGCCCGCAGCGAGCACGAGCGCTACTCGCTGACACGACGATCGCCTACCAGGTCCTGCCCTTGATGGGTCAGCTTTCCCAGAACCACACGGGGTCAGGGTTCAGGGTCTGGCACGGTTTCCGCGATGGCCCAACCTAGTCGATCACGGAGTTGTTCGGCGTCGTGTTTCCTCAGCTGCTCGACGTACGGGTCGAGAGGGTATTCACGGCTGGCCGTTCAGTGCGGATCCAGGCCAGCACCCAGGATCAGGCCGCGACGTGCCTCACCTGCGGGTGCGGCGCTTGTTCTGCCGCGACGAACGCTGCACCCGGACGACCTTCGTCGAGCAGGTCGCCGAACTGACCACCAAGCACGGACGCCGCAGTATCGGCCTGAGCTGCTGCGCCCCGCCGCGCTACGACGCCTGCCTGGCCGCCCAGCATCGCGACCAAGCCCGCCACCGCCAAGTCGGGAAGATCCGACCCGGATCCTGGCCGACCGCAAACACGGATACACCGGCAGCGCCACCCTCCTCGTCGCTACCTCAACCAGGGCCGTGCCGACCCTAAGCGCGTCGCGCCCTCACCACGCCGCCTGATCTCCTCGCTCATGAGCCGACCCACACCGCCTGCCCGACCACACCCGCCGCCACCTCGACGACCTGATCGCCGCCTGCCCCGAGATGACCATCCACTCACCCGAGTACGCGAGTTCGCCGCCATCCTCACCGGATGCCGCGGCGACGGCGCCCAGTCTCGGACGAGCTCTCCCCGGCTGGATCGTCAACATCCGCGCGTACGCGCTGCCTGGCTTCGACTCCTACCTCGACGGACTGGACAAGACCGCGACGCCGCGGTCGCGGGCCTGACAATGCTCTACAGCAACGAACCCCGCTGACAGCGTCACCACGAAGATCAACCTCGTCAAGCGCCAGACCTACGACAAACCAGCTTCCGCCTGCTAAGCAAGAGAATCCTCTTCACCAAATGACCGCACCGCGACGACCGAGAAATATTTGATCACGCAATCACCGGCACAACCGAAAGTTTGACAAACCCACCCTTCACGCGGAACGTCATGAAAGCAGCGAGCTAGAACGGAAGTTCCGTAAGTCGTGCAGAGCTCGGGTGGTGACAGACGGCATCGTGAGATAGGACAGGGTGTAGTTGTCGGAGCGATGAGGTGGGTCGATGTCGCAGGTCGCGAAGAAGAGGGCGGGGTTGCCCCAGGGGTTGCTGGTGGGACGGGATCCCGAACGGGCCGCGTTGCGCGAGCTGGGTGTGGCCCTCGGCCGCGGCGAGGGCAGCACCTGTCTGATCATCGGTGAGGCCGGCAGCGGTAAGTCATCGCTTCTCGCCGCGCTACGGGGGAACGTTCAGGAGGCGCAGATCATCCGAGCCGTGGGTGACGAACTGAATCAACCTTTCCCGCTGCTGCCTTTGGTCGAGGCCGCTGCCGCGTGCGGACAGGCTGACATCGGGCGGCTCATGCGTGGACGGGGCGAGGTCGGTGTTGCCGACTTGGTCATCGCGGGAACGGAGCAGTTGATCTGCTGGATCGAGGATGTGTGTGCTGCCTCGCCGGTGGTGTTGATGTTCGATGATTTACATTGGGCGGACGAGGCGTCAGTGAGATTGTGGCGCCGGTTGACGCGGGTTGCGGAGCAGTCGCCGTTGCTGGTGGTCGGTGCGATGCGGCCGGGCCATGACCGGCCCGAGCTGACAGCGCTGCACCGACATGTGAGCGACCTGCACCAGGGCGGGCGCGCCGTGCTACTAGAACTCGCGCCGTTGTCCAGCTCGGCGGCCGCCGAGTTGGTGACCAACCTGGTCGGCGGTCGGCCGGGGAAGCGTTTGCTGGAGATGGCGGCCGCAGCCGGTGGCAACCCGTTTTACACTACCGAGCTGATCAGCAGCCTGCATCGCAACCAGGCGCTGGTCAGCCGCGACGGCAACGTGGACGCCGTGCGCGGCTACGAGGCGGCCTCATTGGCTGAGGCGATCGCGGGCCGGTTGGACCTAGTGTCGCCTCCCGTGCGTGACATTCTGCAGGTCGCGGCGTTGTTGGGAGTGGAGTTCTCGGTGACCGACCTCGCGGTCGCCGCGAACCAGACGGTCGTCGAGTTCGGCGCGTTGCTGCGCGACGCCCAGTCTGCAGGTGTGATTGTGTCAGTGGGTGCGAGGATGGCGTTCCGGCACCCGTTGATCCGCGACGTGCTGCGCGAGCAGGTCGCGGAGGCTGTCCGAGCCGCATGGCACCAGGAATTGGCCCGTGAATTTATCCGGCGGGAAGCCGACGCCGTTGTGGTAGCCCGGCAACTTGTCGCGGTGGTGGAATGCGGCGGTCAGCTGCCGGCGGCCGACTGGGTGATCGACTGGTTGGTCGCCGAGGGGCCGATGCTGGCCAACCAGGCCGTCGAGATCGCGATCACCCTATTAGGGCAGGCGTGGGAGGAGGCCGTGGCCGGGGATGCGCGGCGGCCGCGGCTGGCGGTTGCGCTGGCCACCGCCCTCTATGCGGCGGCCCGGCACGACGAAGCGGATCAGGTGATCGACCGAACCCTCTCCGGCGGGCCACAAGACATCCACGCGGACCTGGCGCTGCAGCTGTACGAGTTGATGACCGAAGGCCTCTGGTTGCGTGGCCAGCACACCGAGCTTGTGGCGGCGCTAGATCGAGCTGAGACCGAACGCGACTGGAACCCGGCACATCGGCTGCGACTGGAACTCGCCCGGATGCGTTTTCCGGTTATTACTGACTTGGCCAATTTTCTGGACAATAAGACCAAGGTGCGTGAGCTGCTGCCAAAGGTGAAGGAGTTCGACGACGCACGGTCGGTGGCGTTGTTGTGGCTGCTGGCGAGCTGGTACGACTGGGACGATGAGCTTGGGCGCCAGCAATGTCTCGAGCGGGGACTCTGGGCGCTGGAGGGCCATCCGGACCTGCTGGATCTCAAGCTGCAGTTGCTGCACACCCGCATTGGTTACCTGTTAATCGATCTCAAGTTCGATGAAGCGGCCGCGGAGGCTGCGGCGGTCCGGACGATCGCGGACCGGGCGGGCAGTCGCAGGTATGCCGGCGATGCGGCGACCACGTCGGCGACCTGCCTGTTCGTCACAGGTATGTGGGACGACCTGTTCGTCGAGGCGGACTCCGTCTATGAGCTCGGATGTTCGCATCCTCGGCCCGCTATGTTGTCGGCGCTGGCGGCGCTGCACCGCGAGGACGAGCCACTGGCCGGACCCTACGTTCAGCATGTGGCCGACGCGGCCAAGCAGATGGGGCCCAACTGGGGCGCCGAGTGTATGTGGGCAACGTTGGAATCCCTGCTGCTGGAACGTGCCGGTCACCAACGGCAAGCGCTGGCACGACTAATGACCGGCGACAACCCAGCCGCGGAGTGGTGGGCGGACAGGTTCGTCAGTCCACGGGTGCAGGCCACGCGACTGGCTGTGGCACTGGGCGAGCAGGACACTGTCGCGCAGATCCTGCAGTGGAATGAGGAGCGAGCCGACCTGCATCCGGGCGTGCGAGCCGAATGCCGCGGCCTGGCCGAACGCGACCCGGACTTCTTGGCGGAGGCGATCAAGATCTACCGCTCGGCCGGGGAGCAGCTGCTGCTGGCCCAAGCAGTCGAGGGCCTAGCGGTCGTGGTCGCGGAACGTGGCGACCGAACCGCCGCCCGCCCGCACCTAATCGAGGCACTCGCGCTCTACGAGACACTCGGGGCGCATTGGGATCTGAAACGCGTCCGCGCACGGTTCCGCGAACTCGGGATGCGGACCGGATCCCACGCCACCCGTCGCAAGGCCACCTCAGGGTGGGACAGCCTCACCGACACCGAAGTCCGGGTAGCCCGATCAGTAGCCGAGGCCAAGTCCAACCCGCAGATCGCCCAGGAACTGTTCTTGTCACGCCGCACCGTGGAAACCCACGTCTCCCACATCCTTACCAAACTCGGAGCACGCAGCCGGATCGAAATTGCCAGGCTCGCCGCCGACCAACTCACCGCAGCGACCTGATGGGATGAAGGAGCGGGAGCCTCCACTCCTGGCAACGTCGAACTGTCCCTCCATGCCGCAAACCAGGGCACACACCCATCCCGCCACTGCCTACAACCGCCGGAGATCATGCGACGCGGTACGCACCATGGCCGCACGCCTAGCGCAACCGTATACAGCGGCGAGCAGGGCTGCAGCGGCAGCTACCAAGGCCTGACCCGCTACCTCCGTCTCTTTAGGACAGTTGGCGCCGCTCCACCTGCCACCCCAGCCGGCCACGATTTCCTGCCAGGTGGCGGCGCGGGCATAGCGCTGCACGGTTCTCTGTCCCAGCCCAGGCCTCGAGCGATGCTGCGGTTGCTGTGTCCTTGCACGATCAGTTCGTGCACCTTCGCGTGATGCAAGCGGGCACGCTGGGCAAACCTGCCCGCAGGCTGTTCGTCCTGAGATTCATGGTTCGCCGTATCTGTCTGGCCAGGAGCTGCTGGTCCGGCGGGACGCAGACAGTTTCGGTGGCGGGCCACGCAGCGTTCGACGGCCTTGCCTGGGTTCTGCCAGAGGTGGAACCGGTCGGCGACCTGCGTGGCAACAGACGCTCCGAGCCGGGCCCCTTCCGCGTGCGACCCGGAGCGATCCCGGCACATGACCTCGACCCCGGGATGCGCTGCCAACCAGCCGGCCAGCGTCTCAGCGTCGCGGCCGGGCAGCAGCTCCAGCGGAGCGCCGGTCTCGCAATCGATCAGCACGGTGCCGTAGTGATGGCCGCGTCGCAGCGCGAAGTCGTCTACTCCCAGTACTTTCGGTGTCACGGCGGACGGATCCGGCAACGCCATGGCCAGCCGAAGCAGCGTGGACATGCTGGCCGGAGCGGACAGCGAGCAGACCAGCAGCGCCCCGGCTCGCCCTGCCAGCGCCGCCGCGATCCGCTCCAGCATCGCCCGCAGCAGCGGTGTCCGGCGCCCGTGCCGCACGGTCACCCCATCGACCTGCTCGGCAAAGGTCTTGATCGCACACTCCACACCGTCACAGAACCAGCGGCGCACCCGCCGCCAGACCACCAGCTGTCGGCCACCAACCGGCGCGTCCGCCAGCCGGCGCACGTATCGACCCGTTGTGCTCCTTCGCCGACCACGGCACACATGGCACCGGCGAACCTCTGTCCATCATGCTCCGGCCAGGCAACGCCGGGTCGAACGCCGCCGCCGACCACATCGCGGTGACCCGCGATGCGTTGCGGCAGTTGGCTTTCACCGCCAAGGGCGGACGGGTCGGCCGCAACGTACTCGTCCGCACCGACGCCGCCGGCGGAACCCACGAGTTCGCGCAATGGCTGCACGCAAGGAAACCGGGCTACTCACTCGGGTTCACCCTGCCCGACGACGCGGTCGAACGCCTCGCCCGCATCCCCGCACACGCGTGGACCCCGGCCTACAACGACGAACGCAGCCCGCGTGACGGGGCATGGGTCGCCGAAGCGACCGGAGTTCTGGAGATGTCCGGGTGGCCCCAGGACATGTGTGTGGTCGTGCGCAAGGAACGCCCGCATCCCGACGCGCAGTTGCGGTTCACCGACGCCGATGGACTCCGGTTGACCGCGTTCGCCACCACACATCCCCAGCCGACAAGGGGCCACCGCAACGACCCTGAACACCGAAAGGAGGACCCACCACCGCAGCCGGACACGCTCTCAAGCCAGGCCGTCACCCGCACGAGAGATCCGGGCTGGCGGAGTCGATGCTGGCAAAGTAGTGCGTTCCCACTGTCTGAGCGAAGAAGTTGTCAGGCAGCCACATCGGCGAGTTGGATTGTGCATCGCGCCGTGTGATGTCCGAGAATCAGGCCGAGCGCTGATGGCGGAGGTCTTCGTTCCAGGCATCGAAGATCTCCGCCTTGAACAATTGTGCTTGAGACCTTGTGGATCTTCTCATGCAGCTGCAACCGGCTGGCGGTCCGCTGTTTTCGCAGGCCATGACGGCGGCCTCAGCTCATCCGCCTCTCGGGACGGTCGAGTTCGTTGGGGCGTGGAGTGACGTCGGGCAGCGTGCAGGCTGGCCTCGCACGTACGAATGATCTGAGCCGTAGCGGGGCTGGCGGGGGCGCGCCAGCAACGAGGGCAGAGCACCTTCACAACACCTGCCAGGTGGTCCACCGACACCATTGCCATCGTCTGACACGTACGGCACCAGCGATGACCGGTCACCGCGATAATGTGCAACGGTGATGCGATGCACTCATGGGCCCATCGGCGGTGCACGGCACATGTGATCCGGTCCAGTGCGTGCAACCCGCCGGATTCTTCCTCGACGTCTTCAGCCGCCAGCATTGCGGCGAGATCACGGTCAGCAAGGCTCTCGTATCGTTCGGCAAATCGCTGCGGAGACGGGTGCGACATGACGCATTCCTTCCGGGTCGCTGGGATCACCACACTCCACTGACGTGACCTACGTAACATCCGGGAACTCACGTAGGTACAACGGGGTACGGAGAGGTTCCCCTTGATGCCGACGAGGGTTGGTCTCGTTGACGTGGGCAATCGGCGCCCTGACGACCGTCGGCGAGTCGTTGCAGCCCAGGTGGGGCGAACGACTGAACGAGCGGTGCTGCACGGCCAGCTGCGCGATGCTGCGCGGGGACGCGGCGGCGCCGCGTTGATCACAGGTGGAGCCGGATCAGGCAAGTCGAAGTGAGCCGACATTGCGTCCATCTAGTTGTGATTCGGCTCGACTCCCTGCCAGGCAAGCGGCCGGACTTCTGGTGCAAGCACCCGCTCGTGCAGACCCGTGAAGTCATCGTGTGCTGCTGGAGACCAGGTCAGAGCGGCTTCACCCGCACCGTCGGGGTCTGCTGCTCGGCGCGCACGACCCGGACACCGGTGACCTGGTCTACATCGGGGACGTCGGCACCAGCTTCACCCGCCAGGAACGCGACCACCTGCGTGACCGGCTGCAGCCGTTGGAGCGGCCCGGCCATCCGTTCGCGAGCCACCGCTCCGTGAGGATGTCGCCTGTGCCCGTTGGGTAGACCCTCTCGTCGTCGGCGAGGTCCGGTTCCGGCAGTTCACGCGTGGCAACGACGGCCGGCTGCGGCACACCGCGTGGCGAGGCCTGCACGCGGACCGAGGCCCCGCCGAGGTGACCGCGCCGCAGCCCGGTCGTCCGAGCCCGTCACCGGCGCCCGAGCCGATCGAGCTCGGCATTGGCTACCAGACGGGTATTACCGGGCAATTATTTTGATCTCGAAATGCCGAGCACCATGATCCACGAAGGCGCCGAAGTAGATCTTGAGGAAGGTTTGCACGGGTTTGATGGTCGCCGACACCTCTGCGGCAATAGTGCGGTACCAGTTTGGTTGTCGGTTGACACTAACTGCTGTGGCGTCCTGGACGAGTCGTTGATTCCGACTTGCTTTCGGGAGTCATTTCATGACTTCACGTGAGGCTATTCCGCACTCGAGTTCCAAGCGCGATTCCATGCCGCTGGACGCGGCGCGGTCGGCGTTCGAGTGGCTGGTCGCCGGGTCGCCCGTCGCCGCCTGGAGGTGAGGGTGACCGTCACGAAAGCGTGCTCTCGGTGAGCCTCACTCCCTCGGTGGACCTGGACGTCGATCTCAGCCACAACAGGCAGGGCCACAATGCCGCCGGCACGGACAGCGCCCCGGCGACCGCGATCACCCACGAAGGGCTCACCACCTCCGCCAGCACACCCGCGAGCCCTGCCCCCAGGCCCTGAGCGGTGATGTTCGCAGAGGAAGCCACGCCCATCCCCTGGGCTCTTCGGTCATCCGGCAGCAGCTGTGACAGGAACGAAACCGACATCACCACCAGAGCGGCCCACAGAGCGCCGCTGACGGCGAACAACAGCATCGCCCCGTAAATTCCAGCTCCGAGCGGCACCAGGACGAGCGGAAGTCCCGCAGACAGACACACCACCGCCAGCGCGCCCCGTTGCCGATCCGGTGTCACGAATCGGAAGAACAGCGGCAGCCCGATCATCGCGCCGACACCGCAACTGGCCAGCACCACTCCCACCACGCCGGCTCCGTGCCCCAGCTCGTGCACAAACGGCGCGGCGATTCCTTCCGGGACGACGTAGAAGACTCCCAGAAAGGTCATCATGAAGATCGCGCGACGGCGCGGATCCCGCCACACCAGTCCGATGCCACCCGCAACCAACCGGCCAGAGGACGAGACCGGAGCCGCGGCGGGCCGCGAACGGACACCGGTCCGGATGATCAGGGCGGAAACGGCGAACGTGACGGCGTTGATCGCCAGGCATGACTGAGGACTCAGCGCGGCGGACAGAACGCCACCCGCCACGAATCCCACGAGCTGTGCCGCCTGAACGGTGACCTGACGCACTGTCATGCCCATGGGGTACTGGTCCGCGGTGAGCAGATCGCGCAGCAGCGCGAGCTGCGCGGCGCCGTATGGACCGCCGATGAACGACATTACGGCCGCGAGGACGCACAACCACCCCAGATCGATGCCCGGAACCGCCATGACCCCGACCACCAGAGCTCGAAGACCATCCGCAACGACGATTACTTCACGACGCGAGCGCCGGTCGGCGATGTGGGACAACGCCAGAGCTCCGGCTGCAACTGGGATGAACGTCAGGGCGTAGGTCAGACCGGCGAACGCGGCTGAGTTAGTCCGGTCGAACACCAGTACCACCAGCGCGACCCGCGCGAACTGGTCACCGGTGAACGACAGCATCTCGGCCAGCCACATCGCGCGGAACTCGCCGACGCGCAACACCGCACAGAACGAGATTCGTTCTGTTCTACCGGCTGTCATCGCCACTCTCCTCCAGAACCGGCTACCTCGGCTCCGGTCACCTGGAAGCCGCAGCACGGTGCATACCCGCCAGGGGGCGGGAAGCCCAGCCGCAATCGATCAAGGCGCGCACCAGTGCACGTTGCGTTGCACTTTCACACCATTTCCCTTGTACTCGAACAACTGCCGATGTTCAGTTGCGGTGCAACTCTTGACGAGAGGAGGGGACATGAGCGCGATCGCCCCGCCGCCGTGGAAGTGACGGCCTGAAGGATTGAGACAGACAGCGGGGTCGCTCGGCAGACGAGCGGCCCCGCTGCGGACACGGATCACCGCGGCACGAACGCTTCCCTCCACGGAGGACGTTGTGAGCCAGCGAGGGCATGACTGGTCACTTGCCCGTAACCACTCCGATCGCGATGCCCAGCGTGACGGTTTTGCAGACGAACGAGAGCACACTGTGCGTCAGCACCCGCACGCGTGTCGCGGGTCCCTCGCCTCCACGTTCGAAGTCGCGAACGTGGTGCCGAACGTGAAGGCGAAGTAGACGAAGTCCGCGTACACGGGCTGCGGCGAGCCGTCGAAGGAAGCGCCTCCTCCGGCAGAGCAGCGTAGTAGGCCCGTGCGTACCCATCCGTGTAGCCGAAGTGCAGGATGGTTCAGGCCAGCAGCACCGCCGGAACCGCGCCCACTTTGTCGGCCAGGATCTCGTCCACGCTGCCGCCCTCGACGCCCATGACGATGCCGAGGCCCGCCGTGATGCCGACAACGCTCCTAAGTTCGAGCAGCTCGACAGAACTGGCAAGGCGTGGCAGACCAAGGCCCTGGCTGGAGGTGGTGGCGCGTGAAGTTCACCAGCACTGTCTACAAGGAACTCGTCCTGCACGACTTCGGCGTCACCTTCATCGACGGTGACGCCGAGGTCAGAGACAAGGCCAACGCGCCGCGTGCGCTGCCCGCTGATCTCGGCGTACGCGCGGTCGGAGGGCGACCTGCCAACGACCGCGCGACGAGCTACTTGGGAGCACGGAGTGGGAGCAAATTGGGAGCACCTCCGTGCGCCGAGCATGCCGCAACGGTCCTCAATGGACCTGAACAGACCAGCACCAACCTACAGAAGTCTTATTTCTGCAGGTCAGCGCAGTAACGGTGCCATAGTTCGGAGCCATTCGCCCCGCAAGCGCATCGACTTCATCCGTGCTGGCATACGGCCGCTCGGGAGCCTCGCCGAAGGTGATCCTCAACTTCCGGCACGGGTTCAGAGCGAGCAGCCCCTCCTCAACCGCCTCCCCGAGGATCATCGAGAACAGCACCAGAATGTCCTTGACGCTCTTGTCGGCCAGATTCTGTCTGAGAGTCTTGTTCACCCATCCCTTCACCTTGATGCGCTCGATGTCACCGACAGCCGTGCCGGACCACCGAGGAAGGATGTGATTGCGGATGTGAGAGTCGTAGGTCGACCACGTCATCGCCTCGACACCGTGCGCCTCTGATCAGACTCGAATCCATTCGTCTATCGTGGTCCTCGACAGCCGCGGATCGGTGAACCGCTGCCGCCGCTGGTCAGACTCGACATCGGCATGCGCCGCCCTGCCGGACCGGACATTTTGCAGTACGTTCGACGCCGCTCTCGCCGCGGGCGGGCTGGTGTGCTCACCCTTCGCCATGATTGATCACCTGTTCGCCGCTACGCGCTCGCGCGCTACTCAGACGGCGAACCGAGAGAATCTGTCCACGCATGTCCAAAGTGGCGTGAAGGTCAGCACGCAACCCACGCACCCGCCCGAGAACATGGACACCTGGCGGGTCACAAGGCACCGCGCGCACACGCGGTTGTAGATGACGAAGGCGCGGCGGCCGACCGCCGGATGACAGCCCACTTGGGGGCGGGACCGGCACGCAGCGGGCTGGGCCGCATGGACTGGCCCCAAATGCCCGCTGCGCACGAGCCCACCGACCACCTGGGCGTGGCGCCGGGTCACGTGGCAATCACGTCAACCGCCGGGTTGAAGATCCTGCTGAACACCACGCGAACGAGTGACCGAGCCTGAAGCAGCCGCTCGATCCTATTTCGCGGCTCCGGGAGATCGTGCTCCAGTTTTGCTCCAACTCACGGGAAGCACTTGACTCAGTCGAAACGTACGTTTGAAAATCACCCTCCACGGACAACCAAAACTTGGAGAGCAGAACGGTCAGCCATGACAGACTTACCGCCGAACCGCGTCCCAGCAGATCCCAGTCGCGCGCATTGCCCACACTCCGAGCACATCTGCACCGCGAGGTGAGCGGCGAGCTAGCCAGGGCAGTCAGAATTCTGAATTCAACCACGACTACCCGCCGCCATGGGCGAATACCACGGCGTCGAAAGCGCAGGCAAACCACGTCGACGCCCGCCGGCGCAACTCATATGTATTCAACAGTCGCACCTGGGCGGTACTCTACAATATGGGATCCAATTTTATTGGCGGCGGCATACTTCGGGGTAATATCGAGACAGACGCGCGCGATCCCCTCGATACCCATCAATAGCTCCACCAGCCGAACCTGATCCGGCCAGTCCAAGAAAAACGGCGTATAGGAAGCACCATCCCGCTCAAAAGTCTTCCGCACCGCCCGAATCAGTAGAGTGCTGCCCAGATCAGGCTCACCTGAGTGATCTATATAAAAAGCCGGTGTCGTGCTTGTCAGATACGGGAAGATCTGCCAGCACTCATCAAATAGTGACTTATTTTCCGTTACATAGTTATCAACAATATGAGTAGCCTCTCTTATGAGACTGCATCTTTCAGGGGTAAACTCGCCCGCAAATCTAAGAAGTAGTCCCGGGCCAGGAAACGGGCGCCTTGCGACTATTTCCGGCGGCAATTGCAGATGACTGGCAAGCGCACGAATCTCCTCCTTCGACAAACCCAACACTGGCTCAATTATTTCGAACTTGCGAAGTATTTCAGGAGGAGGAGAATTGTGGGCTCCGCGGTCAAGGGAGTTTGGATTGCCATTTATGCCGTGCGCCTGGCTGCCTTGTGCCAGGAATTTGATGTTCCTGTCGTCAAGAACACGCTCGAGCACGTCAAAGTAGGCCCTCCTAAAAGCGACACGCTTCTCGGGCCCACTGTGCACACCTCGGAGAACGGCACGAAAAGCACTGCCTGCATCGATTACTTCGACACAGAAGCCGGATTCTTTCAACAAGCGACGCGACTCATCAGGCTCGCCATGCGACATAAAACCGGAGTCGATTATCACAGGAGCCAAGTCAACTTCAAGAAGACTTAGCAGCGCCGCAGAGACGGCCGAGTCAACGCCGCCAGAAACACACGCAAGAACGGTTTCTCCTGCGAGTTCACCAAAGCGTGAGCGAATGAAATTGACGTAGCCTTCCGGATCAAACTGTCCTCCATCGTTTCGATAACTGGTACGCGGCGATTCGTGCTGGCTCATTTAAGTAAGCTCCTCGTTCACATGTCGCATTAGGCCGGAGTAGAAGACTGTGTTGCCAAAGGCGCGTCTTTGCGCAGGGTGATGCTCACGAGGGCCGTCCGCCGATGGACTGTTCGTGACCGTGACGGGTTGCGGTTGCGTGTCATCCTGACCTGCCGATGGATGTTCCTGTGTGGACTCATGGTCAGTGCGGCGGCTTGGCGGGTCAATGCCTCCGTCAGGCCGCTCGGATGCGGTGACGATGGCGCTGGCCACAAGATCACCTTGCGGAGGCAGCGCCGGCGGACTGCGGAGGCACTGCCGCCGGGAGGGCCGTGCAGCACTGCGCCGATGGTAAGTCTTCTGTGGACAATCAGCTGACGGCGACCGACGCCAGCGCTGAGCGCTTGACAGGACGGGACGCAGTTGTCCCGAATCAGCCCCCAAGCGGATCTGTCAGGCCCGTGCATGTGCTGGGGCATAAGGAGATCCTCGCTCGCTGCCCGACCTGGCTGCATCGACGCCGGTGTCGACCTGGGTCGAGGTTGCTGACCTGGTTGTCGGTAGCCCGCTGGGAGCGAACGGGCCACATACTGTGCCCGTTGTGCCCTTACCATCCGCTGCCCAAACTGTTGAGATGAGGTTGGTGTTGTCGCCGGTTCGATGCTCGTCCCGCTGCCGCAGTGGGTCCGCCGGGTCGGCACGGCACTGGTTCGCATGCCGCAGTGCGCGTGTTCCCGCCGGGACACGGTGACGGGGCCTCGGTGGTGGGTGGTAAACGCGGAGCACCCACCAACTGGGTCTCTCATGCGACCATCAAGAGATGCACCTGGGCGACGCCAGTCACGGCATCGCCCAGGTGTATGACACCTAACCGCCGAGGTACGGCAACGAGCGCGCGGCTTACCTCCTCGATTCGCGCCCTGGCCGCCGGCACGACCAGTGTGGACGCGATCCGCGAGTCACGTCCGCGGACGTATCCACGTCGTGGAACCTGCAGCTGATCGTGCACTCGCACATGTCATGTGCGCGAGAAGTTGTCGTGTGCGTCGTGTCAATCCTGCGTCCTGGCATGAAACCTGGCCCCGGTTCGGCTGGTTCGCCTGCGGGTGACTGAGTCTGGATCCGTGGCGCACAGCGCGTATCCCTTCCGGATCGGGTCGCGACCGTGAAGTTCGTTGGCACAGCGCACAAACGGCCGCTCAACCTGGCGCGCGTCAGCGAGGTACCGTGGCTGCACGGAGCGGCGACACACCACCATCCGGTGATCAACTCACGCCCGCCGGTATCGACCGGTCAAGCTCTGCAGGAACGCGTTTCGCACTGACGGAGTGAGTGTGGTGTTGAGAATGGACAGAACCCGTGAGAACGCCATGACGGCGTCAAGCCATGATCCGGCGCAGCGCGGCCTGCACCGCTACGTACAGCTGGTCGCGGCCGCGCTCCGCGCTGACCTGAACGGAAGCCGGTATGCGTGGAGCTCTGAAGCCACCGCATATCTGCCGCTACCCCAGTGCATGCCTGGCAACGCCGAACAACGGCTCGCGCTGGTATGGGACGAGAAGTCAGGCTGGTCGGCAGGCGCTGAGGCCGGCGCCGACTTCGTGATGCTGGCGTCCTACAGCGAGGACATCGTGCCGGCGCCTCGCGTGGTCGCCGCGTTCGTGCACAGCGTGGTCAGCGACAGGTACGCGCCAGCCGCCATGTCCGGCGACTACCGGCGCAGCGAGGTACGGCTGCGCCTGGCGGCCTACGCTCCTACCGGACCGGACACGCAGACGGCGATGCTGCCGCCTCGCAACCTCTGAACACGCACCGCCTACCTTGACGCATGCCATCCCGCGGGTGTCACCCTGCGTGTGCAATCGGGTGAACCCGGTCAAGTTCGGTGTCTGCGTGGTCGATAGTTGTGGCCTGGACTAGACGTGGCTGGTGACGCGGTGGAACTCACCGGCGCATCGGGGTGCAAGGGGTGTTTGGTGGGCTGCCACTGGTAACGGGCGACAGCCCGCCAAACCACCAGACCGGGCCGCCTGTGACATCAAGTTGCACGGAGGTTCTGCAGAGGTGTGCCGTTGCTGGTGACCGGCTGTGGATTCACAGTTCCTGTCTGGGCATGCCACCCGCGGCGTGCAGATCCTCGCTGTCCACCAGTTGGCGATCATGGTGACCATTGCGGTCGAACTCACCGCACTTGCGCGCTCTGCACGACCAGACCCGGCAACGCCGGTCCTGGCGCCGGATGCCGTCGGCGTCCGGCGCCACCGGGTCGCTGCTTCACACAACCCATCAGACGAGGTTCGGTGTTCGGTCGAGCCGATTTTCGGTGTCGTTGGCGACGGCGTGAGAACTGATCGCTGCGCTGCGCGGCCGACCGATACATACTGTCTCGACTTCACATGGCCATCGAGGCATCTCCAAGCTGCCGGCCGCGAACACTGGCCGTGTGATTCTTTCTGCGTGAGGTGATCTGCAGGTGACGAACTCAGGCATCGTCGGCAACGGACTGGCTCCGGTCGTGCAGGCGCGGTTGGCGTTGTGGGCGTTCGTCGTCGTGAACCTGGCGATCGTCGAGTTCCTGTTCCTGACCGCGGGCGCGGGCAAGAACGAGGTCCTCACCGTCGCCAAGTTCTTCGGCCTGCACGCCGCGCTGATCATGATGTTCCAGTTGTTGCTGGTGGCTCGCCTGCCGTGGCTCGATCGGCGCATCGGCATGGACCGCTTGACGGTGTGGCACCGGTGGGTCGGCTTCACGCTGCTGTGGACGGTGCTCACGCACGCCACGATCGTCGTGCTGGGGTACGCGACCTTGGACAACGCGCCGATGGCGAAGACGTTCCTCGCCCTCGCGGGCGTTCCCGCTTCGCTGCTGGGCATGCTCGCGGCCACCATCATCGTGGTGACCGGGGTGATCTCGACGCGGGCCATCCGCCGGCGTCTGCA
>NZ_FOYL01000014.1 GCF_900115955.1 Lentzea waywayandensis
ACCGGGGACGGCACCGGCGGAAGAGCACGCTTCTTACGGCCGATCGTGGCCTGAATGTCGCCGCCGGTCTCGGCAAACCGCCTGGCGACCAGCCGCAGCATCTCACCCGAGACCCCGAGCCGGGCCGCGATCACTTCCTTCGGATCAGGCTCACCCACCGAGGTATCCAGCGCGAGCAGCACCCGCGCCCGCCGGATCGCCGACGCCGAGTGCACGCCCGTGGTGGTCAGCCGGAGCAGTTCTTCACGATCCCGCGCCGACAACGTGACCGGCCGTTTCAACTGGGAGGCCATGACAACAGCCTCCCAGCCACATGCATCAAAACTAAGCAGCGACACACTACTAGTGGCGTGGCCCAGAACGTTGCCGGGCGAATTCGCGGTCAGACGGGTGCATCGTCGTACCGCCCCCACGTCCTCGTACTGGTTGTACGTGGGCGTGGGGGCGGTACGACGAGGTGCCCTGCTGAGCGTGAATTACCCAGTCAACGTTCTGGGTCGCGCCACTAGCTCTGGGCGGTCGGCCGCACGGCGATCTCGTTCACGTCGACGTCGGCCGGCTGCTCGATCGCGAACGCGATGGCGCGGGCGATGGCGTCCGGCGGGATCGCGATCTCGTCGCGCATGCCCGCGATCCGTTCCCGCACAGCGGTGTTGCTCGACGCCTCCGCGAAACCGGTGTGCACGAAGCCGGGGAACACGGTGGTCACCCGCACCGAAGGGCCCGCCTCCTGACGCAGGCCCTCGCAGATCGACCGGACCGCGACCTTGGTGCCCGCGTAGACCGCCATGGCCGGCACTACGTTGAACGCGGCCGTGGAGGCCGTGGTGATGAAGTGCCCTGCTTGTTGCTCACGGAACACCGGTAGCGCGGCCGCGATGCCGTGCAGCACGCCCTTGATGTTGACGTCGACCATCTCGTCCCACTCGTCGACGCGCAGGTCGTCCAGTGGCGAGATCGGGCCGACTCCCGCGTTGCCGACCAGCACGTCGAGCCGGCCGAACCGCTCGCGGGCCAGTGCCACCAACGCGTGCAGGTCTTCGCGGCGGGTCACGTCGGTGCGCGTGTGCACGGCCGTGCCGCCCGCCTTCTCGATCCTGGCCACGAGGTCCGCGAGACGCTCCGACCGGCGTGCCCCGAGCACGAGGCGCGCGCCCCGTTCCGCGAGCAGCAAGGCGGTCGCCTCGCCGATCCCGCTGCTGGCGCCGGTGATCGCCACGACTTTGTCCGTAGTTGCCATGAACCCAGCCTGCGTTAGGCTCAGCCTGGTATCCAGAGCCCCTTTATTCTGGTACTGGAGGTGCCAGCATGCGACGAACGGACGATCAGCGCCGCGAGCTGGGCGCGTTCCTGCGCAGCCGCCGCGAACGGCTCACCCCTGCCGCGGCGGGCCTGCCGCGCACCGGCCGGCGGCGCACTCCAGGCCTGCGCCGGGAGGAGCTCGCGGTGCTCGCGGGGATCAGCGCCACCTGGTACACGTACCTGGAGCAGGGCCGCGACGTGCAGGCGTCCGACCAGGTGCTCGGCGCGCTGGCCTCCGCCCTCGGGCTCGGTCCGTCCGAAAAGGACCATCTGTTCCGGCTCGCGGGCCACGCGCGACCGCACACCCTCGAAGCCGAACTGGCCGCGGAAGTCGCTGCCGTGCCGGGGTTTCTGGACCCGCATCCGGCGTTCATCATCGGCGCCACCTACGACGTGCTCAGCCACAACGAGGCGGCGGGCGAGCTCTTTCCCAGTCTCCGCAAGGAGAAACCGAGCTTCGCGCGCTGGGTGTTCACCGATCCGGAGTCGCGGCACGTCCTGATCGACTGGGAGGTGGAGGCCCGCGGCCTGCTGGCCCGGCTGCGCGCGCTCGCCGGCCGGCATCCCGCCGACGAGCGGTTCACCCGGCTGATCGAGGACCTGCACGAGGCCAGCCAGGAGGTGCGCTCCTGGTGGCCCCACTACGACGTGCAGCCCCGGCACGGCGGCCGGAAACGCTTGCGGCACCCCAGGCTCGGGCCGCTCGACTACGCGTACACCGCGTTCCACCTCGCCGAGCAGCCCGACCAGACGCTGGTCGTCTACTCGGACGAACGGCCGTGCTAGGCGGCGCGCGGGTACAGGCGGGCCATCCCGGGCGGCGCGGCGAAGGGCGCCCACGTGCCCTCCGCCTGTGCCAGCCGGTCCGCTACCACCCACAGAACGCTGGAGTTGAAGCCATATCCCAGGTGTGAGGACGACACCTGGACGTTCTCCCTGCGCTGTCCCGGTTCCTCGACGCACGACTCCCACGAGACGATGCCGTCCGTCTTGGAGTAGATCGACGTGGCGGGCACCGGGATCGGCGGCCTCGTCGACTCCAGCGGCGGGAACTCGTCCTTCGGGATGTGCAGCCGGGAGAACAACGCGAAAGCGGGCATTGCCCGTGACTGCACGGGATCGCTCATGTTGTACGGCGAACCCATGGTGATCACCTGGCGGACGCGGTGCGGGTGGTCGCGCGCCATCTCGCGCGCGAAGATCCCGCCCAGCGACCAGCCGACGATGGTGACCGGCCCGCCGTGGGCGTCCGAGACCTTCTTCACCAACGCGTGCATGCCGTCCACGGCCTTGCGCGTCGGCCCGATGTTGCGGCCCAGGCCCCACGGATTCACCTGATAGCCCAAACCGGACAGAAAACGGCGCAGCATCACCGTGGACGAGTCGGCGGCACCGAGGCCGGGAAAGACCAGGACCGGGTGGCCGTCACCGGACGGCGCGCCGCGCAGCATCGACCGGGTGGCCACGAACTCGCTGACGTCGAGCGCGCAGCGGGTGGGCTCGGTGAGATACCAGAACAGGCCGGGCGCACTGCCTCTGACGAGGTGGAGGGGCGAAGCGACAGGCACTTCGTAGACTTCGTCCGAAGGAACGGCAGACATAGGAGCCTCCCCACACGTCGACAACCCCGAGCCGGCGCCCTGGGCGGCGTTGCCCAGTGAGTCCATGATGTTTCGTGAACGATCTTTTTGCCAGTACTTTCGAGTCTCGATTCGCCACGTGCAGGTAACACGTTGGCAACCTCACACGTGTGCACTGCCTCTCACCTGCATGGACGTCGATTGAGACGCTTCGGTCCTCTACTCTTTTTCAAGTGGATCGGATGAGCTCTCTGGACGCCAGCTTCTACTTCATCGAGGACGAGAACGTGCCCATGCACGTCGGTTCCGTCCTGGTTTTCGACGGACCGGCCCCGTCCTACGGCGACGTGATCCGTCTCTTCCTGGCGCGCATGGACCAGGTGCCCCGCTACCGGCAGAAGGTGAAGGCGCTGCCGTTCCACGTCGGTCGTCCGGTCTGGGTCGACGACGACCACTTCAACATCCTCTACCACGTGCGCCACACCGCGGTGCCGTCGCCGGGCGGGGAGGACCAGCTGCGCAACCTCGCGGGCCGGATCTTCGCGCAGAAGCTCGACGACAAGAAGCCGCTGTGGGAGGCCTGGCTGGTCGAGGGCCTCGAGGGCGGTCGCTGGGCGATCATCTCCAAGGTCCACCACTGCATGATCGACGGAGTGTCCGGTTCGGACATGCTCCAGCTCATCCTCGACTTCAAGAAGGAGAGCGTCCTTCCGGAGCCGAAGGAGTGGAAGCCGCAGCCGCAGCCGTCCACGCTCGATCTGGTCATCGACGGTGTCCGCGACGCCGTGGTGACGCCGGTGCAGCACCTGTCCGCGTTGCCCGCCGTCGCGCGGAACGTGCGCTCCCTGAGCGAGATCATGGACTTCGGCAAGACCGTTCTCGGTTCTCTTCCCGGTACGGCGAAGCGTTTGGTCACGCGCGCGGCGACCTCTTTGAACGGTCCGATCGGACCGCACCGCCGGTGGGTGTGGGCGCGTGCGAACCTGGCTGAGATCAAACAGATCCGCACTGCCGCCGGTGGCACCGTCAACGACGTCATCCTGACGGCGATCACGCGTGGTTTCCGGGATCTGCTGGAGAAGCGCGGCGAGCTGACCGAGGGCATGGTCGTGCGGACCATGGTCCCCGTGTCGATGCGCAAGTCCGACCAGCACAACGAGCTGAACAACCGCGTCAGCGCCGTGCTGGTGAACCTGCCCGTGGGCGAGTCGGACCCGGTGCAGCGCCTCGCGTCGATCCGCGCGCAGATGGACGACCTGAAGAGCTCGCGCCAGGCCGCGGGTGCCGACGTCATCACGAACCTGTCGAACTTCGCCGCGCCGACGCTGATGGCGCTGGGGTCGCGGACCGCGATGCGGTTCCCGCAGCAGATCCTGCAGACCGTCACCACGAACGTTCCCGGCCCGCGCATCCCGCTCTACATGCTCGGCCGCCCGCTGGTGGAGATGTTCCCGTACGTGCCGGTCGCGTCCACGATCCGGATCACCGTCGGCATCTTCTCCTACCTCGACCGGTTCACCTTCGGCATCAACGCCGACTTCGACGGTGTGCCGGACGTCCAGCTGCTCGCCGACGGCATCCGCGCCGGTTTCGACGAGATGGTCGCGCTGGCCGCCGAGGCGACCGAGAGGGCGGAGACCGCCCAGAAGGTCGTCGACGCCACGCCCGCTGCCAAGCCCGCTCCCACCAAGCCTGCTGCCACCAAGTCTGCTGCCACCAAGCCCACTGCCGCCAAGCCTGCCGCTGCCAAGCCGGCGGCGAAGAAGCCCGCTCCCAAGCCTCGTGCCCCGCGGGCGACGACCAAGGCGGCGACCACCACCTCTGCCAACGGTGTGAAGCCGGAGACGACGGCCTGAGACACGATCTGACGGTTCAGGCGGGCGCACACGACCTGCAGCTGACCGTAGTGGGACTCGACGCACGGCTGGGCGCCCTGGGACTGGCGCTCGGTCAGGTCGACGACGTCCGCATCGAGCTGGAGGACGTTCGGTGGTCGCGCTGGCGTGCTCGCCGCGCGACCGTCGTGTGCCGGGACGTGCACGTGAACCCGCCCGCGGTCCTCGTGTCGTCGCCTGTGGAGTTCCGGGTCGAAGTGGACTTCGCGGACATTCCGGAGTTACAACCGGTCAGTTGGTTCCCGTTGACCGTCCAGTTGGTCGGCTCGGAGCTGCACGTGCGGCTGCACAAGTGGCTGCCCGCACGCGTGTTCGCGGTGCCGGAGCTGCCGCGCGGCATCCAGCTGACGGGGGTCGAGCAGCTCGACGACCACTTCGTGCTGACCGGGGCCGCCCCCGTGCTGCGGGAGCGGCTCACCCTGGGTCAGCTCGCGGACGTGCTCAGGCGGTTGGCGTCCATCCAGTCCAGGACCCGCTCGGACACGACCTCGGGGATCTCCATCTGGGGCACGTGACCGACGTTCGCGTACTCGTCGTAGCGCCAGTGCGGGTACTTGCGCGCCACGTACCGGGCGGCGGCGACGTTGACGAGCCTGTCGCGGTCGCCGCTCATCAGGAACACCGGCACGCGGACCTTGGACATCGCCCCGTAGTAGGCACCGCGCTTCGAGGACGTGAACACGACACTGCGCGCGGCGTCGAGGAACGCCCTGTCCAGTCCCTCGACCTTGGCGCGCTCGCCGATCAGGTGCTCGCTGGCCTGCTTGAGCTCCTCGGGGATGCCCGACGGGTCCGCGCAGACCAGTTCCAGCAGGCGTTCGACCTGACGGCGGGCCGGGACGGCCTTCGACCTGGCCAGAAAGCGTTCGCCGAGGCCCGGCACGGAGTACAGGAAGAACGTGCCGAGCATCGCCGGGTCCGGCCGCGTCCCGAGCACCATCGGCAGCGCGGGGTCGACCAGCACCAGGCCCCTGACCAGCTCGGGGTCGTAGGCGGTCTGGAAGAGCGAGATCAGCCCGCCCATCGAGTTGCCGACCAGGATCACCGGTTCCCCGACGACCTCGCGCAGGAACCGGCCCAGCAGCCTCGTGTTGGCCTGGACCGTGGTCTGCCGGCCCTCCGGGTTGGTCAGGCCGTGCCCGGCGAGGTCGACGGCCGTGACGCGGGCCTTCCGCGCGAGCAACGGCGCCAGCAGCACCCAGTTGAGGTGCGAACCGCCGAGGCCGTGCACGAGAACGATGCGCGGCCCGTCCGCCGGTCCGCCGAAGTCGACCCAGTGCACGGGCCCGTCGAGGTCCGCGTGGTGGCTGGTGCCGCCGAAGTTCGCCACAGTCGTCATACCAACCAGTATGTCGCTTGAACCAACCAGTCGGTAGTGACGTTCAGCGCCACGGTTGGGCGGGCAGGCAGTCAGCCTTCGGCGTGCGCCGGTCACCGAAGACGACCTCTCCGGTCCGCGGGTCGAGGTAGCAGGCGCGCTCCAGGTCGCTGCTGACGCCGAGCAGGGTGCCCTCGGCGTCGTAGGCCCGCACGACCTCGTTCGTCGGCGCGTTCGGAATGCCCCAGTTCGGGGGGTAGTAGATGCGCGCGGCGTACGTGCCGTTGGCGACCTTGGCTTCGACGGTCTGGTCATCGACCGTGAAGGTCACCCGCGCGACCTTGTCGTCGACCCTGCCGACGGAGGTGCGGTTGCCGGGCACGTTCGCCGACTCGGGCCTGCCGTCCATGGCACCGCCGGAGCGCGCCCCCTGGTAGTCGATGGAGAAGTGCCCTGGCAGCCACTGCACCGCGGTCTGCCCGAAGGCCGAGTTGTACGCGACACCACCGACGCCGATGCTGCACACGAGGCCTTCCTTCTCGCTGTAGAGCACTGCCCACCGGGTCTGGTCGTTCAACAGCTGGCGCAGCTTCGGCGGCTTGGAGCCGGCGGACTCGGCGCAGCCCTTCTCGATCGCGGCGACCTCCTCGCGCGGGATTCCGAAGTCGGCGGACGGTGTCGCCGGTGACGTGGTGATCTGAACTGCCGGCACCGGCAGCGTCGGGAGGGGCCTGAACACCACGATGCCGGCGGTGACGACGGCGACGGCAGCCGCGGCGGCGAGGATCGGGACGGCCAGCCGCCGGGACCCGCGTCGAGTGGCCGCGCGTTCGATCTCGGCGCGGATGCGTGCCTGGCGACCGGGTGGCAGGTCGCGAGTGGGCGGAAGCATGCTGGTCATCGGTCCTCCCCGGTGTGCACGAGCTCCCGGTGCTGCTGGAGCTTCGACTTCGCCTTGCTGACCCGCGCACGCACGCTGCCCTCGGTGATGCCCAGCACCGCCGCCGCGTCCGCGTACGACACCCCCGACCACACGCACAGCGCGAGCGCCTCACGTTCGTTGCGCGGCAGGTCCGCCACGGCGTCGAGCAGGTCCTTCATCTGCCGCTGGTCGTCGAGGCGCTCCGCGACCCGGTCCGCGTGGTCGGGCACCGGCCGTTCCTCGCCGACGCGTCGCAGGTTCCTGAGCCGCCGGGTGAGGGAGCGCTGCTCGTTGCGCACCACGTTCGTCGCGACCGTGAGCAGCCACGGCAGCGCCGACTCGCGCTCCAGCCGCACGTCGTCGCGCTTGCGCCAGGCCAGCAGGAACGTTGCCTGCAGGTGGTCCTCGGCCTCCGCCCAGGACGCGGTCAGCCGGAAGCAGTGGTTGTAGACCGCCTTCGCGTGCCGGTCGAACAGCACTCCGAAGGCGTGCGCACTGCCCCCAGCGGCCTGCGACCACAACGCTCGGTCGTCTTCGGTCGTCATGTCTGTTCGTGTCCGCTCATGGCAGAAGTGTTGGCACCAGTTTCACGTGCCTCCCACTACCGTTCCGCACCGTGGCACATCTGGGGGTGGCCGACCTCGCGGACATCGCGCAGGCGGCGTACGGCCGGGAACTGAGCGACGTGGTCCGCCTGCACGGCGGAACCAAGAAGGGCGTCTACCGCCTGACACTCGACGACGGCACGACGGGCGTCGCCTATGTGTGGCGCGCGACCGAGGACTACTGGCCCGCGCACGAGCACGATCCGTTGTTCGGCAACGCGAGCGGGCGCGACCTGTTCCTCACCGCCCACACCGCGCTGTCCGAGGCCGGGGTGTGCGTGCCGAGGCTGGTGCTGGTCGACCGCGACGTGATCGTGGTCGAGGACCTCGGCGCCGAGTTCCTGGAGAAACTGCTCGACCACGACACCGAGGCACTCGAACGGCTGTGGGACGACCTCGCGGCCATGCACCAGCGAACCAGCCCGCGTTACGGCCGTCCGAGCGCGCTACAGCCCTTGGACGCGCCGCCGGTGCCGGACGTGGTGCTACAACGCGCTCTCGGACATCTGGAAGCCTGTTGCGAACGGGTGCCGCGCATCGCGGCCGAGCGTGACCGCCTGGAAACCCAGCTGCGGCAACGGCATTCGGTGATCGAACCGCGCACGGCGTACGGGCTGATCCACGGCGAGCTCGGCCCCGACCACGTGCTCGTGGCCGACGGACGGCCGGTGCTGATCGACATCGAGGGCGTGATGTTCTTCGACATCGAGTGGGAACACGTGTTCCTGGAGCTGCGGTTCGGCCCGCACTACCGGCCGGTCGCCGGGCTCGATCCGGCGCGGACGTCGTTCTACCGGCTGGCGCAGCACCTGTCCCTCGTGGAGGGTCCGCTTCGCCTGCTGGACGGCGACTTCCCGCACCGGGACGCGATGCGGGAGATCGCCGAGCACAACGTCGAACGCGTGTTGGTCTGCTAGTGGCGTGTCGCTGCTAGATCTCCAGGTAGTCGAGGTTGGGGCCGCCGTTAGCGGTGGTCGCGGCCGCGCGGACGGTGTTGTCACCGGCCTCCAGGTTCAGCGTCACGGTCACCGGTTGCCAGGTCGTCCACGCCCCGGTGCCCGCGAACGCCTGCTCGTCGACCGCGAGCTGCCCGTTGACCGAGATGTCCAGCGGCCGGTTCACCGTCGTGCCGTTGGCGAACCGCAGCGTCACCTGGCGCGGCCCGGCGGTCTCGGCACGCACCGTGAACTCGACCGCGGAGCCGGAGACGTTGTCGTAGTTGACGAATCCGGTGCCGGAGAAGCCGGCGTGGTTGGACTCCACGACTCCCTGGGTGAGCGTGCCGTTCTCGGCCTCGTACCGCGACTCCGGCGTCGGCACGCCCGCTCCTGGATAGGCCGAGCCGAGCCACGCCTCGTCGATCCGCAGCTGCGCCTTGCCCTGCGTGGACGTCTTCTCCACCCGGATGTGCCGCGCGGTCGTGTTCGCGGGAAGGTCGATGAACTGCACACCGCGATGGTTGGCCAGCGATCCGGACTTGACGTTCGTCCAGTTGGACCCGTCGCTGGACGTGTAGACGTTGTAGTTCTTGACGCGCGCGGAGTTCGATGACGGGTAGGTGGTGGAGTCCTCGCGCTGGTTGAGCGCGACGTACGAGACCTTCTTCGCCGCACCCAGGTCGAAGCGCAGCGACACGGTGCCCGCACCCGTTGCGTCCCAATAGGTCTGGTAGTTGCCGTCGGCGGCGTGGGAGGCCGGGTGGCCGGAACCCGCGGCCGACGCGCTCATCGTGTACGACGAGGCCGGGATGATCCCCTCACGCCCGGCGGTCTCGACCTTGAACACCGTGTCGTACTGGTCCCAGTTCGAGATGCCGCTGAGCGTGATCGTGCCACCGGCCTGCGACCAGCTCACCGCCGCGCCCGTGCGCAGGTTCGTGACACGGCTGACCTTGTACCCGTTGTCGCGCACCTTCAACGTGCTGCCGGACGGCTTGGTGAGCACGTGCACGTAGTGGTTCTGCGGGTTGGTCTTGGAGACGGTCGTGACGCCGTGGGCGCCGTCGTTCCAGAAGCCCGGTTTGAGCCCACCGTTGAGGTAACCGCCGCCGTACGTGCCGCCGATCGACTCCCAGACGTCGCCGAGGTAGGTGTTCGTGAAGTTGTTGAAGGCGGCCTGGTTCGAGGGGAACTTGCCGTTGACCATCGCGGTCTCGGCCATCAACGCCTTGACGTCACTGCCCGCGTTGGTGATCAGGCGTCCCAGCGTCAGCTTGTAGTCGACGGCGGAGTTCGAGCCGGAGTACCACCACGCGCCGCTGCTCGGGAGCTTGAAGCACGCCTCGATCAGCCGTGGCGCCGCCGTGTAGACCGCCTGCGGGTAGTCGTAGTTCGGCGTCATGCCGGTCTTCTGCTCGTTGCTGATCGTGTCCATGATCGCGGTGTCCTCGTTGTTGTTGCTGAGGACCATGTCCGGCCGATCGCGCCGGATCCGTTCGTACAGGCCGTTCTGCTCCCAGTACGCGTTGTCGTTGTCGATCCAGAACCCGGCGAGCTTCGGGTAGCGCGCCATGACCTCGACGAAGTTGTCGTAGCTGAACTGCCCGAACCCCGGCCGCTCCTGGAGGTTCACCGACTTGCCCTTGTACTTCGAGTAGGCGGCCGAGTCGAGCCACTCGTGCCCGCCCTCGTCGTGCCACTGCGGGTCGTCGGTCATGTAGTTGATGACCTTGAGCCCCTCCGCGGAAGCGGCCTCGATGAGCTCGCCGAGGAAGTCGCGCTTGGTCGAGCAACTGCCGGGGACGGCGGACGGCCACGCCCGCGCGTAGCCCAGCCGCGAGTGGAACGACGCCAGCACGAGGTACTGCGCGTGCAGCTTCTTCGCCTCGTCGACCCAGTACTGCGCACTCCACCCGCCGCCCGTGACGGCGGCTTCCCAGGCGCTGCAACTGGTGTAGCCAGGACTCGTCCGCATCCCCCAGTGCAGGAACAGGCCGGACGTGGACGCCCGCAGCCAGTCCTGCCGCGGATGCAGCACCTCGGCGCGCGCCGGAGTGCTCACGCCTGCAACGAGTAGAACGGCGGTCATCAACACGCCGAGACGACGCAATGTTTTGCGCACGAGCCAGCCTCCTGGTGGACGCTCCCTGCGGCGGTAGGAAGACGTGCTCGGTGTTACCCGGACAGGTTTACGCCTCCCGAGGCCTCAGATTCAAGAGTTCATCGGAGGTCTGACGTGGTTACATGGTCGAAGGGGGAACAAATTGCCCCAATGAGCCGATGTCTAGCGCTCGTCTCGCTTGAAGAGCCGGCCGATCCCGGTGACCAGGCAGACCGCGAGCACCCAGCCCAGGACGGTGAACGCGAGCGACGCCCACCTCGCACCGTGCAACGGCACCCAGAGCTGGCTGTGTTCGAGGCTCATGATCGGCAGGAGCAGGTCGACCGTGTACAGCCACGGATCGAACCAGTGCGGATCGAGGTGGGGCCTGGCCTTGGCGAAGTTGTCCGCGTCCTGCCGGAGCAGGTGAAAGACGAAGCCGCCCACCAACGTGAGCGCCCCGAGGCACCACAGGATCCGCAGCGGCCGATAGCCATATCCGACGGTCGGACTGAGCAACCACCACACCGACCTGTGCAGCCTGCCGAAGAACCCGCTCAAAGACCGGCGCCGGGCGTCCTCCTTGGCCATCAGCACATCCGTCGCCTCGTCGTGCTGACCGGCACTCGCATAGGTGGCGGCGAGTTGCAGATAGACCTGCGGAACATACCGATGGTTGTCCCGCAGCCACCTAAGGCGCTTGTTCAACTCCATCGAGTTCTCGCGAAGTGCGCCGTAGACAAACCCGTCGAGCGTGCTGCCGGCCGACCAGTCGTTCTCGCTGTCGCCGAAAGACCCTGCCTGCGCCTGGCGCAGGTCGATCCGGCCCGCAGGCCGCTCAGCGAACTTGAACCGCAACGCCCCTCGAACCTGGGTGCCCCTGAGCTTCAGCGCCTTCCTTCCCCGCAGGAGGGCCTTGTGGAAGGTGAGCTCGGAACCGATCCGCGCGTCACACATCCGCACGCGTCCGCTCGCCCGGACCTTGTCGAAGATCACGGAGTGGCCGACCTTCACCCGGTCGCACCGCACCGCGTCCTCGCCGTGCTCCAGCTCCGCTCCAGTGAAGTCGATCTTCCCCTCGACCGACGCGCCCGCGAGGTCGACCTTGCCGTGCGCGACGAAAACCTTGCACAGTTTGATGTCCCGGACCACGTCGACACCGCGGGCGATCAACGCCTCTCCGTCGTCGCTGTCGAACCGCCCGCCCGAACAGTCGAGATCGCCTCCGATGTGCGCGTCGCTGAGCACAACCCGCCCTTGTGCACGGAAACGCTCGTCGCCCCGGACGGAGAGACTGAGATCGCTGCTCACCTTGAGCCCGAAGGCGTTCATCGCCACGCCGCGCTCGTTCTCGAGGTGTGCGCCCTGCGCACCCAGCAGACCGTCGACTCGCGCCCCGGCCAGGCGAAGCTCACCGCGCACGACCGTGCCTTCGCGTAGAACTAGGTTCAGGGAGGTCAGCGAGCGGGTGAGGTTGATGGCCACGCCGCCGGGGTTGGAGAACTCGCCGCCGGTGAGCTTCAACCAGCCACCGAATCGGCTGCCGACCATGTTCATCTCGCCGTCGACGACGCAGCCCGCGGAGAACTCCGCTTCCTGCCCCACAGTCATCCCGCCCGCGAGCAGCGCGATCCTGCCGGGACTGAGGAATCGCGCTCCGTCGCAGATCAGGCGTCCGGCGATGGTGGCACCGCTCAGGATCACGTCGCCCTCTGCCGTGAACCCGTCTCGCCAGAAGACGTGCTCGTCCACGGTGAGAGTGCTCAGTTGCAACGCCACTTCCCCCTCGGGATTGCGGAACGTCGCGCCCTCGCAGATGAACTGGCCACCGATGTGAGCGCCGATCATGCGCGTCAGCCCGGTCACCCTGAACCGGCCCGAGCAATAGACGTCCAGCTCCACTCGCAGCCCGTCCGCCTTGAACGCACCGTCCGCCGGTCCGTCGATCACGCAGTCGACCATGTCCAACTGCCCGGCCACGTGGGCACCCGTCAACCGCAGGCAACCGTTGATCACACAGTCGCGCAACGCCAGCCCGTCGTGAAGCCGGACCTGGGAGGCACGCAGTCCGGGCAGCCGGCAGTCCGCGAAGTAGAGGCCCGCCACGGTCGCTTGTTCGAAGTTCGGCGCATGCTCGAACGTGCATCGTTCGAACTCGACGGGGAAGCCGACCTCACCAGCCTCCACGTCGAGTTCGCCGACGACGACAACGTCGTGCAGGGTGAGTTTGCGTGGGCGGGAGCCCACGCCACGCAGCAGTTGCGTGCCGAGGAACTCGGCGCCGATCTCTCGGCCGGCGCCGGCGAACTCGACCCGGCCCAGCTCGTCCATGGCGTTGAACAGTTCTGTCTCCGCTGGCGTCATGTCGCGCGCACTCCTCTGCCGCGACCGCGTCCGCCAAGCGCGATCTGGTGTGCAGGGTAAGTCAGACCTGGACGGGCGCTTGTTAGCCGATGAGCGAACGTTCACCTGTTCAGCGGCATGTCTCACCACGTGAACGCCCTTGGCCGCGGCAGCGGGCGGATGTCAGCATCGGAGACATGTCCCAGGCATCCGTGCTCAGCACGCGCCGTCACGTCGACCTCCGTCGGCAGGCGAGCGCGATCTGTGCGGTGCCCGCCTTCGCCTGACCGGAGATCAGACGAGCCCCTGCGAGAAGGGGAGGGACCGCATGAGCCGCACCGCCGCCACCGTGCTCAGGTCCGTGCTGGACCACGGACCCGTCGCGCGCAGCACCATCGCGCGCCTCACCGGGCTGAGCGCCGCGACCGTCACGAAGCAGTACGCCGAACTGGCCGAACGCGGGCTGGTGCGCGAGGTCGACACCCGCGTTCCGCGCGTGACGATCGGGCGGCCGCACGTGCCGGTGGACATCGACGTGGACCGGCACGTGGTGTGCGGCGTCCACATCGCTTACGGGCACACGACTTTGGCGCTCGTCGACCTGCGCGGGCGGGTGCTCGCGCAGGAACGCGAGCCGCACGACCGGCCGGCGCCGGACTGGGCGCTGCGGCGGATCGCCGAGCGGGTGCCCGCGTTCCTGCGCAGGCACGACCGCGTGCCGATCGGCGTCGGGGTCGCCACCGGCGGACGGGTGGACGACGGCGCGATCGTCGAGCACAGCCAGCTCGGCTGGAAGGACGTGCGCGCCAAGGAGTTTCTGACCACAGCGCTCGACACGGCGGTTCAGGTCGAGTCGCACTCGAGGGCACTCGCGCGGGCCGAGCAGCTCTTCGGGGCTGACCCCAGAGCCCGCACCAGCCTGGTGCACCTGTTCGTGGGCAACGTGGTCGACGCGGCCATCGTCACCGGCGGCGGCGTGCACAGCGGGCCGGGTGGTGCGGCGGGTGAGATCGCGCACCTCCGGCTGCGCCACGACGACACGCCCTGTCCCTGCGGGCGGCGCGGGTGTCTTCAGGCCGCGACGTCGAACCGGACGCTCGCGGAACGGGCCGCGCGGGCCGGGATCACCGCGGAACCGTCGCTGGACCTGCTGATCGAGGTCGGCCGGCAGGGGGATCCGCGCGCGATCGAGCTGTTCCGGCGACGGTCGAGACTCGTCGGGCAGGCCGCGCGACTGCTGCTCGACGTGATCAACCCGGACGTGCTCGTGGTCGTGGAGGCCGGCGCGATCCTCATTCCCGGATGCTGGGAGGAATTGACATCGGAAATCGGCGAACGTAGTGGCGACGTCATTCAGACGAGTTTCGGCAGTGACGTTCTGAGCGTCGCCGCCGGAAGTGTCGTGCTCAGTGAGATCTACGGTGGCCCGACTTATTTTCCCTGAGCGGAAAATAGACATCGCCAGCCCCTGAACTGCACGCTTGTCTCATGACCTCAGTTCAGGAAAAGACCATCACGGTCAAGCCGATCGCCGGGCACATCGGCGCGGAAATCTCGGGTATCGACATTTCTCGGCCGCTCCGAGCAGCAGAGCTGGAAACGGTTCACAAGGCGCTGCACGCCCACAAGGTGATTTTCTTCCGCGACCAGGATCTGGACCACGCGAGCCAGATCGCGTTCGGCCGCCAGTTCGGCGAGCTCACCTACGCCCACCCGCACGACGACGCCCCGCCGACCGGTTTCCCGGAGATCTTCACGATCGACCCGCGCCGGTACGAGGAGCGCTACGGCAAGGACTTCAAGCAGCAGAACCAGAAGCGCCAGTACAGCTACTTCTCCGGCTGGCACACCGACGTCACCGCCGCGGTGAACCCGCCGGCCGCGTCGATCCTGCGCGCCGAGGTGGTGCCGGAGGTTGGCGGCGACACGACGTGGACGAACCTCGTCGCCGCGTACAACGGACTCTCCGCGCCGATCAAGTCCTTTGTGGACGGCCTGCGGGCCGAGCACCGCTACGGCGGTTCGGTGAAGGTCGCGGACGGCGCGTACGCCAAGCGCGTCAACGACAACCTGCTGGTCGCCGAACACCCGGTCGTGCGCGTGCATCCCGTCACCGGCGAGAAGGGCCTGTTCGTCAACCCCGGCTTCACGAGCCACGTCGTCGGCGTCTCCCCCAGCGAGAGCAAGGCGATTCTGGACCTGCTGTACGCCGAGCTGACCCGGCCCGAGTACACCGTGCGGTTCCGCTGGGAGCCGGGCAGCGTCGCGTTCTGGGACAACCGCGCCACCGCCCACCTCGCGCCGCGCGACCTGGAGCACCTCGACGTCCAGCGCACCCTGCACCGCGTCACGCTCATCGGCGACACCCCGGTGGGGCCGGACGGGCGCGAGTCCACGCTGCTCGCGGGCCGCCCGTTCACCGCCGACCACGCCGTGGTGGTGGACTGATGCTGACCCGGCGTTCCCTGTTGCTCGGCCTCGCGGCTCTCGGTGCCGCGGGGTGCTCCGCGGGCAACGGCACCACCACGCAGCAGGTCCTCGGCGACCTGCCCACGACGGCCCCGCCGCCGGACACCAAGCTCACGATCTCCATCCGCACCACGCTCAAGCAGCTGGAAGCATCGGGTGAGCTGGGCAAGCTCCCGTTCCAGGTCACCGACTGGCCCAACATCCAGGCAGGCCCGGACGTGATCCAGGCGTTCCGCGCGAAGTCCGTCGATCTCGGCGCCAACGCGGGCATCCCGCCGATCCAGGCGCAGGCGACCAAGCTCGCCACGAAGATCGTCGCGGTCGGCGAGCGCGACAAGCCCCTCTACACCTATGCCACCAAGCCAGGTTCGCCGATCAAGTCCCTGAACGACTTCAAGGGCAAGAAGATCGCGTTCAGCCAGGGCCAGGCTCAGGGCGTGGTCGTGCTGCGCACGCTCAAGGAGCTCGGGCTCAAGATCACCGACGTCGAGCTGATCCCGTTGACCAGCAACCAGTTCCTCACGGCGGTGCAGGCGGGACAGGTCGACGTCGCGGTGCTGGCCGAACCGCAGCTCACCAAGTACCTCGGCCAGTACCCGGACGCGCGGGCGATCGAGATGAAGTCCGTCGACCTGCTCACGGTCCTGTGGGCGCCGGTCGAGGTGCTCAACGACCCGGCGAAGCTCGCCGCGATCAAGGCGTTCATCCCGTTCTGGGCCCGTGGAACCGTGTGGAGCTACGAGAACCCGGACAAGTGGGTCGACCACTACTACGTGAAGGACCAGAACGTCTCCAAGGCCGACGGTGACCGGATCGTGCGGTCCCAGCCACCGCTGACCTTCCCGACGAACTGGGACCGCGCGGTCCAGTGGGAGCAGGAGACCGCGGACCTGCTGGCAGAAGGCGGTTTCGTGCCGAGGTTCGACGTGACCGAGCTGTTCGACCGGCGGTTCGAGAAGGTCGCCGCCGAGGCCGTGGACGCCAAGTACCGGAGCCGGACATGACCCACGTGCTCGATCGTCCCGCCACGATCACGACACCCGCCAAAGCACCGAAACGCAAGCGGCTGGGACTCGGCAAGCCCATCCCGTACGGAAGGGTCCTCGGCCCGGCACTGGTCATCGCCGTCTGGAGCATCACGTCCGCGACCGGCGCGCTCGACCCGCGGATCCTGTCCGCACCGTGGACGATCATCCAAACAGGATTCGAGCTGACCGCGAACGGCAAGCTGCCCGAGAGCATCCTCACCTCGCTCCAGCGGGCAGCCCTCGGATTCTTCTTCGGTGCCACGGCGGGCACGGTGCTCGCGATCCTCTCCGGACTCAGCCGCGTCGGCGAGGCGCTGATCGACGGCACGGTCCAGGTCAAGCGCGCGATCCCGTCGCTGGGCCTGATCCCGTTGCTGATCCTGTGGCTCGGCATCGGCGAGGAGTTCAAGATCGTGGTGATCGCCGTGACCGTCGCGACGATCATGTACCTCCAGACGTACGCGGCACTGACCGGCATCGACAGCCGATACGTGGAGCTGGCGGAAGCCGTCGGACTCAAACGCACCCAGTACGTGCGCAAGGTCGTGTTCCCCGGCGCGCTCCCCGGCTTCTTCCTCGGACTGCGGCTCGCGGTCACCGCGTCCTGGCTGTCGCTGGTGGTGCTGGAGCAGATCAACGCGACCAGCGGCATCGGCTACCTGATGTTCCAGGCGCAGAACTACGGCCAGACCGACGTCATCGTCGTCGGGCTCGTCGTCTACGGCCTGTTCGGGTTCGTGTCGGACGCACTGCTGCGGATCATCGAACGGAGGGCGCTGGCATGGCGACGCACGCTGTCCGGGTGAAGAACCTGACAAGGCAGTTCCAGCAACGCAAAGTGCTCGACGACCTCGACCTCACCATCGCGCCCGGCGAGTTCGTGGCACTGCTGGGCCGCAGCGGATCCGGCAAGTCGACGCTGCTCAAGGCCATCGCCGGACTCGACCACGACGTGACCGGCGAGGGCACCCTCGAAGTCCCCCAAGAGGTCGCGGTCGCGTTCCAGGACTCACGGCTGCTGCCGTGGCTGCGGGTGCTGGACAACGTCGAACTCGGCGTGAAACCGGGCAGGGGCAAGGCAGCACTGGAAGAAGTCGGGCTCAAGGGCCGCGAACGCGCCTGGCCGGCCGAACTCTCCGGCGGCGAGCAGCAGAGGGTCGCACTCGCCCGATGCCTCGTCCGCGAGCCCCGGCTGTTGCTGGCCGACGAACCGTTCGGCGCGCTGGATGCCTTGACCCGCATCAAGATGCACGCCCTGCTGCGCGAACTGTGCGCGAAGCACCGGCCCGCCGTTCTGCTGGTCACGCACGACGTCGACGAGGCGATCGAACTCGCCGACCGCGTGGTCGTTCTGCAGGAAGGCCGCATCGGCCTCGACCTCCCGGCGCACGACGCCGACCGCACGCACCTGTTGTCCGCACTCGGCATCGGAGTCGCCGCATGACGCTGCACCTCAACCTCTTCCTCCACGACACCGGCCACCACGAGGCGTCCTGGCGGCTGCCGGAGTCGGAACCGCTGGCGCACATCGACATCGCCTACCACCAGCGGATCGCGCGCATCGCCGAGGAGGCCAGGTTCGACTCGGTGTTCCTCGCCGACTCCCCCGTGCTGTGGGGAAAACCGAGCCGCCGCCCGTCCGGCAAGATCGAACCAACCATCCTGCTCACCGCGATCGCCGCCGTGACAACAAGAATCGGCCTGATCGCGACCGCGTCCACCACCTACAACGAGCCGTTCAACCTGGCCCGCCGGTTCAGCTCGCTCGACCACGTCAGCGGCGGCCGCGCGGGCTGGAACATCGTCACGACCGCCGGCGACGACGCGGCCCAGAACTTCGGCCTCGACGCCCAGCCCGCCCACCTCACCCGCTACGACCGGGCGGCGGAGTTCGTGGAGGTGTCGAAGAAGCTCTGGGACTCCTGGGACGACGACGCGATCATCGCCGACAAAACTCAAGGCGTGCACGCCAGGGACGACCGCGTCCACACGATCGGCCACGTCGGCCCGCACTTCAAGGTCCGCGGCCCGCTCAACGTGCCGCGCTCACCCCAGGGCTACCCGCTGCTGGTCCAGGCAGGCAGCTCGGAGGACGGCAGGGACTTCGCCGCCCGGCACGCCGAGGCCGTGTTCACCGCGCAGCAGACCCTCCAAGACGCGATCGCGTTCTACCGGGACGTGAAGCGCAGGGCGATCGAGTTCGGCCGCGACCCGAACGAGGTCAAGATCCTGCCGGGCCTGGTCCCGGTGATCGGTTCGACAGAGGAGGAGGCACACGCGCTCGACGCCGAACTGGAACGGCTGATCGTGCCGGAGCACGCGGCCAGGCAGCTCGCGACCCTGCTCAGGGTCGACCACCTGGAACTGGACGAGGAACTCCCCGCCGACCTGCCGGAGGAGGCCGCGATCGAGGGCGCGAAGTCGCGGTACACGCTGATCGTGGAACTGGGCCGGCGCGAACGGCTGACCGTCCGCCAGCTCATCGGCAGGCTCGGTGGCGGGCGCGGGCACAAGACGTTCGCCGGCACCGCGCTCCAGGTCGCCGACACGATCGAGGAATGGCACCGGGCGGGCGCGGCGGACGGGTTCAACATCATGCCCGCCGTGCTGCCGTCCGGGCTGGAGCGGTTCGCGGACGAGGTGCTGCCGATCCTGCGGCAGCGCGGCCTGTTCCGCACCGAGTACACCGGCCGGACGTTGCGCGAGCACTACGGCCTGCCGCGCCCCGCCAACCAGTTCGCATTACCCGTGTGACGGGTGCCCGTACAGTCCCGCGCCGGCGATCTCCAGCGTCGTGAGGAACGTGGTCGAGGCCAGGTAGGAGGCCTCGACCAGTTCCGCGGTGTGCGAGAAGTCCAGCGGCGTCACGGCCTGCACGGGCGCGCCGGGCAGGTACAGCACCGGGGCGGTCTGGGAGGCGAGCTCGACCTCCAGCACGGCCTGGTTGCGCATCCCCAGGGTCGCCCAGAACAACAACGTCTCGGCGAGTGTCTCCGGCACGGTCGGCAGGTGGCCTGGGAACGCGCAGTCCAGCACCACCAACGACTTCGCGCCCATCGCCAAGGCCTGCCGAATCGGCACGTTCGCCAGCACACCACCGTCGTAGAGCACCTGGTCGCCGATGCGCACGGGCGGATAGACGCCCGGAATCGCCGAGCTCGCGAGGATCGCGGGGATCAGCTCCCCCTCGACGATGTTCACGGCCTCACCGGTCACGCCGTCCACGGACACCGCGCCGAACGGCAGCATCAGCTCGGCGAACGACGTGCACCCGCCGAGCCCCTCGGTCAGCACGTCCGCGAGACCGGTGTTCGGGAAGAGATAGGTCTTGTTGGTGCGCAACGACCTCAGCTGCGCGATCGGCCCGCCGGGGAACACCCGCTGCCGCGTCATGCCCTCCCACAGCACGCCCAGCCGTTCGGCTGCCTTGTCCGGGTCGAGGGCGAGCAGCGAGCCGTTGACCGACCCCACCGAGGTGCCGACGACGAGGTCCGGCCGGACGCCGTGCTCCCGCAACGCGCGCAGCATGCCGACCTGCGCGGCACCGAGGCTTCCGCCTCCTCCGAGCACGAACCCGACTGGTCCTGGCAGTTCGATCGTCACGTCCGGTGATCCTAAAGCGAGGTAACGGAAAGGCCGATTTCGGTCTACACTGAAGGTACTGCGTGGACCAGCAGCGGGATGGCCAGCTCCGCACGGGTGCGCGAGCCGTGGAACCCGGTCAGGCCGCTCAGCACCGGTTCCGCCTGGCTGCGCACCAGCACGTCCGCGCCCTTCATCGCCACCACGACGTCCCCGATGCGGTCGACCGCCAGCGGGCTGACCGGGCCGAACCACCCGGCGTCCACGGCGTCCTCACGGGTCAGCACGTCCGCGCGGTCGCCGAGGAACTCCCGCCACACGGACAGCACCTCGTCGGTCTCGGTGTACAGGTAACGCACCCGAGGCTCACCGGCGATCACCCGGACTCCCTGCCACAGCAGCGGTTCGGTGTCGAAGTCGATCCGCTCGCCCGCGGTGACCATGCCGTGGTCCGCCGTCACGACGAGCAACGAGTCCGGGGGCATCCGCGCGCCGATGCGCGCGGCCAGCGCGTCCACGAACTCCAGCTGGAGCAACCACTCCTCGGAGCCTGGCCCGTAGATGTGCCCGATCGTGTCGAGATCGGCGTGGTAGGCGTAGCAGAACGACCGGTCCTGCCGCACCGCCGCCACCGCCCCCAGCGCGAGGTCGCCGAACCCCGCCGCGCCGCGGAACCACGAGCCGCGCAGCACCGCCCGCGTGAGGCCGGAGGAGCGCTGGGCGAGCGGCGCGACCGTGCTGGCGGCGACCCCGGCCGCCGCCGCGCGTTCGAACAGCGTCGGGTGCGGCTGCACGACCTCGGGCACGAGCGTCTTGCGCAGGTCGTGGGCGCGTTCGCCGGCCCGCGTCCAGGTCAGCGAGTCGAGCACCTCGTCCCCGACGGCGAACGTGTAGCCGACGACCCCGTGCTCGCCGGACTGGAGCCCGGTGCCGATCGAGGCGAGGCTCGTGGCCGTCGAGGACGGGAAACCGGCGTCGATCGAACGGTCGGGCAGCGAGGACAGGAACGGCGCGTGGGAGGCGTGGGCCCGCAGCAGCTCGTGGCCCAGGCCGTCGACGAGCAGCAGGACGACACGCCGGGCGGCCGGCAGCCCGAGCGTGTTGTCGGCACCCGGTACGTCCAGGCCCGACAGCAGTGAGGGGACGACCTCGGCGATGGTCATGAAGGACACCGTGCCACGTCGGATCGGGCAGCGGGCAGAATGGCGCGCTGTGACAACGCTCATCCACCAGAAGATCGCTGACGAGCTCGGAGTGGCCGCAGGCCAGGTCGGCTCTGCTGTCGAACTGCTCGACGGTGGCGCGACCGTCCCGTTCGTCGCCCGCTACCGCAAAGAGGCGACCGGCGGTCTCGACGACACCCAGTTGCGCACACTCGAGGAACGGCTCGGCTACCTGCGCGAACTGGAGGAGCGCCGGGCGGCCGTCCTCAACTCCATCCGCGAACAGGGCAAGCTGAACGAGGCCCTGGAAGCGCAGATCCTCGCCGCCGAGTCCAAGGCGCGGCTGGAGGACCTCTACCTGCCGTACAAGCAGAAGCGCCGCACGAAGGCCCAGATCGCGAAGGAGGCCGGTCTCGAACCGCTGGCCGACGCACTTCTGGGTGATCCTGGCCTGAACCCGCAGGAGGAAGCCGCGAAGTTCGTCGACCCGGCGAAGGAGGTCGCGGACACCGCGGCAGCCCTGCAGGGCGCGCGGGCCATCCTGGTCGAGCGGTTCGGCGAGGACGGCGACCTGATCGGCGACCTGCGCGAGCAGATGTGGACGCGCGGCCGGGTCGTCTCCAAGGTCCGCGAGGGCAAGGAGACCGACGGCGCCAAGTTCTCCGACTACTTCGAGTTCGACGAGCCGTTCTCCAAGCTGCCGTCGCACCGCATCCTGGCGCTGTTCCGCGGCGAGAAGGAGGAGGTCCTCGACCTCGTCCTGGAGCCGGAGGAGCCGCGTGAGGAGGGTCCGTCGACGTTCGAGGTGCGCATCGCCGCTCGCTTCGGCATCGACGACCAGGGCCGTCCCGGCGACAAGTGGCTCACCGACACGGTGCGCTGGGCGTGGCGGACGCGGATCCTCGTGCACCTGGGCATCGACCTGCGCGGACGCCTGCGTTCGTTCGCGGAGGACGAGGCCGTGAAGGTGTTCGCCTCGAACCTGCGCGACCTGCTGCTGGCCGCCCCGGCCGGCACGCGCGCCACGATGGGCCTCGACCCCGGCTACCGCACGGGCGTGAAGGTCGCGATCGTCGACGCCACCGGCAAGGTCGTCGCGCACGGCGTCATCCAGCCGCACGTGCCCGCGAACCGCTGGGACGAGTCGATCGCGAAGCTCGCGGCGTGGTCCAAGCAGCACAACGTCGACCTGATCGCGATCGGCAACGGCACGGCCTCGCGCGAGACCGACAAGCTGGCCGCCGACCTGATCAAGCGCCACCCCGACCTGGGCCTCACCAAGATCGTGGTGTCGGAGGCGGGCGCGTCGGTGTACTCGGCGTCGGCCTACGCGTCGTCCGAGCTGCCCGGCCTGGACGTGTCGATCCGCGGCGCGGTGTCGATCGCGCGGCGCCTGCAGGACCCGCTGGCCGAGCTGGTGAAGATCGACCCGAAGTCGATCGGTGTCGGCCAGTACCAGCACGACCTGGCCGAGTCGAAGCTGTCGCGCTCGCTGGACGCGGTGGTCGAGGACTGCGTGAACGCGGTCGGCGTCGACCTGAACACCGCCTCGGTGCCGCTGCTGAGCCGCGTCTCCGGCATCACCGCCGGTCTCGCGGAGAACATCGTGCTGCACCGCGACGCCAACGGTCCGTTCAAGTCCCGCAAGTCCCTGAAGGACGTGGCGCGGCTCGGCCCGAAGGCGTTCGAGCAGTGCGCGGGCTTCCTCAAGATCCGCGGTGGCGACGAGCCGCTCGACGCCTCCTCGGTGCACCCCGAGGCGTACCCGGTGGTGCGGCGGATCCAGGAGGCCGCGGGTGCCGAGCTGATCGGCAACACCGCGGTGCTGACGAAGGTGCGGCCCGAGCAGTTCGTGGACGAGCAGTTCGGTCTGCCGACCGTCACGGACATCCTTCGCGAGCTCGAGAAGCCAGGCCGCGACCCGCGTCCGGCGTTCAAGACAGCGACCTTCGCGGACGGCGTCGAGAAGATCGCCGACCTCAAGCCCGGCATGGTGCTGGAGGGCGTCGTGACGAACGTGGCCGCGTTCGGCGCGTTCGTGGACATCGGCGTGCACCAGGACGGTCTCGTGCACATCTCGGCCCTGTCCAACACCTACGTGAAGGACCCGCGCGACGTCGTGAAGTCCGGTGACGTGGTGCGGGTGAAGGTGCTGGAGGTCGACGAGGCCCGCAAGCGGATCGGCCTGACGCTGCGCCTGACCGACGAGCCGGGCAAGCCCGCTCCGAAGCAGCAGGGCGGTGGCGGCGGTGGCCGTGACCGTCGTCCGCAGCAGCAGCAACGCGGTGGGCAGCAGCGTGGCGGCCAGCAGCGCACCACGCAGGCGCCCGCGAGCGGGTCGATGGCGGACGCGCTCCGCAAGGCCGGCTTCGGCAAGTAGAACGACGAAGAAGGGCCCCTCCCGCCGGGAGGGGCCCTTTCTCATGTGGTCGTTACTTGGCGCGGGTGCCCTTCGCCTTCACGAGCTCGGACTCGAACAGCTCCTCCACGGTCGTGAGACCGCCGGGCACCTTCGAGTCGACCTTGGTGATGTAGGACTGCGTGGCCGAAGGCCGCCCGACGAGCGAGTAGTGCAGCGCGCCTGTCAGGCCCTGGGTGTCGAGGCCGTTGGTGTCGTGGAACGCCTTCAGCACGCCGTCCCGCGAGAGGTCGCCCTCCTGGCAGGCCTTCTCCACGACGGAGAGGAACACCTTCGCGACGGTGTAGCCGTGGTCGACGTAGATCGCCGGCTTGTCGTTCGGGTAGTACTTGTTGAACTCCGCCGCCACCTCGCGCGGGCCCGCCTGGGTGCCGGTGAACGGCGCCACCGACGTCACGACGGACACCTGCTTCTCCACGGCCGGGCCGACCGGGGAGTCGAGGATGGCGGTGTCGAAGCCGACCACGTTGACCATGAACGGCACCTCCCACTTGAGCGCCGCGGCCACGCCGACGGCGGCGGCGGTCTGGGCGGGGGTGGTGCTCAGCACGACGGCCTTCGCGCCCGCGGCCTTCAGCGCGCCGATCTGCTGCGCGAGGTCGGCCGTGGTCTCGCCGATCGGCTGCTCGGCGATCTTCATGTTCCACTGCGTCCCGACGAACCGGCTGCCCTCGACGGCGTTGTCGCCGTAGCTGCCCCGGACGTAGACGTGGCCGACGGTGTCGCCCTCGTTGATGACGCCGCGACGCTTGTAGTGATCAAGTCCGTTGATGACGTCGAGGTCGTACGTGGTGCCCACGATCATCATGTGGGGGTTGCCGAGCAATGACGCGGCCCACGACGCGGGGGCGGTCAGCGTGCGGGTCTGCATGATGTCGGGCTCGATCGCGGCGGTCATCGGCGTGCCCGCGAGCTCCAGCAGACCGAGCACCTGCGGCTCCAGGTCGAAGTACGCGTCGAGTGCCTTCTGCACGTCGTACGCGTGGTCCTTCTGCTTGAGCTCGATCTTGCGCCCGCAGATGCCTCCGCGGTCGTTGACCTGCTTCACGTACAGGTCATAGCCCTTCATGCGGGTCAACGCGGAGGCTTTGAACGGACCTGTCATGTCCGTGAGGATGCCGAGCGAGATCGTGTCGTCGGTAACGCCCGGCCCGGTCTTCACCTGGACCTTCTCGTCTGACTTGGCGCCACAACCGGCCGCGAGGACGGCGAGCGCCAAGGCGGCGGTGGGCAGTACACGGCGGAGGGGCATGCAGCAGTCCTTGTCCAAATGATCTCGGCATACTAAGCGGTAGCTCAGTATTGATTTCGTCGTCACATAATGCCTCTCTATGTGATACGTAACACAGATACGTAAGGTTCATGTGACTACCGCTCGACTACGGAGTGTGCTAGCTCTTCGGTGCCGAACGAAATGAGATACGGCGTTCCCGGCCGAATTTCACACCTCCGTACGGACGCATCCGAACGCGTGAAGATCTGGAATCGTGGCCCGGACACGGTCAACAGGAGGCGTGCGTGAACGAGGTCGACGCGGTCGTCATCGGGTCCGGGCCGAACGGGCTGGTGGCCGCGACGTTGCTCGCGGACGCGGGCTGGGACGTCCTCGTGCTGGAGCAGCGCGACAGGCCCGGCGGGGCCGTGACGTCGGCCGAGCTCACCGCGCCGGGCTTCTCCAACGACGTCTTCAGCGCGTTCTACCCGCTCGGCCTGGGCTCGCCGGTGCTCGGTGCGCTGAACCTCGACGTGCGGTGGCAGCACGCTCCGGCCGTACTAGCGCACGTTCTGCCGGATGACCGAGTGGCTCTGCTCTCGCGAGATGTCGCGGAAACGGCCAAATCCGTCGGTACTTTTGCCCACTCGGACGCCGAACGCTGGCAAACGGAGTACTCGAGATGGCTCCAGGTGCGCGATGCGGTACTTCACTCTCTGTTGCAACCGTTTCCACCGGTGCGCGGTGGTCTTTCACTGCTGCTTTCGGCGGGGGCCGGCGACGCCCTGCGGCTGGCCCGCCTGCTGACGTTGCCGGTGCGCCGGCTGGGCGAGGAGCTGTTCGAGGGCGAGGGCGCCCGCGTGTTACTGGCGGGTAACACGATGCACACGGACCTCGGCCCGGATCAGGCGGGCGGCGCCGGCTTCGGCTGGTTGCTGGCGATGCTCGCGCAGGAGGTCGGCAACCCGGTTCCCCGTGGCGGCGCGGGCGAGCTGACGGCGTCGCTGGTGCGGCGGTTCGGTGGCCGCATCGAGACGAACGCCCAGGTGACGGGCGTGCTGCACGCGCGCGGTGTCGCCGTTGGGGTGCGTCTGGCCGATGGCTCGGTCGTGCGCGCACGCCGTGCGGTCCTGGCCGACGTGCCCGCGCCGTCGCTCTACCTGGACCTGATCGGTGCCGACGCGCTGCCGTCGAAGCTCGCCGAGGACCTGTCGCGGTTCCAGTGGGACAGCGACACGATCAAGGTCGACTGGGGGCTGTCCGGCCCGATCCCGTGGACCAACCCCGAGGCGGCGCGGGCGGGCACGATCCATCTCGGCGGCGACGTCAACGGCCTGGCCGGTGTGGCCCACGAGCTGGCGTGCGGCAAGGTGCCGCGCACTCCGTTCCTGGTCATGGGCCAGATGACGACGACCGACCCGTCACGCTCCCCCGCCGGCACCGAGGCCGCCTGGGCGTACACGCACGTGCCGCTGGGCGGGAACTGGACGCCGGACCGGCTGAAGCGCCGCGCCGACCGCATCGAGGTGATGATCGAGGAACGCGCGCCCGGCTTCCGGTCCCGCATCCTCGGGCGCTCGGTGCTCGGGCCGGCCGAGATCGGCTCGGTCAACGGCGGCACCGGCGCCATCCACCAGCAGCTGGTCTTCCGGCCAGTGCCGGGGCTCGGCCGCGCGGACACCCCGTTCGACCGGCTCTACCTAGCGGGTTCCTCGGCGTGGCCCGGCGGAGGCGTGCACGGCGCGGCGGGGGCGAACGCGGCACGGGCGGCGCTGGCCCGCTGGGGTGCGGCCGGCGGTCTCTACCGGACGTTGATCCAGGGCCTGCACAAAGCCATCTACTGAGCACGGACGAGCTTGCGGGTGCGTGACGCCCGCAGATACCCCATGACCAGCGCCTCCAGGTCGGGGTGCGTGGCCTGGAAGCCCTCGGGCACGCCGCCGCCACGCACCAGCGCCGTCGTCTGCCGGGACGTGTGCGAGGAGTCGACCACGACACCGTCCGTCTCCAGGTCCAGCCCGGCGGGCCCGACGACGACCCGGTGCTCGTCCAGGATCCCGTCGATGTCGCCCGCCACCTGCACGCGGCCCTCGTCGAGCAGCAGCAGGTGGTCGCAGACGTCGCCGAGGTCGGTGAGCAGGTGTGACGACAACAGCACCGTCGTGCCGCGTTCGGCGACGTCGGTCATGACGATCCGCAACGTCTCGTCGCGCGCCAACGGGTCGAGGTCGGACAACGGTTCGTCCAGCAGCAGCACCTTCGGCAGCCGGCCGAGCGCGAACGCGATCGCGACCTGCGTGCGCGCGCCGGCGGACAAGGTGCGCACCTTCGCGTCCTTGTCCACGCCCGCAAGGAGATCCAGCACCTCGTCTGCCCTGGCGGACGACCAGCGGTCGTTCATCGCCGCGCCCGCCCGCATCATCTCGCGGACGGTGAACTGGTCGTAGAGCGGCCTTTTCTGGGTCAGCAGCGACACGTCGGGGTGCATCCGGCCGTGCACCGCGGTGCCGTGCACGGTGATCTCACCGCTGGTGGGCTTCGCGAGCCCGGCGATCAACGACAGCAACGTGCTCTTGCCCGCGCCGTTCGGCCCGACCAGCCCGGTCACGCTGCCCTCGGGCAACGAGAACGAGCAGCCGTCGAGCGCTCTGGTGCGCCCGAAGTGCTTCGCGACGTTCTCCGCCTGCACAGGACTGGCGTTCATCGTGCTCCCAAGTCCACAGTGGACATCAGTAGTGCGTGCCCCGCACGTCGGTGTAGATCGCGTCGACCTCGTCGGCCGACAGCCCGTCGTCCACGGCGCGGTCCATCCACCGCTCCAGGTCCTGCCGCAGCGGCGCGTCCGCCTTCGCCGCGTCGGTGGCGAGCGAGGCCGTGACGAACGTGCCCATGCCCCGGCGGCCTTCCACGAGACCCTCGTGTTCGAGCTCGCGGTACGCCTTCAGCACGGTGTTGGGGTTGACCCTGGTGGCCTCGACCACCTCGCGTGCCGTCGGCAGCTTGTCGCCGGGTCCGAGCAGCCCCATCCTCATGGCCTGCTTGACCTGAGCGGCGATCTGGAGATAGGTGGACACCCCGGAGTGCCGATCGATGCGAAACTCGATCACGCCGCTCAGCATAGGTGTCCACCCGTCCCGCGATCGCCGTCCGTCACACCTGCCTGCGCACGGCCCACACCGAGCCCAGCACGAACAGCACCGCGAGCCCCGCGAAGATCGACGCCTCCAGCAGGTGCAGCGTCGTCACTTGGTCGACGGGGATGACGTCGGAGTACCGCTGCGCGAGGCCGTTCTCCCGGTAGCAGGCCGCGAAGTCCACCGCTCCCTGCGCGTCCCCCTTGCCCGCGCAGTTCATCATCGGTGTCGGATCCGCCACCACCGCGCCCTTGGCGTCCAGGAAGCCCGACTCCACCACCAGCGGGCCGCGTTCGACCGTGCGGGCGTCCAGGTCGTCGGAGAGCACCCTGGTCGGCGTGATCAGATGCTCGCGCACCCCGGTGAGCACCGCCCGTACCGCGACGAACAGCCCGAGCGTCAGCGTCATCGCCACGAGCGTCCGTTTGAACACCGCGCCCGCGAACATGCCGAGCGTGTAGGCGAAGAGCGTGTACGCGACCGGCGAGACCCCTTGAGCCTCGAACGTCGTGAAGTAGAACGGCCCCGTGCTCAGCGGTCCGAGCTGACCGGCCGCGTCCAGCCAGCTGTGCACGACCAGCTGGTAGACGAGCACCACGACCAACGCGGGCAGCGCGGCGACGACGAACTTGGTCGCCATCCAGCGCGTCCTGCTGACCGACTGCGTGAACGCCAGGGCGTGCGTGCCCTGCTCGAACTCCCGCGCGAACAGCGGCGCGCCCACGAAAACGCCGATCAGCACGGGCGCCGCGAGCACCGTCGCCTCAGCGAGGTGCAGCCGGTCGAACCACGTGGTCTGGAAGTCGTTCGCGGCAGGGCCACACGCTTCGAGCCCTTTGCCCACGCAGTCGAGGAGGTTGCCTGCGGTGAGGTCGGCGACCATTACGGCGCGCAACAACAGGATCGCCGCCACCGCCACGACCAGCCCGGCGACGAGCGTGATGAACACGGGCCGCTGCTGACGCCACACGATCCAGGTCATGCCGCGACCTCCATCCGCATGTAGGCGAGCGCGAGCTGACTGAGCGTCCGGTGCTCCGCGTGGGCCTGAAGCAGCGCGCTGACGTCGCCCGCGAGCCGGACGCGTCCGTCGGCCAGCAGCACGAGGTGATCGCACACGTCTTCCAGCTCCGCCAGCACGTGCGACGACAACAGCACCGTGATTTTTTGCGTCCGGCACTCCTCCACCAGCGTCTGCAGGACGTTCTCGCGCGCCAGCGGATCGAGGTCGGCGAGCGGCTCGTCCAGCATCAGGAGTTTCGGCCGCTTCCCGAGCGCCAGCGCGAGCGCGACCCGCGTCCGCTGCCCGCCGGACAACGTGCCGACCTTGGCCGCGAACGGCACCTGCGCCTTCTCGACCAGCTCCTCGGCGTACGCCTGATCCCACCCCGGATTGGCGTTGCGCCCGTACTTCAGCGTCTCGGTGACCGTGAACTGCGGGTACAACGGCTTGGCCTGCGTCAGGAACGCCACCGCCCCATGCATCCCGCGCCCGTTCGGCGCGTCCCCGAACACCGAGATCCGGCCCGTCGTCGGGCGCAGCAGTCCGGTGATCATGCCCATCAGCGTGCTCTTGCCGGCCCCGTTCGGCCCGACGAGCGCGACGATCCGGCCCGCCGGGATCTCCAGCGTGCAGCCACGCAACGCCCAGCCCCGCGAGTACTTCTTCCCCAGGTCCTCCGCCAGGACCGGCGGGTGCTCCCTCTGTCCCATGCGGACCACCGTAGCACCCTTTCACTAGTTACCTAGTGAAAGGGTGCTGAAGTGGTTTCAGCTGGTCAGGCTCTGCCGGTACTCCGCTGCCTCGGGTTCGAGGACGTACTCGAGCATCTGGCCGGAGTGCGTCTTCAGCAGCTCGCGCACGTCCTCGGGAGTGGCGTAGAAGAACTCCCGGCGCATGTTGACCCGGTTGACCCGGCGATCGGACAACGCCTGGTGCAGCTTGGTCTCCAACGAGACCGCGTCCGCCGAGTAGTGCAGGATGTGGGTGTCGTAGCGGAACGGCACCGACGCGTCACCGAGTTCGAGCACGCGCTCCTCGGGATGCAGTCGCCGGGTCATGCCGATCTTGACCATCTTCGGCCCGAACGCGCCCAGGTTGCTGATCACGTAGACGTACCCGGCACGGATGTTGGCCTCGCGTTGGTGCACGCCCTCGATACCGGACACGACCTTGTCCAGTTCAGACTGGAGCTCCTCGGCGGCGGCGACATCCCCCTTGGCCAGCAACGCCCTGCGGACGTTCTCCAGGTGCTTGCGCTCCTTCTCAAGCTTCTCCAGCTCGCGGCGGAACTCCGCCTGCGCCTTGGCCTCCTCGCGCAACCGCTCGCGCTCGGAGCGTTCATTCTCCTTCTCCTCCTGCTTCTTCTGCAGGTAGTCCGCCGTGAGTTCGAGCTCGCGCATGCGCAGTGCCTCATAGCGGTCGTTGATCTGGATGCTGAGCATCTTGCCCAGCTTCTCGATCGCCTCGGCCGCGCGGAGCAGCCGCTTCTTCGCCGCGTCGACGGAACCCGCCTTCATCACCCGCAGGCTGTTCTCCGCCTCGGCGTTGTACGAGCGCAGCATCAGCTTGCACCAGTCGGCGACCATCTTGGCGCCTTCCCGGCTCGACTTGTTGAAGGTGAAGTTGGTGCTGCCGGTAACCGCGGTCTTGTCTCTGATCATCTGCTTCATGGCGTCCTGCACGCGGTCGAGTTCGCGCTTGTACGCCTCGGCGTTCTCCAGCGGGTGGTGGTAGCGGAACACGCCGGCGTCCTGGAACAGCAGCTCGTCGCTGAACGGCACCAACATCGCCTGCGCGGACGCCAGTTCGGCGCGCTGCTGGGCCAGGCCCTGCTCGAAACCCTGCCTCTGCAACGCCAGCGCTTCGTCCTGTGCCCGGCGTTCGGCGGCCAGCGCGTTCTGATGCGCCTGTCTCTCTCCGGCGTGCGTCTGCTGTAGGCCGGCGAGCTCTGCGCGCATGCGGTCGATCTCCTGGCGCACCTGCAGGTAGTCGAGACCACCGATCTGCTGCAGGTACCCGTTCAACTGGTTGACCTGTGCCTGGAGTCCGCCCGCGGCGTGTTCAAGCGAAACGATCTTCTTCTGCTTGCTGCCGAACATCGGTGGACTCCCTCGGGCGACGACGTGTATCGGCGTCATCGCGAGGCGCGCCGCGACCGTTAGACCAATCGGGCAAACCCACCCGAACGGACCATCACGAGGCGATTCGGCGGGTGCGGCGGCTTTCCGCCTTGCGCTGGAGGTGGTCGGCGGTCAGTTCGAGCTCGTACGTGCGCAAGGCCTGGTAACGCGGCGAGACGCGGAGCGCGAACGTCCCGCTGAGACGTTCGATCGCCGACGCCGAGCGATCGAGCCGCCTTCTCGCCGCGTCCAGGCCACCGGCTCGCAGCATGCGCAGGCAGTTCTCTGCCTCGCAGTTGTACGAGCGGAGCATCAGCGCGGACCAGTCCTCGACGAGCCTGCGTCCGGTCGCGTCCGATCCGTTGTAGGTGACCTGCCCGCCACCTTCGATCGCCGCACCGGTCTTGATCAGGGTCTTCATCTCGTCGTGGATGAGGTCGAGCTGCGCCTGGTGGTCCGCGACGGCGTCGGCGCGGAACACACCTGCCCGCTGGAAGGTCAGTTCTTCCTTCAGCGGCTGGAGTTCGGCGCGCGCGTTCTTGATCCGGTGCCGCAGCGCTACTAGTTCGGCACCGGCTCGGTCGACCTCGTCGAGCACGTCGGTCTGCGCTGACCGGGCGTCACCGATTCGGGCGAGGAGTTCCTGCAGGCCCTCCACGGCCCGCTGCAGCTCTGCGATCCGGCGGTTCTTGCGCCCGAGCATGCTTACCTCCCCGAACAGCGACGAAAGGCCCATGACCGTTCCATCGCAAGGAGGAATCCGCCGTTATCTACGACGCTATGCACTCACACCATCGAGTGATCCCACGAAACGAACGAACCCTTCGGGGTCCTCGCTCGTGGCGGACTGCTGCAAGATCACGCTGGTAGCGCCCGCTTCGGCCACCTGCGCGACCAGGTCCGTGACGAACGCGCGGTCACGCGAGTCCGTCTCGACGTAGACGACCAGCGGGTGCTCGCGGGTCGCCCTGATGGCCCGGACCCGGTCCAGATCCGCCGACGCGTCGAGGATCGTGCCGTCGCCGACCCCACCCGCCAGGTCCAGTGTCTTCAGGCCCAGCCCGCCCACGTAGATCGGCATCGGCGCGGCCGGCGGCCAGTCCAGCGCGACGCCGGTCAGCTTGACGTACCGGCCGTCCACGGTGACCCGTTCGCCCGCCAGCAACGCCTTCAACGCGCCGGTGTACTCGCGCAGCAGCGTCAACGGCGACGACACCCGCGCGCCGACCTGACCCATCCAGTCCTGCACGCCGTGCCCGACGCCGATCGTGACGCGTCCCGGGAACAACCGGTCGAGCGTCGCGGCCTCCATCGCGGCGATCGCGACGTTGCGCAACGGGACCGGCAGCAGGCCGACGCCGACCTTCAACCGGGAGGTCCAGGCCAGGGCGGCGGAAGCGCAGGCGATGCCGCTCTCCAGGAAGCAGTCCTCCCACAGCCACAACGAGTCCACACCGGACTCCTCCGCGGCGAGGACGACGGAACGCAGGTTCTCGGGCGGGAGCTGAGGCCGGTAGACGGCGCCGAGTGTGGTCACCCCGCAAACCTACTACCGGCCCTGCCCCTAGTTCAGCAACCGCAGTTGTAGTACGTGACGTCCCAGTGGTTCGACTCGAGGTAGTAGATGTTGCCCGCGTTCGACTTCCACTTGTTGCCGCCGATGGACGAGAAGCTGCCCTTGATGTAGTTCGTGACACAGCTGGTCAGGCGGTAGTCCACCTTGTAGCCGTTCCAGTGCGAGTACGTGCCCGACGCGTGGCCGGTCTCCGTGCCGCCGGTGATGGTCAGCGCACAGCCCGACGCGCTCTTGAACGTCTTGGCACCCGCGATGGTCGTCTGGTTGATCTGCTCGAACGACGTGCAGTTCGGACGGTTGCGATCACTGCAACCGCCGCTCGACGTCCAGGTGATGCCGGCCGCGCGCAGCTGCGCGGCCGCCTGCGCGTGGGTGTACTTGGCCGGGGCCGCCGACGCGACGGACGCGCCCATGATCAGAGCGGCGAACATCGCGATCACGGCTGCGATCGTGCGAACGAACATGTGCTCTCTCCTTAAGCCCAAAGCAAGGTGCCGCGAAGCTAGGAAGGAGCGGTAAAGAGTCGCCTAAATCAGTCTTAGGCCGATCTTTGGCGCCACCGTGGACAGTTCCGGTCATCACCGACAGCAAGTCGATCGGAGCTACAACAATGCGCATTCGCCACGCCGTCGCGGCGACCGCGATCTCGCTGGGGCTGCTGGGTGGCCTGAGCGGCATCGCCCAGGCCGCGCCGGAGGGTCCTGCCGAGCAGGAGACCGCCATCTCGCAGGTCGAGGCGGCGGCCGGATACGGCGGCTCGATCTCCCGCACCGAGGTCATCAAGCGGGCCAAGGACTGGTGGGACCGCAAGGTTCCGTACAGCCAGTCCGCCTACGCCTGGGACATCAACAAGGGCAAGAAGTACCGCACGGACTGCTCGGGCTTCGTGTCCATGACGTGGAAGCTGACGACCAGCCGCAACACGTCCACTTTGGACGAGGTCGCCACCAAGATCTCGTGGGCGAACCTCAAGCCGGGCGACATGATCCTGCGCAACGGCCACGTGAAGCTGTTCGAGAAGTGGGCGAACACCGCGAAGACGTCCGCGTGGATCTACGAAGAGGGCAGCACCGCCACCGACATGGACCACGAGACCGTGACGATCTCGTCGCTCAAGAGCGGTGGCTACGCCCCGTGGAAGTACAAGAAGATCACCGGCTGAGGCGGACGGTCGCGAGGCCCCACTGAGCAGGCCACTGGCGCACCTCCCCCATCTCTCGGGTGCCCAGTCGCGTGAAGAGCTCTGCGGCCTCGTCCCAGGAGCGGTCCGCGCCTTCGACGTCCCCCAGACAGGCGTGGACCGCTCCCAGGTCCCGGAGCGTCCTGGCCCGCCACAACGGCAGGCTCAGGTCGTTCCACACCGGCAGCAGGTCCGTCAGCACCACCCGCGCGCCGGAGTGGTCGCCCGCCGCGAGCCGCCACTCCCCCAGCGTGCGGCGGACGAGCGCCTCGCCGAACCGGTCGCCGACGTCGCGGCAGCCGTCCAGCGCCTGCCGCAGCAGTCCTTCCGCGGGGTCGAGCAAACCCCTGCGCAGCAACACCTTCGCCCACGCCTGGGCGGTGTAGCAGCCGAGCAGCTCGTCGCCGGTGCCGGCGACCATCTCGTGGGCGCGCCGGATGTGGTCCTCAGCGAGGTCCAGCTCACCGCGAGCGCGGTGGACGAGCCCGATCCCGCGGGCCGCCAGCGCCTCGCCCCTGCGGCTGCGCGCCTTCCGGTAGAGGGACTCGGCGAGGCGAAGAGTGTCGAACGAACCCTCGTCGTCGCCGAGTTCTCGTTTGATGGAGCCGATTCCGTACAGCGCGTGCGCTTCGCCTTCGAGGTCCTGGGACTCCATCAGCTCACGGGCTCGGCCGAGCGCCTCCAGCGCACACGGGTACTGGCCGAGATCGCGGCACACCATGCCGATGCCGTTCATCGCCACGGCCTCGCCGCGCCGGTCGCCCATGTCCACGAACAACGTCTGCGCGGTGTCGAACCACGACCGCGCCTCGACCAGGTTGTCGCGCTTGTAGTGCATCTGCCCGAGGCTGCACCGCAGCACCGCCTCCAGGCGCAGGTCTCCGGTCCTCCACACGGCCTCCAGCGCCGCCGTGTGTGTTCGTTCCCAGGCCTCGTAACGGTTCCTGAGCCCGAACCAAGCGAACACCAGCACCTCGGCCAGCTGCGACGCGATCTCCGCGAGGCCGAGCTCCGCCGCGCGTTCCACGAGCCTGGTCAGCAACGGCTCCTCGCGTGCGAACCAGGCGTCCTTGTCGGTCGGGCGCGCCGCCGTCGCGACGATGCCCAGCGAGTCCTGCATGCGCGGCACGGCGAGGAAGAGCTGCTCGGTCAGTCCATCCACAGTGGACAGAGCGGCGACCACGGCCCTTCTGACGACGTCCTCGCGTTCCTGCTGCTGGTCCTCGGCCTCGGCGAGCTCGCGGGCGTGCAGCCGCACCAGCTCGTGCATCCGGTACCGCGCGCTGCCGATGACGTCGAGCAGCCGCGCGTCCACGAGCTGGTCGAGCACGTCCTCGTCCAGCAGGTGCACCCACAGGAAGCTCGGCACCTCGGGCAGCCCGAGGAACCCGAAGATCCGGTACGCGCGGCGGACGTTCTCGTCGAGCGCCCGGTAGGTCAGCTCCAGGCCGGCCCGCACCGCGAGGTCGTCCGCGACGAGCTCGTCGAGCCTGCTGCGTTCGTCGGAGAGCCTTCTGACCAGCTTCGACACCGGCCAGTGCGCGCGACCGGCCAGCCGCGCGCCGGTGATCCGCACCGCGAGCGGCAGGTACCCGCACAGCCGCGCGACCTCCTGCGCCTGGTCGGGTTCGGCGGAGACCCGGTCGTCGCCGAGGATGCGCTGGAGCAGGGTGACGGCCTCGTCGCTGCTCAGCACGTCCAACGGGATGCGGCGCACGCCTTCGAGCCCGCACAACCGGCTGCGGCTCGTGATCAGCGTCAGGCAGCCGGGGCTGCCCGGTAACAGCGGCCTGACCTGCGAGACGCTCGTGACGCCGTCCAGCACGATCGCCACGCGCCGCCCGCCGACCGTGGCCCGCCACAACGCCGCGCGTTCCTCGGCGGACTCCGGAATCCGCTCGCTCGGCACGTCCATCGCGCGCAGCAACGCGTCGAGCGCCCCGGACGGCGAGTGCAGGTCCACGAACAGCTGCCCGTCCGGATACCGGTCGGCCAGCCGATGCGCCGCATGCACCGCGAGCGCCGACTTGCCGACCCCGGCCGGCCCCTCGATCCACCAGACGCCGCCGTCGCTGTCGAGGAGCCTGCTCAGCTCCCGGTCACGCCCGGTGAAGTCGCCCGCGTCGCGCGGCAGGTAGTTGCGGCGGCTGTCCCGCGAGCCCTCCAGCACGTCCCGGTAGAGCTGCTGGAGCTGCTCGCCTGGCTCGACGCCGAGCTCGTCGACGAGCACCTTGCGCGTCTCCCGGAACACCCGCATGGCGTCCGCGCGGCGCCCGGCCCTGGCGAGCGCCGTCATGAGCTGCCCGCGCAGCCGTTCGGCCAGCGGGTACTCGGCGACGAACGCCCCGAGCCGGTCGATGAGCTCGGCGTGCCGCCCCAGCGCCAGCTCGGCGTCGACCCACGCCTCGGCGGCCGCGAGCCGTTGCACGTCGAGCGTCTGCGCGAACACCACCGGCGTGCCGCGCCAGAGCTGCAACGCCTCGTTGAGGACCTCGGCCTTGGCCTTGAGGTCGGCCTCGTCGCCCGCCCTGGCCACGAGCCGCCGGAACGCGTGCAGGTCGACGCTCTCGGGGTCGGCGTTGAGCACGTAGCCCGCCGCCCGGTGCTCGACCGGCAGCCCGGAGCGGCGCAGGCTGGAGATGTGCACCTGAAGCGACTTGCGCGCCTGCGGCGGCGGCTCCTCGCCCCAGATGAGGTCGATGAGCCGTTCGACGGGCACGATCTTGCCGCACTCGACCGCCAGGACGGCTAAGATCTGCGCGGGTTTCGGCGGCACTGACGGCTCGACCGGCCCGAGAATCCTGATCTCCACTGCGCCCCCACCAGTGTTGAACATTCACCAAGTTCTGCACGGCATTGCCAAATTTTGACGCATTCCGGTGCGCGGGGGTTCCACTTCAGAGTGAATGCACTCGAACGGACGCAGATCTGGATGCAACCAGACCAGAGCCCACTCCGTCCAGCCCACTTTCAGTGGGCATGAATGTGAACTTCTGTTCTGTTTCTAGAGGCTGGCTTTGAGCCGCCCGAACTCCTCCGCCAACGCCGGCAACTGCCAGTGCGCGTTCAGCCCACTCGGATTCGGCAGGACCCACACCCGAGCACCGCCCACGGTGTCCTGCTGCGCCCCGACCTGCGCCTTCTTGCGGCCGAAGGCTGCACGATAGACCGTCACGCCGAGCACCGCGAGAACCTTCGGTGAATACCGCTCAACCTTTTCAGCGAGCTCGATCCCACCTCGACACATTTCGTCAATTGTTAATTCGTCAGCTTTGGCACTGGGCCGCGCGACGACGTTCGTGATGCCCAGACCGAGGTCCAGCAGCTTCTCCTGCTCGGCGGGCGCGAACTGAGACGGCGTGAAACCGGACAAATGAAGAGCAGGCCAGAACCGGTTTCCAGGCCGCGCGAAGTGGTGCCCGGTCGCCTCCGACACGAGGCCGGGGTTGATGCCGCAGAAGAGCACGTCGAGCCCGGGCTTGATCACGTCGGCAATCACGCGCCGAGCTTACGAGGTGACAGCGGGCACGCGCGGGCGTGGCGTCCACATCGTGTAGCCGGCTCGGCGGGCGTCCTCCGGCGAGTGGAAGAACGCGTCGCCCTTCATGCGCTTGTAGTAGGGCGATTCGGGGGTGTGGAACATCATCGTGCGCGAGTTCGCCTTGATCGCGGGCGCGACGGCGGCGGGCTCCTCCATGATCGACAGAGGCGCGACGTCCGGAGAAGCGGCGGCGGACTCGCGGGAGCGCATCGTGAGCCAGGTCAGCACCACGCCGGCGAGGAAGGCGCCCGCGCACAGCAGGAACATCTGGAAGAAGAACCCGAACACCGAACAGCTCCTAGCCCGTAGTCGTGAAGTCCTCGTCGACGCGCAGTCCGGGGGCGGCCGAGCGCAGGGCGTCGCTCAGGGAGCCCGCGCGCTCCGGGTCCGCGACGCGTGCCGACGCGGTCAGGTGTCCGACGCGCACGACACCGGTGAAGTCGGTGACGCCCCGATCCAGCACGGCCCCGAGCAGGGCGGCGGCCTGAGCCGGGGAGACAGGCAGGCGTTCGCCGGCGTTGGGCGTGATCGCGTCGGTGATCCGGTGAGCGGTCAGCGCGCGCACGGCGTCCACGACCTCCTGGCGTTCCTCGGCGGACGCGGCGGTGCCCGCCAGCACGATCTCCGACGACCGCACCGCGAGCACCAGGTGGCCGAAGGACAGGGCCGGGGCGGGGTGCGCGGCGAGGCCCACCGCGGCGAGCAACGCCGGCACGACGAGAGCACCGACGAAGACGCGTAGCGGCAACTGCACGGGCCTGGCCTATCTCATTCGGCCGACCGGGTGCCACCACCTGGAGCGGAACACCCAGGACACCGCATCCGAATTCACTCGTTCGTGGAGACCACGACAGGCTCGCCGGACGCCACCAGGCGCCAGTCCGTGCCCGCGAAGCCGGCGGGATCGAGCACGCCCGCGGCCTTCACCCAGTCGATCAGCAGCTGCCGGATCTCCTGCTGCTGGTTGTGCAGCACGGGCGCGGAGGCGATGTGCGGGAAGTCGCCGCCGCCCGCCTGCCTGTAGTTGTTCACGGCCACGGCGAACTCGAACGAGTCCGAGACCGGCTGACCGTCGAAGGACAGCCGCACGATCCGGGACCCGACCGGCTGTGCGATGTCGACGTCGTAGGTCAGCGGCGCGGTCAGCCCGTAGGCGATGTCGAAGTTGTAGTCCGGCACGTCGGCGGACAGTTCGGCGGCCGAGAACGGGCCAGGACCGGACACCTGGAGGAAGTACCGCGCCGACTCCTCCAGGAAGTCGCGCAGCTGCGCGCCGGTCATCCGCACGCCCACCAGCGTGTTGTCGAAGATGTAGAGCCCGGCGACGTCCCGCAGCGACACCTCCCCCGCCGGAATCGCGGCGGCCCGGTTGAACGGCGCGCACAACGACAGCACGGGCAGCGACGTGGACTTCGCGACCTCCAGCGCCTGCACGTGGTTGATGAACCGCAACGCGGGCGTGTCCTCGAACCGCGACCGCGCGGCCGACATCGCCGAGGCGCAGGTGCCGACCCGTCCGTTGACGTACGACACGACCCGCTCGTGGTCGTGCCGCAGCAGCCGCAGGATCCGCGGGTCCTCCGCCACCGTGGCCGACGACAGCACGGACGACCGCGAGGCCACAAGCTCCCAGCGCCCGTCGTAGCGCAGGTCGAACTCCATCACCGAAAGCCGCTTGCCCGAGTACAACGGCTCGGTCAGCAGCACCGGCCGCCCGGTCACCTTGTTGGTCACGAACCGCGACGGGATCTCCACGTGCGCGTGCCCGACCAGCACCGCGTCGATCCCCGGCACCGTCTCCGCCAGCAGCTCGGAACAGTTCTCCGGGAACGGCACCTGGTCGCCCAGCGACGACGACAGATCGGCCCCGGAGTGCGCCACCACGATCACCAGGTCGGACTTGTGCCGGACCTCCGGCACCCAGTGCAGCGCCTGCTCCACCAGACCGGGGAACGTCAGCACGCCGTCGACGTGGACGCGGTCCCACACCGCGATGCCGGGGTTCGTCAGCCCGAGGATCCCGACCCGCAACGGCGCCCCGCCCGTCAGCCACACCGTCTTCACCACGTACGGCTGGAACGCGGGCAGGCCCGTGGCCACGTCGAGCGCGTTGGCCGCCAGCAGCGGGAACTCCAGCTGCCGCTCGAAGGTCCGCAGCACCGGCAGCCCGTAGTTGAACTCGTGGTTGCCCAACGCGGCGGCGGTGTAGCCGATGGCGTTCATCGCGGCGGCCATCGGGTGGACGTGCGCGCCGCGCGTGATCGGCTCGACCTTCGCGTAGTAGTAGGCGAGCGGTGTGCCCTGGATGGTGTCACCGGCGTCGAGCAGCAACGTCCGTTGGCGTCCCACGGCGGCACGCACGTCGTTCACGAGAGTCGAGATCTTCGCGAGCCCGACGTCGTTGTGCGCGAAGTCGTCGAACTCGCGGTTGAGGTAGTAGTCCCAGTTGAAGAGATTGCCGTGCAGGTCTGTCGACCCCATCACAGTCAGTGTGAACGTGCGCACGCCGCTCACCTCCGGTTGTGGTCGGGCTGATCACCCGACCATAACCGCTCACACTTGACCCCAAATCACCTCGAAGGAGGGGTCTGCCCGTTCTGCTGGCCGCGCTGACCAGGTTCGGCCACGCTGGACGCGACGGACTTGCCGTCCTCTGTGGTGGCGATCACTGTCACCGTGTCGCCTTTCTCGACACCTTCGGCCACTGTGTCGGCGTCGATCACGTACGTCTTCGTGTAGCCGTCGGTGGATTTCACCTCGATGGACGAGTCGCTGAGCGCGGTGACCTCACCGGACTGGAACTCGCCGTGCGTCGCCGTGCCGAACCCGAGACCGCCGCGCATGCCGCCGCCACCGTCCGGCGGCGCTCCGCCCATGCCACCGGGGCCCATGCCTCCGGCTCCGGTCTGCTGGTTCGTGCCGCTGGCGGCGTAGATCGCGACGCCACCGGCACCGGCGATCGCGACGGCGATGGCCACGGCCGCCACCGTCTTCTTCGCGGTCCACGCCGGGCGCCCAGAAGACTGCGCCGCGGGCTCTGCTGCGGGCTGGGGTGCGCCCCACTCCGGGGGCTGTTGTTCGGTCATGACAGCCACCGTGGCGGCGCCGGCTGTGCCGAACCTGTGCCTGACGTAGGCACGACCTGTGCGCCTCGCTCACAGCTGGTACACAGGATCGGCATTCACGATGGGAGCCATGCGCGCGATGAAGACCGAACTCCGCAGGCCGGACGGGCAGCCGGTCCGGGTGCTCGTCGTCGACGACGAGTCCACTCTGGCCGAGCTGATGTCGATGGCGCTGCGCATGGAGAAGTGGGACGTGCGCACGGCGCTCGACGGGACGACGGCGGTGCGGACCGCACGTGAGTTCCGCCCGGACGTGGTCGTGCTCGACGTGATGCTGCCGGACTTCGACGGCTTCGAGGTGCTGCGCCGGATGCGCGCCGAGGCACCGATCCTGCCGGTGCTGTTCCTGACCGCGAAGGACGCGGTGGAGGACCGCATCGCCGGACTCACCGCGGGCGGCGACGACTACGTCACCAAGCCGTTCTCGCTGGAGGAGGTCGTGCTGCGGCTGCGCGCACTGCTGCGGCGCACCGGCGTGACCGACGCGGACGCGGGCACCCGGCTGATCGTCGGCGACCTGTCGCTGAACGAGGAGACGCGCGAGGTCGAACGCGCCGGCGCCTCGATCGACCTGACGGCGACGGAGTTCGAGCTGCTGCGCTACCTGATGCGCAACCCGAAGCGCGTGCTGAGCAAGGCCCAGATCCTGGACCGCGTGTGGAGCTACGACTTCGGCGGACAGGCCAACATCGTCGAGCTCTACATCTCCTACCTGCGCAAGAAGATCGACGCCGGGCGCTCCCCGATGATCCACACGATGCGAGGCGCCGGTTATGTCCTCAAGCCTGCGACCTAGAACGCTGCGGGCGAAGCTGGTCTCGGGCCAGATCGTCCTGCTCACCGCGCTGTGCCTGGTGATCGGCGGAGTCTCCGTGCTCGCGCTGCACGCGTTCCTGATGAGCAACCTGGACCGCGAGGTCACGACCATGCGGCCGCCGCCACCCGGTTCGCTGTACGGCCCTCCCGGCATCAACGCGATCATCAGGGGGGACGGCAAGATCCTCGGCACGATCGAACTGCCGGGCTGGCAGGAGCCGCGCATGCTCACCGACGACGAGATCAAGGTTCTGGCGACCGCCCCGTCGGGCCTGCACACGGTCGACCTCGGTGAGGCCGGCGAGTTCCGCGTGGTCACCGACCAGCGCGGCATCAGGGGGATGTCCCTGCAGAACGTCACGGACGTCGTGTGGCAGATGGTCTGGATCCTCGCCGGGCTCATCGTCGCGGGAGCGGCGGCGGTCGCCCTGGCGGGCAGGGTGATCGTGCGGCGCGCCCTCGTGCCGCTCGACCGGGTCGCCGACACCGCGACCCGCGTCTCCGAGCTCCCGTTGCACGAGGGCGAGGTCGCGCTCGCCGAACGCGTGCCCGAGGAGGACACCGATCCGGCCACGGAGGTCGGCAAGGTCGGCCTCGCGCTGAACAAGCTGCTCGGCCACGTCGGCGAAGCGCTGAAAGCCAGGCACGACAGCGAGACCAGGGTCCGGCAGTTCGTCGCCGATGCCTCGCACGAGCTCAGAACACCCCTCGCCGCCATCCGCGGCTACGCCGAGCTGACCAGAAGGACCAGTGCGGACCTGCCTCCCGAGGTCACCCACGCGATGGGCCGGGTGGAGTCCGAGGCGGTGCGGATGACGTCACTGGTCGAGGACCTTCTGCTGCTCGCCCGCCTCGACGCGGGCAGGCCGTTGGAGAGCAAGGACGTCGACCTGTCGAGGCTGGTGCTGGACGTGGTCGGCGACGCCCGGATCGCGGGCCCCGACCACCGCTGGAAGCTCGCGCTGCCCGAGCAGCCCGTCACAGTTCCCGGTGACGTGCAACGACTGCACCAGGTCATCGGCAACCTGCTGTCCAACGCCCGCGCGCACACCCCGCCGGGCACCACGGTCACGACCGGCCTGTCCGTCCACAACGGACAGGTCGACCTGACCGTCACCGACGACGGCCCGGGCATCCCCGAAGGCCTGGAGGTCTTCGAACGGTTCGCGCGCGGCGACTCCTCACGCTCGCGGGCCGCGGGAAGCACCGGCCTGGGGCTGTCGATCGTGTCGGCCGTGGTCGGCGCGCACGACGGCGATGTGTCCGTGACGAGCAAGCCGGGGCACACGACTTTCAAAGTCTCCCTGCGCACAGGTCGTTCACAGCGGGAGCACACGACCGACCCAGGCTAGGCCGCGACTCTCGTCCCCATGAGACGAGAACGCCTGGCGCTGGCGGTCCTGCTGATCGCGACCGGCGCGCTGTACCTGTGGCGGCTGGGGGACTCGGGCTGGGCCAACGCCTACTACTCGGCCGCCGCGCAGGCCGGTGCGACGAGCTGGAAGGCGTGGTTCTTCGGCTCGTCGGACGCCTCGAACGCGATCACCGTCGACAAGACGCCCGCCTCGCTGTGGGTGATGGGGCTGTCCGCGCGGCTGTTCGGCGTCAACGCGTGGAGCATCCTGGTGCCGCAGGCGTTGATGGGCGTGGGCAGCGTCTGGCTGCTGTACGCGACGGTGCGGCGCTGGTTCTCCCCCGCGGCCGCGCTGATCTCCGGCGCCGTGCTCGCGCTGACCCCGGTCGCGGTGCTGATGTTCCGCTTCAACAACCCGGACGCGCTGCTGGTCCTGCTGATGATCGCGGGCGCCTACTGCGTGACCCGCGCGGTCGAGAAGGCCAGTCCGTTCTGGCTCGCGCTCGCGGGGGTGGCGGTCGGCTTCGGCTTCCTCACCAAGATGTTGCAGGCGTTCCTGGTGCTGCCGGCGTTCGCGCTGGTCTACCTGCTCGCCGCCCCGATCTCGACAGGCAGGAAGATCCTGCACCTGGCCGGTGCTTTCGGCGCCATGGTCGTCGCGGGCGGCTGGTGGATCGTCGCCGTCGAACTCACGCCGGACCGGCCCTACATCGGCGGGTCGCAGACGAACAGCGTGCTCGAACTGACGCTGGGCTACAACGGTTTCGGCCGCCTCACCGGTGACGAGGTCGGCAGCGTCGGCGGTGGCCGCGGCTGGGGCTCCGCCGGGTGGAGCCGCCTGCTGGGCGCGGAGATGGGCAGTCAGATCGCGTGGCTGCTGCCGGCCGCGGTGGTGCTGCTGGTCGCCGGGCTGTGGCTGACGAAGGGCCGCGCCCGCACCGCACTCGCGTTGTGGGGCGGCTGGCTCGTCGTCACCGCCGGGGTGTTCAGCTTCATGAACGGGATCATCCACTCCTACTACACCGTGGCGCTGGCTCCCGCGATCGCCGCCGTCGTCGGCATCGCGGCCACCGAACTCTGGGAACGCCGCAGTGAACCCGTTGCGGCAGCGGTGCTCTCGGGTTCCGTCGCGCTGAGCGCGCTGCAGTGCTACGTGCTGATCAACGAGTTCTCCACGCCCGTCGCGGTGCTGGTGCTGATGACGGGACTGATCGCCGCGGTCGGCCTGGTGCTGTCGATGCGCTGGGCCATCCCGGTCGCGCTCATCGCCGCGTTGCTCGGCCCCACCACGTACTCCTTCGCCACCGTCACGACTCCGCACACCGGCGCGCTGCCCGTAGCGGGCCCGTCGAGCGGGCGGATGGGCGGCGCGGGCGGCGGGCTGCTCGACGCCACGACACCGGACGCCGAGGTCGTGACCCTCTTGCAGGACAAAGCGGACAGCTACAAGTGGGCCGCCGCGACGATCGGCTCCAACAACGCGGCCGGACTCCAGCTCGCGAGCGGGCAGCCGGTCATGGCGCTCGGCGGCTTCAACGGCACCGATCCCGCGCCGACCCTGGAGCAGTTCCAGGAACTGGTCCGAAGTGGACAGATCCACTACTACGTCGCGGCCGGCCGGATGATGCAGGGCGAGACCGGCAGCGACGCCGCCCACGACATCGCCGCGTGGGTCGCCGAGAACTACACCGCGACCACCGTCGCCGGTGCCACCCTCTACGAACTGGACGCGTCATGACCACTCTCGACGTGGTGATCCCGGTCTACAACGAGGAACGCGACCTGCCGAGGTGCGTCGACCGGCTGCTCACCGAACTGCCGAAGCTCTTCCCCCACGACTTCCGCATCACCATCGCGGACAACGCGAGCACCGACCACACGCTCCAGATCGCCGAGAACCTGACGCGCGCGCACGACCAGGTGCGCAGCGTCCACCTCCCGCGCAAGGGCCGGGGTGGCGCTCTCAAGGAGGTCTGGTCCGTGTCGGACGCGGAAGTGCTGGCGTACATGGACGTCGACCTCTCGACCGACCTGCGCGCGCTGGCACCGCTCGTCGCGCCGCTGCTGTCCGGGCACTCCGACCTCGCGATCGGGAGCAGGCTCGCGCACGGGGCACGGGTGACCCGCAGCGCCAAGCGCGAGGTGATCTCCCGCTGCTACAACGTGTTGCTGCGCGCCACCCTCGGCACGCACATCACCGACGCGCAGTGCGGGTTCAAGGCGATCCACGCCCGCGCCGCGCACCGGCTGCTCCCCCACGTCGAGGACACCGGCTGGTTCTTCGACACCGAACTGCTCGTGCTCGCGCAACGCGCTGGACTGCGCGTCCATGAGGTCCCCGTCGACTGGGTGGAGGACCCGGACTCCAGCGTCGACATCCTCGCCACCGCCCTGGCCGACCTGCGCGGCATCGCGCGGTTGCGCCGCTCCACGCCGGCCCTGCCGGTCACCACACCGGAAAGGGTCACGGCATGACCGCCACACTCGCCCCCGCGCCGACCGTTGCCACTGCACCGGAACCACAACGCAGGCTGAAGCCGAAAATGCTGCACCGCATCGCCTTCCTCGGTCTGCTCGCCGGTGCCGCCGTGCTGTACCTGTGGAACCTCACCGCGTCCGGCTACGGCAACGAGTTCTACGCGGCGGCCACGCAGGCGGCGTCGCAGAGCTGGAAGGCGTTGTTGTTCGGTTCGCTCGATCCCGGCAACACGATCACCGTCGACAAGCCGCCCGCGTTCCTGTGGGTGAGCGGCCTGTTCGCGAAGGCGTTCGGCTTCTCCAGCTGGACCGTGCTCGCTCCGCAGGCGCTGGAAGGCGTTGCGGCGGTGGGACTGCTGTACGCGACGGTGAAGCGCACGTCCGGTCCGACCGCGGCATTGTTCGCCGGTGCGGCCTTCGCGCTCACGCCGGTGGCCACGCTGATGTTCCGGTTCAACCTGCCGGACGCGCTGCTGGTGCTGCTGATGGTCGCGGCCGCGTACTGCACGGTGCGGGCGCTGGAGAACGCGAGCCCGCTGTGGCTGGCGCTCGCGGGCTCGGCGATCGGGTTCGCGTTCCTCACCAAGATGCTCCAGGCGTTCCTGGTGCTGCCCGCGCTCGCGCTGGCCTACCTGATCGCGGCTCCCACCTCACCGCTCAGGCGGCTCCTGCACCTGCTCGGCGCCGGTGTCGCGGTCGTCGTCTCGGCCGGGTGGTTCATCGCGCTGGTCGAGCTGTGGCCGGCGGACAGCCGCCCGTACATCGGCGGGTCGACCAACAACTCGTTGTGGGAACTGGCCATCGGCTACAACGGGCTCGGCCGCATCTTCGGCAGTTCAGGCGGTCCTGGTGGCGGCGGAATGGGCGGCAACGGGAACATCGGCTTCGGCGGCGAGACGGGCATCGGGCGGCTGTTCGGCGCCAGCATGGGCCCGGAGATCTCCTGGCTGCTGCCCGCCGCGTTGATCGGGCTGGGCGCCGGGCTGTGGTTCCTGCGTCGTGCGCCACGGACTGACCGCACGCGTGCGGCGCTGGTGGTGTGGGGCGGCTGGGTGCTCGTGAGCGGCGCGGTGTTCAGCTTCATGAGCGGCATCACGCACCCCTACTACACGGTCGCGCTGGCGCCCGCGATCGCCGCGGTGGTCGGCATCGCCGGACGTGAGCTGTGGCGCGGCCGTGGCCACTTCCCGGTGCGGATGGCGTTGACGGCGATGGTCGCGGCGACCGGCGTGTGGGGCTTCATCCTGCTCGACCGCACACCGGACTGGACGCCGTGGCTGCGCTGGGTCCTGCTGGCCGTCACCGCGATCGCCGTGTTCGCGCTGGTGTTCGGACTGAACGGACGCCGCTGGATCGCGGCCGCGCTGGTGGCCGCCGCGTTGCTCGGCACGTCCGGCTACGCGTTCGCCACCGCCTCGACGACGCACAGCGGCTCGATCCCGTTGTCCGGCCCGCGTTCCCAGCAGGGCGGCGGCATGGGCATGCGGGAAGGCGGCTCGTCGACGGAGGTCGTGCAGCTGCTGAAGGCCACGGACACCGAGTGGGCGGCCGCGACGGTCGGCGCCCAGAGCGCGGCGTCGCTGCAACTGGCGTCCGGCCGGTCGGTGATCGCGATCGGCGGCTGGAACGGCAGCGATCCCGCGCCCACGCTCGACGAGTTCAAGGAGCTCGTCGCGCAGGGCAAGGTGCGGTACTACGTCGAGGGCGGTGGTGGCGGCGGCGGACGTGGTGGCGACAGCGCGATCGCCGAATGGGTCGCGGCGACCTTCCAGTCCACGACGGCAGGCGGCCAGACCCTCTACGACCTGACCACGGGCTGAGTCTCAGAGACGGCCGGTGTCGGCGGGGAACACTTCCCCCGGCACCGGCCCGATCGCTTCGGCCGACTCGTCAGCCCACAGCAGCGGAAGCAGGTCGGCTCCGCGCTTCCACAGCCACGGAATCCCCTTGAGCATCAGCCAAGCCATGTGGTGCCACACCGTCAGCTCACGGCCACCGGAGCACTCCAGGCTGACGTCGCCGAACTGGAGCCCGACCGCCCGCAGTTCGGCCGCGAACGCCCGCGCCAGCATGCGATGACCCCGTTCGGACGGGTGCAGCCGGTCGACGGCCCACGTGTCCAGCTCGTAGGCGCCAGGCATCGTGTGCAGGTCGACGCACCGCACACCGTGCCGCGCGACCACGACGTCGACCACGCGGTTGTACTCGTCGATGCGGTCCTTAAGCACCCGCCGCAACCGGCCCGGCAGCTTGAACACGCGGCCCTGGTCGTGGAACCGCACGGTGACGACGGCGACTCCGGCCGCGATCAGCTCGCGGCAGACGTGGTCGAGGTCCTCGTGCATCCGCCGCACGGAGAAGTCGGACCGCAGCGTGTCGTTCACCCCGGCGATGACGACGGCCGCGCTGGGCTTGTCGCGCAACGCCTGCGGCAACTGCGTGCGTCTGACGTCGGCCAGCCGGGCGCCGGAGGCCGCGTAGTTGCGATAGCCGTTGTCCGAGTAGGCGGACGAGAGGATCGGGCCGAAGCCACGCCATCCGCCGGGCACGAGGTCGCCGATCCCGACCGCTGTCGAGTCACCTAGTAACACCAGCACGCGGTTCAGGATCAGCTGGCCCGGTGATCTCGGAATGACCGTGCGGGAACGGTTCAGCGAAATGCTGGGTAAAGCGGGAGTTCGAGCACCTCAGGGCCGTAGCGGTCGGCCAGTGCCCCGATCACCGCGTCGGCGTGCGACGCGACCGTCTTCTCGCCCAGCAGCAACGCGTCGGACCGCAACCGGATCCACCGGCCGGTCAGCACGACACTGCGCGGCGGCGCGTTGACAACGTTGGGCATCGGCTTCGAGAGCGCTCGCCACGTCGCGAGCCACACCCACAGCAGCTGGGCTTCCAACAGCCGCGGTAAGAACACCGCGTCGTCGTCCATCTCGGGCCACACCGACCCGACCTCCGCGCGCCAGGCGGCGACCATGGCCTCGGACATCCCCGGCGGCAGACCCCAGCCGCACCAGCAGGACGGGAACGGCACGCGCAGCGCGGCGGCGTCGAACACGATGTCGCGGACGCAGCCGCCCTCGAAGTCGACGAACCGGACACCGCGTGAGGTGACCAGGTGGTTGTCCGGACAGGACGTGGACGGGCTGAACGCCCGCCGCCGCGAGGTGCTGAACGCCCGCGCGGACTCGGCCGCGAACTCGACGGCCTGCGGAGACGTGCCGACGCCCAGGGTGGACTCCAGCAACGCCGGTAAGCCCGCGATCGCCGCGTGCACGTCGACCGCGATCGGGTCCTGGCAGCACTGCGCGCCGGCCCGGCGCATCAACGCGTCGAAATCCGCGTCACGGCCCGCCGTCGTGGCGTGCAGGCGGCCCATGGCGTGTGCCCACGAGAGCAGGCCACGTTCCGCAGCGCGCGCGTCCGGCGCGTGCAGCTTCTCGGACAGCCGCGGCGCACGGCCCAGGTCTTCCAGCACGACGAGACGCGTCGCCGCGTCGTGGGCGAAGAGTTCCGGTGTGGCGCGCTCTTCGGCCGGAAGAGCCGTGAGCAACTGGTGGCTGACGGCCTCGTGCGCCCACGGGTCGCGGTCGCCGGTCCCTGCGGGATAGCGCTTCACGACCAGCGTGCGCGGCATGGAGAACGGCGAGGAGGCGACTCTGACACGAATGACGACGGAACGACCGGTACCCCCGAGAGTCTCGGGGTCCGCGAGGCGCACCTGTGCGCCCAGTCTTCTGGTCAGTACGCGCTCAGCCGCCCCGACAGCGTCTGCGATCTCAGGTGAAGTCGTGTCGGGAGGGCCCGCGGTGATCTCCACGCTCATCCCCTCCGACCCTACTCCCCAAAGTCCGTGAGCCGGACCGACGCTAATCCGGCCAGGCTGCGACCACCACTACTCGTTGATAACGGCTCGCGCTGTTTCCGGATCCCCTCCGACGTGTGGACGTGTGGAAACACCTTCCGTTGCCCACTACGTGCCGATCAACCCGATCGATCGCCGCCCATGAGTCAATACCGATCAAGTAGCTGCCCGATCGGGCGAACGGGTCTCATGTTCTGGGACGCGCGGAGGCACCCGGCGGGTTGCCTCCGCGCGCGAACAGATCGTTACGCCTTCTGCTCGGCCTTGTCGGCCGCCTTCTGCTCGGTCTTCTCCTGCGGCTTGGCGTCCACGCCGGCCTCCTTGCGCTGGAGCGCCGTGATGGGCGCCGGAGCGGCCGTCAGCGGGTCGTAGCCGCCGCCCGACTTCGGGAACGCGATGACCTCGCGGATCGAGTCGGCGCCCGCGAGCAGCATGCAGAGGCGGTCCCAGCCGAGCGCGATGCCGCCGTGGGGCGGGGCGCCGAACTTGAACGCGTCGAGCAGGAAGCCGAACTTCTCCTGCGCCTCCTCGGCACCGATGCCCATGACGTTGAACGCGCGCTGCTGCACGTCCGCGCGGTGGATACGAATCGAGCCACCGCCGAGCTCGTTGCCGTTGAGGATCACGTCGTAGGCGTAGGCCAGCGCGTTGCCCGGGTCGGACTCGAAGTTGTCGATCCACTCCGGGGTCGGCGAGGTGAACGCGTGGTGCAGCGCCGTCCAGTTGCCGCCACCGACGGCGACGTCGCCCGCGTCGAGCTTGTCGACCGACTCGAACATCGGGAAGTCGACGACCCACGCGAACGCCCAGGCGTTCTCGTCGATCAGGCCGACGCGGTGCGCGATCTCGACCCGGGCCGCGCCCAGCAGAGCACGCGCGTCACGCGGGTCGCCCGCGCCGAAGAAGATGCAGTCGCCCGCGTTGGCGCCGACGGCCTTCGCGAGACCCTCGCGCTCGGTGTCGGTGAGGTTCTTCGCGACCGGGCCGCCCAGCGTGCCGTCCTCCTGGACCAGCACGTACGCGAGACCCTTGTGACCGCGCTGCTTGGCGAACTCCTGCCACGCGTCGAGCGTGCGACGCGGCTGCGAGGCACCGCCCGGCATGACGACGGCACCGACGTACGGCGCCTGGAACACGCGGAACGTCGTGTCCTTGAAGTACTCGGTCAGGTCGGTGAGCTCGAGCTCGAAGCGCAGGTCCGGCTTGTCCGAGCCGTACTTCGCCATCGCGTCGGCGTAGGAGATCCGGCGGAACGGCAGCGGCAGCTCGACGTCCTTGGTCTCCTTCCAGATCGCGGCGAGCAGCTTCTCGGTGAGCGCGATGACGTCGTCCTGCTCGACGAAGCTCATCTCGATGTCGAGCTGGGTGAACTCCGGCTGGCGGTCGGCGCGGAAGTCCTCGTCCCGGTAGCAGCGCGCGATCTGGTAGTAGCGCTCCAGGCCACCGACCATCAGCAGCTGCTTGAACAGCTGCGGCGACTGCGGCAGCGCGTACCAGGAGCCGGGACGCAGTCGCGCCGGCACCAGGAAGTCACGCGCGCCCTCGGGCGTGGAGCGGGTCAGGGTCGGCGTCTCGATCTCGGAGAACTTCTCGCCGTGCAGCACCTCGCGGGCGATGCGGCTGACCTCGCTGCGCAGCCGGATGGCCTTGGCCGGGCCGGAGCGGCGCAGGTCGAGGTAGCGGTGCTTGAGGCGGGCCTCCTCGCCGGGCTCCACGTCGCTCTCGACCTGGAACGGCAGCGGCGCGGCCTCGTTGAGGACCTCGAGGTCGGTCACGTAGACCTCGATGGCGCCGGTGGAGAGCTCGGGGTTCTCGCTGCCCTCGGGACGCTTGCTCACGTCGCCGGTGACCTTGATGACGTACTCGCTGCGCAGCCGGTGCGCGCGCTCGGCCATCTCGCCCTCGCGGAACACGACCTGGGCCACACCGGAGGCGTCGCGAAGGTCGATGAAGATGACACCGCCGTGATCCCGCCGGCGAGCGACCCACCCGGTGAGGGTGACGGACTGCCCGGCGTGCTCGGCCCGGAGTGATCCGGCCTCGTGCGTGCGCAACACGGTGGTGGCTCCTTGTAGACGAAGTCAGCTTTGCCGTCAAGGCTAGCCGGACCCACCGACAGATTTTCAGGCAGGGCTTTCTCCCTGCGGAGATGATCTCTCCAGCACCGGTTTCGCCTTCGCCCAGGCCGCGTGCCAGCCGGGGTCGACCTGCTCGGCGTCGCCCTGCTCCGCGATCCGGTGGAGCAGGTCGAGCAGCCGCGCCCGCGGTGCCGGCGCGAGCGACGGCAGCACCTCGGCGAGGAACGGCAGCACCGCCGTGGCGGCCCCGCACACGAACCCGCCTTCCTCGTGCACCGTCGAGTCCAGGTCGGTGATGGCCCGCTCGACCACCTCGGGATCGCCGGACAGCAGCGCCCGCACGTGACCGGGTGTGTCCAGCGCGGGGCCGTAGGCGTGGTCGATCGAGTGCCACGCGACGTCGTCCAACCCTTCCAGCACCGGCCTCACCCCAGGTCCAGCAGCACCGACGTGGCGAGCGTCGAGACCTTCTGCCCCAACGACGTCACGGAGTGGTCGTGCACCCTCTCGGCGACGAGGTCCCGGTACTCGCGAGCCCGCGCGACGCCGGCCAGCCACACCGCGAAGGCCCGCAACCGGACGTCGGGGTCGGCGATCCACACCGGCACGAACGGCACGACCAGCCCCACGTCGGTCGTGTCGCGCTCGAAGAGCCTGCGCAGGTAGTCGAGTGCCTCGGTCCGCCACGGCAGCACGTCCACCAGCGCCAGCACGAGGTCCATGCCGTCGAAGTCCTTGGGCCCCACCAGCCAGAGCACGTGCTCCAGCACCTCTTCGTAGCCCATCTGGAACGACCCGGTGGCGAGGAACAGCTCCAGGTCCCCGGTCAGCGCGCGCAGGATCACGTCGGCGTCGGGCCGGGTCGCCGCGGACACGAGCATCCGCGCGAGCGGTTCGTCGTCCGCGACCGTCAGCTCCCGCAACCACGCGGCCGCCGTCTCGTCGGCCCGCCCGGCGAACTCCGTGGCGACGATCACGACGCACAACCGCGTGGCCGGATCGATCTCCTCCTCCCACCGCCGGGACAGGGCGGGCAGCACGAGGGCACTGTCCCCGAGCCCCTTCCCCAGCATGAACAACACGCCCCGCCGCACCGCCGCCGAACCGTGGTCGAGCAGGGCGAGCAACGCCGGTTTCGAGGCCTCCCAGGCGGGTGCCCAGCTCGGGTCGACGCCGTCGGAACCACTGCCTCCGGCGACCGCGATCGCGCCGCACAGGTTCTCCAGCAGCCAGTCACGGCTCGGAGTGTTGTCGTGGGCGACGAGGTCCAGCAGGAACGGCCACGCCGCCGCGGTCGCCTCGCTGACCTCGGACTCGTCTCCGGTCAGGTGACGCACCAGCTCCTCGTGCGGCTCGACGGACGTCCGGGCCTGCCTCAACAGCCTGGGAAGGTCGTCGGCGAACCCGTCGTGGCTCCGCAACCGGTACCAGTCGATCTTCTTCAGGCCGTCCACCATGGACCCAACAATAGGAAAGGCCCGCGACCGAGGTCGCGGGCCCTTTTGATCGAACACTGCGTTCGGAGCTAGCTCACGCGGTCGGCGCGAGGTACAGCAGGCGGTTCGGCGAACCGGTGCCCGGGTTCGTCACCTTCGACGGCGTCGACTGCCCCACCAGGTACGAGGCGACCTGGGCCGGCGTGGCCGACGCGTTCGTCGAGAGGTAGCGAGCGGCCGCACCCGCGACGTGCGGGGTGGCCATCGACGTGCCCGAGATGGTGCTGGTGGCGCTGTCGGAGGTGTTCCAGGCCGAGGTGATGTCACGGCCGGGGGCGAAGATGTCGAGCACCGCGCCGAAGTTCGAGAACGACGAGCGGGCGTCGGTCCGGTCGGTGGAGCCGACCGTGATCGCCTCGGTCACGCGGGCCGGCGAGAAGCCGGACGCGTTGGCGTTGGAGTTGCCCGCCGCCACGGCGAACGTGACGCCCTTGGCGACGGCGTTGCGCACCGCGGTGTCGAGCGTGGCGTTGGCGCCACCACCGAGCGAGAGGTTCGCGACAGCCGGCTTGACGGCGTTCGCGCCCACCCAGTCGATGCCGGCCGCGACGCCCGCGAGGGTGCCGGAGCCGGCGTTGTCGAGCACGCGGACGGCGACGATCTTCGCGGCCTTCGCGACGCCGTACTGCGAGCCCGCGATGGTGCCGGCGACGTGCGTGCCGTGGCCGTTGCCGTCCTGCGCGACGTTGTCGTTGTCCACGAAGTCACGGCCGTTGGCGGCGCGGCCACCGAACGTGGAGTGGCTGATGCGGACGCCGGTGTCGATGACGTACGCCGTCACGCCGGCGCCGGTGGAGGTGTAGCTGTAGGAGCTGTTGAGCGGCAGGTTGCGCTGGTCGATGCGGTCGAGACCCCAGGACGGCGGGTTCGTCTGCGTGGCCTGCGTGTGGACGACCTGGTCGGCCTCCACGAACTCGACCGACGGGTCGGCCGCGAGGCGCTTGGCCTGCTTCTCCGTGAGCTTCACGTTGAAGCCGCCGAACGTCTTGTACTCGCGCTCGACCGTCCCGCCGAAACGGGAAGCGAGCGCGTGCCCGTTCGCCTTGCCCTCCTTCAGCTTCACGATGAAGCTGCCGGCGATCTTCTCCGGTGCGTTGAGCGACAGCACCTCGCCTTCGGCGGCGGAGGCGTTGGGAACCATCAGAACCGACATGGCGAGAGTCGCCGCGCCGGCACCGGCCAGGAACCGGATCTTTCGCGTCATGATTCGCTTTCCGTTCTTTGCAGGGGAACGAAGCGCTTTCGACGTTATGGAGAGATCCGGTTCCTGCCAAGGGTGTCTTAAGATTTAAGACGGGCTTGCATTGACGGACAATTCACCTTTCACAGGGATGGCGGCCAGTAAAGGATACGAGTGACGGGTGGTGTCCCCGGAGTGCCCGTGGTAACCAGCGCGCGCTCGACCTGCGCGGGCGTGGCGGCACGGTTGCGTTCCAGGAACCTGGCCGCGACACCGGCCGCGTGCGGTGCGGCCATGGACGAACCGCTCAGCGTGTTGGTCGCCGTGTCGGAAGTGTTCCAGGCGGAGGGAATGCTCACACCCGGCGCCCAGATGTCCACCAGGGGACCGAAGTTGGACGACGATGACTTGGTGTCGTTCTGCGTCAACGCACCCACGCAGATCGCCTGGGAAACCCGTTGCGGGGACGAGTTCCCCGGATCCGTGTTGCTGCCACCGGCGGCGACCGTGTACGAGACGCCGGAGTCGATCGACTTCTTCACGGCCGTGTCCAGCGCCGCGGAAGCGCTGCCACCCAACGACATGTTGGCCACCGCGGGCTTGACCGCGTTGGTCGTCACCCAGTCGACGCCCGCGATGACACCGGAGATCGTGCCGGAGCCGGACCCGTTCAGCACCCGCACGCCCCACACCGTCGCGTGCTTCGCGACGCCGTACTTGGTGCCCGCCGCGATACCGGCCACATGCGTGCCGTGACCGTTGTCGTCCTGCGCGACCGCGTCGTTGTCGACGGTGTCCCAGCCGTTGCGCGCACGGCCGCCGAAGTCCGCGTGCGTCACGCGAAGACCGGTGTCGATCACGTAGATGTTCACGCCACGGCCTGTGGTCGTGTACTCGTAGCGCTGGTTGAGCGGCAACGCGCGCTGGTCGATCCGGTCCAGCCCCCAGGGCGGGTTGAGCTGGACGCTGTTGGCGTGCACGATCCCGTCACGCTCCACGGAGGACACGTTCGGGTCGGCCTTCAAGGCCTTCAGCTGCGCCGATGTCAGCCGGGCGCTGAAACCGTTCAGAACACTGGTGTACCGGTGCTCGACGGCACCGCTGAACGACGACACGGCGCCGTCCTTCAACACCACGATGTACGACGACGTGGCCGCGGACGCCGGGGCGACCACGACCGTTGCCGCGAGGGCGGCGACTGCCAGCAGGGCTCTCACGGGCAGACTTCCTTTCATTTGCAGGGAAAACGGCCCCGGCTCACAGGGAGCCGGGGCCGCACATCTCAGGGCTGCGCTCAGCTGGTCGAGGCCCAGTGCAGGAGCCTCGTGGTCGTGCTCGGACCGGGGTTGGTCACCTTGCCGTTGGTGGCGTTGGAGGTGATCGCGGTCGCCACCTGGGCGGGCGTCACGTTCCGGTTGCCCTGCAGGTACCGCGCCACCACGCCGGCGACGTGCGGCGCCGCCATCGAGGTGCCGGAGATGGTGTTCGTGGCCGTGTCACTGGTGTTCCACGTGGACGTGATGCCCCCACCGGGCGCGAAGACGTCCACCACGGGGCCGTAGTTGGAGAACGAGGAGCGGGCGTCGGTGCGCTCGGTGGAGCCGACCGTCAGCGCCGCGGCCACACGTGCGGGCGAGGTGTTCGCCGCGTTCGTGTTGGAGTTGCCCGCCGCGACGGCGAACGTCACACCGCGCGTGATCGCACCCGACACGGCGTTGTCGAGCGACGTGTTGGCGCCGCCGCCGAGCGACATGTTGGCGACAGCGGGCTTGACGTGGTTGGACGCCACCCAGTTGACGCCCGCGACGACACCGGCGATGGTGCCGGAGCCCGAGTTGTTCAGCACGCGGACGCCGATGATGTTCGCCTGCTTCGCGACACCGTGCAGCGTGCCCGCGACGGTGCCGGCGACGTGCGTGCCGTGACCGTTGCCGTCCTGCGCGACGGCGTCGTTGTCCACGAAGTCGTAGCCGTTACGGGCGCGGCCACCGAAGTCGCGGTGCGTGATGCGGACACCGGTGTCGATGATGTAGGCGTTCACGCCGGAGCCGGTGCTGTTGTAGGTGTAGCGCTGGTCGAGCGGCAGGTTGCGCTGGTCGATCCGGTCGAGACCCCACGACGGCGGGTTGACCTGGGTCGCCTGGATGCTGACGACCTGGTCGCGTTCCACGTACTCGACCGAGGGGTCAGCGGCGAGTCTGCGCGCCTGCGCGTCGCTCATCTTGATCGAGAAGCCCTGGAAGACGGCGTCGTAGACGTGACCGACCTGGCCGCCGAACCGGGAACCGAGAGTCTGCGCGCTCGCGGTGATCCCGCCGTCCTTCAACTTGACGATGAAGCTGCCCGCGATGTTCTCACCTGGTGACACCCGGATCTCGCCCACCGCGGCGGTAGCGGGTGCCGCGAACGCGGCGATCATGACCGCCGAGCCCAGCAGAGTTGCGGTCTTGCGCATTGTGTAGTCCTGTTCGTCGCAGGGATGCTCAGGAACCCAATCGGGGGCTATTGGCGGCGTAATAGTCCCGAGATCTGAACCTGCCGAGTTTCGAACCCGGACAAAACCGCCGATCGGCTGTACCGCGTTCCCTTTGCTGCCGATAGCCTTCCGACCTTGACTCCGTGAAACCGGAGGAGCGATGCTCACGATTTACCCACCGCGCGAGGAGCTCGCCGACCTTCTCGTGACGGGTCCGTTCGCGGACGCGTTGCGGGTCGCGATCCAGGTGCGGGGACTCAGTCTGGAACGGCTGCAGCACCGCCTGAAAGTGCGGGGAGCGCCGATCAGCGTGACGGCGCTGAGCTACTGGCAGTCGGGCCGGCGCAGACCCGAGCGGCCCGAGTCGCTGATGGCGCTCACGCACCTGGAGAACGTGCTCGGGCTGCCGGACACCGCCCTGAGCCGCCTGCTCGGACCACCTCGGCCGCGTGGCCGTTCGCGCAGGCGAGAGCTGTCGTCACGGGCACCGTGGGACGGTTCCGGCCTCATGCTGACCGCCCAGCACGACCGGGTCGACGTCGCGCCCTGCGGTGGTGTGCGCGGCATCCGCTCACGGCAGGTCATGCAGGCCAGTTCCGCCAATGTGGACCGCTGGATCCTGTGCCAGGAAACGGGTTCCGCGCAGCCCGCGCTCACGGCCGTCCGTTCCTGCCGGGTCGGCCGGATCGCCAGGGAACGCACGAACGGCGTGCTCGTCGCGGAGCTGTTGTTCGACGAACCGATCTCCGCCGGCGAGTCGATCGCGATCGAGTACGAATTGATCTATCCACATCCGACCGTCGAGCACACGCATTTCCGGCGGTTCGGCGAACGCGTGCACGACTACGTCCTGGAGATCAAATTCCCGGCCGAGTCCCCGCCCGAGTCCTGCGAGCAATTCGCGTCCGGCCCGGCCGGAACGGAAATGCCCGGCGGCGCCCGCCCGGCCCCTGTGGACGAAGGGGGCTACGCGCACGCCGCCGCGCTCGACTTCGGTCCCGGTCTCTACGGAATGCGCTGGACCGCCGCCGCGAACGCCTCGGGGTCGTCCGCCCAGGGGAAGTGACCGGCGCCGGACTGCACGACCAGCGTCGCGCGCGGGAACAGCTTCGCGTACTCCTGTGCGCGGTTCGGCGGCAACGCCACGTCGTACTCGCCCGCGACCAGAAGTGTTGGCACGTCGAGGTTCGCGAGCTTCTCGCGGACCTGAAGCGGATCGAACGCGCCCTCCGCGTAGTACTCCCGGGCGGCCTCGGGGTTGCGGGGGTGATCGTCCAGCGCCCGCGCCGCGTCGTCCCAGCGGCCGTGCCAGAACGGGCTGATCCTCGCGAACGCCTCGGGCGTCACGTTGCCCGCCCAGATCTCCTCGAACCCCTTGATCGCCTCGGCGTACCAGGGCTCACCGTTGCGCCGCAGCGCGATTTCCCTGCGGTCGTCGTCGGTGACGTCGATGCCGGCCACCCGCGGACTGGGCGCGACGAGGACGAGTTCCTTGACGTGCTCCGGAAATCGCGTCGCGTACAGGATCGCGAGCGTGCCGCCCGCCGAGTGGCCGAGCAGGCTGATCTTGCCGAGGCCGAGGTGCCGGCGCAGCGCCTCGACATCGTCCACCTGGTGATCGACGCGGTAGGCGCCAGCAGGTGCGGAGTCGCCGGTGCCGCGCAGGTCGAGTCTGATCACGTCGTCCAGCGGCAGTCCGCCCAGGTACGACGACGCCTGCATCGGCCCGCCGGGCAGGCAGATCAACGGGTCGCCGGCCTCGCCGTGGTAGGCGAGGCCGACGCCGTCCGAAGTGGTGAAGGTCCCCATGCCCGGCAGTGTGTCAGTAGGAGCGCGGCAACTTCAGCGAGTTTTGCGCGACGAAGTTGAGCACCATCTCCCGCGAGACGGGCGCGATGCGGGACAGCCGGGACATGCCGAGCATCGACGCCAGCCCGAACTCGGAGCTCAGCCCGTTGCCGCCGTGCGTCTGGATGGCCTGGTCGACGGCCGCCGCGATCGCCTCGCCCGCCGCGTACTTGGCCATGTTCGCGGCCTCACCAGCATCTTTGTCCCGGCCGGAGTCGTAGAGCGCGGCCGCCTTCTGCGTCATCAGCCGGGCCAGCTCGATCTCGATGTGGATCTTCGCCAGCGGGTGCGAGAGGCCCTGGTGCGCGCCGATCGGGCTGTCCCAGACCTGTCGTTGCTGGGCGTACGACACCGCCTTGCTGATCGCCAGCCGGGCCGATCCGGTCGCCATGCTCGCGCCCATGATCCGTTCGGGGTTGAGGCCGGCGAAGACCTGGAGCAGGCCCTGGTCCGGTGAGCCCACGACGGCGTCGGAAGGCAGCCTGACGTCGTCGAAGAACAGGGTGAACTGCTTCTCCGGCGCCACCAGGTCCATCTCGATCTGGTGGTGGGTGAAGCCCTCGGAGTTCGTCGGCACGACCACCAGCACCGGCCCGGTCTTCTGGATCGCGACCACCAGAACAGCGTCGACCTCGTCGATGCCGGAGATGTACGTCTTGGTGCCCTTGAGGATCCAGTCGTCACCGTCGCGCCGGACGTGCGTCTTCAGCTTGTGCGAGTTGGAACCCGCGTCCGGCTCGGTGATCGCGAACGCCATCTTCAGCGTGCCGTCCGCGAAACCGGGCAGCCACTTGGACTTCTGCTCGTCCGTGCCGAACCGGGCGATCACCGTCGCGCAGATCGCCGGCGACACCACCATGAGCAGCAACGGGCATCCCGCCGCCGCCAGCTCCTCGCACACCGCCGCGAGGTCGCCGATGCCGCCGCCACCGCCGCCGTACTCCTCCGGGACGGCGACACCGAGGTAGCCGAGCTTGCCGGCCTCTTCCCACAGCTCGGTGGTCTTCTCCCCCGCCCTGGACTTGGCGATGAAGTAGTCATGGCCGTACTTCGCACCGAACTCGGAGACGGCCTTGCGCAGCGCGATCCGCTCTTCGGACTCGACGAAGCTCACGATTCCTCCACTACGGCCAGGACATCTCCGGCATTGACCTGCTGTGCTTGCTCGACAAGGAGTTCGGTGACGGTGCCCGCGTTGTTCGCGAGCACGCGGTGTTCCATCTTCATGGCCTCCAGCACCAGCAGCTCGGCACCGGCTTCGACCACATCGCCCTGCTGAACCGACACCCTGACCACGGTTCCGGGCATCGGCGCGACGGTCGCGCCCGGCGCGAGCTTCGTCTCCGGTTCGGGGAAGCGCGGCACGACCTTCAGCGACACCGATCCGCGCGGCGAGTCGACCTCGACCAGATCGCCGTACCGAGCGACGTGGAACGGGGTCCGCACGCCGTCCAGCTCCAGCGTGACCACGTCGGGAGTCGCCTGCGCGGGGTCGTACTCGACCTCGACGAGTTCCTCACCGAACAGAAACTTCGCCTTCGGCTGCTGCGACCGCACGTTGCGCCAGCCGAGCGGCAGGTGCCCGATCCTGCGACTCGCCGCCTGAGCCAACGCCGCCGCGCGCGCAAACGGTTGCGGGTCAACGGTTCGGGTGAAGTCGTGCTCGGTCAGGAACCCGGTGTGCGTGTCACCGTCGAGGAACGCCTCGTTCCCGAGGATGTCCACGAGCAGTGCGCGGTTCGTGACCAGGCCGTGGATCTGGGCGCTTTCCAACGCCGTCGCGAGCTTGCGAGCGGCGGCACGGCGAGTCGGCGCGTACGCCATCACCTTGGCCAGCATCGGGTCGTAGTGCACCGACACGACAGAGCCGTCCTCGACGCCGCTGTCGAGCCGGACGTCGCCGGGCACGTGGAACCGGTGCAGCGTGCCGCTCGCCGGCCGCCAGTCGTTCGCCGGATCCTCGGCGTAGAGCCGGACCTCGATCGCGTGCCCGCGCGGTTCCGGCGTCTCCACGGGCAATCGGGCGCCCTCGGCGATCCGGAGCTGCCACTCGACCAGATCCACGCCGTGGACGAGCTCGGTGACCGGGTGCTCGACCTGAAGCCGAGTGTTGACCTCCAGGAAGTGGAAGTCCTCGCCCTTCAGCATGAACTCGACGGTGCCCGCGCCGACGTACCCGATCGACTCGGCCGCCGCCGTCGCCGCGGCGAACAAACGCTTGCGGACGTCGTCGGTGACCGCCGGGCTGGGCGACTCCTCGACGATCTTCTGGTGCCGCCGCTGGATCGAGCACTCGCGTTCGCCGAGCGCCCAGACCGTGCCGTGCGTGTCGGCGAGGATCTGCACCTCGACGTGCCGCGCGTGCTCCAGCAACGGCTCGCAGAACACCGTGGGGTCGCCGAACGCCGACTCGGCCTCACGCCGCGCGCTGGCGAGGGCGTCGCCGAACTCGGCCTTCTCCCGCACGATCCGCATGCCCCGGCCACCACCGCCGGCCGATGCCTTGATCAGCACCGGGAACTCGGTGACGGTCTCCGGGTCCAGTTCGGGCAGCGTCGGCACGCCCGCGGCGGCCATCCGCTTCTTCGCGGCGACCTTGGAGCCCATCGCCTCGATGGAGTCCGGTTCCGGGCCGACCCAGGTGAGGCCCGCCGCCTGGACCTTGCGTGCGAAGTCGGCGTTCTCACTCAAAAACCCGTAGCCGGGATGGACGGCGTCCGCACCGGCCTTCGTCGCCGCCTCGACGAGCAGATCGGCACGCAGGTAGGTCTCGGTCGGCGACGCACCGGGCAACCGCACCGCGAAGTCCGCCTCGCGGACGTGCGGCGCGTCGGCGTCCGGGTCGGAGAAGACCACGACCGTGCGGATGCCGTTGTCCCGGCAGGTGCGGATGATCCGGCGGGCGATCTCGCCGCGGTTGGCGATCAGGAGGGTCTTGATCACGGGGCTCACATCCGGAAGACGCCGAAGCCGTCGGCGCCCTTGATCGGTCCACTGTGGACAGCGGAGAGGCAGAGTGCGAGCACGGTCCTGGTGTCGCGCGGATCGATCACGCCGTCGTCGTAGAGCTTCCCGGACAGGAACGGCGCCAGCGACTGCTCCTCGATCTGCGCCTCCACCATCTTGCGCATGGCGGCGTCGTGCTCCTCGTTGTACTCCTGCCCCTTCGCCATCGCCGCCTGCCGTCCGACGATCGACAGCACGCCGGCGAGCTGCGCAGGTCCCATCACGGCCGACTTGGCGTTGGGCCAGGTGAACAGGAACCTCGGGTCGTACGCCCTGCCGCACATGCCGTAGTTGCCGGCGCCGTACGAGGCGCCCATCGTGATCGTCAGGTGCGGGACCCGGCTGTTGGAGACGGCGTTGATCATCATCGAGCCGTGCTTGACGATGCCGCCCTGCTCGTACTGGGCGCCAACCATGTAACCGGTGGTGTTCTGCAGGAAGACCAAAGGCGTGTCGCTCTGGTTCGCCAGTTGGATGAACTGCGTCGCCTTCTGCGACTCCTCGCTGAACAGCACGCCGCGCGCGTTGGCGAGGATGCCGACCGGGTAGCCGTGGATGCGGGCCCACCCGGTGACGAGGCTGTTGCCGTACAACGGCTTGAACTCGTCGAAGTGCGACCCGTCGACGAGCCGCGCGATGACGTCCCGCGGGTCGAACGGCACGCGCTGGTCCTCGGAGACGATGTCCAGGATGCTGTCGGCGTCGAACTTCGGCTCCTCGATCTCCGCCGGTTCCGGCCCGAGCTTGCGCCAGTTCAGCCGCGCGACGACCCGGCGGGCCAGCCTGATCGCGTCGGTCTCGTCCTCGGCCACGAAGTCCGCGAGCCCGGACGTGGCGCCGTGCATGGACGCGCCGCCCAGCGACTCGTCGTCCGAGTCCTCCCCGGTCGCCATCTTGACCAGCGGCGGACCGCCCAGGAACACCTTGGAGCGATCCTTGATCATGATCACGTAGTCGGACATGCCCGGCACGTAGGCGCCACCGGCCGTCGCGTTGCCGAACACCGCCGTGATCGTCGGAATCCCCGCCGCACTGAGACGAGTCAGGTCGCGGAACGCCCGGCCGCCGGGGATGAAGATCTCGCTCTGCGTCGGCAGGTCGGCGCCACCCGACTCGACCAGGCTGACCAGCGGCAGCCGGTTCTGCAACGCGATGTCGTTGGCCCGCAAAGACTTGCGCAACGTGTACGGGTTCGACGAGCCGCCACGCACCGTCGGGTCGTTCGCGACGATCACGCACTCGACGCCTTCGATCCGCCCGATACCGGTGACGACCGAGGCGCCGACGGGAAAGTCGGTGCCCCAGGCGGCGAGCGGCGACAGCTCCAGGAACGGGCTGTCCTCGTCGATGAGCAGCTCGACCCGTTCGCGGGCGAGGAGCTTGCCGCGCTTGTGGTGCCGCTCGACGTACTTCGGCCCACCTCCCGCGAGCGCTTTGGCGTGTTCGGCGTCCAGCCCCGCGATCTTCGCGAGCAGCGCCTCCCTGTTGCCCATCAGGCGAACCCCAATCGTCGTGCCGCGAGCTCGGTCATCACTTCACTCGCCCCGCCCCCGATGCCGAGGATGCGGGCGTCCCGGTAGTGACGCTCCACTTCGGACTCCCGCATGTATCCCATGCCTCCGTGCAGCTGCACCGCTTCGTCGACCACCTCGGAGCAGGCGTCCACAGCGGCGTTCTTCGCGAAGCAGACCTCGGTCACGCAGTCCTCGCCGCGGTTGATCCTGGCCGCGACCTCGCGCGTGTAGGTCCGCGCCAGGTCGATCTTCTGCGCCATCGCGGCGAGCTTGTGGCGCACCACCTGGTTCTTGATCAGTGGCTTGCCGAACGTCTCGCGGTTGCGCGTCCACTCGACGGTCAGGTCCAACGCCCGTTGTGCCGTCGCATACGCCTCGACCGCCATCGTCACGCGTTCCACCTGGAACTGCTGCATGATCAGCGCGAACCCCTGGTTCTCCTCGCCGACCAGGTTCGCCACCGGCACGCGCACGTCGTCAAAGTGCAGTTCGGCGGTGTCGCTACAGTGCCAGCCCATCTTGTCGAGCTTGCGCCGGGTGAACCCGTCCTCGATCACCAGCAGCGAGATGCCCTGGTAGCCCTCGCCGCCGGTCCGCACCGCGGTGGTGACGAAGTCCGCGCGGCAGCCCGAGGTGATGAACGTCTTCTCGCCGGTGACGACGTAGTGGTCGCCGTCCCTGACCGCCCTGGTCCTGATCGCCGCGACGTCGGACCCGGCTCCGGGCTCGGTGACCGCGAGGCTGCCGATCTTCTCGCCCCGGATCGCGGGCTTCGCGAACCTCTCGATCAGGTCCTCGTTGCGCGACTGCCAGATGTGCGGGATCGCGATGCCGAGCGTGAACAGCGCCGCCATCACGCCCGACGACCCGCCGTTCTGGATGATCTCCTCGGTCAGCGCCACCGAGTCGAGCAGGTCGCCGTGCTCGAACCCGATGCCGAGCAGGTCGAGTTCCGCCGCCTTCTTGTGCAGCTCGCGCGGAACCTCGCCGTCACGTTCCCACTGACCGAGGTGCGGCGCGATCTCCCTGCGGGTGAAGTCGCGGACGAGCTCCCTGAGCTCTTTCCGCTCGTACAGGTCCTTCGTGATCACAGGAGCTCCTCGGGGATCTCGACTTCCCTGCCGCGCAACCACTCGCCCAGCGCCTTCGCCTGCGGGTCGAACCGCGTGCTGCTCGCCACCCCGTCGCCGAGCAGGCCGTGCAGCACGAAGTTGAGCGCCTTGAGGTTCGGCAACTCGTACCTGCTGACCTCAGTCGCCTCGGGCAGCAACTCCTTGAGCTTCTCGGTGGTGAGAAACCCGTTGAGCCACTCGTAGGCTTTGTCGCTGCGCACCCACACGCCGAGGTTCGCGTCCCCGCCCTTGTCGCCGCTGCGCGCGCCGACGATCGTTCCCAGTGGCCGCTTCACAGCAACACCGCCTTGGCACTGACCTCGTCACGGTTCACGTACGCGGCCTTGTAGACCCCGAACGGCGTCCCGTCACCGGGCGGCGCCGTCACGTGGAACCCCGGATAGCTCGCCAGCGCCAGCTCGATCGCCGCCCGGCTGAACCCCTTGGCCCGCTTGGGATCCGCCGTCTTGATCGTGACGTGCAGCAACGCGCTCGCCTGCTCCTCGGTGGCCGCGTCCCGCTGATCGGTCCGGGCCAGCGTCCACGTCAGCCCTTCCGCACCGATGGCGTCGTGGAGCTGCCGCTGGACGAGCTCGGCCTTGGCGTCGACGTCGAGTCCGGTGAGGACGAACGTCGTGGAGTTCCTGAACCCGCCCAACGTGTTCAGACACACCTTCAGCGTGTCCGGCGGCGGACTCCCCTTGACACCACTGATCCGAACACCGCGCTCGTGCTCTTCGAGCCGGATCGTGTCGAAGTGCGTGGTGACGTCCGGCCCCAGGTACTCCGGCGCCCCGATCTCGTACAACAGCTGCGCCGTCACGGTGTCCGTGGTGACCGCGCCACCGGTGCCGTCGTGCTTGGTGATCAGGCACGACCCGTCCTCGTCGATCTCCGCGATCGGAAACCCCGGCCTGGTCACGTCGATCTCGGTGAAGAACGAGTAGTTCCCACCGGTCGCCTGCGTCCCGCACTCCAGCACGTGCCCGGCGACCGTGGCTCCGGCGAGCCGATCCCAGTCGTCGCGTGCCCACCCGAAGTGCGCCGCGGCAGGCCCGACCACCAGGCTCGCGTCGGTAACGCGCCCGGTGACCACGACCTGCGCCCCGAGGTTGACGCACTCGGCGATCTCCCACGCGCCCAGATAGGCGTTGGCGGTCAAGGCTTCCGGGAACCGCGCCTTGAGATCGTCTCCGGTGACGTACCCGACCTTCGCGTCGAGCTTGCGCGCCAGCCCCTCGGGGTTGAGCCCGCCCGCGTTGACGACGATCTTGACGCCCTGGTCGAGGGCCAGCGCCAGGCAGTCCTCCATCTGCCGCAGGAACGTCTTCGCGTATCCCAGCGACGAGTCCTTCATGCGGTCGCGGCCGAGGATGAGCATGGTCAGCTCAGCGAGGTAGTCACCGGTCAGGACGTCGAGGTGGCCGCCTTCGAGCTGCTCCCGCATCGCGGAAAGCCGATCCCCGTAGAACCCGGACGCGTTGCCGATCCTGATCACCGCCGGCCTCCCGAACGCGATGCCGCTCCGGCGCTCACCGGCCACCTCCGGGCGGGCCGGCGAAGGCCTGCGCGATCGGCACCCACTCCTCCGCGACCGGACCCACGGCCTCGACCGCGAGCTCCTTGCGGTTGCGCCGCTGCGTCACCAGCCACGCGAAGTCCAGTGCCGGCCCGGAAACCCTGTTCTCGGCGTCCTCCGGCCCCCAGGCCCACGACTCCCCGCCAGGCCCGGTCAGCTCGACCCGCACCTCGGCGGCGGGCGCCGCCAACCCGTTGAGCAGGAACGCGAACCCCATCGTCCGCACCCCGATGTGGCACACGTGCCTGATCCGCGCGGTGGGCTCCCGCACCACCCCGAGCGCGTCCGCGACGTCCTGCCCGTGGGCCCAGGTCTCCATGATCCGCGCGGTCGCCATCGAGGCGGGGCTCATCGGCGGCCCGAACCACAGGATCTTCCCGGAGGCCTGAGCGAGGTGCTCCAGCAACGACTTCCGGCTGTCCCTCCACAGCTCCAGCAGGTCCGGCAACGCCGCACCCTCCGCCGCCGTGCGGTCGACGATGTCGGCGGTCAGCGGCTGCGCCTGGAACGCCTCGGGGTCGGTGATGGCGAGGATCGACGCCTTGTCCGTCCACAGGAGATGGCCGATCTGGTGCCCGACGGTCCAGCCCTCGGCGGGTGTCGGCACGGACCAGTCGTCCGCCGCCGACACGATCTCGTCGAGCGAGCGGGACTCGGCGTCGAGGTCGGCCAGCAGTTCGGTGATCACAGCTGTTCCTCCAGCATCCGCGCCCAGTAGCGCACCACGTGCGCCCGGCGCTTGGCGTCGTCGGCGAGCTGGTTGGCGAGCGCCAGCCCGCGCACGAGATCCAGGGTTGCCTGCACCGCGTCCTTCACACCTGGCCTGGTGTCGTCGACGTCGAGCAGTTCCAGCGCCAGCCCGTACACCTCGCGCCCCAGCCGTGCCTGGAGCTCCAGCACCTGCTCGCGCAGCTCCGGATCGGTGCGCGCGGCCACCCACAGCTCCAGGGCCGCGGTGAACAGGTCACTGGCGTGGAAGTCCGCGATCAGCTCGACCACGGCGTGCGTGCTCTTCTCGGCGATCTCCGCGCGTCGCTTGAGCACCTCGACGCTCTCCGCGCCCACGTGCTCCACAGCGGCCGCCACCAACTCACCGCGCGTGCGGAAGTGGTGCAGCTGTGCGCCGCGCGACACCCCGGCGCGTTCGGCCACCTCGGTCGTCGTCGTGCCTGACCAGCCGCGTTCCACCAGACACTCGACGGTCGCCTCCATCAGCTTCCGCTTGGTCTCGCGGCTGCGGTCGGCCTGGCGCTGCCTCGTCTCCACGCCCCCGAGTGTTCCGCCGAACAAACAAACAGTCAAGCCTGCTTGTAAATGGCCCAAGAAGAGCTACTGCTAGCGTCCGGCGCGATGAGCATCGTGGAACGACTGCGGGCCGCCGGCTGCGTTTTCGCCGAGGAAGAGGCCGCACTACTGCAAGAAGCCGCTCACGACAGCCGGCACCTCGAAGAGCTGGTCAGGCAGCGGGTCGACGGCCTGCCGCTGGAGCACGCCGTCGGCTGGGCGATGTTCTGCGGGCAACGGATCGTGGTCACGAAGGGCGTCTTCGTCCCGCGCCACCGCACCGAACTGCTGGTGGACCTCGCCACCGACCTGAAGCCCGCGGTAGTCGTCGACATGTGCTGCGGATCAGGCGCGGTCGGCACGGTGCTGCAACACCGGCTGCCCACCGCGACGGTCTACGCCGCCGACATCGACCCCGTGGCCGTGGCGTGCGCACGCCAGAACCTCACGAACGTGTTCGAGGGCGACCTGTTCGACGCCCTCCCCACGCACCTACGCGGACACATCGACGTCGTGGTCGCCAACGTGCCGTACGTACCGACCGACGACATCCGGTTCATGCCCACCGAAGCCCGCGACCACGAGGCGCGGGTGGCGCTCGACGGCGGCGAGGACGGCCTCGAAGTGATGCGTCGCGTGGCAGCCCAGGCAGCGACCTGGCTGCGCCCCGGCGGTCACCTGATGAGCGAGACCAGCGAGCGCCAGGCCCCGGCCGCACTCCAGGCCTTCACCACCGCAGGACTCGACGCCAAGCTCGTGACCAGCGAGGACACCACGGCAGTGGTCGGCAGCGCCTAACTTCCGTACAATGTACGGTATGGCGTACGACGAGGTCATGCAGTGGTTTGCGAAGTGGGACGCGCTCGCGGTCAAGGGCGACGTCGAGGCGATGGCCGACATGGCCCTGTTCCCGATCAACACGGTCACCGACGGCTCGGCCACGTCGTGGGACCGCGAGACGTTCCTGAAGGAGATGGGGGCCCAGCTGGGCGGTGACGTGCAGATGGAGTCCACCAGGACACCGCACTTCATCAACGACAACCTGGTCTTCGTCATCACGGACGGCACGATCAACGGGATGACGGTCCGCTACGGCGACCTGCTCACGAAGGTCGGCGGCGAGTGGAAGTTCCAGACGATGGCCCAGGGCGGTTGGGCCGAATAACCGCGAAGGACACCCTGGGGAAGAGGGTGCTCCGCACTCTGAAGATCACAGCAGGGTGAGTTGTTCCTGATCCACGCGCGGCGCCGGTACACCCACCGGCAGGCTGCCGTCGGGCCACACGCCGTCGTCGTCGCCGGGCACTCCGGTGACGGCGTCGGTGGAACGCCCACGCGGCGCCAGTCCGTGCTTCTCGATCAAGGGCACGACCCGCGCCGCGAGCCGGGCGCGATACCGCTTGTCCACATAGGACCCACGTCCGTAGAGATACCGGTACGTCTCGACGAGATCCGGGTGCTCACGGCGAAGCCAGGCAGCGAACCACTCCTTGGCTCCCGGACGCAGGTGCAACGGCAGCACGGTCACACCGGTGGCACCGGCCGCCGCGATCTGCTCCAGCAGGAAGTCGAGCTGCTCGACGGAATCCGTCAGCTCGGGCAGCACCGGGGCCACGAACACCCCGCACGGTAAGCCGGCCTCGCGCACCTTCCGCACCAGATCGAGACGCGCGGCGGGCGTCGGCGTGCCGGGCTCCAGCGACCTGTGCAGATCCCGGTCCATCAACGCGAGCGACACCGCGATCCCGACCGGCACGACCTCCGCGGCGGCCGACAACAGCGGCAGGTCCCGGGCCAGCAGCGTGCCCTTCGTCAGGATCGAGAAGGGCGTGCGGGAGGCGGTCAGCGCCTCGATGATCCCTGGCATCAAGGCGTACCGCCCCTCCGCCCGCTGGTACGGATCGGTGTTCGTGCCCAGCGCCACGTGCTCCTGCTTCCACTTCGAGGAACGCAGCTGGCGCGACAGCACCTCCCCCGCGTTGACCTTGACGATCAACTGGCTGTCGAAGTCGTGGCCGGTGTCGAGGTCCAAATAGGAGTGAGTCTTGCGCGCGAAGCAGTTGTGGGACACCACTCCGTTGGCGATGAAGTCCGCGGTGCCGGTCGAGATGTCGTAGAGCGTCATCTCTCCCAGCGGTTCCACGGACACGACGCCCAGCGGCTGCTGCGACTTGATCGCCACGCCGTCGATGTCGCGCTTGCGCGTGATCGCCGGGTCGACGGTGTGGAAGAAACGCAGGTTCTCCCGCAGTCCGCCGCGCAACCGCACGACTCGCACGCCACGACGGCGGCGCAGTTCCTCGATCGCGAAGTCGAAGTCGAAGTGCTTGAGTGCCAGGCAGATCGCTTCCAGAACGGTGGCGTTGCGCGTCGACATCCGCAGGATGCTGCGCGAGCAGGTCCCGAGGTAGTCGAACGCGCCGGCCAGGAATCCCTTGAGCCAGTCGGGGTTCGGGGCTATCTGCCAGTGCGCGAGCTCGCGCACTTGGGGCAGAAATCCCCTCCCTTCTCGCACACCGAAGTAGTCGAGATACTCCCGTGTGCGGTCCATGGCCTCGATGTCGGCCGCGGGGATGCGGATCTCGTGCTCGTCGTCCACCATGCCGCGCAGGTAGCCGCGGCGGTAGTCGTCGGTCACGGCGGGCTGCTCGACGAAAGCCCCCGTGCCCATCAGCTTGTTGCCGGTCGTGAGGTGCGGACGACGGCCAGTGCCCGCCGTTTCGCCCGTCACGTGCTTCCAGCCGCGGTCGGTCAGGAAGCGGTGATCACCCGAGGCGACCACGGAAGTGCCGTCCTCCAGCGTCAACCGGTACGCCGTCTTGCGCGTCTCCCAGTGCGCCAGCACGGTCGTGAGCTTGTAGCGCCGGTAGTTGCCGACCAGTTCGGTGCCGTAGATCTCATCGCCCTCCCGGAGTTCGGACAACGGCTTGGTGCGGCCGTTGCCCATGAGGATCGGCGTGTCACCGGCCAGGCAGTAGGTGCAGGCGTGTGAGCAGCCGCGATACGGGTTGACCGTCCACGAGAAGGGCAGCGACGAACCCGGCACTCCGTTGAGCACGGATTTGGCGCGGACCTCGTGGAACACCACGTCCGCGAACTCAGGAGTTCGTACGCTGCGCACCAGTCCCGGTAGCCCCGGTAGCGCCTGCTGCGGCTCTGCCTCGAGTTTCTGTCCGTCCCATCGCACACCTCGATTCGAACACATGTTCGAACAGCGGTCAAGGAGCGCACGTGTCACCCGAAAAGGTTGTCGAGATCGCGGGCTTCATCACCGGAGCACTCTGCGTGTGGCTCGTGGCCAGGCAAAACCCCTGGAACTGGCCCATCGGCATCGCCAACAACATCGCGTTCTTAGTGCTGTTCTGGGGCAGCGGCCTGTATGCCGACTCCGGGCTCCAGGTCGTGTACGTCGTGCTCGCGGTCTACGGCTGGTGGGCGTGGGTGCGCGGCGGCGACCAGCACACGACGCTGCACGTGAGCCGCACAACGACGCCGCAGTGGATCTGGCTCGCGGTCGCCGGCGTGCTCGGAACCGGCCTGCTGCACTGGGTCCTGACCACCTTCACCGAGTCGAACGTGCCCTTCTGGGACGCCATCACGACGGTGTTGTCGCTGCTCGCGACTTGGGGACAGGCACGCAAGAAGATCGAGTGCTGGTGGCTGTGGATCGCCGCGGACGTGATCTACGTGCCGCTCTACGCGTACAAGGAGCTCTATCTGACGGCTGTGTTGTACGTGGGGTTCATGGTGCTGTGCGTGATCGGGCTGCGTAACTGGATGAAGGACGAGGTGCGCGTGTGAAGGAGTTCGAACACGCCCTCGTGCTCGGCAAGTTCTACCCGCCGCACAACGGGCATCGTCACCTCATCGAGACGGCGGCCTCGCGGAGCGTTCGCACGACCGTCACGGTGCTGGCGGCCTCGAACGAGACCATCCCGCTCGAACACCGTGTGCGCTGGCTGACGGAGACCCATCGGCAGACGCCGGGTGTGCGCATCATCGGCGACCTCGACGACCACCCGATGGACTTCGACTCCGACGAGATCTGGAGCCTGCACGTCGCACTGACGCGCGCGGTGCTGGCCAGGCGGGCGATCGCGGACGGCGACCCCTCGAAAGCCCCGGTCGACGTCGTGTTCTCCAGCGAGAAGTACGGCGACGAGCTGGCCGAACGGCTCGGCGCGCGGCACGTGCTCGTCGACCTCGACCGCCTCGCACACCCGGTCTCCGGCACGGCGATGCGAACCGATCCCGTCGCGAACTGGCACCACCTCGCGCCCGCGACCCAGCGCGGCCTGGGCTGGAAGGTAGTGGTGGTCGGCGCCGAGAGCACCGGCACGACGACACTGTCCACACAGCTCGCCGAGCACTTCAAGGCGCCGTGGATCGCCGAGTACGGCCGCGAGCACACCGAACACAAGCTCACCGCCGCACGATCGTTCGATCCGTCGGCCACCGTGGACAGTCTGGTGTGGACGCTGGGCGACTTCGAGGACGTTGCCCGCGAACAGGAACGCCGCATCCGGGCCGAGACCGCACCGCTGGTCGTGGCGGACAACGACGCGTTCGCCGCGACCGTCTGGGGAGAGCGCTACCTCGGTTTCCGGCCGGAGCTCTTCCTCGGCACCGAACCGGACCTCTACCTGCTGACCGACCACGTCGGCGTTCCGTTCGAACAGGACGGCTGGCGTGACGGCGAACACCTCCGCGGGTGGATGACGGGCCTGTTCGAACGCGAGCTCACGCGGCGCGGCGTGCCGTGGCTGAAGCTCACCGAGGACAGGTTCGCGACGGCCATAACCGCCGTCGAACATCTCATGGGGCAGGATGTCGCGCGTGGGTCACGGTCACGGGCATAGCCATGCGCTGAGCGAGGAACCGGCGTCGCAGCGCGTGCGCACGTTGCTGATGTGGCTGTTGGTGCCGTTGGCACTGGCCACGATCGTCGGCGCGGCACTGCTCTACCCGTTCGGGGTCGAGCAGAAGACCGGCGCGGAGATCGGTCTGCACCAGACGCCGGTCGAAGCGGTCGTCACCGGGGTGGCCGAGAACTGCGGTGAGAAGTGCGTCGCGGTGACCGTGAAGATGACCGACGGCGCCGCGAGCGGGCAGAGCATCACCATCCCGAGCGTGAAGGGCCCAGGAGCGCCGAGCTTCCAACTCGGCGACGAGGTGGTGCTGTCCTACTCCGGCAGCCAGCCGCAGGCCGCCGAGTCGTACCAGATCGTCGACTTCCAGCGCGGCTGGTCGCTCGCCGTGCTGGCGCTGCTGTTCGCGGCCGCTGTGCTGCTGCTCGGGCGATGGCAGGGCCTCGCGGCGTTGGGCGCGTTGCTGCTGAGCTTCGTGGTGCTGGTGCTGTTCATCATGCCGTCGATCCTCGCGGGCCAGAACCCGCTGATGGTCGCGGTGGTCGGCGCCGGACTGATCATGTTCGTGGTGCTGTACCTGACGCACGGCATATCGGCGCGCACGTCGACCGCGGTCCTCGGAACGCTGGTCAGCCTCGCGCTGATCGGGGTGCTGGGCGCGCTTTTCTCGGCACTCTCGAAGCTGACCGGCCTGGACGAGGACACGACGAACCTCGTCACGCTGCTCGGCACCAGCATCGACACGCGCGGGCTGCTGCTCGCCGGGACCCTGATCGGCGCGCTGGGCGTGCTCGACGACGTGACGGTCACCCAGACCAGCGCGGTGTGGGAGCTTCGGCGGGCCAACGACAAGCTGACGTGGCGCGAGCTGTTCGCGGCGGGCTCGCGGATCGGGCGCGACCACATGTCGTCCGTGGTGAACACGCTGGTGATGGCCTACGCGGGCGCGGCGCTGCCGTTGCTGCTGGCGATCTCGCTGGCCGGGCGGTCGATGGGCGAGATCCTCACGTCACAGCAGATCGCGCAGGAGATCGTGCGGACCCTGGTCGGCAGCATCGGCCTGGTGGCGGCGATCCCGGTGACCACGGCGCTGGCCGCGCTGATCGCCGTGCGCCAAGAGGTCGCCCCGATCGCTGCCGCGGCCCCCGATCCCGAACCCGAGCCCCAACCGAAGTCACAGCCCGAACCGAAGACCGTGAAGCGCGCCGCGAAGCCCGTGAAACCACGGCCCGCGCGGATCGAGGGCGACCTCTTCATCGGCTACGACCCCGACAAGGGGCCGTGGGAACGCCCTAGTGAGCCAAGAGCACGAAGAGCAGCGCCAGCGCGCCCGGCACCACCTGCACGAAGAAGATCTTCCGGCTCGCCGTGAACGTGCCGTAGATCCCGGCGACGATCACGAACACCGTGAACAGCACGGACGCGCCGAAGTCCTGGCGGATCAGCGCGTAGATGAGGCCGGCCGCGAGGAAGCCGTTGTAGAGGCCCTGGTTCGCGGCGAGAGCCTTGGTCGACTGCGCGTACTCGGGAGTGAGGCCGAAGGCCTTCTGGCCGCGCGGCGTCGTCCAGAGGAACATCTCCAGCACCACGATGTAGAGATGGATCACCGCCACGAGGGCGATCAGAACGTTCGCGACAACCTGCACTTGGGTCCTCCTCTGGACTGACACACCCGGTGAGACAATAGAGCAGTGGGAAGACAGCGGCCCGACACCGAGGCGATCACCGAGTCGATCGACTCCGGCGTTGCCGAACTGGTCCCCGATCTCGGTGGACGGCACTCCTGGACGTTGCGGGTCAACGGAACCCCACAGTCGCATGTGGACCTGGACGACCCGACCTATCTGGAGTTCGAGTACGTCCGCCGGCTGGGTCACATCGTCGATCTCACCGCGCCTTCGCGTGTGCTCCACCTCGGTGGTGGCGCTCTCACGCTAGCGCGCTACGTGGCCGACCTACTGCCTCGGGCGTCTCAGCAGGTGGCCGAGATCGACGCGGGGCTGATCGCGTTCATCCGCCGCGAGCTCCCGCCGCCCCCACGAGTGAAGATCACCACAGGTGACGCCCGCGCCGTGCTGGTCAAAGCACGCCCCGGCTCGTTCGACCTGATCGTGAGCGACTGCTTCGCCGGAGCCCGCACGCCCGCGCACCTGACGTCGGTCGAGTTCGTGAAGCAGGCGTCCACGGCACTGGCCGACGACGGCATCTACACGGCGAACATCGGCGACGGCAACGGCCTTCAGTTCGCACGGGCCCAGTGCGCGACCGTGCGCTCGGTGTTCGAACACGTCTGCGTGCTCGCCGAACCGGGCGTGTTCCGCGGTCGGCGCTTCGGCAACTTCGTGATCATGGCCTCGCACAACGGCCTGCCGATGCAGCAGCTGACCCGCGCGACGGCCGGCGACCCGTTCCCTGGCCGAGTCGAGCACGGCACGGGGCTGACGAAGTTCATCGGCGGCGCGCCTGTCACCACCGACGCGACCGCGATCCTGTCCCCCGCGCCGCCCTCGGGCCTCTGGGGCACGTAAGAGGCCGGACGCCGCCACGAAGTGTCGTGACGGCGTCCGGGCCCTGGGACTTCAGTCCAGCGAGGTCACGAACTTCGAGACCGCGTCGGGATGGAGCTTCTGCGCCATCCGCCCGGCCGGCGCGAGCGACCCGAGCCGGTACAGCGGCCGTTCCGCCGCAGCCAGCCCGCGCGCCTCGGCCCGCAGCTGGGCGACGAGCAGCTCCGAGAACACCAGACCAGGCGTGTCACCGCGTGCGGCCAGCGCGTCGGCGAGGCGGCGGAGCTGGTAGACGCCCAGCTCGCGGCCACCGGTGCCCGCGTACATCGACAGGGCGATGTTGATCGCCTTCTTGTTGCCGCGCACGAACAGGCCGACGGTCCGCGCGCCGCGCAGGTCGGTGACCAGGAGGTCGAGGCCGTCGGCGACGGCCAGGTCGACCTTGCGGGTGCCGAACGCCCGGACGTAGACGGTCGTGCCCTCGAGCCACACCGTGCGGCGCGCCTCGGACATCGCCAGCAGGATCACCGGCACCGACACGATCAGTCCGGCGATGACGCCGGGCCAGCGGCCGCCGATCAGGCCCACGATCGCGCCGAAGGCGAGGGCGACCATGATGCCGCCGATCGCCACCATCCGCGCACGCTTGCGGACCGTCGCCTTGTCGAGCAGGTCGAGAACGAGCTTGTCGTCGCTCACAGCGCCTTCCGCACCTCTTCGACCACGTCGGCCAGCGGCACCGTGACCTGCTCGCCGGTCGCGAGGGTCTTGACCCCGATGTTGCCGGCCTCCAGATCGCGCTCACCGAGCACGAGCGCCAGCTTCGCGCCCGACTTGTCGGCGGCCTTGAAGCCCGCCTTCATCGACCGGCCGCCGTAGACCAGATCCGTCCGCACCCCGGCGGCACGCAGCTCGCCGGCGATCGCGACCAGACGGGCCCGCGCGGCCTCGCCCAGCGGCACGCCGATCACGTCGACGCGGCTGAACTCCGGCAGCACGCCCTCGGCCTGGGCCGCGAGCAGCGCGCGGTCGACGCCGAGACCGAAGCCGACACCCGACAGCGACTGGCCGCCGAGCTGCTCCATCAGGCCGTCGTAGCGGCCGCCGCCGCCGATGCCCGACTGGGCGCCGAGGCCGTCGTGGACGAACTCGAACGTCGTCTTCGTGTAGTAGTCGAGGCCGCGGACCATGCGCGGATTCTCGACGAACTTCACGCCCAGCTCGGTCAAGTACCCCTTGACGAGCTCGTAGTGCTCACGGCACGCGTCGCACAGGTGATCCACCATCAGCGGCGCCTCGGCGACCAGCGCGCGCACCTCGGGGCGCTTGTCGTCCAGCACGCGCAGCGGGTTCAGCTCGGCCCGCTTCTGGGTCGCCTCGTCCAGCGGCAGCTTCGCCAGGAACGCCTGGAGCAGCTCGCGGTAGGCCGGGCGGCAGTTCGCGTCGCCCAGCGACGTGAGCTCCAGCCGGTAGCCGGTGAGGCCGATCGCGCGGAACCCGGCGTCACCGACGGCGATGACCTCGGCGTCCAACGCCGGGTCGTCGATGCCGATGGCCTCGATGCCGACCTGGTGGAACTGCCGGTACCGGCCGGCCTGCGGGGCCTCGGCGCGGAAAAACTGGCCCGCGTAGTAGAGCTTCGCCGGCAACGAGCCGCGGTCGAGGCTGTGCTCGATCACGGCCCGCATCACGCCCGCGGTGCCCTCGGGGCGCAGCGTGATGGAGCGGTCACCGCGGTCGAGGAAGGTGTACATCTCCTTCGTCACGACGTCGGTCGACTCGCCGACACCGCGCGAGAACAGCGCCGTGTCCTCGAAGACCGGCAGCTCGATGTAGCCGTAGCCCGCGAGCTCGGCGGCACGGGTCAGCGTCGACCGGACGTGCGCGAACGCGGCGGACGTCGGCGGGATGTAGTCGGGAACGCCTTTGGGTGCGGAAAACACGTTTCTCAGAGTCCTCGGTGCGGGGCGGCCTGCGCGTCGTTCGGCTGAACAGCGTCCTGCAGCTGAAGCAGGTAAGGGTTCGTCGCACGCTCGCGGCCTATGGTCGTCGTCGGGCCGTGGCCGGGCAGCACCACTGTGTCATCGGGCAAGGTCATGACCTTGTTCTGCAGAGACGACAACATGCGTGAGTGGTCACCGCCAGGCAGGTCGGTGCGTCCGATGGAACCGGCGAAGAGCGTGTCACCCGAGATCACCAGGCGACCCCCTTCCTGCACGCCGGAGCGGAACATCACCGACCCGCCGGTATGGCCCGGCGTGTGGTCGACGGTGATCTGCAGACCGGCGAGGTCGAGCACGGCGCCGTCGGTCAGCTCGCGCACCTCCGAGGGCTCGCGCATCTCCAGGTTGCCGCCGAAGAAGGCGGCCGACTCGCGGCTGATGCCCTTCAGCGGGTCGGCGAGCATCGCTACGTCATCCGGGTGGATGTACGCGGGGATGTCGTTCCCGTCGCAGACCGGGGTGACGGAGAAGGTGTGGTCGAAGTGCCCGTGCGTGAGCAGCACGGCGACAGGCGCGAGACGGTGCTGACGCAGGGCCTGTTCGATCGGCTCGACCGCGTCCTGACCGGGGTCGATGATCACGCAGGGCTCGCCCTCACCGGCCGCCAGGACGAAGCAGTTCGCCTGGAGCGCACCAGTGGGGAACCCGATCACGAGCACGAAAATGACCTCCCTGTTCAACGACAGCCTAACCACCACACAAAGCTCATATGCCCAGGCCCTAGACTGCCGAGCCGACCGCCCTATTCGCATGAGTCCCTGGGGAGGGAGCACGTGCCCACCAACGAGCAGCGACGCGCGGCAGCCAAGCGCAAGCTTGAGCGTCAGATGGTCTACCGCCAGGAGCGGGCCAAGAAGCGTCGCATCATCGCCGTCGTCTCGACGGTCGTCGTTGTTGCGCTCGTCGGAGGTGGCGTGTGGTTCCTCGCGACTAACGACGTCTTCGGAAATGGTGACGCCGCCGCGTCGGAGACTCCCACCCAGGAGTCGGTGGACAAGGCGGAGAACATTCCCACCGCGCTGCACCAGATCCCGAAGCGCCCGGCCGCGCTGCCGGAAAAAGTGAACTGTGAATACACGAAGGGCCAGGAGCCGGCGGCCAAGGAGAACACGCCGCCCGCGAACGGCGAGCAGCCCGCCACCGGCACGGTCGGCGTCACGCTCGGCACCTCGATCGGTGACCTCAAGTTCAACCTGGACCGCGCGCTCGCGCCGTGCACGGTGAACAACTTCGTGAACCTCGCGAAGCAGAAGTACTTCGACAGCACGACCTGCCACCGCCTCGTGGTGACCGGCATCCAGGTCCTCCAGTGCGGCGACCCCGGCGGCAACGGCATGGGCGGCCCCGGCTACTCGTTCAAGGACGAGGTCTACCCGGAACTCACCTACGGCCGCGGCGTGCTCGCCATGGCGAACTCGGGCCCGGACACCAACGGCTCGCAGTTCTTCATCGTCTACGGCGACGGCGCGAACCTGCAGCCGAAGTACACGATCTTCGGCACGGTCGACGAGGAGTCGCTGAAGAAGATCGACGAGGTCGCGAAGACCGGCACGATCTCGCAGCAGCCCGGCCAGGGCGACGGCAAGCCGAAGACCCCGGTCGACATCAAGTCGGCGCTGGTCGCGAACTAGATCTCACGCAGAAAACGGGCCCGGAGCTTTCGCTCCGGGCCCGTTTCGCATCCTGCCCCAGTTTTTACGACGCTGACGTCACGCGGTAGACGTCGTAGACGCCCTCAACGCTCCGCACGGCCTTCAGAACGTGGCCGAGGTGCTTCGGATCGCCCATCTCGAACGAGAACCGGCTGACGGCCACCCTGTCGCGTGACGTCGTCACCGACGCCGACAGGATGTTCACGCGCTCGTCGGCCAGCACCTTCGTGACATCCGAGAGCAGCCGGTGCCGGTCGAGCGCCTCCACCTGGATGGCGACCAGGAAGACGCTGGAGGCCGACGGCGCCCACTCGACGTCGAGGAGGCGTTCCGGCGACTTCAGCAGCTCGTCCGCGTTCGTGCAGTCGGTGCGGTGCACGGACACGCCGCCGCCGCGCGTCACGAAGCCGAGGATGTCGTCGCCCGGCACCGGGGTGCAGCAGCGGGCGAGCTTCACCCACACGTCGCCCGCGTCCTTGACGATCACGCCCGCGTCGCCGGTGGGGCGGCGCCGGGTGACCGTGGACGGGGTGGCGCGGTCGGCCAGTTCCTCCTCGGCGTGATCGACACCGCCGAGCTGCGCGACGAGCCGTTGCACGACGTGGCGGGCCGAGGTGTGCCCCTCGCCGACCGCCGCGTACAGCGCGCTCATGTCCGAGTGGTGCAGTTCCTTGGCGAGGGCCTGCATCGAGTCGACGCTGACCAGACGCTGGATCGGAAGCCCGACGCGCCGGACCTCCTTGGTGATCGCGTCCTTGCCCTGCTCGATCGCCTCTTCCTTGCGCTCCTTGGCGAACCACTGCTTGATCTTCGCCTTGGCGCGCGGGGACGCCACGAAGCTCAGCCAGTCGCGGGACGGACCCGCACCCTCCGCCTTGGAGGTGAAGATCTCGACGACCTCGCCGTTCTCGAGCTTGCGCTCCAGAGCGACCAGGCGACCGTTCACGCGGGCGCCGATACAGCGGTGACCCACCTCGGTGTGCACGGAGTAGGCGAAGTCGACGGGCGTGGAACCCGTCGGCAGCGTCTCCACGTCACCCTTGGGCGTGAACACGAAGATCTCGCGCGCGGCGAGGTCCCAGCGCAGGCCCTCGAGGAACTCACCGGGGTCCGCGGCTTCCCGCTGCCAGTCGAGGAGCTGGCGCATCCACGCCATCTCGTCGATCTCGACGGACTTGCCGTTGTGCGTGCCCTTGGTCTCCTTGTAGCGCCAGTGCGCCGCGATGCCGTACTCGGCCCGCTGGTGCATCTCCGAGGTGCGGATCTGCACCTCGAGAGGCTTGCCGTCGGGACCGATCACGGTCGTGTGCAGCGACTGGTACACGCCGAACCGCGGCTGCGCGATGTAGTCCTTGAACCGGCCCGGCATGGGCTGCCAGGCGGCGTGGACGACACCCATCGCGGCGTAGCAGTCCCGCACCTCGTCCACCAGGATCCGGACGCCCACGAGGTCGTGGATGTCGTCGAAGTCCCGGCCGCGGACGATCATCTTCTGGTTGATCGAGTAGTAGTGCTTCGGCCTGCCCTCGACCTTGGCGACGATCCGCGCGGTCTCGAGCTGCGAGTTCAGCTCCTGGACGACGGTGCGCAGGTACGTGTCGCGACTCGGCGCGCGCTTCGCGACCAGGCGGACGATCTCGTCGTACTTCTTGGGCTGAAGGATCGCGAACGCGAGGTCCTCCAGCTCCCACTTGACCGTCGCCATGCCCAGCCGGTGAGCGAGCGGAGCGAGCACTTCGAGCGTTTCCCTGGCCTTGCGGGCCTGCTTCTCCGGCGGCAGGAACCGCATGGTGCGCATGTTGTGCAGCCGGTCGGCGAGCTTGATGACCAGGACCCGCGGGTCCTTCGCCATCGCGATGACCATCTTGCGGATGGTCTCGGCCTCGGCCGCTGCCCCCAGCTTGACCTTGTCGAGCTTCGTGACGCCGTCGACCAGCCGGGCGACTTCCTCGCCGAAGTCTTCCTTGAGCTGGTTGAGCGAGTAGTCGGTGTCTTCCACGGTGTCGTGCAGCAGCGCGGCCACCAGCGTCGTGGTGTCCATGCCCAGCTCGGCGAGGATCGTCGCCACGGCGAGCGGGTGGGTGATGTACGGGTCGCCGGACTTGCGGCGCTGCGGGCGGTGCTTCTCCTCGGCAACGTCGTACGCGTGCTGCAGAAGCGCCAGATCGGCCTTGGGATGGAGGTCACGGTGCACGGCGGCGAGAGGTTCGAGGACCTGCTTCACCGGGGCCGCACGTTGGGCGGTGATGCGCCGCGCAAGGCGGGCACGCACACGCCGGGTAGCCGACGGTTGAACAACCGTCGCAGCGGGTTCGGTGTCTTGACTCAACCCCACGCTCCTCGGGTCTCGCGAGTACCGAGGATAACGCGTTTACGCTGACGAAACTTCCGATGGCGCGCTGAGCGGCGCAGCTCACACGGTGAACGCGAGCCAAACTATTGCTGGGCCGATCAGGCGACGCGCCTCAGCCGTGAGGCCCGCCTCACGAATCTCGCCGGCCACCGCGTGGGCGGCCTCCTCGACCCGGTCCAGCACGGCGACCCGATGCCCCTGGGCGGCCGGCGCGAGGGCGATCCCCTGGCCGATACCCGAACCGCCACCCGTGACGAGCGCTACCCGCGACCGCACTTCACCGCTCAGTTGCACAGCGGCCTAGACCTGCGCTTGCGCCACGAACGCACGCCAGGCGGAGAGCGAGAAGGCCAGGACGGCGCCGCCCGAGGCCTTGGAGTCACGCACGAGAGCGGTCTGACGTAGAGACACTTCGACACAGGTACCGCTGTCTGTGCTGCCGCTGTAGGTGCTCTTACGCCAGCTCCGGTCGAGCGTCATTGAGGTCCTCTCGCAGTCCGCTGACGTAGTCCATCAGCACGCTCCGCGATTGTCCCTCATCCAACGCAAGGGCATCCAGCCACTTGAAGAACTCCCGGCTGCTCGCGATGGCCTTGCCATCGTGCGCGAACAGCTGCGCCACGTCGGTCTCGCTGTAGGCGACCGGCACCATCTTCTCGAAGCTGAACAACCTCCGTGCCGACCTCATCGCGATGGCAATGCCCGCCGACATGGGCACGATTCGCAGGCTGTGGGACTGGAAAAGCAGGCGTAGATACTGCTCTTCCATGATCTGGGCGTTGCCCACGCGCATTCGCAACGCGAGCTCATGCACGTAGAACGTGCACTCCGGCCGATTGGGGCGCCTCATGATCGACTGCCGGTCGATGCGGAGCTGGACGTACTTCTCGATGTTCTCCGGCGCCTCGTTGCCACCCTCGGTGAGCAAGGCTCGTGCGTATTCAGGGGTCTGGGCGAGACCGGGCATGGTGAAGCCGTCGAAACTGGTGATCTTCGTAGCCTGCGCCTCCGCCATGGCGAGCGTGCGCAGGTTGTCGGGCACGACCAGCACGTACGGGTCGAAGGCGTAGCGGTAGCGGTTGCGGAAGGCCTCGAAGTAGTTGCTGTCTCGGCCGCAGGTCATCAGGTACTGGACTAGGTCGATCTCGCTCGCGCGGGCTTTGCCGTTTTCGATGTTGGAGACCTTGCTCGGGTCCCAGCCGAGTTGTTCGGCGAAGCCGAAGCCGGTCAGCCTGGTGTGTTTCTCGCGCAGGCGGCGCAGTTCGTCGCCCAGGTCGCGGCTGTAGGCGGTGGAGGTGATCGCAGTCATTCGTCCGACGGTAGGCATTGGCCCTCCTCCACGAACCTGCTCGTTCGGGTGAAAACGGTCGCTGATCGTGCTGGTGGCGCTAGGCGACTTGGCTGCGGTCGGGGTGGGTGGTGGTGTTGGTTCTGGGAGTGCGGGTGGGGTCGAGCCAGGCGGGCGGGGTGAACGTCGGGGTGCCATTGAGGAGCCTTACCTCCCATTCGCTTTGGTGGATCAGGGTGTGGTGGTGGCGGCACAGCAGGGCCGCGTTCTCGACCGATGTCTCGCCTCCCTCGGACCAGAATCTGATGTGGTGGGCGTCGCAGTGTCTTGGCGGGCGGTCGCAGCCCGGGAAGGTGCAGCCCTGGTCTCTGGCGACCAGGAGGCGGCGGATCGAGGCCGGGAAGGTGCGGGTCTTGCGGCCGATGTCGACCTGCTCGGACCGGCCGCCCAGTACCACCGGGATGACGCCGGCGTTGCAGGCCAGGCGGCGGACCAGCGTGGCCGGCATGCGTTCGCGGGTGTCCAGAGTGGCGAAGCCGGTCTGCTCGGCCAGCTCTCGGTAAGTCATCGTCAGGGTCAGCGTGACCGGCTCGCCGCCGTGTTCGGGGAGGCGGTCGGCGCGCAGCATGAGGTCGATCAGGTCGGCGAAGGCGTCGCCTTCGCGTTCGGCGCGCGAGCGGGGGTCCTGGCCCTCCTCCGGGGTGGTCGGGCGGGGCTTGGCCAGCGGGTCGATCATCGCTTCGAACTTGGCGCCGGCGATCTTGTCCAGCTTCGCCGACACCTCCAGTTGGTCGCCCTTCCACTCCATCCGCAGCCGGTTGACCGGCGTCGGCGGAACAGCCTCACTCGGCTCCGCGTCCTGCTGGTAGAGCCGGTACGCCAGCTCCTTGCCGAACGAGCGCACCGCGCTGGGTTCATGGGCCTGCGCAAACTCGACCACGGGCTGTTCGGCCTCGGGCGGCAGGTCCTTCATCACCTCGGCCACGGCAGAGATGTGCTCACCGGAGAGCGCGCCCTCCGCCACCACAGCGGCGGTGACCGGCAGCTCCGGCTCCAGAAACGAGCCGGTCGGCGTGAGCTGGCGGGTCAGCGATTCGGCTCGCGCAACCCACTGACGCGCGGTCTTCAGGTCCCACCGCACGGCATGACGCAACACGTGCGCCACATTCCTGTACCCCAGCTCGGATGCCGCGCCACGCCGCTCCAACTCGGCGATCTTCTGCATCATCACATTCTCAAGAACGCGAATTTCCACCACGTCTCCGACGACTGCGGCAAGCAGTTCGTCAGTAGACAGGAGGCAGAAGTCTCGTTCGCTCATGCGTTCGACGTTACCGCAAGATCACAGCATAAATGCACGTCAAGCGCTACACGTTCGGGTGAACGACCTGGCCAACGGCCATAGGCTCCGTTAGTGCACATCTCTCTAGACGCAACGCAACCACTAGCAACCACGCACGCACAAAAACGCGAAATACGCCCACCGACCACGCCCCGCAACCACCAAGGAAAACGGACCACAGAAATGCAGTCCGGCACACGCCCGGCGAAGGAGGGCATGTGCCGGTTCGGCGCAGCCGTGCACGCCTGGAACACTCGGCACGGTGAGGACTCTGATCTGGTGCGCCGCGATGACGTTCGTGTGGCTCGGCACGATGGCGTACCTCGCCCTCGACGACCCGAGTTACATCGACCAACGGTCGATCGTCGGCTCGACGGTCGGCTGGCTGGTCGCGACCGCACTGAGCTGGCTGGTGCTGCGCCGAGCAAAGACCCCAAAACTGTGGGAGATCGCAGTCGTCACGGCACCGGCATCACTGGTGACCCTGGTCTTCGTCAGCATCGGCGCCGCCTTCGTGGCCCCGCCGCCGATCGCCTGAGATCGTCCGGCTGAGAAACTGGGCTCATGCACTCGCACCGCCCGATCTGGCACTGTCTGGCGTTCGCCGGCATCTGGTACGCCGCGATCGTCCTGCTCAACCTGACGACCAACGGCGGCAGCGAGGCACTCCGCGCGGTGATGCTCGGGGTCGTCCCGTGGCTCGGCGCCTCGGCCGCCCTGACGCGGGTCGGGCACGGTGACATGAAGGCCTGGCGCCTGATCCTGCTGGGCCTGCCGATCTTCTACTTCCTGTGGGCGATCACGGTCGTGGTCGCGTACAGATTCGTAGTGCCGGTCGCGGGCTGACATGCGAAAGGGACCGGCGACAAGCGTCACCGGTCCCCTCACGTGAAAAGTCCTCTACACAGCCAGCAGAGCGTTGACCTCACGGCCCGCCAGCCGGGAGCGTCCGCCCAGAGCGGCGATCTCCAGCACCACGGACACACCCGTCACGATGCCGCCGGCCCGCTCGACCAGGGCGCACGCGGCCTCAGCGGTGCCACCGGTGGCCAGAACGTCGTCCACCACGACCACGCGCTGGCCGGGCTGGATGGCGCCCGCGGGCAACTCCAGCGACGCCGTGCCGTACTCCAGCTCGTAGGACACCGAGTCGGCGACGACCGGGAGCTTGCCCGGCTTGCGCAGCGGCACGACGCCGTAGCGCCAGCCGTAACCCAGAGCAGCACCCAGGAGGAAGCCGCGCGACTCGATGGCGGCGATCACCTGGGTGCTGTCGTCGATCTTGTCCTGGAGGGCGTCGACCACGGCGCGCAGGGCGTCGGGGTCGGTGAGAACCGGCGTGAAGTCCCGGAAGACGACCCCTGGCTTGGGGAAGTCCGGGACTTCACGCATCAGTCCCAGAGCACGATCCAATTTCAACGCTGACGCTTTCCGGTCGGACGGCGGCGGGCGTCGCCTGCCTTGGCGGTGCGGTGAGGCACCGACGCGGCCGCGGCGTACGCCTCTTCCTTGCGCAGGTCGGCGTTGAGGGCGTCGTCGTCGACCGACTCGATGCCCTCGGCGACCTGCGGGCCCGTGGCCTTGGCGCGGCGGGTGGCCACGCGCTTGGCCTGCGCGATGAACTTCGGGTCGCGCATCTTCAGGTCCACCAGCACCGGGGTGGCGAGGAAGATCGAGGACAGGGCGCCGATGAACATGCCGACGAGCTGCACGAGCGCCAGGTCCTGCAGAGTGCCGACGCCCAGGACGCCGACGCCGACGACCAGCAGGCCGATGACCGGGAGCAGCGCGATCAGCGAGGTGTTGATCGAGCGCATCAGGGTCTGGTTCAGCGCCAGGTTCGACGCCTCGGCGTACGTGCGGCGGGTCAGGCCCAGCAGGCCTCGGGTGTTCTCCTTGACCTTGTCGAACACGACGACCGTGTCGTACAGGGAGAAGCCGAGGATGGTGAGCAGACCGATCACCGTCGCCGGCGTCACCTCGAAGCCGACGATCGAGTACACGCCCGCGGTGATGATGACGTCGTGGAACACGGCGACGAGCGCGCCGACGGCCATCTGCCACTCGAAGTAGAACACCAGGAAGATCGTCACGGCGATGAAGAACCAGAACAGGGCCCACAGGGCCTTGCCGCTGATCTCACCGCCCCAGGACGCGGAGACGGCGCTGTCGGAGATCGCCGTCTGGCCGCCCTGCGGGTTGGTGTCCGTCGCGAGAGCCGTCTTGAGTGCCGCGACCTCGGCGATGTTCAGCGCGGGCGACTTGAGCTGGATCGTCGCGCTGGCACCGGAACCGACGGCCTGCACGGCGTTCGGCTTCTTGCCGGGCAGGGCCTTCGAGTAGACGTCCTCGACGGTGGACGTCGTGATGGCCTGTCCGGTGGCCGACACGGACGGCATCGAGATCTTCGTGCCGCCCTTGAAGTCGATGCCCAGGTTGAAGCCGTTGAACACCATCGAGCCGATGCAGATCAGCAGGATGATGCCGGAGGTGATGTACCAGCGGACGCGCTTGCCGACGATGTCGAAGGCGCCGTTGCCCACATAGAGGCGTGAGAACACGCTGCTCATGTCAGGCCTCCTTCACGGCGGTCGTCTTGCCGGTCGAGGTGGCGCGGTGCGAGGCGCCCTCGCGGGCGGCACCTCCCAGGCCCGACAGGCTCGAGTTGGAGAGGAACTTGGACTTCGACGCGATCACGACCAGCGGGTGCGTCACGAGGAACACGACCACGAGGTCGAGGACCGTCGACATGCCCAGGGTGAACGCGAAGCCCTTCACCTGGCCGACCGCGATGATGTACAGCACGGCGGCGGCGATGAAGCTGACCGCGTCGGCGGAGAGGATCGTGCGTCGCGAACGGATCCATGCTCGCGGCACGGCCGAACGGAACGTGCGGCCCTCACGCACCTCGTCCTTCAATCGTTCGAAGAAGACGATGAACGAGTCCGCCGTGATACCGATGGCGACGATGAATCCGGCGATACCGGCCAGGTCGAGCGTGAAGCCGATCAGGCGGCCCAGCAGGACGAGCACCGCGTAGATGACGACCGCGGACAGGACCAGCGACAGGATCGTCAGGATGCCGAGCAGGCGGTAGTAGAACAGGCAGTAGACGAAGACCAGCGCGAGGCCGATGCCGCCGGCGATGAGACCCGCCTTGAGCGACTGCAGGCCGAGCGTCGGGGAGATCGTCTGCGCCTCGGACGAGTCGAAGGACAGCGGCAGCGCGCCGTACTTCAGCGTGTTCGCGAGGTTCTGGGCTTCCTTCAGCGTGAACTTGCCGCTGATCTCGGTCGAGCCGCCCGAGATGGCCGACTGGATGGTCGGCGCGGACATGACCTCGCCGTCGAGCACGACCGCGACGGCCTGCTGGACGTTGGCCGCGGTGAACGCGCCCCACTTGGTGCCGCCCTCGGACTTGAAGTCCAGGTTGACGACGTAGCCGGTGCCGTTCGGGTTGTTGTTCGCCGCGGCGTTGCTGATGTCCTCACCGGTCAGGCGGGAGTAGTTCGTGTAGTCGTCCGCCTTGGTCTCGGTGTCCTCCTTGGGAGGGTTGACCGGGGCCAGCGTGTACTTGAACTCGCCCTTCTCGTCACAGGTGACGAGAGGCTTGTCGAGGTCGTCGTTGCCGCGCAGCGGGTCGGGCTGCGAGCAGTCGAGCATGAGCGCGGCCTGCTGGAGGATCTGCGGGTCGGTCGCCTGGCGGAGGGCCTTCGCTTCCTGGATCTCCTTCGCGACCTTCGGGTCGATGTTGGAGGGAGCGGACGGCGTGCTCGGCGGGGTGCTCGCGTTGCTCGACGGCGCGGTGCTGTTCGACGGCGGCGTGCTGGACGGCTGCGCGGCCAGGTTCGGCGCGGGGCGGCCCTGCGGAGCACCGCTCGACGGCGGCGGGCTGCCGGCGCTCTGGCTCGGCGGCGTCGACGGCGGCGTGCTCGCGCTGCCGGACGGCGGCGTGCTCGTCTGGGTCTGCGGCACGGCGCCCGCGGGAACCGGCTGGCCGATGACCTTGCGGAACGCGAGGCGAGCGGTCTGGCCGAGGCCCTTCGCGCCTTCGCTGTCCGCGCCCGGGACCGTGATCACCAGGTTGTTGCCGTCTCGCACGACCTCGGCACCGGAGACGCCGAGACCGTTGACGCGGACCTCGATGAGGTCACGTGCCCGGTTGAGCGCTTCCTCGCTCGGCTGTGCGCCGTCTTCCTGCCGAGCTGTCAGGGTGACGAGAGTGCCGCCCTGGAGGTCGATTCCGAGCTTGGGTTTGGCCGAACCGTTCCCGGTGAGAAACACCAGGGCGTAGAGCGCGACCACGATGAGGACAAAACTCGCCAAATACTTCGCAGGGCGAATTTGCCCGGCCGGAGGTGCCACGATCCGTCCGTCTCCTAGTAGCTATGGTTTCCGAGCGCGCAGCGTAACGCGCGCCGCGTGAGCTGCGCGTCACTACCTGGAGTTGGCGGTGTTCACAGTTGCCAACTCCAGGTGTCACGGGCTTGTTGGTTACTTCTTGGCGCTGTGGTCCAGGGGCTCGGCGACCTGTGCGGTGGTCGCGGGCACCTCTTCCTCGACGTCGTCGGTCTTGTCCGCGACGACAGCCTCCTCGGTCTCGGCGACCTTCTCGCGGATGGCGGCACGCAGCCAGCGCGTGACCACACCCTCGGAGATCTCGATGTCGATGGTGGTGTCGTGGCTCGCGTCGGCAACGGTGCCGTACAGGCCGGACGTCGTCATCACCTTGTCGCCAGGGGCGAGCGAGTCCTGCAGGTTCTTCTGCTCGGCCATCGCCCGCTTCTGCTTGCGCGCGCTGAGGAACAGCGGCACCGCCAGCAGAACCAGAAGCAACGGGAACATCAAAGACGAAAGGTTGCCCATCATTCTCCGATCAGGTGGACATGCCTCGACGCACGTCCGATATGTCCAGGTGCTTTCACCGATTGTGCCAGGTCACCACAGTTGATCACCGGCGGGCGGTTCCAGCCCCAGGTGGTACCACGCGGCGGGCGTCGCCACTCGGCCGCGCGGTGTCCGGGCCAGCATGCCAGCCCGCACCAAATACGGTTCGCACACCTCTTCCACGGTGGTCGGTTCCTCACCGACCGCGACCGCGAGGGTGGAGACGCCGACCGGGCCGCCGTTGAAGCTCTTGACCAGGGCATTCAACACCGCGCGGTCGAGCCGGTCGAGGCCGAGCTGATCAACGTCGTAGACCTCGAGGGCCTGCTTCGCGATCTCCTCCGTGACCCTGCCGTCTGCCCTGACCTCGGCGAAGTCGCGGACGCGGCGCAGCAGGCGGTTCGCGATGCGGGGGGTGCCCCTGGAGCGGCCGGCGATCTCGATCGCGGCGTCCACGGCGACGTCGACGCCGAGGATCTTGGCGCTGCGCTTCACGATGAGGTCGAGCTCGTCGGCGCTGTAGAACTCCATGTGGCCGGTGAAGCCGAAGCGGTCGCGCAGCGGGCCGGTCAGCGCTCCTGACCTGGTGGTGGCTCCGACCAGCGTGAACGGCGCGATGTCGAGCGGGATGCTGGTCGCTCCGGGCCCTTTGCCGACCATCACGTCGACGCGGAAGTCCTCCATCGCGAGGTAGAGCATCTCCTCCGCAGGCCTGGCCATGCGGTGGATCTCGTCGATGAACAGGACGTCGCCCTCGACCAGGTTGGACAGCATCGAGGCCAGGTCGCCCGCCCGCTCCAGGGCCGGGCCGCTGGTGATGCGGATGGCGCTGCCCAGCTCCTTGGCGATGATCATGGCGAGGGAGGTCTTGCCCAGGCCGGGAGGGCCGCTGAGCAGGACGTGGTCCGGGGCCGTCCCTCGCCTCATCGCGCCGTGCAGGACGAGTTCGAGCTGTTCGCGGACACGTTGCTGACCGACGAACTCGTGCAGGTCGGCCGGGCGGAGGCTGGTCTCGAGGTCGCGTTCGGCCGGGGCGACGTAGGGGCTGAGCTCGTCCTCGGTCACTTGCGCCCCAGGGTCGCGAGCGCACGGCGCAGGACGGCGGACGTGGACTGGTCGGGGTTCGCGGCGAGGACGTTGTCGACCGTGGTCTCCGCGGACTTGGCGGGGAAGCCGAGGCCGAGGAGCGCCTCCACGACGTGGTCACGCGTCTGGCTGTGCGCGGGCGTCGTGGGCGTGGGGAGCTGACCGACCTTGTCGCGCAGCTCGATGATGAGGCGTTCCGCGCCCTTCTTGCCGATGCCCGGGACCTGCGTGAGCACGGTGATGTTGCCCTCCGCGAGGGCATGGCGGAGCTTGTCCGGCTCCAGGACCGCGAGAGTGGCCAGGGCGATGCGCGGGCCGATACCGCTGACCGTCTGGAGCAGGCTGAACAGCTCGCGCGCCTCGGCGTCGGCGAACCCGAACAGGGTGAGGCTGTCCTCGCGGACGATCAGGGTGGTGGCGAGGCTCGCCTCCTCGCCGCGCCGCAGGCTGGCGAGCGTGGTCGGCGTCATCTGGACGGCGAACCCGACGCCGCCCACCTCGACGACGGCGTGGTCGAGGCCGACGTGCTGCACCTGGCCGCGCAGTGACGAGATCACCTGGTTCCTCCGGACTTCACTTGCTGGACCTTAGTTAGTTCGCTTGGCCGCTTCGGCCAGCTTCGCCTTGTGCACGCGGGCGAGTTCCGCGGCGCGGGCCTGCGCTTCCTCCAGGCGTGACCGCATCGGCGCGCGCCAGTGGTGGCAGATCGCGAGGGCCAGCGCGTCCGCCGCGTCCGCCGGCTTCGGCGCGACCTTCAGGCCGAGCAGCTTGGTCACCATCGCGGTCACCTGCGCCTTGTCCGCGCGGCCCGAGCCCGTGACGGCGGCCTTCACCTCGGACGGCGTGTGGAACTCGACCGGCAGGTTTCGTTGCGCGGCAGCCAAAGCGATGACGCCCGACGCCTGCGCGACCCCCATCGCGGTGCGGACGTTGTGTTGCGCGAAGACGCGTTCGATGGCCACGACCTGAGGTTCGTAACGGTCCAGCCACACGCAGACGCCGTCGTACAGCTCATGAAGACGCACGGACAGCGGAGCGTCGACGGGCGTGCGCAGGACATCGACGGCCACGGCGCGCACGACTCGGCCCGGTCCGCCGTCGACGACGCCGAAGCCGCACCTGGTCAGACCGGGGTCGACCCCGAACACCCGCACAACAGCTCCCCGGATCGCTGAACGAACAACAGTTCGAACCATATCCGGTACACCGATAGGCGACTTGCACCGACACGGGCTGACGCGGTTCGACAAGTCCACGCCGCCGTTACTACGGTGGTCGGGTTTCGATCATCGGGAGCAACGGTGAAGAGGTTCTGGATCATCGCGGGGTGCGTCGGCACTTTCATCGCGATCGCCATCCTCACCGCCCTCTCCGCGCCGCGCGATATCGGTATCGCAATCGACAAGCTCGTGCAGCTGGTGTTCGCCATCGCGGCGTTGGTCGCCTACGCGCGGGCGCGCGACCGGTGGATGACGGCGGCGATGACCAGCTTGAGCGTCGGGTTGTCCGCGTGGATCTGGGGCCAGCAGATCATGGGCGTGCAGCTGCCGTCGTCCACGATCGCGCCGATCGGCTTCACGATGGTGCCGGTGCTGTGCCTGGCCGCCGTGATCGCGAAGGCGCAGAAGCGCCGTTCCGACGACCTGCTGCCGAACTACCGCAGCCGCACGGTGCTCGTGCTCGACGGGCTGATCGTGATCGGGTCGCTGTTCGTGCTGACGTGGGTGTCGGCGCTGGAGTCGCTGACCCGCGCGTGGGCCACCGAAGGTCCCGGGTTCGCCACCGTCATCGCGCATCCCGCCGCGTACCTCGTGCTGCTGGTGGCGATCGTGGTGATGTCGTGGACGCATCAGGCCGTGCGTCAGTGGCCGATGCTCTTCGTCGCACTGGCCGGTATCGCGCAGTCGTCGTCGGGCTGGGTGTTCGCGTTCTACATCTCCAAGGGCAACACGGCGATCCCGGCGGCCGCGGACATCGGGTTCATGCTGTGCCCGGCGTTCTTCCTGCTGAGCGCGCTGGCGCCGGTCCGCAACCTCGACCCCACGCCGGGCCGCATGCGCACGGCCGACCTGCTGCACCTGCTCGTGCCGTACCTGCCGCTCGCGATCACCGGCCTGTTCGTCAGCTGGAACACCGCGACGGGCGGCCGCCTCAACCCGGTCGAGATCTACGTCGGGCTTCTGGTCGTGTGCCTCGTGATCGTGCGTCAGTTGCTCACGATGATGGACAACGTCCGGCTGATGGACCAGCTCCGCGTCTCTCGCGAGGAGCTACGGCACGAGGCGACGCACGACCCGTTGACCGGCGTCGCGAACCGCTCGCTCTTCCGCGAACGGCTGGAGCGCGCGCTCGCGGTTCGTGACCGCGTGAAGCCGTTGATCCTGCTGTTCATCGACGTGGACGGCTTCAAGGCGGTCAACGACAACAACGGGCACGCCGAGGGCGACAGCGTTCTGCGCAACGTCGCCGCACGGCTGGAGAACAACGTTCGGCCCGAGGACACCGTGGCACGGCTCGGCGGCGACGAGTTCGGCGTGCTGATCGACGGCGGCGACGCGGACGAGATCGGCGCACGGCTGCTCGACGCGCTGGGGCATCCGCACGAGGTGCTCGGCCGGGTGCACCAGGTGCACGCCAGCATCGGTGTGGCGCAACGGTTCTCGTACGATCCCAAGATCACCGCCGACGACGTGCTCGGGGCCGCGGACGCCGCGATGTACACGGCGAAGCGGCTCGGCAAGGGCATGGTCGTCGTGCACGGTTCCCCGCTTCCGGAGATGACGTGACCCCAGAGCAGTTGATTTCCGCGTTGGACATGCAGGAACTGCCCGTCGAGGGCGGGTACTTCGCGCAGACGCACCGGTCCGGCGAGGTGTCCGCGATCGCGTACCTGTTGCGCAGCCCGGACTTCTCCGGCATGCACGTGTTGAAGCACCTGGAGATCTACCACTTCCACGCCGGGTCGCCGTTGCGGATGCTGCTGCTGCACCCGGACGGCACGGTGACCGAACCGGTGCTGAGCGCGTCGAACCCGCAGGTCGTGGTGCCCGCGGGGGTGTGGCAAGGCAGCACTCCGGCCGGGGACTGGTCGTTGGTCGGCACGGTCGTGGTGCCGCCGTACACCGACGACATCGTGTCGTTCGGTCACGCGGACGACCTGTGCTCGCGTTATCCCTCACACGCTGCTCTGATTCGGCCCCTGTGCCGGTTCTAGCGTCTCTAAGATCTTCGGAATGGCGCTTGTCCCGCTCAACGGCATCGAGCTGAACGTCCAGACCGAGGGTTCCGGCGACCTCGTCGTGCTCGTCATGGGCACCGGAAGTCCCGGCAGGGTCTGGCGGACCTACCAGGTGCCCGCGCTGGTCAAGGCCGGATATCGGGTCGCGTACTTCGACAACCGCGGCATCAGGCCCTCGTCGGAGTGCGCCGGCGGTTTCACGCTCGACGACATGGTCGCCGACACCGCCGCGCTGATCGAGCACCTGGGCGGTCCCGCGCACGTGATCGGCACGTCGCTGGGCGGGCGCATCACCCAGGAACTGGCGCTGACGCGTCCGTCGCTGGTGCGCAGCGCGGTGATGATGGCGACCGCCGGCCGTCCCGAACCGGTGCAGCAGGCGTGGTCGCAGGCGCTGTGCGACCTGCACGACAAGGGCGTCGAGATCCCGCTGTCGTTCTACTCGGTGGCGTCGGTGGTCAGGAACCTGTCGCAGACGACGCTGACCGACCCGATGATCGCCCGCGACTGGTTGCAGATGTACGAGTTCGCCGGGTCGTCGCTCGGCGCGGGCGAACGGATCCAGCTCGGCCTGGGCGAGTACGACACGCGCCTGGACGCCTACCGCGCCATCGCCGTGCGGTCGCTGGTGATCGGGTTCGCCGACGACCTCGTGCTGCCGCCGCGGCTGTCGCGCGAGGTGGCGGACGCGATTCCCGGCGCCCGGTACGCGGAGGTCGCGGACGCCGGGCACGTCGGGTACCTGGAGCGGCCGGACGAGGTGAACCGGCTGCTGGTCGAGTTCCTGGGCGGCGCTTGATGGCGCGGGTGTCACCGCACGAGCGGTGGCTCGAGATGGTGCGGGAGTACCCGGATCTTCACGCGTTCCTGTCCGGGCCGCGTTCCGGTGACGTGCTCTCCGGCACGGTGGCGGCGGTGGAGCGGTTCGGCGTGTTCGTGCGGCTCGACGACGGTCCCGCCCACCCGTTCTTCCCCGGCGTCGGATTCGTGACGATTCCGGACCTGACCTGGCACCACATCGACGACATGTCCGAGGTCGTGTCGGCCGGGCAGCGCGTCACCGGCGAGTTCCTCGACTACGACACGTGGAACATGGAGGCCCGGCTGTCCCTGAAGGCGCTGCAGCCGGACCCCTTCCAGGAATTCGCCGACGCCGTCACCGCCGGACACGAGCTCCGCGGCCTCGTGACCAAGGCGGTTCCGTTCGGCGTCTTCGTCCGCGTCGCCGACGGCGTCGAGGGGTTCCTGCACGAGGACGAGTTCGGTGCGGCGCCGCCCCGGGAAGGCGACGAACTCCACGTCGTCGTGGCGGACGTCGACCGCGAGCGGCGCCGCGTGAACCTGACTAGCGGTCGAGGCTGAACTCGTCCGTCGTCTCCCCGTTCACCAGCAGGTCGACGCGGCCGCTGAGCACGTAGGTGCCGTGCGGTGTGCGAGCGGCCGTGGTCGGCGCCGTCTTCCAGTCACGCTGGGACTTCACCTGCCACGTGCGGGTGTCGAGGACCGTCACCGCGTTCTTGCCCGGTGCGGCCAGGGTGTTCGTCACGACGACCAGGCCCTGCGGCGTGAGCGTGAGGCCGTCCGCGCCCGGCAGTTTCGGTGCGGGCAGCTCCTCGACGCGGTTCTGCGTGACCTTGAACAGCGTGCCGTTCGTGTAGTGGCCGGTGACGAGGAATCCCCTGGGGTCCCAGACGATTCCGTTGTTGCCGAACGACGTCCCGCCCAGCCGGGGGTCGCGGGCGAACGGTGTCACGGTGCCGTCGCGGGCGACCTTCCAGATCGTGTCGCCCATCGTGCCGGTGACGTAGGCGTTGCCGTGCGGGTCGACCGCGACGTCGTTGGCGCCGTTGGGGACGTCGACGAACTTCAGCGCGCGGCCGGTGCGCAGGTCGAAGATCCCGAGGCCGGACTGGCCCGGCACCGATCGTTCGCCGAAGCCGATGTCCCCGTAGGTGACGAGCAGGCGGCCGCCGTCCACGTGGAGGCCGAACGTGGACACCATGTGGGTTCCGGTGACGAGCGGGCGGACCCGGCCGTTCGTGCCGACCAGCGACACCGTGCCGTGGCGCAGCGAGCTGACGAGGAACTGGCCGCGGCCCGGGTCCCAGGCCACGCCCTCGGGGTGCAGCGACGGTGAGCGGGCCTCGATATGTCTCGGCGTGGCCTGGGCCGTGCCCGTGAACAGCACCAGCACGGCCAAGACGGCGAGCAGGACGCGCATTGCTTCCCTCCAGTACGAACACTGATGGATATCAGAGCTCTGATATCCATCCATACTCTTACCACACTCTTATGCTGGAGCGATGCGCAGCGGTGATCGGATCGGCGGGGCCATCAAGCGCGCCGAGCAGGACCTGATGGCCGCGAAGTCGGCGGCGGTGAGGCCCGCGGGGCTGACCGTGCCGCAGTACTCGGCGTTGCTGGCCCTGAGCGAGAACCCCGGCGCGCCCGCGGCGACGCTCGCGCGGCTGTGCCTGACGACGCCTCAGACGATGACGACGATCCTGCAGAACCTGGTCGCCTTGGGGCTCGTGGAGCGCACACCGAACCAGTGGCAGAGCAACGTCCTGGAGAACCGGCTGACCGAGACGGGTCAGGCGAGGTTCCACGAGGCCGACAGGGCGGCGGTGGCGGTGGAGCAGAAGCTGGCGGACGCGTTCAGTGACGAGGAACGCGCACAGTTGCGCGCGCTCCTGCAGCGATGTTCGGACGTGCTCAGCCAGTCGTGACGAACTCGTAGGTCTCGTCGACCATCGCGGCCAGGAACCGGTCGCGGTCGAACTCCGGGTCCTCGTCCATGCCGGGCGGCGGCACGTGCACGAAGCTGAAGTGGCCCGCCTTCGGCACGACCCGCAGGTCCACCTCGGCCGGAGCGGTCTTCAGGACCTCCACTTCGGAGGCCGGCACGAACGTGTCCAGCTCGCCGACGTAGGCGAGGATCGGCACCTTCACCGCGTCCAGCGCGCCGGGGGCCGCGAACCAGCCGGCGGGCGGCGTGTAGAGCACCAGGCGGCTGACGCGGGAATCCCTTGGCACGTCAAGGGGCTCGCCCTCCTTGCTCCACGGTGTCGCGCCCGCCAGGCACAGGCCCGCCCAGGCGCCGATCGAGTGGCCGATCACGGCCACCTCGGCGTCCGGGGCGACGTCGCGCAGGGCCTCGACCAGGCCCAACGGCCGCGCCAGGTAGTCGTCCCAGGTGGCCTGCTGCGGGTGCAGGCGCGGGAAGGACGGCGCGATGACCTGGTGGCCCTGAGCGGTGAAGTGGTCCAGGAGCGGGCGGTGCCGTTCCGGGTCGCCACCGCCACCCACGGCGAAAAGCACGATCAACGAAGTACCCCCATCAGCGATGCGCGGCCTGTCCGGTGGGCCGCAGCAGGATCTCGTTCACATCCACAGTGGACGGTTGGGACACGGCGTAGAGCACCGCCCTGCCAACGTCTTCCGGCGCCAGCTTCGGGTCATCCACACGCGACGCCGGAATGGCGTCGGTGTCGACCAGGCCCGGCTGCACCACCGTCACCCTAACCCCCGTATCCACCGCTTCGGCGCGGATCGCCTGCGCCAGACCGGTGATCGCCCACTTCGTCGCCGAGTACAGGTTGCCCGGACGGACACCGCGGCCGGCGGCGGATCCCGTCATCACGAAGTGGCCGCCCGAACGGATCAGCGCCGGCATCGCGGCACGGGCGGTGAACGCGGGCCCGCAGACGTTCGTGACCACCATGTCCGTCCATTCGGAAGGCTTGGCGCCCGCCGAAGAGACGAACGACGTGTCCACCGAGACGCCCGCGTTCGCGAACACGACGTCGATCCGGCCCCACCGGGACTCCACCCGCGCCATGAGATCCTGCACGGAATCCCAGGAAGAAACGTCGCATCGGGCGTCCCAGCCGCGATCGCCGACAGATTCTTCGGCGCTGCGGGAAGCTCTGACCACGCGATACCCCGCCTGAGCTGCGAGGGCGGCGGTCGCCGCCCCGATTCCGCGGGAAGCGCCGGTCACCACGAAGACGTGTTCCATGATCCGGAACCCTAGTCAGGGAAACGTCAGGGGCGCCTGTTTTGATTGCGCTCATGACTTTGAACCGCAGGTCCGTGTTCGGGCTGGGAACCGTCGCGGCCGCGACGGCCGTGCTCGGCTCCAACGGTGCAGCACAAGCCCAGGAAGACGCGGAGGTAGAGATCGAACGCTCCCCGGCGACGGCCGACCGGTCGCGCAGGCGCGTGGCCCAGATCTACAAGCGACAGGCCCGCAAGGCGAAGGGCAGCTGGTCGTCGCTGATCACGGTCGCCGACCTCGACGGGACGACGAAAGCCGCTGTCGACGAGGACGCCGACAAGGTGGTCGAGGCCTACAGCGTCAACAAGATCGCGGTCGCGGTCGCGGTGCTGGACAAGGTGGACCGCGGGCTGATCAAGCTCGACCAGACGGTCACCGTGTCAGCCGCCATCGTCATCCAGGACACCGACGGCATCTTCGCGCTCGACGGCGCGTACCCGAGCGAGGTCACGGTCGGCCACGCGCTGGCGAACCTGCTGACCGTCTCGGACAACACCGCGGTCCGCCTGTGCGGCCTGGTCGTGCCGGCGCTGGAGCTCAACGAGATCCTGCGGTCCAAGGGCTTCGTGCACACGCAGGTCGTCCCGGTCGCGAACCCGAACCGGTTCTTCCTCGGCACCACGACGGCGCGTGAGACGCACACGTTGCTGCAGAAGCTGGTCGACGGTCAGCTGCTCTCGGCCGCGTCCACCGCGTACCTGCTGAACATCCTGCGCGCGACGGCGAGCTTCACCGACGGCGTGCGGCTCAACCTCACGACGAACGAGCGTCTGCGCGTCGCCACGAAGGCCGGTTGGTTCGAGGACGGCCGCAACGAGGCCGGGATCATGTTCAGCGCGGACAACCGGGCGATCCTGATCTACTCGATGTTCGCGTCGGGAACGTTCTCCGGCGACAAGGCCGTGAACGACGAGGACTTCAGCACCACACACCCGGCCGTCGCGGCCCGCGCGGAGCTCGGACGGTCCATGTTCGACGCCGTCATCAAGATCACGACCACGAAGCCGAAACATCGTGCAAAGGTTTACAGGGTCGTCAACGGCGGCTGATTCCTGAGATTTATCTGAAATCTGGACCAAAGAGCACTGATTTTCGGATATATACATACCAACGCCGGGGTCGGTCGTCGCCGCCGTCGACGACCGGCTTCCCCGCGTTGGTCAGAGCGCCGGTTCCACAATGTCGTGGTACCTGCGCGTCACCTGTTCGATCACCTCGTCGAAGTCCGCCGCCCAGATGGCCGCGTTGAAGATCTCCACTTCGACATCCCCCGAATATCCGGTCGCCGCGACGTGCCGCGTCAGCCGGTCCAGGTCGATGTCTCCGTCGCCGGGATATCCGCGTCCGAGCAACACATCGGCGGGCACGGGCGTGAGCCAGTCACACACCTGATACGACGCGATGTGCGGCCCCGCGCGCACGATCTGCGCGTCCAGGTCGGGATCCCACCACACGTGCAGCGCGTCCACGACGACGCCGACCGACTCGTGTCGTTCGGCGATGTCCAGCGCCTGCGCCAACGTCGACAGCACGCCGCGATCCGCGCAGAACACCGGATGCATCGGTTCCAGCGCCAGGACCACGCCCGCCTGCGCCGCGTACACCGACAGTTCCGCGATGGCGTCGGCAACGCGCTGACGTGCGCCGATGAGGTCCTTGTCGGCCGCCACTCCCCCGACGACCATGACCAGCGTGTCGGTGCGCAACGCCGCCGCCTCGTCGATCGCGCGGCGGTTGTCGTCCATCGCGCTTCGGTTGTCCACGGCGGTGAGGAACCCTCCGCGGCACAACGACGACACGCGCAGTCCGGCGTCCGCGACGAGTTTGGCGGTGCGTTCCAGGCCGTGGTCCGCGACGGGTTCGCGCCACAGTCCGATCGATTCGATGCCGTGCCGCGCACAGCCTTCGACGGCCTCGGTGACCGTCGCGCGTTTGATCGTGGCCTGGTTCAGCGAGAGGCGAGCCATTGGCTCCACCGCCGTTCCGCGAACTCCGGTTCGATCACTCCGGCGATCTCCGCGAGACGTTTCGCCTCGGCCAGGTGCTCGACGCTCCGGGCTGATTCCAGGCCGCCGAGGAGTTGGAATCGTTCCTGATGTCCGGCCAGCCACGCCAGGAACACGACGCCCGTTTTGTAGTAGTAAGTCGGCGCGCTGAACAGATGGCGGGACAACGGAACCGTCGGCGCCATGATCCGGTGGAACTCGTCGGTGTCGCCCTTGGCCAGTTCGGCCAGGGCACGAGCGGCCACCGGCGCGATCGGGTCGAAGATGCCGAGCAGCGCGTGGCTGTGGCCCTGCTCGTCGCCCGCGATCAGGTCCGGGTAGTTGAAGTCGTCGCCGGTGTAGCAGCGGACGCCGTCCGGCAGCGCGCGCCGCAGGCCGATCTCGTGATCGGCGTCGAGCAGCGAGACCTTCACGCCGTCGATCTTGTCCGGCCGCGAGTGGATGATCTCCAGGAAGTTCCGGGTGGCCTGCGGGATCTCGCCGGCGCCCCAGTAGCCCTCCAGCTTCGGGTCGAACGCGGTGCCGAGCCAGTGCAGGATCACCGGTTCGCTGACGCGGTCGAGCAACGTGCCGTAGACCTTCTCGTAGTCCTCTGGGCCGCGTGCCGCCGCCGCGAGCTGACGTGAGCACATCAGCACGGGCTGTGCACCGGCTTCCTGGACGATGTCGAGCTGTTCCAGGTAGGCGTTCAGCACGTCGTCGAGGCCGGGCTCACCGGTGAGGTGGTCGGTCGCGACGCCCGCGCAGATCCGTCCCGTCTTCTCGGCGGCGCTGCGGCGGACGAGCTCGGCGGCCGTCGGCCAGTCCAGGCCCATGCCGCGTTGCGCGGTGTCCATGGCCTCCGCGACGCCCAGGCCGTGCGACCACAGGTGATGCCGGAACTCGAGGGTCGCGTCCCAGTCGACGCTGTGTTCGTCCTTCGCCACAACGTGTGCCGCGGCGAACACGATCCGGCTAGACATCGGCGATCTCCACTCGGCGACCCTCCGAAGAGGACTGCAGACCGGCCGCCGCCAGCGCGACGCCCCGTGCCCCGGCGCGGAAGTCGTGCGGGAACGGCGCGCCGTCGTAGACGTGCCGCAGGAACTCCGCCCACTGCACCTTGAAGCCGTTGTCGAACTCCTCGTTGTCCGGCACCTGCTGCCACTGTTCGCGGAACGGGTGCGTGACCGGGAGATCCGGGTTCCAGACGGGCTTCGGCGTGACGGCGCGGGTCTGCGCGAAGCACTCGCGCAGACCCGCGACCGCACTCCCCTCGGTGCCGTCCACTTGGAACTCGACGAGCTCGTCGCGGCGCACGCGCACGCACCAGGACGAGTTGATCTGGGCGATGACGCCGTTCGCGATCTCGAAGATCCCGTACGCGGCGTCGTCCGCGGTCGCCTCGTAGGCGTTGTTCTGCTCGTCCCAGCGGGTTGGAATGTGCGTGACGGCCTTCGCCGTGACGGCCTCGACCCGGCCGAACAGGTCGTGCAGCAGGTAGCTCCAGTGGCAGAACATGTCCGAGACGATGCCGCCGCCGTCCTCGGCCCGGTAGTTCCAGCTCGGGCGCTGCGCGGGCTGCCAGTCGCCCTCGAAGACCCAGTAGCCGAACTCGCCGCGCACACTGAGGATCCGGCCGAAGAAGCCGCCGTCGATGAGCCGCTTGAGCTTGCGGATGCCCGGCAGGTACAGCTTGTCCGCCACCACACCGTGCCGCAGGCTCAGCGAGTCGGCCAGGCGCGCGAGCTCCAGGGCCTGCTCGACGGTGTCGGAGACCGGCTTCTCGGTGTAGACGTGCTTGCCGGCCCGCAGCGCCTTCGTGATCGACTCGACGTGCCTCGACGTGACCTGCGAGTCGAAGTAGATCTCCACGGACGGGTCCGCGAGCGCCGAGTCGAGGTCCGTCGTCCACCGCGCGAGGTCGTGCCGCTCGGCGATCTCCTTGAGCTTGTCGGCGTTGCGGCCCACGAGGACCGGTTCCACCTTCAGCACGGTCCCGTCCTGCAACCGCACGCCCTCGTCGCGCAACGGCAGCAGTGAACGGACCAGATGCTGGCGGTATCCCATCCGCCCCGTGACGCCGTTGACCGCCACGCCAATGGTCCTGACCGCCATCGCACCTCCCTGGTAGCAGCGCTGGAAAGCGCTTTCCCGCCACGCTAATCGCGGTGCTTCACGGCCGTCAACCTCCTCGCGAGTTAGTCTCAGCGCTCACATGCACGTTGACGGAGGTGGTCGTGTCCGCCCGACAGGTGACGCTCGCCGAGGTGGCGAAGCAGGCGGGTGTGTCGCTGGCGACCGCTTCTCGCGTGCTCAACGGCAGCACGCGGCAGGTGAGCGAGGATCTGAGCGAGCGCGTCCTGCGCACCGCGGAGGAGCTCGGCTACGTGCCGAACGCGTCCGCGCAGGCGCTGGCCCGCAACTCCAGCTCGCTGGTCGGGCTGGTGGTCCACGACATCACCGACCCGTACTTCTCGTGCATCGCGGCGGGGGTGACGAGGGTGGCCGAGGCCGCCGGTCTCTCGGTCGTCCTCGGCACGACCGGGCGCCGTCCGGAGCGTGAGGCGGAGCTGCTTTCTACTCTGCGTGCGCATCGGGCGCGTGCGGTGGTGCTCGCCGGTTCCCGCACCACGGACCGTGCCGCGCAGTCCCGGCTCGCGGCCGAGATCGACGCGTTCACCGAGCAGGGTGGGCGTGTCGCGTGCGTGTCGCAGGCGAAGCTCGGCACCGACACGGTCGTTCCCGGCAACCGTGCGGGTGGTCGCGCATTGGCCCGTGCGCTGGCTGAGCTCGGGCACAAGAAGTTCGCCGTATTGGGTGGACCTTCCGAACTCGTGGTGGCCCGCGACCGGCTCGCCGGGTTCAAGGCGGGGCTCGCCGACGCCGGGATCGCGCCGCCCGTGGTGATCAACGGCGCCTTCACCCGTGACGGCGGGTATGCCGCCGCGATGGAGCTGCTGGGGTCGAAGTCGCGCTCCACCTGCGTGTTCGCCGTGACGGACGTGATGGCGATGGGCGCCATGGCCGCGCTGCGCGAACGGGGCGTGCGCATTCCGGAGGACATCTCGATCGCCGGGTTCGACGACATCCCGACGCTGCGCGACACGGTTCCGGCACTGTCCACCGTGCGCCTGCCGCTGGAGGAGATGGGCGAGATCGCCGCAGGTCTCGTGCTGGACGCCGGGGGTGACGAGGCCCGCACCATCCGTGTGGCGGGTGAGGTGGTGCTCAGGGCCTCGACTGCCCACAATTAGACTCGTCTGGCTATTCACGTACTTAGTCATGAGGAGTTGAGCCGTCCCCATGGGGTCTGGCCCTGGCTGGCATACCAACCCGGTCATCCGCTCGCTTGGAGCGCGTAGGTGACCGGAATACTTCTGAGCGTGCTCGGTCTGGTCGCCGTCGTGGCGCTGACCGCGGGCACCTTCATCGCGGTGGCGGCGGAGTTCTCGCTGACCGCGCTGGAACGAAGCACCGTCGAACGCCATGTCGCCGAGGTCGGTGACGCGAAGGCGCGGACCATCGACCGTGCGCATCGCACTCTCTCGTTCCAGCTCTCCGGCGCACAGCTCGCCATCACGCTGACCACGCTGATCACCGGTTACATCGCGGAGCCCGCGATCGCGAACCTGATCGAGCCCGGCCTCACCGCGGTGGGCGTGTCCGGGCCGGTGGCCGACTGGTTGTCGCTGGCCCTGGCGCTGGCGATCGCCACGTCGTTGTCGATGGTGTTCGGCGAGCTCGTGCCCAAGAACCTGGCGATCGCGAAGCCACTGGAGACCGCGCGGGGCGTGGTCAGCATCCAGGCGGGGTTCTCCACGGTCTTCCGCTGGTTGATCAACTGGATGAACAACTCGGCGAACTGGCTGGTCCGGCGCCTGGGTGTCGAGCCGGTCGAGGAGCTGGCGTCGGCGCGGTCGCCCGAGGAACTCGGCGCGTTGGTTCGCAGTTCGGCCGAGCACGGCACGCTGGACCAGGGCACCGCGGTGCTGCTGGACCGGTCGCTGCGCTTCGGTGACCGAACCGCCGGCGAGCTGATGACGCCGCGTGTGCGGGTCGAGGCGTTGCGGGCCGACGCGACGGTCGCGGATCTCGTGCTGAAGGCACGGGAGACCGGCTTCTCGCGGTTCCCGGTGCACAACGGCTCGTTGGACGAGGTGAGCGGGATCGTGCACGTGAAGCAGGCGTTCGCAGTGCCTTCCGCTTTGCGCGTGTCCACTCCCCTGTCGGCGTTGACCCGGCCCGTGTACTCGGTGCCGGAGACGCTCGAGGGCGACGCACTGCTGGACCGGCTGCGGGCGTCCGGGCTCCAGACCGCGCTGGTCGTCGACGAGTACGGCGGCACGGCCGGGCTGGTGACGCTGGAGGACGTGGTCGAGGAGATCGTCGGCGACGTGCGCGACGAGCACGACCGCGGTGAGGCGGCGCCGGTGCGCTCGCTGGGCAAGGACAGCTGGATCGTGTCCGGGCTGCTGCGCGACGACGAGGTGGCCGAGGCGACCGGGTTCACCATGCCCGAGGGCGACTACGAGACGCTGGCCGGCCTGGTGCTGGCGCGGCTCGGACGGATCCCGGACGTCGGCGACGAGATTCGCGTCGACGGCTGGAGGGTGACCGTCATGCGGATGGACAAGCACCGCGTGGCCGAGCTGCGGGTGGTGTCGTCCTCATGAACTTCCTCGTCATCGCTTTGCTGCTGGCCGGTAACGCCTTCTTCGTCGGCGCCGAGTTCGCGGTGATCACCGCGCGCCGGGATCGACTGGAAGCGTTGGCGGACAAGGGGTCCGCACGGGCCCGTACCGCGATCAAGGCGTCGCAGGAGCTGCCGTTGCTGATCGCGGGCGCGCAGCTGGGCATCACGCTGTGCTCGCTGGGGCTGGGCGCCATCGCCGAACCTGCTCTGGCCTCCGTGCTGGAGGGGCCCCTCGGCGCCATCGGGTTGCCGCTGGCCGTGGTGCACGGTGTGGCGTTCGCGGTGGCGTTGGTCATCGTCGTCGCGTTGCACACGATCCTCGGCGAGATGGTGCCGAAGAACCTCGCGATCGCCGGTCCCGAACGGGCCGCGGTGTGGCTGGTTCCCGTGCACTACGGGTTCTCGCGGATGATCGCGCCGGTGTTGGCGCTGTTCAACGCCGTGGGCCGGTGGGTGCTGCGCCGGTTCGGCGTGGAGCCGGTCGACGAGCTGGAGTCGGCCTACACGCCGGACGAGCTGGCGTTGCTGATCGGCCAGTCCCGGTCCGAGGGGCTGCTGGAGGACTCGGAGCACCGGCGGCTGGCGCAGACGTTGTCGTCCGCCGCGCGCACGGTCGCCGATGTCCTGGTGCCGCTGGAGAAACTGACGACGGTGTCGGCCACGCCCACCGTGGGCGAGATCGAGAACGTGGTCGCGACGACCGGGTTCTCGCGCTTCCCCGTGCTCGCCGATGCCAGGCTGATCGGGTACCTGCACGTCAAGGACGTGCTGGATCTGGAGGGCGCGGAGACCTCGGTGCCGCGTGATCGTGTGCGCGGGTTGCCCGAGGTGCCCGTCGACGCCCGTCTGGACGAGGCTCTGGCCGCGTTGCGCCGGGCTCAGTCGCACCTCGCGCGCGCGGTGGCCGCCGACGGCACGGTGATCGGTGTCGTGGCGTTGGAGGACCTGGTGGAGGAGTACGTGGGCACCGTGCGCGACGGCACCCACGTGCGCTGGGTCTAGGTGCTGTGGCCGGGGGCTGTGCGGATTTCCAGCATCGTGCAGCCCTCGTCCGTCCGATAGGGACCGTGGGGCATTCCGGGGCGGCGGCTCGCGAAGTCGCCGGTCCGGAACGTCCTGCCGAGGGTCAGATCGGTGAGATCGCCCTCCAGCAGGTAGACCTCCTCGTGGTAGTCGTGGCGGATCACGCCGCTCGTTTCGAGGCCCGGTTCCCAGCGGGCGATCCTCGTGAGGGTCGAGGTGTCCGGGTCGCGGCTGAGCACGCGTTCGGTGACGCCCGGATCGGCCGGGCGCCAGTCGATCGCCTCGACCGGGAAGAACTCGTGCTCCTCACGCATCACAGCCTCCGGTTCGCCAGCACGGGCAGCTTCGCGCGGACCTCCTCGACGACCTGAACGTCCACATCGGACAGAATTGTGCCGGGGGCTCCGTCGAGTCGCTCGCGCACCGAGCCGAGCGGGTCGATCACCGCGCTGCGGCCGATTCCCGTTGGGGCGGAACCGTAGTCGGCGTCGGGGTCGGCTTGACCGCAGGCGAGGATCCAGGACGTCGCGTCCAGGGCGCGGGCCTGGACCAGCAGGTCCCACTGGCCCGCCTTGCCGGGGCCCGCTCCCCAGGAGGCGCCGAGCAGGATGACCGGCGCGGTGGTGGCGAGGGCGCGGAAGAGTTCGGGGAACCTGACGTCGTAGCAGGTGGCGAGGCCGATCGTGGTGCCGTCGACCTCGAACGTCACGGGCTTCTCGCCGGGGGTGACGTTGTCGGACTCGCGGAAGCCGAACGCGTCGAACAGGTGGATCTTGTCGTAGCCGAGGTGCAGGCCGGCGCCGGTGACGAGCGTGGTGTTGGTGACCCGGTCGCCCTCGCCCGGTGTGAACATGCCGGCGACCACGACGACGTTGTGCTCGTCGGCGATGTCGCGGACCGCTGTCGCCCACGGGCCGTCGAGCGGTTCGGCGATCGGCTTCAGTGGCACGCCGAAGCGGCACTGAGTGGCTTCCGGGAACTGCACCACGCGTGCGCCGTTCGCAGCAGCAGCGGCTACTTCGGCGCGGACGGTGGCAAGGTTCTCCTGCGGATCAGCGGTGGAACTGATCTGGCACAACGCGAAGCGCATGATCCTCCTCTGGTATACATGTTGTATGCAGGGTGCAGCCAGGGATAGCGACAGTTTGTCTGGCAGAGAAAAGGCCTACGAGTTCCTCAAGGACACGATCCTCGCCGACCCCGAGATGCAGGGGCGGTTCATCAGCGAGCAGGACGTCGCCAACCAGATCGGTGTCTCCCGCACGCCGATCCGTGAGGCCCTGCTGCTGCTCGCGGCCGAAGACCTCGTCCAGCTCGTGCCGAAGAAGGGTGCGTACGTCGCGCCGTTGTCGTCGCGGCAGATCAGCGAGTTGATGGAGCTTCGTGGCGTCATCGAGCGGTACGCCGCCGAGCGCACGATGGGCGACGGCATCGTTCCGTTGCGGAAGATGCAGGAACTCATCGAGCAGCAGCGGTTCCTGGTCGAGGACGCGCGGCAGTTCATCGACGTCGACAGGCAGTTCCACGCGCTTCTGGTGGCGGCGACGGGCAACGAGCTGCTGACGAAGACCTACGAGGGGCTGCGCGCACGGCAGGTGCGCGCGGGTGTGGTCGCGTTGTACCGGGCGCACGGCAGGCAGCAGGCCGTGATCGACGAGCACAACGAGATCGTGGCCGCGCTCGAGTCCGGAGACGTCGGCGCGGCCACCGCGGCGATCACCGCTCACTTGGACACCACGCTGAAGGTGCTGCTCGGCACCTGATTTTGGGGCTGAGCCTCGTCCTCCTGCGGGTTGCGGCCCAGCTTGAGGCCGATCAGCGTCACCACGCACGCCACCGTGACGTAGAGACCGACGACCACCCACGTGCCGAACCCGGCCAGCAGCGCGGTGAAGAGCAACGGGGCGATCGCGCCGCCGATCACGCCCGCGAGCGTGTAGGCGAGTGAGCTGCCGGTGTAGCGCAGGCGTTCGGTGAACTGCTCGGAGATGAACGCGGCCTGCGGCCCGTACATGAACGCGTGGAAGCCGAGTCCCACCACGACCCCGAGCACGATCAGCGGCCACGACTTCGTGTCGATCAATGGGAACAGCACGAACGGCCAGATCGCGCCGCACACCGCGGCCGCCGCGTAGAGGCCGCGCCGGTTGACCCGGTCGGACAGCCAGCCGGCGAGCGGCATCAGGAACAGCTGGAAGCCCGAGGCGATCAGCACGGCGACGAGGCCGACGTTGCGCGGCAGCTTGAGCTGGGTCGTGAGGTAGGTCAGCACGAACACGGTGTGCAGCGCGTACAGCACGTCCGGGCCGACGCGGCACAGCACGGCGGCGACCAGCGGCCGGGTCTGCGTGCGGAACACCTCGCTGATCGGCGCGGACGGACGGTCGCCGCGTGCCTCGATCGCCTTGAAGACCGGGGTCTCCTCGAGCTTCACCCGGATCCACAGGCCGAAGATCACGAGCACCGCGGACAGCAGGAACGCCACGCGCCAGCCCCACGACATGAACGCGGCGTCCGACAGCGCGACGCCGAGGAGCGCGAGCACGCCGTTCGCCATCAGGTTGCCGGCGGGCGGGCCGATCTGGGCGGCCGACGCCCAGAAGCCGCGTTGCTTCGGGTCGCCGTACTCGCTGGACAGCAGCACCGCGCCGCCCCACTCGCCGCCGAGGCCGACGCCCTGCGCGAACCGCAGCATCACGAGCAGCACACCGGCCGCGGGGCCGATCGCGGCGTGCGTCGGCAACAGACCGATGAGCAGCGTCGCGATGCCGGTGATCAGCAACGTCGTGACGAGCACGCGTTTGCGGCCGATCTTGTCGCCGAGCCGGCCGAACAGGAACCCCCCGAGCGGCCGGGACAGGTAGCCGACGGCGTACGTCGAGAACGCGAGCAGCGTCGCGGTCAGCGGTTCGGAGCTCGGGAAGAACAACGGGCCGAGCACGACGGCCGCGGCGACGTTGTAGATCGCGAAGTCGTACCACTCCAGGGCGGTACCGGAGAGCGAGGCCACGAAGGCGCGTACCAGGGCCGAACGAGGTACGTCCGGTGACGTGGCTGTCGTTGCTGAACCTGTATTTGAAGTTACTGGCGGCATGGCGTAATACTGCCTGTATACAACTCGTATGCGCAAGGAGTACCGCATGTCTACTGCTCGTACACAGCTCGCTACGCTGGTCTTTGGTCTTCCCGACGGCAGCACCACCGAGGTCGCCGTGACGACCTTGCTCAACGGCGGATACGCGGGTCGCAGCCAGGACGACGTGGCCGCTCACGTGCGCGAACTGGCCGAACTGGGCGTGCCGGCGCCGTCCGTGACGCCGAGCCTCTACCCCGTCTCGCCGTACCTCGCGCAGCAGACCTCGACGGTCCCCGCGCAGCACGGCAGGACGTCCGGCGAGGCCGAGTGGGCGCTCATCGTGACCAGTGATTCAGATGTCCTGCTGACGGTCGCATGCGACCACACGGACCGCGCGCTGGAGGTGCACGGCGTCGCGTGGAGCAAGAACGCCGGCCCGGACGTGCTGGGCCGCAAGGCGTGGCGGTTGTCCGAGGTGGCGGACCGGATCGACGCGATCGAGCTCACCGCGTGGGCCGACGGCGTGGAGATCCAGCGCGGCACCCTCGCCGAGCTGCTGACCCCGCGGTACTGGGTGGAGCGGCTGCGCGAACTGGGCCTGCTCAAGCCCGGCACCGTGCTGCTGTCCGGCACGATCCCGATGCACCACGGCGTGGACCAGTTCGCGTCGAAGTGGCGGGTAGAGCTGCGCGACCCCGCCACCGGTGATGTCATCGACTGCGACTACGAGGTGACGAGGCTGCCCGACCCCATCGGCTGAGCCGGTATGCGCCTCCTGAGGCCTGTCGAGATCGGTGTCGCTCGTTCGACTCATGGGCGACGGACGAGCACAGGGAGGCACAAGATGGGCAAGGTCTACACGGGCGCCAGCACCTCGATCGACGGTTACGTCTCGGGCCCGGACTTCTCCGGCTTCGACAAGCTGTTCGCCTGGTACGAGGCGGGCGACATCGCGTTCACCGTCCCGACCGGCGCCATGACGGTCAACCTCACGCCGGCCAGCGCCGCCTACTTCGGCGGGCTGATCCAGGCGACCGGCGCGTTGGTGGTGGGGCGCAAGCTCTACGACTTCACCAACGGCTGGGGCGGCCGGCACCCGATGGGCGTGCACACGGTCGTGCTCACCCATCGGCCGTTGGAGGACAACGAGCACTTCACGTTCGTCACCGGCGGCATCGCAGAGGCAGTCGCGGTGGCGCAGAAGCACGCGGGCGAGAAGGGCGTCGGCCTGAACTCCGGCGAGATCGCGCGTCAGGCGATCGACGCGGGCCTGGTGGACGAGATCTTCCTCGACCTGGTGCCGGTGATCCTCGGCGGAGGCACGCCGTTCTTCGCGCCCGGCAAGGGATACGAGCTGGAGGGACCGATCTCGGTCGTGGAGAGCACCTCGGTAACCCACCTGCGCTACAAAGTGAAGTATGAAGCTCCGGAGACTGACTGACGCCGACGCGGCGGAGCTGTTCCAGGCCGTCACGGAGTCGCTCCCGCATCTACGCCTGTGGATGCCGTGGGCTGCCAACGGTTACGACGCGTCGATGCTGGCGGAGTTCCTCGCCGACGCCGCACAGGGCTGGGACCGCGGGACGCTGTTCCCCCACGCCATCACCGTCGACGACGCGATCGTCGGCCTGGTGACCGCGAACCGGAACCGCGGGGCCGATCTCGTGGAGATCGGTTACTGGCTGCATCCCGCGCACACCGGACAGGGTCACGCCACCGCCGCGGCCGCGGAACTGGTCGAGTTCGCGTTCGCGCTGGACGGCGTGCGCAGGATCCAGATCTGGCACGACGAGGCGAACGTCGCGAGCAGCGGCGTGCCGCGGCGGCTCGGGTTCACCGAGATCGACCGCCGCACACCGCCGCGCGAACCCGCGATCGGCAACCGCGTCGGGGTGGACGTGGTGTGGGAGCTGCGCCGCTAGGGAACGCGACTAGGGGACGATCTCGAGCTGCGCCATCATGCCGATCCACGAGTGTTCGAGGAAGTGGCAGTGGTAGACGTAGCGGCCGGTGTAGCCGGTGAACGTCGCCTGCACCTTCACGGTCTCCCCCGCCGTGATCGGGATGGTGTCCTTGAGGCCCGCGTCGCTCGGGTGGGGCGGGCCGCCGTTGCGCTCCAGCACGCGGAACTGCACCAGGTGCAGGTGGAAGTTGTGCTTGACGCCGGCCGGGTCGGAGCTCTTGATCAGCCAGGTCTCGGTGGCGCCGCGTTTGATGGTGAAGTCGACGCGGTCCATGTCGAAGACCTTGCCGTTGATCACGCCGTCCGGCCGCTCGTTGGGCTTGAAGACGTAGAACAGGTCGACCTCGCGGTCCACTGTGGACAGCGGCAGCGCGGGCAGCGGGCGCAGGGCGGCCGGGACGCGGCTCGAGTCGGAGGCGCGGCGGACCACGTCGAAGCGGAGGATCTCGCCGCCCGCGGAGTCGGTCAGCGTCACCTTCGAGCCCACCGGGTACTTCGAGAAGTCGACGACGACGTCGGCGCGTTCGGCTGAGGACAGAAGCAGTTCCTCCGCCTCCACGGACTCGGAGTACAGGCCGCCGTCGGAGCCGATGCGGGTGAACTTGTCGCCGGTCAGCCTGAGGCGGAAGACCCGCTGGTTCGCCGTGTTGATCAGGCGGAAGCGGTACTTGCGGGCGGCGACCTCGAAGTAGGGCTGGGGCACGCCGTTGGCCAGGACCGTGGTGCGCTTGCTCGGGTCGTCGAAGACCACGATGTTGCCGCTGTCGTCGAACTGGATGTCGCGCAGCATGATCGGGACGTCGTAGGCGCCGGACGGGAGGTTCAGGCCCCGTTCGGAGTCGTCCTCGATCACGTAGGCGCCGTGCAGTCCCAAGTAGACGTGCGCGGCCTCGGTGCCGTGGCTGTGGTCGTGGTACCAGAGGGTCGTGCCCTGCTGGGAGTTCGGGTAGAGGTACAGACGCGTGCGGCCGGGCTCGATGAGGTCCTTCGGGTGGCCGTCGTGCTCGGGTGGCACGTGGCCGCCGTGCAGGTGGACGTTCGCGGCCTCGTCCATCTTGTTCTGGAACATGATCAGGGTCTTGCGGCCCGTCTTGGCCTTGATCGTCGGGCCGATGAACTGACCGCCGAAGCCCATGACCGGCGACTGGAGGCCGGGCAGGATCTCGGCGGTCGTGCGTTCGATCGAGAGCTGGTAGATCTCCTGCCTCGAGGTGGAGACCAGCGGCTTGAGCACCGGCGGGACGGGCATCGGACGTGTCCACGGGACTATTTCCGGTCTGGTGCCCGAAAACGTCTTCGACTCCTGGAACGCCACCGGCTCGTGCGCGGCGTGCGTCGTGCTCTCGTGTCCCTCGGCCGGCGCGAGCAGCTTCGGCACCCCGAACACGCCCGCCGCGATTCCACCCGCGGCGAGCACACCTCGTCTGTTGAGCATCACTGTTCCCCTAAGCGCCCCAGGCGGATGCGATCATGAGAACGCTCCCGCAGCGGTTGGATGCGGCGGAAACCTACGCCGGGCGATCGGGGGTAACACCTAGTTCCGAGTTGGGCTCACGTATGCAGAGCCCACTGTCTCAAGAGGCCAGTGAGGCCTTCACCGCACGCGTGCGGTCGTCGGCGAGCACTTCCTCATCACCATTCTGAATCGCTTGCAGCACTTGGGAAACGACCTCCTCCGGGCTGACCTTCGGTCCGGTCTGGGCTGCCGCCATGTCGGTGTCGATGAAGCCGGCGTGCACCCCGATGACGTTGGTTCCCTGCTCCCGCAACGCTTCCCGCGTCGACCTGGTGAGCGACCAGCCCGCGGCCTTGGACGCCGCGTACCCGCGCCAGGCCGGACGGCCGACCCACGACAGGATGCTCAGCACGTTGACGAGCGCGCCGCCGCCATTGGCTTTCAGAATGGGTGCGAACGCGTCCGTCGTGCGGACGAGGCCGAAGAAGTTGACCTCGAATTCTGCCTTGATGCTGTCAACGTCCTCGCCCGCGACGAGCACTCCGGCGTTGTTGATGACGATCGAGACGTCCCCGAGCTCCTTCGCGGCGGCCGCGACGGACGCGTCGTCGGTCACGTCGAGCTGGACCGGGACGACGCCCTCGTCCACCACGGACGCCGGGTTCCGCGCCCCGCCGTAGACCTTCGCCCCGCGCTTCACGAACTCCTGCGCGAACGCCCGGCCGAGCCCGCGGTTGGCTCCGGTCACCAGCACCGCTGCACCGTTGAAGTCCATCGCTACCTCCTAAGTTGGCTTTCCCAACTCACACTAGCGAGGTAAGTTGGATTTGCCAACTCACTGATAGGATGGTCACATGGCACCTCGAAGCTGCTCCGTGGCGAACGCTCTGGAGGTCGTGGGCGAGCGCTGGTCACTGCTGGCGTTGCGCGAGGTCTTCTTCGGCAACACCCGGTTCGACCAGATCGCGGCGAACACCGGCGCGTCCCGCGACGTGCTGACCGTGCGGCTGAAGAAGCTGGTCGCGGCGGGCGTACTGGAGAAGCACCAGTACTCGGACCACCCGCCACGGCACGAGTACCACCTCACGGACGCGGGACGAGCGCTGCACAACGTGCTGCTGATGTTCAAGGAGTGGGGCGACACCTACGTGACGCAGGGGCCCCTCCCGCTCGTGTATCAACACTCATGCGGCGCTGTGCTGGAGCCACGCGTGGTGTGCGCTCACTGCGGCGAGGAAGCCACTCTCGAGTCGCTCAGCCGTGCGCCGGAGTCGGCAGCGTGACCGACCTCGCGGCACGGCTGGAGGCACTGCGCGTACAGGTCGGCGCCACCTGGATGGTCGGCTTCGAGAACTTCGACGGCGGCCACCCGTTCATCGAGGTGACAGAGGGGCCGGTGTACCGGCTCGTGGCCTACGAGCGCGGCCGCCGCCTGTTCGCGCAGGAGACCCGCAAGCTCGACGAGATCCTCTACTGGGCGCTGTACGAGGTCACGCGGAGCATGGCGTACGCGTCGGCGGTGCGGAACCCGGTGGAGGGTGAGGAGCAGCGGTTCACGGCGTTCCGGCGGCAGGAGGAACTGCTGGGCGGGCTCGACCCGCGTTGGGCGGAGCGCGCGCGGGCGTCGCGGCCTAGCTGAGGAAGTCCGCGATGCGTTCGTCGAGGTCGTCGTGGCGACCGTTCGCGCGTCGCCGCAAGCCCTTCACGCGTTCGACGATCCTGGACGACGACAACGGCCCGATCGCGGCGAGCGCCTCCGCGGTCACCTGGTCGGCCTTGTCGTAGTCGCGGAGTTCGAGATAGGCCGCCGCGATGTGGATCTGCGTCTTGGCCCGGGCTGTCACACGATGGTCGGGAAGCGTGCCCAGGGCACGCTCCAGGAGGGCGACACCTTGTTGCGGACGGCCGGTGTCCCGCAGGCACTGGCCGATGTCGGACATCAGGTCGGACTCGCCGTAGAAACTCAGCCAGTCGGGTTCGGTGCCGTCGCGGTCGAACGAGCGCTGGGCGTTGCCGAGAGCCTCCTGAGTGCCTTTGGCGTCGCCGAGGAGAGCGAGACCACGCGCCTCGATGGCGTGCAGGTAGGCGCCGAGCGCCGGCGTCGCGTCGCCGTTGGCGAGTTGAAGCGCCGACCGGGCCAGCGCGGTCGCGTGCTGTGCGTCGCCGGGGTTCTGGGCGACTTCGATGGTCACCCGGCTCATCTCGCCGAGAACGTTCGCGGCGTAGAGGGTGTCACCGGCTTGCCGCGCGAGGTTCAGCGCCTGGGTGTAGTACTGCTGCCCCAGCGCGTGGCGTCCGCTGTCCACACTGTTGAGCCCGGCCAGCCAGGTCGCCTCCGCCACCACAGAGCAGAGGTCACGACCAACGCTTTCCGTATAAGTCCCACGCAACGCCGCTTGTGCCTGGTGATGCAAGAACTGCACCACCAGCGGACGCGTGATTCCGCCGCCATGCCGCCGATGCATCTGTTCGAACTGCCTGACCATCATCGACATGGCTTCGACATCAGCGGAACCGACCCGAGCGCCCTCCGCGTTCGCGGGTGTCATCGTGAGCGCCAGCCATGCGGGCTGGGCGAACGCCGCCGCTGTGAAAGCAGACCCCATCAGGAAGTTCCGCCGGTTCAGATCGCGCCCTGATAGCTCAGCCACGATCGTGATCGTGCCATCGATGGTGGACGCGCACGCGAACCCGTCGAACGTGTCGTCCACCGGGCTGCGGTCAGCGAACCCGCAGTCACCGATGCGAATCCGGTAGCCGAGTCGTGTGGTCAGCACTTTCGCGACTATTCGCGGTACCGGCCAGCGCGGCTGGGCACCTTCCAGCATCCGTTTGACCGAGGTCGTCGTCGTGCCGAGGTGCACGCCTTCTTTGGCGCCTGTCGTGACGATCGCGCGAGCCAGCGCGCAGTTGCTCAAGCCGGCCTCGGCGAGCAACGCGCGCAGCGCCACGTTCTCCACGTCACCGACGGTAGCGCTTCGTTCGCTTCCAAAACAGCGCCGCGTTGAAGTGGGACTGAAGTGGGACCCCTGCGACCCAAGCTCTCCCACCAGGGCGGACTGTGCGACTGCCGCCGAACGACACAGCCCCGTTCACTGGTCACATCAGCTTCTCGGGAGGAGATCTCATGCACGTTCAGCAACGACAACGCGCTCGCACGCTCGTTTCGCCTGCTCTCTTCGACCGGCTCGTCACGAGGGTCAGGTCCGACCACGGCTTCAACCGGTTGCTCGCGGAACGGGTGGTGGACCAGGCGCTCGCGTTCCTCAAGGCGTGCGCGGACAACCGCGGGGTGCCGCTGTCACCCAGTTGGCTCGTGGACGTGGGATGGCACGCGTTCCTGCTGTACACGCGGGAGTACGCCGAGTTCTGCCACCAGATCGCCGGTCGCTTCGTCCACCACGTGCCGACCGATCAACGAAGCGATCAGCCGGAGGTGGGAGCGGCCGACACGATGGCGGCGATCATCGCGTCGGGCTACGACGTCGACCTCGAACTGTGGGAAGGTCCCGGCCGGTGTGACACCGACAAGTGCCACGGGTGCGCGAGCGGCTGCCACGACGATCCGCCGCCTGTCCCGCCCTACCGAGGAGCCTGATGCGCTGGAAGGACCTGCCCTCCGAGGTGCGGGACGCCGTCGGGCTCCGCATCGGAAGGGTCGCCGCGTCCGAGCCCGTCACCGGTGGCGTGAACTCCGACTTCACCGCGATGCTCGACTCCGCGCACGGTCGCTTCTTCTGCAAGGCCACCCGCGCCACCGGTCGCACGGCCTGGATGCTTCGCAACGAACTCGCGGTCCATCCGCACCTGCCTGACGTCGCGCCCGCGCTGCGCTGGCACGTCGACACGGGGAACTGGCTGGTGCTCGGCTTCGAGCACGTCGACGGACGACATCCCGGCTTCTCCCCCGGTTCGCCGGACATCGTCCCGATCGCCGCAGTCTTCGACGAACTGCACGCGAAGCTCACCCCGTGTCCCGCGAAAGTGGCGAGTTTCGCGGAGCACTGGCGGCAACTGTCCGCGTGGCAGCACATCGACCCGGACACCGTCGATCCGTGGACTCGGCAGCACATCGACCGGTTTCGGGAGATGGAGCGGAAGGCGCTGGAGCTCGCCGAGGGCGACACACTGCTGCACACCGACCCGCACCCGTTGAACTTTCTGATGAGCGATCGGCCTCGGGTCGTGGACTGGGCGTGGGCCCGCAAGGGGCAGCCTTGGGTCGACCTGGCCTTCCTGCACCTCAGGCTGATGCTCGCGGGTCACGAACCGCACGACGACGAGGTGCCGGACGAGTTCGTGGTGGCGGTGTACGGGGTGTGGCTGCACAACGCGCGGCGAGGCAAGCCGCGCAGGCTGGCGGACGTTGCGCGGCGGTGGGCACGGCACCGAGTAGGTTGATCGGCATGAGTGAGGACGACGAGGACGAGTTCGCCGAGGACGACGACTTCGAGGACGAAGAAGACCCGGACGACCTCTTCGCCGTCACGCCTGAGCCGCGCACGGTCTGTCACCTGTGCGGGGGTGCGAGCTACATCGCGGCGCCCACGCTGGCGATCATCGGCGGTGCGCCGCGGACCGTGGACAACGGGCGGGAGTGCCCGCACTGCGCCGGCGCGCGGACGTTCACCGGGCTCGTGCCGCCGCTTTAGCCCTGTTCTCGGCGTGCCAGTCGAGGAACTCGGGTACTGACAGGCGTGCTACCTCGTCGCCGATGATGTCGAGGGCCAGGTCTGCCGCTCGCTTGTAGCGGACGCAGGCCTTGCCCATGTCGAGCTTCTTGCCGGTCTCGGCCCACCTGGCGCGGAACGACTCCTCGAACTCCTCCATCACCGTGGTGAGGTAGACGGAGTAGTAGCGCTTCTGGGCGCTCAGGGCCACGTAGAGGAGCGGCTTCTTGTTGTAGGTCGGGCCGCTCACCTCCAGCGGCACCCCGTAGGTGATCAGTCCCCAGTCCATGGCCTCGACGTAGCCGTCGGGGAGGTGGGCGAGGATGACGTCGCGCACGGTCTCGACCTCGGCACGCTGCTCATCAGGCAGTTCGGCGAGGTACTGGGCGACCGTGGAGGCCTGGCTCTTCACCATGCGCGTACGGTAATCGCTCGTGGAGGTCCTGTCCCGAGCCCAATGGCACGAACTGCGCGATTCGCACATCGCACGCATCCGCCGGTTCACGGGGCCGCATCAGGAGCGGAAGCTTCGCAAAGAGAAGCACCCGGTGATGGACTTCCTCTTCACCTATTACAGCCATCGGCCCGTGCGGCTCGAACGGTGGCATCCGGGGCCCGGCGTCGTCCTGGAGGACGCGGCCGAGTACCTGGAGTTCCCGCACTACAAGGCCACCGAAGACGGCGTCACGCTCGACGTCGAGAGCTTCGTCGGGCAGCGGGCCAAGACGCTGGAGTTCGTGCGGGCGTTGCTCACGGCGACACTCAGCCGCCCTGCCCGGCTCGGCTGTTTCGGGCTGCACGAGTGGGCGATGGTCTACCGGCAGCAGCCCGAGGAGGTCCGGCACAACGCGTGGCCGTTGCGGCTGGGCAGTGACGGCACGGACCAGGTGGTCGAGGCGAGCCGGATCCAGTGCGGGCACTTCGACGCGTTCCGGTTCTTCACACCACCCGCTCGGCCGCGTAACGCTCTGCAGCCCACTCGCGACGAACAGTTGCTGAACGAGCAACCCGGGTGTCTGCACGCGAACATGGACTTGTTCAAGTGGGCCTACAAGCTGGAGCCCGCGACGCCCTCGGATCTGGTGGCCGACTGCTTCGAACTGGCCGCTGACGTGCGCGAACTCGACATGCAGGCCTCCCCGTACGACCTGGCGGGACTCGGGTACGGACCGGTGCGGATCGAGACGCCGGAGGGGCGTGCGGAGTACGCGCGCAGGCAGGCGGAGTTCGCTGAGCAGGCACGACCGTTGCGAGAACGGCTCATCTTCGTTTGCCAGTCGATACATGGAGTGACTTCACTTCGCTGACGAAGTTCACCTGTTAGCGTGATTGGCGGTCGTCGGGGGCCGCTGAGTAGTTGTGAGGGATCGATGTCTCGACACCGCACTCTGCGGGCGAAGGTGAAGCGCGGAATCGCCAAGTGGCCCGTGCTCATCGTCGTGCTCGTGGTGTTGCTTGGCCTCAGCTGGCTCGCCCTGTCGTGGGCCGGTGACGTGCTCGACAAGCGCTCGCAGGCCTTGGCCCAGAACTGCAGCGAGGGCGACTCCGTGCTGCGCGTCGCCGTGACGCCGAGCATCGCGGAGGCCGTCCGGGACGTCGCACGCGCGTACAGCGCGACACGGCCCGTTGTGTACGACCACTGCATCGCGATCGAAGTGACTTCCGCGGACTCCTCCGCGGTGCTGGAAGGCCTGACGACGACCTGGGACGAGTCGAAGCTCGGCAAGCGGCCCCACGCGTGGCTGCCCGACTCGACGCTCTGGGCGAACCGGCTGTCCGCGCTGAACGCGAAGCTCGTCGGCGCGGCACCGAAGTCCGTCGGCACGTCGCCGGTGCTGCTCGCGGCTCCCGAGGCCGCCGCGCCGGTGTTGAAGAACTTCCGCTGGTCGGACATGCCCGAGGTCACGGACTGGAGCAAGTACGGCCAGTCCTGGGGCCGGTTCAGCGTCGCGATGCCCGATCCGGCCACGAACACGGCCTCCGCGCTCGCGATCCAGTCGGCGCTCGCCGGTGGCGTGGGTCCCGTCACGCCGGAGTCGCTCGGGTCGGACGCCTCGAAGGCCGCGCTGACTAAGCTCGCGGCCACGGTGCCGCCGGAGGTTCCGCCGACGACGCGGGACGCGTTGCGGCGCCTGGGTGACAGCGCGACGGTCAACGCGGCGGGCTTCTCGGCCACGCCGGTGTCCGAAGTGGACCTGTTCAAGCACAACACGGGCAAGGAGGCCCCGTCGAAGCCTCTGGTCGGCGTGCTGCCGGCCGGACCGGCCCCGGTGGCGGACTTCCCGTACGTGGCGCTGGCCGGCACCGAGGTCGGCGAGGCGGAAGTCCGTGCGGCACAGGCGTTCCGCGACTTCGCGACCGAACCGAAGCAGCAGGCCATCCTGGCCGCCGGCGGGTTGCGGGTCGAGTCCACTCAGGACCGTCCGTCGCCTTCGCCGGGCGTGTCCTGGTCCCCTGTCACGGAGAATCTCGTCGCCGCCGACGCGACGACCACGCAGCAGATCTCCTCGGCCTGGGCGTCGGCGGACCGCGGCGGGCAGGTCGTCACGGTGCTGGCGGACGTGTCCACGTCGATGAAACCCCGGCTGGACAAGGTGAAGGCGGCACTGCGCGGCCAGGTCGACCGATCGGTGTCGGGCTCGTTCGGGCTGTGGGAGTTCGCCCGCGACCTCGACGGTTCGAAGCCGCACAAGCAGCTGGTCGCGACCGGACCCGTCGCGGACAAGCGCGACGCGTTGCGCAGATCGATCGACGCGCTCAAGACCGCGGAGGGTTCGCAGCTCTACAGCGCGCTCGCGGCCTGCTACGAGACGGCGCACGACGGGTTCGTGGCCGGACGGGTCAACCGGGTCGTGGTGATCACCGACGGCACCTCGGACGGCGGGATCGACCTGGCGGCGCTGAAGTCGCAGCTGCACGGGACGGATCTGCCGGTCAGCTTCATCGCGATCGGCGGCGACGTCGACAAGGCGGCGCTGACGGACATCGCGCAGACGACCGGCGGGTCGGTGTCGGTGGTGGAGAACGTGGACGGCGTGGAGGCGGCGCTCGGTCAGGTGCTGTCGACGAACGCCTGACCGAGTCGCGCGGCTCGTCGTCTAAGCGGCGTTGAAGCGGTCGGGGTCCGGGCCGGTGCGGGTGCCGTTGTCGAGCTCGGTGATCACCAGCATGTCGTCCTGGGCCAGCTCGAAGTCGAAGATGTCGATGTTCTCCTTGACCCGGTAGGGCGTGACGGACTTCGGGATCACGACGATGCCGAGCTGGACGTGCCAGCGCAGCACGATCTGGGCCGGCGTCTTGCCGTACTTCTCGGCGAGACCGGCGATGTCGGGCTCGCGCAGCAACGCGCCGCCCTGCGCCAGCGGCGACCACGCCTCGGTGACGATGCGGTGCGTCACGTGCACCTTGCGCATCTCTTCCTGTTGCAGCAACGGATGCAGCTCGATCTGGTTCACCGCCGGCGTGGTCGGGAACTCGTCGAACAGGCGCTGCAGGTGCGCGGTGTGAAAGTTCGACACGCCGATCGCGCGCACGCGGCCATCGGCGTAGAGCCGTTCCAACGCACGCCACGTGTCGGCGTACAGGTCGCGCTTGGGTGTCGGCCAGTGGATGAGGTAGAGGTCGAGCACGTCGCGGCGCAGGCGGCGCATGCTCTCGTCGAAGGCGCGCAGCGTGGAGTCGTGGCCCTGGTCGGCGTTCCACAGCTTGGTCGTGATGAACAGGTCGGGGACGCCGGCGATGGCGTCGCCGACACCGGACTCGTTTCCGTAGGCGGCAGCGGTGTCGATGCTGCGGTAGCCGGCCTCGATGGCGGTCGTGACCGCGCCGGCCACCTGCTGCTCCGGCACCTGGTAGACGCCGAAGCCGAGTTGCGGGATCCGTACTCCGTTGTTCAACGAGATCAGCGGAACCATGCGGGTAGCTTCGCATCGTTGTAGACGTCGTGCATCGCCTTGATTGTTTCGACGAGTTCGTGTCTCACCTCGTTTGGTGCCAGCACTTCCACGTCCGCGCCGAATTTGAGCAGGTCAGCCACAACGTGCCGGTGTGACTCCGTGGGGAAGCCGAACTCCTGTCCAGGTTCGGGCGCGGCGTCTCGAATGACTCGTGCCTGGTAGCCGCTGAGCAGGTACTGGGACTTGTCGAGGCCGGAGCGGGTCATGCGGACCGTGACGCGCTCGCCGTACATGCGGGCCTCGAACTGCTCGGACCACTCGGCCCAGTACTGCGCGAGGTCGAAGTCCTTGGGACGTTCGAAGGAGTCCGGTGTGGCCTGAAAGGACAGCACGCGCGAGACGCGGTAGGTGCGGCCGCTGCCGACGAAGTACCAGGTGCCCGCCTTCAGCACGAGACCGTACGGGTCGACCTCGCGTTCGACGGTCTGGTTGCCCCAACGCTGGTAGGTCATCCGCACGCGGCGTTGCTCCCACACGGCGTCGGCGATCGCGGCGAGGTGCTCGGTCGGTTCGTCGCCGCGGAACCACGTCGGGGTGTCGAGGTGGAACCGCTGACGGATCTGGTCGGCCCGGTCCCGCAGCTCGGACGGCAGCGCGGCGAGGAGCTTGAGCTGGGCGGCGGCCGCGAACTCCTTCAGCCCCAGCGCTTCGGCCGGTCCGGGGAGCCCGGCGAGGAACAGCGACTGCGCCTCGCCGGTCGTCAGGCCGGTCAGCCGGGTGCGGTAGCCGTCGATCAGCTGGTAGCCGCCGGCCGGGCCGCGGTCGGCGTAGATCGGGATGCCGGAGGCCGAGAGGGCCTCGACGTCGCGGTAGATCGTGCGCGGCGAGACCTCCAGTTCGGACGCCAGCTCGTCGGCCGTCATCCGGCCCCTGGACTGCAGGAGCAGGAGGACCTGGAGGAGCCTGCCGGATTTCATTCACCAAACCTGACACGATCTGTCAGGAATTGCCAGCAGAGTGGTCCTCATGAAGGCAACCGGAACCATCGAAGTGAAGAGCTGGGACGAGAAGACCTGGGACGGCCGGTCCTACAAGGAGGTCGAGGGACGCAAGCTGACCGAGGCGCACGTCCAGTTCGGCTACGCGGGCGACGTCAGCGGCGTCGGAAGCTGCCGGTACCTCATGTACTACGGCGACGACGTGGCGTGGACGACCGCGCTGGAGGAGATCGTGGCGGACGAGGGCACGCTGGTGCTGCGGCACGTCGGCGCGTACCGGTCCTCTGTGGAGGCCGTCATCGAGATCGTCGACGGCACCGGGAAGTACCTGAACGCGCGAGGTGCGGTGACGGTGGACTGGGCGGAGGATGGCAGCGGCACCTACACCCTGGAGTACGAGGTCTGACGATGACCAACGCCCCCATCTACGACGCGGCCAAGACCCGGATCACCTCGCTGGTCGACGGCGGTGACCCGCTGACACCCGTGGCGGCGACGCCCGGCTGGTCGGTCAAGGACGTGGTGGCGCACCTCGCCGGCGGTCTGCGCGACTTCGCGGACCGCCGGTTCGACGGCGTGGAATCGGGTGAGTGGGGCGAACGGCAGGTGCGCGACCGCCGCGACAACTCCCTGGAGGACGCCTTCGCCGAGTGGGACGCGAACCTCGCACTGGTCCAGCCGTTGTTCGACACGCCGATGGGGCCGGTCCTCGTGTCCGAGGTGATCGCGCACGAGCACGATCTCCGTGCGGCGCTGGGGGTTCCGGGCGATCGGGACGGTGTCGAGGTGCGGGCAGCGCTGGTGAAACCGTTGCAGCAGCTCGACCAGCGGATGCGGGACAACGACGTGCCGGCGTTGCGGATCACGCTGGAGCACGGCGACCGGGTGCTCGGGCACGGCGAGCCCGCCGGGACGTTGCGGACGACGTCGTTCGAGCTGCTGCGGGCCATCGGCGGGCGGCGGTCGGCCGACCAGATCAAGGCGTTGGACTGGGACGGCGATCCGGACGTGTGGATCTCCTCGCTGGCGTTGTTCGGACGGCACCGGCCGGAGCCGTTCGAGGAGTAGCTTCTGGCCGCGTGAGCGACTGGCTGGCGGACACGCGGGACTCCTACGACACGGTGGCGGTCAGCTACGCGGGCTACACGCGTGGGCTGCTCGACGGCCTGCCACACCTGCGGGCGGCGCTGCGGCTGTTCGCCGAGGAGGTGCGCGGGCCCGTGGCGGACGTCGGCTGCGGGCCTGGTGACGTCACGGCGCTGCTGCACGGGCTCGGGGTGGACGCGTTCGGGATCGACCTCTCCCCCGCGATGATCGCGCTCGCGCGGGAGAACCACCCCGGGCTGCGGTTCGAGGTGGGGTCGATGACCGAGCCGCTCGGCCAGGAGGTCGGCGGGATCCTCGCCTGGTGGTCGTTGATCCACGTGCCGGACGACCTCGTTCCCGTGGTGTTCGGGCACTTCCGGGAGGCGTTGCGGCCGGACGGGCTGCTGCAGCTGGGCTTTCACGTCGGCGACCGCACGAACCTCAAGACGCAGGGCTACGGCGGGCATCCGATGCGCGTGCACGTTCACCTGCGGCAACCCGAGCGGGTGGCGGAGTGGCTGCGAGAGGCCGGGTTCACCGTGGAGGCGCAGTGGTTGCTGGGCACCGACGGCGCGGTCCTGTTCGCACGGCGCGGGTGAGACCATTTGCGAGTGTCAGAAGAGCAGACGTGTCAGCGGTGTGGCGAGACGGTGGAGCTGGAACGGGAAGACTTCGAGCTGTTCGAGCGGATGCATCCCGACTGCTTCCACTTCGCGTTCGAGCACGACCTGAACAAGCCGGGAATCAGCACCGACGAGAACTGCGGCGACGACACCTGCCCCGTCGGAGCGTGAAAGAACGGGCGCACCCCCGAGTGCGCCCGTTCTTCCTCCAGCCAGATCAGCTGCCGTACGCCGAGAGCGGCGGGCAGGAGCAGACCAGGTTGCGGTCGCCCTTCGCGCCGTCGATGCGGCGGACGGGCGGCCAGATCTTCGGAGCACCGGTACCGGCCGGGTAGACGGCCTCCTCGCGGGTGTACGGGTGGTTCCACTCGCCGACGGTCACGCAGGCCGCGGTGTGCGGGGCGTTGCGCAGCGGGTTGTCCTCGACGGGCCAGTCACCGGCGCCGACGCGGTCGATCTCGTGCTTGATGGCGATCATGGCGTCGATGAACCTGTCGATCTCGGCCAGGTCCTCGGACTCGGTCGGCTCGACCATCAGCGTGCCGGCGACCGGGAACGACATGGTCGGGGCATGCAGGCCGTAGTCGGCGAGGCGCTTGGCCACGTCGTCCACCGTCACGCCGGTGGCCTTGGTGATCGGGCGCAGGTCGAGGATGCACTCGTGGGCCACGAAGCCGCCCTCGCCGGTGTAGAGGACCGGGTAGTGCTCGTCGAGGCGGCGGGCCACGTAGTTCGCGGCGGCCACGGCGGTCAGGGTCGCGCGGCGCAGGCCGTCGCCGCCCATCATGCGCACGTACGCCCACGAGATCGGCAGGATCGACGCGGAACCCCACGGGGCGCCCGAGATCGGGCCGACGCCCGTGGCCGGGCCCGCGGTCGGCTGGAGCGGGTGGTTCGGCAGGAACGGGGCGAGGTGGGACTTCACGCCGATCGGGCCGACACCGGGGCCACCGCCGCCGTGCGGGATGCAGAACGTCTTGTGCAGGTTCAGGTGCGAGACGTCCGAGCCGAACTTGCCGTAGCGGGCCAGGCCGATCAACGCGTTGAGGTTCGCGCCGTCGACGTACACCTGGCCGCCGGCGTCGTGGACCAGGCCGCAGACCTCGCGGACGGTGTCCTCGTACACGCCGTGGGTCGACGGGTAGGTGATCATGATCGCGGCGAGGTCGTCGGCGTGCTCGGCGACCGTCGAACGCAGGTGGCCCATGTCGATGTTGCCCTTGTCGTCGCACTTCACGACGACGACGCGCATGCCGGCCATGACGGCGGACGCGGCGTTGGTGCCGTGCGCGGACGACGGGATCAGGCAGACGTCGCGGTCGGCGTTGCCGTTGGCGCGGTGGTAGGCGCGGATCGCCAGCAGACCGGCGAACTCACCCTGCGAACCGGCGTTGGGCTGCAACGACACCGCGTCGTAGCCGGTGACCTCGGCGAGCCACGCCTCCAGGTCGGACACGATCTTCAGCAGACCGGCGGCGTCCTCGACGGGCGCGAACGGGTGCAGCGTCGAGAACTCCGGCCACGTGATGGACTCCATCTCCGCGGTGGCGTTCAGCTTCATCGTGCACGAACCGAGCGGGATCATGCTGCGGTCGAGCGCGACGTCCTTGTCGGACAACGCGCGCAGGTAGCGCAGCAGCGCGGTCTCGGAGCGGTGCGCGTGGAAGACCGGGTGGGTCAGGTAGTCCGAGGTGCGGCGCAGGTCGGCCGGGATGCCGTCGGCGGTGTCGGCGTCGATCGCGTCCACATCGGACCCGGTGACACCGAAGGCTTCCCACACGGCGACGATGTGCGCGCGCGTGGTCTTCTCGTCGCAAGCGATTGCCACGACGTCGGCGTCGACCTGACGCAGGTTGATGCCGGCCTCACGGGCCTTCTCGACGACGGCGGCGGCCTGGCCCTCGACGCGGACCTGGACGGTGTCGAAGAACTCGCCGTGCACGACGTCGAGACCGGCCTCGCACAGGCCCGTGGCGAGCACGGTGGCCAGGCGGTGCACGCGGGTCGCGATCGACCGCAGGCCCTCGGGGCCGTGGTAGACGGCGTACATGGACGCGATCACGGCCAGCAGCACCTGCGCGGTGCAGATGTTCGACGTGGCCTTCTCACGGCGGATGTGCTGCTCACGCGTCTGCAACGCGAGGCGGTAGGCCAGCGAGCCGTCGGAGTCGACGGAGACACCGACGAGACGGCCGGGCAGCTGACGCTCCAGACCGGACCGGACGGCCATGTAGCCGGCGTGCGGGCCACCGAAGCCGATCGGCACGCCGAAGCGCTGCGTGGTGCCGACGACGACGTCCGCGCCGATCTCGCCCGGCGCGCGCAGCAGCGTCAGCGACAGCAGGTCGGCGACGACGACGGCCTGCGCGCCGGCGGCGTGGATCTCCTCGATCAACGCGGCCTGGTCGCGCACGACACCGGAGGCGCCGGGGTAGGACAGCAGCACGCCGTAGAAGTCGCCGCCCAGGCCGAGGCCCTCGATGCCCTGCGACAGGTCGGCGACGACGATCTCGATGCCCAGCGGCTCGGCGCGCGTCTCGATGACGGCCAGCGTCTGCGGCAGCGTGTCGGAGTCGATGACGAACTTGTTCGACTTGGACTTGCCGGCGCGGCGCACCAGAGTCATCGCCTCGGCGGCGGCGGTCGACTCGTCCAGCATGGACGCGTTCGCCACCGGCAGGCCGGTCAGGTCGCCGACCATGGTCTGGAAGTTCAGCAGCGCCTCGAGACGGCCCTGCGAGATCTCCGGCTGGTACGGCGTGTAGGCGGTGTACCAGGCGGGCGACTCCAGCACGTTGCGCAGGATCACGCCCGGCGTCACGGTGTCGTAGTAGCCGAGGCCGATCATCTGCGTCATCGGGCGGTTGCGCGACGCGAGCTCACGCAGCTCCGCGAGCGCCTCGGTCTCGGTGGCCGGGGCGGGCAGATCCAGCACGAGGTCGCGTTCGTGGATCGACGAAGGCACCGCGTGCTGCGCCAGCTCCTCGAGCGACCCGACGCCGATGACGTCGAGGATGCGCGCGAGTTCGGCGGGGCGCGGACCGACGTGGCGGTCGGCGAACGGGGTGCCGTGCTCGAGAGCGGCGAGCGGAATGCGGTCCTGCGTCATCAAACGCCTCCGGGGGGCTGCGGGCACACGTGTCCTGGTGCCCTCCCCGCTCTGTCCGTACCCCGAAGGGCGCCTGAGAGGTTCACCCACCGGTCAGGATGGGCTTTCACCGTCGGCGGGATCCCCAGAAAACACCTGGTGATCCACTTTCCAGAGGCGTCTCGCTCGGCGGTCCTGGATGCCTGAGAGGTTCCCGGGGAGGGACTTGCTCCTTCGGCGCCGGGCTCGGGGCCCGGTCTCTCCCGCCTGAGTTCAGCGACTACCCGAGAAGAATACCCGCAGGCAGCCCCGCTAGTCGTCAGGGAGGCGACCTACATCTCAGTGCCAAGACCGGACAGCGCCCCGGACAACGGGTCCGCGGGGTCGTCGCGCAACGCCACGAGCAGGTGCTGGGTGCCCACGACGGCGTCTCCGCGCCGGGCCGCGACGAGCTTCGCCCGTTCCATCGCACGCTCCACCTTGCCGCCGCCGACGGGCAACGCGGCCAGCTCGATCCCCGCCTCGCGCAACGCCGCCGCGCCACCGGACTCGAACTCCGGCTTCAGCCTCCGGCCCGCCACCGTCAGCTGGTGGTCGACCGTCAGCACCGCGGCCACCAGATCCCGGGACGAGACGTCTCGTCTCGCGGCGGCCGCCAGCCGTCCGGCCTCGTTGCGCACGACGGTCAGCACCGGCCCGCCCAGCCCCTGACCGCGCGCGACCCAGCGCACCAGCCAGCGCACGTACCCGCCGCCGGACTCCCCTTCCAACGCTCCCGCCTTGCGCAGCAACCGCACGGCGGGCGCTTCCTCGACCTCCGCGTGGGGCCGCGCGGCATCGGCTCGCACAGCGGCGGCCGTCACCTCGACGTCCACTCCGCGCAGCACGAACAGGTCAGCGGCACGTCCGGAACCCTGCTCCAGCAACGCGAGGGAGAGGTGGGTCGTGGTCAGCACGCCGTCGCCGGCCTGCGCGGCCGCCGCGAGCAGACACTCCTCCAGCGCGCGGCTGACGGACGGCGAAGTCTCGATGAGCAGGCGGTCGCAGGCGACGTTCATCAACGCCGTGACGTCCGGATGAGCCTCGGGAACGACGCCACCGTCGTCGTCGGCCCAGTGCTCGGACCCCCGCGCCATCGCCTGGGCCCGCAGCGACTTCACGCCGAGCTTGCGGCCGGGCCCGATGGTGTCGATCAGCGAGATCAGCAGGTTCTCGGTGCCGAGGAAGCCGAACTCCAGCCGCAACGCGCGCTGCGCCGCCGCTTCCAGCACCTTCACGACCTGATAGGAGGGGGTGATCGTCATACCGGAGACGCTAGGGATCGGTGAGGTCTGATCGCTGCTGCCGACCGGCCACGTGGAACCGCCGGTCGGCCACGATCATCGGGCCGGTCAGCCGGTGGCGCGCTCGCGACGCCGGCGGGTCAGCTCGTCCTCGGTCATCGGAGCGATCTCGACGCCGTCCGCACGTTCGGCCGGGAACTCGTGGATAGTGCCGGAGATCTCGCGCATCGCACCGCTGACCGCGATGCCGAACACGCCCTGACCACCCTGCAGCAGATCGACGACCTCTTCCGGCGAGGTGCACTCGTAGACGGTGGTGCCGTCGGAGAACAGCGTGATGCGCGCCAGGTCCTGCACGCCGCGGCGGCGCAGGTGGTCGACCGCGACCCTGATGTTCTGCAAGGAGACACCGGTGTCCAGCAGCCGCTTCACGACCTTGAGCACCAGGATGTCCTTGAAGGAGTACAGCCTCTGGCTCCCGGAGCCGTGCGCCATCCTTATCGTCGGCGCGACCAGCCCGGTCCTTGCCCAGTAGTCGAGCTGCCGGTACGTGATCCCCGCGATCTGACATGCCGCGGGTCCTCGGTAACCGACGAGCTCGTCCGGCAGCGAGGAGTCCGGGAACAGTTCACCCTGCAGCCCGGATTCGGCCCTCAAGGGCGCTTCCTCGACCACGCCTGCCTCCCCTCGGAACGGCCACGAAACTCATGACCGTCAAGCCGCTACGTCAGCTCGCGCGAACCAGCGACGTCCACTCGAGTTCGACGGTAGGACCGGTCCGAGGGCAGGTCAACGCGACGCGCGGGGAGTTGCGACCCTCAACCTCAAGTGGAGAGTCATACCGTCACCCGAACCGGGACGTTCAGGTGACGTTTAGTGATCGTTTAGCGAATAAAACGACCGTAAGTAGTCCGATCGAGGGACATCCAAACGAACTGACTCACGGTCCATACGAGACGGAGTGCGACACCCCCGAAAACTCAGGTGTCGGCACCTCGGAAGTCTTCCGGGGAGACGGAGTCGAGGAACTCGCGGAACTTCTCCACCTCGTCCTCCTGCTCGTCCGGGATGATGAGGCCCGCCTCTGCCAGCACGGACTCCTCCGCGTGGATCGGCACGCCGACCCGCAACGCCAGCGCCACCGAGTCGGACGGCCGCGCGGACACCCGCACGTCGCCGTCGAACACGAGCTCGGCGAAGAAGGTGCCCTCCTGGAGGTCGGTGATCCGCACCTGTTCGAGGTTGCGTCCCAGTGCCCCGATGACGTCCTTGAGGAGGTCATGCGTGAGCGGACGGGCAGGGCGGACACCCTGTTGTTCGAGTGCGATCGCCGTGGCCTCGACGGAGCCGATCCAGATCGGCAGGTACCGCTCACCCTCGGTTTCACGGAGCAGGAGGATCGGCTGGTTCTGGGGCAGCTCCACCCGGACGCCCACGACGCGCATCTCACTCATCGGGTCTCGCCTCCCTCTGACTCGTTGGGGAGTACCCGGTTCGTCTCCGAGCATCCCCCGGCGTATGCGTTCGACGCTACCCGCCAAGCGGGCCGTGTGCTCAATTGTTGCGGGTAGAAAGTGATCAAGATGATTGCCGCAGACCCGCTCTCACCAACAACGTGTGCAACGAGGTGAACAGGTCAGCCAATTCCCGAACCGTCTCGGGATCTGAGAAAGACTTCAGCACGACGACCTCGTGATCGGCTGCCGCACGGACCGCGCGCAGGTGCTCGCGCTCGACGCCGAGCCCGGTCATCGTCCGGATCGTGCGGAGCGCGGTGATGTCCTCGGTGGTGAACCGGCCGCCTGGGCCGGCGCGCAGCAGACCGTCGCGCTCCAGCTGGGACAGCTGTTCGGCGCTGAAACCGGTCTGGGACAGCAGATCGATCCGCGACAGCGACGTGGCGTCCTCGGGGACGGAGTCGAGCTGCTCGCGGATCACTTTGAGCGGCAGGTACCTGTCTCGTTGTGCGGACAGCACGAACCGCAACCTCTCGACGTCCGCCACGCTGAACTGGCGGTAGCCGGAGGCGGTGCGTGCCGGGCGGACCAGCCCCTCCGCTTCCAGGAAGCGGATCTTGGAGATGGTGACGTCGGGGAACTCGGGACGAAGCTGTGCGAGCACAGCCCCGATGCTCGAGCCCCCGCGTTGTGGCCGCCCGGCCGTCACGCGTCAGGCTCCCGCGGAGCCAGGACCCGTCAGGAAGACGAGACGGAACTTGCCGATCTGAACCTCGTCGCCGTTCGCGAGGACGGCCTGGTCGACCGGCTCACGGTTGACGTAGGTGCCGTTGAGGCTGCCCACGTCGATCACGACGAACTCACCGCTCTCCCGGCGGAACTCGGCGTGGCGGCGCGAGACCGTCACGTCGTCCAGGAAGATGTCGCTGTCGGGGTGGCGCCCCGCACTCGTCGTGTCACGGTCCAGCAAGAACCGGGAACCGGCGTTCGGGCCGCGCTTCACCACGAGCAGCGCGGAACCGGCGGGAAGGGCGTCAACACCGGCAACAGCCGGCTCCGGGGCGGGGGTGCCTTCCATCTCCTGGAGGAAGTCCGCCCGGAAGACGGAGGTCCGCTCCGGGGACTGCTCCGGCGGAACGCCTGGGCCGTCGTTCGTGCTCACCTGAGCTCTCCTCCTGCTGCTGGATCCGTCACTTCCGGTAAAACCTATCGCGTTGGGGTCACCGCCTTCAGCGCGGCTCCCCTTCCGGCCGAAGATCCGGCGAAAGATCGACGTCACTCCTTCTCCACCAACGCCTTGTACGCCTCCGCGTCCAGCAGGCCTTCCAGCGCCTCGGGGTCGTTCAGCCTGATCTCGACCATCCAGCCCTCGCCGTACGGATCGGTGTTGACGGAGTCCGGCGTCTGGACCAACGCGTCGTTGATGGCGACGACCTCACCGTCGAGCGGCGAGTAGAGGTCGGACACGCTCTTGGTGGACTCGACCTCGCCGAACGTGTCGCCGGCCGCCACGGTGTGACCGACCTCGGGCAGCTGGACGAAGACGACGTCACCGAGCTGTTCCTGGGCGTAGTCGGTGATGCCGACGCGCACTGTGTTCTCGCCGGTTGCGGCGACCCACTCGTGCTCCTCGGTGTAACGAAGCTCCTCGGGAATCAACTGACTGCGCTCCTCGTGCTGAACCTGTATGGGGTGATCTTTTCACGCGACCGTGCGAGGTGTACCCCGCAGGGCCAGGAAGAACTGGTAGACGTACAGCAGCGCCGACCACAGGTAGAGCGCCCCGCCCCACACCGTGAACGCGTAGGCGACGGGCTGGGCGGCCTGCGCCCACGCCGAGTCGCCCTGCGCGAGCAGCAGCAGGGGGAAGGCGTACAGCAGGTTGAAGGTCGCGGCCTTGCCCAGGTACGTCACCTCGAACGGGCCCCAGCCCCGTTGCCGCAGGATCAGCAGGCAGATGCCGACGACGACCTCTCGCCCCACGAGCACGAGGGCGATCCACAGCGGAACGATGTCCCTGATCACGAACGCCAGCAGCGTGCAGAACACGTAGAGGCGGTCGGCGGCGGGATCGAGCAGCGCGCCGAGGTTGCTCATCTGGTTGAGCCAGCGGGCGAGCTTGCCGTCCAGCCAGTCGGAGAAGCCCGCGAAGACGAGGATGAGCAGCGCCCAGCCGTCCTCGCGGGGTCCCAGCAACAGGTACAGGAAGAGCGGAACACCGGCCAGCCGCAACACGCTGAGCAGGTTCGGAATCGTCAGCAGGCGATCAGCCGGATCACGCACACCCGCACTCTAAACGAGTGACTGCGCAAGGGCTGCCGGATGGCGTCACGGCACGCGGTGCGACTGGTTGCGGGTGGTGCCCTGTGTTCGATCCCTAGTTCGTTTCCTACAGGTAAATCTCAGGCTGTCCGGGTGAACGTCCATCCTCGGCGCTGCATCTCGGCACCGGTGATGGCGTGCGGGCGGCCCCGGTCGTCGCGGCCCACCCAGCGAGCGCGGAAACCCTCGAGCACGTAGGCGTGACCCCGGCTCCACACCACGCTGCACGGCGTGGTCGGCAGAGCGGAATCGCAGTCCGCGTCCTGCATCGGCTGGGTTTCCATGGCGGTTCTCATTTCAGTCCCTCCGTGACATCAGGGATGTCGCGCACCGGGGCTCCGGCGTTATCCCTGGAAACGAATTCTGTCGGACTGTGGTTCAGAACACGTGTCCTGTTTGGGTCCTAAGCGTTAACTGGATCGAACCGCGCGCCGAGCTGTTCGGGCCCGAAGCGGAACGGAAGACGGGGTCTTTGCCTGCGCAACCGTTCGTCGTACGACGATGACCGCACGGCTCGTCCAGTTCATCGGCCGGGCCTAATCTCAGCGCGTGAACCAGGTGAAATTCGGTGCGGAACTCATTTCGCGGGTGATGGATCATCTGTGCTCGCAGCTCGACGGCTGCGAAGGCGTGGGCCTGAGCGTGTGGCCGGACGGCAAGTTGCTGAAGGCCCTCGGGGTCGCCGTGGAGCTGGACGCCGAGCAACTGACCAGCGGCGCGGGACCGCTCGTCGAGGCCTCGCGCGACGAGCGGCAGGTGTCCGGCAAGGTCGGCGGCATGGACGTGGTCGCGGTGCCGGGCAGCTGGGGGGACAGCGGGCCGGTGGTGCTCACCGTGTACCTCTCGCACTCGCCCCAGGTCGCGGATCTGAAGGCCATCGAGGAGATCGAACCGCTCATCGCGACCGCAGCGGCGGTGGTCGAGTTCTGCGCGGGCGAGGTGATGCGCGCCGACCAGATGGTGCGGATGGTCCAGCACCGCCGCTACATCGAACAGGCGAAGGGCCTGGTGATGGGAGCGCGGCCGAGCGCGCCCGGCGAGGCGTTCGAACTGCTGGTGCGGGCGAGCCAGCACGCCAACGTGAAGCTGCGGGACGTGGCCACCGCATTGGTGCTGGTCGTGGGCGGGACGCTGGAGGACAGCGCGGAGGAGGTCGTCGAGCCGCCGGCCGCCGCGTTCGACGTGGCGCGAAGACTTTGGGAGGCGCTGCGCGTTTGAACCGACCATTGTCCGGGTACGGATAGCTCGATCTGTCCTGTCGAGCGGTCACTCCCGTACGGTGGTGTCCGCAGCGGTTGAGCCAGCAGCCGCACAGGAGCCGCTGCGTTGGCGGCTCCCCTTGTTCCTGTATCGCGAGAGGGAGTACATCGGTGACTGTGCAGGACCCGCGTGCGGAGCAGACCATCGCGCTGTCGGTGAGGCAGCCGGCACCCGGTGCCACGGTCCTCGCCGTGTCCGGCGAGGTCGACATGGTGTCCGCGCCCACGCTGCGCGACGCCCTGGTCAACGGCATCGGCGACGGCGGCACCTTCGTGGTGGACATGACGGGCGTGACGTTCCTCGGCTCCGCCGGTCTGGCGGTGCTCGTGGAGGCCGCTCGGCTGGCCCAGCGAGAGAACGCCGCCCTCAAGGTGGTGGCGACCGCGCGGGCGGTGACGCGCCCGTTGGAGGCCACTGGACTGGGCGAGGTCTTCAGCCTGCACGACTCCGTCGACTCGGCCCTCGGCTAACGCGTCCTCACGGTGAGGCGGTTCCCCGCGGCTGTGAGCGCCTCGGCGACGTCGCGGAGAGCCTGTTCCACTCCGCTCTTCTCGACGCCGAGCCCGCCGAGGTCGACGGTCAGCGGCACGGTGCCGCCGCGCGCGGCGGTGATCAACGTGCGACGCAACGACGGGCCCGCCTCGGCCGGCACGTTTCCGCGCACCACCGCTACTACGCCGGAGGAGGTCTCGTGGACCTGGATGTCGCATTCAGGCGTGGCCCGGGCCACGGGCAGTGCGGGCGAACGGGCTCGACGCAGGCGCACGGTGGTGCCGCTCGCTCTGCGGTCTATCTCGACCTCGTCCACGCTTTCCCGCATGAGCAGAAGTCCCCGTCCCCGCGTGGTCAGCGCGGGAGGCGGTACGCGCCACTGGCCGTGGTCGGCCACGTCGACGCGCGCCGCGCCGTCCGCGTCGACGCGGGCACGCACCTCGATGGTGCCGCCCGCCGGGCCGGGGTAGGCGTGTTCCACGGAGTTGCTGACCGCTTCACTGACCGCGAGAACGAGGTCGCCGGTCTCGTCCTCGCCGAAGCCGGTTCCTTGCAGCCACTGGCGAAGCTGGTGCCGCACTGGCGCCACCTCGTGCGCGTCTGCCGGGAATCTGAGGGCAAGGAAGTCCTCGTGCACAAGCACAGCGCCCCTCCCGTTGATTGCTTCTGCCAGGTGACTTCCCAGGCCACGGCGCTAATACACGTGTGAAACGAGATCGATTCGGGTACGGAGACGTGCCCGCCTTCAGCAGAACGGACTACGAGGTGGCTGTGACTCAATTGTCAGGCGTCGAGCTTCGGATGGCGGCGGATCCCACGCAGCTGTCCATCGTGCGTGCGGTCGCGGCGGACATCGCGATGCGGCAGGACTTCGACCTCGACTCGATCGAGGACCTGAAGCTCGCCGTGGACGAGACGTGCTCGACGTTGATCACGCTGGCGGCCCAGGACGCGGTGCTCAGCTGTCACTTCGCGGTGGACGACAAGGGTGCCGTGCACGTCGCCGCGAAGGTGTCGGCGAAGTCCGCGGCCGGCCCGGACGAGGCCAGCTTCGGCTGGCGGGTGCTGACCGCGCTCGTCGACTCGGTGCAGACCAGAGTCGAGGAGACCGAAGGGTTCGTGGTTCACATCGACCTCGTGAAGTCCACGGCAGGGGCGGTGGATGCGTGACCGGGGCGGAAGAGGCCACCAAGACGGAGGAGACCAAGCCGGAGGCCAAGTCCTCCCGCTCCGGTGACTACGACCACCTGGCTCCGCTGTTCGCCGAGCTCGCGGTCACCGCCGCCGGCCCGGCGCGCGAGACGTTGCGGGACAGGCTCGTCACCGAACACCTCCCGGTGGCCCAGCACATCGCACGCAGATTCGGCCACCGCGGCGAGCCGCACGAGGACCTGGTGCAGGTCGCGACGGTGGGGCTGATCAACGCGGTCGACCGCTTCGACCCCGACCGCGGCAGCGACTTCCTGTCGTTCGCGGTGCCGACGATCATGGGTGAGGTCCGGAAGTACTTCCGCGACTCCAGCTGGTCGGTGCGGATGCCGAGGCGGCTCAAGGAGCTGCACCTGGCGATCAACGCGGGCACGTCGAGGCTCTCGCAGTCGCTGGGCCGCGCGCCCACGCCGTCGGAGCTCGCCGAGCACCTGGGCCTGTCACGCGAGGAGATCCACGAAGGACTCGCGGCCGGAAACGCTTACCAGAGCGCGTCTTTGGACGACATGCTGATGTCGGAGGACTCGTCGATCTCGCTGGGCAGCACGATCGGCGAGGAAGATCCCGAGATCGCGATGATCGAACAACGCGAGGCGCTGCACCCGTTGCTGGAGAAGCTGCCCGAGCGCGAACGCAAGATCGTGGTCATGCGCTTCTTCGGCAACATGACCCAGACCCAGATCGCGCAGAAGGTCGGCATCTCCCAGATGCACGTCTCGCGTCTGCTCGCGAAGACGTTGCGTCAGCTCAGGGACGTGCTGGAGGAGTAGGCACGGACACGGCGCCGGGCCGCGACGACGATCTGGCGCCGTTCGTCCTCCCCCATGCCGCCCCACACGCCGTACGGCTCCTGAGCCTCGAGCGCGTGGGAGCGGCATTGTGCCAGCACGGGGCAGGCCCCACAGATCGCCTTGGCCTTCTCCTCCCGAGCCGCTCGCGCGTAGCCGCGCTCGTTGTCGGGGTGGAAGAAGACGGCGCTGTTCTGCCCGCGGCACAGACCGTCCATCTGCCAGTCCCACACCTCGGTGACCGGCTTGGGCAAACGGGTGGTGCAGGTCATCGCGACTCCCGGTGGGCTGGGGGAAAGAGTTGCGATCACTGCGTACCCGTGGTCTGACCAGGGATAAACCTGCTACAGCCGTTCGGGTGCCCCGATACCCAGAAGTGACAGTCCGAGCGTGAGCACCCGCGACGTCAGCGTGAGCAGGTGCAGCCGCGAGTCCTGCAGCTCCTGCGTCTCCGCCGTGGCGACGGGACAGTCGTTGTAGAAGGCGGAGAACGCCGTAGCCGTCTCGAACAGGTAGTTCGTCAGCTTGTGCGGGGCCAGCTCGTCGATGGCCGCCTGGATCGCGGTGGGCAGCTGAAGCAGCTTCAACGCCAGCTCCCGCTCGGCCTGCTCCTGCAGCACGAGCGGCGTGTTCTCGGCGGGCACGCGCCCGACCTTGCGCCCGATCGACAGGATCCTGGCGTTCGCGTACTGGATGTACACCGAGGTGTCGCCGGTGGTGGCGAGCATCTTCTCCCAGGTGAAGACGTAGTCCTTCTCCCGGTCGTTGGAGAGGTCCGCGTACTTGACCGCACCCAGCCCGATCGTGCGGGCGAGCGCGTCCTTCTCCTCACCCTCCACTTCGGACGTCGGCGGCATCACCTTGTACGAGTTCTCGACCGCCTCGGTGAGCAGGTCGATCAGCTTGATCGTGCCGCCGGCCCGCGTCCGGATCGTCTTGCCGTCGGCCCCGAGGATCGTGCCGAACCCGGTGTGCACGGCGGTGTGCGCGTCGTCCAGCCAGCCGGCCTGCTTGGACGTCGCGAAGATCATCTGGAAGTGCTGCGACTGCGGCGTCCCGACGACGTAGATGAGCTCGTCGACCTTCCGGTCCCGCACCCAGTACCGCACCGTCGCGAAGTCCGTGGTGGCGTACCCGTAGCCGCCGTCGCTCTTGCGCACGATGAGCGGCAGCCGGTCACCCTCGCGGTTGCTGAACCCCGGCGGGAACACGCAGAGCGCGCCGTCGCTGGTCTCGATGAGACCCTTCTGCTGCAGCTCGGTGATCGTGTCCGCGAGGTAGGGGTTGTAGAAGCTCTCGCCGTAGTTGTCCCCGGCCGACAACCCGATGCCGAGCAGCTCGTAGATCTGGTTGAAGTGCCGCTGCGACTCCCCGACCAGCTCGTGCCACAACTTGAGCGTCGCCTCGTCGCCCCCTTGCAGCAACACCACCCGGCGCCGCGCCCGGTCCGCGAAACCGGGATCGCTGTCGAACTTCTGCCGGGCCTGCTGGTAGAACGCGTTGAGGTCGCTGATCTCGTGCTCGGCGCCCTGACCCTCGTCCGTCAGGTGCTCGATGAGCATGCCGAACGGGGTTCCCCAGTCACCGAGGTGGTTGTGCGGGATGACCTCGTGCCCGGCGAACGTCAGCAGCCGGCAGAACGCGTCCCCGATGATCGTCGACCGCAGGTGCCCGACGTGCATCTCCTTGGCCACGTTGGGGCTGCTGTAGTCGATGGCGATCCGCCGGGGCTCGTCGGTCTTCGGCACGCCGAGCCGGTCGTCTCCCAGGAGGTTCGCGGCCTGCGCCTCGAGCCACTCCCGCCGCAGCTTCAGGTTGATGAAGCCGGGCCCGGCGATCTCCGGCGTCTCGATGGCGTCCTGGGCGTCCAGGTGCTCGACGATCAGCGCGGCGACCTCACGCGGGTTCTTCCCGATCTTCTTGGCCAGACTCATCGCGACGTTGCACTGATAGTCGGCACCGTCCCGGTTGGACGGTCGGATCAGCGCTTCCTCGGCAGTGATGTCCACGTCCAGGGCGACGCGCAACGCCCGCGCGACCCGCTGGCCCAGCTCAAGCCCGACATCCCCACGCAGCACTGAACCCACCTCTCCACCACCGGCTTGTTCGCACAAGTATTTCACCCGCGCCAAACCAGTGGTGACAGCGCCCGCCGGAAGGCCTCGTCACCACCGCCCGAGCAACAACGCCCCGCCACCCACGAGGGCGGCCACGCTGACCACCCCGAACACCGTCACCCATCCCAGCGCGGGCACCCCGGTCAGCCAGGCCAGCTGATCGGCGTCCGAGCGGGGAGCCTGCCGCCGCCACCGCTTGACCTGCAACTCCCACACCGGCCGGACCCCGCCCAGCAACAGGAACCAGGCGAACACGTACGCGGCCGCGTCCCGCACCTCCGCGGAGGCGTAGAAGGACACGAAGAAGAACGCCCCGCCGGTGACGATGATCGACAGCACGCCGAACACGTTGCGGATCATGATCAGCATGGCCGCGAGGAACCCGATGCTGATCCACAGCATCAGCTGGATCTGCTCGTTGGTGATCAGCACTGCCGCCCCGAACCCGAGCAACGACGGCGCGACGTACCCGGCCAGCGCCGTCAGCACCATCCCAGGCCCCCGAGGCTTGCCCCGGGACACGGTGAGGCCGGACGTGTCGGAGTGCAGCTTGATCCCGCTCAGCCGCCGCCCGGAGAGCACCGCGAGCAACGCGTGCCCGCCCTCGTGCGCGATGGTGATGACGTTGCGGGTCAGCCGCCACAGCCCGTGCACGGCGACGGCCAGGAACGCGGCCAGCGCGGTTCCCCACGTGATCAGCACTTCGTCGGTCAGCAACTCGGAAGGCATCGCGACATCGAAACAGACGCGCCGTGTGAGCCGTATGTGGGCTCGCACGACGCGTCTGTGCCGGACTGGTGGTTCGTCCGGGGATCAGTGCTTGATCTTGTCCTTGCTGACCCGCTCGGTCTTGGGGTCGACCACCGCCTGTTCCTGGGTGATCGGCTCCGTGCGGGCAGCGTCCTTGCGGGCCGAGCCGGTCGGGATCGGCTCGGTGATGGGCGCGGTCGGTCCGGTGCTCACGGTCGGGTCCATCTGCTCGACGCGCGGCGAGCCGTCCCGTTCGTCGCGGAACGCCTCCGAACGCGGCTCGGGCACCACCGGTTCCTCGTCCTCGACCAGCTTGCGGCGCGCGGGCATGACCGCGAGCAGCAGGCCGAACACGGCGAGACCGAGGTGCAGCCAGTTGTCGTTGGCGTTGACCGCCAGCGGGTTGCCGTACTGCTCCGCCGGGTTCTGGGCGAGGATCCCGGTGATCATCAGGTCCCACACGAAGAGCGCGGCGAAGCCGGCGAACAGCAGCCAGCCGTACAGCCGCGAGAGACCCGAACCGAGGGCCATCAGCAGGCCCAGTACGCCGACGGCCACGAACACCGTGTTGTGCAACGGGTTCACCGAGAACCCGAGCACGAACGAGTTGGCGGCCCAGTCGCCGACCCCGGTGCGGGTGAAGCCCACGACGCCGAACACGATGAACGCGATGCCGGCCAGTCCGGCCAGCAGCTGCACCGGCTGCAGACCGGCGACCTTGATGCGGTGGGTCATTTCGCCCTCCAGGCTCCGTGTCTTGTCGCCCGGCGGACTACCCCACCTTCACAGGGACCAAACGCTCGGTGTCAGCCGTGCCCCTTGCGCCCGATGCCCGCGTACGCCCCCGGCACCACCGCGGGCGCCTCGATGGACAGACCTTCCATCAGCTGCTCGACGGGCGCCGGATGCGACACCACGAGGAACCCGCCGGCCGGGAGCGCGTGCCGATAGCGGCGCACGACGCGGCCGGGTCCGGTGACGTCGTCGACGTACCGCAGGACGTCGACCATCAGCACCGCGTACGGCTCACGAAGGTCGAGATGGGACAACACGCCCGGATGCCGGAGCACCTGGTCGGGACGGCGCAGGTCCGCCTCGATCGCGCACGCTCGCGGTTCGCCGCGCAACAGTCCACGTGAGAACGCGACCGTCACCGCATCGGAGTCCACGTAGACAACGCGCGCGTCCGGCAGCGTCTGGTGCGTGGCGCCGCACGTCGGTATGCCCGAGCCGAGGTCGAGGAACTGGCGTACGCCCGCCGCCCAGCAGTGGCGGACGGCGTGGCGCAGGAACGACCGCTGCGCTCGGGTCACGAGCGGCAGCTCCGGGTCGATCCGGACTGCCTGCTTGGCGAACGCACGGTCGGCGGCGTAGTTGTGCGCGCCACCGAGATAGAAGTCATGGATCCGTGCGGCATTCGGCCGACGTACGTCGACCTCGTAGCGTGCGAAGGCGGGGACCGCAGCCATTCGCAGAGCGTAACTGGCGCCTAGACCATTCGGGCGAAGTTTTCGAAGATTCTTTGGGTCCGTCTGACATGGACACCTCTGCGGGAGGGCCCGGTCCACCCCACTGAGACCGGGCCACGTAGCGCGTACGGGGATCGAACCCGTGTTTCCGGATTGAGAATCCGACGTCCTGACCACTAGACGAACACGCCAGGAACGAGCATTGACACAAAAATGCTCGCAGAAATAGAAGAAAGTGAACTAGCAGGTCACAGCTTGGAGGGCGCTCCGGCCCATTCATCTGCTCGGATCATGGAACAATGATGACCGAGAACGCGCACCCACCGCAAAGGAATTAATCGAGCCACGTCAGCGCGAGCCACAGCGAAGCCCGCGCGTCGGCCGTTCCAAGATCACGGCCGAGCAACCGTTCGACGTGTGAGATTCGGTGCCGAACGCTGTTGCGGTGCACGCCGAGCACTCCCGCGGCGCGGTCCCAGCTGCCGTGCTGGCCGAGCCAGACCCTCAGCGTGTCGATCAGTTCGGGGCGGCCCAGCAGCCCCGCGAGCTCGCGGCGGGCGTACTCCCGTGCCGCCACCGGGTCCACGAGAGAGGACAGGCCGGACGCCGGGAAGGCGGGCTCGCCGGTGGCCTTGGCACGGGCCAGCAACGACGTGGCCTCGGCCGCCGCCGTGTCGATCGCGGACCGGGACACGGGAGCGGCGGTGTCGCCGGGAGAGGAGACCGGCGACGGCCCTGCCTGGCCCGACACCTCCACCGGGCCGGACACCCCGACCGGCCCGGACGCCTCGACTCCCGCGGGCACCAGCGCCAGAAACCCGACGCCCTCCTTCGACACCAGCGGCCCGTACCGCTGCGCCAGCACGTCGTAGTCCGCCTTCGACTCCCCCGCCACCACCCGATGGGGGCCGGGTCCGAGCACCTTCTCCACCCCGGACACCTCCGCCCGCAGCAACGCGGAGGCGGCGAGCCGGGCGATCTGGCCGCGTTCGCTCTCCAGGTCCCGACGCAGCAGCCCGAGCAACGCCAGCGCGACCGCGACGACGGCCCGTTCGGCAGGCGACAGCGGGGCCGATCGGCGCACCACGAGCACCGAGGACTCGACGGGATCGAGCGTGACGTGGTCTTCACCCACCTGGGTCGAGGCCGAACGGGGTCCCCGGCCCGACGCGACCCGCCCGACGAGCGAGGCGACGTCCTCGGGCGCGTTCACGACGTCGACGAGATCGGCCTGGCAGTTCAGCACCACGGCCAGCGTGGTCAGCACCGACTCGACCGGACGGACGCGGGTCGCGGCACGGGTCAGGGCGCGCTGACTGTCGGCGAGCATCCGCTGCTCCCGCACGGCGATCTCCGCGAGCAACGTGCCGAGCGCCTGCGAGACCGCCAGGAACGGGGTCGACGGCGGCACCTCCAGCAGCGGCATCCCCTGCGTCGAACAGGCCTCCACCAGCGACGACGGCACCGTCGGGAACTCCGGCTCGACGCCGAACCCGATCGCGGAGACACCGGAGGCGACCAGCCCGGCGACGTACGCGGGCACGTCGGACGGGAACCGCACGCCGGCCGTGAGCAGCAGCTCCTCGCCGACCAGGTACGGCGTCGGGTCCTCCAGCTCGGACACGTGCGCCCAGCGGATCGGCCGGTCCAGCGCGTCGGCTCCACACAGGACGGTCAGCCCGAGATCGACTCGCGCGACGAGATCCTTCAGTGGGACGGTTTGCACAACCATGGTCTGCCGATTGTGCACAACGACCACTTACCGGCGCCAGTGCGCGTTCCTACTGTGACCTGCAACCCAAGGAGGTCCGACAGTGGCTCTCGACTACGCGGTGATCGCCGCCTACGTGCTCGGCATGATCGGCATGGGCTGGTGGGGCATGCGCCGCGCCACCAGCAAGAGCGAGTACCTGGTCGCCGGACGCAGGCTCGGCTTCACGATGTACTCCGGCACCATGTCGGCCGTCGTGCTCGGCGGCGCGTCGACCATCGGCGGTGTCGGGCTCGGCTACAAGTTCGGCATCTCCGGCGCCTGGATGGTGTTCGCCATCGGGCTCGGCATCCTGCTGCTCAGCGCACTCTTCGCCCGCCGGATCGTCAAGTTGAAGGTCTACACCGTCTCGCAGATGCTCGATCTCCGGTACGGCGGCAACTCCAGCATGATCTCCGGCCTGGTGATGGCGGCCTACACGCTGATGCTCACCGTCACGTCGACGATCGCGTACTCCACCATCTTCAACGTCCTCTTCGGACTGCCGAAGTCCGTCGGCGTGATCATCGGTGGCGGCATCGTGGTGCTGTACAGCGTTCTCGGCGGCATGTGGTCGATCACGCTGACCGACATCGTGCAGTTCGTCGTGAAGACGGTCGGCATCCTGTTCCTGCTGCTGCCGATCAGCCTCGCCACCGCGGGCGGCTTCGACGGCATTCAGGCTCGGCTCAACGACCCGGCGATGTTCGAGGTCGGCAACATCGGCGTCAGCACGATCGTCACCTACCTGCTGATCTACGTGTTCGGCCTGCTGATCGGCCAGGACATCTGGCAGCGCGTGTTCACCGCCAAGTCGCCGAAGGTCGCCACCTGGGGCGGCATCACCTCCGGCCTCTACTGCCTGGTCTACGCGGTCGCGGGCGCGTTGATCGGGCTCGCGGGCAAGGCCCTGTACCCGGACATCGCGAACAAGGACGAGGCGTTCGCGACGATCGTGGAGAACCTGCTGCCGACCGGGGTGCGCGGACTCGTGCTCGCCGCCGCGCTGGCCGCGATGATGTCCACCTCGTCCGGTGCCCTCATCGCCTGCGCCACGGTGGCGTCCAACGACATCTGGCGCAGGAAAGCCAAGGCTGGCCGCGATGCTGCTTCGGACGTGCACGACAACCGGATGTTCACGCTCGTGATCGGTGTCGTCGCGATCGCCATCGCGGTGGCGCTCAACGACGTCGTGGCCGCGTTGACGGTCGCCTACAACATCCTCGTCGGCGGGCTGCTGGTCGCGATCATCGGCGGTCTGGTGTGGAAGCGCGGCACCCGGCTCGGCGCGATGGTGTCGATGGCGGTCGGGTCCCTGACGGCGATCGGGTTCATGGTGTTCGTGGACGTCTACGCCAACGAGGCCATCTACTACAGCCTCGGCGCGTCGTTCGTGACGTACGTCCTGGTCAGCCTGGCCACCCCGCCCACCTCGTCCGAGGTGCTCGCGAACTGGGACCGCCGGGTGGCCGGTGACGCGACAGAAGAGGAACTGGTGAACGCATGATCGGCCCCGTCGACTCCTCGAAGGTCCCGCGTTACGCGGGTCCGGCGACCTTCGCCCGGCTGCCGCGCCTCGACCAGGTGGCGCACGCGGACGTCGCGGTGGTGGGAGTCCCGTTCGACACCGGCGTCTCGTACCGGCCGGGCGCGCGGTTCGCTCCCTCGGCCGTGCGGGAGGCGTCCCGGCTGCTGCGTCCGTACAACCCCGGTCTGGACGTGTCGCCGTTCGAACGCGTGCAGGTCGCGGACGGCGGGGACATCGCGGTCAACCCGTTCCACATCGGCGAGGCCATCGAGACGATCGAGGGCGCGGCCACTGATCTACAGCGCGACGGCACTCGGCTGGTCACCATCGGCGGTGACCACACGATCGCGCTTCCGTTGCTGCGGGCCGTGTCGCGGATCCACGGGCCGGTGGCGCTGCTGCACTTCGACGCGCACCTCGACACGTGGGACACCTACTTCGGTGAGCCGTACACGCACGGCACGCCGTTCCGGCGCGCGGTCGAGGACGGGATCCTCGACACCGAGGCGATCTCGCACGTCGGCACGCGGGGACCGTTGTACGGCAAGAAGGACCTGGAGGACGACCGGCGGCTCGGGTTCGGCATCGTGACGTCGTCGGACGTGATGCGGCGGGGTGTGGACGAGACCGTGGACGCGTTGCGGCAACGGATCGGTGATCGGCCGCTGTACGTGTCGATCGACATCGACGTGCTGGACCCGGCGCACGCTCCCGGCACCGGAACGCCTGAGGCGGGCGGGATGACCTCGCGCGAACTGCTGGAGATCGTGCGCGGGCTGCGGGGACTGAACCTCGTGGGGGCGGACGTGGTCGAGGTGGCTCCTGCCTACGACCACGCGGACATCACTTCGGTGGCGGCCTCGCACGTGGCGTATGACTTGGTGAGTCTGCTGGCACTGAAGGAGGGCCTGTGAGCGCGACGACGAACGACGTCGTGAGTCGGGCGGCGGCTGGGGAGGGCGTGTGAGCGAGCGCAACGGTGGCGATGTCGTCGTCGAGACGCTGGAGGCGCTCGGCGCGCACACCGTGTTCGGCATCCCCGGCCAGCACGCGCTCGGCCTCTTCGACGCGCTGCGGCGATCGGAGCTGCGCTACGTCGGTTCGCGGACCGAGGTCAACGCCGCCTTCGCCGCCGACGGCCATGCGCGGATCACCGGATCGGTGACGCCGCTGCTGGTGTCGACCGGGCCCGGCGCGCTGCAAACCCTTGCCGGGCTTCAGGAATCGGCCGCGGGCTCGGCTCCGGTGCTGGGCATCTCGTCGCAGATCCCCTCCGCCGGGCTGGGTGGGGTCCGGGGCGGGTACCTGCACGAGCTGACCGATCAGCTGGCGTCGTTCCGGGACGTGGTCAAGCACGCTCGGGTCGTCCGGCACGCGTCGCAGATCCCGTCTGCGCTGGCCGAGGCGTGGGAGATCGCGCTGACCGCGCCGTTCGGGCCGGTGTGGGTGGAGATCCCGCAGGACGTGCTGCTCGGGCCCGCTTCCGTGCCGCCCGTGACGTCGGTGTCCTGGTCGGCGCGCGAGTCGCACCCACGCGCGGAGCTGGTCGAGGAGGCCGTGCGGTTGCTGGACGGTGCTGCCCGGCCGGTGATCCTCGCTGGTGGTGGCGCTCTGCACGCACGTGACGAACTGCTGGAGCTGGCGGAGAAACTGCGGGCGCCGGTCGTGACGACGTTCGGCGGCAAGGGCAACTTCCCTTGGGAGCACCCGCTTTCCGCGCAGTCGTGGCTGGAGGACCGGCACACCACGGAGTTCCTGGCCGACGCGGACGTGCTGCTCGTCGTGGGCTCGGGGCTGGGTGAGCTGTCCAGCAACTACCGGACGTTCGCGCCGCGCGGCGCGGTGATCCAGATCGAGGCGGACCTCGGCAAGCTGGAGTCGAACTACCCGGCGCTCGGCATCCACGCGGATGCCCGCCATGCCTTGCGTGCCTTGACTTCCGGCGTGACGGGCCGCGCGGTGGACGGTGCCGCGGAGGAACGGGTGCTGGGGCTGCTGGCGAGCGTGCGGGAACGGCTGGCCACCCAGGAGCTCGACCTGGAGTGGCAGGTGTTGTCGGCGGTGCGGGCCGCGGTTCCCGACGGCACGCCGACCTGCTGGGACATGACGATCCTCGCGTACTGGGCCTGGTCGGCCTGGGATCCGCGCGGCGGTGCGCAGTTCTCCGCCCAGGGCGCCGGCGGGCTCGGCTACGGCTTCCCCGCCGCGCTCGGCGTGGCGGCGGCCGTCGACGGGCCGGTGCTCGCGGTGTCCGGTGACGGCGGCGCGATGTACGGGATCTCGGAGCTGGCCACGGCCGCGCAGCACGGGTCGCGGGTCGTGTGGCTGATCGTCGACGACGGCGGCTACGGCATCCTGCGCGAGTACATGACCGACGCGTTCGGCCAGGCCACCGCCACCGAACTGACCCGCCCGGACTTCGTGGCGCTCGCCGAGGCGTTCGGCGTGCCCGCCACCCGCAGCACGCCCGAGTCGCTGCGCGAGGATCTCGCCAAGGCGTTCGCCGGGGACGGCCCGCACGTGGTCGTGCTGCCTGCGGTGTTGCGCATGTTCGCCCCCACGCATCTGGAGCACACGTGATCGTCGCGAACTTCGTCAACGGCACCTCAGCCTCCGCCCAGGAGACCTCACCGCTCGTCGATCCCGCGACCGGCGAGGAGTTCGGCCGCGCGGTCGTCTCGCGTGCCGCCGAGGTCGACGCCGCCGTCCAGGCCGCCGCCGACGCCTTCCCCGCGTGGTCACGCACCACGCCCGGCGAACGTCAGCACGCGCTCCTCAAGCTCGCCGACCTCCTCGAGGCCAACGCCGAGGCGGTCGCCGACGCGGAGGTCCGCGAGACGGGCAAGGTCCGCTCGGTCCTGCTGGACGAGGAGATCCCGCAGTGCGCGGACCAGATCCGGTTCTTCGCCGGCGCCGCCCGCGCTCTGGGCACCGCCGCCGCGGGTGAGTACATCCCCGGCCACACCTCGTACCAGCGCCGTGAGGCGGTCGGGGTGATCGCGCAGATCACGCCGTGGAACTACCCGCTGATGATGGCCGTCTGGAAGATCGCGCCGGCCCTGGCGGCGGGCAACACGGTGGTGTTGAAGCCCGCCGACACCACGCCGTCGTCCACGGTGCTGCTGGCCACCCTCGCGGCTCAAGTGCTGCCGGCGGGCGTGTTCAACGTCGTGCTGGGCGACCGCGACACCGGCCGGTTGCTGGTCGAGCACCCCGTGCCCGCCATGGTGTCGCTGACCGGCTCCACCCGCGCCGGCGTCGAGGTGGCTCGCAGCGCCGCCGCGACCGTGAAGCGCACGCACCTCGAACTCGGTGGCAACGCGCCGGTCCTGGTGTTCGACGACGTGGACGTGGCCGCCGCCGCGGAGGGCATCGTCGGCGCCGCGTTCTACAACGCGGGCCAGGACTGCACGGCCGCGTCACGCGTGCTGGTGCACTCCGCCGTGCACGACGAGTTCGTCGAGGCACTGGTGAAGGCGGCCTCGGCCCAGGTTCCCGGCACCGACTTCGGGCCGTTGAACAGCCAGGCCCAGCTGGACCGCGTGCTCGGCCTGTTGTCCGGTTCCACCGCTACCGTCCACTGTGGAGGCAAGCGGCACGGCACCGCGGGGTTCTTCCTGGAACCCACCGTGGTCTCGGGCCTCGCGCAGGACGACGAGCTCGTTCAAGAAGAAGCGTTCGCCCCGTTGATCACCGTGCAGGCGTTCGCGAACGACGACGAGGCCGTCGCACTCGCCAACGGTGTGCCGCAAGGGCTCGCGTCCTCGATCTGGACCCGCGACACCGGCCGGGTGGCGTCACTGACGGCACGGCTCGACTTCGGCATCGTCTGGGTCAACACGCACGGTCTCGTCGCGTCCGAGATGCCGCACGGCGGTTTCGGTGCCTCGGGCTACGGCAAGGACCTCTCGATGCACGGCCTGGAGGACTACACGCGCGTCAAGCACGTGATGATCGCGCACTGAGCATTGCCTTGTACGGCATCGGGTAGTGCAGCAGGCTGGCCGGCACGAACGCGGAGACGAGCCGGATCACCCGGATCCACCGGCGCAGCCTGCGCTCGTCCCGGTCCGTCCACTCCAGACCGAGCTTGTCCCGCAACGCCTCCGGCAACGTGCCGACGGCGAAGTCCGGCAGCACCCGTGCCGCGACGGGCCGCACCAACGGCCAGAGGGCGCTCGGCAGGTGCTCGGTGCCCGGCGCCTTGCCGGTCCGCAGTTCGAACGCCTCCAGCAGGTTCTGCACCCCGTCCGTGCACGCCAGCTGGGTGGCGACCACGTCGTCGAGGTAGTCGCGCAACGCGGTGAGATCGCTCGGCATCGTCCTGATGCCGAGCGTCTCCCCGGTCTCCCGCCACTCCCGGTACAGCCGCTCCTCGTGGATCGCGGGCATCCTGGGCCGCAGCAGCCGGTACGCCGTGAGCAGCGAGTCGAAGCTGGTCGCGTGCACCCAGCGGAACAACTCCTCGTCCGCGCCGGGAATCAACGCGTGCGACCGCACCAGCCGCTCCGCCTCCTGGGCAGCCAGCTCACCGCCGAACAACCGCAGCTGCGACGAGGTGATGGTCCTCGTCAGCCGCGCGAACGGGTCGGCGCGATAGCCGTCGCGCACCGCGGCCGCGATCACCGGGTGCGCGACCTGCATCAGCACGGCACGGCCCAGCACCACCAGCTCGAACCGGGTGTACCAGCCGAGCCGCCACGTCACCGACTCCGGTCCCAGCGTCACGACCATGATCATTCCGCGAGTCGGGCCACCCGACGAAGATCAGCACCCGAAGGTGTTACCGGCCCCGCCGGCCACAGAGCGGCGAGCTCGCACAGGCGGTCCCTGGCCTGCCCGAGACCGATGCCGTCCCCCAGGCCGCGGTAGTGAGACGCGACGACGTGCGGCACCTGCTCCGGCCCGGCCGCCGGCGCCACAGGCGCCGACGTGACCAGGAACAGGCTCGCGATGACGGTTTTCCACGCGACCGTGTTTTCAACACGATCGTGTCATATCGCGCCACCGACTAGTGCGTGTCCTGTAAGTCATCGGAGCCAGAGCACGATGGCGGCGATGGTGAGTTCGGCCTGGTAGTAGGCGACGCGCTTGGCGTAACGGGTCGCAAGGTCGCGGAACTGCTTGAGCCGGTTGAAGCATCGTTCGACCACGTTGCGTTGCTTGTACAACTCGGTGTCGAACGCAGGTGGCCGTCCTCCACGTGCGCCTTTGGCCGCGCGTTGAGCGATTTGGTCGGTGCGTTCTGGGCTGACGAACGTGATCCCGCGCCGGCGTAATGCCTGCCGTGTCGAGGGATGCGAGTACGCCTTGTCCGCGATCACGACGTCTGGGCGTGATCGCGGACGCCCAGGCCCGTCACGCCGGACGCGGATACCGTCAAGCAGGGGCAGCAGTTGCGGGTTGTCGCCAGCCTGCCCGGCGGTGAGCACCACCCGCATCGGCAGTCCACGTCCGTCGACCGCGAGATGAATCTTCGTGCTCAGCCCTCCGCGGGACCGGCCGAGTCCCTCCCCGTCGACCGCGAGGGCGTCGACTTCGGCCGCGCAGCCCCCTTTTTCCGGGCTCCGGCCGAGTGCTGATGCGCCCGCACGACACTGGAATCCACGCTGATCACCCACTCGACATCGCCGACGGAGTCATCCTTGACGATCACCTCGTCCAGAATGCGCGCCCAGGTGCCGTCTTTGGTCCACAACCGCAGCCGTTCATGCGCCGTCTTCCACGGCCCATACCGTTCCGGCAGGTCACGCCACGGCGCACCGGTCCGCAGCTTCCACAGGATCGCGTTGATCACCTGACGGTGATCGCGCCACCGGCGCCCACCACCCGACACCGGCGGAAGCAACGGCGCGATCGCCGCCCACGCACGATCCGTCAACTCACCACGACCAACCACTGCAGAGAAATACCAGATGCCCAGATCAACGGGCTTACAGGACAGGCTCTAGTCGAGCGGGTGGTCGAGCATCTTCATCACGTACTTCTCGTACTCCCTGGAGCCGAACGCGTCCCAGTCCGTGATGTCGTTCTCCCGGTACTGGAACGCCTCGGCCAGCACGTACCCGTCCGGGAAGTCCGGCGTGGTCAGCGAGTAGCCACCGTCGACCAGGCCGACCGCGACGCGGCTCAGCACTGGGGGGGACCTTCATCTCCGTGACGCCCTCGAAGATCAGAAGGACGTCCGTGGGCTCGTCCGGCCCCCGCTCCGAGCAGAAGCAGATCACCTGGCGCTCCTCGTTGTGCCAGCGCACGGCGAAGTCCCTGGGCACCCACAGGGGGAACGGGTCTCGGAACCCTCCCCAGAAGCCGCGGCCACCGCCCCAGCCCAGCACCAGGTCGATGAGCTCCTGGACGTGGCCGCGCACGTCCATCCGGTCTCCGAAGCGCTTGCGCGCCTCGATCTCCAGCCGCTGCCCGATCACCCGGACCATCTCGCGCACCTCGTCGTCGTCGAAGTTGTTGAACGCGAGCCAGTCGGGGCCGTGGTCACGGTGCGCGGTGAGGCGGGCGGCGAGTTCCGGGCTCGGAACGAGGCGCTCGAGCACCTCGACCACCCAGTCGACCATCCCGGCGGAGGCGTTCCAGCTGAAGGTCCAGGCGGGATCCTCGCCGGGCCTGTTCAGGAAGACGGAGGAGGACACCCGCCGAAGCGTAGTGACTGTTGACCTCCAGTTAAGTGGAGTTCGTAGCGTCACGAGCATGTTCGCGATTCGGCAGTACGAGTTCGGCCCGGCGGAGAACCTGAGGTTCGAGGAGGTTCCCGACCCGGAACCCGCCGCGGGCCAGGTCCGCGTCACCGTGGCCGCCGCCGGCGTCCACCTCGTCGACACCACGATCCGCAAGGGCGGCTTCGGCCCGGTCGGCTTCCCGATGACGCCCGGACGTGAGGTCGCCGGCGTCGTCACCGCCCTCGGCGAGGACGTCGAGCCGGAGTGGCTCGGCCGCCGGGTCGTCGCACACCTCGGCCAGGCGAACGGCGGCTACGCCGAACTCGCGGTGGCCGGTGTGAGCGCCCTGCACGCGCTGTCCGACGACGTGTCGTTCGAGACGGCGGTCGCCATGATCGGCACCGGCCGCACGGTGGTCGCGGTGCTCGACTCGGCGAAGCTCACGAAGGACGACGTCGTGCTGGTGACGTCGGCGGCCGGCGGCATGGGCGCGTTGTTCGTGCAGGAGGCGCGCAACGTCGGCGCGCAGGTCATCGGCCTCGCGAGCACCGAGAAGCTCGACCTCGTCATGGACAACGGCGCGGACGCCGCCATCGACTACACCCGGGCCGGCTGGGCGGACGGCCTCAAGGACATGACCGTGGTGCTGGACGGCGTCGGCGGCGAGGCGGGCGCGCTGGCGTTGAAGACGCTCGGACCGGGCGGGCGGCACGTCATCTACGGCTGGGCGTCCGGGAGCATGACGCCGATCAGCACCGAGGCGTTGTTCGCGAACAGCCTCACGGCGACCGTCGCGCTCGGGCCCGGCCTGATGCGGCGTGGGCTGCGGGCGCTGGAGGACGAGTCGATGGCGGGGCTGGCGAGCGGCCGGTTCGTGCCGCTGGTCCACCCGCCGTTCGCGCTGAAGGACGCCCCGAAGGCGCACGAAGCGCTGGAATCGCGTGCCACGGCAGGGAAAGTCGTGCTCAGGCCGTGACCCAGCGGTCGGCCATGCCGATGAGTTCGTCGACCATGGCGTGGATGATCGCGTTCCGCGGTTCGGCGATCGGTTGCACGAACTCGGTCGCTGCCTTGAGGTCGGTGCGGATGACCCGCACGATCTCGGCGGCCTGCTCCTGGTTGTAGAAGCTCAGCCCGAAGTAGCCGTATCCGCCGTCCACGATCTCCCGCAGCGAGACGGCGAGTCGCTCGTCCCGCACGTGGTCCGCGCACACCTCGACGGCCCACAGCATCGCGCCACGCGACGGGTTCCACGTCTCGTAGTCGCGGTCGGGGAAATCGGGCCAGTCGAGGTTGAAGATTCCGGACATGCGGAAAGGATAATGGGGCCGTCCAAAGAGGACGACCCCATTATCTGTCGGTCACGCCTGCACCGGCACCTCGACGAACTTCTTGCCCGCGAAGTTCTCGACCACCACGGACTGCACGTCCTTGGGGTCGACCAACGCGGAACCGTCCAGGTTCGTGCCCTCGGCGGCGCCCTTCTTGGACACCACCCAGGAGCCTGCCTCCTGGCGGCTGCCGTCCTTCGAAACCACGAAGATCCGGCACTTCTCGCCTTCGGGAATGCCGTTGATCGCCATGTTCGTGCGAACCCATCCGGCGGCGGGGACGACCTTCACCGTCATCGACGCCTTCGTCACCGGGTCCGTGAACGTGGCGAGCTTGGTGCCCGCCGGGTCCGGTGCCACCGTCGGTGTGGGAAGGGCCGAGTTCACTTCGGGTGAAGTGGCCTTACCGACGAAGACTCCGGCGCCCAGCACCAGCGCGGCCACGACAGCCGCAGCGGCACCAAGCGTGTACTGCCGACGGCGCGCGACGCCGCCTCGTTCCGAACGCACCTGGCGCAGGGTGCGCTGCAACAACAGATCGCCGCCCTCGGGCGGCCCGTCCAGCATGGCCTCCGGCGGCACCTCGCCGAGGAAGGCCTCCATGTCGCGGAGCTCTCCGAGTTCACGCGTGCATTCAGGGCAGGACGCCAGGTGCTCGTCCATCTCACGCACCTCCTGCTCGTCCAGTGCTCCTAGAACGTAAGCACCGAGCAGTTGCGGGTCGTGCTGCGTGGTCATCCGGCCACCCCCTTCAGTGCGACCTTCTGACCTCCGAAGGTCTCCCTCAAGGCTCGCAACGCGTAATACGATCTTGATTTCACCGTTCCCGGTGGCACCCCGAGCGCTGCCGCCGCCTCCGTCACGCTCCGGCCGCGGAAGTAGATCTCCATCAGCACGTCGCGGTGGTCGGAGGACAGCCTGTCGAGCGCTTCGAGCACCACCACCGAGTCGACGACCTGGTCAGCGTGGTCGCGTTCGATCGGTGGCGTCGTCGGGGACTCCGCCACCTCCTGAGGGCGCGCCGCCTTCGCACGCACCCTGTCGGTGACGATGTTGCGCGCCACCGTCAGCAACCAGCCGCGCACCGATCCCTTGCCGTTCACGAGGGCGTCGGGATGGCGCCACGCTCGGACCAGGGTCTCCTGGACCACGTCCTCGGCAGCCGCCCGATCGCCGGTCAACCGCGTCGCGTACGCCAGCAGCGCCCGACCGTGCTCCTCGTAGAGCGATCGGATCAGTGCCTCGTCGGCCGCGGTCTCCCGTTTGCGGGAGAACAAAGCCGCCATCCACCCACTCCTCCCCGCCCGCGAACACCTCTTGCGGGCGTCCTGTTCAAGACCTCAGCCGACACACGAGCGACAGAGAGCTTCGGTTCAACGGGTTTCAACCAAAAAATGGAATTGCCGGATGTTAGCGGGAACGGTTGAGGTGGCCGACCAGCTCCGCCATCTGCGCGTCCGGCATCACGTTGATGTACATCCCGTGGTCGGTCGCCGGGTCTCGCAACTCCTCGGAGAAACTGTCGATCGCGTACGGACGACCTGCTGGGACGTCGTAGCCCACGGTGACGTGCAGCCGCGGGATGGGGAACGTCTTGGCCGGGCACATCCCGCCGGCCAGCGGGAACACCACGTGGGTGCGGTGCGACGCGCTGTCGGTGTTGTTGCCGTCCCAGCAGCTGCCGAAGTCGAAGCTGCGCATGGTGGTCGCGTTGCCGCACAACGGGTACTTCGTCGTGTAGCGACCCGGCTGGTCCGAGCAGCCCCACCGGGCCCGCACGTTCGGGCCGTAGTCGTCGGTGAACGCCGACGGGTCGCCGGTGATCAGGCGCAGGAACCGCGGCATCGGCAGCACGGGGCTCACCGGGCTGCCGTCGTACCGGATCTCCACGCTCTTCGGCTTGAGCACCTCACCGGTGTTGCCGTGCAGGCCGCCGCCGTCCGCGTGCGCGTCGTGGCCGGTGCCGTCGGTCAGGCGCAGCACTGGCCAGTAGTAGGTCGAGAGGTCGTCCTTCTCGCACGTCGTGGACGCTGCCGCGAGAGAGTCGTCGGTCGACTTGGCGCCGGCCGACCTGTTGCCGACGTACTCGTGCGTGTGGTGCGCGCCGAACGGGATGCCTGGCGAGACAACGGGGTTGTCCGCGTTGAGGTGGCGTTCCTCGTTCGCACCGCACCGGATGACGACGTTCGGCGTCTTCGGTTCGGTGAGCACCTGGTCGAGCTCGCTGACGTACTGGTCAGCGGACGGCGCGCCGTTGGACGTGCCGTTGAGCAGGACCGCGGAGCCCGCGACGACGAGGACCGCGACCACCGCGACCGCGAAGGTCGCCGGTTTGTTCCGGGCCACGGTCACAGCCTGCCAACCCGTTCGGGCAAACCAAAGTGGCCAGTCTCATTTGGACCGGTCACCGCTGCTCCACGAGTTTCGCGTACGAACCGCGCAGATGTTCCTCTGCCACACGCCCTGCCTTCGCGGCGTCACCGGAGCGCAGGACCGCGACCAGACCGGCGTGTTCCGGAACGACGTTGTCCTGGTAGGAGGGGTCGCCGACGATCCGGGCGAGCAGGAACAGGTGGACCTGGCTGCGGATCGCCTGCCAGGCCTCCACGAGCCGCCGATGCCCCGTCGCCGCGTACACGGCGTCGTGGAACTCGATGTCGAGCGCGACCCGTTCGGCGTCCGTCCGGGCAAGTTTCATTGCCCCGACAACCGCGTCGAGAGCGTCGAAATTCCGGGCTTTGACCGCCGCCGTCCGCATCGCGAGGACGTCGAGCGCCGTGCGAAGCGTGTAGATCTCCTCGACGTCCTCCGGGTCCAGCGCGCGCACCCACGTGCCGCGGTGCCACTCGGACACGACGAGACCTTCGCCTTCGAGCAGCACGAGCCCTTCGCGCACCGAACCGCGGCTGACACCAAGCCGGCTCGCGAGCTCGACCTCCTTGAGCGCCGTGCCGGCGGCCAGTTCGCCGCTCAGGATCGCGTCTCTGATCCGGTCGGCGGCCTCCCCCGCGACACCTCTGCGTGCGACGGGCCGGACCGCGGGAAGGGACATGTCCAAATGTTGACATCGCGGAAACAGGAGGGTCAAATTCCTGGGTCGAGTGTGGAAGGAAGTCATCACGTGACCCAGACCATCCCTCGTTTCCACCTCGCGGTGCCCGTCACCGACCTGGGGAAGGCCCGCGCGTTCTACGGAGGCGTGCTCGGCTGCCCGGAAGGCCGGTCGAGCGACAGCTGGATCGACTGGAACCTCTTCGGCCATCAGTTCGTGACGCACCTGGTCGAAGGGCCAAGACCCGAGGCGGCGCACAACGCCGTCGACGGCCACGACGTGCCCGTGCCGCACTTCGGGGTGCTGCTCACCGTCGAGGCGTTCCTGCTGCTCGCGGACAAGCTTCAGGCGGCGGGCACGGAGTTCGCGATCGCGCCCTACCGCCGGTTCGCCGGGCAGCCCGGCGAGCAGTGGACCATGTTCTTCCGCGACCCGTCGGGGAACGCCCTCGAGGTGAAGGCGTTCGCCGACGACTCGCAGGTCTTCGCGACCTGAGTCCTGCTCCACGTCTCTACTGAGCGCCTTCCTATTGGGCGGCTCTCTACTGGGCGGTCACCAGCGGCAGGCGATCGTGGTTCACCACGCTGACCCCGGCGACGTCGCCCGCCCGCACCATCGCGGACCCGGCCAAGGTCACCTCACCGCCGTGCGCCCTCCACGAGCCGGCGGTGAAGGTTCGTCCGTCCTTCGTGTGCACGACCAGCCAGCAGGCTTCCCCGTCCTGCATCCCGTCGACCGTCGCGACCAGTTTCAGGCCACCCTCGGTGTCGGTGACCTGCACGGCCATGTGCGCGCCCGTCGACGAGGTCCCCTGCAAGAGCGCGTCGGCGGTGCCACCCACCCCCAGGCCCTGGCCCATCCAGACGCCCCCAGCGAGCACTCCGGCGACCACAAGGGTCGATGACAGGGCCGTGATGCGCCCACGGCGACGCACGGCCCGATGTCTCTCATCGCGGACCGTGCCCAGCGTGCGCTGAAGCAGGTGGTCCGCGTTCGGTGGAGGTCCGTCAAGCATGGCCTCCGGTGGCAGTTCTTCCATCAGCATGTCGTTCTCGTTCAACTCGTTGGTGCCCAGGACGTTCGGTGCCATGCGCTGGCGGACGCGGCAATGGACACGGTTACGCGGAACGATGCACTCAAATTTCTCCTTCTCCAGTCCCGCGCGCAGCGGTGACCAACACCTTCAAAACGAGCCGATGAGGAAGTTGGTTCAACGCAGATACAAGGACGTTGTGCAGCCCACACAAGACGGTTGACCTGGGTCTCCAGCAGCTCCTACGCTCTCATATATGATGTATGACCGGGCTGGAGCACTTCCGGCGTCCCGGACGGACTTCGTTCTGGAATCGATCAAAGAAGCGATTCTTTATGGAAAGCTGAAGCCCGGACAGGCGCTCGTCGAAACCGATCTCGCCGCGACGCTCAACGTCTCGAAGACGCCCGTGCGCGAGGCGCTCAAGACGCTCGCCGGATCGGGGCTCGTCGTGATGAGCCCGTACAAGGGGGCCACGGTCCGCGCGGTCGACGCCGCGATGGCCGCGTCCGTCTACGACGTGCGGATGCTGATGGAGCCCGAGGCGCTGCGCCGTTCCGTCGTGGCGGGGGCCGACTTCGGCGAGGCCCGATCGGCCTTGGACGACACCTCTGACCTGGCCCGACGCAGCCTGGCCAACCGCCGCTTCCACCGCGCGCTCTACGCCGGGTGCGGCAACCCGTTGATGGTCCAGATCCTCGACGGGCTGCGCGACCAGGCCGCGTTGATCACCGTCGCGGGCTGGGGCATCAGCCCGACCTGGGACGCCGAGGAGGCCGAGCACAGGGCGATCCTCGTCGCCGCCGAGGAGGGGTTCGGTGACGCCGCGGCCGACCTGCTCCGCCGCCACATCCAGACCTTCGCCGACCGAGTAGTCGAGGAGCTTCCCGATGTCGTTCGATGACCTCTCCGCACAGCTGGCGTCCGTCGTGGCGATCACCGTGACCCCGTTCGACGCGGACGGGGCGATCGACGAGAAGAACTACGCCGCGATCGTGGACCGGATGGTCGTGGGCGGTGTCTCGGTCGTGACGCCGAACGGCAACACGAGCGAGTTCTACACGTTGTCCTCCGCTGAGACCGAGCGCGCGCTGCAGATCACCGTGGACGCGGTCGGGGACCGTGCCGCGATCGTCGCCGGGGTCGGGCACGACCTGTCGTCCGCCGTCACCGCCGCCCGGTTCGCGGATCGGGCCGGCGCTCGGGGGATCATGATCCACCAGCCGGTGCACCCGTACGTCTCGCTGGACGGGTGGGTCGACTACCACCGGGCGATCGCTTCCTCGGTGCCCGAGCTGAGCGTGATCCTCTACGTGCGGAACCCGCGGATCGGCGGCGCGCAGATCGCCGCTCTGGCGGACGCGTGCCCGAACGTCGTCGGCGTGAAGTACGCGGTGCCGGATCCGGTGCGGTTCGCGTCGGTCGCGCGGGATGCCGGGCTGGAGCGGCTGACGTGGGTCGCCGGGCTGGCCGAGCTGTCGGCGCCGGGGTACTTCGCGGTCGGGGCCTCCGGGTTCACGTCGGGCCTGGCGAACGTGGCGCCGCAGTTGTCGGTGCAGATGTTCCGTTGTCTGCAGGCTGGTGAGTTCGGTGCGGCGATGGAGTTCTGGGAGTTCATCCGGAAGTTCGAGGAGATGCGGGCCGCTTCGGAGTCGGCGAACAACGTGTCCGTGGTGAAGGAAGCGTTGGCACAGCTCGGCTTGTGCCGTCGGGACGTGCGGCCGCCTGCTTCGGTTCTGTCGGAGGCTGATCGTTCGGCCGTGGGCGTGCTGCTGAACTCGTGGAGCTTGCTGTGACCTTGCGGAGCGCTGCGTGGTTCGAGGGTGAGGGGTTGCGGGCGTTCTCGCACAACGCCCGCATGCGGCAGCTCGGCCTGAACCCGGCCGAGCACCTCGGCAAGCCGGTCATCGCGATCCTGAACACGTGGAGCGGCATCAACCCGTGCCACATGCACCTGCGCGAACGGGCTCAGCAGGTCGAGCGCGGGGTGTGGGAGGCGGGCGGCTATCCGTTGGAGTTCCCGGTCTCCACGTTGTCGGAGACGTATCAGAAGCCGACTCCGATGATGTACCGGAACATGTTGTCGATGGAGACCGAGGAGATCCTCCGCTCCTACCCAGTCGACGGCTGCGTGCTGATGGGCGGCTGTGACAAGACGACTCCCGCGTTGCTGATGGGGGCGGCTTCCGCTGGGCTGCCCACGGTCTTCGTGCCGGCCGGGCCGATGCTGCGCGGGAACTGGCGGGGCGAGAAGCTCGCGTCCGGCACGGACATGTGGCGGTTCTGGGACGAGAAACGAGCGGGCACGATCTCGTCTGCTGACTGGGCCGAGATCCAGTCCGGGCTGGCCCGCTCCCCCGGCACGTGCATGACGATGGGCACGGCCTCGACGATGACGGCCGCCGCGGAGGCGCTGGGACTGACCTTGCCCGGGGCGTCGTCGATTCCGGCCGTCGACTCGGCGCACTACCGGATGGCGGCCGCGTCCGGAATGCGCGTGGTCGAGATGGTGCGCGAGGGGCTGACCATCGACGACGTGGTGTCGGCGGAGGCCTACGAGGACGCGATTCGGACCGTGCTGGCGCTGGGCGGGTCCACGAACTCGTACATCCACCTGATCGCGATGGCAGGGCGGTCGGGGATCCCGTTGTCGCTGGACGACTTCGACCGGTTGTCGCGCGAGGTGCCGGTGCTGGCCTCGGTGCAGCCCGCCGGCGAGCACCTGATGGAGGACTTCTACTACGCGGGCGGGCTGCGCGGGTTGCTGTCGCGGTTGCGGGAGTCGTTGCACCTCAAGCGGATCACGGTGACCGGGCGGACGTTCGGCGAGGACCTCGAAGGAGCCGAGGTGTACGACTCCGCGGTGATCCGCCCGGTCGACGATCCGATTTCGTTCGAAGGTGGGCTGGCTGTGCTGCGCGGCAATCTGGCTCCCGACGGCGCGGTGATCAAGTACGTGGCGGCTGATCCCGCGTTGTGGAGGCACACCGGGCCCGCCGTGGTCTTCCACGGCTACAAGGACTTGCAGGCACGGATCAACTCACCGTCGTTGGACGTCACGAAGGACTCGGTGATCGTGCTGGCCGGTGGCGGTCCCAAGGGCGGGCCCGGCATGCCGGAATACGGGATGCTGCCCATCCCGGACAAGCTGCTGCGCGAGGGTGTCCGGGACATGGTGCGCGTGTCGGACGCGCGGATGAGCGGAACTTCTTATGGCGCATGCGTTCTGCACGTGGCACCAGAGGCGCACATCGGCGGGCCGCTGGCGTTGGTGCGGGACGGCGACCTCGTGACGCTGGACGTCGAGGCGCGGGTGTTGCGCGTGGAGATCTCCGACGAGGAGATGGCGCGTCGCCGGGACGCGTGGACGGCGCCACCGCCGAAGTTCGAACGCGGGTACGGCGCCTTGTACTACGAGCACATCACGCAGGCCAACGAGGGCTGCGACTTCGAGTTCCTGTCACGCCCCGGTACGAACCCGGAGCCCAACGCCCACTAGGTCCTGGGTCCTATTTGGACTCGATGCTGCCCTGATCGGTGGCCACGTCCTGCCAGTCGGTGGTGCCGAGCAGCTGACCGCGCAGGTAGGCCGTGGTGAGCTGCTGCACGGCCGCGACCCGTTCGGGGCTCTCGTCCGTGGTCTCGGCGACGTCGTACCCGGAGACGCCGCCGAACCCGTGCTCCGCGCCGAACAACGTGAGCAGGTCCTTCGGGCCGGGCGCGAGGTGGAACGGGTCGGCGTGCCAGTCCGGGCCCATCGTGGTCAGGTGCTCGGAGGCGTCCGCGTCACCGGCGACCACGAGCGCGGGCGTGGTCATCTCGCTGAAGTCCGCGTCCTGCATGAAGGAGTAGTGCTCCTTCACCACGTCGGTGACCGCGTCGCCGCGGCCGGTCGAACCGAGCAGCACGCCCGCCTTGACGCGGTCGTCCTTCAGACTCACGCCCTCGGTCCTCATGCCCAGCAGCAGGCTCGCGGTGTGGCCTCCCATCGAGTGGCCGACGACGGCGATCTTGGTGCGGTCCCAGCGGTTCTGCAGTTGCGGCACGGCCTTCTCGATCTCGTCGAGCCGGTCGATGACGTGCGACATGTCCTCCGCGCGTGAACGCCAGAACATGGGCGCGCCGGGCGTGGTGTCGGGCAGGTTCAGGGACCTGCTGCTCAGGTGCGTGGGCTGCAGGACGACGAAGCCCTGCTCGGCCCAGTGGTTCGCCAGCGGCGCGTAGCCGTTCAGCGAGGACAGGTGGTTCGAGTAGCCCTGCCCGTGCGACAGCAGCAGGATCGGCAGGCCGACGCCCTCGGTGGGCGCGGACACCTTCAGCTGCAGGTCAACGGGCCTGCCGGGGATGTCGAGAACGACAGGGCTCACCGTGAAGACGGTCATGGGGTTCCCTTCGAGTACAGTCCACTCAAGCGGAGCGACGTTCCGGAACGATACGGAGCACTGTTCCGCTTTGTCAACCGTGCGAGTTCGAGTCCGGGAGGGCGCGCCGTGCCACCACGCAAGCGGGCCGACGCCGTGCGCAACGAGCAGACGCTGCTCACGGCGGCGGCCGAGGTGTTCGTCAGGTCCGGCGTCGACGCGCCGATCCGCGAGATCGCGGCCGAGGCCGGCGTCGGCATGGGCACGATCTACCGCCACTTCCCCACCCGCGCGGACCTCGTCGTGGCCGTCTACCGGCACCAGGTCGAGGCGTGCGCGGAAGCGGGACCCACCCTTCTGTCCACTTCGGACTCCGCCTTCGCGGCTCTGCGGGCGTGGATCGACCTGTTCGTGGACTTCCTGGTGACCAAGCACGGACTCGCGAACGCGTTGCAGTCGGACAGCAGCGGGTTCGAGTCGCTGCACGCGTACTTCCTGGACCGGCTCGGACCGGTGTGCGAGTCGTTGCTCTCGGCGGCGGCCGAGGCAGGCGAGATCCGGGACGACGTGCGGCCGTTCGAGCTGATGCGCGGCATCGGCAACCTGTGCATCGGGCGGGACGACGACCCGCGCTACGACCCGCGGCGGTTGATCTCGTTGCTGCTGAACGGGCTGACGGTCAGAAGATCTTGACGATGCGGTCGATGCCGTCCTCGTCGCGCACCACGAGCTCCCTGCCTTCGCGCATCTGCGCCTCCAGGAACTCGTAGAGCTGCACGGCGCGGTTGACGATGTCGACCTTCTTCATGCCGGTGCGCGCCTGAAGCTTGCCCAGCGCGGCGACCGAGTCCGCGATCAACGCGACGTTGACGCGCTCGACGACGGCCGGCTTGCCCTGCTCGGTTCCCATGCACCCATGGTCGCACATGTCCGGCAGCTTTTTGACACAGAAAATGTGGCGAATCGGTTGCGGAACCCTGGCAGGGCGGCGCTATGCTGACGGCGGACCGTAACGCCACGCGCTTCCCAGTGGTCTAGGGGGACGACCACCAGGGTCGCGTGACGAGGTGTTCGTGGCGAACGCCGACACGGTCCCCCGGACGCCGCGCTCAAATCGGGCGCAACGGTTGGTGCCGGGTTGCAAGGAGAACACTTGTGAACACAGGTGTTGTGACTCCGGACCTGGGCGAGCCGGAGCCGAACGACGAGCCTGGCGACACGGCACAGCTGCGCATCGAGTTCGACGACAAAGCCGTGGACGTGAGAGGACCGTCGGGCCGGTTGCACGAGCTGACCGACTCGATGTCGCTGACCGTCGCCACCATCGGTGGCACGGCCGGGCCGACGCTGGCGTTGGGAGCACTTCCCGACGGAACGCCCGCGTGGGCGACAGGGGCCGTGGTCGGCGCGCAGCTGGTGTTCCTGGCGTACGTGGTCACGACGATCTTCGTGCGCCGGCGGCGGACCCGGTCCGCCTGACGACGATGAGGGGCACTCCGCGCGGAGTGCCCCTCAAGGCGTCTAACGCTAGTTCAGCGCCACCTTCAACAGCTTGGTGGAGCTGTTGCCCGCCGTGGAGTCCTTGTCCCCGTTGGACGTCGTGACCCACAGCGACCCGTCCGGCGCGGGCTCCGGGGTGCGGAGCCGGCCGTAGGTGCCCTGGAAGTGCGACGTCGTGGTGCCGACCGACGAACCGCTGATCTGCATGCGGTACAGGCGTTCGCCGCGCAACGCCGCCAGGAACAGCACGTCGTTCACGATCGCGAGGCCCGAGGGCGAGGCCGAGCCGACCGAGAAGGTCTTCTTCGGTGCCACGTAACCGCCGCAGGAGCCCGACGTTCCCTCACAGGACGGCCAGCCGTAGTTGCCGCCCTTCTGGAGCAGGTTGACCTCGTCCATGTTCGAGTTGCCGAGCTCCGCCTGCCACATGCGGCCCTGCGAGTCCGTGGCGAGGCCCTGGACGTTGCGGTGGCCGTAGGTCCAGACGTAGCGGGCGTTGCCGCCCTCGCTGAAGAACGGGTTGTCCGACGGCGCGGAGCCGTCCGGGTTCAGGCGCAGCACCTTGCCACCCAGGTTCTGCTTGTTCTGGGCGTTCGCGCCGTTCTGGCCGTCGCCGGTGCCCGCGTAGAGCTTCCCGTCGGCGCCGAAGCGCAGGCGGCCGCCGTTGTGGAACTTGTTGCGCGGGATGCCGGTCAGCAACGTCGTCCAGCCCGTCAGGGCGTTGCCCTCGATCTTCGCGCGCACGATCCGGTTGTCGCCGGAAGCCGTGTGGTAGACGTAGATCAGGCCGTCCGAGGCGAACGTCGGGGACAGCTCGATGCCGAGCAGGCCGCCCTCGCCGTTGGTGCCGGAGACGCCGGGAACCTTGCCCAGCGTGGTCTTCTGACCGGAAGGCGTGATGCGCACGATGTCCTGCGCGTCGCGGCGCGAGTAGACGCCGTCGCCGTTGGGCAGGAACGCGAGGCCCCACGGCACGTCGTTGTCGGTCGCGATCTGCGTGACGGCGCCGACCTGGTCACCGCCGGACTTGGTGCGCGCGGTCAGTTCGTTCGACGCGGGCGAGGCGTTGCCGACGGCGTCGAAGGCCTTGACGGTGAACCTGTAGTCGGTGCTCGCCTTGAGGCCGCCGATCGTGGCCGACGTCGAGGTCGAGTCACCGATCTTCGCGCCCGCGCTGTAGACCTCGTAGCGCGTCACGCCGATGTTGTCGGTCGACGCGTCCCACGCCAGTGACACCGAGTTCGCGGTCTGTGCCGGGGAACGCAGGTTCTTCGGCGCGGTCGGCGGGATCGGGTCGTCCTGGGCGGGCGGGGTCTTGAACTCCGCCGTGTTGGAGGCCTGCGAGATGTTGCCGGCCGCGTCCTTCGCGTTGACGTAGAAGCCGTACGTGGTGTTCGGCTTCAGGTCCGTCATCGTGGTGGACGTGCCGGGCACGGACTTCACGAACTGGCCCAGGTTGTAGATCTCGTACGACGTCACCGCGACGTTGTCCGTCGACGGCTCCCACGTCAGCTTCGCCGAGTCCGGCTTGACGTCCGAGGCGACGAGGTTCGCGGGCGCGGACGGCGGTTCACCGTCGACCGGGCCGGTGTTGCCGAAGACCTGGAACTCCTGCAGGGAGTAGCCGTACGACGTGCCGGTGCGGCAGCGCGTGGTGCCGTACACGCGGACGTAGCGGCCGCGGCCGGCGACCGTCAGGTCCTCGACGCCGCCCTTGCCGTCGGCGGTGGTGTGGATCGGCGTCCACGTGGAGTCGTTGTCCGAGGTCTCGACCCGGTACGCCTTGGCGCACGAGAGGTCCCACTGGAGCCGGACCCTGCTGATGGTCGCGGACGCGCCGAGGTCGACGCGGATCCAGGCCGGGTCGGTGTTCGACTTGCTGGCCCAGCGCGTCGCCGAGTTGCCGTCGACGGCGTTGCGAGGCGCGTAGTTCGCGCCACCGGATGCCGACTCGGTCGCCGGTTTTCCTTGGGACAGCAGGACATCCGCGGCGGCGGCTGGGGGCGCGGCGGAAACGAGCGAACTCACCGCCACTGTGAGCGCGGTGGCCAGGATGCCGGTTCTCGCCGGCAACCGCCGTGAACGGGGTGCCACAGGAGCCTCCCACTTTCGTTGGGAACGGGTTGTGCGGCGGCGGCATTGCGTTCGACCCGGCGGCGGGTGTACGAGTGTTACAGAAAAACCGTAAACGTTTTCGCGCGCCAGGTCCAGAGTCAGTTAGGGAGCCACGAGATGCGCTGGACAATGAAGTTACGGCTCGTCATCCCCGCCCTCTTGCTCGTCACGGCGTGTGGTGCGCCGGAGGCCCCACAGGCGCAGGACGCGCCCTCGTCCGTCCCCGACAAGCCGTCGAAGCCGGTCGAGCTGAACGTGCTCGACGTGGCCGGCAACCTGCAGCTCACGCAGGGCATGATCGACGAGTTCGTGAAGACACACCCCGATTTCGTGTCGAAGGTGAACGCCACCAAGGCGACGGCGCCGGACATGCCGGGCAAGCTGAAGGCCGAGCAGAACTCGGGCACCTCGCAGACCCATCTGGTGCTTACCGGAACGGACGGCCTGGCGAGCGTCATCGAGCAGAAACTCGTGCACACCCTGCTCCCCGAATATTCGGCGAAGCTGCCGAAGCTCGAGGACGTGTACCTTCCGGCCGCCAACGAGATGCAGAAACTGGCGCAGAACCAGGGCGTCGCGATCACCTACTACCCGGCGGGGCCACTGCTCGAGTACGACCCCGCGAAGGTGCCCGCCGCACCGTCGTCTCCCGCCGAACTGCTGGAGTGGGCGAAGGCGCACCCCGGCAAGTTCCAGTACGCGCGGCCCGCGAACTCGGGCCCCGGCAGGACGTTCCTCATGGGACTGCCGTACCTGCTGGGAGACAAGGACCCCAAGGACCCGGAGAACGGCTGGGACAAGACCTGGGCGTACCTGAAGGAACTCGGCCAGTACGTCGACAACTACCCCGGCGGCACGACCGACGTGATGAAGAACCTGGCGAACGGCACGTCGTGGATGGTCGCCTCGACGACCGGCTGGGACATCAACCCTCGCGTGCTCGGTTCGGTGCCGGAGGGCATGAAGATCGCGACGTTCAAGGGCTTCCACTGGGTCACCGACGCGCACTACGCCGTGGTGCCCAAGGGCGTCTCGGCGGACGTGCTGTCGGCGAACCTGGCGCTGATCAAGTTCATGCTGGAGCCTCAGCAGCAGGCCAAGGCCTACGACAAGGGCTACTTCTACCCCGGCCCGGCGGTCAAGGGCGTCACGCTGGACATGGCGCCGAAGGAGTCGCAGGAGGCCATCGCGAAGTTCGGCCGCGCCGAGTACGACAAGCTGATCGAGGAGAACCCGAAGGAGCAGTCGCTGCCGGCCACCCAGCAGGTGAAGGCGTTCCAGCGGTGGGACCGAGAGATCGGCAAGAAGTGACCGGCCACCGCTTCGCGGAGCTGCACCTGGACCACGTGCGGCGGGCGTTCGGTGACACCGTTGCCCTGCAAGGCATGGATCTGACGATCAAGGGCGGCGAGTTCGTCGCCCTGCTCGGCCCGTCCGGGTGCGGGAAGTCGACGGCGCTGAACTGCCTGGCTGGCCTGCTGCCGCTCACCGGCGGGCGGATCACGCTGGACGGCAAGCGGATCGACGACCTGCCGCCGGAGAAACGCGGGTTCGGGATGGTGTTCCAGAACTACGCGCTGTTCCCGCACATGTCGGTGCGGCGCAACATCGCGTTCGGGCTGTCCATGCGCAGGACGCCCAAGGCCGAACTGCACCGGCGTGTGGACGAGGCCGTGCGACTCGTGCAGCTGGAGGAGCACCAGCACAAGTTCCCGGCCCAGCTCAGCGGCGGGCAGCAGCAACGGGTGGCGATCGCCCGCGCGATCGTGCTGGAGCCGCCGCTGGTGCTGATGGACGAACCACTGTCCAATCTGGACGCGGCGCTGCGGCTGGAGATGCGCACGGAGATCCGGCGGCTGCACCAGTCACTCGGGCTCACCACCGTCTACGTCACGCACGACCAGGAGGAGGCGCTGGCCCTCGCCGACCGTCTCGTGGTCCTTCGGCTGGGCGAGGTGCAGCAGGTCGGGTCGCCGGAGGAGGTCTACGCGCACCCGGTGAACCGGTACGTGGCCGGGTTCATGGGCTACCGCAACATGATCCCGGTGACCGTCACCTCCCAGGACGGCGAACGCACGACCGTCCACACTGGAGACGACGTGAAGCTCGTCGGGATCAAACGGGAAGAGCTCGGGCCGGAGGCCGTGGCGGCGGTGCGGCCCGAGGACTTCGCGGTGGTCGGTGAATCCGGCGAGAACACGCTCGAAGCGGTGGTCGAGATCGTCGAGTACCACGGGCGTGAGCAGGCGGTGGAGGCGCGGCTGCGCGACGGTTCGCCGTTGCACGTCCGCACCAACTCCCGGCTGGCGCCCGGCGACACGATCATGCTGAAGGTGCCGGTCGAACGCGTGCTGGTGTTCTCATGACGGCGGTGCTCGAGCGGGCGTCGCTGCGGCACCGGCTCGCCGAGAAGGGCGTCGACCGCGTGCTGTGGCTGCTGGTGCCGGGCGCGGTCTTCGTGGTGCTGCTGTTCGTCTACCCGTTCCTGTACGGGTTGCAGCTGTCGTTCCAGCCCAAGGGCGGCGGCAGCCCGTTCCAGAACTACATCACCTTCTTCTCGGACCCCTACCTGGCGGAGACCGTCTGGATCACGCTGCGGCTCGGGCTGCCCGCAGCGTTGTTCAACGTGCTGGCGTCCATCCCGATCGCGTTCCGGATGCGCGGGCGGTTCCGGGGCAAGCGGGCGCTCACGACGGTGCTGGTCGTCCCGATCACCCTCGGCACCGTGCTGACGGCGGAGGGGCTGCTCGCGTTCTTCGGGCCGGCCGGGTGGTTCAACCGCATCTGGATGGCGTTGGGAGCGGACGAACCGGCGAAGCTCACCCACAACTACTGGGGCGTGCTGTTCAGCCTGATCATCACCGGGTTCCCGTTCGCGTTCCTGCTGACGCTGTCGTACCTGTCCGGCATCGACCCGACGCTGGAACAGGCCGCGGCGACGCTGGGGGCCTCGCGCAGGCAGCGGTTCCGCACGATCACCATGCCGCTGCTGGCACCAGGGCTCGCCGTCACGTTCTGCCTGTCGTTCGTGCTGGCGTTCAGCGTGTTCCCGAGTGCGGTCATGGTCGGCGACCCGGTCGGCGAGACGCACGTGATGTCGATCGCCGCGTACGAGACGGCGTTGCGGGACAACGACTTCGCGCTGGGATCGGCGATCGCGATGCTGATGGCGCTGGTGATGCTGATCGTGATCGGCGTGGTGCTGATCTGGCGCACGACCCTGTACCGCGGCGCGACGGGAGGCAAGGGATGAAGCTCACTGCTCGCCCTGTTGTATGGCTGACGTGGGGCGCTCTGGCGTTTTTCCTGCTCAACCTCGCGGGGATCGTCGGCGCGGTGGTCACGAACTCGTTCGCGGAGACGTGGTTCGGCACCTGGCTTCCCGACGGGTACACGGGAAAGTGGTACGGCGAGGCGTGGCGGGACTACCGGCTGCTGGACGTGCTGGTCGTGACGTTCCAGGTCGCTCTAACGGTCGTGGCGATCTCCGTCCTCATCGGAGTTCCTACGGCCTACGCGCTGGCGCGACGCAACTTCCCCGGCAAGAAGCTGCTCAACGTGCTGTTCCTGCTGCCGATCCTGATGCCGCCGATGACGTACGGCATCCCGCTCGCGACGGTGCTCTACAAGTTCCAGCTGGCGGGCAGCATGGCCGGGGTGATCGCGGCGAACCTCGTACCGGCCGTGCCGTTCGTCGTGCTGACGATGACGCCGTTCATCGAGCAGATCGACACGAAGATCGAGTCGGCGGCGCGGATGTGCGGCGCCTCGACGTTCGCGATCTTCACCCGCGTGCTGGCGCCGTTGCTCGTGCCGGGCGTCCTCGCGGCGTCGATCCTGGTGCTGGTGAGGACGGTGGGCATGTTCGAGCTGACGTTCCTCACGGCGGGCCCGACCAGCCAGACCCTGGTCGTGTCGCTGTACGAGGCGATGTCGTCGGCGGGCATCCGGCCACAGCAGATGGTCGACTCGATGGCCGTGATCTACACGGGGTCGATGTTGGTGTTACTGGTGATCGCGCTTAGGTTTGTGAACCCGACCCAGCTCGTGACCAGACTCAAGGACCCTTCTTGATGCCTGACCCGTCATGATTGTTTCAACCGGCAGTTGAGGGTGAGGTATCTGTGGCAGTCACCATCCGCGACGTGGCTCGCAGGGCGCACGTATCGGTAGCCACCGTTTCGCGTGCGCTGACGTCTCCTGAGCTCGTGCGCCCGGAGACCAGATCACGCGTGCTGGCTGCCGCGACCGAGCTCGGCTACCAGCCCAACAGGGCGGCGCGCGGGCTCATCACGGGCAAGACGGGCAACATCGGCATCGTCGTGCCCGACCTCGACAACCCGTTCTTCACGGGCGTGCTCAAGGCCGTGCAGGCGCGGGCGATGCAGGCCGACTACGCGGTGTTCGTGGCGGACAGCGACGAGGACCCGGTCGCCGAGGCGAAGCTCGTGCACGCGATGGCGAAGCAGGTCGACGGCGTCGTGCTGTGCGCCCCGGGCCTGGAGGACTCGCAGGTCTACGAGGTGGCCGGCGCGACGTCGCTGGTGCTGCTGAACCGGCGCCTGCCGGGCGTGCCCGCCGCGTTGATGGACTCGGCGGGCGGCATGCACGCCATCATCGACCACCTCGTCGCATTGGGACACCACCGGATCGCTTACCTCAACGGGCCTCGCACGTCATGGTCCAACCAGGAGCGTCGCCGCGGGCTGATGAAGGCGGTCGCCCAGCACAAGGTGGACCTGGTCGACCTCGGCCCGTTCGCGCCGCGCTACGAGGGCGGCCTGCAGGCGGCTGATCTGGCCGTGGCGGCCGACACGACGGCGATCGTGGCCTACAACGACATCATGGCGCTGGGCGTGCTGGCACGGCTGCGTGATCGCGGCATCTCCGTGCCTGGTGACGTGTCGGTCACCGGGTTCGACGATCTCACGTACGCCGCGCTGTGCTCGCCCGCGTTGACAACGGTGGCAATGCCTGTGGCGCAGGCCGGCCGCACCGCCGTGAACCTCCTGCTCGACTGGCTGGACTCGGACAACACCGAGGTGCCGCAGATCGTGGCCGAGACGCAACTGATCGTGCGCGGCACGACCACACCGCCGCGGAAGTGAAAGTGCCGTGACCCGAAACGGGCCACGGCACTGGAAATGCAAGGCGGCCCCGGCTGGGCGTCTGGGGGGAGTACGCCTTGAGCCGGGGCCGCGAAGCGGCTGGGCCCGAGGGGGGAGGGGGCCTAGCGCCGCTTGGTGTCCCACTCTGCCCTGAGCGGAAGAATTCCGCCAGGGTGGATGTACCTGTTTTTGGATTTCTCGTACGTACGGGTTACTCGTAGAGCCCTTCGTACAACCCAGAGTGAAGTCGATGTACAACGTTGCGTTTGACCTTCAACGTCGGTGTGAGCTCCCCTTCCTCCTGGGACAGGTCCCTGGTGAGCAGCACGAACTTCTTCACCCGGGAAACACTGGCGAAGTGCGAGTTGGCTTCGTCGACAACTTCCTGCACGAGGGTTCGCACGTCCGGGTGACCCACCAATGATTCGACGTCGGACGGCAGTCCACGCGCCGTCGCCCACGGCACGATCTCGTCGGCGTCGAGTGTGATCAGCGCCACACAGTACGGCTTGCGGTCGCCGAACAGCACCGCGTGCGAGATCCAGCGCGACTGGCGCAGCACGTTCTCCACGTTCGCCGGCGCGATGTTCTTGCCGCCCGCGGTGATGATGATGTCCTTCTTGCGGCCGGTGATCGTCACGAAGCCGTCCGCGTCGATCTCGCCCAGGTCACCGGTGTGCAGCCAGCCGTCCCGCAGCGTCTCGGCGGTGGCCTCGTCGTTGCGCCAGTAGCCCGCGAAGACGTGCGGGCCGCGCATCAGCAGCTCGCCGTCGGAGTCCACGGTCATCTCCAGCCCGGCCAGGCCGGACGCGCCGACCGAGCCGAGCTTGAAGCGGCCGAGCGTGTTGATGGTGCCCACCGCCGTGGACTCGGTCATGCCGTAGCCCTCCAGCACCGGCACCCCGGCCGCGTGGAAGAACCGCAGCACCTCACGTGAGATCGGCGCGGCACCGGACAGCGCCTGCACGAGCCGGCCGCCGAACACCGCGCGCACGTTGGCGAACAGCGCGTCGACCTGTTCGAACGCGGCTGCCATTTCCGGCGGCACGGATTCGCCTGCCGAACGCCGGCGCCGTACTTCCAGACCGAGCGTCACGGCCTGCGCGAGCTGCTCCGCGGGCACGTTCGACGTGACGAACGTGTAGATCTTCTCGAAAATGCGCGGGACCGACGGCAGGAAGGTCGGCCGGACCTCGGACAGCTCCGGCACGATCGCCTTCATGTCGCCGCCGAAGTAGGCCAGCGCACCGCCCCGGTACATCGTTCCGAACATGATGATCTGCGCGAAGACGTGCGCGAGCGGCAGGAACAGGTAAACGGTTCCGGTCATCGCGTCGATGCGGGCCTCTTCCGCGACGCGACAAAGTGCGACCCAGTTCGCGTTGGTGAGAATGCAGCCCTTGGGCGGCCCGGTGGTGCCCGAGGTGTAGATGATCAGGCTCGGGTCCTCCGGCCTGATCGCGGCGCGGCGGACGTCCAGCACGTCGGCCAGCGGCGAGGTGCGGCCGGTGTCCTGGAGCTCGGCGATCCGCGGGCGGTCACCGGCGGGGTCGATCGAGAACACCGAGCGCAGTTCGGGCAGTTCGGGGCTGACGACCTCGACCTTGACGCACTGCTCCTCGTTCTCGGCCACCACGATCGACGCGCCGGAGTCGCCGACCACCCAGGCGATCTCCTCGGCCGTGCTCGACGGGTAGATCGGCACGATGATGCCGCCCGCCGCGAGCACGGCCAGTTCGACCGCCGTCCACTCAGGACGGGTGTTCGCGAGCACGCAGACCCGGTCGCCCGCCTTCAGTCCGGCGTGGACGAACCCGGACGCGAGGTCCAGCACCAGTTCGGAGATCTCGGCGTAGGTCTGCTCGCGCCACTGTCCGTCCTGCTTGAACCGCCACGCCACCGCGTCGCCGTACGCCTGCTCCGCGAGGAACGGCAGGTCGGCTATCCGGCGGACGGCTTGCACCGCGTTCGGGATGGTGACACCGGCGGTCATGGCGGCTCCTAGGCGCTGGGGAAGGGCTTCAGGCGGGCACGACCTGCACGCGGGTGCCGTTCAGCACGGCGGTGCCCGAGAGCGGGTCGATGCGGAGGTCGTCGGTGAGGAGGTTGACGTTCACGCCGGCGTGCTCCTGGGCGACGGTGAGCCGCGTGCCGGGCTGGTCGTGGCCCCAGCCGTGCGGCATCGAGACGACGCCCGGCGCGATGTCGGCGGTGACCTCGACCAGCACCTCGATCTTGCCGACGCGCGAGGTCACCTGGGCGGTCGCGCCGTCGGTCAAGCCGATGCGGGTGGCGTCGCCGGGGTTGACCAGCAGCGTGCACAACGGCTTGCCCTTCACCAGCGCGGGCACGTTGTGCATCCAGGAGTTGTTGGTGCGCAGGTGCCTGCGGCCGACGAGCACCAGGTCGGTCTCGCGGGCGCCCAGCGCCTCCCGGACGCGCGGCAGGTCGTCCATGATCGGCCGCGGGGTCAGTTCGACCTTCCCGGACGGCGTGCGGAGGATCTCCGGCAGGCGCGAGGTGAGCGGGCCGAGGTCGATGCCGTGCGGGTGGTCGAGCAACTGCCGCAGCGAGACCCCGTACGCGCCGGTGCGGAGTTTCAGGTCCAGCAGGCGTTCCTCGCGCGTCTCGCCCTCGGGTTCGAAGTCGGCACCGGCCTTCTTCGCGAGGTCGGCCAGCTGGAACGCGGCGATGGCGTCGAGATCCGCCGCCGGGCCCAGTCCGCCCAGGATGGTGGCGAGCCGGAAGAAGATGTCCGTCTCGTCGACCCTGCCCTCCTCCAGCGGAATCGCGGCGCGCGAGTACTTCACGACGTTGCGCACCGAGTTGTTGAGGAACGCGATGTCGTAGTGGTCGCGGCGGGACGGCGGCGGTGTCGGCAGGATGACGTCCGCGTGCCTCGTCGTCTCGTTGAGGTACGGGTCGACGCTGACCATGAAGTCCAATGAGGACAGAGCGTCGTTCACGCGCGCCGAGTTCGGCAACGACAGCGCGGGGTTGCCGCCGATCGTGAACAGCGCCCGCACCTGGCCCTCGCCGGGTGTCTCGATCTCGTCGACCATCGTGACGGCCGGGTACTCCCCCATCACCTCGGGATGTCCCTTGACGCGGCTGTGCCAGCGGCCGATGCCGAAACCCTTGCCGCTGCCCGTTCCGCGCCTGCTGTGCGCGGGCAGCGGCCACATCACACCGCCAGGACGGTCGAGGTTGCCGGTGAGGACGTTGAGCGTGTCGACCGCCCAGGACGCGACCGTGCCGAACTCGACGGTCGTCGTGCCGATCCGGCCGTAGACCGCGGCACGTTCGGCCCCAGCCAGCTGCCTGGCCAGCGCACGGATCGTGCCGGCGTCGATGCCGGTGCGTTCGGCGACGGCGTCCGGGCTGAACGCCTCGACGTGCGCGCGGATCGCCGTGTGGCCGGTGACGTGCCCGGCGAGGTCCTTGAGATCGACCAGGTCCTGCGCGAACAGTTCGTGGATCAGCGCCAGCAGCAGGAACACGTCGGTGCCCGGCCGGATCACGACGTGCTGGTCGGCGGCCTGTGCGGTGCGGCTGCGGCGCGGGTCGACGACGACGAAGGAGCCGCCGCGTTTCCGCAGGTCCTTGAACCGGCCCGGCGCGTCCGGGACCGTCCACAGGCTGCCGTTGGACGAGAACGGGTCCGCGCCCAGCACCAGCATGAAGTCGGTGCGGTCGATGTCGGGCACCGGGATCGAGAAGATGCTGCCGAACATGTGGCCGCACTGGACGTGCTTGGGCATCTGGTCGACGGTGCTGGCGGTGAAGACGTTCCGACTGCCCAGGGCCTTGCGCAGCGGTCCGGCGTAGAGCCCGCCGGCGAGCGAGTGGACGACCGGGTTGCCGAGGTACATCGCGACGGCGTTGCGGTCGGGGAAGTCCTTCAGGCGTTCGTCGACGTAGGCGAAGGCCTCCTCCCAGGTGGCCTCCTGGAACTCGCCGTCGCGCTTGATCAGCGGGGTGCTCAGGCGGTCGGGGTCGGCGTCGAGCGTGCCGAGCGAGGCGCCCTTGGGGCAGATGAAGCCGCGGCTGAACTCGTCCTCGCGGTCGCCGCGGACCTTCGTGATGCGGTCGCCCTCCACCGTCAGCTCCAGCCCGCACGTCGCTTCGCAGAGCGGGCAGGTCGTGAACACGGTCCTCATGGGTCCCCTTAAGCGGCTTGTTACCAACGAGTACTAGCTGTCTGCCATCGGACGCAATCGCCCAGCCGAGGTCAACCCGAACAGCTCACTGACAGCCCTCGCGATCATGTCCGGCCGGTCGAGAGTGTGCTCGAAACGGAACCCGATGACCGCGCGTGAGCCGCCGAGCAGACCCGTCAGTTTGATGGATTCGTCCTGGTCAGCGCCATAGCAGACGATCCTGCCGAACGGCGCCAGCGCGTCCAACGAGGCCTCCAGGGCGCCGCCGGGATCGAGCACGACGTCGACCTGTCTGCCCTCGTTCGCCCCGATCACGCGCTGTGCAAGACCGTCTCGGCCGGAGTCGACGGCGACGTCCGCGCCGAGCTTCACGGCTCGGCGCCGGCGGGCCTGGCTGGTCTCCGTCGCGATGACCCGGCCGGCCGCGAAACTGCGGGCGAGTTGCACCGCGATCGCGCCGATCTCGCTCGCGGCGTCGTGCACCACGATCGACTCGTCCGGCCTGAGGTGCGCGCACGTGCGGAGGAGGTGCCACGCCGTTGTGCCCGCTCTGGCGAGGGTCAGTGCCTGAGCATCCGTGACGCCCGCGGAGACCGGCAGGCGCAGGCGGCCGGCGACGACCACCACGCGACGTCCGCCGTCCTCCACGCGGACCTCGTCGGCCGCCTCGGCTGTGCGCATGCCCTCCATCTCACGGCGTTGTGGTGACGGGCTGTAGTGCGGCTTCCACAACAGCTAAGAATCCACGCCATGGGTCCAGGTGGGTACGCCCTGTCGCGAGGTATGGCGATCGGGTGTGCGCCGGTGCAGCATGTGGCGGTGAACGCCACTCTCCGCACCGCGGTCACGATCGCCCTGGTGGCGATCGCTTACTACGCGACGGCGAAGGTGGGCCTCGTCCTGGCACTGGTCAAGGGACAGGTCACCCCGTTGTGGCTGCCGACCGGGATCTCCGTGGCGGCCCTGCTGATGTCCGGCCGCAAGGTCTGGCCCGGCATCGCGCTCGGCGCGCTGTCCGCCAACCTCGCGCTCGGCGCGGGACCCGGCGCGATCGCGATGATCACCGTGGGTAACACGCTCGCGCCGCTGACCGCGTGGTACCTGCTGACGCGCTACGGGTTCCGGCCCGCGCTCAACCGCCTGAAGGACGCGATGCTGCTCGTGTTCGCGGGTGCGCTGGGAGCGATGCTCGTCAGCGCGCTGGTCGGCGCGGCGGCGTTGAAGATCGACGGCGTCGTCCCGTGGAGCGAAGTGCCCGCCGTGCTGGCGGTGTGGTGGACCGGCGACGCCATGGGCGTGCTGATCTTCACGCCGCTGCTGGTCACCCTGACCGGCCGCGGGAACGTCTCCCGCCGCCGGCTCGCGGAGGCCATCGCGCTGCTCGTGGTCACCGCCGTCCTCGCGGCCTACGTGACGACGTCCGAGCTGCGGCTGCTGTTCCTGGTGTTCCCGATGCTGATCTGGGCGGCGCTGCGGTTCCAGCACGCGATCGCCGCGCCGTGCGCCGCGATCATCTCGGTGGCCGCGGTGATGTCCGCGGCCTCCGGGCAGTTCTCCACCGCCGGACTGCTGACCACGATGATCGTGCTCCAGGCGTTCAACGGGTCGGTGGCGCTGACCGGGCTGATCCTGAGCGCCATCACCAGCGAGCGCAACGAGGCCAGGGAGTCCATCGAGCGTGCCTGCGAGCAGCTGGCCGACACCGTTGCGCGGTACCAGCAGGACGGTGTGCGCAAACGGCTCGGCCGCGTCGTGCCGCCCGGCTAGCGGAACCAGGTCCCGCCACCCGTCTGCCGGTAGCCGAGCGTGCGGTAGACAGCGTCCACAAGGGACTGACCGCGTTCGTTCACGCCCAGTCCCGGCCCCTGCCGGTTCATCGCGTAGCCGAACGAGATCCTGGCTCCGGGGTCGGCGAACCCGAGCGAGCCGCCCATTCCGTTGTGCCCGAAGGCCTCTTCGGAGATCAGCAGGCCCTCGCGGTCGTTCGGCTGCAGGTGGGTGTTGTCGGTGGCCTTCTGGAAACCGAGCGCGAACCGCGTCGGCACCAGGACGACCTCGTCCAGCCCGGCGACGGCCACGTTCGACATCTGCGGGATCTGGTGCTCCTCGACCAGCCGCACGCCGTTGTAGGCGCCGTGGAGAGCGAGCGGCCGGTACAGACCGGCCAGGCCGCGGGCGTTCGAGATGCCGCCGATCGCGCCCATCTCGGCGGTGTGCGCCTGGCGGGAGTCGGACTCGCCGGGGGCCATGTAGCCGCCGTTGTTGAGCAGCATCAGGCCCGGCACCGACTCCGGCTTGGTCAGGGCGGTGATGAACAGCGACGGCAGCAGGATCCCCGGCTGGGTGGGGTCGACCGGGATCGTGTGGGCGACGTGCGGTTCGAGGTCCTCGGGCAGGCCCATCCAGAAGTCCAGGCCGAGCGGGCCGGAGACCTCCTTCTCGAAGAACCCGCCGAGCGACAGGCCCGTGACGCGGCGGACGATCTCGCCGACGAGGAAGCCGAACGTCAGGCCGTGGTAGCCGTGCCGCGTGCCCGGTTCCCACAACGGCTGCTGCGCGGCGAGCGTCGAGGTGATCATGTCCCAGTCGTAGAATGCGCCCGCGGGCAGCGGTGTGGTGACGGCGGGCAGGCCGGCCTGGTGCGACAACACGTGCCGGACGAGCGTCGCGTCCTTGCCGTTCGCGCCGTACTCCGGCCAGTACTTCACGACCGGTGCGTTCAGGTCCAGCTCACCGCGCGAGGCCAGGATGTGCGCGCACAGCGCGGTGGCGGCCTTGGTGCACGACCACACGTGGACGATGGTCTCCTCGGACCAGAGGCGGCCGGTGGCGGGGTCGGCGACACCGCCCCAGAGGTCCACGACGGGCTCGCCGTCGAGTGTCACGTGGACGGAGGCCCCGACCTCGCCGCGTTCGGCGAAGTTGCGTTCGAACTCGGTGCGCACCTCTGCGAACTGCGGGGCGCAGGTTCCCTGGATCGACATTGACCCTCCTAGGCGGGCGGCGGTTGTCTCAAGGGCATCACCGAGAGGAACCACGGGTCAGTAGGGAACCCTCATCGACTAACACGTTCGGCCCTGCGACGCGCACCCGGAGTGACTGATCCGGTACGGAAAGCTGCGCTTGCCTGGCCAGGACACCCACATGGAAGACTCGGAGCAGCCGAAGTCCCGCCGGGAGGCCGTCATCGCCGACACTCCACCGCGCACCACGCCGCTCGTGGGCCGCGAACCGGAACTGCGCGCCGTGCTCGGCCGGGTCGACCAGGCGCCGGCGACCGGGCTCGTCGTGGTCCAGGTCAGCGGTGAGCCGGGGATCGGCAAGACGTCGTTGCTCACGGAGATCGCGCGGCGGCTGCGGGAGCGGCAGTGCGGGGTGCTGACGTCGGCGTCGGACGTGCTGGGCAAGCGCATCCCGTACGGCGCGGTGGCGGCGCTGATCCGGTCGCTGCCGCCGGACAGGATCCGTGCGGATGCCTTGGCGGCGTTGGAGATCTCGGGCAACGAGGACGCCGGGGCGTGGTTCGGGCGCGCGTGCGACCGGGTGGTGCGGCTGCTCACCGAGCTCACCGCGACGCGCCCCGCCGCGTTGCTGATCGACGACCTCGACCACGTCGACGACGACTCCCTCGCTTTGCTGACGCTGGTGTTGCGGCGCGTGTCCTCCGCACCGCTCGTGCTGGTCACCGCGAGCCGGTCCGCCGACGCGGTTCTGCTGGACCGCGTCGAGCCGTACGCCGAGGTCGTGCGCCTCGACCTGGCCCCGCTGTCGGGCGCGGACGTCGCGCGCATCGTCGAGGCCGTCCTCCAGACGTCCGTGGACGAGGGTCTTGCCCGCGAGGTCCAGCAACGATCCGACGGCAATCCGTTCTTCGTCACCGAGATCGCGCGCTCGCTGCGAGAGCTCGACCTGGTGACGGTGGACGGCAACCGCGCCCGGCTCGCGGTGTCACCGGACGCGATCCGGTTGACCCGGCGTGAGGCGTTGCTGCGTCGTGTGGCTCCGTTGGAGAACGACACGCGGCTCGTCGCACGGGCCGTTTCGGTGTTCCGGCGCGTGCGACTCGACCAGATCTCGTTGCTGGCGCGCGTGGCCTCGCTCCCGGAGGAGACGGTCGTCGCCGCGTTCGACGAGTTGCTGCGCGTGCACATCGTGGTGCACGACGACAACGGCTACCGCTTCTCGCACGCTCTCGTCGGTGAGGCGCTCTACCACGAGGTCGGCCCGGCGCAACGCCGTCACCTGCACTCGCTGATCTCGGCGCGGCTGCTGGACGACCGCGAGCAGGGCCTGCCCGTGGACCTCCTCCAACTCGCCTGGCACCTCGCCGAGTCCGCCGCTCCCGGCGACCGGGTGGCCGTCGGGGTGCTCGCCGAGGCCGCCGCTCAGGCCCGTGCCTCCGCGCCCGAGACCGCTGCCGCGCTGTGCTTCAGGGCGCTTCAGCTGTTGCCGCGCAACGCCCCTGAACGCGCCGAGCTGCTGGCGCTGCAATGCCGTGTCCTGGCTCGTGCCTCCCGTCCGGCGCTGGCGATCGACCCCGGTCTCGCCGCCTTGGAGTCCCTCCAACCAGGTCAGGAACGCACGCGCGTCGCCACCGCCGTGATCTCGTCGCTCTTCTCGGTCGGCCGCACGGCGGAAGCCATGGCATTGGCGGACGTCGAGGTCGCACGCGGAGACGCGCCGGCGTCGTTGGAAGCCCAACGCGCCGTGCTCCTCGTCTACAACAACCGCCACGACGACGCCGTCTCCGAGGTCGCCCGAATCGAAGCGCTGCCGATCAGCTCCCCGGCCGAGGGCGTGATCGTCTTCGAGCACCTCGCGATGCTCACCTCCCTGCTGTTCCAGCACGACCGGACCGTCGAGTACGCGAACCGGGCGCTGGCGTACAGCGACGGACAGCCGATGCTCGAACTACAGGCACTCTCCGTCTGCGCCTCCATCACCGCGCTGGCGGGTCTGGTGCACGACGCGTCCTGGCGCGTCCGCCGGGCGGAGGACCTCCTCGACCAGGTCGGCTCCCACGGCTTCCGCGCCGAACGGGCCGCCTCGCGGGTGGCGCTGGACTGGCTCGGCGGCCGCTGGGACGCGGCGCTCGACGGCATCGGCCGCTGGCTGCCCGACGTCGAGGCCGCGCAGGCTGACCAGGCACTCGGCGTGCTGCAGGCGATCGAGCTGTCGATCAGGACGTGGCGCGGCGAACTCGACGTCGCCGCACGGCTCGCCGCGTTGCCCGCGCCGCAGTCGGTGAACATCTCGCGCCTGCACGCGGTGTCGCTGGCCGAGTACCTGATCGCGCGGGGCGAGGCCGACCAGGCGTACGCGTTGCTGGACGACAACGTCGGCTCCGGCCTGGACGCCGCCTACTCGTGCGTGCTGGTGGCGCGGATGATCGAGCTCGACCTGGAACGCGGGCACCCGGAGGCGGCGGAGAAGGCCCTCGCCCGGCTCTCTGACGTGTCCGCCACGCGGGTGTCGCCGTGGTCGCGCACCACCGTCCGCCGCGTCACCGGGATCGTCCGCCGGGACGTGGAGTCGTTGCGGGAGGCGGTGTCCGAGGCCGCGCTGGGCGGGCTGGAGTTCGAGAAGGCACGCGCGCAGCTCGCGTTGGGCGAGATCTCCGACGACGAGGTGCCGGTGCTGGTCGAGGCCTACACGGCGTTCCAACGCCTTGGCGCACACGGGTTGCGGCGCCAGGCGGGCACCAGGCTGCGGGCACTCGGCGCCAAGGTGCCGCGCGCGCGGTCAAAGGCACCGGGACTGCTCACCGAGGCCGAGGAGAACGTGGCACGGCTGGTGCAGCAGGGAATGCGGAACCGGGACATCGCGGCGGCGCTGCACTACAGCCCGCGCACGATCGAGGTGTACCTGTCGCGGATCTACGCGAAGCTGCACGTCTCGTCACGGCTGGAGCTCGCGCGCGTGCTGGACGCGATGCAGCAACGCTGACGCAGGGGTCCCCCTTTGCTGGGAACCCCTGCGTCATAACTTACTCACGAGGTCTGACAAGATCGTTCAGGCGATCAGAACGGCTTGGTCTCCGCCGCGATCTCGCCCAGGACGTCGCTCAGCGGACGGGCCGACTGCGCGCCCAGCGAAGCCGCCGCACCCGGAGGCACGGTCTCCGCGATGTCCGTGCCGGCACAGGTGACCCGCGAGGCCGGCAGGATGCCGGACACCAGGTACTTGTTGACCAGGTTGTCGACGCAGGCGTTGCGGCGCAACGCGTAGTGGCCGTGCTGGCCGTCGTTCGACACGCTGATCAGCGGCTGGCTGAGGTGCTCCGCCATGACGCGGCCGTTGGCCAGCGGGGTCTGGGTGTCGCCGTCGGAGTTGACGACGAGGCCGGCCGGGTACTTGCGGGTGATGGCCGGGATCTTCTCCGGGCGCTGGAAGGCGCGGAACGTGCAGTTGGTCGGCGCCATGTAGTCGACAGTGCCGCCGTACGGGTTGGTGTCGCGCCAGCGCTTCATGTCGTTGTAGTAGGTGTTGACGTCGGTGAACCAGTCCCACTCGCACACCACGGCCTGGAAGGTGCCGGCCGAGGTCGGTTCGATGTCGCCCTTCTTCAGCGCCGCCACGATCGCGGAGGCCTCCGCGGGGTCGGCGACGCCTGCCTTGATCGAGGCGATGTGGCGGGAGAACGCCGCCCAGGAACGGCGGTAGCGGGTGGCGCCGACGGCGTAGTCGAAGGAGGTCACGTCCGCGTAGCCGCCGAACGGGGCCGTCTTCAGCTTCGCCGCGATCGCGTCCAGCTCGGCGCGCACCGCGGCAGGCGTGGTGCCGAGGCCGTAGGTGCCGTTGCGGGCGGCGGTCCACTCCGTCCACTTGCGAAGGTTGTCGGTGATCGCGTCCACCACGTCGACGTCCTGCTCGTGCCACGTCTTCAACGGGTCCAGCGCGGAGTCGAGCACGCTGCGGTCAAGGCGCGCAGGGAACATCGAGCCGTAGACGGCGCCGAGCTGCGTGCCGTAGGAGTAGCCGACGTAGGAGATCTTCTTCTCCCCCATGGCTCCGCGGATGACGTCCATGTCGCGGGCGGTGTTCATGGTCGAGATGAACCGGCGCATCTCACCGCCGCCGCGCTGGCAGTTCTCCTCGACGGCACGGGCGTAGTCCGACCAGTTCGCGAGCTGCGAGTCCGTTGGGCGCGAAGGGAACTCGTCGTCGGACGGCGTCGAGATGCACCGGATCTGCGTCGACCGGCCGACACCGCGCGGGTCCATGCCGATGACGTCGTAGATCTTCAACATCTCGGTCTGGGCGTTGAACCAGTGCACGGCGCCGAGGCCCGAACCGCCGGGGCCACCGGGGTTCGTCATCAGCACGCCTCTGCGGCGCGCGGGATCTGTGGCCTTCTTGCGCGAGATGGCGATTTCCAGGTTGCCGTTGCCCGGGTTCTTGTAGTCCATCGGCACGACGACACTGGCGCACTCGACCCCCGTCGAGGGCGTGACCCACCCGGCCGGACACTCGGCCCAGGCGATCGTCTGGCTGTAGTACTCGTCCAACGGTCCCGGCGCCGCCTGGGCCGTTCCCACCAGAGACATGAACAGCGGAGCGACCAAAGCCGCCGCACCCCAACGCTTCCTCACCGCGTACCCCTCACGATCGTCGGCCAGCGACGGAACGCTTCCGCAGTCGCCGACCCGATCGACACCCCCGAAGGTCGGGTGAAATTCACCGCACCTCGCACACCTCGTAGGTCAGCACGAGACCGTCCATAACGCCCTTCGCGACGGCCTGCACGCGGTTCAACCAGCGGTAGCGCTCGTCGCCGGTCTCGAACAACGGGGCCGCGTACAGCGGCGCACCGAAGCCATTCGAGACGTCAACCCGCCCTGAGTAGTGCAAATACACCAACGCGTCGTCGTGAGTGCGCAGCACGGAACGCACGTCGAGGGTCGCGGTGCCGTCCGGGCCGATGGTCAGCCAGTCCGCGCTCGACGAGCCGTGCATGACCCCGGAAAACCGGTCGCCGGAGAACGTTCCCGACTCGACCTCGTAGATGAGACGATCGCCGACGGGCGTTTTCGGTAACCTCAAAGGCTTTCGCAGCTGCGCGGTCATGACGCCCAAGGGCACGAGTTCCATGGCCGCGAAATTATTCGACACGGTGTCGAGAAACAACGGACGCGGCTTATCTACCGGGAAACCCCGTACACCGAACGCAGCCACACCGCGGTCAGCGTCTCGACCGCCTCACGGTCGCGTGCCGCCGACCTCCGCGAGAGCGACAGGCTGTAGCACATGGACTCGTTCATCGTGACCAGCACGGTGGCGAGGGCATGTGCGGTCGGCGGTCCCGGCACCGCGATCCCGGCCTCCCGCTCGATCTCGATCTGCTGCGCCGTCGAGTCCACGAACCGCCGCGCCACCCCGGACCAGAACCCGCGCACCAGCTCGCTCGTGTCGCGCGCCCGCACCGCCGCGCGCAGCACCGGGCCGTGCGCCCGCCACAACGCGACGGTGCCCGCGATCGCGCGCCGGATCGAGTCCTCCGGTGGTTCGCTGCCCCGCCGCAGCCACAGCGCGGCCGAGTCGTAGAGGCCTTCCGCGGCCCGTTCCGACAGCGCGTACAGCACGGCTTCGCGCGACTCGTAGTGGAAGTAGAAGGTGGAACGGGAGATTCCCGCGCCGGAGGTCAGTTCGTCGACGGCGATGTCGTCGAGCGACCGCGTCTGGAGCAGGTGCTCCGCGGTGTCGAGAATGGCCTGCGAGGTCAGGTCGCCCTTGCTCCGCTTTCGCCGTGAACCGGCTCCGGTCGCCGGTGGCGCACCGGCCGGACGTGGGGACATGGCGGACATCATCGTTGATCGGCAGGGCTCCAACAACAAAAACCGCGTGATGGTTCCAGATGAGGTAGGAAGAGGCATGGATCCGGTCAAGGCGTTGAAGCAGGTGGCCTTCCACCTGGAACGAGCCGGCGAGCCGACCTACCGCGTCCAGGCGTTCCGCAACGCGGCCGCCGTCCTCGCCGAGCTGGACCCCGCCGACGTCGAGAAACGAGCGAAGGCCGGCACGCTCACCGATCTCAAGGGCGTCGGCAAGTCGACCGCCGGTGTCGTCGCGGACGCGCTGGCGAACCGCGAGCCGGCCTACCTGGCGAAGCTGCGGCACGTCGACATCACCGGCGGCGAGGAGCTGCGGGCGAAGCTGAAGGGCGACTGCCACGTCCACTCCGACTGGTCCGACGGCGGCAGCCCGATCAGGGACATGGCCGAGGCGGCCCGCGATCTCGGCCACGAGTTCATGGTGCTGACGGACCACTCGCCGCGGCTGACCGTCGCGAATGGACTGAGCAGGGACAGGCTCGAGAAGCAGCTCGAGGTCGTCGCCGAGCTGAACGCCGGCCTGGCACCGTTCGTGATCCTCACCGGCATCGAGGTCGACATCCTCGACGACGGCTCGCTCGACCAGGACGAGGACCTGCTGGCACGGCTCGACGTCGTGGTCGCGAGCGTCCACTCGAAACTGAAGATGCCGCGAGCCGAGATGACGCGCAGGATGGTCAACGCGGTCAAGAACCCGCACGTCGACATCCTCGGCCACTGCACGGGCCGGCTGGTCGTCGGCAAGGGCCGTCCGGAGTCCCAGTTCGACGCGGAGAAGGTCTTCGAGGCCTGCGCGGAGCACGGCACGGCGGTCGAGATCAACGCACGGCCGGAGCGGCTCGATCCCCCGCGCAGACTCCTCAGCCTGGCTGTCGACGCCGGGTGCACGTTCTCCATCGACAGCGACGCGCACGCGCCCGGCCAGCTGGACTGGCTGAACTACGGCTGCGCGCGGGCGGAGGAGGTCGGTGTCGACCCGGAGAGCGTGATCAACACTCGGCCCGCATCCCGTCTGCTGTCCGGGTGAGGTGCTCGTACCAGGACACGAGCGGCCCGGTGTCGGCCAGCGCGCGGGTCAGCGCCACCCGGCACAGGTCCCGGACGGGTTCGGGGTCCCACGCGGCCACCAGGTCGTCGAGCGACCCCAGCGAACCGAGCGCGTACCGCTCCAGGCCCGCGCAGATCGGCACGACCGTCCCGTCGGCCGTGACCACGAGCGGATCGACCCGCACGAACGCCGTGGGGTCTGCTCGCAGCAGCGAGGCGGACGTGACGTCGAACTGGACCTCGACGGCGTCGTCCTCGGCGACCCGGTTCAGCTCCACGGCCGCGTAGACCAGGTCGACCCGGTCAACGCCGTACGGGCGCACGCGCACCTTGCGGGCGCCCTCCCCCACGGCTTCGGCGGCGAGACTCCGCAGCATCGACACGTTGTCCGGTACTAGATCGATCAACACCGTCACCCGGTGACCGTCGGCAGCAATCGACCCCACCTCGTCCAGCGCGACCACGAGCTCGGCTCCCGGCACGGCGGCGAGCCAGCGAGGGTCGTGGACCTCGACTCCCATACCTGTACTGAGCACCTGTCCGGCGCGGAAATACCTCCGCGCCACAGCCACCCCTGAGGGGGATTTTCCGGCCGTTCACCAAGTGGCCGCCAAACGATCACCGCGTATGGCTCATTTGAGCCCTACCCTTCGCGACGGCCCATGTCCGCCCACCACCACAAGGACAGGCATGTCACGTCGCAGGGCTCCCCTAGCCGTGCTCTCCAGCGTCATCGTCACGGCGGCCACACTCACCGCCTCCACCGCAGCTCACGCTGCCACGACCACGTTCACCCCCACCGCCGACACCTACGTCGACAACGGGTCGACCGGCACGAACTACGGCACGTCCGGCCAGCTCGGCCTCGACAACTCGCCGGTCAAGCGGACGTTCCTCAAGTTCACGGTCTCCGGGATCAGCGGCAGCGTCAGCAACGCCAAGCTGCGCATCCACACCGACGACGTCTCCGGCGCGGAAAGCCCGAACGGCGGCACGTTCCGGGCGATGTCCAACGTCAGCTGGACCGAGACCGCGGTCACCTGGAACAACCAGCCCGCGGTCGACGGCGCCACGCTCGGCTCGCTCGGCGCGGTCGTGCGCAACGCCTGGTACGAGGTCGACGTCAGCAGCTACGTCACGGGCAACGGCACCTACAGCATCGGCATCACGTCCAGCAGCACGGACGGCGCCGACTACGACTCGCGCGAGAGCGGGTCGACCGCGCCGCAGCTCGTCGTCACCGACGGCACGACGCCGCCTCCCGGCGACCCGGTCTGGGTCGGCGCGGGCGACATCGCCGACTCCGGTTCCGGTGACACGGCCACCGCCGCGCTGCTGGACAACATCCAGGGCACCGTCTGGACCACGGGCGACAACGTCTATCCGGACGGCACCGCCAGCCAGTTCAACACCTACTACGAGCCCACGTGGGGCCGGCACAAGGCCCGCACCAGGCCTTCGCCCGGCAACCACGACTACAACACCAGTGGCGCCACGGGTTACTACAACTACTTCGGCGCGCAGGCCGGGCCGTCCGGCCGGGGCTACTACTCCTACGACCTCGGCAACTGGCACATCGTGTCGCTGAACTCCAACATCAGCATGTCGGCGGGCAGCGCGCAGGAGCAGTGGCTGCGGCAGGACCTGGCGGCGAGCACGAAGCCGTGCACCGCGGCGTACTGGCACCACCCGCTGTTCACCAGCGGTGCCAACCACGCGCCCTCGACGGCCACCCGGCCGTTGTTCCAGGCGCTGTACGACGCCAACGCCGACCTGGTGCTCTTCGGCCACAACCACCAGTACGAGCGGTTCGCCCCGCAGAACCCCACCGGCGGGCTGGACAACGCGCGTGGCATCAGGTCGTTCGTCGCGGGCATGGGCGGTGCGGGCGCGTACGGCTTCGGCACGATCAAGCCCAACAGCGAGGCCCGCAACACCGGCACCCGCGGTGTGCTGAAGCTGACGCTGCACAGCAACAGCTTCGACTGGCAGTTCGTCCCCGAGGCGGGCAAGACCTACACCGACAGCGGCACGACCAACTGTCACTGACGGACCGCTGGAGGCCGATGATGTACCTGTCCACGATCGACAAACCGAAGTCAGCGAACTGGAAAGGGCTGAGCGGCAACGTCTTCGCGCTCGGCACGGTCAGCCTGATCACCGACGTGTCGTCGGAGATGGTGGCCGCGATCCTGCCGCTGTACCTGGTCATCGGCCTCCAGCTCAGTCCGGCCGCGTACGGGCTGATCGACGGCGTCTACACCGGCGCCACCACCCTGCTCAGACTCGCCGGCGGCTATCTCGCCGACCGGACGAACAAGCGCAAGGCCGTCGCGGGCTTCGGTTACGGGCTCTCCGCCGCGGCCAAGCTCGGGCTCCTGGCCGCCGGCAACTCCCTGACCGCACTGGGTTTCGTGATCACCGCAGACCGCGCGGGCAAAGGTCTGCGGACCGCGCCACGCGACGCGCTGATCACTCTCTCGACCCCCAGCGGTGACCTGGGCCGGGCGTTCGGCGTGCATCGGGCGATGGACGGCATCGGCGCGTTCGCCGGGCCGCTGGTCGCGATGGCCGTGCTCGCGGCCTCCGCCCAGTCGTTCGACGCCGTTTTCGTCACCAGCTTCTGCATCGCCGCGTTCGGCGTGCTGGTCCTCGTGCTCTACGTCCGGGACCGGCCGGAACCCGTGCGGCGCAAGGAACCTCTCAAGCTCACCCTGCTCAAGGACCCCGCCGTCCGGAAGATCGTGCTGGCCGCGTCACTGCTCGGCCTGGTCACCATCGGCGACGGGTTCGTGTACCTGTTGCTGCAGAAGCGCGAAGGGCTGGCGTTCGGCTGGTTCCCGCTGCTGGCCGTGGGCACGAGCCTGGTGTACCTGCTGCTCGCCGCACCGCTGGGCGCGCTCGCCGACCGCGTCGGCAGGCTCAAGGTCATGCTGGCCGGATACGGCGCGCTGACCGCCGTCTACCTGTTGCTGCACGGACCGCTGGGCGGCTGGCCGCTCCTTGTGCTGGTCGTGGTGCTGTACGGCGTCTTCTACGCGTGCACGGACGGCGTGCTGATGGCGCTCGCGGGCCCGGTCCTGCCGGAACGCCTGCGCACCACCGGCATCGCGCTGATCCAAAGTGGACAGGCGCTCGCCTACCTCGGCTCGTCCGTGCTGTTCGGCCTCGCCTGGCAGTTCTGGAGCCCCGAGGCCGCCACCAGGATCGCCGCCGTCGCGGTGGTCTGCGCCCTGATCGCCACCGCCGCACTGCTGGGACGCCGCAAATGAACAAGCGCCTGCTGATCACGCTGACCGCCGCCGTCCTGCTCGGCGGCGTCGCCGTCGGCTACACCGCGCTGTCCGGTGCCACACCCGAGAACGCCGCGCAGTCCGTCCCGACCGGCGCGGGCCCGCGGCTGATGGTCCTGAGCAACGGCAAGCTGTCCACGGTGTCCCGCACCGATCCGGCAGGCTCGCGGGAGGTCACCGAGCAGCGCTGCGACCGCGTGTACTCGGCCGCGGGCACGATCTCCTGCCTGCGGCCGGCCGGAGCGTTGAAGGCCAGCGAACTCGCTGTGCTCGACAGCGACCTCGAGGAACTCAGAACCGTTCCGCTGACCGGTTTCCCGAACCGCACGCGCGTGTCGGCCAGTGGCCGGATGGTGGCGTGGACGTTGTTCGTGGACGGGCATTCCTACGCCGCCAACGGTTTCTCCACCAGCACGGGCATCCTCGACACGAAGACCGGCGCGCTGGTCACGTCGCTGGAGGAGTTCGCCGTCGAAGGCATGCCCCAGCGACCGGTCGACACGAACTACTGGGGCGTCACGTTCACCGCCGACGACAACCGCTTCTACGCCACCATGTCCACCGGCGGCCACCGCTACCTGCTCGAAGGCGATTTCGCGGCGCGCAAGGTCCGCCCGCTGACCGACGCGGACAACGTCGAGTGCCCGTCGCTGTCCCCGGACGGCACCCGCATCGCCTACAAGAAGGCGGTGGACGGCGACCCGCAGAAGGGCTGGCGGGTGTCCGTGCTCGACCTCGCGACGCGCAGGATCACCGAACTCGCCGAGACCCGCAGCATCGACGACCAGCCGGCCTGGGTCGACGACAGGACGGTCGCGTACGGCATCCAGCGCGACGACGGCCTGAACGACGTGTGGGCCGTGCCCGCCGACGGCACCGGAGCGCCCGCTGTCCTGGTTCCGGAAGCAAGCTCACCGGCGCCCATCAGCTAGATCGACAGGATTGGGCGAACCGTACCGAGTGGCGCGCACGCAAGCCGGGCCAGACGGGCTAGACGGGCAGGGGACGCATCCGGTCCGGCATGTGCGCGCGCAGCGTGTCGTGCAACGCGCACACTTCGTCGGCGTCCAGCAGCACGGACCCCGTCTCGCACGCCAGCACCGCCTCGCCGGTGCGCTGGTCGGGCACGTACCGCAGTTCCACGTCCGGCACGGTGCACGACTCCGCCTGACGAATCGCGGCCAGCAACTCCGACACCCGTTCGTACCCCAGCCGCGCGCTCCAACGCGACGCGGCCAGGGGACGAACGAATAACCGGAGTCCTCCAGCGGATCGGCGAACCTCGACGCACGACAACACCGCTCACTACCTCCTACACAAGCTCACCAGGGAGCCTAGTCAGCGATGTCCGTTTTCAGCGTCGGGTGTCACCCGTTCGGTTCATTGGTAGCAGGGCTTCTCGAACTTGAAATCTTTTGCCGTGGAACCGGTGAAGAAGTCCTCTACCAGCGTCACTCCGGTCGGAGCGGCGTCGTCGGGCTTGTAGAGGGTCGACTGACGGAACAGTGCGTCCTGGGGCGAAGCGGAGAAATTACCCGCACCCGAAGGAAGCATGCCCTCGTAGTCCACAGAGGTGAGCTGGCGCACAGCGGCGAGCACACCGGCACGCGTCAGATCCTTGTTCGAGGCAGCCTTCTCCAGCGCGGCCTTGAGCGGGTACGCCCACACCCAACCGGCGGTGTAGCCGTCGTTCGGCGTCACGCCGGGCAGCGCGGCCCGCATCGCGGTGTGTCCCACGGACTCGGTGTTCCACGCCTTCCACGGCGCCGACTGCATGTACAGCGCCTTGATCGCGGGAGCGGCCGGCGACTTGAGCAGGCCGGGATTCCACGTCGGCGAGGTGCCGATGAACTTGCCCTTGAAGCCACGGGCGGCGGCCTGGCCGATGATCACGGCCGCGTCGGTCGGTCCGGTCGTCAGGATCACCAGGTCCGGCTTCTTCGACACGACGGCGTCGATCGCCCCGCCCTGGTTGTCCTGACCGCTCTGGGTGGTCACGTTCTCGAACGTCAGCCCGCGCTTCTCGGCCGCGATCTTCGCTCCGGCCGCCGCGTCGTCGCCGTAGTCACCGGCGAGGTGCACGGCCATCACGGACTTCACGCCCATCTTCTCGGCGGCGTAGTCGACGGTGTTCATCGACTCGACGCAGTAGTTCGCGCCGGACTCCAGCACGACCTCCTCGTGGCCCCACAACGAGGTCCACGACGCCGGCACCGAGACCATGGGGGTCTTCTCGAGGTCCGGCAGGATCGCGACGGTCGTGGGAGAGCCCAGCGTCTGGGTCAGCGCCAGGATGTTGCCCTTGATCTCCTGGTAGACCTGGTTGTGGATCTGCGGGTTGTACTTGTTGTCCTTGACGTACTTGGTGACGTCGATCTCGTAGCCGCCGATGCCGCCCTTGTCGTTCACGCGCTTCCAGAACGCCTTCTGCGAGTCCGTGATCGGCACGGCCAGCGTCTTGAACGGGCCTTCGGTGAGGTCCGAGATGGTGCCGAGGTAGATGCAGCCCTTGGACTTGTCTACGGCGTTGGGGCAGGCCTCCTTCGTCACTCCGGCGTCGACCTTGATGCCGCCCGCGCCCTCCTGCGGCGCCGCGCCATCCCCTCCTCGACACGAGGCGAGCAGCAACGCCCCAACCAGTATTGCTCCGAGTCTCTTACCAGACATGGGGATTCTCTCCTCAGTACGAGAACGGCCAGGTGCGCCAGTAGTTGCGGACGCGGACCCAGATGCCGAACAACCCGCGTGGCTCGACGATGAGGAACACGATGATGAGCACGCCGTAGAGCACGGCCTCCAACTGGAAGACCGTGATCACGCCGGTCGCGTCACCACTGATGAACGGCAGCACCGTGGGGAGTTCCCTGGTGATGCGTGGCAGCAAGGTGATGAAGAGCGCGCCCATGATCGCTCCGGAGATGGTGCCCGCGCCGCCGATGAGCACCATCGCGATGTACTGCACTGACAACAGCAGGTTGAACGAGCCCGGATCGAAGAACCCGTTCACCACGAACAACAACGCGCCCGCGACACCCGCGTAGAACGAGGACACCGCGAACGCCAGGACCTTGTACTTCGTCAGGTCGACGCCGATCACCGACGCGGCCAGGTCCCGGTCCCGCACCGCCGCGAACGCCCGCCCGACCCGCGAGCGCACCAGATTCCGCGCCAGCACACCGAAGATCACCAGCAGCACGAACATCAGCAGGTACAGCTGCTGTGCCGCCGTGAACATCCCGTTGTCCTGATCCAGCCGCACCCCGAAGAGCTCCGGCACGGCCGCGGGCCGTCCGACTCCCGGGCCGCCGGTCAGCGACGTCCACTCCCGGAACACGTGCTCTCCCAGGAAGACCAGCCCCAGCGTCACGATCGCGAGGTAGAGGCCCCGCAGCCGCACCGCCACCGGCGCCACCAGGACGCCGAAGAGCGCGGCCACCAATCCCGAGGCCAGCAGCCAGATCGGCAGCGACGTGATGCCGAAGCCGATCACCCGCCCGGTCTCGGGGCCGCTCAAAGCCGCGCCCGTGTACGCACCGATCGCGAGGAAGAACGCGTGCCCCAACGAGACCTGGCCCGCGTAGCCCGTGACGATGTTCAGCCCGATCGCACCGATCGCCGCCACGAACCCGGTGGCGAGCAACTGCAGCAGATCGTCGGTGATCATGAACGGCAGCACCAGTGCGACAACGACGAGTCCGCCCGACCACGCGCGTTTGGGACGCGTGTTCAGGAAACCCATGTCCTGCTTGTAAGAGGTGTACAGCTCTGGCCTGCCCTTGATGGTCGTTGGCCTCTTCACAGCCGTTCCACCTCCTTCTTGCCGAATAGTCCGTACGGTCTGACGAGCAAAACGAGCAGCATCAACGCGTACGGCGCGACCAGCCCGAAGTTCGATCCGAGCCACGGCGCGAAATCACCCTGGTAGGTGCCGAAGAGCGACTCGACGACACCGACCGCGAGCCCGCCGACCACCGCCCCGCCCAACGACTCCAGGCCGCCGAGGATGATCGCGGGCAACGCCTTCAGCGCCACGATCCAGAGCTGCTGGTCGACACCGGCGCCCGTCGCGACGAACACGCCGGCCAGCGCGGCGAGCCCGCCCGCCAGCGCCCACGACAGCGCGAACACCGACCCGACCGAGATCCCCTGCGCCAGCGCGACCTCCTGGTCGTAGGCGACGGCCCGCATCGCGAGCCCGATCCGCGAGTAGCGGAAGAACGCGAACAGCGCGACCGTCACGACAGCGGTCGTCGCGATCATCACCAGATACCGCTGCTGCACCTCGGCGCCCAGGAAGTTCACCGTGTTCAGGCCCCACGGGTCACCGACCTGCCGGACGTCGAGGCCGATGAACGCGTTCGTCACCACCCTGACCACGACGTCCACGCCGATGGTGATGATCGCGACCACGAACACCGGTTTGCCGACCATCGGCCGCAGCACCGTGCGTTCGACTCCCAGCGCCAGCACCGCGATCACCACGGCGGCCACGAGAACCGCGCCGACGAACGACACCGCGGGTGAGAGGTACGAGACCAGCACCGCGCCCGCCAGCATGAACGCCGGCTGCGCGAAGCTGATCACCTGCGTCGACTTGTAGATGATCACGAAGCCGAGCGCGAGCAGTGAGTAAATGGATCCGGTGCCGAGACCCCGGATCAGCGACTGGAGAAACTCATCCATACATGCTCTCCACGAGGTCGTCAAACATCTTGCCCAGCGCGGATCTCTTGACCTTCTGCGTCGCGGTCAGCTCGCCGTCCTCGTGGTCGAGCTCCTTGGGGAACATGCGGAACTTCTTGATCTGCTCGACCGTGGCGAACTTGCCGTTCGCCTCGGTCACGATCTTCTGCACCAGTTCCAGGACCTCCGGTTTCTCCGACAGGTCCCGGTAGGTGGTGTAGGTGATCCGGCGCTGTTGCGCCCAGTGGCCGACCGTCTCGAGCTCGATGCCGATCAACGCCACCAGGTACGCCCGCTGGTCGCCGATCACCACGGCCTCCTTGATGTACGGGGAGGTCTTCAGCGCGTTCTCGAGCTCGGACGGCGCGATGTTCTTGCCGCCCGCGGTGATGATGATGTCCTTCATCCGGTCGGTGATCTTGACGTGCGTGCCGTCGACCCACTCGCCGACGTCGCCGGTGTGCAGCCAGCCGTCGTTCAGGACCCGGCCGGTGGACTCGGGATCCTGCCAGTAGCCCGCGAACGTGCCGCCGTGCCTGGTGAGGATCTCGCCGGTCTCCTCGTCGATCCGGAGCTCGGTGCCGGGCTGGGGCTCGCCGACCGTGCCGATCTTGACGCGGCCCGGCCGGTTTCCCGTCGCCACGGCGGTGTTCTCGGTCATGCCGTAGACCTCGTGCATCGGCACCCCGATGCCCATGAAGAACTTCAGCACGTCCGGTGCGATCGGCGCGGCACCGGACGCCGCGTACCGGACGTGGCGCATGCCGATCCGGGCCTTCAGCGCGCGGAAGCAGAACAGCCAGCCCAGCGCGTAGACCAACCGGCTCTTGCCCGTGTGCCTGCCGCCGTTGTGCACCAGCGTTTCGCCGATGCTTTCTGCGCGTTTGAGCCAGAACCGGGTCGTCGTGCGCTTGAGCCGGGAAGCGGACGAGACGCCGATCGTGACGCCCGCCAGCACCTTCTCCCAGATGCGCGGAACGCCGAACAGGATCGTCGGCTGCACCTCGCGCAGGTTCGCCTGCACCGTCTCGATCGACTCGGCGAAGTGGACCTGCACGCCGCTGGCCGCGCTGAACCACGTCGTGAAGATGCGCTCGGCGACGTGGCACAACGGCAGGTAGGACAACGTGACGTCGGCGGGGGACGGCGGTGGCGAAGTGAAACCGCCGCCCTCCACCAGCACGTGGACGGCGAACTCGACGTTGGCGACGGTGAGCATCGCGCCTTTCGGCGGTCCGGTGGTTCCGGACGTGTAGATCAACGTCATGACGTCGTCGGGCTCGGTCTGCGCCATGCGTTCGGCGAGCTCACCGGGGAACGAGTCGCGGTGCTGCGCCCCCAGCGCCAGGAAGTCCTCCCAGGCCAGGAGTTTCGGGTTGTCGTAGCGGCCCTTGATCCCGCGGGGCTCGACGTAGACGATCCATTCCAGGTCGGGGGTGTCCTCCAGCACCAGCAACGCCTTGTCGACCTGTTCCTGGTCCTCGGCGATGAGGATCCGCGTGCCGGAGTGGGACAGGAGGTAGGCGACCTCGGACGCGGGGTTCGTCGGGTAGAGCCCGACCGTGATGCCTCTGGCCGCGACGATGCCGAGGTCGGCGTAGAGCCATTCGCGGCGGTTCTCGGAGTGGATCGCGACCCGGTCGCCCGGTTGCAGGCCCAGCGCGAGCAACGCGTGCCCGACCAGTTCGACGTTCGCCCAGTAGCCGGACCAGGTGACCTCCTGCCAGATGCCGAAGTCCTTGGCCCGCAGGGCGATCTGGTCGGGCGTGTGCTCGGCCCTGTTCTTCACCCGCGTGACAACGGTTGTGGTCATGGCGTCACGCTCTTGTGCTGCTCGCCGAGGTAGGCGCGGATGACGTCGGGATCCTGCTGCACCTCCGCGGGCGTGCCGGTGCGGATCGGGCGGCCGAAGTCCATGACCATCACCCGGTCGGCGAGGTCCATCACGAGGCCCATGTCGTGCTCCACCATGATCATCGGGATGTTCAGTTCCTCGCGGACGTCGAGGATGAACCGGGCCATGTCCTCGGTCTCCTCGACGTTCATGCCCGCGACCGGCTCGTCGAGCAGCAGGAGCTTGGGCTCCATCGCGAGCGCCCGGCCCAGTTCGACGCGCTTCTGCACGCCGTAGGGCAGCAGGCCGACCGGGAACCGGCGCCACTGCTCCAGTTCCAGGAAGTCGATGACGTCCTCGACCGCGGCCCTGTTCTTCAGCTCCTCGTTCCTTGCTTTACCGAGCCAGAAGAACGCCGACAGCGCGCCGTACCGCATGTGGTTGTGGCGGCCGAGCATGAGGTTGTCGACGACGGTGAGGTGCGAGAACAGCTCGATATTCTGGAACGTGCGGGCCATGCCCTGCGCGGCGATGCGGTGCGGCCGCATGCCGATCAGGTTCTGGTCGCGGAACCGCACGGTGCCCTGCTGCGGCCGGTAGACGCCGCTCAGGACGTTGAAGATGGACGTCTTGCCGGCGCCGTTCGGGCCGATGATGGCGAAGAGCTCGCCCTCCTCGACGCTGAACGACACCCCGTCGACGGCCACGACGCCGTCGAACGCGAGCCGGACGTCGGTGACTTCCAGAACGGAAGTGGACGGCGCCTCCGTTGGGGCACGTACGTCGGCGCTCACGACAGCCACCTCTTCCTGCGCTTGTAGTGCTTGACCGCACGGAACGAGGAGGTGCCGAGGCCGAGGTAGAACTCGCGGATGTCGTCGTCGGCGAGCAGCGCCTGCGCCGGCTTGTCCATCACGACCTTGCCGGTCTCCAGCACGTAGCCGTGGTCGGCGATGGAGAGCGCCATGCTGGCGTTCTGCTCGACCAGCAGGACGGTGGTGCCCTGTTCGTTGATCTTCACGACGAGGTCGCGGATCTGCTGCACCAGCAGCGGCGCGAGGCCGAGGCTGGGCTCGTCCAGCAGGAGGTAGGACGGTTCCGACATCAGCGCCCGGCCGATCGAGAGCATCTGCTGCTCGCCGCCGGACAGGTACCCCGCGCTCTGTCTTCGCCTTTCCAGCAGCCGCGGAAAGAGCTCGTAGCAGCGGTCCAGGTTCTGCTTGAGCCGCTTGGGTCTCGCGTGGCCGCCGACCTTGAGGTTCTCCTCGACGGTCAGCTCGGCCAGGATTCTGCGGCCCTCCAGGGCCTGTTTGATGCCTCTGTCGGCGATCTTCGCCGGTGGGAGGCGGTGGATCGGTTCACCGTCGAGCGTGATCGAGCCCTTGGTGACCTTGCCGTCGTGCACGTCGAGCAGGCCGCTGAAGGCCCTCATCAACGTCGTTTTCCCAGCTCCGTTCGCTCCGAGCAGAGCCACGACCTTGCCCTGGGGCACCTTCAGGCTCACGCCCCGGAGCACCAGCATCACGTCGTCGTAGACAACCTCAAGGTTGTTCGCCTCGAGCACCAGCGCCTCCTAGAGCCCCTTACATACCGCGCAGTATGCCGCTCCTGTTACGTGGATCACATAGCGATTTGACCACTGTGGGCGAATTCGTGATGCGCAGATGGCGATTGGATCAGCACTCAGCGTGACCGTCCACAGTAGACCGGTGTCGAATGTGTAACGAGGCGCGACCCGGGTACTCACCTGATGACGACAACCGATCGAGGAGGTTTTGTGACCACCATTGAGAAGTCGGTGGACGTCCTAGTGCCTGTGAGCACGGCGTACAACCAGTGGACCCAGTTCGAGTCCTTCCCGGCGTTCATGGACGGCGTGGAGAAGATCGACCAGGTCACGCCGACCAGGACCCACTGGACGACGAAGATCGGCGGGGTCGTCCGCGAGTTCGACGCCGAGATCACCGAACAGCACGCCGACGAGCGCGTCGCGTGGACGTCGGTCGAGGGCCCGCCGCAGGGCGGCGTGGTGACGTTCCACCGCATCGACAACGAGACGACTCGGGTGCACCTCCAGATGGAGTACGAGCCCGAGACCCTCACCGAGAAGGCCGGAGCCGCGCTCGGCGTGGTCAGCCACCGGGTCGAGGGCGACCTGAAGCGGTTCAAGGAGTTCATCGAGAACCGCGGCACCGAGACCGGCGCCTGGCGTGGCGACGTGACGCCGCCGCCGCAGGTCTGATCGCGGTGCGCTTTGACGCCAGACCAGCACGCGGCGTTCGAGGAACTCGCCCGCACCTCCCGTGACTCGCGGTGCTACTACGCGCTGCGGGACCGGCTGGTGCGCGAGTACCTCCCGCTCGCCCGGCACATAGCCCGCCGCTTCAGTGAACGCGGCGAGCCCATCGAGGACCTCGCGCAGGTGGCGGCGGTCGGGCTGATCAACGCCATCGACCGGTTCGACGTGGGCCGGCAGACGGACTTCCTGTCCTATGCCGTGCCCACGATCACCGGTGAGGTGCGGCGCCACTTCCGCGACCAGTGCTGGGCGGTGCGGGTCCCCCGCAGGTTGAAAGAGCTGTGCGACTCGATCGACGGTGCCACCGCCGAGCTGTCGCACCGGACCGGGCGATCTCCCACTCCCTCCGAGATCGCCCGGCACCTGGGGGTGTCGCTCACCGACGTCTACGAGGGCCTGCGGATCGAGAAGAACGTGGCGTTCGCGCCGCTCGACTCGCTGGAAGGCTCGACCGTCGACGACCCGGCGCTGGAAGGCGTCGAGATCCACGAGGCCCTGCAGCCGATGCTGCGGGGCCTTCCCCGGCGCGAGAGGACCATCGTGGTCCTGCGGTTCTTCGGCCGGCTCACCCAGACCGAGATCGCCCGCCGCGTCGGCATCTCCCAGATGCACGTGTCGCGGCTGCTCACCAAGTCATTGGAGCAGCTGCGGCACGACCTGCTGGCGGAAGAGTGAAATGAGCGAGCGGGCATGTCCGTTTCTGGCGATACTGACCTCATGAACCGGTTGCGGTGGCCTCAGAAGCTGGCGCTCGGCACTGGCGCCGTGCTCGCGCTGTGGGGAGTGGCCGGGTTTCTCGTGACCGGCTTCTCGTCCTTCGCGGGCGAGTCCGAGACCTGGATCCTCGGGCTGCGCGTCAACCCCCTGCAGAACGTCATCCACCTGGTCTTCGGCGCCGCACTGCTGCTGTCCGCTCCCCGCCTGAAGGCGCTGAGCGGCACCGCGCTGCTGGTGGCGGTGCTGTTCCTGGTGCTGTTCGGGCTGGGCCTGGCCCGCTACGACGACGAGGTCGTCAACTTCCTGAACGTGAACCCCGGCTCGAACGCGCTGCACTTCCTGGCCGGGTTCGCGTCGCTGGCCGCGGCGCAGGGTGCCGCGTGGTGCCGGCAGTGCGACCGGGCCGCCCTCAAGTCTGTCTGAGCAGCCTGCGGACCGCCCGTTCCGGATCGCCCCGGCCGCGCCACCGACCGCGCCGCCGTCTCATCCGGCCACTCCGAGGTTGATCACCGTGGAACGCGGGTACCCGCCCCGCGATGAGTCACTACACGGTCGGCGTGGAGCAGGAGTTCCTGCTGGTAGATCCCGATTCGCGGCGGCCGGCGGCACTGGCACCACGGGTCAGGGAGATCTCCAGCGCGCCCGGTGACCTCGACGTGCAGGGCGAGCTGACGCCGTTCCAGATCGAGGTGGCCACCGGCGTCACCTCGTCCTTCGAGGAACTGAGCGACCAGGTGCGGCAGGGACGGCGGGTGCTCGTGAACGCCGCCGACGAGGCCGGGTGCCGGCTCGTGGCGACGGGCGTGCCGCCGATCGGCGAGGCCGGTCCCCCTCCCGGATCGGATGACCCCCGCTATCACCGGATCGAGTACTCCCATCGAAGACTTGTATCCGGAACGGGCGTGTGCGGATTGCATGTGCACGTGGGTGTCTCATCGAAGTCCGAAGCATTGGCGGCGTCGAACAAGCTGCGGGCATGGCTGCCGACGTTGCTGGCACTGAGCGCCAATTCCCCGTACGCCCGGGGAGAGGACACCGGGTACGCGAGCTGGCGGTCGATGGTGTGGTCGCGCTGGCCGGTGAGCGGGCCGCCGCCGTTCTGGAACGGACCCGCCGACTACGACCGCACCGTGGACGCGTTGATCAGCTCGGAAGCGTTGATGGACAGGGCGATGGTGTACTGGGACGTCCGCCCCTCTGCCGATCATCCGACGGTTGAGGTGCGCGTCGCGGACATTCCCCAGCTGGCAACGGAAGTCGCGGTTCTCGCGGAGTTGATCCGGGCCCTCGTCGTGACGGAACCCTCCGAACAGCGGGTGGACGATTCCGTGCTGCGAGCGGCATATTGGCGGGCGTCGCGCGACGGGGTCGACGGACTGGCCGCCGATCCACACACCGGAAAACTCTCCCCCGCGTTCGACCGAGCGGTGTCGCTCGTCGAGCACGTCGCGGTCGCGCTGCGCGATCGTGGCACTCTGTCTACTGTGGAGCAGCAGTTGGACTGGTTGCGCCACAACGGCTGCGGTGCCGCTCGACAACGACGCTGCCCGGACCCCGAGTCCCTTGTGGACATGCTGATCGCCCGAACGCGTGAGGAAACCTGATGCGCCTCCCCGCTCCCCGCGGCCACATGAGCTCAGCCCTGGTCGCAGCGCTGCGCCTGCCGCCCCCACCGCGGCCCGCGCTGCTCGTCAGCGGCGGAACCAGGGACGCGTGGCTCGACGACGACCTCCAGCTGTCGCTGTGGATCTGCTACGAGCTGCGGATGCGCGGCTTCGACGACGTCGCCGCAGGCTGGGAGGACCATCCCGCGCTGGCCCAGTTCCACGCGGCCCTGGAAGCGCGCTGGGAGAAGGCACTGCGGTCGTTGACCGAGGTCACCTCGCCCGCCGCGTTGTCGGCGGAGGGACTGACCGAACTGCGGCAGCACCACGCGTTCTGGCAGCCGCGCCGCGAGATGCGGTCGGTGCTGCGCGACATCCAGGGCGACGCCTACGGCACGCGTTCCGAGCGGACGCATTCGGTGCTGTTCACCGTGACGTTGCGCGACCTGGAACCGTCCGTCGGCGTCGACGAAATGCCCGCGCCGACCCTGGCCCTCGCGAACGCGCTGTCGTTGTTCGGCCTGCACCGGCGACTGGTCGGTGCCCTGGTCGGGTTCCTGACCGCGGTCGACACGATCGGCGGTGACCCGTTCGCGCAACTGCTGCCCGTCCAGTGCCCGCCCGACGACATCCGCCTCGGCTTCGCCGCGTGCCACGAACTGCACGCTCGCCTGACCCAGCACGTCCACGTTTCCCAGCAGGCAGGCCGCACCTCGCTGAGGGGCCGTCGACCGCCGGTTTCGAGCCGGGTTAACGTGGGGTGCTGACCGCCCATTGAAGGAGATCGCGTGCCTGACCCCACCGCTCTGGCCACCGTGGTCGCCGACCGGATCGCACCGGACGTCGCCGTGCTGCACGTGTCCGGCGAACTGGACACCACGTCCAGCGGCGAGCTGACCGGACCGCTCGAAAGCAACGTCGCTGAGGGGCAGCGGGCCATCGTCGTGGATCTGGGCGGCGTGAAGTTCCTGGGTTCCGCCGGGCTGGAGGCTCTCGTCCTCGGCCAGCAACGTGCTTCGCAGGCCGGCGTCGAGTTCGTCGTGGTGGCTTCGTCGCGGGCCGCGTTGCGGCCGATCGAGGCGACCGGGCTGGACGCGGTGTTCACGATCCTGGGCTCGATGGACGAGGCCGTGGAGCGCTACTCGGCGAAGTAGCCGCCGGTCGGCCCGTCCGGCCCGATCCGCGCCATCCGCTCGACGGCGCCGGTGTTCTGCTCGGCGGCGTTGATCCGCATCCGGGGGAACGCCTTCGCGTACTGCACGGTGACCACGTTGACCGCTGCCGCGGACGGCGAGTCCTGAGGGCCGCTGACGTTCACCACGACGGGGGCCGCCGACCGTTCCAGCAACGGCAGGTAGGCCTGCAGGACGCGGGCCGCGCCTTCGAGTGCGCCCTCGAACGTCTCCTCCGCGGCTCCGCCGTGGTTGACCAGCACGTCGAGCGAGTCCAGGGTCGCGGCCGAGGTGATCAGCACAGAAGCCATGCGTCCCACGTTAATCCTGGCCGATGTCCTCGTACCAGAGCTCGGGGCGTTCGGCGATGAACGTCGTCATCAGCTCGACCAGCGCGGGATCCTCGACGACGGTGATGCCGACGCCGTGCTCGGCCAGCCAGTCGTGGCCGCCGTGGAAGGTCGTGGCCTCGCCGATCAGGACGTTCGAGATGCCGAACTGGCGGACCAGGCCGCTGCAGTACCAGCACGGCGACAGGGTCGTGACCATGGTCGTGCCGCGGTAGCCGCGCTGGCGGCCCGCGTTGCGGAAGGCCGAGGTCTCCGCGTGCATCGAGGCGTCGCCGTCCTGCACTCGCCGGTTGTGACCCCGGCCCAGCAGACGGCCGTCGCCGTCGAAGAGTGCCGCGCCGATGGGGATTCCGCCTTCGGCGAGTCCCATCCGCGCCTCTTCGACGGCGACGGCCAGCATGTCTTCAGCAGCAGTCATGCATTCGACGCTACTTCGTCTTGTACAACTTCACCGTCATCGACGTGCCGCTCTGCCGCAGAACCTTCAGGCCGACACCGACTGCGGGCAGCTTCACGCCCGCGTTCGGCTGCTCGGCGTACCAGAACTGCTTGGTGTCGTCGAACGTCGGCTGGGCCGCCGCGCCGCGGACGTAGGACGCCTTGCCGTTGACGTGCAACGTGAAGGAGTCCGACTTCTGCAGTGAGAACGGCGCGTCGTACCCGCCGACGGTCGGCGACCAGCGCTGGCCCTCCAGGTTGTAGAGCGGCGCCGGGTTGGCGTCGATCGGCAGGATCAGGCCCTCACCGGGGTGTTCGCTGACGTTGTTGTCGAGGAAGCTCGTGTTCCACAACGACACCAGCAGACCGTCCTGGTACGGGAAGTGCTCCACGAAGTCGGGCTTGTCCGGGAAGCTGTAGCGGTACGGGCCGGTCCGGTTGTACTTGCCGTACGACTCGTAGGTGCGGTTCGAGGCGATGTAGAACTGGTCGAACGCCTTCGTCTCCTTGCCCTCGGTCGTGCGGAAGCCGCGCGTGGTCCACAGACCTGCGGTCTCACCGCCGTCCGTCAGCACCGGTGCGCCGTCCGCGGTCACCGTGATCTGATCGGCGAAGAAGCCCTGCAACGCAAGGGCACCGTCAGTGCGGTAGGCGAAGCGCAGCTTGGTGTTCTTGCCGGCGTACGCGTCGAGTGACACGTTCACGTCGACCCACTGGTTGTCCGACGAGCTGCTGATCGCCGGCGAGTCGCCGGAGTCGCGGGCGAACGGCTGACCACCGGCGGTGCCGTCGAGCTGCGTCCAGCTACCGTCCTCATTGGACGCCTCGACGTAGAGGTAGTCGTAGTCGACCTCGATGTCGAAGCGCGCCTTCAACGTCAGCGACGCGCTGGTCTTGCCGCGCAGGTCGAGCGGGGCCGTCATGGAGTGGTCGAGGTCGTTGCCCTTCTCGCTCCACCACATCCTGCTGCCCGCGAAGGGAGCGCCGTAGTCGAAGTTCTTCGAGATGTCCGGCAGCACGACCACGAGCCCCTGGGCCTTGGCGCTGTTGTACTCGTGCGGGCCGAGGTCGAAGACGCGTTCCTGACCGGCGACCGCGACCTCGTAGTCGAGCCAGCCGAGCTGGAGCTTGTCCCACGCGGAGAACTCGTTGGCGCGCTCGCCGGGAGCCTCACCAGGGGCGTTCACCCGGTTCTGGGCCATGATCGACCACCAGTTGACGCCGTTCGTGCCGCCGTTGGTGTCGTAGTGGTCCGGCAGGCCGAGGTCGTGGCCGAACTCGTGCGCGAAGACGCTCACGCCGCCGTTCTCGGGCTGCACGGTGTAGTCGCCGACCCAGATGCCGGTGTCACCGATCGGCGCGCCACCGAGCTTGTTGCTGCCAGGACCGGACGTGTAGTTCTTGTACGCGTAACCGCGGTGGCTCCAGAGCGCGTCCTCGCCCTGCAACGGGTCGCCGTCGGCCTGGTCGCCACCGGCGTGCACGATCTGGAAGTGGTCGATGTAGCCGTCGGCCTCGTTGAAGTCGCCGTCGGAGTCGTAGTCGTAGCGGTCCCACTGGTCGTACTCGGCCAGCGCCGCCTTGATCTGCTCGGTCGTCCTGCCCGCGGCCTTCTGGTCGGCGACCCACTGCGTGACCGCGTCCTTGATGAGCTCACGCGAGTTGTTGCAGATGTTGTCGTTGCACGGGTAGCCGTTGCTGCGGCCGTAGCGCGCCTCGTTGTACTGGACCTTCACCCAGTCCGTGACGAGCCCGTTGACCGTGTACCGGCCCGACGACTGCTTGTCGTAGAAGTTCGCGACGGAGTTGGCGTCCTTCTTGCGGCTGAAGTACAGGTCCTGGAAGTACTTCTGGCTGAAGTCCTTGCGCCAGATCGTCGTGTTGTCCACGGCCCGGTTCGGCTCCGGGATCTGGTTGTGCACCGGCCCGTCGAACCGCTGCGGCCCCGGCGTGGCCGGGTTCGTGTCGCGGTCGGGGTAGTCGGGGTGCCGCTCGTTGCCGAACTCCGTGAGGATCACGAAGATCTTGTCGGTCTTCTCCCGCTTGAGCTCGACGTACTGGTCCTTGTCCTGCTTCTTGCCGACCTTCGCGACGGTGCTGCTCCCCCGCTTCTCGGTCGTGGCCTGACCGGTCAGCACGTCGGCGAGCGCCTGCTGCTTCAACGCGCGGCGCTTGATCTCCAGCTCGTGCGGCTGCTCGTCGGACTGCCGCGTCTCCTGCGCCTCGGGCTGCGCGGGCGGCGTCGCCGTCGCCGGTGTGACCATGCCAGCGGTGATGAGCGCGAGCGCCGCTGCTCCCGCCAGAACTCTTCGCACTTGTCGTTCCCCTCTCGGAATCCCGAGCGCACGCTACGTAGGGGATTTTCGGCTCGACACGTCCGAAGGTCGGGAGAAAAGGGACATGAGGCTGTCAGTCGGTGCGACCGGCGAAGTGGTCGATGTCGCCGAGCGCGTCCTCGGCTCTGCCCGCGCAGTCCGGATCGCCGAGCAGCTCCCGCAGCCGCGGCACGACCTCGGGCAGCACCTCGCGGTCGATCCTGCCCACGTGTCCCAGGCACGTGACGGCGAGCTGGGCGAGACCCCGGTCAGCGCCGCGGGTCACGTCGAGCAGGATGCGCTGCAACTGCTCGCGTTCCGGGTCGTGGCGAACGAGGGCGAGCATGGCCTGGTAAGCGTCGAGGCCGCCCGCGCGAAGCTCGCCGTGCCAGCGGACGACGCACTCGTCGAGCACGACCCCGGCCGCCCGGTCCAGCCACTCGCCGACGTCCCCGGTCACCGTCGCCCAGCCGCCACCCTCGGCACGCACGACCAGTTCGTCGTCCACCACGCCGACGAGCGGGTCACCGTCCCACTCGAACACGACGCCACCGAGCGCCTCCGTCTCAGTGATGTCGCGCCACCCGTCGAGCTCCTCCCGGACCCGTTCCACCAGGCTCACTTCGGCGGCAGCGCTTCCACGAACTCGCGGCACCGCGCGATCCAGTCCTCCAGCGCCTCGTCCTCCGCCACCGCCTCGCCGTCGACGACCACCCAGCCGTTCATCGGCCGTCCGGTGAAGTCGAAGACGCGGGCGCCCGGCTGGGCCAGCGCGTCGGCCTGCGCCTCGGGGCCGACGCGCGCTATCAGGTCCGAGCCCAGGGCTCCTACCAGCATGTTTCCTCGCCACATGAACACCAGGCTGCCGAACATCTTCCTGGTGCTCAGGTCCGGAAGGTCGCCCAGCGACTCGCCCAGACGGTGGGCAAGGCCCTCGTCGTACGCCACACGCTGAATACTGTCTCAGCGAGTTGCCAGGCGCCTCTCAGTTTCGTGTGGCTTCATGGACATACAGGACGTAAGGAGGCCCTCTTGTTCGGCTTGGTCGGATGGATCGTCGGTTGGATCTTGACGCTGTTCATCCTCGTGATGATCGGCCGGATGATCGTGGACTGGGCGGTCACGCTGCAGGCGCGCGGTGACTGGGTGTGGAAGGTGCGGCGGGTGACGCACGGCGTCACCGAGCCTGTGCTGGCGCCGGTGCGCAAGGTGTTGCCGCCCGTGCGGTTCGGTGGGTTCGGGCTGGACCTCGCGTTCACGGTGGTGTTCATCGCGGCGCTGATCCTCAGGTCGATCGTGTGGTGAGGACGCCGGGGTTGAGCACGCCCTGAGGGTCCAGTGCGGCCTTGGCACCGGACAGGGCCGCGCCGAAGACGTCCGGGCGTTGGCGCGTGTACCAGGGCATGTGGTCGCGGCCGACGGAGTGGTGGTGCGTGATCGTGCCGCCCGATTCGATGAGCGCCTCGGACACCGCGGCCTTGATCTCGTCCCACTGCGCGGTGAGGCTGCCCCAGCGACCCGGCGCGTAGATGCCGTAGTAGGGCGCGGGCCCGTCCGGGTAGACGTGGGTGAAGCGGCACGTGACGACGCCGATGCCGCACACCTTCCGCAACGCCTCGGTCGCCGCTTCCGTCACCGCCGCGTGCAGTCCGGCGAAGCGGTCCCAGGTGCAGGCCGTCTCGAACGTCTCGGTGATCATCGCGTGCTGGGCCATCGCGTCCCGCTGGTAGGGCATGCGCAGGAACGACTTCCGCCACTGCTGCGCCGCTCCCTCGACGACCTCGCCGTCACCGCAGAGCTCCACCGCGCGGGCGAGCAACCCGTCGACGGGATGGTCGGCGGACTCGAAGGCCAGCACCAGCACGGACGACGGCGACCCTGCGTTGAGGAACGCCTCCGCCGGATCCAGCAGCCGGCAGTTGGCGGGATGCAGCCCGGACTGCGCGATCAGCCGCGTCGCCTCGACGGCCCGTTCCCACGACGCGAACCGCACCGAGGCGCCCGCCCGGTGCACCGGCGGCTCCTGCAACCGCATCCACGCCTCCGTGATCACCCCCAAAGTGCCCTCGGAACCGAGGAAGAGCCGGTCCGGCGACGGTCCCGCACCCGACCCGGGCAACCGGCGCGACTCGGAGATCCCGCTCGGCGTCACGACCCGCAGCGACTCGGTCAGGTCGTCGATGTGCGTGTAGAGCGTGGCGTAGTGACCACCGGCGCGCGTCGCGAGCCAGCCGCCGAGCGTCGAGAACTCGAACGACTGCGGGAAGTGCCGCAACGTCAGCCCGTGCGGCTTCAGCTGGGCTTCCAGCGACGGCCCCAGCACCCCCGCCTGAATCCGCGCGGCACGACTGGTCGGGTCGACCTCCAGCACCTGGTCCAGCCTGCCGAGGTCCAGCGTGACGACCCGGTCCAGGTCACGAGGTTCGACCCCGCCGACGACGGAAGTGCCGCCGCCAAAGGGAATCAGCGCGACGTCGTTCGACCCGCACCAGTCGAGCACGTCCACGACGTCCTGCTCGGTGCGCGGCCGGGCCACGGCGTCCGGCAGCGGCCCGACGTCGCCGGCGAGGTTGCGGGTGACGTCGCGATAAGCCTGGCCGCGGGCGTGCGCGAGCCGGTCGACGGGATCGGTCGAGTAGAGGTCGCCCGGCGGGTCGATGCGCGACTCGGGCAGGTCCAGCGACGACGGATCCGGTGGCTCGTGGAACGTCAGGTCCGCGTCCGGCAGCACGGCCCGGACCCGCTCGACCAGCGCACGGCGTTCATCGGGGGTGACGGCGTCCTCGACGTTGCCCCAGCCCCACCACGACCTCGTTGTCATGACGAGCAACCATAAGCGAAACGCTCGAGTTCTGGAATGCCCTGGAGCGGAAAGCGCTAGCGTCGCTGCCATGAAGCCTGGGGGGACAACGGCTTTGACCGCGGCGGTGCTCGCCGTGGTGGCGGCCGGTTACTTCATGACACGCCCGGACGGCAACAGCGCCACCGACGAGAAGGCCAGGCAGGTCGCCGAGCGCATCGGCTACCCGCGCGGCACCGACGGCAACGCCTACGCCCGTTCCGCGTTGGAGGGCAGCACCGACCAGAAGTACTTCGCGGTCCTGGAGATCACCGACAGTCCGACCGACGACCCGCAGAAGGTGCGCGCCGGCCTGCTCTTCCGGATCTACGACCCCGGCACCTCCGAGTCACCGCCGAGCTTCCGGCTCTGGGATGAGGACCCGGTGACCGCCTGCTACCGCGCCGACTTCAACTACTACGGCGTCACCGACGGCGGCCCCGACCGCGTCCGCTGCCCCGCCGACGCCAAACCGATCGTGCCGCCGCCTGCCCAGCGCACCGGCGTTCCGGAGAACTACCCCGAAGCCTTCAAGACCATTCTCACCGCGCTGCCGCCCGCCCCGACGCAGGACGAGGTGCTCGCGGAGTTGCGCGCGAAACTCCCGCCGATGCCGGTCGATCCGGAGACCAAGCTGCCCTGGAAGGAGCCGCGCCTCGACGCGTTCGTCAAGGACGGCGCCATCGGCATCATCGCCGCCGGCGGTGGCGACTGCCTCAACGGAGTGCGGCTGGCCAACGGAACGGTCGAGGCCTGGCACCCGCCGCGCGTGCAGACCCAGCCGGGCGAGATCGGCTGTTCCGGCCAGAGCGCGCTGGTCCTCTACACCACGCCTCCGCCGCACTAACCCGCGCCGAAGCAGACGAAGCCGACGGCCGCCGCGTAGGCAGCGTCGTCGGCAGAGGCCCGTTGCACCGCCGCCAAAGCCTCGGCCGGAGCCATCCCGGCGGCCAGCTTCTGGTGCAGCTCCACCATCACCGGAGCCGTCCCGTCGGTCGGCACCGGCACCACGGGCGCGATCAACGTCCGGGTGCCCAGCCCGAGCAGAGCAGCGGTGAAGCCCATCAGCTCATCACCGGGCCGGACAGCGGACTGCCCCGTGTCGCAGGCCGACAGCACCACCAGCGTCGGCGGGGTGTGCAGGCGTTCGATGTCGTAGACGGTCAACGGCCCGTCGGCCAGCTCCAGAGCCGAGAACAGCGGGTTGTCGACGCGGAACGAGCCGTGCGCGGCGATGTGGGCGAGCGCGGCACCGTCCATTGCGGACGCCACGGCGCTCACGGTCGCCTCGGCGTCGACCAGAACGCGTCCAGGCACATGCGCGCTGATGGCCTTGATCTCGGCAGGGGCGGCGGCCATGCGCGGCCCGGCGGCCAGTACGGCCTCACCGGAGGCATCAGGCACCGAGGTGGCGCGCAGCCAGACCGAGGCCGACGGCGCGACGGTCACCTGGCGGTTCAGGACGGCCCACGGCAGCCCGTTCAGAGCACCGGTCGGCACGACGACCAAAGGCCGGCCGTCGATCCGCGAAGCCAACGGGTCGAGCAGGCGGCGAGCCAGCAACGAAGCGGCGTGCGAGGCCGACGAGCGGGCCACGGCCATGTTCGGCAGCTGCGGCGGCAGGGTCACGAGGCGGTGCAGGGCGAAGCGGAGCAGGCGAATCTCGCGGACCACTCCCTCCACGGCGCCCAGGGAGTGCAGCGAAGCGCGGCCGCCGGCCAGGACGACGGCCATCAGCACGCCGTCGTACTCCACGAACTCGATCAGCGCCGACGAGCCCAGAGCGGAAACAAGTGAGCTGACCGCCGGTGGCTTGAAGACGGAGACCTCGCCGGACACCTGCCGGGTGAGGTCGCGGACGCGTTGCTCGGCGCGGACCAGCTTGGCGCGCAGGACACCGGCGGGTTTCCCGGCCAGCACGGCGGATTCCACGTCGGCCGCCACCGCGCGCAACGACGCCAAGGCGTCCTCGAGCCGGGGATCGTCGGGAGGCGACACGGACTTCATCCGCAACGCCCCGGCCCGCCAGCTCTCGGTCCACGACAGCACGCGCGCCGCGTTCCCCGAGGCCACCGCGAGTCGCAAGCCCTCCAGCGCGAGAGCCTGGCCCTGCACACCGGTCGACGCCCGCAGCTCGGCCGCGCCCAGCGACACCCGGTACTCGTCCAGCAGCCCGATCCCCCGGCGCAACGCGGAGGAGGTCCCCCGCACGTCGCCAGAAAGCTTGCGGCGCAACGCTTCCGCGTACCAGCCGCGCACGCGCAGACCGGCCGGGCCGCGCAGGCGGGCACCGGCGGCGACGGAGAACTCCGCGACGGCACGGGCGCGGTGGCCCAGGTCGGCGGCGACCAGGCCGGCGTCGATGCGGGCCTCCAGGGCGGGCAGCCGCCAGTCCATCGCGTCCAGCTCGGAGGCGACCCGCGACAAGGCCAGCCTCAGCGGACGGGAACGGTCACCGCGCAGCACGGCCGCGTGCAGTTCCAGGTAGCGCGCGCCGGCCGCCCACAGCAGGCGTTGCTCGCGGCGGAACCGACGACGCGCCTCGGCGGCGAAGGAGTTGGCGGCGTCGGGATCGTCGTCCAGCAACGCGATCCGGGCGCGAAAGTACAGGGCCTCCGAGACGCCCAGCGGGTTCTTCAGCGCCTTCAGCTCGGTGATCGCGCGGTCGGCCGCGGCGCGGGCCTCGTCCAGCAGCGGCACCGAGACGAGCAATTCCAGCCGGTTGACCAGCAGCACCGGCCGCATCACGTCGAGGCGCCGGTGCACCTCTTCTGCCTTGTCGAACAACGTCAGCGCGGCGGGGACGTCACCGCCGCGGGTCGCCATGATGCCGGCGTTCCAGTGCACGTCGGCGACTCCCAGCTCCTGGCCGAGCTCGCCCAGCAAGGAAGCCGCCAGCTCGAAGTCCGCCGACGCCTCACGCATGTTCCCCACGTACGCGCGCACGAGGCCGCGATTGTTGAGAGCGCGCGCTTCGACCAGTTGGTCCCCCACGCGACGTGCGCCGGCGATGGCCGCGGTGTAGTCGCGCTGCGCGTCGTCGTAGCGGGTCAGGTAGTGGAAGACGACGCCGCGTTGCATCAGGGCGGCCACCGAGTCCGCGCCGGTCAGTTCCGGCATGGCGTCGTCCAGCAACGTCAGCGCGGCCTTCTGCTTGCCCGTGTAGGCGAGCACCCACGCGAGGCTCATCTGGGCCAAGGCGGCCAGCCTGGGCAGCCCCGCGTCCGAGGCGATCCTGATCGAGCGGCGCAGATGCCTGGCCGCGCCGGGGAAGTCGTGCATCTCCCGCAGCGCGAGGCCGATCGCGCGCTCGGCGATCGACCATTCCGAGCGATCATCCGTCGCGCGAAGGACAGCGCGGGCCATCTCCACGGCCGCGCGCGGGTTGCGCTGCCTGGCCTCCAGCGCGTCCTCCGCACAAAAGTCGGTCACGGCAACACTTTATCCGCTGTGGTAGCTTGATCAAGCTCGGTCGGGGTGCCCGTCAACGCTGCTTTAGTGAGGCCGTGGTGTCGAAAACGCCAGAAAGCGCGGAGCTTTACCAAAGAGCTTTCCTGCAGCTCATCGCCGAGGACAAGAACATCAGCTTCCACGCCGAACGCGGGCGTGAATTCCTTTATCGACCCGGCCAGTTGCTCGTCGCGGCCGAGGACCAACAACGCGTGATCGAGAAACTGCGCGAAAACAACATCGTCGCCCGGCCCGGCGAAGGATTCGCCGGATTGGCGCGATTGACGTTGCCGAACAACGCGGAGGACATTCCCCGCATTGTTCGTCTGTTGCGGGATCAACGAAACTGGCCGAACGAGCGCGTCCCCCTCGTGCAGCCGCACCACGTGATCGTCGGGCACGGCGGCCTCGTCATGGGCAACCCCGGCGACCGGCCCTACCCGACCGACCCGGTGTCCGCGCCGAAGTTCGACGAGCGCCTCAAGGACGTCCGGGTCGGCATCATCGACACGGGCATCTCGCAGGGCGCCGACAGCGAGCACTCCGACTGGTTCGGCGGCCGCTACGCCAAGGAGGCCGACGACGTCGACCCCGCCTACAGCAACGGCGACAACTTCGCGTTGCAGGGCGGCCACGGCACGTTCGTCGCGGGCGTCATCCAGAACGCCGCGCCCGGCGTCACGTTCGACCCGGAGGTCGGCCTCGACCCGAACGGCTTCGGCGACGAGGAACGGCTCTGCCGCAAGATCACCGAGCTGGGCAAGAAGAAGATCAACCTGCTGAACCTGTCGCTCGGCTGCTTCACCGAGGACGACATCGCCTCCGAACCGCTGCGGCGCACCATCGAGGCCCTGCCCGGCGACATCGTCGTGGTGGCCTCGGCCGGCAACCAGGGCACGCAGCGGCCGAGCTGGCCCGCGGCGCTGTGCGGGGTCACCGCCGTCGCCGCCGCCCAGCAGGAGCGGGACGGTTCGATCGGCCCCGCCTTCTACTCGAACTGGGGCCACTGGGTCGACGCCTGCGCGATCGGCAACCGGGCCTCCACCTACCTCAAGGGCGAGTGGCAGCTGCCGGGCGAGGCCGCAGCCACGCCGTTCGCGCTCTGGGCGGAGTGGTACGGCACGTCGTTCGCCGCGCCACTGGTCACCGGCCGGATCGCCGCCACGATGGTGTCGGACGGCATCGGCGCAGCTCAGGCACGTGACAAACTGCTGAGCGGGCCGGAGCTCCATCCCGGCTACGGAGTTTTTGTCAAATAGTTGTATCTGGGGAGCAACCTCGGCCTCCGCCAGTTGTGACCGCAAGGAGTCGACGTGAGTTCTGCATCCCCGATCGCCGCGCTCGTACGCGCGGCGGCCGAGGGCGATCAGTCGGCGTGGAACGAGATCGTGGACCGTTACACGCCGCTGGTGGTGTCGGTGATCTACAAGCACCGGCTGCGCCCTTCGGATGCGGCCGACGTGAACCAGACGCTGTGGCTTCGGCTCGTGGAGCAGATCGGACGACTGCGCGAGCCGGAGGCACTGCCGGGCTGGATCATGACGACCACCCGCAACGAGTGCCTGCGCGTGCTGCGCGTGCAGCAGCGGACGCACCTCTACGACCCGTTGTCCGAGTCCGACGCGCTGGAGTCGGAGCAGGTGGACGCGGACGTGGAGGCGGACCTGCTGGCCGTGGAGCGGCGACAGGCGTTGCGCGATGGGTTCGCCGAGCTCACGGAGCAGTGCAAGCGGTTGCTGACGAAGCTGATGACCGATCCGCCGCCGAGCTACCAGGTCGTGAGCGAAGAGCTCGCGATGCCGGTCGGCAGCATCGGCCCGACGCGGATACGTTGCCTGGAGAAGTTGCGCAAGACCCCTGCGCTCTCAGCGTTCCTGGGATCGCCGTCGAAGAGAGGAGGTGTGCTGGGTGCGGCACGACTGGGACAGTGACGAAGTACTGCTCGACGCCTTGCGCGACGCGTTGAGCACACCTTCGGACGATGTGCCGCCGGAGTTCGTGGAGGCCGCGAAGGCCGCGTTCACCTGGCGGAACATCGACGAGGAACTGCTGCTCATCACGTCGTACGACTCCGTGCTGGACGACACGCTGTTCGCCCGTGCGCGGTCAACGTCGACGGCGCGGCAGCTGGTGTTCGACGCGGACGGCGTGATGCTTCAGGTGGAGGTGTCGGCGGCGGGGATCACCGGCCAGCTGATGCCTGCCACGGGGCCGGTCACGCTGGTGACGCCGACCGGCGACCACGAAACCGCGGTGGTCGACGAACTGGGGATGTTCGTCATGGGGATCGCGCCACGTGGACCGGTGAAGTTCCGGTTCGCAAGTGGTTGCACCGATTGGTTCATCCTCTGACTCACCATTCGTGTGATGGCTGAATTCCCTCGTTCGGACTACCTCTGCGGCCAGTAGGGTTATCGACGCTCAGAATTCGCATCGCGAGAGGTGTGGCTGTGGTCGATCGAGTCAACTGGGTCCCGGAAGGCGTCAACGTCGAGGTTCCGAGTTCCGCCCGGATCTACGACTACCTGCTCGGCGGCGGACACAACTTCGAGGCGGACCGCAGGACGGCGGAAGCGCTGATCAAGGTCCTCCCGGTGCGGGACATGGCGCGGCGCAACCGCGCCTATCTGCGCCGGGTCGTGCTGGAACTGGCCGAGCGCGGCGTCCGGCAGTTCCTCGACCTCGGCTCGGGCATCCCGACCGTGGGCAACGTGCACGAGGTGGCGCACGAGGTCGCCCCCGACTCGAAGGTCGTGTACGTCGACTTCGAACCGGTCGCGATCACGCACGCCGAACTGATGCTGGAGGGCGAGCAGGACGTCACCGCGCTGCTGGCCGACCTGCGCGAGCCGGAGAAGGTCGTGGCGCAGGCTCAGCAGCACCTGGACTTCTCCCAGCCGATCGGCCTGCTGGTCGTGGGTGTCCTCCAGTTCATCCCCGACTCGGACGACCCCTGGGGCGTGCTGTCCCGCTACGTGGACTCGCTCTCGTCCGGTTCGTACCTGGCGCTGTCGCACTTCACCGCGGACAGCATGCCGGCGGCCATGGCGGCCGGTAAGGAGATCTTCGCGAAGACCGCGGAGCCGATCACCCCGCGCACCCGCGCCCAGGTGACGGACATGCTGGCGGGCACCGAGATCGTGGAGCCCGGCGTCGTGTTCACGCCGCAGTGGCGGCCGGAGACGCCCGAGGACGTCGGCGACGATCCGACCAGGGCCAACCTCTACGCCGCGGTGGGTCGCAAGCCCTGATGAGCGCCGCGTCCGTCGCAGAGCGCTGGGCGGCTGTTCTGATCGAGAGCGCGTATTCGCCGATGTCACGGCGAAAGCTGACGCAGCACCTCGAGGAACACGCCGCCCGGCTGCGTGCTGGGCGGGCGGCGGTGGCCATCGGCGAATGGCTGGTGCGCAAGCGTTTCACCGGGCCGGACTCGTTGCGCCGCACGCTGGAGGTGCTCGGGCCGGAGTTTCCTCCCGAGGTGCTCGGCGCACTGGCGGCGGGATATGTGCGGGCGACGCGCGACCAGTTGTTCGCCGAGCAGGAGAAGGTCAAGAACGCGCTGTTGAAAGCCGTCGAGGACGCGCAGCGCGACCTGCACGACAGCGAGGCCCGGTTCGCCCAGGTCTTCGCGACCACGGCGGTGGGCATCGCGATCTTCGACCTGGACGGCGCGGTCGTGGAGGCGAACGAGGCGCTGGCCTCCATCCTCGGGCACGAGGAGATGCCCAAGGAACTGTTCGCCGAACCGGACGCGAGCGCGCTGGCCGCGGCCTGCCGGCGCATGATCGCGTCCTCTGTGGACACCGACCGGCGCGAGTGGGAGCTCGCCCAGGGCAACGGCGACACGGTGTGGGCGAACGTCGTGCTGTCCGTGCTGCGCGGGTCGGACGGGCTGCCGAAGTTCCACGTGGCGTTGATCGAGGACGTCACCGAGCAGCGGATGCTCCAGGAATGGCTGCGGCACCAGTCGTTGACGGACCTGCTGACCGGACTGCCGAACCGGGCGTCGTTCACCGACAAGCTGGAGTCCGCTCTCGCGACCGGCGAGCCGCACACGCTGGGCTATTTGGACGTCGACAGCCTGACGATCGTCAACGACGGCCTGGGGTACGTGGCGGGCGACGCGGTGCTGGTCGAGGTGGCGCGGCGGTTGCGGGTGGTGCTGCCGGAGGCGGTGGTGGCGCGGGTCGGCGGCGACGAGTTCGTGGTGCTGATCCAGGGCTCCCCCGACGTCGCGGCGCTGGCGGCGACGATCGACGAGGAGCTGTCCGAGCCCGTGTACCTGGAGGGCGCCGGCGTCGCGGTGTCGACGTCGATCGGTTTCGTGCACACCGCGGGCCCCGGCGTGGATCCCACGGCGGTGCTGCGGCGCGCGCATTCGACGTTGCGAAGAGCGGAAGCCGGCGGCAAGAGGCAGTGGGCGATCTACGACCACGAGGCCGACGTCGCCGACCGCACCCGGTTCGCGCGGATCGCGGCGATGCCCGGTGCCTTCGAGAACGGCGAGATCTCCGTGCGGTACGCGCCGGTGTCGTGGGTCTCGGGACCGCTCGCCTTCGTGGAGGCATCGCTGCGGTGGGGTGCCACCCGGCACGACGACGTCGTCGCCCACGCGGACGCTCTCGGCCTGGCCTCCCGGCTCGCGCGGATGGTGTTGCAGGACGCGTGTTCGCGCGGCGAGCCGGTGCTGATCCGGTTGTCCAGGGACCAGTCGCGGGACCCTGACCTCGCGGCGCACGTGCGGTCCACGTTGCGGGCCAACTCGTTCCCGGCGTCGTCGCTGTTCCTGGCGCTGGACGTCCGGTCGATGCCGGACGGCGAGGAGAACCTCGAAGTGCTGCACGACATGGGCGTGCACGTGCTGCTGCACGAGTTCGGCGGCGGGTTCGCCGGTCTGTCCACTGTGGACCGCAGTCCGGTCTGGGGTGTCCGGCTGGCCAAGCCGCCCTCGGAACGTCTTGCGCGGCAAGGGCTCGCGCTCATGGTCCCGCTGCTGCGGTCGGCCGGCGTGCACGTGATCGGCGGGCCGGGCGACCCGGACGAGCTTCAGGCGTTGGGCGTGGATCTCGTGGTCTCGCTGTAGGTGGTTGTGGCCGTCAGGGAGACCACAACCACCCACGTGCGTTTAGGCAGCGTCCTCGAACGTCGTGGGCTGGACCGTCACGGTCCCGCCGAAGTTGCGCACGACCTGGGCCTTCTCCGCGGCGTTCGGGTTGGGGTTCTTGCACGACGTGCCGGCGCTGGCGCCGGACATCAGGTCGGTGCACAGACCCGTCCGGCGGTCCGGCAGACCCAGGATGTGGCCGAGCTCGTGCGCGGCGATCCGGATCTTGTCGTGGCCTTCGGTGACCGCCTGGCGGCCCATCCAGATCTTGCCGCGGCCGAGGCTCGTCGTCTGGGCACGGGGCCAGCCGTTGTCCGCGACGATCGTGATGTTCGCGCTCCCAGGGACCTTCACCAGCTTGATGGTGTTCGGGAGCTGCGTGTTCCACACGTTCGCGCCCGCGTCGACGGCCGCCACGAACTCAGCGGCGCCGGACGAGTTGTAGGTCAGCGTGCGGGGCGCGGCTTCCGCGGTGCCGATGAGACCGACCGAGAGGGCGGCAGCACTGGCGACCACAGCAATTGTTTTGCGCAGGGACACAGGAATCTCCTCGCAATGCAGGGTAATTGCACCCCGACTGTATCGCTGCGCCGTTGGGGCACAAGAAGAGTCAAGTGTGAACCAACGCTGGCACGGTCAAGAGCGTTCGTAGGTGATCGGACGACCCGAATCGCGAAACTACCGCACAGCAAGGGGAAACACGCCCTACTACCGGACTTCGCGCGAACTCGCGCACCGGACCGGCCGCCGCCGAACGGGCGAATAACTGTTCACACGCTTCTGGCTCTGATGGACCAGAAGGCCGAACGGCGATCAGGGCGATACGGCGCAGAACTGGCGTTGTCCGCGCTCGAATCCCCGATCCTCACCGTCCTCGGCCGCGCCGCGCTCCGCGATCCCGTGGTAGGGCGTGGTTTCCGCGCAAACGCGAACGGGGCCGGTGCACACGGCACCGGCCCCGTTTCCGCGGGAAGCGGGTCTAGGCGAACGACGGCTGGCGCAGCGCGTGCTCCACCAGCGCGATCAGGATCTGCTTCGTGGACTGCCGGTTGCGTGCGTCGCACGGAATTATCGGCACCGACGACGGAATCGTCAGCGCGTCCCGGATCTCCTCAGCACGGTGGTGCATCAGACCGTCGAAGCAGTTCACCGCGATCACATACGGCAGATCGCGGTCCTCGAAGAAGTCGATGGGCGCGAACGCCTCGTCGATCCTGCGGGTGTCGACCATGACCACGGCACCGATGGCACCGCGGACCAGGTCGTCCCACATGAACCAGAACCGGTGCTGACCGGGCGTGCCGAACAGGTACAGGATCAGGTCCTTGTCCAGCGACACCCGGCCGAAGTCCATGGCCACCGTGGTGGTCACCTTGTCGGGCACCATCGACAGGTCGTCGACCCCTACCGATGCCTGGGTCATCACGGCCTCGGTCGTCAGCGGGGTGATCTCGGAGACCGACCCGACGAACGTCGTCTTGCCGACGCCGAACCCGCCCGCGACGACGATCTTCGCCGACATCGCCGTCAGGCCGGCCCCAGGTGACCCCGGACGACCCGGAGCACCGTTGCTCATGGGAACTTCTCTCTACTCAGGCTCTCATGGAAACGTGCAGCTGGGCGCGAATCTCCGGCGTCAGCTGGAGACCGACCCGTTCCACCAGCCTGGTCATCGCGTAACCGATGAGGCCGATGTCGCAGTTGGGTGCGGCGAGTACGGCGAGGCAGGACCCGTCGCTGATGGACATCAGGAAAAGATAGCCCCGTTCCATCTCGACGACGGTCTGTTTGACCTCACCGGCCTCGAAACAGCGCGCCGCGCCGAGGTTCAGCGAGACCAGTCCGGACGAGACGGCGGCGAGCTGCTCCGCGCGGTCGTGCGGCAGACGGTCGGACGAAGCGAGCAACAGGCCGTCGGCGGAGACGACGATCGCGTGCGCGACACCGGCCACCCTGCTGACGAAGTCCTCGACCAGCCAGCTGAAGTTGTCCAGTTCCTCAGTCGCGGTGGTCACTGGCGTTCCCTTTCTGCGATCACGGGGATGCCTCCGACGGCCGAGTCGAAGAGCGACTCACGGCCCATCTGGACACCCTTCTGGTACGTGGCGAACCGCTGACGCAACCGGTCCGCGGACCGGCCGGAGATGGCGACGGCGGTCGTCAGCTGAGGTGCCGGTGACGACGGCTTCGGCAGCGAACCGGGGACCAGGCGCGCCTTCGGGACGCGCTTGGGCAGACCGTTCTCCGTCGTCTGCGCCGTACCACCGTTGCCGAGCGCGCCCGCTGCCTTCCAGCCCTCGTCCGCCGCGCCCCAGTCGGAGTCGGCGTAGTCGGCGACCGCGCGCGGCACCGCCGTCGGTGCCTCGATCTTCACGGTGTCCGCCGCCGAACGCTGCCGCTTGGGCAGGCCGTTCACGGTGGCGAGCTCCGCGTCGTGCTCCGCTTCGTCGTGCGCTGCTCGGTCGTGCTCGGCGCGTTCCGGCTCCGCTGACGGAACGTCCTTTGTAGAGGGTTCGGGCGCCGAGGGGGTCTGGAACCACCTCGACAGGTCGTCGTGCGAGATCAACTGATCGTCGTCGACGATCGCCGGGAAGATCTCCGTGGCGGGCTCTGCCGGGCGTTCGACCGGCGGCTCGTAGGAGTACCCGGCCTCGGCGGCCTCTTCGTCCGCCTCGATCCGCGCGGTGAACAGGCCGTCCGCCGACGTCTGCTCGATGCGGTGCCGGCCGGAGTTCTCGTCCTCGGTGGCGGGCGCCGGCACGACGACCGGGTGCTCCGGCGTCCACTTCGGCACACCGGACAGGCCTTCGCCGGTGCCGGTGGACTCGATGGCGGCCAGCGGCGCGGCCGGCAGGGGCAACGCGGGCGCGGCTCCCTTGTGCAGCAACGAGATCGGCAGGATCACCTGGGCGGTGACACCGCCCTCTATGTCGTCGTTGTTCGCGAGCGTCACGCGGATCTCGTGGCGCTTCGCGAGCTGGCCGACCACGTACAGGCCCATCTCGCGGGCCACCGAGACGTCGACCTCCGGCGGCTCGGCGAGCTTCGCGTTGAACTCGACGACGTCGTTCTCCTGCATGCCGACGCCGCGGTCGTGGATGCGGATCGCGACCTCGCCCTTGCGAGTCTCTATCGTCCGCACCGTGACCTTGGTGGTCGGCTTGGAGAACGCCGTCGCGTTGTCGAGCAGCTCCGCCACGAGGTGCGCGAGGTCGTTGACCACGCGGCCCTGCACCATGAGCTCCGGCGTCGGCGCGATCTGGACGCGCGCGTACTTCTCCACCTCGGACACCGCGGCGCCGAGCACCTCGGCGATCGCGACCGGGCGGGTGACGCGGCGGTTGACCGTCGTGCCGGAGAGCACCAGCAGGTTCTCGCTGTTGCGGCGCATCTGCGTCGCGAGGTGGTCGAGCTCGAACAGCGACGCCAGGTGGTCCGGGTCCTGCTCGTCCTGCTCGAGCCTGTCGATCACGCTGATCTGCCGTTCCACCAACGCCTGCGAGCGCCGCGACAGGTTGATGAACATGTCGTTGACGTTCGCGCGCAGTGCCACCTGCTCGACGGCGAGGCGGACGGCTTCGCGCTGCACGAGGTCGAACGCCCTGGCGACCTGACCGACCTCTTCGGTCGTGTTGAGCGGCACCGGGACGATCGCCTCCTCCGCGGCCCGTTCGGGGTCGCGGTGCGAACGAATTCGGCGAATCGCGTCGGGCAGCTGGTTGCGTGCCACATCCAGCGCGCTGCGACGCAGCACCCGCAGCGGCCGCAGCATCGACTGCGCGACCATCGCCATCAGACCGAACGCGACCAGCAGCGAGATGGCGACCAGTCCGGCGTCACGCCACGCGGAACCCCGTGCCACGTCGGCAAGGCGCGTGGTCGTCGCGTCGGCCTGACTCTCCAGTTCGGTCGCGACCTCGCGAACCAGGTTCGAGGTGTCCTGACCGATCTTGAGCACCTCGGCGTCCGTGATGGTCACCGGCTTGCGCTCGGCGTCCTGCGCGAGCGCGAGCCGCACCAGCCGGTTGCGACCGTCCACGGCCGCACCGGACACGACGTCCTGGAACTTCTGCTGGTTGCCCGACGACGCCACGTCGTTGAACTCGTTGAACGCCGCGTCCAGCCGGGACTGCGCGGCACGCAGCTCGTCCGCGGCGCCGGGCGCGAAACCCTTGCGCAGCGCGGTGGACGTCAGGATCGAGTTCTGCTGACCGAGCTGTTCCTGCGCGGTGTAGAGCGCCTGCGCTGCGGTGACCAGAGGAACGATCTCCGGCTCGCTGAGGCTCGACACCGCGGCACGGTGCACCGTGCCGAGCGCCGCGATGATCTGGTTGTACGCACTGATCACGGCGACGTCGGGGTACTTCGTGCTCAGCAACGTCACGCGCAGGCTCGCCAGTCCGTCGAGGGACTGGAGCGACTTCGTGAACGACTCCTGCAGGGGCGCGCTCAAGGCCGTGGCCGTCGCGCCCGAATCCCTGTACTTGCCCAGTTCAGTGTCGGTGAGACCCGTGCGGGCGGCGTGTTCGGGACACGCGTTCTGCCTGCCTGCGGCCACACACTGCACTGCCCAGTCACGTTCGACCTGTAGAGCGTTTTCCACCTTCGCGGCCTGGTGGCTCACGGCGAGCTCGCGCTGGACGCTGCCGAAGAGTTCGACGTCGTCGAGCTGGGTGTTCAGCCTCAGACCCGCGAGAGTCGCGGTAGTCAGGGCTGGAACTAGCAACACCACCGCGAGCTTGCTCCGCAACCGCCAGTTGCGTAGGCGGAACCGGTCGATGCCTCGCTGGTCCTCACGACCGCGCACCGTCAACACTCCCCGCCCCGTTTAATAGCTGCAAACCTGGTGGATCTTGGAGTAAAACGCGCTGTTCTCATACCGCCGTTCGGACGACAAAACAGCTGGTTCGAGAATCAACAACTTGAACTGGGCGACTAAACGGCCCCTAAGCGATAATTCATCTGGTGGAAACGTTCGCGCGGGTGACCGTGATCACGGCCTGATCACAGCCACCCGCGCTGTTCGTCAACTACCGGAGGGCTGGATGAGCATCGGCTTGACGTCGAGCTCCTTGTCCAGCATCTGGTACCGCTGCATCAGCTGAACGACCCGCTGCAGTCGCGTCGCGTCGAGCGTGGTCGGGAAGGCACCGAAGTGGACGAGACCAGCGGTTTCCTTGTCGACCTTGGCGTACTCGACCAGCAGCGGCTCGACCGTGGGACGGTCGGTGGCGTCGGCCTGCCCCTTGGCCATCGCTCGCTGGAACGCCGCGACGGTCTTGGGGTTGTTCTTGGCGAACTCGCCACTGGTGGCGTAGCCGGCGATCGGGATGTTGTCCGTCGGGCCGGTCGCGGCGTCCAGCACCTTGATCTGACCGGCGGCACGCTGGGCGCGGGTGATGAACGGCTCGACCATGAAGGCGGCGTCAACGGCCTTGTTCTGGACCGCGGCCTGCATGTCCGGGAACGGCATCTCCTTGAACTTGACCGTGCTCACGTCCACGTTCGCGGCCTCGAGAGTCGCCTTCGCGGTCAGCTCCGCGATGTTCTTGAACGTGTTGATCGCGATGGTCTTGCCCGCGAGGTCAGCGGGACCCTTGATAGCGGAGTCACCACCGGCCAAGATCAGGAACATGTCGGGTTTTGCCTGGTAGCCGTCGGAGATGAGCTTGATTCCGTCGACCGCCTTCGCGGCGTCCTTCGACTGGGCGGCGAAGAACGAGACCCAGTTGCCGAAGGTGAAGTCCAGTTCCTTGTTGATCAAGCCGGGGATTGCCTTGGCCCCACCCTCGATGACCTTGAGGTTGACCTCGAGCCCCTCGGCCGCGAAGTAACCCCTCTTGATCGCGACGTGGACGGACGCCACGTCGAGGATGGGAAGGACCCCCAGAGTGATCTTGGCCTTCTCGACCGGACCACCGGTGTTCTGGCCAGTCTGGGGTGCCTGCTCTGTGCCGCCGAGCGCACCACAGCTCGCCACGGTGGCGAGCAGCGTGGCAAGGGCGATGCCACGGATGGCCATACGGCGGACTCTTCGAGTCATCGGGAGCACTCTCCTGTCGGAGCGGTGTCGTCGTTGCGGGGAAGGATCGCGACGGTCAACCACTCAGAGTAATGACGCTGCTCCAAAAGACCCCAGTTGACCGACACGAGCAGGTTCCAGTCAACTACCTGCGGTGAGCATCTAAGCACAGCAGGTCTAGGGCTAGGAGAACCCCAGTTGAAGCGCTCCGTGACCGTTGTCGGCGCAGGGCCGGCCGGTCTGACCTTGGCAAACCTGATCCAGCAGTCAGGTATCGACTGCGTTGTGCTCGAAAAAGCTAGTCGAACCCATGTGGAAACCCGAGCACGCGCGGGAGTCTTGGAGCACCGCTCTGTAACCATGTTGGAGTCACTCGGACTGGCAGATCGTTTGCTGATGGAAGCAGACCGTCACGGTACGTGTGAATTCCGCGTGAGCGGCCAGGCGTTCCAGGTCTCCTACAGCGACCTCTACGGCGGCCGCGAACACTACGTCTACCCCCAGCAGGAAGTCGTCAAGGACCTCATCGGGGGATTTCTGGACACGGGTGGGGACATCCGGTTCTCGGTCAGCGACGTGGAGTTGCACGACCTGACGTCCTCGTCCCCCTCAGTGGCCTTCACCAGCGAAGACGGGGCCCGCGAGACCATCACCAGCGATTTTGTGGCAGGCTGTGACGGATTTCATGGCGTGAGCCGGCCGTCCATTCCTGAAGGCGTGCTGACGGAATTCACGCATCAGCACGGTGTGGAGTGGCTGGCCATTCTCGCGGAGGCCCCTCCGTCGACTAAAGCCATCATTTACGCGCTGCACGAAGATGGATTCGCGGGACATATGTTGCGGTCGCCGTCGATATCCCGCTTCTACTTGCAGGTGCCGGTCGGAACAAAGGCCTCCGATTGGTCCGACGAACAGGTCTGGGAAGCGTTGCACAAACGTTTCGCGCTGCACGACTCGTCGTGGGGACTGACCGAGGGAAAGATCATCGAGAAGCGCGTTCTCGACATGCGCAGCCACGTGGTCGAGCCGATGTCCTACGGCAGGCTCTTCCTGCTGGGTGACGCAGCACACATCATCACCCCGGTCGGCGCCAAGGGCATGAACCTCGCCATGAACGACGCCGCAACGCTCGGACGTGCGCTTATCGACTTCTACGCCACCGGATCCGAGACCGGTCTCAAGACCTACTCGGAGGACTGCCTGCGCCGCGTCTGGCGGGCGCAGGAATTTTCACAGTGGATGGTCAACATGATCCACACCGACGTCAGCTCCCCGTTCTTCGGACGGTTGGCCCAGGCACGGCTGGAGCACCTGGCCGAGTCCCCCGCTTACCGCGCCACGTTCGCGGAGAACTACGTCGGACCCTGATGGCGAAAAGTCGACCCTCAAGGGTGAAATCCCCGGCCCCCTAACGGGTGACACCCTCCCCCTAGGGATCTCAGCACGTCACAATCTGGGGCCAACTCCCGATGCTGGGGGATGTCGTTCATCCATACGGTTCAACACGACATCCCCCGATCCACCCACAGGGAGCTCGAGTTTCATGGCCACCCAGACCACGCTGCACGACTTCACCCTCACCCTCCTCGGCGACCTGGACGCCCGTGAGGCGTTCCAGCTCGACCCGGAAGGCACTCTCGAGGCCGCGGGTCTGGGCGACATCTCGCCGGTCGACGTCCACGAGATCCTCCCGCTGGTGCTCGACAGCGCGTCCGTCGTGAAGATCGACGCCATCGACAAGGTCCTGGTCGAGGCGGGCGACCTGACCGCCGTCGACAGCCTCAAGCTGATCACCGGCAACCTCGAGGGCGTCACGGGCATCGCCGACGTCGCCGCCCCCTCCGCGATCACCGCGCTCGTCAAGGACTTCGACGGCCTCGGCGACGTGACCGGCACCCTCGACGCGGTGAACGCCAACGAGGTCGTCTCGGACGTCACCGGCATCGCCTACGACAACTCCGTCGTCAGCACGGTGACCGACGTCGCCGACGTGCACGGCGTGACCGACGTGGTCGTCAAGGACCTCGACGCCGACGTGCTCGTGAAGGACGTCGTGGACTCCGACGTGCTGGTCAAGGACGTCGCCGGCTCGGTGGACGTCGACGTCAAGGACGTCCTGGACGTGACCGACAACGTCACCGGCAACGTGGTGCAGGACGTCGCTCAGGTCGGCGACGTGCACAACGACCTCGGCCAGGTCGTCGGTGACGTCAAGGTGGGCGACATCGACCTGCTCGACGGCGGCATCGGCAACGGCGCCGACCTCGACATCCACTTCTGAGCACTGTGTTCTGAACGAGTAACCAGCACAGGCAGGGCGTTGCCCAAGCGAGCGCCGGGGCGCCAACCCGGGGCTCATGCCTTGTAGTGCCCCCACAAGGTGCTTGCACGCTCTCTCCGGTGCGCCTGGCCCATACACCCTCCTCGTGAGGCCAACCGCGCCACAACGCAGCAGAGCCCCCGGACCGCGTGGTCCGGGGGCTCTGCTGTCTTGAACGACTGTCAGGATCTGTCTTGAACGACTGTCAGGACGAGACGGTCTCGCTCAGCGATTCCCGTTCCGCCGCAGCCCACTTGTCGACGTCCATCGTGGGCTTGCCACCGACGTTCAGCAGCCGCGCCACCTTGGAGCGCAACGCCACGAAGGCCTCGTCGGTGCGCGTCGTCACCTGGTCGCGCTCGGCGGGCAACGGCACCTCCAGGTCGGCCACCAGCTTCGCGGGTGAACCGGACAGCACCAGGATGCGGTCGCCCAGGTACACCGACTCGTCGATGTCATGCGTGACAACGAGAACGGTCGTGTCGTGCTCACGGCGCACGCGAAGCAACAGGTCCTCCAGCTCGAACCGGGTCTGCGCGTCCACCGAGGCGAACGGCTCGTCCATCAACAACAGCGCCGGCCGGTACGCCAGAGCGCGCGCGATAGCCACACGTTGTTGCATACCACCGGAAAGCTGCCACGGCCGCTTCTTCGCCGCCGCGCCGAGACCCACCCACTCCAGGGCTTCGGCGGCGCGGGCGCGCCGCTCGGCGCGCGGCAGGGACCGCAGCGGGAACTCGACGTTGCCCTGCACCGAAAGCCACGGGAACAGGGAGCGCGAGTAGTCCTGGAACACCACCGCGAGGTGGGAACCGTTCAGGGACACGTCACCGCGGGAGGGCGCGATGAGTCCTGAGATGGTGCGCAGCAGTGTGGACTTGCCGCACCCGGATGGTCCGACCACGCACACCAGCTCGCCGGCGCGGACGGTGAAGGTGAGACCGCCGATGGCCTCGTAGTCGCCGTAGGTGTGGCCTAGGTCGGCCACCTCAAGCATGTTGCTCATCCCTGCTCCTCGGTTGCCACGCCAAAGCCCTGCGTTCCACCGCCAGAAGCACGGTGTTGAGTCCGTAGCCGAGCACGCCCAACAGGACGATGCCCGCCCACATGCGCGTGTAGTCGAACTCGCGCTGTGCCTGAATGAGTTGTGAGCCGATGCCGTTGTCCGTACCCACGAGCTCGGAGATGACCATCAGCACCAGGGACAGGGACAGGGACACGCGCAACCCCGCGAAGATCTTCGGGGAGGCCGCGGGCAGAACGACGCCCAGAACCCACTGGTAGCGCGGGATCTGGAAGACCGCGGAAGTGTCCACTTTGGTCACGTCGACGGAACGGGCGCCGTCCACGCTGTTGAGCAGAACCGGCCAGATCACGCCGAAGATGATCGTCGCGAGCTGCATCGGCGTGCCCGTCTTGAACAGCAACAGGAACACCGGCACCAGCGCGGGCGGCGGGATCGAGCGCAGGAACACCAGCAGCGGTCCCGCGTACTCCATCGCCCGGTCCGAGCGGCCGAGCAGCAGGCCCAGCGCCACACCGATCACCGAGGCGATCGCCCAGCCCGACAGCAGCCTGCCGATCGACGGCAAGATGTGCTCGGTGACGTTCCGCGGCTCCAGGACCCACCACTCCCAGGCCGCCGTCACGATGTCGGACGGCGGAGGGAAGAACGGGTCCTCGGCGAACATGCCGAGCAACTGCCACACGACGACAAGACCGGCGAACACGGTCCACCGTTGAAGGAACTTGTTCACCAGGCCACCCAACGCCGGCGGACGCGCTCAAGACCGTTGTTCAGCAGGACGCCGATCGCGCCCGCGACCACGGTGCCGACCAGCACCTGGTCCATCCGGCCAGGCCCGCTGCGGGCCTCCATGATGAAGTAGCCGAGCCCGATCTGGCTGCCTGCCATGAGCTCGACGCTCACCATCACGATCAGCGCCGTCGTGGCCGCGAGCCTGATTCCGGTGAGGACGAACGGCAGCGCGCTCGGCAACGCCACGCGGAACAGCACGCCCACGCGTCCGGTGCCGAAAACCCGTGATGTCTCAACAAGCAACGGGTCCAGTTCGTCGAGCGCGTAAATGGTGTTGAACAGGATCGGCCACAGCGCCGCGTAGACCGCGAGCGTGATCTTCGTTTCCGGGCCGAACCCCAGCATCACCAGAGCGAGCGGAATCAGTGCCACAGAAGGGATCGGGCGCAGGAACTCGATGACCGCACGAGTCGCCTGACGCACGGCGGGGACGCTGCCGAGCACCAGTCCACTCGGCACCGCGATGGCGATCGCGATGGCGATGGCGATCAGCACCGCCAGGACCGTTGCCACGACATGACTGATGAAGGCAGGAGAGGTCAACTGCGTGACGAGCTCACCGAACACGAGGGACGGTGGCGGAAGCGCGTCCGCAGGTAGAAGGGGAGAGCGTCCTAAGAGCTCCCAGAGCGCGAGGAACCCGGCAATGCCGAGTAGTCCCCTTGTGAACGCACGCACTCGGTCACCCTAGAGAGTGGATCTCTGCTTCACAATGCGTGGTTGCTCAACTCCGGGTTGTTTCCCACACATCGCGGCGGTTCAGCAGACCTCCACGCGCTCCACTTCGCCGAAGCTCTTAACCCATTCGGAGTCCGTGAGCCGTGCGCCGTCTTTTTCACACATCCGCTTGATGATCGAACCGGTGTCGAGGTCGTACGGCAGCAGCTCGGGGTCCTGGCCTCCTCGGCGCACGAGGAAGTCGCGGTTCTGCGGCCGGTACACCGCGCGCGTCGAGCTGCCGTGCCCGACGACGTACACGAGCCGATCCGCCGCACGGTCGTTCGGGTAGAGCTGGTGCACCTCGAAGATGTTGTCGCGCACGATCGCCACGCGACCGTCGTCGGAGAACGTGACACGCGCTCCGGCACGCAACGCGGTGTCGAGCCGTGCGCGCAGCACGGGCGTTCCGCTCGGCACGCGTTGCCAGACCTCGACGATCGACTCCGGTGACGAGTGCTCGACGGCGAGCCAGCGCCCGTCGCCGCTGTAGGTGATGGCGCGGACGTAGACGTGCTGTGCCAACGGCGGCCCCGCGGACTCGACGGTGCCGCCGATGCTCCAGAACTCGATGGTCGTGGTGCCGGTGGCCCGGTCCCAGAGGGCGGTCGCGAGCTCACGGCCGTCCTGGCTCAGTGCCACGGTCTCGGGGTTGCGCACCGGCATCGGCAGCTTGCGGGGGTTGCGCGGGTCGCCCAGGTCGTAGAGCTCCGCGTGCTCGGACTCGTCCGGTGTCGGGAGCCCGACCTCGACCGCGTCGCCGACCTTGCCGACGAGCCGCGAGCCGTCCGGGCTCAGGTCGAGCGTGCGGAACCGGCTCGGCAGCGCCGTGAGGTAGGTGATGTCACCCGCGTCGTTGACGGCCCACAGGTGTTCCTGGCCGCTGAAGTCCTTCGTGACGGCCCGGCGTTCGGCGAGCTTGACGACCCGATGGCGGTCGGCGAACTTCTTGCCCGGCGCCGCCTTGTCCTCGTCGATGCTCCACATCCGGTCGGTGCCGTCCTCGTCGGTCACCGCGGCCATCTCGCCGCGCGGGGCGACCACCACGTCCGCGTCGTCCTTGGGCGTGCCGGTGAACGGGATGCCGCGCGCGACCGCGCTGGCCAGCCGCAGCACCTTCTCCGCCTCGGCCGACGGGCTGACCTCGTAGCCGACCAGCGCGAACTTGTCCGCGTACGGCCGGCGCTGCTCCAGCAACGCCTCGGACTGCGACAGCGCCTTGCCGCCGAGCTCGCGGTCGTTCATCTCGGTGATCTTGCGTTCGTTCGCGAGCGTGTAGACGACGCCGCCGGGCACGAGCGCGAGCAGCACCGCCACGACCGCGATCAACGCCGTCGAGCGGCGTGTCTCCCGCTTGACGCTCCTGTCGACGAACTGGCGCTCCCGCACCGTCAAGAACTCGCCGAGCTCCTTGGCCTTGCGCAGCCGAAGGCCCCGGTAGAGCGCCAGCGGGTCGCGGTCGCTCGCCTCCCACAGCTCGATCGCGGTGACGAGCTGCTGGTGCGTCCGGAGGTTCTCGCGTTCCTCGTCGATCCACCCGGCGAGCCTCGTCCAGCGCAGCGCGGCGTCGTGGGTCAGCTCGACGCCGTCCTCGGTGAGCGTCACCAGCCTGGCCTTCGCGAGGAGGTCCAGCAGGGGGGTGCCGACGTCCAGCCTTCGGCTGCGGCGTTGCGCGACCCCGTTGCGCTGCACGGAGACGAGTCTGAGCAGGATCTGTCTGGCCGCGCGCTGGTCGTCCTCGCCCAGGCCCGCGAAGAACGTCTCTCCGGCCTGTGCGACGACGTGCTCGATGCCGCCGGACTCCTCGAAGCCGGCAAGGGACAGAGTCATGCCGCGCTTGCGCCGCCACGTCTCGACCAGTGCCTGCTGCACCAACGGCAGCGAGTGCTGGTTCGCGGCGTCGGCCACCAGTCGCGCGATCACCGCGGTCTCGACGGTGGCGCCGATCTTCGCGGCGGGTTCGGTGATGGCGCGGCGCAACTGGTCCGCGCTCATCGGCTCGATGACGATCTCGGTGCCGTTGATGCGCTTGTCGCGCCAGCGCTGCTCGTGGTCGGCGCGCACGGAGAGCACGACGTGGGGGCAACGGGTGACGGCGGCGACGAAGTCCTCCGCGTCCAGTGCCTTCTCGAAGTCGTCGACGAGCAGCACGAGGCCGGGGCGGTGCTGGCGGATCCGCAGCCTGAGGTGGTCGGGGTCTTCCCGGAACTCCTCGGCCAGGCGATCGGCGGTGGTGTTCTCGAAGACCTCGGCGAGGGCGACGGCCAGGTCCTGGATCGGGTCCCGCGTGGGCGTGATCACCACGGCGTCGTCCAGGGCGGGGTGCAGACCGGCCCGCAGCAGCGACGTGCGGCCGGATCCGGAGGCGCCGAAGACGACGGTGAGGGGCTTGGCCCTGACCGACTCGACGACCTGCTCCACGAGGCACTCGCGCCCGAAGTACCGCTTCGCGTCGTCCTCGGTGAAGGGGGCGTTGCCGGGGTACGGCGTGTTCGGGTGCAACGGCTGCGTGTGCTCGGCGGCCAGCTCACGCCAGCGCCTGGTCCACGGGGCGGGATCGGACTCACAGGCACGCACGAACGCCAGAGTCAGCGCGAGCGACGGCAGCTTCCGCCCACCGGCCGCGTCGGACAACGCGGTCGGCGAGTAGTTCGCCCGCCGAGCCAGCTCGCGGTAGCTCGGTTTGCCTGCCTGGTCGCGCAGTCTGCGCAGGTCACCGGCGAACCGCAGCAACGCGGTGTCCTCCGGACCCAGCGGTCGTTCCCCTCGTGGCATGCCGCCTCCTGGCCGGATTGTCCACCAGAGGTTCTCCCTCCGTCTAACGGCCTGCTAACCGCTCACCACCCGGACGTGCGCTTCGTGATCGTTCCACCTGCCGCATGCTGGGACTTCAGTCGCGGCACGGCGGGGTGAAGTCGAGGTCGCCGAAGTACTGCTCCCACTCCTCGCGGCTCATCCGCGGAATGGCCTGCTCGCAGATCCTGACCGCCGGGTCGCGCGGGTCGGCGTTCCACAGCCGCAACGCCCGGTCCGCACCACCCGTCACGACCTCGTCACCCTGGGGCGTCAGGCCGACCGCGGTGACCGGCCCGGCGTGTCCGCGCAGCAGGGCCTGCTCCACCGGTTCGCGGGCGCCGAGCCGCCAGAGCCGCACCAGTCCGTCGTCGGTGGCGATCGCGACGTGGCCGGCGCCGAGCCAGGCCGAGGTGACCTCGCCGCCACCGGACGGGATCCTGGCGCGCAGGACCGGGTCGCGCGGGTCGGTGGAGTCCCAGAGGTGCACGGCCGTGCGCGCGGTGGTCATCAGGTTCTCGGCACCGGCGAACTGGGCGCTGCCGGCGAACTCCCTGGTCAGCGACAGGAGCTTGACGTCGCGCGGATCGGAGACGTCGACCAGGTGCACGGCGCGGCCGGTGGTGACCGCGGCGAGGACCTGGCCGTCCGGGCGGAACGACAGGCCCGCCAGCGGCCCCAGGCCGAGCTGCGCTGTGGTGAGAAGCCTCGGGCGTTCGCCGCGCAGGTCCGTCCAGAAGCTCAGAGCGCCGTCCTCGTCGGTGGTGACGAGAGAGGTGCCCTGCCAGGCGATCGCATTGGCGCGCACGGGAAGCACGGCCAGCTCGCGTGGTTTGCTCAGGGACACGTCGACGACGTGAACACTGCCGTCGTCGCCGGCGGACGCGACCAGGCCGCCGGTCGAGTCCATCGCGAGGTCGGTGACGGCACCGGAGTGCCGGGTGGCGTCGTAGGAGGCTCGCGGTGCCGGCAGGTCGGACAGTCCCGTCAGCACCACCGTGCCGTCGCGGTGCCCGGTCACGACCTGTTGCAGGGTCGGCCCGACGGCAAGCGCGGTGACCTCGGACTGGGCCTCGCGCAGTACCTGGGAGGGCACGTCCTCCTGGCGCAAACCGTTGCGCGCCTGAGGTAACGGCACGAGCTGGTAGGCGGCGAGCGCGACCTGCTGCGCCAGGGCGGGGTTCGTGGAACGCAGGGCGGCGGCCTCGCCCACGGCCCTCAGGACGGCGGCGTTGGCACGTTGCTCGTCGGCGGCTTTGCCTGCCTGCAAGGCGAAGACGGTCGAGCTGGCGGCGACGACCACGAGCGCCGCGAGCACGGCGAGCAGCTGGCGTTGGCGGCGGGTGCGTCTTCGGGCACTCGCCGAGACCTCCTGTTCCGCGGCCAGGCTCGCCGCGAGGAAGGCACGTTCCCCGGCGTTGAGGGAAAGTCCTTCCGGAACGTTGGCCAGGCGGCGTCCCCGCAACAGCGCCCCCGCGTCGCGGTCGAGCGACTCCCAGGTCTGCGTGGCGAGCGTGAGTTCGCGCTGTGCCTTGATGTTCTCGCGGTCCTCCTCCACCCAGCGCTGGAACGTGGGCCAGCCGCGGATCAACGCCTCGTGCGCCAGTTCGACGCCGTCGCGGTCGATCACGACGAGCCGCGCCGCCGCCAGCGCGAACAGCACCTCGTCGTCGGCTTCGAGCTCAGCCTGGTTCGCGCGGCGTTTCGTGTCCTCGGCGGTGACGAGCCGCAGCAGGATCCGTTTCGCCTGCTCCTGCCCCGCCGGGGAGAGCCCGTCGAAGACCTCCTGCGCGGTGCGGGCGACGGCGTGGTCGAGGCCGCCGACCTCCTCGTACCCGGCGAGGGTCAACGTCATGCCGCGCCGGTGCTGCCAGGTCTGCGCGAGCGCGTGCGACAGCAACGGCAACACGGCCGCCTGCCCGACCGCGTCGGCCATGAGCCGCGCCAGCAACGCCGTTTCGACCTTGGCGCCCACCACCGCGGCGGGTTCGGTGATGGCGAGACGGAGCTCGTCCGGGGTCATGGGGCCGAGCAGGAGCTGGGCGCCTTCGAGTGCCTCGACCAGGTCGGGGTACTGCGCGCAGTGGCCGTAGTAGTCGGCCCGGATGCCGATCACCACCTTCTGGCAGCCGGTGAGCGCCGTGATCAGCCACTGGCGGAGCTCTTCGTTGCGGCACAACGTGAACAGCTCCTCGAACTGGTCGACGACCACGAGGTGCCCGTGCCTGCGGTGCAGTTGCCGCGGGTCCTTCAGCTCCTCGGCGAGCTCGACCGCCTCCCCGCCGGTGAGCCGGGCGAGCGCGAGCGCGCACTCCTCCACGGGATTCGCGCCGGGCGTGAACAGCAGGACGGGTTCACGGGTGCGGGCGATGAGACCGGCCCGCAGCAACGACGACTTCCCCACCCCGGACGGCCCGAACACGCCGGTGAAGCGGTTCCTGGTGGTGAGCAGTTCGGCCGTCAACCGCTCGCGCCCGAAGAACTTCGGCGCGTCATCGGGCTGGAACATCGCGAGCCCGACGTACGGACTGTCGTTCGCCGCATGCGGTTCGGACTCCGCGACCGCACGCCACCGCCGCGCCCACTCCTCCGGATCGGCGTCGCAGGCCTTGGCGTACGCCTTGGTCACCGCGAGGCTGGGCAACTTCCGCCCGCCCGCCGCCTCCGACAACGCCGCGGCCGAGTAGTGCGCCCGCCGGCTCAGTTCCCGGTAGGTGGGGCTGCCCGCACGCTCCCGCAGCCGGCGCAGATCCGCCGCGAACCGCAGGACACCGCTCTCGCCCTCCTCGAGAGGGCGTTCCCGTCTCGGCATCCCGTCATTGTTCAGAGAACTTTGTTCAGCGGCGAACACATGACCGTGAACAACCCGTTCGCCCTAACGTCGAGCTAGACGCAACTACACGGGGAAGACCCGGTGCTCGCGCCCCGAACCGGCGCCGGAGTGGCCGTGGGTGGCCCGCGCACGAGCCACCCACGGCTCACGAACTCAGCACACGGGCACGCGCTCGATGTCCGGGAAGTACTTCGCCCACTCCCGATCGGACAGTTCCGCGTGGCGCGGGCACAAGTCCTGCACGGCCTGCTCGGCGTCCACGCGCAGGTGCCAGAAGAAGCCGTCCCCCGTACTGATCACGAACTGCGAAGACCAGTTGTCGGCCGACATGACGTCCATGGTGAAGTTGTCGAAGCCCGCGAGCCTCCTCGGCGCATCCGGCTGCTCCAGGTCCCAGATGGTCACCGTTCTCGCTGCGGCGAGCAGCACCTGACGGCTGTCCGGCGAGAACTTGATCATCGGTCGTGAGGTGCCGGCGAACTGCTCCGGCAGATCGGCCCGGTGAACCGGGCTCGCCGGATCAGAGACGTCCCACACGGCCGTGGTCGCGCTCGTGGGGCTGGGCATCGCCAGCAGGCGACCGTCCGGGCTGAACTCCGGCCGGCCCGAGCCGACGGGGGCGCCGACCCGGCCCGCGAGGCGGAGTTCGGTGCCGTCGAACCGCCAGAGCTCCACCTGGCTCTGGCCATCCGGGCGCATCCGCGCCAGCGCGAGCATCCTGCCGTCCGGTGAGAGGCGCACCTCGTGTGCGTCGCCGGGGTCGGCCAGCACGACCTCCCGCACCTGACCGGAGCCATCGTGCACCCACATCTTCGGTGCCAGCGTCTTGAGGCTGCGGTCGACGGACACGATGCCGGCGACGACATCCACCCCGTTGTTCCGCGCGACCGAGGAACCACCGTGCACCGGCAGATCTGCGAGCTTGCGTCCCTCTTCGGCGGGAGAGCTGTCGTAGAGCCCGAAGTTCTCCTTCCCGTGCAACACCGCGCGACTGTTGTCCTCGCTGACAGCGACCGGAACGCCAGGCAGGTTGACGACCATTCTGTTCGCCGGTAGGTCCCAGAGGGACACGCCGGTTCTCCCCTGCTCGGTCACCGCGTAGAGCGTGCCGCCATCGGCCTTGTTGATCTGACTGCCGTGGGAGGCCGAAAGGTAGGGCTTCCGTCTGTCCGCGGCGTCGGCCTTGAGCAGAAGATCACGGTTGGCCTCGGTGGGCGACACCCGGTACACGGCGAGCGCGAGACGCGCTGCGTCCGGCTCCGTCATCGACATCCTGGCGAGCCACCTGGCCTCCGCGGCCGCGTTGCCCGCCACCGCGATGTCGCGTTGCGCGGCGACCTCGTCCGCCTGCCGCATGGCGAACACCACGGTGCCCGCGAGCAGCAGCACCAGCACCGACAGCACGGCCATGACCGCGCGGGCACGCCGGACGCGGCGGCGGCCTTCCGCCTGGCTCGCGGTGAGGAATTCGCGTTCGGGTTCGGTCAGCGAATCCGCGCTCAGCTCTGCGGCCTGGGCCAGCCGGGCGCCCTGATAGAGGAGGTCCCGGTCGCCGTCCCACTGCGCCGCGGCCTCGGTGAGCTGGTGGTGCACGCGCAGGGTCTCGCGATCCTCGGCGATCCAGTCGCGCAGACGTGGCCAGGAGCGGATCAACGCCTCGTGGGTGAGTTCGGCGTGCTGCTCGGTGAGCGTGACCAGGCGGGCGTTCGCGAGGTGTTCCAGGACGTCGGCGTCGAAGGACTCGCGGTTCGCACGGCGTTTGGTGTCCTCGGTGCCCTCGCCGAGTGCGATCAGGCGCAGGAAGGTGCGCTGGGCGATCCGCTGCTGCTCCTGGTCGAGCTGTTCGTACACGGCCTCGGCGGTGCGGGCGATGGCGTGCTCGACGCCGCCTGCCTCCTCGTAGCCGACGAGCGAGAGCGTCATGCCGCGGCGGCGGTGCCAGGTCTCGACGAGGGCGTGCTGGACGAGCGGCAGCGCGGCGGCCTGACCCACGACGTCGGCGACCAGGCGGGTGACCAGGGCGGACTCGACGGTGGCGCCGACGCGCAGGGCGGGTTCGACGATGGCGCGGCGCAGTTCGTCGGTGGTGAGCGGGCCGACGAGGAGTTGTGCGCCCTCCAAGGCCTCGACCAGTTCGGGATGGCGGCCGACGTGGCCGTAGAAGTCGGCACGGACGCCGATGACCACGTGCGGGGCGCTCATCAGTGCCCGGACGAACCAGTCGCGTTGCTCGGGGCCCACCAGCGTGAAGACTTCTTCGAACTGGTCGACGACCAGGACGAGGTTCTCGTCGTGCTGTCTGATCAGCAGGCCCAGCGCCGCCGGATCGGTGAGCTCGCCGTGCAGGACCACCGCGGAGTGCCCGGTCAGCTGGGCGAGGCGGACGGCGCACTCGTCGAGCGGCTGGACACCGGGGGTGAAGATCAGCGCCTGGTCGAGGCGGGGCAGCAGGCCGGCGCGCAGCAGTGACGACTTGCCGGAGCCGCTCGCGCCGAAGACACCGACGAACGGGCGCGCGTGCGTGAGTTCGACCAGCTTCGCGGTGAGTTTCTCGCGGCCGTGGAAACGGTCGGCGTCTTCCTTTTGGAACGCCTTCAACCCCACGTAAGGGGCTTCGCCCGTCGGTTCCGGCGGGGCGGCGATGTCGCGCCACCGCTGTTCCCACTCCTCCTCGTCGCCGCCACAGGCTTTGACGTAGGCGAGAGTGACCGCGAGGCTCGGGAGTTTCTTGCCACCGGCGGCGTCGGAAAGCGTCGCGGCCGAGTAATGCGCGCGTGAAGCGAGCGCGCGATAGGACGGTTTGCCCGCCTTCTCGCGGAGTTTCCTCAGGTCGGCGGCGAACCGGCCGAGCTCGGTGTCTTCGCAGTCCAGCGGACGTTCGGTGCGTGGCATGTCGGTCTCCCCCTGAGACCGATTGTCTACACCTTGTTGTTCAAAGCGCACTTCCGACCCCTTACAACGTCGTCGCCATAGCGTTTCCGTCGCAAGGTGAATGGGGATTCACCGCAGTTCGTCCCTCCGGCTCTGGGGGCCGGAGGGACGAGCGGGGTTCAGATTCTGATCAGAGACCGACGAGCTTGTACAGCCCGCCGACTTCCTGACGGTTCAGCACCCGCATCGAGCCGGGACGCTGGTTGCCGAGCGACACCTCACCGACGGCGACGCGGACCAGCGACTGCACCGGGTAACCGGCGGTCTCCATGAGGCGGCGGACGATGTGCTTGCGACCCTCGTGCAGCACGATCTCGACCAGCGCCTTGCCGGGGACGGCGCTGATGAGCTTGAAGGAGTCGACCTTGACCGGCCCGTCCTCCAGCTCGATGCCCGCCTTGAGCTTCTTGTTGAGACCCTTCTCGACCGGGCCGGGGACCTCGGCGAGGTAGGTCTTCTTGACGTTGTAGCTCGGGTGCATCAGCCGGTGCGCGAGCTCGCCGTCGTTCGTGAGCAGCAGCAGGCCCTCGGTCTCGGCGTCGAGGCGGCCGACGTGGAACAGCCGCTCCTTGCGGCTGCGCACCAGGTCACCGACGCACGGGCGGCCCAGGTCGTCCTCCATCGTGGAGAGCATCCCGTACGGCTTGTTCAGCGCGATCGTGACGACGTCCTCGCGGATCTGCACCCGCAGCCCGTCCACGTGCACGACGGCCGTCTCGGGGTCGATCCGGCGGCCCTGCTCGCGCACGACCTGGCCGTCGACCTGCACCCGTCCCTGCTCGATCAGCTCTTCGGAAGCGCGGCGCGAGGCGATACCCGCCTGCGCGAGCACCTTCTGCAGGCGCACGCCCTCGTTGTCAGACATCGTCGATCGCATCCACTTCGGGCAGGAGCGGGGCGATTGGCGGCAGGTCGGCAAGCGACGACAGCCCCAACCGCTCCAGGAACAGTTCGGTCGTGCGGTACAGGATCCCACCCGTGTCGCTGTCGGTGCCCGTCTCCTCGATGAGCCCCCGTGCGACCAGGGTCCGGATCACGCCGTCCACGTTGACGCCGCGAACCGCCGCGATCCGCGCCCGCGTGACAGGCTGCCGGTAGGCGATCACCGCGAGCGTCTCGAGGGCCGCGCGGGTGAGTTTCGCGCGCTGACCGTCGAGCAGCAGCTTCTCCACGAACGGGGCGAACCGGTCCCGCGTGTAGAACCGCCAGCCGTCCCCCGCCCTGCGCAGGTCGATCCCACTGCCGGACTCGGTGTACCGAGCAGCCATTCTACGGAGTGCCGCCTTGATTCGCTTAACCGGCTGCTCAAGGGCACTGCTGAGCTGGTCTTCGGCGATCGGGCTGTCCACCACGAGCAGGACCGACTCGAGCGCGGCCTCGAAGGTCGCGTCGTCGGTGAGGTCGGGCAGGCCGCTGTCCTCGATCGCCTCCTCGGGGGTGGCGGCGAGGAGCTGGGCTTCGAGGGCGGTGGCGTCCTCGGCGTCGGCCGGGTCGGCTTCCGGCTCGGGCTCGGGCTCGGGCTCGGGCTCGGGAGCTTCGGGTTCGGGAGCTGCGGGCTCGGGGGCCTCGGGCTCGGCTGCGGGCTCGGGCTCGGCTGCGGGCTCCTCCAGCACAGCGGCGGCAGGCGCGGCGTCATCGAGTGCGGCGTCAGGCTCGGCGGCCTCCGTGGCCTCGGGCTCCGTGGCCTCGGGCCCCGTGACCTCGGGCTCGGCTGCGGGCTCCTCCAGCACGACGGCGGCAGGAGCGGCGTCGTCAAGAGCGGCGTCAGGCTCGGCAGCGTCCCCTGCAGCGTCCCCTGCCTCGGGCCCGCCTCCGTCGAACGCCGGCCCCGGCTTCTCGATCTCCGCCGCGTCCGGCCCGACCAGTGGCTCGCTCATCCGCCGTAGTCCTCATCCTCGTCGCCGGCGTGCACCTGCGCCTGCGCGTCCTCCAACGTCCCGCCGACCCACGTCACCTGGAGCGGCCCGAGCGGGTCCTCCTGCTCGAAGGCCAGCGACTTCTCCCGGTACAGCTCCAGCAGCGCGAGGAACCGCGCCACGACCTCCATCGTCTCGGTGCAGTCGGCGACGATCTCCGAGAACGACGCGGTGCCCTTCTCGATCAGCATCGCGCGCAGGATGTCGGCGGTCTCGCGGATCGACACGCGGTGCTGGTGGATGTGGTCGACCGACAGCGTGCGCTTCTGCTTCGGGCGGAAGGCCGCGGCCGCGATCAGGGCGAACTTGTGGGGCGTGACGCCGAGCATCACCTCGGGCAGCAGGCCCTCGAAGCGCGGTTCCAGCGACACCGAGCGCGGGTAGCGCCGGAACGCGCCCTGTTCCAGTTCGGCGAAGAGAGCGGCGACCTGCTTGTAGGCCCGGTACTGGAGGAGGCGGGCGAACAGCAGGTCGCGGGCCTCCAGCAGGGCCAGGTCGTCCTCGTCCTCGACGTCACCGGTGGGCAGCAGCCGGGCGGCCTTCAGGTCGAGCAACGTGGCCGCGATGACCAAGAACTCGGTGGTCTCGTCGAGGTCCCACTTCTCGCCCATGCCGCGCAGGTGCGCGATGAAGTCGTCGGTGACCGTGTGCAGGGCCACCTCGGTCACGTCGAGCGTGTGCTGGGAGATCAGCTGCAGCAGCAGGTCGAACGGACCTTCGAAGTTCGTGAGCCTGACCTTGAACTTGCCATCGTCCGGAGCAGCAACCTCAGCAGGGGGTTCCTCGGTCACCGCTCGCGCAACCTGCGTACCAGCAACGACGCGTCCCCGTGCGTCTCGAGGTCGTCCAGCACGATGGCGATCGCCTCACGCACGACACGTCCGCGGTCGACGGCCAGCGAGTGCGAGCCGCGCAGCACGAGCCGCGCCTGCTCCAGGGCCAGCAGTTCCTCGTCGGACACGTAGACCGTGATCTTCGTGGTGTGCTTGGTGCGGCCGGAACCACGGCGCTGCTGCGGCGTGACCTCGTCCGAGGAGACCTCGGGCGCGGGCGCGGCAGAGGTCAGCCGGAACAGTTCCGCCGCCCCCGGCAGTGAAGGGCGACGGGTCACCGGGCGATCACCTCGCGAGCCAGGCCGCGGTACGCGTTGGCACCGGCGGAGCGCGGCGCCCAGCGGGTGATCGGCTCGCCGGCCACGGTGGTCTCCGGGAAGCGCACCGTGCGGTTGATGACCGAGTCGAACACGATCTCGCCGAACGCCTCCACGACGCGTGCCATGACCTCACGCGAGTGCAGCGTGCGCGGGTCGTACATCGTGGCGAGGATGCCGGTGATGTTGAGCTTGGGGTTCAAGCGTTCCTTGACCTTCTCGATGGTGTCGATGAGCAGCGCCACCCCGCGCAGCGAGAAGAACTCGCACTCCAGCGGGATCAGCACACCGTCCGCGGCCGCGAGGGCGTTCACCGTGAGCAGGCCGAGCGAGGGCTGGCAGTCGACCAGCACGTAGTCGTAGTGGTCGATGACGGGACGAAGGGTGCGCACGAGCGTGTGTTCGCGGCCCACCTCCGACACGAGCTGGATCTCGGCCGCCGACAGGTCGATGTTGCTCGGCAGCAGGTCCATGTCCTCGACCATGGTCTTGCGGATGACATCGGGAACGGCGGTGTCGTTCTCCATGATGACGTTGTAGATCGTGGTTTCCAGCTGGTGCGGGTGCACGCCGAGGCCCACCGAGAGCGCGCCCTGCGGGTCGAAGTCGACGAGCAGCACCCGCCGGCCGTACTCGGCCAGGGCCGCGCCCAGGTTGATGGTCGTCGTCGTCTTGCCGACGCCACCCTTCTGGTTGCAGACGGCCAGGATCTTCGCCGGGCCGTGGTGCAGCAACGGCGGCGGATCGGGGATGTGACGACGCGGTCTGCCCGTCGGGCCGATGCCGTCGACCTGCTCCGTGGCAACGTCGTCCACCGGCGCGGCGTGCGGAGCCAGGCTCAGATCGGCACGGGGCGCGAAAGCGTGCTCCGGTGTCGACATGGCTGGCGTTCCCTCACTGGTCGTAGTCGTCTCTCCGGGCGCAGCCTAGGCCGCACCCGTGCGAGCGGCAACGCGCCTCGCCGGTGTTTGTCAAGACTGACTTAGACCGCGACATCCGTTCGTGTTCGCCGATCGGCGGCGGAGAGCACCACGTCCAGCAGGCCTGGAAAGAGATGGTCCAGGTCATCGCGGCGCAGTGACACCCACCGTTGATTACCTCGGCATCGTGTCCGGGTGATGCCCGCTTCGCGTAATACCCGCAGATGCTGGGAAAGGGTCGACTTCGCTACGTCGACCTCGAAAGCCCCGCACAGCCTCTCGCCGCTCAACTGGATCTGGCGCACGACCGCGAGCCTTGTCGGGTCACTCAGCGCGTGCAGCACGGCGGCTAGATCAATGGCCTGTGGGGACGGCTCGTCCAAGTTCGGCACCTGCCCACCGTACCCGTGGAAGCCTCATGTTCCAGTGGCTCGAGGGTGTGCAGTTGCGTAGACCTCCCTCAAAGTCGTAACGGTTACCAGTGTGTACACCTGAGTGGTCGTAACCGATGCGTGCCCAAGGAGTTCTTGCACCACCCGAACGTCAGCACCCCCTTCGAGCAGATGGGTGGCGAACGAATGCCGCAACGTGTGCGGGGACACGACCGCGGTGATTCCAGCCTGCTCCGCGGCGGTCTTCAGAACGGTCCACGCGCTCTGCCGGGAGAGCCTTCCGCCACGTGCATTCAAGAACAATGCAGGTGTGCCACGCCCCTTCGCCGCCACCGCGGGGCGTGCCCGGACAAGGTAGGCGTCGACCGCCGCCAACGCCGGCCGCCCGACCGGAACCAGCCGCTGTTTCCCTCCCTTCCCGTCCAGCAACACCGTCCGCTCGGAAGCGTCGATGTCGTCCACGTCCAGCCCGACGACCTCGGAAATTCGCGCTCCCGTCGAGTACAGCAGCTCCAGCAGAGCTTTGTCCCTGAGGTTTCCCACAGTGTCGAGGAGGGTGAGAACCTCATTGATGGGTAATGCTTTCGGCAGCCTCTTCGGCGGCGACGGCGGATGCACAGCCCGTGCGACGTCTTGTGGCACAACGCCTTCACGGTGCGCAAAGCGATGCAAACCGCGCACGGCGACCAACGTCCGTGCGGCAGACGACGCCGCGAGCCCGCTCTCGCGCAGCACGGCCAGGAACTCACTCACCTGAAGCTCCGTCACCGCGCCCAAATCCGTGACACCCAAGGACTCCAGGTGTTCGGCGTAGCGGCGCAGGTCCCGGGTGTAGGAGTCGAGCGTGTTGCGGGCGGTGCCGCGTTCCACGGCGAGGTGGTCGAGATAGGTCGCCACCAACTCTGCAATCACGCCAGCCCTTCCAACACGATCTCTCCAGCACGCGCGTTGACACCCTTGGCGAGCGCCGGGTCATCCGCGACAGCACGATCGAAACCCTTGTCCGCCAACGCGATGACATACGGCAGCGTCACGTTCGTGAGCGCGTACGTCGACGTGTTCGGCACGGCACCGGGCATGTTCGCGACGCAGTAGAACACGGAATCGTGCACACGGTACGTCGGCGCGTCGTGCGTCGTCGGCCGCGTGTCCTCGAAACAGCCGCCCTGATCGACCGCGATGTCCACGAGCACGCTGCCGGACCGCATCCGCGACACCAGGTCGTTGCTGACGAGCTTCGGCGCCTTCGCACCGGGCACCAGCACGGCCCCGACGACGAGATCCGCCCAGCGGCAGGCCTTCTCGACCTCGTAGGCGTTCGACGCGATCGTCTGCAGGTGCCCGCGGTAGGTGAAGTCGATCTGCCGCAACCGGTTGACGTTGTTGTCCAGCACGATGACCTCGGCCTGCATGCCGACGGCCATCGTCGCCGCGTTCATGCCAGCCACGCCCGCGCCGATCACCGCCACCTTGCCCGCGGCGACGCCAGGAGCACCTCCCAGCAGAACGCCACGCCCGCCCTGGGCTCGTTCCAGGCAGTGCGCGCCCACCTGGGCGGCCATCCGCCCGGCGATCTCGCTCATCGGCGCCAGCAACGGCAACGACCCGTCCGCCAGCTGCACGGTCTCGTAGGCGATGGCCGTGATGCCGGACGAGGCGATCGCCGCGGTGCACGACGGCGACGCCGCGAGGTGCAGGTAGGTGAACAGCACCTGATCACGGCGCATGCGGTGGTACTCGGGCTCGATCGGCTCCTTGACCTTCAGGACCAGGTCCGCGGACCCCCACACCTCGTCCGCCGAAGCAGCGATCCGCGCACCGGCGGCCACGTACTCCTGGTCGGGGAACGACGAGCCCGCGCCGGCGTCGCGTTCGACGACGACGGAGTGCCCGCGGCGCACCAGCTCGACCACTCCGGCCGGTGTGATCGCGACCCGGTACTCGTGGTTCTTGATCTCCTTTGGGACACCGACCAGCATCGTCGCAGCGTATTCCCGATATCGATCTCCTGCATCGGATAACGTGGCCAGCCGTGTCAGAAGCATTCGGGCCTGAGCAGCAGCGCATCGGCAACCAGCAGCGCGAAGAGGCGATCACCGCGCTCAACGACCACTTCGCGATGGCGCGGCTCGACATCGGCGAGTACCAGGAACGCGTGAACCGCGCGTCCGGCGCGCAGAGCTACGTCGAGCTCGCGGAGCTGTTCCGCGACCTGCCGCAGCCCCACCCGCCGTTCCTCGCGCCGCCCTCGGTGCCGTTCACCGCCGTGCCCCCGCCGCCGCCCGGCTACGCGCCGCAGCCCACCCAGCCGTACTACCCGCCGCCCACCGGCCCGCAGCCGCAGTACGCGGTCCCGCCGCCCGGCATGGTCCCGCCTCCCGGAATGATTCCGCCCGGCTACGGCAACCCGGCCGCACCGTACGGCTTCGACCCGATCACCGGCGTGCCGCTGTCGGACAAGTCGAAGATCGCCGCGGGCGTGCTCCAGCTGTTCCTGGGCAACCTGGGCATCGGCCGCTTCTACACCGGCCACGTCGGCATCGCCGTCGCCCAGCTGCTGACCTGCGGTGGCTGCGGCATCTGGTCGTTGATCGACGGCATCATCATCCTGGTCAACGGCGGCACGGACGCGCAGGGCCGCAAGCTCCGCGACTAGGGCCTGTATCGAGGTCTGGTTCGATGAGAGTCGCGCTTGAGGTGGTTCCTGGTGGTGCGGCCGAATGGCCCGCATACCGGTGTTGTATGTGGGTCGTTCGGCCGTGCCACCAGGGGCCGCCTCGGGCCCGGCTGTCGCGGACCAGACTTCGATACAGGCCCTAGATGCCCGCGAGGTTCCGTCCCACGCCCCACACGGCGGCAACGACGAGAACGGCGACACCGACCGACTTCGGCACGGATCGCCGTTCGCCAGTCCAGCGATCTCGCGTCCACCGCGCGAACAACCACACGGCCAGAGGCACGCCCAACGCGAGCAACACGGCGTTGAAGTGGAACGCGCTGACGACATCTCCGTGCAGCAGCGCGTGAACCATGCGCGTGGCACCGCACGCGGGGCAGTTCAGCCCCGTCAGCCAGTTGAACGGGCACTTCGGCAGCAGGTTGCCCGGCTTGTTCGGATCGACGAACTGGAGCAACACCACGCCCGCGCCACCCAGCGCGAGAACGCCGAAGGGTGCCTTCATCCGTGCGAAGGCACCCTTCAACGTCTGCATGAGCCCAACCTACTTCTTGCGCGCGGCGAACCGGGTCGGCTTGTCGCGGAACGGTGCGCCGGCCGGACGTGGCTCCGCCCGTCCCGCCAGCACCTCACGCGCCGCGAGCAGCCCGGCGACCGCCGACGAGTTCACGATCTCGCCCGCCAGCACCATCCGCACGGCCTCGTCGAGCGGGAAGCGGTGGATCTCCAGATCCGCCTCCTCCTCGCCCTGCACCTCACGCTCCACTTCGGACAGCTCGCGCGCCAGGTACACGCGCACGACCTCGTCGGTGAAACCGGGCGACGCCGCGGTGTCGACCAGCGTGTCCCAGCGCGCCGCGTCGAGCCCGACCTCCTCGGCCAGTTCCCGGCGCGCGCCGATGACCGGCTCCTCGCCGTCGTGGTCGAGCAGCCCGGCCGGCAGCTCCCAGAGGTGCCTGCCCAGCGCGTGCCGGTACTGGTGGATCAGCACGACCTCACCGGCGTCGTCCACGGCCACGACCGCGACGGCGCCCATGTGCTCGACGATCTCGCGCTTGGCCGTGCCGCCACCGGGCATCTCGACGTCGTCGATCCGCAGCGCGACGACACGTCCGACGTGCAGGTCCTCGCTCGAGACCGTCCGGAAGTCGTGACGGCTCACTTGGAGGCACCCGCGGTCAGCGGCAGCCGGTCGGCGACCCGGTAGTCGATCGCGGCCTTCACGAACGCCGCGAACAGCGGGTGCGGCTTCGTGGGACGCGACTTGAGCTCCGGGTGCGCCTGCGTGGCGGCGTAGAACGGGTGCACGTCCGTCGGCAGTTCGACGAACTCGACCAGGCGGCCGTCCGGCGACAGGCCGGAGAACACCAGACCGGCGTCGGCGAGCTTGCCCCGGTACGCGTTGTTGACCTCGTAACGGTGGCGGTGCCGCTCGGACACCTCGGTGGCCCCGTACGCGTTCGCGACCACCGACCCCGGCGTCAGCTTGGCGACGTACGCGCCGAGGCGCATCGTGCCGCCCATGTCGCGCTGACCGGCCACGACGTCCTGCTGGTCGGCCATCGTGGAGATGACCGGCGTGCCGCCCTCTTCGAACTCGCTGGAGTTCGCGTCCTCGATGCCCGCGAGGTTCCGCGCGGCCTCGATCACCATGCACTGAAGGCCGAGGCACAGGCCCAGCGTCGGCACACCGCGCGTGCGGGTGTACTTCAGCGCGCCGACCTTGCCCTCGATGCCGCGCACGCCGAACCCGCCGGGGATCAGCACCGCGTCCATGCCGGACAACGCCCGTGCCGCGCCCTCGGGCGTCTGGCACTCGTCCGACGGCACCCACTTGATCTCGACCTTGGCGTGGTGCGCGAAACCGCCGGCCCGCAGCGCCTCGGTGACCGAGAGGTAGGCGTCGGGCAGGTCGACGTACTTGCCGACCAGCGCGATCTTCACCGTCTCGGACGGGTTGTGCACCCGCTCCAGCAGGTCGCCCCACACCGTCCAGTCGACGTCGCGGAACGGCAGGCCGAGGCGGCGCACGACGTAGGCGTCGAGGCCCTCGGAGTGCAGCACCTTCGGGATGTCGTAGATCGACGGCGCGTCCACGGCCGCGACGACGGCGTCGGTGTCGACGTCGCACATAAGGCCGATCTTGCGCTTCAGCGCGTCCGGGATCTCCCGGTCCGCACGGCACACGATCGCGTCCGGCTGGATGCCGATGTTCCGCAGCGCCGCGACGGAGTGCTGCGTCGGCTTGGTCTTCAGCTCGCCGCTCGGCGCCAGGTACGGCACCAGGCTGACGTGCAGGAAGAAGACGTTGTCGCGGCCGACGTCGTGACGGACCTGGCGAGCGGCCTCCAGGAACGGCAGCGACTCGATGTCGCCCACCGTGCCGCCGACCTCGGTGATGACCACGTCCGGCGTGACGCCGTCGGCGTCCGGCTCGGCCATCGCCCGGATGCGGCGCTTGATCTCGTCGGTGATGTGCGGGATGACCTGGACCGTGTCGCCCAGGTACTCACCTCGCCGCTCCTTGGCGATCACCTCGGAGTACACCTGACCGGTGGTGACGTTGGCCTCGCCGCTCAAGTCCCGCGAGAGGAACCGCTCGTAGTGGCCGATGTCGAGGTCCGTCTCCGCACCGTCGTCGGTCACGAAGACCTCGCCGTGCTGGAACGGGTTCATCGTGCCGGGGTCCACGTTCAGGTACGGGTCGAGCTTCTGCATCGTTACCCGCAGGCCGCGCGAGGTGAGCAACTGGCCGAGACTGGAGGCCGTGAGCCCCTTGCCCAGGGAGGAGGCGACGCCCCCTGTGACGAAGACGTGCTTGGTCGTACGTGCCTGCTGCACCAACGGGGCTCCCGTGAAAATCGTGGGGGCCGAATCCCCCTATCCACGGGCCATAACGCTAACACGCCGACGGTCACTCAGCGCACCACGACCCGGCAGATCACATCACCCGATCGGCGCAGTGAGGCGTTTTCCCGAACTCCCACGGCACGCGCCGGGATCAGGAATCGTTGTCACGTGACCTTCGACGTGGCAGGAAACGCCGCACGAGCCATGCACGACCGTTCGGCGGCGTGGCGCTTCATCGAGGGTTTCGCGGCCGCGTGGGCCGAGCCGCTGGAAGCGCAGGACGGCTGGAACCGGGCGGATCTCGCCGCCACCGAGGAGCAGCTGCTCGTCCGGCTGCCCGAGGCGGTGAAGGAGGCGCTGGCGCTGTTCGGCAAGCGTCCCGACCTGACCAGCAACCAGGACCGCCTGCTGACGCCGTCCGAACTGCGCGTGGTCGACGACGTCCTGGTGTTCCGCGCCGAGAACCAGTGGGTCGCGGCCTGGGGCGCGGTGCTGGACGGCGACGACCCGGAGGTCCGGATCAAGCTCGACCTCGTGGACAGGGCCGAGGAGCGCTGGGACGCGTGGCTGCCCCGGTTCTCGCTGGCTTGCGTGGAGATGGTGCTGTCCGAGTCGCTGTTCCGCGACGGGGCCGACACAGCGGACAGGGAGACGTCCGAGGCGGACGTCTCCCTGCTCGAAGATCACTTCGCACTGCTGCCGCTGCACAGTCCCGGCACCCGCTGGTTCGCCGCGGACGACCTGGTCGTCCGCGAGGACGACCGCCAGTGGCTGTGGGCCCGCGCCCGCACGCCGGACGCGCTGGAACAGCTGTTGAAGGCCCTACCCGGCGAGTGGACGACCGAGCACTAGCCTGCCGTGCCGGGCGAGGACGCCTCCGCGTTGCCCGCGACGCCGTAACGGCCGGCGCGGCCCTCCAGCTGTTCGCGCAACGCCATCACCACGACGACCTGGCCCGCCGGGGTGTCGGAGTTGTCCACGGTGGACAGGATCGACGTCGCGGCGGTGTCCGCGCGGACCACGCCGATCGCGCCAGTGCCGTTCGCGGAGCCGTTCGCGCCGGCCAGCACGACACCTGCACCGGCCCGGTCGAGCTGGGTGGCGAAGCGCGCGACGGTCGAGGCCCGGTCCGCGGCCGAGTCACCGATAGCGGCACCACCGGTCAGCACGATCGCGAGCTGCGCGGGCTTCACTCCTGACGTCGCCTTCACGAATCCCGCGTTGGTGAGCCCGGAGAGCGCGGACGCCGTCTCGTCGGCCGTGGCCTGCGGCTCGTTGTTGGACGAGTTGAGCAGCAGCAACGCTCCGAACAGGCCGCCTGCGCGGGTGCCGGGGTCGGCGGCGGTGGGCAGCTGGGAGCCGGCGGGCTGCAGCCGTGCCACGAGATCGCGCAGCTGGTCGCCACGGGACGGGTCGGCGAACGCGTCGGTCAGCTGGATCTCGCCGGTGACGGTGGCGCTCGCGGACTTCAGCAGCCCGGCGAGAGCGTCCCGATCGGACGGACGGGCGTCCGAGGTGGTCACGATGACGACCGTGCGGTCGGTGAGCCGGTCCTTGACCGCCAGCGGGCCGACGGACGCGGCGAACTTGTCCGCCTCGGTCAGCTTGGCGTTCAACGCGTTGCGGTCGTTCTGCAGGTCGTTCACCTGCTGTGCCAACGAGTTCTTCTCGTCGCTCAGCCCGGAGAGCAGCCTTCCGCTGATCGCGGTCGACCCCAGCACGACACCGACCGCCAGCGCGAGGAACACCGCGGTGATCGAAACTATGTGGTAGCGCAGCGTGATCACGAGAGGAACCCCTTGAACCAGTTGACGACGGATTGCCAGCCGTCGACCACGATGTCGACGTAGACGTGACCGACGCCGGACACCGCGAGGGCCGCCGCCATGGCGACGATCGCGGCGGTCACCAGCAGGACGATCACGCCCAGCGAGACCCGGCTGCGGTGCAACGTCGCGACGGCCTCCCCGTCGACGAGCTTGCTGCCGAGCTTGAGCCGGGTGAGGAACGTGGAGGGGTTGGAACCGGAGTGCCCGCGGTCGAGGAACTCGCGCAACGTCGCGCGCAGCCCCACCGTCACGACCAGGGACGCGCCGTGCGCCTCGGCGAGCAGCAACGCGAGGTCCTCCGCGTTGCCGGACGCGGGGAACGTCACCGCGCCGATGCCGAGGTCCTGGATCCGCTGAAGGCCGGGCGCGTGGCCGTCGGTCTGCGCGGGCACGACCACCTCGGAGGCCGCGCGCAGTGACGCGGTGCCGATGCCGTCGGGGTCGCCGACGATGATGTCCGGCTTGAGCCCGGCGTCGTGCAGCGTGTCCGCGCCGGTGTCGACGCCGATCAGCACCGGCCGGTACTCGCGGATGTACTTGCGGAGCTTGCGCAGCTCCTCGGCGTGCGACGGCCCGCCCGCGACGACGAGCACCTGCCGGTCGCGCATCGGCACGTACACCTCGGGCACGCCGACGCCGTCGAGCACCAGCGCGCGTTCGCGGCGAAGAAACTCGATGGTGTTGGCGGAGAACGCTTCCAGCTGCGCCGACATGCCGGCCTTCGCCTCGATCATCGCGTCGGCGATGCTTTCGGCGTTCTGCTCGATCCCCTTGGCGAGCTCACGTTCCCCGGCGTACACGACTCCTTCGTGCAGCCGGATCTTCGTGCCTTCCTTGATCTCCCGCAGCGCGACGGCGCCGACGTTGTCGATCAGCGGAATGCCGGCCTCGATCAGCAGTTCCGGGCCGAGGTTGGGAAACCGCCCGGAAATCGACGGCGACGCGTTCACGACACCGACGACCTCGGCCGCGACGAGCGCCTCGACGGTCCGCCGATCGAGGTCGACGAGATCCATCACAGCGATGTCACCGGCACTGACGCGCCGCACCAGGTCGCTAGCGCGCCGATCAACCCGCGCGACGCCCGTGACACCGGGAAGTTCGTGGTTGGTGCGGCTCAGCAGCCCGGAAAGCTTCATGAGCCGATAGTGACCCACGGTGCGCACGCGACAGGTGAGGCACGCCGGGCATTTCTCGCTGGTCAGTCGTCGGGGTGAACTACTACGGCTCCAAACGCGAGAACCACCGCACTTATGAGCACCCAAATACCGTTGCCGAACCCGGCTTCCAACGCCGGATCGATGGCGATGTTGCCCTCCTCGTGAAAGCTGATCGCGTTCAGCAAATACACGAACAACATTCCGGTGACGCCCGCCAACCCGGCGGCCCCGGCAAAGGCGACTTTCCGCCACCGAACGCCCACCAGAACCACGGCGGCCATCACCACGATCGGGATGCCGAACAACGGTCCGTGCTCATCCTTGGCACCACCGAAGTGCGTGCTCCACCCACTGGTGACGTAGGCGGTCTGCTGCTGCCCGGGAGCAAGCCGGATCAACAACTCCGAGAACGGCAGGAACGTGGCCCCGACAGCCGCCACAGCGGCGAGCCCGAGCAGCACGACGCCAAGGACCTTCCTCACGCCGCCTCCCGTTGCACGGCAACAGCTCCCACGAGCCCGACCAACGTCCCCACCACGAGGAACACCAGCCCGAACCCGACCGCGAAGTCGCCTTGCTGCTCAAGAGCGTGCCCACGCTCCGACACCACGAGCGCCGAGACGATCCCCACCGCGCCAAGCTGCCCAACCGCCCCGGCCAGAGCCGCGCGGTTGATCCAGACCCCGGCGACGAGCAACAAGATCGTCACCACCACAGGCACCCCGTACCAGGGCGAAAGCTCTCCGGAGGGCCAGTCCCCCGGCTTGTTGAGAACATCGGTCCCCCAAGCCCGGACCACGACCTCAACGCCACCGGCGTACGCCGTCGAGTACCACGGCAACACCATCGCCGTAGCGCTCAGCACCACTCCGGCCGCGATCAACGCGATGGCCGTAGGTCTCCCGATCACCGGGTCTCCCGCTCGTCGTCGTCAGGAATGGCAATGCCGAAGGGAGGCGTGTCGTCGTCGTTGCCGAGCTGGTGCACGACCACCCCGTCCCCTTCGTCCTCGTCCTCCACCACCGGCTCGGAACTCCTCCGCTGGGCGAGCCCCGCGCCCACGAGCCCGGCGACGGCCGCGATCACCAGGAGGTAGAACCCGTCGTGGTAGAGCAGCTCGTCCTTGCTGGAACCTCGCGGCGGCTGGGAGTCGATGAGTTCCTGCAACTCCCACACCTGGAACACGTAGAGGAGCACCACCCCGGCCAGCGCCCCAGCCCCGCCCATGGCGAGTGGCCGCCCGACGAACGCGGTCTCCTGACGCACCAGCAGCACCACGGCGACAGCCATCAGGATCGCCGAGATCATCACAGGCCACCCGGCAGCGAAGAACGCGGGCTGCTCGGCAGGCCCGTCCTGCGGGTTCGACGTGGTGATCCACAGCGTCGAGGTGGACCGCAGATCAGTCCCGAATCCCTTGTAGACAGTGCTGAAGACGTCCTGGAGCGACGCGACGACCGACACCACCGCCGCCAGCGTCAGCAGCACCCACGCGATCTTGCGGCGATCAATCACTCTTGGGCTCCACGATCACCGGATACCCGTACGGCGGTGTGTCGGTGTCGTCCGCCTCGTCGTCGATCTGATGGATGACGACTCCCTCAGCAGTCCCCTCGGCCTGAACCGCCCGAGGCAACTCCTGGTGCAACACGGCGGCCACCACGGCCACTCCTGCCGCGACGATCAGCATGGTGACCCCGTCTCCCTGCGCCACCTCGATGGTCACCGGCGACTCGAGCTCGGCAAGCCTGTCGACCAGCCCCTGTACCCGAGTGACAGCGGACCAGGCCACCCCGGCCAGCAGGCCGGCCCCGAGCAACGACCCGACGCGGACAGCGGGAACCCGAAAAGCCAGCACCGCTGACAGCGCCATGATCAGCGCGGCCGCCACAGCGGGCTCCCCGAACTCCAGGGGCTCGAGCATCAGCACGTCGCGGAAGTCGTCCCGCTCGACCAGCCAGGAGGTGGCCTCGAACCGCAGGGTACGACCGTTGACCACGACCTGCACCGTGTAGGCGGACAAGAACGTGGCCGCCACACCCAGCGCAGCGGCAACGACCACCAACACGGCCCCGAACACCCGGCGCGTGGTCAAAGATCCGGTAACCGTCACACCCCCATCATGCCGAACAAGGTCACAAGGCGACCGCCCAGCTCAACCGCGATGACGAAGGCGAAGCCCAGGTCAGCCCTTCTTCTTCCGCCGCCGAACCACAGCGGCCGAGGACTTGTCGGCCTTGGCGGCAGCCAGCAACTCCTCGGCATGGGCCCGACCGGTATCGGTCGAATCCATCCCGGCCAGCATCCGGGCGAGCTCGACCACCCGCTGCGTCTCATCCAGCTTCCGCACAGCAGACCGCGTGAACGTCCCGTCGGCAGACTTGTCCACCACAAGATGCCGATCGGCAAACGCGGCGACCTGAGGCAGGTGGGTCACGACGATCACCTGGTGAGACCGGGCAAGCCGAGCCAACCGCCGCCCGACCTCGACCGCGGCCCGCCCACCGACACCGGCGTCAACCTCGTCGAACACCAGGGTGGGCACCGGATCGGAGTGCGAGAGCACAACCTCCAACGCCAGCATCACGCGGGAAAGCTCACCCCCGGAGGCCCCCTTGTGCACGGGCAACGCGGGCGCACCGGGATGCGAGATCAACCGCAGCTCGACATCGTCCACTCCGGACGACCCGGCGTGCAGAATCGACCGCCCCACAGCCAATGCCTGGGCATCCCCGGCCTCAGCGTGCCGAGGCCGAACCGCCAGCTCGACAGTGGCGTGCGGCATGGCAAGCCCGTCAAGCTCCTCGGTAACGGCCTTTCCAAGCTCCAACGCGGCCTCGACGCGTGCCGCGGTGACCCGCTCCGCCAACGCACCCAACTCGACAGCAAGCTCATCCCGCCGGGTGGCCAGCGAACTCAGGGCCTCCTCGGACGTGTCCAACCCGCCCAGCCGAGCCCGAGCATCAGCGGCCCAGGCGATCACACCGTCGATGTCGGCCGCGTACTTCCGAGTCAACGCCTTCAACTCGGCCTGCCGCTGCAACACCGACTCGAGCCGGCCGGGGTCAGCCTCGAGGTGGTCCAGATAGCCGGAGATCTCCGCACCGACGTCGGCCAGCAACGTCGCCGCCTCCACGAGCCGCGGCTCCATCTCCCGCAGCTTCGGGTCCTCGGAGACCGACAGTCGACGAGCAGCCTCGGAGATCAACCCGAGAGCACCAGGATTGTCGGGATCACCCTCGAGAGACCCGGACACGGCGAACTGCGCACCCTGAGCGGCCTCACGAAGCTGATCGGCGTCGGCAAGCCGCCGAGCCTCGTCGTGCAACTCGACGTCCTCACCCGGCTTCGGGTCGACGGCGTCGATCTCGCCCAGGCCGTGCCGCAGCAGGTCGGCCTCACGGGCGAGCTCACGCGAGCGCTCGGTGCGTTCCTTGAGCTCCGTGGAGACGCGCAGCCACTCCTCGCGGACGGCCTGGTACGCGCGCAGCGGCTCGCTCACGTCGTCACTCGCGAAGCGGTCCAGCACGGCGCGCTGCTCGGTCGGGCGCATGAGCCGCAGCTGGTCGTTCTGGCCGTGGACGGCGATGAGCTGCTCTGCCAGTTCGGACAGGACGCCGACCGGCACGGAGCGGCCGCCGACGTGGGCCCGTGAGCGGCCGTCGGCGCCGACGGTGCGGATCGCGATCAGCGACCCGTCCTCGTCGGCCTCGCCGCCGACCTCCTCCGCCACCTTCGCGGCAGGGCTGCCCGCCGGAGCCTGAAAGCGGCCTTCCACCACCGCTTTGTCGGCTCCGGTGCGCACCCGCGACGCCTCCGCACGGCCACCGCCGAGCAGGTGCAATCCGGTCACGACCATGGTCTTGCCCGCGCCCGTCTCACCGGTGACTACGGTGAATCCGGGGTCGAGTTCAAGGGTGGCCTCGTCGATCACGCCAAGGCCATTGATGCGCATCTCGGCCAGCACAGGGCGAACCTTACTTGTCGGGTCCGACATTTCCGGATGGGACCTTGCTCTGGGGGCACCATAGCCAGCGAGTGCCGACGCGCCGAGCGGCGCGGTCAGCCTGCCGATGGTCCCCGCCATCCCTTCACCGGCAGGGCGAACTTCTCGACCAGCCGGTCCGTGAACGGAGCCTGGCGCAGCCGCACGACCTTGAGCGGCACCGCGCCTTCCACGATCTCGATCCGCGCGCCCGCGGGCAGCTCGAACGTGCGCCGCCCGTCCGCGGACAGCGCCGCCGGGTGGCCCGACGAGTCGATCTCGAACGCCACGTGCGACTTCGGCGAGACGACCAGCGGCCGCGAGAACAGCGCGTGTGCGTTGCTCGGCACCACCAGGATCGCCTGCACGTCCGGCCACACGACCGGTCCGCCCGCCGAGAACGCGTAGGCCGTCGAGCCCGTCGGCGTCGCACAGATCACGCCGTCGCAGCCGAACGCCGACACCGGCCGGCCGTCGACCTCGACGACGACGTCGAGGATGCGTTCGCGGATCAGCTTCTCGACGGTGATCTCGTTGAGCGCCCAGGTCTGCGCGACCACGTCGCCGTTGACCTTCGCGACGAGGTCGAGCGTCATGCGCTCTTCCACGAAGTAGTCGCGCTCCAGCACGTGGCCGACGGCCTCGTGCAACGCGTCCGAGTCGGCCTCCGCGAGGAATCCGACTCGGCCCAGGTTCACGCCCAGCACCGGCACCCGCGCCGGGCGGGCGAGTTCGGCGCCGCGCAGCAGCGTGCCGTCACCGCCCAGCACCAGGACGAGCTCGGTGCCCTCGGCCGCGTGGTCGTCGGCGGGCACGACCTTGGTGCAGCACGACGGGCCGAGGTCACGCGCCTCGTCGTCGAGCACCCTCGTCGTGACGCCCCCGACCGCGAGACGGCCTGCCACCTGACGGGCGAGATCGATGTTGCTCTGGTGACCGGTGTGGACGACCAGCAGGACTTCCCTCATTGGGGCCCTTCTTCGACGGCGGTGCGCACCATCTCCTCCGCAGGGACGGGTTCACCCTTGCGAAGCCAGAGGAAGTACTCGACATTCCCGGACGGGCCGGGCAGCGGGCTCGCGACGACCCCGTGCACCGCCAGACCGAGTTCTGCTGCCGCCTTGGTCACGTCGAGCACGGCCTCGGCACGAAGCTCGGGCTCGCGCACGACACCGCCGGAGCCGAGGCGTTCCTTGCCCACCTCGAACTGCGGCTTGACCATGGGCAGCAGGTCGCCCTCCTCGTCGAGGCACGCGGCCAGTGCGGGAAGCACAAGCCTCAACGAGATAAACGAAAGATCGGCCACCACGAGTTCAACTTTGCCCCCGATGTCCTCGGGCGTGAGGGTGCGGACGTTGGTCTTGTCCTTCACCACGACCCGGTCGTCGGTCTGCAGCTTCCAGTCGAGCAGACCCCTGCCGACGTCGGCCGCGACCACCTGACGCGCGCCTTTGCGCAGCAGCACGTCGGTGAAACCGCCAGTGGACGCGCCGGCGTCGAGACAACGCCTGCCGGTGGGATCGATCTTGAAGCCCTCGAGCGCGCCGATGAGCTTGTGCGCACCCCTGGACGCCCAGTTCGGGTCGTTGCCGATGTCCTTGACGACGACCGCGTCGGAGGTCTCCACGGCGGTGGCGGGCTTCGTCGCGACAGTGCCGCGGACCTTCACGCGTCCGTCCGCGACGAGTTGGCTGGCGTGCTCACGGGACCTGGCGAGCCCCCTGCGCACGAGTTCGGCGTCGAGCCGCACCCTGCGAGGCACTGTGCATCACACCTTGTCGATGCTCGACAGCGCGTCGGTGAGCGTCGCGTGCACGGCGTCGAACCGCGCGACGTGCTCGTCGAGGGGAACGTTCTCGAGCCCGTCGAGCCGCTCCAGCACGCCTTCGATGGCGTCAGCCGGGTTGGGCGGCGGTCCGGGCAGGGGGTAGCTCACGGTCTTACGGTAGCCGATGGAGTACCGACAGGTCCGCGCCGACATACGTGGGCCTTTGCTCAGCCGGAAGCGCTTGCGCCTCTTGCTCCGTGGATACACCTGTGAGCACAAGCAGCGAGTCCATGCCCGCGTTGACCGCGCCCAGGATGTCCGTGTCGAGCCTGTCGCCGATCACCAGCGGACGGTTCGCGCCGAGGTCCTTCGCCGCCTGCTGGAGCAGCGGGGTGGCGGGCTTGCCGGCGACGAGCGGTTCCTGGTCGGTCGCGGTCTTCAGCGCCGCGACGAGGCTGCCGTTGCCGGGCAGGAGGCCGCGTTCGGTGGGCAGGGTGGCGTCGACGTTGCACGCCACCCACAGCGCGCCGTTGCGGATGGCCACCGCGGCCTCGGCCAGCTCACGCCAGCCGAGGTCCATGGACAGCCCTTGCAGGACCGCCACCGCGCCTTCGGCGGTGTCGGTCGGGATGAGTCCGCGCTTGAACACCTCGGCCTCCAGGGCCTTGGTGCCGAGCACGAGCACAGTGGATCGCTTCGGCAGTCGTTCGGCCAGCATGGCCGCGCCTGCCTGCGAGGAGGTGCTCACCTCGTCGACGTTCGTCTCGAACCCGAGCTCGACGAGGTGATCGGCCACCATCTGCGGTGAGCGGGAGGCGTTGTTGGTGACGTAGCGGATCCCGACGCCCTTGCTTCTGGCCGCCGCAATCGCTTCGGCTGCACCCGGCACGGCCTCGGACCCTCGGTAGACGGTGCCGTCGAGATCGATCAGCAACGCGTCGTACCTGTCGACCAACGTCTCGCTCACTGCTGCGGGGTCTCCTCCTGGGTCAGCTCGAACGCGCGCTCGGCGGCGTCCGTCTCCCCTTCGTCGTCAGCCTCGGCGGCGTTGAGGAACCACTTGACGGACTCCTCGATGCGACCGGCCGCGGCCAGGTTGTCGGCGTAAGCGTAGAAGAGCCGCGCGGAGTAGGGATTGCGCTGCCCCGGATCGAGGTCGGGACCCTGCAGGGCGACGACGGCCGCGTCGAGCTGGCCCATGTCACGACGAGCGCCGGCCGCGACGATGCGCAGCTCGATCTCGTCCTCCTGGCTCAGGTCCTTGGCCGCCGGGTCCTTGGCCAGATCGATGGCACGCTCCGGCCGGCCCAGGGCCCGCTCGCAGTCCGCCATGATCGCCAGGTGGCCCGGTCCGGGCATCATCCGGCGTGCGGCGCGCAACTCGCTGAGCGCCTCGGCCCACTCGTCCGCGAAGTAGGCGGTCAGACCCGCCGCTTCCCGCACGACACCGACGCGAGCAGCCTTGCTCCGCGCGTACCGCGCGTGCTCCAGGGCCAGCTCCGGCTCCTCGTCGATCAGCAGCCCGGCCGCGGCCAGGTGCCGTCCGATGATCTCCGCGAGACCCTTGGGCAGGCTGCGCAGCTCGGCCTTGATCTCCGGGTCGAGCAGCGACAGGTCGGCTTCCTCCGGCAGTTCGGGCCGTCCGCCACGGGGCGCGGGCGCCTCGTCGCGCGGCTCCGCGCTGTCGTCGTCGTCCTTCTCGGCCTGGGGCTCGTCGTCACGCTTCTCCGCGTCGACGTCGGCATCGCTGTCAGCAACGACCTTGGTCTCGGCAACCGCGTCCGCTTCGCCTTCAACGGCAACGTCGGCGTCAGCGGCCGGCTCACGACCGGCAGCGGCACGGGTGGCCGCGGCGCCGTCGCCCAGGCGGTACCCGGCGCGCTCGGCGGCGGGGGTCACCTCAGCCGAGGCGTCGCCGCCCTCGCCCGTGGTCTCCTGGTCTGCCTGACGCTCCTGGAAGCGCGCCGCACGCTCACGGCTGCGCTCGTCACGACGGTCGTCGCGCGGCGGGCCGGAACGCTCGTCGTCGCGGTGGCCGCCGGAATCGCTCTTCCGGTAGCCGCCACGGTCGTTCGAGTCGTCCTTGCGGTAGCCACCGCGATCGCTCGAACCCTGGCCGCGGTACCCACCACGGTCGTTCGAGTCGCTCTTGCGGTAGCCGCCACGGTCACTCGAACCCCGGTAGCCGCCACGATCGCTCGACTCGTCCTTGCGGTAGCCGCCACGGTCGCTGGAGCCCTGGCCCCGGTAACCACCGCGATCGCCGGAGTCGTCCTTGCGGAAGCCGGGACGGTCGCTCGAACGCGAGCCGCCACGATCACCGGAGTCGCTCTTGCGGTACCCACCGCGATCGCCCGAGTCGCTCTTGCGGAAGCCGGGACGGTCGCCCGAATCGCTCTTGCGGTAGCCGCCACGATCGCCGGACTCGCTCTTGCGGTAGCCGCCGCGATCGCCCGAGTCGTCCTTGCGGAAGCTGGGACGGTCGCCGGAGTCACTCTTGCGATAGCCGCCACGGTCACCGGAGTCACTCTTGCGGAACCCGCCGCGCTCGCCCGAGCCGGCACGGTCGCCGGAGCGGAAACCGCCGCGGTCGCTGGACTCGCTCTTGCGGTAGCCACCGCGATCGCCGGACTCGTCCTTGCGGAAGCCAGGACGGTCGCCGGAGCGCTCGCCCCGGTAACCACCGCGATCGCCGCCACGGTCACTCGAACCCTGGCCGCGGTAACCACCGCGGTCGTTCGAGTCACTCTTGCGGAAGCCGCCACGATCGCCGGACTCGCTCTTGCGGTAGCTGCCGCGGTCGCCCGAGTCGTCCTTGCGGAAGCCGGGACGGTCGCTGGACTCGCTCTTGCGGAAACCGCCGCGGTCGCTGGAACCCCGGTAGCCGCCACGGTCACCGGAGTCGCTCTTGCGGAAACCGCCGCGCTCGCCAGAGCCGGCACGGTCGCCGGAGCGGAAACCGCCGCGGTCGCCCGATTCGCTCTTGCGATAGCCGCCGGAGTCGTCCTTGCGGTAACCGGGACGGTCACTCGACTCGCTCTTGCGGTAGCCGCCACGATCGCTGGAACCCTGGCCCCGGTAACCACCGCGGTCGCCCGAGTCGTCCTTGCGGTAGCCGGGCCGGTCGCTCGAACCCTGGCCGCGGTAACCGCCACGGTCGCTGGACTCGCTCTTGCGGTAGCCACCGCGATCGCTGGAGCCCTGGCCCCGGTAACCACCGCGGTCGCCTGAATCGTCCTTGCGGAAACCGGGGCGGTCACTGCGGAAACCGCTGCGCTCACCGGAACCCTGTCCGCGATAGCCGCCTCGGTCGCCCGAGTCGCTCTTGCGGTAGCCACCACGCTCGCCGGAGCCGCCGCGGTCGCTCGAACGGTCGCCGCGGTAGCCACCGCGGTCGCCGGAGTCGTCCTCGCGGTCGCTGGAACCCTGGCCGCGGTAACCGCCGCGGTCACTGGAGCCGGCGCGGTTGTCTCGACGGTCGCCGCTGTTGGTGCGGTCGCCGGAGCCTTCACCGCGCTGAGGCTTACTGCTGCTGCTGAACTTGCGGTCGCCTGCTGGACGGCCACCGTCGGAATGGCGCGGTCGGTCTCCCTGGCCACGCTGACGGTCGCCGGGACGATCCCCGAACCTGGACACCAAATCCTCCTACTATGGACACGCTGAAAGGGGCCTGTGAGCGAAGCACTGTAATTGTGCCCCGCGATCACAAGCCCCTTCAGGGAAGTAAAGTTCGGCGGCGACCTACTCTCCCACACCGTAACCAGTGCAGTACCATCGGCGCAGAAGGGCTTAACTACCGGGTTCGGAATGGGACCGGGTGTTTCCCCAACGCTATAACCACCGAAACACTATGAAATTACAACCAGCAACCCCGCGGGGTCGCGATCGGTCCTGGTTGTTCTTCCAGAACCGCACAGTGGATGCGTAGCGTCTTTGTAACAAGTCCTCGGCCTATTAGTACCAGTCAGCTCCAACCGTTACCGGTCTTCCACCTCTGGCCTATCAACCCAGTGGTCTAGCTGGGGGCCTTAACCCACAAAGGGTGGGATACCTCATCTTGGAACGAGCTTCCCGCTTAGATGCCTTCAGCGGTTATCCCTTCCGAACGTAGCCAACCAGCAATGCTCTTGGCAGAACAACTGGCACACCAGCGGTCCGTCCGTCCCGGTCCTCTCGTACTAGGGACAGCCTTCCTCAAGTATCCTACGCGCGCGGCGGATAGGGACCGAACTGTCTCACG
>NZ_FOYL01000005.1 GCF_900115955.1 Lentzea waywayandensis
CAGATCATGCGATCCAGTGTCGTATCCGGTATTAGACCTCGTTTCCAAGGCTTATCCCAGAGTACAGGGCAGGTTACCCACGTGTTACTCACCCGTTCGCCGCTCGTGTACCCCGAAGGGCCTTACCGCTCGACTTGCATGTGTTAAGCACGCCGCCAGCGTTCGTCCTGAGCCAGGATCAAACTCTCCAATAAGGATTGTGTTTGATCGCTCCAGACGGAATATGTCTGGCATCAATCTAGTCTTGCCTCAAAGGAACTACCTCGACGAGGAGGTAATTCATATATTACTGGCTGTGTTTCGGCACGCTGTTGAGTTCTCAAAGAACACGCGCACACCGCAGCTAGTCTCATGAAGAGAGTCGCTTCCGGGGCTGTGTTGTACTTAAGCTTTTGGTTTGAAACTTCCGACGCCCTTGGCCTCTGAGCTCAGACGAGCTACCGGCTGGGTCTTCGTCGTTTCCAGATCACCCACTCTACCACAGTCCGTGGAAGCTTGGTTCGTGATCTGTGTCGCGCTCCGTTCCGGTGTTCCCGGCCCGTTCCTCGCTGACATGGAGAAAGTTACACGCACGCCAACGCAGGGTCAAATCGGGGGCATCATGGTCGCCCACGGTTAAGAAACCGCAGGTCAACAGCCCCATACAGGACCCATGAACAAGCTATCGCAGGCCCGATCCCCACACACTGTGACCGCGATCACAGTCAGAAACATCGAAGGCCGCCGGTCCCGAGTGGGACCAACGGCCTTCTGCGACCAGAACGTGCAGGTCAGAGCTCTACCTGCACGCTCGCGTTGTTGCGCTTGCCGCGCCGGAGCACGAGCCACTTGCCGTGGAGCAGATCCGACGACACCGGCTTCCACTCCTCGTCGGTCACCTTCGCGTTGTTCACGTAGGCACCGCCCTCGTTGACCGTCCGCCGCGCGGCACCCCGGCTGTCCGCCAGGCCCGACGCGATCAGCAGGTCGACGATCGTGGGCTCGTCCGCCAGCCGCACCTGTCCCTTCGGCGCCTCGGCCAGCGCGGCCTCCAGCACCGGCGCGTCCAGGTCACGCAGCTCGCCCCGGCCGAACAGCGCCGACGAGGCGAGGATGACCTGCTGCGTCGCGCGTTCGCCGTGGACCAGGTCGGTGAACTCCTGCGCGAGCCGCTTCTGCGCGGCACGCTGGTGCGGCGCCTCCGCGGTCTGCTTCTCCAGCTCGTCCAGCTCCTCACGGGTGAGGAACGTGAACAGGCGCAGGTAGTTCAGCACCGTGACGTCGTCGACGTTCACGAAGTACTGGTACCAGGCGTACGGCGACGTCATCTCCGGGTCGAGCCAGACGCTGCCGCCACCGGTGGACTTGCCGAACTTGCGGCCCTCGGCGTCGGTGACCAGCGGCGCGGTCAGGGCGTGCACGTGCTTGCCCTCGACCCGGCGGATCAGGTCGACGCCGCCGACGATGTTGCCCCACTGGTCCGAGCCGCCGACCTGCAGCGCGGTGCCGTACCTGCGGTTCAGCTCCAGGTAGTCGTTCGACTGGAGCAGCAGGTAGCTGAACTCGGTGTACGACATGCCGTCGCCTTCGAGGCGGCGCTTCACCGTCTCCCGCGACAGCATGACGTTGATCGAGAAGTGCTTGCCGACGTCGCGCAGGAACTCCAGCGCGCTGACCTGGCCCGTCCAGTTGAGGTTGTTCTCGACGATCGCCCCCGTGGGCGAGTCGTCGAAGTCGACGAACCGCTCCAGCTGGCCGCGGATGCGCTCGGCCCACTCGGCGACGGTGTCCAGCGAGTTCAGCGTGCGCTCACCGGTGTCGCGCGGGTCGCCGATCATGCCCGTGGCACCGCCGGCCATCACGATCGGCCGGTGGCCCGCCCTCTGGAAGCGCCGGAGCATGAGCAGCGGGACCATGTTGCCGGCGTGCAGCGACTGCGCCGTCGGGTCGAAACCGCAATAGAGCGTGAGCGGGCCGGCGTCCAGGTCCTTCCGGAGTGCGTCGAGGTCGGTGGACGTCGCGATCAGGCCGCGCCAGGACAGTTCGTCAAGGATGTGCTCGCTCACGGCACTGATTCTCCCCTACCTGCCCAAACCGAATTCGAGGTGCCTACCCGAGCGGCGCACGGGCGGCGTGCTCGAGCAGCAGGGCGGTGCGCTCCTCGCCGTGGCGGTGGCCGGTGGACCGGTGCAACGCGAGTGCGCGCTCGCCACACGCGAGTGCCTGGGGCAGGTCGCCGCTGGTGAGGTGGACGTCGAGCAACACGGTGAGTGCTTGTGCCGCGGCGATGCGGAACCCGACCCGGTCGGCCTCGGCGAGCGCGTGTTCGGCCAGGATCCGCGCGTGGTCGTGCCTGCCCAGCCGGAGATGGCAGGCGGCGAGGCCGGAGAGGGCGACGACCTCGGCGTAACCGGTGTTCGCGTCGCGGGCGAGCCGCAGTGCGCGGTCGTGGTCGGCGCGGGCCGCCTCGGCCTGACCGAGGCGCAGGCGGACCCCGCCGAGGGTGTTGAGCGCGTTGGTCAGCACCGGGAGGTGGCCGGTGTCGGTGGCCAGCGCCGCCGCCTCGACGGCGCGATCCAGCGCACGGCCGTGCTTGCCCTGGTCCAGCCAGATCTCGGCGATGACGCGCAACGACTCGGCCTCGGCACCGCGGTCACCGATCTCCCGATGCAGGGCCAGTGCCCGGCTGACGTGGTCGTACGCGGTGTCGAACCGGCCGAGCAGGTGGTAGGTCTCGCCGAGGTTCGCGAGGTTCACCGCCTCGTTGGCGCGGGAGCCGAGGCACACGGTGTCGTTGCCACCCAGCCCCATGACGACATCATTGCCCCCACCAGCGAAGATGACGTCGTTGCCCGCGGTGCCGATGATCGAGTTGTTGCCGTCGTCGCCGGATCTCGTCACAGGTAGTCCGTTGCAGGTCGGCGCCGCGCCGGCGGGCGCAGCCGGGATCAGCAGCGCGCCGACGAGCCCTGCGGCGACCAGTAATGCCTTTCGCATCAATGTTCCTCCCCTTGTCGTGGGGAGGACACTTCCTCGGCGGGATGGGCAACTTCTGGGCATCAGCTGGGAGAACGGGTTTCGGCGTGCTACCCGGGAGGGAAGTCCATCGACATGACGGACCCACGTGATGCGGAGTTACGCCGGCCGACCGAGCACATGCCGCGCGTGAACGAGCCGGTTGTCGAGGAGCAGATCGTCGAGCGCGACGACGACTACCGCAGGGTGCGGACGGTGCGAACCGTCTGTGCGGTCATTGACGTCGTGTGCTGGACGTTCGCCATCGTGCTGTTGGTGCACATCTTCCTGGTGATCGCGGGTGCGAACGCCGGCAACGGGTTCTTCCAGTTCGTCGCGGGGTGGGCGGACGGCATCACCCTCGGCCTGGACGGTCTCTTCACGCCGGACAACGCGTCCGTGGCCACCCTCCTCAACGAGGGCCTGGCCGCGCTGCTGTGGCTGGTCATCGGTGGTCTGCTGACCGCGCTGATCACCCGTGTCGCGCTGCCGGTCGAACATCGGCGCGCCTGGTACCGCAGGACTACGACCGTCCGCTGACGACGCGGCAACTCCACGCCAAGGCTCCCGGCCCAGTCGAGAGCCTTGGCGAGTGAGCGTTCCCAGGACGTCGAATGGGCCCGTACCTTAGGCCGGTGGCCGAGTACGAGTTCGACGTCGCCCCTTCCTTCGCGGAGCAGGACCGCGCCCAGGTCGAGCCGATCGTGCGGAGGCTCGAAGAGCTGGGTGTGAAGGTCTACTACGACGAGGACCAGCTCATCGCGCGGTGGGGCCGCAACCTGATCGAACACATCGCAGAGACGTTGACGGACAAGGTCCGATACGTGCTGATGTTCACCTCACGGCACTACGTCGAGCACTCGCTGGCACGGCACGAACGCCAGACCGCACAGACACGGGCGTTGGAACAGCAGAACGAGTGCCTGCTGCCGATCAAGCTCGATGACACCAAGGTGCCCGGTCTCCTGTCCAGCATCGGGTTCCTGGACTCGCGGGTGCACAGCACCGAGGTGATCGCGCAGTCCGTCGTGCAGAAGCTCGCACAACACCGCGCCGAATTCACGTCCACGACCCCGATCACGGCCAAGTCCGTAGATGCGCTCGTGCGGGAGAAGCCTCGTGGCTGGGAGTACCTGCTCTACGCGACTGTTGTGGCGCAAGGACTTGCCGAGCTTCAGCAGAAGTACCGCGAGCACTTCCTGCGCTACTCGCCGCGCAACGGGACCGTCGAGCACGGCAACGGGATCGACCTGATCCGCGACCGCAACGTGCTGCTGAGCGAGATCATCAAGGTCGCGGTCGAGTCGGTCTTCACGGCGGGCACCCAGGAGGCCGCGTTCGGCAGGTCCGGCGAGGCGGGTGACGCGGAGCAGATCGTGCACCTCGGCGAGCTGTTCGTGCGGACGTTCGACGAGATCCTCGACTGGGCGCGGGGCATCCACGGGACCAGTTACGCGAACGAGCAGGCTCGTGCCGCGGCGAGGGTTCAGGCGCGGTTCGCCGATCGGCAGCTGGAGGCGATGCACGGGGTCGCGCGGGATCTGCGCGAGGTGGCGGACACCCTGGTCGAGCGGTTGACGGCCGGGGAGCGGATCGACATGACGGTGCCGCTGGTGTTCGAGGTGGAGCCTGCCCTGGAGCTGGAGTTCAAGGCCGCGCTGGACAGGCTGTCACGCTGACGAGCGGCGTTTGCCGCCCCTCTTGTAGGTCGACACGGCCGGAGAGTCGATCCAGAACCGCCACGGCACGTCCATCGCCACGGCGACACCGACGCGTGGGCCGGCGTACACCTTCGCCGCGGGTTCGCCCGCGTAGAGACGCACGGGCGAGTCAGCCGACGTCAGGTCGAGGCCGTTCTGCGACCGGTCCAGCCCGAGGACCTTGCACAGCCGTGCGGGTCCCTTGGCCAGTTCGGCGGCGGAACGGGAGGCCGGGCGGCGCGAGAACGCGACGTCCTCGCCGGAGGCCACTTCGCCCGCGCGCAACAGGACCGCGCCGGGAACGCCGTCGGTCAGCGTCACGACGTTGGCGCAGAAGTGCATGCCGTAGACGAAGTAGACGTACAGGAAGCCCGCCGGGCCGAACATGACCTCGTTGCGCGGGGTCTTTCCGCGGTAGCAGTGCGACGCCGGGTCGTCGCCGCCGCGGTAGGCCTCCACTTCGACGATGCGCACTCGCACGCCGTCGGCCTCCAGGAACGAACCGAGGAGGAGCTGGGCGGCATCGACCGGGTCGATGGCCAGCTCCTCCCTGGTCAGCAGCCTAGAACTCACGTGCGGAAGCAGCCTTTGCCACGAGTGCGTCCAGCTGTTCGCGGACGCGTACGGGGGCCGTGCCGCCGTGGGCATCGCGCGACGCGATGGAGCCCTCGACGGTCAGCACCGAGCGGACCTCGGAGGTCAGGGCGGGTGAGATCGCCAGGAACTCGTCGTCGGTCAGGTCTTCCAGGCCGACGCCGCGGGACTCGGCCGCGCGGACGCACGCGCCGGCCGCCTCGTGGGCCACGCGGAACGGAACGCCTTGGCGCACAAGCCATTCCGCGATGTCCGTGGCCAGTGTGAAGCCGGCCGGAGCCAGCGAGGCCATCCGGGCGACGTCGAACTTCAACGTCGCCACCATGCCCGCGAAGGCCGGGAGCAGGAGCTCCAGCTGCTCGACCGAGTCGAACAGCGGCTCCTTGTCCTCCTGGAGATCGCGGTTGTACGCGAGCGGCTGGGCCTTCAGCGTCGCCAGGAGCCCGGCCAGGTTGCCGATGAGGCGGCCCGACTTGCCGCGCGCGAGTTCGGCGACGTCCGGGTTCTTCTTCTGCGGCATGATCGAGCTGCCGGTGGACCAGGCGTCGTCGAGCACCGCGAAGCGGAACTCGGCGGTGGTCCAGATGATGATCTCCTCGGCCACCCGGGAGAGGTTCACGCTGATCATGGCCAGCACGAACGCGATCTCGGCGGCGAAGTCGCGGGAGGCGGTGCCGTCGATCGAGTTCTCGACCGGGGCGTAGAAGCCCAGGTCGGCGGCCACCTTCGCCGGGTCCAGGCCCAGCGACGAACCGGCCAGCGCGCCCGAGCCGTACGGGGAGAACGCGGCGCGCTTGTCCCAGTCGTGCAGGCGGTCGACGTCGCGCAGCAGCGAGTGCGCGTGTGCCAGCAGGTGGTGCGAGAGCAGCACGGGCTGTGCGGACTGCAGGTGCGTACGGCCCGGCATGACGGCACCGAAGTGCGTCTCGGACTGCGCGGCGAGCGCGTCCACCACGTCCAGCACGCCGGCGGCGACACGACGAGCCGCGTCGCGCAGCCACATGCGGAACAGGGTGGCCACCTGGTCGTTGCGGGAACGGCCTGCGCGCAGCTTGCCGCCCAGCTCGGTGCCGGCGCGGTCGATCAGGCCGCGCTCCAGGGCCGTGTGGACGTCCTCGTCCTCCAGCACCGGGGTGAAGGCGCCGGACTCGACGTCGGCGAGCAGCTCGTCGAGCGCCTTCTGCATGCCCGCGAGCTCTTCGTCCGTCAGCAGACCTGCCGCGTGCAGCACACGGGCGTGCGCGCGCGAGCCCGCGATGTCGTACGGCGCGAGCCGCCAGTCGAAGTGCGTCGACAGCGACAACCGTGCCATCGCCTCGGCCGGTCCCGACTCGAACCGGCCACCCCACAAAGAACTCATCACACGCAACTTTCAGCTAGCGAAGTCGTAAAGCGATTCTTCCGAACGGGCGGTGAGACCGACCACGCGCCCCTCGTACAGCGCGACGTCGACCTCGCCGAAACCCGACGGCAAAGCCATCCGCGCGACCCGTACCGCGACCGAGCCCAGGCTGGACCTCACGACGCCGGCACGGAAGTTGAGCTCGCGGACGGCCTCGGCGACGGAGACGGTCTCGCCGTCCACCGCAACCACAACACCCGCGTCGAACGTCAGAACGGCGTGCACGGGCTCATTCATCGACGGAACCCGAGGCCAGCGCGGTGATCCGGTCGGCGAGCTCGGAGCCGGTCATCGGTTCGCGGGCCACGACGAGGATCGTGTCGTCACCCGCGATCGTGCCGACGACCTCGTGCAACGCCGCGCGATCCAGAGCGGAGGCCAGGAACTGCGCGGCACCGGGAGGAGTGCGCAGCACCGCCAGGTTGCCGGAGAAGTCCGTCGACACCAGCAGCTCGGCCAGCACGCGGACCAGGCGCGTGGTTCCGCCCTGGACGCCGCGCACGGGACTGCCGTCCTCGGGGATCACGTAGACCGGCGCACCGCCGTCAGGGCCGCGCAGCTTGACCGCGCCCAGCTCGTCGAGGTCGCGCGACAACGTGGCCTGCGTAACGTCGATGCCTTCCGCCGCAAGCAGTTTCGCGAGCTCGGACTGGCTGCGCACGGCACGCTGCGACACCATCTCGACGATGCGGCCCTGACGAGCGGTGCGGGTCATGACGACTGCTCCAGCAACCACACGAGCAGCGCCTTCTGCGCGTGCAGCCGGTTCTCGGCCTCCTGCCACACCAGCGACTGCGGGCCGTCGAGCACCTCGTCGGTGATCTCCCAGCCGCGGTGCGCCGGCAGGCAGTGCAGGACCGTCGAGTCCGGCTTTCCGGTGGCGGCCAGCAGATCGGCGTTCACCTGGTACGGGCGGAACGGGCCGACGCGGTCCTTGCCGTCGTTCTCCTGCCCCATCGACGTCCAGGTGTCGGTGACCAGCACGTCGGAGCCGTCGACCGACTCACGCGGGTCACTGATCAACGCCACCGAACCACCGGTCTCGGCGGCGCGCTTCTTGGCGTCCTCCAGGAACTGCGGGTTCGGCACGAAACCGGCGGGCGCGCCGATGCGGACGTGCATACCGGCCGTGGCGCCACCGAGCATCAGCGAGTGCGCCATGTTGTTGGCGCCGTCGCCCAGGTACGTCAGGGTCAGACCGGCCAGCTTGCCGTAACGGCGGCGGATCGTCTGCAGGTCCGCGAGCACCTGGCACGGGTGGAACTCGTCGGTCAGCGCGTTCACCACGGGAATGCGCGACACGGAGGCCATCGCCTCCATGCGCGCCTGGGCGAACGTCCGCCACACCACGGCGTCGACGTAGCCGGACAGGATCCGCGAGGTGTCCTCGATGGTCTCCTCGCGGCCCAGCTGCATCGAGCGGCCGTCGATGATCACCGGGTTGCCGCCGAGCTGCGCGATGCCGACCTCGAACGACAACCGCGTGCGCGTGGAGTTCTTCTCGAAGATCACCGCGACGGACTTGGGGCCCGCCAACGGCTTCGCGGTGAACCGGTCCGCCTTGTAGACGTCCGCGAGGTCGAGAACCGCGGCCTGCTCCGAAGTGGACAGGTCGTCGTCGCGCAGGAAATGCCGCAATGTCACTGCGTCTCCTCAAAGAAGGTGGGAAGCGCGGCGACGAAGGCCTGCGCGTCGGACTCTTCCAGAACCAGGGGCGGAGCGAGCCGCAGCACGTCGGGCTGGATCGGGTTGATCAGGTAACCGGCCTTCTGCGCGGCCGCCGCGGCCTTCGCCGAGACCGCCTCGCGCAGCGTGATGCCGAGCAGCAGGCCGGCTCCCCGAACACCGGAGATCGCGGGGTGGTGCAACGCCTCCACACCCGCGGCGATCTCCTTGCCCACGGACGAGGCGTGCTCCAGCAGGCCTTCCGAGGCGATCGTGTCGAGCACCGCGAGACCGGCGGCGCAGCACACCGGGTTGCCGCCGTAGGTCGTGCCGTGGTGGCCGGGCTTGAACAGCTCCGCCGCCGCGCCGAAGCCGATCGTCGCGCCCAGCGGCAGGCCGCCGCCGATGCCCTTGGCCAGCGTCATGATGTCCGGCACGATCCCGGCCTGCTGGAACGCGAACCACGTGCCGAGCCTGCCGACACCGGTCTGCACCTCGTCGAGGATGAATAGCGCGCCGTGTTCGGAGGTGATCCGGCGGACCTCCTGGAGGTAACCGGCGGGCGGCACCATGACGCCCTGCTCGCCCTGGATCGGCTCGACGATGAACGCCGCCGTGTCGTCGTCGATCGCGGCCTCGAGCGCTGCCACGTCACCGAACGGGATGTGCGAGACGCCGGGCACGAGCGGTTCGAACGGCGCGCGCTTCGGCTCCTGGCCGGTGAGCGTCAGCGCGCCCATCGTGCGGCCGTGGAACCCGCCGAGCGTGGAGACGATCTTGGTGCGGCCGGTGAGGCGCGCCATCTTCAGCGCGGCCTCGTTGGCCTCGGCGCCGGAGTTGCAGAAGAAGACCTTGCCGGGCTCGCCCGCGATGTCCAGCAGGCGTTCGGCGAGCTTCAGCGCGGGCTCGTTGACGTACAGGTTGCCGGTGTGGCCGAGCTTCGCGATCTGCGTGGACACGGCTTCGACGATCGCCGGATGCGCGTGGCCGAGAGCGTTGACGGCGAGGCCGGTCAGCAGGTCGACGTAACGGTTTCCGTCGGCGTCCCAGACGTGCGCGCCCTCACCGCGTTCGAGCTGCAGCGAAGGTGTGCCGTAGTTGTCCATCATGGACTGTTGCCACCGCGTGGTCACTTGTCCCCCAAGACCATGGTTCCGACACCTTCAGTGGTGAAGACTTCGAGCAGGACGCTGTGGGCCAGCCTGCCGTCGATCACGTGCGCCTGCGGAACACCGCCGCGCACCGCGCGCAGGCAGGCCTCCATCTTCGGCACCATGCCGCTTTCCAGGTCCGGCAGGATCTTCTCCAGCTCGGCGGCCCGGATCTGGTTCAGCAGAGACGACTTGTCCGGCCAGTTCGCGTACAGGCCCTCGACGTCGGTCAGCACGACGAGCTTCTCCGCGCCGAGAGCGACCGCGAGAGCGCCTGCCGCCGTGTCCGCGTTCACGTTGTGCGGCACGCCGTGGATGTCCGGCGCGACCGACGACACGACCGGGATGCGGCCCGCGCGCACGATGTCGAGCACCGCGTCCGGGTTGACCTCGGTGATGTCGCCGACGAGGCCGATGTCGACCTCTTCGCCGTCCACGATCGCACCACGACGCGTGGCGGTGAACAGGTGCGCGTCCTCGCCGGAAATGCCGACGGCGTAAGGACCGTGCTGGTTGATCAGACCGACGAGCTCACGCCCGACCTGGCCGACCAGGACCATCCTCACGACGTCCATGGCCTCCGGCGTCGTGACGCGCAGGCCGCCGCGGAACTCGCTGTGGATGCCGAGCCTGTCCAGCATCGACTTGATCTGCGGGCCGCCACCGTGCACGACGACCGGGCGCAGGCCGCACAGCCGCAGGAACACCATGTCCTCGGCGAACGCCTTCTTCAGCTCGTCGTCGACCATGGCGTTGCCGCCGTACTTGACGACCACGAGTGCGCCGCGGAAACGCTCCAGCCACGGCAGCGCTTCTACGAGGACTGCCGCTTTTTCTTGTGCGTTCATGAGGAGTAGGCGCTGTTCTCTTCGACGTAGTCGTGGGACAGGTCCGTGGTCAGCACGGTGGCTTCGGCGTCACCGACGTTGAGGTCGATGACGATCTCGATGTCGCGGCCCGACAGGTCGGCTTCGCTTCGGTCGCGGTCGCGGGTCCCGTTGCGGTACAGGGAAACACCGTTGATCAGGATCTGGAGCACGTCCGGGTCGATCTCGGCGTCCGCGCGGCCCAGCGCCATCGCGATGCGGCCCCAGTTCGGGTCGCTGCCGAAGAGCGCGGTCTTCACCAGGTTGTCCTCGGCGACCGTCCGTCCGATGTGGACGGCCTCGGCCTCGGTGGCGGCCTGCTTGACGGTGATGCTGATTTCCTTCGTCACACCCTCGGCGTCGCCCTGGAGCTGCTTGACCAGGTCACCCGCGACCTCGGTCAGCAACGCGGTGAAGTCCTCGAACGAAGGCTCGACACCCGAAGCTCCGGAGGCCAGAACCAGCACGGTGTCGTTGGTGGACGTGCCGCCGTCGACGTCGAGCCGGTCGAACGTCCTTGAAGTGGCCAGGCGCAACGCCTTGTCGAGCGAGTCGCCGGAGATCTTGGCGTCGGTCGTGATGATGGACAGCATCGTGGCCATGTTCGGCGCGAGCATGCCCGCGCCCTTCACGAACCCGCCGACGGACCAGCCCTGCTCGGAGGCCTTCCACGACTGCTTCGGGCGGCTGTCGGTGGTCATGACGCCGGTGGCGGCGTTGAGCCCGGCCTCCACCGTGGAGTCCAGCTCCTTCGCGACGTTCTCGACGCCGGTCAGGACCTTGTCCATCGGGAGGCGCTCACCGATCAGGCCGGTCGAGCAGACCGCGACGTCGACGGCGCCGGTGCCGAGCACCTCGGCGACCTTCTCCGCGGTGGCGTGGGTGTCCTGGAAGCCTTCGGGGCCGGTGCACGCGTTGGCGCCACCGGAGTTGAGCACGACCGCGGTGAGGCGTCGGGACTGGATCACCTGCTGCGACCACAACACCGGCGCGGCCTTCACCTTGTTCGTGGTGAAGACGCCTGCCGCGGCGTCGGAGGGCCCGTCGTTGACGACGAGCGTGAGGTCGAGAGCGCCGGATTCCTTGATTCCGGCGGCGATCCCGGCGGCCCGGAAGCCCTGGGGTCCGGTGACGCCCTTGTTGCGGTTCACGGAGCGACTCCAACGGTCGAGAGGCCGGTCGTTTCCGGCAGTCCGAGAGCGAGGTTCATGCACTGGACAGCGGCACCGGCGGTGCCCTTGGCCAGGTTGTCGACGGCGGCCACGACCACGAGCCGGCCCAGGTCCTCGTCAACGGTGACTTGCAGCTGGACGGCGTTCGAACCGAGAACGGCGTTCGTCGTCGGCCAGAAACCTTCGGGCAGGAGGTGCACGAACGGCTCGTCCGCGTACGCCTTCTCGTAGGCCTCGCGAACGTTTGCGCCATTCTTGAGCTGCGCGGAACAGGTGGCGAGGATGCCCCGCGACATCGGCGCGAGCACGGGCGTGAAGCTGACCTTGATCGGCCGGCCCGCCGCAGCACTCAGGTTCTGGGTGATCTCGGGCGTGTGCCGGTGCGCGCCACCGACGCCGTACGCACTGGCCGACCCCATGACCTCGGAGCCGAGCAGGTTCGCCTTCAGGGACTTGCCGGCGCCGGACGTACCGGACACGGCGACGATGACGACCTCGTCCTCGATCAGGTCCACGGCCGGAGCCAACGCCAGCGAGGACACCGTCGGGTAGCAGCCCGGAACGGCCACGCGGCGTGCGCCGACGAGCCTGTCCCGCTGGCTGGGAAGCTCGGGAAGCCCGTACGGCCAGGTGCCCGCGTGCTCGCCGCCGTACCACCGCTTCCAGTCGTCGGCGCTGGTCAACCGGTGGTCGGCGCCGCAGTCGATCACGACCGTGTCGTCGCCGAGTTGCTCGGCCAGCGCGGCTGAGTGACCGTGGGGAAGTGCGAGGAACACCACGTCGTGGCCCTTGAGGTTCTCGACTGTGGTGTCTTGTAGCTGTCGGTCCGCGAGCGGCAGGAGGTGCGGCTGGTGCTTGAGCAGCCTGTCGCCGGCGCTGCTGTTGGCCGTCAGCGCGCCGATCTCGATGTCCGGATGGCCGAGTAGCAGGCGGAGCAGCTCGCCACCCGCGTACCCGCTGGCGCCCGCGACCGCGATCCTCACTGTCATGCGCATGATTATGCACGGTCATGCAAACTCACTCAACAGGAGCGTGGCCACCTGGCCACCCGATCGGGGCCACCTGGCGCTGTGGGGCGCTGAACGCGGTCGACGATGATGATCCGCGTGAACGTGAAGGTGCGCGACGGGTTGTGGGCGGCGGGTGCCCTCCTGTTGGCGCTGGTGACGCTGGTCGCGCCGCTCGGCAGGCCCGTCCACTGGTGGCTGGTCGTGGCGTCCGCGCTGTGGGCGGCCGCGCTCGTGCCGATCAGCGCGCGCTGGCCCCGGTGGGCGCTCGTGCTCACCGCTCCCCTCAACGGCGTCAACAACCTGCTCGCCATCGCCCCGACCTCGCTCGTCGTCTTCCGCTCTGCCCGGTCGATCCGTTCGCAGGGACAACTGTGGGCGCTGGTGGGCGTCACCGCTGTGTTGCAGGCGGCGTTCGGCGGCCTGCACTCGTGGCGGGCCGGGGACAGCCTGACGGAGTACCTGCTCGGCACCCTGTTCTCGGTCGTCTTCCTGCTGATCTTCCCCGCCGTGTCCGGTGCGCTCATCGGTCGGCGCAAGCCGTTGACGCAGGTGCTGATGGAGCGCAACGACTACCTGGAACACGCGCGCGCGTTGACCGCGAGCACCGCGAGGTCGGCTACGCGCGCACACATCGCGAGCGAGATGCACGACATGCTCAGCCACCGGCTCCGGCAGCTGACCGCCCACGCGGGCGCGCTGGAGCAGTCCGCCGCCGAACAGGCCCCTGAACTGCGCGAACAGGTAGAGCTGATCCGCAGGACGTCCGCGGTCGCGATGGAGGAACTGCGCGAGATCCTCGGCGTGCTGGGCACCTCCGCCGAACACGATGAGGACGCCGGTACGCGCGCGGACGTCGAACGGCTCGTGGCGGCGTCCGCAGCAGCAGGCTTGTCCGTCTACCTCGAGTGGTCAGGCGCTGATCTGGCCGATGCCGATGCACGCCTTCGCAGGGCGGTGCATCGGGTCGTGCGCGAAGCGCTCACGAACGTGCACAAGCACGCGCCGTCTGCCCGCACGCGGGTGTCGGTGGCGGTCACCGACCGGGTGCGGGTCGAGGTCGTCAACGGTCCCAGCGCCGCGCCCAGGGGCGCCGGGACTCGTCGCGGGCTCATCGGCCTGGAGGAACGCGTCGCGCTGATCGGCGGGTCGTTCCTCGCCGAGGTGCCCACCGGCGCCGGGTTCCGCGTGACAGCCAGCCTGCCGTTGCACCCGGTGGTGCAGGAGGAGACGGGTGCGGCCGGTGCCGTGGCGGAGGCGCCGCCGCCGATCACCGCCGAGATCCTGACCGTGCCGCGCGTGGTCGGCGGTGGCTGCCTGGCCACGCTCTCGCTCGTCCCGGCACTCGGCACGGCGTTCGTGCTGCTGCTAGTCGCGGTCTTCGGCCGCAACGAGATCACCCGGCAGGAGTTCGACGAGTTCCAGCCGTCGGTCACGCACGAGCAGGAGGTCACCGAGACGTTCGGCTTCGGAGTGCCCTCGGACCACACCGGGTGCTTCCGCTACCACGTGCGCGACTCCGACGATCGCGACTTCGAACTGTGCTTCGACCGGAACTCGGGCCTGCTGACCGCGAAGAGGGAGATTGCCCGATGAGGTTCGTCTGGCCGTCGCTCGCGTTCCTGGTGGGCCTGGTGCCGCTGATCGCCCCGCTGGCACCGGTCCCCCACCCGGCGCTGACCGTCGCGACCGCGGTGTGGATCGCGGCTCTCGTGTGGCTCGCTCCGCGCAAACCCGAGTGGGCGCTGCTGCTCACCGCGCCGCTGTTCGCCGTGAACAACCTGTGGGCGCAGGCCGTGACGACGTTCGTGGTCTTCGCCGCGTGCCGCCGCGTCACGCCCTTGAAGCGCTTGTGGGCGTTGCTCGGGATCATGACGGCGCTGCAGTCCGCGTTCACCCTGTTCCAGGAGAGCTCCCGGAGCATGCCGCTCTGGGAGGCCGCGGCCGGTGCGGTCATCGGTTCGGTGTTCTTCGTGCTGTTCCCCGCGGTCTCGGGCATGCTGCTCGGCCGCCGCAGGCCGATGGTCCGGCTGCTCCAGGAACGCAACGAGTACCTCGAACGCGCCCGTGCGCTGACCGCCGCGTCGGCCCGTTCCGAGGAACGCGCGCACATCGCCGGCGAGATGCACGACATGCTCGGGCACCGGCTCAGCCTGATCTCCATCCACGCCGGTGCTCTGGAGCTGACGACCGCCCGCAAAGCCCCCCAGCTGCACGAGCAGGCCGAGCTGATCCGCACCACGTCGTCGCTCGCGATGGCCGAACTGCGCGAGATCCTCGGCGTGCTGCGGACGAACCCCGAACCCGAGTCGCTCGACGAGGACACCGGCACCCGTTCCGACATCGCCGCGCTGGTCGAGGCCTCCGGGCTCGCCGCGTCCCTGGACTGGTCCGGCGAGGACCTGCACGGCGCCGACTCCCGCACCCGCCGCGCGGTGCACCGGGTGGTCCGCGAGGCCCTGACGAACGTGGCCAAGCACGCCCCGTCCGCCCGCACGCGGGTGCAGATCGCGGTCCAGGGCGGCCGGGCCCGCATCCAGGTGCTGAACGGGCCGTCGCCGACGACGCCCGGCAGGGGCACCCGGCGTGGCCTGATCGGTCTGGAGGAACGCGTCGGGCTGCTCGGCGGCTCGTTCAGCGCGGGCGCGCCGGTCGAGGGCGGTTTCCGGGTGGCGGCGGACGTGCCGCTGCACCCGCCGGCCCAGGCCGACCAGGCCAGTTCCGAGGTCGCCGAGGTCCCTCCGCTTCTGGCCGCCGAGGTCCTGACCGTGCCACGGGTGCTGGGAGGCGGCTGTCTCGGGCTGCTGGCGTTGCTGCCGATCGCGGGCGCGCTGATCGTGCTGCTGCTCTTCGCGTTGCTCAACCCGACGCAGATGAACGCGCCGTACTTCGACTCGCTGGAGGTCGGCGTCACGGACGAGGGGGACGTGTACGACCAGTTCGGCGTCGGGCAGCTCGGCGTGGACGGGTGCTCGCGGTTCCGGACGTCGCACAATCCGGACCTGCAGTACAAGCTGTGCTTCCGCGAGGGCAAGTTGTCCTCGAAGGTCCAGGAGCGCCCGTAGGCTGCTGGGCGTGATCCGAGTTCTCATCGCCGACGACGAAACGCTCATGCGGGCCGGCATCCGGTTGATCCTGGAGAACGACCCGGAGATCACCGTGGTGGCCGAGGCGAGCGACGGCAGGCAGGCCGTCGAGCTGACCCTCAAGCACACGATCGACGTCGCGTTGCTCGACATCCGCATGCCCGGTGGCGACGGCCTCAAAGCCGCCGAGCAGATCGCGTCGAGGGTCAACGTCGTCATGCTCACGACGTTCGGCGAGGACTCCTACGTGGCCCAGGCCCTCAAGGTCGGCGCGACCGGGTTCCTGCTCAAGGACACCCCGCCGCAGGAGCTGATCAACGCCGTCCGCAAGGCCGCGCAGGGCGAACCGATCCTCGCCCCGCAGATCACCAAGCGCCTGATCGAGAAGCACCTGCTGGCGCCGAACGACGGGTCGGACGCGCGCCGCAAGATCGACGCGCTCACCGACACCGAGCGCAACGTGCTCCGGCTCGTGGGCGAAGGGCTGTCCAACACCGAGATCGGCGAGCAGCTGTTCATGGCGACCGGCACGGTGAAGGCGCACATCAGCCGGATCCTGCCCAAGCTGGAGTGCGACAACCGCGTGCAGGCCGCCATCGTGGCCCACGACGCCGGGCTCACCCGGTCGTGATCACCGGGTCGTGATCACCGGGTCGTGAAGCGGTCCAGCGCGCGGATCTTGTTCGTGGCGTCCAGGGCCGCGATCTTGTAGGCCTCGGACAGCGTCGGGTAGTTGAAGACCGTGTCGACCAGGTAGTCGACCGTGCCGCCGCAGCCCATCACGGCCTGGCCGATGTGCACGAGGTCCGTGGCGCCGGTGCCGAACACGTGCACACCGAGGATCTTGCGGTCCACAGTGGACACCAGCAGCTTCAGCATGCCGTACGCGTCGCCGATGATCTGGCCGCGCGCGAGCTCGCGGTAGCGGGAGATGCCCACCTCGTACGGCACCGCGGACGAGGTGAGCTCGGTCTCCGTCGCGCCGCAGTACGAGATCTCCGGGATCGTGTAGATGCCGATGGGCTGCAACGCCGTCAGGTCGTGCACCGGCTCGCCGAACGCGTGGTACGCGGCCAGGCGGCCCTGGTCCATCGACGTCGCGGCCAGCGCCGGGAAGCCGATCACGTCACCGACGGCGTAGATGTGCTCGACGGGCGTGCGGTAGTGCTCGTCGACGCTCAGCCGGCCGCGGTTGTCCGCTTCCAGCCCGGCGGCGGCGAGGTCCAGTTTCTCGGTGGTGCCCTGCCGGCCCGCGGAGTACATGACGGCGGAGGCCGGGATGCGCTTGCCGGACGCCAGCGTCGTGATGGTGCCGCCCTGCGACACCTCGACGTTCACGACCTTCTCGCCGAAGCGGAATGTCACGGCCTGGTCGCGCAGGTGGAACTTCAGCGACTCGACGATCTCCGGGTCGCAGAAGTCGAGCATCTTCTCGCGCTGCTCCACGACCGTGACGCGGGTGCCGAGGGCCGCGAACATCGACGCGTACTCGATGCCGATCACGCCCGCGCCGACCACGACCAGCGACGACGGGATCTCGGTGAGCGCGAAGACCTCGTCGGAGTCGAGGATCCGCTCCTCGTCGAAGTCCACGACGGACGGGCGGGCCGGTGTCGTGCCCGTCGCGATGACGATGAACTCGCCGGAGATCGTGGTGTGGTCGCCGCGGTGGGCCCCGTCCACCATCACGGTGTGCTCGTCCACGAACCGGCCGAAGCCGTTCAGCAGATCGATGCCGTTGCGGTGCAGCTGCGCGCGCACGACCTGCACCTCACGGCCGATCACGTGCTGCGTGCGAGCCATCAGATCGTTGATGGTGATGTCCTGCTTGACGCGGTAGCTCGCGCCGTACAGCTCGCGCTGGCTCATACCCGTCAGGAACATGACGGCTTCGCGCAGCGTCTTCGACGGGATGGTTCCCGTGTTCGCGCAGACACCGCCGACCATCTCCTGCTTGTCGATGATCGCTACGCGCTTGCCCAGTTTCGCACCCGCGATCGCCGCCTTCTGGCCACCAGGGCCAGAGCCGATGACGATCAGGTCGTAGTCGTACGGCGTCATGGTCAGCAGCCTACTAAGACGGATTCGATTCCACCCCCGAACGAAATATGAACCTTGCGATGAATTGTGTCGTGAGTGAGTCCATGACAGGACTTCGCACCTTCCGTCTTCCCACGACCGTCACCGGTTCGGACGACGACGCCGAGCTCGGTCGTCAGCTCATCGCGGCCTGGCAGGCCGACGGGATCCTGCAGATCGCGACGGACGCGTCTCAGGACCGGACCACAGCGGAGGCAATGGCCGCCAGCAGACGGTTCTTCCACGGATTGACACTCGAGGAAAAGTCACGGTTTGTGAGCGACCTGACCTATTCCGGTTACATCGCGTCGGGAGAAGAGGTCACCGACGGCATCGCGGACTATTCGGAGATCTTCACGATCTGCAAGGACGTTCCGCTCGACGACTCCCGCGTCGCGGGCAAATGGCCTTGCCACGGACCGGTTCCGTGGCCGGACGAGAGCTACCGCGACGCCATGCGGGAGTTCATGACGTTGCTCGGCGGCGCCGGCGAACGCGTCCTTCAGCTCACCGCACTGGGCTTCGGGCTCGACCTCGGCACGTTCACCAGGCTCACCGCGGACGGCTGGCACCACATGCGGGTGCTGCGCTTCCCCACCAGGTCCGAGTCCGACCGCGGCATCGGCGCGCACACCGACTACGGGTTGCTCGTGCTGGCCGCGCAGGACGACGTCGGCGGCCTCTTCGTTCGCCCGCCGATCGAGGGCGAGGACCGGCCGCGCAACTGGCTCGCGGACGAGTCGGCGGCGGGCTGCTTCCAGGACGCCCACGGCTGGAACTTCGTCGCACCGGTCGACCGCGTCCTCACCGTGTTCCCCGGCGACATCCTGCAGTTCCTCACCGGCGGCAAACTGCTGTCCACACCGCACAAGGTGCTGCTCAACACCCGTGAGCGGTTCACGATGGCTTACTTCCACGAGCCGAACTTCGACGCCGTCGTGCGCCCGCTGGACGACCCGGACGGCGACACCATCCACTACGGCTCGCACTTCACCGCGATGTTCATGCGCTGCTACCCGGACCGCGTCACCACGCGCCGGATCATCGAGGAGGACCGGCTGAAGGTGCTCAGCGAACTCCGGTCCGGGACTCGCCACTCCTGAACGGCAGCACCAGGTCGAGCAGCCGGACCCTGGCGCGGTAGTCCGCGACGCGGTCCGCGAACGGCCGCTGCACGATCCTGTGCACGACGTCCGCGCTCAGCCGCTCGTACGCGGGAACGGTGTCGTTGCTCAGGAAGTCCCAGCGCGCCACCCGGTCCGCGTAGTTGAACGCGGGCAGCGGACCGCCGAACAACGGCCGGTACTGCGCCGGGGTCTTCCCACCCGGCACCGGCATCGGACCCGCCACCGTGATCGCGTACGTGACCATCTCGCCGGGCGGTAACAACCGTGACCGCATCCGGTCGAACTGGTCGGCGATCACCAGGTTCTGCTCGCGCGACGAGAACTCCAGGACGGCCTGCGCCGGATCCGCCCACGCCGCGGTGGTGTCCGGGTCGATGACGCCCGCGTCACGCAGCTCCTGCACGGCCTGGATCCCGCCGTGCAGGTAGGCGGCGTGCATCGCGCCCAGGTCCATGAAGATGTGCTTCTGCATCGACATCAGCATCGAGGAGAACCAGCGCAGTTCCGGGACCGTGCCGAGGTCGAGCATGCCCGCGGCGAACGCGGGCGCGCCGATGTTCGCGAAACCCATCCACCGCAACGTGTCCGGGTGCGTCAGGTAGAGCTTCGCGTAGAAGTCGTAGACGGCGAAGATCACCGAGCGGTTCGAGTCGGCGGAGCGCTGCGGGTCCCACTCGGACAGGTTGACGCCCGCGTCCTCGGCGGCGCGGACGATCCAGTAGTGCCACAGCAACGCCTTGAAGCGCGTGGGCGCGATGCCCCTGGCCCGGTAGCCGGTCAGCGCCTGCTCGAGCGCGGCACGGTCGGACGGCAGATCGGGGTGCACTCCACCCCGCTGTTCGCCGTTTCCGTTCACCAGCGGCAGATCCAGGTAATCCACCGTGTCCGCTTTGGTAGCACCCATGCTGCCGAGCACGAGCGCCGCCACGACCATGAGCACGCGCATGAACGCGAACTGTATAGGGGCCAGGCACCCATTCTGTTCACAGAAGCCCCCGGTCAAGTGATGTTTTGCGTGTTCGTTAGCACTTTCGGTACCGATGGGGCCATAAATCTCAACAGGGCTACTCCTAATGCCTATACCGTTTGGGCGTGACTCTTGAGGTTTCCTTGATCGACGCGGTTCGAGCGGGACTCGAGGAGCTCGCGGATCCGGTGAAGGCGCCGGAGATGCAGGCGTACATGAAGTCCGACATGCCGTTCCTGGGAGTGCAGAAACCGGGACGAGTGGCGCTGCTGAAGTCGCTGCCGCAGTTGCACGACCGGGACGAGTGGCTCGACGCGATCCAGACGTTGTGGCGCGAGGCGACCTATCGCGAGGAACGCTACGTCGCGCTCTCGCTGAGCGGGGATCGCCGTTTCCAGTCCGTCGACCTGTTGCCGTGGTTCGACGAGATGATCGTGACCGGCGCGTGGTGGGACTACGTGGACGAGATCGCGTCGAAGCGCGTCGGACCGCTGCTGCGCTCGACGCCGGAGGTCGTGCGGCCGCTGATGCTGAAGTGGTCCGTCGACGCGGACAAGTGGCGACGGCGGACGTCGGTCATCTGCCAGCTCGGGTTCAAGGGCGCCACCGACGTGGAGCTGCTGACGGCGTGCGTCGACGCGAACGCGGACGATCCCGACTTCTTCCTGCGCAAGGGGATCGGCTGGGCGCTGCGGGAGTTCGCCAAGACCGAACCGGGCTGGGTGCGCGCGTTCGTCGAGGCGCGGCCCGGGCTGTCGCCGTTGTCACGGCGTGAGGCGTTGAAACACCTCTAGTGTCGATCACATGGAGGGCAAGCACGTCAGGCTGGAACCGCTGTCGCTCGACCACGCCCAGGAGCTGTTCGAGGTCACCCGTGACCCGGACATCTGGACGTGGTTGCTGAGCAGTCAGCCCTCGACCGTGGACGACATGCGGGCGTGGGTCTCCGAGGCGATCGGGTCACGGGAGGCGTTCGCGCAGATCGAGGTCGCCACCGGACGCGTGGTCGGTACCACCTCGTTCTACGAGGTCGTGCCGGAGCACCGCAGGCTGGTGATCGGCTACACGATCGTCGGCAGCGCGTGGCACGGCACCGCGATCAACCCCGAGGCCAAGCTGCTGCTGTTGTCCGAGGCCTTCGACGTGCGCGGCGCGCTGCGGGTCGGCTGGTACACCGACGCGGCGAACGCGCGGTCGCAGCGAGCGATCGAGAAGCTCGGCGCGTCGAAGGACGGCGTGCTGCGCGCGAACGTCACGCGGCCGGACGGAACGCAGCGGGACACGGTCGTCTACTCGATGGTGCCGTCGGAATGGCCCGCAGCGCGAGAACGGCTGACTAGCCGTGTTTCGCGCGACCCGAGTAGGTGAGCGGGAAGACGAGCTCGGCGCACGCCGCCGGCACGTCCTGGGCGACCTCGACCTTCATCGTGACCTCGACCGCGCCTCCGGCGGGGATGTCCACGATGTCGGTGAGCGGGACGACGGTCAGCACGCCGGCCGGGCAGCCTTCGACGCGCTGCTGGGTGGCGTCGAGCGGCTGACCGGGCACCGCGGACAGGCTCTCGACGATGATGCCGACGGGGTTGGGGTTGGACAGCCGCACCTTGCGCTCGCCCACCGCACCAGGGGTGAGCTCCACGGCCGCGCCGGAGATGTCGTTGATCTCGAACGGCTTGAGCTGCTGCATGCCGGACTCGCCGCTGCTCACGGAGTACGCCATCGCGGGCGTCTCGGGGTCCGGCCAGGTGAGGTGCATGGCCGCCACGACCGCCGCGCCGAGCATGAGAATCGTCAAGGACACGGCGATCTCAAGGCGCGGACCCAGACTACGCATGGCGCAACTCTCCAGAGTTGTTGCTCCCAGGCGGTGGGTTCGCCTCTAGCTCCCCACCGGACCGGCGACCAGACTCGCCCGGTGGTTCATCGCTTCGCCCCTCGGCCCTGGCGGGCCGCGCCGCCAATCTTGGAGAACCTTCACGTACTGCGCAAGCGTCCGACGGTTGCCGATTTCCCCTTGTAATGAAGGACCTTTGGCACCTTGACAGCTACGCAGGGCTACCACCTGCTGATTTGGCCCCAAATTCCAGAAATCGGCATTCAGCCGAACGAGCGAACTTTCACGAGCAATTCAACTGCGTGGGACTTGTGGACCAGTTGCCGACCGTGGCCTGGACTCGGACGCGGTCGATCGCGAGGGGGACGTTGTACGTCAGTGCCGCAGTGGAGGCCTCCTTGTTGAAGGCTCCGCCGCCCTGTTGCCACAACACTGTGTACATAGCGGCGCCAGGCACCGCGTCCCACTTCACGACGGTGGGATTGCCCTTCAGACACGACGTGATCACCAACGCCTCCACGGTGCCCGCCTTGGCTCGCGCCACACCCGTCCTGGACGTCTCCCAGGCCGCCGAGGCGGGCTGCGCCGCGAGCAGGCACAGCACCGCCGTCGCCGCGATCACCGGGCGCTTCATGCCCCGGTCCCGCTCGCGATCGTCACGACCACGGGCACGTCGATCGACGCGCCCTGGCACGAGTTCGGCGCGTTCAGGGCCATCGACACGCTGAACGTGATGGCCACCGGGGCGCTGTTCGCGGTCAGCTGCGTGCCGGGGAACCGCTCGGCGAACGAGACGCCGCACGTACCGGCACCGTTCGGCGCGATCGAGGTGACCGTCACCGGGTACGGGTTGGGGTTCGACACCGTGACGACCGCGGTGCCCGAGGTGCCGGGGTAGAGCACACCGGTGGTGACCGCGCCGCCGGCCACGACCGGAGCCAGTGCCGTGCCGGCCGTGGTGGTGGCATTTCCGGTGCCGGAGCTCGTCCAGGCCGCGTAGGCGACGCCGGAACCGAGTGCGGCCGTCGCGACCGCGAGAACGATGACGCCTCGGCGGACGTACCGCAGGCGGACGAGTTCCCTGAAGCTGATCATGGCTTGATCGCCGTTCCCGAGTAGGTGAGGGGGAAGGTGAGGTTCTTGCAGGCATTGGGTGCGGACGTGGCCATCCGCACGGTCAGCGGCACGTCGGCGTGGCTGTTCCTGGCGACGAGGACCGGTGTCACGAAGGCATCGACGGTCACGGCGTTCGCCGGGCAGTCCGGGGACGGGCGCCCGGCCGAACCTGCGAGCCGGGTGACCTTGATGTCCTGGTTGCCGGGGTTGGTGACCCGCACCCCGCGGGTCACCGTCCCACCAGGGACCAACCCCGTCGCCGCGCCGGTGTCCGCGATCGTGAACGCCTTGCCTGGGCTGTCCGCCGCGCTGGGGACCGGTGACAGCAACACCAGCGCGGCGAGCACGATCAGGGCGCGGCGCATGACTCAGGCGGCCGAGACGAGCGCCGCGGTCAGCGGCAGCGTGAAGGTCTGGGACTTGCAGTTGTCGGCGGCATCGGCGTTCATGGTCGCCTGCAGCGTGTACGTGCCGGACTGACCGGCGGCGATCGTGCCCTGGTCGCCCACGGCGGGGCTGGTGACGGTGCCCGCGGCACAACCGTCCGCGGTGAGTGCCGAGGCGCCCGCGCTGATCGAGGTGACGGCGACGACGTAGGGGTTCGGGTTGGTGATCGTCACCTGGAAGGCGACGGTGGCGCCGGGGTACAGGCCACCGGCGCCGTTGACCGGGCTGATGACCGAGTTGACGCTCGTGGTGGAGCCGACCGAGCCGGAGCCTGAGCCGGTGCTCGACCACGCGGCGTAGGCGACGCCCCCGCCGACGGCGACTACGGCGACTGCTGCGATGACCGCGGTGCGCTTGCGCATTTCGTTCTCCTGAGGGGTGGTGCTCGGTGGGACGGCACCAAGTTTGGAGAACCATCAATCACTACACAGCGTGCACAAGACACGAGAACGAGGTCCCACGCGGCACTGTTGTCAACCAGCATGGATCGGTTACCTGCGCACGCGGACTGCAGGTCAGGTCGTTCCTTACGCGAAAAGGCCCGGGATTCTCATCGAATCCCGGGCCTCACGCGGTGTGACTGGTCAGGCGCGGAGAGCCGCTCCCAGACGCTCGCCGGCGGCGGTGACGGCGGCATCGCGGGCCGCGGTCGCCTCCTCCACCGTCAGCGTGCGGTCCGGCGCGCGGAAGCGCAAGGAGTACGCGAGGGACTTCTTGCCCTCGCCCAGCTGCTCACCCGTGTAGACGTCGAACAGGCGGATGTCCTCGAGCAGGTCGCCCGCGGACGCGCCGAGCACCTCGGACACCGACTGCACCGGCACGGAGGCGTCCACGACGAGCGCGACGTCCAGCAGCACCGGCGGGTAGGCCGACACCGTCGGGGCCGGGCGGTGGTCCTCCAGCGGCAGCGCGTCCAGGTCCAGCTCGAACGCCACGGTCCGCTTGGGCAGGCCCAGCGCCTCGATCACCTTCGGGTGCAGCTCACCGGCGTGACCGACGGGCCAGTCGCCGACGCGCAGTTCTGCGCAACGGCCGGGGTGCCACGGCAGCAGGTCCGACGCCACGACACGCAGGGTGACCCCGTACGCCTGGGCGGCGCGACGAGCGGCCTCGACGGCGTCCGACCAGTCGGCGATGCGGCCCTTGCCCCACCAGCCGGCCAGTTCGCGGTGGCCCGTGAGGACACCGGCGACGTGCAGCGGCTGGTGCGGCAGCGACGCGAGCAGCGAGGCGACCTCGGCCTCGGTCGGCCTGCGGTCCACGCCCAGCGCGGGCACGGGAACCTGCTGCGCGCGCGGCAGCGTCACCTGGGCGATGTTGTAGAGCGAGACGTCCTTCGCACCACGGGCCAGGTTCCGTTGGAGGGTCTCCAGGAGGCCCGGCAGCAGCGTCGTCGCGAGGACGTTCTTGTCCGCCTCCAACGGGTTCAGCACGCCGACCGCGTTGCGCCGGACGTCGTCGGCGGCCAGACCGAACGCGTCGAACACCGACGGGTCGATGAACGGGAACGGCTTGACCTCGACGAAGCCGTCCTCGGCCAGCGTGCGCCACACCGTGCGGCGGCGGCGCTGCTGCTCGGTCAGGCCGCGGCCGGCGGGAGCGGGCGGCAGCACGGAGGGAATCGTGTCGTAGCCCTCCAGCCGCAGCACCTCCTCCACCAGGTCGGCGGGCTGCACGAGGTCCGAGCGCCACGTCGGCGGCACGGCCGTGACGATCGTCTGGCCCTCCTCCGAGGTGGTCACGGAGACCTGGCAGCCGATCTGGCCGAGACGACGGGCCGTGACGCCACGGGCGTAGCGGACACCGGCGATGCGGTCCGGCAGGTCGATCGGCATCGACACCGGCTCCGGCAGCGCGGGCACACCGACGTCGGTGCGGCCGGGCTTGATCTGGCCCTCGGCGTAGTGGTTGAGCAGCTTCGCGGCCCGCTCCAGCGCCACGGGTGCCAGCGCCGGGTCGACGGTGCGCTCGAAGCGCTTCGCGGCCTCGGACGGCAGCTTGTGCCGGCGGACCGTGCGCGCGATGGACGCCGGGTCCCAGTTCGCGGCCTCGAGCAGGATGTCCGAGGAGCTGTCGCCGACCTCCGTGGACGCGCCGCCCATGACACCGGCGAGCGAGATCACGCCCGAGTCGTCGGCGATCACGATGTCGTCGACGTCCAGCGCGCGAACCTGGTCGTCCAGGGTCGTGAGCTTCTCCCCCGCCAGCGCGCGACGGACCGTCAGCGCACCGGAGAGCGAGGCGGCGTCGAACGCGTGCAGCGGCTGGCCCAGTTCGAGCATCACGTAGTTCGTGATGTCGACCGGCAGCGAGATCGACCGCATGCCCGCGAGCATCAGGCGGCGGCGCATCCACCACGGCGTGGGCGCGGTCGGGTCGACACCGGTGACCCGGCGCGCCACGAACCGCGAGCAGCCGGGGCGGTCCTCGATGTGGACCGGCCACGCCTCGCCCTCGGGCTCGGGGACCTCGATCAGACCGGGGTCGCCGAACGGCACGTCCAGCGCGCAGGCGATCTCCCGGGCCAGGCCGCGGACCGAGAACGCGTAGCCGCGATCCGGGGTCGGCGCGAGCTCGATGACCGTGTCGTTCAGGCCGAGCAGCTCCAGCGCGTCGTCTCCGGGCTGCGCGGTGCCGGTGGGCAGCACGAGGATGCCGGAGTGGTCGTCGCCGATGCCGAGCTCGTCGGAGGCGCAGATCATGCCCTGGGACACACGGCCGTACGTCTTGCGCTCGGCGATCGCGAACCCGCCTGGCAGCACGGCGCCGGGCAGCGCGACGACGACCGAGTCGCCCTCGACGAAGTTCGTGGCGCCGCAGATGATGTTGTTGACCTGCTCGGGGCCGACCTCGACCTGGCAGTAGCGGATCGGCTTCTTGAACTCGGTGAGCTCCTCGATGGCGACGACGCGACCGGCGACGATCGGGCCGGTCACGGGACCGAGCGGGCTCACCTCCTCGACCTCGATGCCGATGCGGGTGAACGCCTCGGCGAGCTCGTCGGGCGTGGGGACTTCGTCGAAACCGAGGTGTTCGACCAGCCAGCTGACCGGGATGCGCATCCGGATCAGGCCTCCGTTCCGAATGGCTGGGTGAAGCGGACATCGCCTTCGACCATGTCGCGCATGTCCGGCAGGCCGTTGCGGAACTGCAGCGTGCGTTCCAGGCCCATGCCGAACGCGAAGCCCGAGTAGACGTCCGGGTCGACGCCGGTGGCGCGCAGGACGTTGGGGTTGACCATGCCGCAGCCGCCCCACTCGACCCAGCCCGCGCCGCCCTTCTTCTCCGGGAACCACACGTCGACCTCGGCCGACGGCTCGGTGAAGGGGAAGAAGCTCGGGCGCAGACGGGTCTTCGAGTCCTCGCCGAACATGGCGCGCGCGAACGAGTCGAGCGTGCCCTTGAGGTGGCCCATCGTCAGGCCCTTGTCGACCGCGAGGCCCTCGACCTGGTGGAACACCGGGGTGTGCGTCGCGTCGAGCTCGTCGGTGCGGAACGTGCGGCCGGGGCACACCACGTACACCGGCAGGTCGCGGTCGAGCAGCGTGCGGGCCTGCACCGGCGAGGTGTGCGTGCGCAGGACCAGCTGCGAGTCACCCGGCGCGATGTAGAACGTGTCCTGCATCGAGCGGGCCGGGTGGTCCTTGCCGAAGTTCAGCGCGTCGAAGTTGAACCACTCGGTCTCGAGCTCGGGGCCCTCGGCGATCTCGTAGCCCATGGCCACGAAGACGTCGCCGATGCGCTCGGCGAGCGTGGTGATCGGGTGGCGCGCGCCGCGCGGGAAGCGATCCCAGGGCAGCGTGACGTCGACGGACTCCTCGCGCAGCACCCGCTCGTCGCGCTCGACCTGGAGCACGGCATGGCGCTCGTCGAACGCGGTCTTGATCGCGGACTGCGCCTCGTTCACCCTCTTGCCCGCCTCGGCCTTGGCCTTGGGGGGCAGGGCGCCGATCTCGCGGCGGGCCAGCAGCACGGGCGACCGGTCACCGAGGTGGCCGGGCTTGACCGCGGCCAGTGCCTCGAGGTCGGCAGCTCCGGCGAACGCCTCGCGCGCCTTCTGCACGGCCGCGTCGAGGTTCTCGGCCGACAGCGCCGCGACCTGCTTCGGGTCGTACGGGTCGTTGGCTCCGGACATGGTTGGTGGACAGCTCCCAGGTTTTGATCCACACGCGGGACGAATCGGTAATCAACAGGCCGATCCTAGTGGGTGCGCTGTTGACCGCTCCGGGACGTTCCGTTAAAGAGCGGCACCGGCCCCGTGGTCGTCCCTAGGATGGGCGGCATCATGTCGCACACCTTCCGCGTCGACCTGCGCGGCATCATCGACCTGCTCAGCCACCACCTGTACAGCAGCCCGCGCGTCTACGTGCGTGAGCTGCTGCAGAACGCCGTCGACGCGATCACGGCGAGGCGTGAGCTCGACCCGTCCTGCCCCGCCGACGTCACGATCACCTGCGGCTCCACGCTGACGATCACCGACACCGGTGTGGGGCTCACCGAGACCGAGGTCCACGAGCTGCTGTCCACGCTCGGCCGCACCTCGAAGCGGGACGACCTGGGGTTCGCCCGCGAGGGGTTCCTCGGCCAGTTCGGCGTCGGCATGCTGTCGTGCTTCCTGGTCGCCTCGTCCGTGACGGTCGTCACGCGGTCCTCTCGCGGCGGTCCGGCCGTGCAGTGGGAGGCGGACTCGTCCGGCAACTACACCGTGTCCGTTGTGGACGGTGACGTGCCGATCGGCACGACGGTGAAGCTGAATGCCTCGCGCGGCAACGAGCACTGGCTCGAAGCGGACGTCGTGCGGCCGTTGGTGAGCGACTACGGCGATCTGCTGCCCGCCGCCGTGACGCTGGACGGCGTCGTGATGACCCGCGGCGAACGGCCGTGGGATGACGAGGACGCCGATCTCTCCGAGTACTGCGAGCAGGTCCTCGGGTTCACGCCGTTCGAGGCGATCCCGATCGAGGTCGAGGCGGCGGGACTGACCGGCGTCGCGTTCGTGCTGCCGTCCGGGGTCCATCCCGGGACGCGCCAGACGCACCGGGTGTACCTGAAGCGAATGCTGGTCGGCGACAACGTCGAGGGCCTGCTGCCGGACTGGGCGTACTTCGTGCGGTGCGTGGTCGACGCGTCCGCGATCCGGCCGACGGCGTCGCGCGAGTCGCTCTACCAGGACGAGATGCTGCTGGCCGTGCGCGAGGAGCTCGGCGAGCAGATCCGCGACTGGCTGATCCGGCTGGACGCGATCGAGCCGCGCCGGGCCGGTGAGCTGCTGGCCGCGCACCACCTGGGCATCAAGTCGCTGGCCCGCTCGGACGACGAGATGCTGCGGCTGGTCGAGCGGTGGCTGCCGTTCGAGACCACCGAGGGCGCGATCCCGTTGCGGCAGTTCAAGCGCAAGCACGGCGCGATCCTCTACATCCCGGACGTCGACGAGTTCCACCAGCTGGCGCCGGTCGCGGCCGCGCAGGGCCTGGGTCTCGTGAACGCCGGCTACGCCTACGACATGGAGCTGCTGAACCGGCTCAGCGCGCTGGACGGTCCGGCCGTCGCGCGCCGGGTGGCCCCCTCGGAGCTGCTGGCGGCGCTGGCCGACCCGGAACCGGCGATCGAGACGGCGCTGCGGCTGCGGCTGTCGGAGGGCGCGGCGGCACTGGACCGGCACGACTGCGACGCGGTGATCCGCGACTTCGACCCGGTCTCGCTGCCCGCGTTGCTGATCAGCAACGCCGAGCAGCAGCGCAAGCTCGACACCGAGCAGACCGCGGAGGAGGTGACGGACCCGTTGTGGGCGGAGCTGCTGGGTCAGCTGACCGCGGGAACCGGTTCGTCACGCCCGGAGCAGCTGGTGCTCAACTGCCGCAACCCGTTGGTGCAGCGGCTGGCACGGTTGACCGATCCCGCGCTGGTGGAGCTGACGCTCGAATCTCTTTACGTGCACGCCGTTCTGCAGGCTCGGCGAGCGATGCGACCGAAGGACACGGCGGCGCTGAACCGCTCGTTCCTGGAACTGCTGGACCGCGCTGTTGGGGGTAAGTGAACATGGCCGACTTCACCGCCGAGGACGCGGAGAGGGCGTTCCTGGAGGCGTACAACATGCCCACGGGCATGCCGAAGCACGAGGCGCTGGAACGGGCCGCGCGCATGTCCGACGCGCTCGGGCACCTGCCGCTCGGGGTGTCGTGCCGGACCGCGTTGATCGACTCGGCCTACTACCTGTCGCGCTACGACCTGATGCTGGCGCCGTTCGCGTGGGTGCGGGCCGCCGAGGAGAAGGACCCCGAGGCGTTCAACGAGTACGAGGTCCACTCGCTGAACTGGGCGCACAAGTGGATCGCGACGGGGCTGCGCCGGGACCCGAAGTTCTCGCTGGAGCAGCTGCAGGCCGTGATCGGCCAGCTCGCGGACCGCTACGGGAAGCTCGGCTTCTCGGTGCAGCCGGTGTACGGCGCCCGCGCCGAGTACGCGTACCACATCGGTGACATGGTCGGCCTCGCCGAGCAGCTCGGGCGTTACCTCGCCACGGAACGTGGGCCGATGGCGGACTGCGAGGCCTGCGTGATCGAGGAGCAGGTCTGGATGCTGGCGCGGCTGGGCCGCCACCAGGAGGCCGCCGCGCACGGCTGGGAGGGCCTGTCGGGCAACACCGGCTGCGCCACGCAGCCGCAGGGCATCCTGTCCGCGCTGCTGTGGCCGTTGCTGGAGACCGGCGAGGTCGAGAAAGCCGCGCACGCGCACACCACGGCGTACCGGTTGATCAAGGACGACGAGATCACCTCGTACGTGCACGAGCACATCCGGTTCTGCGCGCTGACGGGCAACCTGTCGCGCGGCGAGGAGATCCTGCGCCGGTCGCTGCACAAGGTGACGGGCGTGCAGCTGCCGGCGGACGAGATGTCGTTCGCGGAGTGCGCTTCCGTTCTGCTGCAACGCCTTCCGGCCGACACGGTGTTCGAGGTGCCCGCGGTCGGTACCCGGACGGCCGCCGAGTTGCTCGACCGGCTGTCGAAGCGCGCGATCCAGCTCGCGAAGCAGTTCGACGAGCGCAACGGCACGTCCGCGTGGCTCGACCGGATCACGCAGTCGTTGGAGCAGAAGGACTACCCGGCGGTCGAGCTCGCGGTGCCGGCCGCACCGGTCGTCGCGCCGGTCGAGGACTCCGTCGTGTTCGGCGACCCGGTGGAGATCGCCGAGTCGATGGTGCTGCTGTACGAGCAGGGCGACTTCGTGAAGGCGCGGCGAATGCTCGACTCGCTGCCCGCGGACATGGACTCGTTGCTGCCGCCCGATCTCGCGGCGCACGCGGGCATCCGGCGGATGACGACCGGGCTGGTCCCGTTCGACCCGGCGGCGTTCGACGCGCTGCTGACCGCGCTGCCCGCCGACCTCGCGCTGCGGTACCAGGCCCGGCTCGCGATGGGTCTGGAAGGCGGCCTGGAGCTGGCCGAACGGTGCCTGGCCGAAGCGACGACGGACTACACGCGGACGGTCGCGGCACTGACGCTGGCCGAGCTGCACGACGGCGCGCACGCGCACGAGCGGGCCGACGAGATGATCGCGCTGGCGTCCTCTTTGGACGTTCCCGAGCTGCGCGGCCGGGTCAGGATCGAGTCCGCGGAACACAGGGCACGGCAGCAGGACGTCGAAGGCGCCTACGCGGACGTGCTGGCGGCGATGGCGGGCGAGCTGCCGTTGAACGCGCGGTTCGAGGGCTACCGGCTTCAGCTGCGGCTGGAGACCGTGCTGCACAAGGTGCCGGAAGCGGTGGCGACGGCGCGTGCGTTCGTGTCGGCGTTCCCGCTGCCGGAATCGGCGGAGGCGCGCTGGTACCAGGTCGCGGCGATCCAGGAGCTGGACCAGGAGGGCGCCTGCCTGGGCGATCTCCGCGAGGCCGTGGCGATCTCGCGCGTGCACCTCTCCCCCGGCCACACCGCGCACTTCTGCTTCGCGCTGAGCGGCGGATACGTGCAGACGGACCGGTTCGTCGAGGCCGCCGAGGTGCTCGAGGAGTCGTTGCGGCTGCTCCAGGACGGTCAGGAGGACCTGCGTCTGCAGGTGGTGTTCCGGCTCGGGCAGGTGTGCCGCAAGCTGGGCGAGCTCCCGGCGGCCGAGCGGTACCTGCGCGAGGCGTCCGAGCTGCTGCCGCCCGAGGAGACGGGCCGGCGGGCGTTCCTGCTCGACGCGCTCGCCTCGGTGCAGGGCCGGCTGGACAAGCACGACGAGGCGATCGCGTCCTGGCGCGCCGGTGCCGCGCTGTGGCAGCAGGAGGGCAACCTGTCGGAGGCGATCGGCTCGCTGGTCGAGCTGGCGTCGAGCCTGCCCGACGAGGAGATCACCGAGACGCGCGCGGCCGTGGACGAGGCCGAGGCGCTGCTGCCGTCGCTGGACGACCCGACCGAGGTCACGCGGCGGCAGGCGGAGATCGCCGCGATCCGCGCGTGGGTGCACGGCCAGACCGGTGAGTTCGCGCTGGCGATGAAGCAGTACCGCGACGCCGAGGCGCTGGTGGTGTCGCTGGGCGACGAGGGCTGGCGGGTGTTCGTCGTGCTGAAGGCGGCGCACGTGCTGCTCAACGCCGACGACGCCGAGGGCGCGGAGGCCGAGGCGCGCCGGGCGGCATCACTGCTGCCCGACGACAACCAGGTCTCCACCGTGCTCTCGATGTTGTCGGAGGCGTTGCGGCGCCAGAACAAGCCGTCCGGCACCGATCCGCTCGTGCGCGAGCTCACGGCCCGACTGGACTAGCTGGTTGTCGGCTCGACGCGCTTTTCGTCGAGCCGACAACCAGCTACTGCTCTGGGGTGGATCGTTCGGAGATGTGCGCAGTCGCCTTTTCGTCGAGCCGACAACCAGCTACAGCTCTGGGGTGGATCGTTCGGAAGTGTGCGCAGTCGCCTTCTCGTAGGCGACCTCGAACGCCTCGTCCGCGGGCACGCTGATGTGCGGGACGACGCCGACGCCTTCCCAGTTGGTGCCGGAGATCGGGTTGATGGCGCGGCCGTTGGGGATGGACGACTTGAGGTGCGGGCCGACCCGGTAGCGGTCGCCGGGGTGGGCGCCGCCCTTGGTGGTCTCGCCGATGAGGGTGGCGCGCTCGTTCTGCTGGAGGTTGTAGCTCAGTTCCTCGGCGCCGGAGAACGTGCGGGCGCTCGTGAGGACGTAGACGGGCTTCTTGCCGCCGAACTTCGGGCCCGGGACGTGCGCAAGCGTCCAGAACTGCTGGGTGGTGTCGTCCGGGCGGTTGTAGATGTCGTTGAGGTGCACCGGTTCGTCGAACAGGTAGCTGCAGATCAACTGGACCGTGTGCGGGTCGCCGCCGCGGTTCTCGCGCAGGTCGATGATCAACGCGTCGGTGTGCGCGATGAGGTTCATCGCGGCGACGTAGGCCGGCGTGGCGATCTCGGCGTCGTGCAGCAGACGGAGGTCGAGCAGGCCGACGTTGCCTTCGAGCCGCTCGACCTTGTGGATGCCGAACGCGTCCAGTTCGGCTTCCTTCTTGTAGGCCACCGGGTCCCAGGCCGACTCCTGGCCGGTCTCGGGGACCTCCTCGGCGCTGTAGAGCAGCCGGAGGTGCTTGTCGCCGTTGACCGACTGGAGGTCCGCGGTCACGCGCGCCGCGAACTCCTCGTCATCGTCCACATCGGAGTAGGCACCCTCGTCCTGGCGGGCGCGCAGGACTTTCGCGATCTCGTTGGCGGTGTCCGGAAAGACGTAGTAGGAGGCGAGCTGGGAGCACAGGAGTTCGATCTCTGGTTCGCGCACCGGCACACGATACGAGACGCCCGCCGAACCGCCAGCGAATTTCAGGCGTGGTAACAGGTGTGCATCCTGACTGGCAGTTCGACCACATCGATCCGCTGCTGTCCAACCCGCTGAACGAGGTGCTCGCGGATCTGCGCGCGCAGTGCCCGGTCACGCACTCCACCAAGCACGGCGGGTTCACCGCAGCCCTCACCTACGACCTGATCAAGCAGATCTTGGGCGACCACGGCTCGTACAGCTCCGCGCACGGCATCGCCATTCCGCGGCTCACGATGACCGGCAAACCCCCGATCGACTACGACCCTCCGCTGCACACCATGTACCGCAAGATCCTGCAGCGGCACTTCACCCGCGCCGCCGTGGCGAAGTACGACGACACGTTGCGCGCGTTGGTCCGGCAGCGGATCGAGGACGTGCTCGCGCGCGGCGAGGGCGACCTCGTGACGGACCTCGCGCACTACCTGCCGCCGGCCGCGATCGCGTTGATCCTCGGCATGCCGCCCGAGGACGGCCTGAAGTTCGTGCGCTGGCTGGAGGTCATGTTCGTCGCGGCCCGCACCGGCGATCCCAAGACCGGCGGGCGGGCCTACCAGGAGTTCCAGGAGTACATCGCCGGCCAGTTGGCGCAGCAGCGGGCGGCGGGCGCCGACACGGTGGCGCTCGCCATCGCGGACGGGACCGTGGACGGGCGGCCGCTGACATCCGACGAGCAGATCAACATGTTCACCATCCTGATCATCGCCGGGCACGAGACGACCGTGCACGGCCTGAGCTCGATGCTCTACTTCCTCGCCACCGTGGACGGGTTGCGAGCGCGTCTTCTGAACGAGCCCGCGCTGCTGTCCAAGATGATCGACGAGTGCCTGCGGATCGAGGCACCGGTGGTGGGGATCGCGCGGACGGCGCTGCGGGACACGGAGGTGGTGTCCGACGGCGAGAAGGTCGTGCTCGTGCTGAACGCAGCCAACCACGACCCGGCGGTGTTCTCCGAGCCCGCCGAGTTCCGCTGCGAACGCGACCGGAACCCGCACCTGGCGTTCGGGTACGGCGTGCACCGGTGCGTGGGCGAGCACCTCGCGCTGCTGGAGATGCGGGTGGTCGCCGAGGAGGTGCTCAGCCTGCTGCCGGACTACCGGTTCGCGGCGGACTTCCGTCCACAGTGGATCGGCGGGAGGATGACCAGGGGCATCGAGTCACTTCCCGTTCAGCTGCGCTGATCCCTGGCGGAGGCGTACAGGCAGACGGCGGCCGCCGTCGCGAGGTTCAGGCTCTCGGCGGCGCCGTACAGCGGAACCTTCAGCGACGTGTCCAGTTTCGCCACGACGTCGTCGGGCAGGCCGTGCGCCTCGCTGCCGAACACCCACGCGGTGGGCCGGCTGAGGTCGCCCTGGGCCGAGGCCTCGACCAGGTCCTGTTTCGCGTAGCCGTCGGCGGCCACGAGCCTCAGGCCGGCCTGGCGGCACGCGGCGAAGACCTCGTCCGCGTCGCGGGACCGGGCGATCGGCAGGTGGAAGAGCGAGCCGGTGGAGGCGCGCACGCACTTGCCGTTGTGCGGGTCGACCGTGTCGCCCGCGAAGATCACCGCGTCCGCTCCGGCCGCGTCCGCCACGCGCGTGACGGTGCCCGCGTTGCCGGGGTCGGAAACGCCGTAGAGCACGGCGACGAGGCGCGGAGTTCCTTGCAGCGCTTGGTCGAGAGGCTGCGGGACGGTGTCGCAGACCGCGACGATGCCCTGAGGCGTCACGGTCTCCGACAGCGAGTCGGCTGCCTTGTCGGTGACCTCGCTGATCCGGATGCCCTGGTTCGAGGCGCTCTGGAGCAGTTCGGCGTTGCGCTGCGCGGCCGTCGCCGTGACGAAGAGTTCGTGCACCTCGCCGCCCCGCCAGGCGAGTGCCTCGCGCACGGCCTGGGCGCCCTCGACGAGGAAGCGGCCCGCCTTGTCGCGGCCCTGGCGGCGGGTCAGGTGGCGAGCAGCAACGACCCGAGGCGTCCGTTCGGTGAACGGATCTGCCTCGGGTCGGTGGTGCGCGCGAGCGTTGTCGCTCAGGCCTGGCTCCCGGCCGGAGCGTTCACGTCGGCCGGGAGCGCCTTGCGGGCGATCTCGACGAGCGCCGTGAAGGCGGTGGCGTCGTGGACGGCGAGGTCCGCGAGGATCTTGCGGTCGACCTCGACACCGCCCAGGCGCAGGCCCTGGATGAGGCGGTTGTAGGTCATTCCGTTCGCGCGGGCAGCGGCGTTGATGCGCTGGATCCACAGCTTGCGGAAGTCGCCCTTGCGCGCACGGCGGTCGCGGTACGCGTAGTTGAGCGAGTGGAGCACCTGCTCCTTGGCCTTGCGGTACAGCCTCGAGCGCTGGCCGCGGTAGCCGCTTGCCAGCTCGAGAACGGTACGACGCTTCTTCTGGGCGTTTACAGCCCGCTTGACGCGTGCCACGGGTACATCCTGTCGATCTCATGGGGAAACCGGCGTCGGGGGCCGGTTTCCCGAGTTAGCTAGGGGGTGTCGAAGCGGGTCAGAGACCGAGCAGCTTCTTGATGCGCGGGGCGTCGTGCTCAGACACGACCGCGGTGCCGCTCATGCGACGCGTCACCTTGCTGGACTTCTTCTCCAGGATGTGGCGCTTGCCGGCCTTCTCCCGCAGGATCTTGCCGCTGCCCGTGACCTTGAAGCGCTTCGAGGTCCCGCTGTGCGTCTTGTTCTTCGGCATTTCCGTCCTCGTCTCGTGCTACCCACCGGGTCGGGGGCGGGCGTGCGTCCTACGCCTCTTCCGAAGCGGTGTCGTCCGCCTCGGGCGCGTCGTCGTCCTGCTTGACCACGCGCGGCTTGATGTTCTTGTGCGGCGCCAACACCATGATCATGTTGCGGCCGTCCTGCTTCGGGTTCGACTCGACGAAGCCCAGCTCCGCGACGTCCTCCGCCAGCTTCTGCAAAAGCCTGTAGCCGAGCTCGGGGCGCGACTGCTCGCGACCGCGGAACATGATGGTCACCTTGACCTTGTTCCCGTGCGAGAGGAAGCGGGCCACGTGGCCCTTCTTCGTCAGGTAGTCGTGCGGGTCGATCTTCGGGCGGAGCTTCTGCTCCTTGATGACCGTCAGCTGCTGGTTCCGACGAGACTCGCGAGCCTTCTGCGCCGTCTCGTACTTGAACTTGCCGTAGTCCATGAGCTTGCAGACCGGCGGGCGAGCCTGAGCGGCGACCTCGACGAGGTCGAGATCCGCTTCCTGCGCGAGTCGGAGCGCGTCCTCGATGCGAACGATCCCGACCTGCTCACCATTCGGCCCGACCAGACGAACTTCCGGCACCCGAATGCGGTCGTTGATGCGCGGCTCGGTGCTGACGGGTGCACCGCGGTTCGAGGGACTTGTCATTCACGTCCTTTGAGACTCGGTTGCGCCAAAAACAAGAGCCCCGTCACCGTCTCCCGGTGAAGGGGCCCGCTTCCGACCGATCGCACCTCAGAACAACCTGCACCCGCGTGCCTGTCGCCTGGAGGACCGGACCCGGCCACCTCAAGAAGCGGTGAACGCGGGTGGGAGCGGGGCTCCACTTGCCGCTCTCGCACTAACGAGAGCTGGTCGCGTCCGAAATACTAGCAGACGCTCTTGTCAACCCCCGAATCGCGGCCCTGTGACGTCGCCCCTGCCGGGGTCCTTGCTTGAATAGGGCGTGACCGATCCGCTTGAAGACAGCATCCGTGACCTGGGCGATGTCCCCAGCATCGAGGTGATCAGCCGGGCCGCGGTGATGCTGCTGTCCGCCTCCGCGGAGCGCCTGGGCCTCGCCGACCCGGACCCCGACAACTCCCCGCGCCGCGACCTCGACGAGGCCCGCCGCCTGATCACCGGCCTGGCCGGCCTGATCACGGCCACCTCCGAGTACCTCGGCCCGCACGCCGCTCCGCTCAAGGACGGCCTCCAGTCGGTGCAGCGCGCGTTCCGCGAGGCCTCCGCCGTGCCGGACGAGCCGGGTCAGGGTCCCGGCGAGAAGTTCACCGGTCCCGTGTACTGACCGGCGGAGCCAGGTTCAGCAGGCCGGCTACGAGCGTCATCTCCACGTAGGTGCCCTCGTAGCCGGACTCTCTCATCGCCCGCGCCGCCTCCTGGGCCTCCCCGATGGAGAACCCGAGCGCGTCGCGGAACGCCTTCAGCAGTACTCCGCCTCGAACGGACCCGTCGGTGAGCGTCAGGCGGTAGGCCCCGTGCCGGGCCAGGATCTCGTCGCGGATCCGGGCGGGCGCGCCCTGTCCCCGGTCGCACGAGGCGACCTGGCACCCGGCGCACTGCCGGTCTTCCTCCCACCGGAGCTCGCCGTCCTGCACGAGCTGCACCGCCCAGCCCGTGCACGGCGCACCGCAGTTCTCGCACGGCTCTTCGAACTTCGCCGCCTGGCTGATCACTCGGCGCGCACCACGACCGGCTCCCACGGCTCGGCCCTGACCTGGAACACCGCGCTGGCCCGTTGCCCGGTCGCGGCCCGGAAGGTGATGGCGGAGCCGTTGTGGAGCGGACCCACCTCGAGGTGCTCGACCGGCGGCTCGTCGTCGTACTGGGAGAGCCCGAGCACCCGGCTGCCCGGCACCACGGACACCGTGAGCTGCTCGATGACGGCGGGCCCGCCGAAGTAGCTGAGCCGGAACTCGTCGGGCGCGCCGGGCGTGATGGCGAACGTCGGCATGCCGCTGCGGCTGCCGCGGGCGGCGATGACCTCGACGAGTCCGTTGACCTGTGCCGTCATCTGCTGGGCGATGAGCAGCGCCTCGTCGGCCAGCATCCGGGACGCGGTGGCCGCCTCCGCCGCCTTCCCGACGGCCTCCTCGGCCTTCGCCGCGGACTTCTTCGCCTCCTCCGCCACGTTCTTGGCCTGGAAAGCGCTCGCCGTGGCCTGCTCGACGGCCTTGCGCGCGGCCTGCGCCTCCTCCTGGGCCCTGGTGGCGGACTCGTGGGACTTCTTCGCGGCGTCCTGGGCGTGCTTGGCCTCGCGGGCCTGCCACAACGACACGGCCACCGCGCACATCGCCACGACCGCGGCGACCACCGCCAGGGCGATCATGCCCGCACCCCCACCGAGGCGAGCTGACGTCGTGCCAGCTCGTCGATCACGTCCGTGTCCCCGGTCCGCCAGGCCACCGCGGGATCACCGTCGAACTTGCCGAGCTCCCGCGGCGACAACGATGTGAGCGCTCTCAGCGCCAGCAGGTCCGGCATGCCGCGCAGGCTCGCGGTGTTGGCGGCCTTGCGGGCGTACCGGAGCCGCAACGGCAACCAGGTGACGAGCAGGAACAGGACGGGGACGACGACCAGTGCCGCCGCGAGCCAGAACGCGGAGTCCTCGACCACGCCGATCTGCGCGTTGCCCGCGTTGGTGAGCGTCTCGCCCGCCTTGCTGCCGTTGCCCAGCGCCCCAGCCAGATCCTCGCCCACGAACGGCACGCCCCTGGCCTTGCCGGCGGCGTTGGTGAAGGCGTCACGGATGCTGCCGCCCGCGCTGACGAGGCCGTCGCCCGGAGCTCTCAGTTCGAGCACCCAGTCGTGAACGGTGGTCGCCACCCAGATCCAGAGCCCGATCCAGCCGACAGCGAGGAGGTCGGCGATCAGCTGACGCGTGAACCTGACAGGTCTGTCCGCGTACCACTTCATGCGCGGATGGTGTCACAACGGCAACGGCGGTCCGGAGTGCCGCTGAGCACCCGGACCGCCGTTGCGACGAACGGCTCAGTCGACGACGGCCAGCGCGTCGATCTCCACCAGCAGACCGGCGGGCAGCCCGACGTAGACGGTGGTGCGGGCGGGCGCCGGGTCCGTCACGAACTCGCCGTAGACCTCGTTCAGCTCCGCGAAGTGCGCGGTGTCGGTGAGGTAGACGCGGATCATCACCACGTCGTCGATGGACGCGCCGCCGGCGGCGAGCACGGCGTGCAGGTTCGCGAACGTCTGGCGCGTCTGCTCGGCGACGGTGGTGCCGACGATCTCGCCCGACTTCGGGTCGAACGCGACCTGGCCGGCCACCTGAAGGATGTTGCCCTTGCGCACACCCTGCGAGAAACGGGCCACCGGCTGCGGAGCGTCAGCGGTCTTGATCTCAACCTTGGACAACGTAATTCCCCTTATCTTGGAACATAACCGCATTCGGCTGATGCAGCTTCGGCGGTGGCGAGCAGGTCTGGCAGGTGGGACAGCAGGCCGTCGAAGTCGAGCAGCACCTTCGGCACGGACATCGACACGGCCGCGAGCACCTCGCCGCGCGCGCCCCTGATCGGGGCGGCGATGCAGTGGATGAAGTCCTCGTGCTCGGAGTTGTCGACCGCGTACCCGTTGGCGCGCACCCGTTCCAGCTCGGCCAGGTAGGCGGCCGGGCCGGTGATGGTGTTCGCGGTCAGGCGCGGGAACTCCATGCCTGCCAGCACCTTCTGCAACGCCGGCGCGGGCAGGTCGGCCAGCAGGATCTTCGCCACGGCCGTGCAGTGCAACGGCGCGCGGCGGCCGATGCGCGAGTACATGCGCATCTGGTGCCGGGACTCGTACTTGTCGATGTAGATCACCTCACCGTCCTCGTAGGACGCGAGGTGGACGGTGTGGCCGAGGCGGGAGTTGAGGTCGCGCAACGCGGCCTCGGAGGCGCGACGGACGTCGCGTTCCTCCAGCGCGAGGTTCGCGAGGTCGAAGAGCGCGGTGCCGAGGCGGTAGTGGTGCACGCCGTCGCGCTGCACGAACCGGTGCGACTCCAGCGTGCGCAGCAACCGCAGCGTCGTCGACTTGTGCACGCCGATCACGCCGGACAGCTCGTCCAGCGTCTTCGGGCCCGTCGCGAGCTGGTTCACCAGCGTGAGCGCGCGGTCGAGGCTCTGGCTCATTCACACCTCCAGGCGGGCGGACGCCCACGTCTGCGAATCGGCGTGCAGCAGCGGATCTGTCACGTCGTCCGGCAAAGGATCTCCGACGTCCTCGGCGGTGAGCAAAGCGGAGGCCGCCTGCAGGTGCCCGGCACGCAGCCGGACCGACGGGGTCTGTCCCGCCAGGGTGGCCGCGAGGAAGCCCGCCGCGAACGCGTCGCCCGCGCCGACCGGCTCCACGACCTCGACCTTCAGCGCCGGTTCGAAGTGCGACGAACCGCCTTCCAGCAGCGTCGCGCCGTCGGCGCCCTGCTTGACCACCAGCGACGCCGGGCCGGGCAGCAGCTGCCGCAACCGCGAGGGATCGCCCGTGCCCCAGACCAGTTCGGCCTCGTCGGAGCCGGCCAGCACGACGTCCGCCAGGTCCGCGAGCTCCCGCAGCACGCGCGGGTCGCGGTCGGCCCACAGCGCGGGGCGCCAGTTCAGGTCGAACGAGATCCGGTACCCGTGCCGCGGCCGCCGCAGCAGCTCACGCATCAGCGCGAGGCACGAGTCGGACAGGGCGGGCGTGATCCCGCTGAGGTGCACCAGCTTCACCTCGTCGAGGCCGAGCCGGTCGATCATCTCCAGCCCCATGCCCGACGCCGCCGAACCGCGCCGGTAGTAGCGCACCGGGCTGCCGTGCGGTGAGGCCTCCTTGACGTAGAGACCGGTCGGGCGAGTCTGGTCGATCAGCACCCCGGACACGTCGACACCGAAGCCGCCCACCGTGTCGAGCACCGCCAGCCCGAACGAGTCGTCGCCGACCGCGCTGACCCAGGAAGACCGCACGCCGAGGCGGGTCAGGTGCATGGCGACGTTGGACTCGGCGCCACCGACGGCCCGGTGCCAGGTGCGCACCAGATGCACGGGACCGGGTTCAGCCGGAACCATCATCACCATGGTCTCGCCGAGACACACGACACCGCCGACGTGTTCGAACCGCATGCGTGCTCCAGAGGTGTTCGTTGACGGCGGCGAGTACGAATGCTACACAACTCAGCATCACATCGCGCAATGGGAGTTGCAAAATATGCAACATCTGATGGAGATGGACCTTTCGGCCGTCGCGGACATCAGGTCGGAACAGGTCAGCTGGCGCTTCAAGGGCCTGCCGTCGAGCACGTTCGGTGCGACCATCGGCGAGGTCGCCGACCGGCGGCTCGACCTGTTCGCCGACGAGTTCGTCGGGCCGCTCGTCGTGCTGGACGCGGACGCGTTGACGCACAACCTGACGACGATGTCCAAGTGGTGTGACAACCACGGCGTCAAGCTGGCACCGCACGGCAAGACAACGATGGCGCCGCAGCTGTTCCAGCGGCAGATCGAGCACGGCGTCTGGGGCCTCACCGCGGCCAACGCGTCGCAGCTGCGGGTCTACCGGGCGTTCGGCGTGAGCAGGATCCTGCTGGCGAACCAGCTGCTCGATCCAGGCGCACTGCGCTGGCTGGTCGGCGAACTGGACCGGGATCCGGGCTTCGAGTTCAGCTGCTGGGCCGACTCCGAGGCCGGGGTCGCGCTGATGAGCGAGACGCTGCAGGAGCTTCAGCCGGGACGGCCGGTCGACGTGATCGTCGAGCTCGGCGCGCCCGGAGGCCGAACGGGCGCGCGCGACCTGGAGACGGCACTGGCCGTCGCACGGGCCGTGGACCAGAGCCCGGTGCTGCGGCTGGTCGGCGCGGGTGGCTACGAGGGCGCGCTGGCGCACGACGCCTCCGAGTCGTCGCAGTCCGTTGTGGACGGTTACCTCGACGACCTGCGCACGCTCGTGCTGCGGCTGGCCGACGCCGGACTGCTCGACGAGCTGGACTCGGTCATCGTCACCGCCGGCGGCAGCGCCTACTTCGACCAGGTGGCGGCGACGCTGGCCAAGCCGTGGCCGGTGCCGGTGACCCCGGTGCTGCGCAGCGGCGCGTACATCACGCACGACGACGGCTTCTACCGCGGGATCTCGCCGTTCTCGCGCATCGAGGGCGTCGAGCCGTTCAAGAGCGCCCTCCGCGCGTGGGCCCAGGTGACGTCACGGCCGCAACGCGACCTGGCGTTGCTGACGATCGGCAAGCGTGACGCGTCGTTCGACGAGGGCCTGCCGGAGCCTCAGCTCGTGCGTCGCGGTGACGGCGCGATCGCCCCGCTGACCCAGGCGCGCGTCACCGCTCTGAACGACCAGCACGCGTTCCTGTCCCTGGGGCCCGAGTCCGCGGTCCGCGTCGGCGACTGGATCGGGCTCGGTCTCTCACACCCCTGCACGGTGTTCGACAAGTGGCAGCTCATCCCGGTCGTGCAGGGCACGACCGTGGTCGACCTGATCCGCACCTACTTCTAGAAGGAGTGCACCGATGGACGACGTCGTTCTGCGCGGACCGCTGATCGCCGACGGCACGGGCGCGTCCGCCTATCGAGCGGATGTGGGGATCAAGGACGGCGTCATCTCGTCCATCGGTGAGTCGATCTCCGCCACCAGGTCGATCGACGCGGACGGGCTGGTGCTCGCGCCGGGGTTCATCGACATGCACTCGCACTCGGACCTGCGGATCCTCGCCGAGCCGGACCACCTGGCGAAGGTCTCGCAGGGCGTCACGACCGAGGTGCTCGGCCAGGACGGACTGTCGTACGCGCCGGTGAACGACGAGGTGCTGGCCACGCTCCGGGGCCAGCTCGCCGGCTGGAACGACGACCCGCCGGGCTTCGACTGGAACTGGCGCTCGGTCGGCCAGTACCTCGACCGGCTCGACCAGGGCATCGCGGTGAACGCCGCCTACCTGGTGCCGCAGGGGACGCTGCGGATGCTGGCCGTGGGCTGGGAGGACCGGCCCGCGACCGACGCCGAAATGCTCGTCATGAAGAACAAGCTGGCGAAGTCGTTGGTGGAGGGCGCTTTCGGCATGTCGTCCGGGCTCACCTACACGCCCGGCATGTACGCGGACACGTCCGAGCTGGTGCAGCTGTGCGAGGTCGTCGGGAACTACGGCGGCTTCTACAGCCCGCACCACCGCAGCTACGGCGCCGGCGCGCTGGAGGCGTACGCCGAGATGGTGGACGTCTCGAAGCGCTCCGGCTGCCCGCTGCACCTCGCGCACGCCACGATGAACTTCCCGGTGAACAAGGGCAAAGCGCCCGAACTGCTGGCACTGCTGGACGACGCGATCGCCGGTGGCGCCGACATCTCGCTGGACACCTACCCGTACCTGCCGGGCGCGACCTATCTCTCCGCGTTGCTGCCGTCGTGGGCGACGGAGGGCGGGCCGGACAGCGCGCTGGCAAGGTTGTCCGATGTGGACACCCGTGAGCGCATCCGCGAGGAGATCGAGGAGACCGGCTCGGACGGCTGCCACGGCGTGCCGGTCGACTGGGACTCCATCGAGATCAACGGCGTCCGCAACGACCGCAACGCGCACCTGGTCGGCGCCAGCGTGTACGCCTCCGCGCTGCGGCTCGGACGCGCTCCCGCCGACCTGTACTTCGACGTGCTGGTCGACGAACGCATGGGTACCTCCTGCCTCATGCACGTGGGCCACGAGGAGAACGTGCAGGCGATCATGAAGCATCCGGCGCACACCGGCGGCAGCGACGGGCTGCTCGTAGGTGACCGGCCGCACCCGCGCGCGTGGGGCACGTTCCCCCGTTACTTCGCGCGCTATGTCCGCGAACTGGGCGTGCTGAGCCTGGAGGAGTGCGTGGAGCACCTCACCGGCCGTGCCGCCAAACGTTTGCGGCTCACCGACCGGGGTCTGGTCCGCGAGGGCTACGCGGCCGACCTCGTGCTGTTCGACGCCTCGACGATCGCCGACACGGCGACGTTCGACGAGCCTCGGCAGCAGGCCGCCGGCATCCCGTACGTGTTCTGCAACGGGGTGACGGTGATCGACGACGGAACCGCCACCGGCTCATTGCCAGGCCATTCACTCAGGAGCCGCCCGTGATCGACTGGTTGCAACACTCAACAGGGGGCCTGCTCACCCTCGCGGTAGTCAGCATCGCGGTGCTGCTGCTACTGATCATCAAGTTCAAGGTCGAGCCGTTCATCGCGCTGATCGTCGTCGCATTGCTGGTCGCCCTCTTGGCGGGCGTGCCGGTGGAGACACTGGTCGGGTCGGCGCAGAAGGCCTCGGACTCGTTGCTGGAGAAGGGCTTCGGCTCCATCCTCGGGCACATCGCCGCGATCATCGGCCTCGGCACGCTGCTGGGCGCGATCCTCGAGGCGTCCGGCGGCGCGCAGGTGCTGATGGACAAGCTGATGAACGCGTTCGGCGAGAAGAAGGCGCCGGTCGCCATCGGTCTCGCGGGCCTGATCTTCGGTGTGCCGGTCTTCTTCGACATCGGCATCTTCGTGCTGGCACCGCTGGTCTACGTGGCGGCCAAGCGCAGCGGCAAGTCGATCGTGCTGTTCAGCATGCCTTTGCTGGCAGGCCTTTCGGTCATGCACGCGTTCATGCCACCGCACCCCGGACCGGTGGCGGCGGCCGGTCTGCTGGGCGTGTCGCTCGGCTGGATCATCATCATGGGTCTCGCGGTGGCGCTCCCGTCGTGGTTCGTCGGCGGTGTCCTGTACTCGTACTGGATCGGCAAGCGCATCAACGTGCCGGTGCCGGAGGAGATGCTGGCGGCGGCGGAAGCGGCCCGTGAGGACAACGGTGATCGCGAACCGCCGTCGCTCGGCCTGGTGCTCTCGATCATCGGCCTGCCGCTGGTGCTGATCCTCGCCGGCACGTTCGGCTCGATCCTGCTGACCAAGGGCACGCGCCTGTACTCGGTGGCGACGTTCTTCGGCACGCCCGCGGTGGCGTTGACGATCTCGGTGCTGCTCGCGTTCTGGCTGCTGGGTTTCCGGCGCGGCATGACGCGGGAGAAGGTCGCGGAACTGTCCGGCGCCTCGTTGAAGCCGGTCGCGATGATCCTGCTCGTGGTCGGTGCCGGTGGCTTCTTCGGCGCCGTGCTGGCCGCGACGGGCATCGGCAAGACGCTGGCGAACGAGCTGTCGGGCATCGGCCTGCCGGTGATCGCGCTGGCGTACGTGATCAGCTGCGTCATCCGCGTCGCGCAGGGTTCGGCGACGGTCGCGATCGTGACGACCGCGGGCATCGTGGCGCCGGTGCTGGCGGACCTGAACTACTCGCAGCCGCAGCTCGCGCTGGTCGTCATGGCCATCGCGTCCGGTTCGATCATCGCCTCGCACGTCAACGACGGCGGGTTCTGGATCGTGTCGCGGTACTTCGGCCTGTCGGTCAAGGAGACGCTGCAGTCGTGGACGGTCCTCGAGACCATCCTGTCGGTGGTCGGTTTCGTGGTCGCCGCGCTGCTCAGCCTGGTCGTCTAAACGGACACAACTCAACAATCCCCAACGCTTGACAACACCCCGCCCGCGTCTGAGGATCGGCGCAATGTTCATTTGTGTTTGATGTGGACGGGGCCCGCATGAGCAACACGGAGGTCGTGCACCTGCACGACGACACCTCCAGCGTCGTCATCACCCTCGCGGGCGCGAGCCTGCCGGTCGTGGCGCACTGGGGGCGAACGCTCGGAGACGTCGACCAGGCCGCGCTACGTGGCCTGGTCGACGCCGTGTCGTGGACCAACCCGAACAACGCGCCGGACAACCCGGTCCCGCTCGCGTTGCTGCCCGAAGCCGGTGCCGGGTACGTCGGCCGGCCAGGCCTGCGCGGCCACCGCGGCGGTGAGCACTTCGCCCCGGCGCTGGCCGTCACGTCGTTCTCCGGGGAGGACGACTCGATCTTCCGCTACGTCGCCTCGGACGAGGCCGCCGAGCTGACCGTGACCGGCACCGTCGAACTGCTGCCGTCCGGCATGCTCCGTCTCCGGCACGTCGTCCGCAACGACGGCACGACGCCGTATTCGTTGGAGGGCCTGGAAACCGCGCTCCCCGTCCCCTCGCACGCCGCCGAACTGCTCGACTTCACCGGTCGTTGGAGCCGCGAGCGTGCGCCGCAGCGGCAGACGTTCAACTACGGCTCGTGGGTGCGCGAGAACCGTCGCGGCCGCACAGGGCACGACGCGACCATCGGGTTGCTGGCCGGCACGCCGGGGTTCTCGTTCCGCGACGGCGAGGTGTGGGCGCTGCACGTGGCGTGGAGCGGCAACCACGTGACGTACGCGGAGAACCTCGTCGACGGCTTGCCCGTCCTGGGCGGCGGCGAACTGCTGCTGCCGGGTGAGATCACGCTGGCGCCGGGCCAGGAGTACGAGTCGCCATGGCTCTACGCGGCGTACTCGTCCGCCGGCATCGACGGCATCAGCGCCGCGTTCCACCGGCAGTTGCGGGAGCGTTCGCTGCGTCCGCGCCCGGTCGTGCTCAACACGTGGGAGGCCGTCTACTTCGACCACGACCTCGCGCGGCTGACCTCGCTGGCCGACACCGCCGCCGCCATCGGCGTCGAGCGGTTCGTGCTGGACGACGGCTGGTTCCGGCACCGCCGCGACGACTCCGCCGGGCTGGGCGACTGGTACGTCGACGAGACCGTGTGGCCGGACGGGCTGACGCCGTTGATCAAGCACGTGCGCGCGCTCGGCATGGAGTTCGGCCTCTGGTTCGAGCCGGAGATGATCAACACGGACTCGGACCTCTACCGCGCTCACCCGGACTGGGTGCTCGGACCGCGTCCCGGCGTGCTGCCGCCGCCGTCGCGCAACCAGCAGGTGCTGAACATCGCGCACCCCGAGGCGCACGCGTACATCCTCGACCGCGTCTCGTCGGTGTTGTCGGACAACGACATCGCGTTCGTGAAGTGGGACCACAACCGCGACCTGATCGGCTCGCGCGTGCACGAGCAGACCGCCGCGTTCTACCGGCTCCTCGAAGAACTGCGGCTCCGGCACCCGCACGTGGAGATCGAGAGCTGCTCGTCCGGCGGCGGGCGGATCGACCTCGGCGTGCTCTCGCACACCGACCGCGTGTGGACGTCGGACTGCAACGACGCCCTGGAACGCCAGCTGATCCAGCGGTGGACCGGCGTGTTCCTGCCGCCGGAGCTGATGGGCGCGCACGTCGGTCCCACGAAGTCGCACACCACCGGACGCGTGCACGACCTGTCGTTCCGCGTGGCCGCGGCGCTGTTCGGGCACTTCGGGATCGAGTGGGACATCAACTCGGCCACCGACGAGGAACGCGCCGGGTTGCAGGCCGCGATCGAGTACTACAAGGACGTGCGGGCGTTAGTGCACAGCGGCGTCACCGTGCACTCCGACCACCCGGACGACGCGGCCTGGGTGCACGGAATCGTTGCCGCCGACCAGTCCGAGGCCTTGTTCGGGTACGTGCAGCTCGCGACCTCGGTGCAGAACAAACCGCGACGGGTGCGACTGCCCGGACTCGATCCGGCGCGGACGTACCGGCTGTCGTTCGACGCTCCGGCGGGACGGCCCAGGCTGATCCAGCGGCTGCCCGCGGACTGGAAGTCCGTGGAACTGCCCGGTTCCGTGCTGTCGGAGGTCGGAATCCAGCTGCCGGTGCTCGAACCGGAGCAGGCACTTCTGGTGCGCCTCAAGTGAAAAGAGCCCCGGCGGGATGCTTCCCGCCGGGGCTCTTCCTCTCCCCTGTTACTGGCCGGCGCGACTTCCGTCGGCCTTGGTCGCCCACCACTTTCCGCCAACGCCCTGCCCGTTGGCTTCACCGCAGACCTTGTCCCCTGCGAACAGGTACTGCGGCGACCCCGCGATGGTGAGCTGTTTCTTTCCGTCCCGCTCGATCGTTCCCACGAGTGCGGCGTCCACGCCCTGCACCTGGAAGCCCTCGCTGACGAAGGCGGGCGGCCATTGCACCGCGCAGTCGCCGGAGCAGGTGCTCGTCGGCGGTTCCGCGGAGTCGTTGTCGAACCGGTAGAGCGTCATGCCGTCCTTGTCGGTGGCGACGACGCCGAGATCCGCGACGGTCGCGCTGGTCAACGCGATCGCCTTGTTCTGCTGGGCCTTCTTGCCGTCGGTGGCGGTGGCGAACCACTTCGGCACCGTGACACCCTTGGCCTCACCGGGCTTGCTGTCGTTCTTGAACGTGTACTGCGGCCAGTTCGCGACCGTGAGCTGCTTCTTGCCGTCCTTGCGGGTGACGGTGCCGAGCAGCGCCGGATCGACGCCCTTGACGCGCGGCGTCTCGCCCTCCACCAGCACCGGCGGCCAGGTCTCGGCGCAGCCACCCTCGCAGGTGGACGTCGGAGGCTGGGCCGTGTCGCCGTCGAAGCGGTAGAGCGTGAGGCCGGTGTTGTTGGTCAGCACCGCTCCCAGCCCGGTGATGACACCCGTCCGCGCGGCGAGCTGGGTGCGGGCGCCGTCCTTGCCGGTGGCGAACCACTTGCCCTGCAGGCCCTGGCCCTTGGTCTCACCGGGCTTGGTGTCCTTGGCGAACCGGTACTGCGGCATGCCGTCGACGGTGATCTGGCGGCTGCCGTCCTTGCGGACGATGCTGCTGACCAGGTTCCTCTCGACGCCGGTCACGCCGAAGTTCTCGTCGGCGACGGTCGCCGGCGGCCACGCGGCGGCGCACTCACCGTCGCAAGTGGACTCCCCCGGCTTGTCGCCGTCGAACCGGTAGAGGGTGAACCCCTCGACGTCGGTGACCACCGGCCCGAGGTCCGCGTTCTCGGCGACGTTCAGCGCCACCACGCTCTCCTGCTGCTGCGCCACCGGCTTGCTCTCCGGCGTCCCCGCGCAGGCGGTCAGCGAGATCAACCCCAACGCGACGACCGCAACGCTCTTGCGGATCATCATGAACCTCCTGGCTAGTGCCACCCAACGCCCCTCACACGCAGAGCGAGCCAGAACGGTTCAAACTGTTTTTCAGAACATCGCGCGCTTCAGCGCGGGCACGGCGCTCGCGGTCCTGAGCACGGTCTTGAAGATGGTCCGCGCGACCGGGCCGCCGTCGGCGAACTGGCGGGCGGCCTTGAGCGAGTCGCGAACGGCCGCGAACCCGTAGTCGTACATCTCCTTCTCGTACCGGGCGATCGCGTCGCCGCCGTCAGCGATGCACCTCGCGAGCAGCTGTGCGTCCCTGAGCGCGATGTTCGCTCCGACGCCTCTCATCGGCGTCATCGCGTGGATGGCGTCGCCGAGCAACGTGACGTTCGTCGGCTGCCAGCGTTCGATCGGCCTGGACGACCGGATGCGCCATTCGCTGATGGTCTCCGCGGGCGAGGCCGCCACGATCCGGTTTAGCTCGGGGCTCCACCGCGAGATCCGGCCGAGCACCTCCCGCCGGAGATTCTGTCCATCGTGGACGGTCAGGTCGGCGGCCGCGTAGGCCCACATCAGGTAGGGACGCACGTTGTCGAACAACGGATCGTCCTCGTTGTCGGTCACACCAAGCCCGTCGTGCACGACCAGGAACATGCCCGCTCTGCTCGTCGGGATGATCGAGTTGGCCCTGACGACGAGCTCCCGCGGCACCCAGTCGTTGTCGTCGAGGTACAGCTTCCCCGCGATCGCCGTGACCCCGATCTTCTCCGTGCCCGCGTGCGGCAGGTACTGCTCGCGCACCCGTGACCGGATCCCGTCCGCGCCGACCAGCACGTCGCAGCTCGCGGTCGTGCCGTCGTCGAAGTGCAGCGTGATGTCGTCACCCTGCTCGTAGCGCTCGAACCGCTTGCCGAACCGCACGTCCAGCCCGTCGAGCAACACCTGCCGGAGCGTGATCCGGCTGGCCGAGTAGTGCTTCTCCTCGTCCGGGTCGAGCACGAGCAGCGGCTTCAGCTGTTCGGTCAGGAAGCCGAACCCGTTCTCGCTGGAGCCCGCACTCCGTTCGAACCTCTCCCAGTTCGCCGCGGGTAAGCACTCCCGCAGCGCAGCGGCACCGTCCGGGTTGATGTGCACCCGGTACCCCTGCAGGCGGTCCGTGCGCGAGAGATCGCGCTCGTACACCGCCACGTCCACGCCGGCCTTGCGCAACCCGTGCGCCAGGCACAGCCCGCCGATTCCCCCACCGATCACTGCGATCCTCATGTCACCGAGTTTCAACCGCTTGGTTGATTAAGTCAACCCATTGGTTGAAAACGGCCCGTCGGCTACCGTGTCGCCGTGGATCAACGCCGCTCTCCCAGCGCCTCGGAACGCAAACGGGACCCGGAACGCACGCGGGCCCTGCTCCTGGAAGCGGCCGCGGCGGAGTTCGGCGCGAAGGGTTACGCGGCCACGCGCACCACGGACATCGCGGCGCGGGCCGGCGTGAACAAGCAGCTGATCTCGTACTACTTCGGCGGCAAGGAGGGCCTGTACAAGGAGCTCGCCACGAGCTGGCACGGTACCGCCGCCGAGATGGCCAGTCCGGAACAGCCACTGGACACCGTGCTGGCGGGTTTCGTGCACACCACGCTCACCGACCACGGACGCCTGTGGGCCTGGTCGAACCTGGCGGACGACAGCCCGCCCACCGACGAGGCGTTCCTGCGCGCCCAGGTCGAGCAGATGCGCGAGCGCCAGAACGCCGGCGAACTGCCCGCGGACCTCGACCCGGGATTCCTGCTGCTGGCACTGATGGCGGCCGCCTCCGCACCGCTGACCCTGCGGCACACCGCGCGCCAGATCACCGGCGAGGACCCCGCGACGCCGGAGTTCGCCACGAAGTACGCGGAGCAGCTGGCGTTGCTGGTGCGGCACCTGTCCGGCCGAACCTGACTTCTTTCGCGCCCAAACTCGCTACCGTTTTTCCATGGACGAGATCAGGCTGTCCGTCGACGCGACGAACGAGTTGTCGAAGGCGGCCTCCGAGGCGATCCAGAAGACGCACGAGGAACTCGAAGAGCCGGCCGCGGACCCCAAGTACACGGTGAACCTGGGCAACGCCAAGGGCGTCATCGTCGGGGACCACGCGCGGCAGTGGAACACGTTCTGGGAACTGCCGAAGAGCGTGCGGCGGCTGCTGATCGTGCTGCTCGCCGGCGTCCTGATCGCCGGCAGCACGTTCGCGGTGGTGCGGTGGGTCGTCCCGCTGTTCGCACCCGTCTACAAGACGACGTTCCTGATCGACGCCGCCGAGGGTGATCTGGCGAGCGTCACCGGTGCGTTGACGACCGTGGTCGGCAACTCGGGCGAGCGCGATTCCCAGTCGTTGCGCAGCTTCGGCGGCGAGTGCGGTTCGGACGAGAACACCACGCAGCTCGTCGGGTTCGGCACCGGCAACCGCCAGGAGATCGCCCAGGCCGCGCAGTCCGTGCGGCAGGGCTCGAAAGCCACGCTCCAGCGCGGAATCGTCGAGGCGGTCAGCGACTTCACCACCCCGTTCTCGCTGAACGCCAAGCAGGTCAACAGGATCATCGTCGTGACCAGGCACGGCAAGGACGCGTGCGATCCCGACGACGAGTTCGTCCAGTCCCAGATCCGGGACCGGGTCGCGGCGGCCGGGCTGTCGATCGAGTTCCGGTTCATCGGCTACCAGGTCAGCGACGGCGGCGACGAGCTGACGAAGCTGGCCACACAGCTCAAGCAGCAGGAGCCGACGTTCACGGACTCGCCGGAGGAGCTGAAGCGCGTGCTCGAGTGGTTCACCACCATCGAGCCGGTGCTGCGGTCGTCGCAGTCCGTCGTCAACGTGCTGAACCCGACCGTGGACAAGCTCAACTCGGCGACCGAGGCGATCAAGAACGGCCGGTTCGACCTCGCCGACGCCGCGATGACCGAGGCTCGGGACGCCGTCGTCGACTTCGAGATCAAGGACCTCGACGGCCGCACCAGTTCGGCGGAAGCGGTGCGGTTGCGGGACATGGCGGTGCGGCTGCGCACGTTGCAGGCCTCGGTGATCGAGGCGGCGGAGCAGTTGCTCGACTCGGCTCGTTCGGGACGGAACCTGGCGGAACCGCTCGCCGTCTACTCCGAGGCCGCCGACGCGTACAACGCCGAGGCGGGGATCATGACGGACGAGCTCACGTCGCTGCGTGCGAAGGGCCCAGGGGGAACACGATGAAACGCTGGCCGTTGGCGGCAGGTGCCGTGGTTCTGGTGCTCGGGCTGGCGACCGGCGGGGCGTGGGTGTCCCTGACGCCCGATCACCGCACGACGTTCCTCGTCGACGCGTCCGAGTCGCCGGACTTCGGCGAGGTGGCGGACGCCGTCGGAGCCGCCGCGTCCAACATGTCCGCCGACGACTCGTTGGCACTGCGCCGTTTCGGCGGCACCTGTGCTTCTCCGGACACCTCGGAGCTGGTCACGCCCGGCACCGGGCAGGCCGCCGAGATCGCCGGCGCGGCGCGCGCGATCACACCCGGCGGCAAAGCGACTCTGCTCAGCGGCGTCCTCGCCGCGATCGACGACTTCGCGCGCAGCTACCCGTTCCGCGGCACTGTCACCAACCGGGTCGTCGTCATCGCGCGTGGCGGTGCCGACGCCTGCGGCAAGAGCGCCGACGAGGTCCGCAGGATCATCGACGAGCACACGGCGCGGGCGGGCGTGAAGATCGACTTCCGGTTCGTCGGCCACCGGCTCACCGCCGAACAGGTCAAGGTCCTCAACGAGATCGCGGCCGCAACCGACGCGCGGAAACCCCTTCTCACCAAGACTTCCGACGAGCTCGTCACCACGATGAAGGAGATCTCGGTCCCCGCGGACCTGATCGCCAAAGAGGTGAAGACAGCTCCGTGCGACGGCGTGACGCCCGAAACGCTCGCGGCGGCGCACCCGCTGGGAGCCGACGTGCGCTACTTCGACATCAAGTGCCAGCAGGACAAGTACGTTCTCGCGTCGGCGAACACCACCGCCCGCCTGGCCGACAACCTCCTGGTGCTGTTCGAACTCCAGGGCGACACGTGGCAGTACCAGAGCTCGGGCACGTCCCTGTCGTGCGGCTCGATTCCGCAGGAGGTCTGGAAGCAGTGGGAGATGCCGTGCGAGTTCGAGCCCGTCGTCTGCCGTGACGGCGAACAGAAGGTGACGGACCTCGACGGGGTCGGGTGTCCCGCGGCCATCGACATCGCGGACCGCTACTCGGCGGCAATCGGGGCACAGCAGGCACAGGGGCAGGGCTGGTTCTGGAGCTCGGGCGAGTGGTCGTGCGTCTGGCCGTACGAGGACGGCTACTCGCATGCCCAGACACCGCTGAAGTGCGTGCGGACAACGGACGACAAGGTCGTGCGGCTCGGCGACTACCAGCGGTGAGGTGACGAGATGAAACGCTGGCTGCTGGCGGGGATCGCGGTCGTGGCGGTGCTGGGGCTGGCCTTCGGCGGCGTCATGGTGCTCCTGACGCCCGATCACCGCACGACGTTCCTCGTCGACGCGTCCGAGTCTGCGGACTTCGGCGAGGTGGCGGACGCCGTCGGAGCCGCCGCGTCCAACATGTCCGCCGACGATTCGTTGGCACTGCGCCGCTTCGGCGGCACCTGCGACTCCCCCGACACCGCGGAACTGGTCACGCCGGCCACCGGACAGGCCGCCAGGGTCGGTGATGCGGCCCGCGCCATCACGCCCAGCGGCAAAGCGACTCTGCTCAGCGGCATCCTCGCCGCGATCGACGACTTCGCGCGCACCTACCCGTTCCGCGGCTCTGCGACCAACCGCGTCGTGGTCGTCGCCCGCGGTGGCGCCGACGCCTGCGGCAAGAGCGCCGACGACGTCCGCACGATCATCAACGAGCACACCGCGCGGGCAGGGGTGAAGATCGACTTCCGGTTCGTCGGCCACCGCCTCACCACCGAGCAGGTCAAGGTCCTCACCGAGATCGCCGCCGCCACCGACGCCCAGGAACCGCGCCTCACCAAGACCTCCGGTGAACTGGTCACCACGATGAAGGAGATCTCGGTCCCGGCGGACCTGGTGGCGCAGGAGGTGAAACCGCTCAAAGCCTGCGAGACGGTGACCCTGGAGGTGCTCCAGCCGCTGCACCCGGTGAAGGACGATCAGCAACGCCCCGCGCTCCTGACCGAGTTCGACTGTCAGCAGGACCGCTACGTGCTCGCTCAGGCGAAAATCGCCCCATCCATCCCCGGGGTCTCTTTTCCTGTCCTGTTCGAGTTCCGGGACCAGGCGTGGCACTTCGTGGACGCCGACTACGAGATGTCCTGCGGCGACGTGCCCCTGGAGGTGTGGAAGCAGTGGGGTGCGGGCTGCGTGCCCGACCCGATCGTCTGCCGCGAAGGCCAGGCGAGGGTGGCCGACGTGTCGGGGAGGGTGGGCTGCACCGCCGCCATCGAGGTGGCCGACCGCTACCAGGCCGCGGTCAACGCCGGTCAGACGGACGGGGAGAGCATGATCTGGATCTCCGGCGAGTGGGCCTGCTCACGGCAGGTGCTCGGGCCTCCACTGCAATGCACCCGCACGGACAACGGCGCGCAGGTCGAGATCGGCGCCCGTTAGGTCTCGCGGCTGGCCGCCTTGGCTTCGAGGACCTGCTTCAGGCCCTTGAAGCCGCCGCGCATCATCATGTCGTGGTTGCCACGGAAGAACGGCTTCGCGATGAACACCAGGCGTCGCAGCAACGCCTTGTTGACCACGACCTCCTGGTCGAACATCAGGTCCGTGCCGCCGTCACGGCCGGTGATCTCCCAGCTCGCATAGCCTTCGAGATCACCGGACAAGGTCGCACGCAGAAGTCCGGCCTGCTGGTTGCGGATGCTGTGCCTGACCTGCACGACCAGGTCGAACGGCAGGAACGAGCGACACCTGAGTTCGCCGGTCTCGTCGTCGATCTTCGTGGCTTTCCGGATCTCGGTCCACCACAGCGGGTAGTTCGCGATGTCGGACAGCACCTCGTACACATCAGCCGGGGACGCGTCGACGTGCCACACGCTGCGGAAGCGATAGCGGTTGAGTGACACGGCCGCCATCATCCCGGATACCTCGTCCGAGTGACAGATCCTCGACCAAACTCACACGCGACCGCGAACTCGCTGTGTGAATTCCTGGCGAGGTGTAATACGGCTCTAGTGAGACTCCAGCGTCTCACTAGGCCGACCGGGTTCACTTGTCGACTAGATGAGGAAGCCGTTCCAGGGTCCGCAACCAGCTGACAGTCGCGACGCGCCGGAGTGCCTGCTCCGACGAGTCGAGCGCCTCGATGAGGCTGAAGGGGTACGCCACGGGCTCCCCGCGCGACGCCTGAATGGCGCGCTCGCGGTAGGCCAGCGCATCGAGTGGAATCATCACCCTGCTGCTGACACCTCCTCGTTCTCGAGCACCTGCAGCAAGAACTGCCCCGTGTAGCTCTCCTTGACCTGCGAGACCTGCTCGGGTGTGCCCTCTGCTACGACCATACCGCCGCCGGAGCCCCCTTCGGGACCCATGTCGACGATCCAGTCGGACGTCTTGATGACGTCGAGGTTGTGCTCGATGACGATGACGCTGTTCCCCTTGTCCACCAAGCCGTTGATCACGCCCAGCAGCTTGCGGATGTCCTCGAAGTGCAGGCCCGTCGTCGGCTCGTCGAGGATGTAGACCGTCTTGCCCGTCGAGCGCTTCTGCAGCTCCGACGCGAGCTTCACGCGCTGCGCCTCACCACCGGACAGGGTCGGCGCCGGCTGACCCAGCCGCACGTAGCCCAGACCCACCTCGACGAGCGTGCGCAGGTGGCGGTAGATGGCGTTGATCGGCTCGAAGAACGTCGCCGCCTCCTCGATCGGCATGTCGAGGACTTCGGAGATCGTCTTGCCCTTGTAGTGCACTTCCAGCGTCTCGCGGTTGTACCGCGCGCCCTTGCAGACCTCACAGGGCACATAGACGTCCGGGAGGAAGTTCATCTCGATCTTGATCGTGCCGTCGCCCGCGCACGCCTCGCAGCGGCCGCCCTTGACGTTGAACGAGAAGCGGCCCGGCTGGTAGCCGCGGACCTTCGCCTCCGTGGTCGCCGCGAACAGCTTGCGGACGTGGTCGAACACGCCGGTGTAGGTGGCCGGGTTCGACCGCGGGGTGCGGCCGATCGGCGACTGGTCGACGCGCACCAGCTTGTCGACCTCGTTCAGGCCGTTGATCCGGGTGTGGCGGCCGGGCACCTGGCGGGCGCCGTTGAGCTTGTTCGCGAGGACGGTGGCCAGGATGTCGTTGACCAGCGTCGACTTGCCCGAACCGGACACACCGGTGACCGAGGTCAGCGTGCCGAGCGGGAACGACACGTCGATGCCGCGCAGGTTGTGCTCGCGCGCGCCGACGACCGTGAGCTGGCGCTTCTTGTCGATCTTGCGGCGCTTGGCCGGCATCGGGATCGACTTGCGGCCCGACAGGTAGGCGCCGGTGATCGACTCCTTGTTCGTGAGCAGCTTCTTGTACGGGCCGCTGTGCACGACCTTGCCGCCGTGCTCGCCGGCGCCGGGACCGATGTCGACCACCCAGTCCGACGAACGGATCGTGTCCTCGTCGTGCTCGACGACGATGAGGGTGTTGCCGAGGTTGCGCAGCCTCGTCAGCGTCTCGATCAGCCGGTGGTTGTCGCGCTGGTGCAGGCCGATCGACGGCTCGTCCAGCACGTACAGCACGCCGACCAGGCCCGAGCCGATCTGCGTGGCGAGCCGGATGCGCTGTGCCTCGCCGCCGGACAGGGTGCCGGACGCGCGGTCGAGCGAGAGGTAGTCGAGGCCGACGTCGAGCAGGAAGTGCAGGCGGGCCTGGATCTCCTTGAGCACCGCGCCCGCGATCATCGACTCGCGCTTGCCGAGCTTGAGGCCGTCGAGGAAGTCGGAGCACTCCGAGACGCTCATCGCACAGACCTCGGCGATGGACCTGTCGCCCTTTTTGCCGTGGTGCAGCGTGACCGCGAGGATCTCGGGCTTCAGCCGGGTACCGGAACACGAGGGGCACGGGACCTCGCGCATGTAGCCCTCGTACTTCTCCCGCATGTACTCGGACTCGGTCTGCTCCTGGCGCCGCTCGAGGAACGGGATGACGCCCTCGTAGTTGGCGTAGTAGGAGCGCTCACGGCCGTAGCGGTTCTTGTAGCGGACGTGCACCTGCTCGTCGATGCCGTGCAGGATCGCCTTCTGCGCCTTGGCCGGCAGGAGACGCCACTGCTGGTCCATCCGGAAGCCGATGGTCTCGCCGAGCGACTGGAGCAGCCGGATGAAGTACTCCGCGGTCTGCCCGCCGGCCCACGGCGCGATGGCACCGTCTTCGAGGCTCAGCTCGTCGTCCGGGACCACGAGCTCCGGGTCGACCTCCTTGCGCACGCCGATGCCCGTGCAGACCGTGCACGCGCCGTAGGGAGAGTTGAAGGAGAACGACCGCGGCTCCAGGTCCTCGATCGCGAGCGGGTGGCCGTTGGGGCACGCCAGGTTCTCGGAGAAGCCCCTGATCCGCTTCGGATCGGTCTCCGGGAGGTCGACGAACTCCAGCTCGACCAGGCCGTCGGCGAGCCGCAGCGCCGTCTCGACCGAGTCGGTGAGGCGCTGCTTGGACGAGGCCTTGACGCTCAGCCGGTCGATGACGACCGCGATGTGGTGCTTCTCCTGCTTCTTGAGCTTGGGCACCTCGGCGAGCGCGTGGACGACCCCGTCGACCTTCGCGCGCGAGTAGCCCTGCGTCTGCAGGTTCTGGAACAGGTCGACGTACTCGCCCTTGCGGCCGCGGATGACCGGCGCGAGCACCTGGAACTTGGTGCCCTGCTCCATCGCGAGCACCTGGTCGACGATCTCCTGCGGCGTCTGCTTGCCGATCGCCTCGCCGCACTGCGGGCAGTGCGGCTTGCCGGCGCGGGCGTAGAGCAGGCGCAGGTAGTCGTAGACCTCGGTGATCGTGCCGACGGTCGAGCGCGGGTTGCGGCTCGTGGACTTCTGGTCGATCGAGACCGCGGGCGAGAGGCCCTCGATGAAGTCGACGTCGGGTTTGTCCATCTGACCGAGGAACTGGCGCGCGTAGGCCGAGAGCGACTCGACGTAGCGGCGCTGGCCCTCGGCGAAGATCGTGTCGAAAGCCAGGCTCGACTTGCCGGAGCCGGACAGCCCCGTGAAGACGATCAGGCTGTCCCGCGGCAGGTCGATATCCACGCCGCGCAGGTTGTGCTCGCGGGCGCCGCGAACAACAAGACGGTCTGCCACTGGGGTCCCTTCGGCTGCGATTGGCGGGTCACTCACGCCACACTCTCCCGAACAAGCGTTCGAAGAGTACTAGCATCGTTCTGGAGGCTGCGACCGACCCGCCGACCATGCTAGGGCGCACCCCTGACAAAAACGGTTCTGGCCGCTGTCGCATTCCCCTGAGCAGGCTTTACTCATAGTCTGGTCACTTCGATCAGAGCCTCAACGTCGGGGAGAGGCAGCACATGACCTACACGCCGTCCACGCAGCACACGTCCGTACCTGCTCCGCGGGGGGTGCCGGACCGGCACATCACCGCGGTGCGCGAGGCGACGGACGTGCTGTACGAGGTCGTCGAGGAGCTGAGCGAGGCCGCCGTGCGCGGACCCAGCCTGCTTCCCGGATGGACCCGCGGACACGTCATCACCCACCTCGCGCGCAACGCCGACGCGCTGGTGAACCTGCTCACCTGGGCCAGGACAGGGGTCGAGCACCAGGCCTACGCGTCGCGCACGGACCGTGACGCGGACATCGAAGAGGGTTCGCGCCGCATCTTCCAGGTGATCAAGGCCGATCTCGACTCCGCGTGCCAGCGCTTCGAGGCGGCGTGCCGCGAGTTTCCCGCGCACGCGTGGCGTTCGGAGGTCACCGCGCCCAAGGGGCAGGCGATCCCGGCGTCCGCGGTGCCGTTGTTCCGGCTGCGCGAGATCTGGATCCACCTCATCGACCTCGACGCGGGCGTCGGGTTCGACAACCTGCCCGCCGACATCGTCGGGGAGTTCGTCGACGACGCCGTCGAGCAGTTCGCGGGCAGGGTCGACCCGTTCAGCATCGAGGTGACCCTGCCCGACGGCAGTCAGCGCAGCTGGGCGGTCAACGGCCCGGCGAGCCGCAGCTCCGTGAGCGGGTCGGCGAGCGCCGTCCTGGGGTGGCTGACCGGCAGGACCGACGGCACCGACCTGCGCGGTGAGCTGCCGGAACTGCCCGACTGGATCTGAGTGAGCAGCCGGTAGGCGGGGCGCTCGACGAACTTCGTCAGCGCCCAGCCGAGCACCAGCGCCGAGGTGACGAACCCGGCGAGGATCCACCAGGACCGCAGCCCAACGGCGTGCATGCGGTCCATCACCACGGTGCCGATCTGCTGGTGCACGAGGTAGACCCCGTACGAGATGCCCGCGAGCCACGTGATCGGTTTTGCGATCGGGTTGAAGAACACCCAATCGGGTCCGGCGGCCGCCGCGCACACCATGAGCAGCAGCACGGCGAAGCCGAGCGTCGATCCGTACTCGGTCGTGTGAATCGCCTGCGCGATCAGGGTGGCGACGAGGAGCGCGGCCAGGTGCGGGGTCTTCAGCCTGTCCTTGTGCCACAACCAGATCGCGATGCCGGCGGCGAACAACTGCGCCCTGTGCAGCGCGAACCCGTTGTAGATGGTGAACAACGTGTGCGAGTGGTCCAGCAACGGCCGGAGCAGCAGCGGCGTGACGATGAGCGCCCACAGGAAGACGCGGAGCTTCGTGCCTCTCAGCCGCTTCACGAGCAGAGCACCGGCGATGAACGCCGCGATCTGCACCGGCACCGTCCAGTAGGCGAAGTCGACGATGTTGACGTCCGGCATCCACTGGTTGATCAGCAGCAGGTTGTAGACGACGTCCCTGCCGTCGAGCTGACTCCACCCCTCCGGCGCGATCCATCTCTGCACCGCGTAGGTGAGCAGCACGGCCGCCATGTACGCGGGCAGCAGTCTGGCGAGTCTTCTCCACAGGAACTGGCCGGGTCTTCCGCTGTTCAGCGAGGCACAGGCGAAGAAAGCCGAGACGACCATCAGCGTGCTGGCGCCCATCGACATCGGGAAGGTGAACGGCAGCGGCCCGAGATCGGGGTGACTGCTGACGCTCGTGAGCGTGGCGTGGTGAAGCAACACGCACCCGATGGCGACGACGCGAAGGACGTCCCAGCTGACCCTGCGGGCCGTCCGGGGCTTCTGTCGTTGCGCTGGAATCACGAGAGGCGGGGACCTGTTCGTTTGGTGCTTTCGGAGTACTCGGACGTCGAAGCTTGATCCTTACTTACCCTATGAGTGAGACCTGTATGCAACCTGAAGGTGTGCGTCTCGCCGCATCGAGCGACTACCGTCTGCCACCGTGGACGTACTCGAGAACTACACCGGTCACGTCGCTCCAGACGGCCCCGCGGCCCGCCGCACCCTGGACGCGCTGACCATCACGAAGATCTCCGTCGGTCCGATGGACAACAACGCCTACCTGCTCGTATGCCGGTCCACGAACGAGGCGTTGCTCATCGACGCGGCCAACGACTACGAGCGCCTGTCCGACCTGTTCGGCCACATCCCGAACCGCCCGCGGCTGCGCACGATCGTGACCACGCACCAGCACGCCGATCACTGGCAGGCGTTGGGCGCCCTAGCCGGAGCCCACGGCGCGAACACCGTCGCGCACGAACTGGACGCGGCCGTCCTCCCGGTCCCGCCGGACGTCCTCGTGGACCACGGCGACACCATCAACGTGGGAGAAGTCCCGCTCTCGATCATCCACCTGCGCGGCCACACGCCGGGCTCGATCGCCGTCGTCTACGACGACCCGAACGGCCACCCGCACCTCTTCACCGGAGATTCACTCTTTCCGGGTGGTCCTGGGCGGACAACAAGTCCAGACAACTTCGCAAGCCTGATGGCCGACCTGGAAGAGCGCGTCTTCGGCAAACTGCCGGACGACACGTGGTTCTACCCAGGTCACGGCGACGACTCGACCCTAGGCGTCGAGCGTCCGAAGCTCGCCGAATGGCGCGAGCGAGGCTGGTGATCTTGGCCGAACGGGGCCGCCTACCGACGTAGGCGGCCCCGTTCGCTGTTCCAGCAACGCGACGGGGCCTCGATCGGACGTGGAGGTCCGACCGTGCGCACATCGTGCCGCATGACCCTCATCACGGCGGTGACGCCGTGAGCATCGAAGCGATCGCGTGGGCGCTCAACAGCGCCCCGATCCCAACCAACCGCAAGGACTCAAGCTCACTCGCAGTAGTCCTCGTCGGCCTCGCCAACCACGCCGACCCGTTCGGGCGAAATTCGTTCCCGTCGGTCGCGACGCTGACCCGCTACACCCGCTTGTCCGAACGAACCGTGCGCACGACCCTTGATCGTCTTCACGCGTTGCGCCTGATCAAGCCATCAGACCCGGACATCCTGGCCGCGCACATCAAGCGCGCGGACCGCCGCCCTCAGGGCTGGGACCTCGCGATGTGTGACGAGGTGCACGTCTTGCACCTCGCTGAGCAGGACGGGGTGCAATCAAGGCGCAACGAGGTGCAATCCACGACGCGACGGGGTGCAAGCACTGCACCCGATCCTTCCCTTAACCGTCCGAGGAACCGTCCCGCGCCGAGCGCGCCCGCCAGGCACTCGGCGGTCTGCGGCGAGTGCGACGCTCGTGACTCCGATCCCGTATCGGCTCGGGTCATCTGGCTTGACGAGGACCGAACTCGCTCGTCCCTGTGCCCGCGCTGCCACCCGGCGGTGATGTCGCGATGAGCCGCGTTCACCTCTCCTACTCCGAGCCGGTCTCTCGGGTCCATCCACGCGGCTGGACGTCACCGGCGCGCTGCTACGAGTCCCGCGCTGCGGCGGAGAAACTGCGCGACGCGACCAACTTCTTGTCCGGCCCGGACGCAGCTCGACGCCGCACCTGGAACTTCACCTCGTGCAGCTGCTCCGAGCCTCGGCAGGATCGGTGGCCGTCGTGAACGAACCCACGATTTGGATCAAGCGAACGTGCGTCGTAGCCGTCGCTGCGGTCGCAGCCGTGGCTGCCGTTGTCTCGTTCGACCACATGCGGGCGCTCGCTTCGGATGCCGGTGAAGGCTGGAAAGCTTGGATCCTGCCGATCTCGGTCGACGGCATGCTCGTCTCGGCGTCGTTGGTGATGCTCACCCGCAAGCGGGCCGGCCAGCCAGTAGGCACGCTCGCTTGGATCGGCCTCGTCCTCGGACTGCTGGTGTCGCTCGCCGCGAACGTCGCAGCCGCCGAGCCGACACTGATCGGCCGCCTCGTGGCAGCGTGGCCACCGGTCGCACTCGGCCTGTCCTATGAACTCCTGCTGACCTTGATCCGCGAGACGGCGACCGTTCATGAATTCTCTGACCAGCGGGGCGTTGAGGCTGCCTCGATCGTTCATGAACACCAGGCTCCCCTCCCTGAGGCTCCACCCAAGCGCTCGCGGAAGCTTCTGCAGGACTACGTCAACGAGGCTCGTGAACACCTGGGCCCGGACGTGAACATCACTCCGGCGTGGGTTCGCGAAGTAACCAACTGCTCCCGCGGCCTGTCACCAAAGATCGCGGCAACGCTAAGGGCTGGCGTGCAGTGACGGCTCAGGCAAGCGGTGAGGTAGTCCGTACCTTCTACGTCAGTACCCGTCGCGCGTGCCCCGATGGTCACGGATGACGCACGGCTGACGTGGCCTACTCACCACTCACGACCATCTCGCCGGTCTCGTTCAGCGATCTCGGCATGATCCAGCGGACCTACCTTCGAGAGCGTCAGACCAGCTGGTAGAGCAAGCCGTGTTTGCTTTTCATGGTGGACTCGACGGACTCGGCGAGGGCGGAGTCGCGGACCAGGAGGCCGAACTCGACGTTCCGGTTCTCCGCACTGAACGAGAAGTTGGCGCTGGTCAGCATCAGGACCTCGTGGTCGATGACGATGAACTTGGCGTGGCTGACGACTTGCTTGCCGTTGGGCAGTTCGGCGGACTGGTAGATGGTTGCGTTCGGCAGCTGGGCCTTGATCTTGACGGCGTCGGCCTTGTCCCCGTCAACGTAGACCGTGACGACGACTCCCGGTTGCTGGGACGCTTCTCTGAGCACAGTCCACATCTGGGAGGTCTGCTCGAAGTTGTACGTCGCGCATACGATCGATTGCCGCGCCGCCCGGACAAGGCGATGGAACTCGCCCGTGAGGTGTCCGATGTTCGCTTCGTTGCCAGGCATGGTCCACACCGGAGTCAGGTCGCGGTGCAGCGACTTGGCTCCGGCAATGGCACGCAGGACGCTTGCCGCTCGTTCGCCGTCGGTGTGGCTCAGACCTGCCGCGGCGAGCAGCTGTTTGGCCTCCTCGCGCCGAACGGCGTTGATGACGGCGAGTGCCTTGATGGTGTGTTGTCTGGACGCGAACTGAACTGCTAGCGCCTCAGCTTCGCTGGCAGTCAGAAACTCTCCGAGGACGCGGAAAGGGTCAGAGGGCATCCACACTCCCGAAGAACCCAGGCACAGACTCGCCCATGGTCGTTGGAAGGTTCAGCAGGAACCGACGGTCGAGGAAGCGGTTGGCCTTTTCACAGGAAGTCTCCGACGCGAACGAGCAGCAGTGACACGCTGCACCGTGCAGGAAGTCCTCTGCTGCGCTCGGGGTTCGCATCGCACAGACCGGATCCGAAGAACAGCGCGACGCCCGGCGCAGTGCGGACACCACAAGACGATGCAGGCTCTTGGGTTCGGAGAGCGCGACGAGGCCGCCGAGGGTTCCGTCGCTGTCGGAAGCGGTGGTGCAGATGAGCAGACCGGCAGCAGCTTCACGCTGAGTCGAACTGTCCCAGCCGTAGATCCGCTCGGTCAGGCTGGCAGATCCATACCCACTGGACATCGCCATCTCGCGAATCAGCACGTGAGAAAGTGTGTGCAGCAGCCAATAGCGAGGTAGGGGCAGGCGTTCGTCAGGCTCGACCTTCTTGGCAGTCTCAGAGAACCGTCGCCTGAAGTTCAGCTCGTGGGCGGCTCGATGCGACTCCCACAACGAGCTCGACCTGATCGTGCGCTCCCAACGCGCAACAGCATCGAGGTCGAGCTGAAGGAAGATCCCCTCCCCGCGGTCCTCTGTCGCCGGCACCCAGGTGGGGTTTCCGTTGCGCGTGAGCTTGACCAAGCGACTGGCGAGGTCGTTCACGCGGTCCATCTCATCGAGACGGGTGAAGCCGAGAACGGCGTTGACCTTCTTCATCTTGTTAACTGCCACGACGCGGCTAATCATCGAATGCAGTTCGCCGTTGCGCGGCATTTCGGTGACCATCAGGCCGCTGGGGTGCTGCTGCTGCGGGAACAGCGTTGGCTTCTGGAGGTACCGCCACTCGGGAACCAACAGGTCGACCGGATCCCACTCGGCGCGCTTCTTCTCATGCTCCTCCGCCGATTCCGGCGGAGCCAGCACGTCGGCAACCGCGGCAGCGATGTCCGCGTCCGCAAGACCATCGAGGTCGATCTTGTTCGCGCCCGCCAGCGCCCTAATGACATCAATCTGGTGGCCGAATTGCTCGACCTGCTCATCGCCGAGCTTCAGTCGCAACTGGTCGGCAAGTACTTCCCTTTCCTCAGCCTCAGTACGAGGCATGACGATGATCGACTGAGTAGAAGCGAACCAGAGGTTCGATGCACCCATCATGATCAGTGCAGGGCGGACGTCGCATGCGCTGTCGAACGCGTTGAGGTGCGGGTGTCGCCCTCGGCACTGCTGTGGGAGTTTCTCCCGACCGACTGAGCCCTGCGCCTCGGCCATGCCTCGCGTCTTGCCGCACGAGGCGCACGCAATGATGGAACCGACGCTCTTGCCGACGTTCGCATCGCGCATCTTCAGGTCGGGCAACTCGGCCTTGAAGCACTTGCTGCCCCTGTGTACCCACAGCGAGTACGGGAACTCGTCGAGGTGACCGTTGGTACAGGTCAGCAGGTGCTGCGCCGGAACGGCGGGGCTGCCTGACTTCTTGTTGGACTTGCCGCCTCGACCAGGGCAGTTCTTGTGGGCGAACTGCGCCAGGTCGGGCCGAAACGGGTGTGTGTTGGTGTAGCTGAAGCGTGGCAGCGGACCGAGGTAGTCACATCCGGTGCAACGGAACCATTGCGGGAACACTCGTGCCGGGATGCCGAGGTCGGTGCCTTCGTTGGACATGCCCGTCCGCTTCGGCTGCCACGGGAACGGTCGCAGCGCATCAACCTGTCGACCGAGGTGCAGCCGGACAACATTGAGCAGACGTGGCTCGACGATCGTCGGCACGTGGTCGCGGCGCTTCCAGATCAGCTCCCAGTCGCTGAGGCCGGCGGGCATGATCGAGAAGTTCGGCAGGTCCATGATCGCGCCGGGACCGTAGGTGTAGAGCAGCGAGGACGGACGAGCGGAGCCAACCTTTGCGCGGTTCTTGACCACGCCTTCTTCGGCGTCGCCGAGCGGATCGAGCAACTCCTGCTCGTCGTGCAGCATGTCCTCACCCGACTCGGGCAGCAGGTCGGTCATCAGTCCTCCTCGCCGAACGGCAGGGTCCAGTCAGGTACGCCTTCGGGTGCCCGACTGAAGAGTCGCTCGGGCACCGGACTGACCAGCAGATTGATCTCGGGCTGAACTTCACGCATGGAGTTCGCAATGACGAACGGCGCTTCAAGAGACCCGCCAGCTGATGCTTTGGCATTTTCCGGGCTGATGATCAGCGGCAGGTACTTGCCACCTTCTCCGGTGCGCTCGTACACCAGCGTTCTGTGCATATCCGTGGCGCGCTTGGCGCGCTCAGCCCAGCGGTCAAGCCGATTGATCAACAGGTCGCCGGCTCGCTTGGCCGCTGTCTCATCGGACGCGGCAGCCGCGATGCGCTTCTTGAGTTTCTCGGTGATCGCCTCAACGACAGTGCGCTGGTCCCTGATTCGCCACGCATCCCGCTCTGGGGACAGGCCATCACTGACAGCGGCTTGCAGAACACGTGCCGCACTGACAAGCAGACCGTCGATACCGCGCGCCAGCGAGGTCGGTGAGTAGGGCGTCACGGACAGAGCTTCAACCTGGGCGTAGAACGTCTCGTGGTAGTGCCGAAACTGCTCGAAGTGTGCCAAGTCGCGTGGCCGAGCCCAGTTGCCCAGCGACACCACAAGCCCAGGCCGTGCGGACGCGTCACGACCGACGCGCGAGGAAGCCTGGATGTATTCGGCTGTGTTCTTCGGCTGCCCCACCACCAGCATCAGCCCAAGCCGCTGGACGTCAACGCCGACCTGCAACATCGAGGTAGCCAGCACCACGTCGAAGGGTGAGTCGGCTTCGCCGCGCCGCGCGGCCTGCTTACCGTCCTTCAAATCCGCCATGCGCTGACGGAAAGCGTTGGTGGTGTCGTAGTCCGGATCGAACTCGAGCCCGAGGCGGTCAAGTGTCGCGCCGATTTCTGAGGACGCGATGCGTGAGGTCAGCTCGCCGGTCTTCAACAAGCCGAAGCTCGCGCCAAGGCGGCTCGGGAACCCCGAGTCCTTGCGAGGCCGCTTGACCCGGTTCTGGACGTCGTCAGCGACATACCGCGCCATACCGGCCAACTCGCGTGTGGCGTTGAAGTAGCCGACTACCGTCATGTACGGGTCGGCAGGGGCTCCGGCCCTGTCCAGCAGCAGCTGCCCTGCGGAAAGCAGGACCTCCGACACGCGGATCTCGACACTGGACAGACGCACGCCCTGAGCGCTGACACCGATGTAACGACGACCTGGGTTCCTCTCATTGATCGGGACTTCCTGGGAGAAGAACGTGTCAGCAACGTCCAGTACTTGCGGTGGAAAGATCTCAAGGTCGCGTCCATAGAGACGGCGAACCTGTTCCTGGGCGTTGCGCACCGTCGCGGTCGAGGCGACGATCAGTGGCTTCACCGGTGCGCCGTCCGGCTTTTCCCACGAGGACAGAGTCTCGACGGCAACTTCAAAAAGACCTACTGAGGTTCCGAGCGCGCCGGTGATGAGATGCAACTCGTCCTGGATGATCAAGTCAGGCGGACGAAGCCGACTGACCGGAACCACCGTTGCCGCTGGCATTCCGTCACTGGCCGGGTGTGAGCCGACCTGACATGGCGCATAGTCAGCGTGGACATAGCCATGGCGACCGCAACGACGGCTGACGTACCCGAACAACGCGGCGGCCTCGCCTTCACGGGCCAGGCGGGCGAACTTGTCGACCGTGGCTATCAAGAAGGACGGCGTGAGGCGGTAGATCTCCTCGTCAACGGTAAGCACGGGAAGGCCCTCGTTGACGGCTCCTCCCTTGGAGAACGGACACCGAGCCAACTCATCACCGCAGTGAACGAAAACGCGCCGCTTCGTCGCGTTGGCCTTCACGTGAGCCGCAGTGATCGGCGTGCCGCACCACGGGCAGCGCTGGATCTGCAGAACGGTGAGCCGGTGCCGACCGAACTCGTTGGCCTTCTTGAGCTGTTCATCAGCCTCCTCGAACCGCTTGGGGCTGACATCGGTTCCAACCCACAGACCGATGCGGAAAGGCTCGCTGCCCCAGGTCACTTCGTCGTCACGGCGTGCGAGTTCGGCAGCGCACACGAGCGCGGTCGCACGCTGGAACTGCTGCGCAGTCAGCAGGCGCAACGTGTAACGCATGAGGACCGCAATCCCGTCGCGGCCGTCCAGTTGTCCATCTGCAGACTCCACGACGCCCTGACGACGACGGATGGCGAATGCATATGCGGCAAGGCCGAGGTACGCCTCGGTCTTGCCACCACCAGTCGGGAAGAACAGGAGCTCGACCTGCGACTGGTGCTCCGCACTGCGGATCGACGCACCGGGATCGGTCAGGGCACCGAGCTGCATCAAGATGAAGGCGAGCTGGAAAGGGCGCCACGACGCAGCCGCGGCACCCCGTTCCGCAACAGTCTCCTGTGCCCGCTCGATCGACAAGGAGGCATCGGCCGAACGCAGCGCGGCCACCTGAGAAGCAATGCGCTGGTCTCGCATCACCTGGTTCATGAACTGGAAGCACCGCAACGCTTCCCCGTCACCGGTAATGTGTTCCAGCCCCACGTTCAGCCGCGTGTGCACCTCCCTGGCCCGCCACAATGCGAACTCAGCAGTCTCCTGGAGATGACCGGGCAGCTTCGCCGCAGCCGCTTCCTGAATGTCAAGCCATCTCCCGTAGCCGTCCACGAGTGGCGCGAGCCCAGCTCGCAGATCGTCGGCGGAAGCCGACACCAGTGCGTCCATGGACAGCAGCGCATCTTCGACAGATCGAGCCCTAGTTTGCGGCGTCTCACCAATAGGCAGCCAAGTCGTCTCGACCGTGGTTGCCCGACGCGACCCGGCCTTGACTGTCCAATCAGCCGAACAAGTTCGTCCGATAGCGAATTCCAGCCGGTTGCGATACTGGAGGTTGAGCTGTTTGACCTCCTCGTCGTGCTCAGGCCACTCCTGCTCCAGCGTGTCCTGCACCGGCAGGAACGCCTCAGCACCGCCCGCATCGACCACAAGTTTGGTCTGGAACATCCACATGCTCAGCGGGATCGGCATAGGCGTTTCACGGTCGTTGCATAGCGCAATCTCGACCAATACCCGGCCATACCTCGGGTCGTTGTAGCGGTCGATTCGCAACACGATCGACTCTCTCAACTGCACGGTAGCCGTCTGGCCATGCGCGAGGTCAGCCAGGCGGATCGTGCGAGTCTCCTCGACCGGTGTGCGCTGGTACCCCCTGATCGGGCGGCCCGCTTTCGAGACCTTCTCAGTCTCGACCGTCTCGTACGTCCCCCACGACGCAATGACCCGGAACGCCTCGAGGTCACCGGGTACCTGGAATCGCAGGCCCATCGACGCCGGGATCATCAGCCCTTGTTTTGGAGCGCGATCCTCGGCATCGTCATCTTCGGCATCCGCCTCGGTCTCATCGGCCGCGTACGCCGGCACACCACGCCCCTCGGCCATCCCGTCGCCATCCGTGCGTACCTCGATCAAGTCACCGCCATCGGTGTCGCTAGGAGACGCTGTCGCCGAGCCGACCAGCTTCACCGGAGCGATGTGCCCGACGAGGTACTGCGAGCGTGGACTGAAGGGCAGCATCTCCTCGGGGCCGTGACTTGGACCAAGTAGCTCGCGTTGCAGGATGTCCACGAGGTTCTCGCGCACCGCGTACGACGAACCGTCCAGCTCGTAGCTCAGCTCGTACGACGCCTGCGCGGCCGCCGTCTCTGTGGTTGCCTCCGTCACAGCGGCAAGTCTGCCGTAGTGGCCTTAGAAGTTCCGGTAGGCAGCGGTTTCGCGCGCCAACGGAGCAGCACCCGCTCCTCGTCGAAGTAGCGGCCGATGACGCCGCGGCGGATACGAAGGCTCTCAAGCTGCGAAACGAGGACCTCTCGCCTGGCTAACTCGTCGTTGCCGGCAGCGCTCCAGCGATCCTGGACGGTCGCCGCTGCAAGCGGCTCGCTTCCCCGCTCTGTCAGAAGCCGTTCCACCAGGTAGGGGTCGAACGTAGTCCGACTCAAAGTCTGTTTGCATCTGGGGCAGTAGATGATGGGGCGCTTCTGGTTCGTTCCACGGCACATGTACACATCGCAGTCGTCGCAACGCGCGACCCGTGACAGAAATGGACTCGTCGACTTCCGATCAGCACGCTTGCGCGCCTGAGGGCTATCGCGTGAATCAAGAATGGATTGCAGATGAGCGAACTCTTCGGCTGTAACCACAGCCAGTGACTCGTCAATCACTGGATTGCCGTTCTCGTCTCGAACGACCGCGAACGGGTCGACACGCTTGTCACCCTTTCCTCTGCCTGGATTGTGTGCCGTCATCCCAGCCAGGATGGGATTGCGCAAAAGTTGATCAACCGTCTGACGGTTCCATGCAACGTTGTCCACCTTGCGCTTCGCTCCCCCAGGCAGCGGCGCACCAACATCGGTCAACCACCTGGCGACGGCGTTGACGGCAGAGCCACGCAGAGCCATTGCGACGGCTTCTGTGAGCCAATGGATCCGCTCTAGGTCTTTGACCAGCACCCGGCCTGGACCGTCTGGGTTCGCTGCCGAACGGTACCCATAGGCAATACCGCCGCCTGCCCACCGACCATCCTTGAGCAGTTGGGCTCGCGCCGCGCGAACCCGTGCCCTGATGGCCTCAGCCTCCATCTCTCCGAACACAGCCAACATGACCGCGAAAGCACGACCTTGCGGGCTGGTCATGTCGATCGGATCCTCGACGGCGACGAGTCCCGCACCGCGCTGCTGCAACGTCTCGTCCGCATGGAGGAAGTCCAGCACCCGCCGGGCGAGGCGGTCCACCTTCCAGATGATCACAGCATCGAAGCGGCTCGTGGAGAGCAAAGCTTTCCAACCCTTGCGATCTTCAGGCCGACTGACAGTCGCGGAGACTCCGTCATCGATGAACTCGCCAACGACCTCCCACCCACGAGCCTCCGCGTACCTGCGGCAGGAGTGGAGTTGCCGGGAGATCGAGACGGACTCTTCCTTGGTAACGCTCAGCCTGGCGTAGAGGGCACACCGGCGAACCTTGTTGACGTTCATACGAACCACTGTGGCGTGTCAAACGATCTTGCCTACCTCTTTTCGAGTGCACCTCACTCCTGCAGAGGAACGGCACCGTCGGCCTGATCGCCACCAACACCCTCGCCCAGGGAGACACCCGCGAAGTCGGCCTCGACGCGATGGTCGCCAACGGCTTCACGATCACCCGCGCCATCCAGTCCCGCTCCTGGCCCGCATCGAGCGCCAACCTGGAGTACGCCGCCACCTGGGGCACCCTCGCCCCAGTCGCCGACACCGTGCCACGCGTCGCCGACGACATCCAAGTACGCCGCATCAGCACCCTCCTCGAACCAGCCGGCCGAACAGAAGGCAACCCCATCCGACTAACCGAAAACTCCGGAATCGCCTATATCGGATGCTACGTGAGAGGAATGGGATTCATACTTGAGGCCGACCATGCCCAGGCATGGATCTCGGAGGACGCCCGCAATGCCGAGGTGCTGTTCCCATATCTCAACGGCGAAGACCTCAATCAGCGGCCCGATGCATCGGCGGCCCGTTGGGTCATAGACTTCAACGAGCGTTCCGAGTCGGACGCAGCGAAGTACAAAAATCCATTTGAACGAGTCGCGCAAGTAGCCAAGCCAGATCGCCATGCAAACAAGGATAAGGCTGTTCGAGAGCATCCATGGTGGCGCTTCTGGAGAACCAGCCCAGGGTTGCGCAGGGCTAGCGCGGATCTCGATGAAGTGTTGGCAATTGCGCGCGTCAGTAAGTCTGTCATGCCCGTGCGTGTTCCGACTGGACAGGTCATGAGCGAGCAGGTGGTCGTGTTTGCATCTGCTGGTTACGGAGACCAGGCCGTCCTGTCATCGAACCTGCACCAGATCTGGGCCATCACCTACGGCTCTGGCATGCGAAACGATCCGCGTTACACCCCATCTGACGTCTTCGAGACCTTCCCCCGGCCAGCTCCTTCGGAGCAACTGGAGCAGGTCGGTCGCACCCTGGAGGGGGAGCGTCGTGAGATCATGATTCGTCGCAACATCGGCCTGACCAAGCTCTACAACCTGGTTAACGACTCGGAGCTCGCGGACTCCGTTGATCAGGATGTTGCACGTCTTCGGGCGATCCACGTTGAACTCGACCGAAGGGTCATGGATGCCTACGGCTGGCCTGACATCGCTCTTGATCACGGATTCCACACATACAGACGGATGCAGCGTTGGACGGTGCACCCGGCGGCCCGAGTTGAGATCCTTGACCGTCTCCTCGAAGAGAACCATCGCAGGGCGGGGGGCCAGCAGCAGAGCGTCCGCGCGCCGAATGAAATCGAGATCCCTAAGGCGGAGGGGACGCTCTTCGACTGATCGAACCAGCTTGCTGATCGGATCAGTCGAAGAGCGTCCCCTCCTCCGCTGGGATCGTGCCTGCTGGCGTGGACGATCGGGTGCTGCGATCCGCCCTCTCACGGCGGTGATTCTCCAGCAGCAGGCGGTCGAGTGCTTCAACACGAGCGGCGGGACAGACCGTCCAACGCTGCACGTGGCGGTAGGTGTGGAAGCCGTGGCCTAGAGGGACATCATCCCAGCCATACGCAGCCATAGTTGCCTCATCGATCTCCACGTGGATCTCACGCAGCCGGTCGATGTCGTCGTCTCCATCGATCGCGGGGTCGTTGACCAGGTTGTAGAGCTTGGTCAGGCCCAAGCCGCGGCGCGCCATGATCGCGCGACGCACCTCGTCAAGGCAGCGTCCAGCGATGTCGAGGCGGTTGGTCACCTCAGGTCGTGGAAACGTCTCGAAGACGTCAGACGGTGTGTAGCGGACTCTCGTCTCCAAGGTCGAGCCGTAGGTGATGGCCCAGATCTGGTGCAGGTTCGATGACAGGACGGCCTGGTCTCCGTAACCAGTGGAGGCGAACACCCCGAGCATGTGGCTGAACACCTGACCAGAGGAGACCCGTATCGGCATGACGGTCTTGCTCACCAACGCGATAACCAGCACTTCGTTGAGATCAGCAATGGCCCTGCGCATTGCCGGACGCTTCTCGCCGTGCTGCCACCAGTAGTCACGGTAGACCTTGCGATTGTTCTTCATGCGTTCAGGTTTGCCCCTCTCCAGCACTCGCATGAATGGCAGTGCGTACTCGCTTGCTGCGTCCTCAGTGCGGTCGTTGAAGTCGATGACCCAGCGGGAAGCGGAGGTGTCTGGGCGGGAATTGAGATCCTCGCCGTTGAGGTAGGGGAAGAGTACCTCAGTGTTGCGCGGATCTGCATCGATCCACGAGGCAGCTTCATTGACTTCAAGAATAAAACCCATTCCGAGTACGTAGCATCCGATATAGGCGATTCCGGAGTTTTCGGTTAGTCGGATGGGGTTGCCTTCTGTTCGGCCGGCTGGTTCGAGGAGGGTGCTGATGCGGCGTACTTGGATGTCGTCGGCGACGCGTGGCACGGTGTCGGCGACTGGGGCGAGGGTGCCCCAGGTGGCGGCGTACTCCAGGTTGGCGCTCGATGCGGGCCAGGAGCGGGACTGGATGGCGCGGGTGATCGTGAAGCCGTTGGCGACCATCGCGTCGAGGCCGACTTCGCGGGTGTCTCCCTGGGCGAGGGTGTTGGTGGCGATCAGGCCGACGGTGCCGTTCCTCTGCAGGAGTGAGGTGGCACGGAGAAAGAAGTAGGCGACGAGGTCCGCGCTGCCCCGGCGGCCCGACGCAACGTTGTAGACGAACCAGTCGCGGACAGGAGCGCCCATCGCGCCGGTGAGCTTCTGGCCACCGAGAAAAGGCGGGTTGCCGACGACTGCGTCAAACCCGCCGTTGTCGATCATGACGTCGGTCGCCTCAATGATCCAGTGCAGAGGCTTCCAACGCTCATAGTCCGTCTCAACCGCCGGCTTAAGGCGGTCATTGATAAGCGAGTCGAGGAACGCGCTGTCCTCGCCGCCTTGGTCTGGGTAAGCCGCGCGGGCTGCGATGCGCAGGTTCTCGTACGCCTCGTCGAGTGCCTTACCAGGCTTTCCTCCGAGCGGAAGACCGGCGGCAACGACACCGTCAGCGAGCTTGCGAAGATCTGAGGTCACCTCTCGGAACTGGGCGAGTTGACGACATTTCGCCGTGCTGTTGCGGAATGGATCGGTCTCGTCGATCTCTTCCAGCAGGCGGCGACGGATCTCGGCGGCTCGCTGGAGGATCGAGTCGACGTCGATGAGGCGGCTGAAGAGGGATTCTCCGCGATCGTTGGCCGGGTTGATATGCAGCCGTCGAAGTTGGTCAACACTGGTCAGACCGAGCAGCGAGTTGCCGATGAAGACCTTGTCATCGACGAACGAGAACGGCAGGTCACGGTCGAGTGACACGAGCCAGAGAGAGAGCTTGCACATCTCGACGGCCATGTCGTTGATGTCGGCGCCGTAGAGGCAGTTGGCGACAACCTGTCGCATCGCGCGAGTGTAGAGGTCCTTGCGTCCGAAGTTGGCCGGGTCTTCCGTAGTCAATGCCTCGACCACGCGTTCGGAGAGGTAGCGGGCAGCGGCGACGAGGAAGGCGCCGGAGCCACACGCGATGTCAGCGACCTTGAGTTCCAAGAGTTCGTCGGAGGGCCTGAGCTTCCACTGCTCCTCAGCAGCAGTTTGGTGTGGACCAGGTGAGTAGCAAAGTGGCTGAAGCGCGTGGAGAACGACCTCTTCGGCCAGTGACTTGGGCGTGTAGTGGGCACCGGCGTTCTTGCGGGACGGCGTCTCCTTGACGAGGAGACCGCCCTCGAGGACGACAAAGGGGCGCATACGGAGGTCGAGCCGAATCAGCCCGAGCCACGGCTTCACCCGGTCACGCAGATGAAGATCATCGCCGACTGCCTGGGTGAGCGCGCTGACGACACCGGGCTCCACTTTGGCGCTGATCGCCTTGGCGATGGCGGCAGCGGAGGACGGCTTCGACGATGGCTGATCATCCTCGACGAAAGACCGGATCGCGGCGGCGAGCTTCTTCGGGTCAGTGTGCTTGGCAGCGAGCGCTTCAAGCGTCGCGAGGGGTATCTCGGGCTCCTCGCCTGGCGTGCCCTTCAGTCCAACGGTGGTTTCGCCGGCAATGACCGCGGTGTAGCCGAGCAGGCCCTCGTAGATGTAGCCGATCTGTTCAACGTCGATGTCGCGGAAGGAGATGCGGCGCGCTTCGCCCTTGATGTCGGCGATCTGGACCGACCGAAGGACGTGGAGCATGACTCGGTCTGACACAGTGATCGCGAGCGTGCCCTGTTCGTTCGTATTGGTGAGGAACGGGAATCTCACCGGGTCGAACAGTGAACCACCGTAGGCCGGCATGCGGAGGTTCTCGAAGCTGGCGCCCTGGTAAAGAGCCTGACTTGTGGCGAGAAGTCGGTGCCAGGTAAGCGATGTGGAGTCGAGCGCTTCCTCGCTCTCCTCCGTCTCGCGTTCGATTAGACGGTCGAGCTCGCGGGCGATGCCGTAGCCCTGCTCGAACAGCTCTCCAGATGGCAGGAGTCCTCGTTCCTCAGCGAAAAGCAGGAAGACGACTCGCATCATCACCGTGACAGCGCCCTCATAGCTGTCGTGGGTGCGTTCGGGCAACGGGTCTGGGAGACCACGGCGACGTTCGTCGGCGGCAGACTCGGAGAACGACTGGACTAGCAGTTCCGCAGCTCGCCGCACCTGGGAGCCGAGGGCCTCGGTGATCTCCTCGGCCGCGGCGACTGACTCCTTGAAGAGGACGGGGAGACGCTCAGCCGGGTCACCACCGACGAGGTGCTGGCGGCCGATCAGGGTGAAGAACGCGTCGCGGGTGCGGGGCTCCTCGACCCAAGTCAGTGCGTCGACGATGCCGGATGCGGCCATCGTGCCTTCGTGTACGCAGACCAAGCCCCACCAACGACCGTCGGTGACGATGCCGATTGGGATCTTGTTCTCCCGCAACATCACCTCGACCCGATCAATCGGGTTCGCCGCCCACAGGTCACCAGACGTCTGGCGCAGCGAGTCGAGAGGTTCGACGACATGGACGAGGGCACCGATTCCGTCGGCGCCGTTGAGGGCTGCCTGCGCCCGGATTGTGACGGCATGGCTGGGTGACTGCGCCTCGATACCTGGAACCTCGCCCCACGACAGGGACTCGGCCCAACCCGCAACATCACGCAGAACCGTTTCGATCCACTTGTCGCGGGCGACGCGATAATCGTCGAGGGCGGACTCGGAGTCCGGGAACCGGTCGAGCCGCTCCCACACGGCCTCGAAGTCCTTGCGGGCGCCGGTAAGCGCGTTCTTGCGGTCAGCGGCGAGGCTGGGCATTCCTTGAGGCCATACCCGCTTGAGCGGCGGAATGGCGAGGAACGGGCCCTCGGCATCGACCAGTTCGAGCCATGCCCGGTGTTGGTCGGGGGCGTTGATTACCTTGCGGCCACGTGACGTAGCGCGTGCCATTATTCGAACCACCCGTCTGCGTCGCTGCGGGTCAACGCGAACACAACCGCTGCTGCGGTGGTGTGAGGCTTGACGTCTGCGTATCGGCCAGTGATGGCCGCAATCTCTCGCGCCTCTTCGTCATCGAGCTCGTCAAGACGACGGGACATGGCGTCGATGTCACGCCTCCACTGACGCTGCTGGTCAGGGTCGCTGAACAACTGCCCACGCGCCTCAGCCTCTTCGTCCCTCAGTCGAGCGAGTGAGTCTCGCAGGTTCGCACGGAAAGCCGCGAAGATCTCCTTGGCACGCTGCACGTCTGCGCCCTGACGCCTGGCGAGTTGCTCCACCACCAGCTCGTGCCGCTTGCCGGCGCGCGCCTCCATCGACTCTTCAAGCCGGAGACGAAGTGGAGCGTCAGGGACGTTCCACAGCTTGCAGAGCTGATCGCGCACCCGCTCATCTGCAGGCGACAGGTGCTCGCGGTCGAGTGCCTTGTCGAGTGCCGCTTCGGCCTTTTCCTCGGCCATTGCACGGCGTCCCTTCAACCGGACACCGGCGAGGAAGACTTCCTCATGCAGGCGAACGCCACCTCGCCCGACCAAGACCATCCGGGTGACCGCTGCGACGAAGGACTCGTCGAGATCGTCGACCACGACAGCTGTCACACGGCTCAGCGGTGAGTCGACGCTCCAGAGTGAGCGGCGCAGAAGTCTCTGAGCCTTTTGCACGATCGGGTGGCCCAGGTGGACATAGACGAGATCGGCGCGTCCTTCTGCCGCTTCAGAATCGAAGGTGATGGGGCGAAGAACGCCGGGATTGAGACGGGTATCGAGTCCGCGCAAGGTGCCGTGCCAGCCAGCCGTGAGGACCGGGACTGTGAAGACCTCAGCATCCGTGTCCTGCGCGAAGTCGTGGTTCGGTACGAGCGGTGACTGATGGTTGATGCGCAGTGCGGTGTCGACGACTCGCCGGAGGTTGGCTGGGTCGAGGTGCATCTCGGTGCGCGACAGGCGATAGCGCTGCTCCAGCTGCGTCAAGCGAGCGTTGAGCTCCATACCGCCTGCGAGAGCGGAGTTGATGACCTCGTTGGCGTCGAGACGCTTTGACTTCACCTTGGTCAGAGCCCGCTTGCCGAAGTGACCCTGGATCTCTTCGCCGACGACCTGGTTAGCCGACCCCAGGTCGTATTCGACCTGGGCGATCTTGCGGGCGATGCGCTCCATGAAGCTCAAGTCGGCACCGTAGGTGGACGAGTCGGCCACGGGGACGAAGTGGAACACCTGGGGTTCCTCGGTCTGGCCGTAGCGGTCGATTCGACCGATGCGTTGCTCAAGACGGGACGGGTTGAACGGGATATCGAAGTTCACCAGGCGATGGCAGTAGGTCTGGAGGTCGATGCCCTCACCTGCGGCATCAGTAGCGAGCAGAACCCGCACGGGCTCCTTCGCAGGGTCGGCGGTGAACTGCGAGCGGATGTACTCGCGCTCGTCCGTCGGTGTCGAGCCCTGGATCACCGCGAGGCGATCGCCTGCGTAGCCTCGCTGGTTCAGGACTCGGGCGACCCAATCGATCGTGTGGGCGTATTCGGTGAACACAACGACGCGCTCGTTGGACCATGTCCTGCCGTCCGGACGGCAAACGGCCTCAAGGAAACCGATCAGCCGGTCGAGCCGAGAGTCAGCACGGCTCTCGTAACTAAGCCCCCACTCCATGAGGGCTTCCAACTGGCCTGACTCGGCAGCGATCAGCGGGTCAGAGCTCTTGGACTCCCGAAGCTTCTCAGCCTCGTCCTGCTCCCACAGGCCTTCTTCTTCATCTGCCTGCCCCTCGCCGAAGATGTCGTCGTACTCATCGTCCGACAACCCACGACCTGCCTTGGACGACAGATAGTGGCTCAGCGTCATCCCGAATGCGAACGGGCTGGAGAGGAAGCGCTTCTTCAGCAACATGGTGACGATGTCGCCGCCAGGTTTGGTGCCGTTCTGCTTTGCGCTCTTGGTGACGATCTCGTCCAGCAGAGAGAACATCTCCTGCTCGGAGTCGGACGGCGTGACGTCGAGAATGCTGACCTTGCGCTGCTTGAAGCCCTTGCCGGTCAGGTCGGTCTTGAGCCGCCGAACCGTAACGTCCTTCAACGCGACGGGGTCCAGGTTCGCACCGCGGGCGAATCGACGTGGATCGATCATCGCCATCAGAGCGGTGAACGACTCCGGGTGACCGTTATGCGGGGTCGCGCTCAGGAACAGGCGGTGCTCAGACTTTTCTGCGATCTGACGGACCGCGACCGTGCGTTGCGTGTCCACGGCGTAGCCGCGGCCACCAGCGATGGCCGACGGGCTGGAAGGTGCGACGTGATGAGCCTCGTCGACCACCAGGACGTCAAACGCGTACCGTCTCCCGGTCCTGGGATTGGTGGCCTGGGCGTATACATCACGGAGCAGCCGTTGAGCGCGGACCTGCGGCAGCCACGCCATGCTGACGATCACACGAGGGAAGAGTTGGAACGGGTTGGCATGCAGGCCATGGGTGCGACGCACCTGCGCCATCAACTCGGAGTTGACGACCGTGAACTCCAGTCCGAACTTCTCGCGCATCTCGTCCTGCCACTTCAGCGCGAGGCTCGGCGGACACACGATCACCGCAGTGCGTGCACGGTGCCGCAGAAACAGCTCCTGAATGACCAGGCCTGCCTCGATCGTCTTGCCCAGACCGACGTCGTCCGCCAGGAGGAGGTTGGCACGGGGTGCACCGAGGGCGCGGCGGAGCGGTTCGAGTTGGTATGCCTCGACGTTCACGCCTGACCAGAAGGGTGCCTGGTAACGGTTCGGATCGGCACTTGTGACCGCTCCCCAACGCATCGCGTCGATGAATCCAGCGAGCGTTGCCGGTTCGTCGAAGGCGTCCGCGTAGACGATGTCCGGCAAACCCTGCGCCGGCGTGACGGTGTGGCCGACTTCCAGCTCCCACACCACCGAGAGCTGCTCACCGAGACGTTCCTCGTCCAGCGACTGGAGGACGACGACATGGGAAAGCTGCGCGGTCGCCTCATCAGCCGGACTGCGTGGCAGCCCTTGAGCGCGAACATCGGCGACGGCCCATGTCGAGCCACGCACCTCGACAACCTGCCCAGGCTCGGGCAGGGGCGGTATAGCCGATGTGCTGCGCTTCGAACTCTCCGCAGCGACCGTGGCGGTATCAATCCCAGGCACGACTAGAAACTTATCAGCGACCTGCACCGAAAGCGTCCCCTTCGCGAATCCCTCCGACGCAAGACGCTGGCCGAGCAGCACGATTCACTCTTTCGGCAGCAGCAAGAGGCGATCCATGTCGGTGTCGTCCCTCTGCGCCGCTGGAGATCCGACCAGCGCAAACCGATCCAGGACTCGATATCGACCCCGCTGTCAACCGCCTGCTACGAGCGTGGCCAGCAGAAGTCGTCCAGGAGAAAGTGGTCTGGATCTGGGCAGCAGACTCGCGCCAGCAACTGGATCTCCCATCGCCTGTAACACTGCGCAGGTAATAGTCGATATCTTCCTCCAACGCCAATCAATCCACTGGACGGGCCACGGTCCCAGCACAAATTGGTCAATGACCGTCTCTGCAAATACGCCTCGCACTCAAGGGGCCGCTGACACTCGAACGCGAGACGCAGGTCACTGCATGGGGTTTCCGTCGCTCGTGACGTTCTACAGCCGGCACGAACCTGAAGACTGTTCGCTTTCTTCTGACAACTGCGAGTCGGGGGACGTCGCCGAGCCTCTACATGCTGGCCTTCACCGCATCCAATGCCGCCTGCCACGGGTACGAGTCCATGACCTTGCCGCCAGTGCGAGGCGGATGCGGGATGAAGCCACCTTCCCCAAACAGCACGGTCACATCGGACTCTCGCAGCTCTGCCACGCTGCGATGGAAGACCCGGTTGTTCGCCAAAGCCGTGTTCACAAACGGAAGCACGGCGATGGGTACGCCGAGCCCAGTCAGCTCGGCCAGCTGGGTCAGCACGTAGGTGTCGGCTATGCCAGCAGCCCACTTGTTGATCGTGTTGTACGTAGCAGGGGCCACGATGACAGCCGCAGCTTTGGGCAACGCCGTCTGTCCGGCCCGTTGGTGCCCCGTCCGTACCGCGTGACCGCTGAGGGCTTGCAGTGCCTCGAGGTCGAGGAAGTGCTCAACCGCGGACGGCGAGGCGATGCACCACACGTCCCAGCCGTCCACCTGGGCCAGCTTCACCATGCGGTCGATGTGGTCTGCTGGACCTGCTCCGCAGATCATCAGGTATAGAACGGGTGCACTCACGCTTCGACTCCCGCACGACTGGCCATCTGACCGACGAGCCGGGCTGACTCGCCGCTGGTGTTACCCAGAAGCGATCGCAACAGGCCGTGCGCAAGCGGCCGACAGCGAACCTCCTCGGGTGCGATCTGTTCGGCGCGACCCAGCATCCGCAACGCCTGGCGGTAGTTGCCGACGCCGGTATGCGCCTCGGTGAGGTCGAGCAAGTAGTTGGACTGCCGCTCGGCAGACAAGCCAGCGACCGCCTTGGGGTCGATGCTGGCGGCAAACTCCAAGGCCTGTCCGCACTCACGGAGCCGCACCAACGCCGCTACTCGGTGAATTTGGGTGTTGGTCAGCCCGAAGAAGGTGTGATGGTCGTTGTAGTGCGGCTCGTACCGCAGGGCCGTCGCGCGTGCTGCTTCGTGCATGTCCCGCGCAAGACCTGGATTGTCCTGCTCAGCCGCAGTAATGGAAGCGGCCAGGTACAGCATCCCGTGCAGCGATAGCAGCTCGGCCGCGTTGGTGTTGACCTCACCGTGCATGCGATCTGCCATCGCCAGCAGCGTGGTGATGGCCTGAGCCTGTTCATCGATGCTCGTCATGGCGCGGGCGACACTGCGGGTGGCTCGCGCGAGAGACCAGGTGTCGTCGACGAGCATCGCGGTGTGCATCGCTCGGTCAGCCGCCAGCCAGGCGACGTCGTTGGCCTCGAATTTCAGCAGCATGGATGAGGCCAAGCGGTAGACGGTTACTAGGACGCGATAAGCCGCCACCTGGTCACGGTCAGAGGCCGTCTGGACGGCTCTTTGCGCCTCGGCCATCAGCGACGGCAGATGCCGCGCTACGACGGTGAAGCGCGAGGTCATCCACGCATGGTCCAGATAGGACGCTTGGCTCGTGACGGCCTCCAGCGCAACGACTTTGGGCGTTCCTGTCTGCAAGCCGGGGTAGGCCGCCAGTGCGCGGCGAATCGACTGCACCTCGCAGGCGTCAACGCACTGCCGGGCGCGCTGGGCGCGGGACTCGTCGCTCAGGACGGCCGGGTCCAGTCCGAGCGCCTCGGCCACCCGCTCGATCATGGGCAGCCGCACCAGCTCGCGTTCACCGGATTCGATCTTGTCCAGCCATGAGGTGGAGCGTCCGACCATATCGGCGAACTGCTTGCGGGACAGCTTGCGCCGCTCCCGCCAGTAGCGCACTCGCGCGCCAATGTGCTCGTCAGATGGCTCCATGCATCACCTCCCGGCTCCTTGAGAAGACGGTTTCACTTTACCGATCAGACAGTCACACATTTTGTACAAGCCGTGACGCGCCGTCGCTCTAACGTCCTCGTTGGCACCCAGCGGCGGGTTGACAGACCTCTCCCCGAACCGCAGGCGAGCAGCCTCACGTAGCTCTCCCTCGCTCGTCTGCGGCTGAGATGTCCCCACCGCTGGGTGCCGCCAATCGCCCGCAACCAGGAGCACCGATCATGGCGACGACGCTAGCCCGCGTGATTCCGTTGGTACGTAAAGCAGTGGCGCCACTTCGGCCCCTGCCCGAGCCGGCCGACCTGTACTGCCGCGTCGTGATCGCGTTGTTTCTCCACACGCCGCAGAAGGCCTCGGGGCTGTGCGAGGCCTGCGGCGAGGGGTGGCCGTGCGCCCAGCTGAAGCGGGCCTGTTTCCTGATCGAGGCGTTCTAAATGATGGCAGTCACGGACGACGCGCTGGCGCAACTCCTCGCTGTCCCCCGCGTCGTATACGGCTACCTCCGTCCTGAAGCCTCTGACGCGCTTGAGATTGCCGCCTGGCACAAGGACATCGCGCATTTCTGCGGCGAGGCGGGCTACCAGCTCGCGGGCGTGTTCACCGACCGCGGCGTGCCGCACGACTGCGTCAAACGAGCGGGCCTGAGCGGCCTGCTCGATGTGCTCGCACTACCCGAGACGTACGGCCTGGTCGTGCCGAGCATTGAGCACCTGTCACGCGACGACACGACGCTGAAGATCCTTGGTTTGCTCATCTCCAACACCAAGGCCCACATCATCGTCATGGATCGTGCCTGATGGACGGAACAACGCAAATCGCCGTCGTTGTCCTCGGCCTGATCGGCGCGGGCGTCCTGTGGTGGGTGTTGGCCGACGTTCTGAAGGAACGGCGACGCGTGAGGGCTGAGGTCTGGGCGCTAAAGCATGTGTCACCAGACGCCAAAGCGCCCGCGTACCTGGCAGAAGACGACCATCCAACGCTGGTGCTGGCCGCCTGGCAGCTGGAAGAACCGCCCGAACTTGTGCGGCCCTACATGCGGGCTCGCGGCAACACCGAAAGTGTGCCGTCGTCGCATCGCCCCGGTAAGCGCACGTGACAAGCCGCCCTCCTTGGAGGGATCTAGAAAACCAGTTATCCGAAGGGAGGTGACGTATGGCCGCACCCGAAGAGTTGGTGCTCGGCGTCGAGCGGACGCCGATCGTCCAGGACCGCACGGAAGTGCAGTTGTCCGACGGCGCGCAGGGCGACTGGGGCGACACCCGTGACCCGTAAACCGCCAGCTCACTAGTTCGCACTCGCAGTCCGGGAGGGACTCCGCTCTGCCCACAGCGGGGTCCCTCCTGCCAATTCGGAGGACTCTGTTATGAACCGTCATCGATTGGTTGGCGCCATCGAGAAGGCGCTGTGTTGGGACGGCCCGTCAGAACTCGGCGACACGTTCGCCCGAGGCAAGCTCGCCGATCGCGACCTATGCGGGCGGCTGATGACCCCTACCCGTCTCCTTGATCTCATCATGCGGCGCAGCCTCAGCGCCGCTCGTATCAGTTGCCTTCAAGACGGCGACTACGTGCACCCGCAGACATACCTGACCACGAAAGCGATGCGGCGCGCCGAGGCCGTTCAGATGGTGGACATGGAACGGCTCGGCATCCTCCTCAAGGAGGGTTGCACGCTGGTGCTAGACGGCGTGAACGCCTACGACGCGACGCTGGAAGTGGCCTGTCGGGCGTTGCAATGGTGGTCGCGCGAACTGGTGCAGGTGAACGCCTACCTCACCACCGGGAGCGCGGCAGGCTTCCAGATGCACTGGGACGACCACGATGTCGTGATCGTGCAGGTGGCCGGGGAGAAGTCCTGGGAAGTGCGTGGCCTGTCGCGACCCGTACCGATGTATCGCGACGCGGTGCCGAACCCGACGCCGACTGACGAGATCGTGTGGAAGGGCACGCTTCAAACCGGCGAGGTCATGCACATCCCGCGCGGCTACTGGCACCAGGCCACGCGGCAAGAACGCGGCGATGGGTTCAGCCTGCATCTGACGTTCGGGTTCCCCAAGCGCACCGGCGTGGACTACTTCACGTGGATTGCCGACGAGTCGCGTCAGGCCGAACTGATGCGCCATGACGTAGACCGCTGGGGCACGGCCGGCTCGCGCAAAGAGCAACAGCTGGCCTTCACAGACATGGCGGTGCGACTGGCCGCCACTCACTCGCTGGACGACTTCCTGGCGGCGCGTGAGGACCAGTCGTCCAACGCTCGTCATGTCATCACCCACGGGCTGTTCGGGATGCCGCTCTCGGTCGTCTGCATGACCGAGTTTCCGCCGCGTATCGAACAGGACGGTGACCGCATCGTCGTGGCTGCCGCTACACGGCGCATCACCCTCGCCGCCAAGGCGTTGCCTACTGTTGAGCTCTTGACGTGCGGCAGGCCGGTCTTCGTCGACAAGGTGGCCGCGGCGACGGGCCTCGACGCGATGACTATCGCTGAGACGCTCATCCGCGAGGGCATCTGCGCCGAGGTCACGCCCGAGCTCGCAGCTGGATACGACGGCTTGCTTACCCCTGAAGCTCCTTGACCAGCCCTGCCGCGTGAGCCTCGGCTGGTTTGAGCAACGGCCCGGCGTAGCCGGCGGGGGCGGCCATGATCTCAGCACAGTGGTAGAGGCGTGCCAGTTTGCCGGTGGGGCTGTCAAGGTCGGCCTGGCACGCACGGTAGACGCGGTCCGCCAACTCGGGCACCGCAAGCGACGCACTCCACAGCGCCGAAGCATCGAAGCCGCGGGGCGCCATACCCCAGTCCTCCCAGTCGAGGAAGTAGCAGTTCGGGGCGGTCAGGTTGCCCCAGGCGAGATCTGCATGAGCCACCCGCCACTCCCCGATGTGGGAGTCCAATTCAGGGAAGACCTGGTGGATGGTGGCGCTGAATCGCCTTTGCGTAATGGGTTGCAGGTGCGGGGTGGCCGTCCGGGTCGTGGTGTGCGCGGCCAGCGTCGTCATTGAGGCGCTAAAGGTCGACCACCACGATTCGGACAGGTCCGGCGCGGCGGTGAGAGTGCCACCGAGCTTCACAGCCTGGTCCGAAACACACTCGGTTTCGTCTGCTCGCCACATCACACCGCGTTCGTGGTCGATCCAGGAAACTCCTTGGTACCAGGAAGGCATAGCGACGCCAGTCAGCATCGCCGCGCATTCAATGCCCCAGCCTTGACCGTCGACGCGGTCGAGACTTCGGACCTCAATGCGCACCCACGTACCACGGCCTGCACGGAAGCCCAACGAGCGCCGTTTTCGCACTTCGGTGTCTATGTCGAAGCTGGTCTGCAATGCCGCCTGCGCGCGGGCAATGATGTCATCGCACGAGACTTTACGAAGATCGAGGGACATACAGACTAATATAGCGCACGTCGAAGCAAACTAGACACATCCCGCAATTGGAGAATGAATCCACCTACGACTCGAACCGCCGACACCATCACCTGCATGAGTGACGCACGGGCACCACCAGTCAGGTTGTCCGCAGAGGCCGTCGCGCGATCGACCTGCAGTCACCAACGCGCAGTTGCTACCGAATCGGCCGACGATTGCACCGAACGCCCACTCATAGATAAAAGCAGACGTTCGATATCCCTCCGGTGTCGTCCCACAGTTTGTTCCGCCCATAAGACCTACAGGTGGACGGACTTTTCGACTGTTTGACTTGACGGTTGGCAAGCTTGATCTTGAGTTCGTCAGCGCGAGCGACCGCTCGTCGGGAAAGCTGACTGACGGCTTGAGTGCACTCCTGCCGACGGTCTTTTGGTCAGCTCTCGACGCAGGTTTGTTGCAGCCTTTGGCGGCGCGAGAGCTGATGATTCCATGCGGTTTGCCCGCACAGGCACTATCTGATCGAGCACACCGTGGGTGGCCCACGCGTGCCGAGCCGCGACGTGGCGCTGGTGCGCCTCGTGCCAGGCCGCAATCTCGGCGACGAGCGCTGCCACCGCTATCAAGAGCGCGATGAACTGGCCGGGCGTGGCCCGTTGGCGTGCTGGATTACGCATACCTGCTCTGATCAGTTGGTTGGCAGCCGTACGCAGATCGCGCGACACCGCCGCCCACCGCCGCGGCAGGATCTTCTCGGGTACGCGGCCGGCACGCGCGTATGTCTCCCATGCGTCGACCAGCAGTGACACTCGATCCACATCAGCGACAACGACGAGAGCCAACAGCATGTCGCCTGTCGCATGAGCGATGCCCTGCATAGCCTCCTGTCCGAACTCGGTCTTGTTCAATGGTCCGCGGTGCCGCATTCGCTCACATGCAGGCAGAACAACCTCATCGACGATCCCCTGTACCGAGGCAGGAACGGTCGTCTCCACCGATTTCCACCGGCTCATGAGCTTCGAGTAAGTGAGATCCGGACCGAGCTTGCCTCCGGCGAAGTACAGCGGATCACCCGACGCGGTGCGGCACGCCTGGTCGGAGGCGTCCGTGACCGAATAGCCGAGGATCCGGCCGTGGTGACCTTGACGGACGCATACCGTCGCATTGGCCAACGCCAGGTACTCCACGAACTCGCCCCAGTTCCGCGCGGCAGCAGCGGCGCTGGAGACCTGGCGACGCAGCTTGTTGCGAACCGCGACGTCCGTCCGCCTCTGGCCAGCGGCATGGAGCCTGGACGCCTTCTCGATCTCAGCGCGAGTTGGACGAGGTGTCGCCGTCCGGTCTGCGGCGCCGGTGCTTGTAAGGCGATACCGCTCCTCGGCCGCGTTGCACGCCTCCTTCACTCGCCGGAAGTCGTAGTTGCGATGCGGGTGCACGAGCTCGCCGGTGTCTTGTCGAACCAGCACCGCGGCGATGTGCACGTGGTCAGGCGCGTGACGGATCGCGACCCATCGGCAGCCGCCAGGATCATCGCGCTCGGCGATCCCAGTGCGGTGCAGCACGTCCGCCACAACCTCGGCCCATTGCTCATCCGTCAGCAGCGGGTCGTCAGGATGGTTGCGCAACGAGCACTGCCACACAGGGCCTTTCGGGACCCGGCTGACAGTGCCTGACCAGTCGTCCTCACGCGGACGGCACTTCGGTACGCCAGCGAGCGCTGCAGGTGCCCGAAGAGCTGCGACCAAGGCGCCGATGTCGAATCGATCGTGTCCGAGTTGCTCGGGCTGGTGCGCCTCGGGACGACCGTCCCACGTCGCGAAGACGTGCTGATCCGTGTGCGCTGACTGCTCGGTGCTTCCTGGTCCCATCAAGTAGCGGATGAGGCCATAGACGTTCCAGCCGCGCGTCACCTTTCCGATCATGTCGACTCGAAGCGGTCGACGATGCGTGCCAGGAGTGCATCGACTGCGGACAGGCGCTCATCCAGTTGAGCCACGATTCGATCGATGTTCGCGATGACGCGAGACGAAGCGAGGCCGACCTCGCCGGTCGTGTTCGCCGCAGCCGCCAACTGGTTCAGGTTGTTGCCGTGCAGGACGCTCGCGCGACGCAGCTGCTGAAGCTCCGTCTGCACCTGCATCAGCTGCTGCCCGATCTCCTTCGCGGCTACTCGCCGCGGGTTGTTGTCAGCGAGTGCCGCTTCAACGGCTGCCTTTGCGATCCACGCACCGACTTGGAGCTGTGCTCGCGCTGCGGCTGAAACGACTGCACTCATCTCGGGCACGTTGAAGCGTGCTGTCTTCGCGATGTCACGCTTCTGCAGAGCGTGCGGTCGGTATCCCCCGGTACTTCCGTTACGCGCCATGCCATCCCCCCGGACGAGCCAAGCTTGGCGGCCTCCGGCCAGCAAGGCCAAAGGCTGCTTTTCGTCTACCTTGCTCCTGTCGCCACTCCTGCTGGGAGCGGCGAGGTGCCGGTGTCACAACGCGCACCGGCACCCCGAAAATCAAGCCGGTCAACGACATCCGCCGCGCGGACTTGAGTCATCGCCGGTCGACAAGATCGCGGCAATCCTCAGCCGCTGCCGCGCGCTGAACGGCGGCGCGCTGCGCACGATCTCTTCGACGTAGTCGTCGATATGGCGGACGGGTTTTCCGCGTGTCCTTCTACTGCGGGTCACGGGTCACCCCCGCTACCCGATGGGCCGCCGCGAACGCGTCGAGGTCGTCGACGGCGACCCGCACGAGCCGTCCAAGACGGATGTGCGGAAGCTTGCCGGCCCTGATCGCCCGGCGGATTGTGACCTCGGAGACGGACAGATGTGCGGCCGCCTCCGACACAGGGAGGTAAGCAGGTGGAGTCTTGTCTGCCACGGTGTGGCCCTTCCTGAACAGGAAGGCCAGCGACGCGCTATGCGGCTACAGCGTTCCCCCGAACGCACACAGCCCATCCCAGCCCTCGCTGCAACGAGCTGCGAGGGACGCGGCGTCCTGGAGCACGGGCAACGCGCGGCCCGGTGACGACAAGTCGACCTGGTGGACGCGCTCGACGCGCGGGTGGCGCGTTCTGCAACGGCTCGGTGGCCGGCGGCGCGACGAACTCACCGGCGAGGAGGTCAAGCAGCCACAGCAGGACCGACACAGGAAACTTCTGTTCGGCAGCCCTGGACAGCAACACCAAGAGCCGGATGAGTCGCATCGCAGCGTCGACCTCAAGCGCGATCGTTGGTCGATCCACGGACTTCACACCAAGGCCGTACGCACGGCCAAAGTCACGGCTTACGGACCGCTTGAACGGGTCATGTTCGCTGAGGATCATCAGTTCTTGGTGAACCGTGAACGGAAGATCCATCACCTTCGCCAGCAGCCTGAGCCGCTTCGGATGACTCGCGGAAACCCGCGTGTTCGCCGCGTCGATTCGGTCGGCGAAGGCCTCGAAGCCCCCGACCAGACCGCGAGGCAACGCCGTTTCGATGGCCTGCATCTCTTCAGGTGGAAGGGACTTACGCAGCTCGCGAACGAGGTGCACTCGTCGATGGATCTCTCGAGCGGAGTAGCACTCGGCACGGGCTGCGGGCGCGGTCACCTGACGCACCACTGCGTCCCGCCGCGCTTCTGAGCTCCCCCGAGTACTCATGTGACCACAGTAGACAGCTCAGGAACGGGCTTCCAAGAAATCCGTGGGCATATTGCGAATCGCTTCGGGAGTGGCTTGATCGTCGTCCCGTTCGAACTGGATTCTGACCGACTCGGGCTTGAAGCCCGGGCCGCCTCGGGACGGCATGACCGTGACCGTGACACCCATCGCCGTGAGGAGTGCCCGGCGCTGAAGCACGGTCAGTTGCTTCCAACGCTCCTGTGCTTGAGGCCCAACCATCTCGGTGACCATGTCGCTGGGAACGCCTACGACCAAACGCATGGCTTCTCGGTCAGCCTCCTCCAGAGCTGGCCGGAGCTTCGCGTTGATCCTGTGGAACTGATCGCGGTCAAGGAGGTCATCCGCGTAGTCGTCGGCTGCGGCCTGGAGCCGGGCGCGGATGCCAGCGGCATGCTCTCGCGCGGCTTGCGCGGCGACATCGTCCCGAGTCAGCAGGTCGCGGGCATCGGGTTCCTGGAGCCGTCGCACGACCACGCGTTCCACCAGGTCGTCCACCCATTCCTGACGCCGCCCAACGCACGAGGACGCCGCATCACAGACGTAGAGCGGTGTCTTGCCGAGCTCCTTGCGGCGCTGGTTCACCCACCTGTTGGAGACTCGAAGCGCTGAACCGCACTTGCCACAGCAGCCGATTCCGAACGTCAGAAGATGCTGTCGGGCACCGCCACGCGTCTGCACTCGCGAGGGATCGGTGAGGAGCGCGACCACCTGATCATGCTTGTCCTGCTCGACGATTGGCGGCCAGGCTGCCGGTCCGAAGTCCTCTCCGGCACGCTTCCGACGAGCGATATTGGACAGCCGAAGCGCCAATTTCCGGACTGAGCTTGTGCCCCACGATCGGTCGCCGCCGTACGGCGTGGGCACCTCGCGGGCGTTCAAGTCCGCGGTGATCACGTTCAAGGACTCGCGTGCGAGCAGCCGATCGACGATCTCACGCACGATGGCCGCTTCCGACTCGTCCACCTCGTCGGTGAAGCCCAAGACACGACCGTTCTTGTCCTGCTCGTAGATCCGTCGCCACCCATATGCCACGGCACCGTTGGCACGGCCCTCCTCGGCGCGCTGCAGTGCGGCACGGGCAACACGTTCTCCCTTGAGTTCCGACTCCAACGTGTCGGCCTCGCCGAGGATGCCCGCGACCATGCGGCCGGCAGCGCTCGTGAGGTCAATGTCGGAACCCTTCACCAGCGAGATGGACACGCGGGCCGCCGCCAACAGCTCGATCGCGTCCACGCGTTCCTTGCGATTGCGCCACAGCCTCGCCATGCCGTAGGCGACGATGCGAGTGATCTCGCCGCGCGAAGCCGCTGTCATGAGCGCCTCGTACGCAGGCCTCGGTCCCCCACGCAGTGCGCTGAGGTCGTTGTCGACCCACTCGTCGAGAACGGTCCACCCACGGGACTGCGCGAGTGCGCGACCGTCCTCAAGCTGGCGGGTGACGCCCTTCTCCTGCAACATCGGGTCTTCGCTGATGCGCGCGTAGATCCCCACGACCTCGGTCATGAGAAGAGGCTACCGATGTTCACCGCTAGTGTGATTTACTCTTTCCGGGGGGTGTGGGAAAGACCACGTCCGCCGACAACTTCGCGTCGCTGATCAACGACATCGAGGACCGGATCTTCGCCGTGCTGCCCGACGACACGTGGTTCTACCCCGGTCACGGCGACGACTCGACGCTGGGCAAGGAACGCCCGTCCCTCGCGGAGTGGCGCGCTCGCGGCTGGTGACACGTGTGCGTTATGACCACCTTCGCCAATTGAGCATGAACGACGAAGTTGACGCGACGAAGGTGGTCTTAGCGCCGTTCGTGCATGACCGCGCGACGCAGCCGAGCCGTACCGTAGGCCGCGACTGCTGTTACACGTGAGACCAGTGTTCTTATGTTGAGTCTCAAGACACCCGAATGGGCGGACAGAGCACTCGACTGGCCGTACTGTGCCATCGCGCAGACAAGTAGTTTTCTGCCGATGGGGAGAACAGGGAACCGGGCGAAGAAGGCACTATGGCGCTTCTGGGGATACCTGGTCTTGGCCGCCGCGGTGTACGTGTGGACCAGCAATGACACCAATCTCATGGTGATCTTGATCCTATCCAGCTTGTCATTTCTTTACATGCTGTTCGCGGCCCCGATGTGGTGCATGGCACCGAACAGCACCAACGGAAACCCGTGCAGCAACAACGCGCATGGACTCTTGATCGGATGCTGGATCAGGAAGCACAAGTGGGAGAAGCTGAAGATGTTCTTCAGGCGCCAGAAGTGGGCGGCTCTGTGCAGACGCTCATGGTCAACCATCGGCGCACAGGCGGCAACCGTCGGAGCAGTGGGAAGTTTCGCATCCGCCGTCGCCGCGACCATCACCTTGATCATCAAAAAGTAACCGTCAAGGAACTGCGCGTCGCACAAGATCAGTAATTTGTCGGTTACCAGAACCGCAGGATGTCTGGTTCACCTGGTTCTACCTCGGTCAGGGTGACGACTCGACGATCTGGGCGCGGTGGGCGCAGCTGACGAAATGACGCGAACGCGACCGGGCCACAACGTGCCGGCATCCGATCGCACACCCATCCGGGGAACGCGAGTTGCAGACATCCTCAGCACTCCAACTCACTGAGCGAAGGGGCGAACCAGGAGGCTGGACGCCTGCCTGGCGAAGGCTCCACAGAGCAGGCGTCCCGCCCGCCATCACTAGGACGTCCAGATGACCACATAGATACCGACCAGATGACCACCCTTACCCTGGCCAGATGACCACTGATCTTGCTTGTACGGCACACTGGATCCATGCCGGACACGTCCCGCCTGGTCCCCCGTCGCGCCGAGTCGCTGGTTCATGAAGCGCTCGAGGACACGCGTGTTGTCCTGGTCAACGGTGCTCGACAGGTAGGCAAGAGCACATTGACGAGGCTCGCCACCGATCGTCAGCCCACAGTGCTACGTCTTCTCGACGACCCGGCGACGCTACGTGCTGCCAAGGACGATCCCACCGGGTTCGTAGAGCACGACAGTCTCATGGTCATCGACGAGATCCAGCTGGTTCCGGAGCTTCTGCAGCCGATCAAGGTGTCTGTGGATCTGGATCCCACTCCAGGCCGCTACCTCCTGACGGGCTCATCACGGATCCTGGCCATGCGAACCCTCCCAGACGCACTGCCCGGACGCATGGAGGTAATCGAGCTATGGCCATTCTCCCAGGGAGAGATGCATGGATCTCCTGACCGATTCGTAGATGCCGCGTTCCGGCATGGCCCTCGGATCGACCACTCATCAGAACTGCGGCGGCGCGACTACCTCGAACGCCTCGTCGTCGGCGGCTTCCCGGAAGCCACGCGTCGCACTCCACGCCGCCGCACAGCGTTCTTCGACTCCTACCTGTCGACCTTGATCGAACGTGACGTCCTGGAGCTGGCGAGCATCGAGCGCCGAGGCGACTTGCTCAAACTGATCACCCTGCTGGCCGGGCGCGCCGGCGGCCTGCTGGAGCCGACCGTTCTTGCCTCTCAATCCGGTATCCCGCGAACCACTCTGGTCCGTTATCTGGAGTTGCTGGCGTCGGTCTTTCTCATCAAGAGCATCCCCGCCTGGTCGTCCGGCCAGACACGTCGTGCCGTGGGCACACCCAAACTTGCGTTCGTGGACACCGGGATCGCGTGTCATCTCATCGGTCAAGATCCTGTGCGGCTCAGTGAGCCGGGCGGAGCCGCAGGATCCATGATGGAGAACTTCGTCGTCATGGAACTCGCTCGCCAACTCACATGGTCCGAGGAGCGTGGACGGCTTTATCACTACCGCACCAAGGAGAAGCAGGAGGTTGACGCTGTCATCGAGACGCCAGACGGCCGAGTGATTGGGGTTGAGGTCAAAGCCGGGGCGACAGTACGCACTGAAGACCTCTCCGGCCTGCGAAATCTGGCCAACAACTTGGGAGATCGGTTCGTCGCTGGATATGTGCTCTACGCCGGCCAGCAGACCCTGCCGTTCGGCGAGAAGATCAGGGCTCTGCCACTTGACGCGCTCTGGCGCCTCGCCCCGTAGGGCATGTGCGGTGACACCGATATTCACCGCTGGTGTGATTTGCTCTTTTTCCGGGGGTGCAGGAAAGACCACGTCCGCCGACAACTTCGCGTCGCTGATCAACGACGTGGAGGACAGGCTGTTCGCCGTGCTGCCCGACGACACATGGTTCTACCCCGGCCACGGCGACGACTCGACGCTCGGCAAGGAACGCCCGGCGCTAGCCGAGTGGCGCGCTCGCGGCTGGTGACCATGGCCGGACGGGAGCCTGCCAACGCGGGCTCTCCGACAGCCTCGATCAGACCTCGATGATCGTGACCATGCCGTCGAGCCCTTTGAAGTCCTCGGCATTTCGCGTGTAAAGCGGCAATCCACGCGATGACGCGACAGCGGCGATCATCAGATCCATCCGCCGAGGCTTCGGATTCCGGTTCGCCGCCATTGTGAGCGCGACCAACGTGCCGTATCGGGCGGCTGCCTGACCGTCAAAGGGCAGTGGCTCGAAGTCCACGATCGCCGCGCCGAGCTTCTCGGTGCGCGCGGCCCTGGACGCCGCGTCCTTGGCCATCACCACACCCTGGTGCAACTCGGCCATCGTGACCGCAGTGAGTTCAGGTACTTTCGGCAGTCCGGCCGGATCCAGAAGACCGAGGTCGATGTAGGCGCACGTGTCGAGGACCCCGGACTCGGGACGTTCAGCCACGGCTGCGCTCCCACGGATCGAAGTCGCCAACGCGGTCCTCGTCACCGAAGAACTCATCGGCTTCCTGGCGCATGCGGGCGTGATCGACCTGGGGCAGGGTCCTGTGTCGCTCGACGAGCTCCTCGGCCGTCAGTCGACGGCGGCGAGGCAAGGGCCGGAGTTCGGCGACCTCAACACCATTCCGCGTCACGTGGTACGTCTCGCCCGCCTCCACCGCGTCCATGACCGCGGCGGAGTGGTTGCGGAACTCCCGCTGACTGATGACCTTCACCTACCAAGTGTAGCCCCATGTAGCACGCGGGGCTACACAGGCGGATATATTCACCGCTTGCGTGATTTACTCTTTCCCTCTCGGAGTGGCGTTCGCGCGGCTGGTGATCCTCGGGGAGCTCGATTCGTTCGAGCTCTCCCCGCGTCAGCCGATCACGTCGAGCAGGTCCAGGTACCCGGTGGTCGTGCGCCACAGGGCGTCCGAGTGCGGGGTGAGCTTGCCGGGGCTCCAGCGGTGGTCGGTGTACTCCTGGTTCACCCGCCGCAACGCCCTCAGGCTGACGTCGAACTCGTCCTCGACGCGCTTGCGCAGCTCCTCCTCCGACGGCGCGGCCGTGCGCACCAGCTCACCCGTGCCGTCGCTGACCGCCACGAGTGCTTCCTCGCTGACGCCGTCCGCCGCGCTCCAGACCAGTGCGGGCCGTTCGATGCGGTGGTTCCACACCGGGGCGTCCTTCGACCGCCAGCGCGCCTCGAACGGGTTGCGCGACAGCCGCGTCGAGTTCGCCCAGTGCTCGGCGCCGACCGGTTCGGTCATCCACGGCACCTCGTCCACCGGCAGGTCGGTGACCAGCGCTACCTCGATGACGTCGATGTCGCGCGGGACGTCGAGCAGGTCGCCGAAGACCCACAGCTCCACCACCTGGAACCGGAAGAACGAGGTCGGCAGTCCTCCGCACTTCTCGGCGAGTTCGGCCAGGTGGTGCGCGGCGCGAGTCCATTTCACGAGGTGGATCATGCCTGACCGGGTGGCCGGGGCCTTGGCGCGGCTGGATCTCGTCGAGCCCACGCTGTGTGCGTTCCACGAGGTCTTCCGCACGCCCTCTCTCGAGGTCGACCTCTCGCTGCCGTTCGCGGGCATGCCCATCGCCGTGAAGCGTGGCGAGCGGCGGAGCCATCGGGAAGCGTTGGTGGCCATGGGGTGTGTGCCGATCGGGCTGACCACCACGCCCGATGGCAGCACCCCGTGGCAGACGTGGGGTCGCAACTCTCGCGGCCTCACACGCAACCCGTGGAACCTGGACCGCACGCCGGGCGGTTCGTCCGCGGGTTCGGCCGTGGCGGTGGCGTCGGGCGTCGTGCCGCTGGCCACGGGGGTCGACGGCGCGGGTTCGATCCGCATCCCGGCCGCGTGGTGTGGGGTGTTCGGTCTGAAGACGACTTCCTCCGAACGGGCCGCGGTCGGCGTCTTCACCCGCGACCCCGCCCTGCTCGCGACCTATCTGGGCATCACGGAGGTCAGCTCGCCGGTCGCCGTCTGGTCCACTGACCTGGGCTTCGCCTCAGTCGAGGACGAGCAGGCGTCGATCGCCTGGAAAGCGGCCTCGCCTCTACGCCCACGCCCCATCTCGTTGTCGCTCGAGGACCCGGCTCCCGACTGGTTCGCCGGCCGCTGCGGCCCCAACGCCGAGTTGGACTCGTTGTTCGAGACCGCGGACCTGCTGCTCACCCCGGTCACGCCTGGCCCGCCGCACGGCCACGACGGTCCGGGAACGCGCATCAACACGTCGCTGACCTGGGCGTTCAACCTCAGCGGGCACCCGGCGATCAGCATCCCGGCCGGGTTCGACTCGGGCGGCCTGCCGGTCGGGGTGCAGGCCGTGGCGCGGCACGGCCGGGAAGCGGACCTGGTCGCCGCCGCACGCTTGATCTCCAGTGCGGTGGAGGTTGCACCCTGGCCACCATGAACCTCGTCGTACGCGCCGAACACCAATCCCTGTGGCTGTGCTTCGAGCCGTGGGCCAACCAGCACACGCTGCTGCCCGGAACGTCGGTCGTGGTCCGGTTCCCTTCCGACACCGACGTGGAAGTGGCGCACCACCGCGGCGGCATGACGTTCTTCAACCTGGGGCCGCACCCCGACCTCTACGAGGAGGACGGGACGGCGTTGGAGATCTACAGCGAGTACATGCCGGTCTTCCCGGCCGACCTGCCAATCGCGGGGCTCAGACTCATCATGGACATCGTCCCGCCGATCCGTGACGAGCCAGAGCGCCTCAACTGACCCGATCGGGTGGTTTGATCCCAATCCACCTCGCCGGACCCGTCACGTGCGGTGTCCTCCTCACCCAGGAGGACGAAATGGCGCGACGCATCGGTGGTGCTGGAGGCGGGTCGGATCCCGGCGCGGGCAAGGCGGGAGCCGTGGTGGTCGCGGGCGTGCTGGCGATGTCGGTCGCGGCCGGCACCGGCGGACTGTCCGTCGGCGGCGGGGCTTCGACGGTCGCCGTCGACTCGGCCGGAGTGAACCTCACCAAAGCGAGATCCGAGGGCAAGAAGTCCGCCCGCAAAGGCGACGCGGACGGCGCATGGCGCCAGATGAACATGCGCACTCTCAAGCGCACGGCCAAACCGGCGTTGGAATGCGTGTCGCACTCCTTCGGCCAGGTGCGGGACCACTTCGTGCGCAACCCGTGCAAGTCGCTCGACCGGACGCTCTTCGCCGTCGGCGACGACCGGGGCAACGTCGCGGTCGTGTCCGTGGCGTGGGTCGGCTTCCGGAATCGGCGCGAGGCCGGCGAGTTCAAGAAGCTGATCGACGTCCACGGCACCGGCGACGTCTCCCCTCTCGCCACCCCGCTGCTCGACCTGGCGGACGTCCGCTTCACCGGGCTGCACTATCAGTCGCGGTCGGACGGCAGCACGATCGTGATCGCCGAGACGGAATCCGCGTCCGGCCAGGTCAGCGGCGAGACGCTGGATGCAATCGCCGACGTCGCGAGCTGGCTGCCGCGTTAGGCGGCGACCGCCCGCACCGACCTCAACGCGAACGCCCACGCCACCAGTTCGTCCAGCATGGCGTTGAGCTCCTCGGGCTGCTGCGGCTCCCCCTGCAGATCGTCACGCCCGAACACGACCTGAGTGCGTACGGTCGCCACCTTCAGTTCCGCCAGCACGAGCCGCAACTGCTCCACGGCGCGTAGGCCGCCGTTGCCTCCCAGCGACACGAACCCGGCCGCCTTGTCGTTCCACTCCGCGTAGAGGTAGTCGAGCGCGTTCTTCAGGACGGCCGGGAACGAGTGGTTGTACTCCGGCGTGACGAACACGAAGCCGTCGTACGGCGCGATGAGTGCCGCCCACTCTCGCGTGTGTGCGTGCGCGTACTCGCCGACGATCGCGGGCACGGGCTCGTCCAGCATCGGCAGGTTCACCTCCTTCAGGTCGATGAGGTCGAACGAGGCGTCGGTACGGGCGTTGGCGACGTTCACGACCCACCGCGCCACGCCCTCGGAACGACGGCCGGGACGCGTACTCCCCAAGATCACTGCGATTCGCATGACGGCCAAAGTACAACGTCCGTGGTACTTAGTGCAACGAACGTTGTACTACGATTCCCGGCATGCGACCGGACAAGCGGCAGGCGATCCTGCGCGGAGCGTTGAGCGTGTTCTCGCGCGACGGCTACTCGCGGGCGAGCATCGACGCCATCGCGAAGGAGTCGGAGGTGTCGACGCGCACGCTCTACAACCACTTCGCGGACAAGGCCGACCTCTTCCGCAACGTCATCCAGGTGAGCGCGAGCGAGGCGGCGGACGACCAGATCGCGATCATCGGGCGGCACTTCCACAAGGTCACGGACCTGGAGAAGGACCTCGCGGCGTTCGGGAAGGCGATGTGCGCCGAGCACGGCAACGCCACGCACTTCGCACTGGTGCGGCAGATCAACGCCGAGCTCACCCACATCCCGGCCGAGGCGATCGAGGCGTGGCAGGAGACGGGACCGCGCAGGGTGCTGCGGGAGCTGGCGGCCCGGCTCGACGGGCTCGGGTTCAAGGATCCGAAGCGCGCGGCCGTGCATCTGATGCTGCTCACGATGACCGGTGATCCCAGCATCAGCGGGTCACGTCCGGATGACGACGACATCGCGGCCGGCGTCAGGGTCTTCCTGCACGGGCACGATGTCGAGAAACAGCGAGCGGCCGCGACATAGGGTCATGGACACACGTGTTGACGACTACATCGCCGGGCTGCCGGAGTGGCAGCAGGACATCTGCCGCGAGGTGCGCAGGCTCGTCCACGAGGCCGACCCGGACGTCGAGGAGACGATCAAGTTCACGAACCGGCCGTACTTCGTTCTGGACGGCAACGTCTGCGCGTTGCTCGGCACGAAGGACCACGTGAACGTGATGCTCTACGACAAGGCGATCGTGCCGGACCCGCACAACATCATCACGAGCGGTCACGGGAACAAGACCGCGCGCATGATCTCCGTGTACCGCGACCAGCCGATCAACGCGCCGGCACTGGTCGAGATGTTCCGCCACATCATCGCCAACAACCGCCGTCGCAGGAGTGCCGGAGCTCGTCGGTAGCCTCATGACGCATGGCGGTCGAGATCTACACCGACGGTGCGTGCAGCCCCAATCCCGGTCCGGGTGGCTGGGGCGCCGTGCTGCGCTACGGCGAGCACGAGAAGGACATGTACGGCGGTGACATCGGCCCGACGACGAACAACCGCATGGAACTGATGGCGCCCATCATGGCGTTGGAGAGTCTCACCCGCCCGTCCACCGTGGACCTGTACACGGACAGCACTTATGTCCGCAACGGCATCACCTCGTGGGTGCACGGCTGGAAGGCGAACGGCTGGCTCACGAAGGCCCGCGAGCCGGTGAAGAACTCCGACCTGTGGCGCCGTCTGGAAGAGGCCGCCAACCGGCACGAGGTGGAGTGGCACTGGGTCAAGGGCCACGCCGGCCACCCGGAGAACGAACGCGCCGACCGTCTGGCCGTGCGCGGGGTCGAAGAGGTGACGGGGCGGGAGGTCAAGCAGCCCCAGGCGAAGCCGAAGAAGGCGGCCAAGCCCAAGCAGGCTCGTGAGCTGAGCGGCGAGCCGTGTGGCGCGCCCACGAAGAAGGGCACGCCCTGCCCGATCACGGCAGGTGCGAACGGACTGTGCCACGTGCACGACCCGGCGTTGCAGTGCGGCGCTCTCACGAAGAAGCGCGTGCCCTGCACCATCGCGACCGGCGGCGGCCGGTGCGAATACCACCAGGACTCGTTGGAACTGTTCACGTAGCAACCGGCGTAGCGTCGCCGTCATGCTCCCCGAATCCGCCAGGTCGGTGCTGGAGTCCAACGCACTCGGCCACCTCGTGACGCTCGGCCAGGACGGCTCCCCGCAGGTCACCATCGTCTGGGTGGGGCTGGACGGCGACGAGATCGTCTCCGGCCACCTCTCGCGGCACCAGAAGGTCCGCAACATCCGCAACGACGGCCGCGTGGTGCTGTCCATCGAGACGCCCCACGTCAACGACCACGGCCTGCAGGAGTACCTCGTGGTCTACGGCACCGCCCGCATCACCGAGGGCGGGGCACCGGAACTGCTCCAGCGCCTCGCGCACACCTACCTCGGGCCGGAGGTGAAGTTCCCGCCGATGGACAACCCGCCGCCCGGGTTCGTCACGCGCATCAAGGTCGACCGCCTCGCGGGCGTCGGTCCCTGGGCCTCATAGCGGCTCGTAGCGGGAGTGGACCGCGGGCTGGCCCGTGTAGTTCGGGCCGGCCCTGTCGTCCGCGCCCAGGTAGGTGAACGGCAACCGCGGCCGGCCCGCTCCCTCGTAGCCGACCAGACGCTTGCGGCCGTCGTAGCCGAATCCGGCTTCGCGCAACGCTTTGATCAGCGTGCGCCCGAACGGGGTGCCGTCGGCGCGACGCACGCCGTCGACGTCGAAGCTCGCCACGAACCGGCCGGTGGGCGTGAGCCAGGACGCGGCGCGGGCCAGCAGACCGAGTTTGTCGCCCACGTAGTGCAAGCCGTGAACGCAAGTCACGAGGTCGACGGGGTGCGTGGGCTCCCACTGGTCGACCGGCGCGACGACGAAACCCAGTCCTGGGCGGGCCGGCACGTGATGGTCGACCAGGTCCACCCCGATGATCGTCACGTCGTCCCGCGCGGCCTCGGCGAGTGCCTTTCCCGAGCCACAGCACAGATCCACCCACAGGGCGCCGGGTCTGAGCAGAAGATCGGTTCCCAACTCGCGGCGATAGCTCGCCAGGCCTCGTTCACGGTTCATCGCGCAGTTCGCGACGACCGACGAGCTCCACAGGGCCTCGTCGTCCAGCAGGCTCACCGGAGCACCTTCGCCAGGCGCGCCATGCCTTCCCCGATCTCCTCCACCGTGTTGGTGGTGAACGACATCCGGAACGTCGCGTGGTCCGGCGTGGTCGCGAAGAAAGACGCACCGGGCACGAAAGCGACGTCGTGCAACAGAGCTTCCTTCAGCAGCACGGCACTGTCCGCGTCGCCGGGCAGCCGCAGCCACACGAACATGCCGCCGTCGGGGTCGCTCCACGTCGTGCCGGGCGGCACGGTGGCGGGCAGAGCGGCGATCATCGCGTCGCGGCGGGCGCCGTATTCCGTGCGCAGGCGGGCGACGTGGGCGTCGAGGTCGTTGTGCGTCAGGTAGGCCGCGGCGGCTGCCTGGTCCACTGTGGACGTGTGGAGGTCGGCTGCCTGCTTCACGATCACCAGGGTGCGCAGCAGGTCGGCGGGGGCTCGTAGCCAGCCCAGGCGCATGCCGGGGGCGCCGACCTTCGAGAAGCTGCCCAGGTAGATGGTCCTGTCGCTGATCGATGCGAGCGGCGGCACGGCCGAGCCGCGGTAGCGGAGTTCGCCGTAGGGGTCGTCCTCGACGACCCACAGTGAGTTCGCCGCGGCGATCTCCGCGATCTCCGCACGGCATGGGGCGGAGAGCGTGCGGCCGGTCGGATTTGCGAACGTTGGCACCAGGTAGAGCAGATCGGGCTTCTCCGCGGCCACGACGGACCGCAGCGAGGCAGGGACCAGGCCGTCGGAGTCGCTGGCGACGGGCACGATCCGGGCGCCGGTCATCTGGAAGCACTGCAACGCGGCCAAGTACGTCGGTTCCTCGACCGCCACGACGGCGTCCGGTCCCAGCAGCGCGGTGGCCACGAGGGTGAGCGCCTGCTGGGAGCCGGTGGTGATCAGGACGTCCGAAGTGGGCAGTCCCGAGTCGGTCAGGCGCGCGGAGACCAGGGCGCGCAGGTCCGGATTTCCTTCTGTGGGGGCATATTGCAGCACGGAGCGGTCTCGCAGGGCGAGGTCGTAGGCGGCGCGCACACCGTCCAGGTCGAACAGTTCGGGGGCGGGAAGGCCGCCCGCGAACGAGATGACCTCGGGGCGGGAGGTCAGCGCGAGCAGGTCGCGCACCGGGGAGCTGGCCACGGAGAGGGTGCGGTGCATGAACTTCACGTTAATCGGACCCCGCTCCTGCCGAACGCCGATTTTCTGTCGGTGGTCGTGGCTAGCGTGGAGGCATGGACATCGAGACACGTGGAGAACAGCCCTACGCCGCCGTCAGGGCCACGGTGACGCTGGAGACGTTCGCCAAGATCGCCGACCGTTTTCCCGAGGTCATGCGGTGGCTGGCCGATCGCGAGTTACCCGTCACCGGAGCGCCGTTCCTGCGGTACTTACGCGTCACCGCCGACGAGTTCGAGGTCGAGGCCGGGATTCCGACCGTCGCCGAGGTGCCCGGCGACGGTGAGGTGTTCACGGCCACGCTGCCCGCCGGCCAGTACGTGGTCGCGCTCCACGAGGGCAGTCCGGACGGGCTGGCCGCCGTCACCGATCGGCTGCTCGCCCACACCGTCCAGTTCGACCGCGACGGCGACAGGTGGGGTGCGCGCCTCGAGACCTACTTCACCGATCCCGCGGTGGAACCGGACCAGAGCAAGTGGTCGACGGAGGTGGCCATCCGCCTCGCGGGCTGAGGTAGCGCCTATATGCCGATCGAGCTATATTGCCGTCATGGCATCTACGTTCGCCGTGCTGGCGGATCCGAGTCGCCGGGAGATCCTCGACCTGCTGCGTGAACGCGAGCGGCCGGTCGGCGACCTCGTCGACCGGCTGACACTCACCCAGCCGACCGTCTCGAAGCACCTCAAGGTGTTGCGCGAGGCCGGTCTGGTCGAGGTGCGCACCGACGCCCAGAAGCGCTGGTACCGGGTGTCGCCAGGTCCGCTGGCGGAGATCGACGCCTGGCTCGCGCCGTACCGGCGGATGTGGGAGAAGAGCCTCGACGCACTGGAACGCCGGCTCGACGAGATCGAAGGGGACTGACCGTGGACGCCGAACTGCGGATGATCGAGGGCAAGCCCGTGCTGCGCTTCGAGCGCACGCTGCGGCACTCGCCGGAGAAGGTCTGGCGGGTCGTCACCGATCCCGCCGAGATGAAGCACTGGTTCCCGGCCGAGGTCGAGGTGGACGGCCGGAAGATGCGCTTCACGTTCCCGGACGCGGCACCGGTCGACTCCGACGGCGGCGAGGGCGAACTGCTGGAGTCCGACCCGCCGAAGGTCTTCGCGTTCCGCTGGCTGAACGACGTGCTGCGCTTCGAGATCCTGCCGCGCGAGGACGGCTGCCTGCTGGTCTTCACCGCGGTCGTCACGAACAAGCTGTCCGTGGGCCGCGACGCACCGGGCTGGATCACCTGCCTGGACGCGCTGGTCGCCCACGCCGACGGCACGACGTTCGCAGCGCCGACGGAGTGGCTGTCGCGCATCGAGCACTACGTCCAGCTCTTCCGCCTAGACGAGGGCACCGACGAACCGGGCGGCGTGCGCTTCGTCCGCGACCTCGTGTGGGCACCGCTGGACGACGTCTGGAAGCTCCTCACCGAAGGCACCGAGGACGCGGTGCCGGCCCGCGCCGCACACCCCGGCCTGACACCGGGCGAGGTCACGAGGTCCGAGCCACCACGCCTGCTGGAGTACGAGTGGCTCCAGGACGGCGAGCCGAAGGGCAAGGTGCGCTGGGAGTTCGAGCACGTGCCGTTGCAGGGCACCACCGTCACGCTCTTCCAGGAGAACGCCCACGGCCCCGAGGCACTCGCGGCCTGGCACGTGCACCTGGAGCTGTTCTTCGCGGCCACGCAGGGCGAGATCCGCTGCCCGTGGCCCGCGGACCGCGAGGAGGAACTGGCCCAGCGCTACGCGGAGCGTTGACGAGTCGTCACGGGCGCGGCCGTTCCCGAACCGAGGTCCGGCCGCGCCGAGAGCGTCAGTCGTGCTGCACGCGATCAATGAGGTAGACCCAGTCCGGAGCACTCCGCCGGACGAGCCGTCTCGGTGTCCTCAACTCGTGTTCCAGCACCGCGCGCCGCCGGTCTCCCGGGTTCGGTGCGAGTTCCTCGAGCCGGTCGAGGTCAGCTGGCGTGAGGCGGACGTCGGTCACCTTCGAGGCGTCGTACCTCGCGATCGTCCACCAGCAGGTGTCCGCGGCACGCTCGCAGCCGAGCCTCCGGTAGGACTCCTCCGCGGCGAGCAGGTCGCGCAGCGCCGCAGCCTTCTCCCTGGTGGCGAACAGGAGATCGGCTCGTACCTGCCGGGACTTGGCCACCACCTCGGGGAAGTCCGCGGTGGCGATGACGGCCGTGACCAGTTCCTTGCCGTCGTTGTACTTCTTGTCGGCGAGGCACAGCCGTGCCTGCACCACCGCGAGCCAGTGATAGGGCTCGGTTCCCGGTGTCAGCACCGTCTCAGCCACCTGCGCCCGCCGGACCGCTGCCGCGAGCTGATCGGGACACCCCGTCGACTCGTGCCGAAGCAGTTGCAGTTCCGCGTGCAGCGAGGCGCACACCCCGAGCTCCTCGCTGGTCGGGCCGCCGATCGAGCGGAACAACTCCTTCGCGATCATCAACAGGTGCTCGCCCTTGCCGAGGTAGTACTCGCGATCGTGCCCGACCGCCTCGGCGGCGAGGTGCAGGAAGACCCTCGCCTCGGCACGCTTCCCCCTCGCGGCTGTCTTCAGGTCGCGGACCTTCTCCGCGATCTGCGTCCCGTCCTGCGCCATCAGGGTCGCCTCGCTGAAACGGTGTTCACGCAGCAAATGCCACGCGTGCCCCGCTATGAGCACCTTCGCCTTCAGCTCTTCCTCGCCCCTCAACGGCGGCCCGGACGCCAACGTCCGCAGACACACCTCGGAAAGGCGCCGAACCAGCCGGACGTCACCGCGCGCCTTGGCCACGGCCGCGACCGACTCGAACCCCCTGACCAGTTCGAAGTCGCCGGCACCGCGCTCCACCAGCTCCTGGGCCAGCAGGTACGCCTTCTCCGAGGGCAGCGACTCTGCCTGCAGAGCGCTCAACGTCGCACGGGTGCGGTACACCTCGTCGCTCTCCTGCACTGCGGGCGACGGGCGGCTGCAACCGCCCTCCTCAAGCGCTTTGAGACTCCGCACCAGTTCCTCCTCCCCGTCGCGAGTGCTCGGATCGAATCGATGAGCCACGAGCTGTTGCAGCACGGCCGGCAGCGAGTTCATCTCGATCCCCGGCGGCACGACCACCACCACCGGGCACCTGTCCGCGCCAACGTGGTGGTAGAGCTTCTGCCGAATCAGCCCCAGCTCGTAACGGACCCCCAGCCGTTCCATGAAGTCGTTGGACTGCAACGCTTTCAGGTACGACTCCGACACGATGATCACCACGATCCGTTCCCGGACCGCCTTTTCCATCCAGGCCTGGATGGACATCGGATGAGAGGAGCTGAGATCGGCGTCCCAGAGCACGTCGAAACCGTGCCCCCGCAACACCTCGACCACCGGCGCCGCGATCGGTCCTCCGTCGCTACAGCTGTAGCTAGCGAATATGCCCATCTCGGAGACCTCCCCCGTCTCGCGCGCAGGGGACGAGAGGAAGGATGGGATTTCTGGTGCTGCTGCACATGGTGCGCCTCCTGGGGACTGGGGTCGACGAACAGATCCGGACTGGATCAGTGCGGCGAGGGCCAATCACCTGAAGGGGACCTGGATGGCGGAACTCATCAGGGGTCGAACGTCATACGCTGACGGACGGCGGCATTGCCTCGCCTCATGGGACTTGGGGCCGGTAGCGGTTGCCATCGGGCGGGCGGCTGTTCCAGCAGCCACCCGCCCGGCCTCATCGATCAAACGCCTCCCAGTTCTTCCAGTCGTCGGTCGATCACGTTCGGGGTCTCGCTGGCCGGCAGGGCGAACTTCTCCAGCTGGTAGAAGTAGTTCAGGTACTCCTTCAGCTCCGGCCCCGCGGTGAGCAGGTTGTCCTTGTACGGCTGCTCGATCAGCAACGCGAAGTCGTTCTCGTCCTCCGAGAAGTCGAGGACGGAGAACGAACTCTTCATCGCCGGGTGGATGCCCTTGGCGAACGGCAGGATCTGGATCGTCACGTGCGGCAGTGCGGCGATCTCCTTGATCCTCACGAGCTGGCGCCGCAGCACGTCCTCACTGCCGATGACCCGGTGCAGCACGGCTTCGTCGATGATGATGAAGATCTCGGGGCCGTCGGGTTCGAGCACCGACTGACGGTGCAGACGGATCTCGACGCCACGCGCGATGCTGTCCTCGTTGGGGGCGTTGGCCGCGACCAGGACGCGCGCGTAGTCCGAGATCTGCAGCAGTCCGGGGATGACGTTCAGCTGACACTGGCGAATCCGGACTGCGGACGTCTCCAGTTCCAGGAACCTCGCGAACTGCTCGGTGAAGAAGCCCTTGTACTTGTCCATCCACGCGGAACGTGAGCGCTTGATGGCCCTGGCCAGCCCGACGAGCTCCTCGACCCGCTCCTTGTCCGTCACCCCGTAGTAGAAGAGCAGGGCCTGGACGTCGGTGACCGAGATCTTGTTCTCACCCTTCTCCACCCTGATCAGCTTCGAGACCGACCAGTCGAGCGCGTCCGCGACAGCCTGCTGGGTGAGTTCTAGATCGTCCCGCATCTGCCTGAGCTCGTCGAGCAGGCGTTTCTGCAGAACAACGGGGCTGTTCACGGTAGTAACACGTCTCCCTTCATTCTGCTAACTAGCAGAATGGTAGCGCTCCAAAAGCGCACACTCGTAGTGCAGTCAACCATTTGGCAGACAGCAGAAGGAGATACACCAAGAGAGAGTGGCTACCACGAGAGGCGCACCAAGATGTGATCAAGACTTGACCACACGATCGGGCGATTGACTCAGGTTCGGACTACTGCGGCGACGAAAGTGAGCCAGCTCGCGAGCGGCACTTGGAACCGTCGGCCGGCGTCCTTGGAGTCCCTGATCCACACGGTCGCGCCGTTGCTCGCGCACTCCAAGCAATCGTTCTCGCCAGTGCCGCTGTACGAACTGCGGATCCACCTGAGCTCTGAAGCCATTCGTCGCTCCCATCGCACGGGGGTCCCCGACCGAACCCACAGTCCTCGGCCCGGCCCGCCCGCGTGCACCCCGGGAGGGCGGCGGAGGGAACGCCTCCAACCCGATGAGGCCACGACTCAGAATAAATCAACGACGACGGTCATCAACACCGCCAGAGGTACGCCACACCAAGGGAAAGAGGACATATCAAGGACACGGCGAACGCGAAACCCGTTGCTATCACGTGGAATCAGAGCGTCGCGAAGCGGTCGACGCCCACGCCGCTGATCAGCAAACGCTCCTTGCGGTTCCCCGTCAACCGCTGCGTCCAGTCGACGAACCCGCCGTCGCCGATCTCCACGCCGTCGCGGAAGACCTTGAAACACAGACCTTTATAGTAGCCGGTGTGCCGTGACGGGTCGGCGGGCAGATCGCCGCGCACCACCTCGAACCGCGGATCCAGCACCGTCACGCGGAACTCGACGTCACCACACGCCTCACGCAAGAACGCGACGTGTTCGGCGAAGTGCTCGAGCTCGAAGGCGAGCGAGCCACGATCACGCCCCGCCGACACCGCGGCGAACAACGTGAAGTGCGCGGACCTCCCGGCACCGCTGAACAGCTGCGCCCGCACCACTCGCTGCACCGCGGCGAGTCGCACGTCCTCCGGGCCGGACTGGCGCAGCAGTGCGGCTTCCAACGCCAGCGCGTTCGTCGGATCGGCCGCGACCTCGGTGCCGCGCACGGTCGACAGGACGTTGTTCTGATCCATCTCTGCCACGGCGGAACACGTTCCGAGCGGCGCCACGGGAGCAAGCCCCAGCACGGAGAACGACGACGGCAGCGCGGCCAGCAGCCGGTCCTCCGCCGCACGCAGCACGGAGAACGGAGAACGGCACGGAAGCAGGCGCCACGAACCGGTCTGACCGATACTGCCGCAACACGTCCGCGCCGGACAACGCGTCGGCGCGACGCCGCGTCAACGCGAGCAGCAAGCTCGTGAGATCGCTGCCGGACAGGCCCGCGAGCCGTTCCAGCACCTCCTCGCCGCCCACCGAACGCAGTACCCGCGCCAAGACACCCATGCCTGCCATGATCCGCATCCCGGCCAGTGGATTTCCGCGAGCACGCCAGTGGATCACTAGGGTCGTGACCATGACCGACGAGCAGGCAGTCCAGGAAGGCGACCTGTGGGGCCGCAAGGCGGCACAGCGAGCAGCGCTCGGCGCGAAGATGTCCATGCCTGCCTGGAAGACCGCGATCGAACGCACCGGCATCACGGACGGCACGACGGTCCTGGACCTGGCGTGCGGCAGTGGCGAGTTCTGCGCCACCGCAACGGAAGCGGGCGCGAAGGCCACCGGAATCGACATCTCGCCCGCCATGATCGCGCTGGCGCGGCAGGCGAGCACCGCCGAGTTCCACGAGCTCCCGCTGGGACGACTGCCTTGGCAGGACGGCACGTTCGACGTCGTGACGGCGTTCAACGCGTTGTTCTTCGCACAAGACCCCGATGAGGCGTTCGCGGAAGCGGTCAGGGTCAGCAGGGACTACGTGGTCGTGTGCGAGTGGCACCCGGAGCACCCCAGCGACCTGCTGGTCGTCGGCAGGGCCGTGCGAGGGCCCGGCGGGCGCAGGGGCGCGAAGCTGCCAGAGCCGCGGGAGAAAATCACGATCGACATTCCCCAGGAACATCCCGACGAGGCCACGATGCTGCGCAGCTTCCTGAGCGTGGGCAGCTATCAGCGCATCATCGAGAGCGAGGGAGAGAAAAAAGTCGTGGAAAAAATCAGGGCCGCCGTTGAACCGTTCCGAACCCCAGACAGTGGCTATCGATTCTCGAACAAGTACCTGATGTCAGTCTTCCGCAAGAACGATCAGGCCGCGGCCAGGATCTCGTAGCCTGCCGTGGTGAGTGCCGCGGGGCCGGAACGTGCGCTGATCAGGCCCGCAGTCGTCAGGCGCAGCCCGGCGAACTGGTCGGCGCAGCACAGGCCGTCGACGAGCAGGGAGCTTCCGGCGATCTCGCAACGGCCGTCGGCCACTGCTCTGAGAACGGCGCGGTCGCGGTGTGTGAGCGATGAGTCGGTCATCTTCTTCTCCTAGCCTTCAATCCTCTACTTACTGATACGTCGAAGGAGAAGGCTTCGGTTCGACATCTTCGTCAGAGAATTCCGCGCGTACCCCCAGAAGGCGTACAGCCCGGCCGTGTTCGAAGCGCTCCAGCACGACCAGAGCGGCCGCGGCGAGCTCGTCGGCGGACGACGTCGGCGCAGGCAGCTTCATCAGACGGACCTTCGTGAAGAACGGCACGAACCGCACCTTCACGCCCACGCGCACGGCCGGACGCCCCTCGGCGACCACGTCAAGAGCGACCTGATGCGCCAGCGCGACGACCTCGCGGCGGATGTCGTCCAACGAGGCGAGGTCCTGCTGGAAGGTCTTCTCGTGCGAGCGGGACTTCGCGACCCACGGCGTCGCGCTCACGACCGTGTCACCGGCGCCCTGAGCGACCCCGCGGAAGTACGGACCCATCCTCGGGCCGAACCTCGCTGCCAGCTCGTCGGCGGATGCCGTGGCCAGGTCCGTCACGGTCGAGAGCCCGAGCTCGACGAGTTTGCGCTCGGTCTTCGTCCCGATCCCCCACAGCGCGGACGTCGGCCGGTGCCCCATCACCTCGACCCAGTTCGCCTGCGTGAGCTCGAAGACACCGGCGGGCTTGCCGAACTCGGTCGCGATCTTGGCCCGCAGCTTGTTGTCGCCGATGCCCACCGAGCAGTGCAGACCCGTCGCCGACAGCACCGCGGCCTGCAACGAACGCGCGAACTCGGCAGGATCGTCCACGGTCACCCCGACGAACGCCTCGTCCCAGCCCATCACCTCGACGATCACGGGGAACGAGCGCAGTACGGCCATCACGTCCGCCGACGCGGCCTCGTACAGGGCGTGGTCCACCGGCAGGTACACGGCGTCCGGCAGCTTCTTGAACGCGGTCCGCAGCGGCAGGCCCGAACGCACACCGAACTCGCGCGCCTCGTAGGACGCGGTGGCCACGACCGCGCGTTCGGTCGGGTCGCCGTTGCCGCCCACCACCACGGGCCGGCCGCGCAACGACGGATCGCGCAGCACCTCGACCGCCGCGATGAACTGGTCGAGGTCCACGTGCAGGACCCAGTCCGCCATGCTGGACAGTATGAAACGGTCGGCCGGAATCCTGCTCTTCAGACGACGCGAGCAGCTGGAGGTGCTTCTCGGGCACATGGGCGGCCCGTTCTGGGCCCGCAAGGACGCCGGCGCGTGGTCCGTGCCCAAGGGCGAGTACTCCGAGGACGAGACGCCCGAGGCCGCGGCGCGCAGGGAGTTCGAGGAGGAGCTCGGGCTGCCGGTGCCGGACGGCGAGCTGATCGAACTCGGTGAGGCCAAGGGCTCCGGCAAGGTCATCAGGGTCTGGGCGCTCGAGGGCGACCTGGATCCGGAGACCGTCACGCCGGGCACGTTCGAGATGGAATGGCCGCCGAAGTCGGGTCAGCGCAAGAGCTTCCCCGAGGTCGACCGCGTGCAGTGGTTCAGCGTGGAAGAGGCGAGCGCGAAGATCGTCTCCGCGCAACGCCCCTTCCTCGAACGACTCACGGCCAAATAGCGGAAACCCACTCCGGGTGGTCGATGAACGGGTTCCGGTTGTGCTGGTAGCTGTCGAAGATCACCTGGTTGCGGCGCTTCTCGAACGCGTCCGGCGGGTCGGCGGCACTCCAGGCCTTCAGCACCGAGAGCTTGCCCATGTACGGCGCTGAGCCGTTGGCCACCGAGTTGTTCATCTCCAGGTTCACGTAGCCGTCGTTGCCCTCGTAGCGCACGGCCATGTAGAAGATCATCCGCGCAACGTCACCCTTCACGGCGGCGCGTGGTTCGAACGAGTCGCCGTCGTACTTGCTGCCGGGCGCCTCGGGGACCGCGTTTCCGCCGTTGTCGAAGTCCAGGTTGCCGCGAGTGGCGTTCACCGACACGTCCTCGGGACGCAGGTGGTGGATGTCGGTGCCCGGACCGGTGGCGGTGCCGAAGTCGCCGTGCGACTTGGCCCAGACGTGCTCGCGGTTCCAGTCGTTGGCCCCGCCGCCGTTGGTCGACTTCGCCTGCGAACGTCCGCTGTACAGCAGGATCACGTTGTTCGCGTTGGCCGGGTCCTGGTCGGTGGCCTTCAGGGCGTCCCAGACCTGGTCGTAGCTGAGCTTGGTCTGGGTGCGGATGATCGTGTTCAACGCCGACTTCAGCGCCGCGCCGCTCTTGCCGCAGGCCGACGTGTAGTAGGTCTCACAGGCCGACGGTGGCGCGCTGGTGGTCGTGGTCGGCGGAGTGGTCGTGCTGGTCGGCGGAGTCGTGCCGGCGAACGCGAACGCCGTGGACGAGGTCAGCCCGGGGTGCGAGAAGTACGCGCTCAACGAGCCGGTCACGTCGATCTGCTTGCCCAGCAGCGACGGGTTCGACTGCATGCCCCACGAGGCACGGAACGCCGACGGGATCTGCACGTAGACCATGTTCGACGTGCTGGTCGTGGACGCCGAGTCGGCCAGCGCCAGCGCGTAGTCGTTGGGATAACCCGAACGGATGACCGTCGTCGTGGCCGTGGGTTGGCCGACGACGTACCCGCGGACAGTCGCCGAAGACCCGTTCTGGGTCGCGATCGCCTGGGCGACAGTGAGCGGAGCTGCTGCGACAGCGGCGGTCGACCCGTAAAGGCCGACCGCCGCCAACAAAGCGATGACTAACGCAAGTGGACTCCACCGTGCCATGCGCACTCCCCGATCGTGTGGATGTTTTGCACACGATCGGTGTACATGGTCAACGGACGGTTAACGAGGGATCACGGCACCAGGACGACCTTGCCCGTGGTCCGGCCGGACTCGACGAGCTCGTGGGCCTTCGTGACCTCGGCCAGCGGCACGACGTGGTCGAGCCGCACCCTGAGCTGCGGCAACGCGGCCAGGTCGGCACCCGACGCGGACACTCCCAGGAACAACTCGAACCGGATGCCGAGCCCGGAAGCTCGGTCAACGTCAAAACCCGGGTTGCCCGGAATGATCGACACGAGCACGCCACCGGGCTTGATCATCCCAGCGGACCGCTTGGCGTACTCCCCGCCGACCGTGTCCAGGACGACGTCGACCGGCTCGATCTCGGTGAAGTCCTGGTGGCGGTAGTCGATCACCTCGTCGACGCCGAGCGAGCGCAGGAAGTCGTGCTTGGCCGCCGACGCCGTGCCGATCACGTACGCGCCCCGCGCCTTGGCGATCTGCACCGCGACGTGCCCGACGCCACCGGCGGCCGCGTGGATCAGCACGCGCTGACCGGCCGACACACCGGCCCGCCCGACGAGCGTCTGCCAGGCGGTCAGCGCCACCATCGGCGTCGCGCCCGCCTGCTCGACGGTCAGCCACGACGGCCGCCGCACCAGGTCGGCGGCGTTCACGACGGCGTACTCGGCGTAGCCACCGCCCGTGCCGGGGAAGGTCAGCATGCCGTAGACGTCCTCACCGGCCACGAACCCCTCGGCGTCCTGCTCGACGGTGCCCGCGACGTCCCAGCCCAGCGTGAACGGCGGCTGCCCGAGCGCGGGGAACCCGCCGGAGCGGATGTAGGTGTCGACCGGGTTCACGGCCGCCGCACCCACCTTGACCAGTACCTGGCCCGGTCCGGGCACGGGCGTCGCCACCTCCGCGACCTCCAGCACGGACGCGTCGCCCACGATCTTCTGCGTGATGACTCGCATGGTGATCCCCTTCGATGATCTCGATGGGCACCATCTTGCAGTTAGCGCCAACTTCTAGAAAGTAGGCACTTCGAGGTGACTAACTCTCCCTGAGATAGAGGTCGCGGAGCAGCGCGATCTCCGCGGCGTGGTGGATCACCTCACGGTTGATGTGCAGCACCAGGGTCGCCATGGGCTCCGCCGCGAACGGTCCCTCCGCCGGACCGACGGCCTTCGACAGGTCGGCCGTGCGCGCGCCGGCCATCCACGCCGCGTAGGCGTCATCGAGCTGCTTCAGCGCGTCGTCCGCCGTCATCGCGAACCGCCAGGTCGCGTAGTCGGCTGGCGGACCGCCGAAGTGCGAGGCCGTGCGCGCGTTGAACACGCCCACGATGATGTGCGCCATCCGCCACGCGATCGTGGTGACCGGTACGGGCTCGGGCGCCGGGTACTGCCAGTCGATCGTGTTGTCCGGACGCACGGTCCACGCGTCGGGCACGGGCTCCCAGAAGTACTCGTCGTCGGTCATGCCTTCGAGCCGTGGCCGCAACTGCACGTTCCAGTGGAATTCGAGCTGGTCCGTCAACTGCTTGTTCCAGTCCATGTCCCCGACCGTAAATCCGTTTGCGGACAACCACCGCCCTGGAAACACTCGGCCCGTGGAAATCCGCACCTCACGCCCGGAAGACCTCCCCCAGATCGAGAAGCTCGTCGTCTCGCGCATGGACCCCAGCGACGGCGACGACGCCCGCCTGCTGATGACCGATCCGGACGCGGGCTGCGACTGGGTCGGAGTCGCCGACGACGGCGGCCGGATCGTCTCGACCCTCACGCTGATGGACGAGACGGTGACGCTCGCCGGCGTGGACATCCCGGCGGGCCAGATCGAGCAGGTCGCCACCGACACCGAGTACGAGGGCAAAGGCCTGGTGCGGCAGCTGATGGACTGGGCGAACGACAGGTCGGCCGAACGCGGCCACCTGCTCCAGTTCGTGATGGGCGTCCCGTACTTCTACCGGCAGTTCGGCTACACCTACTCGATCCCGATCAAGCAGACCCGGCCGCTCGTCACCAAGCCCGAAGCCGTTGCGGGACACACGATCCGGCGCGCGACCGAGGCCGACATCCCGGTGTTGAACCAACTCCAGGACGCCGCCCAGCAGAGCGCGGACCTGCGCGTGGGCCACGGCACGCCGTGCTGGCGCTGGCTGATCGACCGCACCGGCTCGGTCACGTGGATCGTCGAGCGCGACGGCACTGCGGTCGCCACGGGCCGCAGCACGCCGGAGGAAGAGGGCGACGTCGTGCTCGGCGAGATCGCCGGCATCGACGACGACGCCGTGAAAGCCCTGGTGGCACTGGTGAATCCGGCCGAGGTCGGCGAACGGCACGCGGCGCTGGAGGATCATCTGGGAGCCAGGCGAGCGGACCTCGACCAGTACATGGTGCGCATCCCGAGCATTCCGAAGCTGCTCGAACACCTGCGACCGGTCTTCGCGCAACGCCTGCGGGGCCATGATCCCGACGAGGTGGTGCTCGGCTTCTACCGCACGCACGTCCGCTTCCGCTGGGACGGCGAGGAGATCGGCCCGTACGCGTGGGGTGGCACGTTGCTCGGCCCCGGCTCGCAGGGCGGTGCGGGAATCGCCCCGGACCTGCTGGCACCGCTGCTGTTCGGCCCGCACGGCATGGACGGGCTGCGCCGCCGGTTCTCCGACGTCTACCCCGGTCCGAAGGAGGACCTGATGACCAGGCTGTTCCCGCCGGTCACGAGCGATTTCCTGACCTTCTACCTGCCATAGCCCAGAATAAACCGAGCACTCGGTCTAATATTGGCGCTCATGACGACTGTGCAGGAGACCGCGGCGGTCCGGTACGGCATCTGGGTCGCGTGCCCGGCCGCCGGCGCCGCCGCGGGGTGGGGGCTCAAGCTCGCGGCCGGATGGATCACAACGCTCGAATGGTTCCCGTTCCAGGGCGTGTTCGAGCTGGTCACGGACATCCCGGAGCCGTGGGCGACGCTCGCCGCCCTGGCCGTCGGCGCGGTCGCGGGCTTCGTGTTCGCGTCGTTCTGGGCGAGCGAGATGATGTCGGTCGAGGTCTCGCCGAGCCGGATCACGCTGCACAAGGACGACAAGACGTTCGGCTTCGGCCGCGAGGAGGTCGAGTCGGCGTTCGCGGACGGCAAGCAGCTCGTGCTGCTGTCGCCCAGCGGCACCGAACTGGCTCGCGAGACCTCCGACCTGAGCAGGGCCAGGCTGGAACGGGCCTTCACCGAGCAGGGCTACCGGTGGCGCGCCGCGGACCCGTTCGCCAGTGAGTTCCGGATGTGGGTCGAGCACGCGCCCGAACTGCCGGCGGACGTGAACGCGCTGTTCACGGCCCGCAGGAAGGCCATCGCGAAGTACGAGACCGCGGAGGCCGCAGAATTGGCGCGGGAGATCCGCAAACGCGGCGTCTCCGTGCGGGACGAGAAGAAGAGGCAGTACTACAGGTGCGAACGGTAGATCCGGTCAAGCACGCGGAGAAGAAGCGGCACATCACCGACACCGCGGCGGGGTTGTTCGCGCAGAAGGGCTTCGAACGCACCACCGTCGCGGACATCTGCAAGGCCGCCGACATCAGCACCGGCAGTCTCTTCCACTACTTCCCCACCAAGCGGGCGATCTTCCGCGAGATCTTCGTGCAGGACGCCGAGGACAACGCCCAGATGTTCGCGAAGGCCCGCGAACTGAGCCCGTGGGACGGCGTCCTGCTGATGGTCGACCATCTGTGCGTGCCCGCGCTCGACCGGTCCGTGGCCGGGCTGGTGCTGGAGGTCGTGGCGCAGGCCAGCCGCGATCCGGAGCTGTGGGAGCTCGTCGGCCGCAACGAACAGGTGATGCGCGACGAGCTGGCCGAGCTGCTGCGACAGGCGCACGAAGCCGGCCAGATCACCCTCCCGGTGAGCGCGCTGACCGCCGCAAGCTGGGCGCAGGGGCTGGTCGACGGCCTGTACGGCAGGCTGATCGACCCGGACTTCGACGCCACCGAACAGGTGAGCACCCTCCGGTTGATCCTTTCCCGATTCGTGGGTGCTCCAGCACCATGAGGGCATGGCCTACGACGTCGCAGCGGTCCGCGCCCACTTTCCCGCCTTGCGCGAGGGTGCCGCGCACTTCGACGGACCCGGCGGCGCGCAGGTGCCCGACGTCGTCGGCGAGGCGGTCAGGGCCACGCTGACCTCCGCCGTGTCCAACCGAGGCAGCGTCACGGCCGCCGAACGCCGGGCCGAGGAGATCGTGCAGACCGCACGGCGCACGATGAGCGAGTTCCTCAACGCGGGCAGCATCGTGTTCGGGCGCAGCATGACCCAGCTGACCTACGACTTCGCCCGCACGCTGTCGAAGAACTGGCGGCCGGGCGACGAGATCATCGTGACCAGGATCGACCACGACGCGAACATCAGGCCGTGGGTGCAGGCCGCCGAGGCGGCGCGGGCAACGGTGCGATGGGCGCCGTTCGACCGCACGACCGGTGAGCTGCCCGTCGAGTCGGTGACGAAGCTGCTGTCCGACCGCACCCGCGTCGTCGCGATCACGGCGGCGTCGAACCTGCTCGGCACGCGTCCGGACGTCGCGGAGATCGCGCGGGCGGCGCACGAGGCGGCGGCGTTCGTCTACGTCGACGGCGTGCACTACACGCCGCACGTACCGGTGGACGTCGAGGCGTTGGACGCGGACTTCTTCGTGTGCTCGCCGTACAAGTTCCTCGGCCCGCACCTCGGCGTGCTGGCGGCGGCGCCGGAGCTGCTGGAGACGTTGCGGCCGGACAAGCTGCTGCCGTCGACCAACGCCGTGCCGGAACGGTTCGAGCTGGGCACGCTGCCGTACGAGCTGCTGGCCGGGACGACCGCGGCGGTGGAGTTCATGCGGGGCCTGGACGGCCTGGAGGAGCACGAGCTCGGCCTGCGCGAGCAGCTGGAGAACGGGCTGCGGGAACTCGGCGTGCGCATCTACAGCAAGGCTTCGTCGCGCACGCCCACCGTGCTGTTCTCCGTCGACGGGCTGGACCCCGCCGAGGTCTACCGGCGGCTCGGTGCCGAGGGTGTGAACGCGCCCGCCGGCCACTTCTACGCGCTCGAGTGCTCGCGGTGGCTCGGCCTGGGCGACAAGGGTGCCGTGCGGGCGGGCATCGGGCCGTACACCGACGAGTCCGATGTGGACCGTCTGCTCAAGGCAGTGGCCAAGCTCAGATGAACAGGACCAGCGCGGCGTAGACCGCGCCGATCAGCACGCTGATGTTGAGCTTGCGCGTCACGCGTTCGCCGGGGTGCTCGGCGATCAACGACCGGGCACGGGCCCACATCAGCTTCTCGCCCGCCTGCCTGTCCGGCAGGTGCGGTGTCGTGAGAACGTCGCCGTGCGGCCCGAACGCGAGCATGAGCTGAGGGCCGGAACGACGCACACCGTGCAGCTGCGCCCACGGCACGCGGTAGGTGAAGACGCCGGTGTAGAGCACGACCGAGTTGTGGTCGAGGCGCAGCATCGGCTGGAACCGCGTCACCGCCGACAGCACGCACTGGATGCCGATCAGCCCGAGCACGATGAGCTCCGGGTAGAACTTCAGCGCGATCAACGCACCGGCGGCGCCGAGCAGCAGCGCCACGCCCTCGGCCCGCCGGCGGTCCCCCGGCCAGATCGCGTGCGGCAGCTCGACCGGCGTGCCCGCGGTGACCGGCTCACCCGGCAGGTGTGCACTGTGGACGATGTGCCGCTGGCGGACGCGGTTCAGCGTGCTGGTCGCCACGATCTCCCCCTCGACCAGCACCGCCACCTGGCCGCCGTGGTGCCACTCGCCCGCGACGAGCACCTCGGCGGGATCGAGTTGCACCGGCGGGTCCTCCTCGCCGCGCCACACCCGGCCGAACTCCTCGGTGTCGTGGTAGAGCGGCTCCTCCAGCCCGAGGTCGGCGAGCGTGGTGAGCGTGGCGATGTCCTTCTTGTTGTACCGCAACAGGATCCGGCGCGGCCCGATCTGGTGGATCTGCAACCGGATGGCCTTCACCGGTCCCGTCCACAACGCGCGGCGGCGGCGTTCGCGCGCGGCCAGCATGATCGCGAAGAACACCGCGGCGCCACCGATGGTCAGCCACCACGTGACGTCCTCGGGCTCGTTCGCCATCCGCACCCACGTGCCGTCCGCGAGCACCGGCACCTCGTCGCCGACCCGATAGGACTCCGGCGCGAGCGGCTCGAACGCGGCGCGCTGCCGGTTCGGCAGCTCCACCCACACCTCGTAGGTGTTCTTGATCTCGACGACCTCGGCGTCGACCCGGCTGGCGTTCGCGATGTGCTGCTCGATCGCGTCGTTGGTGAGGCTGTACTGCACGAACGTCAGAAACCCGAAGAGCACCAGCAGCACGGCGACCACGCGGAGAACTCCGCGTTGCGGCGGCAGGTCCGGCAGCGAGACGATCGTCGCGCCCGCCGCCTCGTGCTGGTCCGCACGCGACCTGACCGTCCACGCCGCCACCAACGCACACGCGCCGGCGTGCAGCCCGAACGCCAGGTTGGCCACCGCACTGCCGTCGAGCATGAGGTCCATCGCACCGAACAACACGCCCATCGCGCAGCCCGTGAGCACGCGGCCGAACAACAGCAGCAACGGCGTGGCCAGCAGCGGAACCACCGCGAGAGAGAACAACGGGTCAGGCAGGCACGGCTGTGCGACCGTGCACGGCGCCTCGTTCGCGCTCACGGCGAAGTAGAAGGCGACGATCCACCCACCGACGAGCCCGACCTTGGTCACCCACCACGGAACCGCGGCTGCTTGCCAGCGCTGGACGTCCACGGGACCGATCATGACATGTTCATTGCTCCGAACGGCGCGATTCCGCGTTGAACAAGTGGGTATCCGCTGCTCAACCACTTAGGAGGTGGACACATGCTGGCCATCATCGCCGCGGTTTCGTTCGGCCTCGCGCTGATCCTCGATCTGGCGAAGGTCGCGCTCGGTGACGTGATCACCGTCAACACGCTGATCGTGCTCGGGTTGTTGCTGCTCGCGTTGCACCTCGCCGGAGTCGGTACCGGCACCCGGTCGTTCAGCTGGCGCCGTGCCCGCAGGTAAGACCGTCGATCGCCCCACCAAGCTGCCGAAAGGTGCTTGGTGGGGCGTTCTCAAACGGACGGTGAAGGAGTTCAACGACGACAACCTGACGGACTGGGCGGGTGCGCTCACCTACTACGCGGTGCTGTCGTTGTTCCCCGGACTCATCGTGCTGACGTCCGTGCTCGCGTTGCTCGGCGACACGACGACGCAGGAGCTGCTGAAGTACGTCGACCAGGTCGCGCCCGGTCAGGCCGGAGAACTGATCAGGTCGTCCGTGGAGGAACTGCGGAAGGGACAGAGCGCCGCCGGGCTGCTCGGCATCATCGGTCTGCTGACGGCGTTCTGGACCGCGTCGGGCTACCTCGGCGCGTTCATGCGGGCGAGCAACGCGGTCTACGACGTCGAGGAAGGCCGGCCGTTCTGGAAGACGGTGCCGCTGCGGCTCGCGCTCACCCTCGGCTCGGTCGTGCTGGTGTCCCTCACGCTCGGAGCACTCGTGCTGACCGGAGGTGTCGCGGACACCGTCGGGAACTTCCTCGGCCTGGGCGACACGGTCGTCACCGTGTGGGACGTCGTGAAGTGGCCGGTCATCCTGCTGCTCGTGAGCCTGGCGTTCGCGGTGCTGTACTGGGCCGCGCCGAACGTGCGGCAGCCGGGCTGGCGCTGGATCACGCCGGGAAGCCTGCTCGCGATCGTGCTGTGGGCGCTCGCGACCGTCGGCTTCGCGCTCTACGTGGCGAACTTCGCCTCCTACAACAAGACCTACGGCTCGCTGGGCGGCGTGATCGTCTTCCTGGTCTGGCTGTGGATCTCCAACATCGCGGTGCTGCTCGGCGTCGAGTTCGACGCGGAACTGGCACGCGGGAGGCGGATCGAGCAGGGCGCCGATCCCGAGTCCTCACCCGAGCCGCGTGATCTCCCCGGGTAGGTCGGCCTCGACCGCCGTCCACACCCCGTCGGGCCCGGCTTCGATGCGCTCGCTCGTGTCACCGGGGACGAGCACCCACAGCTGGTCCTTCTTGGACAGCCACACCACACCGATGCCGTCCGCCCGCGAGCTCGTCGCGTACTCGTAGGACTTGCGGAACACGTCACCGCCGTTGCGGTCGGTCACCCGGACCTCGCTCGCGCTCTCGGCGTGCGCGACGAACTTCCCGCTCGGCGACTGCTTGGGCGCGCCGGGCCGGGCGAACCGGTCCTCCCGGTCGCTGCCGCAGCCGGTGAGGACCAGGAGCAGGGCGACGAGTGCCGCCAGGACCCTCATGACAGCTCGAAGACGGGGTAGTCGCCGGCCCGCGCGAGCAGCTCGTCGAGCGAGGACGAGGCGTCCAGGCCGGGGAAGAACTGCTTCACCTGCGAGTGCCAGCGCTGAAGGTAGGACTGCATGATCACCGGCTTGGCCTCGTCCGGCAGCTCGACGGCCTGGAAGGTCTCCACGAACTTTCCCCGGCGCAGCTCACCGGACCCGGCGGCGCGCAGGTTGCGGACCCACTGGGTGGTGCCGCGCGGCGCGAGCAGGTAGCGGGTGCCGTTCAGCTCCAGCAGGTTCACCGGGGAGCTGTACCACTTGCCGCTGCTGCGGCCTCGCACGGACAGGCTGCGCATGCTCCTGGGACCGACCCCGAGCGCCACCAGGCGGCCGACGAGCTTGTTCGCGAACCGCTCGAAGCCGCTCGGACGGGAATTGCCGTGCGTCATACCGCCAAAGGTAGCTAGCGTGATCTTCTATGCGGAGTGTTCTGGAAGAGTTTTACGACTCTGTGCCCCGACCGGGATCTCGTGTTGAGGAACACGGCGAGCTGGTGCTGTTCGTCCAGGCGGGCGACGGCTACCCGTACTACGCGCGGCCCCGGTTCCCCGGCGGTCAGCCGACCGTCGCCGACGTGCTGAAGGTGCGCGAACGGCAGCGCGAACTCGGTGTGCCCGAAGCGTTCGAGTGGGTGCACGAGACGACGCCAGGCCTCCTCGACGTCGCGGTCGAAGCGGGTTTGGAGGTGCTCCAAGCGCCGTTGCTGGTGCTCGATCCCGAGAAGCTACCGGAACCGCATCCGCATGTGCGCGTACTGGGCACGCGGCCTGCCGAGGTGTCCGTCGTGGCGGAACTGGCGTTCTCGTCGCCGGGCACGGCTGCGGGCGAAGCCGGTGTGGCGGAACGGGACGCGGCTCTCGAAGGTGCCGTCCCGACGAGCACCCGGCACCGTCACGCGGTGGCCGACCTGCCAGGCGAGGGCGTACTGGCAGTGGGCACCGCTCAACGGGCGGGTGACGTCGTGGAGATCGCGGGCATCGGCACGTTGCCGGCGGCACGGCGACGTGGCCTCGGTGGTGCGGTCACTGCGGAACTGGCGCGTGACGCCCTGGAAAGAGGCGCCGAGCTGGTGTTCCTGTCGGCGGGAAGCCTGGAGATCGCGCGGGTCTACGAACGCGTCGGGTTCCGCCGGTTCGGCACGGCCTGCATCGCCTCACCGGCCGGCTAGCACCCGTCGCGAGGCATCGGCACGCGGAACAGGCAGCCGACGCACGGCATTCCGGAGGGCTGGGCGAGCAGTTCGGCCTCGCCCTGATAGATGAGTTCGCCGCAGTACGCGGTCAACGCCAGAAGCGTGTCGTCGTCGGGCACGGGTACGAGGTGGCACGTGCGTTGTGTCTCGCCTACGACACCCGCACGCTTGCGGACCAGCAACACAGGCATGCTCATGCCTTCACCTCGGCGTCGTCCACCACACACACGACGGCGTGCGTGGTGGCGTAGAACTTGAGCCGGTAGGGGCCCGAGTTCTGCTCTGCCACTGCCGCGCAGAACTTCTCGGTGACCTCTTCCGAGCGCGGCGTTCGTTCGGCTAGGTCGATCACTCCTAGATCGTGCGGGCTGCCCAGCGAAATGGGGAGGGTTCTATACGATTTACGGGTGCGGTATGCGGAACTCGCATACGGCGGCTACCGAAGCTGGGCCGTGAGCTCGGCGATCGCCGGCGTCGCTGCCCACGGCCCGAGCCTGGCCAGCTCGTTCACGATGAGCTGCGACCCCGTCACGCGGGCCAGCTCCAGCGCCGCGAACCCCAGGTCGACGGCCTGGTCGACGTCACCGTTGGCGGCGTGCGCGTAGGCGAGGGTGGCCGTGTGCACGCCCTGCTCCCACTGGCAGATGCTGCCCCATCGCGGCATGAGTTCCGTGTACACGTCGATGGCGCGGCGGTGGTCCGCGAGAACGACGAGGCTCGCGGCCCGTTGCATCTGGACGTGCAGGTCGGTGAAGCAGTAGCCGATCGAGTACTCGTCCGTCAGCGGCCGTTCCACGTTCTGCACCAACGCCTGTGCGAGGTCGAACCGCCGCATGCACGCGTTCTGGCCCGCCCGCGCGAGGCCGCGTGCCTCCTGCCGCAACGCCATCGCGCGCACGACCGGGCTCACCCCGGTCTCGCGCTGGGCGGCCCGCGCCAGGCCGATGACGCGGTCGTCGTCGCCATCGGCCTCGGCGAGCTGACTCATCCGCACGTAGCAGTACGCGACGACGTCCCTGTCGTCCGCGGCTTGGCCCTGCTCCAACGCTCTGGACGTCCACGCGCCGGCGTTGCGCAGGTCGCCGATCTCCTCGAACAGCCAGCCGTAGAACTCCGCGTACATCGCGCCCGTGCCGAGCAACCGGCGGCGGATCTCGCCACGCGCGTTGCGGCGCAAGGTGTCGATGACGTCGTACATGCTGCGGACCGCGGGCATGAGCGCGCCGGTCGCACGCCAGTTGTGCGCGTCGTTGACGATCCGGCGCAGCACGAGCAGCTGACTCACCGCGTCGTCGTTGTCCGCGCTGAAGACCGCGGAGGCGCACAAGGCCATCAGCGCCTTGCCCTCCATGCCGACGACCAGATCGCCCGAGGGCACCGGCACCGTGCGGTCGGTCAGCCCGAGCAGGTGGGCGGGAATGCCGAGCAGCCGTTGCAACGTGCGCAGGACGCGCATGTCGTAGGCGATGTTGCTACCCGACTCCAGGCGCGAGATCGCGGACTGGGAGAACCCGGCCAGCGTGCCCAGTTCGTCCTGACGCAGGCCGTGGGCCTTGCGCGCGATCGCGACCACGGCGCCGGGCGACTCCGCGGCGACCGCCTCACGCACGTCGCTCGACTCCCAGATGGACGGCGGCAGCATCGGCAGCGGCCCGTCCGGGACGACGACGGCGTTCCTAGCTGGGTTGCTCAACCTCAACGCCTCCCGCACTCGGACCGCCATCATGCCGCGCCTCGCGAAATCACTCCACCTCGTCTCAACAGGGCACGAAACCGACTATCCTGCGCGCGTGATCAAGGACTTCGGTGCCGGTGTCGGTCTGCTGCTGCGTGGGTTCAGCCTGGTGTTCAGCTCACCCAAGCGCGTGCTGATGGGCGCGTTGCCCGCGGTCATCACGGCCGTCCTGATGATCGGCGGCTGGGTGCTGCTGGTCACCAACATCGACTCGATCGCCGGGTGGCTCACCGGCTTCGCCGACTCGTGGAGCGACACCTGGAAGAGCGTCGTCGAGGTCGCCGTCGGAATTTCGGTGATCGCGGCCGGGCTCGGCCTGAGCGTGCTGCTGTTCACCGCGATCACGCTGATGATCGGCGGCCCGTTCTACGAGTACATCGCGGAAGAGGTCGAGGACGAGCTCGGCGGCGTGCCGGAGGCGGAGCAGGTCGGCTGGTGGCGCGGGTTCCTGGTGGGGCTGCGCGGCACGCTCCTGCTGGTCGGCACGTCGATCCTGTTCGCGATCCCGCTGTTCGTCTGCGGGTTCATCCCCGTCGTCGGGCAGACGGTCGTGCCCGTGCTGGCCGTGTGCATCAACGGCTACCTGCTCGGCATCGAGCTGACCGGCATCCCGTTCACCCGCCGGGGCCGGTCGTTCAAGCAGCGCAGGCAGATCCTCGCGACGCGCCGCGCGCTGGTGCTCGGGTTCGCCGTGCCGACCTACCTGCTGTGCCTGATCCCGCTGGCCGCGCTGGTCGTGATCCCGGCGGCGATGGCAGGCGGCACGGTGTTGTCGAACCGCCTGCTCAACGGAGACCGCGCTACTGCGTGAACGGCAGCCAGGCCTGCTGCGCCAGGCCGCTGCGCGCGTTGACCTGCACGCCCGCGTTGGAGATCGACCACAGCTGGTCACCGATGACGATCGTGCGCCTCGGGCCGCCGTAGTTGTTCGGGCTGGACGGTTCGACGATCCTGCCGGTCTGGTTCAGCTGGTTGCCCTCGACGCGCAGCACCAGTGAGGAGACCTCGTAGTTCGACCGGTAGGCCGACACCGGGATGACGAGCGTGCCGTCCTGCGGCCAGAACAGGAACGCGTGCGGGTCGAACTGGGCCTCGGAGTTCGAGTCCGGCAGGTGGTACTGCGCGAGTCGTTGCGGTGACGCGGGATTGGCCACGTCGAACAACGACACCTGCGTACCGGTCGTCCTGCCCTGGTCGGTCGCCTCCTGGCCGACGCCGATCAGCTTCCCGTCGCCCGCCGGGTGCAGGTAGGCGGAGAAGCCGGTGATCTTCAGCTCGCCCGTCACCCTGGGCTGCTTGGGATCACTCAGGTCGAGCGTGTAGAGCGGGTCGGTCTGGCGGAACGTGACGACGTAGCCCATCCTGCCGATGAACCGGACGCTGTAGATCCGTTCGCCCTTGCCGAGCCCGCCGACCTGGCCGACCTTGGCGAGCTGGTTGCCGTCGCGGCGCAACGTCGTGACGAAGCTCTCCGACGGCGCTGGAGCGGGGCTCTGCTGCGGCACCACGTCCGACGGCATCCGCCAGCAGCAACGGGTCTCGGTGCCGGTGGTGGTGGCGACGCGGAGAACGCCCTCGTGCTCGGACAGCGAGTACTGGTTGAGCAGCGTGCCGTTCACGTCACCGGACGCGACGTGCTTGGGCGGGCCGGGGTTGCCGATGTCGAACTGGTGGATCGCCGTCGTGATCGGACGCTGAACCGGTGGCCTGGAAGGAAGTTCCGGCAACAGGCGGTGGTCGTCGGCGATGTAGAGGCTGCGGTCGGTGCCGTAGACGGTGTCGCCGTCGGCCACGATCGAGACTGGCTGGCCCGTGCCGAGCTGACCGGAGAGCTCGAACGTCAGCACCGTCAGCATCGACGTGGCGCTCGGCGCGGTCGGGCGGCTGACGTTCGCGCAGTCGACCAGGGTTCCGCTCGACTTGGCGCCGTTCTCGGTGAGCTCGTAACGCGGCAGCCACGACGAGATGGGCTCGCTCTGCAGGATCTCCTTGTTGCGGCGCAACGATCCCGCTTCGTTGGTCGTCTGGTCCGGGTACACCCACGGCAGGCGCGGCTGCGAGCGGACGACGACGCGGGCGGTGCCGCCGATCTGGCGGGCGTCTAGGTAGAAGCCGTCGGTCCTGAGGCTGCTGATCTCCTTGAGCCCCTTGAGGTCCACGAGAACCAGCTCGGTGGCGGACTCCGGGGCGAACGACGGGCGGTCGGGCGGCAGCGACGGCTTCATCATCGGGACGGGGCTGTCGGCGACCACCAGCGCGCGATCGCCGGAGACCAGCAGCTGGCTCGCCCGGCGCTCGCCGAGGTCGACCGTGCCGGTGATCGCCCTGGACGCGACGTCGATGACGCGCAGCTTGCCGTCTGCGATGGAGACGACGCGTTTTCCGTCCGTCTTCACGATGTCCGGCTCGTCGACGCCCTGCTCGTGCACGTTCGTCGTCGAGTGGTCCTGTTGCTGCGTGGGCGGAGTGGCGGCGGTGGGAGCGTCGGGCATGCCCTTCTGCGCGACGCCCGCGCTGTTGTTCGTCACCATGCCTTCGGAGAACATGACGTCGCGGCCTCCGAGGCCGTACGCACTGACGTACGGGGCAATGGCGCGGCGCAGTTCGGTCAATGCGTTGTCACATGAATCGAACGCGACAAGGCGCACCGGCCCGTAGTCCACGATCGGTGGTGGTGCGAGGGTCTCGTCCCGCACCGCGGAGCTCACGCTCACTCCGGCGACGACCAGCACGGCGGCGCCGGCCAACAGCTTCTTGCCGTTCATGTCTCCAGGACGTAAGCGAGGCCGGAAAGGGTTGCCCCTTCCCGGCCTCTCGTTGTTACAGCTGTGCCTGGATCTGCGCCGCGTAGGTGGAGACGCGGGAGTAGACGCCGGGGTAACCGGCGGCCGCGCATCCCTCGCCCCACGACGTGATGCCGATCAGCTTGCCACCGGCCACGAGCGGGCCACCGGAGTCACCCTGGCAGGTGTCGGTGCCGCCCTGGGAGTAGCCGGCGCACACCATGTGGGTGGCCTTGTAGTCGCTGCCGTACGAGCTGGTGCAGCTGGAGCTGCTGGTCAGCGGCACGGTGGCCCGCAGCAGGTAGCGCGAGGCCGAACCACCGGAGGACGTGGTGCCCCAGCCGAGGATCGTCGAGCTGGTGCCCGCGTTGTAGAGCGCGCTGTCCGCCGAGGTGGCGAACGGGATCGGGGTCTGCGACAGGTTGCGGTCGAGCGTGAGCACCGAGACGTCGTAGCCGAGGGTCACGTCGCGGTAGCTCGGGTGGATCCAGATCCTGGTGACACGGGCGACGGTGCCCGCGGTGGAGTTCTTGTCGTCGCGGCCCGCCACGACCCGGACGGCGGACGCCGAGTCGCCCACGGTGCAGTGCGCGGCGGTGACGACCTTGTTGGGAGCGACGAGAGTGCCGCCGCAGTACTGGAAACCACTGCTCGTGGCGAGGTAGACGACCCAGGGGTAGGTGGACGTGCTCGCGCGCGTGCCGCCGACGATCTGGGTGCCGAACTCACCGTCGGTGGTCGGAGTCGGAGCTGCTTCGGCCACGCTGACGCAGGCCATGGACAGCGTTGCCGCCGCCAGTGCCGCGCCGAGCAGTGACCGGAGGCGGTGCAGGGTTGCCGCCATGATCATCTCCTTCTTCTGTTGTGTCCCCCGGCCGCGGGGCCGGTGGTGATTAAAGAAAGACATGAGGACTCCGGGGCCGGGTAGGGCTGGTCCGCGTAGGCCATTCGGCCGCGCCCGCCCGCGCGTGATTGGATCGAGCGCGAACAACCCCGTTCCGAGAGGAAGTTGTGATGGCCCCCACGAAGCCTGAGGTCGACCCGCACGACGGCCCGGCGCCCGCCGACCTGCTGATCGAGGACATCACCGTCGGCGACGGTGCGGAGGCCACGGCCGGTCAGTTCGTGTCCGTGCACTACGTCGGTGTGTCGCACTCGTCCGGTGAGCAGTTCGACGCGTCCTGGGACCGCGGCGAGGCGTTCCAGTTCCCGCTCGGCGGCGGCCGTGTCATCCAGGGCTGGGACCAGGGCGTCCAGGGCATGAAGGTCGGTGGCCGCCGCAAGCTGGTCATCCCTCCGCACCTGGGCTACGGCGCGCGCGGTGCCGGCGGCGTGATCAAGCCCAACGAGACGCTGATCTTTGTCGTCGACCTGCTGGGCGTGAACTAGTCAGTTGACCTCAACGGCGTCCCACTGGTCCGATCGGTGGGACGCCGTTGGTCTGCACAGCCGATTTGACCCGAGGGTGGAACGAGATCGGATCCGGCTGCGTCATCCTTTGAGTCCGCCGCCGCTTTGGGAGGGAATCACCGGTGCCCGAGGACATCGCCGGGTCCGAGCAGATGCTCGCGAACTGGAACCAGAACATCCAGGAACGCGCCGCGCGCTATCAGGAAATGGCGACGCGCGTTCAGGGGATGACGATCTCCGAGCGGTCCCAGGACGGCTCCATCGAGATCCTGGTCGGGTCCAACGGGATCCTGCAGAACCTCGTGATCAACGAGTCTGCCTCCGGCAAGCGCATGTCCGAGGTCAGCGGCGAGATCATGAAGCTGCTGCAGCGCGCTCAGTCCCGGATTCCCGAGCTGCTCCAGGAAGCCATGGCGGAGACCATCGGCACGCAGGACGAGACGGCCAACGTGCTGTTCAACGAGGCCAAGAAGAACTTCCCGGCGCCGCCGGCCGAAGAGCCGACGCGCACGCCGTACGACCGCAACGAGATCAACTTCCGGGTGGAGGACGACGCACCGCCGCCGCCCCGCCCGACCCCGCCGCCTCCCCCGCGCCGCCGGCCGCCGTCAGACGATGACGACGACTTCGGCGGGGAGTCCGTGCTCTCCTGATCTTTCTGTCCGCTGCTCGAACTTGAGGGGGTTCGATGACTTCCGGTGGTTTCAAGGTCACCTCGGACGTGCTGGAAGCGCACGCCAAGGCCTTGGAGGGCCTGCACGGGCGACTTCAGGGAGCAGTGGACGCGGCGAACACCGTGTCGATGCCGACTGACGCGTACGGGATCATCTGCCAGCCGTTCCGGATGTTGCTCGATCCGGTCGAGCAGTGGGGCATGGACGCGCTGAAGGGCGTGGCGGAGGCCATGGAGGCCACCTCCAAGAAGGTCACCGAGACCGCGAAGCACTACCAAGAGGTCGAGGACCAGATCACCCGCACGCTGAAGGGTGGCGCCTGATGTCCTCACCGAACCCGTTGGTGGCGAAGGCCCCCGCCGAACCGTCCGGCTTCTTCAACGCCGGCACCGGTGACAACGGCTGGGCGACCGGCTTCTCCATCGCCGACTCGGCGATGGACGCGTACAAAGGCATCTCCGAGGGCAGCTGGATCGAGGGCGGCCTCGGCGTCGTCGGCCTGGTAGCCGACGCCGCCTCGATGGCGATCGACCCGTTCGGCACGCTGCTGTCGTCCGCGGCCTCGTTCCTGATGGAACACATGCAGCCGCTCAAGGAGGCGCTGGACTGGCTGGCGGGCGACCCGCCGGTGATCCAGTCGTACTCGACGACGTGGGGCAACGTCTCGCAGGAGCTCGGCAAGATCGCGGGCGACTACAAGGCGGCCGTCGACGGCACCGGCGAGTGGACCGGTGGCGCGGCCGACGCCTACCGCAAGGCCGCGGGCGAGCAGCTGGACGCGTTGTCCGGCGCGGCTTCCACCGCGGGTTCGGTCGGCACCGTCGTCGGCGTGATGGGCATGGTCGTCGGGTTCGTGCGCGAGATGGTGCGCGACCTGATCGCCGACCTCGTCGCGAAGCTGATCACGTGGGTGCTGGAGGCCGTGTTCACGCTGGGCTTCGGCACGCCGGTGATCGTGGCGCAGGCCGTGACCGCGATCTCGAAGTGGGCCACCCGCATCGGTGAGCTGATCCAGAAGCTCATCAAGACCATCAAGAAGGTCTCGCCGCTGCTGGGCAAGCTGGTCGAGATCTTCACGAAGATCATGAAGGTCGTCGGCAAGCTGGTCGGCAAGGTGACCGGTCTCGACGTGATCTCCACGAAGTCCATCAAGCCCGGTGGCCTGTTCCACAGCACCAACGCTCCGGACCTCTCGCCGTCCTCTCCTGGTTCGCCGTCCTCTCCTGGCGGGTCGCCGTCTTCGTCCTCTCCGGACACTTCGCCGTCCTCGCCCTCTTCACCTTCGTCACCGTCCTCTCCGGACAGTTCGCCTTCGTCGTCCTCGCCGCCGGGGTCGCCTTCCTCGCCGGGGTCGCCTTCTTCGCCGTCCTCGACGCCGGACGCGCCTTCGCGTGCTCCGGACACCTCGGCACCCTCGTCCGCGCCGACGCCCACGCGCGCGCCGGACGGTTCGACGCCCGACGCCCCGTCACGCACCCCCGACAACTCCTCGCCCCCTTCGGCCCCGCGCACGCCCGACAGCTCTCCCGGTTCTCCGGGCTCGCCTTCCTCACCGACGGCCCCGAGCGCCCCGCACACGTCGTCGACCCCGGACGCCCCGGCTCCGACCCGCAACACGGGCCAGACCGTCCAGTCCTCGGTGGCACCACCGGAGGCCCCGTCCCGCCTGGACGCACCGCAGGCCCCCACCCGCACCCCGGACGCGTCCCCTTCGTCGACCCCCGCCCAGTCCGGCCCGATGGGCGGCGGCGCCCCTGCTGCGGGCGGCGGCGCACCGTCGTCCCCGGCGGCAGGCCGTCCGCCGACGGGTCCCGGCCAGGGCTGGACCGGCACCCCCGGCAGCCGAGGCGACCTGGGCTCCGGCGCCCCCGCACCGCGCTCCCCCGACATGTCGACGTCGGCCTCCCGAGCGGACGCCCCACCCCGTCCGGCCTCGATGCCAAGCGCACCGTCGGCCCCGTCGATGCCGTCCTCTCCTTCGGCACCCTCGATGCCGTCCTCGCCGTCGATGCCTTCCGCACCCTCCGCGCCGTCGGGCGGAATGCCTTCGGGCGGCGGCACGCCACACGCCCCCTCGGCCGGCACCCCGCACAGCCCGTCGACCGGCGCCCCCTCGACCGGCTCCCCGAACGCGGGCCGTCCCGACGCGACTCCCCCGAGCCGCGCCACCTCGCCTTCGGCAGCCGCACCGTCGGCCCCGTCCACTCCGAACATGCCACCGGCGCACAGCCCGTCGGCGGGAGCACCGCACGCTCCGGCGGCAGGCGCCCCGCACTCCCCGTCCGCGCCGAACGCCCCTCGCGGCGACGCCCCGATGCGCCCGCAGTCGTCCGCACCGACGGCTCCGAACGCACCGCACAGCCCGAACTCACCGTCCGCACCTTCGGCCCGCACGGACGCCCCGAACGCGCCGTCCTCGCGGCCCGACGCACCCCAGGGACGCCCCAACACGGCCCCGTCCGGCCCACACGGCGGACCGTCGCGCACTGACGCACCCCACGCCCCGTCGCGCCCTGACGGACCGCACGGCAACACGACGCCGTCGTCACGTCCCGACGCACCGCACAACGGCCCGTCCGCACCAACGCGCCCGGCCCCGCCAAACGCACCACACGCCCCCAACGCACCGCACGGCGGCCCTAACGCGCCGCACGCACCAAACGCGCCGCACGGCCCGAACACGCCCCACGGCGGCCCCAACGCACCGCACTCGCCCAACACGCCACACGGACCCAACGCTCCCCACGGCGGCCCGAACTCGCCGTCCCGACCGGACGCACCTCACGGCGGCCCGTCACGTCCCGACGCCCCCAACCGCCCCGACGCGCCGCACCGGCCTGACAGCCCGTCCCGCCCGGACGGCAGCGGCCCTGGCAACCGGCCCGACGGCACCCGCCCTGACGGCTCACGCCCTGACGGCTCACGTCCTGACGGCTCACGTCCCGACGGCTCACGTCCCGATGGCACCCGCCCTGACGGCTCGCGCCCCCACACCCCGGACGGCCCCCGCCACCGCGGCACCGACACTGCCGAGGCCCCCCACCGCGCCCCGGACAGCACCCACCCGGAAGCCGCAACCCCGCACCGCCCCGACGCCAACGCCCCCCACCGTCCAGACGCCGACGCCCCCCACCGCCCGGACGCGGACGCGCCGCACCACGGCCCGGACGCCGACAAGCCGCACGACAACACCCCGGACAAGCCGCACGACGGCGACCCCGACAGCCCGAACGACCAGGACGTCCCGCCCGCGGACCGCCCGTCCCCGGAGGACGCGCACCAGCGGCACGCCGAGACCACCCCGGCCGGCGTCTCGCACCACGGCGGCGACCCGGACATGGGCGACCTGCCGCACCGCGTCCCCAACGACCCGCGCTACTTCACCGCGGACGTCCACGTCACCCCGGACGGCAGGGCCCGCATCGGCGGCCACGACTACACGCCGAAGGAGTACGCGGACATGCTCCGCCGCTCCGGTTACGACGGCAGCAAGCCGGTCCGTCTGATCGGCTGCGACGCCGCCAGCAACGACTTCGCGAAGCAGCTCTCCAAGCACCTCGACGCACCCGTGCTGGCCCCGACCAAGCCGGCCTGGACGGACGCCAACGGCCGCGTCTTCACCAGCGACCCCGAGATCCGTCCCGACGGCACCCGCCAGCCGAAGATCCCGCCGAACGGCGAGTGGGAGACCCACCACCCGGACGGGTCGAGCACCAGGACCGGCGACGACGGCTACGCACCCGACACCCAGCGCCACGGCCCGGACGAGACCACCGACACCGACGGCGCCGTCGACCGGGGCGACAGCTCGAACGACAGCGATCCCGGTGACTGGCGCGACAAGCCCGGCGAGACGAGCGGGATGTCGCCGCGCGACAAGATCGCCAGCGACGACTACATCAAGCACCACTACTACGAGCGCACCACCAACGGGCGAACCGAACTGGTGGTGCGGGCGGACCGCAGCCCGGACGTGGACGGGATGAAGCCACCGCCCGTCGACCTCAAGGACGGCAAGCCGGAACTGAAGTCCGACCGGCCGCCCGCCGAATCTCTCGGCTTCGACGAAACGCGCTCGAAGGAAGTTCCCCGGGACGGTTCGGACACCGACACGAATTCCGGCGGCGACACGGATTCCCGTTCGGACGACTACCGCCAGGACCAGGACTGGAAAGCCGCGGACGACCAGCGGATCGACGAGAAGACCAGGGCACGCCAGGAAGCGATGGCCGAGCGTCAGAAGGCGATGGACGAGACCCCCAAGGGTTCGCCGGAACGCTCGGAGGCCATCGGCGCCCAGACGACCGCTTCGGAGCACTTCGGCGAGCAGGTGTCCTCTCACGCACTGCGCGACCGGGTGCACTCGCAGTTCGCGCACGCGTTCCCCGACGCGGAGGTCGACTTCCGCACCAAGGGCGGCGGCGACTTCGACCCGTCGCACACCAGCCGTGACGTGCTGGAGGTCTACGACGCCAAGACCGGCAGGGTGCTGGCCGAGATCGAGCCCATGCACCGGCCCGGTACTCCTGGCAACAGCAACTTCGACCAGGTCTACAAGGTCGACTACCTGGACGGGCAGAAGCCGGACTACGTCGTCCACGAGGCGAAGGCGCCCAGCGGTCCGGCGAGCGAACGCATCGTGCAGACCGCGGAAGGCCCCAAGGTGTACCAGCAGGGGCACCCCGCGTACTTCGAGGACACCCTGCAGGCGATGGAACGCCGTGGCGGAGCCGAGGCGGAACTCGCCGAGGAATTGCGAAAGGCGAAGAAGGACGGCCGGCTCGATTATCTCGAGGTGCGCGCACAAACGAATGAAACGGGCGTCGACCACGAGTTGACCGGATGGAAGTACCGGCCGTTCGAGGGCTACGATTACCAACCACGTCTGCCATTGATGCCCAGGTGAGGACCGGCAACGCGATGCACGAAATTCCCAGGCACGAGATCAGCGAGGAATTCGCCCGCGGTCAGGTGGACACGCTCCAGCGCTTGATCGAGTCGGCGCTGGAGGACGTCGAGTCGGACCCGGACGCGCTGAGCGCCGCACGCAGGCGCGCGCTGATGCGCTTCGAGTACCTCACCGCGCTCGACCCCGCCGCGGGCAAGGAAGAGACGTGGCAGGCGGCCGTGTTCGCGTCCCAGACGGCGAACGCGGTCTTCGCCCGCACGTCCAAGTCGGAGGACTTCGTCCCCTACCGGCTGGGCGACCGGGAGTACCAGCTGCCCGTGCTCGGCCCGAACCACCACGCCACCCCGGTCGACTGGCTGACCGCCGCCTGGCTCGCCATCATCACGCGCAGCGAGCAGCGCATCGCCGAGTTGTGCGAGGTCGGCAAGTACACGCTGCTCGGCAGCGGCGCGAAGGTCGAGGAGTACGTCCGCCCCTGGGTGGACACGATGCAGCGCTACCTCGGCGGCGACCAGGTTCCCCCCGCGCTGCTCGAGTCCGTGATCGACCTGACCGATCCCGGGCAGGCGAAGTTCGCCTCCAGCGACTTCATGCTGCTCGTCGCGTACCCGCCGGCGAACATCCTGTTCCGGGTCCTGCGCGGCGGGCCGGAGGACTTCACCGACGCGCTGGTGCAGGCGACCACGGCGCACCGCGACTATTGGCGCCAGGTCGACTTCGCGGACAACCCCGACGGATTCGTCGCGCTCGCCGTGCTCGCCATGGCGATCCGCGGCAAGGACCACGGTTTCCCGGTCGAGGTCGAGTCCGACTACCTGCCGGAGAACCTGGTGAGCGGTACCTGGTCGAGCCGCTGACGTGGTCGAGGTCAACCGGCACGAGGTCGATCCGGACTGGTCCGCCAAGCAGCTGGAGAAGATCGAGCGGCGGATCGAGGAAACGGTCGCCACCCTCCCGAACGTCCGCACGATCGCGCTGAGCGGGTTGATGAGGGACGCGCTGGGCCACCTCGGTCACCGGTGCGCGGTCGACCCGCTGGGCAGCGACGGCGACACCTGGGACAGCCTGTGCTTCGCCGCGGAGGTCGGCGCCGCGATCTACGCCGTGGCCACGGCCGAGGAAGGCATGCCGGTCGAGATCACCCTGCGGGGCAAGCAGATCCCGGTCACCGCGACGGGCCCCGTGTACTTCGCGTCCGGCGGCACCTGGCTCACCACGAACTACCTGGCGGCCATCGCCAGGGACGCCGCGAAGACGGGGCAGCTGAGCGAGGTGCCACTGGAGGTGCTGCGCGCCTCCGGCAGCGAGGAACCCGACTACGTCTTCCTCATGGTCGACATGTTCCAGAGGTTCAACCTCCAGCAACCCGGCGTGCACGAGGCGTTGAACGCGGCGCTGAAGGCCACCGGCCCGGACGAGATCGACCCGGTGCACCGCGACCACGTGCGCGTCGTCGCCTTCCCGCAGCTGAACCTGTTCCACAACATCATCAACGCCGACCGCGAGGGGCAGTTCGGCCAGGCTCTCGCGGAAGCGCTGGAGTTGTTCAGGGAACTCTGGTCGACGGAGGAGAACGAGGAGTCCCCGAACGGGTACGTCGCCATCGGCCCTCTCGGGCTGGCGAGCGTCGCACACGACGCGGGCATCCCGATCGAGGTCACGTCGGAGTACCTGCCGCCGTACCTGTACAACGGCTCCTGGACGCGCGAAGGCCTCTGACAGTCCTGGAACCACGGCGGCCGGCACCCACTCAGAGTGGTGTGAACGGCGTGGGGTGTGTGACCGGACCGCGCGCGTCACGGCAGCCCGATAAGATCAGCGGGCTTTCACGGGGAGAGGGGCGAGGACCACATGAGCCAGCCGGCTACACCGCTGAGCGAGCAGGACCAGCAGCAGCTGGTGCGGCAGATCGGCCGTGCCATGCTGCCGGCCGTACCACAGGGCTGGCAGCGCATCCGGGCCGAATACCGGGCGGCAGGCCGGCACATCGAGGTCGACCTGGCGTTCGCGGGGCCCGATGGCCAGCTGCGACCGGTGCGGCCACCGATGGACGTCGTGCAGATGTTCGGGCACCTGCGCGGGGGCATGTACCACCCCGAGCGCGGCACGTGGCTGAGCGCGACGTACGAGATCGAGGCGCCTGCGGCGTTCACGGTGGACTTCAACGCCGAGGACGAGCCGCGCTGGCGGAACGCGCCGCCGCCCATCGGTTTCCGCGACGAGCTTCAGACGTTCCCGCGGCCGGACCGGATGATCCCGGACTGGTGGCGCCAGCGCGTCGGCCTGCCACCGCTGCCCGCGCCCGAGCCGGAACCCCAGCAGCCGCAGCAGGAGTACCAGGTGCCGGCCGCCCAGCCGGACCAGCAGCAGGCGGGTTCGGGCGAGCTGCGCACGGCACGCGTGTACGACGGCAAGAACGACGACGGCCGCATCATCGTGAACCGTCAGCCGGTCGACCCGCAGCTGCTCGACGGGCTGCTCACCTACCTCGAGTCGGCGCCGGTCGTGCTGGCCGCGCGCAGCTACGACCTCGACGAGTTCTCGCAGAGCGGTGAGCAGGACGTGCCGCTGAACTTCCGCACCGACGGCACCTGGATCTGGGCCGGCGCCGTGCCGCACTACCTGCGCAAGTACGGCCTGCCGCCGGAGCCCGAGCTGGTGGCGCACGCGGCGGCGCGCGGTTTCCAGGTCGCCGAGGTGAACGAGCAGACGCAGGACCGGGCCGTCACGATCATCACGGGCCAGGGTTAGTCCAGGGTTTTCAGGTACGCCTCTCCCCGCGGGGAGAGGCGATACCCCACCCGCAGGGACTCGGTCAGCCCCTTGGCCTTGAGCTTGCGGACGTCCGCCTTGAACGGCAGCTTCTCGCGATCCATCGAGGCGGCCAGGTCCGCGGCCCGCACTCCGGGGTTCGCCGCGATCAGCCGCAGCAACGCCAGGGCGTCCTCCTTCAGCTCCACTCCGTCCACATCGGACGACGACCGCAGCTCGACGCGCGGATCCTCGCCCACGAAACGCAGGCGGATCCGGTAGAGCGAGCCCTGCCGTCCCTCCACAGAGGACTTCAGCGCGGCGACGGAGGGAAATCCGGCCGCCATCGCCTCGGCACGGGTCACCCGCGACACGACCTCGATCTCGTCGATCGAGAGGACGCCCTGCGACGTCCGCAACCTCCCGCCGGCACGCACGGTCGGCCGTTTCCACCGCCGGAACTGGAGCGTGATCTCGCCGGATCGGATGCGTTCCCAGTCAGCCACTCGGATCAGCACCGGACGAGGGTCTCAGGTTGCCGACCCCAGCAACAGCCGACACGATCCTGAACATGCAACGGTGGTGGCTTTTCACGGTGCGCGGGGTGTTCGCAGTCCTGTTCGGCCTGGCCGCTCTGATCTGGCCGGGCCTCACCCTGCTGGCGCTGATCATCCTGTGGGGCGCCTACGCGCTCTTCGACGGCGCGATGATGCTGTACCTGACCCTCACCCACAAGGAGTGGCCCGCACGCTGGGCGCTCGGCCTCATCGGTGTGCTCGGCCTGGTCACGGGCTTGATCGCGTTGTTCTGGCCGGGCATCACGGCGACCGCGCTGCTGCTCCTCATCGCGGCGTGGGCGCTCGTCACCGGCGTGCTGCAGATCGTCGACGCCATCCGGCTGCGCAAGGTGATGACGAACGAGTGGTTCTACGTCGTCACCGGCGCGCTCACGGTGCTGCTGGGCATCATCCTGGTCGTGAACCCGGCCGCGGGCGCGCTGGCGTTTGTGATCACCATCGGCGTCTTCGCGATCCTGTGGGGTGTGGTGCTGGTGCTGTTCAGCCTGCGGTTGAAGCAGCTCGACGGCGGTCTCGTACAACCCGCACCGCGAGCGTGACCAGCACGGCGACCCCGACGAACACGTAGAGGTTGCCGATCACCTGCTGCCACCACGCCCAGTTCCGCTCGACGTCGTTGTCGCGCGGGAACAGCCAGTGCGGCCCGATCGCGAACACCGCCACGATCGCCCACGACGCCCAGTGACGGCGCAACGCGGGCCGTGAGAGCAGTACGAGCGCGGGCGCGATCCAGACCCAGTGGTGCCCCCACGAGACTGGCGAGATCAGCAGGCCGCCGATCGCCACGACGAAGAACGCCTCGATCTCCCCGAGTCGCGAGGCCAGCCACCACACCGTCGCCACGACGAGCAGCGCCAGCACGACCCACACGCCGACCTGGGCGCCGTTCTCCAGGCCGAAGCGGGCGAGCGTGCCGCGGATGGCCTGGTTCGACGCGTAGGTGAGGCGTCCGACGCGGCCCGGATCGAGCAGCGCGTGCGTCCAGTACTCCTTCGCGTCGCCGAACGAGATGAGGAACCCCAACACCACGAAGAAGAAGAACGACCCGATGGACACGAACACGGGCTTCCACTGCCGTCGCGCCACGAAGAACAACGCGAAGAACGCCGGCGTCAGCTTGATCGCGGCCGCGAGCCCGATCAGCGCGCCCCGCGGCCACCAGCGGGTGCGTTCCAGCAGGCAGTCGGCCATCACCAGCAGGCCCAGCAGCAGGTTGATCTGGCCGAACCACAACGTCTCGCGCAGCGGGTCGAAGATCGACGACACCGCCGCCGCGCCCAGCCCCCACTTCACCGCGTCCGGACCCCAGCCGACCACACGGCCCGCCGCGATCAGGCACAGCCCGGTGAGCATCGCGAGGTTCGCCGCCGCCACCGCGAAGATCGCGACCCCGAGCGGCACGAGCGCCAGCAGGCTGAACAGCACGGCGGCGATCGGCGGGTAGGTGAAGGGCAGGTCGGGCCCGCCGAGCGGTTTCGCGAAGCCCTCGACGTAGAGCGGGATGTCCTTGAGGAAAGCCGCGCCACCGTTGCGGTAGACGCGCAGGTCGAGCGACCACCCCGGTGGGCGGAGCATGACGTAGGTGAGTGTGGCGACCATGACGGCGGCCCACGCCACCACGACCCGCTTGGCGGTGCGGTCGAGCTGCATCCGGGAATGGTATCGATGTGCCAGATGAGGCCCACGTCACCGGTCCGGACCGGGAATTCTCACGTAGCGTCGTCGCGTGAGCGCGCAACGTCGAACGTTTCTGGTTGAGCCGTTCGTAGGGCGCACAAATGCGCACGCACGGGATATTCTGTGCGCATGAGTCCTGCCCTGGAGACGGTGCTGGCCAAGGCCGGCCTGCAGGTGAGTCCCGACGAGTTCCTGGCCCTCGTGACCGACGCGGCACGAAGGCTCGCCCCGCCACACCCGGAACCGGCCACGTACTTCACGCCGGACCAGCAGGCGGCGCTGACCGACGTCGGCCTGGACCTGTCCCCGGCGGGCCCGTCCGACGCGAAGCCGCGCACCCGCACCGTCGTGGCCCACGCGGTGCTGCGCGACTCGGCGCTGACCGTGAACGAGGCCGCGCGCCAGCTCCAGGTCGACACGAGCCGCATCCGGCACCGCCTGGGCGTCGGCAGGCTCGTGGGCTGGAAGGACAGGGGCAGCTGGCGTCTGCCCGCGTGGCAGTTCGCGGGCACCGGCGTGCTCCCGGGCCTGGAAACCGTGCTGGCGGAGATCCCGTCGGACCAACCGGCGCTCGTCGTCGCCGCGTTCATGACCACCCTCCAGGAGGACCTGCCCGTAGACGGCAAGCCCGCGACCCCGCGCGACTGGCTCCTCGCCGGAGGAGACCCTCGCCGCGTCGCCACCCTGGCCTCCATGCTCGGCACACCTGCCTGAGCGTTCCCGAACACCCGACAGGACCCGAATGTCACGGCTTCCGCAGCCGCCTGCCCCTGCCGTGCTCCAGGCACACCTGCGCCGCACCGAGGACGTGGTGGCGGTGCACCGGGCGACCCGCCTGGTGCGCGTGTTCACGGCGAAGGGCTCCCACCCCCAGCGCTGGAACACGTTCCGCTACACGGGCCCGCTCCCGCACGCCCGCTTCGACGCGCAGCAACCGGCCGACGACGGCAGCCCGGTCCAGGACCACGAGAACGGCGTCCTCTACTTCGGCCTGTCCGTGCGCACGTCGATCGCCGAGGTCTTCCAGGCGACGTCGATCGTGGACCGCCGCACCCGCTCGCCGTTCCTCGTCGTGCTGCGGCCTCGCCGCACCTTGCGACTGCTGGATCTCGGCGGGTTGTGGCCCACGCGCGTCGGGGCCTCGCAGGAGATCTCGACCGGGCCGAAGATCGTGACTCAGGCCTGGTCGCGGGCGATCCGGGCGGCTTATCCGGAGCTGGACGGGCTTTGGTACCGGTCGTCGATGGACTCCGGGGATCCCGCCATCTGCCTGTGGGATCCGCCTGGGGCTTCCGGGCTGCCGGCGGCGCCGGACGTGTTGCTGCCGCTGGACCATCCGGGTCTGGATCTGCCGTTGGCGCGCGTGTGCGAGGAACTCAACTACACACTGCTGGGGTGACCGCTTGCATGATCGCGAGTTATCCACAGGCGGGCAGTTCGCTGACCTGCGGCGATCTGCTTCGGACTAACCTGTGGACAGAGCGGGAACCAGATCGGAGGTTCGCGCGTTGCGACAGGAGGAAGCGCGCGGGGGAGCCTGGCTGAGCGGTCGACCGGCTCTGCTGTAACCGGCGAACCGATGCGGTGCTTCAACCCGGCTACGCGATCTCGGCGCACGCGGCCGATGATGAGGTGCTGTTCGGCCCGGAATTCTGCTTCGAGTGCTTCTGGGTGGGAGTGCGGGAGGCGGGGGATCGGCAACACCTCGTGGCGTTCGACGCCGACTCCCCGCCCGCCCAGGAACTCCTGGCCCGTTTCCAGGCGTTTCAGGCCTTGAGGTAGCGGCCCCACCACTCCAGCACCGCGTCGAAGCGCTGCCTGCGGTGCCGCGGCTGCCCGGTCCGGGTCAGCTCGTGCCCCTCGCCCGGGAAGATCAGCATCTCCGCCTCGACACCACGCCGCTTCAACGCCACGAACATGCGCTGCGCCTGCTCCAGCGGGCAACGCCAGTCCTGCTCGGAGTGGACGACGGCGAACGGCAGGTTGATCTTCTCGGCGTAGGTCAGCGGTGACATCGCGCGCTGTGCCTCGGGGTCGTTGCCGCAGTAGGCGTCGGCGAAGAAGTAGCCGATGTCCGACGAGCCCGAGAACGAGTCCCAGGCGTTCACGGCGCGCTCGCTCCAGGCAGCCTTGAAGCGTTCGCCGTGGTGCGCGGCGAGCCACGACGTCATGAAGCCGCCGTAGGAGCCGCCCATCACGCCGACGCGTTCGGCATCGGTGTCGTCACGAGCAAGGGCAACGTCCAAAAGGGACAGGACGTCGTCCACGTCGACGGAGCCGAACTTGCCGATCACCGCCTGGCCGTGGGCCTGGCCGTAGCCCGCGGAACCGCGCGGGTTCGGCAGCACGACGGCGTAGCCGGCGGTGGCGTAGACCTGGGCCTCGTCGAAGAAACCCCAGCTGTGGTACATGAACGGACCGCCGTGCACCGCCATGACGACCGGGTGCGGACCGTCGCCCTCGGGCAGCACGAGCCAGCCGTGCACCGGGTAGCCGTCCGAGGCCGAGCCTTCCAGTTCGACGACTCGCCGCGCCGGAACGGACGAGAACGCCGTACGCACACCGGTTCCGACGAACTCGACCTGACCCGGGCTGTCCGAAGTGGACACGACGGCGACCACGGTGGACCCGTCCGTCGCGAACGACCGGACAGCGGCCGACGAACCCGCCAGCACCTCGCCGGGCCCGCCGTCGAACGGGATCCGCCGCAGCTCCAACGCGCCGCGGTTGCGCACGACGAGCAGAACACCGGCGGAGTCGGCCACGGGCTGGCCGGAAAGTCGTTCCACGTCAACGGTTTCGACATCGGTGAGCCGGACGGCGGAGGAACCGTCGAGCGCCGCCTTCCAAAGACCGTGGTTGCGCGCGACGGCCTCGATGCCGGAGAACTCGGTGCCCAGCCAGAACAACGACCCGTCGGCCACGAACGGCATCGAGGCCTCGCCGGCAGCGCGCACCAGCAACGACGCCGAGCCGCCGGCGGCGGGAACGGTGTACAGGTCGGAGTGCAGGGTCTCGGAGACACCGAGGTCGCGCGGCGCCACGAACACCAGCGTCGAGTCGTCGAGCCACGCCGGGTCGGAGACGTCGAAGGAACCGTCGGTGACCTCGGAAACCGTGCCGTCGAGGGAGACCACGTGCAGGCGGGGGCGGCGGTCGGCGAGGAAGCCGACGTCGTCCACGCGGTAGTCCAGGCGCGTGATGCGGCGCGGCGCCTCGGCCTCGGGGCCGTCGTCGGTCGTGCCGTAGCGGCCTTCTTCCGGCACGCGGGCGACGAAGACGAGCCGCGACGAGTCCGGCGACCACACCGGGGCGCCGGCGCCCAGCGGCAGATCGGTCAGCTTGCGAGGCTCACCGCCGTCCACCGGAACGACGTAGAGCTGCGGCTTCGACTTTCCACTGACGCGCAGGAACGCGACCAGCCGGCCGTCGGGAGAAATGCGCTGCGCATTGTCACGATCACCGTGCGTCCACGGTGTTGTCGTGCCGTCCGGGAACACCCGGTGCAGACCGCCCCGGTAGGTGTTCTTGTCGAGGTCGGGCGTGGTGATGCTGACCAGCACCAGGTCTCCGGACACGGCGACGGTGCCGGGCGTGGTGAGCAGCTGCAGGTCTTCAGGGCGCACGGCCAGGACGTTAACAGAACTTGTTAGCAAGGCTCAGAGTTATTTGTTGACCGATCACAAAAATTGACTCAGCGCATAGATTCCCGCGTATGACGCGCATCGTGTTCTCTGGGGGCCGGGTCTTCACCGGCCGGACGACCGAGCCCGGCGACGTGGTCGTCGAGGGCGACCGCATCGTGGACGTGGGCATCGGACTCGATGGTGACACCAAGGTGGACGCGACCGGCCACACGATCCTGCCGGGCCTGTTCGACTGCCACGTGCACTTCATGTTCAGCGGCGCCGACCTCGTGCGGTCGCTGAACACGCCGTTCTCGCTGCCGTTCTACGAGGCGATCGGGAACATGAAGGCGACGCTTCAGTGCGGCATCACGACGGTCCGCGACGCGCTCGGCGCCGACCTCGGTGTCGCGGAGGCGGTCCGGCGCGGCCTGATCCAGGGGCCGCGCATGCAGATCGCGGTCAACATGGTCTCGCAGACCGGCGGCCACAACGACGACTGGATGCAGTGCGGCGCGCACATCTCGCCGCCGCTGCACCCCGGCCTGCCGGACACCGTCGCCGACGGCCCGGAGGAGCTGCGCAAGGTCATCCGCACGCTGGTCCGCCACGGCGCCGACATCATCAAGATCGCGTCCAGCGGCGGCGTGATGTCCCCGCGCAGCAACCCTCGCCACGCGCACTTCCGCGACGAGGAGATCGCGATGATCGTGCAGGAGGCCAACGCCGCGGGCATAGCGGTCATGTCGCACGCGATGAGCGGCGACGGCATCCTCACCGCCGTGCGCAACGGCGTCCGGTCCATCGAGCACGGCGTGTTCCTCACCGACGAGGGCGTCGAAGAGATGATCAAGAACGGCACGTGGCTCGTCCCGACACTGATGGCCCCACGCATGGTCCTCGATCAGGCCGCGGCCGGCATGGCGATCTCGGACGTCATTCTGGACAAGGCCAATGCCGTTGTCACGCAACACTTCCAGGCGTTCCAGAAGGCATACCAGGCAGGCGTGAAGATCGCGATGGGCACCGACTCCGGCGTCGGCCCGCACGGCGACAACCTGAACGAGCTCACGCTGATGGTCGAGTACGGCATGTCCCCGGCGGAAGCGCTCTACGCGACCACCACGTCCGCCGCCGCCCTGATGCGCCTCGGAAACGAACTCGGCGAGCTCGCCCCAGGCAAGCTCGCCGATCTCGTTCTCGTGGAGGGTGACGCCGAGCAGCACGTGAAGGCCGGAACGCTGAAGCAGGCCGTCCGCGCCGTCTACCAGAACGGCGTCTCCGTCAGTTAGTGGTTCGCGTCGGCGCCCACGTGCTTCGCGGCCTCCGGGTCGCGCCGCACCTTGAGGAGGCTGGCGATCGTCGTGATCGCCAGCACGCCGATGATCACCGACAGCGAGACCTCGATGCCGATCGTCGGCACGTGGAACGGCTCGCCGCCGTTGAGGAACGGCAGGGTGTTGGTGTGCAGGGCTTCCAGGATCAGCTTGACGCCGATGAAGCCGAGGATCACCGACAGGCCGATCGACAGGTAGACGAGCTTCGCGAGCAGGCCGCCGAGCAGGAAGTACAGCTGGCGCAGGCCCATCAGCGCGAACGCGTTGGCCGTGAACACCAGGAACGGCTCCTTGGTGAGGCCGAAGATCGCGGGGATCGAGTCGAGCGCGAACAGCAGGTCGGTGGAACCGATCGCGACCATCACGATGAACATCGGGGTCACGTAGCGCTTGCCGTCGATCTTGATGAACGAGTTCGAGCCGTGGAAGTCGTCGGTCACCGGGAAAACCTTGCGCACCATGCGCAGCATCAGGTTCTCCTTGTACTCCTCTTCCTCGTCGTGGTTCTCCCGCGCCAGCTGCCAGCCGGTGTAGATGAGGAACGCGCCGAAGATGAAGAAGACCCAGCTGAACTGGCTGATGAGCGCCGCGCCGGCCGCGATGAAGATGCCGCGCATGACGAGCGCGAGCAGGATGCCGATCAGCAGCACCTTGTGCTGGTGGATCGCGGGCACCTTGAACGTCGTCATGATGATCAAGAAGATGAAGAGGTTGTCGACGCTCAGGGAGTACTCGGTGATGTACCCGGCGAAGAACTCCGTGGCGTACTGACCACCGGAGAAGTACCAGATCCCGAGGCCGAAGAGCGCGGCCATCGCTACGTAGAAGACCACCCAGCGGGCTGCTTCACCGATCGTCACCTCATGGGGTTTCCGATCGACGATCACCAGGTCCACGGCGAGCAGAACGAGCAGACCACCGATCGTCGCGAGCCACATCCATGCGGGGACGTTCACAACCCAACCTCCGGGATTCTCAGCGCATGCCAGATAAACCCGGAGGTCTCCTCCGCCGCCGAGATGATCTCTCGAACGACCGACGGCACCGGGAGCTCCACGCCGAGCTCCGTATTGACGACACCGCCGCTTAGGGAGTACTCCCCTCCATGCTGCGTCAATATTGTGCTCCACGAAGTGCGGTTAGCGCCACACAGGGTGAGCAGACCCACGTAACCAGGTGCAACGGGAATACGGTGCGTGTCGTTCGGGTCGGAACCGCCGCTACCTGAAGCCCCGCTGAAGATCCACTCATGCTGAGACCGCGACGGGATCCTGACAGGCGGTTCTCAGCAAAACTCGCATATCGTCATCCACGTGTCCCGCCTATCCCGCCTTCGCGGCAGGTGGACGATCCCCGCATTGATCGTGGTCCTCGCCCTCGTCGCAGGTGGCGTGTACTTCACTCGATCCGGAGACGACCCCGTAGCCGTTTCCTTCAAAGAAGCGAACATCGACGCACCTGAGAGCCCTGACAGCGCTCCGACGGTGACGATCGAGACGCGCCTCTACCTCCCCCAGCAGACGCCCGCGCCCGCGATCATGCTCGCGCACGGCTTCGGCGGCAGTCTGCGCAGCGTGCACGCGCAGGCCGAGGAGTTCGCACGACGCGGTTTCGTCGTGCTGACGTGGTCCGCCCGCGGTTTCGGCCGCAGCACGGGCCAGATCGCGCTGAACTCCCTCGACCGCGAGGTCCGCGACGCGCAGAAGCTCCTCGACTTCCTCGGCACACGTGACGAGGTGGAGAAGGACAGCGGCGGCGACCCCCGCGTGGGCGTGACAGGCGCGTCGTACGGCGGTGCGTTGTCACTGCTGCTCGCGGGCGTCGACAAGCGCGTCGACACCATCGTCCCCGTCATCACCTACAACGACCTCGCTCAGTCGCTGCTGCCGAACTCGGCGCTGGCGACACCGCGTGCGGACACCACCCCGTCCGCCACCGCGTTCGGCGAGGACGGCGTATTCAAGCGTTCGTGGGCGGGCATCTTCTTCTCCGCGGGCATGACGTCGATCGACCTCTCGTCCCCCACGGGTGACGCGCCCGAGCAGGGCCAGCGGGAGTCGTCGAACCAGCAGGCCACCGTGCCGCAGCAGCAGCCTGGCGGGAACTCGGGTGCGCAGGGCCAGCAGCCGCCGACGCCGTCGCTCGGCGCGTGCGGTCGCTTCACGCCCGAGGTCTGCACCGCCTACACCGAGGTCGCCACGACGGGCAGCGCTTCGCAGCAGACGCTCGAACTGCTGCGCAAGTCGTCCCCGGTCGCCGTGACCGACCAGATCAAGCAGCCGACGATGCTGGTGCAGGGCGAGCAGGACACCCTGTTCGGCCTCGACCAGTCCGACGCCACCGCGCGCCAGATCGCCGCGGCCGGCGGCAAGGTGAAGATGGTCTGGTACGCGGGCGGCCACGACGGCGGCAACCCCGGTACCGCGCTGCGCGGCGAGATCGCCGACTGGATGGACTTCCACCTGCGCCGCAAGGGAACCGACCCCGGCGCGGGCTTCGAGTACACGGTGCAGGGCGCGTTCCGCTCGTCCGGCCAGCCGTCGCTGCGCACGGTCGTCGCGCCGTCGTACCCCGGTCTCGCCCAGGGCTCCTCCACCGAGCGCAAGACGCTGAAGCTCAGCGGACGCGAGCAGGTCGTGGTGAACCCGGCGGGCGGCAACCCGGCGTCAATCAGCAACCTGCCGGGCCTGGGTTCGGCGTTGTCGCGGTCGTCGGCGATCTCGTCGCGGCTGTCGCTCGACATGCCGGGCCAGGCCGCGGTGTTCACCTCGGACGCCCTGGACTCGCAGGTGCTGCTGACCGGGTCGTCCACGGTGAAGCTGCGCGTCGCGCGTGGTGACCAGACCTCCGGTGAGGCGATCCTGTTCGCCAAGCTCTACGACGTCGCCGCGGACGGCACCCGCACGCTGCCCGGCTCGATCGTCGCGCCGTTCCGCGTGGCGCTGCCCACGGACGGCTCGGCCGCCGAGGTGACCGTGACGCTGCCCGGCACCGTCCGTCCGATCGAGAGCGAGCACAAGCTGGCTCTCGTGGTGTCCACGACGGACCAGGCGTTCGCGAACGCCGAGCAGCCCGCCGCGTACCGGATCTCGCTGGCCTCCGACGAGATCTCGGTGCCCGTGGTGCCCGGCCGCAACGTCTCCGAGGGCTTCCCCGTGGAAGCCTTGTGGGGCATCGTGATCGCGCTGCTGGTGCTGATCGGCTCCGGCATCATCGCGATGTTCCGCCGGCGCATGGCGCAGGACTCGGACCCCGACCTCGCCGACGTGCCACTGGTCATCTCGGACCTCACCAAGGCCTACCCCGGCGGCGTGACCGCGGTGAAGGACCTGTCGTTCCGCGTGGAGCACGGCATGGTGCTCGGTCTGCTCGGCCCCAACGGCGCCGGCAAGACCACGACGCTGCGCATGGTGATGGGCCTGATCCACCCGACCGAGGGCCACATCCGGGTCTTCGGTCACAAGGTCACGCCGGGCGCTCCGGTGCTGTCGCGCATCGGGTCGTTCGTCGAGGGCTCCGGCTTCCTGCCGCACCTCTCCGGCGCCGCGAACCTGCACCTGTACTGGGCGGCGACGGGCCGGCCGGTGGACGAGGCGCACTTCGACGAGGCGCTGGAGATCGCGGGCCTCGGCAAGGCGGTGCACCGCCGCGTGCGCACGTACAGCCAGGGCATGCGCCAGCGGCTGGCGATCGCCCAGGCGATGCTCGGCCTCCCGGACCTGCTGATCCTGGACGAGCCGGCCAACGGGCTCGACCCGCCCCAGATCCACCAGATGCGCGAGGTCCTGCGCCGCTACGCCGCGGCGGGCCGCACGGTCGTCGTCTCGTCGCACCTGCTGGCCGAGGTGGAACAGACCTGTTCGCACGTGGTCGTGATGCACAAGGGTCAGCTCGTCGCCGCCGGCGAGGTGGCCGACATCGCGGCGGGAGGCGGCGAGGCGACGTTCCGCGTCGACTCCCCCTCAAAGGCAGCCGATGTCCTGCGGAGCCTCGAAGGCGTGCACGACGTGCACGAGGACGAGGACGCCGTGCACGCGTCGATGAACGGCGTCCCGCGCTCCGTCGCACTGACCGCTCTCGTGGCGGCCGGTGTGGCAGTGGACCAGGCGGGCCCGCGACGCAGGCTGGAAGACGCGTTCTTGGAGCTGGTCGGTGAATGACTTCCTGATGGCAGCGGCGTCCGCCACGGCGGACGCCCCGAACCCCGCGGCGATCGAGGTGCTGGCCGACGCCGGCCTCGACGTGACGGACGAGATCGCGGCGACGCCCGCGTTCGCGCCTGTGCGGACCGCGAACCCCAACCGCACGAAGGCACCGATCCGGCAGGAGGTGGACCAGTGAACGACAACGGCGTCCACACCGACCCCGGCGCGCTCAACGACCTCACCGACGCAGCCGCCCAGCAGCACACCAAGGTGGCACCGGACGGCTCGTCGGTCGGTTACAAGGCGCGCCGCACGCTCCGCATCCACGTGGAGCTGCAACGGCAGATCCGTCGCCGGCGGACCCAGCTCGTGCTGGGTTTCCTGGTGCTGCTGCCGTTCATCCTCGCGCTGAGCTTCGAGATCGGTCAGTCCGACCCGAACCGCCGCTCCGGCGGCTTCGTGGACCTGGCGACCGCCAGCGGCATCAACTTCGTGGTGCTCACGCTGTTCGTGAGCGGCAGCTTCCTGCTGCCGATGATCGTGGCGCTGTTCTTCGGCGACACGATCGCGTCCGAGGCGTCGTGGTCGAGCCTCAAGTACCTGCTCGCCGCACCGATCCCGAGGCACCGCCTGCTGCGGCAGAAGGCCGTCAGCAGCGGCATCCTCAGCGTCTTCGCCCTCGCCCTGCTCCCCGCGGTGGCGTTGGGCGTCGGCGTGGCCTGGTACGGCGCGGGCGAGGTCGTGAGCCCGACCGGCGAGGCCGCCCCGTTCGGCGACGGCGTGCTCGGGATGGCGCTCGCGGTCGTCTACATCGCGATCAACCTGTTCTGGGTCGCGGGCCTCGCGATGTTCCTGTCCGTGTCCACCGACGCACCGCTCGGTGCGGTCGGCGGCACGGTTCTCGTCTCGATCCTGTCGCAGATCCTCGACCAGATCGAGCCGCTCGGGGACCTGCGCAACTACCTGCCGACGCACTACGCGATGGCGTGGGCCGACCTGCTCTCGACCGACATCGACTGGTCGGAGATGACCCGCGGAGCGTTCTCCGCGCTCGTCTACGGCGGCATCTTCACGCTGCTCGCGGCACGTCAGTTCAAGACGAAGGACATCACGAGCTAAGTGGTGTGGCTCGGAACGTTGCCGGGGGAATTCGCGGTCAGACGGGTGCACGTAGTGCCCTGCTGAGCGTGGATCACCTCGCCAACGTTCTGAGTCGCGCCACTAACTCACGCAGAACTCGTTGCCCTCCGGGTCGAGCATGACGACCCAGTGGCCCGTCTGGTCGTCGTGCTCGCGCACCCGCGTGGCACCCAGCGACACCAGGCGGTCCACTGCGTCGAGACCCGGACGAATGTCGAGGTGGACGCGGTTCTTCGCGGTCTTGCCCTCGGGCACGCGCTGGAAGAGGAACCGCGGCCCCTTGCCGTCAGGGTCGATGATCGCCGCGTAGTCGTCCGCGGAGTCGAACGGGATGTTGTTCTTGACGGCGAACTCCTCCCACGTCGCGAACCCGGGAGGCGGCGGCTGCTGGACGTAGCCGATCGCCTGCGCCCAGAAGTCAGCCAGCTTGGGCGGGTCGTTGGCGTCGAACGAGATCTGGATTTCGGTAGCCATGCGGCCACCGTAGAAGCCAATGCGGACAACCACTGTCCGGAGTAGCGTGCCCTCTCATGTCACGTCCTGTGCACTTCGAGATCCACGCCGCAGATCCCGAGCGAGCGCGGAACTTCTACACCTCCGTCTTCGGCTGGAAGATCGAACAGTGGGGCGACATCCCCTACTGGACCATCACGACCGGAGACGACGACCAGCCCGGTGTGAACGGCGGTCTGCTCCCGCGCCGGGGCCCCGACCCCGACCCGGACGCGCCGATCCACGGTTACGTCATGACGATCAGCGTGATCGACATCGACGTCGCCATCGCCGCCATCGAGGTCAACGGCGGCACGGTCGCACTGCCCAAGGACAAGATGCCCGGCGTCGGCCTGCTCGCGTACTACAAGGACACCGAGAACAACATCTTCGGCATCCTCCAGCCGGAAGACCGCTAGGCAGGGCGCTTCCGCTTGGGCAACCGCGCGACGACGGCCTCGTAGGAGCCGTCGACCAGTTCCAGCAGGTCGTCGTCGGGCACGGATCCCTTGAGCGCGATGGTGTTCCACCCGTACCGCCCGACGTACCCGCTCACCGTGACGTCACCGGGAAATCGCTCTCGCCACACCGCGGCGGCCTCGGCGTCGGCACCGCACTTCAACCCGACCGTGTGCACGTCAAGCCCGATGAAGGCGAACGCCTTTCCACCGACCTTGCACACCAACTCTGCCTCGCCCCACGGATACGTCTCCTCCGCGCCAGGCTTCCCTGCGCAGTAAACGATCAATTCATCCAGTGTCACAACAGGAATTATCGCCCGCCGAACACCCCGACGAAACGAGTGAGCAACCGAGCGAACACGACCCGCTCCTCGTCACTCCAGTCCGCCATGGCGGCGGCACAAGCACTCTGCCGAGCCCGGTGCAGCTCAGCGGACGTGGCGCGCCCCCGAGGCGTGCGCACGAGCAGCACCCGCCGGCCGTCGGCCTTGTCCGCGATCCTCGACACCAGCCCGGCGTCGACCGCACTGGTGACGAGCTTGCTGGCCCGAGGTTGATCAACGTGCAAAGCCAAGGCAACACTGGAAACCGTGGCCTGAGCCCCGGTCCGTTCCGCCGTTTCCACAACGTCGAGCACGTCAAAGGCCGGAACAGCCAACTCGGCCAGCGCCCTACGTGACTGACTGCGCCGCACAGCGATCAGCGCCTGCTCCACCGCGGCGAGGTGGGAGTCCACATCCACCCCGAGATCATGGCCGCCCGGCGCCCCGACGAAAGCTGTCAGCGAACATCTCACCCCAGAGGGCGATTTACGCACGCCGCGCGAATCGTTATACGCGAGCAGGATTACCCGCCGCAGTCGCCGATCTAACCGTGCGCAACGTCCATAGTGGACGAACTAGCCGCCCGGGCCAAGCTCCTCGGGCGACGGCACGCCGAGGCGGTCCATCTCGGCCAGGCACACCCGGACCGCCTCGTCTGCGGCGTAGGTGACCTCGGGTTCCACCCGCCGATCCTCGACGACCGTGACCCGTCCGTCTCCCACCGGCCGCACCCACGGGCCGGGCACCCAGTACTCGTCCGCGGTCGGCCGGAACGACATCCACCACAGCGACTTGAACGGGTACATCCGCCGCAGCCGCGGTTCCCGCATCGCCGCCTCGACGAACTCGCCCCAGCCGTCTTTCTTGTTCGCGCGGTACTGCTGCCAGCCGAGCTCGGTTCGGTCGCCGCTCTCGTACGCGTCGGCGACGTCGACGAAATCGGCGAACGGCCAGGCAGCCGCCAACTCCCGCGCGGTGACACCGCCGAGCCAGGCCGCTGCGGATCCGGTGACCTCGGCCAGCTCGGTCGTGGTCACCCGGCTCAGGTGCATCTCGCGCAGTTTGTGCCGCACGTAGAACAGGAGCTCGCCGCCGACCGGTGTGACGTGCACGGCGCGATCACCTTTGCTCGCCATGACCACGAAGCCACCGAAGGCGCGCGGCGCGTCACGCAGGTCGATGTCACAGCCGGGACAGGCGGCCTGAAGCACGGCCGTGAGGCCGCCCGCGTCGACCACGTCCCGGTACAGCGATTCCCCCATGCCTCCCGAAGGTACCTGCGAAACCCAGGGTCACTTGACCCCGGCCGCGTCCATCCCCCGCAACTCCTTCTTCAGATCCTGGATCTCGTCCCGCAGCCGGCCCGCCAGCTCGAACTGCAGATCCCGGGCCGCGTTCATCATCTGATCGGTCAGCGACTGCACCAGGTCCGCCAGCTCGGACCGGGCCATGCTGGCCCGCTCGTGCGAGGCGACGACACCGGAGGAACGACCGCCCTCGCCGGTGGCCCGCTTCCCGCGAGACTGGTTTCGTCCGGAGCCGCCGACCGGGACCTCGTCCTCCAACTCGGAGTACACGGCCTCCAGGATGTCGGTGATCTTCTTGCGCAACGGCTGCGGGTCGAGGCCGCGCTCGAGGTTGTAGGCGACCTGCTTCTCGCGGCGCCGGTTGGTCTCGTCGATCGCGTGCCGCATCGAGTCGGTGACGCGGTCCGCGTACATGTGAACCTCACCGGACACGTTTCGGGCGGCACGGCCGATCGTCTGCACCAGCGACGTGCCCGAGCGCAGGAAGCCTTCCTTGTCCGCGTCGAGGATCGCCACCAGCGACACCTCGGGCAGGTCGAGGCCTTCCCGGAGCAGGTTGATGCCGATCAGCACGTCGAAGTCGCCGAGGCGCAGCTGCCGCAGCAGCTCGACGCGGCGCAGGGTGTCGACCTCGGAGTGCAGGTAGCGGACCCGGATGCCCAGCTCCAGCAAGTAGTCCGTCAGGTCCTCGGCCATCTTCTTGGTCAGCGTCGTGACCAGCACCCGCTCGTCGCGCTCGGCCCGTTCGCGGATCGAGTGCACCAGGTCGTCGATCTGGCCCTCGGTGGGCTTCACGACGACCTCGGGGTCGATGAGGCCGGTGGGGCGGATGACCTGTTCGACGAACTCGCCGCCGGCCTGGCCCATCTCGTACGGGCCGGGCGTGGCCGACAGGTACACGACCTGGCCGATCCGGTCGGCGAACTCCTCCCACGTGAGCGGGCGGTTGTCCATCGCGGAGGGCAGCCGGAACCCGTGCTCCACGAGGTTGCGCTTGCGGGACGCGTCGCCCTCGTACATGCCGCCGATCTGCGGCACCGTCACGTGGGACTCGTCGATGACCATCAGGAAGTCGTCGGGGAAGTAGTCGATCAGCGTCGCCGGGGCCGTGCCGGCGCCGCGGCCGTCGATGTGGCGCGAGTAGTTCTCGATGCCGTTGCAGAAGCCGACCTGCTTCATCATCTCCAGGTCGTACTGGGTGCGCATGCGCAGGCGCTGCGCCTCGAGCAGCTTGCCCTGGCGCTCCATCTGCGCGAGCGTCGTCTCCAGCTCCGCCTCGATGTCGCGGATCGCGCGCTCCATGCGCTCCGGGCCCGCCACGTAGTGCGTCGCGGGGAAGATCCGGAGCTCGGAGACCTCCTTCACCACGTCGCCTGTCAGCGGGTGGAGGTAGAAGAGCTTGTCGATCTCGTCGCCGAAGAACTCGACGCGGATGGCGAGCTCCTCGTAGGACGGGATGATCTCGACCGTGTCGCCGCGCACGCGGAACGAGCCGCGGGTGAACGACATGTCGTTGCGGGTGTACTGGACGTCGACCAGCAGGCGCAGGAACGCGTCGCGGTCGACCTCCACACCGGTCTCCAGCGGGATCGAGCGGTCGAGGTACGACTGGGGCGTGCCCAGGCCGTAGATGCACGACACGGACGCGACCACGATGACGTCGCGCCGGGTCAGCAGCGACATCGTGGCCGAGTGGCGCAGGCGCTCGACGTCATCGTTGATCGAGGAGTCCTTCTCGATGTACGTGTCCGTCTGCGGGATGTACGCCTCTGGCTGGTAGTAGTCGTAGTAGCTGACGAAGTACTCCACCGCGTTGTGCGGGAAGAGCTCCTTCAGCTCGTTCGCCAGCTGGGCGGCCAGGGTCTTGTTCGGCGCCATCACCAGCGTGGGGCGTTGCAGCTTCTCCACCAGCCACGCCGTGGTCGCCGACTTGCCGGTACCCGTGGCACCGAGCAGCACCACGTCGCGCTCACCGGAGCGGACGCGGCGTTCGAGGTCGGCGATGGCCGCCGGCTGGTCGCCGGCGGGCTGGTACTCGCTGACCACGCGGAACTGCCCGTCGGTGCGCTCGATGTCGCCCACGGGACGGTGCTCGGAGTGCGCCTTGACGGTGCTTTCCTCTGGCGGGAGCTCGGTTGCGAAAGCCACGGGAAGCACGTTACGCCGGGGGTCTGACAATTTCCGATCGAGCCTGGTCAGAGGCCTAGTCGCACGGACAGCAGTTGCAGTCGCAGTCGCAGTTCGGGCCGCAGTCGCCGGGGTCGCACCCGTCGCGCCGCTTGTCGCTCCACGGTCCCGGGAACGGGTCGCGGCAGCAGAACTGACAGGTCCCGCACATGTAGAGGAACGCGCCGCAGCCCTCGAAGCACCCACGAGGCTGCCGCTGCCAGTTCAACCTCGGATACGACCACAACCCGCTGCCGGGATCCGACCACCGGTGCTTGTCCGGCGGGTACTGGTGGCTCTTCCGCTTGCCGAACACCCGGATGATCGACTCCTCCAGCTCGTGCACCAGCAGCTTGTGCACGAGGCGCGCGTCGGTGAACTCCACCTCGCGCAGCGCCAGCCTGATCCCCGCGACCGCGTCCAGGCACAGCCGGTGTGCCTCCTCGACGGACGTTCCGGTCGCCAGCAACGGATTCCACGCGCCCGACGCGCGGTCCTCCTCCAGGTCCTCCACGGCGTCGATCAGGTGCGCGACCCGCCCGAACAGCCGCCCGACCTCGCGCAACGGCTCCACGTTGCCGGGCCTGCCGGCGATGATCGCGGTCTGGCCGACGGCGAACGCGGTCGCGGTCTCCGTCGGTTCGGTGACCACGAGCACCGAGCTGCCGAGCCCCGCCCCGGCCTCCACCTCGGGCTGCCGCCGCACCGCGTCCACCATCACCGACGCGTCGAACCCGAGATCGGACGCCGTGCCCAGCCCCTTGGAGGCCCAGCGCTGCGCCACCGCGCGGCCGGCCCACCCGAGCCGTCCGGCGAGCCCGTCGCCGTCGTCCACGTGGTCCTGGATCTTCAACGACGCCAGCACGAGCGACACCGAGGCCGCCAGGCGCGCGCCGTCGCCGATGGCCACGTCCGCGGACTTCATGCCGCGCAACGCACACGGCCCGGCGGTCCGCCGCGAGACGCCGGACTGCGCCTCCACCGCGGCCGAGATCATCAGCCCGTCGTAGTTGGTGACGAGGCGCGAGAGATGACCGTGCTCGTCGCGCAGCGACAGGCACATTCCACAAAGGTGTGAGAGCCACGCGGACCGCAGCTCAGCGCCCATTCTGTTGCGACAGGGGCGGATGATCCCGAACATGCGCGGCATCCTAAGTGGCCGCGGGGCCCAACGATGGCAGTATCGCGTGCGTGGCACACATCCATCCGCCGAAGATCGAGTACTTCGACCTGGACGCCAAGAGCAACACCGATCCCAAGGGGCAGCTGCGCAGCGTCGACGAGTTCCGTCTCACGCCGACCGGCCTCTACATGTTCCGGCCGCTCGCGGGACATCCGAAGATCAGCCACTTCGAGAGCTGGTTCCTGCCCAAGCTCAACATCCGCGTCACGCGCCAGTCCTGGCATCCGGGTCACCAGCTCGACTTCGACTTCTACGTGGACGTCGTGGAGATCAACGCGATCGGCAGCGTCTGGAAAACAACCGATCTGTACCTCGACCTGATAGTCCGAACGGGTCACAGCGTGACTGTTCTGGACACGGACGAGTTGATCTCCGCAGTTCAGCACAACCTGCTCTCTCCGCAACGCGCGCAATGGGCGCTGGAAACCACCTACTCGGCGGTGTCCGGTATTTCAGCGCACGGTCACGATGTAGTCAGGTGGCTCACCTATTCGGGTTGTCCCACGACCTGGCGCTAGTACACAGAGCGTGTTCGTCACCTGACCGTGACGTAACAAATCGACCCGGCGTGTAACTGCGAGCACATATTTGACTACGCTCGGCGGCGTGGGAGCGGTCACTACACCTCAGTTGGTCGATGTCGTCGACACCATTTCGGGCGTGCGCGCGTATTCGTCCGGTGGCTCACGAACTCTCAGTTCGTGCAACGTCGAACGGTGGGGTCTGCGAATCGAGCATCCCACTCCGGAAGACCCGTTCTCGGACTCCGAGGTCACCTGGCTGATGCCCGAACTGGGCGTGCGCCTGACCACTTACCGCCCGCGTTCCCGGCACGCGCGCAGCACTCCGAGCGTGCTGTCCGCTGTGCGGGTCGAGCGCGACCACCGCCACTGGCAGACCACCGACCTGCTGCTGGGCCTGGCCGTTCCCGGCGGCACCACGGCCCGCATCGTGCGCAGCGAGGAGTTCGCCGCCGCCGTCGCGGGCCGCGTGCTGCGACCGGGCGACGCCGACCAGGCGCTGCGCACGGTCCACCGCACCCTCGAAGAGCTCAGCAACGTCAACCACAACCTGACGTCGTGGCTGACGTGGCACGGCATCTACGACTCCTGGCCGCCCCTGTAGGCCTCGACGCGCTGCACGGCCGTCTCCATCCAGGGGTCCTTCGCCTCACCGTAGGCGAACCCGGTGGCATCGGCCGCAAAACGTTGGGACAGCTCCAACTTCAGGTTGGCGTACTCCTCACGAGCCGCGGCGTCGTGCCGCAGCCAGTCGCGGAAGTCGATCGCCCACCGCCAGTTCGCCGTACCTTCGACGCGCAGGTGCAGGTTCACGCGCCGCCCGGGGTCAGCCCCGGCGTGCAACCGCTTGCTCCAGTCACCCTCGCCCCGCGGCGTGTCCTCGTACGGCCCGAGGTACGGGAACCCGGCCTGCGCCAACGTTTCCCGCAGCGAGTCGGCCGTCTCCATGTCCTCGACGGCAAGCTGGAAGTCGAGCACGTCCTTCGCCGCAAGCCCAGGCACCGCAGTCGACCCGATGTGCTCGACGTGCCGCCCACCGGCCGCCATGCTGATCCGGCGAGCGATCCGCCGCGCCTGCGCGGGCCACCGCTCGTCATAAGGCACCACGATCGGCGACCCGGACGCGTACGAGCCCGTGCGCACGTTCTTCTCGAAGCCCACCAACCGGTCCCACAACGCCGTGACGTCCGGAACCTCACCGCTGTTGTCCAGCCACACGTCCGCAACGGCCCGCCGCTGCTCATCGGTGGCCTGCGCAGCGATCCGGTTCTCCGCGTCCCGCCGATCCATGCCACGACTACCGACCAGCCGCTCCAGCCGCGTCGCCGAGTCCGCGTACACGACGATCACCAGGTGGTACACGGCCGCCATGTCCCGCTCCACCAGCAACGGGATGTCGTGCACGACGATGGCGTCCTCGGCCGCCTCACTCATCCGCTGCCCGGTGAGCGCCCCGATCCGGGGATGCGTGATCCCGTTGAGCGTCTGCCGAGCCTCCTCACTCGCAAACGCCTTGGCCGCCAACGCAGCCCGGTTGAGCGTCCCGTCAGCGTTGAGCACGTCCTCACCGAACGCCCGAACGACCTCCTTGAGCCCGTCAGTCCCAGGCTCAAGCACCTCACGCGCAAGCTTGTCCGCGTCGATGACCACAGCACCGCGCTCCACGAGCAACCGCGCGATCGTCGACTTGCCGGACCCGATTCCCCCGGTCAACCCCACCCTCAGCATGCCGGTCAGGTTAGACGGGCGGCGTCATCGACTGCACGGCCAGGACCGGCAGGACCGCGACGAGCTTCTCCTTGGGGATGAAGTTGTTCCGGTTGCGCACCACGAACGTCGACTTGCCGAGCGACCCGATCAACAGCTGCTCGTCCTTGCCCTCGACCAACGTCCCCTTCTGCTTGCCGACGTCGACCTCGGTGATCTTCGCCCCCTCGCCCCGCTCAGCCTCAACACTCTCACCGACACGAGTACGAGCCGTCAGATCGTCGGTGTACGTCGACAACCCGATGACGATCTTGGCGTCAGGCAGGTTCTTCTTCTCGGGAATCCCGTAGTAGCAATCGATCTTCCCAGTCCGCCCGATCCCGGGTTCCTTGATGCCGATGATGATCCGCGGCTCCCCAGGAAGCTCCTGCCCGAGCGTCGCGTTCATGACCTCAACAGGCACCACGAGCTCGCAGTCGTCCGGCAAAGGCCGATCCACCATCACCGGCACCCGAGACGGCGTGGTGGGCGGGGTGATCTTCGGAATCTGCGGCGGCGGCGCCTGAGTCTGCGGCACGGCAGTCGAGCAGGCAGCACAGACCACCAGCAAACCCGCACCCAGTGCCACGACGAACTTGTTCCCACGCATAGGTTTGCCAACCTACACAACGAGGTTGGGCCTCCACCACAGAGTGAACGGCAAGCCAGCCAGCACACCGCCAACTCCCCGCGAAGCCGAAGGCGAGCCGTCCTACCGCGCGGTCAGGGCGGTGGGGTCCCGTCACGAGTCGCGCCATAGCTCTTGCTGCATCTGGAAGGGGAGGTCAAGTCGACACGCTTTTCGTCGACTTGACCTCCCCTTCCAGATGTGGCCCGCTCTTGGTGCGGCTCGTGACGGGACCCCACCGCCAACGCAACTCTCTAAGCAACCGGCGGCCGCCCAAATCAACAGGCGTGCCATCAACCCGCAGGCGGCGCCACCCCCCGATCAGATTGCCGGGGGTCTGGGGGCAGAGCCCCCAGGGAAAGCACGCAACCGCAAGCCGGCCGCCCGCAAGGTGACCACCCGCAAGGCCGCGGCCCGCAAGGCCGCGGCCCGCAAGGCCGCGGCCCGCAAGGTCACGGCCCGCAAAGTCGCCACCCGCAAGCCAACAACCCGACAAGGCCGCAGCCCGCAAGGTCACGGCCCGCAAGGTCGCCGCCCGCAAGCCAACCACCCGACAAGGCCTCGTCCCGCAAGCCAACAACCCGACAAGACCGCGAACCCCAAACGACAAAGGCCCCCACACCCGAAGGGTGCAGGGGCCTGAGTCAGTCAGCTAGCGCAAAGCCAGGGGATCCCCCGACTCACATGCCGCCCGACAGCTTCTCGCGGAGAGCAGCAAGCTGCTCGTCCGAGGCGAGCGTGCCACCGGACTGAGCCGGCGCACCAACGGACGCGGAAGGAGCGTCGCCACCGGAGGTGTAGTTGCCCGCACCCTCGGCCGAAGCCTCTTCCTCGGCCTCGGCGGCCTTGCGGATCTGCTTCATGTGGGCCTCGTAACGAGTGTGGGCCTCAGCGTACTGACGCTCCCACTCCTCACGCTGCTTGTCGAAGCCGTCCTGCCACTCCTGGGTCTCCGGGTCGAAGCCCTCGGGGTAGATGTAGTTGCCCTGGTCGTCGTACTCGGCGGCCATGCCGTACTGGGTCGGGTCGAACTCGGTGTCGACCGTGAAGCCCTCGTTGGCCTGCTTGAGCGACAGCGAGATGCGACGGCGGTCGAGGTCGATGTCGATGACCTTGACCATGACGTCGTCGCCGACCTGGACGACCTGCTCCGGGATCTCCACGTGGCGCTCGGCCAGCTCGGAGATGTGGACCAGGCCCTCGATGCCCTCGTCCACGCGGACGAACGCACCGAACGGAACCAGCTTGGTGACCTTGCCCGGCACGATCTGGCCGATCGCGTGGGTGCGGGCGAACTGGCGCCACGGGTCTTCCTGCGTCGCCTTGAGCGACAGCGACACGCGCTCGCGCTCCATGTCGACGTCGAGGACCTCGACGGTGACTTCCTGGCCGACCTCGACAACCTCGGACGGGTGGTCGATGTGCTTCCAGGACAGCTCCGAGACGTGGACGAGACCGTCGACGCCACCCAGGTCCACGAAGGCACCGAAGTTGACGATCGAGGACACGACGCCCTTGCGGACCTGGCCCTTCTGCAGCTGGTTGAGGAACTCGCTGCGGACCTCGGACTGGGTCTGCTCGAGCCACGCGCGGCGGGACAGGACCACGTTGTTGCGGTTCTTGTCCAGCTCGATGATCTTCGCCTCGAGCTCACGGCCGACGTACGGCTGGAGGTCGCGGACGCGACGCATCTCGACGAGCGAGGCGGGGAGGAAGCCGCGGAGGCCGATGTCGAGGATGAGACCACCCTTGACGACCTCGATGACCGTGCCCTTGACGGGCTCGTCCTTCTCCTTGAGGGCCTCGATGGTGCCCCACGCGCGCTCGTACTGAGCACGCTTCTTGGAGAGGATCAGACGGCCTTCCTTGTCCTCCTTCTGGAGAACAAGCGCCTCGACCTCGTCACCGACCTTGACGACCTCGTTGGGGTCGACGTCGTGCTTGATCGACAGTTCGCGCGAGGGGATGACGCCCTCGGTCTTGTAGCCGATGTCGAGCAGGACCTCGTCCCGGTCGACCTTGACGATCGTGCCCTCAACGATGTCGCCATCGTTGAAGTACTTGATCGTCTTGTCGATAGCTGCGAGGAAGTCCTCCTCCGTCCCGATGTCGTTGATCGCGACCTGCTTGGGAGCAGCGGCAACGGGGGCGGTGGTGGTGTCGGTGGACATTAGGTAGGTGGCTCCGGTACGGATTGGCATTGATTGGCTGGTAGTGGTGCGCGCGCAGCGACACAGCGACCTGGAATCCCGCGGTTCTGGATCATGGGCAGCACTAACCCACTACGCACGCGATATCGTACGCGGCCGCGAGACGCGCAAGCAAACCAGCCCCCATGTGAAGGAGCAGTGTGTCCAACCAGCACGCGAGCGCGGAACAAGCGCTCGGCACCACCGGCATCGTCAAGCGCGGGGCGGACGCCGCCGAGTCGCGCGTGGCGAACCGAATCTGGTGGGACGCGGACGCCGACGACTACCACGAGACGCACGGCGACTTCCTGGGCGCGGCGGACTTCGTCTGGTGCCCGGAGGGCGTGCGCGAGGAAGACGTCAGGTTCCTGGGTGAAATCGCTGGTCAGCGGGTTCTGGAGGTCGGCTGCGGCAGTGCCCCGTGCGCGCGCTGGCTCAAGGAGAACAAGGCGGACGTCACCGCCTTCGACATCTCCGAGGGCATGCTCCGGCACGCCCGCGTGAACAACGCCGCGACCGGGATCGACGTCCCGCTCGTCCAGGCGAGCGCCGATCAGCTGCCGTTCCGGAGCGACTCCTTCGACGCCGCCTGCAGCGCGTTCGGCGCAGTGCCGTTCGTCGCGGACGTCGAAGAAGTTTTTCGCGAACTCGCCCGCGTGCTCAGGCCCGGCGCGCCCTGGGTGTTCTCGGTCAACCACCCGATGCGGTGGATCTTCCCCGACGACCCCGGTCCGCTCGGCCTCACGGTCACGCAGTCGTACTTCGACCGCACCCCCTATGTAGAGGTGGACGACGAGGGCAAGGCCACCTACGTGGAGCACCACCGCACGCTCGGCGACTACGTCCGGGCGCTCACGAACACCGGTTTCGTGGTCGAGGACCTGGTCGAACCCGAGTGGCCGAAGGGCCACACCCGCAACTGGGGCCAGTGGAGCCCGCTGCGCGGCAAGCTGTTCCCCGGCACCGCGATCTTCCGGACCCGCCTGACGTCGTAATCTCACTGGCCATGACCTCGGCACGCGGACTGGTGGCGGCCCAGTCGGCACGTTTCGCGTCGCTGGACCCGTTGCTCCCGCCCGCCACCGAACCGCCGATGGACGGCCACGTCATCACGGCGGCACTGGCGGACGGCACGCGCGTGGCCGGGGTCATCAGCCACCAGAGCTTCGAACCGCACTCGACCACGCGGCTGTGGTCGACGGCCGAGGTCTGGGAGATGCTCCCGCTGGTCGGGGAGGCGCAGGGCATGGACGCGCTGCTCACCCGCTTCCGCCGGCACCTCGACACGCAGGAGATCGGCGACGACACGGCGTGCGTCGTGCACTGGCCGAGCCGCGACAGCAAGGCCGCACGGGCGTTCCTGGACCACGGCCTCGTACCGCTGTCCGTGCTCGCCGTACGCCTGAAGACTCCGGCCCAGCACGTCTCCCGCACGCTCACGATCCGCCGTGCCACCCCGCACGACCTGGAGACCGTGCTGGAGCTGTCGCTCGCGGAGCTGGAGTACTCCTCTTATGTGGGCTCGACGATCGTGCGCCCGGAGGCTGCGGCGGTGAAGCGGCGCGCGCTGGTCGAGCGGCTCAAGAACGCGAGTCCCATCTGGCTCGCCGAACGCGACGGCATCGCGGTGGCGCTCGCGGAGTGCGCGGTCGTGTCCTCCGAACCCGGCACGATGGCGGCGGCGAGGCTCCCCCGCGGCCGCTGGGGCTATGTGAACTGCGTCTCCGTGCTGCCGGGTGCCCGCGGCGCCGGCATCGGCCAGCAGCTCCTCGCCTACGCCCACCAGGAACTTCACCGGATGGGCACGGTCGGCACGTACCTCTACTACAACCCGCCGAACCCGCTGAGCAGCGTGTTCTGGCCGCGTCAGGGCTACCGGCCGCTGTGGACCGTCTGGGAAGTACGCCCCGCCTCCGCCCTTAGGTGACCTATGTCCGAGTTGCAGAGCGCCGAGGGCTGCGGGAGAATTTGTACTGACCGGTCAGTTTAAACGGAGGGTAAAGCCGTGGAGATCCACGCAAGTCGAGCAGGCGTCAACGGGGGCCATGGTCCCCTGCTCCGGCCGACTTCGCTGGTCGTGAAGCCCGGTGAGCTCACGCTGGTCGCGGGCGAGCCCGGCACCGGTCACACGGCGTTCGGCCTGCTGCTGTCCGGTCGCATGAAGCCGTCCACCGGCACGGTGTCGCCGGACGCGAAGACGCTGCGCAAGCGCGTCGTGCTGATCGACGCCCCCGAGGTGAACGAGCCGGAAGACGCACTCACCCTGTCCGCCGTCGTCGGCGAGGAGCTCGCGATGAACGGCATGCCCTCCGGCAAGAAGGCTGTGCACGACTGGTTGGTGGAGCACGCCGCCGATGAGCACGCGGCCAAGCGCTTCGAGTACGTCCCGCCGCGGACGCGGTGCGCGGTGCTGCTCGACCTGGCCGCCGCACGCCCCGGCGTCACGGCGCTGATCCTCGACTGCCCGGACCGCTACCACCCAGACCCACGCGAGTGGTTCGCACTGGCCCACGACCACGTGACCCCCGAACGGTCCGTCGTCGTCCTGTGCTCGAACTCCTCCGCCAACATCCTCGACCTCCCGCACGCGCGCCTTGGTGAGGACAACGACTCCAAGATGGAGATCACCGCATGAGCGCCCTTCGCATGGCATTCAACGAACTCCGCCGGATCACCTCCGGCAAGCTCCCCAAGCTCGCGGTCCTGGCGCTGGCTCTCGTGCCGCTGCTGTACGCGTCGCTGTACCTGTACGCCAACAAGGATCCGTACGCGAACCTCAACCACGTCCCCGCCGCGCTGGTCGTCAAGGACAAGGGCGCCAAGGACCTCAACGCCGGCAAGGACGTCGCGGACGAGCTGCTGAACGGCAAGAAGTTCAACTGGCAGGTCGTGGACGACGCCGACGAGGGCGTGCGCAAGGGCAAGTACATCTTCGCCCTGACGCTGCCGGAGGACTTCTCCGAGGCGCTCACGTCCGCTGAGCAGAACAAGCCGCGCCAGGGCGTGCTGACCCTGACGACCAACGACGCCAACAACTACCTGGGCAGCACGATCGCGAACCAGGTCGTCTCCGAGGTGCGCAGGGCCGTCACGGCGAAGGTCTCCACCGAGGCCGCGGACAAGCTGCTGCTCGGCTTCTCCACGATCCGCCAGGAGACCACCAAGGCCGCCGACGGCGCGAAGAAGATCGCGGACGGCAGCGCGACGTTGCGCGACAAGGTCGGCGAGCTCGACAGCGGCGTCCAGCAGCTCTCCACGGGTGCGGTGACGGCGGCCAACGGCGCCGCGCAGCTCCGGGACGGCACGCACGAACTCCGCTCGCAGACCGCACCACTGCCCGACGGCGCGAAGAAGATCGCGGACGGCGCCCGCCAGGTCGCCACCGGCAACGAGACCGCCGCGGCTGAGGCCGAGGAGTACGCGAAGAAGGCCCAGGCACTCGTCGGCGTGCTCGACCAGGCCAACGGCGACATCGCGAACCGCCTGCGCGCCTTGGGTTTCACCGAGGAACAGGTGCAGAACGTGCTGGGCACGATCGGCCAGGTCCGCAAGCCGGTCGACGACGCCAACGGCAAGGTCCAGGGCGCCGCGGGTGATCTCCGCAAGCTCGCGACGGGCGCGGACCAGGTGGCCGACGGCGCCGAGCAGCTCTCGTCCAAGATGCCCGGCCTGGTCGCCGGCGTCGCCAAGCTGGACGACGGCGCGACGAAGCTCGCCGACGGCAACGCCCAGCTCCGGGACGGCCTGCAGAAGGCGGCCACCGGCACCCCGCAGCTCAAGGACGGCGCCACGACACTCGCGACCGGTGCGGCGGAGCTGAGCGACGGCCTGTCCGGAGGCATCAACAAGATCCCGGACCAGGACGACCCGACGCGCGCCGCGATCGCGCAGGCGATCGGCGACCCGGTGGCGGTGCGCGGCCTGTCCCAGACGAAGGCCGCCACGTACGGCGCCGGCCTGGCCCCGTTCTTCCTGGGCCTGGCGACGTGGATCGGCGCGTTCGTGCTGTTCCTGCTGCTGCGCCCGCTCTCCCGCCGTGCGCTCGCCGCCGGTCAGTCAGCGCTACGTGTCGCGGTGGGCGGCTGGCTGCCAGGCGCGTTGCTCGGCATCGTGCAGGTGCTGGTGATGTTCACGGTCGTACGGTTCGTGGTCGACATCGAGCCGTCGAACCCCGTCGGCACGTTCGGGTTCCTCGCGCTGATGTCGCTGACGTTCGTGGCGATCCTGCACGCGCTGAACGCCGCGTTCGGCGCGGTGGGCAAGTTCCTGGGTCTGATCCTGCTGATCCTTCAGCTGGTCAGCGCGGGTGGCACGTTCCCGTGGCAGACGATCCCGGTGCCGCTGTACCCGCTGCACTACGGCCTGCCGATGGGCTACGCGGTCGACGGTCTGCGCCACCTGATGTACGGCGGTGACCTGGGAAGCGTCGGAAAGGACGCGCTGATCCTTCTCGCCTGGCTGCTCGGAGCCCTAGCCTTGTCGTCCGTGGCGGCCTACAAGCAGCGGGTGTGGACAGCGTCCAAGCTGAAGCCGGAGCTCGTGCTGTGAGCGCGCGAACGACAGCGACCAAGCAGAAGCTCTTCGACGCGGCGTTGAAGCTGGTCGGCGAACGGGGCGCGGCCTCGGTGACGGTCGACGAGATAGCCGCGGAGGCGGGTGTCGCCAAAGGCACGATCTACTACAACTTCGCCTCGAAGGACGCCCTCGTCGAAGCGCTGCTGCACCACGGCGTGGAGATCCTCGCGGGCCGGCTGCGGTCCGCGGAGGGGTCCGAGGACTCGCTGGAGGCGCTGGTCGACGAGATGCTCGGCTTCTGGGCCGAGTACCCGGCGTTCGGCCAGCTGCTCGTCTCGGAGCTGTGGCGCACACCGGGCCAATGGCACGGCACTCTCTCGTTGCTGCGCGACGACATCGTGTCGATCGTGCGCGGTCAGATGAAGCGCCTGTCCGACGCGGGCCGCCTGCCCGATGGGGTCGAGGTCGGCACCGCGTCGGCGGCGTTGTTCGGCACGCTGCTCGTGATCGCGCTGGACTGGCAGGTGTTCCAGCCGGAGCGGTCACGGGCGGAGGTGCGCGAGTCGGTCATGCTGCTGGTGCGGGGGATGCGCTCGGCTCGGTGACCTGAAGGTCGTTGATCTGACGGATCACCCGTGCGGCGAGCACGGCGGCCGCGACGGACAGCAGCGCGGAGACCGTCGCGAACGTCGCGAGCTCGTACGAGAGCGACTGCGGCAGGGTCAGGGCGATGTTCGAGAGCAGGAAGCAGATCCACCACGCGGTGATCAGGCTGCTCTTGGGACGCTGCTCGAGCGCGACCATGCGCAGCGCCCTGTCCGATCCCCGCCAGACGTCCTGCACCACCGAGTGCGGGATGACGAGGTTCGCGATCGGGATGAACCAGCCGAGGATCACCCACGTCCTCGTGAAGCGGTGCTGGTGCCTGGACGTGATCGCGTCGGAGTTGAGCCGAGCGTGGTACATCCACACCATGAAGGTGGCCGCCGTGACGACGAACGCCACGAGGGAGATCCACGAGAGCATGAACGCCACCGTGGTGCCCAGCGTCGTGTACTGATCGGCGTCGACCGTGAGCCAGACGAACACCGCCTCGAGCACGTTGATCCCCGCCGAGATTCCGATCAGGACGGTCGCCGCCAGCCCGACCCCGTGCACAGGTCTGAGCACGTCGTTGTTCATCTGATTGTTCCCCCAGAGCAAGTACGTCCCCCGACGTCGGCGCGGAGCGTACAACGTCAACGCCCGATCGAGCGATGCGTTTGACCGAGCAGGCCCCCAGGCCCGCAGGTACGAACGAAGACATGCCGAAACTGCTGAGCATCGCCACCGTCCTGCTCGCGACCATCGCCCTCACGGCGTCCCCCGCGCTGGCAGCGCCGGACCCCGTGAAGGCCACCGCCGACTTCCAGGAAGCGCTGTTCACCCCGGTCGCGGGAGTCCTCGACTTCGAGGAGACAGCCGACGGCATCAAGGTCGCCGGCGAGTTCAAGAAGGGCTTCGCCTCCGACGCGCCGTCGGACTACCAGCTGGTGGTCCTCGACAACGCGGACGTGGTGCTGGACTTCACCAAGGACTTCCAGAAGGTCGCCGAGATCGAGGCGGCGGAGGTCGCGGCGTTCGAGTTCGTCACGAAGACCAAGCAGAAGATCGCGGACATCCGCAACGAGGACGTGGTCGTGCGCCAGCTCGTGGACGTGGCGGCCGGCATCAAGGTGCAGGCGGAGATCGGCCGGGCGAAGGTCCAGAGGACCGAGGTCCGGTAGCGCGTCAGCGGGCGTCCTCGTGGTGCAGCGAGGGCGCCCGTCCCGCCAGTCCTCGTTCGACGGCCTCCAGCACTGCACGGTTCGTGCGCAGTGTCGCGTCGTGCGCGAAGTGACCGAGCAACACCTGCTGTGTCGGATGCGGAAGCGCAGGTTCCGGTACGGGCACGGACGTGTGCACCTCCACCACCGGCGCGTCCTCTGCGAGAAGGTGCCGCACGGCGTTGAGCACACCCATGCGGTAGCTGTCGTGCACCCACGCCACCAGCAGGTTCACCAGGTCGCCGTCGAGCTCGTACTCGACCTCCGCGGCAAGCTTCTCGGGGTGCTCCCAGTCGGCCCTGACCCACGTCGGCCGATGTCCCCGCGAGATCGACGCCCGCGCCGCCCGTCCGGGACCGTCGTCGGCCATCAACGGCTGCGTGCGCGACGGCAGCACCACCCGCCATCCGCGTGCGACGAGTTGTCCCGCGCAGCCGGCCAGCATGCCGGTCCCACCGAGCACCAGAGCCGTTCTCACCGAGCACGCTCCTCCCCGACCGAGGCGAGCGGGCCGGAGAGCCAGCGCTCCACCTGCCCCTGCCCGCGCAGCCGCACGACCACGATGTCGTCGACCAGGGCGAGCACCCTGGCCCGGTTGCGACCGTAGCTCTTCCAGCCCCACCGCAGGATGTGCTCCGGATCGGTGAACGCCGACAACAGCGACGACTCCCGGTTACCGTTCCACAACTCCACCCCTGCCGCGCGACGTCTGATCGTGCGACTCACCAGCCGGCCCATCACGACCGGGAACAGATGGTCGAGCCACACCACCGTGTCCGCCCGCGCGAGCAACGCGGGCCGCGCCGCCTTGTACTGGTACTCGGTGACCCAGTGGTCTTCTCGTGCGAACGCGGCGACCTCGTCCAGGAACTCCGGCCGCGGCGTCCACTGTGGACCCCAGTAGAGACTGTCCAGCTCCACGCGCCGCAGGTCGTGCTGACGGGCGATGCGCAGGCAGAGCGTCGACTTGCCGGATCCCGCGTTGCCGGCGACGAGGATGCGCCGGGGCACGTGCGGCAGCGGATCAGCTGGTCCGAGCAACGGCATCAAGCCAGGCTAGGGGAACCCGCAAGCCCCCGAACACACGCAGGGCCCCCGGGAAGTCCCGGGGGCCCTGCGGTGTGAAACAACGTCAGAGAGCGGTGACGTTCGTCGCCTGCGGGCCCTTCTGGCCCTGCGTGACGTCGAACGAGACCTTCTGGTTCTCCTCGAGGCTGCGGTAGCCGCCGCCGTTGAGGGCCGAGTAGTGGACGAAGACGTCAGCGCCGCCGTCCTCGGGGGCGATGAAGCCGAAGCCCTTTTCGGCGTTGAACCACTTGACGGTGCCGTTTGCCATGTACTGCTCCTTCAATGCTGAAGAGCAAGCCGCACTTTGCGACTGCCCCGTGGTTGGTCGAGAGCCGACCGCCCCATCCGCGAAGAAGGAGAAGCGCTCGCAACTGAAGTTCGGCGAGCGTGAAAAGACACGAACACAAAACCGCAACCAATGAAGCAGTCTACCGCATGCCCCAGGGGCTTAGCCACGCCTGCGCTGAGGTACCGCGAACCGCTGCTGCATGATCGAGATCCGGAAGATGACGTAGCAGGCGAGCCCCGCCGCCCCGATCGCGCACAAGGTCGACAACGTCGAGAACACGACGTAGAGGGGCGTGTCGAGCAGCAACGACTCCAGCACGTCGCCCAGCACCATCGCGAGGAACGTGAGCTGCCAGGGCCTGATCAGCGGACTCGCCACGCGCTGCGCGAACGGCACCTCGCGCTGGGCCGGGTCGCTCGCCTTCCACACCTGCGACACCATCCGCACGCCGTGCAGGGCGATCGCCTCGGCGTTGTGGGTGGCGCTGCGGAACCAGATGACGAACGCCACACCCGCGGGGATGACCATCATGATGGCCAGGAAGCTCCACGAGGACGATCCGCCCTGCCAGTCGTTGATCGTGCCCCAGACGGACTCGGCGGCGACCAGCGCTATCAGGCCCATGCTGACGTAACCGGTGACCCGGACGTCCTTGAGCTCGATGTAGGTGTCCAACGCAACACTCCCCGAACGCGGCGAACTGCGCGGCAGACTACCGCCCGAATCCGCAGCCCAGTTCGGTGAAGGTCGCGAGCTTCTCGGCGGCCCGCACGACCACCTCGTCGATGCCGTCGAGCACCACCCGGTCACCGACGCGGCGGGCGGGCAGCAGCGGCACGTCGGCCTTGCCGCACTGCTCGGCGATCGACGTGAACGCCCGTGCGGCGGCCAGCGGCGCGACCAGGGGCTCGCCGGTCTGCCGGTGCCGGATGAGGTTCTCCAGAAGATCGACGGACGGCGCCACGGCCATGCGGTGGTCGTTCACCGTGAGTCTGTCGTCGTCGTACCACCAGACGGCCTGCCCGAGCGTTCCGTGCACCAGGACGACCGGTGGCAACGATGTCGTCGCACAGAGCGTGGTGGCGACGACGACCGGCGGTGCTCCCTCGGCCGTCACCCGGACGCAGGCCGTGTCGTCCGCACTGATCGTCTCGCGGCACCGGTACAGCTCCAGTTCGACAGCGATGTCGGTCCGTTCCTCGACATCGGCGAGCAGCAGCGCGTTCTGCAGTGCGTGCGCGAACGGGTTCACGAGCGTCCCGTCCTCGCCCTGCCGTCCGGCCCAGCCGGAGCGTTCGTAGTAGGCGTCCGTGCGCGTCCAACGCCCGGCGGCGCCGATACCGGTGATGTCGCCCAACGCACCGGAGCCGATCAACGAGCAGAGCCGCCGGTACGAGCCCGTCCCCTGCGTCTGGAACCCGACCTGGCCCACCAGCCCGCGTTTGAGGGCCTCGGCGGAGATGTCGTCGAAGTCGGTCGCCGACAGCACCGCGGGCTTCTCGACCAGCACGTCGCAGCCCAGTTCGAACGCCGCCAGGACGAGGTCGCGGTGCGTCGCGGGCGGTGAGGAGATCACGACGATCTCGGGGTGCAACTCCGCCGCCAGGGACGGCAGGTCCGGGTAGGCCGGCACCGGCGCGTCGACCTCCGCGACGTCGACCACACCGACGAACGTGGCGAGGCCGTCGTGGCCGAGCCGGACCAGGTTCTCCACGTGCCGCGCCCCATGTCCACGAGCGCCGACCAGCGCAACACGCATCGCTCTCACCCTTCTCGGGCGGACTCAGCCGCGAGCGCCAGGGGTCCGCCGATCACCAGCGCCAGCGGAGGCAGGGCCCACACCAGCACACCGGCGACCACCAACGCGGCCATCAGCATCAGCCGAGGTGGGTGGAATTTCAATGCGCCGCGCCAACCAAGACACGTTTGCGACAGCATCCAGGCTCCAACGGCCGCCGAAGCCGTCAACACCGCCACCCGAACGGGCAATGGCGCCGGGAGCACGGTCACCACTAAGAGGGCGTCGATCACGAGCACGGCCCACGCCAGTCCGAAGATCACGCCCGGCACCCACTGCACGCGCACCAACGACCAGAACCGTCCGACCGGGAGCTCCGCGCGCAGCACCTCGCGGGCCGCGCCGAACGCCGAGAAGGCCGTCACGACCGGGAGCGAGGCCACGAACACGAACACCCCGAGCAGCAGGGTGTCCGCGAGCACCTCGACGCGTCTCATCCCTTCAGGCCCGTCGTGGCCACGCCCGCAACCAGGAACCGCTGGAACGCCAGGAAGAACAGTCCGATCGGCACCAGCGACAGCACCGACATCGCGAACATGGGCCCGTACGAGGAGGACGACGTCTGGTCGATGAACAACCGCAGGCCCATCGGGATGGTGTAGTTCTCGGTGGACGACAGGTAGATCAACTGCGAGAAGAAGTCGTTCCAGGTCCAAATGAACGTGAAGATCGCCGTCGTCACCAGCGCGGGCCTCGACAACGGCAGCACGACGTACCGGTAGTTGCGGATCGGCCCGCAGCCGTCGATCTTCGCCGCCTCGTCGAGCTCGCGCGGGATGCCGCGCATGAACTGCACCATCAGGAACACGAAGAACGCGTCGGTCGCGAGCAGCTTCGGCAGGATCAACGGCACGAAGGTGTCGATCATCTCCAGCCGCTGGAACACCACGTACTGCGGGATCAGCGTGACGTGCGCCGGCAGCATGATCGTGACCAGCGCGAACGCGAACAGCGGGCCGGAGAGCCGGAACCGCAGCCGGGCGAACGCGTAGGCCGCCAGCGAGCACGACACGACGTTGCCGACCACGGCACCCGAGGCGACGATCGTGGAGTTGCCGAGGAACGTCCAGAACGACTCGCCGCCCGCGCCCTCCAGCGCACCCGCGTAGCCGTCCGTCGTGACGCGGCCTGGGAACAACGAACGCAGGTTCGCCACCAGGTCCTCGACCGGGGTGAGCGACGCCGAGACCAGCCACACGATCGGATAGAGCACCAACGCCAGCGCGGCGAGGCACAGCAGGAAGGTCGCGGCCCGTCTCATCGTTCGTCTCCGTAGAACACCCAGTACCGCGAGGTGCGGAACAGCACGGCGGTGATCAGCGCGATCGCCACCAGCAGCACCCACGCCATGGCGGACGCGTAGCCCATGCGGAACTCCGTGAACCCGCGCTCGTACAGGTAGAGCGTGTAGAACAGCGTCGAGTCGGCCGGTCCCCCGCGCCCGCCGCTGACCACGAACGCCTGCGTGAACGCCTGGAACGCGTGGATGGTCTCCAGCACGAGGTTGAAGAACAGCACCGGCGACAGCATCGGCAGCGTGATCGACGCGAGCTTGCGCCACCACCCGGCGCCGTCCACCGCGGCCGCGTCGAACAGGTCGCGCGGGATCTGCTGCAACCCGGCCAGGAAGATCACCATCGGGGCGCCGAACTGCCACGCGGACAGCAGCACGATGGTGACCAGCGCGGTGTCCGGCGTGTCGACCCAGGTGTCGAAGATCGCCCGCCACGCCAGCGCGAGCCCGACCGACGCGCCCAGCAGCGAGGGCGCGTAGAAGGCCGAGCGGAAGAACGCCTGTCCCTTGCCGCGCAACGAGTTCAGCAGCAACGCGACCGAGAGCGCCAGGAGCAGCTTGGCCGGCACCGACCACCCGACGTACGTCAGGGTCACGCCGACCGAGTCCAGGTAGCGCGGGTCGTCGCCGAACAGCTTGGCGTAGTTGTCGAGTCCGACCCACCTGGGTTCGTTGAACAGGTCGTAGTCGGTGAACGACAGGTACAGCGACACGACCATCGGCGCCACGGTGAGTCCGATGGCGCCGAGCAGCCACGGCGCCAGGAACAGGTACGGCACTACTTCAGTGCTTCTTCCGCGTCACGCCAGAACTCGTCCAACGCCTGGTCGATCGTCTTCTTGCCGAACACGACCTCTTCGTGTTTGCGCTGCATGAGCTTGTAGATCGTGCCGTCGCCCTTGGGCGGGGCGGGTGGCGCGTCGCCGAGCTTCGCGTCGACCGACTTCTGGTACTCGAAGATGACTTTGTTGGCACCACTGAGGTTCTGCGCCACGGCCTCGCGGATCTTGAGGTTCGCCGGCAGGCCGCGGTTGGCGCCGAGGATCTTGCCCGCGTCGGGGTCGTTGAGCAGGAAGTCGATCAGCTTGACCGCCGCGTCCTTGTGCTTGGTGCGGGCCGACGCGCTGATCAGCTGCGACGGTTTGCGGTACGAGCCGAGGACTTCCTTGCTGTCACTGGGATACGGGCCGAGTTTGAGCTCGTCCGGCCGTACGGTGTTGTAGCCGCCGTAGAGGCTGTCGTAGCTGTGTTCGGACGCCGACAGCTTCTTGCCCATCGGGGTCTGCTCGGCACCGGCGTTGAGGGTGGTCACCAGTTCGGCCGGCGTGGTGGCGTTCGCGTCGCGGAAGTCCTTGGAGAGCTGCCAGAACGCCTTCAGGTCGTCCTTGCCGTAGCCGAGCTTGCCGTCGCGGTAGAGCGCCTTGCCGCGTTGCCGCAGCCAGGTCTCGAAGACGTCCTCGGTGCCGCCGAAGTCCGTGGAGCCGGAGATCCCGGTGCTCGCCTTGAGCTTTCCGGCGATCTCCTTGTAGTCGGACCAGGTCCAGCCGATCCGCGGTTCCGGCACGCCCGCGGCGGTGAACAGCTTCGGGTCGTAGACGATCGTGGTGGCGTTCTGCGCCAACGGCATCGCGACCTGCTTGTCGTTCAGCTTGCCACTGCCGGCGAAACCCGCGTTCCAGTCGGCGGTGCGGATCTCCTTGCCCACGTACGGGGTGAGGTCGAGCAGGACGTTGCGGCCCGCGTACTCGTTGAGGTAGCGGTAGTCCATCTGGATCACGTCCGGCGCGTTGCCGCCCGCGATCTCGGTGGAGAGCTTCTCGAAGTAGTTCTGGAAGTTCTGGAACGACGTGGCGACCTTGACGTCCGGGTTACGGCTCTCGAACAGCTTCACCGCCTCGTTCGTGATCTTCGCGCGGTCGTCGTTGCCCCACCAGATGAACCGGATCTCGGCCTGACCGCCGCTTCCGGAACCGCCGCCACACCCGGCCGCCACCAACGCGCCGCCGAGCACCAAGGCCATGGCCTTGCGCACGTTCACTCCTCATCTAAGGTCGATGACGTCGACGACGTGGACCGGTTCCCCGGTCTCGAAGCTGCGGTTGGCGGCGAAACCAGTCAGCAGCGAGAGCGTGCCGTCGTAGTGCGTTGCCTTGCGTCCCAACGGGTCTTCCTGCCCGGGCGGGCCGTACAGCGCGTCGACCATGCGTTGGTCGGCGCCACCGTGCCCGTCCCGGTCGTACTCCAGCGGGATGTCCTCGCGTTCTTCGAACAGCCGTTGCACGGACAACTTCGCCCAGCCCTGCTCCGGGTTGGCGTTGACGCCGTGCACCGCCGGGTTCTGGCTCGACACCCAGGAGTTCTCGACGACTTCGAGTTCGAGACGCCCCTTGCTGCCGTTGACCATCAGCCGGTAGCCCTCCCACGGCGAGTAGGCCGTGAGGTGGTAGGTGAGGTTCGCGCCGCTCGCATAGCGGACGACCACCGACATGTCGTCCTCAATGGACACACCGGGCTCGAACGGGTTCTGGTCGCGCCGGTAGCCGTCCTCGTGTTTCGCGTCGAGGTAGAGCTTCCTGAGCCAGTCGTTCTGCTCCAGCCTGATGTCGAACCGGTCGTCCTGGGCGTAGCCGTGGCGCTTGCCGTTTTCCTCGCCGTAGAAGAACAACCGGCCGTGCGCGTACACGGTCTCGGGCACCGAACCGACCCACCAGTTGAGCAGGTCGAAGTGATGGGTCGCCTTGTGCACCATGAGACCGCCGGAGTTGGCCTTGTCGCGGTGCCAGCGGCGGAAGTAGTCGGCGCCGTGCCGGGTGTCGAGCAGCCACTCGAAGTGCACGGACCCGATCTCGCCGACGGCGCCGTCCGCGAGCAGCGCGCGCACCTTCTCGTGGATCGGGTTGTAGCGGTAGTTGAAGGTGACCGTGACGTTGCCGTCGTTGCGGTGCACCGCGTCCAGGATCTTGCCGGCCGACGGGACGTCCGTCGTCATCGGCTTCTCCGTCACGACGTCACGACCAGCGTCGAGCGCCTCCACGATGTACGTGTCGTGGTGACGGTCGACAGTGGTCACGACGACGACGTCGACCCGTTGCTCGTCGAGCATCTTGAGGAAGTCGGCCGCGTCGTACGCGGGAACCGGCTCGACCCCCAGTTCCGCGAGCCGGTCGTTGTGGACGGTCATCCTCGTGCGGTTCACGTCGGCGAACGCGACGAGCTCGCAGGTGGCCGCGTGTTCGACCGCGATGGCGTGGATGTGCCGCTCGGCGCGTGATCCCGTGCCGACCACCGCGTAGCGCCTGCGAGCCATCTCCAGCCTCCCCTGCAAACGTTTTCCTCACGCTAGTCGCACCCGCCCTGACCTCGTCAAGACCTCGCGGAAACGTTTTCAGCTGTTTCATGGACATGAACGGAAGGATGGATCCATGCCGACTCCTGTGGTGCTCGACTGCGACCCCGGCCACGACGACGCGATCGCGATCCTGCTCGCGGCCGGCTCACCCGAGATCGACCTGCGCGCGATCACCACTGTGGCCGCGAACCAGACTCTCGACAAGGTCACTTCGAACGCACGACGGATCTGTTCGGCCGCCGGAATTTCGGTGCCGATCGCCCGCGGGTCCGCCCAGCCGCTCGTGCGTCCGCTGTACGTCGCCGAGGACATCCACGGCGAGTCCGGAATGGACGGTCCGGCGTTCGGCGCGCTGTCCGTCGGCGTGGTGCAGGAGCACGCGATCGACGTGATGCACGCCCACATGCCGGCGACGCTGGTGGCGACCGGAGCGTTGACGAACGTCGCGTTGTACCTGCGGCGGTACGGGCCTTCTGCGGTGCGCGAGATCGTGCTCATGGGCGGGTCGACCGAGCGCGGCAACACCACGCCGTACGCGGAGTTCAACATCTACGTCGACCCCGAGGCGGCGCAGATCGTGTTCACGAGCGGTGTGCCGATCACGATGATCGGACTGAACGTGACGCACCAGGCGTTGGTGACGCCGGAAATCTTGGCGCAGTTGAACGCCCTGGGGTCGCTCGGGCGGATCTGCGGGGAGCTGATGACGTTCTTCGCCACGACCTACCGCGAGGTGTTCGGGTTCGCCGCACCGCCGCTGCACGACCCGGTCGCGGTGGCGCGGGTGATCGATCCTTCGCTGGTGACGTGCGTCGAGGCGTTCGTGGGGATCGAGACGACGGGCACGTTCACGCGCGGCGCCACGGTGGTGGACCTGCACGGACGGCTGGGGCGGGAGCCGAACGCGCTGGTGGCGGTGGGGCTGGACGTGGATCGGTTCTTCGGCCTGGTGATCGACGCGGTGAGGCGGCTCACGTAACAGGGTTGACCATGCGGCGATGATAGGCGCAGGGGAGCATTTTTCTTTGGGGGAAACCATGACCAGCCCTGTCTTCGACGCGCAGCCACACCCTGCCGTCGAGCCGGGAACTCCAGCGGCACAGCTGGAGTTCGACGTCTACACGCCGCCGTTCACGCCGCAGCAGCCGGTGCCCGCGCCGGTCGCACCGGTGCCGCCGCCGAAGCCGAAGAAGACCGGCATCGTCGTGCTGTCGTTGTTCGTGGTCCTGCTGTTCGGCGCGGGTGCCGCGTTCGGCGTGCTCTTCTTCCAGGAGAAGGGCCGCTCCGCCGACCTGTCGAGGCAGGTCGAGGGCAAGGACCGCGAGATCGCGGACCTGACCAAGAAGGCCAAGGACAGCAAGGAGGACACCGACCGGGCCGTTGCCGCGCAGAAGAAGGCGGAAGCCGACGCGGCCGGCTCGCAGAAGTGCAGGGACGCGGCGAAGGCGTTGACCGAGTCGCTCGTCGCGAACGACCGGAACAAGGGCCAGACCGCGATCGGGGACCTGCTGGTCCAGTGCTGATCTGAGCGAAAGGGCCGCGACTCGGAGTTCGAGTCGCGGCCCTTTTCTCTGCCTGGATCAGCTGATGCTCTTGTCGCCGAGCACGGCCCACTGGCTCCAGCCGGCCTTCTCCTTGTAGAAGCGGCGCACCAGCTTGCCGTCGTCGGTGCGGGCGAAGACCTCGACGGTCTTCGTCTGCGCGTGGTACATCGCGCTCGGCGGCTCGGAGACCTTGGTGGTGCCGAGCTTCGCCCACGTGGTCCAGCCCTTGTCGCCGGCGCGGGCGTGCTCGACGAAGCCGCCCTCACCGAGCTGCACGACGTCGATGGATCCGGTCGTCGAGTTGAAGACGGCCGACGGCGCGCCGGTGCCCTTGCCGCCCAGCGTCGTCCAGACGCCCGCCGCGTACTGCTCGACGCTGCCGGACTCGGTGCGGACGAAGACCTGGTCGACGGCGACGCTCGGGTCGCTGACGATCTTCTTGTCGCCCTGGTCCGACCAGGCGTTGCCGTCCCACTTGATCAGCTTGCCGTCGGCGGAACGCGCGTAGACGTCCTTGTCGGCGACGGCCGGGTTGCCCTCGATCTTGCGGTCGCCGACCGGCGCCCACTTGTCCGTGAAGCGGAGCAGCAGGCCGTCCGCGCCGCGGGCGAGCACCTCGACGGCCTTGGTGCTGTCGTTCCACGTCAGCGTCGGGTCGCCCGCGACGGCCGTGTCGCCCAGCGCGCGCCATTGGCCGTCGACGCGGCGGTAGACCTTGTCGTCCGTGCCGCGCGCGAACACCTCGACGATCTTCGTCTGCGGGTTCATCAGCGCGACCGGGTCACCGGCGAAGAGCTCCGGCCCGAGCTGCTGCCAGCCGTTCCAGCGGCTCGTCTTGTGAAAGTTCGTGATGATCGTGCCGTCCGTGCCGCGCGCGAAGATCTCGAGCTGCTGCTGCCCGGTGTTCGAGATCTGCGGGCCCGCGTCGACGACGACCTTGTCCGTCACCGGCGTCTCGCTGCCGGAGCCACCGCTGCCGGCCTCGAGGATGTTGTTGTAGCGCAGCGGCACGTACTGGCGAGCCGTGGCGGCGCTCCACACGCGCTGCACGGTCCTGCTGCCGTCCGGCCCGGCCTGCTCGCGCACGATGGGCCGCGTCTTGGCCGCGTCCGCCCAGCCGATGAACAGCGCGACGTGGCTCAGGCGGTCGTTGAGCGCGTCGCCGGGACGCAGGTCCGCCCAGTCGATGCGGTGCGCGACCTGCTCGAGGATGTGCGTGGTGTAGGAGATGCGCAGGCCCCAGGCCATCGAGACGAAGCCGGAGCAGTCCGTGCGGTAGGCGCCGTACTTGTTGCCGAAGCAGTCGCTCTGGCTGTACGGCACGCGAGCGCTGATCCACGTGCGCGAGCGCGCCAGGATCTCGCTGCGCGTGATCTTGGTGTTGGCCTCGTAGTTCCCGCAGATCACCCCGCCCTCGGCGGCGACGGCGACGTCCGGCATGGCCAGCGTCGAGCCGAACGTGATGGCCGCCGCTGCGACCGCCAGCATCCCCCACCGTTTCATGCCGGTCACGTTAGCAAGGCGGTGTGAAGTTTCGGTCCGGTCGAACGTCGGATGTTCCTGTCGATCGGACAGGTTTCCGGCGATCTTGAACTGGCGGTGAAGGAGCGGTTGCCCGCGGTCGGAGTGGCGGTTGTTCACAGGTTCGGCCTGGCCTTCCGGGGGTCTGCTCGCACGCGTCGTCGCCAGTTGCATCGGAACAGTGGCCGATGCGGTTACGCCACCCGCCTCACTCGGTGGACTCCAACACGCTCAGGTACCGGCGCGGTACGTACAGCTGCGCTCCGGTCTCATATGGATAGGTGACGGCGCGCAGCCGCGTGCGGTTCCCCCCGGCCTGCTCGTAGGCCCAGTACCGTCCCGGCTCCTCCGCCCACGCCGCGAAGATCACGACGTGGCGGGTCAGGCTGGTGCCGTCCGTGCGGACGACCACGTCGCCCGCCCGCAGCTCGGGTGCGGTGATCAGGCTGCTCACCACGGCGAGGCCCGGGGTGTCGAAGCCGCCGTGCCGGTCCTCCGGTTTGCCCGGCAGGCCCCACGCCATCGACACGAAGCCCGAGCAGTCGGCGCGGTAGATGCCGTGTTCGTTCTGGTGGAATCTCGTCTGGCTGTACGGGACCGAGTCGCGCAACCAGGAACACGCGCGCTCCACGATCTCGGAGCGGAGGATGAGGCGGCCGGCGGCACGTGCGGTGGTCACGGGGCCATCGTCGGGGCTTGATCTCTAAATCTCCTGCAAGCTTTCTATAAGGTCGGCGTCGCTGATCTCGGCGGTCACCCAGGCGAGCGGGTAACTGAGCTGGATCGTGTCGATCTCCCTGGTCATCCGCACGCCGGGCAGCACCTTGCGCACCAGCGCGAGCATCGCGTGGTTGTCGGGCAGGACGTCGCCGCGCAGTTCCGCGACGCCCATCCGCGCCGCGACCGAGGTCAGCTCCTCCAGCAGCAGACGGCCCACGCCGCGGCGTTGCCACAGGTCGACCACGGCGACCGCGATCTCCGCGCCGCACTCGCCGGTCTTGATCACCCGGGCGATGCCGATCGGGTCGCCGCCGACGCGGGCGCAGACGGCCGCGTGACGTTCACCGTCCACGTCGACCAGGACCCGGCGGGCGGACGCGGTCAGACGGGGCGTCGGCGAGTGAAAGCGCAGGTAGCGACTTCGCGCGGACAGTCCTTCGAACACCGCGTCGACAGCTTCCGGCGCGGTGTCGCGGTTGAGCTCGGTGACGCGCATGAGGATCGACCCCTCTGAGTTCGGAATCCGAACTGTAGCTGAGTTCGAAAATCGAACGCAAGGGATATCCTGGAGTCATGCCGTACTCGAACTTCGCGAGCATGCCCTGCACGCTGAGCCGCCCCGCGGCGCTGCTGGGCGAACGCTGGACGCTGCTGCTGCTCCGCCAGATCTTCCTGGGCACCCGTCGCTTCGAAGACTTCCAGGCCACGATGGACATCTCGCGAAGCGTCCTGACCGACCGGCTGAACGTGCTGTTGCAGGAGAACGTGCTCAAGCGCGTGCCCTATCACGAGGACGGCCGCACACGGCACGAGTACCGCCTCACGGAGAAGGGCCGCGACCTCTATCCCGTGCTGATGGCGCTGCGCACGTGGGGCGAGAAGTGGATGGCTCCGGACGAAGAGGAGTCGTTCCACCTGCACCACCGCGACTGCGGCGGCGGCGTGCGGGCGAAGGTCGAGTGCACCGAGTGCGCCGCCGAACTGACCGCGCGCGACGTGCAGGTGACGGCCAGGCAGTGAACTTGTACTGACAACTGTCGAAGCCCGGGTGAACTTAAGACGCACTCCATTGCTGAAGACGGTTGCAGACAGCAAGTCTGCCTGTCATGACAAGAGCTGCTCTTGCGTTACTGCTGCCTCTCCTGCTGGTGACCCCGGCTGCCGTCGCGGCCCCGGCGAAGACGCCCAAGGTGCTCGTGATCGGGCTCGACGGCGCCCGGTACGACAAGCTGATCAGCGCCGACACCCCCAACATCAAGGCGCTGCTGAACCGCGGCTACGGCGCCCGCAGCGCGCTGTACGGGTCGGGCATGGCCCAGACCTCCAGCGGCCCGGGCTGGTCGACCATCCTCACTGGCGTGTGGCCGGACAAGCACAAGGTCAAGGACAACTCCTTCTCCGGCAACGCCCTCACGTCGTACCCGAGCTGGCTGGAGCGCGCGAACACCGCGAACCCGGCCCTGTCGACGTACGCGGCCGTGGACTGGAAGCCGATCAGCGACCAGATCCTGCGCACCGGCCAGGACCGCAAGTACGTGCTCGACGGCGACGCGGCGGGCTACACCGGCTCGGACGAGAAGATCACCGTCGACGCCGAGCAGCACCTGAAGACCGACGCCGCCGACGCGTCGTTCGTCTACCTCGGCCAGATCGACATCGCGGGCCACAACAACGGCGCCGACTCCTCCCAGTACGCCGCCGCGATGCGCACGAACGACGCGCAGATCGGCCGTTTGGTGCGCGCGATCGAGTCGCGGCCGTCGTACGCGTCCGAGGACTGGCTGATCATGATCACCACCGACCACGGCCACACGGCGGCGGGTGGCCACGGCGGTGACTCGCCCGAGGAACGGATGACGTTCGTGATCTCCACCGGTTCGGCGCGCCCGGCGGTCGCGCCGAAGCTGGTGGACGTGGCCGCGTCCGCGCTGAAGCACCTCAACGTCTCCGCGTCGCTCGACGGCTACGCGCTCGGCACCGCGCCGGTCGACCCGTTCGACTCGGTGACGCTGAAGCCGCGTCAGGACGAGACCGGGGTGCCGGCGAGCGTTCTGGGCTGGACGCACCAGGGTCCGGCGGGCTGGACGGTGACCACGGCGTCGTCGATGCCGCAGGGTGTCGCGGAGTGGCAGGGCTGGTCGTTCACCACCGACGACTTCTGGACCCGCACCGCGCCTTCGCAGTCGCGTGAGGCGAACGTGCGCGCCCGTGGTGTCTTCGCCGTCGCCGACCCGGACGAGTGGGACGACAAGGGTGCGCCGTCCTCGCGTGGCAAGTTCGACTCGACGCTGACCTCGCCCGCCTACGACGTGACGGGCAGGTCGAGCGTGAAGCTGGACTACTTCTCGCACTACCTGCAGGAGGGCACGCAGCGCGGCACGGTCAGCGTGTCGTTCGACGGCGGCGCGGAGCAGGTCGTCCGCACCCACAACGCGGACGGTCTCGCCCAGCAGATCTCGCTGAACGTGACCGTCCCGTCCGGTGCCCGCACGGCGCGCGTCTCCTGGCGTCTCTTCGACGCCGGCAACAACTGGTACTGGGCCGTCGACGCCCCGCGCCTGTCGTAGGACGTCTACAGGGCTGAGCGCCACTCCCCGGCGCTCAGCCCCGCCAGTTCCTTCGCCTCCCGCGCGCCCAGCGACGCGAACAACTCCCTGGCACGCGACCACATCTCGTCGTCCGCGGTCGCCGCCGCCAGGTCACGCATCGTGCGCGCCTGCCAGATCGGCAACCCCAGCACGGTCCACTGGTTCAGTGCGTCCAGGAGCAGGTCCGCCGCCGCCTGGTCACGTCCCTGCGCCAGCGCGAGCTCGCCGAGCGTCCTGGTCATCAGCGCGATCCCGAACCGGTCGCGCTGACGGGTGCAGACCTCCAGGCACTCGGCCAGCAGGTCGTCCACGCCCTCCAGCTCGCCCGTCCGCAGCAACGCCTTCGCCAGCGCCTGAACCGCATACGTGGCACCGAGTTCGTCGCCGGCCTCGCGCAGGATCTGCTCGGCCTCCCGGCTCAGTTCCACCGCCTCCGCGAACGCTCCCGCCGCCCGGTGGCACAGGCTCAGGCCGCGCAACGCCAGCGCCTCACCACGCTTGTCCTCCTGCGCCCGGTAGAGCTCCACGCACCGTTCGAACGCCTGCGTGGCCTCGGCCAGGTCGCCGTGGTCGCGGCGGATCGCGCCGACGCCGTAGCTCGCCGCCGCGACGACCCCGTCGTCCCCCAGCGCGATCGCCTTGTCCAGCAGGTCGCGGGCCAGGTCGAACTCGGCCAGGTCGCGCCGGACCGTGCCCATGCCGACGTAGGCGACGGCGAGCGTCTCGGGTTCGTCGATGTCGGCCGCGATGTCCGCCGCCTGCTGGAAGTTCGCCAGCGCCGCCGCGAAGTCGTCCTGCTCGTACCGCAACTGCCCGAGCCCGGCGAGCAGCACGGCCTCGGCCCGCCGGTTGCCGCGTTCGCGCGCCGACCGCAGCGCGACCAGGTGGGTGCGCTGCCAGTTGCCGAACTGGTTGCGTGCCGCGAAGGGCGACGACAGCAGCGACGTGATCACGGCCGTGGTCAGCTCGTCGACCCCGAGGTCGTGCGCGCGTTCGACGGCTCGGACGACCGCGTCCGTCTCGGACTGGAGCCAGCCGGTCGGATCCTCCTCGACGTCCTCCCCCAGCCGCGGGTCCACCTCGATCTCGGCGTGCAGCCGGGGCCGCAGCCCCAGCGTCACCCGCGGCAGCTTCTTCGACGCGGTCTCGACGAGCGCGAGCCACGTCTCCAGCAGGCGCGAGACGGCCTCCGCGGCGGGTTCGCCCGACGCCTGTTCGGCGCCGAAGAGCTGCACCAGATCGTGGAACCGGTAGCGCACCCGGCCGATCTGGTCGACACCGGCGACGTCCACCAGACGCAGGTCGACCAGGTGCTCCACGACGTCTTCCGCGTCGTACGGCGAGATGTCCAGCAACGGTGCCGCGACCCACGCACCGAAGTCCGGCAGGTCGAGCACCGACAACAGGTGGAAAGCCCTGCGGTGCAAGGGGTCCAGCTCGGCGTAGTTCAGCTTGAGCGACGATCGGATCGCGAGGTCGCCCATCTCCAGTTCGTCGAGTCTTCGCCGTTCGTCGGACAACCGCTTCGCCAGCGTCTTCAACGGCCAGTGCGGCCGCGCGAGCAGCTTCGCGCCCGCCGCCCGCAACGCCAGCGGTACACCACCGCACAGCCGCGCGATCCGTTGCGCCGCTTCGGGTTCCGCGCCGATCCGCTCGTTGCCGACGATCCGCCGCAGCATCTCCTCGCTGATCTCGTCGCTGAGGAACCCGAGCTCGACCGGCTCGGCGCCCTCCAGCCCGGTGAGCCGGCTGCGGCTGGTGATGATCACGAAGCAGTTCGCGTTGCCCGGCAGCAACGGCCGGACCTGCGCCTCGCCGCGCGCGTTGTCGAGCACGATCACCAGCCGCCGATCCGCCACGGTGCGCCGGTACAGCTCGACGCGCTCGTCCGGTGCGGTCGGCTGGTCCTGGCCGGGAACGCCGAGCAGGGCGAGGAACCGGCCGATGACCTCCTGCGGTTCGAGGTTCCGCCCGCCACCGCGCAGATCCGCGAACAGCTGCCCGTCAGGGTACGACTTCCGCAGCAGGTGTGCGGCGTGCACGGCCAGCGCGGACTTGCCGGCGCCACCGAACCCGGACACCACCGCGATCGGCGTCGCGGTGCCCGCCTCCCGCCCCTCGGTGAGGCCGAGGACCTGCTTCAACGCCTCCTGGCGGCCGATGAAGTCGCTGATGTCGGGCGGCAGGTGATGCGGGACGACCTGCTGCGTCGTCACCGCCGAGGGGGCCGGCGCCACCGTCAGCTTCGGCGGAGCGATCTCCAGGGTGCCGTTGAGGATCGCCGAGTGCAGTTCCCGGAGCTTCTCGCCGGGTTCGATGCCCAGTTCGTCGAGCAGGTGCTCACGGGCGTCGCGGTAGACGTGCAGCGCGTCCGCCTGCCGTCCGGCTCGGTGGAAGGCCCGCATGAGCAGCTCACGCGTCTCCTCCCGGGTCGGATGGGCGTTCGCGAGCGCCGACAGTCGCGTGATCGCGTCCTCGACCCGGTTCTGCGCGAGCTCGCAGCGGCCGAGCCCTTCCTCGGCGCTCAGGCGGGACTCCTCGAGCGACAGCGCGTGCCCGCGGGCGAACTGCGCGTCGACACCGTGCAACGCCGGCCCGCGCCAGAAGGCGAGTCCGTGCTGGTAGTGCGTGATCGCGGTGGCGTGGTCGCCGGCCCGCTCGGCCTGCCGCGCCGTCGTCAGGTGCTTCTGGAACAGCTCGACGTCGCTGTCCAGGTCGAGGAGGTACCCCGGCGCCCTGGTGACCAGCGCCGTGCCGACCGCGCGCCGCAACGACGACACGTAGGTGTGCACCAACGCGCCCGCGGTCTGCGGCGGTGACTCCTCCCAGATCAGATCGATCAGCCGTTCCACCGGCACCACCTGACGCGGCTGCAACAGCAACGCGGCAAGCAACGTCCTCGGCTTCGGCCCGCCCAGACTGACCTGTCTGTCGCCGACCCAGACCTCGATCGGCCCCAGTACGAGCGCTCGCACGCGCGCACCCCCCATCCCCCCAGAACTGCGGTGTGCCTAGGAGAATGCCTCATTTCCGTTGATCGCGACACGTTTTACGGGACGCGAAGTATCAGCGCAGCGAGTCGAGGTGCCTGCGCAGCAACGACACCGTGAGGTCCGGCGTCATCCGGTCCGGGTGCAGCACCCCGTCGACGGTGAGGCCGTTGAGCAGCGACGCCAGCCGTTCGGACTCCAGGGCGACGTCGTGCGTGGCCGCGACGGTCCCCGCCTCGGTCATCACGGTCAGGGCTCGGCGGCAGAGCACGCGCAGGCCGTCGTAGAGCCGTTCGGCGTGCGGCACGAGCGACGGACGGGTGCGGGCGGCGGTGACGAAGGCCAGCCACAGCACGGCCTCGTCGCGCCGGCGGTCGTCGAGCGGGAGCACCTCGGAGAGCACGCGTTCGGCCGGGCGCCTCGGGTCGCTTCGATCTTTGAGCGACTGCACGTGAGCGACAACGCGCTGGTCTGTCGAGTGGATGAGGGCCTCGACGGCGAAGATGATCATGTCGTCGTGACTGTCGAAGTAGTGCCGGATCGAGCCGATCGCGAGACCCGCCTCCACCGCCACGTTGCGCAGTGAGGCCTGTTCGACGCCGTCACGCACGACCACGCGGAACACCGCCTCGGCGACGGCTTGGCGACGGGCGACGGGATCGACGACTCTCGGTGACACCTCTCTTTTGTAGCATGACCCTGCTAGTTTAAGTAGCATGGTCATGCTACTTAGGGGGACGCAATGACATATCTGCTGATCGCGGCCGGTGTGCTGTACGTGCTCGTGCGCCGGTTCAGGGGGGAACCGCTCAACGCCAGGGACCTGCTGGCGCCGCCCGCGTTCCTGCTGTTCTTCGGCATCCGCGCGATGGAGGAGTTCCATCTGATCTACCTGCTCCCGCTCGCCGCCGGGTTCGCTTTCGGCGCGTTCAGGGGCCTGACGATCAGGTTGTTCGAGCGCGACGGCCACCTGTGGCAGCGGTACACGCCGTGGACCTTGCTCGTGTGGGTGACGTCGATCGGCGCGAGTTTCGGCCTCGCGTTGCTGCTCGACCACCACGCGCCGACGCAGCTCTCCATCGGCGTGAGCATGCTCGGCGAGCTGTGCACCGTGGGCGCCAAGGCGTTGAACACCGGACTGCCGTTCGCACCGGAGAAGCTGTCCAATGGGCGGTATGGATCGTCGTGACTTCCTCGTGGGGGCCGGGCTGCTCGCCGTCGCACCGACCGCGTCGTCGGCCGCGCAGGGAGTGGACTGGGGCGCCGTGCGCCGCGAGTTCCGGCTGGACCCCTCGCTGACCAACCTGGGCCTGTTCTACCTGGCGTCGAACCCGCGCGAGGTGCGAGACGCGGTCGAGGAGTTCCAGGTCCGGCTCGACGCCAACTCGCACGACCTGATGCCCGACCAGGCACAGCAGGTCGCCGTCGCGCTCGGTCAGTACGTCGGCGGCGCCGCGGACGACATCGCGTTCGTGCCCAACACCACCATCGGGCTCTCGATCGTCTACGGCGGCCTGAAACTGCGTGCGGACCAGGAGTTGCTGCTGGGCGACCAGGACCACGCGTGGCACCAGCAAGCGGCCAGGCTGGCGGCGTCGCGGGTGGGCGCGAAGGTCAGGATCGGCACGCTCTACGAGAACCCGGCGAAGGCCACCGAGGACGAGATCGCTGGGCGGCTGCAGAACTCGATCACGCCGCAGACCCGTGCCGTCGGCATCACTTGGGTGCAGTCGAGCACGGGCCTGCGGATGCCCGTGCGAGCGTGCGCTTCCGTCGTCGCCGAGGCCAACAAGGGGCGTGCACAGCAAGACCGCTGCCTCCTCGTCGTAGACGGCGTGCACGGACTGGCCGCCGTCGACGACGACGCGGCGCGCATGGGCGCCGACGTGTTCGTCGCCGGCACGCACAAGTGGCTGTTCGGGCCGCGCGGCACCGGCATGGTGTGGGTGAACCCCGAGGTGAGCGGCGAGATCGTGCCGCTGCTGCCGAGCCTGAGCGACCGCAGCCAGACGGCGTCGCTCGGGCCCGGCGGCTTCCACGCGTTCGAGCACTACTACGCGGTGCAGGCGGCCGTGCGGTTCCATCAACGCCTCGGCCGCGACCGAGTGGCGTCCCGGATCACCGAGCTGGCCGGCCGTTTCAAGGACGGGCTCGCCGAGATCCCCGGCGTCGTCGTCCACACGCCGCGCGCCCCGGCGACGTCGGCGGGCATGGTGTGCTTCGACGTCGCCGGCCACACCGGCCCGGAGGTCGTGGAACTGCTGGGGCGCAAGCAGATCCAGATCACCACGGCCTCCTACCGGATCCCGTACGCGCGGATCGGCACGTCGATCCTCAACACCCCGGAGGAGATCGACCGGACGTTGCGCGAGATCAGCGCCCTGGCTTGACGAGCCGGGGCAACTCGGCCGTTCCGGGCGCTTCGAGCTGCACGCTGGTGTTCTCCATCTTCACCTGAGGCCGGTTCATCGCGTCGTGCGCGAACCACCCACCACCGAGAACGAGCACGAGCAACCCGGCCGCGACGAACGGAGTGGTCGGAAGCCGCCGCTTCGGCTCGTCCTCCACGCGCGGCTTCGGCACCTCGACGGTGGCCTGCTCCGCGGGTTCGGGCTCCAGCTGCCTGGCTTCGAGATACGCACCTGTCGCCGCCGCACCGTCCGGCGCCCGCATCACCGGGATGTGCAGCCGTTGCGCGATCTCCTTGACCACCAACGGAATCCGCGACGACCCACCCACGAGCAGGATGACGTCCGGCAGGCACAACCCGGCACCGCCCGCCACGCGTTCCAGCGCGTCGACCACCAACTCGACCGACGGCCGGATGATCGCCTCGAACTCCAACCGGCTCAGCCTGACCTCGCGCACCTCACCATTCGTTGCGACGTAAGGAATCCGCACCTCCGGATAGCTGCCGAGCAACTCCTTGGCCTCGACACAGCTCTGCACGAGCTCACGGCTGTGCGTGCCGATCTTCGCGATCACGTGCTCCGCGACCAGCTCGTCCAGGTCGAAGCCGCCGACCTCAACCCGTTCGGGCTGCCCGGCCAGCAACAACACACCTTGCTTGCGCAACACCGTGATGTCACACCCGGTCGCGCCGAAGTCGAACACCGCCACCGTGCCGTGCTCAGGCATCTGCGCGTCAGCGTCGAACGCGATGGCGGCAGCATGCGGCGCAGGCACGAACAACACGTCCGCGCGGCCCGCCTCGATGAGGTCGTGGCGCAACTGCTCAAGATGCTCGTGCGGCCAGCACATCGGATGCGTCATGGCGACCCGGCTCGGCGGCTCCCCGTACCGATGCGTGAGGTCGTCGAGAACGTTCGTGATCTCCCTGGCCGGCGCCTGCTGACGCCGCGCGTTGGTCGTGACGCCGCGGTCGGTGGCGACGGTGATGCCTGCGGATCCGAGATCGAGCCCAACCTGGTACGACATTGCGGGTCACCCCTCACTGCGGACACCCACAACACGTACGTCTCAGTTGGCCTGGTTCAGTTTTTCTTGCCGCCGGTGCGCAGACGCGGCATCAGCGCGTCCAGTTCGTCGCTCACCTCGGCGAGGAGGTCTTCGCCCCAAGCGCACAGCGAGTCCTCCCACGGATGCCCGAACGTGCCGAACCGCAGGTCGTATGGCGTGTTGATGGCGTAGTCACCGTCGGGGATCGCCGACTGGAGCCATCGCGGCTGGCCAGGTCCGTCCACCCGATGCAGATCCGCCGCGCTGCCCAGGTGGTACGGGTCGGCGAAGAAGATCAGTTCACCGGGCTGCACGCAGGCCTTGAGCGCTCGCCGGACCGCAGGCGCGGCCTCGTCAGCCGCGTCGAGGAGGTTCGACCAGGTGACGGAGTCCGCAGGCTCGGTGATGCCGGGGAAGTCGTGCATGCTCGCGTTGAACTCGAACCGTTGTTTGAAGCGCTCCAGCAGGTCGCGGTACTCGGCTTCGCCGACTGGCCTGATGGCCGGCAGCATGATGAGCTCTCCCTTCGGTGCCCGGCGGAACGTGCGAACCGCGGTCAGCTCACGAAAACCTTGCCGCGCAAAGAGATCGCGTACTGGATCATCGCCCGCTCAACTGGTTCGCGAGCTGCTCCGCCTCGTCCGCCGTGAACTTCCCGGAGATCTCCGCGGTGCCACCGGTGATCGCCCCCTGGACGGTGGGCGCGCTGAGCACCCGCCCGTTGATCAGGATCGCGACCTGCCTGCCCACGTTGGCGGTCGTGAAGTCACCCCAGGTCTTCGCGCCCTCCGCGTCGAACTCGACCGTCACGACGTGGCCGCCGTACTGGCTGAGGCCGGCCGTGGCCTCGGTGATCCGGCCGCCGTCGAGGAAGACCGGGCCGAGGTCGTACCTGAACTCGCCGGCGTCGCAGGTCACCAGTGGGGCGGCCGCGTCGTCGTTGCCGAGCAGCGGATCCGGCGCGGTGCAGTCGAACGTGTCGAGTGCCTGCTTGCGGGTGGTGTCGTCGGTGCTCTGTCTGGTGGCGCGCGCGGACTGTGCCGCGGGGTCGTCGGCCTTGTTCTGCGGCGCCGGGTAGCCGGACGACGGCTTGGAGGTCGGCGCCTCGCTCTCCACCTTGCGGAACGTCAGCTTGCCCGTGAGCCACGCTTCCCTGGCCGGCGTGCCCGGCTCGGTGGCCGTGCAGGCGGCGACGGCGAGGAGCATCACCACGGCAAGGGTCTTCATGCCGTTGGCATACCACGCGACCACCGCCCGCATCAGGCGAATTGCAGCGCCATCAGCCGTTCTGCCGCGCCCCTTGCACCGTCCGTGCGCACCTGCTGGTTCACCTCGTCGATGAGCGCCGAGCGGCGGGCAACGCGGCCTGCTAAGGCAGTCTCGTTCAGTCGTGGGCGAACGTCCGGCCTGTCTCCGGGCAGGCTCGCTAGGCTCGATCGGCTCGCCTCGACCACCTTGTCCGGGGGAACAGTGCACCGTTTCGCGGCCAGTCCTGCCCTGACGCGGCTGGAATGGATTCTCGACGGCCTGGACGGGAAAACCGGCTGGGGAGCTGACGCGTCCGACGTGCTCGCGGCCGCGTTCACCGCCGTCGTCACGCCCGAGAGGTACGTCGAGGTCACCCGCGGTCGCGCTGCCCACTACGCGCCGGTCGTCGTGGTCGGTCTCGACGTCGGCGAGACCACCGCACGGGCGCGGATCCGCCGTCACGACGGCACCGTTGACGTCGTTTCCTGCGTCGTCGAGGCCGCACGGCCGTATCGAATCGCCTCCACGTGGGTTGCCGGACTGGTGCCGACCGATCTGACACCGAGGTTGCCGGCCGATTTCACCGACTACGACCTACCTTCCGTCGTCACGGATGCTCCTCGGCTGGTCGTGTTCTCCGGGTTGCCCGGCAGCGGAAAGAGCACCCTGGCCGACGCCGCGGGCGCCGAGCTGGGGATCCCGGTCTTCGCCACCGACTGGCTGCTCGGCGCGCTGACCCCGTTCGGCGGTCGTCATTTCGAGGCTCCGCTGGCGATGGCCGAAGAGGTGCTGACCACGCTCGCTCTGCGGCAACTCGTCGCCGGACAGTCCGTCATCCTCGATCATCCCACCGAACTGGTCGCGACCAGGGAGCGCTGGCGCAGCCTGGCCCGCCGTGCCGGTGCGGAGTTCCGTGTGGTCGTGTGCCACTGCTCCGACCCGCAAGTCCACCGTGCCAGGCTCGAAGGCCGCAGCCGCGGAATCCCCGGCTGGCACGACGCCGGCGACTGGTCCAACGTGCGGCAACGACTGGCAGGTTTTCCCTCCTGGCACGGGGAGGCGCTCTCACTGGATACCGTTCAACCACGTGAGCGGTCCCTTGCCGCGGTCATACGGCACATCACCGCCTGACGGCCACCGGCTACCGCTACCTGGCCGAGGCGATCGACGTGCCGGCCACGCAGGCACCCGACCTGCACGACACACTCCGCAAGGCTGAACAGGACGGTGTCACGCACTTGATCCTGGACGGCAAGCTGTTCGCCGCACGGCCAGTGCTGTTCAGGCCACGAATTGTGCGGGCGGCCCCAGGGTCTTGCGGCAAGTCCCCGTGCGTTGTCAGTTCCAATGGGGGAACGATTCTTGGCTTTGCACAACGCAGCCCGCCCGAGCCTTTCGACTCGGACGGGCTGATTCGCGTTGCGGGCCCTAGTGGGCCGCGTCGTCCCAGGAGCGACCCACGCCGACCGAGACCTCCAGTGGCACCAGGAGCTGGTAGGCGTTGCCCATCTGGTCGCGCACGAGGGCCTCGACGGCCTCGCGCTCGCCCTCGGCGATCTCCAGCACCAGTTCGTCGTGGACCTGCAGGAGCATCCGCGAGCGCAGGTCGGATGACTCCAGCGCGCGGTAGACGCCCAGCATGGCCACCTTGATGATGTCCGCGGCGCTGCCCTGGATCGGCGCGTTGAGGGCCATGCGCTCGGCCATCTCGCGGCGCTGGCGGTTGTCCGACGTCAGGTCGGGCAGGTAGCGGCGGCGGCCGAGCACGGTCTCGGTGTAGCCGTCCTTGCCGGCCTTCTTCACGATCTCGTTGAGGTAGTCGCGCACGCCGCCGAAGCGGGCGAAGTACGCCTCCATCTGCTCGCGGGCCTCTTCGGTCGGGATGCGGAGCTGCTGCGACAGGCCGAACACCGACAGGCCGTACGCGAGGCCGTACGACATCGCCTTGATGCGGCGGCGCATCTCGCCCTTCACCTCGGCGGTGGGGATCGAGAACGCCTGCGAGGCAACGTAGGTGTGCAGGTCCTCGCCGCTGTTGAACGCCGCGATCAGGCCCTCGTCGCCGGACAGCGTGGCCATGATCCGCATCTCGATCTGGCTGTAGTCCGCGGTCATCAGCTCCGCGTAGCCCTCGCCGACGACGAACGCCTGGCGGATGCGGCGGCCCTCGTCCGTGCGGATCGGGATGTTCTGCAGGTTCGGGTCCGTCGAGGACAGCCGGCCGGTGGCGGCGATCGTCTGGTGGAACGTCGTGTGGATGCGGCCGTCGTCGGCCACCGACTTCAGCAGACCGTCCACAGTGGACTTCAGGCGCGTGACGTCGCGGTGGGAGAGCAGGTGCTGGAGGAACGGGTGCTCGGTCTGCTCGAACAGGTTCTGCAGCGCGTCCGCGTCCGTGGTGTAGCCGGTCTTGGTCTTCTTCGTCTTCGGCATGTTCAGCTCGTCGAAGAGGACCGTCTGCAGCTGCTTCGGGCTGCCGAGGTTGATCTCCTTGCCGATGACCGAGTACGCGTCCTGCGCCGCCTGCTTCACGCCGGCCGCGAAGTGCGCCTCCAGCTCCGAGAGGTGGTCGACGTCGATCGCGATGCCGACGGCCTCGACCTCGTCGAGCACGTTCATCAGCGGCAGTTCGAGGTTCGCGAGCAGGTCGGCGCCGCCGATGGTCACCAGCTCTTCGTCCAGGCGGTCGGCGAGCTCGGCGACCGCACGCGCGCGCAGGATCGTGCTGGTGGCGACCTTCTGCGCTTCCTCGGACTCGTCGGAGAGCAGCGACAGCTGGCCGTCACCCGACTCCTCGGCCCGCAGCTCGCGCTTGAGGTAGCGCAGCGCCAGGTCGTCCAGGGCGAACGACCGCTGGCCGGGACGCACCAGGTAGGCGGCCAGGGCCGTGTCGGAGGACAGGCCGCGCAGCTTCCACCCGCGGGCGCGCACGCGGCGCAACGGCAGCTTCAGGTCGTGGCCCGCCTTGGACACCTTCTCGTCGGCCAGCCACGCGGCGAGCGCCTGCTCGTCGGCCTCGTTCAGCTCCTCGACGGCGACGTACCCGCCCTCACCGGTGGCCGTGCACAGCGCGACGCCCTCCAGGTCGGTCGTGATGCGCAGCGCGACGCCGACCCGCGTCTTGCGGGCGTTGTCGTCCAGCCACTTCGCGAGCGTGCCCGCGGGGATCGCGCCGCCGGAGACCTCGAAGCCCTCCTCGGCCTCGGGCTCCGCGGTCGTCAGCGTCTGGAACAGCCGGTCGCGCAGGACGCGGAACTCCAGCTCGTCGAACAGCCGGTGCACCGCGTCGCGGTCCCACTGCTGCACCTCGAGCCCGTCGATCGTGTACGGCAGCTCGACGTCCTTGATCAGCTCGGTGAGCTGGCGGTTCATGATGATGTTCGCCAGGTTGCCGCGCAGCGCCTCGCCGACCTTGCCCGGCACCTCGTCGATGCGGTCGACGAGCTCGTTGAGCCCGCCGAACTGGTTGAGCAGCTTGATGATCGTCTTCGGACCGACGCCGGGGGTGTTCGGCAGGTTGTCCGAGGAGTCGCCGCGCACCGCCGCGTAGTCCGCGTACTGCTCCGGGCGCACGCCGTGCTTCTCCTCGACGTACGCCGGGGTGAAGCGGCCCATCTCCGAGACGCCCTTGACCGGGTACAGCACCGTGACCTGGTCGTTGACCAGCTGGAACGCGTCGCGGTCGCCGGTGACGATCTCCACCTCGACGCCCTGCGCCACGGCCTGCGTGGTCAGCGTCGCGATGATGTCGTCCGCCTCGTAGTTCTCCTTCTCCATGGTCGGGATGGCCAGCGTGGCCAGCACGTCCTTGATCAGGGAGACCTGGCTGCGGAACTCGTCCGGCGTCTTGGTGCGACCGGCCTTGTACTCGGGGTACTGCTCGGAGCGGAAGGTCTTGCGCGACACGTCGAACGCCACCGCCACGTGCGTCGGCTTCTCGTCCCGCAGGATGTTGATCAACATGGACGTGAACCCGTACACGGCGTTCGTGACCTGGCCCGTCTTCGTCACGAAGTTCTCGGCGGGCAGGGCGTAGAACGCTCGGTAGGCCATCGAGTGACCGTCGATGAGCAGGAGCCGCTTCACGTCTGAGTGAGTCACGAGCCCGAGTCTAGGGTGGGGGTCTGACAGTTTCGCTTGAGCCCTTGGAGCGCGCGTGACCCCCGACCTGCCTATCGAGTTCGCCGACGAGCAGTTGCACGTCAGGATGGGCATCGAAATCACCCAATGGGATGTTCAGGAGATGATCGGCACGATGCCGGTCAAGGGCAACCGCCAGCCGTTCGGCCTGCTGCACGGCGGCGCGAACGCGGTGCTCGCCGAGCAGCTGGGCTCCGTCGCGTCCGCGATGCACGCCTCCCAGTTCGACTGCGTCGCCGTCGGGCTCGAGCTGTCCTGCACCCACCATCGAGCGGCGCGCGAGGGCACCGTCACCGGCGTGGCGCGCCCGATCCACCTCGGCCGCAGCACCACGACGTACGAGATCGTCGTGACCGATGAAGAGGGCAGGCGCACCTGCACCGCCCGCCTCACGTGCCTCATCCGCCCGAAGGCACCCGGAGCCTGAGCACTGGGGTGAACCACACCTTCGTTGTGCGGTGAGCCCCAGTGTGCGACCAAGATCAGCCCGACATCGTGTGAGTCATGACCTTCACGACTCGACTGACAGCAGCAGCCCTGTGCGGCGCGCTGGTCGCGGCCTCGGTCCCGGCCACCGCGTCGGCCCGCACGGAACGCGGCGAACTCCTCGACGTCGTCCCGGTGTCCACGATGGACACCAACCAGCTGGTCACGTACCTGGGGGACTACGACCTGGACGCCTCGCGCGTCCGCTTCGCCGTGGACGCGAAGCGAATCACCTACCGCACCATCGACCCGTCCGGAAAACCGACGACCGCGAGTGCCCTGATCGTCTTACCGCGCAACGGGGACCGAACGCCCCGCCAGGCCACCTGGCTGCACGGCACCACCGGCTACCGGGGCTCGGTGGCCTCGGTGGCGGACGGCAACGACCGGGCCGCCGCCCTGCTCTTCGCCTCCGCCGGCTACCTGACCACGGCCCCGGACTACCTGGGCCTGGGCACCGGCCCCGGCTACCACCCTTACGTGGACGCCCCGTCCACCGTCACCGCGTCGGTGGACGCGTTACGCGCGGCCCGCGAGTACGCCGCTTCGAAGGGCTTGCGCCCGGACCCGCGCGTCATGATCACCGGCCACTCGCAGGGCGGCCACGCCGCCATGGCCCTGGGCCAGGCCCTCCAGCGCGGAGCCGACTCCCGTCTCAAGGTGGGTGCTCTGGCCCCGATCGGCGGCCCGTTCAAGCCGAGTCTGCTGGTGGCCAAGGCGACGAAGGACGAGATCTCCAACGGCGTCGCGTACATGGCGTACTGGACGGTGGCGTGGAACCGCCTGCACCACCTCTACTCCGACCCGTCGGAGGCGTTCCGCGACCCGTCGATCGAGGCGCTCTTCGACGGCGAGCACCGCAACGAGGACATCTTCAAGCACCTGCCCAAGACCATGCGGGAACTCCTGACCGAGTCCTACTTCGACCGCGTCCAGCACCCGACCGGCGTCCTGCGCGCGAAACTGCGCGAGTCGGACAGCTACTGCGACTGGCGCCCCACCGTCCCGGTGACGATCTACTCGTCCGCCGGTGACCGCGACACCCTGCTCGAAACCTCCGCCTACTGCGACCAACGCCTCAAGCGGCACCACGCCCGCAGCACGCTCGTCGACCTGGGCGCGGACGTGAACCACGGCAGGGCCGCCAAGCTGGCCCTGCCCCGCATCCTGGCCGACTTCGACCGCACCTGACCGCGAGCAAACGAAAGCGGGGCGGAGGACAAGCCCTCCGCCCCGCTCTCACAACCAAAACCTCAGTGAGCTTCACCCAGGTACGCGTCGCGCACCCGCTGGTCGGCCAGGAGCGAGTGCCCCGGACCGTCCAAAGTGGTCCTGCCGAGGTCGATCACGTACCCGTGGTCCGACAACGCCAGCGCCGCCAGGGCGTTCTGCTCCACCAGAAGAATGGTGGTGCCGAGCGACTGGAGCTCCTTGATGGTGTCGAAGATCTTCTGCGTCATGATCGGCGAGAGACCCATCGAGGGCTCGTCGAGCATCAGCAGGCGGGGCTTCGACATCATGGCGCGGCCGATGGCCAGCATCTGCTGCTCGCCACCGGAGAAGAGCCCGGCCTTGTTGTGGCGGCGCTCCCCCAGCACGGGGAAGAGGTCGTACACGCGCTGCATGTCGGCCTCGACGCCGTCGTCCTTGCGGACGTAGGCGCCGAGCTGCAGGTTCTCCTCCACGGTCATCCGCGGGAAGAGCCGGCGGCCCTCGGGGCAGTGCGCGATGCCCTCACCGAGGATCGCGTGCGCCGGGTCGTTGTGGATCGGCTTGCCCTGGAACAGGATCTCGCCGGACGCCGGACGCAACAGACCCGAGATGGTGCGCAGGGTCGTGGTCTTGCCCGCACCGTTCGAGCCGATCAGCGACACGATCTGGCCGGCCTCGACGGTGAACGAGATGTCGCGGACGGCCTCGATGGCGCCGTAGGCGACCGAGAGGTTGCGGACTTCGAGCAGCGCGGTCATGCCTGCTCCTCCTCAGCAGAAGCAGCGGCGGCCTCGACTTCGTGCGCGACTTCCTCCGGCGGCTTGCCGAGGTAGGCCTCGACGACCCGCGGGTCCGCCCGCACGACCTCGGGGCTGCCCTCGACGAGCAGTTCGCCCTGCACGAGCACGGAAACCGAGTCGCACAGCCCGAAGATGAACTTGATGTCGTGCTCGATGACCACGACGGACACACCCGTGTCGCGGATGCGGAAGATCAGCTGCTGCGTCGCTTCCGTCTCCTGCGGGTTCATACCCGCGGTGGGCTCGTCCAGCAGCAGCACCGCGGGGTCCGTCGCCAACGCGCGCGCGATCTCCAGACGGCGCTGGTCGCCGTACGGGAGGTTGCGCGAGAGCTCGTCGTCCACGTTGTTCAGGCCGACGAACGAGAGCAGCTCCCGCGAACGCTCGCGTGCCGCCTTCTCACCGCGCTGGTAGGCGGGGCCGTGGAACAGCGAGGCCAGCGGGCCCTGCTTCATCCGCACGTGGCGGCCGACCATGACGTTCTCCAGCACGGTCATGCTGGGGAACAGGCGGATGTTCTGGAACGTGCGGGCCACGCCCGCGTCCGTCACCTTCGCCGGGTCGCCGGGCAGGACGTTGCCCTTGAGCAGCACCTCGCCCGTCGTCGGCGTGTACAGACCCGTCAGGCAGTTGAAGAACGTGGTCTTCCCCGCGCCGTTCGGTCCGATCAGGCCGACGATCTTGCCTTCTTCGAGCGTCAGAGTGACGCCCTTCAACGCCTTGAGGCCACCGAAGACCATCGAGACGTCACGCGCTTCCAGTACAGGCGTGCTCATGCCTTCTTCGCCTCCACATGCGCCTCTTCGGCGTTCTCATCAGCGCGCTCGATCATCTCAGCGCGCCTGTGCGCATCGGGGATCAGGCCGACCGGCCGGAACCGCATGATCAGGATCAGCGCGAGGCCGAAGATCATGAGGCGGTAGTCCTCGAAGTCACGCAGCTTCTCGGGCAGCACGAACAGCAGCGCGGCACCGAGAACGGCACCCGGGATCGAGCCCATGCCGCCGAGGATGACCGCCGCGAGCAGCGTGACCGACTCGAGGAACTTGAACGACTCGTAGGACACGGTGCCGTTCTTGTGCGCGAACACCGCGCCCGCGAGACCCGCGAGCATGGCACCGATGAGGAACGCGAGGATCTTCATCTTGCCGGTGCGGATGCCCATCGCGCGGGCGGCGTCCTCGTCCTCGCGGATCGCGATCCAGGCACGGCCGATGCGGCTGAACTTGAGGTTCGCGAACACCGCCATCGTCGCCGCGACGAGCAGCACGATGAGGATGTAGTAGAGGACACCGGCGGGGAGCTTCACGGCGCCGATCGAGATCGACTTGTTGAACTCCGCGCCGAACAGCGACAGCGCCGGAACACCGGGGATCGCGTTGGAGCCGTTGGTGATGCCACCGATGTCGTTCTGCGCGGAGCGGGTGAAGATCTCACCGAACGCCAGCGTCACGATCGCGAGGTAGTCACCGCGGACCCGCAGCGTCGGCGAACCGACGATGGCGCCGAAGATGCCCGCCACGACGGCCGCGATCACCGCGGCGACCGGGAACGGCAGCGTGATGCCGAAGTGCGCGGTCGCGGCACCGGAGAAGTTCGCTGCCACGAGGGCACCGATGCCCATGAACGCCACGTACCCGAGGTCGAGCAGACCCGCGAGACCGACGACGATGTTCAGGCCGATCGCGGTGGCGGCGTAGATGCCGATGTTCGCCGCGACCGTCATCCAGTACTCGTTGCCCGCCTCGGTGAACGGCAGGAGCAGCGCGCACGCCGCCAGCACGATCACGCTGAACACGCGGTGCTGCTCGGACAGTGCCGAGAGCCAGCGCACGAACCCGACGCCGCTCAGCGCGCCGAGCAGACCGGCGGCGAACCCGAGGAACGACAGGAAGATCGCGCCCGCGTACGGGTTGGCGGAACCGACGCCACCGGTGGTCAGCATCGCGGCGACGGCGTAGAGCACCGCGCCGAACGACACCAGCAGCACCAGGTACGCGACCGGGGTGGAGACCTTGAACTTCCACTCGCCCACCGGCTCGATGCCGATGCCGTAGCCCGCCAGGATCGCCAGCACACCGGCGACGATGCCTACGACGCCACCGAACGCGGTGGCACCGTCGAGGGCCGTGATGGCACCAAGGCCACCGCCCTTGACCGTGATGTACGCGGCGTTGACGAAGGAGACGAGGGCGAGGCCCCAGCCGAGCGCCCGGACGACACGGCCCTTGGACGGGACCGGCGCGAACGCCGCGGCCAGGATGAGGACGCCGAGCACCAGGGCATGCCACCGGAAGCCGGTGACGCCGAACGGCGCGTCGAAGTACTGCAGGAGCGAGTTGTCCGGCCAGTTGCCGTCGTTAAGCGGGAACGTGACCCACGGCAGCAACGCCGCGACGATGCCGAGAACGCCACCGGCGGCCGCGAACGGCTTGCCGAGAGGTGCGAGCGCGGAACGCTTCGCAGAAGTGTCGACCGTACTCATGCGCGCACCCTTTCCGGCTCACCGAACAGACCCTGCGGGCGGAAGACGAGCACGAGGATCAGCACGACGAAGATCCACACGTAGTCGTACTGGGTGCCGCCCGGCATGTACTGACCGGCAACGGTCTTGATCAGACCGATGATGAACGCGCCGATGACCGCGCCGCGGATGCTGCCGACACCGCCCAGGACGGCCGCCGTGAAGGCGAAGATGCCGTTCTGGAAGCCCATGTCGATGTTGATGTTGTTCAGGTAGCCGCCGAACATGATGCCGGCGACGCCGGCGAGCACGGCGCCGATGATGAACGTCAGCACGATCACGCGGTCGGGGTTGACGCCCATGAGCTTCGCGGTGTCAGGGTCCTGCGCGGTCGCACGCATCGCCCGGCCCATGCGGGAGCGGTTGATGTAGGTCTGCAGGATGATCGCGAGACCCACCGAGAGCACGACGAGCAGCACACCGGTCCACGAGATGTTGACCGAGCCGATCGTGAGGTTGCCCTCGGGGAAGACCTTCGGGTACGGCAGGTTGGACTTGGCGTTCGGGTAGAAGACGCGCACGGCCTCCTGCAGGAACACGGACACGCCCAGCGCTGTGATGAGCGGAGCCAGCCGAGGCGCGTTGCGCAGGGGCCGGTAGGCGAACCGTTCCATGATCACGGCGACGACGACCGCCACCACGATGCCGCCGACGAACATGAGCGGCAGTGCCACGGCAGGCGACTTCTTGAGGTCGTCAGGAAGAAGCGTGAACGTGGCGAGGCCTCCGTACGAGGCCACCATGAAAACCTCGCCGTGGGCGAAGTTGATCAGCTGGATGATGCCGTACACCATCGTGTACCCCAGGGCGATCAGGGCGATCAACGCACCCTGAATGACCCCGTTGGCCAGCTGTTGAAGCAGGACTGACACGACTACCTCCGTAAACAACGGGGGCGAGCAAACAACGCCCGCCCCCGCCGTGGCTTCAATCAGTAATTAGGTAGTCGTCAGCCGGTGAACGTGCCGGTCTGAACGTCCTTCCACTTGGCCGAGGTGACCTGGTAGACGGTCAGCACCTTGTTCGTGCTGTCGCCGTACTGGTCGAACTTGACCTCACCAGTGGCACCGGAGCCGGCGTAGGCACCGACGTTGGTCAGCATGGCGTCACGCTTCGACTCGTCCCAGGCAGCGCCGTCGACGGTCTTGGCCAGGGCACCGATGATCGCGTTCGCGGCGTCGTAGGAGAACGCACCGTAGGCGGCGTAGTCCTCCTTGCCGAACTTCGCCTTGTACGCGTCGACGAAGGCCTTGGCCGTGGCCAGGGACTCGGTCGGGGCACCGACGGAGGTGGCGAGGTCGCCCTCCTTGCCGCCGAGCTCGATGTACTTGCCGTCGAAGATGCCGTCGCCGCCCATCAGCGGAACGTCGAGACCGGCGTCCTTCATCTGCTTGGACAGCGGGCCGGCGACCGGGTACTCACCGCCGTAGTAGACGGCCTCCGGGCCGAGGGCCTTGATCTTGGCGATGACGCCGGAGAAGTCGGTGTCCTTCTCGCCGACCTTCTCGGAGCCGACGATCGTGCCACCCTTCTTGGTGACCTGCTTCGACAGCTCGGCGGCCAGGCCCTCACCGTAGGTCTTGCCGTCGGTGACGATGGCGATCTTCTTCTTGCCGGCCTTCTCGACGAGGTAGTTGGCCGCGTACGGCCCCTGCAGGTCGTCGGTGGTGCAGACGCGGAAGTAGTTGTCGAACTGCCGCTTCGGGGCCGTCAGGAAGTCATTACCCCTGGTCAGCGACGGGTTCGTGTTGGCCGGCGACACCTGGGGGATCTTCTTGTCCCGCAGGATCGGCTGCACGGTCTGGGCCACAGACGAGTTCAGCGTGCCGACGACACCGACAACGTTCGGGTCGGTCGACAGCTTCGTGGCGGCCTGGGCACCCTTGGCGGGGTTGGCCTCGTCGTCCTGGGCGGACACGGTCAGCTTGTAGCCCTTGACCGTGCACTTCTTGTTCGCCTCGTCCACGGCGAGCTCGGCGGACTGCTTGATGCCGACGCCGAGAGCGGACAGGTTCCCGGACAACGGGGCGACAACACCGACGGTCAGAGTGCCCTTCGACGTGTCGCAGCTGCCCCCGGTGGTGCCGCCGCCCTCGGTCTTGTTCGAGCCACAGGCTGCAAGAACAAGCAGCGAGGCGCCGACGATCGCTGCGGACTTCACAGAGTGCTTACGCACGTGATGTCCCTCCTATATCCCTGCTCCCGGCTACGCGAGATCTCCGCGCACCGCTCCATCACCCTCTCCTGAGGGATGGCCGGAACCTAGGCGATGACTGTGACCGCAGTCATCAAAGCCAATGGGCTCGTGACCATAACGCAACGCGGCGTTATGTTTCACTTAAGCAATGTCACAGACGGTAACCTTCGTTCACTCTTTGGACGGCTGCCATAACGTGGACGTATGACTCCGCGTCGCCGAGTGATCACCGCGGTGGGCGCCGTCGCGATCATCGTCGCGGCGGTGCTGGTTCTGCGTGAGTCCGATGATGCCTCGAAGACACCCAGTTCAGGGGCCGTTCGCTTAACTAAGTACACGGCGGATTTCGTCAGCGTTTCGCCTCCGCCGCCCCGGCCAAGCCCGCCGTCCTCCGTATGGAGCAGCGACGGAAGAGTCCAATGGGTACCCGTGACGGGCGCGAGCGGGTACGAGGTCTTCGGAAAACTCGTCGCGTCGCCCGAGATCGCGGGCTCCGGGCGACCGGACGTGCGCGCGGTGGACGCGTTCGGCCAACGATCTTCGCCGGTCAGGGCGGAGGAACGCCCGAGTGACGACGACTGGCGGCAGGCGGTCATCGGCTGGCTGGACGACTTCGACGACACGTTCCTCGACCACCGCTACCACCTGAGCGGCCGGCGCGGGTGCGTGAACCCCGGCTCGGGCTCCGGCGGCCGTCTGGTGATCGACATGCCGTGTGGAAACGACACGGCCGTGCTGCGCGCACGGACGCCTCTGCGATTGAACGAGTCGGCGGAGCTGGGCCGCGTGACCGTCGTGACGGACGCGGCCGGACCACGCGGAAAGCTCGTGGTCGATCTGGCCCCCGGGACGCCCGATCGCCTCGGACCCATACCTCCTGCTGATGCGGTTCGCGTGGTGGTGGACGACTCCGTGGCCCCCGGAACGCGTGGCGCGGGCGTTCTGCATCGATTCGAAGTGGTGCTGACAGATAACGGCGTGCGGGTCCTTCAGGACGGCGCCCAGATCGCGACTTCGCCTGTCGTGCCGAAGTGGCGTGACGCGAGCGTGCTGATCGGCGTGACGCCTCCGGTCAGCTATCCCGGACGCGTGGAGATCGACGCGATCGGCATCTCCGGCTCGCGTGGGCCCGAGAGCGAGGTGATCGAGACACCGCTCGTGGCGGGAACGCTGCGCGTGCTCGAACCCGAGGAGGAGGCGCCGGGCATCGGCGTGGCGCGCGCACCGTTGCGTGGAGCCCCTTCGGCGCGATTGCGGACAACGGTCCGGTTCGGCGACGGCGGCGACCCGAACGGCCTGGTCGCGCAGCTCGGATCGGCGAAGGTGCCGCTGCGGCCGGCGGTGAGCGGCTGGTCCGCGGCGGAGGACAGCGAGTTGACGCTGGTCGGGGACGTGCCCGCCGAGCTCCTCACCGCGGACGGACCGGACGCGCTGACGCCGTTCGTGCTGCGCATGCCCGGCGCGTCGCAGGCCCAGGTGCTGGAGAGCTACCTGGAGGTGCCCGGACGGTCCGAGGCGAAACTGGAGAACGCCCCGGCCGAGCCACCGCCCGTTTTGCCCGTCATGACGGCTGAGATCAACGCTAAGGGTCCGAACGACGCGGCGCTGGTGATCACCCTCGACGCGGCCCACGCACGGTCAGTGGCGCCGATAGCGGGCTTCGAGGTGTACGTCGACACCTCTCTCGCGGCGACCGTGCCGATGCCCGGCGGCGTGGGTGGCCGGCACGAGCTGCAGATCTCGCTGAAAGGCAGCCACAACGTGGAAGTCCGCCTGCGTCCCGAGGATCCGGGACGACAGACGGACTCCGTGTGGCTGGAACTGCGCCGAAGCTGACTCGTGGTGTGGCCCGGCCCGTTGCCGGGCGGCACCACTAGCCGAAGTTCTCGATGACGGCCTCTGCGACGGCCTTCATCGTCGTGCGGCGGTCCATGGCGGTGCGCTGCACCCACCTGAACGCCTCCGGCTCGCTCAGACCCTGCTTGGTCATGAGAATGCCCTTGGCCCGTTCCACGACCTTGCGGGTCTCCAGGCGCTCGGTGAGCCCGGCGACTTCCTGTTCAAGCGCGGCCAGTTCGTTGAACCGGCTCATCGCCAGCTCGATCGCGGGCACGAGGTCCCGCTTGGCGAACGGCTTGACCAGGTAGGCCATCGCACCCGCGTCACGGGCGCGCTCGACCAGGTCGCGCTGGCTGAACGCGGTGAGGATCACGACCGGCGCGATCCTGTTGCCGGCGATGTGCTGCGCCGCCTCGATCCCGTCGACCTTGGGCATCTTGACGTCCAGGATCACCAGGTCGGGATTGAGCTCGGTCGCGAGCTTGATGGCCTCTTCACCATCTGCGGCCTCGCCCGCCACGTCGTAGCCCTCTTCGCGCAGCATCTCCACGAGGTCGAGACGGATCAACGCCTCGTCTTCGGCGACGAGCACGCGAGGGGCCTTGCGCGTGGCTTCGGCTTGGGCCTCGGCAGCCTGCTGGGTCACCGGGGTCCTCCTGACGATCGTTCCTGCGGGCGAAAGCGCAGTCTACCGGCGGTCAGGCCGCTGATCGGGCTGACCAGCCGTGACGGCAGACACGAACTCCTCAGGCCACGGATAGGTCCGCATGCCTTCCTCGACGTCCTCGGACGGCGCGTCGATGCGGCGCGGCGTGATCTCGCGGGTGGTCCCGAAGTCCGGGTGGCCGAGCTTCTGCCTGATCTCGTCCTCGGACGGGCCACCGGCCCACTCGACGAACCAGGCCCCGCCCATGGGGAGTGCTCGCAACCAGCTCGCGTCATGCCACAGGTGTACCCGGCGCAGGAGAGCGCTCCCAGTGGCCGGTTCGGCGATCTCGTCGTCGTTGCCGCCACCGTCGGCGTACTCGACGCCGCGGTGCTCGTGCATCCAGCGCACGTAACGCATGCCGAGATCCCACGCCTGCTCGTCGACCCCGGCCAGCACGACTCCGGCGTCTCCGGTGGTCAGCTCGGCCGACCGCCGGTACTGCCGGTGCTCGAGACCGGCTACACCCATGCCGAACCCGCCCTCGGTGCGCGGCAGCAGTTCGAACAGCAGCGGACCGAGAGCCCTGTCGCCCAGGTGCAGCTTCAGGGGCTCCCCCGGTTCCACGGTCCGGAACGCGTGGGCGGGCCTGATGATGCTCGCGGGCGGCATCAGCTGGAGCATGCTCGCGGCCGCGCAGCCCGCGACCAGCACCTTGGCTTCGAGCCGGCGCTGGGCCTCGGTCGTGGCGTCGGGCAGCACCGAATCGCCGTCGCGGACGGCCGGGACCGCCTGGGACAGGTTCTCGCCCGTGTAGGTGCGCCGCAGATCGGCGAGCTGGTCCGTGGTGGACAGACGTGCCATGACAGCAGTCCTCGTTTCCGCCGCCCGGCTCGGCCGACAAGGACGCATGTGTCACGCGTCTACGTGGTCAGTTCGCTTCGCTGAGCAGGAGTTGCTGAACACTGCGGCGGAGAGTGCCGCTCACTGCCGGGGAGCGGCTCCAGCCTCACGTCTGCTCGGACGCCACGAACCACGTTACCGGACCGGCGCACCTGGTTTTCCGCGCTAGTCGGCGCCCACGATCAGCTTGTACTTCACGTCGACTTCCCTGCCTCCCGCGGAGCCCCGGATCACGAGCTCGTGCTCACCGGACGCGGGAGCGGGAATCCACGCGTACAGCCCGCAGCCGACCGAGTTGATCCGGCCCGCCGACGTGCCGTACGGGTTGCCCGCGCGCGCTTCGTAGGTGAACGGCGTCGCGGACACCCTCGTCAGCGTCTGCGTCGAGCCGTCCAGCAGCACCTCGCCCTGCGCGTTCTTCATGAACGTCTCGCAGCCCGCGACGTCGGTCGCGAGGTTCACGACGGGCGCGAGCAGCGGCTTGGAGGCGGGGACGCGGCACTGCCGCTCGACCGGGCTCTCACTGAGCGACCCGGCGAGCAGCCAGACCTCGACGGGCTGGTCACGCATGCAGTAGCGCCCGGAGGTGTCGGACACCGGGTTGCTGTTCGCGGGCTGGGAGGCCCACGTCCACCAGCGCGCCTGGAAATCGGCCGGCGCCAGTTTGTCCGAAGTGGACTTTTGAGTTGCGGGGGGTTGTGCCGCCATTTGCGCGTTTCCGCCACAACCGGCGAGCAGAACAACCAAGAACAGCAGGACAATCCTCACTGGTTCTCGCGTCCCTTGCGTCGTTGTTCCTCCGCGCGCTCACGGCAGCGGCGCAGGAACTCCTGATCGTCGTCAGCTTCGGTGGCCGCGAACCGTCCCGGCCGGTCGTACTCGGGAAAAGCAGGTGCACCGCGCTCGTAGGCCGCGAATCGCGCGCGTCCGGTCCCCACCACCGGCCGGCCCGCAACGAGCCACGCGATCGATCCCACCAACGGGAACAGCAGGACCAGGAGAAGCCACAACATCTTCGGCAGATTGCGAACCGAGCCTTCGTCGGTCGTGATCACATCCACGACAGCGAAGATCAACAGCCCTATCATCAGCACTCCGAACAGCCCACCGAAGTACAGCATCTCCACCCCCAGGTCGTGCGGTCGCCGCACATCGTGGCACAAGGGGCCACTCCCTGAACACAGTTCACCTGTCAATCATCTCGAGACCAATTCACGAACCCGTGAATTCCTCGAAACAAAAGCCGCGCGGAGGCCGGAAATGCCGTCCCGCGGCGCGCGGTCCGGACCACACCGAAGCTCGGGCGCAGCACGTCCCGCTGGGCCGTCAGGTCCACCGCCACTGTCGGCCGACCCGCGCAACCAATTCGCCCTGCGGGACGAAAAGGCGCGGCGGCCAGGTCGAATTCGACGCCCGGCCGCACCGGCCCGAATTGCGTTTCGCTCGATTCGAACGAGGTTTCGCGGACCGGAACGTTCACACTGTCCCAGGTGGACTGGACAACGTGACGGAACTCGTGTCCGAGCCGTTCCGCGCCTGACGCTGAGCACCAGACCTGCTGCGCATCCGTTGCCCGGGCCGTAAGCGAGCCTTAGCGTCGGACGCATGCCCAAGGGTGCCGAGAGCTTGCTGACCGTCCTGGCCGCGCACGACGTCGAGGTGGTGTTCGGCCTGCCCGGTGTCCACAACCTCGCCATCTGGGAGGCGTTGGAGAAGCACCTGGGCATCCGCATGATCGGCGTGCGCCACGAACAGACGGCGGTCTACGCGGCAGACGGCTACGCACGCGCCACGGGCAAGCTCGGCGTGGCCGTCGTGACGACCGGCCCCGGCGCGGCGAACACCCTGGGCGCCACCGGCGAGGCGTGGGCGTCGGGCAGCCCGGTGCTCGTGATCGCGACGGACATCCCGTCGACGCTCCGGCGGCCCGGCGTCTATCGCGGCGTGCTGCACGAGACGCGCGACCAGAAGGCCATGTTCACGCCGGTCACCAAGGCGTCGTTCGACGTGCCGTCCGCGCAGGAGATCGCCGCGTACACCGGCAAGGCCGTCCAGCAGGCCACCCAAAGCCCTCACGGCCCGGTTTACCTAGGCGTCCCCACGGACTTCCTGTCCGCCGAAGTCCCACACCACGCCATCACGAAGGTCGCGCCCACTCACGAGGTAGCCGACCTCACCGAAGCCGAGCAGCTCATCGCCCGTTCCGAGAGGCCCCTGATCTGGGCGGGCGGCGGTGCGGCACGGTCCGGCGCCGGACCCGCGATCGGCGCGTTGGCCGCCAAACTCCAGGCACCGATCATCACGACGTACGGCGCACGCGGCCTGACGGACAGCCCTCATGTCGTGCGGGGCCCAGTGCACGCACCGCCCGTAGGAAAGCTCTGGGACGACGCCGACCTCGTGATCGCGATCGGCACCGACTTCGACGGCATGATGACCCAGAACTGGTTGCAGCCGAAGCCACGCACCCTGCTGGCCGTCAACATCGACAAGGCCGAGGCCGACAAGAACTACCCGGCGGACGTCACGATCGAAGGCGACGCGGCCACCGTCAGCGCCGCACTCGCGGCCGTGGTCGCCACCAAACAAGCCGCCGTCGACGTCGAGGCGGTCAACGCCGAGGTGCGCGCGCTGGCGGAAGCCGACTCCCCCGAAGCCATGAAACTGTTGCAGGCCTTGGAAGGCACCGACGCCACGATCGTCGCCGACATGTGCATCCCCGGTTACTGGATCGGCGGCTTCCACCACGTCACCAAACCTCGCGGCCTCGCCTACCCGGTCGGCTGGGGCACGCTCGGCTTCGGTTTCCCGGCGGCCATCGGCGCGGCCGTCGCTCACCGCACGATCGCGGTGGTCGGCGACGGCGGCTTCCTCTTCGCGTGCGGCGACCTCGCCACGCTCAAGCAGGAAGGCCTGCTGCTCACCATCGTGCTCGTGGACGACGGCGGCTACGGCATGCTCCGCTACGACCAGCAGGTCGCGAACCACACCATCAGCGGCGTCGACCTGACCCGCCCGGACTTCGCCAGGCTGGCCGAGAGCTTCGGCATCCCCGCGGTCACCCTGAACGGCTTCGACGACCTCAGGTCCACCCTGGACGAGACCTCCGGCCCGTCCATGATCGTGGTGAACGCGAGCCTGAAGCCGCCGATCACCACCTCCCCGCGCTGGTACCGCAAAAACGCCACCTGATCCGGCACCCCCTGGGTACCTTCCCGCCATGGGACGTGGGCTGGGGATCGTGCTCGCCGTGCAGGCGGTGGTGCTGACCGCGTTGTCGGGCCGCTACGGCTTCCACCGCGACGAGCTCTACTTCATCGCGGCGGGCAAACACCCCGACTGGGGCTACGTCGACCAGCCCCCGATCACCCCGATCCTCGCCCGCCTGACGACAGAGGCGTTCGGCGAAACGCCGGTCGGCCTCCGCGTGACCGCCACCCTCCTGGCCCTCGCCATCACGGTGGTGGTCGCCTTGACCGCGAAGGAACTCGGCGGCGGCTCCACGTTCGCGGCCGCCGCCTCGGCGACGTCGACGTTCGTCCTGGCCGTGAGCCACATGCTCTCCACCGCCACCGTCGACCTGCTGGTCTGGGTGCTCATCGGCTACTTCGCGATCAAACTCCTCAAGACCGGCGACGGCCGCTGGTGGCTCGCCCTGGGCGCGACCGCCGGCGTGGGCCTGGCCAACAAGTGGTTGCTGCTCTTGTTGCTGGCGGCCATGGCGATCGCACTACTGGCTCTCGGCCCGCGCAACGTCCTGCGCACCTGGTGGCTGGCAGCAGGCATGGCCCTGTGCGCCGTGATCGCCGCTCCGGTCGTGGTGTGGCAGGCGCTGCACGACTTCCCGTTGCTCACCGTCGCCCGCGGCATCAGCGAGGACGACGGCACCGAGAACCGAGTCATGTTCGTCCCGATGCAGATCGTGATGCTGTCACCACTCCTGGTCCCGGTGTGGCTCGTCGGCTTCCGAAACCTGTGGCGCGACAGGACCTTCCGCTCGATCGCACTCGCCTACCCGATCCTCTGCGCGCTGTGCCTCGTCACCGGCGGCAAGCCCTACTACGCGGTCCCGCTGCTGCTGGTGCTGATGGCGGCGGGCGCACGCCAAGCGCAAGAATGGCTGTTGCGCCGCAAAGCAATCGGCAGCGTCCTGGTAGCCCTGAGCGTCATCCCGGCGTTGGTGGGTTCGCTACCGATCCTGCCGCCCAGCGCACTGGGCCCGGTCATCGCCATCAACCCGGAACAAGGCGAACAGGTCGGCTGGCGCGAACTGGCCCTCACCGTCCAGGACGCGTGGTTCGAGAACGACCGCCCCGTCGTCATCACCCGCAACTACGGCCAGGCCGGCACGATCGAGGCCTACACCGAAATCCACACCTATTCCGGCCACATGTCCTTCTACGACTGGGGACCTCCACAGCCCACCAGTTCCAAGGTCCTGCTGGTCGGCTTCAGCCAGCCGCCGTTCGACGACTGCAAGGTCGTAGCCCAGCACCACAACCCCGTGGAGAACGAGGAAGACGGCACGGAGATAAAACTGTGCACGGCCCCAACGGAACCATGGGACACCTTCTGGCCAAAGCTCCGCCACTACTACTGAAACAACACTGACCACTTAGGACGTTGGACGCGTTCCAACACCGACCCCTCTTCGGCTGAATTCGGCCGAACCTGTTGGAAATACTCGATGTCTGGCTCTAGCTTCATTTCATGCCAAAGAGAGACTCCACGGTACGAGGGCGAGAGTTCGGCGCGGGCATACGCGCGGCCATCGAAAGCGCGGGCCTGACCGGACGCGGCGCCTCGCACCTCGCCGGCTGGGATCCGGCCAAGCTGTCCGACCTGATGAACGGCAAAGGCGGCATCAGCGAGCACGACCTCATCCGCCTGCTGGGCGTCTGCCGAACCCCGCTCGAGGAGTCCGAACACCTGGTGACGATGTTCCGGGAGGCCGAGCGTTCCGGCTGGCTGCAGGTCCACGGCGAAAGGCAGCCGATTCTGCCTCGCACGCTCAGCGAGCACGAAGCGGTCGCCACCGAAATCATCTGCTGGAGCATGAACCTCATCCCCGGACCGCTCCAGCTACCGGACTACTTCCGCGCGCTGATCGGGAGCAATCCGAACACACCGCAGACGGAGGCAGACGAACGCGTCGCAGCTCGGGCCGCTCGCCAACAACAATTGTTCAGGCGCCGCTGCGACATGACGTTCTACATCCACGAGCAGGCTCTGCGCCTACCCGTCGGCGGCTCCGAGGTCATGTCCGATCAGTTGCACCATGTCATGACCATGGGAATCCGCCAGTACATCACCTATCGGGTCCTGCCGACGTCGCTGGGGGCGCACGCGGGACTGGCGGGATCGTTCACCTTCATGACGTTCGACAAGCTGGAACCGGTCGTGTTCATCGATGCCGAGAACCACGCTGTCTTCCTGGACGACAAGGACTCCGCCAAGGCGTACAGGACCATCGTGAGCTCGCTCGACCGAGCCGCGTTGGATGCGGAACAATCGAAGGAGTTGATCGAACGCATGACCTCATGAGGGGGCACGTCAGATGACCGCGTGGCGAAAGAGCACCTACAGCGTCAACGGCACGGACTGCGTAGAGGTTGGCCACGGCGTCGGGGTGCGGGACAGCAAGGCTCCGGCCACCCACCTCGCGATCGGTACAGGTACCTGGACCGCGTTCCTCGCCGCCACGAAGGCTGACAAACTCGCCCGGTGACCCGAACCTGGCCCGAGAAGCTCGCCACTGACGAGGGCGTGCTCGCCTGGGAGTTCCTGGACTTCCTCCGCGAGACCGCCGTGCTCAAGGTCGACGGCCTGACCCGCGACCAGGCCGCGGCGGCCCCGATCGCCACGTCCCCGAAGCTGACGGCGCTCGGCCTGCTCAAGCACCTCACCGCCGTCGAGCGCTACTGGCTCTGCATCGCGGGCGCGGGCCTCGACCTGCCGTCACTGTGGCAGGGCGACCCGGACCCGTCCTGGTACCTCGAAGACGACGACACCCCGGCGGCGCTCATCCAGGCCTACCGCGAGGAATGGGCGAACGCCGAGGCGCTCAAGAAGCTGGACCCCAACGCCACGGCTGCAGACGGCGAACGAACCGTGCGGTGGATCCTGGCCCACGTGGCGCAGGAAACCGCACGCCACGTGGGCCACCTGGACCTGCTCCGCGAACTCGCGGACGGCCAGACCGGCGAGTAGAGCTCAGTCGGTGCGGGCGCGGCGGGCTCGCCACCAGTCGCGCAGCTCGATGAACGCGATGCCGGCGAACAACAGCACGTGCCGGCCCACGAACGCCAGCCAGAAGGTGGTCCGCAGCCACAACACCCATCGCACTCTCCGTTCGCCTTCCCGGGAAGAGTGCTGATCTCACGACAAGGCGTGAAGAACGTCCATGCGGATCACAGCTCCTGCCGATCTTTGCGCCAGTAGTAGAAGCTGACTCCCACGCTCAACACCGCACCACCGACGACACCGACGAGGACGAGCACTCCGGCAAGTCCGTCCGGCAACGACCACGGCCAGTCGAAGACCAGGACCGAAGCCAGGAGGACGACCGCAGGTCCGATCGGGAAGTACAACTCCCTGCGTCCACGCGGTTCGCGGACCAGCCAGCGCAGCAGAGACATCAAGCACTCCAGGACACTCAAGACGAGTACGGGGTGTGGACAGGTTCTGTCCACACCCCGTACAGCTGATCACATCAGGGTCAGAACGGGTTCGTCGGCTGAGCGTCCTTCATCACGCCACCGACACAACCAGCAACTCCAGCAGCGAGGGGAATGCCCCAACTGCGATTACCGTTCCTCCAGCTTCCGTAAGCCCCGAGTCCACCACCGAACAGACCTCCCGGCACGCAATGGAGGACTACCCTTCGCGGGTTCTTGGGGATGTACCTGATGGTCCTCTTGATCGTGTCGCCAACCGCAGACCTTCCGATGCGCTTGACAACGCTCACCGTCCTCGACCGAAGCCAACTGCCGGCCTGCACCACCGAGCGGCCGGCCGCCTTCATCCCGCCCCAGATCCTGGGAGCCCACTTGATCCCCCAGGGGATGGCCTTCCGGACAGCGAACCGGGCCATGATGGGCAGACCGACGCGAAGTCCGGCCACCGCGAGGAACAGACACGGCGGACACTTGCCGTCGATGTCGTTGGCGTTGATGGGATCGCCGTTGACGTAGTCGTAGTCGTTGGCGGACCCTCCTTCGACCGGGTCGACGGCCAGGAACCTGCCGAACAGCGGACTGTACGGGCGGGCTCCCATCTGCACGAGCGACAACGCACCGGCGTGCTCGTAAGGACGCTGATGCTGGCCCAGCCAGCCGTAGTCCATCTGACCAGGCTGGTTGTCCGGCACGGCATCCGGGTCGACCTTGCCGTCGGTGGCGATCGGCTCACCGAACGGCGAGTAGTGCCGCAGCTGTCCGACCTGGTTGCCCGCTGCGTCCGTGGTGAGGATGATGTCGCCACGAACAGACGGGTGGTCGTACGACCGCGTGTCGCCGTTGATCGTCAGCAACACGCCGCCGGGCAACGAGATCGAGCGGGACAACAGCTTCTTGTCCTCGCCCAGCACGATGTCCGCGGAGTCACCGTCGGCCGTGTGGCCGTACAGCAGGACCTTCTGCTGATCACCCTGCTCTGCGCCACGACGCACGATCCGGTTCGTCGAGTCGCGCTGGTACGCGACCGCCGCAGGGTCCGCACCGACCGAACGAGCACCGATGTTGCGGTTCTCCGTGTCCCACGAGAGGTGTGTGGTGGAACCGTTGACCGTGTACTCGGTGGTGTTGCCGCTGTCGTCGTACTTGATGCCGGACACCGCGTTCGCGCCCGTCGTCGCCAGCAACCGGTCAGCCGCGTCGTAGCAGTAGTTCGTGGTCTGCGTACCCGTGGCCGTCTGGTCGATCAGCTTGACGCGGTTGGTGTTCAGCCCGGCGTTGCCGACCGTCCCCGCGGGACATCCGTCCGCTGCGGACGAACTGAAGTCGTAGGTGTAGACGTGTCCGTTGACAGCCGCGTTGGTGAGCCTTCCTGCTGTGTCGTAGACGTAGTTGTGGCCGCCCACACCCGCGTCGAAGCCGTTGAGCGTCTCGTCGACGATCGTGCCACCACGGGTACGCGTCACGGTCGTGGGAATCTCGGTTCCGGACTTGGTCTTCCACGTCAGGGACGTGGTCTGACCAGAACCGTCTTTGCCCATCGCCGAAAGCGAGGTGCCATTGGCGTACGCCACAGATTTCAGCTCACCGACCGCGTCGTAGGTCGACGTGGCCAGCAAGGCACCGTCGAGCGACGAGGTCAGCAACCTGCCTGCGTCGTCATAGGTGCTGGACACCACCTGCGCCGCATTCAGCGGCAGGTTGAACTTCTGCGTCGTTGTGCGGCCCGCACGGTCGTACTTGGTCTCCGTACGTACACCGTGGACGTCGGTGTACTCGACCACGCGACCGATCATGTCGGTCTTCGTCGTGATCGTGCCGTTGTGATCCGTCACTGTCGACACGAGCGGATCGCCGTTCACCGCGTAGTTCGTGGTGACGACGCGCTCACCCGCGGCAGCGTTCGCCGGGTGTTTGACCGACACCGCGCGATCACGGTCGTCGTAGACGGTGCAGGTCCACTTGCCCGCACTCCCCTGAGCCACCACGCGGCCCGACACGTCGAAGATCTGCTCGTCCTCACGCGCCACACCGGTAGCCGGAGCGGGTGACCTGGTGAGCTTGGACAGCCCGCCCTGATTGATCGCCTCCACCTCGGGGGTACACGGGTTGTCCCGCGTTTCCCGGTCGCCGTAGTAGGCGAAGGTCGTCTGAGCGCCCGTGGGCGAGGTCTCAGCGATCTTGCGGAGGTAGCCGGTGCCGCTGGGCTCGTACGTCGTCTTGACCGCCTGGCCCTTCTGCGTGGTGGTCGTGACCAGGCCGTAGGCGGCGTCGAGCCCGTTCTCGCCGAACTTGCTCGACGAGATCTGAGGCTGCAGGCCGAGCGACTCGCCCTTGGTCGTGGACGTGGTGTGCCCGTACTTCGGCTTCATGTTCGCCGCGGGCACGACCTGCTGGGTCCCGCCTGGGGTGGTCCAGTGCAGTTCGAGCTGTGCGAGCGACACGAGGTCGTAGTACTCGACGCGGATCTTCTTCGCCGCGCCCGCCGACGGGCTGTTGACCGTGGCCTCACGCCACTTCGCACCGGTGTCGATCCAGTCGTCGATGACGGTCGCGTCGTCGATCCAGACCCTCACGCCGTCGTCGGCCACGACACGGAGCTTGTAGTTGCCCGCTTCCGGGAAGACGATGTCCCCGGTCGCACGGAGCGAAGAACCGTCCGCGGGAATGCCCGCGACCGGCGCGTCAGTTCCCCAGTTGCGTGCGAACGTGCCGTCCGCGGCCAGACCGGTCTGGAACACCTTCGGTGCCCCAACCATGTCCTTGTTGTCGTAGAACGACACCGCGAGACCGTTGAGACCCTCGTCGAAGGCGGTCTTGGAGTGCGGAACGGTGTCCGCGCACGCCGGCTTGAGCTCCTGACCGTTGAAGCACGACGCCGGACCCGGACCGAAGTTGTCGGTCGGGCGGTCCTGCGCGTCGTACAGCGTGGTCGACACGCGGCCGGCCGCGTCCGTCGAGGTCAGCAGCTGATCTTTGACGCTCCACGTCTGCGATGTCGTCCTGCCGGTGGCGTCCGTGCTGGACAGCAGGCGGAATGCGTCGTCGTAGACCACCTTGCGCGAGAAACCGATGGCCGGGTTGAGTCCTGCGATGTCCACAAAGGACGTTTTGGTGCCCGTGTCGTACCGGTAGGAGTGGTAGCCGCGTTCTTCACCGTGCGTGGTGTACGGCTGGTAGATCGTCCGCGCGATCGGTTTCGTCGCGGTGTGGTCGTAGTAGTGGACGATGTAGTTCGAAGCGTCGGTGTTCCGGTTCGCATGGTCCTGCGAGACCCAGTCGGCCGCGCGAGGCTCACGCATTCCGTCGAGCAGCCCGTTGGTCGTGACGCTGAACTGGGTCATCTCACGGCCTGGGTCCTCCACCGCCACGAGATGCCCGCGGTAGTAGAACAGCTTCGTCTGGGTTCCGTCCCAGTACACGATGCGGCACAGCATCTGCGACGGCGGCAGTCGTTCCGCGTCCGGCGGAGGCGTCGCACCGCCGTAGCAGTCATCACCCGGACGGTTGTAGTGCAGCCGGTGCGCACGGCCGGAGACCGGATCCTTGATCTCCTTCAGGCGCGAAGGCGAACCGTCGTAGACGTACTGCAGCGCGGCAGGCTTGCGGGTGTCGACGGCGCTCGCCTGCGACTCCAGCTTGCCCGCGGAGTTGAACGCGTACACGTCGGTGCCGTAGGTCAGCGTGATGCGGCCCGCCGTGTCCAGCGCCAGGTTGCCGACCTCACCTTCCGGCGGGGTGTAACCACCGGTCGTCTTCTTCGTCCACGTGTGCTTGGCACCGGACCCGTCGGTCAGCACGACGTTCTGGTCGGTGACCTTCGCCTCCGTGAACGTCGAACCCGTACCGTCGAGATCGGCGGACAGCGTCCAGCCCTTGGACAACGCGGGCAGGTCCGAGGAGTGCAACCAGTCGGCGGGAACGATCTGCGACGGCACGGTGGTGCCGTCCACCGTGCGCGTGAAGAGGCGCAGGTACGCCCAGCCGGTGGCCTCGGCCAGTTCGACCTTGATCGGCACGCGCTGGCCGGCGGTCAGCTTGACGCTGGTCGCGACGCCCCAGTTGACGTCGCTGCAGCAACCCTGGTCGTAGACCGAGCTGCCGTTGATCCACACCCGAAGCCGGTCGTCGTGCACACCGGCGAACTGGTAGTCGCCGGTCGACGGAGCCTGGAAGAAGCCTTCCCAGCGCGCCACGAACCAGTCCTTCGGCAACGCGGGCGCGAACGGTGACGTGTCGCCCCAGTCCACGTTCACCTGAGGCTCCGTGCGCACCAGCACCGGCTCCTGCTGCGGACTGATCTCCCCGTTGTTCGACAGGTCCGGGAAGTACGACGCCCGCAGACCCTTCTGCTCCTGCTGCTGCGAGTTGTAGGTCATCGACAGACCAGCCTCGCCGCCGACCGTGTTGAACGTCGGCGACTTGATCGAGGTGGTCACGTTGCCGTTGGCCAGGTTGACCGAGATCGGCCCCATGGTGTCGTCGGGGGCCGGACCCTTGTTGCCGATGCGCTGGTCGACCTTCAGGCGGAACACCGCGCTCGGGATCCTCGACGTGGCACCGCTGACGGCCTTGGCCTGCCAGGTGTAGGCCACGCCGTCCTGCAGAACACCGGCCGGAACCGTCCACTTCGGAGTGTCCAGACAGCCGGAGTCCACCACGACACCGGACTTCGCGTCCGCGCCGGTCGCGACGGTGAAGCAGTACCTCACCTGCTCGCCGTCCGGGTCGCTGACGGGGTTGACCTCGAGCGTCGGCGTCGTGTTCGTGATGACGCTGTGGTCGGCGGGGCCGACCAGTGTCGGAGCGGGCGGCGCCGATCCCGTGTCCACGGTCAGGGTGACGACCGTGTCCTTGTAGGTCCAGGCTCCCGGCTGTTCCGCGCCCACGATCATGAACGTGGCCATGTGCCGGATGTCCGCGATGTGCTGGAGGAAGCTCACCAGGCTGTCGCCGGTCAGCGAGCCGACCTGGCCGACGAGACCGGTGGCCAGCAGGCCTCCGAGACCGTTGAAGTCCATCGCCGAGGCGTGGTAGAGCTGCGCCGGCCACGTCTTGTCCGGGCTGAGCGGCCCGGTCTTCTTCGTCACGTCGACCTTGGCGCCGACGATGCGCTGGCCGTACAACGGCTGGTAGTCGAAGCGGATCGCGCTGCGCCAGTACTTGTCACCGCGGTCCAGCGAGTTGCCGAACTGCACGCTGCACATCTGGCACCAGTAGCCGTCCGACTTGTACGACTCGGCGTAGGCGACACCGAAGCTGAACGTCGGGTCGACGCTGACGGGATAGACCCGCTTCGGGTCCTTCAGCCACGCCTCGTCCACCGCGACCGTGAGCACCCAGTCCTGGCCGGCCTTCTCGACCGTGTAGGTGCCACCGGTCTGCGCGGGCGGCGTCTCCTCGGCCTTGCCGGAGGAGTCCCAGGTGACGATCGGCGGCATGACGATCTTCGGGGTGCCCTTGGCGTCACGAAGTTCGACCGTGCCCTGCTCCGTCACGGTCGGCGTCAGCGCGCCGGTCTTGAGGGTGAACCGCCACTTGCTGGTGGCGGGCACCTTCTTCAACAGGATGGTCTCCTTGACCGAACCCGCCGTGACCTCGTACTGGAGGTCCGTGTCCGCGGCGACGTCGGTGTACTCCGCCTTGGAGTCCGAGACCTTGACCTGCTTGTCCTTCGCCGGCTTCTCCGGCGCCAGCGAGACCTTGTTCCCGTCGTACTCGACGGTGATCAGCGCGGCGTCGTCCGCCTTGCCCGCGAGGGTGGGCTTGAGCGGGTGCTGCCTGGCCTTCACCCGCCTGGTCGGCGTGTCCGCCACCAGAGTCGAGTCGACCGGCTGCCAGGACCCCTTGGCGTCCTTGACGTTCAACGGCTCCGTGGACTGCTTGATCGTCTTGGTGCCGTCAGGGTTGGTGTACTCGTCGACGAACATCGACCGAGAAGTCACCTTGGACTTCTCCGGGTCGAAACTCGACGACTCGCGCTTGGACAACGGCGTGAAGTCCGCCTTCGGATCCGCTGCCGCCACCGGCGGCGCGGGCACCTCCTGCCCCTTGAGCACCGGCAGCTTCGTCGTGTCGACGGCCGGAGACTTCGCGGGAGGCGCGGCGAACGCGGGTGCGGACGCCAGACTGATCGTCAGAGAGGTTGCGAGCGCAGCGGCCAGCACCCGTGCGAATCTTCGCGCACGAGTGTGCCGCGTCGCTGAGCGACGCGTCATATTTGGTGTATCCCCCAGGCTTCAAGGGGTTGTGCGGGCTCCGCAGCCCGGACGACCCCTGACAGTTGATCGCCGCTGAGCATGCCCAAAACGGACAATCGAAAGCAATGGGCCGTTCGGATCAACTCACGCTCAGTGCGTGCAATGTCACACTCCGAACATCAGGCTTCGCCTGGCCAGAGTGGCGTGAGTGGAGCCACTACGCCGTCGAGGGCGTTGTCCACGATCGCGCCTGCCAGTGGCATGAGCGTGGCTCGGGACCAGAGCAGGCGGTCGCGGAGGGACGGTTGTGCGAGTGCGGCCGCTGCCTGTTCGATCACTTCCTGGCGGTCGTGGTGCAGGCAGCGGAGCAGGCCGTCGGACGCGCTGCCGATCGGCACACCCGACCTCGCGAGGCGGCGGATCGCCGCTGCCGCCTGGGTTCTGACCCACCACTTCTGGTCGCGCAGGCGGCCGATGACCGGCGGCAGGGCAGCGGGGTTCGCGGTGTCGCCGAGGGCGATGACCGCGATCTGGCGGCGGGCGGCGAACCAGTTGGTCGCGTCCGGCGCGATGCGCTCGACCGGATTCGCGTTGTGCAGCCTGGTGATGCCGTAGAGCCACACCCACGGGCTGCGGTAGACCTCCTGGCCGAGCCACTTGCGGACCGGGCCGTCGGTCTCGGTGTAGAAGTGCCGGAGCGCGTAGTGCGGGTCGCGGTTCGGGTCGCGCTCCGCGAGCACCCGGCAGAGCAGCGGACGCACCGGGCCCGCCTCGGCGAGGGTGCCGAGGATGATTTCCTCGACGCCCCGTTCGTTGCTGTCGATCAAATGTCGGACGTGCGCACTCAGATCCGGTGAATCCCAGCCCCGGATCCCAGCCAGCGCCCCATCGCCGCTGAGTTCCCCCATTTCTCCATCATGGCTGATTTATGTAGCCGCCCACGGTGTTTTGGCAGACTTCCCGCAGTGCGGTCACCGCGTCGCGCAGCAGCGGATTGGTGTTCGCGGTGCGGTGCACCACGTGCACGTGCCTGCGCAAAGGCTTGTGGCGCAACGGCATCGCGTGCGTGCCTGCCAGCTCTCGGTAGCCGAGCGCGGGCACGAGCGCGACGCCGACACCGGCCGCCACGAGCGATTGCACGACCTCGTAGTCGTTGCTTCGGAAAGCAATCTTGGGTGCGAAACCCGCCGCCGCACACAGGCGCGTGAGACAGATCGCGCCGGAGGTTCCGTCGCGTGAGGCGATCCAGTGTTCGTCTTTCAGATCTTCGAGTTTGACGTTGTTCTTCGCGGCCGGATGCTCCGCCGGAACCATCACCAGGAGGGATTCGTCCAGCAACGGCACCACGGTCAGTTCCTCGGGCCACGTTCGCGGCACGAGGTCGTACGCGTACACCAGGGCGAGGTCGAGCTCGCCGGTCAGCACGAGCGGCAGCACGTCGTCCGGCTCCGCCTCGTCGAGGCGGATCTCGGCTCCGGGCAGATCCGCCTGAAGCCTCGCCAGCGCCTTCGGCATGACCCGCGAACTCGCCGTCGGGAACGTGCCGATCCGCAGGCGCCCGCGCAGGCCCTGCACCATCGCCTTCACCTCGTGCTCGAACCCGTCGAACGCGGCGAGCAGCTCGCCACCACGTTCGGCGATCAGCAGAGCGGCGCCGGCCGGCCTGATCGAGTGCGCCTCGCGTTCGAAGAGCGTCACGCCGACCGCCCGCTCGAACGCGGAGATCTGCTGCGACACGGCCGACGACGTGTAGCCGAGACGGCGGGCTGCCTCGGCGAAGGAACCCGTCTTCACGACCTCGACGAGCGTGCGGAGATGAACCGGATTGAGCACCAGTCCAGCTTATGCTCGACGTCGCGAGGTTTCATTCTGCAACCCCTGGCGCATCCACCTGGGAACTACCAGGGTGGAGGCATGCCCTACATCTCCACGAACCCGTCGAACACCTCCGACGTGGTCACCGAGATCGAGCTCGGGACCAGCCGCGACTTCGTGGCCGCCGCACAGCGGGCCAAGGCCGCACAACGCGCGTGGGCACGCGTACCCGCGCCTGTACGAGGCCAGGTCATCGGCAACATCGGCCGGCTCGTCGAAGCGAACTTCGAACCCCTCGCCCAGCTCGTGACCCGCGAGATCGGCAAGCCGATCGCGGAGGCCCGCGGCGAGGTGCAGGAGATCGTCGACACGGCCAACTTCTTCGTCGGCGAGGGCAGACGCCTCTACGGGCAGACGGTCCCTTCGGAGATGCCGGACAAGCAGCTCTTCACGTTCCGCAACCCGGTCGGCGTCGCCGCGATCATCACCGCCGGCAACTTCCCGGTCGCCGTGCCGTCCTGGTACATCATCCCGGCACTGCTGTGCGGCAACTCGGTCGTGTGGAAGCCCGCCGAGTACTCCGCCGCCTCGGCCCAGGCCTTCTACGACGTGTTCCAGGCCGCCGGCATTCCGGCCGGCGTGTTCGAGATCGTCTTCGCCGAGGGCTCGGAGACGTTCGACGGACTGGAGCAGTCGCTGCAGCAGGGGCTCGTCGACAAGGTCGGCTTCACCGGGTCCAGCGAGGTCGGTGTGCGCATCGGCGAACTGTGCGGACGCCACCTCCAGACGCCGTGCCTGGAACTGGGCGGCAAGAACCCGATGGTCGTCACCGAGGACGCGGACCTCGACCTGGCCGTGCAGGGCGCGCTGTTCGCCGGCTTCGGTTCCGCGGGCCAGCGCTGCACCTCGCTCGGCACGGCGATCGTGCACGAATCGGTGTACGACGAGTTCCTGACCCGGTTCGTCGAGGCCGTCGCGGGCGCCGCAGTGGGCGACCCCGCCGGTGACGTCCTCTATGGACCGTTGCTGGACGAGAAGTTCGCGCTGGCGTACGAGAAGTACCTCGGCTGGATCGGTGAGCACCACACGGTGCACGGTCCGACCGGCCGCGTCTCGGCTACCAGCCCGCGCGACGGCTTCACTGGCGAGAACGGCTTCTTCTACCACCCCGCAATCGTTTCCGGTGTGCGCGACGACGACGAACTGTTCCTTCAGGAGACGTTCGGCCCGCTCGTCGGCGTCATGAAGTACTCGGACCTGGACGAGGCGATCGAGCTCGGCAACAAGCCGGGCTACGGCCTCTCGTGCTCGATCTACACCACGGACCCGAACAAGGCCTTCCGGTTCCGCGCCGGCATCTCCGCCGGAATGGTGAGCGTCAACAACTCGACGTCCGGGGCCGAGGCACACCTGCCGTTCGGCGGTAACGGCAAGAGCGGCAACGGCTCCCGGCAGTCGGGCGTGTGGGTGCTCGATCAGTTCACCCGCTGGCAGTCCATGAACTGGGACTACTCCGGGAAGCTGCAGAAGGCGCAGATGGACACTCTCGCGATCGAGGCGAACCTTGACTTCCGCCTCGCCTGAGCTGCCTGCTCAAGCAGAGGTCGTCGTCATCGGCGGCGGGGTGATGGGCACATCCATCGCTTTTCACCTCGCCGAGGCAGGAGTCCGGGATGTCGTGGTCGTGGAGCGGGATGACCTGGGGTCCGGCTCCACCTGCAAGGCAGCGGGTGGAGTGCGCGCCCAGTTCTCCGACGAACTGAACATCAGGCTCGGAGCTCGATCCATCGAACTGTTCCAGCGCTTTCCGCAGCGCCCCGGGCAGGAGATCGACCTGCACCAGGTCGGCTATCTGTTCCTCCTCTCTTCCGACGATGACGTGACGGCGTTCGAGCGCAACGTCGACCTCCAGAACTCCCTCGGCGTGCGCAGTCGAATGCTGACTGTCGAGGAAGCTCGGCGGATGTCGCCGCTGATCGAGACGGACGGCCTGCTCGCGGCGACCTTCTCCCCGGACGACGGACACTGCACGCCAGAGTCCGTCGTCCTCGGTTACGCCACCGCGGCCCGCCGATTCGGTGCCCGTCTGCACACCAGAACCACCGTGAGATCGATAGTAGGAACGGGGTCTGACACTTTTCGCGTCGAAACCGACCGCGGCGCGGTCTCGACGCCGAATCTGGTCTGCGCGGCGGGCGCGTGGTCGCGGGAGATCGGCGAGATGGTGGGCGTTGACCTGCCGGTTTCTCCCCTGCGACGGCAGATCATGTTCACCGAGGCCATGCTGGAGCTACACGATCGGGTGACGCCCTTCACCATCGACTTCGGCAGCACCTTCTACTTCCACCGCGAGGGCCGGGGGCTGCTGTTCGGCATGTCCGACCCGGACGAGACACCGGGTTTCAAGCTGGACATGTCCGACGCGTGGCTGCCCAGGCTCACCGAGGCGATCGGCAGGCGCGCGCCGAGGCTGCTGGACGTGGGCGTGCGCGACGGGTGGGCCGGGCTGTACGAGGTGACGCCGGACCACAACGCGCTGATCGGCTCGGCGGGCCGGTTCTTCTACGCCACGGGCTTTTCCGGGCACGGCTTCCTGCAGGGGCCGGCGGTCGGCGAGGTCGTGCGCGACCTCGTGCTCGGCCGCGAGCCCTTCGTCGACGTGTCCAGTTTGGACGCCTCCAGATTCGCCGCCGACCAGGCGCGGCCGGAACTCAACTGCGTGTGAGGAATGTGATGGACGTTCTCGAGCTCATGGACGAGTGGGGGCCGGAGAAGGTCGTCTGCGTGTCCGACCGGCGCACCGGCATGAAAGGTGTGCTCGTCATCGACAACACCGCGCGCGGCATGGGCAAGGGCGGCACGCGGATGACCCCGAACGTGACGGTCGCGGAGATCGCCCGTCTCGCGCGCGTGATGACGTGGAAGTGGGCCGGGGTCGACCTGTTCTTCGGCGGCGCGAAGGCGGGGATCGTGTTCGATCCTTCTTCTCCTGACAAGGAAGCGGCGCTGCGGGCGTTCGCGCGCAAGCTCTCCAACGAGGTGCCGCGCGAGTACGTGCTCGGGCTCGACGTGGGCCTCACCGAACGGGACGCCGCGATCGTCCAGGACGAACTGTCGGACCGCGGCGCTATGATGGGCGCACCGGCTCAACTCGGCGGTCTTCCGTACGACGAGCTGGGCGTCACCGGGTACGGCGTGGCCGAGGTGGCGGACGAACTGATGGAGCTGCGCGGCAAACGCGTGGCGGTGCAAGGTTTTGGCGCGGTCGGTGCCGCGGCGGCGAAGCGGTTCGCCGAACTCGGCGCTGTCGTCGTCGCCGTGTCCTCGGTGCACGGGGCGTTGGTCGACACCGGCGGTCTGGATGTCGCACGGCTGCTGAAGCTGCGAGGCGAGTTCGGTGATCTCGCGGTCAAGGAGTACGGCGACGTCCGTGAGCTCGGCGCCGAACTCCGGGTGCCGTGCGACGTGCTGGTGCCGGCGGCGCTGCAGGACGTGATCGACGCGGAACTCGCGGGCGAGCTCGACACCACCCTGGTGGTCGAGGGTGCGAACCTGCCGACTTCCGTTGCGGCGCAGGAGGTTCTCGCGCGGCGCGGGATCACGGTCGTGCCGGACTTCATCGCGAACGCCGGCGGCGTGGTCGCGGCGGCGTTCGGGATGGACGCGCGGTACTCGCCGTTCCCGGTGAACCCCGCGACGGTGCTGGAGGCCGTGTCCTCGAAGCTGAGGGCGAACGCGGCGAACATCATCGTCGAGGCGAGAAGTCGTGGCACCACAACGCATGCGGCGGCCCGTGAGCTGGCGCAGGAACGCGTGCTGGCCGCGATGAAGCTGCGGGGGCGGGTCGCGTGAGCTCGCTCGAAGGCGTGGTGATCGCGGACTTCAGCCGGGTGCTGGCGGCGCCGTACGCGACGATGATGCTGGGCGACCTCGGTGCCGAGGTGGTCAAGGTCGAACGGCCCGGCAGGGGCGACGAGACCCGCACGTGGGGTCCGCCGCACTACCAGGACGAGGCGACGTACTTCCTGTCCGTCAACAGGAACAAGACGTCGGTGCAGATCGACCTGTCGACGGAGGCGGGCCGGGAGAAGGCGCGCGAGCTGATCGCGCGGGCGGACGTCGTGGTCGAGAACTTCAAGCCGGGCACGATGAAGAAGTTCGGGCTGGACTACGAGTCACTCGGGCGGGACGACCTCGTCTACTGCTCGATCTCGGGGTTCGGTGCGGGCAAGGGCGCGGACCTGCCCGGCTACGACCTGCTCGTGCAGGCCGTGGGCGGGTTGATGAGCGTGACCGGGCCTGGTCCGTACGAGCCGGTGAAGACCGGGGTGGCACTGGTCGACGTGCTGACCGGGCTGCACGCGTGCGTCGGGATCCTGGCGGCGCTGCGGCACCGGGAGGCGACGGGGCTGGGCCAGCTCGTCGAGCTCGATCTGCTGACAGTGCTGTTGTCGAGCATGGTGAACCAGAGCGCGGGCTTCACGCTGGCCGGCTCGGTGCCGAAGCCGATGGGCAACCGGCATCCGTCGATCGCGCCGTACGAGGTGTTCCCGACGGCCGACCAGCCGATCGTGCTCGCGGTGGGCAACGACCGGCAGTTCCGCCGGTTGTGCTCGGTGCTGGACGTGCCGGAGCTGGCCACGGATCCGCGGTTCGTCACGAACTCCGATCGGGTGGAGCACGTGGACGAGCTGTTCGAGATTCTCGCGGCACGGCTGCGCACGCGCCCGGCGCAGCACTGGTTCGAGACGCTGACACCGCTGGGCGTTCCGTGCGGCCCCGTCAACGATGTCGCGCGCGCGTTCGCGCTGGCGGAGTCGCTGGACCTCAACCCCACCGCGACGATCGACGACATGACGCTCGTCGCGAACCCCATCCGCCTGTCGCGCACGCCGGTGACCTACCGGCTGCGCCCGCCGAAGCTGGAGCAGTGAAGTGCAGGACCCGTTGCAGTTGCTGGACATCCCGTCGTTGCTGAGCGATGAGGACCGCGACATCCAGGCCACCGTCGCGCAGTACCTGGCCGACCACGTCCGGCCGCACGTCGCCTCGTGGTTCGAGGAGGGCATCCTGCCGCGTGAGCTGGCGCAGGAGCTCGGCAAGCTCGGCGTGCTGGGCATGCATCTGGAGGGCTACGGGTGCGCGGGCACGTCGGCGCTGGCGTACGGGCTCGCGTGCCTGGAGCTGGAGGCGGTGGACAGCGGCATCCGCAGCTTCGTGTCCGTGCAGGGTTCTCTGTCGATGTACTCGATCTGGAAGTACGGGTCGGAGGAGCAGAAGCAGGAGTGGCTGCCCCGCCTGGCCGCCGGTGAGGCGATCGGGTGCTTCGGGCTGACCGAACCGGACTTCGGCTCGAACCCGTCCGGCATGCGCACACGGGCCGTGCGCGACGGCGCGGACTGGGTGCTCGACGGCACCAAGATGTGGATCACCAACGGTGGTCTCGCGGACGTGGCGACGGTGTGGGCGCGGACCGAGGAAGGAATTCGAGGATTCCTCGTTCCCCGCGGCACGCCGGGATTCTCGACGCGGGACATCAAGCAGAAGCTGTCAATGCGAGCATCCGTCACCTCCGAGTTGATCCTGGAGGGCGTGCGGCTGCCGGAAAGCGCTCGGCTGCCGCTCGCGACTTCCTTGCGCGCGCCGCTCACGTGTCTGAACGAGGCGCGGTTCGGGATCGTGTTCGGCGCCGTCGGTGCCGCGCGGGATTCGTTGCAGGCGGCGCTGCGCTACGCGGGCACGCGCATCCAGTTCGACCAGCCGATCGCCGCGTTCCAGCTCACCCAGCGCAAGCTCGCGAGCATGACGGTGCAGCTCAGCAACTCGATGCTGCTGGCGTTGCACCTGGCGAGGCTCAAGGAGGCCGGCACGCTCAAGCCCGAGCAGATCAGCGTCGGCAAGTACAACAACGTCGAGTCGGCCATCGCGATCGCGCGGGAGAGCCGGACCATCCTCGGCGCGAACGGCATCTCGCTGGAGTACTCGCCCTTGCGTCACGCGAACAACCTGGAATCCGTACTTACTTACGAGGGCACTTCCGACATCCACCTGCTATCCATCGGCCACGCGTTGACCGGAATCGCATCATTTCGTTGATCGTTCGCCCTATCCTGCACTCCGCAACGGGTTCGCGGGTGGGAGGACGTTCTGCCGGAGGAGACAAACAGCCGCAGTGACGCGCGTCGCAACCGCAAGCGATTGCTGGATGCGGCGACGCACGTCCTGCGGGCTGAACCAGCAACGGCGACGATGCAGTCGATCGCGCGCAAGGCAGCGCTTTCACAAGCGACGGCGTATCGGCACTTTCCGTCCGTGGAAGCGCTCGTGGTGGCCTATCACGAGGACGTCATGGCGTCGTTGGCCGAACACGGTGAACGGTCTCGCAAGACCGGCAAAGAACTGTTCGAGCACCAGGTCGCACGCTGGGTGAAGCTGCAGAACGTGCACGGCCCGGTGATAGCGCGGTTCTCGTCGCAGCGCGGGTTTCTGGAACGGCTGCAGTGCGGCGAGGCCACGGCGGCGTTGTCGTGCAGCGCCTGGGACCAGTCGTTGCGCGGTGTGCTGATCGACCTGGCGCTGCCGGACGCTTTGTTGAACGTGGCACGATTTCTGCACAACGCGTTGTTCGCCCCGCGGGAGATCCTCGATCTGACGAAAACCGCCGGACTACCTGACGATCAGGTGGTCCGGCGGCTCTCCGACGCGTTCTACGGCGCGCTCACGGGCTGGGGCTCGCGCTAGTGGTGTGGCGCTAGATCCCGAGCGGAAGCACCCACTTCAGCTCGGACTTGACGTTCGGGCGGCCGTCGAGCGGGTTCTCACCGGCGATGCCGCCGGCCGCGATCTTGTCCAGGGTCTTCAGGCCCTCGGGCAGGATCTGGCCGAACACCGTGTAGTTCGGACGCAGGATCGAGTCCGACTGCACCAGGAAGAACTGCGAGCCGTTCGTGTCCGGGCCGGCGTTCGCCATGGCGAGCGTGCCGCGCGGGTAGATGCGGCGCAGGCCGGTCGGGTCGTTCGGCGCGGGCTGCAGGTCGGTCGGCAGCTCGTCCTTGTACTTGTAGCCGGGGCCGCCCTCCCCCGTGTTGGACGGGTCGCCGCACTGCAGCACCTTGAGCGTCGGGTACGCGGTGAGCCGGTGGCACTCGGTCTGGTTGTAGAAACCGCGGTGCGCCAGGTGGATGAAGCTGTGCGCGGTGCACGCGGCCTTGGCGCGGTCGAGCACCAGCGGGATGTCGCCCTGGTTCGTCTTCACCTTCACCAGGACCTTGCCCTTGGTGAACCACGGGTCGTGCGGGATCGACACCGGGCGAGCCGCGGGCTCCTCCGGTGTCGCGGTGTAGCCGCAGTCGGGCCGGGCCGTCTGAACCTCGGCGGACGCGGTGCCCGTCGTGATGAAACCAACGGCCAGCGCCGCCACTGCCAGTCCAGCTGCGATTCGCCTCATGCGCGTTTCCTAGTGCAGCGTTGGGGACCGGGCAAGTCTTAACGGATCACACGGGTCGCTCAGTTGTCCGTGGACTCGGTGATCTCGTACTCGCACTTCGCTTCCGCGCCGGCGTTCGTGATCTCCTTTTCCTTCTCCACCCGAAGCTTGCACGTCGCCTGACCGCTCTGCGGCTTGACCGTGAGCGTGATCCTGCCGAGCGAGTTGGCGAGCATGGCGCGGTTCTTCAGCGGCAGGTCCACGGTCTCGGACTGGGACGCGCCGCCGGGGACGCTGAGCGTCATCTCGGCCTTGCCGGTGCCCTCGATGTCGTAGAACGCCTCGTAGGTGTAGCTCTTCTGGCCGCACGCCGCGAGCGCCAGCACGGGAATCAGCAGGAGGAGTTTCTTCATGGCTCGAATTCTGGTGATGTGCGCGGGTCGGGGCTTCTGTCCGCAGACCGGTTGTGGGTCCTACTTTTGGCCGACCAACCGGGATTCCCACGCCCAGGCGGCGATCTCGACGCGGTTGCGGGCGTCCAGTTTGGCCTGAACGCTCGCCAGGTGCGTCTTGACCGTGCCGATCGAGATGAACAGTTCCTGCGCGATCTCGGCGTTCGTACGGCCGATGGCGGCCAGTTTCACGACGTCCAGCTCGCGTGCGGACAGGCTGTGCGGCTGTTGCGGCGCAGGCGCGTTCATGTGCTGCAACAGCCTGACGGTGATCGACGGGCTGATGAGCGCATCGCCCGTCACGGCCGCACGGACCGCTTCGATGAGCAGGTTCGGACCGGCGTCCTTCAACAAGAAGCCGCACGCGCCGTTCTTCAACGCTGTGTGCACGTACTCGTCGTGGTCGAACGTCGTGCACACCACGACGTGGACGTCGTTCGCGATCTGTTTGAGCGCTTCGAGTCCGTCCATGCGGGGCATGCGGATGTCCATCAGCGCGACGTCCGGCTTGGTGCGGCGTGCTTCGGCGACGGCCTCGATGCCGTCCTGCGCTTCCGCCACGACCTCGATGTCGGACTCGGCCCCTAGAATCATGCCGAAGCCCGTGCGCACCATCGCCTGGTCGTCCGCGACGAGAACCCTGATCACGCGGTCGCCTTTCCGGTCGGGAGCGCGGCGTCGACGACCCATCCGCCGCCGATGCCCGGCCCCGCCTTGATCCTGCCACCGAGCGCCTGCACGCGTTCGGTGAGTCCGACGAGCCCGAAACCGTTGCCCTGTCTGGCAGGCCTGCCGTCGTTGGAGACCTTGACCGTCACCCAGTCGGGCGTGGTCTGGATCTGGACGTCCACTGTGGTCGCTTCCTGGGCGTGTTTCCTGATGTTGGTCAACGACTCCATCACGACGCGGTGGACCGAACTGGCCACTTCGAGCGGCAAGTTCTCGGTGTCGCCGTGGATTTCGAGGGTGGCTCGCGGTTCGGCCGCGATCAACGCCTCGATGTCGACCATGCCCGCGACCGGCGCCACGGGGGCGTCGTCGCGCAGCATGCCGATCATGCGACGCATGGCGGCCATGGCCTCGCCTCCGGCCTCCTCGATCCCGTCGAGGGCGTTTTTGGCCTGCGCGGGGTTGCGTTCGACGATCCGGCTCGCGCCCTGGGCCAGCACGACCATGCCGGTGACGTGGTGGCCGACGAAGTCGTGCAGGTCCCGCGCGAACTCGGCCTTCTGCTCCGCTTTGACGGCCTCGACCTGCCTCTCCCTGGCGTTGGCCAGCAGGCGAAGGTAGCCGGCGAACGCGGCCACACCCGTGGCGACGACCAGCAGGCCCATCGCCACGGCCACGTCGGAGCTGCCGTACGGGGACCGCAGCGGCTGGGTGACCAGCGCGATGACGATCCCGCCGACCAGCGGCGCGTCCCACCACGACCTCGCCCGATGGGTGATGACGGCCAGGACGCCGGTCAGCGCCAGCGTCTCGGCCAGGCCGAACTCCTTGTCGAGCGGGTTGACCAGGGTGAACGTGAAGCAGGCGGTGGCGGCGAGAGCGGCCACGGCCCGGTGAGGGCGCAGCCAGGCGAGGGCGGGCAGCACGACGCAGCCGAACGCGGCCCAGCCGGTCCACGGGTAGAGGCCCGGTGACCTGAACAGGCCGTAGTAGAAGTCCACGAGCATTGCGGCGAGCAGTGCGACGATCGCGCCGAACCTCCAGAACATGACCATGACCTTATGCATTGGCACCCGGTCCGCAGATCGGCCGAAAGACAGAGGCGGACCGGGCGCAGGACTGAGGTTTTCGCCTCCGTTCCGGACTTTGCTGGCCATGTGAACAACTTCGCTTCCGCCGCGGTCGACCTCGTGAAGGTGTACGGCTCCGGCGACACCGCGGTTCGAGCACTCGACGGGGTGACCGTCGGGTTCCGGCCCGCCGCCTTCAGCGCGATCATGGGGCCGTCCGGCTCCGGCAAGTCGACGCTCATGCACTGCCTGGCGGGTCTCGACACGGCCACGTCCGGCGCGGCGCTCCTCGGCGGGAAGGACCTGACCCGGCTGTCGGACAACGCGCTGACGAAGGTGCGCCGGGACCGCATCGGGTTCGTGTTCCAGGCCTTCAACCTGCTGCCGACGCTCACCGCCGAGCAGAACGTCCTGCTGCCTTTGAACCTCGCCGGGCGCAAGCCGGACCGAGCGTGGTTCTCGCAGCTCATGGAGGTGCTGGAACTGTCGTCACGGCTGTCGCACCGGCCCTCGGAGATGTCCGGCGGACAGCAGCAACGCGTGGCGTTGGCGCGTGCGCTGGTCACGCGGCCCGAGGTGATTTTCGCTGATGAACCGACCGGGAACCTGGACTCGCGGTCGTCGGCGGACGTGCTGAACCTGCTGCGTCAGGCCGTGCGGGAGTTCGGCCAGACGATCGTGATGGTCACGCACGACGACAGGGCCGCCTCCTACGCCGACGCCGTGGTGCGGATGGCCGACGGACGGGTCGTTCAGGCGGTCGCCGCGTGAGGAGGTTCCTGCCCGTCCTGTCGATCATGATCGCGGCGTTCTTCGCCTACTCGACCGTGCTCGCCAAGGACATCACCGAACGCTCCCTGGCCGTCAGGGCCGCTCGGCTGGTCGAGGTGTTCGCGCTGCTCGGCGCGTTCGTCACGGTCGCGATGATCGTGGCCGCGCTGGTCTCCACGTCGACGTTCCGGATCGTGTTCGCGCAACGGATGCGAGAACTCGCGTTGCTGCGGGCCGTCGGCGCCTCGCGGGCCCGGCTGGCACGCGGGCTGATCGCCGAGGGCGTGCTGACCGGGCTGCTGGCGTCGGTCGCCGGGGTCGCGCTGGCGGTGGGCGCCGGGCAGCTCGTACCGCTGGCGGGCCTGGTGGCGCCGGGATTCCCGCTCACGCCCGCGCTGATCGTGGTCTTCGGGTCGTTCGTGCTGACGACGCTCGCCGTTCTGGCGCCCGCGTGGTCCGCGGCGAAGGTCTCGCCGCTGGAGGCACTGCGCACCTCGGCCGTGCAGGACGCCCAGAGCCGGATCGGCGCGCCACGCTGGGTGCTCGGGATCCTGATGGCCTCGGGTGCGGGCGTGCTGCTGGCTCTCGTCGCGATCGACGGCCTCGCCACCAAACAACGGCCGAGTGGGATGACCGAGGACCTGCTGCTGCGCACCACCATCAGCGGTGCGCTGGCGTTCGGCGCGTTGATCACGCTCGGGCCCGCGTTGATCTCACCGTTGCTACGGCTGATCGGCATTCCGTTGCGGCACAGCACCATCGGGTCGTTGGCGGTGAGCGGCGTCGGCGGTGCGCCCCGCCGGGCCGCCTCGGTCACGGCCGTGGTGGCGTTGGGGGTCAGCCTCATCATCGCGACGCTGACGGGCGCGAACACGTTGCAGGGGCTGGGGAAGGCCGAGATGGCGAGCGCCTACCCGGCTGACCTGGAGATCACCGGACCGGTGGACGTGCAGGCGTTGAGGGCCGCCGGGCTCACGAACGTGCTTCCCTACCGGCGCACCGAGATCACCGTCGACGGCCGGCTCACCATGCGGGGCACCGATCTCGACATGACCAAGCTCCGCGACCTCACGGACTTCCGCGTCGACTCCGGCGCCCTCGGCGACATGGGGCCACGCAAGGTCATCCTGTCGACCGCCACCGCGAGCAGGCTCGGACTCACCGCAGGGTCACGGACGGACGTCAACGGCGTGCAGATGACCGTCGCGGCGACGTTGTTCGGTGGAGTGCCGCTCGGCAGCGCGTTGCTGCACTCGTCCGATGTGGAGGGTGAGCCGGTCGGCGCGCTCGCGAACGGGGCGAAAGAGCTTGTGCCGGCGGGGTTCGAGGTCGAGTCGCTCACGGACCACCGGCTCGCGCAGGAGAACTGGTTCACCTCATTGGTGGCGATCGCGGTCGGACTCCTGTTCCTCACCATGTTGATCGCGGTGGTGGGGGTAGGCTCGACCACGGCGTTGTCGGTGCTCGAACGGACTCGTGAGTCCGGGCTGTTGCGCGCGATCGGCTTGACCCGCAACGAACTCGGCCGTCTCGTCACGACCGAGGCCGGCCTGTACGGGATCGTCGGCGCGGTCGTCGGGCTCGCCATCGGGATTCCCTACGCGTGGCTCGCGATCATCTCGCTCGGCATCGAGTGGCCCCTGCAGGTGCCCGTCGTCCCGGTCGGCGCGGTGGTGCTCGTCCTGGCCGCACTCACCGCGGGTGCGGGGCTGTTGCCTGCCCGCCGTGCGGCGCGGGTGAGCCCGGTGGCCGCACTTCACTCGATCCAGTGACGTGTACCGGATCCAAGACCGGGTACCCGAACTCCATAGGGAGGTAATGCAGTCATGGGATTCGACGAGTTGAAGAACAAGGCCAAGGACCTCATCGGCCAGCACGGCGACAAGGTCGACCAGGGTGTCGAGCGCGCGGGCCAGTTCGCCGACGAGAAGACCGGCGGCAAGCACAGCGAGCACATCGACAAGGGCGAGGACAAGCTCAAGGAAGGCCTCCGGAACTTCGGCGGCGAGCAGCAGCAACAGCAGTGATCGCACGAAACCGGTACCGGGGAAGGTGATGACCCCTCACCGTTGACAGGCCTGCCACCATCGTTCGTGGGAGCGCTCTCACGCGCTCGTTCGGAGGGTTGGCAATGAGGCTCACTCGACAACGAACATCCATCGCCCTGGCGGCGGCCGGCGTGCTCACCGTGAGCACGCTGGTCGCTGTCGCCCAGCAGACCAGTGCCGCGCTTCCACCTCCCCCTGCCGGGTGGACGCAGGTGTTCGGCGACGACTTCACCGGACCGGCGAACTCGTTGCCCAGCAGCGGGAACTGGCGGTTCTCACTCGGCCACGGCTATCCGGGCGGGCCGGCGAACTGGGGCACCGGCGAGATCGCCGCGCACACGAACAATCCCGCGAACGTCTCGCTCGACGGCGGCGGGAACCTGCGCATCACGCCACGTCGTGACGGCGCGGGCAACTGGACGTCGGCCCGCATCGAGACCAACGCGCAGAACTTCAAGGCTCCGGCCGGCGGCATCATGCGGATGGAGGCGCGGCTGCAGATGCCGAACGTCTCCGGCGCAGCGGCGCTGGGCTACTGGCCCGCGTTCTGGGCACTGGGGTCGCCGTATCGCGGGAACTGGTGGAACTGGCCCGGTGTCGGCGAGTTCGACATCATGGAGAACGTCAACGGCGTCGACCGCGTGTGGGGCGTGCTGCACTGCGGTGTCTCGCCCGGCGGGCCGTGCAACGAGAAGAACGGCATCGCGAACAGCCGCCCGTGCCCAGGCTCCTCGTGCCAGGGCGGTTTCCACGCCTACCGCTTCGAGTGGGACGCCTCGGTCTCCCCGCAGCAACTGCGGTGGTACGTGGACGGCCAGTTGTTCCACCAGGTCAACCAGAACCAGCTGCCCGCGGACACGTGGAACCAGATGACCGGGCACGCCGGCTACTTCATCATCCTGAACGTCGCGATCGGCGGCGAGTTCCCGGACAACTACTCCGGCACGCGCACGCCGGGTCCGGGCATCGTCCCCGGGATTCCCATGGTCGTGGACTACGTGGGCGTGTGGACGCGCGGATCCGGCGGCGGTAACCCGACGACCACCACCACTCCCCCTCCGACGTGTGGGCCGTTGCTCTCGCAGAACCGGCCGACGTCAGCGTCCAGCGTGGAGAGCGGAAACCAGGCCGCGGCGTTCGCGGTGGACGGGTCCGCGGCGACCCGATGGTCGTCCGCGCACAGCGAGCCGCACTGGTGGCAGGTCGATCTCGGGTCCTCACGCGCGCTGTCGCGGGTGCGGATCAACTGGGAGGCCGCGTACGGGCGGGCGTACTCGATCCAGCTGTCCGACAACGGCAGTTCGTGGCGGGACGCCTATTCCACGTTGACCGGCTCAGGTGGAATCGAGGACATCGGGATTTCCGGTACCGCGCGTTACGTGAGGTTCACCGGCACCCAGCGGGCCACCGTCTACGGGTTCTCGTTCTGGGAGTTCGAAGTGTTCGGAGCCTGTGGAACCACCACAACGACGGAACCTCCAGGTGGCGGGACATACCCAGCGTGGGCACCTGGGACTGCCTATGCGGTTGGTTCGCGTGTGAGTTACGCCGGATTGGACTATCAGTGCCTCCAGGCGCACACGGCGATCGCGAGTTGGGAACCGTCGAACACGGCCGCTCTCTGGCAGCGCCTCTGAGTCACTTCCGCGATCCCGGCGACCCGGTTACCGTCGTTCGCCGGGATCGCGGAGGTGAAGGTGGATCCGAGCGGGGTGACGAGGGCAGCACGGCTGACAGCGTTGGCCGCGTTGTGCCTGGTCACCGTCGTGCTACTGCTTCCTGCGGCCATCAGTGTGAGCACCGGCGGGCCCGTTCCGGGGTTCATCGGCGAGTTCGGCCGGTGGTTGTGGCCGTTGGTCGGCGCGATGGTGCTCGTCGCGATCGGTCTCGCGATCTGGGAACGTGTCCGCGGTCACGAGACCAGCAATCGCACCGCCGCTCTCGACCGGGTCGAGACACGGGTGAAGGCACTGCTGGCCGCCTCACTGGCAGCCCAGACGCAGATCAAGCTCGGTGTCCTGAAACAGCCCAGGCTTTCCGTGCGGGTCGACGGCGAAGAGATCTCCTCGCCGGACCTGGAAGCCGTGTACGACCGCCTCGGCCACAGCATGGTCCTGATCGGTCCGATCGGCAGCGGGCGGTCGACGTTGTTGCGCGAACTGTGCCTGGCGTTGGTCGAGCGAGCGCGCAACGACCCGGAGGCGCCGATTCCCGTGGTCGTGGACTTGGCGACGTGGCGTGCCTACGGCGCTCGCAAGCCGACGGAGTTCACCGCGTGGTTGTTGCGGGAGTTGAACCGCCGTTACGGGATCAGCCGCTCGGCGGGCACGATCTGGTTGCGCCGTGAGCGGGTGGCCGTGCTCATCGACGGACTGGACGAGGTGCCGCGCGTCGATCGCGCGCACTGCGAGTCCGAACTCGCGCCGTTCGCCTCGGTCGTGAGCTCGACGGAGCCGATCGAGAACCTGCCCTCGGTGTTCGTCGAGCCGTTGTCGCGCGGTCAGGTTCTCGAGTACATCGCCTCGGTCAGCCCTCGGCTCGACAGCCTGGAAGCGGCGCTCACGCCGGAGATCTGGGAACGGCTGGACTCACCTCTGGCGCTGAACCTGCTGGCACTGACGCACCTGGACAAGCAGGTCGACACGATCGGCGACGACTTCGTGGGTTCCTTCGTCGTGGAAAGGCTTTCCAGCCAACGCGGCGCAGGTCCCACCATTCGAGCGTTGAAGTTCCTCGCGCGGTTGGGGCGACCGGACCTCGGTGCTCCCGTGCACATGCCTCACCGCCGTGCGTGGCTTCCGCTGCTGCCGACGCGTCCATTGTGGTTGCTGTTCGTGCGCGCAGTACCTGCCGCGTATGCCGGTGGCGTGTGCGCCGTCGCGTTCATGACGGGACTGCGCCTCGGATTGTGGCCCGCCTTGGTGTTCGTGGTTGCCGCGTCCTCGTTGCTCGTGTTGGTCAACAAACTGCCGCGCGTCTTTCACCCACCCGGACGCGCGCACGGCATTCTGACTGCCGCGCTGGGATTCCTCGCCGGCGTGTTCGCGGGATTGCTCGTCGGGCTCGCCGGTTTGTGGCTTGGCGGAATCGGCACGCCCTGGCCGTACTTCGTGGCATATGTGTTCGTGGTCGTGGCGTCATTCTTCTTGGCGCTGGGTTTCATACCGGGTTCCGCTCCTGTGCCGTGGGCGCTGCTGATCGCCGCCACGCCGGGCGTCTCCATGATCTGGACCGGCCCCTACGTGGTGTTGGCAGGCATGGGAGTCGGCTTCTCCGCAGGCGTGGCCGGCGGAGTTTTCGCTGCGGCCGTGGGACGTGTGTGGCGCACGGTGCGCCCGGTGCAACAGCAACGCATGCGTCTAGGGCGTCCGTGGTGGGTTCAGCCCGCTGTCCCGGTTCTCGGCACGATCGGTCTGCTGGGCGGGATCGGCGCGATGGGTTCCTGGGGAACCGCACTGGGAGTAGCACTGGGGTTGTTGGTGACCCCGACCGCTGCCCGCGACTACGTCTGGCCGTTCGACGCGCTCGCCGAAGTCGCCGCGGAGGGTGTCACTCGGCCGCTGTCACTGGGTGAGTTGTCCTTCCGCCGCAAGGCTTTGCTCCACCTCGCGCAGGACCGGCTGCTGCTCACCCGCGTCGACGGCGAGTACCGCTTCGCGCACGTCGCCTTACGTGACCATTTGGCGTCGTGTGACCCAACAGCTCTGGTCCGAGCCACGCGTCGTTGAACCTTCCCGATCTGCGGGCCGTACGGCCTGACAGAAAGGTCGGGTGTTGCGCATGCGCTGGTCGAAGGGCTGGATCGCGGGGGCCGGGGTCTTCTCGGTCGTCGCGGCCATCGGGGGTACGGCCTTCGCCCTTGCCGGGCCCGGAGCCTCCACGTCGCAGTCGGCGGTGGCGGGCAAAGAGGTGTGCTCGGGGCAGCAGGTGAAGACGGCGAACTCGAAAGGGCCGGCGGGTGTGCTGTCGGACCAGTTCCCGGTCGGGACGTTGTTACGGCTCTCGAATCCCGCCAACGGGCGGGCGATCACCGTGTCGGTCACCGGGACATCGGCCGGTTGCGCGGTGCTGAACACCGCGGCACTCGATTCACTCCGGTCCGCCGACACAGGTCAGAACGAAGTGGAAAGCGTTCTCCGGCGCATTCGGGTGGAGATCGTCGGAAATGCGCCGGCCCCGACACCCACCACCCGGACTTCCGCCGCCCGTATACGGGCTTCCGGCACCGTGGGGCAGGTCGTCTGCGACGGCGCGACCGTCGGGTTGTCGGCTGTCGGCGGGGCGCCTGGGGCGTTCTCGTCGCAGCTTCCGGTGGGGACCTCGGTGCGGGTGACCAATCTGGACAACGGGAAGCAGACGACCGTGCCGATCGTCGGTGTCGGAACGGGCTGCGTCGTGCTGAACAGCGCGGCTTTCGACCTGGTCGGGGAATCGGGGAAGAACGTGATCAAACGTGCCCAGATCGAGCGGGTGACCTGACCCCGATCACCAGTCCATCGGCTCGTCGGGCTCCTCCGGCTCCGGCCACTCGTCCACCGCGTCGCCCGAGCCCCACGCCGCACCACCGGTGTTCGTGGTCTTCGGCTTGGGCTTGGAGGCCTGGGCAGCGGCAGGCGCGGCACCGGCCGGTGCGGGCCCGCCGGCCGCCACGACCTCCAGGATCTGCTCGCCGTACTTCGTGAGCTTGGCCTGGCCGACGCCGCTCACCGCGCCCAGCGAGGCGAGGGAGCCGGGACGTGACGCCGCGATGGACTTCAGCGTGGCGTCGTGGAAGATCACGTAGGCCGGGACGCTCTGCTCGCGGGCCTGCTGGGCCCGCCACTCGCGCAGCGCCTCGAAGAGCGGGCCCGCGTCGGCGGGGAGATCCACCTTCACCTTGGCCGCGCCGGAGGAGGACGCCGTGCGCGTCGTCGAGCGGACAGGCGTCGGGTCCTTGCGCATCTTCACTTCGCGCTTGCGGCCCAGAACCTCGGAACTCGCCTCGGTCAGCACCAGCGTCGAGTACTCGCCCTCGACGGCCAGCAGGCCCTGGGCGAGGAGCTGGCGGACCACGCCGCGCCACTCGCTCTCGTTCAGGTCCTCGCCGATGCCGAACGTGCTGAGCTGGTCGTGGTCGAACTGGATGACCTTGGCGGTCTTGCGGCCCAGCAGGATGTCGATGGCCTGACCGGCGCCGAACTTCTGGTTGCGCTCCTTGCGCAGCCGGAAGACCGTGGAGAGGACCTTCTGCGCGGCGACCGTGCCGTCCCACGCCTCGGGCGGCGTCAGGCAGGTGTCGCAGTTGCCGCAGGGGACCCCGCCGGGCTCGTTGAAGTACTCGAGGAGCCGGGTGCGGCGGCACGTCACCGTCTCGCAGAGGGCGAGCATCGCGTCGAGGTGCGCCTGCGAGCGGCGGCGGAACGCGAGATCGCCCTCCGACGACTCGATCATCTTGCGCTGCTGCACCACGTCCTGAAGGCCGTAGGCGAGCCACGCGGTGGACGGGAGACCGTCGCGACCGGCGCGGCCCGTCTCCTGGTAGTAGCCCTCGACCGACTTCGGCAGGTCGAGGTGGGCCACGAAGCGGACGTCCGGCTTGTCGATGCCCATGCCGAACGCGATCGTCGCGACCATGACCAGGCCGTCCTCGCGCAGGAACCGGGCCTGGTTGCGCTGACGGACCGACGAGTCGAGGCCCGCGTGGTACGGCAGCGCGGGAATGCCGTTGGCCACCAGGAACTCGGCCGTCTTCTCCACCGACGCGCGGGAGAGGCAGTAGACGATGCCTGCGTCGCCCTGGTGCTCGCTGCGCAGCAGGTCCAGCAGCTGCTTCTTCGGCTCCTTCTTGCCGACGATGCGGTACTGGATGTTCGGCCGGTCGAAGCTGGAGACGAACTGACGCCCCTCGCTCAGCTCCAGGCGCGTGAGGATCTCCTTGCGCGTTGCCTCCGTCGCGGTGGCGGTGAGCGCGATCCGCGGCACCTTCGGCCAGCGTTCGTGCAGGTGCGTGAGGGAGAGGTAGTCGGGCCGGAAGTCGTGGCCCCACTGGGAGACGCAGTGCGCCTCGTCGATCGCGAACAGCGCGATCTCCCCCTGGTCGAGCAGGCGCAGGGTCGCCTCGGAGGTCAGCCGCTCCGGCGCCAGGTAGAGCAGGTCGAGCTCGCCGTTGACGAACTCGGCCTCGACCATCCGGCGTTCGTCCCAGGACAGCGAGGAGTTCAGGAAGCCCGCGCGCACGCCCAGGGCGCGCAACGCGTCCACCTGGTCCTGCATCAGCGCGATGAGCGGGGAGATCACCACGCCCGTGCCGGGCCGCACCAGGGCGGGCACCTGATAGCACAGGGACTTGCCACCGCCGGTCGGCATGAGCACCAGCGCGTCGCCACCCGCGACCACGTGCTCGACGATGGCGGCCTGGTCGCCGCGGAACTCGGGGTACCCGAAGACGCGCTGCAGAACCTGCAGCGCGTCCCCGTGGTCGGTTGAACCCATGCCGCCGATGCTAGCGAGCAGCACCGACAGTCCGGAGAGCTAGCCCAACTGGCTCTTCGTACCAGCGGAAACGCTGGCGGCGGTCAGCGGAACGGCCGACGCGGCCGGCACCGAACCCTTCAGCGGGATCCGCACCGACGTGCCCGCCAGGTCGACGGTCAGCCTCGGCAGCTGGCTCGGGCGCACGATCGCGCTCGAGTCGGTGCCGCCGATGAGCAGGCCCAGCCGGTGCCCCGCCGGGATCACGTGGTCCGTTGTGGACAGTCGGAACGTCATGCTGTACTTGGTTCCCGGCGTGATCGTGCGCGGAGTCGACAGCGACTGGTAGTTCGCGAGGTCCGCCCAGCCGCGCGCGATGATCTGCGCGTCGACGTTGCCCGTCGTCGCCTCCGTGTTGCGGTAACAGGCGTCATCGCCCGTGCGGCTCTCGCCCCAGCACGACTCCGTGGTCAAGGTCCGGATGCCCTCGCCGGTCCGCACCGTCGCCGGTCCGTAGTCGACGAGATACGCCGTGAGGTGCGCGGTCGGCGTAGACGACGACACCCCCACCGTGATCGACGACGTGCCCGCAACGCGCAGGTCAGAGGTCAGCGCGGCCGTCGAGTAGAGCACCCGGCCGGTGTTCGAGCCGGAGAGCCAGGTCGACGGCGTCGCGTTGCCGTTGTCGGTGAACGCGGCCGTGCCGGTGCCAGGCGCCGTGCCGAGTCCCGAAGAAGAGGGACGCAACACGGTGCTGACGGTGCCCGAAGGCGGCCACGTCTGGTCGTCCACCCACTGGTTGGGCGCGCGTTCCGAGGAGATCTGCGCTTCGTTCTCGATCCCGTTCTGCACGTTGAGCAGCCAGCGGTCGAACCACCGGTGCAGCGTCGGGACCCACTCGCTGCGCCGGAAGTCGAACGGGTCGACGTGCGCGGTCTGCGAGAACCACAGCTTCTTCGGCACCGAGGCCGGCACCGCGTCCCAGAACTGGCCGTACTGCAACGTCTTCACGTTGAGGTCGTTCAGGCCGTGGATCGCGAAGATCGACGCCTTCACCTTCGACGCGTTGCGCACGAAGTCACGCGTCTGCCACATCGCCGTGTAGTCACCGTTGGAAGGAGAACCGTTCGTCATCTGCGTGCGCACCGCACCACATCGTGAGCGCGCGTTGGAGTTCTCGAAGTTCGAGCCCAACCCGGTCGGCGAGGCGTAGCCGGGGTACGCGACGCCGTCCGAGCGGAACCAGTCGTACCAGGAACTGATGGCCGCGATCGGCACGATGGTCTTCAGCCCGTCGATCCCGGTCGACGCGACGCCGTTCGCGATCGAGCCGTCCCACGACTTGCCGATCATGCCGACGGCACCGGTCGACCAGGAGGCGGACTTCGTGGTGGCGCCGGTCAGGGTCGAGTAGCCGGTCTTGCGGCCGTTGAGCCAGTCGATCACGGCCGTGCCGGAGGCGATCTCCGACTGACCGCCGACGTCGACGCAGCCACGCGACCGGTTCGTGCCGAGGAAGTCGACCAGCACGACGGCGTAGCCGCGCGGCACGAAGTAGTTGTCGTAGAAGAGCGGGAACTTCACCGGCACCCCGGCGGAGTCGTAGGTCTTGACCTCGCTCTCGTTGCCGCGTCCGGCGCTCTGGTAGTAGGGACTGGCGTCCATGATCACGGGCACGCGCCCGGTCGTGGCCGGCCTGATGATGTCGGCGGTCACCCGGTCACGGGTGCCGTCGCCGTCGAGATCGAGCCCGGAGTCGACGTAGACCGTCTCCCGGACCGCGTCGGCCATCGAGTGGATCGGCGCGGACACGCCGCCGGACAGGCTGAACGCTGGTGTCGCCGCTGTGGCAGGGATTGGCGTCAGGGTCAGGGCCCCTGCTAACGCCACTACAACACGAACACGCTTCATGAAGATTCACGCTAAGGAGTGACGAAGTCGCCCCGTCAGAGCCGAAAGGCTTGACCCTCCGCTGTTGCGCCCGGCACTCCCCTCACGAATATTCGTTCTTCGTGAGCTTCACCTTCGAGCCCGGCCGCACCCGCGTCGTCTTCGGCCGCGGCACCGTCTCCTCCGTGCGCGCCGAGGTCGAACGGCTCGGCGCGAAGCGGGTGCTGCTGATCGCGCGGCACGGCGGCGACAAGGTGGCGGCCGAGCTCGGCCCGTTGCTCGTCACCCGGTTCACCGGCGCGACCATGCACACGCCGGTCGAGGTCACGGAGCGCGCGCTCGTGTCGTTGCGCGAGCACGGCGCGGACTGCATCGTGTCGGTCGGCGGTGGATCGAGCACAGGACTGTCGAAGGCACTCTCGGTGCGTGCGGGCGTCCCGCAGATCATCATCCCGACGACGTACGCGGGCTCCGAGGTCACGCAGGTGCTCGGCGAGACGGCGGACGGACTGAAGAAGACGCGGCGCGACCCGGCGATCCAGCCCGGCACCGTCATCTACGACGTCGAACTGACACTGGACCTGCCGCTCGACGTCACGGTGACAAGCGCGCTCAACTCTCTCGCGCACGCCGTCGCCGCCCGAGGCAACGAGAACCCGTTGATCGACGCCATCGCGACCAAGGCGATCGAGGGCGTTTTGCACGCTTTGAGCGGAAACCCGTCCACTGTGGATGCGCGGACCGAGCTGCTGTCCTCGGCGTGGCTCGCGGGCACGTGCCTCGCGTCCGTCCCCATGGGACTGCACCACAAGCTCGCGCACGTTTTAGGTGGTTCGTTCGGATTGCCGCATGCCGCGACGCACACGGCGCTGCTGCCTCACACGGCACCGTCCGATCTGGCCGCTCGCATCCACGACACGGCCACGCGGTTCGGTGCGGTGACCTCGTTGCGCGAACTGGGGATGGCGGAGTCCGATTTGTCCCGCGCTGCGGAGATCGCCGGGCATCCGGACGCCCAACGGGTCCTGACCAACGCCTGGCGCGACGCAACATCCGACTGACGGGTTGTCATTCTTAAGGCTGATGTTCACAGCTCTGAACTCAGACGAACCTCCGATGTGCTTCCTGAAGACTTCCTGAAGTATCTGGAGCATGCTCAGCCCGCTGGATCTGTCCCTGATAAACGGACCGATCCCCAAGGCCGCCACGGTCGCGGCCGCGCTCGCCCTCACGTACCTGACAATTCGGAAGAACCGGACCTGGTGGGTCCGCGTGCTGCCGATCGTTGTGCTGGTGTGCGCGCTCCTGGTGACCGGACTGACGCTCGTGATCAACCACGTGTGGAAACCGTGGCCGGAGCCGATGCCGATCATCCTGATGGTGTGGCTGGGCGCGGCACTCGTGGCCCTCAGTCTCGCCGTGGCGAGGCTACGGCCGTCGCGGTGGTACGGACGTGTGTTCACCATCATCGCCGCCGTCGTCGTCATCTCAGGCGCACTGACGGCCACGAACGCGTACTACGGGCTGTACCCGACGTCGAGGGCCGCGCTGCAGGTGTTCAACAACCCGAGCGTCGACCTGCCGGACAGCGTCCCGGTCGCGGACGTGCTCGACCTGCCCGCCGGCAAGAAGCTGGCCGACGTCTGGACCGGCGCCGGCGTACCGGACAAGGGCACGCTGTCCGAGGTCGAGATCCCCGGCGCGATGAAGACGCGTCCGGCGTGGATCTACCTGCCGCCCGCGTACGCCGTGAAACCCCGTCCGCGACTGCCGGTGCTGGTCCTGCTGGCGGGCCAGCCGGGTTCTCCTCGCGACTGGTACGACGCCGGCCGGATCTCCGACAACATGGACGAGTTCGCACGCGCCCACCAGGGCCTCGCGCCGATCGTCGTCATGCCCGACTCCATCGGCTCCCTCACGGCGAACCCGCTGTGCCTCGACTCGAAGCTGGGCCAGTCGGAGACGTACCTGACCCGCGACGTGCCCAAGTGGGTCAAAGAGCGCCTCACGGTCGACGAACGCCGTGAAGCGTGGACGGTCTCGGGCCTCTCACACGGCGGCACGTGCTCACTGCAACTCGCAGTGCGCGCGCCTGACGTGTACGGCAACTTCATCGACCTGTCCGGCCAGCGCGAGCCCACGCTCGGCACGCGCGCCGAGACGGTCAAAGCCGCGTTCGGCGGCGACGAGGCGGCGTTCGTCCGCGTCAACCCGCTGGACATCCTCGCCAAGCAGAAGTTCCCGCAGACCTCGGGCGTGATCGTGGCCGGCAAGGACGACGGTCAGTACCGCCCGGCGGGACTCGAGGTGTTCGAGGCCTGTCGCAAGGCCGGAATGGACGTGCAGTGGAAGGAACTACCGGGAGGACACGACTGGAACGTCTGGCGGCCGGGCCTCTACGGCACTCTGCCGTGGCTCGCGCAGCGAACAGGGCTGGTCAGATGATCGCCAGACTGTTCCGCACCGCGCCGCTGACCTGCGCGTTCCTCATCGTCTTCTGGACGGTCGGCGCGCTGACCGGTGCGATCACCGGCGCGAGCGACGACCTGCTCGCGCGCACCGGGTTCGGCACCGGAAGTCCGCTGTGGACCGTCCTCACCTCGGCGCTGTGGTCGATGGACCTGCTGGGCTACGTCGCGACCACCGTGCTGCTGCTCGTCGCCGGACCGCTGGCCGAACGCTCGTTCGGCGCGGCGCGGACCGCGGTGATCTTCCTGGCCACGCACGTGCTCGGCTCGTTCCTGGGGCTCGGGCTGGTGCTGATCGGGCGCGACCTGCACTTCGGCTGGCTCGAGTCGCTCGTGGGCGAGGTCGCGGCGGGGCCGTCGATCGGCGGGGTCGGGCTGGTGCTCGCGCTGACGTTCCGGATGCCGCCGCTGTGGAGGCGCCGCGTCCGGCTGATGATGATCTTGTCGGTGCTGGTGCTTACGCTGTGGTCAGGTTGGCTTGAAGACCTGCTCCGACTGTCCGGTGGCGTGGCCGGGTTGCTGATCGGGGCGTTGTTCCTGAAGAACGGGCCGGTGCAGAAGGCGCGTTCGCTCCAGGAGACGCGGGTGCTGGTGGCGCTGCTGCTCGCGGCGTCGGCGCTCGGGCCGGTGGTGTCGATGATGTCGCCGTACCCGAACGGACCGCTCTGGTGGTTCGCGGACGTCGTGGCGGTCGCTCAGCCGTCGCAGGAGGACGTCGACGCGGTGTGCGGCTCGGACATGATCGAGCTGTGCCGGACGATGATGGTCCAGCTGTCGTACGGCCGGTTCCCCGCGCTCGTGATGTCGCTGCTGCCGGCGTTGCTGCTGCTCGTGCTGGCGGAAGGGCTGCGACGCGGACGGCGGTTCGCGTGGCGGGCGGCGCTCGTGTTCAACGTGGCGTTCGCGGCGTTCATCGGTTCGTACGTCGTGTACGTCGCGCAGTTCCCGGACGCCAGTCTGCTGGAGCTCGCGGTCTCGTTCGGTGTGCCGATGCTGGCACCGCTCGCGATCATCGTGGTGTTGTTGTTGACGCGCAAGCACTTCGACGTGCGTCTACCTCGGCATGCCGTCGTGAAGTTCTGGCGGTTCACGGCGATCAGCGTCGCGTTGCTGTCGGTGCTCTACGTCTTCGGTGGGTACCTGGTCCGCGACCAGTTCACACCGGAGCCGGGGTTCGGCGCGCTGCTCGCGGACCTGCCGACGCGGTTCCTGCCGCCCGGCTACCTCGACCTGGTGCCGCTCCAGTTCTCCGCCGAGGGGTTCGTCGGCGCGCTGCTGTTCGAGTACACGGGCGTGGTGTTCTGGCTGATCGTGCTGGCCGGTCTGCTGATGGCGTCGTGGCGGACGTGGCCGTCGTCGTGCGAAGAAGCGGCGACGCACGCCCGTGAGCTGATGCAGCGGCACGGCGGTTCGTCGTTGTCGTACATGACGACGTGGCGCGGCAACCAGTACTGGTTCACGCCGGACGGTGAGACGGCCATCGCGTACCGCGTGGTGGCGACCATCGCGCTGACGGTCGGCGATCCGATCGGTCCGGCGCGGGTGGACGCCGTGCGCGGGTTCGCGGAGTTCTGCGCGCAGAACGGCTGGACGCCGTGTCTCTACAGCGTGGGCGCCGAGACGCGGGCCGCGGTGGAGAGCCTCGGGTGGTCCGCGGTGCAGGTCGCCGAGGACACGATGATCGAGCTGGACCAGCTGAGCTTCACCGGCAAGAAGTGGCAGGACGTGCGCACGGCGTTGAACAAGGCCGCCAAGGCCGGCATCACCGCCGAGTGGTGCACGTACGCCGACGCGCCGTACGCGATCACGGACCAGATCCGCTCGATCTCGGCGGAGTGGGTGGCGGACAAGGGCCTGCCGGAGATGGGTTTCACGCTGGGAGGGCTGGAGGAACTGGCCGGTGACGGTGTCCGTTGCCTGCTGGCGGTGGACGGCGACCGCACCGTGCACGGCATCACGAGCTGGCTGCCGGTGTACGCGGACGGCGAGATCGTCGGGTGGACGCTCGACTTCATGCGCCGCCGCACGCACGGCTTCCGCGGCTCGATGGAGTTCCTGATCGCCTCGGCGGCACAACAGCTCCAAGCCGAGGGAGCACGGTTCCTGAGCCTGTCCGGGGCGCCGCTCGCCCGGCTGGACCGCGGTGAGCGACCACGGGCGTTGCAGCGCGTCCTGGACTTCACCGGGCAGGTGCTGGAGCCGGTGTACGGGTTCCGCTCGCTGTTCGCGTTCAAGGCGAAGTTCCAGCCGACCTATCAGCCGATGTTCATGGCGTATCCGGACTCGGCGGCGCTGCCGCGCATCGCGAACGCGGTGAGCCGCGCGTACCTCCCGCACCTCAACGCACGGCAGGGACTTCGGCTGGCGAGCAAGATGATCATCCGGACCCGCGAGCGCGTGACCACGCATGGTCGAACTCGCTAGTCCGAAAGGGTGGTGAGGAGATCCTCTTCGTCACACTTCCGCGCTGCTAGGCGAAGATGCGCCGATGACCGTGCGGGGCAATCTGCCTGCCCAGACCACGACGTTCATCGGCCGCGAGGCCGTGCTCGCCGAAACCGAGGCGCTCCTCGGCCGAGCACGGCTGGTCACGCTGGCGGGGCCGGGCGGGATGGGCAAGACCCGGATCGCCGTGGAGACGGGGCGTGCGCTGGCGCAGGCGTTCCAGCACGGGGCCTGGCGGGTGCGGCTCAGGGACCTCAAGGACCCGGCGGCGCTGGCACGTGCGGTCGCGACCGAACTGCGGATCGTCGACAACTCACCGGAGCCCGGACTCGGGCGGCTCGTGGAGTCGTTGTACGACAAGCACTTGCTGCTCGTTCTGGACGACTGCGAGCACCTGCTGGAGGCGGTCCGGCATCTGGTGCACCACCTGTTGCGCGACTGCGAGGGGCTGACGATCCTCGCGACCTCGCGGGAGCCGCTCGGCGTCTACGGCGAACAGCTGCTGCGGGTTCCGCCGCTGAGCGTGGACGACGCGGTGCTGCTGTTCGAGGAACGGGCGGAGGTGGCACCGGACCTGGCCGACGTCACCGCGCTGTGCGAGGCGGTGGACGGGCTGCCGCTCGCGATCGAGTTACTCGCCGCGCAGCCTGCCGGCGTGGTGCTGTCCGAGGTGTTCCGGCAACCTGAGCCCGCCACGCTGGAGCAGGTGCTCGAATGGTCGGCGCGGCAGTGCACGGACGAGGAACGGCGGTTGTGGGCGCGGCTGTCGGCGTTCCCCGCGGACTTCGACCTCGCCGCGGCCGAGGCGGTGGCGGACGCGGACGTGCTGAAACCGTTGTCCGCGTTGGTTCACAGATCGATCGTGGCGACAGCGACGAGTCCGGTCACCGGCGAGACCCGCTACCGGTTGCTGGACACCGTGTCGCAGTTCGGCGCCCGTCTGCTGACGAACGCCGACGAGCCGTTACGGCGCCACGCGGTGCACTACAGCGAGTTCGTGGACGAGGCCGCACGCTCGTGGTTCTCACCCGGCGAAACGCGGTGGATGGGCAGGCTGTGGGAGGAGTGGCCGAACATCCGCGCGGCGGTCGGGCACGCGCTGCGGACCCCTGATCTGGCCGCGGCCGGCGCGGCCGTGACGATGAACGTGCAGCGCGCGCGTTTCACGTCGTTCGCGGGCATGCTCGGCCAGGCATGGGACCTGCTCACGGCCGCCCGCGAGGTGATCACCGAGGCTCCGCTGCGGACATCGTTGCTGGCGCACTGCGCGTACATGGCTCAGGTGCGGGGCGACTCGGCGGTGGCGTTCCCGTTGATGAACGAGGCACGCGCGTTACCCAGGTTGCCGATCACCGACGTGCACCTGGTTCTCGCCGAGGCCACGCATCTCTTCTTCGTGGAGGGCTCACCGGACTGCGTGCCGTTGTACGCGCACGTCGTGGAGCTGTGCCGCGAGCACTCGTCGCCGGGTGACACCTACATCACCGAGCTGATGCACGCGATGGCCGCGTGCTTCCTGTTGGACGCCGAGGCCGCGGACAAGACTACGACAGCGTTGGCCAGGCAGGCGGAGAGCAACGGCGTGAGCTGGGCGCACGCCTGGGGCCTGTGGCATCGCGGCCTCTACGAACTGCTGCACGGCGATCCGGCGCAGGTGCATCCGCTGGCGGTCCAGGCGTTGCGGATCCAGCTGACGCTCGGCGACACCTGGAGCACCCCGTTCAGTCTGTGGCTGCTCGCCTGCACGTGCGCGGAACTCGGCGCGAACGACCGCGCGGCACGGCTGCTCGGCGCGCTGCGGTCGCAGGAACGGGTCTCGCGGATCTCGTTCAGCGGCATGAGCCCGTTCCGCCGAGTGCTGGACCGCGCCGACCGCACCGTCCGCCGCTCGCTCGGCGACGACTACCAGGTGATCACGACGCTCGGCGCCGACCTGCGGCCGGAGCAGGTGATGGCGTTCGCGCTCGAACCGGTGCCGGACTCCGAACGCCGGCCGGTGAAACCACTGCTGCCCGGCGGCCTGACCAGGCAGGAGTTCACGATCGCCGGTCTGGTCGCGGACGGGTACACGTCGAAGCAGATCGCGGCACGGCTGTACATCTCGCCGCGGACAGCGGACCGGCACGTGGTCAACATCCGCGTGAAGCTGGGCCTGCCGACCAGAGTGGCGCTCGCGGCCTGGCACCGTTCGGCCACCGGCGAACGCTAGCGCGCCTCGAACGCCAGCTTCAGCCCCAGCGCGACGAACACCGACGCCGTCAACCGATCGAGCAGAACCTGCTGGCGCAGCAGGAAAGCACGGGCGCGACCGGCCACCGGCGAACGCTAGCGCGCCTCGAACGCCAGCTTCAGCCCCAGCGCGACGAACACCGACGCCGTCAACCGGTCGAGCAGAACCTGCTGGCGCAGCAGGAAAGCACGGGCGCGACCGGCCACCGCGATCAGGATCGGCAGCCACACCAGGCCGAGTCCGAGGTGGATCGCGACGAGCGCCGCACCCCAGGCGGGCTGACCGGCGGGCATGAACTGCGGCAGCAACGACAGGTAGAACACGCCGACCTTGGGGTTGAGCAGGTTCGTCAGCAGTCCCACCCGCAACGACGCCCCGGCGCCCGGCACCGGACGCGAGTCCTCCAGCGACACGGCCTTGCGCGCCATGGAGAAAGATGACAGGCACAACGCCTTGGCGCCCAGGTAGATCAGGTACGCGGCACCGAGCCACCGCACGACGTCGTAGGCCAGTTCGGACGCCCGCAACAACGCCGTCAGGCCTGCCAGGCTCGCCACGCCCCAGCCCAGGCACCCCAGCGTGATGCCGAGAACCACGCCCATCGCCGCGCGTTTGCCGCTCAGCAACGCCGTGCGCAACACCATTACCGTGTCCAGGCCGGGCGTGAGGACGGTGAGCAGCGCGACGAGCGAGAAGCTCAGGAGTGCGGCGGTCGACATGGCCACATCAGATCACAGGTCAGCGCGCGTCCACGGCGGTCTTCAAGCCGAACGCGATCAGCGCTGAAGCCGACAGGCGGTCCAGCAGAAGCCGTTGCCGCAGCAGGAAAGCGCGGGCCCGGCCGGCCGCCGTGATCAGAATCGGGAACCACACCAGCCCGATGCCGAGGTGGATGGCCACGAGCACGCCGCCCCACGCGGGCTGGCCGACGGGCAGGAACTGGGGCAGCAACGAGATGTAGAAGACACCCGGCTTCGGGTTGAGCAGGTTCGTCAGCAGTCCGACCCGGACGGCCGCGCGCACCGACGGCACCGGCGCGGGTTCGTCGATCTCGGTCGGGCGCCTCGAGTTCCACAGCGCCTTGACGCCCAGGTAGATCAGGTATCCGGCACCGAGCCACCGCACGATGTCGTAAGCCAGTTCGGACGCCTGCAACAACGCGGTCAGGCCGACCAGGCCCGCGGTCGCCCACACCAGGCACCCCAGCGTGCTGCCGACCACGACACCCATCGCGGCGCGGCGGCCGACCAGCAACGCCGTCCGCAGCACCAGCAGGGTCTCCAGGCCCGGCGTGATGACGGTCAGCAGCGCGACGAAGGTGAAGCTCAGGAGTGCGGTGGTGGACATGACGTCATGAGAACACGGCAGACCCTTGCCACCACAAGATTTAACACACCCGACACGATCACACGGGCTTGGTGTAGCGGTGCGCCGGAACCGGAATGGGCCCGTCCGGATGCGGTGCCTGGTGGTCGAACAGGCCTTCGTCGGTCCAGCCCTGCCGCTCGTAGAACCGGCGCGCCCGCGCGTTCCCGGCGACGACCGCCAGCCACGCGCGGACGTGCCCGTTCGCCGCCACCTCACTCTCGGCAGCGGCCAGAAGTGCCTGCGCGACACCGGATCCACGATGATCGGCGGAGACGTAGACCTGCTCGGCCTCGTCCCCGATGACCATCACGAACCCGGCGACATCGCCGTTCACCGTCGCGACCGTGGTGTGTTCGACGTGCTCCAGCGCACGTGGCTCGAAGGTCTCCTCCGGCCGTGCGTCGACGAGCCGCTGCGGCACGTTGCCGAGGTGCGCGTCGCACCAGCCCGGATACCAGATCCGGGCCACCGCGGCGGCGTCGTCCGAGGTCGCGCGCCTGACTTCCATCACGGGCGGTACCAGGCGCGAACGCCCAGACGCCCGGTGCTGCCCAGGTCGACGAGGACGCGCCCCTCGGGTGTCGTCGCGACCAACGGCTGCCACGTGCCGCCTGGCGCGGCCGCCATGTCGACGTGCTTGCCGACCTGCGGCGGGTCAGCCGACGCGTGCGTGTTCCGCCACACGAACGCGCTCTTCGCACTCTCGCCCGGCGGCACGGTGATCGGCTGCGGCGCGTCGTCGAAGCCTTCGAGCGCCGCGATGCCACCCGAACCGTCGAGAATCTCGACGTCCAACGGCTCCCGCCGCTCGTCGAACAGCTTGACCTGCGGATATCCGTTGAACTGCACCGGTTCCGCACCGCAGTTGACCACATCGACGGACATCACGCGCAGACCCATGGCCGCACTCGTGACGTTCGTGGTGAACCGCAGACCGGTGTCGCACGACGGAGCCTCCGTCGCCTGCGCGCCCGTTCCGCACGCGACCAGGCCGGCGAGCGCGGCGATCACGACAAGAATTCTGCCCCCAGATCTCATGCGACCGATGCTGCCACAGAACGTTCGAGGTCGGCCGAAACCTTCACAAACGGAGGACCGGCACGGGAGCCGGCCCTCCACTGTGGAATCGGCTACACCCGCTCCCACAAGGCCGGGACGTTCGGCGGTTCCCAGCCGGGCAAGGAAGTGTGGCCCTGCCGGCAGCGATACGTCGAACCGCCGTGCGTCACCTGCGCACCGGTCGCGTAGGTGGTGTACGGCGCCCAGGCCGAGCCACCTGGGTTCGTGGTCGTGGTGGTCGTGGACGTCGTGGTCGAGGTGGTCGTGCTGGTGGTGGTCGACGTCGGCGGGGTGCCGGAGCCACGCGGCAGGTCGCCCGCGATCGCGTAACTGGTGCCACCGAAGGTGAACGTGAAGTTCGACGGCGACGCGATCGGCATGTAGTAGTTCAGCCGGACGTCGACCGAGGCGCCCGGCGCGATGGTCTGCCAGCTCGGCAGCGTCACGACGACGTGCTGGAAGTCGCCGCGCAGGCCGCCGACGTTCGGGCCGCTGTGGCCTCGGGTCGTGACGGAGAGACCGAACCCGGACTGGTCGGTCATGCTGCCCGGTGCGCTGGTGCCGTAGTCGAACTCGACGCGGGTACCGCCGGGGATCGTCGTGGTGGAGTTGTTGGTGATCCTCATGGTCGGGTTGATCGGGTAGTTGGCGTCACCCAGGGCGAACCCGGACACGCCCACGTTGACGTTCAGCACGGACGAAGGCATGGCGCGACCGGCTTTCGACGCGCCGTAGGGAGCGGCGCCGCGCAGGCCCGCGTCGATCTTCGAGATCAGCGTGTCGCCGATGTGGTACTGGGACTTGGCGCTGTCGTAGGCGTAGTCGCCGGCCAGCTCCCAGATCATGATGCCGCCCAGGCCCTTGCTGTTGACGTAGCTGGTCTTGGCCGCGATGGAGACGTCGTCCTCAGTGGACAGGAAGACGCCCTTGGTGCTGTTCCACAACCATGGCGTCACCATCGTGCTGTTGTAGTTGCGGGAGTACGTGCCGGTGACGCGGTCGTCGGGGTCGTTGACCGGGTCGAGGCCGTACTTGGTGAGGTAGTCCGGTGTTATGCCGTTCTGGAGGTTCATGGCGTGCCACATGGGGTTCACGCCCGAGGGCACCTCCATGCCGTTGAGCTCGTCGTGCCAGAGGTTGTCGATGCCGATGGCGCCGTTGCCGCACGGGACGGTCGACCCGACGGTCCCTCCTGTGCCGGGCGGGCACTGCGCCTGGTTGGGCAAGGCGGCGCGGCCCCACATCCCGTTGGTGCCGCCGGTGACGCCTCTCCAGCCGCGGGTGTAGAAGCCGACGCCGATGTTGATGCGGCCGGCCTGCATCGCACCGCGGAAGTAGTGATAGGCCCAGTCGGTGTTGAGGTAGCCCTGCCCGTCGTACTGCGGTGTCGTGTACACCTGCCAGTGCGCCAGTTCCGCGTCCTGGCCGTTGTCGTAGAGCGCGGCGTTCGGGCCCACGAAGTGGTTCCACGCGCCGTGCAGGTCGTAGCTCATGATGTTGAGGTAGTCGAGGTACCGCGTGACGCCGTAGGTCTCCTGGCCGCGCAACAACCAGCCGGACGCCGGAACCGCTGCGGTCAGCAGGTAGTGCCTGCCATCGGCCGCTCCCGCGCGGTCCAGCTTGTCGCGCAACGTCCGCATCAGGTTCTCGTAGCCCGCCCACAACGTGCCGCGGTTGGCGTTGGAGATCCAGAAGTCGTCGGGGTTCCCCGCGTAGTTGTTGGACGTCGCGTACTCGTAGTCGATGTCCGCGCCGTTGAAACCGTAGGTGCGCAAGAAGGTCACGACCGAGTCGGCGAACGTGTTGATCGACGCCTGCGACTGCGCGAGCTTGTAGAAGCCACCCGTGGCGTTGCGGGTGCCGTCGGGGTTCAGGATCCCGCCCGACTCCGCCCAGCCGCCGATCGAGATCAGCGTCTTCACGTTCGGGTTCTGCTTCTTGTACTTGGTCAGCAGGTTGAAATGGCCCTTGTAGGACAGCGTCGGATCCATCTCGGCGCCAGGAACGCCAGGCCACTCCATGCCGGTCGACGCGTTGTTCGCACCCGCGGGTCCGACCGAGATCCTGTTGTCCGTGCCGATGCCCGCGAACGCGTAGTTGATGTGGGTGATCTTGTTCCACGGGATGTTGCTCGCCAGGTACGCGGGCGCGCCGTTCTTCCCGGTGCGCCAGCTGGTGAAGTACCCGATCACGCGGCGGGACTTGTCCCCCATCAGCTCACGACCGGCGGTGTCGTAGACCGTGCAGTACGGGGTGTCGACGCCGGGCGTGCGGTACAGGCCGTCCGGGCGGCAGTCCTCGTGCCCCGCGGCCTGCGACGGGGCCGGGCTGACGAGGGCGACCACGACGAGACCCGCGAGGGTCACCAGGGCCGCGAGTAGCGGGAGGATCTTTCTGGAGAGGCGCATGCCGAACCTCCTTGCAGGGAGGCGGCCTGTGCCACCCAGTCTGGGACCGGGAAACAGACCGGTCAATACGAGGTATAGACCAATCAACGATATAGTTGACATCGACTAGTTAGAGTCGGATAGTCGACATCAACCAAGGAGGACGCATGCGGCGCAAGGTGTCGAACCCGCTGGCCCTGGCGGTGCTGGCACATCTCGTGATGGGCCCCATGCACCCCTACGAGCTGGGCAAACAGCTCAAGGACACCGGCAAGGACCGCAACATCAAGTTCAACCGCGGGTCGCTCTACATGGTCGTCGAGCAGCTGCGGAAGGCCGGGTTCGTCGCCGAGCAGGAGACCGTCAAGGACACCCAACGGCCCGAACGCACGATCTACGCACTGACCGGCACCGGACGCGACGAGCTGCACGACTGGATGCGCGAGCTTGTCCGCGACCCGGCGCACGAGTACCCGCAGTTCGGCGTGGCGCTGTCGCTCATCTCGGTGCTGGACCCGGTGGAGTCCGTGGAGTTGCTGCGCGCCCGTGCCGAAGCGCTCACGAAGGACCTCGACGAGACGCGCGCGATGGTCGGCAAGGCGACCGCCGACGGCGTCCAGTGGATCTTCCTCGTCGAGGAGGAGTACCGGATGTCGTTGGTGGAGGCCGAACTGCGGCTGGTCGAGAAGCTCACGGGGGAACTGTCGAAAGCCGAGTACCAGCACCAGTGGCGGGAATTCTTCGGGAGGGAACAGTGAAGGCTTTAGTAATCGGGGGCGGCATAGCGGGTCCGGTCACCGCGCTGGCCTTGCGGAAGGCCGGCATCGACGCGGTGGTCTTCGAGGCGTACGACACGACCGCGGACGGCGTGGGCGGCATGTTGACCGTGGCACCCAACGGCCTGGCGGCGCTGAAGATCGCGGGTCTGGGTTCGGACTTCGGCGATCCCTTGCGCCACATGGTGATGACCGACGCCCAGGGCAGAACGCTCGGACGCATCACCGGAGACACCAGCCGGGTCGTGATGCGGGCCGAGCTGTACCAGCGGCTGCGCGAGCTGACGGTCGCCCAACGGATCAAGGTGGAGTACGGCAAGCGTCTCGTGGACGTGGAGAGCCGCGAAAACGGTGTCACCGCGACGTTCTCGGACGGCACCAGCGAGTCGGGTGACCTGCTGGTCGGCGCCGACGGCATCCGCTCGGTGGTCCGCAAGATCATCGATCCGGGCGCTCCCGACCCCGAGTACGTCGGCCTGCTGGGATTCGGCTCGTACGCGGAGAACAGCGGCGTGCACGGCGACCCGGAGACGATGTACTTCGTGTTCGGCAGCTCGTTCCTCGGCTACTGGGAACTACCGGACGGCACCATCGCGTGGTTCAACAACCTCGCGGTCCCCGAACCCCTGACGACGGCCGAGATGGACGCGATCCCCGCCGCCACCTGGCTGGACCGGCTGCGTGAGGCCTATGGGGACGACATGCCGGCGAAGCAACTCCTGGCGCACAGCAGCACTGTCATCGGCGGCGGACCGCTGGAGATCATGCCGAGCGTGCCGCGCTGGCACCGCGACCGCGTGGTGCTGGTCGGCGACTCCGCCCACGCCCCGAGCGCCAGTTCCGGTCAGGGCGCGTCACTGGCGGCCGAGTCGGCGGTGCAACTGGCCCGCTGCCTGCGCGACATCCCTGATCTGACCGAGGCTTTCGCCACCTACGAACGGCTGCGGCGGCCGAGGGTCGAACGGATCGCGGCCCGCGCGGCCCGCACCAACAGCAACAAGCGCGGCATCGGCCCGATCACCCGGCTGCTCATGCCGATCATGATGAAGGCCTTCGGGGCCAAGGCGTTCACGAAGGACCAGAACTACCGCGTCGACTGGGACGCTCAGGTCAGCCGATAGCCGTGCGACGGACGGTTCGCCATGCCGTACCGCGGCTGCACTTCCGCCTTGCCCATCGTCACCAGGTGCTCCAGATAGCGGCGCGCGCTCACGCGGGACAGTCCCGCCCGATCCCCGACCTCCTGGGCCGAGAGATCGTTCTGGCTGTCCCGCAACGCTTCGGTCACCAGCCGCAACGTCACCGCGGACAACCCCTTGGGCATGGCCAGGGCGCGCGGACGGTGGTGCATCAGCGAGTCGACCTCGTCCTGGTCCAGCACCTGCCCCAGCCGCTGCACCTCGATGCGCTGGGCGAGGTACTCCCGCATCCGGTCCAGGAACGCCGTGCGCGTGAACGGCTTCACCAGGTAGTTGTCCACGCCGCGGGACATGGCCTGCCGCACGGTCTCCCGTTCGCGGGCCGCCGTCACCGCGATGACGTCGACCGGTGGCCCACCGCGAGCCCTCAGCCGCGACAACACCTCCAGCCCGGACATGTCGGGCAGGTGGATGTCGAGCAGCACCAGGTCGGGCCGCAACGCCTCCACGGCCCGCAACGCCTCTCCGCCGCGGTGCGCCTCGCCGACGACCTCGAACTCGGGCATCGCCTCCAGGAACCCGCGGTGGATCGCCGCCACGGCGAAATCGTCATCGACAACGAGCGTTCGCACGCTCATCGGTTCCCCGTTTCCGGCAGCCACACGTCGAACGACGCGCCGCCGAGTTCCGAGTCGGTGATCGCCACCCGGCCGCTGCGCCGGGTCACCACCCTCGACACCAATGCAAGACCTATTCCTCTGCCGTGCGCGCCCTGGACGTCCTTCGAGCTCACGCCCAGGTCGAAGATGCGGCCGCGTTGCGACTCCGCCACTCCCGGCCCGTCGTCGTCCACGACCACCCGCACTCCGCTCACCGACGAGCGCACCAGCACTCGCACGGTTCCGCCGGTCTCCACGGCGTCGACCGCGTTGTCGACCAGGTTTCCCAGCACGGTCAACGCGTCGTCGCCCGCACGAATGTCGACGGAGCTGCCGGGATCGAGCCGGAGCGCCACACCTCGTTCGTGCGCGGTGGAGGATTTTGCCAGCAACAGGGCCGCCAGCGCAGGATCCGCGTTCGCTCCGTCGATGATGTCGGCCGTGACCGACCCGGCGCCGCCGACCCGTTCGATGTAGGCGACGGCGTCGGGGCCTCGATCGAGATCCAGCAGACCACCGATGACGTGCAGGTGGTTCGAGAACTCGTGGGCCTGCGCCCGCAGCACTTCCGTGACGGTGCGCTGGCCGTCGAGCTCGCGCAACGCGTCGTGCAGTTCGGTCCGATCGCGCAACGTCAGCACGACGCCGACCGCTCGGTCGTCCGTCTTGGCCGTCATCCGGTTCGCGACCAGAACCCGTTCGCCTGCCAGCACCAGCCGGTCCGCGACGTCGTCGTCCCCTCGCGCCAGGTCGAGCAGACCGGCGTCGAGCACTTCCGCCGCCGGCTGTCCGCTCGGGTTCTCCGCGAGGCCCAGCAACCGCATGGCCTCGTCGTTGACCAGCGCCAGCTTCTCCTGATCATCAACCGCGACAACGCCTTCACGGATGCCGTGCAGCATCGCGTCCCTGGTCTTCAGCAGTTGCTCGATCTCGGCGGGTTCGAGCCGGAACGTCCGCCGGCGCACGTGCTGCGTGATCAACGCGGCGCCGAGCACGCCGACCAGCGCGGCCGCGGCCAGCCAGCCGATCAGCTCCGGCAGGTCCTCGGCGAGGTCGGCGGACAGCTGGCTCTCCAGGATGCCGACCGACGCCATGCCGATGATCCGGCCGTCCGCCGCGCGCACCGGCACCTTGGCGCGCAACGACGTGCCGAGCGTGCCCGTCTCCGTGCCGACGAAGACCTCACCGGACAGCGGCGTGCTCGGGTCGGTCGACACGCGCTCGCCGATGCGCTTGGGGTCGGGGTGGGCGTAGCGGACGCCGTTGTGGTCGGTGACCACCACGTACGTCACGTTGGAGGCTTTGCGGATCAGTTCGGCCAACGGCTGGATCGTCGCGGGCGGGTCAACGGAATCGAACGCCTCGATCACCGTGGGTAGCCGCGCCACGCTCTCCGCGACGGACAGCATCCGGTCCCGGTAGGAGTCGCGGATCCGATCGCTCTGCAGTTTGGCGGCGAGCAGGCCGGCGGCACAGGTCGTCATCAGCACGATGACCACCTGCAATGCCAGCAGCAAGGCTCCAAACGAAACCGACCGACGGAACATGGATGGAATTCTGACGCATCAGCTGTGAAACAGGTCACGACCTAAACGACCAATACGGAACTTACGACCTAACCCTTACGAGGCGCCCACCAGTTACCTAGCGTCCCCGCCCACAGTTCGCAACGAAGCGAGGAGTACTCGATGGGTACGGCATGGAGACGAGCGGTGGCGGTCGCCGCCGCCGGACTGGTGCTCGCGGGATGCGGTCAGGGGGCGAAGAGCGCGAGCGGCGGTGACTCCATCGCGAAGCTGGAGATCATGGCGCCCGCCGACCCCGGTGGTGGCTGGGACCAGACGGCACGGGCGATGCAGTCGGCGGTGAGCGGCGCCAAGCTCGCGAACTCCGTGCAGGTCACGAACGTCGGTGGCGCGGGCGGCACGGTCGGCCTGCAGAAGCTCCTCAACGAGCGCTCCGAGTCGTTCCTGATGATCACCGGCCTGGTCATGGTCGGCGCGGTGGAGACCAACGCGTCGACGGCCCGGCTGGAGGAGACCACGCCGATCGCGCGGCTGACGGCTGAGGACGAGGTCGTCGTGGTGCCCGCCGACTCGCCGCACAAGACGATCGACGACCTGCTCAACGCGGTCAACGAGAAGGGCAAGGGCGTATCGATCACCGGCGGTTCGGCCGGCGGCACCGACCACATCCTCGCCGGGATGCTGCTCAAGGCGAAGAACATCGACTCGGCCAAGCTGAACTACGTGCCGTACTCCGGCGGCGGCGAGTCGCTGGCGGCGCTGCTGGGCAAGAAGGTCGACGCGGGCATCTCCGGCATCGGCGAGTACAAGGAGCAGATCAAGGCGGGCAAGCTGCGCGCGCTGGGCACGTCCGGCCCGAACCCGGTCCCCGACCTGAACGTGCCGACGTTCAAGGACCTGGGCGTCGAACTGATCAACTGGCGTGGCGTCGTGGCGCCCGCGTCGATCTCGGCCGACGCCAAGGCCCGCCTCACCAAGCTCGTCACCGACATGCACGCGAGCCAGCAGTGGAAGGACGAGCTGTCCAAGAAGGGCTGGACGGACACGTTCCTGACCGGCACCGAGTTCTCCACGTTCATGGCCAAGGAGATCGGCCGCGTGAAGCCGGCACTGCAGAACATCGGGCTCATCAAGTGATTGCAGCAAAAATCGAGGAGTACGCGTTCGGCGGTCTGGTCGCGTCGATCGGGGTCTTCACCCTGATCGACGCGGGCACGATCGCCGCGCGCGACGACAACGCCGTAGGACCACGCGCGTTCCCTTACGCCGTGGGGATTCTGCTCGTCGCCACGGGCATCGCGGCGATCATCGCGACCGCCCGCGGAAAGCTCGGCCAGGCCGAGGAGGGTGAGGACGTCGACGAGAACGTCCGCACCGACTGGGTCACCGTGGGCAAGCTGGTGGCCGTGCTGATCGCGCACCTGGTGCTGATCGACCTGATCGGCTGGCCGGTCGCGGCGGCGCTGCTGTTCTTCGGCGCGGCCTGGTCGCTGGGCGCGATCTGGTGGAAGGCACTGCCGATCGCGGTGGTGCTCGCGCTGCTCGTGCAAGTGGTGTTCGCGTACGGCCTGGGCCTCTCGCTGCCGGCCGGGATCTTCGAAGGGGTGCCGTTCCTCGATGGATAGCATCACCATGCTGCTGGAGGGTTTCGCGACCGCCGCACAGCCCGAGTACCTGCTGTACGCGTTGCTGGGCGTCACGCTCGGCACGGCCGTCGGCGTGCTGCCGGGCATCGGACCGGCGATGACGGTGGCGTTGCTGCTGCCGCTGACGTACACGCTGGAGCCGACCGCCGCGCTGATCATCTTCGCCGGCATCTACTACGGCGGCATGTACGGCGGCTCGACGACGTCGATCCTGCTCAACACCCCGGGCGAGTCGGCGTCCATCGTCACTGCCTTAGAGGGCAACAAGATGGCCAAGGCCGGCCGTGGCGCGGCGGCGTTGGCGACGGCGGCGATCGGGTCGTTCGTGGCGGGCACGATCGCCACGGTGCTGCTCACCCTGCTGGCACCGGCCATCGCGGACATCGCGGTGCAGCTCGGCCCCGCCGACTACGTGGCGTTGATGGTGGTGGCGTTCACGACCGTCGCGGCACTGCTCGGGTCCTCCCCCGTGCGCGGCCTCGCGTCGCTGGGACTCGGCCTGTTCATCGGGCTCGTCGGCACCGACACGTTGTCCGGGCAGCAGCGCTTCACCCTCGGGGTGGCGACGCTGGCCGACGGGATCGACGTGGTCGTGGTGGCGGTCGGTGTGTTCGCGGTCGGCGAGGCGCTGTACGTGGCGTCGCGGCTGCGGCACGGGCCGATCGAGGTCATCCCGATCGGCGGCAGGTGGATGACGCGCGAGTTCTGGGCGCGCTCGTGGAAACCTTGGCTGCGCGGCACGTTCATCGGCTTCCCGATCGGCACCGTGCCGGCCGGTGGCGCGGACGTGTCGACGTTCCTGTCGTACGCGGCGGAGAAGAAGCTCGCGAAACGGCCGGAGGAGTTCGGCAAGGGCGCGATCGAGGGCGTGGCGGGTCCGGAGGCGGCCAACAACGCCGCAGCGGCAGGCGTTCTGGTGCCGTTGCTGACTCTCGGACTTCCCACGACAGCGACGGCCGCCGTGATCGTGGCGGCGTTCCAGAGCTACGGCATTCAGCCAGGACCGTTGCTGTTCACCAACAACGGCCCGATGGTCTGGGCGCTGATCGCGTCGCTCTACATCGGCAACGTGATGCTGCTCGTGCTGAACCTGCCGCTGGTGAAGATCTGGGTGAAGGTGCTGCAGATCCCGCGGCCGTACCTCTACGCGGGCATCCTGCTGTTCGCGGCGCTGGGCACCTACGCGGTGAACTTCGTCGTGGACGACCTGATCGTGCTGCTGATCATCGGTGTGATCGGCTTCTTCATGCGGCGCCACGGATATCCGGTCGCGCCGCTGGTCGTCGGCCTGATCCTCGGGCCGATGGCGGAGGAGCAGGTCAGGCGCACCCTGCAGATCAGCGAAGGCGATCTCAGCGCGTTGGTGACCAGCCCGTTCGCGGCGGTGGCCTACAGCATCCTGGTCGTGCTGCTGGTGGTCGCGGTGGTGCTTCGGCTGCGGCGCAAGAAGTCTGAAGTAATGGTCTAACCGCGCACGGCGGCAAGCGCTTGTTCGTACAGCTCGAACGCATCAGCCTTGCCGCCGTGGCGGACCCACAGCTCCGACGCGGTGTCGACGCACGCGAACACCGTGGCGATGACGCCCATCGCGCGGGCGTCCGGGATCTCACCCGAGTCGATGCCCATCCGCTTCTCGATCACGGGCGCGAGCGAGTGTTGCCACTTCAGCCGCTTCTCGAAGTAGCGGGCCCGCAGCGGCGCGTTCGTGAAGATCAGCGTGGAGATCTCCAGCACCCGTTGCGGGGTGTGGTTCGACGCGGCGAGGATCGTGGTGAACCCGGCCCGCAGAGCGTCCCAGGTGGACACTTCGGGAGCCTGGGCCTCGACCGTGGCGACCAGCAGGTCGCCCAGCGCCTCCTGATCGCCGCAGACCAGGTCCTCCTTGGTGCCGAAGTACCGGAACAACGAACGCTGCGACACTCCGGCCCGCGTGGCGACCTGGGCCATGGTGGTCGCCTCGTACCCCTGTTCCGCGAACAGGGTCAGGGCCGTGTCGACGATCTCGGCGACCACGGCCTGCCGCGACCGGTCCCACAACGTCGCCGGCTTCTCCATGGCCCCCACTCTATCCGCGCTGCACCATCCGCCCGATCATCCTGGCGCCCATCGCGCGCGAGGCCAGGTGACGTCCGGCGAACGCCAGCACCCGGTTCATCCGGCCCGAGATGACGCCGACCGGCGTGACGCGGCGGTCCAGCGCGCGCAATGCGGTCTCGACCACCTCGCCGGAGGTCTGCATCCGCAGGCCTCCCGCCATCTCCTCGCTGCCGGAGACCTCGAAGAACTCGGTGCGGGTCGCGCCGGGTGACAGCACCATGACGCGCAGGCCCGTGCCGCGCGACTCGATCCACAGGCCCTCGGTGAAGCTCACCACGAACGCCTTCGTCGCCCCGTAGACCGACGACCACGGCGTCGCCTGGTAGGCCGCCATGCTCGCCACGTTCACGAGGAAGCCGTGACCGTTGGCGCGCAACGACTCGATGAACGCCCTGCTGATCTCGACCACGGCGTTGACGTCGACCGCGACCTCCTGCCGCAGCCGTTCGGGCTCCTCCTCGTGGAACGCCCCGAAGTTCGCGAACCCGGCGTTGTTGATGACGCTGGTGACGCCGAACCCGGCGACCTCGGCCGCCAGCCGTTCGCCGATGCCCGGCTGGGCGAGGTCCGCGGCCACGACGTGCACGCTCACGCCGTGCGCCGCCCGCAGCTGTCCGGCCAGTTCCTCCAGCCTGTCCTTGCGGCGCGCGACCAGCACGAGGCTCGATCCCCGTGCCGCCAGCCGCCGCGCGAACTCCGCGCCGATACCCGAACTCGCCCCGGTGACCAGCACCGTCTGCTTCCTGAAGTCGACTCCCATGCCGACACCGTACGCCAGTCTGGCAGTCACTGCCAACCTGTCCTTTTCTGCCCGAATTCATCCGTAACGTTGCCCGAGGAGCGACGATCTTGGGGCGTGGGAGGACAACGGTGATCCGGCGGCCCCGGCTCGAAGGGCTGCTCTGCGCGACGAGGCTCACGACGCTCGTCGCCCCTGCCGGGTACGGCAAAACGACACTTCTGACGCAAGCGCACACCGACCGTCCGGTCGTGTGGCACACCTGCCAGGAAGGCCATCGGCTGGTGCAGCCGATGGCGTCCGCCTTGGCAACTGGATGGACCAGCGTGCCGTCGGTGTCCGGAGAGGACGAGTCCGGACGCGCGCACGCTCTCGCCGGACTGCTGGCCGACGCCTGGCCGGAGGACGTGCTGATCGTCCTGGACGACATTCATGTGCTGAGACAAGGAGATTCGGCCGCAGGGCTGCTGGAGGCGCTCTGCCTTCAGCTTCCGCCGAGCGCTCGGCTCGTGCTGTCCGGACGGACGCCCGCGCCGTTCTCGTTGCGGCGCCTGAAGGTCGACGGCGAACTGACCGAGATCACCGCGGCCCAGCTCGCGTTCACGACGGAAGAGACCACCGTGGTCGCGGGGAACGACGTGCACGACGTCACCGGCGGATGGCCGATCGCGGTGCGGCTGGTGGCGGAGACGGGAACGGTCGAGGAGCTCGGCGACCTGGTGGACGAGGTCGTCGGCCGAGAACCGCGGCAGACCCGGGAGCTGCTCAGGACCGCGGCCGCGTTCGATCGGTTCACCATCGATCTGCTGACCTCGCTGGGACATCCGAAGGCCGCGGTCATCCTGCCCGATCTGGCCCGGCGCGGGCTGTTCGTGGAACACGTCCGGGCCGAACCGGGGTGGTTCGCGCTCGTGCCGCTGGCGCGGGAGTTCCTGGAGCCGGCGGCAGGTGTGCACGCGGCGGCAGCGCGGTGGTTCACGTCCCGGGGCGAGTACGTCCGCGCGGTGGATTCCCTTGCGGCGCTGGAGGACTGGCCCGGCGTCACGGCGTTGCTCGGCGACGTGCTGCGAACGCGCGGAGCGGACGCCGTGCTGACCGCGACAAGTCTTGTGCCAGAAGAAGAACGCACGGCCGAGGTCTGGCAGCTCGAAGGCGTCGCGCACCAGTTGCGCGGCGAGTGGCTGCCGGCGGCGGACCGGTTCACCCAGGCCACCGCGGACGGCCTCACCGCCGAACTGGCCTGGCGCATGGCGTGGATCCAGCACCTGCGCGGCGGACCGCAGGACGCGCTGAGGATCTGCGACGAGTACCTGCCGGACGGTGCCGATCCCGCGGCGGAGTCGATGCTGCTGAGCACCGCCGCGAGCGCGCACTGGGCGTTGGGAGATCTGGAGTCGGCGGCACTCAAGGCTGTTGCCGCGTTGGAGACCGCGACGAGTGACGCGGGCATGGGCACCGCGCACACCGTTCTCGCGATGGTCGCTGCGGCGCAAGGAAAACGTGACGAACTGACCGAGCACTACGACATCGCGCTCGACCACGCGCAGAAGGCCGGCGACGTGCTCGGTGTCATCCGCATCCGCTCGAACCGTGCGTCGCACCACGTCGAGGCGGGTGAGCACGGGGCTGCGTTGCGGGAGATCGAGGAGATGCTGCCGCTCGCGGACGTCACCGGGTTCGCCACCTACCGGGCGATCGGGCTGCACAACCGCGGCGAGGCGTTGCTCGGACTGGGCAGGCTGGATGAGGCCGCGGCGGATTTCCATGCCGCGCAGAAGGTTTTCGACCAGGCCGGGAGCTGGCTCGCGGCGGCACCGCTGGTCTACCTGGGCGAGGTGCACCGGCTGCGCGGCGACCGTGCGCTGGCGGCGTTCGCGTTGCACGAGGCACTCAGGCTCGCGTCGGCCAAGAACACCGTGCCGCATCTGGTTCTCGCTCACGTCGGGCTCTCCGAGCTGTTCTCCGACGACGACCCCGACCTGGCGCGTGAGCACGCCCGCAAGGCGCTGGAGCTGGGCGAGAGCGTGGCGGCGCTACTCGTGCTGGGGTGGCTCGACCACGACAAGGGCCTGTGCCAGGAGGCCGCGGAGATCGCGACCCGGCGTGGCGACCGGGCCGGGTTCGCACGGTCGTTGCGGCTGCGAGGAGTGCTGGAACGCGACCCGGTCCTGCTCGACCAGGCGCTGACGTTGTGGCGCGAGATCGGCAACCCGCTCGGCGAGGTCCGGGTGCGCACGGCCCAGGCGGCGCTGATCGGTGGTGCGGCAGGAGAACAACTGGCCCTGGAGGCGCGGCAGCAGGCCGCGGATCTCGGTGCGAGGGTGCTCGTCGAAGCCGCCGCGGCCGTCGCCGAGACGTGCCGGAAGGCGGCCAGGCCGGCGTTGTTCATCCAGACGCTGGGCGGGTTCCGGGTGCTGCGCGACGGCGAACCGCTGCCGCCCGCAGCGTGGCAGTCGCGCAAGGCCAGGGACCTGGTGAAGATCCTCATCGCCCGGCGCGGGCGGCCGATCACCCGTGAGGCGCTGGGAAACCTGCTGTGGCCCGACGAGGAACCGGAGAAGGTCGCGAACCGGCTGGCGGTGGCGTTGTCCACGGCCCGCAGCGTGTTGCGGGCGGGCACGGGAATCGTGGCCGAGGGTGACGCGATCCGGCTCGACCCGGACGTGCTGCCCGTCGACGTGGCCGCGTTCCTGGCCGACGCGCGGGCCGGACTCGCTGCCGCACAACGGAACTCGTCCGAGGCGCAGTCCCTGCTCGCGGCCGCCGAGTCCGCGTACCACGGCGACTTCCTGGAGGAGGACCCGTACGAGGACTGGGCGGCCCGGCTGCGCGAGGAGGCCCGGCTGATCTACCTGCAGGTCGTGGCGGTGCTCGCCGCACGGGCCGAGTCCGGTGGGGAGCACGCACTGGCAAGCAGGTATTGCCTTCGCGTGCTCGAACGCGACCCGTACGACGAGCCGGCGCACCTGATGCTGGTGCGCGTCCTCGCCGCCGCAGGGAGTCATGGCGAGGCTCGGAGGAGCTACCAGACCTACGTCACGCGGATGCGGGAGATCGAGGTCGACCCGCATCCGTACCCCGGCGTCTTCAGTGGGAGCACACGACGTAGGGCGTGATCGACCAGCGGATGGCCTGGCCCTGCGCGTCCGTTCCCTCACCGGTGACGGTCGCGCCGGCGCCGGCCGGGGTGACGTCCTCGATGATCCCGCCGCCGACCGCGCCGCCGGCGCTGACGACCTGCTCGTCGCCTTGGCAGGCAACGGACTTCGAGGCCGTCTTGGTGACCACGACCGTGGGAGTACCACCGCGCAGCACCAGTCCCGGCCGCGTGCCGCAGATCGCGTGCACCGTGACGGTGCCGGACCCCTCGACCAGACCGCCCTTGAGGTTGTTCTTGGGCGCCATCTTCGTGAGGTGGCCGCCGTCGGTCTCCCCCGCCACGCCGAGCGCCTTCTGGGTGCCGGGACAGGCTGCCTCGGCACTCGCGGTGCCGCTCTTGGACGCCAGCGTGAACTCACCGGGCGCACAGGTCGCCCGCACCGTCACCGTCCACGGCAGCACGGTCCCCACGCCGTGCTCGACCGCCGTGACCTCGGCGCTCGTGAGGTCGTCGCTCGGCCGCACGCGCGTGATCGTCGTCCGCTCGCCGGTCACCGCGCCGCCCGTGCCGACGACCTTCGTGCCGTTGGGGCAGCTGACCGAGACCGTCTTGCCCGCCGACGTCGCCGCACTGGTGGCCTGCACCGCCACGACGTCCGTGCTCGCCTGCGCCACGCCCGGAGTCGCCAGACTCAGCACGAGCAGGGCCGTGCTCATCACCTTCACGTTCATCCCCCTTCGGGTCCGCGGGCCTGGTCAGCCCGCGGACCCGAAGGATGCCGCGCTCGCTTAAAGCCGCATTAAGGTCAGGGGCAGCTGATCAGGACGTCGCCGTCGGCGGCGTCGAGGCAGGTGTCCACGCCGAGCCCGCCGTTGAGGGTGTCGTTGCCGGCCGCGCCCCAGATGAGGTCGTTGCCGTTCAACGCCGTGATGCTGTTCGCCAGTGCGTTGCCGACCAGGTGGTCGACGAAGTTGGTGCCGGTCAGGTTCTCCACGTCGCTCGCGACGTAGTCCTTGAGCGCCAGCGTGTCGTAGCCGTCGTCCGTGCCGGAGCCGATGGTCACCGAGACGCCCGAGTTCGGGTGCAGCGAGCTGCCGATGCTGTAGTCGACGCGGTCGATGCCGGTGCCGCCGTAGACGTTCACGCCACCGCGCTTGGGCCGCAGGTGGTCGACGCCGTCGCCGCCGCTGATCGTGCCCCTGGCGCGGGTCTCGATGACGTCGTTGCCCGCCTCGCCGTACACGTGGGCCGGCATCGCGTCGGCGTTGGTGTTGTCGTAGGCGACGTTGACCCGGTCGTTGAGGTCGTTCGCCCGGATCTGGATCGACGTGATCAGCTTCGTGGCACCGGACTCGTACGTGCAGTTCACGTTGGCACCGCTGAGCGTGCAGCCGGCGCCGACGGCCAGCAGGTCACCGGAGTCGGTGACGGTGAGGCGGTGCAGCGCGGTGTCCAGGCCGACCGTGATGTTGTTCGTCTTGCCGGGCTCGGCCTCGACGATCAGCACGTTGTTCTGCACGTAGACAGTCGTGTGCGGTGCGGCGTGCGCGACGGCGGGCATCGCGATCGCGGCGAGAGCGGCGGCGCCCAGACCGATGAGCATTCTCATGCTGTGTTCTCCCCTTGGTGGTCGTTGCCTTGCGGGGAACAGCCTGCTCAGCGCTCTTTCGGTCACCTTCGGGTCGTTTTAGGGCCGTCTTTCTGCTGGTAGCAGAACGGCCCTTTGCGGTCGTCCCGATGCTGTCACCATGACGACATGGCGGAGATCCTGGACTTCAAGCGCACCCCGGAGCCCCTGTGGCGGGAAGCCCTGGGCCGGAAGCTTCGCGAGACCAGAGAGGAACGCGGCGACCGGCTGGTCGACGTGGCCGAACGGGCGGGCATCTCGGTGCAGTACCTGTCCGAGATCGAACGCGGCCGCAAGGAGCCGTCGAGCGAGATGATCGCGGCGGTCGCCGGAGCGCTCGGCATCGACCTGGCCGATCTGCTGATCGGCATCGCCGGCCAGGTCCGCAACCTCCGCGCCGCCAGCCCGTTCCAGACCGGAGGCCACTTCCACACCTCACGCCCGACGGGCCGCCCTTCTGGCCCGGTGGCGATGGCCTTCGCCGCCTAGAGCCTGTGCGGTTCGGCTGTCGCGGACCAGACTTCGACACAGGCCCCACGCCGCCGCGCCCTTCCAGCAACGGGCTCAGGTCCGCTGGTCCAGCACGCGGTCGACCAGCCCGTACTCGACCGCGCCCGCCGCGTCGAACACGCGGTCCCGGTCGGTGTCGTGGCGCAGTTCGGCCACGGTCCGGCCGGTGTGCCGAGCCAGGATCGCCTCCAGCTGCGTGCGCACCCGCACCACCTCGTCCGCCGCGAGGATGAGGTCCGGGATCGTGCCCCGCCCCTGCGCCGCAGGCTGGTGCAGCACGACCCTGGAGTGCGGCAGCACGGACCGGCGCCCTTCCGCACCCGCGGCCAGCAGCACCGCGCCCGCCGCAACCGCTTGCCCCACACAGGTGGTGGCGACCGGCGCCTTGATGTAGCGCATGGTGTCGTAGAGCGCGAGCATCGCCGACGGGTCACCGCCCTCGCAGTTGATGTAGAGGTTGATCTCCATGTCCGGGTTGTCGGCCTCCAGGTGGAAGAGCTGCGCGATCAACGCGTTCGCGACACCGGAGTCGATCCCGGTGCCCAGGTAGACGATCCGCTCGGACAGCAGGTGCGAGTAGACGTCCATGACCCGCTCGCCGCGAGCGTCCCGCGTGATGACGTTGGGAATGGTGTAGGTGCTCATGCGACGGCTCCCGAGTGCAGTCCCAGCTTGTGCATGCGGACGGGGACGACCTGCCCCAGGTCGCTCACGACGTGATCGATGAACCCGTACTCGTGCGCCTGCGCCGTGGTGAACCACCGGTCGTGCAGCGAGTCGGTGAAGATCCGGTCGAACGGTTGCCCGGTGTCCTCCGCGATCAGCCCGAGCACGGTGTCCCTGGTGTGCCGCAGGTCGTCCGCCTGCACCTCCACCTCGACGGCCGAGCCACCGATGCCCGCACTCCCCTGGTGCATCAGGATCCGCGCGTGCGGCAACGCGAACCGCTTGCCCGGCGTTCCCGCCGACAACAGGAACTGCCCTGCGCTGCAAGCCAGTCCCAGCGCCAGCGTCGCCACATCACACGGCACCAACCGCATCACGTCGCGAATGGCCAGCATCGAGGGCACCGAACCACCCGGCGAGTTGATCCACAACGCGATGTCCTGCCGCGGATCCTCGCTCGCCAGCGACAACATCTGGGTCGCCAGCACCGTGCCGTTGTCGTCGTCGAGCGCGCCGTCGAGAATCAGCACCCGCTGACCGAAGAACCGTTCCCGCAGCCCTGGGCTGAAGAGCTTCTCGTTGTTCGTCATGCCACCGACGATGCCGGGCCGCGCGGCCGGTCCGCTTCCTTCTCTGCTGTGGGCAGATCAGCTCACAGCAGCCCTCACACGGCGAGCACCCGTTGGTAGGTCAACGGAATCGGATCGTCGTACGGATCGGTCACCGGCTCGCCGTCGGCCTCGATCCAGGCGTGGAACGACTGCGGATCGCTCGCCACACCCAGACACCACTGCACCGAGCCACCGCGCAACGCCGCGGTCAGCGCGGCCGTCAACGAGAGCTCGAGGCACGCCACCCGTCCCAGGTGGAACCTGCTGACCCGCTTGGCCGCCGCAAGCGCTTGCAGCGCCTCGGTTCTCGTCGCCGTCCGCCTGGCCCGGCCGCGCTTCACGAGCTTGAAGCCCTTCACCGTCACCCGGAACGGCAACCGCAGCAGCACAAGCGCCAACGGCAACGCCACAGCCGCCACCAGCAGCGGTCGCAGCGCCACCGGAGTGCGAGGAGCCAGCGCGATCGGAACCCCGCCGCTACCCCGTGCGAGACCTCCTGGTTCCAGCAGACCTCGCTCCACCAACGCGGACAGGAGTTCCTCCGCGTGCACGCGAATGCCTTCCGGAGACTCGCGCGGGTACCGGCTCGTGAAGACCTCGACGGCGACGTCGAGTCCGCCGGCGCAGATCTCGGAGCAGAGTTCGTTCCCGGTGCGGTTCAGCTTGTGCCACTGACCGGTCGCCACGTTCAGGAGAACGAGACCGCCGTCGTCCTCGGAAGTCGTGTGCACCGAGTCGGGAACCACGAAATGCGTCATGTCGAAGCCACTTTTCTCGCGTTCGCGCGAAGCCACACTTCAACGGCGAGAACCTGGTTGAGCGCACCCCACGGCACGCGCAGCCCGTTCACCGCGTCTTCGAGCACCTGGCGGACCGGGACCGGGTCGATCAGCCCGAAGTCGGCCGCCGCCGAATCGGAGAGCAACCGGCGCAGCTCCGGCGCCGCCCGCCGAATGCCCTGGTAGGCCTCGCGGCTGTAGTCCCCTTTGGTCTCCCTGGACAGGACGCGATCAGGAACGAGGCCTGCCAGCGCCTTCTTCAACAAGGGCTTGGCCACGGCCGGGTCCGCCCGCCGGCGTGCCGGAATCGCCATGGCGGCCCGCACCACGGCCGTGTCGAGAAACGGGGCGTGGGCGGCGATCCCGACCTCGGCGGCGGCTTCCCGGTGCACCTGCTGTGTGAGACCGTGCAGACGCAACTGGTTGAGCACAACGGACTCACCGGCGTCCACATCGGACTCCTGACCGGCCACCAGCCGGGCCTGCGCGGCCAGCAGGTGCCGGGTCGATCGCGTGAACCAGTGCACCTGCGGCAGGTCCCAACGCGCGACGACCGAGACCTCCCACGGCACGTCGCCAACCGCGTGGCCCTGTTCCAGAGCGCGGGCGAGCCGGAGCAACGCGCCCCGGCGACCCAGGCCGGCCATGAACACCGCCCGCCTGAACACACTGAGCGGAGACCGGTTGCGCAGCCGTGCCCAGGCGAAGCAGTGCCGCCACAACGTGGTCAGCTCACCCCGCCGGGCGAGATCGACGAAGTAGGCGCCGGGCGCCCACAGCACGGAATCGCCGCCCTCACCCATCAGATGGACGTCGGCACCGAGTGCGGCGGCGGCCGAGAACCGGAGCCGGGCAGGACCGCAGGCGATCGAGGCCGGATGCGGTTCGTCGCCCCTCGACAGCAGGTCCTGAAAGGGAAGGGACTCGGCCGGCAGCTTCACGAGCTGATGGTCGAACCGCCGTTCCACGCTGACGTAGCGCTCCGCCCGCTCCACGTCGTCAAGGACCGGCGCATCGGGGTTGTAGTGCGTGAACACCGAAAGGCCTGGCACGTCGCGAAGAGCGAGGCAGGCGATTGAGGTCGAGTCGAGGCCGCCGCTGAAGTCGGAGACCAACCGGCGCGCGGAAAGCGCACGGGCGCGCACCGCGGCCACGAGTGCGTCGCGCAGCATTTCCGCCGCGTCGGCCTCGCTCAGGTCAGGATCCACGCGCAGTGGCGCGTACGGACGTTCGTCGAACTGCCCGTTCCCGACGTGCAGCGCATGACCTTCACGGACCCGCCGGACACCTTGGTACAGGCTGCGGTTCTCCAGCAGGCCCGCTCCGTCGAGGCATGCCAGGCGGGTGGCGAGGTAGACCCGGTCGACGTCGGTTCCGAGGTCGCTCGCCTTCGTGCCATGTCGCCCGGAATCGTCGTAGTAGAGCGGAAACTGCCCCACCGGGTCGGCGAACAGCGTCGTCTCACCCGGCTGCCGCACGATCGCCGAGTAACAGCCGACATGGCCCGTCAGAGAACGATGTTCACCGGATTCGGTGAACTCGGCGAGAGAGCGCGCGAGAACGTCCTCTTCGGCGAAACACTGGCCGAAGACCTCTGCCGAAGCGTCCGGAGTCCTAGTTAAAACTCTGGCCGGAGGCATCGCTGGAACCGCTGGCGCTTCCGAAGGTGATGTCGTACACGGATCCCAGGTCGAACAGCACAGGCGGCTCGTAAGCGTGGTCCGCCGCTGCGACGTCGACGTCGTTCTCGATCAAGAAACTGCCTCTTCCACGGGGACCCCAGCGCCGACAAGGGCGTAAGAATAACCCCCACCGAAAGCTGTCAAGGGGCAACCCGTAGATCACCCGCGAGTCGTGCGAATCGCACGCTTGGGGGCTTCCGACTGATGCCTCGACCGCCGCTACCATGGCTTGGCGCTTCAATTCGAAGCCGAGGGGTTGGGGAGGCACCGAGTGCCCAGTGGCGGCGACAGGCACGCCCGAGACCTGATCTGGGGCCGGAAGTCGGACGCTCTCCGCGACCTCAACCGCAGGCGGGTGCTTCGCGCGATCATGGTCTCTCCCGGCACCCAGGTGAATTTGGCCAAGTTCACCAACCTCTCCCAGGCGACCGTATCCGGAATCGTGCAGGAACTGCAGCGGGAAAACCTCGTGGTGGTCGACGGCAACGACAACGAACGCGGGAAGAAGGTCAGCCTCAGCAACGTTCGCGGCGTGGCCATCGGCGTCGAGGTCAGCTACGACACGGTCACCGTCGCCGCACGCCGGGTCGACGGCGACGTCGACCGGGTCGTGGTGGACTGGTCCGGTCGCGGCGCGGAACACGGCAGTCAGGCGTGGATGCGCGAGTGCGTGCAACTGATCGGGGAGGTCGTCCGGCGGACGGGCCTCGACGAGACCGACATCGTCGCGATCGGGCTGGGCATCCCCGCCGCGGTCGATCCGCGCACGAGCACGATCTCCCAGGTCGCGTGGGCGCTCGACTGGGAGCGGGGCATGGACCCCGGAGCACGCCTGCAGGAGCACTTCCCCGGCGTGCCGGTGATCATGGACAACGAGGCGAACTTCGCTGCGTACGGCGAATATCTCTATGGTGCGGGGCGCGGTACGGAGACCATGCTGTTCGTGAAGTCGTCGACCAGCGTCAGCGCGGGGCTCATCATCAGGGGCCTGATCTACCGCGGCAGGCACGGTCTCGCGAGCGAGATCGGCCATCTCGTGATGGACCCGCTGGGCGTCGTCTGCCAGTGCGGCAACCGCGGATGCCTCGAAACCGCGGTCGGCGGCGCGCGTCTGGTCGAACAGGTCCGCGGGGCCTACGTCGGCTACCGGGTGGATCTGCCCAACAGCCTCGCGAACATCGTCGAGCGGGCGAAGAGCGGAGACCTGTTGTGCCGCCGGGTGCTTCAGGACGCGGGCCGCAACATCGGGATCGCGCTGTCCAGGACGTGCAACCTGCTCAACCCGGAGAAGGTGTTCATCGGCGGAGAACTCGGCAGGGCGGTCGAGCTGGTGATCGAGCCGGCCATCCAGACGATGCGCCTGCACTCCCTCGGCGGGATGTTCAACTACGTGGCCCCGATGACCGTGGAGGCCTCCGAGCTCGGCCTGAAGGCAGGGGCGCAGGGCGCCCTCGCGTACGCGCTCACCGTCCACCACATCCGGCCGAACTGAAGAACCCGAGTCTTTGAATTCGACGTGATCAACGATCACGTCAAACGATCACGCCTTTCCCAAAGAATTCGTTGTTGCTTTTCCCCCACGTATTTAGCCTGGTTCTGGCGCCACTCTTCACGCCAGCAAGCCGATTCACAAGGGGGCCCGCCATGAGCACCTCACCGGACCGGTCCAGTCGGCCCACCGACCGCTGGAACCACGTCAGCCATTCCGTCCTGTTCCTCGAAATCGCTTCTCTGGACGGCCCAGGCGGTACCGAAAGCGACCGCCAGGTGGCCAGGGCGCCACTGCACCGGGTACTGCGCTCCGCTTTCGCGGAGTCGGGCATTCCCTGGGCGAGCTGCCGCCACTCCGAGCGGCACGACGGCGTGCTGGTCGCCATTCCGCCCAGCATCTCCACCTCCGCGATCATCGACCGGCTGATCCCCTGCGTCGAGACCGGCATCCGGCGCTACAACCGCGAGGCCGCTCCCGTGCGGATACAGCTCCGGGCGGCCCTGCACGTCGGTCCTGTCATCGCGACCACCGACGGGCTCACCGGGCCGGCGATCGCCGTGGCGTCCTCGATCCTGAACGCGCCGGAACTGGTCAACTATCAACTCAAGACCGACATCGACCTCGCGGTGATGGTGTCGCCGCAGGTCTACGAGACCGTGATCCGGCACGCCTGCGGGTTCGCGGACCCGACGAGATATCGGGAGATTCACTCGGAGGGTTCCGCTGCGTGGCTCTGTTCGCCGGAGTGAGCCGGAACGAACTCGTTCGCCGGCCTGCCGGGCACGTCGACGTCGATGGCGAACACCGCGCCGTCGTGCAGTGAAGGGCGGCGCAGACCGTACTTCGCGGTGGTGATGAACAGGCGGCCCAGGTCCGGGCCGCCCAGGCAGACGCTCGTGGGCTGCCGGGCGGGCAGGCACACCTCCCGGTCCAGGCGGCCGTCCGGGCGGTAGCGACGCACGACGGACGCTCCCCAGAAGGCGATCCAGAGGTTGCCCGCGACGTCGGTGGTCATGCCGTCCGGGGTCTGGTGCGGGGTGTGCAGGAAGACGCGGCGGGCGCCCAGTTCGCCGCCGCTGCCGACGTCGAAGCGGTGGACCACTCCCCGTGCGCTGTCGGCGAGGTACAGGTACCTGCCGTCGTGGGAGAACGCCGGGCCGTTCGGGATCGTCAGTCCTTTGAGGACGGGTGAGGGCGATCCCAGACGGTGCAGGGCGCCGGTGCCGGGTTCGGTGTCGTAGGCCGTGGTCGTGACCCAGAACCGGCCTGCGGGGTCGGCCACGGCGTCGTTGACGCGCATGCCCTCGTCCGCGAAGGTCTCCTGCTGCGGGCCGTTCAGGAAGCCCGCGCCGGTGCCGTACGCGGCCATCAGCTCGTCGCTGCCCCGCACCGGCGCTACGGCGCCGACGGGGACCGGGAGAGCGACGATCTCGTTGAACGGCGCGGGAACGTCACCGCGGGTCTCCAGGACGCGGCCGGCCAGCAGGTCCACGACGACCAGTCTGCCGTTGATCCAGCGAGCGCCTTCGCCGAGTTCGAGCTGCTCGAAGTTCCACTGCGTCAGCGTCATCGGACGGTGCTCCCTGCTTGCAGGTCCAGCAGTTCCAGGTCGGCCCGGGTGGGCAGGCCCTGCCAGTCGCCGGGGGTGGCGACGGCGAACGCGGCGACGGCGTTGCCTCGGCGCAGCCGGGCCTCCGGGCCGAGACCGTCGAGGTGGCCGGAGAGGTAGCCCGCGACGAACGCGTCGCCCGCGCCGGTGGTGTCGGCGACGGTGACGCGATGGGCGGCGGCGGTCCAGGTCCCGTCCGGAGTCCGCGCGGTGGCGCCGTCCGCGCCGTGCTTCAGCACGACCTCGTGCACCTGGTGGTCGCCGGCGATCGGGAGTTCGTCGTCGGAGGCGATCAGCACGTCCACTCGCGCGAGAAGCGGCTGGATCACCTTGCCCGCGGCCTTCGGAGACCAGAGCTTCGACCGGAAGTTGACGTCGAGGCTGACCGTGCTGCCTGCCTCGTGGCCGAGGTGGATCGCCTCGGTGACGGCGGCGAGCGCGGACTCGCTCAGGGCCGGCGTGATGCCGGTGACGTGGACGATCCTCGGCACGCCGGCGTCGAACGAACGGCGAACGTCCTCTGTGGACAGAAGCGACCCGGCAGACCTGCCGCGGTAGTAGAGAACGCGGGTGATGTCGGCGGTTCGCGGTTCGAAGAGGATCAGGCCGGTGGCGGCGTCCGGCGTGATCCGGGCGGCGCCGACGTCCACCTGTTCGGCCAGCAGCGTGCGGCGGACGAGTGAGCCGATCTCGTCGGCGCCGGTCACCCCGGTCCAGCGCACCGCGTGGCCGAGGCGGGCGAGACCGATGGCCACGTTCGACTCGGCGCCGGCGACGGTGAGCTCCGCGGTTCCTCCCAGCCGGAACGGGCCGGCGGCGCGGAACGCACCCATGGTCTCGCCCAGGGTGAGCACGTCGGTCATGCCGTTCCTCCCACGTGAGCGGTGATCGTCAGGCGCCAGCGCACCGAACCCGAGGCGGGCACGACCGCCACCGGACGGGTGGTGTCGTGGCGGTCGAACGTGCGGCCGAGCATGGGTTCCACGCCGATGCTTCGGTACGGATCACCTTCCGGCCAGCCCTTCAGGTTGCGCCACAACGCGATGGAGACGGGCTGGTCGGCGCACTCGACGCGCAGGTCGAGTTGCTGATCTCCATCAACCACGCGGATCTGGCCACGTTCGAGCACCGCGCCGGCCGCCGTGCCGTCGTCGGGTCCCAGCGAGTCCAGTCCCGCGGGCCACTCCCGCAACTCAGGAACCGGATCGGCGATCAGCACGGAAGTGCCGGCCGGAGCGTCCAAACGGGCAACCGGGCTGACGTCGAGCAGGGCGTGCGCGGCCCACACGAACCGGTAGCCGGGCTCAGCTATCAGCTCGTAGTCGGCGACGACCGCGTCACCGTCGGACCCCGCCGAGCGGCGAAGCGTGAAGTGAGGACAGTCCACACCGGTCCGATGCCACGGCCTGCTCCAGGCGTCACCGTGATCAGGCAGGCCACGCACCGTCGGAACGCACTCCTCCAGGCCGCCGGCGTCGACGAACGCGGAGCCCGGTGTCACCTCGGAACGCGCGGGATCGGCACGGTGCCACAGCCACTCGCGGTCGGCTGTGCGCAGCGAGGTCCAGCGTCCGCCGAGGCTGCGATCGACCTCGACGTACAGCGGCACAACCCTGGTGACCTGCACGGTTCATCCCTGACATGATCAATCAGTAGTTAATTACTAATTTATCTTGCCATGGGCGGGCGTCAGGACCAACAGTCAGCTCGTGCAGGCCGTCCCGTTGAGCGTGAACGACGTGGGCGCGGTGTTCCTGCCGCGGAACGAGCCGAGGAACCCGATCTCCACCTCACCGCGGGGCGAGATCGCCCTCGTGTGCTCGACGCTGATCGCGGTGACGGTCGAACCGCGCTGTGACACGGACGCGTTCCACATCTGCCGCACGGTCTGCCCGTCGGCGAACGACCACCGCAGCGTCCAGCCGTTGATCGCGGCGCCGCCGGTGTTCCTGATCGTGATCTTCCCCTGGAACCCGTCCTGCCACTGGCTGTCGAGCCGGTAGACGACCGCACAGGGCGGCGGTGGCGGAGTGGTCGTCACGACAGGAGGCGGAGAAGTGGTCGCAGGCAAGGACTTCGACGGCTCAACGCGCTGCACGGCAGGCGCCGCGGCAGTCGTTGTCGTCGGTGTGGCGTCCATGCCGTTGCAGGGCACTCCCCACAGGCCGCGGTCTTCGCGCGCGGCACCGAGTTCGGCATCGGCGAGCGAACCGGCGGCGGCCTGGGCCCTCAGCACGCCCTCCCGCACGGCGAGCAGCGCGTAGTCGGTGCCGTCCTCCAGCCGGAGGTTCACCTCGCCGGGCGTGAGCGAGCTGAGGCGAACAGCCTTGCCCAGCAACGACTTCTCAGCGAACGTGCGCGCGGAGGCGGCCCAGCAGTCCGCGGGCGGCGCCAGCAACGAGACCTCGACGCGCTGGCCGGTGTCGAGCTCGACCGTGCGGCCGTCGATCACCGCGCGCACGACGGCCGCCAGATCTCCGGTCGCTTCGTTGACCAACGTCGGCTGACGCACCTGCACCGGGGCGGCGACGGGACGCGACTGGCCCTCGACCGTGCATGCGCACGTCAAAAGAACCAGGAGAAAAGACAAGGACTTCCGCAACACCAGGGACTCCCGCACACGATCATGCAAACCTGCACGACCGTAGCGGTCTCCGAGCACCGCCCACATCCGCCGTTCGGCCTTGATCATCCGCGCGACGCCGCCACCTCGGGCCCCGCGCCACAACGCCTCACTGAGGCATAATGGCACTGTGCCACGCCCCAAGCATGTTCCCGCGGACGATCTGGAATTTCCCGACGCACTGACTCCGGATCGCCCGAAGGGTGACCAGCTCAGGGAAATTCTGGAGAACGTCGCGACCGATGCGGGGCCGGGCAGGCTGATTCCGTCGGAACGATTTCTGGCCGAGCATTATCAGATCTCCAGGAGCACCGTCCGGCTGGTGATCAACCGGCTGGTGGCGGACGGGCTGCTGTACCGCCAGCACGGCAACGCGACCTTCACCGCAGAGCGTCCGCCCACGCAGATCGACATGCTCACGTCGTTCACCGAGGACATCCAGGCGCGTGGCTCGGTACCGGGGACGAAGGTGCTGGTGGCCCTCGTGGAATCCGCCGGCGCCCAGATCGCCGGCCGCCTGAACATTCCTCCCGGCGCACCGGTGTTCCGTCTGGAAAGGCTCCGTTTGGTCGACGACGAACCATTCGCGCTGGAACGCACGAACCTCTCGCTCGACCTTTTCCCCGGTATCGAGGAATACGACTGGGCGGCGCACTCGCTGCACCGGACGCTCGAAGAGAAGTTCGGCATCGTTCCGGACTGGAATGACACGGCCATCAGCGCCGTGTTGCCGCAACCGCCGGACGCCGCGTTGCTGGGGATCGAGCCGAGCCAGCCCTGCCTCGTGCTCATGGGCACGCTGCACGCGGCGGACGGCCGGGTGATCGAGGCGGGGCGCTCGCTCTACCGGGCCGACCGCTACACCGTGTTCACCACCGCGCGCCGGTCGCGATGAGCGCGTAGCAGTTCGGCGCAGCGGTCCACCAGCACGTCCGCCGCACCCTGTTCCACCAGCGCGATGTAGGACTCGTAGAGCCCCTCGCGGTAGGCGTCGTGGTCAGGCAGGTAACCGGCGTAACCGTCGGTGTAGCCGATCACCCTCGTGTGCGCGAACGGGCTGGCGGCCCTGATGCGCAACGCGATCGAGGAGAACAGCTCGAAAGGCGTGTGCAGCCAGGCGATCTCGCCCAGCGACACGACGGTGACCGGCACCTCCACGTCACCGGGCAGGCCCGCGGCGGCCAGGGTGCTGAGCATCAGCGCTCCCTCGTACCGGGTGCGCGCGATGCGGACGGCGGGGTCGTTCTCCCCGCCGGGCAACATCTTCCGCCACCCGCGTTCGGCACCCTCGCGCAGTTGCCGGCACTCGGCGAGCGACGGCAGCGCGCGGTGAGGCAGTCGCAGCACGGTCCGCGTCAACCGGATCGGCTCCTCGACCGGCTGACCGGACGACAGCAGGTCCGTGATCGACTCGGCGAGCCTGCCGCCGAGTGCGGACACCTCGGCGTGACCACGTCCTTGGCGGACGAACCGCGAACTGGCATCGCCCGCGGCGCCCTGCAGGAACGCGACCACCGGGGCGAACCCGGCCAGTTCCCTGCGGGTGGCGCCCGGCCAGTCCGCCGACCAGTCGAGGTTGTCGGCGCCCAGAACCGTCGGGTGACTGGCGTAGTCGAAGAGCAACGCCGCCACGCTGCGGTCCGGATTGTGCAACGTCAGCACGCCCACCGATCCGTCGTGCGGCCCGTCCTGCCGGTTGCGGTTGGCACCGACCCGCGCCGCCGCGCCCTCGTGCCAGCGAGCGCGCACTGGCGTCCGATGTGGACGGATCCGCCGCGCGACCTCGCCGACCTGCTCGATCAGCCGCTCGACGAGCTCGGGTTCCCGCTGCGCCGGCATCCCGGGATGGATCGCTCCGGTCCACCCGTCCGGCCCGGAATGGGTGTGGGACGCGCACACCAGCACGCGGCCGACCGGAACTCCCGTCTCCTGCGCGACCACGGCGGCCAGCGCACGGGTGAGCGAGACGTCGGTGGCCAGCGCGTCGAGCGTCACCCACACCACGCCGGGATCGTCCTGCGACGACAACCAGACCAGCGTGGCCTCCAGGTCGTCGTGCACGCCCTTGGCGACGCCGTCCCTGGACAGGTAGCCGCCCATCGGGTGGCCGGAACCCGGCGTGATCACCGTGCGACCGGCCGCGAGCAGAAGCGTCATCGGGTCAGCACCGGCTCGGTCAGGACCCCACCACGCCCAGCTGTCTGCGCGAACGCGGCCAGCTCGTCCACGCCACCGTCGCGCACCAGCACCTCCAGCAGCATCGGCAGGTTGAGGCCGGTCACGATCCGCACGCCGCCCCGGCGTGCCGCCAGCAGCTTCGCGGCGTTGGCGGGCGTACCACCGGGGAGGTCAGCCAGCACGAGCACCTCCGCCGCGTCACCGAGGAGGTCCGCGAGCCGTTCCCCGTACGAGTCAGGGCTTTCCGCCGGGCCGAGCTCACAAACCAGGAGCCGGGTCTGAGGGCCGACCACGAGCTGGGCCGCGTCGGCGACACCGGACGGCAGCGCGCCGTGCCCGGCCAGCAGGACGGGTGTGGTCATCGGTAGTTCCTAACTCTTGGGCGCGGCGGGCGCGAACCAGCCGAGCCAGCCCAGCGCCACGCCGACCACGACGAAGATGCCGATGACCAGCACGGGCTTGAGCCTCGCCTTGGTCAGCAACAGGTACGCGGCGGCGGTGACGAGCACGGGAAGCAGGTGGGGCAGCAGGTCGTCGAGCCGTTCCTGGATCGGCACGGTCTGGGTGACCTGCTCGCCGTCGACCGTCGTGGTCTGCCGGTAGGTCAGCGTCGTGACGACCTTGACGATCAACGGGATGAACCCGCCGAGCACGACGAACCCGAGCACGGTCGCGCCCTGGGAGAGACGGTCCAGCGTGCCGGCGGCGAAGCGGGCGACGAGCCTCTTGCCCTCGCGGTAGGCGAGGCGGAACTGCCAGCGGCGCACCAGCGCGTACGGGACCAGCACCATGACCATCGCGAACGCGGGCCCGAGCCAGTTGCCCTGCAGGGCGAGCGACGCGCCGATCGTGAAGACGATGCTGTTGTAGAGCGCGAAGACGAGGGTGTCGCCGATGCCGGCCAGCGGTCCCATCAACGCGACCTTCGTGCTCTCCGCGGACTCCGGCGAGCGCGCCTCCTCCATCGCGATCGCCGACCCGAGGATCAACGGCCCGCCCACCAGCACCGAGGTGTTGAAGAACTGCATGTGCCGCTGCAACCCCAGCGCGTAGTCGTGCGCGTCCGGATAGAGCCTGCGCAGCACGGGTTCCATGGCGTATGCGAACCCGAGCCCCTGCATCCGCTCGTAGTTCCACGACACCTGGCTGGACCAGAAGTACCGCCGGTAGGCCTTCTTGAGGTCCTGGTCCGTGAGCAGACGGTCCACATCGGACTCTTCGACCGGTTCGGCGGGCGCCGGCACCTGTTCACTCCGGCCGACGACCAGGAACGCGATCGCGACGCCCAGCAACGCGATGCCCAGCAACGGAACGTCCATGTACGCGAACGCCACGAACCCGATGAGCAACAGGTACCAGTACTTCGACAACTGCATCATCGACAGCAGCAACGCGAACCCGACCGCGGGCAACAACGCCCCGGCGAGCGTCATGCCGTTCACGAAGCCGGCGGGAATCCCCCTGGTGAGGTTCTCGACCACACCGCTGGACGCCGTCAGCGCGGCCAGGAACGTCGGCACCGCCCGGACCCCGCACCACGGCACGAGACCGAGCCAGTGAATCCTGGCCAGACCACGCGCGTCCCCCGCGGCCGCGTAGCGATCGGCGCGGTGCACCATGCCGGTCGTGATCATCTTGCCGACCGGGTCCAAAGTGGACAGCAGCACGGCGGCGGGCAGCGCCACCGCGATGCCGACCGCCACCTGGGCGCTCAGCGGTCCCGCCGCGCTCCCCGCGAGCGCGGTGCCGACGATGGCCCCGGTCTGGTAGTCCGGGATCGTCGCGCCGCCGTACTGGTACACCCCCAGTGCCACCAGTTCGAGCGTCGCGCCGATGGCCATGCCGAGCAGCGGGTCACCGGTGATGAGACCGGCCACCGACCCCGCCACCAGCGGACGGCCCGCGAAGATGAGGAAGGGCCCGAGCACGTCGTAGGTGCAGATGACGGCCCACAGCGTCAAAGCCAGCGCCACGAGCATCGGCTTCTACAGCCCCTTCTTGTCCAGCAACGCGGTGAAGTCGGCGGCCTTGTCCCGCGGCATCATCTGCGCGACAACGGGAATCCCCTCGGCGGCGAGCCGGCGGTAGCCTTCCGCGTCCTGCGCGGTCACCGCGACCGACCTGGTCACCATCGTGTACTGCTCGCCGGGGCGGGGTGCGACGTTCCCGACGTTCACCACCCCTGGCCGCACCCCGCCCGCGACGAGCCGGAACGCGTCGGCCGGATGCTTCGCTATCAGCATCACGTCCTCTCCCCAGACGCGTTCCACCACTTCGGCGACCGTGAGCACTTCGGTGGGCAGCCCCCTCGCTGCCTGCGGGAGCAACATCCGCTGCAGTTCATCACCGGCGACCTCGTCGTTGCACACGACCAGCTTCCGTACGCGTAACCCCCCGGTCCACGCGACGGTCACCTGGCCGTGGATCAACCGGTTGTCGACCCGCAGATGCACTCCCGCCATGCCCACTCCCCCTGGTCAGCCGACGTACCTCCGATACTGGTGCAAACCAGTATCGCTGTCAACGGCCAGCACCAAACCGGCCCACCAGGGCCATCGATTCCACAGTGGATATTCCGAGCCAGACACAGTGCCCACACATTGCCCAACACAGCGCAGAGGTCCGGGGGCCGCGAGGGCGCGGGGGTCCGGGGGCCGCGGAGGTCCGGCGGCCGCGGAGGTCCGGGGGCCGCGGAGGTCCGGGGGCCGCGGAGGTCCGGGGGCCGCGAGGGCGCGGGGGTCCGGGGGCCGCGAGGGCGCGGGGGTCCGGGGGCGCAGCGCCCCGGCTGGGGGTCTGGGGGCTCGGCCCCCAGAAAACACCACGGGCGAGGTAAGGTTCGCGCTTTTCGCGAACACACCTCGCCCGAAGTCCGTGCCCCCGGTGCGACTCGAACGCACACTGGACGGATTTTGAGTCCGCTGCCTCTGCCGATTGGGCTACGGGGGCGTAGCTGGGGTGAACTGTAGCGGATCACCCCAGCGAGTTTCTTGCTGGGGACCCCTACGACTTAACGAGTCGGCTGATCGCCGCCGAAGCCTCCGCGAGCTTCTGCTCGGCCACCGGACCGCCTTCCGCGGCGGCCTGGGCCACACAATGCTTCAGGTGCTCGTCGAGCAACCCCAGCGACACCGCCTGCAGGGCCTTCGTGGCCGCGGAGATCTGGGTGAGGACGTCGATGCAGTATTCGTCGTTCTCGACCATGCGCTGGAGACCGCGGATCTGTCCCTCGATGCGGCGCAGTCGCTTGAGGTATGCGTCCTTGTCCGCGGTGTACCCGTGCATCGGCTCCTGACCTTCCCTACCCCTGGCGGGTATGTCGAGGATACCCGCACCGGATGGGGGTGCGTTATGTGCGACGCTGCTCCGTCAGCTGGAATGGGGAAGCGTCCGGCAAGCCCAGCAACGGGTCGAAGTGAGACGAGTAGCACCACATTTTGGACCCATAACACCCGTGTGGTTTACCGGGTAAATGCCCCGACCGGGCGGTTGCGGTCACATTTTAGCGGCGAAAGGTTCGCCGTTTTTCCTCGTGTGGACTATGGTGTTGTCGAAGCACGTGGTTACGTCGAGGATCCGCGTGCTATGTGAGTACCCAACGGAGGAACAGTGGCACAGCAGACCGTCGTCCAACTCATCGACGACCTCGACGGCGGAGAAGCCGACGAGACCGTGACCTTCGCACTTGACGGTGTCGAGTACGCCATCGACCTGTCGAAGGGAAATGCGGAGCGGCTTCGCGAGTCGCTGTCGGACTTCGTCGGCAAGGCCCGTCGTGCGGGTGGCCGCAAGCAGCGCAAGGGCACCGGCAAGTCCACGGTCAAGGCCACCGACAAGGCTGAGGCGCAGCGCATTCGTGACTGGGCTCGCGCACAGGGGCACCAGATCTCGGACCGCGGCCGCATTCCGCAGAACCTGGTCGTGCAGTTCCAGGAAGCGCACGCCTCCTGACCTGCGTGAACAAGCGAGGTTTCCACACGTCGGCCGGGTCGCCGGCCGACGTGTTAACCCCAAAGATCTAACACATCCCGGTTCGTTCACACTATCCCCGGAACGCGGGATCAACGACCTGGAAAGCGCGCTCCGAACAGGCGCGACACCGCGGCTGCCTTGACCGCTGTCTCCTCGAATTCCTCGTCAGGGTCGGACAGTGAGATGACCGCTCCGCCGACTCCGAAACTCACCTGGTCCCCGTTCGCGACCAGCGTTCGGATGACGATGCTGAAGTCGGCGGCTCCGTTGAGCGAGAAGTAACCGAGCGCTCCCGAGTACACCCCACGTGGACCGGCTTCCAACCCATCAAGGATCTGCATGGTCCGGATCTTCGGTGCACCGGTCATGGAACCACCGGGAAACGCGGCTCGAACACATCGGACGGCAGAACTGTCCGGCCGAAGCCTGGCCCGCACGGTGCTCACCAATTGGTGTACGGTCGCATAGGTCTCGACGTCGAACAACCGCGTCACCTCGACCGAACCCACTTCCGCGCACGTGCCGAGATCGTTGCGGACGAGGTCCACGATCATCAGGTTCTCCGCGCGGTCCTTGACCGATCGCGCCAACGTCGTGCGCAACATCTCGTCGTCCGACGCATCAACACCTCGCGGGCGCGTCCCCTTGATCGGCGATGACTCCACGACGCGATCTCGGCCCACCCGGATAAATCGTTCGGGTGACGTGCTGAGCACGGAGAGGTCACCGAAACGCAGCAACGCCCCGAACGGAACGGGATTAGCGGCGCGAAGCAGCCGATATGTGTCCCACGGGTCGAGCGTCGCACGCCACGACATCATGTTCGTCAGGCACGCCTCGTACGTCTCCCCCGCCGTGATCGCTTCCTGGCACGCGCTGATCAGCTTCAGGTAGTGCGCGCGCGGATGGCGCAACGTCACGGCGGACACGACCGGCCGGGAAGGCTCGGGCAATGGCCTGAGCTGATGCAGAACCGCCGAAACCTCGTCGAACCAGGTGTCTTCGGTCAGCGAGAGCAAATAGACGCAATCATCAACGTGATCGATGACCACGGCGCGGTCCGCGAAGACGAACGACGCGTCTGGCTGCTCCGCACGGTGCGTGAAGTCGCCGCCGCACTCCGCCTTCAGCTCGTAGCCGAGATATCCCACCCACCCGAGGGCGAAGTCGAACGGCACGTCGGGCTGCTCGACACCCCACGCCGTCAGGTCGTCGTCCAGCCAGGAAAAGAAAGAAGGACAGGGCCGCAGCACTCCGTCGAGGGTGAGCACCTGGTCCTGCACGGAGTACTGGGCGACGCGCGCGAGGGGCCCGGAGGCATTCCCCATGAACGAGAACCGCCCGCCTGACCCGCTGTCCAGCCAGAACGCGGCCTCAGAGGCTCTGTGGAGCGCCGCGAACACCTCCTCTGCGTCCACGGCCACTGCGAGCTTCCGGACGTGCACAGGACGCTTCTGAGGCGTTGAGCGAATCAGCACCGGTTCCGGCACCGCGGCCGTCCGCGTCGGGGTCAGCCCGGCGAAGTTCGCGAGCATCTCGCGACCGAATTCGGTGCAGATCGATTCGGGATGGAACTGCACACCCCACGCGGGTCTGTCGAGAGCGCGCACACCCATCAGCACGGAGTCGTCGCTCCACGCGATGGCTTCCAAAGAAGAAGGCAGGTCCGTGACCGCGAGCGAGTGGTATCGCACGACGTCGAACGGCGAGGGCAACCCGGCGAACACGTCGACGCCCGTGTGCGTGACCGGGGAAACGATCCCATGACGCGGCACGGGTGCGGGCCCCACGACAGCGCCGTACGACTGACACAGGCCCTGATGGCCCAGACACACGCCCAGCAACGGAATCGTGGCGTGGTCGATCACCGCGCGGCAGATGCCGAAGTCGGCGGGATTGCCGGGCCGGCCGGGTCCGGGAGAGATCACCACGTTGTCGAACGACCGCAGTGAGGCAAGCCGGAAGCGCGGGTCGTCGTTGTGGACGACCACGGGCTCGGCGCCGTTCACCTCAGCGAGGTGCTGGAAGAGGTTGAACGTGAACGAGTCGTAGTTGTCGATGAGCAGGGTACGCATTCCAGGACGGCACTCTACCTGGCAAAACACCCGATCGGAGCAACGAGAGAGGGCGGCCACAAATCGTGACCGCCCTCCGAACTCGAACGCGAACTCAGCTACCGAGCAGGAACTTCGGATCCGCCGCGAGCGCCGCCAGTTCCGGCGCGAAGAACGGCTGCCTGTCCAGCTTCGGATACCCGCTGTAGGAGTACTCCTCTTCCTGCGTGACCGTCACCGTCCAGCCGTTGGCCGCCCGGTAGGACGCCGTCGTCGCAGTGCCCTGGGCGGGGTTCACGGGAGAGGCGACCCCGACCTGGTTCCCTGCGACTTCGTAGATCTTGCAGCTGAAGTCCGCACTGCCCGAGACGCGGTTGGCCAGCACGCACGGATCCGCCTGGTTCCTCGAATTCGGCATGCTCACGGTCACGGTCAGCTGGCCGACCTTGTCGTCCTTGCGCACCGGCACGTACGCCGTGTACTCCCAGACCTCGGGCGTCTCACCCTTGTTCGTCGAGATCTGCGCCTGGGCGCGGAGCATGCCGCCGTACATGCTCGGATCCTTGTACTTCAGATCCGGCGCGTCGTACCCGGACGGCACGGACGCCTTGGCCAGGTTCAGCAGCTGCGTGCCGCGGTCTGCCTGCGGCCCGTTGGTGGCCGTCCGGTCGGACTGCCCGACCGGCCACTCCTCGCCCCACTGCGTGTCCGGCATGCCGGGGCTGCCGGGGTTGGAGCTGCTGCTCTGCCCCGCACCCATCAGGTAGTCCTTCGTGCTCTGCGGGTTCAGCGCGAACGCCGACCCGAGCCCGACACCGACCACGAGCACGGCGACCGCTGCCCCCGTGATGGACGCCCGCCGCTTGGACCGGGCCTTGTGCGCCTTGTCCAGCGCGATGCCCGGATCCATCGACGGCGGCGGGCTGCTCGCCACCACCACATCCTGAAAAGCTCGCTTGAGGTCCTGTTCGTTCATCGAACCCTCTCCTGCTGTGAGAGCAGGCCACGCAGCGTCTGCAGCCCCCGCGCGGCCTGACTCTTTACGGTTCCTTCCGAACACTTGAGGACGGTGGCCGTCTGTTCGACGGACATGTCCTCCCAGTACCGCAGGACGAGGCACGCACGCTGCTTCGGAGGCACCTTCGCCAGCGCCTCCAGCAGCACCATCCGTTCCTCGGGGTAGACGCCCGGCGGAGCCGCCGAGTCGGTCAGGTCGTCACTCGCCGACTCGAACCGGAACCACCCGCGCCGTCGCTCGGACAGGAACGTCCGCACCAGGATCTGCCTGGTGTAGGCGTCCAGCGCCTCGTGCCGCTCGATCCGCCGCCAAGCCAGGTACAGCTTGGTGAAGGCCTGCTGCACGAGGTCTTCCGCGCGATGCCAATCGCCGCACAGCAGGTACGCCGTGCCGCGCATGACGTCGGAACGGGCCGCGAAGTACTCCTGGAACGCGGCGTCCCGATCACTCATCAGGTTTCCCCCTAATCTGCGGTGCCGGGTTAGTCACGCCACGTGGGGCCTGGCGGGTTGCATGAAGTTCTGGAAACGCATACTGATGTCGTGATTTTCCTTTTGCTCCTCGGTGTCCCGACAGCACTGGGCCATTTGTACCTGTGGCGGCGGCTGGTCGTGGACACGACGCTCCCCCGCACGCTCGGGCGCCGCATCGGCGCGCTGGCGATCGTCGGCGCGTTCCTGATGCTGATGAGCGCGCTGGTCGTGACGCGCAGGGTGCCGCCGGAGTACGGGAAGTTCTTCGCCTGGCCCGGGTTCGTGTGGCTGGCCGTGCTGTTCTACCTGGCGATCGCGCTCGGCATCGCGGAGATCCCGCGCCGGATCCTGCTGAAGCGGACGACGCTCGCGCCGGTGGCCGTCGGCGCCGGTCCCGAGCCCGTCGAACCCGTCGAGGTCGTGCCGGACCCGTCGCGGCGGCTGTTCATCGCGCGCTCGGTGGCGATCGGCTCCGGCATCGCGGCCGGCGGCGTCGTCGGGTACGGCATGACGCAGGCGCTGGGCGCCCCGCAGCTGCTGAACGTGCCGGTGACGCTGAACAGGCTCCAGTCGTCGTTGTCCGGCTTCCGGATCGCGGTCGTGAGCGACATCCACCTCGGGCCGCTGCTCGGGCGTTCGCACACCGAACGGATCGTGCGGATGATCAACGAGCAGCAGGCCGACATGGTGGCGATCGTCGGTGACCTGGTGGACGGCACCGTCGCCGAGCTCGGCGAGGCCGCGGCACCGTTGCGGGACCTGGTGTCGAAGCACGGCAGCTTCTTCGTGACAGGTAACCACGAGTACTTCTCCGGGCACGAGCAGTGGATCGCGGAGCTGGACAGGCTCGGCGTGAACCCGTTGCGCAACGAGGGTTTGACCGTCGCCGGCGGCATCGAGGTCGTGGGTGTCAACGACGTGACCGGCAAGTCCTACGACGACGGGCCGGACTTCGGCCGCGCGCTCGCGGGACGCAACCGCAACAACCCCGTAGTCCTGTTGTCACACCAGCCCGTACAGGTCGCTGACGCCTCTTCACACGGCGTAGACCTCCAGTTGTCCGGTCATACACACGGTGGACAGATGGTGCCGTTCAACTTTGTCGTGCCGTTGCAGCAACCCAGCGTCGCGGGGCTGTCGAAGGTGGACGACACGTGGCTCTACACCAGTCGTGGCGCGGGTTTCTGGGGTCCGCCGGTGCGCGTGGGCGCGCCTCCGGACATCACGATGATCGAGCTTCGCGCTGCTGGCTAAATCACACTCGGCTGTACTGGATTGCGCGATTGAGGTGTCAAGGCCGTAGAGTGGACGGCCGTGCCCGCGTACGGACCGCGAGGCGGATGAAGGGGGAACCCTGGGGAAATGACCGAGAGCTTCGCCGTTGACCGGCGTTACGAGGCAGAGGCTCGTATTCGGCGTTTCCTGGACCAGGAGAACCCGTCGACACCGTGTCTGGTGATCGACCTCGCGACGATTCGCGCGCGCTACCAGGCGATTCGCGCGGCGCTGCCGTCCATCGACATCTTCTACGCGGTCAAGTCGAACCCCGAGTCCGACGTGGTCGGCACACTGGTCGAGCAGGGTTCGCACTTCGACGTGGCGTCACCCGCGGAGATCGACCTGTGCCTGGAGCGCGGCGCCGCGCCGTCGTCGATCTCCTACAGCAACCCCATCAAGAAAGCCGCCGACATCGCGTATGCCTACTCGCGTGGCGTGCGGATGTTCGTGTCGGACAGCGAGCAGGACGTGCGGTTCGTCGCCGAGCACGCGCCCGGTTCGTCCGTCCTGGTGCGGATTCTTGTCCACAGCAAGGGTTCTACCTACCCGTTCGGCAACAAGTTCGGTTGCGATCCGGAGATGGCGACGGATCTCTTGCGGCTGGCGCACCAGCTGGGACTCGTTCCTCTCGGCATCGCGTTCCACGCGGGCTCGCAGCAACTCTCCGTCGAGGGCTGGGACTCCGGCATCGCCGACGCCGCGCTGATCGCCGCGAAGCTGCGCGCCGAAGGCATCGAGACGTCGACGGTGAACCTGGGCGGCGGGCTTCCGGCCGTGTACCAGGCTTCCACGCCTTCCCTCGACGACTTCGCGGCTGCCATCGAGTCTTCGATCGCCCGCCACTTCGGCGCCGTGCGTCCCAGGGTGATGATCGAGCCCGGCCGCGCGATCTCCGCCGAGGCCGGGATGATCCGTTCGTCGGTCGTGCTGGTGTCGCGGAAGTCCTATTCGGACGAACGCCGCTGGGTGTACATCGACATCGGCCGCTACCAGGGCCTCGCCGAGACCGAGGGCGAGGCGATCGCCTACGCGTTGCGGACCTCGCGCGACGGCGGCCCGGTCGGCCCGATCGTGCTGGCGGGCCCGACGTGCGACGCGGACGACGTGATCTACCAGCACACCCGCTACGACCTGCCGCTCGACCTGAAGGCGGGTGACCACGTGGACATCCTCCACGCGGGCGCCTACACCTCCTCCTATTCGTCCGTGTGCTTCAACGGCTTCCCGCCGTTGGCCACGTACTGCGTCTAAGCCTGTTCGCAATTCACATAGTTTGGAGTGATTGATGTCCGAAGCGCCCTGTCAGACCGAGGAGACCGTCGGTTTGTTCGCGGGACAGCACGTACTTGCAGAGCTCTCGGGTGTGAGCGCGGATCTGCTCGACGACGAGCAGTTCCTGCGGCACGCCCTTGGTGAGGTTCTCACGCAGGCCGACGCAACCGTGCTGGAGGTGATCTCCAAGAAGTTCGACCCTCAAGGAGTCACCGTGCTGGCTCTGCTGTCGGAATCCCATGCGTCGATCCATACCTATCCCGAAGTGGGTTCGGTGTTCGTCGACGTGTTCACCTGCGGTACTCGTGCGAAACCCGCGCTGGCCGTCCAACTACTCGCTGGCGCTCTGGGCGCTGCTCACGTGAGCACGGACCTCGTCACTCGTGGCGTCAAGGAGCATGTCGCGTGAACACGATCAACGAGCCGCTCGCCGATGGCATGACCCGCCACTGGCAGGTGGACGAGGTGCTGGTCGACACCAAGACCGACTTCCAGCACCTGGTGATCGCCCGTACGGCCCAGGGTCTGTCGCTGTTCTGCGACAACGACCGCCAGTCGACGGAGTTCAGCCAGCTGACCTACCACGAGGCCCTGATGGTGCCGGCGCTGCTGCTGGCCGACACCGTCGAGCGCGTGCTGGTCATCGGCTCCTCCGAGGGCGTCGTGTGCCAGATGGCCGTGCAGCACGGCGCTACCGTCGTCGACCACATCGACATCGACGAGCAGGCCGTCAAGCTGTGCGCGGAGCACCTGCCGTACGGCTACACGTTGGACGAGCTCGCCGAGGCGGAAAAGGGCTCCGGCCCGATCCGCGTGCAGTACATCGACGGGTTCGAGTACATCCGCACGACGTCGGAGAAGTACGACATCGTGCTGGTGGACCTGCCCGACGAGCGCGAGGAAGAGGCGCAGCACAACCGCCTGTACGGCGCGGACTTCCTGCGCATGTGCAAGGCGCTGCTGCGTCCCGGCGGCGTCGTCGTCAACCAGTCCGGCTGCCAGACGATGTGGCGCAATACCACCCTGATCCGCTCCTGGCAGCGGTTCAACGAGGTGTTCGACACCGTCGCCTACTACGGCTCCGACGAGCACGAGTGGGCTTACCTGTTCGGCCGCGCGGACGTCGTCGAGGACCCGACGGCGCTGATGGTCGAGCGGCTGAAGACGGCCGGGTACCAGCCGGAGTCGATCGACGACCTGGCGTTGCTGGGCAACAGCATTCCGCCCTACCGGGTGCGGCAGTCGCTGGCCTGACGTTCCAGGTGTGGAGAGGGGCGCTTCCCGTTGCGGGAGGCGCCCCTTTCGCTGTTTCCGCACCTAGGCGGGGTCGGGCGGCTGTCTGAGGTATTCCACTGGCGCGGCGAGGAAGCCCGCCGTCACCGATGGCGGTTCGTCCTGTGGAGGGACAAGGCCCCGATCACTGGGGCCAGCCGCGGTGGCTGCCGGGCTGGCCCCGGTGGTCTCTCAGGCGAGTGACTGCTTGAGGAAGTCGACCTGCAGGAGAAGCAGGTTCTCCGCCACCTGTTCCTGCGGGGTCATGTGCGTGACGCCCGAGAGCGGCAGCACCGTGTGCGGGCGGCCGGCAGCCAGCAGGGCGTTGGACAGGCGCAGGGTGTGGGCTGCCACCACGTTGTCGTCCGCCAGGCCGTGGATGATCATCAGCGGGCGGGAGAGCTTGTCCGCGTCGGCGATGAGCGAGTTCGAGTCGTAGACCTCGGGCTTGTCGTCCGGGTGGCCGAGGTAGCGCTCGGTGTAGTGGGTGTCGTAGAGGCGCCAGTCGGTCACCGGGGCGCCGGCGATGCCCGCGTGGAAGACGTCCGGGCGGCGCAGGACCGCGAGGGCGCTCAGGTAGCCGCCGTAGGACCAGCCTCGGATCGCCACTCGCGTGAGGTCCAGGTCCGGCTCGATCGCGGCGGCCGCGTGGAGGGCGTCGACCTGGTCTTCGAGGGTGGCGCCGGCGAAGTCGAACGCGATCGCGCGTTCCCAGGCCAGGCCTCGGCCCGGGGTGCCGCGGCCGTCGGCGACGAGGACCGCGAAGCCCTGGTCAGCCAGCCACTGCGAGGCCAGGAAGGCGTTCTGGGCCGACACGACGCGCTGAGCGTGCGGGCCGCCGTACGGGTCCATCAGCACCGGGAGCTTGGTGCCGGGGATGTGGCCGGTGGGCAGCAGCAGGGCGGCGCGGAGGGAGCGTTCGCCCAGGGTCAGCATGCGCGGGGACGCCTTGAGGACCGGGGTGTCCGCCCACGACTCGATCACGTGGTCGCCGACGCGCACCCGTGCGCCGAAAGTGTCCAAAGTGGCCGATACGAGGACAAGCGTGTCACCGCCCCGAACCGCGGAGTGCACACCATCCTCAGAGGACAGTCGCTCGACGGTGCCGCCGACGGAGTAGACGTGCACCTGCGTCGGGTCGTCCGCGGAGGCGGTGACCAGGATCGAGTCGTCGGCGATGTCGAGCACCCGGCGGACCTGGAGGCCGGAGGTCAGGACGTCGTCGCCCACTCGGAGCGCGTACTCGTCGCCCTCTTCCACGATCCGCACGAGGCGGCCGTCCGGGGTCCAGGCCGGCGCGCCGTCGGTGACCTCGAGCCACGTCGGGTCGGTCTCGACCGCGAGCTCGGTGACGGCGCCGGTGTCGGGGGCCAGCGTGTGAATCCTGCGGGTGCGCTGGTCACGGGTCTGCGTGGTGATCAGCGGGGCGCCGCCGGACGACCAGTGCACGTCGTTGAGGTAGTCGAAGTCGAGCAACACCGGCACGAAGGTGCTGTCCAGCGACACCACGTGCAGCGACACCGTCGCGTTGGTCGTGCCCGCCGCCGGGTAGGCGATCTCGGTGGCCGCGGTGCCGGGGTTCGCCGGGTCGGCGATGTACCAGCGCTGCACCGAGGCGTTGTTCACGCGCGCGACGATGAGGCGGACGCCGTTGGGCTCCCACCAGTAGCCGCGGTAGCGCGACATCTCCTCGGACGCGATGAACTCGGCCAGGCCGAACGTCACGTCCTCACCGTCCGGCTCGGCGACGGCGTAGTCCTCGCCCGACGACAGCTCGACCACCCGCAGGGTGCCGTAGGTGACGTACGCCACGCGCCGGCCCGTCGGGTCGACGCGCGGGTCGATGACACCGCCCCGCGTCGGCAGCTCACGGACGGCACCGTTCGTCAGGTCGGCCACGAAAAGGCGGCCGGACAGCGCGAACGAGGCCACCGAGGCGTCCCGGGAGAGGGCGTAGCCGACGATGCCCGCGCCAGACTCACGCGTGCGCTCGCGGCGTGCCTTCTCCTCCGCGGGCAGGTCCTCCGGATCGGACAGCAGCGTCGCCGGGTCGGCGAGCAGACGTTCGACGCCGGTGGACGTGTTCAGCTCCCAGAGCCCGTTCGCACGGCTTGTGGCCGTGGCCGGACGGAGGAAGAAGACACGTGCGCCGTCCGCCGACACCGCGAAGGTCCTCGGTGCGCCGACGGTGAACCGCTGGGTGCGCGCCTGTTGGCGCGGGAAGGAGATGTCGTTGCCCACCCGCCAACATTAACCCGCGCACGCGGGTCGCACGCGTGCTGTGACGTGCACTGCTTCGCGCGACGCAGGCTCTGTGGGGCAGCCGGCGAGGCTGTGGAGAGCAGGTAGGCAGGATGTCGGGAGCAGGCACCGGAAGCAGCGGGACACGGCACCGTGGAGGGGCGGGCACCGCACCTGGCCCGCCCTGCCGGGTTGCGGCACGGACGCCTTGCCACCACTGGGTCACGAAGCCGCGCGACACAACCCGAGGCAGGCCAAGAGCATGCCGAACCACGAGCTCCGCAGGCGCCGCCACGCGTCCGCGAAGCCCGCGGGAACGCGCCTAGCCCACCTTGCTCTTGGGAGGCAACGGAAAGAAGCCGCTGGTGCGTCGCACGTACTCGGCGTAGCCGGGGCGGCGCGACACGATGTCCTTTTCCAGCAACGGTTTGCCGCTGCCCTTCGCGAGCAGCCACGTCATGATCACCGGGCCGATGATCGTGAGCGCGGCGAGCCACGAGTGCAGCGCGAACAGGTACAGGCCCCACCACACGACTGAGTCGCCGAAGTAGTTCGGATGCCTTGTGTAGCGCCACAATCCGCGGTCCATCACGGCGCCCTTGTTCGCCGGGTCCGCTCGGAACCGGGAGAGCTGCCAGTCACCTACGGCCTCGAAGACGAAGCCGACCGTCCACACGCCAGTGCCCACCCAATCTAGCACTCCGAACGGGGCCGAAAGATGCTGCGCGGCCTGGACCGGCAGCGACACGATCCACATCAGCACGGCCTGGAGCAGGTAGACGCGGTACATCCGCAGGCGCGGGTTTCCCTTGGCACGCCTCAAAATGTCCTGGTAGCGCGGATCTTCGTCCTTGCCTCTGTTGCGGGAGTGGATGTGCACGCCCAGGCGTACGCCCCACACCACGGTGAGTGCGGTGACCACCCACTGCCGAGTTGGTTCGCCCTCCGCGAACAGGAGCGTGATCACCGCGATCACGGCGAAACCGGGGCCCCACACGGAGTCGATGAGGTCGTAGCGCTTGCGGGAGTCCGCGTACAGGAACAGGCCGCTGAGCAGTAGCAGGACAACCAGAAAGCTGATCAGGAAGCTCATCGGGCCACCAGCTCACGACGTACGCGCGGCATGCCGCTGCGCCCGTTGTCGCTCCTGCGCACCGCGAGGATCTGGTCCACGCCCATCCGGCCCTCCTCGAACGTCAGCGCGCCGCCCGCGAGGTACAGCCGCCAGACCCGTGCCTGTCCCTCGCCCACCAGCGCGACGACCTCGTCCCAGCGCTCTTCGAGAGTCTGTGCCCACGCTCGCACGGTCCAAACGTAGTGCTCGCGCAACGCGTGCACATCACGGATCTCCAGGCCGGCGCCTTCGAGGAAGCCGGTCGTGGCACTGATCGGTCGCATGTGCATGTCCGGCGCGACGTACGACTCGATGAACGCCCCGCCGCCGGGTGCGTTGTGGCCGCGGGACATCTGTTGCAGCAGCAGTCGTCCCTCGGGCTTGAGCAACCGGTGCAGCGTCGCGGCGTACTCGGGGTAGTTGCTCTCGCCGACGTGCTCGCCCATCTCGATCGTGGAGATCGCGTCGAACGGTTCGCCGCTCACCTCGCGGTAGTCCTGCAACCGCACTTCGACGCGACCGGTCAGCCCCTCGGCCTCGATGCGCTTGAGGATGTGCGCGCGCTGCTGGGCGGAGATCGTCACCCCGGTCGCGTGCACGCCGTAGTGCTTCGCGGCGTGGATGATCATCGAACCCCACCCGCAGCCGACGTCGAGCAGGCGCATGCCCGGCCTGAGGTCGAGCTTGCGGCACACGAGGTCCAGCTTGTTGTGCTGTGCCTGCGCGACCGACTCGTCCTCGGACGTGAAGTACGCACACGAGTAGGCCATGCTCGGATCGAGCACGAGCTGGTAGAAGTCGTTGCTCAGATCGTAGTGATGCGAAATGGCATCACGGTCACGGCTCTTCGTGTGCAGCGCGCCTCGCAGCCGTGCTTCCTCCTTCGGCGCGTCCGGGTTCGGCCCGAGCACTTTCAGTCGCAATGCAAGTTTCGCGACCTCCGAGACCCGAGGCCGCCGGGTGACACCCCGCCGCACGAGTCCCCAGATCTGTGAGAGACCGGTCGCGAGATCACCCTCCACGTCGAGCTCCCCGCTCACGTACGCGCGGGCGAGCCCCAGCTCGTTCGGACTCCAGACGAGCCTCCGCAACGCGTCACGCGAGCGGATCACGAGCACTGTGCCGTCCTGCGGCCCGGCCACACTTCCGTCCCAGGCTCGAAATCCGATTGGCAACGGCGCGCCCAGCACCCGTTCGGCCATTCCCGCCAGCTGACCAGCGACGACCACCCTGCACCTCCTGCGTGACCTGGCTCCGCCAGACGTTCGAGACAGGACGAGGTTCGGTTCGTTTCTGAACCGAGACGCAACCCCGCCCGTATGGCCTCGATAGAGCGAACAGATGGATGAGGAGGACATGAGTGTGATCCGACGTAACCGCATTGCCATCGGGCTCGCCGCGGGACTGGCAGTTGTGCTGGGTCTGGGTGTCTGGAGCGCCACTGGCAGTGGCACGAACTCCAAGCCGGTGGCACAAACCGAAACCGATCTGGGCGTCCTCGGTGACTACGGCGACGTGGGTCAGCCCCCGGTACTCCAGGAGCCCGCGCAGGCCCCCGAAGCCCCAGTTCAGCAGCAGGCCCCGGAAGTTCCGGCAGCGCAGCCCCCTGCGGCGCAGCCCCCGGCAGCAGCCCCGGTCAGCACGTTGAGGCTGGTCGGCAAGAGCGTGGACAAGATGGGCCAGGTCGTCCAGGACGGCGATGGCCGCACCCTTTACCGCTTCGACAAGGACGTTCCGAAGCCGGAAGGCAAGTCCAACTGCAACGACCAGTGCGCCGTGACGTGGCCGCCGATGCTGTCGGACACGATTCCGCAGCTGGAAGGCGTCGACTCGAAGCTGGTCTCGCTGATCACCCGCGCTGACGGCAAGAAGCAGGTCGCCATCGACGGCTGGGCCCTCTACACGTATTCGAAGGACCCGGCGCCGGGCAAGTGGGCCGGCCAGGGCATCGGCAACACGTGGTTCGTGATCCAGCCCAACGGCAAGCGCAACGTCGAGTGCCTCCCGCCTGGTGTGACGGTTCCGGCTGCGTAGCCCCCACAGCATCTCGTTAGGACGGTCCATCTGAGACACACATCACCCTGACACGATGAAACCCCGGCCCTGGGGAAGGGGCCGGGGTTCCCGTCGTTTCGCTCCAGGGTCACAAAACAGAAGGGGCGCCACCGAATCTCCGGTGGCGCCCCTTCTGTTTGTCAGATCAGAGCGTGGAGTACAGCGGGTGCTTCGCCGCCAGAACCTCAACGCGCGCACGCAGTTCGTCGATCGCCGCGCCCGGCTTCAGGGCCTCCGCGATGACGTCGGCGACCTCGATGAAGTCCACCTCGCCGAACCCGCGGGTGGCCAGCGCCGGCGTACCGATCCGCAGACCGGACGTCACCATCGGCGGACGCGGGTCGTTCGGAACGGCGTTGCGGTTGACCGTGATGCCGATCTGGTGCAGCACGTCCTCGGCCTGCTTGCCGTCCAGCTCGGAGTTGACCAGGTCGACGAGGACCAGGTGCACGTCCGTGCCCCCGGTCAGCACCTTCACGCCTGCTGCGGCGACGTCCGCCTGCGACAGCCGCTCGGCCAGGATCCGCGAACCTTCCAGCGTGCGACGCTGACGGTCGGCGAACTCCGGCGAGGCGGCGTGCTTGAACGCCACGGCCTTCGCCGCGATGACGTGCTCCAGCGGACCACCCTGCTGGCCGGGGAACACCGCCGAGTTGATCTTCTTCGCGATGTCGGCGTCGTTCGACAGGATCACGCCGCCACGGGGACCGCCGAGGGTCTTGTGGGTCGTGGTCGTCGTGACGTGCGCGTACGGCACGGGCGACGGGTGCAGGTCGGCGGCGACGAGGCCGGCGAAGTGCGCCATGTCGACCATCAGGTAGGCCTCGACCGAGTCCGCGATGCGGCGGAACTCGGCGAAGTCCAGCTGGCGCGGGTAGGCGGACCAGCCGGCCACGATCAGCTTCGGGCGGTGCTCCTGAGCCAGGCGCTCGACCTCGGCCATGTCGACGCGGCCGTCCGAGTCCGCGACGTGGTACGGCACGACGTTGTAGAGCTTGCCGGAGAAGTTGATGCGCATGCCGTGCGTCAGGTGGCCGCCGTGCGCGAGGTCCAGGCCCAGGATCGTGTCGCCGGGCTGGAGCAGTGCGAACATCGCGGCCGCGTTGGCCTGCGCGCCCGAGTGCGGCTGGACGTTCGCGAAGCCCGCGCCGAAGAGCGCCTTGATGCGCTCGATGGCGAGACGCTCGACGACGTCGACGTGCTCGCAGCCGCCGTAGTAGCGACGGCCGGGGTAGCCCTCGGCGTACTTGTTGGTGAGGACGGAGCCCTGGGCCTGCAACACCGACACGGGCGTGAAGTTCTCCGAGGCGATCATCTCGAGAGTGCCCTGCTGGCGCGCCAACTCGGCCGCAACGGCTTCGGCGACCTCGGGGTCGTACTCCGCGAGGGAAGCGTTGAACTGGTCGGACATCTGGAGAATCTCCCTACTTGGCGCGCTTGTAGAACGGAAGTGCGACGACCTCGACCGGCTGCTTCTTGCCGCGGACGTCCACCAGCAGTTGGGTGCCGGGCTCGGCACTGGCCCGCGTCACGTAGGCCATGGCGACGGAGTAGCCGAGGGTCGGGGACAGCGCGCCCGACGTCACCTCGCCCACGACCTCGTCGCCGTTGAGCACCGCGTAACCGTGGCGCGGGGCACGGCGCTCGGGGGTCTTCAGTCCGACCAGGACCGAGTCCACCCCGGACTCGGCGACCTTGGCCAGCGCGTCGCGGCCCACGAAGTCGCCGGGCTTGTCGAGCTTCACGACCCGGCCCAGATTCGCGTTGTACGGCGTCAGCGACGTCGTGAGCTCGTTGCCGTACAAGGGCATTCCGGCTTCGAGACGCAACGTGTCGCGGCAGCCGAGACCGCACGGCTTGAGCTCGTGGGCCTCGCCCGCGGACAGCAACGCCGCCCAGACGGCCGGCGCGTCGGCGGGCGCGACGAAGAGCTCGAAGCCCTCCTCACCCGTGTAGCCCGTGCGCGCGAGGAGCGCGTCGACACCGGCGACCTTCGACGGGTACGAGGCGTAGTACTTGACTGTCGACAGGTCCGTCTCGGTCAGGCCGGACAGGATCTCGACCGACTTCGGGCCCTGGATCGCGATCAACGCGTAGTCGGTCGACTTGTCGGTGACGACCGTGTCGAAACCGGCGGCACGCTCGACCAGCGCCTCGGCGACCACGGCGGCGTTGGAGGCGTTCGCGACGACCATGAACTCCTGGTCGCCCAGGCGGTACACGATCAGGTCGTCGAGCACACCGCCGTCGGCCTGGGTGATCATCGTGTAGCGGGCCTTGCCGACGGCCAGCGCGGAGATGTGGCCGACCAGCGCGTAGTCGAGGGCCTCGCCCGCCTGCGGTCCGGTCAGGACGATCTCACCCATGTGCGTGAGGTCGAACAGGCCCGCGGTCGTGCGCACCGCGTGGTGCTCGGCGAGCTCGGACGAGTAGCGCAGCGGCATCCGCCAGCCCGCGAAGTCGGTGAACATCGCGCCGAGCTGCTCGTGCTCGGCGTTCAGAGGCGTGAGGCGGGACATCAGAACGCTCCTCCAGGGTGCGCCGAAGAGCCGGACGCGGCCGGCTGAGGCATCAGAAGAATGACACGGTCCATCGGAGACTCCTCACTAGAGCGAGCCTCCCCCTCTGTCATGAGCCTGAGAGCTTCGCCACCGAAGTGACTTGCACCGTGGGCGAGGCTGCCGAGCAGCCTGCTTTTCAGAGTTGCCTTCGTCGCGCGGTACTTGTGCCTGAGAGATTCCGGGGAGGGATTGCTCCTTCGGCGCCCCTGCTGGAGGGGTCTCTTCCGCGCGACATCGACGGCCGTGTTCAGTTGGTAGCCCCAGACGCTAGCAGGCCAAACGTCACAGCGGCACGCCCTGCGCCGTCTTCTCGACCACCTTGCGCTCCGCCCAGAAGGACAGGAACGGGACCGTGCCGGCGAGCAGCACCAGCAGTGTGCCCTTGATCGACCAGCGCAGCTTGAGCGCCAGGTCGACGGAAATCACCAGGTAGATGGCGTAGAGGAAGCCGTGGATCGGGCCGACGACCTTCATCGCGCCGCCCATGTCCGCGGCGTACTTGAGCACCATGGCCACGACCAGGAGCAGCAGGAAGACTCCGACCACGTAAGCCATGACCCTGAACCGGGTCAACGCACCCTTCATCTGCCCGCCTTCGCTCAACGACCGTCCCGCGCGTTGAGGTCCGCGAGCATGCGGTTGTAGGCCGCGAGCTCCGCGTCTTCGTCGTCGTCGAAGTGCTCGACAGGCGCGGGTTTGACGGCGTCAACGGTAGCTACCGGCGCTGAAGCGACTGCAACCGGATCCTCGTCACGGCGCTGACGTGCCAGCCGGCGGAACCGCCACACCATGAAGAGGGGGAAGAGGCCGAAGAGCGGCCACTGGAGCACGTACCCGAGGTTCTGGAACGTGCCGCTGGCGGACTCGAAGCGCTGCCACTGCCACCACGCGAGCCCGCAACAGACGATCAACGCCGCCAGACAGGCGAACGCGATCAGCACTCGTTGGGGGGTAAGGAGGCCGCGCACGACCTCCACACTACTGGGAAGTCCTTCCGGGGGTCCGGGGGCCGCCCCCGGTGAGAACACCCCGAGTCGGCTTCGGCGAGCGCGCTCCGCGAGCGTGCGACGCCGCTGACTTGGGTGAGGCCTCCGGACAGGAGGCCACCCCGTGGGGGTCCGGGGGCTTGCCCCCGGCTGGGGCGTGGGGGCTCGGCCCCCACAGGACACGCGGAGCGATCGAGGTGAGCGCATTCCGCGAACATGGGGGCCCCAATCGCGGAGCCCCGTTCCCCACCTACGCCACGCCGTCCCGGCGCTGCCTCTGCAGACGAGCAACACACCAGGCCGCGGCGGAGCCACGACGAAGGTGCTGGAGAACCGTCATCGGTCCCAGGCGCCTCCCGAGATCGGCAGGAGACAGGCCGGCCGCGCGGTAGTCGAGCGCACGCTGGTCCAACGGGCTGATGCCCGCGTCCCACCACTGCTCGGCCTCGGCGACGTCGCCCACCAGCTGCCAGTAGCTCGCCGCGGCGGCGAGCAGTGCCTCGGGTGCCTCCGGCGCCCGCTTGCGCATCGCGGCCACGTAGGCCGGATCCGCCGAGTCGACCTTGACCAAGCCACGCGACCCACTCCTGCCTCCCCGCTGCACGGGGATGCCTGGCGCCGAGGGGGGAGCCTCCGCGAGCCACGCGTTCTTGATCCGGTTCACCTCCTGCATCTCTGCGTCATCAGACCGTTCAGCCGCCCACTGCTGCAACAGCTCGTGGACCCCGGAGTCCTCGACCATATGTGCCTCCTCGTCGGTCGGGGATCGGCCATTGCAGCGGAAGGTATTCGGTAGGTCTGACAATCGCCAGACCCTGAATCCCCAGAACACCCGTTACCAGTGCGTGATTGGCCTCATTCCACCCATCCGGCTCAACGCAGACGGCCGAAGATCACCCAACGTCACTAGCTGATCGGGGTGGCCGTGCCGAAGAGGCTCCTGACGAAGGTGATGATCGACTCCGCGCCCTGACGCAGCCAGCCGAGAACCTGCTGCACCGCCGAGGCGGACTGCTCGGGCTGGGTGATCAGGAGGAACAGCACCAGCGCGACGCCCGCCAGCACTAGCACCTTCTTGAGGTTCACAGGTACCTCTCCGTCCATGTCGCTCACCGGTCAGGCGGCGGACCGCCCGTGTCACCCGTCATGGTCCCTCATTCACCCTTGCGATGAACAACGACCACGCCCAACTCGTCCCAGGATCCACCAGCGACGCACGCCTGCGTGACGGCCAACGTCACCCGAATGGCGGCTAAAGAGGGGCCTCAACAGCGCCGATGTCCTGGGCACGAGGTGAACACGGACTCCCTCGCATCCCACAGCTTGGAAGAGAGACTGTTGCACCGGGGCTCACCCGGATGCCGAACTCACCCCATCACGCACCGTCACGCCTTCGTGGCGCTATTAATGCGCACCCGAGCATTCATCCAATTGCTCCAGACCGCCGCAGTTCCATAATTCGAGCGTCCGCCACACCCATGTCGGCAAGCACTTCCCGGGTGTTCACCCCGACGGGAACCGGGGGCGTCGGAACCGCTGCGGGAGTGCGGTCGAACCGGGGCGCCGGCGCCGGGTGCGGAGAACCGGACACGTCCACGAACGTGGCACGCGCCTCGTTGTACGGATGCCGCGCCGCCTCGGCAGGGGTCAGCACCGGAGCCAGGCAGGCGTCCGTGTCCCGCGCGAGGTCCGCCCACTCGTCCCGCGGCCGCGTCTTCACCGCCGCCGCGATGCGCTCCCGCAGTTCAGGCCAGTTCGCCGGATCGTTGCGCGAGGGCGCGTCCTCCAGGCCCAGCACGCGCACCAGGTCGGCGTAGAACTTCTCCTCCAGCGCGCCGATGGCCACGTACTGCCCGTCCGCGGCCTCGTAGACGTCGTAGAACGGCACTCCACCGTCGAGCATGTTCTCGCCGCGTCCACCAGACCACATGCCCGCGGACCGCATGCCGTGCAGGAACGTCGTCAGCAACGCCGCCCCGTCGACCATCGCGGTGTCCACGACCTGGCCGCGCCCGGAGCGCTCCCGTTCATACAGTGCGGCGAGCACGCCCAGCGCCAGCAGCAGCCCTCCCCCGCCGAAGTCGCCCAGGAGGTTGATCGGGAACGACGGCGGCCCTCCGGCCCGTCCCAGCGGCTCCAGCGCGCCCGCGACGGCGATGTAGTTGATGTCGTGGCCGGCGCGGTCGGCGAGCGGCCCGTCCTGGCCCCACCCGGTCATGCGTCCATATACAAGGCGCGGGTTGCGGGCGAGGCACTGCGCGGGGCCGATGCCCAGTCGTTCGGTGACACCCGGCCGGAAGCCCTCGATCAGCACGTCCGAGCGTTCGACCAGACCGAGAACCAGCTCGGCACCGTCGGGGGTGCGGGTGTCGATCGCGACCGAACGCCGGTTGCGGCCGAGGAAGTCGCCGGGGATCGTCTGCACGCTCCCCGGCTTGTGCACCTGGATCACGTCGGCGCCGAGGTCGGCCAGCACCATGGCGCCGAACGGCGCGGGCGCGAGGCCGGCGAGCTCGACGACCTTCAAACCTGCGAGGGGGCCGGTCACAGGGACCTCGCGATGATTTCCTTCATGATCTCGTTCGTCCCGCCGTAGATCCGCTGCACACGGGCGTCGGACCAGGCACGCGCGATCGGGTACTCGTTCATGTAGCCGTAGCCGCCGAAGAGCTGCACGCACTCGTCCACGACCTTGCCCAATCGGTCGCTGGCCCACCACTTCGCCATCGCCGCGGTCGGGATGTCGAGCTCACCGCGAAGATGCTTCTCGACGCACTCGTCGATGAACGCCCTGGTCACGGCGGCCTCGGTGGCGCACTCGGCGAGCTTGAACCGGGTGTTCTGGAACTTCATCAGCTCCTTGCCGAACGCCGTGCGCTCCTTCACGTACTTGAGCGTCACGTCGACAGCCGCCTCGATGCCCGCGATGCAGCAGACGCCGATGATCAGGCGTTCCTGCGGCAGCTGGTGCATCAGCTGGACGAACCCGAGGCCCTCCTGGTCGCCCAGGAGGTTGGTGACGGGCACCCGGACGTCGTCGAAGAACAGCTCGGCGGTGTCCTGGCCCTTCATGCCGACCTTGTCGAGCACGCGGCCGCGCCGGATGTCGTTCTCCACGACGATCAGCGAGATGCCCTGCGCGCCCTGGGCCGGGTCGGTCTTGGCCACGACGATCACCAGGTCGGCGTGCACGCCGTTCGTGATGAACGTCTTCGAGCCGTTGATGACGTACTCGTCGCCGTCCCGGACGGCCTTCGTCCGGATGCCCTGGAGGTCGGAGCCCGCACCGGGTTCGGTCATCGCGATCGCGCCGACGTACTCACCGGACGCGAGCTTGGGCAGCCAGCGCTGCTTCTGCTCCTCGGAGCCGTAGGAGTTGAGGTAGTGCGCCACGATGCCGCTGTGCACGCTGTTGCCCCACGAGCTGTCGCCGGCCCGTGCCTGTTCTTCCAGCAACACGGCCTCGTGGGCGAACGTGCCGCCGCCGCCCCCGTACTCCTCGGGGATGCTGATGCACAGCAGCCCGAGCTCACCGGCCTTGCGCCACAGGTCGCGATCGACCTGCTTCTGCTCGGCGAAGCGTTCCTGGTGCGGCGCGACCTCCTTCTCCATGAACGTGCGGGCGAGCTGGCGCAACTGGTCCAGGTCGCTGTCCATCCACCGCGATCGACGCTCTGCCATGCGGTCCACGAAACCACCGGGCGGTGATCCACGCCATGACCGCCGCGCCTGGACGGGCCCGAAAAACTGAGCGAAATTCCCACCCCGGTCGTCCAGACTGCCTCGTATGCAGATCCACCAGGTCATGCCGGACGACTGGGAGCTCTGGCGTGACATCCGCCTGGACGCGCTGGCCAGCGACCCCGAGGAGTTCGGTTCCACACTGGCGCGCGAGCAGACGTACACCGAGAACGAGTGGCGTGACCGCGCGGCGGAGGGCCTGAAGCTCGTCGCGCTCGACGCCCGTCCCGTCGCCCTGGTCGCCGCCACCGCGAAGCCCGAGGGGCTCTACCTCTACTCGATGTGGGTGCGCGACTCCCACCGCGGCCGGGGCGTGGGCGAGGCGCTGGTCAGAACGGTGCAGAAGTGGGCGGCCGAGGAAGGCTGGAAGATCGTGCGGCTGCGGGTGTACGACCACAACCTGCCTGCTCGCCGCCTCTACGAACGGCTGGGCTTCGTCGACGCCGAGGAGCCGGAGCACATGGAGTTCCGGGTGAGCTAATCGGTCACCCTTCACGGTCATGGCCAGCTCCCACGCGCGGGCCTAGCGTGGTGTCATGAGCGAAGCCTTGATCTTCGACGCGGTGCGCACGCCGCGCGGCAAGGGGAAGCGCGGGTCGCTGCACAGCGTGAAGCCCGTCGATCTGGCCGCCGGCGTGCTGCGCGCGCTGTCCGAACGCAACTCCCTCGACACCTCCGCGGTGGACGACGTCGTGTTCGGCGTCGTGTCCCCGCTCGGTGAGCAGGGCGGCGACATCGCCCGCACCGCCGTGCTGGCCGCCGGCTGGGACCAGCGCCCGGCCGGGGTGCAGCTCAACCGGTTCTGCGCGTCGGGCCTCGAGTCGGTGAACCTCGCCGCGGCCAAGGTCGCGTCCGGGTTCGAGGACCTGGTGGTGGCGGGCGGCGTCGAGTCGATGTCGCGCGTGCCGATGGGCTCCGACGGCGGCGCGTGGGCGATCGACCCGCAGACGAACTTCGACCTGTCGTTCGTGCCGCAGGGCGTGTCGGCCGACCTGATCGCGACCCTGGAGGGCTTCTCCCGCACGGACGTCGACGCGTGGGCCGCCCGGTCGCACGCCCGCGCGTTCGAGGCGCAGAAGGACGGCCGGTTCGAGCGGTCCGTGGTGCCGGTCGTCGACCAGAACGGCACGGTGGTGCTCAAGGAGGACGAGACGATCCGTCCCGAGTCCACTGTGGAGTCTCTCGGGAGGCTCAAGCCCAGCTTCCAGTTCCACGGCGACCTCGGCTACGACACCGTCGCGATCGACCGCTACCCCACCGTCGAGCGCATCAGCCACGTGCACACGCCGGGCAACTCGTCGCAGATCGTCGACGGCGCCGCAGCGATGCTGATCGGGTCGGCGGCGACGGGCAAGGCCCTCGGCCTGACCCCGCGCGCCCGGATCGTCTCCGTCGCCGTCGTGGGCACCGAGCCGACGATCATGCTCACCGGGCCGGCGCCGTCCGCGCGCAAGGCGCTGGACAAGGCCGGGCTCTCGGTGGAGGACATCGACCTGTTCGAGGTCAACGAGGCGTTCTCGTCGGTCGTGCTGAAGTTCCTGCGGGACATGGACATCCCCGAGGACAAGGTCAACGTCAACGGCGGCGCGATCGCGCTGGGCCACCCGCTGGGCGCCACCGGCTGCATGATCCTGGGCACGCTGCTGGACGAGCTGGAGCGCCGGGACCTGCGCCGCGGCCTGGCCACGTTGTGCGTGGGCGGCGGCATGGGTATCGCGACGATCATCGAGAGGGTCTGAGGCATGCCGTTCCACTACGACAAGGACGCGGACGGCATCGTCACCCTGACGATGGACATGTCCGGCTCCGCCAACGTGATGAACGACGAGTACCGCGAGCTGATGGGCGACGCCGTCGCGAGGCTCGAGGGCGACGACATCACCGGCGTGATCATCACGTCCGCCAAGAAGACGTTCTTCGCGGGCGGCGACCTCAACGTGCTGATCGCGATCACCCCGGAGAACGCATCTCAGGCGCTGGAAGGCGTCGAGGAGCTCAAGTCCCAGCTGCGGCGCCTGGAGAAGCTCGGCAAGCCGGTCGTGGCGGCGATCAACGGGACCGCGCTCGGTGGCGGGTTCGAGATCGCGCTGGCCTCGCACCGCCGGATCGTGTTGAACGACAACGGGATCCGCGTCGGCCTGCCCGAGGCCACGCTGGGCCTGCTGCCCGGCGGCGGTGGCGTCACGCGCATGGTGCGGCTACTGGGCGTGCAGAAGGCGTTGCCGTTGCTCATGGAGGGCAAGCAGCTGCGGCCGGAACGCGCGCTGCAGGCCGGAATCGTGCACCAGGTCGTGGACACGCGCGAAGAGCTGATCTCCGAGGCCGTCGCGTGGATCAAGGCGAACCCGGCGCCGACGCAGCCGTGGGACGTGCAGGGCGCGGGAGTGCCGGACCTGAAGTTCGGCGACCCCAACAGCTACGGCCTCCTCGCCGCGGCTCCCGCCGTGCTGAGCAAGAAGTCGCACGGCGTGTACCCGGCGCCGGAGAAGATCATGGCGACGGCCGTCGAGGGCGCCTACGTCGACTTCGACACGGCGCTCCAGATCGAGGGCCGTTACTTCGTGGAACTGGCCTCCGGTCAGGTCTCCAAGAACATGATCACGGCGTTCTGGTTCAACCTCAACGAGGTCAACGGCCGCGCGTCCGCGACAGGACAGCGCGTGGCGAAGCTGGGCGTGCTGGGCGCGGGCATGATGGGCGCCGGAATCGCCGAGGTGTCCGCGAAGGCCGGTATCGAGGTCGTCCTGAAGGACGTCTCCCTCGAAGGCGCCCAGAAGGGCGCTCAGGGCCTGGAAGGCATCACGCCGACCGACTCGGACGACGACCTCGCGGGCTGCGACCTGATCATCGAGGCCGTGTTCGAGAACCGCGAGCTGAAGAACAAGGTTCTTCCGGCCGCCGAGGCGAAGGCGTTGCCGGACGCGGTGATCGCGTCGAACACCTCGACGCTGCCGATCACCGGCCTCGCGTCGGCGGTGACGGCGCCGGAGCGGTTCATCGGCCTGCACTTCTTCTCGCCCGTGCCGAAGATGCGGCTCGTGGAGATCATCCGCGGCGAGAAGACGTCCGCGGAGACGCTCCAGCGCGCGCTGGACTACGTGCGACAGATCGGGAAGACGCCGATCGTGGTCAACGACTCGCGCGGTTTCTACACCTCGCGGACGTTCGGCACGTACGTGATCGAGGCGATCTCGATGCTGGCCGAGGGCGTGGCGCCGGCGTTGATCGAGAACGTGGCGAAGAAGTCCGGCATGGCGGTCGGCCCGCTGGCGGTGTCGGACGAGGTGACGCTGTCGTTGCAGCTGAAGATCCACGACCAGACGCTCGCCGACGACCCGTCGCTGGTGTCGGAGAGCCCGGCGTACGACCTCATCCGCGAGCTGGTGTCGCTGGGCCGCAGCGGGAAGTCCACCGGCGCGGGCTTCTACGAGTACCCCGAGGGCGGGAAGAAGTTCCTCTGGCCCGAGCTCACGACCCGGTACGCCAAGGCCGACGCCGGGGTGTCCGAACAGGACGTGCGCGACCGGCTGCTGTTCGTGCAGTCGCTGGAGACCGTGCGGTGCCTGGACGAGGGCGTGCTGACGTCCGTGGCGGACGCGAACATCGGCTCGATCTTCGGGTTCGGCTTCGCGCCGTGGAGCGGTGGCACGCTGCAGTTCATCAACTCCTACGGCGTGCAGGCGTTCGTGGAGCGCGCGGACTACCTCGCCGACACGTACGGGGAGCGGTTCCGGCCGCCGGCCTCGCTGCGGGAACGCGACAGGTTCTAGGCGCGGTAGGAGCCGGGTGAGGACCCGGTCCAGCGCTTGAAAGCACGGTGGAAGGCGCTCGCCTCGGAGAACCCGAGGCGCAGCGCCAGTTCCTCCACCGACTCCCCGCCTCGCACCAGGGAGGCCACCGCCTGGTCGCGCAGCAGTTGCTCCCTCACCTCGCGGAACGACGTCCCCTCGCCCGCGAGCCTCCTGCGCAACGTCGGCGCCGACACCCCCAGCTGTGCCGCCACGGCCTCCAGCCCGGACACGCCGCGCCCGAGCAGCCGCCGCACGTGCCCCGCCGTGTCAGCGCCATGATCCCGGCGGGACAACAACTCCGCCGGCGAGTGCCGCAGGAACCGCTTCAGCGCCGCCTCGTCCTGCACGACCGGCATGCGCAGGAACTTCGGGTCGAACGCGATCGTGGTGGCGGGCGCGTCGAACCGCAGCGGGCAGCCGAAGATCAGGTGGTACTCGGCGGCGTGCGCGGGTTCCGGATAACCGAACTCGGCGCCCTGCAACGGAATGCGGCGGCCGATGAGCCACGACGAGAAGCGGTGCCACAGCACGAGAAGCGACTCGGTGAGGAAGTGGTCGGGGTCGCCGGGGATGTGGAGCGTGAAGCGGCCGTCGTCGAGCGACAGCTCCAGCGGGTCGTCGAAGAGCGCGTAGAAGGCGAGCCCGCGCCGCAGCGCCGACTCGAGGTCCGGGCAGTGCACGGCGAGCAGGCACATCATGGCGAACGTGCCGCGCTTCGACGGCCGTGGCCCGAAGCCCATGAACTCGTCGTCGAGGACTTCCCAGAGCGTCTGGATGAACTTCGTGTACTGCGCCGGTGTCACGCGCGCACGGTCGTCCGCGAGAAGGCTTGAGGGGATGCCCGCGCCGTGCAGGACGACGGACGGTTCCGGGCACGCGCGGAGCGCCGCGCGCACGTAGTGGATCGCCACGGTCCTGGTGTGCACGACCCACAGTAAACGCCACAGGCGGTGACGCGGCTCCGGGGAGAGTTGGAGTCGCGTCACCGCAGCAGTGGGCCCATCCAGTGAGCCGTGCACCTCGCCAACGGGGCTTCCGCACGCCCATCGGCAAGGGACGATGTTGTGTCCGTTGACGTTAACGCTATGTGGTCTAGACCAAGAAAGTCAATAGTGCGAAGAGAGCAGCCGGGAGCCCGATGTTTCAGGCTTGTTCCAGTGGTGCGACAGCGAAGCCCGCGCTGAACCGCTGGCACCAGATCACGACACTCCGAATGCCGGAGACATCCACACCGGAAGGAATTTCGTACACCTGGTCGCCACGATTTCCCTTCAACTTGCCGAGACTCGTGAATCCCTGCCCGAACGTCTTCTCCGACGCGCTCGACGCGTGCGGGGACAGGTAAACGTACAGGTCAGGGCCATCGCTCGTGTCCAGCGAGGCGAACTGGACCGAATGCCCGCCACCCGGGAGTTTGATGAGGCTCGCCTTACCGGTCGTCGCGTGCTCAAGAGAGCGCCACTGTCCCGTCGCGACCTCTTTCGCCGTTTCGGCGGGCACCGGGACAGACGTGGAGACAGGCGCCGAGACGGACGCGGAAGTCGGCGCGGCGGGCACGAGCAACGCGTCGTGCGTTTCGCGAACCGTGAGCAGCCGCCACGGCTGGAACAGGTACAACCCGACCCCGAGCGCGACGACGAGCAAAACTGACACGGGGATCAGGAATCGGCGATGACGCATACCGAAAATACTGGCCCAAACCGGACCGAAAAGAGCTTACGGAGTTGTTAGGGTCCCTAGCCGTGGCGACACAGGCGAGGATCGGCCAGGCCGTGCTCGGCGTCCTGATGGTCGGCTGCGCGCTGACGGGGCTGTTCCCCAGACCGGTACCGCTCCTCTTCGCCATCGCGGCGGTCGGCACGGCCAACGCCGCGTTCCCTCTCATGCGCACGTTCGGCTCCGCACTGCTGGGCGGGGTGGCGGCCTCCTCGATCGCCCTCTCCTCGGTCCCGTTCGTCACCTGCTCCTCGGAACGCTTCACCGAGGTGTTCACCTGCTCGGGTGACGCTCCGACGTGGCATCTGACCGGAACCGTGCTGGTGGCAGGCCTTTCCGGGGCCAGTTTGGTACTCGCCCGGATCACGGATCAGTGACGGCGATCACTCAACCGGGGCCATCAAGGAGCCGATAAGGCATCCAGGCGAGCGTTCTCCTGCGACCGGACCACCCGGTAATCTGCCGAAGAGCGTGATCGCCCGACTTCACACCGTGAGCATTGACGAGGAGGACTGCTGTGCGCGCACTGTGGGCCGCAGGTGGTTCCGCTGTGCTCGGGTCAGCGTTGCTCGGCGTGCTGGTAGGCATGGCGATCCACGGGGCAGCCGGCGAAGAACCGCCGGGCAGACCGCCCGCGTCCACCTGGATCTCGTCCACCCCCGGCACCCCGCCGAGCTCAGCGGAGAGCTCGACCGCGAACAACAGCAGCGCGTCGTCGAGCCCGAGCAGCTCGACCCCGAGCACCCAGCAGACGCCGAAGAAGACCACCCCACCGCCGGCCGCGACGAACCCGGCCGAGGCCCCGCCCCCACCGGCGCAGACGACGACGGCGCCACCGTCCTCGTCCGGCTGGCCGTGCAGCCCGCTGAACCCGCTGCCGCCGCCCACCTGCAAGAACCTGGGCAACTAGCCCTTTCCCCGCACAGCGACCGTCCCGTGCGGACGGAGTGCGGGCGTGTGCGACTTCCCTCGCGCCGGGCCCCGGTACGCGATCATGGCGGTATGGCGAACACATCCAGCGACGGACGTCATCCATGGGGCGAGCCGCACGAGTCGGGCATGCTGGAGGTCGGCGACGGTCATTCGCTGTACTGGGAGGTGTCGGGCAATCCCGACGGCAAGCCGGCCGTCGCGCTGCACGGCGGTCCCGGATCGGGGAGCTCTCCGAGAATGCGGGGCCTGTTCGACCCGGACCGGTACCGCGTGGTCCTGTTCGACCAGCGCAACTGCGGGCGCAGCACCCCTTCGGCGACCGACCCGGTCGCCGACCTGTCGGCGAACACCACCCAGCACCTCGTCGGCGACATCGAGGCGCTGCGGGTCCACCTGGGAATCGAGCGCTGGCTGGTGGAGGGCGGCTCGTGGGGCGTCACGCTCGCTCTCGCCTACGCGCAGGCGCATCCGGAGCGGGTGACCGAACTGGTGCTCGTGGCCGTGACCAGCGGCGACCGCCGCGACACCGACTGGATCACTCGGGACATGGGCCGCGTCTTCCCGCGCGAGTGGGAACGGTTCCGCGACGGCGTGCCGCCGGCCGAACGCGACGGCGACCTGTCGGCCGCCTACAGCCGGCTGCTGCACGATCCCGATCCCGAGGTCCGCGCCAAGGCGGCACACGAATGGTGCGTGTGGGAGGACACGCACATGTCACTGGCCCCCGACGCCGAGCCGTTCCTGTCGGTCGCCGAGCCGGCGTTCCAGCTGGCCTTCGCCCGCCTCGTGACCCACTACTGGTCCCACGGCTGCTTTCTGGAAGAGGGGCAGCTACTGCGTGACGTCGAACGGCTGCACGGAATTCCCGCCGTGCTGATCCACGGGCGTTACGACGTCAGCGGTCCACTGGGCACGGCCTGGGCGCTGCACAGGGCCTGGCCCGGCAGCGAACTCGTGGTCCTCGACGACACCGGGCACGGCGGCGGCAGCATGGCCGCGGCGATCGTCGCCGCCACCGACCGCTTCGGCCGTGCTCAGGGCGAGTGATCGTCGCGGCCGAAGCCTCAGGCGGACTCGCGCCGCACCAGCACGGTGGGCAGCATCTGCTGCTTGCGCTTCACAGTCTCGTCCCTGAGCAGTTTCATCAGGTGCTCGACCATGTGCTTGACCTGCTCGTCCGAGTCCTGCCGCACCGAGGTCAGCGGCGGCGAGGTGTGCTCGGCGATGGCCACGTGATCGTCGAACCCGACCACGGCGACGTCCTCGGGAACCCGCCGCCCGGCCTCGTGCAACGACTCCAGCGCACCGGCGGCCATGAGGTCGGAGGCCACGAACACGGCGTCGAGCGCGGGCACCCGAGCCAGCAGAGCGGACATGGCCTTCCGCCCGCCCTCCCTGGTGAACCCGCCGTCCTCGGTGAGCCGGGCGACGCCCTTGTCGTCCAACGACAACGCCGACTTGAAGCCGTTCAGGCGATCGATGGCGGACAGCTCGTCCAGCGGCCCGGAGACGTGGACGATCTTCTTGCGCCCCAGCGACTTCAGGTGCTCGGTGGCGAGGACGGCGCCGCCCTCGTTGTCGTTGTCGACGAGGTGCATGCCGCGCAACGAACCCCAGGGCTTGCCGGCGTAGACCACCGGCAGCGGCAGCTTCTTCACCACGGAGACGACCTCGTCGTTGCGGTGCGGCGCGAACACCAGGGCACCGTCGACGTGACCACCGGCCAGGAAGCGGTGTGCGCGGGCCTGATCGTCCGGCGAGTGCACCAGCATCAGCACCATCTGCACGTCGACGTCGGCCAGCGCACGCGCGCCGGCGCGGATCAGGCGCGCGAAGTGCGGGTCATCGAAGATCTTGGGCTCGGGCTCGGAGAACAGCACGGCCACGGCGCCTGTGCGGCGGGTGACCAACGCCCTCGCGGCGCGGTTCGGCTGGTAGCCCAGCGCCGACACGGCCGCGTTGACCGCCTCCAGCGCTTCCGGGCTGACGCGCGGTGACGCGTTCAGCACACGTGACGCCGTGGCGCGGGAAACCCCTGCCCTCGCGGCAACGTCTTCCAACGTCGGACGCGCGTGGTTGGACACGAGCACCACCACTCCTCGATGAAAACCTTTGAGTCGCTAAGCAGCTTAGCCCCAAGCGATCTCCGAGGAGGGTCTCCGCGCTGATCAACGTGTTTTTTCGGGGACGTCCGTCGTGATCGGCGTCTTCAGAGCACGCGCGCGTGGCGTGATCGACACCCTGAGCAGACCGTCCTCCCGGCGTGTCGTGGCCGCGAGCCCGGCGCGGGCGGCGGTCCGGACGAGAGCGGTCTCCGAGGGCAGGCACCACGCCACGAGCTCCGAATATCCGGCGGCGCGGGCGTCCGACGCCAGCGCGTCGAGCAGGGCCGCGCCTACTCCGCGGCGTTGCCAGGCGTCCTCGACCAACAGCGAGACCTCGGCGCAGTCCGGTGTGCCGGTGTGGATGAGCTGTCCGAGCGCCACGACCTGATCACCGCACTGGCCGACGATCGTGGTGCCGCGGGGCGGGCTGAGCAGGCGGTGCAGCCAGCGGCGGGGCACGGTGCGCATGCCGGAGTGGTAGCGGTTGAACATCGTCCTCATGGAACAGCGGGCGTGCAGGCCGGCGACGGCGTCCTCGTCGGAGGCGGAGCCGGGGCGCAGGACCAGCGCGGCGCCGTCATCGGTGAGCAGTGCTCGCATCGAGGGCGCCGGCGCGTCCACGAGGTCGAGCAACGCCTGTGCGCGCGTGAGTTCGACCTGGGTGAACCGGGCCCAGCCGCGCCGGGCCACCCACTCTCCCAGCTGGGCCTGGCCGTCCGCCGCCTCGCCGACCGTCACGGAGTCGGCGGCCAGCACCTGGCGGAGCGCCTCCCCGGTCTGGTCCGGGTCGGTCAGCGCCAGCCGGGCGGCGCGCAGCACGGCCGTCGGTTCGTCCACGAGATCGCGGATGTCGGCACGGGTGATCCCGACGCACTTGGCGCCCTCGCTGCGCACGGCCTCGATGAGGTCCGCGGGGAGCACGCCGACCCCTGCCCGCACGACGATCTCGTCCAGCACTCCGCGGGGAACGGGGATCACGTGCAGGGCGAGGACGTTGCAGTCGGAGGCGGCGAGCCGGACGGTGACGCGCGCGAGCGCGCCGGGGCTGTCGCTGAGTTCGAAGCGCAGGCGCCAGGTCGTCGTCATGACGTCAAGAGTTCACGGAAGTTGTTGCCGCGAGGCGAACCACGGGTAAAACGATTCTCATAGAGTCCCCGCATGAGGAGAACACTGGCCGTAGGCCTCACTTTGCTCACCGTCACGGCACTGGCCACGCCCATCAGCGCCGCTCCCGCGACGACCGGCCAGAAGCCTCCCAGGCAGGCCGCGCTGACGAACTTCGCCTCTCTGCCGGCGGTGACCTTCCTGCCGGGCAGCGAACCGAGTGGCGCGGCACTGGGGACGACCCCGATCAACGGGGTCACGCCTCCCTTCGCGGACCAGCCGATCCAGGGCTTCAGCGGCCTCGTCCGCAACAGCGACGGCACGTTCGACGCCATCTCCGACAACGGCTACGGCACGAAGGCCAACAGCGCGGACTTCCTGCTGCGCATCCACCGCATCGCGCCCGACTTCGCCAAGAACACCGTCGACGTGCTCGGCGGCATCACGCTGACCGACCCGGACGGCCACATCCCGTTCCCGCTGACCAGGCAGGACCGGGTGATCACCGGAGCCGACATCGACATCGAGTCGGTCACCAGGGGCACCGACGGCAGTTACTGGATGGGCGACGAGTTCGGCCCGTACCTGCTGCACTTCGACCGTGCGGGCCGCCTGCTCGCCCCGCCGGTGCCACTGCCGGGCGTGCGGGCTCCGGAGAACCCGGCCGGCAACCCGAACCTGGGCGGCAGCAAGGGCTTCGAGGGCATCACGCTCTCCCCGGACGGCAAGAGGATCAACGCGTTGCTGGAGGGCACGGTCGCCGGTGACACGCCGGGCACGCTGCGCCTCAACGAGTTCGACATCGCGTCCGGCTCCTTCACCGGCACGACGTGGAAGTACCAGCTGGAGAGCCCGAACTTCGCCATCGGTGACGCGATCGCGGTGGACAACAACCGGCTGCTGATCATCGAACGGGACAGCGCGCAGGGTGCCGACGCGATCGTGAAGCGCGTCTACCTCGCCGACAAGCGTGACAAGAACAAGGACGGCAAGCTCGACAAGACGCTGGTCGCCGACCTGCTGAACCTCGCCAACCCGAAGCACGTCGGCGGGCAGGCGGACCCGTTCAAGTTCCCGTTCGTCACGATCGAGGACGTCACGATCCTGGACGACCGCACGATCGCGGTGCTCAACGACAACAACTTCCCGTCGTCGTCGGGCCGCACGCCGGGCAAGCCGGACAACAACGAGTTCATCACCATCAGGCTGGCCGAGAACCTGCACGCCGACCCGCGGGTCCTACGCAGGCGGTAGACAGGAGAGCGCTCTCACCTGCGGACAGAAGTATCCGCAGGTGAGAGCGCTGAGGCCCCCTCGGCCCGTCCTGTCGGCTAAACGGTGTAGCCGTGCGCGGGGATCCCGTTCTGCCCGATGATCCGGGACAACGTGGCCGCGCTCTCCTTCACGGTTCGCCGCTGCGTCTCGAAGTCGACGTGCACGATCCCGAACCGCTGCGAATATCCGGCCGCCCACTCGAAGTTGTCGAGCAGCGACCACGCCAGGTAGCCGCGGATGTCGGCGCCCTCGGAGATCGCCCTGTGCACCGCGCGAACGTGGTCCACCAGGTACTTCGTCCGCTGGACGTCGTGCACCCGGCCCGCCGGGTCGACGACGTCCGGGAACGCGGAGCCGTTCTCCGTGACCACCAGCGGCACTCCGTCGGTGTCACGCGACAACCGGACCAGGAGCTCGGTGAACGCGTCGGCGTTCTGCTCCCACCCGAACCCCGTGAGCTCGCCCTGCGGCGGCTGCAACGCCACTCCGCGCAGTCCCGCGTGCGGACCGGCCGGCACGAAGTCGGGATCGGCGGGCGCGACGCGGGTGGGGTTGTAGTAGTTCACGCCGATCCAGTCGATCGGGGTCGCGATGGTCTCCATGTCCCCGTCGCGCACCACGTTCGTCCAGTCGCCCAGCCACGTCGTGTCCTGAAGGACGTCGAGCGGGTAGCCGCGGCCGAGGACCGGGTCGAGCAGGATGCGGTTCTGCAGGCCGTCGACCTTGCGCACGGCCTCCTTCGACGCCTCCGAGTCGCTGTCGCCCCAGATGGTGCTGAAGTTCAGCACGATCGACAGGCGGTGCGAGTCGGGTGCCTGCGCGCGCAACGCCTGCGTGGCGAGCCCGTGGGCCAGCAGCAGGTGGTGCGCCGCCTCCAGGGACGCCATCGCGTCGGTGATGCCCGGCGCGTGGATCCCGTTGCCGTAGCCCAGGAACGCCGAGACCCACGGCTCGTTCAGCGTCGTCCAGGCCTGCACGCGGTCGCCGAGCCGTTCGTGCACGATGGCCGCGTACTCGGCGAAGCGGTAGGCGGTGTCCCGGTTGCGCCAGCCGCCGAAGTCCTCCAGGACCTGCGGCAGGTCCCAGTGGTACAGCGTCGCGAGCGGCTGGATGTTCTTCTCCAGCAACGAGTCCACCAGCCGGTCGTAGAACGCGAGCCCGCGCTCCTCGACCTGGCCGCTACCGCTGGGTTGAATCCGCGGCCACGCGACGGAGAACCGGTACGAGGCCAGCCCGAGGGACTCCATCAGGTCCACATCGGACTGATAGCGGTGGTAGTGATCGCAGGCCGGGTCTCCCGTGTCGCCGGCCAGCACCTTGCCGGGCGTCGCGGCGAACGTGTCCCAGATCGAGGCGCCGCGACCGTCCACAGTGGTCGCGCCTTCGATCTGGAACGCCGCGGTCGCCGCTCCCCAGAGGAAGTCCGGCGGGAAGGTCAGCACCTCCCGCCCGACCTCGACGTCCGAGTCGGTCGTCATTCTCATCCCTTCACCGCGCCCTGCATGATTCCGCCGACGATCTGGCGCGACAGCAGGACGAAGATCGCGATCACCGGCAGCACCGCGATGGAGGCGCCGGCGAGCATCAACGAGTAGTCGGTGTAGTACCCGCTGGCGAGTGTCGACAGGGCGACCTGCACAGTCGGGCTGTCGTTGGGGTCCAGCACGATCAACGGCCAGAAGAAGTCGTTCCACGCCGTCATGAACGTGAACATGCCCAGCACCGCCGCCTGCGGCCGCACTGCGGGGAACCCGACGTGCCAGAACGTCCGCAGCACCGAGCAGCCGTCGACGCGCGCGGCCTCGATCAGCTCGTACGGCACGGTCTCCTCGCACGCCTGACGCATCCAGAACACCGCGAACGACCCGATCAGCACCGGCACGATGACCGCCTGGAGCGTCCCGTACCAGTCGAGGTCGGACATCAGCATGTACAGCGGGATCACGCCGAGCTGAGTCGGCACCATCGCGGTGCCGAGCACGACGAGGAACAGCGAGTCGCGGCCCCTGAACCGCAGCCGCGAGAAGGCGAACCCGGCCAGCGTGCCCAGCACGACGTTCGAGATCGCCACGGTCGCCGCCACGATGAACGAGTTCTGCATGGCGAGCCAGAAGTCGACGGTGTCGAAGACGCGGGTGATGTTCTCGACCAGGTTGCCGCCGGGGATCAGCGGTGGGACCTTCTCGCCGAGGACGGAGTTGTCCTTCGACGCGACGATGAACGAGTAGTACAGCGGGAAGATCGAGGCCGCGAGCACGGCGACCAGGAACCCGTAGAGCAGTGGCCCTGCCTTGGCGTTCTTCACGCGATCACTCCTTGCCCGCGATGCGCCGCGTCAGCGTGAAGTTGACGAGCGCGACCAGGAGGACGACCACGAACAGCATCCACGCGATGGTGGCCGCGTAGCCCGCGTCGAACAACCGGAAGCCCTTCTCGTACATGTAGAGCACCAGCGTCTGGAACTGCCGGTCGGAACCGCCGGTGGAGTTGTTCGCGGCGAACCCGGGGTCGAACAGCGCGGGCTCGGCGAACAGCTGCAGACCGCCGATCGTCGAGGTGACGACGGTGAACAGGATCGTCGGCCGGATCGACGGCACGGTGATCGACCAGAACATCCGCCAGCGACCGGCACCGTCCAAAGTGGCCGACTCGTACATGTCCTTGGGCACCGACTGCATCGCCGCCAGGTACAGCAGCGCGTTGTAGCCGGTCCACCGCCACATGACCATTGTGGACACCGCGAGGTGCGAGGCCCACGTCTCGGCACGCCAGTCGATCGGGTCGATGCCGACGAAGCCCAGCAGGAAGTTCACGATGCCGAAGTCGCGGCCGAAGAACTGCGCGAACACCAGCGCCACCGCGGCGACCGAGATGACGTTGGGCAGCAGCACGCCGGCCCGCCAGAACGCACTGCCGCGCAGGCCCCGGTCCAGCAGCGCGGCCAGCCCCAGCGCGGCCAGCAGCTGCGGCACCGTCGAGAGCACGAACAGGCTCAGCGTGTTGAACAGCGCGTTCCAGAACTTGGTGTCGCCGAACAGCTCGACGTAGTTGGCGAGACCGACGAATCCCTGGTTGCCGTCGATCAGCTGCCAGTCGTGCAGCGACACCCACGCCGTGTAGATCAGCGGGTAGAGCCCGAAGATCCCGAACACCAGGAAGAACGGCGTGATGATCAGGTACGGCGTGTACCTGGCGTCCCAGTGGCTCAGCCGGAAGCGCTTCGGCTCCTTGGAAGGCGAAACCGAGACGGCCGGGGCCGTCTCGGTCTCTTGACGCGTCACCGTCACTTGGCGGCGTCCGTCGCTTCCTTGAGCGCCTGGGTCCAGGCTTCAGCAGCGGACTGCTTGCCCTGCTCGACGCGGGTCAGCGCGGTGGCGAACACCGGTCCGACCTTCGAGTCCTTCGTGCCGCGGTAGGTCGGCTTCAGCGACTCCGCCGAGGTCGCGAAGATCTGGCCGACCGGAGCCTTGCTGAAGTACTCGTTGACCGTGGCCTGCACCTCGGCGTCCTGGTAGACCTTCGGCTGGCTCGGCAGGTTGCCGGTCTCCTTGAAGATCCGCTTCTGCTGCTCGGGGGCCGTCAGCCACTTGGCCAGCTCGTAGGCCTCCTTGGGGTTCTTGCCCTGCTTCGGGATGGCGAGGAACGAGCCACCCCAGTTGCCGCCGCCACCGGGCGCCGTCGTCACGTCCCACTTCCCGGCAGCCGCGTCGCCGGCACCCGCCTTGATCAGCGCGAGCGCCCAGGCCGGGCAGGTGGTGGTGGCGAACGAACCCTGCTTCAGCGCGACGTTCCAGTCCTGGCTGAACGGCTCGAGGGCACCGGTCTGCTGCTTGGTGCCGAGCGCCGCCGCCGTGTCGAACGCCGTCTTGACCTTGTCGTTCTTCTCCGCGATGTACGAGTCGTCCTTCGCGAAGTAGCCCTCCTCGGTCTGGTCGAGGATCGCCTTGTAGACGTTGCGGCCCGTGTCGACGAACTTCACGTTCGGCGTCTTGGCCGTGAACGTGTCCGCGGCCTTCGCGTAGTCGGCCCACGTCGGCCACAGCTTGGCGACCTCGGCCCTGTCGGTGGGCAGACCCGCCGCCGCGAACAGGTCACTGCGGTAGCAGAGACCGAGGCTGCCCATGTCCGTGCCCAGCCCCAGCACGAACTCACCGCCGTCGGCCGTGCCCTGGTTCCACTTCCACCCGGCCCACTGGTCCTTCAGATCCTTGGCCCCGTACTCCGCCAGGTTCACGAACTTGTCCTTGGAGGCGCGGAACTGCGAGACCACGCCCTCCTCGAGGGCAACGATGTCCGCGGCACCACGGCCACCCGCGAGCTGCGTCGCGAGCTGCGTGTTGTGCTGCTCCATCTTGACCTTGCGCTGCTCGATCTTGATGTTCGAGTGCGAGGCCATGTACTCCTCGATGAGCTTGTCGTACCCGAAGTCGGAGAACAGACCCAGCGACAGCTCGATCTTGCCGTCGGCCCCGGAACTCCCGCCGCATCCAGCGACCAGAACCATCGCGAGGGTCGCAGCGACGCTGCCGACCAGTCTTGTGCTCATCCGTCCTCCTCGACGACGCCGTGAGCGGCGCTTAACTGTGATGAGAGCGCTCTCACACTCAACCGGAGAGGCGCGGGTGTCAAGCGGTCGACATCGTTCCGTAACTTTGTCGTGGCAGGCAACAAAAACCTGGACCGAAACGCCGAGCGTCTCGGATGGGGCGGCCGCGGGGCCCCCGGAAACGACGAAGAGGGACGACCGGGCCCTCGCTCCGGTCGTCCCTCACCCCAGGTAGAGGGGCTTGCGGGCCAAAAGTGACGCGCGCCCTCCAAGATTTTTTCCGAACTCGTGGTTCAGGGGACCGTGAGGCGGGTGGCGAACGCCTGTTCACGCAGGTGAACCGCGAGGCCGGCGGTGAGGGCGGTCCGAGCGGCTGGCTTGCGGGCCGAGGCGTGCGGGGGGTCGTTGCGTGCGGGTCGTCGCGTTCCAGCGGGGTTGCGATTGCACCGCCTTGCGAGGCGGGCGCCCGGTGGCACCGCGCGGGGCCGGTTGCCACGCCTGGTCACGTTCCAGCGGAGGGGTCGCCTGCCGTGCGGGCCGTCACCTTGCCGCGCACCCTGCCCGTGAACGCAGCGGAGGCCCGGTGCCCCGACAGCACCGGACCTCCACCGATCCCCCGGTCGTGCGGCCCCTGTTCCGCACTCCCGAACCCGCCTGGCCGCAGCCCCCGACAGCCGGGGCCAGGCGGGGTGTCCTACGCCTCCGCCATGCCCGCGACCACGGAGTTGCGGGCCGCGCGGCGAGCGGGCAGGGCGGCGGCGATGATCGCCGCGACCACGGCCAGCCCGAGCATGATCCCGATCTGGCCGAACGGGATGGAGAAGCTGATCGTGAACTCCGAGTTGGAGATCGCCTCGACCAGCAGCCACCCGAACCCGGCGCCGAGCAGCACGCCCACGACCGCGCCGATCAGGGCCATCAGGATCGACTCGACCACCAGCATCTGCCGCAGCTGGCCCCTGGTCAGGCCCAGTGCCCGCAGCAGGGCGGACTCGCGGGTCCGTTCCAGCACCGAGAGCGTCAGCGTGTTCGCGATGCCGAACAGGGCGATGATCAGCGCCAGGCCGACGAGGGCCCAGATGAACATCAGGATCTGGTCGATCTGCCCGTTCAGCTCCGCCTTGGTCTCGGCCGCGGAGTCCAGCACCGCCACCGGCGAGGTCGCGATGAACCGTTCCAGGTCGGCGCGGGCCACCGTGATGTCCGTGCCCGGCGCGAGCTTGACCAGCACGTTCTGGTAGCCCTTGACGGGCTCCTTGAGCAGCGACTGGGCCGCGGCGAGCGTCACGATGCCGGTGCCGTAGCTGTTGTCCTTGATCAGCGCGACGACCTTGAAGTCCTTGCCGCTGATCGGGACGGTGGAGCCGACGGTGAGGCCCGCCTCCTTGGCCTCCTTCTCCCGCATGGCGATCTCGTTGTCCTTGAGACCGGTCAACGTGCCCGCGGCCGTGTCCGGGCGCACCAGGGAACCGATCGCGTCGGTCGGGTATCCGGTGACGTCGGCGTACTGGAGCTTCGGCGACTCGCCGTAGGCCCTGAGCTCGGGCGCGACCTGCGCAACGTTGCGCACCTTCGCGAGGTCGTCGGTGAACTTCTGCGAGAGCGGCTGGCTGTAGACGTTCGACTTGACCGCGTAGTCCGCCGGGAACCGCTTGTCGACCTGCTCGTTCATGGTCGCGCGGCCACTGCCGGCCACGACCGTCACCATCGCCACGATGGTCACGCCGATCATCAACGCCGCGGTGGTCGCGGCCGTGCGCTTGGGGTTGCGGCCCGCGTTGGCCGAGGCCAGCTTCGCCGGGACACCGCGCAGCGCCTTGCCGAACAGGCGGTTCACCAGCGGCACGTAGAGCGGGCCGAGCAGCAGCACCGCCAGCAGCAGCACCATCGTGGCGCCACCGGTGATGAACATCGCCGGCTCTTCCTTCTCCTGCTGGAGGCCGAAGTAGACGGCGGCGCCACCGGCCAGTGCGATCAGCGTCGCGACGATGATCCGCAGCTTGCCGGTGCGGGCGACGTCGTCGGAGCTGTCCGGCTGCGAGCGCAGGGCGGCCACCGGGGCGACCTTCGTGGCGCGGCGGGCGGGCAGCACGGCCGACAGCACCGTCACGACCACGCCGACACCGAAGCCGGCGGCGATGGTCACCCAGGAGATCGGCAGGCGGATCGGGGCGTCTTCGCCGCCGGGACCGCCCACGGTGCTGATGAACGCCTGCAGAGCCGCCGAGACGCCGACTCCGCCGAGGAGACCGAGCACGGACGCCGTGAGACCCATGAAGAGCGCTTCGGCGAGCACGCTGCGGAACACCTGCGAGCGGTTCGCGCCGACGCAACGCAGCAGCGCGAGCTCCTTCGTGCGCTGGGCGACGAGGATCGTGAAGGTGTTGTAGATGACCATGCCCGCGACGACGAGCGAGATAGCGGCGAACGCGAGCAGAAACGTCTTGATCTCGCCGGCGGCGTCACCGACCTGCTCCAGCGTGGCCTGGGTCAGCTGCTCACCGGTCTGCACCTCGTAGCCGCTGCCGATGGCCTTGGTGATGTCGCTGACGAGCTGCTGCTGCGACACACCGGGCTTGGCGACCGCGACGATCTCGTAGATCCGCTGCTCCGGGATCACCGTGCGCAGGCCCTCCGGCGAGACCAGGACGTGGTCGCTGCCGGACATCGAGATGCTGCTGGCGCCCTGCTGGTAGGTGCCGACGATGGTGAACGCGTGCTCGGCGTTCTCCTCGTCGAGCAGCTTGAGCTTGTCGCCGACCTTGAGCTTCGCCACCTGGGCGGTCTTGACGTCGATCGCGGCCTCGTCGGCCTTGACCGGGAACTTGCCGTCCTTGAGGTTGAAGTCGCGCAGCTTCTCCGTCGTGGGCAGCGGCTGCACCATCGCGCCGCGCGCCTTGCCCTCCCCGCTGAGCAACGCGGCGCTGCCGAACTCGCGTGAGTCCGCGCCCTCGACACCGGGCGTGTTGCGGATCTTCTGCACGAAGTCGGCCGGGATGCCCTTGTCCCGGTCCGGGCTGTTCTCGCCCAGGTGCACGGCCGCGTCGACGTTGCGGGCGCTGCGGGCGAAGTTGTCCCTGGTCTGTTCCCCGACCGCGTCGCCGAGCACGAGCGTGCCCGTCACGAACGCGACGCCGAGCGCGATGGCGATGCTGGACAGCACCAGCCGTGCCGTGCGGGCTCGCAGGCCCGCAAGGATGGTCTTCAGCATCGGTAGCTCACGCCCCCAGGTGCGTGAGGGCGTTGACGACGGACTCGGTGGTGGGCTGGTGGATCTCGCCCGCGAGCCGGCCGTCGGCGAGCAGCACCACGCGGTCCGCGTAGCTCGCGGCCACCGGGTCGTGCGTCACCATGATCACGGTCTGGCCCATCTTGCGGACCGACATGCGCAGGAAGTCGAGGACCTCGGCGCCGCTGCGGGAGTCCAGGTTGCCGGTCGGCTCGTCGGCGAAGATGACCTCGGGACGGGCGACCAGGGCGCGGGCACAGGCGACGCGCTGCTGCTGGCCACCGGACAGCTCGGTCGGACGGTGGGTCAGGCGGTCGCGCAGGCCCAGCACGTTGACGATCGTGTCGAACCATTCCCTGTCGGGCTTGCGGCCGGCGAGCTCCAGGCCCAGCAGGATGTTCTGCTCGGCGGTCAGCGTCGGCAGCAGGTTGAAGGCCTGGAACACGAAGCCGACGCGGTCGCGGCGCAGCTTGGTCAGGTCCTTGTCGTTCAGCTTGGTGATCTCGGTCTGTCCGATGTGGATCTCGCCGCTGTCCACCGTGTCCAGTCCCGCGAGGCAGTGCATCAGCGTGGACTTGCCGGAGCCGGACGGGCCCATGATCGCGGTGAAACGGCCGGCCTGGAAGGCGACGTTGATGCCGTCGAGCGCCCGCACCGCGGTGTCACCCTTGCCGTAGACCTTCACCAGGTTGTGGGCCGCCGCAGCGGTCCGGGTGCCGACCTCGGACACCAGTGCAGACATGTCGCTTGCCTTCCTCACAGGGGATGTTCCTCGATGAGGAAGAAGCTATGAGGAAGCTGAGTGCGCGGACATCAACTCCGCGACGCGTTGCGCGTCAGCCTGAGGTATGACAACCAGCGCTATTCCAGCAGACCCCGGTCGTACGCGATCGCCACGGCCTCCGCGCGCCGCGACGCCCCCAGCTTGGCCATGATCCGGGAAAGGTGCACGGAAACGGTCTTCTCGCTGATGTAGAGCTCCTCGCCGACCTCGCGGTTCGTCCGTCCCGAGGCGACCAGGCCGAGCACGTCGCGTTCGCGCGGGGTGAAGAGGTCGATCTGCTCGCGCACCGGTTCGTCAGCCCTGAGGGTGATGCGGGCCCGCTTGGCGCACGACGCCACGGCCTCGGCGAGCGGAACGGCCTTGAGCCTCGTCGCCACCTCGTCGGCCAGGCGCAGTTGTTCGGCGGCCTCCTCGCGGCGGTCCGCACCGAGCAACGCCTCCGCGAGCCGCCACCGGCACAGCGCCTGCTCGAACACGACCCCGTAGGCGAACTCGTCGACGGCGGCCTGCCACAACGCCGGGTCGCCCGCGCCGGTCAGTCTGGACTCCTCGGCGAGCGCACGGGCCAGCCACGCACGTCCCTCGGGGCCGAGCACTCCGGCGCGCGGCTTGCCGTTCTCCGCGGTCAGCCGCACGTGCTCGGCGAGTTCGTGTCCTGCTGCGACGGCGTTCTTCTCGGCTTCGGCGTCCCGCTTGCGGCGGGCCTTCGCGGCGATCTCAGCGTGTGCCGCGATGCCGATCGCACCGATCCTGATGCCCGCGAGCATCCACGGACCACCGAGCTTGCGCGCCCACGCCAGCGCGTCGGTAACGCGCTCGACGGCGAGTTCGGGACGGCCGCGCCACAACGCGAGCTCCGCGCCGGTGCCACCGTTGATCAGCGCGATCTGGATGTCGCGGTGCCAGTCGCTGCGCAGCTTCGTGATCATCCGCTCGGACTCGGCGAGATCGCCGCGCGAGACCGTGAGGTGCGTGCTCGCGGACGCCAGCCGGGCCAGCACCGTCGACGACACGGACATGCCGGGCGGTTCGCTGGCCCACGCCGCGTAGTCCCAGTCGCCGATGTAGTAGTGCACCAGCACCTGGAGGATGCGGATCTCCAGCCCGTACATGCTCCACGTCAGGCCGGTCTCCTTGGCCCGGTCGCCCGCGAGGTTGTAGACGCGCGCGGCCTCGGCCAGCTCGCCGCGGTCGTAGTGCATCAGGCCGTAGTAGTACCAAGCCCTCAGTTCGTTGTTGAACGCTCCGACCTCGCGCGCGCACTGGATCGCTCGCTCGAAGCTGGCCTTCGCCTCCTCCGGCTGGCCGGCGTGGTCGTCGAGGATCGCCAGGGTGCCGAGCCCGTCCGCGACCGCACCCGGCGCGTTCGCCGTCTGGCCGTCCGCGATCGCGAGCTCGGCGGCCTCCCGGGCCTTGGCGTCCTTGCGTTGCTGACGCAGGGAGGACGCCTTGCCCGCGAACACACGGGCGCGGGTGGGGCTGGGCTCGCGGTCCTGCACGAGGGCGAGCGCCTTGCCGAGGACCAGGAAGTGTTCCTCCTCGTTGCCGTCGAGGATCGAGAGCGCCTGCGAGAGCCGCAGCCAGACCTCGGCGGCCTCCTCCGGCGTCTGCTCGGCGCCGATGGCCTTGGTGGCGCTGCGGGCGAACGCGACGGCGCGTTCCGGCTGCCCGGCCGTGCCCGCGACCCAGGAGGCGCGCCGCAGCAGCACCGACTCGTCCACATCGGACGGACGATCGGCCTCGGCGACGGCGTTCCACAGGTTGAGCGCCTTTTCCAGGTACCGCAACGACTCCGCGGGCGCGCCGGCGCGTTCGGCCTCCTTGGACGCCTTGATCGAGGCCTCCAGGGCCTGCGGCAGGTCGTGGCTCTCGAAGGCGTGGTGGGCCAGCGCCGCCGCGCCACCGCGTTCGTCCGGCCGCTGGGCCAGGTGCTGGGCGTAGGCGGCGTGCAGCCGGCCCCGTTCGCCGGGCAGCAGGTCGCCGTAGACCGCCTCCCGCACCAGGGCGTGACGGAAGGCGTAGACCTCGTCGTCGTTCACGACGAGCAGGTGGTGCTGGATCAGCTCGCGCAGGGCCGTGTCGAACGCGATGTCCGGCATGCCCGCGACCTCGTGCAGCCGGTAGTGCCGGACCCGGCGGCCCCAGACCGACGCGACGCGGACGACGTGCTGCGCCTCGGGACCGAGGCTTTCGACCCGGCTGAGCAGCACGTCGGCGAGCGCGGACGGCAACGACCTGGCGTCGTCACAGGTGGCCACCGCGATGAGTTCCTCGGCGAAGAAGGCGTTGCCCTCGGAGCGTTCCGCGACCTGCTGGACGACGTCCTCCGGCAGGTCGTCGGACAGGGCCTCGACGAACCGGCGGGCGTCGGCTGCGTTGAACGGCGAGAGGTCTAAGCGGTCGACGGCGGGCAGCCGGACCAGCTCGGCCAGCAAGGGGCGCAACGGATGGCTGCGGTGCAGGTCGTCCGCGCGGTAGGTGCCGACGACCAGCAGACGCTGGGAACGCAAGCGGGACAACAGGAACGACAGCAGGTACCGGGTGGACGCGTCCGCCCAGTGCAGGTCCTCGACCACGAACAGCACGCGCTGCCGTTCGGAGAGATCGCCGAGAAGCCCGAGCACGGCGTCGAACAGCTGGAGCTGTCCCACGTCCTGCTCGGGCCGCCGGCCGGGAATCAGGCTCGGCGCGATCATGCCCTCGGTGCCGGGCTCGCGTTCGGCGGGCAACGTCAGCTGCGGCAGCAACATCGCGAGCGCGGGCCGGTTCGCCACATCGCTCTTGAGCTTGCTCAGGGCTTCGGCGAACGGCAGGTACGGCAGGCCGGTCTCGCCGACGTCCAGACACCGTCCCATGAGGACGAGGGTGTCGTCGGCGCTGGCGGCCAGCTCGTCGATCAGCCGTGTCTTGCCCACACCGGCGTCGCCGGCGAGCAGCACTGCCCCCGCGGCGCCCTCCCCGGCCTGTGCCAGGGCGGCACGCAACCGGTCCAGTTCCCGATCGCGTGCGACCAACGGAATTCCGGAACCCAGGCGCGCCACAAGGGGCATGCTGTCACAGGTCAGTGTTTGTTCACGAGTAACTTGTTCAGCGCGGTGTTGCCCGGATTTCGCCGGGGCGCCTGCTGGGGCCCTCATCGCGTCCGGGACATAGTGCGGTGCATCACTCGCTTGAGCCACGACGGCGTGTTGCCGTTCGACCGCTGCCAGTTGCACACCGCGTTGCCACGTCGGTAGTCGATTTCTGCCTTGATCGCCTCAGGGGTCCATTCGGTCATGGTGGAGAGACTGCTGCTGAGGGATCGGGTGAGGCATCGGGCGATCACGTAGTTCCGCGCCGCGAATCCCTTACCCCGCCGGTCCCGCTCGACCCCTTACCTGGCCGGAACCGCTCAGCCGACGGTCACCGCGCGGGCTCTGGCCAGCCGGGCCCTCACCCCGTCGGCCTCCGGTGCCCCCAGCTCGCTGAACAACGCCAGCGCCCGCTGCCAGTGCGCCGCCGCCCCCGCCGCGTTGAGCCGCTCGAACACCGCCGCGAGCCGGTCGTGCGCCAACGCCTGGTGGTACGGCGAGACGGCATCGCACGCCACCGCCAGCGCCGTACGGGCCGAGGTCAGCGCGCCGTCCGTGTCACCGGTCTCCAGCAGAGCCGTGGAGATGTCGACGTGGCAGGCCGCTTCCCCGCACTGCTCGCCGACCTCGTGGTACATCCGCAACGCCACGCGCAGCCACGGCATCGCGTCGTCGAAGCGCTGGGTGCTCAGGTACAACAAACCGAGGTGGTGATGGGCGTTGGCCTCGGCCCACTTCGAGCCCGCGATCCGCGAGATCTCCATGGCCTCGCGGTAGTGCGCCTCGGCCTCGGCGGCCCGGCCCAGGTCCTGCAACGTGCCGGCGACCGTCGTCAGGGCGCGCGCCTGCTGGTGCACGTCCTCCTTGCGGCGCGCCACTTCCAGCGCGCCCTGCTGGGCCTGCAACGCCTCTTCGAAACGTTCGAACTGCAACAACGCGACGCCGAGGTTGAACTGCATGACGAACCGGGCGTCGTCGTCGTTCAGCGCGATGGCGGCCTGCAAGGCGGCCTCGGTGAGGCGCAACGAGGTCTCGCGTTCGGTCCGCAGCCACAGGTACCGCGACAACGTGTACGGCAGCTGCCACGCGTGGACGTGCCAGCCGGAACCCGAGGCGAGCTCGGCGGCGGCGATCAGGTTGGCGCGCTCCGCGTCGAACCAGGCCGTCGCGTCCGCGGCACCGGAGATCGCCGGCACGTGGACGGGCCGGTGCTCCGGCGCGACCAGGACGCTGCCGCGGTTGATCGGCAACAACCCGTCGGCGAGGTCCGCGCAGTGCAGGTAGTAGTCGAGCATCCGGCCGGTGGCGGCACGGCGTTCCGGCTCGGACAGCTCACCGGCCAGGGTCTTCGTGTAGACGCGGACGATGTCGTGCGCGACGTGCCTGCCGGGTTCGCTGACGGACAGCAGGTTCGCGGCGGTCAACGCGTCCAGCGCGCGTTGGGCCTCCAGCAACGCCACGTCGCCCATCGCCGCGACCACGTGCGGGGTCAGGTCCGCGCCGGGATGCAGGCCGACGATCGCCAGCAACCGCGACGGCTCCGCGGGCAACGCACGGCGCGAGGCGTCCAGAGCGGCTCGTACGGTGCCCTCACCGTCCTCCAGGCCGAGTGCGGCCAGGCGGCCCTGCTCGTCCTGGAGCTCCTCGACCAGTTCGGCCACGCGCAGACGAGGGGACACGGCGAGACGGGCCGCGGCGATCCGCAACGCCAGCGGCAGGCCGTCGCACAGCTCGGCCAGTTCACGCAGGGCGTCGGCCTCGATGTCTGACCGGCCGGCGATGCGGCCCAGCACGTCGACGGCGGCGTCCGGGTCGAGCATGTCCAGCTCGATCAGCTTCGCCTCGACCTGCGCGACCAGCCCGACCAACCGGCGGCGCGAGGTCACGACGACGCACGAGGGCGCGCCCGGCAGCAACGGCAGCAGATCAGCCGAGCTGCGGACGTTGTCGAGCATCACGAGCATCCGGCGGTCGGCCAGCAACGTGCGCAGCAGCGCCGAGCGTTCGTCGACCGAGACAGGGGTGTCGCCGGCCGGAACGCCCAGCGCGCGTAAGAACCGGTTGAGCACCTCGCCGATCTCCAGCGGCTCCCGGTTCGGGTCGTAACCGTGCACGTCGACGTAGAGCTGGCCGTCCGGGAACTCCTCGCGGACCCGGTGCGACCAGTGCAGGGCGAGCGCGGTCTTGCCCACCCCCGCCGGGCCGGTCACCAGCATCACCGGGCCGTCGTGGCCGCGCAGCAACGCGTCCATGAGGCCGAGCTCGGGGTCCCGGCCGACCAGCGCGACAGGTGCGCGCGGCAGCTGCGCCGGGATCGTCATCGGGGCGGGTTCGGGCGCGGACGGCTGCTGCGGCACTCGGACCGGCGCGCGTTCCGGCTCGGGACTGTCCCCCGCCAGCACGGCCTGGTGCACGCGGCGCAGTTCGGGACCCGGCTCGACGCCGAGCTCCTCGATCAGCACGGCGCGGGCCTCCCGGTAGGCGGCCAGCGCCTCGGCCTGACGGCCCGCCTGGACCAGTGCCCTCATCAGCAGGCCGTGGCCGCGTTCACGCAACGGGTGCTCGACGACCATCGAGCCCAGCTGCGAGACCAGCTCCGGCCCCTGCCCGATCGCGAGGCCCAGCTCGGCCCGTTCCTCCAGCACCGCCAGCCGGCGTTCCACCAGACGGCCGCGTTCGACGTCGGCGTGCAGTCCCGACACGCCGCCCAGCGGTTCGGCGCGGAACAACGCCAGCGCGTCGTCCAGCTCGACCGCGGCTCCGGCGAGATCCCCGGCGGCGCGCATGCGGTTCGCGAGCAGGACCTGACGTTCGAACACGTCGAGATCCAGGGCTCCTGGCTCGACGCGCATCAGGTAGCCGTCGCCGACCGAGGTCAGCAGCTCGGCGGGAGCCCTGCGCGCACGGGTCGGTTCGAGCGCCCGGCGCAGTCCGGCGACGTAGGTCTGGACGAGGTTGACCGCACTCGAGGGCACGTTGTCGCCCCAGACGGCCTCGATGATCTGCCCACGACTGACCGGGGTGTTGCGCTCCAGCAGCAGGACCGCGAGGACGGCGCGCTGCTTCGCCGCACCGAGATCAACCTCTTGACCTGCGCGAACGACTCGGAGAAGGCCGAGAACCTCGAACCGAAGGGGTTCCTCGCCGTGCGTCACCGATCTGTCCTTCGCCTGTGGTCCACCTGGAGCTTGAAGATCACTTCAGTCGGGCTCCAGTCGTGCTGTAGAAGGCATTCTTACGCTTAGCGTGTCCAACCAACCACAGACCGCGAGATCAACGGAAACCGGAGATCGCGGAGTCCGGGCAGGTTGGACCGGACAGCGGAACACCCGCTGCTCCCCATGATCGACGTGGGTCGGCCGGCGTGCAAGGGGCATCCAGCCCGCGGCGGCGGAACGCCGGCCGGCTCACGTCCCCTTACGCGAGAAGGCCCCGGCTGGTTGATCCAGCCGGGGCCTTCCTCGTCGTCGTCTTTCGATCAGCTGACAAAAGAGCCTGTCTTCGCGGCAGCGAGGAACGTGTCCCATCCCGCGCCGCCGAACCTCAGCCGCGTCCCGTCCGCGTTCTTGCTGTCACGGACGGCCGCGCCGGACGACACGAGCGCGATCTCGACGCACTCGGGCCCACCGGCCGACGACCTGCTGCTCTTGCGCCAACGCAAGCTTTCCACTCTGTTCACTCTCCGGTCGCAGTCACGCGAGAGTGCGAGCGATCTCCGTGATCAGGGTTGCCGATTCCCGCGGGGTCATGGCGGAGCTCACGAGACGCTCGAACATCTCGGCGTAGGAATGGACGTCCGACTGTTGTTCCAGGTAGACGCCGCTTCTGGTGCTTTCGATGTACACGACGTCGGAGTCGAGCTGCTCAGGAAAGCTCAGGATGACGAACGGGCCGTCCATCGCAGCATGACCACCGGCGCTGAACGGCACGACTTGCATCGTGACGTTCGGCAACGCACCGACTTCGAGAAGACGCGCCATCTGCACGCGCATCACCTCGGCGCCGCCGACGAGCCGGCGCAGGGCGGCCTCGTCGATCACGACGTGCAGGCGCAACGGGTCGTCCTCGCTGAGCAGGGCCTGCCTGGCCTTGCGCAACCGGACGCGACGGTCGATCTCGGCGGTGCGCGCGTCCGGCAGCACCTGCGAGATCAACGCCCTCGTGTACGCCTCGCACTGCAGCAGGCCCGGGATCATCAGCCCCTGGTAAGTCCTGATCGAGTCCGCGTCGGCCTCGTACCCCACGTAACGACCGGGCACGATGTCGCCGAACTCGTCCCACCACGCCTTGCGACGGGCTTCCCTTGCCAGCTGAACCAGTTCCTCGAGGGTGGCGGCGTCCGCACCGTAGGCGTTGAGCATGTCCCGCACGTCACGCGGGCTCACCCCCACACGGCCGGTCTCGATGCGGCTGATCTTGGAGGCCGAGCACTCCAGGCGCTCGCCCACCTCCTCGATCGTCAGCCCGGCCACTTCACGCAGCCGCCGGAGCTCGGTCACGAGCCGGCGCTTGCGCAGGGTCGGGCTGCTGCCCCGCATGACTCCTCCTGGGTGTCATCCACGCTCCTGGTCGTACCCAGTTTGAGAGCAAAGGAGCTCGTCGCAAAGAGACGTCATCCATTCGTGTACTGCAACTTGCAGATCGCAGGTTCGACGCGACAGTCTGCTGGGGCTGCTTACGTAAGGACTGGAGCTCTGAGCCTGATGGCCGTCACGGTGTTCAGCCAACTGGACAAGTCGCTGCACTCCCACCTGGCCACACTCACCGACCTCGCCGCACGTGGCGACGACCAGACCGCTCTCGTACTCGCCAGGGTTGAGTTGCCGAGGGTGGTCGCGGTGGTGAAGGCGTTGCTCGACGAGCACCAGCCCGACGAGCACGGCCGGTGCGCGACCTGCAAGCGCGGCTGGTTCTCACGGCGAATGCCCGCACCGTGCCGTGCTTATCTCTCGGCGCAGCTGATCCTGACCGTCGTCGGCCAGGAGACTGCGCACGGCAAGCATCTGCGCTCGGTAGGCTGATTTCCGGAACTCGATAGTTCTTCAGCTCCGACCCGACTTGGGCCGGCTCCGCACCCCCCGACCGGAGCCGGCCCTTCTTCGTGATCACCTCGCGTGACGGCGCCGCCCAAGATCAACACGGTTGGCTGAAAGATCTGTCACAGCACCGATTCCGGCCTCATCATTGAGGGCGACGCGGCCTGATCCCGCCCCACGATGCCTGTGCCGACACGGAGGTGTTCCCGTGCCGACCCCGCATGACCGCGCCGACGCGCTCGCAGCCGTCCGGCCGCGCCGCATGCTGCCCTTAGAGCGCCTGGTGGCGCGACTCAGAACGCCGACGGTGAATTCACGCTCGGCAGGGTGCCTCGCGGCAACGTTCTGAGCCACGCCACCAGAGCGCATCTCCCAGCTCACCTCCCCTCCCCGCCCTGTGCATCCGTCGCACAGGGCTATGCCGCTATTCAGCAAAGGGAAATCTCGTGAACCATCAGCCCAGGTCCAACACCGGCGACCACACCCCGCACGGTCCACCGCTGATCCTGAAGCACGACCTGCCCGCGAGCTTCGTGCTGTTCCTCATCTCGATCCCGCTGTCGCTCGGCATCGCGCACGCGACGGGCGCACCGCTGATGGCCGGGATCATCTCCGCGATCATCGGCGGCGTGGTCGTCGGCGCGATCAGCGGAGCGCCGTTGCAGATCAGCGGGCCGGGGACCGGGCTCGTGGTGATCGTGGCCGGGCTGGTCGCGCAGTTCGGGTGGGCGGCCACCGCGGCGATCACGCTGGCCGCGGGCGTGGTGCAACTCGCGCTGGGGCTCACCGGGATCAGCCGCCTGGTGCTGTCGCTGTCCCCCGCCGTGGTGCACGGCATGCTCGCGGGCATCGGCATCTCCATCGCCGTCGGGCAGCTCGTCGTGGTGCTGGGCGGCACGGCGGCGTCCACGGTGCCCGCGAACCTCGCGTCGCTGCCGGGAGAACTGGCCGGAGCCTCACTCGGGTCGGTGCTGGCCGGTGCGGTGGCGATCGCGGTTCTGCTGCTGTGGCCCCGTGTTCCGCGCGCCCGCGTGATTCCCGCGCCGCTGGTCGCCGTCGCCCTGGCCACCGCGCTGGCGTTCGTGCTGCGTCTGGACGTCGCCAGGGTCGACCTGCCGGACAGCCACGCGCTGGTGTTCCCCGAGATGCCTCAAGGAAGTGCCGGCACGGTGGTCATGGCCATCGTCACGGTCGCGTTGGTGGCCAGCATGGAGTCGTTGCTGTCGGCCGTCGCCACGGACCGGCTGCACGACGGGCCGCGCGCCCGGCTGGACAAGGAGCTCATCGCGCAGGGCACCGGCAACGTGCTCGCGGGCGCGCTCGGCGGGTTCCCGATCAGCGGTGGCCTGGCACGCAGCTCCACGAACGTCGCGGCGGGCGCGAAGACCCGGTACGCCGCGATCTTCCAGGGTGTGTGGATCGCGGTGGCGGTGCTGGCGTTCGCCCCGGCCCTGGAGCTGATCCCGTTGTCGGCGCTGGCGGGCGTGCTGCTCGTCGTCGGGTGCCGGCTCGTGTCGGTCGCCCGGATGCGGAACCTGGTGCAGCACCGGGAGTTCCTCGTCTACGCGGCGACCGCGCTCGGTGTCGTCCTCTTCGGACTGCTGGAAGGCGTGGTCGCCGGCCTCGCCATCGCGTTGCTGCGCGCGTTGTACCGGCTGACGCACTGCTCGGTGCGGGTCGAGCGCAACCGCGTGTACGTGCGGGGATCGTTGGTGTTCCTGGGAGTCGGGCGGCTCGTGCGGGAGCTGCGCCGGATGCCGCAGGGCGAGACCGTCGTGCTGGAGCTGCACGTCGACTACCTGGACCACGCGTCCTACGAAGCGATCAACGACTGGCGCGAGGGCTACGAACGGCTCGGTGGCCGGGTTCAGGTCGACGAGGTGCACGACACCTGGTACGACCGCGCGAACCAGGGCAAACCGGGGCGGCGCAAGACGTTGCCCGGCCCGCTGCCGCGCTGGTTCGCACCGTGGTCGCACTGGCAGGGCACGCCCGGCCTGGTGACGCTGCCGGAGCAGCGGTCGTCCGCCGAGGGCGATCCGATGCTGCGCGGGATGCACGAGTTCGAACGCCGTTCCGCGCCGTTGGTGCGGCCGTTCCTGCACGAGCTGGCGGTGCGCGGGCAGCGGCCCCAGCAGCTGTTCATCACGTGCACGGACTCCCGCGTGGTGCCGAACCTGATCACCACGTCCGGGCCGGGCGACCTGTTCTGCGTGCGCAACATCGGCAACCTGGTGCCGATGCCGTCGTCGGACGACAGCTCGGTCGGGGCCGCGATCGAGTACGCGGTGGAGATCCTGAACGTCAGCACGATCGTCGTGTGTGGACACTCCGACTGCGGCGCGATGAAGGCCCTGGTGAACGGGTCCGCGTCCCGCGGCTCGCACCTGCACTCGTGGCTGCGCAACGCCGAACCGTCGCTGATCCGGTTCCACGCGCCGACCTCGCCCGGCTGCGCGGAACTGCCGGTGTCCGACCGGCTCGCCGTCGCGAACGTCGCGCAGCAGCTGGACAACCTGCTCGCCCACCCGAGCGTGCGGGAGGCGATCACGGCGGGCACGCTCACGTTGAAGGGCATGTACTTCGACATCTCGAACGCCCGCGTGTACCTGGTCGACCCGGACCGCAACGGGCTCGAACCCGTGTCGGCACCGGCGTAGAAAAGCGAGGAGCCGCCCCGAGAACGCTCGGGGCGGCTCCACTTGCGACGTTCTTCTAGCAGGTGCCGATCCAGGAGCACTCCACGTCGAAGCGCTCCTTCGCGGGAACCTCGGTGCGGTCCTGCGCCGGAGCCTTGCGCTGCTGCGGCACCGACTGGACCTGCGGCGACACCAGCTGGGTGCCGCCGTCGGAGGCCAGGCGCACGGCGATCCTGTCCTCGATGTTCTTCGGGCTGTTGAACAACAGGACGTTGTTCTGCACCACCGAGAACACCAGCTCCCGGCCCGCCTGCGTCTTCACGTAGCCGGACAGGCCGGACACGCCGGACAGCGACCCGGTCTTGGCCTTCACGTTGCCCGCGGCCGGGGTGTTCTTCATGCGGTTGACCAGCGTGCCGTCGACACCGGCGACCGGCAGCGACGCCTGCCACGCGGCGAACCACGGCTTCGTCTTCGCCTTGACCAGCACCGAGGTGAGGTCGTCCGGCGAGAACTGGTCGAGCCGGGACATGCCGGAACCGTCGAAGACCTCGACCGCGTTCGGGTCGACGCCCAGACCGGACCACTTGGTGCTGAGCTGGTTGATGCCGTTGGTGAACGAGCCACCCGCGGTCTTGACCAGCACCTCGGCCAGCATGTTGTTGCTGTTCTTGAGCAACGGGACGATCAGCTCGCTGAGCGTCATCGACGTGTCGGTCGCGAGGACGGCGGCGTTCGCCGGCGCCTTCTGCCTCTTCACTCCACCAGTGACGGTGATCCCGTTGGCCTGCAAGGCCTTCTGGAACACCGACGTCACGAGGCCGGTCGGGTCCTTGACCGACGCGAGCGCGGTGGTCTCGACGGACGTGGAACCGCTGACGAAGATCCGGTTCGTGCCGTGTTCGCGTTCCACGGAGACGCCACCGTTGCCGGTCGTCGCCGTGGACACGATCTGCACGTGGTCGTTCGCCGGTTCGGTCGTCACGACAGCCGGGGCGCCCGCCGCGGCGCCCGGCTTGACGCGCACGACCACGGTGCCCGCGCTGAACTTCGCGTCCGGCGAGAGCGTGAGCGCCGACGTCTCCGCACTGTAGGAGTACGGCTCGTCGTCCCACGCCCACCCCGAGCCGTACGGCTGCGCGTCGAACTTGGTGTCGTCGATGACGAGCGCGCCGTTCACCGTGGTGACGCCACTGGCCTTCAACGTGTCCGCGAGCTGCTGGTAGCGCAGCCGGGACATCGTCGGGTCGCCGCCGCCACGCAGCACCAGGTCGCCGTTGAGCGCCGTCCCGGTCTTCGTACCGGCCGAGACGAGCTCGGTCTTCCAGCGGTAGTCCGGACCCAGCAGGTCCAGCGCCGTCGTCGTGGTGAGCAGCTTCATGTTCGACGCCACCTGGGAACGCCTGCTGCTCTGCCTGGTGTAGATCACTTCACCTGAGTTGGCGTCCCGCACGACCAGGCCGACATCCGCGCCCTTCAGCGCGTTGTCGGCCAGGATCGTGTCGAGATCAGCCGTGAGGGCCTCGTTGCCGACCGCCACGGCGCCGCCGCTGGACGTCAGGGTCAACCCTGCCGTCACAGCGACGACCGCCCCCAGAATGCCTAATTTCACGCTTCCACCTCTGATCGATCACCCGACCACAACGTGTGGAAGCTACCGGGCCTGTCCGTACGCCGGTACGTGTGTGCCCCGAAGAAGTCCCGCTGTCCCTGCACAAGCGCGGCCGGCAGACGTTCCGAGCGGAGTCCGTCGTAGTAGGCCAAAGCGGACACGAAGCCCGGCGTCGGCACGCCGGATTCCACTGCTCGCACCACAACCCGGCGCCACGCGGCCTCGGCGTTCTGCACCGCGTCCCGGAAGTAGTTGTCCACCAACAGGGACTCGATGTCGGCGTTCACGTCGTAGGCCTCGCGAATGCGGTTGAGGAACTGCGCTCGGATGATGCAGCCACCACGCCAGATCGTCGCCATCGCACCGAGGTCGATGTTCCAGTCGAAGTTCTTCGACGCCTCACGCATCATGTCGAAGCCCTGCGCGTACGCGACGACCTTCGACGCGTAGAGCGCCTGGCGCACGTCGTCGACCAGTTCGGCGTCCGGCTTCGCGACGACCTCGCTGGCACCGAACGCCTCGCGCACGGCCTTGCGCTGGTCGGTGTGACCGCTCAGGCTGCGCGCGAACACGGCCTCGGCGATACCGGTGACCGGCACACCCAGCTCCAGCGCCTCCTGCACGGTCCAGCGGCCGGTGCCCTTCTGCTCCGCGGCGTCCTCGATGACCTGGACGAGCGGCGTGCCGTCCGCGTCGACGTGCTTGAGGACCTCGGCGGTGATCTCGACCAGGTACGACTCCAGGTCGCCCGAGTTCCACTGCGTGAAGACCTCGGAGATCTCCGCCGGCGTCTGGCCGCCGATGCGGGACAGCAGGTCGTACGCCTCGGCGATCAGCTGCATGTCGGCGTACTCGATGCCGTTGTGCACCATCTTCACGAAGTGCCCGGCGCCGTCCGGCCCGACGTGCACGCAGCACGGCTGACCGTCCACCTTGGCCGCGATCTCCTCGAAGACCGGACCGACGTGCTTGTAGGACTCGGCGGGACCGCCCGGCATGATGCTCGGGCCGTTGAGCGCGCCCTCCTCGCCACCGGAGATGCCGGCGCCGACGAACAGCAGCCCCTTCTCCTTCAGCGCGGCCTCACGGCGACGCGTGTCGTTGAAGTGGGCGTTGCCGCCGTCGATGACCATGTCGCCGGGTTCGAGGATCCCGCTCAGCTCGTCGATGACGGCGTCGGTCGGGCCACCCGCCTTGACCATGATGATGATCTGGCGCGGCGTCTGCAGGCTGTCGACCAGATCCTGCAGCGTCTCGGCGCCGACGAAGTCGCCCTCGTGGCCGTGCTCGTCGAGCAGGGCCTTCATCTTCGCGGGCGTCCGGTTGTGCACGGCCACTTTGAAACCGTGCCGCGCGAGGTTCCGCGCGAGGTTGCTGCCCATGGTGGCAAGACCGGTGACCGCGATACGTGCTTTGCCTTCCGTCATACGCGACAGCCTGCCGTGTTCTCCGCCTTTACGCGAGACGTCACAGGGTGTTCTCAGACTCCGTTTTGCCAGGTGAACCGCGTCACGTGCCGGTACGTATTGCTAGGCGTAAGTTGGCTTCATGACGGAATTCACGAGCGTGGGACGCTCGGCGACCGACCGTGCCCCCAGGTACGGATCGCAGCTGGTGAAGCACTTCACGGCCAAGGACCTCGAAGGGTCCTGGGAGGACACCCGCGGCTTCGTCCGCTTCTCGGCCGGCCTCGCGGAGTTCGAGGCCTCGGACGACGCGTTGATCATGCGCGTGGTCTGCACGTCGGAGGAGGACGTGGCTCGGCTGCGCGATGTCGTGGAACGGCACCTCGTCCGCTTCGGAACGCGCGACGAACTGTCCGTCACGTGGGACTCAGGTAGCGAGAACTGACGCCGCCAGCCCGATGAGAGCGGTCCCACAGACCCTCTCGAACACCGCGCGCGTCCTGGGCCTGCTCAAGAGCCTGCCCAGCTGACGCGCCAACGGCACCACGATGACCCAGAACACCGCGAACACCCCGACCGTGACCGCGCTCAGCACGGCCGCCTGCGGAAGGGGCGCGGCGTTCGGGTCCATCGCCTGCGGGATGAGGCTCAGGAACGTGAGCATCACCTTGGGGTTCAACAGGTCGCACAGCATGCCGCGCAGGAACACGTTCTTCTGCTGAGGCTGCTCTTCGATCGGCTTGTTCGCCGTCTTCAGCGTCATGAAGCCGATGTAGGCGAGGTAGAGCGCGCCGATCGCCTTGACCACGAACAACGCCGCCGGGGCCGCCGCCACGAGCGCGGACAACCCGACCGTCGCGAGCGTCGCGTGGATCAGCAGCCCGGTGAGCACCCCGAGCGCCGCCTCGACGCCCTTCCTGAAGCTCCGGACCGCGTTCCCCATGACCAGTACGAAGTCGGGACCGGGCACGACCGTGATCACCACGAGTGCCAGCAGGAACGACGTCCACGCGATGTGCATGGCGCAGATCGTCTGTGGTTTGTTCGTACGAGTTCCAGCAGGTCAGTACGATGTTCGGTTATGCGCGAACAAGCCGAACTGGATTCGGTCGACTGGCACATCCTGGAGGAGTTGCAGAACGACGCGACCCTGCCGAACCGCGCGCTGGCGGAGATCGTCGGGCTGGCGCCGTCGTCGTGCCTGCAGCGGGTGCGACGACTGCGGGATCTGGGCGTGATCACGGGGTGCCACGCCGTGGTGGATCCGGCGACGACGGGGCTGCCGCTGGAGGCCGTGATCTCGGTGAACGTGCGGCCGCACACCCGTGCCGTGGTGGCCGGCTTTCGGGCGTTCGTGATGGCGCAGCCCGAGACGCGGTCGATCTTCCACGTCTCCGGGCAGGCCGACTTCCTGATCCACATCGCCGTTGCCGGGTCCACGCATCTGCAGGCGTTCCTGATGGACAAGATCGCTTCGCGGACGGAGGTGCGGAATTTGACCAGTTCGGTGGTGCTGGAGCGGGTGGAGACCCGTGCTTTGACGCCGCCGGCGAACCTGCGGCCGACTCACCGGCGGCGTCGTGCGGACTAGCGGATCAACTCGTCCAGGTTCAGCGTCATCGGCGACGGGCCCACGACGTCGAGCGTTCCGGTGCCACCCTCCGCGAGTTCGTACCAGCCGTCCGCGAGGGAGTACGCGGCCATGGCTGCGGGACCATCGAGAGCGATGATCCAATAGTTCGGGATCCCGGCCGCCGCGTACTCGCGCAGCTTGATCCGGAGATCGACGTCCTCCGACTCCTCCGACATGATCTCGACCACCAGCGCCACGTCCGCAGCATCGAACCGGGTGACCTCATCACGGAAGGCTCGGATCGACGCCACCACCACGTCAGGTTTGCGCATCAACGGCCAGCTGCCGTCTTTGAGCAGAACGTCGAACGAGTGCACGACACGCAGCCCGGCCGGCAGCTGCTCGTCCAACTGATTCGTGAGCATCATGAGTGCTCGTTGATGCCTTGGGGTCCGCGGCGGCATCTCCACCAGTTCGCCGTCAACTAGTTCGTGCCGCCTGCAGTCGTCCTCGGACATGGCGTCGTAACCGGCCAGCGTCGTGATCACCACTGGATCATCGACGCGGCGAGAGCCGACCTTGATCACTCGAACAGGGGTGCGAACTCACTCCCCATCAGGTGACGACTTGATCACCCGGATCAGCCCTTCCTGCACCACGGTCGCCACCAGCTGCCCGTCCCGGGTGAAGAACCGCCCAGTGGCCAGCCCACGATTCCCCGAGGCAGACGGAGAAGACGTGTCGTACAGCAACCACTCGTCGGCCCGGAAAGGCCGGTGGAACCACATCGCGTGGTCCAAAGAGGCTCCGAGGACCTTGTCCAGTCCCCAGTAGACGCCGTGCCGCGCCAGAACCCCGTCCAGCAACGTCATGTCCGAGGCGTAGGTCATGATGCACAGCTGGAGCATCGGGTCGTCCGGCAGCTTGCCGTCGGCCTTCATCCACACGCGGGACGCGGCCTCGCCGGGACCGTCCTCACGCGACTCCCACGGCGGCTCGGTCACGTAGCGGACGTCGATCGGGCGCGGGAACTTCGACGTGTGCAGGCTGTAGCCCTCTGCCGCCTCGGCCCAGGTCGGCAGCGACTCCGGGTCCGGCACCTCCGGCATCGGCGACGAGTGCTCGTTGCCCTGCTCCTCCAGCTGGAAGGAGGCGGACAACGCGAAAATCGCCTTGCCGTGCTGCACGGCGACGACGCGGCGGGTCGTGAAGGACCGTCCATCCCGGATTCGGTCCACCTCGTACACGATCGGCACGCGGGGGTCGCCGGGCCGGATGAAGTACGAGTGCAGCGAGTGCACCCGCCGTTCCACCGGGACCGTGCGACCGGCGGCCACCAGGGCCTGGCCCGCCACCTGCCCGCCGAAGACGCGCACTGGCGACTCGGCGGGCGACACGCCTCGGAAGATGTTCTCCTCGATGCGTTCCAGGTCGAGCAACGCGACCAGGTCGTCCACTGCGGATTGTCCGCTCAAGCCTGATGGGCTCGTAGCAGCGGCTCGGGCAGCCTCGGTCACGTCAAGCTCCTACGCGTGGTCGTCCTCCCCCAGCCGGTGCACCCGGATGAGGTTCGTCGACCCAATGGTGCCAGGAGGCGATCCGGCGACGACCACCATCAGGTCACCGGCCTGGTAACGGCCGATCTCGATCATGGCCACGTCGACCTGTCGGACCATCTCGTCGGTGGACTCGACGCGCGGGACCAGGAACGTCTCGGTGCCCCACGTCAGCGCGAGCTGCGAGCGCACCGCGGGCTCCGGCGTGAACGCCAGCAGCGGCAGGTGCGTGTGCAGACGGGCCAGGCGGCGGACCGTGTCACCGGACTGCGTGAACGCGACCAGGGCCTTGGCGTTGAGGCGCTCGCCGATGTCGCGGGCCGCGTACGAGATCACGCCGCGCTTGGTGCGCGGGACGTGGGTCAGCGGCGGCACGACGACCGACTCGGTCTCGACGGCCTCGATGATGCGGCCCATGGTCTGCACGGACTCGATGGCGTAGCGGCCGACCGAGGTCTCACCGGACAGCATCAGGGCGTCCGCGCCGTCGAGCACCGCGTTCGCGACATCGGACGTCTCGGCGCGGGTCGGGCGGGAGTTCGTGATCATCGAGTCGAGCATCTGGGTCGCGACGATGACCGGCTTGGCGTTCTCGCGGGCGATCTGGATCGCGCGCTTCTGCACCAGCGGGACGTGCTCCAGCGGAAGCTCGACGCCCAGGTCACCGCGGGCGACCATGACGCCGTCGAAGGCCAGCACGATGGCCTCGAGGTTGTCCACGGCCTCCGGCTTCTCGATCTTCGCGATCACCGGGAGGCGCTTGCTGCCGCTGCGGTCCATGATCTGGTGGACCAGGTCGATGTCGGCCGGGGAACGCACGAACGACAGGGCGATGAAGTCCACGCCCAGCGAGAGCGCGAACTCGAGGTCCTCGATGTCCTTCTCCGACAGCGCCGGCACGGAGACGTCCATGCCGGGCAGCGAGAGGCCCTTGTTGTTGCTGACGGGACCGCCCTCGGTCACCTCGGCCACGACGTCGGAACCTTCGACATCCACGACCACGAGCGCGACCTTGCCGTCGTCCACGAGCATGCGGTCGCCGACCTTGGCGTCCTTCGCGAGCTCCTTGTACGTCGTCGACACGCGGTCGTGCGTGCCCTCGACGTCCTCAACGGTGATGCGAACGATGTCGCCGGTGTTCCAGTCCACCGGACCCGCGGCGAAACGGCCGAGACGGATCTTGGGGCCCTGGAGGTCGGCGAGGATTCCCACGGCGCGGCCGGACTCGTCGGCTGCCGCGCGGACCATGTCGTAAACCTGCTTGTGGTCGGCATGGCTGCCGTGGCTGAAGTTCATCCTGGCCACGTCCATACCGGCCGCTACCAGGTCACGGACCTTGTCCGGCGTGCCAGTGGCGGGACCGAGGGTACAGACGATCTTTGCGCGTCGACTCACGTTTAGAGAGAGTAGACCTCGTTCCTGGACCGATCCCGAACTACTCCTCGGTAATGTTCGGACCATGGCTCGAGTATTCCCGTTCGTGATCGCGGCGTTGCTCAGCGTCGTCGTGCTGTTCACCCCCGAGTCAGGTGTGCCGAGCTCGCCACCAGGTACGGACAAGGTGGTCCACACGCTGCTGTTCGCGCTGCTCGCGTTCACCGGCCTGTACGCGAAAATTCCTCACATTTTGCCGTTGCTGGTGATCTACGCAGGAGTTTCGGAGGTGCTCCAGCAGCTGGTCACGCCCCTGCACCGCAGCGGCGACGTGCTCGACGCGCTGGTGGACGTCGTCGGGATCGGCCTGGGCTGGGCTACCGCGACCTGGTGGACTCGCTCACGCCGACGTGGTCCTCGCACCACGCGTTGAAGTCCCTGAGCTGCCTCCACGACTTGCGCACCCGGTCGAGGCAGCCCGGCTCGTGCAGCACGTCGTCCGGCTCCCAGACCTTGCGGACGTAGATCGAGCGGTGCTTGAGCAGGTCGAGGTGCGGGTGGTCGTCGGCGAACCCGCGCGGCTTCGACTTCATCACGTCGCCCGCGAGCGTCCACCCCTGCTTGACCAGCTTGTCCACGATCTTGCGCAGCAGGACGCCGTGCGCGCCGACCGAGGCCCGGTACCGGGCGAGCTGGTCCGGCTGCATGTGGAACGAGCCGCCGCCGGTCATCAGGCCCTCGGGGCTGAGCTGCACGTAGTACGCGCCGCCGCCGCGGCCCTTCTCGATGACGCCGCCGCAGTGGTCCTTGTACGGCGTCTTGTCCTTGGCGAACCGCACGTCGCGGTACGGCCGGAACACCTTGCCCTCGCCGAACTCCTTCTCCAGCGCGAGCAGCAGCGCCTCCATCGGAGCCCGCACGTCGCGCAGGTAGGTCTCCTTGTTGTCGTCCCAGTACGCCTTCGTGTTGTCCAGGACCAGGCCGTCGTAGAAGTCAATGGCGTACTCGCCGAAACCGTCGAACGTCACCGAGTCAGCCTAGGCGGATCGCCCATGTGCGTGAAAATTCGTTTGAGAACACACAATCAGGCCATAATCCGGTGAATGCCCCGCCGTATCAACGCGCTCGCGACCTGGCTCCTCCAACTCGGGCCGGACGAGGTGGCCGCGATACTCCTGTACCGCCGTGACGTCGCCGACCGCTTCATCCGGACGTTGAAGGACCTCGCGACGCAGCTGACCGACTCCGACTCGGTGCACGCCGTCGAGGACACGCTGGACCAGGGCGCGCTCGACGTGCTCGGCGCGATCGTGGCGCAGAACAACACCGGGACCGTCGACTCGGTGTGTGCCGAACTGCACTGCACGGTCCCTGATTTCGAACGGGCGCTCGGTGAGCTGAAGCAGCGGGCGCTGGCCTGGCCGGAGGGCTCACGGCTGATCGCGGTGAACTCGGTGCGGACGAGCGGCGCGGCGCAGGGCGAGCTGACGTTACGACCGAAGGCCCCCGGTAGGCGCAAGGCGTCCGGGATCTCGCCGATCGTGCCCGCGATGTCCACTGTGGACGGGGTGGCGCGGCTGCTCGCGTACTGCGAGCAGGACACGTTCGACGCCCGCTACACCGGTGGCGTGGCGACCGTGGAGATCCGGCGGGTAGCGCGGGCGTTGCGGGTCTCGGACGGCGTGCTGCGGCTGTGGCTGGAGCTCGCGGCCGAGGCCCAGCTGGTCGGCGTGGAACGGTCGCGGCTGCTGCCGACGAACCAGGGTGACGCGTGGCTCGACTCGCAGCCGGGTCCGCGGCTCGCGGCGCTGGTCGCGGCGTGGCGGCGGATGGACTGGCGGCCGGAACCGGACCAGGCGCGGGCGGCGTTGCGCGACTACACCGGTGCCGCCGGGCTGGTGCTGCGCCGCGGCGCGCTGGAGCGGTTCTCGGCGGAGGAATCCTTCACGAACATCAACGAACTCGTCGACGATCTCGTCTGGGAACGCCCTGCCGTGCACGACCCGCGGGCGACGGCGGCGGTGATCAGCGAGATGGAGTCGCTGGGACTGGTGGCCGGCGGCGCGCTCACGCCGTTGGGCGTGGCGGTGCTGCACGACGGTGACGTCGACGCCGCCGCCGATGAGCTGATGCCCCCGGCGACGGAGAAGGCCGCGTTCCAGACGGACATGACCGCGGTGGTGAACGGGCTGCCGTCACCGGAGCTGAGCGCGACGCTGAACCTGGTGGCGGACCTGGAGGACAACGACGCCGCACGGGTGTGGCGCCTGTCCGCCGGGTCGGTGCGGCGCGCCCTGGACTCGGGGCTGTCCGCCGACGAGGTGCTCACGAAGCTGAACGCCGTGTCGGAGGCCGCGTTGCCGCAGGTGATCGAGTACCAGGTGCAGGACGTGGCGCGGCGGCACGGGCAGCTGACGGTGACGGACGTCGCGAGCTGTGTGCGGGGCTCGGATCCCACGCTGTTGCAGGAGATCGCCAGGTCGAAGCGGCTCGCGTCGCTGAAGCTGCGGTTCCTCGCGCCGACCGTGCTGGCGTCGGCCCAGCCGATGGCCGAGACGCTCGCGGCGTTGCGCCGGTGCGGATACGCGCCGACCGGGCTGGACGCCGGTGACAAGTCCATTGTGGAGAGGGTCGGCCGGCTGCGGGCGTCCGCCCGGGGCGAGCGCAAGCCGGAGCGGTGGTGGCGCACCGAGATGAACGACCTGGAGCTGACCCAGCTCGCGGTGCGGCTGGTGGAGCAGGAACGGCCGAGCGTCGGACCCGGCGCGCCGCGGGCCAACGCGGCGCGGATGCTGCGCGACCAGAACGTCTTCCTGCGTGACGAGGAGGTCGTGCTGCTGTCGTCGGCGCTGGTCGACGGGAGCCGCGTCGAGATCAAGTACGCGACCGGGCCACGCCGGACCGACACGCACGTGATCGTGCCGACCAAGCACCTCGAAGGCGTGCTGAGCGCGGACTGCGAGGACGGGACGAGCAGGGAGTTCGACATCGGGCACGTCCGCAAGGTCGCGCTACCAGAATGAACAGCTGGTGAAGTCCTCCGGCGTGCGGTGATCACCTGCTGATACTGGACGTGTGGCCGACCCGTTTTCCGCCGGACTGCTGATGGTGCTGGAGACCGTGCTGGAGCGCGTGCTGCTCGGTCTCTTCGACGTCGTGCACAGAGGCGCCAAGGACAAGAAGCGCCAGCGCGAGCTGACCAGGCCGGGACCGCTGGTCGAGCGGGTCAGCTCGGAGCTCGCGCGCGGCGAGCTGAGTGCCGTCGAGCAGCACGAGTGGCAGGCCGCCGTGGAGGCGGCGCGCGAGTCCATCGAGGCCGCGCTGCCGTTGCGCCCGGAGGAGGCGCTGCGGGTGATGCTGACGCCCGAGTCGCTGCGCGCCCACGTGATGTCCAAGTCGGAGCAGATCCGGCGGGCGGCGGGGCTGTCCGAGCAGGCGACGGCCGTCTACGACGCGTTGCTGCTGAGGGTGTGCGTCGCGGTCGTCGAACTGGTGTGGTCGCAGCCGGAGTACGCGCGGCGGCTCGCGGTGGAGATGTACCGGATGGGCCGGGCGACCGCCGACGCCGTGGCACGGCTCGCGGACCAGCGGCAACTCGCGCTGACGGCGTCGCATCGGGACTTCGAGGACCGCTACGCCGACCAGGTCGCGCACGCGCTGGGCGGGCTGGAGCTGTTCGGGGTGTCGCGCGGGCGGGCGCCGCGGCGGCAGTCGTTCGACACCTCGTACGTGTCGCTGGCGGTGGCGCGGGTCGGGGACACCGACGAGCTGACCGGGGCCGGGCTGCCGGTGGCGGCGGCGCTGGCGGACACGCCTCGGGTGCTGATCCGGGGCGGCGCCGGCGCGGGCAAGACGACGTTCCTGCGCTGGCTCGCGATGAACGCGCTGGGCGAGACGCGGACCTCGGGCAACGAGTGGCTCGGGCTGGTGCCGTTCTTCGTGCCGCTGCGGCAGTACGCGTCGCTGCCGAAGCCGGAGGAGTTCATCTCGTCGACCGCCTCGATGATCGAGGAGGAGAAGCCGTCCGGGTGGGTCACCGCGCGACTCAAGGAGGGGCGCGCGGTCGTCCTGATCGACGGTGTGGACGAGCTGGTGTGGGAGCGGCGGGCCGAGGCCCGGCTGTGGCTGGAGAAGCTGGTCAACGCCTATCCGGACGCCCGGTACGCGATCACGACCCGGCCGGCCGCGGTGCCGGAGGACTGGCTGGAGGATGTCGGCTTCAGCGCGTTCGACCTGTTGCCGTTGAGCGACAAGGGTGTGCGCGACTTCGTGGAGGCCTGGCACACCGCCGCCCGCGACGAGCCGGGGCTGACGCGGGACGCGCGGGTGTGGCTGACCGAGTGCGAGGCACGGCTGGTGGCGACGCTCGTGAAGCGGCCGGACCTGCGGCGACTGGCGTCGAGCCCGTTGCTCGCAGGCCTGTTGTGCGCGTTGCACCAGGACCGGAACATGCATCTGCCACGCGATCGCCGATCGCTGTACGAGGCCGCGCTGGACCTGTTGCTGGTGCGGTGGGACGAGGACCGCGGGCTCGCGCTGCCGTCGTTCTCCAAGGAGGAGCAGCTCGTTCTGCTGCAACGGTTCGCGTACTCGCTCGTGCGCAACCGCGAGCTGATGGTTCCCCGCGAGGAGGCCGTGCACCGGCTCGGGAACGCGATGCGCGGGTTGCGGTCGCACGACATCGACCCGGACGAGGCGATGCAGCGGTTGCTCGAACGGGCCGGGCTGCTGCGGGAGGTGGCGTCCGAACGCGTGCAGTTCGTGCACCGGACGTTCCGGGACTACCTGGCGGCCAAGGAGGTCGTGGACGCCGGTGACCTGAACCTGTTGGTGGACAGGGCACATCTGGACGAGTGGCACGACGTCGTGGTGATGGCGGTCGCGCACGCCCGGCCGCGCGAACGGGCCCGCGTGCTGATGGACCTGCTGGCGGGCAACGACGACACGCGCAAGGACGAACGCGGGCGGGACAAGCTGCGGCTGCTCGCGCTGGCGTGCCTCGACCAGGCCGACGTGATCGAACCGGAGACCGCGCGGGCCCAGGTGACGGCCGCCGCCGCGTCGCTGATCCCGCCGAAGAGCTTCGCGCACGCCGACGCGCTGGCCGAGGCGGGCTCGTTCGTGGTGGACCTGCTGCCGGGTCCGGAGGCCGCCGGGGACTCGGCCGGGGCCGCGTACGTCGTGCGGACGCTGGCCAACATCGGCGGCGAGGCCGCGTGGGAGCGGATCGCGGAGTTCGTGGCCGTCGATCACGCGATGGTCATCGACGAGCTGCTGCGGGCGTGGCGGAACACGCCGGACGCGGAGAAGTACGCGAAGTCCGTGCTGTCCAAAGTGGATTTCGGTGACCGGCGGGTGGACGTCCGCGGCTGGCACCGAATCCAGTTCATCATGCACCTGGAGAAGCTGCGGTACGTGCGGTGCATCGGCAACATCAACCCGCTCGACCCGTTGGGCGGCATGCCGTCGCTGCACCGGCTGGAGCTGTGGCAGAACGAGGTGATGCGCGATCTGTCGCCGTTGGCCGGGTCGCGTTCGCTGAAGGAGCTGCACCTGAGCCGGTGCCGTCCGCTCGGGCGGATCGACCTGTCGCCGGTGAGGGACCTGGACGAGCTGCACCTGCACTTCAGCCGGGTCGAGCTGGACTCGCTGGAGGGCGGTGCGCTGCGGCGCCTGCAGATCCGCGACTCGGTCACCGACGAGGGGCTGGGCGCGTTGCCAGGCCTGCCCGCGTTGCGCGAACTGGCGATCGACCACCGCCCGCCCTACTCGCTGGCGGGGTTGGAGCGGTGGCCGACCATCACGACGCTGGAGGTGTTCGGCGTACCGGCGGCGGACGACCTGCACGTCCTGCCGGTGCTGGAGCACCTCGTGGTGCATCAGCCGGAATCGGCTGCCCGGCTGGAGGAGCTGCGCGGGCAACTGCCAGGGGTGCGCGTCACGACGTGACGCCGGGCCGGCGGACGTGTCACCACTGGATGTCGGTCAGGCTGTCCAGCGGCTTGCGCTCAGCCTCGTCCAGCAGCTGCACCGACGCGGTGTCGGCGGCGTGCAGCTCGGCGGGGAAGGTGAGGCTCACGCGCTTCTCCAGCTCGGTCAGCGACACCTGGAACACCCGGAACTCGTCCAGGTCGAGAGCCTCGGCCAGGACGATGTTCTGGGTGAGCAGGAACGCGCTGCAGCGCAGCTCGCCGTCCACCACGAACGCGATCGCCTTGTAGAACTCACGCGGGATCGCGACGCTGCGGAACACCCTGTCGTCGGCGTTGAAGACCGGGCCGCCGTAGACGCTGACCTTGAGGTTGTCCACGTCGACGTCGGCGAGCACCGCGTCCTCGAGCCGGCCCCAGAGGCCTTCCTTGGTGCTCTGGTTGAAGTCGTCCATCTGCGGCGTGATGTTCGTGAAGAAGAACGAGTCCCTGTTCGCCTTCTGCGCCTCGGCCTTCGGGCCCCAGCACAGGTCGGCGCGACGCGCGAGGTGGCCGCGGTCGAGCCTGTTGTCGCGGTAGAGCTCGTCGCCGGTCTGGAACCCGGCCGGGACGCGCGGGTCCTTGACGAACGGGATGTTGCTGCGGCTCAGGGCCTTCATCTCGCCGCCGTCGATGTTCCACGCGACCCAGCTCGCGAACTTGCGCGACTTGCTCATCGCGAGTGAGAAGTGCGTGTAGTCGATCGTGGTCGAGCCGTCGAGCTCGACCGCGTCGGCCGCTCCCGAGTCGGTCAGGACCGGGATCCCGGCAGTCGTGCCGAGGAACTTCGCGTCGAAGCCTGCGCTGGTCATGTGTCGCCCCCTACTGGTTCATCTTCAGGGTCGACATCTCTCACAGAGCCGTTAGCCAGATACACCCGAACGGCCTAGTGTTCATCAGCTCTTCTTGACCAGTTTCCCGTCCGCGGCGATCGCGAACCACTCTTCGTCGACGCCTTGGCCGTTGACGTCGCCGGCGACCTGGTCTCCCACGTAGTAGTAGAGCGGCCACTTTCCGTACACAGCCTGCGAGCTCTCGTCGATCTGCGAGACGAGCTGCACGTCGGCGCCGTCCTTGGCGTCTACTTTGGACTCGGCGGTGAGCGCGGGCCACACGGCGATGCAGTCGGCGTCGCACGCGCTGGACTTGTTCTCGTCCTTGGTGAAGGCGTAGAGCGTCCGTCCCGTTTGGTCGACGAGGATCGGTCCGAGGTCGGACTGCGCGATCTTCACCTCGACCTTCACCGGGGCCTCCTGCCGCGAATCCTGTTGCGGTGCCTCGTTTCCGCAGGCAGCCAGTCCGGCGAGCAGCACCGGCAGCAGCAGAATTCCCATACGTGCGCGCATCTTCGTCTCCTCGCGGGGTGTGTCCTGTTCCGACGTTGACACGTAATGAGACGCCCTTCGGTTCAGCGGAGAATTCCTTGAACCGAATCTGACCGACGTCCGTGTTGGTCATGTCGGGTCCGCCAGACCCCCCGACTCCCACAGCGGAGCCTTGGAGTACATCCCATGCCTGTCAACAAAAACGTCGCTGCCGCATGCCTTCTGGGCGCCACACTCGGACTCGCCGTGGTGACGCCGGCGTCCGCCGCCCAGGACGCGGTCACCGTGAAGATCACGAACACCGCCGGCTACGAGGCGAGCTTCTGCGCCGCCGACCAGCTGGAAGGCCGCTGCCTCGACGGCGCCAAGAAGGGCGAGTCGCGCACCTTCACCGTGAAGCCCGGCCGCGGCCAGATCGAGGTCCGCGTGGTCGTGAAGAACGGCGGCTCTGCCTTCGAGTTCTTCACCGCCGACGGCCCCACCCTGAACATCGACGCCGGTGGTTCCGCGCAGAAGCCGACCGCCACGAAGTCCGGCGGCGCACCGGACCACGGCGCCGGGCACGGCGGCCACAGCACGGCCCCGCCCGCGCCCGGTCAGACCACGCCGCAGGCCCCGAACCAGCCGGTCAAGCCCGCCACCGGCAAGCCCGTGTTCTTCTCCGCGGAGCTGGACGGCCGCCAGGAGGTCCCGACCGCCGGCGGCCCGGCCGTGGGCGACGCGGACGCCTCGGCGAAGGCGCTGGTCGAGGTGCGCGGCGACCGCGTGACGTTCGCACTGGAGTGGAAGAAGACGGCCCAGCTCACCCTCGGCCACATCCACCAGGGCGCTGCGGGCCAGAACGGCGCGGTCAAGGTCAACCTCTTCACCACCCCGATGCCCGAGACGCTGGGCGCCGCTGCCGGTCAGACCGTGGTCGACGCCAAGCTCGCCGAGGACATCCGCAAGAACCCGGCCGGCTTCTACGTGAACCTGCACAGCACCGAGAAGCCCGGTGGCGCGGTCCGCGGCCAGCTCAAGCCGCTGACCAAGCAGATCAACCCGCTCGACATCATCAAGGGCGGCAAGCTCCGCGCGTTCTCCAACGGCCGCAACGAGGTTCCGGTGCAGAACGGCCCGAAGGTCGGCGACCCGGACGGCCAGGCCATCACGTTCGTGCAGCCCACCGCCACCGGCGTCGACTTCTCGCTGGCCTGGGTGAACGTCGACGCGCCGACCCTCGGCCACGTCCACCAGGGCGCGAAGGGCGTGAACGGCGCCGTGAAGATCACGTTCTTCGGCACCGCCGTCCCGAACGGCATCTTCGCGGTCTCGGGCACGGCCGCCGCCGACAAGGCCACGCTGGACGCGCTTCGCCAGTCGCCCAAGGACTTCTACTCCAACATCCACACGGCGGCGTTCCCCGGTGGTGCGGTGCGCGGGCAGTTCACGACCCACTAGTGACCAACTGAATGAGAGGCGCCGCGACCGCGACCCCCACGGTCGCGGCGCCTTCTGCTACCTGCCGACGAGGTCGACGGTCTTGCCCGCCCGCCGCGACTCGTCGACCCACTGGTCGATCGCCTGTCCGCAGGCCTGGTCGAGGTGCCGGACCCCGCTCAGGTCCATCCGGACGTGCTCGCGGTCGACCCGGTCCAGTTCATCGAGCAACACGGGCAACCGCAGGAAAGTCGCGTTGCCGCGCAACGCCACGCCCTCCGCCGTCACGGTCACCTGCAGCCTGGACACGTCCCAGGCGGTCTTGACGACAGCGGCCAGCAGACCGGCCACGGTGCCCGTCAGGAGATCGGTCGCCACGATGAGACCGGCCGTGAGGACGAAGATGAAGCTCTCAGCCTTGTCGGTGCGCCACGACGTGACGACCTCCCGCAGGCCCAGCAGCTTCCACCCGGCGTGGACCAGGACGGCCGCCAGCACGGCGACCGGGATCAGCGTCAGCAACCCCGGCAGCAGCACCACGAACAGCAGCAGCCACACACCGTGCAGCACCCTGGACGCTTTCGTCCGGGCTCCGGCCGACACGTTGGCCGCGCTGCGCACGATCACCGCCGTCATGGGCAACGCGCCGAGCATGCCGCAGATCGTGTTGCCGACGCCCTGCGCGACCAGTTCCTTGTTGTACCGCGTGCGCGGGCCGCTGTGCATGCGGTCGACGGCTGCCGCGCTGAACATCGACTCCGCCGAGGCGACGAGGGCGAACACCACCGCTGTGCCGATGACTCCGGTGTCCAGCAACGAGAAGTCCGGCAGGTGCACGTCCGTGGAGAGCGTGCCGACCGTGATGCGGTCGACGTCCGACGCGAACACCGCCGCCAGCGCGGTGCAGACGACCACGCCGACCAGGATGCCCGGCACGACCCGCAGCGGAGTTCGCTGCCACAGCAGCATGATCAGCACGGTGAGCAGGCCCAGCGCCAGCGCGGCCGGGGACACCACGAGGTGCCGGAGCTGACCGAGGATCAGCACCAGCCCGATGCCCGCCAGCATGCCCTGCACCACCGACGGCGAGATCGCGCGGAACCACCGTCCGCACCTGGCTAAGCCCAGCGCCACCTGGAGCAGCCCGGCGCCGAGCACGATCACGCCCAGCGCCTGAATTCCGTGCCGGGACACGGCATCCGCCACCAGCACCGTCAGCCCGGCGGCCGGCCCGCTCACCTGCATCGTGCTGCCCGGCAGCAGGCCGACGACGATGCCGCCGACCACGCCGGTCACGATGCCGAGCTCGGCCGGCACCCCGGACGCCACCGCCACGCCCACGCACAACGGCAGCGCCACGAGGAACACTACGACCGACGCGCCGAGATCGGTCCAGTACTTCTTCATCACGTCAGAAACCCCTACAGCGGAAGGAAAGCGTGCTCGGCACACGCGGAGACCTGGCCGGTCTCGATGTCGTAGAACCAGCCGTGGACGCGCAACGAACCCGAAGCGACCTTCTCGGCCACGAACGGGTACGCCAGCAGGGTTTCCAGCTGAACGCGCACGTGGTCCTGTCCTTCCGACCGCATCGCCGGATCGGACGACTTGCGCGGCCGTCCGGGACGCAGCCAGCCGCGCATCGCGGGCAGGTGGTCGATGCCGCCGCCGTTCAACGCGCCCACCGCACCGCAGTGCGAGTGGCCGCAGACGACGATCTCGCTGACACCGAGCTGCAGCACGGCGAACTCGATCGTGGCCATCTCACTGGACGGCGCGGTGAGCGAGTAGGGCGGGATGACGTTGCCCGCGGTGCGGAGCTCGAACAACGAACCGGGTTCGGCACCCGTGATCGCGGCGGTGACGATGCGCGAATCGGCACACGTGATGAACATCGTGGTGGGTTGCTGACCAGCGGCGAGCTTGCGGCCGAGTGCGCGGGAACGCGATGCGGCGTGTGCGCGGGCATGCTGAACAAAGCGATGGAAGTCCATGGGAGTCCCTCACTGCTAAGGAAAAGTGTTTCGGTTTGATCGGGGAGTGGGGACCGATCAGTGTCGGAACACCTGCAGCGCAGGGGGTGTGCGCCAGACCAGTGTTGGTTCGGCGTCGGACACGAGCGCGAGAACACCGGGAACGGCGCGCGGCGTGAACACCGTGAAGAAGGACGGAGCGGCCACGTTGGACGTCCGGTCGACGGACGCGACCAGCAGACGCAGGCGGCTCGGCTCGCGCTCCTCACGCGGCGCTTCTTCCTTGGGGACAGACGTCTTCGACTTCGGCGGCGGCGCGCCGATCGACACAGTGGACACGGCCGGGGTCAGCACGGCGCACAGGGCGACGATGACAGCGAGAAGAACGCTGCGCATGCTCACACCCCCGACCGAGTTGATCTACGACTATCAGTTTCGCCCAAAGTGGACAAGTTCCGCGATATACGAGACTGACTTTGCCCGCATCACACACAAGTTTCACCCGAAAGGGCTTCTGATTTCACGGAAACGTACGTATGCAGAGAGTGGTCCCGCCGCGTTGTAGATCCGCCAGTCAGTGGACGACCGGCCGCCGATCCCTGCCAGCTCTGCACAATCGGTGACCGAATGCCAAAGGAGACGGTCGTGGCGAGGGTGTTCATCAGCCACGCGACGCAGAATGTGGCGATCGCGACACATATCCGCAACTGGCTCGAAGGTGATCACGAAATCTTCCTGGAAGTGCACCCCGAGGACGGGATCCAGGTCGGCGAGGCGTGGCGCGAGCGTTTGCACCACGAGTTACGCAGGGCGGACGCCGTCGTGTGCGTCATCAGCCAGGCGTCGGTCACGTCGAGCTGGTGCAACGCCGAGATCGCCATCGCGGACGCGCTGGGCACTCTCCTGCTGCCCGTGCAGCTCGACGGCGTCATCCACCCGTTGATCGGGCACCTCAACCACATCCCGCACACCACCGCACGCGAGCACCTGCAAAAGGCGCTGCGGCGGTTCGACACCGGCGGCCGCAAGCTCGCGAAGGACCAGGAACCGTTCCCCGGCCTGGACGCGTTCAGCACGGCGCTGAGCGCGGTGTTCTTCGGCCGTGACGCGGAAACCCGCGCGCTGGCCCGCAAGGTGCGCCGCGGCCCCGGCCTGCTCGCCGTCGTCGGCCCGTCCGGCTGCGGCAAGTCGTCGCTGGTCAGGGCTGGCCTGCTGGCCCAGCTCGCGGACGACCCGCGCTGGCTCGTCATGCCGCCGTGGCTGCCGGGCACCGACCCGCTCGACGCGCTCGCCCGCGCGGTGCGCAAGACCGCCGGCCGAGTCGGTCTCGACTGGACGTTGCGGGAGACCAAGGACCGGCTCGTCCTCGACGGGCTGCGCGGCGTCGCCCAGGAGCTCGTGGACGAGGACCGCAGGCTGCTGATCACCATCGACCAGGCCGAGGAGTTCTTCACCCGTGCCGACGAGAAGGACCGTCAGGTCGTCGCGAACCTGCTCAAGGACGCGCTGGCGGACAACGTGCGGGTGGTCGCGACGCTGCGGTCGGAGTTCCTGGACGACCTGCGGACGTTGCCCGAACTGAGCGGCGTCCACCTCGGCAGCTACGTGCTGGCACCGCTCGCGCGCGAGGTGCTCAACATCGTGATCACCGGCCCTGCCCGCGTGGCCGGGCTCAAGGTGCACCCGGAGCTCGTCGCGTTGCTCGTCGAGGACACGGTGAGCGGCGAGGCGTTGCCGTTGCTCGCGTTCACGTTGCAGCACCTGGCGATGGGCGTGCCCCGAGGCGGCACGCTGTCCAGCGAGCTGTACGAACACCTCGGCGGCGTCCACGGCGCGTTGGCCCGGCACGCCGACGACGTGCTCGACAGTGCCGTCGCGGAAACCGGGATGGGCAAGGAGGAACTGCTCGCCCGGCTCGCGGCCCTGGCCACGCTCGACCACACCGGCAGGCCGACCCGCAAACGCGTCAACATGGCCCAGCTGGACCCGCACGCCCGCGCCGCACTGGAGGTGTTCGTCCGGCACCGCCTGCTCACCGCGAGCGGCGACAAGCAGGGCCGCTGGATCGGCGTGGCGCACGAGGCGTTGTTCACCGAGTGGCGGCCGTTGCGCGGCGCCATCGAGGAACGGCAGATCGGCCTGCGTGCGGCCCAGTCCGTCGAGCTGGACGCCTCGCAGTGGATCGAGGGCGAACGCGCGGACCACTTGCTGCTCAACGAGGACACGTTCGCCGCCATCGCACCGTTGGTGGCGAACGACGACCTCTCCCCCGACGCCCGCCGGTTCCTGGCCGTGAGCCGCAACCGGATCCACACGCTGCAAGGACAACGCCGCCGCGACCGCAGGCGCACGGTCAGCTGTCTGGCGGTGTTCCTCGTGGCCGCGATCGGCGCGGCAGGGCTGGCAGCAGTCCAATGGCACAACGCCAGCGTGGGACGCGACAAGGCCACGGCACGCGCACTCGTGGCACAAGCCCAGGTCGCGCGCACCTCGTCGCCGCGGCTGGCGCTGCGCCTCGGCCTGACCGCGCACGCTCTGGCGCCCAGCTCGGACACGAACGCCGAACTGGCCACCACGTTGCGCGGTTCGTTCGGGCAGGGATCGCCCGGCAGCCTGGTCGGCCACGCCTGCACGGTCGCCGCCGGCGGCCTCAGTCCGCTGGAGTGGCAGCAGTACCTGCCGGAACTGGACTACCGCGACACCTGTGCCCAGGCCGCATAGGCGAACGCCCCGGCCGACGTCGTTGTCGGCCGGGGCGTCATGCTGCTCTCCGCTGATCTGACGCCGTTGTCAGACCACAGCGAGCGGAAGCTGGTTCGGGATGACCGGCGAAGGCAGGTTCGAGGAACCCGTGAGGAACCTGTCCACGGCGTTCGCCACGGACCGCCCCTCGGCGATCGCCCACACCACGAGGGAAGCGCCGCGATGCGCGTCCCCGCAGACGAACACGCCGGGCGCGGTCGTCTGCCAGTCGGAGCCGCACGAGATCGTGCCGCGCGCCGACAGGGAAATGCCCAGGTCGTCCAGAAGGCGCATGTGCTCGACGCCCTCGAAGCCGATCGCCAGCAGCACCATGTCCGCGGGCAGGACCTCGATCTCGTCGGTCAGCGGCACCACGGAACGGCGGCCGGACGAGTCCTTCTCGACGCGCACCTGCTGCAGTTCGATGAAGCGCACGTGCCCGTCGTCGTCACCCACGAAACGCTTGACCGCCACGGTGAAGCGGCGTTCGCCGGCCTCCTCGTGCGCGGGGTACGTGCGCAGGATGTGCGGCCACACCGGCCACGGCGAACGGTCGTCGTCGCGGACGGACGGCGGCATCGGGTACTGGTCGAGCTGCGTCACGGACAGCGCGCCCTGGCGGGTCGCGGTGCCGTAGCAGTCGGCGCCCGTGTCACCACCGCCGATGACGATGACGTGCTTGCCCTCGGCGGAGATCGCGGACGGGCCGTCACCCTCGACGGCGCGGTTCGCGGGGACCAGGTGGTCCATCGCGAGGTGCACGCCCTTGAGCTCACGCCCAGGGGTCGTCTTGTCGTCACGGCCGCGCAGCGCACCCACGGCGAGCACGACCGAGTCGAACTCGGCACGCAGCTCCTCGACCGTGATGTCGACACCGACCTCGCAGCCGGTCACGAACTTCGTGCCCTCCCGGCGAAGCTGGGACAGGCGACGGTCGAGGATCTTCTTCTCCATCTTGAACTCGGGGATGCCGTACCGCAGCAGGCCACCGAGCCGGTCGTCCCGTTCGTACACAACGACCTCGTGGCCCGCGCGGGCCAGCTGCTGCGCGGCGGCGAGTCCGGCGGGACCGGAGCCGACGATCGCGACGCGCTTGCCCGAGGACACGGTCGCCTGGATCGGCTGCACGTAGCCGTTCTCCCACGACACGTCCGCGATGGTCTCCTCGACCCGCTTGATCGCGACGGCACCACCGGCGTCGTGCGAGATCGCCAGCACGCAGGCGGCCTCACACGGTGCCGGGCACAGACGACCCGTGAACTCCGGGAAGTTGTTGGTGGCGTGCAGGCGGTCCGAGGCGAGCTCCCAGTCGCCGCGGCGCACCAGGTCGTTCCACTCGGGGATCAGGTTCCCGAGTGGACAGCCCGCGGTTCCGCTGTGGCAGAAGGGAATGCCGCAGTCCATGCACCGCGTGGCCTGCGTGCGCACCGCGTTGTTGCGCTCGACGGGGTCCTCGTGGAGGTAGACCTCGTTCCAGTCCTGCAACCGTTCCGGCTTCGGGCGCTTGGGCGCGTCGGAACGGGTGTGCTTCATAAAACCCTGTGGATCAGCCACGGGACGCCTCCATGACAGCCGCGTCAACGTCCCGGCCCTCGGCGCGCGCCAGACGCATCGCGTCCATCACTCGCTGGAAGTCACCGGGCATGACCTTCGTGAACGCACCGGCTCGCCGGGTCCAGTCACCGAGCAACGACGCGGCGACGGCGGAACCCGTCGCCTGCTGGTGCTTGGTGATGGCGTCCTTGAGCCAACGCAGGTCCTCGGCGTTGAGGCGCTGCAGTTGCACCATCTCCTGGTTCACCGACAACGGGTCCAGGTCGAGCACGTACGCGATACCGCCGGACATGCCGGCCGCGACGTTGCGCCCGGTCGGCCCGAGCACCACTGCCCGGCCACCGGTCATGTACTCGAACGCGTGGTCGCCCACACCCTCGGCCACCAGCAGCGCGCCGGAGTTGCGGACGCAGAAGCGTTCGCCGACACGCCCGCGCAGGAAGATCTCGCCGGACGTGGCGCCGTAGCCGATCACGTTGCCCGCGATCACCTGGTCCTCGGCGCGGAACGGCGCGTCCTCGAACGGCCGGACGATGATCCGTCCGCCGGACAGGCCCTTGCCGACGTAGTCGTTCGCGTCGCCGACCATCTCGAGCGTGATGCCGCGCGGCAGGAACGCGCCGAGCGACTGGCCGGCCGACCCGGTCAGCCTGACCTGGATCGTGTCGTCCTCCAGGCCCTCGCCGCCGAAGCGACGGGTGACCTCGGCGCCGAGCAGCGTGCCGACGGTGCGGTTGACGTTGCGGACGGGCAGCTCCAGCTTGACCTGGTGCGCGTCCTCCAGCGCCGCCTCCGCGAGCTGGATCAGCGTGCGGTCCAGGGCCTTGTCGAGGCCGTGGTCCTGGTCGCGGATCTTGCGCTTCGCCGTCGGGTACGGGGTCTCCGGCACCTCGAAGACCGGGTCCAGGTTCAGGCCCGCGGTCTTCCAGTGCTCGATCGCCTCGTCCTTGTCGAGCAGCTCCGCGTGACCGACGGCCTCGTCGATCGTGCGGAACCCGAGCTCGGCCAGGATCTCGCGGGCCTCCTGCGCGATGAACTCGAAGAAGTTCACGACGTGGTCGGCCTGGCCGGTGTAGCGGGCGCGCAGGTCGGGGTTCTGCGTGGCGACGCCGACCGGGCACGTGTCCAGGTGGCAGACGCGCATCATCACGCAGCCCGCGACGATCAGCGGTGCCGTGGCGAAGCCGAACTCCTCCGCGCCCAGCAGTGCGGCCACGACCACGTCCCGGCCGGTGCGCATGGCGCCGTCGACCTGGACGGTGATGCGGTCGCGCAGGCCGTTGAGCAGCAACGTCTGCTGGGTCTCGGCGAGGCCGATCTCCCACGGCGTTCCAGCGTGCTTGAGCGAGTTCATCGGCGAGGCGCCGGTGCCGCCGTCGTAGCCGGAGATCAGCACGACGTCCGCGTGAGCCTTGGCCACGCCGGCCGCGACCGTGCCCACACCGATCGACGAGACGAGCTTCACGTGAACCCGAGCCTGCTCGTTCGCGTTTTTAAGATCGTGGATGAGTTGCGCCAGATCCTCGATCGAGTAGATGTCGTGGTGCGGCGGCGGCGAGATCAGACCGACGCCCGGCGTGGAGTGCCGGGTGCGTGCGATCCACGGGTAGACCTTGAAGCCGGGCAGCTGACCGCCCTCGCCGGGCTTCGCGCCCTGCGCCATCTTGATCTGGATGTCCGTGGAGTTCACGAGGTACTCGCTCGTGACGCCGAACCGTCCACTCGCGACCTGCTTGACCGCGGAACGCCGCTCCGGGTCGTACAGGCGCTCGCGGTCCTCGCCGCCCTCACCGCTGTTCGACCTACCGCCGAGACGGTTCATCGCGATGGCAAGGGTCTCGTGCGCCTCGGCCGAGATCGAGCCGTACGACATGGCGCCGGTGTTGAAGCGCTTGACGATCGAGCTGACGGGCTCGACCTCGTCGATCGGGATCGGCGTGCGGCCCTCGCTCCGGAACTTGAACAGCCCGCGCAACGTGCCGCCCTGCCGGGAGATGCGCTCGACCTCCGCCGTGTACTGGCGGAAGACGTCCTCCTTGCGCGTCTTCGTGGCGTGCTGCAGCAGGAACACCGTCTCCGGCGTGAACAGGTGCAGCTCGCCTTCGCGGCGGTAGGAGTACTCGCCGCCGACTTCCAGCCTGCGGTGCGCGCGGTCGGTCGGGTTGTCCGGGTACGCGCGGCGGTGGCGGACGGCCACCTCCTCGGCAAGCACGTCCAGGGCGACGCCGCCGAGCTTGGACTGCGTGCCGGTGAAGTACTCGTCCAGCAGGTCGTTCGACAGGCCGACCGCCTCGAAGATCTGCGCCGCGGTGTAGGCACCGACGGTCGAGATGCCCATCTTCGACATGATCTTCAGGACGCCCTTGACGAGCGCCTTGACGTAGTTGCGGACCGCCTTGTGAGCGCGGACGCCGGAGATGGCGCCCTGGCTGATCAGGTCCTCGATCGTCTCGAACGCGAGGTACGGGTTCACCGCGGCGGCACCGTAGCTGAGCAGGGCGGCGACGTGGTGGACCTCGCGGCAGTCACCGGACTCGACCACCAGCGCGACCCGCAGACGTTCCTTGGTGCGCACCAGGTGGTGGTGCACCGAGGACACGAGCAGCAGCGACGGGATCGGCGCCATGCGGTGGTCCGAGTCGCGGTCGCTCAGCACCAGCGTACGAGCGCCGTTCGCGATGGCCTCCGACGCCTCGCGACGCACGCGCTCGATCGCGGCGGTGAGCGCCTCGCCGCCGCCGTCCACTTCGTACAGTCCAGACAGGACGGTGCAGGCGAAGCCCGGCAGGTCACCGTCGTCGTTGATGTGGATGAGCTTGGCGAGCTCGTCGTTGTCGATGACCGGGTAGTCGAGCGTCACGTGGCGGCACGAGACGGGGCCGGGGTCGAGCAGGTTCTGCTCGGGGCCCATCACGCGCTTGACGGACGTGACGATCTCTTCGCGGATCGCGTCCAGCGGCGGGTTCGTGACCTGTGCGAAGTTCTGCACGAAGTAGTCGTAGAGCAGCCGGGAACGCTGGCTGAGCGCCGCGACCGGTGTGTCCGTGCCCATCGACGCCAGCGGCTCCATGCCCATGATCGACATGGGCGTGAGCAGGATCCGCAGCTCCTCCTCGGTGTAGCCGAAGGTGAGCTGGCGGCGCACGACCGACTCGTGGCTCTGCACCACGTGCTCGCGGTCCGAGAGGTCGGCCAGGTCGAGCAGGCCGGCGTGCAGCCACTCGTCGTAGGGCGACTCCGAGGCGAGCCCCGACTTGAACTCCTCGTCGTCGACGATGCGGCCCTGCGCGGTGTCCACCAGGAACATGCGACCCGGCTGCAGGCGGCCCTTCGCGACCACCTGGTCGGACGGCACGTCGAGCACGCCGGTCTCGGACGCCAGAACCACTCGGCCGTCGGCGGTCTGCCACCAGCGGGCAGGACGCAGGCCGTTGCGGTCGAGGACCGCGCCGACGAGCGTGCCGTCGGTGAAGGTGACACAGGCCGGGCCGTCCCACGGCTCCATGAGGCTCGCGTGGAACTGGTAGAACGCGCGGCGCTTCGGGTCCATCGTGGCGTGGTTCTCCCACGCCTCCGGGATCATCATCAGCACCGCGTGCGGCAGGCTGCGGCCGCCGAGGTGCAGCAGCTCCAGCACCTCGTCGAACGACGCCGAGTCCGAGCCGTCCGGGTTGCAGATCGGGAACAGCCGGGCGAGGTCGCCCGGGATGAGTTCGCTGTCCAGCAACGCCTCGCGGGCACGCATGCGGTTGCGGTTGCCGCGGACGGTGTTGATCTCACCGTTGTGCGCGACGAACCGGAACGGGTGCGCGAGCGGCCACGACGGGAAGGTGTTCGTGGAGAAACGACTGTGCACCAACGCGATCGCAGAGTAGAGGCGCTCGTCGTGCAGGTCGGGGAAGAACGCCGGCAGCTGCTCGGTCGTCAGCATTCCCTTGTAGACGATCGTTCGCGCCGACAGCGAAGGGAAGTAGACACTGCCCTCGTGCTCCACCCGCTTGCGCAGGCAGAAAGCCAGGCGGTCCAGGGCGATCCCGGCCTCGTCGCGCGTGCCCTTCACGAAGAGCTGCGCGAAGTGCGGCGCCACCGACATCGCGGTCGGGCCGACGTTGGCCTTCTCCGGGTCGGTCGGGACGTCGCGCCAGCCGAGAACGACGAGGCTCTCCTCTTCCGCGATGCGTTCGATCTCCTGCATCGCGGCGACGCGTTCTTCGGATTCAAACGGAAGAAAGGCGATTCCCGCCGCGTACTGGTCACGCTCGGGAAGGTCGAAATCGACCACAGCACGCAGGAACTCGTCCGGCAGCTGCAGAAGAATGCCAGCACCGTCACCCGAAGTGGGTTCGGCGCCCGCGGCGCCCCGGTGCTCCAGGTTCGCGAGCGCCGTCAAGGCATCGACGACGATGCCGTGGGAGCGCCTGCCCTGGATGTCGGCCACCATGGCGACGCCGCACGCGTCGCGCTCATCAGCCGGGTCGTAAAGACCCTGGGGGCCGGGGATGGCGGAGAAGATCACTGCGCAGACCTCCTTCGTCGTCCTCGCTAAAGAACAATGTCCTCGTGCTCAGACCTCGAACCAACAAGGGAGCACGGGACGACGATGGCCCGCGTGTTGACGCGACTTTAACAGCCGCGAAACCCAGGGACACCCGCCAATGGGTGATCTAGGTCATGGATGTGTAACGATTCCCGGCTGGGGAGCGACATTGCGGCCAACGTCGGCGTTCGTTACAGCCGGGTAAGCGTAACCGAACGTTCAACATCGGCCAGCCGGATGAGAGTTGCGCGACATTCCCGGTTTGCCACTGGATGAGCTGGGTACCCACACGTTTTCGCTGGTCGAGCCATTGTCGTCCCAGTTAGCGGACGCTCACTCGAAACCGGCCACAGCCGCCGGGCCACTGTCCACTGGGGCAGACCGCGACTGTTCCCTGCCAAACGAGACCGAGGCCCCGTTCACCCCACGCCGCATGCGGGGAGAGCGGGACCTCGGCATACATGGAGGTCTGAGGTCTCGTGACCGGAGGCGGGAAGAGTCGCCTCCGGTCACGGACGTCCTCAGTGAGCCGCGACCGGCTCCTTCCTGTCGTCGCCCTCGGCGCCGGTCTGCTGCGCCAGCAGGTCGTCGACGTCGACGCTGTCGGGGTTGTTCAGCACCTCGGTCAGGCGCTCCTTGTCGAGGCCCTTCTGCCAGGCGGCCACGACCAGGGAGCCGACACCGTTGCCGATCACGTTCGTGATGGCGCGGGCCTCGGACATGAACCGGTCGATGCCGACGATCAGCGCGATGCCGACCGCGGGGATGGCCGAGTGGGCCTCGAAGGCCTGCAGCGAGGCGGCCAGGGTGACGAGGCCGGCGCCGGTGACGCCCGCCGCGCCCTTCGACGCGATCAGCATGAAGAGCAGCAGGCCGATCTGGACGCCGATCGACACGTCGTTACCGGTGGCCTGGGCGATGAAGATCGCGCCCATGGTCAGGTAGATGCAGGTGCCGTCGAGGTTGAACGAGTACCCGGTCGGGATGGTGAGGCCGACGACCGACTTCTGGGCGCCCGCCGCCTCCAGCTTGACCATCATGCGCGGCAGCACCGACTCGGACGACGAGGTGCCGAGCACGATCAGGATCTCGTCCTTGATGTAGCGCAGGAACTTGAAGAGGCTGAAGCCCGCGAACTTCGCGACCAGGCCGAGCACCACGATGACGAACAGGATGCAGGTGGCGTAGAACGAGCCCATCAGCCACAGCAGCTTGCCGAGCACGCTGCCGCCGAACTTGCCGACGGTGTAGGCGATACCGCCGAAGGCACCGATCGGCGCGACGTACATGACGATCTTGATGATGCCGAACATCACCTTGGAGAGCGTCTCCATCGCGGAGACGACCTTGGCGCCGCGCTCACCCATGCCGGCGACCGCGACGGCCACGAGGATGGCGACCACGAGCACCTGGATCAGCTGGCCGTCGGTGAACGCGCTGACGAACGACTTGGGCACCAGGCTCAGGATGAAGCCGGTGATGCCCGTCTCCGCGGTCGAGGCGGACTTCAGCGTCGCGTCGGCCTGGCTCGCGTTGAGCGTGATGTCGCCGCCGTGGTGACCCGGCTGGACGATGTTCACGACGATGAGGCCGATGGCGAGCGCCACCGTGGTCATCGCGGTGAAGTAGAGGATCGTCTTGAGCGCGAGCCCGCCCGCCTTGGCGAGGTTCCCGAGGCCCGCGATGCCGACGATGATCGTCGCGAAGATGGTCGGCGCGATGACGACCTTCACGAGGTTCACGAACAGGTCGGCGAGCCACTTCATCTCGGACGCCTGTTTGGGGAACAGGAAGCCGACGGCAGCGCCCAGAACGATGGAGACCAGCACCCAGAAGTAGAGGTGCTTGTAGATCGGTTTGCGCCCTGTGGTCGTGGTGGCCACTGTTCCTCCTTGAACTACGCGTTGGGAGAGAGAGTGAGCCGCGCCACCAGGCCCGACAAGCCGACGTGAGGAAACTTCAGACAGCCCTGACGTAACAGCTAGGCTTCATTGGTGTCGCTTCGTCGTCGCACGCTTCTGCTAGGGGCCGGACTGGCTCTCGCCGGGTGCACCCCGCGCAGAGTCGAGGCACCCGCCGAGCTGGTGCTCGCGACCGGGCCGGAGGGCGCGGTGTTCCGCGAGGTCGGCGGAGCGCTGGCGGCCGCGCTGGCCGAGCAGCTGCCCGGCACGAAGGTCACCGCCATCCCGACTGCTGCATCGGTTGAGAACCTTCAGTTGCTGCGCTCCGGTGAAGCCCAGCTCGCGCTGTCCTCTTTGGACCCGATCGACGACCCGCAGAGCGTCCGCGCGGTCGGCCGGCTCTACGACAGCTTCATGCAGATCGCGGTTCCGGCGGCGTCCCCGATCCACACCTTCGGCGATCTCGCGGGCAAGCGGATCTCGCTGGGTCCCATCGGGTCCGGCACGGAGTTCACCACCGAGCGGATGCTGGCGTTCTTCGGTCTGTCCGCAATGGACGAACGCATGGCGCACGCCGAGGCCTCCCGCCGCGTCGCCGACGGGTCGTTGGACGCGATGCTGGCGCTGACCGGCATCCCGACGCCGGCGATAACCGATCTTCAGGGCAACGTGCGGCTGATCAACATCCCGGACGAGGCGATCAAGCTCGCCGAGAAGTACAAGGGCCCGTACATCCCCGCGACCATCCCCAGCACCACCTACGAGGACGTGGCGGCGAACCAGACGTTCGCGGTGCCGAACCTGCTGCTGGCGCGCGAGTCGCTGAGCGCGGACGTCGTGGAGGTCGTGACGCGCACGGTGTTCACCGAGACCGCGCGGATCGTCGAGGGGCACCCGGAGGCGTCGCGGATAAACGTCCGCACCGGCATCGCGACCGGTCTCGTGCCGCTGCACGACGGCGCTATGCGCTGGTTCCGTTCCGTGAAGCGCTGAGGGCGACCTTCACGTCCAGGCCGGGGTCCGCGTCGTGCAGGGTGAGCGTGCCGCCGGCCGACTCGATCAGCTCAGCGCAGATCGCGAGCCCCATGCCGGTGCCCGCGACGTTCTGGTGCTTGGTCGCGCGCCAGAACCGCTGGAGCGCGAGCTCGCGTTCCTCGGCGCTCAAGCCGTCGCCGTCGTCGACGACGTGCAGCTCACCGGGCCTGCCGGTGATCACGACCTCGGTGGCGTTGGAGAGGCGGATGGCGTTGCTGACGAGCTCGTCCAGCACGCTGCCGAGGCCGCCAGGCGGTTCCTGCATGGTCAGGCCCGCCGGTACGTCGATCTTCAGCGTGACACCGGACCTGGTCGCGAGCGCCTGCCAGGCCGCACGGTGCGTCGTGAGCAGCTGGTCGATCTCGACGGGTTCGGTCTGCCGCGCGCTGTCGAGCCGGGTCGCGGCGAGCAGCGTGTCGAGCACGCGCCCCATCTCCTCGGCCTCCTCGACCGCGATCTGGTGCGCTTCCCGCGCGAGCTCGCCGTCCACGTGCGGTTCGAGGTTGTCCACGGCGAGCCGCAGACTGGCCAGCGGGTTCCGCAGCTGGTGCGACGCGTCGGCCACGAACGCCTTCTGCCTGTTCAGCGCCTTGCCGACGACGTCGACCATGATGTTGAAACTGCGGGCGAGCCTTCTGAGCTCCTGCGGCCCGCCGACCTCGTCCGCCCGCACGTCGAGGTTGCCCTGGGCCACGGCCGCGGTGGCCTCGTCGAGCCTGCCGACCGGCCGGAGCACCCACCGCGACATGGGCCAGGCGGCGGCGACCACGGCCAGCATCGGCGCGAGACCGGCCAGCGCCATCAGTCCCCACTGCCGCAGCACCTCGGTGCGCAGGCCGCGTGTCTGCGAAATGGTGACGACGGCGGCCACCACCTCACTGTCCCGCCCGACCGGCTCGACCACGACCATCGGCCCCGTGCGCCACGGCCAGCCCGTGTACTCGGGCTCGGGCCTCACGCCACCGTTCAACGCCGTGTTGAGGGCCTTCGTGACCTCGGGGTCGTTGCTGGGGTTGAACCCCTGCCGCGAGGACATGACGATCCGCCTGTCCGCGCTGACCAGGGCGACCGGGATGTCGTAGAGGTTGTCGTAGCGCTGGATCTCCTGGCTGAGTGCTTCCAGCCGGTCCGACTGCAACGCGCTCTCGCCGAGCGAGGCGAACCTGCTGGCGTCACCGAGGCGGTCGAGATAGGTCGTCTGCGTCTCTCGCTGCACGACCGCGGACGCCAAAGGGATGCCGAGCGCCGCCACCAGGGCGACGAGCAGCGGAACGGTGATGACGAGCAGTCGGCGGAGCATCGGTTGCGATTGTTCCGCACGTACCTGTGGATGTCTCTTGGAGACTCGTCACGTGGCGAGGCGGTAACCCACGCCCCGGACCGTCTCGATCTTGGCGTGGCCGCCGAGCTTGCCGCGCAACGCCGCGATGTGCGTGTCCAGCGTCCGCGACGGCGCCTCCCAGTGCGCCTGCCACACCTGGTCCACGATGAAGTCGCGGCTCACGACCTCGCCCTTGCGTGCGGCGAGCAGGGCGAGCAGGTCGAACTCCTTGCGGGTCAACGAGAGCGGCTCACCGTCCAAAGTGACCGCACGCGTCGAGGTGTTGATCTGCAGCGGCCCGATCCGGAGCGGCCCTTCGCTCTCCGGTTCCGCGCGGTGCGTGCGCGTTCTCCTGAGGACGGCTTCGATCCGTGCGAGGAGTTCGGACGTGCCGAACGGCTTCACCACGTAGTCGTCGGCGCCCGCGCGCAGACCGAGAACGCGTTCGCGTTCCTCGCCGCGTGCGGTCACGGTGATGACGGCGGTGCCCGGACGGTGCCGCAACTCGCGCAGCACGTCCAGGCCGTCGCCATCGGGCAGGCCGAGGTCGAGCAGCACCACGTCGGCAGGTGCGGCACGCAGCGCGTCAGCGGCCGTGGCCACCCGATGCACCTCGTAGCCCGCGTGCCGCAATGCGGTCAGCAGGCCTCTGGCCACCCGGTCGTCATCCTCGACGACGAGCACGCGCACAGATCACTCCGGTTTGACGGACTCCGGGGAGTTCTTCTTGTCCTTCTCGGCGGCGTCGTCCTCGTTGCCGTCCTCGACGACGTCGGTGACGCTCTTGTCCTCTGCCTCTTGTTCGGCTTCAGCGGGTTCTTCCGTGCCGCGCAGTGCGGCGACGTCCTCTCGCTCACCGCGGGACTTCGCGATGATGAAGTACGCGACCGCGCCGAAGAACACCAGCGCCGACACGAACACGTTGACGCGCGTGCCGAGGATCAGCGTCGCCTCGTCGGTGCGCATCAGCTCGATCCAGAACCGACCGGCCGTGTAGCCCGCGACGTACAGCGCGAACACCCGCCCGTGGCCGAGCCGGAACTTCCGGTCCGCCCACACGATCAGCACCGCGACACCGAGGTTCCACAGCAGCTCGTAGAGGAACGTCGGGTGCACGACCTGGATCGGCGTGTGATCGATGGCGATACCCGCCAGCGCGTCCTCACGCCCCTCAGGCGTGACGCGACGGTAGATCTCCAGACCCCACGGCAACGTCGTGTCGCCGCCGTAGAGCTCCTGGTTGAAGTAGTTGCCGAGCCGACCGATGGCCTGCGCCACCACGATGCCGGGCGCGAGCGCGTCCGCCATCGCGGGCAACGGAATGCCCTTGCGCCGGCACCCGATCCACGCACCGACGGCACCGAGCGCGATAGCACCCCAGATGCCGAGGCCGCCGTTCCAGATCTCCAGCGCCGCGAGCGGGTCCTTGCCCGGCCCGAAGTACTTCTGGTTGTCCGTGATGACGTGGTAGAGCCGCCCGCCGACGAGGCCGAACGGCACCGCCCACACGGCGATGTCCGTGACCTCGCCCTTGATGCCGCCGCGTTCGACCCAGCGGCGCTCACCCCACCAGATGGCGACGATGATGCCGGCGATGATGCACAGCGCGTAGGCCCTGAGCGGGAGGGGACCGAGGTACCAAACACCGCGGTCGGGACTCGGGATCGTGGCCAGGAGGGCGTCCAACACGGCGCCCACCGTACCGGTCGGCTTGTGAGCGTCTCGTGGGGACGCTCGATCGTTATCGGCCCGAACCCTGTCGGTGCCGATCACTAGAATCGAAATTGGGGGTACCCGGCCGGGCTCGTGTGTGTGGTCGCGGCCCATAGGCGCGTGAGCCTCATGGCCTCAGCTGGGCGTATGCACCGGACGTGACACGCTCGCCGGGAGGGCGAAGCCGTGCCCGTTCTTTCCTCTGCCGAGGCTCGGATTCGCCCGACCTCCGGGACGCGCCACCAGAACCGAAATCGGGATACCCGGCCTGGTGTGTGGCCGCAACCCACAGGCACTTGGGCCGCGTGACTTCAGCTGGGCGAACGCACGGAACGTGCCTGACCTCCGGGACAGCGGAGCAGCGCCCGTTCTCCATCCGCCAGGCTCGGGTCCAGGACCTCGGAGGGGAGGGAAGCACGCGGAACCGTGGACCTCAAGGGTGTTCATGACCGGTTTCCGCGGCGCGAACCTGCCCACCTGGGCCGGCGACGTCCAGAACTCCGGACCTTAGGGGGTTCGTGATCGCTGAACCGAGATACTCGGACGCGGTCTGGGCAGACTCCCGAAAGGTCGGACATGACGGTCCTGGTGGTCGGCGGCGGTATCGGCGGGCTGGCGACGGCGCTCGGGCTCGCACGGGCCGGGCAGCGGGTGACGGTGCTGGAGGCCGCGCCCTTGTTCGAGGAGATCGGCGCGGGCATCCAGGTCGGGCCCAACGGGTTCCGCATGCTCGACTCGCTTGGCGTGGGTGCCGCGGTGCGGGGCCGGGCCGTGCACGTGGACGAGTTGCGGTTGCGGTGCGGGGTGTCCGGGCGGCAGATCGCCGGGTTGCCCGTCAACGAGGGCTTTCAGGAGCGGTTCGGCACCTATGCGGTGGTGCATCGCAACGACGTGCTCACGCCGTTGCTCGACGCCTGCCAGAACGACGAGCGGATCGACCTCCGGGTCAGCAGCGGCGTCGAGGCCTACACGCAGGACGCTGACGGGGTCACGGCGGTGCTGCGGTCGGGCGATCTCGTGCACGGAGACGCGCTGATCGGCGCTGACGGGTTGCGGTCGGCGGTGCGGCGGCAGCTCGTGGGTGACGGGGATCCACAGGTGTCCGGGCACACGACGTTCCGCGCGGTCATTCCCGCTCAGGACGTGCCGCTCTCGTTGAAGGAGAACGTCGTCACGCTGTGGGCGGGGCCGCGCTATCACGTCGTCTGGTACGTGATCGCGGGCGGGCGGTACGTGAATCTCGTCGCCACCGCGGACAACGACGCCACGGACCCCATGACCGGCAAGCCCGTCGAGCACGCCGAGGTGATGAAGCACTTCACGCCGTTGTGCGACGACGCGGCACGGATCATGGAGCTCGCCGACGAGTGGCGGGCGTGGGTGCTGTGCGACCGCGCGCCGATCACCGACTGGCAGGACTCGCGGGTCGTGCTGCTCGGTGACGCCGCCCATCCGGTGCTGCAGTACGCCGCGCAGGGCGCCTGTCAGGCGTTGGAGGACGCCGTGTGCCTCTCGTCCGTGTTCGACCCCCGTGACGTAGGCGGCTCTTTTGCGCGGTACGTGTCGCTCCGCTCGGAGCGGACCGCGCGCGTCCACCACGCGTCACGATGGATGGGCCGGGAGATCTACCACCCGGCCGGCGAGGCGGCGGAGGTCCGCGACGCGATGTTCGCCTCGTGGGCCGTGGCCGACCTGCACGACCGGCTGGAGTGGCTCTACGGCTAGGAGAGCAGTTCGATCGTGACCGGGAACGGCCGCTCGAAAGTCAGCACGCCGGCCTCGCTGCGCGCGATCTCGACGTACTTTCCTTCACCGAGTTCGAGCAACGACGCCTGGGGAACTTCCTTGGCCGGATCGATGATCAGGTAGTAGGAGATACCCGCTTCCGCGTACATCTGGCGCTTGAGCACCAGGTCGTTCACCTTGGTGCTCCGGGAGAGCACCTCGCCGATGAGGAGCACGTCCGCCGCCGGCACGGTCAGGCCTTTCGCGCCCCGCTTCTTCAGCACCGTGAAGTCCGGGATGAACATCCGATCACCGTCGAACTGAACGTTCAGCTCGATCGTCGTCTGGAGCTCCTTCGGACATGCGCCACGCAACGAATAAGACGCATCGAACACCAAGCGCTGGTGCAAGGCGTTCCCCAACGGGCTCACGTAAAGCATCCCGTCAACGAGTTCGATGCGTTGACTGTTGTCCTCCGGCAGGGCGAGGACGTCATCGAGCGTCCAGGGCCCTTCGTGGGCGGGCAGCAGGACATCGGGTCGAGCTTCGGCTGGCGCCGCCACTGGGCATCACCTCCGTTGACCGCCTGCGCACCACCAGTGTGGCACGCCGGGCGGATGGCTGGGTTGTGCATAAGTCCACGATCGCAGGTCAGACCGACGGTCAAACGGGGTTTCGACCCCCAACCGACAGAGATTCACTCGATCAGGTGTTCGAATCCATGTCATGCTCTTGGAGGAACATCCAGCCCCCGGCAGGCAAAGCAAAACCGCCCGGCCAGAAGGCCGAGCGGCAGCACAGAGCAAAGGAGGTTCAGACGGTCGCGGGAGCCGACCGCACACCCTTGGCGAGGTCGGCGGCCAGCGCGCGCACCGCGGCGTCGCCCTCCGCCACGGCCGACACGAACGCCGACCCGACGATGACGCCGTCCGCGAACCCGGCGATCTCGGCGGCCTGCGCACCGGAGCGCACACCCAGCCCGACACCGATCGGCAACGAGGTGTGCTCACGCACCCGAGCGACGAGCTCGGGGGCAGCGGACGACACGACGTCACGGGCGCCCGTGACACCCATGACCGCGGTGGCGTAGAGGAAGCCGGAGGACGCACGCGCGGTCATCGCGATGCGCTCCTCGGTCGACGACGGCGCCACCAGGAAGGTCCGGTCGAGCCCGTGCGCGGCGGAAGCGGCCATCCAGTCCTCGGCCTCGTCCGGAACGAGGTCGGGCGTGATGATGCCGAGGCCACCGGCTGCGGCGAGGTCGCGCGCGAACGCGTCGACTCCGTAGCGCAGCACCGGGTTCCAGTACGTCATCACGACCGCACGCCCACCGGCGTCGGTGACAGCAGCCACCACGTCGAACAGGTCACGTACGCGGAAGCCCGCGGCCAGCGCCTGCTCGGCGGCGGCCTGGATCGTCGGGCCGTCCATCACCGGGTCGGAGAACGGCAGGCCGACCTCGACCAGGTCACACCCGGACTCGACCATCGAACGGAGGTAGTCCTTGGAACCATCGACCGTGGGGAAACCCGCGGGCAGGTAGCCGATCAGCGCGGCACGCGACTCGGCGCGCGCGGCGGAGAACACGTCGGACAACGACATCAGGCCTGTCCCCCGTCAGCGAGGCCGAAGTACTCCACGGCCGTGTCCATGTCCTTGTCACCACGGCCGGAGAGGTTCACGACCAGCAGTCCGTCCGGTCCGAGCGACGGCCCGATCTTCAGCGCGCCCGCGAGGGCGTGTGCGGACTCGATCGCCGGGATGATGCCCTCGGTGCGCGAGAGCAGGGCGAACGCCTCCATGGCCTCGGCGTCGGTGACCGGGAAGTACTCGGCGCGGCCGATGTCCTTGAGGTGCGAGTGCTCGGGGCCCACGCCGGGGTAGTCGAGACCGGCGGAGATCGAGTGCGCCTCGGTGATCTGGCCGTCGTCGTCCTGCATGACGTACGACATCGCGCCGTGCAACGAGCCGGGCGTGCCGGCCGTCAGCGTCGCGCCGTGGCTGCCGCTGTCGAGACCGGAACCACCGGGCTCGACGCCGACGAGACGGACGTCGGGGTCGTCGATGAAGCCGTGGAAGATGCCGATGGCGTTCGAGCCGCCACCGACGCAGGCGACGACGGCGTCGGGCAGCCGGCCCGCCTTCTCGAGGATCTGCTCGCGCGCCTCGATGCCGATGATCCGGTGGAAGTCGCGGACCAGCAGCGGGAACGGGTGCGGGCCAGCGGCCGTGCCGAGCAGGTAGTGCGTCTGGTCGACGTTGGTGACCCAGTCGCGCAACGCCTCGTTGATCGCGTCCTTCAGGGTGCGCGACCCGGACTTCACCGGGATGACCTCGGCGCCCAGCAGACGCATGCGGGCGACGTTCAGCGCCTGGCGCTCGGTGTCGACCTCGCCCATGTAGACGACGCAGTCGAGCCCGAGGAGCGCGCACGCCGTCGCCGTCGCCACGCCGTGCTGGCCGGCGCCGGTCTCGGCGATCACGCGCTGCTTGCCCATGCGCTTGGTCAGCAACGCCTGACCGAGCACGTTGTTGATCTTGTGTGAACCCGTGTGGTTGAGGTCCTCGCGCTTGAGCCACACCCGCGTACCGGCGTGCTCCGCGAACTTCGCGGCCTCGGTCAGCAGGGACGGACGGCCCGCGAAGTCGCGAAGGAGGCGCTGGAACTCGTTCACGAACTCCGGGTCGAGCCGCGCCTTGTCGTACTCGGCGGCCAGCTCGTCCACCGCGGCGATCAGGGCCTCCGGGACGAACCGGCCACCCCACGGGCCGAAGTGGCCACGTGCGTCTGGATCATGCGGTGTGGGCGTGAACTGGCCCATCGAGTAGCTCCTCTAGCGCTGTTATCAACCGTGCCTTACCGGCTCGGCCGGGGGCACGCGGGGTGTGAGCCCGCGGTCACGAGCTTGTTCACGGCGGCCTTGGGGTCTCCGCTGGTCACCAGGCTTTCGCCGACGAGCACCGCGTCGGCACCGGCGCCGGCGTACGACATCAGGTCACCGGGCCCGGTCACGCCCGACTCGGCGATCTTGATCGTCTCGAAGGGTAGTCCCGGAGCGATCCTGCCGAAAACGTCTTTATCGACCTCCAGCGTGTGGAGGTTGCGCGCGTTCACACCGATCACCGACGAACCCGCTTCCAGGGCGCGGTCCGCCTCTTCGGCGGTGTGCACCTCGACGAGCGCCGTCATACCGAGCGATTCCACCCGATCGAGCAGCGACACGAGCGCGTTCTGCTCCAGCGCCGCCACGATCAGCAGCACCAGGTCCGCGCCGTGCATGCGGGCCTCGTGCACCTGGTACGGCGACACGATGAAGTCCTTGCGCAGCAGCGGGATCTTCACCGCCCGGCGCACCGCGTCGAAGTCCGCCAGCGACCCGCCGAAGCGGCGCTGCTCGGTCAGCACGCTGATCACCGACGCGCCGCCCGCCTCGTACGCGGACGCGAGGTCGGCAGGCTCCGGGATCTCTGCCAGCGCCCCCTTGGAGGGGCTGCGGCGCTTGACCTCGGCGATGACACCCACGTTCGGCCCGCGCAGCACCGACAGCACGTCGAGCGGCGGAGCGGTCTTGGTCGCGCGCTCCTTGACCACCTCGAAGGACAACTGAGCCTCGCGAGCGGCGAGATCCTCACGCACACCTTCGAGGATCGACTCGAGAACCGTCACAGTGTTGCTCCCCTTCCCGCTATGGGGATGCTAACCCCGCCGGAGTAACGCCTCCGCCACCGGGGTTCAACTGTCCACGCAGCTAACCGAGGCTGTGCGCCTGTCACATGCGTGAACGCGGATGAATGATCTTCACTCGTTCGAGGCAGGTCCGCCGGGGGTCCTGTCGTCAGTCGGATCATCCCCACGCTCCAGTGCGCGCCACAGGTCCGTCTCGGGGTCGTGCGTGCGGGTCTTCTGCCCGCCCACCCCGATCTTCGGCATCCGGGCCCCCAGCGCTACCTGAAGCCCACCGGAGAACGCCACGAGGACGCCTCCGGCGATCGCCAGCCAGTGGCCGGAGAACGCCGCCGCGATGCCGACGACGATCAGCAACGCGCCGAGGACCCGGCGCGCCACCCCGCTCAGCGCGACGACCGCCGCGACGGCCGCGAGGCACAGCAACGCGACCGGCACCGAACCGGCGCCCCAGAAGGCACCCGCCGCGCCCACCAGCAGGAGCGCGGCGATCCACAGTGGAGAGCTAGCTTTCAACTGCCGGCGCCATCGTCTGCGCGGTGGCGATCGCGGCCAGCACCGCGCCCGCCTTGTTCAGGCACTCGTTGTCCTCGGACAGCGGGTCCGAGTCGGCCACGATGCCGCCGCCGGCCTGCACGTACGCCACCCCCTCGCGCACCAGGGCGGTGCGGATGGCGATGGCGGTGTCCGCGTCCCCGGCGAAGTCGAAATAGCCGACGACGCCGCCGTAGAGGCCTCGGCGCGTGGGCTCCAGTTCCTCGATGAGCTCCATCGCGCGCGGCTTGGGCGCGCCGGACAACGTGCCGGCCGGGAAGCACGCGGCGACCGCGTCGTAGGCCGTCTTGCCCTCGGCCAGCTCACCGGTCACGGTCGACACGATGTGCATGACGTGGCTGTACCGCTCGACCTTGAAGAAGTCGACGACGTGCACCGAACCCGGCTTGCAGACGCGGCCCAAGTCGTTGCGGCCGAGGTCGACGAGCATCAGGTGCTCGGCGCGTTCCTTGTGGTCCGCGAGGAGGTCCTTCTCGAGCAGGGCGTCCTCCTCGGGGTCCTCGCTGCGCCAGCGGGTGCCCGCGATGGGGTGCGTGGTCGCCTTGCCGTCGCGCACGGTCACCAGCGACTCCGGGCTGGATCCGACGATGTCGAACCCGTCCAGGCGCAGGAGGTACATGTACGGACTGGGGTTCGTCGCGCGCAGCACCCGATAGATGTCGAGCGCGTCGGCGTCCGTCTCGATCTCGAACCGCTGCGACACCACGATCTGGAACGCCTCGCCCGCGCGGATGGCCTCCTTGGCCTTCTCGACGGCCGCGAAGTGCTCGGCCTGCGAGCGCCGGCGCCGGAACTCCGGCTTGGGCCGCGCGAACACGGCGGCCGTCGGCGGCGCGGGCGTGTGCAGCGCCGTGGTCATCTCGTCGAGGCGGCGCACCGCGTCGTCGTACGCGGCGTCGACCCGTTCGGTCGAGTCGTCCCAGTTGATCGCGTTCGCGATGAGCGTGACGGTGCCCTCGTGGTGGTCGAGCGCGGCGAGGTCGGTCGCCAGCAGCATGACCAGTTCGGGGATCTTCAGGTCGTCCTCGGCGATGACGGGCAGCCGCTCCAGCCGCCGCACCGCGTCGTAGCCGATGTAGCCGACCATGCCGCCGGTCAGCGGGGGCATGCCGGGCAACGGGTCGGTGCGCAGCACCTCGATGGTCTCGCGCAGCGCCTGCAACGGGTCGCCGCCGTCGGGCAGGCCGACAGGCCGCGTGCCCGTCCAGAACGCCTCACCGCCGGTCGCCGTGAGCGCCGCCGTGGACCGCACGCCGATGAACGACCATCGCGACCAGGAGCGGCCGTTCTCCGCCGACTCGAAGAGGAACGTGCCCGGCTGGTTGGCCCCGAGCTTGCGGTACAGACCGACCGGGGTCTCCGCGTCCGCGAGCAGCTTGCGCACCACCGGGATGACCCGGCGGTTGACCGCGAGCTCGCGGAACTCCTCACGCGTTGGGCTGACGGCCCCAAGACCAGCGGCGGCCACAGCCCCGATGACGCTCACCATGCCGTCAATTGTTGCATAAATTCAACAACTGTTGAACTATGGCCCGCGTGGAGCAAGTGAACCAGAAACGCCGGGGCCGTCGCGCCGCGGGCGAGGACACCAGGGCCGCGCTCGTCGCCGCGGCCCGCGAGGTGTTCGTGGAAAAGGGCTACGACGGTGCCACCGTACGCGCGATCGCCGCCAAGGCGGGCGTGGACGCCGCCATGGTCAACCACTGGTTCGGCGGCAAGGAAGGCCTGTTCGCGCAGTCGGTGCTGCAACTCCCCTTCGACCCGGCGGAACTCCTCAAACGCCTGCTCGACGGCCCGGTGGAAGACGCGGGGGAACGCATCGTCCGCACCTTCACGACGGTGTGGGACGCGACCGGCGGCGGCACGTTCGCCGCCCTGATCCGCAGCGTCACCAGCCAGCCGGAGGTGGCGGGCGCGCTGAAGTCGTTCCTCATCAACGCGATCTTCAAGAACGTGCTCGCGGAGATCGGCGCCGAGCAGCGCGAGCTCAGGGCCACGCTGTGCGCGACCCAGATGGTCGGGCTCGGCATCGTCCGGTACGTCGTGCGGTTCGAGCCGCTGGCGTCGGCCGATGCGGACACCGTGGTCAGGACGATCGGCCCGAACCTCCAGCGCTACCTCACCGGCGACCTGGACTGACCGGTCACGCGTCGGCGAGCAGCACCGTGGCGTCGAAGCACGTGCGGTCGCCCGTGTGGCAGGCCGCGCCCACCTGGTCGACGGTCAGCAGCAGCGTGTCGCCGTCGCAGTCGAGCCGCACCTCGTGGACGTACTGGGTGTGCCCGGAGGTCTCGCCCTTCACCCACTGCTGCTGGCGGCTGCGCGAGTAGTACGTCGCGCGGCGGGTGGTGAGGGTGCGGTGCAGCGCCTCGTCGTCCATCCACGCCACCATGAGCACCTCACCGGTGCCGCGCTGCTGGGCGACCGCGCACACCAGGCCGTCCGGGGTGCGCTTGAGTCGTTGGGCGATGGCGGGATCGAGCGCGTTGCTCAACGGGGACCTCCCAGGTGTTCACGAGCCGGTCCGGTGTTGAGCAGGACCACTCCGTAGATGTGCACGGCGGACAGCACACCGGACGCGACGCGGGCCCACGCCGGTCCGTCGGCGAGCACGATGACGAGGTGCAGCAGCGCCACGAGGACGAAGACGATCATCGCCGGGTAGTGCATGAAACGCAGCCGCAGCAACAGGGCCGCCGCCACCGGCAGTTCCACGACCGCGAGGAACGACGGCAGCTTCAGCACGTCCGCGTCACCGGTCGAGCGCCACAGGATCAGCCCGACCACGAAGAACACCAGGGCGCCGCCGAACGCGACCGCCGAGGCGACCCGCACCTCGACGGGCTTCATCGCACCACGACACCCGCCTGGCGCAGGCCGTCCTTGACCTCGCCGATGCGCAGCTGCCCGAAGTGGAAGACGCTCGCGGCCAGCACGGCGTCCGCGCCCGCGGCGACGGCCGGCGGGAAGTGGTCGATCGCGCCGGCGCCACCGCTCGCGATCAGCGGCACGTCGACCTCGCGCCGCACCAGTTCGATGAGCTCGAGGTCGAACCCGGCCTTGGTGCCGTCGGCGTCCATCGAGTTCAGCAGGATCTCGCCGACGCCCAGCTCCTGGCCCTTCGCCGCCCAGGCGATGGCGTCGATGCCGGTGCCGGTGCGGCCGCCGTGCGTGGTGACCTCGAAGCCGGTGCCGCCGGGCACGCGCCGCGCGTCGACCGACAGCACGATGCACTGCGCGCCGTACCGCTCGGAGCACTCCTTGAGCAGCTCGGGACGTGCGATCGCGGCGGTGTTGAGGCTGACCTTGTCCGCGCCCGCGCGGAGCAGCTTGTTGACGTCCTCGGGGCTGCGCACGCCGCCACCGACCGTGAGGGGGATGAACACCTGCTCGGCGGTGCGGCGGACCACGTCGAACGTCGTCTCGCGGTCGCCACTGCTGGCCGTCACGTCGAGGAACGTCAGCTCGTCGGCGCCTTCGGCGTCGTAGGCCCTGGCCAGCTCTACCGGATCGCCCGCGTCGACGAGGTTGGTGAAGTTGACGCCCTTCACCACCCGGCCCCGGTCGACGTCGAGACAGGGGATGACACGGACCGCGACTGACATGCGGGAAAGCCTACAAGGGGCGGGCGAGGACTACGCTGCGCGGCCATGATCACCGAACTCGGCGAAGGCAAGTACCTGCTGCTGACGACTTTCCGCAAGGACGGCACCCCGGTGCCCACGCCGGTCTGGGTCGTGCCGGGCGAGAGCGAGGGCGTGATCTACGCCTGGAGCGCCACGGACACCGGCAAGGTCAAGCGGATCCGGCGCAACGGTGACGTCGAGATCGGGCCGTGCGACGTCCGCGGCAACCCGAAGGGCGAGTCGGTCAAGGCCCACGCGGCGCTCGTCGACGACGACGCGAGCGATGACGTGCGGTCGCGGATCACGAAGAAGTACGGGCTGTTCGGGTGGATCACCGTGGCCGGCAGCAAGCTGCGGCGCGGGCGGACCGGGTCGGTGGGCATCCGGATCACGGCGGCGAGCTGACCGGTCGACGTCGAGTCAACGTTGCTCCGGCCGATCAACGTTGACGGCGCCGGTGCACGTTGACGGCGCCGGTCCACGTTGACGGCCGCCAGTCCACGTTGACTCAACGTGGACACCGCTGGATCAACGTTGACTGGGCACGCTCAACCCCGACGTGGGGGCTGCCCACGCGGATGACAACGTTGTCTTCCGCGCCTCCCCTGCACATTGACCCGGCACGTCAACGTTGATCCCCTCGCGTCAATGTTGACTCAACATGGATCAGATCCGTCAACATTGAGTCACCGTGGATGCGTCAACCCGAGGTTGACCCGGCGCTCAGCGTCAACCTAGAGTTGACGCGTGATCCAGTTGACCGACCTCATCGTCACCGTCGCCCAAGAGGCCGACGACGCGCTCGTGCGCCTGGCGAAGGCAGTCGAGCTGAGCGGTCAGCTCAACGAGCTCGGCGACCACCTGATCGGCCACTTCGTGGACGAGGCGCGCCGCGGCGGGGCGAGCTGGGCCGAGATCGGCGAGAGCCTCGGCGTGACGAAGCAGGCCGCGCAGAAGCGGTTCGTGCCCAGGGAGTCGCCGGAGCTGTCCAAGCCCTCGACGGAGCGCTACACCCAGCGGTCGCGCCGGGTGATCGCGCTGGCCCGGCACCACGCGCGGTTCAGCGAGCGGATCGGCACCGAGCACCTGCTGCTCGGGCTGCTCGACGAGTCGGCGGGGCTCGCGGCCAAGACCATCGCGAAGCTGGAGTCGGGCGACGGCAGCACGCGCATCGCGACCCTGAACCGGCTCGACACCGAGGCCAAGCAACGGCCGGAGAAGCAGCCGTACACGACGCACTGCAAGAAGGCCCTCGAACTGGCCGTGCGCGAGGCGCTGCGGATGGGCCACATGTTCATCGGGACCGAGCACATCCTGCTCGGCGTCCTGCTCGAAGCGGATGGGACCGCGGCCGACGTGCTGCACAACACGGGTGTGACGCACGCGGCCGCGGCCGCTCACATAGAGACGGTGGTCAACGGACCGCAGCGAGTGCTTCCGGGAGCGTGAAAGCGCCGGCGTACAGGGCCTTGCCGATGATGGAACCCTCCACGCCGTCGCGTGACAGCTTCGCGAGCGCGACCAGGTCGTCCACAGTGGACACGCCGCCGGACGCGATCACCGGGGCGTCGGTGCGGGCGCAGACCTCGCGCAGCAGCTCCACGTTCGGGCCCGTCAGCGTGCCGTCCTTCGACACGTCGGTGACCACGTAACGCGTGCAGCCGTCGCGGTCGAGCCGGTCGAGGACCTCCCAGAGGTCGCCGCCGTCCGACGTCCAGCCGCGGCCCTTGACCCGGTGACCCTGCTCGGTGATGCGGACGTCGAGACCCACCGCGATCTTCTCGCCGTACGCGGCCAAAGCCTTGGCGCACCACTCCGGGTCTTCCAGCGCGGCCGTGCCGAGGTTCACGCGGGCGCAGCCGGTGGCCAGGGCGGCCTCGAGCGACGCGTCGTCGCGGATGCCGCCGGACAGCTCGACCTTCACGTCGAGCTCGCCGACGACGCGGGCGATCAGCTCGCGGTTGGAGCCACGGCCGAACGCCGCGTCGAGGTCGACGAGATGGATCCACTCCGCCCCGTCGCGCTGCCACTGCAGGGCCGCGTCGAGCGGCTCGCCGTAGTTCGTCTCGGTACCGGCTTCGCCCTGCACGAGCCGGACGGCGCGACCGTCGGCCACGTCAACAGCGGGGAGGAGTGTGAACGTCACCCAGGCAGCCTAGCGTCCCCCAGCACGAGGGCGGCCACGCGCTCCTGGGCCTCCGTGGCGCGCGGGAACTTCGACGGGACCGGCGTGCCGGGGCCCGTCGCGGCAGGTCCGACGCCCGTCCACGGGCCGAAGACCATGATTCCGACGAACGCCGGGTGCTGCCGCGCCAGCGCCAGGTACAGGTACTGGGTGCTTTCGAGGTCCGCGTCGGTCCTGTCCGCGCACCACGACTGCGGCGCGGCTTCCGGCAGCAGGAACAGCTCCTTGCCGGGCGCGCGTTCCTCCAGCTCGGTCATGCGCGCCTCCACCGCCTCGTAGCCGGCGCAGTACTCGTCGAAACCGACCCAGTCGACGGCGGCGGGCACTCGGAAGGCGTCGTCGACCCGGACGCCCGCCTCGATCAGCATGACCTTCTTGCCGGGGAACGTGTTCTTGATCTGCTGGGCGGAGAACTCGACGTCCGCGAAGCTCGCGCCGTGGTGGAACGGCTCGTCCTGCAGCACGAACCCGGCCACGCGGTCGAGGTACGGCCGCACCTTCGAAGCGAGGACCTGCCAGCGCTCGGCGGCGTTCGGGTACAGCGGGCAGCCGGCCGCGTCGCAGTCGAAGAACTCGTTGCCCGTGTGGACGACGCAGCCCTCAGGGGCGCAGTCCCGCAACACCTCGGGACGGTAGGCGTCGACGTCGCTGATCTGCACCCAGTTGAGGTTGCTGCGGCCGCGCACCTCCGGCAGGTGGTTGCCACCGGCCTGGTTCAGCCGCGCGCCGAAGTAGCCGTAGTAGCGCAACCGGGACCCCGGCAGCTTGCGCAGGTCGTCGGAGTCGAGCTGCTCGACGCGGAGATCGTCGACGAGGCTGACGGTCTTGTCGTTGTCGGAGTAGCGCCCGAGGTAGACCCACAGCCGTTCGGTCGGCACCGCCGTGCCCAGCGAGATCGTCTCGCTCTGGCCGTTGACCGTGAGGTCGAGCTTCGTCCCGACGAGCTTCAGCGTCACGTCGAACGAGCCGTCGTCCTTGGCCGAGGCGAACGCCGGCAGCGTCACGACGGGCGAGCCCTGCCGGAAGATCTGCACGCCTCCGTTGGCGCGCACCAGGAAGCCGAGGTCGATGTCCTGATTGGACACATAGCCCCAGCTGTTCGCCGACCGTCCCAGCGCGATCGACGACCAGTCGCCGGACGTGCGGTCGCCCGCGACCGGGGTCAGCGTCGCCGAGATCGAGGACCCGGTGGACGGCGCGTCGAGCCGCACGGCCGTCGTGCCCAGGTGCATCGACAGCCTGCCCAGGTGGTTCGGGTGGCCGACCTGCGCGTACCACGGCCGCGGCACGTCACCGGTGTTCCACTTGCCGGACACGCGGCTGTACGTGACGGCGCCGGTGCCCTGGCGTTGCTTGAGGTTGTCGTTCAGGCCGTAGGCCGGGTCGGCGTCCACGGCGTTGTCGAAGTTGTCGTGGAACGGTGCCGGTGCGGCGTGCGCGCCCCCGGGCACGGCAACGCCGGCAGCCACGATCGCGGCTACCGTCAGCAGTCGGGTGATCACGAAAAGTTAGTCAACCAGTTCTGCAGCAGGTGCGCCCCGGCGTCGCCGGACTTCTCCGGGTGGAACTGGGTCGCCCACAGCGGCCCGTTCTCGACCGCCGCGACGAACTCGTCGCCCGAGTGGTCCGCCCACGTCACCAGCGGCGGCTTGAGGTGCTCGGCCGGCTCCAGCTCCCACCGGCGCACGCCGTAGGAGTGCACGAAGTAGAACCGCGTGTCCTTGTCGAGGCCCGCGAAGAGCTTCGAACCCTCGGGCGTGCGCACGGTGTTCCAGCCCATGTGCGGCACGATCGGCGCTTCGAGCCGCTCGACGGTGCCGGGCCACTCGCCGCAGCCCTCGGTCAGCACGCCGTGCTCGATGCCGCGCTCGAACAGGATCTGCATGCCCACGCAGATGCCGAGCACCGGACGGCCGCCGGCGAGGCGCTCGCCGATGATCCGGGCGCCGCGCACCGAGTTGAGGCCCTCCATGCACGCCGCGTACGCACCGACGCCGGGTACGACGAGGAGGTCCGCCTCGCGCGCGGCCTTCTGGTCCGACGTCACCTCGACATGGGCGCCGACCCGCTGAAGCGCGCGCTCGGCGGAGCGCAGGTTGCCGGATCCATAGTCAAGTACGACGACGCGTGCCACGCCGACCAGGCTAGTCGGTCGGGACCGCGCCCTGCGTAACCGGTATGACCGGCAACACCGTGTTGATCGGTTTCGTGCGCACGAGCCGACGCCTGAGCATGACCAGAAGCCCGGCCATCAACACGAGAAGCAGACCGCCGACGACGTAGTACACGAACGCAGGAATGTTGAGCAGCACCGTCACCAACGCCGTCAGCACGATCAACGGGAAGATCAACGCGAGCGGCCACATCTGTGCACGCGGTGGTTCGAGCGTCCGAAGCACGACGTCCGCACGGCCCTGCTCGGTGAGCTCGGCGACCCGCGCCACCTCGTGCAGCCCCGCCGCCCGGAAGAAGTCCGGGATCGCCGCGTGGCCGTTCTCGAAGTCGCGGATGCGTTCGAGCGTGCCCTTGCGGCTGGCGGCCGGGTACAGCGCGGTGAGCTTGTCGATGGCGTCGAGCTGCCACTTCTCCTTCTCGCGCAGGTTCACCATGCCCGCGGTGATGCGGTCGAAGGCCAGTCCGACGGGCCCCGACTGCTTCGCCTGCGCGGACAACCGCAGCACCGCCTCGCGCGATCCCCACATCGAGGCGCGGCCGAGCGTCGTGGTGAACATGTAGAGCAACGCGGCGTCGTCGTTCCAGACGGCCAGGGCGGCGCCGTTCCCGAGCTTGCGCACCCTGTTCGTCATGTACGCGGCCTCGTTGAGCTTGGTGGCCGGAGGAGGCAGCAGCACCGTGCCGGACTGGACCGGGACGAGTGCCGCGGGGCCCACGTTGCCGCTGTGCATGGCCTTCTGCAGTTCGGCGGCGTTCAACGGGGTCCAGATCAGCATTCTCACGGTCAACATCATTCCTGGTCCGCCCCACGCGTCCAGACAGACATGCCAAGGTTTTCGCGTTTCGAGACGGGCGAAGGGTACGAACGGCGGAAGGGTGCGCCGGGCATCCGGCCCGATCGCACCCTTCCGGCTCACACTCAGACCGTGCGCGAAGGCGCGCCGGTCCAGTCATCCCCCATGACTGCCAACATGTTTCTTCACCCCCTGAAGAAACTCCGCACAGCGCTCCCCAGCCCGACCACGTCGAGATCATGCGCGGCGTCATGGTCCTCGGCCGTGCCGTAGTTGCGGAGCTCTGCGTGTCGTTTGACACCTACAGAACGAACGCGGTGCGGGATTTGTTGCAGTGTCTCGGACACAAGATGAGACGAGGTTCCCTCCAGATAGGGCTCCACCACCATCACGTCGGCGTGATCGGTGTCCTGCACCGCCTTGCGCAGTCCGTCCGAGTCGAACGGTCGGACCGTGGCCGCGTACAACACCGTGACATCTGCGTTCTCGCACTCGACGGCCTTGAGCACGCGGTCGAGCATCGGCCCGACGGCGACCACCACGCCGCGCTTTCCGTGGCGCAGCGTCGTGAATCCCTCCCCCACCGGATGCGGCTCGGTGTTCTCGTGCAGCGAAAGCCTCACATAGACACGGTTGTCGTCCTTCAGCGCCCGCTGCAGCAGCGGCGTCACCTCCTCCGGGTGTCCAGGTACGTGAACAGTCCAGCCAGGCAGCGTGTCGAACAACGCGACGTCGCCCGGTGACTGGTGCGTGCGCCCCCACGCGGGGTCGTCATAGGACGCCCCGATGCTCACGAACACCGCGCCCACGTCCTGATGTCCGATGTCGAGCTTGATCTGCTCGTACGGCCGTTCGACCAGGAACGGCGCGTAGCTGTGCACGACCGGCCGCAGCCCTGCCAGCGCCAGTCCGCTCGCCACGCCCACCATGGTCTGCTCGCGGATCCCGACGTCCACGACGCGTTCGTTCTCCTGCGGGAACTCGTTGCTGGAGATCACCGCGGTCACCACGGCGATGCGCGGGTCGGCCGCGATCTCGTCGTTGACCGCCTTCACGAAGGCCTGGCGCATGGTGGTCATCAGTAGCTCTTCTCGATCTTGGCGACCACCGCGTACGGGCGGTCGTGCGGCGCGGTCAGTGCGGTGAAGACGGCCTCGTGGTCGCGGCCGTCGATCTCGGCGGTCTGCCAGCCCTCGACGGCGAAGCGCTGGGCGATGCCACCGGGCCAGCCGTACATCGCGGACCGGTTGTCGATCACGATCGTGATCAGGTTCGCGACCCCGAGCCGGGACGCCACCGCGATCGCCTCGTGGTTGCTGCCCTCGTCCAGCTCACCGTCGCCGACCAGCACGAACGTGCGGCCGCGGCTCCCCGCGACGCGCTGCCCGATCGCCGTCCCCACCGCGATGGGCAGCCCGTGGCCGAGCGAGCCGCTGCTGATCTCCACGCCGTTCACGAGCACCCGGTCGGGGTGCTGGCCGAGCGGGCTGTCCCACGACGTCCAATCGTCCAAAATGGACTCCTCGATGAACCCCTTCTCCGCCAGCACGGCGTAGTAGGCCATCGGCCCGTGTCCCTTGGAGAGCAGGAACCGGTCACGGTCGGGATCGGCGACGGTGGCGGGCGTGACGTTGAGGACCTTGTCGTAGAGGACCCAGAGCACGTCGATCGTGGAAGCCGCCGCCCACTCGTGCTTCTCGTCCCCGGCCATCCTCGCGAAGAGCTCTGGTATCCGCTGCATGGCACCAACTGTTCAACCTCCACCATGCTGGAGGTCAAGCGGTTACCATGATCCGGTGAGCAAGTTGCCGGAAATGCTGACCATCGGCCAGGTCGCCGAGCGCAGCGGCGTCCCCCACACCGCCCTGCGCTTCTACGAGGACAGGGGCCTGATCACCTCCGTGCGCACCGCGGGCAACCAGCGGCGCTACCTGCGCTCGGTGCTGCGCCGGCTGGCGTTCATCCGCACCGCGCAACGCGTCGGCCTCACCCTGGAGGACGTCCGCGACGCCCTCGCCCAGCTCCCCGACAACCGCACGCCGACGAAGTCCGACTGGGAACGCCTCTCCCGCTCGTGGAAGACCGAGCTCGACGCCCGCATCGACGCCCTGTACCGGCTGCGCGACCGCCTCACCGGCTGCATCGGGTGCGGCTGCCTGTCGTTGCGCAGCTGCGCGTTGCAGAACATCGACGACGAGCAGGCCTCACACGGGCCGGGGGCTCCGCAGCTCAAGCCCGCCCTCGAAGGCGGCACCGTCTAGGAACTCCCGCACCGCGCGCAGGTAGCCGTCGGGCTCGTCCACGTGCAGCATGTGGCCCGCGTCGTCGAGCACCACGGCACTTGCGCGTGGGATCAGTTCGAGTGTGGCCTCGACGAGGCTGACCGGGAACGTCATGTCCTGCCGGCCGTGCAGCAGGAGCACCGGAATGTCGAGGTCGGCGATCCGGCGCGCGGCATCGGGAAGCCTCGGCGTGACCAGGCCGCCTGTCTGGAGCTGACGCACCCACTCCGCGCCGAACCGCACCTGTCCCAGCCGCTTCAGGTAGCCCGGCACCTGCGCGCCACGCCGGACGTTGGCCTCCACGGCCGCGAACGCGTCGGCCCGCACGCACTGCTCCGGCGTCAGGTCCTCGCGCTGCCACGGATCCTCCTGACCCGCCAGGATCTCGTCCCGCTCCGCCCATCCGTCGAAGGCGTCCGGTGGCACCGGCAACACGCTGCTGCCGGACACGATCAGGCTGCGCACGCGTTCCGGATGAGTGATCGCGAACCGCTGCGCGACCATGCCGCCGTAGGAGTGGCCGAGGACGTCCGCACGCTCGACCTCGAACGAGTCCAGCACCCGCACCAGGTCTTCGACCACACCGTCCGGGTGGTACTCCGGCACTCGCCCCGACCGGCCGCATCCACGCAGGTCCGGCAACAGCAGCCGGCAGTCCAGCCGGTCGAGCGGCTCGCGGAGGTAGCTGTGGTCCCAGTCGGGGCCGCCGTGGATCGCGAGCAACGTCCCGTCCCCGGTGCCCTCCTGCCAGGCCACGAAGATCTCGGTCTCGCCAGGAACCCGCCGCTCGCGCCACATCGGTCCCATGAAACCGCAAAACCGGTGGACGCGCTGTGGTTTCCTGGGGAGGAAATGGAAGACGAACGAATGATCCGCCTCTCGAAGCGGATGTCCAAGGCGCTCCGGCACAAGCCCGAGCGCGTCGGCCTCACCCTCGACCCGTCGGGCTGGGTGCCGGTGGCCGACCTCCTGACCGCGCTCGGCATCTCCGAGGCCGACCTGCGCGAGGTCGTGGACCGCAACGACAAGAAGCGCTTCAGCATCGACGGCGACCGCATCCGCGCGAACCAGGGCCACAGCGTCGAGGTCGACCTCGGCCTGCCGACCGCGATCCCGCCGGACCAGCTGTTCCACGGCACGGTCGCACAGTTCCTCGACGACATCATGCGCGACGGCCTGCGCCCCATGTCACGCCACGACGTGCACCTCTCGCCCGATCGCGAAACGGCGCAGCGCGTTGGAGCGAGGCGTGGGCGGCCGTTGATCCTCACCGTGGACGCCAAGGCGATGCACGCGGACGGGCACGAGTTCCGGCTCAGCGCCAACGGGGTGTGGCTCGCACAGCACGTTCCGGCGAGCTACCTGGCCACGGCGTGAAACGGACCGTCGAGGACGGCTACGACGCCATCGCGCAGCGGTACCTCGACTGGTCCGCGCAGATCGCCGACGACCCTCGGCTGCGCTATCTCGCGGAGTTCGACGAGCGGCTGCCCGACGGGGCGAGAGTTCTCGAACTCGGCTGCGGTGCGGGCGTCCCGTGCAGTCAGAAGCTCGCCGAACGGCACGACGTCCTCGGCGTCGACCTGTCACAGCAGCAGATCGAGCTTGCCCGCGCGAACGTGCCGGCCGCCCGGTTCGAGAAGGCGGACATGACCGCGCTCGACTTCCCGGACGGAGAGTTCGACGGCGTCTCGGCGTTCTACTCGATCCTGCACGTGCCGCGCGCCGAGCAGCCCGCGCTCATCGCGAAGATCGCGCGCTGGCTCAAGCCCGGCGGCCTGTTCCTGGCCTCGCTCGGCAACGGCACGCCGGACGTCACGGAGACCTGGCTCGGTGTAGAGATGTTCTTCGGCAGCAACACACCCGACGTCAACCGGGACCTGCTCGGCCGGCACCTGGAGATCGTCGTCGACGACCTGGTGACCATGCACGAGCCGGACCCGGCGACGTTCCACTGGGTCCTCGCCCGCAAGCGCTAGATCAGCCAGAGAACGGCGCCGCCCGCCGCCACCACGGTCAGCACCAGCAGGACGATCGCCATGAACTTGGCGGTCTTCCACGTGGTGTAGACGCCACCGGCCAGAAAGCCCGCGAGGGCCAGCAGGCCGATGACGACGACTTCCTTCGGCATCAGAGGACGCCCTTGGTCGACGGGACGCCGCCGACGCGCGGGTCGGGCTCGGTGGCCGTGCGCAGGGCGCGGGCGATGGCCTTGTACTCGGCTTCCGCGATGTGGTGCGGGTCGCGGCCGTACTCGACGCGCACGTGCAGTGCGATCTGGGCGTGGAAGGCGAGCGACTCGAAGACGTGCCGGTTGAGCACGAACGGGTAGTTGCCGCCGATCACGAAGCTGTTGAACTGCTCCGGTTCGCCGCGGTGCACGGTGTACGGGCGGCCCGAGACGTCGACCGCGGCGTGCGCGAGGGTCTCGTCCATCGGGATCCAGCAGTCGCCGAAGCGGCGGATGCCCTTCTTGTCCCCCAACGCTTCCCGCAGCGCCTGGCCCAGGACGATCGCGATGTCCTCGACCGAGTGGTGGGCGTCGATGTGGGTGTCGCCGGTGGCGCGGACGATCAGGTCGAAGCAGCCGTGCACGCCGAACGCGGTGAGCATGTGGTCGTAGAACGGCACTCCTGTGCTGATCTCGACCTGGCCGGTGCCGTCCAGGTCGATCTCCACGTAGACCGACGACTCCTTGGTGGTGCGTTCCACCTTGCCGACACGACTCACCGGCTGACCTCCTTGCTGGCCGCGAGGAAAGCGTCGTTCTCCTCGGGCGTTCCGATGGTCACCCGCAGGTGACCCGCGATTCCGACGTCCCTGATGAGCACGCCGTGGTCCAAATAGGACTTCCAGGTCTCCCGTGCGTTCTCGAACCAGCCGAACAGCACGAAGTTCGCGTCCGACGGCACGACCTGGAAACCCATGTCCGCCAACGCCGACGACACCCGGTCGCGTTCCGCCGACAGACGCGCCACCGAACCGAGCGTCTCCGGACCATGCCTCAAAGAAGCCCGCGCGGCGGCCTGCGTCAGAGCGGACAGGTGGTACGGCAGGCGCACCAGCTGCAGGGCGTCGACCACGGCCGGTGCCGCCGCCAGGTAGCCCAGCCGGCCGCCGGCGAACGCGAAGGCCTTCGACATCGTGCGCGAGACGATCAGGCGCGAACCGAACTCGTCCAGCAGCTTGATCGCGCTCTCCTGCGGGGAGAACTCCGCGTACGCCTCGTCCACCACGATCATGCCGGAGGTCGAGGCGATCAGCAGGCGCAGGTCGGCCAGCGGGATCGACTGGCCGGTCGGGTTGTTCGGCGACGTCACGAAGACCACGTCCGGCCGCGTCTCGGCGATCACCGCGGCGGCCTTCTCCACGTCCAGCGAGAAGTCGGAACGGCGCGGCGCCGGCGACCACTCGGTGCGGGTGCCGGCGGCGATGATCGGGTGCATCGAGTACGACGGCTCGAAGCCCAGCGCCACGCGGCCAGGGCCGCCGAACGCCTGGAGGATCTGCTGGAGGATCTCGTTCGACCCGTTGGCTGCCCAGACGTTCTCGGACGTCAGCGTCACCGACGTCGCGGAGGTCAGGTACGCCGCCAGATCCTCGCGCAACGCCACCGCGTCACGGTCCGGGTAGCGGTGCAGCTCGCCGGCGATCTCGGCGACCGCCGCGACGACGTCGGCCGCGAGAGCATCAGTCGGCGCGTACGGGTTCTCGTTGGTGTTCAGGCGATACGGGACGTCGAGCTGCGGGGCGCCGTAGGGCGTGCGCCCGCGCAGGTCCTCGCGCAGAGGCAGATCGGAAAGCTCAACCCGCGCGCCGACTACAGGCTTCATCGAGAGAACCTCGCTGTCACAGCCTGCCCGTGCGCGGGCAGGTCCTCGGCGTTGGCGAGCGCGACGACCTTGTCCGCGACCTCGCGCAGTGCTTCCTCGGAGTAGTCGATCACGTGGATGCCGCGCAGGAACGTCTGCACGGACAGCCCGGACGAGTGTCGCGCGCAGCCACCGGTCGGCAGCACGTGGTTCGAGCCGGCGCAGTAGTCGCCCAGCGACACCGGCGAGTGCGCGCCGACGAAGATCGCGCCGGCCGAACGGATCCGTGCGGCCACCTCACGAGCGTCGCGGGTCTGGATCTCCAGGTGCTCGGCGGCGTACGCGTCGACGACCCGGACTCCTTCGTCCACAGAGGACACCAGGACGGTGGCGGACTGCTTGCCGCCCAGCGCCGTGCGGATCCGCTCGGTGTGCTTGGTCGCACCGATCTGGCGCTCCAGCTCGGCGTCCACCGCGTCCGCCAGTTCGACGGAGTCCGTCACCAGCACCGACGCCGCGAGCGGGTCGTGCTCGGCCTGGCTGATCAGGTCCGCGGCGACGTGCACGGCGTCGGCCGACGAGTCGGCCAGGATCGCGATCTCGGTCGGCCCCGCCTCGGAGTCGATGCCGATCAGGCCGCGCAGCAGCCGCTTGGCCGCCGTCACGTAGATGTTGCCGGGACCGGTGACGACGTCGACCGGGGCCAGTTCGGCGCCGTCGGTGTCCACGCCACCGTGGGCCAGCAGGGCCACCGCCTGGGCGCCGCCGACGGCCCACACCTCGTCCACACCGAGCAACGCGGCGGCGGCGAGGATCGTCGGGTGCGGCAGGCCACCGAACTCGGCCTGCGGCGGCGAGCACACGACCAGCGACTCCACGCCGGCGATCTGCGCGGGCACGACGTTCATCACGACAGTCGACGGGTACACCGCGAGGCCACCGGGCGCGTACAGGCCGACGCGCGCGACCGGCACCCACTTCTCCGTCACGGTGCCACCGGGCACGACCTGCGTGGTCGTGTCCGTACGGCGCTGGTCGGCGTGCACGCGCCGCGTGCGCGCGATGACCTCTTCCAACGCCTCGCGCACCGCCGGATCCAACGAGGACAAAGCGGACGAGATCTCCGAAGCGGGCACACGAACAGAATCCGGACGAACCTGGTCGAACTTCTCCGTGTACTCCAGCGCCGCCTCGACACCGCGTTCGGCGATCGCGTCCACGACAGGACGTACATGATGCAGAACCGCGTCCACGTCCACCTCGGCGCGCGGCACGACGGCGCGCAGCTGAGCAGGGGTCGTGGTGCGACCTCGCAGGTCGATGCGGTTGAGCATGCCTTACAGCCTAGTTCCTGCGGAAATCTGTCAACGGTCAGCCCGCTATCGGCGCTACTCAGCCTGTGACGCCACGGCCACGCTCGGTCGAGCACCACTCCGTCGCAAACCCCTGCTGATGATGGAGGACCCATGTTCACCAAGCGCCGCGGCAAGATCGCCGCAGTGCTCGCCATATGTCTGCCCGTGCTGGTCGCGGGCATGGCGGCACCCAGCAACGCCGACTCCGGCCGTTATCTGCTGGAAGTCACCGCGAACACGTCGGCCGAACGCACCCAGATCGCGCAGCTCGGCGTGGACGTGCTCGGCGCGACGAAGCTCACCACGATCTCGGTCGTCGCGGACAAGGCGCAGTACCGGGCCCTGCAGGCCACCGGTCTGCCGCTCAAGTACGTCGGCGACTTCGAGCAGCAGCTCAAGAGCCTGGGCAAAGTCGACTTCAAGGACCCGCAGCCGGGTCAGGTCGGCACCCAGGACTTCCCGTCCGGCTACGCGGGCTACCACAACTTCGCGGAGATGACCGCGGAGCTGCAGCAGACCGTCCGCGACCACCCGACGCTGGCGAGCTTGCGCAGCATCGGCAAGAGCTACCAGAACCGGGACATCTGGGCGCTCAAGGTCAGCGACAACGTCGCGACCGACGAGAGCGAACCCGAGGTGATCTTCACCTGCAACCAGCACGCCCGTGAGCACCTGACGGTCGAGCAGTGCCTGCAGATCATCAAGCGCTACACCGACAACTACGCCACCCCGGCGATCAAGAACCTGGTGGACACCCGCGAGGTCTGGTTCATCCCGATGGTCAACCCGGACGGCGTCGAGTACGACATCGCCACCGGGTCGTTCCGCGGCTGGCGCAAGAACCGCCAGGGCAACGGCACCGACCTCAACCGCAACTGGGGCTTCAAGTGGGGCTGCTGCGGCGGTTCCAGCGGCAGCACGACGTCGGACACCTACCGCGGCACGGCGGCGTTCTCGGCGCCGGAGACCAACGTGATCAAGAACTTCGTGAACTCGCGCGTCGTCGGTGGCGTCCAGCAGATCAAGACGAACATCGACTTCCACTCGTTCTCGGAGCTCGTGCTGTGGCCGTTCGGCTACACCACCGCGAACACCGCGCCGGGCCTGGACGCGACCGAGGAACGGGCGTTCCGCACGCTCGGCCAGCAGATGGCCGCCACCAACGGCTACACGCCGGAGCAGGCGAGCGACCTGTACATCACCGACGGCAGCATCGACGACTGGATGTGGGGCCAGCACAAGATCTGGTCGTACACCTTCGAGATGTACCCGAGCAGCGGTGGCCTCAACGGCTTCTACCCGCGTGACACGGTCATCGCGGCGCAGACCAGCCGCAACGACCGCGCCGTCGACCTGTTCGTCGGCTACTCGGACTGCGTGAAGCGCGTCATCAACGTGAGCTGCTGATCCGGTCCAACGCCTGATCGATCTCCTCCGGAGTGACGAAGTAGTGCGGGGAGGCCCGCACTACTTCGTCCAGACCTCGCCTGGTCATGTCGAACATCGTCGACGCGCGCTGCGACACCGTGACGGCGACGTCGCGCTGCCAGAGCCGGTCCTTGAGCTCCATCGCCGGCACCCGGTCGCTCGTGAACGTGACGATGCCCGCCTGCCGTTCGCCGAGGTCCTGGACGGTGATGCCGGGGATGCTCGCGAGCCCCGCGCGCAAACGCTTGGCGCGGTCCCCCACCTCGGCCTCGATGACGTCCAGGCCCTTGGCCAGCGCGTACCGGGCGGCGGCGATCATGCCCAGCCGGTCCGCGACGCTGTACTCCCACAGCTCGAACACCCGCGCGTCGTCCCGCGGCCGGTAGCGGTCGGGCGCGACCCACTCCGCCGCGCTGTGGTCCATCAGGCGCGGCTTCAGCCTGCGACGCACCTCGTCCCGCACCACCAGCGCGCCCGTGCCGCGGGGTCCGCGCAGCCATTTGCGGCCGGTGCAGACGAGCATGTCGTAGTCGTGGTGGCGCAGATCGATCTGGCCGGTCGACTGGCAGGCGTCGAGCAGCACCAGCGCGCCGACCTCTCGCGCCTTCGCGGTGACCTCGTCGACCGGGTTGACCAGACCGCCGTTCGTGGGCACGTGCACGAGCGAGATCAGCTTGACCCGCTCGTCCAGTTCCAGGGCGCCGACGTCGAGCTGCCCGTGCCGGTCGGACGGCATCACCTCGATCGTCGCGCCGGTCTCCTCGGCGCGGCGCAGCATCGGCACCGCGTTGCCGCCGTACTCGACCTCGGTGACCAGGATCCGGTCGCCCTTCGCCAGCGGGACGGCGTCGAAAGCCGTGAGCCACGACCGGGTCGCGCTGTCGGTGAACGCGACCTCCGAGGGCTCGCAGCCGAAGAGCTCGGCCAGCACGCCGTAGCCCGCCTCGATGTCGTCACGGCGTTCCGCGGCGGCCCGGTAGCCGCCGATCTCGGTCTCCCTGCGCAGGTGCCCGACGACCTCGTCCACCACCTCGGCGGGCGGGATCGAGGAACCGGCGCTGTCCAAGAAGATCAGGTCGCTCACCCGCCCCACTGTGCCACCATCGAACTCATGGGGGATCGAACTTTCGGTTACAGCGCACAGGTGAGACCGTTTCTCTGGGTGTTCATCGTGGTGACACCGCTGGAGATCCTGCTCGTGGAGCTGATCGTGCCGTGGTTCTGGTTGCGGGCCGTGCTGCTGGCGTTCGGGGTGCTCAGCGCGTTGCTGCTCGGGTGGCAGCTGTGGATGCTCCACAAGTTCAAGCACTCGGTCGACGACCGTTACCTCTGGCTGCGGTACGCGCGTGAGTTCGAATACAGGATTCCCTTGGCTGCCATCGAAAGCGTGACGCAGGGCACGACGAGCCGGACGTTGCACCGGACGCGGTCCGTTGTGGACGGCACGCTCGTGCTGGAGATCTCCAACTCCACCAACGTTTCCCTGCGGCTCAACGATCCGCAGGAGATCGACCTGGGCCGGCGCGGCGCGCACGACGTGACGAAGATCGAGTTCTGGACCGACGACCCCGACGGCATGGTTCGCGCGCTGCGAAAATAGGCTCACCGGCATGGTGGAGATCCCCTACGGCAAGCGCATGCGGCCGAGGTACCTGCGGTTCCTGATCATCACGGCGGTCGGGATCGCGCTGGTCGCGTTCGCCCTGGACATCCCGTGGCTGCTCATCACGCTGATCGTCCTGGGTGTGCTGAACGCGGTCGTGTGCGTGGGCGCTCTCTACGTGCTGGCCAAGCAGCCGCACACGATCTCCGAGGATGAACTGCGGCTGCGCCAGCTGGGGTTCTTCGACTGGCGCCTTCCGACCTCGGACCTCGGCGCGGCTCAGGTCGCCGAGCGCACCCACAAGGGGCAGCGCAGCGTCGAGGTGATCGGCGACGCGCTCGTCATCCAGTCGCTGACCAGGACGAACGTGTCCGTGCCGTTCCACGAGCCGCAGCTGGTGAACCTCGGCAAGACGGGCGTGCGGCGGGTCGAGCGCGTCGAGTTCTGGGCGGACGACCCGGAACGCGCCGTCCGCGAGATCAACGCCCGGACTACTTAGGCTCCCACTTCTCCAGGTTCCACCACGGGCCCCAGGCCAGCGCGCCGTAGGAGTTCGGGTCGACGACGGGCTGGTAGCCGTTCCACGAGTCGCGCATCACGTACGCGTGCTCGGGGAAGACCAGCACCGCCATCGACGGCGTGGCGATGAAGGCCTGCTGGAAGAGCTTGTACGCCACCGCGCGCTGCGCCGGGTCGATGAGCTTGCGGCCGTTCTCGAGCGCGGCGTCGGCGGCGGGGCTGCCCTGGCCGCGCAGGTCATAGAGCATCAGGTCGGGGTCGAACGGCGAGCCCTCGCCGTACAGGAGCGCGTCCTGGGCCATCCGCGGCCGGATCGCCTCCCACGACAGGCCCGCGAGCTGCACGTCGACGCCCACGGCCTTGGCGTCGGCCGCGAACGCCGTGGCCAGGTCGGCGCGCAGGTCGTCGCCCAGCGGGTACATCAGCGTGAAACGGGCGGGGACGCCCTCGCGGACCCGGATGCCGTCCGTGCCGGGCACCCAGCCGCCGACGTCGAGCAGCCGCGTCGCCTCGGACTTGTCGAAGCGGAACTTCGCGGTCGGGTCGAACTCCTCGGCCAGCGCGTCCGGCACCGGCGTGTACGCGATGGTGCCCTTGCCCTCGAGCAGGCTGTCGATCATGGCCTGGCGGTTCGCGGCGAAGTTCAGCGCGAGCCGGACGGAGGCGTTGCCGGTGACGGGGTTGGCCGCGGGCAGCCGCACGGCGCGGTAGTCGGCGCTGCGGTGGTAGTTCACCTGGAGACCCGACCTGGAGGCGAACTGCGTGGCGATCTTGGGCGGCAGCACCGTGCCGTCGAACTCGCCGTCCTGCATGCGGCGGGCACGCTGGTTGTCGTCGGTGACGAAGACGACGGTCACCTTCTTGACCTTCGGCGCGCCGTCGAAGTAGCCGTCGTTGGACTCCAGCAGCAGCCGGTCGCCCTTCTTCCACTCGGTGACCTTGTACGGGCCGGTGCCGACCGGCTGACCGGCCGGGTTCGCCTGCTCGCTGGGCAGGACGCCGAGCACGAGCAGGTGCGGGAACGCGGCGTGCACCTGCGTCAGGGTGAAGCGGACCGTCGAGGGGTCGAGCTGCTCGACGCTCTTGAGCGTGCTGAACCGCTCCTTGACCGGGTTCTGCAGCGCCGCGGTGTAGGTGGCGACCACGTCCTCGGCGCCGAACGTGCTGCCGTCGGTGAACTTCACGTCGCCGCGCAGCTTGACCGTCCAGCTCAGCCCGTCCGCCGCCGGCGCGGGCAGATCGGCCGCGAGCCGCGGGGTCAGCGACCCGTCCTGGCGGTGCTCCACGAGCCCGTCGTAGATCTTCGACACGCCCTGCGCGCCGTAGCCGAGCAGCGGGTTCAGCGTGGTCGGCTCGTCGCGGTCCGCCAGCACGATCGACGTGCCGTTCGACCCACCGTCCGGGCGGGGTGTGGCGGTCTCGGTGCAGCCCGCGACGGCCAGCAACACGACTAGGAGCAGTGGGGAACGCACACGCCGGACCCTACAGTGATCCCCATGCGCGTCGCCGTGAGTCAGATCAGCTCGACCACCGATCCCCGCTCCAACCTGGAGCTCGTCCGCGACGCGGTGCGCAGGGCCGAGGGTGCACGGGTCGTTCTGCTGCCCGAGGCGACGATGTGCCGTTTCGGCGTGCCTCTCGGGCCTGTCGCGGAGCCGTTGGACGGGCCGTGGGCATCGGCGGTGCACGAGATCGCGGCGTCGCACGACGTCGTGGTGGTGGCCGGGATGTTCACGCCTTCCGGTGACCGCGTGACGAACACGCTTCTGGTGACCGGGCCGGACATCCACGTCGGCTACGACAAGATTCACCTGTTCGACGCGTTCGGGTTCCAGGAGTCGCGGACGGTCGCGCCAGGCGCCGAGCCGGTGGTGTTCGAGGTGGACGGCGTCACGTTGGGCGTGGCCACCTGCTACGACATCCGCTTCCCCGAGCTCTTCACCACATTGGCCGACAAGGGCGCGTCCGCCGTGCTGGTCGGGGCGTCGTGGGGTGCCGGGCCGGGCAAGAAGGAGCAGTGGGAACTGCTGGTGCGGGCGCGCGCTCTGGACTGCACGTCGTTCGTCGTGGCCTGTGGGCAGGCCTATCCCGGTGATCTCGGGTCGTCCGCGCCGACCGGAATCGGCTACTCGACGGTCGCCGACCCGTTCGGGAACATCGTCGTGCAGCTGTCGGAGCAGCCCTCCGACACGATCGTGGACCTGGATCTCGACTCTGTGGCACGAGCTCGTGAAGTCCTGCCCGTGCTGGCGAACCGACGCTTGACCTCCAGTTAGGTCGAGACCACAGGATCGAGGGCATGACGCTTCCCGAACTGCCCTCCTTCGTCCACGACCGCAAGAACCTCGACGGTTACAAGCTGTACCGCTCCGGCGACCCGCGTGACCGCCGCGAGCCCGGCTGCGTCGTGCTCGTCACCGTCGACACCGACAGCGAGGCGACCGCACGGGCGTGGGTCGACTCGGTGTTCGTGGCGCTGGCCAGCGAGCCGAACCCGCACCCCGGCGGCATCTCCGCCGCCTTCCACGTCCGGGACGACGGCCGGCGAGTGATCAACTACGCGGAGTGGGTCAGCGCCGAGGACCACGTCGACGCGGTGTCGAGCGGCGGCGGTGTCGGCTCGGCGACGGCCGACTGGCGCCGGGTGCAGAACTTCCCCGGCGTCCAGCACGTGAGCGTCGAGCGGTACCGGCCGCTAGCGAAGGTCCAGGCCGAGGTCGAGTGACGGGCTGGAGTGCGTGAGGCCGCCGACCGCGAGGTAGTCCACGCCGGTCTCGGCGTACTGGCGGGCCACGTCCAGCGTGAGCCCGCCGGACGCCTCAAGCTTCACCCCGTCCGGACGGACCTTCACGGCCTGAGCGCACTGCTCGGGCGTGAAGTTGTCCAGCAGCACCAGTTCCGCGCCTTCGGCCAACGCCTCGTCGAGCTGCGCCAGGCTGTCGACCTCGACCTCCATCAGCAACTCCGGCGCGTGCGCACGGGCCGCCCGGATCGCGGCACCGACCGAACCGGCCGCGGCGACGTGGTTGTCCTTGATCAGGATCGCGTCGCCGAGACCCATGCGGTGGTTCACGCCGCCGCCGGCCCGCACCGCGTACTTCTGCAGCAAACGCAGGCCCGGCAACGTCTTCCGGGAGTCGCGCACGAAAGCACCGGTGCCCTCGATCGCGGTCACCCAGCGGGCGGTCTGCGTGGCGATGCCCGACAGGTGGCAGATCAGGTTCAACGCCGTGCGCTCGACCGTGAGCAGGCCGCGGGTCGGGCCGGTGAGCACCAGGGCGGGCTCACCGGGGACCGCCTTGTCGCCGTCGGCGGCCTCGGACAGCACCTCGATCTCGGGCAGGTAGCGCTGGAAAGCGGTGCGTGCCACGGAAACACCGCACAGCACGCCCGCCGCGCGAGGGGTGATCTCGGCGGTGGCGACGGCCTTCTCCGGCACGGTCGCCAGCGTCGTGGCGTCGAGGCCGTAGCGGAGGTCCTCCTCCAACGCGAGCTGGATGACCCGGTTCGCGTCGTCCCAATCGATGGTCATGCGACGCCCTCTGCGAGAACAGGATCGGCCAGCACGGGCTGACCGGTCGGGGTGAGCCGGACGAGCTGACTGCGTTGCCACGCCTGCGAACGCTCGGTGAAGTCCGTGCGGACGTGGCAGCCACGAGACTCGGTGCGTTGCTGGGCCGCCGCGATCAGGGCGCGGGCGGCCATGGTCAGCGCCGCGTCCTCGACCAGTTCGCGCGACTCCAGCTGCTTGTCCACAGTGGACACGTCAAGCACCGAGCCGACGACGGCCAGACCTTCGGCGTCACGGCCGATCGCGGCGTAGCGGGACATCACGCGCTGAAGCAGGTCGCGGTCCGCCACGGGCGCGGTCGGCAGCGAGACCTCCACGGCCCGCGCGGGCGCGATCAGGCCGACGGCGAGGTCGGAGGCGACGGCCTCGGCGGCACGGGTGCCGCAGACCAGGCCTTCGAGCAGGCTGTTGGAGGCCAGGCGGTTCGCGCCGTGCAGGCCGGTGCGGGCGACCTCGCCGACCGCGTACAACCCGGCGACACCGGTGCGGCCGTCCACGGTGGACACCACGCCACCACAGGCGAAGTGTGCCGCCGGGGCGACGGGGATCGGGTCCACGGCCGGGTCGATGCCCACCGACACGCAGGCCGAGAACACGGTCGGGAAGCGGGTCGCCATGTCGTGCAACGCCGTCGCGTCCAGGAAGACGTGGTCGTCGACACCACCGGGTTCGAGCGCCATGTGCCGGGTGATCGCGGCCGCCACGACGTCGCGCGGGGCGAGGTCTTCGAGCGGGTGCACGCCCTTCATCACGCGGGCGCCGGTCGCGTCGATCAGCACGGCGCCCTCGCCGCGCACGGCCTCCGTGACGAGCGGGCAGCGGCCACGTGCGCCACGGCCCGTGTAGAGGACGGTCGGGTGGAACTGGATGAACTCGACGTCGGCCGCCACCGCGCCGGCGCGCAGAGCCAGTGCCAGACCGTCCCCCGTCGCCACCGAGGGGTTCGAGGTCGCCTGGTACATCTGGCCGAGGCCGCCGGTCGCCAGCAGCACGGCGGGCGCGGTCAGCACGCCCGGCACGCCGTTGCCGTCCAGCACCAGCAGTCCGGCGACGGCGCCGAGCGGCGTCTTCACGGCGTCGACAGCGACGTGGTTCTCCAGCAGGGGAACCCGTCCGTCCACAGTGGCCTTGAGCAGTGCGCGTTCGACCTCGGCGCCGGTCGCGTCGCCACCGGAGTGCACGACGCGGAACGCGCTGTGGCCGCCTTCGCGGGTGCGTTCGAGCAGGCCGTCCGGCTTGGCGTCGAACACGGCACCGCGCTCGCGCAGCCGGGCGACGGCCGCGGGGCCGTCGGAGATGATCGCCGCGACGGCCACGTCGTCGCAGAGGCCCGCGCCCGCCGTCAGCGTGTCCTCGATGTGCTTCCCGACCGAGTCGCCGAGGTCGTGCTGGTCCTCCATGACGACGGCGACGCCGCCCTGGGCCCAGCGGGTGTTGCCGTCGTCGCCCGCGGCCTTCGTGACGACCAGGACCCGAAGTCCCAGCTCACGAGCCCGCAGCGCGGCGGTGAGACCCGCCACGCCCGTGCCGACCACGATCAGGTCGGCTCGCGCCTCCCAGCGCGCGGCCATCACTCACCGCCGCCGGGCTTGCCGATCTCGATCATGCGCTGCACGGCGCCCTGGGCGCGCTTGGCGGTCTCCAGGTCCACGTGCACCTCGTCCAGGCCGTCGCGCACGCACCGCAGCAGCGCGGCCGGCGTGATCATCTTCATGTAGGTGCAGGACGCGCGGTCATTCACGGCGCGGAAGTCGATCTCCGGGGCGGCCTTGCGCAGCTGGTGCAGCATGCCGATCTCGGTCGCGACGAGCACCTTGGTGGCCTTCGTGCTGCGGGCCGCGGTGATCATGTCGCCGGTCGAGAGGATCTTGACCTTCTCCGCCGGGACGATGCCCTCGCCGCTCAGGTACAGCGCGCTCGTCGCGCAGCCGCACTCCGGGTGGATGAAGAGGTCCGCCTCCGGGTTCGCCGCGGCGCGCTCGGCCAGCTCGGGGCCGTTGATGCCGGCGTGGACGTGACACTCACCCGCCCAGATGTGCATGTTCTCGCGTCCGGTCTCGCGCTTGACGTGCGCGCCCAGGAACTGGTCCGGGCAGAACAGCACCTCGCGGTCGGCCGGGATCGAGCGCACCACGTCGACGGCGTTCGAGGACGTGCAGCAGATGTCCGTCTCGGCCTTCACCTCGGCCGTGGTGTTCACGTAGGACACGACGACCGCGCCGGGGTGCTCGGCCTTCCACTCGCGCAGCTGCGCGCCGGTGATCGAGTCGGCGAGCGAGCAGCCCGCGCGCTCGTCCGGGATCAGCACGGTCTTCTGCGGCGCGAGGATCTTCGCGGTCTCGGCCATGAAGTGCACGCCGCAGAAGATGATGGTCTGCGCGTCGGACTGCGCGGCGATCCGGCTCAGCGCGAGGGAGTCGCCGGTGTGATGGGCGATGTCCTGGATCTCGGGCAGCTGGTAGTTGTGCGCCAGGATGACGGCGTCGCGCTCCTCGGCGAGGCGCAGCACCTCGTCTCGCCACGCGGCGTTCGGCTCGACTCCGCCGTACACACCCGACGCGGTTCGCTCCACGGTTGCGGTAGCGACCATCACTGCCTCCTCGATCCGGGGTTTTCGCCTACTGGTCGAAAACGTGGCCGATAGTATCAGCCAGGTGGCAGGTGTGGGGCACGAAGTTCTGGCCGCTGTGTTGCGGGTGAGAGGTGCGTCACTCCAGGTCATGCTGTGGGAGCGCGCACGGGAACCACACGCTCACCGCTGGTCGCTGCCCGGTGGGGAGCTGCGGGTGGACGAGGACGTCGAGTCCTCCATCCGGCGTCAGCTGGCGGAGAAAGTCGACGTGCGACAGTTGTCACACGTCGAGCAGCTCGCCGTTTTCAGCGCCCCGGACCGCGTTCCCGGTCCCCGTGTCGTGGCGACGGCGTTCCTCGGACTGGTCCCTTCGGACGTCGATCCGGAGCGGCCGGCCGACACGGAGTGGCACTGCGTGGAGAAGCTTCCGCTGATGGCGTTCGACCACGCCTCGATCGTGCATCGAGCACGGCACAGGCTGGGCTCGAAGCTGTCGTACACGAACATCGGCTTCGCCCTCGCGCCACCGGAGTTCACGATCTCCCTGCTGCGCGACCACTACTCGGCGGCGCTGGGCTACCGCGTGTCCGCCACGAACCTGCAACGCGTGCTCTCACGCCGGTTGTTGCTGGAGCCCACGGGTGGTACCGCTCCCCCCGGCCCGTCCGGCGGCCGTCCGGCAGCGCTGTTCCGGTTCAGCGCCAAGGGAATCTTGGTCACCGATCCGTTCGCCGTGCTCAGACCGCCCGGATCCGGCCGTCCGGCGGGCGGCGGAGGCACCACGTAACGTTGGGCGCGTGGCAGAGACGCTTCCGTTGTTCCCCCTGGGCACTGTCCTTCTGCCTGGGGCGTCTTTGCCGTTGCACATCTTCGAACCGCGCTACCGCCAGCTCGTAGTCGACCTGATGACCGGCTCGCTGTTCGGCCGCACGTTCGGCGTCGTGTGCATCAAGGAGGGCTGGGAGGTGGGCGCCGACAACGTCCGCTCCCTCAAGGACATCGGCTGCTCGGCTGACCTGCTCGACGCCCGCCCGCTGCCCGAGGGCCGCTTCGACATCGTGACGCGCGGAGTGCGCCGCTTCCGGCTGCTGGACGTCGACACGACGACCGCGCCGTACCTGCTGGCCCACGTCGACTACCTGGACGACGCCCCGGTGCCCGAGGCCGCCCTGGAGGTCGTGCCGATCCTGGAACGCGGCGCCCGCGCGGCCCACGAACGCTACTGCGGCGCCGCCTGGCACCGCGAGGACTGGGCACCGCCCGCCGAGGACATCGACCTCGGCGCGTTGTCGTACCTGCTGGCCGCCGACTGCCTGCTGCCCGTCGAGGACCGGCAGCGACTGCTGGAGGAGAGGTCACCGGCGCGGCGGCTGCGGCTGGTGCGGCGGATGCTGCACCGGGAGACCGGGATTCTGAGCGCTTTGAAGGCGGTGCCGGTGCCTTTGACGGAGTTCGGGCACGTGCCGAGCCCCAACTAGGCCGAGCACTCCGAACGGGTCGTGCCTGGAACTTCCCGGCGTGCGGCGGCAGGCCCGTGAGTGCGCGGAAGCCTTCGGCCGGCGCGGAAGCCTTCAGCGAGGTGCTCCCGGGACCTGGTGCCGCCGATGAGCAGCGGCCGGCCGCAGACGGGCCTCGAACCGCCTGCACGTTCGCGCTGTCCCCGTGCTCGCGCTGTCCTCGTGCTCGCGCTGCCTCCCCCGTGCTCGCGCTGCCTCCCCCGTGCTCGCGCTGCCTCCCCCGTGCTCGCGCTGCCTCCCCCGTGCTCGCGCTGCCTCCCCCGTGCTCGCGCTGCCTTCCCGTGCTCAGTGCCGCCTGCCTTGAGCCTCACCGCCTGAGCGCCTGCCCTGAGCCCCGCCACCTGAAGGCCCGCGCTGAGCCCCGCCACCCGATCGCCTGCGCCGAGCCCCGCCCTGAACACCCAGCCCACCCAGGTCGCCGACCCGCGCCCCACAGCCCCGTTGAGCCGCACCCGCAGGCGCCATCAAGCCCATCCCCACCGCGCCGATCGTCGGATCGTTGAATTGTGGCCTTGTGGGATTGTTGAACAATCCTTACTCTGAGGTCCACATCACACTCGACCACTCCTCCACCACGCTGCGAGGTGTCCCATGAGCACGTCCACGACCGAGGACACAGGCCGTTTCGCCTGGTTTCACAGTCTCGGCCAGAAGGGAAAGCGCGCGTTCGTCGGCGCCTTCGGCGGCTACGGGCTGGACTCCTACGACTACTGGGTCCTGCCCCTGAGCCTGGTCGCGATCAGCGGCTACTTCGGCCTCACCAAAGCGGAAGCAGGCCTGCTGGGCACGAGCACGCTGCTCATGAGCGCCATCGGCGGCGCGGTGGCGGGCGTCATGGCCGACCGGTTCGGCCGTTCCAAAACGCTGATCATCACGGTGGCGGCGTACGCGTTCTTCACGGTGTTGTGCGGCTTCGCGACCAACTACGAGACCCTGCTGGTCTTCCGCGCCCTGCAGGGACTGGGCTTCGGCGGCGAGTGGGCGGCCGGGGCGATCCTCGTGGCCGAGTACTGCAAGCCGAAGTACCGCGGCCGCACGGTGGCGTTCATCCAGAGCGCGTGGGCGGTCGGCTGGGGGCTCGCGGTCATCGTCAACACGCTGGTCGCCTCGCTGGCGGACCCGGCCATCTCCTGGCGCATCATGTTCTGGACGGGCGCGCTGCCCGCGATCCTCATCTTCTACGTGCGCCGCAACGTCGACGACGCACCGGAGACCAAGTCGCAGCCCAAGGAACGCGGCACGTTCCCGAAGATCTTCCGGGGCCCGATCCTCAAGACCACGCTGTTCGCCGCGCTGCTCGCGACCGGTGTGCAGGGCGGGTACTACACGCTCGCGACGTGGCTGCCGGCGTTCCTGCAGACCGGACGCGGCCTCACGATCATCGGCACGGGCGGGTACCTCGCGTTCCTCATCACGGGCGCGTGGATCGGGTACGTCTGCGGCGGCTATCTCACGGACTACCTGGGGCGCAAGAAGACCTTCGTGGTCTTCGCCATCGCCAGCGCGCTGCTGATCGTGGCTTACACGCAGATTCCCAACGGCGCCAACACGTTGGTCATGTTCCTCGGCTTCCCGCTCGGGTTCTGCATGTCCGCGATCTTCAGCGGGTTCGGCAGCTATCTCAGCGAGCTCTACCCGACGCAGCTGCGCGGCACCGGGCAGGGCTTCACGTACAACTTCGGGCGTGCGTTCGGCGCGGTGTTCCCCGGCCTGGTCGGGTTCATGGCCGACCGGCTCGGCATCGGCGGTGCGATGCTGTTCGGGGCGGCCGCGTACGGAATCGCGGTCATCGCACTCATCTGGCTGCCGGAGACCGTCAACAAGGAGCTGGAATGACGACCGCGGGACAAGCGCCGGGACAGGCGCAGGCCAACCTGATCGCCATCCCCAGGGACTGGGCGTACGACTTCCTCCTCTTCACCCACCGCAACCCCAAGCCGTGCCCTGTGCTCGACGTGCTGGACGCGGGTGAGACCGTCAGCGCCCTCAAACGGGACGCGGACGTGCGCACCCACGCGCCGCAGTACCGAGTCTGGGAGAACGGCGAGCTCAAAGCCGAACCCGAGAACGCGACCGACTACTGGCGCGACGACCTGGTGACGTTCCTGATCGGGTGCAGCTTCACGTTCGAGACGGCACTGACCAACGCCGGAGTGCCGCTACGACACGTGGAACAGGGCAAGAACGTCTCCATGTTCGTCACGGACATCCAGTGCCGGCCCGCCGGACGGCTGCACGGCCCGATGGTCGTGTCGATGCGCTGGATTCCGGAGTCCCTTGTGGACATAGCGCACAAGGTCACCGCGCTCATGCCGTCGGTGCACGGTGCCCCGGTCGGCGCGGGAGATCCGAGGATGCTCGGGATCGGGGACATCGACGAACCGGACTTCGGGGACGCCGTCGAGCACGAACCCGGTGACGTGCCGGTGTTCTGGGCGTGCGGCGTGACGCCACAGGCGGTGCTGATGAAGTCCAAGCCGCCGTTCGCGATCACGCACGCGCCGGGTCAGATGTTCGTGACGGACATGCCCGACTTCGCCTATCGGGTCGGATAGGTCACTGTGACATTCCTAGATGCCAAGTCAGTCTGTCGTGTGTTTTGGCCGCCGGGGCAGCCAAAACACACGACAGACTGAAGGACGGCGCCTCGAGCCCTCAGCCGAGGCGCCGCCCCAGGTCGTCCAGGCCGTTCCACGCCGTGCAGCAGCCGTACGCCAGCGCGGCACCCAGCGGCCACGCCAGAATTCCCCACCACGTCTCCAAAGCGGGCGCGATGAGCAACGTGTCGTTCGCCTTGATCGACGCCGGCATCGGGTAGGCGCCCAGGGCGATCTTGCCGCCCATCCACTGCGCCATCCACCCCGCCGCGAACGAGCCGGCGGTCATGCCCAGCATCACGACCGGCCCGCGCCGCTGCCGCAGCAGCCACGTCGCGATCCCGGTGATCACGCCGGCGCCGAGCCCGATCAGCACGAACACCATCAGCGCGTCGAGCCGGTGGTAGCTCTCGATCCCGATCGGGTAGAACTTGCCGTCCTGCGGCGAGACGATCTTGAGCTGCGCCGGGGCCAGCCACGACCACAGGTACGCGGCGGGCAGCCCGAACGCGAACGTCGTCAGCGCCACCACCAGGCCCGGCAACAGGTCCCGCTTCACCACGACCTTCGGCCGTGGCCGCATGTAGTAGTGGTAGACGTACGGCGGCTCCGGCACGGGTTCGATGCGCACCGGCGCTGCTTTCTCGTCCATTCGCGAGAGGTTACTACCGAGCCGAACCCAGCTCTCCGTGGCGGCTGCAGCGCGCCGTCCAGCCGTCCGGGGTCACCTGGACGACCATGCGGCGCGCGCACTCCGCGCAGTACCGCGGCGGGTCGATCATGGACAGGCGCTGACGGCAGAACGCGTGGTCGCCGTCAGCTTCCTCTTTGCCGCAGAAGGAGCAGTACACGGTCGTAATCATCACAGGGTCTGGCTCAGCGCCTTGATGGGCATCGACAGTTCTTCGAGCATGTCGAGGTCCTGCTGCGCGGGACGGCCGAGGTTCGTCAGGTAGTTGCCGACGATGATCGCGTTGATGCCGCCAAGCATGCCCTGCTTCGCGCCCAGGTCGCCGAACGTCAGCTCACGGCCGCCGGCGAACCGCAGGATCGTGCGAGGCAGCGCCAGCCGGAACGCGCCGACCGTGCGCAGCGCCTCGGCGCCCTCCACGACCGGGTAGTTCTCGTACGGCGTGCCGGGGTTCGGGATGAGGAAGTTCAACGGCACCTCATCGGGCTCCAGCTCGGCCAGCTGCACGGCGAACTCCGCGCGCTGCGCCAGCGTCTCCCCCATGCCGATGATGCCGCCGCAGCAGACCTCCATGCCGGCGTCGCGGATCATCCGCAGCGTGTCCCAGCGCTCCTCCCAGGAGTGCGTGGTCACGACCTCGGGGAAGTGCGAGCGGGCCGTCTCGAGGTTGTGGTTGTAGCGGTGCACGCCCATCGCGACCAGTTCGTCGACCTGCTCCTGCGTGAGCATGCCGAGCGAGCAGGCGATCTGGATGTCGTTGCCGTCCTCGCGGATGGCCTTGATGCCGTCGCGCACCTGCGAGAGCAGCCGCTTGTCCGGGCCGCGCACGGCCGCGACGATGCAGAACTCGGTCGCGCCGGTGTCGCGGGTCTGCCGCGCCGCGCGGACCAGGCCTGGGATGTCGAGCCACGCCGAGCGCACCGGCGAGGGGAACTGGCCGGACTGCGAGCAGAAGTGGCAGTCCTCGGGGCAGCCGCCGGTCTTGAGCGACACGATGCCCTCGACCTCGACCTCGGGGCCGCACCAGCGCTCACGAACCTCGTGCGCCAGGGCCAGCAGGTCCGGGATCCGGTCCTCCGGGAGCTCCAGCACCTTCAGCACCTGAGCCTCGGTGAGCCCGACGCCTCGTTCGAGCACCTGCTCACGAGCCTCGTCGAGCACGTCGATCTGTTCCGGTGCTGCGGTCACGGTCTCTCCTCCTCTGTGGCCTGGCGAGCCAGTGTGCCTCACTGAATCCTTCATCGTGGAGCGACGTAGATCACTGGACCGCGAATTGAGCCGCGAACGTCTCCGGGTCGAACTCGCCGCCGAACCACGGTGAAAACGATCTCTTGGCGACGGCCAGGAAATCCACAGAACCGAGCTTCGTCACACCCTGGGGCAACGCGCCGAGCAACGGGCCACCCGCCGCGTCGGGCAGATCGGCCAGGTTCGTCAGCGAGGCGAGGTCGGGGTGCAACGGCCAGCTGCCGACCACGACGCCCAGCGACTCGATGCCACGCCGTTGCAGCGCCTCGGCCGTCAGCGTGGTCGTGTTCAACGTGCCGAGCCCGGCCTGAGCCACGATGAGGACCGGCGCGTTCACCGCCCACGCGATGTCGGCCAGCGTCGAACCGCCCTCGTCGAACCGCACCAGCAGCCCGCCCGCGCCCTCGACCAGCACCAGGTCGTGGGACGCGTCGAGCTCCGTCACGGCGGCGGCGACGTCCGCGGGGTGCACGGTGGCCATGCCGGCCCTGCGAGCCGCGGTGTTCGGGGCCAGCGGGTCGGGGTATCTGGCCAGCTCACGGGTCGTCACGTCGCCCGCCAGCCGCGCCACCTCCGCGACGTCGCCCGGCTCGCCGGGCAGCAGGCCGGTCTGCGCGGGCTTGAGCACCGCGACCCGTCTGCCTTCTGCCCTGGCCAGCGCCGCGATGCCCGCGGTCACGGCGGTCTTGCCGACCTCGGTCCCGGTTCCGGTGATCACCAGCACGCTCACAGATCCTCACCTTAGGCCTTGCGAGCTCGCGCGGTCGCGTCGGTCGTCCGGTCACCCGAAGGAGTCGGCCGGACGACCGACTTCAAGGCGACCGCGCCGCCGTCTCCGAAGGAGCGGCAAAATACGCAGCATGAGTGAGCAACCGATCGTGATGTACGGCGCCGAATGGTGTGGCGACTGCCGCCGGGCCAAGTCGTGGCTGACCCGCAACAACGTGCCGTTCACCTACCTCGACGTCGCGAACGACGACGAGGCGCGGGACAAGGCGATCGAGATCGCGGGACGCAAGAACATCCCCGTCGTCGTGCTGCCGAACGGCGAGTTCCTGGTCGAGCCGACCGACACTCAGCTCGCCGCCGCGATCACGCCCTGACAGATCGCCGCGACGTCGTCGTCCGTGCTGATGAACGGCGGCATCGTGTAGATCAGGTCGCGGAACGGCCGCAGCCACACACCCGCGTCCACGGCCGCCTTGGTGGCTCGTGCCATGTCCACCGGCTCATGCAGTTGCACAACGCCGATAGCGCCCAGCACGCGCACGTCCCGGACACCGGGCAACGCGCGTGCGGGCGCGAGTCCCGCCGTCAGACCGGCCGAGATGCGCGCGACCTCACGCTTCCAGTCCTGCGACAGCAGCAGGTCGATCGACGCCAGCGACACCGCCGCCGCCAGCGGGTTGCCCATGAACGTCGGCCCGTGCGCCAGCACCGGCACCTCGCCCTTGCTGATCCCGTCGGCGACCCGGGACGTGCACAAAGTGGCGGCCATCGTGAGATAACCGCCGGTCAGCGACTTGCCGAGGCACATGACGTCGGGGCTGACGTTCGCGTGGTCGGCACCGAACAACTCGCCGGTGCGCCCGAAGCCCGTGGCGATCTCGTCGAACACCAGCAGCACGTCGTGCGTGTACGCGAGCTCACGAAGAACGTGCAGGTAGCGCGGGTCGTGGAACCTCATGCCGCCCGCACCCTGCACGACCGGCTCGACGATGATCGCGGCGAGCTCACCCGCGTGCTCCTCGATCACGTCGGCGAGGTGCTGGACGTACGCGGTGTCCATCTCGGCCGGCGGCGCGTCCGCGAACACCTGCTGCGGCAGAATTCCACGCCACAGCGAATGCATCCCGCCCTCGGGATCGCAGACGGACATGGGGTTGAACGTGTCGCCGTGGTAGCCGCCGCGCCACGTCAGCAGGCGGTGCTTCTCCGGCCGGTTCTGCGAGCGCCAGTACTGCAGGCACATCTTCACCGCGACCTCGACCGACACCGAGCCGGAGTCGCACAGGAACACGTGCTGCAACTCCGAAGGCGTGATCTCGACCAGCTTCGCGGCGAGCCTGATGGCGGGCTCGTGCGTGAGCCCGCCGAACATCACGTGGCTCATCCGGCCGAGCTGGTCGGTGACGGCCGCGTCCAGCACGGGGTGCCGGTAGCCGTGAATGGCCGCCCACCAGGACGACATGCCGTCCACGAGCTGCCGGCCGTCCGCCAGCGTCAGCCGGACACCCGAGGCCTCCGAGACGAGCAACGGTTCCCGGGTGCCCGGCATCGGGCCGTACGGGTGCCAGACGTGCGCCTGGTCGAGCTTCAGCAGGTCGTCCACGCGCCTGAGATTAGGCGAGGCGCACCGGCAGGGTGTGCAGACCGCGGATCAACGTGCTGTCCCGCCACACCAGCGTTTCCGGCTCCGCGGCGAGCGTCAGGTTCGGGAACCGAGCGAGCAGCTGGGTCAGCGCGACGTCGAACTCCAGCCGGGCCAGCGGCGCGCCCAGGCAGAAGTGGATGCCGTGGCCGAACGCGACGTGCCCCTGCGCGGACCGCGTCACGTCGAGCTGATCGGCGTCGGCGTACTTCTCCGGGTCGCGGTTCGCCGCCACCAGCGACACCATCAGGATCTCGCCCGCGGGCACGGTGACGCCGCCCAGTTCGAGGTCCTCCCTGGTGTAGCGGAAGGTCGCGACGTTGACCGGGCCCTCGAGCCGCAGGAACTCCTCGGTGCTCGCCGGGATCAGCTCCGGGCGGTCCTTGAGGATCTGCAGCTGGTCCGGGTTCCTCAGCAACGACAGCACCGCGTTGCCGATGAGGTTCACCGTCGTCTCGTGGCCCGCCACGAGCAGCAGGAACGCCATCGAGATCAGCTCTTCGGTGTTCAGCCGGTCGCCGGAGTCGTCGGCGTGCACGAGAGCGGAGAAGAACGTGTCGTTCGGCTCGGCCTCGGCGATCGTCGTGACGTGCTGGAACAGGAAGCCGGCCATCGCGGACGCCGCGGCCTGGACCTGCTCGGGCGTGCCGAAGGACAGCAGCTGGTTCGACCACTCTCGGAAGTCGTCGCGGTTGTCGATCGGGATGCCGAGCAGCTCGCAGATCACCGTGATCGGCAGCGGGAACGCGAACGCCTCCAGCAGGTCGACCTCGTCGCCGTCGTTGAGCTTGGCGATCAGCTCGGCCGCGATCTCCTGGACGCGCGGGCGCATGAGCTCGATGCGGCGGGCGGTGAACGCCTTGGTCACGAGCTTGCGCAGCCGGGTGTGGTGGGGCGGGTCCATGTTCAGCATGTGGACGGCGAGCGTGGGCTCGATCTCGCGGCGCACGTCGCCGTTCGGAGGAGAGTGCACCGCCATCAGGTGGCCGCCCTCCATGATGTTCTTGCTGACCTGCGGGGCGGTGAGGGCGATCTTCGCCTCGTCGTACCGAGTCACGAGCCAGACCTTGAGCCCACGTGGCATGTGGACTTCCTGCACGGGCCCCTCGGCACGAAGCATGTCGTGCACGTCGTGCGGGTTCTGGACGTAGTCGTCGGGCAACTGGGTGAGTGTCGTCACCTCACCCAGTTAACCCCGTTTACTCAATGCCCGCCACTATTTCATGTCCGCCTTGTGCCGCAACGGTCCTACCCGCAGAAGGAGATGGCCCGATCCCCGTCACCGACGGGCAGCGTGACGACCTCGATGTGGCAGTCCGGACCAGCACCTTCACCACTGCTGCTCCTTGATCTCCTCCGGGGTGAGTCCGCGGTCGACGCCGTGCGGCACAACGGTTTGTCCTGGCTCCAACGCCAGCTTCCGGTCGTCGAGGTAGACGCCGACGACATCGGGTTCGAACGAGACCCAGTCCGAGATCCGGGCGGACTCGGCCCACGCCTCCGGGTACGACCAGGCGGCGCGCCCGCGGTCGCCGATGTCGTAGTAGCTCGCCAAACCCTTGTAGGGGCAGAAGGTCTCGCCTTCGACGTGCTTCAGGGCCGAGGCGTCGATGTCCTCGCGCGGCACGTACCAGCGCGGCGCGAAACCCGATTCGTACATCACCAGCGGCCTCTTCGTGTCCGCGACGACCCGGTCGCCGTCGCGCACGACGAGGTGCCGCGAGGTCTGCCGGATGTCGATGCGGTGGTACGGGTCGGCCGAGTGCCCGAGGATGCGCTCGTCCTCCTCGTAGAACGCGTCCATTGCGCGCCAGGCGAAAGCGATCCGGTCCTCCAGCACCTTCGCGTGGCCGGGCAGGTCGACGTGCTGCCACGCCGCGTGCTTCGCCGCCCCCACCGTGAACCACGCCGTCGCGCCGAGGTCGCGGTGGTTCGTCGTGCGCGTCTCCTCCTCGAGGCCCGTGACTTCGTCTCGCGGGAAGTACGCGACCGGATAGCGACCGGGTTCGTGCAGCAGCACGACGTCCTCGCTGTCGGCGACCCACTCGCCGGCGAGCTTCACGCGCATCCGGCGGCGCAGCGGTTCGGCGAACAACAGCCGCTCCGGCAACGGTTCCGGCGTGAGGAACCGCCCCACGGCCTTCGCACCCAACGGCCCCTGCTGCCAGGACATGCCCATGACCCTCTCCTAACCTTTTAAGCGATGTTTGCTAGTTAGACAGACTGTCCTATAACCTGTCAAGGGCCGCTTTGGAGGTTAGGAATGGACGAGGGACTGCTGCTCGGCCTGCTGAACACGACGCCCGTCGTGGACGGCGTGCAGCACGACGAGCTCGCGGAGGCAGGTCCGCGATGGCTGGCCGAGCACGACCATCCCGCCTCTGACGACGAGTGGCGCGCACTGGTCGCGGCACGGGACGCGTTGCAGTCCGTGGTGCGGGGCCAGGCCGGACCTGCGGCGCTGACCCCGTTCGTCGAGGACGTCCGGCAGTCGGCCTCCGTCGACTCGTCCGGTGTGGTGTGGCACCTCGATCTGCCCGAGGGACGGACCACCGCCGCACGGGCGGTGCTCGCGTGGGACGCGCTGCGGGTGTCGAGCCCAGGCCGGTTGCGGCCGTGCGCGAACCCCGAGTGCCGGCTGTTCCTGATCGACCACAGCAAGCCGAACAGCGCCCGCTGGTGCTCGATGGCGGTCTGCGGCAACAGGATGAAGGCCCGCCGGCACTACCAGCGCACGCGAGGAGAGCAGTGATGGCCCGCCTGCTGTCGCTCAACGTCGGACTGCCCGAGGACGTCTCCTGGCACGACCGGACCGTCCACACCGGAATCTTCAAGCAGCCGGTCGCCGGACCGTTGATGGTTCGCAGGCTCAACATCGACGGTGACGGCCAGGGCGACCTCGGCGGCCACGGCGGCGAGAACCGCGCTGTCCTTGTGTACCAACGAGAGTCGTACGAGCACTGGCGCTCGGAGCTGGGCCGCGCGTTCGAGTACGGCCAGTTCGGGGAGAACTTCACCGTCGAGGGCCTGGCCGACGCCGAGGTGCACATCGGCGACCGGTTCCGCATCGGCGAGGCCGAGTTCGAGGTCACCCAGCCGCGCGTCACCTGCTACCGCGTCGGCATGCGACTGGACGAGCCGCGCATGCCGACGTTGATGGTCGCGCACGGCCGCCCCGGCTTCTACCTGCGGGTCATCACCGAGGGCGAAGTCCAGGCAGGCGACGAGATCGTGCGCACCGAGGTCGGCCGGCACCGGATGAGCGTGGCCACGATCGACGCGTTGCTGTACCTGCCGGACCGCGACACCGAGCAGCTCGAGAAAGCCGTCGACATCCCCGCGCTGAGCCCTGGCTGGCAGGGGTCCTTCCGCGACCTGTTGACGCCCGCAGAGCCCGAACCTGTGGGCTGGCAGGGATTCCGGCCGTTGCGGGTCGAGGCGATCGTGCCGGAGAGCCTGACGGTGACGTCGTTCCACCTCGCCGGAGAGGGCCTGGCCCGTCCCGAACCAGGCCAGTACCTGACCGTTCGCGTGCCGGGAGGCGTGCGGAGCTACTCGATCTCGTCGGACTCGTACCGGATCAGCGTCAAACGGGACGGCGTCGTCAGCACCTGGCTCCACGACCACGTGAAGGTCGGCGACACACTCGAAGTCGCCGCTCCCCGAGGCGACTTCACGCTGCGACCCGGTGACGAACCGGTGATCCTGCTGTCCGCGGGAGTCGGCATCACGCCGGTGCTCGCGATGCTGCACGCCCTCAAGGGCACCGGCCGCGAGGTTTGGTGGCTGCACACCACCCGCTCAGCCGACGACGCGTTCGCCACCGAAGTACGACGGCTCGGTCCTGCTCACGAGCTCGTCCACTACTCGGACAACGGCCGGCTCACCCGCGAGCACCTCACCGGCCTGCCCGCCAACGCGAGCGCGTACCTGTGCGGCCCCAACGCTTTCATGGACGACATGCGCGAGGCGCTCGTCGAACGCGGCCTCGACCCGGCCCGCATCCACACCGAGCTCTTCGGCGCCCGAACAGCGATCAACCCAGGCCTGATCGGCACCGACACCGTCGCACCGCACCAACCCGTTCCGGAAGGCACCGGCCCGCGGATCACGTTCGCCCGCAGCGGTCTCACGGTGGCCTGGCGCGACGACGACACGAGCCTGCTCGGCCTGGCCGAGGCCTGCGACGTCCCGACCCGCTGGTCGTGCCGCACCGGCGTCTGCCACACCTGCGTGACCCCGGTGCTGTCCGGCACGGTCGTCAACCGGCCGGACCCGCTGGAACCACCGGCTCCCGGCAGCGCGCTGATCTGCTGCGCGCGACCGGAAACCGACCTGGTCCTCGACCTCTGAAACGGCCTAGCGGTGGATCGTGATGCCGCGGATGGTCTTGAGGTCACCGAAGAGCGACGGCGTCGTGTTCACCCGGAAGTTGCCCACCACCATCATCTCCTTCGACTTGTCGCGCTTCTGCACCTCCAGGTGCACGGCGACCTGACCCTCGTGCGACTTGAAGACGCTCTTCAGTTCCTCGATCAACTCCGGCGTCAGCGTCTTGGTGTGCAGTCCGAGGACGAGGGGCGGATCCGCGCCGGGGTTCGCCTCCGCGTCGCTGATGTCGAGCGGGACGACACCGTCACCGAAGATCGCCATCTTGTCCTCGCGCCAGTTCACCCGGCCCTTCACGCACACGGCGGAGTCGAGCTCCAGGTCGTCGCGCAGCACCTCGTACGACTTCGGGAAGAACAGCACCTCGATGGACGCGTCCAGGTCCTCAATCACCGTGATCGCCCACGGCAGGCCGTTCTTGTTCACCCGGCGCTCGATCGACGAGATCATGCCCGAGACGATCAGCTCGCCTTCCTTGGGCGGATCGTCGAGCACGACCGCGATCGGCCGAGGAGCGAACTTGCGCAGGATCCGCTCGGCGCCGTCGAGGGGGTGCGAGGACACGTACAGCCCCAGCATCTCCTTCTCGAGGCTCAGCATCTGCTTGCGCGGGTACTCCTCGGTGCCGAACTTGAGGTGCGCGAGCGGTGAGCTGCTGTCGTCCTGGTCGTCGGCGCTGTCGCCACCGAACAGGTCGAACTGCCCCTCCGCCTCCTTGCGCTTGATCGGGACCACGGCGTCGACCGCGTCCTCGTGCACCTGGATCAGCGACAGCCGCGGGTGGCCGAACGCGTCGAACGCGCCTGCCTTGATCAACGACTCGATCACGCGCTTGTTGCAGGCGACGAGCTCGGACTTGTCCATGAAGTCCGTGAAGGACGTGTAGTTGCCCTTCTCCCGGCGGCTCTTGATGATCGACTCGACGACGTTCGCGCCGACGTTGCGGATCGCGCCGAGACCGAAGCGGATGTCCGTGCCGACCGCACCGAAGCGCAGCGCCGACTCGTTGACGTCCGGCGGGAGGACCTTGATGCCCAGGCGACGGCACTCGGCGAGGTAGACCGCCGACTTGTCCTTGTTGTCACCGACCGACGTCAGCAGGGCGGCCATGTACTCGGCGCGGAAGTTCGCCTTGAGGTACGCCGTCCAGTACGAGATCAGGCCGTACGCGGCCGCGTGCGACTTGTTGAACGCGTAGCCGGCGAACGGGAGGATCGTGTCCCACAGAGCCTGGATCGCCTCGTCGGAGAAGCCGCGCGGGTCGTTGCGCATGCCCTGCTGGAAGCCCTCGAACTCCTTGGCGAGGACCTCGGCTTTCTTCTTGCCCATGGCCTTGCGGAGCACGTCCGCGCGACCCATCGAGTAGCCCGCGACCTCCTGGGCGATGAACATGATCTGCTCTTGGTAGACGATCAGACCGTGCGTCTCGCCGAGGATCACCTTGAGCGGTTCCTCGAGCTGCGGGTGGATCGGCTTGACTTCCTGACGGCCGTTCTTGCGGTCCGCGTAGTCGTTGTGCGCGTTCACACCCATCGGACCGGGGCGGTACAGCGCGCCGACCGCGACGATGTCCTCGAACGTCGTCGGCTGCATGCGGCGCAGCAGGTCGCGCATCGGCCCGCCGTCCAGCTGGAACACGCCGAGCGTGTCACCGCGGCCGAGCAGCGCGTAGGTCTCCGGGTCGTCGAGCGTGAGCTTGTCGAAGTCCGGGACCGCGTCCTTGCCGCGGTTGGCCTCGATGTTCTCGATCGCGTCGCCCATCACCGTGAGGTTGCGCAGCCCGAGGAAGTCCATCTTCAGCAGGCCGATGTTCTCGCACGACGGGTAGTCCCAGCCGGTGATGAACGAGCCGTCGTCGCGGTACCAGAGCGGGATGGACTCCGTCAGCGGGTCCTTCGACATGATCACCGCGCAGGCGTGCACGCCGGCGTTGCGGATCAGGCCCTCGAGACCGAGCGCGGTGTCGAAGATCTCCTTCACCTGCACGTCGGTTTCCAGCAGCGACCGGACCTCGGCTGCCTCGCCGTAGCGCGGGTGGCTCTTGTTGACGATGCCGTTGAGCGGGATGTCCTTCGCCATGATCGGCGGCGGCAGCGCCTTGGAGATCTTGTCGGCGATCGCGAAGCCCGGCTGACCGTGGTGGACACGCGCCGAGTCCTTCAGCGCGGCCTTGGTCTTGATGGTGCCGAACGTGATCACCTGCGCGACCTTGTCGGCGCCGTACTTCTCGCTGGCGTAGCGGATCATCTCGCCACGCCTGCGGTCGTCGAAGTCGATGTCGATGTCGGGCATGGCGGTGCGCTCGGGGTTCAGGAACCGCTCGAACAGCAGGCCGTGCGGGATCGGGTCGATGTTCGTGATGCCCATCGCCCACGACACGGCGGCACCCGCGGCCGAACCACGGCCGGGACCGACGCGGATGCCCACGCTGCGGGCGTAGCTGATCAGGTCGGCGACGATCAGGAAGTACGCCGGGAAGCCCTTGTCGATGATGACCTGGGCCTCGAAGTCGCAGCGCTTGATGTACTCCTCGGGAACCTCCTGGCCGGCGAACCGCCACTCCAGGCCGCGCCGGATCTCCTTGCGGAACCACGAGGCCTGGTCCTCGCCCTCGGGGACCTCGAAGTTCGGGATCCGGTCCTTGACGCTCCAGATGTCGTCGTAGGACTCGACCATCGACGCGACGAGCAGCGTGTTGTCGCACGCCTCCGGCAGGTCCTTCCAGATCTGCCGCATCTCCTCGGACGACTTCAGGTAGTAGCCGTCCCCGTCGAACTTGAACCGGTTCGGGTCGGTCAGCATCTTGCCGGACTGCACGCAGAGCAACGCGGAGTGCGTGTCCGCCTGGTCCTTGGTGACGTAGTGGCTGTCGTTCGTCGCCAGCGGCGGGATGCCGAGCTTCTTGCTGATCTCCAGCAGGCCCTCGCGGACGCGGCGCTCGATGTCGAGGCCGTGGTCCATGAGCTCCAGGAAGAAGTTCTCCTTGCCGAAGATCTCCTGGTAGTCGGCCGCCGCCTGGAACGCCTCCTGCACCTGCCCGAGCCGCAGCCGGGTCTGCACCTCGCCGGACGGGCAGCCGGTCGTGGCGATGATGCCGTCGGAGTGCTCCGCGACGAGCTCGCGGTCCATGCGGGGCTTGTAGTAGTAGCCCGTCTTGCTGGCCTCGGTGTGCAGGCGGAACAGGTTGCGCAGGCCGTCCGCGTTGCGCGCCCACATCGTCATGTGCGTGTACGCGCCGGCACCGGAGATGTCGTCGCTGCGCTGGCCGGGATCGCCCCAGGCGACCGGCTTCTTGTGCAGGCGGTTGTGCGGCGCGAGATAGGCCTCGATGCCGATGATCGGCTTGATGCCGGTCTTCATCGCCGTTTGGTAGAACTCGTCGGACCCGTACATGTTGCCGTGGTCGCTCATGCCGACAGCGGTCATGCCGAGCCGCTCGGCTTCCTCGAACAACGGGGCCACCTTGGCCGCGCCGTCGAGCATCGAGTACTCGGTGTGCACGTGCAGGTGCACAAACGAGTCCGCCACGGTACCTCCAGGAGATCGAACGGACGCGTGGGAAGGACGCGAAATCCGGATCCGCCAACCCTATCCCGCCTCGAAGATCACCTCACGGAGGCTCGGGGGTTTGTCGCCGTGATCTCGAACCGGACAGGCGGTGGCGCGGTGATCCAGACCGCCAGGTAGCGTTCTTTTCGTGGTGCCCCCCGATCCCGTAGACGCCCGCCTGCTCGCCGTTCTCGCCGAGTCAGGTCGCGCTGCCGTGCACGAGATCGCCCAGCGCCTGGGGATGGACCCGCGCGAGGCCGCCATGCGTCTGATCACCCTCTCCGGCAGCGGCCTTCCGCTGCTGGTGGGTGTGGAGTGCGACCCGAACGGGGTCCGCCGGGCGCTCGCCAACGCCGCCGCCTACGGCAACTACATGGGCGGCCCGCCGTCCGGCCCGTACGCGGTGAACCAGAGCGGCCCCCACCCTGTTCAGCAGCAGTACGGGCCCCAGGGTCCGGTCAGCCAGCCGTTCCCCGCTCAACAGCCCCCGCCGCAGGCCACCTGGGGTCCGCCCCAGTCAGCCGGCTGGGTGCGCGCGGACCAGCCGCAGCCCAAGCCCGTCGTCTCGCGGACCGGCAAGATCGGCACCGCCCTGGAGGCGGACAGCCTCGAGGGCGCGCGCCTGTCGATCCAGCTCATCGAGGTCGTCGACCCGGCGGACTTCCTGTTCACCGCCGCCGGCTACAAGCTCGCCGAGGGCGAACGGGCCGTGGTCGTACACACCGAGGTGACGAACACCTCTCAGGTCCCGTACACCTCGCTGCCGGACATGTACCTCGTCCTGGTCACCAAGACCGGCGAGACCGTGACGAAGGCGCCCGTCTCGCTGTCCTCGCGGCCCGCGCACAAGCTCGGCGTGCAGCCGGGCGAGACCGCCGGCGGCCACAGCGTGTTCGTGCTGCCGGACACCACCGAGGTGATCCAGGTCCGCTGGAGCGTGCGCCCCGAGGTGGACCTGAACACCCTGGTCTGGACCGTCGAGGACTAACTCAGTGCCTTGAGCGCCGCCGCGTGCACACCAGGCGCGGCCGCCAGGTACTCACGGGTGGTCAGCTCCCACGGCTTGCCGTCGAGATCCGTGACGACACCGCCTGCCTCCTGCACGAGCAGCACACCGGACGCGTGCGCGCGCACGTTGTCGTACTGCCAGTGCACGTCCATCCGTCCCGCCGCGACCTGGGCGAGTTGATGGGTCACCGGCACGGAGATCCGGACGTAGAGGGCCTCCTTCGCCATCGCGCTGTAGGCGGCGCCGACCCGGTCCGCCATCTCCGGCCCCTGGCCGGGCTGGGCCTGACCGGTGCCGGCCAGCGCGCCGTCCAGCGAGGTCTTGTCCGAGACCTTGAGCCGGACGCCGTTCAGGAACGCGCCGCCGCCCTCGGTGGCCGTGAACATCTCGTCGAACAGCGGGAAGTAGACGACCGCGAGCACCGGGCGGCCGTCGCGGACCAGGCTCACACCGATGTTCCAGTCGGTCATGCCGTGGACCGCGTTCATGTTGCCGCCGACCGGGTCGACCAGCCACCACTCGCCGGCTTCGAGCGGGCCGGAGCCGTGTTCGTCGTCGAGCCAGCGCGCGTCCGGGTTGATCGCCTCCAACTCCGGCTTGAGGAGGTCGACGACTGCGGCGTCGTTGGCGCGGACGGCCTCGACGATCTCGGTGAGGCTGGAGGCGCGGGACTCCGTCGAGTAGCGCTTCAGCATTCGCGCTCCGGCACGGCGGACGGCGGCGGCGGCGGCGGTGGCTGCGGCGGTCGGGGCTGCGGCGGTCGGGGCTGCGGCGGTCGGGGCTGCGGCGGTCGGGGCTGCGGCGGTCGGGGCTGCGGCGGTCGGGGTAGTGGTGGTTTCGGTGGACATGGCTTCCTCCAAGATTGTCTGTCATGCAAGCGGATCTGAACCTGTTGACCGTGCTGGACGCCCTGCTCGAAGAGGGCAGCGTGATGGGGGCGGCGCAGCGGCTGCACCTGTCGTCACCCGCGGTCAGCCGCACGCTCGGGCGGATCAGGAAGGTGACCGGCGACGACATCCTCGTGCGGACCGGCCACTCGATGACTCCCACGCCGTACGCGCTGGGGATCGCCGAGGAGGTGCGTCGGCTGGTTCGGGAGGCCAACGCCGTGCTGGCGCCGAGCCGTGAGCTGGACTTGGCCGAACTGGAGCGCACGTTCACGATCCAGTGCCACGACGCCCTCGCGTCGTCGGTGGTGCCGGTGTTGATCGGGCGGATCGCGGAGCAGGCACCCGGTGTGCGGTTGCGGGTGCTCGCCGAGCACTCCGCCGACACCGACGACCTGCGGCACGGCCGGGTGGATCTGGAACTCGGCGGTGGCTCGCCCGACCTCCCCGAGTTCCGCTCGGAGACGGTCGGCACCGACCCGCTCGCCGTGGTCCTGCGGTCCGGTCATCCGTGCACCGAACTGGATCTGCGGGCGTACGCGTCCTACCCGCACGTGGTGGTCTCGCGGCGCGGCCGGCTGACCGCCCCGATCGACGAGTTGCTGGCCGCGGAGGGCTTGCAACGCAAGGTGATCGCGACGGTGGCGACCGTGCACTCGGCCCTGCAGATCGCGGCGGCGAGCGACGCGCTGGTCACCACGACGGCGATCCTCTGCCGGCCGTTGATCGAGGCGTTCGGGCTGGTCACGCGGCCGTTGCCGGCCGAGTCGCCGGAGGCGTCGATCAACTGCAACTGGCACCAGCGCTACGACTCCGACCTCGCCCACGCGTGGCTGCGCGACCTGGTGCGGACGACCCTCGCCGAGGTCCTAGGCCGGTAGCGGCAACGCCACGGCGCCGGGAAAGCGCGGGGTCTCGGCCTCGTCGAGCATCGCGGCGGCGACGGTCTCGCGGCTGACCTTCGCGGTGAGGTCGAACGGCGGCGCGGCGTCCAGGCCGACCGTGCGGCCGGGACTCGAGGGCTCGTCGCTGAGCAACCCGGCGTGGAAGACCGTGCCACCGGCGGCGAGGACGGCGTTGTCGGCCGCGATCTTGTCCGGGATCCGGTCGCCCATCACCTTCCAGAGCACCGCGGCACCCTCGCCCGCCGCGTCGGCGGACGCGCCCGTGCCGTAGGCGCCGAGCCAGATGATCCGGCGCGGTCCGGCGGCGACCACGGCCTTGGCGCCGTCGAGCAGGACTCCCGCCCGGTCGGTGCCGAGACCGGACAGGACGACGGAATCGGCGTCGATGCTCAACGGCGCGCTCACGTCGCCGGCGACCTTGCTCAGGTTCGGGTGGTCGAGGGTGATCCGGCTCGGGTCGCGGGCGATCGCGGTGACGACGTGACCGCGCTCCAACGCCTGGCGGGTGAGGGCGAGACCGGTCCGGCCCGAGGCCGCGAGAATTGTCAGGTGCATGCCGAAAACGCTATTGAGCACACCGATTAACATCAAGTGCAATGTCGTCAACCGGTGATTTACCCAGACGCAATCAGCCCTCGTCGCGCAGCTTTTCCAACGCGGCCGAAAGGTCGTCCGGGTACTCGGACGTGAACGAGACCCACTGGCCGTCCGCCGGGTGGTGGAACCCGAGCTGACGCGCGTGCAGCCACTGCCTCGTCACCCCGAGCCGCTTGGACAGCGTCGGGTCGGCCCCGTACGTCAGGTCGCCGACGCACGGGTGGTGCAGCGCCGAGAAGTGCACGCGAATCTGGTGCGTGCGCCCGGTTTCCAGGTGCACCTCGACGAGAGATGCCGCCCGGAACGCCTCCATCACCTCGTAGTGCGTGATGGACGGCTTTCCGTCCTGCATCACCGCGAACTTGTAGTCGTGCTTCGGGTGACGGTCGATCGGCGCGTCGATGGTGCCCTTGATCGGGTCCGGGTGGCCCTGCACGATCGCGTGGTAGACCTTGTCCACGGTCCGCTCTTTGAAGGCGTGCTTCAAAGCGGAGTACGCGGACTCGGACTTCGCGACCACCATCACGCCGGTCGTGCCGACGTCGAGCCGGTGCACGACGCCCTGACGCTCGGCGGCACCGGACGTGGCGACGCGGTGGCCGGAGGCGAGGAGCCCACCGACGACGGTCGGCCCGGTCCAGCCCGGCGACGGGTGCACGGCGACACCGACGGGCTTGTCGATGACGATGATGTCGTCGTCCTCGTGGATGATGACCATGCCCTCGACGGGGATCGCCTGGACGGTGACCGGCTGCGGCGGCGCGGGCAGCGTGATCTCCAGCATCGACCCGGCCGTGAGCCGGTCGGACTTGCCGACCACCCGGCCGTCGACCAGCACCTCGTCGGAGTCGGCGATGGCCGCGACGACAGTGCGGGACAGGCCGAGCAACTTCGCGAGGCCGGCGTCGACGCGCATGCCGTCCAGACCGTCGGGAATCGGCAGCGTTCGGTATCCGCTCACGCGGGGTGCCTCGACCTTCTTCTCCTTGCAGAACCCGCTGAATCTACCAGGAGCAGCTACTTCGGCTCCGCCGCACCATCGGACTCCACGACGAGCGCGGGCTCCTCCTTGTGAACGGTCCCGTCGTAGTCGTGCCGCATCAGCGCCAGCACGATGATCGTGGCGCCACCGCCGACGATCGCCATGTCGGCGACGTTGAACACCGGCCACACCTGGCCGTACGGGTCGAACAGCGACAGGAAGTCCACCACGTGACCGCGCATCGGGCCCGGTTCGCGGAACAGGCGGTCGGCGAGGTTGCCGACGGCGCCGCCCAGCACCAGGCCGAGGCCGACGGCCCAGCCCTGCGAGCGGAGGTTGCGCGCGATCCAGAGGATGAACCCGGCGACGCCCAGCGCGATCAGCGCGAGGATCCACGTCTGCCCCTCGGCCAGGCCGAACGCGGCGCCGGGGTTGCGGACGAACGTCAGGTAGAGCACGCCGCCGAAGAGCTTGATCGGATCGGCACCCTCGAGGAACGCCACCGACACGACCTTGGTGAGCACGTCCAGCGCCAGCACGCCGCCCGCCAGGACCGCGAGGGTCTTCGTCCGCGGCTCCGGCAACGAGCCGGAGATGGAACCGGAGATCGAGAACTCGTCGTCGTCCTCCTCCGCCTTGGCGGGGGACTCCGCGGGTTTCTCCTCGGTCTTCTTCTCCGCGTCCGGCTCGTCGACCACGATCGCGGGCGTCGCGACCGTCTCCGGCTCGCTGACCTGCGCTTCCACCGGCTTGTCAGCGACCTTCTCGGCAGCCTTCTCGGCGGCTTTCCCCGCGGCCTTGGCCTCGTCACTCACCAGGTCATTGTCCACTACAGGGACTACGCGAGGAACGGCGGCAGGGTTCGGTTGTCGTCCTGCGGAACCCAGCGGCCGTCGCGCTGCGCGTAGGTCCACTTCGGACCCTCGGTGACGAGAGTGCGCAGCGCCGCGACCAAACGGTCCACGTGCTCGGGCGTCGTGCCGAGGCCGATCGACGCGCGCACGGCGCGTTCCTCGTGCGATCCGACCTGCTTGACCAGACGGCCCACGATCACGTGCGCGCAGAACGCTCCGTCGCGCACCCCGATGCCGTACTCGGCGGACAGTGCCGCCGCGAGGAAGCCCGCGTCGAAGCCGGAGATCGTGAAGCTCACGACGCCCACCTTGTCGGCGTCGGTCAGGATCGCGAGCTCGCGGAAGCCGGGGATGGTGCGCAGGCCGTTCTGCAGGCGCGTCAGCAGTTCCTGCTCGTGCGCGACGGTCTGCTCCCAGTGCCGCGACAGGATCTCGCAGGCCGCGGCCAGCGCGTGCACGCCGACGACGTTCGGGCTGCCGGCCTCGTGCCGCTCGGGCACCGCGGACCAGGCCACCCCGAGGCGGTCGCCGTGGTCGGTCACCTTCGAGGTCGCGCCGCCGCCGACCAGGTACGGCTGGGCCTGCTGCAGCCAGTCCGCGCGGCCGACCAGCACACCGGCGCCGAACGGCGCGTAGATCTTGTGGCCGGAGAACGCGATGTAGTCGACGCCCAGCTCACGGGCGTTGATCGGGCGGTGCGGGGCGAGCTGCGCGGCGTCGAGCGCGATCCGCGCGCCGTGCCGGCGGGCGACCTTCGCGAGCTCCGCGACCGGCCACAGCTCCCCCGTGACGTTGGACGCCCCGGTGACGATCACGAGCCGAGGGCCGACCGGGGCGGCGGCCAACGCCCGGTCCAGCGCGACAACTGCGGCGCCGGACGAAGACGGTGCGGGAACACGCTGAACGTTCGGGCCGCGCCACGGCAGCAGGGCCGCGTGGTGCTCGCTGTCGAACAGGACGACCGCGGTGTTCTTGGGAACGCTGCGCGCCAACAGGTTCAGCGAATCGGTGGTGTTGCGGGTGAAGACGACGGCGTCGGAGGAGTGCGCCCCGACGAAGCGGCGGATGCGGTCGCGGGCCTGCTCGTAGACGCGGGTCGAGACCTGCGAGGCGAACCCGGCGCCGCGGTGCACGCTGGCGTACCAGGGCAGCAGTTCGTCGACGGCGTCACGCACTTCCTGAAGACAGGGCGCCGATGCCGCGTGATCGAGGTTGGCATAGGTGACGCGCTCTCCGGTGACGAGCGGAACCCGCAGGTCGGCGCCGACGACAGCCGGAACGGCGGTGGTGGTTCCAGGGGTGATCGCGAGCGTCATCGAGCTGCCTCCGAGGCCAGGGGCCCCGTTGTGCGAAGGCCCGCGCTTGACCGGCGCCCCACGCGCCGGACCAGGTCCTCACCAAGGGCACCCCACCGCGGTTGGAGGGTTGCCGGCCAGCAAGCTTGGGCTTGACGCTGGCTCTCATGACCTGCCGACGACGTTAGCGGAGGCCGACGCGCCCGTCGACACCTGATTCACATGCTGGGAAGCGTCGGCGACCGACTAATCGCCGGTCTCGCCCTTCCACCGTGCGTAACGACCGGCGCGGTCGACGGCACGTACGCGCCGCTCAGCGGCATCGCGCGCTTCTTCGGTGGTGACGATGAGCAACTGGTCGTCCGTCTGCAGCCGGGTCGTCGGTTGTGGCGTGAAACTCTTTCCCGAGCGCACCACGAGGCTGACTGTGGCGCCGACGGGCAGCCGCAGTTCGGTCATGTAGACGCCGTGCAGCTTCGACCCGCGCTGGATGTGCACCTGGAGCAGTTCGGCACCGAGCTCGTCGAGCGGCGAGGAGTCGACCTGGACCTCCTGCGCCTCGCCCGTCTTCACCAGCCCGAGGCGCCGGGCGAGGAACGGCAGCGTCGTGCCTTGCACCACCGTCAGCACGATGACCAGCACGAACACCACGTCGACCAGTTCGCGCGCGCCCTCGACCCCCTGGATCAACGGGATCAGCGCGAACACGATCGGCACCGCGCCGCGCAGCCCCGACCAGGACAGGAAGGCCTGTTCGCGCCACGGCACCTTGAACGGCAGCGAGGACAGGATCACCGACAGCGGCCGGGCCACGAACGTCAGCACCACGCCCGCGATCAGCGCGGGGAACAGCACGTCGAGCAGGCGAGACGGCGAGGCGTAGAGGCCGAGCAGCACGAAGAGCCCGATCTGGGCCAGCCAGCCGAGACCTTCGGCGAACGAGAGGGTGTCGGCGCGGTGCGGCAGGCGGGCGTTGCCCAGCACCAGCGCGGCGACGTACGTGGCGAGGAATCCGGAGGCGTGCGCGAGGTCGCCGGCCGTGTAGGCCATCACGCACACCGCCACCGTGGCGAGCGGGTACAGACCGGTGGAGGGCAGTGCCGCGCGTCTGAGCCCGGCCCCGCCGAGATAGCCGAGGGCAACGCCGATGAGCGCGCCCGCGCCCAGTTCGTAGATCACCAGCAGTGGCGCGGTCCAGGAGATCTGATCCGACGAGGCCAGCAGCACGACGGCGATGTAGACGGGCGCGTCGTTGAGGCCGGACTCCAGTTCGAGCGCGCCGGTGAGCCGCGGCCCCACGCCTAACGAGCGCAGGACGCTGAACACGGCGGCCGCGTCGGTGGACGACAGCACCGCGCCCCACAGCAACGCCATCCGCCAGTCGAGGCCCAGCAGGAAGTGCAGCGCCGTCCCGGTCACCGCCACGCTCACCACAACGGCCACTGTGGACAGTGCGACGCCCAGCCACAGCGAGGACTTCACCGCGTTCCAGCGGGTCGTGATCCCGCCCTCGGTCAGGATCAGCACCAGCGCCGCGATGCCGAGGGACTGGGTGAGGTCGGCGTCGTCGAACTTGATGCCGAACACGGCCTCGCCGAGCAGCACGCCGATGCCGAGGTAGAGCAGGAGTGAGGGCAGCCCGAGGCGAGTCGACACCCGCACCGCGATCACGGAGATCAGCAGTACGGCCGCGCCGATGCCCAGAACGACCGTGACGTCACCCACCTGGACCATTCTGGTTGATCACCATCGATTCCGACGAATCCGACGATCGCCTCTACCGGGCTCATGCGCGGTGGAGCATGTTGATCAGTGGCTCAATCCCTAACCCCTGCACGGAGTTGAACCATGAGGATCCTGATCGCGCTGGCGGCCGCCTTGATGGCGACCGGAGCAACCACGGCGCAAGCGGCCGCGCCGGCGGCCCTGGCGGCACCGAACATCAGCGTCGCGAACGTCCAAGCACACCTCAACCAGTTCCAGTCGATCGCGAGGGCCAACGGCGGCAACCGCGCTCACGGACGTCCGGGGTACCTGGCCTCGGTCAACTGGGTCAAGAGCAAGCTCGACGCGGCCGGCTTCACGACGCGGGTGCAGTCGTTCACCTACGGCGGCGCCACCGGCTACAACCTGATCGCGGACTACCCCGGCGGCGACGCCAACAACGTCATCATGCTGGGCGGCCACCTCGACAGCGTCACGGCGGGCCCCGGCATCAACGACAACGGCACGGGTTCCGCGTCGATCCTGGAGGTCGCCCTCCAGATGAAGGCCACGAACTTCCAGCCGACCAAGCACGTGCGGTTCGGCTGGTGGGGCGCGGAGGAGCTCGGGCTGCGCGGCTCGACGGCCTACGTGAACTCCCTGTCCACCACCGAGAAGTCGAGGATCAAGGCGTACCTGAACTTCGACATGACCGGCTCGCCGAACCCCGGCTACTTCGTCTACAACGGCGCTGACGGCCAGCCCACCGGCTCGGTGGCGCTCCAGCAGCGGCTGCAGGCGGGCTTCACCTCGCTGGGCGTCCAGACCGAGCTGACCAACGTCGGCGGCCGCTCCGACCACGCGGCGTTCGCGCGGGCGAACATCCCGACCGGTGGCACCTTCACCGGCGCCGAGCAGACCAAGACCTCGGCGCAGGCGGCGAAGTGGGGCGGCACGGCCGGCCAGGCCTTCGACCGTTGCTACCACCGCTCCTGCGACACCACGTCCAACATCAACGCCACGGCTCTCGACCGCAACGCGGACGTGATCGCCTACGCGTTGTGGGCGACGGCGTCCTGATCATTTCGCGGTGAGCACCTGCACGGCCTCGTCGAGCACCGGTTCGACGAGGCCGGGCAGGGTCACCCACATCTGTGCCTGACCGAGGTAGAGGCTGAACGCGATCAGCGCGCGCTTCTTCGCGTGCTCGCGGTCGAACCCGAGCTGCTCGAACAGCTCGGTCAGGTAGTTCAGGCGTTTCTCCGTGACGCGCCGCAGGACCGGCGCGATCACCTCGTTCTCGGCGCCCGCCTGCAACGCCATCTCCACCGACCCCTTGCGGCCGCGGTCGAGCACCGTGCCGAACAACGTCCTGAGCTTGTCCCGCGGGGACTTCTCCGCCTCGACCAGCTCGATGACCTTCTCGGTGTGCTCCCGCTCCCACCGCTCGACCGTCGCCTTCAGCAACGCCTCGCGGTTCGGGAAGTGGTGGTAGACGCTGCCTTTCGTGGCTCCGGCCTGTGCCGCCAGCGGTTCGATCGCGACGGCTTGGAGCCCGCCGTCGGCCAACGCTCTCAGCGCTATCTCAGTCCAGTCATCGCGATTCCGCCGCACCACGCTTCCATACGCTACCGTACGTTTCCAGAACATACGGCAGCGTATGGAAGGGGATCCTCATGATCAGGAACATCCACACCCGCGACCTCGGCGTACCCGCGGGCCCGTTCGTCGACCGCATTCAGGAGCTCTGGCCGCCCGCGTGGGGCAAGCAGGAGTTCGACCGGCCGTTGGGTGTCGGCGCGGACGGCGGCCACGGCCCGATCCGCTACCGCTGCACCTCGTTCACGCCCGGCGAGTCGATCACCTTCGCGTTCCGCGAGGGCGACGGCACGCACACCCTGTCGGCGTCCGGCACCGTCGTGCGGCACGAACTGATCGGAGACTTCTCCCTCGCCTCGCGGATCCGCTGGGCACTGGTGATCCGCTGGCTGCACGACGCGTGCCTGGAGGACCTGTTCGACAACTTCGAGCGCGCGGCGGGACGCGAGCCCGCCACACCGGCCAGGTGGTCGCCCTGGGTCCGGCTGGTGCGGCGGGTGGTCGTAGGGCTGACGAACCGTCAGGCGCAGCGCAACCTCGCCTGACCTTCGTAGTTCCCGCCGTGCAGGCGCCGCCCTGCTGGATCGACGACCTGGGGACACCCGGTGGTCACCCGCCAGCGGCTGGAGTTCGAAGACTCCTCCCTCGCGATCCCGGACGTAGCCTCGCTGCGACCCGACCGCACCCGTGGTCCCGATGACGTTGCCCGCATCGTCGATCCCCTACGTCCACCACGCCTCCCCGCCGACGACCTGCCGGGCAGTTCCTCGAACTGCTCCTCATCCACGCCTCCGGCCGAGGCCAGCCATCCCCCAGAAACCATGCGCAACACCTCTCGGAGAGATCGACACATCGCCTGGAGGTGTCCGCCTCCAGGCGATGTGTTGCGCCTGGCGCCGAAAGAGATCGGCGTGCTCACATCTCGATCACGCCTTCGCGACCGCGACCTTCACCTTCAGGCCGTCGCCGACCGTGCCCTCCGAAGAGCCCTCGCCGAACACCACCGAGGTCGTCAGCGTCTCCGCCTGCACGAACTCCAGGTGCGGCTCCACGGCGGAACGCACAGCGTCCGGAAGCTCCAGCGTCAGCGTGATCCGGTCGGACACATCGAGCTGAGCGTCCTTGCGGGCCTGCTGCACCACGCGCACCAGGTCACGCGCGACGCCCTCGGCCTCCAGCTCCGGCGACACCACCGTGTCGAGCACGACGACACCGGCACCGCCCGGCAGAGCGGCCGTGGCGGCGGGATCCGTTGCCACCAGGCGCTGTTCGTACTCGCCCTCGAACAGCTCGACACCCGCGGCGACGATCTTTCCGTCCACTTCGGACCAGTCGCCGGCCTTGACGGCCTTGATGACCTTCTGCACGTTCGGCCCGAGCCGCGGACCGGCGGCACGCGCGTTGACGACCAGCTGGAACTGCCCGTAGGCATCGACGTCCGTGGACAGCGACACCTCCTTGACGTTGACCTCGTCGCGCACGATCTCGGCGAAGTCCTCCAGCGAGCCCGCCACCGGCGACGCGACCGTCAGGCGCGCCAGCGGAAGCCGCACGCGCAGCTTGTTCGCCTTGCGCAGCGACAACGCCGTCGAGCAGACGTCACGCACCTCGTCCATCGCCGCCACCAGCGCGTCGTCCGCCGGCACGTCCGCCACCGACGGGAAGTCCGTCAGGTGCACCGAACGGCCACCGGTCAGCCCGCGCCACACGACCTCGGTCGTGTACGGCAGCAACGGCGCCGTCACGCGCGTGACGATCTCCAGCACGGTGTGCAGGGTGTCGATCGCGTCCTGCTCGCCGTCCCAGAACCGCTGCCGCGACCGCCGCACGTACCAGTTCGTCAGCACCTCCAGGTACTCGCGCACCAGCTGGCACGCACCGGAGATGTCGTAGACGTCCATGGCCGCCTGGACGTCGCGCACCAGGTCGTGCGTCTTCGCCAGCGCGTACCGGTCGAGCACGTTCTTCGAGTCGACGCGCCACGTGCCCTCCTTCCCGGAAGCGTTGGAGTACAACGCGAGGAAGTACCAGGAGTTCCACAACGGCAGCACCGCCTGGCGCACCGCGTCCCTGATGCCGCGCTCGGTCACGACGAGGTCACCACCGCGCAGGATCGGCGACGCCATCAGGAACCAGCGCATGGCGTCCGAGCCGTCGCGGTCGAAGACCTCGTTGACGCTCGGGTAGTTCTTCAGCGACTTGGACATCTTCTGGCCGTCGTCGCCGAGCACGATGCCGTGCGCCACGCAGTCGCGGAACGCGGGCCGGTCGAACAACGCCGTCGCGAGCACGTGCAGCGTGTAGAACCAGCCGCGCGTCTGCCCGTTGTACTCGACGATGAAGTCACCGGGGTAGTGGTTCTCGAACCACGCCGCGTTCTCGAACGGGTAGTGCACCTGCGCGAACGACATCGAGCCCGACTCGAACCAGCAGTCGAGCACGTCCGGGATCCGCCGCATGACCGACTGGCCGCTCGGGTCGTCCGGGTTCGGCCGCGTCAGCTCGTCGATGAACGGCCGGTGCAGGTTGTCCGGGCGCACGCCGAAGTCGCGTTCCAACTCGTCCAGCGACCCGTACACGTCCGTGCGCGGGAACTCGGGGTTGTCCGAGGTCCACACGGGCAGCGGCGAGCCCCAGTACCGGTTGCGCGAGATGTTCCAGTCGCGCGCGTTCTCGAGCCACTTGCCGAACTGGCCGTCCTTGATGTGGCCCGGCACCCAGTTGATCTGCTGGTTGAGCTCGACCATCCGGTCCTTGAACTGCGTGACCGCGACGAACCACGCCGACAGCGCGCGCTGGATCAGCGGGTTCGCACACCGCCAGCAGTGCGGGTACGGGTGGTCGTAGGTCTCGTGGCGCAGCAGCAGGCCCGCGTCCTTGAGGTCGCGGATGATCAGCTTGTTCGCCTCGAAGACGTGCACGCCCTGGTACGGCGCCACCTCGGCGGTGAACTTGCCGTCCGGCCCGACCGGCACGACGACCTCGATGCCCGCCGCGTCCGTCACGACCTTGTCGTCCTCACCGAACGCCGGTGCGATGTGGACGATGCCCGTGCCGTCGTCGGTGGTCACGTAGTCGGCCGTGAGGATCTGGTGCGCGTTCTCGCGGCCCACGAAGAAGTCGAACGGCGGCAGGTACTTCTTGCCGACCAGGTCCGAACCCTTGTAGCGCGCGACGACCTCGGGCTCCTCGCCCAGCTCACGCGCGTACGCCGCGACGCGGGCCTCGGCCAGCAGGTACTTCTCGCCGTCAGTGCCGACCACGGTCACGTAGTCGACGTCCTGGTGCACCGCGGCGGCCAGGTTGCTCGGCAGCGTCCACGGCGTGGTCGTCCAGACCAGGGCCTTCTCACCGGACTCGAGGCGCAGCGCGACCGTGACGGCGGGGTCCTGCCGGTCCCGGTAGGCGTCGTCCATCTTGGTCTCGGTGTTGGACAACGGCGTCTGGCAACGCCAGCAGTACCAGAGCACCCGGAAGCCCTCGTAGATCAAGCCCTTGTCCCACAAGGCCTTGAACGCCCACATGACGCTTTCCATGTAGTCGAGGTCGAGCGTCTTGTAGTCGTTGTCGAAGTCGACCCAGCGAGCCTGCCGCGTCACGTACTCACGCCACTGGTCCGTGTACTGCAACACGGACGTGCGGCACGCCTCGTTGAACTTCTCGATGCCGAGCTCGTCGATCTCGTGCTTCTGCGTGATGCCCAGCTGCTTCTCGGCCTCGTACTCGGCCGGCATGCCGTGCGTGTCCCAGCCGAACCGGCGCTCGACGTGCTTGCCGCGCATCGTCTGGTAGCGCGGCACGACGTCCTTGACGTAGCCGGTCAGCAGGTGACCGTAGTGCGGCAGGCCGTTGGCGAACGGCGGGCCGTCGTAGAAGACGAACTCGTTCGCACCGTCGTCGCCGGCCGGGTTGCGGTCGATGCTCGCCTGGAAGGTCTCGTCGTCCTTCCAGTACCCGAGCACGTCCTGCTCGAGGTTCGGAAAGGACGGCTGCGCCGGGACCTCGTTCGCGCCGGCCCTGGGGTAGGCCATCTCCACTGCTCCTCGCGGTCAGTTGCGACACGCGAGGACGACACGCCGATGTGGCTCGGCCTGCCGCGGTACCACCCCGCTTGCCCGTCTGACGACGAGCCTCTCGTTCTTCGGCTGTGACGGGCCGGTCCCGTCCGGTTCTACTGAGGCGCTCGCGCACCCGTTCTTCCGGAGGCTCCCCGGTGATGGCCGGATCGGTGCCTGTGAGTTACAGGGTAACCGCAGGCGCAAACCGTATGCTCGCGCGATGACGTTGACCATCGCGTTGTCGATCGTGCTGGCCCTGCTGTTCGTGGCGACAGGCGCGGGCAAGCTGTTCGGGGCGAAGGCGTCACTCGAGGCCCGCGACCACTTCCGGATGAACCCGGCGCTGTGGCGCACCATCGGCGCGCTGGAGTGGGCCGGTGCGGCAGGCCTGGTCGTCGGCCTGGTCACGTGGCAGTGGGTGGCGCACGCGGCCACCGTCGGGCTCGGACTGCTCATGGTCGGCGCCACGATCACCCGGCTGCGGTACGACTCGAAGCCGTCGGGCGTGGTCGTGGACCTGGCGCTGCTGGCGTTGCTGATCATGCTGCTGTTCCTGGACCGGTGAGACACGAGTTCCGTGTCCTCGGCGCACCTGAGATCCGGCTCGGCGCCGAACTCGTCGACGTGGGCCACGCCCGCCGGCTGAGCGTGCTGGCGGTGCTGCTGGTGGACGTCAACCAGGTCGTCGGCATCGACAAGCTGCTGGCACGGTGTGGGGCGACGCGCCGCCGCGGCAGGCCAAGGCCGCGCTCTACAGCTACCTGTCCCGGCTGCGGACAGCGCTCGACGGCATCCCGATCGTGCGCCGCTCCGGCGGGTACGTGCTGGAGACCGACCCGGCGTCCATCGACCTGCACCGGTTCCGCGCTCTCGTGACGCTCGGACGCCCTGACGAGGCCATGTTGCTCGTGCGCGAACGCCCCCTCGACGAACGGCTCGCGAGCCAGCTCATGCGAGCGTTGATCGGCGCCGGTCAACGTTCCGCCGCACTCGTCCACTACGCACAGCTCCAAGGCCGGCTCGCGGACGAGTTGGGCCTGAACCCCGGACCCGCGTTGCGCGACCTGCACGCGTCGCTGATCCAACGTCCACAGTGGAGCCCACGCCAACTTCCCGCCGCACCAATGGATTTCACCGGCGTGACGGCCGAGCTCGCGGCGCTCGACCTGGCCGGGCCGATCGTCACGATCACCGGCCCGGCCGGGACGGGAAAGACACGGCTCGCGTTGCACTGGGCGCACGAACACACGTCCGACTACCCGGACGGCCAGCTGTTCGTGGACCTGAACGGTTCCGACCCGGCCGACGTCGTCCGCGAGTTCATCACCGCCCTCGGCACGAGCCGGACGGCATCCCACCGGAACCGCACGCGCAGACAGCGCTTTACCGCACATTGCTGGCCGACCGCAGCATGCTGATCGTGCTCGACAACGCCGCCGACACCGCCCAGGTCGTGCCGCTGCTACCGGGCGCACCACGGTGCCGCGTCGTCGTGACGAGCCGCGAACGCCTGCCGGGCCTCGTCACCGCCCACGGCGCCCGCCCGGTCGTGCTCTGAGTAGATCCACTCATGGTGCGCCGAGTTCCATCTCCCCCAGACTTCTCGACGAGGTGATTGGGGGATCACGTGAAAGTTCTGGCACTCGCCGCTTTGCTGAGCACCACCGTCGTCGCTCCCGTGCAGGAGTTCTCCTTCGAGGCCGAAGCCAACGCGTGGCCGGTGCACGGCAGGTCCGCACACTGGTCGGCGCCGACCGAGGAGATCCGGGTCGGGCTGCGCCGATCGGACAACACGATCAGGATCCACGCCGAGTACAACGGGCTGCGGGACTACCTCCTGGTCGAGCTGAGACGGCACGACGGAGAGCTGATCACCGCCGGTTCGCACCACGACGAGCAGGTCAGGGTCTTCGGCGACGGTTACGTCTGCACCGACGACACGGCCGACTTCACCGTCGACCGCGTCGAGTACAACGCCGACGGGTGGACCGACGTGTTCGCCGCGTCGATCACGCACACCTGTGGAGACCAGCCCTTCAACGCGTTCCGGGCACGGGTCGACTTCAACCGCTGACATCTCTGGGGGAGTTCATGATTCGCGCAGTTCTCGCCGCATCCGCGTTGCTGCTCGCCACCGCCACACCCGCCTCGGCCGACCCCACCGGCTACCTGATCTGGGACTCCGGCGCGGGCGCGTGGCCCACTCAGGGCCGCTCTGGCGACTGGACGCCACCAGGGCTGTTCTCCGTGCGCGAGGCGCCGGAGGAGGACAACCTGATCCGGATCAAGGGCGAATCCCCGGACGAGCGGGAGTTCCTCGAGATCAGGTTGTACCGCCACGACGGGCAGCGCATCACCGAGGGCCACTTCGAGGATCAGAAGGTCCTGGTCGTGAACCACGGATTCGGCTGGTACGACAACGGCGGCGACTTCGACGTCATGCACATCGCGTACAACGCGGACGGCCTGATCTCGGAGTTCGACGGCGCCGTCGAACACCACTACCCGGACAACCCGGACAGCACCTTCCGCGCGAAGATCAGCTATCGGCGCTGACGCCGGGAGGGGTGGTCGTGTTCCGCCTGCGGAGCACGACCACGCCGGCCACCACGAGCAGCAGCACCACGCCGCTGATCGGCAGTGCCCAGCGCTCGATGAAAGTGCGCGGGGGCATCGCCTCGCGGACGAAGGCACGCACCTTGTCCCGCATCGCCGAGTCCTGGGTCAGCTCGGCTCCATCAGCCGTGCCCGGCACGATCTCCAGCCTGCTGTCCGACGCGGCCCCGGCGACTTCGCGCGCTTCGCCGGCCATGGCGTCGTCCTGCGCCACGGCGACGAACGACGGCACCTCGACCGCCCTGACTCCCGCCACGGCGTCGAGTTCCGTGCCCTGCCCGGTGACCGCGAACGGCGTGAGCAGGACCAGCCCCTTCAGGCCTGAGATCCTCTCGGCTGTCGCGGCGGCAGCGGTGGCGCCGGTGCCGGCCCCTGCGGCCACGATCGAGGTCGCATCACGACGGTGGAGCTCTCGCGCGGCGCCCATCACGTCCAGGCCGTATCGGTACTCGCCCCTCGGGACGACCTCGGCTCGCGTCTGGTGGAGAAGCACCTGGTAGCCGTCGTCCGCGAGCCGGCGGGCCAACGGCAGCCACGCGCAGAGAGACTCACCGGTGCCGGGCGTGAGCAGCACACCACTGGATCCGCTGCCGAGCACCAGTCCACGCGACACGACGTGATCATCGGCTCTGAAAGTGATCGCGTCACCACGCAGATCTGCGGGCACGCACTGATCCAGCTCAGGCTGCGCGGCCGCGGGGGCTGCACCGGCGAGGACGAATGCGGAAACGACAGCCACGGCTCTGGGCCTCATGGCTCGGTCATACCGTCAGACCGCCCCGTTCGTCCGCGAAACGGACTCGGACGGTTCAGGCCTCCGAGGAGGCGGTGCGGCTCCTGCGCACCAGCACCGCGTCAGGGGTGCACAGGGCGCAAGGCGTGAACTGCAACTGCCGTGCCTCCTGCACCGGGAGGCCCAGCGTGGGCCTCCCGGCAAGCCAGGAGCACGAGCTCAGGTGATACCGGGGCCGCTCGTCCAGCACCCGGACCTCGTCCACCAGATCGGCCACGACGAGCAGGTCCGCCGCGTCGGTGTCCTCTTCCAGTGGTTCCTCGTCAGCGGGCGGCGTGTCGGCTTCCACCGGCACCACTACCCGTTGATCATCAGCTACAGCTTGTTGATCTACACTCTGCGCGTCGGCAGCGGGGTCCCCCGGTCGCCGTCGCCACCAGTCCCAAGCAAGGACCAGGGCGGCGAGCACGCTCGCGCCCACGGACGACCACGCCCAGATCGTGTTGGACGTGGCCAGCGCAGGCACGAGCAACCCGAGGGCTGCCAGCACCAGAAGTAGAACTACGAAGAGCACCTAGCGAACAGTAGTTCAGCCCGCTTCGGCGCGTGCGCCGAACGAGTAGCCCTGGGAACGACCCTCGGACGGAGCGGCCGGGCCGCGGTCCTGGAGGTCGCGCAGGGACGACTCGAGCATCGTCTTCAGTCGCGTGCGGTACTCGCGCTCGAACGTCTGCAGCTTGTCGATCTGCTTCTCGAGCGTGTTCTTCTCCTGGGTGATGTTGCCCATCACCTCGGCGTGCTTGCGCTGCGCGTCACGGTCCAGCGCGGTGGCCTTCTCACGGGCCTGCCGCTCCAGAGTCTCCGAACGCGTCCGCGCGTCGTTGAGCATGGTCTCGGCACGCGTGCGTGCCTCGTTGACCATCGTGTCTGCCTTGGCGCGGGCCTCGGACAGCAGCTGCTCGGACTTCGTGCGGGCCTCGGACAGCATGCCGTCCGCTTCGGCCTTCGCCTCGCCCGTCAGCCGGTCCGCCATCTCCTGGGCGAGACCCAGGACCTTCGCGGCCTGCACGTGGTGGTCTCCGCCACCACCGGGGGACGTCTGCTCCATGACCGAGGGCGGCGGGACCGGCGCCAGGCGGCGCGGCTCCTCGACCGGCATACGGGTCGTCATGGGGCTGGAAGAAGCCTTCGCACGCGCGTCGTCGAGGTCGGCGCGCGACGTCTCAAGCTGCTGGTCGAGCTGCTCGACCTGCTGACGGAGGTCGTTGTTCTCCTCGATCAAGCGGGCGAGCTCGCCCTCAACCAGGTCGAGGAACGCGTCCACCTCGTCCTCGTTGTAGCCCCGCTTGCCAATCGGCGGCTTGCTGAATGCAACATTGTGCACGTCAGCGGGGGTCAACGGCATCGGATCACCTCTCGCACTCCTGGGCTGCGGTCATCCCACGGTTCCCCGTCACCTGGGATCTGCGAATCGCATCAGAATGATAACGACTAGCCACAGCACAATAATCGATAGGTCCAGCCCGACGCCCCCGATCCGCACAGTCGGGATCACCCGACGGAGCGCACGAACCGGTGGGTCGGTGACCGTGTAGACGGTCTCAAGCGTCACGGCTACGCCGCCCGCTGGGCGCCATTCCCTCGCGAACGTCCGCACCATCTCGACCACGACACGCGCGGTCAGGAACAGGGAGAACGCGAACAGGACGTAGAAGATGACGAGACGGATGGGGTCCACGGGTCAACTCTAACCGTGGTTCCCGAACCCGCCCTCGGCCAGCTTCCTGCGGTCCTCCGCCGTGACGTCAACGTTCGGCGGTGAGAGAAGGAACACCCTGCTGGTGATCTTGTCCATGGACCCGCGCAGAGCGAACGCGAGTCCGGCCGAGAAGTCGACGAGACGCTTCGCGTCCGCGTCGTCCATGTCGGTCAGGTTCAAGATCACCGGAGTGCCGTCGCGGTAGTGCTCCCCGATCGTGCGCGCCTCGCTGTAGGTACGGGGGTGAAGCGTGGTGATGCGCGCCAACGGGTTGCTTACCGGCTCGGCAACGGGACGCAACCTGCTCACGGGCTCGCGCTGCGGCTCGACAGCGAGTGCGCCGTGCACGGGTGCATCGGCACTCCAGCGTCGCGTGCTCGAGGGGCTGCCCCCGCGCCGCGACTCCGGCTCGTAGTCGTCCGACTCGTCGATGTCGGCCCGGTATCCGGAGCCCTGGAGCTCCGACCGGCCCGGTGTGAACACGCGGTTGCGCCGCGGGTATGGGTCGTAGTCGTCGGCCTCGGCGGCGTACTCGGACCGGTAGTCGCCGTAGCGACCGCGGTCGTCGTCGTAGCCGGGGTCGTCTGCGTACTCGGCGGGGACCATCCCGAAGTAGGCCTTCAGCTTGTGCAAAGCGCTCATTCCAGCCCCTCCTCGGCGGTTCCCCACTCTTAGGGACGGTGCGGACGGTCCCGAGGTTCCCGACAACCTACGGCGAGGTTAGTCGCCGGCCGCCGAGCAACGCCGTTCCGACACGCACACAGGTCGATCCGTGCGAGATGGCATCTTCCAGGTCACCGCTCATTCCCGCTGACACACCGATGGCAGTGGGATGATGATCACGTAGGCCTGATACCACCGAAACCAACGCCTGAAACGCCTGCGATGGGTTCATCGTCCGGGGCGCGACAGTCATCGCACCTCGGAGAATAAGATCACCCGAACGAGTGATCACGCCAGCGAGTTCCGCCACATCCGCAACAGCAACCCCACCGCGCGACGTGTCCCCGTCGATGCTGACCTGCAACAACACGTCGAGCTTCTTCCCCTTCGCGTGCGCCGCTTTCGCCAACGCCTCCGCGAGCCGGACGCTGTCCACCGAGTCGACCTGATCGGCCCACTCGACGACGGACTTCGCTTTGTTGCGCTGCAATCGCCCGACCATGTGCCAACGGGCTTCTTCGAGATGTCTCAATTGGCCGACCTTCACGCCGGCCTCCTGATCGCGATTCTCCGCGAAGTTCCGCAACCCGAGCCCGTAAAGGATCTCCACATCGCTCGCGGGCCAGGTTTTCGTCACCGCGAGCAACATCACTTCATCCCGCGCCCGCCCCGCCGCCGCACACGCCCTGGCGATGCGCTCCTCGACCTCCGCGAGGTTCTCCTTCAGCTCCTCGGCCCGGTTCACGGCTCGATCCAGATGACCGACGCGAGCCGCCCGGTGGGCGCCTGCCGCCGATGGCTGAACAGATCCTTCTCCTCGAACGTGCAGCGCGGGTCCACGCCGATCTTCCCGACCCCGGCGCTCCCGAGCTGGTTCCACAACCCGGCACGAAGATCCAGCGCGGGCGTCCCCTTCCGCGACTTGGAAGCGCTACCGGGCAAGTGCTTCTCGACGTCCCGCTGCATGTCCGCGGGCACCTCGTAACACTCCCCACAGACCGAAGGCCCGAGCAGAACCTCGATGCGCTCAAGCTCGGCCCCCAGCGCCATCATCGCCTTGAGAGCCTCGACCACAACCCCGACCCGAGCCCCGACGCGCCCGGCATGCACCGCCCCGACGACCCCGGCCTCCGAATCGCCGAGCAACACCGGCACGCAGTCGGCAGTCAACACGACAAGCCCGAGACCAGCCCTTTTCGTCACAACGGCATCGGTAGCCTCAAGCGGCTCGGCCTGCGGCCCGTCCACGGTGGCAACAGTGCGCCCATGCACCTGCTCCATCCAGACCAACCGGTCGGGCGTAAGTCCAATGCCTTCGGCAAGCCGGCCACGGTTGGCCTCGACCGCCTCGACGTCGTCCCCGACGTGATCGCCGAGGTTGAACGACTCGTAGGGACCCTTGGACACGCCACCGGCGCGGGTGGTGACAACACGACGAATGCGCACACCCACACCCTAGTTCGCACCACCGACCCCCTCCGGCAAGCCGCCCCAGCACACGCACGCTCATGGGTACACAACCCACCCGCCCGCGAAGCCGAAGGCGAGCCGTCCTACCGCGAAGCCGAAGGCGAGCCGTCCTTACCAAGCGAGCCCGGCGGTGGGGTCCCGTCACGAGTCGCACCACAGCTCTTGCTGCATGCAGGTAGGGGTGTCAACTCGACACGCTTTTCGTCGAGTTGACACCCCTACCTGCATGTGGCCCGCTCCTGGTGCGGCTCGTGACGGGACCCCACCGCCAACGCAACCCTCAAAGCAACCGGCGGCCGCCCAACCCAACAGGCGTGCCATCAACCCACCCACGGCGCCCTCCCCCGATCAGATTGCCGGGGGTCTGGGGGCAGAGCCCCCAGGGAAAGCACGCAACGCAAGCCCGCCGCCCGCAAGGTGACCACCCCGCAAGGTCGCGGCCCGCACGGTAACCACCCGCAAGCTGGCCGCCCGCAATCCACCCGCCCGCAAGGCGACCACCCGCAAGGTCGCCCACAAAGGCGACCATGCTGACGCAGGCGTCCCCCCAAAGGGAAGACCCCCTGAGCCCAAACGCTACTCAGGGGGTCCGACAAGATCAGCGCCGCAGGTCAAGCCCGCAAGCCATACACCCGAAGGTCAAGCCCGCAAGCCATGCACCCGCAGATCAAGCACCCACAAGCTCTACGGCCGCAACCAACGCGGCCACAAAATCACCGCCGCATGAACGGCGGCACATCCACCTCGTCATCCGGGTCCTCGGTGACCGGCACCGGCCGGGAAGGCAACGACCCGTTGGGCGAAAGCGACCGAGGCACAGAAGGCACGTACCCGTTCCCCTGAGCCGGCGAGGGCTGCGGCGGCACAGTGGTAGGAGGCTGCTGCACGGGCGGAGCCTGCCGAACCTCGGGCTGCTGCACGTGCTGCACCGGCTGCTGAACCGGAGGTGCCTGCACGGGCGGCGGAGTCTGCGCGACCGGCTGCTGCACGTGCGTGGGCACCGCCGAAGCAGAGGCAATGGGCCCGGTAGCGGTCCGGGGCTGCGAGGACAGCGCCGTCGGCTCCAGCTTCTTGTGCGTGGGGCCGCCGCTGTCGAAGCCGGCCGCGATCACCGTGACCCGGACCTCGTCGCCCAGGGAGTCGTCGATGACCGTACCGAAGATGATGTTCGCGTCCGGGTGCGCGGCCTCCTGGACCAGCGACGCGGACTCGTTGATCTCGAAAAGGCCCAGGTCGGAGCCGCCGGCGATCGACAGCAGGACGCCGTGTGCGCCCTCCATCGAGGCTTCCAGCAGCGGCGAGTTGATGGCCTTCTGCGCGGCCTGCACCGCTCGGCCCTCTCCCCTGGCCGAGCCGATGCCCATCAACGCCGAGCCCGCGCCGGACATGACCGACTTGACGTCGGCGAAGTCCAGGTTGATCAGACCGGGGGTCGTGATCAGGTCGGTGATGCCCTGGACACCGGAGAGGAGCACCTCGTCCGCGGAGCGGAAGGCGTCCATCAGGCTGACGCCGATGTCGCCGAGCTGGAGCAGCCGGTCGTTGGGGATGACGATGAGCGTGTCGCACTCGTTGCGCAGCGCCTGGATGCCGTCCTCGGCCTGCTTGGCGCGGCGCTTGCCCTCGAACGAGAACGGGCGCGTCACCACACCGATGGTCAGTGCGCCGAGCTTGCGGGCGATCGAGGCCACGACCGGTGCGCCACCGGTGCCCGTGCCGCCGCCCTCACCGGCGGTCACGAAGACCATGTCGGCCCCCTTGAGGACCTCCTCGATCTCCTCGCGGTGGTCTTCGGCGGCCTTGTGCCCGACCTCGGGGTTCGCACCCGCGCCGAGGCCACGCGTCAATTCGCGGCCGATGTCGAGCTTGACGTCGGCATCAGACATCAGCAAGGCCTGGGCGTCGGTGTTCACCGCGATGAACTCGACGCCCTTCAGCCCGACCTCGATCATGCGGTTGACGGCGTTGACGCCGCCTCCACCGATGCCGACGACCTTGATCACCGCGAGATAGTTGTGCGGGGGCGTCATCGGATCCGCCTTCCTGATCGTGGTCCGCGCTGTGCTGGGTGAGATGCACCCGGATTGAAACTCTCAACCTCTCGTCGAGGCTCAGAGTTATGTCAACCCCATATGTTCCTGCTGGACGGTAAGCACCGGCGGTGCGTCGGTCCAGCAGCCACGCCGTAGGGTCCCAACACTGTGCGCTACTACTCCCCGGTCGTGCCGTCAAGTAGTGCGTACGATCCTGAGGACGACGCACCGCAAGCCTAGTCGGACGTCGAATCGGAGATCGTCTCGCCCGTCCTATCGACGTTTTTCTGTCGGTGGTGCCCGCTAGCTTCGGCTCATGGGGATGAAATCGCTGAGCGTCGCGCTGGCCGCGATCGCTCTGGGGGCAGTGACGGTGGCGCCCGCGAGCGCCGCGAACGGGAACAACATCGTCGAGATCAAGAGCATGGCGTACGGCGAGTGCCTGCAGGCGGGCCAGGAGCCGCACGACACCCAGATCGTTGCCTGCACCGGCGCGGACGAGCAGCGCTGGGAGGTCGTTCTGGTGGACGGGAACAGGCATCTGCTCCGCAACGTCGCGAACAGGGAGTGCCTGAGCGAGAGATTCGGCTTCTACTGGTGCGACGACGAGCTCGCGCACGGGTTCGCCGTGTCGATGCCGGACGTGCCCGGTGCCGTGCGCATCAAGTTCGGCGACGGCGAGGCCTACCTCACGGCCTTGACCTGGCAAAACGGTGAGCGGGACGTGTTGGTCCAGAGCCCGACCGACCAGGCCGAGCAGCGTTGGCTGGTGCGCACCGTCGGGATGACGCAGCCGTTACCGGACACCTCGGGTCAGACCGTGCGCATCCGCGCGGCCGATGGCGACCGCTTCGGCTGCATCAGCCTGACGGGCTCCAGCCTGGTGCCGGCGCAGTGCACGGACTCGCCGGCGCAGAAGTTCCAGCGGATCGAGGCCGCCGGGGGCAGGACGGCGTTGCGCAGCGTCGCCAACGGCAAGTGCGTCGCTGTCAGGTCGGCCGATGCCGTTGTGCCCGAGGTGGTGTCGGACTGCGTGCCCGGCGACGTTCTCCAGCAGTGGTCGATCGAGCCGACCAAGCTCGGTTCGGCACGCCTGCGGCAAGTGGCCGCCGACAAGTTCCTCACGCCCGGCACCGGCTGGATGTTCCTGACCACGCACTGGAGCGACACCTGGCAGCAGTGGGAGCTCCAGCCCGCCTAGGTCCTAGTCGCCGACGGTTCCGTCCAGCAGTTCCCTGACCACGTCCAGCTGGCCGGCGTGCCGGGCGGTCTCCTCGATGACGTGCGCGAGCACCCATCGGGCCGAGACCGTCCGGTCGCCCCGGAACGGCACCTCGGCGTCGAGCTCCAGGCCGGCGAGGATCTCCCGGCTCTCCGAGCACTGCGCGCGGTAGTCCGCGAGGAACCCGGCGAGGGTCTCGCCCTCCTCCACGCGCCAGTCCGCGTCGGGGTCCTCCATCGTGTACGGGGCCCGCGACGCACGTCCCGCGAGCACCACCTCGAACCAGTGGTGCTCGACCCACCGCACGTGCTTCACCACACCGGCCGCCGTCGTCAGCTTCGACGGCAGCACCGCCCGCGCCTCGTCGCCGACGGCCAGGCCTTCGACCTTCAGCTCGATCGTGGCGCGCAGGTAGTCCAGCAGGGCCGTGTACGTCGCGCGTTCATCGGCGGCGAGTGGTGGAGCGGTACGTGTCATGCGGCGCAGCCTGCATGAGCGTCAACGCGGCCGCATCGCATTTATCCGCCGGGCCGCCAGCCGTCCGGAGATCAGCACCGGCGGCACCCCGACACCCGGCGTGGTCCCGGCTCCCGCCAGTGCCACGTTCTCGGCGCCCCGGACGACGTTGCGCGGCCGGAACGGTCCCGTCTGCGCGAAGATGTGCGCGAGCCCGAACGGCGTCCCCGCCGCGTTGCCCCAGTCCATCGGCGTGACGAGCACCTCGTCCCGCACCGCCGCGCCGAACCCGTCCAGCCCGCGCGCTTCCAGCGTCCGCACCAGCTCGTCGCGGTAGCGGGGCCCGACGCGCGCCCAGTCGACCGGCCCGGTCCGGAGGTTCGGGCACGGCGCCAGCACGTAGTGCAACCCGTCCTGCGCGTGCGTGACGAGCAACGACGGATCGGACATCAACCGTCCCTTGTGGACGATCTCGTCGAACGTGCCCCGCCACGCCGCGCCGAACAGGATGTTGTGGTGCCCGAGGTCCCACGTGCGGTCCGTCGCGGCGTGGAGCACCACCGCGGACGGCGACCACCGATGCGGTAGCACCCGTCGCGGCGCCTTCCCGAGCAACCGATAGGCGTCCGGCAACTCGCACGCCAAGACCACCGCATCGCACTCGATGCGCTCCTCAGCGGTGTGCACGGCCGTGACGCGCGCACCGCGCCACTCCAGCCGTGTGACCGTTGCGCCGTAGCGGAACTCCGCACCGTGCTTCGTAGCAGCGGCAGCCAATGCTTGAGGCACCGCATGCATCCCGCCGCGTGGGTAGTACACGCCCGCGATGGTGTCCATGTACGCGATGACCGCGTACGCCGCGAGAGCCTGCTGCGGCGGCACACCGGCGTACAAAGCCTGGAACGAAAAGAGTCTGATCAGCCGTTCGTCCCGCAAGAACCGCCGCAACTGGGGTTCCAGCCGCCCGAACCCGCCCAGCGCCGCGAGCTTCACGAGCTCGGGCCGCACCAGGTCGAACGGCGAGTCGAAGTTCGCTCCGATGAAGTGCTCGCGCTGCACCGAGTACAGCTCCCCGAGCCAGCGCCGCAGCTCCCGGTACCCGGCCGCTTCCCTTGCACCGCAGACGGTGCGGACCTCGTCCTCCATCGCGGCGGCATCGGTGTGCACCGCGATGCCCGATCCGTCCGCGAACCGGGCGCGATAGGCGGGGTCGACCCGGTCGAGCGTCAGCCAGTCGGAAAGGCGCTCCCCCACGGCATCGAACGCCTCCTCCAGGTACTCGGGCATCGTCAGCACGGTCGGCCCGCTGTCCGCGGTGAACCCGCCGACGCGAACGGTGCCGGCACGCCCGCCCGGCGCGTCCGCCTTCTCCAGCACGGTGACCCGGCGACCGGTTCCCCGCAGGTGCAACGCGGCCGACAGTCCGGCGAGACCGGCGCCCACCACCACGACCTGGCCCGGCATGAGTACTTCCTTCGGGTGACAACGATCGATCTGGCTAATACCGCGAGTGGCTGTCCGATGAGCACGGTAGTCGTTCATCACCAGGAGGCATGTCTTGGCACCCGCACCCGCGTCCGTGCGTTCGCTCGTCATCGAGGCGATCGTGTTGGAACTCGTCACGAGCAGGCTGGGCAGCCTCGTCGTACGGGTCGCGATGGCGCGGCTGAAGCCGAACGGCTAGCCGGCGAACCTCTGGAGATTCCCTTGTGCTCCCAGCCGATTCCGCGATCCCCGATCCGGCGTCCGCGGCGGGTCCCGACGCCGTCACGGCCGCCGACGCCACGGTCGTGACAGCCGCTACGCCCTCGAACTGAAGGACCGCAGTGGAACCATTTCCACCAGTACTGATCGCAGGACCCGAGTTGCCCCCGAGACGCCGGCCACCGTGGCTGGCGATCGGATTCGCGCTGGTGGCACTGACAGCGGGCGGGATCGGCTTCGGACTGGGCAGAGCCACCGGCCCCGATCTGCTGCGCTCCGCCGGCACGAGCTCGGCCTCGCCGTCCACCTCGGCCTCGCCCAACGTGTTCACGGTCAGCGGGTCGATGACCGTGAACGGCGCCTGCGGTTCGGGTGGCTACGCCGACATCACGCTCGGCGGTCAGGTCGAGATCGTCAACCAGGACAACAAGGTGCTCGGCGTCGGCACGCTGGAGAGCGGCGCCGGAGGCCGATGTTCCTTCAAGTTCACCGTGAGCGGCCTTCCTGAAGGCGAACGGCTCTACGGAGCGAAGATCGGCAACGCCAACCGCGGTGTCATCTGGCACTCCGAGCTGGACGCGAAGCACCAGGGCTTCCACCTCACGCTCGGCTGAGGGCTAGGAAACCGTGGCCAGGTCAGGGGATGACACGTCGTAGGTCTTGCCTTGCCGTGTGAGCAGCACGAGCAGCACGGCTCCCTTGCGCGCCGTGTCGTCGGAGCTGCCCCACTTCACCACGCGATCCCCCGTGAGCGTCAGCTTCACGTCGGCACCGGTCGTCGCCGCCACCGACACCACGTCGGGACGCAGCTTCTCCGGCAGCCCGTTCACGACCCCGACCACGGCGCGAGTGGCCGGGTCCGAGGACGCGGGCAGGGTGAGCACCAGCTCGGGAACGCCCGGCGCGGCGGCCGGGAGGACCGCGTAGTCCTTGCCGGTGGAGTCGACCAGGTGGAAGCCGTCGGGCAGCTTCACCGAGCCGACCGGGACGCGTTCGGTGATCAGCAACCGGACCGTGCCGGGGAGCTGGCGTTCGACCTCGACCGCGGCGACGCGCGGGATGCCCGCCACGCGGTCGTGGATCTCCTGAAGGTCCAGGCGCACCAACGGGGAGCCGGAGTCGATCGCCGCGACGGCACGGACCTCGTCCTCGGTCAGCGCCACGTTGCCGCGGACGTCGACCTGACGGACGCCGAGCAACGGCGTGAAGAAGACGCAGTAGGCCAAGGCCAGCACGGAAAGTACGGACAGCAGCGCCACCAGGCGGCGGCGCAGGATCACCCTGCGCCGCGCCCGGTACTCAGCACTCTTCGGTCTCCGGTTCGCGGGGCGAACTCGCGTGGACCTGCCGCGAACCGGTGCGCTCATGACAGCGCGCTGACGATCTCGGGGCCGAGCATCGTCACGTCACCCGCGCCCATGGTCACCACCAGGTCGCCCTCACGCGCCAGCGACGACACCAGCGCCGGCACCCGGTCGAACGACGGCTCGTAGTGCACGGAAGCCGTGACCTGGTCCGCGATCAACGCACCGGTGATGCCGGGCTCCGGCTCCTCGCGGGCGCCGTAGACGTCCAGCACGACGACCTCGTCCGCCAGCGACAACGCGGCGGCGAACTCGGTGGCGAACGTGCGGGTCCGGGAGTAGAGGTGCGGCTGGAACACCACGATGACGCGGCCGGCACCCGCGACCGGACGCGCGGCACGCAACTGTGCGTCGACCTCGGTCGGGTGGTGCGCGTAGTCGTCGTAGACGGACACGCCGTTGCCGCGGCCCTTGAACTCGAACCGCCGCCGCACGCCACCGAAGGCGGCGAGGCCTTCGAGCAGCCCGGCCTGATCGGCACCGAGCTCCAGACCGGCCAGCAGCGCGGCGATCGCGTTCAACGCCATGTGCTCGCCCGGCACCGCCACCTGGACCTCGACCGCCACGCCGTCGATCTCGACCGACGCCAGGCCACCGGACTCGAGGGGCTTGTAGTCGACGAGACGCGCGTCGGAGGCCGAACGTCCGTACTCGCGCACCCGGATCCCGCGCGCACGAGCCTCGGTGATCAGCCGTGCCGCGCCGGGATCGTCCACACAGGACACCAGCACGCCACCGGGCACGATCCGTTCCAGGAACGAGTCGAACACGGCCGTGTAGGCCTCGACGGTGCCGTGGTGGTCGAGGTGGTCGGCTTCGACGTTCGTCACGACGGCGACGGACGGCGAGAAGAACAGGAACGAGCCGTCGGACTCGTCCGCCTCGGCCACGAACACGCCGCCGGTGCCCTGGTGGGCGTTGGCGCCGGACTCGTTCAGGTCGCCACCGATCGCGAACGACGGGTCGACCCGGCAGTGCTGCAACGCGACGGTGAGCATCGACGTGGTCGACGTCTTGCCGTGCGTTCCGGCAACACACACGACGCGATGGTCTTCCATCAACGCCGCGAGAGCCTCGGCACGGCGCAGCACGGTGATCCCGCGCTCACGGGCCGCCGCGTACTCCGGGTTCGCGTCCTTGATCGCGGTCGACACCACGACCTCGGTCGGTCCGCCGACGAGCTGGTCCAGGTTCGACGCGTCGTGACCGACCGCGATCCGCGCGCCCTGAGCGCGCAGGGCCAGCACGGTCCGCGAGTCCTTGGCGTCCGAACCGGACACCTGCACGCCGCGAGCCAGCAGGATCCGGGCGATCCCGCTCATGCCGGCACCACCAATGCCAACGAGGTGAACGCGTTCGAGACTCACTTCTTGATCACCTCCAGCACGGAGCGGGCCAGGATCTCGTCCGCCTCGCGACGGCCGGTGCCGAGCGTGGCGGCGGACATCTGCGCGAGCCGGTTGCGGTCCGCCATCAGCGGCACCACCAGCGACGCGACCTTCTGCGGCGTCAGTTCCGAGTCCGGCACCAGCAGGCCACCGCCCGCGGAGACGACCGGACCGGCGTTGAGCGCCTGTTCGCCGTTGCCGATCGGCAGCGGCACGAAGATCGCGGGCAGGCCGACTGCCGACACCTCGGCGACGGTCATCGCGCCCGAACGGCACAGCACGGCGTCCGCGGCGGCGTACGCGAGGTCCATGCGCTCCAGGTACGGCACCGGCACGTACGCCGGAGCGCCCGGAACCTGTTGCACCGCAACGGAGTTCTTCGGACCGTACGCGTGCAGCACGCCAACGCCGGCACGAGCGAACTCGGCAGCCACCGGCGCCACGGCCTCGTTGATCGAACGGGCGCCCTGCGAGCCACCGAACACGAGCAGCACCGGCGCGTGCGGGTCGAGGCCGAAGAACCGGCGGGCCTCGTCACGCAACGCGGCGCGGTTCAGCGTAGTGATCGACTGACGCAGCGGGATGCCGATGATCTGCGCGTCGGCCAGGCCGGAGTCCGGCACGGCCGCGGCGACGTGGTCGGCGAACTTGGCGCCGACCTTGTTCGCGAGCCCGGCCTTGGCGTTCGCCTCGTGCACCACGATCGGAATGCGGCCACGCGCGGCCAGGTACGCGGGCAGCGCCACGTAGCCGCCGAACCCGACGACGACGTCCGCGCCGACGCGCTCGAGCACCTCGCGGGTCTGCTTCACGGCGCCGCGCACGTTCAGCGGCAGCTTCAGCAGGTCCAGCGTGGGCTTGCGCGGCATCGGCACCGGTGGGATCAGCTCCAGCGGGTACCCGCGGGCCGGCACGATCTTGCTCTCGAGGCCGCGCGCGGTGCCGAGCGCGACGACGCGCGCGTCCGGCCGCAGCCGCATGATCGCGTCGGCCAGCGCCAGTGCCGGCTCGATGTGACCCGCGGTGCCACCACCTGCGACCACGACGCACGGACCACTGGGGGCAGGGTGCCCGGTCAAGACTTCTCCCAAATTGTCGGCGAAGGGATGATCGATCAGTTGTATCGCCCGCGACCGCGGGTCGACCGGCCTTGCTCTGAACGGCCCTGTGTCCGCCGCGATTCGCGGCGACGGTACTCCGAAGGCGGAGCAGAGCGTCCAGCCATACGACGTTCGTCGACGACCGGGAGTTGCGCGGTGCGCCTGCCCGGTGCGCGTGGAGGCGTGGACGGACGGACCGGCTTGCGCTTGGCGGGCGGCCGGTACGCCTCGGGCGCGGGCAGCTTGAGCAGCCCGCCGACCCGGCCGGGACCAAGCGAACGCAGCGCCGCCACGGCATCGGGCTCGTGCCGGGCGCAGTTCGCGAGGATGCCGAACACGATCATGGTCGTCACGACCGAGGTGCCGCCAGAGGAGATCATCGGCAGCGTGATGCCCGTGACGGGCAGCAGCCGCACGACGTAGCCGATGTTGATCGCGGCCTGCGCGACCAGCCACACGGTCAGCGTCGCGGACACGATCCGGATCCACGGGTCGGTGTTGCGCGCCGCCACCCGCAGCCCGACCCACGCGAGCATGCCGAACAGCACCAGCACCAGCGCACACCCGACGAACCCGAGCTCCTCGCCGATGACGGCGAAGATGAAGTCCGACTCGACGTTGGGCAGGTACCGCCACTGCGAACTGCCCCGCGCGAGGCCCTTGCCGAACAGGCCGCCCTCGGCGAGCGCGAACATCGCCTGACGGGCCTGCAGACCGGCACCCAGCGGGTCCGCGTCCGGGTTGAGGAACGTCGACACGCGCTGAAGCCGGTACGCGGCACCGATCGCGAGCACGACGGCACCCGCCACCGCGCCGCCGGCGATCACGCCGAACAGCCGCATCGGCGCGCCCACGAACCACAGCAGGCTGATCAGCACCACGCCGAGCGTGATCGTGCCGCCGAGGTCGGGCTGGAGCATGACCAGCGCGAACACCAGCATCGCGACCGGCACGACGGGCACCAGCAGGTGGCGGTACTGCGACAGCAAAGCCCGCTTGGTGACCAGGACGTGCGCGCCCCACAACGCCAGCGCGAGCTTCACGGCCTCGATCGGCTGGAACGAGATCGGCCCGACGGTGAACCACGACCGGGCGCCACCGCGGACGTCGCCGAGCGGCGTCAGCACGAGCGCCAGCAACACGACGCCGATGGCCATCGCGGCCGTCGAGAAGTGCCGGAGCCTGCGCAACGGGAACCGCAGCATCACCCAGAACAGCACGGCGCCGATGCAGACGTAGATCAGCTGCTTCTGGAACACGCTGTACGCCGACACTCCCGACGCGACCTGCCCCGGAGCCGACGCCGACAGCACCATCACCAGGCCGAGCACGGTGAGCATGCCGAAGATCGCGAGCAACAGGTGGAAGTCGGCCAGCGGCCGGCTCATCCACGACGTCAGACCGCTGCGCAACGAGGCGACGCGGCCCGCGGGACGAACCTTCCGCTTGCTTCTCGGCTTGTCGGCGACGACGGTCACCAGATCATCGTCTCCTGTGTCAAGCGCTCGAACGGGGATTCCTGGGGCGTGTCGCCCCTTGATGTCGTGACCGCCGGCCTTTGCCCCGTATTTCGACGGTCAGACGGGTGCGTCGTGGTGCCGGCCCCGCGTCCTCGTACTGGCCGTACGGGGGCGCGGGGCCGGCGCCACGAGGCGACCTGCTGAGCGCCGGAAGACGCGGTGAAGGCCGGCGGTCACGGCATCATCACCCTACCGGCCACCCGTAAGGCGCTTTACAGCGTCCGTGAACGCCTGTCCGCGGTGTGCGTAGTCGCTGAACATGTCCATCGACGCCGCCGCCGGTGCGAGAAGCACCGTGTCACCGGACTGCGCGAACTCCTGCGCGGTGCGGACGATCTCCTGCATCGGGTCCTCGTCGTCGGCGACGTCGAGCACGCGCACCGGCACGTCCGGCGCGTGTTTGGCCAACGCGTCCGCGATGATCTGCCGGTCCGCGCCGATCAGCACGGCGCCCCGCAGCCGATGGGCCTCGGTGCGCACCATGTCCTCGACCGACGCGCCCTTCAGCAGCCCGCCGGCAATCCAGACCACGCTGTCGAACGCCCTGAGGGAGGCCACGGCCGCGTGCGGGTTCGTCGCCTTCGAGTCGTTGACGTACTTGACGTCCGCGGCGTCGACCGTGACGAGTACGGCACGGTGCGCGGCCGGTTCGAACGCCTCCAAGCCCTCTCGCACGGCCTCGGACGGCACGCCGTACGCGCGCGCCAGGGCCGTGGCGGCGAGAGCGTCCGCGATGCCGGGAGGGCCTGCCGGGCGGATCTTCGCGATCTCTACCAGCGCCTCGTCGTCGGCGAACGCGCGGTCGACCAGCCAGCCGTCGCGGACGCCGAGCTGGCCGTCTTCCGGCTCGTCGAGGGTGAAGCCGATGCGGTCCCGTGCGGGCGAGGCCTCCAGCAGGTCGCCGACGAGGTCGTCGTCGAGCCAGCCGATCGCCACGTCACCGGTGAGGATCTGGGCCTTGGCCTGCGCGTAGGCGTCCATGCCGCCGTGCCAGTCGAGGTGGTCCTCGGCGAGGTTGAGCAGCGCCCCCGCCTGCGGCCGCACCGACGGCGCCCAGTGCAGCTGGAAGCTCGACAGCTCCACCGCGAGCACCCGGCGGCCGGCCAGCAGTGCGTCCACGACCGGCAGGCCGACGTTTCCGCAGGCCACGGCGTCCGCGCCGGCGGCGTGCAGGATCGACTCCAGCATGCCGACCGTCGTTGTCTTGCCGTTCGTGCCGGTCACGGCGAGCCACACCGGCGGGTCGGCCAGTTCGGTGCCCATCCGCCAGGCCAGCTCGACCTCGCCGATCACCTCGATGCCCGCCGACGAGGCGGCCGCGAGCAACGGGCTCGACGGCTGCCAGCCGGGGCTCGTGACGACCAAAGAGGTGCCGGCCGGGGGTTCCACCAGACCGGGCACCAGTTCGACGCCTTCGAGCATGGTCTCCAGTGCCGCCAGCCGTTCCGGCGACGAGTCCGTCACCACGACCTCGGCACCCGCCGCGAGCAACGCCTCCGCGGCGGACCGGCCGGTCACTCCAGCACCGGCGACCAGCACCTTTGTTCCGGCCAGCTTGGTCATCTTCCTAGAACCCGCCCGTCAGCCACTCGCTGTAGAAGACACCGAGCCCGAACATGCAGCAGATGCCGGCCATCAACCAGAACCGGATGATGACAGTGGTTTCCGCCCAGCCCGCGAGCTCGAAGTGGTGGTGGAACGGCGCCATGCGGAACAGGCGCCGTCGTGAGGTGCGGAAGACCGCGACCTGCAACGCCACCGACAGGGCCTCGACCACGAACAGACCACCGATGACGATCATCAGCAGCTCGGTGCGGGTCGCGATCGCGAGACCAGCGACAAGACCGCCGAGCGCGAGCGAGCCGGTGTCACCCATGAAGATCTTGGCCGGAGCGGCGTTCCACCACAGGAAGCCGATGCAGCCCGCCATCGCGGCCGCCGCGATCACCGCGAGGTCCAGCGGGTCGCGCACGTCGTAGCAGCCGGCCACGGCGTAGCTGGAGCAGTTGTAGCGGAACTGCCAGAACGAGATCACGACGTACGTGCCGAACACCATCGCCGACGAACCACCGGCGAGGCCGTCGAGGCCATCGGTCAGGTTCACGGCGTTCGACCACGCGGCGACCATGCCGTAGCAGAAGACGATGAACCCGATGACGCCGAACGAGACCACGGTGATGTCGCGGACGAACGACAGGTTGACCGACGCGGGCGTCAGGCCGTCCTTGTTCGGGAACTGGAGGACCAGGATCGCGAACGTGATCGTCGCGATGAACTGGCCGACCAGCTTGGCCGTCTTGTTCAGGCCCAGGTTGCGGGCCTTGCGGATCTTGATGAAGTCGTCGAGGAAGCCGACGACGCCCAGCGACGTCGTCAGCATCAGCACGAGCAGGCCGGACGCCGTCGGGGTCTGCCCGGACGCCGAGGCCGACATCGAGTTCACGAGGTGCGTGCCCAGGTAACCGGCCCACATCGCGACCAGGATGGCGAGGCCACCCATGGTCGGCGTGCCGCGCTTGGTCTTGTGGTGCTGCGGGCCGTCCTCGCGGATCTCCTGGCCGAAGCCCTGACGGGAGAAGATCTTGATCAGGTAGGGCGTCAGCAGGATCGACACTGCCAGTGCGATCGCTGCGGCGATCAGGATGCTCTTCACTTGGTTCCTGCCTCCAGCAGGGCCTCGGCAATGCGCCACAGGCGATAGGCGTTCGATGCCTTGACCAGCACGACGTCACCGGGCCGGACTTCCCCCTGGAGCAACGCGATCGCCGCGTCCGCGTCCGGCACCCTGACGGATTCGTCTCCCCAAGATCCTTCCAGGTGCGCACCCTGGTGCATCGCGCGGGCCGCCTCACCGACGACGACCAGCTTGCTGATGTCCAGGCGCACCACCAGACGGCCGATCTCGTCGTGCTCGCGCACGGCGTCGTCGCCCAGTTCCGCCATCGGGCCGAGGACGGCCCAGCTGCGGCGCGCGGGCGTGGTGGCGCGCGAGATCGTCGCGAGCGCCTTCAACGCCGCTCGCACCGAGTCGGGGTTCGCGTTGTACGCGTCGTCGATGACGGTCACGCCATCGGCCCGGTCGGTGATGACCATGCGGTGCGCGGAGACCCGTTCCGCCGCGCCGAGCCGCTGCGCCACTTCTTCCGGTGTGGCGCCCAGTTCGAGGGCGATCGCGGCGGCGACCAGCGCGTTGCCCACCTGGTGCGGGCCGTTCAGCGACAGCGTGACCTGGGCGTCGCCCTGCGCGGTCTTCAGCGTGAAGCTGGCGCGGGCCTGCTCGTCCAGCTCGATGTTCTCGGCACGCACGTCCGCGCTCGGGTTCTCGCCGACCAGCACGACCTTGGCCTTCGTGCGGCTCGCCATGCCCGCGACCAGCGGGTCGTCGGCGTTCAGAATCGCGACGCCGTCTTCCGGCAGCGACTCGATCAGCTCGCCCTTGCCCTGCGCGATGCCCTCGCGGGAACCGAACTCGCCGACGTGCGCGGTGCCGACGTTGAGCACGGCGCCGATCTTCGGCGGGGCGATCTCGGTGAGGTTCGCGATGTGGCCGATGCCGCGCGCGGACAGTTCGAGCACGAGGAAGCGGGTGTCCTCGGTGGCGCGCAGCGCGGTCCACGGGTGGCCGAGCTCGTTGTTGAACGAACCGGGTGGCGCGATGGTCTCGCCGGTCGGGCGCAGCACCTGGGCGATGAGGTCCTTGGTGGACGTCTTGCCCGCCGAGCCGGTGATGCCGACGATCGTGAGGTCCTTCAGGCGGTCCGTGACGTGGCGGGCCAGCTTGGCCAGCGCCTCGAGCACCGCGGCGCCCTCGCCGGTCTTGTCGCCGGCGAGCACGTAGGCGTTGGCGTGCTTGGTCGGCACCGGCGGCGCGATCACCGCGGGAGCGTCGACCTCGCGGCCCGCCAGCACACCGGCCGCGCCCGACGCCACGGCCTGCGCGGCGAAGTCGTGGCCGTCCACGCGCTCACCGGGCAGAGCCAGGAAGAGGCCCCCCTCGGTGACCTTGCGGGTGTCGAACTCGATGGAGCCGGTGACCACCGGACTGCCATCGGTCGCGTGCAGGCGTCCGCCGACGATCTCAGCGATCTCGGCGAGCGTGAGTGCGATCAACGGTGCGCCTCTCTGATCGCGGCGGTCAGCGTCTCGACGTCCGAGAACGGTTGGATCACGCCGGCGATCTCTTGTCCCGTCTCATGTCCCTTGCCCGCCACGACGACGACGTCCCCCGGAAGTGCCAGCTCGACGGCCTTGCGGATCGCGAGCCTCCGGTCGCCGATCTCGAGCACCTCGCCCCGGTTCTCGGCGGCGAGAGCCCCTTCGAGCATGGCGGCCCGAATAGAGGACGCGTCTTCGCTCCTGGGGTTGTCATCGGTGATGATCAACACCTCGGCCCGTTGCGCGGCGGCCTCGCCCATCAACGGCCGCTTGGCCCGGTCCCGGTCGCCACCGCAGCCGAGCACGATGATCACCCGGCCCTCGGTCTTGGCGCGCACGGCCTCCAGCGCGAGCGCGACGGCGGCGGGCTTGTGCGAGTAGTCGACGACGGCCGTGAAGTCCTGACCCTCGTCGATCCGCTGCATGCGGCCGGGCACCTGGACGGTCTTCAGGCCCTCGGCGATCGCCTCGGCGCCGATGCCCTCGACGTGCAGGCAGGCGATGGCGAGCAGGGCGTTCGCGATGTTGAAGCTGCCCGCGAGCGGGAGGTGGACGCGGATGTCGCCGTCCGGGCCGTGCGCGGTGAACGTCTGCTCACCGGTCGGGCTCACCTCGACGTCGCTCGCGGTCCAGGTGGCGGGCTTGGTCGTGGCGACGGTGATGGTGCCCGGCTTGACCAGCCGCTCGCCCCACTCGCCGTCGACGCAGACGACCTCCTTGCGGGCGCGGCCGTCGAACAGCTGCGCCTTGACCTGGAAGTACTCCTCCATGTCCGCGTGGAAGTCGAGGTGGTCCTGGCTCAGGTTCGTGAACGCGCCGATCTCGAACTCGGTGGCGGCGACCCGGCCCATGTGCAGCGCGTGGCTCGACACCTCCATCGCCACGTCGGTGACGCCGCGCTCGGCCATCACCGCGAACAGCGCCTGGAGGTCCGGCGCCTCGGGCGTGGTGTGCGAGCTGCCGAGCTGCTCGGTGCCGATGCGGGTGCCGACCGTGCCGATCAGGCCCGTGTTCTTCCCCGCGGCGCGCAGCACCGACTCGATCATGTACGTGGTGGTGGTCTTGCCGGACGTGCCGGTGACACCCCACAGCTTGATCTTGGTCGACGGCTGTCCGTAGACGTGCGCGGCGAGCAGGCCCACGACCTCGCGGGGTCGCGGGTGGATCAGCACGGGCACGTCCTTGAGGGCGTCGCGGGCGGCTCCGGCCTCGTCCGTCAGCACGGCGACGGCACCGTTCGCGATGGCCGTCGCGGCGAAGTCGGCGCCGTGCGCGTTAGCACCCGGCAGCGCGGCGTAGAGGTCTCCGGCGACCACGTGCTGTGCACGCAGAGTAACCCCCGTCACCTGGACGTCGGCATGCGCCGGCCTGGTCAGGTGCACGTCGGCGACCGCGGCGAGAGCAGCCACGGAAGCAGGGCGAATGGCGTTGGGGCGGGGCGGGGCGGTCGCGACCTTGCCCTCGAGCTTGGCAGGCACGGGCAAGAGGCTACCGGCGTACACAGAGTGGCCGAGCGGCGCGTTGGCGTTCGGGTGATGATCAGCGGCTCTGAGCCGTTCGAGTGGCCTTCGTCGCTGGTCCTGTCCAGCGAGCCCGTCCGGCCGAACAAGTTCCTGCCCCCTTTGTGACTTAGGGCCCTGTGACCACTGGTGCGGCTGCGGTGAGGTAGGGAGCGGCAGGAGGCGGCAATGAAAACCAGCACGGCGGCGGAACCCAGGAGATTTTCCTTCTGGGCGCCCGATTTCAGTCGTTCCGTGACAGTAGGAGTCGACACTTCCGAGTCCGCGTATCACGCTTTCGAGTGGGCCGCGCGGCACGCGTGGTCGCTCCGGACGGATCTTCAGGTGTACCTCGCGGACCCCGGCGACACGACGGTCCAGCGGGTCCTGGAACGACTTCCCATGCTCACCGCCCACTTCCGCCCGAGCGGAGACGACCCGGTGGCCGCACTGGTGAGGGCGTCGGACTCCAGCGCGACCTTGGTCTTGGGGTGCAAAGGCGAACAGCACCGCAGCCTGGGGCTGGGCTCCCTCGTCCTCCCGGTGTTGCGCCGCGCGCGGTGCGGTGTCGTGGTGGTGCGCGGACGCCCTGAGGCGATCCGCGGCGAACACGGCTGGGTCACCGCTGCCGTCGGCGGGTGCGAGGACCCGGTCGTGCTGCGGCGCGCGGTCGAGCTCTGCCGCACCCGCCGAGCGCGGCTCCGCCTGCTGCACATCCACCTGCCGGCCCAGAACGGCCTCTCCGCGCCGCGCGACGAGGCCACGATCCGCCGGGCCGTGTTGTTCCTGCGCACCACCGCTCCCGAGTTGACCCCCGAGGTCCTGGTGGAGTCACGGCATCCGCACGAGGCCTTGGCCGAACTGGACTCCGACCTCGTGGTCGTGGGGCGGGGCGGACAGCACGACGGGGTCGGGCTGGTCACGCGAGCGGCGCTCTACCACGCGTCCTGTCCGGTGCTGGTGGCCCGGCCCGAGCCCCTTCAGGACGACCGCGCGAAGCTCTAGTGGCGGCCAGGAACGTTGCCGGTCGCTGTCGTGTCGGGCCACACCACTAGCAAGCCTTGCGCAGCACCGTTCCGGTGGTGCCCGGCAGGGCCACGAAGGTGACCGGGGCGTTGTTCTCGTTGAACTGCGTCTGGGCGAGCCGCACGGTGATCGGAGCGCTGCCCGTCCTGTTCGCGTTGACGATCACGGTGCCGCACGCGAAGTCGCGCTGGTGCACGTTCGCGGCCACCTCGTGGTGCTCGCCGAGCGGCGTGCCGAGGTCCCAGTCGTACTCGGTGCGCCACTGCGAGGGGTTGTCGTAGCGGTCGGTCTGCTCGATCTCGGAGATCGCCGCGTGCTCGCCCTTGGCCAGCAGGTAGCTCGCGAAGGCGTAGCGGAACGGCTGCTCGGCGCCGCTGTGGTGAGGCTGGACCCAGGTGATCTTGCTCTTGGCCTCGTTGGCGGTGATCTGAGCGATCTGCCGGCTCCAGCCCTGCGAGTACTCGGAGAGCAGGTCCTTGTCGCCGAAGGTCAGCCACCACTCGTCGAAGCCGCCGTCGAGATGTTCGACGTACGAGTCCCAGGCGCCGTCGTGCAGGCGGGCGTTGGACATGTTCGCGACGGTCTTGAGGCCCGCGTCCACGAACTTCTGCCTGGTGTTGGCGAGCATCGAGCGGTAGGCCTCGCGCATCGACTCGTCGGTCGGGTACGCGGCCGGGCAGACGCCGTCGTGGTAGGTGTCGCAGGCGAACAGGGCGTTGTCCATGAACACGCCGTCGAAGACCTTGGCCGAGGACGCGACCACGTTGTCGGCCCAGGCGTTCTGGTAGCCGGTGTTGCCGACGTCCATCTGCCAGTGGCCCTCGTAACCGTCGTACTCGAAGCGGTCACCGCCGGAATCGCGCAGGAACCACGACGGGTCGGCCTCGCAGTAACCGACGCCGGTGGGAAGATCGGAATCGTCGACTCCGTTCGAGCACGCATAGCTGCGCGTCGACGAGAGATCCTTGTAGACAAAGGTCTGGATCTTCGGATTGGCGGCCTTGAACTTCGCGGCAAGATCGGTTTCCCAGGCGTTGAGCACCACGTAGGAACGGCGCTGCGCCTCGGTGGCGATCATTTGATCATTTGTCGGGGTGCTGTTCATGTGCAGCCAGAAGGACTCGGCCGTCCATTCGTCCTCACCTGCTTGAGCTGCGGGAACCATCGTCACCGCCAGGACCCCTGCCAAGATCGAATACCTGAGAAAACGCACGCCAAACCCCATCTCGCCTTGCCACTCCGGTTTCGGAGTATTAGACGTGATGGATTGCGTCTCATTACGAAGAATTTTTCACAGTGAAGTATTGGAATGTCCTGTTGTCACGCCTGGGCGTGGCTCAGGTCACTTGCGAAACGGGCGCGCACGACCAAGAATGCGCGCCCGCTGAAATGATCTACAGCTGAAGCTGTACGAACGGCGTCTGCTCGGCCGACATCGGCACCTGGAACCGCTGGGTCAGGAAGGTCGCGATGTCGTGGAACACGGGCGCGGCCGACTGGGCGCCGCTCGGCGCGTCGAGCATGACGCCGACGACGTAGCGCGGGTTGTCGGCCGGGAGGATGCCGGCGAACGTGGTCCAGTACTGGCTCTGGGAGTAGCACTTGCAGTTCTGGTCGATCTGCTGCGCCGTGCCGGTCTTGCCCGCGATCTGGTAGCCGGGGATCGCGGCGGGCTTGCCGGTGCCGTTCTGGTTCGCGTCCCGTGGATCGGACTGCGTGACCGAGCGGAACATCTGGCGGACGGTCTTCGCGGTCTCCGGCGACACCACCGCGACGCCTTCCGGCCGTTGCTTCTCCGAACGCGCGCCGTCCTCACCGATCTCGGCGCGGATCAGCCGCGGCGGGACGCGGACGCCGTCGTTGGCGATGGCCTGGTACATGCCGGTCATCTGGAGCAGCGTCATCGAGAGGCCCTGGCCGATCGGCAGGTTGCCGAAGGTCGAGCCGGACCACTGGTTGAGCGGCGGGACCTGGCCCGCCTCCTCGGCGGGGACGCCGGAGTTCGTGCGGCGGCCGAGGCCGAACTTCTGGAGCATCTCGGCGTAGCGCTCCTGGCCGACCTGCTGGGCGGCGAGCAGCGTGCCGACGTTGGAGGACTTGGCGAACACGCCGGTGAACGACATGGGCACCGTCGAGTGGTTCCACGCGTCCTTGATGACCCGGTCGGCGACCTTGATCGACCCCGGCACCTGAAGGACGTCGTCGGGCTTGAACAGGCCGTACTCGACGGCGGCGGCGGCCGTGACGATCTTGTTCACGGAGCCGGGCTCGAAACTGTAGGCGACCGCGGTGTTGCGCTTCTGGTCCTCGCCGGCCACACCGAAGTTCGTCGGGTCGTAGGTCTTGTCGTTGGCCATCGCGACGATCTCGCCGGTGCGGCTGTCCAGCACGACGGCGGAGGCGTTCTTGGCGCCCGTCTTCTTCGCGTAGTCGGCGACTATCCGCTGGACCGCGTACTGGGTGTCGATGTCGATCGTCAGCTCGAGGCTCTTGCCGGGCTGCGGCTTCACGAGCTCGCGCTCGGTGTTCGGGATGACGAGGGTGTCGTCGCCGGACATCGTGTCGACCACGCGCCGGCCCATGCGACCCGCGAGCACGTTGTCCTGGGCGTTCTCCAGACCGAGGATGCCCTGGACGGTCGGCGGCTTCTCCTCCTGGCGCCAGTTCGCGGCGCCGATGATGTTCGCCGCCAGGTCGCCGTTGGGGTAGATGCGCTTGGAGCGGTACTCCGAACCGATCTCCGCCGGGAACTTCTCGACGATCTTCGCGGCCTTCGCCGGTTCCGCCTCGCTGACCAGGACCTCGTAGGAGATGTCCTTCACGAGCTGCTGGTAGACGGACTCCTCGTCGGTCTTCTCCCCGTTGACCTCGGGACCCAGCGTCGACGAGATGAACTTGGCCATCTCTCGCGCGCGGTCCTCGTAGGTCCCCGGATACTTCTTGTCGTCCTTCGCGTGCGCTTCGTCCCAGGTCTTACGCGCGCGCTGCGGAAGGATGTAGAGCGCGCGCACCTCGATCGAGAACGCGAGCTGGTTGCCGTTGCGGTCGAGGATCGACCCGCGCTCGGCCGGGATGTCGATGGGAGTCGTGCGCTGCTTCTGCGCCTGCGCCGACAGCTCGGCCGCCTGAAGGCCCTGCACCTGCACGAGCTTGACGCCCGCGATCAGCAGGGCGCCGATCAGCAGGACCCGGCCGACGCCGATGCGCAGCCTGCTGTTGCCGCCCAGGCGCGTGGCCGGGCGGGAGCCGCGCACCGACAACGGGCGGCGCGGCCCCCTGGCCTGCGGACCGGGCATCAGCCACCCGCCGGAGGCGTCTGACCCTGACCCGCGGGCGGCTGCTGACCAGCCGGAGGAGTCTGACCCGCGGGCGGTGCGGGCGGCTCGGACGACGGCGGGGGCGGCGGCGTCGACTTGGTCGGCGCGCTCGGCTTGCCGAACTCCTCGATCGAGCCGTCCGGGTTCTGCCGCAGCCGTGCCGGGTTCGACGGCTCGACCAGGCCCATCTCACCCGCGCGGCGCGCGAGGTCGGTCGGCGACTCGAGCAGCGCCACCTCGCGGCGCAGCTGCTCCATCTGCAACGTCAGCTTCTCGGCCTCCGCCCGCGCCTCCTGAAGCCGGTAGGTGTCGGCGGCGGCCTGCGTGGAGAAGTACATGATCCCGGCGACGCCCGCGCCCAGCACGAGCATCACCAGCACGACGAACGGAGCCTTGGACACGGCCTTCTGCTGCGGGCTCGCGGAACCGCCGCGCAGATTCGAGGCGCGCTGGGCCCGGCGCGCGTAGGCGCGCTCGGCACCGGCGGTCCGCCGCCGGGCCTTGTCCTTCTCCTGGACCTTGTCCTGCGTCTTCTTCGGGGAGGGGTCGCGGGGTGACGACCCACCGACCCGTGCGGGTGCCGTCATCTCGGCTCTCCGATCCGCTCCGCCGCCCGCAGGCGCACCGGCGCCGCACGCGGGTTGTCCTCGATTTCCTGCTCGTTCGCGAGCTCGGCGCCCCTCGTGAGCAACTTGATCTCGGGTCCGTGGCCGGGCAGCTCGACTGGCAGGCCCGGCGGCGTCTTGGACTTCGCCAGCTCCGCGAGCGCCTGCTTCACCATCCGGTCCTCGAGGGACTGGTAGGACTCCACGACGATCCGCCCGCCGACGCGCAGCACGCCCAGAGCGGCGGGCAGTGCCAGCCGCAACGACTCCAGCTCGCCGTTGACCTCGATCCGCAGCGCCTGGAACGTGCGCTTGGCCGGATGCCCGCCGGTGCGCCGCGAAGCCGCGGGCACGACGGCGTAGAGCAGCTCGACGAGCCGGCCGCTGTTGGTGAACGGCTCCTTGTCGCGCTCCCGCAGCACCGCGGAGGCGATCTTGCCCGCGAACCGCTCCTCGCCGTAGGTGGAGAGGATCCGCGCGAGGTCGCCGTGCGCGTACGTGTTCAGCACGTCCGCCGCCGTCATGCCGGTGCCCTTGGACATCCGCATGTCGAGCGGGGCGTCCTTCGAGTACGCGAACCCGCGCTCCTCCTCGTCCAGCTGCAACGAGGACACGCCGAGGTCCATCAGCACACCGTCCACGTGCGAGTAACCGAGGTCTTCCACGGCTTCGTCGATGTGGTCGTAGGTGACGTTGACGAGATGAACGCGGTCACCGTGGCGAGCGAGCCGCTTGCCGGCCATCTCGATGGCCTGCGGGTCGCGGTCGAGCCCGATGAGCGTGAGTTCGGGGTGAGCGCTCAGCAGCGCGTCGGAGTGGCCGCCCATGCCGAGCGTCGTGTCGACGACGACGGCGGGCTTGCCGGAGAGCGCTGGAGCGAAGAGTTCCAGGACGCGGTCCAGCAGCACCGGAACGTGCCGCGGCTGATCCATCGTCCCTCTACTCCCCTGATGCGCGTTTCGGGTGACGTCAGGTCCCCGCCCGCCCGTCGAACCTGGCGCCGGGGAAGGTGCGCCAGGGCCGATTCTCGAGCGGACCGAGGCCTCACGGCACCCGAATCGCGTGTGGAACATCCGGCCTGTTGCTCGGCTGACCGCCATCAGAAGACGCCCGGAATGACCTCCTCGCGAGCGGTGGCGTAGCCGTCCTCGTGCTCGTCGAGATAGGTCTGCCAGGCCGCCGCGTCCCAGATCTCCATCCTGGTGAACGCGCCGACGACCACGCACTCCTTGGTCAGCCCGGCATACCGGCGCAGTTCCGGTGCGATCAGGACGCGGCCCTGACCGTCCGGACGCTGCTCGTCCGTACCTGCGAACAGATAACGCTGATAGGCGCGTACGGCGTCGTTGGTGAACGGCGCCTCGGCGACCTTCTTCGCCATCTGCTCGAACTCAGCCCGGGGAAACACGTACAGGCAGTGGTCCTGGCCCTTGGTGACCATGAGACCTCCCGCCAGTTCGTCCCGGAACTTCGCAGGCAGTGTCAGCCGACCCTTGTCGTCCAGGCGCGGGTAGTGAGTGCCGAGGAACATCGGCAGCCACCTCCCTCACCGGGCGACGGACCGGCAGCGGAGCCCCCGTCTGCCCCACCGGCCGCCACAGTACCCCACTTTTCACCACAGTCAACGTTGAAACAGCTGTCCACACAGCATGCCGTTACCCATTTGCCCAGGTAGGCGCCGTGGGGCAGCGTGGGGGGACGGTGGGGGAGCTGATCAGTCACCACCTTCGCGGGTGAGGGTTCAGCCCGGAATAAGCACTCGAACGGCCTAGAAATTTCCGTCAAAACCGAGAGTTGCGGCGAGTTGGTGGGGGAAGGTGGATGCTGGTGGAGCGAACCCGATGTAGCCCGCAGGTGTAGGGCACTTAGCCGTGGTTTGACACACTGCGTGAAACGCTCACACGTCCGTGTTCCGGACACGGCTGCTGGAGGTTTAGTGACGCCGGGAAGCCCAAGCGCGAACAGTCACGCGCCGGTCGATCAGGTTCTGGGAGAGTTGCACGGCGCCGTTCAGCGCATCGCCGCGAACGTCGAGCGGGTGCTCGTCGGTAAACCAGACGTCGTCCGCCTTGCGCTCGTGACGCTGCTCGCCGAGGGGCACCTGCTGGTCGAGGACGTGCCGGGTGTCGGCAAGACCTCGCTGGCGAAAGCGCTTGCCCGCTCCATCGACTGCACCGTGAGCCGAGTGCAGTTCACGCCCGACCTGTTGCCGAGCGACATCACCGGCTCCTCCATCTACAACCGGCAGGAGAACGACTTCGAGTTCCGGCCTGGACCGATCTTCGCGAACATCGTCGTCGGCGACGAGATCAACCGCGCCTCCCCCAAGACGCAGTCCGCGCTGCTGGAGTGCATGGAGGAGCACCAGGTCACGGTCGACGGGAACACGTACCCGCTGGGCTCGCCGTTCATGGTGATCGCGACGCAGAACCCGATCGAGATGGAGGGCACCTACGCCCTTCCGGAGGCACAGCGCGACCGGTTCACCGCGCGCGTGTCGATCGGGTACCCGGACCCGCAGGCCGAGCTCGCGATGGTCGACGAGCACGCGGGCCACAACCCGCTCGACGACCTGCGGCCCGTCTCGGACGCCGCGCAGATCCTGCGGCTGGTCGAGGCCGTGCGCCGGGTGCACCTGTCCCCCGAGGTCCGCAGGTACGCCGTCGAGCTGGTCTCGGCGACGCGCCGCCTGCCGGAACTGCGGCTCGGTGCCTCGCCGCGGTCCACGCTGCACCTCGTCCGCGCCGCACGCGCGCAAGCCGCGCTGGCCGGTCGTGACTTCGTGGTGCCGGACGACATCCACGCGATCTCGATCCCGGTGCTGGCTCACCGGCTGGTGATGACCGCCGAGGCGCAGGCCGCTCGCCGGTCCCCCGCCGAGCTGATCAGGGCGCTGCTTCAGCGGGTGCCGGTGCCCACGGCGGCACTCGACCCGAGCGCGGCGTTCGTCCGCAGCATGAACAACAACGCAGGGACGCCACGCTAACGATGCGCACCGCACTCTCCGGTCTGACCACGCGCGGAAGATGCTTGCTGGCCGCGGGGTTCGCCGCCGGGGTGTGCGCCGCCGTGCTGAACGAACGCGACCTGTTGCGGGTCGCCGCGTTCGTGATCGCGCTGCCCCTGCTGGCCGCGTGGCTCGCGACGAGGGCTCGGGTGGGGTTGCACGCCGCCCGGTTCCTCGCCCCGAGCCGGGTGCCGGTGGGTGCGGCGTCCGAGGTGAAGCTCGACCTGCGCAGCACCGGCAGGCTGCCCACGGGCGGCCTGATGCTGGAGGACACCGTTCCGTACGCCCTGGGCGCGCGGCCGCGGTTCCTGGTGGAGCGGTTGCCCCGCAACACGCCGACGACGTTGCGCTACCCGCTCAAGCCGGTGATGCGCGGCGTCCAGCAGGTCGGCCCGCTGATGGCGCGGATCACCGACCCGTTCGGCCTGGCCGAGTTCGACCGCGAGCTCGCGGGCCGGTCGCGGCTGGTCGTGGTGCCGCGGGTGGTGCGGCTGTCGGGTCTGCCCGGCGGTTCCGGCATGGGCGCGGGCGACGACGGCTCGGTGCGGCTGCGCGCCGGTCAGGGCGAGGACGACGCGGTCGTGCGGCCGTACCGGCAGGGCGACGACCTGAGGAAGGTCCACTGGCGGTCCACGGCCCGGCGCGACGAGCTGATGGTGCGCGTCGAGGAACGTCCGTGGCGCGGTGGCACGACAGTCCTGCTCGACCACCGGGTGCACGCGCACCGCGGTAGCGGACCCACGGCGTCACTGGAGTGGGCCATCTCGTTCGCGGCGTCGATCTGCCTGCACCTGCACCACTTCGGCCACCAGGTGCGCCTGGTCTCCGAGGACGGGCGGGTGCTCGCGGGCGGGTCGTCCGACGGCGGGCACAGCGACCACGTGGTGCTGGACTCGCTCGCGGCGTTGCAGGGCTCGCACCGCCGTGAGCTCACCGGCGGGACGGACCCCGGCGCCGGCCAGGAGGTCATCGCGGTGCTCGGCGGCCTCACGCCGGCGTCGGCTGAGGAACTGATCCGGTACCGGCCGCGCGGCATGCGCAGCATGGCCGTGCTGCTGGACGTGAACGCGTGGGCGGGTGGCACGGACGCGCCCGCCCCCGAACCCGAGGACGCCCGGCGGTTGCTGACCGGCGCGGGCTGGGGCGTGGCGATCGCGAAGCCGTCCGCGTCGATGCAGCAGGTGTGGCAGGCGTTGTGCGCCTCGGCGGGTAACCGGGGTCCGTCGGTGCGCTCGGAGGTGGGCTGAGATGGGGACCCGTTCCGCTCCGGCGAGAGGGACAGAACCCGAGTGGTTCACCTCGGCGACGCCGTGGATCGCCGCGCTGGCGGTGCTCTGCGCGTCCACCGCGCTGTCCGGTGTGATCGAGGGCGACCTGTGGCTGGCGCGCATCGCCGTGGTGATCGTCGCGATCACCGTGACCGGCGCGTTCCTGCGCGCGACCCGGCTGACCCCTCCACTGGTCGCGGTCGCCCAGGTGTTCGTGCTGTTGTGCCTGCTCACGGCGTTGCACACGCGGTCGGGCATCTTCCTGTTCATCCCCGGCCCCGAGGCGTTGGGCGAGCTCGGCGACGTACTCGCGGACTCCGTGGCGCAGGTGCAGACCGGGGTGCCGCCGGTGCACGCGTCACCGGCGATCCAGGCGCTCGTGGTGCTGGCGATCGGCCTGGTCGCGGTGCTGGTCGACACGCTGGCCGTGGCCGCGGCGGCTCCGGCGGCGTCCGGGCTGGTGCTGCTGTGCGTGTTCGCGGTGCCCGCGTCGCTGGCCGACGAGATGCTGCCGTTCTGGACGTTCATCCTGGGCGCGGCGGCGTTCGCGATGCTGCTCGCGGTCGACGGCCAGCACCGGCACGAGGCGTGGCGCGGCCGGCTCGGTTCCGGGTCGGCGAGCGGGTCCGGTGGGTCCGCGACCTCGGTGGCGGCGATCGCGATGGTGATCGCGCTGGTCGTCGGCGCGGGCTTCACGCTCGTCGGCACGGTCGGCAGGCTGCCCGGCAGCGGGTCCGGTGGCGGCGGCAAGGGCGGCATCGGCCTGAGCGAGATGACGTCGCTGCGCGGCATGCTCAACCGCGGCAAGCCGACGGAGGTGTTCTTCGTGCGCGGCATGGGCGACCCGATGTACATGCGGGCGTCCACGCTGGCCCAGTACGTGCCGAACAAGGGCTGGGAACGCGGCAGCCCTCCCGGCGGCCAGCCCGCGCGCGGTGAGCTTCCGCCGCAGCCGGGCGACCGCGGCGAGGGCAAGACCACCCGGATCAACATCGAGCCGCGCGGCTGGCGGAGTTTCTGGCTGCCGACCTACGGCGCCGTCCGCCGCATCGACACGCCGGACGACGACTACCAGTTCGACGCGAAGAAGGGCGTCATCTACTCCCAGAGGGAGCGCGAACCGGAGTCCTACGAGATCGACACGGTGATGTCGACGCCGACGAAGCAGGCGCTGCGGCTGGCGCCGACCCAGGCGAACGCGGTCGATCGCGAGTACTACAAGTTCGACGGTGTCGAACCGGAGGTCGTGGACCTCGCGAAGAAGCTCGTCGAGGGCGCCACCAACGACTTCGACAAGGCTGCCGCGCTGACTGCGTTCTTCAACAGCCCCACCACCGACTTCAAGTACCAGCTCGAGACCAAGGGCGACGTCACCACGGACGCGCTGAGCGACTTCGTGCTGCGGAGCAAGGTCGGCTACTGCGAGCAGTTCGCCTCCGCGATGGCCGTGATGGCCCGCGTGGTGGGCCTGCCGTCGCGCGTCGCGATCGGTTTCACCGCCGGGGTGCTGTCCCCGGACAACTCGTACCGCACGATCGGCACCGACGACGCGCACGCGTGGGTCGAGATCTTCTTCCCGAACTACGGCTGGATGACCTTCGACCCGACCCCGGTCTCCGACGGCCGCGGCATCGTCCCGCCGTACCTGCGCGAGACCGCGCCGGGCGCGGAGGAGCAGCCGACCGCCGAGACGACGGCCCCCTCGGTGGCGCCGTCCGCGACCGGGTCGGCTCAGGCCTCCACCTCGCCTGACGGCACCGACGGCGACCAGGGGCTGCCGCAGGCGGGCTCTGAAGGGCCTCAGCCGTGGCACCTGTGGGCGCTGGGCGTGGTGCTGGTGCTGGCGGCGTTGCTGTCGATCTTCCTGGTGCTGGCGCTGCTCGGCGTGATCAGCGCGGGCCTGATGGGCGTGTCGTGGGCGCGCAAGCTGCTGATACCGGCCGCGGCCGGGTTGTGGCTGATAGGCGTGGGGCTCGCGGCGGCGTTGCTCTCGTGGTGGCTCGCGGTGGTGCTTGTGATCGCCGGGCTCGTGTTCACGCCGTGGCTGGTGCGCGCCGTGCGACGGCGCAACCGCCTGCACGCGGTGACGGCACTCGGTCCAGGCGCCGCCACGGCGGCGTGGAGCGAGCTCATGGCGGAGTCGATCGACCGCGGCGCGGCGGTGCCGGCCGCCGAGACGATCAGGCTGGCCGCCCGCCGGTTGGCGCGCGAGCACAACCTGGACGACGCGGGCAAGGACGGGCTGCGGCTGGTGATCGGGGCGATCGAGCGGTCCTGGTACAGCCCGAACCCGGCCGCCGACCCGGCGTTGCCCGGCGCGCTGGCCGCGGTGCGACAGTCGTTGCGACAGAACGCGCCGCTGTCGTTGCGGGCGAAGCTGTTCCCGAAGTCGGTGGTCAAGCCGACGCCCGCACCGGTGGCCGAGGCACCCGAGCCCGTCGGGGTGTAGGTCCGTGGCACGACGATGGGCCCGCTCCCTTCCGGGGGCGGGCCCATCGCTTTGAGATCTGGTGGGTTACTGCTCTTCGTCGAAGCGACGGCGGAAGCGCTCTTCCATCCGTTCGGAGAACGAGCTGCGGCTGCGCGCGGGCTTGCCGTCCTCCTGCGCTCCCTCGGCGACCTGGTCACCGCGACGCAGTGTCGTCAGGGTGATGAGCACACCGAAGAACATGAGCAGGAAGCCGAAGACGCTCACCACGGGGATGCTGGCGATCGCTAGCTGCGGGAGCATCACGCCGGTGATGAGCGCGGCCACGCCGACCACGAACAACACGATGCCCTGCACACGGCGTCGCTTGGACGGCCGCCGCAACTTGGCGCCCCGTACGGTAGATGCGAACTTCGGGTCCTCGGCGTAGAGCGCGCGCTCGATCTGGTCGAGCAGTCGCTGCTCGTGCTCGGAGAGTGGCATCGTTCCTCCTCCGGCACAGCGGTCGCGGGCGCCGGGTGTTTTCGGTTTCCGCCGAACCCGGCGGACGACCCACCCTGGGGACGTCACCTTCCAGGATACGATCCGCGCGCCTCGGCGACTACCCAGTCGGCCTTCTCATACGGTCTGTTCTGTCACCATCATCCTCCTGGGGCAGTGGTGAGGCCTTCGTGAGGCTCTCTCAAGCCCCTTGTGGCCTTCCGTTCACACCTCGTTCGGCCTCGGGATCCGTCCGGGACAGCCCCGCTTGCTCGGATCAGTGCCATGACCGAACTCATCGTCAACGGCGCCGCCGAGCAGGGCCTGACCGGCTGGCTCGTCGTCGCGGGCGCCCCTGTCGTGCTGCGGTACGACACGGGCCAGGGGTATCCGGGGCCCGGTGATCCCGGTCCGGCTCGGCGCGGCTCGTCGTTCTTCGGCGGCGGCGACACGCCACTGAGCACACTTCGACAGAGCGTGACATTGCCGCGGAAGCCGTCTCAGTTCGCCGTGTCGGCGTGGCTCGGCGGCTACGCCTCGCAGCAGGACGGTGCCCGGCTGTCGGTCGAGTTCCTCGACGCCGGCGGCACACCGCGCGGTCTCGTGGTCCTCGGACCGGTGACGGCGGAGGAGCGCTCCAGCCGCACCGGCCTGGTCGAGCGCTCCGTCCGGGGCACGGTGCCGCCGGGGAGCAGGACCGCGGTCGTGACGCTGCAGATGACCCGATCCGGTGGCGGTACGTCGAACGACGGCTATGCGGACAACATCTCGTTCACGGTGGAGGCCCGCTGATGCTGAACCGACGTGATCTTCTGCGTGCCGCGGCCGCCGCCGGCGCTCTCGGCACCGTGTGGCCGCTGTCGGCCGGTCTGTCCCCCGCGCAGGCGCACGCCGCCGCTCTCGATCTGGGTGCCTCGTGGGATCCCGCGCCGTTCACCCTGGGCGTCGGGTCCGGGGACCCGTTGCCGGACAGCGTGATCCTGTGGACGCGGCTCGCTCCCGAACCGCTGGCGTTCGAGCAGCCGTTGCCCGAGATCGTCGAGGTCGAGTGGTCGGTCGCGCTGGATCGCACGATGCGTTCGCGCGTCGCGTGCGGAACCGTGGCGGCGTCGAACCTGTTGGGACACAGCGTGCACGTGCCTGTGCACGGTCTCCGTCCCGGCCGCACCTACTACTACCAGTTCTCGGCGCTCGGCAAGCGTTCTCGCGTCGGCCGCACGCGCACGGCCCCGGTCGGCCCGGTGTCCCGTGTCCGGTTCGCGACGGCGAACTGCCAGGCGTTCCACGACGGCTTCTACGCGGCCCATCGCGGAATCGCGGCCGAGAACCTGGACTTCGTCGTCCACCTGGGCGACTACATCTACGAACACGGCCAGGTCGGCGGCGCGCACGTGCGTGATCACGAGGGCCCGGCGGTGCTGTCCCTTGCGGACTACCGGCGCCGCCACGCCCTGTACAAGGGCGATCCGTCGTTGCGCGACGCCCACGCCGCCCATCCCTTCTTCCTGACCTGGGACGACCACGAGGTCGTCAACGACTACAGCGGCACCGAGGGCTCCGCGCCGTTCGTGAAGCGCCGTGCCGCCGCCTACCAGGCCTGGTACGAGCACCTGCCGATCCGTGCTGGGAGCGCTCTCGAACCGCAGATCTATCGTCACCGCCAGTGGGGCTCGCTGGTCGACCTGACGGTGCTGGACCTGCGGCAGTACCGGTCCGCGCAGAACCTCGCCGGTGGCACGATCCTGGGCACCGAGCAGAAGAAGTGGCTGCTGGACGGCATTTCGGGCGCCCGCGAGGCGTGGCAGGTGTGGATCAACTCGATCATGCTGTCGCAGCTGGCCCGCACCGGCGGCGGCTACTACTTCACCGACCAGTGGGACGGGTTCCTGGCCGAACGCCGTGAGGTGCTCGGCCACGTCGCCGCGGAGGGCCTGAAGGACCTCGTCGTGCTGACCGGCGACTGGCACTCGGCGTTCGTGGACGACATCCGGCCGGACTTCGACGACCTCTCGTCGCCGGTGATCGGGACGGAGTTCACCGCGCACTCGGTCACGTCCGGCGCCTACTCGCCGGAGTGGAACGCGGTGAACGGCCCGGTGATGGGGGCGGCGAACCCGCACCTGAAGTACTTCGAGGGCAACAGGTACGGCTATGACGTGTACGAGGTGACGCCGCAGCGGTTCACCACGCACATGAAGGTGATCGGGGATCGGCGGGACGCGTCGTCGCCGGTGTCGACCCTGACCACGTTCCACGTCGATCGGGGGAAGGCCGGGAGCTACGAGGACCCGGCGACCATCGGCTCGCCCGCGCAGTACCGGCGTCCGTGACGAACGTGTGGGCGGGGTTTCGCCCCGCCCACACGTCCTCGGTCAGCTTGCGATCTTGTAGGCGCGGATGATCGTCACCTCGCCGGTGTTGCCCGCCGCGTCCGTCGTCTTGGCGCGCAGCGAGGCGAACTTGGCGTCCTTCGGGTGGTGCACGATCGCCCTGTCGCCGGCGACCTGCACCTGCTTCCAGGTCGCGCCGTCGTCGTACGACACCTCGACGGTGACGCGCTTGACCTTCGGCGTTTTCTGCGCCTGCTCGACCTTCAACGGGACGAGCAGCACACGGCCGTGCGCGGTGTCCTTGTCGTCGAGCTTCGGCAGGAAGCGGACCACCGTGAGCGGGAGGTGCGTGACGTCGGTGGTGTGCTTGGCCTTGAAGGTCCAGGCGCCGCTCACCTTCTTCGACAGCTCCGCGTCGCGGCTGTGCTCCATCTCGGCCCGGTAGCTGCCTTCCGCCGCCGGGACGTCGAAGATCGCGGTAGGACGGGCCGACTCGCCGAGTTTGGTGCCGTTGTGGAACAACGAGGTCTTCGCCGTTCCACCGTTGACCCTGCCCGCGCCACCGTTGCCGTCGGTGAAGAGCGGCACGCTGACAGCGATCTGGTCCTCGAGCCTCGCGAGGCCGAAGCGGGGCGCCGACGGGACGGACGGGCCGAGGATCGCGGCGCCGAACGTCTGCGAGTACTTCTTGCCGCCCTTGAAGGAACGCGTGGGCGTCTCGGTCGTGTACTCGTAGTTGTTGTCCGGGCCGACCCGGTCGTAGATCCAGTTCCACTTGCCGGTCACGGTCGAGACGAGGTCGATCGCGCGGCCGCCTTCCGGCACCCGCGTGAACCAGCCGAAGCCGCCGCTGCCGTCGACCGGGTTCGGCATGACGGCGATGCCGTGCTGGCGGCCCTCACCGGCGTTGCGGAAGGTCGTCGTCATCTCGGCGAGTTCGTTCGCCTTGGCGGTGCGCTCGTAGCCGGTCGGCATGCTGTTCTCGGTGTACATCAGGCGATAGCTGACCGGGGTCTTCTCGTCGCGTGGTGTGCCCTGGAACTGCTCGGCGATCGTCGTGGAGAAGCCCGGCGCCGCCGGCCCGATCTGAGCCGTGGACACCTGGCCCGCCAGTCCGTCGAAGAACGCCCAGCCGTGGCCGAAGGTCCTACCGGCGACCTGGGTCGAGTAGCCGATCGTGCCGATCATGCCCTTGGCCGCGGCGTCGGGGGTCTTGAGCGCGACCGGCTTGGCGTTGCGCGCGTCGATCGTGATCGACCCCTTGCCGGTCACCTGGAACTTCGGCTGCACCTGGAACGCGACCTTGAAGTCCGGGGTGACGACGGAGCTGTCCACGAGGTACTCGCCCTTGGGCAGGCGGACGTTCTTGGCCAGTCCCGGGTAGAACTTGCCGGTCTTGGTGTTGACGAAGACCGTGCTGTGGGTCTCCGCCGGGTTGCCGTCGCCGCCGAGCACCGTGACACCGGTGTCGTAGCTCTCGACCTCGCGGTTGACGCTGACGAGCGTGCGCAGGCCGTTCGACGCGACGATCGCGCCGCTGTAGGCACCGTCCGGCGCGTTCGCCTTGGTGTCAGCCGTGATCGTGGCCTTGGCCTCGCCACCGGCGGGGATCGTGATCTTCGCAGGAGACACGGCGAACAGACCGGCGGGCGAGGGCTTGCCGTCCGGTCCCTTGACGTCCACGCTCAGGTCGAGCGTGACGGGTTCCTTGCCGGGGTTGCGGTAGGTGACCTCGCGGACGACCTTCTGGTCGTCGTCGTGCGGCCACTGCTGCACGCCGAAGTTGATGTTCGCCGGTTCAGCGATCACCTGCTGTGCCAGCATCTTCGGCACGTCCACGCGACCGGTGCCCTGGTCGAACGCCGTCAGCGACGGGTTCGCCTTGGCCGACGCCATGACGGTCGCCTTGAGCCGCGCGCCGGTCCAGTCCGGGTGCTGCTGCTTGAGCAGCGCGACGACACCCGCGACGTGCGGCGTCGCCATCGACGTGCCGGACATCGAGACGTGGCCCTGCGTACCGGCCTCAGCCGCCACGATGTCGACGCCGGGCGCGGTGACGTCCGGCTTCACCGCACCGTCCGCGGCGGGCCCACGACTGGAGAACGGCGCGATGCCGTCGTTGCGGTCCACCGCACCAACGGTCAGCGCGGACTCGGCGCTACCGGGCGAGCCGATCGTCTCCGGGCTCCCGGAGTTGCCCGCCGCGATGACGAACAGCGCGCCGGTCTCCTGGGAGATCCGGTTGACGGCCTCCTCGATCGGGTCGATCTCCGGGGTGTCACCTCCGCCCAGGCTCATGTTGATGACGCTCGCGCCCTGCTCGGCCGCCCACTGCATGCCGCCGAGGATCGCCGACTCACTGCAACCACCGGGCTGGCAGACCTTGCCGTCGAGGATCTCGGCGTCCGGCGCGACACCGCGGTACTGCTCGCCCTTGCTGGCGATGGTCGACGCGACGTGCGTGCCGTGCCCGACCTCGTCGGTGTTGTCCGGCGACTCGGTGAAGTTCTTCTCGGCGATCTGCTTGCCCTGCAGATCCGGGTGCTTCTCGTCGACGCCCGTGTCGAGCACCGCGACCTTCACGCCCTTGCCCGTGACACCCGCCTGCCAGGCCGCCGGAGCACCGATCTGCTTGGTGCTGCGGTCGAGCGACACCTTGCGGACGCCGTCCAGCCACACCTTCTCGACCGCGCCACCGCGCAGCGACTCCCAGGCGCTGCCCGACTTCTCGACCGTGCCGGTCACCAGACCGTTGACCGATCCCTTGGCCGCCAACGCCGTGACGCCCGATCGCGCGCCCGCCGCCGGCCGCACGATCACAGGGACGGTGGTGCGACGCGAGTCGTCGTAGCCGAACTCGGCCAACGACGTCACGTCGAACAACCTCGGGTCGAGCTTTCCGCTGTCCACCAAGGCGATCGCGTCCGCGGGCACCACGTGCTGATGCCCGTCCCGCGTGAAGGTGCGCACCGGGAGCCTGCCCCGGCCCGGACCCGGCACGAACCGCACGACCCGGTTTCCCGCCAGCTCCACCCGGTCACCGGTGATCAGCGTGACGCTCTGGTCGCCCTGCCCCGATGACTGCTCGCCCGCGTGCGCGACGGCCGCCGTCCCCACGATCGTTCCCGTGGTGACGAGGCCTGCCGACAACGCGAGCGCGGTGATCCCCCGACGGGCACCTCGCTGTCCTGCTCTCACTGGTCTACCTCCAGTGCTCGATGAGGTGTTGCGTCAGTGACCGTAGGGACACCGAGCGTTACCCACCTCCATCTGAAGGCCGGAGCTGCACGTGCGGATGTCATCCCGCAGAGGTACGCGGACTGACCGATCGGCTGGTTGACACACCTCCTGTCGTTTCGGGCCGACCGTCTTTCGGGATTGAGTCGTGACCGTGCTTTCGTGCACACTTCGTGCTGTCGTCATCTGGGGGCGGCGCCGGGGGCTTTGGGGGAAGGTCGCTCTACTCATGCGTGTTTCGTTGCGTGCTGCCATCTCGGTGGCACTGCTCGTAGGTTTCTACGTCCTCGCCTTCGGGTTGATCGGCGGCCTGCTCGCACTGGAGACCTACGCCCTGATCGAGCGGCCGCTGGTGGGTGTGAAGCTGGCACTGTTCGTCGTGCCGGCGGTGTACGCGCTGGTCAAGGGCCTGATCTCGCTGGAGCGCCGCGCGCGTGACGAGGTGCCCGGCATCCTCGTCACGCCCGAGGAGCAGCCCGCGCTCTGGGACCTCGTCCGCCGCCTGGCCGCCGACGCGGGCACCTGTCCGCCGGACGAGATCCGGATCCTCGCCGCGGTGAACGCCGGCGTCGCCGAGGACACCCGTTTCCTGGGCCTGCACGTGCTCAGGCGCAGGATGTTCATCGGTGCACCCTTGCTCACCTCCTTGACAGAGAAGCAACTCATCGCCGTGCTCGCCCACGAGCTCGGGCACTACGCCAACAAGGACACGCGACTCGACGGCCTCGTCGTCTCAGGCCGCGAAGCCGTGCTGCGCGCCGGTTCCCGCATGAACGCCGAGAAGTGGTTCCAGCGCATGATCGCCAAGCTGTTCCGCGGCTACGCCAAGCTGTACCTCCTTGTCTCGCAGGCGATCAGCCGCCGCCAGGAGTTCGCCGCCGACCGCCTCGCCGCCACCCTGGCCGGTTCGTCCGCCGCCGCGTCCGCACTGCGCGAACTGCCGGTGATCGACGCCGCCTGGAACCTCTTCACCGACCGCCACCTGACCGTCGCGTGGGAACTCGGCTACCTGCCCACGACGTTCTTCGACGGCTTCGCCCGCCTGCGCACCTCCCCCGAACTCCACGAGGAACTGGAGGAGATCCGCCAGCACCCGCACGACCCGGACCGCGGCCCGTACGACTCACACCCACCGCTGCGGGCCCGCATCGCCGCGATCGAGTCGCTCGGCCTCGAACCCGAGTCGGGCTGGGGCGACCGCCCAGCTCTGGAACTGCTCACCGACCCGATGCCGTTGCTGGACGCCGCAGTGCTCAGCACCCTGGTGTCCGACGCCGCCGAGAAGGAACGCGTCGACTGGGCCACGCTCGGCCACATCGGCGCCCGAGCCCGCGTCGTGCGCGGCACCAAGCGGCTGCTGGAGACGTCAGCGGTGAAGATGAACCAGCGCCCGTCGCTGACCACAGTGCTCGACGCGCTGGACGCGGGCCATCTCGCCGACCTCGGCTCTCACCTGCCAGGCAACTCGGGCGCCGGCGCCCGAGCCCGCCGCGAGATGGCCCGCGGCGAAGTGCTGCCCGAGCTGTCCGCGTTGGTGGCACTGGCCTTCTCCGACGCGGGCCTCGCCCGCTGGGATCTCGACTGGCTGGGACGGACCACGTTCGTCACCTCCTCTCACGACTTCGACATGGCCGAACACCTGGACGCCGCGGTCGCCGACCACGGCAGCACCGAAGGCCTGCGCGCCGCGCTGGCGGTAGCCGGTGTGGCCCCCGACTACCGCCCCGCGCACTGAACGTTCAGGAGAAATCCCGTGGTGCTCTCACTTCTCTTCAAGCCCAAGGAACTCATCACCGTCATCCGCCTCATGCGCGAGGCGAAGCGCCTGGGCGTGGAGATCGACGAACTCCCCACCGACGTGGTGGCTTCCTACGTCCTGCCCAAGACCCACCCCGAGCGCTACGGCCTCGTCCCCGACGCCGAGGTGACGACCACGTCGCCGATCGAGGACCTGGCCCTCGCCGCGGTGAAGGACGACGTCCGCGCCGGCAACTGGGAGAACGCCGCCGACCTGGTCACCGCCACCCACGGCGACTGGGACCGCCGCCAGCGCGTGGTGTGGGCCCTGGCCGACCTCGCCGCCAAGGACGACACCTGGATGGACGCCTGGCAGACCGCCCGCCCGGGCGACCCGCACTGGATCGTGGTGCACGCGATGTCGCTGGTGGCCCTGGCCTGGGACATCCGCGGCAGCGCCACCTCCTCCGAGACCACTCGCGAACAGTTCGAGGGCTTCCACCGCGTCCTGTTCGAGGCACGCGAGGCCGCCGGCATCGCAGCCGCCGTACTGCCGGACGACCCGACGCCGTGGAACACGATGCTGACGCTCGCCCGCGGCCTGCAGGTGGACCACGACGAGTTCCGCGCGATCTGGGCGGAACTGATGTCGCGCGATCCCTTGCACCACAACGGACACGCGCAGGCCCTGCAGTACTGGTGCCGCAAGTGGCACGGCTCCGACGAGGAGGCCCTGGCGTTCGCCCTGGAGGCGGCGGCCAAGTCGCCCAAGTTCCTGTCTCTCCCGATGCGCGCCGCTTACGAGGCGGAGAGCACCTCGCCGGACATGTGGAAGTCGCCTGCGGTCGTGGGTTCCCTGGACGCGCTGCTGGCTCGGCTCGCGGACGAGGGTGCCGACACTTATGCGCTTCGGGATGACCGCGGGTATGCGATCTACGCCTTGCTTGAGCTGCAACGGTTCGAGGAAGCCGTGGGGCAGTTCCGGGCTTTGGGGGCTGCGGCGGACGCGGGGCCTTGGGACTACTTCTCGGAGCCTCGATTGAAGTTCCTCGGCTTGCGGGGGGTCGCGGTCAAGGCCGTGGCCAAGGGCAAGGGAGTCAAGGCTCCGGTTCGGTAGGGATGGCTCGGTCCTTTCGTTGGAGTGGCTGGGGGTTCGGGCCGGGTCTAGCCTGGGTTCGGGCGTGATCGGGGTTGTTGGCCGGCGCTCGCGGGGGTGGAGCCGTGCCTTGCGGTTCGCCGACTGACTGGCGAACGGGTCTGCGGATCCGCGGGTCTGCGGATCCGCGCGTGACGATCAGGCTTGCCAGCCGGGTTGCGGGGCAGCGTTGCGGAGCCGCGTTGCGAAGCCGCGTTGCGGAAACGGGTTGCGGAAACGGGTTGCGAGGCCGCGTTCGGAAGCCGGTTGCGGAATCGCGTTCGGAAGCCGGGTTGCGAGGCCGCGTTCGGTGGCCGGGTTGCGGAACCGCGTTCGGAGGCCGCGTTGCGAGGCCGCGTTCGGAGGCCGCATTGCGGAGCCACGTTCGGAGGCCGGGTTGTGGGGATGGCTGGTGGCCGCCGCCGGCAACGTTGATGCGGATCGGGTTGGTGGGTGGGTGGGTAACCGCCGGTCGGCTGGCTGATGGCCGACCAGGCGGGTTGGCGACTGTCCGGGCGGGTTGGCGACCTGGGCGCGAACAGGTAGCGCAGCGCGCCGCCGTGGCTTGGGCGGGCCCGGATGCCTTGTGGGCGTGCGGGTCAGCCGACTGGCAGTGGGGTTCGGGCTTGCGGGACCGAGGGTGGGCGGCGGTCCATCACGGCCAGTTCCAGTTGGCGGGCCGGGGAGTCGCCCAGCAGTGTGCGGGCCAGGGTGGTGCCCTTGCGTGGGGCCAGGGCCAGTTCGGCTCGCAGGGCTTGGATGCCCACGTAGTGCGCCACCTCGTCGAGGATGGCCCTGGTGTCCGGGATCGAGCGGGTGCGGCGGATCGCGTCCACGGCGGCGCGTTCCAGGGGTGCCACGTGGAAGCCTCTGCGTAGTGCGGGTTTGGGGAGGCGGTCCGTGCGTTCCAGGTGCAGGGTGGCGTGGCCCCAGGCTCTGGAGTGGCGTGGGGCCAGGACGTGGATCGCGTCCGCCGTCGGGAGGACGGATCTCATGCCGTGCAGGTAGAGGGCGTCGAACGCGGTGAGCATCGCGCCCTCGCCCGCGTAGAGGAGGGCCGCCTGCACCAGTTGTTCGCGGGACGGGCCTGCCCTGGACAGCAGGAAGATGCTCGGGAACAGGCGTTGCCAGGGGCCGCCCGGGCGGGAGCGTTGGTCGATCAGGGACGAGGACAGTCCTATGTGGATCAGGGCTGCGACCGGGGCTACTCGGTGGACGAAGAGAGTGCCCAGGGCTTCCAGGTCGATGGGGTGGCGCATGGGTCAATGGTGCGCCGGGGGTGGCTCCGGGAACCTGGGGTGAAGGGAACCTGTGGACAACTTCGAGGTTGTGGACAAGTCGCGATCACTCGGGCTTCGGTTCGAACTCAGCTGTCCTTTCTGGACTTTCGCGCAGCAGTGAGGCTGGGCGGACGGCCAGTGAGCCGAAGCGGGAACGGGCCTGGTCAGCGGCTTGCTCGGCTTCTCGCCAGCCGCGTTCCGGGGCGTCGAAGATCAGTTGCTGGGCGGAGTCTGCGTTGTCAAGACCCTCTATTCGGACGCCGATCAGGCGGACCGCGCCGGGCGGGGTCTGGGTGTCCAGCAGCTCGGTGGCGATCCGGTAGACCTCCTGGGTCACGTCGGTCGCCACCGGCAGCGTGCGCGAGCGGGTGATCGTCGTGAAGTCGGAGAAGCGGACTTTGATCGACACGGTGCGGCCGAGCAGACCCTTGGCGCGCAACGAACCTGTCGAACGTTCCGAGAGACGCAGCAGTTCGCGGCGCAGCAGAGCGCGGTCCGTGACGTCGACCTCGAAGGTCTCCTCGGCGCCGATCGACTTCTCCCGCGACACCGGCACCACCGCGCGCTCGTCGACCCCGGCGGCCAACGCGTACAAATGCTCCGCCAGCGCCACGCCGATCTTGCGGCGCAGGCGCGGGAGAGGCATCGCGGCGACGTCGGCGACGGTCGCGAGGCCCAGTTCTTCCAGGCGCGCGGCGGTTTTCGCGCCGACGCCCCACAGCGCGGAGACCGGCAACGGGTGCAGGAACTCGAGCGAAGCAGAGGCAGGCACGACCATCATGCCGTCGGGCTTGCACATGCCCGACGCGAGCTTCGCGAGGAACTTCGTCGAGGCGACACCGACAGAACAACTCACGCCGTGGTCAGCGAACACGCGAGACCTGATCAGCTCCCCCACGCCACCGGGTGTCAGGCCGAGCCGGCGAAGCGCACCGCCGACGTCGAGAAACGCCTCGTCCAAGGACAACGGCTCCACCAGCGGCGTGATGTCGCGGAAGATCGCCATGACCCCGCGCGAGACCTCCTGGTAGATGTCGAACTGCGGCGGCAGGTACACGGCATGAGGCGCCAAACGGCGAGCATGTGCGGTGGGCATCGCGGAACGCACACCGTATTCACGCGCGAGGTAGTTGGCGGAACACACGACACCTCGCCCGCCGACACCACCGACCACGACGGGCACGGACGCGAGCTCAGGGCGTTCGCGGATCTCCACCGACGCGTAGAAGGCGTCCATGTCGACGTGCAACATCCGACAGCCCGTGTCGTCAGGCCAGACGCCGTCACGCGCACGGAACCGGTCGACCAGGCCGCGTGGCAGGTTCGCACTGCGACCCATGAACACCCCTCTCGAACGTCAGTTCGAGGCGAATCCTACAGTTTGTACACGCGCGCCGCGTTCTCCGACGCGATGAGCCGGGCGATCCGATGAGCGTCCTCCTCGGCAAGAGCGTCGCGCCGCAGTCCATCGGCCAGAAAGTCCGACAACGCGTGCCGGAACAGCAACGCGCCGAGGTAGTACAACTCGGGCAGAGCGAACGCGTCGGACGAGAACAGGAACTTCCCGTACGGCACGATCTCCAGCGCCTCCGCGAACACGCGCGACGCCTGATGCCCCAGTCCGTGCGTCGCCAGCCCGAGGTCGCAGAACACGTGCGGGAACACTTGCGCGAGGTACCCGGCCTGTCGATGGAACGGGTAGTTGTGCAGCAGCAACACCGGCACGCCCAGCCCCGCGGTCGCGCGCAGGAACGGCGTCAGCAACGACGGATCGCAGCGGTGCAGATCGATGTCCGAGTCGCCATAGCCGACGTGGAACTGCAACGGCAGCCCGGCGTCCAACGCCTCCCACACCAGCCACGTGATCACCACCGGGTCCTCCAGCCGGCCCGTCGACCACGCCGAAACCGCCCGCTCCACGTCGGCGTCGGCGGGCCGCACGCCCGAAAGCCCCAGCCCGATCCGGTAGGCTGCAACGGACTTCGCCCCCACCGCCGAAGAAGACGCGAGCCGGGACCGAACGGCCACCAGGAACTCCGAGGGCGACACCGAAGGCCTCAAAGACTCCGCCAGTGTCTCCAGCCGCACGATCTCGTGCGCGACACCTCCGCCCAGCCCGGCCAGTTCGGCGGCCGACAACAACCGCTCCGGCTGGAACCCGCCGTCCACCAGGAACGTGTGGATCCCGGACGCCATCAGGAACGTCCGCGACACCTCGGCGATGTGCAGCGAGTTCCGCCGTTCGAGGTACTCCTCGGCCGACGCGTGCCGAGGCAGGTCCAGCAACGGGGCACACCACCTCCGCACGGCGAACCCGATCGCCGAGTCGAAGAACGACCCACCCAGCGGAGAGACCGCATCGGCCTCCAGCAACAGCGACTCGAACTCCGGGCGCGTGCTGTCGACCCGCAGCACACCGTGGCAGTGGTGATCTATCAGCCCGAGTTCGGCGACGAACGGCAAGATGCCCATAACCTTAGGATCGTGGACTCTGCGGAACGGGACCAGCGGTTCGATCAGGCAACGGAACTCTTCGACGGGCTCAACGCGAGGAACGTGAGCGTCGTGGCGCTCACCTGGGTCGACAACAGCGGCATCACCCGCACCAAGTCCGTTCCCCTGCGCAGGCTCGCCCACGCGGCGGCGCACGGCGTGGGCGCGTCACCGGTGTTCGACGTGTTCCTGTTCGACGACTGGATCATCCAGGGCCGGTTCGCCGGCGGACCGGTCGGCGACCTGCGCCTGCACCCCGACCTCGACCGCCTCACGGTGCTGGCGGGTCAGCCGGGCTGGGCCTGGGCGCCCGCCGACCGCCACTTCCAGAGCGGCGTCCCCTACCCGATGGACCAGCGCCTGCAGGCCCGCAAGGCCGTTCAGAACCTCGCCGCCCAAGGCCTCACCGCCCAGGCTGGCTTCGAGATCGAGTGGTGCGTCGGCAAGACCGGCACCGACGACTGGGCCCCCGCGACCAGCGGATCGGCGTACGGCCACGCCCGCCAGGTCGAGCTGTCCGACTACTGCGTCGACCTCCTCAACGCCCTGGACGCGCAGGACGTCGAGGTCCTCCAGTTCCACCCCGAGTACGCCGCCGGTCAGTTCGAGGTCTCCACCGCGCCGGAAGGCCTGGTGGCGGCGGCCGACACGGCCGTGCTGGTCAAGGAGACCATCCGTGCCGTCACGATCCGGCACGGCATGCGCCCGTCGTTCTCCCCCAAGGTCGTCAACGGCGGCGTCGGCAACGGCGGCCACCTGCACCTGAGCCTGTGGCGCGACGGCACGAACCTCTTCGACGGCTTCCAGGACGAGGCCAGGCAGTTCAGCGCGGGCGTCCTGAGCCACCTCCGCGCGTTGTGCGCGATTGGCTGTCCCTCTCTCGCGAGCTACCTCAGGCTCGTACCGAACACGTGGGCGGCACCGTTCGTGGCGTGGGGCGAGGAGAACCGCGAAACGGCTCTGCGCCTGATCCGGGACAACCTCGAGATCAAGTGCTTCGACCTGACCGCGAACCCGTACCTGGTCGTCGCGGGCGTGATCGCGGCCGGCCTGGACGGCATCGCGACCGAGGCCGTGCTCCCGGACGGCCTCAACGTCGACCCCGCGCTGCTCGGTGACGTCCAGCGGCTGCCCACGTCGTTGAAGGAGGCCGTCGACGAGTTCGAGAAGGACACCGTGCTCACCGAGGCGTTCGGCCTGGAGCTGGCGGGCACGATCGCCGACGTGCGGCGCGGCGAGATGGAGCGGTACAAGGACGCCAGCCCGCAGGGCATCGCCAACGTCACTCGCTGGCGCTATTGAGCTCCTTGCGCAGCCGCGAGAGCGCCCGGTGCTGGGCCACCCGCACCGCGCCGGGCGTCGAACCGACCGCCTCGGCCGTCTCCTCCGCCGACAACCCCACCATCACGCGCAGCACGACGATCTCGCGCTGCTTCTCGGGCAGCACGCGCAGAAGCGTCGCCATCTGTTCGGAGAGCTCCCCCTGCATCGCCCGCTGCTCGGGTCCTGCCGCCGTGTCCATGGACTCCGGCAGTTCGGGCACCGCCTCGGCGCGGTTGCGCGAGAAGCTGCGGAACGAGTCCGCCACCTTGTGCGCCGCGATCCCGTAGACGAACGCCAGGAACGGACGTCCCTGATCGCGGTACGACGGCAGCGAGGTCAGCACGGCCAGGCACACGTCCTGTGCAACGTCGTCCGCCGACGCGAACGATCCAACGCGCGCACGGCAGTACCTGACGACCAACGGCCGGATGGTGCCGAGCAGCCGTTCGATGGCGGCGCGATCGCCGGCGACAGCGCGCGCAACGTGGTCGTCGGCCTTCTCGGGCCGACTCGAGTAGTACGACGGCGCGGGCGCGTCTACCGGCTCTTTCTCGCCCACGGCAGTTCGTCCCACCAGTGCGTCGACCACGCCGGGGGAAGCGGAGACCGGCCCACCGACGGAAGAGCCCTTGACGGCTTCCGCGGGCACCTTGCGGTGCAGGCCGGGTGTGAACTCCACGCAGATCACCGTTCCTCTTCTGGACGCCGGCGCACCGCGAGACGCGCCCGCCGGATCCGTCCTTCGACCGCGCGCGGGGTGAGTCGCACCAACTCGGCGATCTCCGCATGCGAATAGCCCTGGTCATGAAGGAAGAGCAACCGCCTGCCGTCCTCGCTCAGCGTCGCGAACGCGGCGTTCGCGGCCTGCTGTTCGATGACCGCGTCCTCAGGAGTTCCCTCGGCCACGACGTTTTCGAGCGAGGCCAGGGTGTCCACGAGCCGTACGTCCTGCCAGCCGTGCGCCTGCGTCTGCCAGCGCCGGTAGACGTTCGGGAACGCGAGCACGCACGCGTTGACGAAGTACTCGTTCAACGGCTGTCCGCGCTCGACCTCCCACTCCCTGCCGAGCAAGCCCCGGTCGCGGAAGTAGACGAACCCCTCGTAGACCGCGTCGCTCGCCAGTTCCTCGGCCTCCTGCAGCGAGATCTCCTGCTGGTGCAGGTAGCGACCGTGCCGCCCGCAGCGGGAGAACATGGCCCCCGACCGCACGAGCTTGGTAACGATCATGAGGCCGTACTCGAGAAGCTGGCGGTGGAACTGGTCCCAGCGCGGCCCGGAAAGCCCTGACTCGCGGAAGTGCTGCACGAGCACCCCGTCGATGCGCAGCCGGTCGGCGGCAAGCGCTGAGTCCGAACTTCCCATGCCCCCTGGTCCCTATGTCGGTGTCTTCCTGCCCTCTAGGTATGTCGTTTGGGTGCGTCCACCCCACGCACTCGCCACGAATCGTCACAAATGCAAACGAATGTCACCCGATCGGGACAGCCAATGCGGCGATTTCCTTGCGAAGGCGACCAAGCGCGCGGTGCTGGGCAACCCGCACGGCACCCGGCGTCGATCCCACGGCCTCCGCGGTCTCCTCCGCGGACAGCCCCACCACGACGCGCAGCACGAGAATCTCGCGCTGCTTGTCCGGCAGGAGGTGCAGCAGTCGCCCCAGGGTGCCGTTCAGCTCGTCGCGGAGGACGAACTCCTCCGGTCCGGCGCCTCGCACCTCCTGATCGGGCACCTCGGCCACCGGCTCCGCACGGTTACGAGCCAGAGCCCGATGCGCGTCGGCGACTTTGTGCGCGGCGATGCCGTAGACGAACGCGAGGAACGGCCGGCCCTGCTCCCGATAGTTCGGAAGGGCCGTCAGCACGGCCAGGCAGACCTCCTGCGCAACGTCGTCCGCAGTTGTCGCGGAACGTCCTACACGCGCGCGACAGTACTTCACCACCAGCGGTCGCAGGTAGCGAAGTAGCTGGTCAGTGGCCCTGCGCTCGCCTTGCACGGCCAGGCTCACCAGTTCTGCGGATAAAGCCGAACTCTCCATCCGAAGCGTCCCCTCGTCGACGTCCCGTGGAGGAGACGTGCGACGCGTCACTCCTTATGCGGAAAGTAGGGAGAAACTTCAAACGTCACCCGTTTGCAGCAACGAAGAGCGGTTGGTAATAGGCGTGGAGTGACCACTCCCCGTAATCGAAACCCGCGCGTTCAGCCAATTCAGTGATTTCGTGACGGGTAATCGCCCAATACCGTGCCTTGCTCACCACAACGCGCCACGAGTCGGCTTCGTGCAGCTGGAACATCTCCAGTTCGTACTGGTCGCCGTCCCAATGCCAGAGCTGGAACCACACGACCCGCCCCGGCCCGACGGACGGAGGAGTCGACAACGGCCGTTCGCCGCGGATCGCGTCGTAGTCGCGCGTCGAGAGGACGAGCCGGCCACCGGGACGGAGCACGCGCCGCATCTCTCGCAACGCCGCCAGCACGTCCTCGACGGTCAGCAGGTGCGGCAGCGCGTTGTCCGCGGCCAGCACGACGTCGAACGAGGAATCGGCGAACGGCAGTGAGCGCATGTCGGCGGCGAACGCGGGCAGCGTGACGCCACGCGCAGAGGCCTCCACAACGGCCCGAGAAGCCGCCTTGGGGCTTAGATCGGTGCCCACGACCTCATAGCCGCGCAGAGCCAGTCCGATCGCCTGCGTGCCGATGCCGCACGCACAGTCGAGAACGCGCGCGCCCTTCGGGATGAACTCCGCGAGCTGCGACGCCTGCCGGGCCATCGACGCGTCCCAGTCCGGGAACATCAGGTCGTACGTCCCTGCCAGTCCGTCGTAGAAGGCACCGGTCAAATCAGCTCCTCGACCCCCACGGACGTCCTCAGCTTGGCCAGCGCACGGTGCTGTGCCACCCGCACGGCCCCCGGCGTCGAACCGGTCGCCTCGGCCGTCTCCTCCGCCGTCAGCCCCACCACCACGCGCAGCAGCAAGATCTCGCGCTGCTTGTCCGGCAGCCCGCGCAGCAGCTGGCCCAGCCGCACCGAGAGCGACCCGAGCAGCGCGTTCTCCTCGGGGTCGACGGTCAGCGACGGCCCGTCCGGCACCTCGGCGACGGGCTCGGAGCGGTTGCGCGCCGAGACCCGATGCGCGTCCGCGACCTTGTGCGCGGCGATGCCGTACACGAACGCCAGGAACGGTCTTCCCTGCTCACGGTAGGCGGGCAGAGCCGTCAGCACCGCCAGGCAGACTTCCTGCGCCACGTCGTCAGCCGACGCGTACGCCCTTTCATTGCGACCGACGCGCGCACGGCAGTACCGCGCCACGAGTGGTCGCACGGAGGCCAGCAGCCGTTCGACGGCATGCCGGTCACCCGCTACGGCCTCGTTGACCAATGAGGCCAGCAGGTCGGAACTTTCCATCGCGTTGGTCCCTACGTCGGCGGCGGAGCCATTATCTTTCGCCGCCGCCTTGTTTGGGACCACTCATCAGGGTCATAAAAGTCCCGAATGCAATGCCGGGTGAAAGGTCACAGTCAGACGGTTCGGCGGGCGAGCACGTGCAGCCGGGCGGCGACGTCCCGGAGCGGGGACCGCGTGGCCGCGGCCAGTTCCAGCTCGGCGAGCGCGTCGGCGGCACCCGGATTCGCGTCCAGCACCACACCGGGCACGAGATCGGAGACGATGCCATGTCCTTGCAGGAGCTCGACAGAAAGCCCCGCCTCGAGAACCAGTTTCTCAAGACCCGGGACGTCGAACCGGCGCTGCAACGGGTCACGCGTGCCCGCGAGCTGACCGGCGTCGTCGTCCAGCAACCTTCGCGCGTCGACGATACGGCCGGCGATCGCGCGGTGCAGGATCGCCGCGAACCGGTTCGCGACCAGCACCGACACCGCGCCGCCCGGTGCCACGGCGGCGGCCAGCGAGGCGAGCGCGGCCGGTGCGTCGTCGACGACCTCCAGCACCCCGTGCGCCAGCACCAGATCGGCCTCACCAGCGGGAACACCCAACGAGTCCGTGTCGCCCTGGACCGCGTTGATCGTCACACCGGCCTCGCGCGCACGGGTGTTCAACGTGGCCAAAGCGTTCGGCGAAGGCTCCACGACCGTGACCGCGCATCCCGCTGCGGCTAGGCGCACGGCCCAGACACCGCTGCCGCCTCCGACGTCGAGCACACGCGGTGGTTCTCCACCCCTGCGCTCGCGTGCGGCGGCCAATTCGGCGTCGAGCACCCTCTGTACGGCGTCCGGTCGCATGTCCAACAGAGTAGGAGACCCTAGAGTAGGTCTGTGCATACGGTGTCCGTGCTCAGCCTCAAGGGAGGCGTCGGCAAGACGACGGTGGTGCTCGGCCTGGCCTCTGCCGCCCTGCGCCGTGGCGTCCGCACGCTCGTGATCGATCTCGATCCGCAGTGCAACGCCACGTCGACGCTGGAGCCCGAGGAGTCCAAGGCCAGCATCTACGACGTCCTGCAAGATCCCTCCGAGGAGAACGTCGAGCAGGCGATCCGCCCGAGCAGGTGGGGCGACGGCATCGACGTGTTGTCCGGATCCGAGGACGCCGAGCTGCTCAACCACCCGGATCCGAACGAGTCTCGGTTGCATCGTCTGAAAGACGCGTTGCGCACGTTGCGCGACATGTACGACGAGTTCCCGTACCAGCTCGTGCTGCTGGACTGCCCGCCGTCGCTGGGCCAGCTGACCCGGTCGGCGCTGGTGGCGGCCGACCGCGCGCTGCTGGTCACCGAACCGACGATGTTCGCGGTCGCAGGCGTGCAGCGGGCGTTCGAGGCGGTGCAGAACGAGCGGGAGAGCAACAACGCCGACCTGCAGCCGTTGGGCGTCGTGGTGAACCGCGTGCGGCCGCGCTCGCACGAGCACCAGTTCCGCATCGAGGAGCTACGCGACATCTTCGGCCCGTTGGTGATGCCGGTGGCGTTGCCGGACCGTCTCGCCGTGCAGCAGGCACAGGGCGCGTGCATGCCGATCCACGAGTGGGGCACGCCGGGCGCGCGTGAGGTGGCGCTGGCGTTCAACCTGCTGCTCGCCCGCATCCAGCGCATCTCGCGGAGCCGGCGCCGGGCCGTGCACCACGACTTCGACGACGACGAGATCCAGGAAGCGGTGGATGCCTGAGGGGGACACCGTCTTCCTGGCCGGCCATCGCCTGCACGAGGCACTGGCCGGGAAGACGCTGCGGCGCGGCGAGCTGCGCCACCCCCGCCTGTCAACGCTGGAGCTGACCGGGCTGGACGTGCTCGGCGTGCGGACGTACGGCAAGCACATGTTCACCCGGTTCTCCGACGGCAACAGCCTGCGCAGCCACTTCCGCATGGACGGCGCGTGGCACCTCTACCGGCCAGGCGAGCGCTGGCGCCGTCCCGCGCACCAGGCCCGCGCGGTGTTCGAGGTGGACGACCGGCAGGCCATCGGATTCGCGCTGCACGACATGGAGTTCGTGCCGACCTCGGACGAGGATCGGCTCATCTCACATCTCGGACCTGATCTTCTGGCAGATGAGTTCGACGCCGCTGAGGCCGTTCAGCGGTTGACCGCCGATCCTTCCCGGCCAGTCGGGCTCGCATTGTTGGACCAGCGGATCATGGCCGGCGTCGGCAATCTCTACCGAGCGGAAGTCTGTTTCCTGTTGGGCGTTCTCCCGACGGCTCCGGTGTCATCTGTGGACGCCTCACGTGCGGTTGCGCTGTCACGCAAGCTCTTGCAGGCCAACCAGTGGCGGCCAGAACAGATCACCACCGGCGACCGGCGCGTTCAGCACTACGTTTACGAGCGGACCGGCAAACCCTGTTTGCGTTGCGGCACAAGAGTCCGATCGGACGAGATCGACGCAAGATTTGTGTACTTCTGCCCAAAATGCCAGTCGGATTGAACCGCGACGCACTCCCGGCCGTGTCCCCCTGCATGGCGGTAAATCTGGATGCGCTGCGCCCCGGCTTCACCGACGACCCCTATGCCGTGCTGAAGAGCCTGCGCGACGCGGGCCCCGTGCACCGGGTCGAGACCTTCGGCGTGCCGATGTGGCTCGTGACCCGCTACGCCGACGTGCGCGCCGCGTTGGACAACCCGCTGCTGTCCTCACACGGTTCGGCGCTCACCGAACCCCTGCGCGGTCATCCGCACTTCGCGTCGTGGTGGTTCGGCGATCTGTCCGAGCACATGATGAACAGCGACGAGCCTGATCACACCCGCCTGCGCCGCGCGGTGTCGAGCCAGCTCACGCCCCGCCGCATCGCCGCGCTGCGTCCCCGGATCGAGCAGGTGGCCGCGCAACTGGCCGACGGCTTCGCCGACTCGGGACGCTGCGACCTGATCGCGGACTTCGCGGCGCCGCTGCCGATCACCGTGATCATGGAACTGCTCGGCGTTCCCGCCGTCGACCAGGAGAACTTCCGCTACTGGGCGGACGTGGTCACCGGGCTGGCGGACGGTGACGCGTCCTCGGCCCGTGAGGAGACCTCCGGCTACCTGCGCGACCTCGTGACGCACAAGCGGACGTCCGGCGACGACGACCTGATCGGCGGCCTGGCCCGCGCGACCGGCGAGTCCGCACTGTCCGACAGCGAACTGGCCTCGCTGGCGTTCCTGCTGCTCGTGGCGGGCTACACGACCGCCGTCGACCTCGTCGGCAACGGCGCGCTGGCGTTGCTGCGCAACCCCGAGCAGCTCGAACTGCTGCAACGCTCGTCGTCCCTGCTGCCGGGCGCCGTCGAGGAGTTCCTGCGGTTCGACGGCCCGACCTCGCACCTGCTGCGGTTCGCCACGCAGCCGCTGACGATCGGCGGCGCGCAGATCCCGGCGGGCGACGTCGTGCTGCTCTCGCTGGCCTCGGCCGAGCACGACCAGAACCGCTACCCGCGGGCCGACCAGCTCAACATCGAACGGGCCGACCGCCAGCACCTGGCGTTCGGGCACGGCATCCACTTCTGCCTGGGCGCGCCGCTGGCCCGGCTGGAGGGCGAGGTGGCGTTCCGGACGCTGCTGGAGCGCTGCGCCGGGCTGGCACTGGACACCTCGCAGCCGCTGGGGTGGCGGGTGTCGCTGGGGAGCCGCGGGTTGCGGGGGCTGCCGATCACGTTCCGGACGAAGCCGCGGATGCCGCTGGACGAGCAGGCGACGATCAAGGTGCCCAAGCCGATGTGACGGCGCGCAGCCGCTCCAGCTCACGCCGGGCCTCGTCGAGGTGACCCGCGTCCATCAGCCGCAGGAAGTGGTGGCCGACCCCGGACGGCATCGGCAACAGCGTCCGGAAGTCGCGCCAGAGCTCCTTCGCCACCGGTTCCTGTGCCGCGGACAGCCCGGCGTGCAGGTCGAAGTACCCGGACGCCTCCAGCGTCTCGGCCCAGGTGTCGATCTCGTCCGCCTCCGGCTCGCCGGACCAGGCCGACTTCGGCTCGAGGCGCCTGACCATGTTCTCGACCGAGTTGCCGACTGCCACGCCGACAGCCAGCGTCACGTCGTAGTAGGGCCTGTCAGGCCGCCACAGCGCGATGAACGCCTCTTGTGTGGTCGCACCGCCTGCGAGCAGAGCGCGCGCCTCGTCCGTGAGATCCCCCATGCCTCAATGATGCCCAGCGGGCGTAACGGCGTGGCTGGAAGTCGGCAACCATTAGCGTGAGTCAGCCGATGACAGCCCCACGACATCCACCACCGCCGTCTCCCACTCGCGCGGCACGTGCGTTCGAGGAGATCTACGAGGCCGAGTTCGACGTGGTCACGTCGTACTTCGCGCGGCGCACCGCGGACCCGCAGACGGCCGCCGACCTGACCGCGGACACGTTCGTCGCGGCCATCACGTCGTTCGCGACGTTCGACCGCAGCCGGGGCACGGCGCGAGGCTGGGTTCTCGGCATCGCACGGCGCGTGTTCGCACAGCACTGCGAGGCCGTCACACGCGGCCGGGACGTGGTCGCGCGCATCCACGGACGGCGCGTGCTCGACACCGACGAGATCGCCGACCTGGTCACGCGCATCGACGCGGAACGGGAAGGCCGTGAGCTCATCGCCGCGATGGCGGCGCTCAGTCCCGCCGACCGCGAGGTGATCGAGCTCGTCGATCTGGTCGGCATGACACCGAAGGACGCGGCGAAGGTGCTGGGCATGTCGTCCGGCGCGCTGCGGATCAGGCTCTTCCGGGCGCGCGGCAAGGTCCGCGACCTGGCACCGAACGGGGGACAGCGATGACGACGTTCAAGGACAACCTGCTCGACGACCTGATGCGGGAGCACGGTCAGACGGTCGAAGAGGCACCAGAACAGCACAGGAGGTCCGCACGGCCGTTGCTGGTGGCCGCCGGTGCGCTTGCCATCGCCGGTGCGGCGACCGTCGCGGTCACGAGCAACAGCAGCGAGGCCTACGCGGTCACCAAGAACGCCGACGGCAGCGTCACGGTCACCATCCGGGACATCAAAGGCGTCGACGCGGCCAACGCGAAACTGCGCGAGTACGGCATCGGCGCGAAGGCCGTGCCGATGTCACGGGACTGCGCGGACCTGGACGAGACCAAGATGGACCTCCTCGGCGGCTACGTGTCTCCCCGCATCTCGGACGACGGCTCGGTCACGATGAGCCCCGGCGACATCCCGGACGGGTACTCGGTGCTGCTCGGCGTCTCGAACCTGCCGAACCGCAACACCGGGCTGAGCTTCACGGGCCCGATCCGCGTCCCCGTGCCGGACTGCCTCGCGGAGGTCGGGAACTAGAGGGCCGCGCGCCCACCCTGAGCTGGCGTTATAGGGTGGGCGCGTGGTGTACAAGCAGGTGGTTCGCAGGGCGTTGTTCAACATGCACGGCGGCGACGCGGAGCGGGTCCACGAGACCACGCTGAACGTCATGGCCAAGCTCAGCCCGGTGGCGAAGTTCGCCCGCAACCAGAACAACCCGCGCACCGTCTTCGGTGTCCGCTTCCCGAACCCGGTGGGTCTCGCGGCGGGCCTGGACAAGGACGGGCGGGCGCTGCCGGCGTGGGCCGCGCTGGGGTTCGGGTTCGTCGAGGTCGGCACGGTCACGTGGCACGCGCAGCCGGGCAACCCGAAGCCGCGCCTGTTCCGGCTCCGCGAGGACGAGGCGATCATCAACCGGATGGGCTTCAACAACGCGGGTGCGCAAGCGCTTGCCGCGAAGCTCGACAGGACGCCGCTGAAGGCGCCGCTGGGCATCAGCCTCGGCAAGTCCAAGATCACGCCGGTCGAGGACGCCGTCCAGGACTACCTGAACTCGCTGAACGCCCTGAAGGACCACGGCGACTACTACGCGATCAACGTGAGTTCGCCGAACACGCCCGGTCTGCGCAGCCTTCAGGACAAGGGCGCGCTCACCGAACTCGTCCAGACGCTCACGCGGGCCACGGACAAGCCGATGCTCGTCAAGATCGCGCCGGACCTCACCGAGGACGCCATCGCCGAGGTCATCCAGGTGTGCGTCGACAACGGCATCAAGGGCCTCATCGCCACGAACACCACGCTGAGCCGTGAGGGCCTCACGAGTGCTCACCAGAGCGAGACCGGCGGCCTGAGCGGCAGGCCGCTCACCCGGCGCGCGAACGACGTGGTCCGGTTCATCACGAAGAACAGCGACCTGCCGGTCATCGGCGTCGGCGGCATCGCGACCGCCGACGACGCCAAGCGCATGATCGACGCCGGCGCGAGCCTCGTGCAGATCTACACCGGGTTCATCTACGAGGGCCCTGGGCTCGTGTCGAGGATCAACCGGGCACTGAGGTGAGCGTGCGCTCGACGTGTTCCCAGCGGCCGACCGGACGGTAGCCGCGCAGCACGGTGAACAGCGAGCGCAGCACCGCCACGAAGTCCACGAACACGATCACCATCAGCAGCGGGTAGGCCAACGGCGCCAAGGCGAGCAACGGAACCTTGGCGCGCAACGGTTCGGTCAGATCGCCGACGACCGTGAACACCGCCACGCCCGTGTAAACCGCGCACAGCAAGAGAATGCCGGTGAACCAGCCCGTCTGGAACGTCGCGGTGACGACGACGTAGATGAACACCGGCTCGAACAGCACCAGCACCTCCCCCGCCGCCGTGTACGGCAGGTGCACCCACGAGAGAAGACGCGTGCACGACTTCCCGAAGAAGAGCGAGCGGTGCTTGCAGAACGCCTGCAACCGTCCGAACTTCCACCGGAACCGTTGCCGCAGAAGACCTTTGAGCGACGGCACGGCCTGGGTGTACGCGATCGCGTCGGCCGCGAAGATGATGCGCCAGTCGAAGTTTCCCCGCACGGACAGGATCTTCATCGAGAAGTCGATGTCCTCGGTCATGGTGTCGGTGTCGAAGTACCCGCACGCACGCACGATCGACGTCCGGAACATCGAACCGACACCGCCGATGACGTACTCGCAGTTGAACACCGTGTAGCCCTGTTTGAGCCGGTGCACCACCGCGTACTCCAGTCGCTGCACCCAGCCCAGCACACCGCGTTGGTCGGCGATCTTCACGTTCGCCGCCGCCGCGAGCACCATCGGGTCGGCGAAGTGCGCGACCATCTTCGAGATGGCGGTGCGGGACAACGTCGAGTCGGCGTCGAGCACCATCACGAGGCCGTCGCCGACGAGGTGCATGCCGGTGTTGATCGCCGCCGCTTTGCCCGTGTTCTCTTGCGAGACAACGTGAACGCGTGAACCGAAGTGCCGCAACGCGGCCACCGTGCCGTCGACAGAGCCGTCGTCGACCACGATCACCGACACGTCCCCGTAGTCACTGTCCAAAACGGACTGCACAGCGCGGGCGACGCACAGCTCCTCGTTGTACGCCGGGATTACGACCCATACCGTTGGCGTGTAAGGCAACGGACGTGAGCGGTGCAGCGACAGGTCGTAAAGATCAGCCGCCACCAGAACGACGCACACGCGGACGACACCGATCATCGCCAGCGGAACCATGAGCCACGCGAGCGACGTCATCGGCGATGGCGCAGCAGTCGGATGCGGGTCGCGGCCAAGCTGCCCGCGATGATCGCGCAGGCCATGAACAGCACCACGAAGTACGCGGCGACCATGGTGAAACTCCCTCCCTGGACCGGAAACTGGATCGGTCCGAAGTGGAGGGACGAAAACCACACGAAGGTGTGGTGGCTAGTTACGGCGCGCAGCCCTGAGCCAGCGCATCACCGGGTGCAGGATCACGACGAGCAGCGAACCCCAGACCATGCCGCCCATCTCCAGGTCGCCGATCCCGATGGTCAGGTCACCGACACCGGCCACCAGCGCGGCGCCACCGACCATCGCGTTGACCGGGCTGGCCAGGTCGACGCCGCGGTCCATCCAGATCCGCACGCCGATCAGCACGATCAGGCCGTAGAGCACCAGCGTGCAGCCGCCGAGCACGCCCGGCGGGATGGTCCCGAACAGCGCGATGGCCTTCGGGGAGAACGCCAGCAGCGTCGCGAACACACCGGCGAACGCGAACGCAGCCGTCGTGTACACGCGGGTCACGGCCATCACGCCGATGTTCTCGGAGTACGTCGTCGTCCCGGCGCCACCGCCCAGACCGGACAACGCGGTCGACAGGCCGTTCGCGATGATCGCGTCGCCCGCGCTGCCGTCGAGGTTGCGGCCGGTCAGCGCCGCGACCGCCTTCACGTGCCCGACGACCTCGGCCACCAGCACGATCACCACGGGCAGCATCAGCAGCACGACGGACGGCCGCAGCTCCGGCTGGTACAGCTTCGGCAGGCCCACCCACGCCGCGTCGCGCAGCGCGGCGATCCGCTCGGACGACACGGCGCCGAACGCCAGGCCGCCCATCCAGATCGCCACGAGGCCGATCAGGACCGAGAACCGGAACACCAGGCCGCGGCCCAGCACACCGGCCAGCAGGATCACGGCGGTGGTCAGGGCGGCGACGAGGGGCTGCTCGGCGAAGTTCGAGGTGGCCTGGTGCGAGAGGTTCAGGCCGATGATGATCACGACGGCGCCGGTGACGACCGGCGGCATGACCGACTCCAGCAGCCGAACGCCGAGCGCCTTGACCGCGATGCCGACGACGATCACCAGCAGGCCCGCGGCGACGACGCCGCCGAGCTGCGCGGAAATGCCCTGTTCACGCGCGGCCACCAGCGGCGCCACGAAGGCGAAGGACGAGCCGAGGTAGCTCGGGACGCGGTTCTTGGTGATCACCAGGAACAGCAGCGTGCCCAGGCCGGAGAACAGCAGGGTGGTGGCGACGGGCAGACCGGTGGCGGTGGGAACGATCACCGTCGCGCCGAACATGGCGACCAGGTGCTGCACTCCGAACCCGATGGTGAGCGGCCAGCTCACCCTCTCCTGGGGTGCGACGGTTTCACTGTCGGTGATCCGACCGTCCCCGTGCACGGTCCACAACGCCAACGCACTGCCTCCCGGCAATTCAGCCGGACTTCCCGCAGACCGGCCCCGGAATCCTGCCACGCCATGTAGCGGCTACGGCTAGATAACGGTCCGATAATCACACGATTGCCCTAAAGATCTCCAGAGAGAACCGCCGAATAGGCGCACGCGATTACAGAGAGTCACATTCAGTACGCTGAATAGCCTGAGACATCACGCATCGCGGACGCGAGACCGGCCATGTGGTCCGTGGCGTCGTCCAGCACCTCGCCCGGATTCTGGAACTGCGTGCTCGCCGCCAGGGCCTTGCCCGCCTCGGCCACCAACGCACAGTAGCGGTCCACGCCGTCCGCCAGTTGCATCCTGAGCACCCGCACGCCCTCGACCAACGGCGCCCGCTCCAGCGGCGGCGCGGTGTCACGAGCGCGTTCGACGGCCTGGAGCTGCGCGGAGACCGCGCGGATCGCCGAGGAGGCCTCCTGGGCGGTCTGCCGGGCGTGCTGGACGGACTCGGTCGGCATCGACGTGAGCGCGGGCGAGTCGAGCTGCACGAGCAGCTGGGTCATCGCGTCCTCGGCGCCGTGCAGCTTCTCCATCGGCAGGCGCGCGGACGAGATGTGCGCGGGCAGCGGCGGCCGGGGCGGTGGCGGCGGCGACAACGCGAGCCGTTGCCGGGCGGCCCCGAGCTCGCGCAGCTTGAACCCGCTGCGCACGGCGAGCACGACGGGCACCGCCGCGCCGATCGAGCCGGTGACGGCGGCCCACGTGCCGAGCACGCCGGTGAAGCCCAGCACCGCGAGGGTGCCGAGCATCGAGATGACGATCAGCCAGAACGTCAGCACGGCGTTGGTGCGCTTGCGCTTGCGTTCGAGCTTGGCGCGCGGGTCGTTCCACTTCTGCATGCGGTAGCGCGCCTGCTCGGCCAGCGGGTGGCCCTGAAGCGACGCACCCAACTCGTTGACGACCTTGCGGACGATCTCGTTGTTGGGACGGTTTCTCCAGGGCTCCATGATCACCTGCTGGCTCCTTCTGTCCCGCTCAGTTCTGAGCCGGCGGGACCTGCTGCTGCGTGGTCTTCTGCTCCTGCTGGACGCGCTGCGCGATCTCGGCCTGGATCTGCGCGGCCGCGCTGTTGCCCGCCGTCACCTGGGCCGGCGTGTTCGCCTGGCCACCGTGCATGGACGCGCGGATCTGCTCGAGACGCGACGAACCGGCCATCTGGGTGGTCGAGGCCTGCACCTCGAGCATCCGGCCCTGCACCGAGTTCTGGGCGAGCTCGGCGGACCCGATCGCGGTCGCGTAGCGCTTCTCGATCTTGTCGCGAACCTCTTCCAGCGACGGCACGTTGCCCGGCGCGGCGAGTTCGCTCATCTGGGTCAGCGACGCGGAGACCTGCTCCTGCATCTTGGCCTGCTCCAGCTGGCTGAGGAGCTTGGTGCGCTCGGCCAGCTTCTGCTGCAACATCATCGAGTTGCGCTCGACCGCCTGCTTGGCCTGCGCGGCGGCCTGCAGCGACTGATCGTGCAGCGTCTTGAGGTCCTCGATGCCCTGCTCGGCGGTGACGAGCTGGGTGGCGAAGCTCTGCGCCGCGTTCTCGAACTGCGTCGCCTTCTGCTCGTCGCCCTTGGAGCGCGCCTCGTCGGCGAGCACGAGGGCCTGACGGGCGGAGGCCTGCAGCTTCTCGACGTCGCCCAGCTGGCGGTTCAGCTTCATCTCCAGCTGGCGCTGGTTGCCGATGACGGCCGCAGCCTGCTGAGAGAGGGCCTGGTGCTGCCGCTGCGCCTCCTCGATGGCCTGCTGGATCTGCACCTTCGGGTCAGCGTGCTCGTCGATCTTCGACGAGAACGACGCCATCAGGTACTTCCAGAACTTCACGAACGGACTGGCCATCTCCTACGCCTGCCTTCTCGGTGCCGGTGTTGGATCCATCGTCTCAATTGTGCGTCGGCGTATCCACCGACACGGGGAGATATCCGGGAACACCCTGACCCACCCCGGGACTTAGGAGTACACGCCTGACGACGTGCCAATCCTGCCCTCACCCGCGCCCCAGGACGCGGTGACCCAGCGTGCTGATGCCAAGCCGTTGCCTGCCGTTCAACGCGCTGCCGTCGTTGTCAGTTGAACGTCCGAAGACGCAATCTTGTTGCAGACCGTCACGTGGCGGGGGCCACAGTCGGTGACATGTCACCCGAATGCAGGCGACCCCGCCCGCCAGACGGCGGACGGGGTCGTGGATGACATGGTGTTATGCCGCGACGACCGCCTTGGGCGTCTCGCCGATCTTGCTCGTGAGCCTGTGACTGAGCATGGGCTGCAGGCGCAGGTCGGACAGGTCGTCCGACAGCGTGGACGGCAGCACCCGGCCACCTTCCAGCTTGCCGCGGTCCGAACGTCCGTCCGGGACGGTGTCGGGCACGGTGTCCGGCGTCTGCTGGACGGCGCCGATGTCGGAGGCGACGTGGTGCAGCAGCTCGGACAAGGGCAGTTCTAAAGCGTCACATATGGCCGCGAGGAGCTCGCTGGACGCCTCTTTGCGGCCGCGCTCCACCTCGGACAGGTACCCCAGGCTCACGCGGGCGGTCCGAGAGACCTCGCGCAGCGTGCGGCGTTGGTTGGTGCGGGCATGGCGAAGTCGATCACCGATCGCCTCGCGTAGCAGCACGGTCATCGCGCGCCTCCTTCCGGCCGGCCGTGTCCCTACGTTACCGATCGACACCGACAACGGGCACTGACTTCCGAACACGTCCGCCAAGGGCGAACGAACGCGGAGTCATCATTTGTTCCCGGGGTCGGTCACCAGCAGGTAATCCGAGAGCAGGACCAGCGCTTTCTCCACGGCGGCGGAACGGACCGCTCTGCGGTCGCCACTCACCGTGATTGTCCGCACTGTGGACACTCCAGGGCCGCTCAAGCCGATGTGGACCGTCCCCGGAGCGACTCCGTCCTGCGGATCGGGGCCGGCGACCCCGGTGAGCCCGATTCCCCAGTCCGATTTGCACCTTTTCTTGGCGCCTTCGGCCAGTTGGATCGCGACCTCGGGATGCACGGCTCCGTGCTCGTCGAGCAACCGCTGGTCCACGCCCGCGAGCTCGTGTTTGAGCTCGGTCGCGTAGACGATCAACCCACCGCGGACCACGGCACTCGCCCCCGGTGTGTCGACGATCGTCGCGCACAGCAGACCCGCGGTCAGCGACTCGGCCGTGGCGACGGTCTGGTTCTTCGCTTTGAGCAGTTCGACGACGCTGGTCACAGCACCGCCCGTCCTGCCCTTGCCTTCAGCTTGAACGCTCGGATGACGTAGTCGATTCCCGTGACGATGGTGAGGACCAGCGCGACGGCCATGATCACCCAGGCGATGAGCTGGAGCACGTCGTTCTGCGGGAGCACGAACAGCCCGATCGCGATGACCTGGGCCAGCGTCTTGGCCTTGCCGCCGCGGCTGGCCGGGATGACGCCGTAGCGGATCACCCAGAACCGCAGCAGCGTGATGCCGATCTCGCGCACGGCGATGGTGATCGTGATCCACCACGGCAGCACGTCGAGGATGCTCAGGCCCACCAGCGCGGACCCGGTCAGCGCCTTGTCCGCGATCGGATCCGCGATCTTGCCGAAGTCGGTGATGAGCCCGTGCTTGCGGGCGAGCGTGCCGTCGATGTGGTCGGTGAAGCTCGCGACCGCGAAGATCCCGAACGCGATGAGGCGCCACGTCGTGTCGAAGCCGCCCGCTTCGAACAGGGAGAACAGGAAGACCGGAACGAGCGCCAGCCGCGCCATCGTGAGGATGTTCGCGACGTTGAGCAGCGGGACCTTCCGGGCCTCGGTCATGTCGGGAGTACCTCGACGATCAGGTCCACGCCCTCGGAGTCGACCACGCGGCAGCGCACGAAGTCGCCGCGCTTGAGCCCCTCGGCCTCCAGCACGATGCACTCGCCGTCGACCTCGGGCGCCTGGTGCTCGGCCCGGCCGACGCAGTCGCTCTCGTCGTCCTCCTCGTGCTCGATCAGCACGAGGACCTCGTCGCCCACCCGGTCCTCGGCGCGCTGGCTGGTCAGCTCCTCGACGAGGTTGCCGATCCGCTGCACCCGCTCCGCGATGGTGTCCGCGTCGAGCTTGCCGTCGAGCTCCTCGGCCTCGGTGCCGTCCTCGTCGGAGTACCCGAAGATGCCGACCGCGTCGAGCCGCGCCTCCGTGAGGAACCGCTCCAGCTCCTTCAGGTCCGCCTCGGTCTCGCCGGGGAAGCCCACGATGAAGTTGCTGCGGATGCCCGCCTCGGGCGCGTGCTCGCGGATCTGCCACACGAGCTTGAGGAAGCTGTCGGTGTCGCCGAACCGGCGCATGCGCCGCAGCACGTTCTCGCTGGAGTGCTGGAACGACATGTCGAAGTAGTTCGCGACCTTGTCGGTCTTCGCGATGGCGGCCACCAGTGACGGCTTGGTCTCGGCCGGCTGCAGGTAGCTGACCCGCACCCGCTCGACGCCGGGGATGCTCGCGAGGCGCGGCAGCAGCTGCTCCAGCGCACCCTGGTCGCGCGGCAGGTCCTTGCCGTAGCTCGTCGAGTTCTCGCTGACGAGGAACAGCTCCTTGACGCCGTTCTCGGCGAGCCACATGGCCTCGGCCACGATCTCGTCCGGGTGCCGCGACACGAACGCGCCGCGGAAGCTCGGGATGGCGCAGAAGCTGCACCGGCGGTCACAGCCGGACGCGATCTTCAACGGCGCCACGGGAGCGTCGTCGAGGCGCCTGCGCTGGACCTTGGTCGGTCCCCAGCCGTGGCCGGGCACCTGGACGTCGTTCTTGGCTTCCTGGCGCTTCACCGGCGTGATCGGCAGCAGCGTGCGGCGATCGACCGGCACGTGCGACTCGACGGGCTTGCCGTGGAGCACGTCCTGAAGGCGCTCGGCCAGGTCGTTGTACTGGTCGAAGCCCAGGACCGCGGCCGCCTCCGGGAGGCTGTCCGCGAGCTCCTTGCCGTACCGCTCCGCCATGCAGCCGACCGCGACCACCTTGGCGCCGGTGTCGGACGCGGCGAGCAGCGTGTCGACCGAGTCCTTCTTGGCCTGCTCGACGAAGCCGCACGTGTTGACGACGACGACGTCCGCGCCCTCGTCCACCAGCTCCCAGCCGCCCTCACCGAGGCGCCCGGCGAGTTCTTCGGAGTCGACCTCGTTGCGGGCACAGCCCAGGGTCAGCAGCGACACACGTCGCGGAGTGGTGGGAGAAGACACGGCGCTCAGAGTAACCGGGTCAGGTGTCAGACCTTGAATTCAGTGCTGCAAGAGCACCTCGACGAGGCGCCACACGTCGGTCGAGGGGTTTCCCGGCGGCAGCTCCTTGGCACGCTTGATCGCTGTCTCCACCGCCGCGTCGAACCTGGCGAAGTCGAGCTTCTTGTCGTAGCCGGGCACGCGCCTGGTCAGCAGCGCGCAGGCAGCCTTGCCATCAGCGATGTATGCGCGGTGATCGGTGAAGTGCAACAGAAGCCAGAGCTCGAAGCACGGTTCCGACACTGCCAGCTCTACCGACTTCTGCCGGGCAAGCTTTTTCGCTGCGTCGACGTCGAACTGGTCGACATCGACGACACACCACACAGCGTCGTACTCCTCATTGTTGAAGATCTTTTTTGCGTACCGCACAAGGTTTTGCGGTGAGTCAACCTTGTGCTTGACCTCGACCCGCGCTCGACGCAGCCGCCTGAGCCCGGAGAAGTAGTCGGGTTCGGTTCGCTGACCGCCGCTGACGACAAGAATCCGCCCAGGACGAGCCGCGCGCCGCCCACGCCGGCCATCCGAATTCTCATGCGAGCTCATTACCACCTCGGATCGCCGCCGCGAAATCCTCCTCGAAAAAGCCGGGAACAGCGCCGTATCGACCAGCAAGGTAGCGACGTTCCAGGTTCTCCTCGTTGCGCGGCTTGAAATCCGTGAGCGGATAGATGCTACTCACGCCGTTGTCGCCATCCTTGTCCGCGAACCAGATCTCGTCACGATCGAGAACCTCATTCGCATAAGGAGGATGCAGCAATGTGGCGTCGTGGGTCGTGAAGATCAGCTGAGCCCCCTTGGCGTTCGTCGCCGGGTCATGGAACAGCCCCACCAGCCGAGCAGCCAGCAGCGGATGCAGACTCGCGTCGAGTTCGTCGATCACAAGCGTGCCGCCAGTCCGCAACGCGGCTACCACCGAAGGCAGCAGTCCCAGCCAAGAACGCGTACCCGCTGACTCGTCAGACAGGCGGAAGGGCTCGTCGCTGGCACCGTGACGAAGCTCCACCCGGAGCTTGACGTCCGGCTCCAATCCTTCCTCGACGGTCAAGACGTCCGAGATCCCGAAATCTGCGACACGTGCCAGCGAAACAATCTCGCGACGCACAGCCGGATCGCCCTGCAAAAATTCCACAATGCCCGCTTCATCCACCGACCACACATCCAGTCGAAAAACCAGACGCGAGGTGAACCAGTTGTAAACCGTCGACAGCGGCTCAACAGTGGATTTTCCGGCGAAGCTCAGAAAGAGCGCCTCTGGCTGCATGAAATCGACAGCGTCATCCCAGAAAGACTTTCGGTCAAGCTTGGCACCGAACTTGAAGGAATTTCCCACTCGCTCGAACAGCACACGCTTGCGCTTCTCTGGATAGCTGTACAGCCACTCCTCCATGACATGCTTGTCATCGATCTCGAACCCGTAGGTGTACCGGACACCATCGAGTACGAGTTCGACAACGAAAACGGACGATCGCTTGCGTTCCTCCGCGTGAAGCTTGAACGGGTGACGCAGCACGCCTGCCCCAGACCTCCAAGCTCCGAAAGAGTCCCGCACGGCTTCGGCCATGAACCGCAGCCCGTCGAGCAGGTTCGACTTTCCGGAGGCGTTCGCGCCGTAGATCGCCGCAACCGGCAGCGCAAGCCGGTCGTTCGAGTACGCGGGCATGAGCAACAACTCGTTCTCGTCACGGAACGAGCGATGGTTCCCCAGACGGAAGCTCCGCAGCACCTCAGTACACCTCCAGGAGCCAACTTTGGGCAGTTCTGTGCAAGTAAACCGCACAGATCGCTCTGTGATCGTGTCCAGCGCCGTGTTTCACCGACTGAGGCACTCGCCGCAGCCCTCACGGGAGCGCCGCTCATACTTGACGGTTGTGACCAGTGGGGTAGTCGTGCGGCGCGCCCGCACCAGTGACGTACGCGCCATGAAGGCGCTGATCGACGGGTACGCGGGCAAGGTTCTGCTGGCCAAACCGCTGGTCACGCTGTACGAGGCGGTCCAGGAGTTCTGGGTGGCCGAGGAGGACGGCGAACTGCTCGGCGTCGGTGCCCTGCACGTGATGTGGGAGGACCTGGCCGAGATCCGATCCGTCGCGGTCTCCCCCATGGCGCTGGGCAAGGGCGTCGGCCACCGGATCGTGGCGCAGCTCATCGCGACCGCGAAGGAGCTTCAGCTCGCGCGGATCTTCGTGCTCACGTTCGAGACCAAGTTCTTCACCAAGCACGGCTTCATCGAGATCGAGGGCACGCCGGTGAGCCCCGAGGTCTACGAGGAGATCATGCGATCGGTGGACGAGGGCGTCGCCGAGTTCCTGGATCTGAGCTACGTGAAGCCGAACACGCTCGGCAACAGCCGGATGCTCCTGGAGTTGTAACTCTTCGAGTAATTACTCGAAGAGTCTTGACTCAAAGAACCACGCGCACCAGGATCTGGGGCGTGCCCGAATCGCTGACCGTCGACGAGCTCGCTGCCCGGATCGGCCTGCCCAGCAGCACCATTCGCATGTACCAGACGAAGGGTGTGCTGCACGCGCCGAGACGGCAGGGACGCGTGGCGTACTACGACGCCTCGCACGTCGAGCGGTTGACGTTGGTGCAGCGGTTGCAGCAGCGGGGGTTCTCGCTGCCGGCGATCGCCGAGCTGATCACGGCACGCGAGAAGGGCGAGTCGGTCGCCGCGGTTCTCGGCTTCAGCGAGGCCGAGGGACCCGACGACTGGGTTCGGATCAAGGTGCGCGACATCAAGCACCTGATTCCGACAGGAGACGTCCAACCGCGACTCCTCCTCCGGGCTATGCGGTTGGGCTTGGTGCGGTGGAAGTACGGCTGGCCGCACACGCGTCGCTGGGCACTCGAAGCGGGCGGCAGGCTTGCCGGCCTCAGGGTGCCCAGCGATGACGTCATGGACAGCTTCACGCGCCTGCGCACGGCGACCGACGCGGTGGCGGCGGACTTCGTGCGGTTGTTCGAACGGCAGTTCTGGCCTGAGCTGGCACGCAAGGCCGGCGACGAGAACCAGCTCGAGAACGTGCGGGCGCTGCTGGTCGAGCTGACGTACACGGCGGAGACCGCGGTGGTGGGGACGCTGCGGGAGTCGATCCGGGACGCGGCGGAGGAGTTCGCGTCGCGGCACGGGTTGCTGCCCAGCGCCGACTTCCAGCCCGCGTGGGCGGAGCAGCCGCTGCCGCCGATCGCCGAGAACCTCATGGATCCGGCGGGAGATCTGCCGAGCGAGCAGGAGATCGAGTGTTTCCTGGCGAGGGGGGACGAGGATGAGCCTGGTCGCTGATCCCGCCTGGCACGCGCAAGTTCGGGACGAAGGCCTCGTCGTTTACGCGGGGGCGGATCTCGCGTACTTGATTCCAGACCTGCCCAGGGCGGTGGCCGTGGCGCTGGCCGGCCTGTTCGAGCCAGTTTTGAGGGGAGTGGCTCGAACGGTCGACGAGAGCCGGTTGGGGGAACCGGTTCGCCGGCACGTGGCCCAGCTGAGGACCCTGGGCGCTCTCCGCCCGGCCGGGTTGCCCTCCGATGACGCGACGCCGATGGGGGTCGGCACGCGCGTCGTCGGGGAGGCACCCGCCGGGCTGGTAGAGCGGTTGCCGCACAACGAGAATCCGGACCTGTTGCTCGTCGTGCGGACGACCGGCACGTTGGTCGACCTGATCGAGGTGGCGCGCGAGACGACGGTCCCGCACCTGTTGCTCGACCTCGCGTACCACCACACCGCCGCCGTCGGGCCCTTCGTGGTGCCCGGTGCCGGTGCGTGCCTGGCGTGCCTCGCGGTGCGGGCGGGGCGGCGGTGGGGGGATCCGCCACCTCCGCCGTACCCAGGAGCTCTCCGGCACGACTTCCCGATCTCCCTTGCCATGCAGGCGATTCAGAACATCCGCGGTGGCTCGCTGGCCCTGCTGGACGCGGTCGTGACCGTCGACCTCGACGAGTTCACGACGACGCGCGAGAGCGTGCTGCCCGCCGCCGACTGCGAGATCTGCCCGAAGATCCAGTTCGGGCGCGTGTCACTTCCTTGGGGGGACCATGAACGCGACGGCAGTCCGGTTACCTGACCAGTTCTCACCCGGTGCGGCCGCCACCAACGCCGCCACACCCACCTGTTGCTGTTGTTGTTGCTGTTGTGCGGTTTCCTCGGTCGGCGCGGCCGTGCACATCCCGGAAGCCCTGTACCAGGACACCAAAGACCTTCCCGAACCTCGCAGCGTGCTCGTGCTGCCCGCCGCGATCTTCCCGTTGCTGGTCGTCGTGCTGCCGTTCGTCACGATGGGCGCCGTCTTCGACCTGCACTGGGGCTGGTGGCTCGGGGCCTTCGCGGTCGCGTTGGGGTGGGCCGTCGCCGCGGGGTTCCTCGCCCGGTCGCCGAAGCCGTGGATGAGCCTGGTCCGGCTGCTCGGCTGGGTGGCCCTGTGGTGCGTCGAGCCGTTCATCGTGTTGTTCACACTGGGGCCGATCGCCAACCTCGGCGAGGGGGCCGCGTGGGTCGTCGGTGTGCTCTACGTCGGCGGGGCGCTGGCGCTCGGGTACTGGATCTTCCGGCACTACCGGAGGAAGCGGTGAAGACCGTCGCCGAGGCGCTGATCGAGCGCGCGGTCGGCTGGCGGCAGGGTGTGGTGTCGCAACTGCATCCCGTGCCGCACAGTCTGTCCGATGTGGACGTCGAGGGCTGGGCCGCGGTGCCGGAGCCGTTCGCCACCGGCGGCACCTCCGGTGGCACGTCGAAGGTCGCGGCCGTGGCCGAGGCGCTGGAACGGCACGCGGCCGCTCGGGCGCCGCTGGAGATCGCGACGGACGGCGAGTGCTGGCCGTTGGAGCACTTCAGCCTGCACACGGTCGAGCAGCGTGTGGCTCCGAACTACCGCTACCGCAAGGGATACGTCGACACGCCGTACACGCGGGCATGGACGTTGCCCGGCAACGAACCGATCCGCGTGCCCGCCGGTCTCGTCGGCCTGGACGCCTCCTACGGACTGCCCGCGACGTCGTCAGGACTCGCGGCCGGACCGTCCGCGACCAGCGCGTTGCTCAGAGCCACCCAGGAACTGGTCGAGCGCGACGCGTTCACCACGACCTGGCTGCATTCCATTGCACCGCAACGGTTCGCCGCCGAACTGCCGCACGGCGCGATGGCGTTCGACCTCACGCCCGCCTACAGCCCGCACCCGGTGGTCGCCGTCGCGGGTTCGCTGCCGATCGCGGGCAGACCACGGCCGACGCTGGGTCTCGCCTGCCGCGCGACCGTGGCGGAAGCGGTGCGGAAGGCCTACGAGGAGTGGGTCCAGGGCACGGTGTTCATCGAGGTCTGGTTGGCCCGCAACGGCGACCGGCCCGTCGAGGAAGCCATCGACTTCGACGAGCACGCCGTCTACTACGCGACGCACCCGTCGAAGTGGGACGCGCTGCCGTGGTTCGGCGGCTTCGAGACGGACGCTCCGCGCGACGCCGATTCCCTTGGTACAGCAGCGGAACTGACCGACCTGGTGCACGCCCTCGACCGCGCGGACGTCCGGCTCGCCTACCGCGAGCTCACGACGCCGGAGCTGTCGGCCGTCGGACTGCACTGCGTCCGCGTCCTGTCCCCCGACCTCGCGCCGCTGCACTCGGACCACCGCTGGCCGCACCTCGGCGGCCGCGCCCGCGAGCTCGGCTGGCGCTACCCGCACGCCTCACCGGGCGTGTTCCCCAATCCCGCACCGCATCCGCTGGGGTGACGCCGATGTTCGACGACTTCTGGGCCGCGAGCCGGTTCTCGCCGCTGCACCAGCGCAGGCTCGGCGACCGGCTGCGCGACTTCCGGCCGCAGCCGGCGTTGATCGACCCGCTCGAACTGCCCTCGCCGCCCGTTGCGCTCCCCCGCCCGCACGACCGGCTCCAGAAGCTGTTCCAGGCACGCAGAAGCACGCGGGAGTTCGCCCGGAAACCGTTGACGGACAAGCAACTCGGCACCGTCCTGGGTGCGCTGTCGGACAACAGCTGCCCGTCCGCGGGCGGACTGAACCCGTTGCGCTGCTACGCGTTCTTCGACGGCCGCGCGGTCCGCTACGACATCGCACGCCACGCGTTGCAGGACATCGGCCCGGCACCGGAGAACCTGGCCGAGATCCTCGGCACGCCCGAAGTGCCTCCGCTGACGATCGTCCTGGTGTTAACGGACAAAGACTCGTTCGACAAGTACGGCGAACGCGCGGGACGCTTCGGCTTGATCGAAGCAGGTGCCGCGGCGCAGACCATCTGCCTCCGTTTGGCGGAGCAGAAACTCGGCGGCTATCTGCTCGGCGGAGTAGCGGACAACGAAATGCTGCAGTCCCTGGGACTACCCCGCGAACTGCGCGTGGCCACCGCGATCGCCTGCGGTCACATGATCACCTGACGTTCATCAGATCGTGTCTACCGAGGACAGTCGATCACCCGCTACAACTTGGCGAGACCCTGCTCACACTCCGAGGAGCTCGCCATGTCGACGAAGACCCTGCGCTCGGCATTCGTGGGTGTCGCCGCCTCCATCGCCCTGATCTTCACGGGCGCCCCGGCACACGCCGTGGACATCGTCGCGGTGACCGACGACTACCTCTACACGAAGACCATCAGCCAGTTCACAACATTGCGCGCGCAGCAGCCCTACGCGGGCCAGCTCGACTGGTCGTCCGACGGCTGTTCGTACTCGCCGGACAACCCCTTCGGCTTCAAGTTCCTGCCGACCTGCGAGCGTCACGACTTCGGCTACCGCAACTACAAGCGGCAGGGCCGGTGGAACGAGGCGAACCGCCTGCGCATCGACAACAACTTCAAGTCCGACATGTACAAGCAGTGCGGTTCCAACTGGGCGTGCAAGCGCACCGCCGACCTCTACTACGCCGCTGTGCGCGAGTTCGGTGGCAGCGCGAGCTCCACGGCCACCAGCATCCAGAAGGCCGGCCTGAAGTAGGACTCAGTCCTCGTCGTCGGCGGGGCCGCCTCCGCGCATCAGGTAGACCACGTTCTCGAGCTCGTCCGGCTTGATCAGCACCTCGCGTGCCTTCGAGCCCTCGGACGGCCCGACCACGCCACGGGTCTCCAGCAGGTCCATGAGGCGCCCCGCCTTCGCGAACCCGACGCGCAGCTTGCGTTGCAGCATCGACGTCGAGCCGAACTGCGACGTCACGATCAGCTCGGTCGCCTGCACCAGAAGCTCCAGGTCGTCGCCGATGTCGGCGTCGACCTCCTTCTTCTCCGCGGCCTTCTGCGCCGTGACACCGTCGGTGTACTCGGGCTGCGCCTGGTTCTTGGTGAACTCGACGATCGACGAGATCTCCTCGTCGCCCACGAAGGCGCCCTGGATGCGCACCGGCTTCGAGGCACCCATCGGCAGGTACAGGGCGTCGCCCATGCCGATCAGCTTCTCGGCGCCCGGCTGGTCCAGGATGACCCGCGAGTCCGTCAGTGACGACGTCGCGAAGGCCAGCCGCGAAGGCACGTTCGTCTTGATCAGGCCGGTGACGACGTCGACGGACGGCCGCTGCGTCGCCAGAACGAGGTGGATGCCGGCCGCACGGGCCTTCTGCGTGATGCGGACGATGGCGTCTTCCACGTCGCGCGGTGCGGTCATCATCAGGTCGGCGAGCTCGTCGACGATCGCCATGATGTACGGGTACGGCCGGTAGACGCGCTCGGAGCCGGGCGGCGCGGTGATCTCGCCGGACTTCACCTTGCGGTTGAAGTCGTCGACGTGACGCACCCGGTTGACCTGCATGTCCTGGTAGCGCTGCTCCATCTCCTCCACGAGCCACGCCAGCGCGGCCGCCGCCTTCTTCGGCTGCGTGATGATCGGCGTGATCAGGTGCGGGATGCCCTCGTACGGCGTCAGCTCGACCATCTTCGGGTCGATCAGGATCATCCGGACCTCGTCGGGCGTCGCGCGGGCCAGCAGCGAGACCAGCATCGAGTTCACGAACGACGACTTACCGGAACCCGTGGAGCCCGCGACCAGGAGGTGCGGCATCTTCGTCAGGTTCGCGGTGACCATGTGGCCCTCGATGTCCTTGCCGAGGCCGATCACCATCGGGTGCGTGTCCTTGACCGTGGACGACGCGCGCAGCACGTCGCCCAGCCGCACCATCTCGCGGTCGCTGTTGGGCACCTCGATGCCCACCGCCGACTTGCCCGGGATCGGGGCCAGCAGGCGGACGTTGTCCGTCGCCACGGCGTACGCGATGTTCTTGGTCAGCGCGGTGATCTTCTCGACCTTCACGCCGGGGCCGAGCTCGACCTCGTAGCGCGTGACCGTCGGGCCGCGGGTGAAGCCGGTGACCTGGGCGTCGATCGAGAACTGGTCCAGCACGCCGGAGATCGCCTCGATCATGAGGTCGTTCGCCTTGCTGCGGGTCTTCGGCGCGTCGCCGTCCTTGAGCACGTCCGGCGGCGGCAGCTGGTACTCGCCCTCGACGGCGCGCACGGCCATCGCCGGCGCCGCGGCCTTCTTCTCCTTCGAAGCGGGCTTCGGGGCGGGCTCCGCGGGCTCCTCCAGCGGAAGCTCGGCCTGCGTGTCCTCCTCGACGGGCTCGACGGCCTGACGGCGGCGGGACGGGCGGCGCAGGCGAACCGGCTTCGGTTCCTCGACAGGCTCTTCCTCGTCCGCGGGCTCGTCCGAGGACTTGGTGCCGGGGTGCAGCAGCGAGCGAATGCGTTCGGGCGCCTGGCGAATCGGCGTGTGCGTCACGACCAGCAGGCCGTAGCCGAAGATCAGGAACAGCAACGGCCCGGCGACCCACGGCGTCAAACCCTGCGCCAGGAACCCGCCGGCCAGATAACCGAGGGCTCCACCGGCGTTGCGGCGTTCGATCGGGTCCATCGGCAGGCCACCGATGAGGTGGAACATGCCGAGCACGCCGATCATCAGCAGCAACGAGCCGATGATCAGCCGCGGCCGCGCGTCGGGCTTCGGGTCGGTGCGCATCAGCGTGACGCCGATGCCCAGCAGCACGACCGGCACGATCACCGCCGGGAACCCGACGGAACTGCGCACCGCGACGTCGACCCACTGCCCGACCGGTCCGCCGGCCTGCCACCACACACCCGCGCCGGTGATGACCGCCAACGCGATCAGCAGCAGCCCCAGGCCGTCACGACGATGTTCGGGATCGAGGTCCTTGGTACGGCTGACGGTGCGCACGAGACTGCCGACACCACGGCCCAAAGCACCCCACACGGCGCTGATGGCGCCGCCGCTCTTCTTGCGTGGAGCGGGCTTTCTGGACGCGGTGGATCGCGCCCGCGGCTTGGCTGGCGCTTTGCCGCGTGACGTGGTCTTTCTCGAAGTCCCTGTGCGCCCGGCCATGTGTATAAGGTAGTCCCTCGCGTCTCACCAGCCACGTTTGCAACTGGGACGCGTGCGAAACCTCATGGTTCCCCGGATCCGGCACGGTGTCGTTCCGACACGCCGTACGCTGCCCCGCGTGTCCACACCGCTTTTCTGGCGCGTGCTCATGGTGGTCGACCGGGGCCTGATCGCGCTGACTGGCAAGCTCGAGGTCTCGGGCGACATCCCGCCGGAACTTCTCGGCAAGCCGTTGCTGCTCGCCTCCAACCACATCGGCAACCTCGACCCGATGGTGCTCATCGCGGCCTGCCGCAAGATCGGCGTCAACCCGCGGTTCATGCTCGCGGGCGGCCTGCTCGACGCGCCGATCATGGGCCCGGCGCTGAAGGCGTGCGGTCACCTGCGCGTCGACCGGCGGTCGGCGAACGTGGGTGAGGCGATGCACCGGGCCGTCGAGGCGTTGCAGAAGGGCGGCGACCCGATCGCCGTCTACCCCGAGGGCAAGATCACGCTGGACCCCGGCATGTGGCCGGAGCGCGGCAAGACCGGCGTCGCCCGCATGGCGTTGGGCGGCGGCATTCCAGTGGTCCCGATCAGCCAGTGGGGCGCGCACGAGGCCGTGTACTGGGGCAACCTGAGCGTCGGCGGCTGGAAGGACTTCCTGCCGTACCTGACGTCCTGGCTGCGCGCGGTGCGCAAGCGGCCGACGTTCAAGGTCCACTTCGGCAAGCCCGTCGAACTGACGGACCTGAACGCCGAGACCATGGGCGACGCCCGGCGCGCGCACGAGCGGATCATGAGCGCGATCACCGAGGGCTTGGTGCCGTTGCGTCTCGACGAGCCGGACGTGCCGCGCTTCCACGACCCGACTCGCCCGACGACCGGCGCCTCGCCCTGGCGGCCCGCCTGATCGAGTAGCCGATCACCGTGATCAGCATGAGCAGCGGCATCGGGTTGCCCCGCCACAGGCTGATCGCGAAGTCGATCACCGGGATGACCAGCGCCGCGACGAACGTGAACGCGCTCGCCGTGGGCAGCTTGACCTTCGAGTCGGCCCACGGCGTGCGCCCCCACGGTTTCGCGACGCTGAGCCACGCCTGGAACGCGATCGCGCTGATCATGAGCGCGGTGCCGACCGGCATCCACGCGGTGACGTGCCCGTTCAGGGCCTCCTGAAGGTTGCCGCTCAGGATGAAGATGCCGATGTAGAGCTGGCTGATCGTGATCACGAACTTCGCGAGCACCCACCAATGCCGGAAGTAGCCCCACGGCGTCGTGGCGCTGAGCATGAAACCGCTGAACGCACTGGTGTTGGCCATGATCGCGAGCACCTCGTGATCGAGGTAGCGCGCCATCCGGAACGCGTCGAGGTCACCCGTCCTCATGCCGTAGAGCACCAGGGCGAGCAACGCCACGGCCTGGCTGAGCCAGCCCACGGACGTGACGACGTGCAGCCACACCAACAGGGTCCGAGCGCGCTTCTGCATGATGTGTAGCTTGCCTACGCATCAGCGCGAGCACATCAGGGATCGCCCCTAGGAAAGCTCGTGCAGCCGTGCCCGCACTTCAGGAGTGAGCGGGTGGTCGTAGTCCTCGTAGATCGTCAACGCTTCCAACAGGTGCGTCCGGGCCACGTCCGGCTGACCGGCACTGGTCTCCCCCAGGCCGTGCAACGCCTCCGCGAGGCTCTTGCGGTCGCCGAGCACGCGCAGGAACGCGACCGCGTGCCGGAACGAGTCCCGCGCCTCGACGCGCTGCCCGAGCTTCGCCTGCGCCCAGCCGATGCTCACGAGCGCCATGGCTTTGCCGTGGGGAGCGTCGTGCGAGTCCATCAGCTCGAACGCCGTCCGCGCCGACGCCAGCGACGCCTCGAACTGGCCCGCCGAACGCAGGTTGTCGCTCAGGAACAACCTCGTACCGCCCTCGCCGAACCACGAACCGACCTCGGCGTGCCCGCGCAGGGCCTCGCCGAACCTGTCGACGGCGAGGTCGAACTGGCGCAGGCCGCCGTACGCCATGCCCAGTCCGGTGAGACTCCACGCGGCACCGGCGGAGTCGCCGACCTCGCGCCGGATCGCGAGCGCGCGGTCGAAGAGTTCCAGCGCGTCCGCGAAACGCTGACCGCGGAACGCCGAGAGTCCCTGGCCGTGCACCGCCCACGCGCGGGCGACCTGGTTGCCGTCACGGGCGGCGGTGCGTTCGGCGACGCGATACGTGCGAGTCCACTCGTCCAAGGCACTCGACACGATGAAGTAGTTCCACAGCGCCACGGGGATCTGCCACGCCGCCGGCGAGTGCTGGTCCTCCGCGAGCCTCGCCACCGCCAGCAGGTTGGAGGACTCCGTGCGGCACCAGGTGAAGGCCTCGTCGTGCGAGGTGAAGTCCTGAGTGGACAGTGGCGGCAGCAGGAACGCGGGGTGGTCCGGCGGCGCGATGACGGTGCCCGCGGCGTTCGCGGTGTCGAAGTACCAGCCCAGCAGGCGCTTCACGGCCTCGTCGCGGCCGTCCGACGACTCCTCGGTGGCGCTGAGCTCCGTGGCGTACAGGCGAAGCAGGTCGTGCAGCCGGAACCGGCCGCGCGCGACCTCCTCCAGCATGTGGCCACCCGCCAGCACGTCCACCAGCGTCCTGGCCCGTGACACCGGCATGCCCACCAGCGCGGCCACGGCGTTCAGGCTGATCTCGGCGCCGGGATGCAGGCCGATCAGCCGGAACATCCTGGCGGCGTCCGGTTTCAGCGCCAGGTACGACCACGAGAAGGCCGCACGCACGGCCGTGTCCTCGTCATCACCCGTGGCCAGCACGTTCAACCGGTCGTGCTCGTCGGCCAGATCGCTCGCGAGATCGGCCAGCGTGAGATGCGGGCGGGTGACGACGCGTTCCGCAGCGATCCGCACCGCCAGCGGCAGATGCCCGCACAGTTCGACGAGTTTGGCCGCGGCGACGGGTTCGGCGGCGACGCGGTCCGCGCCCACCGCGGACGTCAGCAGCGCCAGACCCTCGTCGCGCGTCAGGATCGACAACGTCAACGAATGCGCGCCATCACGGGCGACGAGGCCGCCGAGGTGGTTGCGGGACGTCACGAGCACCATCGACGTCGACCGGCCCGGCAGCAGCGGACGGACCTGCTCGGCCAGCCGCGCGTTGTCGAGCAGCACCAGAACCCGTTTGCCCGCAAGGACGCTGCGGTACAGCGCGGACTTCGCGGGCAGGTCCTCCGGGATGCGTTCGGACGGCACGCCGAGGCTCTGCAGCAGCTGGTGCAACGCTGCGGCGGGCTGCACGGGCGGCGACGACGAGTCGAACCCGCGCAGATCGACGTGCAGCTGACCGTCCGGGAACCGCGAGGCCACCTGATGTGCGAACCGCACGGCCAGCGCGGTCTTGCCGACGCCACCGGTGCCGGTGATCGCGACGAGAACCGGCGAGTGGTCCCGCGGAACGACCTCGGTGAGCTTCGCGAGCTCCTTCTCCCTGCCGGTGAAGTCGCGGATCTCGTGCGGCAGCTGGACCGGCACCAGCACGGGCGCCGCGGGTTCCGGCTGCGGGTCGTGCCGGCCGACGAGCACCTGTTCGTGCAGGTGACGCAGTTCGGGACCGGGCTCGATGCCCAGTTCCTCGATCAGCAGCCGGCGCAGGTCCGTGTAGACGGCGAGCGCCTCGGCCTGCCTGCCGCCGCGGAACAGCGCGGACATCAGCAGGCCGTGCAGCCTCTCGCGCAACGGATGCGCGCTGACCAGGGTCGTGAGCTCGGCCGCAACCTCGGCCTCACGCCCGGCCGTCAGCATCAGCGCCGCGCGTTGCTCCACGGCCGTGAGCCGCATTTCGGCCAGGCGCGCGCGTTCCACCGCCGCGAACGGTCCCGGCACGCCGTCCAGAGCGAGACCCCGCCACAGATCCAACGCGGCGTCGAACGCCGTGATGGCCTCGGTGGGCTTGTCCCGCAGCCGTCCGGCCTCGTCCAGATGCGCGCGGAAAACAGCGGCGTCCGAACTACCGGACGGGAGCCTCAGCAAGTATCCAGCGTCTGTGGAGAGCAGCACGGAACTCGGCGCCCGCGACGCCCGGTCCGGCTCGAAGAGCCTGCGGAGCCCCGCGACGTAGGTGTGGATGCCGTTGTCGGCGCTCGCGGGTGGATCTTCGCCCCACACGGCGTCGATCAGCTCACTGCGCGACACGACATGATTTGCGCGCAACGCGAGCACGGCGAGCACAGCTCTCTGCCGCGGGGGACCGAGCGTGAGCTCCTTGCCGTCCACCGTGGCCGCGAGCGCGCCCAGCAAGCTGACGCGCAACTCGTTCTGCACCCTGTGTCTCACTTCGTCGCTGTCCGCGTTCAGTCAGCAACCTACCGTCAGTTTTCGTCCAGAAGCCATCCAGAAGGCGTACAGAGAGGTTCTCCACACTTCACTCAGGTGGATTGGGCCGAAATGAGGGGCGGGGAATGAACGCGGCCGAGGTCTTCGACACACTCGGGCTGGAATACCAACGCGCTTGGTCGCACCAGCCCGCACTGCACGGCACTCTCGCCTGGTTCGCCGCGACCCAGCCCTCCGGCTCGCGCGTGCTGGACATCGGCTGCGGCACGGGCGTTCCCGTGGCGCGGACCCTGGCCAAGGCGGGCATGAGGGTCACCGGACTCGACGTCTCCCCGGTGATGGTCGACATCGCGACCACCCAGGTCCCCGACGCCACGTTCCACAAGATCGACATCCGCGACTTCGAGTCGCCTCCCGGCTCGTGGGACGTCATCTGCGCCGTCTTCTCGCTGCTGCAGATGACCCAGGCCGAGATCATCCAGACCCTCGGCCAGATCTCGACCTGGCTGCGACCCGGCGGGCACTTCTTCCTCGCCACCGTCGCCGTCGACGTCGAACAGGTCACCCTGCCCTGGATGGGCCAGGAGATCGAGGTGTCGTCGTTCTCCGAGGAGACCTTCGAGGCGCACCTGGCCGAGGTCGGCCTGCGGGTCGTGCGCCGGAGCCGGCCGGTCTTCACCCCGTCCTACCCCGGCGCCATGCCCGAGGAGTCGCTGCACCTGGTGTGCCAGCGCCCTTAGCGGGCGGCGATGTCCTGAACGACGTCCCAGAAATCACCTGACGCACGGGCGAACAGAGCCTCGCGAACCGCGCCTGCCGAGGCCGGACGACGTCGCGATGTCCACGGGCCGCCCCAGCGTTCGGCAGGTGCACGAGCGGCCCGGCCTCGTTGAGTTGCTTCACCGCCGTGTGCCCATGTCGCCGAGGCACAGGTGCATGCCGAACCGGCCGCCTTCGGGCGCGGACCGGACCTGCGCCGTCGGGCAGCGCCATCGCGTCGGCCATCAGCGGCCGCAGCGGCGCGGGTGCCGGCAGGACCGCGATCAACGCAGCCGGGCGGTCGACGTCGTCGTAGTCGGTCCAGTCGCCGCCGCGCACGGTCACGACCTGCGGCAACCGCTTCGGCTCCTTGACAACCGGCACGAACCACTGCGGCCGGGGCCCTAGCGAGCGAACCCGCGGAACTCGACGGGCGCCGCACCTTCGCGCACGTCGCCGTCCTGCACGGTCCATGCGGTCGCCTGCTGCCGTTCGTCGGTCAGCAGGAAGAACCCGACCGGCCGGTCTCCTTCGGAATCCACCAGCCGCGCCAGTTCGGCGACCTGCGCGCGCAGCCGGTCGACAGACTGCTCACGGATGTCGCCGCCGTAGGACACGTAGAGCGTCCAGTTGAACGGTCGCGCCGGAACCGCCCACCCGGCGGAATACAGGTCATGGCGGTGCGCGGCCATGACCTGCTCGACCGCTTCGCGCTGCTCGTGTGTGAACTCGATCCAGCCGCGCACGCCGACGTACATCCCCATCAGTGCTGCTCGGCCAGCGCTCGGCCGATGAAGTGCGCGGACAGCAGAGCGAAGATGTACGCCTGCAGCACCTGCACCAGCGCCTCCAGGAAGAACAGCGCGATGGCGAGCGCGAAGCCCAGCACCGACACCGGCTTGAGGTAGATCGGCGCGTTGAACAGGATGAACTCGCTGCCGATCGTGAACACCAGGATCAGCAGGTGGCCCGCGAACATCGCGGCGAACACCCGGATCGCGAGGTTCACCGGGTCGAAGAAGAACTTGAGGATGACCTCGGTCGGGATCAGCAGGCCCCACAGCACGGGCTTCGGCACGTCCGGAATGACGAACTGGTTGCGCAGGTAGCCCTTGAGCCCGAACTTCCTGATGCCCACGTAGTGGTAGAGCGGGAAGATGATCAGCAGCGCGACGGCCGCCGGGAACCCGCTGTGCGTGAACGTCGGGAACTGGATGAACGGAATCAACCCGTAGAGGTTGTTCACGAGCACGAAGCAGAAGATGCTGACGATCAGCGGCACGTACGGCGCGAATTCCTTCGCGCCTATCTGCTCACGCGCGATGGTGTTGCGGCCGAAGTCGTAGACCGACTCGGCGGCGAACTGCCAGCGCGACGGGATCAGCTTCATGCTCCTGGTGGTGACCAGGAAGAACGTCAGGATGATCACCACCGACAGGACCAGCAGCGCCTGCGGTTTGGTCACCGAGAAGTCGAACGACAGGCCCAGCGGCTCGTGCCAGGTGAAAATCGGTGGAAGTAGAATGTCTTCTTTGCCCGGAGGACTGAAGACGTCATTACCGGCCATAGGGCGAACCCCCTCGTCCATGGTCTGGGACTAGACCTTAGCGGACGAGGGGGACGCAGATCACAGCAGGGTCACGGTCACACCGGAATGACGGTCGGCACGATCATCGGCCGGCGACGGTAGGTCTCCGCCACCCAGCGCCCGACGACGCGCCGCACGGCCTGAGCGACCCGGTGCGTGTCGGCGATGCCCTCGGCCTCGGTGCGCGCCAGCTCCATCTCCACGAGCGGCACGACGGCCTCCAACGCCTTGGGGTCGTCGGAGAAGCCACGGCCGGAGATCGTCGGCGCCGTCACGGCCCGCCCGGTCGTCTGGTCGATGGCGACCGAGATCGAGATGAAGCCACCCTCGCCCAGCACCAGCCGGTCCGACAGCGTCGACTCGCCGACGTCGCCCACGGACAGGCCGTCGACGTACACGTGGCCGACGACGACGCGGCCCGACACCGCCGCCTTGCCGTCGATCAGGTCCACGACGACGCCGTCCTCGGCGATCACGACGTGGTCCTCGGCGACGCCGGTGGCGACCGCGAGAGCCGCGTTCGCGCGGAGGTGGCGCCACTCGCCGTGCACCGGCATCACGTTGGACGGCCGCACGGCGTTGTAGAGGAACAGGAGCTCGCCGGCCGGTGAGTGGCCGGAGACGTGCACCTTGGCGTTGCCCTGGTGCACGACGGTCGCGCCGAGCTTGGCGAGGCCGTTGACGACGTTGAAGACCGCGTTCTCGTTGCCGGGGATCAGCGACGACGCGAGGATCACCGTGTCGCCCTCGCGGATCGAGATCTGGCGGTGATCGCCGCGGGCCATGCGGGACAGCGCCGACAGCGGCTCGCCCTGCGACCCGGTGGAGACGAAGATGACCTCGTCCTCCTCCATCCGCATCGCGACGTCGAGGTCGACGAACAGACCGTCGGGCACGTTCAGGAAGCCCAGGTCGGACGCGATGCCCATGTTGCGGACCATCGACCGGCCGACGAACGCGATCTTGCGCTTGTACTGCACGGCGACGTCCAGCACCTGCTGGACGCGGTGCACGTGCGAGGCGAAGCAGGCCACGATGACCCGCTGGTCCGCCTTGCGGATCACGTTCTCCAGCACGGGGCCGATCTCGCGCTCGGGCACCACGAAGCCGGGCACCTCGGCGTTGGTCGAGTCGACCAGGAAGAGGTCGACACCCTCGTCGCCGAGGCGCGAGAAGCCCGCCAGGTCGGTCAGGCGACCGTCGAGGGGCAGCTGGTCGAGCTTGATGTCGCCGGTGTGCAGGACGAGTCCGGCGGCGGTGCGGATGGCGACGGCCAGCGCGTCCGGGATCGAGTGGTTCACGGCGAAGAACTCGAGCTCGAACGGCCCGTACGAGCGCCGCTCCCCCTCCTTGACCTCCACGAGCCGTGGGGTCTGGCGGTGCTCACGGCACTTGGCGGCGAGCAGCGCCAGCGTGAAGCGGGAACCCACGACCTGCACGTCGGGGCGCAGCTTCAGCAGGAACGGGACCGCGCCGATGTGGTCCTCGTGGCCGTGCGTCAGGACGATGGCCTCGATGTCGTCGAGCCGGTCCTCGATCGCGCGGAAGTCGGGCAGGATCAGGTCCACGCCCGGTTGGTCGTCTTCGGGAAACAGAACGCCGCAGTCGACCACGAGCAGCCTTCCGGCATGCTCGAAGACGGTCATGTTGCGGCCGATCTCGCCAATTCCGCCGAGTGCGACGACGCGGAGGCCGCCTTCCGGCAGTGCGGGCGGTAGTTCGGTCGATTGGGTCACGCGTTGACTCCCAGTTCGGCCGCGATGGCCTCGATGTCCTCGGCTGCGGCAGGCACCAGCGGCAGACGGGGCTCACCCACGTCCAGTCCGCGCAGGCGCAGCGCAGCCTTCGTGTACGTCACGCCGGGAACCCGGCGGAATGGTCGCAGCAACGGCAGCAGCGACTCGTGGATTTCTTTTGCCCGGACCACGTTTCCGGATTCATACGCATCAATGAGATCCCGCAGGCGATCCGCCGCGAGGTGGCCGATGACACTCACGAACCCGACGGCTCCCACGGACAGCCACGGCAGGTTCAGCGGGTCGTCACCCGAGTAGTAGGCGAGATCGGTGCTCGCGATCACCCTGCTGCCCGCGTGCAGGTCGCCCTTGGCGTCCTTCACGGCCAGGATCCGCGGGTGTTCCGCCAGGCGCAGAAGGGTGTCGACCTCGATCGGCACGACCGCGCGCGGCGGGATGTCGTAGAGCATCACCGGTAGTTCCGACGCGTTCGCGACGGCGGTGAAGTGCGCCAGCAGGCCTTCCTGCGGCGGCCTTGAGTAGTACGGCGTCACGACCAGGGCGCCGTGCGCACCGGACTTCTCGGCCTGCTGCGCCAGGTGAACGCTGTGCGCGGTGTCATAGGTGCCGGCGCCGGCGACCACGGTCGCGCGGTCGCCCACGGCTTCGACGACGGCCGTGATCAGCGCGGCTTTCTCCCGATCGGTCGTCGTCGGGCTCTCGCCGGTCGTGCCGTTCACGACCAGGCCGTCGTTGCCCAGGTCCACCAGGTGTTTCGCCAGTTCCTGCGCCTTGGGGAGATCGACCTCGCCGCGCGAGTCGAAAGGCGTGACCATGGCGGTGAGAACGCGGCCGAACGGGCGGTCCGGCCCTGCGTACGGGCTTCCTGGCATGCGCAGAAACTACCCGAGTTCACACACTTCGGTTCAACGACCGCACTCGTTGCACCGCGTCGGCGTCACCGCTGTATTCCACACGGGCCTCGTCACGCCCGAACGCGAGCATCACGAGCTCCGACACCTCGCCGGTGATCACCACTCCGTTCGCGCCCTGCTTGGCCACGATGTGCTCGCCGTCAGGCCGTACGAGCGTCACGCCCACGGGCGACGACTTGTACGTCATGCGCGCGGTGAACGGCAGCGTCTTCCACAGGATCTTTTCGCGACGCTCGTCGTACGGCCGTGGCTCCCAGTCGGACTGTGCACGTCGCACGTCCTCGTGGTGCACGAAGTACTCGGCGGTGTTCATCAGGTCGTCGACCGGCTGGATCCAGAACGGCGGCGTGCGCACCAGGTCGAGCAGTTCGCTCCACGCCTTGTGCGTGTAGTCCTCCTGGACCTTCTCCGTCCACTTCGCGAAGACCGGCAGCACGATGCCGGGCGCCGTGTCCGGGCGGCGTTCGCGGATCGCGAGGTGCGCGGCCAGGTCCTTGGTCAGCCAGGTGCCGCACAACGTCGGCGCGTCCGGGCCGAGCTCGGTCATCAGGTCGACCAGCGCTTTGCGTTCGTCGCGAGCGAGACCCACGTCCGGTCGTCCTCCCTGGTCAGCAACATTTGCTGTCGACCACGAACCTACTACGACCGGAAACGGGCACGGGAAGCCGGCAGGACCTCGCCGGTGCGGGCTCAGGCCTCGTTCGGCTTGTAGCACTTGGTGAAGCCGTCCGGCTTGGCCGATTTGTCGGCCAGCAGGCTGACCACCTGGTCGCGCTTCAGGTTCTCCGGATATCCCGGCCAGTCCGGTTCCTGGCCGTCGACGTGCAGTTCGTCCAGCCAGTAGCCGGACTGACCGGAGGTCTTGGCGAACTCCAGGTCGCAGCCTTTCACCCGCACCATCACCTCGATGGTCTTCTCCGAGGACTTGATCGTGCGCTTGCCGACCTTCTTGGCCTTCTTCGCGGTCTCCGTGCTGGGCTCACCGGGGTTGCTGAAACCGGCGGCCTTGAGCTCGGCGACGAACTTGTCCTCGTTGCTGGCGCAGGCCGGCAGGGTGGCCACGCAGCCGATGGCCAGCAGGACGGAAACGATCCTTCTCTTCACACGTGGCAGGAAATCGCCGAACACCGGCAGACGACGAGTGAACCCGCCAAGCGTTACCGCTCCGTTAGCTGTCCTTCTTCGCGCTGATCGTGCCGTCCAGCTTGCCGCCGTCCTTGGCACCGGCGATGCACCAGATCTTGCGCTCGGCGTTGCCGCTCTTGTCCTTGGTCCACGCGTTCTGGCTCGGGACCAGCGTGGTGAGCTTGAGCTTCGCGCCGTCCTTGACCCACGGCGAGTTCAGCGTCATCTCGCACCGGGCGACGCCGAGGCTCTTCAGCGAGTCGACGCCCGGATACGCGGCGTCGGGCAGGTTCGACTGGACGGGCAACGTGTCGATCACGTCGAACACCTCGAAGTCGTGCGGCTTGTCGCACTCCTCCTTGGTCTCCGAGTCGAGCAGCTTGGCCGGTGCGACGTCCCCGATGCCGCACGTGTTCTCGTAAAGACCGAACACCGGGACCTCGGCGCCCTCGCCGTACGTGAGCGCCGTGCTGGTGCTGCTGCCGCCAGGCGTCGTGAACGCCTTGTGCACGTAGATGCCGCCCGTGAACGCCGCAGCCGCGATGACGACGGCGCCGACCAACGCGAAGATGCGGTTGCGCTTCTTCTTCGCCGGATCGACGGCGGGAGCCTGCTGGTACTGCTGGGTCTGCGCCGGCGCGATCCCGGTGGGCGGCGTCGGCTGGTTGCCGATGCTGGAGAGCATCGCGCGGGCCTGCGGGCCGGACAGCCGGGCGTTCGGGTCCGCGATCAGCAGACCGGTGATGACGGCGCTCAGCACGCCCGTCGCGCGGGTCAGGCGCGGCGTCTCGCTCATGATCGCGTGCAGCGTCGAGGCCGTGGAGGAGCGTTCGAACGGGCTCCAGCCCTCGACGGCGTAGCAGAGGGTCGCGCCCAGCGCCCACAGGTCGGACGCGGGTCCCGCCTCGTGGCCGTGGATGCGTTCCGGCGCCATGTACGCGGGCGAGCCGATGAGGCTGCCGCTGGTCGTGAGGCGCGGGTCGTCGACGGCCTGGGCGATGCCGAAGTCGGTGAGCTTGAGCTTGCCGTCCGGGCGCACCATCAGGTTGCCGGGCTTCACGTCGCGGTGCACGATCCCGGACTGGTGCGCGGTCTCGAGCGCCGACAACGCCTGCAGAGCGATCGACACGACCTGGTTCTGCGGCATCGGGCCGTGCGTGCTGATCAACGTCGACAGCGTCGCCGCGTCGACCAGCTCCATGATGATGTAGGTCAGGCCGTTCTCGTTGATCGCGTCGTAGACCGTCACGACGGCGGGGTCGTTGAGCTTGCCGGCGGTGCGCGCCTCACGCAGTGCGCGCTCTTCGAGCACACGGCGTTCCTCGTGCGCGATGCCGTCCGGCAGGTGCAGTTCCTTGATCGCGACGAAGCGTCCGATGTGACGGTCCTGGGCGCGCCAGACGATGCCCATGCCGCCACGGCCGAGCTCCGCGATCAGGGCGTACCTGCCCGCGATGACGCGTGGTTCGACAGCCTGTCCGTGCAACGTGCGCTCCTACAGCCTCGGAACCGGGGGCGTTGACGGTACTTCAGACCCGCCACATGGAGGATCGGTTCCTAAGCTTCCGGTGCTACAACCAGTTCGTGACCTGCGGCACGCAAAGCGAGCACCGCACGCCCCAGATCCGTGTGCTTCACCAACAGATGGTCCGTGTCGTAAGTGGACAACGCGAACAACGAGACGCCCGCGGCCGCCAGTTCACCCGCCAGAGCGGCCATGATGCCGGTGAGCGTGAACTCCAGCGGCCCGCGCACGGTCAGCAGCCGCCAGCCCTTTTCCGTCGTGTCACCGTCCACTGCGAACGACGCCGGCGCGATGATCGACAATTCGGCCGGGGTCCTGGTCACGGACACCAGGACGTCGGTGAGGTCGAGCAGCCCGGCAGGGACCGGAGCGTCCGCTGCCAGGCGTGTGACCGCGTATTCGCCGGGCCGGACGTCCACGATGAGCCGCTTCATGGGCGTCAGCCTTCAACCACCAGTGGGCTGGAGGCAACTTCTGTGCCGTCCGGGAGTGTCGAGATGACGAAGTCCGCGAACGCGTTCGGTGCCGCCTTCGTCAGTTCACGCAGGCAGGCGATGGCGAGCTCGCGCAGTTCGACGTTGATGTGCTCGGTGGCGCGCATCGCGATGAAGTGGCGCCACGAGCGGTAGTTGCCCGTCACGACGATCTCGGTGCCGGTGGCGTTGGGCAGCACGGACCGTGCGATCTGCCGCGCGCGCCTGCCGTTGACGGTCTTCTCCAGGCTGTGCACGAGGTCCTCGTACGCCTTGAGGCTCGCCTCGGTCGCGGCGACGAACCGCGCGTGCAGCTCGGGGTCCTGCGCGATCAGGTCCGGCTCCACGACGTCGGTCGGGTCGGTGCGCTGGGAGAGCTGCGAGTACGAGAAGTGCCGGTGCCGGATCAGCTCGTGGGTGAGCGAGCGGGACAGCTCGGTCAGGTAGAGCGACGCGCTGCCGTGCTCGAACGCGGCGAGGTGCCCGACGTCGAGCAGGTGGTGCAGGAACGTCGCGTTGGTGTTCGTCATGGGGTTCGAGCGGTCCCACGACTGGTAGCAGGCGCGGCCGGCGAACTCGACGAGCGCCGCGCCACCGTCCGCGTCGGTCGTCCACGGCACGTCGTCCGGTGGGATGAACTCCGTCTTGGCCACCAAACGCACTCTCGGCATGGGCCGAGATTAGCCCTGACATCAGGTGGTGGTTGCACGATGTCGGAAGTGACGTCATAGTGGTGTCATGGATCTGTCGCCGTACATCGCGTCACTGCGCGAGGACCTGGCGACGGCCGCATCAGCGGGGGACGAGAACACCCGTCGAACGGCCGCCGCGTTGTCCGCAGCGCTCGAGCCAGCCGCTCGACTGGCAATCATGAACGCACTGTCCGACCTGGCCGCGGAGGTCACCGCCGCCCTGGACGGCCAGGTCGTGGACGTCCGGCTGGCAGGCCGTGACGTCCAGGTGGTCGTCACCGGGTCCGCCGAACCGGAGCCGGAACCGGCCCCTCGGCACGAGATGCCGAACTTTGGCGCAGGTGACGCCACGGGTGACATCAGCCGCATCACCCTGCGCATGATCAACGAGCTCAAGTCGAAGGCCGAGGCCGCCGCGGCGGCTCAGGGCGTGTCGCTGAACTCGTTCATCCAGCAGGCCGTGGGTGGCGCGGTGCACAGCAAGCACAAGCATCAGCACAAGGGGTGGAGCGGAAACGCCGGCTCGGGCTCGCGCGTCCGCGGATGGGTGCAGGGGTGAGCGCGATGACCGAACCGAGTTCCGAACCGACAGAACCGACTCCGGATCCGGCTGCCGAACCGGCGGAGCCCTCGGGCGTGGTGCGCCAGCAGAGCTTCGAGTTCGCGGGCATCGCCGAGATCGACATCTCGCTGCTCAGCGGCCGGGTGCAGGTGCAGCTCGTCGACGGGCCGGGCGTGCACGTCGAGGTGCGGCACGACCCGAACGCGGGCAACTCGTGGACCGAGGGCCTGTCCAGCGTGCTGAGCTGGGTCAGCGGCCAGTTCGGCGCCGACAAGGCAGCTCCGCCGTCAGGTCCGGAGGAGGCCGTGCGCGACGCACGCGTCGAGCTTCTGGGCAACCGTTTGCGCATCGAGTCGTCCAAGGCGCTGCCGTTGCGTGCCGTGCCGCTCTCCGTGGTGGTGACGGCTCCCGTGGGGTCGCACGTGTCGTCACGGACCGGTGCGGCTGACGTCATCGTGACGGGCGGTGCGGGTCGTCTCGACCTGAACACCGGCACGGGCAGCGTGTCCGCAGACCGCGCGACCGGCGAGGCCAAGGTGAACTCGGGCGCCGGGACCGTGCGCCTGGGCACGATGCTCTCGTCGCTGAAGGCCAAGACGGGCAGCGGTGACGTCGAGGTGTCGTCGATCGGCGGCACGACCACGCTGATCACCGGGACCGGCGACGTGTGGCTGGGCGCCGTGCAGGGCAACGTCCAGGTCCGCACCGGCAGCGGCGATCTGACCGTGGCCGACGCGGCCTCCGGCGAGATCCAGCTGGGCACCGGCTCGGGCCACATCCGCGTCGGCATCCGGCAGGGCACGCTGGCGCGCATCGACCTGGTGTCCACGTCCGGCAACGCCCGCAGCGACTTCGACGTCTCGTCCGCGCCGCTGGGTGACGCCACCTTGTCGGTCACGGGCCGCACGGGCAGCGGCAACGCACTGGTGACCGCCGCTTCAAGCTGACCGGGGGGTCGGGTAGGGGAAGACGACGTCTCCGGTCAGGGCTCCTGGAACGGTTTGGAGCCGCCGGGGACGTCGTCCGGGAAGAGCGGGCAGCGGATCTCACCGGTCAGGAACTTCCTGACGAAGCTGGAGAAGTTCCCGTCGTACGACCAGCTCTGCCGCATGTCCGTGATCACCACGGTCCACTCGTCCGGCTCACCCTTGGTGTACCAAAGGCAGTGGTCGCCGTTCACGGTCATGCCCCAGGGCAGCAGGCCGGGCGAGTCCGGATGCACGCGCAGGCCCGGCTGGCGCCGCAGCGCACGCAACATTTTGGGCGCCAGTGACATCCAGTTCATGAAACCGGCACGTGCTGTTGGGTGCAGGATCCGGACGTAACCGCCCACGATGAGTGGCGGATAGGCTTCGGCGAGATGCACGAAGTCGCTGGGCAACGCCGTGCCCGCCCGGCCTTTGACCGCGTCCCAGTCGACCGGGTCAGGCCGCCTCTCGGGCGCTCCCAGCAGATCGATCCACTCGTCAGGCGGCACCGTTCACCTCCGTGACCCTCAAGCATCGCCTGTGGCACTAGGGGTTCGGTTGTACCGCAGTCCAGCGACGACCAGTGAGACGACAGCGTCGAACGCGTCCTGAATGTGAGGATTCCCCCACTCCTGGGCGTGCGCCGGGTGGTGGAACACCTGCGTCGCGTCCCACACCGCCTGCGCGGTCTTCTCGACGTCGTCGGTCACGAACTCCTGGGTATCCACTCCCGCGCGAATGATGCGCGCGACCTGACCGACCAGGTGGTCCAGGTGGTACTCGATGACGGCGCTGTTCTCGCCGACGAGCGTCCGGAACGTGGTGAACAGCTCGACGTCCTCGGTGTGCGAGAGCCGCTTCTTGTCGAAGAGGCGCTGCAGCCAGTCCCTGAGCAGGTCGCCGGCGGAGAGGTTCGGGTCGAACTCCTTCTCCATCTCCTCGTGGATCGCGTCGAGCCAGCGCCGTGTCACGGCCTCCCGGAGCACGGCCTTGGTCGCGAAGTGGCGGTAGACGCTGCCGTGGCTGACCCCGAGCGCCTTGGCGACGTCGACCACCGTCGCCTTGGCGGGGCCGTACCTGCGCAGGACCTCTTCGGTCGCCGCGAGGATCGCCTCCGAGGTCAACGCCTCCGCCACTTCATCTCACCTCTCGCTGTCCAGCATGGCCATCTGCTCGGCCGCGTAACGGGTGCCCGCAGCGGCTCCGAGTGGAGCGACGGCCTCGATCTCCTGCAATTCTGCCTCGGTGAACGTCACGTCGACGGCACCGATCGCCTCGTTCAGCCTCGCACGCTTGGTCGTGCCGACGAGAGGCACCACGTCCTCGCCGCGCGCCGCGACCCACGCGATCGCGAGCTGCGCGACCGTGACGCCCTTGTTCTTCGCGATCTCGTCGAGCTTCTCGACCAGACCCTGGTTGCGGGTCAGGTTGTCGCCCTGGAACCGCGGCGCGTGACCACGCCAGTCGCTCGCGTCGAGGGTGAGCGGCGTGGCCGAGATCAGGCCGCGCGACAGCACGCCGTACGCGGTGATGCCGATGCCGAGCTCACGGGTGGTCTGCAGGATCTCCCGCTCGACACCGCGCTCCAGCAGGCCGTACTCGATCTGCAGGTCCGCGATCGGGTGCACGGCGTGCGCGCGGCGGATGGTCTCGGCGCCGACCTCGCTCAGGCCGATGTGCCGGACGCGGCCCTTGTCGATCTGCTCGGCGATGGCACCGATGGTGTCCTCGATCGGCACGCTCGGGTCGAGCCGCGCCGGCCGATAGATGTCGACGTGGTCGGTGCCGAGGCGTTCCAGCGAGTACGCGAGGAAGTTGGCCACGGCGACCGGCCGGGTGTCGAACCCGATGAACGCGCCGTCGGCGTCGCGCATGCCGCCGAACTTGACGCTGAGCTGCACCTCGTCACGACGGCCCTTGATGGCCTCGGCGACGAGCATCTCGTTGTGGCCCTGGCCGTAGAAGTCACCGGTGTCGAGCAGCGTGACGCCCGCGTCGAGGGCGGTGTGGATGGTCGCGGTGCTCTCGTCCCGGTCTGCCGGGCCGTAGGCGTTGGACATGCCCATGCAGCCCAGGCCGATGGCGGACACGACCGGGCCGGTGGCTCCGAGCTGACGCTTCTGCATTTCGAACCCCTTCGTCTCTTCGGTCTCTTCACCATGCCCGATGGACTGACAGATTTCAATATCTGTCAGTCCATAGTTGCCCGATCCATTGACAAAAGAGTTTTGAACGTTCAAAGTCTTTTTTGCGATGAGAGACGTGATCTATCTGGACCGGATGGAGCAGGCCGAGACCCTGCTCAAGCCGCAGCGCGTGGAGGTGCTGCGGCAGCTCGCCGCGCCGCGCTCGTGCACCGAGGTCGCCGAGGTGCTCGACCAAACGCCGCAACGCGTGCACTACCACGTGAAACAGCTGGTCAAGGCCGGTCTCGCGACCCAGGTGTCCGAGCGCAAGGTGCGCGGCGTCCAGGAAGGCCTCTACCAGGCCGTGGCGCGGTCGTACTGGCTGTCGCCGCGGCTGGTCGGCCGGATCGGGTCGCGCGACGAGCTCGTGCTGGGCCACCTCGTCGACCTCGCCGAGCAGGTGCAGGCGGACGTGGCTGCGCTGGACCGCTCCAGCGAACTGCCGTCCGTCGGCGTGTCCGGCGAGATCCGGGTGCGACCGGAGGAGCGGCAGCAGTTCCTGGCCGAGCTGCAGACGACGTTGCAGGACCTCTTCACCCGATACGGCGGCGCGGAAGGGGATGCGTTCCGCATCGCGCTCGCCTGCTACCCAAAAGGAGAAAGCCGATGAGCACCGGAACCATCCGCGTCCGCACGTCCGCGCCCGCCGAGAGGATCTACCGGGCCCTGACGACCGCCGACGACCTGCGGATGTGGCTGGCCGAGCACGCCCACGTGGACCTGGAGGGCGGGGAGTACGAGTTCTGGGGGCGCCACACGCCGGACGGTGAACGCGGCCGGCAGAAGCTGCTGGGCTTCGACGACAGGTCGGTGCGCTACTCGTGGTTGCTTTACGGCACCGAGTACACCCTTGAGCTCGGCGTGGAGGAGCGCGACGGCGAGACGCTCATCGCGGTGACGCAGTCCCCGTACCCGACCTGGGGCGTCGGTGACGACCAGTCGGAGGTCCTCCAGACGTTCTGGCCGCTGGCGCTGGGGAACCTGGTCGAGCTCGTCGAGGGCCGGCCGGTGCTCGGGTTCTGCGACTTCACCTCACCCGAGCAGCGCTTCGAGTTCGACATCGCGGCGACCCCGGCGGCCATCATCGACGCGCTGACGGATCCCGCGGTGTTCGCGCGGTGGTTCGGCGCCCGGATGGAGATCGAGCCGCACGTCGGCGGCCGCTGGGCGATGGGGAGCCTCGCGGAGGAGGAGAACCCCGCGAAGGTCATCGCGCTGGACGAGGCAAACCTCGCGCTGGAGTTCCCCGGCGGGATGGTGACGTCCTGGGAGCTGAAGGGCTCGGAGGGCAAGACGAGGCTGACGTTCGTGCAGAGCGGGTTCGACCCGGCCAGCCCGCCCTACGGGCCGTGGATGGGCTGGCTCTCCGGGTTCGCGGACCTGCGCCGCATGCTGGAGCTGCCCGGCTGGCGCCCGATGTGGCACTCGTTCGACATCCCCGGTGTGCCTGACGGCGTTCTCGTCCTCGAATAATCGAGCGCGAAACGGGCGGGTGAGAGCCAGATCATTCGGCTCTCACCCGTTTGCGCCTGGTTTTCGTCGGTCGCTGATCGATATCTTCGGGGTCGTGCTTGAGTCAGCGCGCATTGCCGTCGCCGCAGTCCTGATCGCCTTCTCCGTGACGGCGTCGATCCTCTTCAGTTACTAGATCCAGGCCATCACGAGCGCCGGTGAGGCCGCGAGAAAGCTGAACCTCGCGAAGCGGCCCACCAGCCCGGTGGCGACGAACATCGTGGTGGACATGCCCGCGAGCCCGGCGAGCACGCTCGTCGCCATGAACGGCGGCACCCCGACCAGCGCGCTCACCCCGTGCGTGCCGGCCATCCAGTTCGGGTGCGCCTTGCACTTCACGTGGATCCAGTCGCCCCAGCGGTGCATGCGCGTGCCCGGCCCGAACCAGCGCCGCAGCCTCGAAGGCTTGTCGCTCGGCTTGCGGTGCAGGAACTTCGGCAGGTGGATGTCGCCGCGCGCCGCGTAGAAGTACAGCAGCTTGCCCAGCACCTGGCCGACCGCCACCGAGAGGCCGACGATCCAGAACGACGTGTCAGGCCAGCGCGCGCAAAGTCCCAGGACGAACATCTCGATGCTGATCAGGGGAACGATGGCTGAGCCGAGCGCGACCCCAAAGGTGAGGCCAACCAGGGCGAGCACCCGGCCGAGGTTACACAGATCTCAGTCGGCGAGTCGGACCGCGAGCGGACCGGACACCCGCACTTCGCGCAACGGACGACCGCCTGCGTCCAACGTGCGCACCGTGCCATCACCCGTCCAGCCCAGTCGCTCGTAGAAGTTCCGCGACGCCTTGTCGGCTTCCGGCACCCACGCGATGCCGCGCGTGGCGCCCGTTTCGCCGAGCCTCTTCACGGCCTCCGCGACGAGCCGCGTGCCGTGCCCGCGCCGCCCCCAGCGGGGTTCCACGAGGACGCTGAGCAGCGCCGTGGTCGCCGCGTCTTCTGGAAGCGAACCGTCCGCTTTGGCCACTTCCTCGTCCGGAGCCTTGCTGGCCACGACGAACCCGACGGTCCACTCCCCCTCCGTCGCTTTCAGAACCGCGCCACTCCGGACGGCGAGCGCCCACGCGTCGTCGGCGTCGAGCGTGTCCAGCACGTCCTGCGGGAGCAGTTCGGCGTAGGCGAGCCGCCACGTCTCCCGATGGATGCGGACGATCTCCGAAAGGTCAGCAGCGGTGGCGATCTCCACGCCGGCGTCGGCCATAAACGCAGCTTATCGACGCCGTGTCGCGGAATTGTCAGGGGTGCGTGGCAACATCGGCGACGTGCAGAGGATGAGTGCGGACGTCGCACGTCGAATCGCCCTGGGCGCCCAGGGCTTCACCGACCTTCGGCCGTCAGCGGCCACCCGCAGACACCTGCAACGCGTCCTGTCCCGCGTGCAGCTGCTGCAGATCGACTCGGTGAACGTGGCCGTGCGCGCGCACTACATGCCGCTGTTCTCCCGCCTCGGCGCCTACGAGCCCACGCTGCTGGACGAAGCCGCGTGGACGCACTCCACGCGCAAGCCCCGCATGCTGGTCGAGACCTGGGCGCACGAGGCGTCCCTGGTGCCGGTGCTCGACTGGCCTCTGTTCCACTCGGGCGCGAAGAAGCGCGGGTGGTGGCAGAACTACCAGACGATCCTCGAACGCTCCCCCCAACTGGTCGACGACGTGCTCGCCGCCGTGAAGGAGCTCGGCCCGATCGGCGCCGGCACCCTGGAGAAGGCCCTCATGGGCGACAAGGGCCGCGCGAAGGGCCCGTGGTGGGACTGGTCCGAGGTCAAGCGCATCTGCGAGGTCCTGTTCGGCGTGGGCATCCTGACGACGGGCACCCGTCGTTCGTTCGAGCGCCTGTACGACCTGACCGAACGCGTCATCCCGGCCGACGTCCTGGCCCAGAAGTGGACTCCCGAGACCGGAGCGCGTGAACTGGTCCTGCGCTCCGCGGTAGCGCTGGGCGTGGCCACCGAACCCGACCTGCGCGACTACTACCGCCTCGACCCGCGCCGCTCCCAAGCCGCCGTCGCCTCGCTGGTGGAGGAGGGCGTGCTGGAACCGGTGGCCGTCGACGGCTGGCGCGGCGTCGGATACCGGCACGTCGACGCACGTGCCCCACGCCGCGTGGCAGGCCGCGCGCTGCTGTGCCCGTTCGACCCGCTGATCTGGGAGCGGGCACGGACCGAGCGGATCTTCGGGTTCCGGTACCGCATCGAGATCTACGTGCCGGAGCCCCGCCGCGTGCACGGCTACTACGTCTTCCCGTTCCTGCTCGACGGATCACTGGTGGCCCGCGTGGACATCAAGGCCGACCGCGCGGCCGGCGTGCTGCGGGTGCAGTCGGCGTGGGCCGAGGAAGGCGTGGAACGGCCTCGGGTGGCGGCGGAGCTGGCCGCGGAGTTGCGGCACATGGCCGACTGGCTGGGGCTGGACGACGTGCTGGTGGTGCAGAAGGGGGATCTGGCGGCGGAACTGATCGCGGCCGTGATCAACGGCTGACCGGTTTCGCGTCAGTCCGGTTTCACGAAACGGGCGACTCCCCGCCGACCGCGACGTGCCAGTGCAGGTGCCTGTTGTGCTGCTCGCTGCCCAGCGTCGTGAGCACCTGGCAACCGCCGTGCTGATCAACCGCCTGGGCGGCGACGGTTTTGACGGTGGCGAGCAGTTCCAGCGCGAGGTCGTCGTCGAGGTCGAGCAGGGACGAGACGTGCCGGGTGGGGATCACGATGACGTGGTCGGTGCCGAAACCCGGCAGAGGCGGGCGGAAAGCGAGCGTGTTCTCGGTCTGGGCGAGCACCTCGACCTCGATCTTGCCCGGGATGACCTCGTCGCAGTAGCAGTCCGGCCCCATGTCGCCCCCGTGCTCACGCTGACGCAGGGGTACCCCCTGACCGGGAACCCCTGCGTTTCAACGTACTCGGGGGGTCTGACAGTCCGGGGACACCGAGCGCGAAGCCGAAGGCGAGCCGTCCTTACCAAACGGGCCAGGCGGTGGGGTCCCGTCACGAGTCGCACCACAGCTCTTGCTGCATGTGAGAGGGAGGGTCAAGTCGACACGCTTTTCGTCGACTTGACCCTCCCTCTCACATGTGGCCCGCTCCTGGTGCGGCTCGTGACGGGACCCCACCGCCAACGCAAGCCAACTACGCAACAGGCAGCCGCCCAAATCAACAGCCGTGCCATCAACCCACCCACGGCGCCCTCCCCCGATCAGATTGCCGGGGGTCTGGGGGCAGAGCCCCCAGGGAAAGCACGCAAGGCGACAGAACGCCCGCAACAGGGGGAACACAACAAACCAGCCGACTGCAGAACGCCCACGCCGCCCCGAGCTCACGCTGACGCAGGGGTACCCCCTGACCGGGAACCCCTGCGTTTCAACGTACTCGGCACCACCGACAAGATCAGGCGTGCAGCTCGATGGCCTTGCGCATAGTCTCACGCGCCCGCCCGCGGTCCCCCGCGATGTCGTACGCGTAAGCGAGCCGGAACCAGACCCGCCAGTCGTCGGGCGACGCCTCGACCTCGGCCCGCCGCTCTTCGAACCACTCGTCGGCGGCATCCCGATCCACGCGGCCCGAAGGCCGGCGCGGCAGGTGCGAGACGTCCGGCAGCAGCCCGTCCGCGTCGAGCTCGCGGGCCATCTTCTCGGTCTCCCAACCGAAACGCAGGTTGGAGTACACGAGCCAGACGCCGAGCAGCGGCAGGATCAGCACGCCGACGCCGAGCAGCACGCCGACCACCTCGCCGGTCTGCAGAAGCGCCAGGGCGCGGCCGGTGAGCAGGACGAAGTAGACCGCGAGGGCCGCGATCAGCACCCCGACGGTGACGCGGACCTTCACAGGTCCAGGTACTTGTCTAGGCCGACGGCGAGCCCGGGGCGACCCACGATCTCCCGCACACCCAGCACGACGCCGGGCATGAAAGAGGTGCGGTGCAACGAGTCCTGACGGATCGTCAGGGTCTCGCTCTCGCCGCCGAACACGACCTCCTGGTGCGCGATCATGCCGGAGATCCGGAGTGAGTGGACCCGCACGCCGTCCACGACGGCACCGCGTGCGCCCGGCTCCTCCTGCGTGGTCGCGTCGGGCATCGGGTCCATGCCCTCCCGCGCGGCCGCGATCAGCCGGGCCGTGTGGGCGGCCGTGCCCGAGGGGGCGTCGGCCTTGCGCGGGTGGTGCAGCTCGATGATCTCGGCCGACTCGTAGTAGCGGGCGGCGATCTCCGAGAAGCGCATGAGCAGCACGGCGCCGATGCCGAAGTTCGGCGCCACGAGCACACCGACGGAAGGCTTGTCCGCCAGCAGTGCCTCGACCTCGGCGAGCTTCGCGTTGTCGAAACCGGAAGTGCCGACCACGCAATGGATTCCGGCAGCGACGCAGAACGAAAGGTTCCCCATCACCACGTCGGGGTGCGTGAAGTCGACGACGACCTGAACACCCGCGTCGACCAGCGCGGACAACGGGTCGTCGGCGTCGATGGCCGCCACGACCTCCATGCCCTTCGCGGCCTCGACCGCGCGGACCACCTCGGAACCCATGCGGCCCCGCGCGCCGAGAACTCCGACGCGAATCATGCAATCACCTCGTGTACCTGGTCCGGCAGATCGTCGGCGTGATCGTAAGGGCCGACCACCGCCGCGGCAGTGGGGCGGCGCAGCAGATCACGTGCGAGCAGCGCCACTTCGTCGGCCGACACGGCGTCGATCCGCGCCAACGTGTCCTCGACGCTCAGGTGGTCGCCGTAGTTCAGTTCGGACTTGCCGATGCGCGACATCCGGGAACTGGTGTCCTCCAGGCCCAGAACGAGAGCGCCGCGCAGCTGTCCCTTGCCGCGCGCCACTTCCGCGTCCGACAAGCCACCGCGTGCGACGTCCACGAGCACCTCGCGGATGACGCCGGCGGTCTCGCCGAGGCGGTCCGGCTGGCAGCCCGCGTAGACGGCGAACGTGCCGGTGTCCGCGTACAGACCGACGGACGAGTAGACCTGGTAGGCCAGGCCTCGCCGTTCGCGGACCTCCTGGAACAGCCGGGAGCTCATTCCACCGCCGATGGCCGCGTTCAGCACGTTCAACGCGAAGCGGCGCTCGTCGTGGCGGTCGATCCCGCGCATGCCGAGCATCAGGTGCGCCTGCTCGGTGTCGTCGGTGTGCAGCACCAGCTTGCGGGCGTCGGCGATGCGCGCGCGACCCGCTCGTGGCGCCACCGCGCTGCCCTCCCGCGACAGCCGGTCGCCGACGGCCTTGCGCACCAGGCGCATCACGTGCGTGTGCTCGATGTTGCCCGCGACGGAGAACACCATGCGCGGCAACGTGTAGCGCTTCTTGTAGAACGAGTAGAGCGCGTCGCGGTCCATGTCCTGAATGGACTTCTCGGTGCCGAGAACCGGGCGCCCCAACGCATGCCCGCCGAACAACGCCTCGATGAACGCGTCGTGCAGCAGGTCCTCGGGGTCGTCGTCGCGCATCGCGATCTCTTCGAGCACGACACCGCGTTCGGTCTCGAAGTCACGCGGACCGCAGATGGCCTCGAACACCACGTCCGCGACCAGATCCACCGCGAGCGGCAGGTCCTCGTCCAGGACGTGCGCGTAGTAGCAGGTGTGCTCCTTCGCGGTGAACGCGTTCAGCTCGCCGCCGACCGCGTCGATCTCCTCCGCGATGGCTGCTGCCGTGCGCCGCGAGGTTCCCTTGAACAGCAGGTGTTCCAGGTAGTGCGCGGCACCCGCGACCTCGGGCCGTTCGTCACGGGACCCGACCTGCACCCACAGCCCGACCGAGGCGGACCGCACGCTCGGGATGCGCTCGGTGATGACCCGCAAGCCCGAGGGCAGCATGCTGCGCCGCACCTCGGACCCCGCGGACATCTCGAGCACTCGCGTGCTGCCCGGCCGCTGAAGGTGCCCCAACTGACCGGTACGCGGACGGCCGCGGGTGGATGCACCCGCGGCCGTCACGTTGTTGTCTGTCGTGCTCACTGCGCGGGAGCCGCCTCAGCGGCCTCGGTGGCCTCGACGGCCTCCGGGGCGTCAGCCGGCTTCGCGGCCTCGTCCTCGTTCACGACGACGAGGCTGATCTTGCCGCGCTGGTCGATGTCGGCGATCTCGACGCGGAGCTTGTCGCCGACCTTGACGACGTCCTCCACCTTCGCGATGCGCTTGCCGTTGCCCAGCTTCGAGATGTGGACGAGGCCGTCCTTGCCGGGCAGCAGCGAGACGAACGCGCCGAACGCCGCGGTCTTCACCACGGTGCCCAGGAAGCGCTCGCCGACCTTCGGCAGCTGCGGGTTCGCGATCGCGTTGATCATGCCGATCGCGGCCTCGGCCGAGGGGCCGTCCGCCGCACCGACGTAGATCGTGCCGTCGTCCTCGATGGAGATGTCGGCACCGGTCTGCTCGGTGATCGAGTTGATCATCTTGCCCTTCGGGCCGATGACCTCGCCGATCTTGTCGGTCGGGATCTTGACCGACGTCACGCGCGGAGCGAAGGCGCTCATCTCGTCCGGGTCGGAGATGGCCTCGGCCATGACCTCCAGGATGGTGTAGCGCGCGTCGCGGGCCTGGCCCAGCGCCGCCGCCAGCACCTCGGACGGGATGCCGTCGAGCTTCGTGTCGAGCTGAAGCGCCGTCACGAACTCCTTGGTGCCCGCGACCTTGAAGTCCATGTCGCCGAACGCGTCCTCGGCACCGAGGATGTCGGTCAGCGCCACGTAGCGGGTCTCACCGTCGACCTCGTCGGAGACGAGACCCATCGCGATGCCGGAGACCGGCGCCTTCAGCGGGACACCCGCGTTGAGCAGCGACAGCGTCGACGCGCAGACCGAGCCCATGGACGTCGAGCCGTTGGAGCTCAGCGCCTCGGACACCTGGCGGATCGCGTAGGGGAACTCCTCGCGCTTGGGCAGCACGGGCATGATCGCCCGCTCGGCCAGCGCGCCGTGGCCGATCTCGCGGCGCTTCGGCGAACCCACGCGGCCGGTCTCACCGGTCGAGTAGGGCGGGAAGTTGTAGTGGTGCAGGTAGCGCTTGTGCGTCTCCGGGGCGAGCGAGTCGATCTGCTGCTCCATGCGCAGCATGTTCAGCGTGGTGACACCCAGGATCTGGGTCTCGCCGCGCTCGAACAGCGCCGAACCGTGCGTCCTCGGGATCACGGCCACCTCGGCGCCGAGGTCACGGATGTCCGTGAGGCCACGACCGTCGATGCGGACCTTGTCGCGCAGGATGCGCTGGCGCACGAGCTTCTTGGTCAGCGAGCGGAACGCGGCGCCGACCTCCTTCTCGCGGCCCTCGAACTGCTCGGCCAGCTTCTCCAGCGTGGCGGCCTTGACCTCGTCGAGCTTCGACTCGCGCTCGGCCTTGCCCGCGATGGTCAGCGCCTGCGCGAGCTCGCCGGAGGCGGAGGCCTCGACGGCCTCGAACGCGTCGGCCTGGTAGGCCGGGTACGTCGGGTACTCGCCGGTGGCCTTCGCGGCGACCTGGGCGAGCTGCGCCTGGGCCTCGCAGAGGACCTTGATGAACGGCTTGGCGGCCTCGAGGCCAGCGGCCACGACCTCTTCGGTCGGGGCGGTGGCACCCTCGGCGATCATGTCGATCACGTTGTCGGTGGCCTCGGCCTCGACCATCATGATCGCGACGTCACCGGACTCGACCACGCGGCCCGCGACGACCATGTCGAACACGGCCTTCTCGAGCTGCTCGTAGGTCGGGAACGCCACCCACTGGCCCTCGATCAGAGCGACGCGGACGCCACCGATCGGGCCGGAGAACGGCAGACCCGCGAGCTGCGTCGACGCGGACGCGGCGTTGATCGCCACGACGTCGTACAGGTCCTTCGGGTTCAGGCTCATCACCGTGATGACGACCTGGATCTCGTTGCGCAGACCGTCCACGAAGGACGGGCGCAGCGGACGGTCGATCAGGCGGCAGGTGAGGATGGCGTCCGTGCTGGGACGGCCCTCACGCCGGAAGAACGAGCCGGGGATGCGGCCCGCGGCGTACATGCGCTCCTCGACGTCCACCGTGAGGGGGAAGAAGTCGAAGTGCTCCTTGGGGTGCTTCGACGCCGTCGTGGCGCTCAGAAGCATGGTCTCGTCGTCCAGGTACGCCACCACGCTGCCGGCGGCCTGACGCGCGAGGCGCCCGGTCTCGAAGCGGATGGAGCGCGAGCCGAACTTGCCGTTGTCGATAACGGCAGTCGCCTCGTGGACCTCGATGTCCGTCATTTACTTGTTACTCCTCGTCTTTTGGACACCGCTCACGCGTTTTGACGAGGCCGGTCTTCGATCGAAGTCTCCTGGGGCTCTTCCACCAGGCGACCACTACCGAGGACCGGCGATAACTGCTTCGCGCGATGCGGGCCCTGTTTCTTTTCCTCTTTGCAACCAGGGATCTGTATACACCCGGTTGTGCGCCGAGGGGGAGTGACCGGCCGGTCACTCCCCCTCGGCAAGTATCACCTGCGCAGACCGAGGCGCTGGATCAGCGCGCGGTAGCGGTTGATGTCCACCTTGGTCAGGTAGTTCAGCAGACGGCGGCGACGGCCGACCATCAGCAGAAGACCACGGCGGGAGTGGTGGTCGTGCTTGTGCTGCTTGAGGTGCTCCGTGAGGTCAGCGATGCGCTTGCTCAGCAGGGCGACCTGCGCCTCGGTCGAGCCGGTGTCCGAGTCGTGCAGACCGTACTCACCGAGGATGGACTTCTTCTGATCCGTGGACAGTGCCACTAGGTACTTCTCCTACTTGTTCAGGTCCGTGCGGCCCCGTCCGCCGAATTGCTGGCCGGGGTAGCCGGTACTGGCCGCCACGGACCGCAGCCAGACCCAACTGCGAAGGCTATCAGGCACAGTGCTCAGCGGCGCGCTGACGTGCGCAACCCCACCCGTGCGACGGGTGTGTGGACGCCATCGGCGCTGCTCACCAGCACTGCCTCGGACGGCTGCCACGGGCTGCTCAGGAACTTCGGCATCGCCTGTCCCCGGTACCCGTCCGCCACCGTCAGGTGCGCGGACCAATTGTCGTTCGCGCCCGCTGCTCCTGCCAACCGATTTAAATCGCGACGACGTCCGGTGAGGAGTTCGGGCGCGCTTGGTTTGGAATTCGCCCACGCGCCACAGAACTCACGCGTCTGCGGGCGCGTCGGTTCAACGCTGCCCGGCGGCCCGGATGGCGCGGCGGAACAGTTCGGCGATCGCCGGGAAGTCCTCGTGCAGCAGATCCGCGGCCTGCTGGAGCTCGACGCGGTCGGCGACGCGGCGCAGCACCGGGTACGCGACGCTCTCGTCACCGTTGACCGGCAACGAGTCGCGGGACACAGTCGGCTTGGACTCCCGCACGTCGTCGAGCGCCCGCTGCAACGCCTCCGGCGCCCCGGTCGCCACGTCCGGCGTGAGGATCTTGCGCTCCAGCATGATCATCCGAGCGAGCACGGCCGGGTTGCCGATCTTGGCACGCCGGCCGCTCATCACCTGGCTGAGCATCGGCGCGCTGATCCCGAGCACGTCCGCGAGCTGGGCCTGGGACACGTTGAAGGCCACGACCAACCGGCGCACGCGGTCACCCAGAGGCTCCCCGTACCACTCCCTTTGCAGGGCGAGGTTGCGCTGAACGATCTTGTGGTCCTCCACGTTGGCCTCTCCAGTAGCCCGCTCTACGCCCCGCATCCTGCCAGCCCGCGACCGCACAGACGTCCGCTTCGCCCAATCTGACGGTCACGACTCAGTGAGCAGTTCCCTCGTTCGGTCTACATCTCGATGCATTTGTTCGAGCAGGGCTTCGACGGAGTCGAACTTCTCCATCTCGCGCAGCCTGTCGACGAAGTCCACGGCGACGCGCTGCCCGTAGTAGTCCTCGTCGACGTCGAGCACGAACGCCTCGACACGGCGTTCCCTGCCGGAGAAAGTCGGGTTGGTGCCCACGGAGACCGCGGCCTTGAGCGTCTTGCCCTTGGCGTCGGTGAACCAGCACGCGTAGATGCCGTCCGCCGGAACGGCCGCGAACTTCGGCGTCGACAGGTTGGCGGTCGGGAACCCGAGGTCCTTGCCGCGCCCGTCGCCCTTGACGACGATCCCCTCGAGCCGGTGCGGCCGGCCCAGCGCCTCGGCCGCCGCCTTCACGTCGCCGGCGTCGATGCACGCCCGGATGTAGGTGGACGAGTACGTCACCTCTTCTGCGGACACCAGATCAGCCCCCTCGGTCACGAATCCGAACCGCTGCCCGAGCTGGCGCAGCATCGCGACGTTACCCAACGCCTTGTGCCCGAAGGTGAAGTTCTCCCCCACCACGACAGCCGCCGCGTGCAGCTTCTCGACCAGCACCTCGTGCACGAACTGGTCCGCGGGCATCCTGCTGGTCTCCAGGCTGAACGGCACCACCACGAAGTGGTCGACGCCCAGTTCCTCGACCAGTTCTGCCCGCCGCCGCAGCGTGGTGAGCTGGGCGGGATGGCTGCCCGGCCGCACCACCTCGGACGGGTGGGGGTCGAAGGTCATCAGCACGCCCGGCAGTCCGCGCTGCTCAGCGAGTTCGACGGCACGCCCGATCAGGGCCTGGTGGCCTTTGTGGACACCGTCGAACACGCCGATGGTCACTACGCAGCGGCCCCAGCCGCCGGGAAGGTGATCTAGTCCGCGCCAGCGTTGCACGGTGATCAGCCTACGACGCTGGCAACGGCCGCCGCAGGCGCAGGTCCGTTCACCATCCCGACAGACTCGCACAGTTCGTCAGGATCGACTTCGGGCACAACGACAAGCCGGCTGACCTCAGGGCGCCTCGGCCACGGACTACCCGCCGCCCGCCCGATACCGCTCGAACCGGCCCGGCTCACCGAGCACGTTCGACACCAGCACACCGAAGTCGAAATCCTCCGGATCCGCCACGGTGACGTCGAAGACGCCCTTCACCAGCGAGTTCCAGAAGCTCGGCCGGTAGGTGCACGACCACACCGCCTCGTTGCCCGACCAGATCGTCAGCCTCCGCCGGCACCCTGCGCGGGTCAGCTCCGCGGTCATGCCCGGTTCCAGCGCGAACCTCCGCCACCGCCGCCGCACCCAGAGCTGGCCGTCGTGCCGGTAGAGCGCGGCGGACCACAGACCTCGCCTCACACCTGCGGAGGCTAGTCGGCGGGGCTCAGCACCACTACCGGTTTGCAGGCCGTGCCCTCGTCCTTGACCAGCGCGATGACGTGCCCGTCCGGCCCGAACACCCCGTAGGTCCCCTCGATCCCGCCCGCGCGCAACCGCTGGCCGTGCGACAGCGCCGAGGCCTCGGTCGGGTCGATCTCCCGGCGCGGGAACGCCGTCGCCACCGCGGAGTCCAGGTCCAGCGACAGGCCGGGGGTCTCCTCCAGCTGCGCGAGGGTCTTGGCCACGCGGAGGTCGAACGGGCCGACCCTGGTGCGCCGCAACGCTCCCAGGTGTCCGCCGACGCCCAGTGCGGCGCCGAGGTCGCGGGCCAGCGCGCGCACGTAGGTGCCGGACGAGCACTCGACCATCACGTCCAACAGCACACGCTTGTCCTCACGGCGTGAGAACAGCACGTCGAACCGGTGCACGGTCACGGGGCGTGCGGGAATCTCGACGTCCTCACCGGCGCGCACCCGTGCGTAGGCGCGCTTGCCGTCGATCTTCACGGCGGAGACGGACGACGGCACCTGCTGGATTGGGCCGGTCAGCTTGGCGATCTCGGCCGCGACGGCGTCGTCCGCGACGTCGGAAGCGTCCTCAGTGGACAGCACCTCGCCCTCGGCGTCGTCCGTGGTGGTGGACGCGCCGAGCACGATCGTCGCGAGGTAGGCCTTGCTGTCGAGGGCGAGGTGGCCGAGGAGCTTCGTCGCCCGCTCGATGCCGAGCACGAGCACGCCGGTCGCCATCGGGTCCAGCGTGCCGGCGTGCCCGACCTTGCGGGTGCCGAGAATCCTGCGCACTCGCGCCACCACGTCGTGCGAGGTCATGCCGTCCGGCTTGTCGACGACGACCAGGCCCGGTGCAACAGAGGGTTTCACGGCGCAGAAGCTTAAGCGACGTGCAGAGCGTCCCAACGACGACGCCGGATCTGCACCGGCACCGTCTCACCACGCTCCTCCGCCTCGAACACGGCGGCACGCGCGCGACGCCACCACACGAGCATCCGCCAGCCGCCCAGAACCAGCACCAGCACGCAGAAGCTCAACGCGATGCGGAACGCCGTGGCGGGCGCCAGCACACCCTCGACGAGGTCCAGGAGCACACCGACGCCGAGCGCGGTCACGGTCACCGCGAGGAAGCCGCCGACGTTGACCAGGCCGCTCGCGGTGGACTGGCGGTGCGACGGGTTGTAGTCGCGGGCGAGGGCGAACGCCACGCCCGAGATCGGCCCGCCCACGGTCAGCACGAGGAACACCACAGCGATGACCGGCGTCGGCACGTGCCCACCCGGCCACAGCAGCAGCACGCCCCACCCGGTGAACGCGAACGCCAGGAACCCGACCGAGATCGGCATGCGCCACTCGGGGTTGCGCGAGAACAGGCCGCCGATGATCGGGCTCGCCACGATCGCGCCGATCACGAGCAGGCCGAGCGTGGAGGACGCGGCGCGCGGCGACATCCCCTGCGCCTGCACGAGGTACGGGTAGCCCCACAGCAGACCGATCACGGCCGGCGTCGACATGGTGCTGAAGTGCGCCCAGAACCCGAGCCGGGTGCCGGGCACGCTCCACGCCTGCCGCACCTTCGGCCAGATCTTGCGCAACGGCACGGGTTCCGGCTTCGGCGCGACGAAACCGGTGGGCACGTCCCGCACCCGCAGGAACGCCACGACCGAGTACAGCGCGGTCACCCCGCCCGCGATGAGGAACGCCCACGTCCACCCGATCGAGCCGAGCATGAGGGTCAGCGGCACGGTGGCGACGAGGTTGCCGACACCACCGATCGCGGCCGTGACCGCGACGACGAGCGAGTACTGGCGCGGCGGGAAGTGCGTCGCGACGAGCCGGATCACGCTGATGAACGTCATCGCGTCACCCATGCCCAGCACGGCCCGCGCGACGAGCCCAAGCCCGTACGAGTCGGCGATGGCGAAGAGCACCTGGCCGGTGCCCATGAGCAGGGCGGCGACGGTGAGCACCCGGCGCGGCCCGTAGCGGTCCACCAGCAGGCCGGTGGGAATCTGCATGAGGGCGTAGACCCCGATCTGCAGCACGGTGAACACACCGAGCTGAGCGGGTCCGAGCCCGAAACGTTCGCTCGCCTCCAGTCCGGCCACGCCGAGCGTGGTGCGGTGGAACAGGGCGGCGAAGTAGACGAAGACGGCGATGGTCCAGATCAGCCACGAGGTTCGGGTGGCGCGATCGACCGGCGGCAAGGCGGCACTCTCCCAGGTCGGAGGCAGGCAGACATTAGTTACATCGCCTAAACAACCTTCTTGGTAACGATTTCATGCCGTGAGGTCGGACACAGCGTCCGATCGGGGCTTCGTGCCCGTGGGCCTGCTCACACGCCCTATCGCACCGCGCCCTCGACGGCCCACTCCCCCGACCGCGTGCGCCACACGACGGCCAAGAGCCGCAGCACCATGAACGCCGACAGCCCCGTCCAGATCCCGGCGAGACCCCACCCGAACGCGTACGAGGCCCACACCAGCGGCAGGAACCCGACCACCGCGGATCCGAGCGTCGCGGTCCGCATGAACTTCACGTCACCAGCGCCCAGCAGCACACCGTCCAACGCGAACACCACGCCCGCGATCGGTTGCAGCGCAACGAAGAACCACCACGCGTTCGGGATCTCGCCCAGCACCCCGGCGTCCGTCGTGAACGCCCGCGGCAGCACCGTGAACAGCGCCGCGAACACGACCCCGAGCCCGATGCCGAACACCAGCCCGTACCGCGTGATCTGCCAAGCGAGCTTCTCCGCCTGCCTGCGCTTCGACGCCCCCAGCGCCGCGCCCACAAGCGATTGCGCCGCGATGGCCAGTGAGTCGAGCACAAGTGCGAGGAACGTCCACAGCTGCAACACGACCTGATGCGCACCCAAGGCAGCCACGGACGACCGCGCCGCCACGGACGCCGCGCTGATGAAGCACGCCTGGAACGCCAAGCTCCGCAACACCAGATCACGCCCCATGCCGAGCTGCGCGCGCATGGCGGTCCACTGCGGCTTCAACGACACGTGCTCCGCGAAGAGCGCCTTGAAGAACAACCCGGCCGAGAGGACCTGCGCCACCACGTTCGCGACCGCGGAGCCCTCAAGCCCCCAGTCCGCGCCGTAGACGAGCGTGGGACACAGCACCGCGCTGATGCCGTTGCCGATCAGGATGTACTTCAGGGGCCGTTTGGTGTCCTGAACGCCGCGCATCCACCCGTTGCCGGCCATCGTGACGAGGATGAACGGCGCACCGAACAACGCGATGCGCACCCACTCCACCGCAGCGTCCGCCACGGCACCACCACCGGCGAGCAGCTCCGCCAACGGCCGCGCGAACAGCTGCCCCAGAAGCACGACGAGCACACCGGCGGCCAGCGCCAGCCATGTCGCCTGCACGCCCTCCTCGACGGCCTCCTGACGCCGCCCAGCCCCGTGCAACCGAGCCGTGCGCGCTGTCGTGCCGTACGAGAGGAACGTCAGCTGCGTGGACACCTGCGTGAGCAGCACACCGCCGAGCGCGAGCCCGGCGAGCGGCAACGCCCCCAGGTGCCCGACCACCGCCGTGTCGACGAGCACGTACAACGGCTCGGCCGCCAGCACCCCCAGAGCGGGCACCGCCAGTCCGATCACCCGCCGAGCGGGAACCCGATCCTCCACCTGACGAACCCTACGTGCCGCGACCGGCGGCCTTTGCCCCGTCTTCGGCGGTCAGACGAGTGCATCGTGGTGCCGGCCCCGCGTCCTCATCCTGGTCGGCTGTGGGCGTGGGGCCGCTGCCGCTAGGCGCTCTGCTGAGCGTCGAAGGCGCGGTGAAGGTTGCCGGTCGCGGCACTTGGCGGTGACGACCAGGGCCGTGCGGTGACGGCGGCCACTCACGACCGTTGGGGCAGCCCGAACACCTGCTCGCGCGCCACGGCCAGCGCCGAGTGCAACGCCCCCGCCCGCACCGGGTTCGCGGTGATCTGCGCGAGGTACACCGGCGTCCGCGGCACCACGAGCTTCAACAGCTCGGCGGCCACGAGATCGCACAGCGTCTCGCCACCCGCGTGCGCCACCCCACCGGACAGCAACACGAGCTCCGGATCGAGCACGCACACGACGTTCGCGAGCCCAAGCGCTATCCGGTGCGCGAGAACCGTGAGGAACGCCCGTCCCTCGGTGCCGGCGTTGAGCGCGTGCGCCACCGCTTCGAGCCCCGACGACTCCTTGATGCCGTACTCGGCCGCCAGCGCCACGATCGCGTCGCTGTCGACCTGGTCGCCGTAGCGCCCGCCGGGCACCTGCATGGAGTCGATCTCACCCGCGCCGCCCGTGACGCCGCGCAGCAGCACGCCGTTGACCACGACCGCCGACCCGATCTCGTCCGCGGGCCAGAACAGCACGAAGTTGCGCACCCCGGCCGCCTTGCCGGAGCTCATCTCCTCCAGCGCGGCGAGGTTGATGTCGTTCTCGATCGACACCGACGTGCCGAGCAGCTCGCGCAACGTCGAGGGCAGGTCGACGTCGACCAGCCCCGGCAGGTGCGGCGCGAACCCGAGATGGCCGGTGGCCGGATCCACCGCACCAGGCGTGCCGACGACGACGTGCGACAACGCGTCGAGCCTGAGCCCAGCCAGCGCCGCCGCCTTCTGCACCGTCTCCCGGAAGACCTGAAGGCTGTTCTCCTTCGGCATCGGCGCACTGTGCTCGGCCAGCAACGACCCGGTGATGTCCGCGATGGCCACGTCGATCAGCTCAGCCGTCAACGCCACCGCGGCCACGTACCCGACGCCGCCGTTGACGGCCCACATCTGCGCCCGAGGCCCGCGCCCACCGCCGCGCAACCCGGTGCGGACGACCATGCCGTCCTCTTCGAGGCGCGCCAGCAGCTGGGCGGTCGCGGGCTTGGACAGCCCGATGACCTCTTCCAGCTCCGCCCGCGTCATCGCCCCACTGCGCAGCAGCGTCTCGATCGCGGCCCGGTCGTTGATCTCCCGCAGCAGCCGCGGGCTCCCTGTCCGTGTCATGACCCCACCTGCTCCAACGCGCCCTTCAGCGCGGTGACGACCTGCTCCGCTGCCCCGTCGAAGGTGAACCCGGCCGCCAGCCGATGCCCACCGCCGCCGAGCACCTGCGCCACCTCACGAACGTCGACCCGGCTGACGGCCCGCAGCGACACGGACCAGAACCCAGGCCGCAGTTCCTTCAGCACAGCCGCGACCTCGGCCTCAGAAGCGGAGCGCACCACGTCGATCACGCTCTCCACCTCTTCGCTGCGCACCCCACGCGCGTCATCGAGGCTCACGACCGCATGCGCCAGTCCCAGGCCGTGTGCGGCCTTCTGGTCAAGCTCCGCCTTGGCCAACACGCGCGACAACATTCCGAGGTACGCGAACGGATGCGCGTCCATCAACGGCCGCGTAACGGCGTACGCGTCCACTCCGGTCTCCAGCAACCGTGCGGCGGTGTGGTGAGCCTCGGGCCCTGCCTTCCGAAAGCCCCCGGTGTCGGTCACGAGCCCGGCGTAAATGCACCGGGCAATGGGCTCGTCGATCTCGACGTCCATCTCGTCGAGCAACTTGAGCGCAATGAGCGCCGTGGCTTCCGCACGGTCGTCGATGCAGTTCAACGTTCCGTACCGCGTGTTCGACACGTGGTGGTCCACGACGATGACGGGCCCGGTGCAGGCGGCCACCCGGCCGGCGAGCGGTCCGAGCCGCTGCAAGCTTCCCGTGTCCATGACCACCAGGAACTCCGGCTGCTCCGGCACCTCGTCCCGGTGCACCAGCAATCCCGCCGTGTCCAGCGCCTTCAGGCTTTCGGGCACGCCCTCGGGCTCGCCGAAGGCCACCCGCACCGTCACTCCGCGCCGGTGCAGCGCGAGTCCCACCGCAAGAGCACTCCCGAGCGTGTCCGCGTCGGGGTTGATGTGACTAAGCAGGGTCACATCACGGGCGCCGGCCAGCAACCGCGCGGCCTCGGCAATGGTGGTGCTCAGGTCGTCTGCCACAGGGAGACGTTAGCCGCTCACCGTCTCGAAATGTTGTACGGCACCCTCAGACAAGACAGTTTCCATCCGATTTCCACGCCTGTGTGCCATGTGGACGAACGGCAGGACCCGTGGCCGGGCAACACAAAGGCGGACACGTTCGCACGTGTCCGCCTCGGTCGGTATTCGTCAGTCCTCGTCGTCGTCCTCACGAGGAGCCTTGTACGGGTCGGCCTCGCCGGCGGGAGCAGCTCCCACCGCGCGCCGAGCCACCTCGGCGTCCAAGGCCTGAGCCTTGGCGAGAAGCTCTTCCATCTTCCGAGCCTCGTCCGGCACGGTGTCGGTCATGAACGTCAGCGTGGGCGTGAAACGCACCCCCGTCTGAGCTCCGACCATCGACCGCAGCACACCCTTGGCGCTCTCCAGCGCCAGAGCGGCACCGACGAAGTCGGGCTCGACGTCGAGGCGCTCACCGAGCACCGTGTAGTAAACGGTCGCGTCGTGCAGATCCCCGGTCACCTTGGTGTCGGTGATCGTGACCCGAGCCAACCGCGGATCCTTGACCTCGTGCTCCAGAGCCGAAGCCACGATCTGCGAGATCCGCTTGGCGAGCTTGCGGGCACGTGCCGTGTCGGCCACGAGCCTCCCCTTCCTAGTCGTCCTCCGGCCCGGCGAAAACGCGTCCGGACCCGAAAGGCAATGAGCGACAGTGCGGTTCCAGTTGGAGCCGCGGTCACTCGTCCTCGGGCCCGACCAGCCTTGTCCGTGCTGAAAGCAGTTCCAGTTCGGGACGTCCGGCGACCAGCCTTTCACAGGCGGCGAGGACGTCCCTGACGTGCTCCAGGTCGGCGGCGACTGCCGCCACCCCGATCAAGCTGCGCCGATGCAGGTCCAGATGACCGGCTTCGGAGACAGCGACCTCGAAGCGCTTGCGCAGCTCGGCCACCACGGGCCGGACCACCGAGCGCTTCTCCTTCAACGAGTGGACGTCACCCAAGAGCACGTCCAGTTCCAGAGCCCCCACGTACATGGGCAAGATCCTCCAGAAGAAAAGGGTGCGGAGCCACCGGTTAAACGGCTCCGCACCCCTCATCGACCGACTAGGCGCGCGGCTTCTCGCGCATCTCGAAGGTCTCGATGATGTCTTCCAGCTTCAGGTCGCTGTAGTTGCCGAGCGTGAGACCACACTCGAAACCTTCGCGGACCTCGGTGGCGTCGTCCTTGAACCGCTTGAGCGAGCTGATCGGGAGGTTCTCCGCGATCACCTTGCCGTCACGGATCAGGCGAGCACGCGCGTTGCGGCGGATCTCGCCCGACAGGACCATGCAACCCGCGATCGTGCCGACCTTGGAGGACTTGAAGACGTCGCGGACCTCGGCGCGGCCGAGCTGGACCTCTTCGAACTCCGGCTTGAGGAGACCCTTGAGGGCCGCCTCGATCTCGTCGATCGCCTGGTAGATGACCGTGTAGTACCGGACGTCCACACCTTCGCGGTTCGCGAGCTCGGTCGCCTTGCCCTCGGCCCGGACGTTGAAGCCCAGGACGATGGCGGAACCGGCCACGGCGAGGTTGATGTCGCCTTCGGTGATGCCACCGACACCGCGGTGGATCACGCGCAGCTCGACGTCGTCGCCGACCTCGATCTTCATGAGCGCGTCCTCGAGGGCCTCGACGGTACCCGAGTTGTCACCCTTGATGATCAAGGTGAGAGCGCTGGTCTCCTTCAGCGCGGCGTCCAGGTCCTCCAGGCTGACGCGCTTGCGCTTCGCCGCATTGGCGGCGTTGCGGGTGCGGGCCTGACGACGCTCGGCGATCTGGCGGGCGACGCGGTCCTCGTCGACGACGAGGAACGAGTCACCGGCGCGCGGCACCGAGGTCAGACCGATGACCTGCACCGGACGCGACGGGGTCGCGTCGTGCACGTCGTCGCCGTGCTCGTCGACCATGCGGCGGACGCGACCGTACGCGTCACCCGCGACGATCGAGTCGCCGACGCGGAGCGTTCCGCGCTGGACGAGAACCGTGGCGACCGGACCGCGACCGCGGTCGAGGTGAGCCTCGATCGCGACACCCTGGGCCTCCATGTCCGGGTTGGCCCGGAGGTCCAGCGACGCGTCGGCGGTCAGCAGGATGGCATCGAGCAGGCTGTCGATGTTGATGCCCTGCTTCGCCGAGATGTCGACGAACATCGTGTCGCCGCCATACTCCTCGGCGACGAGGCCGTACTCGGTGAGCTGCTGGCGGATCTTGGAGGGGTTCGCACCCTCCTTGTCGATCTTGTTGACCGCGACCACGATCGGCGCCTGAGCGGCCTGCGCGTGGTTGATCGCCTCGACCGTCTGCGGCATCACGCCGTCGTCGGCGGCGACGACGATGACCGCGATGTCGGTCGCGTTCGCACCACGAGCACGCATGGCGGTGAACGCCTCGTGACCCGGGGTGTCGATGAAGGTGATGAGCCGCGGGTTGCCCTCGAGCTCGGTCTGGACCTGGTAGGCACCGATGTGCTGGGTGATGCCACCGGCCTCGCCCTCGGCCACCTTCGCCTTGCGGATCGTGTCGAGCAGTCGCGTCTTACCGTGGTCGACGTGACCCATGACGGTCACGACCGGCGGACGGATCTGGAGGTCGTCCTCGTCACCGGCGTCCTCGCCGTAGGTGATGTCGAACGTCTCCAGCAGCTCGCGGTCCTCCTCCTCGGGAGACACGACCTGCACGACGTAGTTCATCTCGGAGCCGAGCAGCTCCAGGATCTCGTCGGACACCGACTGGGTCGCCGTGACCATCTCGCCCAGGTGGAAGAGCACCTGCACGAGCGACGCCGGGTTGGCGTTGATCTTGTCGGCGAAGTCGGTCAGCGAGGCACCGCGCGGCAGGCGGATCGTCTCGCCCTGCCCCTTGGGCAGGCGGACGCCACCGACCGAAGGCGCCTGCATGTTGTCCATGTACTCCTGGCGCTTCTGCCGCTTGGACTTGCGTCCACGACGCGCCGGACCACCCGGACGACCGAAGGCACCAGCGGTACCGCCGCGACCTGCGCCGCCGCCACCCCCGGGACGACCGCGGAAACCGCCGCCACCACCGGCAGGGGCACCGCCGCCTGCGCCGCCGCCACCGCCGGGACGGAAGCCACCGCCACCGCCACCGCCGCCACCGGGACGGAAGCCACCGCCACCGCCACCGCCGCCACCGGGACGGAAGCCGCCACCGCCGCCACCGCCACCGCCGCCTCCGCGGAAGCCGCCGCCGCCACCGCCGCCGCCCCCACCGGGACGACCGCCGCCACCGCCGCCGCCACCGGGACGGCCACCGCCGCCACCGCCGGGACCAGGCCGGTTACCGGCCGGACGGTTGCCCGGCATCATGCCGGGGTTCGGCCGCGGGGGCATGTTGCCCGGGTTGGGACGGGGACCGCCCTGACCGGGCGCCGGGCGAGGACCGCCCTGGCCGGGGCCGGGACGACCGCCACCCTGTGCGGCAGCCGGACGCTGACCACCCTGACCAGGCGCACCACTCGGACGAGGGTTCGCCGGGCGCGGGTCGCCGGGCTTCGGGCCGGAGGGGCGTTCGCCCTGCTCCGGGCGCGGGCCGGGACGAGGCCCCGGACGCGGCGAGGGAGCGTTGCCGCCACCGACGCCGAAGGGGTTGTTGCCCGGACGCGGGGCACGCGGGCCGGCAGGCTTGGAAGACTGCGGGCGCGGCGGCACCACGGACGGGGACTGACCACCAGCGGACGCGGCCGGAGCCTGCGGCTGCTGGGGTTGCTGCTGCGGAGCCGGGCGCGGGCCCGGACGCGGGCCACTGCCCGGCTTGGAGCCACCGGCCGGAGCCGGGGCAGCCTTCGGGGCGGCCGGAGCCGACGCGGCGGGTGCCGGTGCGGCGGCCGGAGCCTGGGGCTGCTGGGCGGGAGCGGGAGCCTGCGCCGCGGGAGCCGGGGCCTGCGCGGCAGGAGCTGCCGGAGCGGGCTTGGGCGCCGGAGGGCGCGGAGCCGCGGGCTTCGGGCCGGGGAAGGCCTTGGGCGCGGCGGGCTTGTCGGATGCTGCCGGCTTGGACTCCGCCGCCGGAGCGGCGGGCGCCGCGGCAGCAGCGGGTGCGGGTGCCTTGGGCTTCGGAGCGGCCGGCTTGGGAGCCGACGGCTTCGAGGACTTGGCTTCGTAGGCGTCACGAAGCCGCCGGGCCACGGGGGCCTCGACGGTCGAGGACGCGGACTTCACGTACTCGCCTTGTTCGGCGAGCTTGTTGAGAACTTCCTTGCTCGTAACACCAAGCTCTTTTGCGAGCTCGTGCACGCGGGCCTTGCCTGCCACTGCTCTCCTAGGTAGTGAGGCCGGCGGGCAAGTCCCATCGACCTCGTCTTAACGTCGCGCGTTCATGTCTTCAGCTTCACGGCTGACTCATGACGGGTCGACCTGCTTCCTTGTTGCTTGTTGGCCGCGGGGCTGTCCCGAGGCCAAGTTCCCTTGCTGCTGCTCCACGTGCTCGCGCAGCGAAGCGACGTCGAGTGCTCCCTGGACCTTGAAGGCCCGCGAGAACGCCCGTCGCCGCTCGGCGTTGCGGAGACATTCGAGATCGAAATGCAACCAAGCACCTCGACCAGGAAGCCGCCGACGGACGTCCGGAACCACCGAACCGTCCACCGCGACCACACGCAGCAGCTCAGACGGCAACGTCCGGGCACGGCATCCAATGCACGTACGAACAGGGCCGATGTGCTGGGAGACCGCTCCCGACGTTGAACCGTTGATAATTCTATCCCCTGGAGCTCACTCAGCCGAACCGGATGTGACCGCACCGGCTGCCGGAGCCTCCGCGTCACTGCGGATGTCGATGCGCCAGCCCGTCAGACGGGCGGCCAGGCGGGCGTTCTGGCCCTCCTTGCCGATCGCCAGCGAGAGCTGGAAGTCCGGCACCACGACGCGCGCCGTCTTGGCTCGCTCGTCGAGCACTCGCACGGACACAACCTTGGCCGGGGACAAGGCATTCCCGACGAACGTGGCGGCGTCGTCCGAGTGGTCGATGATGTCGATCTTCTCGCCACCGAGCTCGTGCATGACGTTGCGCACACGGGCACCCATCGGGCCGATGCAGGCGCCCTTGGCGTTCACTCCGGCAACCGTTGATTTCACCGCGATCTTCGAACGGTGACCTGCCTCACGTGCCACCGCGGGGATCTCCACGGTGCCGTCCGCGATCTCCGGGACCTCGAGGGCGAACAGCCGCCGCACGAGGTTCGGGTGGGTGCGGGAGAGGGCGATCTGCGGCCCGCGGGCACCGCGCGACACGCTCACGACGTAGCACTTGATGCGCTCGCCGTGGTTGTACTGCTCGCCCGGCACCTGCTCGGCCGGCGGCAGCACGCCCTCGGTGTCGCCGACCTGCACGACGACCATGCCGCGGGCGTTCGCACGGGCGTCGCGCTGCACGACACCCGCGATGATCTCGCCCTCCTTGGCGGCGAACTCACCGAACGTGCGCTCGTGCTCGGCGTCGCGCAGGCGCTGCAGGATGACCTGCCGCGCCGTGGTGGCCGCGATGCGGCCGAAGCCTTCGGGAGTGTCGTCCCACTCCTCCTGCACCGCGCCGTCCGGCCCCAGGTCCTGCGCGATGACGCGCACGACACCGGTCTTGCGGTCGATCTCCACCTTCGAATGCGTGGCGTGCCCTTCGGTGTGCTTGTAGGCGGTCAGCAGTGCTGACTCGATCGCCTCCAGGACCGTCTCGAAGGGGATGTCCTTTTCACGTTCGATCGCCCTCAGGGCGGCGATGTCGACGTTCACCTCGGCTCCTCCTTCGGTGCTTTCCGAGTGAGCCGAGCCAGTTCCTCGACCGGCGGCTGCTTGAACTCGATCTCCATGACCGCGCGTTCGATATGGCGGTACTCCACGCGCCGCAGCTCGTCCTTGTGCAGCAGCTCGACCCCGGTCTCGTCGCACTCGCCGACCCGGCCGAACCACTCGGCCTTCTCCGGCTGCTTGATCTTCACGAGACGCAGGTGAGCGCGCTTCCAGTGGCGCGGGCGCGTCAGGGGACGGTCGACACCCGGCGAGGTGACCTCGAGGGTGTACGGCCCGTTGATGATGTGGTCGTGCTCGTCGAGTGCGGCGGAGACCACGCGGCTCGCCTCGGCGACCTCGTCGAGCCCGATGCCGTCCTCACCGTCCACGACGACCTTGACCAGACGGCGGCGCCCAGCCTGATTCACGTCGAGCGCGTCGAGGTCGAAGCCGGCGGCTTCGAGAGCTTCCCGCACAACGGGTGCTAGCTGCGCGGAAAGCTCTCCGCGCGGCGGGCTGGACACGTGGTGTCTCCTTCAGTTCGAACGCATGAAAACCCCGGCCGACGGTACTTTCGGCGGCCGTGGACGACCAGACTATCTCCTTCGCCCGGCTCCCACCGCGCCGCACGGCTGCTGGCAATATGGGTTCGCGTGATCTCCGAATCGGTCAGCCGCCGCCGTGTGCTGTTCGCGGTGGCCGCCGCACCGCTCGCCGTTGCGTGCACCACAGAACCTCCGCCGCCACCGCCGCCGGACCCGCTGTCGGCCCTCGCGGCGCAGGCGCGCGCGGACGCCAAGCTGGCCCAGTCGCTGACGACGGTGCCCGCGGCCGCTGAGATCGCGAAGGCCCGCGAGACGCACGCCTCGTTGTTGCAGGCCGAGGTCGACCGCGAACGCCCGCCGCTGTCGTCCACGGCGCCGCCCGCCCCCACCGCGCCGCCCACGCCTCCCGACCCGCTGGCGGCGTTGCGGACCGCCCTGGACGAGTCCGTCCGCGAGGCCTCGGCCGCCGTCGCCAAGCTGCCCACCTACCGCGCCGGTCTCGTCGGCTCGGTGGCCGCGGGCTGCGCCTCGCTGCGGGAGGTGCTCGCATGAGCGTCGAATCCGTGCAGACCGCGCTCGGAACCGAGCACGCGGCGTTGTGGACCTACGGCATGGTGTCGGCGTTCCTGGGCGACCAGGCCGCCGCCGTGGCGGAGGGCGCGAACCTTCATCGGGCCCGCCGGGACACGACCGAGCGGTGGCTGCGTGACCACGGCTCGACCCCGAACCCGCCCGCCGCCGCCTACCTGCCGCCCACGCCGGTGTCGGACGGGCCTTCCGCGCTCGCCGCGCTGGTGGCCGTCGAGCAGGACACCTGTGCCGCGTGGCGCGGTGTGCTGGAGCGGACCGACGACCCCGGGCTGCGCACGTCGGCTCTGGAAGCCCTGACGACGGCCGCCGTCCGCGCGACGCGGTGGCGCAGGACGGCGGGGACGACCCCGGCGTCGATCACGATGCCGGGCGTCGCCTCGGGCTAGTGGCGCGAGCCTGATCGCGTCCGGCAACGTTCTGGGCCACGGGCTAGCCGCCGAACGAGGACGCGAGCCTGATCGCGTCCGCGGAGACCCGCTTCATCTCCTTGTTGTGCGCGAGCGCGTCGGCGCCCCTGGTCGGCGAGTCGGACTCGACGATCACGACCAGCTGGTCGCGTTGCTCGGAGGCGTACCCGCCGTTGGCCAGCGTGGTCAGCGGCGGCACGCTGATGGCCTTGTCCAGCACCAGGTCCTTGACGTTGCCGGTGCCGTCCTTCTGGGTCAGCTCGCGCAGCTGCCGGGCCTCGTCCGCCGTCTTCATCTTCACGACGGACACCGACGAGTACACGGTGCTGCCGTTGGGCAACTTGGCCGTGTAGAAGGCACGCGTCAGCTGAAGGCAGGGCGTGGTCTTGAAGAAGGCCTGCGTCTGGCTCGTCGCGTGGGCCGCGCAGTCGCTGTCCTTCACCGGTTCCGGCAACTCCGGCACGGTGGTGAACTCGAACTCCCCCGCGGTCTTCTGCGGTTGCGCGACCTGCCGGTCGATCGGGTCCGACGGTTGCAGCACCCACCACACGAACCCCGACACCACCGCGACGCCGACGAGCGCCAGCGCCTTGCCCACCCAGGTCGACTTGCGCTGGGGCGGAGGCGGCGGCGCGGGCAACTGCCCCTGGCGGTTGTCCATGATCGACTGGAGCTTCACGAGCTCGTCGGCCGGGTACAACGGCGCGGTGTCGGTGGGCCTCGGTGGGAAGCGAGGCATGTTCTGGGTCACCTCTTCAGGTGACTGGCGTGGTTCCGACACAAGGACCCACGGTAACGGACGGCAGTCACGCGAGCGCTTCGAGCACCCGATCAACGTCCTCGATCGTGTTGTACATGTGACACGCATACCGCGTGCGACCTGCGCGGACCGAGGAAACGACCCCCTGAACGGGTGGCCTGCCCACTGAGACGATCGCCGAGCCGTTGAGCGGCAGCCCCAGTCCACCCAGGAGGCGATCCGTCAGGCTCACGCAGTGCGCGCGCACGGCTTCGAGGTCCAGGGTGGCCACCCACGGGAGTGCGACCGCCGCACCGACGTGCGAGAACCACGTCGGCGAGAGGTCGAACCGCCGTGCGTCCGAACGGAGCACCAGCTCGGTGCCGTAGTTCTCGCCCGTGCTGTACCAGTTGGCCGCCAACGGCTTGAGCGACGACATCCGGTCCGGCCGCACCGCCATCCAGGCCGCGCCGCGCGGTGCCATCAGCCACTTGTAGGCCACGCCGACGACGAAATCGGCCCACGCCAACGACAACGGCCTCCACCCGGCGGCCTGCGACACGTCGAGCAGCACCGGTTTGCCCGACGCCCGCAACGCGTCGAGGTCCGCGATCTTCCCGTCGGCAGACTGGACCACGCTCATCGCGACGAGGTCGCACTCGTCCACTGTGGACACGATCTGGTGCCCGGCGGCGACGAACGGCAACGTGACGCTGGTGAAGTCGCCGGGGTCCACGAAGACCTTCGAGCCGGCCGGCAGCGACTGCGCGACCAGCGACACGAACTGCGACACGGTGGCGCCGCAGGCGACCGACTCCGCGGGCACCCCGATCAGCCGTCCGAACGCCTCGCGCGAGGTCTCCACGGCCTCGTTGAACGTCGACGACGTGTCCTGGCCGCGCCGCCACCGTTCGTGCGACGCCGTCACCGCGTCGGCGACATGCCGTGGCGGCACGCCGATGGACGCCGTGTTCAGGTAACCGGGCTCGACGTCGAAGACCGCTCCGAAGGCCTCACGCATGCGCGAGCTGCTTGCCGCGCTTACGGCGCGCGTAGACCTGCTTCTTCACCCGTGCGATCACGGTTCCATCCTGCCCGACGACGTCCGTCTCGAACCAGATCAAGGCCTTCTCGCCACCGCTGGTCTGCTCCAGCACCTGCGCGACGTGCTCGTCGGTCAGCCGGAACTCGGCGTACACGGTGCCGCGGCCGGGCGCGACGAACTCGATCTCGCCCGCCTGGTCCCACACGACGTGCTCGCCCTGGAGCTGGTTGAACAGCAGCAACACCCAGAACGGGTCGGTCATCGCGAACAGCGAACCGCCGAAGTGGGTGCCGAAGAAGTTGCGGTTCCACGGGCGCAGACGCATCCGCACCCGTGCGTACCGGTAGTCCGGCGAGATCTCCACGACGCGGATGCCGGCGAACAGGAACGGCGGCCACAGGTTCATCCCGAAGCGCAGGCGGCTTGCCTTCATAAAAAACAGTGTTACACAACGCTCGCCAGACTGTCCGCAACTTCCTCGGGCGAGGGCATGTGACGTATCTCCCGGGTGATCTGACCAGCGGCTTCGCGGTAGGAGGAGTCCACGAACAGCTGCCGCACACAGTCCGCGATCGGCCCGGCACTGAACGCCGCCGGCCGCAGTGCCGCACCGGCCGCGACGAGCGCGTCGGCGTTGCCGAACTGGTCCGCGCCCTGCGGCAGCAGGACCTGGGGAACCCCCGCGGCGAGCGCGCCCAGCATCGTGCCGCTGCCGCCGTGGTGAACGGCGACGTCCGCGTACCGGAGCACCTCCGCCTGGGGCAGCCACGGGTACACGGTCACGTTCGGCGGCACGTCGCGGAGACCGACGCGCGGCGCGGCCACGATCACCTGTGCCTCGGAGATCTTGCCGAGCCCCACGACCGCCTCGGCGAGCAGTTCGCGCGTGCCGAACGCCGTGCCGAGCGTGAGGTAGATGAGCTTCCCCGCGGTGCGCACCGGCACGTCACCGGGCGGCGAGAACGGCACCGGCCGCAGCGGGATCCGCTCCTGTCTCAGGAAAGCGGCGTCCTGCAACGACGGCGGGCAGATGTCGAGGTGCCGTCCGCCGGTGGGCCGCACGAAGCCGATGCCGTCGGGGAACATCCGCCCGAACCCGTGCCACAGCGCGGAGAACCCGCGGCGCCGCGCCTCGGTCACGACCTCGGGCACCGCCCACTCGCCGATGACGAGGTCAGGCAGCAACCGCTCCAGTTCGGGCGCGATGTCCTCGGCGTAGATCTCCCCGAAGACGAGCCCCGGCCGAAAGGGACGCAGCCCGAGCTTCCCGAGCACCGGGTGCATCTCCTCGCCGACCGCGAAGTGCACCTCGTGGCCGGCGGCGCGGAAGGCCGACGCCAGCGGGATCAACGGATAGGTGTGGCCGACGGTGGCCATGCTGGCGAAGAGCACGCGCATGATCTGACGATACTGAGTCCTCATGGGAACCAACCGCGAGAAGATGATCAACGGCGAGCCCTACCTCCCTGCGGACCCCGAGCTGGACGCGGACCGGCGCCGCGGCTGGCGTGAGATGGCGCGGTTCAACGCGCACGACCCGGAGGACCTCGACGGGATGTACGCGATCCTCAAGGGGTTCGTGGCGGAGATCGGCGAGAACTCGACGTTCATGCAGCGCCTTCAGATCGAGTACGGCTACAACACCCGCATCGGCGCGAACAGCTTCATGAACTACGGCGGCGTCATCCTCGACTGCGGCCCGGTGACCATCGGCGATCACGTGATGATGGGTCCGAACGTGCAGCTGCTGACGGCGTTGCATCCCATCGAGGACCACGACGCGCGGATCGAGGGCTGGGAGACGACCGCGCCGATCGTCATCGGGGACAAGGTGTGGTTCGGCGGCGGCGTGATCGTCTGCCCCGGCGTCACCATCGGCAACAACACGGTGGTCGGCGCGGGCAGCGTCGTGACGCGGGATCTGCCTGCTCACGTGCTCGCGGTCGGCAACCCCGCACGGGTGGTTCGTAAGATCTGAGGTCATGCGCAGCGAGGAGATCCAGATCCGCACCGGTGCCGACGAGGTCGTGCACGATCTGACGCGGGAATGCCAGCGGTTCCTCGACAGCGAGAACGGCGACGGCCTGCTGCACGTGTGGGTGCCCCACGCGACCGCGGGCGTCGCCATCATCGAGACGGGCGCGGGCAGTGACGACGACCTGCTGACCGCGTTGGAACGCATCCTGCCCCGCGACGTGAAGTGGCGGCACAGGCACGGCACCCCTGGCCACGGCCGTGACCACGTGATGCCCGCGCTGGTGCCGCCCTACGCGACGATCCCGGTGCTAGGCGGTGTGCTGATGCTCGGCACGTGGCAGTCCATCTGTCTCGTCGACACCAACGTCGACAACCCCGTCCGCACGGTCCGGCTGAGCTTTCTTGCCGGCTAGCAACAGCACGAGGCCGACGAGCGCGAGCCCGCCGAACACCCACCACTCGGTGCTGACGGACCCGTCGTACATGAGGCTGCGCAGGCCTTCCGCCGAGAACCGGAACGGCGTCCACGACCACAGGACCGCCTTGTAGGCCGGGTTCAGCAACTCCGGCACCTGACCCGCGACGGCGGGCGCCATCAGGTAGAGGAGGCCGAGGATTCCCATCGCGCGGATGCCGAGGTGCTTGAACAGCCCCGCTTGCAGCAGCGCGAACGACACGGCGACGGCGAGCAGGAACGTGAGCGCCTCGGCGTCGAACGTGACGCCCCACCACGCCAGCAGGCCCGCGGTCGAGCCGGTGACCAGGACGGCCGTGGTCAGCGCCGACAGCCACCTCAGTCTGCTGCCCTTCAGCACCACGAACAGCAGTCCGGCGATCATCCCGCCGACCCACAGCAACGCACTCGCGGCGAGCGGTGCCGTGCGTTCGGCGGCCGTCGGTGCCTGCGCGTCGATCCTCACCGGCAGCCCCGCGCCCTGCGCGACGCCGGTCAGCACCTGCTGCGCGACCTGCGTGCCGGACGGGTTGACCGCGGGGTTCAGCCGGATCGTCGCCTGACCGGGCGCGATCTCCAGAACGCCGTAGACCTCCTTGTCCGCCAGGAGGTTCCGCGCCTCGTCCGCGGACACGACCCGGATGTCGACCTCGGCCGAGTCTGCGGATCTGACCTTCTCCGCGATCGGCGGAGGTGCCACGACGGCGAGCGGAACGTCGTGCGGGTGCACGGTCGCCTGCACGCCGAAGGTCAGCAGGCCCAGCAGAAACGCCACCGCCGCGCCTGCGACGGCGGTGACCAGCGCGGTGCGCATCATCCGCCTCCTAAGTTCATCATGCGTTGAATTTAACGGGCACGCTACGCCTCGCACGATCCTGAAGTCAACGCCCGATGAATTAAGCCTCTGTCAGACCCACCAGGTACCGTTTCCCCGTGACTTACCCAGGTGGCGGCGGACAGGGCGGCTGGAACGACCAGCAGGGCTGGGGCCAGCAGCAACAGGGTGACTACCCCAGCGGTGGCTACCAGACCGGCGGCTACCCGCAGACCGGTGGCTTTCCGCAGCAGCAACCCCAGTTCCCGCAACAGGGCCAGTTCCCGCAGCAGGGTTACGGCGGGTACGGCGGCCTCGGCGTGTACGGCGGCTTCGACAACGAGCCGCCGAAGAAGAGCAAGAAGACGCTCTGGCTCGTGATGGGCGCCGTCGTCCTCGTCCTGCTCATCGGCGGCGGCCTCACCTGGTTCCTGATGTCGCGCCCGGACAACACGAGCGCGCAGCCCGACCCGTCCACCTCGAACAGCACCTCCGCGCAACCGACCGACGCCGCCTGCCCGAAGAACGAGGGCCAGCAGTGCATCGAGACGGCGCTCGGCTACAACTACGTGGTCCCGAAGAGCTGGGACGTCATCGCCGACGCCAAGATCCCGGTGGAGGGGATCGAGGGCATCTCGCTGTCCGGCATCACCACCTACGGCGACTACACGTGCGAGGGCAAGCCGTTCACCAAGGGCACCAACGGCGGCACGCTGCTCCCGAAGAGCGACATCAACAAGGCGGCCACCGACTTCACCAAGGCCCTCGCCACGCAGTACTACTCGTCGGGCGGCGACCCCAAGGTGACGACCACCGAGCCCAAGCCGGTGAAGATCCAGCACACCCAGAAGGACGGCACGAAGGTCGTCGTCGACGGCGTGCAGATCGACGCCACGATCACCCAGACCGGCAACAAGTGCCTGGCGAGCAAGGGCATGGTCAAGGTCGTGGTGCTCAACGGCAGCAACAAGCTGCACGTGCTGGCCGTGAACGGCGACCTGGAGGGCGGCGGAGGCGGCACCAACCCGCCGCTGCTCAAGGAGTCCGACCTGCAGAAGATGGTCGACTCGCTGACGCCGACCTCTTAGGACCTACCGCGCGCCGCCGTCCAACGAGGCGGCGGCGGGCACGGACGGCGGTCATCACGAGCGCCGGCAAGAAGTCGGCACGCCACGTTTCGAAGGCAAGCCGCTCGCGTTCTGCCACGCCACGTTTCGAAGGCGGCCGCCCACCGGCCTACCGCGCGCCGCCGTTGGACGTGACGGCGGCGGGCAGCGGGTTCTCGACGGTGATCTTCTCCAGCACCGCCAGCGCCTTGCTCTCCCACAGCGCGAGCCGCAGTTCCTGGAACGTCATCATCGCCTGCTCCACGATCGCGATCGCGTGGAACGTCTCCCCGCGCTGCGACACCAACTGGGCGAGGTCGAGCCGGATCCGCGCGGCCCCGACCCGGTCGAGGTTCTCCTCGCACAGCCGGATCGCGCGCCGCAGCAGGCGTCCGGCCTCGGCGAACATGCGCATGCGGCCGTGGATCAGGCCGAGCGAGTGCAGCGCGTAGCTCTCCCCCACGGTGTCGCCGGAGCGCTGCACCATTCCCAGCACCGACGTGATGAGCTGCTGCGCCTGCTCGTAGCGCCCCTGCACCAGCATCGCGCTGCCGAGCCGGTACAGGACCTGGGCCTCCACGCGCGGGCTGGAGATCTCGCGGCACATGCCGAGGGCGCCGCGCAGCTGACCGACCGCCAGTTCGTGTTCGCCGCGGTCCAGCGACAGCTGTGCCAGCTGCGACACCACGTAGGCCTGGCCGACGACGTCGCCGACGCGTTTGAAGCCCGCCAGCGACTGCTCGAAGATCCTCAGGGCGATCTCCGGACGGCCTTCGTTGTACTCCAGCAGGCCGAGGTTGCGGCGCACCAGCGCGAGCCCGTGGCTGTCGTCGAGCTCCGTGAACAGCTCCAGCGCCGGTTCGAGTGCGGCACGGGACGCGTCCATGCGTCGTTGGCTGTGGTGCAACGACCCTAGCGAGCACAGCAGGGCCGCAGTGCCGCGCTTGTTGCCCGCCTTGCGCACGGCGTCCAGGGCGCGTTCGTGGGTCTGCTGCCAGTCGTCGAGGTAGCTGCGGGTCTCGAACAACGTCACGAGCGTCATCGCGAGGTCCCAGCACAGCTCGTCCAGGCCGGCGTCGGCGGCCTGGAGGACGGCGGCGCAGATGTTCGGGCGTTCGCTTTCCAGCCAGCCCAACGGGTCCTGGAGCACCTGGTCGAGGTACGGGGCGCTGGGCTGCCAGCGCCGGCCGTTGCCGTGCAGGACGGTGAAGTCGCCGCCGTAGAGGCGTTGGTGTGCCTGTTCCGCCATCGCGAGCCAGCCGCCGGCCACTCGTTCGACCGACGCCAGTTGCGTGGCCGGGGCCTCGTGCACCGCGAGCTGTTCCTTGGCGAACAAGCGGATCAGGTCGTGGAAGCGGTAGCGGGGCAGGCCCGTGATGTCGCTGCCGACGACGTCCAGCAGTTGGGCGTCGACGAGACGCTCGAGCAGGTCGAAGCCGCGGTGGCGGTCGTCGTCGGTGAGCGCCGAAGCCGTCCAGACGGGCAGGCTTTCCGCTTCCAGCAACGACATCAGCCTCATCACCCGGCACGTGTCGGGTTCCAGGCCGTCGTAGGTCAGCGACAGGCTGGCGCGCACGACCATGTCGCCGTGCACCAGTTCGTCCAGGCGGTGCCGTTCGTCGGCGAGGCGGCCGACCATCGAGGCGAGGCTCCAGTGCGTGCGGGCGGCGAGGCGGGCGCCGATGATGCGCAGCGCCAGTGGGAGCCCTCCCACGACGTCCACCAACGCGGCCGCGGCGACCGGTTCGCTCTGGAGGCGTTGCGTGCCGATGATGCGCCCCAACAACTCCAGAGCGTCATCGGAGTCCATGAAGTCGACGTCGACCAAATGAGATCCGGCGAGACCGGTCAGCCGGGTGCGGCTCGTGACGACCACACCGCACGTGGGCGAGCCCGGAAGCAGTTGGTGCACCTGCGACTCGCTGCCCGCGTCGTCCAGCACCACCAGCACGCGGCGGTTCGCGAGCATGCTGCGGTACATGTCCGCCCGCTCGTCGACACCGTCGGGCAAAGTCGAGCCCACGGCGCCCAACGCGGACAGGAACCGGCCGAGAACTTCGGCCGGCGTGGCCGGTTGCGCCTGGGTGCCGCGCAGGTCGCAGTACAGCTGGCCGTCCGGGTAGGTCTCGGCCGCGACGCGATGGGCCACGTGGACCGCGAGAGCGCTCTTACCGATGCCCGCCTTGCCCGAGATGTTCACCACCGGCATGGTCATGTGGTCGCCGGAGAGCACGGTCTCGGCGCGCGCCACGACGTCCTGGCGGCCGATGAAGTCCGAGATGGTGGCCGGAAGCTGGTGCGGTGACACGACGTTCTGCACGGTGACCGGAACCGACTTCTCCTGATCGAGGCGCAGCACCTCGTCGTCGGTCAGGATCGCGGTCTCGAGCTTGCGCAACTGGTCGCTCGGTTCGAGGCCCAGGTGTTCGATGAACAGGTCGCGGCCGGCGCGGTAAACGTCGAGCGCCTCGGACTGCCGGCCGGAGCGGTAGAGCGCGAGCATCAGCTGGCCACGCGGGCGTTCTCGCAGCGGGTGTTCGGTCACCATGCTCTGCAATTCACCGATGAGTGCGTGATGCCGACCCAGCAACAACTCGATGTCGACGCAGTTCTCCAGCACCGACAGGCGTTTCTCGTCGAGTCGCAACGCTTTGTTCTGCAACGTGGCCCCGGCGCCACCGAGTGCGGGTCCGCGCCACAACGCCAAAGCCGCGCGCAACACCGTCGACGCCTCTTCCATGCGGCCCTGGCGGACGGCGGCGTCGGAGTCGGCCACGCGGCGTTCGAAGAGGAAGGTGTCGATCTTGTCCGCGGCGACGCGCAGCAGGTAGCCGGGCTGGCGGGTCTCGATCTGGGCGTCGACGCCGACTCGCGCGAACTCCCGCCGGAGCGCGGACACGCAGATCTGGATCTGCGCCCGTGCGGTCGACGGCGGGGTGTGCTCCCAGACGAGGTCTATCAGCTGGTCCATGCTGACAACGCGATTGGCTTCGAGCAGCAATGCGCCCAGGATCGTCTGCTGACGTCCTGGCGGCACCTGTACCTGCTCCTCGGCCCCGATCACCTCGATCGGTCCGAGCAGCTTGAAAATCAGTTCCTCATCAGGGGCGGAGCTCATGACGGACGACCCCTCGCGCCTCTATTTCCCGCAATGCCCCTGCACCTCACGCTCCGGTCGTTTTCACCGTTACCGAATCACATTTACCGAAGACGCGGAAAAAGGCACTTCCAGGACGTCATCTCAAGATCGATTTAAGATGAAAATCCTTCACATCTCGTGTTTGACCTCCGGTTGCATCAACTGCATGCGGCCACTTCGATGGGTGATGATCTCCGAAGTTAGCCTCGGTGAGGAAAACTGTCAAGATCCTTCTTGTGCATGACTACACGATCCACCATAATGCGCCTGATCTCAATAGGCATCTCATTTGGAGATGATCAGATCCAGGGCATCGTGGCAGATCAAACAGTGCGTGAACCCGAGAATTCATCGTTGCGGCGGCGGACTTCACGACGATCGTACGGCATGCCGCCAAGCAGCCTGAACGTCTCATCGGGACTACTCCGAGCGGCACAAGCGGTTCGTTCGGATCGCTAACCGCACCCAACCATTGCGGTACACCGCACCTAATTCTCCGGATAAGCGACCACCCTGCGTAGTAACAGCTGTGTGCTGACTGGCGGGTCAGCTATTGAAGCGTCTCAATTGGTCGCCCAGGCCCCGCCATCACGGCCGATTGATACGCGGTGGGTGCGCGATAGAGCGGCGATGGGCGGCACTTCTAACTTCGTTCTCAGACACCACTCGAAGGTGTCTGAAGCACAACTCGAGCCAAGGTCCGACCAAGAAAGAGGAGGCCGACATGATCCGCAAGACGACCGCTGCCGCTCTGGTTCTCTCCGCCATCCCGGCGGCCCTGGCGTTGACGCTCTTCGCCGGCACCGCACAGGCCGACGACGACACCCCGTGGGGCAAGGGCCTGGGCGGTGACACCCCCTGGAGCCAGATCGTCAACGACGGCGACACCCCTTGGGGCACAGTCACTTCCGACGACACCCCGTGGGGACGGTCCATCACCCTGCCGACGCTTCCGACCGACGGCGACACCCCGTGGGGCGACGACACTCCCTGGGGCTGATCTCTTCCCTCCGTCCGGATAAGCACCAAAGGAGGCCAGAACCATGCGATTCCACCTGCTGGGCTCACTGGAAGTCCTCGACGACGACCTGCCCGTGCCGTTGGGCGGCGTCAAGCAGCGCGCGGCTCTGGGTTTCCTCCTGCTGCACGCCAACCGAGTGGTGGCGACGAGCAAGCTGCTCCAGGCGTTGTGGTCGCGGGATGTCCCGCCCACGGCGCGCAAGATGCTCCAGAACGCCGTCTCAGGGCTGCGAGGCGTTCTCACTCCCCACGGCAGCAACCCCGAGGGGTCCGCACTGCTGCTGACCCACGCGCCGGGGTACCTGCTGCGCGTGGACCAGAACTCCCTCGACCTGTCGCGCTTCCAGCAGCTGACCGAACAGGGACGAGGTGAACTCTCCTCTGGCAACTGGCCCGCCGCCGCGAAGGTGCTCCGCAAGGCACTGAGCTTGTGGCGCGGACCGGTGCTCGCGGATCTTGCGGAGACCGGCATCAACTGGCCGGAGCTGACCGCCATCAAAGACGGGCGGCTGGCGACGCAGGAGGACTGCTTCGAGGCAGAACTCGCCTGCGGAAGGCACTACGAGATCATCGGCGAGCTGGAGTCGCTGATCGAGGTGGAGCCCTATCGCGAACGGCTCAACGGGCAGCTGATGCTCGCGCTTTACCGGTGTGGCCGGCAGGTGGACGCGCTGAGCGTCTACCGCCGTACCAGGGCGGCGTTGGTGGAGGAGCTCGGCCTCGAACCGGGCCGCGAGCTCCAGGAACTGGAGCGCGCGATCCTCGACCACGCCCCCGCGTTGGACCTTCCGCCGTCGGTGCAACGCAGGCACCTGCTGGCCGTCGGCCAGGCTTCTCCCGTGTCCGCTCCCGTCGTGATCACGCCACCCGTCGCACAGCCCGTCGCTCCGCCGGTCGCCGTGGGCGCGATGGACGTGACGACCGTGGAGCGCAAGCTCGTCAGCGTCGTGATGGTGTCCGCCCAGCTCGGTCTCGCGGCCGGTGACGGTGACCCGGAGGACGTCGACGCGGTGCACCAGGAAGTCGCTTCCGTCGTCTCCGCCGAGGTTTCCCGCCTGGGCGGCGTCGTCGGCGGCAACGTCGGTTCCGTGTTCCTGGCTCTGTTCGGTGTCCCCAAGACCGCCGAGGACGACGCCGACCGCGCCGTGCGTGCCTCGTTGGCCATCCGCGACCGGCTGGCTGCCGTCGCGGACGTGCAGATCGGCGTGGCGACCGGCGACTCTCTCGTGCGTCTGCCTTCGTCCGGTGCGCCCACTGCCACGGGCGTGCTGCTCGACCAGTGCCGTCAGCTGATGGCGTTGTCTCCGCTGGGTGCCGTTCGTGCGTGCTCCGCGACCCGTGAGGCAGCCGGTTCCGTGACGTGGGAGGCCGATGGCGCCCCGACCGGAGGCTGGCAGGCGGTCTCGTGCGTGTCGCCGCGTGGTGCGACCCGCCGTTCGCAGGCCGCCGTGCCGTTCGTGGAGCGCGAGCGTGAGTTGCTGGTGCTGCAAGGGCTTCTCGACGAGGTCCGCACGCGCCGACGCCCGCACTTCGTGACCGTGCTCGGCGAAGCGGGCGTGGGCAAGACACGGCTCGTCAACGAACTCACGTCTTCTTGTTCGACCGCTTTGCGCGGCACCGCAACGGCTTTCGGCGACGACCACGGCTTTGGGCCACTTTCGGACGTCGTGAGCGGCTTCTCCTCCTTCGAAACGCTGCGGGCCGCTCTCGCGTCGCTGGTCGGCGTCGGTGAGCTCGCGGACCGGCTGCACGGGAGCCTCGCCTGCCTGGCCGAACCCGGCCCCGGCGTGCAGGCGGACTTCCCGGCGTGGCGGCGGTTCCTGGAGGAGGTCGCGGAGTCCGACCCGCTGGTCGTCCTCCTGGAGGACGTGCACTGGGCGAACGACGTGGTGCTCGACTTCGTGGAGGAACTGAGCGAGCACGCCGGTTCCGTGCCGTTGCTGGTGATCGCCACCGCGCGGCCGGAACTGCTGCAGCGCCGGCCGTCGTGGTTCGGCGGCAAGCGCAATGCCACCACGATCAGCCTGGAGCCGTTGTCCCACAACGGAACGCGCAGCCTGCTGAACTCGTTGCTGCACACCCGCGAGCTGTCGTCCGAACTGTGGCAGGCGCTGGTGACGTGCGTGGGCGGCAACCCGTTGTTCGCCACCGAGTACGCCCGCATGGTGGCCGACCCACGCATGCCGTGCGTGCAGAACGACGCTTCGCTGCCTGTCCCGCCATCAGTGCGTGGAGTGCTGACCGCTCAGCTCGACTCGCTGCCGTTCGAGGTGAAGGCCGTCCTTCAGGACGCCGCCGTCGCGGGTGATCTGGTGTCGCCCGGAGCGGTGGCCGCGACCGGTCAGCGTGACGCTCTCGAGGTCGCCAAGGCGCTGGAACTGCTGGAACAGCGAGACTTCCTGCGCCGCCAGGGTCGCAACAGCGAGACGGGCGAGATCGAGTACGGGTTCCGGCATCTGCTGGTGCGCGACGTCGTTGCGGACCAGCTACCTCGCGCCGAGCGTGCGGTGAAGCGGGAACGCGCTCTCGGCTGGTTCGAGGAACCGGCGCTGGACCTCACCGACCGCAGGGCGGGCTGACCGTCCCCTGGTGAAACGCTGAACGCCGGGCCGCGCGTCCTCCCCCAGCGCGCTGCCCGGCGTTCAGTTCTTTCAGCTGTTGACGACCTGCACCAGGTGGTCGACGGCCTCCGCGACCGGCACCTCGACGCGCTCACCGGAGCGGCGGTCCTTGACCTCGACCGTGCCGTCCTTCAGGCCGCGGCCGATCACCAGGATCGTCGGGATGCCGACGAGCTCGGCGTCCGCGAACTTCACGCCGGGGCTCGCCTTGCGGTCGTCCAGCAGGACCTTGAGGCCCTTGGCGCTGAGCTGCTTCGCGAAGTCCTCACCGGCGGCCATGAGCGTCTCGTCCTTGCCGGCGACCACGACGTGGACGTCGGCGGGGGCGACGTTGCGGGGCCAGATCAGGCCGCGGTCGTCGTGCGACTGCTCCGCGATGACCGCGACGAGCCGCGAGACGCCGACGCCGTACGAGCCCATGGTGATCCGGACGGGCTTGGAGTCCGGGCCGAGGGCGTCGAGCGAGAACGCGTCCGCGTACTTGCGGCCGAGCTGGAAGATGTGGCCGATCTCGATGCCGCGCGCGGCGACCAGCACACCCTTGCCGTCCGGCGACGCGTCGCCCTCACGGACCTCGGCGACGTCGATGACGCCGTCGGGCGTGAAGTCACGGCCCGCCACCAGGTCGACGACGTGGTGGTCGGCCTTGTCCGCGCCGGTGACCCACGCGGTACCCGTGACGACGCGGGGGTCGGCGAGGAAGCGGATGCCGTTGGCCTGGATGGCTCCCGGACCGATGTATCCCTTGACCAGGAACGAGTTCTTGGCGAAGTCGGCCGCTTCGAGCATGGCGACCTCGGCCGGTTCGAGCGCCGCTTCGAGACGCTTGAAGTCGACCTCGCGGTCACCGGGGACGGCCACCGCGAGCAACTCCCAGTCCTTGCCGGGGCGCTTGACCTTGACCAGGACGTTCTTCAGCGTGTCGGCCGCGGTGAACTTGCGGTCGGTGTTCGCGTTGAGGAAGTCCACCAGCGTCTCGATGGTGGGCGTGTTCGGCGTGTGGTGCACCTGCGCCGCGGGCTTGTCGTCGATCGACTGCGCGGGGGGCGCGGGCGTCGTGACGGCCTCGACGTTCGCCGCGTAACCGGACTCGGTGCTGCGCACGAAGGTGTCCTCGCCCGTCTCGGCGACGGCGAGGAACTCCTCGGACGCGGACCCGCCCATCGCACCGGACGTGGCGGAGACGATCACGTACTCCAGGCCGAGCCGGTCGAAGATGCGGATGTAGGCGTCACGGTGGTCCTTGTACGACTGGCTCAGACCCTCGTCGGTGAGGTCGAACGAGTACGAGTCCTTCATCAGGAACTCGCGCCCGCGCAGGATGCCCGCACGGGGACGCGCCTCGTCGCGGTACTTGGTCTGGATCTGGTACAGCGTGACGGGGTAGTCCTTGTAGGAGCTGTACTCACCCTTCACGGTGAGGGTGAACATCTCCTCGTGCGTGGGCCCGAGGAGGTAGTCGGCGCCCTTGCGGTCCTTGAGGCGGAACAGGTTGGGGCCGTACTCCTCCCACCGGTTCGTCGCCTCGTAGGGCTCCTTGGGCAGCAGCGCGGGGAACTGGATCTCCTGCGCGCCGAAGGCGTCCATCTCCTCGCGGACGACGGCCTCGATGTTGCGCAGGACCTTGAGTCCCAGCGGCAGCCAGGTGTACCCGCCCGGCGCGACGCGGCGGACGTAGCCGGCGCGCACCAGCAGCTTGTGGCTGGGCACTTCGGCGTCCGCCGGATCCTCGCGAAGGGTGCGCAGGAACAGCGACGACATCCTGGTGATCACGGTGGGTACTCCTCGTTCACGGGCAGTTGAAACAGCGTACTGGTTGGACGTTCCCCGAAATCGCGCGCGGTGCTTCCGGTGGGCTCTGACCTGCGCGAACCAGAATTGTCAGACCCCCTGGGTAGCGTCCGTCCCATGCCTCTGACCATCGACATGATCACCATCGACACGGGCGACGCGCGCAAGCTCGCGGAGTTCTGGACCGCCGCTCTGGGCACCACGATCCAGAACGACTGGGGTGACTTCATCCTGCTCGCGCCGAACACCGAGTCCGGTGCCGTGCTCGGCATCCAGCAGGTGCCGGACGCGACGCCGGGCAAGAACAGAGTCCACTTCGACTCGCACGTGCCAGACCGCCTGGCGGAGGTGGCCCGCCTGGTCGAGCTCGGTGCCACGGAGGTCGGGGTGCACAGCGTTCCCGGCCTCGTGTGGTCGGTGCTCGCCGACCCGGACGGCAACCAGTTCTGCGTCGGCCAGCCGGGCGAGGAGCTCTAGTCGGAGTGATCCGGCCCGTTGCCGGGCGGACCCGCGGTCGGGCCGTGACGAGCTCGCGGCCAGGCCAGGCAAACGCGCAGCCAGACCGGGCAAACCTGGGGTCGGGCCCGACAGACCCGCAGCCAGGCCAGGCAACCTGCAGCCAAGCCGGGCAACCTGTGGTCAGGCCGTGACGAGCTCGGGTCAGGCCGGGCAACGCGCGGTCAGGCCAGGCAACCCGCAGCCAGGCCGTGCGAACTCGCGGCCAGACCGGCCAACCCGCAGCCAGGTCGGACGACCCGCGGTCAGGCCGGGCGAACTCGCGGCCAGGTGGGTGCATCGCGGTGCCGCCTCCACGACCTCGTACCGGTTGCACGGGGTGTGGGAGCGGCGCCGCGAGAACTCCCCGCTGAGCGTGCATTCGCTCGCCAACGGGCCGGATCACGCCACTACAGCGCGACCGGCAGCCCGTAGTCGATCCAGGTCCGCGCCACCTCGAACCCGGCGCGCTCGTACACGCCGAGCGCACGGGTCGAGTTGGCCGAGTCCACGGAGAGCCCGGCGCGCTGGTAGCCCTGCGTCCTGCTCTGAGCCAGCGTCCAGCTCAGCAGGGCCGTGGCCACGCCACGCCCGCGGTGCTCCTCCAGGGTGCCGACGTCCCCGATCCACAACTCGCGGACGCCGGTCATCTCTTCGACGACCGGGTAGTGCCGTGCGAGCACGAACCCGACCACGGCGCCCTGGAAGAGCGCCAGGAAGGAGGACTCCGGAACGAACCGCTTGCTGTCGGTGAACGACGCCGCCCATTCCTCCGGGCTGCGGTCGACCGACCCCCAGTGCTGGGCGAACGCCGCGTTGCAGACCTGGCGGACCTCTTCGTCACGGGCCGCGGAGAACGGCACGATCTCGTAGCCGGACGGGATCGGGACCTGGGCGAGTGACTCGCCCAGTGCCACCTCCAGCTCGTAGAAGTAGCGGTCGGCGCCGAAGCCGAGCTTCTCGACCAGCGCGACGTGTCCCTCGGCACGGCTCTCGACCATGGTGCACACGGCGAGCGGCAGGTCCGGGTGGCGTGCGACGTGGAGGTCGTGCGCCAGGGTGGCGAGGCGTGGCAGCAGTTGCAGCCCGATGCCCTCACGCCGGAACTCGGGGTGGACCACGCCGTCCAGCCGGACGCGGTGCGTGTCCACGGGGTTGTCGCGCAACGCGACCAGCCCGTAGGCCGCAAGCCTTCCGCCCGTGAGCACGGCCAACGATCCGCCGGGCAGGTCGGCCTTGCCGAACGACTCGGCGAAGTCCTCTTCGGACAACAGTTCGCCGGTGTCGTCGACCGCCTCGGCCGCGTTGTAGAGAGCGGCCACCTCTGGGATGTCCGCTGTCGTGAGCGGGCGCCACACGAGTTCCACGTCGAATGACGCTACGGGGAGGCGATAACGCCAACAACCGAATAACGCGTTGCCCGCGATGCGCCGCCGGGGCCATCCTGCGAGCGATGACGCCACCAGAGATCGCACCGCTGCACGAGGACCTGACGTTCCACGGGCCTCTGTCCGAGCAACGAGCGGCACGCCTGATCCGTTCGCTCATGCCACTGGACGACGCCCACGTGCTGGACGTCGGCTGCGGCTGGGCGGAGTTCCTCCTGCGAACCCTGGAAGCCGCGCCCACGGCCACCGGCACCGGTGTCGACCTGAACGCCGCGGACATCGCCCACGGGCAGGCCAACGCCGAGGCCCGAGGCCTGACCGGGCGCGTCAGCCTTCAGGTGGCGGACGTCGCCCAGTGGCACCCGGATCGGCCGGCCGACGTGGTGATCGTCAACGGCGCCAGTCAGGTGTGGGGCGGAGACCCGTTGCAGCACACGGCGAACGCGCTCACGGCGGCGAAGCAGCTGCTGCGCGCGGGCGGACGGCTCCTGCTGGGCGAGGGCTTCTGGGAACGCGAGCCGACCGAGGACCAGCTGGCCGCGATGCCGGTGCCGCGCGACCAGTACGGCTCGGTGGCCGACCTGGTGGACCTCGCGCACGCCCACGGCTACCGCATGCTCGCGGTGGAACAGGCGAGCCTCGACGAGTGGGACGTGTTCGAGAACGGGCACGGCCTCGCCTGGGAGCGCTGGCTGCGCGACAACCCGGACTCCGAGCACGCCCCGGAGATCAGGGCGAAGGCCGACACCTCCCGCGGCTACCGGTTGCGGGGATGGCGCGGCACGCTCGGCCTGGCCTACCTGACTCTCCAGGCACCCTGACGTCCGACACGGCTCAGTGGCGGACCGGAGCCCTGCCACTGAGTCACGTGTGCAGAGGGTGTTCGGCCGGCCGGGCTCGAACCGGCGTCCACCCGGAGAGTCGAGCCGGGCGTTCTACCGCTGAACTACAGCCGAACGAACGCCAGCCTGCTCATCCCGCCGCGTCCTGTCCACCGAATACCGGGGATACCGGGGCCTTGCCGCTGTACACGCCGGCGCGGCGCAACGCCATGCCCCACACGGGATCCGCGACGGCCACGCCGTGCACGAGTTCCGGGGTCGGGCGGAAGCGGGCGGTGGCGCCGTGCGCGCGTGGAGCCGACCAGCCGGAGCGAGCCGGGTCCATGTCGAAGCTGCGGCAGGCGCGTTCGACATCGCCGCGCGTACAGGTCGCGGTGCCGTCGAGAACCTCCCACGGCAGCGGCAGAGCGGCCCACACGTCGGTGTCCGAGTGCAGGTCGCCGCCCGTGTCGCGGTGCCACCACGCGAGGTCGGCCGCCATCAGCCGCATCGCCTTGCCCGGCCACGCGTCGGCCAGCAGGTCGGCGGCTCCGGCGGCGTGCAGGCTGGAGATCCAGCCCGCGCGGGCGGCGTTGTAGGCGCGCGCGAAGGTGTTCCAGGTGGACGAGTCGTGTCCTCGGCGGACGACCATGTTCGCCTGCTCGAAGTCGTTCTCCTGCCAGAGGTCGCCCAGCACGGCCGCCGCCGACCGCGTGGCAGCCGACCAGCGGCCGATCTGGTTGCCGAGCTGTTCCGGCGTCAGGTGGCCCAGCACCTCCTCGGTCGGGTGGGCCAGGGCGATCATCGCCCAGTCCGTGCCGGCGGCGAGGCGGCAGCGGCGCAGCAGTGCCGCCGCGACCTGGTCGAACGCGTTGTCGCGGCCGAGCAGCGTGAACCGGCGGCGCAGCTTGCGGCGGGCCGTGTAGTAGGCGATGAAGCACGCGGCGTTGACGTCCGCGCGGAAGCGGTCGCGGTCGATCGTGCCGACGAAACCGGCGGCGGCGAGCAGGGTGACGTCGCGCGTCACGATCACGCGGTCGAGGCGGTCCGCCTTGGCCGACAGCCTGCGCAGCATCCGGAAGCGGCGGTTGTACTGGCGCTTCGACAGACCGATGCCCGCGGCGGCCCGCTCGTCGCGGTTCAGGCGGTCGGAGAGGAAGTCCGTGCGGTCCGGGTCCCAGGCGATCTCCGCGCCCACGAGCGACGCGAACTCCAGCACGGACAACGGGTCGTCCGCGTCGACGGCACCGTCCACGCCGAACACGACCCGCGTCGCGGCCACCTGGCGAGCGGCGCCGACCGGGCGGGCGTAGTCGTCGCTCATGCCCGAGAACCCGTGCCAGCGCCGGGCGTGCAACGCCACCTCGCCGATCACGCGGTGCTCAGCTTCCGTCAGCGAGGGCTGAGCCTCGCGAACCAGGGTCGCGACGTCCTCCGGGCGCATCCGCGCGTCGAGCGAGCGGTACAGGCGGTCCAGTGCGTCCACGCCTTCCAGAAGACCATGCAGGTCCAGCTGTTTTCCGGCTTTGCCCTACCCTTTTCAACCGTGCTGGTGCTGCTTCCCCCGTCGGAGACCAAGGCGATCGGCGGCGAGGGCGCGCCGCTCGACCTCGACGCGCTGTCGTTCCCCGAGCTCAACCCGGTCCGCGACAAGCTGGTGTCCGCGCTGGCCGATCTCGCGAAGGACGTCCCGGCGAGCCTCAAGGCGCTCGACATCTCCGAACGCCAGGTCGACGAGGTGCACCGCAACGCCTCACTGCGCACGTCGGAGACCACGCCCGCGCTGCTGCGCTACACCGGCGTGCTCTACGACAACCTGGACTTCCCGTCACTGAAGAAGGCCGAGAAAGAACGCGCCTACCAGCGGCTCGCGGTCGCGTCGGCGCTGTTCGGGGCGATTCGCGGCGGCGATCCCGTGCCCGCGTACCGGCTGTCCGGTGGGAGCGCGCTACCCGGTCACGGCGGCCTGCGCACGGTGTGGAAACCAGTGCTGGAGCCCGTGTTCAAGGAGGCCGACGAGTTCGTCGTCGACCTGCGGTCCGGCGCGTACTCGAGCCTCGCGCGGATCCCGCACGCCGTCGTCGTCCGGGTGATCACGAGCGAAGGCAAGGTCGTGAGCCACTTCAACAAGGCGCACAAGGGGCTGCTCGCGCGCGCCATCGCGAAGTCCAACAGTGAGCCCGCGGACCTGAAAAGCCTGGTCAAGCTCGCGCAGAAGGCCGGGCTCACGATGGTGCCGACGGGCGAGAAGACCGCGGACCTGATCACCGGTTAATTCGGTTGCGGGCACCAGTCCCGCAAGGCAAGCTTCCCTCCGAAGCGTGAAACGAAGCTGGATCGAGGAGGTGCGTGATGTCAGAGCCTGTCTTTGGACGTGGCACCGCGTTCGCGACCCGTCCAGCCGCCCTTCGCGCCTGATCAGCACCGTTTGATCGCAGAGCGCCAGTGGGGCGGTCACCTTCATCGCCAGGGAGACCCCACCGTGCGCGAGCACGATCTTTTCGAACGTTACGAATCTGCTTTCGATGGCGCCGACGACACCATGCGGCGCAAGGGAAAGCGCACCAACCGGATCGCCGACGACGCGGGACCCACGCGTCGCGGCCGAATGACCGAAGAAGAGAAGCTGCGGGTCTCGCGACTGCGCGAGGACCAGCTCAGCACCGCGGACACCCCCGAGGACGGCGACCGCTGGTCCACGTGGGGCGACGCCGACCAGGGTCCGAAACCGCACCCCGACTGGCTCATCACGGAACTGGCCGCGGTGGACCGCGAGCTGGGCATCGTGAAGACCGGCAAGGAGGCGGACGTCTTCCTGCTGGAACGCGCCATCGGCGAGAGGTCGACCCTGCTCGCCGCCAAGCGCTACCGCAGCAACGACCACCGGATGTTCCACCGCGACGCGGGCTATCTCGAAGGTCGTCGCATGAAGAAGTCCCGTGAGACGCGGGCGATCGCGAACCGCACCGCGTTCGGGCGCAACCTGATCGCGGAGCAGTGGGCGGTCGCGGAGTTCGCCGCGCTCTCCCAGCTGTGGCAGATCGGCGCACCCGTGCCGTATCCGGTGCAGCGCAGCGGCACCGAGCTGCTGCTGGAGTTCATCGGTGACGCCGACGGCACTGCCGCGCCGCGGCTCGCGCAGGCCCGTCCCGACGAGGACGAGCTGCTCGACCTGTGGCGCCAGCTGGTCGCGACGCTGATGACGCTCGCCGAGGCGGGCATCACGCACGGCGACCTCTCGGCGTACAACCTGATGGTCCACGACGGCAGGCTGGTCATGATCGACCTGCCGCAGGTGGTCGACCTGGTCGCGAACCCTCGCGGCCCTGAGTTCCTCGACCGCGACGTGCGCAACATCTGCGGCTGGTTCGCCTCGCGCGGTCTGCCGCACGAGATCGGCGACCCGTCCGCGCTGGTGGCGACGCTGCTGGACGTGGCGGGTATGGCCTGACGCACGTTGCGCGCCCGGCCGTGTCCAACGACACTGCCGGGCGCGCAAGCTGTCGTCATTGATCAGCTAGACTGTGCTGTACACCGATGAAGGCCTGACAGCCGTTGACCGGTGTTTCCACCCACTCATCAGCGGCGTGACCATCACGCCGGGCCCGTCCTTGTGATCGGCACCGCGGTAGCTCGCGGGGCAGCCTCGAGACGTGCCATGTCCCGGAGGTTTGTTTTGCCATCAATGTCCGAAGGCCGTTCCGAGCGTGGGCAAAGCCGCAGGTCACCGCGGCGCCGCTCGGGTCGCCAGGGCAATTCCTCGCGTCCGCAGCAGCGGGTCGAGGAACCGATCGTCGCCGAGGTCTTCGAGAGCACGCTGCCGGAAGGCCCGCTGCCCTCGTTCGCTGAACTCGGCCTTGCCGACGCGCTCATCAAGTCGCTCGTCGCCAACGAAATCACCGAGCCGTTCCCGATCCAGGCGGCCACCCTTCCCGACGCCATGGCCGGCCGCGACATCCTCGGCCGTGGCCAGACCGGCTCCGGCAAGACGCTGGCGTTCGGCCTCGCGATGCTGACCCGCCTCGCGAGCGGCCGCTCCGTGCCGCACAAGCCGCGTGGCCTGATCCTCGTCCCGACCCGCGAGCTCGCGATGCAGGTGGAGACGGCTCTCATGCCGCACGCTCGCTCGCTGGGCCTGTGGTGCCGCGTCGTCGTCGGCGGCACGTCGTTCCCGCGCCAGATCGAACACCTGCGCCGCGGCGTCGACCTGCTGATCGCGACGCCGGGCCGTTTGTCCGACCACGTCCGCCAGGGCACGTGCGACCTCGGCTCCGTCGAGATCACCGCGCTGGACGAGGCCGACCAGATGGCGGACATGGGCTTCATGCCCCAGGTCCGCGCGATCCTCGACCTGACCCCGCAGGACGGACAGCGTCTGCTGTTCTCCGCGACGCTCGACGGCGACGTGGACAAGCTGGTCCGCCAGTACCTGCACAGCCCGGTGACGCACTCGGTGGCCCCGGCCACCGCCAGCGTCACGACCATGGAGCACCACCTGCTGTTCGTGTCCGCTGAGGACAAGCAGAACGTGGTGAACGAGGTGGCCGCGCGCGAGGGCCGCACGATCATGTTCGTGCGCACCAAGCACCACGTGGACCGCCTGGCCAAGAAGCTGCGTTCGATGGGCGTCAACGCCGGAGCGCTGCACGGCGGCAAGGCGCAGAGCGCGCGCACCCGCGTGCTCGGCGAGTTCCGCGAGGGCACCATGCCGGTCCTGATCGCCACCGACGTCGCCGCCCGCGGCATCCACGTCGATGACGTCTCGCTGGTCGTCCACGTCGACCCGCCGGCCGACCCGAAGGACTACCTGCACCGCGCCGGCCGCACGGCCCGCGCAGGCCAGTCCGGCACGGTCGTCACCCTGGTCACGCACGACCAGCGTCGCGCCGTCCAGGGCATGGCCGCGCGTGCGGGCATCCGTCCGGAGAGCACGAAGGTGCGCCCCGGTGACGAGGACCTGGTCCGCATCACCGGCGCCCGCATCCCGAGCGGCGAGCCGATCATCGAGCGCGAGAAGCCGGCCCGCCGCAGCGGTGGCTCCGGCGGTCGTCGCTTCGGCGCTCCCGCTGCCGGTGGCAGCGGTGGCGGTGGCTACCGCGGCGGCTCCGGCCGGCGCACCGAGGGTGGCGAGTTCCGTGGTGGACCGCGCCGTTCGGAGCGTTCCGAGGGCGGTCGCACGTTCGGGCGGACCGAGCGCGGCGCGGGTCGTCCGCGCCGGGCAGCACCGCAGCACTGAGCTTGATCTGATCAACGGCTGAAGGCCGCTTCCCCGCTTCGGGGAGGCGGCCTTCGTCGTGTGTACGGTGCGGCATGGGGCGGAACTGGTACCTGCTGTGGAGCGGCAGCGCCATCTCGGCGTTGGGGGACGGCATCTTCCTGGCGGCACTTCCGCTGCTCGCCACCACGCTCACGCAGGATCCGAAGCTGATCGCCGGCGTCAGCTTCTTCGGCGCGCTCCCCTGGCTGCTGGTCGCGCTTCCGGCCGGTGCGGCCGCGGACCGGTACGACGGCCGAAGACTGTTGATCGCGGCGTTGTGGGTTCAGTGCGTGCTCATGGCGTTGCTCGCGGCCTTTCACAGCACACACATCGCGTTCCTGTACGGCATGGCGTTCCTGATCGGCACGGCCGAGAACATCCCCAGAGCCGTGGGGCAGCCGCTCATCAAGGCCACCGTGGAGAACCACCTGCTGGAGCGGGCGAACGGGCGGCTGTTCGCGTCGCAGGCGGTGGCGTTGCAGTTCGTGGGGCCACCACTCGGCGGGCTGCTGTTCGCGATCGCGGTGCCTGCGCCGTTCTGGGTCAACGCGCTGACGTTCGCGCTGGCAGCGGTGCTGGTCAGCAAGATGCGCACCGAACGCAAGGAGCCGACCGCGAGGCCGAAGGTCGCGGAAGGCTTGCGGTGGCTGATGAAGCACAAGGCGTTGAGAACCATCACGGTCGTGTCGGCGACGACGAACCTGTGCATCGCGATGACGATGGCGACGCTGGTGTTGTTCGCCCAGCAGAGACTTGGGCTGACGAACGCCGGGTTCGGGGCCTTTCTGGCCACTCTCGCGTGTGGCGGGGTCGCTGGCGGACTGCTCGCCGAACGGTTGCTCGCGAGGTATCGCAGCACGGTCACGGCGACCGTCGTGCTGATTCCGTTGATGTGGCTGGGAATCGCGACGCTCGCCCACGACCTCGCAACGGTCGCGGCGTTCGCGGTGGTGAGTTCGTTCTGCACGGCGGTGTGGGGCGTGGCGACCGCGAGCTTCCGGCAGAGAGTGGTGCCCACGGAGTTGCTCGGCCGCGTCAGCAGCGCGCAGACCCTGATCACCTGGGGTGTTCAGCCGGTCGGCGCGCTGCTGGGCGGACTCACCGCTGACTACTTCGGACTGCTTGCTCCTTGGTACGTGTCGGTCGCACTGAGAACCGCTGTGGGGCTGCTCAGCCTCACACCGCTGCGGCGAACTGCGCTGAGTACAGCCGGTGGTACGCACCCTGCCTAGCGAGCAGTTCGTCGTGCGTGCCCTGTTCGACGATGCGCCCGGCCTCCATCACCAGGATCAGGTCGGCGTCGCGGATGGTGGACAGCCGGTGGGCGATGACGAACGACGTGCGTGACGAGCGCAGTGCTGCCATGGCGTGCTGCACCAACGACTCCGTGCGGGTGTCGACCGAGCTGGTCGCCTCGTCGAGGATCAGCAGCGTCGGGTCGGACAGGAACGCACGCGCGATGGTGAGCAGCTGCTTTTCGCCTGCCGAGACGTTCGAGCCCTCCTCGTCGATCACGGTGTCGTAGCCGTCGGGCAGGCAGCGCACGAAACGGTCCACATAGGTCGCTTCGGCCGCAGCGAGGATCTCCTCCTCTGTAGCGCCCGGTTTGCCGTACGCGATGTTGTCGCGGATCGTGCCGCCGAACAGCCATGTCTCCTGCAGCACCATGCTTGCCTGTGCGCGCAGGTCCGCGCGGCGCAGCGAGGTGATGTCGACATCGTCGAGAGTGATGCGGCCGCCGCTGAGTTCGTAGAACCGCATGATGAGGTTCACCAGCGTCGTCTTGCCCGCGCCGGTCGGGCCGACGATGGCGATCATCTGGCCGGGTTCCGCTACCAGCGAGAGGTTCTCGATCAACGGCTTGTCCGGGTCGTAGGAGAACGACACGTCCTGGAACTCGACCTTGCCGCAGCGCCACGGCGGCGGAACGGCGTCCGCTGCGTCGGGGCGTTGTTCCGGTGCGTCGAGCAGTTCGAACACCCGCTCCGCCGACGCCACGCCGGACTGGAGCAGGTTCGACAGCGAGGCGGCCTGGGTGAGCGGCTGGGTGAACTGGCGCGAGTACTGGATGAACGCCGTCACCTCGCCCAATGTCATGCTGCCGGAGGTGATGCGCAGGCCGCCGATCACCGCGATGGCGACGTAGCTGAGGTTCGACAGGAACATCATCGACGGCATGATCAGGCCGGACACGAACTGCGCGCCGGCCGCCGCCTCGTACAGCTCGTCGTTGCGGCGGCGGAACTCCGCCTCCGACTCCTGCTGCCTGCCGAACGCCGTCACCAGCTGGTGGCCGCTGAACGCCTCCTCGATGTGCGCGTTCAGCCGGCCGGTGTGCTTCCACTGCGCCACGAACTGCTTCTGCGCGCGCTTGCCGATCGCGCCGGTCAGGGCGACCGAGATCGGGATGACCAGCATCATCACCACCGCGAGCAGCGGCGAGATCACGAACATCATCACGGTCACGCCGATGATGCTCAGAACGGCCGTCAGCAGCTGGCTCATGGTCTGCTGCAACGTCGTCGAGATGTTGTCGATGTCGTTGGTGACGCGGGAGAGCAGCTCACCGCGCGGCTGGCCGTCGAAGTACTTGAGCGGCAACCGGTGCAGCTTCGCCTCAACGCTCTCGCGCAGCCGGTAGACCACGCGCTGCACCACCGTGTTCAGCAGCCGCCCCTGAAACCAGCCGAACAGCGAGGCCAGCACGTACAGGCCCAGCGCGAAGGAGAGCACGCCAGCCAGTGAACCGAACGCGATCCCGTCCCCGATGAGGCCGTCGAAGATGATGTCGGTGGCGTCGCCGAGGATCTTCGGGCCCAGGACGGTGAACGCGATGCCGAGCACGCCCAGTCCGACGACGGCGGCGAAGGTGACGCGTTCGGGTTTCATCAGGCCGGCCAGACGCCGGGCCGACGTGCGGAAGTCCGCCGCCTTGCTGACCGGCGCCTGCATGGCGAACCGGCCGGCGGGGCCGCCCAGCGGCCGCGGCTGCTCACGAGTGGTGGTGGTCATGACGCCTCCTCCGGCGTGAGCTGGGAGTGGACGATCTCCAGGTAGGTGGGGCAGTTGTCCATCAGTTCGCGGTGCGTGCCCCTGCCGACGATCTCGCCGTTCTCCAGCACGAGGATCTGGTCGGCTTGAGCCACGGTGGAGACCCGCTGCGCCACGACGATCACGGCTGCGTCGCGCGTGTACGGCCGCAGTGCCGCGCGCAACGCCGCGTCGGTGGCGAGGTCGAGCGCGGAGAACGAGTCGTCGAACAGGTACACGTCAGGCCTGCGCACCAGTGCCCGCGCGATGGAGAGCCGTTGCCGCTGGCCGCCGGACAAGTTGGTGCCGCCCTGCGAGATCACCGCGTCGAGCCCGCCCATCGCGGTGACGAAGTCGCGCGACTGCGCGATGTCCAGCGCCGTCCACATCTGCTCGTCGGTGGCGTCAGGTGCGCCGTGCTGAAGGTTCGACCGCACGGTTCCGGTGAACAGGTACGACACCTGCGGCACGAGCCCGATCCTCGATCGCAACGCCTCGGGGTCCTGCGCCCGCACGTCGACGCCGCCGACCCGCACCTCCCCCGCCGTCACGTCGATCAGCCGCGGGATCAGGCTCATCAACGTGGTCTTGCCGGAGCCGGTGCTGCCGATGATCGCGGTGGTCTGCCCGGCGCCTACGCTGAACGACGTGCTCCTGAGCACCGGCGCGTCGGCACCGGGGTACCGGAACTCCGCGCTGTGAAAGGAAACCTCTCCACGTCCAACAGAGGCGGCCACCGACTCCGAAGGAGCGTGCACCGACGGTTCGGTCTCGATGACCTCCATGATCCGCCCCGCACTGACGGAGGCACGCGGCACCATCGTCGAGATGAACGACGCCATCATCACCGACATCAGGATCTGCAGGAGGTAGGCGAGGAACGCGGTGAGCGCGCCGACCCGCATCTCCCCGTCCGCCACGCGCTGCGCCCCGAACCACAAGACCGCGACGCTGGAGACGTTGAAGATCAGCATGACCGTCGGGAAGATCATCGCCTGTAGCCGGCCTGCCCTCAGCGCGACGTCGGTGAGCTGCGCGTTGGCGTCGGCGAACCGTTCGGTCTCCGCCTTCTCCCGCACGAACGCCCGCACCACGCGCACGCCGGTGAGCTGTTCGCGCAGCACCCGGTTCACGTGGTCGATGCGCTCCTGCTGACGCCGGAACAACGGCACCATCCGCACGGTGATCATGGCGACCGCGATCGCCAGCACCGGCACGCACACCAGCAGCAACCACGACAGCCCGACGTCCTCGCGCAAAGCCATCACCACACCGGCCACGGACATGATCGGCGCCGCGACGAACATCGTCGTCAGCATCACCACCAGCACCTGGACCTGCTGCACGTCGTTGGTCGTGCGGGTGATCAGCGACGGCGCCCCGAACCGCGCGACCTCCTGCGCGGAGAACGAGCCGACCCGGTGGAACACCCCAGAGCGCACGTCCCGCCCGAACGCCATCGCGGCGCGCGTGCCGTACCGGACGGCCACGATCGAACAGGCGATCTGGAGCAGCGAGACGACGAGCATCCAGACGCCCTGATCCACGATGTACGAGGTGTCACCGCGCGCGACGCCGTTGTCGATGATGTCGGCGTTGAGACTCGGCAGGTACAGCGAGGCGATCGTGCCGACGAGCTGCAACGCGACGACGATGGTCAACTCCCTGCGATACGGCCGCAGGTAGGTCGTCAGCAGGCGGGTGAGCACTCGGTCCCCGCCTGGCGGCGAGGCTGTCTGGGTGGACAAGCAAGGCTCCTGTAGGTCGAGAGGTGCACGAAAAAACCACCGTCCAGGCCGAAGCCTGAACGGTGGCAGGTAAAGCCGCAGAGTGAATTCGCTACTTCCTGGCCGCCGCCTTGAAGGTCCACTGGGCAACGGAACCGGAACAGGACGCCGCCGTCACCTTGCCGGACGCATCTCGGTAGCACTTGGTGTTGTACTGCATGTCCGAAATCGTCTTGTTCGGGTTGATCGACCACTGCTGAGCCGGTCCGCCGTCGCACTTCTTCAGCAGCACCTTGCCCGAGGACAGCGTGGTGCACTGCTGGGGCGAGCCCTGCTCCATGAACGCGCCGTGGAACTTGAACTGCTGGTTCGCGGCGCCAGTGCAGGTGGCCGTGGTCAGCTGCGAGCCGGACGCGCCGCCCTGAAGGCACTTGCCGGTCGAGACGTTCTTGTACTCGCCGTTGGTGGTCTTGGGCTTCGCGCCGCCGTAGCACTCGCCGGTCGAGGTGTTGAAGATCGGCGTCGGGTCCACCTGGAGGTTCGACGGTGGGTTGAGGATGGTCTCCTCCATCACCGGCTTGCCGTCGTCGTGGTAGTTCGTCAGCGCGTCCTCGCAGTCGATCGCGTTCATGGCGTTGCCGCCCTTGCCGCCGACCCACGCGTCGAAGTGCCACAGCTTCGGGCCGCCGTTGGGGCCGTTGCCGTTCCAGTCCTGCTCACAGGAGGAACAGGAGTCCTCCATGATGAAGTACTTCTTGACCCGCGGGAAATAGATCTTCGTTCCCGGCCTGGCCTCTTTGCTGGACGTCGCGAACGTGATCGGGTCCGACCACGTGCCCTTTCCGCCGGCCGAGTCGTGGATCTGCGGATAGGCGATGTCACCACCGGGCGGCGTGTTGTCGTACCAGCCGTAGAAGGTCCAGAAGACCTGTTGGGGTGCCGCGTTCGCCGGTGTCGAAACGACCAAACCGGACATCGCAAGCACAATGCCTGCCGCCAAAGACAGGACGCGTTTCATGCGGGCCTCCGCAAACCGGTGGACTTAGGCGGCGTGAATGCAGAGTCCACCGGGTGCGCGGCTTTTGTAAAGAAACTTATCTAACTATTTGCGGAAGCAATCCCCGCGACGGGGCCGACCACGATGATCGCCGGAGGACGAACCTCCCAGGTCTTCACGTCCGCACCCAGCGAGTCCAAAGTGGACCGGAAAACGCGCTGAGACGCAGTACTGCCTTCCTGAATGACCGCGACGGGCGTCGAACCGGGGCGGCCTTCCATCAACGCCGTGGCGAACGCACCGGCTCGTTCGACGGCCATCATCAGCACGACGGTGCCACGAAGGCGTGCGATCGCGGACCAGTCAACGAGAGAGCGCGGGTCGTCCGGCGCGACGTGGCCGGAGACGACGACGACCTCGTGCGCCACGCCTCGGTGCGTCACCGGCACACCGGCCAGCGCGGGCACGCCGAACGCCGACGTCACGCCCGGCACCACGGTCACGGGGATCCCGGCCTCGGCGCACGCCAGCAGTTCCTCGAAACCACGCCCGAAGACGTACGGGTCGCCGCCCTTGAGCCGGACGACGAACTTCCCCTCCTTGGCGCGGTCGATCAGCGTCTGGTTGATGAACTCCTGCGTCGCCGCACGGCCGTACGGGATCTTCGCCGCGTCCACGACCTCGACGTGCGCGGGCAGTTCCTCCAGCAGTTCGCGCGGTGCCAGCCGATCGGCCACGACCACGTCCGCGTGGGCCAGCAATCGCTTGCCCTGCACGGTGATCAGCTCGGGATCGCCGGGTCCGCCACCCACCAGCGCCACGCCCACGGGCGGAGCGGCCTGGTCCGCGATGCGCCCGTCGCGCAACGCCGCCACGAGCCCGTCCCGCACGGAAGCCGACCGGCGGTGCTCGCCACCCGCCAGCACACCGATCAACATGCCGTCGTGCGTGCCGGTCGCCGGCGTCACGGCCGTGCCCTCGACTGCGATGTCCGCGCGCACACAGAACACCCGCTGCGAGAGCGCTTCTTCGCCGATCTGCGTATTCACCTCAACGTGCGATGTGCACGCCACCACGTACCACGCGCCCTCGACGTCGCCGGCCTCGTAACGCCGCTCATGCCACGTCAGCTCGCCCGCGTCGACCATGCCCTGCACGGCGGGTGTGACGGACGGCGACACGAGCTCGACGACGGCGCCGGACGCGATCAGGCGAGGTAGACGGCGCTGCGCGACCGTGCCTCCGCCGACCACGAGGACGCGCCGGCCCCGGAGGTCGAGGCCGGCCAGGTAGTGCTGTTCAAAGGGCATGCGTAGAAGCATCCACACGGGACACGCCGTGTCCAGCCGAAGGGAACATGGTCACAGCGCCAGCAGCTCGAAAGAGGTGGCTAGACCCCCTCCGAACCGCTTCCCGACGTTCTCCGCCATCGAACGGAGGAACGTCGCCGGATCGGCCATGTCGCCGCTCAACGCCTCCAGGTACGCCTTGTGCGCGCGTAGAGAGACCACGGAGGCATAGAAGGAGTCGGTGATGTCCACGGCGTGCGTCGCCAACGGCGAGGACGCCGCCGCCACGTACTTCACGCCTTCCCACTTCTCCAGCCCGAGCTCCGGGAATATCCACCGGTTGCCCGCGTCCCGCACCGCGTCGACGGTCGCGCGTCCGACGGCGATGTGGTCGGCCATGTTCAGCCCACCGCCGGGCCACGTCTCGCGGTGGTTGCCGGTGATCACGAACTCCGGCTTGTGGCGGCGGATGGCGGCCGCGATGTCGCGCCGCAGCGGAAGGCCGTACTCGATGGTGCCGTCCGGGTGGTCCAGGAACTCGACCTCGGTCACGCCGACGGCCACGCATGCCGCGATCTGCTCCGCGACCCGCAACGGCCCGCAGACAGTCGGTTCCAACGAGTCGATGCCGTTCTCACCACGGCACGCGAGCAGGTACGCGATGTTCTTGCCTTGGGCGGTCCAACGCGCGATAGCGCCCGCACCGCCGTACTCCATGTCATCGGGATGAGCGACGACGACCAGCGCGCTCGACCAGTCTTCCGGCACAGCTTCCAGATCAGCCATGCGTGCAGGGTGCGCGCCACGGCACGCACCCTGCAACAGACAAACGACCGCTTAGAGCTGAGCAGTGATCACCGAGTAGTACGGGGCGATCCGGCCGTACACGCCGGGGTAGCCGGCACCGGCGCAACCGCGGCCCCACGAGGTGTCACCGATGAGCTTGCCGCCGAACACCAGCGGGCCACCGGAGTCGCCCTGGCAGGTGTCGACGCCGCCCTGCGGGAAGCCCGCGCACACCATGGAGGTGTTGCTGTACTGCGAGTACGCGGTCTTGCAGGTCGCGTCCGAGGTCAGCGGCACGTTGGCCTTGAGCAGGTACCGCGAGGCGGAACCGCCCGAGGACGTGGTGCCCCAGCCGAGGATCAGCGCGGAGTTGCCGGCCGTGTAGAGCGCGGTGTCGGACGGCGTGGCCAGCGGCAGGGTGGCCGAGCTGATGTTGCGGTCCAGCGTCAGCACGGCCACGTCGTAGCCGGCGGTCGCCGTGGTGTAGCTCGGGTGCACCCAGATCTTGGTCACGTTCGCGACCGTGCCCACGGTGCTCTGCTTGTCGTCACGTCCGTGCACGACGCGCGTGCTGGCAGGCGTGCGGCCCTTCACGCAGTGTGCGGCGGTGACGACCTTGTTGGCCTTCGTCAGCGTGCCTCCGCAGAACTGCGAACCGGAGGTCGAGGCCAGGTAGACCACCCACGGATAGGTCGAGGTGCTCGCCCGCGTACCACCGACGATCATCGGCGACACGTCGCCGGCGTTGGCCGCGGGGGCGATGAAGAAGATGCTCGCGAGAGCGGACACCACGACGGACACGATCAGGCGATGCAGGGTTTTCGCCATGTTGCCAGTCCTTCCCGATGACACTGTGTGTGCAGGGTGTACAGCAGCGGCACACACAGCGTCACGGGCGGAGAATCAGCAGCACAACCGCCACTTGTCTGTTTAGGGCGGTTTGACTTTTGACTTAGTTCTTTTCGATTCCTCGTGCGTCGAACGCAGATCGGATGAATGCTGCATCCGTGTCACCGTAAAGTTTCCTGGCGGTCTCCACGGTCACCGTGGCGGCCTGCGCGAAGGAGGTCGAGGGCGAGTAGGAGAACTGCGCCTCCAGCACGATCTTCGCCGCCTTGTCCCGGCCGAACCGGGTGTAGATGTCCCACAGCGCCCGCGACCAGATCTGGCCGTCGAAGTGCACCTCGTTCTGCCGCTGGCTCACCGTGATGCTGGTGTCGGTGCGGCGCAGGCAGTGCGGCGTCTCGGTCGTGTACGCCGTGGCGTCCCAGTCCATGATGCACGCCAACGGGACCTTGGCCGTGTCCTGTGCGTCGCGGGAGGACATGATCAACGCCCACCAGTCGCCGAAGCCCTCACCGATCGAGCCGCCGTCGAGGGACGAGCCGAAGCCCGGCACCTGGGCGTCCTGGATCGCGTGGCCGAGCTCGTGCCACACCACCTCGACGTCCTCGGCGTCGTCCACGCCGCCCGTGCCGAAGGTGATCTGGTCCTTCGACGGGTCGTAGAACGAGTTGTCCTCGGTCAGGCCGAGCGTCGTGATCTTCTGCGCCTCGTTGTTGATGTTCTTGAAACCGAGGCTCTGGATGTACTTCTGCGCCTCCGTCACGCCCCAGTAGGCGTTGACCTGCTCGAAGAGGTCGTTGTTCCGCGTGTACTCGAACTTGTTGCTCTTGTTGTACGCGAGCTTGCTCTTGGCGCCGGTCAGCGTCGCGTAGCTGCCCTTGAGGTAGCCGGAACCGTCCAGATCGGACAGCGTGACCGTCTTGTACGCGGCGGCGGGCACTGCCGAGTCGGCGTCGTTGGCGTCCTTGAGGTCCTGGTTCTGCTGCGACGACACGGGGTTCGGGCTGAACACCTTGCCGGTGCCGTTCGCGTGCTTGACCAGGCTCTCGGTCTTCACGACGGCGCCGGACTCCGCGTGCACCAGCGTGCGCTCGGATCCCTTGCCGTTGTCGGAGATCACCTCGTAGACGAGGCCGGTGCCGGGCAGCACCTTGAGGTTCGCGCCCTCGGGAGCACTCACCTTGGTCTTGGCGTCCTCGGCGGTGACGGCGGGCGTGACGTCGACCGCGCCGACCGCGATCCTGCCGTCGTCCACGGTCTTCACGCCGGTCGACTTGTCGACGTGCTCGACGTAGTAGGCGCCCAGCACCGGTTTTCCGTCGAACGTCTGCTCGTACCAGGTGTGCGTGGCGGTCAGGGAGTCGCGGACGGTCAGCAGCCGCAAGCCTTCCTTGGGCGCGGCGGCCTGGGCGGTGATCGTCAGCAGGGACAGCGCGACGCCGGCGGTGCAGGCGACGGCGACGAGACGACGGGCTCTCATGCCGGTCTCCAGTGCTTTCGGGCCCGGTGCAGGGGTGGGCCGTGTGCATGGCGACGCTAATCAAGAAAACTTCGGCAGAGACCCTACGAAAGAAGGAAAAACATCAGCGTTCCCATATTCCGGGAACAACAATTACGTCGGCTTCGACCGGATTGTCCAGCGTTGGTCCGGTTCCAAATGCGACGAACGCGACCGCGGCCCCACGCGAGGCCAAATCACACGCGCCCTCGTGGCCGACTTCGGTGCCAGAGCGCAGAAGCGGCCCGACGGCGTCGATCGCCTCGGGCGTCCCGATCACGAACGCCGCGCGCCGGATCTCCGCCTCCGCGCGGGGCGTGCGTTCCTCCGCGGAGCCGGGACCGAGCCCGACCAGGGCGAGCCGGCCGCGCGGCAGCACCCGTGCCGCGGCCACGGTCACGTTGTCCCGCTTGAACTTCTCGGCCGCCAGCTCGATCGGTCCGCCGTGGCCGATGCTCCGCGCGCCCCGCAACGCGGCCGCCTCCGCGACGCTCGCGGTGCCCATCGAGTTGCGCACCACCGAGCTCGGGTTCGGCACACCGATCTCGGCGAGTTCCTCGGTCGGGAACGTCAGCAGCTCGGCGGTGTCGCCGTGCCAGAAACCCCAGTCCTCCACCGCGTCCACGATGCCGGGTTCGTCCGCCTTGGCGTCCGCCGTCGCGAACGCCTTGATGGCACGCAGATCCAGACCACCGTGGCTGTCCAGTTCCGACAGTGCGGCACCCACGCTCGTGGCCGACGCACCGCGCGTCGAGCCCACACCGACGACGAGCGTGCGCGGCACGATCCGCAGCACGTTGTCCTTGGTCGCGGCGGCCCGGTCGTCGATGACGATCACCCAGGTCGCGTCCTCACCGCCCGCCACGACGTTCGGCGGCAAGGCGGGCAGCGGGAAGTTCAACGGGTTGCGCAGCACGACCTTCTCGCCCGCCTCGATGGCGGCGGTGCAGGCCGCGACGTCGCCGTCCGCGGTGGCGTCGAGCTGTTCGACCAGCTCGTCCAGGACCGAGTCGATGGACGGGCCGCTGGTCACCACGGCCGTGCGGTTCAGCAGGTCCGCGACGTGGCGGGCGAACACGTCCACGTCACCGGCCAGCGCGACGACGAAGTGTTCGTCCACGCACACCACGGCGGGGTCGGATCGCTTGTCCCGCAACAAGGGCGCGATCAGCCGGACCGCGGCGGCCGCGTCCAGGAACAGCACGACGGCGCCCAGGCGGGGCCAGAGACCGCGGACGGCGGGCTTGACCGGACCGTCGGGGACGACGGCGTCGGCACCGAGAAGCCCGGCCAGATCTGCGGCGTCACCACGTTGGGCGGCGCCGGCGAACACACCGATCACTTCTTGGATCCCCACAACACGGTCACCGGTACGGCAGGCGCGAAACCGGAATCCAGCAGGCGCGAGGCGGTCCAGTGCACGCCCTCGACCTCGTACCCCGCGGCCTGCAACGCATCCCGCGCGGGCACGATCTCGTCCACGCTCTCCGTCGCGACGACGACGCGCTTGGCCGATGCCGCCGCGCTCGCCTTGACCGCGCTCAGATTGCCGCGGCCGACGAACACCGCGTCCGGACGCGGCAACGAGGGCGCGTCCAGTTCGGCTTCCTCGACACGGACGTCGACGCCGTGCGCGGAGGCGTTCGCGATGATGCGAACGCACTGCACGGGATCCGGCTCGACCGCGATCACCGCGGCACCCAGCCGGGCACACTCGACGCCGACCGCGCCGGAACCTGCGAGCACGTCCCACACCAGCACGCCGGGACGTGGGGCGAGGCGGGCCAGCACGAACGCGCGGACCTCGGCGCCGAGCACGTGCGTGCGGCTTCCGAAGGCGTCGTCCGGCAGCGCCCAGCCGTCGTTCGCACGGAGGAACTCGTTGTCCGCCAGGCACAACACGGCGTCCGGTGCGGTCCAACGCCTCGTCACCGCGTCCCGCGGGTCCACAGTGGTCAGTTCGCCCGAGTCCTGCACGATCAGGGATCGGCGCCAGCCCGCGAGGCCGGCACCGATCTCGGCGGGCCCGATGCCGTCGGCCAGCTTGACGAGCACGGCGGAACGGGCGCGGCACACGTTCAGCGCGGGACGCAGGCCGTCCGCCGCATCGACGATCTCGACGGGGCGGCCCGCTGCCTCCAGCAGCTTCTCGACCGACATCAGTTGCCGGCGGTGCGCTTGGGCTTACGGGCGGCTGGCCGCTTCTTGGGAGTGGCCGTCGAAGCGCGGACCGTCGGGGGCTTCGGCTTCTCCGCCGCGACCACCGTCAGCTTCGGCTTCGGCGCGGGCTCCTCGGCGGGCTTGCGCACCGACTGTTGTATTTCCTCCACCGCCGTCCACGCCGGGTTCGGCTCGGCGACGGGAGCGGTGGCGGCAGCGGGCTCGGACGCGGGAATCGGCTCGTCCACGCGGGTCGCGATGCGCGAGGCGGCGCGGCGGGACCAGCGGGTCGGGCGGGCGGCGCGCAGCGGCTCGTCCACCGACGTCGTCGCCGAGGCCGAGACACGACGCGTGGGCGCCTTCACCGCGGCACCGACGAGGAACAGCGTCGGGCGGTACAGCTTGTGCTGCTTCACCACCGACTCGAGCTCGCCGACCGTGGTGTGCACGACCAGTTCGTCGGCCTGGCTCACCTTGTACGCGACGACGACCGGCGTGGCCTCGGAGTACCCGCCCTGGAGCAGCTTCTCCACGAACTGGCCGGTGCGCGCGCCCGAGACCGTGGCGGCCATCGTGGTCTGCAGCGCGGCGAACTCGCTCACGAGCTCGCTGCTCTCCGGCGAGATCAGCACGGTGGACGACGCCTCGGTCAGCGTCAGCTCGCGGCCGATCTTGGCGGCAGCGGCGGCGACGACGGACACGCCCGGCACGACCTCGACCTCGAGACCGAGACGCACGCACAGGTCGTGCTGCTCCTGGACGCCACCGCCGGTCGCGGCGTCGCCCGAGTGCAGGCGCACGACGACCTGACGTGACGCGGCGGCACGGCGGTACAGGTCGGTGATCTCCTCCGGCGTGACGCGGGAGAAGTCGACCAGTTCGGCGTCGGCACGGGCGTGCTCGCGGACGCACTCGACGTCCACCGCCGTGGGTGCCCAGATGACGACGTCGGCGTCCGCGATGCGGCGCGCGCCTCGGAGAGTGATGAGGTCGGCGGCACCGGGACCGGCGCCGACGAAGGAGACCCGACCGGTCGTCGTCACGACAGCTCCACAGGGGGTTTCGGGGAGAGACTTAAGCGATGACCGTACCGTCTGCCACTCCTGCCACGAACGGGTGGCAGGCCCGCACGAAACGGGCTACGGCCTCCGGATCACCGGCGGGGTGCGTGTGCAGGTACGACGCGTGCACACCGCCCACCACGAACCCCTCGGCGACGGGCCGTGAGTCGACGCCGCGCCAGTGCCAGGCGGGCGGGGCCGAGTGCGGTGTGGACAGCTGGGTCCGGTGGAACTCGTGGCCGGTCACGCGGCTGCCCGGCGGGTGCAGCGGTGAGCTCGCGGAGGCCACCGCGTCCCGATACCCGAGGGTCAGCTTCGGGGTCATGAACCCCTCGGCGTCGAGCACGCCGCACATCGGGTGCCCGTCCAGTGATCTCGCGAGGTACAGCAACCCTCCGCACTCGGCGTGGACCGGCGCACCCGAACGAGCGAACCGGGTCACCGCCTCGCGCAACTTCGCGTTGGCCGACAGGGCTTCCGCGTGCTGCTCGGGGAATCCGCCGGGCAGGACGAGGCCCGAAGTGCCCTCCGGAAGATCTTCGTCGTGGAGCGGATCGACGACGGCGACGGCCGCGCCCGCCGCTTCCAGCACCTCGACGTGCTCGGCGTAGCCGAACGTGAACGCCGCCCCGCCCGCGACCGCGATCACCGGCTCGTTCTCGACGCGGTCGACCTGGGGTTCCCACGCGGCGACGGCCATCGCGGGCACCGACGCGGCCAGCCTGCGCACCGCGTCGAGATCGACGTGCTTGGCCACGGCGGCGGCGATGGCGTCGACCGCGGCGACGGCCTCCGGGCCGTGCTCCGCCGCCGTCACGAGCCCCAAATGCCGTGAGGGCAAGGAGAACTGCGGATCGCGCGGCAGCACGCCGAGCACGTCGAGACCCACTTCGTCGCACGCCGACCGAAGCACCTGCTCGTGCCGTTCCGACCCGACCTGGTTGAGGATCACGCCGCCGAGCCGGACCGTGGGGTCGTAGCCGCGGAAGCCGTGCAGCAGCGCGGCGAGCGACCGGCTTTGCCCGCGTGCGTCCACGACGAACAGCACCGGCGCGTTGATCAGCTTGGCGACGTGCGCGGTCGAGCCGATGCCGGCGGTGTCGATGCGGCCGTCGAACAGCCCCATCACGCCCTCGACCACCGCGATGTCGCAGCCCTTGGAGCCGTGCGCGAACAGGGCGGGGATCCGGTGCTCGCCGACCATCACGGGGTCGAGGTTGCGGCCGGGCCTGTTCGTGGCGAGCGAGTGGTAGCCGGGGTCGATGTAGTCGGGTCCCACCTTGAACGGCGCGACCCGCGACCCGGCGCGGCGCAACGCGGCCATCAGGCCCGTCGCGACGGTGGTCTTGCCGCTGCCCGAGGCCGGGGCCGCGACGACCAGGCGGTTCACCACCTGGCCCCCCGCTGTCCGGAGCCGGTGGCGGCGCCCACCGGCCTGCTCGCCGCCTGGTCGCCTCGCCGCCCCAGGCCGGTGGCCGCGCCCGTCAGCCTGTTCACCACTCGATCCCCCGCTGGCCCTTCTGCCCGGCGTCCATCGGGTGCTTGACCTTGGTCATCTCCACCACGAGGTCGGCGGCGTCGACCAGCTTCTGCGGCGCGTACCGCCCGGTGATCACGACATGCTGGTGGCCAGGCCGGTTCGCCAGGGTCTCCACCACCTCGTCGACGTCGATCCAGCCCCAGTGCAGCGGGTAGGTGAACTCGTCGAGCACGTAGAAGCCGTGGCGTTCGGCGTTGATCCGGCGCTGGATCTCGTGCCAGCCTTCGAGCGCGGCCGTGGCGTGGTCGTCCTCGGTGCCCTGCTTGCGGGTCCAGGACCAGCCCTCGCCCATCTTGTGCCACTCGACCGCGCCGCCCTCGCCGGTCTCGTCGTGCAGCCGGCCGAGCGCCTTGAACGCGGACTCCTCGCCGACCTTCCACTTGGCGGACTTCACGAACTGGAACACGCCGATGTCCCAGCCCTGATTCCAGCCGCGCAGCGCCATGCCGAACGCCGACGTCGACTTCCCCTTCATCTCACCGGTGTGCAGCATCAGCAACGGCCGGTTGCGGCGCTGCCGGGTGGTCAAGCCGTCCTTCGGCACCTCGGTGGGTTGTCCTTGAGGCACTGGGGTTCTCCTTATGCGGCCCGGACGACGCCGGCGAGGTGGTCGGCGCTGAGCTGGTCGAGCTTCACGCAGGTGCCCTGCAACGCCTCGGCGATCTTCTGCGCGAGGCCGAGGCGGACGTGGCCCTGTTCGCAGTCGACGACCACGACGGCGGTGTTCTCGAGCAGGGTTGCGGCCTTGAGCGCGTCCTTGGTCGGGTCGCCGCCCAGGCCGGACGACGTCGCGCGGCCGTCGGTCAGCAGCACCACGAGCGGGCGCTTCTGCGGGTCGCGCATCCGTTCGATCTCCAGGACGCGGTGGGCCTTCATCAGACCGTCCGCGAGCGGGGTCCGGCCGCCGGTGCGCATCTTCTTGAGCCTGGTGGCCGCCGCGTCCACGGAAGTCGTTGGGGGCAAAGCGACTTCGGCGCTCTGACCGCGGAACGTCACCACGCCGACCTTGTCCCGGCGCTGGTAGGCGTCGCGCAGCAACGAGATCACCGCGCCGCTGACGGCCGACATCCGCTTCTGCGCCGCCATCGAGCCGGAGGCGTCGACGACGAACAGGACGAGGTTCGACTCCTTGCCCTCCCTGACCGCCTTGCGCAGGTCGGAGGCGGTGAGCAGCAGTCCGGGGCCACGACGGCCACGCGCTTGCTGGTGCGGCGCGGCGTTCGTGAGCGTGTCGACGAGGTGCAGCCCGTTGCCGTCCACTTTGGACGAACGGACGATCCGGCCGGTGCGGGCGCGGGCCCGGGAACGCTTGCCGGGCGCGCCTTCCCCGACTCCGGGAACCTCCAGCAGCCGCGCCTTGAACGCGGGCGACGGCTCCGGTGCCGGACGGTCGCTGGGCGCGTTTCCATTGCCCTTCGGGCCTTCCTGCGGCTCGGGCAGCTCGCCGCCGCCGGGACCGTCGTCGTCCGGGCCTTCCTCCGGCTCCTCCGCGTGCTCGGCAGCCTGGCGCATCGCGTCCTCGAGCTGCTGTTCCTCGATGCCGGGCTCGTCGAACGGGTCGCGGCGGCGCCGGTGCGGCAGGGCGAGCCTGACCGCGGTCTCGACGTCGGTCTCCTCGACGCTTTCGGCACCTCGCCACGCCGCGTGGGCAGTCGCCGCACGGGCGACGACGAGGTCCGCGCGCATGCCGTCGACCTCGAAAGCCGCGCAGACGGCGGCGATCCGGCGCAACTCACTGTCCGGAAGGGACACCTGAGGAAGCTTCTGCTTCGCGTCGGCGATCTGCTGCTTGAGCTTCGCGTCCTCGGCTTCCCACTTCTCCGCGAACGTCACGGGGTCGGCCTCGTAGGCGAGCCTGCGCCGGATCACCTCGGTGCGCACACTCACGTCCCGCGCCGCCTTCACCGCCACGGTCAGCCCGAACCGGTCGAGCAGCTGCGGCCGAAGCTCGCCTTCCTCGGGATTCATGGTGCCGACCAGCAGGAACTGCGACGGGTGCGAGACCGACACGCCCTCGCGTTCCACGTGCGCGCGCCCCATCGCGGCGGCGTCGAGCAGCAGGTCGACCAGGTGGTCGTGCAGCAGGTTGACCTCGTCGACGTAGAGCACGCCCCGGTGCGCCGAGGCCAGCAGCCCTGGCTGGAACGCCCGCACGCCCTCGGTCAGCGCCTTCTCCAGGTCGAGCGACCCGACCAGGCGGTCCTCGGTGGCACCCACGGGCAGCTCGACGAGCTTGGCCGGGCGACGTTCGACACCGTCGTGCGGCACGTCGGGGCAGTCGGTACTGCCGGGCACGCAGCCGAAACGGCAGCCTCGCGAAACGTCCAGCTCGGGCAGAAGCGCGGCGAGGGCGCGCACGATGGTCGACTTCGCGGTCCCCTTCTCGCCGCGGACGAGAACGCCGCCGATGCCGGGATGAACGGCGTTCAGCAGCAGGGCAAGCCGGAGGTCGTCATGTCCGACAACAGCCGAAAAGGGGAACATGCTCGGCGAAGTCCTTCCTCGGGTGTCCACGCCCGCGGTCGGTGATCAAGAGGGGAACGAGTTCCTGACTCCCGGTTCTCTCACTACCGGTCACAGTCGCGGGACGGCGCCGGATTCGCACCGGCTTCCTCGCACTCCCCTCACAGCCCCGGCATCGTCGCATTTCGCACCCTCAGGTCCAACAGCCAGGTGAGCGATGTCGCGTCAGGAATGCGGTAGTCTTGGCTTGCGCAGACGCACTAGCGCTGTGAAGTGGACCCGGCAGCCTTCCGGACGGTGGGTGGGCCGGGTTTCGCGTATTTCAGAGGACTTCCAGCGAGGCCACCAAGGGTTCCACCCTCTTCTTCCAGTGGCCACCGCGATGCCAGCACCACGCGACCGCGTCAGGCAACGCCAGCAGAGGCTCCTCGTGGGCGCGATGGTGCCGGTAGACGAGAGTGTCGTGGCAGCCGAGATCCCGAACACAGCGGTAGAGCAGCTTCTTGTCCGCCTCCAGGACGGAATCGTCCTGTTCGAGCACCAGCATCGAGACACCGGAACCGGCAAGGTCGGCAACCAGCCGAACGAGGCATGCGTCACGCTGGCGGCGCCGGGCGTGCGCGGAACCGTCGTAGATCGTGACTTCGGGCGCGATCTCCACAACGACGTCGAGGATCTGCTTCCTCCGCTGGTCGGACTCCTTGTGGAAATGGATGCGCCGCTGGTTGGCCATGATCAGGCCTCGAACGGTGCGACGAGCGGCCGCGAGGTCGCCTGGTACCAAAGCGGCTGCTGTGACCAGGTAACCCTTCTCCTTGGTCTCGTCCACGAACACGTGGGCGGTCATGCTGAAATTGCCTCCTGATCACACCCCGAGATCAGATCGTGACAGAAGGCTTGGCGACACGATTGAGCGATGTCGCCCTCAGATCAGGCTCTGGAACTCCGCCCAGGCCTCCCGCACCTCGTCCGCCGTCCACTCCAGCGCGGGCTCGGCGACGGTGATCTCGTTCTTCGCGAGCATGCCGTCCCGCCAGAAGTTGCCGAGGAACTTGCCGCTCACCTCGGTCAGCCGCTTCGGGTCGCCGGGCAGGTGCAGCGCGAACTGGTGGGTGTGCGGCTCGGGCAGGCCCATGGCGGACGCCACGACCTTGGCGTGCTCGACGTAGGTGCCCAGCCGGGGCAGCACGGTGTCCAGGCCGTGCAACGCGGACAGCGCCGCCGGCCACTGCTGGAACAGCATGCCGCCGTACCGGTGCCGCCACACCCGCGCCTGGTCGACGAAGTCCTGGGTGCCGGCGAGCGCCGCGCCGGAGATGCCTTCGAGGGACTTGTAGAACGACACGTAGACCGAGTCGAACAGGCCCGCGATCTCGGGCAGCGGCTTGCCCAGGCCGAAGGTGCTCTCCCACAGCCTGGCGCCGTCGAGGTGCACGACCGCGTCCCGTTCGCGAGCGGCATCGACGAGCGACGTCAGCTCGTCCCAGGTCGGCAGGACGAACCCGGCCTCGCGGTCCGGCACCTCCAGCAGCAGCGTCCCGTACGGCTCCGGGCAGGTCGCGACCTCGGAGTTCGCCACCTTGATCGGGCGCAGGCCGGACAGCACGGTCAGCGCGTCGTCCTCGTGGTTCAACGGGTGTGCCTGGGGATGCATCGCCACGATCGGGTTGTGGGTGCGGTCGGCCCAGCAGCGCAACGCGATCTGCTGCGCCATGGTCCCGGTCGGCACGAACAGCGCGGCCTCGGTGCCCAGCAGCTGCGCGACCCGCGTCTCCAGCGCGCCCACCGGGCCGCCGTCGCCGTAGCGGTCGGGATCGACGTCCGGCACCGGGCCGAGCCTCTCCAGCAGCGTCTTCTTGCGGGTTCCGGAGAGCTGTCGGTTCATCACCCGGGCATCAAACCTCAGCGGCGAGCGTGTCCGCGAGCGAGATAACGCCCGCCCGGATCTCGGCGGCCTTCATGCCCTGGGCCAGCAGGAACTCGATGTGCTCGCCCCGCAGCACGGCCAGCACGGTGTGCGCCTTGAACGTCGAGCCGACCAACCGGGCCAGCCGCTCGACGGTGATCCGGAAGTTGCCCTCGCAGCTGCGCACCGTCGTCCGCTCCACGGCGATGACCAGCGGCAACGACGCCAGCACGTGGTCGAACAGCGTGCCGGCGAACTCTCCGGCGGAGCGGCACTCCAACGACGCGGTCTGGATCCACGAGGCTGCCGTCTCGTCGACCACCGCCCTGACCAGGCCCGCCTTGTCGCCGAACCGCCGGAACACGGTGCCCTTGCCGACGCCCGCCGCCAGCGCCACGTCCTCCACCGACACGGCGTCGATGCCGCGCTCACCGATCAGCCGGGTGGCGGCCACCAGGATCGCGGCCCGGTTGCGGGCGGCATCGGCACGTTCCAACGAACTCTCCCTTGACACAAGCGGACCGGCAGTCCGTATTCTAGCAACCGGACCGACGGTCCGCTTACTGGGGGGCAACGATGAAGGCAGTGCGGTTCCACGAGTTCGGCGGGCCCGAGGTGTTGAAGGTCGAGGAGGTCCCGGATCCGACCGGCGACGCGCTCGTCGACGTCACCGCGATCGGCCTCAACTACGGCGAGACGGTGATCCGCCGGGGCAAGGGCAGGGAGCTGTTCCCGTGGTATCCGGGGCCGTCGCTCCCCGCCACGCTCGGCTCGGAAGTCGTTGGCACCACAGGAGAAGGCCGACGCGTCATGGGCGTGCCGCGCGACGGCGCCTATGCCACGAAGGCCGTCATCGAGCACCCGATCGACGTGCCCGACGACGTGAGCGACCACGAGGCCCTCGCTCTGCTGCTGCAAGGCACCACAGCGGTCGCGGCGGCCAAGGCGGCACGCATCCGGCCGGGTGACCGGGTGCTCGTGGAGGCGGCGTCCGGTGGCGTCGGCAGCCTGCTCGTGCAGCTCGCGGAACGGGCGGGCGCGACCGTGCTCGCGGCGTCCAGCAAGGGCGGTCTCGGCTACGACTGGGACGGCCTCGAACCGGTCGACGTCGTCTTCGAGTCCATCGGCGGCACGGTCGGGAAGAGCGCGTTCGAGCTGCTCAAGGACGGTGTCGGCCGCATGGTCGTGTTCGGGTACGCGAGTGGCGAACCGCTGGACGTCACGGCGAGCGACATCTTCCGCAAGGGCGTCGCGGTCATGGGTCTGCCCCGCGACACCACGCCAGAAGAAGTGTTCGAGCTACAGCTCAAGCCGAACCTCGGCGACGTCTACCGGCTCGACGAGATCGCCGAAGCACACAAAGCACTCGAAGCCCGCACGACGACAGGCAAGCTCATCGCGCGACCGTGACCGACCGGGGCGCCCGGAACGACAGCAGCCGAAGCCACTCCGGCTCCGAGCCGTCCAGCCGCAACGACGGCTCGTGCTCAGCCACCGTTCGCAACGTCACCGCGGCCTCCAGCCGAGCCAGCCCGGCACCGAGGCAGAAGTGACGGCCGTACCCGAACGCCAGGTGACGCGGGTCAGTTTCCTTACCGCTCAACAACAACACGAGCTCCGCACCGGCAGGCACCCGCACACCCGACAGCACGACATCACGCGCGGTCAGCCGCCGCCAGGTCACCACGGGCGTCTCGGTCCGCAGCACGTCCTCGACGAACGCCTCGGCCACACCAGGCGAACCCAGACGCGCCCACAACGCGCGGTCCTGCAACGCACGACGCAACGCCGTGGACAACAACTGGGTCGTCGTCTCCTGACCGGCGATCAGCAGGAAGTAACAGAGACCGGCGGAGTCCTCAGCGGACACTCCGGCATCGGCCAGCGCGCAGAACAGTTCGCCGTCACGGGCGTGGTAGCGCTTGATCAGCCACTGGTGGAAGTCGCCGACGTCGTCGACCAGCTCCAGCTGCCGTTCGCGGGTGATGTCGCCCCAGAAGAACTCCAGCGACCCGGAGCTCCAGCGCTTCAACGTCGGGATGTCGACGTTCTCCAACCCCAGCAGGTCCATCAGCACGATCGCCGGCAGGTCCCACGCGAGCGAGCGCACGAGATCCGTGCCACCCAGCCGTTCCAAAACGAGGGACCGGATGCGAGGCTCCGCAGCGGCAACGCGGACCGGCGTGAAGAACGAGGCGACGAGGCGGCGCAACTGAGCGTGCGAGTCAGAACCGTTGTTCGCCAGCGTCGGCGGCAGGGAGAAGCGGGCGCGAACCAAGGACCGCAGCGCGGCCGTGCCCACCGGAGTCACGGCGGTCAGGGCGTTGTCGGGCAGGTAGGTGACCGGATCGGCCAGCACGGCGCGCACGTCGTCGTAGGCCGACACCACCCAGCGTCCGCCGAGGAACTGCACCGGCGAGGTGAGTTCGGCGCGCGTGAAGGTGAACAGGTCCACGAGCGGCACGCTAGCGGGCGGATGGGAGACTCAGGCGGTGACCGTGAGCACAACTGAGGCGATTTCCAGTGGTGGTGAGTCGACGTTCGACTGGATCGACGTCCGCTCTGAAGCGCGAGCCAAGGCTGGTCTGAGCCGGCGGCTGCGGCCGCGCACGTCGGACTCGACGGACCTCGACCTCGCGAGCAACGACTACCTGGGGCTCGCCAAGGACAAGCGCGTCGCGGGTGCCGCGGCCGCCGCCACGCTGAAGTGGGGTTCCGGTTCGACGGGATCGCGCCTGGTCACCGGCTCGACGGAGCTGCACGCCGAGCTGGAGTTCGAGCTCGCGAACTTCTGCGGCTCGCAGTCCGCGCTGGTGTTCAGCAGCGGGTACATGGCGAACCTCGCCGCGGTCACGGCGCTGACGGGGCCCGGCACGGCGATCGTCGCGGACCAGCACATCCACGCCTCGCTGATCGACGGCACGCGCCTGTCGAAGGCCGACGTCGTCGTCGCGGACCACTGCGACGTCGGCAAGGTCCGGCACGCGCTGGAGACCCGCGGCAAGCGGCGCGCGATCGTCGTCACGGACTCGGTGTTCAGCGTCGACGGCGACATCGCCCCGCTCAGCGAACTGCACGAGGCCTGCCGCGCGACCGGTGCGGCGCTGGTCGTGGACGACGCGCACGGCCTCGGTGTCGTCGGGCCCGGTGGCCGGGGCGCGGTGGCCGCGGCGGGCATCATCAAGGCGCCGGACGTGATCACCACGCTGACGCTGAGCAAGTCGCTGGGCGCGCAGGGCGGTGCGGTGCTCGGCCCGAGCCGGGTGATCAAGCACCTGATCGACACCGCGCGCCCGTTCATCTTCGACACCGGCCTCGCGCCGAGCAGCGTGGCGGCGGCGCTCGCGGCGATCAAGATCCTGCGCGAGGAGCCGGACCGTCCCGAACGGGCGCTGACCGTGGCGCACGACCTGAGCCACCGGCTGAAGGAAGCCGGTTTCCAGGTCAGCACGCCGACCGCGGCCGTGGTGAGCGTCCGTGCGCCATCGCCGGAGCAGGCGTTCCAGTGGGCCGAGAACTGCCGCACGAGCGGCGTCGTCGTCGGGTGCTTCCGGCCGCCGTCGGTGCCGGACCAGATCAGCAGGCTGCGGCTAACCGCGCGCGCCGATCTGACCGAGGCCGACATCGAGCGCGCGGTGCGCGTGATCAGGGAGAGCGCCGCATCCGCAGGTGTGGAATCCCGTCCTCGATGAACTCGGTGCCCTCGGCGACGAACCCGAAGGACGCGTAGAAGTCGGCGACGTACGTCTGCGCGTCGAGCACTGACGGCGCGGTGCCGATGTCCACGAGCGCGGCCTGCATCAGGCGACGGCTGTAGCCGCGGCCGCGGGCCATGCGCGCGGTGGCGACGCGTCCGACGCGGAACGTGCCGTCTGCCTCCTCGAGCAGTCGCAGGTACGCGAGCGGCTCGTGCGATCCTTCGGACTCCAACCAGAAGTGCCGCGTCCCCTGGGCGAGATCGTGGCCGTCCACGTCGGCGTAGACGCAGTTCTGTTCCACGACGAAAACGTCCTGACGCAGCCGCAAGATCGCGTAGAGCTGGGCGGGGCTCAGGTCGAGCCCCCACTGACGGCGCAGGGTCGCCGGAAACTGTGTGGTTCGCACCTGGTCGTGGATATCAGAAGCCCAGCGTCTGCCGGTAGTGAGCGAGCCGGGTGTAGACACCAGGTTCATCTGCCCGTGCGCAGCCGCGGCCGAACGACACGACGCCCGCGAGCCTGCCGCGCACCACGAGCGGCCCGCCCGAGTCGCCGGTGCAGGCGTCCCGGCCACCGCGCCCGGCGCACAGCATCGCGCCCGGCCGGTAGTCCGGTTCCTTCAGCAGGCACTCGGAGTCGGACAGGATCGGCACCGTCACCTTGCGCAGCGTCATGGCGGGCGGGGTGTTCTCGGCGGTACGGCCCCAGCCGAGCACCACTCCGTCGTCACCGACCTCGCCGAGCGAGATCGTCCGGTACGGCACGGGGCTCGCGAGCGTCAGGATCGCCACGTCGTCGCCCTTGGTGACCTCGACGTACTCGGGGTGCCGCCACACGCTCGCGACCGCCGCGTCGACACCCTCACCCCTGTTCCGCAGGTCGGTGCGGCCGGCGACCACGCGCAGCTGCTCGGCGGGGCGCTGGTTCTTGCCGAACACGCCCTTGAGCGTCACGCAGTGCGCGGCCGTCATGACCTTGTCCGGGGCGACGAGCGCGCCACCGCAGATCAGCTGACCGTCCGTGGTGGTGATCGCCACAACCCACGGGGTGTCGGCCACCCGCGCGGGTGTCCCCCCAACGATCGCATCAGCGGACGAACCACCGCTGACCAGCGCGATCACCGCTACCAGCACGGCACACCGCTTACCCCTCACGGACCACTCCTCGTTGCGCCAGGTGGACGATCGGTCACCAACGGTAGCGATCGCGCTAGGACGGCGTCAAAACCGAAGATTCTCGTGTTAGTGTCGCGTCAAGCCGGAGATTTTGCGGCCAGTGTCATAGATCACGGGGGTATGTACGGTGTTGTTCGACTTCGGCCAGGTTCCGGCCTTTCTCATCGCATGCGCGGTCGTCATCGTGACCCCCGGTGTTGACGCCTTCCTGTTGCTGCGCACGTCACTGCGCTCGGGCACCCGCGCCGGACTGCTCGCGCTGGGCGGCATTCACGCGGCCGCGGCGGTCCAGGTGGCGTTGGTGATCTCGGGCCTCGGAGTGGTGCTCGCGCGGTACCCGATGGTGCTCACGGCGCTGCGCTGGATCGGCGCCGGCTACCTGCTCTACCTGGCGATTTCCATCACGCGCGGGCTGATCAAGCGCTCCGGCGGCGAGCCGGAGGAGGTCATGAGCACGCGGCCGTTCCGGCAGGGCTTCCTGACCAACATCACGAACCCGAAGATGATCCTGTTCTCGCTCGCGTTCCTGCCACAGTTCATCGGATCGGGTGAACCGGCGCCTCAGCTCGCGATGCTCGCGGTCGTGTTCCTCGGACTCGCGGCGGTGTGGGAGCTGATGATCGTGCTGGCGGCCTCCCGCGTGGCCGGCAAGCTCAAGCGACCTGGTGTGACGACCGCGCTCGACGCTGTCTGCGCGGCCGTCTTCCTCACCATGTCGGTCGGACTGGTCCTCTAATCACCTCACGCGAGGTGCAGGTACCACCTCTGCGCCTGCGGGTTCCCGCTGAAGCCGCCCTTCGCGTACAGGCCCAGGTTGTCGGACACGCGCGTCAGATAGGTGCCCTTGTCGACGTTGCGGACCAGGTGACCGCCGAACACGTCGGGCCCCTCCAACCGCCACTGCTGCCCCGGATCGGTCGTGGCGCAGTCCCCGAGCAGGTCGAGGTCGAACCGCGCCCCCGGCTTGGGCCGCAGGCAGACGTCGCCCGCCCGGAACTGGAACGCGCCGCCACCGAGCTCGACCCGCTGGAACGCCGAGCCGGGACAGGGGCCCATGCGGGCGCCGTTGGCGCAGTAGTCGGTCAGCTCGACGGCCCACCAGCGGGAGTTCTCCAGGGTGACCGCGGCACCGGTGGTGTCCGGCAACGGCGACACCGAGCCGACCTCGGTCACGACCCAGCGCTGGTGGTCGGTGTCCTGAGGCTCGTCCGTGATGATCTTGAGGTCGAGCACGTCGTACCAGGACGTGTCGGCGTACGAAGGCCAGGAGATGGCCAGCTTCAGCTTCGTCGCCCCGGACGCGTCGGTGACGAGTTCCCACCGCTGGTACTCGTCGGTCTCGTCGCACGGGTTGGTGGCCAGGGAGCCCTGGCCGTCCACGCACCACCGGTCGGCGATGTTGCGCAGGAAGAACTGCCCGTTCGGCAGGCCGACCTTCTCCCAGCGCTGGTTCGCGGCGCCGGTGCAGCCGGCCGTCTCCACCACGAACGGATCGGGCGCGCCGGTCGTCATGCACTGGCCGCGCGCCACGCTCTTCAGCTCGACGATCGGGTTCCCGGCGGGCTCGGCGCCCGCGGGAACTGTGGTCATTGCCCCCAGGGTGAGCGCGGCCGCGATGGCGGCGACGACACCCAATGATCTTTTCCCCATACCCCCGCACGCTACGGACCTACGATCGAGTTCGTGGTGGATCGACTGCAGTCACTGCGCGCCGCGCTGGCCGCACGTCCCGGCGAGCCCGTGCCGTTCGACGTGCTGGCCGCCGAGGTGTGGCCGGACGAGCCGCCGATGCATCCACGCGCGGCGTTGCGGACGCTGGTCAGCCGGTTGCGCGGCACCGAGCAGGTGATCACCGAACCGACCGGGTACCGGCTGGTGCCGCGGCCGCCCGCGCCGTGCCAGCTGCCCGCGGACCTGCCGGATTTCGTCGGCCGACGAGAGGAGATCGCGCGGCTGGAGCTGATCGACGCGCCGGTTCGGGCCATCACCGGGCTGCCCGGCGTCGGCAAGACCGTGCTCGCGATCCGGGAGGCGCACCGGCTGCGGCCCGAGTTCCCGGACGGGCAGCTCTACGTCAACCTGCGCGGCTTCTCCACCGGGCCGTCGATGACGGTCGAGCAGGCGCTGGAACGGTTCGTGAAGGCGCTGGGCGGCGGGCCGAACGACGACTACCAGGAGCTGCTGCGGAACCGGCGGGTGCTGGTGGTGCTCGACAACGCGACCGCCGAGGTGATCGAGCCCCTCCTGCCGGCCGCCCCCGGCTGCGCCGCGCTGGTCACGAGCCGCCAGGACCTGCCGCAGTTCGCGCAGGTCACCCTGTCCGTGCTGGCCGAGCAGGAGGCACGGGAGCTGCTCAAGGGCATGCGGGTCGACGGCGACACGGGCGAGCTGGTCAGGCTGTGCGGGCGGCTGCCGCTGGCGTTGCGGATCGCCGGGGCGAACCTCGCCGGGCGGCACCTGCCGGACTACGTCGAGGAACTGCGCGAGCACCGGCTTGAGGCGTTGGAGATCGAGGACGACGACACGGCCGTGCAGGCGACGTTCGACCTCTCCTACCGGAAGCTCTCACCGCGGGCGCGCAGGACGTTCGACTTCCTCGGCGCGGTGCCCGGCCCGGACATTCCGCGCGACCTGGCCGGAGCGGCGACCGACGAGTTGGTCGCGGCGAATCTGGTGCAGCAGAACAACAATCGCTACCAGCTGCACGACCTCCTGCGTCTCTACGCGCACGAACGGGCGACAGCGCAGGACCGGCAGACGGTGTTCGACTGGTACCTCAGGCGGGCCGACGGTGCCGAAGCCCGGTTGCAGGTCGGTTTCACCCGCCTGCTTCCGTCCACTTCGGACTCCGTCGCGTTCGCGGACCGCGAGGAGGCGATGGCCTGGTTCGAGGTGGAACGGCCGAACCTCGTCGCGCTCGCGCAGGAGCAGCCTGATGCGGCACTGGTCGTGGCTACGAGGCCGTTCCTGCTGCTCACCGGCCAGTACGGCGACCTGCGCACGATCGCGCGTGCCGCGTTGGACGGTGGCGAGACCGGGCAACGCGCGGCGGCGATGCGGGTGTGCCTCGCCTACCTCGACTGGCGGTCCGGCGAGCACCGGACGGCGATCGAGCACAGCGAGCGGGCCATCGCCGAGTACCGCGCCGCCGGCGCGCAGGCTCCGGAGGCCACCGCGCTCAACACCCTCGCCGGGATCTACCACGACCTCGGCGACCTCGCCCGCGCCCGCGAGCACCTCGCGTCGGCGATCGAGCTCTACGGGCCCAATGGCATGCGAGCGCAGCTGATCGGCGGCCTCGGCAACCTCGGGCTGGTCGACCTGGAGCTCGGCGGGCTCTCCTCCGCCGAGGACGCGCTGCGCCGGTCCGTCGACCTGGCCAGGGGGATCGACGACTGGCAGCACCTCGCGAACGGCCTGAACAACCTCGGTGTGGTGCTCGCGGCCCGGCACCGGCACGCGGACGCGGAAGCCGCGTTCAGCGAGGCACTCGACCTGGCACGGCAGCACGGGCTGCGGCCGATCGAGATGTCCGCACGGGTCGAGTACGCGGAGTTGCTCATCGCTGTCGGCCGCCGCGACGAAGCCCGTGACCACGCTGAACGCGCGCTCGAACTGGCGGGCGACGACGACCTGTTCATCGAGGTCGACGCCGGCCTGGTGCTCGCGGAGGTCAACCGGTCGGTCGCCGAGTACGACGAGGTGCTGCGACGCGCGGCCGACGCCGGGTTCCGCATCATCGAGGTGCGCGCGCTGGCGGGCAAAGCCGCTCTGACGCAGGACGAAGCGTTGTACGACAAGGCGATCGAACGAGCGGAGAGCGCGGGACTGCGCTACCGGGCCGATCTGGTCAGGAGGCTGCGTTCAGGTACGTCGTGACGCGCGTGTAGACGCCGGGCGCGTTCGGACGGGCGCAGCCGATGCCCCACGACACGATGCCCGCCAGCCGGCCGCCGACCACGAACGGGCCACCGGAGTCGTCGATGCACGCGTCGATGCCGCCGTCGGGATATCCCGCGCAGAACATGGCCTGAGCGTCGTACCGCGCATAGGTCGCGGCGCACTGCTCGTCCGCCATGATCGGGACGTAGGCCTTGTGCAGCAACGGACTCTTGTCCGTGTCGTTCTCCGCCTGCCGCCCCCAGCCGTACACGACGCCGACGCTGCCGTTCATGTGGACGCCGGCGGCGGCGACCGGCAACGTCCGGTACGGCATCGGCTCGGCGAGCGTGAGCAACGCGATGTCCTTGCCGCGCGAGGGAGTCGAATAGCCCTCGACGAGTTCGTACGAAGCGGCGACCGAGGTGGATCCGCCGTCGGTGCGCAGGTCGAGCCGCCCACCGACGACGGTGATCGAGCCGGGAGTGCGGTCGTCGACGCAGTGCGCCGCCGTGACCACCTGCCCGGGACCGAGGAGCGCGCCACCGCAGAACTGGTGGCCCGACGAGGTCGTCAGGGCCACCATCCACGGCACCTCGCCGGCGTCGTCCACCACTTCGCCGCCGACGATCCGAGGGGCGGCGTGAGCCGGGGTCACCGTGATCACGAACAGGATCAGAACCGCCAGCAGTCGCATGCCGCCCAGCAGAACCCAGCGGCCTACGGGTCGACAACTCCAGGCGGCGAAGCATCCACGACCGAGTGAAGATCCTTGGCATAGCGGGAGATCCGGACGTACACGCCGGGCTTGTTCTTGCGGGCGCAGCCCTCGCCCCACGACGTGACGCCGACGAGCTTGCCGTCCGCCACGATCGGGCCGCCCGAGTCGCCCTGGCAGGTGTCGATCTTGCCGCCCTCGTAGCCCGCGCAGAACATGTCCGCCTTCACGAACTGCGGGTAGGTGTCGACGCAGAAGTCGTCCGGCAGCACCGGCACGGTGGCCTGCATGAGGAAGCGGGACGTCTTGCCGTTCTCGGCCGTGCGTCCCCAGCCGAGCGCCCGCAGCTCCGTGCCGGGCTGGTAAAGCGCCCGATCGGACAGTTCGGCGAGCGGCAGCGGCTGGTACGACAGGGCGTCCTTCAGCGTCAGGACGGCGACGTCCTCGCCCTCGTCGGCCGCGGTGTACTGCTTGTGGATCCAGATCTTCGTGACGGTGGCCGTCACCCCGGCGCCGCGGTCCTGCTTGTCCTCACGACCCGCGACGACCTTGAGCTCACTCGGCGAGCGGCCGATCGCGCAATGGGCCGCGGTGAGCACCTTCGCCGGGGCGACGATCGTGCCACCGCAGAACTGGGCACCGCGGTCGTCGAGGAGGTAGACGGCCCACGGGTTGGCCTCGATGGAGGCCCGCTCGCCGCCAACGACCTGCTCGTTGGCGGCTGCGGTGCCCGTTGAAGCGAGCATTGCGGAGAGAACCAACACCAGGAGTCGTCTCATGACTCCAGATGGTAGCTACTCCGCTGTGCCATTCGGAGCAACCTTGCTCCACATCTTGCCCGCCGCGCCCATGACCGTCTCGCCGATGTCGTTGATCGTCTTGATCAGCGGGTCGGCGGAGTTGCTCATGGACTCCTTGTAGGACCGGGCGGCGGACTTCACGTCGTCGGTGAGGTTCGTCGTCGGCCTGTCGTCCTCACGGCGCGCGTACGTGCCCGTCAGGATCTCGCGGTACTCCTCGCTCGCCGACCAGCGCTGCAGTTCGGCGGCCCGCACCACGACCAGCGGATGCGTGCGCGTCTCGGTGTGCAGGAGCTTGAGGATGCTGTCGCGAATGTCCTCGACCTCCTCGTACTCCTTGGCCTGGGCGAGGAACGACGCGATGTCGACCTGACCGCCGAGGTCGCCCGCGAGCGCGAGGTGCGTGCGCAGCGCGGCCTGCGGGTCCTGGCAGGCCAGCAGGCCCGCCCGGTCGCAGGACAACTCGGTCTTGCGCTGCCACTCGCGCAACGCCGCGATGACCGCGCGCATGGCCAGCGCACCGGCCGGCACCCACGCGAACGACGTCGTGAGGTCGACCAGCCTGCGCAGCAGCGTGTTGTAGAGCGCGTGGCCCGACATCGCGTGGCCCATCTCGTGACCGATCAGGAAGCGCAGCGACTCGTTGTCGAGCAGGTCGACCGAGCCGGTGCTGATCACGATGAACGGCTTGTCGATGCCGTAGGTGTAGCCGTACGCCTGCGCGTTGCGCTCGACGAAGAGCTCGGGCACCTCGGCGAGGTCGAACGTCGCCGCCACCTCGTTGCGGATGCGGTCGAGCGTCGGGTACTGCTTGGGGCCCACCCGGACGGAGGACGCCACCTGAAGCAGGCGCTCACCCCGCTCGGTGAAGGCTCCGGCGACCGCCTTGAGGATCGGTGCCACAGCGGGCACCGCCCTCAGCACCGCGAGGGCGCCTCGGTCGGCAGGATGCTCATAGGCGCGTGGGCTGATGCCCGGGAACCGCACCCTCGATGACTGCTCAATATCCCCCGTCACTCCCCCAGGTTAGACACGATCCGGACAAGGCTGCACGGAATCCACCCTGGACCGTTGCAAACTTGCGCGGTGAGCAGCGACGAAGACACCACAGTTCTGCCGTTGCGCGGCGGGGCCTCAGCGACTCTGGTCCGCCGCCGTGCGGTCGCCAACGACCGTGGGGCGATCCTCTACGTGCACGGTTTCGCGGACTACTTCTTCCAGGAGCACGTGGCCGCGCACTACACGGCCCAGGGTTACGACTTCTACGCCGTCGACCTGCGCGGATACGGCCGATCGTTGCGCGATGGCGAGGTGCCGAACTACACGACCGACATGGCCGTGTACTTCGAGGAGATCGACGCCGCGATCGCCGTCATTCGTGAAGAGCATTCGCGTGTGGTGCTGATGGGGCACTCGACCGGCGGCCTCACCACGTCGTTGTGGGCGCACGAACGACGCTCCAGCGACCTGATCGACGCGTTGGTGCTCAACAGCCCGTGGCTGGACGTCGTCGAACCGCCGTTCATGCGGCAGGTCGTGAAGCTGATCGGCGGGGTCGCGCCGAAGGTGAAGATCCGCGCGAACCTCGGTGAGGCGTACGGGGCCGCGATCCACAACTCGCGCAACGGCGAGTGGGACTTCGACCTGAAGTGGAAGCCTTTGGCCGGCTTCCCCGTGCTGGCCGGATGGATCCGGGCGGTGCTGCTGGCGCAGGAGAAGGTCCACAACGGACTCGACGTGCGGGTGCCGGTGCTGGTGCTGCACTCCGACAAGAGCATGTTGAACGCCAAGGAGTGGAGCGAGGACGTCTCGAAGGCGGACGCCGTGCTCGACGTCGAGGGCATGCGCAGGTGGGGTCCGAAGATCGGATCATCGGTGAAGGTCGTGGAGATCAAGGCCGGCATGCACGACCTGTTCCTGTCGCCTGAGCCAGTGCGTGCGGCGGCACTCGCCGAAGTCGACGAGTTCCTGAAAACGGCTTGACCTCGTTGTAGGTCGAGGTTCGAGACTGGGCGTCATGAACATCGACTTCAACGCCTGGTACGCGCTCGAAAGCGCGATGCAGGACGAGAAAAGCCGTCGCGTGAGCCGGGCGACGTTGAAGCGTGTCGCCCGGTTCGCCCACCCGCAGCGACGGGCCGTGTACGCGTTGCTGGGCACTTCTTCGGTCGCCGCCGTACTGGCGGTGGCCTCTCCGGTGCTGGCCGGACGTGTCGTCGACACCATCATCGGCGGCAAGGACTTCGGTCTGGTCGTGTGGCTCGCGCTGGCGATCGCCGGGGTTGCGGTGCTGGAGGCCGGGTTCTCACTGGCCGAGCGGTGGCAGTCGTCGCGCGTCGGCGAGGACCTGATCCTGCGGCTGCGGCAGGCCGTCTTCGACCACGTGCAACGGATGCCGATCGCGTTCTTCACCCGCACGCGCACCGGTGCGCTGGTGTCGCGGCTGAACAACGACGTGATCGCGGCGCAGCGGGCCTTCTCCGAGACGATCTCCGGTGTCGTCACGAACGTGATCGCTCTGGTACTGACCCTGATCGTGATGCTGACGCTGTCGTGGCAGGTCACGGTGCTCGCGATGGTGCTGCTGCCGATCTTCCTGATCCCCGCGCGGCGGATGGGCAGGCGTTTGGCGTCGATGCACCGCGAGGCCGCGAACCTCGACTCGGCGATGACGACGCAGATGACCGAGCGGTTCTCCGCGCCGGGCGCGACGTTGATCAAACTGTTCAGCCGGCCCTCCATCGAGAGCGCCGAGTTCGGGTCGCGGGCACGGCGGGTGCGCGACATCGGCGTGCGGACGGCGGTGGCGCAGTGGCTGTTCCTGGTGGCGCTGACGCTGGTGTCCTCGCTGGCGTTGGCGCTGGTCTACGGACTGGGCGGGTACTTCGTGTTCGCCGGGACGATGGCGCCGGGCACGATCGTGACGCTGGCACTGCTGCTGACCAGGCTGTACGCGCCGTTGACGGCGTTGGCCGGCGCGCGGGTGGACGTGATGACGGCGCTGGTGTCGTTCGAGCGGGTCTTCGAGGTGCTGGACCTGCCGCCGTTGATCAAGGAGAAGGCCTCGCCGGTCTCCGTTCCGGACGGGCCGGTGTCGGTGGAGTTCTCGGACGTGAAGTTCGCCTACCCGTCCGCGGACAAGGTCTCGCTGGCCTCGCTGGAGGAGGTGGCGTCGCTCGACACCCGTGGCGGCGAGGTGATCCTCGGCGGGGTGTCGTTCGTCGCCGAGCCCGGCTCGCTGATCGCGCTCGTCGGCGCGTCGGGTGCGGGCAAGTCCACGATCGCGTCGCTGCTGCCTCGCCTGTACGACACGGACTCCGGCTCGGTTCGACTGTCCGGTGTGGACGTTCGCGACCTGTCGTTCGACTCGATCCGCGAGACCGTCGGCATGGTGACGCAGGACGGGCACCTGTTCCACGAGTCGATCGGCGCGAACCTGCGGCTCGCGGCTCCGGCGGCCACCGACGAGGAGATCTGGGACGCGCTGACCCGTGCCCGGCTGGCGGACCTGGTGTCGTCGTTGCCCGATCAGCTGGACACCGTCGTGGGTGAACGCGGCTATCGCCTGTCGGGTGGTGAACGGCAGCGGCTGACCATCGCCCGGTTGCTGCTGGCCAAGCCGCGCGTGGTGATCCTGGACGAGGCCACCGCGCACCTGGACTCGCGCTCGGAGGCCGCGGTGCAGGAGGCGCTGGTCGAGGCTCTGGCGGGCCGGACGTCGCTGGTGATCGCACACCGGCTGTCGACGATCCGGGCCGCGGACCAGATCCTCGTCGTGGACAAGGGGCAGATCGTCGAACGCGGTACGCATGAAACGTTGCTGGCCCGGGAAGGCCACTACGCCAAGCTGTACCGCACTCAGTTCAGCGAAGAGCCGATCGGAGCCCCGTGACCATCCCCTCGCCGGACAACCTGTACCCGTTGCCGGACTACGCCCGCACGGTGCTGCTCAAGCCGTTGGTGAAGAACCCGCAGATCGAGATCGGCGAGTACACCTACTACGACGACCCTCACCACGCCACGGAGTTCGAGCAGCGCAACGTCCTCTACAACTTCGGCGCCGAGAAGCTGGTCATCGGCCGTTACTGCGCTTTGGCCGAAGGCGTGCGGTTCATCATGTCCGGCGCCAACCACAGCATGGCGGGCGTGTCGACGTTCCCGTTCACGATCTTCGGTGGCGTCTGGGGCGAGAAGACGCTCGACATCGCCCTGGGCGCGCCGAGCCGGGGCGACACCGTGGTGGGCAACGACGTCTGGATCGGCTACAACGCCCTGATCATGCCGGGCGTGCGGATCGGCAACGGCGCGATCGTCGCCGCCGGTTCCGTGGTGGTGTCGGACGTTCCCGCGTACGGGATCGTGGGCGGCAACCCCGCGAAGCTCGTGAAAACGCGCTACAGCGACTCGGACGTCGAACTGCTCGAACGCATCGCGTGGTGGGACTGGCCGGTGGAGAAGGTGACCGAGCACGTCCGCGTGATCATGGCCGGTACGCCCGCCGAACTCGCCGCGGTCAACTGAGCCGTTCAGCTTGTTGCGGGCGAACCGGACAGATGCCACGGTCGTTGCTCGCCACCCTCACACGCACCATTCGCAGGACTGTGCCGAGGGGACGACAAAAAAGAGCTGGGGGTTCTTTCTTGTTCACGTCGAAGCGATTAATGGCATGCGCTCTTTCGGTCGCAACTTTCGGTGCCCTGCTGACCGCGGTCGATGCGACCGCCGGCATCGAAGAAAAGCCCACCACCCCGCACGCCGATGCCTTCCGGGGCGTCCCAGCGGAAGTGGTGGCCATGATGAAGGCCCAACTCGAGCCGAGCAGGGCCGCTCAACTGCTGAAGAACGCGCTGCCTGCGGGTGGCGGGTTCACGAACCTGCTCGTCGACGGCGACTCCGTCGTGCTCCGCTGGCGCGGAGAGCTTCCCGACCAGGCCAGGTCGGCCGTCGAGCAGGCGCGCAAGATCGCTCCGGTGCGCGTCGAGTCCGCCAGGTACTCGTATGCGGAACTGGAGAAAGCCGCCGACGACCTCGCTGACGCGGTGCTGACAGGCCCTGAGTCCGGGGCGCGGTCGGTGACGATTCTCGGTGATGGCAGCGGCCTTCGAGTAGGTACGACGACGAACGCGAAAAATGTCTCGGCACCTGACGTGGGCGTGCCGGTCGAATTCGCCCCGACAGGGAAATTCGAGTTCCACACGAGAAACAACGACAGCGCGCCGTGGTGGGGTGGTGGCGCGCTCAACAACGCCAACGGTCGCGGCGGTTGCACCGCCGGATTCCCGGTGACGGATGGCGGCGGCGGTCAGTGGATGCTGACCGCCGCACATTGCGGCACCCCGCCGGACACCTTCCGCGACGGTGCCGGCGAGAACGTCGGGCAGGCCACGCGCGAGGTGTGGCAACACGACATCCTGCTGGTCGCCGCCGGGGTCAGGGGGCCGAGTCAGGGCTACCTGTTCACTGGCGGGCGCGACGACCACGGGGCGGTGCGCATCGGGGGCTGGGCCCACGCCATCCCCGGCGAGGTGTACTGCCAGTCCGGGATCACCACGGCCGGCGCGATCGGCAGCCAGCTGTGCGGGCTGGTCGTCCAGCCGGACTTCACGAGGCGGGTCTGCGGCATCGACTCGGACGGCGACTACACCTGCGCCAGCGATCTGGTGGCGGCCGCGACACCGAGCGGCACCTCGTCGCGGCCGGGTGACAGCGGCGGGCCGGTGTACGGGCTGAGCACGGACAACCGGGCGTTCGCGCGCGGCACCGTGACGGGCACGCCGGACGGTGGCCGGACGATGTTCTTCCAGGACTTCGCGACCGTGTACAACGATTTCGGAGTCTGGCCGGTCACCCCGTGACCTGACGTGCCGGGAGACGGGCCGCCGTCTTCCGGCACTCGCGTCAACCGGATCATGTCCCCAGGTCGTCTGATGGGGGGAGGTGGCATGCACACGGACGCGGAAGCCGGGCTGGTCGACTTCATCGCGACCAGGTCGGGATCGCTGTTGCGGTCGGCCTGGTTGCTGACGGGTGACGCGCACAAGGCGGAGGACCTGCTCCAGACCGTGCTGACGGAGTTGTGGCTGCGGCGCGGCCGGGTCGAGCACCTGGACACCTACGCCCGGCGCATGCTCTACAGCACCTACCTCACCTGGTGGCGGCGGCGCTGGAGGTCCGAGGTGCCGACCGGCGACGTTCCGGACGTGCTCGCCGGTCTCGACCACGCTGACGACGTGACGAGCAGGACCGTGGTGCTCGCCGGGCTGGCCAGGCTGAGCAGGCAGCAGCGCGCGGTGCTGGTGCTGCGGTTCTTCGAGGACCGGTCGGTCGCGGACACCGCGGCGGTGCTGAAGTGCTCGACCGGTGCGGTGAAGACGCACACGAGCCGCGCGCTGGCGGCGTTGCGAGCGGACGAGAGCCTCCACGACCTGATCCGGCGAGGAGGCGAACGATGAACGATGACGACATCCGCACGCTGCTGTCCGGGGCGGTACCTGATCTGCCCGAATCGAACGATCGGGTGGCCGCGGTGCGTGACCGCGCCGCCCGGCACAGGCGCCGTCGTCGCTCGGTCGTCTCGGGAGCCGTGGTGCTGCTGGCAGTCGCCGCCGCCACAACGGTGCCCCTCCTGCTGCGCGGCGAGCCGGTCGAGCCCTTCACCGCCGGCGGGGAACCGACCGCCGGCTGCCCCGCCTACACCGCACGGCCCACGAAGCTGGGACAGGGCGCCGCCGGGCAGTTGCTGCCGGACGGGGCGGTGCGGGCGACGATGTGCGTCTACCGCGTCGGCACGTCGGGGAACGACTGGCAGACCGAGGCCGTGACCATCGACAGGGACGTCGCCGAGGTCGTTTCCACGCTCAACGCGCTGCCCGACCACGACACGTTCGTCGCGGAGCACCCCGAGGCACGCGATGCGGGGTGCACGATGTCGCTGCGACCCCAGTACCTGATGCGGTTCGAGTACCCGGACGGCTCCAGCAGCACGGTGGACTTCGCCATGAACTGCGGCACCGTCGAAAACGGTGATGTCGTGCGGTTCGGGGAGATCACCAAGGCACTGGACGCGTTCACCACGAGCTACCGCGCTCAGGGCGGCGCCGTTCCCGACCCGCCCTGGAAGTGGTGACGGGCGTGCGGAGAACGATCCGGTGGCATCCGGGTGAACTTGCCGAACGCCGGCGTTGATCGCGCGATCATGGGCACATGGAGTACGACCGCTACTGCGACCTGACCATGCGGGGCGGCACGACCAGCGGAGTCGTGTACCCCCTCGCGGTCGCCGCGCTGGCCCGCCACTACGAGTTCAAGCAGATCGGTGGCGCGTCCGCCGGTGCGATCGCCGCGGGGTTCACGGCGGCGGCCGAGCGTGGCCGGGCGTCCGGTGGCTTCGAGAAGCTCGCCGGGCTGATCGACTGGTTCACGTCCGGTTCGGGCGCGGAGCGGTGGCGGATGGCTCAGCTGTTCCAGCCCGCCGAGAAGACCCGTGCGTTGTATCGGATCGTCATCGCGTCCATGCAGAAGCGCGAGACCACCGGGCGTAGCGCGATCTCGTGCCTGTTCTTCGCGTTGCTGGGCGCGGTCGGGTTGCGCGCGAAGTCGGTGCTGGCGCTGATGGCGTTGCTGTGGCTGGGCGGGCCTGTGCTGTTCTCGGCGTGGCTCGCGCCCTCGGCGTATCCGGGCTGGATCACGGCGCTGGTCGTCGTGCTGGCGCTGGCGTGCCTGGTGATGGTGTTGTGGCCGTTGCGAGCGAGTTTGCCGTGGCCCGCCTGGGTGTTCGCCGCGGTGCCACTCGTGCTGGGGCTGGCGTTCTCCCGGCATTACGCGACGGCGGCGATCGTTCTGCTCGTGTGGCTGGTGCTGTCGCTCGCGGCCGTCAGCGCGTTGATCGTCACGTACGGGTACGCGATGCAGCGTTTCCTGAAGGACAACGCCCGGTCCATCCACTTCGGACTCGTGCCCGGCACGGGTGACTTCAGGCCGTCGTGGCTCGATCGGCTCGCCGGGGTGCCGAAGTCGACGAACGTGCCGCCGCTGGCCGACTGGATCGCCGACCGGCTGGACGACATCGCGGGCACCTCCGAGGCGTTGACGTTCGGCGACCTCGGCGACATCAACCTCGTGCTGATGACGACCGACCTGTCCGAGGGGCGGCCGTACCGGTTGCCGTTCAAGGACGAGTGGCAGTACTGCGACGAGTGCCTCGGCTACGTGTTGCCGAGCCGGGTGGTCGAGCAGCTCAACGGGCGCGAGACGACGTCGAAGTGCCCGCTGCACAAGTACATGCCGTTGCGGGAACTGCCTTCGCGCGACCAGCTGCCGGTCGTGCTCGCCGTGCGGATGTCCCTGTCGTTCCCCGGTCTGATCGCGGCGGTGCCGCTGTGCCGGGACGGACGCGTGCACTGGTTCTCCGACGGCGGCATCACCAGCAACTTCCCGATCCACTTCTTCGACGCGCTGCTGCCGCGCTGGCCCACGTTCGGCCTGACCATCCAGCCCTACCCGAACGGCGACAAGACCGACGTGTGGCTGCCGGAGCAGGACGCGTCGGCCTCCGGCACCCCCTACTCGTCGATCGGCACCGTGCCGCGCTTCCTGGTGTCCATCCTGGACACGTTCCTGGACTGGCGCGACACCATGCAGTCGGCGCTCCCCGGCTACCGCGGCCGCATCGCGCACGTGCGGCAGTCCGACGACGAGGGCGGCTCGAACCTGTTCATGCCGCCCGCCACGATCAAGCGGCTGGCGTTGCGCGGACAGCAGGCCGGCGACATGCTGCGCGAACGATTCGAGCAGCAGCGCAACACCGACCGCTACCGCTGGATCCGGCTGCGCATGGCGCTGCGCGAGTACCAGGAGCTCGGCACGCAGGCGGCCGACCGCGACGCGCTGTACGAGGAGCTGCTGGAGCGGTTCGAGATCCCGGCCGAACTGCACGACTGGTTCCGCACTCCCCCTGCGGACGGTGATCCGTTCCGGGACGGGATCGAGGTCGCGCTGGACCACGTAGGGCGGCTCAAGGACGACGGGCCGTTCGACGGGGTGCCGCCGGTGGATCCGGATTTGCGGCTGACGCCACCCGAGTAGGCGCGCTAGCCTGGGTTCGTGACGCGATTTAGCCGCCCCCGACCCGCGTGGGTGGCTCGCGCCTGAAAGACCTTCCCGTCGGTCGGGGGACTCCGCAGCCAGGAACCCAGACCGGAGAACGGGAAACCCCATGTACCGCACCGAAGAACTCGTGCACGCCCTGAACGTCCGCGATCTCACCGATCCCGCGCAGGGCCCGCACGCCCTGCAACTCCTGATCGCCGACCTGAAACAGGCGTTGGACGACCCGCGGGAGGTCCGCCACCACCCGCTCGTCCCGGTGGAGCACAACTACGAGCACCTCGGCTACCCGCGGGACGCGATCACCCGCGACGCCCGCTACACCAGGTACGTCAGCGAGACGTGCATGCTGCGCAGCCACACCACGGCGATGATCCCGCCGGCGCTCAAGAACGCGAACCCGGACGTGACGTTGCTCTGCCCGGGACTGGTCTACCGCCGCGACACGGTCGACCGCCTGCACACCGGCACACCGCACCAGCTCGACGTCTGGCGGATCAGCAACGCAGCGGAACCACTCGAGGACCTCATCCACACGGTCGTCACCACCCTGTTGCCCGGCAAGCGTTATCGCACGATCGACGCGCAGCACCCGTACACCACGCACGGCAAGCAGATCGACGTCGAGCACGACGGCGAGTGGGTCGAGGTCGGTGAGTGCGGCAGGGCAGCGCGGCACGTCGTCAAACACCATCCGCACGGCCTCGCGATGGGCCTCGGCCTGGACCGGATCCTGATGCTGCGCAAGGGAATCCCGGACATCCGCCTGCTGCGCAACTCCGATCCGCGCATCAGCACGCAGATGCTGGACCTCACCGAGTACCGGCCGATCTCCCGGCACCCGGCCGCGATCAGGGACATCTCGATCGTCGCGAACACCGAGGACGACGCCGAAACGCTGGGCGACCGGATCCGCGCGCTCGTGCCGGAGGACGTCGTCGAGGAGATCGAGATCCTCAGCGAGACACCGGCGGAAGAACTACCGCCGCACGTCCAGCAGAGGCTGGAAACCAAGCGCGGTCAGAAGAACGTGCTCATCCGCGTGACGATGAGGGCGCCGGAACGCACCCTCACCGACCGCGAGACGAACGAGATCAGGGACAGGCTGCTTCAGGGCTTGCGGCCGACAGCGCCGTAGATGCCCACGTGGGTTTCGTCGAAGGAGTCCGGGCGCCAGTCGTTGACCGCGACGACGCCCGGCTCCAGCATCTCCATGCCGTCGAAGAACCGCGTCACCTCGGCGTGCGTGCGCATGGTGAGCTTGTTGTCGGAGTTGCTGTAGATCTTGGCGACCTCACGGGCCTCGGCGAGCTCGGCCTCGGACAGCGTGTCCCAGGTGGCGTGGGTGATGGCGAGGTACGAGCCGGACGGCAGGTCGGCCATGTACTGGGCGATGGCCTCGTACGGGCTGTCGGCGTCCGAGACGAAGTGCAGCGCGGCGATGACCAGCACACCGACCGGGCGGGAGAAGTCGAGCGTCTCGCGGGCGCCGGCCAGCACCGAGGACGTGGCGCGCAGGTCGGCGAGGATCGCGTTCGCGTTGGGGTTGTCGGCCAGCAGGGCGTTGCTGTGGGAGACGGCGACCGGCTCGAAGTCGACGTAGACCACGCGTGCGTTCGGGTTGTCGTGCTGGGCGATCTCGTGGACGTTGCCCACGGTCGGGATGCCGGAGCCCAGGTCGAGGAACTGCTCGACGCCCTGCGTCATCAGGTGGCGGACGACCCGGCGCAGGAACGAGCGGTTCGCCTGCGCGCTCTGGGCGACGCCGGGGAAGATCTGCTCCACCTGCTTGGCGGCGGCACGGTCGGCTTCGAAGTTGTGCGAGCCGCCCAGGTAGTAGTCGTACATCCGCGCCACGCTCGGGCGGGTGACGTCGACCGTGGACGGGACCCACTTCAGCTCTTCCATCACGTGCGCATCCTCCGTCGTCGCCGCACGGGTGTCCACCACCACACATCCGAACCGGAATGGTTTCGGTCACGTGTGGGTGGACATGCCCTCCAGCACCGCTGAGCTCCACGCGAGGTTCCGCCTTCTCAGGGAACGCTCGCCGGTGCACTTCGACGCCGATATCGGTGGCTGGTGCATCACCCGTTACGACGACGTACTGACAGTGCTCGACCTGGACGCGGGCGACCCTGACCCGTTACCCAAACGGGTGATCGCGCACGCCATGAAGGTCGTGCGGCCCGTGGTCACGATGTGCACCATCGAGCTGGCCGACGCCGACGACGCCACGTTCGCGCAATCGCTTGCGGCGACGGCGGCCGAGGCGTTCACGCTCGCGCACGGCGTGGAGGCGTTCGCCGCGACAGCTCTGGCCACCACGCAGGCGTTCCTCACGAACGCGTTGCACGCGCTGAACGATCATCCGGCCCAGGCCGAGCTGCTCAGGAACGAACCGGGGCTCGCGCGGGACGCCGTCGAGGAACTGCTGCGGTTCGACACCCCGATTCCCCTAGCTCCCGCCCGCCGGACGTCCCGCCCCGTCGTGCTGAGCGGGCGTACGGTCGAGGCAGGCGAGATGCTCCTGCCGTTCGTCGCGGCGGCCAACCGGTGCTCGGTGAAATTTCCCGGCGGCGAGCGTCTCGACCTGCGACGCAGGCCCGTCGGCGTGCTGTCCGCGTGCCCCACGAGCACCGCGCTCGCCCGCGTGACCGGCGAGATCGCGCTGGTCAGACGCCTTCGGGCAGCTGCTCGCTGACAGCGAACACGTCAGGGGAACACTGCCCCACTCCAGATGGTTGAGCGGTACAGACTCAACTTTGGAGGGTGACGAGATGGGCGAGACTCTGGCCCTGCCGGTACTGCCGCTGGACGACGTCGTGGTGCTGCCCGGCATGGTGGTGCCGATCCGCATCTCGGGTGCGGACGCGAGCGCTGAGGCCCGTGCGGCCGTAGACGCGGCTACGACCGCGGCAAATCATCAAGTGCTGCTCGTTCCACGGCTGGACGGGAAGTACGCAGCAGTAGGCACACTGGCCGAGATCGAACAGGTCGGCCGCCTGCCCGGTGGCGAACGCGCTGCCGTCGTGCGCGGCACCAAGCGCGTGCGCATCGGCACGGGCACCACGGGGCCGGGCGCGGCGCTGTGGGTGAACGCGACGATCGCGGACGACTCCCCGATCACCGACCGGACGCGTGAGCTCGCGAAGCAGTACCGCGCGCTCGTGACGAACATCCTGCAGACGCGGGGCGCGTGGCAGATGGTCGACTCGGTGCAGCAGATCAGCGACCCGTCGGCGCTGGCCGACCTCGCGGGCTACGCCTCCTACCTCGACGACCAGCAGAAGATCTGGCTGCTGGAGACGAGCGACGTCACCACCCGGCTGGAGAAGCTGGTGGAGTGGGGTCAGGCGCACCTGACCGAGCTCGACGTCAACGAGACGATCGCCAAGGACGTGAAGGAAGGCGTCGAGAAGCAGCAGCGGGAGTTCCTGCTGCGCCAGCAGATGGCCGCGATCCGCAAGGAACTGGCCGAGCTCGACGGCAAGCCCGCGACCGAGCAGGACGACTACCGCGCCCGTGTCGAGGCGGCGGACCTGCCGGAGAAGGTCGCGAAGGCCGCGCTGGCCGAGGTCGACAAGCTGGAGCGCACCTCCGAGCAGTCGCCCGAGGTGGGCTGGATCCGGACGTGGCTCGACACCGTCCTCGAGATGCCGTGGAACGAGCGGACCGAGGACTCCTACGACATCAAGGCGGCGCGCGAGATCCTCGACGCCGACCACGCGGGCCTGGACGACGTGAAGCAGCGCATCACCGAGTACCTGGCCGTGCGCAAGCGTCGTGCCGACCGCGGCATGGGCGTCGTGGGCGGACGTCGTTCGGGCGCTGTGCTCGCGCTGACGGGCCCTCCCGGCGTCGGCAAGACGTCGCTCGGTGAGTCCGTGGCACGGGCGATGGGCCGCAAGTTCGTTCGCGTGGCGCTCGGTGGCGTGCGCGACGAGGCCGAGATCCGCGGTCACCGCCGCACGTACGTCGGCGCGTTGCCGGGCCGGATCGTCCGCGCGATCAGCGAGGCCGGTTCGATGAACCCGGTCGTGCTGCTCGACGAGATCGACAAGGTCGGCTCCGACTACCGCGGCGACCCGACGGCGGCGTTGCTCGAGGTCCTGGACCCGGCGCAGAACCACACGTTCCGCGACCACTACCTGGAGGTCGAGCTGGACCTCTCGGACGTCGTGTTCCTCGCGACCGCGAACGTCCTGGACACGATCCCGGCGCCACTGCTCGACCGCATGGAACTCGTGCAGCTCGACGGCTACACCGAGGACGAGAAGGTCACGATCGCCAGCGGTCACCTGCTTCCGCGCCAGATCGAACGCGCCGGCCTCACGCCTGAGGACGTCACGTTCGAGAAGCCCGCGCTGCACCAGCTCGCGAGCGAGTACACGCGGGAAGCCGGTGTGCGGCAACTGGAACGGGCCCTCGCGCGCATCCTGCGCAAGGCGACCGCGAAGGTGGCCCTGGGCGAGACGGAGTTCCCGATCACGATCGACCAGCCGTCGCTGAAGTCCTACATCGGCAGCCCGAAGAACACGCCGGAATCGGCGGAACGCACCTCCGTCCCAGGCGTGGCAACGGGTCTGGCCGTCACGGGTGTCGGTGGCGACGTGCTGTTCATCGAGGCCTCGCTGGCCCCGAAGGACACCGGCGCGTCCGGCGTCACGCTGACCGGTCAGCTGGGCGACGTGATGAAGGAGTCCGCACAGATCGCGTTGTCGTACCTGCGTTCGCACGACGAAGGCGCCGCGGCGCTGGCCGACCGGGGAGTGCACATCCACGTCCCGGCGGGCGCGGTGCCGAAGGACGGGCCGTCCGCGGGCGTCACGATGACGACCGCGCTGGCATCACTGCTGTCCGGCCGCCCGGTGCGCTCGGACGTGGCGATGACGGGCGAGATCTCGTTGACCGGCCGGGTGTTGCCGATCGGTGGCGTGAAGCAGAAGCTGCTGGCCGCTCACCGCGCGGGCATCACGACCGTGCTGCTGCCGCAGCGCAACGAGCCGGACCTGGAGGACGTGCCGGAGTCGGTGCGTGAGCAGCTGACCGTGCACTTCGTCTCGGACGTGGCACAGGTGCTGGACCACGCACTCTCGAAGCAGGCCGCCGCGACCGTTGCGGCGTAACGGAAACAGACCCCTCGTGGGGGCAGTAGCGGCGACCGCTGCCCCCACGAGGCTTTTTCGTTTCTACAGGCCAACGTCGATGACGAGCCGGTTCGGGCTCGTCAACGTGAACACCCGGTGCCACGACGCGGCGTTGGCGTAACCGACGGCAACTCCCAGCGTGGCCTCGAAGTCGCACGTGAGCGCGACCCCGCGGATGTTGCTCAGGCCAGGCGTCGCGAAGTTCCGCGACCCGGTGTACGTCGGGTTCCCGTTGTCGTCGTGCGCGGCCGCGCCGATCAACGTGACTGCCAGGATCTCCTGAATCCCGGGCCCGGCAACGGTGATCGGGTTCCCGGACGCGCAGTGCGACACGCCGGTGACCTCACTGACCCGGTACTCGGTCGGCGCCCCGGACAGGTCCAGCACCACCCGGCTGAAGCCGTTGTGCTGCCCGGTCCTGATGTCCGACAGCGTGGCCGTGCTCTGCGCCGACGCCATCGGCACGAACGTGAACACCGCCGACACCGCCACGAGCACCGCGACAAGACGTCTGTTCATCTCGGCCCCCTCTCAGGGCTCTTCCCACACCCTGAAGACGTGTGACCCAGACCACAGTTGCGTCAGTACGAGTAGATGTCGATGACGACCCGGTCGGGGTTGGTCAGCGTGAAGACCTTGTGCCACGAGTTCGCGTTCTCGTAGCTGACCGCGATGCCCATGGTCGCCTCGAAGTCGCACGTGAAGGCGATGCCCTTCACGTTGGTCAGCCCCTGCGGCACGAAGTTGCGCGGACCGGTGTACGTCGGGTCGAAGTTCTCGTCGTACGACGCGGCGCCGAAGAACATCGTCTCCAGGATCTCGTTGCCCGCCATCGGAACCGGGTTGCCCGAGGCGCAGTTCGAGACCTCGGTCGCCTCCCGGGACATCGAGTTGCTCGGCAGCCCGTTCAGGTCGAGCACGATCCGCTCGTACCCGTCGTGCTTGCCGGTCCGGATGTTCGTGAGCTCGGCATGCCCCTGCGCCGACGCCACCGGAACGAACGTGAACACCGCGGCCACCGCGAGCAGCACCGCACCAAGACGCTTCTTCACTCGTCTCCCCCGTCAGCTGTTGTTGACGTCGACCACGACACGGGTCGGGTTGTCCAGGAACGAGATCCGGTACGCCCTCCCCTTCGTGGCGTACCCGATCGCGAAGTCCAGGTGAGCCTCGAAATCGCACGTGTTCGTGACGCTCCGGACCTTCGACAGGCCAGGCGTGTCGAACGCACGCGGCCCGGCGTAGTCGTGCGCGTTCGCCGGCTGCATGCTCACGACCAGGAACTCGTCGCCCGTGGCCGTGATCGGCTTGCCGGACGCGCAGTGCTCCAGCGAGGTCGTCCGGTACTCCGTCACGCTCGGCCGCGGCCCGGTGAAGTCGAACACCACCCGGTCGAACCCGGCGTGCAGCCCGGTCCGAATGGCCGTCAGCTCGTTCCCCTCAGCCGCCGACACGGCCGGCACGACACCGACCGCCATCCCCACGGCGACAAGCGCTGCTGCTGCGATCCGCTTCATCGCTCCCCCTCTTCCCCAGAAGACGCCCGCACAGGTCACGCCCGGCCAGGCCTCCTGGTTGCCCCGCTACCCCAGAAAGTCCTCCAGCGGCACCGGCGTCAGCCCGTCCTGCTTGGCCCGGTTCAGGAACGCCGTGAAATCCTCGACGAACGTCGTCCGGAAGTGCATGAGCACGATGTCGCCGCGGTTGAGCTTGTCCCCCTGCTGGAACTGCACGCGCCCGTCGTTGACCGCCGCAGTCCAGTTGACCAGCGCCTTGAACCCACAACTGGCCGCCGCATGGCGAGTGGTCGCGTCGTAGTTCCCGAACGGCGGCCGGAACAACGTGGGCCGCTTCCCGTAGTCCCCCGCCAGGAAGTCAGCGTTGCCGCAGATCTCGTGCTTCTGGAACTCGAACCCCTTGCCCTGAAGGTTCGGATGGTTCGACGTGTGGCTGTGGACCGTGACGGGCAACTGCTTGAAGTAGTCCTTGTGCCCCTCGGCGTACTTCGTGTTCAGGAAGACCGACGGCCACACCCCGGCCTCGATCATCAGCTCACGAGCCTTCGGATGCTGCACGGCCCCGTCGTCGATCGTGATGAACACGTACGGCTTGTCAGTCTGGATGTGCGTGACGACGGGCACCATCCCGTCGGCGATCGCAGGCGCCTTGGCCTGCACAGTCCCGTACGGATACGGCGGCTCGAACATCCGCTTGGGCCGCTCCGGCGCAGTCGTGCTCACCGGCGGCATGGACGTGGTCAGCACAGGCGAACCGGCCCCGGAATCGGGCGCGTCCGCACACGCCACCACCCCGGCAACCAGCAAAAAGGCAGCAAAAAGCCGCAACCTCGACATCAAAAATCCCCCTCCACGCGAAAGACGTCGCGCAGGCCTCCATGGTTGCACGGGGATAGGGTCGAACTGATCACAAAAGGAGGACTCCCATGAGCCTCGAGCGCCCAGTCGCTCCCGACCCCTACGAACTGCTCCCGCAGGTCGGCACCTTCACCGTCACCTCGACGGACGTGCGAGACGGCGAACAGCTGGACGACGCCCAGGTCTTCGAGGGCGGCAACACCTCACCTCAGCTCTCCTGGTCGGGCTTCCCGGAGGAGACCCGCAGCTTCGTAGTCACCTGCTACGACCCGGACGCCCCCACCCCCTCAGGCTTCTGGCACTGGGTGGCAGTCAACCTCCCGGCTACCACCACTCAATTGGACACCGGCGCAGGCACCTCGGACGCCACACTTCCGGGTGACGCCTTCCACGTCCGCTCCGACTACAGCACCCGAGCCTTCGGCGGCGCCGCCCCACCCAAGGGCGACCACCCGCACCGCTACTACTTCGTGGTGCACGCCGTAGACGTAGACAAGCTGGACGTGGACGGCGACGCCTCCCCAGCAGTGGTCAGCTTCAACCTGGCCTTCCACACCCTGGCAAGGGCGATCATCACCCCGACCTACCAACACTGACAGCACCCACCCACCCGCCTGCCCGCGAAGCCGAAGGCGAGCCGTCCTTACCGCGCGGTCAGGGCGGTGGGGTCCCGTCACGAGTCGCGCCATAGCTCTTGCTGCATGCAGGTAGGGGTGTCAACTCGACACGCTTTTCGTCGAGTTGACACCCCTACCTGCATGTGGCCCGCTCTTGGTGCGGCTCGTGACGGGACCCCACCGCCAACGCAACTCTCCAAGCAACCGGCGGCCGCCCAAATCAACAGGCGTGCCATCAACCCACCCACGGCGCCCTCCCCCGATCAGATTGCCGGGGGTCTGGGGGCAGAGCCCCCAGAGGGAAGCACTCAACCGCAGGCCCGCCGCACGCAACCGGGGAACGCAAACAAAGCCGCGACAATCCCGTAAGCCCCACGTAACCCCATCAAGGGAACACGACCCATCCCAAAATGGTTGGATCCACACGTGAGGCACTTCGACCTGGTCATCATCGGCACCGGCTCCGGCAACAGCATCCCGACGGACGCCATGGCAGGCTGGCAGATCGCCATCCTGGAAAAGGGGACCTTCGGCGGCACCTGCCTGAACGTGGGCTGCATCCCCACAAAGATGTTCGTCCACACCGCAGACCAGGCCGCAGCCCCGGCCAACGCCAAAAAACTGGGCGTAGACGCGCACACAGACGCAGTCCACTGGCCAGAAATCCGCGACCGCATCTTCAACAGGATCGACCCGATCGCCGAAGGCGGCCGCAACTGGCGCGCCAACGAGAACGCGAACGTCACGGTCTACGAAGGCACCGCGCACTTCATCGACGCCCACACGATCGACACGGGCACCGGCGAGACCATCACCGCGGACCGGATCGTCGTGGCAGCGGGCAGCCGCCCCACCGTCCCGGACATCGCGGACCTGGACACCACGGGCTTCCACACCAGCGACACGATCATGCGTCTGGACGAGCTCCCCGAGAGCCTGATCATCGTCGGCAGCGGCTTCATCGCGTCGGAGTTCGCGCACGTCTTCAGCAGCTTCGGCGTCGAGGTCACGGTGATCGCCCGCTCGAACCTCCTCCTCCGCCACGAGGACCTGGAGATCGCCACGCGCTTCACGGAGATCGCGAAGCAGAAGTGGAACGTCCTGCTCAACCGCAAGACCACCCGCGCCGAGAAGACGGCGACCGGCGTGAAGCTCCACCTGGAGGGCCCCAACGGCGAGGAAACCGTTGAGGCACAACAGCTCCTCATCGCAACGGGCAGGCAGCCGAACAGCGACCTGCTCCAAACTCACAACGCCGGCATCGACACGCACGAAGACGGCCGCGTGAAGGTGGACGAGTTCCAGAAAACGACCCAGCCGCACATCTACGCCCTGGGCGACATCAGCTCGGAGCACCAACTCAAGCACGTCGCGAACCACGAGGCCAAGGTGGTCCGGCACAACCTGCTGAACCCCGACGAGCAGATCAAGAGCGACCACCGCTTCGTGCCGGCCGCCGTCTTCTCCAGCCCGCAGATCGCGAGCGTCGGGCTCACCGAGGAACAGGCCAAGGCGAGCGGAATCCGTTACGTCACCGCGAGCCAGGCCTACGCGTCCATCGCGTACGGCTGGGCGATGGAGGACACGACCGGCTTCGCGAAGCTGATCGCGGACCCGGCCACCGGACAACTGCTCGGCGCGCACATCATCGGGCCGCAGGCGTCGACGGTGATCCAGCCGTTGATCCAGGCGATGAGCTTCGGGCTGGACGCGAAGTCCATGGCGCAGGGGCAGTACTGGATCCATCCGGCGATGCCCGAGCTGGTCGAGAACGCGTTGCTGAACCTGCCGCTGGACTGAAGTCCTTGAACGACAGGACTTCCGCCGCTGCCGCGAACGGGAATCACCGACAAAGATGCAGCGATGACAGACAAAGTCCTCGTCGCCTACACCTCCAAGGTCGCCGCCACCGACGAGATCGCCCAGATCATCGGCACCGAACTCGCGGGCTGCGGACTGCGAGTCATCGTGCTCCCGGTCACCGCGGCCGAAACGCTGTACGGGTTCGGTGCCGTGATTCTGGGTGACGCCGCGACGCGCGATGCGCATCGGTTCGTGCGGCGGCACAAGGTTTCCCTCAAACACACGCCCGTGTGGTTGTTCCACCGCGGCATCGCCCCGGCACCGAACGACGTCACGCGCATGGCCCGGAAGCTCAACGCCCACGGGCCGATCAGCTTCGACGGCGCCGCACCGGACTGGGACCGGGCGAAGGCGTGGGCCCGCTACCTGGCCGACCAGCTCACGGTGCTGCACCGCGGGTTTGTTTCCAACTGAGGCGACTCAGGCCTGCTGGATCCGGACGGTGTTGCCCGCCGGGTCGCGAAACACGCAGTCACGCGCACCCCACGGCTGATCGGCCGGCTCCTGCACGACGTCCGCGCCACCGGCCTGAAGCTTGTCGAACGCGCCTTCGAGATCGGGCGTGGACAGGTTGATGAACGCGTACGAGCCGTTCTCGATCATCTCGGCGATCGCGGTGCGCTGACCGTCCGTCAGACCATCGGCCATGGCGGGCGGTTCCAGGACCACGGCAGAGCCCGCGCCGGCGGGCGCGACCGTGATCCACCGCATCGTGCCCTGGCCGACGTCGGCGCGGACCTCCCAGCCGAGCAGGTCGCGGTAGAACGCGAGCGAGGCGTCGGGGTCGGTGTGCGGGAGGAACGTGGCGTGAATGCTGATGTCCATGGCTGCAACGCTAGGACCAGCGAGAACGTGCCGCTTCTCGATTCCTGACCGACTGGGTCAGACGTACCGGGGCCGGCCGGCGATCATGCCCAGCACGGTCAGCGCGGCCAGCAGCACCAGCTGCAGCGTCAGCGACGCGGTCCAGGTCCCGGTGGCCTCGCGGAGCACACCGAACGCGAACGGCCCGGACGCCGCGATCAGGTAGCCGATGCTCTGCGCCATGGCCGACAGCCGTGCGGTGTCCGAAGTGGACTTGGTGCGCAGCGACATGACGAGCAGCGCCAGCGGGAACATGCCCATGCCGAACCCGATCAGCACCACCCAGAGTCCGGGTGCGGCGGCGGGCGCCACCAGCATGCCCAGAATCCCGGCGAACGACAGGACTCCCAGCGCCAGCACCACCGGCGCCTGGCTGGAGAACCGGGCGGCGATCGGCGGCACGAACAGGCTCACCGGAACGCTCAGCAGCATCGAACCGGCGAGCAGCATGCCGGCGGTGTTCCGGTCGACGCCGGAGTCGACGAGCATCGCGGGCAGCCAGCCCATGACGGTGTAGGCGAACAACGACTGCAGGCCGAAGAACACCGTGATCACCCACGCCAGCGGACTGCGCAGCAACGAGCGCTTCTCGACCGGCGCGACCGACCGCACCACGGAAGCCGCCTCACCGTGCCGTGCCGCGGCGAACCACACGACCACCGCGCCGGCCGACAACAACGCCCACGCGCCGACGGCCGGCCGCCAGGAGCCGAGCCAGTCCTCCAGTCGAGGAGTCAGCGCCGCGGCCAAAGCCGCACCAGCGGCGAGCGCTCCCGTGTAGACACCGGTGATCAGGCCGACCTTCGAGGGGAAGGACGCCTTCACCACCACCGGGATCAGCACGTTGGACACCGCGATGCCCGCACACGCGATAAAGGTGCCGCCCAGCACGACCCACGGACCGTCGATCACGCGCAGCACCAGGCCGAGCGTGAGCACCCCCAATGACAGTCCGATCGCACGAGCCATGCCGAGGCGGCGACCCAGCCAAGGGGCAGCGAACGCCGCGAAGCCGAAACAAAGCGCCGGAACGGCCGTCAGAGCACTGGTCCAAGCGGCCGAAACCCCAAGGGCGGCGCGGACATCACCGAGCACCGAGGCCAGACTGGTCACCGCAGGGCGGAGATTCGCGGCAGCGAGGGCGACCCCGATCGCGAGCAACGCGGACCCGACCAGCGGAACGTGACGATTCATGACGACCGTCACCCTGCGACCTGGATCGGTGGCAGTCTGTGCGGCAAGAGTCGTCTGCTTCATCGTCACGGGCACCACTATCGCAGACGTAGGATGTTCGGATGAAAGGATGACGCTGTGCCGTTGGCCACTACCCGACGGGCGGGCCTCGTCGACCAGGTGATCGAGCAGATGCGCAGCGCGATCACGACTGGTGAATGGCCCGTCGGGCAGCGCATCCCGCCCGAGCCCGAGCTGGTCACCGCGCTCGGGGTGGGTCGGAACACGGTCCGAGAGGCCGTGCGCGCGCTTTCCCACGCCGGACTGCTGGAGGTGCGGCAGGGCGACGGCACGTTCGTCCGCGCGACCAGCGAGATCTCCGGCGCGGTCCGCCGCATGTGCGGAACGGAGCTGAAGGAGGTGCTCCAGGTCCGCCGCACCCTCGAGATGGAGGGCGCGCGCCTGGCCGCCAAGCACCGCACGGACACCGAACTGGCGCGCCTCACCGAGTTGCTGCACAAGCGCGACGCGGCGATGGAGGACGAGCAGTGGGCCGAGGTGATCGAGCACGACACCGCGTTCCACGTGCTGCTCGTGCAGTGCTCGCACAACACGCTTCTAGCCGAGCTCTACCAGGGCTTGACCGAGGCCGTCAAAGCTTCGGTGGCGGCGTCTGTCGACACCAGCCAGCCTGGTACCGACCAGGTGTCGCACACCGGGCTGCTGCACGCGGTCCGGGACGGTGACCAGGAGAAGGCGGCGATCGAGGCAGGCGGTTTCTTCGAGGAGCTGATCGAGAAGTTCTGCTGAATCGCTGAACCGCGGACAATGGCTGTCCGCATGAGCTCATAGCGTGGGGGCCATGGAGATCACGCCGTTCCGCATCGAGATCCCGCAGACCGACGTCGACGACCTCCGGACACGGCTGACGAACACCCGATGGCCGGAAGAGGACCTACCGGGCGTCGGCTGGTCCTATGGCATCCCGCTGACCTACCTGCGCCCGCTGGCCGAGTACTGGCGCGACGGGTTCGACTGGCGCGCGCAGGAAGAGCGGCTCAACTCCTTCCCGCAGTTCACGACGGAGATCAGCGGGCAGCGCATCCACTTCCTGCACGTCCGCTCGCAGAACCCGGACGCGACGCCGTTGCTGCTGATCCACGGCTGGCCGGGCTCGTTCGTCGAGTTCCTGAACGTGATCGGGCCGCTGTCCGAGGACTTCCACCTCGTCATCCCGTCGATCCCCGGCTTCGGCTTCTCCGGCACCGTGCGCAAGCCCGGCTGGAACGTCCTGCGCGTCTCGTGGGCGTTCGCGAAGCTGATGGAGGGCCTGGGGTACGACCGCTACGGCACGCAGGGCGGCGACTGGGGTTCCGGCATCGCGCAGGAGATCGGCCGGGTCTTCCCCGAGCAGGTCATCGGCGTGCACGTGAACATGCTGCAGACGTTCCGGCCTCAGGGCGTGAACGACCTCTCGCCCGAGGAACTGCGGGCGCTGGAGTCGCTCGACCACTACCAGAAGGACCTCTCCGGCTACATGCACCTGCAGCGCAGCCGGCCGCGCACGCTCTCCTACGCGCTGACGGACTCGGCCGTCGGGCAGCTGGCGTGGATCGCGGAGAAGTTCCACGACTGGACGGACAACGAGGGCGCGCCCGAGGACGCGGTGGACCGCGACCAGATGCTGACCAACGTGTCCATCTACTGGTTCACCGGCACGGCGGGCTCGTCGGCGGCGCTGTACAAGGAGCAGTCTGCGTCCTGGGGGCAGCAACAGCCTTCGACCGTGCCGACCGGCGTCGCGGTCTTCCCGCACGACCTGAGCCTGCCGGTGCGGTCGCTGGCGGAGAAGATGATCCCGTCGATCGTGCACTGGACGGAGTTCGACCGCGGCGGCCACTTCGCCGCGATGGAGGAGCCGGACCTTCTGGTCCAAGACATCAGGAAGTTCTTCGGATCGCTGTGAGCACAACACTTTCGAACCGCACCCTCAACCGCACGCTGCTCGCGCGGCAGATGCTGCTGGAGCGGACGTCCATGCCGATCGTGGAGGCCGTCGAGCACCTCGGCGGACTCCAGGCCCAGGCACCGATTCCGCCGTACCTCGCGCTGTGGACGCGGCTCAAGCCGTACAAGGTCGATGCGCTGAGCAAGCTGATCACCGACCGTTCGCTGGTGCGGATGACGTTGTGGCGCGGCACTCTGCACCTGATCTCGGCCAACGACGTGTACTTGATGCGCACGGCGTTGCAGCCGGAGCTCAACAAGTGGGCGAAGATCGTGATGCCGCCGGCCACCCGCGTCGAGATCGACCTCGACAAGCTGGCCCGGATCACCCGCGAGTACATCGACGCCGAACCACGCACGGTCGCGGAGATCGGCGCGCACCTGGAGGAGCACTTCCCCGAGGCCAAGGCGCGCGAGATGTCCACGCAGGCGCAGATGCTGGTGCCGATGATCCAGGTGCCGCCGCGCGGGATCTGGGGCGTGGGCGGCGTTCCGCAGAACGTCGCGATGGCGTCGTGGCTCGGGCGCGAACTTCCCGAGCAGGCCGCGGTGCCGGAGCTGATCAAGCGGTACCTGCGGGCGTTCGGACCGGCGACGCTCGCGGACATGCAGGCCTGGTCGAGGTTGATCGGTCTCAAGGCGCACGCGGCGGACCTCGACCTGGTGGAGTACAAGAACGAGGACGGCAAGGTGCTGCTCGACGTGCCGGGCGGCGTGATCGTGTCCGAGGACGTGCCGGCGCCCGCACGGCTGTTGCCCGCGTTCGACAACGTGTTGCTGGGTCACGCCGATCGCAAGCGGATCATGAGCGAGGACGCGCGGTCGCGGTGGGGCGCGGTGCGCAACGGCGTGTTCCCGCCGACGTTCCTCGTGGACGGGTTCCTGCGCGGCACCTGGAACGTGGTGGAGAACAAGGACGCGGCGACGCTCACGATCGAGCCGTACTTCAAGACCACGAAGAAGGACATGGCCGGCGTCGTCCGCGAGGCCAAGGCGGTGCTGAAGGTGATGTCCCCCAAGAAACCGCACGTGATCATCGCACCCTAGGAAACCTGCCTGATCACGTCGAGAGCCGCGGTGATGGCGGGCCTGCGCGAGGCCTGGGTCCGCCACACCGCGTACAGCCGCCGCGTGGGCGTGGGCCGCAACGGCACGGCCCTGACGCTGTCCGGCACCTCGCCCCTGCCCAGCTGCGGGATCAGCGCGACCCCGATCCCCTTGGCCAGCAACGCGATCTGCGTCCGGTACTCGCTGATCTGGTACGCCACCACCGGTTCGATGCCCGCGCCGTGGAACGTCCGCACCAGCCAGTCGTAGCAGATCGACCCTTCGGTCTGGCAGATCCACCGCTGCTCGGCGAGGTCGGCGGGTTCGAGGAACTCCCTGTGCGACAACGGGTTCGTGGCCGGGATCAGCACCTCGGCGACGTCGTCGGCGATGAAGACGCGGGACAGCGACTCCGGCACCGGCAGTGGCGTGTTCGCCCAGTCGTGCACGATCGCCATGTCGAGCTCACCGCGGGCGACGGCCTCGGTGGCGTTGGGCGGGTCGATCTCCGTGAGCCGCACGTCGAGGGCCGGGTGCTGGTCGATCAGGCCCGCCAGGACGCCGGGGAGCAGTCCGCGCGCGGCCGTGGCGAACGCGCCGATGCAGAGCCGGCCGATCGCGGCGCCTCGCTGTTCCTCCAGCGCCACCTCGGCCTCCTCGACGAGCTTGAGGACCTGGCTCGCGGTGTCCGCGAGCAGGCGGGCGGCGTCGGTGAGGCGGACGCCGCGGCCACTGCGTTCCAGCAGCGTGGTGCGGGTCTCGCGTTCGAGTTTGGCGATCTGCTGTGACACCGCGGACGGCGTGTAGCCGAGCACCTCGGCCGCGGCGCCGACCGAGCCATGCACGGCGACGGCGTTCAGGGCCTTCAGCCTTCCCAGATCGAGCATGTAGCAATGCTAAACCCAGGTCCTTAGAAATCGGAACTAGTGCTAAATAGTTGTCACGCGCAAGCTTGAGGGCATGAGTCCCCGTCACGTCCTGCTCGCAGTGCTGGTTGCCGCCATCTGGGGCTTCAACTTCGTCGTGCTCAAGGTCGGCCTGGACGAGTTCCCGCCGATCCTGTTCTCCGCGCTGAGGTTCCTCGCGGCGGCGGTGCCCGCGATCTTCTTCGTCGGCCGGCCGTCGGTGCCGTGGCGCTGGGTCATCTCGGTCGGGCTGGTGCTGGGCGTCGCGAAGTTCAGCTTCCTTTTCATCGGCCTCAAGGCCGGCATGCCGTCCGGGCTGTCGAGCCTGGTGCTGCAGAGCCAGGTGATCTTCACGACGGTGTTCGCGGCGATCGTGCTGCGCGAACGGCCGAAGCGCGTGCAGATCACCGGCATCGCCCTGGCCGTCGCGGGCATCGGGGTGATCGCGTGGGACTACGGCCTCTCGTCGCCGCTGCTCGGGTTCGCGCTGATCATCGCGGCGGCGGCCTGCTGGGGCGTGTCGAACGTGCTGATGCGGTACGCGCGGCCCGCGGACACGTTGCGGTTCATGGTGTGGGTGAGCGCGGTGGCGGTGCTGCCGTTGTTCGCGCTGTCGGCCCTGACCGAGGACATGAGCGCGCTCGGCCGCCTCGACTGGAGCGGAGCAGCCGCCGTCGGGTACGTCGCGTGGATCTCGACGTTGCTCGGGTTCGGCATCTGGGGATTCCTGCTGCGCCAGTACGAGTCCTCGGTCGTGGCGCCGTTCTCGTTGCTGGTGCCGGTGTTCGGGATGCTCTCGGCGTGGGCGTTCCTCGGCGAGGACCTGAGCTGGCTGCAGGCGGCGGCCGGTGGCCTGGTGCTGGCCGGGCTCGCTATTCCGCTGCTGCTGGGGCGCCGGGCGGCACGAACGGAAGTCCTGCCGGAGCCCCTCGTTCCAGCAGGTCGATGACCGCCTTCGTGTCGAGGTGATCGGCGACCAGGTCGCCCAGCAGGTCCAGCTGGGCCTCGCGGGCGGCCTGGAAGCTCACCTCACCCGGTTCGAAGTCGCGGCCCGCGCGCTCGGCCGCCCAGCGCAGGAACCTCCGGCGGAACGCGTCGTTCTCCAGCAGGCCGTGCCAGTGGGTGCCGATGATCCTTTCGGTCTGCGCGCCTTCCGTTCCGATCAACGGTTCCTCGGCGCTGCGGACGACCTGGCCGTGGTGGATCTCGTAGCCGGCGACGGGTTCGTCCCACGCGGTGCCCGACGGCGTGGCGAGCGTCTTGCGCGGCTGGAACCGGATGTCGACGTCGAGCAGGCCGAGTCCGTCGACCGTGCCGTACCCCGACTCCACGTCGTCCTCGATGTGCTTCGACAGCATCTGGAAGCCGCCGCAGATGCCGAGAACCGATCCGTCGAAGCGTTGGATCGCTTGCGCCAGACCGGTTTCCCGCAGCCACGCGAGGTCGGAGACCGTGGCCTTCGAGCCAGGCAGCACGACCAGGTCCGCGTCGGCCAGCCGGGACGGCTCCGTCACGAACCGCACCGAGACGCCGGGCTCGCAGGCCAGCGCCTCCACGTCGGTGGCGTTCGAGATGCGCGGCAACCGGATCACGGCGACCCGCAGCCAGTCGCGCTTCGGCGGCTGCGGCCTGCCGATCACGCCGTCCGCGTTGTAGGACAACGAATCCTCGGCGTCGAGCCAGAGTTCCTCGCGCCACGGCAGCACGCCGAGCACCGGCCGTCCGGTCAGCTGCTTGAGCTGACGCAGGCCGGGTTCGAGCAACCGCTGATCGCCGCGGAACTTGTTGACGACGAAACCGGAGATCAACGCCTGGTCCGCCGCGTCGAGCACCGCGACCGTGCCGAAGAGGTGGGCGAACACGCCACCGCGGTCGATGTCGCCGACGACGAGCACCGGCAGGTTCGCGTTGACGGCCAGCCCCATGTTCGCGATGTCGTTGGGGCGCAGGTTGATTTCGGCCGGCGAGCCCGCGCCCTCGCAGATGACGACCTCGTGGTCCCGCCGCAGCCCGTCCAAAGTGGACAAAACGGTGCCGAGCAGCTGCTGCTTGCGTTCGCGGTAGCTCAGCGCGGAGACCTCACCTACCGCCTGGCCGAGCACGACGACCTGGGACGTGCGGTCGCTGCCGGGCTTGAGCAGCACCGGGTTGAACCGGACGCTGGGCTCCTTGAACGCCGCTCGCGCCTGCACCGCCTGAGCGCGCCCGATCTCGCCACCGTCGAGTGTGACGAACGAGTTGTTCGACATGTTCTGGGCCTTGAACGGCACGACGTCGACGCCCTGGCGTGCCAGAAAGCGGCACAGACCGGCCACCAGGACGCTCTTGCCCGCGTCCGAGGTCGTCCCACAGATCAACATCGCGCCCCGCATGGACGCCAATGCTGCCATCATCACCCCCATGCTCACCGTCGTGCTCATGCACAGCCCGTTCCTCGGCCCGTCGAGCATGCGCCCGCTCGCCGACGAACTGGCCTCCGACGGGGTGGCCGTCCTGCTGGCCGACCTGCAGATGACGATCAACGAGGCACCGGTGCACCAGCGGCTGATCGGCGCCTTCTCCGACGCCCTGGAGGACTCCGGCGTCGGCGGCCCGCTGGTGCTCGTGGGCCACAGCGGCGCGGGCCCGTTGCTGCCGTGCTTCGCCGACGCCCTCGAAGTGGAGGTGGCGGGCCTCGTGTTCCTCGACTCCGACCTGCCGACGCCGGGCAGGTCGTGGCGCGAGACCGTCGATCCCGCCCTCGTGAACAAGATCAAGGCGTCCGTGCGGGACGGCAAGCTGCCGCGCTGGGACCGCTGGTTCGACTCGGACCCGCTGGTGCTCGTGCCCGCCGGCCTGCGCGAGGAGATGCGCGACGAGGCACCCGAGGTGCCGTGGGAGTTCCTGAAGGAGCAGCGCCCGAGCGTCGAGTGGTCCGGGGCGTGCGGATACGTGCAGCTGTCGTCGGCCTACGAGGACGCGGCGGCCCAGGCCACGGCGCTCGGCTGGCCCGTCGAACGCCTGGAGTCGCACCACCTGGCGGCCGCGACGTCGCCCTCGGCTGTCGCGGCCGCGCTGAAGGCAGTGATCAGCAAACTGTGAGGATCTCCGAGCCGGTCTCGGTCACGACGATCGTGTGCTCGAACTGAGCGGTCCAGCTCTTGTCCTTCGTGGTGACGGTCCAGCCGTCGTCCCACATCTCGCCCTCGTAGTCCCCGAGCGTGATCATCGGCTCGATCGTGAACGTCATGCCGGGCTCCAGCACGGTCTTCACCGACGGCTCGTCGTAGTGCAGGACCACGAGCCCGCTGTGGAACGTGCGGCCGATGCCGTGGCCGGTGAAGTCGCGCACGACGCCATAGTTGAACCGGTTCGCGTACGCCTCGATGACGCGGCCGACGACGTTGAGCTCGCGACCGGGCTTCACGGCCTTGATGGCGCGCATGGTCGCCTCGTGCGTGCGCTCGACGAGGAGCTTGGCCTCCTCGGAGACGTTGCCCGCGAGGAACGTGGCGTTCGTGTCGCCGTGCACGCCACCGATGAACGCGGTGACGTCGATGTTCACGATGTCGCCGTCCTCGACGACCGTGGTGTCCGGAATGCCGTGGCAGATGACCTCGTTGAGCGAGGTGCAGCACGACTTCGGGAAGCCGCGGTAGCCCAGCGTCGACGGGTACGCGCCGTTGTCGCACAGGAACTCGTGCGCCACGGCGTCGATCTCGTCCGTCGTCACGCCCGGCACCACGACCTTGCCGGCCTCCTGCAGCGCCTGGGCCGCGAGACGCCCGGCGACCCGCATGGCCTCGATGATCTCCGGCGTCTGCACCCACGGGTCGGTGCCGCGCTGCGGCGCGGGCTTGTCGACGTACTCGGGACGCACGATGCGCGAGGGCACCTGACGCCGCGGAGATTGCACACCGGGCTGCAGAGGGGCACGAACAGACATGCGCTCCAGATTAGCCGTCCGCGCCGGGAGCCACGGTCAGGAGTCCCACGTCAGCGGCAGCGGAGAGCAAGCGCTTGTCATATGCGACGAACGCGTGCAGGTCCGCACGCAAGCGGCACGCCGTTGCCAGATGTATGGCGTCGAGCGTGCGCAACACGGTTGTCAACGTGGCCGCTTCGTCCAGCAGGTCGTTGGTCATCGGAACCAAGTCGACCGCGGACAGAACGGAACGTGCTCGAACCCGGAGTCGCTCTTCTCCGTTCAGCACTGCACGCGCGACCTCGGTCCGCGCCAACGCGCTGCTGACGACAGGATCGGGGTTCAGTCCGAGCCACCGCCCTAGCGCAGCACTCTCAGCCTCCGTCCGCACCAGCTTCACCAGTGCGGACGAGTCGAGGTAGATCAAAGCCTGTCCTCTCGCTGCCACTGCAGCTCTGCCGAGATGTCAACGTCCGACTCGATCGGCGGCGAGGTCAGAATGCCTCGATCTCCCTCAGCAGGGATGAGCTCCCCAGTGCGGATCAGCTTCTCCCGCAACATCACGTCTCGCGGCGGCGGAACCAGCATCGCCACCGGCACACCGCGATCGGTCACCGTGATCGATTCGCCCGCAGCCACGCGACGCAGGTACACGCTGGCGTTCTGCCTCAGCTCGCGCACACCGACGGTCTCCATGTGCTACATGGTAGCACATGGAGGGTTTCAGGCCTGGCTCCGCCGCAGCCACCGCCGCTCTTCAGCTGCCTCACGCGGCTCCGGCACCCGCGGCGCGGGCAGCAGGATGCCCGCCCGGAGCAGGCGTTCACGCATGGTCAGATCCTTGGTCTTGCCCATCACGGCACCGCCTTGAGGAACCTCGCCGCCACGTCCACGGCTGGAGTCGAAGTTTCTCCACTGAGCACCAAGGTCGCGAACGCGAGATCGCCCCGGTAGCCCATGAACCACCCGTGTGAGTGCACGCCGTCACCGAACTGTGCGGTACCAGTCTTCCCGCGAACGTCCCCGTACGGCTTGAGTTGCGGTGCAGTGCCCGACTCGATGACCTCGCGCATCATCGCGCGCACCGGGTCGAGCGCGGCCACGGGCGGTGCGGCGGGCTGTTTGTCCGCTTTGGTCTCCTTGCCGCGCACCAGCTGTGGCACCGGCATCGAGCCCTTCGCGATGGACGCCCCGACCAGCGCCATGCCGAACGGCGAGGCCAGCACCTTGCCCTGGCCGAACGCGTCCTCCGCCCGTTCCACGACGTCGGTCGCGGGTGGCACGGAACCGGTGATGGTGGTGAGGCCCGCGATGTCGAAGTCGACGCCGAGTCCCAGCGACAACGCGGCGTTCGGCAGCAACTCGGGCGTCATGTCGACGGCGAGCGTCGCGAACGTGGTGTTGCAGGAGAACGCGAACGCCGAGTGCAGCGGGATCGTGCCCTTGTCGAACTCGCTGGAGTTCGGCACGATCCGCCGGCCGTCGATGGTCGTCTTGCCGGGGCACGGGACCGGGGTGTCGGCGTTGACCTTGCCGGACTGGATCACGGCCAGCGCCGAGACCGCCTTCATCGTGGAGCCCGGCGGGAAACGCCCGGTCAGCGCGAGGGCGCCCTGGGCGTCGGCGGGGTCGTTCTGCGCGACGGCGAGGATGTCGCCGGTCGACGGCTGGATGGCCACGAGGATCGCGGGCTGCGTGACCGGCTCGACGGCGTCCTCGGCGGCGGCCTGGATCGCCCGTGACAGCGCGATGTTCACGGCCTTGGCGGGCTCGGGGGCCTTCGAGTGCAGCTCCTCGACCTCGGTGCCCTGCGCGTCGACGGTGCTGACCCGGAAACCCGCGTTGCCGGCGATGTCGTTCTCGACGAGCTTGCGCACCGCGGGCAGCACCTGGGTGGCGAAGTTGCGGCTCGGTGCCAGCAACGACGTCTGCGAGCTGAACCGCACGCCTGGCAGTTCGTAGATCAGCGGCTTCACGGACTGGTAGTCCGGGTCGCGCAGCGCCGCCACCTGGTAGGCCTGGCCCTCGGGGGTCTTGGCCACGCCGTCGGTGATCGTCTGCTGGGTGATGGCCTTGTCGAGCGGGTTCAGCGCGTCCGCGAGGGACTTCGTGACCGCCGCGACGTCACCGGCCTCCTTCGGGACGAGCATCACCGAGACGACGCGTTCCGGTGCGAGCAACGGCGTGCCGTCGCGGTCGAGCACCGGCGCCGGGTCCGGCGTGAGCTCGGCGAGCTTGATGGACTGCTGCGGGGCGAGCTTCGGGTGCGCCACCGACGACGCCCAGTGCACCTTCCACGTGTCGCCTTCCTGGCGCACGTCGAACTTGGTCGAGTACGTCCAGTGGCGGTTCTTGCCGAGGTTCCAGTCGAGCGTGACGGACGCCTCCGACGCCAGCTCGCCGTTCTTGCGGATCTGGTCGACCTTGCTGCTCAGGCCTTCCGGTTTGAGCGCTCCCCGGAACTTGTCCAGGGTCTCCTTGGCGTCGGCCGGGTTGTCGGTCATCCCGGCGGCACCCTGCACGTCACCGGACGCGAGCTTCGCCAGGAAGTCGTTGGTGATCTCCGGAGCCCCCGGTTCCGACTTGAACAGCCCACAGCCGCTCACCGTCACCAGCACCACCGTGATCGTCGCGAGAAGTCGCACTCGCGCGAGTATGCCCGTTCAGAAGAGGACAGTGGCGTATTGCCCGACTTGTTCGAAACCGATTCGCCGGTAGGCGGCCTGGGCCACGTGGTTGTAGCCGTTCACGTAGAGGCTGGCCGTCCTGTTGAGCACGCGCACGAGCCGGTCCGCCACCGCGGCCGTTCCGGCGGTGCCGATGCCCTCACCTCGGCGGTCCGGGCGAACCCAGACGCCCTGGATCTGGCCGACGCGCGACGACATGGCGCCGATCTCGGCCTTGAACACGACCTCGCCGTGCTCGAACCGCGCGAACGCCCGGCCCGCGGCGATCAGCTCCGACACACGAGCCCGATAGCCCGCACCGCCGTCCTCAGCGCACGGGTCGATGCCGACCTCTTCGATGAACATGGAGATCGCGGCCGGCAGGTAGCGGCCGATCTCGCTGGGACGGACCTGGCGCACCAGCGGGTCCGGGGTGATCTTCGGGCTCGACGAGATGGCCATCAACGGCTGGTCGCCGCGCACCTCGCGGGCGGGGCCCCAGTCGGGCTGCAACTCGTCCCACAGCGTCAGGACCTGCTCGGCCGGACCCACCAGGCTGGAGCACATGCGGCCCCTGCGACGGGCGCGATCCGCGAACATGCGCATCGCCGACGCGCTGCCCTTGAGCGGGATCAAGTTCGGCCCGGAGAAGCACAGGCCGTCGACACGGCCGCGCAGAGGACGGGAGTCGGAGCCCCACATCTCGCCGCCCAGACGCCACGGGTCGAGGCCGGCCACTTCCACCCTTGCCGCGACCATGCACGCAGCTACGGGGTCGTTGTCGAAGACCCCGCGCACATCGATCAGGTCGCGTTCGTCGAGAACGCGCGCTCCGGCAAGCCTCAGCACGTCACCTAGCGTGCCAGATGAACGGCGTGTGTGGCATCAGCCAACAGTGCGCCTGTGCCCCGACACACGGTGAGGGGCGGCTCGCGTCAGCCGGGGTGTGGGGTGCCCCCACGAGACACTGAGGGGCGAGGTGGTCTGCGCTTTCCGCAGACACACCTCGCCCCTCGGACCGCGAAGCGGCCCTCAGTCGTTCAGGTACTAGCCAACGGTGACGGCGGGAGTTCCGCCCTCGACCGGCTCCATCTCCTCGGCGAGGCGCATGGCCTCCTCGATGAGGGTCTCCACGATCGCGTGCTCGGGCACGGTCTTGATGACCTTGCCCTTGACGAAGATCTGGCCCTTGCCGTTGCCGGAAGCGACGCCCAGGTCGGCCTCGCGGGCCTCGCCGGGGCCGTTCACGACGCAGCCCATGACGGCGACGCGCAGCGGCACCTCCATGCCCTCCAGACCGGCCGTGACCTGCTCGGCGAGCGTGTACACGTCCACCTGCGCGCGACCGCAGGACGGGCAGGAGACGATCTCCAGCTTGCGCGGCCGCAGGTTGAGCGACTGCAGGATCTGGTGACCGACCTTGATCTCCTCGACCGGCGGGGCGGACAGCGACACCCGGATGGTGTCGCCGATGCCCTGGCGCAGCAGCGCGCCGAACGCGACGGCCGACTTGATGGTCCCCTGGAAGGCCGGACCGGCCTCCGTGACGCCCAGGTGCAGCGGGTAGTCGCACTGCTCGGCCAGCAGTTCGTACGCGCGCACCATGACGACGGGGTCGTTGTGCTTGACGGAGATCTTGATGTCGTGGAAGTCGTGCTCCGCGAAGAGCGACGCCTCCCACATCGCCGACTCGGCCAGCGCCTCGGGCGTGGCCTTGCCGTACTTCTTGAGCAGGCGGGGGTCGAGCGAACCGGCGTTGACGCCGATCCGGATCGGGGTGCCGTGGTCCTTGGCGGCGGCCGCGATCTCCTTCACCTGGTCGTCGAACTTGCGGATGTTGCCCGGGTTGACCCGGACCGCGGCACAACCAGCCTCGATGGCGGCGAAGACGTACTTCGGCTGGAAGTGGATGTCGGCGATCACCGGGATCTGGGACTTCCTGGCGATCGCGGGCAGAGCGTCAGCGTCGTCCTGCGACGGGCAGGCGACGCGCACGATGTCGCAGCCGGACGCCGTCAGCTCTGCGATCTGCTGCAGAGTCGCGTTGACGT
>NZ_FOYL01000018.1 GCF_900115955.1 Lentzea waywayandensis
GTCGTATCCGGTATTAGACCTCGTTTCCAAGGCTTATCCCAGAGTACAGGGCAGGTTACCCACGTGTTACTCACCCGTTCGCCGCTCGTGTACCCCGAAGGGCCTTACCGCTCGACTTGCATGTGTTAAGCACGCCGCCAGCGTTCGTCCTGAGCCAGGATCAAACTCTCCAATAAGGATTGTGTTTGATCGCTCCAGACGGAATATGTCTGGCATCAATCTAGTCTTGCCTCAAAGGAACTACCTCGACGAGGAGGTAATTCATATATTACTGGCTGTGTTTCGGCACGCTGTTGAGTTCTCAAAGAACACGCGCTCACCGGTTCCAGTCTCCGTTTCCGGAGGCTTTCTCTCGGGGCTGTGTTTGAAGCTTATTTGGTCTCGCTGCCCGGTGTCAAATCGGCCTCTTGGAGGCTCTTTATCTTCCGGTTTTTTGGCCAGGCCCGTTCCGGTCTGTATTTCCCGGCCCGCTTCGCTCTGACATGGAGAACATTACACGGGCCTGTTTCGATCTCCAAATCGGGGGTCCTGGTGACCGCCAAACGTGCGATCACCAGGACAAATGCGTTCGTCAGGGCGCGGAGACCCCGACATCGGCCTTCGTCAGCGGCTTCCGCACCGCCGACGAGTTGTACTCATCCGCCCCGACATCAGGCTTGCCCGAACGCGCCTGCGGGTCGAAGTCACGCGTCACATAGGAGTAGGTGCCTGCCGACGCGTCGATGGCCGGGCTACCGGAAGCAAGCCGGAACAGTCCGTTGGCGTCCTTCACCAGCTTCGGGTCCACGGACTTGTAACCGGACGCCGGCATGCTGCCTCCGGTGCCACCCCAGATGACGTTGCCTTCGTACTTCACGGTCGAACCGGCGTGCATGGAGACGACGCCACCGGAAGAACCCTTGATGACGTTGTTCGCGAGCACGCAGTCCTTCGGCTTGAAATCCCCGCCGTCGCTGTCCACCACCTCGCCGGTGCCGATCAGCGTGTTGAACGCGACCGTCACGCGGTCAGGACGATCGTGCAGCTTCGAGTCGGGGCCGCTGTCGGCCTCCTTGCCCGAGCCGAACACGATCGCGCGGTCCTTGGTGGTCTCCACGTAGTTGTTGATGACCTTGTGGTCGTTTCCGTGGAAGCGGATGCCGCTGTTGAACAGCAGGTTGCCCTCGACCGTGGTGCGGTGGCCGTGACGCAGGACGATGTAGCCCTTGCTGTTGCGGATCGTGTTGTAGCGGACGATGTTGTCCGACGACTTGATCGAGATGGCCTCGGCGTCGCCGTCCGCCTTCTCGAACAGGTTGTGCTCGACGATCGCGTTCGCCGACTTCGACTGCTTGTGGCTGTAGCCGAGCCGGATCGACTCACCGCCGTTCGCGCCGGTGAACTGGTGGTTGTAGAAGTAGTTGTGGTGGATCCACGACCGCTTGGCGATCTCGCTGCCGGGGCCGGTGATCTGGAGGTAGACGCCCTCGTTGGTCCGGTTCTGGAACGTGTTGTGGTCGATCTGGACGTCGTCGGCGCTCACGCTGAGCGAAGCGCCGTCCTTGTTCCCCGAGTACGTGTTGCGGGTGATGCGCGTGGCCTGCGCTTCCGCGGGGACCGAGAGCGTGCTGGTTCCGTTGAAGACGAAGCCCTCGATTGTCACGTCTCGAACGGCTCCGAGTTCGAAGCCGCCGCGGGTGAACACCGTGCCGCCGACGGTCTGCGCGGCGACGGTGATGCCCGACCTGGTGATCTTGATGGGCTGGTCGGCGGTGTGCAGGCCTCGGGCGAGCACGATGCGCTGACCGGCTCGCGCGGTGTCGAGGGCGGCCTGCAGGGAGGACACGCTCGAGACGCTGACGACAGCCGCGTGGGCCGGCACGTGGACGAAGGACGACAGCAGGGCGGCCGCGCCGACTGCGGCCAGTGATCGGATCATTCGCCAACTCCATAGGAGGCAAGTTGGCGGCGGTAGAGCGGAATCTACCGCAAGATTCCGGCAGGTGGGGCAGTTCGATACAAACCGAGGGCCGTATCGAGGGACGGCACGCGGTCCAGTTGTCCGACCTCTGACACGGGGAACCACTGCGCGAGGTCGGTCGAGCCGCCCACCTCGTTGCGCAGCTCGCCGCCCACGATCCGCACCTCGTACATGATGCGAAGCGCGTGGTAGTCGCGGTCCGGCTCCTCTCGGAACTCGGAGTCGATACCGAGCAGGCGGAGCACCTCGACGGTGTAGCCGGTCTCCTCCTCGACCTCCCGGATGACCCCGTCGTACGGGTGCTCGCCGTGGTCGATGCCGCCTCCGGGCAGGATCCAACGTTTGCCCTTTGGGCCAATCCAGCGCGCCAGCAGGATCTCGTCGTCGTCGTTGATGCACACCCCGTACGCGGCCACGCGCTGCTTCTTCGCCCTCATGCGATCCAGCCTAACTGGCGATCACCCCGGAAAAGTGATATCACTTAGATACTACTTCGACAGGGGGTCCGGATGAGCGCGGCGCTGGAGACGACGGTGCATATGCCTGCACCGGTGGTGCGTGAGAAGCACGCACGGGACGTGACCGGTCTTCCGATGTTCTTCGCAGGATTGGCGGTGTACGCGGTGGGCGTGTGGCTGCTGGTCGACGGCGTGATCGGCAAGGCCGCGGACGGCGGTGACCCGTCCGGGGCGATCATCGTGATCATGGTGCTGCTGTTCCTCGCGGGATCGCTGATCATGAAGGGGCTGTTCACCGTCGCGCCGGGTGAGGCGCGGGTGCTCCAGTTCCTCGGCCGTTACGTGGGCACGGTGCGCACGGATGGTCTGAGGTGGGCGAACCCGCTCACCACGCGGGAGAAGATCTCGACCCGGATCCGCAACCACGAGACCCAGACGCTGAAGGTCAACGACGCGGACGGCAACCCGATCGAGATCGCGGCCGTGGTCGTGTGGCAGGTCGAGGACACTGCGCGCGCACGGTTCGAGGTCGACGACTTCGTGCGGTTCGTCGGCATCCAGACCGAGACCGCCGTACGGCACATCGCGAACAGCTACCCGTACGACAACCACGAGGAGACCGGTCTGTCGCTGCGGGAGAACGCGGACGAGATCACCGAGACGCTCGCGATCGAGATCTCGGCACGCGTGCAGTCCGCCGGCGTGAAGGTGATCGAGTCACGGCTCACCCACCTCGCGTACGCACCGGAGATCGCCCACGCCATGTTGCAACGCCAGCAGGCGAGTGCGGTCGTGGCGGCACGGACCCGGATCGTCGAGGGCGCCGTCGGCATGGTCGAGCTCGCGCTGGATCGGCTCGCCGAGCACGACGTCGTGGAGCTCGACGAGGAACGCAAGGCGGCGATGGTGTCGAACCTGCTCGTCGTCCTGTGCGGTGACCGATCCACCCAGCCCGTGGTGAACGCGGGATCGCTCTACACCTGATGGCTGAGCGCAAAAACGTTCTGCTCAGGCTGGACCCGGCGGTGCACGACGCGTTGAGCAGGTGGGCGAACGACGAGCTGCGCAGCACCAACGCGCAGATCGAGTTCCTGCTGCGGCGTGCACTGGCGGAGGCGGGCCGGCTGCCCAGCGAGGCGAAGAAGATTCCTCGCCGCGGCAGGCCCCCCAAGAACCCGGAACCTGAAGAGCCTCCGGAACAGGCGTAGTTCCTGTTCCGGAACTCCCTGGACGCAAGGCACTGAACAGGCGTTTCACCAGCATGAAAACGCTGTCATCGAGTTCAGCCGTTCGGGGGTGTCTTGGCTGACTCCTCCACGCGATGGTGTGCGGCGGGCGCACCGGGAACGTGGAGGAGTCTTGTCTTTGTTCTCCCGCAAGCGCGCTGGACTCGGCGTGCTGGGCGTTGCTGTGGTGATTGCCTCGCTGACACCGGCCGGTGGTCTGGCGGCAGGTAGAGAGATCTATTTGGACAGTCGGGCGTCAACGGAGCGGCGGGTCGAGGACCTGCTGCGCAGAATGACGGTCGAGGAGAAGATCGGGCAGATGGCCCAGATCCGCGTCGGGAAGCTGCGCGGTGACTGCAACAACGTCAACGGGCCGTTGGTCGACTCCTGTCTGAAGACGGTGCTCGCGGACGCGCACGTGGGCTCGATCCTCTCCGGCGGCGGTGACGCGCCGCTCGACAACACGCCCAAGGCGTGGGCCGAGATGAACAACGCGATCCAGCGCTATGCGTTGGAGAACAACAGGTTGAAGATCCCGATCATCTACGGCGCGGACGGCGTGCACGGGCACAACAACGTCATCTCCGCGACGATGTTCCCGCACCAGATCGGGCTCGGCGCGACGTGGGATCCCGGGCTTCAGGAGAAGATCGGCGTGTCCGCGTCGAAGGCGTTGCGCGCCACCGGTGTCTTCTGGAATTTCGCACCGGTCTCCGACATCGCGCGGGACACGCGCTGGGGCCGTTTCTACGAGACCTACAGCGAGGACCCGTTCCTGTCCGGGCAACTGGCGGCGGCGAACGTGCGCGGGCAGCAGTCCAAGGTGGACGACACCGCGCAGCTGACCGCGACGGCGAAGCACTTCGCCGGGTACTCGGCGCCGGCGAACGGGCACGACCGCGCGGCGGCGCAGATTCCGATCCGGCAGTTGCAGGACCTCGTGCTGCCGTCGTTCCAGGCGCAGTTCGACGCGGGCGTGAAGACCGTGATGATCAACTCCGGCTCGCTCAACGGTGTGCCGGTGCACGCGTCGAAGTACATGTTGCAGACCCAGCTGCGCGACAGGATGGGCTTCAAGGGCGTCGCGGTCTCGGACTGGCAGGACATGAAGTACCTGGTGGACCGGCACAAGGTCGCGCCCGACTACAAGACGGCGATCGCGATGAGCGTCAACGCCGGTGTGGACATGGCGATGGAACCGTCGAACGCGGCCGAGTTCACGTCGTTGCTGCTGGCGAACGTCCGCGACGGTTCCGTGTCGCGCGGCCGGATCGACCAGGCCGTGCGGCGGGTGCTGAAGCTCAAGTTCGACCTGGGGCTGTTCGAGAAGCCGTACGTGGACCCGGCGAAGGCCGACGGCAACGTGGTGAACGTGGATCGCTCGCTGGCGCGCCAGGCGGCCGCCGAGGGCACGGTGCTGCTGAAGAACGACGGCGTGCTGCCGTTGTCCTCCGCTGCCAAGAAGATCGTCGTGACCGGTGAGACCGCGGACGACGTGCGTCGCCAGCTCGGCGGCTGGACCGTCGAGTGGCAGGGCGTGCCGGACGACTCGCCGTTGCCGCCGACCGCGACCGTGCTGACCGGTGTGCGCGAGGCCGTTCCCGGTGCGTCTGTCGTGCACGCACCGACTCAGGCCGCGGCGGTGGCTGAGGCGGACGGTGCGGACGCGGTCGTCGTCGTCTTGGGTGAGAAGCCCGGTGCGGAGGGTCCTGCCGACACGGAGAACCCGGTGCTGACGCCCGAGCAGCAGGCGTGGGTGGACGCGGTGCAGGCGACCGGCAAGCCGGTGGTCGTGGTGCTGCTGACCGCGCGTCCGCAGGTGCTCGGTGCGGCGGCGGACGCGAACGCGCTGGTCGCGGGCTGGTTGCCGGGCAGCGAGGGTGGCCGGGCGATCGCCGACGTGCTGTTCGGCGCGGTGAACCCGAGCGGCAAGCTGCCCGTGTCGTGGCCGAAGGCGCTGGGCGACCCGACGCTGACCTACGACCAGCTGCCGGGGGCGAACACCTCGGCGGGCGCGAAGTACGACCCGCTCTACGCTTTCGGGCACGGGCTGTCGTACACGTCGTTCACGACCTCGGGGACCTCGGTGTCCGTTGATCGTCAGAACGGCGTGGTGAAGTTCACGGTGGCGAACACCGGTGGGCGTGCGGGCACCGTTGTGGTGCCGGTCTACGTGCGTCAGCCGGCGTCCCCGGTGCTCACGCCGGACGCCCGGCTGGTGGGCTTCACGCACGTGGAACTCGCTGCTGGTCAGTCGAAGCAGGTCGAGGTGTCGTTCAAGCTCGCGCAGCTGGCCCTGACCGTCGGTGACGTGGACGGTGACGGACGGCGTGAGATCGCCCGCGGCGGTTACGAGGCCGTGGTGGGTGCCGAGAAGGCCACCTTCACGGTGCGCTGAGCTGGCCTGATATCCTTCGTCGTCGTGAACGCGCGGCTCTCCGCCGTGGAGGAGACCTGGCCCTTGTGGCCGGTGCCGACATAGCGCGTCACGAACTCCGGTTTCGACAAGAAGGGTGATGTCGCATGGCGAACATCAAGTCCCAGCTCAAGCGGATCAAGACCAACGAGAAGGCTCGCCTTCGCAACAAGTCGGTCAAGTCGTCCCTGAAGACGGCTGTCCGCAAGTTCCGCGAGGCTGCCGAGGCCGGTGACAAGGCGAAGGCCCTGGAGCTGCTGCAGGACGCGTCCCGCAAGCTCGACAAGGCCGCCAGCAAGGGCGTCATCCACGCCAACCAGGCCGCCAACAAGAAGTCGGCGATGGCGCTGCGCGCGAACTCCCTCGAGGGCTGATCTCGCTCGTAGAGCTTCGAACTTCTGCAAAGGGCTCCATCTCCTCCGGGAGGTGGAGCCCTTTCGCATGCGGCCTCGGGCACGGTAGGCGTAGCTCCATGGAATCGCTTCCGCGCATCGACTTCGTCGAGCTGCACGATCTCGACGGCACGCCGGCCGTGTTGCGCACGCTGCACACGGAGTCCATCACGACCATTTACCGGCTGACGGACGCCGCGCGCGAGTACTCCCGCCCGTTGGCACTGGCCCTGCGGTCGGGCGCGGACCACCGGATCGTCGACCTCTGCGCCGGTTCGGGCGGGCCGGTGCCGCTGATCCAGCGGCGGCTGCACGCGGAGGGCGTCCACACCCAGGTCACGCTGACGGACCTGGTGCCGAACGTGCCCGCCTTCGAACGCGTCGCCGCAGCGAACCGGCGGCGGCTGCCGGATCCGTGCTGCTCGGTGGACCACATGCCGTCGTCGGTCGACGCCACGGACTGCCGGTTGGAAGGGACGCGGACGATCTACGGCGCCTTCCACCACTTCCCGCCCGCGCTGGCCGCGCGCATGCTGCAGAACGCCGTCGACACCCGGCAGCCGATGGTCGTCGTGGACACCAAGCGGTCGTGGCTCTACGTGCTGGTGTTCCCGTTCTTCCTCACGCTGGCCGTGCTGCTGGCGGCTCCGTTCCAGCGCAATCCCCTGCCGCGCTACCTGCTGCGGCTGGCACTGACCTACGTCGTGCCGGTGCTGCCGTTCATGATGTTCTGGGACAGCGTCGTGTCGTTCCTGCGCATGTACGGGCGTGCGGAACTGCGGCGGATGGTCGACGGCCTGAACGGCACCGAGTCGTTCACGTGGACGATCGGCGTCGAACCCGGCTTCACCGGAGCCCAGTACCTGATCGGGATCCCACGCCGACAGTGATCAGCGGCGGCTGTGCGCGGCCACGATCCGGAGCACGGCACGTTCGAGCGCGTAGTCGGCGTCGGCCGCCACACCCTTCACGTCGGCGTTGAGCCCCGCGACCACCTGCATCGCGTCGGCGAGCCCCGCCTGGTCCCAGCCGCGCGACTGGGCCTGCGCCTTCTTGATCTTCCACGGCGGCATGCCGAGCGGACCGGCCAGGCTGAACGGGTCGGCGCGGCCCACGGCGGACACGCGCGCGACCGTGCGCACCGCGTCCGCCAGCGCGTCCGCGACCAGCACGTGCGGCACGCCGAGCTGCATGGCCCAGCGCAGCGCCTCCATGGCGCCCGCCCGATCACCGACGACGGCCTTCTCCGCGACGGCGAACCCCGTCACCTCGGCCTTGCCCTGGTGGTAGCGGCGGATCTCCTCGACCGTCACCTTGCCGTCGGTGTCGGAGACGAGTTGCGACGAGGCCGCGGCGAGCTCGCGCAGGTTCGTGCCCACGGCGTCGATGAGCGTGGCGACGGCCTCCGGATCGATCTTGCCGCCCGCCCGCCGCACCTCGTTGCGCACGAACGCCTCGCGCTCGGCGGACTTGGTGACCTTGGCGCATTCCGTGACCGCGGCACCGGCCTTCTTCAGCTGTCCGGGCAGGTCCTTGGCCGCCTTGCTGCGACCACCGCCCGTGTGCACGACGACGAGCGTGACCCCGTCCGCGGGCGTCTTGACGTAGGAGAGCACCGTGTCGGCGACCTCCTTGCTGATGTCCTGCCCGTTCTGCAGGACGATCACGCGACCCTCCGCGAACAGCGACGGGCTCACCAGTTCGGCCAGCTCGGGAGCCGTGAGATCAGTCACCTGGACGCGGGTCAGGTCGGCCGTCGAATCGACCTCGCGGGCGGCCTCGAGAGCCGCCCGAACAGCACGTTCGACCAGCAACTCCTCCTCGCCGATGACGAGGTGCAGTGACTCCGGTGCGCTCACGCTCCGCATCTTCCCACGTCCCGAATCGTGGACGGTTGTGGCTGACCAACGGACAGGTGCCGTAGGTTGGTAGCCACAACTGAACACCGCTCATCCAGAGGGGCAGAGGGAACGGCCCGACGAAGCCCCGGCAACCGGCGTCACCGCTATGCGCAGAACTGTGCGCACACGACGATCACGGTGCCAATTCCGACCCGTTCGATTTCGCGGGAAAGATGAGGAGATACCTCGCGATGACTGCTGTCTCTGTGCCTACGAGCACCAAGTTCGACCTCGGCCCCGCCCGCGCACTGCTGTGCCGTGAGTGCGGAAATGAAACCCCTCTCGCTCCTGAGTACGCCTGTCTCGAGTGTTTCGGGCCGCTGGAAGTGGCCTACGACTTCGGGAAGATCCGGCGCGAGGACATCGAGGCCGGCCCCAGGTCGATCTGGCGCTACCGCGGCCTTCTCCCTGTTCCGTCCACTGTGGAACAGCACCCGAACACCGATCCCGGCGGCACCCGTCTGGTCGAGGCGCACAACCTCGCCAAGGCCCTGGGCGTCCGCAAGATCTGGGTGAAGGATGACACCGGCAACCCCACCCACTCGTTCAAGGACCGCGTCGTCGGCGTCGCGCTCGCCGCCGCCCGTGAACTCGGCTTCAAGGTGCTGGCCTGCCCGTCCACCGGCAACCTGGCGAACGCCGTCGCCGCGGCCGCCGCCCGTGCGGGCTGGAAGTCGGTCGTTCTCGTTCCCTCCAATCTCGAGCGCGCCAAGATCCTCATGAGCGCGGTGTACGAAGGCGACCTGATCGCCGTCGACGGCAACTACGACGACGTGAACCGCCTCGCCCAGGAGCTCGCCGCGGAGAACGAGGACTGGGCGTTCGTGAACGTCAACGTCCGCCCGTACTACGCGGAAGGCTCGAAGACGCTCGGCTACGAGGTCGCCGAACAGCTCGGCTGGCGCCTGCCCGACCAGATCGTCGTGCCGATCGCGTCCGGCTCGCAGCTCACCAAGGTCGACAAGGCGTTCCGCGAACTCGGCCAGCTCGACCTGGTCGAAGCCACGCCGTACAAGGTCTACGGCGCGCAGGCCACCGGCTGCTCCCCGATCTCCGCCGCCTTCAAGGCGGGCCACGACGTCATCCGCCCGGTCCGCCCGGACACGATCGCGCGCTCGCTGGCGATCGGCGCCCCGGCCGACGGCCCGTACGTGCTCGACGCCGTGCGCCGCACCAACGGCGCCATCGACGACGTCACCGACGAAGAGGTCGTCGAGGGCATCAAGCTGCTCGCCCGCACCGAGGGCATCTTCGCCGAGACCGCCGGCGGCGTGACCGTCGCGACGGCGAAGAAGCTGTTCGAGTCGGGCCAGCTCGACCCGGACGCCGAGACCGTGCTGCTGATCACCGGCGACGGCCTCAAGACCCTCGACGCGCTCGGCGACACGATCGGCCCGCGCGCGACGGTCCCGCCGTCCGCCGAGGCCGTCATCAAGGCACTGGGTTCACCTCGTTAGTCACCTCCCTCCGGTTCGGGGACGCGCGTGCGTCCCCGAACCGCGTTGTGCGTGATCGTCGGCTCCTGCCATATTCCGGGCGTGGACCTGTGCCCAAGCTGCTCCGCGCCGCTGACCGGCCGGACCCTCCGCCAAGCCTCGCCTGAGGACCCGCTTCGCGCGCGCCGCAAGGACATTCGTGAGCTTCGGCGATGCGGAAACTGCTGTCACGTTGCCTGGCGACACGAAGGCGGCACGGGTCCGTGGTCCGATGGCGGATCGCTTCCCGAGCACGACTACCTGTTCGCGACGCTACGACCACTGCCTGAGCCGTGGGCGGTGATCGCTGACAAGGACACCAGGGTTGCTCTGGAAGAGCAGTTGCGTACCGAGGTCGCGAACGGACACCCGTTGTTCGGCAAGACGATCATCGCGATCGCTCGCTGCGATGCCTGCGACGAGGTGGTGTTCGGTGTCGAGGAGGACCCGGCGTGGTTCGCTCAGGTCCACCTCACGTGGGGATCGGCTCCCGACCGCCCTCCGTGGCCCGACAGCAGACGCCTTTCCCTGCCGTTGGCCGACAGTCTTCTCGGCCACCATCACTGAACGCGCCGGCTCACAGGGAGATCGCGTCCGTCTTGAGCCAGCCCGTGCGCGGGAAGCGTTGCAGGCCGTCCACGACGTGTGGCCCGACCGGTTCCACGTTCGCGCGCCACGCCACGATCCGTTGCGGCCACGGGGCTTCCGCCTTGAGCGCGTTGTAGTGGTAGTCGTGCCAGACGTCCGGCGCGATCCGCAGACCGTCGTCGAACACGTGCTCCGCGGCGAGGTCGTACGCCTCCTCCGGAGTCGCGGCCTTCGTCGGCGGCAGCACATGTGTGGTCGTCGCCCGGTACGTGACGGCGCGTGTGTCGTCTTCGAGCGTTTCGCAGACGTAGTAACCGAAATCGGGTTTGAGCTCGTCGTGCGGCCACGGCGTCGCCGAGTAGTTCGTCTGCCACAGCGCCCATGCGAGCCCTTGCGTGCCACCGGGAATCGGGTAGCGCGCGTTGAACAACCTGACCCAGACCATCTCTTCTCCTTCGTACGATTCGGTTTCCCGGCAAGACCGCCAGGTCTCCGTCCTTGTCCGTGCGCAACACCAACGCGCCTCCCGTCCGCAACACGTCGATGACGTGCGGACTCGGGTGCCCGTACCTGTTGCCCGTGCCGACGCTCACCAGCGCCACTCGCGGCCGCACCGCCTTGAGGAACGCGGGCAGCGAGTACCGCGAACCGTGGTGTGGCACCTTGAGCACCTCGGCGTTCAGGTCCCGCTCCCCCAGCAACGCCGCCTGGCCGGCCAGTTCGACGTCACCGGTGAGCAACACCCGGCCTGCCCTCGTGTGCGCCTTGAGCACGAGCGAGTAGTCGTTCACCGTCGTGTTCTCGTCCTGGGCGACCGGCGGCCGCCTCGGTCCCAGCACCTCCAACTCCAGTCCGGGCAGGGCGAACCGCTCGCCCGCCTTCGGCTCCACCACCCGCACGTGCTGAGCGCGGGCTCGTTCGCCGACCTCCCTCCACGCCCACGCGGGCTCCTTGAGCGGCCCGACCGCGACCGCTCCCACCGCACGTCCGGTGAGCACGGCGTCGAGACCGCCGATGTGATCCGCGTGCAGGTGCGTCAACACCACCAGCGGGATCTTCTTGATTCCCAACGTCTTCAGGCACCGATCGGCGGCGCCGGGATCGGGCCCGGTGTCGACCACGACCGCCGTGTCCGCCGTGTCGGTGGCCAGGACCAGCGCATCGCCCTGCCCCACGTCGCAGCTGACGACCTTCCACCCGTCGGGTGGCCAGACCGGCGCCACGACTCTCACCGGCACCAGCACCACGAACACGCCGACGAGCACCGCGACGACCAACGTCCGCGTCTTCTTGAACCGCAGCAACAACACGACCGCGGCCGTGACGGCGGCCAGCGCGATCGCCCCGGCCCAGCCGTCCGGCCAGCCGACCGCCGCACCGGGCACGGACGCCGCCTGCCGTCCGACCTGGATCAGCCAGGTCACCGCGGGCCCGGCCACGTGGGTGATGACCTCGGCCGCGCGGGGCGAGAGCGGGGCGATGGCCGCCGCCATCACACCCAGCACCGTCGCCGGCGCGACCACCGGCCCGGCGACCAGGTTGGCCACCACCGACACCAGGCTCACCTGCCCGGACAGCCCCGCCACCAAAGGAGCCGTGGCAAGGCTCGCGGCCATCGGCACGACAATCGCTTCGGCCAGCCCGTTCGGCACGCCACGCCGTTTGAGCGCCCGCGCCCACCTCGGCGCGACGAGTACCAACGCCGCCGTCGCCACCACGGACAACGCGAACCCGGGATCACCACCCAGCGCCGGATCGTGAAGCACCAGAACGAACACCGCCGTCGCGAGGCTCGGCACCGCGGACCGCTGCCGTCCCAGCACCAACGCCAGCAACGCGACGGCACCCATGACCGCGGCCCGGAGGACGCTCGGCTCCGGCCCGGCCAGGATCACGAACCCGACCAGCGCGGCCATGGCGGCCAAAGCCGCCGGACGTGGACCGAGCCGCCTGGTCAGGAGATAGACCGCGCCGCACACGATGGCCAGGTTCGCGCCGCTCACGGCGAGCAGGTGGGAGAGGCCCGCTGTGCGGAACTCGTCCACGATGCGCGGCACCATCTGCTCGGTGTCGCCCACCACGAGCGCCGGCAGAAGTCCGGCTTCCTCGTCGTCGAGCACTGTGCTGGCCTGCCGCAGGCCGTCACGGAGTTCGTCGGCCCACGTCTGCCAGACCGGCGGCGGTCGTGGGTTGCCCGGCGGACCTCGTACCCGCAGCAACGCCGACGCGAGGTCGCCGCCTCTCGGTGGGGCGAGCGTGCCTTTGACCGTGACCTTCTGGCCCGGCAACAGATCCCGCCACTTGGCCGCCGGGGCCAGCAGGACCAGCTGGGCGCCGTTCGCCGTCGCTCTGATCACGACGTTCTCCACGCCTGCCTGGGTTCCGCCGAAACCCGCGGCTCGGATTCCCTTCGGTCTGGTGGTGAGCTCGACGGTGAGGGTGGTGCTGCGGCCTTCGTTGGCGGCCAGGCGGAGTGGGTGGGACTCGGCTCGCAGAACGTGGCCGCCTACCCAGGCTGCCGCCAGCGGGCCGGAGATCAGGAGGGCTATCGCGCACGTCTTGGTCCACCACGCTCTTCGCCAGGCGGCGAGGCCGATGGCTCCTGCTGCCAGGCCGGTGATCGCCGCTGCCTGCCAGCTCAGGAAGAGGCCGGCCACGGCTGTGGTCCACACCGCGGCGGCCGCCGGGACCAGGCGGTAGTCGTGGGCTATCGAGTGCTTGCGAGACACCGGGGCCTCCCCTGGCGGGTGGGAGGTCTCGGCTCAGGGCTGGGGCTGCCTTGGCGGGGTTGCGGGAGCGTCGGAGGGCCTGGCCGTGAGTGGCGCGGGAGAGCTTGCGGCTGGATCTGGGGGCGTCGGGATGTGGGGTGGTGCCAGGCGGTGTCGATGCGTGAGTGGCGGGTGATGCGGACCGAGGGCATGGCTGACTCCGATCGGTGAGTTGGGGCGGGTGCCATGGGGCCGCTGCCCGGGGACGAGTGCGGACCGGCGGCCGATCCGGGTGGGGAATCACGGCGCGGGCGGGCGGGCCCTGCTGGTTTTCGTTGGGCTGGCAGGCGAGTTCCAGGGCCGCGGCACGTTGCCGGGGAGAAGGTCTGCGGCCGGAGGAACGGATCGGGCGGCAGGGCGTGGGCACGCGGTTGATTTCGCAGGGCCGGCAAACAGATTCAGGGGTGCACGGTTGCCGCGCACAGGCGGCAAGGTCGCTGGTGGAGAGCCGCTGGGCTGGGGAGCGGAGCGGGTGGCGCCGGGCGCGGTGGTACGGGTGGGGGCGCTGGGCTGGCGAACGGAGCGGGTGTCGCCAGGCGCGGTGGTGCGGGTGGAGGCGCTGGGAAGGCTTCGGTCAGCAGGTGGCGGAGGGCTGTCGTCAGTGGGCGGGATCGGCGGCGGGGTGGGGTTGGGGAGCGGTGGACTGGGAAGGCGACGGCCAGCCGGCGGACGGGGTGGTTGTGGTCGGCTGGGAGGAGTGACGGGCTCGTCAGGTGGCGGTACTGGGCCCTGGCGCGGTGGTAGAGGGCCAGGGCTTTGGCGGCGAGGGTCATGTGTGGACCAGTTCGGCCAGCCTGGCCAGCTTCGAGTCGCCGATGCCTTCTACGTCGCGGAGTTGGTCGACCGAGGCGAAGGGGCCTTTGCGGGTGCGGTGGTCGACGATGCGCTGAGCCGTCACCGGGCCCACGCCGGGGAGGGTGTCGAGTTCGGTCGCCGTGGCGGAGTTCAGGTTCAGCTTCGGCTGGGACGCGCCGGCCTGTGCCGCACCGCCCTGGGGCGGGGGTGGGATACCCACCGCTATCTGTTCGCCGTCGGTGAGTTTGCGGGCCAGGTTCAGGTCGTGGAGGTCGGTGCCCGGTTTCATGCCTCCGGCCAGGCGGATGGCGTCGGCCACCCGTGCGCCCGACGGTGCGGTGATCAGGCCTGGGGTGGCCACCTCACCGATCACGTTCACGACGAGTTCGGGGGCCGGGGCCGAGGTGCTCACCAGTGCCAGGTCCGGGGCGGGCTCGGCGGCAGGGCTCTGCCACCAGCTGCCCAGGCCTATCACCGCGCACGCCATGGCCACGCCCACAGCGAGCAGGCCTCGGCGTGGGAGGCGCGGCAGGCGGAAGCGGTGGCGAGGCGGGCCGTGTTCGTCCGAGTCCTCTGATCGTGCGTAGACCAGGGTCGGGTCGGCTCTCACCTTGTCGGCCAGGGCGGCGAGGCGTTCGGTCGGGAGGGTGTCCTGGTGGGAGCGGGGGAACATGCGAGCGACGTTACGGAGCGGGGTGGGCGGGGAGGTGGGGTTGGCTCCGGGGCTGTGGATTACTCGCGGGTTGTGGACAGGTCGCGATCACTCGGGCCGCGAAGACGCGGAATTGTCGGGGGTCTGTGGGAGACTGTCCGGCCCTCCCGGCAGCACCACGACGCCCAGCACGCCTGGGCCCGTGTGCGCGCCGATCACCGCGCCCACCTCCGAGATCACGCATCCCGTCGAGCCGGGCAGCCGTTCGTCCAGCCGGGTCGCCAGTTCCGCGGCGCGTTCGGGAGCGGCCAGGTGGTGCACGGCCAGTCCGACCGGGCCGTCACCCGCCGCTGCCGCCGCCAGGTCGACCAGACGGCCCACGGCACGGCTGATCGTGCGCACCTTCTCCAGCGGCACGATCCGGCCGTCGTCCATGTGCAGCAACGGTTTCACGGCCAGCGCGGTCCCCACCAGCGCCGCCGCCGTGCCGATCCGGCCGCCTCGGCGCAGGTGCTCCAGCGTCTCGAGGCAGAAGAACATCCGGGTCTGGGAAGCGGCCGAGGAAGCGGCGTCCTCCACCTCGGCGGGCGAACGTCCAGCCGCTATGGCCGCGCACGCGCGCAACACCGAAAACCCGAGTCCCATGCCCGTCGACCGCGAGTCGACGACGCGAATCCGGGAGGAATCGACCTCCTCGGCCGCCAGCCGTGCGGCCTCCCACGTCCCGGACAGCTCGCGAGAGAGATGCACGGACACGACCGCATCGGAGGACGACAAAACCTCGCGGTAGACGGCGGCCACCTCGCCAGGCGTGGGACGCGACGTGGTCACCCGGCGGTGCTCGGCGAGGGCGGCGGCCAGTTCGAAGGGACCGAAGTCGACGCCGTCGAGGCGTCCGGCACCGTCCACCGCCACGTGCAGCGGCACGACAGTGATCGCATGGCGCTTCGCGAACCCCTCAGGCAGGTATGCCGTCGAGTCGGTGACGATGGAGATGCGCACGAGCGACGAGCCTACGGGGCTCACTCCTCCGAGGGCCTCAACGCCACGGGCGAGATGGTGTCCAACGAAGAGATCAACTCCGCCATCGCCTTGCCCACCAGCTCGTGCCCCTCCCAGCCCCAGTGCATCCCGTCCGGATTTCCGGCACCGGACCGCACGTGCTCCCCGATCACGGCGGGCAGGTTCAGCAACGGCACACCCGCACCCGCGGCCCACCCGCGCACAGCGGCAACCGCAGCCGCGTGCCCCTGATGCGCATACGCGTACGTAGCCGCGCGGTGCACCGACGGCACGATCCCGACCGCCGGCATCGTGTACTGAAGATTGCGGACCGACTGGTGCATGTCCCGCAGATAGCGCGCAGTCAGCGCAGGAGGCAGCGACGCGCGCGTGTAAGGCGCCAACCGCGGCTGCACGGCCTGATAGCCCGCACGCACCCAACGCCGCAGCCAGTCCGGCCGCAGATAACGCAGCCCCTCGCGCAGATACGTCGGCAACGGCGAGGGCAGCGTGTCCATGCTGCCCACCGCGAACACCAGCACGTCCGTGCGGGGCAGCAACGACCAGATTCGCGGGTCCCCGGTCAACGCCCACCAGGCGTCCCGCGCCGTCCACCCGAACCCGGCCGCCAGCTCCGCCGATCCACCCAGCGCCTCGGCACAGATGTTGTGCCACAGGCGTGGATGATCAGCGGGCAGCGGCCCGGAAGGCCCGAAGAACGACAGCGAGTCCCCGAGGACGAGCAGTCTCAACGCGTGGTGCCCGCGTTGTACGACGACAGCCGCCACCGGTCGTTGCGGCGGGTGAACACGGTCCAGTGGCAGTTCGAGATGCCGCCGAGCTGCGACCAGTTCGCCACCGGCAGCTCCAGCAGCCGCCCGGTCAACGCGCTGATCAGGCCACCGTGCGCGCACAGCAGCACGGTCCCGGAGAACTCCGCGTCCACCTCGTTGACCACCTGGATGGCCCGCTCGGCCACCTCGACGCGCGACTCGCCGTCCGGCGGCGCGAAGGTCGGATCGGTGCGCCACACCGTGACCGCACCCGGCCACTCCCGTTCGACCTCGACCACGTTCAGGCCCTGCCACTTGCCCAGGTGGGTCTCGCGCAGCCGTTCGTCGATCCGCAACGGAACGTCCGTCGACGAGGTGAACACCCCGGCGGTGTTGCGCGCGCGTTGCAGGTCGGAGGCCACGACGATCTCCGGTTCGAACCCGGCGAGCACCGGCACGGCGAACCTGGCCTGGTTCAAGCCGGTCTCGGTGAGCGCCGAGTCCAGATGACCCTGCAGGCGACCTGTCGCGTTGTAGTCGGTCTCACCGTGCCGCCACAGCACGAGCCGGCTCAGGGCCATCAGCTACCTCATTCAGCCGTGGAGTCGGCGGGGACGTCCGCTTCGAACTCGATGCGCGGGCAGTCCTTCCACAGCCGCTCCAGGCCGTAGAAGCTGCGCTCCTCGACGTGCTGCACGTGCACCACGACGTCGACGAAGTCCAGCAGCACCCAACGGCCCTCGCGGGCCCCTTCGCGGCGCACCGGCTTCGTGCCGGCCTCCCGCAGCTTCTCCTCGATGTTGTCGACGATCGCGCCGACCTGCCGCTCGTTGGGAGCGGACGCGATCACGAACACGTCGGTGATCACGAGCTGGTCGGAGACGTCGAGCACCGTCACGTCGTGCGCCTTCTTGTCGGCCGCTGCGTTCGCCGCGACCAGCGCCAGCCGTCGTGCCTCGTCGGTGGCTGCCACGTCACTCCTCTGACTTCCGGCGAGCGTCGATACGCCCACACGAGTTACTGAGGGTACCGGCGCGCGCCAACGGGTACTTCACACCCACGCATGACGAAGGCCACCTCAGCGCCCTGAGGTGGCCTTCACCGGTGCCGAAGCCTTAGAGCGGGCGGACCTGCTGGGCCTGCGGCCCCTTCTGGCCCTGTCCGACCTCGAACTCGACCTTCTGGTTCTCTTCGAGCGAACGGAAACCCTTGGACTGGATCTCCGAGTAGTGCACGAAGACGTCAGCCGAGCCGTCGTCGGGCGCGATGAAGCCGAAGCCCTTTTCGGCGTTGAACCACTTCACGGTGCCTGTAGCCAAAGTCTTGCCTTCCACGAACCAGCAACAACCCGCTGATTGTTGCTCCCCGAGCGCTCGGATGCACGCAAAATCCACTCGAACGTGGTTACGACTCGGAGTACAGGCCTGTTTTAGCGATGTATTGGACGACACCGTCGGGGACCAGGTACCAAACGGGCTGACCGGATGCAGTACGCGCGCGGCATCCGGTCGACGAGATCGCCATGGCAGGCACCTCGACGAGCGACACGGACCCCGGCGGCAGATGGCGGTCGTTCAACGTGTAGCCCGGACGGGTGACTCCGATGAAGTGAGCCAACTCGAACGCGTCCGCCGCGCGTTTCCACGACAGGATCTGCTCCAGCGCGTCCGCGCCCGTGATGAAGAACAGGTCGGCGTCCGGGTACTGCTTCTTGAGGTCTGAGAGCGTGTCCACGGTGTACGTGGGGCCCTCGCGGTCGATGTCGACCCTGCTGACCGAGAAGCGGGGGTTGGAGGCCGTGGCGATGACCGTCATCAGGTAGCGGTCCTCGGCGGCGGAGACCGCCCGCGACGACTTCTGCCAGGGCTGTCCGGTCGGCACGAAGATCACGCGGTCCAGGTCGAACCTGGCCTGCACTTCGCTGGCGGCCACGAGGTGGCCGTGGTGAACGGGATCGAACGTGCCGCCCATGACGCCGATGCGCATCAAAACAGCGTAGACCGGCGTCGGGCCGCTCCCATGGCCTGACGCCGGTCGTGCTGATCACACCGCACGGCCCAGGGGGAGAACGGGCCGTTCGGGTCGCGGCTTACCCCGAAGCAAAGCCGCGCGCACTGGAGGAACGCGCGGACCGGTCCCCCATTACGCGGGTTGGCCCAAGATTTTTCTCACCAGGCCACGACGAGCCTCAGCGGGCCTCTGACCAGCGAACCCTTGCGGAACTCGACGGGCTCCGCGAGCCGCAGACCGGGCATCCGGCGCAGCAACGCGCCGAGCGCCACCTGAAGTTCCATCCTGGCGAGCTGCGAGCCGAGGCAGAAGTGGATGCCGTGGCCGAACTGCAGGTGCTGGCCGACCTCGCGTTCCAGGTCCAGCTCGGCGCTGTCGGCGTACATCGCCTCGTCGTGGTTCGCCGACGACACGACCACCAGCACGGCGTCGCCTTCCTTCACCAGCGCGTTGCCGACCTGGACGTCCTCGGTCGCGATGCGGGGGAAGCCGGCGCCGCTGCCCAGCGGGATGAACCGCAGCAGTTCCTCGATCGCGTTCGGCAGCATCTCGGGGTGGTCCTGGAGGCGCTTCATGGCGTCCGGGTGGTCGAACAGCGTCACGACGCTGTTCGCGAGCATGTTCGCCGTCGTCTCGTGTCCCGCGACCAGCAACGTGATGCCGAACCGGACGAGTTCGTCCTCGCTGAGCCTGTCATCGTTGTCACGGGCGGCGACGAGCGCGCTCATCAAGTCGTCCGTGGGATGCGTACGGCGTTTCGCGACGAGGTCGGTGAAGTACGCGTGCAGCTTCATCACGCCGTCCATCGCCTCTTCGGGCGTGTAGCCGCCGACCGTGGACAGTGCCTGGTTCGACCACTTGCGGAAGTCGGCGCGGTCTTCGAACGGCACGCCGAGCAGCTCGCAGATGATCGTGATCGGGAACGGCATGGTGAAGCCCTCGACCAGGTCACCGGGGTTGTCCAGGCGGTCGAGCAGCTCGTCGGTGATCTGCTGGGCGCGCGGCCGCAGCTCCTCGATCCGGCGCACCGTGAACGCCTTGGACACCAGCCGGCGCATGCGCGCGTGGTCCGCGCCGTCGTGCGTGAGGATCGATCCGCCCGGTGCGATGAGGGGCTGCATCCGCGGCACGTCCTGGCCGACCGTCCGCGCACGGCTGAAGCGCGGGTCGCCCAGGACGAACTTCGTCTCTTCGTAGGACGTGACGAGCCAACCCTCGCCGCCGTACGGGTACGTCACGCGCGAGACGGGCTCATCACGCCGTAGACGTTCATAGGTCGGATCGAGGGTCAGGCCGTCAGTTTCGGAGAACGGGTAGGTGGGAGCCATGTCTCCGAACGTAGAGCTACGCCTTCGGGCGTGTGTGTCCTTCGCCCCACACGACCCATTTAGAGGACGTCAGCTCGGTCAGGCCCATCGGACCGCGGGCGTGCAGCTTCTGCGTGGAGATGCCGATCTCCGCGCCCATGCCGAACTCCGCGCCGTCCGTGAAGGCCGTGGAGGCGTTGACGAACACCGCCGCCGCGTCCACACGGGCCGTGAACCTGCGTGCTGCCGCCACGTCGTTCGTGACGATGGCCTCGCTGTGACCGGAGCCGTACGTCGCGATGTGCTTCACCGCTTCGTCCAGCGAGCCGACGACCTTCGCCGCGATGTCGAGGCTCAGGTACTCGGTGCCCCAGTCTGCGTCGTTGGCCTCGACGACATCGGGCTGGAGCGCGAACTGCTCGTCGCCGTGGACGGTCACGCTCTCCTGCTGCAACGCCTTGGTGATGCGCGGGACGAACTCCTGCGCGACGTCCTTGTGCACCAGAAGAGACTCCGCCGCGTTGCACACGCTCGTGCGGCGCGTCTTGGCGTTGAGGACGATCGCCTCGGCCATGTCGAGGTCGGCGTGCGCGTCCACGTAGACGTGGCAGTTGCCGACGCCGGTCTCGATCGTGGGAACCGTGGCCTGCTCGACGACGGCGTTGATCAGACCCGAGCCACCACGCGGAATCACCAGATCCACCAGGCCGCGCGCGGTGATGAGGTGCGTGACGGACGCACGGTCGTGGCACGGCAGGAGCTGCACGCAGTCGGCCGGCAGATTCACGCTTTCGAGTGCGTCGCGCAGGACGGCGACGAGCGTGGTGTTGGAGTGCTCGGCGGTCGAGGAACCCCGCAGCAGCGCGGCGTTGCCCGACTTCAGCGCGAGACCGGCGGCGTCGACCGTGACGTTCGGGCGGGCCTCGTAGACCATGCCGACGACGCCCATCGGGACGCGGACCTGCTTGAGCTCCAGCCCGTTTGGGAGGATGCCGCCGGTGATCACCTGGCCGACCGGGTCGGCAAGTCCCGCAACGGTTTCCAGGCCGACGGCCACGGCGTCGACGCGGGCTTCGGTCAAGGTCAGGCGATCCAGGATGTTGTCCGGGAGACCTGCTGCCTTGCCGGCTTCGAGGTCCTTCTGGTTGGCCTCGATGATCTCTGGCGCGCGCTTGCGGAGCGCGGCGGCCATCTCGAGGAGCGCGGTGTCCTTGCGCTCGCGAGTGGCGAGGACTAGTTCGTCGGCGGCGACACGGGCGCGGCGAGCTGCCGCGTGCACCTGGTCGCGCAGGTCATCAGTCACGCCACACAGCTTACGACCTGCGACAATCACAATTGTCAGACCCGCCTGGCAGGCTTGCCGCCATGGATGACGACATCGCGAGTTCGCGTCGGTCGTCCGGCACGAGCATTCGGCCGGACGACCGACTTCCCGGCGAACTCGCCGCCGTCTGCGAAGCAGCGGCCGACAAGCACGGCCTGGCAAGCTTGCCCCTCATGGACGACATCGCGTTGCGAGAACTGGCGGAGGAACGGCTCCGGGCACTGGCGGGCCCGGAGGCGGTGCTGCGCGAGGACCAGTGGACCGCGATCCACACCCTGGTGGCCCAGCGCCGCCGAGCTCTCGTCGTCCAGCGCACGGGCTGGGGCAAGTCGGCCGTGTACTTCATCGCCACGGCGTTGCTGCGTCAGCTCGGTGAGGGCCCCACGATCATCGTGTCGCCGTTGCTCGCGTTGATGCGCAACCAGATCGACGCGGCGGCGCGGGCCGGTGTGCACGCGGTGACGATCAACTCGGCGAACCCCGGCGAGTGGGACGCCGTGCAGGAGCAGGTCGCGGCCGGGGAGGTCGACGTGCTCCTGGTGAGTCCGGAACGGCTGAACAACCCTGATTTCCGCGATGCGGTGCTGCCGTCGCTGACGGCGTCCGCGGGCTTGCTCGTCGTCGACGAGGCGCACTGCATCTCGGACTGGGGCCACGACTTCCGGCCCGACTACCGCAGGCTGCGGACGTTGCTGACGGAGCTGCCGTCTGGCGTGCCGGTGCTGGCGACGACGGCGACGGCCAATGACAGGGTGGTCCACGACGTCACCGAGCAGCTGGGGCTCGGCGCCGACGAGGGCACCCTGGTGCTGCGCGGGCCGCTGGACCGCGACAGCCTGCGTCTGTCGGTCGCTCTGCTGCCCACGGCGGAGTCCCGCCTCGGGTGGCTCGCCGAACAGCTCGACCGCATGCCCGGTTCCGGGATCATCTACACGCTCACGGTCGCGGCGGCGGACGACATCGCGGCGTACCTCGCCTCACGCGGTTTCGCGGTGGCCGCGTACTCGGGCAAGACCGAGCCCGCCGAACGGGAACGCGCCGAGGAGGACCTGCTCGGCAACAAGGTCAAGGCACTCGTCGCCACCTCCGCTCTCGGCATGGGTTTCGACAAGCCGGACCTGGGGTTCGTCGTGCACGTCGGCGCCCCGTCCTCCCCGATCGCGTACTACCAGCAGATCGGCCGGGCCGGCCGCGGCGTCGAACGGGCCGAGGTGGTCCTGCTGCCCGGCCACGAGGACCGCGACATCTGGGCGTACTTCACGTCGCTGGCGTTCCCGCCCGAGGTGGTGGTGCGGCAGGTGCTGTCCGCGCTCGACGGCGCGAGCAAACCGCTCTCGACGGCGGCGCTGGAACCGATGGTCGAGCTGTCGCGCGGCAGGCTCGAGGTGGTGCTGAAGGTGCTGGACGTCGACGGCGCGGTCCGGCGCGTACGTGGCGGCTGGGAGTCGACGGGCCGGCCGTGGGAGTACGACGGTGAGCGGTACGCGCGCATCGCGGAGGCGCGCAAGGCCGAGCAGCAGGTGATGATCGAGTACCAGCGCACCGGTTCGTGCCGGATGAAGTTCCTCCAGGACCAGCTCGACGACCCGACCTCGCACGACTGCGGGCGTTGCGACAACTGCACCGGCGAGCGGTTGTCGGTCGAGGTGTCCGAGGTGGCGGCGGAGGCCGCTCGCGAACGGCTGATGCGCCCCGGACTGGACGTGGCGCCGCGCAAGATGTGGCCGACGGGCATGGGCGCGATCGGCGTCCCGCTGTCCGGCAAGATCCCGCCGGGCGAGGTGGCCGCCACCGGCCGGGCGCTCGGCCGCCTCACCGACATCGGCTGGGGCAACCGGCTGCGCGACCTGCTCGCGGACGGCGCCGACCGCGAGATCCCGGACGACGTGTTCGCGGCCTGCGTGAAGGTGCTGACGGCGTGGGGCTGGGACGAACGGCCGGTCGGCGTGGTGACGGTCGGCTCGCGTCGGCGGCCTGAGCTGGTCGGCAGTTTCGGCCAGAAGATCGCGTCGATCGGGCGGTTGCCGTTCCTGGGCACCGTGTGGCTCGGCGAGTCGACGCACCGGGCCAACAGCGCCCAGCGCCTCGCCGGGCTCGTGCGGGCCGGCGAGGCGCCGGACCTGTCCGGTGTGGACGGTCCGGTTCTGTTGGTGGACGACCACATCGACACCGGGTGGACGATGACGGTCGCGGCTCGGATGCTCAGGAAGGAGGGGGTGTCCGCGGTGCTGCCGTTCGCGCTGGCGGTGACGAACTGACCCCCTCCGGAGCCAGTGGTGTGGCCCGGAACGTTGCGGGTGAATTCGCGGTCAGACGGGTGAGTCGTGGTGCCGCGAGGCGCCCTTCTGAACGTGAACACGCCCGTCAACGGGCCGGGTCACACCACTAGCAGTTGTGGATGGCCGAGGTCGCGGACGACACCACCAGGTCCACGCCGGGCAGGGTGATGTGGGCGCCGTTGACCTTGAGGCCGCCGGGTACCGGGACCTGTTCGTTGATCACGATCTTGCCGCCGGGCAACGAGATCGTGGTGTTGGGTGCCGTTGTGACGGCGACGGGGACGCCGGCGACCGTCAGCGTGCCGATGGTGACGTTGCCGGTCGTGGTGCCGCAGGTGCTGCGGGAGGTGGCCACCACGTCTCGCAGGGCTACCAGGCTGATGCCCAGTTCCGCCACGGACGTGCGAGCGGTTGACGTGCCGGGGGCCAGGGTCGTGGTCACCGACGTGCACAACGCCCAGGCTCCTACCGGGGCCGAGACCGTTGCGGCGCAGGGTGGTGCGGTGGTGGTGGCTCGGGCCGTGCGGACTTCGCCGGTGTCCGGAGTGGGCGCGACGGTGAGGCCCGCTGCCTTGCCGGAGAGGCCGAAGCCTCGGCCGGTCATGTGTCGCAGGCCGAGGGTGGCGGAGGTGTTGCTTGGTTCGTAGAACTGGTCGCCGGTGAACGTCGCTGTCGCGGACACGGTCGCGGCGGCGTTGAGCGGTTGGTCCGTGGAGGTGATCGTGCACTCCGCCAGGCCTGCGGCGTCGGTGGTGTCCACACAGGACTGGGTGCCACCGAGAGTGAGCTGGATGCTGCGTCCGGCTATCGGGGTGGCGTCGTCTTCGGTCAGTGTGGCCGCCAGGCGGGCCGGTTCGGCGTTGGCCGCTGTGGTGGCGCCGGTGTAGGTCAGGCTGGTTTCTTCTTTGGTCACCGCGAAATCTGTGGTGGCTGCGGACGGGAGCAGGGCTTTGCTGCCGTCGAACGTCGCGGTCAACTGGTAGGTGCCTGCCGGTTCGCCGGGTGTCAGAGCGCAGGAGGCCACGCCGTCCGCGTTCGTGGTGCCTGTGCAGGTTTCGGTGTTGTTCAGCTTGAACGTCACGGGCTGGGACGCGACCGGGGTGCCGGGGCTGGTCAGAGTGAGGCGGGCGGACACCGTTGCGGGGTCGTGGAAGTCGCCGGTCAGGGCACCGGTGTAAGTGAGCGTGGTCGGTTTGCGGGTGACGGCGAACTGGACTTCGGTGCTCGACGGCTGGTGGGTCACGTCGCCGCCGTAGCCGATCGCCAGCGGGTAGTTGCCCGCGGACTCGGCCGGGGTGATCGAGCAGGTCGCCCGGCCGTCGGCGTTGGTGGTGCCTACGCAGGTCTCGTTGGCGTTGAGGCGGAACACCAGTGAGGCGTTGGGCACCGGGCCACTGGCAGCGGTGAGGCGGGCGGAGAGGGTCACCGGGTCGCCGGTGAAGCCGGACGTGGGGCCGGTGTAGGTGATCGTGGTGGACTCGACCAGGTAGCTGATGGTCACGGACGGCTCGTCGGCCGTTTCGCCGGCGGAGAAGTTCGAGACGCCGGCGCCTGCTCGGGCTGAGCCGTGGCCGCCGTCGCCGCCGTCCACCGCAACGATCAGCGGGGTCGGCGCCTGGGCGCCGGATGCGCCGCCTCCGCCGCCGTACCAGCCACCGCCGCCTCCTCCACCGCCGCCACCGCCCGCGGTCGCGGGGTTTCCTGGCGCGCCTACTCCGGCGAGGCCGAAGATGCCTGGGAAGCCGGGGAATCCGCCTGGCCCGGGGATGCCGGGCGCGCCGCCGTTGTTGTCACCGCCGTTGCCTCCGTCGTTGCCCGAGAGGCAGCCGATCGCGAAGCAACGCCCGCCGCCGCCTCCGCCGCCTGGAGCCACGATCACCTTGTCGCACGACTGTCCTGAGCAGATCCGCACGTCGCTCGCGCCACCGCCGGCGCCGCCCGCGAACGGTGTGCCGAAGCCGCCGGACGCGCCACCGCCGTAGCCGGGGTCGCCGCCGGTCGCGCCGTTGCCGTTGCCGCCGTTCTGGCCCACGCCGACCACCAGTTGTGTCACGCCCGCGGAGACGGCCAGGTCGGCCTCGGCGCGGTGGCCCGGTCTGCCGCTGGGGGCCGAGTCGTCGCCGCCGTCCGCGCCCTTGCCGCCGCGTCCGCCGATGGCGACGACGTGGAGTTTCTTGACGCCCGCGGGGATCGTGTAGGTCTGTTCACCGCCGGTGGGGTGGAACGTCTTCGAGACGTAGTGGTCGGCGACTGCCGATGGAGCGAACACGACGCTCGCGCCTACAAGGCCGACGGTGAGTGCCATCGCGAGCCTGGCTCGGGACATCGAGGATGTGCCTTCCGTGCTGAGGGTCCCCCGACCCGGCCAAAGGGTCTCGCAAAGTGGTTCGGGATGACACGATCTTCACCCGAACGCGAATCGATGTGAGCCGTTTGGCCGCAAGAGCATTGGCCGACCAGCAGGGCGGCGACGTGTGGCACTGTCAGCGCCATGATTCCGGACGTCGTGCGGTACCGGCAGGCCGACCTTCTCTCCGGTCTGCACCGGCGGTTCGGGCCGGTCGTGCGGGTGGGGCCGTACACCTACCTGCTCGGGCCCGAGGCGAATCAGTTCGTGTTCGCCCACTCCGAGCTGTTCGAGGTGGAGGCGGCGTTCCAGTCGCTGGTGCCGGTGGACGGGCCCACGTCGTTGATCGTGAGCGACGGCGAGGACCACAAGCGGCGGCGCCGGTTCGTGCAGCCCGCGTTGGCACATCGGCAGATCGCGAGCTACGTGCCGGTCATGCGGGCCAACGCCGAGGCGACGATCGACGCGTGGCGGCCGGGCGAGACCGTCGACGCCTACCAGGAGTTCCGCAGGGCGATCCGGCGCAGCACGATCCACGCGCTGTTCGGCGAGGAACTGGCGCAGGAGTCGGACTTCTTCGGCGCGCACCTCCAGGTGCTGATCAACCTGATCGACCGGAACCCGGCGGTCGTCAAGGTGCTCAGAACGATGAAGTCACCGGGCTGGCGCAACGCGATGCGGGCGCGCCGAGCCGTTGACGCGCGGGTGTACAAGGCGATCGAGGAGACGCGTCAGGGCAAGACGGCCGGTGACGTGCTCACCTCTCTCGTGCAGGGCGACGGGCTGAGCGACCTGGAGGTGCGCGACCAGATCGTCACGCTGATCGCGGCCGGGTACGAGACGACCAGCGGCGCGATGGCGTGGGCGGTGTTCAACCTGTTGCGGCACAACGGGGTCTGGGAGCGAGCACAGCAGGACGACGACTACCTGGCCAACGTCGTCAACGAGACGCTCAGGCTGTACCCGCCGGCGGTCGTCTCGGCACGGGTCGCCGCTGCGCCGTTCGAGTTCGCCGGGAAGAAGATCAAGCAGGGCACGTTCCTGCTGTACAGCCCGTACGTCACGCACCGGCTGGCCGAGGTGTTCCCGGACCCGCTGAAGTTCGACCCGGATCGCTGGGAGACCAAGCCGGCGCCGCACGAGTTCCTGCCGTTCGGCGGCGGCCCGCACCGCTGCGTCGGCGCCGGGCTCGCCACGACCGAGCTGACCGTGATGCTGAAAGCGTTGCTGCAACGGCCGAAGCCCGAACTGCTCCCCCAGCGCCTCACGCCGACAGGTCTGGCCGCGATGCGCCCCAAGAACGGCCTCAAAATCCGAGCAGCAGGATGACCGTCGAGGCGATGCTGGCCACCGCGCGCACGTGGTTCCAGATCGTCCAGGTGCGCAGGTACTCGGGCCAGTAGGCGTCGTCGGTCCGTTCGAGCCGGTTGTTCATCGGCACGTTGACGAACATCGTCAGCAGGAACGACCCTGCGAGGTAGATCAGGCCGCCGACGATCCGTCCCTGGAAGACCTCGATGCCGCACAGGACGGCGGTACCGAGGAACACCAGCAGGAACAACGGGTTCTGAATGCGCACGTTGATCCGGCGCATGGCCGCTCGGGCCTGTTCGGCGGGCAGGTCGGCGAGACCGGGCATGACGGCGACGGAGAAGGCGAAGAACAGGCCGGCCATCAGGCCGGTAGCGGTGGCTGCGATCAGCGTGATTGTCCCCATGGCGCTAACTCTGACCGGTGGGCACCGGACTCTCAATGACAATTCATCGCGCGAGCTTGCTCGTTCGTCCAGAATCAACACCATGACGGACGCGCTGGGCGAGGCACTGCACCTGTTGAGGATGTCCGGCACCTTCTACTGCCGCAACGAGCTCACCGAGCCGTGGGGCGCGACGATGCCCGACATGGCGGACTGCCTGTGGTTCCACGTCCTGACCAGCGGCCGGTGCGACGTCGAGGTCGACGGCCAGGTCACCTCGCTCGAACCCGGCGACGTGCTGCTCGTCCCCGGTGGGCAGCGCCACCGGCTCTTCTACGGCGAGGCGGAGTCGCCGGTCGTCACGACGCTGCCGCACGAGTTCGAGACCGACAACTACGCGATCCTGCGGCACGGTGGCGGCGGCGCGGTGACGCACCTCGTGTGTGGTGCGGTCCGTTTCGACCATCCAGCCGCGAAGCACCTCATCAGCGTGCTGCCGAACGTGCTGTACGTGCGCCGCGCCGACGACATGCGCGCCACGATCGACCTGATGGCCATCGAGTCACAGGCCGTGCGCCCCGGCGGCGAGGCGGTCGTCACCAGGCTCGCGGACGTGCTGGTGATCCAGACGATCCGCTCGTGGCTGGCCAACGACCCGGCCGCGCGCACCGGCTGGCTCGGCGCGTTGCAGGACCAGCAGATCGGGCAGGCACTCGCGCTGATCCACCGCGATCCTGCCCAGCCGTGGACCGTCGAACGCCTCGCGCACCAGACCGCCATGTCCCGGTCGGCGTTCGCGGCGCGGTTCACCGAACTCGTCGGCGAACCGGCCATGCGCTACGTCACGCGGTGGCGCATGCACGTGGCGATGAACAAGTTGAAAGACCGCGACAGCACGGTCAGCGAGATCGCCCGCGGCCTCGGCTACGAGTCGGAGGCCGCGTTCAGCCGGGCGTTCAAACGGATCGTCGGGGTGTCGCCCGGTCAGGCGCGGGTGGGCTGAAGCAGGTCCCAGCGGTTGCCGTAGAGGTCCTCGAACACGGCTACGCGACCGTAGATCTCGTCGCGCGGCTCCTCGCGGAAGTGCACGCCGAACGCGACCATCCGGGCGTGGTCGCGGTCGAAGTCGTCGGTGTTCAGGAAGAACCCGACGCGGCCACCGGTCTGGTCGCCCACTCGTGCCTGCTGCAGACCTGTGTCAGCCTGTGCCAGCAACAACGACGCCCCGTCGCCCGCCGACACCACGACCCAGCGCTTGTCGCCCTGCGGAGTGTCCTCGACCAGCGTGAACCCGAGTCCGTCCACGTAGAAGCGGATCGCCTCGTCGTAGTCGCGGACCACCAACGTCACCAAACCAATAGATCGCACGGCGATGAGTATCGCTTCCCGGGAAGGTCTACTCGCACATGGCTGACTCACTCGTACTTCTGCACCCCGGCGGTGCGGACCCCTCGGCGTTCGGACCGCAGTTCGACGCTCTCGCCGACTTCGCTCTGCACGCGCCGCATCGCGTCAACCAGGCCACTCAGGACCACACCGAGATGGCCTTGGAAACCATCCAGTTCCTGGAGAAGACCGGACCCGCTCACCTGCTCGGGTGCAGCGACGGCGCCACGGTCGCGCTCCTCACGGCCGTGCTGAGACCTGATCTCGTGCAACGACTTGTGGTCGTGTGCGGCGTCTATCACCACGACGGCTGGGACCCGGCCACGGAACTGACGCCGATGCACCACCGTTCGCCCGCACTGACCGGAACAGATCTCGGGAAGTTGCCGAACCGGACGCTGATCATGATCGGTGACGACGACGAGGTGACGCTGGAGCACGCCACCGCCATGTACCGGGCGCTGCCGAATGCCGAGCTGGCAGTCGTTCCTGGCACGTCACATGGGCTGCTGCACGAGAAACCCGCGCTGTGCAACGCGATGATTACTGAGTTCCTCGCGAAGGAGCCAGTTCCGACGATTGCCCCAATACGGCGCGCCAGCGCATAACGATCCGCCCCGCGCTGGACTGGTTACTCGTTCAAAACACTGTGTGTGATTGGGTGCGTCTATGGCGGTTACTTCGGAGACGCATCGACTGCCCGTACGCACGCTCGTCGCGTCAAGCGCCGGCAACGCGGTCGAGTGGTACGACTGGGGCATCTACACGGCTTTCAGCATCTACTTCGCGACGCAGATCTTCCCCTCCGGCAACGAGGCCGCCGCGCTGCTGAGCACGTTCGCGACGTTCGCGCTCGCCTTCTTCTTCCGCCCGCTCGGCGGTTATCTGCTGGGCCGGTTCGCGGACATCCGGGGACGCCGGACCGCGATGCTGCTGACGATCGTGCTGATGTCCGGCGGCTCGGTCGCGATCGGGCTGCTGCCGACGTTCGAGCAGGTCGGCTGGCTCTCACCGGCGCTGCTGGTGCTCGCCCGCGTCGCGCAGGGCATGGCGCTGGGCGGCGAGGTGTCGAACGCGTCGGCGTACCTGGCGGAGATCGCGCCCGCTTCCCACCGCGGCCGGTACTCGTCGTTCTTCTACATCTCGACGGGTGCGGCGGTGCTGGTCGCGTCGCTGCTCGGGTTCTTCCTGTCGCGCAACCTCGACAAGGCCGCGATGGCCTCCTACGGCTGGCGCGTGCCGTTCCTGATCGGTGGCGTGCTCGGCCTGATCGGGCTGTGGCTGCGGCGGGAACTCAAGGAGACCGAGCAGTTCGAGGAGAACAAGGCCAAGGCCGAAAGCCTGCGCAACCCGTTGATGATGACCCTCAAGGAGCATCCGAAGGCCGTCGGGCAGCTCATCGGCATCACGCTGCTCTCGACGCTGAGCTTCTACACGTTCTTCAGCGCGCTGACGCCGTTCGCGGTGAAGACCAAGGGCGCCAACGACATCGACGTGTTCCTGGCGCTGTCGATCGGCACGGTCGTGTTCATCGCGTTGCAGTACCCGATGGGGTGGATGGCGGACCGCTACGGCCGCAAACCTCAGATGCTCGTGTGGTCGGCGGCGATGGCGTTGCTGGTGGTGCCGCTGTCGAGCCTGGTCAAACCCGGACTGGCGAACCTCGTGATCGTGTTCGCCGTGGGGCTCGGGCTCTACACCGCGATCACGTCGATCGCGCCCGCGATCATGAGCGAGCTGTTCCCGACCGAACTGCGCGGGCTCGGCATCGGCGCTTGGTACAACCTGACCGTCGCGGTGTTCGGCGGTACCGCCCCGCTGGTCATCCAGGCCGTGGGCGGCACCGTCTTCTTCTGGTACGTCGCGATCAGCGCGGTGATCACGTTCCTCGTCGTCCTCACGTTGCCGGAGACGAAGGGCGTGGAACTCACCTAGCCAGTGGCACCAGGTCGTCCGCGTGCACGACCTCGCGGCGTTGCTCCTCCGGCAGGTCGTGGGTCTTGCGGCCGATCAACGACGGCAGTTCCGCGGCGTCGTAGCCGACCACGCCGCGGGCCACGATCTCGCCTGCCAAGCTGACCAGCTCCACGACGTCGCCGGCCTCGAAGTCGCCGTCCACACCGGTGATTCCGGCGGCCAGCAGCGAACGACGCCTGCCCACGACCGCGGCGACCGCGCCGTCGTCGAGGTGCAGGCGGCCGTTGGCGTCGGTGGCGTAGCCGAGCCAGAAGCGGCGCGCGGTGAGGCGCGAACCCGTGGCGGCGAACGCCGTGCCGACGTCGGCGGTGGTCAGTGCACGACCCGCTTCGGCGGAACCGGTCAGCAGCACCGGGATGCCCGCGGACGAGGCCAGGCGAGCCGCGGCGAGTTTGGAGGCCATGCCGCCGGTGCCGAGGCCGGACGCACCCACCGTGCCGGCCTGCACACCGTCCACATCGGACGCTGACGCGACCTCGGAGATGCGCACGGCTCCCGGCTTGCGCGGGTCGCCCGAGTAGAGAGCGTCCACGTCCGACAGCAGGAACAACGCGTCGGCGCCGACGAGGTGGGCGACCAACGCCGCGAGACGGTCGTTGTCACCGAAGCGGATCTCTTCGGTGGCAACGGTGTCGTTCTCGTTCACGACCGGGACCGCGCCGAGTGCCAGCAGACGCGAGAACGTGCGCTGGGCGTTGCGGTAGTGGGCTCGGCGCACCACGTCGTCGGCGGTCAGCAGGACTTGACCGACGGTCAACGAGTAGCGGCCGAACGAGTTCGCGTAGGCGTGCGCGAGAGTCAGCTGCCCCACGCTCGCAGCGGCCTGCTGGGTGGCGAGGTCACGCGGGCGGCGAGACAGCTTCAACGGCGCCAGACCGGCGGCGATCGCACCCGACGACACGAGCACGACCTGGCTGCCCGCGGCGGCACGGGCGGCGAGGGCGTCGACCAGCGCGTCCAAACGCGCCGGGTCGAGCCCACCTTCCGCTGTGGTCAAAGAAGAAGAACCGACCTTGACCACGATGCGGTTCGCCGAGGCGACCGCGTTTCGAGCTTGTGAGACCACGGGGGCCGTCACAGATTTACTCCTCGTTGAAGTCGTCGCCGTAGTCACCGGGCGCGCGGCGGGCCTTCTTCAGGGCCTTGCGCTCGTGGGCGCCGATGCGGTCGTTCTGCTCGAGACGGATGTCCGTGCCACGTCCGGTCATCGTCATCGCGATGCCGGCCGGGGTGGTCGGTTCCCAGTCGAAGATCAGGTCGCCGATGGTGACCTGGCAACCGGGGACGGCGCCCATCTTCACGAGCTTGTCCTCGACGCCCAGCCTGTTGAGGCGGTCCGCGAGGTAACCGACGGCTTCGTCGTTGGAGAAGTCGGTCTGGCGGATCCAGCGCTCGGGGCGTTCGCCCTTCACGATGAAGCCACCCTCGACCGAGGGGTCCTCGGTCACGGTGAAGCCCTGGTCGTCCACGGCGGTCGGCCGCAGCACGATTCGGGTGGATTCCTTCTTGGGCTGGGCGGCGCGGTACTCGCGCACGACCTCGCCCAGCTTGAACGTCAGCTCCCGCAGGCCCTGGCGGGACACCGTCGACACCTCGAAGACCGGCAGGCCACGGGCCTCGATCTCCGGGCGGACGATGTCGGCGAGGTCCTGGGCGTCCGGGATGTCGACCTTGTTGAGGATCACCACGCGCGGACGGTCCTCGAAGTTGCCGCCCAGCGCGGGCGTGTACTCCGAGAGTTCCTTCTCCAGCGCGTCGATGTCCGCGATCGGGTCGCGGCCCGGCTCGTACGTCGCGCAGTCGACGACGTGCGCGAGCACCGCGGTGCGCTCGATGTGGCGCAGGAAGTCGAGGCCGAGGCCCTTGCCCTGCGACGCACCGGGGATCAGGCCGGGGACGTCCGCCATCGTGAAGATGGTCTCGCCCGCGGTGATCACGCCGAGGTTCGGGACCAGCGTCGTGAACGGGTAGTCGGCGATCTTCGGTTTGGCCGCGGACAGCACCGAGATCAGCGACGACTTGCCGGCCGACGGGAAGCCGAGCAGGCCGACGTCCGCGACGGACTTGAGCTCCAGCACCAGATCACGCGTCTCGCCCGGCTCACCGAGCAACGCGAAACCGGGCGCCTTGCGGGCCTTGGACGCGAGCGAGGCGTTGCCCAGACCGCCACGGCCACCGGCCGCCGCGATGAGCTGCGTGCCCTCGCCGACGAGGTCGGCCACGATCTCGCCGGACTCGGTCAGCACGACGGTGCCGTCCGGGACGCGCAGGATCAGGTCGTCGCCGTTGGCGCCGTCGCGGTTCGCACCGGCACCGGCCTTGCCGCTGGTGGCGGAGGCGTGCGGGCGGAAGTGGAAGTCCAGCAGGGTGTGCACCTGCGAGTCGACGACGAGGATGACGTTGCCGCCACTGCCTCCGTTGCCGCCGTCCGGACCGCCGAGCGGCTTGAACTTCTCGCGGTGCACTGAAGCACACCCGTTGCCCCCGTTGCCGGCGGCAGCGTGGATCACCACCCGGTCTACGAAGCGGGCCACGGAAATACTTCCTCTCAAAAGGACTTGAACAAGCAACGAGGGGCGGTGCCGGATGACCGGTCCCGCCCCTCGCAGAGGTCTAACTACGTTCCAGGAGCGGTCTTTCTCAGACCGCGACCGGAACGATGTTGACGGTCTTGCGACCGCGCTTCGTACCGAACTCCACCGCACCGGGCAGCAGGGCGAACAGCGTGTCGTCCTTGCCGATGCCGACGCCGACGCCGGGGTGGAACTTGGTGCCGCGCTGGCGGATCAGGATCTCGCCGGCCTTGACGACCTGACCGCCGAACCGCTTCACACCCAGGTACTGGGCGTTGGAGTCACGGCCGTTGCGGGAACTGGACGCACCCTTTTTGTGTGCCATGAGAAGTCAGGTCCTCACTTACCGGTGATGCCGGTGACCTCGACGCGGGTCAGCTTCTGCCTGTGACCCTGGCGCTTGTGGTAACCGGTCTTGTTCTTGAACTTGTGGATGCGAATCTTCGGGCCCTTGGTGTGCTCGACCAGCTTGCCGGTCACCGAGAACTTCTCCAGGGCCGCAGCGTCAGCGGTGACGTCAGTGCCGTCGACCACGAGCAGCGCCTGGAGGGAGATTTCGGTGCCCGGCTCGCCCTCGAGCTTCTCGACCTCGACGATGTCGCCGACAGCGACCTTGTACTGCTTGCCGCCGGTCTTGACGATCGCGTACATCAGGACGGAAGTCTCCTGCTACTCGATGGTGACGGGCCGCGCGCCAACCCGTCTGCGAAGGAAAACAGCAGAGGGGGCACACGACAGGACCCGTCGGATGGCGGGCCGTCCACAAGGTTACGGGAGTGGGTACTGCCGGAGCAAACTGGGGTGCCCCGATCACGTTCCCGCAGGCTGTGCGGTCCCTCACAAGCGAAAACCGGGGCCGCCCGCAGGCGACCCCGGTTCTCACTTTCTCGCGTCAGTCCTCCTGGACCGGCGGTCCCGCGGGCCGCGACACGGCGCGGCGCCTGCGGGTGGTGGTGACCACCGGTGCGGGCATCTGGACCTCAGGCTGCTTGGGCACCTCGACGACGATCGGCGCGGGCGCCTCCGCGGCCGGGGCACCGGCGGCGCGCTTGGCCGCACGACGCCGCGGACGGGCCGCGGGAGGCTCCACAGCGGCCACAGGGGCCACGGCGACGGGCTCGGGGGCGGAGACCGGCTGCGGGGCCGCCACGGGCTCCTGCTCGGGCTCGACCACCAGCACGGGCCGCTGGGCACCGATGCGTCCCGTCACGAGCGGCCTCGCGACCTCGACCGGGGCCTCTTCGACGACCGGTTCGACGAGCTCCTCGGCCGCCTCCTCGATCACCTCGGGCTCGGCGTCGGTGACGACGGGCTCGAGCTCGACGGGCTCCGGGTCCTCCGCGACCTCGTGCGGCACGTGACCGTTGAGCGCCTGCTCCTCGACCACGACCGCGTCGACCACGGCCTGCGGCTCCTTGTCCCGGCCACGGCGACGACGGCGACGACGGCCGTGGGCCTCGTGCTCCTGGTCGGCCGCGACCACGTCCTCGGAGGTGTCCTCGGGCTCACCGAGCTCGATGACCTCGGGCTCGACCGGGGCCTCGGGCGCCTCGACGGACGCCTCGACGATCTCGGGGGTGTCGGCCGCCTGCTCGCCGCCACCCTTGTTGCGACGCGACTTGCGGCCACCGCTCTGCTGCTGCGGCTGCGACTGCTGCTGGCCGCCACCGTTGCCACCGCCGTGCGAGTGCACGGGCTCGGTGGACACGACGACGCCACGGCCGCGGCAGTGCTCACACGTCTGGCTGAACGCCTCGAGCAGGCCGGTGCCGACCCGCTTGCGGGTCATCTGCACGAGACCCAGCGAGGTGACCTCGGCGACCTGGTGACGCGTGCGGTCGCGGCCGAGGCACTCGGTCAGGCGGCGCAGCACCAGGTCGCGGTTCGACTCCAGGACCATGTCGATGAAGTCGATGACGATGATGCCGCCGATGTCGCGCAGCCGGAGCTGGCGGACGATCTCCTCCGCCGACTCCAGGTTGTTGCGCGTGACGGTCTCTTCGAGGTTGCCGCCGGAACCGGTGAACTTGCCGGTGTTGACGTCGATGACCGTCATCGCCTCGGTGCGGTCGATGATCAGGTAACCACCCGACGGCAGCCAGACCTTGCGGTCGAGCGCCTTCATCAGCTGCTCGTCGATGCGGTACTCGACGAACGCGTCGTTGTTGCCGACGTGCTTCTTCAGGCGGTCCTGCAGGTCCGGCGCCACGTGGCGGACGTAGGAGTCGATGACCTCCCACGCCTCGTCGCCCTGGACGACGAGCTGGGCGAAGTCCTCGGTGAACAGGTCGCGGACGACCTTCACCAGCAGGTCCGGCTCTTCGTAGAGCAGCGTCGGCGCCTTGGTGGAGGTGCTGTCGGACTTCTCCTTGATGACCTTCCACTGAGCCTGCAGACGCGTGACGTCGCGGCCCAGCTCCTCCTCGGCGATGCCTTCGGAGGCGGTGCGGATGATCACGCCGGCGTCCTCGGGGACGACGCGCTTGAGGATGTCCTTGAGGCGCTTGCGCTCGTTGTCCGGCAGCTTGCGGCTGATGCCGGTGGCACCGCCGCCCGGCACGTACACGAGGAAGCGGCCGGGGAGGCTGATCTGCGTGGTGAGGCGGGCGCCCTTGTGGCCGACCGGGTCCTTGGTGACCTGGACGAGCACGCTGTCGCCGCTGGAGAGCGCCTGCTCGATCTTGCGGGACTTGCCCTCGAGACCGGCGGCGTCCCAGTCGACCTCACCGGCGTAGAGCACGGCGTTGCGGCCGCGGCCGATGTCGATGAACGCGGCTTCCATGCTCGGCAGCACGTTCTGCACGCGGCCGAGGTAGACGTTGCCCACGATCGAGCCGGAGCCCGACGACGTGACGAAGTGTTCGACCAGCACGCCGTCTTCCAGCACGCCGATCTGGGTGCGGTCGCCGCGTTCGCGGACGACCATCGTGCGGGCCACTGCCTCACGGCGGGCCAGGAACTCGGCCTCGGTGAGCACCGGGGCACGGCGGCGGCCGGCCTCGCGACCGTCACGACGGCGCTGGCGCTTGGCCTCCAGGCGCGTCGAGCCGCGGATGCTGCGCACCTCGCTCTGCGCGGCCTCGGAGTCGGCCTTGTCGTCGCGCGCGTCCCGCGTCTCGCGGACGTGCACGACCGTGTTCGGCGGGTCGTCCTCGGACGTGACCTCGTCCTCCGCGCCGGTCTTGCGGCGACGGCGGCGACGGCGGCGACGGGTCGAGCTCTCGTCACCCTCGTCCTCGGCCTCGGCGGCGTCATCGCTCTCGGCGGGCTCGGAGGCGTCCGTCTCGGCCGCAGCCTCGTCGGTCTCCTCGCCGCCCTCGGCGTCCGTGCCCTTGCCACGACCCCGGCCACGACGGCCACGGCGGCGACGACGACGGCTGTCGGACTCGTCGTCACCGTCCGCCTCGGCGTCGGTCTCGGCGGCTTCGGCTGCCTCGAGCTCGTCCGCGGCGATCTCGCCGACGGACTTCTCCTCGGCGACCGGCTCCTCCTCGACGACGAACGGCGAGGGCGGTGCCTTCGGCCGTTCGATCGGCGCGGGCGGCAGGAACACCGCGCTCGGCGCGGCGAAGATCGGCGCGAGCGCCGGTGCCTCGAACGCCGGGATCGCGGGCGCCTCGTAGTCCTCGGTGACCTCACCGGTGACCACGTCGTCCCAGTCGACGAGTGTCTCGGCGACCTTCAGCGCGACGTCGCGGCTGACGCTCGACTGCGCGCTCTTGGGGACCTCACCGAGGTCCGCCAGCGCCGTCATCACGTCCTTGCTGCTGACGTCCAGCAGTTTCGCCAGGGCATGGACCCGCAACTTGTCCGGCAGGTCCGCCAGTTCAGGGCGTGCGGCAACCACGCCCTGCCCGCCGGTGACACCGGCAGGCTTGTCCTTGTTCGACATGCAGCTCCTCCACCCCCGGGCGCGTCCCGTGAGGACGCGGCCGCGCAGGGGCCTCTCTTGTCTCTCTCCACCGCTGCTCGCGGCGGGAATCCTTGCCTCGCGCGCAGTGGCGTGGCGCCTCACTGGGCGCACGCTTGCGCAGGTCCCACGACGACGCCGCTGTCAGCGCCGCTCCTCCTGTTTGCGCGTTGCGGCCGGGCCAGACCAAACCGACACCGTCGGCGCTCGTCAGGACTCTCTGTCCTGCTGGAGCGGGTCCACCAGCCTGCCCTCGCCGTCGAGCCGTCCCTGCGCCATCCGGGTTGCTCTCGCAGGTACCGGCGGCACGAGATCGGCCACGACGCGAAGCGCATTCAGCACGTCGTCGGGTCGCACGGTAGGCGTTACCTGCCGTACGACCGTCATGAGTATCCCACACGGTCGTGACAAAGCGGTGTCATCGTGTCCGGCGTCGCTCGAACGTGGTTCGACCAGCGCTGACACGACGGCGGGCCGCACGTCGAGCATCTTCGTGCCGTTCTTGGTGAGCCGCTCGACCTCGACGGACTCTGCCTCGAGGAAGACGCTCACCGCCTTCGCGAGCTCATCGGGCTCGACACCGTCGAGCTCGATCCGCCATTCGCTCGCGTCGATGCGCTCGGTGAGGTTGCCACCGCGCGCCTGGACTATGTCGACGACGTCGATGCCGGGTGGCAACGCCTCGTCGAGCGCGATCCTGAGCGCCTCCGGGTCGAGCTCCTCGACCACCGACACCTCGACGTACTCCGCCTCGCTGGCGACGCCGGTCGGCGCGGCGCCGACCCACGACACCTTCGGGTGAGGGCTGAACCCCTGCGAGTACGCCATGGGTACGCCTGCCCTGCGCAGCGCACGTTCGAACGTGCGAGCGATGTCGCGGTGCGAAGTGAAACGCAGCCTCCCCCGCTTGGTGTAGCGAAGGCGCAGCTTCTGCACGGCGACGGCCGACGGGTTGTTGGGCAGGTTGCGGCTCAGCGGTGCTCCCCTTGGTGTTCCGACGGGTGAGCGGTCCCATCGGCGCAGGCTGTTCGTCCAGTAGGACGGTACCGTGAACCTGATTCAGAACGTTCAGCTTGTCTAGATCGTTGCGCGTGGCTACGGTCCGGCTGACTGGACGCCCTGCCGACTGGAGGTCCCTGGTGCCTCTGCCCCACCGCGCTCGAGGGGCGGCGATGACCGCACTGCTCGTCGCCGGGTGTCTGGCGGCATCCCTGCCCGCCGGCGCGGAACCGGACCCGGCACCCGTGACGGCGTCCTGCATCCAGCCAGGTCCACTGCTGCGCTACCTGGTGGTGTTTCCGCAGTCCACGCCCGCTGAGACGGCGAACGCGGAGATCACCGAGGCGTGCGGTCTGACCACCGTCTACTACCCGCAGATCTCGGTCGCGGTGGCCACCTCGCCCGACCCCGGCTTCCTCCGGTTGATCGGCCCGGAACGCGCCTACAGCGCCCAGGGCGAGAGCATCGCCAAGCGGTCGGTGAAGCGGAAGAAGGACGACACGGAGCTGTTCCGGCCCTCGGGCGTGCGCTCGGCCGAACAATGGGACATGGATCTCATCAAGGCGCCGGCCGCGCACGAGATCACCACGGGTTCCAAGTCCGTCGTCGTGGGCGTCCTGGACTCCGGCGTCGACGCCCGCCACCCCGATCTCGTCGGCGCGCTGGCCCCCGAACTGTCCGCGGGGTGCCTGACCGGCAAGCCCGACACGTCGCCGTCCGCGTGGATCCCGACGACCTCCGCCCACGGCACGCACGTCGCCGGCACCATCGCCGCCGCTGATGACGGCCGCGGCACCACGGGCGTCGCACCGGGCGTGCGCATCGCGTCCGTGAAGGTCGTGGACGACGACGGCTTCATCTACCCCGAGTACGCGGTGTGCGGCTTCATGTGGGCCGCCTCGCAGAACATGACGATCACCAACAACAGCTACTTCATCGACCCGTACCTGTTCACGTGCCAGAGCGAGCCTGGTCAGCGCATCATCTACGAGGCCGTGCGTCGTGCCGTGGACTACGCGACCTCGCGCAACGTGCTGACGGTCGCCGCCGCCGGAAACGCCGCAGCGGACCTGTCCCGGCCGGGGCGCGACTCGATGTCGCCGACGAACGGCGAGGCTCAGACGCGACCGGTGGACTCGACGTGCGTGGTGCTTCCGGCGCAGCTCAAGAACGTGGTGGGCGTGTCGGCGGTCGAGTCGACCAAGACCAAGGCCGGGTACAGCTCGTACGGGCTGGGCGCGATCGACGTGACGGCACCGGGTGGCGATCCGCGCACCCCGACCGGATGCGTGCTGTCGACCGTGCCGTCCGGCTACGACTACTCGTGCGGCACGTCGATGGCGACGCCGCACGCGACCGGGGTGGCGGCGCTGATCGCGTCCACGCATCCGGAGACCGACGCGGTGTCGTTGGGGCGCATGTTGAACGCGCAGGCCGAGACGCTGGCCTGCCCTGGTGACTACGACCTGAACGGGACGGGTGTGCAGGACGCGTTCTGCACCGGGTACTCGGAGTACAACTCGTTCTACGGTCACGGACTCGTGGACGCGCTGGCCGCCGTCACGAAGTGATCGTCAACGCCTGTCTGCGCGACGGAACGGGCGGCAGTCCGACTCTCGTCGTGGACGACGGGGATTTCAGCGATGCCGAACGCCGGGCGCTGCCTGTCCGGTACGGCGTTTCGCACGCTGTGTTCGTCGGGGCGGGCGGGGTGCTGAGGTTCTTCACATCCGAGGGCGAACTGCCTGGCTGCGGGCACGGAACCGTTGCCGCGCTTGCGGTTCTGGCCGCGGACGGCGAACGCGAGTTCACGCTTCGAACGGGCGGGAGGACGTTCCGCGGCACGGCGACGCTGGTGCCGGACGGCGTCGAGGCCGCCTTCGATCCGGGACCGATCCAGGTCCGGCCCGCCACGCCGACCGAACTGGCCGCAGTCGTGGGCGCGTTGGGCGCAGACGGCACGTGTGTGATCGCGACGCTGGGACGGCCGCGGGTGCTCATCGAGGTGCCCGACGTCGCGGCCTTGACGCCGGATCTCGCCCTGCTGCGCGCGGCGACCGACGAGTTCGGCCTGCTGGGGTGCTACGCCTACAGCTCAGGGCCCGGCCGGTACGCGGCTCGGATGTTCGCGCCGTCCATCGGTGTGCCGGAGGACATCGCCAACGCCAACAGCACAGCTTGCCTCGCGGCTCATCTGGCCGCGGACGTCGCCGTCGACATGGGTGACTCGCTCGGCCGGCCCGCCACCATCACGGCCACGGTCGCGGGACCAGGCGTGATGGTGGGCGGGATCTCGGCCGTTACGGCGTGAGAGCGGGGTTCTTCACCGGCGAGCCGACGCCGACCGGGGAGATCGGCAGCAGCTTGCGACCCGTCGGACCGACCTCGATGTCCGTGCCCATCGCCGGGCAGACACCGCAGTCGAAGCACGGGGTCCAGCGGCAGTCGTCCTGCTCGCGCTCGTCGAGCGCGTCCTGCCAGTCGGCCCAGAGCCATTCCTTGTCGAGGCCCGAGTCGAGGTGGTCCCAGGGCAGGACCTCCAGTTCCTCGCGCTCGCGGGTGGTGAACCAGGCGAGGTCGACGCCGAGCGGCTCCAGCTGTTCCGCCGCCTTCGCGGTCCAGCGGTCGTAGGAGAAGTGCTCGCTCCAGCCGTCGAACCGGCCACCGTCGCGCCACACGGCCTCGATGACCTTGCCGATGCGGCGGTCACCCCGGCTGAGCAGGCCTTCGATGAGGCTCGGCTTGCCGTCGTGGTAGCGCATGCCGATGTTGCGGCCGAGGCTGCGGTCGCTGTTCACGGCGTCGCGGAGCTTCTTCAGCCGGTCGTCGACCACGTCCGGGTCGCACTGCGCGGCCCACTGGAACGGCGTGTGCGGCTTGGGCACGAACCCGCCGATCGAGATGGTGCAGCGGACGTCGTTGCGGCCGCTGGCCTGCCGGCCCGCGCGGATGACGTTCTTCGCCATCTCCGCGATCTGCAGGACGTCCTCGTCCTCCTCGGTCGGGAGGCCGCACATGAAGTAGAGCTTCACCTGCCGCCAGCCGTTGGAGAACGCGGCCGACACCGTCCGGATGAGGTCCTCTTCGGACACCATCTTGTTGATGACGCGGCGCATCCGCTCACTGCCGCCCTCGGGCGCGAAGGTCAGACCCGAGCGCCTTCCGTTGCGGGACAACTCGTTCGCGAGATCGATGTTGAACGCGTCGACGCGGGTGCTCGGCAGGCTCAGGCCCGTGTTCGTGCCCTCGTAGCGGTCCGCGAGGCCCTTGGTGATCTCGGCGATCTCGCTGTGGTCGGCACTGGACAGGGACAGCAGCCCGACCTCTTCGAAGCCGGTCGCCGCCAGGCCCTTCTGGACCATCGCGCCGATGCCCTCGATGGACCGCTCGCGCACCGGGCGGGTGATCATGCCCGCCTGGCAGAAGCGGCAGCCGCGCGTGCAGCCGCGGAAGATCTCGACGCTCATCCGCTCGTGGACGCTCTCGGCGAGCGGCACCAGCGGCTGCTTCGGGTACGGCCACGCGTCGAGGTCCATCGTGGTGCGCTTGAAGACGCGGTACGGGACCCGGTCGCGGTTCGGCACGACGCGCTGGATGCGGCCGTCCGGCAGGTACTCCACGTCATAGAAGCGCGGGATGTACACGCCGCCGGTCTCGGCGAGCCTGGTCAGGACCTCGTCACGGCCGCCGGGGCTGCCCTCGGCCTTCCACGCCCTGACGATCTCGGTGATCTCCAGAACGGCCTCTTCGCCGTCGCCCAGCACCGCCGCGTCCACGAACTCGGAGATCGGCTCGGGGTTGAACGCCGCGTGCCCACCGGCGACCACGATCGGGTCGTCCTCGGTGCGGTCCTTGGCGTGCAGCGGGATGCCGGCGAGGTCCAGCGCCGTGAGCATGTTCGTGTAGCCCAGCTCCGTCGCGAAGCTGATGCCCATCAGGTCGAACGCCTTCACCGGGCGGTGGCCGTCCACCGTGAACTGCGGGACGTCGTGCTCACGCATGAGCTTCTCGAGGTCCGGCCACACGGCGTACGTGCGCTCGGCGAGCACGTCCGGCAGCTCGTTGAGGATCTCGTAGAGGATCATGACGCCCTGGTTGGGCAGCCCGACCTCGTACGCGTCGGGGTACATCAAAGCCCAGCGCACGGACGCCGCGTCCCAGTCCTTGACGGTCGCGTTGAGCTCCCCGCCGACGTACTGCACCGGCTTCGAGATCCGCGGCAGCAGTGGCTCCAACCTGGGGAAAACAGACTCGACACTCACACGACCAGAGTAACGGCCCCCACAGGCGTGGGCCGAATCGCGCCTCAGTCCAGCAACAACGTGCCCAATCGACGTGCCGCCACCACCGTTCCGACGGCCGCCAGCACCGCGAAGTACGCGACGTGACCGAGCATGCCCCAGCCGACAACGCCCAGCGTGAGGCCCCGCATCAGCTCGATGGCGTGGTAGAGCGGCGTCCACGTCACCACGGTCTGCAACCAGCCCGGATACACCGACAGCGGGTAGAACGTCGTCGAGAACAGGAACAACGGCAACACCGCGAGCTGCACGAGGTCGAAGTCCTGCCACGACCGCATGAACGTCGTCGCCGCCATGCCCACCGCGGCGAACGCGAACGCCACCAGCAACGCCGCCGGCAACGCGAGCAACGCCCACGGCGAGAAGATCAGCCCCATCCCAAGCATGACCGCGAGGAACCCGGCCGAGTACAGGCCACCCCTGATGAGCGCCCAGGCGATCTCGCCGATCGCGATGTCCATCGGCCCCATCGGCGTCGTGAGCATCGCGTCGTACAGCTTCACGTACTTGAACTTGAAGAACACGTTGAACGTCGCGTCGTACACGGCCCCGTTCATCGCGCTCGCCGCCAGCAGCGCGGGCGCCACGAACGCCGCGTAGCTGATCGGCCGCCCGTCCGGCCCGGCCACCGCCGTCACCATCTGCCCGAACCCGAGCCCCAGCGACCACAGGAACAGCACGGGCTCGAACGCCCCGCCGACCAGCACGAACCACGCGCGCCGGTTCACGATCGCAGCGCGTTCGACGAGCATGCTCGCCTTGCCGCCGTAGAGCCCCGGCGGAATCACGCGCCACAACAGCCCCACGCTGGCGGGCACGGCCTTCTCGCGATCGAGGGTCTGCGTCATACCGCCAGCCTCCGGTGGAAGAACTTCACGCCGAGCGCGATGCCCGCGGCCGTCAGCGCCGTCAGGTACGCGAGGTGCCCCAACGCCGGTAAGAGGTCCAATGTGCCGAACGTCGTGCCTCTCGCGAGCTCGATGCCGTGCCACGCGGGCGTCAGCCACACCACCGGCAACAACCAGTCCGGCAGTTGGCTGACCGGGAAGAACGCCCCGGTGAACAGCGTCATCGGCATCATCACGAACCGGAAGATCGTGGTGAAGCCGTCCGGCTTGTCCAACGTCGCGCTGTAGGCGACCAACGGCGCACTGAACGCCAACGCCGCCACCGTCGCAACCGGAATCGACACGAGGATGCCGGGCCCCGCCGCCGCGCCGAGGACGACCGCGATCCCCACGAACACCGCGGACCGCACGAACATCTGCGACCCGATCCACAACATCTGCCCGTAGAGCACCTGCGCGGGCGTGATCGGCGTGGCCACCATCCCGACGTACGACTTCTGCCACAGAAACGCCGACATGATCGCGTACGTCGACTCGAACGTCGCCCCCTGCAACGCCGTCACGACGACCAGCGCGGGCGCGAGGTACTCCAGATACGGCACCCCGCCGATCAACGCCGTCGACTGCACCTGCGACCCGAACCCGAGCCCCAGCGCGAGCAGGAACAACACGGGCGTCAGAAAGCTCGACACGACCGTGGCCCGCCAGTTGCGCCGGTACCACGTCCAGTGCTTCTCGAACCCGAACCAGGAGGCCCTGAGCGTCTGCATCAGTCCACCAACGTCCGGCCGGTGAGCCGTAGGAACACGTCCTCCAGCGAACTGCGCCGCACGAGACTCTGCACCGGCGCAACCCCGTGCTCATGGACTCTTTGGAGGGTCGCTTCGCCGTCCTGCGTGTAGAGCAGCAACCGATCCGGCAGCACTTCGACCCGCTCCGCGAACCTCTCCAGGTCCGGTTTCTCCGCGCCGGGCTGGAACCGCAACTCCAGCACCTCCCTGGTGGAGTACCTGTTGATCAGCTCGCTGGGCGACCCTTCCGCCGCGATCCGTCCACCGTCCATCACCACGAGCCGGTCGCACAGCTGCTCGGCCTCGTCCATGTAATGCGTGGTGATGATGAGCGTGACACCGTCCTGCTTGAGCCGGAACAGCCTGTCCCACAACAGATGCCGCGCCTGCGGATCCAACCCGGTCGTCGGCTCGTCAAGCAGCAGCAACTCCGGATCGTTCACAAGGGACCTGGCGATCGTGAGCCGCCGCTTCATCCCGCCGCTGAGCGGCTCGACCTCGTGATCGGCCCGGTCGGCCAGCTGCGCGAACTCCAGCAACTCCGCGGCCTTCTCCCGGCACTTCTGCCGCGACATCCCGAAGTACCGCCCGTAGATCTGCAGGTTCTGCCGAACCGTCAGCTCAGTGTCGAGGTTGTCGAGCTGCGGCACCACCCCGAGCCGAGCCCGGATCAGCGGCCCTTGTGTGGCCGGATCCATGCCCAGCACCTTGAGCTCGCCACCGCTCCGCCCGGACACGCACGAGATCATCCGCATGGTCGACGACTTCCCCGCCCCGTTGGGCCCGAGAAACCCGAACGCCTCACCTCTGCGCACCTCGACGTCGATGCCGCGCACGGCCTCAAACGACCCGAAGTGCTTGGTCAGAGCCTTGGCCTCAACGAGGTTGTCCACCCGCCCGACGTTAACGAACAGGTCTGACAATTCTCGACGCAATTACGATCGCCCCATGCCCACGACGACCCTGCACTGGCTCTCGGAAGCCGACGACCACCTCCGCACCGAGATCCACGCAGTCGTGCACGACGTGGTAGCGGCAGGCGGCGCGGTCGGCTACCACGAACCGCCAACCCACGAACGCATCTCGACCTGGCTGGACACCGTCCTGAAACAGGTCCGCGAAGGTGACGCAGCCTTCGCCGTCGCACTCGTCGACGGCGTGGTGCGCGCCGTGGGCCTGTGGCGCCGAGGCTCGACCGCCGTCTTCCAGCACCGAGCCGAAATCCAGCAGATCATGGCCCACCCTTCGGCCCGCGGCCTGGGCCTCGGCAAGCTGGTGATGGAGGGCTTGATCGCCAACGCCCGCGAGCAGGCCGTCGAGATCCTCTCGCTAGGCGTGCGCGGCAACAACCACGGCGCCATCGAACTCTACGAGTCCTTGGGCTTCCGGGAATGCGGCCGCATGCCGAACGCGATCGCCGTAGGAACCGAGCGCTGGGACGACGTGTGGATGTACCTGCCGCTCGGCTACCCGGAGGGCACGTCACTGAACGGCGCGGCGGCGGGTGGACTGGGCGGCAGCCCACGACGAGGAGCCTGATCCAGCCCGCGAAGCCGAAGTCGAGCAGTCAGAGCGCGCAATCACGGCAAACGCCGCCCACCCGCGATGCCGAAGGCGAGCCGTCCTTACCGTGCGGTCTGGGTGGGGTGGTTTCGTCACGAGTCGTGCCACAGCTCTTGCTGCATGCAAGGAGGGGTGTCAACTCGACACGCTTTTCGTCGAGTTGACACCCCTCCTTGCATGTGGCCCGCTCTTGGCTCGGCTCGTGACGAAACCACCCCACCAACGCAACCACCAAAGCAACGCGCCTCCGCCCAAAGCACCAGGCGTGCCATCAACCCACGCACGGCGTAGGCCCCGGTTTTGGATCAGATTGGCGGGGTCTGGGGCGGAGCCCCAGGAAGCAGCGCAACCTGAACGCCCGCAACCCAACCACCTACGGACTCGCAACGCGCACCCGCCAACGAAACAGGGGGACGACCCACGCAACGACCGCGCACGCCGAAGGCGTCACACCCGATCAGGCCGAACCACAATGACGCTGACCGTGTAATCCCCCCAAAGCGTGGTGTGGATCAACATCCGAGAGTCCAAGGACAACGCCGAAAACTCAGGAACCCAAAGCTCCCGGCCGTCCTCCTCGAACAACCACCCCCGCAACTGCCCGCAAGCACCACCGGCAACGGACAGGCCTACTTCTCCGTCCCCCACCCGGCCCGACAACCGAACCCGAGCCCACCGGGGCTCCCCATCGACAGCACCGGGATCCCGCAAATCAACACAGAGCAGAAACTCACGCCGCTCATCGAAGAGCTCGTACGAGGTGGCCATCCGCCACCACTCGGCGTTGATCCGGGAAACGAACTCAGGGTCGTCGATGCTGACCGCGGACGAGTCGAAGCGCCCATGCTCACGCAGGCTGGAGGCGGCGCCACGATCAGGCGGCGTGGGCAGCTCAGGCTGCTGTTCCCACAGCCCGAGGAACACGAGTCCCGCTCTGGCGAGATCGTCAGCAAGCTCGGCTTCAGTCAACGGCACAGCCCGAAAATAGCGAGTGGCCCCAACCGATTTTGCCGGCCAGGGCCACTCACGAACATCAAAGGTTCAACCCTCGAAGGTCGAACCCTCAGAGGTTCGGGAACCAGATCTTGATCTCGCGCTCCGCCGACTCGGCCGAGTCCGACCCGTGCACCAGGTTGTACTGGACCTCGGTCCCGAAGTCGCCACGAATCGTGCCGGGCGTCGCCTTCTCGATGGGGTCGGTCCCACCGGCGAGCTGACGGAAGGCCGGGATCGCCCGGACACCCTCCACCACGATGGCAACGAGCGGCCCACCGGTGATGAAGTCGACGAGGTCGCCGTAGAACGACTTGCCGTCGTGCTCCGCGTAGTGCTGCTCAGCGGTGGCGCGGTCGGCGGTGCGCAGCTCCAGGGCGGCGAGCTTGAGGCCCTTGCGCTCGATGCGGGCGATCACCTCGCCAACGAGACCACGGGCAACGCCATCGGGCTTAACGAGAACCAGGGTGCGCTCGGACACGACGGTGTGACTCCTTGAAGAACAGGTACGGGATGTGGGCAACAGGGTAGCCACCCGCCCGGCCAGGCCTGTGCCTGACCACCCGTCCGGCCAAGCCTGGCCTGACCTCGCTGTCTCGGCGGCGGACGACATGGCGGCGGTGAACGGCATGGCGGCGGCGAACGGCACGGCGGCGGTCGACGACGCGGCGGCGGCGATGGACGGCACGACGGCAGTGGACGGCACGACGGCGGCGAACGACGCAGCGGCGACGGACGACGCGGCGGCGGACGATCTGACCGGGCAGACCCGGTAAGCCATAGTTCTGCGTCATGAGCGCAAAGCACACGGGGTCCGCTCTGACCGGCGCCGCTGTCCTGTTCGTCCTCCTGCGGCTCCTCGCCGTCAGCCACTACGACTGGCACACGGCGTTCGCGCTCCTCCACACACTCGAACTGGACGACGCGCCTGGGCTGTTCCTCGGCACGTTCATGGCCGACGACCGCATCAGCACGGTTCTGCTGATGATCGTCACGCCGGCGACGTTCTTCTTCTACTTCCGCACGCGCAAGGATCCCGAGCGTGCGAACACGACGGCGCTTCTCACGTTGATCGTGCTCATCGCGCTGATGGTGTCCCACACGCTCACGTACCACCGTTGGTGGCTCGCGCTCGGGGCCGTGGCGATCGGTGCGGCCATGGTGCTGGCCATTCGCAACGCGCGGTGGTTGCTCAAGTGGTTCGCCTGGCTGCTGGCCGGGTCTGCGCTGGCGGTCGCCGCCATCGTCAGCACGCCATGGGTACCCAAGGAGCGGATCAACGACGCCGAGGAGGTCTACGTGTTCGAGACGAGCCCCGGCTTCCTGAAAGTCCTGGGCGCACACGACCGCAAGTTCCGGATCTTGCGCACGGAAGACGTCCGGAAGCGCGAAGAGCTGGCCGATCACTGACGATTTCCATAGACATTGGATAAATACAAGAATATTGTGCCACACGATCTGGAATGCTTCACTCGATCGTGTGATTTCGGGCGTGCCCGTACGACTCCTGCGGGTAGGAAGTAACGGCGGCGGTCGCTCTTCAGATGAGCGGGAAGTGCCCATTGGGCGGTGATTCGGCCAGGATTCCGCCCAGTAATCCCGAATTAACCCGGAGTGACTTCTGAAACGCGACTACCGAGCCGCATTCGACGTCCTCGCACACGCCTTGGCGCAATGCCACATTGATCAGTTCACCGGAGCATTGCGCGTCGCGGGCAACGCGGGCGGGCTGTTCCACCTGCGCGACGGCGCGGTGATCGCGGTGGACAGCGCGGGCTCACCTGGAGTGGAGGTGCTGCTGCTGGGCTCGGTCAGGGTCAGTGCGGAGGACTGGAACGCGGCGCTGGTGGAGAGCGTCGAGACGGGGTCGCTTCAGGCGGCGCTCATCGCTCGCGGGCACCTCGGGCCCGACGAGATCCAGGCCGTAGCCCTGGCCGCCATGCAGGACGGCGCGTTCGCCGTTGCAGCCGGTGACGTCGAAAGATGCGTCGTCGAAGACGACACAGAAGAACCCCTGCTGCCCTCGGCCGAGGGTGTCGCGCCGGAGGTGTTGCTGGCGGACACGGCCGATCGGCTGGACGCGATCGCCTCACTGCCGGTCCCGTTGTCGCCCTACCGGGACCGCGTGGTGGCCGCCCGCGGAGCCGAGCCGTCCAGCGCGGAACGGCGGGAGATCATCGCGCACGCCACCGGAAGACGCAGTGCACGAGACGTGGCTTTCGCGATCGGACGGAGTCTGCACTCGGTCACCGTCGAGGTCTCCCGAATGCTCGATGAAGGACTGCTGGAAATCGCCCCGCCGGCGACCGCGTTCAGTTTTTCACACTGGGGCCTGCCCTCGTTGCGCCCCCGTACAGAAACAGGGCAGACCAGCGGAAAGGAACTGCATTGGACTACGACGCCCTGGCCGCCGAACTGCGGAAGCTTCGAGAAAACGTCGCCGGAGTGACCGACACGGTGCTGGCCGCGTCCGACGGAATTCCCATTCTCACCGATGTTGCGAAGAACGTCGAGCCAGCACACATCTCCGCGCTCGCCGCCGCCGACCTCGGCATCGCACGCCAGGCGGCGGAGGTGATCGGCCTGGGCAAGCTCAACCAGACCGTGGTGTTCGGCAGCAACGGCTACATGGCCGTGTACGCCGTCAGCAGGACGGCGCTGATGGTCGTGCTCGGGGACAACGGACTGAACCTCGGGCGTCTGCTTCACGAGTCCAGGCCCGCGATCGAGCGAATCGGCTCGATCATGGCGCCCACCGCACCGTCCACCGAATAAAAATGGTCGCAGCACATGTCCGAATTGGGTTCATTGCTCTCGGCAATGTGGAGACGTGTCCGCATGCGATCGAGGAGCGAGAAACCGGTCACGTCGCCTCGATCACCAGTTGACATAGAGGAGTGGAGTCTGATGAACATCGATATCGCAATGAAAGAGGCCATGGCCATCTCCGGCGCCGTCGGCGTCGCGCTGGTCGACTACGACAGCGGGATGTCGCTCGGTACCAGCGGCGGAGGTGACTGGCTGAACCTGGAGGTCGCGGCGGCCGGGAACACCGAGGTCGTCCGCTCGAAGCTCCGCGTGATGCAGACCCTCGGCCTGAGCGACACCATCGAGGACATCCTGATCACGCTGCACCGCCAGTACCACCTGATCCGGCTGATGAGCGGCATGAAATCCAGAGGCTCGCTCTTCCTGTACCTCGTGCTGGAAAGGGAATCGTCGAACCTCGCGCTGGCCCGGCACCACCTCAAGCGCATCGAGTCCGAGCTGCAGATCTAGTCGCACCAAAAAAGGGTGTCGGAGCCGCCGAACCGGCCCCGGCACCCTTTTCCCGTGTTTTCGGTCAATGCACCAGAACGGGTCCGGAATCCCGCGACACGGTGACCTGCCGCAGCACGAACACCGCCAGGCCCAAAGCCACTGCCACGAGCACGGCCGAGATCCAGAACGCCAGGTGGAAGCCCGAGGTCAGCGCCTCCAGCCGGCCGACGCCCGACGCCAGCAGCGACGACGTGTAGCTGGTCGAGGTCGTGGCCAGCACGGCGAGCCCCAGAGCACCGCCCACCTGCGCGGTCGTGTTCACCAGACCGGACGCGAGGCCCGCCTCGTCGTGGGAGGCACCGGACATCGCCAGCGTCATCAGCGCCGGGAACGACAGGCCAAGGCCGATGCCCAGCGGCGCGACGGCGGGCAGGATGTGCGCAAGGTACGAGCCGTCGACCGGCACCTGCGTGAACACCACCATGCCGACCAGCATGAACAGCAGGCCCACGATCAGCATGTTGCGCTCGCCGAACCGGGAGTTCAGGCGCGCCGACAGCGACACCGAGAACACCGCGATCGCACCGGCGACGGGCATGAACGCCAGGCCGATCTGCAACGGCGTGTACTGGAGCACGAGCTGCATGTAGAGCGTGCCGAGGAAGAACAGCCCGAACATGCCGGCGACCATCGAGATCTGCACGAGGTTCGCGCCGGTCACGTTGCGGGACTTGAACACCCGCAACGGCAGCAACGGCTTCGCGGCAGTCCGTTGGCGCAGCACGAATCCAACGAGCAGGGCCACCGCCACGGCGCCCAGCCCCAGCGTGTGGACCGAGCCGAAGCCGTAGTGCTCCGCCTTGACGATCGTGTAGACGCCGAGCATCACCGCGGCGACGATCAGCAGCGCGCCGAGAACGTCCGCACCCTCGCGCAGGCCGAGGCCGACGGAGTCAGGAACCAGACGCACGGCGGCGACAGCGGCCACGATGCCGATCGGGATGTTCACGAAGAAGATCCAGTGCCACGACATGGCGTCGGTCAGCACACCGCCGAGCAACAGGCCGAGGGACGCGCCCGCCGCCGCGACGAAGCTGAACACACCGATGGCGCGCCTCTGCTCGTCAGGCTCGGGGAACATCGTCACGACCATGCCCAGCGTCACGGACGTGGCCAGCGCACCGCCCGCGCCCTGCACGAAGCGCGACACGATCAGCATCTCGGCGCTGAGGGACAAGCCGCACAGCAGCGACGCGACCGTGAAGACGCCGAGGCCGATCAGGAACACCTTCTTGTGCCCGATCAAGTCGCCCAGGCGACCCGCGAGCAGCAGCAGACCGCCGTAGGCGATCAGGTACGCGTTCACGACCCAGGCCAGACCGGCCTGGCCGAACTTGAGGTCTTCTTCGATCGCGGGCAGCGCGACGTTCACGATCGTCTGGTCCAGCACGATCATCAACATCCCTGCGCACAGCACGATCAGCGCGAGCCAGCGCGAATCCGTCTTCGGTCCCCCTGAAGTCATAAGAGGAACCGTAGCAGATAGTTTTGTACGGGACTATCTTCTACCCAACTGCATGACGTAGAGCACGCTTGCGCGGCGGCTTCTCACACGGCACGACGGTGCTCAGGCGGCCTTCCACCAACCTCGTCAGACCCTTGACCAGGCCTTCCCGCTCGTCACCCGGCAACGAGCCGAGCACGCTGCCCACGACTTCCGCGTACACGTCGTCGGCCTTCGCCACAATCTCGCGCCCCGAGTCGGTCACGACCACAACGCGCGCACGGCGGTCCGTCGGCGACGGCTTGCGCTCGGCGTAACCAGCGGATTCGAGCGCGTCCATCGTCACGACCATGGTCGTCTTGTCGATGTCGACCACGTCGGCGATCTCGGTCTGCGTGAGCCCTGCGTCCAGAGCGACGGACAACACGCAGCGGGCTCGCGGAGTCAGTCCGATCTCCGCGAGCCTCGCCGTCAGCTCTGTCTCCAGCGCGTGCGACGTCCGATGCAGCAGCATCATCAGGTCAGTACACCCCGTCGTGCCCATGGGCACTACGGTAGCAAACTACTCTGGAACAAAACTATTTCTCAGCGGGACTATCGCTCGAGCACCACGACCGAACGCGCGGCTCCCACCTTCTTCTCGCTGGTCAGCGGCTTCCAGTCACCTGCGGGCAGCGTCACGGCCCGGTCCGTCGGGCACGGGTTGATCACCACGACCAGCCCGCGACGAGCCGGGTCCACGTCCGGCCCGGCCGTGTCGTCGACGTGCATGACGATCACGCCGGACTCGGCCGCGGGGAACGACACCTTCTGCTGCACCAGATCCGCGTCGCCAAGGGAGAACAGCGGCGACGACTGCCGGATCCGCAGCAGCTCCAGGGTCGCGTCCAGCGAGGCCTTCATGTCCGCGGACGACGGCTTCGGCCCGGCCAGCAGCGGTTTCGCGTACGGCCACTTCGACTCGTTGTCGGCCTTCGGCGGCAGCCCGCGGCCGAAACCGTTGTCGCGCAACGACGGGTCGTAGGCGTTGAACCAGTCCCCCGAGTCGTAACTGTTGCGGTCCAACGACTTCGAGCGCAGGAACTCGGTGCCCGCGTGCACGAACGGCCGCCCCTGCCCGAGCAACGCCGGTGCCAGCGCCACCGTCTGCATCTTCACGCGGTCGGCGGCGGACGTCTCGGGCTTCAGCTTGTAGGTCAACGCGTCGAACAACGTCTCGTTGTCGTGCGCGTCGACGTACGTGATCGCCTCCAGCGGTTGTCCGGTGTACCCGGCGGCCGTGCCGTTGTACCTCACGTCCCGGCCGGCGACGACGGGCCCGGCCGTCGACTGGAAGCGGTACGAGGCCATGTTGCCCGCCATGCCCAGCTTCACCAGGTCGCTGTAGTTCTCCAGCCGCGCGGCCACGTCGCCGTTGGCGGGCGAGGAGTTCACGTCCCCGGCCAGACCGGAGCCGAGACCCTGCACGCGCGGGTCGTCGTCGAACGGACCGCCGCCACGCACCGCGTCCCGGAGCCGGTCGCTGAACGTGCCGATGCCCGTACCGGCCATGTTCGCCTGCGTGGCCTGCTCGAACCGGGCGTTGCCGGCGACCTCGCCGAAGTCCCAGCCCTCGCCGTAGACGCCGATCTTGCGCCCGTCCACGCCATCACGTTCGACGGTCAACGCGTCCAGTGCCGCGCGCACCGCGAGGATGTTCGCCTTCGGGTGGTGGCCCATCAGGTCGAACCGGAAGCCGTCGACCTTGTAGTTGCGCGCCCAGCGCACCACCGAGTCCACGACGAGCTTGCCCATCATGGCGTTCTCGGTCGCGGTGTTCGCGCAGCACGTGGAGTTCGCGACCGAGCCGTCGAGGTTGAGGCGCTGGTAGTAGCCGGGCACGACCTTGTCCAGCACGGACGTCGGTGCGTCGCCGAACGCCGCCGTGTGGTTGTAGACGACGTCCACCACCACGCGGTTGCCGTTGTCGTGCAACGACTTCACCATCTCGCGGTACTGCTTCGAGCGCGCCTGGCCGTTCTGCGCGTCCGCCGTGGCGTACGAGCCCTCTGGCACGTCGTAGTGGAACGGGTCGTAGCCCCAGTTGAAGCCGTCCTTGCCCGCGACCGCGCCGACGCAGGCCTGCTGCTGGTCGGAATCGGCCGGAAGCGAGGGCAGGTCGCAGGCCGGGGTGGCCTGGTCGGAGCGCTTCTCGGGGATCGTCGCGATGTCGAACGTCGGCAGCAGGTGCACGGTGTCCATGCCCGCCGCGGCCAGCGTCCTGAGGTGCTTCATGCCGGTCGATTCGCGGTGTGTGAACGCCTTGTAGGTGCCGCGATCCCCAGCCGGGACGGACTGGTCGTTGATCGAGAAGTCCCGCACGTGCAGCTCGGTGATCGCGCCGCCCATGCCCTTGGCCACGTCCTTCGACCATCCGGCAGGCATCGAACGGCTGTCCTTGAGGTCGGCGAACTGCGAGTGCGTCGAGTTCACCGACAGCGCCACGGAGTACGGGTCGGTGACCACGACCGTGCGCTGCCAGTTGGTCACCTCGAACTGGTAGTACTTGTTCTTCCAGTCGCCCGAACCGCTCCACGAGCCCGAGGCGTCGTCACGCTTGAGCTGGACGACCTTCTTCGGTTCGCCGGAAGGCTGGTCGAACAGGCGCAGCTTGACGTTGGCGGCGGTCGGCGCCCACAACCGCACCGACGCGCAGTCGTGGTCGAACGTCGGCCCGAACGTCAGTTTCGTTGCGGCGGAAGCGAACCGATCATCGAGCACGCCCGCGATCTGCACGCTCGTGCGGTGCCTGATCGCGCCGCCCGCGTCGACGTGCACGGCGGAGAGCTTGTCCCGCAACGCCTCGTCCACGAACCCGCGCACGGCGAACACCGGCTTGCCCTTGAGGTGCGGGAACTGCGCCGGGACCGCCTCTGTCGTGGGCGACAGCCGCAGCACCCGTGCGCCGTATTCGAGGCGGTAGCCGTCGGACTGCACGGACGGCACGTCCCAGACGACCTTGTCCTTGGAGATCCAGATCGCCTTGGCCTTGGTCAGGTCGTCATCGGCGGCCGGGCCGACACTGGACGGCAGCAGGTACGTCTCGTTGCCCTGCAACTGCCACACCTCGTTCCCCTTCTGCCCCAGGTCGAGGAACTGGTCGGGGCCCGGATCCTTGGTGTCGCCGCGGTGGACGATGTAGCTCAGGCCTGCCGCGCCGGCCGCGAGCGGCACCGACCAGTAGACGCCGAACTGGTCACGCCCGTCCGGCACCCGCGACTGGTTCCAGCCCGGCGACGGCTCGGCGGAACCCGTCCAGTGGTACATCGTCCAGTCCGTGTAGTCGCCGTCCGCGCGGTTGTAGTGGATCACCGCCCGGTTCTCGGCGGCGGCCTTCGTAGCGTGCACCTTCCCGCCCGCGACCCACGAGTGGCCACTCGTGAACTTGCCCGTCGCCTCCACGGTCGTGCCGCGCACGACGGAGAAGTCGGTGGTGGGCGGAAGTTCCGCGACACCGCTGGTGAACGGCACGTCAGCTCGTCCGGCAACGCGCACCACGGCACCGGACGCGTCGCCGAGGTAGTGGACGACCGCCTTGCCCGTCGCCGCCTGTTCGGACGGGTGCACGGCCGGGTCGCCCTGCTTCAGCCAGATCTCGGGCGTCACGCTCGGGTCGACGAACCGGTCGACGGACGTGTCCTTCTCGTCGCCCTTGTGCGCGATGAGCCCGACCGACTTGGCGCCCGGCTTCAGCTTGATCCAGGCGAAGCGCCCGTAGACGTCCTCCCCCGCGAACGGCAGCGGGGCGTTCCACTCGGTCGGCGTCTCGACGTCGCCCCAGGCGTGCAGGCCCCAGCCGTCGTAGTTGTCGCGCGCGTAGTGCACGACCAGCCAGTCCGGGTTCTTCGTACCGGGATCGGGGATCGGCGGCGCGGCCACGAGCGACACGAACGCGCCGTCCGCGCCGATCTCACCGGACTTCGCGACCACCCGCAGCTCGACGCGCTTGCCGACGGCCGCGCCCGGAAGTGTCGACAGGTCAGCGAAAACGCGGTAGGGAGCGGCGTCGTCGGTGCCGAGCACGGTCCAGTCGCGGGTGCCCTCGACGCGGGCGGCGAAGGTGGCGGCGGCGTTGGGCGCGCTGATGCCGTCCGCGCGGAGCTCGACGCGCTTGTCCAGCACGGTTCCGGCGGCCGGAGCGACCAGCACAGGCGCCGGCTTCGACTTCGCGACGTCGCTGGTTCCCTTGAGCACCAGGGAGGACAGCGCGGGCACGGTCACCGTGACGCGGCCGTTCTGGACCTGTGCGTTCTCAAAAGCCGAAGACGACACGGGCACGGTGACGGTCGCCGGCGAGGTGCCTGCGTTCGCGACGACGAGGTGTTCACGGCCGAGGATGCGGCTGAACGCGAAGACGTCACCGTCGGCGTACCGGAGCACCTGGTTGCCGTCACGCCACACGGGATCGCGGTCGACCTGCGCGGCCAGGGCCTTGAGCTGCTGGTACAGCGGGTGGGTCGTGGTGAAGTTGTCCTGGGCGCCGGTGCGGTCGCTGCCGACGAGCTTCTCCGCCATGTACTCCGGCGTCTTGGAGGCGAACATGTCCTGACGCGCCAGCTTGTCGCCGCCCGTGCCCGCGAAGCCCTGCTCGTCGCCGTAGTAGACGACCGGGTTGCCGCGCCACAGGTACATCAGGGTGTTGCCGAGTTTGAGGCGCTCCAGCAGTTCCGCGTCCGAGATGCCCGGCTTGTCGTTGCGGATCATCCACGCGACGCGGCCCATGTCGTGGTTGCCGAGGAACGTGGGCAGCGACGAGGCGTTGGAGTCGGCGTCGGTGTAGCGGTCGTCGTCCAGCAGCACTTCACCGAGGCGCTGGGAACCCTTGCCGGACAGGAAGCTCAGCGCGCTGCTCTGGAACGGGAAGTCCAGCGTGGCCTGCATCCTGCCGGCCGTCGTGTACTTCGAGGTGTTCTCCGGGGAGGAGTCGAAGACCTCGCCGAACACGAAGAAGTCCTTCTTGCCCTTGCGGTTCGCGTACTGCTTCACGTGCGGCGCGAGGGCCCGCCAGAACTCCAGGTTGACGTGCTTGACGGTGTCGACGCGGTAGCCGTCGATGTCGAGCGTGTCGATCCAGTTGGTGAAGATGTCCTTCATGCCGTTGACCACGCGCGGGTGCTCGGTCATCAGGTCGTCGAGGCCGGAGAAGTCGCCCTGCTCGCTCGACTCGCCGGAGAACGTCGAGTCGCCGCGGTTGTGGTAGAGCGTGGAGTCGTTGAGCCACAACGGATACTTCGTCTGGCCGTCCCTGACCGGGGTGTACGGGAAGGACTTCTGGGCGTCGAGCTTCGGGAACGTGGACTTGCCCGCGTAGTCCGCGATGTCGAACGGCTTGCCGTCCGCGTCGAGATACGGCTGCGCGCCCGTGCTGACGTACTGGGTCTTGTTCTCCGCGTACTTGATCACGTCGGCGGTGTGGTTCGCGACGATGTCGAAGAAGACCTTGATGCCGCGACGGTGCGCGTCCTTGATCAGGTCGCGCATCTCCTGCGTGGTGCCGAAGTGCGGGTCCAGCTTGGTGAAGTCGAGCGTCCAGTAGCCGTGATAACCGGCGCTGTCGCCCTGCACCCAGCGGTTGAGGAACATCGGCGTCATCCAGATCGCCGTGATGCCCATGCCGTCGAGGTAGTCGAGCTTCCCATGCAGGCCCTTGAGGTCGCCGCCGTGGTAGAAGCCCTTGTCAGCGGGGTTGAAGCCGTTCTCGGCGGCGTTCGAGCGGCCGCGGTCGTTGCCGGGGTCGCCGTTCGCGAACCGGTCGGGCATCACGAAGTAGAAGCGCTCGCCCCGCAGGTCGTCTCGCTTGGGCGGCAACGCGAGTCTCGCGTCCCCGTCGCGCACACCGGGCGCTATGTCCACCACCTCCCCCACGGCCAGACGTTGCGGTGGTGCGGCAACGGCCTGAACGGGTGTGAGGGGCAGCAGAACCAGTGCAGCGAGCGCGGCGACGACCCGACGCATCGCGACCTCCTTGTCGCAAACTCTTGCAGGGTTGCTGCACGAAACCACGACAAACAGCGGGAAACAATACGTCGAGCACTGCAAATGTTTGCGATCAGCCTGCCGGACGCTTGTAGGTGATCGCCATCCGCAGCGGATGTGAGCGCCACTCGTTGACCGCCATGCCGGCGATCAGGCCGATGCCCACGACGGACTCCCGGGTCGCGGGCGCGCTGCGGCTCGGCGAGCCGGCGAGCGGCCCTTCGGTGGGCGTCGGCGAGAACTGGGCGATGGCCATCGGCTGGCCCTCGTGCGGCTGCACGGCCAGCAGGACGTGCGGATCCGCCTGCTCGCCTTGGTTCTCGATCGGTTCGAGGGAGAGGTACTCGCCGCGTTCCGCCGCCTCACCGCACATCTGACCGGCCCACCGGAAGGCGTCCAGGACGTCCTCGTCCGAGAGTTCGGCGTCCGCCTCGTGCAACGTGACCTGGGTCAGGCGCGTGCCGTGCGCGGTCATCTCGCCGTTGGTGGTGAAGCGGTCGGGGATCATCACCTCGCCCGTCTCGGGGTCGATCATGAGCATGTCGCGGAACCTGGTCTCGGCGAGCGGCGACCGGCCCATCAGGCCACGGCCGAGCATCTCCCGCAGCTTCGGGTCGCTCATCCGCCAGAACGTGGTCTGCTCGCCGATCTGCAGGCCGACGAAGTCCTTCACCGGCAGGCTCGGCAGCGCGGTGACCAGCGTCTGGCCGGCCGCGACCGGTGGCGGCGGCTGGACCTGGTACGGCGGCAGCGAGGCGAACTGCGGATCCACCTGGGCCGTGCGGACCACGTGATGCGCCCACGCCCGCGCACGCGCCAACGGGTGGTCAGGGAACCGTGCGTCGTGGCGCGGATCGTCGCCCGCGTGGAACGGCAGCACGCCCTGCAGTTCAGGCGCGTACGGGTGCGACTTGGTCCAGTTCTGGAACCCGATCTCTGCGGCCAGGATGGCCTCGCGGGTGCCCGTCATGCCGCGTTCCATCGCCCCGAGCTGGAGCACGGCACTGCAGTTCGACTTGGGGATGGTGAAGGAGCAGACGAAGCCCTGCCCGTTCGGCTGGTCCGGCAGCGGCATCTTGACGATCCGCAGCAGCGCGGCCACCCCGGCGAGCTGGACGACGTGCGCCTCGATCAGGCAACCGGTCTCGCCGTGGATCAGGGCGAGGTGGTGCCTGAGCCTCGGCAGGTCGTCCAGCCCGGCGGGTAGATCCGGGACCACGCCGTAGTAGGTCAGTTCGGCCTGGTCACCGCTCGGGTGCTGCCAGGTGTTCTGGTCGAGCTGACGGAAGCCGGAGGTGTCGAACGAGATGGGCACCCACCGACACTACGTCTCGTGTCAGGCGGCCCTGAGCGTTTTGGACCAGAGCGAAGCGCCTGTCGCGTCGCGCAGCCACACGGTGAGCTCGTGCTGCGACGCCTTGACCTCGCCGAAGTGCTGGAACCCGTCCAGCGGCGTGGTGTTGGCGGCGGGCGGGGCGTGCACGAAAACGGCCTGCGGGCCGAACGTCGGGTCGAGCGTGTTGGGGCCGAACGCGCCGGCGTGCAGCGGGCCGGACACGAACTCCCAGAACGGGTCGAAGTCGCCCACGGCCGCGCGGTCGGGCGAGTAGTGGTGCGCGGCGGTGTAGTGGACGTCGGCGGTCAGCCAGACGGTGTTGCGGACGCGGCGGCGCTTGAGTTCCCTGAGCACCCACGCGATCTCGTGCTCACGGCCGTTGGGCGTGCCCGGCAGGCCGTTCGCGACGCCCTCGATGTCGGTGCCGTCCGGGACGGTCAGGCCGATCGGCAGGTCCGCCGCGATGATCTTCCACGTGGCGGTGCTGCGGCTGAGCCCGTCGACGAGCCACTTCGCCTGCTGGGCGCCGAGGATCACGCCCGGCTGGTCCTTGGGTGAGGTGTTGCGGTCCTTGTAGGTGCGCATGTCCAGCACGAAGATCTCGACGTTGCGGCCGTAGGAAAACTTCCGGTAGACGCGGCCGTCCACCGCGCGCTTCCGGTCGATCGGCATCCACTCGTGGAACGCCTGGAAAGCGCGCTGTGCCAACACGTCCACGCGCTTCTCGGTGTACTGCGGGAGTTGCAGGATCTCGCCGGGGTACCAGTTGTTGGTAACTTCATGATCATCCCATTGCGCGAAGACCGGCACCTGGGAGGCGAAGCGCTTCACGTTGTCGTCGAGGAAGTTGTAGGCGAACTGGCCGCGGTACTCGTCGAGCGTCTCGGCCACCTTGGACTTCTCCGGCGTGACGACGTTGCGCCAGATCCGGCCGTCCGGGAGCGTCACGCTCGCCTGCATCGGGCCGTCGGAGTAGACGCTGTCGCCGCTGTGGATGAAGAAGTCGGGCCTGCGGTCGGCCATGGCTTTGAAGATCGGCATGCCGCCGATGTCGGGGTTGATGCCCCAGCCCTGGCCCGCGACGTCACCGGACCACACGAACCGCACGTCGTCGCGGCCGAGCGGGGCGGTGGTGAAGCTGCCCGTGACGGCCTCGCTGCAGGTGCGGCCGTGCAGGTCCTCGGCCGTGACGCGGTAGTAGGCGGGGCGGCCGGGCAGCAGGCTGGTCACCCTGACCTGCCCGGTTCCGCCGGTCTCCGGGGTGAGCAACGGGCCGCGGACGCGGCGGGACAAGCGGAACCCCGGGTCGTTGGACACCTCGACGAGCATCCGCGAGGGACGGTCGGCGCGCGTCCACACGATGCCGCCGTCCCAGGTGACGTCGCCGGACTGCACGCCGTGCGTGAGGATCGGGCGGTCGGTCTTCGCGAGGCTGATGCCCGAGGGCACCAGCGCCGCGGCCGTGCCGAATGCGCCTGCCTTGAACAACGTGCGACGGTCGAAGGTCATGCGCGGTTTCTAGTCGCCGGTTCTGGCCAGTTCTGAAACCCGAGGTGAACTTCAGCAGCGCAGGTCGGTCCAGCCGCTGACGTAGCCGCCGCCTGGCACGGTCACGCTGGAGACCGCGCGGGTGCACTTGTTCAACGTGGCCGCTCCGGCGCCCCACAGCTCCTGCTTGTTCCCGCTGCGGAGGTCGCCGCCGGGGTACTCCTCGTCGCCGTCGATCACCGCGATCCAGTTCGAGACGCGGTAGGTGTGGCTCCTGGCGTAGGAGTCCCAGACCCAGGTGTAGGCGAAGTTCTTGCCGCACCCGGCGAACTGCTTGACCGACGCGATGGTCGCGCCCTGGTGCTTCACGTAGCCGGTGGTGCCGATCTGCTTGGCAGAGGCACAGCCGGGACGGTCTCGGCGTGGGCGGTGCCCGAGCTCAGCCCGACGGTCAGCAGCGTCGCGGCCAGTGCGGCGGCGATGGCGAATGGCTTTCTCACAGCCGCGACGCTGCGGCAGTCCGGTTATGCAGTGGTAAATCCCTTTACGTGAGGCGCTTGAGCCAGTCCGTGATGATCTGGCGCGACGCCGGCGTGGCGTGCACCCACGTCTGATGGTTCTGGTCGGTGTACTTGACCACGAGCCAGCGGCCGTCCTCGAAGTCGATCGTGGTGAGGAAGGTCTTGGCGCGCTGTCTGCCCTCGCCGTCGCGCTTCGCCGCGTACAGCTTCGCCGTGCCCTGGCGGGGCTGGGCGAGCAGCTGGCGCAACGAGATCGACGGCGACGCCTTGCCGGGTTGGTGCACGTTGATCTCGGTCGCGCGCACGTTGATCGACGCGCCACGACCGGCCGGCACGTCCGGCAGCTGCATCGCGAGGACCTCCGGCGCGTTGTCCGGCCGGATCGGGTGCAGCTGCACGAACCCGTTGTCGTGCAGCGCAAGGACACCGTGCTGCGAGTTCGCCGCCACGACCACGGGCCTGGTCTCGTTCGGCGTGACCGCGATCCAGGCCGAGTAGTCGTGCTCCGCCTTGGCGATCAGGTGCAGCGTCCCACGGACGTCCGGGTGGTCGAGACCGACCCTGCGCAGCTCACCGATGACGTCGCGCTCGATGAGCACGCGTTCGTCCTCGGTCTCACCGGGCGAGTCGACGGACAGCGCCGGGTGGTACTCCCCCAGCTTCTCCTGCTTCCACAACACGTCGAAGGCGAGGTCGGACAGTTGGATGGACGACCGAAGCACGTCACCCCCCGATCGTCGGCGGTGCGACCATCGGCATGTCACCGATGATCTCGTTCGTGTTCTCCTCGGTGATGAGGTAGTCGGCGGACTTGTGCTCCAAGTCGTCCTCGCCCTGGCCCTTCTGGCCGTGACCGCCCATCCCGCCCATGCCGGCCGCGCCACCCCGTCCGGCAGCGCCCGCCGCACCACGTCCGGCAGCGTTCGCGCCGGTCTCGCCCATGCCGCCGAACACACCGGCCTTGCCGCCGGGCTGCTGGGCGGACGTGCCGCCGGCCGTTCCGCTGCCGACGCCACCGAGGCCGCCGCTGCCGAACTTGCCCGCGCCGCCGGCTCCACCACCACCGAGCTTGCCTGCTCCGCCGGGGCCGCCGGCGCCTCCTGGCCCGCGACCGGTGCCGGTGCCACCAGGTCCGCCGGGGCCACCCGTGGTGGGGCGGACGGGCACGCCGATGGGCGGGAGGCCCGTGTTGTTCGGCCGGTCGATCACGCTGCCGACCGGGGGCTTGCCGGTGAGGTTGTCGCCGACGACCGGGCGGCCGGTGTTGTTGGTGTTGCTGGTGTTCGTCGTGTCGGACGAACTGGTGCTGGTGGTGGTCTGGTCGCCGTTGGTGGTGGGCACGGTCCAGCCGGTGCCGGTCGTGCTCTGCGGCGTGCTCGTGGAGTTCGGAAGGCCCGACGTGGACGAGCGCGAGGTCGTGCTGCTGCTCGTCGTGGTCTTCTCCTCACCGTTGTTGCCACCGGTGTTGGCGATCTCGACCTGCAGCGTGTCGACCGTGACGCCGGGGAACTCCTTCGGCAGCTCACCCCGGTTGGTGTTGCTGGCGCTCTGGAACTCCGCGTAGACCTCGCGGTTGTGCTTCTCTTCAGCGTTGTAGCTGTTGACCTTGTCCTCGGTGTCGGTGTCCCAAGGGGTCGCGTCGTCCCACAGGTTCGTGTCCGGCTTGGCCGCCGGCATGTCCTTGAGCTGGTTCTTGTTCAGGTTGAACTGGTAGACCTGGTTGGAGATCGAGTGATCCGCCTGCCGCAACGCGTCCTGCATCTGGACCATGGCCTGGTGGATGGGGTTGGCGGCGGCCTGGGCGGCGTCCGCACTCGCCCCGGTCCACGACTCGCCGAGCGTCTCGCCGACCCGCTTGAGCCTGGCCTCGATGCCGGCGTAGCCGCGCTCCAGCGCCTGGGCGGTGGTCGCCGCGGCCTGCGCCGAGCCGGTGCCGGGACCGCTGGTCATCTGGGCGTAGATCTGCGCTCCCGAGAACCCCTCGGCTCTGGTGTTGTCCTCGGTGAAGCAACTGGGCGCGGGCCGTGTCATTTCGCACCTGCCTTGATCGTGGTGATGACGAGATTCGCGAACTCGGTCACTGCGGCACACGGGTCGGCGTACTTCGGACTGCCTTGGTCGCTCTGGAACGAGATGTTCAACGCCTTCTCGCTGGAGACCCCCACGAGCAGAGTGCAGAAGCCGTCCTTGCGACTGTCCGCGACGAGGGCGAGGTAGGCCGGGTAGCCCTGGACCGCCGGCTGAGTCTCGAACGTCTCGTACGTCGTGGTCGCGTTCGGGAGGATGGTGGAGAGGTTCGTGCCCTCCGGCAGGATCGTCACGCCGGGAGCCATCTTCGCCGGAGTGCTCGACCCCAGCCAGACGCAGGAAGCGCCAGGTGAGGTCGTGTTCACCCGTCCGTTCACCCCGGGCAGCCCGAACGCCTGCGCCTGAGCAGGTGTGACCATGCTGCACGGGGCCGCTTCGAAGGCCTTGACGTCGAGAGGATTCTCGATCTTGGGAGCTCCGCCGCTGTCGCCGGTGCTGCTCGACTGCGTGGCGGTCGTCGGCGTACCGGTCGTGCCACCGCTCTCGCCGCAGCCGGCCAGCAATGCGAGTGCGGCAGTACCGACGACGATGCTTCGGATGCGCAACAGCTCAGTCCTTCTACTTGAGGTTGTCCCGATTGCCCTGCTCGGTCTGCTCGTACTGGCGCAGCGTGGCTTTCAGGTTCTCGATCCTGGTGTCCAGCGTTCGCTGCAACCGCAGGTTGGACTCCTGGTGGCCCTTGCCCGCCGCGCTCGCCCAGTTCGCGTAGACCTGGCTCGGCATGTCCTTGCCCGCGCCTTTGACAGCGGTCAGGTCTTCACCGGACTGGTGAGCAAGGACGAGCTCGTCCTTGATGGACTCGTACTCCTTGATGGCAGCGCGCAGCGTCTCGAGATCGACCTTGGTCCCGCTCATCCCCAGTACCCTCCCCGCAGATTCGTGCGTCAAACAGCATAGCGCCAGGTCGCGGGACCCGTCCCGGTTTCAAAGCACGATCGGGTGAACGACGAAGTCTTTTCGTCAGCCCTGACTTGTGAATGTTCATTGCCGAATTGCGCACTGCTTGCTCGTCGGCTTATTAGGGTGTGCGCGTGCGCGCTCTCGCCTTCGGACTCGCCGCTGTTCTCGCCTTCCTCGCACTGGCCACGACGATCCGGACCACCGACGTCCTGGTCGGCACCGTGGACGCCAGAGAGATCGGCACCGCCACCGTGTCGTCGTGCACCGAGCACGGGCCGGTCGGAAGATGGGGCGTCAGCACGAGCTACGGGTGCGATGCCGAGGTGCGGTGGGAGGACGGACGTACCGAGCGGGTCGCGTTCGCACCAGGCCAGCTGAAGCCTGGCGAGCAGGACGTCGCCGTCTTCCGGTCCAACCGGGAAGCCGGGCGCAACGACAGCGGGCAGTGGTTTCTCGCCGGGCCGCTCGCCTCGGTGGCGCTCGGGTTGCTGACCCTGTGGTTCCTGGGTGCCGCGGTGCTGTCGCTCGTTCCCTCGCGGAAGACACGGCAGCAGAAGCCGGACGAGAAGTGGCCGGTCAGCAAGGAGGACGTCAAAACCACTCCGGTCACTCGGCGGGTGCGGCGGTTGCGGTTGTACGCGTGGCTCGGGCTTGCCGCGGCGGCCGCGGAAGGGCTCGCTTCGATGCCGTTCTTCGACGCGCCTCGGCGGGTCGGTGCGTTCGTGTCGCCGTGGCCCGCGTTGGAGGACGCGTGGCTGCTGGATCTGCCGTCCGGGGTGCTGGCCGGGTTCGCGGTGCTGGTGGCCGCGGTGATCGGGCTGATCGCGGAGAGCGTGCACAAGGACGCGGCGCGGATCGTCCGATATGGACAGTCTTATCTCGACTCGAGGAAGCAGGTTCCCGGCGGCGGGAACAGCTGGGTGCCGACCGCGTTGATCGCGGCGCTCGCGGTGGGGGCGATCGTGAAGGTGGTGCTCGCACTGGGGAACGCGCCGGTGGTGGTGTGGCTGGCCGGTGGCAGGGATGTGCTGGTCCTGCTGGCGTTGCTGGCCGTCACGGTCTGCACTCGACAGTCCGCAAAGGACATGGTCGCGCAACTGGGCCGGAAGTAGGGGAACCGGACGACGGTTTCCGCAGTCTCACGGGGCATGAGTTCTGCAGAACTGGGCGCTGGGCAGCAGCGACTTGACGACTACATGCGCCGTGTCAACGACATCCAGCGCAGAGCCGAGGAGACGCAGGCCCAGCTCAAGGCGTTGCGCGCGGACGTGAGCAGTCCCGATCGTTCGGTCACGGTGACGATGGCACCGGGCGGGCGGCTGGAGAAGCTGAGCCTGACGCCGTCGGCGATGAGGATGTCGCACGACCAGCTCGCCGCCATGATCACCGAGACCGTGAGCAAAGCACACGCGGCCGTCGCCGGGCAGATGGAGGCGACGATGCAGCCGTTGATCGGCGGCACCTCGGCCATGGACTTCCTGCGCGACCAGGTCACCGCGGCACAGCAGCCGGAGGAGACCGAGGAGCAGCCGCAGCAACGTCCGCAGCGCCCAAAGGGCACGCAGGGCCGAGACGACGACGAGCCGTTCGGCACCATCTACCGGTAAGGGGTCCCGGTGACAGGATTTTCCATGGAGCCCGCTGACGTGATCAGTCACGCGGGCAACGTGCAGTCGTTCGGCATGGAGCTCACCCGAGCCGCCGGACGGGGCGAGAGCGTCGATCTCGGCGTCGAGACGTACGGGCTCATCGGCCAGGTCTTCAGCTTGCCGGTCCGCGTCCACATCGCGGCGATCGCGAGCTCGATCAACGAGCTGGCGAACGCGCTGCCGGACGTGGCGGACGCGTTGCGCGACAGCGCGGACGCGACGCGGCAGACCGACGAAGACCACGCCAAGCTGTTCAACAAGTACAAGGGGTCCTGATGGTTCTCGACGTCAGCGCGGACAACGCCACCGACGGTGCGCGGATCATCGACACCGTCTGGAAGTGCGCGGAGGACTTCAACAACCCGAGCGACTGGGCGTTCGACGGCGTCGCGCTCGGACTCGACGTGCTCGGCTTCGTCGCGAACCCGCTCGGCACGCTCGTCGGCGCGGGCATCGGCTGGCTGATCGAGCACGTGTCGTTCCTCAAGGAGCCGCTCGACGACCTGGCCGGCGACCCTGGTGCGATCAACGTCGTCGCGGCCGCCTGGGGTGAGGTCGCCAAGGCGTGCGCGAAGGTCGGCAACGACTACGCGCAGGCGGCGACCAGCCAGACCGGCACGTGGACCGGCCAGTCCGGCGACAGCTACCGCACGGCCGCCTCGACCCTCGCCGAGCAGATCAAGGCACTCGAAGGCGCGGCGAACGCCGTGGCCACCGGCATCCGCGGCACCGGCATCCTGGTCGCGGCGGTGCGCGGCATCATCCGCGACATCGTGGCGGACGTGGTGGCGGAGTTCATCATCGCCGCGGTGACCGCGCTCGCGACGAGCTGGTGCAGCTTCGGCGCCTCGATCGCCGCGTTCACCGGCTGGGCCGTGGCACGGGCGGCGGCGACCGCGGGCAAGATCGCGGGCAAGGTCAGCAAGCTGCTGATGAAGCTCGCGCAGGCCGTCCGCAAGTTCGACAACCTCAAGGGCGTGTCCGACGCGCTCGCGAAGGCCGCCGTCAACATCGGCCGCAAGGCCAAGGGCGTCGGCCGGGCGATCGGCAAGAACCACGCCTCGGTCAAGCAGATCGAGGACGGGTTCGCCAGCGCCAACAACGCGATCCGCGACAAGCTGACGTTCGGCAACGACGCGGCGAAGAACGCGGCGAACCGGGTCGACGACATCATGGCGCCGCGTGGCCGCGACGGGTTCGCGGACACGGTCAAGCCCATCGCACTCGGCCGGACCGGCGCTTCCGAGGCCTTCAAGGAAGGCGCCAACTGGGACGAGAGCTACGAGAAGGGCCAGGAAGAGCTCAGCCAGAAGAAGTAGCGGTCCCGCCCTGCTGTTGCTGCGCGGGCAACCTGCCCTCGGCCATGCGCTTGAGCAGGTCCTTGCGCAGCCACAGCAGGTACGCCCAGACCAGCCCGAAGATCACGCCGATCACGCCCATCGCCGGCAGCAGCAGCCAGGTGGCGATCAGCAGGACGTGCAGGCCGACGACGGCGCCGATCGCCCACGGCTTGCGGACGAACGCGCACATCGCGATGAACACCGCGATGAAGCCGAACGCGACCCAGCCGACCAGGGACGTGACGCCGCCGTGCAGTTTGGCGATCACCGGCAGGGCCAGGGCGACGACGATGACCTCGAGGATCAGCGTTCCGGCCATGATGCCCCGGAACGCCTTCATCGGGTCCTTCTTCAGAGGGGCCGGGGCGGTCATGCCGGCTCCTTTCCGAACAGCGCACGGGCCTCGCCCGCGGTGACGACGGAGCCGGTGACGATGATGCCGCCGCCGGACTGTTCGTCGTCGACGAGGTGGATGGCTTCCTCGATGGCGTCGACCAGCCTGGGGCGCACCTCGAAGCGGTCCTCGCCGAAGATCGGGACGGCGAGACCGGCCAGGACGTCCGGGTCCATGGCGCGCGGGGAGGAGTTGGTGGTGATCACCAGTTCCTGCACGACCGGCTCCAGCGCGGCGAGGATGCCCTCGGCGTCCTTGTCGGACATGACCGCGACGACGGCCACGAGCTTGCGGAAGCCGAACTCCGACTCCAACGCGCGAGCCAAAGCCGCGGCGCCGTGCGGGTTGTGCGCGGCGTCGACGAAGACGTTGGGCGCGGAACGGACTCGCTCCAGGCGGCCCGGCGTCACGACCGAGGCGAAGCCCTCGCGGACCATCTCGATGTCGATCTTGCGCTCGGGGCCCGCGCCGAAGAACGCCTCCACGGCGGCGAGTGCCAGGGCGGCGTTCTTCGCCTGATGCTCGCCGTGCAGTGGAAGGAAGATGTCCTCGTAGACACCGCCGAGGCCCTGCAGCGTGATCATCTGGCCGCCGACGGCCACCGACCTCGACAGGACGCCGAACTCGCTGCCGAACCGGGCCACCATCGCGTCCACCTCGGCGACGCGTTCCAGGATCACCCTCATGACCTCGGGCGTCTGCTCGGCGACGATCGCGACGGCGCCCGGCTTGATGATGCCGGACTTCTCCACCGCGATGTCCTCGGGACGGTTGCCCAGGTACTCGGTGTGGTCGACGCCGATCGGGGTCAGCACGGCGACGCGGGTGTCCACGATGGACGTCGCGTCCCACGTGCCGCCCATGCCGACCTCGACGACGGCCACGTCGGCCGGTGCTTCCGCGAAGGCCGCGTACGCCATGCCGGTGAGCACCTCGAACTTGCTCATCCGGATCTCGGACTGGCTGTCCACCATCGCGACGTACGGCTCGATGTCGCGGTAGACCTCGACGTAGCGCTCAGGGCTGATCGGCTGGTTGTCCAGGCTGATCCGCTCGGTCGCGAGCTGGAGGTGCGGGCTCGTGAACCGGCCGGTGCGCAGGCCGATGCGCGTGAAGAGCGCGTCGACCATGCGCGACGTCGACGTCTTGCCGTTCGTGCCCGTCAGCTGCACGACCGGGTACGACGTCTGCGGGTCGCCCAGCACGTGGGCGAGCGCCTTGATCCGGTCCAGCGACGGCTCGAGCTTGGTCTCGGGCCACCGCTGGTTGAGCTCGTTCTCGACGTCGAGGAACTCGTCGAGGTTGGTTTCCACGGTTCTTACGCCTCCGGCAGCGCGGCCAGGCGCTCGTTGATGCGGGCGATCTCGGACTCGGCGACGGCCTTGCGGTCCTCGATCTTGGCCTTGACGTCGGCGGGCGCCTTGGCGAGGAACGCCTCGTTGCCCAGCTTCTTCGTCGTGGTCTCGAGATCCTTCTGCGCCACGGCCAGGTCCTTGGCGAGACGCTTGCGCTCGGCCGCGACGTCGATCGTGCCGGACAGGTCCAGTTCGACCTTCACCGCGCCCTTGGGCAGGCCGACCTCGAGCGTCGCGGAGACGGTGAACTCGTCGCCGGGCTCGGTCAGCCGCGTCATCGCGCGGACCGACGGGACCTGGTCGATCAGGCCGACGCAGCACGCGCCGCGGACCTTGCCCGCGACCTTCTGGACCGGCTTGAGGCCCTGCTCGGAACGGAACCGGCGGATCTCGGTCGCGAGCTTCTTCAGGCCCTCGATCTCCGCCGCGGCCTCACCATCCCGCTCGGCTCCGGAGACCTTCGGCCACTCGGCGACGACGAGCGACTCGCCGCCGGTCAGCGACGTCCACAGCGTCTCGGTGATGAACGGGATCGACGGGTGCAGCAGGCGCAGCAGGACGTCGAGGACGTGGCCCAGGACGGACTGCGTGGCCTCGGCGCGACCGTCCGCGATCTGGACCTTCGCGATCTCCAGGTACCAGTCGCAGAACTCGTCCCACGTGAAGCTGTACAGCGCCTCGCAGGCACGCGAGAACTGGAACGCCTCGAAGTTCGTGTCCACAGTGGACACCAGGGCGTCGAGCTCGTCGAGGATCCAGCGGTCGGCGGCCGTCAGCTCGGAACGCTCCGGCAGCGGACGGGAGACCGTCGCACCGTTGGCCAGCGCGAACCTGGTGGCGTTCCACAGCTTCGTGGTGAAGTTGCGGGAACCGGCCGCCCACTCCTCGGCGACGGCCATGTCCGAACCGGGGTTCGTGCCGCGCAGCAACGTGAACCGGGTGGCGTCCGCGCCGTAGCGCTCCATCCAGTCCAGCGGGTCGATGCCGTTGCCCTTGGACTTCGACATCTTCTTGCCGTACTGGTCCCGGATCAGACCGTGCAGGAAGACGTGGTCGAACGGCTGGACCTCGTCCATCGCGTACAGGCCGAACATCATCATCCGGACGACCCAGAAGAACAGGATGTCGTAGCCGGTCGAGAGAACCGAGGTCGGGTAGAACTTCTTCAGGTCCTCGGTGGACTCCGGCCAGCCCAGGGTCGAGAACGGCCACAGGCCGGAGGAGAACCACGTGTCGAGGACGTCCTCGTCCTGACGCCAGCCCTCACCGGTGGGCACCTCGTCGTCCGGTCCGACGCAGACGACCTCGCCGTTCGGGCCGTAGAAGACCGGGATCCGGTGGCCCCACCACAGCTGACGCGAGATGCACCAGTCGTGCAGGTTGTCGGTCCAGTCGAAGTACCGCTTGTTCAGCTCCGCCGGGTGGATCTTGGTGCGACCGTCGCGGACGGCGGCGGACGCGGCCTCGGCGATGGTCTCGACCTTGACCCACCACTGCAGCGACAGGCGCGGCTCGACGACCGTGTTGCACCGCGAGCAGTGCCCGACGGAGTGGACGTACGGCCGCTTCTCCGCGACGATCCGGCCGTCGGCGCGCAGTGCCGCGACGATCGCGGGACGGGCCTCGAACCTGTCCATTCCCTCGAACGGGCCGTGCGCGGTGATGGTCGCGCGGCCGTCCATGATCGTGAGGTTCGGCAGGCCGTGGCGCTGGCCGATCTCGAAGTCGTTCGGGTCGTGGGCGGGCGTGACCTTGACCGCGCCCGTGCCGAACTTCGGGTCGACGTGCGCGTCGGCGACGATCGGGATGCGCCGGCCGGTCAGCGGGAGTTCGACCTCGGTGCCGATGAGGTGCCGGTAGCGCTCGTCGTCCGGGTGGACGGCGACCGCGGTGTCACCGAGCATCGTCTCGGCGCGCGTGGTCGCGACGACGATGGACGCGTCCCCGTCGCCGTAGCGGATCGAGACGAGCTCGCCGTCGTCCTCGCTGTGGTCGACCTCGATGTCCGAGAGCGCCGTCTGACAGCGCGGGCACCAGTTGATGATCCGCTCGGCCTGGTAGATCAGGCCGTCGTCGTACATCTTCTTGAAGATCGTCTGGACGGCGCGCGACAGCCCCTCGTCCATGGTGAAGCGCTCGCGCGACCAGTCGATGCCGTCGCCGAGGCGCTTCATCTGGTCGAGGATCTTGCCGCCGTACTCCTCTTTCCACTCCCAGACCCGCTCGACGAACTTCTCGCGCCCGAGGTCCTGCCGGGACATGCCCTGCTTGGCCAGGTCGCGCTCGACGGCGTTCTGGGTCGCGATGCCCGCGTGGTCCATGCCGGGCAGCCACAGGACCTCGTAGCCCTGCATGCGGCGGCGCCTCGACAGCGCGTCCATCACGCTGTGGTTCATCGCGTGGCCCATGTGGAGGCTGCCGGTGACGTTGGGCGGGGGCAGCACGATCGTGAACGGCGGCTTGTCGCTCTTGACGTCGGCCTCGAAGTAACGCCGGTCGACCCACCGCTGGTACAGCTCCGCCTCTACCTCCGCCGGAGTCCACGCGGCGGGGAGGTCAGGACGCTGGGTTGCGGTGTCGAGTTCAGTCACAGCCGTGAAGTCTACGGAGGCCAGGGTCTCGACTTGAAACGAGATACCTGATAACGCCCCCGCGGCAACCGCAAGCCGGTCGACAGCGTGGTTCCGGGTGACCGAAGATGTGCCCCGAACATCTGGGGGAACCATGCAGTACGACATTGATGATCATCCTGATCTGAAGGACGCGGCCTGGATCCGCGCCGCGAACAAACGCGCCAAGCGGGACATCCGCAGGCAACGCCGGAAGGCCCGGCGCCGCAGACACAGCGGCAAGGTCGTGTCCGCCATCGCCCTGGTCGTCATCGGCGCGGTGCTGTTCGGGCTCTACAAGGCGGGCAAGTTCGGCGAGGTCTCGATGCCGGATGTGAAGCTGCCGTACTCGGGGGCGAACGTCGAGGTCCCGTTCGCCGGCACGCCAGCGGAGCAGTGGCCCGACGGCGACAAGGGAATCGTCGTGCCGGACGCCAACCCGGCGTTCGAGCAGGTCCGGCAGGCGCTAATCGCCTCGCGCCTCGACCCGGTCATGCTCGGCGAGCACAAGCCGGACCGGTTCGTCGCGATGCTGGCGCCGGAGGTGCGCGAGCACGTCCTGAAGGAGATCGCGGGCTGGACGACCCGGCTCAAGCAGGGCACGAAGCTGCTCCCGAACGGCATCAAGGTGTCCGGGAAGATGACCCTCGGGGAGAAGGACGGCTACCCGGCGGTGACGGCGGACTACGTGTTCGCGTACGCGTTCGAGCCGCCGGAGCCGAGGAAGCTCCTCAGTCAGATGGAGATGGTCGCGGCGGTCCGCGAGAAGGTCACCTACTCGATCACTCCCGAGGGTCTGTGGCCGTCGGACTCCACGGGCTTCCAGTACTCGATCGCGTGCCAGGCGGCGAGGGACGGTTTCCTCGCGCCGCAGTTCACCGAGCCGCCCAAGCACGGCGAGGGCGTCCCCGGCGACGACAAGAAGTACTTCTCCGTGGACGGGCAGATCCCGACCGAGAACAGCTGCGATTGATCACTCTTTCAGAGGTGCCGGACGAGAGTGACGGCGATCACAATTGACCGCACGGACCGTTCAAACCCCTTGGGGCCCGTGACGACGGCGCCGCCGCGTTCTTCGGGGGCGCTGGCGGCGCCGACGTCTATCAGCGAAGAATGCAGCTATGAGCAGCAAGCCCCCGCAGAACGACGTCGACGAGTCCGCGCTCGAAGTCAGCACCCCCAAGACCTGGGCAGCGGGTATTCCCGGTGTGCTCGTGTCGCTCGACCGCGCGGTCGAGCAGATGGGTGTCGGGCGCACGGTCAAGACGTTGCGACTGCTCAACCAGCGTGAAGGTTTCGACTGTCCTGGCTGCGCGTGGCCCGAGCCACAGGGTCACCGCAAGATGGCGGAGTTCTGCGAGAACGGCGCGAAGGCCGTCGCGGAGGAAGCCACCAAACGACGAATCGGGCCCGAGTTCTTCACCGAGCACTCCGTCGAGAGCATGCGGACGAAGACCGACTACTGGCTCGGCCAGCAGGGCCGGCTCACCGAACCGATGGTGCTCAAGCCGGGTGCGACGCATTACACACCGATCAGCTGGGACTCGGCGTTCACTCTCATCGCCGAAGAGCTGACATCGCTGTCATCGCCGGACGAGGCGATCTTCTACACCTCCGGCCGCACCAGCAACGAGGCCGCGTTCCTCTACCAGCTGCTGGTCCGCTCGTTCGGCACCAACAACCTGCCGGACTGCTCGAACATGTGCCACGAGTCGTCCGGCTCGGCGCTGAACGAGACGATCGGCATCGGCAAGGGCTCGGTGTCGATCAAGGACTTCGACCTCGCCGACCTCATCGTCGTCATCGGCCAGAACCCCGGCACGAACCACCCGCGCATGCTCAGCGCGCTGGAGGACGCGAAGAAGAACGGCGCGAAGATCATCGCCGTGAACCCGCTGCCGGAAGCGGGCCTGATGCGGTTCAAGAACCCGCAGAACGTCGCGGGCGTCGTCGGCCGCGGCACCGCGCTGTGCGACGAGTTCGTGCAGATCAGGGTCGGCGGTGACCAGGCGCTGTTCCAGGCGATCGGTCACCTGCTGCTGCAGTGGGACAAGCTCGACAAGACGTTCATCGAGACGAAGACGCACGGCTTCGAGGCGTACGCGGAGAGCCTGCGCGAGCTCGACTGGGACGGCGTGCTGGCCGCGACCGGCCTGACCCGCGAGCAGATCACGCGCGTGGCCGGGATGTTCGTCGACTCGAAGCGCACGATCGCCTGCTGGGCAATGGGTCTGACGCAGCACAAGCACAGCGTGCCGACGATCCGCGAGGTCACGAACGTCATGTTCCTGCGCGGCATGATCGGCAAGCCGGGCGCGGGCCTGTGCCCGGTGCGCGGTCACTCGAACGTGCAGGGCGACCGCACGATGGGCATCTACGAGAAGATGCCGGAGAAGTTCCTGCTGGCGCTGGAGAACGAGTTCAGCATCTCCGTGCCGCGCAAGCACGGTTTCGACACCGTCGACGCCATCAACGCGATGCGCCACGGCCGCGGCAAGGTGTTCATCGCGATGGGCGGCAACTTCGTCAGTGCCACCCCGGACACCCCGGTGACCGAGAAGGCGCTGGAGCAGTGCTCTCTGACGGTGCACGTCTCCACGAAGCTCAACCGCTCGCACGTGATCCACGGCCGCACCGCGCTGATCCTGCCCGCACTGGGCCGCACCGAGAGCGACGTCCAGCACTCGGGCGAGCAGTTCGTGACGGTCGAGGACTCGATGTCGGTCGTGCACCGCTCGCGGGGGCGTTTGAAGCCCGCGTCGGACCAGCTGCTGTCCGAGATCTCGATCGTCTGCCGGCTCGCGCGCAAGACGCTCGGCGCCTCGCACCCCGTGGCGTGGGAGGAGTTCGAGAAGGACTACGACGTCGTTCGCGAGCACATCTCCCGTGTGGTGCCGGGCTGCACCGACTACAACACGCGCGTGCGTCAGCCCGACGGTTTCGTGCTGCCGCACCCGCCGCGCGACTCGCAGGAGTTCGCGACGGCGACCGGCAAGGCGAACTTCACGGCGAACGAGATGACGGTCATCGAGGTGCCGGAGGGCAGGCTGCTGATGCAGACCCTGCGCAGCCACGACCAGTACAACACCACGATCTACGGCCTGGACGACCGCTATCGCGGCGTGAAGGACGGCCGTCGCGTGGTGTTCGTGAACCCCGACGACGTCAAGGCGCTGGGGTTCTCCGACGGGCAGATGGTGAACATCATCTCGGAGTGGAAGGACGACCCGACGGGCGTCGTCGAACGCCGCGCCGAGTCGTTCCGGATCGTCTCCTACTCGACCGCGCGTGGGTGCGTGGCCACGTACTTCCCTGAGGCGAACCCGTTGGTGCCGCTGGACTCCAAGGCGGACATCTCGGGAACGCCGACCTCCAAGTCGGTGATCGTGCGACTGGAGGCTATTTAGCGATCACCATGAGTGGTTTTGGTCCCCCGAAGGGCGACCGAAACCACTCACGGTGGCACTTTCCTCTACTCGACAAGCACCGTGTAGTTGCTGGCACCGCCGTTGGGTCCCAGTTGGACCTCCCCCGCCCGGAAGCCCTTGGCGTACAGGCGGAAGGTCTTCGGGGACCCTTCGGTGTTGACCAGCTGCAGGCCGCTGTCGAGCCACAGCGCGTCCATCCACGGACGTTTGCCGAGCCGCGTGTCGACCGCGACGTAGACCAGCGCGTCGCGGTTGATCGTGAAGCGCGCCAACGGGTTCTGCGTCGCCGACTTCGAGTCGTTGGCCGTGCGGATCCACTTCGCTCCCGCCACCTCCTCCGGCACCGCGCTGAACGTGAAGTCGCGGTCGCCGTACTGCGCGACACCTGTGCGCAGGCCGGTCTGCAGCGACCAGTCGCCGGCGTTCCCGGTGTCCGCCACGGTCAGCCCGCTCAGTTCCAGTTCCGCGGGCTGGTCGCCGACGGTCAGGATCGCGACGGCCGACCGCGTGATCTGCCCGGCCGTGCCGATCACGTTGATGTTCGTCGAGCCGTGCGGCGTGTCCGGCAGCGTCGCCACGGTCATCGTGGACGTCTGGCCAGGGACGATCGTGGCCGGGTTGAACTGCACCACGGTCCCGGCGGGCACGTTGTCGGCGTCGAGGCTGATCGGGCCCGGCGAACCGGTCGAGGCCGCGCTGACGGTGAACGACGCCGTCTCCCCCGGCTTGACCACGCGTGACGCGGGGTCGACCGCGAGGCTGAAGTCGTTGCTCACCCCGCACTTCTCGGTCGAGCCGGTGTTCTGCACGCGTGGCGAACCCGAGTTGCGGACGCAGAAACCGTTGGTGTTGCGGAAGAGGAAGTCCGTCGGGCTGCTGGTGCCGCGTTCCCAGCCGAAGGTGTCGAACGTGAGATCGGTGGAGTTGTCGGCGATCACCGCGGGCCGGCCGTCGTTGTTCGTGAACGACACCGCGCTGTTGAGGAACTTGATGCGGTCGGCGTAACGGATGTACCAACCGTACGCGGGCCGGGTGCCGATGCTGTTCGGGTTGTAGTTGGTGCGGTCGTTGCTCGGCGGGTTCGTCGACATGGGGCCGTTGCCGCCCGGCACGTTGATCTTCACGTTGTTGAACGTCACGTCGGTGACGTGGCCGTCGACGTCACCCATGATCGTGGGGCTGAACGACGGCGAGGCGCCGTTGATCGTGATGTTGTCGTAGGTGATGTTCTTGATGGTGCCGACGCCCGGACTGTTGCCGCAGCGTTTGCGGGCGCCGACCTTGAGCATGATCGGCGACCGCACGCCGCTGACGGTGATGTCCTTGTAGTGCACGTCGGAGATGACCGAGCCGTCCATCGAGACGAGCCCGAGCCCTGACTTGTTGGAGCCCTGGATCTGGATGCGCTGGAAGTCGTAGCCGGTGAAGTCACCGCACGTCTCCGAGCCGAACATCAACGCGTTGCAGCACCCCGCGCTGAGCTTGGTGTCGTAGACCTTCACGTTGCCGTTGCTCAGCTTCTGGCCGAGCGCGTAGTCGCTCTTGAACGCCAGCGCGTCGTCGTTGCCCGCGAAGTTGCCGTTGGTGATCGTCACGTTGGTGGTGCTGATGACGTTCCAGCCGTCGCGGTCGCTCGCGGTGTCGATCGTGAGCCGGTCGGACACCACGTTCCTGCACCCGTTGATCAGCATCGCGAAGTGCCCGCCGCGGCGGAGCTTGATGCCGCTGACCGTGAGGTTCTCGCAGCGCGTCAACGAGATGATCTTGTCGGCCTGCCCGCTGTCCGGGTTGCCGGTGATCAGCGCGCCACCGCCGTCGATCGTCCCGGAGCCGACGAAGCCGATGTTGGTCAGCCGGTCGCCCCAGATCATGGCGTTGTGGAAGTGGCTGTGCCCGTAGTCCTGGTACTTGTCGTTGGGGTTGGGCTCGGGCTTGTCGTACCCGCTGCCGCTCGCGCCCATGATCGTGGCGCCGGAGTCGAGCTGGAGCGTCACGTTGCTCTTCATGTGGATCGAGTTGGGCGAGCGGTACGTGCCGGACGGGAACCGCACGGTCCCGCCACCCGCCGCGTTCGCCGCGGTGATCGCCCTGTCGATGGCCGCCGTGTCGTTCGCGCTGCCGTTGCCGGCGGCCCCGTAGTCCTTGACGTTGAAGTCCGCCGCCTGAGCGGGTTCCGCCAGCATCGTGATGCCGAGCAGTGCCGCGGTCACCGCCACGCCGAGTCTGCGTAACACGGATGTCCTCCCCGTTGTAACGTCGTGAAAACGTTTACGGCGGCGGGGAGCTCACACGCTACGCCGGTCGAACGCGGCCGAACAGCCTCCAGCGGCGACGACCCGTCGCGAGTAAGCCTCCGCCGACCCGTTTCTCGGGCTGCGCGGCCTCCTCAGGTGCGCGAACGAGCCTGCGCGCGGCCGCGTCGGCCTCGAAGTCGGCCTGGCGCTGCTTCGCAATAGCAAACGCATCGTGGTGCGAGAACATGACGATTCCCCTCAGTTCGTTGGTATTACTCGGGTGCGACCGTGGAGCTCAGGAAGAACCTGACCGCCCTGGACCCGTCCGGCCGCAACGTGGCGTCCAGCCGGCGCTCGTCGTACTTGTCCAGAAGCGCCTGCAACTCCGCCAGATACTCGACCGCTTCCTCGGCGGTGAGGAACTTGACGGTGCCCTCGGTGCCGACAGCCGGGCGCCACTCCTCCGGCAGGTGCTCACGCAGCCGCAGACGGTCCCGGATGCGCTCGAACTCCTGGTCCAGGTAGGCCATCGCGGCCGCCTCCGCCGCCATCGCCGCCTCACCTTCGAGGCCGTCCGACGAGATCGACTGACGCTTCGGAACGATCTTCCAGGGCTTCTGCCGGCCCGGTCCTTCCACCTCTTCGACGAAGCCGTACTTGGCCAGCATGTTCAGGTGATACGAGCAGCTCGCGACGCTTTCACCGAGCGTCTCCGAGCACTGGGTGGCGGTGCGCGGCCCCTCTTCGATGAGCAACTGAAGCAGCTTCCACCGGAACGGGTGCGAGAGCGCCCGCAGCGCCTTGGGGTCAGTGATCGGACTGCTCGTCATGACACCACGGTACCCACATCAATAAACCTTTAGCAAGGTTCCTTGATATATAAATCCTGATATAAAACCGGCCAAGATCCGCCAGGCTGTGCGCATGACACGGGGGAAGTGGTGGCTGCTGGGCGCGTTCGGTGCGTTGGTGGCGGTGACGTGGATCAACCCGCCGTGGCCCGCCGAGCAGGCGTTGCACAGCTCGTTGACGGCGGTGGCGATCGTGGCGCTGTGGCTGCTGAGACGCAGGCTGGACACCGCACAGTGGGCGTGGGCGCTGGTGTTCCTGGCGCTGCACACGATCGCGGCGCGGTGGATCTACTCGTTCGTCCCGTACGACGACTGGACGAACGCGCTGTTCGGCGTGCGGCTGTCGGAGGCGTTCTCCTCGGACCGCAACCACTTCGACCGGCTCGTGCACTTCGCGTACGGCGTGTGCCTGACCGCGATCCTGCGACAGAAGTGGGTGCGGTCGCTGGAGATCGTGCTCGCGACGAGCGCACTCTACGAACTGCTGGAGTGGGCGATCGCGATGACGCTCGCGCCCGACGTCGCCGAGGCCTACAACGGCCAGCAGGGCGACATGTGGGACGCCCACGCCGACATGGCACTGGCCGCGCTGGGCGCGCTCGTCACCAGTCTGGCGAGTTGCGCGCTACGGCGGTCACGAGCGGCAGCGACTCGATCACCGGCACCCGCAACAACTCCGCCGGAACGTCCGGGTCGCGCACCGGCTCGATGAGCTCGCGCAGCAGCGCGCCGACGACGTCGTCCGCGGCCTGGTCGACCTCGTGGATGAGGTCGCGCAACTGGTCCGCGGCCTCGTTGAGCACCCGCGGCCGTTGCGGTTCCTCCAGCATCAACGCCGCGAGCCGCAACACTCGGCGGCAGGTGCGCAGACGAAGGCTCCTGCTCGCGGACTCCCGCGTGCCCGCGAGGCCCAGCCGGCCACGGGTGCGTTCGATCCACGGCTCGACCGTCTCGCGCCGCCAGATCGGGCCGGACGCGAGTTCCGCGTCCGGCTCAGGAATGCCGTGCGAGCGTCTCTTGCGCCAGACAGCGACCAGCTGCCGACTGAGCCCCATGGCGTCGGCGATCTCCGCGATCCCGTAGAAGTCCCCCACGCCGCCAACTGTAACCAGAGATGACGCGGAGTGTCATCAAAAATGTCTCAAATGCGTTCGAGAACCGCTCTCGCCGCGTTGTGGCCGCCGATGCCGCTCACGCCGCCGCCGCGCCGGGAGCCCGCACCGCAGACGAAGACGTTGTCCACGTCGGTCTCCACGCCCCACTTGCCGACCTGCTCGTCGCTCTCGGCGAACGGCCAGTCGAGCTCCCCGTGGAAGATGTTGCCACCCGGCAGTCCGAGCTCCTCCTCCAGGTCCAGCGGAGTGCGGGCCTCGATGCACGGGTTGCCCTGGGCGTCGAGCGCCAGGCAGTCCTGGATCGGCTCCACGAGGTGCGCGTTGAGCTGGTCGAGGTAGCGCTTCACCAGCTCGTCGCGCAGTTCGGCGTTGCGGCCCTCGAACAGCGACGCCGGCAGGTGCAGGCCGAACAACGTCAACGTCTCGTGGCCCTGCAACGACGGCCCGAGGATCGACGGATCGGTCAGCGAGTGGCAGTACATCTCGCCCGGCAGCACCGACGGCACCTGACCGGCGATGCTCTCCAGGTAGGCGGTCTCCAGCTGGTCGTAGGACTCGTCGAGGTGGAACGTGCCCGCGAACGCCAGCCGCGCGTCGACGCCGGACTTCAGCTCGGGCAGCCTGCGCAGCAACATGTTGATCTTCAACTGACAGCCCGGCGCGTCGTGGACTTCGAGACCCCGCAACCGTCCCAGCACCGAAGGCGCCACGTTGGACAGCACGAACCGGGCTTCGACCGTCGTGTCGCCGTACGTCACCGAGGCTGTCCTGCCGTCCGACTCGACTGAGGTGACCTCGGCGCCGGTGATGATCTGTGCGCCGGCTTCGCGCGCGACCCGTTCCAGCTCGGCGGTGACCCCGCCCATGCCGCCGACCGGGACCTTCCACTCACCGGTGCCGTTGCCGATCACGTGGTAGAGGAAGCACTTGTTGGCGCGCAACGAATGCAGCGACGAGTGCGTGCCGATCAACGCGTCCGTGGCGACGACCCCGCGCACCAGGTTGTTGTCGAACAGCTCCTGCAGCGTCGCACCGATCGGCCGTTCGAAGACCTGCTCCCACAACCGGCCGCGCACCACCTTGTCGACGTGCACGCGCAGATGTTCCCGTGACACCAACGGTTCCAAAAGAGTCGGCGCCAACGCCTCCGCCATCAGCTCCAGGTCGGCGTACCAGCGCTGCCACCGCTCCCAGTCCTCCAGCGACCCGCAGACGGCCTCGAACGACGCCACCGTCGCCGCGCCGGGCGAGCGTTCGACCAGCAGCCCCGACTTGCCGTTGGGCGTGTACGAGGAGGCCGAACGAGACTTCAAAGCCAGCTTCAGCCCCAGATCCGACACGATCCGATCGGGCAGCAGCGACACGAGGTACGAGAAGCGCGAGAGCCGGGCGTCGACGCCCTCCCACGGTGAGGCGCTCACCGCCGCCCCGCCGACGTGCGGCAGCTTCTCCAGCACCCTGACCGACTTCCCCGCCCGTGCGAGGTACGCGGCAGCCACCAGCCCGTTGTGGCCGCCCCCCACGATCACGACGTCGTCCATGCCCCGGAATCCCTCCCACGTAGCCTGGTCGGTGGGGAACATAGCGGTCCGAAGGAGATGTGCACATGGGCCGAGTGACGGTGCGCCGAGCGGTCGAACGCGTGTCGCCGAGCGGTCGGCGCCGCAGAGTCGACTCGCTCGCCGCCGAGGAGCCCTTGGAGCTGCGCGTCAACGGGAAGGCGTTGGCGGTCACGATGCGCACTCCCGGCCACGACGTCGAGCTGGCGCACGGCTTCCTGCTCAGCGAGGGTGTCATCGGGGCGTCGGAGGACATCTCGATCGCGCGGTTCTGCGAGGGCACCGGGCCGGACGGGATGAACACCTACAACGTGCTGGACATCGCGCTGGCCGAGGGCGTGCCGCCGCCGGACACCGGGGTGGAGCGGAACTTCTACACCACGTCGTCGTGCGGGGTGTGCGGCAAGGGCGCGCTGGACGCGGTGAAGCTCAAGACCCGCTACTCCCCCGCCCTGGACGAGGTGAAGGTCACGCCCGAGGCGCTGACGGGCTTCCCGGACGCGTTGCGGGAACGGCAGAAGGTCTTCGAGAGCACCGGCGGGCTGCACGCGGCCGGGCTGTTCGTCGACGGTGAGCTGCTGGTGGTCCGCGAGGACGTGGGCCGGCACAACGCCGTCGACAAGGTGCTGGGCTGGGCGGTGCTGCAGAACCTCGTGCCGTTGCGCGGCGCGGTGCTGATGGTGTCCGGGCGGGCGTCGTTCGAGCTGGTGCAGAAGGCCGCGATGTCCGGGATTCCGGTGCTCGCGGCGGTGTCGGCGCCGTCGTCGCTGGCGGTCGAACTGGCCGAGGAGCAGGGCATGACGCTCGTCGGCTTCCTGCGCGGCGACTCGATGAACATCTACACCGGTGGGGAGCGCGTGGTTGAGACCGCTTGACGGCGTCGTGGTGGTGAGCCTGGAGCAGGCCGTCGCGGTGCCGTACGCGACCCGGCTGCTGGCCGATCTCGGCGCGCGGGTCATCAAGATCGAACGGCCTGGGGTGGGCGACTTCGCGCGCCACTACGACTCGTCGTGCGGCGAAGTGTCGTCGTACTTCGCGTGGACGAACGCCGGCAAGGAGTCGGTGTCCCTGGACATCAACCACCCGGACGGCCGTGAGGTGCTGGAACGGCTGGTCGCGCGCGCTGACGTGCTGCTGTGCAACCTGTCGCCGCGCGTGTGGGAGCGGCTGGCGCTGGAGCTGCCTTCGACGTTGATCGTCGGCGAGCTGTCCGGCTACGGCTGGGACGGCCCGTACGCGGACCGCAAGGCGTTCGACGCGCTGGTGCAGTCCGAGGCCGGGCTGGTGTCGCTGACCGGGGAGGGCGACGTGATGGCCCGCGCCGGGATCTCGGTCGCGGACATCGCGGCGGGCGTCCAGCTGCAGGCGGCCGTGCTGGCGGCGTTGCTGCGACGCGGCCGGACGGGGGAAGGTGCCCGGCTGCGGCTGTCACTCTTCGCGGCGATGGCCGAGTGGATGCACCAGCCGATGCTCTACGCCGCCGGAACGGGTGCCGCGGCCCCTCGGTCGGGCGCGCACCACCCGAGCATCGCGCCGTACGGCCCGGTGGCCTGCGCGGACGGCGCCGTGCACCTCGCCGTGCAGAACGACGGGCAGTGGCAACGCCTGTGCGACCTGATCGGGCTCGCGCCAGAGGAGAGGTTCGCCACAGTGACGTCCCGCGTGGAGCACCGCGCGGAGCTGCAGAAACTGCTGGAAAAGGCGTTTTCGGACCTCACCGCGGCCGAGTTGCTGACCACTCTGGACGCCGCCGACGTGCCGGCCGCACTCACCCGCCCGATCACCGACCTGGCCTCCCACCCGCAGCTCGACACGTGGGTTGACGTGCGCGTTCCCGGCGGGACGGCACGGATGCTGCCGCCGCCGGTGGCCGGTTTCGAGTGGTCACCGGGTGCGGTTCCGGCACTCGGCGAGCACAATCAGGACGTGCTGACGTGGCTGGGCTATTCGAGTGAGGAACTGTCTTCCTTACGCGTGCGTTCCGTCCTCTGAGCAGGAAACGAGGAACGGTGCCCACGCGATGAGGTGAGCATGGGGGAACCGAGGTACAGCCGCCGCACCCTCTTCGCGGCGATCGGCGTGGTCATCGCGACAGCCACCGGCGTCGCGACGTACGTGTCGTCCTCCAGCGCCGTCGAGCAGCAGATCGCGACGGCGGACCGGGTGAGGGCCACCTCCGCGGCGAAACCCGTGATCCGCTTCGAGCGCGTGTACTCGGCCGCCCGCCACCGCGACGTCACCCTCGCCTTCTACCTCCCGGCCGGCGCGAACCCCCGCGGCCTGCCGATGTCGATCCTGCTGCACGGCCTGAACGGCGACGCCAGGCACGCCGCCGTGGGCAACCTGCCCGACGTCCTGGCCGCCGCCGTCGCCAAGGGCTCGGTGCCCGCGTTCGGCTTCGTCGCGGTCGACGGCGGCAACAACTACTGGCACGAGAACATCCCCGGCGACGACCCGATGGCCATGCTGCTCGACGAGGTCCCGCGCTGGCTCAAGGAACGCGGCTACGGCGAGCCGTTCGCGGTGACGGGGGTGTCGATGGGCGGCTTCGGTTCGCTGCTCTACGCCCGTCGCAGGGCCGAACGCGGCGACCCGGTCGCGGCCGCCGCGGTCATCTCCCCCGGCCTGATCACGACGTGGCCGGAGATGGCCAAGCGGCGGGCGTTCAAGAACGAGGGCGAGTGGGCGTCGCTCGACCCGTTGCGCCACCTCAAGTCGACCGGCCCGACCGCGTTGGGCGTGTGGATCGGCGACCGCGACAGGTTCATCGAGGGCACCCGCCGGTTCATCCGCGAGGTGCGGCCCGAGGTGAGCGCGGTGAAGGACGGAGGCCACGACGACGGGCTGTACCGGAAGGTGACGCCCGACGTCGTGCAGTTCCTCGCCAAGTACGCGAAGCGCGCGGTCTAGACCCTGCGGGCCGCCCTGCCCCAGTGCAGGTACTTCACCCGGTTCTGCTCGTCGCGTCCGTGCAGGACGACCACCGAGTGGTACCCGTCCTCCTTCTCCACGGCGATCAGCGCGTCGTCGCGCAACCCCGTGAACTCGTACTCGTCGTTCTCGATGAGAGCAGCCGAGATGTCGTTGCGGGGCACGAACCGCAGCATCAGCCTGCCCCCGGCGCCCTCGGTGACGTGCGCCTCCAGGCCGGCTGAGCGGTAGACGCCGACGACCTTCTCGACGTCGATCGGCATCGGCACGACAGGCGGTGTGGGCAGTTCGGACTGGGTGATGTCCGCCAGATCACCGAGCACCTGCCGGAAGACCGCGCGCACCAACGGCACGACCTGCCCGCCGTTGGTGAGAATCACGACCGCGAGTCCCGCTTCCGGGATCACCCGCAGGAACGACAGGAAGCCCAGCGTGCCTCCGGTGTGGCTCACCCCGGTGAGGCCGTTGGCGTGGCGCTGCACCATCCAGCCGAGGCCCTGCTGGGCGGCGGTCCCGAAGTTCGGCAGGTCGACCTGGGGCTCGCGCATCGTGTCGAACTCGCTGCTGATGAGGTGCATCCGCGCGAACTCCGCCAGGTCGCGTGCGCTCATCGCGAGCGCCGAGCCCGCCGGGGCGTCCGCCTCGGTCATCAGCTTCTCGGCAGGCTTGAGCCCCTTGCCCAGGTGCCCGGTCGCACACGTCTGCGTGGCGTACTCGGCGTGGCTGGTGGCTGCGGTGCGCAGGCCGAGCGGCTCGATCAGGCGTTCCCGCAGCACGACGTTGAAAGGCTTGTCCCGCAACACTTCCACGATCCGCCCGAGCACCACGTACCCGCTGTTGCAGTACGTGTAGAACTCGCCCGGCGGGACCTCCTGCGCCGCGGTGACCATGAGTTCGACGTACTTCTTGATCCTGTCGTCGCCGCTGCCGGTGTCGTGCCAGAGATCGCCCTCGAAGCCGCCGGTGTGGGTGAGGAGATGGCGCGGCGTGATGATCCGCGCGGCCTGCTCGTCGGCGAGCTTGAACTCAGGCAGCACGTCGCGCACCGGGCGGTCGAGGTCGAGCAGGCCCTCGTTCACCAGCTCCTGCACGAGCGTCGCCGTCCAGACCTTGGTGATCGACCCGATCTGGAAGATGGAGTCCGTCGTCACCTTCTCGCCGGTGACGTTGTTCAGCACACCTGCTGCCATGTCGACGATTTCGCCGTTGTGCAGCACCGCGACCTGGGCACCTACGACGCCGTGTTCCGCGATCAGCTCGTCCAGATTGATCATGATTCTCTCCCCCAGGAGTTCTCAGATTCGGACGGCCGCCCGTCCGAAGTGCAGCAAGCCGTTCATGAGCACCAGCACGGTGTGTGGTTTCTCCACGGCGATCAACGCATCGTCGCGGAGCCGTACGAACTCGCGTTCGTCACCGTCGAGCCGGACCAGTACGCGCCCGTGACCTGCTTGCGTGACAACCACTTCGTGGCCCGCACAGCGGTAGGTGCCCGTCACGCGCTCCACGTCGACCGGTTCCGGGTCGGCGGGCGGGACCGGCAACGCGGCCCTGCGCACACCCGCGAGTTCGCTGAAGAGGTTCGCGACGACGTCGTCGAACACCGCCTGCGCCCGGCCACCGCTGGCGACCAGGGCGATCGCGACCCCGCGTTCCGGCGCGACCCGCAGGTACGCGCTCAGTCCCTTGTTGCCTCCGTTGTGGCCCACCACCAGGCCGCCGGAGTAGTCGTGCAGCTCCCAGCCGAGGCCCCATCGGGAGCGATAACCGAAGTCCGGCAACGACACCTGCGGCTCGCGCATGATCGCGAACGCCGGTGTCGCCAGGTGCATGCGCGCGAACGCGAGCAGGTCGCGGGCGCTCATCGCCAGCGCCGACCCGGCGGGCCAGTCGGACTCCGGCCCAGGATCGGTCACCGGCTGTCCGTCCACATGCCCCACGGCGGCGTGCACCGCAGCGCCCTCCGCGTACGTCGTCGCGACGGTGAGGCCGAGCGGCACGGCCAGCCGTTCCTTGAGGACGGTGTTGAAAGGCTTGCCGCGCAACACTTCCACGATCCGGCCGAGCACCGTGAACCCGCTGTTGCAGTAGGACCACAGCTCGCCCGGCGGACTGATCTGCGGGGCGTCGGCCAGCCGCGCCACGAACCTCTCGACGGCGTCGTCGCCTGAGCCGGTGTCGTGGAACAGATCGCCGTCGATGCCCGACGTGTGGGTCAGCAGCTGCCGCGGCGTGATGACCGGCCGGAAGTCCGGCAGGATGTCGCGCGCCGGCCGGTCGAGATCGAGCCGGCCCTCGTTCGCGAGCTCCTGGACGAGCGTCGCCGTCCAGACCTTGGTGATCGACGCGATCTGGAAGAGCGAGTCCGTCGTCACCGGTGCGCGCGTGCCGGCGTTCAGCTCGCCCGCGGCAACGTCGGCGATCTCGCCGTCGGTCAGGACGGCGAGCTGGGCGCCGACGACACCGTGTTCCTCGATCAGTTCGGCAAGGTCGATCACGTTCCCCCCAAGGAAGTGACGTCTAGCGCGGCGAGAGCGGCACCGTCTTCGACCGCACCCACTTGAGCACCGCGGGCCACTCCCCGTAGCCCGCGTCGATGTTGATGTGCCCGGCACCCGGCAGCACGTCGATCTCGATCCGCAACGCCTCGGCGAGCTGCTTGGCGGCCTGCATCGAACAGTGCGGGTCGCCCTCGCCCGCGACCAGGCGGGTCTCGGTGGCGGCACGGCGCAGGCCGGCCGGGTCGAGCGGGGCGGGGAAGAACGACTTGATGGCCGGTTCCGGGTGGTCCAGCTCGGGCGGGGCGACCAGCAGCACGCGGTCGACGTGGGCGATGTTCTCGCGGGCCGCGTGGTGCAGCCAGAGGTAGCAGCCGAGCGAGTGCGCGACGACGACCCGTTCGCGGTCGGCCGGCAGTGCTTCGAGGTGGGTGTCGAGCTCACTGAGCCAGGTGTCGCGGTCGGGCGCGTCGGGGCTGCTGAAGTGCGGCAGGTCGGCGAGGCCGCCGTGCTCGGACACCGTCTGGGCCAGCCAGCGCTGCCAGTGTCCGGGGCCGGAACCGGTGTAGCCGTGGAGCAGGAGCACGTGAGGCAACGACATGCCTCCACCTTAGGACTTGCGGAACGACGAAGGGCGCCCGGCCGGAGACCAGGCGCCCTTTCGACTGTGCCCGGGGTCTGGGGTGTCCCCGGAGAACACGACGACGGTCTTTCAGGCGAGCGCTCTGCGCGAGCAGAACTCCCCCCAGACCGTCGCCGTCTAAGCGGACTTCTCCCGACGCTCCCGGCGCGAGGGCTGCCGGGCCACGATGGTCGGGTTCACGTTCTCCTTCACCGTCTGCTCGGTGATGACGACCTTGGCGACGTCCGTGCGGCTCGGGATGTCGTACATCACGGGCAGCAGGACCTCTTCCATGATCGCCCGGAGGCCACGAGCACCGGTCCCGCGCAGGATCGCCTGATCAGCGATCGCTTCGAGCGCGGTCTTGGTGAACTCGAGCTCGACGCCGTCCATCTCGAAGAGCTTCTGGTACTGCTTCACCAGAGCGTTCTTCGGCTCGGTGAGGATCATCACCAGCGACGGCTTGTCGAGGTTCGTGACGGAGGCGACCATCGGCAGACGCCCGATGAACTCGGGGATCAGACCGAACTTGATCAGGTCCTCCGGCATGGAGTCGGCGAAGAAGTCCGACGCCTCCACCTCGGCCTTGGAGCGGACCTCGGCACCGAAGCCCAGGCCTCGCTTGCCGACGCGGTCCTGGATGATCTTCTCCAGGCCTGCGAACGCACCCGCCACGATGAACAGCACGTTCGTCGTGTCGATCTGGATGAACTCCTGGTGCGGGTGCTTGCGGCCGCCCTGCGGTGGCACCGACGCCGTGGTGCCTTCCAGGATCTTGAGCAACGCCTGCTGGACGCCCTCACCGGAGACATCGCGCGTGATCGACGGGTTTTCACTCTTCCGAGCGATCTTGTCGACCTCGTCGATGTAGATGATGCCCGTCTCGGCGCGCTTCACGTCGTAGTCGGCGGCCTGGATGAGCTTCAGGAGGATGTTCTCGACGTCCTCACCGACGTACCCGGCCTCCGTCAGCGCCGTCGCGTCGGCGATGGCGAACGGCACGTTGAGCATCTTCGCGAGCGTCTGCGCGAGGTAGGTCTTGCCGCACCCCGTCGGGCCGAGCATCAGGATGTTCGACTTCGCCAGCTCGACGCCGTCGTCACGACCCTCGCGCCCGCGGTCGCCCGCCTGGATGCGCTTGTAGTGGTTGTAGACGGCGACGGACAGGGTGCGCTTGGCGTCACTCTGGCCGATGACGTACTGGTCGAGGAACTCGTGGATCTCGGCGGGCTTCGGCAGCTCGTCGAGCTTCACGTCACCGGCTTCGGCCAGCTCCTCCTCGATGATCTCGTTGCAGAGATCGATGCACTCATCGCAGATGTAAACGCCGGGGCCGGCGATGAGCTTCTTCACCTGCTTTTGGCTCTTTCCGCAGAAAGAGCACTTCAGCAAGTCGCCGCCGTCACCGATACGCGCCATGACCGCTGACCTATGTCCCCTCCGGCGCACACCTGCTGTAGTGCGCCTGCTGACTTGCTGTGGCAGTCCCACTGGCTGTGGGTGCTGAGCCCGTTCTCCTGACGGTACCTGGCCGACCCCGTTTCAGGGGAGGACCAGCGTCCCCCCGACGCGCCGATCAGGCCAGATAACCGGTCACGTCGGCGTGTCGGGTGGGCGCGAAGTGCCCGGGGTGTGGGGTGTCCCCACAGGTAACACCGGGCGGAGGACGAGGCGAGCGCTCTTGGCGAGCACTCGTTCGCCCTCCGGTCGCCCGGGCTCTGGGGTTTCCCAGAGCATGGGCACCGACCCGGGGTCTGGGGTGTCCCCAGCATCACCGGGAGGCGGATGGGCGAGCGCTCTTCGCGAGCACACCTCGCCTGTCCGCCGTCGCTCAGGACTTGGCGGAAAGCTTGCGGTAGGGCAGCACCGTGTCGACGATGCCGTACTCCCTGGCCTCCTCGGCCGTCAGGATCCGGTCGCGCTCGATGCTCTCGCGGACCTCCTCTGCCGTCCGGTTCGTGTGCCGCGCGAGGGTGGACTCCATCAGGCGGCGCACGCGCTGGATCTCGTTCGACTGGATCTCCAGGTCGGACACCTGACCGTACGCGCCCTCCATCGAAGGCTGGTGGATCAGGATTCGCGCGTTGGGCAGTGCGTGGCGCTTACCAGGCGTTCCAGCGGCCAGCAGCACGGCCGCGGCGGAGGCCGCCTGGCCGAGGCAGTACGTCTGGATGTCGGGGCGGACGAACTGCATCGTGTCGTAGATGGCCATCAGCGAGGTGAACGAGCCACCCGGCGAGTTGATGTACATCAGGATGTCGCGGTCGGGGTCCTCGGACTCGAGCACCAGCAGCTGCGCCATGACGTCGTTCGCCGAAGCGTCGTCAACCTGCACGCCGAGGAAGATGATGCGCTCCTCGAAGAGCTTGTTGTACGGATTCGACTCCTTCATGCCATAGCTGGTGCGCTCGACGAACGACGGCAGCACGTACCGCGACTGCGGCAGGTGGAACTGGCTCACTTGAGGTCTCCTAGCTGACGTCAGTTGTTCGAGTCGCCGACGGGCTGGGCCCGGGTGACGACCTTGTCGACGAAGCCGTACTCGAGCGCTTCCTGCGCCGTGAACCAGCGGTCGCGGTCGGAGTCGCGGGTGATGGTCTCGAGCGTCTGGCCGGTGTGCTCGGCGATGAGCTCCGCCATCTCGCGCTTGGTGCGCGTCAGCATGTCCGCCTGGATCGCGATGTCCGCGGCCGTACCGCCGACACCGGCCGAGGGCTGGTGCATGAGGATCCGCGCGTGCGGAAGCGCGTGGCGCTTGCCCGGTGTACCGGCGGAGAGAAGGAACTGCCCCATCGACGCCGCGAGGCCCATCGCGTACGTGGCGACATCCGGCTGGATGAGCTGCATCGTGTCGAAGATGGCCATGCCCGCCGTGACGGAACCACCCGGCGAGTTGATGTAGAGCGTGATGTCCTTGTCGGGGTCTTCAGCGGCCAGCAGCAGCAGCTGAGCGGTGATCTGGTTGGCGATGCCCTCTTCGACCTGTGATCCCAGGACGATGATCCGCTCGCGGAGCAGCCGCTCGTACACCGAGTCGTTGAGGTTCATCCCGGCGGTGGCCGACCGCATCTCGGGGGTCGGGAAGGAGTGCTGCGTCACGTCTGCCTGCCTAACTCCAGGTGGAACGAATCTGGATGTCAAAACTCTCTGCGATCGACCTTAACGAAGACGGGCGGCGTCAGATGCCCGACACCGCCCGCGTTCGCTGTGGGCAGTATTTTCTGGCGCTCGCCCGCTCGCGCGTCAGGGACTTGGTCGTCCGAAATGGGCTATGCCGATTTCGGACGACCGAGTCACTCCGAGTCCTCTTCGGACTTGGTCTCGCCGAAGAGCTCGTCGAGGTCGAGCTTGTTGCCGGCCTCGTCGCTGACCGAAGCCTGGCGCACGACGCTCGCGAGCGCCTTGCCCCGGCGGACGTCGGCGAAGATCGCGCCGAGCTGACCGGACTGCTGCGCGCGCTTGACGTACTCGTCCGGCGAGATGCCGAAGCGCTGCGCCTGGTAGATGATCCGCTCGGTCAGCTCGCCGTCGGACACCGTGACCTGCTCGGCGTCGGCGATCGAGTCGAGCACGAGCTGCGTCTTGACGGCCTGCTCGGCGGCGGTGCGCAGCTCGGCGTCGAACTCCTCCTCCGACTGACCCTGCTCGGTCAGCCAGGCGGCGAACTTCGCGTCGTCGTGGTCGAAGGCGTGCACGGCGTCGTGCTTGCGAGCGTCGATCTCGCCCTGGACGATGCCCTCGGGCAGCGGGACCTCGGTGGTCTCCAGCAGCGCCTCGAGGACCTTGTCGCGGGCCTGCACGCCCTGCTGCATCTTCTTGACGCGGCCCAGGCGGGTCTGCAGGTCGCCCTTGAGCTCCTCGAGCGTGTCGAACTCGCTGGCGAGCTGCGCGAACTCGTCGTCGAGCTCAGGGAGCTGACGCTCCTTCACGCTGCTCAGCACCACGGTGACCTCGGCCTCGCGGCCCTCGTGCTCACCGGCGACGAGCGTCGTGGCGAAGGTCTTGGTCTCACCCTCGGACGCGCCGACGAGCGCGTCGTCGATGCCCTCGACGAGCTGGCCGGAGCCGACCTCGTAGGACAGGCCGCTGGTGCGCGCCTCCTCGACCTCTTCGCCGTCGACGGTGGCGGACAGGTCGACGATGACGAAGTCACCGGTCTCGACCGGGCGGGTGACGCCGGTCAGCGTGCCGAAGCGAGCGCGGAGCTCGTCGAGCTGGGTGGTCACGTCCTCGTCGGTGACCTCCTGCTCGTCGACCGTCACGGCGAGCTCGCCGAACGCGGGCACGGTGATCTCGGGACGGACGTCGACCTCGGCGGTGAACTCGAGCGTCTGACCGTCCTCGATCTTGGTGACCTCGAAGTCGGGACGGCCGAGCGTGCGCACCTCACCGGCGTTGACGGCTTCCAGGTACTTGGCCGGGATGGCCTCCTGGATGACCTCGTCCAGGACCGGGGCGCGGCCGATGCGGTTCTCCAGAACCTTCGCGGGGGCCTTGCCCGGGCGGAAGCCGGGGATGCGGACCTGCTTCGCGAGCTTCCGGTACGCCTGGTCGAAGTTCGACTTGAGCTCGTCGAACGGCACCTCGACGTTGATCCGGACCCTCGTCGGGCTCAGGTGCTCGACGGTGCTCTTCAACGTGGACTCCTCGTAACGAACAAAGAACGTGCAAGACAGCCGGTACCACCACCTGGGCGCCCGGATTTCCAGCGAGTCTAGGCGAGACCCGCACTGTGACCGCCGCCACCCCGGTCCGCGCGGAACCGCGGGGCCTCCGGAGCCCTCTCATCCCGGCACCACGAGATCGCCGGCCGCACCCTCGACCGTTCGTCTCCGGCGACATTTTTTGTTCGCCGAGCGAAACACTTAACGCAAGAGAGTCACCCAGCTACGGCCCGTCAAAGCGTCCGTCTCAATTTCACTCTTTCGGCCGCAACCCTCTTTCCCGACCGATCAAGATGACTCCATAAGCACCAATCGCCCCGGCGCGGCTGACAGGTAGCGTTACTGCTCCCGCACCATCCGTAACAGGACCACGGGAACGAACGAGAAAAAGTCGTCGCACCGTTTTACCCCGAGGATCCGCCTGATGGAGACACGCCAGCTTCTCGCGTTCACGACCGTGGTTCAGACAGGGAGCTTCACCAAGGCCGCTGCCACGCTCAACTGCTCGCAGCCGACCATCACCACCCGCATCAAGGCGCTGGAGGAGGGCCTCGGGGTCGTCCTTTTCCGACGCCTTCCCAGAGGTATCCAGATGACGTCCGCGGGCGTGGAACTACTGCCGTTCGCGCGAAACATCATCAACCTCACCGAAAAGGCCCGAAAAGCCATCACGATGAACGGTGAGCCGCACGGCAAACTCGTCATCGGTTCCGCACAGAGTTTGACCGACTACCGTCTGCTACCGCTCATCGAATACATGTGCTGGCGCTACCCGTCGGTCCAACTCTCGTTGCACTCCCGCAACGCGCTGAACAACCTGAACTCGGTGCGCGACGGCCAACTGGACTGCGCGTTCTTCATCGGCGCGATCGAACCCCGCGAGGGTCTCGAGACCACGGTCCTGTGCCCCGAGCCCCTCGTGATGATCGCGGGCCCGAACCACATGCTCACCCAGCGCCAGTCGTTGTCCGAGGACGACATCACGAGCAGCACGCTGATCCGTGCCGAGAACGGCGCCTCGTACCACGAGCTCTTCGAACAGTCCCTCGGCTACGACGACACCCGTGCCCCCGTACTGGAGCTGGACTCGGTGGACGCCGCCAAACGCGCGGTGGCGTCCGGCCTGGGCATCGCCCTCATGCCGGAGGTCACCGTGTCCGCCGAGCTCGCCGACGGCAGGTTGGTCCGCTTGCCCTGGTCCTCGACGTTCCGCGTCTACACGCAGTTCGGCTGGCGCCAGGACAACTCGACGAACCCGGCGGTGACGGCCCTGGTGTCCGCCGCGGCCCAAGTGGTGAGCGACCAGGTCGCCTCTCTCACCTGACGACGCGTGGGGGTGGGGTGATCGCACCCCACCTACACCGCGGGTGCCGCCCCGGTGCTCCCCCGGACCACCAGTTCGGGCAGCACGTCCTCGACGTCGGTCGGCGAGGCTCCGTCGATCACGGCCACGAGCGCCCGAGCCGCCCGAGCGCCGAACGCGAACGTGTCCCGCGCCAACGCGGTCAGCCGACCGTGCTGGCACAGCACCGAGTCGTCCCAGGCCACGATCGACAACTCCGACGGCACGGCGACCCCGAGCGACGCGGCCACCTCGGCACCGGCCACCGCCATCACGTCGTTGTCGTAGACGATCGCCGTAGGCGGAGCGGCCCTCCCCAGAAGCTCCCGCGTGGCCCGTGCTCCGGACTCGGCCGTGTAGTCCCCGGCCACGACCACACCGTCCACAACGGACGAAGCGAACGCCGCGTCACGCCGGACGGTGTGCAGCAACGAGGCCAACCCGGCGACCCGGGCGATCCGCTGATGCCCCAACGACTTCAGATACTCGACGACAGAGGTCATGGCCGCGTAGTCGTCCGCCCACACCGAGGCCAGCTCCCCGTGGTGTCCGGCGCCGCCCACCACCACGGCCGGCAGCCCGAGAGCGGACATCAACTCGACGCGAGGATCCGAGACCAGCAGATCGACCAGGAACACCCCGTCGACCCGGTGCTCGGCCCACCACCGCTGGTACAGCGCGATCTCGGCCTCGCGGGAGTCCACCACCTGCAACAGCAGCGCGCAGGACATCTCGGACTGCATCCCGGCGATCAGCTGGAAGAAGAACGCCTCGTCCCCCAGCGCGCGGGGTGGCCGCACCAGCACCAGCCCCACGGCGTCGGCGGACGCGGAGGACAGCGCCCGAGCGGTGACCGAGGGCCGGTATCCCAAAGTCGACGCGACCTCGAGCACCCGCGACCGCGTCAGCTCGGACACCCCGGACCGGCCGTTCAACGCCAACGACACAGCGCCTTTGGACACCCCTGCCGCCGCCGCGATGTCCTTGATCGTTGGCCTCTTCACCGCACCCGCACCCTGTCCAGAACGAGACAACAAGACGTTCGGAGGCTAGCCGGAGATAAACCGGTTTAGCTAGGGTCCGCGACCAAGGAGGTGGCTGTCACAATGAAGAGGCGCACGTTCCTCGCGGGCCTGGCGGCGGTGCCCGTGGCGGGATGCGGACTGTCCGGCACGTCCAGCACGTCCACGGGCACAACCGGCCAGGTCACGGGCGAGATCACGTTCCAGACCTGGTCCCTCAAGCCCAAGTACACCGACTACGTCAACGGTGTCATCGACGCTTTCCAGAAGCAGCACCAGGGCACCTCGGTGAAGTGGGTCGACCAGCCCGCGGACGGGTACCTGGCGAAGGTCATGGCGGACGCGAGCGCGGGGAGTCTCCCCGACGTGATCAACGTACCGCCGGACCTGAGCTTCCCGCTCGCCAAGGCAGGCCAGCTGGTCGACCTCGACGAGTCGCTCAAGGAGGCCAAGCCCGAGTACCTCGGCAACGCCTGGCAGGCGTTCGAGATCCCCGGCAAGGGCGGCTGCTACGGCTTCCCCTGGTACCTCAACACCGGCCCGATCTTCTACAACAAGGCCCTGTTCAGCCAGGCGGGCCTGGACCCGAACAAGCCACCCACGAACTTCAGGGAACTCGAAGAGCAGGCGTTGAAGCTCGCCGAGAAGAAGATCGCGATCCTCGGCCAGACCCCGAGCATCGCCGACTTCGGGCTCTACGGCGTGAAGCTGTTCGAGAACGACAAGTTCACCTTCAACGAGCCCAAGGGCGTCGAGTTCGCCGAGAGCTACAAGCGGATGTACGACGCGGGCGCGCTAATTCCCGAGGCGCTCACGCAGAACTACACCGGTGCCGGCGCGAAGTTCATGGCGCAGCAGACGGCGCTCAACCCCGGCAGCGCGTACGACCTCGGCAAGTTCAAGACCGACGCGCCGAGCCTCTACGCGAACATCGGCATCACCACGCCCATCACGAACACGGGCAGCGCCAACATGTTCCTGCACGGCGTGAGCGTGCCGAAGAGCAGCAAGAACCAGGCGACGGCGCTGGCGTTCGGCAGGTTCGTCACCAACGCCGAGAACCAGGTGAAGTTCGCCAAGCTCGCGTCGATCTTCCCGAGCACCTCGAAGGGCGGGGACGACCCGTACTTCACCACGGAGGACGGCACCGACGAGGCGCGCGTGCGGGTGGCCGCGGCCAAGCAGCTCAAGACCGCGGTGAACTACACGCCCGTGCAGTTCAGCGACCAGATGCGCGAGGCACTTCTCCAGCAGCTGGCCGACGCCATGCTCGGCAAGAAGTCGCCGAAGCAGGCACTGGACGACGCCGTTACCGAGTGCAACCGGCTTCTGAAGTAGGCAGCCGGAAATGACTCATCGCCCGTACACGCCGTGGCTGTTCCTGGCCCCAGGACTGGCCGTCTGCCTGCTGTTCGTCCTCTTCCCGTTCCTGAACATGATCGTGCTCGCGTTCACGGACGCGAGCGCGCTGGGCGGCGGCCAGTTCACCGGTGTGGACAACTTCGTGCGGATGGTCCAGGACCCGAAGTTCTGGGTGGCGGCGCGCAACAGCGGTCTCTACATGGTGGGCGTCGTCCCGCCGTTGGTGCTGTTGCCGCTGCTGATCGCGATGCTCGCGCAGAAGATCGTGCCGGGCATCGGAATCTTCCGCACGGCGTTCTTCACGCCGGTGATCGCGTCCACGGTCGTGGTCGGGCTCATCTGGACGTGGCTGCTCGACAGCCGCGGCCTGGTGAACAGCATGGTGGAGGCGTTGGGCGGCAGCAGGATTCCGTTCCTGACCGACTCGACGCTGCTGCTGATCAGCTCGATGGTGGTGACGATCTGGCGCGGCCTGGGCTACTACATGGTGATCTACCTGGCCGCGCTCGCGAACGTGCCGAAGGACCTGCACGAGGCCGCGATGGTCGACGGCGCGGGACCGGTCAGGAGGTTCTGGTCGGTCACCGTACCGAGTCTGCGCCCGACGATGGTGCTCGTCGCGGCGCTGAGCGCGGTCAACGGGTTCCGCGTGTTCTCCGAGATCTACCTGCTGTCGGGCGGGTCCGGCGGTCCGGGCGGGGCGAGCACCACGCTGGTGATGCTCATCCAGTCCGTCGGCCGCGGTCTCACCGGTGAGGTCGGGTACGCGTCGGCGCTGAGCGTGGTGCTGTTCGTGATCCTGCTGGGCCTGCTGCTGGTCACTCTGAAGCTCAACCGCAGGGAGGATCAGCTGTGAAGCGCGCCCATCTCTTCCTGGCACTGCGCTACCTCGGGCTGCTGAGCATCCTCGCGATCAGCATCGGGCCGTTCCTGTGGCAGTTCGCCACGAGCATCAAGGGCCCCGGCGAGGACGTGTTCGTCCCCGACTTCATCCCGGACGACCCGACGTTCGGCAACTACGCGGCCGTGGCCGACGTGGTGCCGGTCTGGACGTTCGCGCTCAACTCGCTCGGGGTCGCGAGCGTCAACGTGATCACGAACTGCCTCGGCGCGGCGATGGCCGGCTACGCGTTGGCACGGCTGAAGTTCCGGGGCCGCAGGTTCGCCGCGGTGATCTTCGCCAGCAGCATCCTGGTGCCGTTCGAGGCCATCATGATCTCGCTGTTCCTGGTGATGCGGGGGTTCGGGCTCACCAACACCCTCACCGCGGTCGTGCTGCCCGGCGCGATCGCCGCCCTCAACGTCCTGTTGCTGCGCAACGCGTTCCTCGCACTCCCCGCCGAAGTCGAGGAGGCCGCGGTCATCGACGGCGCCAACGCCTGGCAGCGCTTCATCCGGCTCGGGTTGCCGTCGGTGAAGGGCACGCTGGTCGTGGTGGCGCTGTTCTCGTTCATGTTCAGCTGGGACGACTTCCTCTGGCCGCTCATCGTGCTGAGCGACCAGGAGAAGTACACGCTCACCATCGGCCTGGCGTACCTCCAGGGCACGTTCGTGCAGAACCAGCGGCTGGTGGCGGCGGGCACGATCATCGCCGTCGTGCCGCTGATCCTGTTGTTCCTGTTGCTGCAAAAGCACTTCTTCCGCGGAGTGGGAGAAGGCGCGATCAAGGGATGAACCCCAAAGGAGTTCGGCGTTGCGTTTCGGCGTGAACTACACCCCTTCCCAAGGCTGGTTTCACCACTGGCTCGACTTCTCCCTCGACGACGTCAAAGCCGACTTCGAGTCCATCGCGGCTCTCGGCCTCGACCACGTGCGGGTCTTCCCGCTGTGGCCGGTGTTCCAGCCCAACCGCGGACTGGTCCGTCCCCAGGCCGTCGAGCAGCTCTCCCAAATGCTCGACGCCGCCCGCGAGACCGGTCTCGACGTCCAGGTCGACGTCCTGCAAGGACATCTGTCGAGCTTCGACTTCTACCCGTCGTGGGTGCAGACCTGGCACCGCCGCAACATCTTCACCGACCCGGACGTCATCAGCGGGCAGAAGTTCTACGTCCGCACACTCGCCGAGGCGTTGCGGGACAAGCCGAACTTCCTCGGCTTCACCCTGGGCAACGAGGTCAACCTGCTCACCGAGTCGAACCCGTGCGCGCCCGAGCAGGCCGGCGAATGGATCGACGCGCTGCTCGACGAGTGCGAGAAGGCCGCACCGGGCCGTCCGCACGTCCACTCCGAGTACGACGCCGTCTGGTACGAGAGCGAGCACGCGTTCCTGCCGGAGCACGCGGCCAACAAAGGCGCGATGACGACCGTGCACTCGTGGGTCTTCAACGGCACAGCGCAGCGCTACGGATCCCTCAGTCCGGAGAGCGTCCACCACGCCGAGTACCTGATCGAGCTGTCGAAGGCGCACGCCCAGGATCCGCAACGGCCCGTGTGGCTGCAGGAGGTCGGCGCCGCCCAGCCCGAGATCACCGCCGAGCAGGCGCCGCAGTTCGCCGAGCAAACGCTTGCGAACGCGTTGACCTGCTCGAACCTGTGGGGCGTCACGTGGTGGTGCTCGCACGACGTCGACCGTGCGTTGGTGGACTTCCCCGAACGCGAGTACGAGTTGGGGTTGTTGACGACGGAACGCAAGGTCAAGCCGCTCGGCGAGGCGATCGCCCGGATCGTGCGCGAGGCAGCGCACGTGCCGGCCGAGCGCACGCCGATCAAGCTGCACGGCGACCGGCCCTCGTGGGGTCCGGGCGGTGCTTTCTTCGACGAGTGGATGGGCCTCGCGCGCGATGGCGTGCGGGCCTCGATCGAGCTGGGGTGAACACGTGCACGACGAACGCGCGCTGCTGGAAGAACGACTCAACCGCACGCTGAAGGAACGCATCCGCCCTGCCGTCTACGGCGAGACCGCACCGCTGGAACTGGCCGTCTGGACCGTGCCGGACGAACCCGTCCCGGTCGCGGAGGCCCTGGAAGCGACCTACGCGCCGGCGAGCGTCGGCGACGCCTGGGGCGCGCCGTGGAGCACGAGCTGGTTCCGGCTCACCGGAAGCGTCCCGGAGTCGTGGCGGGGCAGGCAGGTCGAGGTCGTGCTGGACCTCGGCTTCACCCACCCCGGCCCCGGTTTCCAGTCCGAGGGCCTCGCGTACACCGCCGATGGCCTGCCCATCAAGGGCATCGAGCCGCGCAACACGTACCTGCCCGTCGACGGTCGCGAGGTCCTCTTCTACCTGGAGGCGGCGGGCAACCCGACGATCCTCGACTTCCACCCGTTCCTGCCGACCCAGCTGGGCGACAAGACCACGGCGGGCACCGAGCCGTTGTACAAGATCCTCAAGGCCGAGCTCGCGGTGTTCCAGCCACAGGTGTGGCACCTGATGCTCGACATCGAAGTGCTCCAAGGTCTGATGAGGGAACTCCCGGACCACGACCCGCGCCGGCACAAGATCCTGCACGCGCTGGACCGGGCGATGGACGCGCTGGACCTCAACGAGGTGGCCGCCACCGCCGACCTCGCGCGGGCGGAGCTGGCCGGCGTGCTGGCGTTGCCCGCCAACGCCTCCGCGCACAAGGTCTCCGCGATCGGCCACGCGCACATCGACTCCGCCTGGCTGTGGCCGTTGCGCGAGACGGTCCGCAAGTGCGCGCGCACGTTCTCGAACGTCACCAAGCTGATGGACGAGTACCCGGACTTCTACTTCGCGTGCTCGCAGGCCCAGCAGTACGAGTGGATGAAGGACCACCACCCGCACGTGTGGGACCGCGTCCGCGAGAAGGTCCGCAGTGGACAGTTCGTGCCGGTCGGCGGCATGTGGGTCGAGTCGGACACGAACATGCCCGGCGGCGAGGCGATGGCCCGCCAGCTCGTGCACGGCAAGCGCTTCTTCCTCGACAACTTCGGCGTCGAGACCGAGGAGGTCTGGCTGCCGGACTCGTTCGGCTACAGCGCCGCGCTCCCCCAGCTGATCAAGCTGTCGGGCTCGCGCTGGTTCCTCACCCAGAAGCTGTCGTGGAACCAGATCAACAAGTTCCCGCACCACACGTTCTGGTGGGAGGGCATCGACGGCACGCGGATCTTCACGCACTTCCCGCCCGTCGACACCTACAACTCCTCTTTGAGCGGCGAGGAACTGGCGCGGGCGTCACGTCAGTTCGCCGAGCACGCCAAGGCATCGCGGTCCCTGGTCCCGTTCGGCTACGGCGACGGCGGCGGTGGCCCCACCCGCGAGATGATGGAGACCGCGCACCGCGTCGCGAACCTCGAAGGCTCGCCGACCGTCCGCGTGGAGCCGCCACGCGAGTTCTTCCAGGCCGCACAGGACGAGTACCCGGACGCGCCGGTGTGGGCGGGCGAGCTGTACCTGGAGAAGCACCGCGCCACCTACACCACCCAGGCCAAGACCAAGCAGGGCAACCGCCGCAGCGAACACCTCCTGCGCGAGGCCGAGCACTGGTCCGTCGCGGCCGCCCTGGCAGGCGCCGACTACCCGTACGACGAGCTCGACCGGTTGTGGAAGACCGTGCTGCTGCACCAGTTCCATGACATCCTGCCGGGCAGCTCGATCGCCTGGGTGCACCGCGAGGCCGAGGCCACCTACGCCCGCGTGGCGTCCGAACTCAAGGCACTGACCGCCCAGGCCATCGACGCGCTGAAGGGCGACGGCGACGACGAGCTGACGTTCGACGTGCTCGGCGGCGGCGCCCCCAGGCCGTTCGTGGCACCGGCCGACGGCGTGCTGGACAACGGACGGCTGCGCGTCACGATCGACGCCGACGGCATCGTCGAGTCCATTCTGGACCTCGAAGAGAACCGCGAAGTCCTGCCACCGCACGGTTTCGCCGGCATGCCGCAGCTGCACCGCGACAACCCGAACCAGTGGGACGCCTGGGACATCGACCCGTTCTACCGCAACTGGAAGGCCGACCTGATCCCGTCCGAACGCGTCGACACCTCCGATGGCGTGGTCGTCCGGGCGAAGTTCGGCAACTCGGTGCTCACCCAGACCATCCGGCTTCGCGAGGGCGCCAAGCAGGTCGACTTCGACACCGAGGTCGACTGGCAGGAGCGGGAGAAGCTGCTCAAGATCGCGTTCCCGCTCGACCTGCGCGCAGAGGTCTCCACGGCGGAGACCCAGTTCGGCCACCTGCACCGCCCGGTGCACACCAACACCTCCTGGGAGGCGGCGAAGTTCGAGATCTGCGCCCACCGCTACCTGCACGTCGGTGAACCCGGCTACGGCGTCGCGGTGGTCAACGACTCGACCTACGGCCACGAGGTCACCCGCACCACCCGCGAAGACGGCGGAACCACCACGACCGTGCGCCTGTCCCTGCTGCGCGCACCGAGGTTCCCCGACCCCGAGACCGACCAGGGCGAGCACCGCTTCCGCTACGCCCTCGTGGTCGGCGCGGGCATCCCGGAGGCCATCGACGCCGGGTACCGCATCAACCTGCCGCCGCAGGCCGTCCGCGGTTCGAACGCACCGGAGGAGTTGGTGCGCACGAACAACCCCGCGGTCAGGGTCGAGGCCGTGAAGCTGGCCGACGACCGGTCGGGCGACGTGATCGTCCGGCTCTACGAGGCGCACGGCGGCCGTGCCCGCGCCTCGATCAGCACCTCCTTCGCCTACACGGCGATCCAGGAGACCGACCTGCTCGAACGGCCCCTGGCCGACGCGTCGGCAGAGGTGGTGCTGCGCCCGTTCCAAGTGATCACCCTGCGGCTTACGAGGTAACGCATGAAGAAGCTGTTCCTGGCCCTGCTGCTGGTGGCGCTCGCCGCGCCACCGGCCCAGGCGGCCACCCAGAAGCGCACCGTCGTCTACTACCAGACCCAGTACAGCAACGGCGCGACCGGAACGTACGTCTCGCCCAAGCCCCTGCTCGACCGCAACACCGGCGTCACGGACGTCCTCGTCGCCGCGATCCACCTCAACGACAACAGGATCGTCCACCTCAACGACCACCCGCCGTCGCACTCGCGCTACACCCAGATGTGGGCGGACCTCGCCGCGATGCAGGCCCGCGGCGTCAACGTGATCGGCATGGTGGGCGGCGCCGCGCCGGGCTCGTTCCAGCGGCTCGACACGCAGTTCGACACCTACTACCCGTTGCTGCGCGACACGATCCGCACCTACAAGCTCAACGGCGTCGACCTCGACGTGGAAGAGCGGATGTCGATCGCGGGCATCCGGCGCGTGATCGACCGGCTGAAGACCGACTTCGGCGCGAACTTCATCGTCACGCTCTCCCCCGTGGCGAGTGCGCTGTGGGGTGGCGGCAACCTCTCCGGCTTCAACTACGAGGAGCTGTACCGCAGCCACGGTTCGAAGATCGCGTGGTTCAACGGCCAGTTCTACAACGGCTGGGGCAACGCGGGCAGCACCGCGAACTACGACCAGATCATCAACCGCCGGGTGATCCCGGCGAACAAGGTCGTGCTCGGCACGCTCACCAGTTCGGCCAACGGCGGGTCGGGCTACGTGAACATGACGACGCTCGGCAACACGGTGCGCAGCCTCAAGACCAAGTACACGAACTTCGGCGGCGTGGCGGGCTGGGAGTACTTCAACTCGCTGCCGGGCGGTACCGCGGCGCCGTGGCAGTGGGCGGCGGACGTGACGGCCATGCAGAAGTAGGCCGAACGGCGCAACTTGGGCGGGGTGGGCAACCGACACCCCGCCCTCACGCGTTAGGGGGCAGGGCTCTCGCCGGGGAGGCGAGGGCGAGATGAGGGGGAACTTTCGCATGCCTTCTTGGAGACCGATCGCGGTCGTCGCGGCCGCAGTGCTGGGGATGCTCGTGCCCGGCGTGGCCCACGCGGCGCCGCCGGCGAACGACGACTTCGACGCGTCGACGGCGATCACCGCGCTGCCGTTCACCGTCGAGCAGAACACGAGTGAGGCGACCAAGGCCTCCGACGACTCGTTCTGGTGCCAGCCCTACGACTCCCAGGGCTCCGTGTGGTTCCACTACACCGCTACCGAGACCGGGCTCCTGCGCGCGACGTCCGCGGGCAGTGGCCGGGAGATGATCATCTCCGCCCAGACCGGTCTGCGCGGTGAGTTGCGCGGGGTGGAGAACGCGTGCAGCGTCGGCAGCCGGTACCCGATGACGTTCCGGGTCACGGCGGGCACCACCTACTACTTCCTGATCAGCGGCTACGGCGCTCCCGGTGGCGCGCTGAAGTTCTCGCTGGACAAGGTCGCGCCCGCGGCCAACGACGCCTTCGCAGCGGCCGAGCCCGTGAGTGCTCTGCCGTTCTCCGCGCAGCCGGACGCGTCGGTGGCGTCGTACGAGGCCGATGAGCCAGAGTCGACGTGCGTGTACGACGAGCGGAAGCCGTCGGTCTGGTACTCCTACACGCCCACGACCTCCGCGCTGTCCGTCGTGCCCAAGGCGACGGGGAACGAGGCGGCGGTCACCGTCTACACCGGTGACGACATCACGAGCCTCAGCCAGATCGCTTGCAGCCAGGGCAACTCCTGGTCACCTGCCGTGTTCCGGGCGAACCCCGGTACGACCTACTTCCTGCGCTTCACCTCGTCGCACGCCAACTACGGGTACGAGCCGGTCTCGGTGAGCCTGTCCGAGGCACCGCCGCTCCAGCCGTACATGATGATCAGCTCGGACCAGCTGAACGTCTTCAGCGAGGTCGTCTTCCAGGCCGACTCCTACGGCGACATCGACGGTGATCTGACCGTCGCGTGGGACTTCGGCGACGGCACGACGACGCCGGCCAAGAAGGGCTCCGTGCGGCACCAGTACCGCACGGACGGCACCTACCAGGTGACCATGCGGGCCTCGACCGACGACGGCCGGACCGCCACGAAGACGGCCCCGGTGACGATCGAGACCCACGACGTCGGCATCACGAAGTTCGTCGTACCGGCCTCGGCGCGGGCGGGGCAGAGCAAGCCGATCACCGTGCACGTCGCGAACACCCGGTACGCGGAGCGGGCCACGGTCACCCTGTACAAGAGCGACGGCGGCTCGTGGACCGAGGTCGGCCGGTCGGAGCTCGAGGTTCCCGCACATCCCACGCGCAAGGTGCAGTTCCCGTTCGCCTACACCTTCACCCCGCAGGACGCGGTGGTCGGCAAGGTGAGTTTCCGCGCGGTCGTGTCGCTGGACTACCCGGTCCGCGACGCCCGCGCGGTGGACAACGAGGTGATCTCGATCGCCGCCACCGTCCGGCCTGCCGCCACCACCACCGCCGTCGCGAACTGAACCGGGGGAACAGGATGAGAACGACCATCGCCGCCCTGGTGGCAGTGCTGATCACGGCACTGGCACCCGGTCTCGCGCACGCGGCCGAACCGCCGTCGAACGACGACTTCGACCACGCCACCGCGGTCACATCGCTGCCGTACCACGGCGAACTCACGACCGCTGGTTCCACGAAGGCACCCGATGACCCGACCGAGTGCTACTACTACGGCACGGACTCGGTGTGGCTGAGCTACACCGCGCCCGAGGACGCCATCGTGCGGGCGACCATCGGCGGCCAGCCCTACATGGCCGTGTACACGGGCGAACGCGGCTCGCTCTCGATGGTGCCGGGCACCTGCACGTTCATGCAGACCAAGACCGACACGTTCCACGTCAAGGCCGGCACGACCTACTACTTCGCGCTCGTCGAGCACTACGCCGGCTACGGCAAGGACTTCACGTTCGACCTGATCACCGTCCCCGCCGAGGCGAACGACGACCGTGCGTCGGCGTCGGTCACCGGGTTCCCGGCGACGTTCGAGGGTGATCTGCGCCGCGCCTCGTCCGAGCCGGACGAGCTGAGGTCGGCCTGCGAACCCGAGGCGGTGCAGTCCGTCTGGTACCGGTACACCGCCGACCGCGCGCGTTTCGTCCACCTGGCGAGGACCCAGAACTACGGCTTCACGGTGAGCGCGTTCCGTGCGGGCGATCTGTCCGAAGTGGACTGCGCGAGCGCCCGCGTCAACAACGGCGCGGTGTTCGCGGTGGCCGCGGGCGAGTCCTATCTGATCCGCGTCGCGGCGGAGGAGGCGAACGCCGGGTACTTCAAGATGGCCTTCGGGAACGCGCCCGCGATCAGGCCCTCGTTCAGCGCGCCCACGGATCCGTCGGCGTACAACGACATCTCGTTCACCCCGTACGCCGGCGACCCGCTCGGCATGGACCTCGCCACCGGCGAGATCCAGTTCGGCGACGGCACGTCCGCGCCGATCACCGGCAGGGACACGATCAAGCACCGCTACGCGAAGGACGGCGAGTACAACGTCCGCGTGACCGGGTCGACGAAGGACGGCCGCTCCGGCACGACCGAGCGGGTGCTGAAGGTGGAGACGCACGACGTGACGCTCTCCGGCTTCTCGGTGCCGTCCACCGCGCGTGCCGGCGAGACCAAGCGGCTCAAGGTGTCGGTGGGCAACAACACCCGCTTCGACGAGGAGGTCACGGTCAGGCTGGAGGCGGAGTCCGGTGACATCGGCTCTCTCACCCAGCGCGTCGCGGCGGCCGGCAAGGTCGAGTTCCCGTTCGCCTACACGTTCACCGCCGATGACGTGGCGAGGGGCACCGTGACGTTCAAGGTGGCCGGCAACCTGCGGTACCGCTACGACCTCGACGACAACCCGAAGGACAACGAGCTCACCGCGAGCACGAAGGTGCGTCCCGCAGCCGGCGGGAGCACCCGGATCGACTAGGTGAACGACCCCTTACCTGACTGCCCGAGTGCGTGCGCACCTGCATCTCGGCCGCCGGGTAAGGGGTCCTACGCCGATGCCTTAGGTGATCGTCCGATGTAAGGGGTCACCCCTCAGGAGCAATCTCATCGTTGTCAGCAAGCGAGAGAAACGCACTGAGGAGTGAGTCTGATGGAGTGGACGCCCGAGGCGATCAAGGCGGAGATGGACTACCGGCAGTCGGCCCTGCGGGAGGACGCCCGCCGCGTCCAGGAGTACTACCGCAACGGCGGGAAGCCGCGGTCGTGGTGGCACCGCATGACACACCGGCACGAGCCTGAGGTACCCAACGGTCACCAGGCCGCCTGATGCCGGGGGTAGCCGCGGGGGTGTGGTTCCTCTCGTCCAGGAACCACACCCCCGCGGCTTTCTTACGTCCTGACTAGGCCTTGGGCAGCCACGCCTTGACCTTGTCGGCGTTGGCGTCCGCCCACTTCTTGGCGGCGTCCTCGGGCTTCATCTTGTCCTCGGCGATGTACTTCGCGACCGTGTTCTGGTCCTCGTTGGTCCACTTGAAGTTCTTGACCAGCTGGTAGGCCGGGCCGTTGGCGTCGGCGAACTTCTTGGACACGAGCTTGTCCAGGTCGTAGTCCGGGTAGTCGCACGCGATCTTCTCGGCGTCCGCGTCACAGCCCGCCTTGTACTCGGGCAGCTTCACCTTCTCCAGCTTGATCTCGTTGAGCAGCCACTGCGGCGAGTAGAAGTAGCCGATGACCCACTTCTTGTCCTTCTCCGCCTGGCGGAAGGCCTGGATCAGCGCGGTCTCGCTGCCGCCGTAGACGACCTTGTAGTTGAGGTTCAGGTTCTTCACCAGAGCCTCGTCGTTGGTCACGAACGACGGGTCGCCGTCGAGCAACTGGCCCTTGTCGCCGGACTCCGACGTCTTGAACTGGTCGGCGTACTTGTTGAGGTTGTTCCAGTCGAGGATGTCGGGGTGCTCCTTGGCGAGCCACGGCGGCACGTACCAGCCGATCTGGCCCTTCACGCCCGTGGAACCCGCGCTGACGGCGGTCTTCTGCTCGTCGATGTACTTCTTGCGCAGGTCGTCGTGACCCCAGTTCTCGACCACGGCGTCGACCTCACCGGTGCCGAAGCCCTGCCAGGCCACCTCTTCCTTGAGCTCCTTCTTGGTGACCTTGCACTTGAGCTCCTTCTCGGCCACGTACGCGAGGACGGCCGCGTTCGCCTCGTAACCGACCCACGGGTTGATCGCGAGGTTGAACGTGCCGCAGTCGCCGGTCGCACCCGAGGAGGTGTCACCGACCTTGGCGCCACCGCAACCAGCAAGGGCGAGTGCTCCTACGAGCACTGCTCCCAGCACGCTGTGCCTAGCCACTTTCCAGACCTCCTAGTTGGTCCACCGCTTGGCGGCCGCCTGGGTGAGGCGGTCGAGCATCACGCCCAGCACGACGATCGCGACACCGGCCGCGAGCCCCTTGCCGTACAACTGGCCCTGCGAGAACCCGGCCACCACGTCATAGCCGAGCGCGCCGGCGCCGACGAGACCGCCGACGACGACCATCGAGAGCACGTAGATCAGGCCCTGGTTGGCGGCGAGGGTCAACGCCCCGCGCGCCATGGGCAGCTGCACCTTCACGATCGTCTGCCACGAGCTGGAGCCCAGCGCCGTGGACGCCTCGACGGTCGCGGGCGACACCGCGCGGATGCCGTCCGCGATGATCTTGATCGCCACCGGCGCCGCGAACACCACGGCCGCGATGATCGCGGTGAACCGTGACGCGGAGAACAACGCCAGGAAGGGCACCAGGTAAACAAACGCGGGCATGACCTGCGCCGCGTCGAGGATCGGCCGGATGAACCGGTCGGCCCGCCTGCTGCGTCCCATCCAGACACCGACGACGATTCCCAGCAGCATCACCAGGATCGTGGCGACCAGGGTGGACGCCAGCGTGATCATCGAGTCCTGCCACAGGCCCGTCGCGATCAGCGCCGCGATGCACACGGCGGAGACGATCGCCGGCCGTACGCCGCCGATCATGAACGACAGCGCCACGATCACCAGCGCCACCAGGAACCACGGCGACTCGGCGAGCAACGCCTGCAGCGGGTTGATCAACACGATCGTGACGAAGTCCTTGAAGCCGTCCGTGATCACCGGCAGCGAGTCCTGCGCCCACTCCGTCACGGCGGTCGCGCCCTTGCGGATCGCGCTGCCGATCTCCACGTCCGACTGGAACTCCGCAGCCCACAGGTAGGTGTAGGAGAGGTAGACGCAGACGCCCGTGACGCCGAGGCCGCCGAACAGCGCCCAGCGCGGGAGCGTGCGGCGCTCGCTCGCGGCGGCCGTCGTCACGCGGTCCAGCACGATCGCCAGCACCACGATCGCGAGGCCCGCGTTGAACGCGGTGCCGACGTCGAGGGTCTGCAACGCCTTCACGACCGTCTTGCCGAGACCCGGCGCGTCGATCAGCGCGGCGATCGTGACCATGGACAGCGCGGCCATGATCGTCTGGTTGATCCCGAGCACGATGGTCTTGCGCGCGGACGGCAGCAGCACCTTCACCAGCGTCTGCTTCTGCGTCGCGCCAAGGGACTCGCTCGCCTCGACGGTGGTGCGCGGCACCGTGCGGATGGCGTGCGCGGTGATCCGGATCGCGGGTGGCGCGGCGTAGATCAGCGTCGCGATCGTCGCACTCGCCGGACCGATCAGGAAGAACAGCGTCAACGGCGCCAGGTAGACGAAGGTCGGCATCGTCTGCATGAAGTCGAGCACCGGCGTCAGGATCCGGTGTGCCCGATCGGACAGTCCCGCCCAGATTCCCAGCGGAATGCCGATGAGCAACGAGATCACGACCGCGGCGAGCGTCAGCGAGAGCGTGTCCATGCTCTCCTGCCACAAGCCCTGCAGGCCGAGGAACACGAAGCCCGCGACGGCGAGCAACGCGACCCGCCAGCCGGCGACCGCGAGGCTGACGAAGCCGGCGATCGCGACCACGCCGAGCCAGCCGATCACCGGCACGGGCCGGCCGAACGACGGCTGCGCGATCAGGGCCTGGATGAAGGTCACGAACTCGTCGATGACGAGCCGGATCTCGTTGAAGAAGTACAGGAACACGGGGTTCGAGTTCCTGGACGCGCCGACGGCGTCGTTGACGTCGTTGACCCACCGGTGCAGCGGGGTGAGATCGGCGGCGCCGAGCGCCAGCGTCCCGACGTTGCGGAACACCAGCCACAGCACCAGCCAGGCCAGCACTATCCCGGCGAAGATGAGAGGTTTGCGCGGTAGTTGCCTAGGGGCGGCGACGGCAACCATGTTCACGCCTCCCCGGCCACGACCCCGAGGATCTCCTCGTCCGCGACCACACCGAGCAGTTCGCCGTCCCGCACGACCTTCACCGGCTTGTCTGCGCCGAGCACGCTGCGCACGGCTTCCCGCACAACGGTTTCGGGCGACAGCTCAGGGCCGTCGAGGTCGTCGTCGGGACGCGGCGGGCGCATGATCCACTTCAGCGTCAGCACGTGCGACTTGGGCACGTCCCGCACGAAGTCGCGCACGTAGTCGTCCGCGGGCGCGCCGACCAGCTCGTCACCGGTGCCGACCTGCACGACCTTGCCGTCGCGCATGATCAGGATGCGGTCGCCCAGCTTGAGCGCCTCGCTCAGGTCGTGGGTGATGAACACCATCGTCTTGCCGACCTCGCGGTGCAGCCTGATGACCTCGGACTGCATGTCGCGCCGGATCAGCGGGTCGAGGGCGGAGAACGGTTCGTCGAAGAACAGGACGTCGGGATCGCCGGCGAGTGCGCGTGCGAGACCGACGCGTTGCTGCATACCACCGGAGAGCTGATCCGGATAGGACTTCTCGTTGCCGGACAGTCCGACCAGATCGATCACTTCCTGTGACCGCTCCGCACGTTTCGCCCGAGGTACCCCGCGGATTTCCAGTCCGTAACCGACGTTGTCGGCGACTGTCCGATGAGGAAGCAGACCGAAGTGCTGGAACACCATGGAGAACTTGTTCCGGCGCAGGTCACGCAAACGCTTGGGGTCCGCTTCGAGAATGTTCTCGCCTTCGAACATGATCGTGCCCGCGGTCGGTTCCACCAGCCGCGTGAGACAGCGGACCAGTGTGGACTTTCCCGATCCAGAAAGTCCCATGACCACGAACATCTCACCGGGAGCGACGTCGAAGTCGACTCCCCGTACTGCGGCAACGGAACCCGTGCGGTCCATCAGCTCCTGCCGCGACAACGCCTTGAGCTCGTCCGAGGCCACCAGCTGTGATGCGTTGGGGCCAAACACCTTCCACAGGTCCCTGACCGAAATCACGGGATCCACGCCAAACCACTCCGACCTGTTGCGGACTGCGCACACCGTTTCTCGATGCGCGACAGCATTGACCTTCGCACGGGTACGGTCAAGGGCTGATACAAATCTGATCCTTTGTGGACAACCAATCATCCCATGACTTGACTGCATCTGATCGATCGGGAAAAGCTGAACTGAGCGGTCTCCTGCATCGCTCTTCCCCCCGACGAGGAGCTGTTCGTGCAAGCCCCCAGAATCGCTCTGGCAATGACGTTCGTGTTGACAATTGCCGGTTGTGGCGGTGGATCAACGGCGTCACCCCGCTCCAGCTCGGCAGCACCGACAGAGCCCTGCGACTCCATCACCATCGCCGTCAACCCGTGGGTCGGCTACGAGGCGAACGCGGCCGTGGTCGCGTACCTCGCCGAGAAGCGGCTCGGCTGCAAGGTGACGAAGAAGGAGGTCGACGAACAGACCGCCTGGCAGGGCCTCGACTCCGGCGAGATCGACGTGATCCTGGAGAACTGGGGTCACGAGGATCTGAAGCAGAAGTACATCGAGGAGAAGCGCACCGCCGTGCGGGTGGGCCCGTCCGGCAACAAGGGCGTGATCGGCTGGTACGTGCCGCCGTGGATGAAGAAAGAGTTCCCGGACATCACGAACTGGCAGAACCTCAACAAGTACGCGGACAAGTTCAAGACCCCCCAGTCCGAGGGCAAGGGCCAGGTGCTCGACGGCGACCCGTCGTTCGTGACGAACGACGAGGCACTGGTCAAGAACCTGAACCTCAACTACAAGGTCGTCTACGCGGGCAGCGAGCAGGCGTCGATCAAGGCGTTCCGCCAGGCCGAGGAGAAGAAGACGCCGCTGATCGGCTACTTCTTCGAGCCGCAGTGGCTGCACCTCGACATCGAGCTGGTCAAGATCGAACTGCCCGAGTACAAGGCGGGCTGTGACGCGGACGCGGCCCAGGTGGCCTGCGACTACCCGCGCTACGAGCTCGACAAGATCGCTTCCAAGAAGTTCATGGACAAGCGCGGGCCCGCGGCCCGGCTGATCCAGAACTTCCAGTGGAGCAACGACGAGCAGGACACGGTCGCGTCGTTCATCGCGAAGTACAAGATGTCGCCCGACGAGGCGGCGAAGCGGTGGGTCGAGGCGAACCCGGACCGGGTCGAGGACTGGCTGTCGAAGGCCAAGCCGTGACCAACGGCATCAACTCTTGACGCGCGACCACCACTTCTCGTCGGGGCCGGAGATGTCCTCGACGCTGAGCCTGCGCACGGACCCAGCTCGCTTGAGCCGGGCCACCAGCTGATCCTGTCGTTGCGCGAGCCGGCGGTAGATCTCCACGGCGGAGGTCTCCTGCCGGCTTCGCTGTCTTTCGACGGTCCGCCAGTTTCCGAGGAACTCGAGTGTGAGATCGGCGACTGCCTGCCCGCCGTGCGCGGTCAGCGTGTCGGCGGGCGAGGCGAACCGTCCCGCGTGGAACGCCAGGTTCCGGGTGACGTAGAGCCACTCCAGCAGCGCGGCGGCGGTGTCCTCCTGTTCACGCAGCCAGCCCGCGAGGACCTTCGAGTCCGCGAGCCTGCCGCGCCAGAGTTCTGCGAGGTCCTGCACGAGGCCGCCCTCGCTCTCGGCGAGCGCGGTGATGGCCTTCTGGGCGGCGTCGAGCTGTGCGTTCGGGCGGTTGTGGCCGATCAGCACCTCCAGCCACGCGTCCACCGACTTCAGGTGGTGCTTCACGCCGGTGGTCGGCACGTGCTCGTCGAGCGGTTTGCGCAGCTCGGTGTCGTGGTTGGTGACCACGACGTGCAGGCTGATGAGGTGCTGCCGCAGCATCTGCAAGGCGCAGGCCTTGGCCAGCCACGCGATCTTGCTCGGGTCGAGCCCCGTCGCCTCCAGCGCACTCCACGCGAGCCCCGCGCTCGCCATCGGCGCGTCGACCTGCCGCGCCAGGTTCGCCACCCGCATCGCGCTGCGCAGCTCGGCCGGCCAGTACGCGGTGAGCGGATAGGCGTTGCCGACCGTGCGCTGGTGCTCGGTGCCGCGGGTGACCCGCCCGCCCGGCGCGCTGACCTGCCACACCGGCGCGATGTTCAGTTCGGTGAGCCGCTCCCCCGCGGCGTACTGGTCGAGCACCTCGCTCAGAATCCGGCGGCCCCTTCGCGCGGCCGTGTGCACGTCCGCGGCCTCCACCGGCACCCGCACCAGCACCGACGACCCGTTGACGGCGTCCTTCAGGAAGTCGTCCTTCGGCAACCTGTTGCGATGCAACGGCTCCTGCCGCGCCTGGGGCAACAGCTCGTCCAGGTGCCTGAGCACTCGCGCACCCCTCACCACGAGCGCCACGACGTGCCGTTGCTCGCGGGGCCACAACACTTCGGCCAGGTCACCGGGCTTCTTGAGCCACCGCAGCAGGTCCGTGCGAAGTTGCCTGCCGTCCCGCCCGTGCATCGCCACGACCACCGCGACCTCACCGATCATCCTGGTGCGCAACGGAAGCCCGACGCCGTTCCACAGTGGAGCGATCCACCCCTTCACCGCTTTCTCCAGCGCTTCCGGGTCGAGCCTCGCGGCCGCGGCGGCCGTCACCTGAGGGTCGAGCCGCTGCCCGTCCGCCGCGATGGCCGAGTCGACGCTCTGCAGGACCTTGCGGGCCTCGGTGAGGTCCTTGGCGCCGCCGTGGGCGTACGCGGGCCTCGCCGCGTCCAGGCACGCCAGCGAGGTGGTGATGATGCGGCGCAACAGGTTCCACCGCGGCTGGTCCTCCGTCGCGTGACTCTCCAGGGCCGTCCGGGCCCGCGTGACGGCGAGAACGGCGCTGTTGAGGCCCGCGACGTGCTCGCCGAGGTGCGCGTCGGGGTCCAGTGCGCGCAGCACGCCCTGCAGCAACGCCCGCTGCTCGCGGTCGAGCCCGGCGTGGTCGAACGCCTGCCGCAGCCGGTCGTCGAGGTACTGGTAGCGCACGTGACGCACCATAGAGGGCATGGACAACCGGAAAGCGGTCTTCGCGGGCATCGACGGCCAGGCACTGGCGGGCCGGCTCGAACTGCCCGCCGGCGACGTCGTGGCCACCGCCGTGTTCGCGCACTGCTTCACCTGCGGCAAGGACTCGGTGGCGGCCAGCCGGATCGCGCGGCGGCTCGCCGAGCGCGGGGTGGCGGTGCTGCGGTTCGACTTCACCGGGCTCGGGCAGTCCGGCGGCGACTTCGCCAACACCACGTTCACGTCCAACGTCGACGACCTCGTGTGCGCGGCAAGCCACCTCCGCGACACCATCGGGGCACCGAGTGTCCTCATCGGACATTCGCTGGGCGGAGCGGCCGTGCTGGCCGCGGCGCGTCAGGTGCCGGAGGTCAAGGCCGTCGTCACGATCGGAGCACCCGCCGACACCACCCACGTCGAGCACCTGCTCGGCTCGTCCAAGGAGGAGATCGAGGCGCACGGCGTCGCCGAGGTGCTGCTGGCCGGACGGCCGTTCCGGATCAGCAACGGCTTCCTGCTCGACATCAACCAGCAGAACCAGACCGCGTGCATCGCGGGCCTGAACCGCGCGCTGCTGGTCATGCACTCCCCGCAGGACGACACGGTCGGTGTGGACAACGCCCGGCTGATCTTCGACTCGGCCCGCCACCCCAAGTCGTTCGTCTCGCTCGACGGCGCCGACCACCTGCTGACCGACCGCGCGGACGCCGCGTACGTGGCGGAGGTACTGGCGGCGTGGGCGAGCCGCTACCTGGTGAAATGAGCCAAAAGCCCCCGGCGAGGTTCCTTCGCCGAGGGCGTTCGACAACCGATCGGGGCGACAGGATTTGAACCTGCGACCCCCCGCTCCCAAAGCGGGTGCGCTACCAAGCTGCGCCACGCCCCGGTTGCAACCAGCTTACCGCCACCCGCTAAAGTATTGATCGCAGCCCCACACAGGGGCGGCAACGCGGGCGTAGCTCAATGGTAGAGCCCTAGTCTTCCAAACTAGCTACGCGGGTTCGATTCCCGTCGCCCGCTCGCGGCCGAGGCCGACCCATGTCTGCGGAGAACGCAGACCGGGTCGGCCTCTCGCCTTTTGTCTGGGGGCCAAGCCCCCAGGCCCCCGGCCGGGGCGGTCCCCGGACCCCCATATGAGCTCCCCGGACTCCCAATATGAGCTCCCCGGACCTCCATATGAGCTAGGTCACGCTGACGCCACACCGATCTGCGTGCGGCGGTGCGCCGGGTTGTCGATCTCGTCCACCACCGCCACGGCGAAGTCCTCGTAGGTCAGTTCGTCCGCCGGATCGACCGGGGCCAGGCGGTAGGTGCCGGTGGACGTGCCGCCGAAGTTGCCCGACGGGCTCATCACCAGCCAGTCCGCCTCGGACTCGGCCAGCACCTCGACCCCCGCCGCGTGTCCGAGGCAGAACGGCCTGTACTCGTCCGGGAAGTCCGGGCCGTCGATGACGCGCACGCCCGGCGAGGTCTCCAGCAACGTGTAGATGCCGACCACGATGATCCGGCCGGCGCCGGACGCCACGAGCGCGCCGGCGGCCTCGCGGTAGAACTCGGCCGCGTCGCGCGAGAGGTCGGCCACCGAGCTCACCGCGACGTCGTAGCCCGCCGCCACCTCGGCCGCGGCCTGCACACCGGGGTCGCGCCCGATCCTGGTCACCTCGTGGCCGCGAGCCTCCGCGACGGCCGCGATCTCCTTGCCGGCCTTGCCGGACGCTCCGAAAACAACGATCTTCGCCATGAGCGCGAAGGTAGGGTGCGGGTGTCCGGTTTCCGCAACGATATCGGGGGTGAGCAGGTGGAATGCACGCACGGGGACCTGCCGTACCGCATCGGTGACAAGTGGACCGCGCACGTGCTGCGGGCGTTGCAGGACGGGCGGCGGCGGTTCACCGAACTCCGCGCCGAGCTGCCGGGCGTGACTCCCAAGGTGCTCACCGAGACGTTGCGGGCGATGGAGCGCGACGGCACGGTGGCGCGCGAGGCGTTCGACGAGAACCCGCCGCGGGTCGAGTACGAGCTGACGGCACAGGGCCGCAAGGTGCTCGGACTGCTCGACCTGTGTTGTGACTGGGCCCGAGAGAATCTGGTGAAGACGTGAGGCTGGAACAGATCGTCGTCGACAGCAACGACCCGTCCCGGCTCGTCCGGTTCTGGGCCGAACTGCTCGGTGGCGAGCCGGTGAACCGCGAGCACGGGTGGGCGCACGTCGAGCCGCCCGATGGCGTGCGGATGTCGTTCCAACCGGTGCCGGAGCGCAAGGACGAGAAGAACCGGCTGCACCTCGACTTCGAGGTCGACGACATCGAGGCGGCGGTCGTGAAGGCGGTGAGCCTGGGCGGCACCCGCGAAGGTGTGGTTGTCACGGACGAGAAGGGCAGCTTCCAGGTCATGCGCGACCCGGAGGGCAACGAGTTCTGCTTCGTCCACTGATGAACTACTGCACGGCCCGCCAGAGCGCCTCACCGAAGCGGATCGCGAGGATCAGGAGCAGCACACCGATCGCGAAACTGATGAGGCACCGCACGACGATCAGCAGCTTGGTGCCCTTCACCCCGCCATGATTCAACGTCAGTGGGCATGAACGACAGAGCCCATCGGTACCAATACGATGCGGGCGTGACCGACTGCCTGTTCTGCCGGATCGTCGCGGGCGAGATCCCGGCGACCCCGGTGACGGAGACCGACACGACGCTCGCGTTCCGCGACATCGACCCCAAGGCACCCACGCACGTCCTGGTGATCCCCAAGGAGCACCACACGGCGATCGGCGACGTCGACCCGGTGCTCGCGGGGCAGATCCTCGCCACCGCGCACCAGGTCGCGAAGGCCGAGGGGATCGACGAGTCCGGTTACCGGCTCGTGTTCAACACCGGCAAGGACGGCGGCCAGACCGTCTTCCACGTGCACTGCCACGTCCTCGGCGGACGCGGACTCACGTGGCCGCCGGGATAGCCATCTCCCGGACGAACCGAGCGTCGACCGGCTCGCCATGACCGGGCACGACGATCCGCGGGTCGAGTTCGAGCATCAGGTCCAGGACGTGGCGCCAGTTCGCCGGCGTCGCGTCCGGGCCGGCCTGAGCGGGAGCGCCCTGTTCCACCAGGTCGCCCGCGAACACGACACCGGCGTCCGGCACGTGCACGACCACGTCGTGCGAGGTGTGCGCGGGGCCGAAGTGGTGCAGGTCGACCCGGCGGCCACCGACGTCGAGCGTGACGGTGTCGCGGAACGTGTGCGTGGGCGCGACGAGCGAGCCCTCGAACGGTTCGTCGTAGTACTTGGCGCGGTCGTCGAGGAGGCTGTCGTCGACGACGCAGTCCTCGTGCGCCCACACCTCACACGGCAGGAACGCCTCGGTGGCCAGCACGTGGTCGAAGTGGTTGTGCGTCAACACGATCCGCGACGGCCGGACCTGACGCGCGAGTGCCGGGTCCATGCCGGAGTCCACGAGCAGCGCGTCACCTGATCCGACGACGAGACCGAGCGTCAGGTCCAGCTCGGTGTGCCGGCGGACGAAGATCCCGTCCGCGATCTCGATCATCGCAGCACCCCGTCGACCAGCATCGGAGCGGCGTCGCTCACCCCGATCTCGACCGCCAGCCCCACGTCCGCGGCGTGACCGTTCTCGATCAGCTCGCGGCCGGACCCGCACTCCCGCACGGCGGTCTCGACGTCGGTGTTCCGGAACGCCGTGGCCGCGAGCTGAGCCTCGGGTGAGGCCTTGCCCACCAGCGCCGCGAGCACCGCGCCCGCGCCCAGGTAGTCCTCGACGCACGGCCGCAACGGTCCGAACTCGCGCGGACCCGCGTTGAGGATGTCGAGGCCCCACCGCTCGCCGCCGGGGATCACGCCGATGGTCTCCCCCAGCTCCTGAGCGCGCCTGGCCACCGCCGAGGCGTTGCGCAGGCAGGCCGCGAGGACGTGGGCGCCGGTCTCGGCGGCGAGGAAGCAGAGGTTCGACCCGTTCGGCGACGGCAGCTCGACCAATCCCGTAGCGCTGACGAGTGATGCTGGTCGCAGCGTCTTGCCCGACGCTGGCTTCCACCGGGACGGCCGCACCTGCCCGCCGTTGCCCACCACCAGGTCGACGGACGTCGTGAACGACAGCACGTCGACGACAATCAGCACGTCACAGTCCCGCAGAGCGTTGACGCCCTCGGGCCCCCATTCCAGCTTCAGCTGGTACCCCTCCTGGCTGAACACACCCACCAGCGTGTCAGACTCCGTGACGTGCGCGTTTATCTGGCAGCAGACCACGCTGGCTTCGAACTGAAGTCCCACCTGTCCACGGCTCTCACCGAGCAGGGCTACGAGGTCGTCGACGTCGGCGCCCACGAGTACGACGCGTTGGACGACTACGTGTCGTTCTGCGTCGACGCCGCCGAGAAGGTCGTCGCGGACCCCGGCAGCCTCGGCGTCGTGATCGGCGGCTCCGGCAACGGCGAGCAGATCGCCGCGAACAAGGTGAAGGGCGCCCGCGCCGCGTTGGCGTGGAACGTCGACACCGCGCAGCTCGCCCGCCAGCACAACGACGCTCTCCTGGTCGGCATCGGTGCTCGTCAGCACACGGCCGAGGAAGCGACTGAGATCGTGTCGGCGTTCCTCAAGACGCCGTTCTCGGGCGAGCCGCGGCACCAGCGCCGCATCGACCAGGTCAGCGCGTACGAAGACAAGCGTGCCTGAGGGCCACACGCTGCACCGCCTCGCGCGGCTGCACCAGCGCCGGTACGCGGGCAGGCCCGTGACCGTCACCAGTCCACAGGGGCGCTTCGCGGCGTCCCTTGTGGACGGACGGAGGCTCGTCCGCGCCGAGGCGCACGGGAAGCACCTGTTCCACGTCTACGGCCCGGACGCGATCGTGCACGTCCACCTGGGCTTGTACGGAACGTTCACCGAGTCGCCGGTGCCGGTCCTGCTGCCCGTGGGCCAGGTCCGGATGCGGATGGCCGGCGAGACGCACTGGACGGACCTGCGCGGCCCGACGGCGTGCGAAGTGCTGAACAAAGACGAGGTCAAGCTCATCCGCGAGCGCCTCGGGCCTGACCCGTTGCGCCGCGACGCCGACCCCGACCGCGCCTACGAGCGGATCATCCGGTCGAAGCAGTCGCTGGCCGTGCTGCTGATGGACCAGAAGATCCTCGCGGGCGTCGGCAACGTCTACCGCGCCGAGGTGCTGTTCCGGCACAACGTGAACCCGTTGCTGGTCGGCAACAAGGTGAGCCGCGAGCTGTGGGACGCGATCTGGGCCGACCTGGTCGTGCTGATGAAGGACGGCGTGAAGGTCGGCCAGATCAACACCGTCCGGGCCGAGCACATGCCCCGTGCCATGGGCCGCGCGCCACGCGTGGATCGGCACGGCGGTGAGGTGTACGTCTACCGCCGTGCCGGGGAGCCGTGCCTGGTCTGCGGCACCGAGGTCCTGACCACGGAACTGGCTGCGCGCAACCTCTTCTGGTGCCCCGCCTGCCAGCCTTAGTGGGTTGCTAGAAGTCGAAGCCGCCGCCCATGTCGCCGAAGTCGAAGCCACCGGTGTCGCCCGCGTCGGCGACACCGCCCATGTCTCCCATGCCGGCGTCGCCCATGCCCATGTCGCCCATGCCGTAGTCGCCGACTCCGTGCATGCCGGAGAACATGGCGTCCATCAGCAGGAACGTGCCCACGCCCCATGCGCCGGCCACGAGCGCGGGCTTCCACCACGGCTCGGAGTACCAGCCACGCGGCACCGGACGTCCGGCGACCATGCCGCCGGGGTAGTAGTAGGGCGTGCCCGAACCGGAGTGCGGCGACGCGGCGTACTGGTGCCCCTCGACAGCGACTTGGCGGTCCTCGCTGACGGCACCCGCCTGCTTCTGACCCGCGCTCTCGGGCAGCGCGGGGCCGGGGTCCATGCCCATGGCCTCCCGCGCGGCGCGCACGTAGTGCAGGCCTTCCATCGCGGTCTCGGTGACCAGCCGTGCCTGCGGGATCGTGCGGGCCTGCTCCATCTGCGAGCCGGCGGCGGTGAAGCGCTCGGACGCGTCCGCCATCGCCTGCGTCGACGCGGCGTTGCTGCCGGTGAGGCTCATCACCTGCCCGCCCAGCCGCTCGACCCAGCGGCGTGCTTCCGCCTTGGCGTCGTCGAGCTCTCGCGCTTTGCGCGCGTTGCTCTGGCTGACCAGGTAGAACACCCCTGCGACCAGCAGTACCAGCACAACAACCCACACGATGGTGCCCACGGCTTTACCTCCCACACCAGGTGAACCGTCAACGAGCAACCACCGCCGTGAGTTCCGTCAGAACACCTCGGGGCAGTGCGGCTCACGCGTGCCGAGGAACGCGATCGACAGCGCGTCCACGTGACCGGGCGTGTGCTCGACCACGCGGTGTGCGCGCCTGAGCACAGAAAGCCGTACCCCACCGAGGAAAGCACTGCCGAGCGCGGCGATGTCCAGCGAGACGTCCGCCGGGTCCTCGGTGCGCGTGACCGTGGCCTCGCCGCCCTTGACGGTCAGGCGCCAACGGCCGGAGTTCCACGGGCAGAACGAGTCCTCGACCTCCAGCACGCTGTCCACATCGGACGAATAGCTGCGCAGCGGCAGAGCCCGGTCGATGTCGACGATCCGCAGCCACAGCGCGTCGCCGGCCTCGCGAACGACCTTCCGAGGGTTGTCGACCATGTGCAGGATCGGGTCGTCCCAGGCGGTGTAGAAGGAGATCTCCCCCGCGAGGTCCATGTCCAGCAGGAACCGGTAGAGGTCGGCGTAGGCCTGATCGGTCTCGCAGACCAGCTCGCGCACGTGCAGCTCGCTCGAACCACTGTCCGCCTTGACCCGGAACACCACATAGCCCTCGGGATGCAGGCAGTAGCGGTACGAGGAGAGTCCGCCGCGATCGATCTCGCGGTCGGCCAGTTGCACGTTCCAGGTGTGCTCGACCCGGCTCAGCCAGCCGACCCTCGTGCAGCGCACCCGTTCGTGGATCTCGCGCATGACCGGCAGCGCTTCTTCTCGTGACACCTGACGGATCCGTGCGTCGCTGACGTGCACACCAGGGTGGAACGCCATACGTGTCGGCATCTTCAGCATGGCGATGCTGGTCGCGTATTCGCCGTAGCCGTACCGGCGGTAGATGCCGCCCTCCGACGCCCACAGCATCGCGATCGGCTCACCGGTCTCGTGCATGCCGTGCAGCTGCGTCTTCATCATCAACGACGCCACGCCGCGACGCCGGTGGCCGGGCTTCACCGACACCACGGTCACCGCGCCGGCCGGTGCCTGTCGGCCACCCGGAACGGTGATCTCGCGAGTGAGCACCGCAGCGGTGCCGATCAGCTCGTCACCGTCGAGGACAGCGTGCGCCCGGTCCTTCTCCAGGACCTTGAGCCACTTGCTGTCCTCCCCCATCGTGTCGCTCAGAAACGCCCACGCCATCACCCGCTGGAATTCGGGAACGTCGGAGTCGGTGATCGTCCTGATGCTCAGCGCCGAGTCAGCCATGGCAGCAGTGATACGCCGCCATGGCGTCATCCGCAGCCCAATTACCGCTGGACCGACTTGACCTCGCAGAACTCGTCCAGCCCGAACCGGCCGAACTCACGCCCGTTGCCCGACTGGCGGTACCCGCCGAACGGCGCGCTCGTGTTGAACGCGGCGGCGTTGATGTCGACCTGCCCGGTCCGCAACCGCCGCGCGATCCGCAGTGCCCGGTCGGTGTCCGCGGAGAACACACCGCCCGCCAGCCCGTAGATGGTGGAGTTCGCGATCCGCACCGCGTCGTCCTCGTCGGCGTACGGCATGACCGACAGCACCGGCCCGAAGATCTCCTCCTGCGCGATCGTCATCTCCGGCGTCACCCCGCCGAACACCGTCGGCGCGACGTAGAAACCCTGCGGCAGCGGGGCTTCCGGCCCACCGGCGGCAAGCGTCGCGCCTTCCTCGACACCCTTGCGGATGTACCCGACGACACGGTCGCGTTGCGCCTTCGACACCGCCGGCCCGATCCGCGTGGACGGCTCGCTCGGATCCGCAGACGTGTACTTCCTCGCGGCTTGAGCGGCCAGCTCGACGGCCTCGTCGTGACGGTCGGCGGGCACCAGCAACCGAGTCCACGCGCTGCACGCCTGGCCGTTGTTCATGAACGAGTTCGCGACCGCGATCTTCACCGCACGCCCGAGATCGGCGTCGTCGAGCACGATGCACGCCGACTTGCCGCCCAGCTCGAGCGCCACCCGCTTGACCGTCTCGGCGGCGACGGCGGACACCCGGCGCCCGGCCTTCGTGGACCCGGTGAACGACACCATGTCCACGTCCGGATGCGCGGCCAGCGCCTCACCCACAACGGGCCCGGTGCCGTGCACCAGTGAAAAGACGTTGTCGGGAACAGCGGCCGTGATGATCTCGGCGAGCAGGTCGGCGGTCCCCGGCGCGAGCTCACTCGGCTTGAGCACCACGGTGTTGCCCGCGGCCAGCGCCGGAACGACCTTCGCGACCATCTGCTGCAACGGGAAGTTCCACGGCGTGATGGCGGCGACGACCCCGATCGGCTCGCGGAAGACCAGCGAGTTGCCGATCTCCTCGGGCTCGAAGTAGCCGCGCTCCAGCACGTCCGCGACCCCCTCCGCGATAGCAACAGGGTTCGCGACCTGCACCTTCTGACTGAAGGTGAGGGGCGTGCCCATCTCCCGGGTCATGGTCGCCGCGAGCTCGCCGCCCCGCTCACGCAGGCCGTCGATGATCGTCCGGACGACCTTCGCCCGCTCGTCCACCGAGGTCTCCGACCACGCGGGGAAGGCAGCCACCGCGGCGGCCACGGCCACGTCGACGTCGGCCGGTGTGCCCTCGGCGACCGTGCCGATGACTTCCTCGGTGGCGGGGTTGACGACCTCGATCACGAGAGCCCTCCAGGATGTGACACTCACAGCGCTGACAGCGGCCAGCCTGTCACATCCGTCGGCGACGGTCACGTTGACCGGAGGGTGGCGTGGGTGGGCAGGGCTCGCCGGCGCGTGGGCAGGTGGGCGGCGCGTGGGCGGCGGGTGAGCCTGCCGGGGGCAGGTGGGCAGGTAGGCCAGCGGGTGCCGGGTCGCGGCTGGCGGATACCGGGTGAGCCGGAGAGTGGCGGGCAACCCGGAGGTTGGCCTGGCGAACAAGAACGAGAACCGCAGATGCCGTGCCCAGCAACCCGCGCCGGAGACCCAGGCCTGGTGAGCGAGGGCAGCCGTAGTCAGCCCGTAGTCAGCACTGTGGCCAACGACCAGCGTCGACGACCGATGTCTCGCTGACAAAGGCAGGCAACCCCGCGCGAGCCCAGGCATCGCCAGCAGAGTCAGGCAGGCGCCATCGCGCCTCCCAGCCGCCGCTCACGCAGCACGCGCAGGTGCACAGCGGCCCAGGTCCGGTACGGCCGCCAAGCCTCGGACACCTCGGCCAACGGCCGGCCGTACCGCTGCGCGACCTCGTCGGTGAGCCGGGATTCGTTGTGCGGCACGGCATCCGGAGCGTTCGCACCGCGCAGCACGACCAGCTCGGCCGCGAACGGACCCAGCCCCTTGACCTGCCGCACCGCCAGCACGGCGGCCGCGGGCTTGAGAGAACGCAACGTCACCGCGTCCAGCAGCCCGTCCAGCGCGGCCTCGGCGACTGCCCGCAGGTACTCGGGTTTGCGGCCGGGCAGGTCGAGGTCCAGCGCCAGCAACTCCGCCGGAGCCGGGAACACGCCTTCCCGCAGCAGCGAAGCCTTCAACACCGCAGCCTGTGACATGCGGATCCGCTGCGACAGCACCGACCACGCCGCCGCCTCGTACGGCGAGTAGAAGCCGCACAGCCGTAAGCCGGGCAACAAAGCCTGTGCCGAGGCGATCACCGGATCGCGCTGACCGACGTCCGGCCACGCCCGCCCGTCGACGTCCAGCGACAGGAAGCGGCACACCTGCGCCGCCGCCAGGTCGAGGTCGCCCTCGCCGGACAGGTCCAGAACGGCAGTGGCGCCGCGCTGGGTCACGGAGACCGAGGCGCGGCGCCACTCACCTTCGACGAGGAACGTCGCCCGCAGCGCCTCTCCCGGACGCGCGGGCAACGCGGCCGGAGTGAAGCCCTCCCAGAACTCCCTGGACGTCGCCAACGACCAGGGGCCCTGAACTGCGACTTCGACGCTGTGGTGTGCCATGTCGGGGACGTTAGCGAGGACCCCTGACAGAAAATTCAGGCGAGGAGCTCAGCCGGACTCAGCTGAAGTCCAGTTCACCCGTACGGGTCCGCTTGAGCTCGAAGAAGTACGGGAAGCCGGCGAGCATCTTGGCACCGTCGAAGATCGTGCCCGCCTCGTCGCCGCGCGGGATCTTCGTCAGGACCGGGCCGAAGAACGCGACGCCGTCGATGTGGATGGTCGGCGTGCCGACGTCCATGCCCACCGGGTCCATGCCGCGGTGGTGCGAAGCCCGCAGGGCCTCGTCGTACTCGGTCGAGGAGGCGGCCTCGGCGAGCTCGGCCGGCAGGTCGGCGTCGGCGAGAGCCAGCTTGATGATCTCGTCGAAGTCCTGGTTGCCCTCGTTGTGGATGCGCGTGCCCATCGCGGCGTACAGCTTCGGCAGCACCTCGTTGCCGAACTTCTGCTCCGCGGCGATGGCCACGCGAACCGGACCCCAGCCCTTGGTCATGAGCTCCTGGTACTGCTCGGGCAGGTCGCGGCCCTCGTTCAGCACGGCGAGGCTCATCACGTGGAAGCTCAGGTCGATGTCGCGGACCTTCTCCACCTCGAGGATCCATCGCGAGGAGATCCAGGCGAACGGGCAAAGAGGGTCGAAGTAGAAGTCGACCTTCGCCTTGTCGGTCATGCGTGCCCCTTTAGTGACGGTCGGTGGCGTTATCGCCCCATCAGCCCAACCAGATCACCCTGTCATCTCTTCCCGTACGCCGGTTCCGTGATTGGATGCGGGAGTCATAACCATTCCCGACGACGTCAGCGCGTAACCACACGCGCGGCAGACGAGGTGACCAGTGGCCGCGCCCAACCTCACCCGCGACCAGGCTCAGGACCGTGCTGAGCTGCTGGAAGTGGAGTCCTACCGGATCGAGCTGGACCTGACCGACGGCGGCGGAAAGCCGGGTTCGGACACGTTCCGCTCCACCACCACCGTGGTGTTCCGCAGCCGGACTCCGGGTGCTTCCTCGTGGATCGACATCGTGGCGGCGACCGTGCACCGCGCTGTGCTCAACGGCAGTGAGCTCGACGTCTCCGAATACCGCGAGGAGGACGGCGTCAGGCTGCCGGACCTCGCGGAGACCAACGAGCTCACCATCGAGGCCGACTGCCGGTACATGAACACCGGCGAGGGCCTGCACCGGTTCGTCGACCCGGTCGACGGCGGTGTCTACCTGTACTCGCAGTTCGAGACCGCGGACGCCAAGCGCATGTTCGCGTGCTTCGACCAGCCCGACCTCAAGTCCGTCTACTCCATGAAGGTGACGGCGCCGCACGACTGGAAGGTCATCTCGAACGGCGAGATCATCGCCACCGAGGACGGCGAGGGCGGTTCGGACGTGCACACGTTCGCCACCACCAAGCCGATGTCGACCTACATCGTGGCCCTGGTCGCCGGCCCTTATGCCGAGTGGCGCGACGAGTTCGTCGAGGGTGACTTCCGCATTCCGCTCGGCATCTACTGCCGCGCCTCGCTCGCTCCTCACATGGACCACGAGCGCCTGTTCACGGAGACCAAGCAGGGCTTCGGGTTCTTCCACAAGGCGTTCGGCGTGCAGTACCCGTTCGGCAAGTACGACCAGTGCTTCGTGCCGGAGTTCAACGCGGGCGCGATGGAGAACGCCGGCTGCGTCACGTTCCTCGAGGACTACGTCTTCCGCAGCCGCGTCACCCGCTACCTCTACGAGCGCCGCGCCGAGACCGTGCTGCACGAGATGGCGCACATGTGGTTCGGCGACCTGGTCACCATGCGCTGGTGGGACGACCTGTGGCTGAACGAGTCGTTCGCCACCTGGGCGTCCGTGCTCGCGCAGGCGGAGGCCACCGAGTACCGCCAGGCCTGGACGACGTTCGCGAAGATCGAGAAGTCGTGGGCGTACCGGCAAGACCAGCTGCCCTCCACGCACCCGGTCGCCGCCGACATCTCCGACGTGCAGGCGGTCGAGGTCAACTTCGACGGCATCACCTACGCCAAGGGCGCCTCGGTGCTCAAGCAGCTCGTCGCGTACGTCGGGCTGGAGAACTTCCTGGCGGGCCTGCGGGTCTACTTCGGCAAGCACGCCTGGGGCAACGCCACGCTCGCGGACCTGCTGGGCGCGCTGGAGGAGGCGTCCGGCCGCGACCTGTCGTGGTGGAGCGCGCAGTGGCTGGAGACGACGGGCCTGAACCTGTTGCGCCCCAAGTTCACCGTTGACGCACAGGGCAAGTTCACCGAGTTCGCCGTGCTGCAGGGCGGCGCGCGACCGGGCGCCGGGGAACTGCGCACGCACCGCATCGCGATCGGCGTCTACGACGACGACGGCACCGGCAAGCTCGTCCGCACGCACCGTCACGAGCTGGACGTGACGGGCGACCGCACCGAGGTTCCCGAACTGGTCGGCGTGCACCGCGGCAAGATCGTGCTGGTCAACGACGACGACCTCACGTACTGCACGATGCGCCTCGACCCGGACTCCCTGGCCGGGCTGATCGACCACATCTCCGACATCGCCGAGCCGCTGCCGCGCACGCTGTGCTGGTCGGCCGCGTGGGAGATGACCCGCGAGGCCGAGCTGAAGGCCCGCGACTTCGTGAACCTGGTGCTCGGCGGACTGCACTCCGAGTCCGAGGTCGGTGTCGTGCAACGGCTTCTGCTCCAGGCGCAGACCTCGCTGTCGTCCTACGCGGACGACTCGTGGCGCGCGGAGGGCTGGCGCCGGTTCGTGGCCAAGGCGATGGAACTGGCGCAGGCGGCCGAGCCGGGCTCCGACCACCAGCTGGCGTTCGTGAACGCGCTGACCTCGTCGGTGCTCGACGACTCCACTGTGGACGTTCTGCGCGGCTGGTACGACGGAACCGCGGTGCTGGAAGGCCTGGACGTCGACACGGACCTGCGCTGGCGGCTGCTTCAGGCGCTCGTCGCGCACGGCAAGGCGGACCTGCCGGAGATCACCGCCGAGGAGGAGCGCGACCCGACCTCCACCGGTCACCGCCGCGCCCAGTCGACCCGTGCGCTGCGCCCGACGACCGCGGCCAAGGACGAGGCGTGGGACCGCGCCGTGAACGACGACGACCTGCCCAACGCGGTCAGCGAGGCGATCATCGCGGGCATCTCGCACCCCGGCCAGAAGGAGCTGCTCGCGCCGTACGTGCAGCGCTACTTCGGCGACGTGAAGGGCGTGTGGGACCGCCGCACCTCCGAACGCGCGCAGTCGATGGTCGTGGGCATGTTCCCGGCGTGGTCGATCGCGAAGTCCACTGTGGAGGCCGCTGACGCGTGGCTGGCGGACGAGCACCCGCCCGCCCTGCGCCGTCTGGTCTCCGAGGGACGCGCCGGCATCGTGCGCGCCCTTGCGGCACAGGAGTTCGACCGCTCCTGACGCGGCACTCGTGAAGCCCCGCAATGTGTTCGCGCGTTGCGGGGCTTTCGCGTTAGCGTCTCCTGGGGAGGTCCGGTGAGATTTCGCTACGAGGTCGTCTGCCGCTGGTACGACGACAACGAACACTCCGACGAGGTCCTGGCACGCGTCGTGGACGTCGACGGCCTGTTCGCGGACATCGTGCCGCCGGAACGGGAACGGCTCGTGCTGCGGGGGTGCACGGTCGCACCGGACGAGCTCACCGGCGACTTCCACCTCGACATCAACGGCTCTCCCGGATCGCAGTGGTGGCACCTGGGCGATCTGGTCGTCCACGCCGTGCTGCCCGACGGCGACGTCGTCGCCAGCGCCTGCGTGACCCAGCTGATCGACGGCGAGGACTTCGGCGCGCTGCCCGTGCGATACGCCCTGTTCAAGGACCTGCGCGAGTCCGGCACCTGTCGTGTCGTGGAAGGATTTCCCCGCTCGTTCGACAGCGTCTGGCCGCCCGTGACGCTGATCGGTTGCGACAACCCCGGCCTTTTCCGGTCCGAGCCGCGCGAGGACGCCCGCGGGCCCTACGTGGGGTTGCGCGCCCTGGACCCCAGCGGCCGGATCGTGGCGCACGCGGGAGTGGTCCTGGACGTCACGTCGGTGACCACGTCCGCGGTGGGCGGAGGACTCTTCGACGTCGTGCTCGACCAGTCGCGGTACAACGAGTGCTCGATGGTCGGACAGCGCCCCGAACCCGCCGCCCGTGCGGTGTGGCGCAGCTGGCAGGAGGGCATCCCGGCGGAGCGGAACCTGTGGGCGCCACTGGATCCGCACGGCCGCATGTGGTGGAACGAGATCGCCGCCAACGCTCCTCGCACGAAACCGACGGCCGGAGTCCACCACGTCGACGGCACGTACGCCACGGACGAGTACGGCGTGCACCTCGCGCTGAGCGAGGCACTGGTCGGGCCTGGGCGCTTCCTCGGAGGAGTGCACAGCATCACCGGGATGTACGAGGAGTGGTGGTTCGTTCCCGGCATCACGCTCGTGTGGCACGACCCCGACGTGGCACTGGATGCGGTGCCCGAACGCTTCTTCGGGCTGTTGAAGTACCTGCGGCGCAACGGTGTCGAGGTCCACTTCGAACCGTCCGAACCGGACTTCGAGGACCGGCTCGACGACAGCGTCGAACTCGGCGCGCTGGTCGACCGCTGGATCACGGGCTGGGCCAGGGCGGCGGAGCTCGATCCCCCGTACGCCATGCTGGACAACTGGCACCTCTGGGCCGACCTCCCCGGCCGGGCCGAGGAACGGATCCTCGCGGGTGACGCGCTGGTGGCGGAGCACGCCGAGGACGTCGAACTCCAGTCCGTCCCGACCTGGCTGACGGTGCCGACGCACTCCCCCGCCGAGGTCACCCGCCTGGTCCAGGAGGCAGGACTGGTCCCGCGCGAGCCGGAGACGTTCATGCGGCGCGGCCTCTTCGACCACCCGGCGCCGAAACCTCCCGATGGCTACTCGGTACGGGTGACACCGGGCGACGTGATCGAGGTCGTGGTCACCTTCGACGGCGAGGAGGCGGCGAGCGGGCTGATCGCCGTCGTGGGCGAAGACGCTGTGCCGCACCGGATCGCGACGAAGCCGGAGCATCGACGCAGGGGGCTCGGCAGCGTGGTGATGGGTGTGCTGGCGCGGGAGGCGGTCAAGGCCGGCGCCAGCGACGGGCTGCTGTTCGCGACCGCGGACGGCCTGCGCCTGTACCGGAAACTGGGCTGGGAAACGATTTCCGACGTCGTGATCGCGACGAATGGCGAGGAGAAGGCATGATCGGCGAACTGGTGGAGCGCTGGCACCGCGGCTGGATCGCGGCCGACGGGCTGACGTCGGAGTACCGCGACGGCTACCTGGTCGTCCACGTGAACCGGTCGCACCGGGTGTTCGAGTGGATCGCCACGGACGACGCGGAGTCCGGTGCGCTGGCCGGAGTCGTTGCCACCACCGAGGAACCGAGCTGGCTGAGCATCCCCACGCACTCACCGGAGAAGGTGATCGCGGAGGTCGAGGCGGCCGGGCTGGTCGTCGCACGCCCGGACGAGACCTTCATGCGACGCGCGCTCGCCGGCCACCCCGCACCTGAACCGCCCGCCGGCTACCAGGTGGAGATCACCAGGGATCCGGTGATCAAGGTCCAGGTGCTGGCGGACGGCGAGGTGGCGGCCGGCGGGTTGATGGCCGTCGTCGGGAAAGACGCTGTCGCGCACCGCATCGAGACGGCGGAGACGCATCGGCGACGCGGTCTCGGCAGCGTCGTGATGGGCGCGCTGGCGAGAGAGGCGATGACGGACGGGGCGACGACCGGGTTGCTGTTCTCCTCCACCGACGGCGTCCACCTCTACCGCAGCCTCGGCTGGGAGAAGATCTCCGACCTGGTGGTGGCGCGCAACGAGGTCAGCGCGTGAAAAACGCCCCCGGCGCAGGCCGGGGGCGTTCGAAGAGCAAGATCAGGAACGCGGCGCGTTGCCCGCCTGGTCGGTCAGCATGCGCAGGCCCGACACGAGGCCGCCCGCGAGGTCGCCCTCCTTGAAGGACGCCACCATGCTCATCACCGCGAGCTTGGCACCGCGGTCGGCGAGACGGCGGTGGGACTCCTCGCCCGTCACGATCTCGACGACGCGCTCGCCCGGCGACACGGCCACGAGGACGTGGTGCGTCGGACGCTCGGTGGAGCCGTGCAGCTCCTGCGCGCGCTCGTGAGCGTTCGTGCCGAGCTCGCCCAGGTACACGCTGAAGTCGAGGCCCGTGGAGCGGCTGGAGAGCGTCAGCGCCTCGTCCAGCTGCGCGAGCTGGGCAGGCGTGAACGGCAGCTCCGGCGCGTGCGGCTCGTACATCTTCGCCGCGGACACACGACCGCTGTTCGTCACGACGGCACCGACGGGCAGCGTCGACGGGTCGACGGCCTCGATCGCCTTACCAGTTGCCACGTGCGCCTCCCTTGGCGGTCGAGTCCGAGGCACCGGACTCGGCGGCGCTGTGGGGCTCAGCGCTCAACCCAGCCGGGTTCGCGCTCCACCACACCGGGGCGTAGCCCCACTCCTGGCCGGGCCGGTACCGGGGAATCCGGGTGGCCTTTGGCCTCACCGTCAGCAGCGTGATCACGCCGTAGATCGCCAGCGGGATCAACGCGAAGACGAGAACGGTCTCCACGATGGTCACGGCGGGTACGGTAGCCGAACTCAGCCGCGCGCGAGCGGCCGGGCCAGCAAGATCGCGGTGAATCCCACGATCGAGCCCGCCACGACGTAGACGGTGCCCAGTGACGTCGCCTCGGCGAGTGGTCCGGCAAGGCCCGCGCCCAGTGGTGAGAGGCCCCAGGCGAGCACCCGATAAGCGCTGGTCACGCGTCCCATCATCGGCCCCGGTGTGAGCCGTTGCCGCCGGGTCGCGGACAGCACGTTCCAGCCCGCGGACGCCACGCCGAACAGCACGCACGCGAACACCGCCACCACCAGCCACGGCGTGAGACCGAACAACGCGAACGCGGCGCCGAGCAACGCCAGGAACCCGACCATGACCCGTCCGGCACCCCACCGCGCCGCGAGCCGCGGGGACAGCCGGGCGCCTAGCAGAGCGCCGGCCGCCATGCACACGACGAGAACCGGAACCACCGGTTCGGCGAGGCCGAGTACCTGGATGGAGTAGAGCGCCAGCATGGCGTTGATCGCGGCTGCGCAGATTGCTGTGATTGCAACGGCAACTACCAGTGACCGCAGGCCAGGGGTCCGCACGAGGAACCGCGCGCCCTCGGCCAGTTGTCCACGAAGATCACTGCCAGAGCGTTCGGGAGCGACGTCTGGAACGCGGGACACGAGCACCGCGGCGGCGACGAACGAGAGCGCGTCGAGCGCGAAGCAGGCCGCCGGCGCCCACCAGAACAACACCGCGGCGGCCAGCGGGCCGGCCAGGTCCATGCCGATCGTCTCGACCGTCACGAACCGGCCGTTGGCCGCCTCCAGCTCGTCCTGGCCCGCGAGCTCGACCAGCAGCACCTGGGACGCCGAGTCCGCGAACGTCTCCGCGGAGGTCAGCACGAAAGCCGTGGCGCACAAGACGACCACCGTCGCGTGTCCGGTGTGGACTGCCAGAGCGAGCACTCCGGTCACCCCGGCACGCAGCCAATGTGCCACCACGACAACGGTTCTCGGTCTCCAGCGGTCCACAAGCGCACCCGCGGGCAGCGCGACGAGCAACCAGGGCAGAGTGAGCGCGACGGCCACAGCGGACACCGCGAGCGGACTGCGGGTGCTCGAGGCGGTGAACAGGGGCAGCGCGACGAGGCGCACGCCGTCGCCCACGAGCGACACCGCCCAAGCCCCGGTGAGCGCTCGGAAACCCCGTCCACGCACGCCTTTTGCACTATGACGCATGTCACGTTCCATCAGATTGAACGCTACAGAGCGTGTCCATACCCGCCAGTAAGGGCAATGAGTGCTCTCGTGCGGCGCAGCGGTTACACCCGGTCAGGCCTCACCCGGTCGGCGGCGAACGGGTGCCGGTTTGGGGTCTTGTTCCCGGAACACCCACCTCTTAGCTTTTCACCTATACGGGTCTTGCGCACCCGCCCCGAGCGAGCTGGAGGACACAAAATGTTCACGATGACCCGCCCCCAGGCCGTGACCTTCACTCTTCCGAGCTACAAGGACGATTCAGTGCGTATCACGGCCAGTGACTCCGTCCGGATCACGATGACCGACTCCGTTCGGATCACCGCGCGCGATTCGGTGCGCATCACGGCCCGCGACTCCGTGCGCATCACGATGGCAGACTCCGTGCGCATCACGGCGAGCGATTCGGTCAGGATCACGTGCGCCGACTCCGTCCGCATCACGGCGCTCGACGACTCCGTTCGGATCACCGCTCAGCAGGACTCGGTGAGGATCACTGCGCGTGAGGACTCGGTCCGGATCACCATGGACGACTCGGTCCGCATCACGGCGCACGACGACTCCGTCCGCATCACCGCTCAGGACTCGGTCCGCATCACGATGGACGACTCCGTCCGCATCACGGCGCACGACGATTCCGTCCGGATCACGATGGATGACAGCGTCCGGATCACCGCACACGACGACTCCGTCCGCATCACGGCTCAGGACTCGGTCCGCATCACCATGGACGACTCCGTGCGCATCACGGCGCACGACGACTCGGTCCGCATCACCGCTCAGGACTCGGTCCGCATCACCGCTCAGGACTCGGTCCGCATCACCATGGACGACAGCGTGCGCATCACGGCCCACGACGACTCCGTGCGCATCACCGCTCAGCAGGACAGCGTCCGCATCACCGCACGCGAAGACTCCGTGCGCATCACGATGGACGACTCGGTCCGCATCACCGCGCTCGACGACTCGGTGCGCATCACGGCGCGCCAGAACGACTTCTCCCTCGCGGCCTGACCCGAAACGACGACCAGCCTCAGGCAGCCGGTTCGCCCAGGTACGGCAACCACTGCGGATCAGCCTCGGCCACGCCGGCGAGCAGTCGCCAGTGCGGGCCACGTGGCGCCGCGGGAACGACGCGCAGCCGCCAGCCCAGTTCGGACAGCAGTTTGTCCGCCTTGCGGTGGTTGCACTTCGCACAGCAGGCGACGCAGTTGGTCCAGGTGTGAGGTCCGCCACGCGAGCGCGGCACGACGTGGTCGATCGTCTCGGCCCGCCCGCCGCAGTAGGCGCAGCGATAACGGTCGCGGTGCATGAGCCCGGCACGGGTCATCGGCACGCGACCGCGATAAGGCACGCGAACGTAGGAGCTCAGCCGGATCACGGACGGCACGAGCACCTCGGACTTCGACGAGTGCAGCACCAGCCCGGAGGCGTCTCCGTGCACGACTTCGGCTTTCCCGCACACCACCAGGACCACCGCGCGGCGCAGCGATAACGCCGTGAGCGGCTCGAACGTGGCGTTCAGCAGCAGGACCTTGCGTCTTCCCCAGGGGAAAACAGCCGGCGTCGGACCGGTACCTCCCCCATCTCGATCCCCATCCGGCACGGCCCGCAGCTCAGGCGGTTTTCGGCATGGGGGGACCGTCGGCGCCGTCTCGCCTGGTAGCGAGGTGCCGATAGGGGTCGGTTGTCGGTCTGGCACGCGACCACCTCCACCGGTTCAGCCATAGGAGACCACACTTACCAGGAAAAAATCACGTGTGATAAGTGACGCGTCACGGATGTGTGATCAAACCTGGGGTGAACTCGCTCCCTATCGGAAGTCGTTTTCAAGAGCCCGCTACCCTTGACAAGGTGACAGAGGCTCCTTCCACTCCACTGCCTGCGACGATCACCTACCCGATCGCCGAGCGGCTAAACATCGCCGAGCAGATTCACGGGCGCGACGTCGCCGATCCGTACCGGTGGCTCGAGGACACCGCGGACCCCCGCACGGCGGAGTGGTCGCAGGCACAGGACGTGCTCGCACGCTCCTGGTTGGACGCGATGCCCGGCCGCGCACGCCTGGGCGAGCGCCTGAAGGAGCTGATGCGCACGGGTTCGGTGTCCACGCCGACCTGGCGCGCGGGCAGGGCGTTCTTCAGCCGCCGCGGTCCCGAGCAGGACCATCCCGTCGTCGTGGTGCGCGAGGCCGACGGCACCGAACGCGTGCTGCTCGACGTCAGCGCCCTCGACCCGTCCGGCCGGACCACCCTCGACGGCTGGTCCCCCAGCCTCGAAGGCACGCGCCTCGCGTACCAGGTGTCCATCGGTGGCAACGAGCACTCGCTGCTGCACGTGATCGACGTCGAGTCGGGCGAGCTCATCGAGGGCCCCATCGACCGGTGCCGTTACTCCTCGATCGGCTGGCTGCCCGGCGGCGAGGAGTTCTTCTACGTCCGCCAGCTCGACCCGGCGCTGCTGCCCGAGGACGAGAGGCTGTTCCATCGCCGCGTGTGGCGTCACCGCGTCGGCGCAGACCCCGCCACGGACCTCAACGTGCACGGCGACGGCCAGGCGCACACCTTCTACTACTCACTAACCGTGTCGCAGGACGGCCGTTGGCTGGTCGTGAGCGGTGCGCCCAGCACGATGAAGCACGACTCCGTGTGGATCGCGGACCTGCACGGCGACGGCGCGCTCAAGCCGGTGATCCTGACCGAGGCCGGCGTGCAGTGCTCGGCGTTCGTCGCCCGCGACGGCAGGCTCTACCTGCACACCAACCACGGTGCGCCCCGGCAGCGCCTCTGCGTCGCCGACCCCGCGAACCCCACCGAGTGGACCGAGCTGATCAGCGAGGAACCGGACTCGGTGCTGGACGGCGTGCGCTGGCTCAACGGCGACCTCGTCGTCCTGCGCACCCGGCACGCGGTGTCCGAACTGCACCTGCACGACGCCGCGACCGGCGCACACGTGCGGGAGATCCCGCTGCCCGGCACGGGTTCGTTGCACGGCATGTCCGTTGTGGACGCTCAGACGGCCCACGACCAGGACACGCTGTGGTTCGGGTGGACGGACTTCGTGACGCCGCAGTCGGTGTTCCGGTTCTCGAAGGCCACGGGCGAGACCGTGCTGCACGAGGCCGCACCTGGCCGCGTCGAACTGCCGGCCGTGACGACGCAGCAGATCGCCTACACGTCCAAGGACGGCACGACGGTCCACATGTTCGTCGTCAGCGGCGAGCAGAAGCCCGACCTGCCCCGTCCCGCGCTGCTCACCGGCTACGGCGGCTTCGCGATCGGCCGCGGCCCCGGCTACAGCGCGACCACGCTGGCGTGGGTCGAGGCGGGGGGCGTGTGGGTGCACGTGTCGTTGCGCGGCGGCGACGAGGAAGGCGAGGACTGGCATGTCGCCGGCATGCGCGCCAACAAGCAGAACGTGTTCGACGACTTCCACGCCGCCGCAGAACGTCTGGTGCGCGACGGGTGGACCACACCGCAGCAGTTGTCGATCATGGGAGGCTCCAACGGTGGCCTGCTCGTGGGCGCCGCGCTGACCCAGCGCCCGGAGCTCTACGCCGCCGTGGTGTGCTCAGCGCCACTGCTCGACATGGTGCGCTACGAGAAGTTCCTGCTCGGACGGTTGTGGGCCGACGAGTACGGCAGCGCAAGCGTTTCCGAGGAGCTGGGCTGGCTGCTCTCCTACTCTCCTTATCACCGAGTGGTAACGGACGTTGAGTACCCTTCAGTCTTGTTCACGGTGTTCGAGTCGGATTCTCGTGTGGACCCCAACCACGCCAGGAAGATGTGCGCGGCACTGCAGCACGCTTCGTCCAGTGATCCGACCAAGCACCCCGTGCTGATCCGCCGCGAGACCGAGGTCGGTCACGCCGGACGATCGGTCAGCCGGACGGTGTCTCTCGCCGTGGACCAGCTGACGTTTCTCGCGAATGCCACTGGCATGGAGTTGTAGGAGGGCACGAGCACGTGTTGGCCACGAGTCCTGTGGATGACGCCGCGAACAAGACCGCGCAGGCGGTCGAGTTCTTCGAGAAGTACGGCCCCACGATCCTGGCGGGCGCGATCAAGATCGTCCTGATCCTGATCGCCGCCATCATCCTCAGGGCCATGCTGCGCAAGGTCATCGACCGGATCACCACGCCCGGCAAGGAAGGCAAGAAGCCGGGTCTGCTCAAGCCGCTGCGGGAACGCGCTCCACAGGCGCTCGGGAACCTCATCTCCGAACGCCGTGAGCAGCGCGCCCGCACGATCGGCTCGGTGCTGAAGTCCATCGTCACGATCCTGATCTTCGGAATCGCGTTCCTCGAGGTCCTGATCGTGGTGGGCATCAACATCACGCCGATCCTGACCTCGGCGGGCATCCTGGGCGTCGCCATCGGTTTCGGCGCCCAGAACCTGGTGAAGGACTTCCTGGCCGGCATGTTCATGCTGCTGGAGGACCAGTACGGCGTCGGTGACGTCGTGGACCTCGGCCCGGCGACCGGCACCGTCGAGGCGGTCGCGCTGCGCACCACCACGATCCGGGACACGGGCGGCACGGTCTGGTACGTCCGCAACGGCGAGATCCTGCGCGTCGGCAACTCGTCGCAGGGCTTCGCGGTCGCGGTCGTCGACCTGCCGCTGAGCTACGGCGCGAACCTCGCCGAGGCCACCCAGGTGCTGGAGACCCGGGTCGCCGAGGTGGCCGAGAAGGACCCGCTGAAGTCGGACATCACGGCCAAGCCCGAGGTGCTGGGCGTCGAGAAGTTCACGCCGGAGGGCATCACCCTGCGGGTCACCGTGAAGACGCGTCCCGGCCGCCAGTGGGCGGTCCAGCGCAACCTGCGCGCGCAGCTCATGCCCGCGCTGGAAGAGGCGGGCTTCACCGCCAAGTGAGTTAGAACACCCATTCGAGACGGTGATCATCGGGCGTCCTGCCAGTTCACACCCCTATGGCAGAGCCAACAGCCGGGGCGGCCTGCGCGCGGTGGCCGCCGTGAGTCAGGATGGGTGTGTGGGAAACCCCGTGAGCTTCTTCGAACAGGTCGGTGGCGAGGAGACGTTCCACCGCATCGTCGCGCGCTTCTACAAAGAGGTGAAGGCCGACGAGGTCCTCCTCCCGCTGTACCCGGAAGAGGACCTCGGACCTGCGGAGGAGCGGTTGCGGCTGTTCCTCATGCAGTACTGGGGCGGTCCCCACACCTACTCGGACAACCGGGGCCACCCGAGGCTGCGGATGCGCCACGCACCGTTCAAGATCGGACCGATCGAGCGGGACGCGTGGCTGCGCTGCATGAGGATCGCCGTTGACGAGGCCGGTCTGGACGAGGCTCACCGCAAGCAGCTCTGGGACTACATGGAGATGGCCGCGAACAGCTTGATGAACAGCTTTTCGTGACCGCCCGTCACCCGAACGGGTCCTTTAGCAGCGAGACGAATGGCAGGATGACCCCCCGTGCGCCGATCCTCCGACCTCACCCCTGAGATCGCCGAAGAGTCCGCCTGGTGGCGTGACGCCGTCTTCTACCAGGTCTACGTGCGTTCCTTCGCCGACTCCAACGGCGACGGCGTCGGCGACCTCGACGGCATCCGCTCCCGCCTCGGCTACCTGGAACTGCTCGGCGTCGACGCCCTGTGGCTGACGCCGTTCTACCGCTCGCCGATGGCCGACCACGGCTACGACGTCGCCGACCCGCGCGACGTCGACCCGATCTTCGGCGACCTGGCCGCGTTCGACCGGCTGGTGGCGGACGCGCACGAGCACAACATCCGCGTGACGATCGACCTGGTCCCGAACCACACGAGCGACCTGCACGTGTGGTTCCAGGAGGCGCTGCAGGCCGGTCCCGGCAGCATGGAGCGCGCCCGCTACGTCTTCCGCGAGGGCCGCGGCTTCGACGGCTCGCAGCCGCCGAACAACTGGACGTCCGTCTTCGGCGGTCCCGCGTGGACCCGAGTGCCGGACGGCCAGTGGTTCCTGCACCTGTTCGCGCCGGAGCAGCCCGACCTCAACTGGGACCACCCGGAGGTCCGCGCCGACCTGGAGCACACGCTGCGGTTCTGGCTGGACCGCGGTGTCGACGGCTTCCGCATCGACGTGGCGCACGGCATGGCCAAGCCCGAAGGCCTGCCGGACATGGAGATCCGCGCGCAGGCTCCCGGTGTGCTGTCCGACGACGCGCACGACCCGCGCTTCGACAACGACGGCGTGCACGAGATCCACCGCATGATCCGCAAGGTCATGGACGGCTACCCCGGCACCATGGCCGTCGGCGAGATCTGGGTGAAGGACGACGAGCGCTTCGCCGCCTACGTCCGTCCCGACGAGCTGCACCTGGGCTTCAACTTCCGGCTGGTCGAGGCCGGTTTCGACGCCGACGCCGTCCGCACGGCCATCGAGCACTCGCTCGGCGCAGTCGCGCTGACCGGCACGCCCGCCACCTGGACGCTGTCGAACCACGACGTGGTGCGCCACGTGACGCGGTACGGCGGCGGGGCGCTGGGCGAGCAGCGGGCCCGCGCGATGACGCTGGTCGAGCTGGCGCTGCCGGGCGTGATCTACCTCTACAACGGCGAAGAGCTCGGCCTGCCGAACGTGGAGCTGCCGGACTGGGCCCTTCAGGACCCGACCTGGGAGCGTTCCGGGCACACCGAGCGCGGCCGGGACGGCTGCCGCGTGCCGATCCCGTGGGAGGGCACCAGCCCGCCGTTCGGGTTCTCCACGGCGGTGAACACCTGGCTGCCGCAGCCGAACGAGTGGGACCACCTCACGGCCGAGGCACAGCTGGAAGACCCGGGTTCGATGCTGTCGCTGTACCGCGAGGCGCTGGAGCACCGGAAGTCCAACGCGGGCTTCGCCGGTGAGGAACTGGAGTGGTACGGCGCCCCGGCCGGCTGCTTCGCGTTCCGGCGCAAGGGTGGCGGGCTGATCTGCGCCCTGAACACCTCGGGCGCGTCCGTGCCGCTGCCTCCCGGTCAGGTGCTGCTGTCGTCCGGTCCGATGGACGGCGACCAGCTGCCGCCCGACACGGCCGTCTGGCTGGTCTGAGTTTCTCGCTGCGGGCGTGCTTCACGCCCGCAGCTTGTCCTCCACGACCAGCAACGCCCCGAACACCAGCACGAGCGCGGCCACCTGGGCGATCGCGAGCCACAGCCCGATCGGCACGGTGGCGAGCGAGGCGACGACCGCGATCACGCGCCACTTCACGGTGCCGATCCGCAGCAACGCCCGGAACACCACCTGCCCGATCAGGAAGAGCGCCGCTCCACCGCCCAGTGCGAGCGCGCCGCTGAGGTAGAGGTGATCCGTGGCGTGGCCGATGGTCTTCTTCACGCCGACCGCCACCACGACGACGCCGAGCAGCATCGGCGCGTGCGCCCATCCGAACGCCGACAGCGCCGCTCTTGCCCGCTCCGGCGCCGGCATGGCGGCGAGGCTGTGTTCGGCGCGGGTGTCCTGCGCGCGGCCGAAGTAGCACCACCAGAGCTGGTAGACGAGCGTGAGGCCGAGCAGCGCGGCGATGACGAGATCGAGGCCCAGCGGTAGTCCCGCCGCGCCGATGCCGATCGCGATGATCGACTCGCCGAGCGCGACGATGACGACGAGCCCGTGCCGTTCGACGAAGTGCGCGGGCCTGATGCGGAACTCGCCGTGCCTGCGGTTCACGTACGGCGAGGCGACCATCAGCACGACCGCGGCGGTCCAGGCCACCGCGCGCCACGTGCTGGGCATGAAGCCGCCGACGAGCACGAGGGCGGCGGACCCGAGGTTGAACGGCGCCAGCCGCGCCATCGCCGCGGCAGACCCCGGACCACCCGCCGAGATGAACAGCCCGGAGTGCACGAGGTTCACGATCAGGTACCCGATGCCGAACGCCGGCCCGGCCGCCTCGAAGGCGTTCGGGATCGCGAGCGCGATGACCAGGAACCCGCCCATGCCGACCATGAGCAGCAACCGGCGCACCGTGGTGTCCGGAGCGACGGCGTTCGTGAGCCAGACGTACCCGAAGTACATCCACAGGATCACGAACAGCATGATCACGATCTGCCCGAAGCCCAGCGGTGACGTGTCGTCGGCGAGCGTGCCGGTCAGCTGCGTGATGGTGAAGACGAAGACCAGGTCGAAGAAGAGTTCCAGGGTGGAGACCCGGTACTCCGTCTCCTCCTGCGGTTGCGTTTCGGCGGACACGCGCGACATCGTGCCACGCGCATCCGCTTGCGGCGCCGTGAATTCCTCAGCGGCGAACCTGGACCAAGCTCCAGGTCAGACGAGCAGCGGCAGCATCGAGTGGCGTCGCCGCACGACCGCGCCGTAGCGGGCGTCGATCCGCAGCCACGAGTCGGTCGCGGTCACCCGCACCTCGCCGTCGTCGCCGAGGAAACCCATGCCCGACAACGCGAACAGGACCCGCAGCGCGATCTTCACGTCCAGTCCGGAGCCGCTGACCGTCAGCACCGTCTGGTCCAGCAACGAGGCCGGCGGCGTCCCCTGCGGCCCGGTGTTCTCCCTGGCCACCTCGACGCCCTCGTCCGCGAGCTTCGCGATGACCTCGACCGGCAGCCGGTCGACCATCAGCCAGCCCTCGGCGGGCGGCAGGGCCGAGCGCCACATCAGGTCCTTGGCCGGGCCGGGGTCGATCCGTTCGTCGCGCATGACCGCGAGGCCCGTCAGCAGCTCCGAGCCGGACACCGTGACGTCCGCCGGAGTCGCCTGTCCCGCAACGGTTCGCGTGGCGAGCGTGTCGAACGGCGTGGCCACCCACGCGTCGAGCAGCTCCTCGTTCCGGTTGCGCAGCCGCACGACGGTCTGTGCGTCGAGCCGCACCGCCCGCGCGGCGAACGCCCCGAGGTCGTCTCTCTCGGCCGCGTCGGCCAACACCAGCTCAGGCACCGTTTCCCCCTGCCCGCCACCCGGCGAGAAAGTCGCGCTCGGCCTCGGTCAGCCGGCGCGGTCGTGCTGTCGTCACGTTGTAGGGCGCCATGAGCGTCTCCGCCTTGACCACCACCGGGCTGTTCACGTCACGGCTGCCGCGCACCACGTAGTCGAGCGTCAGCGACGCGGACTTCAGCTCCCGCACCGACATCTCCACCATGACGTCCTCGCCGGTGAACACGATCGGCGCGAGGTACTCGACCACGAGCTTCGCCACGACCATGCCCTCGGCCAGTTCCTTGACCCCGTGGCGGGCCGCCTCGGTGAACAGCAGCTCGATGCGGGCCTCTTCGAGCAACGTCACCGTGTTCGCGTGGTTGACGTGGCCGAACGCATCCATGTCCGACCATCGCGGCCGCACACCAGTGACGAAGACACCCATGCAGGGACCCTACCGTCCACGAACCTTCACAGGACCTCCACACCAGCCGATTGAAAATCGATAGGCAGCTCTCGATACTCGATCTATGTCTCGCGTAGTGGTGTTCTTCCTGCAGACCCTGCTCGCCGTCGCGGTTCTCGGCGGCCTGTTCGCGCAGGTCGTGGTGATCCCAGGAACCGCGGAGGGCGAGGTCGAACTCTTCCCGCCCTACGAGTCCGTGCGGCTGCCGTTCGTGGTGTTCGCGATCGTCTTCATCGTGTGCCTTCAAGTCCTCGCGGTGGCGTTGGGCGGAATGCTGCAGCGGGCGGGTGAGGGCACCGTGTTCGAGTCCGGCGCGCTCTTGTGGACGAACGTCGCGATCGGCGCCATTGCCGGCGGTGGCGTCGTGCTCGCGTCGCTGTTCGTCTACGTCACGTTCGCGGACATCCCCTCGCCCGCCGACGGCATGGAGGTCCTCGGGCTGTGGATGGGTTCTGCCGTCGGCACGATCGCGGCGATCGGTGTCGCGTTGCTGGTCGTCATCGGACGGCAGTGGCTCGGCAGGGCGATCGCCCAGCGCGCGGAACTGGAGCAGGTCGTCTGAGAAACGCCTGGGCGCCGCGGAGGGGATTCCGCAGCGCCCAGGTTCTCGTTCGTGCTCTTGCTAGCGGACCATGCTCCGCACCTGGCGGGCGGCGACGGACAGGGTGGCCAGGTCCAGCTGGTGGACCCGGTTGATCTCCTCCAGCGCGCCACGCGAGCGAGACAGGCGGGAAGCGTTGGCCTGCTCCCACTTGGCGATCTTCTCGGTCGCCGTGTCGCCCTCGTCGCTCGCCCTGAGGACGTCGACGGAGATGGCCCGCAGCGACGAGTAGAAGTCGTCGCGGAGAGCCAGCCGGGCCAGGGCGTGCCAGCGGTTGCCGCGCTCCAGGTTCGTCACCGAGTCCAGCATGTGGTCGATGTCGAGGTGGTCGGACAGCGAGAAGTACAGCTCGGCCGTCTCCCGGTGCGTGCGCTCCGGGCCCGCGCCGCCGGTCGGGCCGAACTCGCGTTCGGCGAGCTCGGCGATCTCGGTGACGTCGAGCAGGCCGTACATGTAGAGCAGCGCCGCGACCTTGCGGGCGAGCTCGGCCGGGACGCCCTGTTCGACGTACCGGTCGGCCTTGCCCGCGACGACGTCCAGTTCCTTGCCCTGCAACAGGTCGAAGGCGAACGGGCTGAGCTTCTCGACCACGCCGCGGAAGCGGTTGATCGTCGAGCCCACCGGCAGCGGCTGCGGGCGGTTGGAGAGCAGCCAGCGGGACGCGCGGTCCAGCAGGCGGCGGGTCTCCAGGACCATGCTGTCCTGGACCTCCGTCGGCACCACGTTGTCCAGCGCCTGGATCTCGCGCCAGATCGACGGCAGGTCGAACACCTCGGTGACCACGGCGTAGGAGCGCACCGCGTCGGTCGCCGACGCGCTCATCTCCTCGGCCAGGCGGAAGGCGTAGGACACACCGCCGCCGTCGACCACCTCGTTGACGACGACGGTGGTGATGATCTCCTTCGCCAGCGGGTGGTTCGGGATGGCCGCTCCGAAGCGCTCGCGCAACAAGGTCGGGAAGTAGTCCGGCAGCTTGTTCTTGAACGTGTCGATCGTCGGGATCTCGCTCGCCAGCAGCTCTTCCTTCAGCGTGAGCTTGGTGAAGGCCAGCAGCGTGGAGAGTTCCGGCGAGGTGAGGCCCTGGCCGTTCTTCTCCAGCGCCTTGAACTCCGCCGCACTCGGCAGGGCCTCCAGCTTGCGGTTGAGAGCGCCGCGAGCTTCGAGGTCAGCCGTGAGACGCGCGTGCACCGACAGCATCGGTGCGGCGTGCGCCCGGCTGACGCCGAGGACGTTGTTCTGCGAGTAGTTGTCCGCCAGCACGAGCTCGCCGACCTCGTCGGTCATCTCGCCGAGAACCTCGTTGCGCTGCAACTGTTCCAGCGAACCCTCCCGGACCAGGTGGTCCAGCAGGATCTTGATGTTGACCTCGTGGTCGGAGCAGTCGACGCCGGCGGAGTTGTCGAGCGCGTCGGTGTTGACCTTGCCACCGGTGCGCGCGAACTCGATGCGGCCGCGCTGGGTCAGGCCCAGGTTGCCGCCCTCGCCGACGACCTTGACGCGCAGGTCGGCGCCGTCGACGCGGATCGAGTCGTTCGCCTTGTCACCGACGTCGGCGTGCGACTCGGTCGACGCCTTGACGTACGTGCCGATGCCGCCGTTCCAGAGCAGATCGACCGGCGAGAGCAGGATCGCCTTCTTGAGCTCCGGCGGCGACAGCTTGACCACGCCCTCCTCCAGGCCCAGCGCGACGCGGGCCTGCTCGGAGATCGGGATCGACTTGGCCGTGAGCGGGAAGATGCCGCCGCCCTCGCTGATCAGCGAGCGGTCGTAGTCGTCCCACGACGAGCGCGGGACGTTGAACAACCGCACGCGCTCGGCGAACGACGTGTCCGCGACCGGGTTCGGGTCGATGAAGATGTGCCGGTGGTCGAACGCGGCCACGAGCCGGATGTGCTCGGACAGCATCATGCCGTTGCCGAACACGTCACCGGACATGTCGCCGATGCCGACGACGGTGAACTCCTCGGTCTGCGTGTCCACGCCGAGCTCGCGGAACGAGCGCTTCACGCTCTCCCACGCGCCCTTGGCCGTGATGCCCATGGCCTTGTGGTCGTAGCCGATGGAGCCACCGGAGGCGAACGCGTCGCCGAGCCAGAAGCCGTAGCTCTGGCTCACGCCGTTGGCGATGTCGGAGAACGTCGCGGTGCCCTTGTCCGCGGCCACGACCAGGTACGTGTCGTCGGCGTCGTAGCGCACGACCTGCGGCGCGGGCACGACCTCGTTGTTGATCAGGTTGTCGGTGAGGTCGAGCAGGCCCGAGATGAACATCTTGTAGCAGGCGATGCCCTCGGACATGAAGTTCTCGCGGTCGATGCCGGGATCACCGGTGGGGGCGATCGGCTTCTTGACGACGAAGCCGCCCTTGGCGCCGACCGGCACGATCACCGCGTTCTTCACGGCCTGCGCCTTGACCAGGCCGAGCACCTCCGTGCGGAAGTCCTCGCGGCGGTCGGACCAGCGCAGACCACCACGCGCGACGCTGCCGAAGCGCAGGTGCACGCCCTCGATCCGCGGCGAGTAGACGAAGATCTCGAACTTCGGCCGCGGCGCGGGCAGGTCCGGGATGGCCTGCGGGTCGAGCTTGACGGACAGGTACGGCCGGGCGTTGCCGTCCGCGTCGCGGAAGAAGTAGTTCGTCCGCAGCGTGGCGTTGATCAGCGTGAGCAGGCTGCGCAGGATGCGGTCCGCGTCGAGGCTCGTCACGTCGTCGATCAGCTTGCCGGTCTCGACGACCATCGTCTCGGTGTGCGCGACACGGGTCGTGCCGTCGAGCGCCGGGTTGAACCGGGCCTCGAACAACGCGACCAGCGCGATCGCCACGCTCGTGTGCGTGAGCACGGCGTCCTCGATGTAGTCCTGCGAGTACGGCGTGCCCGCCTGACGCAGGTACTTCGCGTACGCGCGCAGCATCGCGGCCTGCTGCCAGGTGAGCCCGGCCTGCAGCACCAGCGAGTTGAACCTGTCGACCTCGGCCTCACCGCGCCAGACCGCGGCGAACGCGTCCTGGAACCGCACGCGCACGTTCTCGAGGTCGGCCTCGGACAGCTGGGCGAGCGCGGCCTTGTCGATGCGCAGGCCGAAGTCGTAGATCCAGCACTGCACGCCGTCTTCGCGCGCGATCTCGTAGGGCCGTTCGTCGACCACGATGACGCCCATGCGCTGCAGCATCGGCAGCACGTCCGACAGGGTGATGCCCTCACCGGTCAGGAACAGCTTGAAGCGCCGCTCGCCCGGCTCGGCGTCCTCGGGCACGTAGAAGACCATGTCGAGGTCGCCCTCGACGAGCGCCTCGATGCGCCGGTAGTCCTCCAGGCCGATGGCGGCGTTGAAGTCCTCCTTGTAGGCCTCCGGGAAGACCGCGGCGAACCGCTGGCCCTGCTCCGTGGCCGACTCGGCACCGAGCTCGCCGCTGTCCCCCGTGACGGCCTCGACCATGCGGTCGTCCCAGCTGCGGACGGCCTCGGCGAGCTTGCCCTGGATGGCGTGGACGTCCGGCTCCAGCGTGCGCGACGGGTCCGTGTGGACCATGAAGTGCACACGGGCCAGCGCGGACTCGCCGATGCGCGCGCTGTACTCCAGGTTCAGGCCACCGAGCTCGGCGAGCAGCACCTCCTGCATCGCGAGGCGGCTCGTCGTCGTGTACCGGTCGCGCGGCAGGTAGACCAGGCACGAGAAGAAGCGGCCGAACGGGTCGCGGCGCAGGAACAGCCGCAGCCGGCGGCGTTCCGCGAGCGCGATGACGCCCGTGGTCGTCTGGTAGAGCGTCTCCGCGTCGACCGAGAACAGCTCGGTGCGCGGGTAGTTCTGGATCACCTCGAGCATCCGCTGGCCCGAGTACGACTGCAGCGGGAAGCCCGCGCGGTGGATGACCTCGCGCACGCGGCGCTCGATCACCGGGATGTCGAGCACGTCCTCGTGCAGCGCGGTGGTGCTGAAGATGCCCAGGAACCGGTGCTCGCCGGAGACGTTGCCCTCGCCGTCGAACGTCTTCACGCCCACGTAGTAGGGGTAGACGCTGCGGTGCACGCTGCTCTGCGCGCTGGCCTGCGTCAGCACCAGCAGGTCGGGGCTGAACGCCTGCGCGCCGTTGTCCGGCCCCGCGGTGAGGCTGCGTGCCGCGAGGCTGTCCTGGCGCAGCACGCCGAGCCCGCTCGCGAGCACGGCCCGCAGCGCGGGGTCGCCGTCGTCCTGCACCAGCTCGTACTGCCGGTAGCCCATGAACGTGAAGTGCCCGTCCGCGAGCCACTTGAGCAGCTTCGAGCCGTCGGTGGTGGCCTCGGACGAGTCCTTCTCCAGCTCCTCGGCCAGCTGCAGCGCCGTGGTGACCATGCGGTCGGTGTCCTCGACGACCTCGCGGACGTCGGTCAGCACCGCCAGCAGGCGGGTCTCGAGCTCGCGGGCCCGATCGGGGTCGGTGATGAGGTCGACCTCGACGTTCATCCACGACTCGGCCAGCGCGTCCGCGGGCGGATTGGCCGGATCAGCGGTCGGCAGCACCTCGATGCGCTCACCGGTGACCGGGTCGCGCCGCACGACGACGATCGGGTGCACGACGCGCTGCACCTGCACACCACCACGCGTGAGCTCGGACGCGACCGAGTCCACGAGATACGGCATGTCGTCCGTGACGACCTGCACCACGGTGACGGGACACTGCCACCCGTCGGCACCGCGGGTGGGGTTCAGAATGCGCACCGCGGCGCGTCCGGGAACGCGGCTCTCGGCGAGCTGGTAGTTCGACCGCACCGCTCCGACCAGGTCCACCGGGTCGTCGTCGTTGACTTCCTCGGCGGGCACGTGCCGGTAGAAGAGGCGGATCAGATCAGCGAGTTCGGGGGCATTGGCGGCGGCCCGTTCGATCAGCTCGTCACGGACCTGCTCAGGACTGGCCGGTCGACTGTCATCACCCGCGGCGGGGGCCGCGGAGACGTCGTCGGTTCGGGTCGGGGCTCCAGTCGAGGTCATCTTCAGGCGACTCCACGCTATCCGGCACCTCTGTGTGCCGGGTCCGACCCCACCCTAGATGGGGTGGCGGCCGTCACCGGCAACGGGAGGGGCACTGACGGACCACTGAATCGTGGGCTGAATCGAGTCACATCATCAGTGGCGACAAGGCTTTTCGCATCGTGCGACGCGACAGGACACCAGCAGGCTCCGGCAACCTCCACCAGACCCGGCACCTGTCACCCCGCAGCATTCATCCGATCATGGGTGTGACCACCGCCGAACCGCCGGAGATCACCGGCCCGCCCACTCCCGGTCGCCGTCCCGACGCCCCCGCGCCTCGTCCCCTGCCCCTGGCAGACGGGGTTGGGCAAGGCTTGAGGTGTGGTGCTGACCACCATCACGTCCCCGGCAGCGTCCAGCCCGCAGGACCGTCGGGACGAACGCGGCGAATGGGACCGGTGGTCTCGCTGTCCGGCGCGGCACCCACCGGGGCGATGGGCCCGGTCTTCTCCTGCTCGGACTCCGCGGGCGGCTTCGAGAGGAAGTAGGACTCCTGATTGGACTGGGGGGAACCGAACGACGGCGGTGTGGGGGTGAAGGAGAGGCCCGTGCTCGGCCGGCTCTCGGCCTCCACCGGGGACTGCGGGGAGCCGAAGGACTGGCCAGGGCGGAAGGAAACGTCCTCGCCGGCCTGGGGATCCGCCGACCGCGTGCCGAACGACGGGTTCGAGCCGAACAGCCCGTCCCTGGACGGCGTGGCTTCGGCCGGCGAGTCCGCTCGAGCGCCGAACGACTCGGTCGAGCGGAACAGCGCGTCCGAGGAGGGCGCGGCCTCTGCTCCCAGGTCCTGCTGGGAACCGAAGGACTGACCCGGCCGGAACGCGCCGTCCGAGCTGGGCTGGGACTCCGCTGCTTCGTCCCGCTGGGAACCGAACGACCGACCCGGCCGGAACGCGCCGTCCGAGCTGGGCTGGGACTCCGCTGCTTCGTCCCGCTGGGAACCGAACGACAGGCCTGTCCGGAACGACGTCTCCGAACTGGGCGGGGCTTCCGCCGCCGAGTCCTGCTGCGAACCGAACTGGCCAGGCCGGAACAGGCCGTCCGAGCCGGGCGACGTGTCCGCCGCCGGATCTTGCTGCGCGCCGAAGGAGCGACTCGGCTGAAACGACGCCTCCGAGTTGGGCGAGGTTTCCGCCGCCGGATCCTGCTGCGCGCCGAAGGACCGACCTGACCGGAACAAGGCGTCCGGGTCGGACTGGGCTTCCGCCGCTGACTCGTGCCGGCCACCGAACGACTCACCCTGCCGAAACAACGCCTCCGAACCGGACGAGGTCTCCGTCGCGGAATTCTGCTGTGCTCCGAAGGGCTGACCTGGTCGGGACGAGGCGTCCGAGCCGAGCGGGAGATCCGTCGACTGGTCCTGCTGCGCACCGAACGACAGACCCGGCCGAAACAACGCCTCCGAACTCGACGCGTCTGCGGCCGCCGGCAGTGGGGAGCCGAAGGGCCGGTCCTCTGCCGACTGCCCCAACTGCGGGCTGAACGGGCTGCCTTGGCTGAAGGGGGTGTCCGAGCCGGCCTGGGAATCCGGCCCCGTGCCTTCCGCTGAGGGGCGCTGGGCGCCGAACGATTCCCCTATCCCGAAGTGGGCGTCCGCGTTGGTCTGCGGCTCGGCTTCGGCAGGGCGGTCGGGAGCGGCTTCCGGCGCCGGTTCGTCGGCTGACCAGTGCGGGGCGCTCAAGTCTGCGGCTTCGAGTTGTTCCTCGTCGGAGCGGCGGCCCGTCTCGTAGGCGACCAGTGCTTCGGCCAGCAGGTCGGCGAGGCTCAGGTCGCTCGGCCTGCGGCGGCTGCTGGGACGGCCCGCGCGGTCGCCGGTGTCGTTCGTGGGGGTGGTCGGGGTCTGCGGGGCTGCTTCGTCGACGTCGGGCCGACCGGCGAAGTAGTCGTACGACTCGGCCGCGTCGGGCTGGGTGACCGCGCGGAAACCTGTCTCGGTCGGCGCCTCGGAGCCGGCCGAGGTGAACCCGCCCGGTTGGGTCGCGGGGTCTGGCTGTGCGGCCGCGTCGGGTGACGGTGCCTGGTCGGGCGACTCGGGCCGCGTGCTGTAGCCGGAGTCGGTTCCGTAGCTGGAATCGGAGCCGAAGCCTGGCTGGGCGCCGAAGGTCGGCTGGGTGCCGAAGGACTGGGTGCCGAAGGTGGGTTGCGTGCCGAAGCTGGTCTGGGTGCCGAACGCCGGCCGGGCCTGCTCGGTCGGCGATTGCACACGCACCGGGGTCGTGGGGACGTCCGCGGTGTCGTCGTCCATGTCCGCCGAGCTCAGGAACGTGGTCGACATCAGGTCCGGTTCCGAGGGCTGCGGGATCTCGGCCGGGGTCGGCACGGACGGGATCGGGTCCGGGATGGGCGGGAGCGGCTTGTGTTCGCGCTCCGGGTCCTCGTCCGGGTGTTCCGCGGGAGCGGGCGGGGTGGGGATGGAGGCGGCGGGCTTCGCCTTCGGGGTGCTGAAGTCGAGGCCGCTGAAGTCCAGGTCGGGGAGCTTGCGCTCGTCCGGGTCCGTGGCGGCGGTCGGGAAGCCTGCCGCCGGGGTGTGCAGCGGGTAGGACGGCTCGTCGAGGTGCGGGCCGAAGTCCGGGGCCGCCGGTGGACGGGAGAACGCCGCGGACAGGCCTGAGCGGGTCGGGCCGTCCGGGGTGTCCTGGTCCGCGAAGTAGTCCGGGCGGGCCGGGCCGCCGGGGTCCGCGAAGAAGTTCTGCGACTGCGAGGGTTCTGCTGCCGGGCGCAGGCTCGACGGGGGTTCGACGCGCCACGACGGGGTTTCGGACGCGGACTCGGCGTCGCGCGCTCGGCGGCGGCCTCCTGCTCGCAGGCCCTGGGCCTTGAGCATGTCCAGCACGCTTTCCGACTGGGAGCTGGACGCTTCGTCGCGCGCGGCGGCCTCGGCGCGAGCCGCTTCCTCGCGGGCGGCGGCTTCTCTGGCCGCCTCCTCGCGTTCCACGGCCTGGCGGGTGACTTCCTGGTGTGCCGCTTCCTGACGGGCGACGTCCCGGCGAACCGCCTCCTGGCGGGCCGCCTCGCGACGGGCCTCCTCCTGGCGCACGGCTTCCTGGCGCGCCGCCTCCTGCCGGGCCTGTTCCTGGCGCGCCGCCTCTTGGCGGACGGCTTCCTGCCTGGCGGCTTCCTGGCGCGCGGCCTCTTCGCGGGCCGCTTCCTGCCGCGCTGCCTCCTGGCGGGCCGCTTCCTCGCGGGCGGCCTCCTGGCGCGCGGCCTCCTCGGCGGCCTGGGCTTCGCGTTCGGCCTGGGCGCGTTGTTCGGCGCGGGCCTGGCGTTCCGCCTCGATCTGGCGGCGAGCCTCGCGCTGCAACTCCATGAGCTGCTGCTCGACCTTGCGCTTGCGTTCCTGCTCGACGGTGAGCTGCGGCTGCGGCTCGGGAGCCGGAAGTGCTGGTGTGACGGGAATTTCGGCGATCGTGGTAGGCCGGTCGTCGTCGATCTCACCGGCGGCCACGCGCGCGGCGCGGCGACGGCCGCTCACCATGGCCCCCGCGGACGCGATCAGGCCGGAGGCGGGGACGGTGCGGTCGGAGGAGGAAGGGGAGTCGGAAGAAGACGGCAGGGATGCGGGTGGCAGTTCCACGGGTTCCGGGGTCTTGTCATCGGGCTCGCCGAACGGCTGGACCATGCGCCACCGATCGGCGGCGTGTTGTCGTGCCGCGGACAAACCTTCCACGGTCATGTCTTCGGCAGCTCGCCGGACGCGCTTGACCTTAAGCCCATCGCCCTTGCGGACCTGAACCTGGCGCCACTGCCGAAGTTGTTGCTTCAGCGCGGCGGTCAGCACGCCGTCGGTGACCACCTGCATGCCCTCGATCGGGCGGAGCACGCTCGCCAGCTGCTGGTGCAGGTCGGCCGGCTGGCGGTGGACACCGGAGAACTCGGCGGCGAGCCGGGCGCGCACCGCGTAGACAGCGCGGGCTCGGCGGCGTTCGGCGGCGTGGGCTGAGCGCAGGTTCGTCAGCGCGTCGGCCAGTTCACCGGACACCTCGTGCACGTGGGCCAGCGCGAGCAGGCTTTCGGCGAGCAACGTGTCGAGCTGGTGGCGTTCGGCGCTCGCCGCGGCTTCGCGCAGCATCTCGCGGGCCAGCGCGACCCGGCCGGCGGGCAGGTGCACGCGTGTGGCCAGGGCCAGGCGCAACCACCCCGTCGTGGACGCCGACGGCGCGCGCACCGGGAGGTCGAGCATCGGGTTACCGACCTCGCTGGCGTCGAGCAGGCGGTTCGCGTCCATCAGCGAGAGAGCCAGTTCCAGCGTGAGCCGGCCGACGCCCTGACCGCTGTCCGCGGACGGATCGGAGAACCTGCTCAGCAGATCGAGGCCTTCGCGTGCGGCACCGATGGCGGCGGCGAGGTCGCCCCACCGCCGGTGCTGCGCGGCCTGCACCGCGCGGATCAGGCCGCGCAGCAGCAGACGCGTGTCGTCGTCGAGCGTCGTGTCGGCGACGTAGAGCTGGTCCGCCTCGGCGAGAGCCCGCGTGGGCTCGTCACCGCGGCCGACCGTGACCAGGCATTCGCTGGCCTGCACCAGCGCTGAGGCCCGCAGTTCCGCAGGCACGTCCGGTGCCTCGAGCACCGGCGTGACCGCGGCGAACCCCGTCAGGGGTGCTCCCACGGACCGCGCGCACGCCGCGAGCTCGACTCGCAGCAGCCACGCGGTCTCGTGTTCACCGGCGGCCTCGGCCGCCTTCAGTGCGTCGATCGCCCGATCGGCGATGCGGACGCCGCGGCCCACGCGATTGCTCGCGAAGACCACCAGCGACTCCGCCCGCAGGCGGTCGGCTTCGTCGCGGCGGGTGGTGGCGAGCGCGAGTGCGCGCTCGCCGAGCACCAGAGCGAGCTCCGGTGCCCGCCAACGCAGCATCCAGGCGGGCACGACCAGCGTGCTCACCTCGACGTTCGCCTGCGCCTCGCCCCTCGCCGCCACGACGTCGCCGTTGCCCTCTCAGTCCCGTGTCAGCTTGCGGTACGTGACACGGTGCGGCCTCGCGGCGTCCGCACCCAGGCGCTCGAGCTTGTTCTTCTCGTAGCCCTCGAAGTTGCCCTCGAACCAGTACCACTTCGACGGGTCCTCGTCCGTGCCCTCCCACGCGAGGATGTGCGTGGCGACGCGGTCGAGGAACCACCGGTCGTGGGAGATGACCACGGCGCAGCCAGGGAACTGCTCGAGAGCGTTCTCCAGCGAGCCGAGGGTCTCGACGTCCAGGTCGTTGGTCGGCTCGTCCAGCAGGATCAGGTTGCCGCCGAGCTTGAGCGTGAGCGCGAGGTTGAGGCGGTTGCGCTCACCACCGGACAGCACGCCCGCGGGCTTCTGCTGGTCCGGGCCCTTGAAGCCGAACGCGCTGACGTACGCGCGCGACGGCATCTCGACGTTGCCGACGTGGATGTAGTCGAGTCCGCCGGACACGACCTCCCACACGTTCTTCTTCGGGTCGATGCCGCCGCGGTTCTGGTCGACGTAGGACAGCAGCACCGTCTCGCCGACCTTCACGCCACCGTCGTCCGGCTTCTCGAGACCGACGATGGTCTTGAACAGCGTCGTCTTGCCGACGCCGTTCGGGCCGATGACGCCGACGATGCCGTTGCGCGGCAACGTGAACGAGAGACCGTCGATCAGGACCCGGTCGCCGAAGCCCTTCTTCAGCTTGTCGACCTCGACCACGACGTTGCCCAGACGCGGGCCCGGCGGGATCTGGATCTCCTCGAAGTCGAGCTTGCGGGTCTTCTCCGCCTCGGCCGCCATCTCCTCGTAGCGGTCGAGACGCGCCTTCGACTTGGCCTGGCGGGCCTTGGCGCCGGAGCGCACCCACTCCAGCTCGTCCTTGAGGCGCTTCTGCAGCTTCTGGTCCTTCTTGCCCGAGATCGCGAGACGCTCGGCCTTCTTCTCCAGGTACGTGGAGTAGTTGCCCTCGTAGGGGTGGGTCTTGCCCCGGTCGATCTCCAGGATCCACTCGGCCAGGTTGTCCAGGAAGTACCTGTCGTGGGTCACGGCGAGCACGGCGCCGGTGTACTGCGCGAGGTGCTGCTCCAGCCACAGGACGCTCTCCGCGTCCAGGTGGTTGGTGGGCTCGTCGAGCAGCAGCAGGTCGGGCTTGCTCAGCAGCAGCTTGCACAGCGCGACACGGCGGCGCTCACCACCGGAGAGCTTGGTGACGTCGGCGTCCGGCGGCGGACAGCGCAGCGCGTCCATCGCCTGGTCGAGCTGCGAGTCGATGTCCCACGCGTTCGCGTGGTCGAGCTCCTCCTGGAGCTTGCCCATCTCCTCCATCAGCTCGTCGGAGTAGTCGGTCGCCATCAACTCGGCGATCTCGTTGAAGCGGTCCAGCTTCACCTTGATCTCGCCCAGGCCCTCCTGGACGTTGCCGAGGACGGTCTTCTCCTCGTTGAGCGGCGGCTCCTGCTGCAGGATGCCCACCGTGTAGCCGGGGGCGAGGTAGGCCTCGCCGTTGCCGGGCGTGTCCAACCCCGCCATGATCTTGAGCACGCTCGACTTGCCGGCGCCGTTGGGACCGACCACACCGATCTTCGCGCCGGGGTAGAACATGATCGTGACGTCATCGAGGATGACCTTGTCACCGTGCGCCTTGCGCACCTTTTTCATGGTGTAGATGAACTCGGCCATGGCGGCGATCGTAGAGCGGTGCTCAGAGGCTCCTGACCTCGGTCGCCGACAAGCGGCCGCTCACCCCCGGATCGAGCGTCACGCGACTCGGTGACCAGCCCGTTCCATTCGAACGTGAACGACTCTCGGCGATCGGTCCTCAGCGGCCCCGATCTACGAGCTTCCCTCCTTCTTCGTGGATCGCAGTACGTACATCTTCTCCGGCAGTGCCGCCGGATCGGGCGGGTTCCCGAAGTCCGGCACCGGGTTGCCCCGAACGGCTCAGAACGGAACGGGTTCCTCGGCGAGATCTTCGGCGGCCCGCGGTTCAACGAGCGGGGCGGAGCCCAGTGACTGCACCCGGCCCAAGTCCAGCCCGACGTGCAACGCGTCGAGGCTGAACGCCTGCCGCTTCACGTCGTCCTTCTCGTAATGACGAATGCGCAGCTTGCCCTGGACGATCACGGGGTCACCCTTGGACAGCGTCGTCTTCACGCTGTCGGCGAGCTTGCGCCAGCACGAGACACCCAGCCACAACGTCTCGCCGTCCTCCCAGTCGCCGAGTGCCGTGTTGTACCGGCGCTCGGTCGAGTTGATGCGGAAGAACGCGTTCGTCTTGCCGTCTTCGCCGTGCTTGTACGTGATCTCGCTGACGACGGTGCCAACAACGGTGATCACGGTGGAATTCCAGGACATCGGGCTTGCCTCCAGGTCGCGGGGTTCTGGTCCAGGTTGCTCCGGAGGCAGGCGGTGCGGGCGGGGTGGCGGCGGATCTGTGGACAACTCGCGGACTGTGGACAGGTCGAGATCTTGAACGGCCTCGAACCGCGGAATTGTCGGGGGTCCGTGCTAGTGCGGCGCTGGAGCGAGGCGAGTGAGTGAGCGCCCACTCATTGACATGAGTGAGGACTCACTCATACAGTTGCGGACGTGTCAGAGGAACCACGCCGCCGCCGCGCCCCCGCGATGAGCCCGGAAGATCGCCGCGAAGCGATCGTCCAGGCCACGCTGCCGCTCGTCGTGAAGGCCGGCGCGAACGTCACCACCAGCCAGATCGCCGCCGCGGCCGGCATCGCCGAGGGCACGGTGTTCCGCGTCTTCAAGGACAAGGCGGAGTTGCTCGACGCGGTCATCCAGCGCGCGCTGCACTCCGACGACGAGGTCGCCCGCCTCGAAGCGATCCCGGCGGACGTCCCTCTGGAGCAGCGGCTGACCGCGGGGGTCGCCACGTTCAGCGGCTACCTCGACCGCATGTGGGGCGTCATCGGCGCCCTGCGCGAGTCCGGTTACCAACCGCGCGATGAGGACCACAAGAAGCACAAGGGACCACCGATCGGCATGCAGCAGCTGTCCGACGCCGTCGCCGGGCTGTTCGGCGACGCGAAACTGCGCGTCGGACCCGATCTCGCCGCGCGAATGCTGCTCGGCGCCGTCTTCACGAACCGCATGGGCTCGGGCTTCGGTCAGACCGAGGCCGAACCCGCCGCCATCGTGGAGCTGTTCCTGCACGGAGCACTCGAACCAGGGGGAGCAAATGACTGAGCTCATGATCGAAGCCCACGAGGTGAGCAAGAAGTTCGGTGACGTGACCGCCCTCGACGGCGTGAGCGTCACCGCGAAGAAGGGCTCCGTGCTCGGCCTGCTCGGCCACAACGGCGCCGGCAAGACCACGCTGGTCAACCTCCTCACCACGATGCTGCCGCCGTCCAGCGGCAGCGCGAAGGTCGCGGGGTTCGACGTCGTCAGGCAGAGCCACGAGGTCCGCAGCCGCATCGGCCTGACCGGTCAGTTCGCCGCCGTCGACGAGCAGCTCAGCGGCCACGACAACCTCGTGCTGATCGCCCGCCTGCTCGGCGCCGGCCGGGGTCAGGCCCACCAGCGCGCCGACGACCTGCTGGAGCAGTTCGACCTCACCGACGCCGCCAAGCGCAACGCCAAGACCTACTCCGGCGGCATGCGGCGCCGTCTCGACCTGGCCGCGTCGCTGGTGGGCAACCCCGAGGTGCTGTTCCTGGACGAGCCGACCACCGGCCTCGACCCCGCCAGCCGCCTCGCGATGTGGGAGATCGTCGAGAAGCTCGTCGCGGACGGCACAACGGTGCTGCTCACGACCCAGTACCTCGACGAGGCCGACCGGCTCGCGGACTCGATCACCGTGCTGTCCCACGGCAAGGTCGTCGCGTCCGGTACGAGCTCCGAGCTCAAGGCCCAGGTCGGCCAGCGCACGGTGACCGTCACGCTCGACTCGGTGTCCGAAGTGGACATCGCGCTGACGGCCATCAACTCCGTGGGGCTCCACCCCGTCGCCGAAGGCCTCACGCTCACGACCCCCGTCAGCGCGTCACGCGACCTTGCGACGGTCGTGCGCGCGTTGGACGACAACGGCTTGGAGGCGCACGAAATCGGCCTCAAGGAGCCCACGTTGGACGACGTCTACCTCACTCTCGCCGCGAACTAGGGGGACATCATGGCGACCTTGACCTGGCACGGCAGCAGCTACCCGACACAAGTCCTCGTGCTGACTGGCCGTTCACTGCGCGCGTTGCTGCGCACGCCCGCACTCGTCTTCTTCAGCATCCTGCAGCCGTTGATCATGCTGACGCTGTTCAGCCAGATCTTCGGCAGCATCACGTCCACGGCGAACTTCCCGCCGGGCATGAGTTACATCAACTTCCTGCTGCCCGCGATCCTCGTGAACACCGCGATGCAGTCCTCTCTCGCGTCCGGCATCGGGCTCGTGCAGGACATGTCGAACGGTGTGCTCGCACGGTTCCGTTCACTGCCGATCCGTCCGAGCACGGTTCTGTTGGCACGGAACCTGTCCGACGCGGTGAGGACCGCGTTCCAGCTCGTCCTGATGATCCTGTTCGGCGTGCTGGTGTTCGGCTTCCGCCCGGACGGCGGCATGCTCGGCCCCCTCGCCGCGCTGGGTCTCGCGCTGGTCGTCGGGTGGGCCCTGAGCTGGGTGTTCATCGCGATCGCCGCGTGGGTCCGCAAGGCAGAGCTCATGCAGACCGTGGGCTTCCTGGCGATGTTCCCGCTGATGTTCGCGTCCAGCGCGTTCGTGCCGGTCAACGGCCTGCCGGGCTGGCTCCAGGCGATCGCGAAGGTCAACCCGCTGACCTATGCGGTCGACGCCGCCCGCAGCCTGGCGCTGGCCCACCCCGTCACGGGCGTGCTCGGCGCACTGGTCACGAGCGGCACGATCGCGGCGATCGGCGCGTTCTTCGCGGTCCGCGGATTCCGCCGCCCGCTGTCCGTCTAGTCCTTACCCGCCATCTTGCGCAGCATCGCGTTGTAAGCCTCGAGGTCGGCGTCACCATCGGCGTCGGCCTTGCGGTCGTACCTCTTCGCGTCCCGGCCGTCCTGCCGCGCCCACTGCGTGAGCAGGGCGACCATGACCACCAGCAACGGGATCTCCCCCGCTGCCCACGCGATGCCGCCGCCGAGCCGCTGGTCCTCCAGCAGGTTCTGCACCCACGGCAGCGCCAGTCCGCGGTAGAACTGCTCGCCGATGACGGTCGCGGAGCTCATCAGCACGACGCCGAAGAACGCGTGGAACGGGATCGACGCGAACAGCAGCCCCAGCCGTCCGAGCGGCGGCAGCTTGTTCGGGGACGGGTCCACGCCGATCACGGGCCAGTAGAAGACGTAGCCGGCGAGGATGAAGTGCGCGTTCATCGCGAGGTGCGCCCAGTGGAACGGCAGCGCGGCCTCGAAGAGCCCCGAGAAGTACAGCGCGTAGAAGGACCCGACGAACAAACCCAGTGCCACGAAGGGGTTCGTCAACAGACGCGCGAGCGGTGAGTGCACGAAGGCCAGCACCCACTCTCGCGGACCCGGTACGTCCTTGTTGACCGGCAACGCGCGCAACGCCAGCGTGACCGGTCCACCGAGGACGAACAGGATCGGCGTCAGCATGGACAGCACCATGTGCGCTTCCATGTGCACGCTGAACATCGCCGGCGAGTACCGGCCCATGCCCGACGACGTCGCGAACAGCAGCGAGAAACACCCGCACAGCCACGCGACCGTGCGACCCACCGGCCACTTGTCGCCGCGCTTGGTCAGCCTGCGCACGCCCAGCACGTAGAGCACAGCAAGGGCCAGTGCCGCGGTTCCGTAGATCAGGTCGAAGCGCCAGTCGAACAGGATGGCCGCGAGCGTCGGCGGTCCGTCGAGGTCGTAGCCGATCGCGATCTCCGTGCGGCTGGGCAGTTCGGTGCTGCCGCCGGGCGGAGGCGTGCGGGCCAGCGCCACGGCCAGGCCGATCGTGAACATCATCAGCAGGACTTCGAGGCCGGCGAGCTTGAGCAGCGCGTGCGGCTTGCCGTCGACCACGCCCTTCACGCCGCGTTCGCGCTGGAAGTAGCCGAACACGCCGAGCAGCAGCAGGCACGCCAGCTTGCCGAGCGTCAGCCAGCCGTAGGTGGACGTCACGAGGTCGACCGGCGTGATGCGCACGAGCGCGTTCACCACTCCCGAGACGGCCATGACGATCCAGCAGACCAGCGCGATCTTCGAGAACCTCGTCGCGGCGAGGGGAAGGTGCGCGCCGCCACGCCTGCCGTGCGCGAGCAACGCGATCAAACCGCCCACCCACAACACCGCGGCGACGAGGTGGAACAACAGGCTGTTCGTCGCCATGTCGTGCGAGCCACCCGACGACGAGTGTCCGGTGACGGCGACCGGTACCAACGCGAAGATCGCCCCGAACAGCAGGACCGTCGTCCATCCCCACGACAGCACCAGACGGCAGCCGAGTGCGAGCAACGCCACGATGATCGCCGTCAGGAGCCACGCCTTCGACTGCTCCAGCAGCATCGCCGTCGCGATCATCTGGCTGAAGGTGAACGAGCTCACCGGCCGGTCGATCGCGGCCGCTGTGGTGAACGGCACCGACAGCACGGCACCAACGAGCCACACCAGCGCGAACCAGCCGGCGGTGCGCATCGCGGCGTAACCGTCCGCTGCGAGAGTGCCGGACTTCTGCGGTGGCACGAGGAACGCCGCCAACAACAACGAGCCGATGGTCACCACCGCACCCGTCTCAGTCAGCACGCGCACGATCTGCACCCCTACTGGAGGGTTGCTCTCGATCGAGCTGAGCGCGACGGCGGCGAGGGACGCCACCGCGAAGCCGATGACGACGAGGGGCACCAAACCCGTTCTGGTGGAGCGTTCGATTGGCACGACCCGGAGCCTACGACCCTCTAGTGTTGCGCCGTGTGAGACGTTCTCTCCCCCTCCTGCTCGTGCTGTTCTCGCTGACCGGCTGCGCGTACTCCGTCCAGGGCGAACCCGTCGCGGCACCGCTGCCGCCGCTCGCCATCGCGACGCCGCGCAAGACCGCGGGCGTGGACCCGTGCGCCCTGGTGACGGAGAAGGACCTCAAGCCGCTCGGCACCCTCAAGTTCAGGCCGGTGCCTCGCACGGAACTGGCGAACTCGTGCCTCTACACGCTCAACGAGGGCTCGTACGTGCTGGTGGCGGTCCCCTACCGGTCGTTCGACGAGTCGAAGAAGTCGCAGACGGCAGGCCGTGAGATCGAGACCGCCAAGCACGCCACGTGGCTCAGCTGCACCCGGCCGTCCGCGGACAAGGACATGGTGTGCACGGCCACCATCGCGGTGACGCGCGACGAGTCGTTGATGGTCGCCATCGGCATGAGCGGTGACGCCACCGAGAGCACGGCGAGCAAAGCGCTGGAGCCGATCAGGCTGGAAGCGCTCAAACGGATGCCGCCTGCCTAGCGGCCCTCCTGGCCAGCCAGGTCGCCGGGATGATCAGCGCCGTGACGAGAGCCACGAACCCGAGCGACAGCACGAGAGAACTGACGTGCGCGAGCCCGCCCACGATCGGTGGCCCTGCTAGGAAGCCCGTGTAGGCGATCGTTGTCACGAGGCCGAGCTGACGTTCACCGCCGCTGCCGTCCGCGCGTTTTCCGGTCTCGCTCGCGAGGTCCATGACCACCGGGAACGAGAACGCGAGCCCCAACCCGGCCAGGCCGAACCCGAGGTAGCCGGCCGCCGGGAACGGGACCACGACCGCGAGCGCCAGACCCGTTGCGGCAAGGCCACCGCCCGCGGCGAGCAGGCGATGCGGGCCAAGGCGGCGTTGGATCGGTTCGCCGAACCACCGTGCGAGCGCCATCGTGACGGAGAAGACCGCATAGGCGTATGCACCTGCCGCGTCGCCCATTCCTCGCTCACGCACCATGAACAACGCAGACCAGTCCGCCGCCGCCCCTTCCGCGATGGCACTGCACAGCGCGACGCTCGCCAACAGCCAGAGGACCGGGCTCTTGAGCACGTTGGCGCGTTCGGCGACTTCTTCCCTATGACGCTCCCCTACTCCTCCGGGGATGCTCTTCGCGATGACTGCCGTCACGATGAGACCCACGAACGCGGCTACGAGGAAGTGCCTCATGGGCGTCCACTGAGCCTGAGCGGCGGCGGCGCTGCCCAACGACCCGATGAGACCACCGACGCTGAAGCCCGCGTGGAACTGCGGCATCAACGGCCGCCGCAACGCGCGAACGACGACGACCGCGGCGATGTTCATCGACACGTCCATCATGGCGATGCTTGCGCCCAGAGCGACTAGCGTCAGTCCGAACTGCAGCGGTGACTCCGCCAAAGCAAGCACGGGCAGAAGCAGTGGACTGAGGAGACTGCTCGCTATCAGGACTCCACGCGACCCGTGGACCGCGCAGATCCGTGCCGCCAACGGAGCCGTGAACGCCAGGCCGGCACTCGCCCCGAGCAGCGCCAGGCCGAGGCTGCCCACCTCCGCGCCGATCTGCCCGGCGAGCGCGGGCACACGGGACGCCCAGGTGCCGAAGACAGCGCCGTTCAACAGGAAGACGAGGAACGTGGCCAGGCGCGGAGACATGCGATCCAGCATGACTGAAGCGCTTCAGCAGCGCCAGCGAATAGGGTGCGATCTCTCGCATACGATGCGTCCGTGGACTCCGACCGCCGACGCAGGCCGACGCTGGACACCGTCGCCGCGGCCGTAGGGGTCTCCAGGGCAACGGTGTCGAACGCGTACAACCGGCCAGACCAGCTGTCGTCGTCGTTGCGCGAACGCATCCTCGAAACGGCGCGGTCTCTCGGCTACTCGGGACCCGACCCGGTCGCCCGCTCACTCGCGACCCGTTCGTCCGCGGCCGTCGGTTTCATGCTGCCCCAGGGCCTGTCCGGCGCGTTCTCGGATCCGGCGCTGTCGATCGTGCTCGACGGCCTGGCCCAGACGGTCGACGGCCACGACCACAGCCTCGTGCTGATGCCCGGCGACTCCACCGGCGGCCCGCGCCCGTCGATCGTGTCGCGCGCACAGGCGGACGTGATGGTCGCCTACTCACTGCCGGACTCGGCGCCGGCCCTGGACGCCGTCGCCGCCCGCGGACTGCCGCTCGTGGTGATCGACCAGCCGGTGCTGCCGGGCTCGGCGCGAGTAGAGGTGCAGGACTACGCCGGCACGTCGGCGGCCGCGGCACACCTCCTGACCCTGGGACACCGCAGGTTCGGCGTGCTGACCTTCGCGCTGCGCCCGGACGGAGTATCAGGACCGGTCTCGCACGAGCGCCGTTCGGCCGTGCCGTTCCGCGTGAGCCGCGACCGCCTGGGCGGCTACCTCGACACTTTGGCAAAAGCCGGGGTGGAACCGGACAATGTTCCGGTGTGGGAGGCCCGCGGCAGTGATCGCGAACTCGGACGTCTAGGCGCGCGGTGGTTGCTCACCCGCACGCCGCGCCCGAGCGCTTTGCTGTGCGCGTCGGACCAACTGGCGTTCGGCGCCCTCCAAGCGGCCCGCGACCTGACGTTGACCGTCCCGGGAGACATTTCGGTCGTCGGCTTCGACGACGTCCCCGAAGCGGCCTACAGCGACCCGCCACTGACTACTGTGCGTCAACCCCTGGCCGACAAGGGCCGCCGCGCCGGCGAACTGGCACTGAAATTACTGGCCGGCGGGAGACCTCCAAGGCCAACGAGACTCGACGTTTCCCTCGTGGAGAGAGCCTCAACGGCCCCACGGACGTGATCCGCGTCACGTTTAGACAATTTTTATCACCCGTTTGGACGTAGGGCGGAAACAGTCGATCGACTCCGGACGATGTGTCCGGTGGGGGCACCGGTGACCACGCGTCGTGGTCACTTTCGCACCCCTCCAGCCTCTGTAGCTCAGTGGAGAGAGCGAGGGACTTCTAATCCCGAGGTCGCAGGTTCGAATCCTGCCAGGGGCGCTGGATAGCTGGTAGATGGACTGGAGCCGGTCTCTTCGGAGGTCGGCTCCAGTGCTTATCCAGTGGTTTCACTCGGTGGGCTTCAAACCTTCCAGGGCGTCCGCAGCCCTGTGACCGACCGACTTCCGGTTCATGTACACGTCCTGGGTCATGCTGACCTGGGCATGACCGAGGTAGTCAGCGATCTCCCTCGCGCTCAGCCCGGCCGCATCGAGCTGCGTCGCGACGAGATGCCGGAAGGCGTGCGGGTGCAGGCCCTCCCACTCCGAGCCCTCCAGGACGCTGCGCAGAGCCTTCCGGGTGTTGTCCGGATCCCGCAGCGTGCCCGAGGAGGACGGGAACACCCACTCGCTCTCCGAGGTCTCCCGACGTCTGCGAAGAACGTCCATCGCCCAGGCCGGGATCTTCAGCGTCCGCATGCCGGCGACCGACTTCGTATGCGGCTGGACGAACAGCCCGATCCCGGTCAGCCGAATTACGGTGCCCTCTAGCAGGATCACGCCCTCGTCCTCCCGGACGCGCGTCCAGTCGAGCGCCAGGAACTCACCGAGCCGCGGACCGACCGCCGCGTGCATGTCCACGAGGTCGACCAGGTCGAGGTTCCGTGCCCGCTCGTTGCCGAGCAGGTAGGCCCGCAGCCGGAGGTAGTCGTCCCACTCGATCTTCGTGAGCTTCTTCCGCACCGGCTTGACCTTCTTGCTCTCCCCCAGCGTCCCGACCTCCCGGACCGGGTTGGTGCCGATCGCGTCGTACCGGACGTAGAGGCCCATGATCGCGGTGAGCACGACCTTCGCGTGCTTGGCACTCCCCAGGCCTGCCGTGTCGCGGATCGTCCGGAGGACGCGTTCGGCCGTGCCGGTCGTGATCTCCCGCCCAGTGAGCGAGCCGACTGCGTCCTTGAGGTCGCGATCCCAGGACTCCCGATAGGTCCGCTTGGTGCGCGCGGCCTTCTTCGACTCGTCCAGCTCCGCGAGGTACTTGTCTGCGACCTCAGAGACCTTCGTTCGATCGGTGATCTCCTCCCCCACCACCGCACGAGCACGGTCTCTCAGCGCCTCCTTCAGCCGGTTCTTGGCCGCGTTCTCGGTCTTGGCGGTCCGCTCGACCTGCCGCGTCACGCCGTCGTAGTCGCGGTAGTTGGTGATCGCGCGGACCTTGCCGGCCGAAGTGCGTACAAACCAGATCTCGCCGTACGTCCCGAGCGCCATCGGTGGCTTGGACATCAGCCCGCCCCCTGCGGCTGCGACTCGAACCACGCCTTGACGTCCTCCGGGATGTAGCGGACGTACTTGCCGATACGGCGTCCCGGCGGCCCGTAGTTCTTCGTCCTCCACTGGTAGAGGGTCTGCGCGGGCACGCCGAGGAAGTCCGCGACATCCTTGATTCCCCACAACTTGCTCATGACGCGTTCTCCCTCGCGTAGGTACGTTGGCGTTGTTCTCTCCGGCCTTCTGCGATGGCCAGGGCGAGTTCTCGTTCTTCGGGGTTGGCGTAACCGCTGGCTGCGTACTGCCAGTCGTTGACGACCACGACGAGCTCCGGATCGAAGCCGAGGCGGTCGAGCGTCTCGGCAGCGCGGAACTCCCGGCGTTCCTCACGCAGGTGCTTGAACGTGACCGAGTAGCGCTGCGACTTGCTCAGGAAGTGGCCGCGGAACGCGAGCATGTGCGCCCAGCGCCGCAGCTTGAGGTCTTCGTACAGCGGGTTCGCGCCGAGTTCCCAGGCGGTCTGGATCATCCGGCGGTGGTGTTCGGACACCCGCAACAGCTCGATGTCCAGCTCGGACCGGATGGGCTTGTCCGCAGCTTCGCTCTTGCCCGTGCCCTTCGTGGCGTACTTGGCGACGTACGCCGCAAGGCGAGACTCGCTGATCTCGCCGTTCTCCTCGACCTGGTGGGCGTTGCTGGCCCGGATTTGCCGGACGTCGACCTGTTCTCCCCAGGCCACCCGCAGCACCTCACCATCAGGGCGAGGCACCTCCAGCGCGACAGCGCGTGCGGCTTGCCTGATCGAGTGCTCGAGCAACTCAGCCGTCGCCCAGGCCGGAGTCTCGTCAGCGGTACCGTCCGGCCCGTCGATGCGGATAACCGCGTGGAAGTGCACGAGGCCACGGCGTTGGTACTCGGCGACCTTGGCGTACGACACGCGGGCGTGGTCCGCGAACTCCCGAACCGTCAACCCCGCCGAGCGGGCCAGCGTGCGGCGCAGGGCTTGAGCGAAACGCGACCACAGGGCACCGACGTTGGCCTGCCACAGGACGGACCCGGCGTAGTCGTACGTGTCCGGGTCGATCGGCGTGGCGACGTTCGGGTCTGCCGGGTGGTGGTAAGCGCCGCAAGCGCACGGGATGGTCTTGCCGCGGGCGTTGCGGCGAATGCTGTGCACCTTGCCGAAGCTCGGAGCGGTGAGCGTGGCGAACGCACGAGGCTTCTCCGACACCGTCGTCGGGATGCCTTTCGAGCCTCCGGAGAGCCCGGCATGCAGCAGGTGGTACGCGTCTGCGGCGTAGCGGTCCGAGCACGCGGGACACACGGACTCACGCCGGTTGCCGCAGGGCACGAAGACGTGACCGCCGTGGTGCGCCAGCACGCGACCGGTCTGGGCGTGGTGGAGCTGCCAGGCCCCGAACAACGTGATCGGCTGGGCACAGCCGCCGATGCGGACGACCTTCTCACGCCATTCCGGGTAGTCAGTCTCGCGAAGACGGGCGGCGATGCGGTCAGCGAGCGAAAGCACCACGACAGCGGTCCTCCTTTCTTTGTGGCACAGCAAAAAGCGGGGCACGGCTCGGGAAGCGGCCGTGCCCCGCTCATGTGGGCAGGAGAAGGGTTGTCCTGCCGGGGTCAGGTGAAGGCGTGCCCGTTGCGCTGCTGGACCTCTGCGGCGATCTGGGCGGCCATCTCGGGTGCGACCTTGATGACCTCGCGGACGTCGTCAGCGGTCAGTTCACGCCCGGAGGCAGCAACCTCGGCAGCCTTGACGCGCACCGGCTTGAGAAGCGATTCCGGCAGCCGCAGTCGTTTCGAAGGAACGGCCGGCATCGTGGGCGGCGCGCTGGCAATGGTGGTCGCCGCTTGAGTTCGTGCCTCGCGGTAAGCGCGTGCGATGGCCTCGTTGAACTTGTGCTGGATCACCGGCATGACCTCGGCGACCGCAAACACCACCACTGGCACGATCACGTGAATCGCGGTGTTGCCAAGGTCGAACCGGGCACCAGCCGTCCACAGCGGCATGAGGGTGGGCCACACGCTCATGAGCAGCGTGGAGCTGAGCAGGATGCGCTTGAGGCGTCGCACCCAGGGCTCGTCCACCTCGATGCCGCGCGACAGGATCTCCGCCTCGAACATCAGTAGCGTGATCAGCAGTCCTGCCAGCATCGGTTCGGCCAGCCACGCACCCCACCACAGCGGGTCCGTCTTGGCGCGGTCCCCGGCGAGGAACGCCTGAACGCTGGTCGTGGTGAACGCGAGGCCGAGCGCGAGGAAGAACCACATGCCGCGTGTGATGGCACGTCGCTGCCCCTCCAGGCGCACGGCCGCCATGTCCGGGTCGTCCACCAGGCCGCGCAAGTGAGCTGACTCAGCCTTCTTGCGACGCAGGCCGACGACTCGCTTCGTGACCCCGGCCGCCTCGTTGATCTCGTCAGAGTCGTTGGCCTGCACTGTGATCACTCCTCTCTGGTCAACTGTTCGTGCAGCTGTGTGCCAGCCGGGGTGAACACCAGGCGGGCCGCGGTGAAGTCCTCCCCGCAGTCCCGACCCAAAGTGGTCTTCTCCGCTTCGGTCAGATAGCCGCGCTCGATCAAGATCCATGCGGCGGAATCCACGTCATCACCGATCGGCTCCGCGGGCTGACCGTCGTGGAAGTAGACCCACACGAAGTGGCACGTCTCGTTGTTCTCCCGGGCGTACAACTGGCCGGGGGCGACGTAGCGGAACACCTCCTTCACGTCGTCCTTCATCCACACCGGCGGGAAGTCTTGGAACCACGAGGGAGGCCACTTGTCATTGGGCATCAGCACGCCCTTCCTTCTCGATGCTCGTGAGAGAGCCGCCGGTAGTGGTCAGCTTCGGCGGCGTGTTCAAGGTGAATCAGGTGCGCCAGCTCAGCGGCTTCGACCGCCTGTTTCGGCGGGAGAACGCCGTTGTCGTCCGCGTGACGGCGCACCAGGTCGTCGTACTCGACGCGGAGGCGCTCGATCGTGGAAGCGGTGTCCTGGTAGGCGGTGGTCATCGAGACCTCCGACCGTGCAGCGCAGACCACCGACGGTGAAGGCCTCCGCCGCCGGGCGTCAGCGCGATAAGACACACGGGTTTCGCGATCGCGCCGTGCCGCATCGTCTCGACGTAGGTCAACTTCGCGTATCGCTGCGCCAGCAGGCTTTCCACGATCTCCGCAACGTCGTTCAAGGCGTGCCGACAGCGTCCTTCGCCGTCCAGCCAGACGATGCGCTGTGTGCCCTCAATGAGGCCGTAACGCCCCTCCCCCACTTCTCCGAGAACCTCAGCAGCCGCATCAGCCTTGCCACCGAAGCCGCACGTGACGACCGTCGGGAGGTTCGTCGAAGTGGCCGCCGCTTCGGGCCGGTCCCCGAACAGATCAATCTGATGGGGGGCGTCAACGCGCTTCATGTCTGCCGCCCCGGCCTGCGCACCCTCATGTACACGTACCGGTGGAGTCGAGCGCCAGCGTCGGTCTCCTCCAGCAGGTACGCCTGATAGGTCTCATTCCCCACTGTGAACCCGACCGGCGCCGACTCCGTCACGAGGTCGTTGTTCATCAACGTGACCGCAGCCGTACCGAGAAGCCCGTCCAACGTGCGCGCCTTGCTGACCACCGTCTCGATCAACAGGACCCAGCGCTGACTCGGCACCCACGCCAACCTCTCATCCCGAACCGCCTCCGCGAGGTCGAGCAGGAGGTAGTTCGGGATGCCGTGAAGGTGGTCGGGTTCGACGACCGTGCTCATCACAGCCTCCCGGCAACACGGTGGTTGATCTCGCGGCGGACGAAGTCGCGCAGCATGAAGTACACGGCCGCCGCCCCGAGCACCGAGACGACGAGCGCCCAGCCGAAGACCTTGCCGGGCCCGTCGAACTGGTAGATCACCCACAGCACGCCGCCCGCGAGGGCGAGGTAAAGGGTGAACCGCCACACTGCCCACAGCTTGATTCCGAGTTTCCACATACGCCCTCCCCAGGGCTCGAATCGTGTTTTGCCACAACGACTTCAGCCGCAGAGCTAGGCGACGGCGCGCAACGCGGCACGGCCCTGCGTAACGAACTGGACGAGTTCGCGGATGTCCTGATCGGACTGGTAGGAAGCGCGGACACGAAGCGGGTTGCGGGAGCCCTGCTCCACCACGAACCCGATGCCGGCATGTGCCGGATCGAGCGGGATCTCATCGGCCAGCGCGCCGCGGAGCCGCATCCCGTCACCGAGCACCATGTCGACCTGGTTTTGCGAAGTGACTGACAGGCACACGCGAGCCGTGAACAGCTCCCGGACCGGAACGGTGTCCTTCGTGGGTTCCTGCACGTACCCCGCGACCGAGAACCCAGCGGCGCGACCCTGAGTCATGATCTCCGCAAGCAGCTTGAGCACCCCGCGCACTTCGGCTGGCGGACCGTACGCGGTGAGCATCCCGAGTTCATCGATCTGCAGCAGCCGCAAAGGTGTCTCCGCGGACGCGGTGAACTTGCGCTTGCCCTGCGACCGCAGCTCCGCCTGCCGAACCTTCATCTCGTCGCGGAACAGCTCGACCGTCTCGACCGCGTCATCCCACTCGATCGCCCGACGGTGGAACAGATCAGCACCGACCTCGGTCTCCATCCCCTCTTTGAGGTCGATCACGTCCGGCTTCACGACGCCCGCGCGCAACAACGGAGCCATCCCCCGCAACGGCGACCACAGCAACGACCCCTTGCCCGACCCGGTGGCGCCAGCGACGAACAGGTGCTGTCCGAGGAACGACTGTGTCCAGGGCTGCCCGTGCTCGGTGTCGCCCAGCTCGATCGCGGACAGGTCGACGCCGTCGATGTCGTGTACCAGCTCGACCGGCGGAATCGCTTCGTCGGTGAACGGATTCTCCCGCTCCACCACCAACGCCACGACCTGAGGACAAACCTTGACAACGGCAACCCGCTCAGCCAGCAGCGCGTTCGCGAGCGCAGTGGCCCTCTCCTCGAACAGCTCCGGCGTCTGCCCCCGGTTGATCCGCACGTGGATCGTGTCGATCGAGGGCGATGCCGACCGCACCTTCAAGATCCGAGGAACGACCAGCTCACCGGTCCGGCGGTTCTCCGTGGTCAGACCGCAGTCGTCCAAGATGTCTCGCCAGCGCGAGCCCACATAAGTGAGCCAGCGCCGGTGCCAGGCCCGAAGCCGCGGGAGCATCGTCGTGTCGAAGCTGTCCGGATGCCCTCGGTACCAGCCCGCCAAGCCGAGCGCCGCACCAGCCGTGATCCCGCCCGTGGTGGGCACCCCGAGTTGAGCGACTCCGACACCGAGTGCGGAGGCCAGTGATGCAGGACCCGCCACCATGCCGGGGTGCTGCACGCTCCAGCGAATCGCACGGAACTCCCACTTGGGCTTTCGTGACGTGTTCGGCATACCAACCTCCTCATGGCACGCCGAAGGCCCGACCAGCACGCGCATGATCGGGCCTTCGGCAAGCTTCTGTTTCGCTAGCTGATGTAGGGCTTGACGTCCTCCAGCGCGACCAGCAACGTGGCCATCGCACGAGTGACCTTCTTGTGCTGCCCCAAGAACCTCAGCCGCGCGAACGGCATCTGGTCGAGGGCTTCGTTCAGTTGCTTCATGGACGTGTCGATGTCGTCAGCGACGTTCTTCGTCGCGAACCGTGCTCCAGCCGCCATCTCAGACCCTCCACCCGCGTGAGATCAGCTCCACCTCGTACTTCTTGGCGTCCTCGGTCAGCACCTCGATCTCACGAACAACGTTGCCCGCCAACGACTTCAGCTCGTCAGCGGTCGGCACACTCCAGGCGTCAGACGGCATGTCCGCGTCGCTGACCTTGTCGATGACGCCAGGTACCTGGTCGTCCATCACTTGCTGAACCAGGGTGATCGCGGCCCGGAACGTGGCGTAGTTGTCCTTCGCCTTGTTGTTCACCACGGCGTTCGCCACGGCAACACCTTCCTTTCCGTCGAAACGGGAGAGACCAAGGCCTCTGGCAGCACCGCAACCGCAGTACCCAGAGGCCAAAGAAGCTCCCGGTGCACGTGATCGGCACCGGAAAAAGGCATGGTTCGGCCCACTGTGGAATTCTCAAAGAACAGAAGGAGTCCCTTGCCATTTGGCAACACCGCCTACCGACGCGACATCGCGCAGGTGGTCCGGTGGCCGCAAGGGCCAGACGAGCGTGACGCCGCAGCGCCACCGAAGCGCCTGAGTCAGGCGAGCTTGCGCAGCCCCAAGGCGCGGTACGCGATACCCGCGACGTTCTCGCCGCGACCGTTGCGGAACGAGTAGAACGACGCGCGCGGGTCGATCAGCTCGATCGAGTCGCCGTCCTCGAACCCGTCGCCGGGGTCCGCCGACAACGTCACGCGGATCTCCTCACCCTTTGCGCCCGGCTGCTTCTTGAACAGCGACACGACGTACTGGTTCGCGCCGTCCTGGTCCGTCACGACCTCGGTGTGACCATCGACCTCACGCGTCTTCAACTCCGGCAACTCCGTGAGCATCAGGCGCGTCTCCGACATGTCGAGCTTCTGGTTCCTCATGGCTGCCTCCAGCAGGTCGATTAGAGCTATATCTATTAGACACCGCACAACGACAGGTGTCAATAGAGAAAGTTCTATTGGGTAGAATCGCTGGTCAGAGGCCTGTAGAGATAGGGTTATCGCGAGCGACCGAGGGAGCCGACGTGACGATCGGGTACAGAGAACTGGCCGGCGTGCTGCGTGATGCCATCCAGCAGGGCACGTACCCGCAAGGCACCACGCTGCCCAAGCAGGAAGAGATCGCGGCCGAGCACAGCATCAACATCAACACGGTCCGCAAGGCCGT
>NZ_FOYL01000011.1 GCF_900115955.1 Lentzea waywayandensis
CCGCGACGACATCCACGAAGCCTTCCTCAGCCTGGCCTGCGGCATCATCTGCTGGCGCCGCCTCCGCAACCTCTCATTGAGTTAGGAGTTCTTAGACGTCGCGGCCTTCGGGCTCTGCGCCTTCTGTCGTGCGAGTTCCCGAACGCGACGTACCGCGAACTGGTGAGTGAGCACCGCGCGGAACGTCGGTTCGGCGACTCGCAACGCCAACACCTGTTTGTCGGGCTTCGAGTGACAGGCGGCCCGGACGATCAGCTCGTCCGCGTCGACCTTGTAGATGTGAGCCAGCTCGGCGAGCGTGATCAGGGTGGGCAGTGCGTGCCCGTTCTCGAATGCTGACAGCTCGGTGTTCGAGAGAGTCGGCGCCTTCTCGGCGATCTCGGCCTGACTCGATCCTGACGCGATACGTGCGTCTCGCAGTGCTTTGCCTAGTGCGACGGCGTACGGCTGCTGGGTGGAGAAGTCGCCCAAGGCGCGGTCGATGTCGAGTCCGCGCTCCGCCACCAGTTCCCGGAGGTCGGCGTCGTCGGCTTGCTGGAGGAGTGCACGTGCTCGGTCGACGCGTTCAGTGGACAGCCAGAAGTGATCCTCGGCGGGGACGACGTCCAGATCGGTGCGCCGACCGAGCACGCGTGCCTTCGTGAACCGGCGCAGTTGGTTGAGCAGGTCGACGTGAGCGAGGCACGCCAACTCCGCGAGACGAGCGACGTTGTGTTCGACGGTCACACGTTCTAGGAAAGCCACCAGGACGATGCCGCCTTTGCGGGTCCAGGAGAGGCGTTTGTCCTTGGAGACCCATTCGGTGATCTTCATCGGCGAGCTGTTTGGAGATGGGCGCCCTGGGCGATCAACGTGTCGATGACGAGGTCAAGCACGTCGATCGGGCTGTCGGTACTGGAAGTTGTGGAGGCTCCAGGACGAGGTGAAGACAACGGTCCGCCGTCTTGGCCAGTTCGTGGCCACGGCAGGATGCCTTCGGATTCTCGCCAAGCCAGGTCGCACTCGTTGCACGTCGGCCAGTAGCGAGCATCGTTGGGCCACCTATCGGAACCCGCCGTCACCTCGATGCCGCATAGGGTGTGGCCAACGTGGTTGACGGCTAGTTCCTGCGGTATCGCGTGGCGACCCTCGTCGTGGGGCTGCCATTTGTAGCTTCGAACCATGCCCGATCACTTCCCGTGAACGTCTGCGCTAACAGCGCACCTGATGTCGGCAGTGATCCACGGAAATCGACATAACTGTGGAGAACCAGGGCGGGTATCCAGCCGCGACCCGGCCAGAATCGAGCATCTGGCGCTCCTGCCTGCGTAAACACCGGGATGACCCGACCGGGTGAAAATGAAGTTCTCTTGGAGGAACGGTTGTTCGGCAGGTGTTCCGAGCTAGCCTGTGCAGGCACAATGCGCCGAATTCGCGTCAGAGGAGACCGATGGCGAAGCCGAGGAAAGGGCTAGCCGCCCGCCGCAAGGCAATGGGGTATTCACAGGAGAGCCTGGCCGAGCTCCTGCGAGTCACTCCCGGAACCGTCGGTCGCTGGGAGCAGGGCAAGTCCACTCCGGAGGCCTGGCTCCAGCCGCGCCTCGCGAAGGTGTTGGAGGTGTCCGTTCAAGAACTGATCGAACTCCTGAATCCGCGCGCTGAGTCGCCGGCAGGCGAGACCGCGGACGTGGATCGCCTGGAACGTGCACTCGCGAACCCGTCGAAGGTCGACCTGGTCACGGTGGCGGAACTGCGCCAGCACATCGCCTTGCTGAGCGTCCGGTACGACGGTGAGCGATCGACTGGGCTGCTGGCCGAGGCGGGACAAGCGCTCGGCCAGACCTGTCTGCTGCGCGAACATGCACGCGAGTACCGGGTGAAGCGGGACCTGCTCGCGGCCGAAGCGGAAGCCTCCACCCTGATGGGCCAGTTTGTCTGGGACGCATCTCAGCGTCGCGATCACGATGCCGCGAAGGGGCATTTCACGACTGCGGCTGAAGCAGCGCGCAAGATCAATGATCCGGTGTTGGAAGCCATCGCGCTCCTGCGCACGTCATACGTCGAGCTCTACGGCACCGAAGATCCAGCCGAGGGCCTGGTACTCACCGAACGTGCGGCCGACGTGGCTCGAGGGCACAGCGATGTGTTGACGGGGCTGGCAGAACTACATGCTGCTGAAGCACGCGCGATGCTCGGCGAACGCGTCGCGTGTGAGCGTTCGCTGGAACGAGCGCAAGACCACTTTGGACGAATCTCAGCCGACGAACCCGTTGTGGAGATGTTCTCCGAGACGCAGCACGACCGCCTGGCCGGGTCCTGCTACTTGCGCTTGAACGACGCGCCGAGAGCCCAGTCGACGCTGGAACGGGTTGCTTCCCAAGCGCCGTCCCGCTCCAAGTCGCGCAGCATCGTGCTCGCGAACTTGAGCTTGGCGCATATCCAGCAGCGCGAACTCGACCACGCTGCGGCGGCCCTACACGTCGCGATCGACTGCGTTGAGGCCACATGGGGCGGCGGTGGCCTCAAGGTGATCTTCGGCGTGGCCCAGGAACTCCGTCCCTGGCGGAAGGAACCTGTGGTAGATCAGGTGTATGACCGCCTCTTCACCATGATGGCGGCGTCGTAGAAAGGGTTGCCCGTGGTGAGTCCGGACGAGGCTAAGAACGAGGTTCGCCACCGCGTCTGGGACTTGCTCACCGAACACCGCGCCGCTCAACCTGACGTCCACGGCTCGATCCCGGACTTCGTAGGTGCGGAGCTGGCCGCTCAAAGGCTCTCGGAACTGTCGGTCTGGAAGCGGGCGCGCGTGGTGAAGGCTGTACCCGACAAGCCGCAGGCTACGGTCAGGGTGCTTGGTCTTCAGCAGGGCAAGCTGCTTTACGTTGCGGTGCCCAAGATCGCAGCGGCGAAACCGTTCTACGAGCTCGACCCGGTGAAGCTGCCTGTTTCGCCTGAGGAAGCGGCGGTGCCGAAGAAGGCCGCGTTGTTCGCGAGGACCGTCGACACGGACGAGATGCCCAAGATCGACCTGCTCGTATGCGGGACCGTGGCGGTGAACCGCAGGGGCGTCCGGCTGGGCAAGGGCGCGGGATACGCCGATATCGAGGTCGCCCTGTTGCAGGAGGCAGGGCTGATCAGCGAGTCGACGACGATCGTCACGACGGTCCACGACCTCCAGGTCGTCGATGGCGATCTCCCGGAGACCAGCCACGACTTCTCCGTCGACCTCATCGTCACCCCGACTCAGGTCATCGAGTGCGGACCACCTCGACGGCCTGCCGGGATCCTGTGGTCGGAGCTGGATCCAGGGAAGATCGCCGCCATTCCGGCGCTCGCGGCGCGGGCGGCTCGGCGCCCTGCGTCGGGTCTGTGACTACCTGATCGGCTCAGCGATGTCCTCTGGCTTGGAGTGCCTCCAACAACTACGCAGGTAGTACGGCGGAGCGCGAGAAGCGAGGGGAAACACGTGGGGGCTCAACCTGACCTGCAAACGCGGGTGACGTTCGCATGGCTCGAAGTGACTGGGAAGTGTCAGCTGCAGTGCGATCACTGCTATGCCGACTCTGGCCCGGCTGGTTCGCACGGCGCCATGACTACCGAGGACTGGGGTAGGTCGATCGATCAGCTCGCCGATCTCGGAACGAGGATGGTCCAGTTCATCGGAGGCGAGCCGACTCTGCATCGTGCGCTGCCTGGGCTGGTCCACCATGCCCTTGATCGGGGGCTGAGGGTCGAGGTGTTCTCGAACCTGGTGCACGTCCGTCCGGAGCTGTGGGAGGTCTTCTCGCGGTCCGGCGTCCAGCTCGCCACCAGCTACTACTCGGATGACGCCAAGCAGCACGAGCAGATCACACGAGGTGGGCGCAGTTATGAGCGGACGAGGTCGAACCTCGTAGAAGCCGTTCGGCGATCGATTCCGGTGCGGGTGGGCGTGATCGACGTCGATGAGGAGCAACGCGTCGACGAGGCGGTGGCGCAGCTGAGAGACCTTGGGGTCGGCGGCGAGGTGCGGATCGATCGTCTGCGCCAGGTCGGTCGTGGTGTCCGCGATCGTGGGCCTGACCTGGGTGAACTGTGCGGTCAGTGTGGTGACGGTAGGGTCGCGATCGCACCGGACGGGTCGGTGTGGCCGTGCGTGTTCTCTCGGTGGTTGCCGGTGGGGAATGTGCGGGAGGAGTCGCTCGCCGACATCCTGACGGGATCGAGGATGACGGAGACCGCATCAGTGCTCGCGACGGAGTTCGCTCGGCGGCCTCTGAACCCGTGTGTGCCCAACATGTGTGATCCGCAGTGCGGGCCGAGTTGCAGCCCGGCGTGTCGACCGGCCGGCAACTGCGTACCTACGGGAGCCTGCGCTCCGGACTACGACTGATCGAAGGAACTTCCACCTATGCTCGCCCGCCGCGCCTACATCCCCGAAGAGTCGTTGCCTCGTGGCTCTCGGAGACCGTGGCCGCTTGACGTGCCGTGCGTCGCCCAGCTAGCAGACGAAGGCATGACGTTCGAGCGGCCGGTGACCTTCCTGGTCGGCGAGAACGGCTCTGGCAAATCCACGCTGGTCGAGGCTTTCGCCGAGGCCTGGGGGCTGGACGCGCAGGGCGGGCGGGCCGGGCGGAAGTACGTCAACGACAGGCCGAAGTCAGAGCTCGGTGAGATGGTGCGATTCGACACCACCGCCCTCGGCGCCCGGCACCGCATCGGCCCGCGAACGAAGCGCAAGGGCTACTTCCTGCGTGCCGAGACCGCGTTCGGCTTCATGAACGCGGTCAGCGGCATGAACGGGTACTGGGATGAGGACACGAGCGAGATGAGCCACGGCGAGGGCTTCCTCACCGTGTTCGCCGCGATGTTCCGCGAGCCTGGCTTCTACTTGATGGACGAGCCTGAAGCGGCGCTGTCGTTCCAGTCCTGCCTACGCTTGATGCACCTCATGCACGAGCTGGGTAAGTCGGGGGCACAGATCATCTGCGCGACCCACTCACCGATCCTGGCGTCCACGCCGGACGCCGACATCATCGAGGTGGGGGAGCACGGCTTCCAGCGCTCCAAGTGGGAGGACCTGGCGCTGGTCGACCACTGGCGCCGGTACATGGCCACGCCCGAGGCTTACCTGCGTTACGTCACCGAGGAGTAGCGGTGCACGAGGACCTCAGCGACGCCGACGCCCAGTTCCGCGAATGGATGTGCGAGAACCTCCAGCGCGCTGCGGAGCACTTCGGACTTGATCTCGCTGGCGAGCCGCGGCTCGGCTGGATGGACCGTTCGATCAGTGCGCTCGCCGGCCGTGGTGAGGAGCGGTTCTGGTTGCGGGTGGTGTCGGAGAACAAGCAGTGGATCGACGGCGCCTTCTGGACCGGCAACCTCGACGCCAACATGTTGACCGGGCTGGCCAAACCGCGCGTGCTGGACGTGTTCGAGTGGGAGGAGTACCGGCAACAGCGCGCGGAGGTGCTGACCTTGTTGCCAGGTTCGCCGTGCTCCCGCACCGACGCGCTTCGCGAGCCGATCGACCTGCCGGATGCCTGGTGGGCTGAACTTCGCCGCACGATCGACGCGGTTGCTTGTACGCCGACGGATCGGGTCAACGCGGACCAGGAGTTGGTCAGCAAGCGAATCCGGCAGCGGTTCGGTGATGCCATGACTCCTGTTGTCTCCCAGTGGGAAACGGTGCACGGCGACCTGCACTGGGCCAACCTCATGGGACCGGCCTTCGGCCTCCTCGACTGGGAGTGGTGGGGACGCGGTCCAGCGGGCACGGACGCCGCGACCTTGCTCTGCTACAGCCTGCTCGTCCCGGAGATGGTCGAGCGGGTTCGTTCCGTCTTCGGTGATGTGCTGGAGTCCGAGTCAGGCCGGATTGCCCAGCTCTACGTCGCATCCCGGCTCTTCCGCCGGATCGACAAGGGTGATCACCCGGACCTCGCCGCGGTGCTTTCGACCCACGTCGAAACGCTGACGTGAGCGGCCTCGCGATGGCGTAAACACCCGATCGGGCGACCAGGGGTGTTTCTGCAGGCGAGAGCTAGTAGTTGCGGGATTCGTGCCGGGTCGCTGCGCGATTGGTGAGCTGGTCTGACCTGCGGTGGAGCAGTTGGCTGATTGTGCCTGGCGCAACAGATCCCAGCTACTGCAAGGAATTCCCATGCCGCAGAGATGTTCCACGGCTCGTGGCCGCGAGTTCGGTGAAGGCGTGCGGGCGGCCATCAAGGCCTCCGGGATGCCCGCACGTCGGGTCGCTGAACTCGTCGGCTGGCAGGAGGCGAAGCTGTCGGACTTCCTGAACGGCAAGATCGGGTGCACGGAGACAGAACTTGCCCTTCTGCTGGGAGTTTGTCGCACGCCCGTGGATGAACGTGACCACTTGTTGGCGCTCCGGCCCGCGACCCACGTCAAGGGTTGGTGGCAGAAGCACAGCTTGAGTGCGCCTGAACGGCATCGCACGCTCGTCCAGAACCTCAAGTCGGCCAAGAACCTGACCACGTGGCACCCACACGCGCTCCCGATGTTTCTGCAGTCGGCGGACTATATGCGGGCGACCATCGCTGCTTCTCCGAACGTGCCTGACGAGGAAGCGGACCGACGCCTCAAGGCGGGACAGGAGCTTCAGGAGTTGCTCGTCGGCCGCGGCCTGCAGTGCACCTTCTACGTTCACGAGCAGGCGCTGCATCTGCCAGTCGGTGGCCATGACGTCCACGTCAGCCAGGTGCACCACCTGCTGCTGATGGGTGTTCGTACGAACATCACGATCAAGATCGTGCCGACGGCGGTCGGTGCTCACGCGGGCATGAACGAGGCCTTCACCCGGTTGACCTTCCGAGCGCACGAGCCGCTGATCTTCCTGGAGCACGAATATTCGATGCTCATCGAAGAAGACAGCGGAGCTGTTGAGGCCTACCAACAAGTCGTTCGTGCACTCGACCGAGCCAGCCTGGACGCGGAACAGTCGAAAGCGATGCTGTGCTGCCTTGGGGAGAGCCTCTCCGCCGTCGACTCCACGGGACGTGACGGGTTGCCGACGGCCGTGTTTGTCGACGCGTCCCTCTAGAAAGCGCGAGTTGTAGAACGGGGACTGTCTGTCCATCACGTGATGGACAGACAGTCCCCGTCTCTGTCCGCTGTCAGTTACGCGGCCAGCGGGTGGTGCTCACCGGTGAGCGCGGCCAGCGCTGTGGCGACTTCCTCAAGGGTCGCCCGGACGTAGGTCGTGGTGCTGCCCGCGTCACTGTTGGTGTCGTTGTGCCCGGCGAAAGCACGGGCGACGGCGTAGCCGAAGTGGCGTTCGACCCACGTGAGCGTGGTGTATCGGATCCAGTGCGTGCTGACCCCCTGCTTCGCGGCCCAGGGCAGGCCTTCGCCGACGCGGCCCCAGAGCCGGTCGTAGCGGTGGTAGGTGATCGGGCGGCCGTCCAGGTAGCGGAAGAGGCGTCCGTTCATCGGTGCACCGCGCTGTTCGACGTGCTGGAGCAGGTGCCACATCAGCGTGGGGGAGACCGGTTGCCAGCGCGACGACTCGCCCTTTTCGCGGAGATAGACGAGGCAGTTCTCTTCGTCTAGGTCTTTGGGGCGTAGTGCGAGGGCGCCGCCGCGGCGTGCGGCGGTCTCGGTGTGGAACCGGATGATCAGCGAGTCGAGTTGTGGGTCGTTGCCTCCGGTCGCGACGACGTCGTTGAGTTGGTCCATCTGCTTGCCGGAGAGCGCCCGCCGGTTGCTGGGCTGGCGTCGGGGCTTGGGAACCTTGGCGGCCGGGTTGGAACGTTCGTCGACGAGTTCGTCGTTGACGGCGTGGCGGTAGAGGCAGCGCAACGCGGCGATCAGGTGCTCGGCGGCGGAGTTGCCGTTGCGGGTGTTACGGCGCACGGTCAGGTTCGCCTTGACGTGCTGGACCAGCCGCTGGATGTCGGTGGGCGTGCGGTCGCTTAGCGAGATGTCCGCCCACTGGTCGAGCACGCGGTTCCAATACGGGCTGTAGGCGCGGCGAGTGCCGTCGCTGACGGCCGCCGCCACGACCGGGATGTACTCGCCGAAGGTGGGAGCCAGCGGCTTCACCGAGTTGAGCAGGTCCTCGGCGGTCACTCCCATCCGATCGAGCACCAGGCGCGCGGCGTCGAGCTCAGCCTGGGTCGGTGCACCGGTCACAGGTCCCCACCGCCTTGCAGGGCGGGCAGCACCAGCTGGTCCAGCGCGATGGGTGGGAACACCGTGACCGTCTGGCGGTCGAGGTGGGCGACGAGGAGGACCCGGTCGGCGGACTTTAGGTGTGCTGCTCGACGGGCGTCGGCTGGTAGCCGGACGTGTCCCTGTTTGGTGAGTTTGAAGACGCCGTGCGGGTCGGCGGTGACGGCCAACAGGCCGTCGTGTTCGCGGATGTTCAGCCGGGTTGTGGCGGTCCAGTTCAGTGCGGCGGTCATGTGGCGGTCAGCGACCCGGCCGCGGTCGTCGAGCGTGGCCACGCTGTACAGGACATTGCCCAGCCGCGGTGGCGGTGATACCGGGACGGCGATAAGCGGGAGGGGCTGACCGGCAATGCGGGCGGATGCGCCCCTTGTGTTTCCTGGTGCGGTGTCAGGAACGATGGGGCGGATGAAGGAAATGGTCATCGAACGCCACCTGGAAGTGGCGCTGAAACGCAAAACAGGTGCTCAAGCGTACTTGAGCACCTGCCACGTAGATGTGGCACGTGTGCCACTTTTTCGTGTCCGAGGAGCGACTTGCTCTCTATCCCTACGTCTGCCCATCTAGTACGACGAGCGGATGACCCCGTCCCAGCTGTCCCTGCCGGTGCGAGGCCGGGACAGCGCTCCCCAGGGGTCAAAGTTGTCCTCTACGTGCGTGAACAGGGTGGATGCGCTAGAACGGGACGGGTCCATGAACCCGTCCCGTTCGTCCTGGATACAGCTTGTACGTGGCTTCCTGAGTCCGGCGTCGTGCGGGACAGGTGGCAGGTAGGGAGCTAGATCCGGGGCGGTACGCGGCATAGTCGGCGTGATCAAACGGTTGCCTGGGCGCATAATCCTAGGATGGCAACCGAACGTGCGTCGTCAGATTCTGCGGATAGAGCGACCGAAGACAGGTCGTGGCGGGACCGGCATCCGACCGCCGTTTTCTTGGCTACCTCCATCGTGGTGCCTTTGCTGGCTGCGGCCGCAGCCATCGTGGGGAGCCGTATCGGAGCTGACGGCGCACTAACTGCCGCAATCGCCCAGCAGGAACAATCTCTGAAGTTGGTCCGCGCTGAAGAAGCTCGAAAGAAGCGCGGAGAAGTATATGCGGAGCTAATCGACGCCGCCAATTCATTTGCGGACTTCATTGATAATCTTCGTGCAACGGCTCGGCGTTACGAGGAAGAGGACAGCAGGCGAGCGCCGGGAACCTATGTGCCCAATGATGTGGAAATCAATGATGAAGCGCGTGTTCGGGCAGCCTTTATCAGCAAATTGAACCAGGTTTTTGTCTATGGTAGCGATGAAGGGTATGCAACTGCGGAAGAGTTGCGCACGCTCTTCGGTGACGGTAAGGCGTTGACGCCGGTGAGGCAGCGACTGAATCCAGCTGAAATCGGAATTGAACGACCTGCTTATGATGCAGCGCTTAAGAAGCTTCAGCTACTCATGTGTCGGGAAGTATCCGCTGAACCGCGTCCAAGTTGCCGCTAGTCGCGGCAAAGTGCATTCGTGGGAGTACTGACTGCGGCTCAGGTCTTACCGCCACGTGTCGCCTGTTTGTAACGAAACTCAGGTTAGGTGCGACGGATGAGGCACACGTCGACTTCGAGTCCGAAGGCGGAGGGCTGGCCACGCGATGAATTTGCCGCTCGATGAACTCCACGGCGCGGAGCCTGGTGACGAGGTAATCCGATACTCTCAGGATGATCAGAAATCAGTCGAGGCGCACTATCGGAGATTTTTTGGAGGTCACTACTCTCATGTGTGGCACGAGAGAGTTTCCGTGGGTGTGCATCTAGATATCTACATTTACGGAGCAACACCCGATCGTCCGTACGTTACGCTTGCCACGGTTGGCATGGGGGCCGCTGATGTAACTTGCGAGCACGGTGACGTAGTTGGGCATCCAATAGAACTTGTGACCTACGTCCCTCATGACTGGGATTTTTCTTCTTCTGAGACCCAGTGGCTTATTCGTCGAATTATCGAGGTGGCGCGGTTTCCGCATGAGTTCAAGAAGGTAATGGGAAGACATCACACGTGGTGTGTCTACGACGGTAGAACGGGGCTTGCTGACGCTCTATTTCCTGGATCAAGCTTCACTCACTGGTTCTTTCGCTCCCTTATCGATGAGCCGGACGAAATTGACCACCTCGCGTTGCCAAGTGGACGGTGCGTCAATTTCCTCTGGGCGTACCCGATAACCCGGCATGAGCTGCACTTCGGAGAGCAAGAGAGTGAGCTTATAGAGCTAGAAACTCAGCTGGCGACGTATGCGCCGATACCCATCGATCTTAATCGTCCGTGTCTGTTTTCCTCGGAGAATAGAGAGGGGAGGCGGGCGCGAAAGCGAAATCAGAAGCGGCTCGCAAGGTCCCTGCCTGTATCCCCATGGATGGCGATTCGCTGTGAGTATCCCGGGCATCAGCGTGAATCGTCTGATGGTGAGAGCAGTGAATGAGCTATGGAACATCCCAAGTTTTGTTGTGAGCGCAGTGCTGGGTGCTGTATCTGGCGGGCTAATGAGCATAGTGATCGGGGCGAGGAAAGCGGAGCGGGAAGAAAAAGGTAAGCGACGAGTAGAAGCAAGGGTGGCGCTAGTTAAAGCCATCAGGGCTTATCGTCATGACTATAAAAAGGCTCGGCTTCTGCGCTTGGAGAATCAGGCTGTCGCAAGTGAGGACCTGTTCTCTTCTGCTTTAGGGCTCGCCAGTTCGGCCAATGCGCTTGCTCAGTTTCTTTCTTTTTTTGGGCGTACGCTTTTGCGGAGAAGAGTAGCGTCTGTTGTTGGTGTTGAGATGCTCAGTCTTGCTGAATTGCAGGTTGACGGCAAGGATGAGGTTTCCGTAGCGGCACTTCATATGGTCGCTGAAAGATGTCGTGCTGACCCAAGGGAATCTATGCGTCTGCTCGTCGAGGTAGATCCGGCAGACCTCTTTTGGGATGACTTACTTCGGCGGATCGAGCGACTATCTCGGAAATATTCTTGATTCCGTGTGGCTATTGGTGTCGTGATTTAGGTTTGAGTTGGTCTTTTGGCCTAGGGAGCATAGGGGCGTGCCACTCGACGCACCTGGTGCAACCTGGAGCGCAGTGACCACACAGCCAACTTACGCATCGCTCACGTGCCTGAAAGATCCGCTCGTGATCCTCGTCAGCCTGTGGTGTACGACCTTCGATCCTCATCGCAGATCACCTTGGCGGCGTGTCGTGTCAGATGCTCGGTGCCGTGCTTGATCAGGTGAAACTCTGCGGACAGCCGTGCGTGCGATGACTTCGCCATACACGACGGTGATGACCACCGCGAGAACCGCCATCAGGATCGTGTCGAGTCCGCAGATGCACAGTGCTCCGGGCGTCATCGGTGCTGCTCCTGGCGATCGGCGAGCGCGCGAAGCTGCTCCGACAGCATTGAGGAGAAGTTCTCGGCACCTCGCGGGAGGAAGCCAATCAGCACCGGGCACGGACTGCCGGGGAGCGTGACGTAGATCAGGTCATCGTCACCGAGGTGCGCCTCGATCGGTGTGCTTGACCGGACCACGGTGACCACGTATCCCGAGCCGAGAAGTCCCTCGGTTGCCGGGTGTCGTTCGCCGGGGGTAGTCACGTGACCTCCGTTGAGAGGTGTCCGGCGGCGCTGAGGCGGACAGGAGGTGTCCACGCCGCCGGACGGCTCGGGGGACCGCTTGTGAGCGACCCATGTCAAACTGAAATCAACGTCTCATCAGCACTTGGTCAGCGGAACGACCTGGCGGCGACATGTAGACGACATGGGCGAATCGGGAGGTGGGACGGCGTGCGGACGTTCCGGACGGTCCTGGAGCAGAAGATTCGGGAACGGCGTGAGACTCTCCAGGAGTTCATCGACTTCGCCGAGGTGTTCGCGCGTGAGCACAACGAGCCGGGGACGATCGGCAAGCGTCATCTTCAGCGGCTCATCGCTGGCCGGAAGGCCTCTGGGGAACCGCTTGGGCCGACTGTTCAGCCGGCGACCGCGCGCTTGCTGGAACGGATCTTTGAGGTAGGGATCGACGACCTGTTGTCGCAGCCGAAGCCATCCGAGATCGTCGGTCGGCAACGACCGGAACGGGACGCGGTCGAGTTGGCTGCTGCTCTTGACTGGCTCGATGAACGTGCAGGCTGGAAGTCAGGAACGAGCCGTTTGAAGGTGCGTGCGAGGCTTGATGCGCTCGACCTGGGGGCGCTGCTGGACCGGGGAGCGCGGCGGGCGAGGGTTGGGCGAACGGCGTTGGCTCGCGCGCTCGTCGAGTACTACGGCGACCAGGGCATCTACCGGGCGATCTGTGCGGACGCCGAGATCTTGACCAGCGTTGTAAGCCGTGCGGAATGGCTCGACCTGGCCTGTCCGCTCGGCGGTGCCCGGGGTGAGCTGACGCTCGCTGAGGAGACGGGCGACCACCGGGCACTGGACGAGGTCGAGGCATCGGCGGCCCTGTCGCGGCTGGCAGAGTCTGTCGCGCTCGGCGTGCGGTTCGCCAACCTACCGCTGTATCGCCTACGAAGCGTTGACGTTGGTCCAGGGCGGGTGCGGGGGCGCGTCGGCATCGTGCCGTTCGTCGAGTACGCGCTGACGGCCGATCTCCTCGAACGAGAACTGATCGATGCCGTCGGAGTCGGAAGTATTGCCCGACGAACTCCGTTGCGGGACAGGCGATTGCCGAGCCTCGACGCGGTACACGACCTGTCCGGTCGCGTGTGTGCCGGTGGTGTTCTGGCTCTGTGTGCGATCGCTCGGCCGCATGATCAAGTCCGCGGTTCGGCAGACTACGCCCTGCTGGTGCAGGAGCGTTCCAGCCAGGTGCTGAACGCCGCTGGGCGGCTCGCGGTGATCCCGAAGGGCTTCCACCAGCCGCTGACCGATGTGCGAGCTGAGACGGCGGTGGGCGCGACGCTCCGGCGAGAGCTTGAAGAGGAGTTGTTCGGCCGTCACGACGTCGATACGACGGTGGGTGACGCGCGCTCGGCGGCACCGATGCATCCGAGTCGACGGTCGGAGCCGATGAAGTGGCTGACCGGGGCACCGGGGCGGTTGCGGATGGAGTGCACCGGTTTCGGGCTGAACCTCGTCAGCGGGAACTACGAGTTCGCGAGCCTCGTCGTGATAGAGGACGAGGAGTTCTGGCACCGGTTCGGCGGACAGGTCGAGGCCAACTGGGAAGCAAGCGGACTGCGGCTGTACTCCAGCCTCGACGGCGGCCTGGTGAGCGAGTTGATCTCGCAAGAGGCCTGGAGCAACGAGGGGCTGTTCGCGTTGCTCCAGGGCCTGCGTCGGCTGAGCGAGATCGGCGGCGACCGCGTCAGCCTGCCGCCGGTCGAGTGGCGGCTCGGTGACTGATCACGTCTGGGACGGCCAGCGCACCGTCATGACAACCGAGTCCTCTACGGCTTCCCACGAGTGGTCAATCCCAGGACCCCACATCACGTAGTCACCTTGGCGCGTCATCGCCGCGCTTCCCTCGGTGAGGTCAACGCGGAAGTTCCCTTGTACCAACAAAACCAGGGTCGTTCGCTGGTCGTCTGAAGTCCACTCGACACGCTTGTCTCCGGCGGGGTGATTGAACCACTTCACCTCGACGTCCTTCGACGACCGCACACCCTCTGATGGGTCGATGAAGTGTCCGACTAGCCAGCCGCGCGTGGCGCTTCCGTCCTCCGCAGCGTTGCCCTGGCTCCAGTTCGCGGTCACCGTATCTCCCATTCGATCGTTGGCACGTTCACGCGGCTACCGCCGATCTCTTTGAGTCGGCGAAGCCCTTGCAGGAGCGCGAACAGGCCCTCGTTGCTCCACGCCGTGTCGGCCGCGAGCTCCTCGACGAGCTCGGCATCGGCACTGGAGTACTGGCGAAGGTTCGCCGTCTCCCAGTTGGCCTCGATCTGCCCGCCGTAGCGCTGCCAGAACTCCTCGTCGTCAACGACGATCAGGCTCGGGAACTCGAAGTTCCCGCTTACGAGGTTCAGCCCGAAGCCGGTGCACTCCATCCGCAGACGACCCGGTTCGCCGAGGAGCCAGCGCATCGGCTCGGAAAGGCGGCTCGGGTGCATCGGATCGGCACTGCGTTGGTCGCCCACCGTGTTGTCGATGTCGTGGCGGCCGAACAGCTCCTCTTCCATCTCGCGTCGGAGCGTCGCGCCCACTTGAGCGTCGGCCCGGAAGTCCACCAGCGGCTGGTGAAAGCCCTTCGGGATCACGGCAAGCCGACGCGCGGCGTTGATGACGTGACCTGAGCGCTCCTGCACCAGGAGAACGTAGTCTGCCGGGCCTCGGAACGGGTCGGCTGGTCGAGCGAACGCGCACAGCGCGAGCGTGCCGCCTGCGGTGAGACGTCCGCCGACGTCCAGCACGGTGTCGAGGTCCGGCAAGTAGCGGTCACGAAGTGGAAGTTCGCCCGCGCGCACGCCGCCGGCCAGCGCGTCGACCAGCTCACCTTCGAGGAGATCCATCGTCACGATGTACTCGACGAACGATGAGACTCCGACCGTGCCGCCGAGCGACTCCCTGTGCATGTCGACGCCAAGTAGGCGGTACAGCGGCATGTTGACGAAGCGGATGCCGAGCGCGAGCGACTCGGCCAGACGCTGAGTGGCCTGGTCGAACGCCTCCTCGTCGAGAGAGACCGGCGCGGCACCGGCCGCGCGCATCAGCTTGAGACGGTCATGAGTCGCGATCAGCGGACAGTTGAGGTCGAGCCAGTCGGAGCGTGTGAAGACGCTCGTGTCGGCTTCGACGTCGCCGAACCGGGCGGCATATCGGCCGTAGCCATCGGAACCACGGCCGTAGTAGTCCGCGAGAGCCTGCGCGACCTTGCGCTGATCAACGCGTCCGCGACGACTTCCCCTGTCCTGCAAGGAATTCACGTCGACCTGTGCGAGCCGTGATGCGACCGCGCGGCGAGCGGTTCCGGGCTCGCGCGTGCCGCGCTCGTCGAGCCAGTCGAGTGCGGCGACGATGTTCGGATCGGAGGCGAGCCGCTGTTCGGCCTCGGTCGCCGCCTTGACTGGGGCTGCCTCGGTCGCGGTGGGGGACGTGCTGGTGCCCTGTAGCTCGGCGAAGCGTGCCTGAACGTCTGCGGGCGCTCGATCGAGCGCGGTGTCCAACATCTGCTGGATCTCAGACTTGGGTCGTGAGCTGGGCTTTTGGTGCCAGTAGCCGACCGTTCGCGGGTGGACGTCGAGGTACTCGGCGAACGCCTCCTGGCTGAGCCGCAGAGCGTCTTGCAACATGCGCGCGTCCGCACCGGTCCAACCGTTGGTCAAGCTCATCTCGTCGCTACCCCCGAAGCGCGATTTGCAGGAAACTTGCTGCGGTTTTGTGGTGGAGTTGCATAGGTCTTGCATGGGATTCGGAGCGATTCCGCAGTGAAATTAGTGCCATGGAAAACAGCCGCTCCACCAGCAGGAACACCGCGCTAACGACGACCGCGGACATGCTTCGCCACTTCCGCGACCTGACCCATTACCGATGCGATATCCGATTTGAGAGCGTCAAGCCGATCGGTGATGTCTTCGAGTCGCTCTTCGACCCGGTCCATTCGAGTCCACAGGGTGTCGGCAAGGTCCACCACGGGGTCGCCGACCTCGGGAGGCGTGCGCCCCCGCAACACGGCGTCCAGGTGCAGCGGGTGCCAACCCAGCGCTGTGGACAGGGATTCCAGGGTTCGAGGGCTCCGCCGGCGCTCCACGAGGTTGTGCTGAATCTCGCGGACGATCGCGAGCGATACGTGCGACCGCTCGGCGAGTTCCTTCTGTCGCAATCCCAGCTCGTCCACCCGCTGGTTGATCGCCTTGGCGACTGCCGCCCAATCCTCCGACACGTATTCCTCCGCGCTCCGCCTCGGCGCTGAGATTAGTCACTGTTTCGAGCGCTGCGGCGTGACACGGCGTTTCACGCGCCGTTTGCGACCTTGCATGTCTTGACGAGTGTTGATATCAGCACTCATGAAACTGAAATCATCATTTCTCGCAGAAAGGCTATTCCTCATGCGTACTTCTCTGTCTTCCTCCGCTCACACCATCCGTGAGACCGCGTGGCTCCTCGGCGTCGACCGGTCCGAGGTCTGCCGTGCCATCCGACTCGGCAAGCTGCACGCCGAACGTCGGCGCGGCCAGACCGTCATCCCCGTGAGCGCACTCCTGCCGCTGCTCGCCAACGCCGGTCCGGGGGTGCTCCGTGACTGACGACCGACTGATCGGCATCGCGTGGTCGCTGGACCGCCTGCGCTGGGTGCCGACCGACCAACTCGCCGAGCTGGTCGAACGCGACGGCCTGTGCATGTGGGCGTTCACGAACGAGCCACCCGACGCTGGCGAAGAACTGACCGATCACGAACTCGCCGCGCGCACCTGTGCCGGGTGCCCCGTGCAAGACGAGTGCCTGGAACTGGAGCTGCGCACGGCCGGAGAGAAGACCACCGGTGTATGGGGTGCGCTCACCGACGACGACCGGCGCGAGCTGTACCCGCACTGGCTCCGACGCGGCGAACGCTTCGAGAGGGGGCCGCGTTCATGAACGCACTCACCCTCACCCCGACTCAGATCATGGCCGCTGTAGGCGCGCTGCTGGTCCTGGTGCTCGTGTGGCGAACGGCGTCCCGTCGCGCGAAAGCTGCGGCGAGCGCGGCACGCACGGGAGCGCGGTTCGCCTCGCTCGCCGGGCGCGTGCTGTTCAACGCCGCGCTGATCGTCGTGGCGCAGTGGATCGTGATCACCCAACAGGGAAGCGGTTGGCTGCTCGTCGCGGTGCTCGCCGTGCCAGCGCTGTTCGCGTCGTACACCCTGACCAAGGCCCTGACCGTGACGACGTACGAGCCTCGTCGCCGAGGCGGTGAACGGCGATGAGTGAACCGATCGAGCGCGTAGCGGTACAGGTCGATCGATTGTGCTGGACCGGCATTCTGCTCGGGCTGGCGTTCACGATGACCAACGTTCAGCAGTTCGCGGCGGCCGGTTCTCCGGTGTGGTCGCTCGCCTGGTGCGCTGCGTGGCTGCTCGACCCGATGGTGTCGCTGGTGCTCCTGGCGATCCTTCGAGCCGAGCAAGTCACGGCCAGACACGGCATCCGCATGGGTGGCTGGGTGCGGGCGGCGAAGTGGTTCACGCTCGGCGCGACATACGTCATGAACACCTGGAGCGCGTACGCCGCCGGATCAGCTGCGCTGGTGGTGCTGCACTCGGTTCCTCCGCTCGTCGTGTTCGTCGCCGCCGAAGCGGTGACCGACCTTCGGGACAAACTCGGCTCGGCGGTCGCCGCGTTCACGGCCGAACCGGCGGAACCGGCGGCTTCGCCGAGTCCTCGGCGGAAGGCGCAGAAGCGCGCGAATCCAAGGACTTCCTTTGACGACTACCTCGCGGTTGCCAGAGCGGCTCGCACGCCGGACGTGACGGTCACTCCCGCGTGGGTGCGTGAGGTGACGGAGTGCTCGCGTGGCCTGTCGTCGAGGCTGGCTACGGCGCTGAACGCCGAGGTGCCGTCATGACCGGCGAGATGGTTCCGGCGGGACCGGTGTTCGAAGGCGAACTCGTCGACGACCAGGCGGCCGAGGTTCAGCCGCCGCACGCTCACCGGGTGGCGGGCTGGTGGCAGCGGTCGCGGTTCGTTCCGGCTGCGTTGAAGTCACGGCAGGCGCTCGGATACGCGGCCAAGGACGGGCTCGTGTGGCTGGCGCGGTCGCCATTCCGCCTCGTCCGAGCCACCTTTCGTGGCCTGGTGGTCGCCGTGCGCGGTTGGCGGCGATGGGTGCGAGTGCACGACTATCGCGAGGCGGCCGAGCAGTCCGAGAAGCTGGCGGACAAGTTCGCCGAGATCCGTGGACTGACGTTGTTCCGGTGGAAGGTGACCGGTGCTGTAGCCGTCGTTTCCCTTGTCTCGCTTGCGATCCTCGATCTCGTCTACGGGCACCGGGTGTTGTGGATTGCCGGCGTCGTCGGCTCGGCGACGCTGGCGATCCTCGGTAGACAGAAGGACGGGAACCCTGGGCGAAAGGCTGCTCTTGCCGGGCCGCGCTCGCTCGCGTGGACGATGGACCCACAGATCCTGGTGGACGCATTCCGCGACGCGAAGCTGATCGGCAAGGACGAAAGCCTGCGTCTCGTCGAGCGGGCGAAGCACCAGGGCGGGGGATGGGCGGTTACCGTCGATCTCCCCGCCACCCGCAAGGCGGCCGACGTCGTGAAGCATCGGGAAGACCTTGCGTCGGCGCTGGCGGTTGATGAGATCCAACTCAGTGTCGAGCGGGTGCGAGGCAACGGTGGGCACGCCGGACGCGTCGCGATGTGGGTTGCCGATGAGGACCCGTACGCCAAGCCGCCGTTTCGGACGCCGTTGCTGGCGGTCGAGCGGTGGGACGCGTGGCGGCCGGTGCCGTTCGGCACGGACGCGCGCGGCAGGCGGATCACGCTGCCGCTGGTGTGGACGTCGCTTCTGATCGGCGCGCTTCCCAGGCAGGGCAAGACAATGGCCGAACGGTTGGCGGCCGCGGGCTTGATCTTGGACCCGCATGTTCGGCTGTACGTCGCCGACTTCAAGAACGGCAAGGACTGGAAAGCCGCCGAGAAGGTCGCCCATCGATTCATGGCGGGCGACGACGCCGAACACGTGCTCGCGTTCCTGGACTGGCTCGTCGAGCTGGTCGCCGACGTCCAGAACCGCTACCGGCGGATGCAGGATCTCGACGACGTCACCTGTCCCGAGTCGAAGGTGACACCGGACATGTCCCGTGATCAGTCGCTCGGAATGCCGATCACGGCGTTGATCGTGGACGAGGTCCACATCGCACTGGAGGACCGAACTCCCGTTGAGGTGCAAGGGAAGAAGCTCACGGCGGGGGAGTACATCGGTGAGTTGCTGACCTGGCTCGCGAAGAAAGCGCCGGCCGCAGGGATCATCCTCGTTCTGGCGACCCAGCGACCGGACAGCAAGACCATCCCGACCAAGCTGCGTGCTGTGCTCGGCTCTCGCTTCGCCCTGCGCGTCATGGACTTCCGTGACAGCAACATCATCCTCGGCGAGCAGATGAACACGCGCGGATACGACAGCAGCCGCCTACTTCCATCCCATCGCGGCGTGGGCATCCTGCGGCCGGACGGCGAGACCCAAGCCGGTGCCGACGTACTCGCGCTGACTGTGCGGACCTACTACATGCCCAACGAGGACTGGCGGGAGATCTGCGAGCGCGGCCGTGCCCTGCGGGAGGCAGAAGGGACGCTGAGCGGACACGCGGCAGGACACGACGTTCCGCCGATGCTCGACCGCTCGGCGGCTGCCAAGGCAATCGGAACCGGCACCGTGGCGAGCCTGGCCGAGGTCGAGCTACCCGAACCGTTGGCGTCAGTCGTCGACTACCTCGGCGACGACGTGAACACGCGGGACTTCGTACCGACCGCCGAACTCGCCGAGGCGCTCGAAGTCGAGGTAACCGCGCTCGGCGTCGACATGGGCGAGCTGGGTTGTCGGCCGACACGCCAGTACGTCCCGACCGACGAGGGCACCCGACGCGTACGCGGCTACCTGGTAGCCGACCTGCGTGCGGCGGTCGAGCGTATCGCTGCTGATGATGAAATCGACACTTCGGGCGAAGTTGACGGGGTCCGATCGTGATCGCCGACGAGCCGTCGAGCGGCGAACTCAAGTTCAACCCACCTGCCGAACTACCTGTCCTCACCAGGGAGGTAAGTCGCATACTGCTAGACATACTGATCAGAGTGACCGAGGTCGAGGCCCTCGACGGGCCTCGGGAAAGGGGGATGGATGACTGTTGAAATCAGTCGAGATCCGTGGGCAGCGTTCGACGAGCTGCTGGGTATTGAGGTCGTCGAACCGCTCGGTGAAGGGGTCAGGCCGGTTGCGTTCAGCGGCCGTTGCTCGACCGAGGACAACCAGGACCCGAAGACGTCGCGGGCCTGGCAATACGGCAACGCCGAGAAGCTCGTTGAACCGCTCGGTGGGGTGGTCGTCGAGGAGTTCTTCGATATCGGGCAATCCCGGTCGGTTCCCTGGGAGCGACGTCCCGAAGCCTCTCGTCTGTTGGACGCGTTGAAGGACCCAGACCGGGGCTGGAGCGCGATCGTGGTGGGTGAGGGGACGCGGTGTTGGTTCGGGAACCAGTTCTCTTTGGTCGCCCCAAAATTTGCCGCCTACGGTGTGGATCTGTGGGTGCCAGAACTCGGCGGCAAGTACGACGCGCGGAACCCCTCCCACAAGATGCTGATGAGCATGCTCGGCGGCATGAGCGAGTCGGAGCGTCAGCACGTACAGGCTCGTGTCCGAGCCGCCATGGACGCGCAGGTCCTGAACGAGGGGAGGCACCAGGGCGGTCGAGCGCCGTACGGGTACACGGTCGTTGACGGTGGACCGCACCCGAACCCGAGGAAAGCGGCAGAGGGCTACAGGTTGCGTGTGCTGGCGATCGACGAGCCGAGCGCGCAGGTCGTACAGCGGATCTTCGCCGAGTACCTGACCGGTGAAATGGGAGACCGGGCGATCGCGAACGGCCTCAACAGGGACGGGATTCCGTGCCCGTCGGCTCGGCGACCGGATCAGAACCGGCATCGGCTCGCAGACGGCTGGCAGGGCAGTACCGTTCGCGCGATTCTGGAGAACCCCCGTTACACGGGCTTTGCGTTCTTCGGGCGATGGACTCGACAGGAGGTGCTGCTCGATCCGGACGACGTCGGTGCGGGGCACGTGGTGCGCTTCCGGAAGGCCGCGCCTGATCGTGTGGTGCGTTCTCGAAAGAAGGCACACCCGCACGTCGTGGAGGTCGAGGAGTTCGTGCAGGCGCAGTTGCTGCGGAAGTCCCGGGGTGCGGGTGGGTTTACCGCCGGGAAGAAGCTGGTACGTGGTCCTAAGAAGCAAACGAAGAGGGCCTACCCGCTCCGTGGGCGGGTGAAGTGCGGATATTGCAAACGCCGGATGGAGGGAACGCCGCGCGGTCCTCGGACCTACTACCGCTGTGCGCTCCGAACGATGGTGCCTGGTTCACCCGCACTCGACGGCCATCCGACCAATGTGTACCTGCCGGAAGCTGCGGTGATCGAGCGGTTTAACGAGTGGATTGATCGACTCTTCGATCCGGTCAACGTCGACAGGACTGTTTTGGACCTGCTGGCGTCGCAGGATGGTGGAGACGCCGGAACTACCAGCCACGTCGGTGCCAAACAGCGGCTCGCCGATGCGGAAGCGAAGTTGCGCCGATTCCAGGACGCGATCGCCGCCGGTGTCGATCCGCTGGCTCTGGTCGATGCGATCAACGAAGCACAAGCGAAGCGCGCGGCAGCTCAGGCTGAGCTGAATGGGACACCGAAACGCACTGCGCGGGTCGCCGCCGATGTCTACGCCATGATTGATTCGCTCGGCGACGTGAAGAAGGTAATCAGGCAGGCGGACCCCGCCGAGCTGCAAAGACTGTACGAAGCGCTGAACGTGGAGATCGTGTACAACGCAACGGGCCGGATGCTCGATGCGAGCATCCGGCCCGTTGGTAGGGATAAAGCTGGTGTCCGAGGGGGGACTTGAACCCCCACCCCCTTTCGGGGACTAGCACCTCAAGCTAGCGCGTCTGCCATTCCGCCACCCGGACGTATTTAGTTCTGCCTCGGCTCGCGCCGTGGTGTGTCCATAGGTTACATGATCGTCGGTGCACGCCAAAATCGGGGCGCGGTGGGCTTGTTTGTGCTGGTAGGGCTTGATCGGTGGTGGTGTCGGTGGGCGGGGTTAGGGTCGGGGGGTGCGTGAGCTGACTGGGTGGTTGCTTGACTCTGACCCTGCGTTGCGGTGGCAGGTTCAGCGGGATCTGGTGAGGGCGCCTGAGGACGTTTGGCGTGCTACGCGGGCGCTTGTGGGGGCTGAGGGGTTTGGGGCTCGGCTGCTTGGGGTGCAGGGGGCCGATGGCATGTGGGCTGGTGGGGCCTTCTTTCCCGCTGGGTTTGACGGGAAGGAGGAGGGGCAGCCGTGGACGGCTACTACCTGGTCGTTGACCTCGTTGCGGGAGTGGGGGCTTGACGCCTCGGTGCTTGAGGGGACCGCTGGGCTTCTTGAGGCTGGGTGTCGGTGGGAGTACGAAGGGCTGCCCTACTGGGGTGGGGAGGTCGACTGCTGCATCAACTCGTGGACCTTGGCCAACGGGGTGTGGCTTGGGGTCGATGTTCGGGGGATTGCCGAGTGGTTCGTGGAGCATCAGCTTGGGGATGGTGGGTGGAACTGCGAGTGGGTTGAGGGGTCTACGCGGTCGTCGTTTCACTCGACGCTCAACTCGTTGAAGGGGTTGTGGGCGTACGAGGTGGCTACTGGGGGCACTGCGGAGACCAAGGCGGCTCGGGCTCGGGGTGAGGAGTACCTGCTTGCGCGGAGGCTTTGTCTGCGGTTGTCCACTCAGGAGCTTGTGGGGGAGTGGGCTGGGCGGTTTCGGTCGCCGTTTCGGTGGGGGTACAGCGTGTTGAACGCCATGGACTACTTCTGGGCGGTCGGTGTGAAGGATCCGCGGATGGCTGAGGCTGTCGAGATGATCAGGCTTGCCCGGCAGCCGGATGGGACGTGGCTGCAGGGTGGGCGGCATCCTGGGCGGGTGTGGTTTGAGGTTGATGTCGCTGAAGGGGAGCCGTCCAAGTGGCTCACGTTCTACGCGATGAGGGTGTTGGAGTGGTGGGATCGTTAGATCCAGCCTCTTGCTCTGGCGAAGCGGGCTGCCTCGTGGCGGTTCGAGGCTGCTGTTTTGCCCACGGCGGAGGAGAGGTAGTTGCGGACTGTGCCTGGGGACAGGGAGGCGCGGCGGGCTATTTCCTCGATTGGGGCGCCTTCCAGGGCTAGCTCTAGGACGTCTGCCTCGCGTGGGGTTAGCGGGCTGTCGCCGGCGCTGATTGCTTCTGCGGCCAGGGCTGGGTCTACGTAGCGGCCTCCTGTGTGGACGGTTCTGACCACCGTGGCCAGGACGTCTGAGGAGACGGTTTTCGGGAGGAAGCCCCTTACGCCTGCGGCTAGAGCTCGTTTCAGGTGGCCTGGGCGGCCGTGGCTGGTGACGATCATCGTGGAGCACGACGGGAGTTCCAGGGCCAGGGATTGCGCTACCGAGACGCCGTCCAGGTCTGGCATTTGCAGGTCGATCACGGCCACGTCTGGGCGGACTACGCGGGCGGTGGCCAGGGCTTCGGCGCCGGTGGCGGCTTGGGCTACCACTTCGAGGTCGTCTTCCAAGGACAACAAGGCGGCCATGGCGCCTCGGATCAGGTGTTCGTCGTCGGCCAGGAGGATGCGGATCACGGGAGCTCCACGGTGAGGACGAAGCGGTTGGGGGCTTCCGGGGCCGCTGTCACGGAGCCGCCTAGGGCCGCTATGCGCTCGTGGAGGCCGGTCAGGCCGCTGCCGAAGCGGAACGAGGTCAGGGAGACGCCGTCGTTCGACATGGTGAGGACCTTGCCGCGCAACGTGATCGTGCACGTGTGGGCCTCGCTGTGGCGCAGCACGTTGGTGACGCCTTCGCGGACGGCCCAGCCCAGGGCGCCTGCCGGTTCGCCGTCGAACGTCACGTCGCCGATCACGCGGCAGTCGATGCCCGCCGAGGCCAGGAGTGAGCGGGCTCCTGCCAGTTCCACGGAGAGGTCGGCGGTGCGGTAGCCGCTGACCACGGCGCGGAGTTCGTCCAGGGAGTCCTGGGCGATCTGGCGGACCTCGAGCATCTCGTCGATGGCGGGCTCGGTGCGGCCGCGGCGTGCTAGCTGGGCCGCGAGGTCGGCTTTCAGGGCTACGGCGGAGAGGTTGCGGCCCACTACGTCGTGCAGGTCGCGGGCGAAGCGGAGGCGTTCTTCGGCCACGGCCAGGTTCGCGCGGACTTCACGGGAGCGGTCCAGTTCCCAGACGATGCGCAGCATCCACAACGTCGAGCGGAACGCGGCCACCACGAACTGCAGCATGATGGTCATGAAGAACGCGATGCCCGGTGGTGCGACGAGGAACATCCAGGCGCCGCCCGCGGCGGCTACCAGCACGAGGGTGCGCGGGCGGGCCACGGCGGACAGGGACGTGATCATCAGGACCAGGAAGATGATCGCGATGCCGTCGCCTGGGCTGTCGGACTTGTCTGGCAACGGATCCGGGTAGATGAGTTCCGCCGCAGCCAGCGCGGTGCAGGTGGCGACGACGTAGATCGTCAGCAGGCGGCGCGGATAGGCGGCCCTGCCGAGGTGGTACTCGATGCCGAAGTGGACGAGCCGGACGCCCATGGCCACGTGGGCCAGCACCGCCGTCACGAGCACGACGAGGGCCACGGTGCTGACTTCCGCGGTCAGGCTGATGATCAGCAACGGCGGCAGGAACACGTAGCTCAAGTAGAACGTGTAGCGGACGAACAGGTCGAACCGCGCCGCGCTGCCACGGGAGCGCCACCAGCCGAGCAAGTTCACCTCCGAGGATCCCACCTGAACCACCGCTGCACAGCGTAGGTCCCCAGGACGATCCACACCGCCAGGACGATCAACGGCTGGAGCACGGGGCCGTCGGCCCAGCCGGCGCGCAGCAGTTCGAGCACCGGCGTCAGCGGCAGGTACTCGAGCACCGCCGCGAGGCCTTCGGGCAACGCCGAGAGCGGGAACATCAGGCCGGAGCCGAACAGGCACGCCATCAGGATCGGCAGCGACGTCGCCTGCGCCATCTCGACGGTCCGCGTGAACGCCGAGGACACCGCGGCGAGCAGCGTGAAGACCGCGACGCCGCCGAGCACGCCGAGCAGCAGGAACCACGGCCGCGACGGCAGTTCGACGCCGGTGATCACCCCGACGACCACGCAGTACAGCACCATCTGCCCCAACGCCACCACGACGGACGGCAGGGACGCGCCGAGCAGGATCTCCGGATCGGTGAGCTCGCCGACGCGCAGGCGCTTCAGAACGAGCTCCTCGCGCCGGGCGACGAACGTGGTGACGAGGTTGTAGTACACCGCCATCAGCAGCGCGAACCCGATCAACCCGACGACCAGGGGCACGCCGTCCGCGTCCACCGAGATCAGCACCGGTACCAGCAACAACGGCAGCAGCAGCGAGTTGAACAGCGCGGTCCGGTTGCGCCAGAACAACTTCAGCTCGGCCTGTCCAACAGCCACGGCCCTCATGCCGCCTCCTCCGCGATCGCCAGGAACGCCTCTTCGAGCGACGCCGACCGGGCGTCCAAACCGGACAGTTCAACGTTGTTGCGGGCGGCCCACGCGAGAAGCTCGTGCAGGGTCGACTGGAGCTCGTTCGTCCGCACGGTCACCCGGCCCGACGACTCCACATCGGCCACGACGGGCAGCGAGACACCGGTCGGCGGCACGAACGAGATCCGGGACGGATACGCGTCCACGACCTCGGACACCGTTCCCTGCGCCACGATCCGGCCGCGGTGCATGATCGCCAGCCGGTCGGCCAGCGCCTGCGCCTCCTCCAGATAGTGCGTGGTCAGCAGCACGGTCACGCCCTCGCGCAACAGGGAACGAATCAGCTCCCACGTGTTGCGCCGGCTTTCCGGGTCGAGGCCGGTGGTCGGCTCGTCGAGGAACAACACCTCCGGCTTGCCCAGCAACGCGAGCGCCAGGTCCAGCCGCCGCCGTTCACCCCCGGACAGCTGCTTCACCCGCACCGACGCCCGATGCGCCAGGTCGACCAGCGACAACGCCTCGTCCACCGGCCGGGGCGACGTCAGGGTCCCCGCCCACATCCTCGCGGCCTCGGTCACCGTGAGGTCCGGCGGGAAACCGCCTTCCTGGAGCATGACGCCCATCCGCGGCCGCACCAGGGAACGTTCCTTGAACGGGTCGTGGCCGAGCACACGTACGGACCCCTCCGCCGGACGTGAGAGCCCTTCCACGACCTCCACCGTCGAGGTCTTTCCCGCACCGTTCGTGCCGAGCAGAGCGAACATCTCGCCCCGCTCCACATCAAAGGAAACGCCCCGTACAGCTTCGAACCCTCCGCTGTACCGGCGAGTCAGCCCCCGCACCTCGATCGCTGTCATGGACCAACGATCTCGGGAAACACCCGTGACCGGCAGTGCGGCCCCTCACCAGTTCCCCATGACAGATGTCATGCGCGGAGCACGAGGGCGTCCAGCACCACGGACGCCGGTTCGGACAGATTCAGCCACGCGACGACGATGCGCTGGCGCTCTCTTGAGCGCACCCGTATGACCTGCACACCGGACGGGACCAACGCGGCCAACGGTTCGGGCAACGTCGTGATGCCCGCACCGGACGCCACGAGCTGAAGCTTCGCCAGCCAGTCCCGCGCGACATGGGCGACGGTCACCCGTTCGTCCAGCCCCGGCCAGACGCCGAAACCGGGCGGGCCGGCGATCCACGCCCAGCCGCGCAGGTCGGCCACCTCGATGAAGTCCTTGTGCGCCAGCGGATGCGTCGACGGCACGGCCAGCAGCAACTCGCGTTCGTCGAGCACCTTGGTCCGCAACGCCGGCGTCTCGTCGTCCAGCGGCGGGAACGGCGGCTCGGACGCGAGCACCGCGATGTCGACCGTGCGCGCTCGCAGCGCGCGCACGAGGGACGCGGTGGTGCCGTCGCGCGTGGTCACCGTCAACGCCGGATGACTGCGCCGCAACGACGCCAGCGCAGACGGGACCAGCGTGCCGCCCGCGCTCGTGAACCACCCGAGTCGCACGGTGCCCGCGGTGGCCGGCAGCCCGGACAGCTCACGGCTCGCGGCGTCGAGCTGCGCGAGAACCAGCCCCGCGTGCCGCAGCAGCACGTGCCCGGTGTCGGTCAGCTGCACGCCATCGCGTTGCCGGTCGAGCAACGGCGCGCGCACGACCCGTTCGAGAGCGGCGATCTGCCGGGACACCGCCGACTGCGTGTACCCCAGCGCGGCGGCCGCGGCGCTCAGCGAGCCCCGTTCGGCCACCTCCTGGAACACCCGCAACGCCACCAGCGGAACCGCAGTGAGGTCCATGAACCAGAGGTATACGGGCTACGGGTGGTATCGCCCCTGAATCTCGGTGATCTCCCCGTCGCCGTTGAACGTCAGCCGGGGCGCGTACGGCGTATCGCCCTTCGCCAGGAACTCCGCGCGCGTGCACTCGAGCGCGCCCAGCCCGTTCCACGTCAGCGTGAGGCCCTGCGGCTCTCCGCACCCGAACGGCGTGCGGATGACCACGTCGTCGGCGAGCCGCGACACCCGCGGCTCACCGGGCAGTTCGTGAACCATGGTGTTGTTCTCCTCGGCTCGCCGGAACTCGCCGTCGACCCACTGCACCGTGCCGTCGGGGTTGATCGCGGTGATCACCGCGACGTTCGTGGTGTCGGGCAACGCCCACCAGATCGCGCCCGCCCCGACCGGAATCGCGGCCAACGCCGCCCAGATCCACCGCTTCACGACGTGTTCGACGCCTCAAGCCGTCCCAGGGTTGCGCGAGGGAGTTGCGGTGATCAGATTAAGGTCGTAATCTCACGGTCGTGCCAAAACGCGCGGATCCCGTCGAACGGCGTCGGCAGGTGGTCGCCGCCCTCTACCGGGTGGTCGACGCCGAGGGGCTGGACGCGGCGAGCCTGCCCAGGATCGCGAGGGAGCTGAACGCCACCACGGGCCTGCTGCAGAAGTACTTCCGCAGCAAGGACGAGCTGCTGCTGTTCGCGCAGGACCAGCTCGTGGAGGAGCTCACCGCACGCGTGCAGGCGGTCCTGAGTCAGGAGGGGAGCCTTCAGGACCGGCTGCGTGAAGCGTTGTGCGCCATCGCGCTCGTGGACGACGCGGCACGTGCGCGGGTGTGGCTGGCGTTCGCGGCTCGTGCGGCGGCGAATCCCGTGTTGCTGCAACGGCATGTGGAGGGCGCGCGGCAGATCAGGGATCTGTGCCGGCACGTGCTGGAGGCGGCGGGCCTGGACGGCGGGGAGGCCGTCGGGCTCGCCGCCCTGGTCGACGGGGTGACGGCGCAACGCGCGCTCGAACCCGACGTGATGACGGAAGAGGTGGCGGGGCGGGTGATCGCGCGGCACCTCGAACGACTGTGGGGGAGAACGTGACACTGGGACTGGTGGCGGCGCTGGCGGGGCTGGCGCTGCTCGACTCGACGAGCATCGGGACGTTGTTCATCCCGATCTGGCTGATGCTCACGCCGGGGCGGCTGAAACTGAGCAGGTTCGGCGTCTACCTCGGCACGATCACCGTCTTCTACTTCGCCGTCGGCATCGTGATCGTGCTCGGCGCCCAGCGGCTGGCCGGCCACCTCGACAACCAGGTGGCCCTCTGGACCCAACTGGTGATCGGCGTGTTCCTGTTCGCGATCAGCTTCCGCTTCGACAGCAAGAAGAAGACGAACACCGGGAAGTGGCAGAACCGCGTCAACGCCAACGGGTCCGTGGTGGCGCTCGCGGGTGTCGCGGTGCTGGCGGGCATGGTGGAGCTCGCGACGATGCTGCCCTACCTGGGCGCGATCGGGATGATGAGCGCCGCCGACCTGCGGCCGGCCCAGATCGGGCTGCTGCTCGCCGGATACTGCCTGGTCATGATCGTGCCGGCACTCCTGCTGCTCGGCGGGAGGCTCGCACTGCGAGCGAGGATCGAGCCGTTTCTGACGAGGATCAGCGCGTGGTTCGCGGCGAAAGGGGCGGGTGCCACGGGCTGGATTCTCGGCATCGCCGGGTTCCTGGTCGCGCGCGATGCCATCGCCCGGCTGTTCCTCACGTGAACCATTTGGTCCAGTTGGCTGAACGACCCGGTTTCGTTTTCCTCCTACACTCGCCAGGATGACTGGGCTGGACGATCCGAGAAGATCGGTCCCGCGCGAACTGGCGCCGTTGCTCCGAATGGAAGTGGCGCCCGTTTCGGTGAGCATTTTCGAGGCGATCGAGAAATCGATTCCGGAATACAGCACGTTCCGGGAGAACGTGGTCGACGGAATCCGGCAGGCGTTGGTGAAGTTCGTCGACCGCATCGCCGCGCCGGATTCCGAGCCCGATCCGCACGACGACATCCACCGCAAGCTCGGCGCGTGGGAGTTCAAGTCCGGCCGGAGCCTCGACAGCCTCCAGGCCGCCTACCGGATCGGTGCGCGGGTGGCGTGGCGGCACGTCTGCGGGTTCGCCGAACGGCGGGAGCTGTCGCTGCGCCTCATGTCGGTGCTGGGCGAGGCGATGATCGCCCACGTCGACGAGCTGGTGAGCCTGTCGGTCGAGGGGTACGCGGCCGCGCAGGCGAGCGCCGCGGGCACGCTGGAACGCAAGCGGCGCAAGCTGATGGAGCTGCTCGTCGGCGATCCCGCGACCAGCTGGGAGGCCGTGCTCGACGCCGCGAAGGCAGCGTCCTGGCCGATGCCCGACCGTCTCGTCGCCGTCGCGCTGGAGCCGTCCGCCGCGCCCGCGGACGACCTGCCGGCCGACGTCCTGGTCAACTTCGAGGACGCCACGCCGTACCTGCTGGTGCCGAACCCGGCCGCGGTGCCGCGCTGGCTGCGCAGAGCACTGCCGGGGTGGCGGGCCGCGGTCGGCCTGCCGGTGGCCCCGAAGGACGCGCGCAGGTCGCTGGCCTGCGCCCGCCGGGTGCTCGCCCTCTCGCAGGAGAAGGTGCTGCCCGAGAAGCCGGTCCTGGACTGCGCCGACCACCTCGTCGAACTGACCGTGCTCGCCGACGAGTTCCTGGCCCGCCAGCTCGCGGAACGGGCGCTGGCGCCGCTGGCCCCGCTCACCGACCTGCAACGGACCAAGCTCGCCGAGACGCTGCTGGTGTGGCTGTCGGCACGGGGCGGGGCGCCCGAGGTCGCCGCCCGGCTGAAGGTCCATCCGCAGACCGTGCGGTACCGCGTGAACCAATTGGACGAACTGTTCGGCGACCGAATGCACGACGCCGAGGAACGGTTCACCCTCGAACTCGCCCTGCGCGCACACTATTTGTTGCTGCGGGACTGACAAACAACCGGAAGCCATTTCGTACGCAGGTGACAAAAGACAGTTTTTGCTTGCCTTGCCGAATCAAAGCTGGCTACTTTACTGGCGAGTAAAGCAACACCGCCTTCTTGCAGTTCAATGACGTACTCAGGAGGTCCCTGCAGATGAAGACCGGACTTTTCGCGCGCGCCGCCGCCGTCGTTCTGGTTGCCGGAGCGCTGAGCGTGACGACGGCCGGCACCAGTTCCGCCGCGACCGCCTCGCTGAACATCACCTACGTGTGCGAGTTCTCGATCACCGGCACGCACGACATGCCGACCGTCGTCACCTCGCCGGACGCGCCGGACTCCGCCACCGTCGGTGTGCCGACCGCGCCGGCCTCGACGACGGTGGCCACCACCGTGTCGGACGACATCCGCAACACCCTGTGGTGGATCGGTGGCCGTTCGGTCGACGGCACGCTGAGCACCAGTGTCACGGTGACCAACGGGAGCAGCGTCCAGAACGTGACCGCGACGTCGACCATCCCGAACACCGCGGTTCCGAGCTCGGGCACGTTCCAGGTCGTCGCCACCGGCACGCTGCCGGCGCTGACGCTCGCCAACGCCGGTACGGCGACGATCTCGCTGGGCAACGCGACCCTCGCGCTGACGCCGCGCTACTCCAACGGCGACCCGACGTGGATCGGTACCGTGAACTCGCCTTGCACGGTCAAGGCCGGCCAGGCCACCAAGTTCCACGAGTTCCCGGTGGCGTAAGGCCCGTCCCGTGATGGGATGACGGCCATGGAGCTCCAGCAACTGGTGGACCGGATCACCTCTGAGGTCACGCCAGGTGGCGCCGTAGCCGACTACATCCCGGCACTGGCCAGGATCGACCCGCACGCCTTCGGCCTCGCCGTCGCCACCCTGGACGGCGAGGTCTTCGGCGCGGGGGACTACGACAGGCCGTTCTCGATCCAGAGCATCTCCAAGGTGTTCATGCTCGCTCTGGCCCTCGCCGAGAACGACGACGTGTGGACCCGGGTCGGCCGCGAGCCGTCCGGGTCACCGTTCAACTCGCTGGTCCAGCTGGAGACCGAGCAGGGCATCCCGCGCAACCCGTTCATCAACGCGGGCGCCGTCGTCGTCACCGACCACCTCGGCCTCGGCGCCGCCGACCGGCTGCTCGCGTTCCTGCGCCAGGAGAGCGGAAACGCGCAGATCGGCGTCGACCCCGAGGTCGCCAAGTCGGAGATGGACCACAGCGACCGCAACCGCGCGCTCGCGCACTTCATGGCCTCCTACGGCAACATGCGCAACCCTGTCGACGTCGTGGTGCACGAGTACGTGCGGCAGTGTTCTATCGCGATGAGCTGCGCTGATCTTGCCCGCGCCACCCTGTTCCTCGCCCGCCACGGCGTCCGCAACGACGGCACGCGGCTGCTCGGCGTCAGCGGCGCGAAACGCGTCAACGCCGTGATGCTCACGTGCGGCACCTACGACGCCGCCGGCCAGTTCGCCTACCGCGTCGGCCTGCCGGGCAAGAGCGGCGTCGGCGGCGGCATCATCGCCGTCGTTCCCGGGAAGTGCGCGATCTGCGTCTGGAGCCCAGGATTGGACGCACGAGGCAACTCTCTCGCGGGCGTGGACGCGTTGGACCGATTCACCACGTCCACGGGCTGGTCGGTGTTCTGACTGATGGCCAAGGGGAAACGGGTGGTAGGAAGACGGGGTGAGCACAACGGGGAACGCACTGGCACTGGCGGAAGACGAGGTCGTCACCCTCGTCAGTGAGCTGATCAGGATCGATACCACGAACACGGGTGATCCCGCCACGGTGGTGGGGGAGCGCAAGGCCGCCGAGTGGGTGGCGGAGAAGCTGTCCGAGGTCGGCTACGAGACGACCTATGTGGAGTCCGGGGCCAAGGGCCGCGGCAACGTGGTCGCACGCCTTCAGGGCGCGGATCCCAGCCGTGGCGCGCTTCTGGTCCACGGCCACCTCGACGTCGTGCCCGCCGACGCCTCCGAGTGGTCGGTGCACCCGTTCTCCGGCGCCGTGCAGGACGGGTACGTGTGGGGCCGCGGCGCCGTCGACATGAAGGACATGGTCGGCATGACGCTGGCCCTGGCCCGGCACTTCAAGCGCAACGACATCGTGCCGCCGCGCGACATCGTGTTCGCGTTCCTCGCCGACGAGGAGGCCGGCGGCCTGTTCGGCGCGAAGTGGCTGGTCGAGAACCGGCCCGAGCTGTTCGAGGGCGTCACCGAGGCGATCAGCGAGGTCGGCGGCTTCTCGATCACGCTCAAGGACGACGTCCGCGCGTATCTCGTCGAGACGGCCGAGAAGGGCATCCGCTGGCTCAAGCTGCGGGTCAAGGGCACCGCGGGCCACGGCAGCATGATCCACCGCGACAACGCCGTCGCGAAGCTCGCCGCCGCCGTCACCAAGCTCGACCAGCACCAGTGGCCGCTGATCATCCGCCCGTCCGTGCGCGAGTTCCTCGACGGTGTCACCGAGATCACCGGCCTCGACTTCCCCGAGGACGACATCGAGGGCTCGATCGGCAAGCTCGGCGCCCTGTCGCGCATGATCGGCGCGACGCTGCGCGACACCGCGAACCCGACCATGCTCTCCGCCGGGTACAAGGCGAACGTCATCCCGTCGACCGCCGAGGCCACTGTGGACTGCCGGATCCTGCCGGGCCGCGAGGAGGCGTTCGACCGCGAGCTCGCCGAGCTCCTCGGCCCGGACGTGGAACGCGAATGGGTCGGCCTGCCGCCGGTCGAGACGACGTTCGACGGCGCCCTGGTGGACGCGATGACGGCGTCGCTGCTCGCCGAGGACCCCGGCGCCCGCGTGCTGCCGTACATGCTCTCCGGCGGCACCGACGCCAAGTCGTTCCAGCAGCTCGGGATCCGCAACTTCGGCTTCTCGCCGCTGAAGCTGCCCGCCGACCTCGACTTCTCCGGGCTCTTCCACGGCGTGGACGAGCGCGTGCCCGTGGACGCCCTGAAGTTCGGCGTCCGGGTCCTCGACCGATTCCTGCGCAACAGCTGAGGAGTGGTGTCGTGTCCACTGTGGATTTGACCGGTCAGGTCGCGCTGGTCACGGGCGGAGCGCGAGGAATCGGCTCCGCCGCCGTGCACCGGCTCGCGAAGCTCGGCGCGCGGGTGGCGGTGCTCGACCTCGACGCCGCCGGCGCGCACCGGGTCGCGTCCGCGGTGGGCGGCATCGCCATCGCCGGTGACGTCTCCGATCCCGAGACCATGCCCGCGGTCGTGGAGCAGGTCGAGAAGGAGCTCGGACGCCTCGACGTCGTGCTCCTCAACGCCGGGATCGGTGGCGGGCAGAGGGGAGTGGACGACGCCCTGGACGTCGCCCGCTACCGCAAGCTGGTCGGGGTCAACGTCGACCACGTCGTCTACGGGCTCTGCGCCGCCGTCCCGGCGCTGCGGCGGCAGGGCGGCGGGAAGATCGTGATCACCGCGTCGCTGGCCGGGCTGACGGCGATGCCCGCCGATCCGCTGTACACGCTGACCAAGCACGCGGTCGTCGGGTACGCGCGGGCGGCGGGCAAGGCGCTGGCCGGCGACAACATCACGGTCTCCGCGCTGTGTCCCGGGTTCGTCGACACGTTGCTGCTGGGCGCGGCGAAGGAGGAGTTCAACTCCGTCGCGTTCCCGTTGCTGACGCCGTCCGACGTCGCCGAGGCGCTGCAGACCGTGCTGGCGCAGAGCGAACCGGGGGAGGCCTGGATCATCCAGCCCGGCGGGAAGGCGACGGCCTACGGCTTCCGCGGGGTGCCGGGCGTCGGTGGCGGGAAGATGCCACCCGAAGTGGTGCTCGGCCGCATTTAGGGCGTGTCCTGGAACCGTGTTGTCTCGTTAGGACGAACAGACGACACGGCGAAAGGACTGCGCATGGTGCGGCTGGAGGACGGGACCGAGCTCAACGTGATGCGAGCGGGGGATCCCGAGGCGCCGGTGACGGTCGTGCTCGCGCACGGCTACGCGCTCGACCACCGCAGCTGGCACAAGGTAGTGGCGCAGCTGAGCCAGGACTTCCAGGTCATCGCGTACGACCATCGCGGCCACGGCAAATCGGGCGGCGCGTCCAAGGAGACCGCCACGATCGACCAGCTCGGGGAGGACCTGGGCGAACTGATCGAACGCGCGGTGCCGCAGGGCCAGGTCGTGATCGCCGGGCACTCGATGGGCGGCATGGCGGCGCTCGCGATGGCCGAACGCAGGCCGCGGCTGTTCCGGCAGCGGGTGCTGGGCAACGTCTTCGTGTCCACGGCGGCGAGCGGCATGTCCGAGACCGCGCTCGCGTGGCCCAAGGCCGTGGGCAAGCTCGTGCGGGAGCTGGAACGGGCGTTCGGGCCGATCGTGCGCGCGGTGCGGGAGAGGATCGAGCCGACCAAGACCGCCGGGCTGCGGTGGTGGCTGTTCGGCGACCAGCCGGCGGCCGAGGACGTGGAACTGACCGCGGACATGGTGTGGGGGCACTGGCCGGAGACCGTCGCGTTGTTCCGGCCCGCCGTGGACCGCTACGACCGCGAGGCCGGACTCACGGTGGCCAAGGAGAAGGCCGTGGTCGCCGTCGTGGGGGACGAGGACCGGCTGGTGCCCGAGTCGGACGCCGTGAAGTTCGGCGGAACGTCGGTCGTGCTGGCCGACGCCGGACATATGCTTCCGCTGGAACGACCGGCGGAGCTCGCGAACCTGATCCGCGAGGTGGCCGCGAAGGCATAGCTGGGGGCTGGTGCGTGCAGTACCTCGAACCGCGCACGGACGTGCCGGCGAAGGACGACTGGTCCACCGGCCTGATCCTGCAGGACCTGCGCTGGGGCGCGACGACGCTGGGCGGCATCGCCGTCGTGACGGGCGCCTTCGGCGTGGCGTGCCTGTTCCTGGCCACCACCCCCGGCAACGTCGGCGCGATGGTCGTGCTGTTCCTGGTCACGTTCCTGTTCGGGCTGGGCCCGCTGATGTACCGGTCGGAGACCAGGGCCGTGCGGCGCGGCCTGCTGGACCAGCCGTGGCGGCGGGTCCCGGCCACGGTCGCGGAGAAGCAGTCCGACGACCTGCACGACCGTCTGCTGCTCGGCGACGGCACGGTGCTGAAGGGCTGGTTCGAGGACCTGCCGGACATGGTGCTGGAACGGCAGGAGGTCTTCGTCTGCGGCCCTGACGCGTCCGGCAAGGCGGTCGTCAGGGCCGCCGGGTTCGCCAAGATGGAGAACGCCAGGGCGGGCGAGAAGGCCGACGCCGAGACCCACCCCGCACGGGAGCGCGTGGAACGACCGCTGGGCAGGCCACTCGACGACGAGGCCACCCTGAAGGCCTACAAGGGCATGCGCTGGGGCGTGCGGTCGTGGCTGTGGTCGGCCGTGCCCGCGGGACTCGGGGGAGTGCTGGTCCTGCTCAGCCTGTTCCCGCTCGCGCCGGCCGGGCTGGTCGTCGGCGGGCTCATGACGGCGCTGGGTCTGCTGGGCGTCCCGACGGCGATCGAGATCAGCCGCTGGTACCGCGACGCCGTGAGAGCCGTCGAGAACTCGGCGCAGTGGACGCCCGTGGCGATCACGCTGTTCCCGTGGCAGCCCAACCAGAACGTCGCCGGGCTCGCGCAGATGCCCGGCGGGCTCGCGCTGGTTCAGTTCGTGATCCCCGACCTGAACGTGGTGGCGAACATCGCCGACACCGGCGTCATGTGGATCGCCGGGACGCACGGCGACGTGATCGCGGTGGGCGTGCCCAGGGTGCCGGTGCTGACGTTCGCCGCGGTCCAGCCGGATCGGGACACCCCGAAGGAGGACCCGATCCCCTGGATCCAGCGGTTCCGCCAGCCCGACTTCAGCGGCCTGCCGCGCTAGAACGCCGCCTTCCCGGCGGACGGCCGAAGAGCCGCACGTGCTCGTCGACCAGCCAGTCCTTCAGCGGCGCCCACTCCGGGTGGTGGTTGAGCACCAGCAGGCGGTGCATCCACCAGTTCGGGTCGTCGTGGCGGGGGAACGCGGCGAGCCACGCGGCCCGCTCGTCCGCCGTGAGTCCCCAGAGGTGGGCGAGCTGGCCCTCGGCGTCCGTGTCGAGCTGGGCGGTGACCCGGCCGTCCTCGGTGTGCCATTCCGCGCGGAGTTCGCGCAGGACGGCTATGGCGCGTTCGTCACCTTCCTCGGCGGTGACGACCACGGTGTGCAGGCCCTGCGCCGCGGCATGCGCGAGCAGGGCACGGGCGGACGTTTCGTCGTGCGGCAGTGCGCTGTGAGCGACCCCGACTTCGTGCGGCACGAGCTCCATGACCCAGAATCTGATCACATCTACAACCAGTTCGGTGCATTTTATTGCTTCAGTGTTGACTGAAGGATCACCTTTCGCCGGTCACCGTCCCACGTTGCGCGAACGTTGTTGTAAGGCACCCGGACATCGACACCACACAACGTTTTCGCACTACAAATGCGGTCAAGAGGAAAGGGGAACGGTGTTGGTCAGCAGAGGGGCCTCGGGTCGACCCCGGGGAAGTAGTGCTCCCAGTGACGACTGGACAGGTGCGCCGTCGTAGTGGCGCACACGTGGGTGGCGGTGGCCTCGACGTCGAGGTCCCAGACGCGGACAGTGCGGTCCGCGCCCGCCGTCGCGAGCGTCCTGTTGTCCGGCGCGAAGGCCACGCCCCACACCCGTTCCGCGTGACCGTGCAGCACTGCCCGGACCTGGGGGTTTCGGGGATCGCTCACGTCCCACACGCGGACGACGTCGTCGGTCGTGCCGGCCGCGACGAGGGTGCCGTCGGGGGAGACGGCCAGGCGCTGCAACGGGCCGCCGTCATTGGGCAGGGACGCGAGCTTGCGCGGCTGTGCGGGATCGCTGATGTCGTACAGCGCGCCGCTCGCGCCCTGGTTCGCGAACGCCATGACGTTGCCGTGGATCACGACGGTGAACACCTCGTCCCGGCCCGCCTGCCCGCCGCGGCGGATGGGGTCGGGGTTGCCGTCGGTCTTGAGCGCCGGGTACGCCCGCGGCTTGGCGGGATCGCTGACGTCCCAGAGCTGGAGCTCCCGGCTGCCGCTCGCGATCACCAGCGTGCGGTCGTCCTGGGAGAGTTCGACCTGCCAGACGGTGTCGGTCTTGGGGACGCTGAATCCCCCTGTCCTGACCGGAGCGGCCGGGTCGGAGACGTTCCAGAGCCCGATCACACCGTCGTCCTCGGCGACGACGAGCATCTTGCCGTCGTGGCTGAACGTGGCGCCGACGATCGGGACGTTCCAGGTGATCGCCTTGGTCAGCAGGCGCGGCTTGGCCGGGTCGCCGACGTCCCACAGGGCGGCGGTGGTCGTGGACGACGAGAACAGGACGTTGCCGGTGGGGCTGATGTCGAGCGTCATCGTCTCGTCGTCGGGGGCGAACGCGGGCAGCGTGGAGATCTCCTCGGCATGCCGGTCGTCGGGCCGCCACAGCTTGATGGCGCCGTCCTCAGCGACGGTCGCGAAGTACCGTCCCTGCTTGTCGTAGTCGAGTTTCCACACGGTGTGCTTGTGCCGCGGGTAGTTCAGGTTGGCCAGGTCGAGCACCCTGACCTCGGCGTCCGTGGTGGCGGTGACCATCCTGCGCGAGTCGGAGCTGAAGGTCACCGACCCCAGGGCGTCCGTGTGCCCGCCCAGCACCGCGGCGATCCGGACGTCGCGAGGGTCGGTGACGTTCCACAGCCGCATCGTCTTGTCGCCGCCGCCGCTGGCGAGGAACCTGCCGTCGGGGGAGAACGCGACCGCGTGAACCGAGAAGGAGTGCCCGCTCGCGACGCTGAGCAGCGCGGGAGCGCGCTGGTCGGTGACGTCCCACAGGCGAACGTCGCCGTTGTCGGCACCGGTGGCGATCGTCCGGCCGTCAGGGGAGAAGGCGACGCCGTCGACCGCGTAGTCGCCGGGGGTGGCGTCGATGACGGACAGCTGGGTGCCGGTCGCCAGGTCCCATAGCTTGACCGTGCCGTCCCATGCCGCCGAGGCGATGGTGGTGCCGTCACGGTTGAGCGAGACGGCGTGCACGTTCTGGTCGTGGGCCTGGATGGTGCGCACGAGCGTGGCGGGGCCGGAGATGTCCCAGATCCTGATGGTCCGGTCCTGGCCGCTGCTGACGAGTGAGCGGCCGTCCGGGGTGAACTGCACGGCCTGCACCTGGCCCTCGTGGCCGGACACGCGGGCCTTCTCGACTGGTCTGCGCGGGTCGGTGACGTCGAACAGGCGGATGAGACCGTCCCAGCCCGCGGCGGCGATCGTCCCGCTGTCCGGACTGAACGCCATGCCGTGGGTGGCGTTGCCGCCGGCGTGGACGCGGCCGAGCTCACTGGGGTGGAAGGGGTCGGTGAAGTCCCAGATGATCATCGTCCGGTCGTCGGCCGCGGTGGCCAGGATCTTGCCGTCCGGACTGAACACGGCGAACGACGCCGGTTCCTGGTGACCTCGTACGACGGTGACCTGGGGTGCGGCGAAGGTGCTGAGCAGGGCGTCGCGGGCCGCGGGCAGCCCGGTGAGGCGGTAGGCGGCCAGGCGCAGCTGGCTCGCGAGGCTCGGGTCGCGGTCCTGCAGGCTGTTGGCCTCGGCGATGGCCTTCTGGGCGAGCGCGATGGTGCGTTGCTCGGTGGTCTGTCGTTGGGCGCGCACGGCGAACACGGTCGACGCGGTGGCCACGAGCAGCAGCGCGGCGAGCAAGGCGACCACGCGGCGCAGGTTGGTGGTGCGGCGCTTCTCGGTGGCGACCTCGTGTTCGACGGCGGCTTTGCTGGCGCCGAGGAACGCCCGCTCCTCGGCGTTGAGGGCGCCGGGTTCTCGCTGCGACCAGTCGGAGGCCTGGGTGAGCGGCACGCCTCGGTAGAGCGATCCGGGATCGCGGTGGTGCGCCTCCCAGTCGGCGGCCGCGGCGGTGAGCCGGCGGTGCACGCGCAGGTCGTCGCGTGCTTCGGCGATCCAGTCGCGCAGGCGCGGCCAGCCGCGGATGACGGCTTCGTGGCTGATCTCGACGCTGTCGTCGTGAACGGTGAGGATGCGTGCCGCCGCGAGGTGCTCGACCACCTCGTCCGCCGCGAGTTCGGAGCGTTTGACGAGGCGTTTGGTGTCCTCGGTGCCCTCGCCGGGGGTGATCAGGCGCAGGAAGACCTGACGGGCCTGGACGCGCTGCTGCTCGCCGAGCCCGGTGTAGGCGTTCTCGGCGGTGTTCGCGATGGCGCGGGCGATGCCGCCGCTCTCGTGGTAGCTGGTGAGCGTGAGGGTGTTGCCGCGCTTGCGTTGCCACGTTTCGAGCAGTGCGTGGCTGACGTGGGGGAGGACGCCGGGTTCGCCGGTGGCGTCGGCGATGAGGCGGGCGACGAGTCCGGTCTCGAGCGCGCAGCCGACCTCGACGGCGGGTTGGGTGATGGCCTTGCGCAGCTCGTCGGTGGTCATCGGGCCGACCAGCACCTGGGCGTCCTCGATGGCCTTGACCAGGTCGGGGTAGCGGGCGCAGTGGCCGTAGAAGTCGGCTCGCAGGCCGACGACGGTCTGGCCGTCGCGTTCGGTGAGCGCGGCGATGAACTCGTCGCGGTGGGGGAGCGCGAAGATCTCCTCGAACTGGTCGACGACCAGCAGACCGTCGGTCTCCGGGAGCGCCTCGTGGGTGCCCGGGGTGATCAGCTCACCTGGCAGGCGGGCCAGCAGACCTGCCCTGAGCAGCGACGACTTGCCTGAGCCGGACGCGCCGATGACCAGCACGGTGTCGTGGTGCTCGAGCTTGCCCAGCAGCTTGCCGACAAGCCGTTCCCGGCCGAAGAAGCGGTCTGCGTCGTCCTCGGTGAACGCCTTGAGACCGACGTAGGGGGAGTCGGCCTGCGGCTGGTTCGGCTCGGACTCGCCGATCTCACGCCAGCGCTGTTCCCACAGCTCCTCGTCGCCGCCGCAGGCCCGGACGAACGCGAGCGCCACGGCGAGGCTGGGCAGGCGCTGGCCGCGGGCGGCGTCGGCGAGGGTGCTGGCGGAGTAGTGGCTGAGCCTGCCGAGTTCGCGGTAGCCGGGGGAGCCGGCCTTTTCGCGGAGCTTGCGCAGGTCGAACGCGAACTGTTCGACGGGCCCGGCGAACGGGTCGAGCGGTTTCTCCGGGCGGGGCATGACGGTGATTGTTTCATCCGCCTGTGTCTCGTCATGCTCTATAGCTTCAGTGGTGACTAAAATAGATCATCAACCGGTGTTCGCCGTCGCCCGGCAGGTACAACGTCTCGAACACCAGGAGGTGAGGGCCCCAGCGTTCGGTGCCGGTGGTGGGCGGCAGGGACGCCGCGGCGTCGTAGCGGTCGGTGAAGGCGGCGCCGGCGGTGATGGAGAGCTCGAACGCGAGTACCGCCGCCTGGTGGTCGCCCAGGTCGGCGGCGGCGCGCAGGGCGGCGGCCCGGTCGTTCGCCACCCGGTCCCAGTCGGGGTAGTGGGCCTTCGACTCGGGACTGAACGCGAAGCGGATGAGGTTCTGCTCGTCGTTCAGGCCGGAGATCTCGCGGAACCGCGCGGTGCTCGCCAGGACGTCACCAGCGGGGGACAGGACGGCGGCCGCGGTGGGTTCGAGGGCGTCCAGCGTGGCTCGCACGGTCGGTCGCAGCGGCGGTGGCGGGGGAGGAGCGCAGTTCGTGCCGGCCTTGATCAGGCGGTACAGGTGGACGCGCTCGTCCGCGGTCATGGCCAGCGCGTCGGCGAGGGCGGACAGGACCTGGCCGGAGGGGGAGCGGTCGGTGCCGCGTTCGAGGCGGGTGAGGTACTCGACGCTGATGCGGGCGCGGTCGGCGAGCTCGCCGCGGCGCAGTCCCGGGGTGCGGCGGCGTTCGGTGCTCGGGGGTGTGGTGGCTTCGCGGCGGGCGCGCAGGAAGCGGCCCAGTGCGTTGTCGGCCATGACGGCGCAGTTTAGAGGGGCCCTGGGCGGGTCTCCCTGCGTTCGTCGTCCGCGGTGATGCTGTGGATCATGCGATACCGACTGTTCGGCCGGACCGGCCTGCGTGTCTCGGAGTTGTTGCTGGGCACGATGACGTTGCGTTCCGAGGACCTGGCGCGGCGGGTGATCGACGTCTACGCCGACGCCGGTGGCAACTTCCTCGACACCGCTTCGGCGTACGGGGAGAGCGAGGAGGTGCTCGGCGCGGTGCTGGGGCGGCGGGACCGGTTCGTGGTGGCGACGAAGTACACGTTGTCGCGGGACGCGGGGGATCCGAACGCGGGCGGGAACCACCGCAAGAACCTGGTGCTGTCGCTGGAGCAGTCGTTGCGGCGGTTGCGCACGGACTACGTGGACGTGTTGTGGGTGCATCTGTGGGACCGGCACACGCCGGTCGAGGAGACGATGCGGGCCCTGGACGACGTGGTGCGGGCGGGCAAGGTGCTCTACGTCGGGGTGTCGGACGCGCCGGCGTGGTTCGTGGCGAGGGCGAACACGCTGGCGGAGTGGCGGGACTGGACGGCGTTCTCGGGGTTGCAGGTGCCGTACAACCTGTTGCGGCGCGATGTGGAGCGGGAGTTGCTGCCGATGGCCTCGGCGCTGGGGCTGACCGTCGCGGCGTGGGCGCCGTTGGCGGCGGGGAAGTTGTCCGGCGGTACGCAACGTTCTGGGGTGCTGAGCGAACGGGAACAGCGCGCGGCGTGGGCCGTGCGGGCTGTGGCGGAGGAGCTGGGTGCGACGCCGGCTCAGGTGGCGTTGGCGTGGCTGCGTTCGTCCGGGGCGCTGCCACTGGTGGGCGCGCGGACTCCGGAGCAGGTGCTGGACTGCCTGGGCGAGGTGGTGCTGCCGCCGGAAGCGGTCGCGCGCCTGGAGGCGTCGGCCCCGTTCGAGCGGGGCTTTCCGGCGGACTTCATCGCGGAGTGCGAGGCGGGTGCGTTCGGCTCCGCCGTTGTCGTCAGGTGATGAGGCCTGGCAGCAACGCGGGCTGGCGCTTGCGGCGCAGCCACATCTTGCGGGAGCCGTCGCTGTAGAGCAGCGTGCGGGACAGTTCCCAGCCGGCGAACTCGGCCTGGATGGCCAGCTGCGTGGTCGCGGTTCGGCGGGAGATGCCGGGCGGCAGACGCAGCGGCCGGTATTCCCAGTCTCCGTCGATCACCCCTTCGTTCATGGTGCGATCACCTGTATCCCTCCGTTGTCGCCGGACGTCACGGTGACGCGTCCGGATTCCTGGTCGACGCTGACGGTGTTGGGCTGACGCACGGTGGGGAACCGGTACTTCTCGGCTGGTTCGCCCGCGGCGACGTTGAGTCCGACGACCTCGTTGCGGTCGGTGAGCGTGATCCACGCGATGTCGCGCTTGCCGTCGTAGGCGATGCCGTACGGGGTGCCGGGCATGGGGTAGCGCTGGCGCATGATCAGCGGGTTGATCGAGAACGCGATGAACTCGCCGCCGCGCGTGTCGACCACGAGCAGGCGTCCGAAGCGGTCCGGGACGCCGTTGGTGGCGCCGTCGCCGGCTCGCAGGCCCGCGCCCCTGGTCTCGGTGCCCTTGTCGTCGGTGGTCATCTCGAAGACAGCGCTGCGCAGCCGGTCGAGCTCGACGTCACGGCCGTTGACCTGGAACTTCAGTGTGGTGCCGCCTTCGGTGAACGTGCCGCCGGGCGTGATCTCGCCGGGCGGGGTGGCGTTCTGGGCGGGGGAGTGGGCCGGCTTGGCGGCTTCGAGGGTCTCCGCGACCTGCAGGGGATCCTGTGACCCTTCGCTCTGGCCGCACGCTGCCAGCGTGGCGGTGGTCAGGAGCAGAGCAGCGAGCCGGCGCAAGATCGGGTTCCCTTCGCGGAAGTCGTCCTCTCCAGCATCCCTGACGGGCGCTCATAGGTCACGCAAGGGGTGGGGTGAAACCCGTTCGGCCGCTCCGCCCAGCAATTATCTCTATTGCTTCAGTGTAGCCTGAAACTAATCCTCAACAGGTCTCCAGCCCCAAATCACGTCCAGATCAGAAACTACCCAAGAAGTAGGGGCAGCTCAGGGCATGGGGCGTTCGGGGTAGCCGAGCTCGATGGCGCTGACGTCGTCCAGTGCCGCCCTGATCGCCGGTGGCAGGGTGAGCTGCTCGGCTTCGAGTGAGGCGATGAGCTGGTTCGTGTCGCGTGCGCCGACCACGGGGGCGATCACGCCGGGCCGGTCGCGCACCCAGGCCAGGGCGACGCACAGTGCGGAGGTGCCGAGGCCTTCCGCGGCGGTGGAGACGGCCTGCACGATGCGGGCGGCGCGTTCGTTGCGGTGCTGCTCGACGTAGCCGGCGAAGTGGGCGGAGGCGCCGCGGGAGTCCGGTGGTGTGCCGTTGCGGTACTTGCCGGTGAGCACTCCGCGGCCGAGGGGTGCCCAGGGCAGCAGGCCGAGTCCGTGGTGCAGGGCGGCGGGTGCGACCTCGCGTTCGATGCCGCGTTCGAGCAGGGAGTACTCGACCTGGGTGGAGATCAGCGGGAACGTGGTGGGCGTGAGGGCGGCGGTGGCGAGCTGCCAGCCGCTGTAGTTGGAGATGCCGGCGTAGCGGACCTTGCCGGAGGAGATGGCGTGGTCGAGGGCGGACAGTGATTCCTCGATGGGGACGCCGGCGTCCCAGGCGTGCAGTTGCCACAGGTCGATGTGGTCGACGCCGATGCGGCGCAGGGAGCCGTCGAGGGCGGTCAGGAGTGCGCCGCGGGAGGCGCCTCCGCCGAAGGGGCCTTCGGTGCGGCGGGCGACGGCCTTGGTGGCGAGGACGAGTTCGTCGCGGGGGACGACTTCGCCGAGCAGGGTGCCGAGGAGGCGTTCGGCTTCGCCTTCGGAGTAGACGTCGGCGGTGTCGATGAGGGTGCCGCCGGCGTCGGCGAAGGCCATGAGCTGGGTGGCGGCCTCGTCCGCGTCGGTGTCGCGGCCCCACGTCATCGTGCCCAGTGCCGTCCTGGACACGCGGAGGCCGCTGCGGCCGAGGTATCGCTGTTCCACGTGCGCGATGCTAAGGGGTGATCATCGGCTGAGCCTGGCAATCGGTGTTACTGACCGGTAGGGTCTCGCCGTGTGAAGCTCGGACTGAACCTCGGATACTGGGGCGCCGGCAACGACGCCGCGAACCTTGAGCTGGCCAAAGAGGCCGACCGACTCGGTTTTTCGGTGGTGTGGGCCGCGGAGGCCTATGGCTCCGACGCGCCGACGGTGCTCGCGTGGGTGGCCGCGCAGACCGAACGCATCGACGTCGGTAGCGCGATCTTCCAGATTCCGGCGCGGACGCCGGCGATGGCCGCGATGACCGGGGCCACTTTGGACACGTTGTCCGGTGGGCGGTTTCGGATGGGTCTCGGTGTGTCGGGTCCGCAGGTGTCGGAGGGTTGGCACGGTGTGCGGTTCGACAAGCCGTTGGCGCGCACGCGTGAGTATGTGGAGATCGTGAAGAAGGCGCTGTCTCGCGAGAAGCTGCGTTACGAGGGTGAGCACTACACCCTTCCTCTTCCTGACGGTCCCGGTAAGGCGCTGCAGCTGACCGTCCATCCCGTGCGGGAGAAGATTCCGATCTACCTCGCTGCGGTCGGCCCGAAGAACCTGGAGCTGACGGGTGAGATCGCGGACGGCTGGTTGGCGATCTTCTTCTCGCCGGAGTACTCGGCGGAGTCGCTGGCCAGTGTGAAGGCGGGCCGGGAGAAGGCCGGGTTGACGATGGACGGCTTCGACGTCGTTCCCACCGTCCCCTTGATCGTCGGTGACGACTGGAAGGCGTGTGCGGACCCGGTTCGCGCGTACACGGCGTTGTACGTGGGCGGTATGGGTTCGCGTAAGCAGAACTTCTACAACAACCTGATGGTGCGCATGGGTTTCCCGGATCAGGCCGAGGAGATCCAGGAGAAGTACCTGTCGCGTGACTACGCGGGGGCGATGGCGGCGATTCCGCTGGAGTTCCTGGACGCGACGTCGTTGCTGGGCCCGAAGGAGCGCATAGCAGACAAGATGAAGGCGCTCGCTGCCGCGGGGGTCACCACGCTGTCCGTTTCGCCGATGCTGCAAGATCTGGAGCAGGGGATCGCGGGTCTTCGGACCGCGGCCGAGGCTTTGGATCTGGCAGGAGTGGGTAGTTGAGCTGGTTGCAGGCTCTGGTCCTCGGACTGGTCCAAGGACTGACGGAATTCCTGCCGATTTCCAGCAGTGCGCACCTGCGCATCACGTCGACGCTGTTCTTCGGCAACGACGCGGGCGCTTCGTTCACCGCGGTGATCCAGTTGGGTACCGAGGTGGCGGTGTTGATCTACTTCGCCAAGGACATCGGGCGCTTCATCAGCGCCTGGTTCCGCGGCCTCTTCAGCGCGGAGGCGCGCAAGGAGAAGGACTACCGGCTCGCCTGGTACGTGATCATCGGTTCCGTGCCGATCTCGGTTCTCGGTTACCTGCTCAAGGACGAGATCCGGACGTCGGCGCGGAACCTGTGGATCACGGCGACGATGCTGGTGGTGTTCGGTCTGCTGCTGGGTCTGGCGGATCACATGGCCAAGCAGCAGCGGGACGAGCTGCGGATGAAGGACGCGATCGGGATGGGGCTGGCGCAGGCGCTGGCGCTCATCCCGGGTGTGTCTCGTTCGGGTGGCACGTTGACGGCGGGTCTGTTCCTGGGGCTGACGCGGGAGGCGGCGGCGCGGTACTCGTTCCTGCTGGCGATTCCGGCGGTGTTCGGGGCGGGGTTGTTCTCCATTCCGGACGTGCTGGAGCGTTCGGGCACGGGTGTGCAGGCGTCGATTCCGCAGATGATCGTGGCGACGTTGATCTCGTTCGTGGTGGGGTACGCGACGATCGCGTGGTTGTTGAAGTACGTGTCGAAGCATTCGTACTCGGCGTTCGTCTGGTACCGGTTGATGCTGGGGCTCGTGCTGATGGGGCTGCTGTCGATGGGGTTGTTGCAGCCGATCTAAGGTGGGTGCCGTGGCCACGGTGATCCTGCTTCGACATGCTCGTTCGACTGCCAACGGTTCCGGTGTGCTCGCCGGGCGTTCGCCGGGTGTGGGTTTGGACGAGCGCGGGCAGGTTCAGGCGGCGGCGTTGGTCGGCCGGTTGCAGGACGTTCCGGTGAGTGCGGTCGTGTCGTCTCCTCTGCAGCGGTGCGAGGAGACGCTGGCGCCGTTGCTGGCGGATCGCTCTCTGGAGGCGGTCGCGGAGCCGGATCTGTCCGAAGTGGATTACGGGGCGTGGACCGGTAAGGCGTTGAAGGATCTGCTGAACGAGCCGTTGTGGACGGTGGTGCAGCAGCATCCGTCCGCCGCGGTGTTCCCCGAGGGTGAGGGGCTCGCGCACGTTCAGGCTCGCGCTGTCGCGGCTGTGCGTGCGCATGATGCGCGGATCACCGAGGAGCACGGTCCTGGTGCGGTGTGGGTGTTGTGCTCGCACGGTGATGTGATCAAGTCGATTCTGGCGGATGCTCTGGGTGTGCATCTGGACGGGTTCCAGCGGATCGTGGTGGATCCGTGTTCGATCTCGGTGGTGCAGTACACGCAGACGCGGCCGTTCGTGTTGCGCACCAACGACAACGGTGGTGACCTGAAGGGTGTGGTGCCTGCGGCGCCGCCGCAGGAGGAGCCGTCGTCGGACGCTACCGTGGGTGGCGCGACCGGGACCTGAGGTAGCGCTGTTCTGGTGCGCTCAGGGTGAGTTTGGCGGCTTTCTCGTATTCGTGGCGTGCTTGGTCGTGTTCTCCTCGCAGGTCGAGGAGATGTGCTTTGACGGCGTGTACGCGGTAGTGGTCGAGGTCCAGTGTGGACAGTTCGTCGAGTGCCTGTTTCGGGCCGTGGACCATGGCGACGGCGACGATGCGGTTGAGTGAGACCATCGGGCCGGGTGCGGTGACGGTGAGCAGGTCGTAGAGGCCGAGGATTTCGGGCCAGTCGGTGTCTTGTGCGGTCTTGGCGTCGGCGTGGACGGCCGCGATGGCCGCCTGGAGTTGGTAGGGGCCGATCTGCGCGGTTTTGAGCGCGGTGCTGATCAGGTCCGCGCCTTCCGCGATGGCTGTCGTGTCCCAGATGGTGCGGTCCTGCTCCGCGAGCGGGATCAGCGTGCCGTGGGCGTTGGTGCGGGCGGGGCGGCGTGCGTCGGTGAGCAGCATGAGCGCGAGCAGGCCGGTGAGTTCGCCGTCGTCGGGCCTTCTGCGGTGGAGTTGCCTGGTCAGGCGGATGGCTTCGGCGGTGAGGTCGACGCGGACGAGGGTGTCGCCGGAGCTGGCGGTGGAGCCTTCGGTGAAGATCAGGTACAGCACGTGCAGGACGGCGGTGAGGTCCTGGGGTGGCCGGAACTTGGCGCCGGACTGTTTGATCTTCTGTTTGGCGCGGCTGATGCGTTGTGCGACCGTCGCTTCCGGGACGAGGAACGCCCGTGCGATCTCCGCTGTCGTGAGTCCGCCGACCGCCCGCAGTGTCAGGGCGATCTGCGACGCGGTGGTGAGTGACTCGTGGCAGCACAGCGCGAGGATCGTGAGCGTGTCGTCCTGGGCAGGCACCGGATCGGGCGGTGCGGGCGTAAGTGCGACGACCTTGTCCTCGCGTTGACGGCGTGCGGTGTCGGAGCGGTACTGCTCGATCCACCGTCGGCTGGCGGCGGTGATGAGCCAGCCCTTGGGGTTGTCGGGGATGCCGTCGGCCGGCCACTGCTGGGCGGCGCCGAGCAGCGCTTCCTGCACGGCGTCCTCGCAGACGTCGAACTGGCCGTGGCGGCGGACGAGGACGCCGAGGACCTGCGGCGCGAGTGCGCGCAGCAGGCCCTCCACCTCAGGGTTCACATGCCGTCCAGCATCGAGACGTCCCAGACGGGCCGGACCTCGATGCCGTCGTTGTGGGCGTCGGGCAGCGTGGCGGCGTGGGCGATGACCTGGTCGATGGTGTCGGCTTCGACGAGGTAGAAGCCGGCGAGGTACTCCTTGGCCTCGGCGAACGGCCCGTCGGTGACGACGACCTCGCCGTTGCGGATGCTGACGCCCTTGCCGGTCTCGGGTCCGGGGAGGCCTTCGCTGACGATGAGCTCGCCGGAGGCGCGGAGTTTGTCGGACAGGTCGTAGTGGTCCTGGCCGAACTTCATCTGCTGCTCTTCGGTGAGCTTGTCCCACGCGGCCCGCGACTTCGGGTTGCTGTAGATCAGGATCAGGTACTTCACGTGCGGCCTCCCGGCTCGTGGCTGGCTGGCGGAAAAATCTTCTCACCGCCATGTCGAGACCGCGGGCTGTGTCTCGACACCGGTGTGTCAGCCACTTCGACGGAGGAGTTCGAGATGACTCACACGCTGGTGCAGGACGAGGTCGCCATTCTCGCGGTGTTCACCGAGCACGAGGAGGGCATGCGGCTGCGTGATCCCGCGCGGATCGTGGCGCGGTATGCGCCGGACGCGGTGACGTGCACGTTGGCGCCGCCGTTGCGCAACACGGGTCTGGACGCCCGTGATCCGGAGGCGTTGGCGGGGTGGATGGCCGGGTTCACCGGGCCGATCACGATCGAGCACCGAGACCTGGAGGTCGCGGTGGCCGGTGACGTGGCGTTCGTGCACGGGCTGGCGCGGATGGCGGCGGTGCCGGTCGGTTACCCGGACGGGTTCTCGATGTGGATGCGCACGACCGTGGGGTTGCGGCGCCGCGACGGGCGATGGCTGGTGACGCACGAGCACCAGTCGGTGCCGTTCCACATGGACGGGTCGTTCCTGGCGGCGACCGATCTGGAGCCCTGAGAAGACCTTGCCGAGGCCCGGACCGTGCAGGGGGTCGGTCCGGACCTCGGCGCTTCTTGCGGGGTGGTCTGCTACTTGACGTTCACCGCGGCCCAGGCCCGGTTGACCGCCGCGTACTCGGGCGACGAGGCGCCGTAGAGGTCCGCGGTGGCCGCGAGCGTGCCCGTGCGGGCGGCGGCGTACTTGGTGCTGGAGGTGAACTTGGTGGTCAGCGCGCGATACCAGATCTTCTCGGCCTTGTCGCGGCCGATGCCGGTGACGGGCTGGCCGTCGGTGGTGGGGGAGTCGTAGGCGACGCCGTTGATGGTCTTCTGGCCGCTGCCCTCCGAGAGCAGGTAGAAGAAGTGGTTGGCGATGCCCGAGGAGTAGTGCACGTCGACGTTGCCGGCCGTGGAGGACCAGTAGTCGAGGCTCTTGCCGTCCTTCGAGGGCTTGTCCATGTAGCGCAACGGCTTGCCGTCGCCCCGGATGTTGATCTTCTCGCCGATCAGGTAGTCGCCCGCGTCGGTGGTGTTCGCGGCGTAGAACTCCGTGGTGGAGCCGAAGATGTCGCTGGTGGCCTCGTTGAGGCCGCCGGACTCACCGGAGTAGACCAGGCCCGCGGTCGAGGCGGTGACGCCGTGCGACATCTCGTGGGCCGCGACGTCGATCGAGGTCAGCGGGTTGCGGTTCTGGGCGCCGTCGCCGTAGGTCATGCAGAAGCACGAGTCCGACCAGAAGGCGTTGCTGTAGTTGTTGCCGTAGTGGACCTTGCTCAGCGCGCCCTGGCCGTTGTTCTTGATGCCGCTGCGGCCGTGGACGTTCTTGTAGTAGTCCCAGGTCTTGGCGGCGCCGAACGCGGCGTCGACGCCCGCGGTGGCCTTGTCGGTGTAGGTGCCGTTGCCCCACTTGTTGTCGGCGTCGGTGAACAGGGTGCCGGTGCCCGTGCCGTTGTTGAGGTTGTTGACGGCCTGGTTGCCGCGGGCCGGGTCCTTGAGCTGGAACGTGGAGCCGGACTGGGTGGTGTTGAGGGCGACGGTGCCGGTGTAGGTGGACTGGCCGGTGCCCTCGGCGTGGTGCACGCCGTCGTAGGTCAGCAGCGTCTGGCCGGTCTTGGCGTCGGTGAAGGTGTGCAGTTCGCTGGGCGTCTGGTCTTCCTTGACGCTGTGCGTGACCGTCTCCCACGCGAGCACGGGGGCGTGGTCCAGCGCGAACACGACGAGCGTGCCGCCGGCGGCCGTGGTGGCGGGCGCGGAGGTGTCGAGGCCTGCGAGGGCGGCCTCCGACGCCTTGGTCACGCCCGTGACCTGGCCGGACTTCTGGGCGACGACGAGGTCGCCGCCGATGACCTTCAGGCCGTTGAGCGTGCGGTCGAAGCGGAGGTGGTGCGTGCCGTCGGCGTCGCGCACGACGTCCCGGGGGACGAGCTGCTCGCCGCCGGACAGGCCGAGGGCGGAGGAGATCGTCCCCGCCTGCTCGGCCGCGGCGTGCAGAGCTTCCTGTTGCGTGAGGCTCCTCGGCTGCGGTGCAGCGTTGGCTCCCAGCGTGCCCGTGGCGGCCAGAGCCGCCCCGGCCACCAGGGCGGTGGTGATGCCCAGGGTTTTGCGCTTCATGAACGCTCCTTGTTCCGGTGCAGGGAGCGATCGCTCCGGCGTTACAGGGGTGCCGGGTCGATCACCGTGGAACAACCCGACCATCGTCGATGACCGGGCGTGGTGATCGTATTGCTCTCAGTGCATGCGACCAGCCACTCCCAAAGTGCGAGATTGCTTCACGAATTGAGCCGATGCGCTGGTCAGGACACCGGGTTTTGCCCGAATGGCGGGACAAAAGAGCAGCTCAAACGGCGTGGAAACACGACGGAAACTTCCCGGTACACCCGTGCTGATGGGCTAACGAACTGCTCTGTTCGGTGCAGCCCTACCGGAGGGGATCTTGTTTACAGTTAACTACGCACAGTGAGAGCTGGGTCACAGAATCAGAGGCCCAGGCGGGTCACGGCGTTGTCCTCGAGAGGGTTCGCGGTCCGGATGTAGCGGTGCACCGTGCGCGGGTTGGTCCACCGGCCCTGCCGCATGATCTCCCGGTCGCTGGCCCCGCCCAGCGCCGCCTGCGTCGCGAACCCCGCCCGCAGCGAGTGCCCGCCGAACAACGCCGGATCCAGCCCCGCCCGCACCGCGTACCGCTTCACCAGCTCCGCCACCGCACGCCCCGACATCGCCTTGCCGCCGATGCCGCCGTGCCGGTTGATGATCGGGAACACCGCACCCTGACGCCCGCTCGCCTGATAGCCGTGGCAGCGGTGCAGACCGGTCTCGGCGATCTCGCGGCCGTCGAGCACGTCGGCCCAGTCCGCGAACGCGCACACCGGGCAGGTCGGCCGCCTGCTGCCGCGCGGCAGCACCACCGACTGCTGGTGCTTGCCCGTCTGGTCGGTCTTCGTGGTGCCCAGCCGGATCAGCAGCAGCGGCTCGTGCGTGCGCGGATCCACGTCCACCGTGACGTCCTCGAACTCGATCCGCGCCAGCTCACTGCGCCGCAGCGCGCCCGCGAACCCCACCAGCAGCAGCAACGCGTCCCTCGCGCGCGCCGGGCCGTCCTGAGGCCGTTCGCTGAGCAGCGCCTCGAGCGTGTCGAGCAACACCGGCCGCTTGCGCCGGGGCTGTGACTTGCGCGTGCGCCGGATACCGCGCAACGTCAGCCGCACGACGTCACTGCGCGTGGGGCTGGGCAGCCCGTTCGCCGCGTGCACCGCCGCGATCGCCGCCGACTTGCGTTCCAACGTCGACGCGCCGAACGCCGGCGACCCGTCCGGCTTCACCGTGTCCGCCGCGACCGCCAGATAGACCGCCACGTCCAGCGGGTCCGCGGGCAACGCCTGGCGGCCCTCGGCCTGACACCAGCCGGCCCACGCGATCCAGTCCGACCGGTAGGCGCGCACCGTGTTCGGGGATTGAGCGCTGCGCAGATAGCCGCTGAGCGAGGCCGCCTGCTCGTCGTCGAACCGTTCGCGCACCCTCACGAGCGCGTCGGCGTCGATCAGCACCGAGTGCGAGACCCGGACCAGCGCGTGCTGGACGGGTTCGGGCAGGCTCACACCCGCGATGGTAGTCCTCTGATCAACTCCGCGACCTCGCGCGGCGTGAACTCCAGCCCGCTGATCCCCACGCTCACCTCGAAGCTGCACCGCCGCGGATCCGGATTCGACCGCGCGTACAGGAACAGCTTGATGCCCGTCTCCTCCAGCAGGTTCTGCGCCGCCCGCTGCGCGTCGCGGCGTGACATCGGCAGGTGGACGTGGAACAGGGGAGTGGCGGGCACGTCCGGTGTGGTGTGCGCGAACCCGTCGGCGTTGATCGCCTCGGCCAGCGCCTGCGCGTGTTGCCTGAACTCCGCCATCCTCGGCAGGTTCGCGTCCATGCCCATCAACGCGATGGCCGCCAGCGGCCACGCGTCCGCGATCGCCCCGCCCATCCGGCGCCGCCACACCTCCGCCTGCTCGATCGTCTCGGCGTCCCCGGCCAGCACCGCGCCGCGCACCCCTTCGAGTCCTTTGTAGAGCGACACGTACACCGTGTCGAACAACGCGCCGATCTCCGCGAACGTGGCGTCGTACCCGGTCTGCGCCTCCCACAGCCGCGCGCCGTCGCAGTGCGCGGCCGCGCCGGACTGTCTGGCCCACTTCGTCTGTGCCGCCAAGTCCCCGAAGGTGGGCAGCACGCCGCCGATGTCGCGTTGTGGCAGCTCGAACACCACGGCCGCGAGCGGTTCGAGCACCGCCTTCAGGTCATCGAGGCCGAACAGTTCGTTGCGGTCACCCACGGGGTGGAACCGCAGGCCGTGCAGCGCGTTGTAGCCCTGGTTCTCCCACACGTGCAGGTGCGTCTGCGGATGACCGGCGAACGCCCGCCGGCCCGTCCGTTCCGCGTGCACCCGCAGCACCACCTGCTGCGCCATCGTCCCCGACGGGAAGAACAACGCCCGCGGCTTGCCCAGCAGCCGCGCGACCCGGTGTTCCAGTTCCCGCACCGGATCCTCCGGCCGCGTGTCCGGCGTGACGTGCTCGGCCAGGCGGCGCACGAGCTCGAACGGCGACTTGCGCGGACCGCTGTGCTGCGACAGCGAACGACGGATCTCCATGACCGGACGATACCTATTGCAACTTAGTGGCAACAGGGCCGTTCGCCGTGATCAGGCCGCCGCGCTCAGACGTGCGTCCAGCTCGGCCCCGTCCGCCACGAACCACAGCTGCCTGCCCCGGTTCGACTCGTAGACGAAGTCCCGCAACGCCGTGCTCGCCGCCACCTGCTCGGTGATGTCCCCGACCACCACGACCCGGAACCCGTACTGCTGGAACTTCTGCACCACCGCGCCCGCCACCCGTGTGCGCAACACGAGGAAGTCCTCGGACAACCGCGCCACCGGCAGCACCAGCCACTGCACGTCCTGCCCCCACAACGTGCCGATCAGGTCCACAGCGGACTGCTCGTCGGTGATCGCGGGACCGTCCGCGGCGCACATCAGCACCGTCGCGCCGTGGCGCGTCTGCACAACATCAGGCATGGCCCCGCAACCTAGTCGCGGCCCGCACCCGATGTCGCGCCGAATATCGCGCGCGACCGGTGATCACCTCTTGCTAGGGTCGCCGCACGCGATCGGCCCGAGGAGGTGAGTCCCATCAACGCGGTCATCCCAGATGGGCGTTCCCTCCCGCTTTCGGCCTGACGCCGTCCGCGCGTCGCCACGGGAGCGCTCCAGTCATCCCGAAGGGCGAACAGCCATGCGTTTCACCTCCGAATCAACCTCTCCCGACGGCACCACCGAACGCGACTTCGTCCACGACGGCGTCCCCGGCGTGCTCTGGACCCCCGCAGGCACCCCCACCGGGCTCGTGCTCAGCGCACACGGCGGCGGCCAGCACAAACGAGCCCCCGGCATCGCCGCCCGCGCGGCACGGTGCACCGCCGCCGGACTCGCCGTCGTCACCCTCGACGCACCAGGCCACGGCGACCGGCCCCGCACCGCCGACGACGAGCGGTTCGCCACCGAGATCCGCTCCCGCATCACCTCAGGCCAGGACGCCGGCGCGCTCGTCGCCGACTACAACGCCCTGCAAGCCGCGCGGGCGATCCCGGAATGGCGCTCCGTCCTCGACGCCCTGCCCGCCACCGGCGACACCGTCGGATTCTGGGGCGTGTCCATGGGCAGCGCCCTCGGCATCCCGCTCGTCGCCGCCGAACCCCGCATCAGCACGGCCGTGTTCGGCCTGATCGGCGCCACCGGACCGTTGGTGGGCGCGGCGGAGACGATCACCGCGTCTGTGCGGTTCCTGCTCCAGTGGGACGACCAGCTCGTCGCCCGCGACGCCGGCCTCGCGATGTTCGACGCCTTCGCCACCCGCCAGAAGTCCTTGCACGCCAACCCCGGAGGCCACGGCGAGGTCCCCGAGCACGAACTCGCCGACGCGATCGCGTTCCTCGCCGGATAAATCCCGGGCGCTCACGGGCAGGCCTGGGTAGCGTCGCGCCACATGCGTGATCTCGCGACGTTGCCCAAGGCCCACCTGCACGTGCACCTGGAAAGCACCGTGCGCCCGGACACCCTCGCCGAGCTCGCCGAGCACCACGGCGTCGACGTGCCGGCCGTGCAGGCCGGATCGTTCGACGGCTTCACACAGTTCGCCGCGCACAACGGGGCAGTACGGAACTGCCTGCGGCGAGCCGAGGACTTCCACCGGATCGCGTACGAGTTCTGCGCCGAGGAAGCAGCGCAGGGGACCCGGTACGCCGAGGTCACGTTCACCGCGGCAGCGCACGGAGAACGGCTCGGTGATCCGGACATGCCGCTCGAGGCGGTGTTGTCCGGGCTCGCCGCAGGACAGGCCGCCCACGGCATCGAATGCCGTGTGATCGTGGACCACCCCAGAAAGCGGTCAGTGGCGCGGTTTCAGGACTCGCTTCGCCTCGCGACCACACACCCGCGGGTCGTCGCGATCGGGATGGCCGGAGCGGAAGACCACCCGCTCACCCCGTTCACCGCCGTGTTCCGCGCCGCGCGAGAAGCCGGGATCGGGCTCGTGCACCACGCCGGCGAGTGCTGCGGAGCACCCAGCGTCGCCGAAGCCGTCACCGTCGGGCTCGCCGACCGGATCGGCCACGGATTCCGCGCACTCGACGATCCGGAAGTCGTCGCGCTGCTACGGGACCGCGCCATACCGCTCGAAGCCTGCCCGTCGTCCAACGTCGCACTGGGACTGGTCGACTCACTCTCCTCTCATCCGCTGCCACAACTCATCGACGCCGGACTGACCGTCACGCTCAGCACCGACATCCCCGCCTCCACCGGCACCACGCTCACCGACGAATACCGCCTGCTGCGCGAACACCTCGGCTTCGACGACGACACTCTCGCGCGCATCGCCACCAACGCCGTCGACGCCTCCTTCGCCCCCACAGGAACGAAGACCACGCTGCGTCAGGACATCGCCACCTGGCGGGCAGGCTCGAAACACACCAGCCCATGCCGGGCAGCCAGCAACGCCACCAGATCCAGCACCTGACGCTGACCCGGCCACACCACGTGCACGATCACCGCGTCCACCCCCACCGTCAGCGCCTCGTCCCACGACACCGGCGACGACGGATCAGGCGAGGTCCGCCGTAACTCCCGCACGAACGCCGCCACCGAGGGCTCGAACGCGCCCAGCGGCGAGGACCGCAACTCCGCATACCGGGCCGCCGCCTCCGGGAAGGACGCCGGACCAGGAGCCCGCCACACCACCACATCGACTGGCACGTCCATCACGCCACCTTCCCGAACAACGCACCCAACCGCGGAATCCGCGCGGAGATCTCCGCCGGATCAGCGAAATCCCACTGCTCACCTGCCGGATCCGGCGACACCAGCAGCTCCCGCGAGGCCACCACCGCCTCCAGATCACCGTCGAACGCCTCGGCCGCCAGGTAGTCGAGACCCTCCCAGTCCGGCCAGTCCTCATCAGCCCACGCGTGCACGCCACCACGCGCCGCCAGCAACCGCACGTGCGGCAGATCAGCCAACGCGTCCGGCGCCAAGGCCACCGCCTCGAACACCGCCCGCCCCTGACCCACCAGCCACGCTTGGAAGTAGAAGAACCCGTCGTCCGAACACAACCCGCCACAGATCACGTCCGCCGCGTGCCAATGCGCCCACGTGTCCACCCGGCGACGCACCTCGTCGAGCCGCACCGCGAACTCCACCACCTCGTTTTGAGGCAGCGCGGCCAGCGCAGCCGTGAGCCGCTCCAGCCGATCGTCCTGGCTGGACGCCTCCACAGCGGAGGACTCCACCAGGCCCCAGAACGCGTTCAGGTCCATGCCCGAAACGCTAGCGACAGGGTCTGACAATTTTTGAAGCCCCCGACATCCGCCCAGGTCAGGCGGCCTTCAGCGGCGATGTGGACAGGGGAGTGGGCAATCGGACGGCATCAGGGCAGGACGCCACGAACGTCCGGTGCGGTGAGAGCGGCCAGGAACGCGACTGGTCGCATCGCGAGCAGGTTGGACTCTTCGGTGAGGGCAGAAGGCGTGGTCGGGCGGGAGGGTGACCAGCGGCTGACAGCGGCGGGAACGGTCCTGGCACGCGGCCGCGGTTCGCGCGGGACTGCGTCCGGAGGCCTTCCGGTCACGAGAGCGCGCACACGAGATGCGTGTGGTGACAGCCGCGGTGGGCGAACAAGCGGGAGGAGGAGGCCCCGCCCACTCGGACCAGCGCCGGCGCGGGCTGGCTGGGGCGGGGATCGCGGCCGACAACCAGGGCACGGGACCGGGTCGGGCGGCCTCTCCGGTCACGAGATCGCGCGTGGTGACAGCCCCGGTGGGCGGACCGAGAGAGAGAAGGGGATGCCTCGACCACTCGGACCGGCGTCGGCGCGGGCTGGGTCGGGGACCGTGGCCGATGAACAGCCGACGACCTAGGCGTGGGGCAGTTGCCACGCCCCTGCGGCCAGCGGTCCCGCGCCGACACTGCCCGGACAACCCAGCGTTCCCACGGTCCAATCCCGGCACAGGCCGGCTGTCCGGCGGTCCCCACGCCGGCACAGACCGCCGAACCAGCCGTAGCGTCAGGCCGCCTCCTCCATCCCACCGGACAGCTCCCACAGCCGAGGCAGGCGCACCGCGGCCTCCAACGGTGAGTCCAGGTCCCACACCTCACCTGTGAACGGCCCCGCGTCCGTCACCGGCACGTGCCCCAGGATCGCCAGCGCGTTGTCCAGCGACCGGCCCGTCGCGATGTAGAACGCCTCGCGCGACACCCCGGCGAGCCCTTCCCACGTCGGCCACGCCGCGTCCGGCCACGACTGCGCCCCGACCGCCAGCAACGTGCGCACCGCCGGCACGTCGGCCAGCGCGTCCGGGGACGCCGCGACCGACGCCAGCACCTCACGGCCCAGGCCGATCAGCCACGACTGGAACGAGAAGAAAAGGTCCGCGGAACACAATCCATCGCACAGAACATAAGCCGCGTGCCAGTGTGAGAACGTGTTTACGCGACCGCGTGAGGCGCTCAGCAACGTCTCGAAACCACAAATGTCGCCAGGCGGGAGTAATGCCAGCCGCGACGTCAGCCACACGCGGCGTTCATGCTGGTCAGAGGCGGCGGAAGCCGACTGGTCGAGCAGTGCCCAGAAGACGTCGAGGTCCATGACGACGACGTTATCGGAAGGGTCTGACAATTCCTGGTGCCCGCCGGACGGGCTATCGCGGCACTTTCCCGAACAATGCCCACAGTCGCGGAATCCGGCGCGCGATGTCCGTCGGATCCTCCATCTCCACGTCCTCGCCGCCCGGTGACACGTCGAACGCCCGCGCCTGCCCCCGCGAGGCCAGCAGGTCGTCCAGGTCTCCGGCGTGCACCGCCTCGAACGCCGCGTCCGGCACCCGGTACAGCGCCTCCCAGTGCGGCCAGTCGTCGTCGGACCAGGCGTCCACCGGACCCAGCGCCGCCAGCCGCCGCACCGCGGGCATGTCGGCCAGCGCGTCCGGTGACGTGGCAACTGACTCGAACACCGACCGGCCCTGGCCGATCAGCCACGCCTGGAAGTAGAAGAACGAGTCCATCCCGCACAGCCCGGAACAGATCAGCGTGGCCGCCTGCCAGTGCGCCCAGGTGTCCACCCGGCGGCGCTGCTCGTCGAGGCGCACCGCGAAGTCGGCGATCTCACCCGCCGGCAGCAACGCCAACCGCCCGGACAGCCACACACGCCGTTGTTCCAGGTCAGCGGTGGCGGAGACGGCGTGATCGACCAGCTTCCAGAAGCCCCCTGCGTCCATGTGGCGACGCTAGCGGCGGGGTCTGACAGTTATTGACGCGAGCGAACCCGAGGGTCCTGACTATCCTTGACGCCAAATGGACACCCCGCACGCTGAACTGCACAAACGCCTGCCCGAGCTCATGCCGCGTGATCAACGCCGGCTCGCCAGGCGCCTCGACGGCGCACGCAAGGTCAAGGACCCCCTGGCGCGCCGCAAGATCACCGAGGAGATCGCCGCCCTGATCGACGAGGCCGCGTTGAAGGTCGCGCTGCGCCGGGAGTCCGTTCCCAAGATCACCTACCCCGCCGAACTGCCGGTCAGCCAGCACAAGGACGAGATCAAAGAGCTGATCGCGCACCACCAGGTCGTGATCGTCGCCGGCGAGACCGGGTCCGGTAAGACCACGCAGCTGCCGAAGATCTGCCTCGAACTGGGCCGTGGCGTCACCGGCCAGATCGGCCACACCCAGCCCCGTCGCATCGCCGCCCGCACCGTCGCCGAACGCGTCGCCGAGGAGCTCGGCACCAAGCTCGGCGACACCATCGGCTACAAGGTCCGCTTCACCGACCAGTCCGGCGACGAGACCCTGGTCAAGCTCATGACCGACGGCATCCTGCTCGCCGAGATCCAGACCGACCGGACCCTGTCGCGCTACGACACGATCATCATCGACGAGGCCCACGAACGCAGCCTCAACGTCGACTTCCTGCTCGGCTACCTCAAGCAGCTCCTGCCGCAGCGCCCCGACCTCAAGGTCGTCATCACCTCGGCGACGATCGACCCGCAGCGCTTCAGCGCGCACTTCGAGAACGCCCCGGTCATCGAGGTCTCCGGCCGCACCTACCCCGTCGAGACCCGCTACCGGCCGCTGGAGGAGGACGACGACCAGACCCAGGGCATCATCAACGCCGTCCGCGAACTGCAGGCCGAAGGCCCCGGTGACGTCCTGGTGTTCCTGTCCGGCGAACGCGAGATCCGCGACACCGCCGACGCCCTCAAACAGGAAGACCTCCGCAACACCGAGATCCTCCCGCTCTACGCACGCCTGTCCGTGGGCGAACAGCACCGCGTGTTCCAACGCCACACCGGCCGGCGCATCGTGCTCGCCACCAACGTCGCCGAGACCAGCCTCACCGTGCCCGGCATCAAGTACGTCGTCGACCCCGGCAACGCCCGCATCTCCCGCTACAGCCACCGCCTCAAGGTCCAGCGCCTGCCGATCGAACCCATCAGCCAGGCGTCAGCGAACCAGCGCAAGGGCCGCTGCGGCCGCGTCAGCGAAGGCATCTGCATCCGGCTGTACGCCGAAGAGGACTTCGAGGCCCGCCCCGAGTTCACCGACGCGGAGATCCTGCGCACCAACCTCGCCAGCGTCATCCTGCAGATGACCAACATCGGCCTCGGCGACGTCGCGCGGTTCCCGTTCATCGACCCGCCCGACTCGCGCAACATCAACGACGGCATCGGCCTGCTCCAGGAGCTCGGCGCGATCAACGCCGCCGAGAAGAAGCTCACCCCGACCGGCCGCAAGCTCGCCGCGCTGCCCGTCGACCCGCGCCTGGGCCGCATGGTGCTCGAGGCCGACACCACCGGCTGCCTGCGCGAGGTCATGATCATCGCCGCGGCACTGTCCATCCAGGACCCGCGCGAACGGCCCGCCGACCAGCAGGAAGCCGCCACCCAGCAGCACGCGCGGTTCGTCGACAAGGAATCCGACTTCACCACGTTCCTCAACCTGTGGGAGTACCTCAAGGAGCAGCAGAAGGAACTGAGCGGCAACCAGTTCCGCAAGCGCTGCAAGGCCGAGTTCCTCAACTACCTGCGCGTGCGCGAGTGGCAGGACATCTACCTTCAGCTGCGCCAGGTCGCCAAGCAGATCGGCATGCACGTCAACGACCAGCCCGGCGACCCGCGCAACATCCACATCGCGCTGCTGTCCGGACTGCTCAGCCACATCGGCGTCAAGGACGTCCTCAAAAAGCAGGCGCCCGGCGAGAAACGGCGTCCGCTCACCGAGTTCCTGGGTGCCCGCAACGCCAAGTTCGCGATCTTCCCCGGCTCCGCGCTGGCCAAGAAACCGCCGCAGTGGGTGATGGCCGCCGAACTCGTCGAGACCAGCCGCCTGTGGGGCCGCATCGTCGCCAAGATCGAACCCGAATGGGCCGAACGCCTCGGCGAACACGTGGTCAAACGCCAGTACTCCGAACCGCACTGGGAGTCCAAACGCGGCAGCGTCGTCGCGCTGGAGAAGGTCACGCTCTACGGGGTGCCGATCGTCGCCGGCCGCAAGGTCAGCTACGGCCGCATCGACCCCGAACTCTCACGTGAGCTGTTCATCCGCCACGCGCTCGTGCAGGGAGAGTGGACCACGCACCACCGGTTCTTCCACACCAACCGCGCGATGCTCGAGGAAGTCGGCGAACTGGAGAACCGCGCGCGCCGCCGCGACATCGTCGTGGACGAGGAGACGCTCTACGAGTTCTACGACAAGCGCGTCGCCCCCGAGGTCGTGTCCGCGCGGCACTTCGACTCGTGGTGGAAGAAGCAGAAGGACAAGAACCAGCTGACCTTCACCAAGGACATGCTGGTCAACGACCGCGCCGACGTCACCCCCGACGCCTACCCCGACCAGTGGCGCCAGGGCGAGCTCACGCTGCCGCTGAGCTACCACTTCGAGCCGGGCACCAAGAACGACGGCGTCACCGTCCAGCTCCCGCTGCCCGCGCTCACCACCCTGGACGACGACGCGTTCTCCTGGCAGATCCCCGGCCTGCGCCACGACCTCGTCGTCGCGCTCATCCGGTCGCTGCCCAAGCCGATCCGCCGCAACTTCGTGCCCGTTCCCGACGTCGCCACCGCCGTCCTCGCGCGCATCAAGCCCGAGGAAACAAGCCTGCTCTACGGCGTGGAACGCGAGCTCAAAGCACTCACCGGCGTGACCGTGCACCGCGAGGACTGGCAGTTCGACGCCGTTCCCGACCACCTCAAGCTCACCTTCCAGGTCGTCGACGAGCACAACCGCACCCTCGCCGAGGGCAAGGACATCGCGGCACTGAAGGAGAAGCTGCGCGACGAGGTCCGCGAGTCGCTCAGCCAGGCCGCCGGCCACCTCGAACGCACCGGCCTCACGACGTGGGACTTCGACGCCCTGCCCCAGACCATCGAGCAACGGCAGTCCGGCATCACCGTCACCGCCTACCCGTCGCTGCTCGACCAGGGCGAGACCGTCGCGATCAAGGTCCTCGACACGCCGGGCCGCCAGGCCTACGCCCACCGCCGCGGCGTGCGCAGACTCCTGCTGCTCGGCGTCAACTCACCCGTCAAACACCTGCAGCGTCACCTCGACAACGCCGCCAAGCTCGCGCTGACCCGCAACCCCCACGGCAGCGTCGCCGCGCTGTTGTCGGACTGCATCATGGCCGCCGTCGACCGGCTCATGGGCGAGCCCGCCTGGAACGCCAAGTCCTATGCGGCGCAACTGAAGAAGGTCCAGGCCGCGCTCAACGACACCACGTGGGTCGCCGTGCAGGAAGTCCGCAAGGTCCTCGAAGCCGCCCACGACGCCGAACTCAAGCTCAGCGGCCTCAAAGGCGCCCCGGACTCCGCCGCCGACATCCGCGCACACCTCAACTCGCTGGTGTACAAGGGATTCGTCACCCACACCGGCTACGACCGGCTGCCCGACCTCGTCCGCTACCTCAAGGGCATCTCGCGGCGCATCGAGAAACTGCCCGAGAACCCGCGCCGCGACCTCGACTGGACCGACAAGATCCACCAGGTCCACGCCGAGTACCGGGAACTGCGCGCGCAGACCCCGGCCGACGAACCCGCGCCCGAGCTCGACGAGATCCGCTGGATGATCGAGGAACTGCGCCTGTCCTACTTCGCCCAGACCATCCCGACCCGCTACAGCGTCAGCGACAAACGCATCTACAAAGCACTCGACGCCGTACCGCTGTGAGCCGCTACCGTGGAACATGCACTTTCCCGGGGATTCCACGTGGCAGGTGTCCAGCGGCTCCGGCGACACCTTCGTCCTCTACGTCCGTGACGCACTGGGCATCAGCACCCCGACCGCCGACGCGATCCCACGCCTGACCCCGCCGGTACCGCGCGACCACGACGCGTACGTGCCGGAGACCTTCGGGTCGGCGTGGGACCGGTGGTGGACCCAGTCGCTCACCACCGGCGGCGGAGGACACCCGCCCGTCGGAGTGCCCGAGCAGATGCGCGCCGACCACACCCGGTGGCTGCCCGACCCGACCTCGCCCGAGCAGCGCGCGCTGCGCCACCACGCCAGGACCGACTCCTACACGCTGCTCAAGGAGATCGTCGACCAGCTCACCGTCGAGCTCGGCCACGAGCCCGTCTTCAACCTCCGCATGATCGTGATCCCCGTCGAGGGCCAGTTCTGGAAGCGCGTCGGCAAGCACACGGTGCTCGTGTCCGAAGCGCTCAAGATCTCCCGCAACGTCATCGCGCCGCTGGAGTCAGTGCTGCGCGAGCTCGCCCGCTAGCGCCTCACCCGTGCGGTACAGCTGCACCAGCAACGGCCGGCCAGCGCCACCAGCGAGTCCAGCCGCTCGGTCAGCACCTTCGCGCTGAGCCGGGGCAACCCGGCGCGCAACCGCGAGAACGACCGCGCCCGTGCATCAGATCCCGCAACACCAAGGTCGCCCACCGGCCGCTGATCGCTGCCAGCGCGACCTCCACGGGGCAGTCCGCGCTCGGCCGCGTCGTGCGCCCGGACTACCAGCGGTTCCTCGGCCTCGGCCTGCCCATCGACGTCCGGCCGCGGCACGTCTACGACCACGACGGCATCGCGCTGCTCATCGTCGACTGGACCATCGGCGACGTGCACGGCACCGCCACCGACGTCGCTCGCCGGGGCGAGGACGGCCGGTGGCGGTACGTGATCGACAACCCCTTCGGAGTCAGCCAGGCGGTTCCATCGCGCCGGTCATGATCGCCACCGCGTCCGACATCGAGATGGACTTCGGATCCACCACCGCCTTGCGCCGGCCCAGGCGCTGGATGTGGATGCGGTCGGCCACCTCGAACACGTGCGGCATGTTGTGGCTGATCAGGATCACCGGCAGGCCGCGGTCGCGGACCTGCAGGATCAGGTCCAGCACCGCCCTCGACTCCCGCACGCCCAGCGCCGCCGTCGGCTCGTCCATGATCACGACCCGGCTGCCGAACGCCGCCGCCCGCGCCACCGCCACGGCCTGACGCTGCCCGCCCGAGAGGGTCTCCACCGCCTGGCCGGGGTTCTGGATCGTCATGATCCCCAGCGCGTCGAGCTGACGGCGGGCCTCGTCGCGCATGCCGTTGCGGTCGAGCATCCGGAACACCGAGCCGAGCACGCCCTTGCGGCGCAGTTCGCGGCCCAGGAACAGGTTCGCGGCGATGTCGAGCGACGGTGACACCGCCAGCGACTGGTGCACCGTCTCGATGCCGGCCTTGCGCGCGTCCAGTGGCGTCGAGAACGACACGGGGGAGCCGTCGAGCAACACCTCGCCCTCATCCGGGATGACCGCGCCGGACAGGGCCTTGATCAGCGACGACTTGCCCGCGCCGTTGTCGCCGATCACCGCGAGGATCTCGCCCGGCAGCAGCTCCAGGTCCGAGCCCGCCAGCGCCGTCACCCTGCCGTAGCGCTTGACCAGGCCCGTCGCCTGCAGGATCGGGGTGGTCATGCCTTCACCTTCCTGATCCACTGGTCCAGCGACACCGCGACGATGATGAGCACACCGACCGCCATCGTCTGCCACAGCACGTCCACGCCCGCGAGCGCGAGGCCGTTGCGGAACACGCCGACGATCAACGCGCCGATCAGCGACCCCACCACCGCGCCGCGGCCGCCGAACAGCGACGTCCCGCCGATCACCACCGCGGTGATCGAGTCCAGGTTGTCGGTCTGGCCCGCCTGCGGGCTCGCCGAGGCGATCCGGCCGATCAACGTCCACGCCGCCACCGCGTAGATCAGCCCCGCCGTCGCGTACACGGAGAGCAGCACCCGCGCCGTGCGGATACCCGACAGGCGCGAGGCCTCCAGGTCGTCACCGGTCGAGTAGACGTGCCGGCCCCACGCGGTGTTCTTCAGCACGAACGCCATCGCCGCCACCAGCAGCACCAGCATGATCGAGCCGTAGGTGATGCGCGTGCCGCCGACGGTGAACGTCTGCCCGGTGAACAGCAGCAACGACGGCATGTCCGTGCCGCGGATCGTGGCACTGCCCGAGTACCAGAGGTTCAACGCGAAGAACACGTTCAACGTGCCCAGCGTGACGATGAACGGCGGCAGCTTCAGCCGCGTCACCAGCATCCCGTTGAGCAACCCGCACACCGTGCCCACCAGGAAACCCAGCAGCAGCGCCGGCAACCCGGGCAGGCCGGTCTCCGAGGCGACCTTCGCCATCACGATCGAGGTCAGCACCATGATCGCCCCGCACGACAGGTCGATCCCGGCGGTCAGGATCACGATCGTCTGCCCCACCGCGAGCGTGCCCACCACCGCGACCTGCTGCAGGATCAGCGAGATGTTGCCCGGCGTCAGGAACCGCTCCGAAAGCAACGCGAACACGATCACCGACGTCAGCAGCACCACGGCCGGTCCGATCGTGGCCTGCGCGTGCAGCAGGTGCTGCACGCGCGTCAGCACGGAACGATCCCGTTCCTCCACCACCACGGTCATGGTCTAGCCCCAGCAGTTCTGCAGGCCGAACGCCGAGTCCTTCGACTCCACGCCGTCCGCGGGCTGGTCGGTGATCAACGTGACCCCGGTGTCGGTGTTCTGCGGCTTCGAGCCGTCCTTCGCGAACTTCGACACCGCCTCCACCCCGAGCTGCGCCATCTTGAGCGGGTACTGCTGCGAGGTCGCCCCGATCACCCCGGCCTTGACGTTGGTCACGCCAGGACAGCCGCCGTCGACCGACACGATCACGACGTCCTTCTCCTTGCCCGCCGCCTTCAACGCCTCATAGGCACCCGCCGCCGCGGGCTCGTTGATCGTGTAGACCAGGTTGACGCCGGGATCCTTCTGCAGCAGGTTCTCCATCGCCGTGCGGCCACCGGACGGATCGCCGTTGGTCACGTCGTGGCCCACGATCCGCGGATCGGACTCGTCACCGATGCGGGCCTTGTCCTTCACGTCGACGCCGAAGCCCTCCAGGAACCCCTGGTCGCGCTGCACGTCCACCGACACCTGGTTCGGGTTGAGGTCCAGCAACGCGATCTTGGCCTGCTTGCCGTCCTTCGCGAACTTCGCCTTCGCCCACTGCCCGATCAGCAACCCGGCCTTGTAGTTGTCCGTCGCGAACGTCGCGTCCGCGGCACTGGCCGGCTCCAGCGGCGTGTCCAGCGCGATCACCAGCAGACCCGCCGCCCGCGCCTTGTCCACCGACGGCACGATCGCCTTCGAGTCGCTCGGCGTGATCAGAATGCCCTTCGCACCTGAGGCGATCAGGTTCTCGATCGCGTCGACCTGCGTCTGGTTGTCGCCGTCCTGCTTGCCCGCGAACGACTGCACCGTCGCGCCCGCCGACGAGGCCGCCTGCTGCGCGCCCTCCTTCATCTTCACGAAGAACGGGTTCGTGTCCGTCTTCGTGACCAGGCCGACCAGCGTCGTACCGCCGCTGGAGGACCCACCACCCCCGCACGCCGTGAGCAAGGTGAGCAACGCCGCCGCGGTGACCCCGACACTTCTACGCATGGCAACTCCTACGTCAACGTTGACGTAACCGCCCGTCCGAAATCTCTCGGATCATGAACGGGAAAGCGGCTACGCGAGCTGTGCAAACGGGTATACCGTTGCGTCATCGTTGACGCAAGAGTCGTAGGACGTGGACATGGACCGAACAGCCGACAGACGCGAACCCACGATGCGCGACGTCGCCGCGTTGGCGAAGGTCAGCACCAAGACCGTCTCCCGCGTCATCAACGGCCTGCCCGGCGCCGGAGCCGAGGTCACCGACCGCGTCCGCGCCGCCGCCCGCACCCTGGGCTACCGGCCGAACCTCACCGCCAGCAGCCTGCGCCGCTCCGACCGGCGCAGCGCCACCATCGGCGTGCTGTTCGAAGACCTCTCCAACCCCTTCGACGCCGCCCTGCTGCGCGCCGTCGAGGACCGCGCCCGCCACGCCGGCGTCCTCGTGCTCGCCGGCAGCAGCGAGGACGACCACACGCTGCAACGCGAACTGCTCGTGTCGCTGTCCACGCGCCGCGTCGACGGCGTCGTGGTCATGGCCGTCGGCGGGCACCAGGACGCCCTGCAGCAGGAACGCGACCGCGGCACCCCGATGGTGCTCGTCGACCGGCCGCCCACCTTCGGCGGCACCGACTGCGTCACCACCACCAACCGCGACAGCTCCCGCGACGCCGTGCTGCACCTGGCCGCCCTGGGCCACCGCGACATCGCGTTCCTCGGCGACCGCCGCACCCTGTGGACCAGCCAGGAGCGCTACACCGGCTACCTCGAAGGCCTCGCCCAGGCCGGCCTGACCCTGCGCGACGCGCTCGTGCGCACCGACCTGCACGGCGCCGACCTCGCCGAGACCGCCACCGGCGAACTGTTCGACCTCGACCGGCCGCCCACCGCGTTGTTCACAGCCCAGAACCTCGTCACCGTCGGCGCCATGCGGCTGCTGCGCGCCCGCGACCTGCACCGCCACGTCGCGCTCATCGGGTTCGACGACTTCCCGCTAGCCGACATGCTCGACCCCGGCATCACCGTCGTGCGCCAGGACGTCCCCGGCATCGGCCGCAAGGCCGCCGAGCTCATCTTCGCCCGCATCGACGGCGACACCTCACCACCCGTGCACGCCGTCGTTCCCGCCGCCCTCGTGCGTCGCGGGTCCGGCGAGATCGCGCCGGTCAGCTGACCGACAGCACCGCGTCGATCACCTGCGGGCCTGACACCAGCACCTCGTCGTTGTGGTCCGCGCCGGCGATCTCGACGAGCTTCGCACGTGCCGCCGTCGCCACCTCACGGCTCTGCGCGGGCGGCACCACCGAGTCCTTCGTGCCCAGCAGCACCACGGTCGGAACCTCCACAGCGGACACCCGCTCCACCACGGGGAACTTGTCCTGCAACAACATCTTCACCGGCAGCCACGGGTAGTGGTGCGACCCGACCGCCGCCAGTGACGTGAACGGCGAGCGCAGCACCATGCCCTTGGGCGCGCGGAACGTCGCGAGCTCCGCGGCCACCGCCGCGCCCAGCGACTCGCCGAAGTAGACGACCGGCCCGTCGATCAGGTCCAGCGCCGCCCGCGCGTCGAACGTCAGGCCCTCCTCCGACGGCTTGCCGGGGTTGTCGCCGTAGCCGCGGTAGTCGAACAACAGCACCGACAGCCCACGCGAGGTCAGCTCGCGCGCGAGCGACACCCGCCCGGCCCGGTTGCCGCCGTTGCCCGGGAACACCACCACCGTCGCGGTCGCGTCCGGCAGTTCGAAGTGCCAGCCGTCGAGCAGCAGACCGTCCGCCGTCACCAGACGGACGTCGCGCCCACCGGGCAGCACCTCCTCGGCGGAGGGCACCGGGCCGGGAGAGGGGAAGTACACGAGCTTGCGCTGGAAGGTGAAGACCACGGCGACGATGGTGACAACCACCGCCACCGCGATCAACACCGGCCTCCGCATCAGCTCATTTCAGCAGCGTTCGCCCGTCGTGGCACTGCTTGACCGACGCCCATGGCGCGCCGGACTCTCCCGGCGGTGCCGACCCCCGGTCAGCCAGCGGTACATCACTCGAAGGTGTGGAGTTTCTACGGCTCGGCCGGAGCGAACGGCACCAGCACCACGGTGATGTTGTCGTGCCCGCCCGCGTCCAGGGCGACCTTCACGAACTCCTCCGGCCCGCACGGCAGCAACGGCTGCAGGTCCTCGGGCTGCGGGCGGTAGTTGTGCAGGCCGTCCGAGCACAGCAGGAACACGCCCGGCGAGGTCGGCTTCAGCGTCACGACCTGCGGTTCCACCCGGCCCGCGTCCGCGCCGATCCACCGCGACAGCACGTGCGCGCGACGGTCCGTGCGCGCCTGCTCCTCGGTCAGCACGCCTTCGGCGACCAGCTGCGCCGCCCACGTGTCGTCCGTGGTGAGCTGCTTGGAGCCCTCGTCGGACAGCCAGTAGGCGCGGGAGTCGCCGACCCAGCCGATCGTCACCGACGTGTCCGTGACCAGTGCGGAGACGAACGTGCACGACGGCGCGACACCCCGGCCGCCCGCCTCCATCGGTTCGTTCTCCACCAGCTGCTCCACCGCGAAGCACGAGGCGGCGACGGCGTCGATCATGGCCTGCTCGGCGTCCGCGGTGTCGATCAGGGCGTTGAGCAGCACGTCCACCGCGGCATCGGCGGCGGCCTGTGAGGCCTGCTCGGCGCGTTCGGAGGAGGCCACACCGTCGCAGACGACGGCGGCGACACCCTTGCCCGCGACGTGCCCGAACGCCATCGAGTCCTCGTTGCGCGCCCGCCGCTTGCCCCGGTCCGACACACCGGACACCGCGCCCAGCGCGTACTCGACCCGGTCACGCGCCGAGGGCTGGTGACGGCCGCACTGGGTGCAGTAGTCCTCGTCGTCGATGTCGGGCGACCCGCACAGGATGCACGAGGCCTGCGCGGGACCGGTCGGTCCGCCCAGCGGCGTGCGGCGGACCAGCAGGTTGCGTCCGCACGCCTCGCAGAACCGGTCCTCCGCCGCGACGGGCGCGAAGCACTCCGGGCACTTCAGGGTGTCCATCAAACCAACGTCCTAGGCCTTACCGCGTTCGCGCGGTCCACCAATGCGATCCGTTCCTCCGGCGTGGCCGCGAACCGGGCCAGCGTGCGGTAGCGCCGCTCGAGACCCAGCCGAAGCTCGTGTTCGGAGAGTGCACAGTCCAGCACCTTGCCCTCGGCGGCCTGATTGCGGGTCACGTAGTCGTACGCCGCCTCCAGCACCTCGGCCGAGAGCTGCGTGTGCGAATGGACGTCGATGTCCAAGGCGTGCAACCGTTCCCCGGCCGCGACCAGGTCCTCCGCACCGCAGTCGCCGAGCTGCGCGCGCACCGCCGCGATCTGCGCCGCCAGATGTTGCGACGACGTGTCCGGCACCGACAACAGCACCGCGACCGCTCGTGCCCGGTCACCGCACGCCAGCAGCACCCGCGCCAGCCCGAACGCCGCCGACACGTACGAGTGATCCGTGCGCCACACCAGCTCATACCAGCCCGCCGCCGCCTTGAGGTCCTCGGTGGCCTCCGCGCACACGCCCAGCGCCAGCTTCGGGGCCGCCTCACCCGGCACCGCCGAGCACACCGCGTCGAAGAACCCCAGCGCGTCCCCGGCCCGCCCGTCGGTGAGCGCCGCGAGGCCCCGGTACCAGTCCGGGCGCCAGTCCTCGGCCGGGTCGAGCTCCGGCTCGTCGAACATCGACGGCGCCGTGAGCGACTCCAGCTCCCGCATCGCCGCCTCGGTGTCGCCGGACTCGATCAGCACCCGCACGATCCGCAGCCGCACCTCCACCGTGAGCTCCGGTGCCTTGCGCAGCCCCTCCGGATCCGACGTCGTCGCCGTCGCCAGCCAGGAGGCGGCCGCGTCGGAGGTGCTCACGCTCGGCGCCGGCAACGCCAGCGCCACCTCGGCGAGATCGAGCGAGCCCTCCACGCCGAAGCGGCGGCGTTCCGGCGTGAACTGCCGCGACAGGCCCGGCCGCGCCACGCCGTCCTCGATCGCCAGCACCTCGCGCAGCACGCCCGTGAGCTGCTCGGCCATGTCCTCGGCGGAGGAGAACCGCAGCTCGGGGTTCGGGTTCGTGGCGCGCAGCAGCAACCGGTGGAACGACTCGAACCGGCCCAGCAACGCCTCCTCGTCCACCGTGGGCAGCCGGTCCTTGCAGCGGCCGCGGAAGTCGAACGGGAAGCTCATCACCGCCAGCGCCCGGCCCACGGTGTAGATGTCGGAGAACACCGACGGACCGATCGTGCCGATCTCCGGCGCCTGATAGCCGATCGTGCCGTAGATGGGGGAGTGGTGGTCGTCGATGCGCCGCACCGCGCCCAGGTCGATCAGCTTGAGCTGCTCCTCGGTGTGGATCATGTTGTCCGGCTTGAAGTCGCAGTACAGCAGCCCCACACCGTGCAGGTAGCCGACCGCGGGCAGGATCTCCAGCACGTAGGCGATGGCCTGCGCCAGCGGCAGCGCCTCGTCCCCGCGGCCCTCCCGGCGCCGGTGCGTGATCATGTCCTTGATCGACTCGCCGCCGACGTACTCCATCACGATGTACTCGACGCGCTTGTCGCTGTCGCGGCTCTCGTGCCGGATGAAGTTGTGGATCTTCACGATGTTCGGGTGCTCGACCTCGGCCAGGAACCGGCGTTCGGCCAGTGCCGCCGCCATCGCGTCCGCGTCGCCCGAGTCGAGCAGGCCCTTGAGCACCACCCACCGGTCGCTCACCGCGTGGTCGAGCGCCAGATAAAGCCAGCCCAGGCCGCCGTGCGCCAGACACCCCAGCACCTCGTACTGGTCGTGCAGCACCTCACCGGGCGCCAGCTTCGGCGTGAACGAGTAGGCGTGCCCGCACTGCGGGCAGAACCCCTCCACCCGGCCCTGCTTGCCGTCCTTGCGCCGCCCGACCTTCTTGCCGCACTTCGAGCAGAACCGCTTCGCCTCCGGCACCTCCGGCTGCTCCAGCACGGCGGTCTTCGGATCCCGGTACGGCACCCGCGGCACCTCGACCAGCCCGGCGCCCAGCCGGCCACGGCTCATCGACCGCGCGCTGCCCCGCCGCGTGCGGCCCGAGTTCGACCGCGACACCTCCTGCGACGACGACCAGGGCGCGGTCCCCGGCGCCGTCGACGGCCCTGTCTCGGGCAGCTCCAGCTCGTCACTCATCTCGGCCCCCTAGTCCCGATAACGCGCGACGGGCGGCGTTGGTGCCGGACCCAGCGGGGTGAGCCACCGCCGGTAGATCCCGCCCCACGTGCCGTCGGTGCGCATCCGTTCCAGCACGCCGTTGACGAACCGGACCAGGTCCTCCTGCCCCTTCGGCACGCCCACGCCGTACGACTCGTCGGTGAACCTCGACCCCACGACCTCGGTGTACGGGTCCTGCGCCGCCAGCCCCGCCAGGATCGTGTCGTCGGTCGAGATCGCGTCGGTCTGCCCCTGTTGCAGCATCACCAGGCAGTCCGTCCAGTTCGGCACGCTCACCGTCGTCTTCACCCGGTTCACCACGTTGCCCAGCGACGTCGACCCCGACGCCACGCACACCCGCTTGTCCGCCAGGCTCTCCACCCCGGTGATGCCGGAGTTGCGGCGCACCAGCACCCGCTGCCCCGCCTGGTAGTAGACCTGGGAGAAGTCCACGTCCTTGAGCCGGTCGCAGGTGATCGTCATCGTGCGGACCACGACGTCGACCGCGCCGCTCTGCAGCATCGGAATCCGCTCGGCCGCCGTGACGACCTTGAACTGCACCTTCTTCTCGTCACCGAACACGGCCTTCGCGATCTGCCGCGCCACGTCGACGTCGAAACCCTCGATCTCGCCGCTGAAGGAGTTGCGGAACCCCATCAGGTACGAGTTCTGGTCCACCCCGGCGATCAACCGGCCCCGCTGCGCGATCTTCGCCATCGTCGACCCCGGCGGCATCTGCCCGGCCGCGGGCAACGGGCCCGGTCGCAGGCTCGCCGTCGCGTCACACGACGGCGGCGGGTTCGCCGCACTGCTCGGCGCCGCGGAGACCGTGCTCGCGTTCGCCGGTTGCGGTGCCACGGCACTGCGCGGCACGACCTCGCTGGGCGCCGGACCCGCCGAACACGCTCCGAGCAGCATCACCGCCGCCAACGCCAGTCGCCTCACCTGTACTCCTTGAGCCGCTGCCACAACCCCATCGCCGACCCCGCCGCGCCGATCACCGCGAGCACCAGCACCCCGACCACCGTGCCCGCCAGCGACGCCCGCGCCACCGCCACCTCGTCGCTGAAGTCCTGCCGCGCCTCCCCGATCGCACGCACCAGGGACTCGTCGAGCGAGTCGAAGTACGGGTTGTCGATCAGCGCCACCGCGTCGTTGTACTGACCGGCGTCGTCGGCCTCGCGGATGCGCTGGTGGACCTGCTGCCACTGCCGGAACTGCCGCATCGCCTGGTCGACGGCCTCGGTGTCGCCCAGGCGCGTGGCCTGGTCGAGCAGGCCCTCCAGCCGTTCGGAGACCTCGACGAAGTTCTTCTCGTAGGTCTGGCCCGCACCGCGCGCGACCAGCGTCAGCGTCTCCTCGCCGCGTGCGGTGAGGGTCGCGATCCGCGCCTGCGCCAGCACGTCGACCTTCTGCGAGGCCGCCCGCGAGTCCGACACGTCGTTCATGACCAGCACCGACACCGTCGTCACCCACAGCAACGACACCGCCGCCGCGCCCGTGGCCACCAGCAGGCCGACGTTGAGCAGCCGGTTCGTCCTGCGGGTCAGATACCGCTGCGTGAGCACCAGCGCGATCACGAACGCCAGCGCCACCCCGACCGAACCCCAGGGGAAGTCCGCCTCGTCCTGCGCGCGCGACACCCGGTCGGTCTCCGCCCGGTACAGCTCCTGCGCCGCCGGCAGCAGCTGCGTGCGCATCAACCCCGACGCCTCACGCAGATAGGCCGCGCCGACCGGGAAACCCTGCCGGTTGTTCGTGCGCGCCGTCTCGATGAGTCCCGTGTAGACCGGCAGCTGCGCCGCCAGCGTCGCCGTCAGGTCGGGGGAGGAGGCCGTCGCCACCGACAGCGCCGCCTGCGCCTGCGCGATGTCCTTCTCGTAGCGTTCCCGCAGCTGGGAGGGTTCCAGTCCGCCGGACAGGAACGCGCTCGCCGCCGTCGCGTCCGCGTCCTGCAACGCCCGGTAGACCTCCTGCGCCGCGTGCGCGAGAGGCTCCGATCTGGTCGCCAGGTCCTCCAGCGCCCGCTCCTGGCGGTCCACGCTCCACGTCGTCAGCCACCCGCTCGCGAGGCTCGCCACGACCAGCACGACGACGATCAGGCTCAGCCGTCCCGGGGTCGACCGCGCCAGACCGGTGACGCGGCGCACCAGCGCCTGCCGGGGCTGCGAGTCGATCACCACGAGCGGGCCTCCCAGCGGTGAAGTTGATCGGCGTGGCGTAACTGTAGGCACCTCGATGACACCGTGTGGGAATTAACGACGCATCCCGCAAGGTGTCACTCAGCAGTTACAGCCGACGCGACTCGATCAGCCGATTGACGCCGTCCAGGATCATCTCCAGCCCGAACTCGAACGAGTGCTCCGGGCTGAACGCGCTCTGGTGCGCCTCGCCGACCGCGCCGCCCACGCGTGCCGCCACCGGGAAGCGGGCCGGGTCGAACACGGTCATCAGGACCGGCGCTGCCGCGTCCCACCACTGCTGGTCGGTCAATCCTGTTTCCTTCTCGGTCACCGCGGCCGCCGTCAGGCCCCGCGCCGAGTTCTGCACGTGCCCCAGCACGAGGTTGAGCACCGAGTCCATCTCCACGTCCGACAGGCCGACGCCCTCCAGGCCGCGCAGCTCGAAGTCGTACTTGGCCGCCACCTGCGGGCCCAGGACCGTGCGGGACGGCGCGACCTGCAACAACCACGGATGCCGCCGGTAGAGCGTCAGATTCTCCCGCGCCACGTACGCGAGATGCTCCCGCCAGCCCTCGGCCGCCTCACGCCCGGTCGCGGCCTGCACGGTGTCGACCATGACGTCGATCAACTCGCCCTTGCCCGGCACGTAGGTGTAGAGCGACATCGTCCCCACGCCCAGCGACTCGGCCACGCGCCGCATCGACAGCGCCTTGAGCCCGTCCGCGTCGGCCAGGCCGATGCCCGCCCGCACGATCCGGTCCACGCTCAGGTCCGGCTTGCCCTTGCGTGACACGCGTTCCTGGGTGCGCCACAGCAACGCCAGCGTCCGCGCCGGGTCACCGCTGCCCGTGTGTTCGATCACGAGCGCCACCCTATCGTACCGTATGGTGTACGGTACAGAGTATGTTCGTGCCTGCCGACCCGCCCAGATTCGGCCAGCTCCACGGAAAACCCCTGCTCGAAGCCTTACCGGACGTGCTCAACGACGACGGTTACTGGACAGTGGCCGCCGCGACGGCCCTCGCTCTCGTCGCGCGCGGCCGGATCGTGCCCGGCGTGACGGCCGGCGGCCACGACACCTGGCGCGTCGGACCGCTCGACCACGCCGACGAGCTCCACCTGCGCCAACTCGCCGCGCACGGCGACTACGACGAGCTCCGCGGGTTCCTCGACGCCGTCGCCGACACGCTGCCCCGCACCGGCGAGGGACCGTTCGCGGGCACCGAACCGCACGACGTCTCCGAGCTCAAGGCGTGGGCCGACGAGCAGATCAAGCTCTCGCTGCGCATCGAGACCACCGACGACCTGCGGTTCCGCGCGATCGTGCAGGTCCGCGCCATCACCGACCCCTACCCGCAGGACGTGCGCGGCTCCGGCCGCGAGCTCGACGCCATCAGGGCGATGGCCCGCGTCAACTGGCCGCCGCTGCAACGCCTGCTCGACCAGGCCGAGCTCACCGACGGCGAGGTCGCCGAACTTCTCGGCACCGACATCGAGGTCCACTGGCCCCGCGACATCGCCACCACGCTGTCCGCGAAAGCCGTCATCGGCGAGGCCGGCGGCCGGTTCCAGGCAGGCGACCTGCTCACGTTCGACTGGCGGCTCGCGCTCGGCGGCGAGGAGCTGACCGAGGCCGAGATGGACGTGATCGCCGAGGCGTCCCGGCCGATCGTGAAGCTGCGCGACCAGTGGGTGCTGATCGACCCGAAGCTCAAGAAGAAGGTCCGCCAGCAGCTCAAGCCGCTCACCGCGGTCCAGGCCGTCACCGCGGCCCTCACCGGCGTGGCGATCATCGACGGCGAGCACGTCGAGGTCGCCCCGCACAGCCTCACCACGGCCATCACGACCATTCCGCAGTTCCTCCAGCCCGCTGCCTTGCGGGCACGACTGCGGGACTACCAGTTGCACGGCCTGCGCTGGCTCGCCCACATGACCGGCCTCGGGCTCGGTGCCTGCCTCGCCGACGACATGGGCCTGGGCAAGACCATCACCCTCATCGCCCTGCACCTGCACCGCGCCGACGAACGCCCGACGCTGGTCGTGTGCCCGGCGTCGCTGCTCGGCAACTGGGAACGCGAGATCCACCGCTTCGCTCCAGGAGTGTCCGTCAGCCGCTACCACGGTCCACAACGGACGCTCGCGACTCGCGGGGTCGTCCTCACCACCTACGGCACCATGCGCCTGGACGCAGAGGCGCTGCGCGGCCACGAGTGGGGCATGGTCGTCGCCGACGAGGCCCAGCACGTCAAGAACCCGCACTCCGGCACCGCCAAGGCCCTGCGCTCGATCCCGGCCGCGGCCCGCGTCGCGTTGTCCGGCACGCCCGTGGAGAACTCGCTGTCCGAACTCTGGGCCGTCCTGGACTGGACGACACCGGGCCTGCTCGGCACGCACCGCGCGTTCCGCACCCGCTGGCCCGAACCCGACGACACCCTCGCCAAGGTCGTGCGGCCGTTCCTGCTGCGCCGCCGCAAGTCCGACCCCGGCGTCGCCCCCGAACTGCCCGCCAAGACCGAGACCGACCGGTACGTCTCGCTCGGCGTCGAGCAGGCGGCGCTGTACGAGGCGCTGACCAGGGAGACCCTCGACCAGATCGCCGGCTCCGACGGCATGGCCCGGCGCGGTCTCGTGCTCAAGCTCCTGACCGGGCTCAAGCAGATCTGCAACCACCCGTCGCACTACCTCGGCCATCCCACGCTGCAGGGCACCTCCGGCAAGCTCGACCTGCTCGACGAACTGCTCGACACCATCGTCGCCGAGGACGGCTCCGCGCTGATCTTCACCCAGTACGTCGCCATGGCCCGGCTGCTGGAGCAGCACATCAAGCAGCCCACCCGGTTCCTGCACGGCGGCACCCCCGTGCCCCAGCGCGAACAGATGGTCGACGACTTCCAGAACGGCCGCGCCCCCGTCTTCCTGTTGTCCTTGAAGGCCGCGGGCACCGGCCTCAACCTCACCCGCGCCGACCACGTCATCCACTTCGACCGCTGGTGGAACCCCGCCGTCGAGGACCAGGCCACCGACCGCGCCTACCGCATCGGCCAGACCAGACCCGTCCAGGTGCACAAGCTCGTCACCGAAGGCACCGTCGAGGAACGCATCGCCGCACTCCTGCAGGACAAACGCGACCTCGCCGACGCCGTCCTGCACGGGGGAGAGGCCGGGTTCACCGAACTCACCGACGCCGAACTCGCCGAACTCGTCCAACTCAGGAGTGCCCAGTGACCGCCCGCGGATTCGCCGCGTTCCCCAAGGTGAAACGCCGCGTCGCCACCACGTGGTGGGGCAAGGCCTGGGTGAAGGCCCTCGAGGACACCGCGCTCGACACCACCCTCATCCGCCTCGGCCGCCGCTACGCCCACGCCGGCGTCGTCGGCCCGATCACCGTCAGCCCCGGCCGCCTGCACGCCCAGGTCCACGACGACGACACCGTCTACACCACGACGGTCAGCGTCCCCGCGTTGTCCGAAGTCCAATGGGGACGGTTCCTCGACCGCGTCGCCGAACACTCGGGCCACATCGCCGCCCTGCTGGACAACGACATGCCCCGCGACCTCGTCCTCGCCGCCGAAGAGTCCGGTGTGGACCTGCTGCCCGGCATCGGCGACCTCGAACCCGACTGCGACTGCGACAGCTTCGAACTCACCTGCCGCCACGCCGCCGCGCTCGCGTTCCAGGTCGGCTGGCTGCTCGACGCCGACCCGTTCGTGCTCCTGCTGCTCAAGGGAAAACCGGAACAGGAACTCCTCGACGCACTCCGCGACCGCGTCGCCGGCCCCGTCGGAACCAGAACACCTGTGGTGGTTTCCGCCGAAGTGGCAGGTCAGCTGCCCGCTCGTCCTGTGGCTCCCGCCACCACACCTGTGGTGCTCGCGGTCGAACCGCCACCCGGCTTCGAGGTCGCGGATCTCGTGGCACTGATGGAGATCGCCGCGTCCAGGGCACGCGCGCTGCTGCGTTCGGGCACTCTCGACGAGTGATCACCGAGAAGCAGAAGATGATGACCGGCCGGCTCTACAAGGACTCCGACCCCGAACTGGTCGCGGAACGGCTGGCCGCACAGCAGTTGGTGGAAGAGTTCAACGCCACCCGCTCTGGTTCGGTCATCTCTCGGCTCTTCGGCTCCATCGGCGAAGGTTCGTGGGTCATGCCGCGGTTCCAGTGCGACTACGGCTACCAGATCCACATGGGCTCCAACAGCTTCCTCAACTACGACGCCATCCTCATGGACTGCGCCACCATCACCATCGGCGACGACGTCTCCATCGGCCCCCGCGCCCAGTTGTTGACTGCCCTGCACCCCGTCGAGGACCACGAGGCCCGCCGCCAGCGCTTCGAGACCGCCGCGCCCATCGTCATCGGCGACAACGTGTGGCTCGGCGGCGGCGTCATCGTCTGCGCGGGCGTCACGATCGGCGCTGACGCCGTCATCGGAGCCGGTAGCGTCGTCACGCGCGACGTCCCGCCGCGCGTCCTCGCCGTCGGCAACCCCTGCAAGGTGATCCGTGAGCTATGACAAGCGCACCACCGAGCCGTTGGTCCTGCTCGGCCTGACCGTCGCCGCCCTGATCGCCTCGGGCATCGGCCCGTACGACCGCGCGACCTGGTACCTCGAAGTGGCGCCCGTCGTGATCGGCGGAGCCATCCTGGTGGCGACGTACCGGCGCTTTCCGTTGACGCCGCTGCTGTACCGGCTGATCTTCCTGCACGCGCTGGTCCTGATCCTGGGCGGCCACTACACCTACGCGCGGGTGCCGGTCGGGTTCTGGGCGCAGGAACTGCTCGACCTGGCGCGCAACCACTACGACCGGTTCGCGCACTTCGTGCAGGGGTTCGTGCCGGCCCTGCTCGCCCGCGAGATCCTGCTGCGCCGGACGCCGCTTCGGGTTGGTGGGTGGTTGTTCTTCCTCGTCGTCTGCGTGTGCCTGGCTTTCAGCGCCACCTATGAGCTGGGCGAGTGGCTGGCGGCTGTTGTCGGCGGGTCGGCCGCGGACGAGTTCCTCGGGACGCAGGGCGACGTGTGGGACACCCAGTGGGACATGTTCATGGCCCTGCTGGGGGCTTTAACCGCGCAGCTGGCGTTGGCGCGGGTGCACGACCGGGAGCTGGCGCGTGTCCTTTGAGCAGGCGATCGCGCACGTCGCCGCACGCTCGGCCGGTGGACCGATGCCGCGCGACCTGCGCGTGACGCTCAACTTCCACCCCGGTGGCGGCGTCCTGGCGAAGCTGGCGCGGGAGGGCCTCTACCGCTCGCAGTTCGAGACCGGCACCAGCAACGGCGGCCTCACCGCCCACCCCGGCGGAGCCCGCTGGGACTGGGAGAGCCGCCTGTTCGGCGGCGCCTACGACCACGCGCACCCCGCCGACCGGCCCAAGTACGGCGCGCTCAACCACCGCGGGCTGGAGCACGGCGGCGCGCCGAGGTTCGGCTCCGCCCACCTGCGCCTCAAGGAGGACGTGCTCGACCGCACGACGTTCTGCTACCCGGACAGCGTCTTCGACCCGGTCGACTTCGGCACCGCGCACCACTTCGCGCTCATCGAACGAGCCGACACCGACGACCGGGACGCGCTCGACAACTACATCGAGGCCCACGTCCACGGCCCCGTGACGCTCGACGACGTCGAAGCCCTCGTGCTGGACCCGACCTTCCCCGACGTGGACCTGCCCTGCCCGGTCGAGCACCACCAGGGCTTCCGGCTGTCCACACAGGACCTCCTGCGGCACGCGGACTACCGCACACCCGAGTCCGTCGCACTAGGACTCGCGATCGCGCGGGACGGGGTCATCACCCCGGACCTCCTGGAAGCCGCCGAGGCGCCACCGCAGGTCGTGAAGCACCTGTGGCACCACCTCGCGAGGTTCGGTCACCCCAGGTAGATCGACGCCAACGCGCGCACCGCCGCCGTAACCTGCTCGCGCAGCTCCGCTGGTTCCAGCACCTCGACCTCGCCGCCCATCCGCAGCAACATCCCGGTCGCGTGAGCCAGAGACTCGATCGGGATCGTCACCCGCACGCCCTCGCCGTCGTCCACAGCGGACTCCTCGGCCGCCCGCGCCACCACCGGCAGCACGTGCGACGAGAACGACTCCCAGCCCCGCGCCGACAGCCTGATGACCGCTGAACCCGTGTACTGGCGCGCCTGGAAGTCCTCCAGCGACGCCGTCCAGTGCGCCGCCAGGTCGAACGCGTCCGGCCGTTCGAAGGTCTCGTCCAGCACGGCGGCCGCCTGGATCTGCGACACCCGGTACGTGGAGATCCGCGTGCTGCCCTGCGCGACCAGGTACCAGCGGCCGGCCTTCAGCACGAGACCCAACGGCCGCAGCACGCGCGTGACGTCCTCGGGCGCGCGCCATCGCCGGTAGCTGACCTCCAGCAGCCGCTCGCGCCACACCGCGTCCGCGACCAGGCCCAGGAACGGCGAGCGTTCCGGGTCGTAGTACCAGGCGGGCGCGTCGAGGTGGAAGCGCGTCGCCATGTGGGAGGCCCGGTCGCGCATCGACGACGGCAACGCCGCCATCAGCTTGAGCTGCGCCGCCGACACCGCGTCGCCGAGTCCCAGGTCCGCCGCCGGGCCCGGCAGCCCGGCCAGGAACAGCGACTCCGCCTCCTGCTCGGTCAGCCCGGTCAGCCGAGTGCGGTAGCCGTCGAGCAGCTGGTAGCCGCCGGACGGGCCCGCGTCGCCGTAGAGCGGCACTCCGGCCGCGTGCAGCGACTCCACGTCGCGGTAGATCGTGCGGACCGACACCTCCAGCTCATCGGCCAGCGCCTGCGCCGTCATCCGGCCCTTGGCCTGGAGAAGGAGCAGCACGGACACCAACCGGCTCGCACGCACGCGGATACACTGACACACCCTGTCAGGGTTAGCTCATACGTTCGACCCATGGCTTTCTACGAGAAGGAGCTGGCGGTCAGGGAACCGCTGGTCGTCGCGGGCAGACACGTCAAGCGGTACGAGGTGGTCACTCCTGGGCTGGAGATCACCGACGACATCCGCGCGGCCGCCTACGCGTTCCTGCCGAAGATCTACCCGGACTTCGACGACCCGACCCCGCCCGCCACGGTCACCGTCCTGCACCGCAGCGCCGCGGGCATGTACCTCAACGCCTACAACTGGGTCTGGGACAACGTCCTGCACTGCCGCACCGCCGTGTCCGGTGACCAGCCGTTCCTCGGCTCGACCGACCCGGACCTCACACACTTCACGGTCATCCCGAAGGACCTCATCGGCTGCGTCTGGGAGCTTCCGCCGCTGGCCCACGAACGCTCCGCGTGGGTGCGGCACGTGCTCGAACCGGACACACCCGACTTCGAGGGCTACCTCGCCGACGTCATGGCCGAGGGCCTGGTGGGCCGATGAGGCAGGACTGGCAGGGCGCGCCTTCCCGCTGAAAACGGGTGGACGGCGGCGTTAGGTTCGCAGGCATGACCACTCCGGAATCCGTCGTGCGCGCGTTGGCCGAACCCACGAGGCTCAGGGCGTTCGCCGCCGTCGTCCTCGGCGCGGGAACGCTGGCCGACATCGCCGCCGCCTCCGGACTCAAGGTCAAGGACGCCGGTACCGCGCTGAGCAAGCTCCGCGAGGCCGGGCTGGTCGAAGGGGAACCGGCCCGGCCTGCCGATCTCAAGCCGCTCGCGGCCACGCTCACCGAGTCGATGCCCGCGGGCGGGCTCGCGCCGTTCGTACGCGGCGACAAGCTCATTTCGCTGCCCGTCGCGCACGAACGCCGCCGCAAGATCCTCGAACACGTCGCCTCGCACGCCTTCACCCCGCAGACCTACTACGAGGAGAAGGAGATCAACGAGCGGCTGAAAGCCTGGTGCGACGGGGGAGAGCTCGACCACGTCACCCTCCGCCGCTACCTGGTCGACCTCGGTCTGCTGGAACGCGGCGGCGGCCTCTACCAGGCTCAGCCCCTCCCGATGTAGGGCATCGACGTCGCCATCACGGTCATGAACTGCACGTTGGCGTTGAGCGGCAACTGAGCCTGGTACAGCACGGCATCGGCCACGTGTTGCACGTCGAACGTCGGCTCCGGCCTGACCTCGAAGTTCGCCTGCAGCACGCCGGCGCCCATCCGTTCGGTCATCTCCGTCGCCGCGTTGCCGATGTCGATCTGCCCGCACGCGATGTCGTGCGCGCGGCCCTCCAGCGACAACGACTTGGTCAGCCCGGTCATCGCGTGCTTGGTCGCGTTGTACGCCACCGCGTGCGGACGCGGCACCGACGCCGAGATCGACCCGTTGTTGATGATCCGGCCACCGCCGTGGGCCTTCATCACCTTGAACGCCTCGCGGGCGCACAGGAACGCGCCCGTCAGGTTCACCCCGACGACCTTCTCCCACGCGCTCAGGCTGAACTCCTCGATCGGCGTCGCGCGTACGTTCATCCCGGCGTTGTTGAACAACACGTCCACACGACCGAAGCGCGCCACCACCGCCCCGAACAACGCGACGACCGAGTCCTCACGCGACACATCGGTCGGCACGACGAGAGCGGAGTCGGGAAAGCCCTCTCCCGTCTCGGTCAACGCGTCCTCGCGCCTGCCTGCCAAAGCGACCTGGAACCCCGCCACCAGCAGGGTTCGCGCCGCCGCGCGCCCCACCCCGGAACCCGCTCCCGTCACGACCGCGACTGCCATCGGTGATCTCCCCTCGATCCAGCGATTGCCCGAAGTGTCCCCTGTGGAGTACTCACAGGTGTGGAGTGTGAAGAGGACACCTGCCTGCTCTGCGCGGGGTCCGGAACGATGTCATGGCAACAACCCGTCCCCGGTCCGGAAGGCCTTGTGCTGCACGAGATGTCGCACCCGTGCCCACGCGGGTGCTCCGGCTGGTGGAAGCTTCCGCATGGGGAAAACAGAGGCATCGTCACAGGCAATGTCGCACGTGCCAACGAGATTCCAGCCGGACCGTCCACCCAGGCTTGATCACCGAGCGTGAACGCTGGGGGTCACCCATTATTGCCGGGAGGGTGCCTGCTTGGCGGCTGCCCCCACTCGGAGTAGAAGCGGACACTGTTCTTCTGTGAAGGAGTGCAGCCGTTGCCTTGGTTCTGGGCTCAACGAGGACCGGACCGCCTGCCGGGTCTGCGGAGGCTTGGGTCAGGTCCCCGACCGCTAGGTTCGCTGGGCCTATTTCTTCGTCATCAAGGTCGGGCCGAGGATCCGGCGGGCCAACCGCCGGGTCAGCGACTTGGACCGACGTTCCTGCGCCGCGGTAGTAGCCGCTGGAGCGGGGGTCGGTGGAGTGGCCGCCACGGGGGCGGGCGTCACCGGAGGTACGCCGGGAATGGTCGCCGGGTCCTGCTCGGGGATCATGATCTTCGCGAACACCTGGGTCTCCGCCTCGACATTGCCGGGCTGCTGCTGCTCGATCGGCACGGCGAAGATCTTGCCATCGGTGTCATTCGCGCCTCGAATGAGGGGCGGCTCCCCAGCGCCGGGTGACGCGCGTCACGCAGCACACTGGGCCGTGACGGCCCCAGGCGGAGTGTGATGACTGAGACGACCGAGCGTGCGAACGTCGGGCCGCCCGACACGCGCCTCTGGGAGCAGATCGCGAAAGGCGACCACGCCGCGTTCACCGAGCTCTTCGAACGCCACGCCGAAGCGGTCTGGAACTACGCCTACCGGCTGACGGCCTCCTGGTCGCAGGCCGAGGACCTGCTCTCCGCGACGTTCCTGACCGCGTGGCGCAAACGCGGCGACGCCCAGCTGGTGCGCGACTCGGCGCTGCCGTGGCTCTACACGGTGACCGCGAACCGCGCCCGCACCGAGTGGCGGGCCTCGCGCAGAGCCCTGCGGCTGGTCACCAAGCTGACCCCGCAGGACGAACGCGACCACGCCGACGAGGTCGCCGCCCGCACCGACGCGCAACGTCGCCTCGCCGCCGTGGTGGCCGCGATCGCGAAGCTGCCGGCCTCCGAACGCGAGATCGCCCAGCTCTGCCTGCTGGGCGACATGTCCACCGCCGACGCCGCCGCGCTCCTCGGCATCACCGAGTCGAGCGTCCGCGCCCGCGTCTCCCGCACCCGCGCCCGGCTGCGCGACCTGACCCCCGAGGACACCCCGTGATCGACCAGCTGCCCGAACACCGCGCGCTGCCCGACGACGTCCGCATGCGCGCCCGTCAGCGTCTCTCCGAAGGCATGAGCCCCACCGCCCGCAACGGCAGGCCGATCCTGATCGCCGCCGGCGTGAGCATGCTCGCCGCGGGCGCCGTGTTCGCCAGCCAGGCGCTGCTCGGCAGCTCCGCCGACGTCGCAGGCCCGCCCATGCAGCACAACGGCGAGTTCGTCGGCAAGGACCGCGGGATCGTCAACCACGTCGAACGCGACAAGGTCGACCCCGACGTGCTGGCCCGCTGCGCCGCCGCGGCCACGGCCCACACGCCCGCCTCCGAATGGACGCCGATGGCGACCAGCCACAAGAACGGCACGGTGCTCACCGCGTTCCGCACGGCGGCCGGCGTCTTCTTCTGCGCGAACACCGCGACCACGACGACGATCTCCGCACCGAACCCCGCCGTGCCCGAGGGGTCGCGCCAGGTGGAGATCCTCTTCACCACCCCGACCGGCGCCATGGCGGGCATCGTCTCCTCCGACGTGAAGTTCCTGAGCCTGTCCCGGATCGCTGGCTCCGGCCAGAACAACACGCTCCCCGCCCTCGTGGACGGCCTGTTCCTCGCGCCCAGCGGCTTCCAGAAGGCGGAAACCGGCACGAAGGCACTGGTCAACGGCGAGGAGTTCGCCGTGCGGGGCGTTCCGAAGCCCTCCGCGTCCGTCGTGGACCGCCCGCTGCCGCCCGCCGCCCGCGACACGGCGGAGACCACACGGTTCGGCGCCTGCCTGAAGGGCAGGGCGGTCCCGGACCCCGACCAGTTCGCGCACGGCCTCACGGCCAAGGTCAGCGCCACCGACACGATGATCACCGGCCGGTTCGGCGACCTGCTGTTCTACTGCCGTGACGCCGACCGCGACCCGACGCCCGGCACGGTGTTCGACCTGGACGACCTGGACGAGTACCGCGGCCAGACCATCGCGGGGAAGACGGCGTTCTACGACTTCAAGCCCTACAAGGTGAACGAGCAGGGGGAGTACTACGACGGCGGCAGCACCAGCGCCGCGGCCATCGGCCTGGTCCTCGACCCTCGCGTCGCCTCGATCACCTACACCAGTCCCGGCACGGCCGACGTGCCCGCGACGCTGGGCAACGGCACGTTCGTGCTGGCCGCGAAGCTGCTCGACCGCCACCCCGACGCCCGCGTGGTCGTGCGCGACGCCGCCGGGAACGTCCTGGAGACGATCACGCCGCAGAACCCTTCCTAATGGTGCGACTCGGAATGTTGGCGAGGTAGTCCGCGCTCAGCACTGCCCGACGTCTTCAAGGGCATCGCGATCAACCGCTCGACCCGGCCAACACCTGCTGTGGATGATCATGGGCTTCCTGGTCGTCACGGCGGTGCTGGTGGTGAGCTTCGGGCGGCTGGGCGCTCGCCTTCGTCTCGCTCAAGTGCGGCACGATCTCCTCGTGGAAACGGAACGACTGACGCTGCGCCCGCTCGCGGAGTCCGATGTGGACTCGTTGCGCGCGCTGCACGCCGACCCCGAGGTCATGCGGTTCCTCGACCCGGCCCCGGTCGAGAGCTATCTCGGCGACTGCTTCTACGCGGCCTGCGAGAAGGACAGCGGCCGGTTCGTCGGCTGGTTCGAGTTCAAGGGGACCGACGAGGTCGAGCTCGGCTACCGGCTGCGTCGCGAGTTCTGGGGCCTGGGCTACGCCACGGAGGGCGGGAGGGCCCTGATCGCACGCGGGTTCACGACGGGCGGAGTGCGGCGCGTGGTCGCCACCACGATGTTCGTCAACGCCGGCTCTCGGCGCGTGATGGAGAAGTGCGGGCTGCGGCACGTCCGCACGTTCCACGTCGACTTCCCCGACCCGTTGCCCGGCGCGGAATACGGAGAGGTCGAGTACGCGCTGACAAAAGAAGAGTGGCAACGAGTTCAGGGGGACGGCCATGTGGCAGACGGAATTGGTTGATTTGGACGCGTACTTCGCGCGCACGGGGACGTCGGCTTCGAGTTCGCTGACGGAGTTGCACGAAGCGCACGTGCGCGCCATTCCTTTCGAGAACATCGACGTGCTGCTCGGCCAGGTGCCGTCCCTCGACCTCGGTGACATCCAGGACAAGATGCTCCGACGACGCCGGGGCGGCTACTGCTTCGAGCACCAGCTGCTGTTCACGGCCGTGCTGGAACGCCTCGGGCACACCGTCAACAGGCAGATGAGCCGGGTGAAGACCGGGCCGCGCACGCACTTCATGTCCATCGTCGACGACCAGCTCATGGACGTCGGGTTCGGTGCCGGAATGCTGCACCCGATGCCGCTGGTCGACGGCGCGATCGTGGACCAGGCCGGATGGCCGCACCGGCTGCGGCGCGAGGACAGCCGCTGGGTGCTGGAGAAGCAGACGGCGGACGGCTGGGAGCGGCAGCACGCGTTCGAGACCGACGTCGAACAGCGGCCCGTCGACTACATGGCCTCCAACTACTACGTCGCCACGCACGAGCGGTCGCCGTTCAGCCGCCAGCTCGTCGTCATGCGTCTGGAACCGGGGCTGAGCCGCCGTCTGGTCGGAATGACGCTCACCGTCGAGCACGCCGGTGAGAAACCTGAGAATTCTCAGGTCGACGACCTCGGAAAAACGCTGGAATCGCTGGACATCACGCTAACCGACAGGGAGCTGAGTCACATCAGCTCAACTTTGGGAACAACCGAGGGCCCGCGTTCGTAATAACGGGTGTAGGGATCGCAATTCGGAGGTGTTGGAAATGACCACCGCGACTCCGTTCGCCACGGGAGCAAATTCCACGGGCGTCAACGCACTGCCCACTCCGCCCACCGGCTGGCCCATCGGTTCCTACGGGACCTACGAAGAGGCCCAGCGGGCTGTGGACCACCTGGCGGACAACGACTTCCCGGTCGCGGACGTCACCATCGTCGGCGTCGAGCCGATGATCGTCGAACGCGTCACCGGCCGCCTGACCTGGGGCCGCGTCCTCGGCGCGGGTGCCGCGTCGGGTGCCTGGTTCGGTCTGTTCGTGGGTCTGCTGCTCGGTTTCTTCTCGACCGGCGGCGCCCTCGCACCGATCATCGCGGGTCTCGTCTTCGGTACGGTCTTCGGCCTCGCGAGCGCCGCCGTCCGCTACAAGGCGACCGGCGGGCGTCGTGACTTCGCCTCGGTCACCCAGCTCGTGGGCGGCCGTTACGACGTGCTCAGCGCGCCGCGCAGTGCCGAACGCGGCAAGGAGATGCTGACGACGCTGGCCTGGCGTTCATGACCACCCCGCTGACGGTCGACGAGTTGCGCGCCGCGGTCGACGAGATCCGGCAGACCAGCGCACGGTTGGGTGCGCAGGCCACGAACCTGGCCTCCCGTGCTGACCGCGACCTGGGTCACGACGTCGCCGAGGTCGTGAAGGACCTGCGCGCGGCCGCCCGTCAGCTGCGGGTCACGCAACTGCTGCTGGAACCGGCCCGCGCCGATCTGGCAGCCTGAAACCCGCTCCCACCACGAGGAAACGCCGTCCCGATCTTCGGGGCGGCGTTTCCGCTTTACTGGCGGCATGTCCAACCTGGAGGAGTCCGTCCGGCAGCGGCTCGGTTGGCGGGCGGCGCTGGTCGTCGCGGCCGTGATCGTGGGGACGTTCCCGTGGAACGCCGCGCCGTCGAGCCTGTTCGGCGTGGTGCCGATCTTCATCTGGTGCTTCCTGGCCGGGTCGCGCAAGGCCGGGGTGACCGTCGGGTCGATCCTGCTGGCTCTGCTGGTGTGGTTCGTGGTGCCGCGCGGACTCGGGTGGTCCGGGCCGCTGGTGCCCTCGGAGGTCGAGGTGTACTGGCTCTACCCGATGATCGCGGCGGTCGTGTGCCTGCCGGCCCTGCGGCGGGTGTGGACCGGTGTCCTCGGGCTGGTGACGATGATCATGGCGGGGTTCCTGGCCGCCGCGGTCGTCCTGATCGGTCAGCTGGAGGCCAAGCCCGGCGACGAGGGCGTGCTGCCGGGACCAGCCGGGCTGCGGATGGCGGAGGGCAGTGGCCACTGCGGTTCCGGCAACTGCTCGCGCGAGGTGATCGCGACCGGAGACCGCGCTCCTGACGTGATGCGCGAGCACCTGGAGTCCCGCGGGTTCACCGTTCGGACGCCAGCGCGGTTGTGCCGGGCGACCGGACTCGTGTTCACGCACGAGGTGTGTGTGGAGCCGAAGAAGATCTCCTCCGACGCGGTCGAGGTCACCTGGTACGTCAACTAGGCGCTGCCGGCAGGCGCCAGGACGGCGACGACCGCCGCACGTCCCGACGTCCTCCCGACCCGGACGACCCCATTTCCGTAGGGCGTACGGTATTGTTTCCGTATGGCCTACGGAAATGGGGTGGACGGATGGCCGCCGAACGCAGCGGCGGGGGAGACCCGGCCAGGACGCTCGCGCTGCTCTGGCGCACACCGGCGGAACCGAAACCGGTCGGCAGGAAGCCCAAGGTGAGCGTCGACCAGATCGTCACCGCAGCGATCGCGGTGGCCGACCGCGAGGGACTCGGCGCGATGTCGATGGCCCGCGTCGCGCAGGAACTGGGCGTCGGCACGATGTCGCTCTACACGCACGTGCCCGGCAAGGGCGAGCTGATCGACCTCATGGCCGACACCGTGTTGCAGGAGCGCGACCTCGCGGCCGAGGGCACGTGGCGTGAGCGCGTCAAGCACTACGCCGACCGCACCCGCGCGGTCTACCAGGCACATCCGTGGATGCGGGACGTGTCGATGGTGCGGCCTCCGCTCGGGCCGGGGCTGATGGACGGACAGGAGTTCGTGCTGGCCGCGCTCGCCGACTCCGGGCTGGAACCGAGGCAGGTCACCGTCGCGCACGTCGCGGTCGAGGGGTTCGTGCACGGCGCGGCGGCGTCCGAAGTGGACGATCAGCAGCTCGCCGCGGCGACCGGTGAGTCCGGTGACTCGTGGTGGGGCGCCCGGCAGGTGTTCTGGGACGACTACTTCGACGTCGAGCGGTACCCGGCGATGACGGCGTTGTGGAACGCCGGCGCCTACGACACCGAGGGCACGCTCGCGGACAACATGCGCAGCTCGTTCGACTACGGGCTCGACAAACTGCTGGACGGCATCGAAGGGGGCATGCGATGACGACGCTGGTGACCGGCGCGACGGGCAACGTCGGCCGATTGGTGGTGCGAGGGCTCACGGGCCCGGTGCGGGCGATCACCCGCGATCCGGCCAAGGCGGACTTCCCCGCCCACGTCGAGGTGGTGAAGGCCGACCTCGACGACCCGGACAGCATCCCGTTCGACGGCGTGGAGAAGCTCTACCTGTTCGTGCACCCGCCGACGGCACAGGAGGTGGTCGACCGCGCGGTGCGGGCGGGCGTGCGCAGGATCGTGACGCTGTCCTCGGGCGCGGTGACCTACGGCTACGACACCAGCCACCACCTGCCCGTCGAACAGGCCGTCGAGGCGTCCGGCGTCGAGTGGACCCACCTGCGGCCGGGCGAGTTCGCGGCCAACAAGATCGACCTCTGGGGTCCGTCGATCCGCGCGGACGGCACGATCGTGCACCCGGAGCCGGACGGGTTCGGGCAGCCCATCCACGAGGCCGACATCGCCGACGTCGCGATCAGGGTGCTGCAGGAGGACGGTCACGCGGGCAGGGCCTACAACCTGTCCGGACCGCCGCAACTCACCCAGCGGGACATGGCCCGCGACATCGGCGCCGCGATCGGCCGAGACCTGACGTTCCAGGACGTCACCGTCGACGAGGCGCTCGCCTACTACGTGAGCGTCGGCTGGCCCGAGGAGATCGCCCGCTACATCCTCGGCATCGCGGGCTACGAGGGCGGCGAGGCCGACGACTTCTCCGACTACGAGTACGTCGTGTCGCCGGACTACGAAAAGCTCACCGGCAAGCCGTACCGGACCTTCGCCGAATGGGCCCGCGATCACGCGGCCGACTTCCGCGGCTGATCATCGCGTCGATTTCCGGGCCTCCTCGTTCGACGTAGCGGTAGACGGCGAACGAGGAGGCCCGGTGCGGTTCATGGTGTTCGTCAGGAGCCCGAAACCGTTGGCGACGCGGCACGGGGACTCGCTCGTGCGCGCGGGTGTCCTGCTCGACGCCGGAGATCTCGTGCCCGGCGCGTTCGGGGTGTCGGGGTACTGGCTGATCGACGTCCGCAACGAGGAGGAGGCGCTCGAACGGATCAGGCGCATTCGCCTTCCGGCGTGCGTCGTGGAAATACGTCAGGTGGCTGTGGTCTGATGCCCCCATGGGGGCTACCTCGGTGCATCGCACCATCGACGCGGTCTGGCGGATGGAGTCGGCGAAGGTCATCGCCGCCCTGGCCCGGTACACCCGCGACGTCGGACTCGCCGAGGAGATGGCCCAGGACGCGCTGATCGCGGCCCTGGAGCAGTGGCCGGAAGAGGGCGTGCCGAAGAACCCCGGCGCGTGGCTCACGACCACGGCGAAGCGGCGCGCGATCGACCAGATCCGCCGGCGCGAGAACTTCAACCGCAAGGTCGAGGAGATCGGCCGCGACGTCCAGGAGGCCACGCCCGATGCCAGCGAGGGCATCGAGGACGAGATCGGCGACGACCTCCTGAGCCTCATGTTCACCGCCTGCCACCCGGTCCTGGGCACCGAGGCACGCGTCGCACTCACGCTGAAGATGCTGGGCGGACTCAAGACCGAGGAGATCGCCCGCGCGTTCCTGGTCAGCGACGCGACCGTCGCCCAGCGCATCGTGCGCGCCAAGAAGGCCTTGGCCGACGCCGGAGTGCCGTTCGAGGTCCCCGAAGGCCCCGAACTCGCCAGCAGGCTCGCGTCCGTGCTCGAGGTCATCTACCTGATCTTCAACGAGGGCTACTCCGCCACCCAGGGCGACGACTGGCTGCGCCCCGAACTGTGCGCCGAGGCGTTGCGGCTCGGCCGCGTGCTCGCCGAGCTCGCGCCGAAGGAGGCCGAGGTCCACGGCCTGGTCGCGCTGATGGAGATCCAGGCCTCCCGCACCAAGGCCCGCACCGGCCCCGGCGGCGAACCCGTGCTGCTGCTGGAACAGGACCGCGGCCGCTGGGACTGGCTGCTCATCGGCCGCGGCCTCAAGGCCCTCGAACGCGCCGAAGCCCTCAACCAACCGCCTGGCCCCTACTACGTACAGGCCGCTCTCGCCGCGTGTCACGCCCGCGCGCGCAAGGCCGAGGACACCGACTGGCAGCGCATCGCCACCCTCTACCAGGTGCTCGCGGGGATCTCACCGTCGCCGATCGTCGAGCTCAACCGCGCGGTGGCGTTGTCGATGGCCTTCGGGCCCGCCGCCGGCCTCGCGCTGGTCGACGAGATCGCGGGCGAGAAGGCGTTGCAGGGCTACCACCTGCTGCCCAGCGTGCGCGGCGACTTCCTGGTGAAGCTCGGGCGCAACGCCGAGGCGAAGGCCGAGTTCGAGAAGGCCGCGTCGCTGACCCGCAACGAACGCGAGCGGACCCTGCTGCTCGAACGCGCCGCCGGCTGCTAGCGGGACACTTTCCAGACCTCGACGAGAAGCAGATAGTCGATCATGAAATACGGGATCGAGTACTCGTTGTCGACGTCTTGACCGATACTGGCAAGCGGTTTTCGCTCGCTGTCGTGCCGTCGGAGCAATGCGGATTGAGCGCCGTAGCGGTTCTCGAGGAAGTGCTCAGACGTGACGAGGTCCTCACTTCGTCCGCCTTGGACTTCGATCAATGAAGACCGTGCGACCGTCAACTCCGGATGATGATCGTCTCCGTCTTTGGACAACAGCTCGAAGAGCAGTTCTGCTGTATCGCGAAGTAATGGCAGGAGGGTCGCGTCGCCACTGACATTGACGGTGGGAACCTGGAGCCGCCCAAGGCACCACGCCAACCTGCGTTCCACCCGCCGATACTGCTTGTGTGTACTGGGATCCAGTGCGGAAGCCGACCCTTCGATGTGGCTGCGAAGATCACCGCGGTGCTGCTCGGCCAGATGGACGAAACTCGGGTATCGCGACAAGTTCACGTTGAGGATCGCCTCGCTGCTGCGCGAGAAGATCAATCTCATGACATCGACGAATGCTTCACAGGAGCGCTCCGCGAGTGCCCGGTAGGCGAAATCCCACTCGCGCCGCTTCTGTTTGTTCATCACACGTTCGACGATGAGCGCGACAACAGATATTTCGAGTGACACACCGGCGAGTTCAGCGAGCAGGTTGGGTGTCATGTCGTTGCCGTGGAGAACCAAGCCAACGGTCGACCACACGACTGCGGACACCAGTGCTGTTCCACCTGCCAGTACCAAGATGTTCTTAGTGGTCTTCTGGTTCATCGAGCCATCTCCCCGCGTGACCGAACAGCCGCCAAGCGGTGTTATCGCCGGCTGGACAGCCTTCGCAACGTCCTGGCGGCCACTAGCTGAGCGCCAGCTTCAGGCCCAAAGCCGCGAACGACGCCGCGAAGAACCGGCGCAGCCACACCATCACCCGCGGCCGGCCCAGCACCCGGTCCCGCATCGACGCCGCGAACACCCCGTAGACGGCGAAGACCACGAACGTCAGCGCCATGAACACCGCGCTCAGCGTGACCATCTGCCCGAACCCGGTCGCGAACTGCGGCAGGAACGCCACGAAGAAGATCGTCAGCTTCGGGTTGAGCAGGTTGATCAGCACCGCCGACACCACGACCCTGCGCGCCGACGCCGGTGCCGCCGCGGTGTCCACGACCAGGTCGCTCTTGTCCCGCAACGTCGCCCACGCCAGGTACACCAGGTAGGCGACGCCCAGGTACTTCACGACCTCGAACGCCAGCGCGCTCGCGTGCAGCAGCGCCGCCAGCCCGGTGACCGTGGCCAGCACGTGCGGCACGATCCCCAGCGTGCAGCCGAACGCGGCGACCACGCTCGCCTTGCGGCCGTGCGCGAGACCGGCGGACAGCGTGTACAGCACACCGGTGCCGGGCGTGGCGACCGCGATCAACGTCGTGATCAGGAATGCGAGGCTCATGCCGGTGAACTCTGCCGCCAAAGCGGTCCAGGCAGGAGAGCCACAAACCGCCCGTGAAGTTGGACCACTTCTGGTGTCGAGGATCGGTCGTGGGCTCCGTCCCAGGGGCATGAGCGTCAAGAGCATGCACCACGTGGGAATGACCGTCACCGACCTCGCGGCCGCCGTCGCGTTCTTCGAGGCGCTCGGCATGGAACTGGAGGGCAAGGCGCACATGGAGGGCGAGTTCGTCGACGGCGTCATCGGACTCGACGGCTCCACCAGCGACATCGCCATGATGAAGACGCCGGACGACCGGTACCGGATCGAGTTCAGCCAGTTCCAGACCCCGCAGAGCATCGACGGCAGCTCGCACGCCCCGATCCACGCCCTCGGACTGCGGCACGTCGCGTTCGTCGTCGACGACCTCGACGACACCCTCGCCCGCCTGAAGCCGCACGGCGCCGAGGTGGTCAGGAACATCGAGACCTACGAGAACCTCCTGCGGACCTGCTACGTCCGCGGACCCGAAGGGATCCTCGTCGAGCTGTGCCAGTACTTCACGTGAGCGCCCGCGCGTACGCCGTGGGGGAGACGCCCACGGTCTGCGTGAAGTCCCGCACGAGGTGGGCCTGGTCGCTGTACCCCAGGTCAGCGGCCAGATGCGCCCACTCCACGTCCGACTCGGCGCGTTCCAGCGCCTCGTGGATGCGGTACCTCAGGATGACCCACTTCGGGCTCACCCCGACGTAGTCCGCGAACAACCGTTGCATCGTGCGCACCGCGACACCGCAGTCCCGTGCGAAGTCCGCGACCCGCCGGATCTCCCGGTCGTCCCGGATCCGTTGCACCAGCTCCATCGCCAGCATCGCCTGCGGATCAGGCACAGGTCCCATCGACAACAGGAACGCGTCGAGCGCGGCCACCCGCTCGTCCTCGTCCTCCACGCCCAGCACCAGCGACGACGGAGCGTCGAGCCGCACGTGCCGCCCGGTCCACTCCGACACCGGCTCGGCGCGGAACGGCCGGAACCCTCCCGGCCGGAACTGCGCGCCCGCCACCCGGATCCGCCCGTCCAGCACGCGGCTGAACAGGCCCAGACCCACCCCGGCGATCTCCGGCTGGGCGAAGCCGCGCTCGAAGACGACGTTCACGGAAGGATGCGGCACGACGTGCGAGGTGTACGGCGCGTCCAGCTGACCGTCGATCAGCCAGTAATGCTCCAGGTACGGCTGCAACTCCGCGCAAGGCATGCGGCGGCGGAACCGCACGCGGGCGAAGAGCTCGCGCGCGTCGATGATCCCCCGAGTGTCACGACGTGGCCCCTGCACAGCCCAGATCCTAGGTTGGCGCGTTTCTTCAAGAGCGGCGAACCGCGCGGCTCTAGCGTCAACCCCATGAAGCTCAGCGTTCTGCTCGACCGAGCCCGCGACCACGCACTGCCCGTCATCGCGAACATCACCGACGACGACCTGACCAAGCCCACCCCGTGCGCCGACTACGACGTCCGCGCCCTGCTCGACCACCTGCTGCACGTCGTCGTGGAGTTCCAGAAACTCGCCGCGAAGCAAGACGCCGACTTCAGCCACACGCCGTCCTATCCGGACTGGCGTGCGCAGTACCCCGCCGAGTCCGCGAAGCTCGTCGAAGCCTGGGGTCAGCCAGGTGCGACCGAGGGCATCGCCGGCAACATGCAGATGCCCGCGCAGACGGTCGGCGGCCTGGTGCTGCTCGACCTCACCATCCACGTCTCCGACCTCGCCCAGGCCACCGGCCAGCGCTTCGAGCCGGACCCCGAGGTGTTCACCGAGGTCGAAGGCCTGGTGAAGCAGATGGGCCCGATGGCCATCGAGATGAACGTGTTCAAGGCACCCGTCGAGGCACCCGCGGACGCGTCGCCGTTCGAGCAACTGCTGGCCACCACCGGCCGTGACCCGCGCTGGAGTGCTTGACTGGTCGCATGCTGACGATCGGGATGCTGGGCGGAATGAGCTGGGAGAGCAGCGCGGAGTACTACCGGCTGGCGAACGTGCTCGTACGCGAACGCCTCGGCGGCCTGCACTCCGCGAAGATCGTGCTGCACTCCGTCGACTTCGCCGAGATCGAACGCATGCAGGTCGAGGGCCGCTGGGACGACGCGGGCAAGGCGCTCGCCGAGGCCGCCGCACAGGTGCAGGCAGGCGGCGCCGACTTCCTGCTGATCTGCACGAACACCATGCACAGGGTGTTCGACCAGGTGCAGGCGGCCGTCGACATCCCGGTGGTCCACCTCGGCGACACGACGGCCCAGGCCATCAGGCAGGCCGGCTTCACCACGGTCGGCCTGCTCGGCACCGGGTTCACCATGGACCAGGCGTTCTACCGCGAACGCCTGGAGTCCCACGGCCTGACAGTCCTGGTGCCGTCCGCCGAGGACCGCGCGACCGTGCACCGGATCATCTACGACGAGCTGTGCCTCGGCATCGTCCGCGAGCAGTCCCGCCGCGCCTATCAAGACGTGATCGCGCGGTTCGAAGGGGCAGAGGGCGTCATCCTCGGCTGCACCGAGATCGAACTGCTGATCTCCCAGGCTGACGTGCCGTTTCCGGTGTTCCCAACGACCCGCCTGCACGTCGAGGCGGCCGTGGAACGGGCGATCCAGACAATTCTGTGAACATGTGATGCGGGCCACCCAGCAACGCCGCCACCGTGGGGAGTGTCTTAGTCACTGAGGGCTATTCCCTCCTCGGTGAACTAAGGGGAGTTCGCTTGAAACGATCACATCTCGCTGCCGGGCTGACGGCTGTCGTGGTTGCCGCCACGGCAGCCGTTCCTGTTTCGGCGGCGCCACAGGAACAAGAGGTACGTGCCGACGGGCTGACCACCAAGGTCACGCTCATCACCGGTGACGAGGTCACCGTCAGCAACGGCAAGGTCCACGCCAGAGCGGCGCAGGGCCGGGAGACCGTCGGGTTCCGCAGCTTCAAGGATCCGCGCGGTGACCTGCACGTCGTCCCGCTCGACGCCCAGCACAGGCTCAACACCGGCGAGCTGGACGCGCGGCTGTTCGACGTCTCGCTGCTGGCCAGATCCGGCTACGACGACGCGTCCAGCAAGACGCTTCCGCTGATCGTGCAGGGGCAGGGGATCAGCGCGGCGAACGCCGAGTCGTTGCCGAGCATCGACGCTCGGGCGATCAAGGTCGACAAGAACGGCTCGTTCTGGGCCGGTGCCCGGGCGGCGGGCACCGGCAGGATCTGGCTCGACGGCAAGGTGACCGCGTCACTGGACCGCAGCGCCGCGCAGGTCGGCGCGCCCCAGGCGTGGGAGAAGGGCTTCACCGGCAAGGACGTCACCGTCGCGATCCTCGACACCGGCGTCGACGAGACCCACCCGGACCTCGCGGGCGCGGTGCTCGAATCCAAGAACTTCAGCGACAGCGACACCACCGACGACCGCGTCGGCCACGGCACGCACGTCGCGTCGACCGTCACCGGCGACGGCAAGTACAAGGGCATCGCGCCCGACTCGAAGCTCATCAACGGCAAGGTGCTCGGCGACTACGGCGGCGGCCGGGAGAGCGACATTATCGCCGGCATGGAGTGGGCCGCGGCCAAGGCCAAGGTCATCAACATGAGCCTCGGCAGTTCGTGGCCCGACGAGGGCACCGACCCGATGTCGCTGGCGCTCAACCGCATCACCGAGCAGACCGGCGCGTTGTTCGTCGTCGCCGCCGGCAACTCCGGTGGCGCCATCGGCTCACCTGGATCCGCCGACGCGGCCCTCACCGTCGGCGCTGTGAACCGTGACGACACGCTCGCCGAGTTCTCCTCGCGCGGCCCGCGCTGGGTGAACAACGCCGTCAAGCCCGACATCACCGCGCCGGGCGTCGACATCGTGGCCGCCAAGGCCAAGAACGGCCAGATCGGCACGCCCGTCGGCGAAGGACACGTCGCGTTGTCCGGCACGTCGATGGCCACCCCGCACGTGGCCGGAGCGGCGGCGATCCTCGCCTCGAAGAACCCGGCGTGGAAGGCCGAGGACATCAAGGCCGCGCTGATGAACAGCGCCAAGCCCAACCCGTCGCTGAGCATTTACGACCAGGGCGCCGGACGTCTCGACGTCGGCCGTGCCGCGTCGGCGGCCGTCTCCACGAACCACGGCAGCTTCTCGCTGGGCACCGCGGTGTGGCCGCACGACGACGACAAGCCCATCACGCAGAAGCTGACCTACCGCAACAACGGCACCTCCGACGTGACGCTCGATCTCAGCGTCACCGACGTGAAGCCCGCAGGCGCCGGTCTGTTCAGCGTCTCTCCGGCGAAGCTCACCATCCCCGCCGGTGGCACGGCCGACGCCACGGTCACCGCCGACACCAAGGCCGCCGTCGCGGACGGCGTCTACGGCGCGGTGGTCCTGTCCTCCGACGGCGTGCGAGTGCCGATCGGCGTCGTGAAGGAGGTCGAGAGCTACGACGTGAAGCTTACGTTCCTCGACCACAACGGCGCGGCGTCGCAGTACTACGACTACCGGTTCGTCAACCTCGACCAGCCGCAGGCGTACTTCCGCTACGACCCGTCCGGCACGCTCGTGCAACGCCTGCCCAAGGGCAAGTTCTTCCTCGACGGCACGATCAGCACGCGTGACCCCGACCCGACCAAGGGCGGCCAGATCACCACGCTGACCGAACCGGCGCTCGAGGTCACCGGCAACACCGAGATCGTGTTCGACGCACGGCAGGGCACCCAGCCGGCGATCGCGGTCGAGCAGAAGGACGCCAAGTCGGCGCAGGCGGGCCTCGGCTTCCTGATGCAGGCCAACTGGGGCACGACCGGCGGCACCTGGTACCTCAACTCGTTCGACTCGATCCGCGTCCGCCCGTCGAAGACGTCGTGGCCGAAGTTCGAGTTCTACGCCGAGACCGTGCTGGCCAAGCCGGACGCCAACGGCAAGTTCGACGGCAGCCCGTACCAGTACCACGTGCGGATCAGCGAGAAGACCCGCGTGCCGGCGAACGTCCAGCGCTCCGTCAAGGACCGCGAACTGGCGCAGGTCAACTCCGTCACGCACGCCCGCGTGCCGGGCTCGATCGGCCAGCGCGACAACGGCGCCTCCGGCCCGCTGCCGTTGCGGCTCAAGGAGTTCTACACGCCGGGCGTCGAGTGGTCCGGCTCGCTGACCGAGTTCACGAAGCTCGGCGAGTGGCCCACCCTCGGCTCGCAGTTCTCGGTCGCACCGCGCGTGTTCAAGCTCGGCCGCCCCACGACCGAGCACTGGAACAGCGCCGTCTACGGCCCCGGCGTGCCGCACCAGGCGGGAGCCGTGCGCTTCGCCGGACGCGTGGGCAACCTGCTGCGTCTCGACCTGCCGTTGCACAGCGCGCAGGGCATGTACGGGTACTCCTCCCCGAGCACCGGCCGCACCACCGTCACGCTGGACGGCAAGGTCATCTCCGACGTGCCCGAAGCCGGGTACGCCTACATCCCGAACGCCCCGGCGGAGAAGAAGCGCTACACCGTCCACACCGAGGCGACCCGCGACTCGGTCTCGTCGAAGGTCACCACGGACTGGTCGTTCTACTCGGAGAACGTCCCCGGCGACGAGTACAAGTCGGTGCCGCTGCTGGCGGTCCGCTTCGCGCCGCAGCTGGACGAGAACAACCGCGCCGGACGCGTCGTCACCGTGCCGATCACGGTGGAGCGCAACGGAACGGGCCCCGTCACCAACATCAAGGATCCCGCGGTGCAGGTGTCCTACGACGAGGGCAAGACGTGGAAGCCGGTGCCGCTGCGCAAGACGCGCGCCGGCTGGCAGGTCACGCTGATCCACCCGCACGGAGCCAAGAACGTCTCGTTCAAGGCTCGGGCGGCGGACGCGGGCGGTGACGTCCAGCAGACGATCATCCGCGCGTACGACCTGAAGTGACCGTGTGAGGGGCCGGGTTCGCTCGGCCCCTCACCGCTACTTTCCATTCGCCTTGAACCATCGGCGGGAAGGCTGAACGCGGAGCAGAAGCTCCTGTTGTTGGCGTTTCAAGTGCAGGAAGGATTCTGCGATGTTGGTGCGAAATCCATCCGGAAACTGAATCGGCGAGTTGAGGACTGAAACGTCTCCTTGGCTCCAGCGGTACACAACCACTTCATAAGTCGCCATATGTGCGCAGAACTGCGCGTAGACTTCAGGAATGGTTTCGCCAACTAGAAGATGTGAACGCGTCACGATAATCTCGTACATCCGCTTGTTGGCGGGCATGAACACGTTCGTCATCCAGCTAATCCACTCCTTCTGCTCCTCCTCGCTGAGATCGTAGTCGAACAGGTAGCCGCCCTCCGGCCTGACAAGCTTTCGGAACTGCACCCATGCCACGTTCGAAGCCTCAGAGATGGAGTAGAGCGGACCATAGAACTCGGCCAGCTGAGCATTGATCCACTTCAGTCGTTCCTGCGCTTCATGGAGACGTATGTTGTTTCGGTAAGCGATGAACGCAGCGACGATGGCCGCGAATATCGTCGCCGTAGGCGCGAGCCAGTAAGTGATCATGTGCGTCCTCTGATGAGACCGAGACGATCAGCTCCTGGTTTGCGTTCGCTCCGGCGCCCGTCGGCGTTACGAAATTCGTCGCGGTGCAGAATCGCGGCAAGGATCAGCTCTCTCTTGACGCCCGGTTTAAATGGTCGGAGTCCCTCTCGCCTGGCGAGAGGGACTCCGACATAGTCTGACAGAGGACGAATCCACTACTTCTGGTACGGCGCCAGCGTTTCCGGGTCCACGTCGGGCGCGCTCATGATCGGGTGCACCTCGATCGGCTGGTTCAGGAGCTTCCCGCCCGGCCCTGGGCACGCCGAGGCCTTGCGGGCGATCTCCAGCAGCCGTTCCTGGCTGTCGACGTCGACCACCCAGTACCCGGCGATGACCTCCTTGGACTCGGCGAACGGTCCGTCCACCACGACCGGGCCGTCGTCGCTGCCCCGCACCACGAACGCCCTAGCCGGACCGCTCAGTCCCTCGGACTGAAGCAGCTCACCGGAGGCGCGCAGCTCGGCGTCCAGGTCGCGCATGTAGGCGATCATGCGGTGCATGTCCTCGTCGGACCAGGCGGCCAGGCCTTCCCAGTCCTCCTGGCTGCCGCCGTAGCTGACCAGCATGTACTTCACTTCCACTCCCCACCGGTAGCGCGGGCCTTGATCTCCTGCACGGCCCAGCTGTTGCCGTCCGGGTCGTCGAAGAAGATGAACGACCCTCCATCCGCCTCGTTCATCCGCACGATCTCGCCGACCTCGACGCCGCGCTCGAGAAGCTGCGCACGGGCCTTCTCCAGGTCCGACACGACGAGCTGCACGCCCTTCAACGTCCCCGGCTCGCCCTTGACGATGCCCTTGCCCATGACGATCGAGCAGCCGGAGCCGGGCGGGGTGAGTTGCAGGACCCGCGTGTCCTCGTTGAACGTCGTGTCGTGATCGACGGTGAATCCGAGCTGCTCGGAGTAGAAGCGCTTCGACCGGTCGAGATCCGACACCGGTACGACGATGACTTCCAGGGTCCAGTCCATGTTCGTTCCTCTCAGCGGCTGCCCTACACGGACCCGTCGAAGTGCTCAGAGACTTTTCGACATGGGGTCTCGACCCACATACCCGAGCAGCCTGTCCTGCAACGGAGCATCGTCGGGCACCTTGACCTCGGCGCCGTAGACCTCGATGCCGGGACCGAACGCGCCGGGCGTGCGGAAGCGTTCCATCAGTTCGGCGGGCACGGCCGTCGCGGTGGCCCAGAGGCGTTCCACGTCGGTCGCGGGGATCGTCTCGTCCTGGCCGGTGGCGCGGGCGAGGTCCCAGCCGTGCAGCACCAGGTCGTCGCTCACGACCTGGTCGACGTGGTCCTCCAGCGTCATCGGGCCGGCGGGCGTGGAGACCTCGCTTCGCGCCCGGTCTGATTCCAGCGCCTCCTGGACCTGGCGGCGGGCCTCGCGGAAGTCCGTGAGCGGGTCCTCGGTGCGTGGGATCGGATGGCCGAGCATCACGCCGTGCATGTCGATGACGTGGTCCACGACCTCAAGCGCGGTCCACTGCGCACACGGCGACTGGTTGGCCCACTGGTCGGAGCGCACGTTCGCGACCTTCGCCTCGAACGCGTCGGCGCGTCCTTTGTACCTAGCCGGAATCGATGTCTCGGGGATCATGGCCTCACTCCTCGACGGCGCCGCCGATCTTGCGCAGATGCTCGCGGAACGTGAGTCCGCTCGCCAGGTATTCGCCGAACCGCAACTGGCTGCGCAGGGACTCACCCTGCCGCACGCGGTCCGCCTGCGCTCGTTCGACGTCCCGGATGCCGCGTGCCTTCGCGATGAGCGTCTCCGCGTCCGAGGCCGGCACGAACAGCACGCCGTCGTCGTCGCCGAACACGATGTCGTCGGACGTGACGGTCCACTGGTCGATCTCGGCCGTCGAGAGAGCCTCGGGCGCACGGTCGCGCAGGCTCAACGGTCCCGTCGGGTTCGCGCCGAGGCTGAACACCGGCAGCCCGATCGCACGAATGTCCTGCGTGTCGCGGTGCAGGCCCCAGATGACCACGCCCGCGAGCCCGGCCTGCTGTGCTTCGAGGACGATCAGGTCGCCCACGCAGGCCTCGTCGGCGAGGCCGTCGTTGTCGACGACCAGCACGTCGCCGGGTTCGCTGCGTTCGATGGCCTCGAGGAAGATGTCGACGCTGCCCGCGTGCCGGGCGGGCAGCACTCGGCCACTGGTCTTGGAGCCGGGGATGACCGGCGTCAGGGTGACGGTGCGGACCGGGATGTTCGCCCGGATGCAGGCGTCGGCGAGATGTGCGGTGGTGAGATCCAGTTCGGCAAGATCCATGCGGGCATTCTTACGCCGAGACCTTCTCCTCGGCGGAATCGGTGCGAAGAACGTTCGCCGAGACTGCCGCGACCAGGCACAACGCCACCGGCAGCAGGAACGCGATGTTGAGCGGCACGACGTGGGTCAGCCAGCCGATCACCGCCGGTCCGGCCAGCACGCCGAGGTAGCCGAGCCCCGCCACGCGCGAGACGTTGGCGCCCGCCGCGCCGGGTTCCGCGTGCCCGGCGGCGCTGAAGAGCTGCGGGATCGTGCCCGACAGGCCGATGCCGGCGATCGCCCAGCCCACCAGCGCGAGCCAGATCCACGGTGAGAGCGCCGCGGTCGCGATGCCCGCCGCGCCGATCACCGAGCCCCAGCGCAGCACCGCCACCGGACCGACCTTCGCGGTGATCCGGTCCGCGAGCAGCCGTCCGACGGTCATCGTCGTGGCGAACGCGCCGTAGGCCAGCGCCGCGACCTGCGGCGGGGCGTCGAGGATGTCCTGAAGGTGCAACACGCTCCAGTCGTTGGCCGCGCCCTCGCTCAGCATCACCAGCAGCGCGAGCACGGCCATGATCCAGATCCGGCGCGGCACCTTGCGCTTGCCGGTCTGCGCGGCGGCGTGCTGCTCCTCCTTCTCGTCGAGCAACAGCCTCGCGGTCACCAGGCTGACGACGATGCCGAACACCGCGGCGGCGCCGAGAGTGGTGGCGGGGGAGAGCTCCCAGCTCAGCGTCCGTGCGCCGGTCAACGCGGCAGCGACACCGCCGAGAGACCACGTCGCGTGGAACGCCGACATGACCGGACGCTGGTAGTGCCGCTCCACCACCACGGCGTGCGCGTTCATGCTCACGTCGATCAGCCCGTTGCCGATGCCGAAGATCAGCAGTGCCGCACCGAGCGTCCACTGGTTGACCGCCACACCGGGCAGAAAGGCCGTGACGCTGCAGAACACGCCCGCGGCGGGCACGACCCGCTTCACGCCCACGCGGTCGGTGAACTTGCCGCCGAGCCGCATGCCGATGAACGCGCCCAGGCCGAGCAGGAGCAGCAACCGGCCTAGCTCGGCGTGGTCGATGCCCGTGCGGTCCTCGACCGTCGGGATGTGCACGAGCCACAGCCCGAGCAGGAACCCGTTGAGCCCGAAGTACGTGAAGGTGGCCACCCGCGCGGCCCTGAGAGCGTTCACGTGCACAAGCTAACGAACGGTCTGCCTGTTCGAAAGATTGAGTTTCGAACATCACTCGTGTTCAATCACGGCCGTGTCCCGACTGAAGCAGATCACCGAGGCGGTCCGCGACGCCGGCTCCCTCGGGGTGGCGGACCTGGCGACGATGACCGGTGCCTCCGAGATGACCATCCGCCGCGACCTGGAGGTCCTCGCAGCTCAGGGCGTTCTCGAACGCTATCGCGGCGGCGCCAGGAGCCTGCTGCTGCGCGGCGAGGAACCGCCGTTCGCGTTGCGCTCGGACGAGAACACGGACGCCAAGCGGCGCATCGCCGCCGCTGTGGCCGCCCTGATCGCGGACGGGGAGTCCGTCGTCCTGGACAGCGGCACCACCTGCCTCGAAGTGGCCCGCCTGCTGCACGACCGCCGCCTGACCGTCATGCCGTTGTCGCTGCACGCCGTGAACGCGCTGTCTTCGTCGTCGACGCTCACGCTGCTCGTACCCGGCGGCCGACCCCGCCCCGGCGAACTCGCCCTCACCGGCCCGCTGACCTTGGCCTCGCTGCAAGCACTGCGCTTCGACACCGCCGTGATCGGCTGCTGTGGCCTGTCCGCGGCACACGGCCTGACCGCCTTCGACCTGGAGGACGCCTCGGTGAAACGAGCCGCCATCACCTCGGCCCGGCGCGTGATCGCCGCGGTCGACGCCTCGAAACTGACCCGCACCGCCCTCGCCCACGTCGCCCCGGTGTCCGCGCTGCACGCCGTGGTCACCGACGCGGACGGCGACGACGGCCTGACCGCCGCGGGCGTCACGGTGGTGACGGCATGATCGTGCTGTTCGACATGTTCGGCGTGATCGCCCGCGACCAGTCGCCCGAGGTCATGGCCACGATGAGCACCGACCCGGACTTCTGGGACGCCTACTGGGCGCACCGCCCCGCCTACGACCGCGGCGACGTGACGGCGCAGGAGTACTGGGCGCTCGTCGGCCACCCGCCACTCGTGGAGAAGGACGTCGCGAGCTGGAGCCGCGTCGACTACGAGATGGTCGCGCTGCTGCACGAACTGCACAACGCGGGTCAGCGCATCGCGTTGCTGTCCAACATCCCCGAGGACCACGTGCGGAACTTCGAACGCACCTACGCGTGGCTGGACCTGTTCGAGGTGCGCGCGTTCTCGTGCCGAATCGGGCATGCCAAGCCGGAGCGCGCGGCCTTCGAGTGGTGCCGCGACGCGCTGGGCGACGACGACATCCTGTTCGTGGACGACAGGCTGGAGAACGTGCGGGCCGCCGAACTGGCCGGGATGCGCGGACACCACTTCACCGGCATCGATGGATTGCGCGAATTGCTTCGCACGACGCACGTGTAACAAAGATTCATTGCCGACCGAAGTCCGGGCATCGGAACAGCGGGAGGCACACCAATGCCGAAGATCAGCAGACGCACGGTCCTCAAGGCGAGTGGCGCCGCGGCCGCGTTGACGGCGGTGGGAGTCAACACCGGCACCGCACATGCCGCCGCCCCAACGGGTGCGAGCTTCGTGAACATCATCGCGCATTCCGATGACGACCTGCTGTTCATCAACCCCGACATCCAGCCCGCGATCCTGTCCGGGTGTCCGGTGAGGACGATCGTCCTCACCGCCGACGAGTTCAACGGCACCGACAACCTCACCCGCGAGCAGCTGTCCGCCGAGCTGCACAAGGGCCAGCGCAACGCCTACGCGTCGCTGGCCGGGGTGGCGAGCCAGTGGACCCGCACGGCGATGGTCGTCGCGGGCAAGACCGTCGAGGTCAACACCCTCGACGGCAAGCCGACCGTGCAGCTGATCTATCTCAACCTGCCCGACGGCGGCGACGACCTGCACCTGGACGCGACCAAGAACCTCTGGACCAACACCTCGTACAGCACCAGCACCATCGTCCCGACCGGCAGCCCGGCCAACCGCGTGCAGACCTACAGACACGCCGACGTGGTGAACGTCCTGGTAGGACTCCTTCAGCAGTTCCAGGCGACGGTCGTGCGCTGCCAGGACCCGTTCCCCGACGACGTCCGCTACGCCAACGGCATGCCGGAGCACCTCGACCACCTCCACACGGCGAAGTTCGCGCAGAAGGCCGTGAAGTCGTACATGGGCCCGACCGGACGCACGTTCGCGTTGCTGGTCCGCTACCGCTGTTACAACACCCGCCATGCGCCGGCGAACGTGCCGGCCGCGCTGCGCACCCCGAAGACCGCCGCGTACAACAAGTACAAGGCGCTGGACCCGTTGACCGGCGACACGTTCGACGTGAACATGTCCCGCTCCTACGAACGCTGGCCCGTCGCACCGCAGTGGTCCACGATGGACAGTGCCGGCACCGTCCACGCGTTCATCGTCGCGGGCGACTCGCTGATGTGGTGGCGCCAGCCCAACGGCGGCGCGTGGGTCGGCCCCACCGCCCTGCTGAACGGCTCGTTCGCACCGGGCGTCGCGGTGGCCATGCGCGGCGACAACCGCCTTCAGCTCGCGGTCCTCGACCTGGACACGGCGGCGATCCGCACGTGCACGCAGACCGCGGCCGGCGCGCAGAGCTTCGGCGCGTGGACCTCGCTCGGCAACCCCAACAACTCCTCGCCCGCCTACCAGACACCGGTGCTGGCCGTGTCGAACGGCCTGCTGGAACTGTTCGTGGTCAACAGGTCCGGCACGCTCGGCAACAAGTGGCAGGAGGGCACTGGCTTCAACAGCACGTGGGCCACCGCGGTCGGCGGCAACGGCAAGGCGATGTCCCAGCTCTCCGCCATCACCGCACCGGGCGGGCGCATGCACGTGTTCGGCGACGGCAACGGCCGGACGTTCCACTGGTACCAGAACGTCGGCGGCTCCACGATCTACCAGGCGCTGACGACCGGCGCGGAGAGCTCCGCCTCCGTCGGCGTGGCACTGGACGCGAACCGGGTCCGGGTCTTCAGCCGCCGTACCAACGACGGTTCCGTCGGCACGCTGCGGGAACAGACGCCGAACGGCACCTGGGAGACGACGCAGAAGAACATCGGCGGCATGGGCGGCCTCGGCCCCGTCGCCGCGGTGACCTCCGGCGGACGAACGCTCGCCTTCGCGCGCAACAACGACTACGGCCTGAGCATGGTGCGTCAGGACGCTGCCGGGAACTTCACGCCGTGGACCGACCTCGGCGGTTACGTCGAAGTCGGTCCATCAGCCGTGGTGGACGCGCAGGGACTCGTGCGAGTGTTCGTCCTCGGAGCCGACATGCGCCTGCGGTACCGCGTGCAGACGGCAGTCGGCCCGGACGCGCCGTTCGGCGACTGGGTCGTGGCGGGCAGCTAGAACAGCGACGACCAGTAGAACCAGAACGCCTGCAACACTCCGGCCGCGATCACCAGGTACCACAGGATCAGCACGACGCTGTGGAACTGGAACGTCGGCCGGATGTTGCGCAGCGTCGTGTACCAGAAGATCGGGATCGTCACCGCCCACACGACCATGCAGTACGGGCACAGCGCGCCGATCTCGTACAGCGACTGGAACATCAGCCAGTGCACGAACAGCACGCCGAACATCACCCCGACCTGCAGCCCGATCCACACCCACGACGGCAACGACACCCCGGCGACCAGCAGCACGCCGAGCGTCGTCACCACCGCGAAGCCCGCGATGCCGATCAGCGGGTTGGGGAACCCGAACACCTCGGCCTGCGCGGTCTTCATGATCGAGCCGCAGCTCAGCACCGGGTTGATGCTGCACGTCGGCACGTAGAACGGATCCTTGAGCAGCGCGATCTTCTCGATCGTGAGCACGAACGACGCGGCGAGCCCGATGAACCCGCCGACCGCCAGCACCCAGGCGACGATCCGGTTCACGAACGCACCTTCTCGATCGCTGCCTTCAGGCCGTCGTAGGTGGGCGCGCCGGTGAACTTGGTGCCGTTGATGAAGAACGTCGGCGTGCCCGTGACGCCGGCCTTGCCGCCTTCCGTGCGCTGCGCCAGCACGCGCTCCTTCAGTGCCGGGTCGTCCAGCGCCTTCTCGAACGCGGCGCCGTCGAGCCCGAGCTGCTGGGCGAACCCGCTGAACACCGCGCGCTGCGACGTCTGCTGACCGCCCCACTCCTGCTGCGAGTCGAACATCAGCCGGAACATGTCGTCCCGCTTGCCCTGCGCCCCCGCCGCCTCGACCGCGACGGCCGCGAGCTCGGCGTTGCGGTGGCTGGGAATCGGGAAGTGCCGCACGTCGAACGTCACGCGGTCGCCGTACTCGGTCTTCAGCCTCTCCACACCGGGGAAGGCGGCCCGGCACGAGGGGCACTCGAGGTCGAGGTACTCGACGACGGTCACCTTGCCGTCAGCGGACTGCGGCGCCGCGGTGGTGTCGTTGCGGCTGAAGAGGAAGAAGCCGGCGACCACGACCGCCACGACGGCGACGATGATCAGGGACAGACGAGCGTTCTTGGACATGACGAAGAAACCTCCACGAAGGCGGGATGGACCGAACCGCAGAACGGGTTCGGTCTAGGCGCGCAGCACGCAGAGCTGCGCCAGCCGCACTTCCAGCCGACGTGAAGGGGGAGAAAGAACCGAAGGCAGACGCCCTGTGAGCACTGGGAACGAGCCGGACCGCCGCGCCACGGCAAACCCGATCAGCACGGCGAGCGCCACCACGAGACAGGCACCGGCGACGAGGATGCCCTCGATCAGCCCGCCGTCGTCGGCTGCGGCCGAGTGGGCGACCGCGTGCGTGCTCGACGTGGGGCACTGCGCGGTCCAGGCGAACTCCGTCTCACACGGGGTGCCCTGCATCATCGCGACCCCGGCTACCAGCGCGAGCACGGCGAAAACCCGCGCGAGATACGCGCGGGTTCGCGAGCTGCGGGTGCCAGGCACGTGATCCAGCGTAGCGATTCCCGGCCTAGGCTCGTGCACATGGGGGAGAAGTCGCACGAATCGGACAGGCTGGTGATCGCCGGTCAGCCGGTGCCGGACGAGTTGGCACCGCGTGACAGCACAGCGGGCGGCAGCATCCCCGGCCTGTTGCGTGCCTTCCTGCCGTTGAACGCCGACGGGCGGGCCGAGGTGCGCGCTCTCGTGCGGTCACTGCCGCAGCGGGAACGCACGGATCCCGTCGGCATCCCGCACGCGTACGACGCCGAAGGTCCCGGTCCGCTCGTCATGCGGCTGCTGCGCAACCGGAACATGAACCTTGGCGCCGTTGCGAAGTCGGTCTACATGGTGACCAGAGGCCGCCGGTACTGGGCGGTCTCCACCTACGGGATGATCGGCCACGGCGGCAAGGAGCTCACGCCTGACCTGCTCGGCGACCTCTGCGCGCTGCTCGACGTTCCCGCCGCCGACCTCGCGAGGCTCACCGGCATCACTCCGGACCCGGCCCCGGTGAACGTCGGCGACCTCGTCTGGGACGTCCGGCGCCTCACCAGAGACCAGATCGAGCACGTCATCAAGGCCGCCGAAGCAATCAGGCCCCGGTGAAGGTCGGAGTCGCCTCCTGACCATCCCAGTTCACCTTGAACGTGAACGCCTCGGTCAGCGCGGCCCGGTACTGCTCGCCCTGCGCCTGCGTGATGGTGCCGGCGCTGACCAGGTCGTCGATCGCCGGACTCCACGACTCGACCATCGCGTCCACGAGCGTCTGAGGGTCGATGCCGAGGTCGGTGGCGATGGCGGCGAGGTTCTGCCCGGAGTCCATCCGCACGTGCAGTTCGTCGTGACTGATCGACAGCACCTCGTCGAGCACGTCCTGCACCGGCTCGTGTCCGCGATGCAGACCGAGGCCCGCCTCGCCGTACGCGGACTGGACCAGCGCGTTCAGGTCCTCGACCGACGACACCGAGCTGACGTCGACACCGCCGGGCCCGCTCTGGCCTCCAGGACCGGCCTGCTGCACCTGGGTGGTCGCGGAAGTGGTGGCCGTCTCACCGGTGGTGCCGCAGGCCGCGAGAGGCACGACGGCGACGAGCAGCAGAGCGGCGGCGGCGATGGTCTTGCGGATCTTCATGGTCGGCTCCGGGGACGTCGGGGTCTGTTGAGAGCCAGAAAAGGCGCCGGAGCTGGACGGACCTTGTGCGTTGTCTGTGAGCAGGCTGTACACAGCAGGCTCACAACGAACGCACAGGTTCGCTCCCGAGCATCAACCGCATGACCTGGCGATTCCTCCGGCGCGTGACCGCCGTTCTGCTCGGCCTTCTGCTGCTCGGCTCCACCCCGGCCCACGCGCACAGCCTCGACAGCAGCACCCTGTCCGTGCGTGTCACCGACAGCGCCGTGAACACGACCGTCAGCGTCGCCGTGGACACCGTCGACCAGGCCCTCGGTGTCGACAACGCGACGACCGCCGAGTACGCCGCCTACATCGGCGAGCACCTGACCGTCACCGGTGCCGACGGCGCGGAGTGGGCCGAGACCGTGTCGAACCCCGTGCTCGAACAGGTCGAGGGCATCGAGTCGTTCAGCGTCGACGTGGCGCTCGACGCCGCCGGTGCCGACCCGTCCACGTTCACCCTCACCTACGACGGGATCATCGAGGCCGACCAGGCGCATCAGGCGGTCGTGGTCCTCACCGACACCGCAGGCAAGATCTCCACGGCGGGTGTCCTGACCGCGGACGACACGTCCATCCGGATCGGCGACGCCGCCTCGACCGGCGTCGCCGACATGATCGGCTACGGCTTCCACCACGTGCTGGAGGGCGCCGACCACCTGCTGTTCCTGATCACCCTGCTGCTGGTCGCGCCCGTGGCACTCGTCGCGGGCCGATGGCGTGGGCGCAAGCCGCTCGCTCCCACAGCACGATCGCTCCTCGGCGTCGTCACGGCGTTCACCATCGGCCACTCGCTCACGCTCATCGCGTCCGCGCTCGGCTGGATCTCGCTGCCGGGCACACCGGTCGAGGTGCTGATCGCCGTGTCGGTCGGGGTCGCCGCGGTGCACGCCCTGCGCCCGCTCGCCCGGCACGGCGAGAACGTCATCGCCGGGGCGTTCGGCCTGGTCCACGGCCTCGCGTTCGCGGGCATCCTGGACGGCCTCGGACTCGACGGCACGCCGTCGTTGCTCGCTCTGCTGGCGTTCAACGTCGGTGTGGAGCTAGCGCAGCTGGTGACGGTCGCGCTGCTCTTCCCGTCGCTGTACGTGCTGTCCGGCACGCGGTGGTACCGCGCGGTCCGGCTCGGTGGAGCGTCGTTCGCTCTCGTCGCCGCGGTCGCGTGGGCACTCGACCGCCTCGGCGTGCTCGACAACCCGCTGACGGGCGGCGAGGAGTTCCTGATCAGCCACCCCTGGTACGTGGTGGCCGGACTGGCGCTCCTCGCCGCGGCCTCCCGTCTAGTTCCAGAACGGAAGCCTGTGCTCAGCGGCGTAGTCCACGCGACCGATGGCGCCGGGAGCGAGTGACTGCACGTACTGCCCCTCGGAGAACCGCGGCCAGCCCGGCGATCCGGTGCGGGCGAAGTCCGTCCACGCCTTGATCATGTGGTCGGACAGCCCGCGGTCCTTGGCGAAGTCCGCGTCCGGGAACAGGTACTCGATGTCGGATGAGTGGTTCGCCCCGTGCAGCTCGGGCGGGAACGACGGGTCCGTGGCCGCGTTGCGATCGGCGAACTCGAACGCGTAGACGGGCGCCTTCTTCGCGTACAGCGTGTTCTGCCGGAACGTAGCCCGCGCCCACATGCGGTCCGTCAGCAGCGTCGCCCACGCCTGCTTCGGTGACGCGAACGCGCTGACCGGGTACTCGCGCTCGATCTCGGCCGCGCGGCCGGGGAACGCCTCCCGCACGAGCCGCGAGTAGTCCTCGGCGGACATCGGGTCCGGCTGGAACAGGCCGACGAAGCTGTTGTGCTCGTCGCGCGTCGCGCCGGCCAGGATCGGCACGTCGGCGAACTCGCCCGCCTCCAGCGACTCGCCCGGCAACCGGGGGAGCAGCGAGCCGCCGTAGCCGACGGACTGGAAGATGTTCATGATCTGCGGGTAGTCCAGCAGCTTCTCCACCGGCAGCTGCCGCAGACACTCGACGTCCGCGCAGCCCAGTTCGGCGCTGATCATCTTGCCGATCTCCTGGATCTCCGGCACCGGCCGCCACGCGAGCGACGGCAACGCCTCCAGGTCCGGGAACCAGGCACCGCGAGGCACGTCCACGAGCGTGAACGAGCTGTGCATGATCGCCTTGTGGAACAGGGGCTTCTGCCCGATGAGGTGCGCGCTCACCGCGGTCGCCCCGAAGGACACCCCGAACAACGTCACGTTGCCCGGATCCCCGCCGAAACCGGAGATGTTGCGTTGGACCCACTCCAACGCCGCCCGCTGGTCGAGCAGCCCGAACTCGCCGGAGTGCTCGAGGCCCGGCAGGCCGAACCCGGCGAACACCCCCATCCGGTAGTTGAACGTCACCACGACGACATCCCCTTGCCGCGCAAGGCGTTCCGCGTCGAAGAAGTGCCCGGCCCCGATCGCGCCGTCGCCGTGCACCCACACCAGCACCGGCTTGCGCCCGTTCGTGGACGGCGTCGTGACGTTGACGAACAGGCAGTCCTCGTCCGTGCTCTTCGTGTCCGAGTAGCTGGACCCGACCTGCGGACATGGACTGCCCGGCTTCAGCGCGTCCCGCACTCCGCTCCACGCCGCGGCCCGCACTGGCGGCTTCCACCGCTCCGGCTTGGCCGCGTACGGAATCCCCTGGAACCGCAGATGCCCCTCCCGCACCTCACCCCGCACCTGCCCGGTATCGGTCGCAACGACGTCCGATGGCATGGCTTCCCCCTTCCCACACGCGCTGAGCAGCAGTAATGCGGCAACTAGCAACGTCCCCCGACGCATGGCTAACCCCTTGTGGCCAGGTCGACGGCCGCGACCAACTCCCGTTCGCAGACGTCGAGATCGAGTGACCCGGACCGCTGCACGACGCTGTTGCGCAGCGCGAGGACGAACACGGCCATCACGTCCGGGTCGAACACGCGGAACTCGCCGGCGTCCTGCCCCTGTCTGAGCAGACCGGCGAGCCCCGCGTGATCGGAGTCGGCGATGCCCCCGTCCGTCACCGCCGCGTGGGCCCTGATCCGCAGGAACGCCACCATGTCCGCGCGGTGCTCGCGCAGAAACGCGATGTTGGCGACCAGGAACGCCCGCAGTTCCTCGCGAGCGCTCGCCTGGTTCATCCGCGTGCTCACGAACCCTTGGAAGCGCTCCAAGATGTCCGCGAACACCACGTCGACGAGCTCCTGCTTGTTCTTGAAGTGGTACGAGATCAGGCCCGTGCTGCTCAGTCCGGCCCGCGCCGCGATCGCCTTGAACGACGTCTCCGCGTAGTCCAGCTCCGCGAGCGTGGCGATCGCCGCCGCCACGATCTGCGCCCGCCGGGCCTGCTCGGTCACGGACTTTGCTCGCATGAGCAAAACTTAGCACGCCTGAGCAAAACCCGCGGATTTCACGGCCGGATGAGCCCCTCCACAACCGCCGTCACGGCCTTCCTGCCACCTGATCCGTCCACGCGGAGCGACTTCAACGACCACGAAGCCGTCTCCTGGCTGATCACCAGCGTGACCACCATGGCCAGCAGATCGCCGCCACCCTCGACGGCCCGTCGGTCCAGTCCGACTCGACGTCACCAGCGAGCCCGACTGGACCGACGCCGTCGCCCGCACCGAAGAACGCTTCGGACCAGTCGACGTCCTGATCAACAACGCCGCCTACCTCAGCGTCGGCACGACCGAGAGCATCCCGCTCGACGAGTTCCGGCGCGTGCTCGACACCAACCTCACCGGCGCGCTGCTCGGCATCCGCGGCACGGCACCGTCCATGCGCAAGGCGGGCGGCGGCGTGGTCGTCAACGTCAACTCCATCGGCGGCCTCACCGCCGCACCGGGACTCGTCGCCTACAGCAGCAGCAAATGGGCATTGCGCGGCCTGATGCGCGCCGCCGCCAAGGAACTGGCGCGCGACAACATCCGCGTCAACTCCGTGCACCCCGGCATCATCGGCACACCCCTGGCCTACGCCCCGGACGGCAGCGAACTCGTGCCGGTCGCCGACTTCGCCATCCCGCGCCAGGCCACCCCGGACGAGATCGCGGGCTTCATCCTGTTCGCGGCCTCCGACGAGGCGCGGTTCGCGACGGGTGCGGAGATCCTCGCCGACGGCGGCTTCATGTTGGGCCCCCGTCGCCTGACGCTCCGTAAAGTCGGCCTGTGACCAGGAAGTCGCCGCAGGAGAAGAAGGCGTTGAGCTACGCCAAGGACCACCGCAACAGCTACGGGGAGAACGACAAGAGCTCCCGCAAGAACATCCAGCGGAACAAACGCAACCGCGAACGTGCCAACCGACGCCGTGACCACCAGGTGCTCGTGGCCGCCCAGCCCGACGACATCGAGTCCGAGATCAAGCGCAGACGCCCCAAGGGGTCCTGGTGGCGCAAGTGGAGCGACTCACCGCTCGCCGAGATCGTGGCCCGCAAGCTGCGACGCCGTGCGCGGACGGGCATCATCGAGGACGAACAGGCCGAAGCGAAGATCGCCAAGCTGCCTCGCGTCCGCCGCCGGTGACTTTGGAAGAAATCCAAACAGCATGCTTTCAGGTTGATCTGCGGGGAATGGGTGGAGCCAAACGGAACAACGGCTCTACCTTCCCGCATGCCTTTGCGGAGATCAACGGTGCGCGGCCGCGAGTTCGGCGACGCGATCCGGGCGCTGCTGCGGGCGGCCGACCTCACCAACCGGGCCGCCGCCGAGTTGCTGGGCTGGCAGGAAGCCAAAGTCTCGGAACTGGTCAACGGCAAGGAAAGCGTCAGCGACGTCGACCTGGCCAAGCTGCTGGGACTCCTTCGAACGCCGCCTGACGAGTTCGATCACCTGATGGCGCTGCACCACGAAACGCACCAACGCGACTGGTTGCAGCCAGCCAAATCCGGCGTCACGGACCGAGCGCGCACACTGCGCGAACACTGCGCGAACACTGCGCGAACACGAGAAGATCGCCTCGGAGATCACCGGCTGGTCCATGAACGTCGTGCACGGCCTGCTGCAGGCGCCCGACTACATCCCTTACGTGGTGCACGCTTCGAGCAAGCTGTCAGCCGACGAGCGACCCACGGTGATCAGCAATCGAATCGCGCGTCAGATGACCGTTCTCGACGGCTACCGGACCGTCACGATCTACATGCACGAGCAGGCGCTAAGACTGCCGGTCGGAAGCCCGGAGATCATGGCGGAGCAGTACCACCACCTGCTGCGGCTCTCGGTGCGGCCGTACCTGACGATCCGGGTGGTTCCCACCGCGTTCGGGCCGCACGCCGGGCTCGCGGGTGACTTCGACCTGTTGAAGTTCAAGAAGATCCCGCCGATCGTCTACGTGGAGAGCGAGGGGGCTAACGTCTTTCTTGAAGATCAGCCTTCAGTCGGTCTCTACGACACCGCGTTGATGTCACTCGGACGGGCGGCGTTGGACGAGGCGCAAACCAGGAAGCTGATCACCGACATCATCGGTGAGGAGTTTCAGCATGGCCAGGTGGCGGAAGAGTAGTTACAGCGGCAGCGACGGCAACTGCGTTGAGGTGGGCCGAGGCATCGGGGTTCGGGACAGCAAGGCGCCGTCCGTTCGGCTTCCGCTCACGGCAAACCAGTGGACTCAGCTACTGCGCTTGGTCAAGTCGTAGCCGTCCGTCCGCAGGAACACCTGGCCAATCGGCGGTGCCACAATCGGTCGATGGAAGCCGATGACTTCCGCGGCCGGCTCGTCCCCGGCGCCGACCTGCGCGGAATCACCTTTCCTCGCATGGACGGTTTGCACGGAACAGATCTGCACGGTGCAGATCTCCGCGGCGCCGACTTCCGCAAGATCACCTGGTGGGGTGCCCGCAGTGCCGAGCTCGCCAAGGTGAACCTGTCCGGTGCGGACCTTCGCTGGGCTGAGATCGAAACCCCGGACTTCGACGGAGCCAACCTCAGGGGCGCCAACCTCTCCGGACTTGATCTCCGGCGCAACCAGTTCGAAATGACCAGCTTCGAGCGTGCCGACCTCGCCGAGGCCGACCTGTCCGGCGTCAACGTCGACGGTGGGAGCTTCGACGGCGCGGTGCTGGACGGAGCCGACCTCAGCGGCGCGGTGCTGACGTCCTGCACCTTCCGCAACGCCAGCCTGCGCGGCACGAACCTCACGAGGGCCGTGCTCCCCAACGACCTCTCCGCGTTCGGCGGCGCCCGGTTCGACTCCTCCACCCAATGGTCCGAGTACTGGCGCGCACAGGCCGTCGCCAACTCGGTCGCCGGACCCGACGGCGTTCACGTGTTCAACTCACCCGCGCCGGCCGCACCGCCGACACCACCCGCTCAGCAGCCTGGGCGCAACGGGACAGTGGCAGGCCGCGTTGCCGCGGCTCTGTTCGGAGCGGGTTCCATCGTCTACGCCGTGCTGTTGGCAACAGGCCACGTCGGCTTCGTGGGCAGTCTGATCGGGCGCGGCACCGATGTATCCGAACGCGTGGTGGGCGTGCTGGTCATGAGCCTCCTGGGGTTGACTCTCGTGGCTGGCGGGGTCTTCGGTTTTCCCGAGGATTCGCCCAGCCGCAGGAGGCGCTCTCGCGGCGGCGGCGGCGGTGTCGACGTCGACAGCTGTGGCATTGACGCCGACTGAGCCGGGTTTCGCGGGTCCTGATCAAGGCTTCTTGGCAGGGGGTTGCCAGCCGCCGCTGACCTCCTTGGTGGGTTTGTGGGGGAAGCGGCGCTGGGCGTACTCCTGCGCGGGCGAGCCCGGCAGGACGTAGAGGGTCTCCTTCTTCTCCTGCAGCGGTCGCAGCACCGTGTCCATGAAGGTCTTGCGGTCATCGAGGTACGGGCCGAGGACGTCCTCGCCTGCGGGGCAGACGGCCAGGCAGTAGCCGGACTTGTAGCCGGGCGGCGAGGCGAGGCTCTGCCACATGGAGGCGCTTTCGGAGTCGGTGACGCGGGAGCGGTAGTCGGCGGCGTCCTCGCTGTCGGCCACGGTCTGCACCCAGTCGGTGAACCCGCTCATGAACTCGCGGTAGTTGTGCGTGGCGCAGGCCAGCCCGTCGAACTCGCCGGTCTTGCGGATGGCGCCGACCGGGCAGGCGGCGACGCACAACTTGCAGTCGATGCACGGGTTGTAGTCGAGCGCCTGGCCGTAGTGGCTGACCTCCGCGTCGACCAGCACGGTGGCCAGCAGCACGAAGCTGCCGAACTTCGGGTGGATCACGTTGCGGTGCAGGCCCATGACACCGAGCCCCGCGGCCACCGCGACGGTCTTGTGCGCGACCACCCAGATCCGTCCGGGATAGCGGTCCATCTCCTGGGGAAAGGCGACGGACGGGTTGAGCGCGCGGTAGCCGGCGTCCTGCAAGGCCTGGGTGACGCCGCGGGCGGCGTGGTTGGCCTGTTCGTCGGTCTGGTGGAACTCCTGGTTCGCGACGCTGCGGGCCGGGGAGCGGCAGTTGTCGCGGTTCATCCGGAACACCATCGCGACAAGGGAGCGGGTGCCGGGCAACGCGGCCAGCGCGTGCTCGCGCTCGCCTGCCAGGTCGGCGTGGTCGAGGCTCACCGCGGCCGCGTCGTCCGCGCCCGCCGCGAGGCACAGTTCGCGCAGCCAGACCGCGTCGATCACCGGCGTCGGGTTCGGCTGCCCCCCGCCCTGCGCCGGGCGAGCACCGCCTGCACCGACGGGTGCGCGGCCAGTTTCGCAGGGAGCTTGGGACCGGTCATGCGACCGAGTCCAGCAGGCGGGCCGGCACGTCGGGGCGTTCCAGGGAGATGAAGTGGCCTGCGTCCGGAACCTGGGTGAACTCGGCGCCGGGCAGCAGTTGCCGGTTGGCCTGCCGGTCCGACGTTCGTGACCAGTCCTGTTCCCCGTAGACGAGGTGGATCGGGGCGGTGACCTCGGGATAGCGGGCACGGGCCGCGATGAGGCCGGGCAGGTTGCGGTAGACGGCGCGGGCGACGGTCGAGTAGCCGGGGTAGCGGCCGACGCTGAGGAGTTCGTCCAGGTAGTCCTCGCGCAGTGCGGCAGGGTCGACGAGACCGCCGGTCAGGATGGCGCGCATGACGGGTTTGGGTTCCAGCCGGGCGAGCAGCGGACCGGCCCCCGGTGAGATGACGCCGGTGATGATGAGCCGGGCCAGCAGGCTGGACCTGGCGATGCCACCGGCGTAGTCGTAGGCGTTGACCGCCACTACGCGCCGGACGCGGTCGGGGAGGTCAGCCGCCGTGGTCAGGGCGAGCACGGCCCCCATCGACTCACCGAGCAGCGTCACGTCGCGCAGGTCGAGCTGCGTGACGAGCCGGGTGACGGCGGCGCGCATGGCGGTTTCGTCGTAGGCCGCGCCGGGCACGATCTCCGAGTGGCCCATTCCCGGCAGGTCGAGCGCGTACACGGTGTACCGCTGCTGGACCAGCGGGATGAGGTGGCGGAAGTGCTCGGCCTGGGTGCGCACGGTGTGCAGCAGGACCAGAGGCGCGCCGTTGCCACCGGTGAGATAGCGCAGCCTGCCGTGCCCCTGGTCCGCGTCGATGAAGTGGCTCTTCGTGCCAGGGATGTCGATCCCGGACCCGGCGCTCGTGGACGTGGTCATCCGCACCTCGTGGCAGTGTGTTGTGTTTTCCAACCGACTTGCGTCACAGTAGGGGAGTAAGTTGGAAAACACAACACACTGAACTAGGGTGGGACGATGACCGATCCCGAACTGCGGCCAGGCGTCCGCATGGCCGACCTGCCCCTGGGGGTCCGTCCCTGCTCACTCGCGGCCGCTCTGGACGTCCTCGGGGAGCGGTGGTCGCTGCTGGCTCTCCGGGAGATCGGCTACGGCGTGCGCCGCTTCGCCCGCATCGCCGGCTACACAGGCGCGTCCCGTGACATCCTCGCCGACCGGCTGCGCAAGCTGGAGGCCGCCGGAGTGATCGAACGCCGGCTCTACAGCGAGCACCCGCCTCGCCACGAGTACCACCTCACCGAGGCCGGCCGGGAACTCTTCCCGGTCATGCTCGCCCTGTCCCAGTGGGGCGACAGGTGGGCGGTGGACAGCCCCGCGCTCGTGCGCCGGCACTCCTGCGGCGAGCCGGTCCAGGTCGACCTGGTCTGCCACCACTGCGGCCGGCCGGTCACCCACGACACGGTCCACGCAGAACTCGCCGACGCGTGACGCGGTGCGGCGCACCGGACCTCGAGGGAGCCGATCTCCGCGGCGCCAACATGTCAGGGCTTGATCTCAGGCGTGGGCAGTTCGCCGTGACCAACGTCGCCGACGCCGACCTCACCAGCGCCGATCTGTCCGGCGTCAACGTCGACGGTGGCACGTTCGACCGGGCGGTGCTGGATGGAGCCGACCTCACCGGCGCGGTGCCCACCTCCTGCATGCTGTCCAACGCCAGCCTGGTCGGCGCCAGCCTCGTACGGGCCGATCTCCGCGAGGCCACTCTCGCCTCCGCAGACCTGCGCGGCGCCAGCCTCACGGATGCGCTGCTGCCCGCCGACCCGCGCTCGCCCTACCGTCCCCTTTCCCGATCCTGACGTGCGCACCCGGAGGATCGACCTCTCCGCGTTCGGCGGCGCCCGTTTCGACTCCTCCGCACAACGGGCGGAGAGCGTGCGGGCACAGGCGGTGGCCAACTCGGTCGCCGGACCTGACGGCACTCATGTGATCACCTCGCCGGAACCACCGGCGCCACCCGCACTGGCGACACCTCCCGCCCGGCAGCCTCGGCGCATCGGGGCACTGGCGGGCGTGTGGTGGCGTTCCCGCTCGGGGTCGGCGTCATGGTCTTCGCCGTGCTGACCGTGACAGGCGACCTGGTCGCCGTGAACGGCGCGGGCGAGCCCCTCACCAACATCTTCGTCCGCCTGCTGATCGGGCTGATCTACGGTTTCGCGGGGCTGACCGCCGTGGGTGGCGCGATCTTCGGTTTCCCGGAGTCGCCGCACAGCGGTGGCAGCAGCGCCGGTGGCGACAGCGGCTTCGACGGCGACGGTTGGATGGGCAGTACAGCTAGCTGACGCCGACGTCGTTCCAGGACGCCCGGACGACGTTCGCGACGTCGCTGCCGAACAGCGTCTGAGCCGAGGCAACGGTCGCCGCGGCCGCCTCGGCGAAGTCGGAGTTCACGCGGAGTTTCGTGGCGAGCGCGTCGTACCAGACCTTGCCCGCGCGGTCCCAGGCGTTGCCGCCGAGCCGGGTCGCCGTGAGGTGGAACGCCTTGTTGGGGATGCCGGAGTTGATGTGCACGCCGCCGTTGTCGTTGCGCGGGTTGCCGTCGTCGGGCAGGTCGACGTAGGAGCGCATGTGCGCGGGCTGCCGGTCGAGCTGGTGGGCGCGGCCGGGGTCCTTCATCGACCGCAGTGCGACGCCCTGGAGCTGGGTGCCGAGGATGCCCGCGCCGATGAGCCAGTCAGCCTGGTCCGCGGAGTGTCCCAGTGCATGCTGCTTGACCAGGGAGCCGAAGACGTCGGCCATCGACTCGTTGAGGGCGCCGGACTGCTTCCGGTAACGCAGGCCGGCCGTGTACTGGACGACGCCGTGCGTGATCTCGTGCCCCACGACGGTGATGTCGCGGGCGAGGGCGCCGGGCTGGAAGACCTTGCCGCTGCCGTCGCCGTAGACCATCTGGGTGCCGTCCCAGAAGGCGTTGTCGAAGTCCCGTCCGAAGTGGACGGACGAGACGAGCTTGAGGCCGTTGCCGTCGACGCTGTGGCGGCCCAGGACGTCGCGGTAGAAGTCGTAGGTCCGGTCGGCGTTGTCGAACGCGTCGTCGACGGCGGCGTCGTTGATGACACCGTCGCCCTCCTTGCGGCGCAGGACGCCGGGCAGGGTTCGTTCGTCACCGCCCTGGACGTCGTGCACGGCCTTGAACTCGCCGGCCGGGCCGCGCAACTGGGCGGCGTTGAGGTCGAGGAACTGCACGGCCTCGGTGAGCGTGGCGCGCTGGGCGCGCAGCGTGGCGGAGGCGAGCAGGGTTCTGATGGCGTCGCGGATGTCGACGTTGCCGGCTTCCGCGAGTTCGATCTGCAGGTGCGCGGGCAGGATGAAGCAGGTCATGGGCGTCTTCCCCCTCTTTCCGTATCTGGGAAGAGGGAGCGCGCCGTGCGGAAATACAGGTCAGCCGCGAGCCCACTGCGTGACGACCGGGGTGCCGTCGAGCGCCGTCACCCGGATCCGGACCAGGCCCGGTGGCACCTCGGTCACCATGAACCAGCCGTCGGTGATCGGCACCGCACGGCGTGACCGGGGCGTCTCCACCACCGCCTCGCCCTCGGCGCCGGTGACGAACCCGCGCACCACGTCGTCGATGATCTCCAGGCTGACCGTGACCCGGTCGGACTCGAACGCGAGCGACAACGGCCCGTCGCCGCGCACCAGTACCTCGGACTCGACCAGCGCGGCGAGTTCGGCGTCCAGCGACCGCAACGCCAGAGCGGCGCTCGCGTCGCGCAGCACGCCCGCGGGCACCGGATCGAACTTGTCGGCGGCGGCGCGCAGGACGTCGAGGAAGTCGTCGTCGTTCATGACCGGCCCTCCAGCAGCTCGTTGCCCGTGACCAGCACTTTCAGTCGCCCGAGACACCGCTGGCGGATCGGCCCGATGCTGCCGACCGGCATGTCCAGCGCGAGCGCGACCTCGGTGTAAGCGGGTGGCGGCGAAGCCATCAGCACCCGCAGCAGGCGCCGGCAGCGGTCGGGCAGTTGCTCGAAGACCTGCCACAGCGCGGCGTCGCGTTCGCCGGTGAGCAGGTCGTGGTCGACCTCCGGCGCGGGGTCGGGGGAGTCGGCGATCTCCTCGGCGGGTTCGGGCAGCCGCCCGGCGCGCCGCAGCAACTGCAGGCACTCGTGCCGTGCTGTCGTCGAGAGCCACCCGGCGAGTCGTTCGGGCTCGTCGATGCGGTCGAGGTGTTCGACCAGCTTGATCCACGTGCACTGCACCGCGTCCGCCGCGTCGGCGTCGTTGAGGCGGTAGGCGCGGGCGATCGACCAGAGCAGGCCGCTGAACTGCCTGACCAGGGCGTCCCACGCCGTCTGGTCACCACGCGCGGCCGCGGCCAGCGACGCCGATATGTCCATGTGGACATGATGCTCCTCGACCCCGCCCAGATTCGTCGTTCGAATCCGATCGTCGTGTTTCGCGAAATTGCCGCCCGTGAGCGCCGTCACAGGTGCATGCTGTGTCCACCAGCTCAACCCGAGGACTGATGACCATGACGAGTGCGACCGCGGGCTCCCGCCACAACTGGGACTCCGACCTGGAGCGCTACCGCACGAGGGCGGTTCAGGTGCTCGACACGCACCTGCCCGCCACGACCGGCTGCACCGAATGCGGCGACCCGTGGCCCTGCGCCCGCGCCTGCAGTGCGGAGCTCGTCCTCGAACTCTGACACCTACGAGTTCACTCGATCGAGGAACGCGCGGACCCCGGACACCATCCGCTCGACCTGCTCGTCGACCGTGAGCGACTCCTTGAACCGCGAGCCGGGCCCCGCACTCTTCTTCCCGCGCAGGTACAGCGAACACCGCAGGTCGGCGCACACGTAGACGCCGACCGTGTTGCCCAGTTGCCCGGACTTGCCGGCCTTGCGCGCGGACATCAGCGACACGCCGTCACCGGAATGCGTGGTCAGGCACCACGAGCACATCGTCTTGCGCGCCCGCCCGGCCTGCTGCGCCCTCCGCAGCGCGATGCCGATCAGCCGTCCGTCCAGCTCGATCACCAGATACGAGCGGTCGGGCGCGGCCGGGTCGGTCCAGCCGAGAAAGTCCAGGTCGTCCCACGGCCGCTCGCCCAGATCCCTGGGTACGTGCATGCGCTTCGCCTCGCCCTTGGTGGAATTGACGAAGGACGCGCGGATGTCGGGTTCGGTCAGCGGCTTCATGACCAGGGACGCTAGGCTTACCTAGAGGTCCTAGGCAAATCATTAAGGACCCTAGGAAGGGTGACGGATGGCACGTGCGGGGCTCACGGCCGACCGCCTCACGCAGGCGGCGGCGGACCTGGCGGACGAGGTCGGCTTCGAGAACGTGACGGTGTCCGCCCTGGCCCGCCACTTCGGCGTGAAGGACGCCTCGCTCTACTCGCACATCCGCAACGCCCAGGACCTGCGCGTCCGCCTGGCCGTCCTGGCCCTGGCAGAACTCGCCGACCAGGTCGCCGAGGCGATCGCGGGCCGTTCGGGCAAGGACGCCCTGGTCGCGTTCGCCAACGCCTACCGCACCTATGCCCGCGAGCACCCTGGTCGCTACTCGGCGACGCAGATGGCGCTCGACCCGGACACCGCCGCCGACAGCGCGGCCGGCAAGCACGCCGAGATGACCCGCGCGCTCCTGCGGGGCTATGACCTGTGGGAACCCGACCAGACCGACGCCGTCCGGCTGCTGCACAGCACGTTCCACGGGTACGTGTCGCTGGAACGCTCCGGGGCTTTTCACAGCCATCCGCGTGGGGTCGAGGCGTCGTGGCTGCGCGCGCTGGACGCGCTTGATTCGTTGCTTCGGGCGTGGCCGTCGGTCTAGCCTCACCGCCATGATCGACAGAATCGAGTCCCGCGTCCGCGCATGAGCGGATCCCTGTACGAGCACGCGCTCGCACTGCACCGTGAGTTCCCCGACGGGCCTCTGCCCAGAGACGGGTACCCGTTCCCGGACGAGGATTTCTACCGGGCCACCACCCAACAGATCCGCAGGCGAAACCGCGACCAGCGCAAGATCGGTGTGGACGTCGCCTCGGTGCTGGACGAGCACTTCTCGACCAACGCCTCGCCCGCGCGGCTCGCCGGCACGCTGGCAGACCTGCACGTCCCGATTCACCACAACGACCACATCGCCGCCGCGGCACTGCGCGCCGACCGATCGCAGGCACGGCGAACCGGCCGATGGCTCGTGCGGCACAGCGACAACAGGCGTGCCGTCGCTGTCGGACTGGCCCTGCTCGCGGCCGACCACGACGAACGAGACATCCCGCTGATCCAGACGATCGGGCTGCTCTCGAACCACTTCGGCCCACTGGCCGCTGCCGCTCTGGCTCGCCGCCAGGGCGGCAGCGAGGCGTTGGCCTGGCTGGGCGACCGGGTCTCCGGCTGGGGCCGGGTCTACGTCGTCGAGGCGCTGTGCACGAGCGGTGGCGCTCGTGAGTGGTTGCTTCGCCGCGCCTGCGACGGCGATTTCCTCAACGCCTACTTCGCGGCCCAGGTCGCCACCGCCTCACACCTGCTCCTGGCCATCAGCGCGGACGACGCCGACGAGGAGGTCGTCGACCACACCGGGCGGCTGCTGGGCATCCTGACCTGGTGCGAAGGGATGGGCTCCGACCTGTGGCACTACCCGCCCGCCGCGGCGCTGGTCGAGGCCTACACCCGGCACGTCACCCGGCTACCTCCCACCGACGTCCGCCTGCACCACCGAACCCGCCTCGCCGAGGCCCTGCAGAAGGTTCCGCTGGCCGGTCTCGACACTTCAGCTGTCGTCAGCACACTGCTTGGATGAACTCCATGCGAGCCCTGCTGCTCTCCCTGCTGCTGACCATCTCCGTCGCGACGCCCGCCCACGCCACCAGCGGGTTCGTCGTCCTGCGCGACGTCGACCCGACCGTCCAGCACGACATCCGCTACTACACCGCGCACAACTTCGTCGGCACCCGCATCGACGGCTACCGCGCGCCCCTGTGCATCCTCACGAAACAGGCCGCGAAAGCCCTGCGCACCGTGCAGCGCGAGATGCTCAAACAGGGCTACACGCTCAAGGTCTACGACTGCTACCGCCCGCAACGCGCCGTCGACCACTTCGTGCGGTGGGCCCGCGACCTCGCCGACCAGCGGATGAAGCCCGAGTTCTACCCTCGGGTCGACAAGACGCGGCTGTTCGAGGACGGCTACATCGCCGAGAAGTCCGGCCACAGCCGCGGGTCGACGCTCGACCTGACCATCGTGAAGCTGCCCCCGCGCCACCAGCGCCCGTACGTGCCGGGCGAGCGGCTGGTGGACTGCGCGGCGCCCAACCGGTTCCCCGACAACACCGTCGACATGGCCACCGGCTACGACTGCTTCGACACGCTCTCGCACACCGACGACCCGCGCGTGACCGGGCAGGCGCGGGAGAACCGGCAACTGCTGAAGTCGGCGATGGTGCGAGCCGGGTTCCGCAACCTGGCCGAGGAGTGGTGGCACTTCACGCTCAATGACGAGCCGTTCCCCGACACCTACTTCAACTTCCCCGTAGCGCGCTGAACGTGCGGCGCAGGTCGCTCACCCACGCGTCCGGGTTCTCCCACGGGATGAAGTGGCCGCCGCGCTCGTGGGCGTTCACGTTGACGTGGTTGAAGTAGGAGGCCAACGGTCCGGACTTGAACGCCTGCACGCGCTCGGCGGCGGTGTGGATGCCGGGCGGGTTCTCGTAGGTGACGAACGTGAGGCCGGTCGGGGCCTGCACGACTGGCATGCGGTCGTGGGACGGCGTCCACGGGTAGCGGTTGGCGTTGGCGTAGTAGCGCATCGACGTGGCGATCGAGTTGTTCGCCCAGAAGATCGTGGCGTGGGTAAGCAGGTCGTCCTTGGTGAAGACCGACTCGACGTCGCCGCCGTTGTCGCTCCACGAGTTCCAGCGTTCCAGCAGCCAGGCGAGCAGACCCGCCGGCGAGTCGCTCAGGCCGTGGGCGAGGGTGGCGCCGTCGAGCATGTGCACGGTGAGGTGGGGTGCCCAGCGGTGGTCCAGTTCGATGGTGCGAGCTCGGGCCGCCGGGTCGTCGGGCAGGGGGCGATTGCGGGCGAAGTCCCAGGCGCGGTCGCCGGTGAAGAAGTCGAGCGGCAGACCTGAGCCGATGTGGATGCCGTGCAACGAGTCGGCGTACTTGTGGCCGAGCTGGCTGGAGATGATCCCGCCGATGTCGCAGCCGCCGGCCGCGTACTTCTGGTGGCCGAGGGTCTCGGTCATCAGGATGTGCCAGAGGTCGGCGACCTTCCAGAAGTTGACGTCCGGGAAGCCGGTGAGCGGGCCGGGGAAACCGAAGCCCGGCAACGACGGCACGATGACCTCGAAGTCGTCGGCGAGCGGCTCGACCACCTTCGACCAGTGCCAGAACGTCCACGGCCAGCCGTGGGTGAGGATCAGCGGGATCGGGCGCGGGCTGCGGCTGGGCTTGCGCATGAAGTGGATCGGGACGCCGGCGACCGTCACCTCGTAGTGCTCGTGGGCGTTGATGGCGGCCTCTGCCTGGCGCCAGTCGAAGCCGTCGCGCCAGTGGTCGACCAGTTCGCGCAGGTAGCTCGCCGGGACGCCGTAGGACCAGTCCTCGTTGCCCTCGTCCAGCGGTGAACGGGTCAGCGCGAGGCGGGCGCGCAGGTCGTCGAGGACCTCGTCGGACACGTGGATCGGCGTGGGCTCCAGTGGGAAGATCACGCTTCGACGATAGTGATCACACGCGTCCGACCGAGCCCTAGGAGTGCGCTGCCCCGATGGGCGGAAGAGCCCTGGTCGTGTCGGCGACCTGGGTGAACTTCGCCGTCAGGGGAGACAGCAGCGACGAGGTCATGGCCTTGTCGGCCAGGCGGCGCAGGGCCAGCCCGAGCCGGGTGCGGGGGTAGGCGACCGGCACGATCCAGCGCGGGAGGGTCTGGACGTCGTCGACGAGCGGCCGCATCCACTTCTCGTAGGCCGCGAGCCCTTCCTCGAACCGGCTTCCCGTGGTGGACAGGCACGCTGCCAGGACGTATCCGCTCACGAGCGCGAGCGAGGCGCCGCCTCCGCCCATCGGGGTCACGCACCAGGCGGCGTCGCCGGCGAGGCACACCCGGCCTCGGTGCCACACGGGCATGCGGATCTGGGTGAGGTGGTCGACGTAGACGTCGGCGGAGGTGTCGAACCCGTCGAGCACGCGCCGGGCCTCCCAGCCCGCGTCGGCGAAGTGGCGGCGGAACTCGGCCAGGGCGTCCGCCCGATCGAGCCGGGTGACGTCCGCGGCTCGGGCGTGGGCGAGCATGGCGCGGGTTGTGCCGTGGTTGTCGGGACGCAGGTGGACCTGACGTCCTCCGGTAGTGGTGAACCAGCGCCACCGGCTGTCGTCGGAAGCCGTGCGCGGGATCGTGCCGAAGACCATGGAGATGCCGAGGTCACGGCGGTCGACCAAGTCGCCGAAGAGCCGGTCGCGGGTGGCCGAGCGGACTCCCTCGGCGAGGACCAGCAGGTCAGCGCTCAGGACACGTCCTGAAGCCGTGGTGACGGCGACCGCGTCGGCGTCCTCGGCCACCTCGGTGATGGTGTCGCCGTAGATGATCTCGACTCCGTCCGGCAGGTGCTTCAGGATCGTGCGGGCGAAGTCGCCGCGCAGGACCTCGAACTCGGCGGTGGCGCCGTCCGGGCCGTTCGAAGGCAGTTCGGCGAGCACACGGCCGTCCGTGTCGACGAAGACCGTGCCCGTCTCGGTGGTGTTCTGCTCCTTCACGGCCTCGGCCAGCCCCATCCGGGCGAGCACCTCGCGTCCGACGCCGCGGACGTCGACGTTCTGGCCGCCGTCGCGGAACTCCTCGGCCCGTTCCAGCACGGTCACCTGCCACCCCGTGCGCCGCAGCCAGAACGCGGCCGAGAGGCCCGCGATGCTCGCACCGGAGATCACCGCGTGTCGTGCAGCCATCCGAAACTCCCCTGTCAGTAGCTTTGCCACAAAGCTACTTTGGAGCTAAGGCGTGTGCATGACAGAGAGCGACCCGCTGACCGCGGACTGGACGCCGGAGCAGATCGCGGTGATGCACCGCCTGCGCGACTGGGTGATCGACTTCGCTGAGCTCAACCAGCACCTCGCCGCCTGGATGCGGCTGCCGGGAGCCGACGCCAACGCGCTGGGCCAGATCATCTGGGCGGCCGAGACGGACACACCGCTCTCCCCGGCGCAGCTGTCCCGGCAGATCGGCATGACGACAGGTGCGACCACCATCCTGCTGAACCGGCTCGAAGCCGCAGGTCATGTCCACCGCACGCGGGAGAGCACCGACCGCCGTCGCGTAACTCTCCGCCCCACACCGGACGCCCGGGAGCGCGCCCGCCAGTTCCTCGGCCTGGCCGGTACCGAGATCGCGAACGTCCTCCACACGACACCGCCGGCCGAACTCCGCACCGTCGCGACGTTCCTGGCGAGGATGACCGCGGCCGCGGACGAGGCGAACCTGCGTCTGGGCCGGAGCAGCTGAACGTCGCTACAGACGTGGCCGGGTCAGCAGTCGTGACAGCACTATCGCGCTCTCGGTGCGGTCCACGGGCGCGGTCGAACGCACACGCTGGATGGCCTTTTCCAGGTGCGGGATGTCCCTGGCGAGCATGTAGAGCATCGCGTCGGCCGCGCCGGAGACGGTGCACGCCTCGATGACCTCGGGAATGTCGTTGAGTGCCTTGGTCAGTTCGGCCGGAGTCGGGTTGCCCTTGCAGTAGATCTCCACGAACGCCTCGGTGTGCCAGGCCATCGCCTGCGGATCCACCAACGCGCTGAAGCCGCGGATCGCACCCGTGGCCACGAGGCGGTCGAGACGTCTCTTCGCCGCGGACGGCGACAGGCCCGCTTCCTTGCCGATCTCGGCGTACGTGGCGCGGGCGTCGCGGAGCACGCACCGGATGATCGCTTCGTCGATGTCGTCCATGCGCAAAGAATTGCCACAGGGCCCTGTTCTTTGCAAAGGATGTATCGGTGAACGCCGCTTCTGGCGATTGTTTGCGCAGGTGAGCGACCCTAACCTCCGGCTTGTGACCATCAACGATGTCGAGGCGGCCGCACTGGCGGCGGTGGACGAGGCGGCGATCGGCAGCCTCCTGCTGGACCTTCTCGCGGTGCCGAGCGTGACGGGCAGTGCCGCCGAGTCCGAGTTGCAGCACGTGCTGGCCGGGCACCTGGAACGGCTGGACCTGGACGTCGACCTGTGGTCGATGAACCTGGCGGAGCTCCGCGCCCACGAGGACTTCCCCGGCGGCGAAGCACCGCGCACGGAGGCGTGGGGCCTGGTCGGCGGCACCAGGAAGAACGACGGTCCGACGCTGATCCTGCAGGGGCACGTCGACGTCGTCCCGCCCGGCGACCTGGCCCAGTGGGAGGGAGATCCGTTCCGCCCGCGGGTGGTGGGCGACGTCGTGCACGGTCGCGGCGCGTGCGACATGAAAGCGGGCGTGGTGGCGATCCTCGCCGCGATGTCCGCGATCCGGGCGACTCGGCTGCGCGGTCAGGTCGCCGTGCACTTCGTGGTCAGCGAGGAAGACGGCGGTCTCGGTGCGTTCGGAACGCTCCAGCGCGGTCACACTGGCGACGCGTGCGTCATCACCGAACCGACCGGCGGCGCGCTGATGGTCGCCAACGGCGGCGCGCTCACGTTCCGCATCGAGGTACCCGGCCAGGCCACGCACGGCAGCACCCGGTACGCCGGGGTCAGCGCGATCGACGCCTACTTGCCGATCCACGCCGCGCTCGCCCGGCTGGAGGCCCGCCGCAACGTGGACGCCGACCCGCTCATGTCGGCGTATCCGATCCCGTACCCGCTGTCGGTCGGCACGGTGCAGGCAGGCGACTGGGCGAGCAGCGTGCCGGACCTGCTGGTGGCCGAGGGACGGCTGGGCGTGGCGCTGGGGGAGGACCCCGCCCAGGCCCGCGCCGAACTCGAGACGTGCGTGGCCGAGGCGTGTGCTGACGACCCGTGGTTGCGGGCGCATCCCGCCGTGGTGACGTGGCCCGGTGGACAGTTCGCCAGCGGCCGGTTGCCGGTGGGGCATCCACTCGCCGGCCTGGTCGGTGCCGCGCACGCCGACGTCACCGGGAGTTCACGCCCTGCTGAGAAGGGGGCTCCGTACGGCAGCGATCTGCGGTTGTACGCGGGGGCGGGGGTGCCCACTTTGCAGTATGGCCCTGGCGACGTCCGGCTGGCCCATGGTCCCCAGGAGCAGGTTCTCGTGAGTGAGGTCGTCACCGTCGCCCGAGCCCTGGTTCTCGCCACCCTCCGGACTGTCGGTGAGCAGGTCCGCGCGTCTCCACCGCTGTAGCGGCGCGGACGTGGTCCTCCGCCGAGGCGGCACCCAGTGCCAGGAACAGTCCCGCGAAGGAGAAGACGGAAAGCCCCAGAACCAGCCTGGGGTCGTCCACTCCCAGAAACCGGCTGAGGAGGACGGTGCCGGGGAGCAGGGACAGGTATCCGAGCACCGCGGTTCCCAGTAGCCACGGCCAGGCTCGCCCCGCTGCCTGGGCGACACGTCCCGGTCCGCGGCGAGGAAGAACCCCGATTCTCGTCGCACCGACGCCGATGACGATCCCGATCAGCGGCGGGCCGAATCCTCCGCCTACCAGGAGCAGGAGCACCGAGAGCAGGATCAGCACCAGACCGCCGTGCCGCCGCCCGGCGAACGCGACTGACCAGACCAGGACCGCGACCGCGACGACGACGGCGAAGATCCCCGTGGCCAGCAGGTTCGGGATGACCGTCAGGGCGGGCTCGCCGCCGAGGATCTCCAGTGCCGCCGAATCTGGCCATGACTCGATGACCAGTCCTCCTGGCCTGACCGAGCCTTGAAGGATCTCCCCGACCCCGTGTTCGATGCCCGCCAGGCCTACGAGCACACCGAATGTCGAGATCACGATCCGCAGTGCGCTCATCAGAGGACCCCTCCCACTTTTTCGGCTGCTCCACCTCGACTGTGCAGAGCGGCGTCGGCGCGGCCCCAGAGGCGGAGGTCCTCGCCCCGGCAAGCTCTTCGCCTCAGATCTGGCCGCCGATAATGTTCACTTATCGGCGGCCAGACTTTCCCGCCTGATTGTGTAGCGTTGCGTTGGTTAACGTTATTGCACACGTAATTCTGCTACGATATCGCCGTGGAGACGAGCTGTAACTTCCCCGGCTGTGAACGCCCCGTTTTTCGAGGTGGAGGGCCTGGCAGGCCCTCGGAGTACTGCGACCTGCCCGAGCACACGCGCTGGAGGGCGTGGCGGGAACGGCAGCGGCTGGCGGAAACCCCCGAGCAAAACCTGGAGGTCGTCACCGTGACGAATCTCCCCAGGGTCTCCGGTACCGCCAAGATCAGAGCTGAAGAGCTTCTCGACCGGTTCCGGGTGCTGTCGGAGCAGATGACGCAGACCCTCGGACGGGCCGTCGGCGAGCTGAACGCCATGGCGGACCCCAGCGTCGCCGAGAGTCAGATCCAGGCCGCCGAGGCCGAGGCCGCGCGGCGGGTCGCGGAGGCGCAGTCCGAACTGGCCTCCGCCGAACGTCGCCGGCACGACGCCGAGCAGGCACGCAAGGCGGCCGAGGAGACCACCGAGCAGGCGGTGCGGGCGGCGGAGGAAGCCGACGACGCCGTGGACACGGCGGTGACGGAACGGGATGAGGCTCGTGAGGCCGCGCGGGCTGCCGGTGAGCGGGCCGAGGCCGAGGTCGCCGAGGTCCGGGTGCAGGCGGCGGCGCTGATCGAGGAGATCCGGGGCGAGGCGGAGCAGGTCAAGGCCGATGCGGTGAAGCACGCCGAGCAGGCTCGGCGGCAGGCGGCCAAGGAGATCGAACAGGCGCGCGCCGAAGCTCAGGCTGACATCGCGCGAGCCCGTGCCGAAGCGAAGGCCGAGATCGAGCAGGCTCGCGCGGAGGCACAGGCGGTGGCCGAGCGCGCCAAGGCCGAGGTGAGGGAAGCCGAGCAGGTGCGCAGCGACGCGGCGGCGCAGGTGGAGAAGGCGCGTGTCGAGGCCGCGGAGACGGTGAGCCGGGCTGCCAAGGCTCGTGACCAGGCGGTGGTGCGGGCGGAGCGGGCCGAGCAGGCCGCAGCGGACGCCCGCACGGAGCTGGAACGGTCACGCGCGGAGTTCGAGACGCGGTTCGCGCAGGTCAGGCAGGAGAGCGCGGAGCAGGTGGCGGCGGTGCGGCAGACGCTCGCCGTGGTGGAGGACGCGCGCGCTCAGACGTTGACGCGTGCCGAACGCGCGGAGCGTCAGCTGGACGAGGCGGCGGAGGAGCTTCGGGCGGCGCGGCGGGCGAATACCTCGTCGTGAGAGGCGGCCATCTCGCGGAGTGCGGACTTGCGTTCGCGCTGGGTGAGGCGGTCCAGGTAGAGCCTGCCGTGCAGGTGGTCGGTCTCGTGTTGCAGGCAGCGGGCGAAGTAGCCCCTGCCTTCGACGACGATCGGGTTGCCGTGCTGGTCCTGGCCGCGCACGACGGCACGGTCGGGGCGGGCGACCACGCGGTACGGGCCCGGCACGGACAGGCAGCCTTCGGGTTCTTCGAGCAACGTGCGCTGGTCGGCGGGGAGGTCGTCCAGCACGGGGTTGAGGATGTGGCCGGTGTGGCGGGTGCCCCACTCGTCGCGCATGTCCCACACGAACAGCTGCAGGTCGACGCCGACCTGGTTCGCGGCGATGGCGGCGCCCTCGGCGACGTGGTTGGTGGCGAACATGTCCTCGATCAGCCTGGTGAGCTCCGGCGTGCCGAACTCGGTGGCCTCGCGGCAGCGGCGGGTCAGGATCTCTTCGCCGACGACGGTGATGCGGCGCGGTGCGCCTCGGTGGATCTCGGACATGCTTTGCAAAGTAGCAGTCTTTGCAAATTTATCGGTAGGGTGCTGCTCATGTCTCGACGGCCGCTTCCGGACCATCCCGTGCGCATCGCGTTGCTGGACCTGCTGGCCGAGCACGGCACGCTGACCTCCACCCAGGCCGCCGCGCGGCTCGGGCAGAGCTCGGGGTTGTGCTCGTTTCACCTGCGCCGGCTCGCCGAGCTGGGGTTGATCGAGGAGGCGCCGCACCAGGGCGGCAAGGCGCGGCCGTGGCAGCTGCGGTGGGAGACCGAGGACGAGCCTGCGCCGGAGGAGTCGTTCAGCGCGCTCATCCACGTGACGCCGCAGGAGATGGCGGAGATCGGCGCGTCGATCCGGCGGCTGTTGTTCCGCTACCGCGACCGGGGCACGCGCCCGGCGGACGCGGTGGCCGTCACCGCGGAGGTCCGGCTGCTCAACGGTGACCCAGTAGGCTGACCCGGCGATGGAAGAACTGAAAGGCGACTGCGCCAACTGCTTCGGGTTGTGCTGCGTCGCGCTGCCGTTCGCGAAGTCGGCGGACTTCGCGGCCACCAAGGACGCGGGCACGCCGTGCCGCAACCTGCTGGCCGATCACCGGTGCGGCATCCACGACCAGTTGCGGCCCAAGGGCTATTCCGGCTGCACGGTCTACGACTGCTTCGGCGCGGGTCAGCGGGTGTCGCAGACGGTGTTCGCCGGCGTCGACTGGCGCATCGCGGAACGGCAGAAGATGTTCGCGGTGTTCCCCGTGGTCAGGCAGCTGCACGAACTGCTCTGGTACCTCGCCGAGGCCGGCCGCCTCGACCCGCACGACGACCTGGCCGCCGCGTTCGCCGAGGTCGAACGGCACACCGTTGCCGCACCGGACGACGTCCTGGCGCTCGACGTGGCCGAGATCCGGGCGAAGGTGAACGTCCTGCTGCTGCGCACCAGCGAACGGCTGCGCTCCAGCGCGAAGTCGTACCGGGGCGCGGACCTGATCGGCGCGCGGCTGCGCAACAAGAACCTGAGCAGCGCGGACTTCCGCGGCGCGTACTTGATCGGCGCGGATCTGACGAACTCCGACCTGTCGCGGGCGGACATGATCGGCGCCGACCTGCGGGGCGCGGAGCTTTCGGGTGCGGACCTGAGCACGTGCCTGTTCCTGACCCAGCCGCAGGTCAACGCCGCGCGCGGCAACGCTCGAACAAAGCTGCCGGACGCGCTGACGAGGCCCGCGCACTGGACGGCGGAGCCCGCCCGGCGCCGCTGACTGTCAGGGCGGTGTCAGCGCCCGCTGTGAGGGTGCCGGTCATGAAGAAGGCACTGCCGATCATCGCCGCCGCCGTGGCGGGCCTGCTCGCGCCCGGAGTCGCGCACGCCGAGACGCCGCCGGGGTGTGCGTCGGCCCAGCAGATCGGGTCGACCGCGTACGTGAAGATGGGCGGGCAGACCGCCGCGTCGGTCAAGCAGTTCGCGGGCTGCGGCACGAACTGGGGCTATGTCTTCGTGTGGGCCGACTGGGCCGCGAAGTACGACCTCTTCCACGTCACCGCCGCGGTCACGACCGACGACGGCACGAACCACGGCAAGGTGATCGGCCGGGTCGACCAGCGCGAGGTGTGGTCCAAGGCCACCGCCACGATCGCCAGCTGCACGCGTGCGCTCGGCGTCGTCTCGCTCGGCGAGGATGGATGGAGCGCCTATTCGAGCCGCCGCTGCTGATCTCGACACGGAGCTGACCAGGCCGAACGGTTTGACTGAAATTTCAGTCAGGGATACCGTGGGGGTATGAACAGGCGCAACTTCGTGCAGTCGGCGGCAGCGGCCATCAGCGGTCTGCTCGCCGGCTGCGCGAGCGAGACCAGCGGTGCCGGCACGGGCGAGAAGTCGTGGGTGATGCCCGAGGAGGGGCAGCCGCACCGGCGGACGTGGATGGCGTTCGCGGCCAGTGAGCGGATCTGGGGCCGGGACCTGCTGCCCCAGGTACGTCGTGACCAGGCCACGATCGCGACGACGATCGCCCGGTTCGAACCGGTGTCGATGCTGGTGCGCGCCGAGGACCTCGACCTCGCCCGGTCACTGCTGCCGGGCGTCGAGCTGGTGACCTCGGAGCTGGACGACCTGTGGATGCGCGACACCGGACCGGTGTTCGTGCGCGGCGGTGGCGCGGTCGACTTCAACTTCAACGGCTGGGGCGGCAAGCAGGAGCACCGCCGCGACGCGAAGGTCGCGGGGTTCGTCGCAGGTCAGGCCGGTGCGCAGCGGGTGCGTACGGATCTGGTGCTGGAGGGCGGCGCGCTGGAGGTCGACGGTGAGGGCACGGCGATCATCACCGAGAGCTGCGTGCTCAACGGCAACCGCAACCGGGGCTGGACGAAGTCCGACGTCGAGCAGGAGCTGGCGCACCTGCTCGGGATCAGGAAGGTGATCTGGCTGCCGGGCATCGCCGGGCGGGACATCACCGACGGCCACACGGACTTCTACGCGCGCTTCGCCGGTCCCGGTGTGGTGGTGGCAGGGCTGGACAACGACCCCGAGTCGTTCGACTACGACGTGACTCGGCGGCACCTGGAGATCCTGCGCGCCGCGACCGACGCCGCGGGCAGGCCGTTGCGGGTCGAGGTGCTGGAGGGGCCGGAGACGGTCCGGGTGCGCGACGAGGACTTCGCGGCCGGGTACGTCAACTTCTACGTGTGCAACGGCGCGGTGGTCGGGCCGGAGTTCGGTGACCGGCGGGCGGACGCCGCGGCGAAGGCGACGCTGGAGCGGCTGTTCCCCGGACGTACGGTGGTGCAGATCAACATCGACGGAATCGCGTCGGGCGGTGGTGGCATCCACTGCACCACGCAGCAGGAACCCCGTTAGGAAGGACATCGTCTTGTCGGAGCGCAGGACCGGGATGCTCGAGGCCGCGGTGCGGGTGATCGCGCAGGACGGCGTGCGCGGGTTGCGCGTCGAGAAGCTCGCGGCCGAGGCCGGGGTGTCCACGGCGTTGATCTACTACCACTTCAAGGACCGCGCCGGGATCCTGCGGGCGGCGCTGGAGCACGTGAACGACCGGGCGCGGTCCTACACCGGCGGCACGGAGTCCGGTGATCCGCGCAGGCAGGTCGAGCAGATGCTCCTGGACGAGCTGCAGGACGACGCGCACGTGCGGGAGACGAGCGTCGCGTGGGGTGAGCTGCGGGCCAGTGCGGCGTTCCACGAGGAGCTGCGCGCGACGTTGCGCACGGCCACCGAGGCGTGGAACTCCGACGTGGAAGCCCTGCTGCGCCAGGCGGATCCCGGCCTCGACGCGGCGGCGGCCGCCGAACGGCTGACCGCACTGGTCGAGGGCCTGAGCGAGCGCTGGCACAGCGGCTCGCTGACCCTGGATCGCGCGCGGGAACTGCTCAGCGGCGCGATCGCCCGTGAGCTGGGCTAGACCGACAGCCGCTGCTGGGCGACGGCGCGGGCGAACCCCTCGACGTTGTCGATCATGATGTTGTGGCCGGTGTTCGGCACGGAGACGAGCTGGACACCGGACGCGGCGAGCTCGCGGCCGCCACTGGGCGGTGCGTCCTCGGGGTGCAGGAAGACGCGCGGGATCTCCAGTTCCAGCAACAACTTGCGCATGGTGGGCGAGGTGCCGCGGACGAGGTCGACGGCGCTGCGGTAGAGGGCTTCGCGGCCGGCCATGCGCATGGTGGCGGCCCAGTGCGGGCCGACGTCGCGCAGCACGCGGTCGAAGCCGTGGCTCAGGAAGTCCGCTTCCCCGTAGGCGGCGATGCCCCGGCTGCCGGGTGCGCCGAGCGAGGGCGTGTGCGGGTCGATGTGGGGGTCGACGAGCACGAGGGAGCGCACCATCTCGGGGTGGCGCGCGGCGAGCACGATGGCGACGGCGCCGCCCATGCTGTGGCCGATGATCTCGTTGCGGCGCAGCCCGATCTTGGCCAGTGCCACGGCGAGGGCGTCGGCGTGGCCTTCCAGTGAGTAGGCGAAGCCGCTGGGGCGGTCGCTGATGCCGAACCCGAGCAGGTCCATCATCAGGCTGCGGCGCCCGGCCAGCAGCGGGTGCGCGACGGCCTCGGCGTAGTAGGGAGCCGACGAGGCGCCCAGTCCGTGCAGGTAGACGCGTGCGGGCGAGGCGCCCGGCACTTCCACCCAGCGGATCCGGACCCCAGGTCTGATCTCGACGGCGCGCATGTCTCTCCCGGCGGTGTATCGGTGTCCGGACCCTACCCCGCGCTCAGCCGAGCCGAGAGCGGTTTCGAGAGTCCGTTCTCATCTAGTCAACGAGCCGCGCGGACACCACTGCGAGCAGCAGCGTCACGGCGGTGAAAACGAAGGTGTAGCCGAATCCTATGGCGGCGTGCAGGGGACGTGATCGCGCTCCCTCGCACAGGTGCAGCTGCCAGTACCCCGCGCCGAGGCCGAAGACCAGCCAGGGCAGGACGATCAACGCGGTCGCTGGCCCGTCCAGCAGGCCGCTGACCGCGAACGGTGTGACGGCGGTGAGCAGGCCGGTGCCGATGGCGATCGTCCACGGTCGTTCGGCTGGGTCACCGGAGACGCGTCCGGCGGCGGCCGCGACCGCCGCCGCGAGAACGGTGGCGCCGATCAGGACGAGGAGCAGCCAGGCGTCGTGCTCGCCGGTGAGCGGGACGAGTGCGATCGCGATCAGCAGTACGACGGCGACGGGTGTCAGCGGGAGCACCCAGGCGCGGCGAAGGGCCATCGCGTGATGTTCGTCCACTTGAGCGCCGGCCGACAGCGACCGAACGGCGGCTTTTAACCGCGTCGGGGCGAATTGGCAACCCCCTTGGCCACCAAGGGTTCCGGTATGTGGTCACCGTTGGTCGATCTTGCCCTGGTCCGGATCATGGCCTTGGACCCGACGGATTGGACGGCCGGCATGCGACAACTGATCCTCCTCGCGCTGGTGGGCCTCGGCGCGCAGCTCGTCGACGGCAGCCTCGGCATGGCGTACGGCGTGACCTCGACGACCCTGTTGCTCGCGATCGGCACCAACCCCGCCGCGGCGTCGGCGACGGTGCACCTGGCCGAGATCGGCACGACGCTGGCGTCGGGGTTCTCGCACTGGCGTTTCGGCAACGTGGACTGGAAGGTCGTCGCGAAGATCGGCATCCCGGGCGCGGTGGGCGCGTTCGCCGGGGCGACGTTCCTGTCGAGCCTGTCCACCGAGGTGGCCGCGCCGGTGATGTCGCTCGTGCTGCTGGCGCTGGGTCTGTACGTGCTGATCCGGTTCACCACGTTCGGGCTGCCGCGCACGAACCTGGGCAAGCCGCTGCGCAAGAGGTTCCTCGCCCCGCTGGGCCTGGTCGCCGGGTTCGTGGACTCGACCGGCGGCGGTGGCTGGGGGCCGGTCGGCACGCCCGCGATCCTCGCCAGCGGCCGGCTGGAGCCGCGCAAGACGATCGGGTCGATCGACACCAGCGAGTTCCTCGTCGCGGTGGCCGCGAGTGTGGGCTTCTTCGTGGGCATCGGCAACGAGGGCGTCAACTTCACGTGGGTGCTCGCGCTGCTGGCCGGTGGCCTGATCGCCGCGCCGATCGCGGCCTGGCTGGTGCGGCACATCCCGCCGCGCGTGCTGGGGTCGGCGGTCGGTGGCGTGATCATCCTGACCAACGTCCGCACGTTGCTGCGCAGCGACTGGATCGACGCGAGCGACGCGGTGAAGTGGCCGATCTACGGCCTGATCTACGTGGTGTGGGCCGCCGCGCTGGCCTACTCGGTCCAGCAGCACCGGGCGAACCGCGATGTGGAGCGTGCGACCGAGACGGTCTAGTCGATCCCCAGGGCGGCGCAGGCGGCCGTCACGGTCGCGGCGCGCAGCTCGTCGAACGGCGCGTCGGGGAACTGCATGGTGCAGTCCTGCATGCCGCCGAACGCCAGCACCGCCCTGGTCTGCTGTTCGAGCGTCGCGTCCGGCCCGAACACGAGGTGGGTGAGGCGGGCGCGCCAGGACAGCACGACGTCGATCAGGCCTAGCTCCGCGAGTGTGGTCAGCTCGGTGAGCAGCAGCATCATGTCCTTGCGGTGGCGGTGGTGGAAGTCGAAGAACCCCTCGACCAGTTCCAGCGGCGCTACCTCGGCGCGTTCCTCCATGCGCGCGAGGAACCCTTCACCGTCGTCGAGCAGGGGGCCGACGATGCTGCGGACGAGGTCTTCGCGTGAGGTGAAGTGGTAGTAGAGCGCGGGTTTGGTGATGCCGAGGCGGTCGGCGATCTCCTGCAGGCTGGTCTGCTGCACGCCCTGGGAGGCGAACAGCTCCCGCGCGGTCTGCAGGATCCTCTGCTTGGTGTCGGACTTGGCCACGCGCCGAATATTACTTAACGATCGGTAAGTCGCGGGTGTAGGCTCGCGGCAGTTCACTTACCGACCGTTAAGTAAGGAGGTTTGACGTGCGAGTTCTCGTTTCCGGGGCGAGTGTCGCCGGGCCGGTGCTGGCGTACTGGCTCACGCGGTACGGGCACGAGGTGACGGTGGTCGAACGGTCGCCGGTGCTGCGCAAGACCGGCGGGCACGCGGTGGACCTGTTCAAGCCGGCGATGGACATCTCCGAACGCATGGGGGTGCTGCCGCGCATCGAGGCGCTGGCGACCGGCACGACGCGGCTGACGTACCTGCGGGAGGGCACGCGCAAGCCGATCAGCGCCGACGTCACGAAGTTGTTCGCGGCCGCCTCTGACCGGCACGTGGAGGTCATGCGCGACGACCTGAGCGAGATCTACTACGACGCCACGCGCGCCGACGTCGAGTACGTGTTCGGCGACTCGATCACGTCCATCGGTGACGAGGTGGGCTTCGAGGCCGGTGCGCCGCGACGGTTCGACCTGGTCATCGGTGCGGACGGGCTGCATTCGAACGTGCGGCGCCTCGTGTTCGGGGAGGTCGACAAGACGTTCGTGGGCGCCTATCTGGCCGTGTTGTCCGTGCCGCGGGAGTTGGGTGTGCCGGGTGAGATGACCGGGCACATCGGGCCTGGGCGTACGGCGGCGGTGTACGGCGCACGGCACCTGGACGACGCACGCGCGGTGTTCCTGTTCCGCTCACCTGAGCTCTCCTACCACCACCGCGACGTGGCACGGCAGAAGGAACTGCTGCGCGAGGCGTTCGCGGGGCAGCATCGCGAGGTCGACTCGTGGCTGGAGCACCTGGACGGCGACGGGGCGTTCTACTTCGACTCGATCACGCAGCTGCGCGAGGACACGTGGACGCGCGGGCGGGTGGCGCTGGTCGGCGACGCGGCCTACTGCCCCGGTCCGGCGATCGGCGGCAGCACGAGTCTGGCGGTGCTGGGCGCGTACGTGCTGGCGGGCGAGCTGGCCTCGGGATCGGATCATGAGGCGGCGTTCGCGCGGTACGAGAACGAGATGCGCGACATCGTGCACCGCAGCAGGGCGTTCGCGCTCGGTGTGGCGAAGACGCTGATCCCGGCCACCCGGCTGGGTGTGTGGGCGCTCGCGAGAGGCGCGCAGCTGCTGACGTCGTTGCCGTCGTGGGTGGTGCGGCCGGTGGCGAAGCTGAACTCGAAGGGCGTGCGGATGCACGACTCGATGCGTGTGAAGGACTACGAGCGTCAGGGCGCCGGCGTACCGGCGCCCTGACTCACCGAACTAGAACTGCAGGCTCCACTTGTCGAGGAACCCGGTGTCCTGGTTGGCGTTGTCGTTGACCCGCAGCTGCCAGGTGCCGTTGGCGACCTCGCTGGAGGCGTTGACGGTGTAGGTGGTGTTGATGTTGTCCGTGCCGCCGCCGGAGCGGTTGTGCAGGACGTAGACGGTGCCGTCCGGAGCCACCAGGTCCACCTTCAGGTCGCCCTGGTAGGTGTGCTTGATGTCCACCGCGACCTTGAGGGTCGACGGCGCGTTGCCGGTCACCTCGGCCACCGTGATCGGGGAGTTGATGGTGGTGTTGTCCCTGATCTGGAAGTCCGCGGCGTTCTCGAAGAACTTGCCGGGGTTGGGCGGGGTGACGCCGCAGTACTGCGCTTCCTTGCCGATGGCCTCGTACGGGCAGTCGGCGCGTTCGAGCAGCTGCAGCACGGCCTCCTTGTTGCGGGAGGTCTGCGCCGGGATCACCTCGTCGGGCGGGTAGAAGCCGCCACCCCCGGCACTACCGGGGTACATCTCGAAGGTGTAGGCGAAGATGCCCTGCGTGCCCCACAGCCAGTCGGGGATCGACCCGTCGGTGATGTACAGGTCGCTGGACTGCTCGGGCGTGTAGTTGTTGCTGGCCGCCATCTGCTGGCCGATGGTGGCGAACGTGTCGCGCTGGTCCTGGGTCAGGCCGGGCGCGACGTCGTCGTAGGTCCAGCCCCACGGCCACAGGATGAGCTCGCTGTAGGTGTGGAAGTCGATGGACGCGCCGATCTGCTGCTTGCCACCGACGTTGCGGCCACGCACGAAGTCGGACACGACCTTCACCTCGGGCGCGGACTCCGCGCTCGGCCCGCGGTAGGTGTCGGAACCGGTGCTGCCGCTGGAACCGCCGCAGCAGCCCCACTTGTAGCCCCAGTTGCGGTTGAGGTCGGTGCCGACGTTGGCCGAGCCGGCGTTGGGCTGCCGGTTCTTGCGCCAGGACCGGTAGCTGCCGGTCGCGATGTCGTACTCGCCGCCGTCGGGGTTGACGTCCGGGATGATCCAAATCTCGCGGGTGTCCACGAGGCCCTTGATGCGCGCGTCCGACGCGTACTGGGTCGTGAACTGGTTGATCAGGTACAGCGCCATCTCGACGGTGAGGTGCTCACGGGCGTGCTGGTGGTGCGTGAACAGCACCTCCGGCTCGTTCTCGTCGACGCCGACGTTGTCGCTGATCTTGAGGGCGACGATGTCGCGGTTCTCGTAGGACTTGCCGATGACCTGCTTGCTGATCAGGTTCGGGTACGCCGCGACGGCGTTGTTGATCTCCGTCGTCATCTCGGCGTAGTTGTGGTAGTTCGAGTCCGCCGCGGGGAAGTCGAACGGGCCGATGTCCGCGTTCGCCTCCATCCGCTTGGGCAGCTCGGTGACCTCGAACCCCTGTGCCTTCAGGTTCTTCGCCTCGCGCGCGGTCGCGGTGATCACGACGATGCCGTGTTCCTCGACCGAGTCGATCGCGGCACCGGACTTGGCGAGCTTGCTGCGCTGTTCAGCGTTGCGGACGTTGCTGACCTGGTAGTTCGTCGTCGTTTCCGCGGCGTCGGGGGCCGCGCCGGTGGGCACGCCTCCCATGGCGAACACGACGCTCGCGGCGACGGTGACCCCGATCAGGGGTCTGAGATGGCTCTTTCGCATGCAGGGCAACCCTTTCGTACCACGGCAGGGACATGGCTTCGCAATGTGTAGTGCGTGTGAAGGCACGCTGTCATCCCGCCATCCGTATGGGGTTGCCTGGTGGGACGGGTGGATCACCTGGATGCGCGGGTGCTCAGAACTGTCGGTGCCGTCTGAGACGCTGCGGGGTGTGGACGAGAAGGCATTGCTGCACCGGTATCTGACCGCGGCGCGCGAGGCGTTGCTGTGGAAGCTCGAGGGCTTGTCGGAGTACGACGCGCGGCGGCCGTTGACGCCGACGGGCACGAACCTGCTGGGGCTGGTGAAGCACGCGGCCGGGGTGGAGCTCAACTACTTCGGGCGCGTGTTCGACCGGCCGTTCCCCGATCCGCCGCGGTGGTCGACGGCGGAGGCCTTACCGGCTTCGGACATGTTCGCCGACGCCGGCGAGTCGCGGGAGTCGGTCGCCGGCTTCTACGGGCGGGTGCGGGAGTTCGCGGACGCGACGATCGCGGCGCTGCCGCTGGACGCGCCGGGCCGGGTGTCGTGGTGGTCGGAGGGGCGGCGTGAGGTGACGTTGCGGCAGGTCCTGGTGCAGGTGTCGATCGAGTTGCACCGGCACGCCGGGCACGCGGACGTGGTGCGGGAGCTGATCGACGGCGCGACGGGCATGCAGGACGGCAACACCAACATGCCGGCGGTGGACGCCGGCTGGTGGGCCGGGCACCACGCCAGGCTGGAGGAAATCGCCGCCACCGCCGACGCGACTCTGCGAGGGTGAGGGGCATGGCCTCTGACCCGAAAGCCGACCTGCACCGTTATCTGAAGGTCGCCCGCGAGGCGTTGCTGTGGAAGCTCGAGGGCCTGTCGGAGTACGACGTGCGCCGCCCGTTGACGCCGACGGGCACGAACCTGCTGGGCCTGGTCAAGCACCTGGCCGGGGTCGAGGCGGGCTATTTCGGCGACTGCCTGGGCCGCCCGTTCCCCGAGAAGCTGCCCTTCGACGTCGATGCCGATCCGAACTCGGACATGTTCGCCACGGCGGAGGAGTCGCGTGAGGACGTGCTGGGGTTGTTCGCGCGGGCGACGGCCTTCGCCGACACCAGCATCGAGGAACTGCCGCTGGACGCGCCCGGTGTGGTGCCGTGGTGGCCGGAGGAGCGCAAGTACGTGACGCTGCACCTGCTGCTCGTCCACCAGATCGCCGAGGCGAACCGGCACGCCGGGCACGCGGACATCCTGCGCGAGGGGCTCGACGGGGTCGCCGGGCTGCGGGCGAACAACTCGAACCTGCCGGAGCAGGACTGGCAGGCCCACTGGGACCGGGTGGAGCTGGAAGCGCGCAAGGCCTCGGGCCAAGCGTGATCGTGCGTGCCGGGGACACACCCCCAGGAGCGTCCCCGGCACACGCACGCCGGCGCGGTCAGTGGAACTCGGCCTGCTGGTAGGCGGAGAAGTACTTGCGGACGTCGGCGACGTAGAGGTCGGGCACCTCGCTGGCTGGGAAGTGGCCGCCGCGGTCGTACTCGGTCCAGTGCTCGGCCTCGTGGTTCGGGTCGAGCAGCGAGCGGATGCCGTTGTCTGCGGCGAAGGTCGCGAAGCCGGTGGGCGCGGTCGCGGTCGCCCAGGTGCCGGGCGCGTTCATCGATTCGTAGACGAACTCGGCCGAGGTGGCTCCGGTGCCGGTGAACCAGTAGATCGACGCGGCGGTGAGCAGCACGTCGCGGTGCACCTGCGTGCTCCAGGCGTGGAACTTCTCGAAGATCCACGCCAGCAGGCCGGCCGGCGAGTCGGTCAGGGAGAAGCCGATCGTCCAGGGCTTGGTGGACATGAGCTGCAGGTATCCCAGGCCGGTGGCGACGGCGTCGTTGAACCGTCCGGCTCGTCTGAGTTCGACGCCGGTCAGGCCGTCGAGCGGGAGCGGGCCGCCGAACGGGTGGGAGCTGGGGCCGTTGACGTGCAGCGCGGCCACGGCCGGGGTCAGCCGGCTCATGGCGCCGGCGATGCCCGCGCCGACGTCGCCTGACTGGATGCCGTAGCGGGCGTAGCCCAGGGAGTCCATCAGGGTGACGAACGCGGCGGCGGTGCGGGAGACGTCCCAGGCGCCGGTGACCGGGGTGGAGAAGCCGAAGCCGGGGATGGACGGTACGACGACGTGGTGGTCGCGGGCGAGTTCGGCGGTCACGGCGGCGAAGTCGGCGAACGTCGTGGGCCAGCCGTGGATGAGCAGCAGCGGCAGGGCGTCTTCGCGGGGGCCGCGGACGTGGACGAAGTGGATCGGCTGGCCGTCGATCTCGGTGACGAACTGCGGCAGGGCGTTGAGGCGGGCCTCGGTGGCGCGCCAGTCGAAGCCGTCGGCCCAGTAGGCGGCCAGGTCCCGCAGTTCGGCGACGGGGACGCCCCTGCTCCAGCCGCCGGTGCCGGACTGGGCGGGCCAGCGCGTCGTGGTGAGGCGGTGGCGCAGGTCGGCGAGGTCGGCTTCGGGGATGTCCACGCGGAATGGGTTCATGGGTGCCACGCTAGGAACGATTGCGGAACGGTTCGTTCCTCGATCGGAGCGAGGATGGTGCGCATGCTGGAGACGTCGGCACGGTTGCTGAAACTGCTGTCGTTGTTGCAGGCCTCGCGCGACTGGAGGGGTCCGGATCTGGCCGAGCGGCTCGGTGTGACGACGCGGACCGTGCGCAACGACGTGGAGCGGCTGCGCAACCTGGGCTATCCGGTGCACGCGACGTCCGGTGTGGCGGGCGGGTACCGGTTGGGTGCGGGGGCGACGCTGCCGCCGTTGCTGCTCGATGACGACGAGGCGGTGGCGGTCGCGCTGAGTCTGAGCACGCAGGACTCCGAGACCGCGGAGCGGGCGCTCAAGAAGCTGGAGCAGGTGCTGCCGAGCAGGCTCAGACACCGGGTCGGCGCGTTGCAGGAGTACACGGTCGGCACGGCCGCGGAGCTCGACCCCGCGGTGACGGTGCAGATCGTCAACGCCTGCCGGGCTCGGGAGCGGCTGCGGTTCGACTACGTGAAGTTCGACGGCGAGCAGGATCGCCGTGAGGTGGAGCCGTATCGGCTCGTGCATCTGCGCGGCCGCTGGTACCTGGTCGGATGGGACGTCGGCAGGCAGGACTGGCGGACGTTCCGGGCCGACCGGGTGCGTCCGCGCGTGCCGAACGGCCCGAGGTTCACCCCGCGTGACCTGCCGGATCTGGAGGCCCATCTGGCGAAGGGGCTGGCGACGGCGGCGTGGCGGTTCCGGGCGACGGTGACCGTCCACGCGCCGGCCGAGCAGGTGGCGGCGAAGGTCCCGGCGGCGCTGGTGGAGGCGACGGGCGAGTCGTCGTGCCGGTTGACGGCCGGGGCGGACACGGTCGAGATGCTGGCCGTGTACCTGGGCATGCTGGGGTGCGGGTTCTCCGTCGACGGGCCGCCGGAGCTCGTTCACCACCTGGGAAAGGTGGCTGACAGGTTCCGCGAGGCGATCGATACTGCTTCGCATGGGTAAGGAATACGAGCGGATCGAGCCGCGGCTGTGGGAGTTCATCGAGAGCCAGAAGGTGTTCTTCGTGGCGAGCGCGCCGCTGGCGGGTGACGGGCACATCAACCTCTCGCCCAAGGGCCGGCAGGGGACGCTGCGGATCCTCGACGACCGCACGGTCGCCTACCTCGACTTCGGCGGCAGCCACGCCGAGACGATCGCGCATCTGCGGGAGAACGGCCGCGTCACGCTGATGTGGTGCGCGTTCGAGGGGCCGCCGAACATCGTGCGGATCCACGGCCGGGGTGAGCCGGTGTTCCGCGACGACCCGCGCTTCGCGGAGCTGGTCGCGGGCTTCGGGGAGGCGGACGGGCCGGCGCTGCGGGCGGTGGTCGTGGTGACGGCCGAGCTGATCAGCGACACCTGCGGGTTCGCGGTGCCGTTCATGGACTACCGCTCGGAGCGGGACCTGCACGCGGACTACTTCGGCCGCAAGAGCGACGACGAGTTCCGCGAGTACACGAACAAGAAGCCCTACAACATCGCGTCCATCGACGGCCTGCCCGCGATGGAGCTGCCGCTGCCACCCCGCTAGCGGAAATCTGCGGCCACGATGTCGAGAACGTCGTCACGGCTGCGTCCCCGGGGCATGACGACGATGACGCGGAGCGAGATCACCGAGGTTCTGAACCGGCCGCACAGCAAGGAGCTGCTGCACCGCGACATGCTGCGGATGGCGTACGTGGCCAAGGACGGCACGCCGCGCGCGATTCCGATCGCGCACACCTGGAACGGCGAGCACCTCGTGCTGTGCACCTCGACGAACGCGCCGAAGCTGCACGCGCTGCGGGCGAACCCGGTGGTGGCGCTGACGATCGACACCGAGGTGCACCCGCCGAAGATCCTGCTGATCCGCGGCACCGTCGAGCTCGACGAGGTCGACGGCATCCCGCAGGAGTACCTGCAGATGAACGGCAGCTACGACATGTCGCCGGAGCAGCGGGTGGAGTGGGAGCGCGAGGTGCGGTCGCTCTACGACGGCATGGTGCGGATCGTGGTGACGCCGACGTGGGCGAAGCTGATCGACTTCGAGACGACGCTGCCCAGCGCGGTGCAGGAGCTCATCGAGCAGCGGTCAGCTCGACAGGAACCGGTCTAGGACGCGCACCCCGAACTCCAGGCCGGCGACGGGCACGCGTTCGTCGACGCCGTGTGCCATCGCGCGGTAGTCGAAGCCCACGGGCAGTTGTAGCGGCGAGAAGCCGTAGCAGTGGATGCCCAGCTGGCTGAACGCCTTGGCGTCGGTGCCGCCGCCCAGGCAGTACGGCACGACGGCCGCGGCGGGGTCCTCGTCGCGCAGGGCGTCGGCCATGGCGGTGAACCACGCCGTGTCGACGGGTGCCTCGACGGGCGGCTGGTCCTCGAGGACCTCGCGGGTCACGCCGGGCGAGAGCAGCGAGTCGATGGTGGCGGCGAGCTCGTCGACGGTGCCGGGCAGCGTGCGGACGTCGAGCTGCGCGGTGGCGGTGCCGGGGATGACGTTGACCTTGTAGCCGGCCTGCAGCATCGTCGGCGTGGCCGAGCAGCGCACGGTGTTCTCGGCCAGCTTGGCGGCGGGGCCGAGGCGGGTCAGCGTGCCGTCGACGTCGTCCAGGTCGACCTCCACTCCCAACGCCTTGCCGGCGCCCACGAGGAACGCCTCGACGGTCGGCGTCAGCCGCACGGGGTGTTCGAACGCCGCGATCCGCGCCAGTGACGTGACCAGCGCGGTCACCGCGTTCTGGTCGTTGCGCCGCGACCCGTGCCCGGCGCGGCCGGTGGCGGTGAGCTTCATGTGCGACGTGCCGCGCTCGGCGGTGCCGATCGGGTACAGCCGCACGCCGTCGACGTCGTAGGAGAACGCGCCGGACTCGCTGATCGCGGCCTCGACACCGGCGAAGTGGGCGGCGTGGTGCTCCACGAGCCAATGCGCCCCATAGGCGCCCTGGTCTTCCTCGTCGGCCACGAACGCCAGCACCACGTCACGGCGCGGACGGCGCCCTTCGGTGTGCCAGCGGTGGATCACGGCCAGCGTCATGGCGGCCATGTCCTTCATGTCCACCGCGCCCCGGCCGTGCACGAACCCGTCGCGGATCTCGCCTGCGAACGGGTCGAAGCTCCACTCGGCGGAATCGGCGGGCACGACGTCGAGGTGCGACTGGACCAGCACGGCGGGCAGCGACGGGTCGGTGCCGTGGATGCGCGCGAGGACGTTGGTGCGCCGCGGTGCCGGTTCGAGCAACGTGGGCGGCGCGCCGTTGTCGTGCAGGATCGCCGCGACGTGCTCGGCGGCCTCGCGCTCACCCGCGCAGTCCCCGCCACCGCGGTTGGTCGTGTCGAACCGGATGAGCTGCGCGCACAGCTGCGCCACGTCCAGCGTCATGAACGCCACCGTATCCGCCGCCCTGGTGTGGAAATGTCACGGGCCTGTGCCGATCGCGATGGGGGACACCGATGCACCTGCAGATGGCCCTGGAGGGGCTCGCGCTCAACCCGGCGCTGCCCGAGGGCATGATCCGCCGCCTGATCGCGCACCGCCAGGGGCCGGACGAGATCGGGAAGCGGCCGGACCTCACGGCCGGGCTGATCGACGAGATGATCGCCGCGGACCGGCCCCGGCTGCTGCGCTCGCTGGCGCTCAACGACGGCCTGCCAGACTCGTTCCGGCTCCGGCTGGCACGCCATCCCGACGTCTCCGTGCGGGCCAGGGTCGCGATGAGCTGCGATCAGGGCACCTCGCGCGAGGTGTTCGAGCTGCTGCTGGCCGACCCCGAGCCGACGACCCGCGAGTACCTCGCCGGGAACGCCGCCATGCCGGACGACCTGCGGGCACGTCTGGCGACCGACCCGAGCGACAAGGTCCGGGAGGCGCTGGCCCGCCATTGGCCGGCCGCACCCGAGCACGTGCGGCGCACCTTGCTGACCGACGTGGAAGACGAGGTCCGCGAGGCCGCGTGCTCGGACCACCACCCCCGTCTGCCTCGCCCGGTGCCACCGCCCGACCTGATCCCCGCCCTACTCGCCGATCCGGTCACCAGGGTCGGAGTGATCCGGCACCTCACCCTCGACGAGCCGACGGCGCGCCGGCTCTCCCAGGACCCCGACGCGGACGTACGGGTGGAGGTGGCCAAACACCCGCAACTGCCGTCCGAACTGCGCGACGCGCTCAGCACGGATCCGAACGCACTGGTCAGGCTCGCGGTCTTCGGGCGGGAGGACACCCCCGCACCGCTGCGGTCGGCCATCCACGCACAGCTCCTCACCGGGCCCCACTCGCTGGGCTTCGGCGGCGAGGACGGAGCGCGGATCGAACGGATGCTGGTGCTCGGTGAGCTGCAGATGCTGCGCCTGGACTGGGTGTGCGCCGACCCGTTGCCGCACGTCGACTCCCCGTACCCCTGTTTCCGCGTCTCGGCGGCTTCCAGCGAGCAGCCACTGCCCCCGGAGGTGGTCGCCCGGCTGCTCGCCGACGACGAGTACGACGTCCGCTCGACGATGGCCCGGCGCGCCCCGCATCTGGTGGACGCGGTGACGGCGGAGCGCATCGACCGCGAGTTCAGTCCCTCGAGCGCGAAGTTCACCCCGTGGCGGCCGGCGGACGAGCTGACGTTTCCCGCGGAGGTGTTGCGCCGGTTCGCCACCGACCCCGACCCGCGGATGCGGTGCCTGGCGCCGCGCGACCCGGATCTGCCCGCCGGGATCGCCACGCGGCTGGCCGCCGATCCTGACGCCGAGGTGCGGTACGCGGTCGCCGGGCACCGCAACCTGCCCGTGGAGGCGCTGATCGCGTTGCTCGACGACGTGGACGAGCGGACCGTGCACGCGGCGGCGGCCTCACCGCGGCTGCCCGAGGCGCGGATGGAACGGCTGCTCGTTCTCGCCGGCCTGTGATCAGCCGTAGACGTCCTCGATCGCCGCGCCCGCGATGTGGGTGACGACCTTGAACGCCTTCATCGCCTCGGTCATGGACACCGCGTCGAACCCGACGCGGCGCACCCCGATCAGGTCCACGGTCGGCACGACGGCGGCGGCCTCGGCCAGATGCGAGGCGTCGAACTCGACCTCGACGTGGTGCGGCGCCACGACAGCGTCCGAACGCCCGGCCGAGGCCATCGCGGCGGTGGCCGCTTCTGTGATCTGTGAAGAAGTCACCGCCGGTGGCAGGCACACGGCCGCATACCGCGACACGCACTCCTTGACCGCCACCGTCCACGCCGGAGCCGCGTAGGACGCGGCGTCCTCACAAGTCAGGTCGTCACCGGTCACGAGCAGCACGGGAACGCCGTACTCGGCTGCCAGCGCGGCGTTGAGACGTCCTTCGGAGGCGAGGACGCCGTCGAGCCACACGCCGGTGATGGAGTTCTCCATGTAGGTGTGCGCGAGCACGCCGCGGGAGCCGGCACCGGTGTGGTAGCCGAGAAAAACCACTCCGTCCACATCGGAGTCGATACCTTGCATCATCGACAGCGGCTTGTGCCGGCCGGTGAGCATCCGCGCCGACTCGTGGAGGTCTTCGAGCAGGAGGTTGCGTTGCGAGGAATGCGCCTCGTTGACGACCACCTGCTGTGCCCCGCCCGCGACCAGGCCGCTGACGCAGGCGTTGACGTCTGCTGTGAACAGGCGCCGGAACCGTTGCCACTGCTCGGTACCAGGGGTGACGTCCCCGGTCCAGGTGACTCCGGTGGCGCCTTCCATGTCCGCCGAGATCATGATCCGCACATCTCGGTAAGTTAGCGGTGGGCTGCTGGGGAAGAGGGGTTTTCGTGCGGGTGAAGTTGTGCGCGTTGCTTGCAATAGCAACGACAGTGGGGCTTTCGGCACCACCTGCGACAGCGCAGGCGCCAGTGATTCTGAAGGTCGCGATCGTGCAGCAGATCGACTCGATGAACCCGTTCCTCGCGGTGTTCCAGTCGAGCACCGAGATCGGCCGGTTGATGTACGACTACCTGACCGCCTACACGGCGGCCGACCAGACGGTGACCGAGGGCCTGGCGAACAAGTGGGAGCCCTCGCCCGACAAGCTCACCTGGACCTTCACGGTCCCCGAGGGCAAGAAGTGGTCCGACGGCGAGCCGATCACCGCGCGCGACGTCGCGTTCACCTACAACCTGATGCTGTCCGACTCGGTCGCCAGGACCGCGAACGGCAGCTTCGTCACCAACTTCCAGGACGTCACCGCGCCCGACGACCGCACCGTCGTCATCCGGACCAAGACGCCGCAGGTGACGATGCTGGCGCTGGACGTCCCGATCGTGCCCAAGCACGTGTGGGAGAAGGTCTCGGGCATCAAGGACTACGCCAACGACCAGATGCCCGTCGTGGGCTCCGGTCCGTTCGTGCTGACCGAGCACGTGGCGGGGCAGTTCATCAAGCTCAAGGCCAACAAGAACTACTGGCGCGGCGCGGCGAAGTTCGACGAGCTGCACTTCGTGTACTTCCAGAACTCCGACGCCGCGGTGCAGGCGCTGGGCAAGGGCGAGGTCGACCTGGTCAACCGGATGGCGCCGGCCCAGTTCGACTCGCTCGACGGCAAGGCCGGGGTGACCCGCAACAAGGCGCAGGGCCGCCGCTTCACCGAGCTGATGATCAACCCCGGCGCGCAGACGCGCACCGGTGAGCCGATCGGTGACGGCAACCCGGCGTTGAAGGACGTGCGGGTGCGGCGGGCGATCGCGCAGGCCGTCGACCTCGACGCCCTCGTTCAGCGGGTGAATCTCGGTTACGCGGAGAAGGGCTCTGGCCTGGTGCCGCCGGTGTTCGGCAAGTGGCACTGGCAGCCGACTGAACAAGAGCAGCGCAGGTTCGACCCGGCGGCGGCGAACGCGGCGCTCGACGCGGCGGGGTTCCCGCGCAAGGCCGACGGCACCCGTTTCCCGCTCCGGCTCATCGGACGGGCCGGGCGGGCGTATGACGAGCAGGCCTCCGAGTACCTCAAGCGGTCGATGGGCGAGATCGGCATTCCGCTGGACGTGCGGCTGGTGTCGGACAACCAGCTCAACGAGGCGACCACCGCCGCGACCTACGACCTGGCGTTCTCCGGCTGGGCGACGAACATCGACCCGGACTTCATCCTGAGCCTGCACACCTGCGCGCAACGGCCGGGCGCGGACGGCAAGGGCGGCACGACCGACGCCTACTTCTGCGACGAGACCTACGACAAGCTCTACGCCCAGCAGCTCTCGGAGTTCGACGAGGGCAAGCGCGTGGAGATCGTCAAGCAGATGCAGGCCCGTTTCTACGACCAGGTGCCCGCGGTGATCCTGTCGTACGAGAACGCGCTGGAGGGCTACCGCTCGGATCACTTCGCGACGTTCACGACGCAGCCCGCGCAGGGCGGCGTGATCATGGCGCAGAACGGCATGTGGGGCTACTACGGCGCCGAACCGGCCGGCCGGGCGGTGCAGGCCCAGGGCAGCAGGTGGGTCGGGCTGGCGCTGGGTGGCGCGGTGATCGCCGTGCTGGTGGCGGTGGTGGTCGTGATGGCCCGGCGGCGCAACGCCACGGCAGGGGAGCGCGAGTAGGTGCGTCTGGCCGGTCGGTTCGGTGGTGCGGCGCTCAGCCTGGTGATGGTGGCGGTGCTGGGTTTCTTCCTGTTCCGGGTGGTGCCCGGCGACCCCGTGGTCTCCATGACGCGCGGCCGTCCGACCACGGCGGCGATGCAGGCCGAACTGCGCGCGCAGTTCGGCCTGGACCGCCCGCTGCCCGAGCAGTTCTGGAACTACTTCACCTCGCTGCTGCAGGGCGATCTGGGGACGTCGTTCACGTTCCGCCGGCCGGTCGCCGATGTGATCCTCGAACGCCTCGGGCCGACGTTGCTGCTGGTCGGCACGGCGACGTTGATCGCGGTGGGGCTGGGGCTGTGGCTCGGGGTGCGGGCGGCGTGGCGTCGTGACTCGGGCTTCGACCGGGTCACGACGGGGGTGTCGCTGACGTTGTGGGCGGTGCCGACGTTCTGGCTCGGCATGCTGCTGATGATGGTGACCGGGGATCTGTTCCCGTCGCGGGGCATGCGCGACACGGACACGGCGCCGGACTTCGTGTCGCAGGCGCTCGACGTCGGCCATCACCTGGTGCTGCCGTCGGTCACGCTGGTCGCGGTGGTGTGCGCGGAGTACATGCTGGTGATGCGGTCGTCGTTGCTGGAGGAGATGCACGCCCCCTATCTGACGACGGCCCGTGCGAAGGGTCTGCGTGACGATGTGGTGCGGCGCCGTCATGCCGTGCCGAACGCGGTGCTGCCGGCGATCACGCTGGTGTTCCTGCGGTTCGGGCTGGTGGTGGCAGGGGCGATCACGACGGAGACGGTGTTCTCCTGGCCGGGTCTGGGGTTGTTGTTCTACGACGCGCTGACCGGGCCCGATTACCTGTTGCTGCAGGGGTTGCTGGTGGTGACGGCGGGCGCGGTCGTGGTGATGAACCTGCTCGCCGACCTGCTGCACGGGGTCCTGGATCCGCGGGTGAAGGTCGTATGAGGGGAGTCGGCGCGGTGGGCGGTTTCCTGGCGGGCAGGGTGGACCGGGGCGGGTTTCTGGCACAGCGCGCCGGGGTGGCCGGTGCGGCGGTGCTGGCCGTGGCCGCGCTGATCGCCCTGCTCGCGCCGCTGCTGATCCCCGCCGACGCCCTCGACGTCACCCGCGTGACCGACGGCGCGTGGCAGCCACCGGGGCCCGGGCACTGGCTGGGTACCGACCACACCGGACGCTCGGTGGCGTTGCTGATGGCGCAGGGCACGGGGACGTCGTTGTTCGTCGGGCTGACGGCGGCGGTGCTCGCGGTCGGCATCGGCACGCTCGTGGGGATCCTGAGCGGTCACTTCGGCGGCCTGCTGGCGGGCGCGTTGCTGCGGGTCACGGACTTCTTCCTGGTGTTGCCGGCGCTGGTGCTGGCGATCGCGTTGTCGACGGTGCTGCCGCGCGGCCTGGGCACGATCATCCTGGCGATCGGGCTGACGAGCTGGCCGTCGACGGCGCGGATGGTGCGGGCGCAGACGCTGACGATCGAGGCCCGACCGTTCGTGGAACGCGCACGGGCCCTGGGCGGCGGCCACACGCACGTGATCGGACGGCACGTGCTGCCGTCGGTGGTGCCGTTGGTGCTGGTCAACGCGACGCTGGCGGTGGCGTCGGCGATCGTGGCGGAGTCGACGCTGGCGTTTCTGGGGCTGGGTGATCCGACGCGGATCTCGTGGGGCGCGATGCTGCACCAGGCGCAGCTGCACGGGGCGGTGCCGCAGCGCGCGTGGTGGTTCCTGCTGCCGCCGGGTCTCGCGATCGTGGTGGTGGTGCTGGCGTTCACGCTCGTCGGGCGCGCCCTCGAAGCCGTCGTGACGCCGAAGAGGTGAACCCCTTGCTGGAGTTGAAGAACCTCACCGTCCACTACGGACCGAAGTGCGTCGTCAACGACGTGAACCTCGCCCTGGCTCCCGGTCAGACGCTGGGTCTGGCGGGTGAGTCGGGGTCGGGCAAGTCGACGGTGGCGATGTCGGTGCTGCGGCTGCTGCCCAAGTCGGCGAGCGTGACCGGCGAGATCCTGCTCGACGGCGACGACGTGGCGACGATGTCGTGGGGCCGGTTGCGGGCGGTGCGGTGGGCGGCGGCGTCGATCGTGTTCCAGGGCGCGATGCACTCGCTCAACCCGGTACAGCGCGTCGGTGACCAGATCGCCGAACCCATGCGCCTGCACGGCGTCGAAGGCAACGCGCTCGACCTGGTGGAGCAGGTCGAACTGCCCCGGGACAAGGCGCGGGCGTATCCGCACGAGCTCTCCGGCGGGCAGAGGCAACGGGTCATGATCGCGATGGCGCTGGCGTGCGGGCCACGGCTGGTCGTCGCGGACGAGCCGACCACCGCGCTCGACGTCGTGGTCCAGGCCCAGGTGCTGGCGCTGATGACACGGCTGGTCCGCGAGCAGGACCTCGGGTTGCTGATGATCAGCCACGACCTGTCGGTGCTGGCCGAGACGTGCGACGACCTCGCGGTGATGCACCGCGGCGCGCTGGTCGAACGCGGCCGCACCCGTGAGGTGATCGCGAACCCCCGGCACCCGCACACCGCGGCGCTGACGGCGGCGTTCCCGGTGATCGGCGACCCGGCGCACCGCTGGGCCGAGCCCGCGCCGGAGCCGGAGCCGTTGCTGCAGGTGCGGGATCTGGTCGTGGACTACGGCCGGACGCGCGCGGTCGACGGGGTGGACCTGACGATCGGGCGGGGCGAGATCGTGGCGCTGGTCGGGCAGTCCGGATCCGGCAAAACGACACTGGCTCGTACCATAATGGGTCTGCGAAAGCCGTCCTCCGGTCGGGTGATCTTCGACGGCGCCGAGGTGGCCCGCAACGGCAAGGCGCTCAAGGCCTTCCGGCGCCAGGTCCAGCTTGTGCTTCAAGATCCTTCCAGCGCCCTCAACCCGCGTCACAGGATCGTCGACGCGGTGGCGGAGGGACTGCGGGTGCACGGCATTCCCGGCGATGAGGAATCCCTGGTCACGGCCGCTGTGGAACGGGCAGAGCTGCGTCCGGCGAGCCTGTATCTGCAGGCGCTTCCGCACGAGCTGTCCGGGGGTCAGCAGCAGCGCGTGGTGATCGCCGGAGCGCTGGTGCTGGAGCCCCGCCTGCTGGTGGCCGACGAGCCCGTCGCGTCCCTGGACGCCTCGGTGCGCGGGGAGATCGTGGCGCTGCTGCTCCGGTTGCGCCGGGAACTGGGCCTTGCTTCATTGATCATCACGCACGACCTAGGGCTGGCGTGGCAGATCGCCGACCGGGTCGCGGTGATGCATCAGGGGAAAATCGTGGAACAAGGCTCAGCCGAAGAAGTCCTGCTCACCCCGTCTCACGACTACACGCGTGCGTTGCTGCGCGCGGTGCCGCAGGTCTGAGAGTGATCCCGATCGAACACGCCCGGTATCGGGCCTCGCTGACGCCTGCCGAGATCGGGCGGGGCGGGGCCGACGGCTGGGTGGACGTCGACGAGGTGCCGACGCTGGCGCGGCTGGCGTGGCACGACCTGGGCTGCCCGCCCGGTGTCCTGGGCGAGCTCGCGCAGGCCAGCGAACCCGGTCACGTGCGGGAGCTGTGCCGGATCCTGGCCTCGACCTCGCGTGCCGACACCGCCGCCGTGTGGCGCTACCTGGCCGCGGACTGGGAACGCACCGGCGAACGCTCCGACGGCAGGCAGCGGTTCCTGCTGGACCGGGCGATGCGCGGTGAGGGCGTGAACTGGAGCGACTACTCCGCTCTGATGGGCATCGGCCGCCCCGAGGAGGTCGACGCGGCGTTCGACCGCGGCGAGGACATGGTCGGTGTCGCGGTGATCGGCCTGGCCATGTCCTACCCGGACCCGTTGGTCGCCTTACAGCGGGTCGCTCGCGCACTGGACCACAACCGCATCGAGGTCCGCCGGCAGGGCGCGACGGCGCTGGCGCACGTGGCCCGGATTCACGGGGTGGTGTCGCGGGAGTGCCTGGAGGTGCTGCGCCGGCACCCGGACGAGGTGGCCGAGGACGACCTGTGGACGTTCGTCGAGCATCGCAGGCTGCCGGCGTGGTTGTGGTGGCGGCGGCTCAGGGCACGGCCAGGGCGGCGAGTTCCGCGCGGACGGCGGTCTCGGTTACGAGGTTGCGCTGTACCACGGCCCGGCGCAGTGCCTCCTCGAAGTGCCGGCGGGCCTTCCCGGGATCGCCTTCGGCCTTCGCGACGCGGCCGCGTTCCACGGCGATGTGGCAGCGCATCTGGTCGGGCCCGTACCAGCCGCCGGGGCAGCGTTCCCACGCCTGGTCGCACTCCAGGTAGGCGGCCGCGTAGTCACCGGTGACGCGGGCGAGCTCGGCCAGGCCCAGATGGGCACCCGCCTGCACCACGAGCGCTCCGGCACGCCGCGACAGGGCCAGCGCCAGGAGGAAGTCGGTTCGCGCGCCGTCGAGGTCGCCGGTGAGCAGGGTGGCCTGGGCGCGGGCGATGACGGCTTCGGCGGTGTCCTCGGTGGCGCCGAGCTCGTCGAGCAGGCCGCGGCCGCGTTCGATGTGGATCAGGGCGTTCGCGGCGTCGCCCTGATCGAGGGCGATCTCGCCGAGCTGGTTGAACGCGAGTGCCGCGCCCCACCGGTCACCGACCCGCGTGAACGCCGCCGCGGCTCGTTGCAGCAGCTCCGCGCCTGTCACCGGGTCGCCGCCCATGCGTGCCACGAGACCGTCGCCGACCAGCGCGAGGGCCGCGCTCCACGGGTCCTGGCCGAGCAGCCGGTTGCGGCGGTGCCACACCTGCGAGTCGTCCTCGGGCGCGCCGAGCGCCATGCCCCACATCATCGTCATGATCGGGTAGCGCGGCGGGTCGACGAGCCGTTCCATCAACGCGTCGGCCTGCCGGATGCGGGCGCTCTGGTCACCGGTCGCGACCGGCCACGCGATCAGCAGGCACAGCGCGTACTCCTGCTCACGGCCTGGCGGCGGGCTCTCGCCGCACGCGTGCAGCACGGCGTCGGCCTGCTGGGCGGCCTCGGTGCGCAGCCCGCGGAACCAGTAGTAGGTGGCGAGCGCGGCGACGAGTTCCAGCGCGAGCCCGAGGTCGTGGGCGGTGGCCCAGGTGACGGCGGCGACGAGGTTGTCGTGGTCGGCGGCAAGCCGGGCGAGCCACTGGATCTGCTCGTGGGAGCGCAGGTGCGGTTCGGCCTGCTGGGCGCGGTGCAGGAACCACCGCGCGTGCTCGCGGCCGAGGTCCGGGGCGTGGGTGGCGCAGAACGCGCGGATGGTGTCGAGCATGCGAAACCGGTCGTCGGCGACTTCGACGAGTGACTTGTCCACCAACGAGGTCAGAGTGTCTACATCGGACTGGCACACGGCGGTGGCGGTGTCGAGGCCCGCGCCGCCGCTGAACACGGTGAAGCGGGCGGCGAGGTCGCGTTCGGCGTCGGTGAGCAGGTCCCAGCTCCACTCCACGACGGCGTGCAGCGTGCGGTGGCGGGGCGCGGCGGTGCGGCTGCCCTTGGACAGCAACCGGAACCGGTCGTCGAGCCGGGCCGCGATCTCGTCCAGGGGCAGCGACCGGACGCGGGCGGCGGCGAGCTCGATGGCGAGCGCGATCCCGTCCAGCCGCCGGCACACCTCGGCGATGACGTCCTGATCGGCGTGGAAACCCGGCCTGACCGCCTGCGCCCGGTCCAGGAACAGGCGGGTGGCGGCCTCGTCGTCCAGCGCGGCGACCGGGCTCAGCGTCTCGCCGGTGATGCCGAGCGGCTCCCGGCTGGTCGCGAGCACCCGCACGTCCGGGCAGGCGGCGAGGATGCCGCCGAGCACGCGGGCGGCGTCGTCGATGACGTGTTCGCAGTTGTCCACGACCAGCACGACGTCGCGCGCCGCCAACGCCGCCCGCAACCGGTCCTCGACGCTGAGCGGCTCGGCCGACAGCAGCCCGGCCTCACGGATCCCGAGCCCGTCGAGCAGCGCACGGGCCACGTCGGCGGTGGCGCTGAGGTCGACGAACGCCACCTCGCCCGGTTCACGATGCGCGACCTCGACGGCCAGCCGCGTCTTGCCCGTGCCGCCGGGACCGATCAGCGTGACCAATCGGTTGTCGCGCAACCACTTCGACACGCGCCGCAGGTCCTCGTCGCGGCCGACGAAGCTGGTCAGCTGCGCAGGCACACCCCGATGCGGCGCCTGCGCCCGCAGCACCTCCAGATGCGCGGCCTCGAGCACGGGGGAGGGATCGACACCGAGCTCCTCGGCCAGCAGCGCCCGGCCCTGCGCGAACACCTCCAGGGCCTCGGTCTGACGGCCGTCACGGTGCAGCGACCGCATCAACGCCGCCCGCACGTCCTCCCGCAACGGATACTCCGCGACCAGGTCGTGCAGCTGTCTCGTAGTCCCGCCCGCCAGCGCGCACTCGATGAACATCTCGGTCAGGTTGTGCCGTGCCGGCTGCACGAACGGTGCGTCGACATCGGCCAGCGCGGGCCCACGCCACAACGCCAGCGCGTCCGCCGCACGTCCGGCCCGCAGCAGCTCGACGCACCACAGGTGATCGGCATCGGAGGACTCGGCGACGAGCCGGTAGCCCGCCGGGTGGTGCTCGACCACCAGCCCCGGCACGCTCCGCCGCAGCCGCGACACCTGCGACTGCAGCGCGTTGACCGCACCGGCGGGCGGCTCGGGGTACAGGCCGCCGATCAGCTGCTCGTGCCCCACGATCCGCCCGGCGTGCAGCACGAGCATCGCCAGCAACGCGCGCTGACGTGGCGCCGCGACCTCCACGCCGTCGACGAGCACCGGACCGAGCACCCTGAACCTCACAGGACCGGATTCTTCCCGAGTCCCCAGATCCACGAGACCGGAACCCACCGGCCCGTTCAGCCGAGAATGTGGCCCGTCGTCGCATCCACGTGAGCGGGGACCTCGTCGTGCCGATCGCCCACGGTCAGCGTCCCGGTGGGCTCGAACATCAGGATCCGCGCGCCGTGCGGAGCCGACGGCTTGTGGAACGTTCCGCGCGGCACGGTGAACACGGCGCCCTTGGTCAGCACCACCGTGCGTTCGCCATCAGGCTCGCGCAGCCCGATGGACAGCTCGCCGTCCAGGACGAGGAAGAACTCGTCGGTGTCGTCGTGCACGTGCCACACGTGCTCGCCCTGCACCTTCGCCACGCGCACGTCGTAGTCGTTGACGCGGGTGACGATCCGAGGGCTCCACAGAGCGTCGAACGAGGCCAGAGCGTCGTCCAGGGCGATGGGTTCGTTCATGCCGTTGAGCCTCGCCCCTGTCACGGCCCGGACGTGAGTGCTAGGAATCGCACATGCCGCAAGAATCCTCGCACCGCGTCGTCGTCATCGTGGACGAGAACTCCAACCCGTTCGAACTCGGCTGCGCCACCGAGATCTTCGGCCTGCACCGCCCCGAGATCGGCGGCCACCTCTACGACTTCCGCCTCTGCTCACCCCAACCGCACACGGCCATGCGCGACGGCTTCTTCACCCTCACCGGCGTCGCCGGCCTGCACGCCACCGACCACGCCGACACCCTCATCGTCCCCAACCGCCCCGACGTCGAGGTACCCCGCCGCCCCGAGGTCCTCGACGCCATCCGCCGCGCCCACAGCCGCGGCGCCCGCCTCGTCGGCTTCTGCAGCGGCGCGTTCACCCTCGCCGAAGCCGGCGTCCTCGACGGCCGCCGCGCCACCGCCCACTGGCAGTGGGCCGACGACTTCCGCACCCGGTTCCCCGACGTCCACCTCGAACCCGACGTCCTGTTCGTCGACGACGGAGACATCCTCACCTCCGCAGGCAGCGCCGCCGCCCTCGACCTCGGACTGCACCTCGTCCGCCGCGACCACGGCGCCGAGATCGCCAACTCCGTCAGCCGCCGCCTCGTCTTCGCCGCCCACCGCGACGGCGGCCAGCGCCAGTTCGTCGAACGCCCCGTACCCGACCTGCCCGACGAGTCACTCGCCCCCGTCCTCGCCTGGGCCCAGCACCACCTCGACACCCCGCTCACCGTCACCTCGCTGGCCGCCCGCGCCGCAGTCAGCCCCGCCACCCTGCACCGCCGCTTCCAGGCCCAGCTGGGAACGACGCCGCTGGCGTGGCTCACCGGGGAACGAATCACCCTCGCGTGCCGGCTGATCGAACTGGGGGAGCGGCGCTTCGACGTCGTCGCCCGCCGCACCGGCCTGGGCACCGCCGCCAACCTCCGCGCCCTGATGCGCCGCGAGACCGGCCTCACCCCGTCGGACTACCGGCGCCGCTTCAGCCCAGCGCCCGCAGAATGATCCGCTCCACCACACGGGTCTTCGCGTCGGCGTAGTCCTGCACCCGCTTCCACGTCCGGCCCGCCAACTCGCGCTTCGTGCGCTCGTACTCCTCCCGATCGGCCGGAAAGGCACGCAGCCGATCACGGAAGGCCAGCATCCGGTCGAGCTCCTCGCACCTGGGGGAGTAGACGTGCAGGTTCACGTTCGGCTCCGTGCCCTTGAGCAACCGGTGCTCGTGCCACACGCGCTCCCGCAGCCGCAGGTAGTAACCCGCCTCCAGCAACGCCGGCACGTAGGCGTCCTCGTCGGCCGAGTCCGGCACGATCAGCAGGATGTCGATCAACGGCTTCGCCGCCAGCCCCGGCACCGACGTCGACCCCACGTGCTCCAGCCTGACGACCTTCTCGCCCAGCGCCGCCCGGATCTTCGCCTCCTCGGCGGCGAACCACCGCGCCCAGGCCGGGTTGTGGTCCTCCAGCAGCACCGGGGCGTTGTGCGGCGGCGTCTCCGTCACGAACTCGACCTCACCCGGCTCCACCGGCCGCGCCAGATAGGCACGTTCGAGGATGTCCAGCACGACCGCGTTCTTCGCGGCCGCGTAGTCCTGCACCCGCTCCCACACCCGCGCCGCCAGCGTCCGCTTGGTCGACGCGTACAGCTCACGGTCCTCGGCGTTGTCGCGCAGCCAGTCGCGGAACAGCAGATGCCGCCGCACCTGAGCACACCCACGCGGGAACACGTGCAGATTGATGTTCGTGTCCGGGCCCTTGAGGATCCGGTGGTCGTGCCAGTCGTCCTCGCGCACCGTCACCCGATACCCGGCCGCCTCCAACGCCGGCACGTACGACGCCTCGTCCAGCGGGTCGTCCACCACCAGCATCAGGTCGATCACCGGCTTCGCACACAACCCCGGCACCGACGTCGACCCCACGTGCTCCAGCACGGCATCCGGCAACACACCCAGAATCCGCGCCCGCTCCCGTTCGAACAGACCAGGCCAGGCGGAGTCGTACTCGACGAGCTCGATGTTCACGGCAAACCCCCACATAGGCAGTCGGCCAGAATATCAACTCCCGAACAGGTCACCCGCCGACTCGACCCGCGCCAGCACCTCGTCCGCCGTGAACACCAGATCCTCCACGACCTCGCAGTCCTCGACCTCGTCCCACGTGACCGGCGCCGACACCGCCGGCCGCTCCCGAGCCCGCAACGAGTACGGCGCGATCGTCGTCTTCGCCGTGTTGTTCTGCGACCAGTCGATGAACACCTTCCCCGGCCGCTGCGCCTTCGCCATCGTCGACACGACGAGCTTCGGATGCTCCTGCGCCAACCGCTGCGCCACCGCCTTCGCGTACTCCGACGTGTCCTTCGCCGGCGCGTAGGCGTACACCTGCATGCCCTTGTTGCCCGACGTCTTCGCCCACGAGTCCACACCGTCGTCGTCCAGCACCAGCCGCACCTGCTCCGCGACCCGGCAACACTCCACCACCGTCGCCGGCGCACCCGGATCCAGATCGAACACCAGCAGATCAGGATCCCGCTTACCCCCGCGCGGCCCCACCGTCCACTGCGGCACGTGCAACTCCAGCGCCGCCAGGTTCGCCAGCCACACCAACGTCGCCAGCTCGTCCACCATCACGTAGTTGACGGTCTCGTTGCCCTTCGAGCTACCCGGCGACTCCAGCCGCATCGTCCGCACCCACTCCGGCCGATGCTCCGGCGCGTTCTTCTCGAAGAACCACTTCCCGTCCACCCCGTTCGGATACCGCTTCAACGTCACCGGACGGTCCTTGAGATGGGGGAGCAGCACCGGCGCGATCCGGGTGTAGTAGTCGATCACCTCACCCTTGGTGAACCCGAACTCCGGATACAACAGCTTGTCCAGGTTCGTCAGCTTCAACACCCGGTCCTCGACCCGCACCGTCGCGTCACTGCTCAACCCGACGCACCTCCTCCGGCGTCTTGTCCGGCCGCAACCCACGCCACGCCGGAAACCGCATCCGCCCGTCCGGCGTCCACTGCCGGAACACCACCTCCGCCACCAGCTCCGGCTCCACCCACAACGCACCCTTCGCCCGTTCCCGCGGCATCTCCGTCACGAACGGCGAACCCCTGCGCGCCAACGCCTTCAACCGCGGCGTCAACACCGCCAGCTCGGCGTCGTTGAACCCCGTGCCCACCGAACCCGCGAACGCCAGCCCGCCGTCCTGGGGGATACCCAGCAACAACGCCCCCACCACACCCGAACGCTTGCCCTCACCCATCCGCCAGCCGCCGATCACCACCTCCTGCGCCAACAGGTCCGTGATCTTGCGCCACACCGCACTGCGCGTCCCCGGCTGATACGCCGAATCCAGGCGCTTCGCCACCACACCCTCAAGCCCCTGCTCACGACTCGCCGCCAGCACCGCCGCCCCGTCCTCGTCATACGACGGGGGAGTCAGCCAGTGCGGGCCCCTCAGCTCCAGGCCCCTGAGCAGCTCACGCCGTTGCCGAAAGGGCAGCGGCATCGTCGGCGTGCCATCGAGATGCAGCAGATCGAACAACAACAGCGTGATCGGAAACTGCCGCGCCGCCCGGCGCGCCGCCTCCGACTTCGTCACGTGCATCCGGTTCTGCAACGCACTGAAACTCGGCCTGCCGTTCTGCAACGCGACGATCTCCCCGTCGAGCAGCGCCTCCGTCGACCCCAGCTGCTCGCCGACGCCCTGCAGCTCCGGATAGGCGACCGTGATGTCGTTGCCCAACCGCGACCACGCCTGCACACGCCCGCCCTCGACCCTCAGGATCGCGCGGACGCCGTCCCACTTGAACTCGTAAGCCCAAAGATCATCATCATCCTGAGGGAGAGGACCCGGAACAGCGAGCATCGGCTTCAGCTGCTCCGGCAGGGTCTTCCAGTCCGGACGCGCCGGAGCGTGCCGGCGCTTCATCATCCAGTTCTTCTCGTCCTTGCCCGACCGGAAGAACACGAACTGACCCTGCACACGACGACCATGCAGAACGACGTCGACCTCACGGTCCGACCACTTCACCGTCTCATAGCGGCCACGGTCCCAGATGACCATCTCGCCACCGCCGTACTCACCCTTCGGAATCTCCCCGGAGAACTGCGCGTACTCCAACGGATGATCCTCGGTGTGCACAGCCAGACGCACCACATCAGTCGTCGACGGCAACCCCTTCGGCACCGCCCACGACACCAAAACACCATCACGCTCCAACCGCACATCCCAATGCAGGCTGCTCGCGTGATGCTCCTGAATCACGAACGTGTCGTTGTCGCCCCTAGGCAACTCGTCCGCACTCGGAACGGGCTCCGGCGTCCTGGCCGGATCCCGCTTGCGCCGGTACTCGTCGAGCCCGGCCATCTACGCCGACGAGGCCTTCTTCTTCGGCGGCGCCTTCTTCTCAGCGCCCTTCCGCCCGGCCTTCGCCTTCTCCACACTGCGCTCCAGCGCCGTCATCAGATCGATGACATCGCCCTTGTCCTCGGCCTCCGGCTGCTCGGGCAACTCCGCACCCTCAGCCTTCGCCGCGATCACCTTCTCCAGCGCGTCCCGATAGTCGTCGGTGAACGTGTCCGGATCGAAGTCACCCGCCATCGACTCCACCAACGACGTCGCCATCTTCAACTCCTGCGGACGCACCTCCACGTCCTGGTCCAGGAAGTCGAACTCCGCCTTGCGGATCTCATCCGGCCACAACATCGTGTGCATCACCAGCACGTCGTCCCGCGCCCGGATCGTCGCCAGCGTCTCCTTCTGCCGGATCGTGATCTTCACGACCGCCAGCTGACCCGTCTTCACCAGCGCATCCCGCAACAGCACGTACGGTCGCGCGGCAGCCTTGTCCGGCTCCAGGTAGTACGTCTTCTGGAAGTAGATCGGATCGATCTCCTCCGCCGGCACGAACTCCAACACGTCGATCGACTTGTCGGTCTTCACCGGCAACTTGTCGAAGTCCTCGTTCTCCATGATCACCATGCGGCCGTCGTCCAACTCATAGCCCTTGGTGATGTCCGAATACTCGACCTCTTCGCCGCACACCGAACAGACGCGCTTGTACTTGATGCGCCCGCCGTCCTCCCGATGCACCTGGTTGAAACGGAAGTCGTGCTCCTCGACAGCCGTGTAGAGGCGCACGGCGATCGTCACCAACCCGAAGGAGATGGCCCCACGCCACACGGATCTCATTCTCATTGGGTACCCCTGAAATGCGGTTTTCGCACTATCAGATCACCCACTTGGCCTAACGATCCGGCAACTGAGCGACCCCCGGCCCACGCGTCATAGCCGAGCGTGCCGCATCACAGTGGAGCACCGCTAGATGTCCTTGAGCGCCCGATACGTCCTGCTGCTCGCCACCGCCGCACGCCGCTCCCGCGCCGTCGCCTCGATGTAGTTCTGACTCGTCGCCAAACTCGCATGACCGAGCAACGCCATGATCTCGCTCGCCGACGCCCCGTCCTCGGCCAATCGGGTGGCGAACGTGTGCCTCAGAGCATGCAGATTCGCCCCCGTCGGCACCCGGTCGTTCAGCCCCGCCCACCGAAAACACGACTTCACCAGGTACTCCAACCCACCCCGCCCGATCGGCTCACCGTGCCGATCCCGCAGCAACGCCGACTCACGATCGAAACGCCCCTGAGGAAAACGCTGCCTGCAACTCTTGAGGTACGCGTCCACGATGCGTTCCATCGGAGGCTCGATCGGGACAGACCTGTCGCGATTGCCCTTGCCCTTCACATGCAGCCGTTGGTCACCCTCCCGCCCGACCACGCTCGCCAGCGTCAACGTGCGCATCTCCGCGCTCCGGAGCCCAGCGACCAGCCCCAGCGCGATGACCAGCACGTCCCGCTCCGGCCACGGATCACGACCCTTGCTCGCACCCTCCGCCGCGGCCGTGAGCAACTGCTCGGGGGTGTCCTCACCACGCAGGGGCTTGGGCACGAGCGGAGGCGTCTTCGGGCGGGCGATCGCACCCATCGGGTTGCCGGCGATGAGGTCCTCGGCCACGCAGAACGTCAGGAACTGGTTCCACGTAGACCAGGCCCGCAGCACGGAGCTCTTGGCATGGGTGTCCGCGAACAACCCGAATGCCTGACGGAGGTTCGCCCCGGTGAGCTGGCCCATGGTGAGTTCCTCGACGGGGGAGAGGAGGGTCTCGGCCAGGAGCGTGTTCAGGCCGGAGAGATCCCGCTGGTAGGCCGCCGTTGTGTGCGGCGAGTCCTTGCGGGTCCGGCGGGCGAGGAAGAAGGCGTCCTGGGCGGCGAGCACGTGCATATGGATCTTGTACCGCACACCACCGACAATTCCCTGCACTGTGCTGGATAATGGCGATTATGCATGAAATGTCCGTTTCGCCGGGTTTCGACGCGGTGGAGGAAGCCCGCTGGACCAGGTGGCGTCACTTGGTGGGGATCGCGAACGTAATGGCGCCCCGCCACGTACGTCTCACTGACGACACGTCGGTGTCGACCGCGCTCCGACATCGCCGTGGTTCTGATGTTGTGGCGTCTGCAAGCGCAGCCGGCCTGCCCGCCGGCTGTGACTTGCAGACGCGCCAACACGGGCGTTTCAGCCCCTTCTGGAACGATCTTCGCAGGTCGCCGTTTTGCCGATAATCTACATTATGTCAAGTAACGCGGATCCGGCGTGGTTCGGAGGACTCTCCTGCCATGCTCGGCGGCGTGCCTGACTGGGGTCGGTTCCTGGAGTGCGTGCCGTGGTTCGTGGAGCCGGACTCGGCTGTCGTCGTCGGTTCGGCTTCCCCTTGGGCTCGCGGGTCGCTGCCTGGATTTCCTGAGCTGTCGGCTCTGCTGGCGTCCGCGACCGTCACGCCGGTGTCCGTGGCGGGCTGTTCGTACGAGCTTTTGGCGTGGGGCCGTTCTGGCGACCGCCGCGGGTGGCTCTGTCAGCCGCCTTCTCGTGTCGCCGGCTCTCCAGCGTTCCTGGAGCGACTCTGGGCGATGTTCGGCGGGACCGTTGAACAGTTCGGTGGTCCGTCGACGCTGTGGCTGAACCAGAACGAGGTGTTGACGGTGTCGGCGTCGCAGACGTCGTTCTCTGATGTCGTCGGTCAGTACGACTGGCTGTGGAGTGATGAGAGGCTGCCTCTTCCGGGCGAGGAGCTGCTGTCTTTCGTCACCGTGGCGATAGAGGCCAACGGGAACCTGACGGCGGCGCACGGTGAGACTGGCCGCCTTGTGCTGTTCGCGCCTGACCATTCGTTCGACGGCGTCACGCCGTTGCCTGGGTGTCCGCCGCGCTCCTTGTACTCGTTCGACGTGTTGCCAGATCTTGTTTCGTGGGTCGAGGCGTGTGCGGCCGGGTGGCGTGTTCCGTGAGGACTCCCCTGCCGTGCTCTGCGGCGTGTCTGACTGGGACCTGTTCCTCGAACACCACAGGCGTTTCGGCAAGCCCGGCTTCTCGCGTGGGTGCTTCTGACGCGCGTCGCGGCGTGTCGGGTCGTGGGTGGAGTCGATCGCGCGTGACTGGCAGGCTCCGCGTTCATGATCGATGAGTTCGCGAAGGAGTACCTGCACGGCGACTTGCGTGAGTTGCGCGAGGTGTTGGTGTGGAAGCTCGACGGGTTGGCCGAGGCGGATGTGCGGCGGCCGTTGGTGGCGTCGGGGACGAATCTGCTGGGGTTGGTGAAGCATCTGACGTTGTCGGAGTCGCGGTATTTCGGTGAGGTGTTCGGGCGGCCGTTTCCTGAGCCGATGCCTCGGTGGGACGACTTGGCGGCGCGTGGGTTGGACATGCGGGCGGCCGAGTCGGAGTCGCGTGAGGAGATCGTTGCGCGTTATCGGCGTGTGTGGGTGCATTCGGACGCGACGATCTCTGCGCTTGCGGTGGACTCCCCTGGTCATGTGCCGTGGTGGCCGCGTCCGAATGTGATGTTGTTCAACGTGCTGGTGCATGTGCTGACGGAGACCGCGCGGCATGCGGGGCATGCTGACATCTTGCGGGAGCAGCTCGACGGCGCGATCGGTGAGGGGCGTTGAGGCAGACTCCCCCGCATGCGTTTTGCGATTTATGTGCCTTGTTATGGCGAGACCTATGGCGATCCGGCGGTGTTGTGTTCGTTGGCCGTTGAGGCCGAGGCTGCCGGGTGGGACGGGTTCTTCATGTGGGATCACCTGGTGGCGGAGCCGTTGGTGGCTGATCCGTGGGTGACGTTGGGTGCGGTGGCGGCGCGGACGTCGCGGATCGTGTTGGGGCCGATGATCACGCCTGTCCCCCGGCGTCGTCCGTGGAAGCTGGCTGTGGAGGCGTCTACTTTGCAGCGGTTGTCGGGTGGGCGGTTGGTGCTCGGGGTGGGGATGGGTGTGCCTCGGGATTACACGTCGTTCGGTGAGGTGTCGGATGCGCGGTCGCGTGCGGCGCGGTTGACCGAGGGTGTGGAGTTGGTGCAGGAGTTGCTCTCGGGTGAGCCGGTGGAGCATCGGGGTGCTGTGTTCGAGGCGTCCGGGGTGCGGTTCGCGGCGGTGGACGTGCCGGTGTGGACGTCGGGGATCTGGCCGCGGAAGGTGCCGTTCTTGGCGGCGGCGCGGGCGTCGGGGTTGTTTCCGATCATTCTGGACGGGTCTGGTGGGTTCGCGGTGGCGTCGCCCGAGCAGGCGGCGTTGATGAAGGCTGAGTTCGTGGCGGCGGGTGGGCCTGCTGACGGGGATCTGGCGATCTGGGGTGGTGGGGCGCGGCCGTCGGTGGCGCAGGTGTCGGAGTTCGCGGACGCTGGGGCGACGTGGTTGTTGCTGGATGGGTGGAAGGCGTCGCTCGGGGAGCTGCGTTCGTACATTTCTGCTGGTCCGCCGCGTTAGAACGATCTTGTCGGGGGTGCTTGCCACACTGAGGGGCATGCGTTACGCGATCTATGTGCCTTCGTTCGGTTCGTCGCTCGGTGATCCGTCGGTGCTGGTGTCGCTCGCTGTGGCCGCGGAGGAAGCCGGGTGGGACGGCTTCTTTCTGTGGGATCACGTGGTGGTGCCGGGTGAGCCCGTGGTGGCGGATGTCTGGGTGACGTTGGGGGCGGTGGCGGCGCGGACGTCGAGGCTTCGGCTGGGGCCGTTGGTGACGTCGCTGGGGCGTCGGCGGCCGTGGAAGGTGGCGTTGGAGGCGTCGACTCTGCAGCGGTTGTCCGGTGGGCGGCTGGTGCTCGGGGTGGGTGCGGGTGTGCCGCAGGACTACTCCCCCTTCGGCGAGCGTGCGTCGCGTGCTGGGGCGATGTCGGAGGGGGTGGAGTTGTTGCGGGCGTTGTTGTCGGGTGCCGAGGTCGAGCATCGGGGTGCGTTGTTCGAGGTGTCGGGTGTGCGGTTCGCGCCGGTGGAGGTGCCGATCTGGGTCGGCGGGAACTGGCCGAGGTCGGCGCCGTTCCGTGCGGCAGAGCATGCGGCGGGTGTGGTGCCGGCGACGTTCGGTCCGGACGGCTTGGTGGTGCTCTCCCCCGAGGATGCCGCTCGCTTGAAGGCGGATTTCGTGGCGTCGGGCGGGTCGGCTGAGGGGGATGTCGTGCTGTGGGGTGGCGGCGTGTTGCCGGAGGAGGTGAAGGAGTTCGAGGACGCGGGTGTGACGTGGATGCTGACCGACGGCGGCGCGCGGGAACTTGACGAGTTGCGGGCGTTCGTGGCGGCCGGTCCTGTCGGGTCAGGCGTGTAGGCCTCGGAGCAGGGTTTCGAGGTAGCGGCGTGCGGTGGGGAGCCGGTCGGCCGGGTTCGCGCCGTGCACGTAGGTGGCGTAGGAGATGCCGCACATGAGCGGGACGAGGTCGTCGTCGCGCACGTCGGGGCGGACGGTTCCGGCGTCGCGGGCGCGGGCGAGCAGTTTGGCTCCGGTGGCGAGGATCTGCGCTTTGAGTTCGGTGGTGCGCGTCAGGACGTCTTCGGCGGTGGCGGCGACCTTGACGAGTGCGGCGTCGGTGACCTGGCCTTCGACGAGCCTGGTGAGGTAGTCGGCGAAGGCCTGCCACGGGTCGTCGTGGGTGAGGGCTTGTTCGCCGTGGCCGGCGAGGGCTTCGAGGCAGGGCGTGGCGACGGTCTCGAGGAGCGCTTCGGTGGTCGGGAAGTGCCGGTAGACCGTGCCGACGCCCAGTCCCGCGCGGCGGGCGACGTCGTTGAGTTGCAGCGGGGTGCCTTCGTCGACGAGTTCTCTGGCGACGGTGAGGATGTGCTCCCAGTTGCGGGCGGCGTCCTTTCGCTGCGGGGTCATGCCTCCAGCTTAATTGGATACGCCATCCGGAACGTGGATGAGTGGTGCGTGCCTCTCGCTGAGCCTGCGCACGGCCTGTTGGACGCGTGGGTCGGTGGCCGCGCGGTTCGGTGACACGGCGGTGGCGTGCCGTCCGATCACGGTGCCCGAGGTGAGTGTCTCGTCGGTTGCCGCCATGATCGAGGGCCGGGCTGCGACGGACGCGGGCCCGGAGGTGGCCCGTTCGAAGGTGCGCCGGACCAAGGGCCACAGCAGTCGCAGGCCGGGTGACACGATCTTGGGTGTGCGCATGGTGCCGTCGGTCATGTCGGTGGCCGCGCCGCCGGGGTCGGCGGCGAGTACCGCGACCTTCGTCTGTCGCTGGGCGAGGTCGAGGGTGTAGGCGAGGTTCGCGAGCTTGGCGCGTCCGTACCAGTGGAAGCCGTAGTAGCCGCCGGGCGGCTCGACCTCGTCGAAGATCTTCTTGGCGACCGTCACGGAACCGGAGGTCACGTTCACGACCCGGCCGGTCAGCACCGGGAGCAGCAGTTCGGTGAGCAGGTAGGGCGAGAGGTGGTTGACGACGAACGAGGCTTCGACGCCGTCGAGTTCGGTGTGGTCGGCGAACATCGCGCCGACGTTGTTGACCAGTACGTCCAGTTCCCCTTCGGCGGCGATCCGGGTGGCGAGCGCTCGTACCTCGTCGAGTGAGGCGAGGTCGGCCTGCAGGAATCGCGCGGGCTCCCCTCCCCCGGTGTTGATCCTCTCGACGGCTCGTGTCCCGCGTTCGGCGTTGCGCCCGACAACGGTGACGGCGAACCCCGCCCGCGTGAGCCCCAGCGCCGTCTCCAGTCCGATACCGCCGGTCCCCGCGGTGACCAGTGCCCTGCGTGTCATGACACTCCTCAATCCGGATAGCTGATCCGCTTAAGGTCGACGCTAGCACACATACGGATGAGCTATCCGTTTCGCGGTGGGTGAGAATGCGGCCGTGGATCTTGGGGTGATCGGCCAGGCGGCGGGCATGTTCGCGGTGACCAACGTCGACGACCTGGTGCTCCTGGCGCTGTTCTTCGCGCGGGCGAAGTCGGCCTGGCAGGTCGTGACGGCCCAGTACCTGGGCTTCACCGCCATCCTGGCGACAGCCGTGGTCGGCGCCCTGGGTGCTTCCCTGCTCCCCGGCCAGTTCCGCCCGTGGCTGGGCCTGATCCCCCTGGCCCTGGGCCTCAAAGCCGCCTGGTCCCTGTGGCGCGGCTCCGACGACGAGGACGAACCCGACGCCGCTCCCGGCATCCTGGCGATGGCCGGCGTGACCCTGGCGAACGGCGGCGACAACATCGGCGTCTACGTGCCTGTCTTCGCCGTGGCGGACTCGCTGTGGGTCTACGTCGTGGTGTTCCTGCTGCTGGTCGGCGTGTGGTGCCTGGCCGGCAGGTTCCTGGCGTCGCGTCAGGTGGTGGCGCGGGCTCTCGCGAAGTGGGGCCACATCGCCCTGCCGATCGTGCTGATCGCGATTGGTCTTTTGGTGTTGTTCTCGGGCTGACCGTCCCGCCCGTCAGGTAGACATTTCGGGTGCGAAAGACCTACAGCTACAACGAGGCCGTCAAGATCCTCGGCGGCCGCGACCACCCGGTCATCGCCGCCATGGACAAGGTCCTGGGCGGCGCGCTTCTGGTCGGCTCGCTGGGGCTGTGGGAGGTGCTCGACCTCTTCGACGCCAAGCCGGACTTCATCCGCCTGAGCAACGAGCTGATCTCCAAGATCTCCGCGAAGCACCGGGGCGTGAGCCGTTACACCCGCACGCAGCAGCTGCACGCCGCGCACGCCGTCCTGGTGATGACCGCGTTCTTCGAGGCGTTCGAGGAACAGCAGGTCCGCGTGCCGCTGACCCTCGCGGACCGCGACCTGGTGGCGGAGTTCAACCCGTGGACCCGCGATCTTCCGCTGCCGTCCGCCGGCCGCCCGTACGAGGAGAATCTGTGGGGCCTGCGAGCGGTCTACCACGATCTCGGCCGCGTGTTGTCCGATGCGCTGACAGGGCTGGTGGCCTGGGACGCACTCGATGAGACCGGGCGCGATCGACTCCAGCACACGGCCAGGCTCGTTGTCCCGGCCCGGGCGCTCGAGAAGTACCAGGAACTTCTAGGACAGCTCGCCGCCGAGTATCCCGAGATCCGGTTCTGGTGCGCGATCGAGGACGGCCGGTCGGTGCGCAAGGCGCTGGTCCGGCTCGAAGACGTGCTGCGCGAGACCACCGCCGACCTGGTGCCCGAGTTGCGGCTGGCCGAGTTGGCCGGCGCCTATCGCGGCGCGCTGTCGCGGCCGTTGGTGAAAGCGGCCGAGGTGCCTGAGGGGGTGCGCATCCCGAGTTTGGCCGACGCCTACGTCGATCCGCGGTTTCAGGTGGTGATCGGCACGGAGCAGGGTGCGTCACCCTCGCTGCTCGCGTGGTGGGACGACGTGGCGGTCCACGATGATCTCCACGCCTACCTGGTGGGTTACCTGACCTCGCCGGAGGCGTTGTCCGCCCCGCTGCTCGTCCTCGGTGATCCGGGGTCGGGCAAGTCCGTGCTGACCGAGATGCTCGCGGCCAGGCTGCCGGCTTCGGACTTCGCGGTGGTGCGGGTGGAGCTGCGCGGCACTCCGGTGGACGCCGACCTGAAGCGGCAGATCGAGCACGGTCTTCACACGCTGTTGCACGAGCCGGTGAGCTGGGCCGAGTTCTCGCGCAAGGCCGGTGGGGCGCTGCCCGTGGTGGTGCTGGACGGGTTCGACGAGCTGCTGCAGTCGACCGGCGTGAGCCAGTCGCGGTACCTGACCGTGATCGCCGAGTTCCAGCAGACGCTCATCGGGATGGGCAGGCCCGCGGTGTTCGTGGTGACCAGCCGGATCAGTGTGTGCGCCGGGCTCGAGTTACCCCCTGGCACGCATGTCGTGCGGTTGCTGCCGTTCTCCGAGGACCAGGTGCGGGGGTGGCTGGACGTGTGGAACGCGGTCAACACGCCGTTGCCCGCGCAGACCGTGCTGCAGTACCCCGATCTCGCGTCGCAACCCCTTCTGTTGCTGATGCTGGCGCTCTACGACGCGGTGGACAGTTCGTTCCAGCGTGATCACCTGAGCATGAGCCAGGGCCAGTTGTACGAGCGGCTGCTTGCCCGGTTCGCACGACGTGAGGTGACCAAGGACGAGACCGACCGGTCGGATGCCGATCTGGACGATGACGTCGAGTTCGAGCTCGAGCGCCTGTCGGTGGTGGCGCTGGGGATGTTCAACCGCGGCGCGCAGTGGGTCGCCGAGCACCAGGTCACGTCTGATCTGGCTCAGCTGCTCGATCTCGGTTCCCCGGAGCGACGCACGGGTACCCGCACCCCTCTCTCGGCCGGCGAGACGGTGCTGGGGCGGTTCTTCTTCGTGCAGAAGACGGAGGCGGTACGAGAGGACAAGACCAAGCTCCGGACCTACGAGTTCCTGCACGCGACGTTCGGTGAGTACCTGGTGGCGCGTTTCGTCTGGGCCAGGCTGCTGGAGCTGCGCGAGGAAGATCGGGCGCGGTCCAAGCGGAAGTCCGCGGCGGACGACTCCGAGCTCTACTCGGTGCTGTCCTGTGCGGCGTTGACGACGAGCAAGCCGGTGCTGGACTTCCTGCGGGAGTTCGCGCAGACGTCCGACCGGCACGGCCTGGCGGATCTGGTGGTGCGGCTGCTCGGGGCGCGCGACGAGACGCGGAGGTCACGGGGTGGCTATGCGCCGGTGCCGTTGCCGGACTCGGTGCGAGACGCCAAGTACCTGCTGAACCTCGTCGTGCTCGTGCTGGTCCTGCGGGTGTCCTGCCACGCCGACGAGCTGGGGCTGACCCTGGACGACTGGCGGCGGCTGACGCTGTTCTGGAAGTCCCGCCTGTCAGCGGCCGAGTGGGGCAGCGTGGTGACCTGGTTCTGGGTGAAGCGCGATACCGACCGGCATTTCGCGGTGAGCCTGAGCAACCGCAGCCCGGAGAGGCCGGCGGACTGGCTGCTGATGGCGGAACCGTACGTCACCTTGGACGAGGTCAGCGTGACCTTGCGGGACGCGGTCACGCCACTGGCGTCGTCGCAGAACATCGAGGTGACCGCGGCGTTGATCGAACTGGCGGCGACACCGGTCGAGAACTGCGTTCCGGCGCTGCGGCGGCTCGCCGAGGCCGACACGGCCATGGAGCTGATCGTGATCGAGGGTGGCACCCGGCTTGGTCGCGGAGCCGACGATCTGGCGATCTTCGACCTGATGCCGGGGGCGGGGGCCGGGTGGCACGACGTCGCGTGTCTGGAGGCCTGGCTGAGGTTGTCCGAGCAGGGCTTTCGATTCGAGGACGCCCAGGCGGCCGTCTTGGAGGACTATCTCGCCAACCGTGAGCTCCAGGAGGTCTTCCAGCGCAGGCCCGATCTGGTCAAGCGGGCCAGAGCGGCGGCCGCTGAGCAGGGTTTTGAATGGCAGCCGCCAGAGTCTCCGCAATCGCCGCCAGCTCCTTCTCACTGAGGTCGCGCTCCCCCACCCGCCGCAGCAACTCACTGCGCGAACACACCACGATCGCGCCAGGACGTCCCCCGAGATCGGCGGCGGCCACGATCTCCGTCGCCCCGTCCTGCAGGACCAGGATCGGGTCGGGCGTCTCGGTGTAGAGCAGGTGCTCGATGTCCCGTCCGGTGATGGCCATGGTCAGTCTTGTACGGCGCGGGCGTAGCGGGCCGCAAGAGAGCGAACGTGTGCGACCAGCTCCGGTGGTGAGGTGACGTCGAAGTCGAAGCCGAGCATGCCGATCCACACGGCGAGCGTTTCGACGGAGTCGGAGCCGGTCACGAGGACGCACGACTCCGAATCGACCGCTTCGACGGTGCCGATGGCGGCGTTGATGCGGGCGGCGACGGCGTCGGCCGGGGCGTGGACGAGGACGCGGGCCTGGAAGCGCCAGGCGGCTTGGGTGACGCGGGAGGCGACGTAGGTGGTGGCGTCGAGGTCTCGTGGGGTGAAGCGCGGGCCGAAAGGGGGTTGGGGTGGGGTGATGCGGTCGACGCGGAAGCTGCGCCAGTCCTGTTTGTCGGCGTCCCAGGCCACGAGGTACCAGCGGCGGCCCCAGTTGACCAGGCGGTGGGGTTCCACGCGGCGGCGGGTGGGGGTGCCGTCGTGGGCGTTGTAGTCGAAGCGGAGGGTGTCGCTGTCGCGGCAGGCGGCGGCCAGGACCGTCAGCAGTTCCGGGTCCAGGGCGGGGGCCGGTGAGTCGCGGGGAACGGATTCGATCTGTTCCAGGGCGGAGACGCGGTGGCGCAGGCGCGAGGGCAGGACCTGTTCCAGCTTGAGCAACGCGCGCAGGGAGACCTCTTCCAGGCCCGTGACGGCGTTGGTGCGCAGGGCGGCCGCTACGGCCACGGCCTCGTTGTCGTCGAGCAGCAGGGGCGGGAGTTCGGCGCCGGCGCCGAGGCGGTAGCCGCCGAACGAACCCGTGGTGGCGTTGACCGGGTAGCCGAGCTCGCGCAGGCGGTCGACGTCGCGGCGGACGGTGCGGGGGCTGATCCGCAGCTCGTCGGCCAGTTCGCTGCCCTGCCAGTCGCGGCGTGACTGCAACAGGGCCAGCAGGCGCAGCAAGCGCGCCGAGGTTTCCAACATGGACCGACACTTTAGGACAGAGGCTGGCCGCAAGCATCGTTAGCCTCGGGTTATGACGGAGATCAGGGAATTCCACATCGCGATCGACGACGCCGACATCGACGAGTTGCGGCTTCGTCTGACGCGCACGCGGTGGACCGACCAGGTGCCGGGGGCCGGTTCGCTCTACGGGGACGACGTCGCGGACGTCAAGGAGATGGCGCGGTACTGGGCCGGGGAGTTCGACTGGCGGGCCGTGGAGGCCAGGCTCAACTCCTTCCCGCAGTTCGTCACCGAGATCGACGGCACGAACGTTCACTTCCTGCACGTCACGAGCCCGAACCCGGACGCGTTGCCGATCATGCTGATCCACGGCTGGCCCGGCTCGGTCATGGAGTTCGTGGACGTCATCGAGCACCTGCGCGAGGACCACCACCTGGTCATCCCCTCGATCCCCGGCTTCGGGTTCTCCGGGCCGACCACCGAGACCGGCTGGCACTCCGGGCGGATCGCGAAGGCGTTCGCGGAGCTGATGGCACGGCTGGGCTACCAGCGCTACGGGGTGCACGGCAACGACGCGGGGGCGATCATCGCGCCGCAACTGGGGCAGGTCGACCCCGCGCACGTGGTCGGCGTGCACGTGACGCAGATCTTCTCCTTCCCCTCGGGTGACCCGGCCGAGATGGAGGGCCTGACCGAGGACGACTACCGCCGCCTCGGGGTGCTGCAGAACTTCTGGGAGACCATGTCCGGGTACGCGAAGCTTCAGCAGGCGCGGCCGCAGAACGTGGCGTTCGCGCTCGCGGACTCCCCCGTCGGTCAGCTCGCCTGGACGATGCAGCTGATGGGCGAACCGGCGGTCACGAAGGACTTCCTGCTCGCGAACGTGGCGATCTACTGGTTCACCGCCACCGCGGGGTCGAGTGCGCGGCTGTACTTCGAGGACGCGCACCGCGAGGACCAGCCGGCCGAGCCGACGACGGTACCGATGGGCGTCGCGATCTTCCCCGACGACTTCCAGACCATCCGCCGCTTCGCCGAGCGCGATCACCACAACCTGGTGCACTGGTCGGAGTTCGAGCGGGGCGGGCACTACTCCGGACACGACTCGCCGGAACTGCTGGCGGGCGACCTGAAGGTGTTCTTCGCCAAGATGTAGTGGTGCCGCAGTGGGTGGAAGCAGGGATCTGGGGACTGGCAGGCGGCGGTGCGCTCGTGGCGGGCGCGCTCGTCGCCTGGTTCCTGCGCGTGCCCCGCGACGTCGTGGCCGTGGTGATGGCGTTCGGCGCGGGCGTGCTGACCGCGGCGGCGGCGTTCGAGCTGATGGACGAGGCGGAGAAGACCGGCGGCCTGCTCGCCACCTCGGCCGGGTTCCTCGGCGGCGCGGTCGGCTACGTGCTGGCGAACCTGCTGCTCGCCCGGCACGGGGCGCGGCATCGCAAGCGCAGCAGCAACCAGCCGACCGAGACCGACCAGGCCGGTAGCGGCACCGCGATCGCCGTGGGCGCGCTGCTCGACGGCATTCCCGAGTCGGTCGTGCTGGGCGTGTCCCTGCTCAGTGGCGGCGGGGTCGGGGTGGCGATGCTCGCGGCGGTGGTCATCTCCAACGTCCCCGAGGGGCTCTCCAGCGTCGCCGGCATGAGGCAGGCCGGCCGCGGACCCCGCTACGTGTTCGGGGTGTGGGGTGCGATCGCGGTCGCGAGCGGGCTGTCCGCGGCGCTGGGCAACCTGCTGCTCGACGGCGCGTCACCGCAGCTCATCGCCGTGATCACGGCCGTCGCGGCGGGAGCGATCCTGGCGATGATCGCGGACACCATGATCCCCGAGGCCTTTGCACGCGCCCGCCTGTACACCGGACTGTGCACCACCGCCGGGTTCCTCACGGCGTTCGTGGTGGAACGGCTGGGTTAACCGGCTGGCGCGCGGCCAGGGGTGGCGGTAGGAGTGCAGGCATGGGTGTTCCGCTGGTGGACTTGTCCGGATGGTTCGACGGCACGCGCCGTGCCGAGGTGGCGGGCCGCGTCGACGCGGCGCTGCGCGAGTCGGGGTTCCTGCTGATCACCGGGCACGGCGTCCCGGACGAGCTGCGCGCCCGGACCCGATCCCTGACCAGGGAGTTCTTCGCCCTGCCCACCCCCGACAAGCAGCCCTACGCGGTGCGCACGGGCGGACGGGGCTGGTTGCCGCCCGACGTGCAGGCGACCGGACGCGCGGACGGGGCGATGGCGCCGCCGGACCTGAAGGAGACGCTGGCGTTCGGCTCGGACGACCCCGCGGGCGGCGACCCGTTCTTCTTCCGTCCCAACGTCTTCCCCGCCCAGGTGCCGGGTCTCGAGGCGGCCGTGACCGACTACGTGGCGCGGATGCGGGCGCTGTCCGACGAGCTGCTGACGATCTTCGCGGTCGCCCTGGGCGAACCCGGGACCCGGTTCACCCAGTACACCGGCAACGCCTCGTACACGCTCAACGTCAACCACTACCCGCCGCTGCGGCAGGTCGGGCCCGCCGGGCCGGGGCAGTTCCGCATCGGCGAGCACACCGACTTCGGCACCGTCACGATCCTGGACCGCCAGCACGGCGTGGGCGGCCTGCAGGTCCGCACGCTCGACGGGGTGTGGGAGAACGCGCCGTTCGACCCGGCCGCCTTCACCGTCAACATCGGCGACCTGATGGCCCGCTGGACCTCCGACCGGTGGCGCTCCACCCCGCACCGCGTCCTGCCACCCGACGCCTCCGCGCCCGACGAGGACCTGGTGTCGTTGATCTTCTTCTACAACACCGACCACGACGCGCGGATCGTGTCACTCGACGGCCGCCACCCCGAGGTGGTGGGCGGCGAGTACCTGAGGGCCAAGCTCCAGGCCATCTCCGTCGGATAGCCGGCCCGGCCAGGAGCACCCGCGGCAGATGCGCCTCGACGTCATGGTCACCGACCCCGCCGAGTCCGAACCGCACGTGCCGGCACTGGGCGCCGCGCTGCTCGAAGGCGCACCGAAGAGCATCGGGTTCCGCGTCTGCACCGGCCCCGCCGGGCACCCGTTCTGCCTGGTCACCGACTAGGCGCGCCAGACCGTGGCGCTGCGGGTCTCGGTGCTCTCCAGCGTCAACGGCACCGGCACCTCGTAGCGGGCCTGCGCGGTGAACCGGTCGTGTGGCAGGTGCGCGCGGTCCGGGTCCCCGAGCAGCACCAGCGCGCCGCGCGCGGCGGCCCTGGCCAGGAACGGCAGCACCAGCGCGGTGATCTCCGCGTCGTAGAACACGTCACCGGCCAGCACCACGTCGGCGCCGTGGGCGTCGCTGTCGAGCTGGTCACCGCCCAGCGTGCTCACCGTGACGACGTTCGCGACGGCGTTGAGCTCCACGGCCGCCAGCGCCAGGGGGTCGATGTCGTTGGCGGTCACCGAGTCCGCCCCGGCCAGCGCCGCGGCGATCGCGACCAGGCCGGAACCCGAGGCGAGGTCGAACACCTTCTTGTCGCGCACCAGCCCGGAGTTGTCGAGCAGGTGCCGGGCCAGGGCCTGGCCACCCGCCCACGGGAACGCCCAGAACGGCGGCTGGTCGTGGTGGGTGAGCTCCCACAGGTCCATCGCCTCGGCCGCGCTGTGCAGCAGCACCTCGGGCACCAGCGGCACCGGGGCCAGCGTCGTGTTGGCGAGCACGAAGTCGGTGAGCGTGGGCGCGGACATGACGGAGAAGCTTAGGGGCAGCGTGAACACCGCCCGCAGAGGCGAAAGGCCACACCTTCACGGCGGCTCACATGCCGCCGGCCACCCGCAGGATCGTGCCCGTCGTGTACGAGGCCTCGTCCGAGAGCAGCCACGCGATGGCGTTCGCGATCTCCTCGGCCTCGCCGGGGCGGCCCAGCGGGATCCGGGAGGCGACGCGGTCGGGCCGGTCGGGCCGGCCGGAGAGCCGGTGGATGTCCGTGCGGATCGTGCCGGGCTGCACGCAGTTGACCCGGATCCCGCGCGGCGCGAGCTCCTTGCCCAGACCGATCGTGAGCGCGTCGACGGCGGCCTTGGTGGCGGCGTAGTGCACGTACTCCCCCGGACTGCCCAGCGTCGCCGCCCCCGAGGACACGTTCACGATCGAACCGCTGCTCATCCGCCGCGCCGCCTCCCGTGCGACGAAGAACGCGCCGATGACGTTGACGTCGACCACGCGGCGCAGGTCCTCGGTGCGCAGCTCGGCCAGCGGACCGGACGCCGAGGTGATGCCCGCGTTGTTGACCACGCCGGTGACGTCGTCGCCGGCCGCGTCGAACAGGCGCGCCACGTCGTCCTCGTCGGCGGTGTCGGCCCGCACGGCGAGCACGCCGAGTTCCTCCTCCAGCGCCCGTGCCTCGCCGGCGGCCTGGCGGTAGCTGATCACGACCCGGTGCCCGTCGCGCACGAGCTTGCGCGCGGTCGCGGCACCGATACCCCGGCTTCCCCCGGTGATCACCGTTGTCATACCGCCCACCCTAACCCCGTATACTCGGCGCCGGATATACGGGAGCGGATATGACGTTCAAGCGCACGAACCCCCTGGCCCTCGCGGTGCTGGCGCTGCTGTCGGAGCGGCCCATGCACCCCTACGAGATGGCGCAGACCATGCGGGAACGCCACCAGGAGGAGGTCATCAAGCTCAACTACGGCTCGCTCTACACCGTCGTGGAGACGCTGACCCGCCACGAGCTGATCACCGCCTCGGCCGTGCAGAAGGCCGGCAACCGGCCCGAACGCACCGTCTACGCCGTCACCGGCGCGGGCACCGCCGAGCTGCACGACTGGCTGCGCTCACTGATCGCCGAGCCGGCCAGGGAGTACCCGCGCTTCGAGGCCGGGATCTCGATGGTCGGCCTGCTGCCCCCGTCCGACGCGCTGGAGGTCGTGCGGCGACGTGAGGCCGCCGTGACCGAGCAGCTCACCGCACTGGCCGTGCTGCTGGAGAAGCTCGCGGGCATGGGACTGCCGCAGCTCGCGTGGATCGAGCTCGACTACCGGATGGCCATGCTGCGCGCCGAACGCGCCTGGCTGTCCTGGTTCGCCACCGCCACCGGCGAGGGCACCGTCGGCGGGTACGACAGCTGGGAGGACAGACACCGATGAGACTGCTCTTCGAAGTGACCGGCGTGGTGCACGCGCCGTTGGAGGACGTGCGCGCACGGATGTTCGCCGACGTCGGCGAGTCCGGGTCGCATCGGCTCGTGGACCGCGACCAGGGCGTGATCGCCTACTGGGGCGACTGGTGGTACCGCGGCGAGGACTCGCTGCACCCCCATCCGGAGGGCGCGCTGGTGCGGCACCGCGTCTACAACATCGCCAGGCAGGGCAACTGGGCGCCCTACCTGGCGAACAAGCTGTTCCTCGGCTACCGCGCCAGGCTCGAAGCGTCGATGCGCGAGCGAGTGCGGCAGCTCGAGGGCTAAAGCCGGCCAGTATCAGAGTTGGCCGAAGCGCACGACGGCGACGAACACCGCGAGCGCGCACAGCACGAGGTTGACCGGCACCGTGGCGCCTTCGCCGCGCCTGATGTGCGTGATCGCGGCACCCACCTGCACGAGCGCGAGTCCGAGGGCCGCGATCGGGGTGAGGACGGGCGCGATGCCGGTCAGCCAGGGCAGCACCAGCCCGATCGCGCCCGCGATCTCGACCGCGCCGATGCCCTTGACCTGCCCGTCGGTGAAGTCACCGACCCAGGACATGCGCGGCTCGGCCAGCAGGTCCTGTTTGGCCTTGACCAGCTTGGTGAAGCCCGCCAGGAGATAGAGGGCCGCCAGCACTCCCGAGACGATCCACACCGCGAGGTTCATGAACGAAACCTAGACCCCGCTCCGTGGAACAACCACTGATGTTCAAGGTCACACAGTTTAAGTAAGGGTGTCCTTAGTCATCACCCGAACGGCCGTATAGAGTGTGCAGATGAGGTGCTCGATACTCTCCGACTTCGCGGGCGAACCGCTGGCCGGCACGGCCGCGACCGCGACGGCGTGGCTGTGCCTGGAACAGCCGGGCCCCTGGGGCCGCGACGCCCTGCTGGAGAGCCACCTCGACCCCGAACTGGGCGCCGAACTCCAGCGCCGCGCCGCCGGCACGGGCGTGCGCATCCTGCTGATCCGCCGCCCCGGCAGGCACGCCGACACCCACACCCCCGCGACCCGGCGCCTGTACCTGGCCTCGACCAAGCCCGGCGCCTCCTGGCTGGAACAGACCGACCTGACCGCCCCCGAGGAAGCCCTCGAACTCGACTTCGAGGCCCTGGGCGCGGGCCGCTCCACCGCCTTCGGCACCCCGGTGGCCGACCCGTTGCTGCTGATCTGCACGAACAGCAAACGCGACGTCTGCTGCGCCCTGTACGGCCGCCCGATCGCCACCGCGCTGAACCTGTGGGAGTGCACCCACACCGGCGGCCACCGCTTCGCGCCCACCGGCGTGCTGCTGCCCACCGGTCACCTGTACGGACGAATCGACCACCAGCTGGCCCACCGCGTCGTCACCGAGGGCATCGTCGCCGACCGCTGCCGGGGCCGCTCCTGCTTCACCCCGCGGGGTCAGGTGGCCGAGGTCGCCGTCCGCGAGCAGATCGGCGAGACCCGCGACGTGCTCACCGTCGTCGCCGAGACCTCCGGCTCCGCGACCGTGCGGCACGACGACGGCCGGGAGTGGCGGGTCGCGCTGACCGAGCAGCCCGTGCCGCCGCGGCCGGCCAGTTGCGGGAAGTCGCCGGACATCGCGATCGCGCTGGTGGCCACGGCGATCGACGAGCTGGTGAAGGTCTGCCGCTAGGCGGTTTCGCGCTGATCACGCGCCACGGCGGCCGGCGAGCTGGTGCAGGTCTGCCGCTAGCGTTGATCGAGTGCCCCGGCTGATCCACCTCAACGGCCCCACCGGCGTCGGCAAGTCCACGCTCGCCGCCCACCCGAAGACCCTCAACCTCGACGCCGACGAGATCGTCCGGCTCGTCGGCGGCTGGCGCGAGGACTTCCACGGCGCGGTCGGCCTGGTCCGCCCGCTCGCGCTCACCATGGCCGCCACCCACCTCGCCTCGGGCAACGACGTGGTGATGCCGCAGCTGATCATGCGCCACACCGAACGCGACAGGTTCGCCGGCGCGGCCGCCTCCGCGGGCGCGGACTACCTGGAGTTCGTCCTGCTCGCCCCACCCGAGACCGCGATCCGCCGCTACCGCGACCGCGAACACCACATCGACCACGTGGTGGGGGCGCTGGGCGGCGACACCGTCATCCGGCACAGCCACGACCGCGTCACCGCCTACCTCACCCCCGCCACGACGGTCATCGACGCCGCGGGCGAGCCCGGCGAGACCTACGCAAAACTGATCGACGCGCTGGCCGGGCAACTAAATTGATCGAATGAGCACCCTGCGCAGCACGCACCCCGTCGACACCGGCCGAAGACGCGTCCTGGGCCGCGTCACGCTGATCATCGCGCTGGTGAGCGCCGCCCTGCTGACCCTGATGTTCGTGATCGACCTCGGCGGCGCCCAGTACGGGCTGATCTTCGCCGCCTTCCCCTTCCTCATCACCGCACCGGCCTCGGTGGTCCTGCTGCGCAAGGCGCGCAGACCCGAGGTGATCGAGCTGCACGAGGACGGCATCGCGCACGTCCTCGGCGGCGTACGGCGGTCCTGGGCGTGGGACGAGGTGCGGGCGATCGACGTCGCCGAACGCGGCGAGTACTCCTACACCGGCTCCGACGTCGACTGCACCGTCCGGTTCGCCGACGGCACCCTGCTGCACTTCAACGGCCTCACCGAGAACAGCCGCGCGATCATCGGCGCCCTCGGTACCCACTGCCTCGACGCGACCCGTGAGCCGGTGCACAAGAAGCACAAGGCCCGGGCGGCGGCGATTCTGGGGACCATCACGCTGGTGGGTGGCGGGGTCGCCACCTGGGCGGTCCTCACCGTCCCGACGACAGCGGAGGGCGGGGACCAGTTCGGGCTGGCCATGCTCGCCGTGGCGTGCACGGTGCCGGCGGTGATCAGCCTGATTCTGCTGATCTCCGTTCTGGTGACCGGCCGCCGTTAGGCACGGTCGCGGAGAACACGCCGATCCCCAGCGCGTACGGGTCGTTGAGGCCGACGGTCTCGAGGGTCTCGGTCGGCAGGGCGAGCAGGGAGATCGCGACGCCCAGGAAGTAGGCGTCGAGCAGGCCCGTGTCGCGGACCGTGGACGGCAGGCCCGCCGCCTGTTGCAGGGCGGCGCCGGCCTCGGCGTTCGCGAGGACCATGCCCGAGAGCGCCTCCCGCACGCCGGGGCGGCGGACGGCCTCCAGGTAGAGCTCGACCATCGCGAGCATCTGCGTCGGGTCGTCGGCGACCGCGCGGCGCAGCAGGGCCGGGTAGAGCTCGGCGACGTCGGTGGCGGTGATGTCGGCCGGGGTGGTCTCGCGCAGGCGTTGCACGGCGGCGCGGTGCAGTGAGGTCATGCGGGCGGCGCACGCGGTGAGGATGGACTCGCGGGTCGGGAAGTAGTTCTTGGTGGTGCCGATGGGGACGCCGGCCTCGCGGTCGATCGCGCGGTGGGTCAGGCCCCGGCCGCCTTCCACCGCGAGGATCTGGATCGCGGTGTCGCACAGAAGATCACGACGGCTCACGGTCCGGGACACTAGCAAGATCACCACGGCTGTGGTGAATCGGGGCGAACGTGCTGGTCCCGGCGGTCGCGGTGACGACGCCGCGTTCGACGACGAGGAACAGGCCGCAGACGCAGCGGACGTAGGCGACCGCGGCGTGCGAGGACAGGACGGAAGTGCAGGGCCAGTGGCAGGCGGGGCAGGTGGCGATCATGAGCCAAGCCTGATGTCATGGTCTAGTGCATTTCAACCCTTACGGCGGGGCGGCCGCCGAGCTCGCCGCGAAGCTGGTCAACGCCGATCCGGCGGATCGGCTGCTCGACGTGCTGAAAGCCTCCGACTACAAGCCCCTGGGCTCGCTCGACGCGCGGCAGGAACGTGACGTACGAGACTGGGTCGAACGGCTGCGGCAGGTGTTCCGCGAGCCGACCGTGGAGCTGCTCAACGAACTGCTGGCCCGGTCCTCGACCACGCACTACATCTCCACCCACGACGGACGCGCCCCGCACCTGCACTACGCCCGCGAGGACGCGCCGACCGACGTGCGCCTCAAGGCGTACACGGCGGCGGGCATGGCGGCGTTGTTCTGCGAGGACGCGCAGCGCATCGGCTGGTGCGGCCGGGAGGGCTGCGACACGGTGTTCGTCGACACCAGCCGCAACGGCAGGAGGCGGTTCTGCTCGACCAAGTGCGCGAACCGCGTCGCGGTCGCGAACCACAGGAGTCGTCAGTCGGCGTGAGTCGTCAGTTGTCGTGTTTCGGCTGATGCTTGAGACGTTGGCTCCACCTGATGCTTGACACCGCTGGTCAAAGGTTCGATCACCTCGATATCGCCGTGCGAGGTGGAGGGCCTGGGCCTGATGCTGGTGGAGCTCAGTGTGGTCGAACAGCGCTATCACGCGGTGATGGAAGTCCTGGCAGGCGTGCCCGTCACCGAAGTCGCAGGCAGGTACCGGGTCTCGCGGCAATCCGTGCACACCTGGGTCACGCGGTATCGATCTGGAGGTCTCGCGGGCCTGGCGGACCGGTCGCACCGGCCCAAGACCTGCCCGCACCAGGTCGAGAGCGAGATCGAGGCCCTGATCTGCGAGTTCCGGCGCCCCCATCCGTCCTGGGGACCACGGCGGCTCGTGCACGAACTCGAGCACGACGCGCAGCTACTCATCGCTCACGCTTCCGGAAACCACTGTCCGTCGCCATCGTCGATCCGGGTTGTGGTGACGCCGTTTCCGGCGCGGAAGTACCAAATCGGAATCGGTGAGATCAGAAACGTGGAATCGTCAGGACAATCGACCATTTGGACATGGCTCGTACCGAGCTTGCCCGCGGGCCCGCCGGTCAGGTACTGATACTTGTCAGGACCGTTGCCTTGTTATTCGCTTTCGGTGGACTCGCGGTCCTGCGCTGATTCGATGACCAGCGGTGCCGAAGTCTCGGCGGCGGCGATCTGGTTGAACTGGACGATCGTGCGGTCCAGCTGCTTTGCCAGGCCGGGGATCGTGTTGGGCGGGAAGTAGACGTCGGCACCGGCGTTCAGGAGGCGGCGGACCGGACCCTCGTAGACGACCCCGAGCTCCCTGTCCTCGACCTCCGCGATGACCACCCGCGCCTTCGGGAACATCTGCCGGAGGCTTCCGATCAGCTGCGGGCTGAGCGGCGGGATCAGCAGCACTTCGGCGCTCGCGGGGGCCGAGTACATGTCCAGCACGATGTAGTTGGAGCCGAGCTGCGCCGACAGCGTCGATCTCGCGGACGACGACAGCGTCATGGCGGTGGCCACGACGGTCACGTCGTCGTAGGTCCCCGACGGGTTTTCGTCGGAATTCGGAGTTTCGACGCGGAATGTTCCGCTCGCCTCGGAAATCTTCGCGATCGGCACACCGTCCTTGACGACGAAAAGATCCTCACCCGGAGGAAGGGCCTCGATCGCCGCTATGACGGCTTCCGGAAACCGGGTGGAATCGATCCACCGCGGAGTTTGTTCTCCCCACATGACACCCGATTCTTGCAGTACCGGCGCACTGATCGCCGTGCGGCCTCCTTTCCGGGCAGGAGAGGACGTCCGTTCCGCGGGAGAATGGGAGGTCACCGGTCACGGGCGGTTCAGCTGGGCTCCGTCCCGCAGGTACGTGAGGGTGGCGAGCACCCGGCGGTTGCGGTCGTCGCCGGGGGGCGAAGCCCAGCTTGGCGAAGATGTTGCCGACGTGCCTGTTCACGGCGGCCTCGGAGACGACGAGGTTCTCAGCGATGCCGGCCTGATGGCAGCGCTCGACCACGCCGACCGCACCCTGCTCCGGTCGATCCCGAGCCCGCTCACGACCAGGTCCGTCGCCTATCTCCGCAGCGCCCGACCAGCCGGGCCGCCACCCATCCCACCAGCGGCAACACCGGTCACGGTCGAGCGGATCGTCTCCAGCAGCGGCGGCATCATGATCGCCCGCCAACGCGTCCAAGTCGGCCGCAACCACGCCCGCAACGCGCTGGCAGTGACGATCGACGAGACCACCATCCAGGTCCACGACGGACCCCACCTACTGGTCACAGCGCCCCGCACGACCACCCTCGTGATCACGCACAAGCGCGCCCAGCACCACTAGATTGGCTAGGTCCGATGTCAAGGATCACGTGAAGCCGAATCGTCAACCATCACCTGAAGCCCGACAGCGTGAGTCGTCAGTCGGCGTGAATGCGGTGCCCGAACCGGGTCTTGTCGAACGACGACTCGCCCCCGAACGCGGCGTCCACGAAGTCCTCCCTGCCCCGGAACCACGCGCCCGCGAACGACGAGGCACCGGCGAACCAGGCGCGGCGGAACACCGCCCGCCCACCGAACCGCACCCGCGAGCAGTCCAGCTCCGAACCGAACCGCGCGCAGGTGAAGTCCGCACGGCCCGAGAACCGCACCCCGCTGAGCACCGCCGGGCCGGCGACGTGGATGTGCGAGAACTCGCCGTTGCCGCACACCGTCGAGCCGCGCAGGCCCAGGCCGCGGGCGAACACCGACTGCGTGAACAGCACGTGCCGGCCGAAGAACGCGCCGCGCGCCTGGAACGCGCCGAGGAACGTCGACTGGTCGAACCGCGCGTCACCGAGGAACCGGGTGCCGTCGAACCGGGCGTCGCGCAGCCGGCACTGCGACAGGTCGAAGTCGACCAGCGTGGTGTGCCGCAGGTCCACGTCACTGCCCAGCCAGAACCCGGGACCGGGCCGCAGGCGCGCGGCCAGCGAGGCCTGGAGCACCTTGCGCCACCGCTGGTCGGCCTCGGTACCCGGCCACGGCAGCTCCCGCAGCGCCTCGCACAGCACGTCCAGCGCGGGCTGCCGGTTCTGCGGGCTGCTCTCCCCGTGCTCGACCCAGTCCCGCAGCCCGCCCAGGCGCACGTCGGGCTCGGTGGCGAGCAGCCGGGCGCGGATGTCCCGCAGCGGCGTCAGGCTCTCCGGCGCCGGACCCGGCGGCAGCCGACGCCTGCCCCACGTCACCGCCGCGACGGTCAGAACACCGGAGGTCGCTGTGAGCCAGCGCGAGAGAAGGGACATGACTCGATGATGTGACCTGGGTCATCGCCCCGGACAGTGGCGGAGTTCAACCCGCTGTTCAACGCTCAGCCCACCGGCCGTGACAGCCGGTGGGCATCAGGGGCGTCTCAGTCGATCACGTTGAACAGCCGCCGCGGCCAGTAGTTGTCGGTCTGGGAGAGCCCGTAGCGCAGGACGCGGTAGGTCGTGCCGTGGACGCTGCGCTGCTCGTAGGCGTGGTAGGCGGTCCGGTAGGGGTCGGCCCACTTCTCGAAGATGACGACGTGACGGCCGTCGGCGGTGCTGCCGGTGGTGTTGACGATGATGTCGCCCCACCGCAGCTCGGCCAGGGAGATCGGCTTGGAGTGCAGGCGGTCGGCGAGGTCGGTGGTGATCTTGCCGGGCTGGTCGAGCTTCGCGGCCATCGACACGTAGCCGGAGCAGTCCTGGCGGTAGCCCTCGAACCTCGACTGCTGGCTGTAGGGCACCGGGCCGTGATCGGGACCGGCGGTCAGCCACGCCCTGGCCCGGCTGATCAGGTCGGCGCGGGTGACGTCCGGGTAGGCGTGCGCGGGCAACGACGACACCAGGGTCGTGCTCACGGCGACGAGGACCGCGGCGGCCATCGCGAGGACTCTCATGCGTGCTACTCCCATTCCGTAGATCACCTGTGGGCGCTTAGGGTCGGTTCATGGAGCTGACGGAGCTGTGTTTCGCCGGGGCGGCCAGGCAGGCGCACGCCGTGCGCTCCGGCGAGGTGAGCGCGCGTGACCTCATCGCCGAGCACCTGCGGCGCATCGAGCGGATCGATCCGCGGCTCAACGCGTTCCGGCTGGTCTTCGCCGAGCAGGCCCTGGCGGAGGCCGAGAGGGCCGACGAACGCAAGGCAGCGGGTGAGGACCTGCCGCTGCTGGGCGTGCCGATCGCGGTCAAGGAGGACATCGCGCTGCGAGGTCTGCCCACGACCAAGGGCACGAACGCCGCCCGCACCCCGCAGCCGGCCGACTCCGCGATCGTCACGAGGCTGCGCGAGGCCGGGGCGGTGATCATCGGCCGCACCCGCATGCCGGAGCTGGGTCTGTGGCCCTACACCGAGAGCTCCTGGGCGGGGCCGACGCGCAACCCGTGGTCGCTGACGCATTCCCCCGGTGGCTCCAGCGGTGGTTCGGCCGCGGCGGTGGCGGCGGGGCTGGCGGGGGCCGCGATCGGCACCGACGGCGCCGGGTCCATCCGCATCCCCTCCGCGGTGACGGGGTTGTTCGGGCTCAAGCCCCAGCGCGGCCGCGTCTCGCTGTCGCCGGAACCGGAGATGTGGGGTGGTCTCGTCGTGGCGGGGCCGATCACCCGCACGGTGGCGGACTGGGCGTTGGTCGCCGACCAGATCCACGGCGCCATGCCCGGTGACGCGCACGTCGCCCACCCGCCGCGCACGAGCTTCACGCAGGCCGCGCGCACCGATCCGGGCCGGCTGCGGATCGGGGTGTCGCTGCGGCCGTGGGGTCCGGGCATCGGCGTCGCCGACGAGGTCCGCGACGCCGTGCAGGACACCGCCGCGCTGCTCACCGACCTCGGCCACGACGTGGTGCGCCTGGACCCGCCGATGCGTGACGTCACCGCCTCCACCCAGTTCGCCGCCCGCTACCTGCACAACGCCTACCTCGCGCGCACCGGCATGGAGTTCCCCGACCTCGTCGAGGCCCGCACCCGCGCGGTCGGTGAGCTGGGCCGCCGCGTCCCGCGCGCCGCCGTGCGCTGGGCGGCCAAGGACGACGCGACGCTCACGGCGTACGCGAACCGGGTGTTCACCTCGGTGGACGTGCTGCTGACCCCGGCGCTGACCCGGCCGCCGATCCGCGTGGGCGAGTGGGACGGCCGCAACGTCGTCACGGCGCTGCTCGCGGCGTCGCACTACACGACGTTCCTGCCGTTGTGGAACATCGTCGGCAACCCGGCCGCCTCGGTGCCCGCCGGCCGCACGTCGGCGGGCCTGCCGCTCGCGGTGCAGCTCGTGGGCCGCCAGCACGACGAGTGCACGTTGCTGTCGGTGTCCGCCCAGCTGGAGCGTGCCCGGCCGTGGGCGGACCGGATCCCCTCCGGCCTCGATCATGCGAAATAGGATAGTACGAGACCGGACTATCCGAATCGGTATCGGTCAGAATCCGCGCGTGGACAACTCGTCGAGCAGTTCCCGGTCCGCCACATGCCGCGACTTGATGTGGTCCAGGTAGTCGGCGAACGCGTCGGGCTGCAGGCCGCGTAGTTGCTCGAGCCATTCGACGACCAGGTCCTGCTCCTCGATGCCGCGCCGGGCGAGCTCGACCTCGACGACCCGCCGGTAGACCTCGACCGCGAGCCGGCTGCCGTCCTGCACGAGGTGGTGCACCAGCTCCGCGCGCAACGGCGGCCACTCGTCGGTGTGCACGACCAGCGCGCGGATCTTGAGGTAGACGTCGAGGTTCGGGCGGGCGAAGAACGCCTCCTTGCACACCTCCACCGCTCGTTGCGGGGTGCCCCGGCGCAGGTGTTCCTCCACGGCGAGGTCGATCAGCCGCAGTGCCGCGCCTCGCCCGCCCACGGCCCGCAGCCCGCGTTCGACCCATTCCAGGGCATCGCCGGAACGGCCGTTGTCGCGCAGCACGGTCGCGACCTGAAGGTAGTGCCAGCCCGAGGACAGGTCCTTGGACAGCACGAGCAGCTGCAGGTCGACGTCCTCGGTGTACTCGGCGAGCTCTTCCATGACGCGCAGCAACGCCCAGCGGGCGCGGTCGTAGCGGCCGGTCTCACCGAACCCGATCACCGCCAGGGGTTCGAACAACGCCACCGCCCGTTCCCGATAGCGGGCGAGGCCGTCGTCGTCGAGCGCGTCGGCGTAGGCGGCGAGGCTGACGTCCGGCGCGTCGGGGTGCTGCAGCTGCAGGTCGAGCAGCCAGTCGGCCAGGCGCAGCGGGTCGGGCCGCGTCTGGGCGCAGGCAAGCGCGTGGGTGGTCAGGACGCGATGGGCCAGTTCGGCGAGCTCGACGCGGTGCCGTCTGCTGCCGGCGACACCGTCGGCGAGCTGGGTGACGATCCGCTCGATCAACGGGACCAGCTCGGGGCCGGGATCGGTGACCAGCAGCGACTGCAGTTCGACGGACACGGCGGTGAGTGCCTGCCACCGCGCGGGCCAGCCGGTGCCCTCGTCGTCGGCCTCGGAGAGCGCGGAGGCCACGGTGGCGGGCAACGAGTCCATCACAACATCATTCACGCGTCACCCGGTCGAGTGCCACCGATGTCGCCCTAACGGATTTAAGGTTCACCCTGGGTCGCCAAACGCCTACAGCTCGGCCAGCTTCCGGGTCAGCACGGCACGTTCACGCTCGTTTCCGCAGAGACGAATGGCCTGCTCCAGCTCGGTGCGGGCCTCCTCGACCCGCCCGAGTCGACGCAGTAACTCTCCGCGCACGCCCGGTAGCTGGTGCGAGTCCTTGAACGCGTCGGCCAAGGCGAGGGAGTCCACGATCGGCAGGGCGGCGGCGGGTCCCTGGGCCATCGACACGGCGACCGCGCGGTTGAGGTCGACGACCGGGGACGGCGCGAGACTGCCCAGCCCCTCGTACAGGGCGACGATGCGGCCCCAGTTCGTCTCCTCGACCGAGGACGCCAGCGCGTGGCACTCGGCGATCGCGGCCTGAAGCCCGTAGTAGCCGTAGCCGCGACCGGCGTCGGTGGCCTTGGCCAGCGCGGCCCGGCCCCGCGCGATGGCGGAGCGGTCCCAGCGGCGCCGGTCCTGCTCCTCGAGCAGCACGGTCTCGCCGTCGGGACCGCGGCGGGCCGGGAACCGGGCGGCGGTCAGCTCCAGCAGGGCCAGCAGGCTGTGGACCTCGGGCTCCTCGGGCATGAGCCGCGAGAGGATCCGCGCGAGCCGTTGCGCCTCCCCGGCCAGGTCGAAGCGGATGACCTCGTCACCGGAGCTGGCCGAGGAGCCCTCGGTGAAGATCAGGTAGACCACGCTCAGAACTTGGGCCAGGCGCGCGGGACGTTCGTCGACGGGCGGGACCTCGAACGGGACGCCGGCCGCGCCGAGGGTCTTCTTGGCGCGCGTGATGCGGGCCTGCACGGTCGCCGTGGGCACCAGGAACGCCCGCGCGATCTCGTCGCTGGTCAGACCGCCGATCACGCGCAACGTCAGTGCCACCCCGGACTCGCGCGAGAGCACCGGGTGGCACGAGGTGAACATCAGGGCGAGGGTGTCGTCGTCGATCTGGTCCGGGTCCCACAGCACGTCGTCCGGTGCCGGGCCGGGCTCGGCGCCGGTGAGCGCGCCGCCTTCGGGCAGGTGGTGGGCCATCGCGGCGTACTTCTCGTCGCGGGCGCTGCGGCGCCGGAACGCGTCGATCGCGCGCCGCCGTCCGACGGTGAGCAGCCAGCCCGCCGGGTTGTTCGGCACGCCCTCGCGCGGCCAGGTCACCAGCGCTTCGGCCAGTGCCTCCTGCGCGAGGTCCTCGGCCAGCGCGAAGTCGCCGGTGTAGCGGGTGAGCGCACCGATGATCCTCGCGGAGTCGATGCGCCACACCGCGGCCACGGCCTTGCGTCCGGTGGGGTCGCTCATGAGGCCAGATCAAACCAAACGTGCGATCAGAGCTGGCCGGTGGACTCGCGCCACGCCCGTTCCTTCTTGATCCACTCGTTGTCCTGCGGGAACTCGTCGATCGTGGGGACGCGGCGGATCTCGGTCTTGAACCCGGCGGCGGTCATCGGGGTGCGCTTGGCCCACTCGACCGCGTCCGCGATGGTGGGGACGTTGATCAGGTAGAAGCCGTTGAACAGCTCCTTGGTCTCGCCGTACGGGCCGTCGGTGACGACGGGCGGTTCGGAGGAGAAGTCGACGACCACGCCTTCCTCGGCGGGAGCGAGGCCCTCGGCGGCGATCAGCACGCCGGCCTCGATGAGCTCCTCGTTGAACTTGCCGACCGTCTCGAGCATCTGGTCGAAGTCGATCTCGCCGAGGTTGGCCCAGGCCTCGTCGGAGGTCGCTCGCCAGATCAGCATGAACTTCATGATGTGCTCTCCCAGTGGGTTGGTGCGGGTCCGTTGTGGACCCTTTCACGCCAAGGTCGAACGGGCCGGGCGTTCGATCGACACGCTCCCCGGATTTTCTTGAACTTTTCTGTTTGCGCTGGTGAAACGACTGAGCGGCCCACCCCGGTGATCGGGATGGGCCGCTCGGTGTGTCGGTTTCGCTCAGACCTGCTCGTCGGGCTGGTGCAGTGAACGCGGCTGGTCGTTCTCGAAGTCGGACCCGGCCAGTTCCGGCAGCGGCGAGGAACGGGTGACCGGACGCGGCATGCCGCTGAGCGGACCGGGCACCTCCTGACGCGCCACCGCCTCCGCGGCGGCGACGGCCTCGGCGACCTTCGGGTCGGACTTGAGGTCGAACCAGGCGGCGACCGACTCGTCCTCGTCCTCCGGACGCGCCGTCTCACCCTCGTCGGTGGCCGGGGGCTCGTAGCGGAACACGCCGTCGTCACCGGGCGCGCCGAGCATGCGGGCGAACCCTTCGAGTGCCTTGCCGTAGTCGGACGGGATCATCCAGACCTTGTTCGCGTCGCCCTGAGCCATCTGCGGCAACGTCTGCAGGTACTGGTACGCCAGCACCTCCGGCGTGGGCTTGCCCGCCTTGATCGCGGCGAACACCTTCTCGATGGCCTTGGCCTGGCCCTGCGCCTGAAGGTAGCGGGCCGCGCGCTCACCCTGTGCCCGCAGGATCTGCGACTGCCGCTCACCCTCCGCGGACAGGATCGCGGCCTGCTTGCCGCCCTCGGCGGCGAGGATCTGCGACTGCTTCTGGCCCTCGGCCGTCTTGATCGACGACTCCCGCTGGCCCTCGGCGGTGAGGATCATGGCGCGCTTCTCGCGGTCGGCGCGCATCTGCTTCTCCATCGAGTCCTGAATGGACGGAGGAGGGTCGATGGACTTGAGCTCGACGCGGGCCACGCGCAGGCCCCAGCGGCCGGTCGCCTCGTCGAGGACGCCGCGCAGCTGACCGTTGATGTGGTCACGCGAGGTCAGCGTCTCCTCCAGGCTCATGCCACCGACGAGGTTGCGCAGCGTGGTGATGGTGAGCTGCTCGACGCCGACGATGTAGTTGGAGATCTCGTACACCGCGGAGCGCGGTTCGGTGACCTGGAAGTACACGACGGTGTCGATGGACACCGTGAGGTTGTCCTGGGTGATCACCGGCTGCGGGGGGAACGACACGACCTGCTCGCGCAGGTCGATGCGGGCCCGCACCTTGTCGATGAACGGCACGATGATGTTCAGGCCGGGTGCCGCGGTGTTGCGGTAGCGGCCGAGGCGTTCGATGACGGCGGCCTGCGCCTGCGGGATGACCAGCACCGACTTGACGGCGATGGTCAGCACGAAGATCGCGATTACGGCCACGACCACAGCGGTGATCGGGTCCAACTCGGTTCACACCCTCCTGCGGGCGCTCACACCGCGGCTATCACCACGGCGACGGCGCCCGAGATCTCGACAACGGTGACGGCTTCTCCTGCTTCGACCACGGACCCGTCGAGGGTGCGCGCGCTCCAGGTGTCGCCGCCGATCTTCACCTGCCCGCCGTGCTCGTCCACCTTCGACAACGCGATGGCCCTGCCGCCCAGCAGCGCCTCGTGGTGCATCCTGATCCCCGAGCCGAGCTGCAGCCGCTTCTTGAGCAGCGGCCGGGCCCCGACGATCAGGCCCACCGACGAGGCCGCGAAGACGAGCACGCTCACCAGGTCGGCGGCACCCAGTGCGGACACGCCTGCCGCGGCCAGCGCGGCGGCGCCGAGCATGACCAGCACGAAGTCACCGGAGAGAACCTCGGCGACGACGAGCAGTATCCCGACGATCAGCCAGATCAGCGCGGCCATGAGCCCATACATACACCAACGGGGAGCGCCCGGCTCCAAGATTCACCGTGCTGGGCCCCGGACCGTGACGAAATCGATCATCCGGCGGTGTCGAAACCGCGTCCGGCCGTTCGTGCAGGAGGTGACTTCGACTTCCCCAGGGGGCAGTGATGCGTTCGATCTCAGCGACGATGTTCGTGACTCTCGACGGTGTGGTGCAGGGTTTCGGCCGCCCGGACGAGGACACCCGCGGCGGTTTCGGCCACGGCGGGTGGGGTGCGCGCTACAACGACGAGGTGCTGGCCGCCGAGATGGGCAAGGGCATGGCGGCGTCCGGGGCGATGCTGTTCGGGCGCCGCACGTGGCAGGATTTCATCGGCGTGTGGGCGTCGGCGACGGACGGCAACCCGTTCACCGCGCACATGAACGCGGCCCGCAAGTACGTGGTGTCGTCCGGTCTTGCCGATGCGGACGCGTGGGAGAACTCGGTGCTGCTGCGGTCGCTCGACGACGTCGCGGCGCTCGACGCTGACCTGTCGATCATCGGCAGCGCGGCGCTGGTGCGGTCGTTGCACGCGGCCGGTTTGATCGACCGGTACACGCTGGTGATCCACCCGGTGACGCTGGGCGGCGGCGCGCGGCTGTTCGACGGGCCGGCGCCGTTGACGGAGTTCGAGCTGACCGGCAGCGTCGCGACTCCGAAGGGCGTGATCGTCGCGCACTACACGCGGGTCAGTCCTGGGCGACGGTGACGAAGTCGATGAGCCGTTCGACGGCGCCGAGCAGGTCGGACTCGATGTCGCGGTAGCTGCTCACGGAGTTCAGGACCCGCTGCCAGCCTTCCCAGGTCTCGCCCCAGCCCAGCTGTGCGCAGACACCGGTCTTCCAGTCGACGCCGCGCGGGATCTGCGGCCAGGCCTTGATCTTGACGGCCGCCGGTTTCACGGCCTGCCAGATGTCGACGTAGGGGTGGCCGGTGACCAGCACGTTGTCGTCGCGGATCTGGTCGACGACGCGTTGTTCCTTGGAGTTCGCGACGAGGTGGTCGACCAGGACGCCGAGGCGGCGGTGGGGCGCGGTGCCGAACTCGGCGATGCGTTGCGGGAGTTCATCGACGCCGTGCAGGGGTTCCACGACGATGCCTTCGACGCGCAGGTCGTGGCCCCAGACGCGTTCGACGAGCTCGGCGTCGTGCTTGCCCTCGACCCAGATGCGGCTGGCCTTGGCGGTCTGCGCGCGCAGACCTTCGACCTTGACCGAGCCGGACGCGGTGATCTTCGGCTTCTGCGGTTGCGGCATGGGTTTGACGAGGGTGACGGGCTTGCCGTCGACGAGGAAGCCCGCGGGGTGCAGCGGGAACAGCCGGTGCCGGCCGTGGCGGTCCTCCAGGACGACCTGGCCGTACTCGAACTTCACGACGGCTCCGCAGAAGCCGCTGGCGGGGTCCTCGACGACGAGGCCGGGTTCGGCCGCGATCTCGGGGACCTTCTTGCGCTTCGGGGTCGACAGGATGTCGCGGCCGTAGTCGTGGGAACGCACGGGCTCAGACCCTAGCCGTAGAAGGGTTTGAAAGCGGTGAGCCACTCGTGGACGCGGTCGAGGTCGACGTCGGCGCCGTGCAGGTCGTAGCCGCCGTGCACGAAGTCCATCCAGTCGACGGCCGGGTCGCCGACGCAGGCACGCGGGTCGATCGCGACCGGGCCGTGGGGGCCTTGCAGGACGTTGCCGGGGTGCATGTCGCCGTGCAGCAGCACGGGTTTGACGTTGTCCTCGGCGAGTTTGCGGGCGCGGTGGTGCTCGGTGGCGTAGTAGGTGCCGGTGCGGCGGGTGAGCAGGGTTTCGAAGAGGAAGTCGACGCGGGCTTTGAGCGGCGGGAAGCCTGTCGTGCTTGCCTCGTGCAGGTGCGGGACGACCTTGGCCGGGTCGGTCGCCGCGGTGCCGGGCCGGATCGCCTGGAGCAGGAGCGCGCCGCGGGCGAGGTCGGCGTCGAGCAGGTCGACCATGGCGGGCGTGTCGGACCAGGCGGCGAGTGCTCTGGCCTCGTGCGCGGCGATGTCGTGCTCCGGGGTGAGCTTGAGGACCGCGTTGGTGCACAGGAACGTCGTGCCGGTGCCGCCGGGCATGTGGTGCACGAGGGTGAGGCCCCAGCGGGCGGTGAGCGTGGCGACCAGGTCGGGCAGCGCGTCGACCCACCCGGTCACGCCGGTGCCGAAACGTCGGATTAGCCGGGTTCTGGCGGCTTCATCGATCACTCAACTCAGATTAGCGAGTTCGCTCCCGATTGGCGGCGGAACTGGTAGTCGGCCAGCGCCGGGCGCCACAACCCGTTGGCGTCGAAGCACGTCGAGAGCAACCGCAGATCGGCGCCGTCCCCGGCGATGGCGACCTTGCCGTCGACGACCCACCGGTTGACAGGCAGCAGCGGCACGGGCCATCCGGCCACGACGAGCCGGTCGCACACCAGCCGTTGCAGCCGTCCGCCGTCGTTGTCGACGATGACCGCGGGCGTGTCCAGGTCGAGGTCGCGGACCGTGGCGTGCGGGTAGCGCCGGACCCCGACGTCGGCCAGCGTCGCGGCGCCGGGTCCGATCAGGTGAACGGGCCCGAACCGCCGTGCGAGGCACGCGGCCGCCCACGCGCCGAGTTCGGCGGCGCCCACCACGACGATCCGTTCGAAATAGGTCATGTCACCCGAGTCCCGCATTCACAATTCGAATGTTCACGCAGGTCAGAACGCCTTCAGAAGATAGGGGCACGATCATCCGCGCGTCAAACCCCCGCGCTATCTCAATTGGGACATGTCAATGGGCAAGGAATAGATGGCGGATGACCACCACCGTCAGTAGGTGACGGTGATCGTGCGGTCCGGCCCGTTGACCTCGATCGTGCCGCCCACCGGGATGATGACCTGCGGGTCGGTGTGCCCGAGGTCGACGTCGAACACGATCATCGTGTCGGGCGCGTACTGCGCGAAGGCCTTGAGGACCGCCTCCCGCTGCTGCGCGGTGTGGGTGGCGCGGTCGGTGTCCTGATCGGTGAAGAACCAGGCCTTGGCCCGCCCTACCAAGACGGCAGCGAATCGCCGCAGCAGGCCGCGTTCACCCATGTTGCGCAGGATCCGGTAGACCTCGGTCGCGGACGGCATCTCCTCACTGGTTTCGAAGAACAGCACGGTGCCGTCGTAGTGCTCGGGGGCGTTGATCTCGCGGCCGGCCATCATCAGCCACGACAGGATCTCCAGGTTCCCGCCCCACGACCGGCCTTTGACCGTCGTGTGCGGCTGGTGCCAGATCCAGCCGCCGCTGGGTTCGAGCTCCGGTTCCGTGTCGAACGTCGCGGGGTCTTCCCAGGGGCTGTCCTTGTCGCCGTAGGCGGTGGACTCCGTGAGCCGGTACTCCCCCGGCGTGAACAGCGCGGCTTTGAGCGAGTCGGCGGTGGCCGGGTGCATGGCGCCGGGCCGGCCGAACTGGACCATGACGCTGCCGCCGTAGAAGCCGACCAGGCCGCGGTTCGTGAGCCACGTCAGCAGGTTGGTGTTGTCGCTGTGGCCGAAGAACGGCTTGGGGTTGGCCTTGATCAGGTCTTCGTCCAGGTGCGGCAGGACGGTGATCTGGTCGTCGCCGCCGATCGTGGCGATGACCGCCTTGATGGACGGGTCGGCGAACGCGGCGTGCAGGTCGGCGGCACGTTCCTGTGGGGTGGAGCCGAGCTTGCGGGTCGCGGGGTACTCGACCGGGACCAGGCCGAACTCCGTCTTCAGGCGGTGCAGGCCCAGTTCGTGGGGCAGGGGGAACAGGCCCGGCAGGCCCGCGGCCGGGGAGACGATCGCCACTCGGTCGCCGGGCTGGGGCTTGGGCGGGTTGATCAACGACATGGTGGCTGAGCGTAGTAACGCGTGGGGGCGGGGGTGCGACCTTTACCGGTGCCTGGCGCCGATCACCGTGGAGATCACACATGACGCACGCCCGTGGCGACCGTATCGAGGTCGTGCTGCTGACGTCGTCGGAAGCCGCCTACGACGAGTTGCTCGGGTTCCTCTCCGAGACGCGGCGGATCACCGACCCCGACGGTGCTCGCTTCGAGACGGGCATGGTCTTCGGTACCGACGTCCGAGTCGTGATCGGCCTCAGTGGTCTGGGAAAACAGAGGTTCAAGGAACTCGTCACGCGTGCGCGCTCCCTGTTCCGGCCGACGGCGGTGCTCTTCGTGGCCTCCGCCGCGTCGGTGGAGGGGCCTGTGGACGGGGTGGTCGTTGCCCTGAGCGTCTACGACGGGGATCGCCACGTCTTCGTGTCCCCGCTCCTTGTGCGGGCGCATGAACTGGCCCGAACCTCGTGGTGGGAACAGCTGCCTGGCAATCCTCTGTCCCAGCGACCGACCGAGCTCTACTTCGGGGAGACGTTCAGCGACTACGCCGGCCCACGGCCGACGTCAGCGGACTCGTCAGACCCTGCACGCCCGGTCGTCAGTGATCGCGGCGAGGCCGCCGCGCTCATTCTGGCCGAGCCGCAGGGTGTGGTGATCTACGGCATCGGCGGCGCGGAGGTCTCCGCTGTCCGGTTCGCGATGACCTTGGCCGTCAGCCTTGACCGCTCAGAGGTTGTGGTGCGGCAGCTCAAGACGATGGGGCACGGTGACCGAGTCGCTCGCACCGACCTTCTGGCTCGGCGGGCGTTCGTCGAGTCGCTGGCCGAGCTTCTGGCGCACTCGGCTCCGCCTGACGATGACCAGGACCTGGCCGGGCCGACGGTGATCGCCATCGAAGGCGCCTGGGGCTCCGGCAAGAGCACACTCATGACCATGACCCGCGGACAGCTCGATTCCGCGGGACTGATCAAAGCCCAGCAGAATGCATGGAAGAGGTTCGTGGGGCGGTGGCGGCAGCGCAAGGTGCGCGCGTGGGACGCCGATTTCACGTTGAGCGGCTGGTTCACGCAGTCGAAGCGCGAGGACGTCGCCGCTCCTCGGGTGCTGACGGCCATGTTCAACCCGTGGAGCTATCAGACCGGGGAACACGTCTGGGCCGGGTTGAACGACTGCATCGTCAGCACGGGCGCGCCGGTGATCGCGACCAACTCGAGTTCGTCGTTGCAGCGGTTCTGGTTCGCGCACAACGTGGAGCAACTGGACCGCAGCCATGTTCAGCGGACGCTGCGCAAGCGGATCGTCTCGCCGCTGTTGCGGCTGGGTGTGTTCGCGTTGCCGGTGCCGTTGCTGGCTCAGCTGGTGCGCGCTCCGGATCCGTTTCGGGTGTTCGGGTTCGACGTGGCGCCGGTGGATCTGGCGCTGTGGGTCGTCGGACTGTTGCTGGGCATCGGTCTGCTGCACTCCGCGACGCGCTATGTGTGCCGTGCGGCCGACACGTTGTTGCCGGCGGAGTTGTTCGGGCCGTCGGGGGCGATGGGTTCCTACTCGACGTCGGTCGGAACGGACGATCCGTTGCGCGATCCGCAGCGGCGTGCCCGCAAGGGCCAGTTGCACAGTGCGCAGGAGGACGTGCACCGGCTGATCCGTGAACTCGGTGAGCAAGGCACGCAGCTGGTGGTGTTCATCGACGACCTGGACCGGTGCTCGCCCAGGACGACCGCCGACGTGTTCGAGGCGATCAACGGGTTCCTGAGCGGGTCGTTCCCGACGATCCGGTTCGTGCTGGGCATCGACGCGGCGGCGACGGCGGCTCACCTGGACGCCGCCTACTCGGCGCTGGTGGTGGCGGACGCCGGGCGGGACTCGGCTGATCCCAGTCCGGGGTGGACGTTCCTGCGCAAGCTCATCCAGCTGCCGTTGCCGTTGCCGCGGGTGGCGCAGACGCAGGTGGAGCCTCTGCTCACGGGGCTGCTCGGTACGCCGGGTGAGCAGCCGGTCATCTTGCCGGAGGAGCTGGAACGGCTGGAGCCGTTCGTGCCCGCCCAGGCTGAGGCCGAGGTCGCCGAGAAGGTCGAGGTCGTTCCCACGGCACCGGCGGTCCTGGTGCTGGAGCACGACGAGCAGGTGAAGGAACGGTTCGCGGAACGGCTTCGGGCCCAGCCGGATCTGTCGGTGCGGGAGGCGAAGCGGATCGTCACCGTGTGGATGTTCTACGTCCGCGTCCTGGACCGGATCAGCCCGGAGGAGGGACCGGCCGCGGTGCGCAGGGCGTGCCATCTGGTGTTGCTGGCGGAGATCGTCGCGCGCTGGCCTGCCTCGCAGCGGTCATTGCACCGGCGGATCGAGGGCGTGCACGGGCTCAGAGCACTGGCCGAGGCCGTGGACGACAACGTGCGGTGGGAGATCGAGGTCCAGAAGTACGAGCTGACCGGCGACAGGCACAAGTCATTTCGTAAGGGTGTGCAGAAGATCCTCGAAGACTACGACGGCGCGGAGATCGCGACGCTGGCCGAGCAGCTGACCTAGAACGCGGGCCAGGGGATGGCGGGCCAGTCGCCGGACGGTTCGGGGTAGACGCCGGCGGCGAGGAGCTTGTCGACGCGCTCCCCCACGGCGCGGACCTCGGCGCGGGTCAGGTGGTCGTGCAGTGTCTCGCCCAGCGTGCCGTCCAGTTCGGATCTCAGGCGGCGCAACGTGTCCAGGACGTGGTCCGGGAGGGGTTCGCGGGCCCAGCCCCACAGGACGGTGCGGAGTTTGGGTTCGGTGTGCAGGCAGATGCCGTGGTCCACGCCGTAGACGGCGCCGTCGTGGGCGTGCAGGACGTGGCCGCCTTTGCGGTCGGCGTTGTTGACGACCACGTCGAAGGCGGCCATCTCGGCGATGCGCGGGTGGTCGGCGTGGACCAGCACCGCCGGGTCGCCGAAGCGGTCGTGGGCGTGGAAGACGGGGATCCAGCCGGGTTTGACGTCGTCGACGCTGATGATGTCGACGAGTTCGTCTTCCTCGCGGGTCTCGATCCAGAGCTGGACCATGCCGCTGCCGAACGGGCCTGGGCGCAGCACGGTGGGCGGTACGACGCCGAAGGACGCGGCGGAGATGAGGTAGGTGGCCACCTCGCGGCCGGCGAGTGTGCCGTCGGGGAAGTCCCAGAGCGGCCGTTCGCCTCGCACGGGTTTGTAGACGCATTGGGCGTCGACGCCGTCCAACGAGATCTTGCAGAACAAGGTGGCGTTGGAGGCGTCGACGAGGCGTCCTTCTACCTCGATGCGGCCGTGTTCGAGCAACCGCAGGGCCGCGGAGGTGTCCACGTCAGTCTTCTTCGGTGCGGCGGTACCCGTTTTGCCGCGGGCAGATGTGGCCGTCCGCGTCGAGCGGTTCGGCGCACAGGGGGCAGGGTTTGCGGCCGGCGTTGATGACGCGGTCGGCGCGTTCGGCGAAGGCGCGGGCGGCGGACGGTGACAGGAAGACCCGCACGGCGTCGGGGCCTTCCTCGGTGTCGTCGAGCACGACGGCCTCGTCGACCTCCTCCTCGGAGATCGCGAGGAGCTCGATGACGACCGCCTTGGACTCGGCGTCCCAGCCGAGGCCCATGGTGCCGACCCGGAACTCCTCCTCGACGGGCACGTCGAGGGGCTGGGTGTCGAGGTCGTCGGGCGGCGCTTCGTCGGGGACGTCGGCGCCGAAGCGGCGGTGCACCTCCTCGAGCAACGAGCCGATGCGTTCGGCGAGGACCTGGACCTGCTGCTTTTCCAGGGCGACGCTGATCAACCTGCTCTGCTCTGAGGCCTGCAGGTAGAAGGTGCGGTCGCCGGGCTGCCCGACGGTTCCTGCGATGAAACGGTCGGGTGCGCGGAATACGTGAATGACACGAGCCATGGCAGATACGACCCTAGGCCACGCGGAGATCGTCGGCAGGTCCTCCCCCACCAAACACTCCGCGTATAGGGTCGGGCTGTGGTGAAGATCGCTTCGTACGGGACCTGGACCTCGCCGATCACGGCCGGCGACACCTCCAAACCGGGGGGTGGGTTCCAGTGGGCCGACCTGCACGGTGAGCAGGTGTGGTGGGCGGAGAGCCGAGCGGCTCAGGGCGGCAGAGTGGCGTTGGTGCGGGACGGCGTCGAGGTGCTGCCCGCGCCGTGGAACGCCCGCAACCGGGTGCACGAGTACGGCGGCCGGCCGTTCGTGGTGCTCGAGCAGGACAGGGTGGCGTTCACGCACTGGAACGACCAGCGCGTGTACGTGTTCAACCCCGACGCTCCCGAGCCCACGCCGTTGACGCCCGCGCCGGAACGGCATCACGGGGTGCGGTACTCCGATCTGTCTGCGGGCCCGGACGGCGAGGTGTGGTGCGTGCGGGAGACCGTCACGGGCGAGGCGCGCACCGACGTGCGCCGCGACCTGGTGGCGATCACCCGCTCAGGTGAGATCCGGGTTCTCGGTGCCTCGCACCACTTCATGACCGGCCCGAAGATCAGCCCCGACGGCACCAGGTTCGCGTGGATCGGCTGGGACCACCCGCAGATGCCGTGGGACGGCACCGAACTGTGCGTCGCCGAGGTCGGCTCCTCCGAGCACCAGGTCGTGGCGGGCTCGCGGACCGAGGCGGTGTGCCAGTTCGAGTGGGAGGGCGACTCCCTGCTGGCGCTGACCGACCCGGACGGCTGGTGGAACCTGTTCCGCGTCTCCCCCGACGGCACGCGCAAGAACCTGGCGCCGTGCGAGGAGGAGCTGGGCGGTCCAATGTGGAGGCTGGGCAACCGCTGGTTCGCGACGCTGTCGCCGGGCCGGTACCTGGTGGTGCGGTCGGGGCAGCTGGCGGTGCTCGACGAGCGTTCCGCGACGGTCACGGACGTGCAGACCGATCTGCCGACGTGGGTGCCGGACCTGTCGGTGCGCGACGGTGTGGTGATCTGCGCGGCGGCCGGGCCGACGTCGGACTTCGCCGTGGTGCGCCTGGATCTGTCCAACGGCGAGCTCACCTATCTGACGGGCGCGGAGACTGTGCCGTCCTCGGAGTCGGCGTATCTGCCGGTGCCAGTGGAGCGGATGTTCGGCGAGATCCCCGCGTACGTGTACGCGCCGTCGAACCCGGACTTCGCGGGGCCTGAGGGTGAACTGCCGCCGTACGTGGTGCACGTGCACGGCGGGCCCACGGGGCGTGCGTTGCCGAAGCTCGACACGGACATCGCGTACTTCACCAGCCGTGGCATCGGTGTGGTGGCGGTGAACTACGGCGGTTCCACCGGCTACGGGCGGGCGTTCCGGGAACGGCTGCGGGAGCAGTGGGGTGTCGTGGACGTGGAGGACTGCGCGTTCGTGGCCCAGCAGCTCGCGAAGGAGGGCACGGCGGACCCGCAGCGTCTCGGGATCCGGGGTGGTTCGGCGGGCGGCTGGACGTCGGCGGCGTCGCTGACCTCCACCGACGTCTACCGGTGCGGCATGGTGGCGTTCCCGATCCTGGACCTGGCGGGGTGGACGTCGGAGGGCGGCGAGACGCACGACTTCGAGTCGCGCTACGTCGAGGGCCTGGTCGGCACGCTGCCGGAGGCCGCGGACCGCTATCGGGACCGCTCACCGTCGACGAAGGCCCGGTCGGTGTCGGGGCCGGTGCTGTTGTTGCAGGGCCTGGAGGACGAGATCTGCCCGCCGGAGCAGGCGGACCGGTTCGCCGCGGATCTGGCCGGGTCGGGGATCCCGCACGCGTACATCACGTTCGAGGGTGAGCAGCACGGCTTCCGGATGGCGCAGAACATCAAGACGGCGCTGGAGGCGGAGCTGTCGTTCTACGGACAGGCGTTCGGGTTCGTCCCGCCCGGTGTGCCGGTGCTGGAACTGTCCGAGTGAGTCTGCTGTCCGCCGGGGATCGGGTCGCGCTGGTGTCACCGGCCGGCCCGGCCCTGGCTTCGAAGATCGACGCGGGCGCCGCGGTGCTGCGGTCGTGGGGCCTGCAGGTCACGACGCCGGTCGTGCAGCCGTGGACGTTGCCGTATCTGGCCGGGTCGGACGAGGCGCGGGCAGCCGAGTTCGTGGCGGCATGGCGGTCGGACGTGGCGGCGGTGTTCTGCGTGCGCGGCGGGTACGGGTGTCTGCGCATGACCGACCTCGTGCCGTGGAAGGACTTGCCTGCTCGGGTGTTCGTGGGCTCGTCGGACGTGACGGTGCTGCACGCCGAGCTGAACGCGGTCGGTCAGCCGACGGTGTTCGGGCCGATGCCGGGCACCGCTGATTTCGTCGGCGATCCGCTGGCCCAGCAACGGCTGCGTGAGCTGCTCTTCGAGGGCACGCGGTCGTGGACGACGGGAACGCCCGTGGTGCCGGGTACGGCACGGGGGGTGCTCACGGGCGGCAACGCGGCGTTGCTGGCGGCGTCGGTGGGCGGGCCCCGCTGGGAGCCGCCTGCCGCGGGGGCGATCGCGTTGCTGGAGGACATCGGCGAGGAGGCGTATCGGCTGGACCGGATCCTGACGCAGCTGCTGCGGGCGGGCTGGTTCGAGCCGGTGTCGGGGATCGTGCTGGGGTCGTGGACGGACTGCGGTGACGTGTCGGCGGTGCTGGCCGATCGCCTGTCGGGGCTGGGTGTGCCGATCTTGGGTGACGCCGGGTTCGGGCACTGCGCGGGGTCGTGGTCGTTGCCGCTGGGTGTGCGGGCGGAGCTGGACGCGGGCGCGGGGACGTTGACGCTGGTGTGAGCGGGAGTCACCCGGTGGGCCGCGGCCGTCCGGGTGACGCCAGGTAGGCTTCCGGCCGCCATGAGACCCCAGCCTCAGTGGGCGGCGTTAGACGTCTACGCGTCCAACTCCGACCTCTACGCCGATCCCCGACTGGTGGAACGGGTGGATTACCGGCGTCGCTTCAAGCGGCACCGGCCCCGTACGCAGTCGGTCGTCCTCGCCCCGCACGGCGGCGGTATCGAGGTCGGAACGTCCGAGTTGTGCCTCGCGATCGCGGGTTTCCACCCCGGAACACGCGTGCCGATCGGCCAGACGCACGACTACTGGATGTTCGAGGGCCTGCGCACGGCCTCCAACGACGAGTTGCACGTGACGTCGTCGAACTGCGACGACCGCGTGGCGCGCACGCTGGTGTCGGGCGCGTCGCACGCGCTGGGCCTGCACGGCTGCACGGCGGCCGCGGCGGGGCTGGAGGACCACGACCGGGCGGTGCTCGTCGGCGGGCGGGACGCGTTGCTGCGCCTGGAGCTGCTGACGCGGCTGCGGCGGGCCGGCTTCCACACGATCGACGCGGTGGACCACCCGATCCTGGGCGGCTTCGACCGGGCGAACATCGCGAACCGGACCCGCTCGCGGCAGGGCGCGCAGCTGGAGCTGACGACTCCGCTGCGCACGGCGATGTTCGAGGAGAACTCGCGGTCGGACCGGCGGCACACGACGACCGAGGTGTTCTGGGACTTCGTGCACGCCTGCCGTGCGGCCGTGACGGCGCGTGAGGCCCTCAACAACTAGCGTCGAACGCGTGCGCCTCACGTCGGTCACCGTCGGTACGTCACAGCCTCGCGAGCTCGCCGGGTTCTACGCCCGGCTGCTCGGCGCGTCCGTGGGGCGGTGCAGGACGACTGGGCCCAGGTGCGGGTGCTGATCGATCTGGACGGGCACCCGTTCTGCCTGTTCCTGGGCTAGACGCGCTGGGCGAGCAGCCGGCCGGGCCACGTGCCGTTGCGGGCGGTGAAGGTGGCGATCGGGGTGAAGCCCTGCTTCTCGTAGTAGGCGACGAGGCGGTGGTCGTCGCCGTCGTAGCAGTCGACGCGCAGCAGGCCGAGTCCGGCGGCACGGGCTTCGGCTCGGGCGTGGGCCAGCAGGGTGGCGCCGACCCCGCGGCCGGCGTAGGCGCGTGCGATGACCAGCAGCGACACGTAGTGCTCGGGTTCGGGGGCGGGCGGCACGTAGTCGGGCGGCGTGGTGGAGGTGATGATCACCCCGGCCACCACGCCCCCGCTGGCTGTCTCGGCGCGGTCTGCCCCGTCGACCCCGTATGCCCCGTCGACCCCGTATGCCTCGTCGACCTCGTCGACCTCGTCGGCGACGGCCAGCCACACGGTGCCGGTGGTGGCGAGGCGGGTGAATCGTTCGACGGCGGCCGGGGCACCGGACCAGTGGTCGGTTCCCCACTGTCCGGTGCGGCCCTGCGAGGCGAGCCAGTCCTGCGCGTCATCGAGCATCGCCATGATCGCCGGCACGTCGGCCGGTCCGCCTCGCGTGACATCCATGCGTCTACAGGTACTTCTTGAGCTCCCGCTTGGCCAGCGACATGCGGTGGACCTCGTCGGGGCCGTCCGCGAGGCGCAGGGTGCGGGTGGCGGCCCAGAGTTCGGCGAGCGGGAAGTCCTGGCTGACGCCGGCGCCGCCGTGGGCCTGGATGGCCTTGTCGAGGACCCATTCGGTCATCGACGGGGTGCCGATCTTGATGGCCTGGATCTCGGTGTGGGCGCCCTTGTTGCCGACGGTGTCCATCAGCCACGCGGTCTTGAGGACCAGGAGCCGGGCCTGTTCGATGCGCACGCGGGACTCGGCGATCCATTCGTGCACGACGCCCTGGGTGGCGATGGGCTTGCCGAACGCGATGCGCGAGGAGGCGCGGCGGCACATGAGTTCGAGGGCGCGTTCGGCCATGCCGATCAGGCGCATGCAGTGGTGGATGCGGCCGGGGCCCAGGCGGGCCTGGGCGATGGCGAAGCCTTCTCCCTCGCCGGAGATGAGGTTCGAGGCGGGGACGCGGACGTCGACGAACTCGATCTCGGCGTGGCCGCCGTGGGCGTGGTCGCCGTAGCCGAAGACGTGCATGGCGCGTTTGACGGTGACGCCGGCGGCGTCGCGCGGGACGAGGATCATGGCCTGCTGGCGGTGACGTTCGGCGCCGGGGTCGGTCTTGCCCATGACGATGAAGATCGCGCAGTTCGGGTTCATCGCGCCCGAGGACCACCACTTGCGGCCGTTGATGACGTAGTCGTCGCCGTCGCGTTCGATGCGGGTGGCGATGTTGGTGGCGTCGGAGGAGGCGACCTCGGGTTCGGTCATGCAGAACGCGGAGCGGATCTCGCCGTCGAGCAGGGGCTGAAGCCACTGCTTCTTCTGCTCGTCGGTGCCGAACATGGCCAGTACTTCCATGTTGCCGGTGTCCGGGGCGGCGCAGTTGAGCGCTTCGGGGGCGAGGTGGGGGCTGCGGCCGGTGATCTCGGCGAGCGGCGCGTACTGGAGGTTCGTCAGGCCCGCGCCGTGTTCGGGGTCGGGCAGGAAGAGGTTCCACAGGCCCTGGCGGCGGGCTTCTGCTTTGAGCTCTTCGAGGATGGGCTGGCGTTCCCACGGGTCGGCGGCGTCGTGCAGCTGCTGTTCGAGGACCGCTTCGGCCGGGTAGACGTGTTCGTCCATGAACGCGAGGAGCTTGGTGCGCAGTTCCTCGGTCTTGGCGTCGTAGGCGAAGTCCATTAGAGCTCCTTGTGGGCGGCGGCGAGTCCCTGCCGCACGAGGGGAACGGTGAACGCGCCGAGCTTTTCGAAGCCGGCGCCGACGGTCTTGCCACTGGCGAAGCGGAAGTGGATGCCTTCGACGATGACGGCGAGCTTGAAGTAGCCGAAGGCGATGTACCAGCCCAGGCCGGAGGTGTCGGTGCCGGTGCGGGCGGTGTAGCGGGCGACGAGCTCGTCGGCGCTCAGGAACCCGGGCAGGGAGGGGACGCTGCCGGTGATCGGGTCGTTGTCCACGCCGAGGCCGGCCCAGTAGACGTAGAGCAGGCCGAGGTCGGCGAGGGGGTCGCCGAGGGTGGCCATCTCCCAGTCCAGGACGGCGCTGATCGCCAGGGGGTCCTGGGTGACCAGCGCGTTGTCGAGGCGGTAGTCGCCGTGGATGATCGCGGCGCGCGGGGAGTCGGGGACGGTGTCGGCGAGTTTGTCGCGCAGTTCCTCGATGCCGGGCAGGTCGCGGCTGCGGGAGGCGTCGAGTTGCTTGCCCCATCGCTTGACCTGCCGTGCGAGGAACCCCTCGGGGCGGCCGAAGTCCTCCAGTCCCACGGAGGCGGGGTCGACGGAGTGCAGGTCGGCGAGCACGTCGACGAGGCGTTCCGACAGGGTGCGGGCCATGTCCGGGGTGATCCACGGGCACTGTGAGCGTTCGCGCAGGGCGGCGCCGGGCATCTCTTCCATGAGGTAGAACGGCGCGCCGATGACGGAGGTGTCCTCGACGAGCCTGTGCGCGCCGGGCACGGGAACGTTCGTATCAGCGAGTGCGGAGATGACGCGGAACTCGCGGGCCATGTCGTGGGCCGTGGCGAGCACGTGCCCGAGCGGCGGGCGGCGCAGCACCCAGGTCTGCGTGCCGTCGCTGACGCGGTAGGTGAGGTTGGAGCGGCCGCCGCGGAACAGCTCGCCGGTCAGCGGGCCCGTGCCCAGGTGTGCGGCCAGTGCCCGTAGGTCGAGGCCGGGAAGGTCGGTCACAGGTTCACTCCGAGGGTGGCGAGGTGGGCGCGGGTGCTCTCAGCGCTCGTGTGGCGGAACGCGTGCATGCCGACGGACTGGGCGGATTCGACGTTGATCGGCGCGTCGTCGAAGAACACCGCGCGCCCGGCGTGGACACCGACCCGCTGCAGGGTGTGGTGGTAGATGCGCTCGTCGGGTTTGCGCAGGCCGATGCGGCCGCTGATCACGACGGTGTCGAACAGCTCGATCAGCAGGTCCTTCGGGTAGCCCTCGCCCCAGCTGTTGGACAGCAGCGCGGTGTGCAGGCCGGCGGCGCGGGCCTTGCGGACGAGCTCGACCATCGCGGGGTCGGGCGTCGCGCCGCCGAACATGCGCCCCAGCAGCCCGTTCTCGTCGATCTTGGCGCCGGTGGTGGTGATCAGCTCGGCGGCCAGCAGCCGTTCGAACTCGGGCACCGTCAGCTCGCCGGTCTCCAGGCGGAACACGGGGTTGTCCGGGAGCGCCTCGCGGCTGAGCCATTCGCGCATGATGCGGCCGTAGACGTCGCGGTCGATGGCCTCGGCGTGCAGCCAGGCGCCGACGAACTCGGGCACGGAGACCGTCAGGACGCCGCCCCAGTCGAAGATCAGCGCGTCGACCAGTGGCTGTTGCGGAAGCGTTGTGTCACCCACGACTCGGAGGGTACCGACCGGTCGGTATGTCGGCAACCGGTGATCGGGGACAGCGACTTTCGGCGGATGGGACAAGTCCTCTTTATGCGGTTCCCGGGCCCCTCGGACCTCGATACGTTCGAGTCCGAAGGGGGTCGGACAACTCATGGCACGAACACTGACGGTGGCCCTGGCCACCGCGATGACGCTCGCCCTCACCCAGGTCCCCGCCGCCCAGGCGGACAGCGGACCGGTCGTGAGGACCGACAAGGGTGCTGTGCGGGGCAAGGTGACCGAGACGGTGCGGACGTTCGGGAGCATCCCGTTCGCCGCCGCCCCGACCGGTGAGAACCGGTGGCGCGATCCGCGGCCGGTGACACCGTGGCCCGGGGTGCGGGACGCGACGACACCCGCGCCGGTGTGCGCACAGACGCCGCAACTGGGCGAACCCGGCTCGGACGTCGAGGACTGCCTGTACCTGAACGTCACGACACCGGCGAGGAACTCGCCGAGGCCGCGGCCGGTGATGGTGTGGATCCACGGTGGTGGGTTCATCAGCGGCAGCGCTTCGGGATATGACGCGCGGTGGCTCGCGACGAGCAACGACGCCGTGGTCGTGACGGTGAACTACCGGCTGGGGGTGTTCGGATACTTCGGATACCCCGGACTCACCGGGTCGGGTGCGTTCGGGCTGGCGGATCAGCAGGCGGCGCTGCGGTGGGTGCAGCGCAACATCCGCGCCTTCGGCGGCAACGCCCGTGACGTCACGGTGCTCGGTGAGTCGGCGGGTGGGCTGAGTGTGTGCGCTCAGCTGGCCTCGCCGGGCGCGGCGGGGTTGTTCGGCAAGGCGGTCATCCAGTCGGGGCCGTGCGGGCTGAGCGTGCCGGATCCGGCGGTACCGGGCGGGCTGCAGACGTTCTGGAAACCGCGCGAGGAGGTCGAGAAGCAGGGCGCCGGCCTGCGGCTGGGCTGCTCGGACCTGGCCTGCCTGCGCGCGTTGCCGGTGTCGAGGCTGCTGCAGGTGCACGGCGAGTTCGCGCAGCCGGCGTTCCACACGCGAGTGCTGCCGATCGATCCGCACAGCGCCCAGGACACCGGCCGCATGCATCGGGTGCCGACGCTGGTGGGGTCGACGCACGACGAGATGACCCTGTACGCGGGGCTGCTCTATCCCGAGCGGATTCCGGACGACGGGTTCGCGGCCAAGGCCGCGCAGGTGTTCGGCGAGCAGCTGGGCGCCCAGGTCGTGGCCCGGTACCCGGTCAACGGCAACGCAGACGCGCGGGACGAGCTGGCGGCGGCGCTGACGGACCGGTCGTGGTCGTGCCCGACGCACGAGACGCGACAGCGGCTGAGCCGGCGGATGCCGGTGGCGGGGTACGAGTTCGCGGATCGGAACGTGCCGATGTTCTTTCCCGGCATGCCGCCGTTTCCTGGCGGCTACCAGGCGTTTCACGCCTCCGAGTTGCCGTTGCTGTTCGACTTCGGGGTGCCGTTGACGGCGGGTCAGCGGGAGCTGTCGGACTACATGGTCTCGGCGTGGGGCCGGTTCGCGCGCACCGGTGATCCGGGCTGGCGGGCCGAGGTGCAGTCGCTGGCCGCCGGCGCGGTCGGGCCGGCGGACTTCTCGAAGGACCACAAGTGCGAGTTCTGGGAGGCGTTGTGAGAACGATGCTGTCGGCGGTCGTGGCCGCCGTGATGACGTGTGCGGTGCTGGTGAGTCCTGCCGTCGCGGACGGTGGCGCGGTGGTGCGCACGGACAAGGGTGCCGTGCGGGGCAAGGTGACCGAGGCCGTGCGGACGTTCGGGAACATTCCGTTCGCCGCCGCCCCGGTGGGTGCGAACCGGTGGCGGGATCCGCAGCCCGCCGCGCCGTGGCAGGGCGTGCGGGACGCGACTACGCCCGCGCCGTTGTGCGCGCAGAACTCCCAGCTGGGGCAGCCGTCGTCGCAGACAGAGGACTGCCTGTATCTGAACGTCACGACGCCGGCGAAGGGTGCGGCGCGGCCGCGGCAGGTGATGGTGTGGATCCACGGTGGCGGGTTCACGTCCGGGGCGGCGTCGATGTACGACGCGACGTGGCTGGCGAGCAAGAACGACGCCGTCGTGGTCACCGTGAACTACCGGCTCGGGGTGTTCGGGTTCTTCGGCCATCCGGGCCTGGCCGGGTCGGGTGCGTTCGGGCTGGCCGATCAGCAGGCGGCGCTGCGGTGGGTGCAGCGCAACGCGCGTGCGTTCGGTGGTGATGCGCGCAACGTGACGGTGTTCGGGGAGTCCGCGGGTGGCCTGAGCGTGTGTGCGCAGCTGGCGTCACCGCGGGCGGCCGGGTTGTTCGCCAAGGCGATCATCCAGTCCGGGCCGTGCGGGCTGAGCCTGCCGGCGTTCACCGGGACGGGCGAGTTCGCCGGCGTGTGGCGCTCCCGCGCCGACACGGAGAAGGCGGGCGTCGGGGTGCTCGGCTGCGCGGACGTGGCGTGCCTGCGGGCGCAGCCGGTCGAGAAGCTGCTCACGGTGCACGAGCAGTTCGCCTCTCCGTCCTACGACACGGCGGTGCTGCCGATCGATCCGATCGTGGCGCAACGCACGGGCCGGATGCACCGCGTTCCGACGCTGGTGGGGTCGACGCACGACGAGATGACGTTGTTCGCGCCGTTGTTCTGGCCGCAGCCGCTGCCCGAGACGTCCTACCGAAAACTGCTGGCCGGGCTGTTCGGTGCGAACGCGGACAAGGTCGCGGCCCGGTATCCGGTCAACGGCAACGGTGACGCGCGGGACGAGATCGCGCGGCTGCTGACCGACCAGGGATGGGCGTGCCCGTCGCAGACGGCGCGCAACGAGCTGGGACGGCGTGCCCGCGTGTCGGGGTACGAGTTCTCCGACCCGGACGTGCCGATGATCTTCCCGGACCTGCCGCCGTTCCCCGAGTACGGGGCCTATCACGGCTCTGAGCTGCTGATGCTGTTCGACATGGGCCAGACGCTGACGCCAGGGCAGCGCAAAGTCTCGGACTACATGATCTCGGCGTGGGGCCGGTTCGCGCGCACCGGTGATCCGGGCTGGCGGGCCGAGGTGCAGTCGCTGGCTCCGGGAGCGATCGGCGGCACCGATTTCGCCCGGGATCACCAGTGCGGGTTCTGGTCGTCCATTCTGTAGCTCATGCCCGGCTACCGCGGACTCGCCCGCGATCGCGAGTTCCGTGCCCTGTTCGGGGCGCACGTGGTGTCGGTGGCCGGGGACCAGTTCGCCAGGGTCGCGCTGACGGTGCACGTCTACGACCGCACCGCCAGCGCGGGCCTCACCGCGCTGACCTACGCGTTGACGTTCCTGCCGGACCTGCTCGGCGGGCCTCTGCTCTCGGGGCTCGCCGACCGGTTCGCCCGCAAGAAGGTCATGGTGGCCGCGGATCTCGTGCGCGCGGCCCTGTTGGTGCTGATGGCGGTGCCGGGACTGCCGCTGTGGGCGCTGGCGGCGCTGCTGGTGACGGTGCAGCTCGCGGGCGCGCCACACGGGGCGGCACGGGCGGCGTTGCTGCCCAACATCCTGCCCGACGAACGGTATCCGCTGGCCCAGGCCGTGCTGAACACCGTCACCCAGGCCGCGCAGGTCGCCGGGTTCCTCGGCGGCGGTGTGCTCGTGGCATCGCTCGGGCCGGGGCCGGTGCTGCTGGCGGACGGGGTGACGTTCGCGGTGTCGGCACTGCTGGTGGGCGTGTTCCTGCTCGACCGGCCACCGCCGGGCCACCCGCACGTACGGGCCTGGCCCGCGGACCTGCTCGGCGGAGCACGCCTGGTCTGGGGTGACCGGCGGCTGCGGGCACTGGTCGCGCTCGCCTGCGTGTCCGGGTTCTACATCCCCGCCGAGGCACTCGCCGCGCCACTGGCCTCCCAGCTCGGCGCCGGTCCGGCGGCAGTGGGGGCGATCTTCGGCGTCGTGTCGGCCGGGACCGCGCTGGGCATGGTGGTGCTCGCGCGCATGCCGGCCGGGCGTGGGCTGCGGTGGATGCCGTTGCTGTCGGTCGCCTCGTGCGCGCTGCTGCTGCCGATGGCGTTGTCTCCGGGACTGGCGTGGACGTTGGTGCTGCTCGGGCTGTCGGGGGCGGCGAGCGGGTATCAGCTGCTCGCCAACGCGACGTTCGTGCGGTCCGTGCCCGACGCGACGCGCGGGCAGGCGTTCGGACTGGCCGTCACCGCGCTGCGGGTCTCGCAGGGGCTGGGCATCGCCGCGGCCGGGGCGGCGGCGCACTGGTGGCGGACACCGCACGTCATCGCGGTCATCGCCGGTGTGGGGGTGCTGGCCGCGGCGGGTGCGGCGTGGGAGTGGACCCAGGCAGTCGGACAGGCCGAACGAAGCCCCAGGACCGAAACGTCACGGTGACGATGGAGGGTGCGGGCGGGGCACCCTCCTGCGCCACCGCGGTTCACACAAGGCTCAGACGGTCCAGTCGGTCGACGCGAACGTCCAGTCCGTGGACGAGACGAACGTCCAGTCGGTCGAACCGGAGCTGAAGGTCCAGTCCGTCGACTTCGCGAAGGTCCAGTCAGTGGAGGTGAAGGTCCAGTCGGTGGACAGCGCGCGGTTCATCATGACCGTCTCCTTGTGGGAATGCGGGGTGTGCAATGAGGGGTGAAAACACGAGGGCTACTCGGGGTGAGGTCCCCCACATGGAGCCACGACTTCGCGTGACCCGGTAGCTACAGTGGTTTGTTCCTGATGGTTTTCGGTGGGGGTGGCAGCGTGCCTAGGCTCGACCCGCGCCGGTGGAAGTTATGGTCCCTTCCTCCTGTCGTGCTGACCTACGTCGTGACGATTGCCGTGCTCGCGGCACTCGTCACGCTCGCGACCGCACGGCTTACCCCTGTCGAGGTGCGCCACTGGGCCTGGTTCGCGGCACTCACCGCGGCAGCGCTCATTCATCTGGAAGCGGCGCGCGGAATCGAACGCATCCGCGAAATCTCCTCTGAGGGTGTCCCTCACGCGCAGATGCAATCGGTGTGGCAATTCGCGGGCGTGCTCGTTCTCCCGATGCCACTCGTCGTCCTGATGGTCGTGACCATCTACCTGCACGCGTGGCTGCGGGTGTACGAGCGCCGGGCCGTTCTCTACCGGAAACTGTTCTCCGCGGCCACTGTCGTACTTGGCTGTGCCGCAGCGCAATGGGTCCTGGCCATGTTCTCCGCCTCAAACCCGTCCGACCTGGACGGACCACGCGGCCTCATAGCACTCGTGATCGCGGGATTCCTCTACTGGTTCGTCAACTACGCCCTGGTCGTGGGCGCCATCATCATGACCAACCCCGCGAACCCGCTGAAGACCGCACTCGGCCACGCCTCCGACGTCCTCATCGTGACCGCCTCGGTCGGCCTCGGCTCCGGCATCGCCATCATCGCCACCGCCCGCCCGTGGCTCTCGCCGATCCTGCTGCTCACCGTCCTGGCCCTGCACATGGGCCTGCTGCTGCCGCAGTTCCGCGTCGCCGCCCGCACCGACAGCAAGACCGGCCTGGTCGACGCCACCTTCTGGCACGACGTCGCCGAACGCGAGATCACCCGCGCCCGCCGCCTCGTCTCCACCGTCGGCGTGCTGATACTGGACCTCGACCACTTCAAACAGATCAACGACACCTACGGCCACCTCGCCGGCGACCGGGTCCTGCGCGCCGTCGCCGACGCCCTCAAACACGCCGTCCGCTCCTACGACCTCGTCGGCCGCTTCGGCGGCGAGGAGTTCGCGGTCCTGCTCCCCGGCGTCGGCACCACCGAGGTCCGCGCCACCGCCGAACGCATCCGCTTCGACATCGCCCGCCTCGAGGTCGAGGTCATCGACCGCCTCGGCAACCCCCGCGTCATCACCGGCCTCACCGGCTCCGTCGGCGCCGCGGTGTTCCCCGACACCGCCACCGACCTCAGCCCACTGCTGCTCGCCGCCGACGAGGCCCTCTACCAGGCCAAGAACAACGGCCGCGACCGCGTCGCCACCGCCGCCGCCCGCTAGTGGCGGCACCACGAGGCACTCGTCTACCCGCGAATTCACCCGGCAACGTTCCGGGCCACTAGACCCGCAGGAACGCCTCGATCCGCGCCGACACCGTGTCCGGGTCCTCCACCCACGGGTAGTGCCCCACACCCTCGTGCACGAACAGCGTCGCGGCCGGGAACAACGCCGCCAGCTCCACGCACCGCCGCACCGGCGAGATCGGATCCACCTCGCACGCGTACACCAGCACCGGATGCTCGAAGTCCGCGATGGCCCGGCGCAGCACACCCGGCACGAACGCGCCCTCGGCGTTGTAGCCCAGCGCCACCTCGAACTTCCACTGCCCCAACTCGGCGTCCGCGTGCGCCCGGCTCCGCTCGTCCCACCGCGCGTACAGCAACGGCGACGCCGCCACCCGGTTGCGCACCGAGTCGTCCCCGGCCGCGTTGCGCTCCAAAGCCGCCGTCGCCACCTCGAACCACGGCTGATCAGCACGCGAGGCCAGGAACGTGTCCCAGTCGCTCTGCTCCGGCGACAACCCGACACTGCGCAACGCCGGAGTGAGCAGCACCAGCTTCCCGACACGATCCGGATAGTCCGCCGCAAACCCCATCGCGATCCCGGCACCCGCCGAGTGACCCAGCACGTCCACCACGTCCAAGCCCAGGTGACGGCGCAGCATCTCCACGTCCCGCACCAGCATGTCGCGCCGGTAGGTGAACGGATCCGCCGGCTCGTCCGACTCCCCCGTACCCCGGTTGTCCAGCACGACCAACCGCCGCGACGCGTCCAGCCCGCCCAGCGTCTCCAGGTACTCCGAGGCCCGCCCGGGACCACCCGCCAGCACCACCAGCGGGACGCCGTCCCCTGCTTCTCGATAGGCGAGTTCGGTGCCGTCGAACGAGGTGAAGCGTGCCATGCTGCACATCATGCCGAAGATCGCCACGGCCGACCTCGTCGACCGGCCGCAGCTGCTCGAGTTCCTCTCCACCCGCCACCACGGCGTCCTCATCACCCGCCGCAGCAGCACCGGCGGAGTACAGGTCTCCCCCGTCTCCTGCGGCGTCGACACCCAGGGCCGCATCGTCGTCGCGACCTACCCGCAACGCGCCAAGGTCCGCAACGCCCGCCGCAACCCCAGCGTCACCATCTGCGTGCTCTCCGACGACTGGGACGACGCCTACGTCCAGATCGACGGCACCGCCGAAGTCCTCGACCTGCCCGAAGCACTGGAGGACTTCGTCGAGTACTACCGCTGCATCGCGGGCGAGCACCCCGACTGGGACGAGTACCGCGCCGCCATGCTCCGCCAGGGCAAGTCCCTCATCCGCATCACCATCGACAGCTGGGGCCCCATCGCCACCGGCGGCTTCCCACCCGAACTGGACGCGTGAGCACGCCGGCCGTCACCTAGCCGGACCACGCACCGCCCCAGCCCGCCGGCTTCTCCAACAGCACACACGAACCGCCGTGCGGGCCCTCGACAGACGCGATCACCCCAGTCGGCACGGTCGTGGGCTCCAGCAGCACACGACCGTCCAACTCGGACACCTTCGCGCACGCCGCCGCGAGATCGTCCACGGCGAAGTACGTCTGCCAGCCCTGCCCACGCGTGGTCGTGAGCCGACCCGCCACCGAACGCGGATCGCCATGACGCGCCGACGTGAACAGCACGAAGTCCTCCGTCGCCGGCCTGGTCTCCCAGCCCAGCGCCCCGGTCCAGAACTCGTCGTCCGGCGCCTCGACCATCAGCTCGACCCAGCACGGCTCACCGTGCCGAGGCGGCGGCGCCCACGGACCGTGCAACACCCTGCCGGAGTCCACAGAGGAGTTCCCAGCCAGCTCACGCGCCTCGTCACCACCGAAGACGACACGCCAACCCTGTTCCCCCGCAACGACCTGAGCAGCGAGTCTGTCCCCCACCCAGCCCGAGAACGACCCACCCGGCTCCGCTATCACCGTCCAACCGAGAACACCGGCGAAGAAATCCACCGACAACTCAGGCTCGGCAACGCTCAACTCAAGACGACGAAGACCACAAGACGACACGGGCATCCCATCGGGCGCGGATCAGGAGCGCGCCCCATCCTCTGCTCCGACCACCTGAGACGACAATGCGCCATTCGGCGGCATGCGCTCCGCACTCACCACGTCACGCAACGGGATCGGCTTGCCGAGGTGGAAACCCTGCCCCACCCGCACCCCGAGCCGCTTCAGCGCGTCCACCTGTGACGGACGCTCCACCCACTCCGCGACGGCCGACAGTCCCAGCCCGTTCGCGATCTGCACGATCCCCGACACCAGCACCGCGTCGGCGTCGTTGGTCTCGATGCCCTTCACGAACTCGCCGTCGATCTTGATGCCCGTGATCGGCAGATGCTTCAAATGCACGAACGACCCGAACCCCGAACCGAAGTCATCGAGCGTGATCCGGCACCCGAAGCTGCGCAGCTGCGTCGCCAGCGTCACCGCGGCGTCCAGGTTGGTCACCGCCGCCGTCTCCGTGATCTCCAGACCCAACCGGCCCGGCGCCACCCCCGCCGAACCCAGCTTGTCCAGCACGAAGTTCCCGAAGTCCGGATCCTCCAGAGTCCGCCCCGAGACGTTCACGTTGAACCTCAACCGCGGATCCGGCTGCGCCACCAGCGCGTCGATCGCCGTCGTCAGCACCCACCGATCCACCTCGAGAATCAGGTTCGACCGCTCCGCCACCGGCAGGAAGTCCGCCGGACCCAGATACGGCTCCTGCTGATCCTCCAGACGCAACAACAACTCGTGACCGAGCACCTGACCCGTCGTCAGCTCCACCATCGGCATGCCGTACAGCGCCAGACCGTTGCCCGCCAGCGCCGCCCGCAACCGGTCCAGCACACTGACCCGCTTCACCGTGTCCGCGTAGTGGTTCGGCTCGTACACCGTCACCCGGTCCCGGCCCGCCGCCTTCGACGCGTACAACGCCAGATCCGCGTTCGCCAGCACCAGCTCCCACGAGTCACCCGGACCGAACTCCGCCAGCCCCGTGCTCACCGTGATCCGCGCCGGCGTCCCGATCCCCGCCAGCGGAAAACCCGCCACCGCGTCCCGCAACCCGTCCGCCACCTCGGACGCGTCCTTCGGCGACGCACCCGGCAACACCACCGCGAACTCGTCACCACCCAGACGAGCGATCAACCTGTCACCCAAACGGGACTGCAACGCCGACGCCAGCATCCGCATCACCCGGTCACCCACCGCGTGCCCACGCAGATCGTTGACGTCCTTGAAGTTGTCCAAATCCAGCACCAGCAACGCACCCGAACCGTTGTTCGCCAGCTCCTGCTCCAGAGCACGCGTCAACGCCCTGCGGTTCGGCAGACCCGTCAGCGGATCCTGCTCGGCCATCCTCACGAGCTCGTCATGCACCCGCGACGACTGCGTCACGTCGTGCGCCGTACCCAAAGCGCGCAGCGGAGTGCCGTCATCACCGACGACGACCTCACCGAAGCACTCGAACACCCGCTCCTTGCCGTCCGGCCGCAACATCCGATGCGTGTACGTGAACACCGAACCCGTCTTGAGCGCCGCGTCGAGCGTCTCCTCGATCATCGGCAGATCGTCCGGATGCACCAGCTGCGAATAAAGCTCGAAGTCGAACGCCGTCCCCGCCGAGAACCCGAACATCTCCAGCAACGTGTCCGACCAGATCACCCGATCCTCACGGATCGACCACTCCCACGTCCCCATGCGACCGAGAGCCTGAGCCCGGCGCAACGCGTCCGCCTCCTGCGTCACCGTCAACTCACGATCACGCCACGCCGACACGTCCACGACCTCGTACATCAGATCGTCACCCAGCCGCGAGCACCGCACCTCGAGCCACTTCGGACCCGGCACCAGCACCTCACGAACAGGGGCGGGCACCTCGGGCACCCCGGGAAGCAACGCCGGCAACGACCTGCCGTACGCCTGCTCGACCGGAACCCCCAGCACAGCACCCAACGCGCGGTTGCACCACAACAGGTTCCCGCGCGAGTCCGTCACGGCATAGCCGACACCCGCTCGGTCCAGCACCGTGCGGCAGTAGGAGGTCACGCGCGTCATGATCGTCCGATCACCGGACGTAAGCAACCCGCTACGCCGGTCAGTTCGCTGTTGTGCGAACGGCTATCGCAGCCGCTCCAAACCCTTCGCCGACTCCACCAGCTCCGCGGCCAGCTTCCTCAGCTCCTCGTTCTCGGCCCCGTCCTGCGCGGCCGTCACCACATCCTCCGCGGCGCACCGCAGCTGGAACAACCTGTCCTGCAGATCCGCCAGCTCGGCGGTGCTCAGCACCACCGCGTCCTCCGGCAGACCACCCCGCTGCAACGCCGCCCTGCGCTCGTACGCACGCTGACGACACGGCTGCGCGCAGTACCTCCGCGGCCGGCCGATCCTCCCACTCCCCGGCAACCGCCTCCCGCACCACGCACAGTGCCTGGGCTCATCCGCCTCCATGGAGCGCTCCATGGCGCGCGACGGTAGCGAATAGCGGTGTGCGGTCTCCAGCGACGCGCCAGAAAGCCAGACCTTCGTAGGGAACCGGACACTACCCGCCGGTCCGTTGGTGCTTGTTTTTGGAGGGGTTTGATCAACTTCTGTCGCTTTGGCCGCCGAGAAACCTCGTTTCAGACCACACTGAAGCAATAGAGTTGAAGAAGAAAGTGTGTCGCCACCCACCGTCCACCCCGGAGCCACCGCGGGAAGGCACACTCTCGACACGTGACACATCCCTACCTCGCAGGCCACCGCCCCCGAGCCTTCGCCCACCGCGGCTGGCACGTCGACGACCTCACCGGCATGGAGAACTCGCTGAGCTCCTTCCGCCGGGCCGTGCAGGAGGGCTACCGCTACATCGAGACCGACGTCCACGCCACGTCCGACGGTGTCGTCGTCGTCCACCACGACCACACCCTCGACCGCACCACCGACGCCCAGGGCGTCGTCACCGACCTGCCCTGGACCGAAGTACGACGAGCCCGCGTCGGCGGCCGCGAACCCATCGCCCGCCTCGCCGACGTCCTCGAAGAACTCCCCGACACGTTCTTCAACATCGACGTCAAGTCCGAGAACGCCGTCGAACCGATCATCGCCCTGCTGCGCAAAGCCAAGTCACTGCACCGCGTCTGCCTCGCGAGCTTCTCCGACAACCGCCTCGCCCGCCTGCGCAGGATCGCCGGACCCGAACTGCTCACCTCCATGGGACCCCGCTCCGCCGGCGCCCTCTGGGCCGCCGGACGCATCCCACTGGCCGGACTCGCCGTCCGCGGCCAGGTCGCCCAGGTCCCCGTCAGCCAGGGACGCCTCCACATCGTCGACCGCCGCTTCGTCCAGGCCGCCCACCGCAGGGCACTCGAAGTACACGTCTGGACCATCGACGACGAAGCCGACATGCGCGCCCTGCTCGACCTCGGCGTCGACGGACTCGTCACCGACAGGCCGGACGTCCTGCGCGAAGTTCTCCAGTCCCGCAACAGCTGGTAACAGCTTGGACAGTCGATCATCGGGCGTGTCGGCGGACAAGTACAGTCCGCCGACATGAAGGTCAAGGGCGACGACGCCGCCGACGCCAACAACGCCGGGCGCCGCAAGAAGGAACAACGCGGCTGGGTCTGGTACGACGTGGCGAACTCCGTGTTCCCCACGTCGGTGATCACCGTCTTCCTCTCGCTGTACCTCACGAGCATCGCGACCAACGCGGCCAAGGCCGACAGCGCGCTCAACGGGGCCAACCCGTGCGCCGGCGACAACGCCTTCGACCACTGCGACGTCACGATCCTCGGCCTGCAGTTCCCCTCCGGCTCGCTGTGGGGCTACCTGCTCTCCATCGCAACCGTGGTCCAGGTCCTCGTGCTGCCCGTCATGGGCGCCATCGCCGACCGCACCCAGAACAAGAAGAAGATGCTCGGCTTCTTCGCCTTCACCGGCTCCGCGGCCACCATCGCGCTCGCCACCGTCGAAGGCACCAACTGGAAGCTCGGCGTCGTCTTCTTCATCATCGCCAACATCTGCTACGGCGCCAGCGTCGTCGTCTACTACGCCTTCCTGCCCGAGATCGCGACCCCCGACGAACGCGACGCCGTCTCCAGCCGCGGCTGGGCCTTCGGCTACCTCGGCGGCGGCGTCGCCCTCGCGATCCAGCTCGGCATCACGCTGTCCGCCGACTCCCTCGGCATCACCTCCGGCGACGCCGCGCGCATCGCGTTCGTCATCTCCGGCATCTGGTGGGCCGCCTTCACGATCATCCCGCTGCGCGCCCTCACCGAGCACCAGCGGCCGCACGGCGGCGAACACGGCGCCTCGGTGATCTCCGCCGGCTTCAAGGAACTCGGCACGACCTTGAGGCAGGCCAAGGCGTTCCCGCTGACGCTGGCGTTCCTCGGCACCTACCTGATCTACACCGACGGCATCGCCACCGTCGCCAACGTCTCCGCCCAGTACGGCAGCGTCGAGCTCAAGTTCGAACAGCAGACGCTGATCACGGTGATCCTCATCGTCCAGTTCGTCGCGTTCGTCGGCGGCGTGCTGCACGGCTTCGTCGCCAAACGCATCGGCGCCAAGAAGACGATCCTCGGCTCCCTGGTCGTGTGGATCGTCGTGATCACCGCCGCGTTCTTCGTCAAGGCAGGCGACGAGACGTCGTTCTACCTCGTCGCCGCGGGCATCGGCATCGTGCTCGGCGGCACGAACGCCCTGTCCCGCAGCCTGTTCAGCCAGATGGTGCCGCCCGGCCGCGAGGCCCAGTACTTCTCGCTCTACGAGGTCGGCGAGCGCTCCACCAGCTGGCTGGGCCCGCTGGTCTTCGCCGGCGTCGGCCAGGCCACCGGCAGCCTCCGGCCCGCCATCCTGGCCCTGATCATCTTCTTCGTCGCCGGCTTCGTCCTGCTGATCTTCGTGCCCGTCCGCCGCGCCATCAAGGCCGTGGGCAACAACGAACCCGCACTCGTCTGACATCCACTTCGGTTCAGGGCGGCGCCGCTTTCCCAGCAGCGCCGCCCTTTTTCACGCCCGGACCCGCTGCCGCACCGGCGCCACCGCGGCCAGGACGAGCAACAGCGCCAGCCCACCCGCGGGCACCAGGACCCCTCCCCCGGCGACGACCAGGAACAGCAACGGCACCAGCTGCAGCACCGCGAACAACGACAACGCCCGCCCCAGCACGAAGTCACCGCGCACGAACGCGACCACCCGCACGATCACGGTGATCAACCCGACGGACAGCAACCCCACCCCCGTGGCGAACCCGCCCACCACCCCGAGCAGCGCCGCTCCCCCACCCCACCAGAGCAACCTGCGCGCGGGCGGCGTAGGCGCCTCCCGATGAAAACCCAGACACAGGCACACGAACGTCACCAGCGACGGCAACTGGAACACACTCCACGTCAGCACGCTCCCCGGCTGCCCCAGCGTGATCATCGAGACCAGCACCGGCGCGGCCGCCGCCACCTTCGCGAGCGTCCGCCGCCCGTTCAGCAACGCGGCGAACGCCACGACCGGCCCCAGCTCCAGCACCCGCCACCACGGCTCGGGCGCCTGGTACGGACGACCGAACCCGACGACGACGCTCACGATCGCCGCCGTGGCGTAGAACAGCCCGAGCAACAACCCGAGCATCCCCAGCGCCCGCACGACCTCACCGCGCCACACGACCTTCGCCGGCACGCCCGTGAGTACCGCGCCCGCCGCGAGATGCGTGCGCACCGACAGCCCGAGGATCGCGCCCGTCTCCCCCCACCCCGGCCAGCTGTGCTCCAGGTCGAGATCGTCGTCCCGCTCGGCCAGGAAGATCCCGACCATCTCCTCCTCGCGGTCCTGCCGGTACCACCGGGGCAACACCTTCAGCAGCACCCGGTACCGCCGCTCCAGATTGCTCACGCCCGGCTCGCCCACGTCTGGACGCCCCTCCCCCTCAGCACCGCGCTCGCCGCCCGCACGTTCGCGCTCAGCCTCGCGACCTCCGCCTGCAACGCCCGCACACCGGAGTCGGTGAGCCTGTAGTAGCGCCGCAGCCGGCCCTGGTGCACCTCTTCACGGTCGCGCTCGGCGAGCCCGTCCGCCACCAACCGGTCCAGCACCCCGTACAGCGTGCCGACCCGCAACGTCATCCGCCCTTCGGACAGCTGCTCCACCGCCTGCACGATCGCGTAACCGTGCAGTGCCTCCTCCGCCAGCGCGGTGAGGACGAGGAACGTCTGCTCGGACATGACCCGACCACTCATGTCGCTGAATATATCGCGGCGCAAGCTATATCGGGAAGCGGAAGAACCAGTGAAAGCTGACTTCAGGCAACACTGAAGCAATAGAGCATGCCAAAGCGTGGCGTCGAGCCTTCGGCGGGTTGGGAGGTTCGCCGGCCGCGGGCACCGGCGCGCAGTTCCCGGCCACGAACACGGGCGCAGTACAGCGCCGTGACCGAAGCCCGGACACCCGCTCCCCTCCTCACCCGACGTCGCCAAGCCCCGCCGTCGGCTCCCGTCCCCCTCCCCCAGCGGAACCTCGCTTGCCCTCCCCTGCCGATGCGCTCTTGCTCGTTCGCCACGGCACGCCCTCCACCCCGGGCCTCACTTTGGTCAACACTGAAGCTATCGAGTGGTCCGAGTCGAGATGAGGTTTGGAACGCCCGCAAAGCGGCTATGCCGTCGCGAAATGGCTGGTCGCACTCGAATGACCCGACGCGGAAGAGGGGAGGACCGTGGGGATTCCTCATGATCGGGATCCAGGCACTAGGGTGACCCGCCGTGGACGCCCTTCCCGATCCGACAGACGCCCTCTCCGCTGTCCCTGTCGCTGGTTCCCGGCGCTCGACGCCGGTGGTCGGGCACCTCAAGTTCTTCTTCGGTCCCATGGACTGCGGCAAGTCGACGCTCGCGCTCCAGATCGACCACAACAACTCTCGTCAGGGCAGGCGCGGCCTGCTGCTGGTGCGGCACGACCGGTCGGGCAGGCCGCAGATCTCCAGTCGCATCGGCATCACGCGCGAGGCCGCGGAGATCCGCGACGACGACCTCCGCGCACTGGTGCGGGCGGAGTGGGCCGAGGGCCGGCGCGTGGACTACCTGATCGTGGACGAGGCGCAGTTCCTCTCCCCCGCTCAGGTCGGGCAGCTGGCGGAGCTCGCGGACGACGTCCAGGTCGACGTGTACTGCTTCGGGCTCGCCACGGACTTCCGCGGCGAGATGTTCCCCGGTTCGCAGCGGCTGTTCGAACTGGCCGACGAACTCAAGGCGATCCAGGTCGAGGTTCTGTGCTGGTGCGGGGTGCCTGGGCGGTTCAACGCACGGGTGCGGGCCGGCCGGGTGATTCGCGCCGGGGACACGGTTCTGGTCGCGGACACGGCTTCGGACACGGAACAGCACCGATCGGGTACAGAGAGCAACGGTGTAACCGATACCACGGAAACTACTATCCGTTACCAAGTGCTCTGTCGGCGTCACTTTAGGTTGGGCGACCTGGGCCCTGACGTCGCACAAAGTGGTCAACTTCGGTTGGCCTAGGCGACTACCCACAGGCCCTACTGGGCCATTAGAGTGATGCATGAGCGCAGGAGCTTGATAACGCGTCACGATCCTGTGGCGATCGCATCCATTAGTAGGAAGCCTTCGTTGACGAGTGAACGACGTCACTGTGGGCGACCATGAGAGCGAGCCGGAAACAAACGGAGCAATCCGGGCGTTGCACACGGTGAGCAAGAAGCCTGGGCCCCGGCCCTGAGCCGAGCGAAAGGACACCGCCATGGCCGACCGCGTTTTGCGTGGAAGCCGGCTCGGAGCAGTCAGCTACGAGACCGACCGCAACCACGATCTCGCTCCGCGCCGGGCAGCGCGGTACGCCTGCCCGAAGGGACACGACTTCGAGGTCCCGTTCTCCGACGACGCCGAGTTGCCGCCGACCTGGGAATGCCGTCTCCACGGCACCGAGTCGAAGATCATCGACGGCGTCGAGCCGGAGGTGAAGAAGATCAAGCCGCCGCGCACGCACTGGGACATGCTCCTGGAGCGCCGGTCGATCCCCGAGCTCGAGGAGTTGCTCGACGAGCGACTCGAAGAGCTGCGTGGACGCCGCACCCGCACGGCCTGATCCAGGCCAGCTAGGTCGCAGACGCTTCAAGCCGTCCCGGTCTCCCGCCGGGGCGGCTTTTTGCGTGCCTCTTCCGGGCGCCTAGGAGGCCCGTACGGCCGCAGTGATCAAGTTCCGGCCCCACCACACGCCCACGGCCGCCAGCACCGCCCAGATCGACAACGCGACGATCGAGCGCGGCGAGCCGAGATCGCTCAGCGCGTCCCCCAGCACGGCGGCGAGCACGGTCGAGGGCACCAGTCCCAGCGCCGTGCCGAGCGCGAAGTCCCGGCCCTTGACCGACGTGACGCCCGCGCCGTAGTTCGCCAGCGTGAACGGCAGGATCGGCAACAATCTGATCACGAGCGTCGCCTCGACTCCCCGGCGCGCGAAGACCCGTTCGAGCACCGCCAGCCGTTCCCCCAGCCAGCCCTTGACCGTGTCGCGGCCGAGCCCTCGGGCGATCGTGAACGCGATCATGGCGCCCGCCGTGAACCCCGCGACCGCGAGCGCGCTCCCCCACCCCACCCCGAACAGCAGTCCCGCCGCCGTCGCCAGAACCGGTTTCGGGAAGAACACCGCCGTGCCCAGCGCGCACACCGCCACGAACACGACCGGAGCCGCGCTCCCCGCGCCGTCCACCAGCGCACGAAGCCGCGTGCCGTCGGGCAGGTCCACGAGCTGCGCCGCGACCGCCAGCGCGACGACGAGCAGCACCAGGAGGATCAGGCCCGCACGTCGCATCAGCGCAACGTACCCGGCAAGCTGGAGCACATGACCGTGCTGCTCCCCTCCGGCGAGACCGTCCCCGCGCTCGGCATGGGCACCTGGATGATGGCCGAGGATCCCGGCAGGCGCGACGACGAGATCGCCGCGCTCCGCACCGGCCTCGACCTCGGCCTGAGCCTGATCGACACGGCCGAGATGTACGGCTCCGGCGCGTCCGAGACGCTCGTGGGCGAGGCGGTGGCCGGTCGGCGCGACGAGGTGTTCCTCGTGTCGAAGGTGCTGCCGTCCAACGCTTCGGCCGCGGGAACGGTGCGCGCCTGCGAAGCCAGCCTGCGCCGCCTGGGCACCGATCGGCTCGACCTGTACCTGCTGCACTGGCGCGGCAGCGTGCCGTTCGCCCAGACCCTGGACGGGTTCTCGGCGCTGATGGACGCGGGCAAGATCCGGTACTGGGGCGTCAGCAACCTCGACCTGGACGACATGCGCGAGCTGACGGCGTTGCCGGGCTTCTGCCAGACCAACCAGATCCTCTACAACCTCACCCGCCGCGGCCCCGAGCACGACCTGCTGCCGTGGCACGCCTCCACCGGCATCCCGATCATGGCCTACTCCCCCGTCGAACAGGGCAGGCTGCTCGACTCCCCCGCGCTCGCCTCAGTCGCCCGACGGCACGACGCCACTCCCGCCCAGGTCGCGCTGGCGTGGGTGCTGCGGCTGCCTCAGGTCTGCGCGATCCCCAAAGCCGGTTCGGCCTCGCACGTGCGGGAGAACGCGCGGGCGCTGGAACTCCGCCTGTCCCCCGAGGACCTCGCCGACCTCGACCGCGCCTTCCCTCCCCCTGCCGGGCCCGCGCCGCTCGCCATGCTTTAGTTCCGGCCGTGAGCTGGACCGACATCGAGACCTGGATCGGCGAGAACTCCCCGGCGCTGCATGCCGCGTTACTTCCGCCGTCGTCCGCTGTGGACATCGCGGACGCGGAGGAGACCATCGGCTACGCGCTGCCCGCCGAGCTCGTCGCGTGGTGGCGGCAGTTCGGTGGCATCGGCGAGACGTACACGCACTGGCCGCTCGTCCCTCCGATGTGGCAGCCGCACGGCCTCGACCACGCGCTGAACCTGCGGACGTTGATGACGCAGGCGATCAGCGGCATCGCGTTCCGCACGCTCGGCGAGGAGAAGGACTACGAGGCGGCCGCGTTGCGCGAACCGGCCGGCACGCCGTGCGTGGACATCTGGCTGCCCGCCTGGCTTCCCGTCGCCGCGGACGGTTCGGGGTACGAGCTGTTCGCAGACCTGCGCGGCGGGCCCCGGCACGGGTGTGTGATGGAGTGGGACAAGTACAGCGGCGCGGACCGCGATCCGTTGTGGCCCAACGTGACCGCGATGCTCGACGACGCGTTGGGTGCGCTGCGCGGCGAGACCGGCCATCGGCTGGCGTTCGAGCACAACGGCTTCCACTGGGAATGAGACGCGCGTCCCACTCTCACCCCGGGCTCACGTCCGGTTCGGTAACGTCACTCCTCGGTCTTACGAACCAGACACAGGAAGCGAGGTGAGCGACACATGCCAGGCGACAGTAGCCAGCGCGGGTCACTCCACCTCGCTGAACCCTTCTGGGCACGCTTCAGTTCTGGCGTGTGACGCACACCCCTGCACCACAAGGGGAGTCACACGATGCACGTCTTCGACATGACGCTGCGCATTGCCGAGAGCATGGGCCTCGGCGCGTTGATCGGTTTCGAGCGGCAGTACCGCTCGCGCATGGCGGGCCTGCGGACCAACGCCCTCGTGGCGGTGGGTGCCGCGTTGTTCGTTCTGCTGTCCGCACAAGGCTTTGACGGCCAGGGCGACCCCACGCGCGTCGCCGCACAGGTGGTGTCCGGCATCGGTTTCCTCGGCGCGGGCGTGATCCTGCGCGACGGGCTGTCGGTGCGGGGACTCAACACCGCGGCCACGCTGTGGTGCGCGGCCGCGGTGGGGTCACTGGCGGGCGCCGGGCTGCACGTCGTCGCGGCGGCCGGCACGGTGGCGATCATCGCGGTCAACGTCGGCCTGCGGGAACTGGGCCGCGCCGTCGACCGCAAAGAAGAGGACTAGCGCGGCTGGTAGGTCAGGCAGTTCGCGTGGTGGGAGCCTTCGCCCTGGCCCACCCGCACGCTCTGCGCCGTGCATTCGAGCGAGGCGTTGTGCGTGCAGTCGGTGCGGGAACAGGCACCCACCTGCGCGATGACCTTGTCCAGGCCGCCCTTCGTACCCAGCGGGATGAACGTGCCGCAGTCGGCGGCGCCGTTGTCCCCGCGCACGGTGATCGCGAAAGCGTGGCAGCCGTCGTGGTTGTAGGAGCAGTCGCTCACGGTGCAATCGTGGACGGCGGGCATCGCCGGGTTCTCGAGGGTGGTCATGTCCGCTCCTGCCGTGGTGGGAAAGGTTCGGTGATTCGGACGATGCCACCACGGCAGAAGGACCGCAATTCGAGAGGAATTAGGCGAGCCTATCCTTTCGGGATTCCGCCGCGCCTATTTCCGTCAGCCGCTCCAGCCCACGGATGTGCGGACCGGACACCGTCGTCGCGCAGCGCTGAGCTGGGGAAACGCTGCGTAGAGGTGGGCGTCGCAGCGAATTCGGCCGAGAGAACAACGGAACTCATCATTGTTCGACCCCAGTCGGGCCACACCAGTCCTCCGCCGTACTCACCCGTGGTCGAGGACGCGCCGCAGGAACCGTTGCGTGCGTTCCTCCCGCGGCTCCGCGATCACCTGCGCGGGCGGCCCGCTCTCCACGATCACGCCGCCGTCCAGGAACAGCACCTGGTCCGCGACCTTCTCGGCGAACCGGATCTCGTGCGTCACGATGACCGTCGTCCACCCCTGCGACGCCAGGTCCTTGATGACCGCCAGCACCTCCCCCACCAGCTCGGGGTCCAGCGCCGAAGTCGGCTCGTCGAACAGCACCACGCGCGGCTTCAACGCGAGTGCACGGGCGATGCCGACACGTTGCTGCTGGCCGCCGGAGAGCTGGTACGGGTAGGAGTCGGCCTTGTCCGCCAGTCCCACCTGGTCCAGCAAGACCCGCGCCTCCCCCATCACCTCGTCCACCGGGCGTTTCTGGGCGACGACTGGGCCTTCGGTGAGGTTCTCCAGGACCGTGCGGTGCGGGAAGAGGTTGTGCGACTGGAACACCATGCCGCTCTGCGCGCGCAGCCGTTGGCCCTCGGCGCGTCCTGCCTTGCCCGCGGGCAGTGCCGAGAAGTCGACCGACACGTCGTCGATGCGGACGATGCCGCTGTCCGGGGTGTCGAGGACGTTCAGTGAGCGCAGCAGGGTGGTCTTGCCGGAGCCGGACGGTCCCAGCAGGACGGTGGAGGTGCCGCGCGGGGTGGTGAAGTCGATGCCGCGCAGCACGTTCAGCTCGCCGAAGGACTTCCTGAGTCCGGTGACCTCGATGCGGATGTCGGTCATGCGATCACGTACCTGTTCAGCCTGGTCTCCAGTCGTTTCTGCCCGGCGGACAACGCCACGCAGATCACCCAGTAGTAGAGCCCCGCGAACGCGTAGAGGGCGAGGAACTCGTTGCTCTCGGCCGCGGCCAGCTGGGACTCGCGGAACAGCTCGGTCAGCAGCACGACCGAGCCGAGTGACGTGTCCTTCAGCAACGACAGCAGCGTGTTGGACAGTGGCGGTACAGCGGTGCGTGCGGCTTGCGGCAGCACGATGCGGCGCAACGTCTGCGCGTAGCCGAAGCCGATCGTGGCCGCCGCCTCGAACTGGCCGCGCGGCACGGACAGGATCGCCGAGCGGACCACTTCGGCCGCGTAGCCGGCGACGTTCAGCGAGAACGCCACCACGGCGGCGGTGAACGGCGGGAACTTCAGGCCTATCTGCGGCAGGCCGTAGAAGACGATGAACAGCTGGAGCAGCAGCGGGGTGCCGCGGATAACCGAGATGAACGCCCGCGCCAGGCCGGACAGCACGCGGTACGGCGAGATCCGGGCCAGAGCCACCAGCAAAGCGAGCGCGAGCCCGATGGCGAACGACAGCGCGGTCAGCGGGATGGTGACCTTGACCAGGCCCACGAACATCGGCCACGCCGTCGAGCGCAGGATGTCCCACGTGCCGCGCGGGCCTCGGCCCTGCGAGAGGTCCGCCGCGCCACCGTCCTCGACGGACACGTCGGCCTTGAAGTACTTCTGGGAGATGCCGCGCAACGTGCCGTCGGCCTTTCAGGGCGTCGATCGCGGAGTTCGCCTGGGTCAGCAACGCCGAGTCGGCCTGCCGCAGCGCCAGGACCTGTTCGCTGCCCGCCTGGCCGGCGTCGCCCGCGATCTCGACGTCCTTCGAGCCGGTGGTGGCGAGGTAGTCGAGGACGGCGATGTTGTCGTTGACGATCGCGTCGACCCGGCCCTGCTGGAGCAGCGCGGCAGCCTGGGCGAAGCCTTCGACGGCCTCCACGCGGGCGCCGGCGTCGCGGGCGACCTTGGCCCAGTTGCTGGTGCTGGACTGGGCGGTGGTCTTGCCGCTCAGGTCCGCGATCGACTTGATCCGGTCGTCGCCGGTGCGGCGGACGATCACGCCGCGCGAGTAGGTGTAGGTGCTGGAGAGACCGTATTTGGCGGCGCGTTCGGGGTTGCGCGACACCTGGTTCGCGATGAGGTCGATGCGGCCGGCGTCGAGCGCGGGGAAGATCGCGTCCCACTGCGTCTCGACGAACTCCAGCCGCCAGCCCGCCTTCGCGGCGATCGCCTTGACGACCTCGATGTCGTAGCCGGTCAGCTCCTGGGTCTGCGGATCGTGGAAGGAGAACGGCGGGTAGGTGCCCTCCGTGCCGACGCGGACCAGCGGTGGTTGCTCTTGTTGCGCGTACGCCGGTGCGGGGACGACGATCACCAGCAGCAGGAGCAGCACCGCGCCCCTGAACACTTGTCGCATTCGGGCAGGGTAGAGCGAACGGAGCAGTCGGTGCTGATGATCCACTATGCGGGACGAGGTGTACGGCATGGCTACGGTGACCACCGCCGACGGGCAGTTGGTGTCCTATGTGGACCACGGCGGTGACGGCCCCGCGGTCGTGCTGCTGCACAGCTTCCTGATGGACGCGACGATGTGGGCGCCGCAGGTCGAGGCCCTGGGCGAACGCTACCGGCTGATCGCGATCGACGAGCGCGGCCACGGTGACACGCCCGCCGCCGGGCCGTTCGACCACTGGGACGTCGCCCGCGACACCCTCGCCGTGCTCGACGAACTGGGCGTGAACGCCGCTGCCGTGGCCGGTACCAGTCAGGGCGGGTTCGTGGCGCTGCGGATGGCGTTGCTGGATCCGCGGCGGGTCACGGCGCTCGCGCTGCTGGGCACGTCCGGCGAGCCCGAGGACCAGCAGGTCTCCGACGCCTACCAGCAGCTCGCCGAGGTGTGGATCGCGCAGGGACCGGGGTCGGTGATCGAGGCCGTCGCGAAGATCTGCCTGGGCGACTACGACCCGTCCGAGTGGACGCCGAAGTGGAGCGAGGTCGAGCCCGAACGGCTGCGGCTGATCATGAACGCCCTGGTCGGCCGCGAAGGCGTGCTGGACCGGGCCGGGGAGATCGACGTGCCCGCGCTCGTGCTGCACGGCACCGCCGACCTCGCCTACCCGGTCGGGAAGGCCGAGGCCCTGGTCGCGGCACTGCCCAAGGCCGAGCCGCTGGTCCTCGTCGAGGGTGGCGCGCACTTCCTGAGCCTCACGCACGCCGCGGACGTGAACCCGCACCTGGAGCGGTTCCTCAGCGCGAACCTCTGACGGCCCAGGCCTTGGCGGTCAGCTCGATCGGGCCTTCCCCGGGCAGACGGGAGCGGAGCAGGTCGCGCACGGCGTCGAGCTGCTCCGGCGGCAGCGTCGCGGCGTAGGCGGGTGCCGCGCCCGTGCCGCCCAGGAACGGTTCCCAGAAGTCCGCGAAGTCGCGGAACACCGTGGGCACGACGATGCCGGTCACCTCGACGTCGCGCAGACCGGCCCCGGTCCACAACGCGCGCAACGGGTCTGCGCCGCTCACGTCGCTGAAGCGCAGTCCCTCGTCGTGCGAGGCGGCGGCGGGGTCGACGTCCTTCGCGGCGTCCCAGAACAGCCGCATCATCTGCATGCCGCTCGTGTAGTCCCACAGGTACGAGCCGACGTACGTCCCCGCGCGGGCGAACTCCGCCACGGCGTGTGCGGCGTCGGGCACGAACGTGAGCACGAGCCCGCTGACCACGACGTCGGCGGTGCGTCCGCCCAGGTCGGTGGCGTTGCCGACCTCGAACGTGGCGCCGGGAACGCGCTGCCGGGCGAGTTCGAGGAAGCCTTCCGACGGGTCGATGCCGGTGATCGCGGACGGACGGGCGTGTGCCAGCACGGTCTCGGTCAGCGCGCCCGTGCCGCAGCCGACGTCGAGCCACGTCCGGCCGGGCGGCACGTCCAGCCGGCGCAGGAACTCCACCGCGACAGGCCGGCTCCACCGGCCCACGTACCGCTCGTACGCGTCACCGAAACCCCACACGCGTCGAAAGTAGCCCAGCCGCCCCCGAACGCACCCCAGGGAATAACCGGGGGCTGGTCCGGTTAAGCTAGATGATACGTCAACTAGCGAGGTCGGGTGTGCTGTGAAGATCGCTGTTCTCGGTGCGGGCCACGTCGGTCCCGTCATCGCGCGCCTGGCCCTGGCGGCGGGCTACGAGGTGGGCATCGCGGGGTCCGGTGACCCCGCGCGGATCGAGATGATCACCGAGTTCCTCGCGCCGGGTGCCGTCGCGCAGTCCGCCTCCGACGCCGTCGCGGACGCCGGTCTCGTCGTGCTGGCGATCCCGTGGCACCGGTTCTCCACGCTCGATCCGCGGCTGTTCGCGGGCAAGGTCGTCATCGACTCGATGAACCACTGGCCGCCCGCCGCGGAGCCGTTGGGCACGAGCGAGGAGGTCGCGCGACGGCTGGTGGGCGCGCAGGTCGTCAAGACCCTCAACCACGTCGCCTACCAGGACATGGAACCCGCCGGTGGTCGCGCCGTCGGCCTGGCCGGTGACTCGCCGGCCGCGCTGGAGTCCGCAGCGGTGTTCCTGGAGCGCATCGGGTTCGACCCGGTGCCGGTGGGGTCCCTGGCCGCGGGACGGCTGCTGGAACCGGGCGGCCCGGTGTTCGGCGTCGCGGCAAGCAGGCAGGAATTCGAGAAGTTCACCAAGGAGCAGTCATGACCACGTTCGGACTCGACACGTTCGGCGACGTCACCCTCGACGCGTCCGGCACCCCGCTGTCGCACGCCCAGACCATTCGCAACCTGGTCGAGCAGGGCGTGCTGGCCGACCAGGTCGGCCTCGACTTCTTCGGCATCGGCGAGCACCACACCCCGGACATGCCGTTGTCGGCGGCCGACGTGGTGCTGGCCGCGATCGCCGCCCGCACCTCGAAGATCCACCTCGGTTCGGCCGTGACGGTGCTCAGCTCGGACGACCCGGTGCGCGTGTACCAGCGGTTCTCGACGTTGAACGCGCTGTCGGACGGCCGCGCGGAGGTCATCCTGGGCCGCGGGTCCAGTGTGGACTCGTTCCCGCTGTTCGGCTACGACCTCGCGGACTACGAGGACCTGTTCGAGGAGAAGACGCACCTGTTCGCCGAGCTGCTCAAGGGCGGCCCGATCACCTGGCAGGGCAAGACGCGGGCGGCGCTGCACGAGCAGGACGTCGTGCCGTTCACCGAGCCGTTCCCGACGTGGATCGGCGTCGGCGGCAGCCCGCAGTCCGTCGTGCGCGCGGCGTCGTACGGGTTCTCGCTGATGCTCGCGATCATCGGCGGCCACCCCGCCCGGTTCGCGCCGTTCTCGGAGCTCTACAAGCACGCGCTGGAGAAGTTCGGCCGCGACCCGTTGCCGATCGGGATCCACTCCCCCGGCCACGTGGCGCCGACCGACGAGCAGGCGCGGGAGGAGTTCTGGCCGCACTACCTCGACGTGATCAGCCGTCTTGGCAAGACGCGGGGGTTCTCCACGCCGACGCCGGAGTCGTACGCGCACGAGGTGGGGCCGCACGGCGCGCTGTTCGTCGGGTCGCCCGAGACGGTCGCCACGAAGATGGCGGCCACCATGAAGAAGCTGGACGCGAGCCGGTTCGACCTGAAGTACGGCATCGGCGGGCTGTCGCACGAGTCGCTGATGCGGACGATCGACCTGTACGGGACGAAGGTCGTGCCGCTGGTGCAGGACATGCTCGCGTGAGGTGAGGGGGCTGGGTTCCAGCCCCCTCGTGTCACTTCTTGGACGAGGCGATCTCGCACTCCTTGGCGTGCTCCAGGCCGAGCGAGATCGACGCGGCGTCGTTGTTGGGGCCGCCGAGCGCGTAGCTGACGATGGTCGAGCCCGGTTCGTTGAGCACCTCGACGTAGCGGACTCCCTTGCCGCGCAGGCATTGCACGACGCGGTTGGCGAAGTCGACGGCCTCGGGGTTGGTGACGTCCTTCTCCCACGGGGGCAGCGGCGACTTCGACTCGCACGCCTGGAGCGCCTTGTCGAGCTCTTCCTTGGTGGGTTCCGGGCGGCCGCTCCCCTCGGCGGAGCGTCCCTTCTTGTCCAGGCCGAACCCCGCCAGGCACTGGTCGTACGGCGCCTGGAGGGCTTCGAAGTCCTCCGGGGTCATGTCGAGGCGTTCGCGGGGCCGTTGTTCCTGGGCGGCCGACGTCGCGGCCGCGCTGCTCGGTGGCGTCGAGATCGAGGCGACCTGGGGCTGGGCCTCGGGCTTTCCGCACGCGGCCAGCAACAGCAGCAGGGCCAGGGTGGCCTTCTTCATCGGGGGATTTCCTTTCGTCACGCGGCGAGCGCCTGCGTCGGGGTGAGCCGGGCGGCGCGGATCGAGGGGTAGAGGCCTGCGGCGGCGCCCACGACGAACGCGGCGAGCACACCGGAGGCCAGGACTTCGAGGGGGATGACGAGCGGCCAGCGGTGCAGGGTCGCGTAGCCCGCGACCCCGAGCGCCCCCAAGGCGGTGCCCGCCAGTCCTCCGAGGCCGGAGAGCAGGACGGCTTCGGTGAGGAACTGCGCGCGGATGTGGCCGCGGGTGGCGCCGAGCGCGCGGCGCAGGCCGATCTCGCTGCGGCGTTCGAGCACGGAGATCACCATCGTGTTCGCCACGCCGACGCCGCCGACCAGCAGCGCGACGCCCGCGAGCCCCAGGAACAGCGCGCTGTAGGAGTTCTGGGTGGCGCGCTTGGCCGCCAGCGCGTCGGACGGGCGGCTCACCTGCACCAGGCCGGGAATCTCGCCGTAGAGCGTGGCGGGCAGGATCGCGCGAACGTCCTCAATGGACTCCTCACGTGCCTTCACGTACACGACCGTCGGATGGCCGTCGAACCCCAGCTGCGTGCGGGCGGCGTCCCAGCCGACCAGCACCGAGCGTTCGATGTCGGGTGCGAGCGGCATGGGGCCCAGGACTCCCGTCACCGTGAACCACTTCTCCCCCACGAACACCGCCGGGTGTTCGCCCACGGCCGGGATGCCCAGCCGGTGGGCGGCGACGTTGCCCAGGACGACGCTCGGGAAGTCCGGTCGTGGCAGGAAGTCTCCGCTCTGGACGTGGCCGTTCACGGTTTCCAGAAGATTGGGGGTGGCGGCCAGGACGGTGATGTCCGAGCTGTGGCCGGGGTCGAGCAGGTCGTTGCGGCGGACTCGGGTGTGGGTGTTGGCGACGGCCGCGGCGGCCGTGACCGGGCCGATGCGCTGGACCATCGCGACGGAGGACTCCGGCAGCAGCACCGGGTCGTCCTGGCGCTGGGACGGTTGGGCGCGCAGGAGGTTGGTGCCGAGGGCGGTCAGTTCGTCGAGCAGGGCCTGCTGGCTGGAGGCCGGGATGCCGGTGACGACCACGACGGTGGCTATGCCCAGGGCGATTCCCAGGGCGGAGAGGGCGGCTCGGAGGCGGCGGGTGCGCATGCCGAGCGAGCCGAGGGACAGGAGGTCGACGGGCGAGAGACGGGTCATCGCGCACGCTCCCCGAGCACGGACGGCGCGGTGAGCAGACGGCCCACGCGGCTCATCGGGCACTCCCGGTGTCGGGGCGCGGGAAGGTGACGGTGGCGGCGGTCTGGTCTGCGGTGTCCGCGATGATCCGCCCGTCCCGCAGTTCCACCCTGCGTGGCAACGAGGCGGCGATGTCCCGGTCGTGCGTGATCAGCGCGATGGTCGTGCCCTGCCGGTTCAGCTCGCGCAGCAGTTCCAGCACCGCGAGCCCGTTGGCGGTGTCGAGCGCGCCGGTCGGCTCGTCGGCCAGCACCAGGGCCGGGTTGTTCACCACGGCGCGGGCGATGGCGACGCGCTGGCGTTCGCCGCCGGAGAGTTCCGACGGGCGGTGGTCGGCGCGGTGCCCGAGGCCGACGCGGTTGAGCGCCTCCACGGCGAGCGGGCGGCGGTCCTTGCGCCGGACTCCGGCGTAGAGGAGTCCGGTGGCGACGTTCTCGGTGGCGGTCAGGCCGTCGGACAGGTGGAACTGCTGGAACACGAACCCCAGCCGGCTGCCGCGCAGTGCGGACAGGCGGCGGTCCGGCAGGCGGGAGACGTCCTGGCCGTCGATCTCGACGGTGCCGGACGAGGGCAGGTCCAGGGTGCCGACGAGGTGCAGCAGCGTGGACTTGCCGGAGCCGGACGGGCCCACGATCGCGAGCAGCTCGCCCGCGTCGACCTGCAACGACACGTCGTCGAGTGCCGTGACGCCGCCTGGGTAGCGCTTGGTCACCGAGCGCAGGGCGAGCACGGGGGTCATTGGGCGGTCACCACTTCCAGGCCGTCGGTGACGCCGTCGCCGGAGATCTCGACCTTGTCCTGCGAGTACAGGCCCGTTTGGACGGCCTTCAACCCGCCGGAGGGCAGCTGGACGGCGTAGCCGCCCTCCTTGAGCGCCACGAGGGCCGCCAGCGGAACGGTCAGCACGCCGGCGCGGCTTTCGGTCGTGATCGTGAGGCGGACGGGGGCGGTGTCCAGGTCCTCGACGTCCGCCGGGTTGTCCGGGGTGACGACGACGTCGGCCTTCGGGCCACCGCCGCCGTTCTCGGAGGTGGTGGCCACCTGCGTCACCGAGGTGACCTTGGCGGGGACGGAGCGGTTGTCCGGGCGCACGATCACGACCGGCAGGTCCGTCTTCAGCACGCCCGCCTCGGAGACCGGTACCTGCAGCGAGACGAGGCGGGTGGTGGGCGTAACCTCGAAGAGTTCCTCGGTGGCGGGCTCGCCGAGCTGGGCCTTCACGGTGCCGACGCGCATCGGGCGGTCCAGGACGAGCACCCGGCCGGGCGCCAGGACGCCGGTCTGCTCGACGCCGAGCGCCTTCTGCCACTTCTTCAGGGCGTCGACCACGCGCGGGGTGAGCTCGGCCTTCGTGGCGTCCTTGGGGCGGGTGCCGACCGAGTAGCCCAGGGCGGCGAGGTTGTCCATCACCACCGCGACGTCCGAGCCTTTGAGACCGGGGGCGTCCAGGGCGCGGAACAACGGGGTGGCGCCGAAGAACACGACGACGGGCTGGTCGTCGACGCGGTAGAGCTCCTTGCCCAGTTCGGTGGTCTGGCCGGTCGCCGGGAGCTTCGTGACGGTGCCGGCGGTGCCCTTGACGGGGCGGGCGGCGCCGAAGCCGAGCTGGGCCTGGAGCGTGCGGGTGTTCGTGAGGTCTCCCTTTCGCACGGTCGTGGTCTTCACCGCTGGTGGCGGGGCCGCGGCGGGCTCGGGTGGCCGGGCGCGCACCACCAGCACCGCGGCGATGACGACCACGACGAGCACGGTGGCCGCGATGACTGTCCTGCGCATGGTGTGGATCTTCGGAGGCACTTGTGAGGATCCTGTGTCGAACCGGTGATCGCGGTGAGGGCGTCCATATGATCGGCCGGTGAGCGCTCTCATCCTGGTCGCGGAGGACGACGAGAACCAGGCCGAGCTGGTGCGCCGGTACCTGGAGCAGGACCATCATCGTGTGCTCGTGGTCCACGACGGACGGGACGCGCTCGACGTGGTCCGCGATCGGCAGCCCGCGCTGGTGGTGCTCGACCTGATGCTGCCGGGACTGGGTGGGCTGGACGTGTGCCGGGCGTTGCGGGCCGGTTCGGACGTGCTGGTGCTGATGCTGACGGCGCGGTCCACTGAGGACGATCTGCTGCACGGGCTCGGGATCGGCGCGGACGACTACATGACCAAGCCGTTCAGCCCGCGTGAGCTGGTGGCGCGGGTGCGGACGCTGCTGCGGCGGGTGCCCGCGGAGAAGCCGAAGCCGGTGCTGGAGGTCGGGCCGATCGTGGTCGACCAGCTGCGGCACGAGGTGCGGGTGCGCGGCGAGCTGGTCGAGTGCACGCCGGGCGAGTTCGGGTTGCTGGAGGTGCTGGCGTCCGAAGTGGACCGGGTGTTCAGCCGCGAGCAGCTGCTGGAGCGGATGCACGGCATCGACAGCTTCCTGACCACGCGCACGATCGACACGCACGTGAAGAACCTGCGCCGCAAGATCGAGACCGACCCGCGCGTGCCCGCTCACCTCGTCACCGTCTACGGCATCGGTTACAAGCTCACGGCCGGACGCGCTGATGCGCCGTAGCGTCTTCACGCGGCTGCTCGTGGTCGTGGTGCTGATCGCTGTCTGCTCGATCGCCGCGACGGCGTGGCTGGCGACGCAGCTGACCAAGGCGTCGATCGCCCGTGAGCAGGGCCGTGAGCTGGCGTCGGACAACAGGATCTACACGACGTTGCTCACCTACGCGGCCGAGCACCGTGACTGGTCCGAAGTGGACGGCTACGTCGAGACGCTGATGACCGAGCACCCCGGCCGTCGTCTCGTGCTGGTCACCAAGGACGGCCGCACGGTCGCGGATCGCGGCGGGGACGGCGGCGAGCTGCCGGCCAAGGCCGCGGCCGTGGTGGATCCGCTGGCGGTCGACCCGGTGCTGGTGCCGGGCGCGCCCGCGGACCGGATCGACAAGCGCGTGCTCGGGCCGTTCCGCACGCCGATCGACTTCCGCGACCGCGAGGACCGCACGGGGTCGCTGTTCTGCCTGCGGCTGGTCAAGAAGGAGCAGGCGCGGCTGGACTGCCGGGAGCGGGATCTTCCGTTCGACACCGCGGCCGACTTCTACGCGTTGCTGGACCTGGAGGACCTGGTCGCCACCTGTCTGGCGCGCCGGTCGCTGCCGCCGGTGGACCTCGATCCCGACTTCACGCCGGCGCTCAAGCAGTCGACGGGCGTGCCGCCGCCGGACGAGCCCGCCGTCGCCGCCTGCGTGGCCGCGTCGCGGAAAGAGCAGCTCACGCCGTACGTGGCGCCGCCGGTCCTGCTGTACCTGACGAACCCCACGGGCACGCCGACGGCCGCGATCTCGTTGTCGGGCAACGGCTGGCAGGTCGTGGGGGCCGCAGCGGTGGTGTTGCTGGCGGCGATCGGGGTGGCGGCGTTCGCTGGGGCGCGGATCACGAGGCCGCTGCGGGCGTTGACGGCGGCCGCTCAGCACATGTCCGGCGGAAGCGAGATCCCGCCGGTGCCGGTGCGCGGGCAGGACGAGATCGCGGGGCTGACCAGGGCGTTCAACACGATGGCCGCGACCAGGGCGCAGGTCGAGCAGGCGCGCAAGGCCATGGTCAGCGACGTCGCCCATGAGCTGCGGACGCCGTTGAGCAACATCCGGGGCTGGCTGGAGGCGGCCGAGGACGGGGTGAGCGACCTCGATCCGGCGCTGATCACGTTGCTGCTCAAGGAGGCGCTGGTGTTGCAGCACGTCGTGGACGACCTGCAGGACCTCGCCGTGGCGGACGCCGGCTCCCTGCGCCTGACGCTCGAACGGGTGAACGTCGCGAGCGCGTTGGAGCAGGTCCAAGCGGCGCACGAGGTCCGTGCCACGCAGGCCGGCGTCACGCTGGCCGTGGCCGCGGACGCCTCGCTCACCGTGCGGGCCGATGCCCTGCGGTTGCGGCAGATCCTCGACAACCTCGTCGCGAACGCGCTGCGCTACGTGCCCGCCGGCGGTTCGGTGACGGTCGAGGCGACGGCACAGGACGGCGGGGTCGTGTTCACGGTGACCGACACCGGTTCGGGCATCTCCGCGGACGACCTCCCGCACGTGTTCGACCGGTTCTGGCGCGCGGACAAGTCGCGCAGCCGCACCACGGGCGGCAGCGGACTGGGCCTCGCGATCGTCCGCAAGCTCGTCGAGGCGCACGGCGGTATGGTCGGTGTGACCAGCACGACAGGGGCCGGAACCACGTTCCGCGTCCGATTGCCGGAACTCAGCTGATACACCCAGCGTTAGTTCGCTGGAGAGGAAACCGGTGATTGTTCCCATGCCCACGAGCGCGCCCCGTCGCACGGGCTCGTTCGTACTGACCGAAGACGTGACCGTCCGGGTGACCGGGCAGGCGCGCACCGCGGCCGCGATGCTGCGCGAGCACATCTTCCGGGAGACCGGCTACCTGCTGGCGGAGTCGCCCGACGGCATGCTGATGGTGTCGCACGACCCGGCGATGCGCGGGCTCGGCCCCGAGGGGTACGCGCTGCTCGTCAGCAACGACGCGGTGATGCTGCGCGCGGGCACCCAGGCCGGGCTGCGGCACGGCGTGCAGTCGTTCCGGCAGCTGATGACCCGGGACGCGACGGTCCGCGCGGCCGATCTGCGCGACTCCCCCAAGTTCGCGTGGCGCGGTGTGTCGAGCGCGCTGCTGCCGCCGGCCGAGATGCGCAAGGCCATCGACCGGATGGCCGCCTACAAGCTCAACGTCCTGCACGTCTTCCCTGACGGTGATCCGGACGCGTTGCGCGACCTCGTCGAGTACGGCCGTGATCACGGCATCATCGTCGTGCCGGAACTGAGCCCGGCGACGATCGAGTTGCTGGAGCTCTTCCCGAGCCGTTGGGTGCACATCGGTACCGCCAAGCTGACCACCAGGTTCGCCGGTTTGCTGGAACGCCACGGCAAACTGCCGGTGCGGTGGCACGACGGCGGCGCGGACGTCCTGGGCCCGCACGGCAAGCTCGCCGAAGGGGACGACGGGCTGCGCGCCGTCGCGACCGCGGGCTGGGCCGGCGGTCTGCGCACGACCTCCGCGGTGGCGCCCGCCTGGTAGCCGTTCACAGTCGTGGTGTGACCGCAGGTCAGGTGAGGCCCGCGGTTCACATGTTTAACTTTGACCTGCGGGCGTCCTGGGCGCACTGAAGTCGTGTGGCGGTAGAAATTCCGCTGCACCAGGCCTTGTGATCACATCCGTGAACATGTCCGTTCGCTGTTGCAGCACCACGATGACCTGGTTCGACGCTGTGAGCGCGTGCGATCGTGGTTGCCGTGCGGGCCTCTTCGAAGTTCCGGCCGATCCATCCCTTCCGGCTCCTGCTCATCGACGACGACCGAGAGCTGGTGGAGTTGCTCGCCGCGGTGCTGCGCGGCGAGGGATATGACGTCGACGTCGCTTTCGACGGGCAGCGCGGGCTGCATCTCGCGCTCACCCGCCCCTACGACGTGGTGGTGATCGACCGCGCCCTGCCGGTGATCGACGGCCTGGATCTGTTGTCCCGGTTGCGTTCCCGGTCCGTGCGGACGCAGGCGCTGATGCTCACCGCGATGGGCTCGGTGCACGACCGGATCGACGGCCTCGACGCGGGGGCGGACGACTACCTGGCGAAGCCGTTCGACCTGCGCGAGCTGACCGCGCGGCTGCGCGCGTTGTGCCGCCGGGCCGCGGAACTGGCCGCGGTGCTGCGCATCGGCGCCGGTCGACTGGAGCTCGAACAACACCAGGTCGTGCTGCCCGACGGCGAGAAGGTTCCGCTCACCACCAGGGAGTTCGCGCTGCTGCGGGTGCTCGCCACGCACCCCGAGACCGTGCACACGCGGTCGGCGTTGCGGCGCACGGTGTTCTGCGACGCCCCCTCCCAGTCCATTGTGGACACCTACGTGCACTACCTGCGTTCGAAGGTAGGACGTTCGGTTGTGCAGACGGTTCAGGGCATCGGCTACCGGTTGGGGGCTCTGTGAGGTCGTGGGCCGAGACAGAACGCGCGGAGGTCCGGCGGGCAAGGCTGCGGGTCAGCGTGCTGGTGGGCCTGGCGATCACGCTGATGATCACGTTCGTGGGCGCGATCGCGTACGTCGTCATGGCGCACGCGCAGGAAACCCAGGTGTCGCGCGAACTCCGCTACAACGCCCAGTACGGCGTCCCGGGCATCGCGCCCCGGTGCGCGTGGGTGTTCGTGCTGGAGGACGGCGTGCTGCATCTCGGCCCGCTGGAGGTACCGAACGGGTTCCCGCTGCGCTCGGACATCGATGCCGTGCACGCGTCCGGCGCGGCCGTGTCCCGTGACGTGACCGCCAACGACACCGAGTACATGGTGCTCACGGCCCCCGGCGCGAACGGCACGACGGTGCAGTCGGTGTTCGACCTGCGCTACCAGCTCTCCGACCGCTTGCATCTCGTGCAGGCACTGGCGATCGCGCTGATGGCCGGCCTGCTGGTCGCGGCACTGATCGGCCTGGGCGTCAGCCACCGCACCGTGGGCCCGTGGGCGGAGGCGCTGGCGAGGCAACGCCGGTTCGTCACCGACGCGAGCCACGAACTGCGCACCCCGATCGCCCGCGCCTACCTGCGCGCCCAACTCCTCGCGGCCGCCGCGGACCTGCCCGACGACCAGCGCACCAACCTCGACGCGCTGGCCCGGTCGATCCGCGGCCTCGCCGACGTGGTGGACGACCTGCTCGCGTCCGCGCAGCTCCACCAGCGGCTCGACGGCAGGCCCGTAGACCTGGCCGACGTCGCGGAGGCCGCGGTGGTGGGCGAGACCGAACGGGCCGCCGAACGGCGGATCACCCTGTCGCTGGACCATCCCGGGCATCCGGTGGTCGTGAGCGGGATCGAGACCGGGCTGCGGCGCGCCGTGGACGAGTTGCTGGCCAACGCCGTTCGGCACACGCCTGAGGGTGGGCGGATCTCGGTCCGTGTGGGGGTGGTCGCCGGGCAGGTGGAGCTGGTGGTGGAGGACGACGGCGAGGGGTTCGAGCCTGGTGAGGCGTCGCGGTTGTTCGACCGGTTCCACCGGGGGGCCGGTGAGGGGCGGTTCGGGCTGGGGCTGTCGTTGGTGCGGGAGATCGTGACCGGGCACGGCGGAACGGTGGAGGCTGTCGGGCGGCCGGGGCTGGGGGCTCGATTCACGCTGCGGATTCCGGCGGTGGGGCGGGAGACGGTGGCGGTGCGGGAACGGATCGCCACCGCCCGCCCGTGAGAGAGCGTCTGGGGGAAGGGCCGCGCGGCGATGGCTGGTGGCGTACCGGTGGCTGGTGGCGTGCTGGTGGCGGTGGCATGGCGATGGCTGGTGGCGGTGGCATGGCGATGGCTGGTGGCGGTGGCGCGGCGGTGGCTGGTGGCGGTGGCTGGTGGCGGTGGCGCGGCTGTGGTGCGGCGGCGGTGGCGTGGCGGTGGCCCTGCCAGCCGACAGCAGGCGGGAGCCACCATCCGGCCGGCCCTCACCACCGCTCGCGCCCCCTCACCACTCCCCCGTGATCACCACCTCGGCCGCCACCCGGACGTCCTCGTCCAGCGGACGGTCCGGATCCACCGGCTCGATGGCCACCGCCAGGGCGTCCAGCAGGGCGGCGCATCGGCGCGCGGTCGGTCGGCGGCCTCCCACGTGCACGGCTTGGCGCAGTCCCAGCGCGAGCGAGCCGCACAGCAGTCGCAGCAACTCCGCGAGGTCGTAGGCGCGCAGGGCGGCCTGGGTGCCGAACGGGACCACGTCCTGGTTGTGCAGGTTGGTCGGCAGGCTCTGCGTGCTGGCGGGCAGGACTCCGCGCCGGATCTCGGCGATGAACGCCGTCGTCGCCAGTTGGACGCCTTGCAGTCCGTGCTGCTGACCGGGTCCGGCGGCGAGCATCGGGGGCAGGCCGGTGTTGCGGGCCGGGTCGACGAGGAGGTCGAGCTGGCGTTCGGCCAGGTTGCCCAGTGAGGCGGTGACCATGGCCAGGACGTCGGCGGCGAAGGCGGCCGGCTGGCCGAAGAAGTTACCGCCGTGGGCGACCAGGTCGTCGCCGGGGAAGAACAGCGGGTTGTCGCTGACGCCGCCGAGGTCCGCCGCCACGATGCCGTCCACGTAGCGCAGGGCGTCCTCGGCCGCGCCGAGGAGTTGGGGTGAGCAGCGGATGCTGTACGGCTCCTGCAACGCACGCAGGCCCGTGGGTGTGGTGCCGTCCAGCATGGAGCGCATCCACGACGCCACCGTCACGGCGCCGGTGTGGCCGAAGGCGGAGATCAGGCGCGGGTCGGTGAAGCCGGGGTCGGCGCCGAGGACGTCCACCAGCAGGCAGGTCAGGTCGGCCAGCGCGCGGTGGGAGGAGCGGACCGACGACTGGGCCAGCGCCAGGGCGGCGGTGGTGACGGAGGTGCCGTTGACCAGGGCCAGCGCGTCGCGGCCGTCCAGTTGCAAGGCCGACAGTCCGGCCGAGGCCAACGCTTCGGCGGCGGGCAGGCGGACGCCGTCCAGGTAGGCGTGGCCGCGGCCGCGCAGGGCCTGGGCCGCGTAGGCGAGCGGGATGAGGTCTCCGCTGGCGCCAACGGATCCGTAGCGCGGGACCGCCGGGACGAACGTCGTCGCGAACATCGCGGACAGACCCGAGACGACGTGCGCGGACACGCCTGACAGGCCCTGCGCCAGCGACCAGGTCCGCACGAGCAGCGCGGCTCGGGCGATGTCCTGGGGCAGGTCGGGGCCTTGGCCCGCACCCAGGTGTGCGAGGGTGTTGTCGCACTGGTCGGCTTCCGAGGAACGGCCCGCGAAGCCCACCAGGGCGCCGAATCCGGTCTTGGCGCCGTACACCGGGCGCTCGTCGTCGGCCAGCACCGTGCGCAGGTAGGCGCGGCCGCGGTCCACCCGGTCGCGGACGTCGGTTCCGACGAGCACGTCCAGTGGTGCGGTGGCGCGCAGCAGGTGCGCAGGAGTCAGGGGCGAACCCAGGTCCACGGACGTGTCTGAAGCGGTCGTGGTCACCGCACGGACGGTAGGCAGCCGATCTCAGAAAGTTCTGAGATCGCGTGGGTAGCTTCCCCGTCCATGGCTCACGACTACCTGATCATCGGCGCGGGACCGGCCGGTTTGCAGCTCGCCGCTCTGCTCGAGCGGGACGGTCGCGACTACGCGGTCCTCGAACGCGGAAGCGGGGCCGGCACGTTCTTCACCCGTTTCCCGAGGCATCGCAAGCTCATCTCCATCAACAAGGTCCACACCGGGTTCACCGACCCGGAGCAGCGGATGCGGATGGACTGGAACTCGCTGCTGCTCGACGACCCCGAGCTGCTGTTCACCCGCTACACGCCCCGGTACTTCCCGGACGCCGACGACCTCGTCCGCTACCTCCAGGACTGCGCCGCCGGGCTCAACGTGCACTACGACATCGATGTCACGCGGATCTCCCGCGACGACAACGGTTTCACCGTCGCAGACCACAGTGGACAGACCTGGCACGCCAGGAACCTCGTGATGGCCACCGGGGTCTCCCGGCTGCACGTGCCACCGATCCCCGGCATCGAGCACGCCGAGCGCTACGACACCTTCGACACCGACCCCGAGTCGTTCACCGACCAGCGGGTGCTCGTGATCGGCAAGGGCAACTCGGGCTTCGAGACCGCCGACGCGCTGGTCGAGACCGCTGCAGTCATCCACGTCGCCGGGCCGCACTCGGTGAAGCTCGCGTGGCAGACGCACTACGTCGGGCACCTGCGCGCGGTGAACAACAACTTCCTCGACACCTACCAGCTCAAGAGTGAGAACGCGGTCATCGACGGCTCCATCGAACGCATCGAGCCGAAGCCCGAAGGCGGGTTCCGGATCCAGTTCCGGTACGCGCGCACGGTCGAGAGGGTGCGGGAACTGGAGTACGACCGGATCATCGCGTGCACCGGGTTCCGGTTCGACGCCTCGATCTTCGCGGAGGTCTGCCGCCCGGCGCTGATCATCAAGGACCGGTTCCCGCAGCTGACGTCGGCGTTCGAGTCGACGACCGTGCCCGGCCTGTACTTCGCGGGCACGATCACGCAGTCGCGTGACTTCAAGAAGTCGACCAGCGGGTTCATCCACGGCTTCCGCTACGGCGCCCGCGCGCTGCACCGCGTCCTGAGCGCCCGCAACCACGGCACCCCCTGGCAGGGCACGGACCTGGAGCCCTCGCCGGAGGCGATCAGCGACGCGGTCATCGCCAGGGTGAACAGGTCTTCCTGTCTGTGGCAGCAGTTCGCGGTCATGGGCGACGTCGTGACAGCGGACGGGGCGTCCGCGCGGTACACCGAGGAGGTGCCGGTCGCGTTCGTGGCGGACGGCGGTCTGGGCCCGGCCGAGCACCGGTTCGTCGCGACGCTGGAGTACGGGCCCGACCACGACACCGTGGACCCGTTCGACATCACCGTTCCGCGCGTCGCCGAGAACGACCCGGCCAACGCGGCCGACGCGAGCTACCTGCACCCGGTGGTCCGCTACTACCGCCACGGCGTGCTCGCCGCGACCCACCACCTGGCCGAGAACCTGGAGAACCACTGGGACATGCCGGAGGTGCACCAGCAGCCGCTGGTGGTGTTCGTGAAGGAATGCCTTGCCGGCGCGTGAGGAGCCGTTCCCGCGCGCCGTGCTCGACGTGCTCGGCGCCGCCGCGGACCGGCCGGTGTTCGAGCATGGCACCCGCGTGGTGACCGGCACCGAGATGCTCGACCTGATCGCACGGATCGCGACCGGGTTGCGTGCCAACGGGATCGGGCCCGGCGACGGCCTCGCGCTGCTGCTCGGGGTGAACGCGGAGGCGTTCGCGGCGATCCTGGCCGGGCACGTGGTGGGTGCGCGGGTGGTGGGAGTGCGGCCGGGGCTGACGGAGGCCCAGGTGCGGCACCTGCTCGGGCTCGACATCGCGGCGGTGGTGACGGACGCGGGTGGCGTGGCGGAAGGGGCGCCCGTCCGGCTCACCGTCCCCGACCTGCTCACCCACTCCCCAGAGCCGTTGGTCCGCGTCGGCGACGACCTCGCCTCCCCTCCCGCCGAACCGCTGCGCTGCCAGGGAAGACCCGGCGACATCGCCCGGCTGATCCACACCAGCGGCAGCACCGGCGCTCCCAAGGCGTGCGCGCAGACCTACGCGTCGATGACCAACGCCTGGACCGCCCGGCCCGACGCCTGGCCTCCCGCGATCCGGGAGCTGGCGACGAGACTCGACCGCTACCTCGTGTTCGGGTCGCTGTCGAGCCAGGTGATGTTCGAGTACGCGGTGCTGACGCTGACCGCCGGAGGCACGATCGTCGTCGCCGGCGACCCGGCCGACGCGATCACTCGGCTGAAAGCCACCGCGCGCGTGATCACCGTGCCGGGACTGGCCAAGCTCGTCGCCGCGCAGAAACGCGAGCCCGCCGATGTGTCGACGTTGAAGGCCCTGCTGGTCTCCGGCTCTCCCCTGACTCCCGAACGGCACCGCGAGGCCCTGGAGATCCTGGGGCCGGTGCTCTTCCACGGCTACGGCCAGTCCGAGACCGGCATGATCTCGATGGCCATGCCGTCCGATCCTCCTGGCACGGTGGGAAAGCCGCCGGTGGACGTGGAGGTCCGCGACGGTGAGCTCTTCGTCCGCACGCCGGGGCAGGCGAGCGGCTACTGGGCGAATCCCGGGGAGTCCGCCGAGGTGTTCGTGGACGGCTGGGTCCGCACACGCGACCTCGGCCGGTTCGACGCCTTCGGCTACCTGCGCCTGACCGGCCGAGTCAGGGACGTCGTGATCGTCAACGCGAACCTGCACTACATCGGCCCGATCGAGCAGGTGATCGCCGAGCACCCGGACGTCGCCGAGGCCTACGTCGTCGCGGTGCCGGACGACGAGACCGGCGAGGCCGTGCACGCCTTCGTGGTTCCCAAGGCCGATCGCGTTCCCGAACTCGACGAACTGCGCGCGCTCGTGACCGAACGGCTGGGCGCGGCCTGTGCCCCCGCCGAAGTCACCGCGATCTCAGAACCTCCCGTCGCACCGAGCGGCAAGCCCGACAAGCGTCAGTTAGCCAAAATGATCAACTCCGCGTAGAGGAGAACGTCGTGTCCAGCGAGGTTTCGACCGAGTATCTCGTGATCGGCGCCGGTCCGGCGGGACTGCAGGCGTCTTACCTGCTCAAACAGGCCGGACGCGAGCACCTGGTGCTGGAGGCCGGTGAGGCGCCGGGAACGTTCTTCACCCGTTTCCCGCGGCACCGGCAGCTGATCTCCATCAACAAGATCTACACGGGCTGGGACGACCCGGAGCTGAACCTGCGCGTCGACTGGAACTCGTTGCTGTCCGACGATCCCGCGCTGCTGTTCACCGGTTACACCCCGCGCTACTTCCCCAACGCCGACGACATGGTCCGCTACCTCGGGGACTTCGCGGTCAAGAACGACCTGCCCGTGCGCTACGACACCAGGGCCGTGGAGGTGACGCGGCCGGACGACTTCGTGGTGCGCGACCAGCACGGTGTCGCCTACCGGGCGAAGCGGATCATCGTGGCGACGGGGGTCTCGCAGAAGTACGTGCCGGACATCGAGGGGGTCGAGCACGCCGAGCACTACTACGACGTCTCCGTCGAGCCGCAGGAGTTCGCGAACAAGAAGGTGCTGATCATCGGGCGCGGCAACTCCGCGTTCGAGACCGCCGACGCGCTCATCGAGACCGCCTCGGTCATCCACGTCGCCGGGCCCGGTTCGCTGAAACTGGCGTGGCAGACGCACTTCGTCGGGCACCTGCGGGCGGTGAACAACAACTTCCTCGACACCTACCAGCTCAAGTCGCAGAACGCCGTGCTGGACGGACACATCGCCGGCATCCACCGCGACGGCGACGGCTACCTGGTGAAGGTCAGCTTCCAGCGGGTCGACGAGGTGATCAAGGAGATCCGCTACGACCGGGTGATCCTCGCGACCGGGTTCCGGTTCGACGCCTCGATCTTCGCGCCGGAGTGCCGGCCGCGGCTCACGATCAACTCGCGGTTCCCGGACCAGACGGCGGCGTGGGAGTCGGTGAACGTGCCGGACCTGTTCTTCGCGGGCACGATCACGCAGGCCAGGGACTTCAAGAAGTCGACCAGCGGGTTCATCCACGGCTTCCGCTACGGCGTCCGCGCGCTGCACCGGATCGCCGAACAGCGCTACCACGGCGTGGACTGGCCCAGCCGTTCCGTTGCTCCCGGGGACGTCACCGACGCGATCATCGAGCGGGTCAACCGGACTTCCGCGCTGTGGCAGCTGTTCGCGTTCATGTCGGACGCGGTGCTGACGTCGCGGGACGGCACGGCCCGCTACGTGGAGGAGGTGCCGGTCGCGCACCTGCACGAGGCCGTGGAACGCGGCGAGTTCGGCGACGTCGAGTCGTACCTGACGGTGACGCTGGAGTACGGCGCGGACCACGACAAGGTCAACCCCTTCGACATCACCGCCGGCCGCAACTCCCAGGACGACACCAGCGGTCTCGACGGCCGCTACCTGCACCCGGTCGTGCGGCGGTTCCGCGCCGGCGAACTGCTCGACGAGCACCACATCACCGAGAACCTCGAGAACGAGTGGGACAGCGAGACCGTCCACAAGGCACCGTTGCGGGAGTACCTGCGGTGAACCCTGTGCTCGCGGAACTGCACGACAAGGCACGCGCGGTGCTCGACTCCGTCCACTACGACTTCTTCGCGGGCGGGGTCGGGGACGAGGTCGTGCTCGCGGAGAACGAGGCCGCGTTCCGGCGCCTCGCCCTGCTGCCCAGGGTGTTGCGGGGCAACGAGATCAGCACCGACTTCCCGGTGATGGTCGCGCCGACCGCGTTCCACCGGCTCGCCCATCCCGACGGTGAGCTGGCGACGGCGCGGGCACTGGCCGGGACGACTCTGGTGTCGAGCATGGCCTCGACGGTGCCGATCGCCGACGTCGTGGCGGCCGCGACCGGACCGGTGTGGTTCCAGCTCTACGTGCAGCCCGACATGGACGTCACGGAAGCGCTGGTACGACGGGCGGAACGGGCTGGATGCGCGGCGTTGGTCATCACGGTCGACTCCCCCGTGTTCGGGCGGCATCGGCGGGACATCGCGCACGGCTTCCACGACCTGCCCGCCGGGCTGACGGCGGAGAACATGCGCGGCCTGGCCGGAGAGGCTCTGCGGAACATCGAGATGTCGACGACGATCTCGTGGAAGCACGTCGACCGGATCCGGGAGATGACCGCGCTTCCGTTGTGGGTCAAGGGGGTTCTGCACCCGAAGGACGCCGTGATCGCGGTGGGGCACGGGGTGGCGGGGATCGTCGTGTCCAACCACGGTGGTCGTCAGCTCGACCTCGTGCCGGCGGCGCTCGACGCGTTGCCCGCCGTGGTCGACGCGGTGGCCGGACGGGTGCCGGTCGTGCTCGACGGCGGCGTCCGCGGCGGAGGGGACATCGCACTGGCGCTGGCACTGGGAGCGTCGGCGGCCGGGATCGGCAGGCCCGTGCTGTGGGGGCTGGCTGCGGACGGCGAGCAGGGCGTGCGGCGCGTGCTCGACGTGCTGCGCGACGAGTTCCTGCACGTCCTGACGATGTGCGGCGGCGAACTGGCCCGCGACATGGTCGTCGTGCGAGGGGTGGCCGGATGCTGAGCTGGTTGCCCGCACGGGTGGTCGCGTTGCGCGCCAAGGTGTTCGAGAAGGTCAACGGGGACAACGCCATCACGTTCCCGAACGACCGGGTCGGCCCCGACCGCTTCCAGGAGCTCTACAGCCACCCCGCCGCGAACGGCCGCAGCCGGGGCGCCGGGCTGTCGGACCTGTTCTGGTACTGGCTCTCCCCCGGCCCCGAGGTGCACCAGGAGCACCTGGAGGCCGGGCCGCGCTACGACGACGTGGCCCGCGCGACCCGCACCTTCCTCGCGGGATCGAGCGACGCGCTGTCGGCGGCGGCGACGCGATGCACGGCGAAGGTGCTGGACGAGGTTCTCGGCGGCCGCGTCACCGCCGTGCGGTTGCGCGACCTGATGATGCCGGTGTGGGCCGAGTACTTCTACGAGCTGGTGTTCGGCGAACCGTGTCCCCGCCTCGCGCGTGACCTGATCGTCGGACACGCCACCGATGTCGTGAACTCGTTGAAGTGCACCAGCCTGCGTCACCCCGCCCGCCGTGACCGTCTCACCCGCTACCTCAAGGTGCGGCTCGCGGACGTCCGGCATCCGATGCCCGAGACGTTGTCGGAGGCCGAACAGGTGCACTACCTGCAGGGCACCTACTTCAACACGGCCGTCGTGCAGATGGCCGAGGCGATGGCGCACCTGCTGCTCGCGCTGGCACAACATCCCGAAGCGGCGCAGCGAGTCGACGACGACCGGTACTTCGCCCACGTGCTCGACGAGACCTTCCGCCTCTACCCGTTGTTCGGCATCGCCCACCGCATCACGACCGCCGACATCGAACTGGACGAACAGACGTCGTTTCCAGCGGGGTCGGTGCTGTGCTTCAGCTATCCCGCCTACCACGCCACCGGCTACGACAACCCGCACGAGTTCGACCCAGGCCGCTGGGAGAACACCGCGGCACGCAACGAGCACCACATCCCGTTCGGCGTCGCCGCCAACCGCCCCTGCCCGGCGTGGCGGCTCTCCCCCATCGTGATGCGCGCCTGCGCCCGGGAGGTGCTGCACCGCGTCGCACTGCACTCCTCGGTGACGCACACCCGGTCGCTGCCCAGCCGAGGACCGTGCCTGCTCGTCCGCAACGGCCCGGTGCCACGAAAGCGCCTGGCGCTGATGCGCGTGCGCGACCGCTGGGAGGACGTCTGGCGCAGCGTCGTCCAGCTCGTGCTCGGCACCGCGATGGTGCTGCACGCCCACCGGCTCCGGCCGGCCGGGCGCTATTTCGACACGCACGACACGCAGGGTTGCCCGGTCCGGCACTGACCACAGGAGATGCCCGGTGAACCAGATCCACTTCGCGTTGCAGGTCTTCGCCGCGCTGGCGCTCGTGCTCGCCGCGACCACGCTGTGCGGGCGGCTCGCCATGCTGATCAAACAACCCAGGGTCGTCGGCGAGATGGTCGCCGGCGTGCTGCTCGGTCCCGCACTGTTCGGCGCCATCGCACCCGGCGTGCAGGCCCAGATCTTCCCCGCCGACGTCAAGAGCACCCTGTACGTGCTCAGCACGATCGGGCTCACCTTCTACATGTTCCTCGTCGGGTCCTCTTTGGACCACGGCCTCACCACGGGTGCCAACGCGCGCAAGGCGACGATCCTCGCCGTGTCCGGCATCGTGCCCACGTTCCTGCTCGGCGCGGGCACGGCGGTCCTCTTCTTCGACTCGCTGAGCCCCGAGGGATCGCAGCTGTGGGTGTTCATGCTGTTCGTCGGCGGCGCCCTGTCGATCACCGCCTTCCCGATGCTCGCGCGGATCCTGCAGGAACGCGGCATCGCGAACACCCCGATCGGCGGCCTCACCCTGGTCGCCGCCGCGATCGACGACGCGGTGGCGTGGGGGTTCCTCGCGCTGATCATCGCGGTCGGCACGTCCGGCAGCCCGTCCGGCGCGTTGCGCACGATCCTGGGCGCGGCGATCTTCGCGGTCCTGATGCTCACGCTGGGCCGCAAGTGGCTCGCCAAGCTCGGGGAACGCGCCGAACGCGACGGCAAGCTCAGCCGCGACATGGTGGCCGTGATCCTGCTGATCGTCCTGCTGGCGGGCTGGTTCACCGACCTCATCGGCGTGTTCTCGGTGTTCGGCGGCTTCATCACCGGCCTCGCGATGCCCAAGTCGAAGGTCGTGCGCCAGGAACTCGAAGCCAAGCTCTCCGACCTGAACTCGATCCTGCTGCTGCCGGTGTTCTTCGCGTTCAGCGGCCTCAACACGCGCGTCGACGGCTTCGGCTCGGGCGGCGCGCTCTGGTTCCCGCTCGCGGTGATCATGCTGGCCGCGTTCGCCGGCAAGTACCTCGGCTGCGGCCTGGTGGTCCGCGCCCAGGGCTACTCGTGGCGCTACGCCTCCGCGGTCGGCGGCCTGATGAACGCCCGCGGCCTGATGATCCTGATCTTCATCAACATCGGCCTGGCCTACGACCTGGTGACACCGGAGATGTTCGCGATCCTCGTCGCCGTCGCGATCGTCACCACCGCCGCGGCCATGCCGATCTACCGCGCGTCCCTGCCCGACCACCTGGAGGCGCAGGCCGACGTCAGGACCCCGTCACCAGTTCGCTGAGCCGCGCGACCACGGCGGCCGGGACCGGCATGTCCGCGATCTCGGCCGCCACCTTCCCCGCGACCTCCCGCGCGGCCGGGTCATCGAGCAGATGGCCCGCCGCCGCGGTGATCGCGTCGGCGGTGATCTCCTGGCCGACGAGCTTCGCACCAGCACCGGTCTCCGCCAGCACGTCGGCGTTCACGAACTGGTCGGCTCCCTGCGGCAGCACCAGTTGCGGCAGACCGGCCGCGAGCGCGCCGAGGACCGTGCCCGTTCCACCGTGGTGCACCACGAGATCGGCCCGCCGGAGCACCTTCGCCTGCGGCACGAACCCCGCGACGCGCACGTTCGCCGGCACGTCGCCCAGGAGCGCGGAATCACCGGGACCGGTCGCCACCAGGACGGTGACCGGGAGCCGGGCGAGGCCGTCGATCGCCTGCCGCAGAACGTCCGTCGCGCTGAACGACACCGTGCCGAGCGTCAGGTACACCAGCGGTTTCGTAGTTTCGAGCTCTGGCATCGGCACGTCCGGATCGAACGCCGTCGGCCGCTGCCGCAGCACCGTGGGCAGCGCCGCGACCACCGGATCACGCACGGTGTCCGGCCACAGGTCGATCGCGACGTCCCCCATCATCAGGTCGGCGGGCGCGGCGCCGTCCCACATCCACGCCATCTCCCCCGCCGCCATCTGCTGGATCGCGGGCGGCATGGACCGGCCGATCACGTGCGAGACGAACGGGATCCCGGCGTCGCGGGCGGCCTTCGCGGCACCGGTGTCGCTCTGCTCGTAGACGACCAGGTCGGGCTTGATCCGCGGCAGGAGGGCGCCGAGATCCTTGACCGTCGCCCGCGGCAGCACGTCCGCGAACATCGTGATCAACAGCCGTGGCACCTCGGCGTCGCCGTGCCGCCTGCGAGCCTCGGTTTCGGCCTCTGCGACCGAGATGCCCGAGGCGTACGCCTCGAAACCCAGCTCACGCGCCTTCTCCACGAAGCTCGGGCCGATCGCGAACACGACCTCGTGGCCTGCCTGCTGCGCCGCGCGGGCCAGCGGGACCAGTGGAAACAGGTGCCCGTAGGCGGGACGGCACGAGAAGAGGATGCGCACCCCGTCCAGACTAGTGATCTTTCAGTGCTGGAGACGGGTTCGAGGCTGCAGCCGTCCGGGTCGAGGACGTTCGCGGCGTCCAGGCGGGATACCGCGCCAGCTCGGCCGGGGACGGCAGGACCGTCAACAGCCGCAGTAGTCGGGACGACGTGGTGAGCACCGGTCCATTGTGGCGGGAATGGCCGACTTCAGTTAGCACTGAAGCTATAGACACCCTCAACAACTCCGCCGTCGCTACGGTCGGCTTCGGGGAGGTACCGGGGTGAAGCCGATTTCTGAGTTGCTTGTGGACAACGCTCGTGAGAGCGGTTCCAGGGACGCCTACAGCGATGACCGGCGGACCGTCACGTGGTCCGCGCTGGCCGATCGCACCGGCCGTCTCGCGGCGGGGCTGGGGGTCGAACGCGGGGCTCGGGTGGCGGTGCTGCTCGACGACGGCGTCGACCTGGTCGAGGCGGTGCTGGCCGTGGCTCGGGCGGCCGCCGTCTGCGTGCTGCTGAGTCCGCACGCGACCGAGGCCGAGCTGCGGGTGCTGCTGGCCGACTGCGCGCCGTCGCTGGTGATCACCGGGCCGGGTCAGCTCGCGAAGCTTCCCGGCTCGCTGCGCGTGATGGTCGCCGGAGAGGAGTTCGAGGCGCTCGCCACCGGGGAGAACGGCGCGCCGCGCGACGATCTCGGGCTCGACGAGCCGGCCTGGATGCTCTACACGTCGGGCACGACCGGGGCGCCGAAGGGTGCGGTGTCGACGCAGCGAGCCGGGTTGTGGTCGCCGCTGACGTGCTACGGGCCGGTGCTCGGGATGTCCGCGGAGGACCGGCTGCTGTGGCCGTTGCCGATGTCGCACAGCTGGGCGCACACGATGTGCCTGCTGGCGGTGCTCACGCTGGGCGCGCAGGCCCGCATCTGCGGACGGGTCGAGCCCGCCGTGCTGAAGCGGCTGATCAGCGAGTACGAGCCGACCGTGCTCGCCGGGGTGCCCACGACGTACCGGATGCTGCTGGAGACCTCGCCCGTTCCGGTGCCGTCGTTGCGCTTCTGCCTGACGGCCGGGGCGCCCAGCGATGCCCGGTTGCTGTCCGACGTGGGTGACGCGCTCGGTGCTCCCCTGCTCGACCTGTACGGCACCACCGAGACCTGTGGCGCGATCAGCGTCGGGCCGCCGGTCGCCGGGGTGTCCGTGCAGATCGTCCAAGGTGAGATCCAGGTCAGCAGTCCCGGACTGTTCACCGAGTACCACGGCCGGCCCGACGAGACCGCGAAGGCGTTGCGGGACGGGTGGTATCGGACCGGTGACCTCGGACGGTTCGCCGAGGACGGCACGCTTCTCGTCACCGGACGGGTCGGCGACCTGATCATCCGGGGCGGGCAGAACGTCGACCCGGTGGAGGTCGAGGCCGTCCTGCTCGGGCTTCCCGGCGTGCGGGACGCGGCGGTCGTGGCCCGGCCGGACTCGGTGCTGGGCGAGGTGCCGGCGGCGTTCGTCGTCGGGCAGGCGGACGAGGCTTCGGTGCTTCGGGCGTGCGCGGAGGTGTTGTCGGCGCACAAGGTTCCGGTGGAGGTGCGGTTCGTGGACGCCGTACCGCGCACCGGGTCGGGCAAGGCCAAGCGGAACCTGCTGCGGGAGATGCTCGTGCCGGCGCCGCGGACCGGGTCGCTGGAGCAGCTCGTGCTGGACGAGGTCGCGGCCATGCGCGGTGCGCCGATCAATGCCACCACCGCCTTCGCCGACACCGGTATGACGTCGTTGGACGGCACCACGCTCCGGCACCGGCTGAGCGTGCTGACCGGGCTTTCGCTGCCCGCGACGCTGGTGTGGGACCACCCGACGCCGGCCGCGGTCGCCGCGCATCTGTCGTCACTGCTGCACGGGTCGGCGCCGGAACCCGTTGCCCCGCAACCGTCCGAGGCCGAGCCGATCGCGATCGTCGCCGTGGGATGCCGCTTTCCGGGTGGGGTTTCGTCGCCGGAGGACCTGTGGCGGCTGGTCGCCGACGGTGTCGACGCGACCAGCGAGTTCCCGGTGAACCGCGACTGGGACGTGGACTCGCTCTACGACCCCGCTCCGGACCAGGCGGGCAGGACCTACGTCCGGCGCGGTGGGTTCCTGCACGACGCGGCCGACTTCGACGCCGGGTTCTTCGGCATCTCGCCGCGCGAAGCCGTCGCGATGGACCCGCAGCAACGGCTGCTGCTGGAGGTCGCGTGGGAGACCGTCGAACGGGGCGGGATCGCGCCGACTTCGTTGCACGGCAGCGATACCGCGGTGTTCGTCGGGCTGATGCACAACGACCACGCTTCGCGCGTGGACGGGCACGGCATCGAGTCGCATCTCGCGCTGGGGTCGACCGGGAGTGTCGCGTCCGGGCGGATCTCGTACGTGCTCGGGCTGCGCGGCCCGTCGCTGACGATCGACACGGCCTGCTCTTCGTCGCTCGTCGCGATGCACCTGGCCGCTCGCTCGCTGCGGTCCGGGGAGTGTTCGCTGGCGCTGGCGGGCGGGGTGACGGTGATGGCGACGCCGGGGCCGTTCGTCGCGTTCAGCCAGCAGCGGGCGCTCTCACCGGACGGGCGGTGCCGTTCGTTCGCCGCCGGTGCCGACGGCACGGGCTGGGCGGAGGGCGCCGGGTTGGTGCTGCTGGAACGGCTTTCGGACGCCCAGCGGCACGGTCACCCGGTGCTGGGCGTGCTGCGCGGGTCGGCGGTGAACTCCGATGGAGCCTCGAACGGCCTGACCGCGCCGAACGGACCGGCACAGCAGGACGTGATCCGGCGGGCGCTGGCCGACGCCGGGCTGCGCGGGTCCGATGTGGACGTCGTGGAGGGGCACGGGACCGGGACGGCGCTCGGGGATCCGATCGAGGCGTCCGCGCTGGTCGCGACCTACGGGGCCGGGCGGGAGCGTCCGCTGTGGCTCGGATCGGTCAAGTCGAACATCGGGCACACACAGGCGGCGGCGGGGATCGCGGCGCTGATCAAGGTGCTGTGGGCGATGCGGCACCGGGTGCTGCCCCGGTCGCTGTACGCGGACGAGCCCTCTCCGCACGTCGAGTGGTCCGGGGTCCGGCTGCTGGCCGACTCCGTTGCCTGGCCTGGCAAACGGCCTCGGCGGGCGGGGATCTCGTCGTTCGGGATCAGCGGGACCAACGCGCACGTCATCGTGGAGGAGCCGCCCGTCCGTGAGGTGGAGCCTGGTGGCGTGGGTGTAGCGCCCTGGTTGGTCAGCGGTGACGACGAGGAAGGGCTGCGGGCGCACGCCGCCGCGCTTGCGGACGCGCTGACCGACGAGTCCTCAGTGGACGTTGGCTGGTCGCTGGTCTCGTCGAGGGCTCAGCTGAGCCGCAGAGCGGCTGTTCTTCCCGGTGGCGACATGATCGCCGGGTTGCGGGACCTGGCGCGTGGCGTGCCGAACCCCGCGGTGCTGGTCGCCACCGCGCAACGGTCCCCGAAGCCTGCTTTCCTGTTCACCGGGCAGGGTTCGCAACGTCCCGGGATGGGTCTGGAGCTTGCCGCGGAGTTTCCTGCCTTCCGCGAGGCCTTCTTCGCGGTGTGCGCGGAGTTCGGGATTCCGGTGGAGGTGCTCACCGGGCCGTTGGTCGAGCGCACCGAGTACGCGCAGCCCGCGCTGTTCGCCTACGAGGTGGCGATGTGCGCGTTGCTCGGGTCGCAGGGCGTGCGGCCCAGCGCTGTCGTGGGGCACTCCATCGGCGAACTGGCCGCCGCGCACGTCGCGGGTGTGTTGTCGTTGCCGGACGCCGTCCGGCTGGTGACGGCTCGTGGCCGCGCAATGGCCGCGATGCCTCCGGGTGCGATGGTCGCCGTCCGCTGTGCCGCCGACGAGGCGCGGCGGATCGCCGCCGAGTTCGGGGTGTCGGTCGCGGCCATCAACGGACCCGAGTCGGTCGTGCTGTCCGGTGCTCCTGAGGCCGTGGACGCGATCGGTGGACGTCGGCTCGGCTCGTACGCGTTCCACTCCGCGCTGCTCGACGGGGTGCTGGACGAGTTCCGTGAGGTCGCGGAGTCCATCACCTACCGCCGTCCGGAGGTGTCGTTCTTCTCGACGCTGACCGGACGGCAGGAGTCCGAGGCGCTCACCTCGCCGTCGTACTGGGTTCGGCAGGCTCGGGAGACCGTGCTGTTCGCCGACGCCGTGCGGAGTCTCGGCGCCACGGTGTTCGCCGAGGTCGGACCGTCCGCGACGCTCACGGCGCTGGGGCAGGAGTCGGTGGACGGGGCGTTCGTGCCGATGGCGCGTGGCGTGCTGGACGGACTGGCGGCGTTGCACGTGCAGGGCGTGGACGTCGACTGGACCACCGTGTACGCGGGCACCGGGGCGCGGCGTCGCGACCTGCCCGTGTATCCGTTCCAACGGGAGCGCTACTGGTTGAGGTCCGGTAGCTCGTCGTCCGAGCCGGTCATCTCGGTGTCGCGCTGGCCGTGGCTCGCGGACCACCGCATCGGCGACGACGTCATCGTGCCCGCGACGGTGTTCGTGGAGATGGCGTGGCAGGCGACCGGTGATCGGCTCGAGGACCTCGTCGTGCACGAACCGTTGGTGCTCAAGGAGGACGTGCGGGTTCAGGTTCTCGTCGACCAGGAGCGGACCGTCACCGTCTGGTCCCGTGCCGCCTCCAGTGGGCCGTGGACTCGCCACGTCTCCGCTTCCGCCGTGTCTGGTCGCGGGTTCCCGGACTCCCCTGCTGTGGTGCCTTCCGACGCGTTGCCCGTCGCCGTCGACTACGCGGGCCTTGCGGCGCGGGGGTATCACTACGGGCCGGCGTTCCGGGGCGTGACGGCGTTGTGGCGGCTCGGTGATGAGCTGTTCGCCGACATCGACCTGCCTTCTGGTGCGATGCCGTGCGTGCTCGATGCGGCGTTGCACGCCGCGTTGCTGGCGGAACCCGGTGGCGCGGTCAAGGTTCCGTTCGCGTTCAACGGTGTCGAGATCTACCGGACCGATGTCACGGCCGTGCGTGCGCATCTCACGCGTATCGGGCCGGATGAGGTGCGCGTGCTGCTCACCGACCACGCCGGGCGTCCGGTGGCGCTCATCGAGTCGTTGGTGACGCGGCCGTTGAAGGTCCACGACGTGCTGAAGCAGGTGCGCTGGGTCCCGGTGACGCCGTCGCCGGTGGTCGGTGAGGTCTTCGAGGCCTCGGACGTCGTGTCCACTCTGGACCGGTTGCACCGCTGGCTCGCGGCGCCGTCGGAACGGCTGGTGGTGGTCACGCGCAACGCCACCGGCGACGACCCGGATCTCGCGGCCGCCGCGGTGTGGGGACTCGTCAGCAGCGCCCAGGCCGAGCATCCCGAACTGGGTCTGGTCGACCTGCGCTCCGCCGGAGACACTGCGATCGTTTCCAGTGAACCGCGCATCGCCGTGGACGGCTCGCTCGTGCTCGCGCCCCAGCTCGTGCCGGCCTCGGAGCCTTCCGGCGCACTGCCCTCGTTCGACGGCACCGTGCTGATCACCGGCGGCACCAGTGCGCTCGCCGAACCGTTGGCCCGCTACCTCGCTCCTCGTGCGCGGCACCTGGTGCTGGCGAGTCGCAGCGGCGGAAAGCCCGACTGGGCAACGGAACTCGCCTGTCCGGTGACCGTCGTGGCGTGCGACGTCAGCGATCGGGCGGCGGTCGAGGAGCTGGTGGCGTCGTGTGCGCCGTTGCGGGCGGTCTTCCACCTGGCCGGCGTGCTGGACGACGGACTGCTCGGCACGATGACTTCGGAGCGGTTGCGTCACGTCTTCGCGCCCAAGGCTGACGGGGCGTTGAACCTCCACGAGGCGACCGCGCACCTCTCGCTTTCCGCGTTCGTCCTGTACTCCTCGGCTTCCGGAGTGCTGGGCAGGCCGGGACAGTCGAACTACGCGGCCGCGAACGCGTTCCTCGACGCTCTCGCCCGGCACCGGGTGGCGCGCGGGTTGCCGGGCCTGTCGCTGGCCTGGGGGTTGTGGGACACCGACTCCGGGATGGGCGCGGACCTGCCGTCCGACGGCGTGGTCGCGATGAGCGCGGAGACCGGGATCGCGGCGCTCGATCGGGCGTTGCGAACGCGGGAGCCCGTGCTGGTGCCGATCCAGCTGGCGCCTGTTGCCGCGGCTCGGGACGCGGGCTGGCGCGATGTCGGGCAGGGAGTTCGTGGTGTGCTCGCGTCGGTGCTCGGCTACCCCGATCCGGCTTCGCTGCCCGCGGACAGGGACTTCACCGAGCTCGGGTTCGACTCGCTGACGGCGTTGCAGGTGCGCAACCGGATCAACGCGGCTACCGGGTTGAAGCTGGGCGCGGCGGTCGTGTTCGACCATCCGACGCTGCCTCGGCTCACAGCCCACGTGCAGGCGGCGCTCGACGCCGCCGTGCCAGGCCAGGCAGCCCTCGACGCCGCCGTGCCAGGCCAGCCGATCGGAATCGATTCGGACTCGCAGGCCCCCAGGGGGGATCGGGTCCCCACTCCTATCGTCTCAAAGAGGTCTGACAGTTCTGGGCCGCTCGTCTCAAAGAGGTCTGACAGTTCCGGGCCGCGTCCGGCGGGGTTCGCGGCGCTCTACCACCGCGTGCTCCACCAGAAGGGCCCGTTGGAGGCCATGACCCTGCGCTTCCTGGCGTCCTACGCGCTCCCCGCCGCCACTCCGGACCCGGTCACACCTCAGCGGCTCACCGCAGGAAGCCGGAGCCCGGTCCTGGTGTACGTGCCCAGCTACCTCACCCCGGGAGACCGGACACCGCTGCGCCTGGCGCGGCAGTTCGACCACGACGTGTTCCTGCTCCCCTACCCCGGATTCGGCGAGGACCCGGCAATCCCCGCGGACGTCGAAGTCCTGGTCCAGGCACACGCCGACGCGGTGCGGAAGCTCGCCGCGGACAGGCCGGTGGTCCTCCTAGGACACTGCCTCGGCGGCGCGGTCGCCCACGCCGTCGCCCAGCGGGTCGACGCGGCCGGAGTGGTCCTCATCGAGACCGACGAAGGCGTGCTGGCCAGAGACGACGAACGGGCCCTGGCACTGGTGGCCGGTGAGGCAAGGCTTCCCGCGCGGCACTACGAGAGCAGCGTCAGCGATGCGGCGCTCCTCGCCGGTGGCGGGTACGTGCGGATCTTCGACGGCTGGCGGCCCGAGCCGTCGGCCGTGCCGTCGCTGTTGCTGCGGGCGGGGCCGACGCCCGAGATGCTCGCCGCCGACCCCGCGCGGGACTGGCGGCCGCGTTGGCCTGCCCACGACACCGCGAGCGTGATCGGTGACCACGACTCCGTGCTCACCGATCACGCCGCGTCCACCGCGCAAGCGATCAAGGACTGGCTCGGCCGGATCGATACGCTCGCCTGATGGACAGCAGCCGGCAGACCCGTGTGCGCCACGCGTTCGACGACTTCTTCGCTCCCGCCGAGCCCAAGTCCGGGAGCTGGGTGCTCGACCTGTTCCAGCACACCGCCGCGACCGTGCCCGCGTACCAGAAGCTCCTGCGGGAGAACGGGATCGAGCCCGCGAGCATCGAGACGTTCGCGGACTTCCAGCGGCTGCCGTTGCTCGACAAGGCGAGCTACCACGAGCGGCATCCGCTGCCCGAGCTGTGCCGCGACGGACGGTTGGAGAACTGCGACATGATCGCCGTGTCGTCGGGATCCAGTGGCAGGCCGACGATCTGGCCGCGGACGCTGGAGGACGAGCTGCACGTGGCGCGGCGGTTCGAGCAGGTGCTGGTGGACGGATTCCACGCGGACGAGCGCAGGACGCTGGCCGTGGTGTGCTTTCCGCTCGGCACGTGGGTCGGCGGGCTCTTCACCCAGGCCTGCGTGCGGCATCTCGCGGCCAAGGGCTGCCCGATCACGGTCGTGGCGCCGGGGAACAACAAGGCCGAGATCCTGCGGGTGCTGCCGGAACTCGCACCGCACTTCGAGCAGGTCGTGCTGCTGGGCTACCCGCCGTTCGTGAAGGACGTCGTCGACACCGGACTCGCGCAGGGCGTCGACTGGCCCGCGTACCGGATCAAGCTCGTGCTCGCGGGCGAGGTGTTCAGCGAGCAGTGGCGCGACCTGGTTTCGCAGCGGGCCGGAATCGCGGATCCGCTCAGCGACATCGCTTCTCTTTACGGCACAGCGGATTCCGGTGTGCTGGGCAACGAGACAGCGCTTTCCGCGGGCATCCGCAGGTTCTTCGCCGACCACCCGGAGAAGGCTCGGGAGGTCTTTGGCGACTCACGGCTGCCCACGCTCGTGCAGTACGACCCGGCGAGCCGGTTCTTCGAGGTGCACGACGGCACGCTGGTGTTCACCGCGGACGGTGGGATCCCGCTGATCCGCTACCGGATCGCCGACGAGGGCGGGATCCTGGAGCACGCCGGCCTGCTGACCTACTGCGCCCGCAACGGCTTCACTCCCCCGCCGGGCCCGGACCTGCCGTTCGTCTACCTGTTCGGGCGGTCGCTCTTCACCGTGTCGTTCTTCGGCGCGAACGTCTATCCGGAGAACGTGACCGTCGGATTGGAGCAGCCTGGCATCAGCGCGACGGTGACGGGAAAGTTCGTGATCGAGTCCGTCGAGAACGAGGATCGCGATCGGCTGTTGCGGATCACCGTCGAGACCGCGCCGGGCGCGACAGCGGACGCGGCGGTGATCGCGGAGGCGGTGCGGACCCAGCTGCTGCGGCTCAACAGCGAGTTCGCGCACTACGTCCCGGCCGAACGCCAGCTGCCCGAGGTCGTGCTGCGACCGGCCGGAGATCCGGAGTACTTCCCGGCCGGCGTGAAACACAGGTACACCCGACGACCCTGAAATGTGCTTTTGCGCCGTGCGGCAATAGCTTTTCTCCCGATCCTCTCTCTGCCTAAGGTGACGTCGCACGAATTCATTTTGGGTCAGGGAGGAATCCTTTGAGTTCCGTTCGCCGTATTTTGATGGCGTTGATGCCGCTCGCCATGCTCTTCACTGTCGCGTTCGCTGCCCCGAGTGCGCAGGCGGAGGCTCCGGAAGCGCAGGCCGCCGCTGTGGGCGCGGCGTTCGACTCCGAGACCGGCCAGGCTCTCGCCGCCTGGGACTGCAACACCGGCAACATCTGCTTCTGGGACGACTTCGGCGGCAAGGGTCGCCGCTGCATGTGGGACGTAGCGGACCCGGACTGGACCTCGGGAACCTACAAGTGTTCCTGGGCCACGGACCGCGAGGTCAAGTCGGTCTACAACCGCGGGACGTCCTCCGCCAAGGGCGTCAGGTTCTACCGCAACACCGGGTACAACGGCTCGATCGGTTGTACGAAGCAAGGCCAGAAGGGTGACCTCGCCGGCACCTACCAGGTCCGTTCGCACCAGTGGGTCAGCACCAGCTGCGGCTGATCCGACCAGTTAGCACAGAACCGGTCTCGGGGCCCTGGTCCCGAGACCGGTTTTCGTTGCGCAATTCGGCGGAGTGACACGCCCAGTATTGTTGTGCGCGGTGACCTGGCCTGGGGAGGTTGCTGTGTTGCGCATCCATTTTTCGCCTGGCGATCTGGATCGTACGCAGGTAGCGGAAAGGGTGGATCCACTCTGGGAAATGGTGTTCAGCTGGCTTCGGCTGACCGAACTGGACAGCGGGTTGTTGTTGCAGCCGTGGCTGCGTCACATCCGCCGCAACGGCGACCGGCAGGTGATCACGTCCGGCGTCCGAACGCTGTCCGTGCTCGCTCCGCTGGGGCCGTACTTCCCTGACTTCCTCACGCCGCCGGAGGGCGCGCAAGGCCTGGGGAGCGCGCTGGCCGCGATCCGGTCCACGCCGCGGCACCGGTTGCGAGAGGAGTTCGGGCTGCTGGAGGACGTGCGCCCCACACCGGAATGGACACGTCCGCTGGCGGCGGGCGACGGTGAGTCCCTTCTGGAGCTCACCGAGGCGTTCGCCCGCTATCACCGCGCGGTCATCGCGCCGTACACCGATCTGATCGAGGAGGCGGTCGAGACCGATCGTGTGCACCGCAACGGCGTCGCGGGGTCCATCGAGGGACTGCTGCGAGGCATGTGGCCGTTGATGAACTGGCGGCCGCCGGTGCTGGAGGTCCAGTACGCGCACGACCGCGACCTGCACCTCAACGGGCGTGGGCTGCGGCTGGTGCCGTCGTACTTCTGCCGCCGCACACCCGTCGCGTTCGCCGACCCGGGGCTCCCTCCGACCGTGGTGTACCCGTTGCACCACGACTGGACCTGGCAGCGGCAGCTCGACAGCGGACGACGTGAGCAGGGCGCGCTCGCGGCGTTGCTCGGCAGCACCCGGTCAGCGGTGCTGGCGGCGGTCGGTGCCGGGGCGACGACGACCGAACTGGCGGAACGCCTCGGGGCGTCACCGTCCTCGGTCAGCCGGCACACGACCGTGCTGCGGGAGGCGGGATTGCTGACGACGGAGAGACAGGGGTTGTCCGTGCTGCACCAGCGAACGCTGCTGGGGTCAGCCCTGCTCGGCAAGAACTGAGGCGCGGCGGCGCCTCCACAGCCCGATCACGCACGCGGCCAGCGCCGCACCCGTGAGCAGGACGTGGATCGCGCCGCCGAACCTCGTCGCGAACGTCAGGTCCGTGCGCAACGGCACGGTGTCCACCATCAGGTCGTCGGTGAACATCCCGGTCGACCGCACCACGCTGCCGTCCGGGCGCACCACCGCGCTCACGCCGCTGATCGCCGCGACGACGACCGCGCGGCCGTGTTCGATGGCACGCAGCCGGGCCATCCCGAGCTGCTGGTAGGTCATCTCGCCGCGGCCGTACCAGGCGTTGTTCGTCGGCACCACCAGCAACTGCGCACCGTCGGCCGCACTCTCGCGCAGGACGTAGTCGTAGGCGACCTCGTAACAGATGCCGACACCCACGCGCGTGCCCGCGATGTCGAGCACGCCGGGTTCGGTGCCCGCGTCGAGGTCGGGCTGGTCGGCGAACGGCGTGAAGACGCGGGCGAGCGGACGCAGCGGGATGTGCTCGGCGAACGGGACGAGCTCCTGTTTCGCGTACGACTTCCCCGCCCCGGTCGTCGGGTCCCACGCGATGACCGAGTTCTGCCCGTGGCGCAACGCACTCACCAGGGTCGGCACGCCGAGGTCGGCGATGGCGCCGTCGAGCACCTGGTCGCGGTCTCCGGTCCTGGTCGCGCTCTCCGGCCACACCACGAGGTCCGGCTTCGGCAGCGCGCCGCCGCGGACCAGCGCGGCCAGTTCGGCGGTCTTGCGCAGGTGGTTGGCGCGCAGGGTGGCGCCCTCGGTGAGCAGACCGAGACCGACGTCGGGGGCGTTGCCCTGCACGACGCCGACGGTCCGTTGCCCGGTCTGGGCCTCGATCGAGATCAACGGGCTCACCGCGAGCGAGGCGACGATCGGCACCAACGCCCAGGCGCGGGTCCACCTGGGGAACCAGGCGGCCAGGCCGAACCCGGTGAAGACCACCGCGAACGTCACGAGCGGCGCGCCACCGATGACGGCGAGCCGGGCGAACGGGCCGTCGACCTGGCCGAACGCGACGCGGCCCCACGGGAAGCCGTTGAACGGGATCAGACCGCGCGCGGTCTCCTGGAGCACGAACAGCAGCGCGGCCCACACCGGTGCGGCGGGCAGCCGGGAGACCAGCGGGAACAGCGCGCAGACACCGCAGATGAACAGCGCCATCAACGCGCTGAGCACCAGCCACGGCCATGGCCCGAAGTCGTCGCCGAGGAAGTGCTGGATCCACCACAGGTGCGGCAGGAAGAACGTCATCCCGAACACGAACCCGAGGCCCGCGCTGCGACGGGCGCCCGCGCCTTTGAGCGCCAGCCAGAGCACCACGAACGCGGGTACGGCGAGCCACCAGAGCGTGCGCGGCGGGAAGCTCAGGGCCAGCGCGCCGCCGGCCAGCGCCGCCGTGCCGTAGCGGAGGAAGTCAGGCTTGCGCAACGGACACCCTCGCCCGGCGCAGGACGAGGTACGCGCCACCGACCAGCGCGATCCCGAGGACGTAGGCACCGATCAGCTCGGGTACGCGGCCCGCGAAGTTGCCCGCGAGTGGCGGTACCAGCAGCGCGAAGATCCCGGCGAGCACGGCGACCCTGGTCCGCCACTTCCCCACCGGCAGGCTCGCGGCCAGCGGCAGCACCGCCCACAGCAGGTACCACGGCTGGATCACCGGCCCCAGCACCACGATCAGGCTCATCATCATCCCCAGCGCCGTCACCTCGGAGACCCTGCCGCGCAGCTGCCGGTCGATCACCACCGCCACCCCGCACAGGATCAGCACGAGCCCCGCGATCCGTGCCGAGGAAATCATCGCCTGACCGCTTTCCGGCCCGAACACCGCACCCGCCAGATAGCCCGGCCAGTTGGTCGGAGCCATCCAGCTGTTGACCTTCGACGGCGTGCCGAGCGCCTGCACCCAGCCGAAACCGGACATGCCCGCGAGCGACGTCACGACAGACACCACCACGGCGGCCGCGACCATGCCGAGGCCTGCGGCGACGAACCGGACCCAGCCGCCGCCCAGCCTGCGGGCCAGCGCGGTGCCGACCACGGCGAGCGCGACCAGTGCCGGCAGCTTGACCTGAGCGCCCAGTCCGATGAGCACGACACCGGCCGTGTACGGCCACCACTTCAGTTCGGGCAGTGCGTGCAACGCGATGACGGTGCCCGACAGCATGAGGCCGAGCATCAACGCGTCGTTGTGGACGCCACCGATGAGATGCCACAGCACCAACGGGTTCATGACGCCTAGCCACAGCGCCGTACGTTCCTGCACGCCCGTCATGGCCGCGAGTTTCGGTACGGCCCACACGACGAGCAGCAGTCCCAGCACGGCGACGAGGCGGTACGCCACGATGCCCGCGACCGGATCCCCGCCGGTGACCTGGGTGATCGAGCGTTCGACCGTGGTGAACAGCGGCCCGTACGGCGACGGCGTCTCGCGCCAGTAGACGCCGACACGGGCCACCGCCTCCGCGCTCGCCCCGACCGCCGGGCTGACGACGTTCGGGTCGAGGCCGTTCGCCGCGACCTCGCCCTGGGCCAGGTAGCTGAAGACGTCCCCGCTGAACAACGGTGGCGCCACCAGCAGCGGTCCGCACCACCACGCGAGCGTCCGGCGCAGCCACTGGGCGTCCGGCCTGGTGCGGCCGAGCAGCGTCCACGTCAGCACGACCAGCCCGGCGCCCGCGATCGCGACACCCAGCGCCAGTCCCCCTGCTCTGGCGCTCACGGCCCACGCCCCGGCGGTGAGCAGGAGCGCACCGCCGAAACCCGTCCAGCGCAACAGTTCCGGGGTATCGGTGGTGACCGCGGTCGGCCAGCGGTAGGTGACGGTCTGCACGGGAGAGACAGTGCTTTCCGGACGGATCGTCACGCGTCCGACTGTGGTCGCGTTCCCACGTACGACTTCAGGATGATCTTTTGCGTGCTGCGGGCTGAAATTGGCCGGGTCGGTTCGCGGTCAGACGGGCGAATCGCGGTGCCGCGAGGCGTCCTGCTGAGCGTGAACCGGCTCGCACAATTTCAGCCCGCAGCACGCATGTGGGTTGCGGATCAACTTCCGGCGAAGTCGTGCGTCATCCACACGGTTCCCTTGGCGTCGCGGATCACGACGATGCCGATGCGCGTGGAGGACTTGCTCAGGATGTTCTTGCGGTGGCCGTCGTTCGGCGGCTTCTCGTCGATCATGCTCTGGGTGAGGCCGAGCGCCATCTTGGAGATCGCCTCGACGTTGTCCTTGACCGGGCCGCCCATGCCGACGTTCTCCGCGACGGAGCTCCACTTCACGCCCGCCGCCGTGCTGCGCTCGCCGAGGCCGCTCTCGCCGGGGCACTGGTGCGACAGGCCGCAGCCGTTGCTCATCATCGCCCTGGTGTGGCGGTCGGCCGCGGTGACCAGCGCCGGGTCGACCGTCAGCGCGGGCAGTCCGCCCTTCGCCCTGGTCTCGTTGATCAGCGCCAGGACTCGCTCCTCCGGCGTGGGAACGCGAGGGGGCTCGGGTGGCGCGGTCGTCGTGGTGGTGGTCGTTGTCGTGCTGGTCGTGGACGACGGCGCGCTCGACGTCGATTCCGCCGCCTGCGACGAGGACGTGGTGAGAGCGAGCGCCTGGGTGGTGTTCGGTCCGGCCACGGCGGCAGGCGGGTCGGACGGCAGCAGCACCAGCGTGCCGGCCACGCCGACGAGCGCGCACACGGCTGCCGCGCCGGCTACCGCGAGGACGGGCTTGCCGCCGGCGATGCCCGCGAGCTTGCCGAACACGCCGGCGGGTTCCGCGAGGTGAGCGGCGTGGGTGGGGTCGGGTCCGAGGTCGGTCCCGTACGCGACGGCCTCCGGAGTGACGTCCCGGAGGCTCTCCAGCAGTCGCGGCAGGTAGGCGGCCGGGACCACGAGCAGCGCGGCACCGGTCAGGATGCGCTCGACCGGCATCGCGTCGTCCACGCCGCGCCGGCAGCGGCCGCACTCGTCGACGTGCCGCAGGAGCCGCTTGCGCCACAACGGGTTCGGCTCGCCGTTCCACCCCTGCGCGGCCCGGTCGAGCCCGGCGCAGCGCGGTTCCATCGACAACGCGCGCACCAGGTGCCGGATGGTCTCCAGGCGGCCCTTCAACCTGCTGACCCGCACCGTGACGGTGTGCGCGCCGAGGTCGAGCGCGTCCGTCACCTCGGCCCTGGTCAGCTGCCCGACGCGTTCGAGCGTCCACAGCGCCAGCAGTTCGCGATCAGCCGGGTCCAGCCACCGCGCGGCCTCGTCGACCTCACGGCGTTGCTGGGCGAAGTGCAGCCGCGACAACGCCACCTCGACGAACTCGGCCCCCGGATCGGCCCGGTCGTACTCCTCCAGCGGGGCGGGGGCCAGGTCGCGGCGTCGGTAATGCTCGCGGACCTGGTTGATCGTGACGGCCACCAGCCAGGACCGGAACCGGTCGGGCTCCCGCAGCGCGTCGATGCCGCGGATGACGCGGACCATCGTCTCCTGGACCACGTCGTCGACGTCGGCGTCGGCGTGCAGCGCCCGACCGGCGACGTTGTAGACCAGCGGCAGGCAACCCGCGACCACGGCGTCGAGCGCCGCCCGATCACCGGCCCGCGCGGACTCCACCTGCTCCGCGTCCACCTGCCCCAGCCACTCCCGACCCGTCACTTCCGCACCCTTCGCCGACTGTTCCTGCACGCCATGGGAGACCGGCGAGTCTCACCTCAGGTCACAGAAACCGGGCCCATAAGTGACCCAGGTCACTTCCGCAGGGGGCTCAGGCAGCCGAGATCGAGGCACTCACGGTCGCCGGGCAAGGACTCGGCTGGTCCCGCGGCGGCCTGAGCACCAAGATCCACCTCGCGGTCGACGGACGCGGTCTGCCGATGCGTGTGCTGCTCACCGCCGGACAGGCAGGAGACAACCCGCAACTGCTGCCACTGCTCGACGGCATCCGTGTCCGGCGCGACGGGCCGGGACGTCCGCGATCACGACCCGATGTCGTGATCGCGGACAAGGCCTACTCGCATCCCTCGACACGACAAGCCTCACGACGGCGCGGGATCACGTTCGTCAGCCCGGAACGCACCGACCAGATCGCTGGGCGCGCGGCCAAAGGCGCACGAGGCGGGCGACCACCAGCGTTCGACACCGAGTTGTACAAGCAGCGCAACGTGGTCGAGCGATGCTTCAACCGGCTCAAACAGTTCCGCGACCTCGCCACCCGCTACGCCAAGCGCGTCGCCTACTACCAGGCCGAACTCACCATCGCCGCCATCGTCCTCTGGCTCCGATGACTTACAGGACGGGCGCTAGCCACACCCCAACGAGACCGAACGATCCGGCCGCCGTAAGCGCAGCCAGAGGTTGAAGCGGCCCAGCTCACCGAGATCGCGGCGCCGCCAGAAATGGCCCAGCGTCGAGGCCACAGGGTCATCGTTCAGCGAACCCTCGGGCGGAGCTCCCGACGCCAGGAGCCGAACACCGCGAACATCGCGACCACCCAGGCCAGGCCGAGGACGTACCCCGCGAGCACATCGGAGACGTAGTGCACCGACAAGGCGACTCGGGACAAGCCGATGCCCAGCACCATCACCGTCGCGACGGTCACAGCGACTCGCCGCCACACGGATCGCATCGCAGACCAGAAGAGCAACAACAGCGTCGTGTACGTGACCACGGCTGACTGGGCGTGGCCGCTGGGAAAGCTCAGGCCGGTAGCGGTGGTCAGCGGGTCGGCCACCACCGGGCGGGCTCGCTGAACGGCCCTCTTGACCACCGCGTTGAGCACGGCACTGCCTGCCACGGTCACCACCGCGAACGCCGCGGGCCTCGGGTGTCGCCGGTACAGCAGCCACACCGCCACGAGGGCGAACACCGTGAGATAGACCGGTGCGGAACCGACCGTGCTCATCGCCTTCATGGTCATGGCGAATGCGGGGTGCTCGACGGTGTAGCGGTACAACCCGTCACGAACGCCGTCGTCCACGGACATCAGCGGCGTCCACCTGACCCGCACCAGGAACAAGAGCAGGCCGAACGGGACGGTCACGATCGTCAACGCCACCAGCCCCGGCACGGATCGGATGCCGAACGTGACATCGGTCGACGCGCGGAATCTCACCTCACCACAGTGCGGCCGGTTGATTAGAGGATCGTGAAGATCAGGCCGAAGGCTCCACGGCCAGGGGAAGTCGAACGTGGAAGCACGCACCCTCGGCCGAGTCCGCCAGCCACACCAGGCCGCCGTGCCGCTCGGTCACCTCGCGCACGATCGCCAGGCCCAGGCCGGCGCCACCGGAGTCACGTTCACGGGCACGTTGCGAGCGGAAGAACCGTTCGAACACCTTCGTGCGGTCCGAGTCAGGGACTCCGGGGCCGTCGTCGGCGACGACCAGCTCCGCGAACCGTTCCGCCGACCACAGCCCGACTGTGATCCGATGCCGGGCGTGGTGTTCGGCGTTGTCCAGCAGGTTGCGCACCACGCGGCTCAGCTCGCCCGCCCGGCCCCGCATCCGGGCCGCGGAGAACGGGGACAGCTCGACGTCCACCACGCCGCGGGTGCGGACCGCGTCGATCTCGGCCAGCACCACCTCGTCCAGGTCCACCCACCCGACCGGCTCGGTGACGCCGTCCGCCAGCGCCAGCACGATCAGCTCGTCGGTCAGGTCGCCCAGGCGGACCGCCTCGCGGTGCAGGTCGCCCGCGAGGCGCACCCAGTCCGTGCCGGACGAGTGCGCGAGGCCGATCTCCAGCCGGGTGCGCAGGCTCGCCAAGGGGCTGCGCAGCTCGTGTGCGGCATCGGCGGCGAAACGGCGCTGCCGGTCGTGCACCTCTTCGAGGCGGGCCAGCATCTCGTTCATCGTGCGGGCAAGCCTGCCCACCTCGTCGTCGGCCGGCGGTTCGGGCACCCGGCGGCTGAGCTGGCTCGCGGTGATCTCGGTGACACGTTCCCGGATCGCCTCCACCGGACGCAACGCACGGCCCACCACCAGCCACGAGGTGCCACCGACCGCGACCAGCAGGATCGGCACGATGATCGACAACGCCGTCGTGGCCGCCTCCACACCCTCTTCGGCATGTTCCAGCGACACGGCCGCGAACACGGCGACGGGCTGACCGCCCATCGAGGCCAGTACCCCGGCGACGGCGTGGTGCTCGCCATCGGGCAACCGCGAAGTCCCTTTCACCGCACCGCCGTCCGGCCACAGCGCGAGCAGCCGGGTGTGTGCGAGCTCGGAGCTCGCGCCGAGCACTGTGCCGTCCCGTGCGACGACCTGGACAAGTGGCGGCAGGACCGAAGGCAGGCCGCCGGAAATCATCGGGGCGAACGACTCGGCCTGGCGACGGGCCTCCGCCTCGGCATTGCCGGTGAGCTGGTCGCGCACCAGCGTCAGCGCCACCGCGCCGCCCGCGACCAGCCCCAGTCCCACGACCAGGACCGCCAGCGCGGTCAACCGGACGCGAACACCCGCCCCGCGCCTAACCGCCATCGGCGGCCAGCCGGTAGCCGGCCCCGCGGACGGTCTCGACGGCGTGCCGGCCGAACGGCAGGTCGATCTTGCGTCGCAGATAGGCGACGTAGACCTCCAGCACGTTCGACTGGACCGGGATGGCGGAGTCCCACACCTCCTCCAAGGCGAACCGCTTGGACACCACCTGGCCCGGTCGCGACATGAGCAACTCCAGCAACGCGAACTCGCGTGGCGTCAGTTCGATCGCCGTCTCGCCGCGACGGCAGCGCCGGGCCACCCGGTCCAGCGCGAGATCACCCGCGGTCAGCACGTCGGCCAGACGCAGCCCCGACCGCCGCAGCAGTGCGTGCAGACGGGCCAGCAACACCCGGTAGGAGAAGGGTTTCGTGAGGAAGTCGTCCGCGCCGATGCGCAACGCCCGCAGCTGGTCCAGCTCGCCGTCGCGGGCGGTCAGCACGAGCACCGGCACCCGGACTCCCGCGCGGCGCAGCTGCGCGCACAGGTCGAGACCGGGCAGGCCCGGCAGCATCAGGTCGAGCACGATCGCGTCGAACGCTCGGGTGAGCCCGGCGTCCAGGCCGAGCAGGCCGTCGGCCACCGTCTCCACCTCGAACCCGTCCAGGCGCAGACCTTCCGCGAGCCCGTCCGCGAGCGACGTCTCGTCCTCGATCACCAGCACCCGACTCACCGGGGTCATGTCGTCATCACCTGACCGGACGCCAGCTTGCCTCGTTCCAGTATCAGCACACCGGTGCAGATCCGCTCAACCTCGGGCGCCGCGTGTGCGGACAGCAACATCGTGATTCCACGTGCCTCGGCAATCGTTCGCACCAGGGTGAGGATGTCCCGCTGACCGGATGGATCGAGGCCGGTCGCAGGTTCGTCGAGCAGCACGACAGCCGGGTCGTTCACCAAAGCCCGCGCGATACCAAGGCGTTGCCGCATACCGCGGCTGTAGGTCGCGATGCGGGCGCCGCCGCAGTTGCCGAGCCCGACCTGGCCGAGCAACCGGACGGCGCGTTCGCGTGCCTCGGAGCGAGGCAGGCCGAAGAGCCTTCCGTGGTAGGTCAGGAACTCCAAACCCGTTTGATGGCCGGGATGTCCCGCGTTCTGCGGCAGCACGCCGATGAGCTTCCGGATCTCGTTGTGCCGCGTGCCCGGCACGCCGGCGACGGAGATCTCGCCGCGGGTCGGAGTGACCACAGTGGACAGCATGCGCAGCGTCGTGGTCTTGCCGGCGCCGTACGGACCGAGCAGGCCGAGCACTTCGCCTTTGCGCGCGGTGAAGCTGATGCCGTCCACCGCCCATGAGGTGCCGTAGCGCTTCGACAAGTCGCGCACGTCCACGGCAACCTCGTCGGACAACGGGTCGGTACGAGCGAAAGACCAGATCTCGTGGGGCAACTGCGTTCTCGGAGGATGCCGCACGAGCGGCCCTTCGAGTGCCGGGTCTGCGCACAGAATCGCGTGCTGCAGCTCGCTGAGCCGCGACTCGGGTTCGAGCGCCTGCTCGTCGGCGAGCCGGATGCGTGCCGCGCGGTAGGCGTCGAGCGCGTCGGTCACCCGGCCGCAGCGGTACAGCGCCAGCATCAGCTGTGCCTGAAACCGTTGCCGGTGTGGGTGTTGCGCCACGAGGTCGGTCAGTTCGTCGACTACCGCGGCGTGCCTGCCGAGGCGCAGTTCGGCGTCCAGGCACTCTTCGAGCGCGGCCAGCCGTGCCGCTTCGAGTCCCTGGCACAGCACGGCGGCGGCGTCTGGCGTGGCCACGTCCGCGAGCGGTGGGCCGTGCCACATCGACAGCGCGTGCCGCAACAACGACACCTTGACCGAGTCGTCGATCTCCTGCCTGGCGCCCGTGACCACCGCGCGGAACCGATGCACGTCGATGGACAGCGGGTTGACCTTCAGCATGTACGCCGACCCACGCGTGATGATGTTCGCGTCGTCCTGGCCGCCCCTCCCGTCGGCGATCGCCCGGCGCAGCCGCGACACCCGGACGTGGATCGCATGCTGCGCGGTGCGCGGCGGCTGCGATGGCCACGTCAGGTCGACCAGCCGCTCCACGGACACGAGCTGGTTCGGGTGCAGCGCCAGTACTGCGAATGCGAAACGCTGTTTGCGCGGTCCGAGATCAAGTTGAAGCCTCTGTTCCCAAGCCTCCACCGCGCCCAGCAGGCGAAAATCCACCGCGCCCCCTTACTTGCGTTCCTCCCTATAAGTGAATCGTTTGGGTCGGACATTTCGTTTTACTCCATTGGAGTGAGTGACTGGCAGCGCGCGTGCCATCACTGCAGGCCGAAGCCCATTCGGCTCAATTGCGATTGCGGCTCTCATCGTTCTCTCATCCCCATCGGATCCACTAATGGCAATTACTTCGAATGGAGAGGAGACGTGATGCCGGGTGTGACTCTCGAAGTTCGCGAGTTGTCCAAGTGGTTCGGTTCCCGGACGGCTGTCGACTCGGTGAGCTTCACCGTGCACGAGGGCGAGGTGGTTGGTCTTCTCGGCCCCAACGGGGCGGGAAAGACCACGACCATCCGGATGCTCTCGACCGTCCTGACGCCGACCGGCGGCGACTTCGCCGTCGCGGGTGTGCCGTCGTCCCGGCCAGCGGACATCCGGGCGCGTATCGGCGTGCTGCCGGAGAGCGCGGGCTATCCCCTGCACCAGACGGGATTGGAATATCTGATGTACCACGGGAGGCTCTTCGGGTTGGCCCGTGACGAGGCCAGGCAGACCGCCGTGCGTCTGCTCGGCCAGGTGGGACTGGCAGACCGCGCGCAGACCCGCATCGCGACCTACAGCCGCGGTATGCGCCAACGCCTCGGCATCGCGCGGGCGCTGGTGAACAACCCTTCCGTGGTGTTCCTCGACGAACCGACGCTGGGCCTGGATCCCGCCGGGCAGCGGGAGATTCTCACCCTGGTGCGGACGATCGCCGAGGCACGCGGCACGACAGTGGTGGTGTCGACGCACACGCTGCCCGAGGTAGAGCAGGCGTGTTCCTCGGTGCTGATCATGAACAGGGGCAAGGTCGTGGTGTCCGGCAGCGTGGCGGAGGTGACGAACGCGGAGGCCGCCGGCCGCCAGTCCGGCCACCTGCGTGTCCCGCCGGACCAGGTGGCGCGGGCGTCCGAGGTGCTGCAACGCGTGCCCGGTGTGTCGGTCGAGGTGTCGAAGGACGTCGTGACGGTCACGTCGGCGGACGGCATGAACACGGTGTTGTCCGCTGTGCTCGACGCCGGGATCACCCTGCTGTCGTTCGAGGTCGACGGCGCGCGGCTGAGCGACGCCTTCCTGGCGATGACGCGGGGTGGTTCGTCGTGAGCGCGCGGATCATCGCCGGCCAGGAGTGCCGCGACCTGTGGCTGAGCGGCCGTGGTCCGGTGCTGACGTTCGCCTACGCCGTACTGCTCAGTGCGGTGACCTACCTGGCCGCCACCAACCAGATCCTGAACTTCCTGGAACAGCGGGAGTCGGTGAACCTGGTGCTGCAGATCGCCGTCGCGGTCGGGGTGTTGCTGACGCTGGTCGTCGCCGCGGACGCGATCAGCGGCGAACGCGAGCGGGGCACCCTCGAAAGCCTGCTGCTGACGCCGGTGTCCCGCGGCTCGATCGTGCTCGGCAAGCTGGTGGCCGCGATGTCGTTGTGGGGCATGGTCTTCGTGGTCGCGGTGCCCTACCTGTGGGTGCTCGGCAAGGGCGTCGCGGTGGTGGGTGAGGCACTGCTGCTCGGCCTGGTCGTCGGGACCCTGCTGGCGCTGTCGATGGCCGCGATCGGCCTGTTGATCAGCGCCCGGTCCTCGACCAACAAAGTGAGCCTCGCCGCGTCCCTGTTCCTGTTGCTCGCCTTGTTCGCGCCCACGCAGTTGCCCGCGATGCCGACGTCGTCGGTGGGTGACCTGCTGGTGCGGATCAACCCGGTGACGGCCGGGATGCACTACATCGGACTGGTCCTGCTCAAGGGACACACGTGGACCCAGGACCTGTCGTACCTGATCTCACCGGTGGTGACTGTGGTGGCCACCGCCGTGGCACTGGTCGTGTTGGGGCCGCGCATCGTCCGGCTCACGGGAGGGGTTGGTTCGGGATGAGACTGCTGCTCGCCGCACTGTTACTGGCGCTGTTCCCCGCCACGGCGTCGGCGACCGTCGAGGTGACGGTGTCGGAGTCCCGCATCACCGGCACCGTCGGTCAGTACCTGAACATCAGATCGACGATCACCAACACCGGGTCGTCGCCCACCGGGAAGCTGATCGCACACCTGAACGTGGCTTCGTTGAACGACGTGTACGTGGACCTGGAGGACTGGACGGCCGCGCCGACGCAGTCCCTGCCGCCGCTGGGGCCGGGGCAGCGCGCCGAGGTGTCGTGGGACATCCAGGCCGTGAACGCCGGGGTGTTCAACGTGTACGCCGTCGTGCTGCCCAGCGGTTCCGAGTCGTTGGCCGTCAGTCCGCCCATCCACGTGGAGGTGGCCGGGCGGCGCACGCTCAGCGCCGGTGGTGCTCTGCCGATCGCGCTGATCGTGCCGATCCTGCTGGGGATCGCGGTCTACGCGGTTCGCCGCCGTCTCCGCGACACCGCGTGAAAGCGTGAAGGGCACCCTCGCTGGAGGGTGCCCTTCACCGCGTCTCGGCTAAGCCGGAACCGGTGCGGGTTCTGGCTCAGGTTCGGGATCCGCCTCTTGGCGACGCGGCCCGGCGAACCGCAGGTACAGCGACGGAGTCACGAAGAGGTTCAGCAGGGTCGAGGTGAACAGGCCGCCGATGATGACGATCGCCATCGGGTGCTCGATCTCGTGACCCGGCAGGTCACCCGCGATGGCCAGCGGTACCAGGGCGAGACCGGCGGCCAGTGAGGTCATCAGGATCGGCGCGAGACGTTCACGGGCACCGCGCAGCACGAGGTCCCGGCCGAACGGCTCACCTTCCTCCCGTTCCAGGTGCTGGAAGTGGTTGATCATCAGGATCCCGTTGCGGGCCGCGATGCCGAGCACCGTGAAGAACCCGACCAGCGACCCGAGCGACAGCAGACCACCGGTCAGCCACGCCCCGAGCACACCACCGACCAGTGCCATCGGCAACGTCAGCAGCACCAGCACGGCCAGCCGCCAGCTGCCGAACGCGGTCACCAGGATGAGCAGGATCGCGATCAACGCCCCGCCGGCGAAGAGCAGCAACCGGTTCTGCGCCGCGGTGGCCTCCTTGTACTCGCCCAGCAGTTCGGCGTGGAACCCGGCGGGCATGCTCACCTGAGCCAGCCGCCGCTCGACCTCCCCCGCCACGTCGCCGAGCGCGAAACCCTCGGCCACGTTGGCACCCACGTCGATCCGGCGCGACCCGTTCTCCCTCAGGATCTGGTTCGGCGCGGACACGACCTTCACCGAGGCGAGGTCACCGATGGGCACCTTCCGGCCGTCCGGCGCGTCCATCAGCAACTGGCGCACCGACTCCACGCTGTACCGGGCCTTGGGCTGCGACCACACGTGCACCTCGGTGTTCTTGCCGTTGCGCCAGATGTCGCCCGCCTCCTCCGAGGAGATGAACGCCGAGGCCGTCCGCCGCACCTCACCGGGCGAGATCCCGTACTGCGACGCCTTCTGCAGATCGACCTCCACAGCCACCTGCGGGATGTTCGTCTGCAGTGTCACGTGTTCCTCGATGATGCCGTCTATTCCGGCGATGAGCTCCTTCACCTCGTTGGCTTTCTGCCGGATACCGTCGAGGTCGTCGCCGTAGATGCGGACCGTGATCGCGTCGCTCGATCCAGTCAGCACCTCCTTCGTGCGTTCCTTCAGATACGTCTGCACGTCGCGTTGCAGACCTGGATAGCCGTCGACGACTTTCTGGACGGCGGCAACGGTTTTCTTGTAGTCGACGTCCTTGTCGATGCTGATCCAGTTCTCGGTGAAGTTCATGCCGACGACCTCGTCGGCGAGCGTGCCCTGGCCGATGTGCGCGCCGAAGTTGCGCACACCCGGAATCGCGCGCAGCTCCTTGCTGGCCTGCTGGGTGATGCGGACCATCTCCTCGCGCGACGTGCCCGGCTGGGCGACCCAGTGCATCAGGAAGTCTCGCTCCTTGAACGCCGGGAACAGGTTCTGACCGAGGAACGGCACGATCGCGATGCCCGCGACCATCACCACGGCCACGCTCGAGTACGCCACGCCGGGCCGCGGCACGATCCGCGTCAGCAACGCCGTGTAGCCGCGTTGCAACCACCGCACCAACGGCGACTCGCGGTGTTCGATCGGCGCGTTGCGGAGCATGATCAGCGCCAGCGCGGGGATCACCGTCAACGCCACCAGCAGTGACGCCAGGATCGACAACCCGTACGCGAACGCCAGCGGGCGGAAGAACGCGCCCGTCAGTCCACTGAGGAGGAACACCGGCGCCGTCGACGCCAGGATGATCAGTGTCGCGTGCACGATCGGGCCGCGGACCTCGATCGAGGCCTCCAGGATGATCGACGCGGTGGATCTGGCACTGCCCTCGCGCCGATGCTGCCGTATTCGGCGCACGATGTTCTCGATGTCGATGATCGCGTCGTCCACCAGGACGCCGAGCGCGATGACCAGGCCCGCCAGGATCATCACGTTGATCGTCGCGCCGGTCGCGTTCAGCACGAGCCCCGCGGCCACCAGTGACAAGGGGATGGTGATCGCGCTGATCAACGCCACTCGCCACTCGAACAGGAAGAAGATCAGAATCAGCACCACCAGGCCGAACCCGATCAGCATCGCGCGGCCCAGGTTGTTCACCGACGTCTCGATGAACGTCGCCGGCCGGAAGATCTCGGTGTCGACCTGCAGGCCCACCATGCCCGGCTGGAAGTCCTTGATCACCTGCTCGACGCCGCGCGTGACCTCCAACGTGTTGGCCCACGGCAGCTTCTCGATGATGATCATGACGCCGAGTCCGTCGTTGATGACGGCGTCGCCGGTGAGCAGCGACGGCGGCATGACGTCGTCGCGGATCTCGGCGACGTCCTTGAGATAGACCTTCGGCGCGCCGGGTTTCGTCTCGATCGGGATCTCGGCGAGCTGCTGGCCGGAGAGCTGGGGAAGCTGGTGCTGCACCGGGAACCGGTTGTTGGCCGTGTCGACGTACCCGCCGGTGCCGATCTCGAAGCCGCCCTTGAACTTCAGCTGCCCGACGTCGACCGCGTTGCCCGCGGAGTCGAGCACCTGCTGCATCGTGACGTTGTGCTTCTTCATCAGATCCGGGTCGACCAGCGCCTGCTTGACGTGCCACCGGTCGCCCCAGATCGCCGCGTTCGCGACGCCGGGCACGCGCATCAGCCGCGGCCTCAGCGACCAGTAGGTCAGCAGTGCCATGTCGATGTGGGCCTGATCGGACTTGTCCGCCTGCGATATACCGATCTTCATGGCGCGGCTGGTCGACGACAACGGCTGGATCATGAACGGCGGGTTCGCCCACCGCGGCAGCCGTGGTGTGATCGCGTTGACGCGTTCCTGGATCAACAGCCTCGCCTTCATCAGGTCGGTGCCCGGCTCGAAGATCATCACGATCGACGACAGCTGGGACACGGACTTCGACCGCATCGCGGTCAGTCCCTCGATGCCGTTGAGCCCCTGCTCCATCGGCACCGAGACGAGCTCTTCGACGTCCTTTGCGGACAGTCCGATGCAGATGGTCTGGATTTCCACGCGGGGCGGCGCGAACTCGGGGAACGCGTCGATGGACATGTCCTTGATCTGCAGGATGCCGAAGAACATCATCATCGACGCACCGACAACCACGAGGAACTTCAGTTTCAGGCTCGTACCGATGATCCAGCGCATCATGGTTGGCTACTTCCCGACGCCGAGTTCGGCTCCGTACAGCTCGATGAGGCCTGTCTTGACGATCGTGGTGCCCGCCGCGGGGCCGGCTGACAGGAACGCGTCGGTACCCGCGTCGCCGCCCACATTCGCGATCGTGACCTGCTCGCGCGCGTACTGGCGCGGCCCTGAGACGACGTACACCCAGGTGTTGCCGTCCGGTGTGTAGATCACCGCCTGGTACGGCACGACCGTCCCGGTGGCGGCCGCGGCGACCGTGGTGGTCTCCACGCCGACGCGTTTCACCGCCTGCTCGGTCAGCGTCACGCTCTTCACGTTCTTGCCCTGGATCGCTTCCACCTTCGCCGGCTTCTCCTGCGGGGTCTCCGTGGAGGAGGTGGCGGCGGTGCACCCCGCCGCTCCCAGGCCGAGGACGATCAGGGCCGCCGCGGCCCATCGCCGGCTAGACATCTGTCTTCTCCTGGGCAACTGTCTTCTCCTGGGCATCTGCCTTCTCCTTCGCGGCGAACAGGGGGTAGAGACCGGGCAGGATGAACAGGTTCACCAGCGCGGTGGTGATCAGGCCACCCACCACGACCAGTGCGAGCGGTGCGAGGATCTCCAGTCCGGTCACGGCGCCGTAGACCACGAACGGCACGAGCACGAGGCCGGTCGCCAGCAGACCCGTCACGGCCGGGGTGAACCGCTCGCGCATACCTCGTACGACAAGGTCGCGACTGGTCGCCTCCAGTCGTTGCAGGTACGCCGTCTGCAGCAGACTTGTGCGCACGGCCACGGCCAGCACGGCGAACAGGCCGAGCATCGCGGCCACGGACATCGAGGCCCTGCCGAGCACCGCGGTCAGCACGCCGCCCGACAGCGCCACCGGCAGCAACAGGAACGTGAGTGCCGCCAACCGCCAGCTGCGCAGGCCGGCCTGGAGCAGGAAGTAGATCAGGATCGCCGCACCCGCGACGTAGGTCCAGACGCGGAAGTCCGTCGCCGACCTCGCTTGACTCTCCCCGAGCACCTCGAGGTGGTGTTCGCGCGGGAAGCTCACGCCCTTGACGCGATCGGACACGGCGGCGGTGACGTCGTCCAGCGACCGGCCGCGGACATTGGCGACAACGTCCATGCTGCGCGACACCTGGTCGTGCGTGATCATCGCCGGCTTCGGCGAGACCCGGACGTCCGCGACGTCACTCAGCTTCACCTGGGTGGGGCCGCCGTCCTGCCCGCCGGTCGGTGCGTCGATCAGCAGGTTCTTGACGGTGTGGGGGTTCTGGCGCAGTTCCGGCTTGCCCCACACCACGACCTCGAAGATCTTCTGGTCGTCGAACAGGTTGCCGGCGATGGTCGCCGCGACCAGCGTCGCGGACTGCCTGCGAACGTCGCCGGGCTTGAGGCCGTACTTCGCCGCGCGCTCGACGGAGACCTCGATCTCCATGGTCGGCTGGATCTCGGTCGAGTTGATCCGCGGGTCGGCGACGCCCTCGACACCCTCGATGATGCCGAGCACCTCGTTGGCCTTGTCGTTCAGCACGCCGTAGTCCTGACCGTAGATGCGCACGACGAGGTCGGCGGACGTGCCGCGGCTCAGGACGTCGCGGACCTGGCGATCGGAGTAGGTCAGCACGTCGCTGCGGATGCCGGGGGAGCCCTTCACCACCTCGCGCACCGCGTTCAGGGTGCTTTCGTAGTGGGCCTCGGGTCGCATGCTGACCCAGACCTCACCAGAGTTGATGTTGGCGACCTGGTCGGACGCCAGCGCGCGCCCGGTGTGCGCGCCCGCGTTCCGTATGCCGCCCGTCGTCCGCAACTCGGTGGTGAGCGCGGACGTGATCCGGTTCATCTCCTGGCGCGACGCGCCAGGCGCGGCCTCCCACTTGATCAGCACGTCGCGTTCCTGCAGCGTCGGCGACAGCGGTGCCGAGACGAGCAGCGGCAACATCGCCGCGGCCGCGATCAGCAGCACCACGCCGAGCGCGAACCCCGCCGCGCGAAATCGCACGAAGGTGGACAACAGCCTGGCGTATCCGGCTTCCAGCCGTCCGGCGACCGGGGATGGCTTGTGCGCCAACGACTCCTTCGCCAGCAGCATCGTGGCCAGCACGGGGGCCACGATCAGCGCGCAGAGCAGCGACACCGTCGTCGCGACCAGGAACGCCACCGCCACCGGAGTGAGGAACGCTCCCCTGACACCGTCGAGCACGAGCAGCGGCACGACCGACACCACGGTGATGACCGCCGCGACGAACAACGGCCCGCGCACCTCGATGACCGCCGCGCCGATCACGTCGGCGGTCGACGTCTCTGTTGACGTCTCTGGGCGCTCCCTCAGACGTTGACGCACGTTCTCCACGCCCACGACAGCGTCGTCGATCACCACGGCAAGCGCTATCACCAGGCCCGCCAGGGTCATCATGTTCAGTGGTATCCCGAACCAGGACAACACGAGCACCGTCGCCGCGACCGACGCCGCCACGGTGACCAGGCTGACCAGCGCGCTGCGCCAGTGGAACAGGAACGCGCCGAGCACGAGCAGCAGCAGGAGGCTGCCGATCAGCACGGTCGTGACCAGGTTGTCCTGCATCCGGTCGATGAACGACGCGGGCCGGTAGATCGTCGTGTCCATCTGCACGCCGGGCAGACCGGGACGCAGCTCGTTCAGCGCGGCCTCGACGTTCTTGGTGACCTCGGAGACGCTGCTGCCGGGGAACCGCTCGACGACGAGCATCAGGTTCGGCTGGTCCTCGACGACCGCGTCGCCGATGAGGATCTGGTGATCCTCGGTGATCGTGGCGACGTCGGCGAGCTTCAGACCGCGGTCCTCGGCGCCCTGGATCGTCACCTTGCCGAGCTCGGTGGCGGTCTTGATCGGCTGGTTGTGCTGGATCTCGATGCGCTGGTTCTTCGTGTCCACGAAGCCGCCCAGACCCGGCGTGGACGCCTCGACGAACGTCAGCGGCGACACCCACAACGCGTTGGCCGAGGTGCGCAGCACCTGGTCCAGCGTCACGGCGTTCTTCGCGAGCTGCGACGGATCGACCTGCACCTGCAGCTGCCGGTCGCGGAAGCCCCAGACGGCGACGTTCGCCACGCCGGGCACGCTGAGCAGCCGCGGCACGACCGTCCACCGGGACAGCAGCGACATGTCGATCAGCGACTTGTCCTTGGACGACAGCCCGACCATCATCAGCCGCCCGGTGGACGACAGCGGCTGCACCACCAGCGGCGGCTTGGACGAAGCCTGCGGCAGCGCGGTCGACATGGTCAGGCGCTCCTGCACGACCTGCCGTGCGCGAATGGGATCCGTCCCCGGCTCGAACGTCATCTCCATCGACGTGAGACCGGGGACGGTGCGCGACTCCAGCTTCGCGAGCCACGGGATCCCGTTGAAGAACTCGTTCTCGATGGGGTTCGTGATGAGGTTCTCGACCTCTTCGGCGGAGAGCCCCAGCGCCTCCACCTGAACGTCCACCCTCACCGGCCCGAACTCCGGCAGCGCCTCGAAGTTGCTGTTGCGCAGCTGCACGAAGCCGAGCGCGATGAGGGCGACCGCGACCGCCAGGACGAGACGGCGGTACCTCTGGCTCGACCCGACGATCCAACGCATCATGGCCGGGGACCTCTCACTCCGATGACCTTGCGGGCATGGAGTGACGATGAACTTGCCTGGTCACAGGCCGCTCATAGTGGCCTCATAGTCCTCTCACACCGGTGGACGCCGGACCGTGGCCTCAGCCGGCCGCACGGCCGTGGGCAACGGCAAGGTTCTTCGTCGGCCGGTGCTGGGAGCCGAGCCGGAAGAAGATCTCGGACAACGGCAGGCCATGCTGCACGCGAACCGGGTTCACCTCTTCGACGACCTTCTCGAACGGCACGTCCTGGTGGGCGAACGCGGCCAGGTCGACCTCGCGAACGCGCTCGATCAGGTGGAGGAAGTTGATGTTCCCCGACGTGTCGGTTCGGAGCACCACTTCGAACGATCTAACGGCTGCGTCATTTCTGCGGGTGCCGAAACACAAAACCGCGCGCACTTGCCACTCGCGGGGGTTCAAGTCCTCCCACGAACCGCGGCTCGCGTGTCACAACCCGGTCTGACGCACTCGAACCGTGGACCGCGGAACCATCAGCCATCCAGCTTCCACGAGAACCGCAGGTAGAGCACGTGGGCGCACGTTGTTCAGCTCGGGCCTCGGACACGTGGAATATGGCAGACTTGCTACGTCAGCGGACGGGTGCTCAAGGATCCTTGAGCACCCGTCGCTATTTGCTGTTTCAAACGCCTTCGTTCAGATGGCCGTGCACCGCTGCTCCTCGGTGATGTGGCGCAGGTAGGCCTCGGGCCGCGAACGGGTCGTTCCAGTCTGTCGGGCTAGACGGAGATCTAGCCGAACTGCATCGAGTGCGAGCTCATGGGCGTTTCGGAAGCCGCGTAGGCGGCCGACGGCCCGGTTGGGTTCGCGAGCGAGACAGCTCCGAACAGACCCAACATCAGCACTCCTGCAACCAAGGACCGCTTGATCAACTTTGGCCTCTCTGAGGGAGATTGGTCTTGCTCCACAGATTCTTTCAGGCTCCATGGAGACAGGCTCAAGCGCCCCCACTGCAAGCGATCATCCCCTGCGCCACCGTGAGTGGTCTAGACCAAGTACCCATGATTGGTAGCGACACGCCGACACGTTCGAGTGAATCCTTCTACCTTGTGTGTCCATGCGTCGCTCAACCACGTGACACCCGATCGCGTGATTCCACTATTCCAAACCGGTGAAACTAGGGGGAAACCTCGCCACCCGACCGCTCCGAAGTCTCGGATTGAAGACGCGCTCGCGGCACCGACTGCTCCGCGAAGCCGACGATCTCGTGCAGCTGGGCTTCGATGCCGTCCGCCCGGCGGTCACCGAGATCGTGGAACGCCTCCACGGCCGACCGCCACCGCTCCACCGCGGCGTCCAGTTCGCCGGTCTTCCAGTCGATCTGCGCCAGCAGGTCCAACGCGACCGCCTCGACCTCGCGATCGCAGTCGTGCGCCAGCTCCAGCGCACCGGACGCGTAATGCCTTGCCGTGGTCAGGTCTCCGCTGTCGCGGGCGATGGCGCTGAGCAGCGTCAGCCCCGAGGCCTCACCCGCGCGTCTGCGCGCCTTCTGGAACAGGGCGATCGCGAGGTGGCAGTGGCTCAACGCGTTCATCGGCTGGCCCCGGTCGAACGCCAGCCGGGCCAGCGCCAGCAGGGTGTCCCCCTGGTCGCGGGTGGCGCCCAGCCGTTCCCGCAGGTGCAACGCCTGGTACAAGAACGACGTGGCCTCGTCGAAGCGGTTGACGCGCAGACAGGTCTCCCCGAGGCGGTGCAGGATTCCGGCCCTGGTGTCGTCTTTGGCGGTGAGCGCGAGCGCCCGCTCGTACAGGGCGATCTTGGTGGGTATGTTCTCCGGACCGCGCAGGCACTCGGCCTCGTTGCGCATCAGCACGGCGCGCGTCTCGGGTTCATCGCGGTCGCCGAAGATCTCCCGCGCCTCCCGGAAACACCGATCCGCAGCCGCGTAGTCGTGGCGCGCTCGCATGAAGCAGAAGCCGAGGTTCTGCAAGGTGTCGACCAGCACGGCGACATCCCCGTACTCCCGTGCGGCCTCCACGCCCACCTGCATTACGGCGAGCAGGGCGTCATTGCGACTGTAGCGGTAGAAGAGTTCTCCCACACCGTTGGCGAGTCTCCATCCGTGCTCCGGATCCGCGACAGACCGGATCACTTCCACGAGCGCGGCCTCCTCCTGCAGGCACCACCGCGCGACTTCGTCGTCGTGTGCGAACACGCGCTCGCACACGTCGGGTGGCATCGGCAGCGCCGGTACTTCTCTGCGGAAGCCGAACATCAGACGGTCTGCGTTGTGCACGGCACGCGTGTACCAGGCGAGCATCCTGCCCACGGCCGCGGCGCGCTCCGCCGGTTCCTCGTCCTTCTCCGCCCGCTCGGCCGCGAACTCGCGCACAAGATCATGCATCCGGTAACGATCATCGTCCGTCGACTCGACCAACCTCGTCCACACCAGCGAGTCGATGAGCTCTCGGGCGGTCTCCAGGTCCGCTCCGGCAAGCGCGGCGGCGATGTCGAGCGAGACCTCGCGCACCGGGTGCAGGCCGAGCAGCCGGAACAGGTGCGCCTGCTCGGTACTCAGACTGCGATAGGAGAGTTCGAACGCGGCGCGGATGCCACCGGCGGAGCCGTTTCCCAGTGACAGGACCGCCCGGTCGCGCGTCAGCGTCCGCACGAAGTCCTCGAGCGAACGCCGGGGCTGCGCCGCGACCTGCTCGCCGATCAGCTGCATCGCGAGCGGCATGCCGGCCGCCAACTCCGCCAGTCGCGCCACCGGTGCCGGCCGGGCGCGATCCCCCAACCGGTGCTCCAGCCACGTGACGATGTCGTTGTGTTCCAACGGATCCACGGTCAGGCACCGGGCCCGATGACGCACCGCGAGCTCACTGAGACGTGACCGGCTGGTGATCAGGACCGTGCAGTTCGAGAGGGCGGGCAACAGGGACCGGATGTGCTCGGCGTCCGCAACGTTGTCCAGCAGCACCAGCATCCTCCGGTTGCCGAGGAGCTCGCGGAGCCTGGCCGAGCGTGCTTCGAGCGACGGGATCGAGTCGGCCGCGATGCCGAACTCGGCCAGCAGATCCTTCACCACCTGAGCCGCCTCGACGCGCGGACCGTCCGCGACACCGTCCAACGCGGCGAACCAGTAGCCGTCGGGGAATCGCGAGCGCACCGACCACGCCCAGTGCACCGCGAGCGTCGTCTTGCCGACGCCCGGCGGTCCGTCCAGCGCGAGGAGCCTCGGCTGCGGATGCTGGGGGGACAGATTGTTCAGCTCCGCCAACAGGTTCTGATGCCCGACGAACGCGTCGGCGTCGTGTGGCAGGTACTGGGGGCGAGGGCCGGCGGGTACCGGCGTGCGGTGTGTCACTCGCGAGGAACGCAGCTCCTCGTGGAAGCGGTGGAGTTCCTCTTCGGAGCCGTCCCCGATCTCGCGCTGGATCCGTCTCCGGACGTCGAGGTAGTACCGCACCGCCTCGACCCGCTTGTGCATTCCGTACAACGCGAGCAGCCGGTGGCGCGCGAGCATCACGTCGAGATCGTGCGCGGGCTGGATCTCGTTGAGGTGGACCAACATCTGTTCGTAGCGCTCCAGCTTTCCCAAGCTGTACAGCAGTCCGTTGACGGCCATCAGGTACTGGTCGCGCACGAACACCCTGCGACGGTCGCGGGCCAGATCGCTGTCGAGTTCGGCGAGCGGCTCGTCGCCTGCCAACGCGAGCGCCTGCTCGGACCACGCGCAGGCTTCCTCGTGGTTCGGCGACGGCTGGTGCGCCGCGGACTTCGCTTTCCGCACCAGCTCGTCGAACGCGAAAACGTCGATCAACGAGCGGTCGACGTCCAGTTTGTAGGCGCGTTCCTCGTTGGAAATGACACCCGGCAGGCCGTGCATCTGCAGCACGGAGCGGATCCGCGTGATGTTGGTCTGCAGCGTTCCGTACGGATTGGCCGGCTGCTCGTCACCCCACACCCATTCCGCGATGGTGCGCACGGACAGCGGCTTGTTCGCGTGCAACAACAGCACCGCGAGCACGGCACGCTCTTTCGGCTTTCCCCAGTCCGCGCCGAAGCCTGCGGCCGTTCGCAGCCGCGTGCGTCCCAGAATCCCGAATGTGATCTCCACCCGCGCCACCCCTCGCCAGGTGTATCTCCCGCCGAACAGTGTGCCTCGCGCAGACCGCGCTCACCAGCGTTGTTGCCACTTCGAAGCCGGAAAGCGCAATGAAACCAAAGGAGTCCACGGGGCCTGGAAAACGCCTTCCGCCATTGCCGCGCCAGGCTCCCGGACCTGCGCGTTCAGCGTTCTCGCGGAACGCGGAAAGCGATTCGAGCAGAACCGTCCAGCACCTTGGTGTCCACAAACCCCGATCAGGAGGTACGTTGTGGACGCTGTTGTCATCGGGCTCGGATTCACCGGGCTTCCCACCGCCGTCGCCGCCGCCCGTGCGGGAATGACGGTGCTCGGGATCGACGCGAGCCCCGAACGAGTCCGTGAGATCGCCGGGCAACGCCAGGGTTGCGGGCTCGGCACGGTCTCCGAGCAGGACCTGCGGACCGCGCTCGCGAGCGGCCGCCTTCAGGTGCGGCACAACGCGGACGGCGTTCCGCGCGCGGCCGTCTACGTCCTGTGCGTGCCCACCCCGGCGGACCGCCACGGCCGGCTCGACGTCTCGCTGCTGACCCAGGCCGCCGACGAGGTGGCGCGGGCGATGCGGCCGGGGGCACTGGTGATCGTGCAGAGCACGTGCACGCCCGGCACGGTCGAGGAGGTGGTGCTGCCGCGCATCGCCGCCACGTCCGGGCTGTGCCCGGGCCTCGACTTCCACCTCGCGCACTCGCCGGTGCGCACCGATCCCGGGAACGTGTCGGTGGACACCGTGCCGCGTGTCGTCGCAGGGTGCACGCCACGCTGCACCGAACTCGCGGTCCGGTTCGTCGGCAGAGTCGCCGACCGGGTCGTGCCCGTCAGCTCACCGCGCGCCGCCGAACTCGTGAAGATCTTCGAGAACACCTTCCGGATGGTGAACATCTCGCTCGCCTGCGAACTGGCGGCGTTGTGCCGGGCGCACCGGGTCGACGTCGCCGAGGTGCTGGAGGCCGCGGGCAGCAAGCCGTACGGGTTCCTGGCGCACCGGCCCGGTCCCGGTGCGGGCGGCGACTGCATTCCGGTGTCGGCCGGGCTCTTCACGGCCAGCGCCCGGCGGCACGGACTGCACTCGCCCGTGGTCGACGCGGCCATCGCGGTGAACAACGCGATGCCCGTGCACACTGTCCACCGGGTGCGCGAGGCTCTCGCCGTCCGCGGCCTGCCACCGTTGCGGCGCTGCCGCGTGCTCGTGGTGGGCGTGACCTACAAGCCCGACACGGCGAACATCCGCCAGTCCGCCGCGGTGCGAGTGCTCAACGAGCTCGCGGACGAGGCGGAGGTGGCCTACCACGACCCGTACGTGCCGAACCTCCTGCTGGACAACGGGATCGCGCTCACCTCCCAGCCCGTCACGGCACCTGCCGACCTCGTGCTCATCATGACGAGGCACGCGGCGCACGCACCGGTGCGGCGCGACGACGTGCCGGTCTTCGACTGCTCCTCCGGCGATCCGGTCCAGGTGGCGTGATGTGGGAACCGTTCGGGCAGGGCGCCGCGCGCCGGGTGACCGTGCCGGGCTGTCACCAGGTGCTCGTGCTGGTACCGCACGTCGTCGCGGGCACCCGGCTGATGGACGTGTTGACGCTGCTGGAAGCCGACCACCGGCTGCAGGTCGTGTGCGCTGTGCCGCCCGAGGCGCCCCCTGGCACCGAGGAGTTCGTGCTCGCCCAGGGCTCGCTGCTGATCCCGTGGGCACACACCGTGCGGCACCGGTTCGACCTGGTGCTCGCCGCCAGCCGCCAGGAGGTGGACCGCGTGCACGGCCCGGTGCTCGTCCTCCCGCACGGCGCTGGCGCCGCGAAATCCCGCCGGCTCAACGGACACGGCCTCGACCGCGCGTCTCTGACCCGCGCTGGCCAGGTCGTTCCGGCAGTGATCGTCCTGGCGCATGACGACGAGCTCGCGCTGCTGGCCGACGCCTGCCCCGAGGCCGTGCCGCACGCGGTGGTGGCGGGAGACCTGTGCCTGGACCGGATGCGGGCATCCCTGCCGTTCCGCGACCGCTACCGGGCGGCGGCGGGCATCGGCGAGGACGAGACGCTCGTGACGGTCAGCTCGACGTGGTCACCGTCGTCGACGTTCGGGAGCAGACCGGAGCTGTACCGGAAGCTGCTGGCCGAGCACCGGGTGGCGGCGGTGCTGCACCCGAACATCTGGCAGGTGCACGGCGCGTGGCAGGTCCGCGCGTGGCTGGCCGACTGCGCCGGGCTCGTCGTGGTTCCACCGGAGGAAGGCTGGCGGGCCGTGGTGGTCGCGAGCGATGTCGTCGTCGGCGACCACGGTTCCGTGACGCAGTACGCGGCGGCCGTCGGGGTGCCGGTCGCGCTGGCGAGCACTCCCCCGGTGCGGCCGGGCAGCTACGCGGACGTGCTGAGCAGGGGTGCGCCGCTGCTCGACCCCGACCTGCCCGTCGTGCCGCAGGCGGAACGGGTGCCGCTGGAGATCAGCTCCCGGCCTGGCGAGTCGGCGGCGATCCTGCGCCGGGCGATGTACGGGGTGCTCGGGCTGAGCGAACCCGCTCGGGCGTGCCACGCCGAACCTGTGCCGGTCCACCATGTATGACGACGGTGTCGCACGGGTCGGCGAGTTGCTCGTCGTCCACCTGGGAGCCGCGGTCAGGTGGCGGAACCTGGCGGACGTGCTGGTGTGCCCGCCGATGCGGTCAGTGAGACCCGCGCTCCTGCTCGCCGGTCGCCTGTCCAGGGATCACGTCGGCTGTGGACTCGTGCTCGTGCCGGTCGAGCAGCGCCCGGACGCGCACGGCCGCGGGATCCGCTGGATCGCGGTAACACGCCAGCGCGGACCGGTAGTGATCCCGCGCCTCCTCGGGATCGGCTGCGAGTCCGGCGAGCGCGACGAACACGTCCGCTCGGTGGAGGGGTGACGTGCGCAGGTCATCGCTCGCCAAGCTGAGCAACGACCGCGCGCGGTCGACCTGGCCGGCAGCGGCACAGGCGCGGGCGAGGAAGGTCCGGACCCGCGCCCGCTCACCGGGATCGTCGAGCAGTTGCTCGGCCAGCTCCAGCTCCGTGAGTGCCTCGTCCGTCCGGCCGAGCTCGATCAGCGCCTCCCCGATGCGGCGGCGGGCCATGCCGATGCCTCGAGCGCGGCCACGAGCCGTGCGAACGGCGAGCACGCGCCGGTAGCAGTCCAGGGCCGCCTCCGGTTCGCCGCGCCCGAGGTGCACCCGGCCGAGCATGGACAGCGCGGTCGTCTCGCTCACCGGGTCGTCGAGCCCGGCCGCCAGCACCGCGTCCAGTTCGGCGACGGCGTCGTCGTACCTCCGCAGGTTGACGTACGCCATCGTGAGCCGGTTGCCGAGCCGGGCCGCGGCCAGCGACTGGCCGCAGGACCTCGCCGCCTGGATCGCCAGGCGATGTGTCTCCACCCAGTCCGTGTAGTAGTGGCAGTTCAGGAACAGCGCCCACATCGGTTCGCACAACTGCCAGACCAGCTCGGGCCGGCCCGACGAATGCGCGCAGTGCAGGGCCGCGACCAGGTTGGCTCGTTCCTGTTCGAGCCACTCCAGGGGACCGGCCTGCATCGCCACGGCCGAGCGGTAGCCGGGTCCGAGGCGCTGCCCGACCGGCATCAACGCGACGTCAGCGGAGATCGCCTTCGCCAGGTACCACTCCAGGACCCGTCTCACCCCAGCCTCACGTGCGGGATCGTGCTTGCTCCGAGCGTGGGTCCGTAGCATGTCGTGGTAGCCGTAGCGGCCGTCGGCAACCTCGCTGAGCAGGTTCTTCTCCACGAGCTCCTCCAGGTCGTCCTCGACCTGGCTGACCGGTTCGCCCACTGCGGCCGCCGCCACCTCGGCCCCGAACCACGGCCCGGGACACCAGGCGCACAACCTGTACAACCGCGCCTGCCGGGCGGGCAGATCCACATAGGACAGGTCGAGCACCGACCTGACCGACGCCTGCTCGTCCAGTTCCGGCAACTGGTCGTCGCGCAGCTCGCTCAGCTCCCGCCCCAGCGAGCGGCGCGGTCGCGCCGACAGCCGCGCACCGACCACCGACAACGCCACCGGCAACCCGCCGCACAACCGCGCGAGCTCGCCCGCCGCGTCGGGTTCGGTGGACGTCCGGTCATCCTTGATGATCATGTCGAGCAAGCGCACGGAGTCCCTCAACCCCAGCGGCTCCACCTCGACGAACCGCGCGCCCTCGACCCCCAGCGGGCTCAACCGCCACCGGCTCGTCACCACGACCGTGCCCGCCGCCGGCAACAGCGGCCGGACCTGCGCGGCGGAGGCCGCGTTGTCGAGCAACATCGCGAAAGCCCGTCCCGCGGTGATGGAGCGGAACATCGCCTGCCGCACGGCCAGCGGCTCCGGAACCTCCGACACACCCAGCGCGTGCAGAAACCACTCCAGCACGATCTCGGGTGGCACCGGCCCAGCGGGCGCGTGCGCGCCCAGATCGACGTAGAGCTGTCCGTCCGGGAACTCGGCCCGCCGATCGTGCAACCACCGCAAAGCCAGCGAGGTCTTGCCCACACCACCAGGGCCGCTGACGACCAGCAGCGGCCAGCCGTCCAGCGCCGCCAACTCGTCCTCGCGGCTGACGAAGCAGCGTGGCTCGGGTGGCAGCTGGAACGGCACCTGCACGGGCCGTTCCCCGTGCAGGTGCACGACGCCGATCTCGGCCGCCTGCACCACTTGCCCCGCCCTACCCCGCATCACATTTTGCACCGCATTCGCCTCCCCGCCCATTCACGCTACGGGTTGGAGGCCCCTCTATCAGCCGTCACACGGGCGGTGTCTTTGTTTTCGCCACCACTGAAGCTACCGCCCCAGCTGAGAAATGCCGATAGAACGGCCCCCTCACCGCGCGGATGCCTGGGGGGTTCCAAAACATGGCCCAACGGGACTGACCTGCGGACAAATCTGACGCGACTTCGTACTCGTTGGTCAAGCCGCCAAGCACTGGATCTACAGCCTGGGTCTCCGGTCGGCTGATCGGGTCGTGGTGGAGTGTGGTGTCGCGCTCGGTGTGGTCGTGGCGCCATGGGCAGCGTGCTCTCGCACCCCGACAGCCACGTCAACCACGACGAGTGCGGCGCACCGGAGTTCTTCACCAACGGTGCCAAGCTCGTCGGCGTTCCCGGACCTGGCAGCAAGATCGACCCGAGCCGCTGCACACGAAGGCGCGCCGCACGGCAGGCGACGTGCACAGCGTGCAGCCGTCCGTCGTCAGCATCAGCCAGCCGCACAAGAACGGCGCGATGACCGCCGACGCGACAGACAGCCCAGCTCGACGCGTACCTCACCGACGACCCGTGGCTGCACAACGCCCGCCAAGCGAACGCCAAGGTCACCAGGCTGGGTGACGGCATGAAGGCACTGCCGTGCGGCGGCCTGCTCGCCACGCCCCAGGCCAACATCCTGTTCTGCCGATTGCCGCAGGAGGTCACGACGGCTGGCCGGCCGAAGGGGTACGCCTTCCACCACGACCGCTGGGAGCCGGGGATCGTCCGGTTCGTCACCGCCTTCTCGCACAGCGCCGAGAACGTCGACCGGCTGCTGGACGCGGTCAACCGCCACACCAGCCAGCCCAGGTGCCACCGGGCGACGTCACACGTTCGAGTCCGCCCGCCGACCTCCTCCCGGTGCTACCGTAGCGGAATAGCTATTCCGCTACGGAGGTGGGAATGACACCGGATCGACGGCGCTGGTGGGTGCTGACGGTCGTCGCGCTCGCACAGCTCACGGTGGTGCTGGACGCGACCATCGTGAACATCGCGCTGCCCGCCGCGCAGGCTGAACTGGGGTTCGGCGACGGGGACCGGCAGTGGGTGGTGATCTCCTACTCCCTCGCGTTCGGCAGCCTTCTGCTCGTCGGCGGGCGGCTCAACGACCGTCTGGGCGCGAGGACCGGGTTCGTCATCGGTCTCGCCGGGTTCGCGATCGCCTCGGCGGCCGGCGGGTGGGCGGACGGTCTGACGACGCTGGTCGCGGCTCGCGCGGCGCAGGGTGTGTTCGGCGCGTTGCTGGCGCCGGCCGCGTTGTCGTTGCTGTCTACGACGTTCCGGGGCACGAAGCACCAAGGTCGCGCCTTCGGGGTCTACGGGGCGGTCGCGGGTGGCGGTGGCGCGATCGGGCTGTTGCTCGGCGGTGTTCTCACCGACCTGGTGTCGTGGCGGTGGTGCCTGTTCGTCAACGTCGTGATCGCGTTCGTCGTCATCGCGGGCGCGCTGGTGTGCCTGCCTGCCACGACCACACGGGCCACCTCACAACGAACCGACTGGCTGGGCACGGTTCTGGTCGTCGCCGGGCTGTTCGCGCTCGTGCTCGGGTTCGGTCGCTCCGAGGTGCTGGGCTGGGCCAACGCGACGACGATCGGCTCGCTCGCGGCGGGGGTCGCGCTGCTGGCGGTGTTCGTGTTCGTCCAGGCACGAACGCGGACACCGTTGCTGCCGCTCACGATCCTGCGGTCACGGGTGCGCGGGACGTCCTATCTGGTCATGTTGCTCGCGGCGGTCGGGATGTTCTCGGTCTACCTGTTCCTGGCCTACTACCTGCAGCGGACGCTGGGGTTCTCGCCGGTGCTCGCCGGTGTCGCGTTCCTGCCGATGGCGGTCTCGGTCGCTGTCGGGTCCGCCGCCTCCGGTGCGGTTCTGGTGCCGCGGTTCGGCATCCGGATTCCCGTCGCGGCGGGGTCGGCGCTCGCCGCGGCCGGGTTCCTCTACCTGACCGGGATCGGCAGCGACTACGCCGCGACCGTCCTTCCTGGACTGATCATGGCCGGGCTCGGGCTCGGCGCGGTGTTCGGGTCGGCCATGAGCTCGGGTGCGGAAGGGGTGCCGCCGGAGCAGGCCGGGATCGCGTCCGCGACGGTCAACACCACCCAGCAGATCGGCGGCTCCATCGGGATCGCCGTGCTCACCAGCCTGTCGCTGTCGGTCTCGCGGTCGGGTGGCGAGATGGCCGGCTACCACGCGGCGTTCTGGGGTGCGGCCGCCGCGCTCGCGCTCGCCGCGGTGATCGCCGCCGTGCTGTACCCCCGGCGTTCGGACGTCAGCGAACCAGTCCTTGTGAGGAGCGGGTCATGACGAAGTCTCCAGGCCTCTTCACGCGTGCCGTCAGTGCCGTCCACCGCAGGGCGATCGGCCTGCCGCCAGAAGCCGTGCCGTACACAGTGGAGCGTGGGGTCTTCGTGCCCACCGCCGATGGCGCCCAGCTGGTCACCGATCTCTACCGGCCGGTCGGCGACGCTCGCGGCACGGTTCTCATCCGTTCTCCTTATGGCCGTGGGCTGCCGGAGAGTCTGTTCCACGGACGGGCGTTCGCCGACCACGGCTACCAGGTCGTGATCCAGAGCGTGCGCGGAACCGGAGGTTCGACCGGGACGTTCCGCCCGATCGCGCAGGAGATCTCCGACTCGCAGGACACCGTCGCGTGGTTGCGTGAGCAGTCGTGGTTCAGCGGACGGCTGGCCACGCTGGGCGGTTCCTACCTCGGCTGGACGCAGTGGGCGCTGATGCAGGATCCCCCGCCGGAACTGCGTGCAGCGGTGGTCCTCGTCGGGCCGCACGACTTCGCCCGCGCCATCCGCGGCACGGGCTCGCTCGCACTCGCCGACTTCCTCGGCTGGAGCGCCAACGTCAAGGCGTTGAACAGCGGCGGCATCGGCGCGATGGTCACGGCAGGTCGGCGGGTGAAGGCCGCGTTGCGCGAGCAGACGCCCGAACTCGCTGCCGGTGCAGCGCTCGGGGATCCGACGTGGTTCGACGACTGGCTCGCTCACCCGAGCCTCAGCGACCCGTTCTGGCAGCCGTACAACGCCACGTCGGCGCTGGGCATCACCACTGTGCCGACGCTGCTGATCGGCGGCTGGCACGACGTCTTCGTCGACCAGACGCTCGAACAGTTCCGCGCTCTCGGAAGCCGCCAGGTCGACGTCGGGATGACCATCGGCCCGTGGACCCACATGGACACCACAGTCAAGGCCGCCAGGGTGGCCGACACCGAGGCGCTGGCCTGGTTCGACGAGCACGTGGCCGGCCGCGGCCGCACTCGCCAGGCACCGGTGCGCGTCTACCTGACCGGCGCCGATCAATGGCGCGCGCTACCGACCTGGCCGCCGTCGACGACCGAGCTCACGCTGACGCTCGACGCGAGCAGGCTGCTCGGCACGGAACCCGGTTCCGGCACCGTCGAGTTCGGCTACGACCCGGCTGACCCGACGCCCTCAGTCGGTGGGCGGCACATGTCGGCCAAGGCGGGACGGCAGGACAACCGCTCGATCGAACGCCGCGCGGACGTCATCACCTTCACCTCCGTAGCGCTCGACCAGCCGCTCGACGTCGTCGGCGCACCTCGGGCCGACCTTCAGCTCAAGGTCACCGGCGAGACGCCGGATCTCTTCGTTCGGCTCTGCGAGGTCGACGCCCGCGGCCGGTCCTGGAACGTCACCGAGGCGTTCAGCCGTTTCGACCCCGCCTCTGGGCGCGTCGAGCTGTCCCTCGGCTCGTGCGCGCACCGGTTCCGCGTTGGTCACCGCGTACGCCTGCAGATCTCCGGCGCGGCCTACCCGCGTTTCGCCCGCAATCCCGAGCCGAGCCACTACACGGTCGACTGCACGGGATCGGCTCTCAGCCTGCCCGTCGAGTAAGAGGAGCGTTGTGAAGACAGTCGTAGCGATGTGCGCGCTGGTACTGGTCGTGAGCGCGTGCTCGTCCGCCGAACCGGTGTCGTCGCGCTCCCCCGCGTTGGCGGCCTGCCCGTCGAGCGTGCCGCAGGGAGGCCAAGGCCAGCGACCTCCGCAGGCGGCCGAGCTCAAGGTACCCGTCGACACCAGCACGAGCGAGGTGATCGACCCGGCCGCCGCGAAGCAGATCCAATGTGGACGGACCAAGCTCACCGCCACCGACGACGTCGTGTACACCACGGTCGGAACCAAGCCACTGCACGTCGACATCCAGGTGCCTGCGGGAGAGGGCGCGAAGCCTCTCGTGATCTACGTTCCCGGTGGCGGTTTCTCCTCGGCCGACCGGAAGCAGACGCTGAACCTGCGCACGTTCGTCGCCGAGGCCGGGTATGTGGTGGCAAGCATCGAGTACCGCGTGCGGCCCGACGGCGCGGTCTACACCGACGGGATCGCCGACATCCGGGCCGCTGTGCGCTACCTGCGCGCCAACGCCTCCACCTACGGCATCGACCCCGGCCGCATCGCGCTGTGGGGCGAGTCGGCCGGCGGTTACCTCGCCTCGATGGCGGGTGTGACGGACACCGACGCGGACAGCCGCGTTCAGGCCGTCATCGACAAATTCGGTGCCTCGGACTTCACGAAACTCCTGGCGGACTACGGGCCCGAGGCCGAGCAGGGGTTCGCGAACTCGCCCAACCCGATCGCGCAGTACATCACCGGGAGCGCCGCGAAGACCCTCGCGGCCAGCCCGGACGTGGTCGTCGCGGCCAACCCGGTCACCTACGCCGGACCGGGCGACCCGCCGTTGCTGATCCTGCACGGCGACAGCGACAAGCTCATCTCGCCCAGCCAGACCTTGTTGCTGCACAACGGTGTCACCAAGGCAGGCGGTAACAGCACCCGGTACGTGGTGCGCGGCGCCGACCACGGCGACCTCGCGTTCGCCGGTGACCCGAACGCGGTGTCCCCCTGGTCCACCGAGCCGGTGGTCGCCGTGATGACGGACTTTCTCAAGGCGCATCTCTCGTAGCCGGCGCGCTCAGACCGAGTGCCTGCCGGTGTGCCAGCGCGCACATCTGCGCTTCGGTGCCACGGGCGTGCGCAACGAGCTCGTCGTCGTCCAGCCACAGCATGAAGGCCACGAGCGTGGTGGAGGTTGGAGTGAGCCCCAGCCTCCACTTGCGACCGTCGCGTTCGACCACGCGCTCGGCGGTGAGCCAGCGGCCGTACTCGGTGCCACGCTGAACGACCCAGTCGTTCGAGGTCGCCGCCAGCTCGGCCACCGTTCGCGGCACTGTCCTGATCACCCTCACAACGTAGCCCGGACGGCCCAGGTCATGTGAAGGAGGAGGACGCATGCCCACGGTATGCGCAGGTGGTCGAGGCCGTGATCAGCTTCGCGCGCGACCGCGGCTAGCATCGGTCAGATGAGCACGCCCCGCCGCCGTGACGCGCAGGCCAACCTCGCGCGCGTCCTCGCCGCCGCGACCGAGGTGTTCGCGCTACGCGGGTGTTCCGCGACGCTGGCCGACGTCGCGAAGGCGGCCGGGGTCGGCGTCGCCACGGTGTACCGGACGTTCGAGACCAAGGACGATCTGATCTACGCCGTCTACGAGCCGAAGATCGCCGACGCGCGGGAGCAGGCGAGGGCGGCGAGCGACAACTCGGACCCGTGGCAGGGAGTCGTCGCGCACCTGGAGCAATCGGTGCCGACGCTCGCCGCGGACAAGGGCTTCCGCGAGCTGCTGAGCGGGTCCTACAGCGAAACGCTCGGCTGGTCGCGGCCGCGCACACCACATCGCCTGGCCAAGCTGGTCGAGGACAGTCACAACCAGACCGGCGAGCACCTCGAACGGCTCGTCGAACGCGCGCGCGAGGCCGGAGTGGTCCGCGACGACCTCGTGGCGGGCGACCTGTTGCTGTTGTCGATGGCGGTGCAGACCGCGGTCGAGTTCGGCGGTCCCACGCATCCGCTGCTGTACAAGCGGATGATCGGTTTCCTGCTGGACGGCATCAGGCCGTCGCGCGAGGCGCCGACCCCGCTTCCGGAGCCCGGACTGACCAGCCCGCAGATCGCCGCGCTGGAACGCGAACGCAGCGAGCGTATGTCCGGGTCCCCGGAAGCGTGACGATCAGACCGCCTCGGCACCTGCGTGTACCGGGCATGTGTCCTTCTCCGGCAAATGACCGATGTCGGCCAACGGCACACCCACCGCCAGCGTCCAGACCTGCACCAACCGGGACAACGTGGCCGAGAAGTATCGCCGGTAGCCCGAGCTGTCGCGTTCGGGCTCCTCGACCAGGCCGAGCCGGTGCGCCGTCTACAGCTCGGCCTGATCGGGGCGGGGCCCGCCGTGCTCCGCCCCGATCGGCTTCGGGTGAGGCGGTTACGCGTACGCCTCGAACTCGTAGACACGGGCGACGTTCCCGCCGGACTGCGCACCCGTGACCACGGTGAGGCGGATGTGCCTGGCACTGTTGGCGATCGCGTGCTCGGTGACACCGCTGGTGTTGCCGCGCACCGTCGCCACCGTCGTCCAGGTGGTGCCGTCGGCCGACACGGCCAGGTCGAAGTCCCTGGTGTTGAACGTCGCGGACTCACCGCCGGCGCTCGCGTGCCTGACGACCAGCTTCTTCAGCGCATGGCTGGAGCCGAGGTCGACCTGCAGCGACTTCGTCCCGGCCACCGAGCACCACTTGTCGGTGACACCGCCGGAAACGCTGCCGTTCACAGCCTTCGCGGGGCCCTCGTTCGCGTTGCAGGCGGCCGTGCCCGTGGCGGGCTTGTTCAGCGCGAGGTTGTTGCCGGCAGGAGGGCCGCCGTCCGGGCCGGCGACGCTGTTGATCCACGTGTGCACGCTGCCCTGCAGCTCGGCGTAGTAGAAGTCCGCGCTGCCACAGACACCCGGACCACCGGACGTGTCACCGCCGAGCCGCCAGTTGCCTGGCGTGCCCACCAGGAGCGGACCGCCCGAGTCGCCGTAGCAGGCGCTCTTGCCGTCCTTGTTGTCCAGGCAGATCACCCACTGGTCGGTGCCGCACGCGCTGTCGGGCAGCACGGGAACCTCGACCTGCCTGAGGTTGGTGGGTGCGCCGCCGCAGCCGCCTCCGGGGTTGCAGGTCGTGGCGCCCCAGCCGAGCAGCCGCACCGTCGTGCCGGCCGCGACGACCGGTGCGATGGAGATCGGCTGTTGGGTGACCGGGGCGGTCAGCTCGACGAGCGAGGTGTCCGCGTTGCCGTGGTCCACCCAGCGCCTGACCCTGGCCACCGTGCCGCCGGAGTTGCGATTGTTGCTGCCGATCCGGATCTGCACACCGCTCGGGACCTCGCCGGCCATGCAGTGCTTGGCCGTCAGCACCCAGGTGGGCCGGATCAGGGCGCCGCCGCAGAAGTGGCCACCGGAGTTGCCCTGCATCGAGGCTATGAAGCTGTAGTTCTCGGTGGCGTCGACGCCACCGATGATGTTCGGGGTCAGCGGGCCGGGTTGTTCCTGTGCCGTCGCCGTCGTGACCGCGGATCCCGCCAGGCTCAGGACGGCGACCGCCGCCAGCAGACACTTGACCAGTCCTCGCATGGGAACCTCACGTTCGAAGGGGTCGAAGGAGAATTTCCCGAAGGGTCCACCGGCCGAAGTCGCCGGATCTAAGTCCGAAACTTCGGTGCTGCGGATGGGCTAACCACCCGTGCCACTTCTGAATACGATGCGCCGCCCACGTTGATGGTCTGGACCTCTTGTCGTGCACCGCCGTAGGGTGGGTCGGCGAGGAGCTCGATGAGCGGACCATTTCATCTCGTGTTGCGGACCGCGATCCGCGAGCGCGGCCTGCCACTCGACCGGTTGCGGTCGCGGCTGGCCGAGCGCGGCATCCAGATCGGGCTGGCCAGTCTCAGCGACTGGCAGCACGGCCGGGCGTGGCCGCGGCGGCCGAACTCGTTGCGCGCCATCGCGGTGCTGGAAGAGATTCTCGAACTGCCTCGCCACGCGTTGACCGGCCTGCTTGTCAGTCACCACCTGACGCCGTTCCGGCCGCAGCAGGGCGTGGACGAGTACCACGGCCCGATGGGCGAACTGCTCGACGCGCTCCCCGGTTCGCGGGACTGGACCCTGGACGTGATCACCTCCGAACACGTGGCGCACGTGGACGCGCACCGCGGCCGGTCGCGCATCACAGTGCGGCGCCTCGCACGCGCTCGCCGCGACGACGTCGACAGAGTGGTGATGCGCTACTTCGGCGCACCAGGCAGCGCGATCGACCGCGTTCGTGTCGTGCCGGTGCGCAACTGTGCGGTCGGACGGCTGCTGCGTCACCCCGAAGGACGGGTGCTCGCCGCTGAACTGCTTTTCGGCCAACGACTTCGAGCCGGCGAGACCTGGGTGTGGGAGTACGAACTCCACGACCCCACCCCCTGCGAGGCCGAGAACGACTTCGCGCACGCCTTCCGCCGGCCCGAGGGCACCTGCCTGATGGAGGTGCGATTTCACCCGGACGCACTACCGGCACGGGTGCACGACTACTTCCGTGCCGACCTCTACGTTGCCAAACATCGGCTCAACGAGCTGTCGGCGAACGCACACCACGCGGTGCACGTGACGAGGAGCGGCATGACGTCCGGCGTGATCGGCATCAGCTGGGAATGGCCGGACTGATCGTGGCGCGGCGAGGAAGGCCGGGATCACCCGGCCTTCCTCGCCCACTCAACTCGACAGGCACGGTCGTTTTCGTTCAGACAGATCTCACGGACACGGATGCGGTGGTAGCACGCCGATCGTCACGTTGACGGTCGACCCCGTCAGCAGCTGCGTGCCGGCGCCAGGGTTCTGGCCATTCACTTTGTCGATGTTGTTGCAGTTCTCGTCGACGTCGTTGGTGACGGTGCCCAGAACGAGGCCTGCCGACTGCAGAGCCGACCGGGCTTCGTCCTTGGAGTCGCCAGTCAGGTCGGGCACGGTGGTGATGGTGGGACCACCGGAGAAGGTGCCGTCGCCGTTGGACACGGCCGTGTAGATGCCCGCGTTGCCGAAGCCGACCACGTCGGCCCGCCCGTCACCGGTGATGTCGGCGAGCAGTCGCGGGTGCCGGTCGGTTCGCCACCCCCTGTTGAACCCGAAGTCCGCGACGACGTGCCGTGACTGCGCGAACGTCCCGTTGCCCAGTGACACGGCACTGACGACGCCGAAGGTGTTGAACCCGACGAGGTCCGCGCGCTGGTCCGCGGTGATGTCCGCCCGCGAGGCACTGGGCACGGTGCCCGTGCCGTAGCCGGCGCCGTTGTTGTAGCCGAAGTCGTTGACGGCCACGGTGAACGTGTTGAAGGTGCCGTCCCCGCGCGCCGTCCCGACGAAGGTCGTGGTGTCCTGGCCGGGCATCACGGCGTCGCCTCTGCCATCGCCGGTGACGTCCGCGACGTCGAAGATCACGAACGGCGAGGTGTTGACGCCGTTGTTGGTCGACACCCGCGACAGCGGATACGTGCCGTCGACGCGCGGGCTCGTGGACAACGGTGCGATACCGGGCAGGAAGCGGATCGACAGGATCTCCGGCCTGGCGTCGCCGGTGATGTTGACGACCTTGAAGTGGTTGAAGTCGAACCGGTCCGTGGTGAACTCGGTGGTCGCCAGGTAAGGCGCGGCGAACGTGCCGTCACCTCGGGCCAGGGCGACGTCGACCCGGCCGTTGGTGAACATGAACAGGTCGGTGCGGCCGTCGTTGTTGGCGTCCGCGGCGATCAGGTCGTTCAGTCGCGGCCGGGTGCTGGCGCCGAACGCCTGCAGCACGAACGTGGCCGGACGGAAGTTGCCGTCCCCGAGCGACACGGAGGTGAAGACGCCGGCGTTGCCGACGCCGACGATGTCGGCCTTCCCATCGCCGGTGATGTCGGTGACGAACCGCTCGTGGATCGGGATGCGCCAGCCCTGGTTGAAACCGAAGTCGGCGACCCCTCCCCGCGCTCCGAAGCCGCCGTCACCGGTGGCGACGGCCGTCATGGTGCCGAAATCGCCGAACCCGACCACGTCGGCCCTGCCGTCACCGGTGATGTCCGCCAGCACCCGAGGATGTTTGGCGACGTCCCACGACTGGTCGGCACCGAAGTCGGCGAACACGAATCGTGCCGTGGGCAGTGGCGCGGCCTGCGCCGGCACCGCCATCACGATCACCGCACCGGCCGCGGCGAGCACAGTTGCAATCCTTCTCAATGGACTGTCCCCCTTCAGGTTCTCGTCGAAACGAGATCACCGGAGAAGGCGTGCCATCCCGTGCCACCGCCGTGCCACCCCCCGCGTTGAACCGAACCGTCCTGGTTCGCGTGTCACGTACGGGGTGGGGGATGTGGAAGAGCAGCTGATGCCGAGTTCGCTGTTGGCGGGCGGCACGCGTGCGCTCGTCGCGGAGGGGGACCTGCGCACGAGCAGGGAACGATTTGAGCGGGCTTTTCGGGCGGCCGACCGTACGGGTGACGCGCACACGCTCGTCGCCGCCGCGTTGGGGCTAGGTGGCCTGTGGGTGCACGAGCACCGTTCGGCCGCGGGTGCGACGTCGTTGTCCGAACGTCTGCGGCGCGCGCTCGCGCTGGTGGACCCCAGGTCGTCGCTCGCGCTGCGGCTGAGGCTGCGACTGACCGCGGAGACCGACTACCTCAGCGGCCGCCACGCGTCGACACTCGCGCTGCTCGAGGAGGCGAGGTCGTCGGCGGACCCGATCGTGCTGGTGGAGGCGCTCAGCCTCGCCCACCACTGCGTGATGGGCCCAGAACACGGTGAGCTGCGAAGACGCATCGCCGCCGAGCTGATCGCGGCAAGCCTGCGAACGGAGCGCGGCGGCGACCTGGCGATGGCGCTGATGTGGCACGTCGTCGACCTGTTCCTCGACGGGCGACCGCACGCCCACCGCGAGCTCGGGGATCTGCGGGAGTTCCTCGAGCACGGCGACCACCTCGCGGTCGGCTACGTGGTGAGCGCGATCGAGGTGATGCTCGCGGTTCGCGCCGGCCGTTTCGACGAGGCCGAGGAGCTGTCACGATCCTGCGCCGAGCGCGGTGCCCAGGCAGGTGACGTCGACGCGACGGGGTGGCACGGCGGGCAGCTTCTGGCGATCCGGTGGTACCAGGGCCGTGTGCTGGAACTGCTGCCCGGGCTCGACGAGCTGGTGCACTCCCCCACTCTCAGCGCGGTGGACAACTCGTTCGTCACCGCGCAGGCCGTCGTGGCGGCGACGGCGGGAGACCGGCGCAAGGCGGCCGGTGCGCTCGCGGCGCTCGGTGACCTCGCCGAGCTGCCGAGGTCGAGTACCTGGCTCGTGACGATGAACGGGGTCGTCCAGGCGGCGAACCTGCTCGACGACGCCGACCTGTCCGCACAGGCGTACGAGTTGCTGCTGCCGTTCGCGCGGCTGCCGATGATGGCCAGTCTCGCCGTCACCTGCTTCGGATCGACCCAGCACGCGCTCGGCGTGGCGTCCCTGACCACCGGACACGTGGACCGGGCCGTGGATCACCTGCGGGCGGCGGTGAAGGACAACCTCGCTCTCGCCCACTGGCCTGCCACCCTGCACTCCAGGCTGCGCTACGCCGAGGCGCTCGACCGCGTCGGTGAGGTCGCCCAGGCACGCGGTGAACGCGCCATCGCACACGGCGAGGCCGCGTCGTTGGACATCTCGCTGCCGGACACCAGGACCGTGGCGTGCACGTGCCGCCGCGAGGGAGCCCGGTGGAAAGTCCAGCTGGGGCAGAGGACCGCGCGGGTCGAGCACTGCGTCGGGATGCTGCACCTCGCCGTGCTCCTGGCCAATCCCGGTCAGGAGATCGACGCGGTCGACCTCGTCGACGGCGTGAGGGCACTGTCGAGCCAGCCCGTGCTGGATCGTGCGGCGGTCCAGCAGTACCGCACTCGTCTCGACGACCTGGAAGACGGCGCGGAACGCGACTGGCTGCTCGCCGAACTGGCGGGCGCGACCGGACTCAGCGGCCGCTCCCGCCAGTTCGCCGACAGCGGTGAACGCGCGCGCCTCGCTGTGGGCAAGGCGATTCGCCGTGCGCTCACCCGTCTCACCGAAGCCGACGCCGTCATCGGCGAGCATCTGCGCAGAGCCGTGCACACCGGCAGGCGCTGCGACTACCGGCCGATCTGACCGCCGAAGTGCTTGCGGTCAGCCGGTCCCGAGTTGGGCAGGGTATCGGCCGGGGACGCGCCCCACGCCCCCGGTTCGACGACACCCCGTGGACCGACAGGGTTTGGACGTACTTGTTCTGTGCGTTCGCCTGCGGTGCCTCGATGACGATCGTCTTGCCGTTGCCTGAATCTCCACCTTGGTGAACAGCGGCGCGGACAGCACGAGTCGGTGCGGCTGGGCACCTGCGGGTAGATACCCGTCGCGGCGAACAGGCCAAGTCAGCCTCTGGTATCGGCTGATGTGCGAGAACCACGATGAACTCAGATGCCTGGGGTTGATCGGTTGGTCACGGGCGGTGCTTTTTGGTGCGTCGCCCAGAGCCAAAAAACGGGAATCGTGACCGGGCCGGACTCTGTGAATCTGGGAGGTTGATCGTACCGACAACACCTAGTTGGATCAGGGTGCCGTGGACGGCGCCGGTGTTGATGTTGCGCGCCCTCTTCGCCACGGGACCGAACAGCACCTCGGGCCAGAGAGCGTCGAGCAGGATGGAAAAAGCGCCACCACCGTCATAGGCGGCCTTGAGGCCGTTCGCCAGTTCCGCCGCGAGGTGGATCTTGTCGGACTCATTTCCCGCGCGAGCCGCATCCAGCGCATCGCCCAGGCCGGGCACCGCACGGACCGCTTTCTCCAGCTGCATCAGAGCTGCGGAACCCGACTCCTCCACGGGACCGATGAGTGCGGCGGCAACGGACAACATCCACATGTCCACCATGGTCAATCCCCCCCAAGAGATACTGCGCCCCAGGTCAAACCGTTCGGGAACACTAACACTCAAACGGTCCGGACACGATGATCCTTCTAGCCTCCAGAGGATGCGCTGCCGACGGCGCGACCGACCGCACGGCGCCCGTGTAATCCTGCCGGCACGGACATCCGCTCACGTCCCGAGACGCGTCCTCACTTGCGAGGTGAAGACATTCGACAAGAGCACGGTGCTCGTGTCCTAGGAGCAAGTTCTGACTCAGTGGTCATAGGCAACCAGTGCGCCGGGCCGGGCTGGTTGGATGACGCCGTGCACTACAACGAGGTGGAGCAAGCCGTCCGCGAACTGGTCGCGGCCGCCGACGACGAGAAGCGCCACCGGTTCGGCGCGGAGACCGTGGTCCGGCTGACCGCGCGCGACGACCTCACGGACGCGGCGCAGGCCGAGTTCGACGACCACGCCCAACAGGCGTTCGAACAGGCGCGCACGGACCCAGCGGGCAGCACGCCGGACCGGCTGCGCGCGTGGCTGGACACGATCGACAAGGGCACTCTGTCCGACGGCGACATGGACCCGCAGGTGCTGTGGGCACTGGAGGCTCTGGAGCACTGGGCGAGCTTCCTCGTCGACCACGACCCCGAGTTCGTGCTGCAGCTGGCGATCCGGTCGCTGGAGGCGGTGGACTACGAGGTCTCCGCACGCTTGGACGACTTCCTCGCGTCCCCGGAGATGACGGCCGAGTTCGACCGGATCGGCAGGCACCTACGCTAGGCGAGCAGGTCCGAAGGGCGTTCAAGATCCGTTTGCGATGACAGACCTGAACACCTTTCTGAGCGCTCCCACCGCCCGCTCATGCAGCCGAGCCGAACATGCTCGCCGGACTCGGGCGAGCCAGAGCCGATGTGCCTTGGAGCGTGCGGTGGGGGCAACTCCGCCAGTTGCGCCGGAACTGTCCTTAGTGGACCTGAGCTGACTCGCGCTGACCCTCCCACCGCACATACCAGTCCGGTGGCCGCTGCTCGAAGACATCCGGCCGACGCGGCACAGCCCGACCACGCAGAGGGCGTTGCCGATCTTCCAGGTCATCTGTTGGACACGCCGGGATCCTCCCTGACATCGATCACCGGCTCCGCCGCAATGCCGGCTTCGCCCTGGATCGCGATCCCGACGAGGTGGGATCACTCGATCCGGCGACATCGTGTACTTCCTGGGCGCGCCGACTCGTCCGATGTGGACACAACGGGCAGGCTGTCACACCGTCGCGACTGCAACATGTGGAAGGAACGACGAGCGGATGATCCGGATCATGCCCGCCAAGGACCAGCACGTGCGGGTGACCTGGGCACTGCCCCGGCACGAGCCGCCAGGCCCGGTCAGCGTGGTCGGCGACTTCAACGGCTGGACGCCGGGAGCGACCGAACTCCGCGCCCGCTCGAACGGCAACCGCACCGCGGCGGTCGTCGTTCCGCGCGGCACGACACTGCGCTTCCGCTACCTCGGTTCGAACGGTCACTGGTTCGACGACTCGGACGCGGCGGCACAGGACGACCACGGCTGCGTGATCACCGTCTGACAGGGCCCCCAAATCGGCTGGCGAGCATCGGTGACGATGACCGGTGGCACACCGCTTCGAGCCCCTTGCGATTGACCGTCAGAACCTCGTTGGACAACGAAGGATCCGCGTCGGCGACTGCGCGGGCGACCTGCCCGCACCAGGGCAAGTGGTACGAGATCGGCAAGGACGCCGTTGAGCGCGTCAAGGCTCAGGTGGCCGAGCTGCTGTTGAACAGGAGCACGCTTTCATTCCCGCTCTGGGTGCCGTCCGGCAAGACCACGGACGAGCACGACTACGCGGCGGAGAAGGTGGCCGCGCGGCAGTGTTACCTCTGCCTGGACAGCAGCTTCGCCACGACGCCGATGCACCTGCGGTTCGAGCTGGCGGACATCGCCGGCCGCGTCTGGGACGCCGGCATCCTGTTCTCCCTGTCGCGGGTGAGCCTGCTGCGGCTGAGCTACGACCTGCACAACCTCGGGATCGAGCTCCAGTTCGCCGACATCCCCTTCGTCGCGAGGAAGAAGGGACAGCCGGCGGCCAAGGCCGCCTGGAAGCGGAGACCGGTCGGCCTCTGGGCACAGCGCGCTGCCGTGCCCAGTGGCCAACCGCACCAAGGAAGAAATCGAATGACCGCAATTCACGACGAACCCAGACCGGATTCCGCCCGTCTGAGTGTTCGTGCGTGTAGTTCTTTTGTGGGCCTAACGCATCAGCATACGAACCGCTCGGTGCTGGTCGAAGGGCCTGAGATCACGATCCGCCCCGTGGGCACCCGTCGTCTGGCTGCGGGTGGTTCCCGATGACCGTCACCACAGCTTCTTCGGCTCGGAGGGATCGCGCACTGTGGGTGCAGTGCGCCTGCACGGCACTGTTGCTCTCGGCGCGGCTTATGCCTCGTACCGGCATGGGCGCGAGTTTGCTTTGCGTTCGGCGCGGATGAGGTGACGGCCGCGATCTGGCCGTTGATCGTGGATGGGCTGTTGACCACGGCCACCGTCGAGCTGTGGAAGACGTCAGGTGACGGCCGTCGTGCCGAGGGTCGCTGGGCGGCTTGGACGTCTTTCGTGTTCGGCATCTCCCTCTCGCTCTGCGCGAACGTGGCAGCGGCCCCAGAACTGAGCGTGTTCGCCATCGCGGTCGCGGCATGTCCGCCGCTGGCGCTGTTGCTGGCGGTGGAGCTCCTGAACCGCGCGCTCAAGCGTCATCGCGCCGAGAGTGCGCGCGCGACCACTCTCGAGACGGACGAGACAGCAGCGGGAGCTGGCGAGACTGGGCGAGTGGTGCGTCTCGCTGTCGTCTCGGACGAGTCTCGCTCGCCGGACGAGCCGACCGCAGAGCAGCGGATGTGGGCGTACTACGTGACCGAGCGTGCGAAGGGGCGCAGCCCGACCGGAGCGGAATTGGATCGGATTGCGGGTACCAACAACTACGGCCGTCGAGTGCTGCGCCGGTGGCTGCAAGCCGGGCAACTGGCAGCAGGAAACAATTGGTAGGCATATTCGATACTGCGGGCACTGTCGTGCTGGCGGGGTTGGCTGCTGCTGTACTGCTGGTGCTGCTCGGCAACGCGCGGCGCGTGTTTGGCTTGGCTGAGTCGGCCTGAGGCGCGGTGCCGGGGTTGCCTGGTCCGTTTCCTCCAGGCCGACTCAACCACCCGCGCGACCTGCCGCAAGATGATCGAGCCGATGACGCGACTGCCTGCGCTCCTCGTGAGCTTCTCGATGTTCAGCTTCGAGATTGATCAGTACCTCATTCGCTCAGATGGCGGTTTCAAGTAAGAAACGCGCCACGGTTGGCCTATACCTACCGAATAGATGCCACTGCGAGTAGCAGTACCTCTTGCGAATCCACCTGTCGAGCGGACAGACAGGATCCCTGTGTCGAGGTTTCTTGGAGATCTTGGGTTTTCGTCAGCTTGGGGGGAGGGAAGGATGCCCCGAAGCCACACCGTGGGTCTGTCGATCGGAACCACGACTGTCGACGTGGTCGTCGCCAAGTTTGGCAGCGAGGTTACCAAGAAGCTGAAGACCGGCAAAGGGTCACAGGAAGATCACTTGCGGGGGCCGTTCGAACGGATGCTGACCGGCATCGCGGAGAGCCTTGGGCTGACGATCACCACAATTGGGGAGATGCGTCTACCAGACCTGTCTATTCGGCCGGACTATGCAGTGGATATCGCGGGTGCACGTGTCGGATACGTTGAGCTGAAAAAGCCTGGCTATGGCGTGCCAGACAACTGGCGGAGCCCAAGCCAGCACGATCGGATTCAGTGGGAAAAACTTCAGCTGTTGCCGAATGTTCTGTACTCCGACGGAGAGCAGTTCGCCAGGTATAGTTTCGGAAAACTTCAAGGCAAGATCGCGCTTCTTGCCCCTGGACTTGATCGAGCTGGCAAAAGACTTCATGCGGTGAGCAGTGACTTCGCTCGCGTTCTCACCGATTTTCTCCTGTGGGAACCAGAACGGCCGCGCTCGCTTGACGAGCTTGTTCGATTGGTTGCCAACCTCTGTCGACTACTGCGAGACGATGTGGCCGCTGAACTTATTCGAGAGCAGACTGGCCTGTCGGGAAGTCGAACGTTCAGCGGGCTTGCCACGGACTGGAGGCAGGCCTTATTTCCGAACTTGACCGATGCGGAATTTGCTGATCAGTACTCACAAACAATAACGTTTGCACTTCTACTTGCTCGCGTTGACGGCGTGAGCTTTCGTGGCCGGTCGATTGTCGAGATTGCCCGTTTGTTGGGAAAAAAGCACTCGTTGATGGGGCGAGCGCTTGCTGTGCTCACCGACCAGCCGGAAGAGGAGCACAGTGTCGCACTGGCGACTATGGTGCGCGTACTCAGCGTCGTCGACTGGGCCGACTTTCCAGATGATTCATACTCGATGCTTTATGAGAACTTCTTGGCCGCATACGATCCTTCATTGCGCCGAAAGAGTGGTGTCTATTACACGCCAGCACCTCTGGTCTCCTTCATGACTCGATTTGTCGATGACGTTCTGAGGTCCCGCCTGGGTCGAACCCTGGGGTTCGCCGAGAGGGATGTGATAGTTGTAGATCCTGCGATGGGAACAGGTAGTTTTCTTTCCGAGGTTGTGAACACGGTTGCGGCGACTGTCGCGGCAGAGGAAGGTGCCGGCGCGGTAGCTCCGCATTTACGCGAACTGTCCAATCGCCTGATTGGTTTCGAGAATCAGGCGGCGCCCTACGCGGTAGCTGAGTTGCGAATTCACAGCCTGCTGAAGAAGCGGCACCTCGCCGAGGTGCCCGCGCAGGAAAGGCGCTTCCTGGCGGATACACTTGATGACCCCGATGTGCAACTACTTCCCATGGGGCGAATGTATGAGGCTATTGAACGGTCGCGGCGTGGCGCAAATCATGTGAAGCGTGAACAGCCGGTGATGGTGGTGCTTGGAAATCCGCCATACGTGGACAAAGTAAAGGGAACTTCGAAGTGGATTGAGACGCCGAGCTCCACAACGGATTCGCCGAGCCTATCGGCATTTCGGAAATCAGGTAACGGGCGACTCGAATACGTCCTATCCAACAAGTACGTCTACTTTTGGCGCTGGGCGACTTGGAAGGCATTTGACGCGCACCCTGCGCATCCGGCGGGTGTCGTCGCCATGGTCTGCTCGGCTGGCTTCACAACTGGTCCGGGGTTCGCCGGCATGCGGGAATATCTGCGCAGAACCGCAGATGAAGGGTGGGTCATAGACCTTACGCCTGAGGGGCATCAGCCACCTATGGAAACTCGCTTCTTTCGCGGGAATCAGCAGCCAATCTGTGTGGCGGTATTCATTCGCCGAGGAGCGTCTAATCCGAGTGTCCCGGCACGAATTCATCGAACGAGTGTCATCGGCTCGGTCGAAGAGAAGTCAGAATCGCTTGCTGAACTGCGGATCGACGACAACAACTGGAAAGATTGCGCCAGCGGCTGGAGTGAACCGTTCCATGCCGTGAGAAGCGGGTCGTGGAGTTCGATGCCTGCCATGACTGATCTGATGCCGTGGGCAGCTCCTGGCGTCAAGCCAAACCGGACATGGGTCTACGCTCCAGAGAAAGAGACACTGCGGGAGCGTTGGAACAGGCTCGTGCGTGCGCCGTTACACGGTAAGTCAGAGCTTCTTAAAGAGACAAGTTCGACTCGTGTTGATTCAAAAATAACGAGCATTCCGGGTATGGCGGCTCACAGCGGAACGATCTCTGCGGAGATTAGCGGTTGTCCAGAGTTGCGAAGGGTTGCCCATCGGTCCTTCGATCGAAAATGGACTATTCCTGACGCAAGGTTGCATCACAGACCAAGTCCGTCGCTGTGGCTAACGGCCTCCAATGAGCAAATTTTTGTCGTTGAACAGCATGCACATCCGATCGTCAGCGGACCTGCTTTGGTGTTTACGTCACTTATTCCCGATATGCACTACCATTCAGGTCGTGGCGGTCGCGTGCTTCCTCTATACCGAGATGATCGTGCCACTGAGCAGAACGTCACGCCGGGCCTGGTTCGCCTTCTGTCTGAACGATTGAAGCGCTCAGTCGATGCGCTGGATTTAGTGGCCTACGTAGCTGCTGTCACTGCACATAACGGTTTCACGCGTCAGTTCTCGACAGAGCTGAAGAGCCCTGGAATTCGGATACCTCTCACTGTCGATAGCGAGGCGTGGCTTGAAGCTGTCAGCATAGGAAAAGAGGTGATTTGGTTACACACTTACGGCGAGCGCTGCGTGGATCCAAGTGCAGGTCGCCCGCAGGCGCCTCCAAGGATGCTTACCGAACGACCAACAGTGTCCGTAGGGATATCAGATTCAGAAAGTGGAATGCCGGAGTCGATTGCTCACGACGACCACACCGGCACTCTCCATGTCGGAGAGGGTAGGATTGGACCAGTTTCCCGCGAAGTCTGGAGCTATGAAGTCTCCGGCATGCAGGTAGTCAAGCACTGGTTCGGTTACCGCAAGAAAAATCCTTCCGGGAAACGTTTGTCCCCCCTTGATCACATTGCCGCGCAGTCTTGGACCTCAGTCATGACCACAGAGCTGTTGGACCTACTTAACGTCGTAGGTCGGTGCGTTGCGTTGGAACCTCGACAGGAGAAACTCCTCGGCCGCATTATCCGTGGCCCGCTTATCACTGTTGACGATCTGACAGCAGCCGGCGTGCTACCGGTTTCTGGAATGGCGCGCAGGATACCCAAGCTTAACCATCAGGATGATCTCTTTTCTAGTGACTGAACGACATGTCCTGCGCGACCAAGACTGTTTTTATTGATCACGGTTGCGCAAATGCTCGGCCAGCCAGTTGGCGAAAGTTTTTGGACTTGCCGTCTGTCAGCACGTCGATGATGCACTCACCGTCGTTTTATCAGTCGACGGTCGTCTTAGCGATCAGGGGATCCAGCGATGCCCGCGTCGATCGACACAACCTGTCCCAGCGCGTAGGCCTGGGCACCATCCCATCGGCTGTTCCGCAGTCATGTGATCACCGCGTATTCGGATCGAGGCCGAGCCGCTGACGTTCGGCGGCGATGATCCGCTGCTCAGCAGGAACCGCCTCGTCTCGTGTCACGTCGACCGTCTGGTGCAACGAACTATCGACCGCACGAGTATCAGCTTCCTTGGCCGCGCTCTTGCGGGCGTACTCGTCGAACAACTGCTGCTTCTCTTCGATGATCTCGCGCATGCGTTCGTCGACGGAGTTCTTGGCCAGCAACCGATGCACGTGCACCTTCCTGGTCTGCCCCATGCGGTGAGCACGGGCGATCGCCTGCGCCTCGGTACTGGGTTTCCACTGCGGCTCGGCCATGATCACCACCGAGGCCGCCTGCACGTTGAGCCCCACGCCGCCCGCCTCGATCTGGCTCAGCAGCACAGCGTGCCCATCGATCCGGGAGAACTCGTCGACCATCTCCTGCCGCTTGCCCGCCGCCACCGACCCGGTCAGCACACCCGCCGTGTTGCCGGCGAGCGCCTGCTGCACCGCCTCGAGAACACCGCGGAAGTAGGAGAAGACGATGACCTTCCACCCGTTGTCCTTCGACTCCTCGATGATTTCGAGCAGCCGCACCATCTTCGCCGAGTCGCGGTGGTTCGGCGTTGCGTAGGCGGCCTGCCGCATCGCCATGAAGTTCCGTTCGACAGCCACCCGGTAGACGCGCGCATCGGCGTCGGACAGCTGGACCCAATCCTCCATCTCCAGGCACTCCGGCAGCTCCTGCAGCACGTCCTCCTGATTGCGCCGCAGGTACACCGGCGCCACAGCCCGCCTGAACGTCGTCGCGCTCGCCATCCGCCCGATCCGGTCCAACGACGAGGCGATGCCCGGCCGCAGATGGTCGACGAGCGACTGGAACTCCTCGACCCGGTTCTCCATCGGCGTTCCAGTCAGGAACAGGGCCCGCTCGGCATCGGTAGCCAGCGTGGCAACGGCCTGGGAGCGTTGCGCTTCCTTGTTCTTGATGTAGTGCGCTTCGTCGACGATCAACAGCTGGATTCCGTGCTCGTCGGGGAGTGGCAACTTGGAGACGGTGCCGAATGTCGTGACCGCGACCCGCCCTGGCGCAACCACACTCCTGTCGCACTGTCACGGTCAGCGCCATGCAACGCGTGCGCGGTCAGTGTCGTGTGTTTGCCGATCTCGTTGATCCAGTTGATCAGTACGCTGGCGGGGCAGACGACCAGAAACCGCGTGCGCCCGTTCGCCGCGAGATGAGCGGCGGTGGCGAGTACCTGGATCGTCTTGCCCAGTCCCATCTCGTCGCCGATGATCGTCCGTTCGTGCAGGATCGCGTACTGGGCGCCGAAGACCTGGTAGCCCCGCAGCGTGGTCTTGAGCCGTTCGGTGTTGAGCGGGACTGCCTGGATCTTCTTGACCAGCTCGGCCGGCGCATAGCCATGCGCCGCGTCGTCGTCGGCCGCGCGGATTGCGCCGGGAATGGTGGCCAGTAGAGCGTTGATGCCAGCTGCGTCGCGTTCGTACTCGCGCCACACCTCGGCGGCCGGGCGATTACCGGATTGCGCGAGCTGGAGCACCGCGGTCGCACGCTGATGCAGACCAGTCGCACTGCCGCCGGTAAGGAGCTGTTCCAGTCGCGCAAGGGCGGTAAGAGCTGCAGTGCGCGCGGTCTTGCTGGAGAAGAGCATCTTCGCTCGCGAGCCGGTCGGCTGCGCGGCGGCAGAGAGACCGTGCAGGTGCGGTCGGATGTTGGCTCGGGTCCCGCGCCATCGCCAAGATCCTCAACAGCCGGGCCACCGCACCAGCTGTGGCGGCACATGGTCCGGCTACCAAGTCCTCCGCGCCCTGAACAACCGCGTGTACCTCGGCGAACTGACGTTCCGGGAGACCACCGTGACCGACACCCACGCCCCCGTCATCGACCTCACGGTGTGGGAACAGGCCCAAGCCATCCTCGACGCCCGCGGCGAATCCCACGCCCACCGCGCCGCCTCCGGCTCCGACTACGTCCTCACCGGCCGCCTGCGCTGCCCCCAATGCGGCAAGGCCATGATCGGCACCCGCGCCACCGGCCGCAACCGCACCTACCGCTACTACACCTGCTGGAACCTCGCCCGCTACGACGCCAGCAAATGCGACTTCACGCGCCTCAACGCCGACGCCGTCGACGCAGCCGTCCTGGACGCCCTGGCCACCTTCTACCGCACCCAGCATGACCTCATCGCCGACGCCATCGCCCACGAACAGAAACAACACCAGGCAGCCAACGCCGACCGGCACGCCGAGCTCACCACGGTCGACAACGAGATCACCAAGACCGGGCAGGCCATCGACCGCTACCTGACCGCGTTCGAGCGCGGCACCATGGACGAAGAACTCGTCGCCGACCGGCTCACCGAGCTACGCGCCAAGACCAAGCAACTACGTACCCGCCGCGACCAGCTCACCCTCGCCCTCGACGACGAACCCACCACACCCGAACCCGCCACCCTCGTGGCGGTGGCCGACCACGTCGCCGAGATCACCACCAGTGGCATGCACAACCAGGCCAAAGCCCTCGTCGAAGCCCTGGTCGCCAGCGTCACCATCACCGGCCCGGACCGGCTTGCCCCGGTCTTCCGCATCCCCCAACCTAGCAACAACGACGGGGCCGCACCCGCTCTACCAGCGGATACGACCCCGAACGGAGTGGTTCGCACAATGACTAACTTGGTGGAGCTGAGGGGACTCGAACCCCTGACCCTCACACTGCCAGGCGACGTTCAACTCCTTGCCGTGCTCCAGTTTCGCTCCACCATATTCAGTGTGAGACTCACCCGAAGCAGAGGTCAGTCCTGCTCCGTGTGCCAGATCTGCGACGACGTGGTCGCGCAGTCGGCGATCCCGATCCGGGTGCCGTTCCGGTTGGAGAACGGCAACAGGGCCAGACACGCGCTACCTCCGGCGGGAGGGGTCACCAGCACGAGGTTCCCGAACACGTCTGCGGGCTGCCACTGCCACCACTGGCGCTGATCAGTCGCGTTGCAGGACCGCTGGTCGACGATCAGTGTGCCCCACACGAGGCTCAGGCACCTGCCGCTGTTCTGGTTGACGAACTGCACGAAGCCGTTGCCGAGGTCGACCGACGCCCACAACTGGCTGGAGTCTCCCTCACAGTCCCATTGATGGGCACGCGCGCCGTTCGCCGTGGAGCCGTTGACTATGTCGACGCACTTGTCGGTAGCCGTGTTGACGATGTGGTGAAAGTCGTCCGCCGTAACGGACATCGCCGGCGCCTGACCGGTACTCGCGCCGGCGTGGGCGACGCCCACCCCGCTGACCGTCAGGGCGATGAGTGATGCGGCAAGGCCAAGCCATCTTCGGTTTTTCAAGTCCCGTTACCTTTCTCGGTTGGATGCGGGCCGTGCCGGCCTACCTCGGCGTGGCGGCCCAGAACGCGTAGTCGGCGGTGTACGGGATCGACGCGGTCGCGCCGTCCTTGCAGGCACCGGCCGGCGAGAGGCCGCCGGTGGTGTTCAGCCGCTGGACGAACGTGACCGCGCCGAGCAGTCCGGGACCGCGGTTGCCGGTGGACCTCAGCAGCAACTGGGGAACGGCGAGCGGCACCGGTGAGCTGGCGACCGTCGCGGCGGTGACCGAGCTGCCGTCCTCGACCGACGTCCACACAGGACCTCTGGTGTGCAGGATCACCGCCCTGCCGTAGCTCTCCAGGATCGCGTCGGGCTGCAGGAAACTCCACGCGCCGTTAGCGCACTGGTAGGTCTGGACGCCGTGCGCCTGAAGGAAGGCGATCTGTCTGTTGCCCTCGGGCACTTTGATCACCTCGGGTACCTGCCCGGAGGCGGTCGGCCCGGCTCCCGCCGGCGCGGTGGCGGCCCCGACGCCGACGGCCGTCATGGCCGCGACGGCCAGCCCGGCCGCGATTCGATTGATGCGCATCGTGTTCTCGCTCCTTCGTCTCGATGTGTCACCGGCACCGTGACATCGAGCGCTGCAACGACACTGACGTGGCGGGGTCAGCGACGTTGCAGCGCACACGAGGAGGATGTGAGCGTGGCCGGCAGTTCATCGGACTCGGCGCGGATCAGATCACCGAGCGGATTCGCCATGCGCGCGACAGGAACCCACAGCTGCTCAGGCCCGCGACGAGTCGGCGCGGAGTTTGGCGCGCAGGTGGTCGGCGTCGGGATGGTCGAGTTCGTCGAGGATCGAGACCGCTTCCCGCCACAACTCTCGCGCGTCGGCCAGGTCGCCGACGGCATGCCTGCTGTCGCCGAGGTTGGCCAGGGTCGCGGCGATCTCGTAGCGGTCGCCGAGATCTCGGTACAGGTCGAGCGCGCGTTGATATCCGTCGATGGCGGCGGCGTGGTCGCCCAGGTGGTGGTAGGCGTAGCCGAGGCTGTCCCAGGCTCCGGCCTCGCCGTCGCGGTTGCCGGCTTTCTGGTGCAGGACCAGGGATTCCCGGCAGCAAGTGAGTCCGCGCTCGTGGTCGCCGAGCTCGACGCACGCCATGCCGAGGTTGTTGAGCGCGAGCGCCAGTCCGTCGTGGTGGCCGGCCTCCTCGTACAGGTCGAGCGCCTGGCGGGCGTGGTGCATGGCCTCGGCGAACCGGCCCTGGATCGCCAGTCCCCTGCCCAGGTCCAGGTGGACGTCGGCCTGCCCGACCGGGTCGCCCGCCTCGGCCCACAGCCCGAGAGCGTGCAGCAGGTGAACCGTGGCGTCCTCGTGGCGGCCCAGCTTGACCTGGGCCCAGCTGAGGCCGCGATGAGCGATGGCACGGGCGTTCGGGTCCGCCAGCCTCGTGGCCGCCTCCACCCCGACCTGCCAGACGACGGACCAGTCGTGCCAGCGCCCCCGGCGGTTGAAGTAGGTGTGCGTCGTCCACGCCAGCGCCCAGGCGTGGTGGTCGAGACCCTGCAGGAAGGCCTGGTGCAGTGCCGCGATCAGCACGGCGTGTTCGGTGCTGAACCACCCCATGGCCGCGTGGTGATCGGTGCAGTCCTCGGGTGTCGCACCGGGCTCGGGCGGAGGCAGCACGATCGGGTCCCGGTGCGGGTTCAGCACCACGGCCGCGCGGTACGCCGTGCGCAGGTAGTGGTCGAGCGTCCGGCGGATCGCCGCGTCACGCTGCTGCGTGGAGTCCTTGTGGCCGGCGAGTTCGGCGGCGTAGGCGCGCAGGAGGTCGTGGAACACATACCGGTCGGGCGTGTGCTCGTCGATCAGGTGTGCACGAGCCAGCTCCCTCAACAGGTTCCGCGTCTCGGCCACCGCGAGCCCGGCCAGACTCGCGGCCGCGGCGGGCGAGACGTCCGGTCCCTGGTGCAGTCCGAGCAACCGGAACACCCGCGCCCCCTCAGGGGTGAGCGTGTTGTAGGACCAGGAGAACACCGCGCGCACATCCGCGACCAGGTCAGCCCCGGCGAGTGCGTCCAGCCGTTCCCGGCTGTCGCCGAGTTCCCCGGCCAGCGCCCGGAGGGTGAAACGCGGGTGCGTGGCGGCGCGGGCGGCCACGACGACGAGCGCGAGCGGAAGCCGTGCGCATCGGGTGCCGATCTCGTCGGCCGCCCGAGGTTCGGCCGCGATCCGATCGGCGCCGAGGCGGAACGCCAGCAGCTGCCGCGACTCGTCATTCGTGAGCAGGCCGAGGGTCATCGGGTAAGCGCCCTCGATGGCGACCAGGCCGACCAGCTGGTCCCGGCTGGTGATCACGACCAGGCACCTGGGCGCGCCGGGCAGCAGTGGCCGGATCTGCGCGGCGTCACGGGCGTTGTCCAGCACGACCAGCATCCGCCGGCCGGCGAGCAAGCCGCGGAACAGGGCGGCCTGCGCGTCCGCGCCGATCGGCATCCGCTGCGGAGGCACGCCGAGCGCGTCGAGGAACCCTCGCACGGCGTCCGCGGAACTCGTCACCCGGCCGCTCGGGTCGTAGCCGCGCAGGTTCACGTACAGCTGCCCGTCCGGGAACTCACCCGCCACGCGGCGCGCCCAGTGCACGGCGAGCGTGGTCTTGCCCACCCCCGCGGATCCGGACAACACCACGACGAGCGCGGTGGGCGACGGCCCGTTCAGCTGCGCCAGCACCGCGTCGAGGCCTGCGAGCTGGGGTTCGCGCCCGGCGAAGCCCCTCACCTCCAGCGGCAGCTGCGCCGGGGCCGGCAGCGGTGGCCGGGTCACGGTGATCGGCGCGGCCGGCGGCGCCGGACGGAGGTCCGGATCGTGCCGCAGCATCCGGGCTTCGAGCTCGCGCAGCGCCAGGGTCGGGTCAATGCCGAGGTCGCCGGCGAGAGCGCTCCGCAAGCGGCGGAAGACGGCCAGAGCGTCCGCCTGCCTGCCGCTGCGGTACAGCGCGAGCATGAGCTGGGCGTGAATCTGCTCATCGAGCGGGTGCTCCCCTGCGAGCTGCTCCAGGTCCCGCACCAGCGCCGCGTGCTCTCCGAGGTCCAGCCGGACCTCGAGCAGGGCCCGGACCGCCTGCGACCGCAACTGGTTCAGACGTTCGGCCTGCCCTTCCAGCCAGGTCAGTCCGGCGACGTCCTGCAGTGCCGGGCCGCGCCACAGCTCCAGTGCGCCACGCAGGTGCCGCGCGGCCGCCGCGCTGTCGTCCGACCGTGTTCCTTGCCGGATCAGACGTTCGGCCTCCTCGACGTCGATGCCCCCGGTTCCGGCGTCGAGCAGGTAGCCGGGCGGCCGCGACAGAATCGCCGTCCGGCTCCCCAGCACTTGGCGCAGGTGCGACACGTGGCTCTGCACCGTGTTCGCCGCCGGTGGACGCTCGTTGTCTCTCCACACGCTGTCGACGAGGCGGGGAACGCTGACGACGTGGCCGTGGTGCAGTGCGAGCACGGCGAGCACCGCCTTGCGGCGCAATCCCCGCACCGGACGGGGTGTCCCGTCCACCACGACATCGATTGGTCCGAGCAGCCGAATCCTCACGTGGTGCTCTCCCCTCACCACCGCCGCCTCAGCGCGAGGGTAACCGCCCCGGCCGGTCCGACCGGCCGGTTTGCCTGAAACACAGGCGGCGCAAGCACTTCGCATGACGACGAAGGATGCCCGTTCGATTGGTGGGCCGTCGTCGATCATCCAGGTCTTGTGGCTGTGGCGGGTGCCGTGGAAGGTCAGGCCGGGTTTTTGCGGGTGTAGCCGGATGCTGGGGTTGTCGACGTGGGGGTTTCCGTCGGCGGCGGGGCGCTGGGCACAGCGGGCGAAGTTGCTGCGCCGCAGGAGCAGGTCAAGAGTTACTTGGTTGCGTCTGAGGTCCCGATCGGGACAAGACCACTCAGCTCCTTGGTCTGACTGGACCAGAACAACGCGAACTCGACAATCAAGGCGCCCTCAAGAATGATCAGCCAGTGAGGGAAGATGATCGACGACGCGAACAAGATCGCCGCAGTGACGATCATCAGACCAGCGATCCTGGCGTACTTCTTGTTGACGACACCAATGCGGAACGGGCTGCGAGTGAACTTGCACGAGTTCACGACTACGACCACAAATATTCCAACAAAGAACAGCGCAGCCGAGAATCCGTGACCGATCTCAGGGAAGTCGTCGAACCAGAACAGGAGCGGTGACACGGCTGCCACCAGGAGAAGAGCCACCATGAAGATGACCTGCTTCGTGCTTCTGTTGACCTTCTGAGCCTCCCGCAGACGATGCTTGATCCATGTCAGGAGCAAGGCGATAGCGGCAGTGACGGACAGGGAGAGAACGTTATTCGCAACAACAGGGAAGATTGCACCCTTCTCGATTTCGTCTTTGGCACCGCAGGTCGGGTCGACCGAGGTCGGCATGAACGCCACCATGAAAGCCAGAAATCCCGAACAATCGAGCACCCAGTTCTCAATGTTGCTCTTCGCTCGATAGATGATCAGGCACACGCCGATAGCGCAGAGTGCGCCGACGAACACCATTTGCGCGGATGTGTGGTAGTAGGCGCTGATCGAGTGCTGCACGCACGGCAGGCTCGTAGCTACCACGTGGATGACCACCTGGGCGACGATCGAGAGCGCGAGCAAGCAGACGAGCATGATCGTCGCGAAGCGGAGCGCGAAGAAGGTCTGCCGATAGTTGTCATTATCAGGGAGCGCCATCATTTCCCCTCCTTTTGATAAACCGCAATAGCGCGAGCACCAGGCCGACGGGCAGAAGGAGCAACAGCGCGCCATAGATCGCAATGTGCTTGACGACTCCGAGCGCGCTGGTTGCCCACAGGACAACCAGCGGCGAATTCGGGACCATCGACAACGCGATGACCTCCCCGGCATCCTCAAGCGCGTCGAACAGACCGGCCACCGCAGGCACTGAAGCGACGGCGAGCGCCCAACGCCCTCTGCCGAACAGCGCGAACAGCAAGCTGGCGAGCGCAAGCGTGTAGATCACCAGGAACCCTGCGTCCGCGACGAGGAAGTACCAGTAGTGCCGACGCCCGGCGGTTCCGAGCGCGTCGAGCGCGGCGGCACCTTCGTTCGCGCTGTACGCGAACATGACATCAAGTGGGCGACTTCCCGACACGTCCTTGATGCGTTGGACGCTGAAGGGCAACTTCGAAGGGCCGATGAGGTAAGCCGACAGGAGGCCGGCGCCGACGACCAGACACAACGACAAGGCGCGCGACGTTCGGCGCAGCAAGCAGCTGAACGTGGAGAGCGAGGGCATATTCACACCTCCGTCGCGACGAGAGTGATTCGTCATCGACGAGATGCTCGTTCGCCGTTACCCGAGATGGACAGCAAACCAAGCAATCACCCGTTCGGCTTAGCAGGTTGACCTGAATGCGAAGCACGGCGTGCGGGTTGCCTGAGCCTTGCACCGCAGCGCTGACCGAGCGCGAGATTCACTCCACCCATGCACACGACGGTGCACAGTCGTCGATGCGGCTGGCAGGACTCGACGGGCGGAAAGCAACGTCGAGGACGCTCCGGGTGCGCTTGGGTGATGGCCTGCGCCACTTCGGACACTCCCTGCGCGATCAGGAGCGGCAAAGCAGGAGTACGAAGTCCGCTTAGGACAGTCGCCGGTTGCGCCGGTCACCGGGATCTTGGTCATGACGATGGCATCAGACCTCGACAAAGATGCAAGTCAAGCAGCAGTGGCGCCAACGTGGCCGCCGCCTGCGCGGGCGACCCCGGACAGTCGTCCGTTGAGTTTCGTCACCAATGCTCAGCGACCGGCACCAGCTTTCGGCTGAACTTAGGCATAGCCATCAGGGTCTGCGCTTCTACTACCACAGGATGATTCACAAGCGCCTTAAGGATGAGGTGTCACGGACCGAAATTGGCCAGACTGGAACCGTGCATCGCCATCTGCCTAAGGCCAACTGGTTGTGACCATTCCTCCCAGAGTGCTGGTGGGTAGGCGCTGGCTCTTGCTTGCAATCTTGTGCGCCAGTCTGCTGCTGGTGTCCGTGGACGCCACGGTGCTGCACATGGCCTTACCCGCGTTGGCAGAGGACCTGCGGCCTACCGCCACCAGCCAACTGTGGATCATCGCGGTCTATTCGCTGGTCGCGGCGCCCCTGCTGCTCGCCTTTGGCACATTGGGCGATCGTTACGGCCGGCGCCGGATTCTGGTGCTCGGATACGTGGTGTTCGGGCTCGCCTCGCTCGCCTGCGCGTGGGCACCCAACGTCGCGGTGCTGATCGCCGCGCGGGCGGCGCTCGGTGTCGGTGGCGCGATGATCATGCCGGCCACGCTGTCGCTGTTGCGCCAGGCGTTTCCCGACCGTGCCGAACGCCAGACGGCCATCGGCATCTGGAGTGGCGTGGCCGGTTCGGGGGCCGTGCTCGGGCCGCTGCTCGGTGGCTTCCTGGTGGAGACGTTCTCCTGGCACGCCGCGTTCCTGATCAATGTGCCGGTGATGGTCGTGGCGATTCCGTTGACCTACTGGCTGATCCCCGAGTCCGCGGACCCACCGGACGGGCCGTGGGACGTGCTCAGCGCGGTGTTGGCCGGGCTGGGCATCATCGGGGTTGCCTTCGCGGTCAAGCAGACCCCGCACGGCGGGACGATGTACGTGCTTGGCCCGGTTGCCGGACTGCTCGGGTGCCTGTTGCTCGTGACGTTCGTCCGGCGGCAACGAAAACTGCCTGTTCCGCTGCTCGACGTGACCCTGTTCCGCGACCGCGCGTTCAGCGTCGCGGTCGGCAGCGTCCTGCTGGTCCTGACCTCGTTGGTAGGCCTGGGCCTGTTGTTCGCCCAGTACCTCCAGCTCGTGCTCGCGCTACAACCCATGCCCGCAGCGTTGCGACTGATGTTCGTCATGGCCTCGGCGGTCGTCGGCAGCATCGTCGCCGGGCCGTTGTTGCAGCGGTTCGGGAACCGCCGGCTGACGATCGCCGGCTTCGCCGTCAGTGCGGTGGCCCTGGCAGTCTGCGCAGCAGGCCTGACCGCGACCGAGAACCTGTGGCTGCTCGGGCCGGTGCTGGCGGCGACCGGGTTCGGTGTCTCGATTTCGCTCACCGCCGCCTCCGACGCCTTGCTCGCCGCCGCACCAGCCGAGCAGGCGGGCGCGGCGGCTGCGGTGGAGGAGACCGCCTACGAACTCGGAGCCGGGCTGGGTGTCACGGTTCTGGGCAGCGTCGCCACCCTGATCTACTCGGCCAGTCTTCCCGGCGGGGCGGCACAAGCGCGCGACGGCCTCACCGAGGCGACAGCCGCTGCCGCCGGGCTACCACCCGCAGCGGGCTCTCAGCTACTCGAACTAGCCCGAGCCGCGTTCGTGACAGGCCTGCGAGCCGCACTGGTGGTCGGCGTCGTCCTGTTCGTCCTCGCCACGATCGCCGCGGCACGTGCGCTGCCCAAAAACGAAGGAATCACACGACGATGACCGAGCTTGATCTCAAGACCAGCACGACAGATCCGGCCCAGCCGGGTGTCAGCGGCGGCTGGCGCACACCCGACCGCCTGTACCGGTTGATCAGCAGCCCGGTCCTGCGCATGATCCTCGGATGGGACCTGCCCCGCTATGACCTGCGGGTGATCAAGCGCCGCTCCGGCACGGTCTGCGTGGAAGTCGGTAGCGGAGGCGGCTTCTACACCACGGCACTCAAAACCCGCCTGGGCAACGAGAACACTTTGATCACCCTCGACCCGTCACCATCGGCCATGCGATCACTGCGGCACCGGCTGGACAACGTGCCCGGCGCGCGAATGTCCTATGTGGCCGGTGATGGCTGCAAGCTTCCCCTGGCCGACGATCAGGCCGACACCCTGTTCTACGGCTACAGCCTCGAGGAGATGCCCGACCCGCTGGCAGCCATTCGCGAAGCACACCGGGTACTTCGGCCGGGCGGAGAACTCGTCCTGTTCCTCTGGCGGCCCGTGTTCACCCGGCACCGCCGCCGCCCAGTGCTCGCTCTGCTGGACGAGCTCTTCGAACGCCAGCGCGCCTCGGCCGGCCCGCAGAACATCCGCCTGATCTACCGAAAGCTCGCTGAGTGACAGCATTCGGGCGATCATGAACCCGTTCGAGCAAGTACTTCTGGGAGCAGGCGACAGGACGTCCGGGTGTTGTGGACCGCGGGGTCGCGACGAGAGCCGGGTGCGCCGCCGGCTCGACTACCGCAGTTCAGATCTGCCAGCGAGCGCGGACGATTCCGTCGTCGTCCGGTTGCACGGCCACGAGCAGTGGGTTGTGGTCGTCGGTGGTGTGCGGCAGGAGGATGGCAGCGCGGACGCCTGCCAACGCCTCTGACAGGCCCGCCCGGTCATCGCCGTCGTAGTGGAGGCTGCGGATGCGGCCGTCCGCGTGCTCCGCGACGACCCAGCCGGTGAAGTCCGGTGACATCGCGCGCAGCACTGCCGGAACATCGGTCGACAGGTCCGGCCACACGGACAGGAGGGCGCGCGGACCGAGGTCGGGCACCGTGACGTCGGCTGTGAGTCGATGCCAACGGGAGTGGTTGCCGACGACCTGCTCCTCCAACAGCACCCTGCCGTGCCGTCCCACGAGTGCCGCCACCTCGGCCCAGAACGCCGCGTCCGCCGGACGCGATTCATACGGCCCGTCGCCATCCGGGTCGTAGGGCGAGCCATCCAGCGGCTCGACGAACAAACCGCTCGCGATGGTCATCGCGACCGCACGTCCGCACGGTTGCGCGCTTCCGATGTACATGTACTGGTCGTAGCCGACATGGACGAAGAACCGGTCCTCGGATTCAAGTCGGCACCACGCGCCGTTGTCACGCAGCATGGCGCGCACCAGTTCACGACCGACATCCAGGGTGATCCGCGCGCCGTCGTGGTAGCCGGTGAGGTCGGGTGGGAACAGCCCGTGCAACCCGTGGCTGTCGATGGGCGGCTCTACTCCGAAGTGGACGAACCCGCTGACCGCGGGGTCGCGGATGGTCAGCCGCGTCACGCCGGTGTCATCGGCGAACGCCGTCACGGCGGCGAGGTAGGCGGCCTCCACCGGACCGTGGTCGCTCCACACGTTCTCGGACCCGCGGTACGCGCCCTGGTCATCGCGATCGGCGGGATCGTACTTCGTGATCCGGTGGACGTGCGGTGCACTCATGATCGGCTGGGTCGCCCTTCGGAAGCGCAGGTGATCGGTTCGAGCAGGCTAGCCGCGCCGCCACGTCGACAACGACCCGATGAACCACGAACGTCCTGTCATGCCGCAGCGGGTGTGATCGAGTAGCTGACACACAAGGCTTCGCCTGTCCTCGAGGTATGCCTCAACCGGATGCGTCGTCTCTTGATGTTGTGCTGCGGTTGGCGGCTTCTGCCTACCTCGGCCGCTACACCGGTGTCTCGCGGTTGCACTCAGAGTCTGATCCGCGGTTGTTCTTCACCTGGTGCGCCGAGCGTGATCTCCCTCCGCTCACGGCCCAGCGGGCGCAGATCGAGTTGTGGGGCTGCCCCGTTTTGACGGACAGGGTCGATGAGGTGTGGTCACGCTACCTGATCGGCAGGCTGGTATCGGGTGGCTTCGTAGGTGGCGGGGCTGAGGTAGCCGAGGCTGGAATGCCGTCGGCGGGTGTTGTACCAACCTTCGATGTATTCGAAGATTGCCTTGTGTGCCTTGGCTTTCGTGGGCCAGGGCTGCCGGTCGAGCAGCTCGGTCTTGATGGTGGCGAAGAACGATTCGGCGACCGCGTTGTCCCAGCATTGGCCCTTGCGGCCGACGGATAGCCGCACTCCGGCGTCGGTGGCCGCGCGGGCGTACTGACTGGAGGTGTATTGACAGCCCCTGTCGGAGTGGAAGATCACTCCTGGCTCGGGTCGGCGCTGGGTGACGGCGTTGTGCAGGGCCTGCTCGACCAGGTCGGTGCGCAGGTGATCGGCGGTGGCCCAGCCGACGACGCGCCGGGAGCCGAGGTCGATCACGGTCGCGAGGTAGAGCCAGCCTTCCCAGGTGTTGATGTAGGTGATGTCGCCGCACCACCTGCTGTTGATTTCTCTTGCGCTGCAAGAGAAATCCCGCTTGATCAGGTCGGCCGGGGTGGTCGCGGCCGGGTCGGGGATCGTGGTGGTGCGCCAGCGTTTCGGCGCCCGCCCGGCTCGGCCGGCTTCGCGCAGGAGCCGGGCGACGCGCTTGCGGGAGTGCCGATGCCCCTGGTCGGCGAGCTCGGCGTGGATCCGCGGCGTCCCGTAGGTGCCGTTCGACTCGTCGTGCACCGCGATGATCTTCTCGGTCAGCGCGGCGTCGACGCGGTCACGGGCGGACGGGCCGTTGGCACGGCGGGTGTAGTAGGCGGCACGGGAGACCTTGAGCAACTCGCAGGCACGCTTGACGTTGCCGCTGCCGGCGTTCTCCGCCTCGATGAACGGATACACGTTCACCGGGTCTCCTTCGCGAAGAAAGCCGTGGCCCGCTTGAGGATCTCCACGTCCTCACGCAGCCGCCGGTTCTCCCGCCGCAACGCGGCCAGCTCGGCCTTCTCATCGCTGCTCAGCCCGCCGTCCTCGCGGGTCCCGGCGTCACGTTCGGCCTGGCGGACCCACTCGCGCACGGCGGTCTCGGTCAGGTCGAAGTCCTTCGCGACCTGGGCGATCGAGCGGTCACCACGCTGGCACTGCTCGACGATCTCCGCCTTGAACTCCGGGGTGAACGCACGACGAGGACGCCGGGGCTTGTTCGAGCCCGTGGTCTTCATAAGGACATCCTTCCAGGGGCAGAACCCCTGATCTCAGATGTCCGTCAAAACGGGTCAGGCCCAG
>NZ_FOYL01000012.1 GCF_900115955.1 Lentzea waywayandensis
GCGAGCAGGTTCTCGTGCAGCCGCTGCCAGACGCCGGCCTGGTGCCAGTCCCGCAACCGACGCCAGGCGGTCATGCCGGAGCCGAAGCCGAGTTCCTGGGGCAAGAACTCCCACGGGATGCCGGTGTAGAGCACGAACAGGATGCCGCACAACACCTTGCGGTCATCGAGCCGCTTGCGGCCCGGATGGTCCGCGCGACGCGGGACCACCGGGAGCAGTGGCTCGATCCGCGCCCACAACTCGTCGGACACGATCCAGGGAAGCTGCTCGCCCTTCCTCACACCGTGATCAACACACCGATGATCAAACCTATTCCAAGATCATTCTGTTAGGAGTTCTTACACCTACTTCATCTCCGCGACCGGGAACGGGGTGACGGTGTACTCGTCCGCCACCCTGACCGTCCAATGAGGAAGCTCGCGGCACTGGCCGCCGCGACGTTCCTGACGGTGGCGGCGGCACCCGTGGTGCACGCGATCGATCACGGCAAGGGCTATCCCGGTTTCTGCAAGGACGACAAGGGCGTGACCGTCGTCATCGACTTCCAGCAACTCGGTGGCGCCGCGATCGTGCGCTGCAACCCGCAGTCCACCGCGGGCACCGGCCTGGACGCGCTGAAAGGCGCGGGGTTCCAGGTCGCCGGTGTGCAGCGGTGGGGCGAGGCGTTCATCTGCCGTGTGGAGAACAAGCCCGCCGCCGCGGACCAGATCCCGATCAACGGCCGGGAGAACTACCGGGAGCTGTGCATCGACACCCCTCCCGCGGCGGCCTATTGGTCGTACTGGCACGCCGGGAACAACTGCGCCTGGGACTACAGCCAGTGGGGCGTGAAGAACCGCCAGTTCCTCCAGGGCGGCTTCGAAGGCTGGTCGTTCTCCCTGAACGCCACCGCGGACACGAACCCGGTGCCGCGCGTCGCCGCCGTGCGCCCAGGCACCGAGGGCAAGGCGTGCAACGCCGTCGACGAACCGAAGCCCGTCAGCAACGACCCCGGCGAGACGCAGGCTCCCGTCCAGGGCCGCCAGCCGCAAGCCACCCCGGAAGCGGAGCAGCAGGCCACTCCACCGCCCGGTGCGCCGACCGGAGCGTTGCCGCCGCCGAAACCCCGCGCCAGTGCCACCGCGCGACCGAAGGCGAACGACCCGTCGAGCAACATCGCGTTCAGCGGCGGTGAGAACGCCGAGGACGTGAACGAGGTGATCAAGCGGACGTCCGGCGCGAGCGACTACGCGCCGTGGGCCGCGGGCGGTGCGGTCGTGGTGCTGCTGGCCGCCGGGTTCTTCGTGGCACGGCGGCGGAAACGGGCCAACGAGTCGTGACGTCGTACTTCCTGCCGCGCGACCTGCACCCGGCGGCGTGGTGGGTGTGGGCGCTCGGCCTCGCGGTCGCGGCGACCCGCACCACGAACCCGTGGCTGCTGCTCACGATCATCGCGGTGGCGGGGTACGTTGTCGTGGCCCGCCGCTCCGAGGCGCCGTGGGCGCTGGCGTTCCGGCTGTACCTCGTCCTGGGCGCGTGGATCGTGGCGATCCGGGTGTTCTTCCGGCTCGTGTTCGGCGGCGCCGAGGGTTCGACGATCATCCTGCGGCTGCCGGAGATCCCGCTGCCGGCGTGGGCGGCGGGGATCAGGCTGTTCGGTGACGTGTCCGCGGAGTCGTTGCTGGGCGGCCTCTACGACGGCCTGCGCCTCGCGACCATGGTCATCTGCCTCGGCGCCGCCAACGCCCTGGCGAACCCGAAGCGGCTGCTCAAAGCCATGCCGCCCGCGCTCTACGAGGTGGGCACGGCGGTGATCGTGGCGCTGTCGGTGTTCCCGCAACTCGCCGAGAGCGTGCTGCGCGTGCGTCGCGCCCGGAAGTTGCGTGGTGGCAACGGAAAGCGCACGCAGGTGTTGCACTCGATCATGATCCCGATCCTGGAGGACGCGCTGTCCCGGTCGTTGCAGCTCGCCGCCTCGATGGACTCCCGCGGCTACGGCCGGGCGGGGCTGGTCGAGGCGCGCCAGCGCGTGCTCACCGGCGCGATGATGATCGTCGGCCTGATCGGTGTGTGCGTGGGCGTCTACGCGACGCTGGACGGGTCGACGCCGCGTTTCCTGGCCGCGCCGGTGCTGTCGGTCGGTCTGCTGATCGGCCTGGTCGGATTTCGCATGGCGGGTCAACGAGTCCAGCGCACCCGCTACCGTCCGGACCGGTGGCACCTGCCCGAACTCGTGGTGGCGTTGAGTGGACTCGGTGTCGCGGCAGTGCTGTTCGTGACGTCCAGTGTGGACCCGACGAACCTCAACCCGTCGCTGATCCAGCTGTCGTGGCCGTTGCTGTCGTGGGGTCCGCTCCTGGGCGTGCTGATCGGCGTCCTGCCCGCGTTCCTGACACCTGTTCCGGAACCTCCTCATGCCGCACTGGAAGTGGTCGCATCATGATCGAACTCGACCACGTCGGCTTCCGGTACGCGGGCCGGTCCGAACCGGTGCTGCGCGACATCTCGCTGTCCATCGGGGAAGGCGAGCTCGTGCTGTTCGTCGGCCAGACCGGCGCGGGCAAGTCGACGTTGCTCGGCACGATCAACGGCCTCGTCCCGCACTTCACGGGCGGCCACCTCGAAGGCGACGTCTCGGTGGCCGGCGTGTCCACCCGGTCGCGCCCGCCGCGCGAGTTCGCGCACCTCGTCGGAGTGGTCGGCCAGGACCCGCTGGCGGGCTTCGTCACCGACACCGTCGAGGACGAGCTCGCCTACGGCATGGAACAACTCGGCCTCGCCCCGCAGGTCATGCGGCGCCGCGTCGAGGAGACCCTGGACCTGCTGGGCATCGCGGAACTCCGCCGGCGAGCACTGCGCACGTTGTCCGGCGGCCAGCAGCAGCGCGTCGCCATCGGTTCGGTGCTGACCACGCACCCGAAGGTGCTCGTGCTGGACGAACCGACCTCGGCGCTGGACCCGACGGCCGCCGAGGACGTGCTGGCCACCCTCGCGCGTCTCGTGCAGGACCTCGGCACGACCGTGCTGATGGCCGAACACCGCATGGAACGCGTGATCCCGTTCGCCGACCGGATGATCTACGTGCCGGGCAGCGGGGGAGTGCTCGACGGCACGCCCCCGGAAGTGCTGCGGGACATGCCGATCGCGCCACCGATCGTCCAACTGGGACGGTTGGCGGGCTGGGACCCGCTGCCGATGTCCGTCCGGGACGCCCGCCGCCGCGCCTCGTCGCTCACGCTCGGCAGCCCGCCGGCCAGGACCACGACCGCCGGGGACGTGCTGCTCACCGCGTCGGGAGTCGTGGTGCGGTACGGGCCGAAGGTCGCCGTCCGCGACGTGGACCTCTCGCTGCACGCGGGCGAGGTGCTGGCCGTCATGGGCCGCAACGGTTCCGGCAAGTCGTCGCTGCTCTGGGCGGTGCAGGGCTCCGGTCCCCGGCAGGGCGGCACCGTGCGCGCGGGCGACGCGGACCCGAAGTCGCTGAGCAGTTCCGAGGGTCGCAAGCTGGTCGGCATGGTGCCGCAGACCGCGAGCGACCTGCTGTACCTCCAAACCGTCGAGGCCGAGTGCGCCGCCGCCGACGCCGAGTCCGGTGCGGAACCCGGTCTGTGCCGGGGTCTGCTCGACCGCCTCGCTCCCGGCATCGATCCCGCCGCGCACCCGCGCGACCTGTCCGAAGGCCAGCGCCTCGCGTTGGTGCTCGCGGTCCAGCTCTCCGCCGCGCCGCGCGTCATGCTGCTGGACGAGCCCACCCGAGGCCTCGACTACACCGCGAAGGCCGCGCTGGCGCAGATGATCGCCGGCCTGACCGCCGAAGGACGCGCTGTCGTCGTCGCCACGCACGACGTCGAGTTCGTCGCGACGATCGCCCAGCGCGTGGTCGTCATGGCCGAGGGCGAGATCGTCTCGGACGGCCCAACCGCCGAGGTCCTCGGCGGCTCACCCGCGTTCGCCACCCAGGTCGCCAAGATCCTCGGCGAACCCTGGCTCACCGTCGCCGACGTGCGCGCGGCCCTGCCACAGGAGGTGCGGTGACCACCTCGGCGGTGCGGATCGGCAAGCGCTCCGCGGTCGTGCTGACGCTCGCCTCGATCGCGAGCCTGATGATGTTCGTCTGGCCGTTGCTCGTCCGCGTCGAACCGCAGTCGATGCAACACGGCCCGGACGCGCCGTTCGTGTTCATCGGGATCCTGCCGATCCTGATCGTCATCGTGCTCGCCGAACTGTCGGAGGGGGGCATGGACTCCAAGGCACTCGCGATGCTCGGCGTCCTCTCGGCAGTGAACGCGGCACTGCGGCCGCTGGGCGCGGGGACGGCGGGCATCGAGACCGTCTTCTTCCTGCTGATCCTGGCGGGCCGCGTCTTCGGACCCGGTTTCGGCTACGTCCTGGGGTGCACGTCGTTGTTCGCCTCGGCGTTGCTGACCGCCGGCGTCGGGCCGTGGCTGCCGTTCCAGATGATGTGCTCGGCGTGGATCGGCATGGGCGCGGGCCTGCTGCCACGGCGGGTGACCGGCAAGGCCGAGATTGCGGTGCTCGTGGCGTACGGGATCGTGGTCGCGTACCTGTTCGGGTTCCTGATGAACCTGTGGTTCTGGCCGTTCATCACCGCCGCCGAGGTGCCGTACCACGACGGCCAGATCTCTTATGTGGCAGGCGCTGCCGTGCTGGAGAACCTGCACCGGTTCGCGGTGTTCACGTTGCTCACCTCGACGGCGGGCTGGGACACCGGCCGGGCGATCACCAACACCGTCGCGATCCTCGTGATCGGCCCGGCGGTGCTGGCGACCCTGCGGCGCGCCTCGCGCAAGGCCTCGTACGGCGCGTTGCCGACTTTCAGCGACCGCTGACCAGGTTTCTCCTGGTGGGAGCGGGGTATTCGCCGGTTCCCCGAATCCCCGGGCGCGCAGCGGCGCCCAGAGCAGGTTGGTGAGACGTGGAAGAGGCGCCATCGAAGGACGCGTGGTGTCCCACCGTCGGTGTCGAGGAGGAGTTCCTCCTGGTGGACGCGGTGACCGGCGTCGCGGTGAACAGGGCGGCCGAGGTCGTCGCCGTCGCCAGGGAGCGGTTCGGCCTGGAACTGGAGCACGAGCTGACCGGGGCGCAGGTGGAGATCAACACGGCGGTGTGCGTGGACGCGGAGCAGGCCCGCCTCGAGCTGCTCGACCTGCGTCGCCAGGTGGCGCTGGCCGCGCGCACGGTGGGGTGCCGGGCCATCGCCGTCGGGGCGCCGCCGCTGGGGCACACGACCGGTGAGATCACGGACAGCCTGCGCTACCGGAGGATCGCCCGCGCGTTCGGCGCGCTCGCCGAGCAGCAGCTGATCTGCGGATGTCACGTCCACGTCGCCGTGCCCGACCGGGAGACGGCCGTGCAGGTGTGCAACCACGTGCGGCCCTGGCTGCCCGTGCTGTCGGTGGTGACCGCGAACTCGCCGTACTCCGGTGGCACGGACACGGGCTTCGCAAGCTGGCGTTCGACGATCTGGTCGCGTTGGCCGGTGTCCGGCCCGCCGCCGTTCTTCAGCTCGTGGAAGCACTACGAGGAGGTCTGCGACACGATGATCACGGCGGGCACCGCGCTGGACCGGGCGATGGTCTACTGGGACGTCCGGCCCGCCACCGAACTGCCGACGGTGGAGGTGCGGGTCGCGGACGTCGCGGCGACCGTGGACGAGGCGGTGTTGCTCGCGGCGCTCGTGCGCGCTCTGGTCGCTCAGGCGGTGGTCGACGTCGGACGCGGTGTGCGAGCGGAGGACGTTCCGTCCGAGACGCTGAGACAGGCGTGCTGGGGCGTGGCCAACGAAGGCTTGCAGGGCGACACCCTCGACGTGCTCTCCGGCGAGTCCCGGCCGGTGCGCGAGCAGCTGGACGACCTGGTGCGCCGCCTGAACCCGGTGCTGCAGGCCAACGGCGATCTGCCTGCGGTGCAACGAGGTCTGCGGCTGCTGGACGCTGAAGGATGCGGCGCGGACCGTCAGCGCCGTGTGTTCCGCGGGGGTCAGGTGGAGTCGTTGCTCGGCCTGCTGGACGTCGACAACGCGGACCGCGCCGAGCCGGACCAGAAGTGCTCCTGATCGGCGGTCGCCGGCGATGCGTACGATCGCAGCTACTCGCCGTGGAGCGGGCACAACAGAAGAGCGTCCGAGGTCAAACAGCGAGCCTGTGACGCATGGCGAGAGGGCGCGCCGTGAGCGCATTTGGCATGCAGGAACAGACCGAGGACGTAAGGGCACTTTTCGGGCATTCGACCGCGGTTTTCGCGGCATTCACCGGACCGGCGCACGCGGTGGAGACCGCCAATCCGGCATTCCTGTCCACCATCGGCGAGGACCGGACCCACCTCGACCCCCTGCTCGACGAGGTGTACCGCACAGGCGAGCCGCGCACCGGCCGTGACGTCCGGGTCGTGCTGGGCACCGGGCCGCACGCGCGGGAGGCGTTCTTCGACCTCACCTGCGAGCCGCGCCGGGACGCCACCGGCGACGTGGCCGGAGTGACGGTGATCGGCGTGGAGACCACTCAGGTCAAGCACGCCCAGCGACTGATGGCCGAACACCGCGCACTGCTGGAGCAGATCGCCCGGCAGGCGCCGCTGACCGAGGTGCTCGACGGGATGGCCCGCTGCATCGAGGAACTGGCGCCGGAGGACGTGCTCGTGTCCGTGCTGCTGGCCGAACCCGACGGCCTGCACCTGCGGCATGGCGCCGCGCCCAGCCTGCCCGCGTTCTACAACGAGGCCATCGACGGGATCGCGACGGGCGAAGGCGTCGGTTCCTGTGGTACCGCGGCGCACCGGCGGGAACCGGTGATCGTCACGGACATCGCCACCGACCCGTTCTGGGACGACTTCCGCCACCTGGCCGAGCAGGCCGGGCTGGGTGCCTGCTGGTCCACGCCGATCCTGGCGCGCGACGGCGGCCTGCTGGGCACGTTCGCGATGTACCACCGGGCCCCGCGGGTGCCGCAGGACACCGACCTGGCCCTCATCCGGGTCTTCGCCGGCACCGCGGCCCTGGCCATCGAGCGCCACCACACCGAACAGGCGAAGCAGGCGGCCGAAGCGCGCCTGGCCGAGGCGATGCGCGCGGAACAGGAACTGCGCGCCGACGCCGAGCACCGCGCCACCGCGGCGGCCGAACTGGCCGCCCAGCTGCGCGCGGCCGCGGCGGAGCAGGCCCGCACGCCGCACCCCGAGCACTGCCAGCTCGGCGGCAGGTTCGGGTGCACGGCGGTGGCCGAGGTCAAGGTCGCCGACTCGTGGGGTGACGCCGCCTGGGGCTGCGCCGCTCACGTCGAGGAGGCGCTCATCCACGTGAGGTCGGTGTTCATCGCCAGCGAGGAGCTCGGCGGGCTGGTGGCCTACCGGAACCGGTGAGGCTTCCGTTCAGGTCCGTTTGACCGTGTCGAGCAGTTCGACGGCGATGTCGCGAAGCTTGGTGTTCTCGTGCTGGGATCGCTGCACCAGCATCGCGAACGCCTCCTCCGCCGTGCACGAGTGCACGGCCATCAGCGCGCCCTTCGCCTGCTCGATCGTGGCGCGCGACTCGAGTGCGCGCTCCATGTGCTGGAGTTGGTCGCGCAGGCGTTGCCACCGCTGGGCGCTGGTGATCGTGGCGCACGCGGCCGTGGTGAACAGCCGCATGAGACCCTCGTCGAAGGGGTCGAACGCGGTCGCCTTGTAGCTGTAGATGTTGAGTGTTCCGACGTGCTGCGCCCCGGCGGTGTCCGACGCGGGAAGGACAACGGGAACCGACAGGTATGCGCGAACACCGGCCTCGTCCGCGGCGGCCTCGAACTCCGGCCACAGATCGCCGTGCTCACCCACGACCGCACGGACCGCTTCCAGGGTCTGCGCCGACTGCAGGCACGGCCCGCGCCGGGCGCTGTACTGCTTCTCGTCGACCTCGATCAGACGGGGATCCGTCGTCGCGGCCGTGCGCGGATGCTCGGGCGTCATCACGGTGACGGTCACGGCATCGGCGTCCGGCACCGCCCTGGCCGCGGTCTCCGCGAGCCGCTGGAGCGCTTCGTCCAACGGCTCGTCGCCGGTGAAGACCTCACGCAGCAACTCGAGCGCGTCAGCGGTCTCGTCGAGACGCACGAGCGGATCAGGACGATCTTCGTCCACCGAGCGTTCCTGCCCTTGTGCACCGTCTGCCATGCCGCGGCACCTCTTCGCCATCCAGGTGGAGTCCACGGCGCCGGCTGCTTGACGCACGTTCAGCGCATCGTACGGCCACGGACCGCCGGCAAAGGGAATCGGGCAAGGGGAGCTCACCTGAAACCTGGACCGGCAACGGGACGCTGGAGTGTTCAACGTCCGGTCACCGGTCCAGGCCGGACCGCCCGAAGGCGGGCCTCCAGTGCGTGCACGCGTGCACGGCGATCCTTCAGTACCCCGCTCTTGGGCAACTCAAGCGACCTCGCCCGCTTCGGCCGATCTCAATCCGGTACCGGAGTACCAGGAGCTCAACGCGTCCTGCCACCTGTCTGCGGAACCAGGTGTGAGCCGAGCGCCTCGTCGTAGCTGTGAATCACATCGGTGGCGATGCGGTCCCACGAGTATCGGACGCACACCCGGTCGCGGGCGAGAATGCCGAGCAGTTCCCGCTGTGTCGGAGCGGCGAGAAGCGCGCGGAGCGTTCGGATCAGGCGAAGCACGTCGCCTTGCCGCACGTGCAGGCCGGTGATGCCGTGCACCATCATGTCGCTGGGCCCGCCAGGCAGGAACTCGACGACTGGAACACCGCACGACATCGCTTCCAGCGTCAGGCTTTCCTGTTCGGCGGACAAGCCGGTGCAGACGGCGACGTCGGCAGACCGCAGAAGTGCCGCACGACTTCGCGCCGAGCGCGCTGGACCCGAACCTCCGACGGTCGCGAACTCGGTGTCCGGAATCAGGTCGGCGACGCCAGAACCGTTGCCCGGCAACGGCTCTCCCAGCCACGCGACGCGGTGCGGTGGCACGCGGGGCGCGTCAGAGCCGTCCGGTTGGAACAGTTCGGTGTCCACACCCGGCGGCACCACGCAGATGCGGGACCTTCGAACACCCGCACTGATCAGTGCGGCGGCTTTGCGTCCGGTCGTGGCGATGACCCCACCCGCCGAGCGGTACAGCGCGTACTCGTCCGAGGTGAGCTGCTCCCCGGATTCGTGTGCGGTCTGCACGACGGTGACCTCGGCCTGACGTGCGCTCAGAGAACTCACCAGACTGGAACTCGACGACAACGAGTGCACGACGTCCGGCTTGCCCCACTGCCACTGCGCGACGAGCTCGTCGACGAACTCCGCCGGGTTCGACGGCAGGTGCGTGACGGCGTACCCGTTCGCGGTCGCCTGTTCCGGCAAGGCCGGGTCGGAGTGACCGGCGTACACGTTCACCTCGTGGCGCTGCCTGGAAAGCGCGGCGGCCAGCTCGGCGACACGGAGTCCGCGCGAGTCGACATCCGCGGTCAAGGGACTGGCGTCGAGGGACACCAACGCGATCTTCACCGGGAAGGCTCCTTCGGAGTGCTCGGCAATCGGGAACCGAGCTGTGGCCTCAACCCGTTGGTTTTGACCGACTACCCACCAGGACAAGCACGCAAACCTCGTTTCAGCGTGCAGTTCGGAGGTAGAGCGGACTCCACCACGAGAACGCCCCTGCACTGCACTGACTGCCGCAAGATCGATTTCTAGTGTTCCGACCATGACTTCGATCCCCACGACAGGCGCCGGCCGCGTTGCCTCCAACCGCTGGCAGGCACTGGTCCAGCGCTTCCCGCTCACGACGTTCTTCACCCTGGCCAACGGCATCAGCTGGGTGGCCTGGTTGCCCTACATCCTGTCTCTGGACGGGTTCGGCGTGCTGCACTTCCGCTACCCGGACCTGCTGGTGGGCAACCAGCTCACCGCGATCCTGCCCGGCGCGTACCTCGGCCCGCTGGCCGCCGCGTTCACCGTCACCGCGGTCACCGAGGGCCGGGAAGGTCTGCGACGGTGGCGCAGGCGGCTCTTCCAGTTCCGCGCCGGCGTCGGCTGGTATGCCTTCGCCCTGTTCGCCGTCCCCGCGGCAGTTCTGCTCGGCACGCTGGCGGTGACCGACGCGGAAGGCTTCCAGGTGCCCTCCCTGATGGTGCTGGCCGTCTACGTGCCGATGCTGGTGCTCCAGTTCTTCACGACCGGCCTCGCCGAGGAACCGGGCTGGCGCGACTTCGCCCTCAGCCGCCTTCAGCAGCGCCACCAGCCCATGATCGCCACGTTCGTCCTCGGCATCCTGTGGATCATCTGGCACCTGCCGCTGTTCCTCACCCCGTGGGCAGGCCCAGACGTCACTCCCGAAACGATCGTCCGCTTCGCCGTCGTGGCCATGGAGATGAGCTTGCTGATCACCCTGGTCTACAACAAGGGGCGCCAGAGTCTGCCTCTGGTCATGCTGCTGCACTGCTCGATCAACAACTTCCAGTCCGTCGCCTTCTCCGAGTTCTTCCCCGAGGCCGGCGATGAGGTGCTGTGGGGCTCCGCTCTCGGCCTCGGCCTGCTGTGCCTCGTCGTCATCGTCGTCACCAAGGGACGGCTCGGCTACACCGGTCACGTTGACACGAAGATCCAGGTAGCCGCCTAGCTCGCTCACTTCCGCAGTGCCGAGCCGAGGTCGTCGAGTTGCTGTCGTACCCGCGCGGCGTCGTCGTCGCGGCCTTGTTCGCGGTACAGCTCCAGTGCTTCCCGCCAGGCCGCTCACACGTGGGTGTGGGATGGCTTGTCGTGCCGGCGTTCCGCCTTCTGCCGTCGCTTCCGGTCGAGCAGCCACATGATCGGCGACGCGGACAGTCCGTGCACGAGGATCGAGCCGATCACGACGAGCGCGACGACCCGCCACAGCGCGTCCTGCTCGGCGAACCGGCCCGCCTGCAGGGCGTAGACGAGGTAGAACAGCGAGCCGACGCCGCGCACGCCGAAGAACGAGATGACGGCCCGTTCCCGAGGGCCGGACCTGCCGCCGAGCAGACCGATCCAGCCCGCCAGCGGCCGCACCACCACGAGGATCACGGCGGCGACCAGGATCTCGGCCCAGGTGGTGCCCGTGAGCAGGCCGGTGGCCGCGGCGCCGCCGAGCAGGAAGACGATCACCACGGTGAGCATGCGCTCGGCCTGTTCGACATAGCGGTGCAGCACCTGGTGGTAGCCGTCGCGGCGTTCACCGGCCCGGATCGCGCAGGCGCACACGAAGACGGCGACGAACCCGTAACCGCCGATCAGTTCGGTGAGTCCGTAGGCGAGGAACGTCGCGGCGAGGGCGACGAACCCCTCGGCGTGCTCGGCGAGCCGGAACTTCTTCGAGGGCGCCGAGAAGAACAGCTTGCCGAGCGCCCAGCCGATGAGCAGGCCGACGGCCAGCCCGGCCAGCAGCCGCCAGAGCACGTCCAGCGCGAGCCAGCGGCCGAGCCACGCAGAGGGGGCGGCACCGACGAGACTGATCGCGATGGCGGCGTAGGTGAACGGGAAGGCCAGTCCGTCGTTGAGTCCTGCTTCGGAGGTCAGTGCGAACCGCGCCTCGTCCTCATCGGACTCCGGGTTCTCCGCTGGTTCGGCGACCTGGACTTCGCCTGCCAGCACGGGATCGGTCGGGGCGAGGGCCGCCGCGAGGAGAACCGACGCCGCGATGCCGAGACCGAGCACGCCCCAGCCGAGCAGGCCCACGCCGAGCATGGACAGCGGCATGGTGATGGCGAGCAGCCGCCAGGTGCTCGCCCACCCGCGCAGGCTCACAACTCGGTTGAGCGCCAGGCCCGCGCCCATGAGCGAGATGATCACGCAGATCTCGGTCAGGTGGAGCAGCAGACCGCTGTGCTCGACGGGATCGGGTGCGGGCAGCGGTTCGACGAAGGAGAACGTCAGCGCGCCGGCGCCGAGGAAGAGCATCGGCATGGAGATCGGTGCGCGGTCGAGCAGCCGTGGCAGGAGAGCGGCGGCGAGCGTCGCAACCCCCGCGCCGGTGTACAACAGGGGGCCTGGATCCACGGTGTGCCTCTCGTTCTACCTCGAACAGGCCAGATACCCCGTTTGGGGCAAAGCCGAAACCGAGGGTGGCGGGGACGACAGGACCTTCTTCGGTTCAGGACTCGGCCGGGTACATCTGGTCACGCGTCGGCCCTTGCGTGCAGCTGTGACCTCTAACGCTTCGCTGTGAGACCTCTAACGCTTCTTGAGGCCCGTGCCGCTGCGGGTGATCCGGATGATCGCGTCCGTCGGCTCGACGATCTTCGGGTCCTCCACGACGTCGAGCCTGATGTCGCCCTCGCCGTGCCACACGACTGCCTTCACGTTCGCCGCCTGGGAGTTCTTCTGTGGTCGTCCTTCGATTCAATGAAGCGAACCCCGGGTAGTTCAGATGCGGGTGGTGATCTGCTGTGACCGAAAAGAACTCGCGCAGGGTGACGATGGTGCCGAACGGCCCGATGCTCGTCGAAGGACCGGTCGAACTGGTCACCGACGACGGCGTGACGCACACCAGCGACCGGTTCGTGGTCGCCGTGTGCGCGTGCCGCCGCAGCAAGCGCTACCCGTTCTGCGACACCAGCCACCGCAAGCGGGTGCGCAGCGACGACTCGCCCGCCTCCCACGACGACAACAGGTGAGCGGAGAGCCGTTCTTCGAGCAGTTCGGTCGCCTGGACTCCGAACACCACGTCGGCCTTGAGCGATGGTTCCTGCTCCAGCAGTGAACCGATGACGTCGCGACGCATGATCTGTTCGTGCACGGCGTCGGCCTCGATGTGCTCGGTGTAGAACTCGACGCAGCGCGGGTCGGCATCCAGCCGGGCGAGCGCCTGGGTCATGCGGTACGCGCTCGGTCCCGTGGTGATCTCGGCGGCGGCGAAGTGGCCTACCAGAGCACCTCGGAGCGACTGGTGCAGGCCGAACAACGACATCATGTTGACGATCGCGATGGCCGGTGCCGGCACGTCGTCGAGGTGGTGCAGGTACTCGGATCGCATTCCGGCGCCGTCGAGCAGGTCCGCGAACAGCCGTGAGTGCATCCGGTCGGCGCGGCCGCCGCCGTACTCGTCGAACTCGACGGCGACCAGTGCCGCTTTCGCCTTGCCTCGCAGCCGGGGGATCACCCACGCGTGCGGGTCCGCTTCCTTGTGGTGGTACACCGAACGATGCGCGAAGAACTCGCGCATGTGGTCCCAGGTCCCGTTGTCCCGCAGGTAATGCGACACACCGTTGCCCGGGACCTGCTCGACCAGCAACGCGTCCAGAGCGCCTCCGAGGTCGTCGCCGCCGTCCACATCGGATCGCAGCTGTCCGAGGAAGACGCGTTCGATCTGGGCCCGCAGGCGCAGCAGTTCCGGATCCCATTCCCACGCGGGGTTCACGCCGTCGAAGCCGCCGTAATGCAGTTCGTACAACGTGTACAGGGCGATGGTGAGGTCCTCGCCGTACGGATCGGCTGCCACGAACGCGATCTCGCGCCCGTCCGGTTCACAGTTGAGCGCGGTGACGACCTGTTCGGACAGAGGGCCGCGCGGCGAGGGAAGTTTCACCCACCAGTCATACCCGCGCGGCGACGAGCCCAAGCACCAACGACAGCTCGCCGCGTGCGTCCAAAGCGGACGTCACGTGCTTGAGCAGGTCGTCGACCAACGCGGTCGCGGGCACCCGGCACTCCCGCCACGGATCGACGCCGGCGCCATCGATGCCGTACCTGGACGCGGCCCACACCGCGGCTGCGAGCACGTCGTCTCGCACCGCAGGAGGTTCCTTGCCGGAGAGGATGTCGTCGTGAGCGGTGTGCACGAGCGCACGGCAGAGTGCCGCTTGCAGCACCGCGTCGTCCACTTCGGCGGCGGCATCGGCCACGCGGAACTCGACGGTAGGCAGGGACGAGCCAAGGCGCACCAGCCAGAACGACTGCGACCGGTCCACGAGCGTCCCGCAGGCCACCATCCGGCCGACGTGCGCGTCGTACTCCTCCGCGCCGGAGAACAGCGGAGGCACGCCCGCGCCGGGGAACCTCGACTGCAGCACCGTCCGCCAGCTCGCGTAGCCGCGGTCGGGGGAGTTGGCGGACAGGGCCAGCAACGTGGGCAGCCACGGACGCACGTGGTTCAGCACGGCCACGGCGGTCTCGCGGTCCGGCACGCCGACGTGCACGTGGCACCCGCTGGCCTCGTAGTCCTCGATGACGCCCGCGTAGGCGTCGAGGATGCGGTGATACCGCGTGCCTTCTGTGACGATCGGATGCGTGGCGGTTTTGACCGGCGTGCCACGGGAAAGAAGGTCCACGCCCTCCTCGCGGGCCGCATCGGCGACCATCGCGCGGGCGTGCGTCAGTGCCTCGCCGAGGGCGGTCATGCTGGTGCAGGGACCGGTCGAGGCCTCGACCTGGGTTCCGGCCAGTTCGGGGTGGAACTTGGTCAGCTCCGTGTCGTGCAGTCGAGCCAGGACGGCGTTCGCGCGCATCACCGTGCGCCGGGAAGCCGGATCGACGAGCAGGAACTCTTCTTCAACACCCACGGTGTCGGCGCACGCGTCTGCCAAGTGACCGTCTCCGCTCTTTCCTGGACGTTGCGATCTGCGGTTACCCGTGCGGGGTAGACGTGAACCGCCACGGGGTACTCGGGTCCGCATGGACGCCAAGACGATCGAGGCGCTGGGCAAGCTCCGCAAGGCGCTGGAGACCACCGAACGTGCCCGCGGACACCTGTATTCGTTCCACCAGCTCACCGGCACCGCGGACTTCGAGCTCGACGCGGCGATGGCGGCGCTGCGCGAGGCGGGGCACGCCGACCACGCGAACCGGGTGCAACGCGACCTGTCGGGTCGCAACGTCCTGCCTGGACGGTGGACGTTCCAGATCGTCGAGGAGTACGACGACATGTACTACGACGTGTTCCGCGACGTCGAACGCGCCGCCCGCGACGACCTGGCCGGCGGGCAGCGGCACGGCCTGGAGAAGGAACTCAAACGCGACCGCCAACGGCGCAGCGCCGCCACGTACGCCGACAACGACTGAGCGCTCCCTCGCCGGGTACCCGGATCCACCACCGCGGTCGTGGCGCTGCGCAAGGGACGTCGTGACTACGCCGAAGTCGCGTGGGGATCGGGGTTGGTCGCGGGGCGGTCACGGGAGCGCGCGCCGGCAGCGGTGACGCACGCAGAGGCGTTGGGCGTTGGCGGCCGCGGTGACGGCGTGGGCGGTGCGGCTGGAGCATCAGATGCTGAGCCGGGCCGCGTCGTCTCCTGCCGGGTGGGCGCTGCCCGCACCGGCCTTCATGAGCTATCTGCTGATGTTCGCCACAGGGGCGAGACGCACGGAGCGAAGAATGCAGGATCGGCCGGGATATCGCGACTATCAGAAACGTGTCGTCCGGCCGTTGTCGTGAGACGCCGAGGGCCCCACATCAACGATGTGGGGCCCTCTACGGCGTGACGTTCAGTCCTTCTTGAAGGCGTCCTTCAGCTTGCCCTTGAGTTCGGCCTGCCGGCCCTGTCGTCCGAGCGTCGCCGAACAGATGGTTCAGGCTTTTCGCTGCATGCTCTCGCGTGCCGGGTTCGCCTGCTTCTCCGCTTTCGGGTCCTTCTCGTCCTGCTTGGCGTGCACGCCGGCCTCCACCTGCTTGCCGAGGTCCTCGTCGACGTTGCGCCAGTACTCGAACGCGCGGACCAGCACCGGCTCGGACACGCCGTTGAGCAGGTGGCCGACGATGTTGTCGACCAGCCGCGTCCGCGCGTCGTCGTCCAGGACCTCGCGGACCATCGTGCGGGCCTGACCCCAGTCGTCGTCCTCGGCGTGCGAGACGTAACCGGCGCGGACCATGTCGCCCTGTGCGGCCCATCCCGCCGGTGTGCCGTACTGCTCGACGTCGGCGCGTGGGCCGCCCTTGGAGTTCGGCGCGTAGACGGGGTCGGACACGTTCGTGACGCGCATCGCGCCGTCTTTGCTGTAGCTGTGCACGGGTGACTTCGAGGCGTTGACCGGGATCTGCTTGTAGTTCGCGCCGATGCGGTAGCGGTGCGCGTCGGCGTAGGCGAACATCCGGCCCAGCAGCATGCGGTCCGGGCTGGCGCCGATGCCGGGAACCAGGTTGTTCGGCTCGAACGCGGCCTGCTCGATCTCGGTGTGGTGGTCGGTGGGGTTGCGGTCGAGGGTCAGCCTGCCGACCTCGGTCAGCGGGTAGTCCGCGTGCGGCCAGACCTTCGTCAGGTCGAACGGGTTGAACCGGTAGGCCTCGGCCTCGTCGAACGGCATGAGCTGCACGAACAACGTCCAGCTCGGGTGGTCGCCCTGCGCGATCGACTCGAACAGGTCGCGCGTGTGGTAGTCCGTGTCGGCGGAGGCGAGCTGGTCCGCCTCGTCCTGCGTGAAGAACTCGACGCCCTGGTCGGTCTTGAAGTGGTACTTCACCCAGAACCGCTCACCAGCGGCGTTGACCCACATGTAGGTGTGCGAGCTGTAGCCGTTCATGTGCCGCCACGTGCGCGGGATGCCCCGGTCGCCCATCAGCCAGGTGACCTGGTGGGCGGACTCCGGCGACAGCGTCCAGAAGTCCCACTGCATGTCGTGGTCGCGCAGGTTGTTGTCGGCCCGCCGCTTCTGGGAGCGGATGAAGTGCTGGAACTTCATCGGGTCCTTGATGAAGAAGACCGGCGTGTTGTTGCCGACCATGTCGTACACGCCTTCGGAGGTGTAGAACTTCAGCGCGAACCCGCGCGGGTCGCGCCAGGTGTCGGGGCTGCCGCGCTCACCGGCCAGGTCGAGAACCGGGCCAGCACGTCGGTCGTGACGCCCGGCTGGAACACCGCCGCCCTTGTGAACGAGGACACGTCCGCGGTCACCTCGAACCTGCCGAACGCGCCGCTGCCCTTGGCGTGCGGCTGGCGCTCCGGAATGCGCTCGCGGTTGAACTGCGCCATCTGTTCGATGAGGTAGTGGTCCTGCAGGACGATCGGGCCACCGGCGCCGATCGTGAGCGAGTGTTCGTCGCTCTCGACCGGGATGCCGGCGTCGTTGGTCGTGGTGGGAAGGTCAGACATCGGGTCCTCTCAGCTGCTCGGCGCACACAGGTGCGGTTGGCGGACTGACGAGCCGCTGACCGACGGATCGACCTCACGGCGGTGATGCAAACCCGTCCACCGTGAACACCGTCGCGCGAAGCCGAAACACGAAGTTCGTGATCATCACCGATCGAGTGATCTTGCCCGCGTCCGGCCGTGCGGATCCGCTCCGGCCTTCTTACGGTCCTGCCAGCGACCGTCAGGCCGCTGCACCACCAGGGCCCGCCGTGCGCTCACCTGTCCAGCGGCCGGGCCTTGTTCCAGGTCACGGAACACGTCTCCGCCGGACAGGCGCCCTCACCGGCGAGAGCGCGGCGGGGCCCGAAAAGGGACATGCGTCATCTCAGCGTCACCACCGCCCGCGTCCTGCTCCTTTCCGCTTCCACGGCGGCACTGATCGCGGCGGGCAGCACCATCGCCTCAGCGGCGCCTTCCGTCGACTGGGACCGGATCGCGCAGTGCGAGAGCGGCAACAACTGGTCGACGAACACCGGCAACGGCTACTCCGGCGGACTTCAGTTCAGCCCGTCCACCTGGAAGGCCAACGGCGGCGCCGGCAGCGCCCACCAGGCTTCCCGCGAGGAGCAGATCCGCGTCGCGGAACGCGTGCTGGCCAGCCAGGGAATCGGAGCGTGGGGCGCGTGCGGCCGGCGCGGCGGCAGCAGCCCGCAGCCGGTTCGCCAGCGGCACGTCCCGGTCGGCAGCAAGGCCGTGGCGCGGTCGGTGCCCGTGGTCCCGGTGGCCGCGCCCTCGGCGAGCAACCCGGACGGCGACTACACGATCAAGCCCGGTGACACGCTGAGCAGCATCGCCACCGAACTCCGCGTCGACGGGGGCTGGCAGGCGTTGGTGGCCAAGAACTCCCAGTTCCTGACGAACCCCGACCTCATCAGGGTCGGGGACAGGATCGCCACGAAGTGACGCGGGAACGGGCCGCTCACCGCTGAACGTGGTGAGCGGCCCGTTCGGCATCGAGCCCATTGAGACGCAACCTGGTGGGGAAGCGCTTTCATGCTAGGTTCGAGTGAGAGTGACTCACTCGAAACGGAGCAGCCAATGCCGGCTCTTTGGGGTGTTTCCTTCGATGCCACGGCAATGTCCGGTGTGGTGGTCGAGTTCCTCAAGACCGCCAAGTCCTTCGCAGACCAGGGTTATCGCGTTCATCTCGACCTCGGGTACGACATCAAGGCCGACAAAGGCCGTTTCTTCCAGGACTATCGGCACGAACGCGTGCCGGACTGGGTGACGCTCGATCGCGTGGACGGTGTCGCGCGCATTGCGGGCTACGACCGGGAATTCGTGGCGGCGACGCTGGAATCCGTGCGCCGCAACGAGTTACCCGACACCGATCGCGTCACCGAGGCACTCGCCGACGCGATCGTGCGGACCTGGGAGGACCGCGGTGTCACGCTCGTCGTGGTCGAGAACGGCACGCTGCCGGAGAACGTGGCCTACACCAAGGCTCTTTACCGGGCGATCGCCAGCTATGGTGCCGCGCACGAGCTGGGCCGATTCGTGTTGTGGCGGGACCACGACCTGATGTGGCAGAGCGAACCGGCCAAGTACGGCCGCTTTCCTTATCCGGCAACGCCTCCCATGGTGAACTCGCCGCACATCCACTACTTCGCGTTGCACGAGGAAGCGAAACGGCGCACGCTCGAATGGATGCCGCAGCTGCGCAACCTGGACGTGCTGCCGAACACCTTCACTCCGCCGAGCCGGCCAGGCCGGCCGGATTTCCTCGAGTGGCACGGCATCGCGCCGGACACGAAGATCATCGCCAGGTTCACCAGGATCATCCCGCAGAAGCGCATCGATCGCGACCTGCACCTGGCGGCCCAGCTGCCGGGCACGTGCCTGTTCATCGCCGGAGACACCGAGGAGAACCCGGCCGAGACCGGGAAACTCCGTGCGCTCGCGGAGGAACTTCAGGTGCCGGTCGTCTTCGGCGGGGTGCTGGAGCCGTGCGAGTCAGTCAGTGCGGAGTTCTCGGTGCGTGACCTGCTCGCGCACGCTGACGTCGTGTCGTTCCTGACGTCGTACGACTACGAGAGCTACGGCAACCCGATCGGCGAGGCGATCGCGGCCGGCGTGCCGTACATCGCGAGCCGCTATGCCTTGTACGACACGGTGTACGCGGGCTTCGAAGCACCTGTGCTCGACATTCTCGAGCACGACCTGCCGACGCCTGAGTTCGCGCGGCAGGTGCACGATCTCATGACGAACGCGGAGAGGCGGGCGGAAGTGGTGGCGCACAACCGGCAGCTCGGCACGCACACCCGCGAGGTCGCGGACGAGCTGGTGACAACGTTGTACCCGCCCGCGATGGGGCCGGAGGTCCGGCTCAGCGTGGTGCTGCCGGTGTACAACGAGGCCGCGAACATCGAGGACGTCCTGCTGTCGTTGCAGAACCAGGACGACATCGAGCCCGGCACCTACGAGATCGTGTTGGTGGACAACAACTCCACGGACGACACGGTCGAGATCGCCCGCAGGTTCGCCGAGAAGTCGCCGGTCGACGTCCAGGTGATCAGCGAACGCGAGCAGGGCGTCGCGTGCGCGCGCCGGGCGGGCATGGAGTTCGCGGTGCGGCGGAGCCGGAACCGCAAGGATCCCGGCGAGCGCTTCTACCTGATGTCGGCCGACGCGGACTGCCGGGTCGACCGTCGCTGGCTCACCGAGCTCCTCGCGGCGATGGAGAAGGACAAGGCCGCGATCGGCGTGTGCGACTACTACTACAACGCCGAGCACTTCGTTGGCAGGCCACGACTCTGGGACGCCATCCAGCGCACGTTGCGGTGCCGCGCGGTCACGTTCTCGTTGTTCGGCGGCTTTCCCGACGGCAAGGGCTTCGCGGTGGAGCGCGAGGCCTACGAGGACGTCGGCGGCATCGAGATCTTCTACCAGCTTCAGCACGGCCGGTTCGTCAACCACCTGTCCGACGACTGGGACTTCGGCATCCGGGTCGCCGGCTCCGGCCACGACATCACCTACGCCCCGAAGTCCAAGGTCGAGATCAACCCGCGGCGCGTCAACCACGCGATCGACGAGGTCATCACCGGCCGCGCGTACGGCAACGACGGCATCATCGTCATGCGGGACATCAGGCCGGAGGCGCCGCCGGTCACCGTCGACCTCACCGAGGCCGAGGCGTTGCAGGCCTGGGAGTTCTCCATCAAGGACTTCACGCCGAAGAACACCATCCTCCCCGTCCTGATCACACCGTCCTTTCTGGACGAGGACCCCGTGGTCGAGTTCTTCGGCGAGAACCTCGCGCGCCGCTTGGGCGAGCGCATCGCGGAGATCAAGGCCGAGATGAGCGTGACCGACTTCCTGCCCATCCACTCGTACAAGACGCCGTCGTACCGGCTCTACCTGGAGTTCAGAGACGAGATCTTCGCTCGGCTGCGGGCGACGGTGGGCGAGGACATCGGCTTCCCGCCACCGCTGCCGGAGTGCTTCGACTCGGTACCTGCCGCCAGGTTCGCGGAGTTCGTGAAGTACTACTGCGAGGACCGCGAGTCGGGGGAGGCGCACAACTACTTCGGCAATGGAGGCGTGTTCTGATGAACCGAGTCCTGACGAGTTCCGAACCGAGGGTGTGGGCGGCCTTGCAGGACCCCGCCAACGCGCACCTGCTCGACTACGTCACCGAAGACCCGTTCGGCGCGCACGTGTTCCCCGGCAACGTCGAGGGCTACGGCGTCGAGGACTTCCTCGACGACCTGACCGACCAGCTCGTCGGCACCGCGCCGATCCACCTCTGGTCGTACATCCCCACGTGCGCCTACAAGTGCCGCTTCTGCCAGTACCCGGTCGTGCTGGTCAAGGGCGGCCGCAACGAGCAGAAGCTGACGCAGTGGGTGGACTGGAACATCAGGGAGGCCCAGCTCTGGCTGCACCGCGTGCCGGAGCTGGCGACCGCACCGGTCGGTGAGTTCAACGTCTTCGGTGGCACCCCGTCGTTGTTGCCGGAGAAGGACATCCGCCGGTTGCTCGACTTCTACCGGGAGAACTTCGGGTTCACCGACGAGACGACCATCCGCTTCGAGGGCGACCCGAGCACGTTCACCCCGGCGAAGCTCGAGACCCTGAGGGAACTGGGCTGCACCAAGCTGTCCAGCGGCGTGCAGTCGTTCGACGACGCCGTGCTGCGGGAGTGCGGCCGCGAGCACTCGGCGCAGATGTGCGTCGACTTCGTGCGCAACGCTCAGGCCGCGGGCTTCGAGTGGGTCAGCATCGACCTGATGTACGGCCTGCTGGACCAGACCGTCGACAGCGTCAAGCGCGACCTCGACGTGGTGCTGGAGAACGAGATCACCGCCGTGGTGTGCACCAAGCTGCACCTGAAGTCCTACGCCGAGACCAGGACCGGGGTGGCGGGGGAGCAGCCGGCGCCGTGGCAGCTGCCGCAGTACCGCGAGAAGCTGGTCAGGGACGGCCACTTCTGGCCGACCCTGCAGGAGCAGTACCGGATGCGCGAGGTCCTGACCGACGGCCTGCACGCCGCCGGCTACACCGAGCACCCCACGATGTACTTCGCCCGCGACGGCCTCGGCCCGGAGAAGTGGAAGTCCATCATGGTGGACCAGGACAAGCAGGAGGCCGAGGTCGCGATCGGCCTCGGCGGCAGCTCCAGCTGCCGGGCCTCCGAGGCGATCACCGACGTGAACTGGAAGAGCTACGCCCAGGCGGTCGACGAGGGACGGGTGCCGCTCGGCTCCGCGACCGGGTTCGACGCCACCGCGCAGGAGGCTCGCGCTGTGAAGATGGCGTTGTCGACGCTGCAGCCTCTTCGTGCCGATCTGCACAGCGCGTTGTACGGCAAGTCCCTGCACGAGAGTCCGTGGCGGGAGAAGTTCGGCTCGCTGGCCGAACGCGGCCTCGTGTCTGTCGACGCGGAGGGAGTCGCGCTGACCGAAGACGGCGAGGTGCTGGTGGAGGCCATCATCAACACGGAGCTGTGACTCAGGGCAGCGGCCAGTTGCGCAGGGCGGCGTCGGCGAGTTCCTGGAGTTCTCCGGCATCGACGCCGCCGGCCGCTTCCACGGCGATGCCCTGCTGCAAGACGGTGACGTAGCGAGCCAGTAGCGCGGGATCGGTGTCGGCGGGCAGATCGCCCTCGGCGACGGCCCGCTCGAACCGCTCCCGGACGCGCGCGAAGCCGTTCTTGCGCCAGTCGACCAGGAGAGCGCGCACCTCCCGTCCGGCGTCACCGGTGGCCAGCGCACCCTGCACGCCCAGGCACCCTTGCGGCTGGTCCGGGTGGGTGGTGGTGCGAATGGTGCCGGCCAGCAGCGCCGTGGCGACTCCGAGAGCGGTCGGTTCCGCCAGGGCCAGGGGCACGTATGCGCTCGGGCCCTCGTCGTAACGCTCCAGGGCCTTGCGGAACAGCTGCTCCTTGTTGCCGAAGGTCGCGTACATGCTGGCCGTGGAGATGCCCATCGCCTCGGTCAGGTTCGCCAGGCTGGCCCCCTCGAAGCCCTGCTCCCAGAAGACCAGCAGGGCTCGATCGAGCGCCTCGTCGGCGTCGAACCCCCTGGGTCGGCCGGTCGCGCGGCGCGGCGTGGTCGTCACCCGCGCAGCCTACCTCTTCTGAAGTGATCGTTGCAGAACGTGCTACGGTCGAGTTCTGAAGTGATCGCTCTAGAACTGAGGGGTAGAAGCGCATGACCGTCACGCTGATCACCGGGGCCAACAAGGGCATCGGTTTCGAGACCGCCAGACAACTTCTGGAGCTGGGTCACGTCGTCTACGTCGGTGCGCGTGACACCGAACGCGGCGAGAAGGCCGCGGCCGAGCTCGGCGCCCGGTTCGTCCAGCTCGACGTGACCGACGACGCCTCGGTGGCCGCCGCGCTGGCGACGATCGACGCCGAGGAGGGACGGCTCGACGTGTTGGTGAACAACGCGGGCATCCTCGCCACCGAAGCCCTCGACGGCCCCATGGCACTGCGCGCCTTCGACACCAACGCGGTGGGGATCGTGCGCGTCACGGAGGCGGCCCTTCCGCTGCTGCGCAAGTCCGAGAACCCCAACGTGGTCAACATTTCGAGCAGCCTGGGGTCGTTCTGGGCGGTGACCAACCCCGAACGGCCCGAGTTCGGCCTGCCGCTCGCGCTCTACGCCGCCTCCAAGTCGGCGGCGACCATGCTGACCGTCCAGTACGCCAAGGCTCATCCGGGCATCAAGTTCAACGCCCTGGAGCCAGGCGCGACCGCGACCGACATGACCGCGGCCTTCGGGATCGGACGACCCGCGGAGGAGAGCGCCAGGGTCGTCGTGCGGTTCGCGACCTTCGGGCCGGACGGTCCGACCGGGACCCTGCAGGACGAGTCCGGCGAACTGCCCTGGTGAGTCAGCGGGGCGGGCTGATCCCCGCCACGGCCAGCGCGAACAGGCGCTCGGCCGAGGCGGCCGGATCCTGGTGGTTCTCGGTGACCATCACGATCCCGACGATCAACGTCACCAGTTCGGTGGCCGTGACGCCCGCGGCCACCGAGCCGTCCTGAACCGCCCGGCGCAGCAACGGTTCTGAGGCCTGCGCGACCACCGACGCGCACGAGTTCCCGTCCACCGGATCGCCCTCGTAGGCCAGGGCGGTGGCGAGCCCCCGCGCGGCGACGCAGTACGCGACGAGGTCGTCCAGCCAGGCGAGCAACGAATCCCGGCTGTCGCCCACGCCGTCCAGCTCGCGAGCCCGGACGCACAGCGCCTCGATCCGTTGTGCGGACCCGGCTTCCAGCAGGGCGTGGCGGGTGTGCCGGTCAGTGTTGAGGGAGTGCCCAGTACGACGATCGTCGGGGATGCGGCGCACTTCTCCTCGCTCTGACGGCGTGTGGGTGCGGGTTGCGGGTCGGCTTGCGGGCGTTTGTCGCGTTCCAGCGGGGTTGGTCGCGTTCCGTGCGGGTGGTCGCCTTGCGAGGGTGGTTCCGCGGGTCGTGACGAAGTGCGGGGTTGCGATTGGGGCTTGACCTTGAGCCTCTGGCGGGATGCTTGACGGCCGGAAAAGGCCGGGCTGAAAAGCGCCCGGCCGTGCCCGTGAGGGGAGCATCCCGCCCACTCAAGGTAAAGCCCCAATCGCCATGAGCGGGGTGCACCGCCACCCAGGCGGCAGAGGTTCACACGGCTCGCTTCGCATCGCCATACCAGGCCTCGTACGTGGTTGCTTTGCGAGGGCGGGCGCCTGGTGGCACCGCGCGCCGGACCTTCGTAGGTGGTCGCCTTGCGTTGGCGGGCGCCGGTCAGCACCACGCGCCGGACCTTCGTAGGTGGTCACCATGCGTTGGCGTGCGCCGGGTGGCACCGCGCGCCGGACCTCCGTGGGTGGTCACCATGCGTTGGCGTGCGCCGGTTGGCACCGCGCGGGGCGGGTTGCGGTGGCGGGCTCGGCCGTGCGGCGCGTTCGCTTCCAGCTACCGCGAGGATTCCGGCGGCACCGTGAGCACGCCCCGGTAGGGCAGGGTCTCGCTGTAGACGATGTTGGTCGTGGTGCTGCCGAACGCGATCAGCTCGTCGACGACCTGTTCGAGGTGGTGCATCGACGTGGCGGCGACCTTGAGCGTGTAGCAGTCGTCGCCGGTGGTGCGCAGGCATTCCAGGATCTCGGCGCGGTGCGCGAGCAGCCGGTGCAACGGGCCGTGCTGGTTGCCCGGGTACTTCAGGCGCACCACGGCCAGCACGCCGTAGCCGACCTTGCCGAGGTCCACGGTGGCGCGGTAGCCGGTGATGACGCCGATGCCCTCCAGGCGCTTGACGCGTTCGGTGGTGGCCGAGGCGCTGAGGCTGACCCTGCGGCCCAGTTCGGTGAGCGGGACTCGGCCGTCCTGCTGGAGCTCGGCGAGGATTGCCCAGTCGGTCTCGTCGAGAGTCTCGGTCATCTCGCCAAAGTACCGTGGAATCCACGGCGGATAGACCTCAAGGCCGTGAAGACTCCCTTCGGTGGTAGGCCGGGAGGGCCTAGGCTCGATCACGTGTTGATCGGAGTGAACGTTCCCAACTTCGGGCCCGGCACCAGCCCGGCCGTGCTGCGCGACTGGGCGCGGACGGTGGAGGGCCTGGGCTTCGACCTGCTCATGGTGTCCGACCACGTGGTGGTGACCCCCGACGTGGCGCAGCAGTACCCGGCCCCGTTCTACGACCCGTTCACGACGCTGGCGTGGCTCGCCGGCGTCACGGAGCGGATCACCCTGGGCACGACCGTGCTGATCGCGCCGTACCGGCACCCGCTGCTGGTCGCGCGAATGGCCGCCAACCTGGCGGAACTGAGCGGCGGCCGGTTCGTGCTCGGCGTCGGGGTCGGCTGGGCGCGGCAGGAGTTCGACGCGCTGGGCGTCGACTTCCGCCGTCGCGGCAAGCTCACCGACGAGCTGATCACGACGGTGCGCGAGGCGTGGTGCGACGAGGGTTATCGCGCCGGGGACATCCCGATCTGGGTGGGCGGGGACAGCGACGCCGGTCTGCGGCGCGCGGCCCGGCTCGGCGACGCCTGGCATCCGCTGCGGCAGACCCCGGACGGGTGGCGGGAGTCGTTGGCACGGCTGCGGAAGATCGTGGCGGAGGAAGACCGGCGGCTGCCCGAGCTGGCGCCGCGCATCCTGCTGCGGCTGACCGACCAGCCGCTCGGCGACCGCAAGCTCGGCGAGGGCACATTGGAGCAGGTCGTCGGCGACCTCGAACGACTGCGCGCGGACGGCGCGAAGGCCGTGGTCCTGGACCCCTTCATCGGCGATCCGGAGGAGACTCGGCGTCCGGAAGCCGCCTGGCACGCGCTGGCGGCAGTGCGAAAGGAGTTGCGGTGAACGAGGAGCACCTGCGCAGGGCGATCGCGCTGGCGGCAGAGGCGAGGGCGGGAGGGAACCCGCCTTTCGGGTCGCTGCTGGTCGGCCCGGACGGGTCGGTGCTGGCGGAGGAACGCAACTCCTGCCTGACCGACGACGACATCACGGCCCATCCCGAACTGAAGCTGGCCCGCTGGGCGGCCCAGAAGCTGGACCCGGCCACCGCCGCCGGCACCACCATGTACACCAGCTGCGAGCCGTGCGGGATGTGCGCCGGAGCGCTGGCCCGGTCGGGCATCGGGCACGTGGTGTTCGCGCTGTCGGGCAGCCAGCTGAACCTGCTGAAGACCTCGGGCGGGTTCACCGACGTGCCGACGGACGGACCGCACCTGTTCGAGGAGGCGTGGATCCCGGTCAAGGGCTACTACCCCTGAGGGATCAGCACGATCCTGCCGAACACCTCGCCCGCGTCCATCTTGTGGTGCGCCAGCGCGGCTTCCGCCAACGGGTTCAGCCTGCCGAGGCTGCCCGACGCGCCGCGCACCAGGACGGACTCGCCTGCCACGTGGTCCATCCCACTGCCGAAACGCTGGCGGGCGGGGGCGAGGTTCCGGAAGGCTCGAACGGGGGACCAGCGTCCGTGGGCGAGCAGGGGGAGAGCATCGATGAGGACGACGATCGTCGCGTTGCAGTCGAAGCAGCCGCTCACCGTCGCACCGTCAGTGGCGTTCCCTCCCGGCGAGTTCGACCTCGTCGTGCTGACCGACGGCGAGGCGGACGCGGTGCTGCGCGAGGACGTCACCGGTGCCGCGCCCGAGGTCGTGGTGCTGGATCGGGAGAAGTGGCTGGAGCAGATCCGCGGCTTCGAAGGACCGGTCGAGGTCGTGACGAACGACGAGTACTGCCTGGCCGAATGTGCGCGACTGCGGGAGGAACTGGGCCTTGCGCCGCGGCATCCGCGCCGGCCGGCCGCCTACCTGGACAAGGTGGTGATGAAGCGGCTGCTCGCCGCCGGTGGCGTTCGGGTGCCGAGGTTCCACGCCTTCGAGCCCACCGTCACCGCGACGGCGGCCGACCTGCTGATCGAGGAGATCGGCCTGCCCGCGGTCGCGAAACCCCGGCAGGAGGCGAACTCGCGCGGCATCTCGATCCTGCACACGCCGCAGGACCTGCGTGACTGGCTGGCCGAGCACGACGGCGAGCCCGGCTGGCAGGTCGACGAGTTCGTCGACGGCCCGCTGCACCACGTCAACGCGCTGGTGCGGGACGGCGAGATCACCCCGGTGCAGGTGGGCCGGTACCTCGGGCCGTTGATCGGCGTGCACGCCGGACGCACCCTGGGCGGCGCCACCGAACGGGAGTCGGAGTTCACCGAGGCCGCGCACGAGATGAACGAACGCGTCGTGCGCGCGTTGGGCAGTGAGGGACGTTTCGTCGTGCACACCGAGTTCGCGGTGAACGGCGACGGCGAGATGGTGGTGCTGGAGGTCGCCGGACGGGCACCGGGCGCGCTGGTGTCGGAGCTGGCGCTGCTGCACGCCGGGGTGCAGCTGGAGGTGGCGAACCTCAGGATGCAGGCCGGGCTGCCGGTGTCCGAGCCGGTCGCGCGGGACTTTCACGCCGCCTGGTTGTGGCCACCGGTCATGCCGGGCACGAGGTTCCACGAGCCGGGTCCCGACCTGAGCGGCCTGGCGAGCGAGCACGAGGTCCACGTCCGCCGGGCCGGCCGGGAGGGCAACGAGACGAGCGGTGGAGTGATCGGTGCCTCGGTGCTGTTGTGGCACCGCGATCCCGCCCGGCTCGCCGAGGACGTCGCGGCCGTTGGCGACATGACCTGGTTCGCCTGAGACTGGTCCGGTACTCGGACGATCGGGGAGAGAGCTTGTCCACTTCGGAGTTGTCCACAGGGGACCGTGCGGCGGTCGGTCATTTCGACTTCAGCCGGTCGGAGTGGGCGCGGTTGCGGCAGTCCACGCCGATGACGCTGACCGCCGAGGAGCTCACCGACCTGCAGGGCCTCAACGAGGAGCTGTCGGTCGAGGAGATCACCGAGGTGTACCTGCCGCTGTCGAGGTTGCTGAACCTGTACGTGGTCGCGACGCAGGGCCTGCACCACGTGGCGAACGACTTCCTCGGCCGTGAGCCGGTGAAGGCGCCGTACGTCATCGGGATCGCGGGCAGCGTCGCGGTCGGCAAGAGCACCACGGCGCGCGTCCTCAGGGCGTTGCTGTCGCGGTGGGAGAACCATCCCGAGGTCGCCCTGGTGACCACTGACGGTTTCCTGCACCCGAACGCGGTGCTGCGCGAGCGGAACCTGATGGACCGCAAGGGTTTCCCGGAGAGCTACGACGTGCGCAGACTGATCCGGTTCCTGGACGAGATCACGTCCGGCGGGACCGAGGTCGAGGTGCCGAAGTACTCGCACCTGGTCTACGACGTGCTGCCGGACGTGGAGAAGATCCCGACGCCGGACATCCTCATCGTCGAGGGCCTGAACGTGCTGCAGACGTGGACCGGCCGCACCGAGGACGCGCCGTCGGTGTTCGTGGCCGACTTCCTGGACTTCACGATCTACCTCGACGCCGACCACGACCTGATCAGGAAGTGGTACGTCGACCGGTTCCTCACGTTGCGCCGCACCGCCTTCCGCGACCCCGCCTCGTACTTCCGCAGGTACGCGGAACTGTCGGTGCCGGACGCGCGCAGGACCGCGCTCGACATCTGGGACCGGATCAACAGCCCGAACCTCGTGCGCAACATCGCGCCCACGCGGTCGCGGGCCCACCTCGTGCTGCAGAAGGGCCCCGACCACCGGGTGGACCGGGTCAGGTTGCGGAAGTTGTAGCTCTCCCGGCCTGCTGGCGCAGTGGTGCCCCGGCGTCGTGCAGGTGACGCAGCACCTCGGCGTAGGAGCGGACCATGGTGGTCTTGCTGTACGGGATGCCGTGCCGGGCGCAGAAGTCCTCGACGACGGGCTGCGCGCGGCGCAGGTTCGGTCGTGGCATGTGCGGGTAGAGGTGGTGCTCGATCTGGTGGTTCAGGCCGCCGAACAGGGCGTCGACCCACCGGCCGCCGGTGACGTTGCGCGAGGTCAGCACCTGCTTGTGCAGATGGTCGAGGCGCTGGCCCTCGGCGATGATCGGCATTCCCTTGTGGTTGGGCGCGAACGAGCAGCCCAGGTAGACGCCCATCAGGCCCTGGTGCACCGCGATGAACACGAGAGCCTTCAAGGGCGACAGCACGATGAACGCCGCCGCGAGGTAGGCGGCCAGCGGCAGGAGCTGGAGGGCGGCCTCGCGCCACGGGTTGCGCAGTTCCTTGCGGCACAGGGCGACCAGGCCGGAGATCCGCAGCACGGCCGCCTCGGCGAGCAGCAGCGGGAAGAACAGGAACGCCTGGTTCCGGGTGATCCAGCGGTACACACCGCGTTTGGTCGTCGCCTGGGCGCGGCTGAACGCGAGGGCGTGGATCTCGATGTCGGGATCCTGGTCCTCGTGGTTGGGGTTCGCGTGATGGCGGTTGTGCTTGGCGACCCACCACTGGTAGCTGATGCCGGTGAGGCTGCCGTGCAGGTGCCCGACCACGTTGTTGTTGCGGTGACTGCGGAAGATCTGCCGGTGCCCCGCGTCGTGACCGATGAAGGCGAGCTGGGTCGAGGCCACGGCCAGCGCGACCGCCGTGATGACCTGCCACCAGGAGTCGCCGAGCCACACGAACGCCACGGCGATCGCGGCGAGGAGCAGCGCGTTGATCGCCATTCGCAGCAGGTAGTAGCCGCGCCGGCGGTCCAGCAGACCGGCCGCCTTGAGTTCCCTGGTGAGCCGGGCGAAGTCACTGCCCGGCTGTCGTTCCGCTGTCGAGGTCGGTGCCGTGTGCGTCGTGGTCATGTACCTGCTCCGGATCGGGGTGCTGCGGGGAGGCTCGGACACGCCGAAGGCGGGAATGAACGCACAGCGGTGATGTTCGCGGAGGGTCCGGCGGCGAACCTCCCGTGCGGAGCTTCGAACGCACGGGTCTGACTCCTTTGTACCCTGTCCGCGCGCTTTTCAGTCACCAGCGGGGCCGCGGCTTCGTCACCCTCGTCAGGCCGGCGACCTCCGGTGACCGGGCGTTGACCTGCCCGGCGACGTCGGAGAGCAGCTGGCCGGTGTTGCGGGCGTAGGTCCGCATGAGGGAGAAGGCGTCCGCGACGCCGATCTCCAGCCGTTCGGTCAGCACGCCCTTCGCCTGCTCGATCGCGACGCGGCCGTGCAGCGCGATCCGCAACTGCTCGGCGACGACGCTGCCCTGCCGGACCGTCCGCACCTGGAGGAGGCTGATCGTCGCGACGTTCGCGAGCGACTGCGCCAGGGTCGCCGTCTCCGGTGGGAGCGCGCCGGGCGACGTCCGGAACAGGTTCAGCGAGCCGATGTCCTCGGTGCGCAGTCGCATCGGGAACGCGTCGACCGCGGCCCAACGGGAGTCCTCGCCGCTCTGCAACCGCTCCGGGGAGCTCACCCGGTCGCTGGACGTGGCCACCAGCCGGAGCACGCCCTGGTCGTCGGTCAGCAGGATCCCCGCCGAGTCCACGCCGAGCAGTTCGACGCACCGCTCCGCCAGGACGTGCAGGAACTCGATGCCGTCGAACCGCTCCACGAGCGTGTCGGCCAGCTCGAGGAACGTCTGTGCCACGCGGCGGTCCGACATCTGCGTCACCTCGTCATTTCGCTGGTGTTTCGGGTGACCGCAGGGGCCGGGCGGTGTTTTCACAGTAGTGCCAGGTCAGTGGGCGGCAAACCTTCCGGACGACTTTTTCCGCGCTGTCAGCCGTGTGCTGGGAAGCCGGCCTGGAATTGTGCCTCCAAACGGTTGAACAGCGCTGACGTGCACGTGGAGGCGCTGGGAAATACTTCGCGCGATTTCGGTTGATCAGAGTGCGGGGAGTGTAGTGTCGAATATGTCGAGAACTTCTCGCACCTGAGCGGTCAAGCTCAAGTCGTGCTCGGCAAAACCAGAACCGGCCGTTTTCAGGTCGGAGACGGGAGTTCCGGCATGATGTCGGCTCCGCACCTCTCCCACGCCCCACCGGCCTTGAAGGCCAGCGAGCAGCCTCGGTATCCGCTGCGATTGCGGTTGCGGCCGAAGGCGCCCACCACGGGGCACGTCGACGGTGCTTGGTGGCCACGTACCCGGGACCTCGCCGCCGAGCTGCCGGCACTGCTCGCGGTGCTGGCGGTTCGGCTGGGCGACATCCCGCGGGTGAGCTACAACCTGACCGAATGGGACAGCGCCCCGCGCCAGATCGCGGTCGGCGGGATCCGGGTCCGCCTCAGCGGATTCTGGTCCAGGCCTGAGCACACGGTGGACGTCATCGCGTCCGACCGGAGCCGGACCACGCTGCTGGTCGTGCCGGCCGACGCCGACCCGTTCGTGGCCCACCAGGCCATGATGCGCGCCGCTCACCGCGAGAACACCGACACGGTGGAAAGCCTGCTCCACAACAGGAAATCCACTGTGGACGTCATCAGACAGGAGGTACGAGCGCTCTGATGACCACTTCTCTCAGCGCTTCGGATCACCGTTCGGAGCGCGTTCGTTGACCTCGCACCGTGACAACGGCCGTGAGGAGGCGCAACCGGCGCGGGCACCCCGAATGCTCCGCGTCGGTTGCGCGTTCACCTATCGCGCCGAAGTGCCCACACCAGCGGTGTTCCTGGTGCGCCCGGACCGGCAGGGTGACGTGAAAGTCAGCTGTGAGCGCATGTCCGTGGAACCGGACACGCCCGTGCGGCACTACTTCGACCTCTACGGCAACTGGCTCGCGCGCCTCGTGCTGCCGCCCGGACTGTCCACAGTGAACTACAGCGCGTGGGCGGACGTCCCCGACGAGACCGAGGCCGTCGACGAGACCGTGCCGGAGGCGTTGCCCGACGATCTTCCCGACGACGTGCTGCTGTACACGCTGCCCAGCCGCTACTGCGTGTCCGACGTGCTCGGAGACGAGGCCTGGTCGAGGTTCGGCGCCCATCCGCGCGGCTACCTCAGGGTTCAGGAGATCTGCCGGTACGTCCACGAGGCGCTCAGCTTCCGCTACGGCGCCTCGACCGCGCTGTCCACGGCGGCCGACGTCAACGCCTCGGGCATCGGGGTCTGCCGCGACTTCACGCACCTGGCGATCTCGTTCTGCCGCGCCCTCAACATCCCCGCCCGCTACGTCTTCGGCTACCTGCCCGATCTGGACGTGCCGCCCGACGGCGCGCCGATGGACTTCGCGGCGTGGATGGAGGTCTGGCTGGAGGACCGCTGGTGGACCTTCGACCCGCGCAACAACATGCCGCGCAAGGGACGCGTGGTCGTCGGCCGCGGCCGCGACGCCGCGGACGTCGCCATGGTCACCACCTTCGGCGGCCCGGTGCTGGAGTCCATGGTCGTGCGCGCGGAGGAAGATCTCACCCCCGCCGCGCGCGAGTGATCTTCGCCGCCGCTACGGCCGCGGACGCCGGGCGGACGACCTCGCCTCGGCGACGGCCGTCAGCTCGGCCATGTCGATCGTGCCGGCGATGACGTCCTCCGCCACGGTGCTCAGGTAGTAGTTGTGGCTTCGCGCGTACCGGCGCAGCGTCTCGAACGCCGTGCTCATGTCGATCTGCAGCCGTTCGGCGAGCACGCCCTTGGCCTGTTCGATGAGGACCCTGCTCTGCAACGCGTGCTGCAGCTGGCCGGCGAGCAGGTCGCGGTGGCTGATGATCTGGGCCTGGAGCAGGCCGATGGTGGCGACGTCCGCCATGGCCTGCGCGACCCGCAGCATCGGCTCGCTCAGCGCGCCCTCCTCGACGGTGAACAGGTTCAGCGCCCCGACCGTCTGCTCGCGCAGCCGCATCGGCACCGCGTGCAGCGCACCGAACCCGGCGTCCTTCGCCACTGCGGAGAACTCGGGCCATCGTTGCGGTGACGTGGTGAAACTGGCGACCGTCACCGGCTCGCTGGTGAGATAGCACTCCATGCACGGGCCCTGCCGGTGCTGGAGCTCGAAGAGTTCGAGCAGCCGGGCCCTGTCGCTGGAGGAGCCGAGAACCCGCAGCTCACCGTGGTGGTCGACGAGCAGGATGCCGGCCGCGTCGACCTCCAGCGTGGCGACGCAGCGGTCGGCCAGCAGATGCATGAACTCGACCGAGTCGAAGCCGGCGACCAGGGTGTCGGCCAGCTCGACGAACGTCTCCGCCAGATTTTCCGTGAACATCGGGAGTCACCTCCGTAGGTCTTCTCGCCGGGAAGCGGGCGTGATCATCGGGGATCGGGCCTGCTCTCCGGGCTCAGTCGCAGGCGCCGGCCGACGATCTCGCGGGCCACGTCGACGACCGACTTGTCATGGGCGAACGCGTGCGCGCGAAGCCGCACCAGGGCCTCGTCCATGCTCACCCCCATCTGGACGGACAGCATTCCGGTGGCCTGGTGCACCTCGGCGCGGCTGAGCGGCGTGCCGTTCGGTGGCAGGACCTCTGCCTCGAGGTGCGCCATGGTCAGTTCGTCCAGGAGCAACGACAGGATGACGTCGGCCACGACGTGCGCGTCGAGGATCTGCTCCTGGGTCAGCGGGCCGGGGCTCGTCCGGTGCAGCACCAGCGCGCCGATCCGGATCGCGCCGCTGCGCAGCGGGAACACGAAGACCGCTCTGGCCCCGGCGGCGACGGCGGACCGCACGTACAGCGGCCAGCGCAGGTCGTTGTCCCAGGAGTCCAGATCACCGGCGAGCACCGGCATTCCGGAGCGGACCGAGTCCTCGCACGGTCCCTCGCCGAGGGTGAAGCGCAGGTTCTCGAGCTGGGCGCCGATGTCGTTCGTCGCGTAGCGCGATTCGCCCCGGCCCGTGCCGTTCATCAGGGTCAGCTGTGCGCCGGTCACCCCGATCAGCGACACGCACGCCTCACACGCGGCCTCGCAGGACGTCGCGACGCCTCTGGCCGCCGCGTCGGCGGCGAGATGCGCCAGCACCTTGGCCAGTCGCTCACCGCTCACCGACTCCGCCTTCCTTTGTGCGGAAGCATCCCACGCGAGGGCGCGCGACGCGGAAGGGGCCACGCCCGGTCACGCCGCCGAGACGGCGTCGATCCGGCCGGCGAGTTCCCGGGCCCCGCCGTGGTCGCGAAAGCGGCGCGCGTGCGAGGCGAGGGGCCGGAAGCGGTCGCGCACGCGGGCGGAGCCGACGGATCCGGACGACGCCAGCGCTCGCAGCCCGACGTCCACGCCCGCCTCGACGTCGCCCTCGATCAAATGGCTGGTGGCCAGGGAGATCTCGCCGAACGTGCGGCTGCGGGCCATGCCCTCGTCGTAGCCGTCGATCGCGGTGGTGAGCAGCACGACGGCGGTCCGCGCGTAGTGCCGGCCCGCGGTGACCGCGAGGTCCGTGTGCACGGCCCCGGCGAGCCCGGACAGGTCGGCGGGGGTGAAGAACTCCGCCCAACCGGCCACGCCGCTGCGGTTCGCGGCGATGAACTGCTCCTGGCCGCGGTCGAGCAGCGTGCGGGCGCTGTGCTCGGCGCCCTTCTTCGCACACGCCCACGCCGCGTTGGCCGACAGCATGCCGGCCGCGAGTCCGTCGCCGGACCGGGAGGCCGCGAGCTGACCGAGGTCGAAGTACCGCAACGCCTCGTCGAAGTGCCCGTGGTGCAGGAAGACGCGGCCGAGCCGGTAGCACACGTTCGCGGTCAGCCCGTCCGCGCGGGCGAGCCCGGCCAGCGCCAGGGCGTGGCAGAAGTGGTTCTGCGCGTTGTCGACCAGGCCGACGTCGAAGCACACCCAGCCCGCCAGGTTCCGCAGGTCCGCCACGGCGACGTGCAGCCGTCGCCGGACGTGCTCCGACGTGGGCGCGGTGAGCATCGGGAGGCTCTCGCGCAGGCACAGGCGGACGCCGTCGAGACAGGTCTCGCCCCCGCTGCGGTAGTCGAGCTCGCGCAACGCGCGGGTGGCTTCTTCCAGACGCGTGACCTCGGACAGACCGATCATGACGGGGAGCACCTCACACCGGATTCGGTAGCGAGCGGCACCGCCGAGGTCCGGAGCGGCCGGGTCGTCACCGATTTTAGCGTAGGCTTGACCCACCGAGGGCATGTCGTGCAGCAGCGGTCAAGCTGGTGCCGCCTTGGGCGCACCAGGAAGCCCGGCCGTCTGGCTGGAGGCGGGAGCGCCGAGTTGAGCTCGGATCTGCTCTGCACCAAAGAACTTCTCGCGGAAAGCGGTCGATGCTGACCCGTGCCGCGCACCTCAGCCTCGGCGTCATCGCGTTGTCGCGCAAGGAGAACGAGTACCGGCTACCGATTCATCCGCTGCACCTCGAACGGATCGACGCGGATCTGCGGGATCGAGTATTCCTCGAACGCGGCTACGGCGAGCGTTTCGGCGTGTCCGACGAACGACTTTCCTTGTCAGTAGGGGGATTGCGCACCCGCGAACAGCTGATCGCGGAGTGCGACGTCATCCTGCTGCCCAAGCCTCTGGCCGAGGACGTCGCGGAACTGCGCGAGGGACAGGTGCTGTGGGGGTGGCCCCACTGCGTGCAGGACGCGAAGCTCACCCAGCTGGCCGTCGAACGCCGGCTGACGCTGATCGCGTTCGAGGCCATGAACCACTGGACCACCGACGGCTCGTTCGGTCTGCACGTGTTCCACAAGAACAACGAGCTGGCCGGCTACTGCTCGGTGCTGCACGCCCTGCAGATCGCCGGCTCGACCGGTGACTACGGCAAGAGGCTGACCGCCGCCGTCATCGGCTTCGGCGCCACCGCACGAGGTGCCGTCACCGCGCTCAAAGCGCACGGCGTGCACGAGGTCAACGTCCTCACCAACCGCGGCGTCACCGCGGTCGGCTCGCCGATCCACTCGGCGCGGATGGTCCACTTCGACCACGACGACTCCGATCCGCGGCGCAGCCACGCGCTGACCGACGCCGGACGCGTCCCGCTCGCCGGTTTCCTGGCACAGCACGACATCATCGTCAACTGCGTGCTTCAGGACCCGGACAAGCCGCTGACGTTCCTCATCGACGACGACCTGCCCACCCTCGCGCCCGGCACCCTCGTAGTCGACGTGTCGTGCGACCGGGGGATGGGCTTCAGCTGGGCCCGCCCCACCTCGTTCACCGAGCCGTCGTTCCTGGTGGGCGACCACGTCGTGCACTACGGGGTGGACCACAGCCCCTCGTACCTGTGGAACTCGGCCACCTGGGAGATCAGCGAGGCGCTGCTCCCGCACCTGCGCACCGTTCTCACCGGCTCCTGGGACGCCGGCGAGACCATCCGGCGCGCCATCGAGATCCGCGACGGCGTCATCCAGAACCCCGGAATCCTCACGTTCCAGCACCGTTCATCGGAGTACCCGCATGACCACGTCTGAGCCGCTCACCACCGATTCAGCCCCTGTCCTCACCACCGATCCCGCCCCCGTCCTCGCCTGCGACGTGTGCCCCCACCCGTGGCACGAGCACGACCCGCTCGGAGTGCGGTACTGCACCGCGACGGCGGCCTCCGCGCTGTCCCGTGGGTGCATCTGCTCGTGACGGGACGCCGCCGCGCCGCTCCGGCGGCCTGACCGACTCGAGCCTGGTCAGGGCTCGAGACCGGTCACCGCCGTGCCATCGGCGATGTCGAACGGCACCGAGACCTGGTCGTGCGTGACCAGCCAGTGCCCGTCGATCCTCCGGAAGCCGAACGTCGCCCGCACCCACATTCCGGCCACCGCCACGCCGTTGTTCGTCGTGCCGTGCAGCCGTCCGAAGCCGTGCGCGAACGCGACGTTCTCGTCCGCAGTCACCGCCAGATCGCGAACCTCGTACTTCACGTCCTGGAAGAACGCGAACGCCTTGGCCCAGTTCGCCAGCTTCGCGTCGATGCCGACGTGTCGCAGCGGCGGCTCGACGTCGAACGACACGACGTCGGCCGAGTAGAGCCGTCGGAGGCGGTCGAGGTCCTTGGCCTCGATGCCTTCGACGATCCTGGTGATGTGCTGCGTGATCTCGTCCATCGTCAGTCCTTTGTGCACGGTCATGCCACGGCCACCGGGGAGCCGGCGCGCAGCGGCAGGAGCGAGGTGCTCCAGGCGACGACCTGGTCGAGCGTCCGGTCCAGGGCGGCGATCTGCTGTTCGCCCGGCGCCAGCACCGCGAAGTTCTCGAACTCGGTCACCAGTGACAGCGTCACCTGCGACGACACGTCCGCCATCTCCAGTGCCCCGCACATCAACCGCAGCTGCTCGACTGCGCGGGCACCACCGACCCCGCCGTACGACACGAACCCGACGGCCTTGTCCCGCCACTCCGCGCGCAGGAAGTCGATCGCGTTCATGAGCACGCCCGGCGCCGAGTGGTTGTACTCGGGCGTGACCACGACGAACCCGTCGAACGACGCGATCGTCTCCGCCCACGACCTGGTGTGCGGGTGCTCGTACTCGCCGGGCAGTTCGTCCAGGTGTGGCAACGGATGCGCGAGCAGGTCCACCACCTCGAACTCCGCGTCCGCGCGCAGCCGCGCCCGTTGCTCCACCCATCGGGCCACCTGCTCGCCCCGGCGGCCCGGCCGGGTGCTGCCGAGGACGATGCCGATCCTGATCATCGGTCTCCTTCGTTCGCGTGTCGCTTCCGAGCACTACGACGACACGACTCCGGGAAACGTCAGGCCTGACATTTCGGCGCGCTGTCTCGTCAGACTGGTGGTGTGGCCCAGAAGGTCGCCGGGCGAATTCGCGATGAGACGGCGCCGTGCTGAGCGTGAATCACCCAGCCGGCGTTCTGGGTCACGCCACCAGGTGAAGCCACGAACGGACGGGAGCACCGGTGACCGACGCGATCCTCAGCGAGCGCCGCCATCTGATCAACCTCGGCTACCGGCTGCTGGGGTCCCTCGCCGAGGCCGAGGACGCCGTCCAGGAGGCCTACGCCCGCTGGTACGCGCTGTCCAGGCCGAAGCAGGACGAGATCGCCTCTCCCGGCGCCTGGCTCACCACGGTCACCAGCCGCATCTGCCTCGACCTGCTGGGTTCCGCGCGAGCCCGCCGCGAACGCTATGTCGGCGAATGGATCCCCGAGCCGCTGCCCGACCCCGCCGAGGGGTCCACCGCCGACCCGGCCGACCGCGTCACCCTGGACGAGTCGGTCAGCATGGCGTTCCTCGTCGCGCTCGAGTCGATGACGCCGGCCCAGCGCGTCGCGCTCGTCCTGCACGACGTCTTCCGCTACTCCTTCAGCGAGATAGCCGAGATCACCGGCCGCACCCCGGCCGCGTGCCGTGAACTCGCCTCCGCGGCTCGCCGCCGCGTCAGCGCGTCCGCGCCGCCCGCCGCACTGGCCGTTCACCACGCCGGTGTGGTCCGCGACTTCAAACACGCCTGGGAGGCCCAGGACATCCCCGCCCTGGTCGGGCTGCTGGACCCCGGCGCGACCTTCACGGCGGACGGCGGCGGCCTGGTCACCACCGTGCTCGACCCGATCGAGGGAGGGGACCGGATCGCGGAGTTCATCGTCGCCGTCGCCACCAGGGTCCCCGGCGACTTCACGATCACCGAACGCACCGTCAACGGCAGGCCCGGTCTGCTGATCGAGAACGACGGCGTGACGGCGTCGGTCTACGCGTTCGACATCGCCGGCGACCGGATCACCCGGATCTGGGCCGTCCGCAACCCCGAGAAGCTCCGCGCCTGGCAGTAGGGTCGGCCGATGGTGACCTTCAGCCATCCTGACGACCTGAGCGGCGCCGCGTTCACCGACGTGAGCCTGCGGGGCGCGCGGTTCACGCGGTCGGACCTGTCCGGCCTGGTCATGCGGGCGGTCGACATCGCGGGTGCCGACATCGACGCGCCGTGGCTGCTCGACGGCGAGAACGCGCTGCTGGTCAACGGGGTCGACGTGGCGCCGTTCGTCGAGGCCGAGCTCAACCGGCGCTTTCCCGGCAGGGAGGAGCGGCGGGCGAAGGATCCGGACGGGTTGCGCGCGGCGTGGGCCGCGGTCGAGGCCGCCTGGGCCGCGACCCTGGAGCGAGTCGCTGCAATGCCGCCGGGCACGGAGGACGTCTCGGTGGATGGCGAGTGGTCGTTCGCACAGACGGTCCGCCATCTGATCATGGCCACGGACACCTGGCTGGGCGGGCCGATCCTGGGCAACGAGAAGCCCTATCACCCGCTGGGCCTGCCGAACGCCGAGTACGAGACCGACGGGTACGACCTGTCCGTCTTCGTGTCCGGCACCCCGCCGTACGCCGAGGTCCTGGAGGCGCGGGCCGGTCGGACGGCGATGGTCCGGGACTTCCTGGCCGGGGTGACCGAGGCCGATCTGGCCGTGACGCGCAGCAACCCGTGGAGTCCGGATCACCCGGTTTCCACTGGTTCCTGCCTGCGCACGATCCTGGTGGAGGAGTGGGAGCACCTGCGCTACGCCACCCGCGACCTCGATGCCATCGCGGCACGCCCTTAGCCGTGCAAACTTCTTTCGGTGGCTCTGCGCGGTCCTGACCTGCGCTTTCCGCCTGTCGCCTGCGGGCGTCCGTCGCAGATGGCCCTTGTGCCGGGCGTCCACTCGTGCCTATATTTGCCGAAACAAGACTATGTAAGCGCTTACATTACTCAGCGTGACATGTAAGCGCTTACATCATCCCGATCAACGACGATGAGGGCGGCAGGCAGCGCTATGGCGAAGCAGCACCCAGCCTCTCCGGAGGCCCGGTCCGCTGGAGCGACGATCTACTCGGTCGCCGATCACGCCGGCGTGTCGATCGCCACCGTGTCGCGGGTGCTCCAGGGCGCGACGGTCGTGGCCGAGGCCACCCGGCAGAAGGTGCTCACCGCCGTCGAGGAACTCGGTTATGTGCCGACTGGTGCGGCACGCAGTCTCGCCGTGCGGCACCACGAGGCGCACGGGCTCGTGCTGCCGGAGCTGTCCGGTCCCTACTACGCCGAGCTGCTGATGGGCTTCGAGGCTCGCGCCGCCGAGCTCGCGCAGTCCGTGGTGCTCGTCCTCACCAACAGCCGCACGGACATGGCCGCGGCGGTGCGGCAGCTGGCGACCAGGGTCGACGCCATCGCCGTGTTCGGGTCGGCGGCGATCCCGGCCGACCTCGTGCGGTTGCTGCGTGCGAAGAAGCCGGTCGTCGTCATCGCGGGCGAACCGCAGGACGGCATCGAGGCGGTCGCGGCGGAGAACCTGGAGAGCGCGCGCGAACTGGCCGGGCACGTGCTCGACCACGGCCGGCGGCGGGCGCTGTTCGTCGGCGACCCGGACAGCGGGCCCGACATCCGCAACCGGTACGACGGCTACCTCGCCGCGCACCGGGACCGCGGTCTCGACGCCGCCGAGCCCGTCCTGGCCAGGCTGTCCGAAGCCGATGGCACCGCCTTCGCACAGCGGCTGCTGGCCGGTGAGCACGAGGCCGACGCCCTGATGTGCGCCAACGACGAGCTGGCGTTGTCGATCATGACCACGCTGCAGGACGCGGGCCGGGACGTGCCCGGCGACATCGCGATCGTGGGCTGGGACGACGTCATGACCGCGCGGTACGTGCGGCCTGGGCTGACCACCGTGCGCCAGCCCGTGCACGAACTGGGTGCGCTGGCCGCCGATCGCCTGCACGAGCTCGTGGGCGGCGAGCCGCCGCGAACCTACGCCCAAATGCTGCCGACGCGGCTGGTGGTGCGCACGTCGTGCGGCTGCCTGCCCGTCACCTGATTCACCACCGTCTACTTGAGACGAACGCCGAAAGGAAGCGAAAAGCAATGGTGCACAAAACTTCCAGGTCGATCGCGGGGGTGTCGGCCCTCGTGCTGGTGCTGGCCGCCTGCGGGCGCGGCGACGAGCAGACCGGCGGCCAGGGCAGCGCCGACATCGCGCAGGGTCCTGCCACGGGCACCATCACCGTGTGGGCCATGGGTGCCGAGGGCGAGAAGCTCCCGGCACTCGCGAAGGAGTTCGAGGACGCGAACCCCGGAGTCGACGTCCAGGTGACCGCCATCCCGTGGGACGCCGCCCACAACAAGTTCACCTCGGCGATCACGGCGGGCCAGGCGCCCGACGCGGCCATGGTGGGATCGACGTGGATGGGTGAGTTCGCGGGCATGGGCGCGCTCGACGCGACGCCGTCCTCGATCGACAAGAACGCGTTCTTCGAAGGCGCGCAACGCACGACCGAGGTCGGCGGCACCTCGTACGGCATCCCCTGGTACGTCGAGACGCGGCTTCTCTACTACCGCAAGGACCTCGCGAAGACGGCCGGATACGAGACGCCTCCCACCGACTGGCCGGGTCTCAAGGAGATGGCCAAGGCCCTTCAGGCCAAGTCGGGTGCCAAGTGGGGCATCGGGCTCCAGGCCGGCGGCACCGGCTCGTGGCAGTCGCTGCTGCCCTTCGCGTGGTCGAACGGCGCGGCGCTGACCAAGAACAACGACGCCGCCTACAACTTCGACAGCCCGGAGATGCAGGAGACGTTGAAGTACTACGGCTCCTTCTTCAGCGAGGGCATCGCGGACAAGGAAGCTCCCGCGCAGCCCACGACCGAACCGGACTTCGTCAGCGGGCGCGTGCCGATGTTCATCTCCGGTCCCTGGATGATGTCCGCGGTCGAGAAGCTCGGCGGGGAAGGCTTCAAGGACAAGTACGACGTCATGCCGATGCCGACGAAGAAGACGTCGTCGAGCTTCGTGGGCGGGTCCAACTTCGTGGTGTTCAAGGAGACCAAGAACCGCGACTCCGCCTGGAAGTTCGTGAACTGGCTGGCGAGCCCGCAGGTGCAGGTCAAGTGGTACCAGTCCTCGACCGACCTGCCGTCGGTGAAGAGCGCCTGGCAGGACTCGGCGCTCACGGCCGACACGAAGCTCGCGAAGTTCGGCAAGCAGCTCGACACCGCGCAGTCGCCGCCGACCTTCGCGACCTGGGAGCAGGCGATCACCGCGCTCGACACCGAGGTCGAGAAGGTGGCCCGCTCCGGCGCCGATCCGGCCGCCGCGCTGAAGGCCGCCCAGGCGTCGGCCGACTCGATCGGCACCGGCCGGTGAGCTTGACCGCCCCGGCACGCCGCCGAGGCGCGGAACGGGCGGCCTGGCTGCTCATCCTGCCGTTCTGCCTGCTGTTCCTCGCCTTCACGGCGTGGCCGGTGGTCCAGTCGCTGTTCATGAGCCTCACCGACACCCGCAACCGCGACCTGCGCACGCCGTTCGCCGTGGAGTTCGCCGGGCTGGGCAACTACGTGCAGGCGTTCGCCGACCCGCTCTTCCGCACGGCGGCGGCGAACACCGCGTACTTCGTGCTGGTCGGCGTGCCGCTCACGCTCGCCATCGCGCTCGTGGCCGCCGTCGTGCTGGACAAGGGGATCTCGCGGTTCCGCGCGTTCTTCCGGCTGGGCTTCTACACGCCGGTCATCACCTCGATCGTCGCGGTCGCGGTGGTGTGGAGGTTCCTGCTCCAGGACGAGTTCGGGCTGATCAACACCGTGCTGGGCTGGGTCGGGATCACCGGTCCGAACTGGCTCGGCGACCCGGACTGGTCGATGCCCGCGCTGATCCTCATGGCCGCGTGGCGCAACTTCGGCACCGCGATGATCATCTTTCTGGCCGGGCTGCAGGCGGTGCCGGCGTCGTTGCACGAGGCCGCGTCGATCGACGGCGCCGGAGCGGTGACGCGGTTCCGGTACATCACGCTGCCGTTGCTGCGGCCGACGCTGTTGTTCGTGTCGGTGACGACGGCGATCGGCTACCTCCAGTTCTTCGAGGAGCCGTACGTCATGACCAACGGCGGCCCGCTCAACTCGACGATCTCCGCGTCGATGTACACCTACCGGCAGTTCGGGTTCGGCAACTACGGCTACGCCTCCGCGATGAGCTACCTGATCTTCGTGGTCATCGCGATCGTCACCGCCCTGCAGTTCCGCCTGCTGCGGGAGAGGGGCTGACATGACCGGGCACCGCACGCAGAACCGTTGGTGGATCTATGTTCCGCTCACGGTCGCGCTCATCGCCGTGATCTCGCCGTTCGTCTGGATGGTGCTGGGCAGCTTCAAGGGCGAGGGCGAGATCCTGGCCAACCCGCCGACGTGGCTGCCGGAGTCGGCGTCCCTGGACAACTACACGCAGTTGTTCTCCCGCCTGCGGTTCGGGACGTACTTCCTCAACTCGGCGATCGTCGCCGTCCTGGTCACGGCCGGGAACCTGCTCTTCTGCTCGATGGTCGGCTACGCGCTCGCCAAGCTGGAGTTCCGCGGGAAGCGGGCACTCTTCGTGGTCGTCATGGCGACCCTGATGATCCCGGGCGTCGTCACGTTCGTGCCGCTGTACGTCCTCGTCGTCAACGCGGGCCTGGCGAACTCGCTGCCCGCGCTGATCCTGCCGTTCCTCGTCACGCCGTTCGGCGTCTTCCTGATGCGTCAGTTCATGGTGGGCCTGCCGACGGAGCTGATCGACGCCGGACGCGTCGACGGCGCGAGCGAGGTGCGCATCTTCGCCCGGATCATCCTGCCGCTGTGCGGGCCCGCGCTCGCCACGCTCGGCATCCTCACGTTCCTGGGCAGCTGGAACAACTTCCTCTGGCCGCTGGTGGTGGCGCAGCAGGAGAGCGAGTACACGCTCCCGGTCGCGCTGGCCCTCTACTCGACCGGCCAGAACTCGATCCAGTACGGCCTGCTGCTGGCCGGGGCCACCATCGTCGTCCTCCCGGTCCTGCTCGTGTTCCTCGTGTTCCAGCGGCGCTTCATCGAAGGCATCGCGACCACCGGCATCAAGTGATCGTCCAAAGGGGACTCTCATGGCATCGCCAGCAAGGATCACCCGCCGAACCCTGCTCGTCGCGAGCGCGGCCGCGCTCGCGGTTCCCTCGTTCGCCTCCGCCGCCCCGACGCGGGGCGTGCTGACCGCCGACCCCGTCCGGGTCAGAGGATGGGCGCGCGACACCTGGCGCAGTCTCGTCGCCATGACACCGTCCCGCACGGGCCTGCCCGCGGACAACATCCCCGAGTCGCTCGCCGCGTCCGACCGCTCCGGCTACACCTCGCCGACGAACATCGGCGGCTACCTGTGGTCGGCGATCGTGGCCCGCGAACTCGGCCTCATCACCTCGGGCGAGGCGTCGGCGCGGCTGGTCCGCACGTTGTCCACAGTGGACCGGATGGAACACCACACGCCGAGCGGCATGTACTACAACTGGTATGACGAGGAGACCGGGGAGGCGTTACGCGCGTGGCCCGGCACGGGTGCCGTGGTCCACCCGTTCTGCTCCAGCGTGGACAACGGCTGGCTCGGTGCGGCACTGCGCGTCGTGGCGGAGTCCGACCGCGCGGCGTCGGGACTCGCGAAGCGGATCTTCGGTCGCATGCGGTGGGACGCCTTCTACAACCCCGGCGACGATCCCGCGCACCCCGTGCGGCCGGGCGGCCTGATCCACGGCGGGTTCTTCCCGTTCGACCACGACCGGCCCGGCGGGGTCTACCAGGGCACGCACATCGGTGGCGACCCGGTCTGGCTGACCACGCACCACTACGACACCACGGTGTCCGAGACGCGCATCACCAGCTATCTCGGCATCATCACCGGCCAGATCCCGCCGAAGCAGTACTTCGCGATGTGGCGGACTTTGCCGGCCTCGTGCGACTGGTCGTGGCACGAGATGCAGCCGGTGGGGGAGAACCGGACCTACTACGGCATCGACGTCTTCGAGGGCGCCTACACCTATCGCGGCATGCGGATCGTGCCGGGCTGGGGCGGCTCCATGTTCGAGGAACTCATGCCGGACGTGTTCGTGCCCGAGGCGAAGTGGGCGCCGCGGTCGTGGGGCCGCAACCACCCGTTGCACGTCCGGGCACAGCGGGAACACGGGCTGCTCGAGGCGAAGTACGGCTTCTGGGGCTTCAGTCCGGCAAGCAACCCCGCCGGCGGGTACCGCGAGTACGGCGTCGACGCGCTGGGCATCGGTCCCGGCGGCGAGCCGGGAAACCCGGCCAGCGGCTACTTCTCCGACCAGGAGATGACGAACTACGACGCAGGCTTCGGTTCGTGCCGCCCGGCCACCGCGCCCACGCCGACCTACGGCGACGGCGTGGTCACCCCGCACGCGGCGTTCCTGGCGATGATGCACGAACGCGACGAGGCGTACACCAACCTCGTCGGCATCCAGAACGATCTCCGCGCCTACGGGACGGGCGGGTTCTTCGACTCGGTCGCCGTGCGGTCGGGCACCATCGCGCGGCGCTACCTCTCGCTGGACCAGGCGATGGTCATGGGAGCGATCGGCAACGTCCTGTGCCGGGACGTGATCCGCCGGGCGTTCGCGACCCCGGCCGTCGAACGTGCGTTGCGGCCGGTGATCGGTGTCGAGGAGTTCGGTGCGAGCCGAGTCTGAAACCAACGGAGGAAAAGGCATGCGGCCCGTACGGCTGATCTCGCAGGACGGTGTCGAGTACCGCGACCTCAACGGCAACGGCGTCATGGACCCCTACGAGGATCCGCGCCTGCCCGTGGCGGAACGGGTGGCGGACCTGCTGGGGCGCCTGACGCTGGAGGAGAAGGCAGGCCTGCTGTTCCACACCGTGATCGAGGCGGGCACGGACGGCACGGTGAAGGAGGCTCCCGGCGACATCAGCAAGTCGCCGACGAGCGTGGTGGTGAAGCAGAAACACCTGTCGCACTTCAACGTGCACGTGCTCGACGACGCCCGCATGGCGGCGCGCTGGTACAACAACCTCCAGCTCATCGCCGAGAGCACGCCGCACGGAATCCCGGTGACCATCTCCACCGACCCGCGGCACGCGTTCATCGAGAACGCCGGGGTGTCGTTCAGCGCCAAGGCCTTCTCGCAGTGGCCCGAGTCGCTGGGCCTCGCCGCGCTGCGCGATCCGGCGCTGGTGGAACGGTTCGCGGACATCGCGCGCCAGGAGTACCTCGCGGCCGGCATCCGCTGCGCCCTGCACCCGGCGATCGACCTGGCCACCGAACCCCGGTGGGCGCGGCAGGCGGGCACGTTCGGGCAGGACACCGCGCTGACGGCCGAACTCGCCGTCGCGTACGTGCGCGGGTTCCAGGGCGCGTCGCTCGGTCCGGAGTCGGTCGCCTGCACCAGCAAGCACTTCCCCGGCGGCGGCCCGCAGAAGGACGGCGAGGACGCGCACTTCCCGTACGGACGTGAGCAGGTCTACCCCGGCGGCCGGTTCGACGACCACGTCGCCCCCTTCCGCGCGGTGATCGAGGCGGGCACGGCGGCGGTGATGCCGTACTACGGCATGCCCGTCGGCCTGGAGGTGGACGGCGAGGCGATCGAGGAGGTCGGCTTCGGCTACAACCGCCAGGTCGTCACCGGAATGCTGCGCGAGGGCCTCGGCTTCGACGGCGTGGTCCTCACCGACTGGGAACTCGTCATGGACAACCACGTCGGCGACAAGGTGCTCCCCGCGCGGGCCTGGGGTGTCGAACACCTTGACGCGCACGGACGCATGGAACTCATCCTCGCCGCGGGAGCCGACCAGTTCGGCGGCGAGGAATGCGTCGACGTACTCCTTGAACTCGTGGCGCAGGGCCGAGTCACGGAGGAGCGCATCGACGAGTCGGCGCGCAGGCTGCTCAAGGTCAAGTTCCTCCTCGGCCTCTTCGACGACCCGTTCGTCGACGAGGACCGGGCGGCGGAGATCGTGGGACGGCAGGACTTCCGCGACGAGGGCCACTCGGCGCAGGCCAAGTCGGTCACGGTCCTGCAGGCGGGCTCGAGCCTGCCGTTGGGGCCAGGCCTGAAGATCTACGTGGAGAACGTCTCGCCCGAGGCCGCCGCGCGCCTGGGCACCGTCGTCGCCACACCGGAAGAGGCCGATGTCGCGCTCGTGCGGCTGATGGCGCCGTTCGATCCGCGGTCGGACCTGTTCCTGGAGTCGTGGTTCCACCAGGGCTCGCTGGACTTCCAGCCGGGCCTGGCCTCCCGCCTGGCCCGGATCGCCGACGCCTGCCCGTTGGTCGTCGACGTGACGCTGGACCGCCCGGCCGTCCTGACACCGCTGCTCCCGATCGCGTCGACCCTGGTGGTCAGCTACGGCACCACCGACGAGGCCCTGGTCGACGCGCTGACGGGTGTCTGTCCGCCGCGCGGCAGGCTTCCGTTCGACCTGCCGCGGTCGATGGAGCAGGTGCGCCGCCACCCCGAGGACGTCGCGGGCTACGAGGACCCGCTCTTCCCCTTCGGCCATGGAGTGATGCCGGGAGAGCGCTAGAAATCCTGTCCAGGACATCAATCGACCGGGCCGTTGACCGGGCCGTGCCGTGCCCCAGACCATGAGAGCGTTCCCACGGACGCGAGGGTGTGGTCGGTGTGCTGAACTTCTTGGTGGCGATCCTGCTGGCGCTGGTTCCTTCCGCGCCGCCGAGCGGACCACCCGGCACGCCGCCGCCGAGCACCCCGTCGGCGAGCACCCCGTCGCCCAGCGTGCCGCCACCCAACGCGCCGCCACCCAGCACCCCGCCCCTGGTTGCGGCCGCGGCGGTGTGCGTGCTCTCGTGCGACACCTTGGATCCCTCCCAGGCCAAGCAGGAAACGTTCCCGGTGCCGGAGAGGCAGATCAACGGCCGGCGGCTGGTGCTGCACGTGTCGGACCGCGACGGCATGGCGTGGGGGAGCGTCGACAACGGTGTCACCGGCGACTCGGTGTGGCTGGACAGGTCGTGGGACGGCGGCGCGAGCTGGGAGGGGTTGCTGGGCAGGGCGAGCATTCCCGGCTCGTGGACGGGCACGAGAACGTTGATGTACAACGTGACCGACCCCGTCAGTCACCGGCGCGGCCTGATCCGCGCGTGTGGCGACGCCGCCGCGGTCACCTGCACCGACTGGATCTACCCGACCGTGTGCGACGTGCTGTGCGATCGGACGAGCGCGGGCCAGGCCAGCGGCGACGTGCAACCGGTGCCGCCGACGACGTTGTACGGCCGGGTCATCCGACTGCACACCGACGCGAACGCGATGGCGTGGGCGAGCATCGAGGCAGGCGGGCCGGGTGACGAGGTCTGGCTCGACCGCTCCTGGGACAGCGGCGCGAGCTGGCCCGGCGGTTCGTCGCTGGGACGTACCGCGACGCCCGCCGGGGCGAGTTCGGTGCGCACCACCATGTTCGCCACCCGAGACCCGCGCGGACGTCACTACGGCGGCGCAGTGCGCGCGTGCGGCAGGGAAGCAGCGCACCAGGAAGGCAGCTGCACGGCGTGGGCGCGACCCGTCCCCACGAGGGCGCGCGCCGCCGCGGACGCACTCCTGTACTCCTACGACCCGTCCACTGCCTGGTGGCCGACGAGTTGGTGGAACTCGGCGACGACGCTGACCGCGGTGATGGACTCCGGAATCCGGGACTACGACTGGGTGATCGCGCGCACGTTCGACGTCAACCGCGGCCGGTTCGCGGCGGGACAGCGCAGCACGGACCCGATCGAGGGCGACTTCATCAGCCGTTCGATCGACGACAGCGCCTGGTGGGGCCTTGCCTGGGTGGCCGCCTACGACCGCACCGGCGACCAGCGCTACCTCGCCATGGCCACGACCATCGCGACGTACGTGCACCAGTACTGGGACACCCGCACGTGCGGTGGCGGGGTCTGGTGGGACCGTGAACGCACCTACAAGAACGCCGTGACGAACGGCCAGTACCTGCGGCTGACCGCGTCGATCCACCGCCGCACCCCCGGCGACTCGCTGTGGCTCCAACGCGCCCGCACCGCCGCGGACTGGTACCTGAACAGCGGACTGATCAACTCGTCCGGCCTGGTCAACGACGGGCTGACCGGCGACTGCCGCAACAACGGCCAGACGGTGTGGACCTACAACCAGGGACTGGGCATCGGTGGGCTCGTCGAGGTGTGGCGCGCGACCGGCGACACCAGGTACCTCAACACCGCGAAACGCCTGGCGGACTCGGCGATCGCGAGCCCCGTGCTCACCCGCGGCGGCGTGCTCACCGAGTCGTGCGACGTCGGCGCGAACTCCTGCGACGACAACCAGAAGCAGTTCAAGGGCATCTTCGTGCGCTTCCTGAACGACCTCGCCAAGGCCACGAACTCCGCCGCCTACCAGCGGTTCGCGCGTCAGCAGTCGGACTCGGTCTGGGCGAACGACCGTGACGCGCTGAACCGGATCGGCCAGCGCTGGGCCGGCGGCACGCCCAACCAGGTGGACTGGCGCACGCAGGCGAGTGGCCTGAACGCGGTGATCGGCTGACCCGTGGCATCCGGTGTCCTGGCTGGCGTCCGCCGGAGGATCCTGCCTGCGGCAGCAGGCAAGGGTGGGTGTGGTCACGCGCCTGACGATCTTGAGCTGGTGGTACTCGCAGACACCGCCAGCCGACCGTGAACCAGCCGACCGCGAACCAGCCGACCGCGAACCAGTCGACCGCGAGCCAGTCGACCGCGAGCCGGCTACTTGTCGAGCCGGGCGAGGGCCTTCTCGGCGAGCTTCGTCTCGATGTGCCGCAGCGTCGCGATCGTCGCGTCCACCTCGGCCCGGTCGGTGACGACGCCGTCGAGCAGGTCGCTCCAGAGGTCGCTGAGCCGCCGGAGGTTCTCCTGCGCGCGGTCGGTGGGGTAGAGGCGGACGCGCCGGGCGTCCTGCGGGTCGGGTTCGCGGTGCACCAGGCCCTTGTTCTCCAGGCCGCGCAGGGCTCGGCTGAAGTTGCTGGAGATCTGCTGGGTGGCCTCGGCGGCGGCGCGGGCCGACGTGCCGGGGTTGCGGTCGATGTAGCGCATCACGGCGATGTCGAGCGCTGTCCACGACTCCCGGTTCAGCGACTCCTTGGAGGCGTGGATCTGGCGGCCGACCGCGGCGATCAGGTCGGCGAGCTCGAACAAACGGGCCTTCTCGTCCTCATCCACGCGACCCATGTTACTTTTGCTGTCAGTTGATAGCTATCATCTGACAGGAGAAGTGGTGAACTCGCCGTCACGCAGCGCCATTCCCGTGCCGCTGCTGCTCGTGCTCGCCCTGCTGGCGAGCGTCGCCCCGTTCGGCATCGACCTCTACCTGCCGGCGTTCCCGCGCATGGCCGTCGAACTGGAGACCAGCGACACCGCCATCCAGCTCACCCTCACGATGTTCCTGCTGGGGCTCGCGACGGGGCAGCTCGTCTTCGGCCCGGTGTCCGACAGGTGGGGACGACGTGGGCCGCTACTGATCGGTTCGGCGCTGTTCGTGGCCGCGAGCCTGCTCGCCGCCCTCGCGCCGACGATCGCGATCCTGCTGGTGGCCCGGCTCGTCCAGGGCGTGAGCGCGGCGGCCGGCATGGTCATCGGCCGCGCGATCATCGCCGACCTCGCGACCGGACAGGCCGCGGCGCGGGCGTTCAGCCTCATGATGACCGTGACCGGCGTGGCGCCGGTGGTCGCGCCGCTGCTGGGCAGCCTGATGGTCGACGGCATCGGGTGGCGGGGCGTGCTGTTCGTACTGGCCGGCCTGGCGGTCGCGATGCTCGCCGGATCGACGGCGCTCGTGCGCGAGACCCATCCCCGGGAACGTCGCGGCTCGGCGCACGGCGGCGGGTTCCGCAGTCTCGGCCGGCGGGCCTACCTCACCGCGACGGCGACGTTCGTGCTCTCGTTCGCCGTGCTGATGGCCTACATCTCGGCCTCGCCGTTCCTCTACCAGGTCGTCATCGGGCTGAGCCCCGTCGGCTACGGGGTGCTTTTCGCGCTCAATGCACTCGGCCTGATCGCGGCCAGTGCCGTCGCCTCCCGGCTGCTGCGCCGCCGGCCCCCGCGCCGGATCCTCGCCATCGGCACCACCTGGCTGCTCACCGCCGCCGTGACACTGCTGGTCCTCGCCCTCCTGCCGATCAACGCGGGCTGGCTCGTCGTGCCGATCTTCTTCCTGGTCCCGGCCCTGGGCTTCATCGCGGGACCGGCGACGGGCCTCGCCCTCGACGCGGTGCGGGGAGCCGCGGGCACCGGGTCGGCCGTGCTGGGGGCATCGCAGTTCGCGCTCGCGGCGCTCGTCTCCCCGCTGGTCAGCGTGGGCGACGGCCACTCGGCGCTGCCGATGGCGATCACCATCGCCGTGCTCGCCGCTCTCGCTGCCTCCGCCTACCAGGTGCTCGCCCGCACTCCGCAGGTCCAGAGCGATGGGAACGCTCTCACCCAGAGGGCGGTTGTGACGCCTGCCGGTGGTGCGCCACGGTGATCACCGGCTGACAACGTTGTCCCGGAGGTCCCGTCATGCGTGCGCTGCTGGTCGTGCTGGCCACCGCCTTCGCCCTGCTCGTCCCCGCCGGACCCGCCTCGGCGGGTACCGCACCGGACTATCCGGAGTTCCCGTACGCGCCGACGACCTACTCGGAACCGTTCCGGGGCCAGTTCCACTTCAGCTCGCAGTCGGGGTGGATGAACGATCCCAACGGGCTGGTGTTCGCCAACGGCCTCTACCACTTCTTCTACCAGCACAACCCGCACGGCCTCGAGTGGGACACGATGCACTGGGGCCACGCCACGAGCCCGGATCTCGTGCACTGGACCCAGAAACCGATCGCGCTGGAACCCGGCGTGCACCCCGGCACGTTGTTCTCCGGCGGCGGCATCGTCGACAAGACCAACACCTCGGGCCTCAAGACCGGTGCCCTCGACCCGATCGTCGTCTTCTCCAACACCAACGGCGTCAGCGTCTTCTACAGCAACGACAACGGCCGCAGCTTCCAGGCGTACGACGGCGGACGCAAGCAGATCGAGATCCCGGAGGAGAGCCGCGACCCCAACGTCGTGTGGGACGCCGACCGCCGCCAGTGGGTCATGGTCGTCTGGTCGAACCGCGGCGGCAACGGCGTGGACATCTACACCTCTCCCAACCTTCTCCAGTGGACGTTCGCCAGCCGCTACGCCGCCGACTGGCTGTTCGAGTGCCCCGACCTGTTCGTGCTGCCGCTCGACGGCACGCCGCAATGGGTGCTCACGTCGGCGACGAGCGAGTACGTGGTCGGCTCGTTCGACGGCAGGACGTTCCGCACCGACCGGCCGCAGCCGAAGAAGATGAACCTGGGCACCACGTACCCCGGCGGCACCTTCTACGCCGCCGAGTCGTTCGACAACACGCCGGACGGCCGCGTGGTGCAGATGGCCTGGCAGGGCGGCAACCGGGGTGGCTCCTGGACCGGCAACGCGACGTTCCCCGTGGCGCTGGGCCTGGTCGGGTCGCCGGACGGCCCGAAGATCACCAGGACTCCGGTGGCCGAACTGGACTCGCTGCGCGCCGACACCCGCACCTGGCGCAACACCACCGTGAACGCCACGAACAACCCGTTCGCCGGAATCCTCGCCGACACCTACGAGATCACCGCGCGGTTCGACCTGCGCGGCGCGACGGCGCAGGAGTTCGGTTTCGCCCTGCACAGCCGTTCCGACGGCACCGCCGACCGCACAGTCGCCTACGACCGAGCCGCGGGCACGTTGTACGGCAGGCCTTTCCAGCCCACGGGCGACGAGGTCAGCGTGCGGCTGCTGGTCGACCGGGGCCAGCTGGAGGTCTTCAGCGGCGACGGCCTGTTCTCGGTGGCGGACAACGTGAACTTCGACTCCGCCGCCGTCAGCCAGGGCATCAGACTGTTCGCGAACGGCGGGCAGGTGCGGGTGAAGGACGCGAAGTTCACCCGGCTCAGCACGAGCTGGGGCACCGCTCAGTCCACTTTGGAGAGCAACCTCGCCGGCCCCTGGCACTCCACCGCGGGCTCGTGGACCGATGTGTCCGGCGGCAAGCGGGCACAGGCGACCGGCGACTCGTTCTACCTGAGCGCGAGCACGGCCGGCGACGCGACCTATCAGGGCGATCTGCGCCTGGACACCGCGCAGGCGGCCGGTCTCACCTTCCGCGCCACGCCCGAAGGCGCCGGCTACACCGCGAACATCGACGCGGCCGGGGTGGTCAAGCTGTGGCGTCCCGGCCGTGACATCGCGACCTACTCCACGCCGATCGCGCCGGGCCAGACCTATCACCTGACCGTGACGACGACCGGATCCCGAATCCAGGTCTGGCTCAACCACGGCACGTCGCCGATCATCGACGCGACCGACACCGCGTACTCCGCCGGGAGGTTCGGCGCGAACGTCTATCGCGGCGCGGCGACCGTGCAGAACCTGAACACCGGTCCGTCCGGGTTCGCCGCGTTCCCGTCCGGACCGTGGGCGGCAGTGGGCGGCACCTGGACCACGACACCGGACTCGTTGCGCGCCAACGCTTCCGGCGATGCCTTCTATCTCAGTGACCGCACCGCCGCCGACCTCGTCTACGAGGGCGACCTGTCCGTCGTGAACGGGGTGGCGGCGGGCCTGACGTTCCGCGCGGGTGCCGACGGCGCGGGCTACACCGCGAACATCGACGCTTCCGGTGCCGTGAAGCTGTGGCGTCCCGGCCGTGACATCGCGGCCTACTCCACGCCGATCGTCCAGGGCCGCGCCTACCACCTGAAGGTGCAGGCCACCGGCTCACGGATCCAGGTCTGGTTCGACCGCGGCACGTCGCCGGTCATCGACGCGGTCGACACGACCTACGGTGCGGGAAGGGTGGGGCTCAACGTGTACGCCGGGACCGCGTCGGTGCGGCAGCTCGTGATCAGCTGACGCCTCGGTCCGCCACCCAGCTTTCAAGCCCGTCGAGGAACCGGTCCACGCCGAAGCCGAGCTCGAACGGCAGCACGCCCGGTTGTTCGGACCGGCGATCGGCCACCTCGGCGGCGTGGACCGCGGTCAGCGCCGGGTAGTCCTCGGGGTCGATGAGCTCGGCGACGACGTGCGTCAGGTCCGCGTCGGTGTGCGGGATTCCGTCGTCGCGCTTGTACTCGCCGGCCATGCTCGTGCTGATCTGCGCGGTGCCGCGGACGACCGCGGTCAGGTGCAGGGCCGCCGCCCGCGCCTCGCCGCCGGCCAGACCGGCCGCCAGCAGAGGACGCAGCAGGCGGTCGAGCCAGGCGAGCTGGTTGGGGCCCACCGGCGCGTGGTCGAGCGGGACGCGCAGGATCCAGGGGCGGCGGTGGAAACCGGCCCACAGCGCACCCGCCCACTGCCGGACGGACTGCCGTAGATCCGCGGCGTCGTCGAGCTCCGGGGGAGCGCCCGCGCCGACGTCGGCGGCCACCTCCAGCAGCAGGTCCTTGCTCGGGACGTGGTTGTAGAGCGACATCGTCGAGTAGCCGAGCTCGGTGGCGATCCGCTGCATGGACAGCGCCTCCAGCCCGTCGGCGTCGGCGACCCGGACCGCGGCCTGCGCGATCAGCTCCACGCTGAGCCGGGACCGGGGGCCGCGCTTGCCCCTGGCGCGTCCCGCCCACAGCAGCGTGAGGCTGCGCTCCAGGTCGGAGTCCTTGCTGTCCCGTGTCGTCATCCGCCATCCCGTCCGGTCGCCCGGTGTCATCCTAAAACTATGTACGTCATACGTTTATATGTATGGTGTACATAGTTTCTCGCCTGGTTCCCCACGAACGGACCTGTCATGACCTCGACCTCGCGCGTGCCCTGGTGGCGCCGGCCCTGGATCGTGCCGCTGATGCTGGTGGTGGCGGCGTTCCTGGCGTTCTCCGTGCCGCCCTACCTGACCTTCGACCCGGCCCAGTCCCGCCTGAGACCGCCGGAGGGCAACGACCTCTACTACCCGCTGCTGGTCGGGCACGTCCTGTTCGGCACCGTCGCGATGGCGACCGCCTGCTTCCAGGTTTGGCCGGCGTTCCGCGCGCGGCATCGGGTCGGGCACCGGATCACCGGCCGGATCTACGTCTACGCCGGGGCGTTGCCCGCCGGTGTGCTCGGCCTGTACATCGGCTGGCACACCGTGGCGGGGCCGTCGGTGCTGGTGGCGAACCTCGTGGGATCGGCGCTGTGGCTGCTCGTCACGATCGTCGGGCTGCGGAAGGCCCTCCAGCGGCGCTACGACGAGCACCGCCGGTGGATGTCGCGCAGCTTCGCGCTCGCGATGTCGATCGCGCTGAGCCGGGTCATCAACGTCCCGGCCATGATCGTGCTCACGCCGCAGGTCGACACGGCGTTCGGTGGCAACGCGGAACTGATGCGCAACACCGCGACGAGCATCGGTGTCTGGCTCAGTCCGCTGCTTCTGCTCCTGCTGACGGACTGGATCCTGGAACGTCGCAAACCTCGTGCGCCACGAACCGCGCCGTCGCTCGTGGATTCCGGAACACCCGCAGCCGCGCGCCTCTAGCGTGCCTTGTGATCGCGTCCATCAGGAGCGGCCGGTGCCTACGGCGCCACGACCAGACCCAGAGCCAGAAATCGGCGCGTTCCCGTGAGCGGCGCAGTGCTCGCCAGGCGCAGCGCGGAAACGAGTAGTCGAGCAGCAGCACGGTGTCCGCCCTGCGCAACCGGACGTCGAGCACGTCGTAGGGGCCGAGGTCGCCGTCCATGATCCACCGGTCGGCGGCGGCGAGGTCGCCCTGGACGACGGTCCAGCGGTCAGGGGGAGTCGCTTCCAGGGCCGGTCCCCAGAAGTGCCGGTCGAGTTCGACGACGGGCAGCCCGGTCGCGGTGCCCAGAGCGACGGCGAGGGTCGACTTCCCCGCGCCGCCACGGCCGAGGATCACCACGCGCTGCACGGTCGCGATCGTGCCAGCGGGGCCGTCGGCGGTGCGAGCCTGTTTTGTCCGGTGAGGACGGTTAAGCTACGCCGGTGATCAATGGCCGGCGCCACCCTGGCCGCCTCGTCGTGGTGTCGTTCCTGGCCGCGGTCACGGCCGGCACGTCGCTGTTCATGCTTCCGCTCGCGGCCGAGCCGGGGAAGACGACCCCGTTCATGACGGCGTTCTTCACGGCTGTCTCCGGCCTCACCGGCACCGGTCTCGCGGTGGTCGACACGGGAACGCACTGGTCGACGTTCGGCGAGGTCCTGCTGCTGGTGCTGGCCCAGATCGGTGGCATCGGGATCATGACGCTGGCGTCACTGCTGGCGATGATGGTGTCGAACCGCATCGGCCTCCAGTTGCAGCTCACCGTCCGGACCGAGACGAACACGCTGAACCTCGGCCACGTCCGCCGGGTCGCGCTGGGCGTCGTCGTGATCAGCCTGGTGGTCGAGGCGATCGGCGCGGTGGTGCTGGGTCTGCGGCTCTGGCTCGGGTACGGCTACCCGCCGGGACAGGCGTTCTACTCGGGCGTGTTCCACTCGGTGTCGGCGTTCAACAGCGTCGGCCTGTCGCTCTACCCGGACAACCTGACGAGGTTCGCGACCGACCCGTGGGTGTCGCTGACGGTCGTGGCGGTGGCGGTGACCGGCGGTCTGGGCTTCCCCGTGTTGTTCGAGGTGCTGCGCGGCCGTCGTCGCAAGCGCTGGTCGCTGCACACCCGCATCACGGTGCCGGTGTACCTGTCGCTGATCGCGTTCGGTGTGCTGATGTTCCTCGTCGTCGAGTGGGCCCGCGCAGGCACGCTCGGGCCGTACGGGGTCTGGGAGAAGCTGCTGATCGGCGTCTTCCACGGCGTGCAGCCGGGCACCGCGGGCTTCAACACCGTGGACGTCTCCCAGTTCCAGCCCGCCACGTTGCTCGTGAACGACGTGCTGATGTTCATCGGCGGCGGCAGCGCGGGCACCACCGGCGGCATCAAGGTGACGACGTTCGCGCTGCTGGCGTTCGTCCTGCTCGCCGAGGTGCGCGCCGAACCGAGCGTGCACGTGATGGGCCGCCGGCTGGGCAACGACGTGCAGCGGCAGGCCGTCACGGTGGCGCTGATGGGGGTGGCCGCCGTCATGATCGCCACGCTGATCATGCTCGCCACGACGTCGTTCCGGCTCGACGCCGTGCTGTTCGAGGCGGCGTCGGCGTTCGGCGGCGTCGGCATGTCCACCGGCATCACCGCGCAGCTGCCCGTGGTGGGCCAGCTGGTGATCATGGTGCTGATGTTCCTCGGCAGGCTCGGTCCGATCACACTGGTCTCCGCCCTGGCGCTGCGCGAACGCGGGCGCCGCTACGAACTACCCGAGGAGCGCCCCATTGTCGGATAGGCAGGCCAACCGGGTGGTCGTGATCGGCCTCGGCCGATTCGGCAGCTCGCTCGCGCTGGAACTCGTCAGCCACGGCACCGAGGTCATGGCGATCGACCAGGACCCCAAGCTGGTCCAGCGCCACGCCGACGACCTCACGCACGTCGTGGTCGCCGACAGCACCGACGCCGAGGTGATGCGGCAGCTGGGCGTGGACGAGTTCCAGCTCGCCGTGGTCGGCATCGGCACGAACCTGGAGGCGAGCATCCTGACGACCGCCGTCCTGGTGGACTTCGGCGTCACGACCATCTGGGCCAAGGCGATCAGCCGCGAGCACGGACGCATCCTGGAGCGCATCGGCGCGCACCACGTCGTCCTGCCGGAGCACGAGATGGGCGAACGCGTGGCCCACCTCGTCAACGGTCGCATGCTCGACTTCATCGAGTTCGAGGACGACTACGCGATCATCAAGACCCGCGCGCCGAAGGAGGCCGTCGGTCACACGTTGGGTGAGAGCAGGTTGCGCAAGAAGTACGGCGTGACCGTGGTCGGCGTGAAGCGTCCTGGCGAGGGCTTCACCTATGCCACCGCGGAGACCTTGGTGCACTCCGGCGACGTGCTCATCGTGGCGGGCCGGACGGCGGAGGTGGAACGGCTCGCGGAGCTCTCCTAGTCCCCGAGCCGGGCCGGTTCCTCCGCGCTCGGCGTGAGTTCCGCCGCCTGGGCCGACGCGGTGATCGAGGCCGGGCGGCTCGCTCCCGGAATCGGGATCACGGCTCGCGGACTCCGTTGCCCGCATCACCGCCGACTGTGTCCCGCGGGCACACCGGCTGACTCAGCCGGGGAGAGGTTCGCCGGATTCCCTGTCCAGGCCGGGTTCGTCCGGACCTGACTCCTCCGGTTCGCTGGTGCGCACGTCGGCGGGTGCCACGTGTTCGTCGGCCTCGCTCAGCAGGGAACGGATCGCGGAGTTGAGCGCCGCCAGCAACGGCACCGCGAGCAGCGCGCCCGCGATGCCCGCGACGAGGAGTCCGGACGCGATGGCGAGCACCACTGCGAGTGGGTGCAGCTTCACCGCCCGTCCCAGCAGGAACGGTTGCAGGACATGGCTTTCCAGCTGGTTCACGGCGATGACGATGATCAGGAGGATCGCGGCGGTCACCGGGCCGTTCGCGACGAGGGCGATGAGCACGGCCACACCACCCGCCACGACGGCACCGAAGATCGGGACGAACGCGCCGATGAACACCAGTGCTGCCAACGGAACCGCCAGCGGGACGCGCAGCACGGCCAGTCCGATGCCGATGCCGAGCGCGTCCACCACGGCGACCGCTCCGGTGGCGCGGACGTAACTGACGAGTGCCGCGAGACTGCGCCTGCCCGCGACGTCGACCCGCCTGCGGGGCCCGCCGGGCACGACGCGGATGAGGAACTGCCAGATCTTCGGGCCGTCGTAGAGGAAGAACGCGAGCGCGAACAGCACCAGCAGCATCTCGACGAGGGTCTCGCCGACCGTCGCGGCGGTGGTGATGGCGCTGGAGGTGATGCCGGACTGGTTGTCCTGCAAGGTCTTCACGATCCGGTCGACGAAGTCGCGCAGCTGTGACTCACTGAGCTGCAACGGGCCGTTGACGAGCCAGCCGGACACCGCGTCGATGCTGCGGGCGAGCTGTGCCGCCAGGTCCGGCAGGCCGTTGACGAAGGTCATCACGACGAACGTGAGCAGCCCGCCGAGCACGGCCAGTCCGCCGATGAGCACCACCACGGTGGCGACACCTCGGGGAAACCGGTGCCGCATCAGGAAACCGACGGCGGGAGCGAGCAACGCGGCCAGCAGCAACGCGATCGCCAGCGGCACGACGAGTGACGCCAGCCTGCCGAAGATGACGCCGATCACGTACAGCGAGGCCACCACGACGAGAAAGCGCCAGCCCAGCGCCGCGCTCACGCGCAGGCCGAGGGGAACCGAGTCCCGCGTGGGTGGGATGTCGCCGCGGTCGATGCTCACGACGTTCGTACCTCCGGTGTCGGTCTCCGACGCCGGGGTCCGGGGTCATCGGTGAGATGCGCGTTTCGTGCCCGCACACCTCTGCCCGGGATTCCCCGCCGACAGGGCCGCAAACGTGGCGTGGCCGATGGTTGAGGTTCTCCGTCAGGGGCACCCGATGGTCGACGTCCCATCTGAGATTCGGGTGGAGGAGAGGAAGACATGGGCACCGACGACAAGATCGACGCCAAGGCCGACCAGGTCAAGGGCAAGGTCAAGGAGGGCGTCGGCGACGCCACCGGCGACCGGGAGCTTCAGGGCGAGGGCAAGGTGGACCAGGCGAAGGGCCACCTCAAGGAGGCGGCGGAGAAGGTGAAGGACGCCTTCAAGAAGGACTGACCGGCCTTCTGCCCTTCGATGGGAGCGTGCATCCCCCGGTGCGCGCTCCCATCGGCGTCTCGCCAGGTCGATCGTCTCCAGCTCGATCGTCTCCAGGTCGATCGTCTCCAGGTCGATCGTCTCCAGGTCGATCGTCTCCAGGTCGATCGTCTCCAGGTCGATCATCCCCAGCTCGATCCTCCACTGTGGAGCGTGGCGGGAGAGCCGTCACCAGCGGGGTCGTGGTTTGTCGACCCTCGTCAGCCCGGCGGCCTCCGGTGACCGTTCGTTGACCAGGCGGGCGACGTCGGACAGCAGCTTGCCGGTGTTGCGCGCGTAGTTCCGCATGAGCGAGAAGGCGTCCGCGACGTCGATCTCCAGGCGTTCGGTCAGCACGCCCTTGGCCTGCTCGATCACGACGCGGTTGCTCAGCGCCGCCTGGAGTCGCTCGGCGACCGCCTGACTCTGTTCGGTCGCGCTCACCTGGAGCAGGCTGATGGTCGCCACGTTCGCGAAGGACTGCGCCAGCGCCGTGGCGTCGGCGGGCAGTGCTCCTGGTGACATGCGGAACAGGTTCAGCGAACCGATGACCGCGTCCCGCGATCGCATCGGCACCGCGTCGACCGCGGCGAACCCCTGCTCCACGGCCGCGGAGGTGAACCGCGGCCACCGCGGCGGTTGCGCGAGCAGATCAGGGCATCGCACCGTTCGTCCGGAGCGGACGCATTCCTCGGACGGGCCGTCTTCGCTCTGCAGCAGCAAGTTCTCCAGCGGCCGCATGAGGTGGTTGGACGTCGCCATCAGCTTGAGCGCGCCCTGATCGTCGGCCAGCAGGATTCCCGCCGCGTCCACGGGCAGCAGCTCGACGCTGCGCTCGGCCAGGACGTGCAGGAATTCGATGGTGTCGAACCGGTCCACGAGTGCGTCGGCCAGTTCGGCGAACGTCTGTGCCACCCGCTGGTCCGACACGCCAGGTCACCTCTCGCTCGTTGTTGTGGCAGCCGCGAGGTCTGGGCGGTTCGCTTCAGACTAGCGCCGTGACGGCAGGCCGCACACGTTTCCGAAATTCAGCCTCCGAACGGCCGAGCCCCTCTGACGTGCACCTAGCAGCGCAGACGGGGAATTGCCGCTTCCGGAAATGGTGAGTTCCTAATCGGTGGAACGCGCCCAAAAGAGTGTAGTATTAATTTGTCGAGAACATTTCGCACCTGGGCGTTCAAGCTCCTGTCGTGCTCGATGAAACGTGAACCGGTCGTTTCGACCGAAGTCGGGAGTTCCCGCATGACTGAATCCACCTACACGTCCGCCTACGACCGCAGGCTCAAGATGGTGGAGGACGTGCTGACCGACCGCACGAAGCTCGGCGGCAAGGACGCGCGGGCTGTGGCGGTGCAGGTGTTGCGCGCGCTGGACCACATCCCGGAGCGGGTGCGGTGACCTGGCGCCACAGCGGCGGGGCGCCGGCCTGGCGATGAGCGGGCCGGAGGCTACGAACGGGCGGACGTCAGCGCGGTCATGTCGATCGTGCCGGCGATGACGTCCTCCGCCACCTTGCTCAGGTGAAGGCGGTTGTTCCTCGAGTACTGCCGCAGGGTGTGGAAGGCCGCGCTCATGTCGACCTGCAGCCGTTCGGCGAGCACCCCTTTCGCCTGTTCGATCAGGACCCTGCTGTGCAACGCGTGCTGCAACTGGTCGGCGAGCAGGTCGCGGTGACTGATGACCTGCGCCTGGAGCAGGCCGATGGTGGCGACGTCCGCCATGGCCCGCGCCACCCTGACCCGCGTCTCGCTGAGCGCGTCTTCGCCGACGGTGAACAGGTTCAGTGCCCCGATGGTCTGTTCGCGCAGCCGCATCGGCAGTGCGTGCACCGCGCCGAAACCCGCGGCCGCCGCCACCGAGGAGAACTCCGGCCACCGCTGGGGTGGTTCGGTGAAGCCGGTGACCGTCACCGGCCGGCTGGTCAGATAGCACTCCATGCACGGCCCCTGCCGGTGCTGGAGTTCGAAGAGTTCCAGCAGCCGGGCGCGGTCGCTGGAGGCACCGACCACCTGGAGCTCACCGAAGTGGTCGACGAGCAGGATGCCTGCCGCGTCCACCCCCAGGGTGTCGACGCAGCGGTTGGCGAGCAGATGCATGAACTCGACCGGGTCGAAGTCGGCGACCAGGGTGTCGGCCAGTTCGACGAACGTCTCCGCCAGGTTCTCCACGGACATGACAGTCACCTCTGTTGGTTCTCGTCGGGGCCGGCACGATCAACGGAGATCGAACCGGTCGTCCGGACTCAGTCTCAGACGCCGGGTGACGACGTCGCGGGCGACCTCGACGACCGGCTTGTCGTGCGCGAACGAGTGCGCGCGCAGTCGCACCAGCGCCTCGTCCATGCTCACTCCCAATTGGACGGACAACATCCCGGTGGCCTGGTGCACCTCGGCACGCCGGAGCGGCATTCCCTCCGGCGGAGGACCTTCGGCGTGGACGCGGGTCAGCTCGTCCAGCACCAGCGACATGACGATGTCGGTCACGACGTGCGCGTCGGCCACCTGTTCTGAAGTCAACGGTCCTGGGCTCGTCCTGTGCAGCACGAGCGCGCCCAGGTGGATCGCGCCGCTGCGCAACGGGAACGCGAACACCGCCCGCGCCCCGGTGGCGCGGGCGGACAGCGCGAACAGCGGCCACCTCTGATGGTTGTCCCAGGAGTCCAGGTCTCTAACCAGGACAGGGACACCGGACCGCAGGGAGTGCTCGCACGGCCCCTCACCGAGCACGAACCGCATGCTCTCGAGGAGCGTGCCGATCTGGTTCGTGGCGTAGCTGTACGCGTTCCGGCCGGTGCCGCGCCTCAAGGTCAACTGAGCTCCGCTCACCCCGAGCAACGCCACGCTCGCTTCGCACGCCGCCTCGCTGGGCGTCGCGACACCGCGATAGGCCGCGTGGTCGGTGAGACGCGCCAGCACCTCGGCATGGCGCTCACCGCTCACGGCGCGTCCACGGGTGTTGTGCGCGCCTCTATCCGCTCGGCGAGGTCGAGCGCGCCGGGGTGGGCGTGATGTCCGCGTGCCTGGACGGCGAGCGGGCGGAAGCGGTCGCGCACGCGGGCCGAACCCACGGCGGCGGCCGCGTCGAGTGCTCGCAGCCCGGTGCCGACCCCGACGTCGACGTCTCCCTCGATCAACTGGTCGGTGGACAGCAGGACCAGGCTGAGGATCCGGCTGCGGACCATGTCCTCGTCGTAGCCGTTGACCGCCGTGTGGAGCAACGGAACCGCAGTTCGCGCGTGGTGCCGCCCCGCGGTGCCCGCCAGGGTCGTGTGCACCGCTCCCGCCATGGCCGACAGATCGGACTCGGTGAAGAACCTCGCCCACCCGGCCACATCGGCGCGGTTCGCGGCGGTGAACTGGTCACGACCGCGGTCGAGCAACGTGAGTGCGCCGTACTCGTCGCCCTTGCTCGCGCACGCCCACGCCGAGTTGACCGAAATGAGGCCTGCGGCGAGCCGGTCGCCGGATCGGGAGGCCGCGAGCCGGCCGAGGTCGAAGTACCGCAGCGCCTCGTCCAGGTGCCCGTGGTGCAGGTAGACCCGCCCGAGGCGATAGCAGACGTTGGCGATCAACCCGTCGTCACCGGCGATCCCGGCCAGCGCGAGCGCGTGCGAGAAGTGGTTGTGCGCGTTGGTGACCAGTCCGGCGTCGAAGCAGACCCACCCGGCCAGGTTCCGCAGGTCGGCCATGGCGACGTGCAGCCGTTGCCGCACCTGCACGGACGCGGGAGCGGTGAGCAACGGGAGGTTGTCGCGGATCCGCCGCCGCACCCGGTCCAGGCAGGGCTCACCGCCGTGGCGGTAGTCCAGTTCGCGCAACGCGCGGATTTCCTCTTCCAGACGCGTGACGTCGCCGAGACCGATCATGACAGGCAGCACCCCAGACCAGTGTGGTGGAAGTGGCACCGCCAGGGGCCGGGGCGGGTGTCGCTTTCTCACCTGACTCGGGCCAGGCGCACCGTTGATCTTAGTGCGCGGCGATCCCGAGTTACGCCGCCGTTCGGACGTCGCCGGACGCCTTGAGCTTGCGCGCCATCCGCTCCGGCCGAGGCCAGCGGACGGCGGTGGCCCAGCCGAAGATCTCGAACACCCGGATCAGCCGCGCGGAGATGTCGATCTGACCGCGGCGAACGCCGTGCCGTGCGCAGGTGGGGTCGGCGTGGTGGGAGTTGTGCCAGGACTCGCCCATGGACACGATCGCGAGCGGCCAGAAGTTGGCGGACTTGTCGCGCGCCTCGAACGGCCGGTCGCCGATCATGTGGCAGATGGAGTTGACCGACCACGTGATGTGGTGCAGCACGGCTACCCGCACGAGACTCGCCCAGAAGAACGCGGTGAGCGCACCCCACCAGCTCCAGCTGATCAGCCCGCCCGCCACGGCGGGCGCGAGGAGCGTGGTGGCCGTCAGCACGGGGAACAGGCGGTTGACGCGCTGGATGTCGGGATCGGCGAGCAGGTCGGGCGCGAAGCGGGCGGCGTTGGTCAGTTCGCGGCGGAACATCCAGCCCATGTGCGCGTGCCAGAAGCCCTTGGCCAGTGCGCCGATCGACGTGCCGAACAACCAGGGGGAGTGCGGATCACCCTCGCGGTCGGCGAAGGCGTGGTGCCGGCGGTGGTCGGCGACCCAGCCGATGATCGGACCCTGCATCGACATGCTGCCGGCCACCGCCAGTGAGATCCGCAGCGCGCGGTTGGCCTTGAACGCGCCGTGGGTGAAGTAGCGGTGGAACCCGATCGTCACGCCGAGGCACGTCAGGCTGTAGAAGAAGACGGCGAGACCGACGTCGGTCCAGCCCAGGCCCCAGCCCCATGCGAGCGGGACCGCGGCGGCCACCGCCAGCGCCGGCACCACGGTGAAGAGCTTGATCAGGAATCTCTCGAACGGGGAGTTCTCACCCGCCAGCAGCGGCTGTGGTGCGGCCTGCACGCTGGACGGTGTGGTGCTCGATGTCGTGCTCACGTCGCGAACCTCCGGGACGGCGATCTCGTCGGTGCCGCCGGGGTCTCGGGCGAACGGGAATGGCCGGCGCGGGCAACGATGCCGAAGCGCCGGCACCTGGTGTCTACCCGGAGTCGCGGTGGCGAAACCCCGCTGAGCCGGTGCGCTGCTACAAAGGTCGTGCGGCGCGCAGCCACAGGTCGAGGTTGAGGGCGAAGTCGATGCCGGAACGGGTGGCGTGGTCGGTGACGGGCCGCTCGAGGCGGTGTCGCAGCCGCGCGGGCTCCAGCAGCGTCCACACCGGAGCCGACGGGGTGGCGAGCAGGTCGTGCGCCTGCGCGGAGATCTTGCGGTGGTACGCCGGGTCGTGCGTGATCGGATAGGGCGCCTTGGTGCGGCCGATCACGCTCGCGGGCAGCAGAGGGGCCACCGCGGCCCGCAGCAGCGACTTCTCGCGGCCGTCCGAGGTGTGGTGCGTCCACGGCGCGTTGAACGCGTACTCGACGAGCCGATGGTCGCAGAACGGCACGCGCACCTCCAGCCCCACGGCCATGCTGAGCCTGTCCTTGCGGTCCAGCAGGTGTGGCAGCCAGCGGGTGAGATGCAGGTACATCACCTCGCGCATCCTGCCCCCGCTCTCTCCCGCGAGCCGGGGCACCTCGGCGAGGGCCTGGCGGTAGAGCGCCTCGCGGTGCGCGGCGATCCCGAGCTCGGTCGTGACGTCGTCGCGCAGCAACGCCCGGTAGGTGCCGCTGTGCCCGGTGAAGTACCGCCACGGGTAGTCGTGGGCGCCGACGCGCTCGGTCTCGTGGAACCACGGGTAGCCACCGAAGACCTCGTCCGCGCTCTCGCCGGAGATCACCACGGTGGTGTGCTCGCGCACTGCCCGGAACAGCAGGTAGAGCGAGACGTCCAGGTCGCCGAGCGCGGGCGCGTCCTTGGCGGACACCACGGCCTGCCGGTGCTGCGGATCGGTCAGGTCGGCGGCGCCGAGAACGATGTCGCGGTGGGTGGTACCGCAGTGCGCCACGACATCTCGCACGAACGGACCGTCCGGAGTGGACCGCAGGCCGGTGCCGGTGAAGTGGTCGCCCGCGAAGTCGACGGAGAACGTCCGCAACGGCGGCATTCCACCCCGTCGCGACGCGCGCTGGCCGAGCGCGACGAGTGCGCTGGAGTCCAGTCCGCCGGAGAGCAGGGCGCCGAGCGGGACGTCGGCCTGGATGTGGCGCGTGGTGATGTCGTCCAGAAGATCGGCGACGTTCGCGACCGTCTCGCCGAGGTCGTCGTGGTGCGGACGTGCTTCCAGCTGCCAGTAGCGCTGCTCGTGCACCCCGTTCGCGTCGAGGATCACGACGGTGCCCGGCCGGACCTCGTGCACGCCCTGGAAGAGGCTCGTTCCCGGAGTGTGCACGGACGCGAGGAAGTCACGCAGCCCGTCGGCGCTCGCGGAAGGGGTGACGAGACCGCTGGCGAACAGGCTCTTGGGCTCGGAGGCGAAGAGCAGACCGGCGCCGTGCCGCGTGTAGTGCAGGGGTTTGACGCCGAGCCGGTCGCGGACCAGGACGAGCCGGCCGCGCAGGTGGTCCCAGACGGCGAAGGCGTACATGCCGTTGAGGCGGGAGGCCGCGTCCGTGCCCCACTCCAGGTAGGCGTGGAGGACGACCTCGGTGTCGGTGCCGGTGCGGAACTTGTGACCGCGCCGCTCCAGTTCGTCGCGCAGTTCGCGGTGGTTGTAGACCTCACCGCTGTAGGTCAGCGCCACGACCGGTTCGTCGCCGTCGTCGGTGAAGACCATGGGCTGCTGTCCGTGTGCCGGGTCCAGCACGGCTAACCGGCGGTGACCGAGCACCGCGTGCGAGCCGGCCCAGACGCCGTCTCCGTCAGGTCCGCGTGACGCCATGGCGTCGTTCATCCGCTGGACGCGTAAGCGCATCCCGGGGGAGGGGTGGACGAGATCGGCCCAGCCTGCGATGCCGCACATCGGCTCACGGTTCTTTCGATCGGTGATCAGGAACGGGCCAATGAGAGCAGCAAGATCGACTGGTGGTCCAATTAGGACACCCGAAGTGATGACGGAGAGATCTTGATGAACACCTGCGAGCCGATCGCGATCGTCGGCATGGGCTGCCGCTTCCCCGGCGCGGACAGTCCCCGGCGGCTCTGGGAGCTGGTGCTCGGCGAGGTCGACGCGGTGACCACCGGCCGGTCCGACGGCGACGCGCCGGAGTTCGCTCCGGAGGACTACTTCGTCACCGAACGGGAGAACGCCACCCTCGACCCGCAGCACCGGGTGCTGCTGGCGTGCGCGCGCGACGCGCTGGCCGACGCCGGGCTGTGCGACGAGGCGATCGCGGGCCAGGACGTCGGCGTGTTCATGGGGCAGAGCACCGGTGAGCACTGGGATCGCCTGCGCGGTGAGACCACTGTGGACATGTACGCGATCGCGACGGCCGCCGCACGGGGCATGGCGTCCGGCCGCGTCAGCTACGCCTGGGACCTGCGCGGTCCCTGCGCCACCGTCGACGCGGCCTGCTCGTCCGGCACGCTCGCCGTCCACCTGGCCTGCCAGAGCCTGCGCACCGGCGAGTGCGACACGGCATTGGCCGGCGGTGTCAGCCTCGTGCTCGGCACCGACCACACCGACGGCTACTCCGCCGCCGGAATGCTGTCCTCCTCGGGCCGCTGCCGCTTCGGGCACGAGGACGCCGACGGTTTCGTGCGCGCCGACGGAGCCGGAGTCGTCGTCCTCAAACGGCTTTCGCGAGCGCAGGCGGACGGCGACACGATCCACGCGCTCATCCTCGGCAGCGCTCAGGCCAGCAAGGGCCGCACCGCCAAGGCGATCATCGCGCCGTCCGTGGAGGGCTACGTGCAGGTGATCACCCGCGCCGCGGTCGTCGCGGGCGTCACCCCGGCCGCCATCGGCTACGTCGAGGCGCACGGCAACGCCGCTCCGGCGGGCGATCGGCTGGAACTGCAGGCCATCGGTGCCACCATCGGCGTGCACCGCGACGAACCGTGCCTCGTCGGTTCGGTCAAGACCAACATCGGCCACCCGGAGGCCGCGGGCGGGATGGCGGGGCTGATGAAGGCGGCGTTCGCGGTGCGGGAGCGCACGGTCCCCGCCAGCCTGCACAGCGATCGGCCCACGTCGCAGATCGACTGGCCGGGCCTCAACATCGCGCCGGTGCCCAGCGTGACACCGTGGCCGGGCACCGGACCGGCGATCGCCGGAGTCAGCAGCTACGGCCTGTCGGGCACGTTCGTGCACCTCCTCGTCGGCGAACCACCGTCACCGCTCCATGGCGTCGACCAGAGCGCTCACTGACGTCGTCGCCAGGCCGATGGTCGCGTCGCTCGCGCCGTACGGGATCACCAGGGTGTCGTCGTACAGCAGGCCGCCGCACGAGTAGACGACGTTGGGCACGTAGCCGTCGCGTTCGGTGGAACTGGGCACCAGCAACGGTTCCGGCAGTGTGGCCAGCACCTTCCAGGGCTCGTCGAGGTCGAGCAGCATCGCGCCCATCGAGTAGAGCCGCATCGGGCCGACGCCGTGCGTCAGCACCAGCCAGCCCTCGGGTGTCTCGATCGGTGAACCGCAGTTGCCGACCTGGACGAGGTCCCAGTCCCTGGCCGGCACCGCCACCGGCCGCGGATCGTTCCACGTCCTGATGTCGTCGGTGGTCGTCACGGCCGTGCTCTCGCCGTCTCCGCGGGACAACGCCGCGAACCTGCCGCCGATCCGCCGGGGGAACAGCGCCATGCCCTTGTTGCGTGCCGCGGAACCGGTCGTCTGCGACACCCTGAAGGTGCGGAAGTCGTTGGTCTGCAACAGTTGTGGCGCGACGTCGACCCCGTCGTACGCGGTGTAGGTGGCGTAGTACGTCTGATCGCCGTCGTCGTCGGTGAAGAGGACGAACCTCGCGTCCTCCATGCCGTGGCGTTCGGACGGGCCGATCGGCCAGAGCACCCGCCCGCTCACCACCGAGTCCTCCGGGAACTCGGTGGTGTAGTTGCACGCGGCGATCCACCTGACGAGCTCGACGGTCCGGTGGGCCGCCTGCCTGGCGACCAGCTTCGGGTGCAGGCCTGCCAGCAGTTCGTCCAGTTCGGCACCGGTGAACTTCGCGGGCAGCCACCGGTTCAGCACGGCGGAGACCTCGTCGTCGTGGCCGCGATCGGCCAGCTTGCCCTGGAAGAGGCTCTTCTCGTAGATCGAGTCCCGGTGCAGGCCGGTGCTGATGATGCCCGGCTGCGGATCCACGGTGAGCACACCGCCGGGACCGGCCAGCCCGGTCCGGAAGCCGATCGAGGACAGGTGTCCCTCGCCGATGCCGCGGACGCTCAGCACGAACCGCACTTGTCCCGGCGCCGTCCCGCTCTGGTCCGGGTGCGCGACCATGGACGGGTTGCACAGCGCGGCGCCCTCCACGGCGTACTCGTGGGTGAAGTACGCGCCGATCAGCAACCGGCGGGACTCGGACAGGCCGGCGTCCGCGGACAACCGGTGGCTCACGCTCTCGAAGTTGTCCGCGAACGTCACGCGGACGTCCCGGTGCCGTCCCGCGAACAGGCGGACGGTGCGCTCCAGCGCGGCGCACGCGGTGTCCTCGTCGAGCGCCATCACCCGCCGGATCACGGCCGCGGACCGCGACTCGTGCTCAGGAACCTCTTCTCCCGGCACGAAGAGCTTGGTGATGACCCGTCGCGGGTCCGGTCGCAGCCGCAGCGGGCTGCGCGTGACGCGGGCGTTCATCCGGTGCTCTCCAGGAGCGTGCGCAGGTGTTGCATGGTGGAGATCAGCGCCAGGGTCGACTCGGCGCCCTGGTTGATGTTGGGGCCGTCCGGGGTCAGGCCGTCGTAGCCGCCACCGGTCTGCTCGTCGTGCATCACCGTGCCGAGATCGTTGTCGCCGTTGAACCACGCGATCGAACGACGGACACCCGCGAGCCACCGGGGGTCGGCGGTGATCCGGTAGGCGCGGGCGCAGGCGTCGGCCATCGCGGCGGCCTCGATGGGTTGCTGGTCGAACGCCGGGCGCGACTCGCCGAGCGACCACCCGCCCGCCGGTACCGGTGAGAGGTGGAAGTCCGTGGACTCCACGGCCAGCAGCCAGTCCAGGAGCCGCAGGCCGTCGTCGCGGATCTTGTCGTCCGAGAGGAGGTCGCCTGCGGCGATCAACGCCTCCGGCAGCACGGCGTTGGCGTAGAACAGCCGGTTCTCCGGCCACGGCCAGTTCTCGTCGGGACGTGGTGCGCCGACGTACGACGTGATGTCGCCGAGCAACTCGGCGGCGGGAGCGTGCACGGGGTCGGCGGCCAGCACCTCGGCGGCGCCGAGCGCGGCGAATGCCATGGTACGCACCGATGGCGGACGGTGCCGGGCGCCGCGGTCGAAGCACTCCAGCGCGGCCTGCCGGACCGCGGGCACGGGGGAGCGGGCGGCGGCGGTGCCGAGCCCCCACAGCGCACGTCCCCACCAGTCGCCCAGCCCCGGCTCGTCCAGCCAGACGCGGGCGGGACCGAGCCGGTTGTGGAACCGGCCGTCCTCGCTCTGCGCGTAGGCGACGAAGGCGAGGTACTGCTCCGCCAGGGCGGTCAGCTCGGCGGACAGGTGCGGTTCGCGGCTCAGCACGACCAGGCCCCTGGCGACGTCGTCGAGGCAGTAGCCGTGTTCTATGCGCGGCAGCGGGCCTTCCGCGTGCTCGTACAGGCCGGTGTCGTCGCTGAGCCGGACGAGGTGGGCGAAATCGGGGCCGTTCATGTCGTCACGACGACTCTGGCGGTGAGCTTCTCCGCCACCAGGTTCTCAGCGAGCCGGCGATAGCGGCCCGCCACGGCCGCCCAGCTCAGCGCCGGACCCAGGTCGGCGGAACGGTCGCGCATCCCGGCGGCGAGCCCCGGCTCGGTCAGCACCCGGCGCAACGCCGCGGCGATGGCGGCCGGATCCCGGTGCGGCACCAGGAGACCGGCGCCGTCCGCCAGCAGTTCCACCGCGTGCGGGAACATCGTCGCCACCACCGGTTTCCGTGCCGCCAGCGCCTCGACGAGCACCCCGGACGTGACCTGCTCCGACGAGTCGTACGGCAGCAGGACGACGTCGGCGCGGCCGACCAGGTCCGCCAGCGCCTTCGCCTCGAGGTAGGCGGGGGCGAACTCGACCAGGTTCGCGACACCGGACTTGGCGGCGTGCTCTCGCAGGTGCGTCCGATAGGCCTCGCCCTCGTGGGCGAGCACCTTGGGATGGGTCTGTCCCGCCACCAGGTAGCGCGGTCGCAGGTCGCGCAGCGCGCCGAGCGCCGCGATGCCCCACTCGACGCCTTTGCCGCGACCGAGCAGACCCCAGGTGAGGATCAGCGGCTCGTGTCCTGGCGTGCCGGGCACGGTTCGGTCGGTGGGGACGGCGCCGTGCGGAATCACCACGACCTCGCCGGGTCGTTCGACCGCATAGCCGGCCAGGAGCCGGTCTCGCGCCGCCTCGGACATGGTGACCACGGCGTCGGCGTGGTCGACGACGGCTTCGAGCACCTGACGTTGCCCTGGCGTGGGGGAGGTGAGCACCGTGTGCAGCACGACGATCACCGGGACCCGCAGCCGGGCGAGCACGCTCAGCGCCTCCGCGCCGTCCTGGCCGGCGTAGATCCCGTACTCGTGCTGGACCACCACGACGTCGCAACGGTTGAGCACACGGGCGGCGGAGTCCACCGCACCGGGAAACATGTGGTGCACCGCCGGGGTCGTCGCGACGGCGCCGGCGTCCGCGTCCGTGAGAACGCGGACGACCCGGCTCCTGCTGCCCGGCGTGGCGGCGGTCAGGTGACGCCGGAGGGCGGCGGTGAACGTGGCGAGCCCGCATTGCGTGGGCGGATACGTGCTCATGAAGCCATAGGTGCGAACCATGAAGCGGACGGCCTTTCGGGTCGGCTGCCGAGCAGAAGTCCACAGAGGACTGTCTTGGGGTGGCGGTCAGCCGTGCTGTGTCACGGCCGCGTTCGCCAGGTCGGCGGGTTCAGCGCGGGAACGGTGGTGGCGGGGTCGGTCGCCAGGGGACGCCAGCCGCCGGGGAACTGCCCGTCGGACAGGGCGTCCGGCCTTCTCGTCATCCGCAGGTCGCTGGGTGGGGTGAGTTCGACACCGGTGCTGTTCGGGCCCGAGATCATCTCGGTTCTCCCGCCTCCGTCCGGACCAGCCGGGCGGGGTCGCTGACGCTCCGGAGGAGGCACCTGCTTGGTCGCCGATGCGCGAAATACCCTCGGATTTCTCACTCTACGCCCACGGTTCGCGCGCCCGGTTCGCGTCGGGTGACGGCCGGATGACATCGGCGTAGACCCGCACCAGCTCCGCCGCGACGCGATCCCAGGAGTACCGCGCGCGAATCCTCTCCTGCCCCGCGGCACCGAGCGATTTTCGCCGGGTGGTGTTGCGGAGCAGCGCTCTCAACGCCTCGGCGATCGCCCGCGGGTCCTGTGGCGGAACCCGGACGCCGGTCTGCTCGTCGACCACGGCGTCGACCAGACCTCCCACGGCGGTCACCACCACCGGGACGCCACAGGCCATGGCCTCGATCGCGTTGACGCCCAACGACTCGTACCGCGGCGTGCACGCCACGACATCCGCGGACCGCAGCAGGGCGGGCAACTCGGACTGGCGCAGCGGGCCGGTGAACGTGACCCGGTCCGCGACGCCGCGCGCACGGGCCAGCGTCCGCAGTCGTCTCGCCTCCGGGTCGCCGCGCAGCCGCCCGTTCACGGACCCGCCGGCGATCACCAGTTCGGTGTCCTCCACAGTGGACAGAGAGCGGATCAGGTCGTCGAATCCCTGGTGCGGAACCAGCTGGCCGACCGTCACGATGCGGCGGGTGCGTTCCCGCGGCGCGATCGCACCGTGGGGTGTGAACAGCTTCAAGTCGACACCGTGCGGAATCACGGACACCTTCGATCCGCAGATCCCCATCCTGAGCACGTCGTCCGCCTCGTCCGAGTGGGTGGCCACCACCCGTGCCACCTCCTGGCCGAGCAGTCGTTCGACCGCCAGGCCCCGGTGGGCGGCACCCAGCGTGTGGAACGTCTGCACCACCGGTACCTGCCGGTTGCGTGCTCCCAGCACCGCCGTGATCCCGGACAGCCAGCCTTGCGCGTGCACGACATCGGGCCGCTTCGTGGTCCAGTCGGCGCTGAGGAACCGGGCGAAGTCCGTGACGCGGGCGGTGGACTCGTCCTCGGCGAGCTTTCTGGAGGGGCCGGAGTGCACGTTGACCACCTCGTAACCGGCCTGGGTGCGCACCCGGTTCGGGGCGCGCGGCGCGGTGCGCCGGGTGTAGACGACGACCTCGTGACCGAGGCCGCACAGCGCGGCCGACAGAGCGGCGACGTAGGCGTTCTGGCTTCCCGCGCCGAGCTGACCGGGTGCTGTCAGCGGGCTGGCGTGCTCGGACACCAGCGCGATCCTGCCCATCGGTGGATCTCCTCACAGCGAGGTGACGAGTCCGCGGGGGCCAGGCGGTTGAACGGGTTCAGGCTACCGGCTGTCGCGCTGAGGAGCGAGGGTGTTACCTCTCGTGGCGGTACGTCCATCCACAAAGGACAATCGATTGGCTCCCGCCGCGGAGTAGTTCCGCGCCAGGTCGGTGGCTACGCGCTGCCACGAGTACCGCGCGTGCGCCCGGTCGTGCCCGGAGACGCTGAGCAGTTCCCGCTGCGTGGCGTCCGCGAACAGCGTTCTCAGGGCCTTGCCGATCGCGTCCGGTTTCCCCTGCGGGACCAGTACGCCGGTCAGCCCGTCCACCACGGCGTCGATGAGGCCGCCGACCGCGGTGGCGACGACCGGGACGCCGCAGGCCATCGCCTCCAGTGCCACGCCGCCGGACGACTGTTCGCGCGGCGTGCACGCCACCACGTCCGCGGACCGCAGCAGGTCGGGCAGGTCCTCGTACGGCACGTGGCCGACGAACACGACCCGGTCTCCGACCCCTGCCGAACGGGCGAGCGCGAGCAGCCGCTTCGTCTCCGGATCGCCGTAGACGTCACCCTGCGCGCCGGACCCGGCGATCACCAGCTCGGCTCCCTCTACTGTGGACAGAGCGCGGATGATGGCGTCGAATCCCTTGCGTGGCAACAGCCTGCCGACGGAGACGATCTTGCGTGGGCGATCGCGCTGCACGGGCCCGCGTTCCGGTGTGAACAGGTCGAGATCGACACCCCGCGGCACCACGGCGAGCTTCGACCGGTCGATACCCATCCCGAGCACGGCACGTGCCTCGGTCGAACAGAGCGCGACGACGCGGGTGACCTCATGACCGACGAGCCGCTCCACGGCCAGTCGTTTGGTCGAGGCCGGGCCGTTCGCGCGTTGGTCCTGCCGCTGCAGGGTGCCCACCGAGTGATACGTCTGCACCACCGGCACCGCGATGTCCCGTGCGCTCAGCACGGCCGCGATGCCGGACAGCCAGCCGTGGGCGTGCACGACATCAGGACGCCGCGCTTTCCAGGCGAGCTTCAGGAATCCGACGAAGTCCCCGATGTAGGCGAGTACTTCCTCTCCGCTCAGCTTCGTGGCGGGCCCGGCCGGCACGTGCACCACGTCGTAGCCGTGAGCGGTCCGCAGGCGTTGCGGAACGTGGGGGTGATCGCGCCGGGTGTAGACGACCACGTGGTGGCCGAGCGCGGACAACGCTGTCGCGAGCCCCGCCACGTGGAGGTTCAGGCTTCCGGCCCCGGACGCGCCGGGTTCGGTCAGGGGACTGGCGTGCTCGGAGACGAGCGCGATCCTCATCCGCGTGAACGCGACTGGCTCGGCACCGGCGGCCACGGTGATCTCCTCACGACGAGGTGACGAGACCGCGGGGTCCGGGCGGTTGCTGCTTCTGCCAGCGGGTTCAGGCTACCAAGGTCACGCCTCGGTGGGGCGGGGCGATGAAGACAGAAGATCGTCCGGACGAAGCTCTCCGACAACGAGTTCCCGCGCGACGTCCGCCAGGCGGCGACCGCGGTTGCGCGAGTACTCGCGCAACGCCTGGAAAGCCTTCTCCATCTCGAGGTTTCCGGCGAACGCGAGCACGCCCTTGGCCTGTTCGATGACGACTCGGCTGTTCAGCGCCGTCTGCAGTTGCTCGGTGACGATCTCACCGCGCCGGATGGCACGTTCCTGCAGGATCCCGATCGTCGCCGTGTCCGCCAGGGCACGTACGACCAGCAGGTCCTCCTCGCTCAGCAGACCGGTATCGCGGCGGAAAAGGTTCAACGTGCCGATGGTCTCGCGGCGCAACCGCATCGGCATCGCGTGCACCGAGGCGAAACCCTCCTCCATGGCGAGCGGCGCGAACCGGGGCCAGCGCTGGACCTCGGTCGACAGATCGGCGACCAGCACCGGCTCACCACTGTGGACGCAGTCCAGGCACGGACCTTCGCTGGCCTGGAGCTGGAACAGCTCGAGCATCCGCGTCTGCGCGGAGGAGTAGGCCACCACCCGCAGACCGCCGCGCTGGTCGGACAGCATCAACCCGGCCGCCGTCGCGTCCAGCAGCTGAACGCAGTGCTCCACTAGTTGGTGCAGCACGTCCACCACGTCGTAGTCGTCGACGAGGGTGTCCGCCAACTGGACGAACGCCCGGAGCAAGCGAGACTCCCGTTTGGTTCCGGACAGTGCTCTACCGGTCATCACCAGCTCCTGTCATCGTCGTCCGACGGTAGTGCTGCCCGCATCGGGGCGCCATCGACACCTCGTGCGCGGTCATCTGCCGAGTTCCAGCGGGGACAACTTCCGGCTCACCACGTCTTTGGCGACCTCGTCCAGCGATCTGTCCGTGACGAAGGCGTAGCCCCGCAGCCGGGCCAGGGCCTCCTCCGCGGAGATCTCGAGGGCCGCGATGAGCATGCCGGTGGCCTGGTGCACCTGTTCCCGTCCTGGCGACAGCACGTCCTGCAGTCCGTCGCCGTCTTCTCCCAGCAGCAGTCCGAGCAGCACCGCGGTCACCAGGTCGACGACCTCCAGCGCGACAGCGAGCTCGTCACCCGACAACCAGCCCGGCCGGCGGCGGTACAGATCGACCGCGCCGATGCCGATCGCACCCGCCTGCAACGGGAACGCGAAGATCGCGCCGATGGGCAGCGCGGCGATCGCCGCGGCGAACACCGGCCATTCGAGGGCCGATGCCTGGGGCAGGTCGGGAACCAGCACGGGTCTTCGCGTGGAGAACGCCTCGAAGCACGGGCCCTCGCCCAGGTTGAACTGCACGTCCTCGATCTTCGCCGCGATCTCGTCGCTGGCGTAGAGGGTCTCCCGCTCGCGCGGACCGCTCATCACGGAGATGGAGGCGCCGTCGACCGGCAGCACGTCCACGCACGCGCGAATCACGCGCGCCAACGTGTCGAGTTGGCTCTCGCTGTCACGAACGGCGGCCATCACCGTCGCTCGCGCGTGACTCAAAGCCTGACGAGGTCTGTCAGGTACGTGCACCGGTGGTCACACCACCGGAAAACGGTCGATCATCCACGGCTGGCACCGAATTCCTCCACCACGTCGACTGAACTCAGTCGTTCCTGGACGTAGCGAGGTCTAGGCGTACGCCTTGCGGACCGCATCAGGTTCAACTCACCCAGCTTACGGCTCCTGCCCGCGGGCCGTCGTTCAGCCTCCGTCAAGGGTGTGGAACCAGCACGAGGTGCCGATTGTCCTGGACGGGCCGATGTCCGTCGAGGGGCCAATTGCCGCTCAGCCGCCGGTCGCTTCCGGCCAGGCGGCCTGGGCCTGCGCGGCCGTGAGGTGGGTGACGAAGAAGCCGTCCAGACCCACGAGTGCCAGGGTGCGGGTGAGGTGCCGGGGCACGCCCGCCAGGGCGATGCCGGCGTCGGCCGCGTGCGCCAGGTTGTGGACGGCGATCAGCGTGGAGATCCCGCTGGAGTCGCAGAACCGCAGTCCGGTGAGCTCGACGACCACCTGCTGGCCGGCTCGCGGGGTGAGGGCCTCGACCGCTTGGAGCGCAAGGGGAGCGGTGACGGCGTCGAGGTCTCCGGTGAGTTCGAGCACCGGCCCGGCAGGGGTGTCGCGGGTGACGACGGTGAACTCGGTCATGACCGGCCTTCCTCGTCGAGGCGGACGCTCAGCGCGAGCAGCGCGGTGTCGTCGTCGACGCCGAAGCCCGCGAGCAGCTGGGACACGGCGGCCACGGTCTCGGTGGCACTGCTGACGTCGAGGGTGTCGGCGAAGTCGCGCAGTTCCTCCTCGTCGTAGCGGACGCGGTCGTGAGTCCTGGCCTCGGTGAGGCCGTCGGAGTAGAGCAGCAGCGTGTCGCCGGGCCGCAGGTGCACCTGGAGCTCGACGAACCGCGCGTCGGGTAGTGCGCCGATCAACTGGCCGCCCTGGGCGGTGAGCAGTTCGGCCGGGCCGTCGTGGCGGATCAGCAGCGCGGGCGGGTGTCCGCCGCTGGCGAGCGTGATCGTGGCGCCGCCCTCGGCGGGTTCCAACAGGCCGTGGATGGCAGTGCAGAAGCGCGGCGTGGTGCTGATCTGCTCCTGGATGAGCACCGTGTTGAGGTGCTCCAGCACGGCGACCGGATGCGGGTCGTACACGGCGGCCGCGCGCAGCGTGTAGCGGGCCAGCGACGTGACCACGGCGGCCTCCGCGCCCTTGCCGGACACGTCACCGAGGAAGAACGCCCAGGTGCCGTCGGCCAGCGGGAAGAGGTCGTAGAAGTCACCGCCGACCTCGTCGGCCGAGGCCGGGTGGTAGTAGGCGGCGACGTCCATGCCGGGGATGTGGGGCAACGAGGGCGGCAACAGGGTGCGTTGCAACGTCGTGGCCAGCAACTGCACCCGATCGCGTTCCTGTTCGGCCTCCTGCAGGGCGCGCAGCAGCTCCTGCTCGTAGGAACGGCGGTCGTGCGCGTCGAAGACTGTGGTGCGGATCAGCTCGGCGTCTCCGTTCGCGCTGGTCTTGACTGTCGAGCTCACCAGCACCGGCAACCGGGTGCCGTCGGCGCGCACCAGTTCCAGCGCGATGCCGCCGGCTTCACCGTGCATGCGCAGCATCGGCGCGAAGTGCGTCTCGTGGTAGATGCGACCGCCGACGGAGAGCAGGTCGGCGAACCGGCGCCGCCCGACCAGTTCGTCACGCCCGATGCCGAGCCATCCCAGCAGCGTTCCGTTGACCTTGGTGATCGTGCCGTCCATCGACGTGGACAGGTAGCCGCACGGCGCGTGCTCGTAGAGGTCCGCGAAGTTCTCGCCTTCGCGGGGGTCGCCGGCCTGGCGGATCACCGGGCACCCGCGAACCCGGCGATCGCCGCGGCGGTCTGCTCCGGGGCGCTCAGCTGCGGGCAGTGCCCGGTCGCGTCCAGCGTCACCAGGACACTGCCCTTGATCTGGTCGTGCACGAACTGGCCGACCTCGGGTGGCGCGATCGCGTCCGCCGAGCACTGCACCACGGCGGTGGGAACGGTGACGTCCGCGAGGTCCGCACGGTTGTCGGACAGGAACGTGGTGCGCGCGAACACCCGCGCGATCGCCGGATCGGTGCGGCAGAACGAGGCCTCCAGCTCGCCGGCGACCTCGGGACGGTCCGGGTTGCCGGCGATGACCGGCGCCATCGCCGCGGACCAGCCGAGGTAGTTCGACTCCAGCGAGTCGAGCAGTTCGTCGATGTCGGCGCGGGAGAACCCACCGCGGTAGTCGCCGTCGTCGAGGTAGCAGGGCGACGGCGTCAGCAGCACGAGCTTGGCGAACCGCGCGGGTTCGCGGTTGGCGGCGAGCACGGCGATCATCGCGCTGACCGAGTGCCCGACCAGCACGACGTCGCGCAGGTCGAGTTCCGCGCAGATGTCCAGAACGTCCTCGGCGTAGCCGGCGAGGGTGGAGTAGCGCTGCGGCGACCAGGCCGCGAGGTCGGACCTGCCGGAGCCGACGTGGTCGAACAGCACGACGCGGAACCGTTCGGCCAGTGCCGGTGCCACCAGCCTCCACAGGTTCTGGTCGCAGCCGAACCCGTGGGCGAGCAACACGGTCGGGTCGTCCTCGCGACCGATGTCGGTCACGTTGTTCCTGCGCCGCGCGTCCATGACCGCATCCTGTCACCCCGGTGCGGGTCCGGCGCCGGGCCTGCGCCGAACGGTTCGCGGCCGCACCTCACCTGATCCGGTGAAAGTCGTTGGCAGACGCCGAGATTCGGGCGTTCACACGGTCAGGTGAACGATTTGATCTTGGCGCCCGCTGTGCCTCACTCTGCCGCAATCCCACTACGTGCGAGCGAGAGGTGCCATGGAGCACGAGGCGAACTGGTTCAAGGGCGCGGTCTTCTACGAGGTTCTGGTCCGGGCGTTCAGCGACTCCAACGGCGACGGCACCGGCGACCTCCGCGGGCTCGCGTCCAAACTGGACTATCTGGAGTGGCTCGGCGTCGACTGCCTGTGGCTGCCGCCGTTCTACGCGTCGCCGTTGCGCGATGGCGGGTACGACATCAGCGACTTCCGTGCGGTGCTGCCGGAGTTCGGCACTGTCGAGGACTTCGTGTACCTGCTGGAGGAGGCGCACCGGCGCGGGATCCGGGTGATCACGGACCTGGTGCTCAACCACACCAGCGACGCACACCCGTGGTTCCAGCAGTCGCGGCAGGACCCGACGGGCCCGTACGGCGACTACTACGTGTGGAGCGACGACGACTCGCGCTACAGCGACGCGCGGATCATCTTCGTCGACACGGAGTCGTCGAACTGGACCTACGACCCGGTGCGCGGGCAGTTCTTCTGGCACCGCTTCTTCAGCCACCAGCCGGACCTCAACTACGAGAACCCGGACGTGCAGGAGGCGATGCTCGACACCCTGCGCTTCTGGCTCGACCTCGGCATCGACGGGTTCCGTCTGGACGCCGTGCCCTACCTCTTCGAGCAAGAGGGCACCAACTGCGAGAACCTGCCCCACACCCACGACTTCCTGAACAAGTGCCGCAAGGTCGTCGACGACGAGTTCCCCGGCCGCGTCCTGCTGGCCGAGGCGAACCAGTGGCCGTCGGACGTCGTGGAGTACTTCGGTGATCAGGCCGTGGGTGGCGACGAGTGCCACATGGCGTTCCACTTCCCGTTGATGCCGCGGATCTTCATGGCGGTGCGGCGGGAGTCGCGGTTCCCGATCTCGGAGATCCTGGCGCAGACGCCGGCGATCCCGGAGAACGCGCAGTGGGGCATCTTCCTGCGCAACCACGACGAACTGACGCTGGAAATGGTCACGGACGACGAACGTGACTACATGTACACCGAGTACGCCAAAGACCCGCGGATGAAGGCGAACATCGGCATCCGCCGCCGCCTCGCGCCGCTGCTGGAGAACGACCGCAACCAGCACGAGCTGTTCACCGCACTGCTGCTGTCTCTGCCCGGTTCGCCCGTTCTGTACTACGGCGACGAGATCGGCATGGGCGACAACATCTGGCTGCAGGACCGCGACGCCGTCCGCACGCCGATGCAGTGGACCCCGGACCGCAACGCGGGCTTCTCGTCGTGCGACCCCGGCCGGATCTACCTGCCGGTGATCATGGACCCGGTCTACGGCTACCAGGGCCTCAACGTCGAGGCGCAGACCCGCAACCAGTCGTCGCTGCTGAACTGGACCCGCCGGATGATCGAGGTGCGCAAGCAGCACCGCGCGTTCGGTCACGGGGACTTCACCGAGCTCGGGGCGTCCAACCCCACGGTGCTCGCCTACCGCCGCACGCTCGGCGCCGACGTGGTGCTGTGCGTGAACAACCTCTCGCGCTTCCCGCAGCCCGTCGAGCTCGACCTGTCCGAGCACGCCGGCGCCGTGCCGCTGGAGCTCACCGGCGGGGTGCGGTTCCCCGCGGTCGGTGAGCTGCCGTACCAGCTGACCCTGCCCGGTCACGGTTTCTACTGGTTCCAGCTGAGCTCCGACGTGGAAGGCGGCGACAAGAAGTGACGACGAGCGAGGCCGTCGAGGTCGTCCCGGCGCCCGAGCAGCTGGACCGCTGGCTGCACGCGCAGCCCTGGTTCCGCGCCCGCGGGCCGGTGGTGTGCGAACGAGTGACCGTCCTGCGCGACGGCGATCCGTCGCTGGTCCACGTCGTGCTGGCGTGCGCCGGGCGTCGGTACCAGCTGCTGCTGGGCGTGCGGGACGAGCTGCCCGAGCGTCTGGTGCACGCCCGGATCGGCAGCGCGGGCGGGCGCCAGGGGTACGAGGCGGTGTACGACCCGGAGCTGACGGCCGTGCTGCTCGACCACTTCGAGAAGCCCTCGGACGTGGCGGAGCTGCGGTTTCGCGGCGCGCTCCCGCCCAGGTACACCGCCGCGCCGGTGGGGCGGCCGTTCCCGGGACCGCAGCGCAACTTCTCGATCGTCTACGGCCGGCGGCACGTGCTGAAGTTCTTCCGCGAGCTGGTGCCGGGTGACAACCCGGAACTGGTGCTGCACAACGCACTGCACGGGATCGACGACCCGCACATCGCGCCGCCGCTGGGCGCGCTGGAGTCCGAACTGGACGGAGTGCGCACGACCTTCGCGGTACTGCACGAGTTCGTGCCGCTCGGCGCCCTCGGCTGGCCGATGGCCACCGCCAGCGTCCGGGACTTCCTGGCCGGCCCCGGCGCGGACCCGCAGGACGCGGGCGGCGACTTCGCCGCCGAGGCGCACCGGCTGGGCCGGGCCGTCGCGCGCGTGCACGCCGACCTGCGCGAGACGCTGGGCGAGCAGGTCGCCGGACTGGACGACGAGGCCGAGTTCGTCGCGGCCCTGCACCGCCGCCTGGACGCCGCGCTGACCGAGGTCCCCGCGCTGGCGCCGTTCGAGACGGGCCTGCGCGCCCGGTTCGACGCGGTGCTGACGACCACCGAACCCGTTCGGCTGCAACGGGTGCACGGCGACCTGCACCTGGGGCAGGTGCTGCGGTCGCCGCGCACGTGGGTGCTCGTCGACTTCGAGGGAGATCCGAACGGCAGCGCGGCGGAACGCGCCCGGCCACGCCCCGCCGAGCACGACGTGGCCACCGTCCTGAGGTCGCTGCACTACGCGGCGGCACAGCTGCTGGTCGGCGCGGAGGACGTCGCCACCCTGCTGCCCAGCGCCGCGCGGTGGCTGGAGCGCAACCGGACGGCGTTCTGCGACGGGTACGCGGAGCTGTCGCCGGACCTGCGGCCCGGCGGCGTGCTGCTGACGGCCGTCGAGCTGGACCGGGCGGTGCTGGAGGTGCGGCACGAGCACCGCTTCCGTCCGGAGTGGACGGTCATTCCGCTGTCCGCGATCGCGGAGGCGGTGACCGGAGAGCCCGCCTGGCTGGTGTGAGGGCTAGTGGTTCACGGTGACGACGATCTTGCCGATGTGGCTGCTCGCCTCCAGGTAGCGGTGGGCGTCGGCGATCTCGGCAAGATCGAACGTGCGGTCGACGGCAGGCTTGAACGAGCCGGTGGCGAGTCCCGCGTTGATGAACGCGACGGCGCGGCGCAGGCGTTCGGGGTTCCTGCTGATCGAGTGCATCGAGTACGTGCGGCTGGTCAGCTGCGGGTAGCTGCTCGCGTTGGGCAGGGGAGTGGGACGTGGGTCGAGCGCGCCGTAGACCACCAGGTGGCCGCCGGGAGCGATGGCCTGAGCGATGGTCTCGACGCCGGGGCCCGCGATCGGGTCGAACGCCAGGCGGACGCCCTCGCCGCCGGTGATCTCCTTGACGCGGGCGGGCAGGTCCTCCTCGGCGGTGACGACGACGTCGGCCGCGCCCGCGTCCAGGAGCCGCTGCCTCTTCGAGGCGTCGCGGGTGGTGGCGATCGGGACCGCGCCGATGTGGCGGGCGATCTGGACGGCGGCCTGGCCGACGCTGCTCGCGGCGGCGCTGATCAGCACGTGGTCGCCGGGACGTACCTCGCCGGACTCGAAAAGTGGTCCGTACGCGGTGATGTAGGCCATCCACACGGCCGCGGCCTGGATCGCGCCGACGTTGGCCGGGCGGGGGAAGACGGCGGAGGCGGGCACGATCACGTGGTCGCCGTAGGTGCCGTACCTGGTCAGTGAGAACGCCGGCACCACGGCGATCGGGTCGCCCTCGGCGACGTGTGACACGCCTTCGCCGACCGCCTCGACCACGCCCGCGGCCTCGTAGCCGAGCGTGGCGGGGAAGACCGGCTGTTCGTAGTAGACGCCCTCGCGGAACATGATCTCGGCCCGGTTCAGGCCGATCGCGTCCACGCGGATCCGCACCTCACCCGCGCCGGGATCGCCCACGGCGACGTCGCGGAGCGTCAGCACCTCGGGGCCGCCGAGCCGGTCGAACCGCACGAGCCTCGCCATGGTGGAGCCGTCCTCGGAGGTCGGGAAGCAGTACTGCCACCCTGCCCCAAAGTTTGATGGCCGTCAAACTTTGACGGCGATCGAAGTTACGCCTCGGCCTCCGCCGCGGTCACCACGGCCGGCAGCAGGCCGGGGAACCGGGCCTCCATCTCGGCCGTGCGCAACGAGTTCAGCTTGGTCGTGCCCCGGTAGTGCTGCCGGATCACGCCCGCCTCGCGCAGGACGGTGAAGTGGTGGGTGAGGGTCGAGTCCGACACCGGCGTCTCGAACGTGCCGCAGCCCTTCTCGCCGCCCGCCCGCGCCAGCTGGCACACGACCATGCGCCGGACCGGGTCCGCCAGCGCCTCCAGGGCCTGCTGCAACGTGACCTCGGACAGCTCAGGGTGCTCCACGGTCCGCGGAGTGGTGCGGGGACGTGCCACGGTGAACTCTCCTCACGACTTCGATGACGTTCATAGTACGACCGCCATCGAACCTTCAGCAGGCCCAGACTCGCCGGTAGCCTCCCGTCCATGAGCAGAAAACTGCTGGTCGGGCTTGGAATCGTGTTGCTGCTGGTCGGCGGGGTGTGGACCGCCCAGGGGCTGGGTTACCTGAAGGGCAGCTTCATGACGGGGCAGCAGCTGTGGACGACGATCGGGCTGCTGTGCGCCAGTGCCGGCGTCATGATGCTGATTCCCTGGCCGAAGAAAAGGTGACACAGCGTGCGTCATCAATCACAGCCCCGGTGCTCTGTGAACGGTAATGCCAATCTGTGAATGAACGATCTCGTCGTTGACACGTATTCAGTCAAAGACAGAACAACCATTTGTGTCATGGATTGTCCGACCTTCATCAAGCCGGGGACCGCCATTGCCCAGCACAGCTGAATCCGCCGCTCACGGGGCGGCCGCGGGGATCGTTCGCCGCTTCTGGTGGCGCACCAGCCAGCCCGCGAGGCTCGCGATCGGATGTTTCGGTGTCGTGACCGCACTGGCCGCCACCGGCGCGGTCGCGTTCAACGGCGATGATCTTTCACGAGAACGCGGGAATGGCGGGCTCGAAGCCGGCGGGTTCCGGGGCGACACCCTTCAGGTGACCGTCCAGACGGTGTCCGAGGTGGATCTCTTCGAGGGCGCGGAGCCCATCACCGGGCGCCTCGTCCGCGCGCGCGTCGCCGGGTTGCGGCCGGTGACGGACTGCTGGGTGGCGGAGTCCCGTGCCACCGCGCAGGACCTGTTGCGCGGCAAGGACGTGCGTCTCGTGGTGAGGAGGGACGACGAGTCCGGGAGCGATCGGATCCTGGTCGACGTGGAACTGCCGGACGGGGCCGACTACGCGCGGACCGTCGTGGGCGACGGCGTGGTGCCGGCCGACCTGACGACCCGCGGCGAACTGGCGCCCGACGAGTCCGCCGCGCGGCTGGGACAACTCGGTCTGTGGGCGGCCGGCTGCGCTCTCACCCCGGTCGCGGCGACCGCCTCGAGCACGCCGCCGTCATCGTCCTCCGTGCCGAGTCCGACCACGACGACAACGGTCACGACCACGACGGAGCATTCAGCCCCTCCGCCACCTCCTCCGCCGCCGCCCAGGCCCACCTCGTCGTCGCCGGACGAGGAATGGGACGACTCCAGGCTGGGCAAGGTGTGTCTCATCGAGGGTGCGCGCAGGCCGAGCGGGGACGGCAACGAGATCGTCTGTTCCCGCAACGGGAAGAACCAGCTGAGGTGGCGCCGTGCAGACTGAGGACGACGTCGACCTGTTCAGCAAGCCGGCCCTCACCACCGAGGCAGGGCCCAACCTCAAGGACGGCCGGACACCGCGCGGCCTGACGCCCGGTGGCTGGGTGCGCACGACGGGCTGGCTCCAGGTCGGCGATCACCCCGTGAGTTCGGCGCTTCTCGCCGCGGTGGTGGGCCTGCTGGGAGCCGTGGTCGTCGCGGCCGCGCTGGTGGGCACACATCCCGTCGCCGCCGGAGTCCTGGTGCTCACGACACCCGTGGTGTGCGGCGGGGCGTGGTGGCTGTTCACCACGCGGCTCAAGCCCGCGTCCCCGGCGCGCAACATCGGGACCACGCCGGCGGACGAACTGGCGCCCGGCGACAACGTCCGGCTGTTCGGCTCGATCGGGCCGGTCGGCCGGGTGGCGGCCGTGGCGATCGGCGAGGACGTCGAGGTGGACTTCCACGGCGGAGCGCGCCAGTCGTGGCCTCGCGACCGGACCGTGCACCTCGTGCGGCTCCTCGGCTGACGTCAGGGCGCCGCTCGCCGTCTCCCTGGCCCGTGGGGTCAGGGAGACGGGCGTGACTCGGTCCGCGAGTGGCTGACCACGCGCCGGCGTGACTCGCGAGTCCTTGTCCGGACTACGGTATGCGGAGCACCGCGCCGTCCCCGGACACGTGCAGCGTGCCGTCCGGTGCGACGGCCAGCCCGGCGAAACCACGCGGGCACCCCGGCATCCCGTGCACGACCAGCGCGCGTGGAACCGTCTCCAGTGGACCGAGGGCGAGGTTCTCGGCCTCGGTCCGGATCGCGCCGGTGGTCAGGTCGACGGCCAGCAGCCGATGCCGGCCCGCCTCCACGACGAACAGCTCGTCGTCCCGGACGGCCAGACCCTGAGGTGCCACCAGACCTTCCGCGATCGGCACCGGCCGCCCGTCCTCGACGCGGTGGACGCCCTGCTCGTCGCTGACGTAGCACCGTTGCTCGGCGTCGAACGCCACGTCCACCGGCTCGTGGAACCCGTCCGCCACCACCGTGACCGTGTCGTCGGCGTCGATCGCGATGATCCGCCCGGCACCTGTCTCCGCGATCACGAGCACGTCGTCGCGCACCGCGATGCCGAGCGGACAGCGCAGACCCTTGGTGCGCACCTTCCCGTCCGTGCGCACCTCGCCGTACTGCGAGGTCGTGTGCAGCCGGTCCTGGTCGGCGGCCACGCCGTGCGTGAAGGCGACCGTCTGGTCGCCCGCCACGCGGTAGTGGTCCGCCGCGTGGACGACGCCGCCGGAGTCGACCGCGACGCCGTAAGGCCCGACCAGGCCCTGCGGCACGATCTGCCGGATCCGGCCGTCCGGGTAGACCTCGGCGATGCCGCCGCTGGCGAAGCTGGAGACGTACAGGCGGTTGTCGTCGTCGACCGCGGCGTTGTCGAGTCCGAACACCCCGGTGGTGAGGACGTGCCGTCGCCCGGTGGGGGAGATGCGCGTGATCTCGCCCTCGGCGCCGGTGGTCAGGATCAGCAGAGCGCCTTCGCGGTCGAAGCGCACCGCGACCGGTGAGTGCAGCCCGTCGGCGACGAGCTCGGGCGTTCCGCCGTCGGGTGAGATCCGGTGGACCTCGCCGGTGAGCATGTGCGGGTAGTACAGGTGGCCGTCGGGGCCGGCCTGCATCGCGTTGCCGATGGCCAGATCGGTGGCGAGCACGACGGGCTCGCCACCGTCCGGGAACAGTTCGAACAGCCGGCCGCCGGGCCGCATCTCGTTGACGAACAGCCGGTCGCCCACGCACGTGATGCCGTTCGGCGCCTTCACCTCGTCGCTGACCAGCGTGTACTCGCCGAGCGGGGCGCGGCGCCACACCCGGCCGGGCACGAGGTCGGCTACGTACATCGAGCCGTCCGCGCCGAACGCCAGGTCGTCGGGTGACTGGACGACGCTGTCGATCGGCACGATCACCTCGATCTCGCCGGTGGCGAGGTCGACGGCGCTGATGCGTCCGCTGAGGTACTCGGCGACGTGGAGCCGGCCGTCCGGGCCGAACGCGATGCCGTTGGTACCGCGGAAAGGGCTCATCCGCCCATCACCATGACGTCGTCGATGCCGCCGCCCGACCGCCAGTCCCCGAGCAGGGCGTGGAACGCGGTGGCGCCCGCGCCGTAACCGTGCCGCGGCTGGGGTTTCCCCTCGTTGTTGTAGTAACCGGGCGTGCATTCGAGGTGGAACCGGTAGAGCTCCTCCGCGTTCTGGCCGAGGGCCGACACCCAGGCGTCCACGGCCTCGGCGCTCGGCTCGACCCACCGCGCGCCACGTTTGCCGGCCTCCGCGACGACGGCCGCGATGTGGCTCGCCTGCTCGTCCAGGACGTGCGTGAAGTTCACCGAGGCGGCGTTCTGCAGCGCGCCCATGGTGAACAGGTTGGGGAAACCGTCGCTGTAGAAGCCGTGCAACGTCCGCGGGCCGCGGCTCCAGTGCTGCAACAGGTGGACGCCGTCGCGTCCGTACACCGGCAGCCGTCCGGTGACCATGTCCGACATGCCGACCTGGAAGCCGGTGGCGAAGATGACGCAGTCGACCTCGTACTCGCGGTCGCCGACGACGATCGCGTTCTTCGTGACGCGTTCGACGCCGCCGTGGTCGGCGGTGTCGACCAGGGTGACGTTGGGGCGGTTGAAGGTCTGGAGGTACTCGTCGCTGAACGTCGGCCGCTTGCACGCGTAGCGGTACCAGGGCTTGAGCAGTTCGGCCGTCTCCCGGTCCTGCACGATGCTGTCGACGCGGGCACGGACCTCGTTCATCTTCCGGAAGTCGAGGATCTCCTCGACGCGCTCGCGTTCCTCCGGTGTCAGCGACTCGTGCGCCTGGCCCTGGGTCATCTTCCGCAACAGCTGGGCGCTGGACGTCCACGCGTCTCCCACGTGGTCCTCGTCGACCTCGCCGCCGCTCAGGATGCCGAGGAAGTTCTCCATCCGGTTCCGCTGCCAGCCCGGTGCCAGCGACGCGGCCCAGCCGTCCTCGGTCGGCCGGTTGCCTCGGTAGTCCACAGTGGACGGCGTGCGCTGGAAGACGTACAGCTGCCCGGCGTCACGGCCGAGGTGGGGCACGACCTGGATCGCCGTCGCGCCGGTGCCGATCAGGGCGACGCGCTTGCCGGCCAGTTCGGTGAGGTTCCCGTTCGCGTCACCGCCGGTGTAGCCGTAGTCCCAGCGGCTGGTGTGGAAGGTGTGGCCCTCGAAGGTCTCCATGCCGGGGATGCCGGGCAGCTTGGGCCGGTCCAGGGTCCCGTTGGACATCACCACGTACCGCGCCCGCATCCGGTCGCCGCGGTCGGTGGACACGATCCACTCGGCCGCCTCCTCGTCCCACCGCAGTTCCGTGACGGCGGTCTGGAAACACGCGTCGCGGTAGAGGTCGAAGTGCTCGCCGATGGCACGCGCGTGCAGGCGGATCTCCTCGCCGGGCGAGTACTTCCACTCCGGGACGTAGCCGAGCTCGTCCAGCAACGGCAGGTAGATGTAGGACTCGATGTCGCAGTGGATGCCCGGGTAGCGGTTCCAGTACCAGGTACCGCCGAAGTCCCCGCCCTTCTCGATCACCCGGACGGAGCCGGCACCCGCCTGCCGGAGTCGTGCCCCGGCGAGCAGGCCGCCGAGCCCACCGCCGATGACGATGACCTCGACCTTGTCCTGCAACGGTTCGCGGGTGAACTGCGGATCTACGTGCGGGTCCTCGGCGTAGTAGCCGAACTCGCCGGAGGCGTCGCGGTACTGGGCGGCGCCGTCGGGACGGATGCGGCGCTCCCGCTCGGCCCGGTACTTGGCGCGCAGTTCCTGGGGGTCGAAGCCGATGTCTTCCGGAACGGCGTCGGAAACGGACAGCACAGAAAAAGCCTTTCGCTGAAAAGGAGGGGGTCGTCAGACCGCGGACCAGCCGTTGTCGACCGGGAGGACGACGCCGGTGATGTTGGAGGCGGCGGCGGAGGCGAGGAAGACGATCGCGGCTGCCTGCTCCTCGGCCTCCGCGATGCGGCCGACGTTGGGCATGTACCGGCCGACGACCCGCGGTCCGTGCCCGGCGGGATCGGGGGAGATGGAGATGCCCGTCGCCGTGCCGCCGGGAGCGATCGCGTTGGCCCGGACACCCGACTCCCGGTACATGACCGCGACCGAGCGCATGAGCCCGACGAGCCCCGTCTTCGCTGACGTGTAGGCGAGTCCGGCGGCGCTGCCACGCAGGGCCGCCTCCGACGCGGTGTACACGATGGCGCCCTTGCCCTTGGCGAGCAGGTGCGGCAACGCGGCGCGGGTCAGCCGGAACGGCGCGGTCAGGTTGACGGCGATGAGGCGATCCCACTCCTCGTCGGAGACGTCGGCCGCCGCCGTCATCGAGTCCATGATCCCGGCGTTGCACACCAGCACGTCCAGGCCGCCGAACGCGCTCACCGCCGTCCCGACGACCTCGTCCACCACGGCGGCCTCGGTCAGATCGCCCGCCACGGCCACCGCGGTGCCGCCGTCCGCCGTGATCTCCTCGGCCACGGTCTTGGCGGCGTCGCCGTTGACGTCGGCCACCACCACTTTCGCGCCCAGCCGGGCGAACTGACGGGCCGCGGCCCGTCCGATGCCCGATCCGGCGCCGGTCACGACGACGCTGCTGTCGTTCAGGTCACTGTTTGTGGTCATGCCATCACCGTACCGACTTATTGGCACATTGCGCCACTATGTCACTCAAAGACAAAAAGTAGGATGTGGAGCACACAGGACGGAGGTGGCATGACCGGCCATCAGCAGACCCGCGCGGCGGAGCGGACCGGACGCCCGCCGCTGACCGAGCGGCGCAAGGCCGAGACCAGGCTGGAGGTCGCGCGCGCGGCCGTTCACCTCTTCCTGGCCAAGGGGGTCGCGGACACGTCCGTCGAGGAGATCGCGGCGCTGGCGGGCATCTCCGCGCGCACGCTGTGGCGCTACTTCCCGAGCAAGGAGAGCTGCGTCATGCCGCTGCTGGTCAGCGGGATCGAGCAGACGGCGGCGAGGCTGCGGTCGGGGCGCGGCGATCAGGGCTTGGTGGACCTGGTCGGCATCGTCGCGTCCGGCCACGCCGAGACCCCGGAGGCCGCGGCCGAGATGCTGAACCTGGTCAAGCTGACCCGGACCGATCCCGGCCTGCGCGCCGTCTGGCTGGAGGCGCACCGGGAGGCGGAACCGGCCTTCGCCGAGGCGCTCGCCCACCGCGCGGGGCTGGCCGAGCCCGATCTGGCCACCGCGATCCAGGCGGCGATGCTCAACGGGGCGTTGCGGGTGGCCGTGGAGCACCACGCGTTCAGCGCCGAGACGCCGGCGTCCCTGGCGGCGGCGATCGCCGAGGCGTTGACGATCGCCGCGCGGGGACTGCCGGCGTAGGCCGTGTCCTGTAGGTCCGTTCGATGAGAGTCACCGGCGAGTACCCCGGAGGCGGCGCCGCCCGGGCGTTCGGCGGTGCTGTCTCCGGGGCCCTCGGCCGCGACTGTCGCGGACGAGACTTGCAGGACACGCCAGGGATCAGGGGTTCCAGTCCACGACGAACTGGGCCTGGTCGAAGCGGCACGCGGCCAGGTCGTCGCGGTGGATCGCCCAGAACATGGTCGCGCCACCGCCCGAGCGGTAGACGTTGAGCTCGGCCAGCAGCGCCCAGTGGTCGCTGTCGGTCGCCCGGTCGGACCGCGGTCCTTCCTTCGCCTGCCTGGCGGCCACCTCGGCGGCCCACTCGGCCGGCGTGCGGCTGTCGAACTCGGTGCCGTACCCGCCCAGCAGGAACCGCGCCGCGGGGTCGCCCCACTGCTGCGCGAGAGCCTCGGCCACGGCCTCCGTCTCGTCGACGAACGGCAGGGAGAGGCGGGGCACGAGGTGGATGTCACCTCGTTGGAGTTCCTGGACGATCTCGGGGAAGTCCTCGTCGTACCCGGCGTCGGGATGCAACGCTCGCTCCTGCACCGCCGCGCCTGACGGCACGTACACGACGTCCCCCATGCCGTCCTCCTCCGGATACCCGAAGAACAACAACTGCCCGTCGGACGGCAACGCGAGGTCAGTCACTTCCGGTGGCACGGCAGCGCAGTCGATCGTGGCGACCAGGGGGAACCAGCGGTCGTCGACCTCGGCGGGAACCATGATCGGCCCGCCGAAGTGGCCTGCGCGCTGCCCGTCTTCGCGGTGCACGCCGCACGGCCGGACGAGTGGGGTCCAACGCTCCACTTCGGACTCGGAGAACCCGTGCCCGAGCGCCTCGGCGCGGAACTGGTCGTGAATCGTCATCCTTGTTCTGTTCCTTCGGGCGTGAGGGTGCGGACGAGCCAGGATGTCGTGGTCCTGACGAGTTCGTCGTCCACCGGCCGGCGCAACTGCCTGGGGTAGAAGAGGATCGACGGACGGCCGGGGTCGCGGCGGAGCAGATGGGTCAGGCCGGGAACCCGCCGCACCTCCGTCGCGCCCTGGGCAAGGGCGTGGATCCGTTGCAGGTCATCGGGATCGACCTGGATGTCCTTCTCGCCGGTCACGGCCAGCACCGGAACGCGGATGCGCGCGAGGTCGGACCTCGTGTCGTGGCCCAGCATCTCCCGCGTCCACCGGGCGTTCACCGGCTTTCCGGCGACGCGGACGACGTCCGGGCCGGGCGACTTGAGCCGGATCACCCGCCGGACGGCCAGCCGGGCCAGAGGCCGCAACGGTGCGGGAAGACCGCGGGCGACGGCGTCGGCCTGCCAGCGCAGGGCGTCCTCGCCGGAGCGGGCGAATCCCGCCAGCAGCACCACGGCGGCGACACCGGGGCGGGAGCCGAGCGCCATGGCGTGCAGCGCGCCTTCGCTGTGGCCGACGACGCCGATGCCGTCGCGCCGGATGTCCGGCCGCGCCGCGAGCGCGTCGAGTGCCGCGGCGGCGTCCTCCCGGTTGTCGGCGAATCCGGTCGCCAGCCAGTCGCCGGGGGAGGCCCCGACACCGCGCCGGTCGTAGCGCAGGGACGCGATGCCCTGCCGGGCCAGCGATTCGGCCAGCACCGGACCGAGGTTCTGCTTGAGCCGCCCGGCGTTGCCGTCGCGGTCCAGCCGTCCGGACCCGTAGAGCAGCAGGACGGCCGGGTGTGGTCCGGCGCCGTCAGGAACGGACAGGGTGCCTGCCAACGGTGTGCCGTCGCTCGCGATGATCGTCAGGTCGAAGTTCTGCACAGTCCCAGCTCCGCACGTCTCTCGGCGCCACGAATATTCTCGACTCTGATAACATTACCGTACGTGAGAAGATGGGTTCATGGCGACCGCGGACCTCCTCCTGCATCCCGTGCGGATGCGCATCCTGCAGGCGTTGTTCGAGACCGATCCGCTGACCACGGCCCAGTTGAGGGAACGCCTGCCCGACATCGCCCCCGCGACCATGTACCGGCACATCGCCGTCCTCGCGGAGAGCGGTGTGCTCGAAGTGGCGGACGAACGCCGTGTGCGCGGCACGGTCGAGCGCAGCTACCGGGTGCGCAAGGAGGCGGCCACGGTCGACCAGGACGCACGCGCCGCGATGACCAAGGAAGACCACCTGCGGGCGTACTCGACGTTCGCCGCCTCGCTGATGGGCGACTTCGACCGCTATCTCGCCCATTCCGACGCGGATCCGCACGCGGACGGCGTGGTCTACCAGCAGGCCGCGGTGTGGCTGACCGACGAGGAGTTCGCCGCGATGCTCGAGGAGATCCAGCACGCGGTCCTGTCGCGGACGGGCGGGGAGCGGGACGGCGGACGTCGGCGACGGGTCGTCAGTCTCGTCGTGGTGCCCGACGAGCCGAAGAGTTCTTCGTGACCCACTCGGCGAGCGCGGTGAGCGTGGTCTCCGCGCTGGCCGCCATGTAGTCGCGCAGCGCTTCCACGTCCGCGCGAGTGCTGCCGAGCACCGGATCCATGCGCAGCAACCGCCACGACTGCTCCGCCACGGTTCCTCGGTCGTGGGCCTGGAACGTCCAGCTCCACTCGACGATTCCGTCGACCACAAAGGCGAAAACGGTTCCAGCTTCGGCTTTCACCACCTGCGATCGGGTGGTCCACTCCTTGCCGTCCCTGCGGTTGCGGCCGCTGAACCACGCGCCGGCCTCGGGCCCGGAACCCTCGTCGAACGCCACGTCGCTCGCGTTGGGACTCCAGCGGCTGATCGAGGACACATCGCTGACGAGGCCGTAGACGTCGACGGGATCGGCATCGATCCACGTGCGGCGCGTGAAGGTGAAATCGGACGGGTCCAGCTCGGTGACAGTGCTCATGGAACTCACTTCAGCGGGTGTCCGGCGGGCGGACCACTCCCGGCTCTGCGTATCCCTGGCTGGGAGAGGTAACGCGCGCCGCCCCGGCCCATACTCGAATCCATGAGCGGAACCGCACAGTTCGGGGACTTCCTCCAGACGCGGCGCTCGCAGCTTCGCCCGGAGGACGTCGGCGTCCCGACCTACGGCGAACGGCGACGCGTGCAAGGTCTGCGACGGGAAGAACTGGCGCAGCTGGCCGGCGTGAGCGTGTCCTACTACACGAGGCTCGAACAGGGACACTCCCTCAGCGCCTCACCCGAGGTGCTGGACGCGCTCGCCACCGCTCTGCAGCTGGACGACGCGGAACGCCAGCACCTGCACACGTTGGCGAAACCGGCGAAGCAGGCTCGCCGAGCACGCAGGCCCGCTCCCGAACGCGTGCCGGAGGCGACTGTCCAGTTGCTGCACGCACTGGTGGCCGTTCCCGCGATCGTGCTCGGCCGCCGCAGCGAGGTACTGGCCTGGAACAGGCTGGGACACGCGTTGTTCGCGGGACACCTGGACTTCACCGCGGTGGACCGGGTGGCGGAACGCCCGAACATGGCCCAGCTCGTGTTCCTCGACGCGCACACCCGTGAGCTGTACGCGGACTGGCACAGCAAGGCCAAGGCAGTTGTGGGGAACCTGCGCCTGATGGCGGGGCAGCATCCCGACGACGCCGCGTTGCACGAACTGGTGGGACAGCTGAGCGCGAAGAGCACGGACTTCGCCTCGATGTGGGCCGACCACCGCGTGAAGGCCTGCGCCACGGCCGTGTACGAGATGCGGCATCCACTCGTCGGTCCGCTGGTCGTCACCCAGCAGACCCTGAGCAACGGACCGGGTCCGAGCGTCGTGGTCGCGACCGCTCCGCCGGGCTCGCCGTCGGACGCCGCGCTGTCCCTGCTCGCTCACCTGATCCGGGCGTAGAACGCCCGCACAGCAATCACATCAGAAGGGTGCGGCGCTGCCGCATGCCCGAAAACAGTGAGGAAACCATGTCCGCGAAGCACGTCCGCAAGGCGTTCGTCGCCGCGATTCTGGCCGCGACCACGTTCGCTGCCACGCCGGCGCAGGCCGCCGCGTTGTGCGCCCCGCACATCGTCCAGCACTTCGACCTGGCCAAGGGGCAGACGCCGGAAAGCATTGTGTTGTCTCCCAACGGAACCGCGTACGTGACCTTCGCCAAGGCCCGGCAGATCGCCGAGATCTCGCCCGGTGGCAGGATCCGGATCCTGGCCACGCTGCCCGCACCCGCGGACGGTGGAGCCGGCACTCCTGCTCTGGGCTTCCCGCTGACGGTCGGCATCGACCGGGCGCCCGACGGCACCCTGTACTTCCTGTACGCCACCGGTACCGCGGATCTCACCGGTGTGTGGAGCCTGCGGCCAGGTGGGACTCCGCGCCGAATCGCACCGTTGCCCGCCGGCAGCCTGCCCAACGGCCTCGCGCTGGACCAGCACACCCGCACCCTCTACGTCGCAGACTCCACCGGCGCCGTCTGGAAGGTGCCGACGACCGGTGGCGCGACCGTCTGGGCGTCCGGCGAGGAGCTCAAGCCGACCGGCTTCCTCGGCGCGAACGGCCTCAAGCTGCACGACGGATCGGTGTGGGTGACCAACCTGGACCAGGGGACGATCCTGCGCATCCCGTTGCGCGCCAACGGAAGTGCTGGTCCCGTGCGGGTCGCCGCCGCCGGTCTGACCGGCGTCGACGACTTCGCGTTCACCGGCAGGGGCGGCGAGATCATCGCCGCGCTGGACACGGTGAACGAGGTCGCGCTCGTCAGGGCCGACGGCACGCACGAGGTGGTCCTGACTGCCGCCGACGGGCTCCAGGGCCCGACGTCGATCGCGGTGCGCGGCCGGACCGTCTACGTGCCGAGCGCCGCCTACCTCACCGGAAAGGACCCCAACCTGCTGCTGGCTCATCTCGGGCGCTGAGGGCTCGACATTGCTATCAGTTCTGATAATGTTCGCGAAACTGATAGCAATCGCACCTGAGGAGTAGAGATGAACGACGACGCGCGGGCCGGCAAGGGGAGTGGCCTCGCCACGTTCTTCGCGGTCACCTTCACCACGACGTGGGGGTGCTGGCTCGTCGTCATCGTGCTCGGCGAACCGCCGACGACGTTTCCGGCCGTCATCCCGTTCCTGCTCGGCGGTTTCGGGCCGGTCTTCGGCGCGATGGCGGTCAGGATTCGCCGGCGCCGGCTCGGCGAGCCGGTTCCCGTCCACACCGTCAGGTTCCGGCTGAACGTCCGGCTGTTGTGGGCGTTACCCCTGCTGGTGCCGGCGGTCGCGACGGTGGCCGGAGGCGCGGTGCTCGCGCAGGCACTCGGCGGTCCGGTGCTGAGCCTGGACGCGGGACGGGCGCTGATCGCGACCGCCGGTGGTGCGGTGCCGTTCTTCGTCGGCATGCTCGTCGGCGGCCCGCTCGCCGAAGAGCCGGGGTGGCGCGGCACCGCCTATCCGCGCCTGCTGGCGAGCATGGGGCGCTTCGGCGCCGCGCTGGTTCTCGGTGTGGCGTGGGCGTTCTGGCATCTGCCGCTGTTCTTCATGACCGGAACCGTGCAGGCGGGCTTCGGGCTGGTGAGCTGGAGCGGGTTGCTGTTCACGCTCAGCGTGTTCCCGATGGCGATGCTGACCGGCTGCGCCTACGAGCTCGGCGGGGTTCCCGCGGCCGTCGCCGTCCACTTCGGAGTCAACGCGACGGCGGCCGTGCTGAACGCATTCTCGCCGATGACGCAGGCGGTGGTCCTCGTGGTGCAGCTTCTCGTTGCGGTGGCGGCGATCGCGCTGCGCCGGAACGCGTCGGTCACCGTTGTGGACGGTCCTGGAGTTCGGCTACGGCACGGGTGAGCCACTCCGCCAGTAGGGTTCGCTCGGCCTCGCTGAGCGCCGGAAACTCAGGCAGTGCCGCCTTCAGCGCCACTGCGAGAGCGATGGGTTCGGAGTCGGGTCGCACGGACGCGGAGGTGAGGATCTCGCCGAGAACCGCGTCCAGCATCGCGGTGGCGAGGTCCGGATCGCGACGGTCCTCTGGCTGCGCCAGCAGCGCGAGGGTGGCGCCGGTGCCGGCGGCGTGGAACATGTCGACCGCACGTGCCTGCGAGACCTTCAGCAACCTCGCGGCCGCCACCCGTGCGACCCGTGCCCGCAGCACCTCGGCGCCGTCGGTGGTGGCCGGGGAGTTCCGCAGCCGCCCTGGCGCGACGAGGAGCAGGAACACGTCGGGGTTGGCGAGGTTGAACGCGATGTGGGCGTGCCAGGCGGCTCGCAGGTCCTCGACCGGGTCGCCGTTCTCGCCGGCGGCCTTGGTCGCCTTCGTGGCGACGTAGTCCGCCAGCACGTGCTCGGCGACCGCTTCCAGCAGGCCGTCCTTGTCGCCGAACAGCCGGAAGATCGTCGGCGGCGGCACTCCCGCCTCCTGGGCGACCGCGCGGGTGGTGACCGCTTTGGCGCCGCTCGTGCGGAGCAGGTGTGCGGCGGCGGCGACGATCCCGGAGCGGGTGTCAGCGGTGGTCGACTCCGACATGGATCGATGGTATCAGGAAGTTGATACCATCGATCCGAATCAGTGATATCGTCAAAACGAATCACTGGTTCACGCAGGAGGAAGCCATGATCATCGTTACCGGGGCCACCGGCAGGCTCGGCGCCAAGATCGTCGAGAAGCTGCTCGACCACGTTCCCGCCGACACCGTCGGCGCCAGCGTGCGCGACCCGGGCAAGGCGGCGGCACTGGCCGCTCGCGGTGTTCGCGTGCGTGCCGGCGACTTCACCGATCCGTCCACTTTGGATCACGCCTTCGCGGGTGCGGACCAGGTGCTCGTCGTCTCGGCGTCGATCAGGGGCCCGCAGGCGGCCGGTGCCAACGTGGCCGCGATCGACGCCGCCGTGCGAGCGGGCGCGTCGCGCGTGCACTACACCAGCCATCAGGCGGCCTCGCCTGACTCGTTGTTCGACCTGGGGCGGCAGCACGCGTCGACGGAGCGGCACCTCGCCGCCCAGGATGTCGCGTACACGTCCCTGCGCCACGGCTTCTACACGAGCACCCTGGAGCACTACGTGCCCGCCGCGGTGCAGACCGGCGAGTTCCGGCTGCCGCAGGACGGGCCGTTCTCGTGGACCGCGCACGCCGACCTCGTCGAAGCGGACGTTCTCTCCCTGACGCGCCCCGGCGTGCTCGACGGCCTGACGCCGCCGCTGACCGCGCCCGACCTGCTCGACTTCGCCGACGTGGCGCGCGTTCTCGGCGAGATCACCGGCCGCGAGATCAAGCGGGTCGTGGTGGACGACGAGGAGTGGAAGGAAACGGTGGTGGCGCAGGGCATGCCGGCCGCGGCGGCCGAGTTCACGCTCGGCATGTTCCGCGCGGCGCGGGCCGGTCAGTTCGCGGTCACCGACCCGGCGCTGGAGAACCTGCTCGGGCGACCGGCGATTCCGGTGCGCGCCGTGCTGGAGGACATCGTGCGCCTCCAGCCCTGACGGTCATCGGAAGATCGTGCCCAGGACGTGGGCGAGGACGGCGCCGGGATCGGACGCGGGGGCGACCGTCTGCCGCAGGGCGAGCCCGATGCCCAGGGCGCCGAGCAGGACGACCGCCTGGTCCAGCGGCAGTGCGGGTTCGAGGTCCAACCGCTTGGAGTGCTCGGTGAGCAGGGCGACGACCTCGTCGTCGTGCCGCCGCTGGATGGCGGCGATCAGGGTCGCGGTCTCGGGTTGCTGTGCCGTCGCGGCGAGCACCTCCGCGGCCGCCGCGCTCCACTTCGCGGCGTCCTCGTCCGACGGGTCGGCGGGGGCGAGGGCCGCGAGCACCTGCTCCCGGCTGGTGGCGCGGGCGAGAGCGTCCCGCAGGCCGCTGAGATGGGCGTCCGCGCCGGCCTCGATGATCGCCAGCCACAGCCCTTCCTTGCCGCCGAAGTGCTTGTAGACGGCACCTCGGGTGTAGCCGGCGTCGGCCGCGATCTCCTCGACCGTCGCCGCCAGGAAACCGCGCCGCAGGAACACCTGCCGGCCGGCGTTCAGCAGGTGTTCGTGGGTGCGTCGCTGCTGCTCAGCTCGCGTGAGCCTGGTCATCGCCCGCCATTCAGTAACAGACCGTTTCTGGAAACGCGACGTTACTGTACCGTCGGGCGCATGGAGCTTCTGGGGCCTCTGGCGGCGTTTCTCAGCGTGCCGCTCGGCCTGGCCGGGTTCGTCCTGTACGCGGTGCGGGCCCGGCGCCGTGGCGGCGGCGGGTCGATGCTGTCGCCGATCGAGGAGATCTGGGACCCGATCTCGCACCGGACGAACATCGAGATCCAGGTCGAGGGCGAACGGAGTCCGGAGACTCCGTCGCCCGGCGACCCGCTGCGGCTGCGCGGGCGGTCCAGCGGTGATCGGGGTGTGCCGCGGTAGGCGTCGATCATGCCCGCCGACATGCCGCGGCAGCGCGGTCTGAAGGGTTCTGTGCGGCGAGTCAGTAGACCGTCACGCCGTAGGCGTTGAGCGCCTCGGTGACGGGCTGGTAGAAGGACCGCCCACCGCTGGTGCAGTTACCGCTGCCGCCGGAGGTGAGGCCGAGCGCGGTGTTGTTCGCGAACAACGGCCCTCCGCTGTCGCCGCCCTGGACGCACACCGTCGTCGCGATCATGCCGGTGACCGTCGTGCCGTCCACGTAGTTCACCGTGACGTTGAGGCCGGTGACCTTGCCCCGGTGGAACCCGGTGGTGCTGCCGCTGCGACCGACCGTCTGGCCCACCACGGGGTTGCCCGCGCTGTCGATGGAACGCCGGGTGCCGTCGTAGAGGTTGACCTCGCCGGGCCTGCTGATGTTGCTCGTGTACTGGAACAGCGCGTAGTCGTTGCCGGGGAAGCTGGTACCGGTCCTGGACGCGATGACCTGGCCGCCGGAGGTGGACCAGGTGGACGTGACGTTGCCGCAGTGGCCGGCGGTGAGCAGGTAGGCGGTGCTGGTGCCGGGCCGCTTGACGTTGAACCCGAGCGAGCAGCGCACGCCGCCGCCGAGGATGGCGTCACCGCCCGCGATGGTGGTGGTGAACGAGCCGGGGACCTGCTCCAGCCGTGCGGTGTCGCCCAGACCTGCCACCACGGCCTTCAACCGGGCGAGCCGCACACCGGTCACTGTCGTGTCGGCGGACACCACGACCTGGTTGGTGGCCGGGTCGGTGCCCCAGGACGTGCCGGGGATCTTCGCCGTGCGGTCCAGCACGGCGGTGCTCGCTTCGAGCGTGGCGGCGCTGTGCCGGACGAGCCGGGCTCGTGCGCCGGACGCGGTCACGGTCGCCAGCGCGGCCTGGTCGGTCACGGTGACGACGAGCTTGCCGGAGTCGTCCAGATAGGACCCGGCGGCGGACGTGCCGAGCCGCGTTTCCAGAGTGGAGACGTCGGCCTGTGCCGCGGGTGCGGCGACGAAACCGGCCGCCAGCGCGGCAATCGACACCAACTTGAGTGCGGCAGGGAAACTGCGCATCGAGAACTCCCGACTGTGCAACGAGAATCGCCCCGGCAGGGTTGCGGGCGCACAGCCAGAGTGCTGCGTTTCGCGAAAACGGTCCAGATGCCTAATAAAAATTTGAGCGGCGAACGGCCGATAATAGTATTAAGGGAATTCGGCGATGTGCTGAACGGTTCGGCGCGGACGGGCATCCACGCCGAACCGTTCACCCGTCAGACCGTGAAGGTGTAGTCACCGGCGGGAACGTGGAACGACGCCACACCCGAACCGGTGCCGAGCGGGACCGCCCCGGCCGGAGCCGTCACCGCGGTGGTCGCCGGCACGCGCACGACGGCCGAGGTTCCGGTGGGCACGACCACGTGGAGGGTGAAGCGCCCTCCGGTCGTGTTCCACTCGCTGACCGCTTCCCCGTACGGCGTCCGGTGCGACGACCTGGCCGAAGTGAGTCCACCGCCCGGTTTCGGGGCGATGAGCAACGACCGGTAGCCGGGCGAGGCGGAGCTCAGTCCTCCGACGGTGCGGTAGAGGAAGTCGCCGACCGAGCCCATCGCGTAGTGGTTGAACGAGTTCATCCCCGGATCCTGGAACGAACCGTCCGGGCGGATGCTGTCCCACCGCTCCCACACCGTCGTGCCTCCCTTGTTCATCATGTAGCCCCAGCCGGGGTAGTCCGGCTGCGTCAGCACCTGGTACGCGACATCGGCCCGGCCGTGGTCGGCCAGCACCGGCAGCAGGTGCGACACACCGACGAACCCGACGGTGAGGTGGTTGCCGGCGGCGCGGATCCTGGCCACGAGCTTGTCCACCAGGGACTGGACGCGGTTCGCCGGCACCAGCCCGAACGCCAGCGCGAGCGCGTAACCCGTCTGCGTGTTGCCGGAGACGGTGCCGTCCGCCGCCACGAGCCGCTGGGTGAACGCGGCCGAGACCTGGTCGGCGAGCGAACCGTAGGTCGCCGCTTCGGCCGACTTCCCGATGGCCTGCGCCATCTTGGACACCAGGCGCGCGGACCACGCGAAGTACGCCGTCGAGATGACGTTGCGAGGCGTGTCGTCGTTGACGTTGAGCCAGTCGCCGAACCCGCCGCGATCACGGATGAGATCGGCCTCCGCGGTCGAGCGCAGGTAGTCGACCCACTTCGTCATGGCGGCGAAGTTGTCCTGCACCACGCGCAGGTCGCCGTACCGCTGCCAGAGCGTGAAGGGCACGATCACGCCCGCGTCGCCCCACGCCGCGGTGCCGCCGCCCATGCCGCCGACGTTGGGGGCGACGTCCGTGAACGCGCCGTCGGAGCGTTGGGCGTCGACCATGTCGTCGGTGAACTTGTCGAGGAACGCGGACACGTCCATGTTGTGCGTGGCGGTGGGAACGAACGACGCGATGTCTCCGGTCCAGCCCAGCCGCTCGTCGCGCTGGGGGCAGTCGGTCGGGACGTAGAGCATGTTCGACCGTTGTCCCCACACGATGGCGTTCTGCAGTTTGTCGAGCATCGGGTCGGAGGTGTCGAACCCGCCGATCTCCTCACCGTTCGTCCACGCCGCCCGGCCGGTGATCGTGTCGAGCGTCGGCGCGCTGGGCAGACCGGTCAGTTCGACGTAGCGGTAGCCGTGGACGGTGAACCTCGGCTCGAAGGTCTCGGCCTGGCCGGTGCCCGCCAGCACGAACTGGTCGGTGACCTGCGCGGCCCGCAGGTTGGTGGTGTAGAGCGTGCCGTCGGGGTTGAGGACCTCCGCGTGCCGCAACGTGACGGTGGTGCCGGCGGGACCCTGCACCCGGAGCCGGTTCCAGCCGGAGAAGTTCTGACCGAGGTCGAAGACCCACACGCCTGGCTTGGGCTGGGTCAGCGCGACCGGCCGCAGATCCCGCTGCACCTTCGTGCCCGCGTCCACCTGGGCCACCAGGTTCGGCAGCGCGCCCTGCCGGACCTGGGCGGACCGCCAGCCGCTGTCGTCGAAACCGGCGCCGTCCCATCCCGGGACCGCGAGCCGGGCGTCCTGGTGTTCACCGTGGTAGAGGTCGTCGGCGATGATCGGACTGGCCCGGTACTTCCAGGAGCCGTCCGTCGCCACGGTTTCCGTCGTACCGTCCACATAGGTCAGAACGAGCTGCGCCGAATACCACGGTTGGGTTCCGTAGAACCTGTTGCCGCCGATGCCGAGGCTGCCGGAGTACCAGCCGTTGCCCAGCCACGCGCCGAGAGCGTTGGTGCCCTGGCGGATGTGGCTGGTGACGTCGTGCACCTTGTACTGCACGCGTTTGTTGTAGTCGGTCCACGCGGGTGCCAGCACGTCCTCGCCGACCTTGGCACCGTTGAGCTGCGTTTCGTGAATGCCGAGCGCGGTGGTGAGCAACCGGGCGCTGCGCACGGGCTTGTTCACCGCGAAACCCTTGCGCAGCAACGGAGCGGGCTGCGGAACTACGACCTCGTTGCCCCACGGTGCTCCGCCGATGCCGACCAGCGCCCTCGCCTGAACCCAGGCGCCGTCGTCGAAGCCCGGCTGCTCCCAGCCGGTGGGGGACTGGGTCGACGCCTTCCAGCTCCCGTCGGACTGCACCACGAGGGCGTCCGCGGTCAGCTTGGCCACGAGACCGGCGGGGGAGTCCGACGTGTTGGCGCTCGACACCGCGATGGTGTTGGCACCGGCCCGCAGCCTGCCGGTCAGGTCGATCACGCCTGCCCGCCGCCAGGAGTGCTCCACCTGCGGACTGGAGTAGATCTTCACGCCGTTGACCCACACGGTCGCCGTGTCGTCGGCGGTGACCGCGAGCGTCGCGGCGGCCGGCACCGAGGCGAGCGTGAAGTTCTTGCGGAAGTACCTCGTCATCGGCGGCAGACCGGCCGTCGGCGACCCCTCCGGGTACCAGATCCAGGTGGCGCCGTCCAAGCCCTGGCCGACCGGCCCTCCGACGAACGCGCCGCGCCACTCCGAGGCGGCGTTGTAGAGCCCTGTCTCGAACGACGAGACCGCGCTCCAGCCGCCTGCTCTGCCTTGCGTGTCCCAGACGCGGACCCGCCAGTGGTAGGCGGTCATCGAGGTCAGTGCGGCACCGCCGTAGATGACGTCGACGGACTGCTCGTCGTGCACCCGGCCGCTGTCCCAGAGATCACCGGTCCCGGCCTCGGCCAGGGCCTTCGTGCTGGCGACGATCACCTGGTACGAGCCCTGCCGTTGAGCGGAGGCCGTGGAGGCGAGCGCCCAGCCCAGCCTCGGTCGCTTCGCGTCCACGCCGAGCGGGGCGATGCGCCGTTCCGTTGTCATGGAGGCGACGGACAACGGCGACGTCGCATTCGGATCGGTAGCGGTTACACCGCTGCCCCACGGCTCGATCCCGTACGAGCCGAGGTCCGCGGCCTGGGGCCAGGCGCCGTCGGCGAACGCAGGCTTCTCCCAGCCTTCGCCCGCGCCCCGGCCCGCCTTCCACGCCCCGTCGGTGACCAGGTCGACGGCCGTGCCGCCCGTGACGATCCGCGCGCGGGCGACGAGGCCCGCCGGGCCGGCAGTGGTGTTGCGCACCGCGACCGCCAGCGTGTTGGTGCCGGTGACGAGGGCGGAGCGCAGGTCGACGGTGACCGCGCGCTGCCAGGAACTGGTGTAGCGGGCGGACGCGGCGAGAGGTTCGCCGTTGAGCCACACGTCCACCGTGTCGTCGCCGGTGACGATCAGCCGGGCATCGCCGACCTGTCCCGCGGGCTGGGTGAAGGTGCGGCGGAAGTAGCGGTGCTCGGCAGGGGCGGAGACCGCGGGGTTCCCCTCGGGGTACCAGATCCAGTGCGCCCCGGCGAGATCGGCGGGCGCCGCCGCGGCAGGGACCGCGATGATCGCGGACATGGCTAGGAGTGCTGACAATATTACGCAGAGTAACCGACTCGGAGCGTGCGGCAGGGATCGACTTCGCATCGCGTTTCTCCTGGGCTAGGGGAGTGCTGGTAACGCTGGCGGCCGATTGAAACGTTTCAATTTGGTGCTGCACCGACCCTAGGACCTGCGCGGTCACACCGTCAACCGAGTCAGAGCTCGGCCAGGGGTGCCGGCCTCCCGAGGTGGTAGCCCTGAGCCTGGTCGCACCCGAGCGCCCGCAGGATCTCCAGCTGTTCCGGCTGCTCGACCCCCTCGGCGATCACGGTCAGGTCGACCGCGTGGGCCATGGCGATGATGCTGGTGACGATCGCCGTCGCCTCGTCGGAACGGCCGAGGCCCGCCGTGAAGGAGCGGTCGATCTTGAGCGTGTCCAGTGGCAGCGTGAGCAGCTGGGCGAGCGAGGAGTGACCGGTGCCGAAGTCGTCGATCGCGAGCCGCACACCCAGGTCGCGCAACGAGGAGAGGGTGCGTGCGGCCAGCGCAGGGTCGCGCATGAGAGCGCTTTCGGTGATCTCCAGGCACAGCGAGCCCGGAGTCAGCCCGGCCTTGTACGTGGCGTTGCGGATGGCGGACACGAGCCACGGGTCGTCGAGCTCGCGGGCCGACAGGTTCACCGTCAGCTGGAGATCCGGGGCCTGCTCGGCGATCTCGCGAGCCGCGGTGTGCAGCATGTGCGCGCCGACGATGTTGATGAGATCGCTCTCTTCGGCGAGCGTGATGAACTCGCCGGGGAAGATGAGGCCGTAGCGGGGATGCGTCCAGCGCAGCAGACCCTCGACGGCGGTGCGCCGGTCCGTGCGGAGGTCGACGATCGGCTGGTAGGCGAGCCACAGCTCGTCGTTGAGCGGCGCCATCCGCAGGTCCTGCTCCAGCTGGAGACGGCGCTGGATGCGGTCGCGGAGCTCGACGTCGAAGAACGCGATGCGCCCGCGTCCCCTGGTCTTGGCCTGGTACATCGCGAGGTCGGCGTCGCGGAGCAGGTCGGCGCCGTCGCGGGGGTCGCCGGGTTCGGCGAGCACGATGCCCACGCTCGCATCGACGTGCAGCTGCCGTCCGTCCACGGTGATCGGCCGGTTCATCTCGGCGCGGATGTGGTCCGCTAGGGAGGTCGCCTCGTCCTGGCCGGTCACGCCGTACGCGATGACGGTGAACTCGTCGCCGCCGAGCCTGCCCACGACGTCGCCGCGGCGGGCGCTCAGGCTCAGCCGCGAGCCGACGATCCGCAGCACCTCGTCGCCCGCGCTGTGGCCGAGGGAGTCGTTGATGACCTTGAACTTGTCCAGGTCGATGAACAGCACGGCGGTGAGCCCCGACCGGTGGGACCTGGCAGGCGGGCTGAGCCGGTTGATGGTCACGGTGCGGTTGCTCAGGCCGGTCAGCGCGTCGTGCGTCGCCTCGTGCTCCAGCCGGGTGTCGATCATGCGCCGTTCGGTGATGTCGGTGAAGGACAACACCGTCGCCGTCGGCAGCGTGCCGTCCTGGCTGAGCGCGCGGACGCTGAGCGACAGCCAGACGTGGCCGCCGTCCGGCCGGGGCGCCCGGACGATCCGCCCGTGCTGCGGTCTGCCGGTCGCACGGGTGATGGCCGACGGGAAGAGATCGAGCGGGATGGGCCGGCCTGCCTCGTCGTGCAGTTCGGTCGACGACGCGAACTCGCCGATCGCCTCGCGCGCGTTCACGCCGAGGATCCGTTCGGCGGCCGGGTTGACGGACTCGACGAGGCCCGTGGCGCCGACGACGAGCACGCCTTCCTCGATGGCGTCGACCACCGCGGTGAAGCGGTGCTCGGCCCTCCTGCGCGCGGTCTCGTCCGCGCAGATCAGCACGTACCCGTCGTCCATCCTGGCGACCGACACCCGCACCGCCAGCGTCTCGCCGCCGGATCTGCGGTGCTCCGCCTGGACCACGCCGCCTGCGTCCAGGATCGCCGACGGGTCGAGCGCCGCCCCGACCAGCAGGGCGATGGGGCGCCCGATCGCGTCGGCGGCGAGGTGGCCGTAGACGTTCTCGGCGCTGGGGTTCCAGCTGGTCACGACGCCACTGGCGGTGGTCGCGATGAGCGCGTCGCTCACGTGCGCGGCGAGGGCGGCCTGGTAGCGCAACGCCGCCGCGGCCGCCTTCTGCTCGGTGACGTCCCGCATGATCACCTGGAACGCGGGGCGGCCCTCCCAGGTGGTGCGCACCGACACCGACTCGATGTCGGTCGTGCCCCCGTCGAACCGGACGAGTACCGCCTCCGCCGGGTCGCTCGTGGCGCCGGGCTCGCTCAGCTTCGCGATCCGGCGCAGCATCTCCTGTTGCGAGGCGGGATGGACGAAGTCGGTGATCAGCCTGCCGAGGATCTCGCCGTCGGAAAGCGCTCGCACGAACCGCACGGCCGCCGGGTTCGCGTACACGATCCGGCCCGATTCGTGCACCACGATCGCGTCAGGGGAGAGGTCCACCAGGAGCCGGTAGCGATCCGCGAGGTCGGTGAGCTGCTGTTGCTGGGTGTGCCGCCGGGTTACGTCGGCGACGACGCCGACCAGCGCCGGCGCGGAGCCGCGGGTCGACACGCGGGCGCGGAACTGGAGCCGGCGCGTGCCGGCCGGGGTCTCCAGGGGCTGCTCCAGCTCGAAGTCCTGCCAGGCGGGCGCCGACCTCGCGGCCACGGTCAGCGGCGCCACCAGGTCGGCCAGCGCGGCGCGCACGGTGCCGGAGTCCGCGCCGGGCACCCCGATCACCACGTCGAGGCCCGGCATCCAGCCGAGCCGGTCCTCGTCCAGGTCGAGCCACCACACCACGGAGGCGCCGATCGAGAGCGCGAGTCCGGCCAGCAGCTCGTGGTCGAACTCCGCGTCACCGATCAGGCCGCTCACGTCGTGGCTCCCAGGTCCTGCACTCCCTCGGATTCGCGGTGGCGTGGCCATCGTGAAGTCCTACCGCACAGGCGGCCGGAGGCGCATCCGTCTGGCGTAAACATGGTGTGCCGTTATATCGGTACCCGGACACCGACCGATGATCAGGGGGTCGACTTCACTGTCCATTGTGGACAAATAGATCGCTCGCCCGCCGGGCGTTCGGGGCAGTTACCCTGGTAGGAGGTGTCGGCCCTCGGTGGTGGAGCTGGATATGGTCGCGCGAGGTGTGAGCATCTGCGGAATCGGCGTCGTCAGCGCGTACGGCTGGAGCCGCCGGTCTCTGTGGGACGGTCTGGCGAGCGGGAAACCCGCCGCCACCGTTGTTCCCGAGCTGGGCAGGAACCCCGGTGAGACGGTCTGGGCGGCGCGAGTCGGCGACGGCGGTGATCCGCTCGATGGTCCGAGCCGGTTCGCGCAGGCCATGCGGGCCGCCGCCAGAGAGGCCATCGAGGACGCCGGCACCCGCGGCTGGCGTCCCGGTCGCAGGGTCGGTCTCCTGCACGCGGTGGTGCTGGGCGAGGTGGACCTGTGGCGCGATTTCTACGTCACGCGCGGTGGTTCGTTGCCGGTGCACGACTACCTGGCGTTGATGCCGTCCACACCGATGTCGATGCTGATGCAGGAATACGGTTTCCACGGGCCTGCTATGAACGTCTCGGCGATGTGCGCGTCGGGCAACGCCGGCCTGATCACGGCGAAAGCGTGGCTGGACGCGGGAATCGTCGACGACGTCGTGTTCGTCGCGACGGATCTTTCCCTCACACCCGAGAACGTCGCCCACTTCGTCCGGCTCGGCGTGGCCATCGTGGACGCCGAGCCGCTCGACGCGTGCCGTCCGTTCCAACTGGGCAGCCGGGGATTCGTGATGGGCGAGGCGTCGGTGGCGTTCGTCCTTTCCCGGCACGCGTCCCGGCCGTACGCCGTGACGCTCGGCGGTGCGATGTCGCACGACGCGTACCACGTGACGTCGATCGACCCGCAGCTTGACCAGATCACCGCGTGCTTCACCGACGCGCTGGACAACGCCGGGGTGAGCGCCGCCGACGTGCGCTATCTCAACGCGCACGGTCCCGGCACCGCGCAGTGCGACGCGGCCGAGGCGGCCGTGCTGGAGCAGCTGTTCGGTCCGGAGACCGAGGTCTACTCCGTGAAGCCGCTGACGGGTCACTGCCAGGGCGCGGCGTCGGCGATCGAGGCCGCGGTGACCGCGATGGCGTACGACACCGGGGTGATCCCGGCGCCGCCCGTGGTCGCGCCGGGACATCCCGCGTTGCTGGACGGGGTCACGCCGCTCGCCGACGGTCTCACGATCAAGTCGTCGCTCGGCATGGGCGGCCACAACTCGGCGATCGTGCTGGCGCCGCCTTCGTGACGCGGTGTCCGGAACCGGCCAGATCGGTGTCGACAACGTTGACAGCGTGGTAGGTCTGCGGAAAGTTCCGATCTGTGCGCTTCAGGGGACTGGTGGTGATGGCGGCCGCGGTGGTGCTCGCGGCTCCGGCGGTGGCCGCTGCGGAACCGGCGTCGGCGGTGCCGCCGCTGGTCTCCGATCCCAGCGCGTACGTGGATCCGTTCATCGGCACCGGTTTGGCCAACGCCGCCGCCGGTGAGATCAACAACTTTCCCGGTCCCGCGGTGCCGTTCGGCATGATGCAGTTCTCGCCGGACACGCTGGGCTCGTACGCCGGCTACCAGTACCACAACGAAAAGATCCGAGGTTTCAGCCTCACGCACGCCAGCGTCGGGTGCAGTGCGTTCGGCGACGTGCCGATCCTGCCGATCACCGGTGACCTGGGGGAGAAGCCCTGGGACCGGGTCGAGCGCTACCGGCACGCCAGCGAGCAGGGCGAGCCCGGCTACTACGCGGTGACGTTGGAGGACTCGAAGGTCCGCGCGGAGCTCACCGCCACCACCCGCACCGGCCTGGCCACGTTCACCCTTCCCGCCGACGGCCACGTGCTGGTCAAGGGCGGGGCGACCCTGTCGGGCAACTCGGCCGCCGAGATGACGATCGAGAACGACACGACGGTCACCGGTTCGGCCACCACCGGCGGCTTCTGCGGCAAGTCCAACAAGTACACCGTCTACTACGCCATCACCTTCGACCGGCCGTTCACCGCCAACGGCACCTGGGACGGCAACGCGATCAGCCCGGGCAGCGGCGGCGTCACAGCGCCGAAAGCGGGCGCGTACCTGAGTTTCCCCGCGGGCCAGGTCAAGGCCAAGGTGGCGCTGTCGTTCGTCGGTGTGGACGGTGCGAAGCGGAACATGGCCCAGGAGATCCCGCACTGGGACGCGGGCCAGGTCCGCGCGGACACGAGGGCGAGGTGGCGCACCGAGCTGGGCAAGATCCGGGTCGCCGGCACGGATCCCGGTGAGCTGAAGACCTTCTACACCGCTTTGTACCACTCGTTGATGCACCCCAACACGTTCAACGACGTGGACGGCCGCTACATCGGCTTCGACGACCGGATCCACACCCTGCCCGCCGGACGCACCCAGTACGCGAACTTCTCCGACTGGGACACCTATCGCAGCCTCGCCCCGCTGCACGCCATGCTGTGGCCGCGCGAGGCCAGTGACATGGCGCAGTCGCTCGTCAACGACGCGGTGCAGGGCGGCTGGTGGCCACGCTGGCCGCTGGCCAACGACTACACCGCGCAGATGACGGGCGACAGCTCCGTCCCGTTGATCGCCAACCTGTACGCCTACGGCGCGCGCGACTTCGACCTCAAGACCGCGCTGCAATACCTGGTCAAAGGCGCGACCAGTGTGGACACCACGCCCGGCGCCTACCAGGAACGGCCGGGAATCGGCGAGTACGTCAAGCGCGGTTACCTGCCCAACACCGACGCCGCCCGCGGCGACCACAACCGGGTCGGTGCGTCGATCACCCTGGAGTGGTCGGTCGACGACTTCGCCATCGCCCAGCTCGCGAAGGCAGCGGGTGATCGCAAGACGGCTGCGGAGTTCATCCAGCGCGGCCAGAACTGGCAGAACCTGTTCAACCCCGCCACCTCCCACGTCCAGCCGCGCGACGGCGACGGGAGGTTCCCGGACGGCCCGGCCTTCAGTCCCGGCGGCGGATTCGGCCAGGACGGGTTCGACGAGGGCAACTCGGTGCAGTACAGCTGGATGGTGCCGCACAACCCGGCGGGCCTGATCACCGCGATGGGCGGCAAGGACGCCGCGGCGGCACGGCTCGACACGTTCACCACCAAGCTCAACGCCGGCCCGCTGGAGCCGTACATGTGGGCGGGCAACGAACCGGCGTTCGGCATTCCCTGGCTGTACAACCACACCGGGCGGCCGTGGCGCACCCAGCAGGTGGTCCGGCAGATCATGACCACCCTGTTCAGCCCCACCCCGGACGGCGAACCCGGCAACGACGACCTCGGCGCCCAGTCCTCGTGGTACGTCTGGGCCGCACTGGGTCTCTACCCCGCGACGCCCGGCACGTCCGACCTGGCGCTGCACAGCCCGTTGTTCCCCCGCGTCGTCCTCGACCTGCCCGGCCGCGACCTGACCATCAACGCGCCCAAGGCCTCGGCCACCGCGATGTACGTGCGGGACCTGAACCTCGACGGCCGCGACCACGAGCGCACCGGTCTGCCCCGCGACATCGTCAGCACCGGCGGCCGGCTCGACTTCGAGCTCGGCACCACACCGGACCGCCACTGGGCGACGGACGCCGACGAGGCACCACCGTCCTATCGCGACGGTGAGCACGATTTCCTGGCCAGCGCCACCAGCATGATCACGGTGCGGCCCGGCGGCACCGCGGAGTTCACGGTGTCCGCGCGCAAACTGGCGGGCAAGGACCGGACTCTCACCGTGACGAGCACCCCGCCCGCCGGGATCACCGTCGGCGGCCCGCAGCGGTTCCGCCTGGAGGACGGCCAGGCGAAGTTCCAGGTGAGCGCGACCGCGGCCGAGGGCTACTACGACATCCCGGTGACCATCAAGGGCGACCACCGCACGGTCACCACGACCGTGACCGTGCTGGTAGCACCGGAAGGCAGCCTGGTCACCCGCTACAACAACGCCGGAATCTCGGACGACGACGCCAAGTCGCTGGCGAACCTCGACGGAGCCGGCAACAGCTACTCCCGCCAGGCGCTGGCCGAGGCAGGCCTGACCGGGGGCAAGCGGGTCGAGGTCGCGGGCACCACGTTCACCTGGCCCGCCCCTCCGGCCGGTCGCCCCGACAACGTCGCCGCCGAAGGCCAGACCGTCACCGTGGCGGGACAGCCCCGGCGCCTGGTGTTCGTCGGCGCGGCGAGCAACGGCGACCACCGGGGGACCGCGACCGTCACCTTCACCGACGGCAGCACCGCCCAGACCGACCTGTCGTTCGGCGACTGGGTGCTGCCCGGCGGCAGCGCGAACGACCCGGTCTTCGGCAACACCGTGGTGGCGCATCCCCGCTACCGCAACGTGAACCGGGGCGGCACCGGGCCCGCGTTCATCTTCGCCACCGCGCCGTTCGACGCGCCCGAGGGCAAGACGATCGCCGCCGTGACCCTGCCGTCCGACAAGCAGATCCACCTGTTCGCTCTCGGTACCGGCTGAGGTTTGCCGGGCGCCCGGCAACGTCGGGAGCCTGCCCGACATCACCCCGCTCGGCCGTCAGGAGGAGTGGGAGGGCTATCCGCAGGAAGGTGGTGGCGTCGCCACGACGAGTACGGCACCCCCGAGGTCGCCGGTTGACTCAGTCGGTTTTCCCGTGGCGCTCCAGCAGAGCGCGCAGCGGGGACATCTCGACGGCGAGAGCGTTGCGTTCGTCCCGAAATAGGATGCGGCGACGGAAACCCGCTCTTACGCTCCGGCACGATGAACTCCGAAGAAATCGCACGCCTCATGGCGACGTACTCCGTCAGTCCGGGCATCCAGGTCACGCAGACCGGTTACCGCCTCGAGCTGGCGCGAACCTGGCAGATCCCCGCCGGCGCGAGAGTGCTGGAGATCGGCTGCGGCCAGGGCGACATGACCGCCGTGCTCGCGGACCTCGTCGGTCCGGACGGGAGGGTCGTCGGCACCGACATCGCCCCGCCCGGCTACGGCGCACCGGTCACCGTCGGCGACTCCGCGCGGCACCTGCTCGACGGCCCGCTCGGCGACCGCATCGAGATGCGCTACGAGACCGACGCGCTGACCGACGACGTCGGCACCGGCTACGACGTCGTCGTGCTGGCCCACTGCTCCTGGTACTTCGCGTCGGCCGACCTGCTCGAACGAACCCTGGCGAAGGCCCGTGAACTCGGTTCGCGACTCTGCTTCGCCGAGTGGGACCCGGAACCCCGGCGCGCCGACCAGGTGCCGCACCTGCTGGCCGTGCTCGCCCAGGACCGCATGGACGAGACCGACGGCAACGTCCGCGCTCCGCTGACCCGCGCCACCCTGCTCGCCGCGCTCGGCACCGCCGGCTGGCAGGTCGAGCAGGTCGGCGACGTCGACACGAGCGCGTTGCAGGACGCGGACTGGGAGATCGCCATCGCGCTGAAGGAGGCGCCGGACGGGCTGGCCAAGGAGCTGCTCCGCCAGACCGCGCGGGAGAGCGGCAACGTGCCGTTGCCCGCCTACGCCCTCACCGCGCGCTAGGCGATCCGACCGCGGCCCGCTGGTGAACAGCGGCTGGACCAGGACGCGCCGCTGCCGCCCGTGGAGTCGCGGGCCCGGCGTTTGCCACGTGTGCTGCTCCGGCTCACCGATGCCGAGCCCCCGGACCACGCCCGCGGCTCGATCAGCGAGGGAAGGAAATGCACTCCCGGAAGACCGTTCCCCTGTTCACAGCGTGAAGTGTCGCAGGGAGCCGGGGACCACGGCTCTACTTGGAGTTCTTGCCGTGCTCCTGCTGGACGATCTTCATCTGGTCCGGCCTGAGGCGCTCCGGGCCCCACCAGACGGTGACCAGGTCCGCGGTCCTCACCGTGTTCGCCTGACCGGTCAGCACCCAGTACCTGCCGTAGGCGGTCTTCACCTCGACACCGGGGGTGGCGGCGGGTGGCTTGGCCGAGATGAGCGGGGCGATCAGCACGGCGTCCTCGTCGCCGATGCTCAGGCCCGTCTTCAGGATCACGACCTTCTTGTGCGCGTACGTCCTGACGAACCCGGTTTGCGGTGCCGCCATTGGGTTGCTCCTCCAGACATGAGGTCGACGTGACCGTGACAGGGGATGCACGGTGCGTGGCGGCGGTCGAACGTTTGTTGATCGGATGTGGACGGGGTTCGCCGGTCAAGGAAAAAGTTGGCCGATATGTGCCACCTCGACCATCTTGCCCGCGTGCGAACCGGCTCTTAGGTTTGCTGTGCTCCAGATGGAATTTCCTTCCGGCACAACGGCTGCCGGGGCCCGGAGGACTCAATGGTGAGCTCGCCCGCGCGTTGCCGCGCGCCTTTTCGGCCGTGGACCGGAGTGACGGGATGACGGCCGCAGCACTGCTGTCGGTGCAGGGACTGGTGAAGCGCTTTCCTGGCGTGATGGCCCTGCAGGGCGTGGACTTCGACGTCCGCGCGGGTGAGGTGCACTGCCTGCTCGGGCAGAACGGCGCGGGCAAGTCGACGCTGATCAAGGTGCTGTCCGGCGCGCACCGGCCCGACGAGGGCGAGATCCGCTGGCGGGGCGAGGTCGTGTCGTTCGGCAACCCGACCGCCGCGATGCGCAGCGGTGTGGCCGCCATCTACCAGGAGCTGGACCTCGTGGCGGGCCTGTCGGTGGCCGACAACGTGTTCCTCGGCCACGAACTGTCCACTGTGGGCTTCACCCGGCGGGCGGACGCACGTCGCCGGACCCGCGCGCTGCTCGCCCGGCTGGGGCACCCGGAGATCGCGCCCGACCGCGACGTCGGCCGGTTGTCCGTGGCGCACCAGCAGGTCGTGAGCATGGCGCGGGCGTTGTCGCTGGACGGGCAGCTGCTGATCATGGACGAGCCGTCGGCCGTGCTGGACCCGGACGAGGTGCGGGTGCTGTTCGGGGTGATCCGTGAGCTCACCGCGCAGGGCGTGGCCGTCGTCTACATCTCGCACCGCCTGGCGGAGATCCGGGAGATCGGCGACCGGGTCACCGTGCTCAAGGACGGCCGCACCGTCGCCACGGGCCTGCCCGCACGCGAGGTGAAGACCTCGGAGCTGATCGGGTTGATGACCGGGCGCGTGCTGGACAACGTGTTCCCGCAACGGAAACCGGTCGACCCGGCGGCGCCGGACGTGCTGAACGTGCGCGGGCTGGCCGACAAGAAGCGGTTCCGCGACGTCGATCTCACGGTCCGCGCGGGTGAGGTGGTCGGGCTCGCGGGGCTGGTCGGGTCAGGCCGTTCGGAGATCCTAGAGACGATCTACGGCGCGCGCAAGGCCGCCGAAGGCACCGTCGAGGTCGACGGCAGACGGCTCCGGCGGGGGAGTGTCGGCGTGGCCGTGCGCGCGGGGATGGGGTTGTGCCCGGAGGAGCGCAAGAGCCAGGGGCTGCTGCTGGACCAGGCCGTGTACCGCAACATCACCGTCTCGTCGATGTCGTCGTTCGCGCGCTTCGGGTTCCTGGACGAACGCGCCGAACGCGTCCGGTCGGCGCAGCTCACCGAGACGCTGGACGTCCGGCCGGCCGGCGTCGACCGCGTGGTGCGGGGGCTGTCCGGAGGCAACCAGCAGAAGGTCGTGCTCGCGCGGTGGCTGCTGCGGGAGTGCCGGGTGCTGCTGCTGGACGAACCCACCCGCGGCGTGGACGTGGGTGCGCGCAGCGAGATCTACGAGCTCATCCGCGCACTGGCGGACTCCGGCGTGGCCGTCGTCGTCGTGTCCAGCGACGTCGAGGAGGTCCTGGGTCTGGCCGACCGGGTCCTGGTGGTGCGAGAGGGCCGGGTGGTCCACGACGGTCCTGCCGACGAGATCGACGAGTCCCGGGTCCTCGACCTGGTCATGGAAGGACATTCCGCATGAGCGAGGACACCGCCGCCGTGGCCGCGCCCCAGAGCACTCCGGTCGCCAAGGAGTCCAGCGTCGCGGCGCTGCTCGCCTCTCCTGCCGGGCGCAACACCGGTCTCGTGGTCGCCCTGGTCCTGTTGTGCCTGGGCGGCGTGGTCACCGCGGGCGACCGGTTCGCCGACGTCGACAACGTGCTCACCATCCTGCGGCTCGCGGCGGTGATCGGCGTCGTGAGCGTCGGCATGACGTTCGTGATCACCGGCGGCGGGATCGACCTGTCGGTGGGCGCGATCGTCGCGTTGTCGTCGGTGTGGGCGACAACCCTTGCCACCCAAGGGATCGCCAACGACACGCACTGGATCGTCATCGTGTTCACCGCACTGCTGGTGGGCGGGGCGTGCGGACTGGTCAACGGCATGCTCATCGCCTACGGCCGGGTCGTGGCGTTCATCGCGACGCTGGCGAGCCTGGCCGCCGCCCGCGGACTCGCCGAGATCATCTCCAACCGCAAGACGCAGATCGTGAACGTGCCGGGCTTCGCCGCGTTCTTCGACGCATCGGTGCTGGGGGTACCGGTGCTCGTGGTGATCTTCGCGGTGGTCGCGGTGGCCGGATGGGTGCTGCTCAACCGCACCACGTTCGGCCGCCGCACGTTCGCGGTCGGCGGCAACCCAGAGGCGGCCCGGCTGGCGGGCATCGACGTGCGGCGGCACACCGTCCTGCTCTACGCGCTGCTCGGCCTGTGCTGCGGGCTGGCCGCCGCCATGCTCATCGCCCGCACCACGACCGGCAGCGCGACCCACGGCGGTCTGTACGAGCTCGACGCGATCGCCGCGGTCGTGATCGGCGGCACGCTGCTGTCCGGCGGCCGCGGCACGATCGCGGGCACCGTCTTCGGCGTCCTGATCTTCACCACGCTGTCGAACGTGTTCACCCTCAACAACCTCTCCATCTCCGCCCAGGCCGTCGCGAAGGGCGCGATCATCGTGGTCGCCGTCCTCCTCCAGCAGCGGCTGGCCAGACGCAGCGGCGCTTGACGCCGCATCCACGACCGCTGCCACCCGAGGAGACAAAGAAACCCATGCAATTCAAGAGAATCACTCTTCTCGTCGCCGCCTCAGCACTCGCGCTCACCGCCTGCACGGGCAACACGCCCGAGCCGCAGGGCGGTGGCAACCAGAGCGGCGGTGTGAAGGTCGCCAACGACGAGCCGGGCAAGAAGGTCGTCATCGGCTTCTCCGCGCCGGCCGCCGACCACGGCTGGATGGCCGCCATCACCAACGCCGCCAAGGCCGAGGCGACCAAGTACTCCGATGTGGAGCTGCGCGTCGTCGAGGGCACCAACGACGTCAACCTCCAGATCAGCCAGGTCGAGACGTTCATCAACGACAAGGTCGACGCGATCGTCCTGCTGCCGTTCGACGGCGCGGCGCTCACCCCGGTGGCGCTCAAGGCCATGAAGGCCGGCATCACCGTGATCAACGTGGACCGCCAGTTCGACAGCCCGTTCGCCGCGCGGTCCACGGTGCTGGGCGACAACTACGGCATGGGCGTGTCCGCGGGCACCTACGTCTGCGAGCGGCTCAAGGACAAGCCGGGGTCCGTGGTCGCGGAGATCGCCGGCATCGACTCGCTGCCGTTGACCCAGGACCGCAGCAAGGGCTTCGCCGAGGCGCTCGCGGGCTGCGGGCTGAAGGTGAACAACCGCGTGGCGGCCGAGTTCACCGTGGAGAGCGGTGAGCGGGCCGCCGCGAACCTGCTCCAGGCCGCACCCAAGATCGACGCCCTCTGGAACCACGACGACGACCAGGGCGTCGGCGTCACCGCCGCGATCAAGAACTCCGGCCGCAGCGAGTTCTTCATGGTCGGTGGCGCGGGATCGGCCAACGTGATGCGGGAGATCAAGGCGGACAACGGCCCGCACAAGGCGACCGTCATCTACCCGTCCACCCAGGGCGCCGACGGCATCCGGCTCGCGCGGCTCGCGGTGCAGGGCAAGAGCCTCGGCGACCTCGTCGAGGTGGAGGTCCCCCGAGAGGTCCAGCTGTACGCCCCGGTTGTCACGAAGGACAACGTCGACCGCTACCTGCCGACCGCCTTCGAGTCCTGAGAACACGAGAGGACCGCACGTGACTGAACTTGGCATCGCGATGATCGGCCACGCCTTCATGGGAGCGGCCCACTCCCAGGCGTGGCGGGTCGCGCCGCACTTCTTCGACCTGCCGGTGCGGCCGGTGATGTCCGTGCTGTGCGGCCGGGACGCCGACCGCGCCCAGGCGGCCGCCGAACGCCTGGGCTGGGCGGAGGCCGTGACCGACTGGAAGTCCGTGCTGGAGCGCGACGACGTGCACGTGGTGGACATCTGCACGCCGGGTGACACGCACGCCGAGATCGCGGTCGCCGCCCTGGAGGCGGGCAAGCACGTGCTGTGCGAGAAGCCGATGGCCAACACCGTCGCCGAAGCGGTCGCCATGGCGGAGGCCGCCGAACGCGCCGCCCAGCGCGGTGTGCGCGCGATGGTCGGGTTCAGCTACCGGCGAGTGCCCGCCCTGGGGCTGGCCCGCGACCTGGTCGCCCAGGGCAGGCTCGGACGGATCCACCACGTCCGCGCCCAGTACCTCCAGGACTGGATCGTCGATCCCGCCGCGCCGCTGTCCTGGCGGCTGGACAAGGAGAAGGCCGGTTCGGGCGCGCTGGGCGACATCGGCGCGCACATCGTCGACGCCACCCAGTTCATCCTCGGCGAGAAGATCAGCGAGGTGATGGGGACGCTGGTGACGTTCGTGCCGGAGCGTCCGCTCGCCTCCACCCACTCCGGTCTGTCCGGTACCGCCGCGACCGGACAGACCGGGCCTGTCACCGTCGACGACGCCGCGCTGTTCCTGGCGCGCTTCGCCGGCGGCGCACTCGGCTCGTTCGAGGCCACGAGGTTCGCCAACGGCCGCAAGAACGCGCTGCGCATCGAGATCAACGGTTCGGCGGGCAGTCTGGCCTTCGACTTCGAGGACATGAACGTGTTGCAGTTCTTCGACGGCACCGAGGACGCCGCCGTCGCGGGGTTCCGCCGGATCATGGTCACCGAGCCGGAACATCCGTACGTGGCCGCCTGGTGGCCGGCCGGGCACGGCCTGGGCTACGAGCACGCGTTCACCCACCAGGCCGTCGACTTCGTGCGGGCCGTGGCCGAGGGCACGGACCCCGCGCCGTCGTTCGCGGACGGTCTCCAGGTGCAGCGCGTCCTGGCCGGGGTCGAGGCCAGTTCGGCGTCCGGTTCGTGGCAGCAGGTCTGAGGAGGAGACATGGCACGTCCGATCACGTTGTTCACCGGGCAGTGGGCCGACCTGCCGTTCGAGGAGGTCTGCGGACTGGCCTCGGGCTGGGGCTACGACGGCCTGGAGATCGCCTGCTGGGGCGACCACCTCGACCCGTGGCGGGCCGCGGAGGACGACGACTACGTCGCGGACCGGCTCGCGATCCTCGCCAAGCACGACCTGAAGGTGTGGGCGATCTCCAACCACCTCACCGGTCAGGCCGTCTGCGACGACCCCATCGACGAGCGGCACCAGGGCATCCTTTCCGCCCGCAACTGGGGTGACGGCGATCCCGAGGGGGTGCGGCAGCGCGCGGCGGAGGAGATGAAGATGACCGCGCGGGCCGCCGCGAGGCTCGGCGTCGACACCGTCGTGGGCTTCACCGGCTCGTCGATCTGGAAGACCGTCGCGATGTTCCCGCCGGCGCCCCAGTCGATGATCGACGCCGGTTACCAGGACTTCGCCGACCGCTGGAACCCGATCCTGGACGTGTTCGACGAGGTCGGCGTCCGGTTCGCGCACGAGGTCCACCCGTCCGAGATCGCCTACGACTACTGGACCACCGTCCGCGCGCTGGAGGCGATCGGGCACCGGCCCGCGTTCGGCCTCAACTGGGACCCGTCGCACTTCGTCTGGCAGGACCTCGACCCGGTCGGGTTCCTGTGGGACTTCCGCGACCGGATCTACCACGTCGACTGCAAGGACGCCCGGCGTCAGGTCGGCAACGGCCGCAACGGGCGGATGGGCTCGCACCTGCCGTGGGCGGACCCGCGACGTGGCTGGGACTTCGTCTCCACCGGACGCGGTGACGTGCCGTGGGAGCAGTCGTTCCGGATGCTCAACACGATCGGCTACTCCGGCCCGATCAGCGTCGAGTGGGAGGACGCGGGGATGGACCGGCTCGTCGGTGCGCCTGAGGCGCTGGAGTTCATCCGCCGCAACGCTTTCGACCCGCCGTCGGCCTCGTTCGACGCCGCGTTCAGCTCGGGCGGCTGACCCGGCCCGCGCACTGCCTTCCGGTTCCGATGTGACAATTGTTCGATGGAGAGCACCTTGGGTGTAGAGGCGGGTTCGCCGGCCGCTGTGCTGCGCATGCTGATGGACGGCAGCCCGCGCACCCGAGCGGAGATCGTGGCCGCGACCGGCCTCGCCCGGTCCACCGTGCGCGCCAGGCTGGACCTGCTCGTGGCCGCCGGCCTGGTGAGCGACAGCGGCACGGGGGAGTCCACCGGCGGACGCCCGGCGGGCCGGTTCGGGTTCAACCCCGGCGCTCACCACGTGCTGGCGGCCGAGGTGGGCGCCACCCACGCCACCGTCGCCGTCTCCGACCTGGCGTGCCGGTTGCTCGCCGTCGAACAGGTGGACCTCGACGTGGCGGACGGCCCGGAGAAGATCCTGCCGCTCCTCGCCACGACCTGGCGTTCGCTGCTGAAGACCGTTCCCGACGCGGAGATCGCCGGCGTGGGCATAGGCCTGCCGGGGCCGGTCGAGCACTCCACCGGCAAACCGAACAACCCGCCGATCATGCCGGGCTGGGACGGGTTCGACGTGCCGGCGGCGATCACGGCGGAGTTCGGTGTGCCGGTGCTGGTCGACAACGAGGTCAACCTGATGGCGCTGGGCGAGCACACCGCCTCGCATCCGGACGTGCGGCACATGATCGTGGTGAAGGCGGCGACCGGCATCGGCGCCGGTCTGATCAGCAACGGCGTGCTGCACCGCGGCGCGGCGGGCGCGGCCGGCGACCTCGGCCACATCCGCGTGCCCCAGGGTGGCGAGGCGCTGTGCCGGTGCGGCAACACCGACTGCCTGGAAGCCGTCGCCGCCGGTCCCGCGCTCGCGGCGAGGCTGCGGGACCTCGGACATCCGGCGCACTCGACGGCCGACGTGGTGAACCTGGTCCGCTCCGGCAACCTCGAGGCCGGTCGGGTCGTGCGGCAGGCGGGCCGGGACATCGGTGAGGTGCTCGCCGGGTGCGTGAGCATGTTCAACCCGTCGCTCGTGGTCATCGGCGGCCTGCTGGCGGAGGCGGGGGAGATGCTGCTGGCGGGTGTGCGCGAGTCGATCTACCGGCGTTCGCTGCCGCTGGCGACCGAGAACCTGCGGATCGTCGCGTCGGGCGCCGGTGTCACCGCCGGGGCGCTGGGCGCGGCGGCGATGGTGGTGCGGCACGTGTTGTCGCCGGAGGTGCTGGACGCGCGGCTGGACGAGGTGTCCGCCGGTGCCTCCACCGGTGAGGTGCAACTGGCGGAGTAATGGCGGCGCTCATCCTGAAGATAGGTGCGATCTGACAGCGAACAGCCGACTTTTGATTGACAGCCGCCAATAGTCCGGCCTACCGTCGCCGTATGACGGTGACCCACGTAACACCGGGGGTGGTCGCACACCCCGTAGGGCGGACGCGCGCGCTCGTGGGGTCCGTGGGCAAGGAACCCACGACGGCGACCCAGCACCTGTTGCGGCTCATGCGCACCGGCGCGACCGACCGGGCGATCGCCCGTGAGCTGGACGTCAGCCTGCGCACCCTGAACCGGCGCATCGCGCGTCTTCAGTCGTTGCTCGGCGTGCAGTCGCGGTTCCAGCTGGGCGTGCTCGCCGCCGAACTGGAGTGGCTCGCGGTGCCTCTACCGGCGCAGGCCTCGGGCGAGTGAGCGACGGCTCCCGCGCGGAAGCCGTCGCTCTGATTCACGCCACCAGCTCTAAATGCCGCAGTTCGGTGCGGACCAGAAGCGGCTCGACTTGTGGGCGACGTGCACGTGGTCGTTGTGTCCGGTGTAGCCCGGGCCGAGGATCTCGTTGAAGCCGTGGTTGCGGGCCTGCTGCGCCAGTGCGCAGAAGCCCTGCGGCCCGGCGCCGAGGTCGACGGCGTCGCCGTACAGGTGCCGGCTTCCGGCGGCTCCGCCGACGGCGTTGTTGCACGAGACGCTGCGGAAGCCGCCGTTGACGTCGATCGGCCGGTCTCCCATGGCGTGCCGCATGGCCTGGAGCTTCCACATGGACACCAGGGCGTTGGCGCGTGCGGTCGCCGCCGAGACGTTGCCGCCCGACCAGTCGGAGTTGCAGTTGTTGAGCTCGTCGTAGGTGAAGTTGACCGGCGTGCAGTCGTTGTCCTGCAACGCGTAGATCTTCGAGAACGTCGCGGACCCGGCGATGCCGTCGGCGCCGAGGCCGTAGGCCTGCTGGAACCGGGTCACGGCCGCCTTCGTGCCGGCCCCGAACTGCCCGTCGATGGCGAGCACGGCGCCGTAGCCGGGATAGCCGGCCACGCGGATCTGCAACTGCCGGACGTCCTCGCCCGACGCTCCTTGCGAGAGGGTGCGTCCCCAGGTGTAACAGGCGTCGGCGGCCTGCACGGGGTCCGCCTGCGCCGTCGCGGCAGGGGTGACGACCACGGCGGAGAGCAGGGCGAGGACCGGTAAGGCAAAGCGGAGTTTCATGACAAGCGGCACCTTTCGATCACAGGGAGGTGCAGCGTGTCGAGTCCGCGCCGGGTCTGTCAATGAGCAACCAAATGAACTTCGAGTGTGGCGAGGAGAAACCACCCGAACAGCCGTCGCGACAGAAGAAGCGCTCACGATCATGACATCTGTCATGGCCAGGTCGTGACGCCTGAGCCCCGCACCGTCCCGCTCCGGCGCCGAGCATCAGGGCATGACGGAGACAGCTGTGCGGGCAGGCGCCGCGGTGGCGCTGAGCGGCCTGCGAAAGCGGTTCGGTGAGGTCCGCGCGGTCGACGGGGTCGACCTGGTGATCTCGCCCGGCGAGGTGGTGGCGTTGCTCGGGCCGAACGGCGCGGGCAAGTCCACGACGGTGGACATGCTGCTCGGACTGTCCGTTCCGGACGCGGGGGAGATCAGGGTCTTCGGCAAGTCGCCGCGGGACGCGGTCGTGGCGGGGCAGATCTCGGCGATGCTGCAGAGCGGCGCTCTGCTGGACGACGCGACGGTGGCCGAGGTCGTGGGCCTGATCGCGGCGCTGCACCTCAAGCCGATGCCGGTCGCGCAGGCGTTGCGGCAGGCCGGGATCGCCGACCTGGCCGGGCGCAGGTGCACGAAGCTGTCCGGCGGGCAGAAGCAGCGGGTGCGGTTCGCGCTGGCGCTGGTGTGCGAGCCGGACCTGCTGGTGCTCGACGAGCCGACGGTCGCGATGGACGTGGAGACGCGGCGGGCGTTCTGGCAGCAGATGCGCGCGTACACCGACACGGGCCGCACGGTGCTGTTCGCGACGCACTACCTCGACGAGGCCGAGGAGTACGCGGACCGCGTGGTGCTGATGCGCTCGGGCCGGATCGTGGCGGACGGGTCGGTGGCGCAGGTGCGTGCCACGGTGTCCGGCCGCACGTTGCGCGCGGTCGTGCCGGGAGCGGCGGACCTCGACCTGCCCGGTGTGCGTGCGGTCGAACGGCGCGGCGACCAGATCATGTTGACCTGCTCGGATTCCGACGCTGCCGTGCGCGCCCTGCTGACCCGCTATCCGCACGCCCACGACATCGAGATCACCGCGCTGGGCCTCGAGGACGCGTTCCTCGCGCTCACGGGGGAGGACAACCGATGAACACGCGTTTTCTGGGCCTGGAACTGCGGCGCGCGGTGCGCAACGGCCGGTACCTGATCTTCACCGTGGTGCTGCCCTCGGTGATGTTCGTGCTGTTCGTGAACCTCTACGGCGACGGTGAGGGCACGTTCCCGAACGGGCTGCCGGTCACCACGTCGCTGATGATGAACATGGCGTTGTTCGGGGTGATGGCCGGGCCGTTGTCGATCGGCGCGCGGATCGCCGTGGAGCGCGGGCTGGGCTGGCAGCGGCAGCTGCGGCTGACGCCGTTGACCGGGGCGGGCTACCTGACCACCAAGGGCGCGCTCGGCATGCTGGTCGGGCTGCCGGGGATCCTGCTGGTGTGCGTGATCGGCGCGGTCGAGGGCGTGCGGATGGACGCGCCGCACTGGTTCGGCGTGCTGGCGACGCTGTGGCTGGGCGCGATCCCGTTCGTGTTGCTGGGCATCGTGATCGGGCTGATCGCGACCCCGGACGGCATGCAGGCCGTCACCGGTCTGGCGTCGATGCTGTTCGGTCTGCTGGGCGGGATCTGGATCCCCGCCGACGTGGCGCCGGCCTGGCTGGCGGGGATCATGAAGGCGCTGCCGACGTTCTGGGTGAAGCAGCTGACGCAGGCGCCGTTCGTGTCCGGAGTGGACGTCAAGCAGGCGTTGCTGGTGATCGCGCTGTGGGTGGCCGGTCTGTCCGTGATCGCCGTGCGCCGCTACCGCGCGCAGAACTAGGTTCATGGTCGTGCGCCGCGGCAAGGACAACACCAAGTGGTTCTGGTTCGCCCTCGTCTTCGTGCTGCTCTACATCCCGTCCGTGATCTACGAGGTCGTCGTCAGCGATCGGGGTGTGGTGGCACGGGTCGTTCTGGTGCTGTTGCTGGTGGCCTACGCGGTGGGCTGGATGGTGGTGCCGCGGTGGTTCTGGAGCAGCGGCAGCGAGAACCTCAACACGCTGCTGGCTGTGGGGCTCGCGGCGCTCGGCCTGGTGGTCGTGTACTGGCTGGGGATGTCGTACGCAGGGCTGATGGTCTACATCATGTCGTCGGTCGCGGTGGTGCTGAAGCCGTGGCGGGCGATCCTGATCGACGGCACGGTGCTGCTCGCGCTGGCCGGCACGATGTTCCTCGAACAGGACCTGGCCATCGACGGCGGCCAGCTCGCCACCCTGCTCTCGATCTCGCTGGGGATGCTCGCGGTCGGCAGGATGATCAGGGCGAACATGGCGTTGTCCGCGGCACAGGAGGAGATCGCCGCGATGGCGCGCACCGAGGAACGCAGCCGCCTGGCCCGCGACCTGCACGACATCCTGGGGCACAGCCTGACCACGATCGCGCTGAAGGCAGGGGTGGCGCGGCGGCTGCTGGAGAGCTCCTCGCCCGACCGGGCGCTGGAGGAGATCCGCGAGGTCGAGCACCTGAGCCGGCAGGCGCTCGGCGACGTCCGCACCACCGTGTCGGGCTACCGCGAGGTGTCGCTGTCGGCCGAGGTGGCCGGGGCGCGGGCGGCGTTGCGCACGGCCGGGGTGGAGGCGGACCTGCCGCACGCGGTGGACAACGTGCGACCCGAACTTCAGGGGGTGTTCGGGTACGTGTTGCGCGAGGCGATCACCAACGTGCTGCGCCACGCCGCCGCGACTCGGTGCTCGGTGCGTCTGGGCGACACCTGGCTCGAGGTGTGGGACAACGGACGGGGCACCGGGGTGGGGACCCCGGGGAACGGGTTGAAGGGCCTGGAGGAACGGCTCGCGCCGCACGGCGGCACCGTCCTCGCGGGACCGTTGGACGACGGTGGCTACCGGCTGCGTGCCGAGGTCGCGTGACAGAGGAGAACGGTGTGATCAAGGTGCTGCTGGCCGACGACCAGGCACTGGTGCGGGGCGCGTTCGCCGCGATGCTGGGCCTGGAGCCCGACATCGAGGTCGTCGCCCAGGTCAGCGCCGGTGACGAGGTCGTGGCTGCCGCCCGGCGCACCACGCCCGACGTCGCGTTGCTCGACGTGCAGATGCCGGGCAAGGACGGCCTGAGTGCCGCGCTGGACCTCCGCCAGGCCGTGCCGAGCTGCCGGGTGATCGTCTGCACGACGTTCGGGCGGCCCGGTTACCTGGCGCGGGCGATGGCGGCGGGCGCGGCGGGGTTCGTGGTCAAGGACGCCTCCCCGGAGCAACTGGTCGACGCGGTCCGCCGGGTGCACGCGGGACTGCGTGTGGTGGACCCCGTTCTGGCGGCCGAGTCGCTGGCAACGGGCCACAGCCCGTTGACCGACCGGGAACGGGACGTGCTCGCCGTCGCCAGGGACGGCGGCACGGTGGCGGATCTGGCGAAGGCGCTGCACCTGTCCGAAGGCACCGTGCGCAACCACCTGAGCGCGGCGATCGGCAAGACCGGGGCCCGCACGCGGGCGGAGGCGGTCAAGGTCGCGGAGGACAGCGGCTGGCTTTAGAGCCCGTGCCCGTGCAGGAACCGGCGCACGACGGCCTCGGGGTCGGCGGGCGCCTGGGTGGCCCGCTGGTCGACCCGCCGGGCGATGGCCCGCATCATCACCGGTCCGACCAGTGCGAAGAACGTGTGCCGCGGCGGTTCGACGACGAGAGCGCCGCGTCGTTGGTGGTGCAGGATGACCGCGTCCACCCGTTCCAGCAGCGTCTCCGGTTCGGCGAGCACCGATGCCACCTCCGGGCTGAACTTCGCTTCTCTCATCAGGGTGAGCACCACGCCGCCGCGGGTCTCGTAGAGCCTCGAGTAGTAGCTCACGATCGTGAGCAGATCGGCGGCCACGTCGTCGCCCGGTGCGTCGAGGTCGAGCGCGAACCCCGCGAAGTTGCCGCGGACGGCCTGGCGCAGCAGGTTCTGCTTGGAGGTGAACCGGCGGAACAGCGTCGCCTCGTTGATCCCGGCGGCGTCGGCGATCGCGCGGGTGGTCGCCCGTTCGTAGCCCTGTTCGGCGATCACCGCCAAGGCCGCGGCGAACACCGTCTCGTCGGTGACCCTGCTAGCCACACACCCTCCTCGATCCGCTGATGCAAGTGGACACTTGCATCAGCGTGACCGGATGGCTACCTTGTTTGCAAGTGACCGCTTGCAAATCAGCCTACCGAAGGACAGGGCACATGGCCGACACCAGCCTCCCCGCTCGCTCCTCAGTGCTCGCGCCCAGCGTCGGAGAGGTCGTCGTCGGCCTTCTCGGTGCCGCGGTGATCTCGGTCGTGGTCAACTCGCTGATCGCCCTGGTCGCGGGCAAGTTCGTCCCCGCCGGCGTGGAACGCATGGGCCTCGCGTTCGCGGAGTACGCGCCCGCCACGGTGCTCGGCATCGCGCTGGGCACGCTCGGCTGGTACCTCGTGCGCCGCTTCGCCCGCACTCCGCAGCGCGTGCTGCGCGTCCTGGTTCCCGTGGTCGTGGTGCTGTCGTGGATTCCGGACCTGGGCATTCTCGCGGGCGGCGCCTCGGTGGTGAACTCGCTCGCGCTGATCCTGATGCACACGGTCGTCGCCGCGGCCACGGTGCCCGTGCTGTCGCGGGTCATGCCGCTCGGTGCCAGGTGAGCATCAGCCGGCCGCGGTGACCCGCTTGGTCTCGGCCCGGTGCAGCCAGCTGTCGAACAGGTCCCGGTAGTGCCCCGCGCGGGGCGAGTGGTCGTCGGCGCCGATCCGGTCGTAGAACTCGAACGGCCGGATGCGCCCGTTCTCCGTCCACTGAAGGTAGGACAGGAACACCGTGCCGTCGCCGAACCGGAAGCCGTGCACGACGGGCACGCACGCATAGGCCCGGATCTCCACGCTGATCCGGTGCCGGGCCAGGTAGTCGGACTCCTCGGCGAGGAACGACCGGATGCGCTGCTGGCTGCGCCGCGCCTCACCGGCCCACTCGGCGGGCAGTTCGCCGGAGCGCGCGACGAAGTCCGGGTCGAGGCAGTGCAGGGTGATCTGCCAGCCGTGCGGCTGTGCGTTCGAGGTGAGCCACGTCGCCAGCGCGGGCCACGTGGTGTTCAACGTCAGCCCCAGCACCTCGACCCGCCGCGCTCGCCGCCCGGTCCCGGTCCGCGCCGTGGCCGACAGCACGTCGGTGATGGAGTGCGTGACGTCCTGCCGTTCCCGTTCGGTCAGGAGGGCCCGCAGCGCCCGGACCTCCTTGCCGTGCTGGTAGATCGCGATGGTGGCGATCTCCAGCATCACCGCGACCAGCGCGACGAGTCCCTGCAGGTCGAGCTTGCCGACGTAGCGCTCCAGCACGATCCGGGTCGGTTCGATGGTGATCAGGATCAGGTAGACCCCGGTCAGCAGCGCCAGTGAGGTGGTGACCACCTCCCACCCCCGCCGGACCCGAGCAGAGACCCCGCCGCCGGCTCGTCGCTTCTTGATCGCCACCGCCGAACCCTCACCCACCCAGCCGTCACGCACAACGTCCGAACGGATGACCGCGTCCTAAGCGAACCAACCGGCCCACGCGTTTGTAGGCTTGCTGCTGCGTGCGGAACCTGCGGCGGTCGGCGCGCGTCGACTCGAACGGACAAGGCGCTCGGGACACGAGGACGATGACGGAAGAGACGTTCGGGCCGTACCGGATCGAGCAACTGCTCGGTCGCGGCGGGATGGGCGAAGTGCACCGCGCCTACGACACGGCGCACGACCGGTTCGTGGCGCTCAAAAGGCTTACGCCCGGCTACCACGACGACGAGGACTACCGCGCCCGCTTCCGCCGCGAAGCGCGGATCGTCGCACGGCTGCGCGAACCGCACGTCATCCCCATCCACGCCTACGGCGAGATCGGCGACCGCCTCTACCTGGACATGCGGCTGGTCGAGGGCTCCGACCTCTCGGACATGATCCGCGACCAGACCCTCGAACCGGCCCGCGCCGTGCGCATCGTCGACCAGGTGGCGAGCGCTCTGGACGCCGCACACGCCGACGGACTCGTCCACCGCGACGTGAAGCCGTCGAACATCCTCGTGACCTCCGGCGACTTCGTGTACCTGGTGGACTTCGGCATCGCCCGCAGCGTCTCGCCGTCCGCCACGGGCCTCACGGCCTCCGGCTCGGTGGTCGGCACCCTCGACTACATGGCCCCGGAACGCTTCGAGAGCGGCCCGGTCGACGGCCGCGCCGACGTGTACGCCCTGGCCTGCGTCCTGTTCGCCTGCCTGGCGGGCCGGCGCCCGTTCACCGCCGACGGCACCGCAGCCCAGATCTGGGCGCACCTCAACGAGGCGCCGCCCAAGGCGTCCCCGCTGAACCCGGCGGTCCCGGCGGCGCTGGACGACGTCATCGCGAAGGGCATGGCCAAGGACCCGGCCGACCGGTATGCCACGGCGGGTGCGTTGGCCCAGGCGGCGGCTCAGGCCCTGACGACGGGCACGCCGCCGCCTGCGGGACAACCCGGACCAGCCGCTCTCGCTGCACCGCTCGCGGGGCTGCCCGCTCCCGCGACGCCGCCCGCGGGACAGCCCGGGCCAGCCGCTTCCGCTGCGCCGCTCGCGGGGCTGCCCGCTCCCGCGACGCCGCCAGCGGGACAACTCGGACCAGCCGTTCCCGCTGCACCGCTCGCAGGGCGACCCGGACTATCCACGCCGCCCTCGGGGCAGCCTGACCTCGCCGCTCCCGCGATCCCACCGGGCGGCCAGTCCGCACCCGCGACCCCGCCGGGCGGGCACGTCACACCTGCGGCCGGTTGGCCCCCGCTGGCGAGCCCTCCACGCGGCCTGCCACTGCCCGTCGCGACGGGCCCGCAGTTCCCCCAGTCGGGACCCCAGTCCGGACCACCGACCCCACCCGCCTTCCAACACCCGGCGACCGGCCCCCAACCCGTCGCCGCACAGCCGTACCCACCAACGCGTGCCCACACCGGCGTCGTGTCACCGGCCAGACGCGCCGCCCTCGCGGTCGGCGTGCTCGCCGTGGTGGTCGGGATCGTCGTGACGTCCCTGATCGTCGCGAACAAGGACAAGATCCTCGGCACGGGCACGACGTCCAGCAGCAGCCCGAGCAGCACCCCCACCAGCACTCCGTCCAGCACGGCCGGCACCTCGACGCCCACCACGACGACGCCACCGACCAAGACCCGAACGCCCCAGGACAACGCGCTGCTGGACGCCCTGCCGGCGGTCTACCGGACCGTCAGCACCACGTGCGCGCCCACCGCGCCGGACGACGGCACGGTCGCCACCGTCCGCTGCGGCGACGTGAAGTCCGACGACCCCTACGCGCCGCCGCCCGCGGCGGCCGAGTTCCGGTTGTTCGCCGACCGCGCCAAGCAGGACGCGTTCTTCCTGGCGCTGGTGAGCAGCCGGGGCATCCCGCGGATGGACGAGCGCGGCGGGTGCCGGCCCAAGTCCGACCCCATCCACTACGCGCTCTTCTACCGGGACACCTCCGGGCCGCTGGAGGGCGAGTTCACCACCTGCTTCCTCGCCGACGGCAACGCCCAGGTCTGGTGGGTCGACACCAAGAACCTCACCATCGGCACGCTGAAGAAGCCGGGCGACGTCGACACCCTCGACAAGCTCGACCTGTGGTGGAACCACCAGATCCTGTCGGCGTTCTAGGCCGCCGACCGATGCCGATCGCCGCCGCGGCAACTGTCCACAGTGGACTGGCCGTGAGTGGCTCCTGTGACCCCGAAGTGCACCCACGGGAACGGAAACCACTCACGACCCGGACACCCCACCCGGCCGTGCGCAGGCCGAACTGAGCACCGTCGGGGGTGCCCGCTGGGGGGTTCGATGACCGAGCCCTGGGCGATCGTGTCGCCGGCTCGGGATGCGGGCCGCGCTGTGGCGTGCCCGTGCGGATCAAGTGTGGCAAGGGCCGGGTCCGGGGCCCAGGGGCCAATCGCGGTCAGATCAGGCCGAGTCGCCTGGCCACGAGCACGGCGTCACGCCGCTGGTTGACGCCCAGCTTGCGGTAGATGCCGCGCAGATGCGTCTTCACGGTGTTGACGGAGACGAACAGGGAGTTGGCGATCTCTTCGGTGGTGCGCATGGACGGCAGCTCGACGAGCAGGTCGCGTTCGCGGCTCGTCAGCACGCCCGTCGACGTCGTCGCCGCCGCCGGCAACGCCGTCATCGTCGTCGTGGCGAACCGGTCGAGCCTGCCGAACCGGCCGGCGCCGCGGGCGAGGAGCTCGCGGACCGGCTTGCCCGCGTGGACGAACGGCCGGATCGTGCCGACGGGCTCTGCGACCGCCAGCGCCCTGGTGACGGCCTCGTGGGCGCGTCGCTGGTCGCCGGAACGCTCCACCAGCACGGCTTCCAGCAGCCAGGCGTCGACGACGGTCGGTGCGGCGACCGCGGGGAGATCGCCTGACAGCAGGGGCTCCACCAGTTTGCGGGCCTGGTTGACGCGAGAGTGGTGGGAGTGCAGCACGGCCTGGAGCACTGCCTGTTCTCCGCACGGGCCGAACATCGCCTCGACCTGGCCGGGCATCGCCGCGGCCCACTGCTCGTCCCCGGTTCGCAGCGCCATCCGTTGCAGCGCCGGTGCTATGTGCGCGACCACCGGTGGCGTCACCTCGCGCCCGGCGACGTCCTGCCACTGCCTGCGCAGGCGGCCGGCGACGGCGCGCGGGTCGCCGGCGGTGGCGAACGACACCGCCGCGTCGAGGGTGCGGACCGCGATCCCGACCCCGAGGTCTGGCCGGTCGCCCAACGCCGCGGTCGCGCGCATGGACAGGTCCGTCGCGTTCGCGTCCTCCATGCGCAAGTAGGCGTGCACACCCATCAGCGAGTAGGCGAGCGCGCAGGTGAAGGTCGACTGCCACCCCTCTCTTTCCGCGAACTCGACGGCCGCCCGCGCCTGCCGCGCTCCCTCCGCGATGTCGCCCATCGCGCTCGCCAACGCCGCCAGGTGCACCCGGCAGTCCAGTTCCGCGTGGGTGAACCCCTCCTTCCTGGCGAGCGCCGCCGCACGGATCAGGTCGGCCTCCGCGGCGCGGTACTCGCCGCGCGACAACGCCGCGACGCCGCGGTCGAGCAGGGCGGCGACGTCCGCGTCCGGTGCGCCGCTCAGACCGGCGGCCGTCCTCGCCATGATGTCGAGCGCCTCGCCGACGTGCGCGTCGAAACGGCCGCGCCGCAGCAACGCGGTGCCGTGCAGCACCCGGACCCGTTCCGGCCGCAACGCGGGTGAACCGCCGCCGATTCCCCCGAGTGCCCGGTCTGCGGCGGCGAGGTCACCCGCGTCGAGCGCTACGAGCGCCGCGACCACGCCGACCGCGGGTCTGGCCAGCACGTGGCCGGGCACCGCGCCCAGCACCGCGTGCACCTTCGCGCCGCCCACGTGGAGCATCTCCCGCAGAATCGAGTGCTCGACGATCTCCGCGGTGAGCTGGTCCTCGCCGGCCGCGACCGCGTGCCGCAACGCAGTCAGGGGCAGGTCCTGCTCGTGGTGCCAGCGTGCCGCGTTCCGGTGCAGCGCTGTCTCGTCGGCCGGTCTGGTGCGGCGGAGCTCGGCGAGAAGATGCGCCCGCAGCACCGGATGGCAGCGGTACCACTCGGGTGTGCTGCTCAGCCTGGTCACGAACGCGTTGCTGCGCTCGAGCTGGTCGAGCACGACGCCGGGACTCGCGTGCTCCGGTGCCAGCGCGCTCGCGAGGCCCGTGCTCACCGTGTCGCAGACACTGGTCGAGACCAGCAGATCGTGCGTGCTCGGTGAGTGGGGCGCGAGCACCTCCTCGGTCAGATAGCTGTTCACGATCTCGTCCTGCCCGGTGAACATGAGCAGGTCGGCCGGTCTGGTGCCGGTCGTGTTCATCCGCATCGCCGCGAACGTCAGCCCGCCCGCCCAGCCCTCGGTGGCGTTGAGCAGCGGCACGACCTCCTCGGGTGAGAGCGGGACGTCGTACGCGGCGAGCAGCGCCTCGGTCTCCGCCCGGTCGAACGCGAGCTCGTCGGGCAGCACCTCGCGCAGCCGTCCCTCCAGGTGCAGCCGGGCGAGGTGCAGTGGTGGTGGGAACCGGCCGAGCAGCACCAGCCTCAGCCGGTCTGGTGGCTGCCTGGTGAGCAGGTCGATGGTGGCGAGAGCTTCCGGATCGCGCAGTTCGTGCACGTTGTCCAGCACCAGGCACGCGGACGCGGGCAGGTGGTCGAACGCGGCCACGATCGCCGAGGAGAAACCCGGTTCCGACCACGGGATCGCGTCGAGATGGCCCTGGTCCGGCCAGACGCCGGTGAGCGCGTCTCTGATCGCGACGCGCAGCCGGGCGGGCATGCTGTCGTGTTCGTTCAGGGTCAGCCATGCGACCCGGCCGGCGCGGCGTCTCGCCCACTCCGCGAGCAGCGTGGTCTTGCCGCACCCCGCGGGCCCGGTGACCAGGGTGACCGGTGCCGCCGCGACGTGACCGTCCACAATGGATAGCAAATGGTCTCTTGACACGAGTGGAACGGCCGAGACGGGAACCCGGAACCTGGGCGGACTGGTGTCGTGCGCTGCTCGCTCGCACTCCGAACTGTCGGACATGAAGATGACTCTCCCCGATGGAATTGCCGTGAATGATCATGCGATCGAACCGCATCACTTCGCCGCGCAGGGGGGCCGGATCGCCTTGCCCGGCTGGGCTAACAGCACCAGTACGCGTCCCGCCACCCCGATCATCCTGGGCAGCAGACCGGCGGCCGCGAGGACACCGGTGACCGTGAGCGGAGAGGTCTCCCCGCACTCGTCGTCGCCGGGGGCGGCGACGATGAAGGCGAACAGCGCGACGGCGAGCACGATGCGACGGGAGCGGGAACGATCAGGTTGACGGCTCATGGAAGTCCGCACCTCCTTAGAGCTCCGACGCTGCTCGCCGCGCACGGGGCGGACTTCCCCCGCACGGGGCGAGCGCCGCACCCGTGCGGGTAAGCCGGTTCATCCGCGCCGGGTGAAGAAGCGGATCACCGCCGCCCCGGACTCTGTGGCCAGTCCACGAAGGGGAAGAGGAGTCGCTGCTGTGCCCAAGACCTGCCTGCCCGCACTGCGGGATCTGATCGACGTCGTCCGGCCCGCACGGCCGGTCGCGTCCGTCTACATGGGATCGAGTCCGTTGCGTTCGTGGCGGTCGCGCTGGGTTCGCCTCGCCGACCAGCTGCGCAGCGACGGAGCGGGTGACGACGTGGTCGGTGCGATCGGTGCCGCGCTGCACCGGGCCCACGACGATGATCCGTCCGCGGGAACGCTGGTGGGGTTCGCGGGCGGCGAGGTGCCCCCGCGCGTCTTCCAGGCGCCCGGACTGAGCCATCTGGACCTCGCGTGGTTCAGCTCGCCCGCGCACGTCCTGCCACTGCTCGCCTGGGTGCAGGACCGGCCGCCGTGCGTGGTCGCCGCCGCCACCCGCGAGACCGCCGAACTGGGTACGCCCTCCGCGGAGTGGATGTCGCTGCACTACGAGGATCGGGACTGGCACGAGGGCGTGCGATCCGCGGCGGCGGCGGTCGCGGCGATGCTGGTCCGGCAGCAGGCCAGGCTGCTGATCGTGGCGGGACAGGACGAGGTGGTGGCCACGCTGTGGAGCGCGCTGCCGGCTCCCGTCCGGCGGGAGACGACGGTGCGCTGGGTCGGCACCGACCTGAGCCCTGCCCGGATCGAGGACGAGGTGCGCGCGGCCGCCCGCACCTGGACCGAGGGGGTGCTGGCGGACTTCCACGAACGCGGCCGGGCGCGGCGGCTGGGGGTCGAGGGTGTGGACGACACCCTCGGCGCGCTGGCCGACGGCCGGGTGGACGAGCTGTTCGTCGGTCAGCCGGAGGACGTCACCGCCACCGCGTGGTACGGCCTCGCGCCGACGGACGTGGCTCCGGGGCAGCCGGAGGGGTCCCGCCGCCGCTGCGGGCTGCTCGCGGACGTGGCCGTGCGAGCGGCGTTGCTCAGCGGCACGCGGGTGCACGTGATCAACGCGGGTACCCGGCAGGCTCCCGAGGACGGCATCGGGGCGCTGTGCCGCGTGCCGCTGACGCTGGTGCGGCCGTGACCGCGGAGCTGGTGCCGCTGCGCACCGGGTTCGACGTCGCGTGGCTGGGCTTCCGGCGCGACCAGGTGTGGCACTACGTCCACGAGGCCGAGCGCGATGTCGAGACCCTCACCGCGGACCGCGACGCGGCGGAGGCCAGGGCGGAGGCACTGGCCCGGCACCTGGAGTCGGAGCGGGAGGACAACCGCGCGTTGCGGGAGCGGCTCGACCGGCTGCGTGCCCTGCCGCAGTCCCCGTACGCGGTCGGTGAACGTCTTCGGTACGTCGTGGAGCGCACGCTCGCACAGGCGGCCGAGATCACCGACCGGGCCACCGCGCTGGAGGACCACGCGTGGGAGTCCGCGCGCCGCACGCACGCCGAGCATCGGGAGCTGCTGGCGGAGACCCGTGTGCGGATGGCGCGGATCCTGCGGGACGGGGAGGCGGGCCGCCGTGCGCTGGACGAGGCGGCGGCCCGCCATCGGGCGGAGGTCACCGAGGACTTCGAGCTGGCGCTGGCGTTGCGGCGCAAGCAGACCTGCCAGGACGTGCGGCTGATGGAGGAGACCGCGCGCCGCCGGGCGGAGAGCGTCGTGCGGGAGGCGACCCGCCGGGCCGAGGTGATCAGCGAGCACCGCGACCACGTCGCGGACGTGCTGCGGGTCGTGCACTCGCTGCTGGGCGAGGCGGCCGCGCGGGTGCGGGTGGCGGGCCCGGCACGGTGAACGCAGGAACCGGCCGGAGCGCGCGGTCGTCCGCGCTCCGGCCGGTTCATCGGCAGGCGGTGGCAGGCCGGCATCGGCACCCCGGCAGTCGTTGCCGGACCGTCACCGCCGAGATCATCGAGTGGTCAGGACGCGAACGTCTCCCGCAGCAGCTCCTCCTGCTCCTTGGTGAGGTTGGTGGTCAGCAGGGTGGCGCCGGTCTGCTTGAACCTCTCGGCCACCCGGTCCACGACGGCGCCCTCGGACATCACGAACAGAGCGGACGTGCCAGGCGTGACGGTCTCCCGGATCTCCTTCACGAAGTCGTCGTCGATGCCCGCGCGGGACATCGATCCCGCCAGCGCGCCGACACCGGCCCCGATGGCCGCGCCCAGCACGGGCACGAAGAAGATCAGCCCGAACAACAGCCCCCAGAAGCCGCCGCCGAGCGCTCCCGCGCCGGTGAGCTTGCCGAGCTCCCTGGTCTTCGGCCTTTTCGCGTCCGGGTCCCAGTACACGTAGGCCGCGTCGCGAACGATGATCAGCTGCTGGTCCTGCAGCTTCGTCAGCTCCTGCAGCGCGCTGTGCGCCCCGTCGGTCGTGTCGAACTTCCACACGGTCAAAGTCGCCATGCCGATCACTGTGCGAGGCGGGCGCCGCCGCGTCCTCACCCGTCGCGAGTGAGCTGCTCGTCGAGGGTGACGGCGGCGTCGATGAGGGCCAGGTGGGTGAACGCCTGCGGGAAGTTGCCCAGCTGCTCCCCGGTCACCGCGATCTCCTCGGCGTAGAGGCCGACGTGGTTGCCGTAGGTCAGCATCTTCTCGAACACCAGCCGTGCCTCGCGGGCCCGCCCGGACAACGCCAGCGCGGTCACGTAGTTGAAGGTGCACAACGAGAACGAGCCCTCCGAGCCACGCAGCCCGTCGGGTGCCGCGTCCGTGTCGTAGCGCCGCACCAGGCTGTCGCTGACGAGTGACTCCATCGCGGCGAGAGCATCCAGCCAGACCGGGTCCCGTGGCGCCACGAACCCCACCTGTGCCATCCGCAGCAACGACGCGTCGAGGACCTGCGAGCCGTAGCGCTGCACGAACGCCCCGGTGCGGTGATCCCAGCCCTGGTCCCACACCTGGCCGTAGATCCGGTCGCGCTGCGAACGCCACCTCGCCACCGGCGCGGGTTTGCCCTCGCTCTCGGCGATGCGGATCGCCCGGTCGAACGCGACCCAGCTCATCACCCGGCCGTAGGTGAAGTCCGCGCGTCCGGCCCGCGTCTCCCAGATCCCCTCCTCCGGCTGGTTCCAGTTCTCCGCCAGCCAGTCCAGCAACTCGACCACCGCGTGCCAGCCGCGATGCCCGATGCGCACGCCGTGCAGGTGGGCGGCGTGCACGCTGTCCAGCAGTTCGCCGTAGATGTCGAGCTGCAGCTGCCCTGCCGCGTCGTTGCCGACCCGCACCGGCGACGACCCCCGATGTCCCTCCCAGTGGTCGAGCACGTGCTCGGTGAGGTCGGCCGACCCGTCGACCGCGTACATCACCCGCAGCGGCTCACCCTCCACGAACCGCTCGCCGAGCCAGCCGCCGAACGCCGCCGCCTCGTCGGTGAATCCCAGCCGCAGCAACGAACCGACGGCGAACGAGGCGTCCCTGATCCAGGTGTAGCGGTAGTCCCAGTTCCGCTCGCCGCCGAGCTGTTCCGGCAGGCCGGCCGTCGGGGCGGCGACGATCGCCCCGGTCGGCGCGTAGGTGAGCAGCTTCAGGGTGATGGCCGAACGGTCGACGGCCTCGCGCCACCGGCCCCGGTAGTTGCCGCGGGCGAGCCACTCGTGCCAGAACCGCACGGTCCGCTCGAACAGCTCCTGCGCCTCGGCCGCGGCGACGGCACGCGGTGGACCGTCCACACCGGACTCCAGCACGATGCCGCGGGTCTGCCCCTCCTCCAGGCCGATCGTCGCGCGCAGGTCGCCGGTGTCGGTGATCTGCCCGGACACCAGCCGGGCGTCTCCCGGTTCGCGCACGGCGTGCAGCACCAGGCCGAACTGGCCGCACGCGAAGATCACGCCGTCGTCGGTGAGATGCGTGCGGTGCGCCCGGCGGCCGTAGTCGAAGCGAGGGGCGACGTCGAGCTCGAACGTGATCCGCCCCCGGACGCATCGCACGAGGCGCACGATCCGGTGCCGTTCGGTCGGGCCCTCGTCCGGCAGCGGCGGCATGAAGTCGATTACCTCCCCGGTGCCGTCCTCGGTCATGAAACGGGTGATCAGTACCGCCGTGTCCGGGAAGTACAGCTGCTTTCCCGTGCCGGTGAACCCGGCGGGCCGGATCCGGCAGAACCCGCCGCGCTTGCGGTCCAGCAGCGAGGCGAACACCGAGGGCGAGTCGAACCGCGGGCAGCAGAACCAGTCCACCGTGCCGTCGGTGGACACCAGCGCGGTGGTCTGAAGGTCGCCGATCAGCCCGTGGTCGGCGATCGGCGCGTACGGGGGTGTGGTCATGGTGACGAGGCTTGTCCGCCGAACGGCCCAGGTCTTCACCCGCCGGAGCGGACACGTGCCCAGGCACTCACACGCGGCGGGTGAAGATCCACCCGACGGCGCCGGGGGACGGTGGGCCCGACCAACGCTTCGGGAGACAACGGAGGCACGATGCAGGACACAGGCTGGCTCGGCTGGATCTGGTTCGCGGGCATCATGATGATCGTCATGGGGGCGTTCAACGCCATTGAGGGGCTCGTCGGGTTGTTCCGCGGCGAGTACTACGTCGCCACCGGCGAGCAGGTGATCGTCTTCGACCTCACCACCTGGGGCTGGATCACCCTGCTGCTCGGCGTGCTGGTGGCGCTCGCGGGAGGCGCGCTGCTCTCCGGCGCCGCGTGGGCCAGAGTGGTCACGGTGATGCTCGCCGCGGTGAACGCGGTGGCACAGCTCGCGTTCGTCTCGGTGCACCCGCTGTGGTCCACGATCGTCATCACGCTGTGCGTGGTGGTGATCTGGGCCGTGGTGGTGCACGGCAACGAGGCGGCGGCAACGCTTGAGTCGTCATCTCGTTGATGCCACGCGCATTGACGATTCTGCTCGGCGCCGCGTCGGCGGTGGTCGTGGTCGCCGGGGTGAAGGCGGTCGCGTGGCTGGTGGCGCCCACCGTGCTGGCGGGGCTGATCGTGATCGCGATCAGCCCCGCGCACCGGTGGCTGCGCGGCCGGGGCGCACCGTCGTGGCTCGCGACCACGGCAGTCGTGGTGCTGGTGTACGCGGTGCTGGGCGCGATCGCGGTGACGGTGGTGGTGTCCGGTGTGCGGCTCGCCGGGATGCTGCCGGAGTACGCGGCCCACCACCTGGTGCAGCAGGCGGAGCACGTGCTCGCCGGCCTGGACCGGGGCAAGGTCCTCGCCTCGATCACCGGACTGCTCTCCGACCTGACCGGGCTCACCACGAGCCTGGTGTTCCTGCTGGCGCTGCTGCTGTTCCTCGGCGTCGAGGTGCACTGGACCGACAGCAGGCTGGCCGAGATCTCCGACCAGCGGCCGAAGTTGACGGTGGCGCTGCGGGAGTTCGCCCGCCGCACCCGGCGCTACCTGCTGGTGACGACCGTGTTCGGGGCGGTGGTCGCGGTGCTGGACACGGTGGCGCTGGCGTTGCTGGGCGTCCCGCTCGCCCTGCTGTGGGGCGTGTTGTCGTTCGTCACCAACTACGTTCCCACCGTCGGGTTCGTGCTCGGGGTGCTGCCGCCCGCCGCGCTCGCCCTGCTCCAGCACGGTCCGCGCCGCGCACTGGCGGTGCTGGCCGTGTACGGGGTGCTGAACTTCATGGTGCAGTCACTGGTGCAGCCGCGCTACACCGGGGACGCCGCGGGGCTGTCGACGACCACGACGTTCCTGTCGCTGGCGTTCTGGGCGTGGGTGCTCGGCCCGCTCGGCGCGTTGCTGGCGGTGCCGCTCACCGTGCTGGTGAAGGTGTTGCTGGTGGACGCGGACCCGCGCGCGGGCTGGGCAGCCGCCCTGCTCCGCGCGCGGGTTCGATCAGGCCACCGACAACACGTGGAAACCCCACGGGCGCAGTGACACGAAGAGTCCCTCGGCGGTGAGGTCGCGGTCGAAGACCTCACCGCCGAGCAGGTCCGTGAACCGCCAGGGCCGCGGCTCCCAGTCGAGCGGGATCCGGGCCTGCGCGGGTGAGTCGGAGAAGTTGACCACCACGACGTGCCGGGCCCCGCCGACCTCGATCCACTCCCACGCGAGCAGCGAGCGGTGCGACTGGTTGTCCGGCCAGCCCTCGGTGCCGAGCTGGAACCACTCGCCGCACCGGAGGCGGTGCTCCCGCACGGTCGCCAGCAGGTGCCGGTACCAGGCGGCCAGGTCGTGGTCGAGCGGCTCGTCCGGGCGGCGGTTGAGGAACACCGGCGGCCGGACCGTCCTGCCCTCGAACTGGCCCTCGTGCCACAGCGTCGCGCCGGGCAGCGTGGCGATGACGACCGCGGCCGCCCTGGCGGCGTCCGGCGGGAGCGTGGCCGCGAGCCGCGGCTCGTCCTGGTTCTCCAGGAACCGCACCAGCCCCGACTGGTAGCCGATGTCGGCCCCCAGGTGGGCGCGCACCCCTTCCACGTCCCGTGAGACGAGCCGGTCGTAGAGGCGTTTGTCGTAGCAGAAGGCGAAACCCTGCTGCTGCAACGTCCACTCCATGTCCCAGTACGCCTCGGCGATCAGCACGGTCTCCGCGTGTTCGGCGCGCAGACCTTCGATGATCTCGGGCCAGAACTCCCGTTCGGGCGCCTCGCGGCCCCACGTGCGGGTGAACACGTCGTTGGTCATGAGCATCGCCATGTCGCAGCGGATGCCGTCGCAACGGGCCGCGATGCCGGCGAGCGTCATCGTGGCCGCGGTCCGCAGGGCGGGGGAGGAGGCGTCGAGCTGCACGACGTCCGGCCACGGCGGGAAGTACGGATCCCGCCCGCGCGCGAAGATGTGCTCACCGATCGCGAGCCAGTGCTCGGGGTTGTCCGCGTAGTCGTCCACGTCGCCGCGGACGAACAGCTCCGGGTGGTCGGTCACCCACGGGTGGTCCGGCGCCACGTGGTTCGGCACGTAGTCGAGCACCAGCCGCACCCCGCGCGAGGCGAGCTCCGCCCGTGCCTTCGCGAGCGCCTCGTCGCCGCCGAACTCGTCGGCCACGACGTAGCGCCGCACGCAGTACGGCGACCCGCTCACGTCCTGCGGGCGCAGGTCCGGCAGCGCGGCCTGGAACGAGGCCCGCAACCCGCTCCGCGCGTTGGCGAGCGCCAGCCCGGTCGTGCTGCGCTCCCACACGCCCATCAGCCACACCGCGTCGACTCCGGCCGGTGTCACGGAGTCCCAGGCGGAGGCGGGCACCTCGGCGAGCGTCACGGGCCGCTCGGCCTCGCGCGCCAGTTCGCCCAGCCACACCGCGGTGTTGACCTCGTAGACGACGGGCCGGTCCGGCCATCCGCTCATCGCACGCCCTCCCTCACCGGCACGCGGGACAGCAGTGCCACGAGCGCCGTCCAGCCCGTCTGGTGGCTCGCGCCGATGCCCGCTCCGTTGTCACCGTGGAAGTACTCGTAGAACAGCGGCAGGTCCCGCCAGTGCGGGTCGTCCCGGTACCGCGTCTGTCCACCGTGGACCGGACGGCGGCCGTCCTCGCCGGGCAGGAACGTCGCGAGCAACCGGTCGCCGATCTCGCGCGCCACCTGCTCGAGAGTGAGGCGCCGCCCCGACCCGGTCGGGCATTCGACGGTGAAGCCGTCCCCGTAGTAGCTGTGCAGGTGCAGCAACGCGCGCACGACCATCGCGTTGATCGGGAACCACACCGGGCCGCGCCAGTTGGAGTTGCCGCCGAACATGGAGCTGTCCGACTCCGCGGGCTGATACCCGACGCGGTGCTCCACGCCGTCCAGCGTCAGCACGTACGGATGCTCGGCGTGCCACCGGGAGAGCGACCGGACGCCGTACGGCCCCAGGAACTCGTTCTCGTCGAGCACCCTGGTGAGGATGCGGCGCAGGCGGCTCTCGTCGAACAGCGCGAACAGCACCGGCCCGTCGGTGTCGGTCTGCGCGCCGTGGCCCCACAACGCGGCCCGCACCGCGGGATGCCGGTCGAGGAACCCCCGCATGCCGTCGACGAGTCCGGGATGCTCGTGCCGCAGTTGCGCCCCGACCACGGTCGCGGCGGCGAGCGGGATCAGCCCGACGGCCGACTGGACGCGCAGCGGCGTGGACGTGCCGTCCGGGTGCCGCAGCACGTCGTGGAAGAAGCCGTCCTCCTCGTCCCACAGCCCGTTGCCGACGTGGTTGGTCGCCGCCGCGATCCACGCGAGGTTCTCCAGCAACGTCGCGGCGTGCTCCAGGTACGCCGGGTCCTCGTGCGCGAGCTCGAGCGCGATCTGCAGCAGGTTCTGGCAGAACAGCGCCATCCACGCGGTGCCGTCCGCCTGGTCGGTCCGCCCGCCGGCCGGCAGCGGCGCGTTGCGGTCGAACACGCCGATGTTGTCCAGCCCGAGGAAACCGCCCTGGAACAGGTTGCGGCCGTCGGCGTCCTTGCGGTTGAGCCACCAGCCGAAGTTGCGCAGCAGCGGCGGGAACACGCGTTCCAGGAACGCCCGGTCACCGGAACCGGTGGTGTCGCGGTCGTACTGGTAGACGAACCAGGCCGCCCACGCGTGCACCGGCGGGTTGACGTCCCCGAAGTTCCACTCGTAGGCGGGCAACTGCCCGTCCGGGTGCAGGTAGCGGCGGCCGAGCAGCAGTTCCACCTGCTGTTTCGCGGCCGCCGGGTCCACCACCGCGAGCGGCACCGCGTGGAACGCGAGGTCCCACGCGGCGAACCACGGGTACTCCCACTTGTCCGGCATGACGACGACGTCCCCGGCCACGAGATGCCGCCAGTCCTCATTGGACAGACCGGTCGGCGCGCCGATCGGGTCCGCGCCGCGTTCGGTGAGCCAGCGTTCGACGTCGAGCCCGTAGTACTGCCGCGACCACAGCAGCCCGGCCAGCGCCTGCCGGCACACCAGCCGTTCGTCGCTCGCCGGATCGCCGCCGAGCACCTCGTCGTAGAAGTCGTCGGCCTCCTCGCGGCGGGCGGAGATCACCGCGTCGAACCCGCCGAACGGCTCGTCCGTGGCCGCGGTGGTGAGGCGGACGCGGACGGTCTCGCTGCCGCCAGGAGGAATCGTCAGGACGTGGTGGGCGGCGGCCTTGGTGCCGACGCCGTCCGGCGCGAGTGCGGTCAGATCTCCGTGCAGCACAGCGCGTTCGATGCCGTCCTTGACGTACGGGGTGGTGTTGGGAATGCCGAAGACCCGTTCGTCGTCGGTCTCGTTGCCGGTGACCATCAGCTGGCCGTCGGCGTACCACCACCACACGCCGAGATCGGGGTGCGCGGCCCGCACCGTGCCCGTGCCCAGCGTGTGCAGCGAGGGCTCGGTGGTGCCCGCCCACGACCACGTGTGCCGGAACCACAGCGTCGGCAACAGGTGCAGCGTCGCCTCGTCCGGCCCGCGGTTGTGCGCGGTGACCCGCATCAGGACGTCCTCGGGTCCCGCCTTGGCGTACTCCACGACGACGTCGAAGTAGCGGTCGTCGTCGAAGACACCGGTGTCGAGCAGCTCGTACTCCGGGTCGTCACGGCCGCGCTTCCCGTTGGTGGCGACCAGGTCCTCGTAGGGGAAGGCCCGCTGCGGGTACTTGTAGAGCATCCGCTGGTACGACGAGGTGGGTGTGGCGTCGAGGTAGAAGTAGCACTCCTTGACGTCCTCGCCGTGGTTGCCCTCGCCGTTGGTCAGGCCGAACAGCCGTTCCTTGAGGATCGGGTCGGCCCCGTTCCACAACGCCAGCGCGAGACACACCCGCTGCCGGTCGTCGCTGAAGCCCGCGAGCCCGTCCTCGCCCCAGCGGTAGGCGCGATAACGCGCCTGGTCGTGGGTGAACGACGTCCACGCGTCGGCACCGTTCGAGGCCTCCCGGACCGTGCCCCACTGCCGTTCCCCCAGATACGGTCCCCAGCGCCGCCACTCGTCCGGTTCTCGCAGCCTTTCCTTCTCCGCACCGGCCACGTCGTCCGCCTTTCGCTCGGCACATCAGGTGATCGCCAGGCTGGTGGCGGGCGGCCTGCGGCGGGTCACCCGGCGCGGGTGGTTCGGCCGGGCGGGCGGGGGACTGGCGCCTGGTGGTGCGGGGCGTCTGGCGCGGCGTGGTCGGGCAGGGCGGGTGGGGGACCGGCTGCTCGTGATGTGGGCACCTGGTGTGGGTGGTTTGGCTGGGGGTCGGTTTCTCGTGATGCGGGCATCCGGCGTGGGTGGTTCGTGGCCGGGGGCCGGCCTCTCGTGACGCGGGCACCCGGCGCGGGTGGTCCGGCCTGGGACTGGCCCCTCGCAGGCCGGGAAACCCGGCGGCAGAATGGCTCGATGAAGACCGCGTTCGTATTCGCTGGCGGCGGAAGTCTGGGCGCGGTCGAGGTGGGCATGCTCGCGGCGCTCGTCGCCGAGGGCATCCAGCCCGACTTGGTCGTCGGTACATCAGTTGGCGCGGTCAACGGCGTTTGGCACGCGGCCCACCCTGGCCCCGAGGGGGTCGGCACCCTCACGGATCTGTGGACGTCGTTGTCCCGAAACGACATCTTCCCGATCCGGCCGGTGCGCGGCCTCCTCGGTGTCTTCGGGCTGAGCGACCACCTCGTGCCCAGCGCGGCGCTGCGGCGCCTGCTGCGGACCCACCTCTCCGGCATCACGCTCGGGACCATGCCGACGCCCGCGCACGTCGGCGCCACGGACGTGTTGTCCGGAGAGGAGGTGTTGCTCTCCGAGGGCGACGCGGTGGACGCGTTGATGGCGAGCACCGCGATTCCGGCGGTGTTCCCGCCGGTGTCGCTCGGCGGCCGGTACCTGATGGACGGTGGCGCTGTGAACAACAACCCCGTGTCGTACGCGGTGGCGCTGGGCGCGGAACGGGTGTGGGTGCTGCCGACCGGGTACGCGTGCGACCTCGAACAGCCGCCGCGCAGCGCTCTCGGGATGGCGCTGCACGCGTTGACGTTGCTGGTGAACCACCGGCTCGCGGTCGACGTCGAGCGCTACCGGGACGAGATCGACCTGCGCGTGGTGCCGCCGTTGTGCCCGCTCAGCGTGTCACCCGCCGACTTCAGCCGGTCCCGAGAGCTCATCGACGCCGCCCATCGGAGCACTCAGGAGTGGCTCTCGGCCGGTCGGCCGGTCGGACACGGCCTCCTGCACTCCGTCACCGGATGAGGCCGGCCCGGCGGTCCGCCGAGGTCACGATCACCAACGGGCAGGGCGCGTGCGAGACGAGGGCCTGACTCGTCGAGCCGATCAACATGCCGTCGAACCCACCGCGGCCGTGACTGCCCACCACCAGAAGTTGTGCCTCGGCGCCGTATCGCATGAGCGCCCGCACGGGGCGGTCCCGCGGCAGCGCGCGTTCCACTCGCACGTCGGGATACCGGGTCTGCCACCGATGGAGCACCTCGCGCGCGTCGTCGTCGGCCTCGTCGCGGGCCGCGGCGAACCGGGCGGTGCGGTAAGCGCTCTCCACGGTGAATCCGGGCCTGCACAGGATCACCGTGAGCCGGGCGGCGCGCAGCGAGGCGGCGGCGAAGGCGAACCCCACCGCGGCCTCGCTCGCGGCCGAACCGTCGTGGCCCACCACGATCGGGCCGTCGGTCGCCGCCAGGCCGCGCACGATCACCAGCGGGCACCTCCCGTGCGAGGCCAGTGCGGCCGCCGTCGACCCGACCAGGAGACCTCGTACGTTGCCGAGGCCCTGCGCCCCGAGCACCAGCAGCCGCGCGTGCTGGGACTCCTCGATCAGCAGGCTCGTCGCGCCACCGCTGACCGGTTCGGTCGAGATCTCCACGTCCGGACCCGCGGCGAGGGCGGCCTTGGCGGCCTCGGCCAGGCACGCCGCGGCCCGCTCCTCGGCCGCGCACCGGACGTCCTCGCCGGTCCCGGCGAACGCGAGATGTCCTTCCACGGGCAACGAGAACGCGTGCACCAGCCGCAGCGGCGCGTTGCGCCGGGCGCATTCGTCGGCGGCCCACATGACCGCGGCCAGCGCGGACGACGAGCCGTCGACACCGGCCACCACCGGTGCCGTCATCGCAGGGGCCCGAACGGGAGGAGCTCCTCGACGCCGCCCCGCGCGACGACGCAGGTCGACTCGGGCACCTCGCGCCACGCGCCGTGCAGGTCACCCAGCGGCTCCGACACCACCAGCCGCGTGTCGGGGGACAGCCCGTGCAGGGTCGGGTTGTCCGGGTACTGCTGTCGCAGCGTCGTGATGTCGGTGCTGTGGAACAGGGTGCGCGAGCGGCGTTCGCTGGAGTAGCGGAAGGCCCAGGTGGTCTCGCCGTCGGTCGTGGCGACCGTCATCTGGAGCGGATGCGCCACGCCGTGGTTCCTGCCGATCGCCTCGACGAACCCGGCGGTGCGGGCGACGGCAGTGGGCGGGTCGTGCTCCAGGCCGAAGGTCAGCGCGAGGAAGAAGAGGACCTCCGAGTCGGTCGATCCCTCGATCTCCGCGTAGAGCGAGGGATCGACGACCAGCGAGAGCTCCCGGCGCAGCAAGGGGAAACCGGTGATGAGCCCGTTGTGCATCCACAGCCTGCGGCCGTGCCGAAAGGGATGGCAGTTGGTCTGCTGGACCGCCGTGCCGGTGGACGCGCGGACGTGTGCGAAGACGAGGCCCGCCGTGATCTGCGCGGACAACTCCCGCAGGTTGCGGTCGTTCCAGGCGGGTTCGGTGCTCAGGAACAGGCCAGGCAACGGCGCGGTCGAGTACCAGCCGACACCGAAGCCGTCACCGTTGGTGGTCTCCACTCCCAGCCGCGAGTGCCTGCTCTGGGTGACCAGCGAGTTCGCCGGCGCGTAGAGGAGCTCCTCCAGCAGAACCGGGGAACCGGAATACGCGAGCCATCGGCACATGTGGCCTCCTCAGAAGGAATTCTTTCCTGGCAAGAGATCGTCAGAGTCCACTTCGGACCTTGATGCGTCCGTCCCGCGCCGCCCGCGTGACGAGCCGGTAGTCCTGTTCGTTGCGGTCCGCGTAGCTCTCGGCGAACTCGACGAGTGCGTCGTCGAACGTCCTGCCGTCGTCGAGGTACGCGGCCATCGCGATCCGGTCGCCGGTGCGCGCGTGCGCTCGGGCCAACGTCCACCCGCACAGCGCGCCGTACAGCCGCAGGCCCGCCGCGTCCATGGTCTCGATCGACGCCGAGCCCTTCCAGTCGCGCAACTGCCGGACGTGGAAGTCCCTGGTGAGCCCGTCGATGCCCTCGGCGGTCTCCCAGCCGAGGAAGATGTCGCCGGCGGCCTGCATCAGCCGTTGCCCGGCGACGACCCGTTCACCCTCGCTGCGGTGGTTCGCGCGCACGCCGTCGGGAACGTGGTCCGCGAGAACCGACCGCGACGCCTCCTTCACCTGGAGCAGCAACGGATCGTTCTCGTCCCGTCCGTACAGCAGCACGATCCAGCACCGGGTCCCGACACTGCCGACACCGACGACCTTGCGCGCCATGTCGACGAACCGGAACCCGTTCATCAGATGACGCCGATCGGCGGACAGGGTGGCCGTGTAACCGGCGAGCAGGTCCTGGATCATGAACTCCAGGTCCTCGCGGTCCGCGTCGGGCACCAGATGCCCGACCGGCACGAGCAACGGCGGATCCGCCGTGATGCGGCGGCATCCGTCGACGACGGAGGTCAGCTTGCGGTAGGCCTGCAGGCTGTCCCGCGCACGGGCTTTCGCTTGCTCGTGCGCGAAACGGCGCTGCTTCGCCTTGTCCGCACGTGCCTTGAGCAGGATCTCGACCTCGTCGACACCGGCGTGGGCGTACCACACCTCGAGATCACCCTGCCCCGCGAAGCCGATCATCGCCGACCGGTAGCGGCCGACGGCGGTGCGCACGGCGGCCGCCCGTGCCTTGCGCCCCAGCCCGTTCTCCCGGCCGGCGACGGCGATGCTGGCCGCGAGGCGTTTGACGTCCCACTCCCACGGACCGGGCAGCGTCTCGTCGAAGTCGTTGAGGTCGAACACCAGTCGCCGCTCCGGGGAGGCGAAGACCCCGAAGTTGCTCACGTGCGCGTCCCCGCTGAGCTGGCAGGTCAGGCCGGAGTACGGCGTCGTCGCGAGGTCACCGGCCATGACCGCGGCCGCGCCCCGGAAGAACGCGAACGGCGAGGCCAGCATCCGTCCGTACCGGATCGGCACGAGCTCCGGCAGCCGCGTGCCGTCCTGCCCGGTGAGCACCTCCACCGGGTCGGGACGGTCACGATCGGCGGGGAGGTCCGCGTGACCGGCGAGCGGAACCACCTTGCGGGCAGCCAGACCCGTGGCGATCCTCGCGGCCACTGAACCGGTCATCGCGCACCTCCCCGCCGACGGGACCGGTGGGGCTCCGGTCCACCTCCGACGCAACACCGCCGCGGCCGCCGGCACACCACCCGCCGCGGGGGAGCACCGCCGCGGGACCTCATCCGCGCCGCGTGAAGCGCTCGGGACGTGGCCGCCGGAGTCTGCGTGAGTGGACTCCAACGCCTTGCGCAGAGTGCTCGTGCCCCTCGCCCTCGCCCAGTTCATCTGCAGCTTCGCCGGCTCCAACATGAACGTGATGATCAACGACATCAGCCGGGACCTGGACACCACCGTCCAGGGCGTCCAGCTCGCGATCACGATCTTCCTGCTGGTCATGGCGGCGCTGATGATCCCCGGCGGCAAGCTGACCGACCGCTACGGCCGCAAGCGATGTCTCACCGCCGGTCTCGCCGTGTACGGCCTCGGCGCGGTGCTGAGCGCGTTCGCGCCCGGCCTGCCCGTCCTCATCGTCGGCAACTCGATCCTGGAGGGTGTCGGCACCGCGTTGCTGATCCCGCCCGTCTACATCCTGGCGACGATGCTGTTCACCGGCGTCACCTCGCGGGCCCGTGCCTTCGGCGTGATCAACGGCATGGCCGGCATCGGCGCGGCCACCGGGCCGTTGATCGGCGGGCTCATCACGACGATGCTCAGCTGGCGGGTGGCCTTCCTGTTCCAGGCGCTGGTCGTCGTGGTGATCTTCGTCCTGAGCCGCAGGTACGTCCGTGATCCGCGGCCACCGGATCCGAGCCGTCCGTTCGACATCCGCGGCGCGGTGCTGTCGTCGGCCGGGCTCGTCCTGATCGTGTCGGGCGTGCTGGCTGCGGACAACAACGTTTGGCTGATGCTGGGGTTGCTCGTCGCCGGAGCACTGACGCTCGTGTGGTTCTTCCACTCGGTGCGCGCCAAGGAACGAGCCGGCGTGGAACCGTTGCTGTCGACGGAGTTGTTCCGCAGCCGCACCTCGAACCTCGGCCTGGTCACGCAGAACGTGCAGTGGCTCGTGCTCATGGGCATCTCGTTCGTGGTCTCGGCCTACCTCCAGGTCGTGCGCGGCTACAACGCGATCGAGACCGGCCTGATCCTCACGGCCGCCACGGCGGGCGTGCTGCTCGCGTCCCTCTCGGCCGAGCGCCTCGCGCGCCGGCACGCCCAGCGCAGCCTCGTGCTGACCGGTTTCGCCGTCACGATCGGCGGCATCGCGCTCTTCCTCGCGCTGCTCGCGCTGTCGCAGCAGGCGTGGACCTTCCTACCTGGCCTGTTCCTGATCGGGCTCGGCATCGGCGCGATGCTGACGCCGTCGGTGAACGTCGTGCAGTCGAGCTTCCCGGACGCGCTGCAGGGCGAGATCTCCGGCCTGTCCCGCAGCGTGTCCAACCTCGGGTCCTCCCTCGGCGCCGCGATCGCGGGCACCATCCTCGTCGCCGGCATCACCAGAACTCCCGAACGTTCCTACGCGCTGGCCTTGGTGGTGCTGGCGGTGATCGCACTCGGCGGCATGGTGGCGGCCGCGTTCCTGCCGCGGGCCGCGCAGAGCCAGGCCCGGTGACCGCGATGACCGGCGAACCTGACGAGCTGCCCCGGTTGCGGGCAGAGGTGTACGCGTTGCAGGCACGGCTGGACCGTCGGGAGCGGCGCGCTGCCACGGTGCGGATGCTGCGCCGCATCGGTGCCGCCGTGCTGATCGCGGTGACGGCGTTCGCGCTCGTGATGAGCGTCGTCGGCATCTGGAGCGCGCGCACCGCGCTCAACACCGACCGGTGGGTCGCCACGGTCGCGCCCCTGCCGAAGGACCCGGAGGTCGCGGCGGCGGTGGCGGACTTCGCGACCGTGAAGCTCTTCGAGGCGGTCGACGTCGAACAGCGGCTGCGATCGGTGCTTCCCGAACAGGCCGCGTTCGTCGCCGGGCCGCTGGCGAGCCAGCTGCACGCCCCGGTGCGCGCGACGGCCACCAAAGTCCTGGGCAGCGACCAGTTCCAGCGTGTCTGGATCGAGCTCAACCGCCGCACCCACCAGCGCGCGCTCGCCGTCGTCGAGGGCGACAGCGAGCTCGTGGCCGTCCACCAGGACCGGGTCGAGATCGACCTGCTGCCGTTGATCAACGAGGTGCTCCGGACGCTCAGCGCGCAGCTGCCCACCCTGTTCGGCAGACAGCTCTCGTTGCCGGACCTGAGCAGTGGTGAGATCCCGGCGGATCTGCGGGTCCGGGTGGAGGACTCGCTCGGCGTCACGCTGCCGGAGAACTTCGCGCAGTTCACCGTCTACGACTCCGGGCAGCTGTGGGCCGCCCAGCAGGCCGTGGCGACGGCCAAGCGAAGCCTCGTCCTGTTCCTGCTCAGCACACTCGTGCTGCTCGTACTCGCACAGCTCGTCTCGCCCGATCGCCGGCGCACGTCGTTGCAACTCGGCCTGTGGCTGGTGGTCGCCGCCGTGGCGGTCACGGCGGTGCTGCGCGCGGTCCGTGAGCAGATCCTCCAGAACGTGCCGGAGGGGCTTTACCGCGACGGCGCCGCGGACGTGCTGACGGCGGTCTTCAGCCAGCTGCGCACACGCGGCTGGCAGATGCTCTGGACAGGCGCGTTGCTCGCCCTGCTGATGTACGTGATCGGACCCGGCAGGGGACCGGTGTGGTTGCGCCGCAGGACAGTCGCGGCCTGGCACGCGATCCGCCGCGGTGCCGTGACGGGTGGGCAGGCGCTGGCCGCGCACGGTCCAAGTTGGACAGCGCGGCATCTCGACGCTGTGCGCGTGGGCGGTGTCGCCGTGGCTGTCGTGTTCGCGCTGCTGCTCTCGTCGTGGACGGCTCTGTTGGCGATCGTGGTGGTACTGGCGGCCTACGAATTGCTCGTGACGGTGTTCGCCCTGCGTTCCACCCGTGCCGGATGAGGTGACCGGCGCCGGTGCGCCGTGACGATGAGGCAACTGATCGAGTCGAGGAGGAGTCGTATGGCCATCGGGCCGATCCAACTGATCGTGCTGGGCTTCACACATCCGGACTTCCGCGGTGAGGTGATCGCCGAACTGGAGAAGCTCCGCAGGACCGACACCATCCGCGTGATCGACGCCATCGCCGTCCACAAGGACCCGAAGGGCACCATCGCGGTCGAGCACCTGAGCAACCTCTCGCCCGCCGAAGCGGTCGAGCTGGGCAGCAAGATCGGCGCGCTGATCGGCCTCGGCGCCGCGGGACAGGAGGGTGCCGAGGCCGGCGCGGTCAAGGGAGCCGAGTCGGTGCGGGAGAAGGGAGGCGTCCACCCGTTCAACGACGCGGACGCGTGGGACGTGCTCGCCGAGATTCCCAACGACAGCGCGGCGGCGTTGCTGCTCATCGAGCACCACTGGGCCGTGCCGCTGCGTGACGCCGTCGCCCGCGCCAAGGGCTTCCGCATCTCCGACGGGTTCATCAGCCCGTTCGACCTGATCGCGATCGGGCTGGTGAACGCGGAGGAGGCCCAGGAACTGCACGACCTGGAAACAGCAGGATCGACGCGCTGAGGAGGCGGACATGTTCGGTTCACGCCGCGTGGCCCGCCGCACCGCACGACGCACGGTGCGGCGAACCGGGGGAGCTCCGGGGATGTTCAGGGCACGCCGGATAGTCCGGCGCCGCTAGCTGGTGGCCGGTGGCCGTGAGCCGGTGGCCGCGAGCCGCGAGCTGGTGACTGGTGGCCGGTGACTGCCAGCCTGTGGCCGCGAGCCGCGAGCCGCGAGCCGTGGCCGGTGGCCGCGAGCTGGTGACCGGTGGCCTGTGGCCGGTGGCTGTCAGCCTGTGGCCGTTAGCCGCCAGCCGCGTACCCACCACCCGCGTACCGCCAGCCGCCAGCCGCCAGCCGCCTGTCCCGAGCCGCTAGCCGGTGGCTCGGGTCAGGGCCAGCCTGCGCAGCCGCGCCCAGTCCAGCTCCGGCCGCGGCTGCGGCACCCCAGGCCGGTGGCGCGGCACCCGCACCCGCAGCGCCCCCGGCCTGACCACGCACCGCACGGGAGTCGTCATCGTGACCGCCTCGCCGTCCACGCCGACCGGCAGCAACGGGGTGTCGGCCGTGATGACGACCTCCGTCGCGGTCCGCAGGAGCACGGCTTCCGACCGCCGCCGGCCACGCACCAGGCCGGCGGCCTCCGCCGCGTCGCGCACCGTCACCGCGAGCACGCCCAGCACGCCGCCGTCCAGTCGCGGCCTGCGGCCCAGCCCGGCCAGATCGCTTGACCCGTAAGGGTTGTTGCTGACCAGTACCGCCTGCGCCCCGGCCAGCCAGGCCCCGCCCGCCCGCAGCCGCAGTGCCGCCGACCGCGGCCCGATCAGCAGGCCTGGCAACAGGTTCAGCGTCGTCCGGGTCTTGCCGTCGCGGTAGGCGGGGCTCCGCACCACCTCGGCGTACGCGCCGAACGACGCGTTGTTGACGAAGGTGCGGTCCCCGGCCACGCAGAGATCGACCCGCACCTCGACGCCGTCGGTGAGCGCGTCGAGGCAACGGCGGGGATCGTCGCGGTCCAGGCCGAGGTCGAGCGCGAAGTGGTTGCGGGTGCCTGCGGAGATGACCATGAACGGCACCCCGTGTTCCGCCGCGATGCCGGCCACGATCGCCTGGGTGCCGTCGCCTCCGGCCACCCCGAGCAGGTCGGCGCCGTTGTCGAGGGCGTGCCGGGCGAGCGCGGCGACGTCCTGCGAGCCGTCGAGCACGCAGACCTCCGCACCCAGCACCGCGGCCAGGTCGGGAAGTCCGAACCGCCCGACCTTCCCCTCACCGGACCGCGGGTTCATGATCAGGTACGGTCGCCGGGGCCGGGGCACCTCGAACTCGACCGGACGGCCGGCCCCGCCGTTCGTGACGAGCGCGCGCCGTCCGCAGGCCACCGCGACTAGCCACAGCAGGGCGCACACCACGACCACCCACGCCAGGCGGGCCTGGACGTACAGGACGACCACGGTCAGCGGCACGAGCACCACGAGCGCGCCGGCGAGCCACCGCACGAGACCGCGGTGGGCGAGGATCCACCAGGCGCCCGCCAGCGTGATCACCGTTCCCGTCGCACCGACCAGCACCAGCCCGACACCGGCGCGCACCCCGGCCGCCACCAGCACGACCACGACGGCCGCTCCCGCGGCCAGGAACGCGAGCCGGGCCAGCCGGCGTTGTTCCGGCTTCGTCACATCGGTCAAGGCTTCCTCCAAAGTGGAATGTGCCCCCAAGCCTTGCCATCCACGGCGCGGGCGGCCTCACCCCCGGCGGATGAACGGGCCCGGCGGGCTCACCCGCGACGGCGGAAGCGCCCCGGTCGGATCGGCACGACGCTCGGTGCGGTGAAATCGTTGTGCGTCAACAAAGTCCTCTGCTCGGCGACCGCGGGGCTGCTGGCCCTCACCGCCTGTTCGGCTCCCCAGCGCGTCGCCCAGGTCGCTTCGGCACCGGCGGCCACGGTCACTCCCGTGCCGATAGCCACGAACTCCACCGCGCGGCACTTCAGCGCACAGGTCCTCGCGCGGGTGCCCACCGACCGGGCCGACGCGCGTGGCCTGGAACTGGTCGGCGACCTCCTGGTGGAGAACACGGGCCCGGTGATCCGTGCGGTGGCCCCCGCCACGGGTGAGGTTCAGGCTCAGCAGACCGTGCCGCCGGGCAGCGGAACCGCGCTGACCCCGGCCGGGCTCTGGCACACCGGCGCCGTCGCCGCGGTGCTGCTGGATCCGCGCTCACTGGCGGAACGACGCCGGGCCACGATCGCCGGCGAAGTCTGGGGACTGTGTTACGACGGAACGCACCTCGTGCAGTCCGACGGCACCACCAGACTGCTGCTGCGCGACGGCGACACCGCGGAGCTGGTCCGCGAACTGCGGGTCGACGCCCGCGAGTGGGGAGCCGCACGGCTCGGTGAACTCCACTGCGTGACCGTCAACGGCCGCTCGCAGGTGTGGGCGGCGGTCACCGGCTCGGACTGGATGATCCGCGTGGACCTCGCCTCGGGCACCGTCACCGCGGACGCCGACCTCACCCCCGTCACCGTCGCCGAAGTGCCGACGGGCCGCAACCAGGTGATCGGGGGCATCGCGGCGGTGCCGGACGCGGCGGGGGAGCTGTGGCTGACCGGCAGGCACTACCAGCACCGCTACCGGGTCCGGCTGCTGCCCCGGCCGTGACCCGCGGATCAGGAAGCGATGAGGCTCAGTTGCCGCAGCCAGGTCTCGACGGCCTCGTCCGCCTCGCCGACCTCTTCACCTTGAACCGCCAGACCGTCGGCGAACGTGGCGCCACGGCAGGACTTCGCGTAGTCGCGTGCGGTGGTGCCCAAGCCGCTCATGGCGTGCGTGGTGAACGGAACGACGACCTTGCCGGAGAAGTCGAGCTGCTCCGTGAACGTCGTCATGATCATCGGCGCGCGCACGTTCCAGATAGGACTGCCCAGCAGCACGGTGTCGTACGCGCCGATGTCGGGCAACGGGTTCTTGATGGCGGGCCGGGCGTCGGTGTCCTGTTCGACGACGTTGCGCTTGACGGTGGCGTCGTAGCCTTCCGGGTAGGGGTCGGCGGGCTCGATCCGGTGCACGTCGCAGCCGATGAGGTCGCGGATCTTGCCGGCCAGGACCTCGGTGTTGCCGACGGTCAGGGTGGTGCGCCCGCCGTAGCGGTAGTTCTCGCCGGGCCGCGAGAAGTACACGAGCAGCACCTTGCCCCGCGCCTTGTTGCCCGGTGACGCCTGTCCCCGTTCGGGTTCTGGCTGATCGCTGGGGGAGGAACAGGCGGTCACGGCGGCGGCTCCGGTGATCAGTGCGGCACGCAGGATCGTGCGGCGCCGGACCGGGTTGTGATCCCGTGGCCCGTTCATGCGTCCAGGCGGCGCCCGGCGAGCCAGGTGACGATCGCGGGGTCCTGGTGGTCGAAGAACAGGGAGCTGCCGGTGTCGAGGGTGGCGATCCGGGCCATCTGCTCGTCGGTGAGCTCGAAGTCGAAGACGTCGAGGTTCTCGGCCATCCGCTCGGCGCGCACGGACTTGGGGATGGCGATGACACCGCGCTGGGTGAGCCAGCGCAGCACGACCTGGGCGACCGACTTGCCGTGCTCCTCGCCGATCCCGGCCAGCAACGGGTTGGTGAACAGGTCGTTCTTGCCCTCGGCGAAGCCGCCCCACGACTGGATCTGCACGCCGTGCTCGCGCATGAGGTCCTGGTAACCGGCGCGCTGGAAGAACGGGTGGGTCTCGATCTGGTTGACCGCGGGGACGATCTCGTTGTTGACGATCAGGTCGACCAGCCGGTCGGGGTAGAAGTTGGCGACACCGATCGCCTTGGCCACGCCGTCGCGGTGGAGTGCCTCCATGGCGCGCCACTGGCCGTAGACGTCGCCGAAGGGCTGGTGCATCAGGTAGAGGTCGAGGTGGTCGAGTCCCAGCTTGGTCAGGGACGTCTCGAACGCGCGCCGGGTGTTGTCCTCTGCTGGAGCGTCCTGCACCCACAGCTTGGTGGTGACGAACAGGTCCTCGCGGGGGATGCCGCTGGACTTGATGGCGTGGCCCACGGCTTCTTCGTTGCCGTAGGCGGCGGCGGTGTCCAGCAGGCGGTAGCCGGCGGCCAGCGCTTCGGACACGGCGCGTTCGGTGTCCTCGGCGGGGATCTGGTAGACGCCGAAGCCGAGCAACGGCATCTCGACGCCGTTGTTGAGGGTGACGGTCTTCTGCATGAGCGCGATGTCCTTCACTGGGAGATCAGGGGCGGAGAAGTGCTGGAGAGAGCTGCTCGTCTGAAACGGTGATCAGCGTTCGAGCATCTGCGCCTGGGCCGCGGTGTGCGTGTCACCGGCGGCGGGAGGCATGCTGCCGAGCTTGTCCAGTTGCCCGGCGGTCAGCACGACGGCGTCCGCGGCGGCGTTCTCCTCGACCCGGCTGACCCGCTTGGTGCCGGGGATCGGGACGATGTCCTCGCCCTGGGCGAGCAGCCAGGCCAGCGCCACCTGGGCGGGCGTGGCACCGACCTCGGCGGCCACCGCCGCGACGTCGTCGGCGAGCGCCAGGTTGTGCCGGAAGTTCTCACCGGTGAAGCGGGGGTTGTCCCGCCGGAAGTCGTTCTCGTCGAACTGGTCGGGGGAACGCACGGCGCCCGTCAGGAACCCGCGGCCCAGCGGGGAGAACGGCACCAGGCCGATGTTCAGCTCCCGCAGGACGGGCAGGACGCGCTCCTCGACGCCGCGCGTCCACAGGGAGTACTCCGACTGCACCGCGGTGACCGGCTGGACGGCGTGGGCGCGCCGGATCGTGTCCGGGCCCGCCTCGGACAGCCCGAAGGCCCGGACCTTGCCCTGGTCGATCAGCTCCCTGACGGCGCCGGCGGTGTCCTCGATCGGCGTGTTCGGATCGACCCGGTGCTGGTAGTAGAGGTCGATGTGGTCGGTGCCGAGCCGCTTGAGCGAACCCTCGACGGCGGTGCGGATGTTGGCCGGGCCGGAGTCGAGGTTCCACTCGCCGCCGCCGGTGTGCGAGACCAGGCCGAACTTGGTGGCCAGCACCACATCGTCGCGGCGGCCCTGAAGCGCACGGCCCAGCAGTTCCTCGTTGACGTAGGGGCCGTAGATCTCGGCGGTGTCGATGAGCGTCACGCCCAGCTCCAGCGCCCGGTGCACGGTCCTGATCGACTCCGCGTCGTCGGTGCCGGAGCCGGTGTAGCCGTGGGACATGCCCATCGCGCCCAGGCCGATCCGGGAAACCTCCAGGTCGCGCAGTGTGACGTGCCGCATCTCGCCCTCTTCCGATCGTGGGGTCACCCACTCTCGCGCGGCCTGGCAGGTCGTGCCCGGTGACGGAGAGGGGCGTCTTCCTCACCCACCTTCGACCGGATCGCGCCGGCGAGGCAGGGCGGGCTCTTCAGGGGTAACGACAGGGCCCCTCTGCGGTCTGCGGGACGGGCGGCCGGCGGGTGAGACTGGAGGCATGGCATCCGAGAGCGCGCACAGCGAGGGCGCCGAGTTGGGCCGCTACCTGCGTGCCCGCCGCACCCAGACCAGTCCGGAACACGCGGGCCTCACGGTCGGCACCGGCATCCGCCGCACTCCCGGCCTGCGCCGCGAGGAACTGGCCACCCTCGCCGGCATCAGCATCGACTACTACGTGCGCCTGGAACGCGGCAAGGAGACGCGCCCCAGCCCCGCCGTCCTCGACTCCCTCGCCCGCGCCCTGCAGATGGACGACCAGGAACACCAGCACCTGCGCGAACTGGCCGCCCGCGCCGCCCGTTACGCCGGGGAGCCGCCGCCCGCCCCGAGCCGCACCGTGCGCCCGCACCTCAAGCTGCTGCTCGAGTCACTGCGCCCGAACCCGGCCTACGTCATCAGCCGCAGCATGGAGATGCTCGCCTGGAACCCCGGCGGCCTCGCCCTGTACGCGGGTCTGGACGACTGGCCGGTCAAGCACCGCAACCTAGCCCGCTACCTGTTCCTGCACCCCGCCGCCCGCAGCCTGTTCCCCGACTGGGACCGGCAGATCACCGCCTGCGTCGCCCGCCTGCGCGCCGTCGCGGGCACCGCCCCGGACGCCCCCGACCTCACCAACCTCGTCGGCGAACTGCTCCTGAAGAGCCCCGACTTCGCCGGACTGTGGGAACGCTACGAGGTCGCCGGCCGCAAACCCGCCCGCAAGACCTTCCAGCACCCCCTGGTCGGCGCGGTCACCCTCACGTCGCAGTCACTGCAGGTCGAAGGCACGCCAGGTCAGCGCATCGGTGTCTACACCGCCGAACCCGGCAGCCCCGACCACGACGCGCTGATCCTCCTCGACAACACCGCACCTCGACCGGCGCAGGTCCCCACGACCGTGGAGCAGTAGCCGGACGTCACTTCCTCCAGAACAGGTGATGGGTCACGCCGCTCGCGCTGGGCACGACGTCGACGTGGAACCGGTCCAGCAGCTCGTCGGGCGACTTCCACAGCGGCACCCCGTGACCGAGCTCGACCGGGGACACCGCGACGTGCAGCGTGTCGATGAGGTCGGCGTCGAGGAACGACCGGATGGTGGTGGCACCGCCGCCGATCCGGACGTCCTTGCCCCGCGCGGCCTCCTTGGCGAGCGCGAGGGCGTCGGCCGGGTCGCCGTCGACGAAGTGGAACGTCGTGTCGGAGAGGGTGAACGACGGCCGTTGGTGGTGGGTCAGCACGAAGACCGGGGTGTGGAACGGCGGCTCGTCGCCCCACCAGCCCTGCCAGTCGTGGTCCTGCCACGGGCCGCGGTGCGGGCTGAACTTGTTGGCGCCCATGATCTCCGCGCCGATGTTGTGCGCGAAGTCGCGGGTGAGGTAGTCGTCGAGGCCGCGGCTGCCACCGGGGTCGGTGCGGTTGGGCCAGCTCGCCGTGGCACCCGCCCACGCGAACATGGTGCCGGGATCGGCGTGGCCGAACGGCCTGTCGAGGGTCTGGTCCTCACCGGCACCGAACCCGTCCCGCGACACGACGAAGTTCTGGACCTTCACCAGCTGGGTCATGGGCTTCCTTCCGCTCTTGGTCGACGTGTGGACCACGGGGGCCGCGCGAACTCATCGGTCCGGCCGGAAGATCATGCTCCTACGCCGGACCCGCTGCCTCCCGGCGGGCGAAAGGACGATGTCGAAACGGTGCGGCTCCACGGCTGGCGTGGCTCGCCCACAAGCCGAACGGAAGCGGCGCACGGTGAAACGTGCGCCGCTTCCGTTCGAGAGTCACCGAGCGTTACTGCGCGGTCGGTACGGGGTGACCTTCCGACGCCTGCACGACGACGATGCCCTGACCCGTCAGCGCGAGCTGGTACGCCTCGCCCGAACCGCGTCCGATGACGGCGCCGAGCTTGGCCGTCTTGCGGATCGAGGACTGCAACGAGGTGGACCACAGGACGGCGGACTGCATGTCGACGTACGTCGGCACGTCCACGTTCAGCACGACCGGCGTCCCGTAGGCGGTGACCGCGAGCGCGCCGGTGCCCGTGAACGTGGTGTTGAACAGGCCGCCGCTGAGCATCGACGCGCCCTCGGTGCGGTTGATGTCCCACTTGAGGCTGCTGTCGAAGGCGAGCACGTTCTTGCCGTTGACCGTGACGCCTTCGTTCTCCAGGTACAGCACGAAGATCTCGTCTGCGTCCTGGGCGAGGAACACGTCTCCGCTGCCCGACACCTTCATCAGCGACATGCCCTCACCGGTGAAGGCCTTCTTGAACAGCTTGCCGAGACCACCGCTGCCTTCGTAGGCGAAGTCGACGTCGCCCTGGTAGGCGACCATCGATCCCTGCTTGGCGAAGAAGAACCCGCCGCTGCCGGTGAGGTCCACCTTGAGCATGCGTTCGTTCTGCAGTTGGAAGCTTCCCGGCTCGACGGGCCGCTCTGCGTGGTTGAACAGTGAGCTGCGCATGGTCAGATGATGCAGGTGATCATGACGGCGCGCATCCGTGGGGTGATCCTCCCGCGTCGGCGTGACCTCACGGATCGATCCTGTAGTAGCAGTACCCGTCCTCTCTCGGGGTCCAGGTGGCGAAGGTGGGGAACACGGCGAACGGGAAGCCGCCTTGTCGTGTCTTCGGGCCGTACCGGCCGTCGACCGCGAGACCGGCGTTGTACCACTCGTTGAGCTTGGCCTGGACGTTCCTCACCGCCTGTTGGGTCTTCGGGCCGAAGTCGCGGTCGTCGGCGATGTTCTGGCCCATGCACCGCCGCATCGACACCTGGATGACCCGGACGGCGTCGCCGAAGTTGCCCCTGCCCAGATCGCAGTTGTAGGCGCCGGTGTCCCACCCGATCGTGGGCACTCGCATGAATCCGCCTGGGACGGAGTACGTCGTGAAGCTGTTGCAGGACGCTGCCGCCTGCGCGACTCCCGGCGATGCCATGGGGATCACCGCGGCCAGAACCGCTGTGGCGGCGAGTGTTGCGCGGATCGATTTCATGATCGTCCCCCCGGTCAGTTGGCGAAGTAGAGCGAGGCTCCCTGGCACGAGTACGGGCAGTGCAGCTCCGCCCGGTAGTTCCCGGGCTTCCAGTCCTTGCCCCAGACGTCGTGCTCGTTCCCCCGCCTCTTGTTGTCGCGGAGGATCTCCGGATCGCCGGGGCCGTCGAGGTACCGGACGAGGACGAACGAGTTGACCGGGTCCGGGGTGCCCGGCTCGTACGGCGCCGTCCACGGGATGTTCGCCGTCGCGATGTGCGGGTTCGCGCCGCTGCCGACCCACAGCGGCGCGGTCACGCACGTCCACTGGGTGGTGACGGTGCACGACCTGACGGCCATCGCGCCCGGATCCGCGGTGGCCGGTTGCCCCGCCGTCAGAACGGCGCCCAGCGCGGCCACGACCACGCCGGCGGTCCTGAGTTTGTGCTCGAACTTCCCAGTTCGCATGTAATTTCCCCCTTCTGATGCGTTGTCCCGCGTTCCCGCGGTTACGCCAACACCGTGAACTCGGCCGGTTTCACGACGGTTTCATCGGCGCGGTGCCACCGTCGTCCGGCGGGAGGCGACCATGAAGACGGAGTTCGGCGTGCTCGGCCCACTTCGCGTTGCGGTGGAAGGGGAAGACGTCGATCTGGACCAGCCGATGCTGCGCCGTCTGCTGGCCCTGTTGCTCTGCGCGGCCAACTCGCCGGTGTCCGCCGAGGCGCTCGCGGACGCGCTGTGGGAGACGACGCCGCCCGCGTCCGCGAGGAAGACCTTGCAGCTGTACGTGCATCGGCTGCGCAGGAGGCTCCGTGATCCGGCGCGGATAGCGCACAGTCCCGCCGGTTATCGGCTCGTCGTGGAACCGGGCGAGTGCGACGCCGACGAGATGCGGCGGCTGGTCGCGGACGCCCACGCGACCGTTGACCTGGGCAGGCGTGCGGCGTTGTTGCGCGACGCGTTGGCGTTGTGGCGCGGTGTCCCGCTCGCCGAACTCGTCGACGTGCCCGCCGTGCTGACGATGTCGGACGCGCTGACCGACCGGTGGCTCGCGTTGCTGGGAGAGCGCGTCGACGTCGATCTGGAGCTCGGCCGGCACAGCGATCTCGTGGCGGAGCTGACCGAGGTGGTGGCGCGGCACCCGTTGCACGAACGGTTCCGGGCACAGCTGATGCTGGCCCTGTACCGGTGCGGACGGCAGGCGGACGCGCTGGCGACCTACCACCAGGCGAGGGAAGCGCTCAGCGACGAGCTGGGAGTCGATCCGTCCGAGGCCCTGTGCGCCCGGTACCAGGAGGTGCTGCGGGCTGATCCGGCGCTGGACCTTCCCGTGCGGCCGAGCCGTCCCCGGCCCGCGCAACTGCCCGCCGCTCCCCGCGACTTCAGCGGCCGTGCGGACGAGCTGAAGGAGCTGGACGCCTTGGTGGCCGGCGGAGCGGGACTGGTGACGATCTCGGCGATCGCGGGTGCCGCCGGCGTCGGCAAGACGGCGCTGGCACTGCGGTGGGCGCATCAGCGGCGTGACGATTTTCCCGATGGCCAGCTGTACGTCGACCTGCGCGGAGCGTCCACCGCGAACCCGGTCGACGCGGCACACGCGCTGGGCGAGTTCCTGCGCGCACTGGGCGTGCCGGCCGAACACGTTCCGCAGGAGCTCGAGAGCGCCGCCGGGCTCTACCGGTCGCTGGTGGCCGACCGCCGGGTCCTCGTGCTGCTGGACAACGCGCACGACGTGAACCAGGTCCGGCCGCTGGTGCCCGGCACGTCCACGACCGTGACTCTGGTGACCTCGCGGAGCCGTCTCGGCGGTCTGGTCGCGATCAACGGCGCGCGCCGCCTGTTGCTGGCTCCGCTGCGCCCGCAGGAGTCACACGAACTGCTCGTGACCCTCCTCGGCAGCGAACGGGTCGGCGCCGAACCGGACGCCGCGGCCGAGGTCGCCCAGGCCTGCGGGCACCTGCCACTGGCACTGCGGATCGCCGCCGCGAACCTGCTGGACCAGCCACGCCGGCGGCTCGCCGACTTCGTCGCCGACCTGAACCGCAACCGGTTGAGCACGCTCACGGTCTCCGACGACGACCAAGCGGCCGTGCGGTCGGTGTTCGCGCTGTCGTACGAGCGCCTCGAACCGGCGGCGCGCCGGCTGTTCCGGCGGCTTGGCCTGGTGCCGGACCTCGATGTCACCTCCGAGGCCGCCGACGCACTCGACACCGTGGGCAGCACGCGACTGCTGGAGGTGCTGCACGACGCTCATCTGCTGGACTGCCGGACACCCGGCCGCTACTCCTTCCACGACCTGATCGGCCTGTACGCCAAGGAACTCGCGGAAGCGGAGGAGGATCGGCCGGCCCGTGAGGCGGCGCTCGACGGGCTCTACGCCTGGTACGTCGGCAGGCTGGCCGCGGCGGACCGGTTGCTCGTGCCCTACCGGCCGGCCGTCGTCGAAGCCGACCCGGCGGCGCCGTTCGACACCGCGCTGGACGTGCTGGCGTGGCTGGACGACGAGAAGTCCGCCCTCTCCGCGTTGGTCCACCACGCCGTGGCCACGCGGCGACGCGAAGTGGCCTGGCAGATCCCGTTCCTGCTGAGCGGCTACTTCGAGCACCGCGGCACGTGGTTGCTCGGCGTGCGCCTGCTGCGGTTCGCGGTCGACGCCGTGATGGAGCTCGACGACACCGACCTCGAATGCCGGGCGAGAGCACAGTTCTCGATCGCCCTCGTGCACGCCGGACGCGTCGCCGAGGCGGTGCGCGAACAGCAGCGTTGCCTCGCCATCGCCAGGGAGGCCGGCAACACGCAACGGGAAGCGGCGACGCTGAACAACCTCGGCTGGATGCACCACGAACAAGGCGACACCGCCGGCGCCCTCGCCTCGTACGAGGCGGCGTTCGCACTGTTCGCGGCACTCGACGACCGCGGCTACATGGCCATCGTGCTCCAGAACATCGGCGACGCGAAGTCGTTGCTCGGTGATTTCGCCGGCGCGGTCGAGCATCACGAACGATCCCTGGCCATCGCCCGCGAGGACGATCTCATCGGCCAGCAAGGGGATTCCCTGCTGTCCCTCGGCCAGGCACACGCGCGGGCGCACCGGCACGACGACGCGGTCCGGGTCTTCCGGTCCGCGCTGCCGCCGGTCGTGGAGGCCGGCAACAAGATGACCGAAGCCCTCGCACACCGCGAGTTCGGCCACAGCCTGCGCGCCATCGGCGACACCGCCGCCGCAGCCGACGAGTTCGCGCTGGCCGCGAAGCTCTACCACGACACGGACGACGTGCATCTCGCCGTCGCGGCCTATCTGGACTTGAGCGGCGTCCGCGCCGAGACAGGCGATCTCGGCGCCGCACAGCGGGCGTTCGACTCGGCCCGGCAGCTGCACCTCCGCGCCCCCGACCCGATCAACGCCCGGCGGCTCGACGCGATGGCGAGTGGACTCACGAGTGGATGTCCGAAGGGTGTTTCGCCAGCGGAGTCACCTTGATGTCCAGGTAGGGGAACAAAGGCAGCCCGGATCTACCGCGGCTCGGCGTGCGCTCGCGCACCGAACTGGCGGCGTCGCGCGCGTCCTCGGCGTGATCACGCCCGGACGCTGTCCGGGTTCCTACCGAGTTCGCCGGCGAGCACCGGCGCGCCCGTCCTCGCCACCACGTCCTCGACCGTGCTGCCGGGTGCGAGCTCGACCAGCCGGAACGCCCCGTCCGCGACGTCCAGCACGGCCAGGTCGGTGATGACGCGGGAGACGACCCGGCGTCCGGTCAGCGGCAGGGTGCAGGTGGCGACCAGTTTCGGGTCGCCGGCGCGGGAGACGTGGTCCATCAGGACGATGATCCGGCGGGCGCCGCTCACGAGGTCCATCGCGCCGCCCATGCCCTTGACCATCGCGCCCGGCACCATCCAGTTCGCGAGGTCGCCGTGCGCGGAGACCTGCATGCCGCCGAGCACGGCGGTGTCGATGTGGCCGCCGCGGATCATCGCGAAGCTGGTGGGGGAGTCGAAGAACGAGGCTCCCGGCAGCACGCTGACGGTCTGCTTGCCCGCGTTGATGAGGTCGGGGTCCACTTCGTCGTCGTAGGGGAACGGGCCGACGCCGAGGATGCCGTTCTCCGCGTGCAGCGTCACCGTGGAGCCCGCCGGCAGGTGGTCGGGGATCAGCGTGGGCAGGCCGATGCCGAGGTTGACGTACTCGCCGTCGCGCAGTTCGAGTGCGGCGCGGGCGGCCATCTGGTCGCGGGTCCAGGCCATGTCAGTTCGCCTCCTGGCGGGCGCGGGTGGTGCGTTTCTCGATGTCCTTGCGGGCGGCCTGGTCCGGGGTGAGCGCGACGACGCTCTGCACGAACACGCCGGGCAGGTGCACGTGGTCCGGGTCGATCTCGCCGATCTCCACGACGCGTTCGGCCTCGACGACGGTGAACCGGCCGGCCATCGCGGCGGCCGGGTTGAAGTTGCGGGCGGCGGCGTGGAAGACGCAGTTGCCCGCGCGGTCGGCGATCGCGGCGCGCACGAGTGCCACGTCGGTGACGATCGACTCCTCCAGCACCATCTCCTTGCCGTGGAAGGTGCGGACCTCCTTGGGCGGTGAGGAGAGCGCGACGGTGCCGTCCGGGTGGTACCGCCACGGGAGGCCGCCCTCGGACACGGGCGTGCCGACACCGGTCGGCGTGTAGAAGGCGCCGATTCCCGAACCGCCGGCGCGCAGCCGTTCCGCGAGTGTCCCTTGTGGAGTGAGCTCCACGGTCAGCTCTCCGGCCAGGTACTGCCGGGCGAACTCCTTGTTCTCGCCGACGTACGACGCGACGACCCGGCTGATGCGGCGGTGTTCGAGCAGGAGCCCGAGACCGGCGCCGTCGACACCGCAGTTGTTGGAGACGATCGTGAGGTCGTCCGCGCCCTGCTCCAGCAAGGCCTCGATGAGGAACCACGGGATGCCCGCGAGCCCGAACCCTCCGACCGCGACGCTCGCGCCAGACCGGACGCCGGCGACGGCTTCGGCCGGCCCGACGGCCACCTTGTCCAGGCTCATGAGTGGCTCTCCTTCGTGAGGTGGTCGACGAGCGCCGCCGTGACGACGTCCGGTTGCTCGGCGTTGGCGAGGTGCGCGGCGCCGGGGACGACGAGCAGCCGGCCGTCCTGGACCGACGTGGCGATCTCCTCGAGGTGCCGCGGAGGCGTCGCCGGGTCGTCCGCTCCCGCGATCGCCAGTGTCGGCGCGCTGATCCTGGCGAGGTCCGCGCGCTGGTCCATGGCGGCGATCGCCTCGCAGCAGCCCGCATAGCCCTCCGCCGGGGTGGCGGACACCATCGCCACCCACCGCGCGCGGTCCTGGTGCGCGGGGGTGAACCACCGTTGGACGACGGCCTCGGCGACCGCCTTCGTCCCTTGCGCACGAACGAGGGCGGCGCGGTCGGTCCAGTTCGCCGCCGGTCCGAGGCAGGCGCTGGTGCACAGGACCGCGAGCCGGTCCACGCGTTCGGGGTTGCGGGCGGCCACCCGCAACGCGGTCATGCCGCCGAGCGACAGCCCGACGAGGTGCGCCTTCCGCACGCCCAGGCGGTCGAGCAGCACGACGAGATCGCCGGCCAGGGCGTCGATGGTGTGCGGGCCGGGCACGACGGGGGAGCGGCCGTGGCCGCGGGTGTCGTAGCGGACCACCCGGAAGTGCTCTTCGAGCGCGCCGACGTTGGCGTCCCACATCTCCAGCGTCGACCCGAGCGAGTTGGACAGCACGACGACCGGGCCGTCCGGCCTGCCGGTGACGACGTGGTGGACCTCGGCGACGTTCATCAGCGCACCGCTTCGAAGACGGCGGCGAGACCCTGACCGCCGCCGATGCACATCGTCTCCAGGCCGTAGCGGCTGCCGCGGCGGCGCATCTCGTGCGCGAGCGTTGCGAGAATCCGTGCCCCGGTCGCGCCCACCGGATGCCCCAGCGAGATGCCGGAACCGTTGGGGTTGAGCCGTTCGTCGCCGGCGTCGACCTTCCACTCGCGCAGGCAGGCGAGCACCTGGGCGGCGAACGCCTCGTTGAGCTCGATCACGTCCATGTCGTCGAGGGTGAGCCCGGCCCGGTCCAGCGCGGCGGCCGTGGCGGGCACCGGTCCGATGCCCATCACCTCCGGCCCGACCCCGGCGACGGCCCACGACCTGAGCGTGAGCACGGGCCGCAGCCTGCGCTTGTCGGCTTCCTCGCGGGTGGTGACCACGCACAACGCGGCACCGTCGTTCTGACCGCTGGCGTTGCCCGCCGTGACCGTGGACTCGGGGTCGAGCTTCAGCCGCACCGGTCGCAGCGCGGCGAGGTCGTCGAGCGTCGTGTCCGGGCGGGGGTGCTCGTCGCGGTCGACGGTGAGATCAGGCTTGCCGCGGCGGCCGGGCACGGTCACCGGCACGAGTTCATCGGCGAACCTGCCCGCCTGGTCGGCGGCACCCCAGCGCTGCTGCGACCGCACCGCGAACTCGTCCTGTTCGGCCCGCGAGATGCCGTACTCGCGGCGGAGGTTCTCGGCTGTCTCGAGCATGCCGCCGGGCACCGGGTGGAACCGGCCACCGGCCGTCTCCCTGGCCCGGTCGAGCCGGTCGACGAGCTCGATCCCGCCGCTGCGGACACCGGTGCGCAGCCCCAGCGCGTAGTGCTCGACCTGCGACATCGACTCCGCGCCACCCGCCACGACGACCTTCGCCGCTCCGGTCGCGACCTGACCCGCCGCGTAGAGCACGGCCTGGAGCCCGGATCCGCAGCGCCGGTCGATCTGGAGGCCGGGAACGCCGACGCCGAGGCCCGCGTCGAGCGCCGCGATCCGGCCGATCGCCGGCGATTCACCGTTGGCGTAGCTCTGCCCGAGCACGACGTCGTCGACATCGCCCTCCCGCAGCCCCGTGCGGCGCACCAGTTCCGTGAGCACGGCGGTGGCGAGGTCGGCGGCACTGAGCGAGGCGAGGGCCCCGCCGAACCGTCCGACCGGGGTCCGGAGGGGTTCGCAGATCACGACGTCGGTCATGCCCTCGACCCTAGGGCGGTTCGGTGATATCCAGAAATACTCATTTAACGGCGACTGAGACTCTGCGAGTATCAATCGGTGGAACTTCGTCATCTGAGGTACTTCGTGGCGGTCGCCGAGGAGCGGCACTTCGGGCGCGCCGCCGAACGCCTGCACATGGCACAACCGCCGCTCTCGCAGCAGATCCAGCAGCTGGAGGCCGAGCTCGGGGTGACGTTGCTGCACCGCACGACCCGAAAGGTCGACCTCAGCGCCGCCGGGCTGGTCTACCTGGACCGGGCTCGAGCCGTGCTGGCCGCTGTGGACGACGCGGCGGCCGAGGCACGACGGGTGGCCGAGGGCATGCAGGGCCGCCTGGTCGTGGGGTGCGTCGGTTCGGCCACCTACAGCCTGCTGCCCGCGTTCGCCCGAGCCCTGCGAGAGGAACTTCCGGCCGTCGACTTCGTGTTCCGGGGCGAGATGCTGGCACCGGACCAGCTCGAGTCCCTGCTGTCCCGCCGCATCGACCTCGCGCTGCTGCGCCCACCTGTCGAGCACTCCGCGCTGCAAGCGACCTCGGTGCGCCGCGACCAGCTCATCGTGGCGTTGCCCGAGGACCACCGCCTCGCCCGGCGAAAGCGGCTGAAGATCGAGGACCTGCGCGAGGAGGACCTGATCGTGCACGCGTCAGGTGGCCGTTCGGTCATGCACGGGATCGTCACGGACCTGTGCCGTTCGGCGGGGTTCGAGCCGCGGATCCGCCACGAGGTGGCAGAGACCTCGACCCTGGTCACCTTCGTCGCCTCCGGACTGGGCGTGGCCGTCGTGCCGGAACCCGTGGCGGAACTCGGCGTGCCCGGCACGACCTATCGCCCGTTGGCGGGAAAACAGGGCATCGAGCTCGTGGCCGCCGTGCGCGCCGACGACGACTCGCCGGTGCTCGCGAGGGCGCTCGGGCTGCTGGCGCGGTGGCAGGAAAGGACAAGACCGCAGGCGCGCTGAGCCGACCGCGGCACTGGCCACTGGACGGGCGAGTTCCTCGCCGGGTACATCACCGAGTACTCGCTGAGCGTCGACAACCTCTTCGTCTTCCTGATCATCAGGACGGTCCGCGTGCCCGCGATCCACCAGTACGAGGTGGTGCTGATCGGCATCCTGTTCGCGCTCTTCGCACTCGGCTCGATCCCCGCGATCTTCGGCGTCACCGAGGAGTCGTTCCTGGTCTTCGCAGCCGGTCATCCTCGGCTTCAGCGACGTCGAGCTGTCTCTCGAGGGGCTGCGCGGCAACCAGGTGGTCTTTTCGGGTGAGTCCGGTTGTCGCATCGTTGCCGGCCGCAGGGAGAGTTGAGCGGTTCCTGCCGGTTGCGCAGGTTGGTGCGCCGCACCCTTGTTGGCGCTGTGGCGGAGGCGGCGGTCACACTGATCTGTGCGGAGAAGCGGGAGGTGGCCATGTGGTCTGGTCTCGGTGCGGCCGGTGTTCTGGCTTTGCTGGGTGTCGTGGGCTCCCGCGTCCTGATCATGTTGATCGCACTTCGTGGCACGAAGCCGTCCGAGCGCCCGGCGATCATCCGCGCCCTCAACGACACCACTCGACGATCTGTCCCTCTAGGACGTGGGCGCACTGCCGCGCGGCGTGACGGCCACAACTTTGTCCAAAATGGATAGCAAAGCGGCTATGTCGTCTGGCTCCAGGGCGGACAACGGACTGTGTTCGACCACGGTGCGCATGACCTGCGAACGCACCTGTTCGCCCTTGGCGGTGAGGACGAGCGCGCGTGAACGTCGGTCTCGCGGGTCGGGGACGCGTTCGACCAGTCCACGTGCGGCGAGCTGGTCTGCGACGAACGAGAGGTTGGGGGCGTTGCAGTGCAGGCGGGTGGCCACGGTCTTCATCGACGGTGGCTCGTCGTCCGGATCGAGCGCCCACAGCGCTTGAGCGGTCGCGGTGGTCAGGCCCATTTCCGCGAGGGGGCCGGTGATCGCCGCATCGGTGCGCATGAACACCTCGTGGATGGCTCGTACGGCCGCCACCGGCCCGTCCTCGTTCATGGCGGCAGTCTAGCAACTTGCTTCGAGTCTCGAACTTGTTATGCTCGCCGGGAGATACTTCGAGACTCGAACGACTGGGGTGGGTCATGGACTCCTTCAACGGCATCACGGCGCTCGTCACCGGAGCGTCGAAAGGGCTCGGGCGTGCGTATGCGCTGGAACTGGCGCGCAGGGGCGCCAACCTGGTGCTCGTGGCACGCACCACGGCGGCGCTGGAAGCCCTCGCGGCGGAGGTGCGGGCCGCACATGGCGTGACCGCCGAGGTCATCGGCGTTGATCTTGCGGCTCCTGCCGGCTCCGAGGTGCTCGCCAAGGCTGTCGCCGACCGCGGTGTTCAGGTCGACCTGCTGGTGAACAACGCCGGCTCGGGCTCGGCCGGCAGGTTCTTCGAGCGTCCCTTCGACCAGAGCGCCCGCTCGGTCGCGCTCAACGTCGGGGCCCTGATGGAGCTCACCTACCTGTTCGGTCGCGAGATGGTGGCCAGGGGAGCGGGCGGCATCATCAACGTGGGCTCGACGGCAGCGTTCCAGCCGATGCCCTACCAGGCGAGTTATGCCGCGACGAAGGCGTTCGTCCTGTCGTTCACCGAGGCCGTCGCCGAGGAACTACGTGGCTCCGGGGTCCGCGTCATGGCCGCACATCCGGGAGCGACCGACACCGGCTTCTTCGACGGCACAACGGCCACGATGGATCCGCGCGTGACGGATCCGCCGGAGTCGGTCGCCGCCCGCACGCTCGACGACTTCGCGCGCGGGCGCGTCGCCTCCTATCCCGGCCGCGGGGTGAATCGGCTGACGACGCTCGTGGCGCGGGTGATGCCTCGCCGGACGGTCACCAACGCCGTCGCCGCTCTCAACCGCAAGCTCGGCCTCGACGTGGTCACCGATCTGCATTGAGTACGCGGTCGCCGCGCTGGCGCGAGGCACTCCGCCGACCCCGTCCGCGCGGCGATATTCGATCGCTGCGACCCGGCCCATTGCGGCAGCATGAGGAAGCCGAGGTGTCCGGAGGGGGGTCGGATGGTCGCGCCGGAATCGGAAAGGCCTGTCCGCAAGAACGCGGTGCCGCTCGCCCTGCGCCTGTACGGAAAAGAACTGCGGCGCCACGGATTCATGTCCGTGGGCGCACTCGTGCTGCCCGCGCTGGGCGTCACCTGTCAGCTCTATCTCGCGCCGTTGGCGGTGGGCGGGCTCGTGGGAAAGCTTGCTGGTGGCGGCGACACAAGCCCCAGCACCGTTCTGCCGTACGTGCTGGCCTTCGGCGGTTTCATGCTGCTCTCGGAACTGTTGTGGCGCATCGGTCTGCACTGCCTCAACCGCGTGGACGGCCGCGGGATCGAGAACCTGTCCGCCCTCGCGATGGACGAGCTGTTGGGGAAGGACGCGGCGTTCTTCCACGACAACTTCGCCGGATCGCTCACCAAACGGGTGCTGAGCTTCGCGTTCCGCTTCGAGGACTTCGTGGACGCGCTGGCGTTCAAGATCTTCGCCAACCTCATCCCGCTGGGTTTCGCCTGCGTCGTGCTGTGGAGCTACAACCCGGTGCTCGTCGCGGTGCTGGTCGGCCTGATCCTCGTCACGGGATGTGTGGTCGCGCCGCTCATCCGCCACCGCCAGCGGCTGGTCGACCAGCGCGAGGCCGCCATCGCCCAGGTGTCCGGACACGTCTCGGACACGCTCACGAACATGGAGACGGTGCGGGCGTTCGCCGCCGAGCGGCGCGAGGGCGCGGAGCACCGGACCCGTGCCGCCAAGCAGCGAACGCTGGCACTGCGGTCGTGGGACTACAACAACCTGCGCATCGACACCGTGATCGCGCCGCTGTCCGTGCTCACCAACGTGCTCGGCCTCGTGGTCGCGATCGGGGTCAGCGATGGCCTCGGCGTGGAGGCGATCGTGGTGACGTTCGCCTACTTCGGGAACGCGACGCGGATCATGTTCGAGTTCAACCAGATCTACCGGCAGGTGGAGAGCGCGCTCACCGAGGCGGCCCAGTTCACCGAACTGCTGCTCGACCCGCCGACCGTGCTCGACCTGTCGCACCCGGAACCGTTGCGCGTGAAGGACTCCCGGGTCCGGTTCGAGAACGTCGTGTTCACGCACGGCGGCGGCGAGCCGCTGTTCGACGGGCTCGACCTGGACATCCCGGCAGGCACGCGGATAGGGCTCGTCGGCCGCTCCGGCGGCGGCAAGACCACGCTCACCCGGCTGCTCCTGCGGCTGATGGACGTCGACCGGGGCCGCGTCCTCATCGGCGGCCAGGACATCGCCCGCCTGAGCCAGGCCGACCTGCGCGGCCTGATCGGGTACGTGCCCCAGGACCCGGCCATGTTCCACCGGACGCTGCGCGAGAACATCGCGTTCGCACGGCCAGGCGCGACCGACGCCGAGATCCACCGCGCCGCGCACGCCGCGCACGTGACGGAGTTCGTGGACGCGCTGCCCGACGGGTTCGACACGATGGTCGGCGAACGCGGCATCAAACTGTCCGGCGGACAGCGGCAGCGGGTCGCGCTGGCCCGCGCCATCCTGCGGGACGCGCCGATCCTGCTGCTGGACGAGGCGACCAGCGCGCTGGACTCGGAGAGCGAGGTGCTGGTCCAGGAGGCGCTGTGGCGGCTCATGGAGGGCCGCACCGCGATCGTCGTGGCACACCGGCTGAGCACGGTCGTGCGGATGGATCGGCTGATCGTGCTCGACCGGGGCCGGATCGTCGAACAGGGCACCCACGCGGAACTGCTCGACGCCGAGGGGACGTACGCGAAGCTGTGGCGCCACCAGTCCGGCGGCTTCCTCGACGAGGCCGTGTCCGACGAATCCCTGTCCGGTGAACGGGCCCGGTGAGCCCGAAGCGACAGGACACGCCCTATCCGGAAGCGGCGTGATCAGGTGCCACGAGCAGTCCGGTCGCCCTGGCCGGTGTGGCGTGCGAGCGGCGCAGCGGATCGGCCGGGCCGGATGCCTCCGGGATCGACCCGGCCCGCTTCCTGCGCCGGGAGAACGAGACGGGCACGGTCGAGGAGGCCGACCTCGTCCTGCACGGCCGCTCAGCCGGTCGTGTTGGTCGTGACCTGGCCTGTCGTGGTGACCGGCGGGCTGTCCTGCCGCTCGGGAACTCCTTTCGGAGTGGTGCGCACGCCGCTGGTCGTCGTGGTGGACGTCGGAAGGGGTGGACCTGGTACCGGCGGCGGGCTCGAGGTGTCGGGCAGGAACGCCAGCGCCAGCGCCGTGACCCCGGCTGTGGCCACGGCACTGCCGGCCACGGCGATGGTGCGGCGCCGAGATCGCACGGCACGGCCACGGGTGATCACGCCGAAGGCGGAGTTGGCGTTCGGGGGCGGCACTTCCCCGCGCAGCACGGAGAAGGTCGTTCGCAGCTTGTCCTCGTGGTCCATCACGTCCCCAGCCTCGACGGGTCGAACTCCGGGCCCAGCTTGTGCCGCAACGTCTGCAATCCCTTGCTGCTCTGCGACTTCACCGTGCCGGTGGAGCAGCCGAGCGCGGTGGCGACGTCCTCGACGCTCAGGTCGTTCCAGTAGCGCAGCACCAGAACGGCGCGCTGACGCGCCGGCATGCTCGACAACGCCTCCCACACCACGAGCCCGTCCTCCGCGCCGGGCGCGACGAACAGGCTGTCGGGTAGCGCGTCGGTGAGTTTCTCGCGTCGCCACCGCACGCGTCTGCGCTCGGCGATGAACGTTCGGACCAGGATCTGCTGCAGATACCCCTCGATTCCACTGTGGTCGGTCAGTTTGGGACCGGCGAGGTAGAGCTTCAGGAACGCCGACTGCAGCACGTCCTCGGCCTCGTGCCAGTTGCCGCACATGAGGAAGGCCGTGAAGCGCATGGACTCGTTGCACCGGTCGTAGAGCTGGGTGAACTCACTGTCCCAGTTCAGCGTCATCACCTTTCCGGCCGGCTGGGCTGGGAGGACGGCTGGGGTGATGGAGTTCTCCACGACGTCATCTCGTCGGTCCGGATCACTGTCGGCCGTTGCTCGGGAGCGCGTTCGTCGTCGACGAGCGTGAGCGCGGGAATCACGACGGCCGCGACGGCGATCATGGACACCATCGCCGCGATCACCTGTTCTCTGCGCATCGCGAAGCTCCGAAGGTTCAGGGGCACCGGTCAGGTGCCCTCACCCTCATCAATGCGATCGGGGGCGCGTCAGGTTGCCCTGCCGAACGAAATTCTCGGCGATCGGTCGTCCACTTCGGACCACCTCGGCGGAAGTGGCGCGGCTCACCTGAATTGGGACGCCCGAGGACTTGAACTTGACGCTGGCGTCAAATTCTAGGTTGGGGGACATGAAACGTCTGCTCGTTCTCGTCGCCACCCTGCTGTTCGTCCCGACCTCGGTGGCCTCCGCCTCAACCGGGCCCTACGCCCCCGTGAACCAGCCCGGCCCGCGGCTCTCGGTGCCGGTCGCCGACCTCCAGGCCGCCGTCAGGTGCACGCCGTCGGCCTACGGTTCGCACCGGGAGGTCGCCCTCTTCGTACCGGGAACGGGCGTCGGGCCGGACGAGGCGTTCTCCTGGAACTGGTTCCCGGCCCTCGACCGGATCGGCCACCCCTACTGCTCGGTCACCCTGCCCGGTGGTTCGGTCGGTGACGTGCAGGTATCGGCCGAGTACGTGGTGCATGCCATCAGGTACGCCCGTGCGATCAGCCGCGGCAAGATCGCCGTCATCGGCCACAGCCAGGGCGGTGTCAGTTCCCGGTTCGCGTTGCGCTTCTGGCCGGACACGCGGGCGATGGTGGCCGACCACGTCGGTCTCGCCGCGGTCAACCACGGCAGCGTCCAGAACGACGACCTGTACCCCCACGGCAACGGACCCGCCTTCGCCCTGCAGCTCAAGAGGACGGCCGAGTTCGTCGAGGCGACGAACTCGCGGCAGGAGACCTTCGCCGGCATCTCCTACACCTCCCTGTCCACCACCCACGACCAGTTCGTCACCCTGGCCGGCACGACGGACCTGCGCGGTCCCGCCGGCCGCGTCGCCAACATCTCGCTGCAGGACGTCTGCCCGGACAACCCGAGCGACCACATCACCATCGGCACCAGTGACGCCCTCGCGTACGCCCTCACCGTGAACGCGATCACCCGCCGCGGTCCGGCGAACCCGGCGGAGATCCCCGCGTCGGTCTGCGCACAGGAGAACATGCCAGGGGTCGACCCGAGCACCGTCGGCGACGATCTGGCGGGGTTCCTCGAGACCGCTCTCGACGTCATCGCCGCGGCCCCGGTCACGCCCGCCGAACCCGCTCTGAAGCCGTACGTGTTCGCACGACGCTGAAAGCCGGCCGAGTTAGGCTCGAAGTCCGTCCAACGACTCGGGGGCAGTGGTGCGCATCGGTGATCTGTCGGCGCGGACCGGGGCGAGCACCCGTGCCCTGCGGTACTACGAGGAGCAGGGCCTGCTGACCAGCACCCGCAGCGCGGGAGGTCATCGCCGCTTCGCCGAGGAGGACGTCGACCGCGTGCGGTACCTGCAGCGGCTCTACCTGGCGGGGCTGAGCAGCCAGACGATTCGCACGCTGCTCCCGTGGTGCTTGAGCACGCCCACCCGCGACAACACCGATGCCGCGTTCGTCCGCATGACCCAGGAACGGGAGAAGCTCGACGCCCACATCGCCGAGCTCTCCCGGACCCGTGACTCGCTCGACGAGCTGATCTCCGGCAACCGAGCCTTCCAGGCCTCAGCGACCTGGTGACCACCGCGGCACGGCCGAGCCCGGGTCGACGCCGGAGAACGCCAGGCCGATGACGAACCCGGCGACCACCTCGAGTTGCCGGGCCCGGGCCAGCCCTCCCGGCCGCGTGCCCACGGCGCGGCCCAGGTCGGGGTGATCCGCAGCGCGTCCTCGTGGTCACCGGCCAGGCGTTCAGTGAACCGTTCAGCGATGTGAAGTCCCAGCGCGGCAATACTTTCGCGGGTCCAGTGGAACGCGGGGGGAGATGGCTGCGGATGAGCCATGAGCCGGACCACGGGGTTCTGCCCCGGCTCGCGGCCGATCTGCTAGCAGCCAGTCGCGTTCCGCGCCGTCTTCCAGGTCGTCGAGGCGAGTGCGGTACTGCTGGACCGCCGCACGATCCTCACCGCGCACCACGACCTCGGCGCAGCCACTCGGAGCCGGATCTGGCTGCGGGGAGAGCTTGCCCGGCTGCCGCGATTTCAGCAGCGCGAACGTGACCATCAGTGCCTGGTCCGCGCCGCCCGTCAACGACTGGCCACACCGGCAATGCACTGCTGTTCCTGCGATTGTGGAACCGGAGCACCTCGCACGGCCGAGCGGGCAGACGATGTCGTCCACCCGCCCGGATCAGGGCATCGACGGCCTCGCGTCGGTGCCCAAGATCACTAGGCCTGTTCGCGAGCGATCAGGCCTAGTGCATGGCTTCGCGGACCTTCGCGGTGTCCACGAACTGTTCGAATCGGACGATCAGTCCATCGCGGACGGTGAAGTGGTGCGCCACGCGAACGTCGATCGGCTTGCCGGTCGCTTTGTTGACGGCGGTGTACCTGGCGAGCGCGACGACGTTCTCTCCGTCCGCGACGAAGGTGTCGGGATGGACGGCCCAGTCGTCCCATTCCTGGGCGAGCTTCTCCATGACGTTGGAGGTGACGCCGTCTGGCGTGTGGTAGGTGCCGGCCAGTGGAAAGCCCGCCATCTCGGTCCACGCCACGTCCGGTGCGAGCGTGCTGCGCAGGGCGTACAGGTCCCGGGCCGCGGAGGCTGCGTACTGCCGGCGCACCACTTCGATCGGTGTGGTCATGTCAGCCCCACGTCATTTCGCCCTTGGCGACCTTGGCGCCGATCGTCGCCGCGATCTGCATGCCGTGGTCGGGGTAGCGCTTGACGAGCGCGTCGGTCAGCGCGGCGCCGTCGGCGGCGTTGGCCAGTTCCTCTTCGAAACTGACGAGGTACTCGCGGGTCGCGGCGATGGCCGTGGCGTCGGCCGCCGTGTCAGGCAGGCGGTGGCCGGGCACGACCAGTTGCGGGTCGAGGGCGGCCATCTCGTCGAGCAGTGCGATCGAGGCGGCGCGCTCCTGCTGCGTGGGGGTGTCGGCGACCCAGACGTGCTCCTGCTGGAAGAGCAACACTCCGCCGAGGACGGAACGGGACTCGGCGTGCCACAGGTAGCTCCGGTCGGGGCTGCCCTTGAGTTCGAAGCGCTCGCCTTCAAGCGTGAGGCCCTCGAGCGGCTCGATGTCGACCAGGCGGGTCGGCAGGTTGGCGCCGAGTGCGGCCCACGCCTTGAGCTTGCCCTCGTAGGAGTGCTTGATGTGCTTGATGGTCTGCGGGGTCGCGACGAACTTCGCGGCGGGGAACGCGTCGGCGACCACCTCGGCGCCGAAGTAGAAGTCAGGATCGCCGTGGCTGATGAACACGGTCGTCAGCGTCTTGCCTGAGTCCAGCACGGCGGCGACGAGCCGGTGCCCGTCAGCGAGCGTGAACCCGGCGTCGACGAGCAGTGCCTCGGTCGAGCCGGTGACGAGGGTGGCGGTCTTGTTCTTGCTGCCGACGGGGAAATCGAGGTCGAAAATGGCGAATGCCAGCATGGTTCTGTCTCCTCAGACAAGGGTGACCAGGTGGTGCTCGACCTGGTCGGCTGTGGCGTGCCCGCTGGCGAGCACGACGGTGTCGGTTCCGTTGACGGCCAGCAGCGTGGGAAAGCCGCTGACGCCGAGCCTGGCCGAGCGTTCGAAGTCCTTTTCGGCCGCCGCCTGTCCACTGTGGAACGCGGCGACCACGGCATCGGCGTCGAGCCGTGCCTCGGCGGCGATTGCCCGATAGGTTTCCGGGTCGGAGAGGCTCAGCCCGTCCACGTAGAAGGCGTTCTGCATCGCGGCGGCCAACTCGGCGGCCCGCGGGGGAGAGGCTTGCCGCAGCGCGGCCAGACCGCGGGCCGCAGCCTCGGAGTCCATGACGAACGACCCCTCGGCGACGAGGTCCTGGTAGGCGTCGCCGAAGTGAGCCCCGGTCAGCTCGCTGATCTGGGCGTTCGCGCCCTGGACGTAGCCGAACTTGCGGATCGGCACCCGTCGCGACCCGGTGAACAGGCCACCGGAGACGACCTCGACCGGGAGGCCGGGGTGGCGGGCCGTGATGGTCCGCATCGTGCTGGAGAAGCCGTGTGACCAGCCACAATAAGCATCGAAGACGTAGACGAGCTGCACGGGAACCTCGGGTCGTGGGGGCGCTCGCCGGGTGCGAGCGGCTCACCCACTACAAAGTATCTGACTAGTCAGATATTTCCGGCTATGACCTACGTCATGATTCAACGCAGCTGCGGCAGCGCGTCCCGCGCCGCGTGGCTGAGAATCCGCAGGTCTTCGGCGAAGCGCTCGCGGTGCTCTGCCGGCAGGGGGTCGAGGAAGTACCGCGTGATGTTCTCCACGTGCACCCGCGCGGCCGCGACGAGAGTGTCCGCACCCGCCGGTGTCAGTCGCACCAGCCGCCCGCGCTTGTCGCTGGGGTGCGCGGTCCGCACCACCAGTCCCGCCGCTTCCAGCCTGTCGATCAACCGAGTCGCCCCGCCCGTGGTGAGCACCTGCTCCTGGCTGATGGCCCGCATGGACATGCCGGGGTCGCCGGCCCTGCCGAGGATCAGCAGCACCTCGAAGTCCAGGTGGCTGATCCCGCACTCCTGTTCCAGCGCACGGCCGAGCAGGTACTCCAGCCGGTTCGCCGCACCCTGCAGCCGACCGAACGCCAGCACCAACGAGTTGGTCGCCGCTTCCTCAGGTGTTGAGATCCCGGCCACGGCACCAGCCCCCGTTCATCGAGTGAAGATCGTGACGGCCTGCTGGGCCGGCCACCGTTCGGCGTCGTCCCCTGTCCAGCCGCGCTCCTCGACCAGTGTGCGCTATGCGGTGAAAGCCGAAGCAGGCCCACGGTGTTTCGGCCGCCAGTCCTGTTTCTCGTCTGCCAACGCCGGGGTGACACGCTCAGGCTTCGACCTCTTCCGGCCAACGCTTCCTCCCGCGTCTTCCTCACCTGGAGTTGACGCGCGGGCCAGGCGTTCAGTGAACCGTTCAGCGATGTGAAGTCCAAGCGCGGCAATACTTTCGCGGGTCCAGTGGAACGCGGGGGAGATGGCTGCGGATGAGCCAGGAGCCGGACCACGGGGTTCTGCCCCGGCTCGACGAGTACTTTCTCGAACAGGTCCGGTTGCGACCGGACGCCGTGGCCGTGGTCGGTGACGGCACGGTGCTCAGCTACCGGGAGCTCGCCAGGCGGGCTGTCGCTGTCGCCGGTGGGCTGGCCAGGCTGGGTGTGCGGCGCGAGACGTTGGTCGGCATGTCGTTCGACCGCGGCGTGGACGCCGTTGTGGCCACCGTGGGGATCATGCTGGCCGGCGGCGCGTACGTGCCGGTGAACCCGGCGTTCCCGCGGCGGCGCATCACCGAGCTGATCACCAGCAGCGGGACCGGACTCGTGGTGTGTGCCGCGGACGCGGTCGCGCCGGTGACGGCGGCCGCGCCGGACGGCGTGGAGGTGCTGGAGCTGGCGCAGGTGTCGGCGTGGGGGCGGGACACCGACCTGGACACCTTCGCCGTGCCCGCGCCGTTGCCGGAGCACCGCTCGCCGCTCGCGCACGTGTTGTTCACGTCCGGCAGCACCGGCGAGCCCAAGGGGGTCATGGTCGAGCACGCCGGGATCTGCCGGATGGCCAGGGAACCCGACCACCTCCGGTTCTCGCCGAGTGACCACGTGCTGCACGCGCACCCGCTCGAGTTCGACGCCGCCACGCTCGAGATCTGGAGCGCGCTGCTCAACGGCGCGCGGCTGTGCGTCGTGGAGACCACGACGATGGTCGTGCCGGACCGGTTGGCCGCGTGCCTCCGCGAGTACGGGATCACGTTCGCCTGGGTCACCGCGCCGCTGTTCAACCAGCTGGTGGACGAGGATCCGGCCATCTTCGCGCCGCTGACCAAGGTGTTCACCGGCGGTGACGTGGTGTCTGCCCGGCACATTGAGGCGGTGCGGGCACAGTGCCCGCACCTGGCCGTCCACAACGGATACGGCCCGACCGAGAACACCGTGTTCACCACGTTGTTCCGGATCGACGAACCGGTGCAGGGGCCGGTCCCGATCGGCCGGCCGATCCGGGACACCACGGTGCTGGTCCTCGACGAGAACCGCCGGCCGGTGCCGGCAGGGGTCGTCGGTGAGCTGTACACGGGAGGCCTCGGCGTGGCCCGCGGCTACCTGAACAACCCGGAGCTCACCCGGGAACGCTTCGTCGACATCGGCGGTGAGCCGCACTACCGCACCGGTGACTTCGTCCATCAGGACGCCGACGGGCTGTTGCACTTCCACGGGCGAGCCGATGGACAGGTCAAGGTGCGCGGTCACCGGGTCGAGACCGCCGAGGTGACCGCCGCGTTGCTGGCCGTGCCGGGCGTGCTCGACGCGCACGTCCGGGTGGCCGGGGATGCCGTGCAGGACAAGCGACTCGTGGGCTACCTGGTCGCTCCGGAGATCGGCGAGACCGAGGTCCGGGCCGCGCTCGCCGACGTCCTGCCCGGCTACCTGCTGCCGGACCAGTTCGTCTGGCTCGACCGGCTTCCTCTGAACGCCAACGGAAAGGTGGACGGCCCGGCGCTGCCTGCGGCCGGGGCGCGACCGGCGCGGCGGCACACCGCCGAGCAGCACGGGCTGGCCGAGCTGTGGTCCGAGGTGCTCGACCTCGCCGCGGACACGATCGGGCAGGACGACGCGTTTCTCGAGATCGGCGGCAACTCGATCAAGCTGGGTGCGCTGCTGGGCCGGATCGACCGCCGGCTCGGCGTGCGGCTGCCGTTCGGCGACGCCCTCCAGGCGCGGACCCTCGCCGGGATGACCGCGGCCCTGGCCTCGGCCGCGCCCGGCCGGATCGGGCCGATTCCTCGCCGGAGTCCGGCCACGCCGGTCGATCTGCATCCCCGCCAGGTCGGGCTCTACCTGCGCTGGCAGGCCGACCCGCAGTCGCTGGTCTACAACGTCCCTGTCCGGTTGCGGATCTCGGGAGCCGTTGAGCCGCAACGGATGCGTGCGGCGTTGGGCAGGTTGCTGGACCGCCATGACGCGCTGCGGATGAGGTTCGTGCCCGGCGCGAGCGGCGTCCGGCAGATCCCGGACGACGGCCTCGCCCCGGAGTTCGACCACCTCGACGCCCCGGAGGAGGACGTGCTCGCCCGGTTCGTCCGGCCGTTCCGCGCGGACCACCCACCTCTGCTGCGCGCTCTGCTCGTCCGCACCGGACGCGAGACCGCCGAGCTGTACCTGGACGCGCATCACATCGTCCTCGACGGGGTCTCCCTCCGGGTGCTCGTCGACGAGCTGCTCGATCTGTACGCGGGGATCGAACCGGCACAGCCCGCCACCACCTACGCCGCTGCCGCGCAGTGGTGCCACGACCGGCCCGTCGACCCCGCCGACGAGGCCTACTGGCTGTCCGAACTGGACGGTGCGCCATCGGGGCTCGCCCTGCCGGCCGACCACCCCCGCGGGGCCCGGCGGGCGGTGCGGGGCGGGCTCGTCCGGCGCGAGCTCGACACCGCCACCCTGGTCCGCCTCGAGCAGGCCGCCCGGCGTGCGGGCACGACCGCGTTCACGATCACCCTGGCCGCCTACGCCGCGACGCTGGCGAGGGTGTCCGGGCAGCGGGACATCGTGATCGGCACCCCGGCGAGCGGGCGCGGTGCGCACCCGGAGCTCGAGTCGGTGGTGGGCATGTTCGTGAACATGCTCTGCCTGCGCGCCCGGATGGCCGGGCGGAGCAGTCTCGGCGGGCTGGCCAGACGGCTCGACGAGGGGCGTCGCGACGCGCTGACCCACCAGGACTGTCCGTTCGAGCACCTGGTCAAGCGGCTCGGCGTGGTCCTGGACCCGGCCCGCAACCCGTTGTTCGACGCCGTGTTCGCCTACCAGGACATCGACTTCTACGAGTTCGACAAGCACGGGCTGCGCGTTTCCGCGGAACTGGTCAACCCGGGCACCACGCGGTTCGACCTGAACCTGCAGCTGTACCGCCGCCCCGACCGGATCGTGCTCGAGCTGGAGTACGCCGCCGAGCTGTTCCGCCGGGACACCGCGGAGAACGTGGTCAGCGAGTACCTCGCGACCCTGTCCGAGCTGATCGAGAACCCAGCCACACCCGTGTTCAGCGAACCGTTCCGGAGGTCACCGTCCAGATGATCACCAGCTCAGATCAGGAACACATGCGATCCAACCAGCGCGGGTGGAACACGCGGGTCGCCGCGCACCTGAACTCGACCTACTACAACCTGGACGAGTTCCGTGCCGGAAAGTCCAGTCTGCGCCGGCTGGAGAAGGAGACGGTCGGTGACGTCCAGGGCCGTTCCCTGCTCCACCTGCAGTGCCACGTCGGGCTGAACGCGATCGGCTGGGCCAAGCTCGGCGCCAGGGTGACCGCGGTCGACTTCGCCGAACAGGCACTGGCGACCGGCCGGAGCCTCGCCGACGACGTCGGTGCGGACGTTCGTTTCGTGTACTCCAACGTCTTCGACCTGCCGAAGAACCTGGACGGCGAGTTCGACATCGTCTACACCGACTACGGTGTGCTCGGCTGGTTGCCGGACCTCGGGGAATGGGCCCGGGTCATCGCCCACTTCCTCAAACCCGGCGGCGTGTTCCACCTGGTCGAGATTCACCCCGTCACGGCTGCGTTCACCGAGGCCGACGGCGATCTCGAGCTCACCCCGTTGCTGTTCACCGACGGCCCGTACGAGTACGAGGTCACGTCGACCTACGGCGACGAGTACGGGGAGAACCGGCAGATCCCGTCCTACACCGAGTACTTCTGGCCCTACACCACCTCCCGGGTGATCACCGCGCTGATGGACGCGGGACTGCGGCTGGAGGTGTTCCGGGAGACCCCGGTGGACTGCCGCCAGCGCTTCCGGACCATGGTTCCCGACCCGGACGAGGAGGGTTGCTGGCGGCTGCCCGGCGATCCGATCCCGCTCACCTTCGCGGTGTCGGCCAGGAAGCCGGCATGACCACGGCGAGCCAAGACACGTTGCACGGCCGGATCGCTGAGCAGGCACGCCGCCACCCCGCCGCCATCGCGGTGTCCGGAGTGGACGGTGTGCTGAGCTACGCCGAGCTGGTCGAGCAGGCCGGGGCCGTCGCCCACCGGTTGACCGCGCTGGGCGTCGGCCCCCACCGGCCGGTCGGCCTGGTGGCGCCGCGGTCGGCGGCGCTGATGGTGGGGATGCTCGGCATCCTCCAGGCCGGTCACGCCTACCTGCCGCTCGAGCCGTCCCACCCGTCCGCGCGCCTCGCCGAGCTGGTCGAGCGGGCCGGCGCGGTGGCGCTGGTCGGCACCCGCGAGCTCGTCAGCGGGCTGGGCACCGGGCTCCCCGCGGTGCTGCTCGACGAGCCGGCACCGGCGAACGAGGAGGTGAGCGCTCCACCGGCCGTGCCCGGTGAGGCGCTCTGCTACGTGCTGTTCACCTCGGGCTCGACCGGGAGACCGAAGGGCGTCGCGGTCGAGCACCGGCAGTACCTGCACTACCTGGACGGTCTCGCCGAGCACGTCGAGCCGGCCAGGTCCTGGGCGCTGGTCTCCACGTTCGCCGCGGATCTGGGCAGCACCAACGTGTTCGCCGCGTTGACCACCGGCGGCACGGTGCATCTCGTGCCGCACGAGACCGCCACCGACTCCGCCGCGCTCGCCGCGTACCTCCGCGAGCACGAGGTCGACGCGATGAAGCTGACGCCCAGCCACGTCGAGGCGCTGGGCGGGCCGGACGGCGAGTGGCTCGCCGCGATCCTGCCGCGCCGGCTGCTCATCTGCGCCGGCGAGCCGCTGAGCTGGGCCCTGGTCGACCGGATCCGCGCGGCGCGGCCCGGCCTGGCGGTGCAGAACCACTACGGCCCGACCGAGACCACGGTGTCCATGCTGGCCCACCACGTCGGCCGGGACCGGCCGGACAGCGCGACCGTGCCGCTCGGCATGCCGTTTCGCGGCACCGGGGTGCGCGTGCTCGGCGTGGACGGCGAGGAAGTCCCCGCCGGCGTTCCGGGCGAGTTGCACGTCCACGGTGGCGGCCTGGCCAGGGGCTACCTGGACGACCCGGGGTCGACCTCGCGGCGGTTCCTGCCGATCGCCGGCGGGCGGAGCTACCGCACCGGGGACCTGGTGCGCCGGCTCGACTCCGGCGACATCGAGTTCCTCGGCCGGATCGACGACCAGGTCAAGATCGCCGGCTTCCGGGTGGAGCCGGGCGAGGTGCGGGCGGTCCTCGCCGAGCACCCGGCGGTGCGCCAGGCGGCGGTGCACGTCCGGGAGGACCGGCCGGGGCGGCGGCAGCTGGTCGGCTACGTCACCGGTCCGGACTCCACTGTGGACGGTGCGGAGCTGCGGCGGTTCTTGGCACGGCGGCTACCGGACCACATGGTGCCCGCCGCGGTGCTGGTGCTGGCCGAACTTCCCCTGACGCCCAACGGAAAGCTGGATCGCGCGGCGTTGCCGGCGCCCTGGCGGGCGGGTGGCGCGGCCGACGCTGTGCCCGCCAGTGACCTGGATCGCGCCGCGTTGCCGGCACCTTGGCGGGCGGCCGACGCAGTGCCCGCCGGTGACCTGGAGGGCGTTGTCACCGCCGCGTGGCGGGAGACGCTGGGCGCCGACGGGGTTGGCCCGCACGACAACTTCTTCGACATCGGCGGCAACTCGCTGCTGCTGATCCAGCTCAGGGCCCGGCTTCAGCGGGCGCTCGGGCGAGACGTCCGGACCGTGACGTTGTTCCGGAACCCGACCGTGCGGATGTTCGTGCACCACCTCGCCGAGTCCGGCCAGGCGCCCACCGAGCAGGTCAGGTCCCAGCGGACACCGAACAGCTACGCCGAGCGGTCCCGGCGGCGCGCGGCCTTGCGGAGGAACGACGATGACGGCTGAACCTAGTGGCCTGGAGATCGCCGTCGTCGGGATGGCGGGCCGGTTCCCCGGCGCCGGCTCGATCGCCGAGTTCTGGGACGTGGTGCGGCAGGGCAGGAACTCCCTGGCCACGTTCTCGGTCGACGACGCGCTGCGCGATGGCGCCGACCCGGACCTGGTGGGCCGTCAGGACCACGTGCGCTCGTACGGCGTGATGTCCGATGTGGACTGTTTCGACCACCGGCTGTTCGGCTACACACCTAGGGATGCCGCGCTGCTCGACCCGCAGCAGCGGCTGTTCCTGGAGACCGCCTGGGCGGCCATGGAGGACGCCGGGTACGCGCCGCGCGAGACGGCCGAACCGGTCGGCGTCTACGCCGGGGCCGGGCAGAGCGCCTATCTCATCCGCAACCTTCTGGCGAGCCCCGACGTGCTGGCCACGATGAGCCACCACGAGCTGATCCTGGCCACCGAGAAGGACAACCTGGCCACCAGGGTGGCCTACCACCTCAACCTGCGCGGGCCGGCGATGTCCGTGCAGACCGCGTGCTCGTCCTCGCTCGTCGCGGTGCATCTGGCTGGCCAGGCGTTGCTGAGCGGGGAGTGCGACCTGGCTCTGGCCGGCGGGGTGGCCGTGCACCTGCCGCAGCACGAGGGCTACCGCTATCAGCCCGGCTCGGTGTTGTCCTCCTCTGGCCGCTGTTACCCGTTCGACAGTCGCGCCGATGGCACCGTGCCGGGCAACGGGGTCGGCGTCGTCGTGCTCAAACGCCTGGCGGACGCCGAGCGGGACCGGGACACGATCAGCGCGGTGATCCTCGGGTCCGCGGTGAACAACGACGGCGCCATGCGGGTCGGCTACACCGCGCCGGGGGTCGATGGCCAGGTGTCGGTGATCCGCGCGGCGCACGGCCTGGCCGGGATCGACCCGGCCACCATCTCCTACGTCGAGGCGCACGGCACCGGCACGTCGCTGGGCGACCCCATCGAGTTCGAGGCCCTGTGCGACGCCTACGGGATGGACGGGCCGGCCTGTGCGCTCGGCTCGCTCAAGGCGTTGATCGGCCACCTGTCGGCCGCGGCGGGGGTCGCCGGGCTGATCAAGACGGTGCTCGCCCTGCGGCACGGGACGCTGCCGCCGAGCCCGTACTTCACCGAGCCCAACCCGGCGATCGACCTCGACGGCAGCAGGTTCTTCATCCCGGCCGAGGCACGGCCGTGGCCGGCGACCGAGCGCCCCCGGCGAGCCGCGGTCAGCTCGACCGGCATGGGTGGCACCAACGTGCACGTGGTGCTGGAGCAGGCCCCGCCGCTCCCGGCGTCCCCACCCGTCGCGCGGGCCGAGCAGGTTCTCGTGCTCTCCGCGCGGGACGACGCGGCGCTCGCCGAGGCGGCGGGCCGGCTGGGTGACCATCTCCTGGCCCAGCCCGGGATCCCGCTCGCCGACGTGGCGAACACGTTGCGGCACGGTCGAAGCGGACTGCCCCGGCGGCTCGCGGTGGCGTGCACCGACCGGGAGAGCGCCGCGGCCCGGCTGCGCGCGCCGGTACTGCCCGCCGGGGACGCGGGCGAGCCGGGCGTGGTCTTCCTGTTTCCCGGGCAGGGCAGCCAGTACGTGGGCATGGGCCGGGCGCTGTACGAGCGCGAGCCGGTGTTCCGGCACTGGGTGGACGCCGGGGCCGGCGCGCTCGACGTCGATCTGCGGGACATCCTCTACCCGGCTGAACCGGACCTGGCCGGGGACCGCGCGGCGGTGCTCGCCGACACGGCGGTGACCCAGCCCGCGCTGTTCGTGATCGAGTACGCGCTGGCCCAGTTGCTGATGGAGTGGGGGATCCGGCCACGGGCCGCGATCGGGCACAGCGTCGGCGAGTACGTGGCGGCGGCGGTCGCCGGCTGCTTCGACTTTCCCACCGGGCTGGCCCTGGTGGCCGATCGCGCCCGGCTGATGGCCGAACGGCCGCGGGGCGCGATGCTGAGTGTGTCGATGCCCGCGGCCGACGTCCTCCCGCTGCTGACCGACGGGGTGGACCTGGCCGCCGCCAACGCACCCGAGCTCAGCGTCGTGTCCGGACCGGACGGCGCGATCGAGCGGCTGGCGGCCGAGCTGACCGCGCGCGGGGTGCGGCACCGGCGCCTGCACACCTCACACGCCTTCCACTCCGAGATGATGGCGCCGGCCGTGGCACCGTTCGAGCGACGGGCTCGGCAGGTGGACCTGCGCGTGCCCCTGATCCCGTTCGTGTCCAACGTGACCGGTCACTGGATCGAGGCCGCCGAGGCCACCGATCCGGCCTACTGGGCCCGCCACGTGCGGGCCACCGTGCGTTTCCACGAGGGGCTGCTGACCCTGCTGCGCGAGCCGGGGCAGGTGCTCCTGGAGGTGGGACCGGGCAACACGCTGGCGGCTCTGGTGCGCCAGCACGGCGACCTGGCCAAGGGGCAGGTCGTGCTCGGCACGCTGCCGCATCCCCGTGACCCACGGCCGGCCGGGCTGTGCCTGGCGCAGACACTCGGTGACCTCTGGTCGGCCGGGGTGGCGGTGGACTGGGCGCGCTACGAGGACCCCGGACGGAGCCGCGTGCCGCTGCCCACGTACCCGTTCCGCCGGGTCCGGCACTGGGTGGAGCCGTCCGGCCTCGCCTCCGCCGCGGCCGAGCTCGCACCCGTCCCCGTGCCGCCTCCGGGCCCGCGTGACCGCGCGGGGCAGGTGCTGGCGATCTGGCGGGAGATGCTGGGCATCGACCCGGTCGGCCAGGACGACGACTTCTTCGCGCTCGGCGGGCATTCGTTGCTCGCGACCCGGATCGTGGCGCGGATCAAGGACCTGCTGGGTGTCGAGCTGCCGGGCAGTGCCCTGTTCGACGCGCCGACACCGCGCCGCCTGACCGAGCTGGTCGAACGGACCGAGCGCGAGGCCGGAGGCGGCGAGCCCGGCGATCTCGACGAGGAGTCGGTGGCCGCGCTGGTCGCCGAGATCCAGCGGCTCTCGCCCGACGAGCTGCGGGACCGGCTGCGGGACGCCGAGGTCGGCGCCGATGACTGAGCCGGGGTTCAGTGCCGTGTTCAGCGATGCGTACTCACCCGGCGGCCACGCTGATGCCGTGCCCTCAGGGGAGGGGTCGCACACACGGGGGAGTCACGTGGACGAGTCGGAATGCCTGCACCAGCTGTTCGCCGCACAGGCGAGCCGAACCCCGGACCGGGTCGCGGTCACCGACGGGCGACGCCGGCTCACCTATCGCGAGCTCGACGACGCGGCCGGGCAGCTGGCCCGGCGACTGCGCCTGAACGGTGTCGGACCCGAGGTGCTGGTCGGCCTTTGCGTCGACCGCGACGTCGACCTGGTGGTGGCGATCCTCGCCGTTCTCCAGGCCGGTGGCGCCTACGTGCCGCTCGACCCGCGTTACCCGCGGGCCCGGCTGGAGTTCGTCCTCGCCGACTGCCGGTGCCCGGTGGTTCTCGGGCAGCAACGGTTCGCCCACCTGGTCGCGGCGACCGGCCTGCCGTTCGTCGCCGTCGATGCCGAGCCGGCCGACGGGCAGGAGCCCTCGACCGGGCCTGACGGTGGCGGGGTCCGGCCCGCTGGCACCGCCTACGTCCTCCACACGTCCGGCTCCACCGGGCAGCCGAAGGGGGTGATGGTCAGCCACGCCAACGTGTCGCGGCTGTTCACCGTCACCCGTGACGAGTTCGCCTTCGACCCGGACGACACCTGGACGCTGTTCCACTCCTTCGCCTTCGACTTCTCGGTGTGGGAGATGTGGGGCGCGTTGCTGCACGGCGGCCGACTGGTGGTCGTGCCCTACCCGGTCAGCCGCGACCCCGAGTCGTTCTGGCGGCTGCTGACGGCGGAGCGGGTCACCGTGCTCAACCAGACGCCTTCGGCGTTCCGCCGGCTCATCCGGGCGGCCGAGGCGGACGGCTGGCCGGAGACGACGCTGCGCACCGTCGTCTTCGGTGGCGAGGCGCTGCCACCGGCGATGCTGCGGCCGTGGTTCGACCGCTACGGCGACGCGACGCCGCGGCTGGTGAACATGTACGGGATCACCGAGACCACCGTGCACGTCACGGTCCGGCCACTCACCGCGGCCGACGCGGACGGCCAGGTCAGCCCGATCGGGGTGCCACTGGACGATCTCGACGCGGTCGTGCTCGGTCCGGACCTCCGCGCGGTACCGCACGGCGAACCCGGCGAGCTGTTCGTCGGTGGCGCCGGCGTGTCCACCGGCTACCTCGGGCGTCCCGGCCTGACCGCCCGCCGGTTCGTCCCCGACCCGTCCGGCCCGCCGGGCGCGCGCCGGTACCGCACGGGCGACCTGGCGGTCCTGCGGGACGGCGAGCTGGAGTTCCTCGGGCGCACCGACGACCAGGTGCAGTTCCGCGGGTTCCGGATCGAGCCGGCCGAGATCGAGGCGGCGTTGCTCACCAGGCCCGGCGTGTCCGCCGCCGTCGTGCTGCTGGACGACCGCGACGGCGAAGCCCGCCTGGCCGGTTTCGTCCTCGCCGCGGTCGGGGCGTCGGTCCGGCCGGAAGAGCTGCGTGCCGGCCTCGCCGAGCAGCTGCCCGTGCATCAGGTGCCGTCGGTGCTCCTGGTGGTGGACGCCTTTCCCCTCACCGTCAACGGAAAGCTCGACCGCGACGCACTGCTCTCCCTGGCGCGGAACCGTCCGGCCGCCGCCGCACTGTCCACATCGGACACCGCAGGTGGTGAGGACGCGGACCGGCTGGCGGCCATCTGGGCGGACGTGCTCGGTGTCGCGCGAGTCGACCCGCACGACAACTTCTTCGCGCTCGGCGGGGACTCCATGTCCGCCATCCGCGTGGTCGCCCGCGCCAGGGACGCGGCCATCCCGGTGAGCGTGGAGAGCCTGTTCAAGCATCCGACCGTCGCCGAACTGGCCACCGCCGCGGGCGATGATCCGGCCACGCCCGCCGAGGCGCTGGGGACCGAGCCGGCGGCGCCGGCCGACGGGGTGGCCGACACCTTTCCCGCCTCGCTGGTACAGGTCGGGGTCGTCTACGAATGCGAGATCACCGAGGATCCCACGCTCTACCACGACGCCAGCGCGGTTCGGCTGTCCGGGCCACTCGACCCGGCCGCGTTGCGCAGGGCACTCGACACCACCTCCGCCAGGCACGAGTTGCTCCGGGCGTGCTTCGACCTGGTCGGCCACGCCGAGCCGATGGTGCTGGTGCACCACGTCGCGCCGATCCCGCTGGCCGTGCTGGACGCCCCCGCCGCCCCCGATCCGGCCGCGGCGGTCCGTGCCTGGTGGACCGGCCAGTGGCGGCGGCCGTTCGAGCTGACCGCGGCGCCGCTGGTCCGGTGCCACGTGCTGAACCATCCGGACGGGACGTTCCACCTGGCACTGTCGGTGCACCACTCGGTGGTCGACGGCTGGAGCTTCGCGGTGGTGATGCGGGACCTGCTGCTCGCCTACGATCGCGAGCTGGGTTCGCCGGCGCCCGCCGAACCACCGCTTGCGTCGCGCTACCGCGACTTCGTGGCGCTGGAACGGCGGGCCGCCGCCAGTCCGGCGACCACCGCCTACTGGACCGAGTCGCTCGGCTCGTACCGTCACACTCCACTGTGGACGGAGAGACCCGCCGGCCCGGCCACCGAGTCCACCGTGTCCGTGCCGGTGGACCCCGCGCTCGCCAACAACGCGCGGCAGCTCGCCGTGCGGCTGGAGGTACCGGTGCGCAGCGTGTACCTGGCCGCCCACGTCTGGGCGCTCAGCGTGCTCCGGCACACCTCCGACGTGCTGACCGGGCTGGTCACGAACGGCCGGCCGGAGCACACCGGGGCCGAGTCGGCCGTCGGGATGTTCGTCAACACGCTGCCGCTGCGGACCCGTCTGCCGGACGGGTCGTGGAGCTCGCTGGTCCGGGCGGTGTTCGCCGCCGAGCAGGCCCAGCTGCCGCACCGCCGGTTCCCGCTGGCGAAGCTGCGTGCCGTCACCGGGGTCGGGCCGCCGGAGGCGCTGTTCAACTTCGCCGACTTCCGCGTCTACGACGTGCTGGCCGGTCTGCGGAACCTGCGCGCGCACGAGTGGTGGTTCGCCGATCGCAACGAGTTCCCGCTGTCGGTCACCGTCACCAGGGAGCCGATGTCGCCGGAATGGCAGCTGGTGGTTCGGGCCGGGGCGGAGCACGGCGGGCAGGCGCTGGCGGAGACGGCGGCGGAGCTGTTCCTGGACGCGCTCGGCCGGACCGTGACCGACCCCGACGGGCGCGTGGCCCTGGGCGTGCACCCGGTGGTGGTCCCGTGAACGACCAGCTTGCGAGCCAGATCGCGCGGTTGACGCCGGAGCAGCGCCGGTTGCTCGAGATCGAACGCCGGCAGCGGGCGGCTCCGGCGGTGACCGAGGCGCCACTCTCACCGGCGCAGGAGCGGCTGTGGTTCCTCGACCGGCTCGACCCCGGCAGTCCCGCGCTCGCGGTGATGTTCGCGACCAGGCTGGCCGGACCGCTCGACCCGGCCGCGTTGCGACACGCGCTCGACGACGTGGTGGCCCGGCAGTCCGCGCTGCGCACGGTGTTCCACGACGACGGCGAGGGACCGCGCCAGCGGGTGCTCGACCGGGTCCGGGTGGAGCTGCCGGTCGTGACCCTGGGGCAGGACGCCGGCAGCATCGCCGAGGCGGTGGCCGGGCACGCCGGCCGCCGGTTCGACCTGACCGTCGCGGCCGTGCCGCTGTGCACGCTGGTCGAGATCGGGCCTGCCGAGCACGTGCTGCTGACCAGCGTCCACCACATCGTGTTCGACGGCTGGTCGGCCGGGGTGTTCCAGGCCGAACTCGCCGGCTGCTACGCCCGCCGCGTCGGGGAGAGCGTCGACCTGCCCGCGCTCCCTGTCCGGTTCATCGACCACACGGTGGCCGAACGGGCCGCCACGACCGGCCCGGCCCTCGCCGAGCACCTGCGGTACTGGCGTGAGCGTCTGGCCGGCGCCCCGGAACTGTCGACGGTGCCGCCCGACCTGCCCCGGCCGCGGGCACCCACCCGGACCGGCGCCCACCTGCCGTTCGAGCTGCCCGCCGACGTCACCGATCGGCTGATCCAGGTGGCCCGGCGCGAGGACGCGAGTCTGAACAGTGCCGTGCTGGCCGTGTTCGGCGCACTGCTGCACGGGTTCACCGGCGCCGAGGACGTGCTGTTCGGGGTACCGGTGGCGCGCAGGACCCAGGTCGACGTCGAGGGGGTGATCGGCTGCTTCGCCGACATCGTCGTGGTCCGGCTCGACCTGGCCGGTCGGCCGACCGGCCGGAACCTGGTCCGGCGGGTTCACCGGGCCGCCGGTGAGGCGTACGCCCACCAGGCCGTGCCGTTCGCCGTGGTCGTCGAGCACGCCGGAGTCGATCGCTCACCTCGGCACAACCCGCTGTTCCAGGTCATGCTCAGCGTCAACGACGTCGTGGCCGCGGACGCGCTGACCGCCGGTGGGCTCGAGCTCACCGCCGCGGAGGTGGAGACGGGCACCACCGACTTCGACCTGTTCCTCACGATCCGGCGCACCGCGTCCGGGTTGTCCGGCGTGCTCGGCTACAACACCGACCTGTACCTGGCCGAGACCGCGGAGCTGGTCGCCGACCGGTTCCGCACGCTGCTCACCGCGTTCGCCGACGACCCGGACCTCCCGCTGGACCGCCTGGCCGAGCCGCGCCGGCGCAAGGTGTGTCTCGCCGCGTCGTTCTCCGCCGAGCCGCTCGGCGACACCGTGCGGTTCTGGTCGGACTTCCTGCGCCTGCCGATGTCGGTCGACTTCGCCGCCTACGGACAGGTCGTCCCGCAGCTGCTCGCCGGTGACCCGGCCGCGGACGCGACCGTCGTCCTCGTCCGGTGGGCGGACTCGCTGCGCCACCGGCCGGGCGGCTCGCCCGAGGTGGTCACCGACCTGCTCGCGGCCGTGCGTGCCTTCCGTGCCCGGTCCGGCTCGCCGCTGCTGCTCGTGATGTGCCCAGGGCCGGCCGACGACGGGCTGGACGAGAGGTTCGCCCGCGGTGTGGCCGGCATCGGCGGGGTCGAGGTGTGCTGGGCGGAGGAGTGGCAGGCCCGGCTACCGGTCGAACTGATCGACGACCCGGCCGCCGAGGAGCTCGGTCACGTGCCCTACACCGACGAGTTCTTCGCCGTGCTCGGCACGCTCGTCGTCGAGAGGCTGCGGGTGGCCTGGCGGCTGCCGGAGCCCGGTCCCGAGCGGGTCGCGTACCGCTCGGAGCACCTGGACACCGCCGCCGCGATCGCCGAGCGCGCACGGGTGACGCCGGCCCGCCCGGCCGGTGCGGGCACCGAGGTAGTCGCCCCGCGCACGCCGACCGAGGAACGACTGGTCGCGCTGTGGCGCGACTTGCTCGGCGCCGGCGAGGTCGGCGTCACCACGAGCTTCTTCGGCCTTGGCGGGCATTCGCTGCTGGCCACCCGCCTGCTGTCGCGGGTGCGCACGGAGCTCGGTGCCGGTGTCGCACTGCACCGGTTCCTGCTCGCGCCCACCATCGCCGAGCTGGCTCGCCTGGTCGACGCGGGCGAGCCGGATCGGGCACCAGAGGCGGTCATCGCGCCGGTATCGCGCGACCGGATGATCGAGGCGGCCTCGACCCAGCACCGGCTGTGGGCACTGTCCCAGTTGGACGGCCGGTCGGGGTACGGCATCACGTTCGCCGCCACGTTGCGCGGTGCACTGGACGAGGCGGCGCTGACCGCCGCGTTCGACGACGTGGTCGACCGGCACGAGGTGCTGCGGACCACGTTCGCCGAACAGGATGGGCGGCCGCTGCTGGCGATAGCCGAGCGGACGGACTGTTGGCTCACACCGGTCGACCTGCCGGCGTCGGCCGAGGCGCTGCCGGAACTGGTGCGCACGCACGCCACGGCGGCCTACGACCTGAAGGCGGGACCGCTGTTGCGATCCTGCCTGGTGCGCTCCGGCCCGGCCGAGCACCACCTGGTGATCGGGATGCACCACATCATCTGTGACAACCGGTCGTGGCACGTGTTCCTCGCCGACCTGTCCGCCGCATACCGGGCACGGTCGGGTGCGGGCGCGCGGCTCGAGCCACTGCCGATCCAGTTCGCCGACTACGCGGCCTGGCAGCGGGACCGGCTCGCCGGGGCGGAGGTCGCGGCCGACGTCGGCTACTGGCGGGACCTGCTGCGTGACGCGCCGACCGAGCTCGACCTCGGTGGCGGCCACATCGGGTCCGCGGGCGGCGTGCGTCGGCGGGAGCTGCCAGGAGAGCTCGGAGAGCGGGTCCGGCGGGCGGCGCGGGCCGCCGAGGTGACCCCGTTCGTCGTGCTGCTCACGGCCTATGCGCTGATGCTGCACCGGGAGAGCGGGCGGGACGACCTGGTCGTCGGGGTGCCGGCGGCCGGGCGGGACCTGCCGGAGCTGGCGAACCTCATCGGGTACTTCGCCGACCTGCTTCCGTTCCGGCTCGACCTGTCCGGCCGGCCGAGCGTCCGCCGGCTGCTGCGCCGGGTGCACGGGGCGACGCTGGCCGCCCAGCGGCACCGGACCGCGCCGCTGGCGGCGATCGTCGACGCGGTCGGCCCGCCACGCGACCCGGCGCGGCATCCGCTGTTCCAGCACGTGCTCAACGTCGTCGAGGAACCGACGGCCGGCCTGGACCTGCCGGGGCTCGAGGTCAGCACGCTGGACGTGCCGACCACCGGCACCGAGTTCGACCTGTTCGTGCACCTGTCCTGGCGGGACGGCCGGCTCACCGCGACCGCCGAGCACCGCGCCGGGCAGTTCGACGCCGGCCGGGTGGACGCGCTGCTCGACCGGTACGTGGCCGAGCTGGACACGCTCACCGCCGATCTCGACGCCGTCCCGTTCGGACCCGCCGAGCGGCCGTCCGGCCCGCTGGGCGTGACGATCACCGGCACCGGCTCGGTGGAACCGGTGCGGCGTGCCGCGAAGGACGCGGCCGCAGGGCTTCCGGTGCCGGTCGCGGTGCGGACCACCGCGCCGGGACGGCTGTTCCGCACTCTGCTCGACCCGGCAGGGGCGTTCGGGTCGGGCCGGCTCGGCGTCGTGGTGCTGCGCTGGCCGGACCTCCTGCCCGACGGCCCGGTCACCCTGGCCACGCGGGTGCGGGTGCTGGAGCAGGCGGTCGAGGACCTCCTCGCGGCGGTGCGGGCGCACCGTGCCTGGTCGGAGACGCCGCTGCTGCTGGTGGTCGCCGGGACCGGTGACGGGCTGGAGGAGCGGCTGGTCGCGTGGCTGCGGGACGGGCTGGCCGGACTCCCAGGAGTCGACGTGCGGACCGCGGACCGCGGCGATCAGGCGGTGGGCGCCTTGATCGTCCGGCGGTTGTGCCGGCTCGTCGGCTCGCCGGTGCGGTGGGTGGTGACCGACCGGAACGGCTGGGGGCGCGCCGAGCTCGGGCGGTTCATCCGGGAGCAGCATCGGCACGGCCGGCGGGTCGCGCTGTGCGGGCCCAGCGCGGCTGCCGGCTCCCCTCCGGGGGATCCGGCAGCGGTCCGGCTGGTCACCGGTGACGCGGGCGCCGCACTGGCCGAGTTGGCCGGCGCCGGGCTGGCCGACCCGGCCGAATGCCTCGTTCTCACCTCTGGCGAGCCGGTCGTGCCGGGTTCGGCCGGCGCCGTGCGGCTGCCCGCGGACCCTGGCGAGCGGGGGCGGCTGCTGGCCCGGCTGTGGGCGCTCGACAGCCCGTTCGTGCCGCCGGGCGAGCACCGGACCACGATCTCCGGTCTGCCCCTGGAGCTCGCCGGTGCGACGGTTCGGGCCGCCGCACGGCCGGGAACCGACACGGAACGGACCCTGACCGCCATCTGGGCGGAACTGCTCAGCCTCGATGTCTCCGCGATCGACGTGCACGACGACTTCTACGCGCTGGGCGGTGACTCGATGCTCGCCATCCAGGCGGTGTTCCGGACGAACGTGTCCGGCATCGCGCTGACCCCGGCGCAGTTCACCGATCGCCCGACCATCGCCGGACAGGCCGCGCTCGAGGCCCCGGTCCTCGCGGGGAGTGGCGGGCCGGACGCCGGCGAGGTACCGCTGACACTGCCGCAGCACTGGTTTCTGGCCAACCTCGAGCCGAACCTGCCCAATCCGTCGCACTTCAACACCCCGTGTTACCTCAGCCTGCGCCGGCCGGTGCCGGCCGGAGTGCTGCGCGCCGCGGTCGAGGCGGTGGTCACTCACCACGACGCACTGCGGCTGCGGTTGTCCGCTGACCGCCGGCAGACGCACGCCGACGCCGCGGACGGCGTGGTCTTCGAGAGCCATGACCTGACCGGTTCGTCCACTGTGGACCTCGAGGAACAGGTCACCGCGCTGTGCGTGCGGGCTCAGGCAGGCCTTGGTCTCGCGACCGGTCCGCTGGTCCGCGCCGCGCATTTCGCGCTCCCGGAAGGGGAACCCGACCGTCTGCTGCTCGTCGTCCACCACTGGGTGATCGACGGGGTGTCGCGGGACGTGCTGCTGGACGACCTGCAGACCGCCTGCCACCAGCTGATGGCAGGCGAGACCGTCCGGTTGCCGCCGAAAACCACGTCGTACCAGGAATGGTCACGCAGGCTCACCGAGCACGCCGCGTCTCCCGCGCTCCTCGCCGAGCTGCCGCTGTGGCTGGCCCAGCAGGCCAGGACCGCCTCGGTCCCGCGCGACTTTCCCGACGGCAGAGCCACTTTCTCCTCACGGCTGGAAGTGGACACCTGGCTCGACGAGCGGGTCATGGCGGGGCTGCGGGACCGGTCCAGGGCCCACCACACCAACCTGGTCCCCTTGCTGGTGCACGCGGTCGGCGACGCCGTGACCGCCTGGGCCGGCGGTGCGGGATGCGGCCTGTGGCTGTCCTCGCACGGCCGAACCGCGCCCGGAGGCAGTGGCCTGGACGTGTTCCGCACGGTCGGCTGGTTCCAGCACTTCTACCCGTTCCTGGTGCGCCAGAACGAGGACGTCGGCCAGGTGGCCGAGCGGCTGGCCGGGATACCCGACGGCGGGATCGGCTGGGGGCTCGCCCGGTACCTCTGCCCCGACCCCGCCGTGCGGGACACGCTCGCCACGCTGCCCGTGCCGGAGATCAGCCTGAACTTCACCGGGCACTTCGACTGGACGCACAGCGAGCACGGCGGCGAGCTGTTCGAGATGTGCCACGCGCCGTACGGGCTCGAGCAGGACGAGGCCGGAGTCTGGCCGCACACCATGGATGTCATGGCCAACGTGCTGGACAACCGGCTGCGGCTGTGCGTCCGGTACTCGGCGAACCTGCACCGCCGGGCCACGGCCGAGCACCTGCTCGCCGAGATCGAGGACCGGGTGGTGCGCCTGTCCGGCCGGGCGGGCACCACCGAACTGTTGCCAGGGGAGGAAACCGCATGACGACGGTCGACCGGAGTGGTGGCGTCGACTGCCTCGTGGTCGTGAACGACGAGGAGCAGTACTCGATCTGGCCGTCCGGCAGAGAGATCCCGGCCGGCTGGCGTCCGGTGGGCGTGACCGGCACCGAGGACGAGTGCGCCGCGTACGTCGACGAGGTGTGGCAGGACATCCGCCCGCTCAGTGTGCGCGCGGCCCTTGCGGTGCCGCCGCCGGTCGCGGTGCCCCCGCCGGTCGCGGTGCCGCCGCCGATCGCGGTGCCCCCGCCGGTCGCGGTGCCGTCGCGGGTCGCGGTGCCGTCGCGGGTTGCGGTGCCGTCGCGGGTTGCGGTGCCGTCGCGGGTTGCGGTGCCGTCGCGGGTTGCGGTGCCGTCGCGGGTTGCGGTGCCGTCGCCGGTCGCGGTGCCGTCGCCGGTCGCGGTGCCGCCGCCGGTCGGCGAGGCGGCGGAGGACCGGCTGGCCCAGGTGGTCGCGGACGTGCTCGGCGTCGAGCCGGCCGAGCTGACCGACGCCACCGCGGCGGTGACCGAGGCCCGGTGGACCAGCCTCAAGCACGTCGAGTTGGTCATCACGCTCGAGGACGTCTTCGGCGTGTCCTTCTCACACGCGGAGATCCGGGCCATGACCTCGCTTGCCGTCATCCGGAAGACGTTGCGTGACAAGGAGTCCTCCCGATGACGGTGGTTGACGCCGACACGGCGCAACTGGGCGCGACCGCCCTTTCCGCCCCGGCCGACGAGGATCTCGACCTGCTCCTGCTGATCCGGCACTTCGAGCTGCGGCTGCTCGACCTGTTCACCGCGGGACAGCTGCACGGCACCACGCACACCTGCCTCGGCCAGGAGTACGTACCGGTCGCCCTGCAACCGCTTTTGTCCACTGTGGACTTCGTGTTCAGCAACCACCGCGGGCACGGCCACTACCTGGCGCGGTACTCCGATCCGGTCGGGTTGCTGGCCGAGATCATGGGCCGGGCGGGCGCTGTGTGCCACGGTGTCGGCGGCAGCCAGCACATCCTGCGCGACGGGTACCTGTCGACCGGGGTGCAGGGCCAGAGCCTGCCGGTGGCCGCGGGGGTCGCGATGCACCTGCGGCGGTCGCGACCCGGAGCGCTGGCTCTGGCCTACGTCGGCGACGGCACCTGGGGTGAGGGCGCGGTCTACGAGGCGCTGAACATGGCCGCGTTGTGGCGGCTGCCGCTGCTGGTCGTGGTGGAGCACAACGGGATAGCGCAGTCGACGCCGACGTCGGCGCAGCTGGCCGGGACCATCGCGGGCCGGGCGGCGGCGTTCGGGATTCCCCACCACCGCACCGAGTCCGTGGACGTCAACGTGATCCGCGCCGAACTCGGGCCGCTGGTGGCCAGGGTGCGCACCGAGTGCGTGCCGCTGGTCGTCGAGTTCGCCACCCACCGGCTCGGCCCGCACAGCAAGGGTGACGACTCACGGCCACCCGAGGTGATCGAGCACGCCCGCCGCCATGACTGGTACGCACGCTACCGCGAGGCGTTTCCCGAGCGGTTCGCCGAGGCCGACGCACGGGCCGCGGCCCGGATCGCCGCGGTCGCCGACGAGTGTGCGGCCCGGCCTCCCGTGACCTGGCAGGCGAGCGCATGAGCCGGCCGGAGCGGGTGGTGGAGAACCTGAACCGCGCACTGCACGCCCACCTGGCGGCCGATCCCCGTCTGTACCTGCTGGGCGAGGACGTCGAGGACCCGTACGGCGGTGCGTTCAAGGTCACCAAGGGACTGTCCACTGTGTACGGGGAACGGGTGATCGGCACGCCGTTGAGCGAGGGCGGCATCGTCGGCGTGGCCGGCGGTCTGGCACTGGCCGGGGACAAGGCGCTGGTGGAGATCATGTTCGGCGACTTCGCCGCGCTGGCCTTCGACCAGCTGCTCAACTTCGCCAGCAAGTCCGTGTCGATGTACGGCCGGCCGGTCCCGATGCACCTCGTGGTGCGCTGCCCGTCCGGTGGCGGGCGCGGGTACGGGCCCACCCACAGCCAGAGCCTGCAGAAGCACTTCGTCGGCATTCCCGGCCTGGCCCTGTACGAGATGTCGCCGTTCCACGACAACCACGACGTGCTGGGCCGCATGCTCGGCGCCGGCTCGCCCGGCGTCTTCTTCGAGGACAAGGTGTTGTACACCCACCGGATGGCCGCCGCGGGCGTGGTCGACGAGCTGTTCCGGTTCGACTTCCTCGACCAGGCAGGGGAGTTCGCCCGGATCTACGCGGACGACCCCGGTGAGCTCGACTGCCTGCTCATCGGGGCCGGTGGGATGACCGACCGCGCGCTGACCGCCATGCGGGAGCTGCTGCTGGTCGACGAGATCGCCGTCCAATTGGTGGTGCCGTCCCGGCTGTACCCGTTCGACGTCGAGCCCGTGCTCCCACTCGCGGCCAAGGCCGGCGTCGTGTGCGTGGTCGAGGAGAGCACCGCGGGCGGCACCTGGGGAGCGGAGGTGGCAGCCGTTCTGCACACCCGGTTGTGGGAGACGCTGCGCCGGCCGGTCCGGCTGGTGCACTCCGCCGACAGCATCATTCCCACCGCCACCCATCTGGAGCGAGAGGTGCTCGTGGGCGCCGCCACGATCCGTGCGGCTGTGAAGTCCGAACTGGCCTCGCGGCGGGAAAGGAGCCTGACGTGATCGACGTCGAGGTGCCGAAGCTGAACAACAACGACGCCGGCTACGTCCTGACCGACTGGCTGGTCGAGGAGGGACGGTGGGTGCGGCCCGGTGATCCCATCGCGGTGATCGAGACGTCGAAGACGGCCGAGGAGCTGATCAGTGAGCAGGGCGGGGTACTGCACCAGGTCGTGCCGGAGTCGGCGGAGTGCCAGGGCGGCGACGTCGTCGGGCACCTGTTCGACTCGGAGGAGGACCACCGGCGGTTCACCGCGGAACTGGACACCGGTGTGCCGGCTCCGGACGAGGCGGAGGTCACGACCGGGCCGGTGCTGACCGAACCGGCGCGTGCTCTGGCCGAGCGGCACGGGATCGGGCTCGCCGAGTTCGGCGGCCTCGGGCGAGCGGTGGTCCGCGAGTCGGACGTGCAGCGCCTGCTCGACGAACGGGGGAGCACCGGCGAGTCCGATGTGGACGTCCACGAGCCGGGCCGGGTGCAGCGTGCGGTCGCGGCCGCGGTCACCGAGTCGCATCGGTCCATCCCGGCCGCGTTCACCGCGATCGCCGTACCGGTCGACGCCGCGCTCGCGGAGGCGGCCCGGCGCTCCGCCTCCGGTGACAGCTGGATCGGGCTGCCCGAGTTGCTCGTCGCCGTCGTCGGCGCGCTGCACCGGGACTTTCCGATCTGTTATGGACATCCGCTCGCCGACGGCACGGTCGCGCTGCCGCGTGGCGCGCACGTCGGGGTCACGATCGACGTCGGGAAGGGCCTGAAGGTCCCCGTCGTCCGCGACGCGCACCAGCGGTCAGTCGCCGAGCTCGCCGACGTGCTCATGGACTTCCGGATCCGGGCCATGCGGGACACGTTGCGCCCGGCCGATCTCGAGGGCGGCAACATCCTGGTCTCGCTCAACAACGAGGAGGACGTGCTGGTGGCGACGCCCATCGTCATGCCGGGGCAGATCTGCGCGCTGTCCCTGGCCGGCACGCGGCAGGAGCCGGTGCCGGGCGCGGACGGGACACCGGCGTTCCGCTCGGTCGTCCACATCGGACTGGCCTACGACCACCGCTTCGTCAACGGCCGCGAAGCGATTCGGTTCCTGCGCGCGGTGCGGGCCGGGCTGGAGACCGCGGGGAGTGACGCAGATGCGGCCCGCTGAGCCCGCCGTCGCACTCCGAGCCCGGTGGCAGCGGACCAAGGACAGCCAGCCCGCGCCGGAGCTGACCATCGGTCTGCTCGCCAGCTACACGATCGACCCGGTCGTTCCGTACCTCCAGCTGTTGTCGTCCGATGTGGACCTGCCGGTGGCCGCCACCGTCGGGCCGTTCGGCCAGATCATGGCGCAGTGCCTCGACGACCACGGGGAGATGGCTCGCCTGCGCCCGGACGTCCTGGTGGTCGCGCCCCGCCTGGAGGACCTGCCGGCAGGCGCATTGGACGGCGCCGGCGCGGCGGACGAGCTCATCGGGATGGCAGATGCGGTGCTGGCGGCCGCGGGGCGTTGGGAGTGCTGCCCGCTCTTCGTGCTGCCGGCCCTGCCGTGGCATGCGCCGAACGGTGTCGGCGACGCCGGCCGGGCCGACGGCGTCATGGCGACGGCGAACGCCGCCCGCGCGGCGCTGCGCGCACACCTGTCCGGTCGGCCCGGGGTGCTGGTGGCCGACGCGGAGGAGGCGGTCCGCACGGTCGGCACCTCGCACGCCTTCCACCCCGTGATGTACCGGTTCGCTCGCATTCCGTACAGCGAGGAGGTCTTCCGCGAGCTGGGCGCGAACCTGGCCCGGTTGCTGCGGATCCGCTACGCGGGCCGGCCGCGGACGGCGCTCGTGGACGCGTCCAGCCTGCTGGAGTCCCTGATGGACGACAGCGTCGTCACCTTCCTGGCCGACCTCAGGGCGGCCGGGTTCCGGCTCGTGCTGCGCGCCACCGGGGATCCAGAAGCGTTGTGGGACACCGTGGTCGGCGCCGCACCGCAGCTGGCCCACGAACTGCTCGACGGCTGGGTCGTGGACGCCCGGCCGGCCACCGAGCAGCTGGCCGGCGTGGTCGCCGACGCCGGCCGGCTGCTCGTCCTCACCGCCGATCCCGCTCTGGCCGCACTGGCAGAGGACGTCGACGGTGCCTCGGCCCTGCTGCTGGACGTCGCACCGGAGTCCTGGTCGTCGGCGGCGCACGCTGCCGGGGTGTTCGACTGGCTGCCGGGCGGAGCCGTCCGGGTGCCGGAGCGGCGGGATCGCCCCGCGGCGGCGCTGTCCCTGCAGGACTACATCGCCGGGCTGGCTGTGTCGGTCGGCTTCCACGAGGTCACCGCCGGTCTGCGGGACAAGGCGGTGGAGATCGTCGCCAGGGCCAAGGACTTCGTGTTCGGCCTGCCGGATCCGTCCGGCCGGCTCACCGCGACGCCCGGCAGGCAGGTGTTCGCCGCGAAGGTCACGGACCGGACCGGCGACTACGGGTTCGGCGCGGTGGTCGGGATGGACTGCGCCGGTGACCGGTGCACGGTGGATCTGCTGTCGATCTCCTGCCCGGTGATGGGCCGCGGCGTGGAGGACACGCTGCTCGACGAGATCGTGCGGCGGGCAGGAGACGGCGGCTGCGACACCGTCGAACTGTGCTGGCAGGCCACCGGCCGGAACGGGGTCGCCGTCGAGTTCGTCGAGGCCGCGACGCGGCGGACGTGGACTTCGCCCACAGGGCGTGAGATCAAGGTCCGCGGCGTCGAGGTCCACTAGGCGTACCCGACTCCGCGTGGCGTCATCGAGACTGCGCGCAGGGGCCGACGGCGCGGGCGTCCGAGCCCGGCTTGAGGTCCGTGGCCAGCAGTTCGGCCACGAAGCGGGCGATGCCGAGCTCGCGTCGCCCGGTGAGCTGGACCGCGACGACCCGCAGCGCGATCGGCTGCTGCTCGCAGATCGCCACCAGGTCGTCGACGGCGGCCGGCTCGGCCGCCGTGCGTCGCTCGCCGACGATCGAGGTGAGCAGGTTCCGAGCGTCCGATCTGGACAGTGCGCCGAGCCGGATCGGCTCGGCGCCGTCCCGCGCCACCAGGTCGTCGAGCGTGTTCCGCGAGGTGACCATCGTCTGGCAGGACCGCGTGCCCGGCAGGAGGGGACGTACCTGAGCCGATGTCGCCGCGTCGTCGAGCACGATCAGCATCCGGGCCGAGGCGAGCAGCGAGCGGTAGTCGGCCGCGGCCTCGGCGACGTCGGACGGGATCCGCTCGGGCGGCATGCCGAGCGCGCGCAGCACGTGGGCGAGGGCGGCCGCGGGTCCGACCGGGTCGGGGCTTGAGCCGCGCAGGTCCAGGTACAGCTCACCGTCCGGGAACTCCTCGGCCGCTCGGTGTGCCCAGTGCGCGCAGAGCGCCGTCTTGCCGATCCCGGCTGGTCCGGACACCACGACCGTCACCCTGGACCGGTCACGTGCGCAGAGCGCGTCGAGCCTGGCCAGTTCGGCTCGGCGGCCTTCGAAATGCGCGACGCCGTGCGGCAGCTGACGTGGCCTGGCCGGTGGGCTCCACCCGGTTCGCGTGCTCACGGACTCACGGCCCGCCGCCGGCACCGCCTCGACTACCAGTTGCCGGGCCGGTACGCCACGCAGGATCGCCAGCTCCATTTCACGCAGCTCCGCGCTCGGCTCGATGCCGAGCTCGTCGTTGAGCAACCGGCGACCGGCGCGGTAGGCGGCGAGGGCGTCGGCGGCCCGGCCCGTCCGGTACAGGGCGAGCATGTACCGGCGGCGGAGTCCCTCGTGCAGCGGATAAGGGTTGAGCAGACCGGCGAGCTCGGACACGAGCTCCGCGTGCCGGCCGAGGGCCAGCTCGGTGTCCAGCCGGCGTTGCAGCACCAGCAGACGGCGCTCCTCCAGCCGAGCCGTCTCCGACTCGGCGAACCGGCCACCGAGCCCGTCCAGCGGGATACCACGCCAGACCCCCAGTGCCGTGCGGAACGACGTGAACGCTTCCGTCAACCGTCCAGCGGCCAGTGCTCGCTCACCCGCCGCCGCGGCGTCCTCGAATCTCTCGACGTCGACCACGACCGGCGGCGAATGCAGGATGTACCCGGTTTGGGTGGTCTCCAGCGCGGCCGGTTCACCGGTGCTCGCCGTGAGGGCACGGCGCACGGCGGAAACGTGCACGTGGATCTGGTTGCGGACGGCGACCGGGGTGTCCTCCTCCCACAAGGCGCTGATGATCCGGGAGACCGGGACCAGTTGGTTGACGCGTGCGGCCAGCAACGCGAGAAGAAGCCGTTGTTTTCGGCGTCTGATGCGGATCGGCGTGCCGCCGGACATGATCTCGACAGGACCCAGAATGTGAATGTGCACGTTTCCCCCCGTGCGGCGAGTGCGGGGAGAAGCCGTGTTCCCCCCGGAACACCGCCAACCATGGCAAGCCTCGTCGACAACCCGTCGACAATCCGTCGACAGGAACGATCCGTTACCGGTCGGCGTCCTGCGGCTGAGGCTCGGCAGCGCCTTCGACGGCCTGGTCGGGCAGCAGCTTCTCGGCGTCGCGGATGGCGGGGGTGAGAAAGCCGTACACGGCGAGGAGAACCGCAGCGGCTCCGGACAGGACGTACAGCACGGCGATGCCGGTGCCCGGCCCGGTTCCGGTGATGGGTCCGAAGATCGCGGCCAGCACACCGTCCGACCGCATGGCGGGTTCGAGGAGGTGGTCGGCGAGGAGGCCCGCGGAGATGTACGCGATCGGCAGCGCGACGTTCTCGGCCGCCTGCTGGGCGGCGAAGACACGACCCTGCAGGGCGCGTGGCACCTTCGCCTGCCAGATCGTCTGGTTGTAGCCGTCGATGAACGGAATGGCGCCCCAGCCGAGGGCCAGCGCGATCGACCAGATCAGGACGCTGTCGAAGCCGAACAGCATCCGGCCGGGGATGGCGAGGACGAGGACCCCGATGAGCATCCGGCGCACCATGTGCGGCGTCGGCTTGAGCGTCGCGAGCCAGATGCCCGCCACGGTGCCACCGATCGCGCCCACCACCTGCACGATGCCGACGGCGTTGCTGTCGTTGCCCGTCCTGGCAAGGATCATCGGCGCGAACAGGACCCAGCCGACCGCGGAGAGGAAGCTGATGGAGAAGGTGATGAACAGCAGCCCGCGCAGCGAGGGACGGGCGGCGATGTAGCCGAACGCCATGGTCGTGTCGCGCAGGAAGCCGGGCTTGTCCGTGGTCTCGTCGCGCGGCGGCAGCGGGGGTAGCGCGACGGCGAACATGACGGCGGTGGCGATCAGGCAGGCCACGACCTGGATGGCCAGAATGGGCTCGACACCGACGGTCGCCATGAGCGGGGCGGCGATGGCGGGCGCGAAGATGGCGGGTGCGGCGCGCAGCATTCCTATCATCGCGTTGGCGCGCGTCCAGCCCTCCTTCCTGACCATTCCGGTGATCGTCGCGGTGTAGGCCGGGACCTGGAACGACAGAAATGCCCCGGTCGCGAAGTTCACCACGTAGATGAGCCACAGGTCGACGTGACCGAACAGGTAGACGGCCAGCAGGATGGCGGTGGCCACGGCGGTTCCGACGTCGGCGGCGACGATGGTGACGCGGCGGCTCCACCGGTCGACCAGGGCGCCGGCGATGGGGGAGAACAGGATCGTCGAGCCGAACGCGACGAACGCGAGCAGCGTGACGGCGGTGGCGGACTCGGTCTTCTGCCACAACCAGATCCCGATGGCGAACGTCGTCATCCGGGTGCCCACCGCGGAAAGCATCTGTCCGATCCACAACACGCTGAACCCGGTGAAACCCGAAACACGCCGCACGGATAACCCCAATCCCTCGATCGCCGTCAGTCGTGACCAAGCAGCCCGCCGGCCTGGTCAGGCGTGCGTTCTCGCCGCCGGATCCGGTCCTGCGAGTTCGTGCCGCCAGCCGTGCCGGTCGGGGACACGCCCGCGCTGGACGCCGACCAGCGCCGTGCGCAACCGAGCCGCCGCCGGTCCCGGCCGGCCGTCGCCGATCCGGAACTCACCCGACTCCGCCGCCACGTGCCCGACCGGGGTGATGACCGCCGCGGTGCCGCAGGCGAATGCCTCGGTCATCGCGTGGCTCGCGCAGTCGGCCCGCCACTGCGCCAGTGACAACATCCGCTCTTCGACGGTCATCCCCAGTTCGGTGGCCAGCGTCAGCACCGAGGACCGGGTGATGCCGGGCAGCAGGGTCCCGGACAGCGGCGGGGTGACCAGGTGGTCGCCGTAGCCGAAGAAGATGTTCATGCCCCCCATCTCCTCGACCCAGGTGTGCTCGGCCGCGTCGAGCCACACCACCTGCCGGCAGCCGTGCTCGACGGCCTCCACCTGCGCGACGAAGCCGCCCGCGTAGTTCCCGGCGCACTTGGCCTCGCCGGTGCCACCGCGCGCGGCGCGGGCGTAGCGGGTGCTCGCCCACACCGACACCGGCGGCGCGCCCTCGCCGAAGAACGTCTCGGTGACCATGGCCAGGACGAGCAGCCGATACCGCGTGCCAGGCCGCAACGCGAGGCTCGGGTCGGTGGCGTACAGGATCGGCCGCAGGTACAGGCTCTTCGTGTCGTCCTCGGGAACCCAGCGTCGATCGGCCGCCACGAGCTCGGCCAGCGCGTCCAGGAACAGCTCGACCGGCGGCTCGGGCATGGCCAGCCGGGTGGCGGAGCGCTGGAACCGGCGCGCGTGGTCGACGGCCCGGAACGCGGCGACCGAACCGTCGGGCTGGCGGTACGCCTTCAGACCCTCGAAAACGACCTGGCCGTAGTGCAGCCCGACCATCGCCGGGTCGATGAGCATCGGCGCGTACGGCACGATCTCAGCCTGATGCCATCCCTGTTCCGCCGACCACTGAACCGAAACCATGTGTTCGGTCAGCACTTCTCCGAACGCCGGCCGAACCACCCGCGCGGCCAGTTCCGCGTCGGAGATCCGCTTTTCCGCCGGCACGACCGTCCTGGTCCATTCCAGTGATCGCGTCGCCGTCATCACTCACACCATCGGCGCGAAGAAGAAGGTGTCCCGCCGCGCGAACAATCCGTCGTCGGCGAGGGTGAAGAAGTCCGCGAACCGCAGACTCACCTGGCGGCCGTCCTTGAGCACCCCGGTGAACTCCCCGTGGACGGCGACCCCGTCCCCTTCCGCGGTCACCTGGCTCAACGTGTGCCGACCGGACTCGATCACCCGCTGACCCCGGTAGAACTCCGCCATCGCCGCGCGCCCCTCCATCGGCGAATAGCCGGGCCGGTGGTAGACGGCGTCCGGAGCGAAGAGCTCAAGCAGCTCTCCCGTGTTTCCTGTGTCGACGCACTCGTAATATCTGCGCACCTGATCCACATTTGCCATGCGAACTCTCTCCCCATTCGCGGCTCGACGCGGGCAGACGTTACGCGCGCGGCATTAACGTCCCGCTGTACGCCGAAATGGGTTGGCGGCGTCGCGTCCGACGCCGCCGACGTGGTGGAGGAGAGTCCTAGCTGACGGTGTTCATGAGGTCCAGCGCGCTGTGCTGACGGGCGGCGTCACTGCGCTGGAACGGGCCTGCCCACGGCTGGTCGTACGCGTCGGCGCTGGAGCGGTCCCGCGCGTAGGCGGTGTCGGCCTGGCGCCGCAGATACGAGGTGTACGGGCGGTCTGCCAGTGCCCTGTTCAGCGCGGACAGGCCTCGGACGTAGATGCCTTTGAAGGACGGGACATCCCCGCCACCGCCGTTGTCGAACAGGATGCCACCGGGATTGAGGAAGCTGCTGCTGGTCGAGGCGTCGGCGAGGGTGCGTGCCTTGGCGAGCAGGCTCGTGTCGCCGGTGGCCCGGTACAGCTCGGTCAGCGCGGCGAGCGGAACGCCCTGGTTGTAGCTCCACGGTGTGAAGTTGTTGTTGGCGCAGGTGGCTGTGGTCAGGCCGTCGTTGACCAGGTTGGCACTGTTGATCATCTTGCTGTTCACGAACCAGGTCCAGCCCGCCCTGGCGCGCTGGAGGTAGGTGGTGTCGCCGGGGATTCTGTTGTGCAGGGCGGCATTGAGCTGGACGTACAGGGAGTTGGTGATCGCGTTCTTGTAGTTCCTGCTCGAGCTCCACCACACGCCGCCTCCGCACACCGAGTCCCAGAACCGGAAGATGTGGTCCGCGCCGGCCCGGGCGGTGTTCAGGTATCTGCTGTCCCCGGTCAGGTCGTAGGCGGCCAGCCACGCCAGGCCCCACCAGGCGACGTCGTCGTTGTAGTCGTTGATGAAGTTGCCCTGCCAGGCCAGTCGATTGAGGTCGTAGGTGCGGGCGATGGCGTAGCGGTAGCTGTTCATCCCGGTCACCCGGATGTTGTCGATGATCGCGGTGAGGGCGTTGGCCGAGTTCCACCACCCTGTCGTGTCGAACAGGCCGTTGCCGAGGTTGTAGCGCTCCATCATCGCCGTGGCCGCGGCGGTACGACGTTCGCCGGCGTTCCACGTCGTGCGATACCAGCTGGTGCACGCGATCGTGGACGACCCGGCAGGGCGTCCACAGGCTCGCAGCAGACCGACACCGAGATTGGCCCAGTCGTCCACGTTGAACATCATCGTGCGCCAGTCGCCGAAGCCCGCCGGGACCGCCGTGTTCCCGAGCCTTGATCCCGAACCCCAGCTGACGCCGGCGTCGAACGATCGGTCCAGCCACACCTCGTCTCCCTGCCGGGCAACGGAGATCACGGCCCAGCCCATCGCGTCGGGATCGTCGAAACGCAGCGAGATCTGACGTCCTTCGACAGCGACGGTCTGGGTCAGGCGCTGCGCGGGCGCGAGTGCGGGATCACGGGCGTCGCAGTACTTGTTGCAGATGACTGCTGCCGCGGCGGGCGCGGTGCTTCCCGTCGACGGCGGCCCACCGGTGGGCGGTTGTGTGCTGGTGCCGGGCCGGTAGGCGGAGCGCCGTGCACTGAGGGGTAGAGCGGGATCGCGGTCGTCGCAGTAGTTGTCGCAGTCCACGACCGACTGGTTCGGTGCCGCCGCAGCGGCCGTCGACTCGGACTCGGACGGCAGGGCCACGACGACGGTGGACATCATCAGGGACACGAGAAGAGCAGCTCTCAGCATGAGACCTCCCGGTGCAGGGTGGGCGGCCCGACAATTCGTGAGAGCGCTCTCAAAATCTGAGGCTAGGGTTCGGGTGATTCCGTCGTCAACGCTTTCGGCTGGTCAGGTTTTTGTCATATCGTGGCGCCCTGGGGGGACGGCACCACTCCAGGAATGCGGCCCGGCCGTGCCGCGACCGGGGGAGCGATGACACGCTCTTCATCGCGAGGCAGGAAGCCTGATCTCCGCGATCACGCCACCCTCGGCCCGATCGGTCAATCGCACCGAACCGCCGTGCAGCTGGGCCACCCAGCGCACGATCGCGAGCCCGATGCCGTGCCCTGTCCCGGAGCGGGACCGCCCGAGGCCCGGCCCGTTGTCCACAACGGACACCGCGCCCGCGGTCACCGACACCTCGACGTCCCCTCCGCCGTGCCGCATCGCGTTGTCGACGAGGTTGCGGACGGCCTGGGCGAACAGTTCGGGATCGCCGTGCACGACCACGGGTTCGGCCGTCAGCCGGACGCTGCCGGGTGCCAGCTCGTCGATCACCTGCTCCACGAGCTGGTCGAGCCGCAGCGGGGTGCGTTCGATCTCCTGAGTCCCGCCCCTGACCCGCGCGCGGGTGAGAAGCCCGGTGACGAGATGGCCCAGCCGGTCCACCTGTCGCCGCACCTCGGCGGAGCCGGCCACCAGGCGCAGGGTGGCGAGCGGGGTGCGCAGTTCGTGGGCCGCCTCGGCGAGGAACTGCTCCTGCTCGGTGAGGCTGCGCACCGCCGGCCGCATGCTGAGCTTCGACAGGAGGTGCCCGGCGGCGGCCGCGACCAGCACCAGAGCCAGGCAGCCGATCCACAGCCAGCGGACGAGGACGGCGTGGCCTTCCCCGGCGGGTCCGGCGGCGACGAGCACGATCGCGCCGATCCGGCTCTCGTCCCACACCGGTGCGGCCGCGAGGCGGCCATCAGGACCTCCGGTCAGCACGACGTCCTCCGCGCCGAGCACCTGCTCGATCGTCGCGGGGTCCGCCACCGGCTTGCGTCCGCGTTCGTAGCGAGGCTCCCAGCCGCGTTCGGACCGTGCGACGACCAGGACACCCTCGGCGTCGCGCGCCAGGTAGTCCTCGCCCAGCGGTTCGAGATGCAGTGTGCCGTTCAGGTAGTAGACGGCCCTGGACAAGCCGGTCGCCTGCCGGTTGATCTCGGCATCGGCCGCGTCCGACCGCGACCTCTGGTCGATCACGCCCGCCAGGATCGCCAGCACTGCCAAGCACACCGCGGTCGTGAGCGTGAACAACGCGGTCAACTGCCAGCGCAGCCGGCGAAGGCGGCTCACTCAGTCGCGCCGACGATGAAACCGGCACCGCGCACGGTGGCGACGAACGGCGGCTCACCGAGCTTGCGCCGCAGCTGGGTCACGACGACGTCGACCACATTGGACATCGGCTCCGCCATCTCGTCCCAGCAGTGTTCGATGAACTCCGACCGCGACACGACGTGTCCCGCCCTGGTGAGCAACAGCTCCAGCACGGCGAACTCCTTGCTGGTCAAGGACAACAGCACGCCGTCACGCCGGACGCGCCGGCGGGGGAGGTCCATCTCCACCCCGAGCAGGCGCAGCACCGTCTCGCGCGGCGGCTCCGCCCGCCGGCACAGCGCGCCCACGCGCACCACCAGCTCGTCCATCGCGAAGGGCTTGCCCAGGTAGTCGTCGGCCCCGTCGGCGAACCCGGCGATCCGGTCCGGCACCGCGTCCAGCGCGGTCAGCACCAGCACCGGGGTCCGCTCGTGCCGCGACCGCCAGCCCCGCAACAGGCCGAGCCCGTCACCGTCGGGCAATCCCCGGTCCAGCACCACGCAGTCGTAGGTGTGCACCGAGTGTTTGAGGTCCGCGTCGGCCAGACCGGCCGCCCAGTCCACGGCGAAACCGCCCGCACGCAACCCGGACACCACCGCCTGCCCCAGCTCGTGGTCGTCCTCGACGAGCAGCACCCGCACGATGGGCGAGGGTACACACCCGCGCCCACCCGCGCCGACCGGCGATTCACCCGTTCAACTAACGCCCGTGTCCTTTCCCGAACTGACCAGACCGGACAGAGGCATCGAAGGATTGAAACGTTCTATCGATGGCTCACCTGGCCGCGAGAGTGAAGGCGAGCAACGCGGTCGAGGTGAAGTCGATCGCGACCTCCGCGCTCGCCCAGGCACCCGCGTGGTCGAGGAACCGCGCGCCCCTCCCGTCGAACTCGGCGTGAGGATTGCCGCCGTCCTCGGGACAGGCGCGCAGCGTCGGGAACGTGTTCAGCTCGTCGAAGTGCTTGGCCGCGTTGGGGCCGTTGACCACGGCCCCGACGGGGACCTCGCCGGTCAGGTTCGCCACCTGGTGTGAAGCGCAGCGCAGAGACGTCGTGCCGGCACCGATGACGAACGAGACGCCCCACGGGTTGGCGCCGAGCACCCAGTTGCGTTGCCGTGTCAGGAACTCGTCGAAACTGGTGTCCCCGGTCAGCTTCCGGTTGAGCAGTGCGGTGATCATCAGTCCGAACGTGTGCGGCACGGCGTCCCAGTCCCAGTAGGCGACGCCGGAGGCGAACCGGTCCTGGCCGGCGAGCGCGACCGCGTCCTGCAGGGGCCTGCGCACGTCGTCGATCAGCTGTTGCCGCCGTGAGTCGCCGACCAGACCTGCCAGGTCGGCGTGGGCCATCGCGCTCACGTCGGCGATGCCGGGCGAGCCGCGGCTGCCGGAGTCCACGTACCGGGCCGCCCACTGGTCGGCTTCGGCCGTCCAGCCGCCTTCCCTCGGGTCACCCAGCGCACGGGCCGCCAGCGCGAGTTCGGTCGCGCCGAACTCCAGGTCGTCGAGCCACGAGCTCTCCGGGTAGTACTCCGGCGGGTAGGCGGTGACGAGCGCGCCGGGGTCGTGGTCCGCGCGGGCGTAGATCTCCGCGGCGATCCGCAGCTGCTCGGCCGCGTTGGTGCGGTCGTGCTCGGCGTTGAGCTGAGCGGACAGCGCGAACACGGCGGCGACGCGACCGGCCAGGTTCGGGCTGATCGGCGCGCCCGGCTGGTTGGCGGGGAACACCGGCCGGTGCTTGATGTGGTGGTCGACCGAACCGGGCGGCGCGTCCAGCCGGTCGTCGTCCTCGGGCAGGCGCCACACGTCGTGGTCCGTGCGCACGGTCTCGTTGCCGACGCCGATGCCGACCTGGGCGTACAGCACGTCGCCGGTCCACATCTTGCGCAGCCACTCGACGCCGTGCCGGGCCTCGGCGGCGAGCTCCGTGTCGCCGCTGCCATCGCGTTGCGCCAGCAGGAGTTGCGCCGTCGCGTAGGAGGTGGTGTGGGTGAACTTCAGGAAGTCGCCCGCGTCGAACCAGCCGCCCTCGACGTCGACCGGCCCGCCGATGCGGGTGAGCGCCGGGTCGAGCAGCCTGTAGGCCTCCATGTCGATGCGCGGCGGGGCGTAGACGTTCGCGGACCGGTCGGCGAGGTGAGAGGGCTTGCGGCGCAACAGGCTGCCGTCGACGTTCGCTCCGTCGCGCTGAGAGCGGAAGAACCGCACGTTGCCGGCTGCGAGCCCGCCGAACAGCTCCTGGCGCGTGCCCACCCGGAACTCGGGGGACTTCCCGGTGACGGCACCGCTGACCTCGACCCGGTACCGGCCCGGTGTGGTGAGGTCCGACAGGTCGAGCACGCTCACCGCGCGGTATTTGGCGTTCCACGAGCCAGTGGACGCGCCGGTCGTACCGCTCAGCACCGTCTCTCCCGACTCGTCGACGACCCGGAACCACGCTCCGGAGGACGATCGCTGCGACACGACGTAGGCGTGTTTCCTCTCGTCCGCCGTGTAGCCGACCTGATCGACCCTGACCAGGGCGAACCGGGCGTCGGCGCCCGCGGCCGGCGCGCACGCGCTGACGCCGAGGAGCACCACCGTCGCGATCACTGGGATTCTCATGGCAGGAGGGTGAGTCCCCGTCTATGAGGAAATCATGAGGCCGGCGGAGCGCGCTCGCCTGCTGACCCACCACGTGTAGGCCAGCGTGGCGACGGTGCCGGGCAGGATCTGCGCCGCGGTGTAGTCGCCGCTCTGGCTCAGGTCCGGGGCGCCCTGCGTGGTCGCCAGGAGCAGGCCGACGGCGTTGTTGACGACGTGCAGGGCGATCGCGGCCTCGAGCCCGCCGGTGCGGATCGTCAGCCAGCACAGGGCGAACGAGAACACCGTGAGGTCGATGATCACCAGCGGGTCGGTGTAGTCGTGCAGTGACACGAACAGGGCGGTCGTGAGCACCATGGCGGGCCACGGGGATCGCGTCCACGAGGAGATCGCCTGGAACAGCCAGCCCCGGCACAGGTACTCCTCCGCGGCGGCCTGGAGTGGGACGACCAGCACGATCACGAGGGCGAACTGCGCCCAGGAGCCCCAACCCGGCCACTTGGCGGCCTGCCAGCCGTCCTGGACGAGTCCGACGAGCAGCACCGTGCCGATGGCGAGAACCGCCCAGCGCGCGCAGTCGAGCTGCCACCTCCACCGCAGCCCTCCGGTGACGCTGGACAGCGTTCCCGGCGGCCTGCGCCCGGCCCAGCGCACCGTGAGGAGGAGAGCGGGCAGCATCACCGCCACGACGCCGAACCCGAAGGCGAGGTCGAACACCGGATCGGCGAACCCGTCGTCCTTGCCCGCGATGCCGGCCAGGGAGGCGATCCCGTGGGCCAGCAGCACGAACGCCGCCAGGAACACCCCGAGCAGCACCGCGAAGAGCAGCACCTCGGTCAGCGGACGCCACCAGCGGTACCCGGCGCCGCGGCCGAGCAGGTGGTACGGCGCCGCGGTGCGGACCTGGTCCGGTGCTGTGTGCATGGCTGCCCCTCGCTGTGCCGAATCCGTCCCGGCCGACACTAGGAACACCAGGTGTTTCGCCGCGTGCCCCGATCGGCCACGAGCGGCGAGCCGACTGGCCATGATGGACGGTCCGTTCGGGCTGCCGCGCCCGTGAGAGCGCGGCCAAAGTTGCCGCCGGGTCCCGGTTCGCATCTTGACCGACTTCGTCCGAGAGCCATAGTCTCCTACCCACCAACGATTGAAACGTTTCAATCGCCCGGTCGCCGCAGACACACCGGGAGGTGTTCCATGCGCGTGCCATCACGTCGTGCGGCCATAGCCGCGAGCGCGTTGCTGCTGCTGGGTCTGGTGAGCGCTCCTTCGTCCGCCGCACCGCCGGGTCCGCGGGCCCTGCCGGACGCGCTGGCCGCGGTGGCGGCACCGCCGGGCGCGATCGAGGCGCTGAACCTCTCGCCCACGTCCCGGACCGTGCGACCGGCCGGCGTGCAGGGCACCTCCGGTTCGGTGGCCAACCCGCAGAACGTCCTGTCGGGAGCGCCGACCCGGATCTCCGGGACGAACTCGTCGATCACGCTGGACTTCGGCAAGGAGGTCGGCGGGATCGCGACGCTGTCGTTCGGCGGCACCAGCGGGGGACAGCGGGTCGGGCTCGCGTTCAGCGAGTCCTCCCAGTACATCGGCCGGGCGAGCGACGCCAGCAGCGGTGACAAGCCCGACGGCGCGATCTACGGCAACGCCACGACCAACGGCACGTACGTCATGCCCGCGGCGAGGCTGCGCGGCGGGTTCCGCTACCTGACGATCTTCCTCAGCACGTCGGGCTGGGTGGACCTCACCGGTGTCTCGCTGAACTTCACGGCGGCGCCGGGCAAGGCGAACCCCGCCGCGTACGCGAACTACTTCTACTCCAGCGACAACCTGCTCAACCGGATCTGGTACGCCGGTGCGTACACCGTGCAGACCAACGTCATCGCGTCGAACCAGGGCAGGGTCTGGCCTCCGCCACCGTCCGAATGGGACAACAGCGCGGTCGTCGGCGTGGGAAACAGCGTGCTGGTCGACGGCGCGAAGCGGGACAGGACCGTGTGGCCGGGTGACCTCGGCATCGCGGTTCCGACGGCGTACGCGTCGATGCACGAGCTGGAGTCGACCCGCAACGCACTGTCCACGATGTACGGAGTGCAGGACGCGAGCGGCGAGATCCCGTGGTCCGGCCCGCCGTTCAACCTCAAGGGCTCGGACACCTATCACACGTGGACCCTGCTGGGGACGTCGTTGTACTACACCTATTCCGCCGACCGGGCCTGGCTCGACTCGGTCTGGGAGAACTACACGCGCGGGATGCGGTTCATCATCGCCAAGATCGGCGGCAGCGGCCTGCTCAACGTCACTCGCACCCAGGACTGGGCGCGCAGCGGCCAGGGCGGGGAGAACATCCAGGCGAACGCGTTGCTCTACGCCGCACTGACTGCGGGCGCCACCCTCGCCACGGTCAAGGGCGACACCGCGCTCGCTGCCGGCTACTCCAGCCGGGCCGCCGCGCTCAAGTCCGCCGCGAACTCCCGGCTGTGGGACACGAACGCGGGACTCTACCGCGACAACCCGTCGAGCAACCTGCATCCGCAGGACGGCAACTCGCTGGCGGTCTGGTACGGCCTGACCGACTCGGCGGCGAAGGCCAGGACCATCGTCGACAGCCTCCGCACCCGGTGGAACGCTTTCGGTGCGACGACGCCGGAGTGGGGCGGCGGCGTGCATCCCTTCACCGGCGGCATGGAGGTGCACGCACGCTTCACCGCCAACGACGACATGACCGCCCTCGCCCAGATCCGCCGCACGTGGGGCTACATGCTCGACAGCCCGATCGGCACCAAGAGCACCTTCTGGGAGGGCATCAACGCCGACGGCAGCCTCGCCTACGGCGGGTCGTTCATGAGCCTCGCGCACGGCTGGTCGAGCGGCCCGACCTCGGCGCTGACGTTCAACGTGCTCGGCACCGCTCCCGAGCCGCAGGTGGGTCAGTACCGGTTCGTCCCGCATCCGGGTGACCTCACCAGCGCGGAGGGCCGCCTCACCCTGCCGCAGGGAGCACTGGAGGCCGCCTGGACCCGCAACCCGGCAGCGGGCACGTACACCGCCCGGCTCACCAGCCCCGGCGGCACGACCGGGCGGATCGGCGTGCCGAAGCTCACCGGCACGAACATCACCGTGTCGGTCAACGGTTCGGTGGTGTGGAGCAACGGAACGTTCACCCCACGACCGGGCATCGGTGGTGGAACACAGGACGCCGACTACGTCTACCTCACCGGAGTGACCCCGGGAACCTACGACGTCACGGCGTCCGGGCTCGGCAACCCCGCTCCGCCGCAACCCCCTGCCGCGGCGGGACTCCCGGCCGGTTACACCCACTGCGCGGCCGAAGCGGGCCGGTGCGAGTTCAGCGGCACCCGCAGCGTGGCCTACGGCGCGGGCAACTACACGTTCAAGACCGCGACGTCGGCGACCGACTGCACGAACGACGCGTTCGGCGGCGACCCGGCGCAGAATCTGGTCAAAGCCTGTTACGTGGCCCCGCTCGGCGGTCCCGCCGGATACACAGCCTGCGCGAGCGAGGGCGGCAACTGCAATTTCACCGGATACGGCCGGACAGTCGCCTACGGCGCGAACGGAGCGTTCGTGCAGAGGGTGTTCACGGCGAGCACTCAGTGCACGAACGGGGTGTTCGGCGACCCGATCGCCAACGTGGCCAAGAGTTGCTATCTCGCGCCGGACGGGCCACCTGCCGGCTGGACCCGGTGCGCGGGTGAAGGCGGAACCTGCCCGGCCGTCGCCGGTCAGCCGGTTGCCTACGGTGGCTTCGGCTCGTTCCGGTACGTCACCGCGTCCGGGAATCTCGCGTGTTCGAACGCCGCGTTCGGCGGAGATCCGCTGCCCGGTGAGTCGAAGGCCTGCTACACGCGCGACGGGAGCCCGCCCGGCTATGGCACCTCGTGCGCCCAGGAAGGCGGGACGTGCGGGTTCTCCGGGCAGCGCACCGTCGCGTTCGGGGCCCGGGGTGCGTTCGTCTACCGCACGTTCGCCGGTGGAACACCCTGCACCACAACGGCTTTCGGTCTCGATCCGCTGAACGGCGTGCCGAAGACCTGTTACCTGACCCCGTAGCCGTCAGCGTGAGACGTGGGTGGGAATCGGCCCGTGGCGAAAGCCGCGGGCCGATCATCGAGGACTACGCGCGGCGATCTCGTCGGCGAAGGCCACGAGCGCGGCGTCGTCCAGGGCGCGGCCGAGGCGCTCAGACCAGCGGTCCCCGAGCACGGCCAGCGCGTGATCCCGTGCGGCGGCCACGAACGGCGTGATCTTCTTGCGTCGCAGGCGGTCCGCCGATCCCAGCAGCACAGCGGCCGACCCGGGATCGCGGGTGCAGAGGTACCGGGCGTGCAGGGTCAGGGCCTCCGCGACCGAGTCGCGGTCACGGGTCGTGTGGCTCAGCGAGATCCGCATGGCCTCTGCCAGCTCCCGCCACGCCGTCGCGTCGCGGAGCGCGTGCCGCACCACGCTCGCCCGCAGGTGGACGGTGGCCTCGACGCGGTCGTTCCCGTTCTCCCCGACGGTGTCCGCGAGCAGGCGGTCGGCGCGGTGCACGCAGGCGGCGGCCGCCGCCGGATCCTGGTCCAGCAGCGCCAGTGCGGCGGTGGTCTCGGCGAGAGCGGCCAGCAGGGTGTGGCCGCCCTCGGTGAGCAGGCGGACGGACTCGGCGGCCCGGCTGACGGTGGTCTCCAGGGCACCGACGTCCAGAGCCAGCAGCGCGAGGTTGAACAGCGTGCGACCCAGTTCGAACGGTCCTGCGCCCGCTCGGCGTTTCGCCGCCAGCGCCGCCTCCAGCTGACGGATCGCCTGCTGCGGGCGCCCGATCTCGGCGAGCGCCGACGAGAGGTTGTTGAGCACGCGGCCGAGCGTCGCGTCGTCGCCGGAGAGGCGGGCGACGGCCAGCGCCTGGCGCAGGTGCGCCAGGGCGGCGCCGGGGTTGCCCCGCTCCACCGCGACCATGCCGAGCAGGCTCAGACCGGCGGTTCGCGTGCTGTGGTCGTCGTCCGCCGCCACGGCCAGCGCACGCTCCGCCGACTCGCCCGCCGCGTCCAGGTCGCCGCGCAACGCCGCCAGCTGGCCCGACCTGATCAGCAAAGGCGGGATCCCGCCCGTGCCCACCTGGCGCAGCAGCTCCGCGCCTTCACCGAGCCGTCCGGTGGCCTCGTAGAACCGGGTCAGCGCCATCGCCGCGGCCGCGTCGAGCCGCGTGGGGTCCTCGGCCGCCGCCCAGCGCACCGCGGCCCGGATGTTGGCCGCGTCGAGGGCACCGAACGTCGAACCGGCGCGCAACCGGTCGAGGTAGTGCGAGGCGATCCGGGCGTCGGGGGAGTCGAGCTGCTCGGCGGCCAGTTCGGCGACGGTGTCCGGCAGCGTGTAGCGCGACGTGTCGCCGTCCGGGGTGAGCCGGACCAGGTTGATGTCGACCAGTTCGGTCAGCTCCGGCAACGGTTGTCCGAGCAGCGTTTCGAGGTCTTCCAGGCGGACGCCGCCGTGGAAACCGCCCAGGAAGCGGAACGTGGTGCGCGCTTCGGCGGTCACCAGGTCCAGCGTGGCCTCGATCGCCGCGCGCAGCGAACGGTGCCGGGCGGGCAGGTCGCGCGGCCCGTCGGTGAGGTAGCGCAACCGGTGCGTGAGGCGCGTGGCCAGGTCCGCCGGGCTCATCAGCCGCACCCAGCCCGCCGCCAGTTCGATCGCCAGCGGCAGGTGCTCGACCTTCTGGCAGATGGCGTGCACCGCGTCGTCGGCGAACTCCAGCCCGGCTCGTCGCACGAACAGCGCTGCCGCCGCCTCACGGGGCAAGCCGCTCAACGCGAGCACGTGTTCGTCGCGCACCCGCAGCGGCCGCTGGCTCGTGACCACGACGGTCAGGCCGGGGCAGCGGCGCGGCAGCGCGGCGAGTTCCGCCGCGGCGTCCACCAGTTGCTCGAACCGGTCGACCACCAGCACCACCCGCCGGTCGCGCAGGTGCGCGGCCACCCGGTCCGGCGGCGCCAGCCGGGACGGACCACAGCCCAGCGCGTCTGCCACTAGATCACCGACCAGCGCCACATCGCTGACGGCGGACAGGTCGAGCGTGCACACCACCAGATCGGTGCGCCCGCCGAGCAACGCGGCCAGTTCGGCGGCGAGGCGCGACTTGCCGGCGCCCGCGGGGCCGGTGATCGAGACGAGCCGGTGCCGTGCCCGCAGCACCAAATCCAGCAACGACCGCAGCTCGTCGTTCCGCCCGACCAGGCCGTCCGTGCTGACAGGCGCCGAGGGGGCCGACGGCGTCGAAGGACGTGCCGCGGCGAGGAACGCGGTCAGGTCGTCGCCGGTCAGCTTCAGCGCCGTGGCCATCAGCCGCGCCGACTGCGCTCGCGGAACCCTCCTGCCCTGCTCCAGGTCCCGCAACGCGCGGTCACTGATCCCACTGAGTCGCGCGAGCTCGACCTGGCTCAGCCCGGCGGCGGCCCGGTGACGGCGCAGCAGTTCGGCGAACGCGGACACCGGGCCGACCGTATCGGAAGTTCACCGGAAACTCCGGCGGTTTCACTGGCTTCCGCCCGGACCGGGCAGTCATCGTCGGTGCCGGACGTCGGGGGACATGTCCACGATTTCGTTGGGAGGACGGAATTGTCGTACTCATCAAGACGGGTGGTGCTCACCCTCGCCCTAGCTGCGCTCGCTGCCGCGGGGCTGGCCACACCCGCGACGGCGGCACAGGGCGAGATCCGCGTGGGCGCGGGGGCGAAGACCATCGCGGGCCGATACATCGTGGTGCTCAAGGAGAACGCGGACGCGACCGACATCGTCACCAAGAACGGTGGCGGTGAGGTGCGGGAGACCTGGCGGCACGCGCTCAAGGGGTTCGCGCTCGGGGCCGACGAGACCACGGCCAGGCGGATCGCGGCGGACCCGCGCGTCGCCTACGTCGAACAGGACGCCGAGATCACCGCGGACGCGACCCAGCCGACGCCGTCGGCGTTGTGGGGCCTCGACCGGCTCGACCAGATCACGGGCCGGTCCAACGGCCAGTACGTCTCCGCCGGTTCCGGTGCCCGCGACGTGCGCGCGTACGTGATCGACACCGGTATCCGCACGACGCACACGGACTTCGGCGGCCGCGCGAGCTGGGGCACGAACACCACCGGCGACAACAACAACACCGACTGCAACGGCCACGGCACCCACGTGGCGGGCACCATCGGCGGCGCCACGCACGGCGTCGCGAAGTCCGTGCGGCTGGTGGCGGTGAAGGTCCTCAACTGCTTCGGTTCGGGCACCACCGCCGGTGTCATCAGCGGTGTCAACTGGGTGACCCAGAACGCCGTGCGCCCGGCCGTGGCGAACATGAGCCTCGGCGGCGGCGCCAGTGCGACGCTGGACGCGGCGGTCGAAGCCTCGATCGCGGCGGGCATCACGTACACGGTCGCCGCGGGCAACTCGAACGTAGACGCCTGCCAGACCTCGCCGGCCCGCGCGCCGAACGCGATCACCGTCGGTGCCACCGACCGCAACGACGTGCGACCGACGAACTGGAGCAGCGGCGGCAGCAACTTTGGCAGCTGCGTGGACGTCTTCGCCCCCGGCGACGACATCACCTCGCTGTCGAACACCAGCGACACCGCCACCAGGTCGCTCAGCGGAACGTCGATGGCCGCGCCGCACGCCGCCGGTGTCGCCGCGCTGTACCTGCAGCGCAACGCGAACGCCTCGCCGACCACCGTCTGGTTCGAGATGGCGTTCGTCGAGTCCACAAAGGACGTCGTGGTGAACGCGGGCACCGGCTCGCCGAACCTGCTGCTCAACTCCCGCTACACCTTCGGCGGGCCGGACGGCGACTACAACGACGACCAGCGCACGGACACCACCGTGTGGCGTCCGTCGACGGGCCAGTGGTTCGTGCGCAACCAGTTCACCCAGCAATGGGGCCAGCAGGGCGACGTGCCGGTGCCGGGCGACTACAACGGCGACGGCGTGTCCGACGTGGCGGTGTGGCGTCCGTCCACCGGGCAGTGGTTCGTGAACGGCCAGTTCACCGTCGCGTGGGGTCAGCAGGGCGACGTCCCGGTGCAGGGCGACTACAACGGCGACCAGATCACCGACGTCGCGGTGTGGCGTCCGTCGACCGGGCAGTGGTTCGTGCGCAACCAGTTCACCCAGCAATGGGGCCAGCAGGGCGACATCCCGGTGCCCGCCGACTACGACGGCGACGGCGCGGTGCAGGCCGCCGTGTGGCGTCCGTCCACCGGGACCTGGCACTACATCGGTGTTTTCGGCATCGTCGTCTCCGTCCCATGGGGACAGAGCGGTGACGTTCCCGTGGTGGGCGACTACAACGGTGACGGCGGTTTCGACCTGACGGTGTGGCGTCCGTCGACCGGTGAGTGGCACGTGCACGGCGTCAGCTCGACGCAGTGGGGTCAGCAGGGCGACATCCCGGTACCCGGCGACTACAACGGTGACGGGGTGGGTGACCTGGCGGTCTGGCGCCCGTCGACCGGGCAGTGGTTCGTGCGCAACCAGTTCGCCGTCGCGTGGGGCGTGCAGGGGGACAAACCCCTGGCGTCCTGACGACAGAGCCGGGGCCGCCTTCCTCGCGAAGGCGGCCCCGGCCGTCATGGGCTTGTCCGCGCGGAGAACGGTGTCGTCGAAGGAGTCCGCGGTGTCAGGAGAACTGCTGGACGCCGATGACTTCCAGCAGGCGGAGCTGATCGACGGCGTGGCTTCCCGGTGTGGCGACGAAGAACTGCAGCCTTTGGTGACCGTCTTCGCTGAACAGGTTCTGGCACTGGACGTCGACGACTCCGAGTTCGGAGTGGACGATCCGTTTGCGCTCGCCGCGGCGGACCGCGACGTCACCGGTGTCCCACAACGCCGCGAACTCGTCACTGGCCTGCCGAAGGCGCGTGACCATCGCGGCCGCCGCACCGCCGGGGGCGTGCCGGGCGACGGCGGCGCGGAGGTCGGACACCAGGACCTTCGAGTGGTGCGGGTGGTCGTCCTCGGGGTAGATCGCGCGGACGGCGGGGTCGGTGAACCACTGGGACAGGAAGCTCTCGCTGGTCGCCGGGCCGAGCAGCGCGGTGGCGAGCCGGTTCTGCACCAGGGTTTCGTGCAGGTCGGTGATGATGCGCGCCGGTGTGCCGTCGAGCCGGTCGAGCAGCGCGAGCATCGCCGGCGCCACGTGGGCCGAGACGCCGTGTGCCGGTGGCACGGGCCTGCCCGCCAGCTGGAACAGGTGCTCGCGTTCGTCGGAGTCGAGGCGTACCGCCCTGGCCAGCGCGGTGAGCATCTGCGCCGACGGCTGTGCGCCGCGGCCGCGTTCGAGCTCGATGTAGTAGTCGACCGACGCTCCGGCGAGCTGGGCGACCTCGTCACGGCGCAGTCCGGGCACGCGACGTCGTGAACCGGTCGGCAGGCCCACCTCGGCGGGTGTGATGCGGGCACGCCGCGACTGCAGGAACAGGCCGAGCTCAACGAGATCCACATCCTCAGTATCGCCGCAGGCCGCCACCTCAGCCAGGGGACGCCATCCCCTGGGTCAGCGGCAACTGGTTACCGGCTTGGCGGCTCGAAATGCTGACCTCACAACGAAGAAGAGGAGCACGACATGCCGTTCGCCAACCTGAAGGTCCCCGCGGGCACGCTGTCCGCCGAGCAGAAGCAGACCCTCGTGGAGAAGGTCACCGACCTCTACGCCGACACCTTCGGCGACGCCGTCCGCGACAACACGATGGTCCTCGTCGACGAGGTCGTCGACGGCGGCTGGGGGATCCGCGGCGAGGTCCTCACCCTCGCCAAGCTCCAGCAGGGATGATCGTGACGGCGGCTCGCTCGGAGCCGTCGTCCCCTGGTTCGGATTCCGCCCTGGACCGCGGGTCCACACGTCGCCGGCGAGTTCTCGGCGGCTTGATCAACAAGCATGAACCCACAGCGGCCTGACGCGCACGTCAGGCCGCTGTGCCGTGTTCTGGCACCCCACAGGCCACCGCGCTGAGCGGCGATCTCACGCCCGTCTGGAGTGCGGCTCACTCTCCGCCGGTGATGTCGGCGAGGCTGCCGTCGGCGAGGTGCTCGCCGATCGAGCGCGCCAACAGGTAGCCGCGACCCCCGCCGGGCTGACCGTGCCACGGCACCGTCGTCCCGGCCAGCACGCGCAGGTCGCGCGTCACCCGGTAGCGGCGTGATCCTTCGGCTTCCCGCTCGGCGCGCAACGACGTCTCCGGGAACTCGGTGTTCGGGGTGAACACCAGGTTGCCGCCGGGGCCGCCGTACCGGACGACCTCCCGGCCCGCCATCAGCGTCGCCATCCGCTTGTGCGTCAGCAGGGTCAGCGGAGGCTCGCCGGGGAGAGGCTGGATCGGCCAGTCGTTGAGGGCGGCGACGGTGTTGGTGTCGGGCCCGCCCGCGCGCAGGCGAGCGGGCAGGATCGTCAGCGTGCCGAGCAGGTACGCCCCGGCCTCGAACAGCGTGGGGAAGCTGCGCGCGGCGAAACTCAGCCCGCGTTCGTACTGCGCCACCTGCCACTCGTCCCCGGCGCGCTCGAGGCACCAGCTCTCGTCCACAGGTCCGTCGAGGCTGTACGCCCTCGGGTTGATCCCGGCCTCCGACAGCGCCAAGGCGATCTGCGCCAGCTGCTTGCGGTCGCCTTCGGACAGCTCGGCCGGCGCCGGTTCGGCGGACACCTCGCCGGTGAGCGCGGTGTGTGCCAGTGCCGCGGTCGCGGCGTCGACCGGGGGCGGGGTGAAGTTCGCCGCCCGGATGTGGGCGACCAGCTCGGGCTCCGGCGGCACGCCGTGCTTGGCCAGGTAGTGCGGGATCGACGCGGGCCACAGCCAGGTGCCGTCGGTGTGGAAGCCCGCGGGGACGTCCGGTGCGCTGTCGGGCGCGAACAGGTCGGTGTCGTGTCCTCGGCCGCCCAGCACGAGGTGGGCCTCGTTGAGGTAACGCAGCACACCCGCGACCTCGTCGGCGGGTACCGGCGGGCGTTCGACCACGGGGCGGCCGTTCGCCTCGCGGCGGTCGAACACCCGCGCCTCGCGGAACCGCGCACGGGCGGCCAGCACCTTCTCGACGTTCGGCACGATCGCCCGCATCCACTCCGGCACGTGCTCCGGTGACCGGGGGAAGCGCCGCAGGTCGTCCAGCACGGCGGCTGCCGGCGGCTTGGTCTTCCAGCCGGGGTCCTTGTGGGTGTAGCTCGTGGAGGAGCGCAACGGGAACTCGATGATCATCTGTGCGCCCGACCACGGGCCCACACCAGGCGGGATCATCCTGGCCCGCAGCGCCGCGAGCTCCTCGGCTGCCGCCGCGGGCGGGTTCCACGGCCTGAGCTGCCCGTTCATGCTCTCCACGAAGCCGGGCATTTCCACAAAGGACCCCGCGGCGCGGTAGGCGAGCCGGATCTGGACCCAGTCACTGGGCGCGTGCATCACCAGCAGGTCGGCGATGTGCCTCTCCATGTCCCGGTGCTCGACCAGCCCCGCACGCTCCGTCTGCGGCGGGAGCTGGGGCATGCCGAGCTTGCGGCGCAACCAGTTCGGGACCTTCTCGTCCGGCCTGGGGAAGCGCTCCAGGTCCTTGCGGAACACCTCGTCGGGCACTGGCGGGTCCCAGACCGGGTCGTGCTGGTAGTTGTACAACACGTGGTACTCGGAAGGCGGGTTCATGATGAACCGCGCGGAGAACCACGTGCCCCGCCCAGGCAGGTACATCAGCTCGCGCAGCGCCACGAACGCCTCAGCCGCCTCGGACGGGGCCTCCACCTGTGCCGTCGTTCCGTTGTCCAGCAACACCACCAGGCCGAAGTCCTGCACGCTGGACGCCAGGGTCGCCACCAGGTCGAGCCTTGCCCACCCCTGCGGTGCGGCCTCCAGCAGGGCGTTCCCGATCAGCTGGACCAGTTCCTCGTACCGACGGCCCCGCTCGGCGTCGGTCGCCCCGTGGTCCACATCAGACATTGTCAAATCTCCTGAGCTTGATTCTCGGGGCTCCGCTGGCGTCGACCATCACGAAGCGGGAGTGCACCTGGTACGGGACCGGGCCGCCGTCAGCTTGAAAATCGTGCCAGGCAACCCTACTGCCGGCCCGTTGCTCCCTCGCGGCCTGCATGTCCGCGCCGTACCAGGTCTCGCGGTTGTCCGCGGTGCCCTTGCCCTGGTTCTGAGTGGTGAGCTGCGGGAACTGGCCGACGGCGTCCGGGGTGGGCCTGGTCACCTGGTTCGGCTTGATGTGGCCGCCGTCGAAGTTCGGGCCGCCCACGGCACCGACGATGTCCTGCGACCACTGGCTGCGGGTCTCCCGCCTGCTGGGGCCGTAGGTGCGCTCGTCGGTCGCCTCTGCCGCGAGGCCGTGGTCGTTGGTCACGATCACGTAGTTGCCGTCGAGGACATATCGGCAGTTCGGGCGGAAGTTGTTGAGGTCCGGGTTGGCGTTGTCCCTGACGCCGCCCGGGCTCGAGGCTGCCTCGACCCCCACCACCTGACCGAAGCCGTTGGCGTCCGGCGGTCCGGTGTAGAACGTGCCGCGGCCTTGGACCTCGAACATGGTGTTCGGCGGCAGGTCCGTGCGATCGCTGAAGGCTTCCCGGTGCCCGAGCGGCCCGAGCGGGTCGCCCGGTTGCGCGCCGAAGGCGGGCACCTGCACCGGGTCGTTCGGGTTGACGGTGCTGGGCTCGACCCACTCCTGGTATCGGGGTGGGAACCCCTGGTCATCGGTGGTGTAGCGGTGCTCGGCCCCGTCGACGTCCACCCGGTAGGTGGTGTTCGGTGCCGGGTACTCCACGTCGGGGTTGTTGCCGTTGCGGGTGTTCGGTGACTCCAGGTCGGCATGGGTGATCACGCCGCGGTGGTCGGTGTAGTAGGTGCCTCGGCCGTCCACTCGGTAGGCGGTGCTGGGGGTGAGACCCGGCCTGCCGATCAACCGTTCGTCCGTCGCCAGCGGCCGCAACGGCTGGCCCTGCAGGGCGGGGTCTGCCGCACCCCGGTTGTCCACCGGGATGGGGATCGGGTCGTTCGGGTTGTTCACCCTGGGCGGGACGAACGGCGACTGGATGAGCCCGCGCGACGGGTCCGCCGGGGCGTCCGGCGAGGCCTGCGGGGTGACGCTGTCCGAAGTGGAGCCGACGGGCAGCCCGCCCGACCCGGTCGGGGTCATGTCCCCGGTGGGGGAGAAGGCGTTCCAGCCGCCGTCCGGCGGGATCCTCGGGTACGTGCGTCCGTCCGCGTCGACGTAGTCGGGGCTGGACGAGTACGGCGTGGTGTTGCCCTCGCCGGACCAGGCCCGCTCCGTGGGCGCGATGACCGTGGCCCCCGAGTTGCGCGCCAGGTCGGCGGCGAGGCCGTCCGGGTGCCGTCCCGCCTCGCACCCGACGAGCACGATCGGGTCTGTGCCGTTCCAGCCGAGCCCTCGCGCGAGCGCGGCCAGTTCGGCACCGTTCAGCTGCTGTCCGCCGACGTGCGCGGTCCTGCCGTCGCTGTGCACGTCGAGCACGAAGTGACCGGGGATCGGCGCGACCGCGTTCGCCGCGTTCCTGGTGCGCACGTCCGACGGGTCGAACAACGCCCCGCCCGCCGGGGTGGCGAACCCGTTGGACTCGGCCAGAGGCCGCAGCCCTTCGGGAACGGCGTCCAGGTTCGGCATCCGGTCGCCGTCGCCGGGAGTGCCCGAGTCGGCCGGACCGTCCGGCGGAGTGTGCGCGAGGGCGTCCGGTGTCGGCGTGCCGTGGGTGTCGCCGAAGTCCGCGGGCAGGATCGGGTTGCCCGGCGGGGCGACGTGCACCTCGCGGATCGCGCCACTGGCGAGCAGCTGCTCGACGCTAGCGGTCTCGGGCAGGGTGAACTGGCGTCCGCCGCCCGGCTGTCCCAGTGCGGGTGCCACGTCGGCGAGCTCGCCGCGCAACCCGTCCGGGTCCGCCACGACGTAGACGTGGTACCCGGACTCGGCGTTGTCCGGGAAGATCGCCCGGTCGCGGTAGTGGTAGGGCTGCCCGTTCGGGTCCATCGGCGACAGGAACCGGCCGGTCTCCCCGCCGAACCGGTCGAGCACGGTTCCCGGCGGCAGCGTGACATCGCGCTGCGACCCCGGAACCGCGCCACCGTGCGGCGGCCATTGGTTGGTCCGGTAAGTCCCGTCCGGCCGGTGGTGCTGGTTGAAGTCGTCCCGATCGCTGTGCGACCCCCAGGGGGCGTGGTCGCCGATGAGGTCACGGGTGCGCTGGTCGTAGCTGCCCATGCCGTTGGAGCGGTCGCCGCCCATCGGCACGTACTCGCCCATGTCGGCGAAGGGGTGCTCACCCTGGCGCGTACCCAGATAGGTGAGCGGTACGCCGTTCTCGTCGACCCGTGGTCCGGGCGTCGGAGCGGGACCGTCGGCGCCGTCCGTGCTGGGCCCGTCCGAGTCGGGCGCGGGCCCGTCCCCGGCCTCTCCGGACAGGTCCGGCGGTGCGGACCGGTCCACGTCACCGAGCCCGAGCGGAGACGGTCCCGTGTCCGCACCGGACGGCTGGTCGGGCCGGGCCGCAGGGTCCCGGCCAGGCTCGCTGGTACCCGTTTCGGCTGGTCGGGTGCCTGGCGCGGGGCCGGCAGGCGGGGCGGTGTCCGGACGGGTGGGAGAGACGGCGTCCGGGCGGGCAGTGGGTGCGGGCCGAGTGGCGCCGTCCGTCCGCTCGGGGGAGCGGCCGGCGTCCGGCAGACCCGTGGTGTCGTGCCTCGCGGGCACGTCGGGTCGAGTGGAGCCAGGCGGGGTCCAGATCGGCCGCTGACCGTCCGGTGCCCTCGTGGTGTCGGGCCTGAGCTGGTTCGGGCGTGGCTCGGGGCGGTAGCCGCCCGCATCGGGGTGAGGGGACTGGCGAGCCGGGCCACCCTGCTGTGGCGTGCCAGGTGCCGTGGGTGCCCCGCCGAAAGCACTCGGGCCGCCGAAAGCAGGTGGCCCGAATGTGTTCGGCGCGCCACCGCGTTGATCGGGGGCTCCGGTGGGCGGCATCCCGCTATCAGGGCGTACTGGGTTCCACAACGCCTGCGGCGCCACGGTGTCCGCCCGGCTGCTGGAGGTCGCACCCGCGTCCGGGCGTGGCTGACCACCCGCCGTGCCAGGAGCGGGCGAGGGCCCACCCGGCCAGGTACTCGTGGTCGGCCCGCCGTTCCCGCCCGGCGCCGGGTGGGCACCGGGACCGTTCACCGGGACGCCTCCACCGGCTGTTCCTGAGCCCGGACCGCCCAGCGGTCCTGGCGCGTTGCCCGGCGTTGCCGGGCCACCGAACCCGCCGCTGCCCGGTCCACCGGCCGAGCCGTGTCCCGCCGGAACGCTCTGTCCACCCGCGCCGAAGCTTGTCGGACCGCCGGGATTGGCTGGTCCGCCAGGGGTGCCTGGCCCGGCGAAGTTGGCCGGTCCACCTGGGGTGCTTGGCCCGCCAGGGGTGCTTGGTGCGCCGAAGTTGGTCGGTCCACCTGGGGTGCCTGGTCCGCCAGGGTTGCTTGGCCCGCCGAAGTTGGCCGGACCGCCTGGGGTGCTTGGCCCGCCAGGGGTGCTTGGTGCGCCGAAGTTGGTCGGTCCGCCGGGGCTGCCTGGTCCACCTGGGGTGCCTGGTCCGCCGAAGCTGGTCGGTCCACCTGGGGTGCCTGGCCCGCCAGGATTGCCTGGTCCACCGAAGTTGGCCGGTCCACCAGGGCTGCCTTGCCCGCCAGAGTTGCCTGGCCCGGCGAAGTTGGCCGGTCCACCTGGGCTTCCGGATGCTCCGGTGGCGCTCGGGCCGCCTGGGGCACCGGATGTGCCCGGCCCGCCGTGTCCGGGGAAGCTCCCGTGGCTGCCTGGCGCAGGGGAGCCGGCGGGGGAGCCGTAGCCGCCTGACGGGCCAGGTCCGCCAGTGCCGTGAGATCCGGGCGCGCTCGACGAGCCCGGGTTACCGGGTGCGCCAGGAGTGCTGCCGCCAGGGCCGCCCGGTGCGTTCGAAACGTGGCTTCCGTGGCCGCTCGTGCCAGGACCACCTGACGAGGGTTGGCTTCCCGGAGCACTGTGAGTGCCGGGTCCGTGTGCACCGCCCGTCGCCGGACCGCCGAAGCCGCTCGGACTCGGCGGCGTGAAGCCGGCCGGTCGCGAAGTGCCGCCCGACGGGCTGCCACCTGCCGGGTTCCCGCTCGGCGCACCGCCGGACGGAACGCCACCCACGGGCGCCCCGCCACCTCCGAACGGCGCGGGTCCGCCGGGGGCAGGGGAGCCGCTGTGGGGCGGCGATGTCGGCGCGTGCGGAACGGGCGGAGCGGGCGGAGCGGCGGCCGCGGCACTGGTCTCGGAGTGCGTGCCGGTGCTCCCTGGAGCGTTCGAGGGGGCTGCGGGCGGCGCCGATGGCCCACCGGACGGCCCACCAGAGGGTCCGCCGGACGGTCCGCTAGGAGGCCCGCCAGGAGGCCCGCCAGAGGGGCCGCCGGAAGGTCCGCCGGACGCGCCAGAGGGCCCACCAGACGGTCCGCCAGGAGGCGCGCCGGGCGGACCTCCCGGAGGCGGCGGAGCACCCGGCCCGTCACCGATGTTCGGTGCCGTCGGCGCGTCGTAGTGCGACTTCGCCCCGCCGATACCACCGGAAACGCCACCGGAGACGCCGCTGCGCGCGAGGTCGCCCGCGGTGATGTCCTGGCCGGTCACCGCCGCGTTCGCAACAGTCGAAGCGACGCCCTCGACGCCACCGCGGACTGCGCCCTCGACGATGTTGCCGCCGAGACCGGTCGCCTTGGTCGGGATGAAGTCCATCCCGCCACCGATGGCGCCGGAGATGGCGCCGGAGAGCGCGGCGCCGCCGGTCTTGCTCCAGTCCCAGCTGTGACGGTCGCCCTTGGCGATCTGGATGCCCTGGATCGCCGCGTCGATGGCGACCTCGGTGAGAACTTCGCGCAGAATCGCGGTGATCAGCTTGCGGAAGATCATCTGCACGGTGATGCGGGTGGCCGCCTGGGCGATCGGGATGCCCGCCGTGGACGTGCCGAACGTGCCGAAGGCCGCCGCGATCAGAGCCGCGATCTCGATGGCGAGCATGATCAGTGCGGCGATGATGGCGTACTTGGCGTACTCCACCTCGAGCGCGGTGTTGTCGCACGAGCCGGCGAGGCCGTCGCAGGACTTCTTCAGCTTCACCAGGTAGGCGTCCGCGCCGTCGACGAACTTCTTCCAGTACTCCTGGAAGGCGTCGGCGGCCTGGCCCTCCATGGCGCCGAACGACTTCGTCGCGGCGTTTCCGGCCTGCGTGATGACCTCGTCGATGTCAGCGGACGCCGCCCGCCAAGCCTCGCCGAGTGCTCTCAGCTTGTCCTCATCGCCCTCGGGCCAGCTCTCGCCGACGACGATGGGGAACAGCCAGGTGATCTCCGATGGAATGGTGATCGACATGATCCCCGTTCAACCCCCTACAGCGCGCCGAAGCCACCGCTGCTGGACTCGTCGGTGTTCTGATGCGTGTTGGCGGTCTCGTTCAGCGCCGTCTTGATCGCCTGGATCGCCTCGCTCAGCTGGTTGAACGCCTTGACCGTGCCCTCCGCGGCGGGCACGTAGTCCTTGGAGAACTGCTGTCCTGACTCGTCGCCACCCCAGCAGGCACCCTGCGCGGACAGCGCGCTGGAGAGCGTGCCGCCCGCCTCGGCGAGCATCTCCGCGGCCACTCCGAACGCGCCGGCGCCCGCTCGGACCTCGTCGACCTGAATCCGGAAGGAGCCGGTCATCGCGGACCCTTGAGCACGCTGCCGAAGCCTTCGTCGTCATCGGGATCGTCACTGCGCGGGGGCCTGCCCCGCTGCGGCGGTGCCTCGGCACCGGGCGGAGGCGGAGGCGGCCGCAACAGGTCGACGAACGAGGGCGCACCCTCGATCAGTTCGGACAGGTCGGTCTGCCCCTGCAGCGGCGCGAGCACGCCCTCGACCTGCTCGCGCGCCGACCGGGCCGCGACCTGCGCGGTCTCGATCACCGAGCGCGCCAGCTTCTCCGGCGTCGACCGCTGAAACGCGGCAGGAGCGAACCGGAGGTCCGTCAGCACCCCGGCCGGGTTCACCTGGACCTGCACCAGCCCGTCCGGCGAGGTGGCCGCCCCGGTCACGGCGGCCGCACGGGCCTGCGCACCGGCGAACTCACTCGTGCGACGACGCAGGTCAGCCATCAAGTTGTCGACGTTCTCCCGCATGGCGGCGTTGCGCGCTTCCAGCTCAGCCCTGCGCGCGGCAGCGTCACTCATGTGTCCCCTCCCCTGATTGCCCGAAGGACACACGCACGCATCCCGAAAGTACTGACGCCAAACTTAGCGAGTCGGCCTCGCTCACCTGAGCGGTTTCGCGATGATGATCTGAAGTCGGCTCCGGAGGGCTGCCGGCGTCGTCGTTGCCGATCACGAGCGAGGTCAGCGCTGGGCCTCGGTCGGGCACAGGGCCAGGCTGCGTATCCGCGCGACGTCCTCGGGTCGCGGCACCCCGCACGGCTCGTACCGAAGAGGTCGACACCCGTCATGCCGGGCATCATCCAGCCTCAGCGCGCCGGGTCACGTCACAGCGTGGTGTCGAGCATCCGCGGCAGGTCCGAAGTGGACCGCTGGAATGCTCAGCCCCGCGGGCCAGTCGACGCGTCCTCGCCACACGACGCGATACCGGCCGTCGCACGCGACTGCTCGTCCCGGTCACCGGTCTCGGTCGCGATGGCCAACGCCTCCCGGTGCGCGGCGGGCGCTCCCGGCCGGTCCGCTGCGCGCAGGGCCTCGGCCAGGCCGTTCAGCGTGTTCGCCTCGCCGTAGCGGTGCCCGGTCGCCCGGAAGATCTCCAGCGCCTCTTCGTGCAGCCCGATCGCCTCGTCGGCGCGGCCCAGGTGGACGTGGACCTGGCCCAAGGTCGACAGCGCCGCGGCCTCGCCGTAGCGGTGACCGAGGTCGCGGAAGTGGGCGAGTGCCTGGTGCAGGTGCGCCGCGGCGGCGGTGTGGCGGCCGAGGTACGTGTACGCGTCGGCCAGGTTGGTCAGCGCGGTCGCTTCGCCTGCTCGGTCGCCGAGTGCGCGGAACAGGTCCCTGCCCGCGTTCAGGGCTTCGGCGGCGCCCGCGTGGTCGCCCGTCTGGCCCTGGACGGTGCCGAGGTTGGTCAGCACCGAGGCCGTGCCGTGCCGGTCGCCGAGTTCCCGGTACCGCGTGAGCGCCTGCTGGAGGTAGCCGATGGAGGCGCCGACGTCGCCGAGGCGGTCCTCGACGATGCCGAGGTGGGACAACGCGCGGGCCTCGCCGGCGCGGTCGGAGTGGTCGCGGTGCAGGCGCAGCGACTGGCGCAGGCGGGCGGCCGCGGGGCTGTAGCGGCCGAGCAGGCGGTGCACGGCGCCCAGGTTCGTCAACGCCCGCGCCTCGCCCTCGCGGTCGCCGACCAGGCGTGCGGCGCGCAAACCGTTGGTGTGCATGACAAGTGCTTCGGAGTGGTGCCCGGCTTCGAAGTACCGGTACAGCATCTCGGCCAGGCGCATCGCCTGCTCGGGGCGGTCGTGACCGGCGGCGAACGCGCAGAGGTCGGTCAGGTTGGGTCGTTCGGCGTCGAGCCATGCGCGCATCCGGGCCGGGTCGGCCACCGGTGCGGTCGCGGCCACGCGGCCAGTGGGGTAGACGACGTCCATCGCCGCAGCCGCGGAAGTCAGGTAGTGGTCCAGCAACCGATCGAACGCGGCGGTCCGCTCGGGCTCGTCCTGCGCCAGGTCGACGGCGTAGGCGCGCAGTAGGTCGTGCATGCCGTGACGCCCGGCCGGACCGCGGTCGACGAGGTGCGCCCGGACGAGCACGTCCACCAGCCGGCCCGCGGTGTCCTGGGCGAGGTCCGCGAGCGCGGCGGCGCAGGCCACGTCGAAGTCGCGGCCGGGATGCACGCCCAGCAACCGGAACAGCCGTGCGGCCTCGGCCGGAAGGTGCTTGTAGGACCAGGAAAGCACCTCGCGCACCGCTGCCCGGTCGTCACCGCCGCCGTCGAGCAGCCGCAGCCGCCGTTGCCGGTCGCCGAGCTCCCCGACCAGCTCGGCCAGCGCGGTCTCCGGCCGGCTGACCACGAGCTCCGCGGCCACCCGCAACGGCAACGGCAGGAACGCGCACTGCTCGGCCAGCGCCACCGCCGCGGACTCGGCCAGCGGCCGATCGCTGATCAGCTTGCGCAGCAACACGATCGCGTCACCCCGCCGCAACGGCCGCAGTTCGAGCCGCCGCGCGCCGTGCACCGCGACCAGGCCCGCCAGGCTGTCCCGGCTCGTCACCACGACCACGCACGACGGCGCACCGGGCAGCAGCAGCCGCACCTGCTCGACCGCCGCCGCGTTGTCCAGCACGATCAACAGCCGCCGGTCGGCCACCTCGGTCCGGTACCGGGCCGCACGCGCGTCCACGTCGACCGGGATCGCGGACCCGGCGACCCCCAAAGCCTGCAGGAACCCGCCCAGCACGTGCGCGGCGGCGAGGGGCTTCCCGGCCTCGTATCCGCGCAGGTTCACGTACAGCTGGCCGTCCGGGAACCCGGAGCGCAACCGGTGTCCCCAATGGACAGCCAGTGCCGTCTTGCCGACGCCGGCGGTTCCGCAGACCGCGATCACCGCCGTCGCCGCGGGGTCGCGTTCGGCGAGCATTCCGTCGAGAACGGCCAGTTCCGTTGCGCGGCCCAGGAAACCGGGTGTGTTGGCAGGCAGCTGGGCCGGCACCGGATCGGCACGACGAGACGTGGCCGGCACTGGTTCGTCGAGCAACGCCGCATGCGCACCAACGAGTTCCGCTCCCGGGCCGATCGCGAGTTCGTCCCGCAGCACCCGCAGAGTGTTGTCGTAGACGGTGAACGCGTCCGCTCGTCTGCCGGCTGCGGCATAGGCGCGTACCAGGAGCGCTTGCACCGCTTCGTCCAACGGGTGGTCGGCCGCGTGCTCCACCAGCAGTGGCAGGAGGTCCACGGCCCGGCCCAGCCCGATCATCGTCTCGGCGTGGGCGAGCAACGCGTTGCGTCGTTCGTTCAGCAGCGCGACGACTTTCGCGTGCGTGGTCAGTCCGGGGTGGTCGGCGAACGGCCGTCCCTGCCACAAACCGAGCGCGGTGCCGAGCAGACCGGCGACCTCCTCCGCGACGCTCGTCCTTCCGGCTGCGGACACGAGGGCGTGGAACCGGTCCACGTCGACCTCGTCGTTCGGGATCCGCAACGCGTATCCATCACCGACGAACGGAATGCTGGTGCTGCGCGCATATCGGTGCCGCTGGGGATCGAACAACCGGCGCAGGTGCTTGACGTACGTCTGGATCACGTTGGTGGCACTGGGCGGCGGGTTCTCGCCCCAGAGCGCGTCCACCAGGTCCGCCCGCGGAACCACCCGCCCGCCGGCCAGGGCGAGCAGGCCGAGCACTGCGCGTCTGCCCGCCGGACCCAGCTCGATCTCCTGACCGTCGTGCCAGGCCCGCACCGGGCCGAGAACCTGGACGCGCAACGACACCCCCAATGCCGATGCCATGCTGGCACAGGCCGTTCGACCACGGCAACGATCGGATCCTGTTGGTACGCGGTCGAATCAAGACCCGTTCCCGAGCCGCGATCTCACACGGGCATGTGGAAGTAGCACTGACCGGGGTCGGTCGGCGGGCCCAGCTGCTCGCAGTCGAAGCGGATCGAACCGAAGTTCTGGGTCGTGGCCCTCGAGTTGCTCCACCCCGGGTCGATGACCTCCCAGGCGAACGCCAACTGGTACGTGCCCGCGTCCGGCAGGTAGAACGTCGTGCCCTCCTCGACGTTGGGGACGCTCGGCGGCATCGGCGAGATCGGGCTGGAGATCGGTCCCGAGCAGCCCGCACCGCCGGGCAGGCACGTGATGGCGTGCCGGACCTGAAGCGACAGCGGCGTCAGGTTCGTCATCACCGTCCTGATGTCGCGCGCCTGGTGACCGTTGAAGTTGAAGCTGGCCTGCACACCGAGGTCGCCCTGATTGACGCAGTTGGCCGGCTGGCCGCCGACCTGCCGGCAACGGAAGTAGGGCAACTTGAGGTAGACGCTCTTCGTCAGCTTCCAGCCGTAGAAGCGGCCGTTCCGGCCGTCGTGGGTCCGGTAGCCCGACGAGGGAACGAAGCTGGCTTCGATCTCGGACTTCCGCTTGGCGGCGGCGTCCAGGTAACGGGCGACGGCGGCGGGATCGGTGCCGGCCTTCGCTCCCGCCTCTTCGCAGACCTCCAGGGTCAGCGTGCACCCGTAAGTGAAGGAGTTCTTCGACGTGGCCGCAGCGGTCGCCGTTGGCATGACCAGCGTGGCCAGCAACGCGCCGAGACTGACCGCGATAGCTGTGGGGTTCCGTAGCACGAGCCTCTCCCGAAGTTCAGTGGTTGGGAGCGCCGACTCAAACGGAGGAGACTGGACGTGAACTGAACGCCGGCTGGACTTCGCGGACGGGTGCGGAACGCCGGTCGGTCACCATCGACGCGTACGTGGGTTTCCGGAACGGTCAGGCGTCGTCGTGTGCAAGCGAGGACGACAGGTCGCGGTGGGCGTCGGCCTGTGCGAGCAGGGTCTTCGCCTTCTGTTCCAGCGCGCCGACCGCGTCGGCGCCCGCGGCCCAGCGCAGGGGCGGTTCGCTGGAACCGGTGAGCTGGATCAGCGCGGCGGCGAGTTTGGCGGGGTCGCCGCCCTGCAGGCCGTTCATGCTCGACCAGGCGGCGACGGTCTGCTTCGTGCGCTCGATGTAGTCGTCGATCACCGGGTCGGCGTAGCTGGTGGACTCCGGCGTGAGCAGGTCGGTGCGGAAGAAGCCGGGATCGACGATCATGGTGCGGATGCCGAACTCGGCCACTTCCGGGGTCAGGGACTCCATCCAGCCTTCGACAGCGAACTTCGCCGCCGCGTAGGCCGAGGTGAACTCGCCGCCGACGATGCCGGCGGTGGACGAGATCGTCACGACGAGTCCGGAACGCTGTTCGCGCATGACGGGCAGCACGGCGCGGGTGACGTTGAGCGGGCCGAACAGGTTCGTCTCGACCTGGGCGCGGAAGTCCTCGGGGGTGATCTCCTCGAAGAACCCGGCGTAGAAGTTGGCCGCGTTGTTGACCAGCACGTCGATGCGCCCGAACCGGCCGACGGCGGCCCGCACCGCGGCGTGGGCGTCGGCGGGGGCGGTCACGTCGAGCCGCACCGTCAGCAAGTCGTCGGTGGCACCGATCGCCCGTGCGACCTTCTCCGGGTCGCGGCCAGTGGCGACGACCGCGTACCCGGCGCTCAAGGCCGCTTGGGCGATGTCCACGCCCATGCCGCGCCCGGCACCGGTGATGAGCAGAACCTTCTTCTCCGTCATGTGCTCGTCCTCTCTCGAATCGGCCACCTGGCTCCGTCAGACCTTGCGGAAGCGGTGGCGATCTTCAGAGAACCTCGTTCCGCCGGCACGAGGAAGTTGCTGCTGGAAGGTGTACTGGCAGCCCACTGCTCGCCCGGTCGATCCGGCCTAGCCTGAACGGTGTGGACAACCGTGACGAGGTCAAGGCCTTCCTGAGCTCCCGCCGGGCGAAGATCACCCCTGAACAGGCCGGCCTGACCAGCTACGCCCGCAACCGCCGGGTGCCGGGGCTTCGTCGCAGTGAGGTCGCCGACCTGGCGGGGGTCAGCGTCGAGTACTACGCCCAGCTCGAACGCGGCAACCTGGCCGGTGTCTCCGACAGCGTCCTCGACGCTCTCGCCCGTGCGTTGCGGCTCGACGAGGCCGAGCGGACGCACCTGACCGATCTGGCCCGCGTCGCCGGCCCGGCCGCCCGGCCGCGTCGAAAGACCCCCGCCCCGCACATCCGGCCCAGCGTCGCGCGCGTGCTGGAGCTGATGACCGAGGTGCCGGCGTTCGTCGGCAACGGCCGCGGCGACGTGCTGGCCGCCAATCCTCTCGCGCAAGCCTTGTACGCGCCCATGTTCGACGATCCGCACCGCCCCGCGAACCATGCCCGCTTCGCCTTCCTCAATCCCCGCGCGCGCGACTTCTGGCGTGACTGGGACCGCATCGCCGGCGACACCGTCGCCATGATGCGCACCGAAGCAGGCCGCGATCCCTACGACAGGGCACTGACCGACCTCGTCGGCGAACTGAGCACCCACAGCGAGGCTTTCCGCACCCGTTGGGCCTCCCACGACGTGCGCCTGCACCGCACCGGCGTCAAACAGTTCCACCACCCGGTCATCGGCGACCTCGACCTGAACTTCGAGACCATGCAGCTCACGGCAGACCCCGGCCTGGCCATGACCTTGCTCAGCGCCCCTGCGGGCTCCGCGGACGACGACGCTCTGCGCGTGCTGGCGAGCTGGGCCGCCACGCGCCGATCCGACGTGCGGACGGCACCCCCTCGACCGCAGTAGCCGCGGCCTGAAGGAACAAATCGCTGACCACAAGTTCATATCGCTGAAACCAACGTGGTGCCCTCGCTGACATAGCGTCTCGGCATCCTCGACGAGATTGATCCTTTCATCGGAACGGCTGCCACCTCACTGCCTGCGGCGCAGGGGCTGGCGGCCACTTGGTGGTGGCCGAAAGCGCAGGTCGGCAACACCCACCCCGGCGCGACGTCCCCGCTCGGCATGGTGTCCGCCTGCGCCTACTCCGGTGCCTATCCGACCGGCTACGGCCTCTACATGAAGAACACCGAGGGGCAGCCGGAGGAACTGTTCGACGGGCTGCAGGCGTCCGGTTTCACCCACTTCCAGCAGTCCGGCACCGGTGCGATCCGCAAGTACTACAACTACGTGCGGGTGACCCCGATGGTGCAGCAGCTGGACGTCCTCGGCCAGGCCTGGCCGCTGCACGACGAGACCGCCGAAGCCGGGTACTACGCGGCCACTCTCGACACCGGCATTCGCTGTGAGGTCACTGTCGGCGCCAAGGTCGCCGTCCACCGCTACGCCTTTCCCGAGCATCGCAGCGCACGGATCGTCGTCGACCTGTCCTGCGGCGGGCTGGCCATCGACCTCGGCCGCACGGTGCCGCTGCGGGCGCACGTGGAAAGCCTTGGCAACGGCCGCGCCCAGGGAACGGTGGTCGTCGAAGGCGTGCCGCTGTCGGTGTACATCAGGGTCGACAGTCCGGGCTGGCGGCAGATGCTCTGGCACGACCGCCGGCTGATCGAGGGTGGCACGCGGCTCGACTTCGACCGCATCAGGCAGACCACGCTGCGCCCGTTCGGGATGCTCTACATGGGCCCCACCACCGCCGGGCAGAGCGTCGAGATCCAGATCGGATTCTCTCTGCGCGGCTGCGAACAGGCCCGGGAGAACCTGTATCGCGAATGCGGTGACGGGGCGCCGGCGTTCGACGTCGTCCGGGCGCAGACCAAGTCCCGGTGGCGCGACCACGTGGGCCGGGTGGAGGTCGAGGGCGGGTCACCCGCCAGGCGGCAGGTGTTCGCGACGGCCCTGTACCACTCGCTGATCAAGCCGTGCTTCGCCGACGACGAGAGCCCGTTCTGGCCGTCCTCCGGGCCCTTCGTGTTCGACATCTGCACGATGTGGGACATCTACAAGACCCAGCTGCCGTTGCTCATGGCCATCTGCCCGGACCGGGCGGTCGATCTCCTGGAGTCACTGATCCGGGTCTGCGAGGAGGAAGGCAACTTCCCCATCGGATACCGGATGGCTCGCGGCGCGGACAGGTTCTTCCGGCAGGCGAGCGCGTTGGTCCACACCGCGCTGGCCGACGTGCACGCCCTCGGCCTCGGCGACCTGGACTGGACCTGGGCGCTGGTGCACATGTACGACGACCTGCGCCGGATGTACGGCGAGGACTTCTACGAGCACGGCGTCGTGCACCCGATCTCGCACACACTCGACCTCGCCTACGCCTGCCACTGCACCTCCGGTGTGGCCCGGTCCCTGAACGACGTCCAGCTCGCCGACGACCTCGACGCGCGAAGCCGCCTGTGGTCCAACGCGTTCGACCCGGACACCGGCCTGCTTCTCGACTCGTCGTTCTACGAAGGCGGCAAGTGGAACTACTCGTTCCGGCTGCTGCACGACATGGCCGCGAGAATCGCGATGGTCGGCGGGAACGAAGCCTTCGTCAGCACGCTCGACGCGTTCTTCGGCTACGGCGCCCCGCGCGTGGTGCAGCCCGGTAAGCAGCCCGACCCGGCGGAGATGGCGGCCGGCTACCTGCTGAACCGGTTCGAGGGGCTGAACAACGAGCCGGACATGGAAGCGCCGTGGTCCTACCACTACGCGGCTCGGCCGGACCGCACGGCCGAGATCGTGCACGCGGCGCTGACCTGGCAGTTCGGCACCGGTCGCGGCGGCCTGCCGGGCAACGACGACTCGGGCGGGCTGAGCTCCTGGTACGTGTGGGCCTCGCTCGGCCTGTTCCCGGTCGCCGGGCAGAACCTGTTCCTCGTCAACGCGCCTGCCTTCAGCCATGCCACTCTGCACCTCGGGGACCGCGACTTCGTCATCGAGACGCGGGGACACCGCGAGACGTCCATCAGTTCCGACGGGCTGGACGAGCACCCGCCGCCGCAGTACGTGCAGTCCGCCCGGCTGAACGGCAAACCTCTGGACGCGGCGCATCTGCGCGCATCCGACGTCCACGCCGGCGGTCGCCTGCTGCTCGAACTCGGCCCGCACCCCTCGGAGTGGGGACGCAAGATCCTGCCGCCATCAGTGTCCGACCCGCTCGGAAAAGGGGCTCGCACATGAGCAGGCCAAGCCGCCGTCTCGTCATCGTGGTCCGGGCCGACCCAGTCATCTGCGGTCACTCCGGAGAAGCCCGCAACCTGGCCGAGGTCGCGCTCACCCGCGGCTTCGACGACGTCCGGCTGCTGACCTGGCCGATACCCGTGCTGCAGGCGGCAGGCCTGCCGCTCAAGCCGCTGGATCGGATCATGCCCTACAGCGAGGGCATCACCGTGGAGCGGCCGGAGCCGGTCGGCGACTACCGGGTACCCGATGGCCGATATCTGGCCGGGCTGACGGGACGCTTGGTCGAACTGCTCGCCGAGCCGGTCCCGACCACCTGCGTGTCGATGTACCTCGCTCCCCACGACGCCGTGGTACGCGACGCCGTCGACGCGGCACGCGCGGCCGGCTACGCACCTGACGTCCACACCATCGCGAAGGCGGTCGGCTCGGACGTCACCAACGTGATTCGCTCGTGCCTGCGCCAGAAGCGATTCGGGGCAGCCGTGGTCCTGTTCACCCGGTTCCTCGCCAACGACCAGGTGATCGCCGTGTCGGAGTACACCAGGCAGGAGATCATCGCCTGCGCGGAGGCCGTCGACACGCACTGCGGCACCCGGTTCGCCCGCCAGTGCGTGCGCCGGATATCGGTCAGCTACCCGCCGATCGACACCTCGGCGTACCTCGACCTCGATCCGGCGCTGGTGGACATCGCCCTGAAGCGACGCGGCCTGGAACGCGACGGGTACGTGTTGTTCCTGTCCCGGGTGACACGGGCCAAAGGCATCTACGACCTGGTGGACGCGTTCGCCCAGTGCCAGGCGCGGTCACGGGTGAAGCTCGTGGTCGCCGGCAAGGGCCCCGAACTGGAGCACCTCCAGGCGATCACCCGGCACGACGACCGGATCCTCTTCCTCACCGACGTGGAGGACGAGGAAAAGCCGCTGCTGATGAACGGCTGCGCCGTGTACGCGCTGCCGACCAAGCCCGAACCGGACTTCGTCGAGACCTTCGGCATCGCGCTGACCGAGAAGATGCTCGCAGGCGGCGGGCCGGTGATCACGACGACCACCGGAGGCGTCGGCGAAGCCGTGGGCGGGACGGCCATCCTCGTCGAGGCAGGGAACACCAGCCACATCGCCGCCGCGATCGACCGGGTGGTGCTCGACATGTCAGCCGAGGAACGGCAACTCATGGCGGACCGAGCACGCGAGCACGCCCTGTCCTTCGACCGCGTCCGGGTGTTCGACAGCCTCTTCGCCACGTCCGACCCAGCTGTCGTCCTAACGGGATGAACCTGTGCGTCCCCCCTCGATGACCGTTGTACAAGCCGACTTGGAAGTTGTTGTCCGCCGCTTCGGTGCTACTGCGCGGTGAGGCCGTGAGGGACGCGGAGCTTGTCGTGCTGCGGCGTGCCCGGTCACGTCTCCAGGCCCCATCCGGCCACGTCTCCGGCAGTCCGCGATCCCTTGGCGCGCAGCGGTGACGCGATCGCGCCGGGGGACTCGCCGTCGACCACCGCCCTGACGGTGCGGGTGATCTGGTCGCAGGTCGCCTGTACGAGCTCGAACGCGCCGCGGGTGGCGCCGTACAGGGCACCCGCGACGTCGTCGAGGTCGATCGAGAGCGTGATGATCGGCACGAGGGTGGCCGGTGCGTCGTCGGGCCAGGTCAGTCCGTCGGCCGCGGCCAGCACCCGGTCGGCGAGCGGCGGCGGGACGACCGCGGTCACCCGGATGCCGGGGAACTGCCCGTTGCCGGGCAGGGGCTGCGGAATCGTCGTCCGGGTGAGCCACAGGTGCAGTTCGGCCCGCGCACTGCCGTCGGTGAGTCGTTCGGCGGTCAGGAACCGGCCGGTGAAGCTGGTGCCGTCCGGCCACTCGCCCCGCACCGAAGGGGGGCGGTGCCACAGCTCCGCCTCGAACTCCAGCCGGGCTCGCAGGGTCAGCGGAGCCAGAGCACCAAGGCCACCACCAGCACCAGGATCGCGACCACCGCGACCACCTTCGACGTCGGGGGCTTCGTGGCCGGACGGGGGTCCGGCCTCCCGGCTTTTCCCAGGCGCGTCACGCCCGTCACCGTCGACTGCTCGCTGAGAGTCAGGACGGCGGTGCCGGCGCCGAGAGCCGCTTCCGCCCGCGCGGCCCCCTCCGTGCTGACCACCTGGTGCGTCGCCAGGGCGTGGCCGTCTGCCTTCCCGGCGAGCAGGGCGTCGAACCTGCCGAGGAACCGGGCGGTCGACTCCTCGTCGTGCACGGCCCCCACCCACGAGCCTGGCCGGTCTTGCCGAGGACCGGCGCCCGTTTCCGCGCTCGACAGCGGTTCGAGGGCGTCGAGGACGGCGTCACCCAGTTCGCCGATCGGGCGGGTGCGGTCACCGAGGAGCTCTTCGACCACGGGCCCGGTGAGCACGGCGTCGAGCTGGACGCCCGCGTTGTCGCGGTCGCCGTCGTCGAGCACGGCGCGCACCAGTGCGCGGAGCACGTCGGGCCTGTCGTCGCCCGCCAGGACCAGGGTGACCCGGATCAGACGGTGGGAGGTGTCCCTGCGGGCTGACGGGATACCGCTCACCAGCACCCGCAGCCCGTTGTCGTCCCGCAACGCGATGACAGCGGGCTCGTCCATGTCGACGAAGCCCGCCGCCTCGGCCCACCACTCGTCGCCGGGCACACCCAGGTATCCGTAGTCCTTGGTCAGGCCGCGCGTGATCACGGCCGTGACCTGCGTCCGGTTCACCAGATCTCCACTCTGTCGTCTTGCTGGTGCGCGGCCAGCGCCTCCAGTGCGGCGGCCAGTTGCCGATGCCGCTGTTCGATCACCGCCAGCCGGGACGTGCCGGACTCGATGCCGGCGGCCACCTTGGACGCCTCACCGCTGACGAAGTAGCGCAACGCCCCGAAGAAGCCCTTCTTCTGGTCCCGCCGCCCGGTCAGCGCGTCGACCCTCCGCAAGGTGCCCGCGCGGTCCAGCTCCTCCTCGGCCCTCCGCGCGGTGACGATCGCCTGGCACAGCTCCTGGGTCACGGTCGACGCGGCGCGGATCGAGATCTTCGGAGGCGCGCCGCGGAACCGGTAGCGGGTGGTGAGCTTGAGGTCGCCGTCCGGGCCGGGTTCCCAGCACGCCTCCATCAGCTCGACGCACCCGTAGGTGTCGATCGGGGCGTACACGATCCTGATGGGACGCAGGGAGGCCTGGTCGCGAGCCGCGTTGAGCACGTCCTCGTACACCGCGCGGACCTCGGTGGCCAGCTCATGACCGGTGAAGCCGGTGTCGCGGCCGTTGTCGGAGAAGTACTTCTCGCACTTGAGCGGTGCGAGTACGAGGATGGCGGGCTCGTCCGGGACCTGGTTGCGCAGCCGTGCCCACTTCCGCACGACCTCCACGACCTCCGGCAGGCCCAGTCGCACCACCCTGGCCGCGCGTTCCTTGCCGGTCGAGGTCTCCATCAGCACGGCCGCGTCGATCGGCACCACCAGCATCATGCTCTGCTGGATGTGGTCCATGCACCGGGCCCATTGGGCGCCCGCCTGAGGAGAGCCGGCCCGCGCGTCAGGGTCGAGCCAGCCACCGGGGAAGTCGAGGATCGCGAACGGGACCGACAGCGAGGGCACGTCGATCGACCGGAGCCGCACGTCGTAGTTCGTCACCTGCTGGGTGCTGCGCAGCGCGGCCACCTCGAACTCCTCCGCAGCCAGCGCCTTGGCAAGCTCCTTGCGGTTGGTGGCGAGCTTGCGCTCGGTCTCCTCGGCGGCGGCCACCTCGATCGGGGTGCCGTTCAGCAGGGTCTGGGTCTGGTCGAGGATCGCCGACAGGAGGGTCGTCTTCCCCACCGCGGTGGGACCGACCATGGCGACCTTGAAGGGTTGGGTCACGCCGCCGCCTTCCACTCGTCGGAGAGGGTGGCGTGCAGGTCCGCGAGAACACCGCGCAACCGCTGCAGCCCGATGCCGACGGCGGCGTCGGCCTTGCCCTCGACAGGCCACATCTGGTCCCGGAACGCGTCGACCACCCGCGCCAGCTCGTTCTCGGCCTCCTTGCCCCGGATCAGCGTGTCCTCGAACTGCTCGGCGAAGGCCAGCAGCACCTTGGCCGCGCGCTCGGGGATCGTGGTCATCACCCGTCCGCTGTCGTGCACGCCCTGCCTGGCCAGCTGCGTGACCCGTTGGTAGAGAAGGGCCGCGCCTCTGGCGTCGTGCGTGACGCCGAGCAGGGACGCCATGTGCACGCCGTCCTCGCCCGGTGGTTCGGGGTAGAGCAGTTGGAGGGCGTCGCGCACGTCGGGAAGGACCAGGGTCCGGAAGTCGAGGCGCACGTCGAGGACGAACTCGAACGCCTCCACGGTGGCCGGACACGGCTCGGGGAGCTCCCGCAGGACGTCGACCAATCGGGTCAGCGCGGTGTGCGGGTCGTGCTCGTCCGCGCACAGCACCCCGAGCCGGCCGAGCCCGCCCACGAGGCCTGCCCAGAACTCGGCTCGCCTGGCCAGCAGCACGTCGTCCACGGCCGCCAGCCTGCGCGCCAGCTCGACCCGGACGCCGTTCAACGCCGCGGCGGCGAACGGGCGGGACGCCTTCTTGCGGCTGAAGTCCTCGACGGCCAGCTCCTGCCAGCGTTCGGGGCCGTCTCCGAAACCACCGTCGATCCACGCCCGGATGTCGGCCCGCACCTCCTGCGCGCGGGACAGGAAGCTGTCGCTCACGTCGTCGCGGGAGACCTGGTCCTCCAGGTCGGCGATCCACCCCTGCAGGGACTGCGCCAGCTCGGCCTGCACCGACCGCGCGAGCGCGACCAGCGTCTCGCTGGACGTGGGCGTGACCACCTTGCGCATCGCGCGCAGTGCTTCACGCACCCGGCCGACGATGGTGTCCCGATTGCGCGCGCAGCGTTCCATCGCGTCGCCGATGACCGCGGCGTCCATCCTCGGCAACGCGTCGGCCAGGTGGTCGAGCACGGTGTCGAGCACGGCTTCGCGAACGATCTCGGGAACGGCGACGTCCGCCTCCAGCACCCGGAAGTACGCGTCGTCGGTGCGGTTGTTGACCCGTTCGGACAGGTCGGCCCGGAGCGCTGCCACGTTCGCCGGATCGCACTGGCCGGTGTTCACCTGGATCATCGCGAAGTCGCGCATCGCGGCGGCACCCCGCGCCTTGTTCGCCAGGTCCATCGCCATCGCGTCCGCGGTGGTCCACAGCGCGTTGGTGTCAGTCGGCCACTTCACCATCAGCACCAGGTCGACGTCGTTGTGCAGCCCGGCGATGTGCCGTTCCTCGGCTCGCGGCGTCAGCTCACCGAGGCCGGGCAGGTCGATGAGGCCGATGGCCACGGCGTCGGTTCTGGGGAACGGGCAGTGGATGACCGCCTCCCGCACCGCGAGGTAGCGGCGGTCGGGGTCGGCGGACTCCTCGGCGGGGTAGGCGATCCACGTGCGCAGTTCGTCCAGCGGAACGTCGACGGCCGCGCCGGTCAAGAACCGGCGCCAGGTGTGGGCGCTGGCGTGGATCTCGCGCAGCCGCGCCAGCAGCGGGCCGGTCCGGGGATCCGCGGCCAGGCGATCCGCGAGTGCGGTGTCGGACAGCACGTCCGGCATCGCGGTGAACTCGCCGAGGTTCGACGGCGCGGCTACTACGCCGAACTCGGCGTAGTAGGGGTAGAGCACCTCGTCCAGGAACGACGACTCGGTGTGCGTCGTCAGGCGGGCGTTGTGGTGCTCGGTAGAGTGGAAGATCCGGCTGCGGACCGCGGTCACCGGCCGGCCCTTGCCGGTCGGAACCTGATCGTCGTCGAGGCCGGACAGGGACCGCAGCAAAGTGCTCTTGCCGTTGCGTGCCTGGCCGCTGACCCCGATGTTCACCGTGCGCCGCGACACGCGCGATCGCACCCGCCCCAGCAGGAGGATCGACTCGGCCGCGAGCCCGGCGAGGTCGGAGAGATCGGCGTCGAGCAGGCCCGCCCGCTCCAGCACGTGATCGTCCACACCGAACGGGCGCAACCGGGCGAGCAGCTCGGCGATCTTGTTCCACCTGGCGATCTCGTGGTCCACCAACGGCAGTTGGACCTGTCTTCGCTCCAGCACTGCACTGATCTTGCGACTGGTTTGCGACACCCGCTGACGCCTTTCGTGTTCGAGGTCCCTGGCGACCTGTGGATCTTCAAGACGGCGCACCCGGTCGCCGCCGCGACAACGCATTCGCGGAATTCGGTTGTCGGATCACTGCCGCCGATGAATTCCGCGACACTCGATGCGGCCGACCACTTGCCGGCGCCGGCGGCACGTCGCTGATTTCGAGGTCGGAGGGAATGCTCCAATCGGCCGCGGGCTTTGTCGTGCGCAGGTCACATCGCGCATCGGCGTCCTGTCTGCGCTGGACATACGTACGTCTCTCGCTGTTCGGACGCGAATGGTTACATGCGTGACTCGAATGCATCAACAAGAAGTTCAAAGTGGACGCGAGAGTGGTCATGGGTGGTTTCTATCTGGCCGCGAATTCGTCACCTGTTCGAGTGAAAACCTGCTCTCGAAACGCGACAAGGTTCTAAACAGGGCCGTAATCACCGGGGGTGGGCGTCATACCGGCTCGTCGGCAACGCGACGAAGTCAGCCGTGCGGCGAAAGGTGGTATCCGTCGCTTACATGGCCGCGTCTGACGGCGCACGGCGGAGGCGGGCGGGAGCGCCCCAGCGACGTGATCGTGCGCGTCGACGTCGGCGCCTTCGTGCCACACCAGGTACGGATCTCCGAACACCTCTCGACGGAACTCGTGCCAGGCATCGCCCACCCGCGTGAGGCCGGCGGGCTCGTCTCACGCGGTCGGAGCCGCGATCACCTCGAAGGCGAACGACATGTCCTGCGCCTTGATGAGCCCCTGCGCCGGATGCCGACCGACACCGTCGACGGCCCCGAAGGCCTGGTGGGGGAGCAGGGTCGTGCGGTACACGCCGATGCTCTTGCCCTGCAAGGCGGTGAGCACCTTCGCGGCGGTGCGGACGAGCACGGCCACCGCCGCTGCGCCTCCCGCGACCGCTGCGGCCGCGGGGGCCGCCACGGCGAGTGCCGCCAGTGTGACGATCGCCGCCGCCACGTCCTTGTCGGCGGTCTGCTGCACGAGCAGGTCGGCGAGGTCGGCTTCGCGCGTGTCGTCCTTCGCGACCCAGATGGCGATGTCCAGGAACCGCGCGACCGGCCCGTCGTAGATCAGCACGTCGTCGAACGGCAACCGGTGTCCGTCGCCGATCCGGTCGAAGCGCATGGTGCTGGCCCGGTAGGGGTCGCCGGTCTGAGCGGCTGTGATGACCACCGCGTCGACCCGCACGCGGGACTTCAGGAACGCGAGGTTGTTGTGGACGGTGAGTTCCTTGAGCCGGACCGACACGTGCGTGGGCGGTGTGGTGCCGCGCGGGGTGAGTGAGCGGAGCGACGGATCCGGGCGTTCGTCGATCTCGAACCCCGGTTCGTCGGCGGTCGGCCTCGCCGTGGGGTGCAGGAGGAAGTCGAACCGCTCCACGCGCCAGCGGACTCCGCCGACTGAGCCCAGGCGAGGTACGTCCCTCGTGCCGACCGCCAGATCGGTCACGAGGTGCTCCAGCGCGTTCTGGTCGTGGCCGCGGGTCAGCCCGCGCTGTCCGAGCCTCCCCAGCCGGTCCACCTGGAGGTCCGCGATGACGGTGACGAAGCTTTCGAGTCGTGGGGCGCCCTTGGGCAGGGTTTCCGGCCAGACGAGGGGAATCCCGCCGCGCCAGTCGTGGCCCAGTTCGTACGTCTCGTTCTCGGCGAGCGTGACGCCGCTGGGTTGCGAAGTGGTCAGCGGGGTCACGGCGCCTGCCAGGCCGATGTCGAACACGCAGGCGTACCGCTGCCCGTTCGACGAGTTGGAGATGCGCATGAACAGTCTGTCGCCGACGTGCAGATGATCGCCGGACGAGATCTCGGTCTTGTCGCCGTTGGGCAGCACCCGGACGTAGGACACGGTCACGTCCCGAGGCAGCGACGCGTCGCCGGCACCGCTCGGCAGGGTGCGGACGTGTTCGGCGATCGCCAGTTTGCGCACCGCCTCGACCGCTTCGGTGTGGGACATCGGCTGGGCGTTCAGCGGTTCGCCGCCGCCGTCCAGCAGAAACACGTGGTCGCCTTCCACGCGTGCGGTCGCGAACGCCTCCGCCCCTGCCTCCACGGGAACCACGCCCGCTGTGTCGCTGAGCTCGGCAGCGAGCTCATCACGGCGCGGGGCGCCGGGCGGGACCACGGCGACGGGGCGGCGGGTGAGCGCGACCTCGACCGGCCACGCGGACGTTCCGGCGGGCAGGTGTGCAGGCCCGTCGTGCCGGAGAACCGCGTCGCCGTCCACGAAATCGTCGACGATCGCGTCGTGAACCAGGATGTCGGCGCCCGGTGCGCGCAGGTCGTACCGGTCGCCGCGCGCGACCCCGAAGATCGCCGCGTCCGGCAGCACCGTTCTCCCGTTCTCGACCCGCACCGGGAGGACCCCCACGGCGTCGCGGGTCCGGAGGGAGAACAGGAGCCGCTCGGCGGGGCCCTCGACGTCCGGCCGCTGCTCGGTGGTGACGGCGTTCCGCATCAGCTCCAGGGCGTCCAGCCACGTGATGGTGCCGCCGGCGTCGGTCAGCAGCGGCACGAGTGCGCCGGTGAGCATTCCGTGCTGCGCGCCGAGCGCCGGGATGTAGTCCTCGTACGCGCTCTGGTCGGGGGAGCACGCGACAACGCGGACGGCGTGCAGGTTCCCGTCGCCCGTCCGGTGGTGCCGGGCGCGGACCTCTGTCCAGCGCGAGACCAGGTCTTCCTCGGGAAACGCGAGCTGTGTCGCCTTGGGCAGCGCGCCGCGGCGGCGGGACATCCTGGCGGAGTGGCAGCAGTCGAGGATCACCGTCACGTTGGTCGTCTTCTCAGTCAGCTGGTGTTGCAACTCGCTGAGCTCCTCGGCCAGCACGCACCGTGCGCGGCCGTTGGACCGGTCGTCGGCGTCGGTGGGCACGATGTACTGCAACCAGGTGGGCAGCGTGGGGTCCTGGTCGGCCAGCGGGTTGCGCATCCTGCCACCGTGACCGGAGTAGTACACGACAACGGTGTCGTCGGGGCCGCTGTCCTGGATCAGTGTCCGGTACCGGTCGAATATCGCGTCCGTGGTCGCGTTCTTCTCGATGCTGGGAATGGTGTCGAAGCCGAGCTTCGAGAGCGCGTCGTCCATCAGCTCGATGTCGCCGTGCACGCCGGTGAGCCCCTGGATCTGGCTTCCGATCAGCAGTGCTCGTTTCATGGCGGGACCTCCGGAGGATCAGATTCCTATGTGGACGAACGGGGCCCACCACGACGGGTGGCCGGCGGACCTGTCCGGGTTCGCCGCGAGCGGTTCGACGTCACGGGTGGTGCGGCGGCCGCCGGTGTTCACGGGTGCGCCGGCCTGCTCGGCCAGCTGCGCGTACCAGTCGCGCCGGTCGGCCTCTCCGGCCAGCCGGACGCGTTGCTGCGCGGCCGAAAGTGCTCGTGCGACGGGGGTGCCGCGGGCGATCTCCTCGGCGAAGGCGACCATGGTCAGACAGCCGGCCTGGTCGTCGACCGGCCACAGCGCCACGACGGAGTGGCGCGCTCCGGCGGCGAGCAGGCCGCGGGCGAGGCCGACCACGTCGCCGCCCATCGTGATGGAACCCCGGCCCGTGTCGCAGGCCGACAGCACCGCGAGGTCGATGTCGAGCCCGACCCCGAGCAGTTCGGCGAGGGTGATCTGGTCACGGCCGGCGAGGACGAGCGCGCTCAGGTTCGGCGCCTCGTCGTCGAGCAGGCCGTGGGTCGCCATGTGCAGGATCGGGTGACGGGCCGCGAACGCGGACCGGACGCCCGCCTCGTCGGCACGGTCACCGACGACGGCGTCGGCCTGCAGCAGGCGTGCCACGGCAAGAGCCTCGACCCGGGCACCGGGCAGCCGGTGCAGGCCGCGCGAGGGATGGGTCGCCGGATCACCGACGACCGTCGCGCCGCTGAGGCGGGGCGCGGGGCGTCCCGACAGCTGCGGGACGAGCGCGGCGGACGGCAGGTGCGACACGGCGCGGTCGTGCCCGAGCGGCCGGCCGCGATGGGGAAGCGCGTGGAACGGCAGCAGGTTCATCGTTCCGAACGGCACCACGACGATCCGGTCGTGGTGGTCGAGCAGGTGACGGACCGGGCCGAGGAGCGTGTCCGCCACGAGTTCCTCGTCGGTGGACACGCGCCGGTCGCCCTGCCAGGCGGCGTGCAGGCGGTGCATGGCGCCGGTCAGCGCCAGCGAGTCGACGTCGCGCCGCCACCCCGTGCAGGTCGTCGCGGTGAGCGCCCACACCAGCAGTTCGTCGTCGCCGAACAGGTACTCGACCAGCAGGGTGCCGGGGGCGAGGTGGTGGGCGACGGACTCGGCGGTCGCCGGCGGAAGCGAGACGGACCTGCGCCGGGTGGCACCGGGAGCGCGCCGCTCCAGGTCGGCGCCGGCCGAGTCCAGCCGGTCCTGCGCCGCTGCCAGCTCGTCGGCGGTCCGGCTGTGCACAGCGGGGTCGCGCTGACGCCACGCCGCTCGTCGCCGGTCGTAGAAGCCGATCCACTCCGCCTGTGCCTGCCGCCAGGCCCGGAAGCCGGGTGCGGCCGCCGGGGCACCTGCCGCCCAGGCGGCGTCCGCGACCAGGGCGCCGAGCGAGAACGACCGCGTGCGGTCCGCCGCGGCGAACCCGGCCGAGTGCTCTCCTCGCGCGATGGACGCCGCGGCGGCGGCCTGGTAGAGACGCCGGATCATGGCGTCGTCCAGCACGGCGACCCGGAACGCGTCGCTGGTGAGCGCCGAGAACCAGCGTTCGAACCTGACCGCGCCGTCAGCGGCGAACGAGGCCGCCTCGGTGGAACGCCCGAGCCCGAGCGCGATGCGAGCGCGCAGAACGTGGCCTTCCCAGTCCTGCCTCCAGACCGGAGAGTCCATTGTGGAGGGAAGTGTCCATTCCGCACCGAGTGCGCTCTTCGCGTTGCCGAACGCCCTGGCGTTGAGCCACAGCGTGGCGGCCTGCTCCGGGTCGATCTCGGGAGATCCGTCGAAGTACGCCCTGGTCCGGGTGAGCAGCTCGTCCCTGCGGCCCCACCCCGCCAGCACCGCGAGCGCCAGGCTGTGCCCGGCCGAGTCGGTCGCGGCCAGCGCCGCGGCGAACTCGGACTCGGCCTTCGCGGTGTCGCCTCGTTGTGCGGCGGCGAGCGCACTGGTCTGGTGGGTCATGACATCGGCCATCGCCACGACGTCGGCCAGGCAGCGGGCGGCGATGTCCACGTTCGCCTGCTCCATCGCGGCCCAGTCCTGTCCTCCCGCGTGAGGACCGCCTCGTGCCTCCCTCAGCACCGTGAGGTCGCGCTTCGCCTGTTCGATGCGTGACAACGGATCCTGGACGGGGGCGTGCAGCGGCCTGGGCCCGCCGGGCGCCCTGGCGAACAGCAGGGCGGCGCGGTCGTGCAGTCCCGCCAGGCTGTCGGGGTCCCGCTCCCTGATGAGCTGGTCGCCCAGCCAGGCCAGCAGGTGAACGACGCCCAGCCAGGTCACGGGATCGAGCTGTCCCGTTCCCGAGAGTCCGTCGTGAGGAGCCATCCGTTCGACGAGCGTCTCCTCGATCGTCGCGATGGTGGCGCCTCTGCTGTTCAGCCGTGCGTACAACTCGCCGAGGTCGCTGATCACCGTCAGCTCGGCATCGGGGTCGCCGAGCGCGCGCACGAGCCGTCGCGACAGCTCGTAGGCCGCCAGCGATGCCTCGACGTCGCCGGCGTCGTGGAACGCGTTCGCGGCGCAGTGGACGATCCCGGCACACCCCAGCGCGAAGCTTCGGCTTCCGCCGCCGGTCACCCAGGCGGTGGCGTGGGCGACCAGGTCCGGTTGGTCCGGGGAAGGCCGTTCGTCCGAGAGGCCTGCCACCGCGAGATGGGTGAGTGCCAGCACGTGGCCCGCACCGTCAGCCGCCGCGCGAAAACCTTCAGCCGCTGCCTCGAGCGTCTCCCGAGCCGCGTCGGGGCGGCCGTCGAGGCGGTGCAGCCAGGCCAGGCGGAGGTCGGTCGAGGCGACACCGCGAGGTGAGCGCGCGGCCACGAACGCGGCCCGCGCGTTCCGGTAGTGGTCCAGGACTTGAGCCCTTGCTCGCGCATCACCGAGCACGGCCGCGTCACCCCGGGCCGCGAGGTCGAAACCCAGCGTCTCCGGTGACTGCAACGGCGTCAGAGCCGCGTCGCCGGCCGCCAGGTGGACCAGTCCGACGCTGAGCGCGTCCATGTCCGCAGCGCGGGAGTGGACCATCTCCAGGAGCGCAGCTGTGCGTTCATGACGGCCCGCACGGCGCTCGACGTCCGCACGCAGGAGCTCGACGTAAGCCGCTGCCGTGCCGTCACCGGCCTGCTCGGCGAGAGCTTGCCACTCGGTGATCGTCGGAAGCAGCACGGTGCCGAGCATCTGGGCGCCCTGGTCCTCACCGGCGCGGCGCGCACCGGTGGCCAGCGTCCGGAGCACCAGGGACACGGGCACGATCTCCTCGGCGACGGCGCTCAACAGGGTCCGCGCGGACCGCGGCGTGGGTTTCGGCGGCGGGAGCACTCCGCAGTCGGTGCCGCCCGGCCACCACTGCGCGTCGAGGTAGGTCGCGCAGTACCGCAACGCTTCGACCGCGTCGTCGCCGGATCCGTTCTGGCCGAGGTCTTCCAGCAGCCGCAGCGCTCGGCGCGGTTCGCCCGCACCGATCGCGGCGCAGACCTCCTCCAGCGGTGTGCCGGCTTCCGCGGTGACCCAGAGGTCTCTGGCCAGTGCGGCGATGAGGTCCACCACGTCACCTCCCCGCCCCGTCGCGCACCGAGACCGGCAACGCCGGCAGCCGGGTCGTCGGGTTGCCGTAGAGCGCGTAGGCAGCCCAGGCGATGTGGAGCTGGTTCGCTGCCAGGAGCTTCTCCCTGGTCTGCCGGACGGCCTCGCCGACGATCGCGCCGCCGAGCAGCTTCTCGTAGAAGTCCAGCGCGAACTGGGCGGCGAGATCGTCGTAGAGGGGCCACAACGCTCCGACGCACGCGCTGGCACCGCCGTAGACGAAGGCGCTCGCGAGCCCTTTGTGCTCCTCGCCGAGGTAGGTCGTGTTCGCGTCGTCGTCATCGGTGGCGACCCGGCTGCTGTCGCAGGCGTTGAGGAACACGAACGGGCTCCCGCGGGTGATGCGCTGGATCTTGTGGGCGGTGAACGGTTCCCCGCCGGCGAGCAACAACCTGCTCTCCTCCGGCTTTTCGGGACAGAACTGCGCGTGCCCGGCGTAATGGATCACGTGGTACTTGCCGGACAGCAGCGCCTCGTTGAGCGCGTACCCGGTGGCCTCGTCCCCGAACAGCGTGGTGATCCCGATCAGCTTCGACCTGCCCGCGTTCCAGGTGGTGTCGAGGTGGTTCGCGATCGCCTCGACCTCCTTCTTCGCGTGGGAGAGGTTCTTGCCGGGGTCCGCGTAGACGAGCAGGAACTTCAGCTGCCCGTCGGTGTCGCGTGGCTGGTGCTGCACGCGGCGCGGAAATCCGTGGCTCACCGGCATGCGGGCGAACGGACGGCGCCGGCTCAGGAACTCCTCGCCGTCGTGCATCAGCTCCCACGGGATCTCGACGTCGTCGGTGGTGATCGTCAGGCTTCCCGAGGTGTCGGCGGCGAGCATCCGCTGCGTGCTTTCGGGGATCATGAGGCTGTACAACAGGTCTCCGATCGTGCGGAGCTGCTCCGCCACGTCCGTCGCCGGCGGCGTGGACGGCTGCGGCCGCTCACCGGCGTCGCGGATCCGCCCGCGGGCACCGTCGTTCACCGCGCTGGTGACCTTGTCGATGAGGCGCACGATGCTCGCTCTGTCCTGCGTGCTCACCACAGTGGTCCCGGGCAGCAAGGTTGTCGGCGAGGATTCGCCGTAGATGCGCAGCAACGAGGTGTACTGGACGAGGTCGTCCTTCCTGTCCCGTCGCAGCACAATGAGCTCGGAACGGCGCTTGAGCCGTTGGGCGTCCTCGAGCTTGTTCTGCAGCACGGCGAGGAGAGGATCGCCGTGCTTGTCCATGTACGCCTGGTCGATCCTGCCGAAACGGGCGCTCAGCTCGTTGAGCGTGACGAAGACGCGGTTGCACTGATGCGCGTCGAGTGCGCGCTTGATCTGCAGGAGCAGCGATTCGAGAGCGACGACGTGCGTTCGGTCGTCGATCACCGAGGCGCCCTCGTTGCTCGCCTCCGCCAGTGCCGCCGTGAGCTCGGCGACGCGAGCGGTCCAGCTGAGAACGTCGATCCTCGCCTGGGCGTGCAGGGTTTTCTGCTGCTCCAGCAAGGACTTCAGGACGGGCGCCGCCGCCTCGGCGCAGAGCCACAGGGGACCGTCCAGCAGGGCGGCGAGGTGGTCGAGCAACGGGCTGACCGGACTGGTTCTCGCGGAGCGGATGATGTCCTGGACTTCCTTCGCGCGCTTCTCGGCGGCGTCGAGCAGATGCGCTTCGCCCGTGACGGCGAACAACCGGTCCCTTTGCAGAGGACCGATGAGGTTCCTGAGCTGAAGAGTCAGGGTCGTGCGTTCGGCGGCGCGCATCGAGAGGTGGGCCAGGTGGCTCGCGATCGATCGGGACGGGGGAGCGTCGGAGGTGTTCGGGTGGGTTTCCTCGAGCGCCTCGGGACCGGTCGCGAGCGTTGTCAGCTGCCTGAGGACCTCCTCGGGCATGCCCGCACGGGTGTCCTGTGGCCAGTGCAGGCGCAGGGTCTCCAGGTTTCGGCGCGCGATGTCGAGGCGGAGTTCCCGGTGCTCGGCATCCGGCCAGGAGGCGCTGGGGCCGGGGAACTGGCCGGCGTCGGACGGACCGCGTCCGCGGGTGCTCAGACAGATCGGCGGAGCCGCGCTCTCCCCCTGGTACAGCACGGAGAAGGACCAGTCCGGTCTGCCCGGCTCGGCGAGGTCGACCGCGGCGCGGGCGCAGGCCACCGCGGCCTCGGCCGTGTCGCCGGCGGCGAGTGAGTGGTAGAGAGCCGCCATGAAGTTCTCTCTGATGGCGCTGTCGCTGCTGGTGCGGAACCCGATGACGGTCGGCACCTGAGCGGCGAACCCGGCGGCGGTGATGTCGGTGGGGCATCCGTCGAGGATCAGCAGTCGTGGCGGCGGCCGGCCGGACAGCGCGAGGAACATGTCGGCGGTGGACGTCGTCGCCTGGTCGGGCAGCAGGTGCACCACGTGCGGGAACTCGGTCAGGTCCTCGCGGACCGGAACCTCGTTCTGTCTCATGACCTCCGTGTCCGCGGGGAGGAAGGACACCGGTTGCTCGGCGTCACCCACGACGAGCACACCTGGCCGAGTGGTGGCCGTCGGCTCGCCTGCCGTCTCACAGTGTGTCTGCCGCAGGACGGTGTATCCGGGGATCAGCGCGAGGAAGTCCTTCGCGATCGCCCGGTCGTACAGCAGTTCCCACGGCAGGGCTTGAAGATCGCGCGACCTGGTGACCACGCGGAGTCGCACACCGGTCCGCTGGAGTTCGGCGGCGCAGATCGCCCAGGCGTACAACTTGGTCGCGGCACCGAGGAACACCGCGCCGAACAGCCGCATGCCGATGTCGCGCGCGAAGTCGGTCTCCGCGTTGCCCGCGGTCTGCTTGAACACCAACGGACTCGTGAGCGTGCTGAGATCCGCCTGGTCGACCGGGATCGTGAACTCGACCTGCCGCGAGCCGTGTTCGGTGCGGATCCTCGCGCTGTCGGTCGAAAGCTCCACCCAAAGGTCAACGGGGTCGCTCATGGTTCCTCCCGAAGCTGACCAGACGCGTCTGCCGGGTTTGCCGTCGTGCAGCAAGTCAGTCTGCGTGGCTCGCGCCGCCGTTACGCTCCGCTATCTATCTCATCCGAATGGTCCAACAATTCCAGTGGATGCGAAATTGGCTGGTCTTTACGGGTGATGCGGGGTGTTTGTCGCTAACCGAGGGTGATTGGCGGGCGATGCTCCGGCAGGAGCGAATCCGGAAACCGGGTGGCGACATGAGCACAACGAACACGTCTTCCTTCGTGGACCTCGCCGCGGTGCGCGCGGAGGTGGCGTTGCTGGTCACCGCCGACCGGCTGGAGGAGCTTCGCCGCGAGCTTCGAGGTTCGGTCCGCGTGCCGGACGACCGGCTCGAACTGTGGGTGGGGCTGGTCGCCTCCGCGGTGCAACTGATTCCCCATCGCCTGGACGAGCTGGCCGCCGCGGAGCCCGGCCCCCACGCCTCGTTGCAGTTCGAGCAGGTCCGGAAGGGAATCCGCGCCTACTGGGGCTGCGCGGACGACATCGTGCCCGACCGGCGCGGGCTGGTGGGGCGCGTCGATGACGCGGTCGTCGTGCACACGGTGCTCGATCGGCTGGCGCGGTTCCTGCGTGCCAAGGAACCGATCGAGTCCACCGCCGGCGGCGGCTGGCCGGAGGTGGATCTGCGGATCGTGTTGGACGCAGAGGTCGTCGAGGCCGTCGACCTGGTGGCCGACCGGATCTGGTACGGCGAGTTCGAGACCGCGGACGTCGTCTCGCTCGGCCCGGACGCCAAGGTGTTCGCGCTGTCGTCCCAGCTGCCCCTGACGCGACGGACCCGGAGTGCTCGCGGAGCGGACCAGGCCGTGGTTCGGCAGTGCAGGATCTGGTTCGGCACCAATCGCGAGCCCGTCGTTGGTCAGAAAGGCCCGGAATTCGGGCCCGAGCGCGACCAGTCAGGGAAAGTCCACTTCGGACATTGCGACGTCATGATCCCGAAGACGCACAAGTTCGGCAGCACTGGAACGAACCCGTTCATTCGCCTGCTGCACTTGGACTTCGCCGACGACAGGATCAGAGTGACGGGTCGGCACTCCAACCGTGACTCCGATGAGTTCTACGGAGATCTCCGCAAGGCGCTCACGGAAACACCCGGCAGGCAGTTGCTCTTCTACCTCCACGGCTACAACGCCGGCTTCGACGAGGCCGCGGTCAGGACCGCCCAGCTGTTCGCCGATCTCAGGGTCGACGGCGCGGCGGCCTTCTTCAGCTGGCCGTCGTGCGGGGAGACCGAGCACTACCTGCACGACAGGGACCGCATCGAGGAGAGCGAGGCCGAGATCGCGCAGTTCCTGCAGGGACTGGCCACCAGCCTCGACGGCGCGACCGTCCACATCATCGCCCACTCGATGGGCAACCGCGGACTTCTGCGCGCGCTGCACCGCATCACCGGCATGGCGGCCGGCGACTCCGGTGTTCGGTTCGGGCAGATCATCCTGGCCGCGCCCGACATCAGCACGAAGCTGTTCAAGGAGCTCGCGGTCGTCTACCCCTCGATCTCCCGCCGCACCACGATGTACGTGTCGGCCAAGGACAAGGCGCTCGACATGTCGGGATGGCTGGCCGGCGCATCGCGCGCCGGCCTGACGCCACCCGTCACGGTCGTGCCGGAGATCGACACGATCGAGGTGACCGACATCGACCTCTCGGTGCTCGGCCACAGCTACTACGCCGAGGCCGAGGCCGTGCTCTACGACATCGACGAACTGCTGCGGCACGACCCGGATCCGGGCAACAGGATGCGGCTGCGGCCGAGTGTGCCGTCACAACCCGATCAGCCGTACTGGATCATCAACGCCTAGGGTGCGCCGGCGTGATCAGCCGCGCCTCACCGTTGACTCCCAGCCGTCCGCCGTGACCGGCCTGCTCCACCTCGTTGTAGCGCACAGCGTCATCCAACCAGCCCGGCCCGCGCGCACTGATGCCTATCACCACGGATGCAGGACTTGCTCCTAGGACATGAGCACCGTGCTCCTGCCGAACGCCTCTACATCGCAAGCGGGGATTGCTGCCCCGGCGGCCCGGCTTTCGCGACTGCGGGTCAGTGTGGCGTTGATCGGTGGAACACATGTGGGGGTTCGGGAGTTGGGGGATGGTATGAGTCAACTCGTGGACCGCACGATCACTGCCCTGCGTGCCGAGCATGACGTGCTCGCCGGTCTCGTCCGCACCTTCACCGACGAACAGCTGGCCTTCACCAGCGGCGCCGCGGAATGGACCGTCGCTCAGGCTCTGTCCCACCTTGGCAGCGGCGCGGAGATCGGCCGTGCGCCGATCGCCAGGGCCGCCGGAGAGACCGTGGCGGCCGAGGACAACCAGACGATCTGGGCCCGCTGGGACGCGTCCGTGCCGCGAGCGCAGGCCGAGGGTTTTCTGGAGCACAACGGTCGCTGGCTCGACATGGTCGAGGCACTCACGCCCGAGCAGCGCTCGTCGCTGACCGTCGACCTCGGCTTCCTGCCGGAGCCGGTCCCGCTGCTGACCGCCCTGGGCATGCGGCTCAACGAGGTGGCCAACCACTCGTGGGACGTGCGCGTGGCCTTCGACCCACACGCCGGCGTGAACGCCGACTCGGCCGCGGTGCTCGTCGACCTCCTGGCCGGGCCCATGAGCTTCCTGCTGGGTTTCCTCGCGAAGCCTGCCGAGCTCGCGGCCCCCGTGTCCGTCGCGATCCCCGGCGCCGGTCTGGTGATCGACGACGCGGTCACCGTGGTGGACCACCTCGAGTCACCTTCCGCGACGTTCAACGGGGCGCAGGAAGCGCTCGTCCGCCTGATCAGCGGCCGTCTCAAGGCACCCTACGACAACGGCGTCACCGTCGAGGGCAGCGTCACGCTCGACGACCTGCGTCGCGTGTTTCCCGGCTTCTGACGAATCAACACGCTCGCGACGAGACCGACTTCACGGTGCGACCGTCGAGCGCGAGGCGTTGCCGCGCCGCGGTCTCACGGTAGAGCGTGCTGGTCGCGGCCTTGAACCGCGGCGCGCCTGGATCGTCGCCGAGCAGGTGCCCAGCCGGCACGCGCTCAGCCGCGTGCCCGGCGTGTCGAACGCGCACGTCACCGTCCACGATCCCCTTGAGCACCAAGGACGTCTACCGGCATCCGCGGCTGGGCGACCTGGCCGAGCACGTGCGGCAGCTGTCGGCCTGACGTCACCACCATGGTCACGTGCGTGAGCCCAGCAGACCGCGGGCGGCGAGGTTCTCCATCAGCGCGGTGATGCCGAACGTCCAGTCTTCGGCGTCCTCGGCTGTGTTCACGACGTTCGTCAACGCGCCCAACCGGGGCGAGGAGATGCGAACGACGTCCCCGACCTTGTGGGTGAAGCCTTCGCCGGGCCGGTCCCGGTCCTCGGTTGGAGCGAACATCGTGCCGGTGAACAGAACGAAGCCGTCGGGATAGCGGTGGTGGGCGCCGAAGGCGTGGGACACGAGGTCCTCGAGCTCCCGGCTGATCTCGGAGACCGGATTCACGCCGTGCAGCTCGAAACCGTCGGGGCCGGTGATGTCCAAGGCGATCTCGGTGGCTTTGGCGTCCGCCAGGGTGAACCCGTCGTCGAACAGCCGGAGAAACGGTCCGACAGCGCAGGAAGCGTTGTTGTCCTTCGCCTCGGTGAGCAGAAGAGCGCTGCGGCCCTCGAAGTCGCGCAGGTTGACGTCGTTGCCGAGCGTCGCGCCGACCGGGTTTCCGCGCGAGTCCACCACCAGGACGAGCTCGGGCTCGGGGTTGTTCCAGGCTGAGCGGGCGAGAACGCCGATGTCGGCTCCCAGCCCCACCGCCGAGAGCACCGGGGCCTTGGTGAAGATCTCAGGGTCCGGGCCGATACCGACCTCGAGGTACTGCGACCACAGGCCCTCGGCCTGAAGAACCTTCTTCACCTCCGCGGCCTCCGCGGAACCGGGCTTCAGGTGGGAGATGTGGCCCTGGACGATCGCGCCCACCTTCTCCCGGACTTCCTCGGCCCGCGCGGGATCGCCGTCGGCGCGCTCTTCGATGACCCGCTCGAGCATGCTGCGGACGAAGGTCACGCCGGCGGCCTTGAGCACCTGCAGGTCGACCGGTGCCAGAAACCGGGGAACAGCATCGGTCGGGTTCGTCGTCGCGGCCAGAACCTCCGCGAGCGGCCACGACGTGCCGCCTGGGTGATTCCTGACGATCTCCAGCGCGTCCGGCCGCTCGAGTAGTGACGACACGGTCGATGCCGGCGGCGACAGGTCGACGACCTCGTCGCCGCGGATCGTCACGACCGAAGGGCCGCCCGCGGACGGGTCGAAGACCCTCGCGACAAGTGTGGCGTCCGCTGCGTCCTGGGGAAGAACGTTGGCGGCGTTGAGTGAGATCCCCATCGAAATCCTTCCTGCTCGCACCGCGGAGCAGCGCGAAGTCTCGACGAGCTTCCTCTGCCTCGTAGGCGGTGAGTATGGCTTCGGGGGGGCGGCGGTCAACTTCCAGTCGCGTCGTGTGCCGCTGCGCCGACGGGCTCGCCGAGTTAACGCATGCGGGATGCGCTAACTCGTGAACCGGTGCTATGGTCCGTGTAACGCATGCGAGATGCGTTAACGGAGGGAAGGTCACCCATGAAGGCCATGCAGCTCACCCGGTTCGGCGCACCGCAGGGGTTCACCGTCGCTGACCTGCCGAACCCCGCGCCCAGGCCCGGCCAGGTCGCGATCGACGTCACCCACGCCGCGGTCGGCCTGATCGACGTCCACCTCCGCCAGGGCCTCTACGAAGGCGTCCCGGGGATGCCCGAGGTGCCGTACGTGCCGGGCCTCGAAGTGGCAGGCACCGTCCGCGCCCTCGGCGAGGGCGTGACCGGCTTCCGCGTGGGGGAGCAGGTCGTGGCACTGTCCGCTGACGCGACCGGCGGGTACGCCTCGATCTACGTCGCCGACCAGTGGCGAGTCGTCTCGACCGAGGGGCACGGCATCGATCCCGCGCTCGCGGTGGCTGTCGTTCCGAACGCTGTCATGGCACATGTCGCCCTGACCGGGCCCATCCGGCTCAACGAGGGCGAGAACGTCCTCGTCCACGGCGCGCTCGGCGCACTCGCCGCGGCTTTCCCGGGAATCGCCCGGCGGTTGGGTGCCACGCGAGTGGTGGGCACGGTCCGCGGCGACAAGACCGCTTCCGCGGCAGCGAGCAGGTTGCCCTACGACGCCATCGTCGACTCCGCTCAGCTGCCCGACGCGCTCGACGGTGAGAAGTTCGACGTCACCATCGACCCCGTGGGCGGAGAACTCCGCACCCACAGCCTGAACCTGCTCAAGCCCTCCGGGCGACTGCTCCTGGTCGGCAACGCCTCCGGCGACTGGGGCCACGGCGTCGACGGCAACCAGATCTGGCGGACCAACGTCGTGGTCGCCGGGTTCAACGCCGGAGCCTGGCTGCCGAGCCACCCCGAGGCCATCAGGTCCGCGGCCGAGGCGGCGCTCCTCACCGTCGCCGCCGGCCAGGCCGACACCGAGCTCGACGTCCTGCCTCTCACCGAGGCCGCCGTCGCACACCAGCGGCTGGAGGACCGTTCCGCCACCGGTCGCCTCGTTCTCGCCGTCTGAGTTCGGCGACGTCCCTCCGAACCGTTGTGTCCCAAGACTTGATCGAGCAGGAGCAGCACGTGACCACACGACCGAAGATGGACCGCACGATGCGCGCCGTCGGCTGGGCAGCGCAGCGGGCGTTGAAGTTCCCGCCCGCCGTCGACCGCGGAGTCACCGTCGAGAAGGACCTGCAGATCCGCGCCGACGACGGTGTGCTGCTGCTGGCCGATCACTGGGCGCCGGCCAACGCCCCCGACGGCGAACGGGTCGAGCAGTTGCCCGTAGTCCTCGTGCGCACCGCCTACGGATCCGGAGGCCCGCTGGGCTGGATGTACGGACGCGCACTGGCCGAGCGCGGCATGCACGCACTCGTCGTTCGCAGCCGCGGAACCTTCGGTTCCGGAGGAGAGTTCCTCGCGATGCGCCACGAGCGCGAGGACGGCCTGGCCACGCTGCGCTGGCTCGCCGACCAGCCGTGGGCCGGTGGTGGTGTCGTGCTGGCGGGGTCCAGCTACTTCGGCTACACCCAGTGGGCCGACGCGCCTGTCCAGGTCAAGGCCATGGTGCCCCACATCGCGTCCTCGCGGCTGGCGGTGACGCTGCTCCGTCCCGACCGAATGGAGCTGGACACGCTCATGAACTGGGTGTGGAACACCAGCACTCAGGAACGTCCTCGCGCGCTGATGCGCGGAATGCTGGGCTTGGACCGCAAGCACATCGACAAGGCGATGAACGCACTACCGCTCGTCGACGGGGACAAGGTCCTCCTCGGTGAGGAGAGCACCTTCTACCAGGAGTGCCTCCACCACGACCAGGACGACCCGTACTGGAAGGGCGTCGACCTCTCCGGCACCGTCGGCGACGTCACCGTGCCGGTCAGTTCGGTGACCGGCTGGTACGACATCTTTCTCGCCGACCAGCTCAGGGACTTCCAGAAGCTCATGGAGGCCGGGCGAAACCCGAGACTCACCGTGGGGCCCTGGTGGCACGCCAACGCGCGAGGCATGGCCGCCTCCATCTCGGAAGTCGTCGACTGGGGTGCCGCCCTCGCCCGCGGCGAAGCCCCCGCCGAACGGGCGCCGGTCCGGTTGTTCGTGATGGGAGCCGACCAGTGGCGTGACTTCGACCAGTGGCCTCCCGCGGGTTACGTGGAGCAACGCTGGCACCTCAACCCCGGCGCGGCTCTCGGGGCCACTCCGACCCAAGAGGCGCCGCCGTCGTCGTTCACCTACGACCCGATGAGTCCCACGCCGAGCCTGGGCGGACCCAAGCTCGACGCCAACGGCGTCGGTCCGAAGGACAACCGCCCGCTGGAGAAGCGTGACGACGTGCTGACCTTCACTTCCGAAGTCCTCGAGACAGACGTCGAGGTCATCGGTGAGGTCTCCGCGGAAGTGTGGGTGCGTGCCGACCGGCCGAGCTGTGACGTGTTCGTGCGGCTGTGCGACGTCAGTCCGAACGGGAAGTCGACCAACATCTGCGACGATCTGGTCAAGGTGCGCCCGGACGGGATCACCGAGGTCACCGTGCGGCTGTCGCCGACCGCGCACGTCTTCCGCCGCGGTCACCGGATCCGCGTGCAGGTCTCGGCCGGAGCGTTCCCGCGCTTCGCCCGCAATCTCGGCAGTGGTGAGCCGATCGCGACCGCTGTGACCCCGCACAGGACCACCATGGAGGTCTTCCACGACGCCGAACACCCGTCGGCGATCCTCCTGCCGGTCAAGCCGGCGACGGCGCAGCACCGCTGATCCGAGCGAGATCACGCCCGGCTGCGGAACGAAGGGGGCGTGGGTCCGATCCTCGTGTCTCCGAGATCGCTCTGTGTGACAACGACGAGCCCCACCATCGCCAGGCCGGCAACACCGCTTAACGCATGCGAGGTGCGTTATTTGACGGCGCTGGCTAGGATCACACTTGTGAACCAGCGAGCCCGTTCGGCGGAGGACAAGGCGCGTCGCACCGAGGACCTGCTCAAAGCCGCGGAGGTGCTCGCCGGCGAGCTCGGGGGTGCTCGGCACGTCACCGTGACGGCTGTCGCCCAACGCGCCGGGATCGACCAGTCCGGAATGCGCCGTTATTTCTCCAGCAAGGAGGAACTCCTGCTCGAACTGGCCGAGCGGGGCTGGACGCGCTGGAGGGAACTGGTCCTGGCGGTGCCGGGAGGTCCTGATCTGTTCAGTCCTGCCGAGGCGGCCGGGGTTCTCAGCAGGACGATCGCCGAGCTTCCGCTCTTCTGCGACCTGCTCACCCACGTGCCGCTCAGCCTGGAGGGTGACGTCGACATGGAGAGGGCGCGTCGCTACAAGATCAACGCGTTCGCCGCCTACGACGACATGGCGCGCCACTTGGAGGCGGTGAGTGTGATGTCGAGCCCCCAGGTCGCGGACCTCATCACCATCACGCTCGCGCTCACCGCCAACCTCTGGCAGGTCGCGCATCCCACGCCGACCCTGGCGGCCCTGTACGAGCAGGTGCCGCGCTGGGGACACGTGGCACTCGAGTTCGCGGGCAACCTGACCCACCTGCTCGAAGCCAGCGCCGTCGGTATCCATGCCAGAGGACTCGTCGCCCCGGCGAGCTGAGCGTTGCTGCCTGGCGACGCGGACTCGCACGGTGCCGGCCTCGGCCGGCACCGTCACCCACTTCTCGTTCACCGGCGGGCCGAGCTCGTAGAGCAGGGGGCTTCGCCGTCGCGTCCGCGAACTCCTTTGGTCCTCAGTGGACAGTTGGGTCGTCGTGCTCGGCCTCCACGGCGTCGAGCAGGGTGTGCAGCCCGATCTCGTAGCGTTGGGCGTCCGTCGGGTCGAATCGCCAGTCCTCGATCGGCTCGCGCATCTCCTCGTCGGGCCTGCTCGCCTCCACGAGCCTCAGCTCGTCCTCCACCTCGCGTTCCAGGTCACGCCCGTCTCCGATCACAGCTGCCCCGCCTTCCTGTCCGGTTGTCAGTAGAGACCGGACACGAGCGTGTTCTGTGACAAGCCGCGGCGTGCTCCTGCCCGGTAGGAGATCGGCGGGAAGAGGGGATGGCGGAGGATCCGGTCGGTCGTGATGCGTCTTCAGGCGAATAGCCGCTTCCCCGGTTGGGGTGGATGCTGTCCGGGCCAAGACTGGAGGCATCATGTTCCCTCGATTATCGAGAGCTCTGGCGGTTGGATTGCTTGTCGCGGTGGGACTTTCGCCCGCACCCGCTCATGCCGGGCCGGGCGGTCCGGCTGTCGTCACCGACTGGAATACGATCGCTGCCCGCACGATCTTCACCGAGAACGCCACCCCGGTTCCGGTGTCGGGCCTGTACTTCGGGTTTGTCTCCGTTGCCGTGTACGACGCCGTCGTGGCGATCAAGGGCGGGTTCGAGCCCTATGCCAGGCAGCCTCGCGCACCTCGCGGGGCATCGCCGGAGGCAGCCGCGGTCACTGCGGCGTATCGAGTGCTGACTCACTACTTCCCGGCCTCCGCGGCGAACCTGTCCGCCGACTACGCGGCCTCCCTGGCGCAGCTACCGCCCGGATCTGGTCTGGAACGGGGAAAACGCGTCGGTGAGACCGCCGCCGCGACCATCATCGCGTTGCGGGAGAACGACGGCCGCAACGCGAACGTGTCGTTGGACGTGACTCCGGCGCCGGGTGTGTGGCGGCCGACGCCGACCGCGTTCGCCCCTATGCTGGCCCCCTGGCTGGGATTCGTGCGGCCGATGGTCCTTCGGTCGCCGAAGCAGATGCGGTTGCCGGGTCCTGACGGGCTGGACACGAAGGCGTACGCCCGCGATCTCGCGGAGGTGACCACCTTCGGCGCGCTGAACGGGTCGTCGCGAACACCGGAACAGACCGAGACCGCGTTGTTCTGGAACGCGAACTCCGTCCTGCAGTACCAGGAAGCCCTACGAGATCAGGTGGTCCGCCGTGGACTTGGTGTCCTGCAAGGGGCACGGGCGTTCGCGTTGCTCGGCACCGCGACGGCGGACGCGCTGATCGCGTGCTGGCGGGCCAAGTACGACTACGCCTTCTGGCGTCCGATCACCGCCATCCGCACGACCGACCCCGGCTGGACACCGCTGGTGCAGAATCCGCCGTACCCGGACTACACGAGCGGGCATGCGTGCGTCAGCGGAGCTGCGTCGAACACCTTCGGCGAGCTCTTCGGGCACAGGTCGCTGGACCTGCGGGTCTTCTCGTCGGTCACGTCGACCACCAGGACCTTCCAGACGGCGCGCGAGCTGGACCAGGAGACGATGAACGCGCGGATCTGGCTCGGCATCCACTTCCGGCGGGCGATGACCGACGGCAACCGGCTCGGCCACCGGGTGTCCGACTGGACCATCGACCACTGGTTCGAGCCGACCCGCTGAACCGGGGTCCGCGCAGCCGGAATGCCTGGCGGCCGTGCACAGACCGCCAGGCATGCGCCTACCCCAGCTCGGTCTGGAGCAGGCGACGAAGGTGCCGACCGGGTTGTTCCAGTCTCCGTTCGTGTTGCTGACGACGAGGTGTTCGCCGTCGCTGCTGCCCATCGCGTAGGTCCGGGAGCCGTTCCTGAGGTCTGCCAGGAGCACACATGGCATCTGAACGTCCCGGACAGACCCTTGGACAGGCTGACGAGGCCGAGGTACGAGCGGGCGTTCCACGGTGATCAGTTCCGTGAGGTCGTGTCAGGACTGAACCTGCTGGGTGTTGCGGTGTGGTTGCCGGAGACGATGAAGGGATGGACCGGCCAAGCACGTGGCGAATCAGAGCGCGGCAGTAGTGCCCGCTGCGTAGGCGGACTCGTCCTTGCTGATGACCCGCTGGGGCCGGACCGCGCCTAGCGTTTTCCCGGTGATTCCCTGGTGGTTGCTGGTCGTCGCCGTGCTCGGCGTCAACTTCACGCTGTGGGGAACCATTGGGCTGTTGCGTGCCCTGACGAGTCGTGGCCGTGCGGACACCCAGCCCCCGACTCGGCTGACGGTCGACGACGTGGCCGTGCTGATGGCCGCGCACAACGAGGAACTCGTCATCACCGACAGCCTCGGGTCCGTGGCGAAACTGCTGCCGCGCGGCAACATTCACGTCGTCTCGGACGGGTCGAAGGACCGCACCGTGGAACTGGCCCGGCTGCAGGGCGTCAACGTGATCGAGACCCCGTCGAACATCGGCAAGGCGGGCGCGCTGGAGGAGGGCATCCGGCGGTTCGGGCTGGTCGAGAAGTACGGGGCCGTGCTGTTGCTGGACGCGGACACGCGGCTTGAGGCCGACTACTTCGAGCACTCCCTGCCGTTGTTCGACGACGACCGGGTGGTGGCCGTCGCCGGATGCGCGACGAGCGACTGGAGCACCCCGCCCCGGACGACGCTGGGCGCGCTGCTGGTGACGCACCGGGCGCGCGTCTACGCGCTCACCCAGCGGCTGCTGAAGTTCGGGCAGACCTGGAGGCCCACCAACGCCACGTTCATCGTGCCGGGGTTCGCGAGCATGTACCGCACCCGTGCGCTGCCGTCGATCAAGATCGACCAGCCGGGGCTGGTGATCGAGGACTTCAACATGACCTTCGAGGTGTACCGGCAGCGCCTCGGCAAGGTCGGCTTCTCCCTCTCGGCCCAGGCGGCGACGCAGGACCCGGACACGTTCGACGACTACCTCAAGCAGACGAGGCGGTGGGCGCTCGGGTTCTGGCAGTCCGTGCGCAGGCACCGGCCGCGGTTCGACCTCTTCTCCGCGATGCTCACCCTGTACGTGCTGGAGGTGCTGGTCAGCAGCCTGCTGCTGGTGGTGGCGCCGGTCCTGCTGGTGCTGGTGCTGTTGCCCGAGGTGATCCCGGAACTGGCGAACTGGGGCGTCAGCGCGGTGATCTCCGAGTACGTCAACGCCCGCTCGCTCCTCCTCGGTGTGCTGCTGCCCGACCTGGTGCTGACGGTGGGAGTCGCGCTCGCCGAACGGCGAGCGCGGTACCTGCTGTTCGCCCCGTTCTACCTGCCGATGCGGGTGATCGACGCGGTGACCGCACTGCGCACGCTGCCCCGCGCCTGGCTGGAGCACTCGACCGGCAGGTGGGTCAGCCCCGCACGACGCAAGCTCGACCAGCCCGGTGCTCGGGGCGCCGCGGTGCCGAAACTCGGGGCGGTGCTGGCCGGAGTCGCCGCGCTCGCCGTGGCGTTGCGCGTCTGGCTGGTGTCGCCGACGCTGCCCGCGTCCAGTGCCGAACAGCGGTTGATCGACTCCGTGTTCGCCTCGTTGCGGGATCTTCCGGGCGGCAGCACGGGAATCACCGAACTCCAGCTGCAGGGCTACCTGTCGCTGACGCGCGCGTTGGAGAGGTACGACTCCGTGCTGCTCGCGGCGCGGGAACTGGCTGTGGTCGCAACGGGTGTCGCGGCGCTGTCCGCGGTCGCATTGCTGGTGTTCGGGCTGCGGATGCGCCTGGCCGCGGTGGGGATCGCGGTGTTGCTGCTGGCGTTCAGCGGTCCGTCGGTCGTGGTGCTGGCCTCGGCAGGCACGGGAGCGCTGGCGATGGCGTGGACGACGCTCGCCTGCGCGCTGCTGGCGCCGGGACTGCAGCGCAAGGACGGTTTCCTGCTGACGCTCGGCGGCGTCGCGGCACTGGCCGCCGTGCTGACCGCGCCGATCCTGATCATCCCGCCGCTGGTCGTGTGCGCGCTGCGGACGCGGTGGTACCTGGCCGTGCCGCTCGCCGGTCTCGCGGTCGTGCTGCAGGTGGTGCTGGCCGGGCGGATGCCCGTCGCGGTCGCCGAGGCGTTGACCGGCCAGCAGCGGGTCGTGCTGCTGGCGACGGCATTCCTGGTCGCGGTGCCCGCGTTGCTGCGCAAGGAGATCCGGCTGCTCGCCGCGGGAGTGCTCGTGATCGCCGGGCAGAGCGCGTGGCTCGGCGAGACGGGTGACGTGCTGCTCCCGGCGCTGGTCGTGCTGTCCGTGACCCTGCTCGCGGGCCTGCTCGACGCGGTGCGCCGCCCTGCGCTGCTGACTCACGCGATCGTGGTCGTCGTCCTGGTCGCGGTCGCCGGGACGCTGTTCGTGCCGCGCACCGGCCGGTGGCAGGACGAAGCGGCACTCGCCGGGTGGATCGCCGAGAACACTCCGCCGACCACGGTCCTCACCGCGTCCGCGGGAGTGTGGTCGGAACTTCTGCGCGCGGGCCTGCCTCCGGATCGCGTGCGCCGCGACGGCCCTGCGACGTTCGACGTGGTGCAGGGGAGCGGAAGCGGTGCGGTGGTGGCCAGGTTCGGCGGCTACACCGTGCAGTACCGCGACAGACCGTCCGTCGAGGACCTGGTGGTGCGGTTGAACGCGGGCCGCCAGCTCGCGGCGAATCCCCGGTTGCTCGTCACCGACGACGTCCGCCGCGCCCTGCACGACGGCCAGGTCGATCTGCGCGCGATGACGTTGCTCGCGGGACTGAGCGCCGACCACGAGATCGTCGTCGCGGACGTCCGGACGACCAAGCCGGAACAGGGTCTGGGAATGCCTCGCCGTGAGGTCGTTCTGTCCGCTGTGGATGGTCGCGGCGTCGACTACCCGGCGTCCAGGCAGGTGCTGACGATGTGGCTGAACGCACAACAGGCGCCGTTCGCGCCTTCGAGCACTCGGATCACTCCTCAGGGAGCGGTCATCACCTGGCTAGTGCAGGAGGAATCATGAGAAGAGCGTCCATCGGACTGGTGACCGCAGTGCTCGCCTCGATGGTGTTCGTGGTCCCGGCTCAGGCCGCGACGGGCACCTATCTGAGGCTCGCGCACCTGTCGCCGGACACGCCGCAGGTCGACGTGACCGTGAGCTCGTTCGAGCACCCGGAGGCGACCTTGCGCATTCCTGGCGTGGGGTATGGGGTTCTCTCCGAGTACAAGCGCGTCGAACCTGGCACGTACACGATCGCGATGCGCCCGTCGGGCGCTGATCCGAACAGCCCGCCGGTCATCTCCGCCACGCTGCCCGCGGCCGACGGCAAGGCCTACACCGTCGCCGGTCTGGGCAAGTTCGCCTCGCTCGCGTTGAAGGTCCTCGACGACGACATCACGATGCCGCCGGCCGGACAGGCCAGGATGCGTGTCGTGAACGCCGCGCCGCTGACCGGCGACCTGAAGATCGTTCGCGGTGACACGGCGCTGATCGACAACGCGGCCTTCGGCGCCGCGACGCCGTACGCGCTCGTGCCCGCGGGGACCACGGGGCTCAAGGTGACGCCGAAGTCCGGCAGCCAGGTCGACCTGGCGGTGCCACTGGAGGCCGGCGGTGTCTACAGCGTCCTCGTGCTGGAACACAACGGCCAACTGTCCACTGTGGTCCGCACCGACGCCAAGGGTGCCGAGGTCGTGCCGGTGGGAGGACAGCAGACCGGTGTCGGCGGAGCCGGCGTGCCGTGGCAGCCGTTCGTGCTGGCCGGGGTCATCGTGATCGGTCTCTTCCTGCTGCGGCGCAGGATTGCATGATCCGCGGGTTGCTGGTCGCGCTGCTGCCCGCCCTGGTGCTGGCAGCGGATGCGGCCACGACCGCGGCGCGACCCGTCGCCTCGCCACCGGTGGCACCGCTGACGTCCGGCTGGGGACCGGTCTCGTCACAACCGCCTGCCCCGATGGCGGCCGATGGCGCGGTGCCACGACCGATCGCGGTGCGGGTGCCGGTGATCGGGGTGAGGAGCGCGCTGGTCGACCTGGCCGTCGGCGGTGCCGGGGAACTGGTGCCGCCGCAACGGTACGACCAGGCGGGGTGGTTCGCCGCCGGACCGGCGCCGGGTGCTCACGGCCCGGCGATGATCGCCGGGCACGTCGACTCCCGGGCGGGTCCCGGAGTGTTCGGCCGTCTGCACGAGCTGAAGGTGGGGGACGAGGTGATCGTCGCGCGCGTGGACGGGAGCGAACTGCGGTTCGTCGTTCGCAAGACCTACTCCACGCCGAAGACCGCGTTTCCGACCGACCTCGTGTACTCGCCGACGCCGGTGTCCGAGCTGCGCCTCGTCACCTGCGGTGGAGCTTTCGACCAGGCGTCCCGCAACTACCAGGACAACGTCATCGTCGAAGCCGTCCTGCGGGATCCCTAACCCGGGTCTCCTACGTTTGTACGAGTACAAGCACGCCTTTTGGTAGGACCGTGGTGCCATGAACCAGCTGCGGGTGCTCCTCGTCGACGACCACCAGATGCTGACCGAGGCATTGTCGGCGACGCTTTCCACCGCGCCCGACCTGTGGGTGGTCGGCAGCCGCACGACCGACGACCAGCACCTCGCCGACACCGTGCTCCGGCTGCGCCCCAGCGTGATCGTGATCGAGATCGAACAGTACGGTCTCGCGATCGCCGACGTGCTGTGCACGTTGCGCGACGCCTCTCCCGCCGTCCGGATCGTCGTGCTGACGGCGAGCCACGACCACCTCCACGCGGTGGAGGCGGCACGGGCGGGCGCCGACGGCTGGGTGCACAAGTCGAGTTCCCCCGAGCACCTCATGGAGGTGTTGCGCGGGGTGTGCCGCGGCCAGGCCAGCTTCCCGTCCGAGCATCTGGGGGCGGTGCTGCGCGAGCTGCGCGAGGACGTGCGCCGCGTGCGCGACGGAAGCGGACCTCTCGACGCGCTCAGCGCGCGTGAGCGCGAGGTGTTGCAGGCGATGGTGAACGGTGGCAGGGGCGACGAGATCGCGTGCCAGCTCTCGGTCACCGCCAACACCGTGCGCACGCACACGAACAGCATCTTCACCAAACTGGACGTCCACAGCAGACTGGAGGCCGTGTCCATGGCGCGCGCCGCGGGTCTGCGGCCGGGTGCCCATGCCGATGGCGTAGCACCGCTCACCCAGCAACGTGATCCGGCGTTCGGCACCGGTGCCTAGTGTCGAATCGTGGATGTGAAGTCAGTTGCCATCATGGGCATGGGGTACGTCGGACTTCCGACCGCGCTCGAGCTCTACTCGGGTGGCGTGCGGACGATCGGCATCGACATCAGCGAGCGCAGGCTCGCCGTGATCAGGGACGGTTCGGCCGACCTGCTCGACGAGGACCGGCTCAGGCTGATCGAGGCGTTGGGGGACGAGGACTTCCTCCTCACACCGGACGCGTCCTTCCTGAGCGACGCCGGCGCCGTGATCGTGTGCGTGCCGACGCCGCTGGACCGCTATCTCACCCCCGACCTGACCGCGTTGCGTGCGGCGTGCGCGTCGGTCGTCGAGCACGCGGTGCCGGGTCAGGTGGTGATCCTCACCTCCACCAGCTTCGTCGGCACGACGCGCGAGCTGCTGATGGAACCGTTGCAGCGCAGGGGATTGGTGCCGGGCAGGGACGTCTACGTGGCGTTCAGCCCGGAACGGATCGATCCCGGCAGACCGGACCACCTCCAGCAGCGGACTCCGCGCGTCGTCGGCGGGGCCACACCGGAGTGCGCGGAACGCGCCCGTGCCGTGCTGACGCTCGTCGCGCCGATCGTGCACCAGGTGAGCTCACCGGAGGCGAGCGAGCTGACCAAGCTGTACGAGAACTCGTTCCGCGCGGTGACTCTGGCGCTGGCCAACGAGTTCGCCGAGATCAGCCGGGGCTTCGGGCTGGACCCCATCGAGGTGACGCACGCCGCGGGTACCAAACCGTACGGATTCCTGGTGTCCTACCCGGGACCGGGCGTCGGCGGGCACTGCATTCCGTGCGATCCGCACTACCTGTTGTGGCAGTTGCGAGGATCGCGCCGTACGGCTCCCATCGTGGAGCAGGCGATGCGGTCGATCGCCGCGCGTCCGCGTCAGGTCGTCGATCACGCGGTGGAGACCTTGTCGGCCGTCGGGTGCGGCTTGCGGGGTGCGCGGATCGTCGTGGTCGGCGTCAGCTACAAACCGGGCGTGCAGGACCTGCGCGAGTCGTCCGCGCTGGAGATCATCGCGGAGCTGGGCGCGCGGGGCGCCGACGTGTCCTTCTACGACCCGTTGATCTCCAGGATCGTGCTGCCGCACGGCGGTGCCATGGACAGCGAACCGGACCCGTCCGCCACGGACTGGGATCTCGCCGTCATCCACACGATCCACCCCGGCTTCGACTACCAGTGGGCGCACCAGTGTCCGGTCGTGCTCGACGCCACCTACCGATTCGCGAGGCCACACCATGAAGATCCTGGTCACCGGGGGCGCCGGGTTCATCGGCTCCCACCTCACCGAGCGGCTGCTGGCTGACGGGCACGAGGTCACCGTCCTCGACCTCATGACGACCGGGCGTGCCGAGAACCTCGCCGGGGTGGCAGGCCACACCGGACTGGAGATCATCCACGGATCGGTGACCAACTCGTCCACTGTGGACCGATGTGTCTCCGGTGTGGACGCGGTCTACCACCTGGCCGCCGCGGTCGGGCTGTTCACGATTCTCGACAAGACGTTGCTGAGCCTGCGCACCAACATCCGCGGCACGGAGAACGTGGTCGACGCGGCCTATCGCTACGGCACCCGGCTGTTGCTCGCGTCGACCAGCGAGGTGTACGGGAAGAACACCAAGGTCGGCCTGACCGAGGACGACGACCGGATCATCGGGTCCCCGCTGGTCAGCCGTTGGTCCTACGCCGAGGCCAAGGCGGTCGACGAGACGCTCACGCACATCTACGCCAAGGAGCTGGGGCTGAGGGCGGTGATCGTCCGCCTGTTCAACACCGTCGGGCCGCGGCAGAGCGGGCGTTACGGCATGGTCGTGCCCCGGTTCATCGGCCAGGCGCTCTCCGGGGAACCGTTGACCGTGCACGGCTCCGGGCAGCAGATCCGGTGTTTCTGCCACGTCGCGGACGTGGTGCCGGCACTGATCGCGTTGCTGGAGGACGACACCGCGACCGCGCAGGTCTTCAACCTCGGCAGCTCCGAGCAGGTGACGATCACCGAGCTGGCGAAGCGGATCATCGCCGCCACCGGTTCCAGCAGTGAGATCACCTATGTGCCGTACGGCGAAGCGTACGGCGAGGGGTACGAGGACATGCTGCGTCGCGTGCCCGACTGCACCCGTGCCTTTCAGCAGATCGGATTCCGTCCCCGGCGCACGCTGGACGACATCATCGCGTCGGTCATCGAGGACGTCAGCGCACCACTGGCTGGGTAGTGACGATGCGCTTCCACGGGCCGTCGGGCACGTTGCCGTCGTCGGTGAACCGCCAGTCGACCTCGTCGGACTCGCCGTCGAGGTCCGTGAAGCCCAGGCAGCCGTTCAACGCGGGCGACACGTCCATCCCGGCGCCGTTGAACTCCCGGTTGACCGGCCGCCGGTCGTCGGTGCCGAAGACGTACTCGGCGTCGTCGTACTGGGCGGGGCCGGCGTCCTGGATCTGGCCGTAGCAGGTCCGGCCGTCCTTGCGCAGCTGCACCCAGCGGTTCTTGAGGTAGCTGAAGCCCCGATCTGTCTCCCTGCCGCGGAATCCCGGCTGGTCCGCCCACGGCACGACCTTCGCTCGCCTGGCGAAGGCGAGCGGGTCGTTGAGGTCGTCGAAGGGCAGGTCGAGGTAGAACGGGTTGTGCTTCGGCGTCATCGCGGTGGGGAAGTAGTCGTTGGCGGCGGTGCGGGGTTCGGTCTCGCACGTCCCGCCGGACAGGACGCCGTCGCAGCCGCCGTAGTTCTCCTGCCACCGCGCGTCGTAGGTCGACAGGACCTGGCTCCCGTCGCTCGCGTCGGGGTCGAACACCTCGCCGACCCAGAACGTCGTGGCCACGACCCCGTTGTGCCACGGGTAGTCCGGGCTCGAAGCCGGTGGTTCCGGAGTGCACGCGGCGATCAGGAGGACGGCGAACAGGGGAGCGGTGCGCAGCGCTCTCATGACGCCTTGGCCCGAGGCGCGGTACTCGCGCGCGTCCAGCCGTAGTCGTCGGTGGTGAGCGAGCCGACCGAGACCAGGGCGAGGCCGAAGCTCATGCCCGTCGAACCCCTCGGCAGCGCCGGTGTCATCCAGGTCGCTCTCGACCAGGCATCGGACGGGCCGATCGTCGGGCCGGCCGTCCAGTAGACCCAGCCCCCGGTCGGCAGCCTGCGGTACAGCGCGAACTGGGTGAAGCCGGTGGACTTGAACCACGCGCTGACCCGGTAGGCCCGGCCGGGCGTGGCGCTCGGCGCGCACGTGCCGAGATCCTGGCTGGGCAGGATCTTCGTGTCGCCGTCGTGGTAGGAGATGACGTCGAGCCGCTGCGCCCATCGCCCGGAGTGCGCGTCGTCGGTGCGGGTCCTGGTGACCTTGTTCTTGCCGAAGCCCGCGGTCGACCAGCACTGGGGGAGGCCATCGGCGTTGTCGGGGCCGTTCTCGAGGCCGGGGTTCACCAGTTCGTCGCGTGCGGCCGGCGGAGCGGGGACGACGGGCTTGGTCGCACCACCCATCACCTCCTGCACCGTGCGCACCGGCGTGCCCCGGTCGCGCAGCCAGGCGAGGAACTGATCGAGGATCGCCGGACTGAGAGCGAGCTCCGAACAGCCGTCACAGATCTGATGCAGCACGAACGGGATCCAGCCCCCCGGCGCGTCGACCACCACTGACTTCAGGTCGTCCAGCGTCCACCTGGTGTTGATCAGATCCGGTGTCCGCACGTTGAAGGGGTCGGCCGGGGGAACCTGCTCGGTGAGCACGCAGTCCGGACAGTCCTGTGGAGAGCGGATGTCGCCCAGCGTGCGGGCACTGTTGTACCCGCATTCGCGGGCCACTCGCTGAATATCGGCGTTGAACGCCGTGTACGGATAGGCGAAGGAGGTCGGTGGAAAACCCCAGTCGCTGAGAGTGACCCTGTCGGTACAAATCTGCCGGCGCGCTTCGTCGAGCGCAATAGTCGTGAGATCGGGATGTGACACGGTATGTCCGCCGATCTCGTGCCCGGCCGCTTTCAGTGATTCCATCTGCGCGCGGGTGAGATATCCGGGCGTGTCGATCGCGCCGGAGATGACGTAGAACGTGCCACGCATGCCGTACCTGGCCAGGATGTCCGCGCCGGCCACCTGGTCCGCGGTGCCGTCGTCGATCGTGATCGAAACGACGACGGGGCTGGTGGGCTGCGCCGCGGCGGGCACGACGGCGGGCACGACGGCGAGCGCGGCGACGAGGAGCGCGACAGCCGGCAGCAGTTTCATCGAGGAGTACTCACATTCCGCGCGGTTGAACCCAACGTAGCTCGAACATGCTGATGGCGACTCCTGTAGGTGGACGAGCAGACGTACGTCTTTCGCGGGTCCGGAGTGCATTGGGTTCTTATGCAGGTCGTTGGCCTCTATTTTTCGTGCCAGTTCGCGCTGAGGCTCGTCATCGCGCAAACTGAATCTCTGATCGAGCAACGGCGTTATTGGGACAAAAGGAGTTACAAATGCCGAGTGCCGTGCGGGATCTGCTGCACGACCTCGGGCACGACCTCGCGACGCTCTCGTGCCTCGTCGAGGGGCTGCGCGACGATCCGAAGCTGTCCGCGCAGACTCTTCGGAAGGTGGAGCTCATCGATCATGAAATGGTCAGGCTCCGCAACCACGTGAGCCAGGTCGTCGAACGTTCGTCGACGCCGGGAGTCGTGTCGGTGCGCACGATGGCGGCACAACTGGTGACGCTCGTCGACGAGGTCGCGGAGACCTGCGTGGTGCTGAGCCCCGGCGACGACGTGTCGTTGAGGATCACCGAGTCCGTGCTGTGGCGGATCCTGAAGAACGTCGTCGACAACGCGGTGCGGGCGGCGGGGCCCACCGGGCGTGTCGAGGTTCGCGCGGTGCTGTCCAGGAGCGGCCAGGTGGTCGTGGAGGTGGCCGACGACGGCCCTGGTTTCCCGAACGGCGCGCCGGGTTCGGCTTCGCGGGGCCTGAACATCGTCACCGGGTTGGTCGAGGCCTGCGGGGGCAGCTTCGACATGCGTGCGCGGCTGCCGCGTGGAACCTGTGCCCGGATCGTTCTACAGGGGGACACGTGATCAACCTGGTGCTCGCGGACGACCACGCCGTGTTCGTCGACGCACTGCGGACCGTGCTGACACAGCGCGGATTCGAGGTGTCCGCGGTGGCGGGAACGGTGGCCCTGCTGCTCCAGCGCGTGCAGGCGACGCGACCTGACGTGTGCGTCGTCGACCGGCACTTCACCGACGGCGACGCCATCGACCACATCGCGGCAGTGGTCGGTACGGGTGTGAAGGTCGTGGTGCTGACAGCGGACGGAGACGGCGACACGGTGGTGCGGGCCCTCGACTCCGGAGCCACCGGCTACGTGCACAAGTCCTGCGGTGTCGCGGCGCTGGCGGCCGCCATCCACCGGGTCGCACTCGGCGAGGTGGTCGTGGACCTTCCCTCGCCTGCCGGCCCCAAGCGCTCTCCCGCGGCCGCGGACGCGTTCCGGCTCGCCACCTACCTGACCAAGCGCGAGCGCGAATGCCTGACGATGTTGGTCGAAGGGCTGGGGACCGCCGCGATGACACGCCGATTGGGCGTCTCCGCGACCACCGTTCGCACCCACGTCCAGTCGCTGCTGACCAAGCTGGGCGTCCACTCACGTCTGGAGGCCGCCTCACTGGCGGTGCGGCACGGCCTTCTCAACGCGGACCTCTTCGACCGCAGCGGTTGACGTCCGTCTGTCGGCGCGGCGTCATGCCGGGACGGCCGTGAGCGGAAGCGGCTGACCAACCGCACGGGTCGATGCGCCCTGGTGACCATGTTCGGCGCCGCGCCGATGCGTCGTGCGGTGTCATCGACCTCCTCGCGAAACCAAGGCCTGACACCAAGGCCAAAAGACCGCCGGACCAGGAGGTACGCGCGGCCTCTCCGGTGCTGGTTTTACCGAATCCCTACCGCTGGTTGGGCGTCGCCGAACCACGGATTCATACGGTGACTCGCGAGGCATCGGACTTCGCCGTTACCCGCTGGAGGTCACACGCCATGCCAGACGAGACCAAAGAACCCGAGGGTCAGACCCCTGAGGAGATCGAGGTTGTCGCGCACAGCGACGACGAGGACGAAGAGTTGAACGCCGGTTGCACCTTCAACTCCTCTGAAGCCCTGTAGCGACGGACTGCCCAGGGCATCCGGATCTCCTGACGCGCCTCCTCCGAATACCTGCGGTGGGCGGATCGGGACAGCCGGATCCCTGGGCGCCCGCAGCCGGAGAAGTCGTCATCGGGATCAGCGAACCCTGCGGAGTTTCTGTGAGCCTGGACCACGTCGAGTTGCACAGCGGGGCGCGGATCCTCGCGGGGAAGAAGAACTACTGGTTCCTCGGCCGGGGTGGCATAGCCCGTCTCCGAGCCGGGCAACTGTCCCCCGAGGGGACACTGACACCACGCGCGGAGCACAGCCTGCGCGAATCCGGGCTGTTCGCCGCCCCGCAGAACCGTTTGTACTCGTTGACCGTGCTGACCAGCACCGACTGCAACCTGGGGTGCGGGTACTGCTTCCAGAACACTGGCCCGGACCTGGCCGGCGGCAACCGTCCGCCGCGCATCGGGCACGTGCGGCTGAAGTCGCAGGACACCACCTCGATCCTCGACTTCGCGGGCCGCCAGATGGCCGCGGGCGGGCTGGAGAAGCTCAGCATCCTGCTGTTCGGCGGGGAGCCGTTGCTCAACCCGCGCGGCTGCCTGGAACTGCTCACCCGTGCGGCGGACTACGGCCTGGTGCGCGCCTGGATGATCTCCAACACCACGCTGCTCACGCCGGAGCTGGCGAAGGACCTGTGGGACGTCAAGCTGCGGCACATCCAGGTCACCTTCGACGGGGACCGGCCCGACCACGACCAGATCCGGGTCCGGCGGTCCAACGGCGGGACCTTCGACGCGATCGTCCGCAACATGGTCCGTGCCTCGGACGCCACCCCGATGTCGTGGGTCCTGCGGGTCAACGTCTCGCACCGCACCCACGGCGGGATCGACAGCCTGCTCTCGCGGCTGGCGGGGGAGCTGGACGTGTCGCGGTGCACGATCTCCTTCGACCAGATCAGGGACATGGGGGTCGGATACGAGAACGACCTGGACCACACCCGGAACCTGTCGGCCTCGTTCTCCCGGTGGCAGCGGCAGGCGCTCGAGCTCGGCTTCCGGGTGCCCCGGCCGCGCGCGACCGAGGAGTGCCGCACGTGCGGCTACGGCGACGGCCGCTACGGCGCGGTGGTGAACGCCGACGGAACCCTGTCCAGCTGCTGGGAGACTGCCGGGAAGCCCGGCTGGGAGGTGGGCACCGCCGCGACCGGTTACCTGCCCGCCGAGCAGACCCGCGACCGCTGGCTCCAGTGCGGCGACCGGTACGACCCCAGTCCTGATGCCCCTGACGTCCGGGCGTTCCGTGACGCCGTGGACGCCGCCCTGCTCGACTACCTCGCCGAGACCGGGCGCCTCTAACCATGCCGCCGCGCCAGTACCCGGACGCGACTCCCGAAGACCCCGTTGAACGGCCGCACGGCCTGCACGTTCGTGATCCGTACCGCTGGCTCGAAGATCCCACCGACCCCCGGACGCTTCGCTGGCTCGCTGCGCAGGAAGCCCTCTTCCAGGCCGAGCGAGCCGGCTGGCCGGACGCGGACCGGTGGCACGAGCAGGTGGCGGCGCTGAGCGCGCAGGACCGGGTGATGACGCCGAAGGTCCGCGGCGAGCGGGTCTTCGTCCCCCGGCGGCGGGCGGGGCAGGAACTTCCCGTGCTGTTCGTCCAGGACGGCGGGGTCGAGCGGATTCTGCTGGACCCGAACACCCTGGAGCCGGTCGGCCGCGCCACGCTGGAGGCCTGGCAACCGTCGCCGGCCGGTGACCGGGTCGCCTACCAGATCTCCCACGACGGCACCGAGGACTCGCTGCTGTTCGTGCTCGACGTGGCGACGGGTCTGGTCGTCGACGGGCCGGTCGACCGGATCCGCGGCAGGACGGTCGGCTGGCTGCCCGGCGGCGAGCTGCTCTACTACATCAGGTGCCTGCCACCGGTCGTCGGCGACGGCGACACGCGCTATCACCGCCGGGTCTGGCTGCACAAGGTCGGAGCCGCGCCGGACGCGGACGTCCTGGTGTTCGGCGAGGGGCGGTCCAAGGCCCAGTTCTACAGCGTGGCCGTCAGCGGGGACGGGCGCTGGCTGACCATCACGGCCACCGAGGGCACCGCCCCGGCCACCGACGTCTACCTGGCCGACCTGTCCGCCAGCCCGCCGGACCGTCCCGACCTGCGGCCGGTACAGCGTGGCGGGGCCCGCACCCGGCCGCACACGGCGGCCGGCACCGGACCGGATGACGTGGTGTGGCTGCGTACCGATCAGGGTGCGCCGTACGGCCGCGTCGTGGCGTGCTCTCCGGCGCACCCGACCGCGGACGCCTGGCGGCAGGTGGTCGCGGAACGCCCTGGCGTGGTGCTGACCGACTTCGCGGTGCTCAGGGGCAGCGAGCTCGCCCGGCCGCTCGGGCTGGCCGCCTGGCTCAGCCACTCCACAGCCGAGATCACCGTCCACGACCTGGTCGGCGGCCGCCGCGTCGGCACCGTGCCGCTGCCCGGGGCGGGCACGATCGGCGACCTCTCGGTGCGGCCGGAAGGAGGGCACGAGGCGTGGTTCGCCTACACCGACTTCGGCACGCCGCCGCAGGTCATGCACTACGACGCGCGGACCGGCCGGACCAGCGTGTGGGCGCGGGGTGACAACCGTGCGGGTGAGTACGGAGTGACATCGAAGCAGGAGACGTTCACGTCCCGGGACGGCACCACCGTGCGGATGTTCGTCGTCTCCGCGGCGGGCCGCCCGGACCGCCCGCGCCCGGCCATCCTCTACGGCTACGGCGGTTTCGGCACTCCGGTGTCGGCCAAGTTCTCCTCCGAGGCCCTCGCCTGGGTCCGTGCGGGCGGGATCTTCGCCGCCGCGTGCGTGCGCGGCGGCGGTGACGAAGGCGAGCAGTGGCACCGGGCGGGCCGCGGCGAGCACAAGCAGAACAGCTTCGACGACTTCACAGCGGCCGCCGAGCACCTGGTCGCAGAGGGGTGGACCGAGCCCGGCCGGCTCGGGATCATGGGCATCTCCAACGGCGGGCTGCTGGTCGGCGGGGCGATCACCCAGCATCCGGAGAAGTACGCCGCGGCGGTGTGCATGTCCCCGCTGCTGGACATGGCCCGCTTCGAGCTGTCGGGGCTGGGCCCGAGCTGGGTGCCCGAGTACGGCAGCGCCGGCGATCCGGACCAGCTGCGCACGCTGCTGTCCTACTCGCCCTATCACCACGTCCGCCTGGGAACCTCGTACCCGGCGGTCCTGTTCACCGTCGCGGACGGCGACACCCGCGTGGATCCCCTGCACGCGCGCAAGATGTGCGCCGCCCTGCAGCACGCCACGGCCGGCGACCGGCCGGTGCTGTTCTGGCTCGAACGCGGGGTGGGGCACGGCAGCCGGGCCGCTTCCCGCCGGGCGGAGCTCTACGGTCAGGCCCTCGCCTTCCTCGGTGCCCAGCTCGGCCTGCCCGCCCTCCGGGGCGGGACGTGAACGTCCTCCTTTGCCCGCTCAGCGATGGAGGCTTCCTCTATCCGGTGATCGCGGCCGGGCGTGAACTGGCCCGCCGCGGCCATGCCGTCACCGCGCTGGGTCATGCCAGGGTGGCGCCCGTCCTGGCCGAGGCCGGGCTGTCGTTCGCGGCGGTGGAAGAGTTCGGTGAGCGGACCGGGTTCTCGGCCGCACGCTGGGGCCGCACGGGGATGGAGCAGTACCGGGCCACGTTGCGCGCGGCCATCCAGGTGCGGGCTGACGTGCTCGTGACGTCGGTGCTCTGCCACGGTGCCCTGGTCGCCGCCGAGGTGCTGGACATCCCGGTGGTGGTGGTCGGGTTGTCGATCCACCTGTGGGACTACCAGGCCGGCGGGGAGGGTGAGCCGCTGGGGGAGACCCGGCGGGTCCGGACCCTGGACACCGTCGGGCATCACACCGCCCTGCGGGAGCAGGCCGGCCTTCCCCCACGCCCGTGTCGGCAGCCGCACAACCCGTTGCTGGGCACCGCGTTGCTGCTGCGCGGCTCGCCCGCGCTCGAGTACCCGGACGCGGTGCTGCCCGACCGGGTGCATCACGTCGGCCCGCTGGCCTGGGAACCGGCGGCCGGCCCCGGCGAGCTCGAAGAACTCTCGGCGCGCCTGGACCGCAGCGCCAAGCCGATCGTCTACGTGCATCTCGGCCGCTACTTCGAAGGCCTCAACCTGTGGCCGCTGCTGAACGCGGCCTTCACCGGAGGGCCGTTCCTGGGCGTCGTCGAGCGTGGGCGGTCACGAGACCCGCGGCCCGCTCCCGGTACCGACATGCTGCTCGTGCACAAGCCGTGGATGGGGCCGCTGCTCGACCGGGCCGGGCTGGTGCTGACCAGCGCCACGTCGGCGCCGGTGCTGGCCGCGCTGCGGCAGGGTCTCCCGCTCGCGGTGTCGCCCAACGGGGCGGAGCAGGCGCTGCTCGCCGCCGCCTGTCTGCGGGCGGGTGTGGCCGTCCGCGTCCCGGCCACGGTCTCCCGCGACCCGGCCGCCGTGCTCCGCAGGGCATGGCGGAGTCCCGGACTACGTGCCCGTGCTCGTGACCTCGGCCGCGAGCTGGCGGCCGAGGACAGCGCCGCCCGCGCGGCCGCTGTCGTGGAGCAGGCGATGTCCGGTGTGGCCGCGGCCGCGTCGCCTGCCCTCCGGAAAGGATGACCATGACCGGCACCACGGACGCCGAAACCCTCACGGGGGTACGAGACTGTCTCAGCGGTCTGGCCGAAGGGTGCATGAGGTGGCTCGGCCGGAACATGCCGTACTTCGACCCGTTCTCGCCCTCGTCGCCGTTGCCGGAGAACAGAAGGGTCAAGGCAGCGCTCGAACTTGCGATCTTCTGCCACCGGTGGGAGAAGCTGAAGCCGGACGACGAGCTGTTCCACGAGGCGACCGCGCTGCTCCGGGCGATCTTCCTGCGCCCGGAGTTCGTAGAGCTCATGGACACGCACGGGGACGTGCACGCCGGTTCGCAACGGATCGTGTACGTCGCGCTGGCGCCGCGTTCGGACCTGCGCGAAGCGGTGCTCGCGCGGCTGACGGAAGACGGTTACCTGTCACCGCAAGGGAAATCGGCGTACGCGCAGCTCGAAACCCGTTACTACGCCGACAAGGCGAACCTCGAACACACCCTGGAGTCCTACCGGGATCTGGCGGCGAAGAGCCTGCTCGGCACTCCGCCAGCGCCGCCGGTGTCCACTGGCACCGCCTACGCCCTGACGCACACGGCGTTCTTCCTCGGCGACTACGGACATCGGGACATGGGCCTGCCCGCTGACGTCCGTGAGCGAGCGGAACGCGCGGTCTGCTCGATGCTCGACTCGTCCGCCGACGAGGATCTCTGGGACCTGACCAGCGAGCTGCTCATCACGCTCGCGAGCCTCGGCGGCGACGTGCTCGCCACGCCGTCGGGGCGGGCCGGCATCCGGTGCCTGGCGCGGGCCCAGCGGGCCGACGGGGCCATCCCTGGACGCTCGGCCGCCAGCGGGGTGCCGCTGTCGCTGCCACCGGGCCGGTTCTTCCGCCGGTGCTACCACACGACGCTGGTGACCGCTCTCATGACGCTGGCCGTCAGGTAACCCGGATGTCCTCCCTGCGGCGGCTGACCAACTCGGCGTTGATCAGCCCCGAGTACGCCCGCCTCTGGTCCGGGCAGGCCGTGTCCTCGTTGGGGGACATGGTCTTCACCACGACACTCATGCTGTGGGTGGGCACGGTGCTGGTCAGGGAGCAGCCGTGGGCGCCGGCCGCGGTCAGCGGTGTCCTGGTCTCGATCGGCGTGGCGGTGCTGGTGGTCGGCCCGCTCGCCGGAGTGCTGGTCGACCGGTGGGACGCCCGCCGCACCGCGCTGGGCACCGAGGTCGTCCGCGGCATCCTGGCGGGACTGCTGACCGTCGTGGTGTTCGTCCCGGTGTCCGACCTGCCGATCGCGGTCTGGCTCGTCCTGATCTACCTGAGCGTCTTCGGGCTGAACGTCGCGAGCCAGTTCTTCCAGCCGGCCCGGTTCACGTTGATCCGGGACATCGTGAGCGGGGAGGTCGACCGGGCGCGGGCGGCGGGAATCGCCCAGGCGACGGCCCAGACGGTGACGATCATCGGGCCGCCGCTCGCCGCGCCGCTGCTGTTCACCGTCGGTGTGCAGTGGGCGCTGATGTTCAACGCGCTGTCGTACGTGGTCTCCTTCGTCGCGATCCGCTCGGTGCCGTCCAGGTCGCCCGAGGCCATCTCCGGCCGGCCGCGACGGGAACACGCCGGCATGTTCACCGAGTTCGCGGCGGGCCTGCGCTTCTTCCGCGGCAACAAGACCTTGGTGATCCTGCTGTCCATCGCGGTGATCGGCCAGTACGGGATAGCCCCGCTGGACACGCTGAACGTGTTCTTCGTGACCGACAACCTGAACGCGTCGACCCACCTGTACGGCTACATGGGCATGGCCCTCGGCATCGGCGGGGTCATCGGGGCGCTGTGCACCGGCCGGATGGTGGGCTGGTTCGGCGCCCGCAACGTCACCTGGGTCGGCATCGTCCTGCTCGGCGTCGGTCTGGCCGTCTACTCCCGCCAGACCGACTTCACCGCCGGGCTGGTCCTGCTGTTCCTGCTCGCCATCCCGATGACCATGGTGAACACGGCCGTGGCGCCGTTGCTGCTCGGTGCCGCGCCGCGGGAGTACGTGGGCCGGACGACGGCCGTGTTCACCCCGGTCACCAGGCTCGCCGGCATGCTGGCCACCCTGGTGGCGGGCTGGCTGCTCAGCTCGGTCCTGCGGGACTTCAGCGTCTCGGTGGCCGGCCTGCGGCTCGGGCCGGTCGACCTGATCTTCCTGGTGTCCGGAGGGCTCATCGTCGCCTCCGGGCTGTACGCGCGGATCGCGCTGCGGCGAGCCGTCGTCGCTCCGTTGTCCGACGCGGAGAACCCACCCGGCCGTCCCGTTCCCGACCCGGCGGACGGCACGTCATGAGCGCGCTGGCGGAACTGTGAGGAAGGTGAGCAGTTCGAAGGGCGGGGCATGCTCGGCGGGGGCCGCCTCCCGGTGCAGGTCGGCGAGCATCGCGGCGACGCCGAGCGTCACCACACTCGTCCCGGCACCGCGCTCCGCCCAGCGCCAGTCACCGTCGGGGTTCACTTCGAGGAATATCGGCGTGCCGTCGCGGACGAGGAAGTCGAACGCGCCGTAGCGCAGCAACATCGCGGTGGCGAGCAGCCGGGTGGCGGCGGCGACCGCGGCGGGCGGCGTGACCAGCCGGACGCCGACCCGGCCGGGCGCGAGCCAGGGGTCGGCGGGTGACTCCTTGGTGATCTCGAATCCGTGGATCCGCCCGTTGAGATAGTAGATCCGCAGCTCGGCGTCGTGCTCGACGTGTTCCTGCACGATGACAGGCGGTCCTGCGCGTGATCCGCCCGGCAGTTCACGCCGTTCGACGACCGCGGGAAAGCGGCCGGTCAGGCAGCCGGGCGTGGCCTCGGTGAAATGGCGGTGGACCGCCTTGACCACCAGCCGCCGGCACTGGAAGGCGGCGCGCGCCTCGGCCAGGTCGGTGGTCACGATCGTGCGCGGCACGCAGACCCGGTGCAGCCGCGCGATCCGCAGTTGTGCGAGCACGCCACCCGGCGGGGGTGCGACGTCCGTGGCCGCGAGACCGGCCAGCGCGGCCGCCGCCGCGTGCCAGGACTCGCGCAGGAACAGGTCGTCGCCCGGATCACCGGTCCCCTCGATCGCCTGGCAGGAGAAGTGTCTGGTCCAGCTCACCGTCGGGGTCGACCATCCGCTGTCCGTCCGCACGGTCCCGGCCGCGGCGTCGATCACCAGGCCGGCGTCGGCGAGTTCGTCGGCGTTGACCCGGACCACCGGGATCCCCGCGGTGGCGAGCAGGGCCTGCACGCCGCCGAGTTCCTCGTCGCAGGCGCGGCTGAGCAGCAGCACGGCCGGCTGCGGCCGGCGCCGCGAACCGGCTGCCCGGGCCGGGGCGGTGGCCCGGGCAGCCCGGGGGTGGACGTCGACGACCTGGCTGGGAAAGCGGAACTCGCCGGGCTGGGTCGCGCCGGCCTCAGGCATCGGGTCTGCCTGAACCCGCCGCGTCGTCGGCCAGCAGGTCCTCCGCCATCTGCAGGAGCCTGGTCACCGTGGCTCTGACCTGCTCGGAGGCCGCCGGGAGGCGGTCGGCGACCCGGTGCAGCACCGGCATGCCCCCGGCGTCGGCTCCGTCGCGGTCGTCGTGCGTGCTCTCCAGCGACCGGAGCCGGACCAGCAGCGCCAGGACCTCCGCGGTCCCGGTGGCGAGCAGCCCGAGCGACTCGAGGTCGCCCTGGTCACGCCGCGGCCTGCTGTCCCGGTCCAGGACTTCGAGCACGCCGATGCACTCACCGTCGTCCCGGAACAGCGGCGCCGCCATGATGCTCTGCGGCAGGTAGCCCGTGGACTCGGCGGCGTCGCGGGCGAACTGCGGGTTGGCGGACACGTCGTCCACGAGCAGGGACTGGCCGCACATCACGGTCCAGCCCGCGATGCCGGTGCCGGCCGGGAAGGTCGTCCCGGGCAGCCACCCCTCGCCTTCGCCCGCCACGGCCTCGAAGACCAGGTCCCCGGTCTCCTGGTTCAGCAGGAACACCGAGGCGGCGGCCGCACCGTAGACGCTGCGGGCCATCTCCACGATCGCCTGGAGAAGCCGGCGCTGAGTCAGGCCGGACGAGTTGACCAGGACCATCATGAGCCTCCCTGCGGTTCGGCCACGTTCTCGGCGGCCAGGTAGAGCACCGACCTGAGCTGAAACGGCGTGAGCGTGGGGTGTTTGCTGAGGATCAACGCGCAGATCGCGGCCATGTGCGGGGTGGCCAGGCTGTTGCCGGTGCTGAGGATCTCCCGGCCACCGGGCCACGCCACGCGCACCCGGACACCGCGGGCGTAGAACTCCACCGGCGGAGCGGGGTTGTAGTAGTAGGTCATCGGGTCGGGGCCGTCGTGGCTGGCCACCGAGATCACCGACGCGAACGGCCAGGGATAGCTCCGCACGGGCATGTTGTGGGCCGAGGCGACGATCACGCATCGCCGGAAGTAGGCGCGGTCGGTGAGCTCCGACAGGGCGCCGCGGAACTGCTCCTTGGCGGTCGACAGGCTCATGTTGATGACGTCGAAGCCCTCGTCGATGGCCCAGCTGAGCCCGGCCAGCAGCGCGGAGCCCGTGCCGTGCTTGCCGTTGCCCAGGACACGCACCGAGGTGAGCGAGACCCGCGGGGCGATCAGCCTGATCACGCTCGCGCACGCCGTACCGTGGCCCGCCTCGTCGACGGGGTCCACCGGGACCACGACCATGTCGTCGTCGTCCCGGACCACGTCCATGGCCTGGTCGATGCCGCCCACCAGCGGGTGCGTCGCGTCCACACCGCTGTCGAGCACGCAGACCCGGATCCCGCTCCCGTCGGCGCCGCCCCACGCCCAGTCGCGGGTGACCGGGCCGATCTGGCTGAAGGCCACACGCTCCTGCGGCACCATCGTCGACGGCATGCCCCAGGCGGGCACACCGGGGAAGTGGTCGCGCGGGGGACGTCGCCAGGGCGGCAGGTCAGTCACCAGGTACCTCCGAGGGACCGGTCGACAGCCACTCACGGACCCGTCCGGCGAGGACCTCGGCACCCTTGGTCTCGAAGTCGTGCAGGGCGGCCGATCCCGCGGCCGTCGCGTCCGCGGCCCGGCCGGCTGCGCGGAGCACCACCGCCAGGTCGAACGTCGTCTCCCCGGCCAGGCACAGGTCGTCGGTGCCTTCGCTCAACGACCGGGCGGCGGTCGCGGCGCCGATCGCCGCCTCGTGCAGTCCCATGACCGACGCGAGCCGGCCACGCAGCGCGGTCGCGGCGATCCGGGCCCGCGGGCTGCTGGGGTCGCCGCCGGCCATCACCCGGTCAAGGACCCGGGTGGCGTCGCCGAGCCGGCCCTGCTCGAAGATCTCCCTGGCGACCTGGACCTCGACGTTCTGGGTGTCGGGGGCGTGCTCGCCGGCCCGGAGGATGTCCAGCGCGCGGCGGTAGCAGACCTCGGCGCGATCGTGCCGGCCGGACAGCGCCTCCAGCGCGCCGGTGACCCCCAGTGCGGCGACGGCCGCCAGGTCGACGTGGATCTCGTCGACGTGCTCGACGAGCGTCGCGAGCTTGCGCCGCGCGCCCTCCAGATCGCCTGCCAGCGCGAGCAGGTTCGCCCACGTCACGAGCACCGGCACCAGCAGCGCCCGGTTGGCGGCGAACCGGGCCGCGAGGGTCTCGCACAGCGCCAGCCCGGCGCCGACCGGGCTCGGCGACCACTGCGCGACCTCGCAGATGGCGCACAGCAGCCGGTCCTCCTCGTAGCCGTCTCCCATGGCGCGGGCACGGGTCAGCGCGAGCCGCAACGCGGTGTCCGCCGCGGCGGTCCGTTCCCCGACGAGATGCAGGCAGGCCTGGAGGTAGTGGAGCCGGCACAGGCTCAGGTCGTCGCCGGGTTCGCGCTCCAGGTCCGCCTGGATCGCCGCCGCGTCCACCGCCACCTGGCCGGGCGGCGAGAGCCCGAGCCGCAGCGAGACGATGCCGCGCTGGATCGCGCAGAGCGCCGTGTTGGCCCGGTCGCCCGGAAGCGCGGCCTCGGCGACGGCCAGTGCGGTCAGGCACTTCTCCACGTCCCACAGCCACAGTCCCGCGTCGCTGATGTGCAGCGCGAGTGCCGTGTGCCGGGCGTCGCCCTCGGCGAGGAGTTCCCTGGCGCGTTCCAGCATCTGCACCGCGGACGGCAGGTCCCTGCGGTTGAGCGCCCTGTTCCCTTCGGCTGTCAGCGTGCCGGCCGCCGCGGACGCCAGCCGCGGCAGATCCGGGTCGCCTGGCCGCAGTTCCCTGCGCAGCCGCCAGGCCGCCTCCACGTGGTAGGCCACGGCCAGCGCGTCCCCGCGCTCGTCGTACAACCCGGCGACGAAGTCGTGCCACCGCTGCCGGCGGGTCTTCGGGGTGAACTCGTACGCGGTCTCGCGCAACAGGGTCTGGGCGAACCTGATCGTCCCGGCCGAGCCGCGGACCAGGATCCGGCGCCGGACCAGCGTGGCGATCAGCTCGGTGGCCGTGGGCTCGATGGTCCCGTCCGCCGCGGCCATGGTGCGCAGCACGTCGCCGGTGAAGTCCCGGCCGATGATCGCCGCCAGCTCCACCATCGTGCGTTCCTGGCCGGGCAGCTGGTCCAGCCGGGCGCCGAGCAGCGCGTGGATCGTGGGCGGGGTCTGGGCGTCCAGACCGGTCTGAGTGAACACGTCCATGATCAGCTCGGCGAACAGCGGGTTCCCGTCGCACTGCGCCGCGACGCGTTCGTAGGTGTCGGTGTGCTCGTGCGCGTACACGTCCTCCCGTATGGCCAGCTGGCCGACCAGCACCGAACTCTCCTCGTGCGTCATCGGCCCCAGCTCGAGCGTCATCGCCGACGGCTTCCCGCCGCCCCAGGTGGGCCTGGTCTCGAGCAGCTCGCCGCGGGTCACGCACAGCATCAGGACCGGGACGTCGGTCAGCCTGGTCACGACGTCGTCGATCAGGTCGAGCAGCGTCTCCTCCGACCAGTGCAGGTCCTCCCAGACCAGGACCACCGGGCGGTCCCGGCCGAGCGCGTCGAGCAGGGACCGGACCGCCCAGGCGATGTCCACGGTGCCGACCGTCTCGCTGCCGATCGTCTCGGCGGCCATCACCGTCGCGAGCGTGCGCGCCGCCAGGCCGCCGGTGCCCAGCAGGTCCGCCAGGACGGGCCATCCGCCGGGGAACGCGGCGAGCATCTCCGCCAGCGGCTTGTAGGTGATGCCCCTGCCGTAGGCGGCGCAGCGCCCGGACAACACCAGCGCCTGGTCGTCCGACAGGGCGCCGACGAACTCACTGACCAGCCGTGACTTGCCGATCCCCGGCACGCCGAGCACGGTGACCAGCCGCATCTGCTGGTCGCGGACCACCCGGCGGAAGCTCTGCCGCAGCTCCAGCAGCTCGTCGTCGCGGCCGACGAACGGCGTCGGCCCGGTCCCGTCGCCGACGGACACGGGATCGATGACCAGGTAGGCGGAAACGGGTTGCGCCTTGCCTTTCAGCCGCAGCGGCGCCACGGGTTCGATGCCGACCTGGGAGCGGACCATGGCGGCGGTCCCGGCGTCGAGGAGGATGCCGCCCGGCGGCGCGGCGTTCTGGAGCCTGCTCGCGGTGTTGCCCGCGTCCCCGACGAGCCGGAAGTCGCCGCCCGGCCTGATGATGACGACCACGTCGCCGGTGCAGACGCCGCAGCGGGCCTCCAGCGTGACCTGGTAGCGAGCGGCGAACTCGGCGCTGAGATCGCGCAGCGCGGCGAGCGCCGCCGCGGCGGCGCGAACGGCACGGACCGCGTCGTCCTCGTGGGCGACAGTGGCGCCGAACGCGGCCATGACCGCGTCGCCGATGAACTTCTCCACCGCTCCGCCGTGGTCGGCGACGCAGGCCGCGCAGGCGGCGAAGTATGCGTCCATGATCTCGCGCAGCGGTTCCGGGTCCAGCCGCTCCGCGAGCTGAGTGGACCCCACGATGTCCACGAACAGGACCGACACCTTCTTGCGCGCCTCCTGGGGCGCGGCGGGAACCCCCAGAGCGGCACCGCAGCTCGCGCAGAAGCGATCGGACTCGGAGGTGCGGCCGCCGCATGCGGCGCACGTCATCGCGCGACGCCTTCAGACCGGAAGGGTGCCGGGGTGCCGGCCGACGTGGTCCACGCTCACAGTGACCTCCGTGATGGTGGCTCTTCCGGCTGTGTGCGGGAAAAGGGGCGTGCGAGAAACATCGCTTTCGTGGGTTCTGAAACGCACAACCACCGGTTTGAAACCGGTAAAGCCACCGCCGGTGACCATCGACAGGCGTTCGCGCGGAGATCACGCTGATGAGGACGGGAGCCGTCAGCGACCCTCGGGAGGACCGTCCATGCCGGAGGCCATCGCCTATCGGACCGGCGCGTACCGGGCCGTCGACCCGGCCCGGACCTGGCAGCGGGTGGAGCCTGCGCTGGAACGCTTCGGCATCACCAGGGTCGCCGACATCACCAGGCTGGACGAGATCGGGCTGCCGGTCCACGTGGCCTACCGTCCGGCCGGCCTCGCCTACGCGGTCAGCATGGGGTTCGGCGTGACCGTGCCACATTCACGGGTCAGCGCGGTGATGGAGAGCATCGAGGCCTGGCACGCCGAGAACCTCCGCCTGCCCGTCGTGGCCCGCGCTCCGGCGGCGGCGCTGGATCTCGGCTACGACGTGCGGGGATTGATCCTGGCTTCGCGGTCGCCGTTGACGTCCCAGGTCGTGCTGGACTGGGCGAGCGGCTACGGCCTGCTCACGGGCCGGGAGATCCTGGCGCCCGTCGACAGCATCCGGCTCGACGGCACCGAGCCGCGGGACTGGGCCACCGTGCTCTTCCGGGCCACCAGCGAGGGCCTGGCCACCGGGAACACGGAGGCCGAAGCGGTGCTGCACGGTCTGCTCGAGCTCATCGAACGGGCGAGCCTGGTCGGGCGCCACACCCGGCCCGGGCGTTACGTGGACCCTGGTACCTGCGACGATCCGGTCACCAGCCAGATCTACGCCGCTCTGCGGGCGGCGGAGTGCACCGTGGCGGTCCGGGACGTCACCGGGCCCACCGGGCTGCCGTGCTACACCGCCACCATCTGGTCGTGCGACGTGCCGATGCGCTGTGCCGGGTTCGCCTGTCACCTGAATCCGGAGATCGCGCTGGGCCGTGCGCTGGGCGAGGCCGTGCTGACCCGGCTGGCGGCCATCTCCGGAGCCCGGGACGACATCGACGGCGTCGCCTACCGGGAGATGGCCGAGCCGGTCGTGCCCGCCGCGCTGGCCGATGTCCGCGATCATGACGGCTGGGTCGACGACGGCGACCTGCGGTCGGTGATCCGGCACTGCGCGTCCCTGGTGGCGGCGGCCACCGGCTTCGAGCCGTTCGCGGTCCGGCTGACCCACGAGGACATCGGGATCCCCGCGGTCAAGGTGTTCACCCCCGGTCTGCGAAACCTCGGACAGGCCTCGTCATGACCACGTGCACGGTGTTCGTCGGGCCGACGCTGCCCCGCGCACAGGTCGAGGCGCTCCTGCCGCACGCGCGGATCCTGCCGCCGGTGCGGCACGGTGACCTGCTGCGGCTCGGCGCGCGCGCCGGGGACACGGTGCTGATCATCGACGGGTTGTTCCTGCAGACCGCGTCGGTGCGGCACCGGGAGATCATGTACCTGCTGAACCGCGGGGTGGTCGTGGCCGGCAGTTCCAGCATGGGCGCGCTGCGCGCCGCGGAGCTGTGGCGGTTCGGCATGCGCGGGTACGGAGAGGTGTTCCGGTTGTACCGCGACGGGGAGATCGACGGGGACGACGAGGTGGCCATCGTGCACGGCACCGCCGAGGACGGTCACCGCGCGTACAGCGACCCGGCGGTCGGCATCCGGGTCGCGCTGCGCGACGCGGCCGCCGCCGGGGTGCTCAGCCCGGCCGAGGCGGACCTGGCGCTCGCCGAGGCCATCGCGTTGCCGTTCCGGTCCCGCAGCTTCCGGGCGGTGGAGACGCGGATGCCCGCGGACACGGCGGAACGGTTCCGGGCCTGGCGGTCGGCGCACGACGCGGACCTGAAGGCCGCCGACGCCAGGCTGCTGTTGACAGCGGCTGCCACGGGCGACCCCGGCCTGCGCCCCGCGGGACCGGGTGATGAGCCGGCCCGCAACGTGCACACGTGGATCTTCGACATGTGGGAGCACCGCTACCACGGCGGGACGGCGGAGGGGGAGTGGGTCTCCGACGCCGACGCCGGTGCCGCGATCCGGTTGTTCCACCCCGGGTTCCGCGACCACCACCGCCGGCACGTCCTGTCCTGGGTCGCCGGGATGGCGCCGGACCACCCCGGGGTGGCCGAACGCGCCGTCGCCGTTGCCAGGGCCAGGGGGCTGCGGCTCCCGGAGCCCGGCGGCTGGCTCACCGAACGTGACCTGGCCAGGCCGTCGGACGACGTGTTCATCACGTTCCTGGTGCGGGCCTTCGGCGCCGCGCGCCGCTGGGCCCCGAGCAGGTGGGACCTGCCGCCGCAGTTGCGGACCGAACGGTCGCTGGCCGCCGGCCGGGCCGTCGTCCTCGCCGCCCGTCGCCATGACCGGGGCCGGCCCGGCGCCGAGGAGATCGACGATGTGGTCGCCGCAGTCTGGGGTTGTGCACCCGGCGACCTGGAGCCGCAGGCGTGGGACCGGGGGATTCCCGATCTGCCCACACTGCGCGGGATCGCCGCGCCGTTCGCCGGTTACGTGCGGGCCGACGAGACCATCAGCGCCATGAGCGCGGTCATGAGCGTCACCTGATACGCCTTGCGGAAGCGCTCGGTCGGCGTCGCCGCCGGGCCGGGCGTCAGCCCGATCGCCTTGGCGGGGATCGCCCCGGACTCGGCCCAGACTCCGGCGAGCATGCGGATGCCCGCCGCTCCCGACGGAGTGCGGGCCGGATCCAGGCCGAGGCAGAACTGTGAGAGCACGAACTTGGCGACGTTGTCCCATTCCTGGCGCTCGATGTAGTGCGAGGTCAGGTCTACGACGACGTGCCGCGCCCGGTCGAGGTCGGAGCGGTCCAGATCCGGGGCCCGCAGGCCGTAGTCGCTGAGGTAGAAGATCGTGTGCGCGACGGTGCACGCGTCGGCGTCGGTGATGGGCAGCGCTTCGGCCCGTGCGGCGAGCAGGCTCGCCGCGTACAGCTCACGGTAGGAGCCGTTCCCGTGCGCCACCCCGGCCATGTCCGCGTAGTACGCGACTTCGAGGCGAAGGTACGGCGATCCGGTGACCATGGACAGGTAGCCGTCGGCCGTCAGCCGCGCGAGCCCTGCCCGGCTCCGCTCGGCCGCCGCCGGCGCCAACGCGCAGTACATGAGGCTGAACTGACTTGCGTAGCGCGGGTTGGCGGCCAGCGCGTCCGGCAGCTCGTCCCGCGGCCACACCCGCCGGACCAGGGCGCCGACCTCGGCCAGGTCCGGGTCGCCGGACCGGACCCGGTCCCAGCAGCGCGCCAGCCCCGCCAGCTGCAGGAACGCCTTGGCTCGGGGCACCGTGGGCAGCTCGGCCCGTCCCGACGGCGAGTCGAGGAAGTCGGCGTTGCGCCGCACCCAGCCACAGGTGCCCGCGCGCAACCGCGCCAAGTCACCGGACACCGGAGCCTCCTGCCTGTGCCGCCGCCATCTCCCGTGCGTAGGCGTAGGTGAGCGGCGGCATCTCGTAGCGGACCGCGTGGGCGAACGTCTCCGTGCTCGGCACGGTGATGAGGCTCGCTTCGAGCAGGCTCTCAAGGACGCGCACCGCCGTGCGCTCGTCCGCGTCGAGGACGGCGGCCGCCTCGCTCAGCGTGAACACCGCCTCGGACAGCATGCCCAGCCGGGCCACCCACTGGCGGGCGTGCCGCGGCAGTTCGCTGATCGCCTCCGCCAGCCGCAGCCGGATCGTCGTCTCGCCCGCGTTCAGCTCGTCGAGCAGGGAGGGCGTGCCCGTGAGCCGTGCCGCGTACTCGCGTAGCGGCACGTGATGCAGCAGCGCCAGCCGCTCGGCCACCAGGCTCAGGCCCAGTGGCAGCAGCCCGGTCGCCAGGACGATGCGTTCGGCCGAGTGCGGGTCGGCGGCCACCCGGCGCGAGCCGATCGTCTGCTGGAGGAACTCCAGCGCGGCGTGCACCGACAACGGCGGGATCGTCAGCCGGAAGGCGTCGAGGCTCGCCAGCCTGGAGCGTGCCGTGACGATCACCGCGCTGTCCCCGGTCTCCGGCAGCAGCGGCCGGATCTCGGACTCGCGACGGGCGTCGTCGAGGATGACCAGGGCGTGGTGCCTCGCGAGCCATCTCTGCCCGGCGCGCAGGTAGTCGTCCGGCCGCCCTCTCCAGGCCCCCTGCAGCAGGGAGGGTGGCAGGAACTCGGCGACGATCTGCTCGACCGGGCGGGGTTTTCCGTCGGCGTCGTGCAAGCGGACGAAGAACCGGCCGTCCGGGAACCGGTCACCGAGCCGGTGCGCGGCATGCACAGCGAGGGCCGTCTTGCCGGTACCCAGCGGTCCCGTCACCACGACGAGCCGGTGCTTGCCGCGGGCGACCGCGTCGGTCAGCTGCCGGGTGGTCTCGGTCCGCCCGGTGAAGTTCGGCGGGTCCCAGGGCAGCCGGCGCGGTGGCCGGCTGGCCGTGCGGATGGCGGGCACGTGCCCGCGCAGCACCGACTGGTAGAACGACTCGAGCGCGGAGCTCGGTGACAGCCCGAGCTCGTGCGCGAGCGAGCGCCGCATCTCGTCGTAGACCGCCAGCGCCTCGGGCTGCCGGCCGGCCTGGCAAAGCGCGGTCATCTGCAGGATGCGCAGCCGCTCGCGGAGTGGGTGCTGCTGCGCGACCTCGGCAAGGCGTTCCACCGTGCCGGCACCGCAGTCCATCTCGATCTCGGCCTCGGCCCAGTCCTCGATCGCGGCGAGGAACTGCCGGTCGAGCCGCTTCGCGGCGGCGGCGAGCAACGGCACGTCCCGCATCCCGTCGAGCGCCTTGCCGCGCCACAGCGAGAGAGCGCCGGCCAGCGCCTCGGCCACGGCCGCGGGCGACTCCACGCGCCGCAGCCTCCCCGCGTCCCGCACCAACTGCTCGAAGCGGAGCGAGTCGAGTTCGACCGGTTCGACGTGCAGCACGTACCCGCCGGTCTGGTGGCGGATCCGGGAACCTGGCCCCGTGCCGATCATCCCGCGCAACGTGGACAGGTACACCTGGATGTTCTTGCGTGCCGTCCTCGGCGGCGAGCCGAGCCACAGGGCTTCGGCCAGCGCGTCGACCGACACCAGCGAGTTCGCGTGGCACAGCAGGGCGGCGAGCACGATCTGCTGCTTGCGCGGCCCGGCGTCCAGGGAGTCGCCGTGCGCCTCGACCCGCATGGGACCGAGGATCCCGAAACGCACCTCCGGCCTGCTCGCCGTCGGTGGTAAGCCGGCCATTCTAGGCGATTTTTACGCTCGTGTGGCCTTCGACATCGGGATCCGACAGGGCGTCCAGCCGTCTCTTGACGGAGTTCAGCACCGCCACCTCGTCCTCGGTGAGCTGGGCGAACACGTCCCGCTGCTCCGCGGCGAGCATGTCGACCGGGTTCCCTGCCTCGCGTAATGCGGCAAGTGCGTCGAACGTCATGATGGGCTCCCTCGCAGTGCCCGGAGATGTCCTAAATGGACACCCGTCAATGTCCGGACCCGCAGCGGGAGCCGTTCGACAAGCCTCGGACCGGCTGGGTCCGGCCCGCGCTCAGGACACACTCACGCATCGCGACGAATGACGCCGGAGAAAGGAAATATTCTTATTCGCCTTCTTCGGCGTCTAAGTCAACGCGCAATGTGCCTGCTCGATCGCAACCCCCGCTCAGGGGCCATATCAAGAATCTCGCCGCCGAACTGCGCAGTCAATCGACCGAATGGCGGGACACGGGCGAAGCGCTGACAACGATCTTCCCGCGCCACCCCCACCCGGCGCCAACACCCTGCGTGGCGTGCGGTACCCGCACCGAACGTGGACGGCAGCGGGGCAGTTCCAGAGAGGTCACCTCCCGGTGGGCGGTGAAGTCCCCAGCTTCGCTCGACTGCCTCACGTGCACCCCGCCTGCGCTCCGTCCCCGTCCTGCATCTCGTTTCGTCACCCATTTGGCGGGACTGGGGGACGATTTCTGGTCATGCCCGCCTGTTTTGCATCGGGTTTACCGAATGTCTTTCCTGTCGCCGATTCGCCCGATGTGAAATTCCATGGTGGACCAGGAATGGCTCGCCGGGTTCTCCGGGGCCGGCGCACGGTTCCGCCAAAGTCGTTCCGAGTACGTTCCACGAGCACCGGAAGGTCCGTCTACGCCCCCGGCACCACGCCGATCCAGTGGTTGGTATCGCCCTGGTGCCAGGCGACTACAGCTTGATTCCGGTCCGCGATGTGCCGAGCGCACCCACCTGAACCGCCCAATCGCATGCGCAACGATCAGGTCCGCAACGACGATTAACCCATGAGGGGGAACCCAGACATGCGGAGGTACCTCTATGCATGCGACCAGACGGCTCACCGCGGCTGCGGCGGTCGTCCCTCTGATTCTCTTGAGCACGACAACCGGGGCTTCGGCGGCACCCTTCTCGCTCGGCGCCGATGTGCTGGTCAGCGGCGCGTCGACGCTGACAGCCTGCCCGTACGGCGCGTCGGCGGACTTCGCCGCCGCCTACGACAACACCGAGGTCGAGCCGCAGGTGGCGGTCAACCCGGCCAGCCCGAGCGAGATGATCGGCGTGACCCAGCAGGACCGGTGGCCGGACGGCGGTGCGCGCGGCCTGTCCTCGTGGATCACGCACAACGGCGGCGCGAGCTGGACCAAGCTGCCGGACGTGCCGTGGAGCGGCTGCCAGGGCGGCCCGACCCGGTTCGGCAGGGTCACCGACCCGTGGGTGACCTACGACAAGGCAGGCAACGCCTACTTCATCGGCCAGCCGATCGACTCTGCCGCACTCGGCCTGTCCGCGATCTCGGTGACCAGCTTCGACCGAGCCGCCGGCACCTGGCGGCCGCCGCAGATCATCCAGGAGGACCTCGGCGACCGGGGTGTCTTCAACGACAAGGTCTCCATCACCGGCGATCCGACCCGCCCCGGCTACGCGTACGCGACGTGGCTCCGCGGGAGCTACCCCAACGACGGCCGTCAGCACCCGATCGCGGACCTGCACTCGTTCGCCTATCGAGGAAAGCCGATGTTCTCCCGGACGACCGACGGCGGGCTGACGTGGTCCACACCGGTGCCGATGCGCGACTCGAACACCTACATGCAGGGCAACCAGATCGCGGTAGGCCCGGACGGCACGCTGTACGACGTCGCCGCGAACCTCTTCACCGGCGCGGGGCTCAACGACAAGGGCGTCTACATGGGCGTCATGACCTCCCATGACGCCGGGCTGCACTGGTCGGCGCCGGCGAAGATCGCGCCGATCACGTTCGCCCAGCTGGTCGTGCCCGACGACGACTTCCCGATCCGCGCCGAGGACTACCTGCCCGACATCGCGGTCGACATGACCAGCGGCGCGGTCCACGTCGTGTGGGCCGACGGCCTGGGCACCGCCCTGAACAAGGTCGTGCTGGTCAAGTCCACCGACGGCGGCAGGCACTGGAGCGGCCCGACCGTGGTCGCCGCCGGTGGCGCGGGCGTGCAGTCCTACAACCACGCGATCGACGTGTCGGACACCGGCATGGTCACCCTGACCTACTGGGACGACCGGAACAACGTGCCCGGTGACGGCATCGCCACCACCGACATCTGGGTCCGCCACTCGCACGACGGCACCCAGACCTGGGAGCCCGAACAGCACCTGCACGGGCCGTTCAACCACTACACCGCACCGGTTTCGTACTTCGCGCCAGGCGATCCGAGGGGACTGTTCCTCGGCGACTACATGGGACTCGAAACGATCTCGGGCAACGACACCATCGCGTTCTTCACCTCGACCGGCAACGACGGGGCCGACGTCCACGCCGTGCGCCTGAACCACAGCTGACAGCGTGACGGGTGCGGGCGGCTCGCCCGCACCCTGTGCTTGCGGAGGCGACTTTGCTGCCCGCCTTCAGATTCTGGGGCCGGTGACACCGCGCGGCTTGTAGACCGCGAGCGCCATCGCCACGACCAGCACTACGGGCGCTCCGCCGGCGCTCGGAAGGACGTCGCGCCGGAGGAGCTCGCCGCCTACTGCGTCCACGCCCTCGCCGCGGCCGGTTTCCTCCTAAGCTGGATAGTAGAGGCCAACGTCGCGTTGCGAGCGGGACCTTCGAATTCCGCTGGTCACGACGTGGTGCTCTGATGATCGCCGGTTCAGGCGACGAGGCTCGAAGACGTCCAGGTAGCAGAGGAGGACGTCATGAAACGTCAACACCTCGGGCTGTACGCGATCGCACTCGCGATCCTGATCGTCGGCCTCGCATTCGCCGGGGTTCCGCTCCAGACGATGTTGTTCGGCCTGTTCGTGCTGGCTTGCCCGCTGATGATGATGTTCATGATGCGTGGCCACGGCGGCGGATCTGACCAGGAGAAGCAGGACCACCACACCACCGGCCATCGTGATGGCTGATGCCGCGTACTGGCCGCGAACGACATGAGCCCGTTCACTCGCCGGGCCTTTCTCGGCACCGTCGCACTCGGACTGGCCGGGTGTACGTCCGGCAACCCGCTGATCCTGCCGACCGATCCACTGGTGAGCCGCACGGAGTCGGCCCGCGGTGGCACCGGCCGCACCCGTGCGGTCACGTTGACCGCGACCAGAAGCCAGGTCGATCTCGGCGGTCCGGTGGTCGACACGTGGACCTACGACGGCGCTCTGCCCGGCAGGGAGATCCGCGTCGGCGCGGGCGACCTCGTCGAGGCCCGGTTGGTGAACCGGCTGCCCGCGGACACGTCGGTCCACTGGCACGGACTGGCGCTGCGCAACGACATGGACGGCGCGCCTCCCGTAACGCAGGCCGCGATCAAGCCGGGGGAGGACTTCACCTACCGGTTCGTCGCGCCCACGCCCGGTACGTACTGGTTCCACCCGCACACCGGCACTCAACTCGACCGCGGCCTGTACGCGCCGTTGATCGTCGAGGACCCGGCCGAACCCGGCGGGTATGACGCGGAGTGGGTGATCGTGCTGGACGACTGGCTCGACGGGACCGGCACGGACCCGGACGAGGTGCTCGCCGGACTGCGCCGGCGCGGCGGGCACTCGATGCACGGCATGACCGGGCTCGGCGGGGACGTGCCCCATCCACACCACCTGATCAACGGCCGCGTCGCGGCAGCTCCCGTCACGTTCGCCGCGAAACCTGGCCACCGCGTGCGGATCCGTTTCATCAACGCGGCCGCGGACACCGCGTACCGGGTCGCACTGAGCGGACATCGCATGACGGTGACCCACACCGACGGTTTCCCCGTCACTCCGGTGGACACCGACGCCCTGATCATGGGGATGGGCGAGCGCTACGACGTGCTGGTCACCCTGGGAGACGGCGCGTTCGGGCTGGTGGCGCTCGCGGAAGGCAAGAACGCCACCGCACGGGCCATCGTGCGCACCGGCTCCGGCGCCGTTCCCGACGTGCGGCCCGCAGAGCTGGACGGCAAGGTCGTGACGTACGACGAGCTCAGGGCGGTAGCGCCGCTGTCCGCGAGAAAGCCGGACGTGGTGCACCGGATGGCGTTGACCGGCGGAATGATGAGCTACGAGTGGGGCATCAACGGCCGCACAGGCGACCTCACCCCAGCGCGTGTCCGAAGTGGACAGCGAGTCAGGCTGGAGTTCGCGAACACCACGATGATGTGGCACCCGATGCACCTGCACGGCCACACCTTCCAGCTCGGCGGACCGCGCAAGGACACCGTGATCGTGCGGCCTGGCCAGACGGTGGCGTGCGAGTTCGACGCGGACAACCCAGGCCAGTGGATGGTCCATTGCCACAACGCCTACCACGCCGAAGCAGGGATGATGACCGCGCTTGGTTACGAGGAGTCTCGATGAACACCGTGGTGCTGGACGTCAGCGGACTGCACTGGGCGTCCGAGCAGAACGTCGTCAACGCCAAGCTGGGCAGGCAAGCCGGTGTGCACGACGTCGAGGTCAACCCGGCCGCGCAGACGGCGACCGTGCACTTCGACCCGGCCGTGACCTCCGTGGCGGACCTGCGGCAGTGGGTGATCGACTGCGGCTACCACTGTGCCGGCCAGTCGGTGCCGCATCACATCTGCGATCCGGCCGCGGAACCGGGCGCCGAGCACTCGCCGCACGAGATGATGGGCCACGGCGGGCACACCGGCATGTCGATGGCCGCGATGGTCGCCGACATGCGCAACCGGTTCCTGGTGGCGTTGCTGTTCTCCATCCCGATCGTGCTGTGGTCGCCGATCGGCACTGACGTCTTCGGGTTGCACCTGCCCACACCGTTCGGGATGCGCGCGGACGTGTGGTCGCTGGTGCTCAGCCTGCCGGTGATCTTCTACTCGTGCTGGATCTTCTTCGACGGTGCCTGGCGTGCGTTGCGCGCCAGGACACTCGACATGATGGTGCTCGTCGCTGTGGCGGTCGGCGCGGGCTGGCTGTACTCCGTGGTGATCACGTGCACCGGCGGGGGAGAGGTCTTCTACGAGGCCGCGACGGTACTGGCCGCGTTCGTCCTGTTGGGACACTGGTTCGAGATGCGTGCCCGAGGTGGCGCGAACGACGCGATCCGTGCCCTGTTGAACCTGGCACCGCCCAAGGCCGTGGTCCTGCGCGACGGTGAGCCGGTCGAGGTGCCGACAGCCGAAGTCGCGGTCGGCGACCTGCTCCAGGTGCGACCGGGTGCGAAGATCGCGGTGGACGGTGTCGTCGAGGACGGCGAGTCCGAGGTCGACGAGTCGATGGTCACGGGCGAGAGCCTGCCGGTGCACAAAGCACCCGGTTCGGCCGTCGTCGGTGCCACGATCAACGCCAACGGCACGTTGCGCGTCCGCGCGACCAAGATCGGCTCGGACACCGCGCTGGCCCAGATCGTCAAGCTCGTCCAGGAGGCGCAGAACTCCAAGGCGCCAGGGCAGCGGCTCGCCGACCGGGCGGCGTTCTGGCTGGTGCTGGTCGCACTGGTGGGTGGTGGGCTGACGTTGGGAGCGTGGCTGCTCTCGGGCGCCTCGTTCGCGACCGCGATGCTGTTCGCCATCACGGTCGTCGTGATCACTTGCCCGGACGCCCTCGGCCTCGCGACCCCGACCGCGATCATGGTCGGTACCGGGCTCGGCGCCAAGCGCGGCGTGCTGTTCAAGAACGCGATGGCGCTGGAGGTCTCGGCACGCATCGACGTCGTCGTGATGGACAAGACCGGCACGCTCACCAAGGGCGAGCCCGAGGTCACCGACGTGATCGCTGACGGCTTCGCCGAGGCCGAGTTGCTGCGGATCGTCGCGGTGGTCGAACGCGAGTCCGAGCACCCGCTCGCCGAGGCCATCGTTCGCCGCGCCGGCGACCTCGACGGGGCGCGCGCCGAGCGCTTCGAGAACGTGCCAGGGCACGGCGCCATCGCCCACGTGAACGGACGGCGCGTCGTGGTCGGCAACCGGCGACTGCTGGAGCGGGAAGGCATCGACCTCGGATCCCTGGCGGCACGCCGGGACGAACTGGCCGCCACCGGCCGCACCGCGGTGCTGGCCGCGGTCGACGGCGTGGCTGTGGGCGTGTTCGGCATCGCGGACGCCCTGCGGGAGACGTCGGTGGCCGCCGTCGAGGCGTTGCACGACCTCGGCGTCGAGGTCGTCATGCTGACCGGGGACAACCAGGCGACCGCGGAACGCATCGCCTCGCGGCTCGGCATCGACACCGTCATCGCGGAGGTGCTGCCTGGTGACAAAGCCGCCAAGGTGGCCGAGTTGCAGCGGTCCGGGCTCAAGGTCGCGATGGTGGGCGACGGCGTCAACGACGCTCCGGCGCTGGCCCAGGCAGACCTCGGCATCGCCATCGGCGCGGGCACCGACGTGGCCATCGAGACCGCTGATGTGGTGTTGATGCGTTCCGATCCGCTGGACGTCCCGACCGCGTTGCGCATTGGCCGCGGCACGGTGCGCAAGATGCGCCAGAACCTCGGCTGGGCCATCGGCTACAACACCATCGCCCTGCCGATCGCCGCAGGTGTCTTCGAGCCGGCCTTCGGGTTGATGCTGCGCCCGGAGATCGCCGCGCTGTCGATGTCCGGCTCGAGTCTCATCGTCGCGGTGAATGCATTGGCGCTCAAACGACTTCGGCTGCCCGCGGCCGTCGCCGACCACCCAACTACCTCACCTAGTAGATCCTGACAGGAGACTTACGCGCGGCTTCGTAGAATGCCGGCCATGACAGCCATCGGCGCGCGAACCGGGCGAGAACACTTCGCCCGGTTCGTCGTCGTCGCCGTGCTCACCGGGCTGGCCTTCATGGTGGGCGTGCAGTGCAGCGATGGCATGAGCATCGCCATGCCAGGCTCACACAGCTCGACGATGGTCATGCCGATGGGCGAGCACGAATCCGATCCGGACATGGGCACCGGCACGGGCGAGTCGCTCACCGCGTGTCTCCTGCTCTTCGTTGCGGTCGCGGCGGCAGCTGTCGTCCTGGCACTGCCTGCTGTGCGAACAACTGTCGTGACGAACGCGGTTGGTTCGGTGTCGAGGCCGGAGAGCGCGCAGTCGCGTGCTCCGAGCCTGACAAGGCTCTGTTTGCTGCGGATTTAGGAGAGGTCTGTCCACACCGCGGTGTGCGCGGTTGTTGGACGTGCGGTCCTCCCTCTCCTCTTCCTTCTCCGCAGGAGTTGTTCGTGAACCTCGTTCCTGTTCTCGCCACCGGGTTGTTCGCCGGCGGTGTGTCCTGTGCCGCCGTGCAGGGCGGCCTGCTCACCGGTCTGATCACTCGCCAACGCGCCGCTGTCGGATCTCAGAGCACCCCGCGCGACTGGCGGGGCCGGCTCGGTGACGACCTGGCCCCCGTGAGCGGTTTCCTCGCGGGCAAGCTCGTCTCCCACACTCTGCTGGGCGCGTTGCTCGGTGCCCTCGGCAGCGTCGTCGAGATCGAGGTCGGCATCCGCACCTGGTTGCAGATCGGCGCAGGGCTGCTGGTCGTGGTGTTCGGACTGGCGCAGCTCGGCGTACCCGGTTTCCGCCGCATCGTGATCGAACCGCCGGCCTCCTGGTCGAAGGTCGTCCGAAGCCGCGCCCGTTCACAGTCGGCGATCGCACCGGCTGTGCTGGGGTTCGTCACCGTGTTGATCCCGTGCGGGGTCACGCTGTCCGTGGAGGCGCTCGCGCTCACCTCCGGCTCAGCGCTCATGGGAGCCGCGACGATGGCGGTGTTCGTGCTCGGTACCGCACCTTTGTTCGCGATCCTCGGCTACGCCGCCCGCAAAGCGGCGACCGTCTGGAAGGGACGGCTGAGCGTGGTGACCGGACTCGTGGTCGTCGCGACGGGGCTCTACACGCTCAACGGCGGGCTTGAGCTCGCCGGTGCGCCCTTCGCGGCGAGCCGAATCGTGGAGGCGGCCACAGACAGCGACGGTCCGGCCGACACCACGGCTGTCACCGTGGCGGACGGAAAGCAGACTGTCGTGATCACCGCTCGGACAGGCGCCTACAGTCCGGACAACGTGCAAGCGCAGGCGGGGCTGCCGACCACCCTGGTGGTGAAGTCGGACAAGGCTCAGGGCTGTGTGAGGTCCTTCGTCGTCCGGGATCAGGAGAAGATCCTGCCGGTCAACGGTGAAACACGCATCGACCTCGGCGTGCTGGAGCCAGGCCGAGTGGGCTACGCCTGCGGTATGGGCATGTACACCGGCGTCATCGACATCGCCTGAAACGCCGTCTGAGGAAGGAGTCCACTGTGGTCACGACACACGTGTTCGAAGTTGCCGGTATGCATTGCGGCAGCTGCGCTTTGCTCATCGACGACGCCCTGGAGGATCTGCCCGGCGTGGTGGAGGCACGGACGTCGGTGAAGCTACGACGAAGCACTGTCGAGTTGGACCTGAGTCGCAGCAGTCCTCAGGACGTGATCAGTGCCATCGAGGAACTGGGTTACACGGCCTCGTTGACCGGGACCGACAGCTAGCCTCCGCGCGTGCGGACAGCGCTCGGCCGGTCTGGTTCGGCGACCTGCGGACAAGGTGCTTGAGCGGACGAAGACATCGTGTCCGCAGCGCGCTGGCTACTGTCTGCCGTAGTAGAGATGGCACGCGATGTGCCGAGGTTCGCCGCAGGTCAGGCAGGACAGGCGAACGCGACCACCGTGAGCACCGCGCCGGAGGCGGCAACGGTAGGCAGCGCAAGGGTGATCGCCCCGGCGACTGCGCAGTTCACCAGCTGGCGCACGCGACCAGCGGGACGCCCTCCGGCGCGCAGGCGTGAGATCCGGACGTCGATCGAGGAGCCGCTCATGGTGAGCGCGGTGCCCGGCGCCCCGTGCTCTGCGGACTTCACTCGCGGCATCGGGAACGCCACCGCCAGGCTCACCAGCATGTGACAGTCGGGGCGTGTCGATGAAGTAACAACTGATGCGGGCTTCGCGACTGTGGCAGTGAAGCTTGGCCTTAGTGCGAGACGACAGCACTCGGCTTGCTGTGATTCCAGCTCAATGAAGAAATGCGTGAGCAGTGAGGCAGAACCGATGACCATCGAGCCGTTGCCGGCGAACCCTGAGTGGACGGCGTCCTGGAGCGCGGCGGTTCACCTGTATCGACACCTCGTGACGGGTGGTGTTCCAGGGGAGGTCTCCACATCGTTGTTGCTCGCACCTGGCGAGGCGACATACTCCGATCTCACGCTCGGCTACGCGCGGTTCTACGGCATGGACGTCACCTACCAGCAGTCCGGCGCTTACTTTCGCGGGGGACTGCTGTTCGTGGCGGCAGGCTTGGCGGCCAACGCCGTGAGCAACAACATCGCCAAACAACGTGCGGAGAACCAGGCCGCCCCTCAGTGGCGAGAGCACTGCGCAGCGCGAGTAGTCGTGACGAACTACTGCGTCATGTGTTTCGTGCACGGCAGGTGGCTGCGATTCGCGTACTCGAACGTCGTGGACTTCAACGCCGACATGCTCAACGGTGTCTGCTATCTGATCTTCGATGGCGCAGAGCCGCTGCAACTCGCCGGCCTCCAGGTCCCTTGGCTGGTCGTCCTGCTGTCGAGCTTCCTCTACGGTCCGAAGCGACTGTCGGCGTTGCCCTTCCTGGAGACGATCGCGCGAGCTTGACACGTCGGTGCCCGAGCGTCGCCGATTGAGCTGGGCTTGCGGCAGGCGATCAGCGTTGCAGCGTCAGCACGCCCGGCCGGCCGGGCAGGCGGCCGTAGTTGCCGGAGTTGGGGCCACGCCGCTGCTGTGCAGGGTGGGTTGCCGGCAAACTGCCCGTTCAGCGAGCCGTGTGCGAGATCAAGGCGCGTCCGTGCGTGCAGGACGATGCGCATCGCCGTCCATTATCCCTTGCCGCCGAACGATTTCGAGCGTCTGCAGGACGAACTGCCACGGCCCGACGCCGAGCTGTCGCAGCCCTGGCGCGTGGTCGCGCGCGACCGTCACCACGGCCCCGGCGAACAGCAGCCACCAGAACGCCCGTGCTGGCAAGCAGATCCGGCCGAGCCGGGCTTGGTGGAACGGAACGTGCCGCTCCTCGTCCTGCAGAATCCGATTCGCGACGTCAGCGGTGAGCGGGTCACGACTGCCGTCCCGCAATGCCCGGTAGTACCGCAGCGCCACGGTTTCCGCGATGAGCAGCACCATCAGTTCCAGTCGCAGTCCCAGCGCACGACGTAGCCGCACGAACACCGCGTCCGTCCAGTGTGAACTGATTGTCGGCTGGCCTGCCGCCTGCAACAGATGCTCGAGCATCCGCGCGTGGTTCTGCTCCTCGGCGACGAACAACCGCACCGCCGTGCCGTAAGTCCCGCCGCCCGCCTTGGCGATCAGGTTGGCGCCGTCGCCGGATTCGCCGACCTGGAACCGTTGCACGCTCTTGACGACGTCGGGGTGCAGCCGGGCGCCGACGGCCCAGTCGGGATCACCCGTGCAATTCCGGCGCGCGGCTTCGGCCTCGAAGTTCTCGACCCATGTGGTGAACATGACGGGAAGACGGCCAAGTCGCCGCATGCGTTGGCCGGGTTGTGGGGAGGTTCTGTGAAGGTTTCAGCGTGCGTGTTCAAACAGGCCCGCCCACGACCGCGGCTGCGCCGGCGGTGTGAGCAAGATCGGGTCGCGGCGCTGCGGATTTCGCCCGCGAGTCTGGGGAGGGTGGGCGATGACGTGTCGGCGTGAACGCACAACGAGAACGGCACCAAGGTCTGTGGCCGCTTTGTTGGCAGTACTGGGCGTCCGCGCTCAGCGAGGATCGCAACGTGCGCGGAGATGGACTCCCAGCAGCAGGATCCGACTGGGGGACAACGTTCCCCGTGCCGGCTGGAAGGTGCCATGAGCGAGTGAGGGTGCCAGGCGCGGTTACCTGACTTTGCGGCCTGCGACCTGGATGAACGCGGCGAGCATTTTCTCACTCTGTTCCTCTGGCGCCTTCAGTTCGGAGCGGTGCTTTGCGTTGATCAGTCCGTCGACTGGCTCGAACACCGTGTCTGCGAGCCGCAGGATCTCTGCGTCGTCGGTGAGCAACTGAATGCTGAATCGGGCATGGTGGGCGGTGGCGCCGCGTTTGTCCGCCTCCGTGCGGGCCGCCCGTGCATCTGCGGCGTCTGGCGTCTCATGCTTGAGGAACCACAACGAGATCAGGGCTTGACGAAGTTCGGTCATCGCTCCTGCGAACGTCGTGTAGGCGGTGATCCTTTCCTGGCGAAGTCGTTCGTCTCGCGCGACGCGTTCGGTTCGTCGCGCGGTGAGCCGCCCGAACAGGTAGGTGAGGCTCGATCCCGCCAGGGTTCCGATCACCGCGATCAAGCTGGTGAGCACGCTGTTCACGGCTGGAAGTCTGGCAGCCCTGAGGGGTGAAGCCCACTGCGCCGCACCACGTCGAGGCTCGGTTCGAGGGCAGGTGCGCGGTCCTTGTTGTCACGATTCCTTCAGTGTTGACCAAAACCAATCGTCACCCGAAGGTCCTGCGACATCAAGGAATTGCCGATACGGATCAGCGACCTTCAGGAATCACGCAGCTCGGTCACCGCCCACGCGAGTGCTCCGATGAGTACAAGCCACGTCAGGCACATCAACGCGCCGAGTCGTGGGCGGCAAACCAGGTTCCGTCGTCACCATCGACAGCGTGGCGCCGAACGGGAGGAGTGTTGCCCCTGCGAAAACCATTGGTGAACCGACTTACTCCGCTGATGTACTGATGTGCCACCGTGAGTCTGCCGCGTGACGGAGGTAGTAGTTGTGACGGGTTATGACGCGCTTGCCGAGGTGTACGAGTGGCTCATCTCCGATGCGAAGCTGGCTCCGGCCGAGTTCGCTGCGTCGTTCGATGATGTCCTCAGTCTCCTGCCGTCGAACGCCCACGTCCTCGATTGTTCGTGCGGAACCGGACAGTTGGCGGTTGGCCTCGCCGGTCTTGGCATCCAGGTTGTCGCAACTGACGCCAGCGAAACGATGGTTCGTCGGACTGCGGAGTTGTCTGAGGAGTTCGGGGCATCTGTTCGGACAGTGCGGGCGGACTGGGAAGAGTTGCCCGACCATTTCGATGACGTCACCTTCGACATGGTGTTCTGCGTTGGCAACTCGCTGCACCATGCCGTCGGCGCGAGAGGCAGGGTTGCTGCTCTGGAGTCGATGTCACGGCTTCTGCGCCGTGGCGGGCACTTGGTGCTCACCTCCCGCACGTGGGAACTCGTGAGGGCCAAAGGTTCCCGACTGGACGTCAGTGACCGACTCGTCCGCCGGAACGGTCGCGATGCCGTCGTGGTCTACCGCTGGGACATTGCGCCGAATTGGGAGGAGGAGCACCACATCGAGATTGCGGTCGCGCAAGTTGATGCGGCTGGGTCGGTTCTTGTCCGCTCGGAACTGCTGTCGTGCTGGCCCTACCGATACGACGAACTCGAAGTCGAGTTGCACCGGGTCGGACTTCGGATGGAAATGAGCACGTTCAACCCTGAGGCCGAGAACTACATGGTGGTGGCGAGCAAGGTGTAGACAACGGGCTCACAGTCCCTGGCCGGACCGCGCGGTCGCTCGCAGGAGGCTTGCGCTCTCTCATCGGCATGGTGGGACGCTCGTCCAGCGCGTGCCCATCTCGTGTTGGTGAGCCGGAAGCGGGCGCCGCCGAAGTGCTCGAGCCTAACCTCGCGGAGGCCACCCCTTGACATGAAGGGTAGTCATGGGCGCGCCGTTGACATGCGAAAACAATGGCTTGGATCCGTTTCAGCGATTCCTGATTCGGGTGAGCTCGAGGCGAACGGGGGAGGCGTTGTCGTCAAAGGTTCCGGTGATCACCAGTCGATCGCCGGTCAGCTCATAGGCACCGTTGAACAACAGGGGCGTGTCTTTGCGGAGCCATTGTTCCCATATCCGCAGCTCTCGCCGTGCGGGGTCAACCTCGAAATGGTGCTCGATCCATTGGGTGTCGAAGCGGAAGACCACCAGGTGGGCGCGGTTGTACTCGAAGTACAGGCGCTCAACAGAATGAACAGTGCCGACTGGATGGTAGGTCCCGGTACGGACGTCCCAGGCGCCATCCAACGGCGTCGGCGCACGGTTGTTCTCATTGGCAATCCAGTATGTGCCAGCGAACGCGGCGACCAACACCGCGACCTGGATGATCACCCTTACGATGACCTCACGCATACCTTGTGTGTCGGTGGAGTGCTGGTCGGTCCAGAGCACGCGCACGAGGTCAGCACGATGCCGGGCCACCACGAAACCCAGGCAGGCGGTGGTTGCCGCAGCCATCACGGTACCGCTGGCGTCGACGCCATAGGTCAGATCGATCAGCGTGATCGTGGCGAGCACGCCCAGTCCGCCGCACGCTGCCATCAATGTGGTCTTGCGCCAGCACAGCAGTACTCCGAGAGTGATCTGGACCAGCGCGACCAGCGTGCCGAAAATCGGCGAGAAGCCGAAGTAGTGCCAGGTCAGCCAGAAACCTGAGACATCACCCATTGGCTTGTCCAATTCGGACGACAGAACCGTGAACTGCGACCCGTTGAGCTTCGCGAATCCATAGACGACCAGCACCAACGCGGCCCCGTATCGGCAGAACGCGTACAACGTCTACCCCCATCGCATCGCTTCTGTTGACAACCGTGATCGCCGGACACCTGACTAAAAGTAAAGCCTGAGGTGCCTGCGTCTCATGCCCTCAGCAGTATCTCACCGATCCGGCAAACACATTCAAATCGGCATGGTGGGACGCTCGTTCAGCGCGTGCCTATCTCGGGTTGGTGAGCCGGAAGCTGGTGCCGCTGAGGTGCTCGAGGTTGAGGTGCGGGGGTGCACCCTTCGGCCATGGCGCAAGCTGTTGGGTGATAAGCCAACGGCCTACGTCCGCGCTTCGCAATTCGGTGCAGGCTCGCCAGAACGAGGCGGACAGGGCCACGTTGGTCATGCCGTGAGGGCCAAGATCGATCTGGATGGACGTCCACTCGCGACGGAAGTGCTGATCTCGATCCGCGGCGGAGAGCCGCAGCCCGTAGCCCGCGCCGGAGAGCCGCCGCGATCCGTTGCTCCATCCTCGGACGATCATCCTCGATCACTCCCTCCTGGCTTACCAGTGTGGCCGCCATCGTGGGCGACTGCGATACGACGATCCGGTTCGTTGCAGGTGTGTTGTCAGGTGGCTGAGGCCATGCAGGCGGCGAGGATGTAGTTGGGGTGGCGGTCGAGGTTCTTGCGGGCGCGGTCGTAGCGCACTTCCTGCATCCAGCGCACGTACAACTGGGCCTGACCCGTTTTGACGGACATCTGAGATCAGGGGTTCTGCCCCTGGAAGGATGTCCTTATGAAGACCACGGGCTCGAACAAGCCCCGGCGTCCTCGTCGTGCGTTCACCCCGGAGTTCAAGGCGGAGATCGTCGAGCAGTGCCAGCGTGGTGACCGCTCGATCGCCCAGGTCGCGAAGGACTTCGACCTGACCGAGACCGCCGTGCGCGAGTGGGTCCGCCAGGCCGAACGTGACGCCGGGACCCGCGAGGACGGCGGGCTGAGCAGCGATGAGAAGGCCGAGCTGGCCGCGTTGCGGCGGGAGAACCGGCGGCTGCGTGAGGACGTGGAGATCCTCAAGCGGGCCACGGCTTTCTTCGCGAAGGAGACCCGGTGAACGTGTATCCGTTCATCGAGGCGGAGAACGCCGGCAGCGGCAACGTCAAGCGTGCCTGCGAGTTGCTCAAGGTCTCCCGTGCCGCCTACTACACCCGCCGTGCCAACGGCCCGTCCGCCCGTGACCGCGTCGACGCCGCGCTGACCGAGAAGATCATCGCGGTGCACGACGAGTCGAACGGCACCTACGGGACGCCGCGGATCCACGCCGAGCTCGCCGACCAGGGGCATCGGCACTCCCGCAAGCGCGTCGCCCGGCTCCTGCGCGAAGCCGGCCGAGCCGGGCGGGCGCCGAAACGCTGGCGCACCACCACGATCCCCGACCCGGCCGCGACCACCCCGGCCGACCTGATCAAGCGGGATTTCTCTTGCAGCGCAAGAGAAATCAACAGCAGGTGGTGCGGCGACATCACCTACATCAACACCTGGGAAGGCTGGCTCTACCTCGCGACCGTGATCGACCTCGGCTCCCGGCGCGTCGTCGGCTGGGCCACCGCCGATCACCTGCGCACCGACCTGGTCGAGCAGGCCCTGCACAACGCCGTCACCCAGCGCCGACCCGAGCCAGGAGTGATCTTCCACTCCGACAGGGGCTGTCAATACACCTCCAGTCAGTACGCCCGCGCGGCCACCGACGCCGGAGTGCGGCTATCCGTCGGCCGCAAGGGCCAATGCTGGGACAACGCGGTCGCCGAATCGTTCTTCGCCACCATCAAGACCGAGCTGCTCGACCGGCAGCCCTGGCCCACGAAAGCCAAGGCACACAAGGCAATCTTCGAATACATCGAAGGTTGGTACAACACCCGCCGACGGCATTCCAGCCTCGGCTACCTCAGCCCCGCCACCTACGAAGCCACCCGATACCAGCCTGCCGATCAGGTAGCGTGACCACACCTCATCGACCCTGTCCGTCAAAACGGGGCAGCCCCA
>NZ_FOYL01000015.1 GCF_900115955.1 Lentzea waywayandensis
GCCGCGCATGCTCGTGTTCGGCGCGATCGACTTCGCCGCCGCGATGGCCCGGCTCGGCGCGTTCCTCGGCTACCGGGTCACCGTCTGCGACGCGCGACCGGTCTTCGCGACCCGCAGCCGTTTTCCGGAGGCGGACGAGGTCGTCGTCGCCTGGCCGCACAAGTACCTCGAAGGCGAAGCGTCCAAGCTCGACGAACGCACGGTGATCGCCGTTCTCACGCACGATCCGAAGTTCGACGTGCCGCTGCTGGAAGTCGCGTTGCGACTCAAGGTCGGCTACATCGGAGCGATGGGGTCCCGGCGCACGCACGAAGATCGGCTGGAACGGTTGCGGAAAGCGGGTCTGACCGAATCCGAACTTACGGCGTTGTCGTCGCCTATCGGGCTCGATCTCGGCGCCAGAACCCCGGAAGAGACCGCAGTTGCGATTGCCGCCGAGATCATCTCCTTGCGGTGGAAGGGAACCGGACGCCGCCTCACGGAGATCAACGTACCGATTCACCGGTGATCGGGTTGTTGGACCGGCAACACGGCGAAGGCCGGAGTGGCCCTCGCCACCTAAGCGCCGATCTTCTGGCGCCCCGATCTGTCGTATGCCTGTTCGTCCAGGTGGCCGCCGTGCTTGTGGTGCGTGGTCTTCACCCCGGCGTAGCGTGAGATACACGATCGCATGTGCGGGCGGCTTGCCGTCCGACCGCTCGTCCCGCACGCCCTCACTGCGGCATCGACTGAGCCCGCAGCACCTGGCCGACCACCCGACCAGGTGCGACAGCGACTGAGTAGTTACTTCGGTACGAGCCTTAACTCGCGAGATGCGCGAAGTACGATGATGAACGCTCGCCGCAGCCATCAGCGCACTCCGGCTTCCCAAGGAACGTGGGTCTACATCCCCTTCCACGGGGAACAGTTCCAGTGTGTAACTCCTCGAGTTTCCTTGCAGATTCGGAACCGCCAAATATCTTTGTAGTAGTTATGAGTAGAGCCTTTCACGATTGACCATGTTTCCGTTCTTGAATCATCATTATAGAAGTGAACATGAATAAAGACATCTTGATTATCGTTGCTGCCGTCCCACACCCAAACCCAGCTAGGAGAACCATTACCCGGATTATTGTCAACTTCAGCTTGATCGCCGCTCCAGCTGATGGACTTCCTCCAAACAGCCGATGCCGGAGGGGTAGCAATGCCAGCCGTTGCGATGGCCAATGCGAGCGCGATTGCGAATCGAGCCGCCTTCTTGACACTCAGTATCGTCGACCTCCTCATTCAAGCCCGAACAAACCTCGGGACTCCCGATAGAGCCTGCCCAAATAGGCCACTATTCAACTCCAGCAGCACAGCATCGACACCCAAAAGAAACACAACATAGGTGTTCTTTGGGAACGCGCAATAATACGATACCCAACGGCCGCGTCAATCCACACTAGGAGTGTCCGGCCGGGCACACACTCTTGCCCTTCTACTTCTGACACGGCCATTCGATCAGACCGAAGTTGCGATTGCGGCCGAGATCATCTTCTTGCGGCAGAAGCGAACCGGACGCCGGCTGACTGACCACGACGTGCCGATTCATCGTTGATCGGGTTGTTGAACTCGTAAACAGGCAGGAGGCTGGACTGGCTCTCGACACACAGCGCATCCTCTGGGACGGTTCATGCACATCTCGGTCTCGTCGACGGAGTGACTCACGCCGACGAGGCCGAACCCTTTGGGGTGTCACAACTCTGCGCCGGACCGTTGATCTACGATGATCGTGCACGAATGCTGTACCTGATCTTCGCCCGACTCGCTGCCTGGCTGATCCTGCTCGCCGGGCCTCCGCAACCATGGACGTCGAAATGCTGGCGCCCCGACATGAAGTCGCCGTACCGCGCCGGACCACTCCCCGCCCGCGGCTGGACTGGACCGACCGTGCGGTGCTTGCCGCGCTGGAGCGACTGCTACCAGACTGGCCACGGGACCGCCGGCTGATAACACCAGACACCGTACTGCGGTGGCACCGAAACCTCGTCGCCAAATGGACTTGTCCGAACCCGACTGGCCGCTCGATCAACGCCTCGACGACAAAAATCACAACAGCGGACGCTGGTGACCAGAGCGCGAAAGTGACACGACAAACACGGCAACCCAGACGGGACTGATATCCCGATCAGGCTTTTACCGTTCCCGCCGGAAAGGCTGACAGCCGTCCACGGCAACAGCGTTCCCAGGCGAGTAGCCAAAGAGATCGCCGTGAGGCCCTTCTCCTCTTCCGGGGAGTGCTCACCGGACTGGTGCGGCCGCTTCGCGGCGCCGATCGGTTGCGCCGCCAGGAACCCAATTTACCGGCGGAGTCGATTTTGCTGTCTGCATCCATCGGGTCATGTGGATCATGCGGCGTCGGTGTGCCCGCACCGTTGCCGGCGCATAACCCCTGTACCCAACCACCCCGGTGAAACTCGCCGCGAACGGCGTCAGCGGCCCAGAGATCTCCAACCGCGCACTTGACCACATCATGATCTTTTCTCTTGTCTCTTCCGCAAGAGCCGGGGAAAGTCGCTGCAGGCGGCGAGGATCGCGCTGTGGTCGTGCAACAACAACGAAGGTGCCCTGCACCTCGGGAGCTACCTGGTCAGCCACGGCCGGAACGTGCGGGTGATGATCGACGGCCGACAGCCGGCGTCAGAAGATCTTCAACGACGGTTCCCTGCGGACGGCGTTCGGCGAGCATGTCGAGCGCGTTGTCACCTTGGTCGGAGAGCCGCATGACTTCTGCGAACTGGAAGAGTTGTTCGCCAATGAACTCTGGGCCCGCATCGCGAACGAACTCTGGCCTCGCGAGAACCGGACGCCGTGGACCGCTGCCGGTTTCGAGGCGCACCGCGGTGGCAAGTTCAGCGCGGACGTCCAGGAGATGCCGCAAACCCAGAGCCCGCAGGGGCAGGCGACAAGCCAGCCATGATGGTCGGCTTGGCGCTCTCCCTACGCGGCCCCGACGAGGTACCGCGCCAGCTCCGGGAGGTCTTCCAAGAGCTCTCCGAGTCAGCTGGCTAATATGCGCTTCCCAGCTCGCTCCTGAGAGTCGGATGGACCCCGCCGGCGCTCCAGCATCCGGCTTTTGCGCTGCTCATCGGTCGGAGGCTCTCACTGGTGTCATCCGGCGGGAAGCTTCCACCGCCGGTAGCGCTCCCGCTCGGCGACACCGCACCACCGGCACCCGTTCGGAGCAGTCAGATCCCAGCCACGACCACGCCCGCTACCTGTCATCGGCTCTCCCGAATCCGCTACGCATGTTGTATCGCGCACCACCGACATTTTCGCTCAACCGAGGTGAACCGGCAGCTCAACGACCTGTTCAACCTTGAGGAGTACGCTGCACCATCAGACTGTCGACTCCACCAACATCCGCAGCATCAGCTACGTCGCCACGTCCGCTGTCCTCGAGATGACTTTCAAGAACGGCCGCACCTATAAGTACGACGCCGTCCCGACCGAGGTTCACGTCGCGTTCCTCAACGCTGCCAGCAACGGCAGTTACCACCACGCGAACATCAAGGTCCGGTACCCGCATCGGCAGGTCGGCTGAGCGACAGAGATGCCGACAGTCTTCGGCGGAGTTTCGTGTTGAGGTTGAAGGAGTAGACGACGCCAGCTGGGTCATAGCGGAAGGTGTTGCCGGAAGTCGCTGCTCCCGCGGGAGTCTCCTCTACCTGAAGCGGCGACGCGTCCGCACGACTCAACCGAACCGCCGACGTCCTTGGCATCCAGGTTGGACAAAGTCCCGCGTTGACCGTGGCGCTAAAGGTGTTCGTGGAGCCAGACAGCTTCAGCTTCGTCGGCGTGTCGATGTCAGACGGCGGCCGAACAGGAACCGGGAGCCGGAGCCAGACCTGCTAGAAGCGCGACGTCACAACCAAGATTCCGTGTGACCGTTGGGCTGCCATCGGATCGCAACACCGTGTCGGAGTCTGTTTCGCCTGCGCCTGGCCCGACGCAATCCGCATACTCCTCACCGGCCCCAGCGGCAGCGTTCGCGCTGAAGTTGAGCTGGTCGTGACCGCCCTGGCGGCTGCTGCCCCGACGACCGGACTCAACTGCGTGGCCCGAGTTCGAACGCAGAAGATGCCTGCCGCACTGGCCACAGCCTCCGGCCCGGCGAGCCACCAGCAGCTGGACAGACTGACTTCTGCCACAGCCATGACGCTCCTGCGTGCCATCATGGCCGACGCTGGTGTCCTGTCCGCAGGCGATGAACTGCTGACCAGGCTGGAACATTCCGTGGCACGCCGTATCGCCCGTTTCAAGGACCCGACCAGCCACAGATCCTGCGGAGCCCTTCGCTACCTGGCACCACCTCCAGCAGCTGCGCGAGACCGCCGTCCTCCAACGACTGGCTCGCCATCGACCTTTTCTCCTGATCGCACTGCTTCGTCACCTGGGTGGTCGTACGCGGCCACACCGGCGGCATCGAGATCCCCCGCTTCAGGAACGAGCATCCGCGAAGTCTTTCGCCGACCACTGCGAACGCTGGAACCTGGTCCGAGACTCCTCAACGACGACACGGCCGCGTCGCCGGACTCCCTACTCTGCTCCACGCACAACGCGCCGCGCGCATCACACAACTGACCACCAAGCATGTGATCATCAGCCAGAACGGCGTGGAACTCTCGCTGGCCATCACACCGATCTGGCTACCTCCGATGGTCGGAGACCTGGTCCTGGAACTACTTGCAAGCAGCGATGTCGACCCGCACCTGACCACGAGACCTGGCTCTATCCCGTGCCACGACTCGGCCGGCCGCTCCCTGCACGCGAGCTGCCCGGCCGAGATGCCTGCGCTGTACTCGCCCAACTGCTCGGAATCAGCCTCAAGCAGGCCAGCCGCTGGCTACACGACGCCGGCAACACCTGCCTACGCAGCCGAACTCACCCACCGTCACCGGCCAAGCAGGTGGTTGTTGACGCGCTAGACCAACGTTCTGGACATTTGTCACGATCAGTGGAACCAAACGAGTTGACAGCGAGCGAACGCAAGCTTGCTGAGATCGGCTCGCGGCACACACCTCAACTAGCAATCAAGCTCATTGGACCAAATAGCGCAACAGGGCTTTTTGGGCACGAAAAATGGCAAGATCGGGCATGGCCAGCCGACATCGCGTGATGGTTAGATTCACCCCTACGTCTGAGCCTGGACGCTCCGACGCAAAAGTCGATTAACTCAGAACTGAGGATTACGGTGGCGTTCTCTGTCTTTGTTGTGGTAATCGGCCTCTTATTCATGGGCGGAGGTGCAGCAAAGCTTGCAGGAGTTGCGGTGATGCGCGGGGATGCCAAGCGCTTCGGCTTCAACTACAGCGTCTACCGACTCATCGGCGCTGCCGAGCTTGCCGGCGGGCTGGCATTGTGCGCCGCGCGTTTTGCTCAGCAGCCGCTACTCGGCATCAGCGCGGCTATTGGCTTGACCGCGCTGATGTTCGGCGCGGTTGCGGTGCACATCAAGGCCAAGGACGCTGTGGCCAAGGCGGTACCCGCTGGGGCCTTCGGGCTCGCCGCAGCGGCGATCGCATACTTCTTCGCAGCCAGCTGAAATGTCGTTGCTTCACGCGCGAGCCAGTAGCGGACCCGATGAGCTGGCGTTTTCTGACGAGCATGTTCGTGCCCTGGATCCGATCCACTTTGATCGGTTCCTTCCGGTCGTGTGGCGGGCTAACACTGCTGGCGATGTATCGACGCTGCTCGCATTGATCCGGGAGATCGCTCCCTCGATGGCGGATGTCGAGCGAATGTCCGTTCCGGAGACTCTTGCCACCATGCGCGATCTTGGCATCCTGCTCGGGTCGATAAAGCGGAACGGCACAGAGCCGCTATCTGAGTTCTCCGAACTAGAGGCAGTACTGCGACTGATCGCTCAGCGCAGTGGATTGATTCCTCGCGACACCATCCACCACTACATCAGGTGGAATCCGATGGGGCGTCGGGAGCGGATGTACACCGGCCTGCCGATGGAACGGTTGCTCATGGCGGCGGTGCGGATCAGCTTGCCACGTCTCAGTGACGCCGTCGACCTGTGTGCCGTGCTCGACTCCGCGGAACCGGGTGACCTCACCTTCGCCCTGGCCACCAACGAGCTCGCCGCTTTGGTCGGGTCCATGGAGGACTCGATCGATACGGTCCTCGCCAACGTCACACCGGAGTTCTTCGCCAAGACTATGCGACCGTTCTTCGAGGAGATCCGTGTCGGCGACGAGGTCTACCTCGGCCCAGCCGCAGCACATGTACCCCTGTCCATCGTGGACCTTCTGGTGTGGGCGTGCGATCGCGGCGGAGACGAATACCTCGAGTTCGCTGACGACTCCGTTGTGTACGGCTTGCAGCATTGGAAGCCGTTGCACGGAAAGTGGCGCCGTACTAAGTCGCTCGTTACGCGGGTGACCGACGAACTCCAGCGGTGCTCGGCGGAGGAAGCGCTCCCGCTAGCGATGTACGCGAGCGCGGAGGCGCTGTGTCGCACGGTGCGGTCACTCATGGTGTTCCGGGGCAAGCATCTCACCATCGCGAAGAAGGCGTATGCGACTGACGTCGGGCTGTACGAACTCGGCAGTGGCGGCGGGAGCGTGGCGATGCTTGAAGCGATCACCAACTCGACCAGGGCAATCTCGACGCTGCTTCGACGATCCGTCACCACGCATCTGAAGGACGTGAGCTGATGGCGAGAACGGTGATCGCTGGCGCCGGCATCGGTGGCCTTGTAGCAGCCTTGAGCCTGCACCACAGAGGAATCAACGACATCGTCGTACTGGAGGCGGCACAACACATCGAGCCACTCGGCGTAGGGCTGAACATCCTGCCCAACGCGGTACAGGTGCTACGTGATCTGAACGTGCTCGACCAGTTGCTCCCACAGGCGGTTCAGACTAGCGAACTACGCTACTACAACTGTCATGGCGATCTAATCTGGGCTGAACCCAGAGGCACCGCGGCCGGATACGTGGTTCCACAGCTTTCGATCCATCGTGGCGATCTGCACGGAGTTCTGCTGGCCACAGTCAGGGAACGGCTAGGTTATAAAGCCGTTGTCATCGGGGCGGCGATCACAGATGTTGTCGAAGACGAGGCTGGCGCACACGCACGAGTCGGACACGCCGACGGTACCTTCACCGCCTTCTATGGTGATCTCGTGATCGGTGCCGACGGCATCGATTCCGCGGTCCGCACGGCACTCTGGCCGGACCAAGGCGCACCAGCGCGCAACGGGGTCGTCATGTGGCGTGGAACATCGTGGACAGAACCGTTCCTTGACGGACGCACCATGATCGTCAGTGGCGATGACGTCCGGCGCATCGTGCTGTACCCGATTCGCACCGATGAGAAGTCCGGCCGTGTGATGGTGAACTGGGTTGCAGCTCAACCCTCGCTCGGAGGCACATCCCCTCGGACCGGAGGCCCCTCCGATGTCGGGCGTCTCTCGTCGTCCTTCGCAGTGTGGAACTTCGACTGGCTGGACATCTCGGCGATCATCGCCAAGTCCGAGCAGGTGCACGAGTATCCGATGCAGGACCGCGATCCATTGCCGAGGTGGACGTCTGGTCGGGTGACCTTGCTCGGCGATGCGGCTCACGCGATGTACCCGATGGGCTCCAACGGCGCGACCCAGGCTGTGATGGATGCCTGGGTTCTTGCGACGGCGTTGGCAGAGCACGACTCCCTTGATGGCGCACTGCTCGCCTACGAGACCGAGCGCAGGCCGATAACCACCGAACTGCAGATCAAGAACCGGAGTATGGGGCCGGAAGCAGTGATCACTGTGGCACACGAACGAGCACCACATGGCTTCGCCAACGTGAACGACGTGTTCACGCAGGGAGAGCTCGCTGCCATCTCACAGAAGTACGCACTGGCGGGGAACTTCGACGTCGACTCGGTGAACAGACGAACCGGCCCCGAGATCTCACCAGAAGCGAGGCGCACGAGATGAGCACCAAGATGCCAGAGCACGCGTCGAGTTGGGGCGGTGCCAGCGGGGATCAAGCGATCGCAGTAGTGGGGATGTCCTGCCGTTTCCCAGGCGCCAACAACGTAGCCGCACTGTGGCAGTTGCTGCGGGAGGGGATGGACGCCACCAGCGAAACACCTGCGGAGCGCTACGACGCGAAGGCGATGTACTCGCCGCGTCCTGCACCAGGGAAGGTGATCAGCTTCCGCTCTGGGTACGTCGATGGCATCGCCGATTTCGATGCGGAGTTCTTCGACATGTCGGAGAACGAAGCCCGCAGCCTCGATCCGCAGCAGCGGCTTCTGTTGATGACAGCGTGGGAGGCGTTTGAGGACGCGGGACAAGTGCCTTCCGCGCTCGCGGGCAGCCGAACGGGTGTCTACGTGGGCAGCATGCACCTCGACTACTGGGACCTCGTCGCCAAACGCGGTATCGAAGCGATCAACCCTAGTTCGGTCTACAACCAGCGGTCGGTGCTCTCGGGCCGCCTGTCCTACACGTTCGATCTCCGCGGGCCGAGCGTCACCCTGGATACGGCGTGCTCGTCGTCGCTCGTCGCCGTACATCTTGCTTGTCAGAGCTTGCGTCTGGGCGAGACGAACATCGCGCTGGCGGCCGGCGTGAATCTCAAGCTCATTCCGGACGAGGATGTGCTGCTCTCTCAGGTTCGGATGCTGGCGCCGGATGGCCGGTGCAAGTTCGGGGACGCGTCGGCGAACGGGTTCGCACCGTCGGACGGCGTCGGTGTGGTGGTCCTGAAACGGCTCGCCGACGCACTCGCCGACGGAGATCGGGTGCACGCCGTCGTTCTGGGAAGTGCGGTTACCAATGATGGTGCCAGCAGCGGGTCATTGCTGGCACCATCGGTCGAAGGGCACGTGCAGATGCTGCGGTGGGCCTATGAGAACGCCGGAGTGAGACCCGGTGAGGTCGACTTCGTCGAGGCACACGGCACAGGCACGCCCATGATTGATCCGATCGAGTTCGCTGGATTGAGCGAAGTGCTCGGTGAGGAACGCGACCAAGACAGGCCGCTCCTGGTCGGATCCGTCAAGTCGAACATCGGCCACACCGAAGGTGCGGCGGGCATCGCGGCATTGATCAAGACGGCGCTGTGCCTGCGGCACCGCCAAGTCGTACCGAGCCTGCATCACCACACCCCCAACCCAAAGGTGCCGTGGAGCGAACTGCCGGTGCGAGTGCCGACCGAACCGCACCCGATCGTGCCTGTTGGCCGGCTCGCCATCGCAGGCATTAGCGGTCAGGGAATCTCATCGGTCAACTGCCACCTCGTGGTGGGTGAGGCTGACCCCATGTGGCGACGCGCATCCAAAGCTCACGTCACCCGGACGCTGCCGTTCGCAGTGTCCGCGCGTACGCCCGCAGCACTGGACGACATGCTGCGGCGCTACATCACCTATCTCTCGCCAGGTGGTCAGGGGCGCCAGGAATCTCTCCTCGACGTGTGCTTCAGCGCAGCGACGAGCAGGGAGCACCACGCTCATCGCCTTGTTTTCGACGCCACTACTGCGGATGAACTCGTGGACAGGATGGAGCGACACCTCGCAGGTCAGGCCGATGTGGAGGCCGCGACGGTGACGGCTGCGGTGTACCGCGCGGGCGGTTCTCCCGACTGGGCAGAGGTGTTTGAAGGTGAAGGCCAAGTTGTGTCGTTGCCGCACTACTCCTGGCAGACAATCAACTACTGGCTTGATGACGTAGCGGTGACGTCATGACTCGCGCAGCGGTGCTTGCCGGACTGGGGGCGTGGGCCCCGCCCAATGAGGTGTCCAACGACGAGGTGGCGGGGCTGATCGGTCGCGATGACGAATGGATCCGCGCCCGGACAGGAATCGGCAGCAGGCGGAGGATCTCACCTGGTACATCCACGGGAACGTTGGCTGTTGCCGCAGGCCGGCGTGCGCTGCGTTCCGCCGGAGTCAGGACCGTCGACCACGTCGTTCTGGCAACCACCACTCCAGACCGGATCACTCCAGCCACCGCGCCAGCAATCGCATCCGCGCTGGGACTTTCTGCGCCCGCATTCGATCTCAACGCGGCGTGCACCGGTTTCGTATACGGTCTTGCCGTCGCGTCGAGCCTGATCATGGCCCGTACTGCGGAGAGTGTGCTGTTGATCGGCGCCGACACGCTTTCCTCGATCACTGACCCCACCGATCCGATGACCGCACCCTTACTCGCGGACGGCGCGGGCGCGGTCGTCCTGCGAGCGGGGCACGCGGAGGAACTCGGTGCTCTACACGCGTTCGACTTGCATAGCGAGGGTGAGCACCTCGGATTACTCAAAGCCGAGCACGGGGAATCCGTCGTGATGCAAGGCCGGCAAGTCTTCATGTCTGCCGTGCAGAACATGGCGGCGTCATCGGCAGCAGCTGTTGAGGCTGCCGGCTACGCACTGTCTTCTCTGGACCGAGTCATCGGGCACCAGGCGAACATCAGAATCCTCCAGGCCATCGCCGACCAGCTCGGACTGCCACCAGACCGGCTGGTGACGAACATCGAGCGGTTCGGCAACACCTCCGCCGCGTCAATCCCACTTGCGATGGCGGACGGTGTCACAGCGAGCCAGCTGCACCCTGGCGAGCTCGTTCTGGTAACCGCATTCGGTGCAGGTTTCACCTGGGGATCGACGACGCTGCGATGGCCCGAACTCGCAGTGGAGAAAGTCGACTGAAGTGATCATCGAGGAGTCACCATGAATGAGAAATTCCGCAGATTGACCAGGGTACTGGAGCGTTGGTCCAAAGTGGCGAGCGAAGACATCACACCGCAGTCAGAGATAGATGGCGGTCTGGACATCGACTCCATCACCCGACTGGAGCTGGTACTCGCCATGAACAAGGAGTTCGGGCACACCTTCGACGACGTCGACGTCCTCGACGCAAAGACCGTGTCCGACCTGCTGAAACTCGTCCCGACATCTGACTGAATCGCACCCCTATCGTCCGCAGCGACAAAGGCAGTACTTGGGTTCACGCTCGCACGCCTTGCCCAGACATCCGCCAGCGCGCGCATGTGCGAATCTGCTGAGACTCAGTCTCATCACCCCGGTAGAAGTGTGTTCTGAGCGACGCGATTCCCAGTCCCGGTCAACTCCTCCGCCGACGAATCCCTGCCACATGCTGCTCAGCGCGAAGAATCTCTGAGATAGGTATGCGAATGCCTACGAATGCCTGTTCACACCATTTTCCACCCGCACATGGAGATCGCAGATTGATTTCTGTGAGTTTCCTGAAGCTGCCGAGTCTCGGTCCGACTCGCTTCGCCCGCACCGTGTGTTGACGACTCAACTATCGCGGGATCAGCTTCGCTGACCGGCAAGGCGCTCAGGGATTCCGCGGACAGGACCGTGCGACCGGTGAGGCCCGATCCTGTGCCGCTCGAAAAGTCATCACCGCAGCGTGGCAGCGCATCTCTCTCAGGCTGAGAGCATGCTCGGGTGATCGTGTCCCTGCTGCACAAGGTGACTGGAAGGTGCTGTCCGCCGCGTCGGTGTTGCTCCGCGGTGAGGCAGCGAAGCATGCGGAGCTTCTCGTGCTGCGGCACGAGAAGCCCGTGCTTCGCCGGCAGTTGGCCGGCCCGGTCCGCTACGAGCCGGCGGACCGATTCTGGTTCGCCGCGCTATCCAAGCTGATACCTCCTTCGCGCTGGCGCGAGGTCTTCCCAGTCACGCCCGGCACGGTGCTCGGCTGGCATCGCAGGTTCATCGCCTGGGAGTGGGACTACACCGCGCGACGAACCGGACGCCCATCCACCCGTGCGGCGATCAAGGCGCTTGCGCTTCGGCTCGCAGCAGAGAACCCGCGGTGGGGGCATCGGCGGATCCAAGGCGAGCTGGCCCAGCTCGGTCACCGGATCGCCGCCTCGACGGTCTGGGAGATCTTGAACGCGGCCGGCATTGATCCTGCGCCACGTCGATCCGGCCCCACCTGGCGCGAGTTCCTCACCGCTCAAGCGGAGGGCATCATCGCTGCGAACTTCTTCCACATCGACACCGCGCTCGGCAAGCGCCTGTACGCGTTGGTGTTCCTAGAACACGGCACCAGACGCCTGCACATCACCAGCGTCACCACCCGTCCGACACAAGACTGGGCTGTTCAGCAAGCCAGGAACCTCGTCGCCGACCTCGGAACGCGGATTGAGTCACTGCACTTCCTGCTGCGCGACCGCGACGGCAAGTACAGCGAGGTGTTCGACGCCGTCTTCGAAGCCGACGAACTACGCGTGATCAAGAGCGCGCCGCAAACACCACGGATGAACGCCCACTGCGAACGCATCATCGGCACCATCCGGCACGAGATCCTCGACCACGTCCTCATCATGGGAGAAGCCCACGCACGTCAAGTCCTCGCAGCCTACGAGATCCACTACAACAAGCACCGACCCCACCAAGCGCGCGGCCAGCTACCGCCCGAGGCTCAAGAACAACCCGCCGCCGTGCACGACCTCAAGGCCAGCAGGCTGCTACGCACCCGACTCCTCGGCGGACTCATCAACGAGTACAGATACGCCGCGTGACGTGCAGCGATGACTTTTCGAGCGGCACAAGGTCGATACGGAGAGGTTCGAGCACGTTCACGACTTCGACGTGACCGCCTCCTGCACCGGTCGACCCATTACCAGTCACGGCCCGTTGACCGCAGATGAAGTCAGAACGGGACGGTTGACGCCAGCTCAGCGTCGTTCGGTTCACCCGTTCGTGGTGACCCCATTTGGCGTTAGTCAAAACGAAGGAGCCAGTGCCTCCTTTTTGGCTCCTTCGTCAGCCTGTTGATCATGAAATTGATGATCAATCGAAGATCGTTTCGGGCGCACGAAGAAGCCCGCCGACCTGGGCTTTCAACCCAGAATCAGCGGGCTGATTCAGACCGTCGGGACGACAGGATTTGAACCTGCGACCCCTTGACCCCCAGTCGTGAAACGACCGAGCGGCGTGCTCCGGCCTGTTCTTCCAGGTCAGCTTTCAGTGTGGCCAGCCGAGCAAAGGAGTCTCTGTGGCACAACAACTACCACCCGCATGCAACGTGGCTCCAGACGTCACCCGCAGAGGAAGTACGAGGAAAGCTTGTTGTCGTTCGACCTCGGCCTGGCCAGCGAGACCTTTGCGCCTCGGCGCACGATCCCGTTGAAGTCCTGCCAGCCGAACCCGTTGAGATCGGGATCCACGAACAGGTGCAGGTCCATGCCGGTGTTGTTGATGATCGAGGACACCCGGTCGTCCGCGCGTGGCGGCATCCGGCGGACGATCATCGTGTCGGACACGACCAACCGCCCGGTGTAGTCGGCTCCGTCGTAGAGGCAGTATTTGCCGTCTGGGCAGTTCGGCGTCGCAGCTGCGTTCGGCACCGTCGTGACGGCCACCCCGGCGGCCACGGCCGCAGCCACCACGATGAGGGTTTGTTGTTTCATCACAGCGCTTCCAATCCCTGATGGCTCAGCACGACAACCGGTCTCCTGGCCGGACGTCGAGGATTCCGGTGAACTCGCGGTAGACGCGCACGCGACTGGCCACCTGCGCCGGGTTGCCACCGTTGCACTCGAGAGCGCCGTTGATGCTGCGGATGGTCTCGCCAAAGCCACGACCGCGGACCATTGCCTCGTGCGGCGTCATGCTGCCCGGGCCGTTCTGAGTCATCCAGTACCAGAGCGCGGCGCGCCACGAGAGGGTCGCGTTGGTCTGCAGCAGGTTCGGACGGTGCAGGAGGTCGGCGCCCAGCGCGTCGCCTGCCGCCTGGTAGTTGTAGTTCCAGCTGAGCTGCAGTGGCCCGCGCCCGTGGTACGCGGCGGGACCTTCCGGGCAACCGAACGGGCGGGGTTCGCAGTAGTCACCTCCGGGATTCTGCTCGACCACGAACCGCAGGCCGCCGGTCTCGTGGCTGACGTTCGCCAGGAACGCCGCGAGCTCCTGCCTGCGCGCAGTTCTGTCGTCACCATTGGCGAACGCCGGAAACGTGTTCGTCGCCTGGCGCAGGCTCGCGAACGTGTAGAAGTCGTTGCGCTGAGGGAACATCCGGTCGAACTGGGCCGGCGTGACCATGAACCCGTCGGCCGACGCGGGTGGCGCGACGAGGGAAAAGACCGCCGCCAGCAACAATCCTGTGACACGGAACTTCAGTTGGCCCTCCCCTGTACGGATCGGTAGGCACGGCCCACCTCGTTGGGCGTCGTGCCCTGGTACAGACCGGTGCCGCCGCGGTCGGCCGGGAGCGCGAACCATGCGTAGCGCTCGACGAACGGCAGGCCGTGCATCATCTCCGCGGCGTCGCGGGCGAACGTCGCCAGCTGCCGTTGCGTCGGGTACCTCGGCACCGGTCCGGAGAAGTCGATCAACGCGAACTCGGTCACCCACAACGGTTTCCGATGCTTGTCGTGCGCCGATTTCAGGTAGCCGCGCAACTGGCCGACCGCGGCGGGTCCGAAGTCGGCGCCGTACCAGTGCAGCGGGATGAAGTCCACGCGGAGGTTCCGCGCGCGGGCTCCGGCGAGGAACCGGTCCAGCCAGCCGCCTTCCCGGTCCGCGCCACTCGCCACGGCGGGCGCGCCCAGGCGGTTGCCGGTCGAAGCCAGCCTCGGCCAGAGATCCAGCGCCCGTTCCACTGTCATGTCCGCCTGGCCCGGCAGGTCGGGCTCGTTGAAACCCAGCAGATGCCTGCCCTGCTCCGCCGCCTGGCGGAGCCGTTGCGGTGTCACGTGGTCCGGCCCCCAGATCGTCGGGACGAACTCCACGCCCGGCGGCGGGTCGATGTCACCCCTCGTCGAGTCCCAGTTGTGGAACCAGCCCGCACGCACGTCCTCCAACGCTGCCCTGATGCCGGGCATGTTCCACGTCGCCACCCCCTTCTTCCGCACCGGCGCCGCCTCGGCCGTTCCCAGCGGCAGCAACGGCGCCACCATCGCCGCGGACAGCACAGCACGACGGCTCGGTCCGCGTGTTCCCTTGTCTGACAAGGCTCCCCCAACTAGTGGAACGTCACGGTCAGTTTGTTGCAGTCGCGGCAGCTGAACATCGTGCGATTGCCCGGCTCGGTGTCGTGCTTCGACCAGCTGTACGCCTTCGGGCACGCCCTGGCGATCGCGTTGCTGTACGGCGTCTGCGCGTCCCGGTTGGGGTTGACGCACAACATCGGCTTGCCGGTTTCGGGGTGCCTGCGCAGGTTCGCGTCAGGACACGCGGGCAGTAGCGCTCCTGGACAACCGGCGGTACCGCAGAACTGGCCGTTGGGCGGCGGGCCGTTCGTGGGGTTGATCGTGATGGGGACGTTCACGCCGTTGACGTAGCTGACGTTGTACCAGGGCGCGGGCTCGTCACGCGGGGCGAAGGTGAACTCGGCCAGGCTGGCCGGCTGTTCACCGGTGGTGCAGTGGGACGGCCGCGCGCCGCAGTCCCCCACCAGGCAGTGGAACGTCGAGCCCGGTTCGCCCTTGCAGTGCTGACGGGCGAAGAACTTGCCGCTCCACTCGTTCTTCTGTCCGAGTGGGATGTGCACGCTGACAGACTCGCCCGCCTCGAGTTTCGGCAGTTCGCCGATCTTCACCGATCCCTCGTTCACGCCGCTGCCCACCCAGACCGGGCCGCCGGTCCGGTTGACCAGCTTCACGGTGTACGGCGGAGCGGCCGAGGCCGGTGCGGCGACGAGCGAGCCGGCCAGCGCCAGCAGCAGGACTATCCACAGTGGACGTAGTTGGGTTCTCACACCTCGAAAAGCTAATGAGGCCAACGTCGGCGGGGTACTGCGGTGCTACCCCAGCATTTGCCCGAGCGCCTGGTGGAACGCCTCGCGTTGATCCTTGTCCAGCGACGCGAGCATGCTCGCGTCCACCTTCTGGATGGCGGCCAGCAGGACCATCGCGGCGCCCTGCCCCTCCGCGGTCGCGCTCAGCAGCACCTGCCTGCGGTTGGTCTCGCTGCGTTCGCGGTCGCAGTAGCCGAGTGCGGCGAGCTGGTCAGCGAGGCGGCTCGCGGCCTGCTTGGTCATCTCGAGCCTGCGCGCCAGGTCACCGACGGTGCCCGCCTGGCGGGCCAGCTCGATCGTGAACCAGTAGGCGGTCGGCGGGATCGGCCGGTAGTCCTGCGCCTCCAGCGCGTCCTTCATCGCTTCGCGGTAGCGGCGCAGCACGACCGCCAGCCGCTCGGGCGTGGTCCTGGCACCGCGCTCACCCGTGACGACCTGCGCGTCCGGCGAACCGGCGAACGACCTGGGCTGCATGCCCAGACGATACCCACCAATCGAATAGTCCTACAATGAGACTGTCGCAAGTATTGACAGTCGCACAGTCGCCTCGTACGGTCCCGTCCGTGCTCCGTTACCGCGTGACAACCACGCAGGCACTGTGTGTGAGCGCTCTCGCGATCGTGCTGGCGTCAATGGCGCCGGTCAACGCGACAGCGATCACCGCTGTGCGCGTCGAATTACTCCGGCCGGCCAAGGTCGGCTGCATCAAGATCGTCACGGAGAAGCGGAAGAAACCTCCGCCGCGATGCCGTCCGTGCCCGAAGCCACGCATGGGGAACGCCAAGGCAGTCAACAAGAAGAAGAGGGTGCGACTGCCCAGGCGATGCGTGCCGGTGCCGAATCTCACCGCCCTGCCCGCTGGCGTCGAAAGCCCGCCGGTCCGCAGGCGCCAAGTGCCGACTTGGGGGACCTCAGCATGCGCACGATGCTTCGCCCTGATCGCCGCCGGACCGGCTGTCTCGCCTCGAAGGCCGTCCACCAGACGTTCGGCGGTGCGAACTTCCCCGAGGCCGCGCGTCTCGCCCACGCCGCGCTGGACGCCCGTTCGTGCCGCGATGACCCGGTCTGCGTCTGGCGCGCCATGATCGGTCTCATCGCCTCCGGCGACCTGATCACCGCGGGCGCACACGCGGGACGCCTGCTCGACGACGTGAACCCCGGCCTCGCCGATGAACGCCGCCGGCACACCATGCACGCACAGGTCCGCGGTCAGATCGCGCGGCTGTCCGGCGACCTGACCACGGCGCGTGTCGTGCTGGCGAGCACACCGCCGGCCACGAGTTCCCTGCGACTGCTCTCCGCCGCGCTGCTCGTCGAGGTACTGGTCGACGCGGGCGACGTGGACGAGGCCGAGAAAACGTTGCTGGCCAACGACTTCGATCACGAACTGCGCCAACCGTCGGCGATGCGCCCGATGCTGCTCGCCGCCCGAGCAGCGGTGCACCGCGCGAAAGGCCACCCGCTGGCCGCCTACCTCGACTACCTCATCTGCGGACAGGACTTCCTCGCCATGGGGGTGACGAGCACGGCAATCCTGCCGTGGCGAGGAAAAGCGGCACTCGCGGCACACGCCGCGCAACGCGTCGAGCTCGCCCAGCGACTCGCTGCGGCAGAACTGGCCGCCGCCCGCCGCTGGGGTGAACCCCGCGTCGTCGGCACCGCTCTGTCCACGCTCGGACGGGTGCGCGGTGACGACGGAACGGCACTGCTCGCCGACTCAGCCGACCTGCTGGCCGCAGCGGGCGCACAGCACGAGCTGGCCGCCACCCGGCTCGAACTGGGCCGCAGGCTGACTGCCCGCGGTGACATCACTGCGGCACGCGGCGAGTACGCCTCGGCACACACCTCCGCCACCCGCACCGAGAATCCCGCGCACCTGCGGCAGGCCGCCGAGGCGCTGGCACGGCTGGCCCCGGCGCCCGCACGGGCCTTGACCAGGCAGGAGGACCTGGTCGCCAGGCTCGCCGAAGCAGGGCTCAGCAACCGTGCCATCGCGCAACGCCTGTTCCTGACCGTCCACACCGTCGAGGCCCATCTGTCCAATGTGTACCGAAAGCTCGGCGCCAGTGGTCGCAAGGACCTCTCCGGAGCACTGCGTGCTCGATGAACGCACCGCGCGAGCGGTCCAGCTGACCAACCGGGGCGTGGACCGCGTCACGGCTGTCGCGCTCGCCAGAGATGTCCTGCGGTCGAATCCCTCGGCACGCGATACGCACCACTGCTTCCTCGTGCTGGCCCACGCCGGAGAGGTGGCCGAACCACCGACGCACCACACCGCCGCAGCACGCGCCTCCGCGTTGATCGATGCCGGACAACACGACGAGGCGCTGGAAGTGCTTCTCTCCCCCGACGAGTCCGCCGAACACTTCTTCGCCAGGGGCCGCCTCAACCAGGAACAGGGTCATCACGACCGCGCGTACGCGGACTTCACGGCCGCGGGCCGGGCCGCCGAGGCGAGCGGCGTCACCAATCCCGCGGTACTCCCCTGGCGCTCCGCCGCCGCCCTGAGCGCCCACGACGCGGGCAGACCCGTGGTGGCACGATCGCTGGCCGAGTCCGCACTGGTGGCTGCCCGCCGCTGGGGCGCGTCACCCGCGGTGGGCCGAGCGCTGCACGCGGTGGCACTGACCGGCGACCCGGCCCGCGCCGTCGACCGCCTCACCACAGCCGTCCACCTGCTCAGCGCATCAGGCGCCTGCGTGCTCCCTGCCCGCCACAGCCTCGCACAAGCGCTGGCCACCCAGGGCAGACATGCCGAAGCCGCCCGAACCTGCGCGACCACGCACACCATCGCACGACAACTCGGCAATCCACTGTGGATCCAGCGCACCAGCGAGCTCGGCGAACGGCTCGACCGGCTGAGCCTGCTCACCCCGCAGGAGTCGCGATCGGCCGTGCTGGCCTGCGCCATGAGCAACCGGGAGGTAGCCGCCGAGCTGGGCGTGACCACCAGGACCGTGGAGCTGCACCTGTCCCAGGTCTACCGCAAGCTGCACGTGAAAGGACGGCGTGAACTGAACCGGGTGATTCTCCGGCTCGGCGTCACGCCGCCCTGATCAACGATTTAGCCGCGCACGAACTTCCACTTGACGTTGATGACACCCTGACCAGGGTCGGCCAGCTTCCGGAACGCGGGCAGGCTCAGGTCGACGTGGTCGCGGCCGCAGCCCATGCACTTGTCCTTGACCTTGGCCCTGACCTTCTTGCCGTTGTGCGTCACCTCGACGAAGACGTTGCGGCACAACCGGTCGTTGTTGGGATTCGGTGCGGTCCAGAAGACCGGCGACACCGCGACCAGCACCTCGGTGCTCGCATCGATGTTCTGGCCGCACGCGCCGAGGCCTGCGTCGTCGTAGTAGGTCGCCTTGCCGTCGATCACTCTGCCGAACGGGATGGCGGCACTGGCATCCACCGTCGCCACCAACGAGATCGCCGTGGCCGCACCGAGAACGGTGAGGAACCTTCGCGTGATTGTCATGTCACCCAAGCTATTCACGCTCACCGCCTGCGCCCATCTCGGTGCTACCCCAGAGTTTTCCCTTATGCACCACTACATCCAGGACGTCCCTGCGGGGGAAGCGTGAACAGGGTCACCGAGTGCGCCGGCACAGTCGCGCCGAACGCTTCGGAGCCAACGGATCGGCATGACTCGGACATCCCCACCGCGTTGGGGTTCTCCCTCGTGTTCGCCGACGAGAACCGTTCCGGCGCCACCGTGCGCACGCTCGCGCGTCCGTTGCCGGAGAACCCCCGCAGCACCACCCTGGTGTCGATCGCGTCGCCCGCCACGGGAGAACGGTTCACCACCATCACGTGCACGGTGCCGTCCGGCGCCCGCGTGGCGGTCACGGCGAGCTTGCCGTACCCGTCGCGGCACCGGTCCTGCGGCGTCCCCTGCCCGTCGCACATCTCGGCGTCGTCCGGGTTGCGCTGCGGGTTGCCGGAAAGCGTCTGCCGCACCCGCACGCCAGCGGCGTCGAACATCGGCCGCACGGCCTCCCGGGCCCACGCCTCGGCGGAGTACACACGTCCACGGCCGAGCAACGTGTACATCCCGTCAGAACTCAGGTCGTTGCCCTCGATCCACGGCACACCCAGCTCCAGCCAGTCGGCCCACTGGCTCGCCATGTAGAGCGCGTGCGTCATCGAGTAGGTGTACTCGGGGTACACCCCGCCGCCGTCCGGTCCCCACAACGCACCGAACTCGGAGATCGTCAGGTAGGGGTTACCCGAGGCGTTCCGCCGGACCGAGTCGCGCAGGGCCACGAACTTCTGCCGTTCGTTCAGAGCACCCAGCACGTGCCAGTCGTGCCCCTCGACCTTCGAGTCCCAGTCCGCGGTGTTGCTCCCCCTGAAATGCGTGTACGGGTGCGTGGAGAGGCAGTCGTACCCGCTGCCCGGCGGAATCCCGTTGCCCTTCATGGCTTCGAACTTCGGCACGAACGCGGGCTTCCCCCACGACGCACACACCTCCAGGTCCGGATCGACCGCCCGCATCGCCTCACGAAACTGCACGTATCCCTTGTGGACGGACGTGTAGGACGCAACAACCGCCTGGCCCCTCGGCGGGATCATGCCGCGCTGACCATCGCCGAACGTCACCGAGCCGCGGAACTCGTCGAGCACGTACTGCCTGGCCTGTGGACCGCCCAGCGTCTCCGCGCGTTGCCACACCTCGCCGCCGACGCGCAGCTCGAAGTCGCCGGGCTCCGCGGTCGGGTAGTTGAGGTCGAACACCTGGTTCGCGGTGCCGTCGCTGGGCACGTCCGCGGTGCTGCCACCGCACGCCCCGCCGGGCGTGGACAGCCTGCCCAGCCGTTCGCCGGCAATCCGCCGGGCGCCGCCGCGGATGTACTGCTCGAGTGCCTCGTCCTCGTTCTGCGACATCCAGTACCGCTGACCGGGGTGGAAGTTCTCGTTGCCGAGCTCCCACCGCGTGACGCCGTAGGGCTGGCGGTGGCCGGCGGGCCGAAGCTCGGCCCAGTCCACGCCACCGTTGGGGTTGACGCCGTCACCGGCAGGGGTGTTCAGATACTCCACGAGGTCGGCGGCATCCGCCGCGGTGCCGATCGCCATCGGCACCATGATCTGCGCCTGCGCGCCGAGCGCCGCGGTGAACCGCATGTGCTCGTCGAGTCCGTACGACGGCAGCCTCGCGGACAGCACGTCGTCCGCGGGGTTGCCCAGGTCGCCGAGCTCGATCCGCCCGTCACGCTGGCAACGACGGCCAGCGCCGATCGTGCCCTTCCACTGCGTCGTGTTGGCAACCGTGCCGCCGGGCCAGCGCAGCACCTTCACGCCCGTTGACCGGGCCTTCTCCAGCGCATCGGGTACGGGCCGGTCGTTCGCCGGATCCCACGTGCCGTAGCCGTCGAACGGGTAGCGGTGGTTGACACCGAGAAACGCGCCGGGCACCGGTCCCTCGCTTTCCCCCGTGAACACGGTCAGCTCGGCCGTGCCCGCCGCGCTGCCAGGAACGCTGATGCACGTAGCCACCAGCGCGACCGCGAGTGCGTTGCGCAGTCTCATCTCAGCCTCCCTGCACGTGGGCCGCGGCCCAGCAGTTCTGCCGGCAGCCGGCCAGCTCCCGCAGTGGACCGGCCAGCTGCCCCACCCGCGGTTTGTTCGGATTGTTGTTTTCCTGCAACGGATCCACCTTGAGGTCGTAGTACTCCCTCTCCCCGTTCGAGTACTCGACGTACAGGTCGTTCACGGTGCGGAGCGCCTGGTATGACGGCGTGGCAGCAGCGAGGTCGTCGAAGTCGGGATCTGCCGCGGTTCCCTGTGGCCTGCGATGTTCGACGAGCGCGGTGTTGCGCCAGTTCGGCTGGTCCTGGTTCCGGATCAACGGCAGAAGGCTGCGCCCGTCGCGGTCAGCGGAGCCGGACCCGGCCATGTCGAGGAACGTCGCGAACAGGTCGACGTTCTGCACGATCTCGTTGCGCACGAAGTCACCGCTCCCCGTCCGACCTGGCCGCTTGACCAGAAGCGGCACGTTCACGTCGTGGTCGTACGCCGTGCCCTTGCCGCGGACCAGCCGGTGCTGGCCGAGGTGAAACCCGTTGTCCGAGGCGAAGACGATGAACGTCTCGTCCCGTTCCGCCGCAGTGAGCTTGGCCAGCACCCGGCCGACCATGTCATCGACCGACTGCACCATGCGAACGCGGTTGCGGAAGTCAGTCCGCAACTCGTCGACCACGTTGTCGCCCAACGGTGCGCGCCTCACCCAGCCCGGCTTGTCCGAGGTGTCCTCGTCGAACGACGACAACTCGCGCGCCACATCGATGGTCGGACATCCCGAACCACCGCAGTCGCCCTGCGGGAACTCGCCACCGGGCCGATCACGAGGTGCGGGAGGAAACCGGGGCTCAACCTGACCGGGCTGGTACGGCACGCGCTGGTGCGGCGCGAACGGCGCCACCTGCAAGAAGAACGGCCGGTTGGGGGCCTGCCGCCGCGACCGTTCGATGAAGTCCTCGGCCGTACGCGCCAGCCGGTCGGTCAGATAGGTGTCCGTGTCTCGCTCGAACCGCTTGATGCCCGTCTCACGCACGTAGTCGGTGATGCCGTAGTCGCGCTCGTTGTAACCGGCGCCTCCTACGACGTGCCACTCGTCCCACCCGACCGGCACCTTGAAGTTCTCACCGACCGGATACTCGTTGATGTACTTGCCCATGTACCCGGTGCGGTAGTTCTGCCGGTGCAGCGCGGGCGCGTACGCACGGCCCTCATGCCGTTCGAACGCCGGATACCCACCGTTGTCAGCACCCTCGTTCGTCAACACCCCGGTGTTGTGCGGGTGCTCACCGGTGAACATCGAGGCACGCGAAGGGCAACACAGCGAGTTCGACACGAAGTAGTTGGCGAATCGCGTCCCGTTGTCCGCCAACGACCTGGTGTTGTCCATGTACTTCAGCAGGTCCGACGACAGGTCGTCGACCAAGAAGAAGATGATGTTGGGCCGGGAGGCCTGTGCCTGCAGCGGCGCCGTCGCCGTGACCGTCCCGGCCAGCATCAGCAGCACCAAAAGGAACCGTCTCATACTCCCGGCACGCTAGTGACGCCGACCGATCCCGCACTACTTCGGTGCGACCCCAGGGTCAACTCCCGATCACGGGGCACACCGGCCGGCACCAACTCCACCGCATCACACTGTCAGGACTCAAGGTGTCCGGCGTCCGGGGACAGCCCCAGGACGGCCCATGGCGCACAGGAACAGCCTCTGCTCATCGCCGTGTCAGAGCTTTGTCAGCGCCATGTCCGAGCCTTGTCCAAAGGCACTGCGCTCGCGCTGTCCCCACTGCCAGAACAAAGGGAACGACCATGTCCAAAACAGACACTGCCGCGGCGCTCGCCGTGTCCACCTCCGGGGACGCCACCGCATTGACCGACCAACGGTGTGGCTGACCCGCTGTCCCCTGGCCGCAGGAAACGCACCTCCACGACAAGCCGCACGCACACGATTCCCGGCGCTGGACCGAGGCCGTGGCCGGGCTTTGACCGAACGGAAAGAAACACCGCATGAAGACGAAGATGAAGACCCAGGGCGCCATTGCGGCACTGGCGACCTTCGCTGTCCTGGGCTGCCTGACGTTGAGCGCGACGCAGGCTTCAGCCGTAGCCGCACGGGCGCTGCCGTCCCCGGCCGAAACCGCCGCCGCGCTGCCCGTCGTCAACATGGAAGCCACCGTCCTGGCCGCCCAGATCGATCCCCGGCGCGCCGACGACACGCTGACCCCGGGCGCCAAGGATTCCGTGCTGGCCGTCGAGCGGGCACTCCAGGCACGCAGTCTGCTGAACGCCCGCTGGGTCGACGGCTACTTCGGATCCACGACCATCACGGCGTACGCGGCCTACCAGCGTTCGCTCGGATACACCGGACTGGCCGCGAACGGGCTGCCCGGCGCGAGTTCGCTGGCCACGCTCGGGCAGGGCCGGTTCACCGTCTCCCACGTGATCAAACCAGGCCCGAAGGTTCAGCGTGACGGCTACGTCGTCGACACCCGCACCCAGGCGATGCTCACTGAGACCGAACGGCTGCTGGGGCGTCGCCTCGTGCTGTCGCAGGGCTCCTACAACCCCGGCGGCGACCCGACCTCCGCCGGCACCCACGACGGCGGCGGCGTCGTGGACATCAAGGTCGACGGCATGTCCGCCGACACCCGCACCGCCGTCGCCCGTGCGCTGCGGCAGGTCGGCTTCGCCGCCTGGGTCCGCAGCCCGGCCCAGGGCGACTGGCCGTGGCACATCCACGCTGTGGCGATCAACGACACCGACCAGGCCACCCAGGCCCAGAACCAGGTCGGTGACTACTACCTCGGCTTCAACGGCCTCGCCAACCACCGCCCCGACGACGGGCCCCGGATCCCGATCCGGACGTGGGAGGAATACCAGCGCACGCACTGACCAGAAGCCCAGACACCACCCCGATCATCGACTTCACGAATGATGCGACCGGTGCACTGCGAGAGCGTCGTGCCGACGCCCGCGGTGCGGGTGATCGCCGAGATCGTCTCGTGGAATCAATGCGGCCGCCGCCTGCGAGGCAGGGCGGCGGCCGGCCGGTAGTCCCACGTCTGAAGCCCGCCCGCCCCACGATGAACTCGACGGCAGGTCGCCCACCAGCGTGACGTTCGTCCTCCACCACGCCGGCCGACGCAACCGCACCAACCGCGGGGACGAACAGCGGCATGACGATCACCGCAGGCAGTCGCACTGGCGACGCAAGATGACGGACGCTCTCTGCGATCGACGACCCACTACTCGGAGCACTGGACCAGCTCCCGTTGATCATGCACATTTGACTTCCGGGAAGCGCGCGGCACCCGCATGAGCCTGTTTCCGCAGCAGGGTTTGCACCACCAGACATCGGATCGAGAGTCGGCACTCCACTGCGCCATCAGGCGATGCGGAGGAACCGGACGCCGAGGGCCACGAGAAGGGCGACGGCTCCTACCGCGAGCAGGGCCGCGGACAGGCCACCGAGGGCAGCGGCGAGAGCCAGCACGGCAAGCGGGCAGGCGAACTGGCCAATGAACACGGCAGAGGTCCAGATTCCCGTTCCCCTGCCGCGCTGTTCGAAAGTCAGGGAGCCCAGCGCCCAGGTGAGCAGCGCGGGGAGCATCAGGCCGTTGCCCAGTCCGGCGATCACGGCGCTGACGGCGGCGACCGGCACGGTGCCGGCGAGTGCGAGGCCGAGGATTCCGAGTCCGCAAAGGACGAACGCGGCCGGGACGGTGATCGCCGGACTGAAGCGGGCGGTGCGGGCGTACACGGCGGCGGCGATCGCGGTGGCCAGTGAGCCGATGGCGCTGACCGCGCCGATGGTGGCTGTGGACGTGACGCCGATGCGATCGAGCACATAGGACAGTTCGACGATGAGAACGTAGAACACGAGCCCGCCGACGAGGCTGACGCCGACCGGGACCAGCAGGGTCCGCCACGGCAGTGCGGGCAGCTTCGCTCGCGGCTGAGCAGGCGGCTGCCAGATGTGGCGGGCGGCCAGGAACGCGAGCGGCAGGCTGACCGCATAGAGCCAGAACGGGGTGCGCCACCCGGTCGCGCCGAGCAGTCCTCCCACGGCGAAGAACACCGTCGCCGCGACGGTGGTGTACACGACCTGGAGCCCGAAGTAGCGCTGCCGCTGGGCGCCGTGGAAGTAGTCGGCGAGCAGGGTCGTGCAGCAGGTCATGATCGCGGCCTCGGTGAGGCCGACCAGCACGCGGCTGGCGACGATGAGCGGCAGGGAAGCAAGCCACAGCGGCGCGGTGCCGACGACGGCGTAGACGAGCAGGGCGCCGACGAGCAGCCGCTTGCGCCCGAGGCGGTCGATGATGCGGCCGGCCAGGGGCGCGGTGAGGCCGATGACGAGGGCGGGCACGGTCAGCACGATCGGCGTGAGTGTGGCGACGCCGGGAGTGTCGGCGAAGGCGTTCTGGATGGCGGGGAGAACAGGTGCGAGCAGCACCGCGCCGAGCACCGACAGGCAGCTGGACAGCAGGAGCACCACAGCTTGGGCGGTACCGGCGGGTCTGCCGGTGTTCGGGTCCTGGACAGGCGCGGCGACGGGGTGCGCGGAAAGCGTGTGGTCAGACACGGGCATCTCCGGGGGTAGGCGCCGGTCCTCGATGACCTGCGTCACACCGAAGTGTCGGCAGCCGTGAACGGCCAGGGAAATCACTTCTGCCTAAGTGGACTATCCGTGCCGTCGATGTGGATCTCGTCGCCGATCATGACTGCGGTCGCGCGCACGAAAAGATCGCGCAGGTAACGATGTTCGGGGTCGTCGTCGTGCATCGGGTGCCACCACATGGCCTCCATCAGCGGGCTGACCTCGACCGGACACGGCAGCACGCGCACGCCGAGCTCGGCAGGGACGCGGTCCGCCAGACGCCGCTGGAGCAGGGCGACCCGGCCGGTGTCACGGACCAGACCCGGGACGGTCAGGAACGTCTCGGTGACCACCTGGATGCGCGGCTCGACACCTGACATCCGCATCTGCCGCACAGCGGGCGTGTACGCGGTGGGCCCGTGGTAGGTGACCACCCATGGCATGGTCGCCAGTTGCTCGACGGTGAGGGCATCGCCCACCTCGTCGTTGCCGGCCGCGACGAGGCACACCCACTCGTCGCGGTAGAGGTCGCGGTGGGGCAGGTCCTCGACGAACCCGTGCGGGATGATCATGAGATCCGTGCCGACCAGGGTTCTCGCGGCATCGTCGACCAGCGCAGTCGTGTTGGAGATCATCCGCAGCCTGGTCCGCGGCGCCTCCGCGGCGAGCAGCCCCGCCACCGCCGAACCGAGGGTCGCCACCGCGTAGTCGCTGATCACCACGGAGAACTCGCGGGTCGACGACGCCCGGTCGAAGTCCGGTTCGGCGGCGAACACCCGCTCCGCACCGGACAGCACCTCCCGCACACGTTCCTTGAGCTGGATGGCGAGCGGGGTGAGCCGGTACTGGTTGCCCGCCCGCGCGAGCAGGTCGTCGTGGAAGTGCCGGCGCAGACGAGCGAGCTGGGCCGACACCGCCGGCTGGCTGAGTCCCATCTGCTCGGCGGCACGGGTGACGCTTCGCTGCTGCAGCAGCGCGTCCAGCGCCACCAGCAGGTTCAGGTCCAGGCGCGCGAGGTTCACGACCACAACGGTATCAACGGCAGTGATACGCAGCATCAGTGAATTCGGCTTCCCTGATGTGCACGCTGACAGCGATCGTCTGGTCATGGACCGGAACGATCCCGAGGGCGCGATCGCGGCGGCGGCCAAGCGGTGCTCCAACTGGGGCCGCTGGAGCGCCGACGACGTCCTGGGCACCCTGAACTTCCTCACCGACGCCAAGCGCAGGGAAGGCGCGGCGCTCGTCCGCAGGGGTGCGAGTTTCTCGCTGGCCCAACAGTTCGACGCGAACGGCCCGCAGCGGGGCTGGCGGCGGCGCACCAACCCGGTGCACACCATGCTCGACACCGGCGTGGACGCCGAGCGCGGCACCCAGGGCTTCCCGCACGGCATCGGCGGCGCCGACGACGTGATCTTCATGCCGTTGCAGGCGTCGACGCAGTGGGACGGCCTCGGCCACATCTTCGACCACGGGCTGGCCTACAACGGCCGCCGTGCCGGTGACGTCGTGACCAGCGAGGGCGACCGGATCACCGGCATCGAGACCACGGCCGGGCTGATCGCGGGCCGCGGCGTGCTGCTGGACGTCGGCCGGGTGTTCGGCGTGAACGGTGAGCTGCCCGACGGCTTCGCCATCACCGCCGAGCACCTGGAAACCACGATCACCGCGCACGGGCCCAGCGCACGGGTCGGCCGGGGTGACCTCGTGCTGGTGCGGACGGGACGGCTGACCAGGGCCAGGCGGGAGGGCTGGGGCGACTACGCGGGCGGCGACTCTCCCGGCCTGTCCTTCACCACGCTGGACTGGTTGCACGGCAACGAGATCGCCGGGATCGCGACCGACACGTGGGGCCTCGAGGTGCGGCCCAACGAGTTCGAGGGCGCGTTCCAGCCGCTGCACCAGGTGGCGATCCCGCACATCGGCCTGTTCCTGGGCGAGATGTGGGACTTCGACGCGCTCGCGGCGGACTGCGCCACGGACGGCGTCCACGAGTTCTGGCTGACCGCCGCCCCGTTGCCCGTGACTGGCGCGGTCGGCGCCCCGGTCGCCCCCATCGCAGTCAAGTAGGTCGCAGTCAAGCAGACCGCACGGACGAAGGAGTCCTCATGCCCGCGGTGAACAACGTGCTCGTGATCGGCGGTGGTCTCGCCGGGACGGCCACGGCGATCCAGCTCGCACGCCACGGTGTGGCCGTCGATCTCATCGAGATCAAGCCCGACGTCGCCGCCATCGGTTCCGGGATCACGTTGCAGGGCAACGCCTTGCGCGAGTTGCGGCGGCTCGGGGTGTGGGAGCGGGTCAGCCGGGCGGGATACGCCTACGACAGCCTCGGCCTGCGCGCACCCGACCACGACGGCACCCTGCTCGTCGAGCTGCCGGACGTGCGCAGCGGTGGCCCCGACCTGCCGGCCACGATGGGCATGCCCCGCCCGCTGCTGGCGCGAATCCTGCTGGACCAGGCAGCCGCGAGCGGGGTGAAGACCCGTTTCGGGCTCACCGTGACCGGGCTGGAGCAGGACCGCACCGGCGTCGAAGTCACCCTCACCGACGGCTCGAAGAGCCGGTACGACCTCGTGGTCGGTGCGGACGGCATCCGTTCGGCGACCCGCCGGATGCTCGGCATCGAGCTGGAACCGAAGCCGACCGGCATGGGGATCTGGCGCGTGTTCGGCAACCGCCCGCCGAGCGTGACCCGCACCGACCTGTACTACGGCGGACCGTGCTACCTCGCCGGGTACACCCCGACCGGCGAGGACTCGCTCTACGCCTATGTCGTCGAGGACGCGGGTGACCACAGTGGACTGACACCGGAGCAACGGCTGGCGCGGGTGTGCGAGCTCGCCTCGGCCTACCACGGACCGTGGGACGACATCCGGTCCGCGCTCACCGATCCGAGCCGGGTGAACTACACCAACTTCGAGACCCACCTGCTGCCGGCACCGTGGCACCGCGGCCGAGTCGTGCTCATCGGTGACGCCGCCCACTCGTGCCCGCCCACCCTCGCGCAGGGCGGCGCCCAGGCACTGGAGGACGCGGCCGTGCTGACCGAGCTGCTGATCGAGGCCGATGCCTTGGACGACGACCTGTGGGATGCGTTCACCGCACGCCGCCACGACCGCGCCGCGGAGGTCGTGGCGGCGTCGAACCAGCTCGCCCAGTGGCTGTTCGACCGCGAGCAGGGTGACGCGCCCGGTCTCATCCGCCGCATCGCCGGCCTCGTGTCCAACCCCGCGTGAACGCACTGGAGGAATCACCGTGACCGACCGCCTGATCACCCACCTGAGGCACGTCGACCTCGCCGTGCCCGACCTTGCCCGCCAGCAGGACTTCTTCACCGGCGTCTGGGGGCTGGCCGCCGAGCACGGCGACACCGGCATCTCCTTCCTGGCAGCGGAAGGCTCGCCGGAGCAGTACGTGGTCCGGCTGCGCCAGGCCGCCGACAAGCGGATCGACCTGATCGCGTTCGGCGCCGCCAGCCCCTCCGACGTCGACACCCTCGCCGCACGACTGGCCGTCTCGGGCGTCACGCTCGTCAGCGAACCCGGCGTGCTGCAGACCCCCGGTGGCGGCTACGGGTTCCGGTTCTTCGACAACGAGGGCCGCACCATCGAGGTGAGCGCCGACGTCGCGATCCGCAGGCACCGCAAGGTCGAAGAGGGCGAGTCCGTCCCGGTGCGACTGTCGCATGTGGTCGTCAACTCCGCCGACCCGGAGGGGACCGTCGCGTTCTACGAGCGCCACCTGGGCTTCCGCCTGTCCGACACGCTGATGCACCCGCGGATGGGCGAGATGATGTGGTTCATGCGGGTGAACTCGTGGCACCACAGCATGGCCATCGCCCGCGGCCCGCACCCGTCGCTGCACCACGCGTCCTTCGAGCTGCGGGGCCTCGACGAGTACATGCGAGGCACCGGCCGTCTTCTGCGGGCCGGGGTGGAGAAGATCTGGGGTCCCGGCCGGCACCTGGCCGGCAACAACACCTTCAGCTACTTCCTCGACCCGCACGGCAACACCGTCGAGTACACGACCGAACTGGAACTGGTCGACGAGGACACCTGGCACCCGCACCTCTACGACTTCAGCCGGCCCGAGGTCTCCGACCAGTGGGGCACGGCCAACTCGATGAACGAGTTCGTCGCACAGAAGTCCTTCAACGACCCCGACAAGGGCCTGTTCGTCGCCCCGCCCGTGTGAGGACCCCCGATGCGTTTCGCCACCTACGAACTGGACGGCTCGGTGCACGCGGGCGTGGTCTCGGACGACGGCCTGCACACCCTGCCTTCCGGCACGACCGTCCTCGACCTCGTCCGCGCAGGACTACCGGCGGCACTGACCGCCGGCAGCGCCGCACTCACCGGCCCACCCACGCCCCTCGACCTCGCCCGGCTCCTGCCACCGCTGACACCGCCCACCATCCGGGACTTCGTGGCGTTCGAGGAGCACGTGGAAGGCGTCGTCGCCAGTGTGTCCGGCGGTTCCGGAGTACCTGCGGAGTGGTACGAAGCGCCGACGTTCTACTTCACCAACCCCTACGCGCTCATCGGCGCCCACGACGACGTCCCGGTACCACCCGGCTCGCGGCTGCTCGACTTCGAGCTGGAGGTGGCGGCGGTCGTCGGCCGCGACGGGTCTTCACTGACGCCCGCTCAGGCCAGTGACGCGATCTTCGGCTACACCGTGTTCAACGACTGGTCCGCCAGGGACCTGCAACGCCGCGAGATGAAGGTCGGCCTCGGCCCGGCCAAAGGAAAGGACTCCGCCACCACGCTCGGCCCGTGGCTCGTGACGGCCGACGAACTCGCGCCGTTCCACGACGAGGACGGGTTTCTCGCGCTGGACATGCGGGTTTCGGTCAACGGCGTCGAGGTCGGCCACGACCTGCTGTCGAACATGGGGTGGCCCTTCGCGGAACTGGTCTCCTACGCCTCCCGCGGCACGTGGGTCCGCGCCGGCGACGTGCTCGGGTCAGGCACCTGCGGCAACGGCGGCTGCCTCGCCGAGCTGTGGGGCAGGCGCGGTGAGCAGGACCCGCCGGCGCTGCGGCCAGGTGACGTCGTCGAGATGACCGTCGAGGGCATCGGGACCATCCGCAACCGGGTCGTTCCCGGGATCGAACTGCCCCCGGTCCGCGCTGCCCGTTCCCGGACGCGTGCCCGGTGACGGGCCGGGTGGCCGGGAAGGTCGTGCTCGTCACCGGGGCCGGTCGTGGACTGGGCGCGGCAGTGGCACGTCTGCTCGTCGCGGAGGGCGCCGAGGTGATCGGCGTCGACCTCGACACCTCCGACGAGTCCGATGTGGACTTTCACCGGCTCGACGTCACCGACCCGGACGGCTGGTCCGATCTCATCGCCCACGCCTCCCGGCGGTACGGGCGGATCGACGGCCTGGTCACCAGCGCGGGCATCACCCTGCGCCCGCGGCTGGCCGACCTCGATCCGGCGGACCTCGCCCGCGTCCACGCGATCAACGTCGGCGGCGTGCTGCTGGCCGTCCAGTCCGTGCTGCCGCTGATGAGCGCCGGCGGCTCGATCGTCACCCTCGGCTCGGCGGCGGCGCTGACCGGGCACTACCCGCTCGCCTACACCACCAGCAAGTGGGCCGTGCGAGGACTGACGAAGAGCGCCTGCCTGGAGCTCGGCGGTCGCGGCATCCGCGTGAACGCTGTCCATCCCGGCTACATCGAGACACCGATGACCGCGTCGGCGTCCCCCGCGTTCCGCGACGCCAACATCGCCGAGACACCGCTGGGCCGCACCGGATCCGCCGACGAGGTCGCACCACTGGTGGTGTTCCTGATCAGCGACGACGCCTCCTTCATCACCGGCGCCGAGATCCCCGTCGACGGCGGCCTGACCGCCCACGGCGGAGTGAAGTCGATCAGCGACGCCCTCCGCTCCTGACACCCGCGCGAAAGGATCGACCGTGTTCGAGTACTTCCCCGGCAACTACGTGTGGAATCTGAGCGTCGTGGCCACGCTCAACAGCGGCGGCCTGATCGACGAGGTCGACCGCGCCTGCCGGCCGATCCGCGAGGCCGCGCAACGCGGTGAGGACGCCGGCACCGCCGAGTTCCTCCAGGCGTGGACACAGCTGGCCGACTCCCTGGTCGGCCAGGCGGAGGCAGCCGAGAAGTCCGGCCGGACCCGCAACGCGGGCCGTCTCTGCACACGGGCGACGAACTACCTGGTGCAGGCCGAACGCATGCAAAGCGCGTCCTCCCCCGACCGCATCGCCACCTACGAGCGGTGTCTCGACCTCATGCAGAAGTCCTTCGCGCTGGCGGATCCCCGCACCAGCCGGGTCTCCATCCCCTTCGAGGGCACCACATTGCCCGCGTACTTCACCAAAGCACCCGCGGCCGACCACGGGCCGGCGCCCGTGATGATCATGTGGAACGGCCTGGACAGCACCAAGGAGCACATCTACCTGTCCGGGATCTCCGACGAGCTCGCCGCACGCGGCATCTCGACGCTCATGGTCGACACCCCCGGCTCCGGCGAGGCGCTGCGCCTGGGCGGCCTGACCTCACGGATCGAGACGGAGGCGTGGGCCGCCGCGTGCGTCGACCACCTGGAGACCCGCGACGACGTCGACCCGCGACGAATCGGCCTGGCCGGCTGGTCGCTCGGCGGGTACTACGCCCCACGAGCAGCCGCGTTCGAGAAGCGCCTGGCGCTCGTCGTCGCCTGGGGCGCCAACCACGACTGGGGCGCGGTGCAGCGCCGCCGCGTCGAACGCGAGGGCGAGCGGCCGGTCCCCCACTACTGGGAGCACGTCCTGTGGGTGTGGGGTTTCGACGACCTCGACTCCTTCCTCACCTACGCCGACGACGTGCGCCTCGACGGAGTCGCGGAGAAGATCACCGTGCCGTTCCTGATCTGCCACGGCGAGAACGACCGGCAGATCCCACTCGCCTACGCCCACCGCTCCTACGACCAGGCAATCAACAGCCCCAAACGTGAGCTGCGGATCTTCACCGCCGCCGAGGGTGGTGCGGAGCACATCGGACTGGACCACCTGCCCCACGTCCGGGACTTCGTCGCCGACTGGGTGGAGGAGACCTTCGCGAGCTTGCCGCCTCTCCCGGACTCTGTGAGCAGTGCTGGTCCATCGGAGACGTCACCCACCCCTCTTGCGCGGCTGGGTGAGCACCAGTAGCACCAGCTGCGTGCAGTCGGTGGTGCGAAGTCGCCCGAGTCGAGACTGAGAGACAACTCGTTCCCCGAGACCACGTGACGGGGTGAGGATCGGCGCTCAGGGAGTACCGCGAGCTCCCTGGCCGGTCCCCGGACTTCGCCGCGCGGGCAAAGGCTTTCAGCGCGAGTGTTCACGACATCACCGAACTGTCCGCGTGGATCAAGCGCGTACCACTCGCCCCCGGGCTGCGTACCACGACGCCGGCAGGAGGCCCGACATGACCCCTCCGGTGAATGTGTTACAACGCCCGGCAGGTGCCTTAACTCGCGTCTGCGGCCGGGTAAAGGGGTCTCTCGGACCGAACAACGCCTCGTTCTGGAGGCGGAACCCAAGCGAACAACGACCAATACCGGCGCAACTACCGGAGTAAAGGGATCGATGAGCGGCGTGCTCGACCCGGCAGAACTCGGCAAGATCACAAAAGAGGGCCTCCGCAGCGTCTGAGCTGCGAAGACCCTCTTGGCCGTCGGGACGACAGGATTTGAACCTGCGACCCCTTGACCCCAGCGATCGCCGGACGGCAGAAACACGACGTTCCACACGGTTGAGCGCAGTTGACGGTCGACAAGGTACGTCAACCGCCCTTCGCCGCAGACCCGAAGATCCACTCCTTGCCGGATCCGCCGCGTACTCGAGCCTGTCGGCTACCAGCTGTACCAAGAGCACGCCAGCCGGCCACCATTCCCGCGCACCAAGAACTTCGCCCTACCGGCAGCCGGCCACCAACTCAACCGCACATCGCCCGCTTCTGCATTGGAGAGCCAGCAAGCCGCACCAAACGGCTCCCAGTTCAGCGCCTCGCACTTCTCGACCGCATTGCGAACCGTCTCGGCCGGAGTCCCGGGCCATTCCTCGAAACCGTCGTCACCGATCTCGCCGGCGGCCATCAGACCTCCGAGCACCTGGTACTCGATCACCGCGATCGCGGTGGACCTGAAGTCGCCGCCGTCCTCGGCCGCAACCTCGCGCGCCCAGCCGATCACCGTGTCAGCAGCTCCGGCTCTCGGTCAGCAAGCCGTTGCCCGCCGACGAGTTCGCGGCCTGGTTGCGGGATCGGATGCTGAACGAGCTGACCGCGCCGACGCCCTGACCGATGTCGCGGCGACTGACTGCCGGGACCGGCGGACACCAGTCCCAGCAGCCGCTCACGAGCTACTCGTGAAGTGCCGACCGGACAACGCGACTCAACGCCGTCTTCGCCTCTTGACCGCCGTCCAGGTAGAAGTGGCCGCCGCGGAACCCGCGCACCACCGGAGGGCGTGGCGTGGACGCCTCCCAGCGTTCGACGGCATCCACGTCGAGGTGCTCGTCCTGGCGGCCGTACCAGACGTGGTAGTCGACGTCACCGTCCCACGGCGGAGCGACCACGTAAGTGTCCGCCAGGTGTAAGTCGTGGCCCAGCAACGTGATCGCGTGTTCACGCAGCTCGTCGTCCTCGAACAGCTCCGGCGGGCAGCCGCCGCGTGACTCCAGCTCCGCCAGCAGCTGGGCGCGTGACCGCACCACCAGCGGATCGGCCTCGGCGAGGGCGTCGGTCGGCGAGGTGAAGGCCGACACGACGACGGCGCGCACCAGTTTCCTTTGCTCCGCGGGCAACGAGCTCACCAGGCTGTGTGCGAGCAGGGCGCCGAGGCTGTGTCCGAACACGACGACCGGGCGGTCGACCACCGACACCACGGCGGGCAGCAAGTCATCCAGCGCGGCGCGGAAGTCGCCCGGTGGCGCGACTTCCGGCCGCATGCCGCGTCCGCTCAGCTCGAACAGCACGGGCTCGCACTCCTGCGGCAACGCCCTGGCGAGCGGCAGGTACGACATCGCCGACCCGCCGGCGTGGTGGAACATCAGCAACCTGACCTCGGCGCCTGGACGTTCGACGACGATGTGCGATCCGTTGAACCTCATGCGCTCATCCGGACAGGGAGCCTGGTGATGCCCTGGATGAAGTTCGACCGCAACCGCACGATGTCGCCCGCGAGCTCGAACCGCACGCCGCTGGTCGCGAGCCTGCGGAACAGCATCGGCAGCTCCACCTGCGCCACCACCGAGCCGATGCAGCGGTGGATGCCGACGCCGTAGGTGATGTGCCGGTTCGGGGAGCGGCGCACCAGGAACCTGTCGCCGTCCGGGAAGTGCCGCTCGTCCCGGTTCGCCGACACGTTCCACAACGTCACCGGTTCGCCCGCCCTGATGAGCTTTCCGCCGATCTCCACGTCGCGGGTCGGCACACGCAGCACGTAGGCGTTCGTGGTCGCCCAGCGCAGCACCTCGTTCACCGCGGAGTCGGTCAGGCCGGGGTCGTCGAGCAGCAGCGCGTGCTGGTCCGGGTTGTCGATCAACGCGAGCACGCCCGCGACCGCGCTGTAGGACGACGTCTCGTTGCCGCCGACGGCGACGTTCATGCAGTTGTAGAGGACGTCCTCGTCGGGCAGCCGGCGGCCGTTGACCTCGGCGGTGGCGAGGATCGACACCATGTCCTCGCCGGGATCGCGCCGCCTGGCCCGCAGGAGGTCGGAGAAGAACTCGAAGATCTCCGACTGGATCACCGCGAGCCGCAGGCGTTCGTCCTCGGACGTGTCGACCCAGTTCGGGTCGCGGAAGCCGATCATGCGCCTGGTCATGTCGATCAGCTCGTGCGCCTCGGCGTGCGAGATGCCGACCATGGCCATCAACGCCCCGGCGGGCAGCTCGGGGGCGATGTCGGTGGCGAAGTCGCAGCCGCCGTCGGCCAAAGCCTTGTCCACCGCGCGGTTCACCACCTCGGTGACCTGCTCGGCGACCTTGGCGACGAAGCCGGGGCCGAACACCTTGTGCATCAGCTGGCGCAGCATCCGGTGCCGCGGCGGGTCCGACGCCACCAGCATCCGGTTCGCCGCGGTGTCGACCGCGCCGCTGGAGAACGAGCCGCCCAGCATCGGGCCTCCCGCCGAGCTGAAGGTCGTGTGGTCCAGGTACGCGGCCGAGATGTCGTCGTAGCGGGTGAGCGCCCAGAACCCGCCGGGGTCGCGGAACACCGGCTCGTTCGCGCGCAGCCAGGCGAACATCTCGTGGTGGCGTTGTTCGACGAACGCGTCCACGTTCCTCAGGTCGATCGCCGGCGCGGTCATGCTGTCAGCTCCTCCATACGTGATCGGACCAGCGCCGCCAGTCCTGCCAGTTCACTGTTCGCCAGCACGTCCCGCGGTTGCAGCGGCACGCCGAGGTCCTTGCCGATGCGGCGCTGCACCCGGAAGGCGAGCAGCGAGTTGCCGCCGAGCGTGAAGAAGTCGTCGGCGACGCCGATGTCCTCCACCGCGAGCAGGTCCTCCCAGATCTCGGCGATCCGGCGTTCCACGTCGTCGCGCGGCCCGACCCGGTGCGCCGCCCGCCCGGCGTGCTTGACGACGAGCTCGCGCAGCTTGCCAACGTCGCGCTTGCCGTGGTCGGTGGCGGGGATCTCGGGCACGCTCACGAACGAGGTCGGCACCATGAAGTCCGGCATCCGCTCGGCGGCGTGCTGACGCAGTTCCTTCGGCGAGATCCGGTCATAGGGCACCACCAGCGCGACCAGGTGCTTGTCCTGGCCCTCGCCGCTGACGAGCACAGCGGCGTCGCGGACGTCGGGGTGCGATGCCACGATCCGCTCGGCTTCCAGCGGTTCCACCCGGTAGCCGCGGATCTTCACCTGGTCGTCCGCCCTGCCGACGAACTCCAGCACGCCGTCGGGCCGCCGCCGCGCCAGGTCACCGGTGGCGTACATCCTGCTGCCGTCACCGGCGAACGGGTCGGGCAGGAACCTCTGCGCGGTCAGTGCGGGCCTGCCGAGATAGCCGCGCGCCACCCCGGGACCGCCGATGTGCAGCTCGCCCACCTCACCGGGAGCGACCTCGGCCAGGTCCGACAGCACGTACACGGCGGACCCGGTCAGCGGCAGGCCGATCGGGACGGTGTCGGCGGGATCCGCGTCGACCCTGTGCGCGGTCACCGCCGTCGTGCCCTCGGTCGGCCCGTACAGGTTGTAGAACTCGCCTTCGAACGACCCGGAGAGCAGCTCCCGGCAGGCCGACGGGGAGAGGACGTCGCCGCCCGTGTGCAGCACTCGCAACGACGCGAACGCGTCGATGTCCTCGCGGACCACGTGGTTCACCGCCATCGTCGGCACGAGCATCGCGGTGATCCGGTTCCGGCGCAGCTCCCTGTGCACGTCGCCGCCCAGCAGATCGGGCATCGTCGGCAGCACCACGATCCGGGCGCCACCCGCGAACGCGCACCACGTCTCGAAGTGGAACGCGTCGAACGACAGGCTCGACACGTGGCCGACGCGGTCTGTCGGCAGCAACGGGGGCAGCGCGGGGTTGCGGGCGAAGTGCACGAGACCGCGGTGTTCCAGCACGATCGCCTTGGGCGTGCCGGAGGACCCCGAGGTGAACAGGACAGCGGCCGCATCGCCACCGCCGACCTCGACCGCGGGCCTCGGACCCGGAGCGACCTCGTCCATCACCAGGATCTTGTGTCCTGCCACCGCTTCCGCGTGCGAGACGTCGGTGACCACCACCTCCGCGCCGCTCGCGCTGATCATCAGGTCGCGCCGGGACTCCGGGTACCGGGTGTCGACCGGCACGTACGCCGCGCCCGCCTTGAGAACGCCGAGCAGCGCGGCGAACACCCGCACGCCCCGGCCGAGGTACAGCACCACCCGGTCCTCGTGGCCCACACCGATCTCCCGCAGGTCGCGCGCGACCCCGTCGGACAGCGCGTCCAGCTCGCGGTAGGTCAGCACGCCGGCGGAGTCGCTGACGGCCTCCCTGCCGCCGTGCCGCTCGACGGCGTCGCGGAACAACTCCACCAGCGTGTCCCCGCCCTGCGGTGCGGCGGACGGGAGAGCGTCCCACCGCGCGGCGATCTCGTCGATGCAGGCGTCGCTGTCGCCGGTGAAGCCGGTAGCCTGCCAGCCTCCCGGTATCGGCAGCCGATCCGGCCACAGGCTGAAGTGCTTGTGCGCGTTGGTGACCACTGAATACATCTGGAACCCCCCGAGGTTTCGGCCGTTAACTGTCCACAATGGACACAACGGGTGGTGGTCGTCGGTTAGTCTGCGGAGCAAGGGGCAAGTACAACGCAGGTGGGAGGGATCTTTCGTGATCACGGTCTGGTTGCCGGAACACGAGTCCGAGGAACTGATGGGCGGGCTGCCGGAAGGCGTCCGCGCCGACGTGTGGACCGGCGGCGCGTTGCCGTCCAGTCAGGGGGAAGTCGAGATCGTCATCCCGCCGTTCGACGTCGAGGAGGGCGGGCTCGCGGTGCTGTCCGATCTTCCGAGGCTGAAGCTCGTGCAGCTGGAATCCGTTGGTGTGGACTGGGTGCTGCCCTACCTCCCGGACGGGGTGGCGCTGTGCAACGCCCGCGGGGCGTACGACGCCGCCGTCGCCGAATGGGTCGTGGCGACCGTGCTCACGCGACTGCGCGAACTGCCCAGGTTCGCGCTGGCGCAGCAGGAAGGCCGGTGGGACTACGCCCATTCCGACTCCCTCGAGGGCAAGACGGTGCTCGTCGTCGGCTACGGCTCGATCGGCAGGACGCTGGCCGGCGTGCTGAAGGTGTTCGGCGCCAACGTGATCGGTGTCGCCAGCCGGGCGCGCGACGGTGTCCGCGGCGCCGACGAGCTGCCGGACCTGGTGCCGCAGGCTGACATCGTCGTGCTGCTCGCTCCCGCGACGGCGAGGACCAGGGGCATGGTCGACGCCGAGTTCCTCAAGCGGATGCACGACGGAGCCATGCTGGTGAACGCCGGGCGCGGTGCGCTCGTCGACACCGAGGCGCTGACGGCGGAGCTCAACAGCGGCAGGCTGTTCGCCGCGCTCGACGTGACGGATCCCGAGCCGTTGCCGGAGGGACACCCGTTGTGGTCCGCGCCCGGCCTCGTGCTCACCCCGCACGTCGCCGGGTCGAACGGCACGCCGATGGCCAAGGCGATGGCGCTGGCCAAGGCGCAGTTCGTCCGCTACGCCAACGGAGAACCGCTCGTCAACGTCATCGGGCCCGACGGTTACTAGAAGGTGGGGTGCCGGTGTTCGCCGGCACCCCGCTCCAGTCCTCACAGCCAGCCGGACCGCACGAGCTGCCACTGTCCGTCGACCAGCAGCGGAGCGTCGGGATCCGGTGACACGCCGAGTTCTCCCGCGCGCACCCGCTCGAGCAGCCGGCGCGTGGCGTCCACGATCTCCGGTGCCGCCCGGCGCAGCTCCGCCTCGTCGTCAGGTCCCGCCGTGTCCAAGGGGAACTGTGCGGACGTCAGCAGTTCGCCGAGGTTCGACAGCTTGGACTCGAGCCACGCCAACGGATCCGCGGACAACGCGCGTTCGAAGACCCGGTCGCCGGGGTCCCACCCGGTGAACACCGGGTGGTGGTGCGTGCGGTCGAAGGGCTTGCCGTCCACGTCCTCCAGGAAGTCCGCGCGCCAGATCGGCTGGTCGACCTCGATCGGCGTGGACGCGTAGATCGACTCCTTCAGCTCGCCGCGCTGGATCACCCGCAGCTCCAGGCGGACGCCGCGTTCCGCGCCCTCCTGGCCCTTGAGTGGGTCGGGGTCCACAAAGTACAGATCCCCCAGCACCACGCAGACCTTGTCGAACCCGAAGACGTACAGCATCAGATTCCTCTCCTGTCACAACGAACAACTCTGCCGCCGTGTCCGTGAACACGAACGGCACCAAACCGGTCACCCTCCGCTGCGATGCGCGCTAGGGTTGGGGGACAACGGGTTTCTGCCGACTGGGCAGTGCACGACCCATCTGGGGAACTGGGAGGCTGTTCATGACCGATGCCACCACCGAACCGAAAGCCCTTTCCGACGCACCGGTGGTGCTCGTCGTGGGCAGCGGTTTCCGGCCGTACCGCGAGTACATCCTGCGCTCCGCTTCGAGCCGGTACCGCCTGTGGCTCCTGGATTCCCGTGAGGCCACCTGGCAGCTCCAGTACGTCGTCGGAGCGACCAAGGTGGACACGAAGGACCCGCAGGCCCTGACCGCGGCGGCCCGCGAGGTGTGCGAAAAGCTGCCCGTGGCAGGCGTTTTCACCTACGACGAGTCGCAGGTCGTCTACTGCTCGCTGCTCGCGGAGGAGCTCGGTCTGCCCGGCAGTCCGCCGGACACGATCCGCGCCTGCCGGGACAAGGCGGCCACCCGCGCCCTGCTGGCCAAGGCCGGAGTGCCCCAGCCGCAGTCGCACACCGTTGACACGGTTGAGGAAGCGTGCGCGGCCGCTGACGTCATCGGCTACCCGGTCGTGGTCAAGGCCCGCAGCCTCGCCGGCAGCTACGGCGTCGTCCGCGCGGACGACCAGGCGGCCGTGCGGGCGGCGTTCGCGACCGCCGACGGCGCCGAGTTCTTCGGCCTGCAGCGGCACGAGACGGGCAGGGTCATGGTCGAGGAGTTCCTGACCGGACCGGAGATCAGCGTCGACTCCGTCATCTACAAGGGCGAGGTGATGACGACGGTCATCGCCCGCAAGCACGTCGGCATGGCGCCGTACTTCGAGGAGATCGGTCACGACGTGTCCGCGACCGACCCGCTGCTGTCCGATGTGGACCTTCTCGACCAGCTTCAACGCATTCACCAGACGCTCGGATTCTCCTACGGTGCGACGCACAGCGAGTTCATGCTGACCCCGGCCGGTCCCCGGCTCGTCGAGGTCAACGCGAGGCTCGGTGGCGAGCTCATCCCCTACCTCGGCCAGCTGGCACTGGGCACCGACCCCGTGCTCGCCGCGGTGCAGGTGTCGGTCGGCGAACGGCCTGACACCACCCCGACCGGCGGGAAGGCGGCCGGGGTGCGATTCCTCTACCCGTCCGCCCACGTCGAGACGGTCGAGGTCATCGTGCACGAGGACCGCTTCGGCCCGACCGTTCACGAGACCGGTGTGACCACCTCCGCCGGCGACCGGCTCGCACTTCCTCCCGTGGCGCACCTGAACCGCTACGGGCACGTCATCGCGCTGGGCGACGACCTGGAGCAGGTGGTGGCCGACCTCGCCGACGCCGAACAGCTCGTCGAGTTGGTGGCCACCCCCGTCACGCCGAACGACTGACCTCCGGCACCGCACTGGCCGCGCGGCGCAAGCCGATCCACAACACCGCGGCCAGCGCGGACGCCAGCAACGCCGGGGCGAAGCGGAAGACCTGCTCCGGCAACGCGACCGACCAGCCCAGCAGCAACGACGACAGCGACAGCGCGCCCAGGATGAACGCGCGCATCACCGCGTTCGTCCGGCCGGACACCTCGTCCGGGATCGCACGGAACCGGTACTCGTTCGTCGTCACGTTCATGCCGCCCTCCGCCGCCATCAGGAAGACGAAGCCGGCGATCACCACCGCCTGCACGGGAAGCAGCAGCAGAGCACAGGAAATCGCGCAGAGGGCGAACCACAACCCGATGCGCTTCTCCGGTGTCCTGTCGACCCACACGCGGTCGGCCAGCCACGCACCCAACGCGCTGCCCGCGGCGCCGGCCGCGATCACCAGCCCGGTCCACTTGCTCGACCAGCCCCACGTGCCCTGCACCAGCAGCACCATGACGATCGGTACCGCGCCCGCTCCCAGGTTGTGCATCGACAGCGCGAGCGTGAGCTTCGGGATGCCCGGAATCCGCTTGAAACTGCGGAAACCCTCGACCTGCATCCGGATGAAGCCCCGCTCGACCGGCGGTTGCGGACGCTTGGGCAGCATCAGCGCGACCACAGCGGTCAGCAGGAACGTCCCCGCGTCGATCCACAACGCCACGTACGGGCCCAGCGTCGCCAGCACCACGCCGGCGAGAGCGGGCCCGACGCACCGCGCGATCTCCGTGGTCGCCGCGTACTTGCTGTACGCCCATGTCACCCGATCGGATGGCACGAGCGTGGGCAGCAGGCCGAAGTCGCTGGTGAGGTTCGAGACCACGTTCGCGCAGCTGGCGAGCAGCAACGGCACGAACACCAGCGTGACCTGGCCCGCCATCAGCAGGAACGGGATCATCGCCACCAGGACCGCCTGCGCCAGTTCGGACGCGAGGAAGACCCGGCGGCGCTCGAAACCGTCGATCAGCGTGCCCAGCGCGGGGGAAAGCACGAACGGCAGGTACTGCACGCCCAGGCTCAGCGCGGCCAGCATCGACGATCCCGTGCCCGCGAGGATGGTCAGCGGGATCGCCAGGTGCAGGAACGTGGTGCCGAGCTCGGACGCGGCGGACGATCCGGTCAGCAGCCAGAACGTCCGCAGCGTCGCCGGGGGTTGCTGCTCGGCGGCGACCCCCCGCGACGCGTCCTCGGGTGCCCCCATCAGACCACGTGCTCCGCGATGATCCGCGCGCACTGCAGCGATTCCATGTGGCTGGTGTCGACCTCGACGTCGTAGACCACGCCCTTGTGCACGATCTCCGCCTGCGAGGCCGCCATGCCGACCACCCGGTCACCGCGGGAGATCTCCCGCGCCGCCGCGATCTCCGGCTCACACCGCACGCCGACCCACAGGACGTTCAGGCCCTCCAGGTTCTTGCGCGTGCGTTCCTGCGAAGCGGTACCGCTGAGGAACACGTCGTCGATGATCACGCGCGCACCGGCCCGCACCATCGCCGCGATGCCCTGCATCCACGCGTACTCCAGCTCGTGGAAGCCCTCGCCCAGCTCCACCTCGCCCTGCTGGCCGAACGCCACGCCCGAGCCGGAGTCCACCATGGACGGTGGCAGCCGGTCGATGAGGTCGTCGACGCCGAGGTTGATCCACGGGTTCGGCAGGACGTACTTGAGGCAGCGCGAGATCCCGGACTTGCCGGAGCTCGAACCGCCGTTGAGCACGATGACCTGAGTCGTCACTTGATCGGTTCGCCTTCCAGAGTGATCCGCTCCATCTTCCTGACGTGGGGCCAGTAGTCGGAGACGGCGTAGTGCTGAGTGGCCAGATTGTCCCAGATCGCCACGTCGCCCTCTTCCCACTGGAAGCGGCACTGGAACTCGGGACGCCACGCGGTCAGGTGCACCATGTCGAGGATCCTGCGGCTCTCCGCCTCGTCCAGGCCCTCGATGCGAACACCGGAGACCTTGTTGGAGAACAGGACCTTCTCGTCGGTGAACGGGTGGGTGAGCACGAGCGGGTGCGACTGCGCGGGGTACTTCTCGCGCATCCGGTTCAGACCCTCGTCGTCGTTCGCGAACGCCGGGAAGTAGATCTGCATCCAGTCGTGCACGACGCGCATCTCGTCGAGCTCGGAGCGGGTCGCCTCGCTGAGCGACCGGTACGCCGCGCCCATGTTCGACCAGAGCGTGTCACCACCGCGGGGCGGGATCTGCACGCCGCGCAGGATCGAGCCGAACGTCGGGACCTCGCGCCAGTTCAGGTCGCTGTGCCAGGCGTTCAGGTTCCCGGTGTGCTTCTCGTCGTGGTAGATCCCGGTGATCTCCGGGTACTCGTGGTAGGGCTGGAACGGCGAGATGCCGTGCACGACCGGGTCGTTCTCGGAGATGAACGGGTGCACCTCCGTGCGCCCGATCCGGCGGGCCACCTTCACGAACGTGTGCCGGTCCAGGTGCTGTCCCTTGAAGAAGACCACCTTGTGCTGCAACAGCAACTCGTTCACGAAGTCGCCGAGCGCGGGGTCTGCCGGGTCCAGCCGGAAGTCGTCGAGGACGACGCCGAGGTGCGTCCCCAAGCGCCTGCGTGCCACCATCAGTCTCCTGTCTTGGTTGTGATCGAGTAGCTCGTGGCGATCTTCGCCAGGTCTCGCTCCACCGACTCGGTGGTCTCGCCGGCCACGAAGAAGCGGCCGGCGGTGTTCCAGGTGTCGGGCGGGTCGTTGACGACCTCGCCGACCTCGGGCGTGACGGAGTGCACGACGCTCGCCGGCAGCTCGCCGAGCCCGTTGACCGCGGTCACCCGGCACGTGTCCGGTTCGTTGAGCGGCACGAACACCCAGCCGGACGCGCCGACGCCGGGGAAGTCCACCATCATCGGCGGAACCGTCAGCTCGGACGGCTCGCGCAGACACGCGAGCACCGCCTCCCTGGGCATGTCGACGCCGAACACCTCGCGCAGGTGCACAGGAACGCCGGCGCCGCCGAACCTGTTGCCGATCTCCAGGAAGACGAGCTCGTCGTCCGGCGTGTGGAACATCTCCAGGTGGAAAGCGCTGTCCACCAGTCCCAGCGCGGTGACCACGGATTGGGCGTAGTCGAACATCCGCCGCACCAGCGCCCGGTCGTCCGGCGTCGCGCACACCATCGGCGTGCGCTCGTGCTGGAACGCGTAGGCGGTGGTGACGTACCGGGTGGGGCAGTACCAGATCAGTTCGCCGTCGCGGACGACACCGTCGGAGTGGTAGATCCAGCCGTCGACGAACTCCTCGACCTCGTACCCCTCCTCGATGCCATCGGCCACCGCCAGCGCGAGCAGGTCCTCGGGGGCCTCGAGCACCCGCACGCCCATGCTCGCGCCCTGACTGCGCGGCTTGAGCACCAGGCGTCCCGGCACCGAGCGGGCGAACCGGCCCAGCTCGCCGAGCGAGGTCTCCGGTCCGACGGCGAGGTGCCGCGGTACGCGGACGCCCTGCTCGGCCAGGGCCTCTTTCATCCGCACCTTGTCCCGGCACAGCAACGCCGAGTGCGCGTTCGTGCCCTGGACGCCGAAGTGATCGCGCAATCGTGCCGCGGGCAACGTGGTGTGCTCGTAGAGGCCGATGATCGCGTCCGGCTTCCCGAACTCGTCGACGAGCTGCTGGACCAGGCCGCGCATGGTGTCGATGGCGCGGTCGTAGTTGTCCAGGTCGTCGTTGTCCGGCATGTCCAGCGTCTTGATGTCGGCGAACTTCGCCGCCACGGCCTCCGGCAGCCGTGCGGCACTGCCCTTCGGCATCACGACCGTGACGGTGTAGTTGTCGAAGTCGACCGCGTACGCCTCCGAGGCGTGGAATCCGACGCAGACGACGTGTTTCTTGGTCATGGCTTCAACTCGATCGTCTCGTGCAGGAACAGCCTTTTGGCCGTGCGCCCGCCTTCTCGGACATAGGCGACGAGCTTGTCGCTGTCGATCATCGCCGGGTGCTTCTCGTCGTACTCGACGCACATCACCGCGCCCAGCCACGGTTCCTGGCCCATCGCGTACACGTAGACCGAGTTCGCCCGCAGCGCGTCCACGATCGCCGCGCCCTGCTCGAAGTTGGAACCCTTGAGCCGGCGACCGGCGTCGACCTTGCGCTCCAGCCGTTCGGGGAACAGCGGTCCGTAGAGCCAGCTGACCGGGGCTCCGACGCTCTCCATGCCGATGAACACCGTGTCGACCTGGCCGACCGCCGCGGTCACCTGGGGGTAGAGCTGCGGTGAGACGTTGGTGGAGTCGGCGGCGAAGAGGACCCGCTTGCCGTCGAGGTCGAGCAGCCAGCCGCACTTGGTCCTGATGCGGATGTCCCCGTGCTCACCGAGGAACGGCAGTGCGGTGATCGTGCCGCCGGGCGTCTCGACGGACTCCAGGTCGTCCAGCTCGACCACGTCGTGGAAGCCGAGCACGCGCAGGATCCGCTTGAGGTCGGGATCGACCAGGCTGGAGTTCGCCGACTTCGCGATCAGCACGGTGCCGACCCGGTGCCTGATCTTCAGCAACGTCTCCAGGAGCATGTGGTCCTGGTGGTTGTGCGTGATCATCACGTAGTCGACGCGGTCGGGCAGGTCGTCGAACGTGAACCGGCCGTCGGCCTCGCTCGGGTAGCCGCTGTAGCTGATCACCGGGTCGACGACGAACGAGACGCCCTTGTGCCGCACGTAAACGCAGGCGTGGCCCACGTATTCCATGACGTCGTCGGCCGGTGGCTCCTGGGCGGCGTCCTCCTCGAAGAACGCCTTGAACACCTCGGCCCGCTCGCCCTCGATGCCGAGGTCCGCGGTGACGCGGTCCAGTTCCTCGCGCGTGAGTCCGCCGCGGAACACCACGTCCAGCAGCTCGGAGTCGAGCGGGACGGTGACCAGCACCTGCTCCGGCGTGTACTCCAGAACCGGCGTGGTGAGCGCGAACTTCCGGTCGTCCTCGGCGATCTCGGAGAAGCGGATCTGCTGCAGCGAGCGGTCGAAGTACGGCGAGGAGTACAGCAGCGGCTCGATGAAGCGGTAGTCCGGCGTCCGGTTGTCCCTGTTGTAGAACAGCTCCACCCTGCCGGCCAGTGGTTCTGGCAGCTGCTGGTACACCGACTCCATCGACGCGCCGGTCTGCTCCGGCAGGATCTTGAGCTCCAGCTCGTCGATCGCGTCCGCGAGCTCCAGCAAGGGCGCGTACTGCTCGCGCGTGGTCTCGAACCACTGCGCGACCTTCTCGTACGCGCCCTCGTGCTCCTCGATCACGAACGGGCCGCCCTGGAAGCGTGCCTGCCTGAGTGCCGTGCGGTGCGTCTCGGGGTTCGCGACGAACGACTCCGCGATCGTGCGGTAGTGGTTCTTGAGGTACTTGGCGAGGGTGTGCGGTGGCAGCAGGTACGACCAGGCGTACCACCCGGCGACCGACGGCTCCGCGATGACGTTCTTCTTGAGCGACAGCGTCACATCAGCCTCCGAGCTCGCAGACGTAGTACTGGAACAGGTGATCGCCGGAACGGGCCGTGGTCCGCAGCACGCGCAGTCCGGCATCGAGCAGGTCCGGCACGTCGAGCAGCACGGGGCTGTGACCCAGCAGCACCAGCACACCGCCCGGCCGCAGCGTGGTGACGAGCTTCGGCAGGATCTGCCGCGCCACCGCGGTGCTGACCACCTCGGAGTTCAAGAACCGGCTGAACAGGATGTCGACACTGCCGGGAGTGACCGCCGGGTGCATGGCGTCACCGTGGTGCACCTGCTCGAGGTGGGCGCTCGCGAACGAGACCATGTCCTTGCTGAGGTCCTGGCCGACCGTGCGGATGTGCTTCGGGTTCAGCGACGCGAAGTCCGCGAGGAACCGGCCGGTCGAGCACGCCGGGTCGTAGGCCAGGACGTCCTCGGTCAGGCCGGCGAACCGTTCCGCGAACAACTCGCGGGTGTAGCGGCGGATGTGCTCCTCCCCGATGCCGAGGAACTCCGCGCGTTCGGCGCTGACCTTCCAGCCGTCGGCGGGACTCGTCTTCTCCTTGCCGGGATCGCGTTGCTTGGCGAACGGGTGCACGATCTCGGTCGTCGGCGTGATCGCGTCGAACGCCGCCCTGCGCGCGTCCTCGTCCAGCGGCAGGAACACGATCCTGGCGTCGGAGTCGGACGTGCGGACCGTGTCCACCAGCCCGACGACGTTGAACCAGAACACCTTGCTGCAGAACACCCCCGGCATGTCGTGGTCGACGACCAGGTCGGAGATGGTCTTGCAGCCGGCGTAGGAGCGGCCGTCGGGCAGGCGGAACAGGAACAGCCGCTCCGGGTGCCCGGTCAGCTCCTCGCGCAGCACGAACGCGCCGCCCGGCTGTTCCCAGCGGGTGAAGTCACCGCGAATCAGCTCCGCCTTCGCCTTCGCCTCGGTGTCGACGAACTCGGGGTCGAGCGGTGCGCCCCGATCCCAGGTGAGCTCGGTGTCCACGGTCATTCGCCGATCCTTTGCCGAAGTTCGGAGATGATCTGCCTGCCGGGGGCCGGGACCGGGTGGGCCCAGCCGTCCTCGGTCAGCCAGAGCCGCAGTGCGGCGAGGATGCGGCTGTCCGCACCCCCCTCGGTCACGGTGGTCAGCCACTGCGCCGGCTCCACCACGTCGTCGACGCCGAGTTCCTCTCGCAGCGCGGCGAGGTCGTAGGTCCGGTGCACCAGAACGGTTTTCTCGCCCTCGGTGGTCGTCGCGTCCGCCGCGGTGAGTGCCGCGGTGACGACGTCGCGGACGTCGCAGACCGGCACGAGGCCGGACAGCCGTGGCAGCACGCCGTGTCGCTTCGACAGGCGCAGCAACCAGCTGAAGACGTCCTCGTCGAGGAACGCCTCGTCTGCCGCTGTGTGCCCGTAGACCAAGCCGACCCGCAACAGATCGGACGGGCAGGCGAGCTGCTCGACGTACGCCTCGGCGACGAACTTGGCCTGGGAGTAGGGATCCCCGACCGCGGCGAGCGCCTCCGCGGTGAACCGGACGAACTCCGCGCCCACCGACGCGGCGGACAGGAAGACGAACCTCCGTGCGCTCTGCGCGGCACGAACCAGGGCTCGCGTGGTCGCGACGCTGTTCGCGAGGTGGCGTTCCAGCGGCAGGACGTGGTTGACCTCGAAACCGCAGTGCACCACCGCGCCCCAGCCGTCCTGCGCGGAAAGCTCGTCGTAGCCGAGGAACCGCACGCCGGAGAAGTCCTCCCGCGCTCGTCCGAACCGGGCGAGGTGGCGTTCGACCAGCCGCTCCGGCCGGCTCCTGGTGACGACGGTGATCTCCCGGCCGGCGCCGAGAAGCCGGTCGAGCACGTGCCCGCCGATGAACCCGCCCGCGCCCGTGACGGTGATCGCGCCTTCGGTTGCGGTGGAAGGGATCGGGGCGAGATTCAGGCCGGCGAGGTCGGCAGAGGTCTTGGCGAACACCTCGTGCGCCGGTGAGGCCTGCGGCTCCGCGCCGCCCAGCGCGGCCAGGAAGCCCTCGATCGTGAAGTCGTAGTTGAGCTGGTCGAACGCTTCCTGCACCTCGTCCTCGCCGTAGCGGGCGGCGAGCTCGACCTGGATCTGCACGAGCGTGAACGACGAGGCACCCGCGTCGAACACCGACGTCGCCGGATCGATCTCCTCGCCCAGCAACCTGGTCACGATGCCGCGCACGAACTCCGGGTCGGGGCCCGTCGCATCCGGCGCCGCCGGCGTCGCTCGCGCCAGCTCGCGCACCGCCTCGCGGTCGGCCTTGCCGGACTCGGTGACGGGCAGGGAGTCGAGCCGCACCAGCACGTCCGGGACCTCCCACGCGGGGAGGACCTCGCGCAGCCGGGTGCGCAGCTCGGCCTCGGTGAAGTCGGCACAGGTGTGCGCGAGCACGAGCGAGGCGCCGTCGAGCACCATGGCGACCCGCGAGTCCAGCAGCCGCGACAACCGGCCTTCCAGGTCGGTGAGGCTGATCCGGTGGCCGAGCCGTTTGATCTGGTCATCGATGCGGCCGAGGTAGAAGACCTCGCCGTCGCGCACCTCGGCCTCGTCGCCGGTGTGGTAGGCGGGTTCGCCGTCGACCAGCGTGAACACCGCGTCCTCGCGGCCTTCGTACCCCAGCGCCACACCCGGGCCGACGAGCACCAGTTCGCCACGTCCGCTCGCGTGGTAGCCGGTGCCGTCGAAGGCCCGCGGGGTGTAGCCGTCGATCGGCTTGCCGACCGTGGTGGTGAAGCGGGTCATCTCCGCGACGGAGAAGCACACGGTGCCTTCGGTGGGACCGTAGGCGTTGAGCACCCTGCTGTGCCGCTCGGCCGCGCGGTACTCCACTTCGGACAGTGCCTCGCCGGCGAACACGACCGTGCGGATGCCTTGGCGTGCGTCGTCGTCGAGCCGGGCGTACACCGACGGCGGCAACGTGATCACGTCGCAGCCCTGCTCGCTCAGGTGCGTGCCGACCGCGTTGACCCACGAGCCGCCGTCCCATGCCGGCACGACCAGGGTGCCGCCCGCGTAGAGCGTCACGAGGATCTCGGCGATCGAGGCGTCGAACGACAGCGACGAGAACTGCAGCACGCGGGTGCCCTGCTCGATGCCGAACGCGCGGGTCTGCGCCTGGCACAGGTTCTCGATGCCGCGGTGGCCGACGTTGACGAGTTTGGGCAGGCCGCTCGATCCCGAGGTGAACACCGAGTAGGCGATCTCGTGAACCGGCCAGTCGCCCGGTTGCCCGGCAGGCAGCTCGCCGGGCGTGAGAACGGCGACGTCCTCCTTGCGCAGCACCGCGGCGATGGCGTCCGTGCAGCACAGGACCAGCGCGGGTTCGGCCAGCTCCAGTGCCTCACGCAGGCGTTCGCCCGGCTGGTTCGCGTTGACCGGCGTGTAGATCAGACCGGCGCGCATCACGGCGAGCGCCCAGATCAGCGCCTCCGCGGTGTGCTCGCCGGCGAGCACGACCCTGCCCTCGGGTGCAGCCGCGCGCAGCTGTGCGGCGCGGTCCGCGGTGACCCGGTCGAGGTCGGCGTAGGACCACGTCCGTCCGCCGGACTCGAGTGCGGGACGGTCCCCGCCGGCGCTGAGGTGACGGGCGACGATCGTGGCTAGACCCACGGTGGATCAGTCCTCCTTTCGCTGTGACGCCAGGCGCACTGGCCGGTCGGGGAAGGTCGTCAGCTCGTCCAGCACCTCGGCGTACTCGGCGAGGAGCCGTTGTGCGACAGGGCGGGTGAACACGTTCTCGCTGTAGGGCAGGACGATGACGAACTCGTCGCCCACCTCGTTGATCTCGATGGTCAGGTCGGCCTTCGCGGTGCCGTTGTCGACCAGCTCCGGTGTGCACTCCAGGCCGATGAGCCCCGCCTTGGGGCGCAACGGTCCCTGGTGCGCGAGCACGACCTGGACCAGTGGCTGGCCGGAGGCACCCGGTCGCGCGCCCATCGCGCGGACGATCTCGCCGAAGTCGACGTGCTGGTGTTCCAGCGCCTCCTGCGCGTGGTCGTCCACGTCCGCCAGCAGCTTCAGCGGGATCGGGTCCTCGCCGAACCGCACGCGCATCACGGCGGTGTTGGTGAAGAAGCCGATCACGTCGTCGGCCTCGGGGCAGGGACGGCCCGAGTACGGGGAGCCGATCAGCACGTCGCGTTGCCCGGTGTGGCGTGCGACCAGCACCGCGAGCGCGACCAGGCAGACGGCGAACGGGGTGGCGCCCGCGTCGCGGGCCAGCCGTTCGATCGCCCGGCGCCGCACGGGACCGGTCGCGTAGTCGAGCCGTTCGCCGCGGTGGTTGAAGGAGCCGAGCCGGGTGAACGGCACCTCCGTCGGGGCGCCGTCGAGCAGCTCCTTCCACCTGGCGAGGCCGGCGGTCAGCGCCGGGTGGTCGACGGTGGCGTGCTGCCAGGCGGCGTGGTCGCGCGGCCGCAACCTGTTCAGCGGCAACGGTTCCGGTGCTCGACCTGCACGGCGTGCGGCGTAGCAGTGGGCGAGGTCGGCGTCGATGACGTCGATCGACAGGCCGTCCGCGACGATGTGGTGCGTCACCAGCACGAGCACGTGCTCGTCCGGCCCGACGACGACCAGCACGGCCCTGAGCAGAGGGGCCAGGGCGAGGTCGACCGGCACCGCGCCCAGTTCTGCGGGGTCAGCCTCCCTCACGACGGACAGCTCGACCTCGGCGTGCTCGGCCACCTCGACGTACAACTGCCCGTCTGCCAAGTGGAAGCTGCTGCGGAACGCGTCGTGGCGGTCGGCGAGGTCCTGCACGGCCAGCCGCAACGCCGGCACGTCGAGACGTCCGCGCAGCCGCAGGGCGGAGGTCTCGTTGTAGGCGACCGACGCGGATTGCTTCATCTTGGCGAGCATCCAGAGCCGGCGCTGGTGCAGCGAGGCGGGATGGGTGGCCGGAGCGTCCACTCGGGACAGTGCGGTCAGGCCGGCGCGGTCGCTCGCCGCGATGAGGCCGGCGACGCCGGCGAGGGAGTGCTCGCCGAGCAGTTCCCGCGCGGTCAGCGCGACACCGAACTCGTCGCGGATCCTGGTGAGTGCGCGCACGGCCTGCAACGAGGTGCCGCCCAGCGCGCGGAACCCGTCCGCGGCGCCGATGTTGCCGACGCCGACCACCTGTTCCCAGATCCGCGCGAGCGCCGCCTGGGTGTCGTTCTCGACGCCGCCGGTGCCGCTGTGCGCCACCTCGTGCCTGGCCAGTGCCTTGAAGTCGACCTTGCCGTGCTGGTTGAGCGGCAGTCGTTCCAGCCGTACCACCGCGGACGGCACCATCACGGGCGGAAGGTTCGTGGCGAGCCGTTCGGGCAGCCCGGACTCCACGCCGGGATCGCCGCACACGAACGCGACGAGCCGGGCGTCCGGACCTTCTCCCGTCACGACCACCGCGCACGACCGCACACCGGGGTGCGCGGCCAGCACCGCCTCGATCTCGCCGCGCTCGACCCGCTGCCCGCGCACGTTGAGCTGGTCGTCGACCCGGCCGAGGAAGTCGAGGTTGCCGTCGGGGAGCACACGCACCCGGTCGCCGGTGCGGTAGAGCCGCGCGCCCTGCCTGTCGCTGAACGGGTCCGGCGGGAAGGCCTTCTCGGTCAGCTCCGGCAGGCCCCGGTAACCGCGGGCGATGCCGGTGCCGCCGACGTAGAGCTCACCGGGTTCGCCGGGCGCGACGGGCCGCATGTGCTCGTCGAGAACGTGGATCTCCCTGCCCGGCAGTGGCTTTCCGATGGGAGGTGCCTCGCCGGGCCTGCGCTCGTCGGACGCCGTCGCGGCGACGGTGACCTCGGTCGGGCCGTAGACGTTGACGAACCGCCTGCCCGCGCCCCAGCGTTCGGCGACGTGCGGCAGGCACACCTCGCCGATGTAGGTGAGTGTGTGCAGGCACGGGAGCGCTGGTTCCTCGATGAGTTCGGCGAGCAGCGCGGGCGGCAGCATGGCCGTGGTGATCCGGGCGTCGTGCATGAACTCCACCAGCGCCGGACCTGACGTGTCGACGTCAGCGGGCGGGATGACGACGGTGCCGCCGGACGCGAGCACGGCGAAGATGTCGAGGACCTGGATCTCCCAGGTGAGCGGGTAGAACTGCAGGAACCGCGTGCCGGGGCCCATGTTCAGGTACGGCGTGATGGCGCCGATCAGGTACACCGACGAGGCGTGCACGTGCATGACGCCCTTGGGACGTCCGGTCGTCCCGGAGGTGTAGGTGATGAACGCCAGTCGTTCGGGATCGGCGTCAGGATCCTCGAATGATCCACTGTGGACGGTCAGTTCCGCCGGCGAGACCAGCGGAATCTCGGTCGCGGGCACCGCCTGCCGCAACGACTCCGATACCACCACGAGTCCCGGTGTCGTGTCGTCGAGGATCAGGTTGAGCCGTGCCTCGGGGTACGTGGGATCGAGCGCGACGTAGCTGCCGCCCGCCTTGAGGATGCCGAGCAGCAGCACGACCATCGCGGCTGACCGCTCGACGCACAGGGCCACGAACACGCCCGGCTCGACACCGAGTGCCCGCAACCTGCCGGCGACGGCGTCGGACGCGCGCTCCAGCCCGGCGAAGTCCAGCTGCTCGGCGCCGTGCTCGACGGCGACGAGATGGGGACTCACCTGCGCTCGTGCGCTGACCAGACCGTGAACGGTCGAACCGGTCAAGGCTCGCTTCCTTCCCGAAAAGAATGCACACCAAATAGCCGGAATCACGCAATGCGCGCGTGAACCCGCTATGGCCAGCGATATGTGCGAAAACCCCAGTTCAGTGCCCGAAACAGAGCCGCGTGACGTACGGCTCCGCCCAAAGCGGATGGATCATCACAGTCCCCCTGTGAACAACGCGTGACATCCCCAGTAACGCTAATCGGCACGGACGCTCTCGCCTGCCGACGTCAGTCCACAGTAGCTCACATTCTGGCCCGTTGCGACCTGTTGCGTGAACTATGGGGCGTAGTTACGCTGGCGCCGCTCGACCCGTTGGGCGAGTCAGGGGACCTGGGGATCTTCAACATGCTTTCGGGGGGTTGTGCGCGTGTGTGCGCACCCAAGAGAACGCTCTCATGCACTTTCTGTTGGTCATCGACGCAGCTCAGAAGTGATCTGGGGTTCTTGATTCACTGAACTGGCGGCGTCGGTGCTATCCGCTGTGATAGTCAGTGGAGCAGCGATGCCCGATTCGGGTGATGACTTCGGGAAGCGTCATGAGTGAACGGGTGTGGTCGTCGCGCGACTGCTGACGTGCAGCCCGTTCACAATTGCCTGGGAATCTGTGAAACGTCGAACCTTCACGTTCCGTCAATGCTGCAGACTCAAGGAAAGGAATCAGGTTGCGATGGGCAGTGAGCCTGCCGGTGCCGACCCACGTCCGCTCGACGACGTGGCAATTCCGCTGACTGACTCCGAGCGCGAGGCGATTCGTGGAGGATTCGACCGATTCGCCCGCGCACGCGTGAACGCGGTTCTCGACAGCGAGGAACTGCTCGTCGACGCGGAACTGGCCGGCCGTGCGCTGCCCGACCGGGTGATCAGTGCGCTGCGCCATTTCCGCAGGTACGGCAACGGCGCGGGCGCGCTGCTGATCCGCAACGCGCCTGTCGACACCGATCTGCCCGCCACGCCGCAGGACGGCTACGTCGGGCACTGGAACGAGATCCCCGTCTCGACGTTCACGCAGCTGGCCGTGGCGTCGCAGGTCGGCGACGTGATCGCGTACGCGGACGAGAAGGACGGCAACCTGATCCAGGACGTCGTGCCGATCAAGGGCGCGCGGCAACGCCAGGAGAACTCCGGCACCGTCTACCTGGAGCTGCACACGGAGAACGGGTTCCACCCGCACAAACCGGACTTCATCACCTTGCTCTGCCTGCGGCCCGACCACGACCGGACCAGCCACACCGTGGTCGGCGGCGTGGCCGAGGTGCTGCCGAAGCTGTCCGAGTGGTGCGTGTCCGCTTTGCGTCGCAAGGAGTTCCGCCTGAGGGTGAGCAGCTCGTTCGGTGCGGGAGCCGACCTGGAGACACCGTCGGTCGCGGTGCTGTCCGGCCCCGTGGGAGCCCCGGAGTTCCTCGCCGACTTCCACACCATGGAGCCGCTGACCCCCGACGCGGCCGTCGCGCTGGACGAGCTGAAGCAGGCGCTGCTGACGTCGTTGCGGGGAGCCAAGCTCGACACCGGCGACCTGCTGGTGATCGACAACAGGACCGCCGTGCACGGCCGCACGCCGTTCGCCGCCCGCTACGACGAGACGGACCGCTGGTTGCGCCGCTGCTTCGCGGTGTCGGACCTCCGCCGCTCGCGCGGCATCCGCGCACCGGGCTCCCGCGTGTGCGAGCCGCTCACCGTTGTCGGGCTGTCCTGCACAGTCGCGGAGGAGCTGCGGTGCACCACTTCGTGACGAGCCTGCCGGAGCTGGTCGAGCGACCACCGCAGCACCTGCTGATGCTCTACTCCGGCGGTCTCGACGGCACGTTCCTGCTGCACCGACTGCAGGAGCTGAACGTCGAGGTCACCGCCCTGAACGTGCGGATCGGTGACGCCGAGCCCGCGGAGACCGCACGCCGCCAGGCGGAGCTGTTCGGCGCCCGGTTCGTCGACGTGGACGCGACCGGGGAGTTCTTCTCCGAGTTCCTGCCGGCCGCGATCCACGCGGACGCCTGCTACCAGAACGAGTTCCCGGTCAGTTCCACGCTCACCCGGCCGCTGATGGCCCGCACGGCGGTCCGGGTCGCGGCCGAGCTCGGTTGCGACATGATCGGCCACACCGCCACGTACATGCAGAACAGCTCGATCCGGTTGAGCGGTTCGATCGCCGCGCTCGCGCCGGAGATCGGCGTGGCGGCGCCGTTCCTCGGCTCGGACCTGCCTCGCGCGGACAAGCTCGCCGCGCTCGCCGGCACGGGTGTCACGTTCCCGGAGGGCATTCACAGCATCGACGCGAACCCGTGGGCCCGCGTGATCGAGTGCGGATCGCTGGAGAGCCCGGAGAACCGGCTCGACGAGACCGTGTTCCGGTGGACCCGAGCTGTCGGCGAGGCGCCGGACGAGCCGGTGGAGATCGCGCTGACGTTCGACACCGGCCTGCCCGTCGAGCTGGATGGCGACACGATCTCGTTGCAGGCACTGGTGGAACGGCTCAACGCTCTCGGCGGTGAGCACGCCGTCGGCCGGTCGTCCGGGCTGGAGGACACGCCGTTCGGCGTGAAGAACCACGAGATCCGCGAGGCACCGGCGGCAACGGTGATCATCAAGGCGCACCAGGTGCTCGCCAACGCCGTGCTCACTGGCGCCGAACACGCGGTGCGCGGCGGAATCGCCCGCGAGTGGACGAACGCCGCGGTGCACGGCGGCTGGTTCGGCAACATGGGGGAGAGCCTCGCGCGGTGCCTCGCCGACCTCGACCGCCCGCTGAACGGCACGGTGAAGCTCAAGCTGCACAAGGGATCCATCACCGTGCTGAGCGTCACCTCGCCGCACGGTCTCTACTACACGCGGCTCGGTGCGCAGTTCCACGAATCGATGAACGCCTACGCCTACTCGCCCTGGCTGACCCTCGCCACGTGGCCGGACCGTCTGCGACGAACTGAAACGGTGAAATGAGCAGCAAGCGGAAACTTGTTGACCTGTCCCACGTCGTGCGCCACGGCATGACCACCTACCCCGGGCTGCCGGGACCGGTGATCGAGGACCACATGTCCTTCGTGGACTCCCGGCCGAAGTACTCGCCCGGCACGGAGTTCCAGATCGGCCGCATCACGCTGGTGGCGAACACCGGCACGTACGTCGACGTGCCGTCGCACCGCTTCGACGGTGGCGCTGACCTGTCCGAGGTGCCGCTGTCGACGTTCGTGGACCTCGAAGGCGTTGTGGTGTCCGCGACCGGCAGGGCGGGAATCGGTCCCGAGGTGTTCGAGGGGATCGACGTGACGGACAAGGCCGTGCTGGTGCACACGGGCTGGGACCAGCACTGGGGCACTCCGGCCTACGGCGACGCCGGCCACCCGTTCCTGACGGCGGAGGCCACCGCGTGGCTGGCCGAACGGCGTCCGGCGATCGTCGGCATCGACTCGGTGAACATCGACGACATGGCGGACCTGGGCCGTCCCGCGCACACCGGGCTGCTGCACGCGGGAATCCCGTGCGTCGAGCACATGACGGGGCTGGAGCAGGTGGTGGGCACGCGGTTCCGCTTCCACGCCGCGCCGATCGCCGTCGCCGGCATGGGCACGTTCTCGGTCAGGGCCTACGCGCTCGTCGACGACCAGGGATGACCGACTCCACCACACGAAGGGCGTGAACCAATGGAAAAGCACCACCTCGATCCCCAGACCGTCAAGGAGATCGAAGCGCTCGTCGAGGAGATCGCCGCCCGTGTGACGAGCGTCCACGACGCCGAGTTCCACCGCGCAGCCGCTGTGCTCGCACACGAACTGCCCCGGCCGCTGCGGGAGGCGCTCGTCGACTTCCGCCTGCGTGAGCCGTCCGGCGCGTTGCTGGTCTCCGGTCTCCCTGTGGACGACGACCGGCTCGGGCCGACGCCGTCGCACTGGCACCAGCCCGCCGGCACGCCCTCACCGTCGTTGCGCGAGGAGATCGCGTTCGGTCTGCTGGCGCAGATCCTCGGCGACCCGTTCGGGTACGCGACCCTGCACAACGGGCTGTTGATGCACAACATCATCCCGATCAAGGGGTACGAGAAGGAGCAGATCGCGTTCGGCTCCGAGGAGACGCTGGAATGGCACACCGAGGAGGCCTTCCACGTCAACAGGTCCGCCTACACGGCGTTGATGTGCCTGCGCAACCCGTACGGCGCGCCCACGACCTACGCTGACGTGGCCGACCTGGAGATCTCGCCCGAGGACGCAGAGGTGTTGCGCGGCCCGTGGTTCGAGACGCGGCCGAGTGGTTCGCATTCGGCTCAGCGCAACAACTTCGCCGAGCTGGTGCTGGCGGAGGACCGCGAGCGCTGGGGCCGCAGCTTCGCCGAGACCGACGACATCCACCGCCACCCCGTGGTGCAACCGATCCTGTCCGGGCACGAGGACCAGCCCTACCTGTGCATCGACCCGGACTGCATGACCGCGGTGAACGACGAGGCCGCCGGGGCGCTGGAGCGGCTGTGCGCCGAGGTGAACCGCAAGATCCAGGACGTCACGCTGGCGCCGGGCGACCTGCTGTTCATGGACAACTACCGAGCGATCCACGGGCGCAAGCCGTTCAAGGCTCGCTTCGACGGTTCCGACCGCTGGCTCAAGCGCATGAACATCTCGCGAGATCTGCGGCCGTCCCGTGCCCGCCGGCTCTCGCCGGACAGCCGGATCATCTTCTAGTCGTCACCGCTGTGCAGCAACGGAAAGGCGTCCGCGACGGTCGCCACGACCAGGTCAGGCCGAGGCCCGTCGGCTGGCGTCGGCGCACCGTTGCAGACCCAGATCGTCCGCATGCCGGCGGCGGCGCCACCCGCGATGTCGTGCTTGAGCGAGTCACCGACCATCCAGGCGCCGCCGAGCACGGCCTCGGCCCTGTCCGCGACGAGGGTGAAGGCGGCGAGGTGGGGCTTGCGCTCCTCCTCGTCGTCGGCGTAGCAGACGGCGTCGAACAGGTCGAGCAGACCGTCCAGTTTGGGCAGTTGGTCGACCTCGGTGCCGTTGGTGAGCAGGGCGATGCGCCAACCACTGCGCCGCAACGCTTCCAGTCCCGCGATGGCGCCTTCGTACGGGCGGGCGAGCCGCGGCACCCGGTGGACGAAGATGCCGCGCAGCTCCTCCCACGTCTCCGGCAGGCCGAACTCGGCCACGATCTTGCCGAACGACTCGTGCGGCGGCGCCGGGCTCGCGGCTTCCGCCCGCAGGAACTCCAGCGCGCCGTCGCCGAGCCCGCGTTCCTCCACGAGCTCGGCGAACCACCTGTCGACCGCGGCGGTGCTGTCCACGAGAGTGTCGTCGAGGTCGAACACGACAAATCTGTTCACAACAAAGGAATCTATCCACAACCCGCCGCCGGGCGCAGCGGTTTGCGCCTACTCCCTGGCGCCGACAGGGGCGGGCAACGCGTCCAGTTCCGCCAGCTCGTCCGCAGTGAGCACGAGTTCGGCCGCCGCCGCGTTCTCCTTGAGATAGCGGTAGGTCTTCGTTCCGGGAATGGGGATCACGTGGTCTCCCTGGGCGAGCAGCCATGCCAGTGCGACCTGGGCGGACGTGCCGCCGTGCCGTTCACCGATCTTGCGGACCGTCTCGACCAGGTGGGCGTTCGCGTCCAGCGCGTCCTCGGCGAACCGCGGCATCTCGGCGCGGAAGTCTCCGTCGGCGAGGTCGGCGGGCTTGGCGTAGCGGCCGGCCAGCAGCCCGCCGCCGATCGGCGAGTGGCAGAGGAAGGCGATTCCCTCTGCCGCGCAATGGGGCACCACGTCGCCGAGGAACTCCCGGGTGAAGAGCGAGAGTTCGGACTGCACCGCAGCCACGGGGTGAATCGCCTGTGCGCGCTTGACCTCGTCGAGGGTCATCTCGGAAATGCCGATGGCCCTTGCCTTTCCGGCGGTGACCAGGTCAGCGAGCGCACCCCAGCTCTCCTCGACCGGCACCTCGGGATCGACCCGGTGCAGGAAGTAGACGTCGACGTGGTCGGCGCGCAGGCGGCGCAGGCTCGCGTCCAGTGCGGAGCGCAGGTACTCCGGGCGCCCGTTGAGCGTGAAGTCCGCGCCGTCGAACCGAACCCCGCCCTTGGTGGACAGCACGGCTTCGTCGCGCCGGCCTTGCAGCGCACGGCCGACGAGTTCTTCGTTGGTGAAAGGACCGTAGACGTCGGCCGTGTCGATGAGCGTGACGCCGAGGTCCAGCGCCTCGCGGATGACGCGAGCCGAGGTCTCGTCGTCGCGATTTCCCGGATCGTAGGCGAAGGACATGCCCATCGTGCCCAGCCCGATGCGGCCGCAAACCGGCCCACCGGCCCCCAAGGTAGTGGTAAGCATGACGTCATCCTAGGGGCCTGGCCCGGAACCTGGTCGGCTCTTTCGGCTGTCAAGAGGAACACCTTCCGTTTCCGTACACCGTCCAATCAGGACGATCGAAGCTGGGGATCTACTGTGACACTTCGCGCGATCGGCACACCCGCATGACCGCCACCTCCACGGGGCCTGCCGTCACGGCCGCCGAGGACCAGAAGCTCAAGCGGCACCTGGGATTCTGGAGCCTCACCGGGGTGGCGTTCGGCGGCATCATCGGCTCCGGCTGGCTCTTCGGCTCGTTCTACGGCGCGCAGGCGGCGGGCCCGGCCGCCGTGTTCTCCTGGATCATTGGCGGTGCAGCGCTCACGCTCGTCGCGCTCGTGCTCGTCGAACTCGGTGCGGGCTCACCGGAGGCGGGCGGCCTGGTGCGCTGGCCATTGCTGTCCAACGGACCGCTCGCGGGAACGCTGATCGGCTGGGCGATGCTGCTGGCGGTGTCGAGCACCCTGGCGGCGCAGGCATCCGCCATCATGCAGTACTCGAACCGGTACCTGCCCGGCGTGTTCGGCGAGGACGGGCTGACGCTGCGCGGCAAGGCGTTCGGCGCGGTCCTCCTGCTGGCGCTGGTGGTGCTGAACTGGTTCGGTGTCAGGCTCTTCGCCCGGTTGAACCTGCTCGTCACGTCCATCAAGGTGTTCGTGCCGGTGCTGACGATCGTGGCGTTGCTCCTGTCGAGCCTGAACCCCGGCAACATCGAGGCAGGCGGCGGGTTCGCGCCGTTCGGCTGGCCTGCCGTGCTGACCGCGATCGCGAGCGCGGGCATCATCTACGGCCTGGACGGCTTCGCGGCCCCGATCGAGCTCTCCGCGGAGGCCCGCAACCCGCGCCGCGACATCCCTCGCGCAGTCCTGACCGCCATCGGCCTGTCGATGCTGATGCACGTGGTGCTGCAGCTGACGTTCGTGCTGGCCGTCCCCACTGATCAGCTCGCCGGCGGCTGGCAGGGCCTGAACTTCAGCTCGCCGTTCGGTGAGCTCGCGATCCTGCTGAACCTCAGCTGGCTGGCCACCGTCGTCTACGCCGACGCGGTGTTCTCCCCGTCGGGCTCGACGTTCGTGATCGTCGCGGCCGGCGGCCGGGAAACCTACGCGGTGGCCAAGAACAAGGCCCTGCCACGGCGCTTCGCCCACGTGAGCGCACAGGCCGGTGTGCCGCGCAACGCCATGGCGCTGAACTTCGTGCTCGCGATGGTGTTCCTGCTGCCCTCGAGCGGCTGGCAGCAGATCATCGGCGTGGTCGGCGTGCTCGCGGTGCTGACCTACTCGTTGTGCACGGTGGCGGCGGGCACCTTCATGGTGGCCTCACCGGAGCGGTTGGCGGGGTGGGTGCGAGGGCTGCGCTGGATCGCGCCGACCGGGTTCATCGTGGGCTCCGAACTCATCTACTGGGGGTCGTGGCCGAACCTGCGGATCGCACTGCCGCTGCTGATGGTGGCGGCCGTGCTGTTCGCGGTGCTGCGCCGCCGCGACCTGGATCTGGCGGCCGAACTCCGCACCGGCACGTGGCTCATCTGCTACCTGGCGTGGCTGCTGGCGATCTCCGGTGTCGGCAGCTTCGGCGGTGCCGGGTGGATCGCCGCACCGTGGGACACCGTGCTGGTCGCGGTGGGCAGCCTGCTGACGTACCGGTGGGGAGTGCGGTCGGGCGTGGCGTACCTGCGCCGCTGACGTCGTGGCGGGTGCGTGGACCCCGCGCACCCGCGCCATGTGGTTCTAGCTGTTGTCGATCACCAGACTGGCGGGCGGCGGGACCGCACTTGGCGAAGCAGAGGCGCTGGCCTTCCGGTGACTCGTGGAACCACGACGTGGGTCACCGCGTCAGCATCCAGAGCGCGTGCCGCTCGAAAGTCATCACCGCAGCGCGGCAGCGCATCTCTCCCAGGCTGACAGCATGCTCAGGTGATCGTGTCCTTGCTGTACAAGGTGACTGGGAAGTTGCTGTCCGCCGCGTCGGTGCTGTTCCGCGGCGAGGTGGAGAAGGACGCGCAGCTTCTCGTGCAGCGGCACGAAAATGCCGTGCTCCGCCGACAGTTGACTGGCCAGATCCGTTACGAGCCAGCAGACCGATTCTGGTTTGCCACGCTATCCAGGCTGATACCTCGTTCGCGCTGGCGCGAGATCTTCCCAGTCACGCCCGGCACGGTGCTGGGCTGGCATCGCAGGTTCATCGCCTGGAAGTGGGACTACTCCGCACGACGACGCATCGGACGCCCGCCCACCCGAGCAGCGATCAAGGTACTTGTGCTCCGGCTCGCCAAACAGAATCCGCGGCAGGGGCATCGACGGATCCAAGGCGAGCTGGCCCGACTCGGCCACCCAATCGCCGCCTCAACCGTCTGGAAGATCTTGAACGCAGCGGACAGCGACCCAGCACCACGCCGATCCGGCCCGACCTGGCTCGAGTTCCTCGCCGCCCAGGCTGAGGGCATCATCGCGGCGGACTTCTTCCATGTCGACACCGCGCTCGGCAGACGCCTGTACGCGTTGGCGTTCCTAGAGCATGACACCAGGCGCCTGCACATCACCGGCGTCACCACCCACCCGACGGAGGCCTGGACCGTGCAACAGGCGAGGAACCTCTCCGACGGCCTTGGAACACGGATAGAGTCCCTGCGCTTCCTGTTGCGTGACTGCGACGACAAGTACGGCGAGGTGTTCGACACCGTCTTCGAAGCCGAGGAACTACGTGTGATCAAGAGTGCGCCGCGAGCACCCCGGATGAATGCCCACTGCGAACGCATCATCGGCACCATCCGGCGCGAGGTCCTCGACCACATCCTCATCACCGAAGAAGCCCATGCGCGTCAAGTTCTTGCCGCCTACGAAATCCACTACAACAAGCACCGGCCGCATCAGGCCCGCTGCCAGCTACCGCCCGAAGCTCAAGAGCAACCCGCCGCCGTACATGACCGCAAGACCCGCAAGCCGCTACGCACCCGGATCCTCGGGGGACTCATCAACGAATACAGACACGCCGCATGACGTGCAGCGATGACTTTTCGAGCGGCACACGAGTCGCCGGGTTCTCCGACTCCATGCCGTGACGACCTCACCACCATGCTGTACACGCCGGCGCAGGCCGCAGAGATGTTGTCCGTGAAGGAGAGCTGGCTACGCCGCAAAGCGGGCCGTCGCGCAATACCGTGCACGATCATCGGCAAGCATCTGCGGTTCTCGCTCGCGGACCTCAGAGGCATCGCCGACGGCGGTGCGCAGGCCGTGCATCCCGCACGAGGACGACCTCGTTCCCGCTGATCAGCGTCTTGAGGGCAAGCACGGAAGCGCTTGCCCTCTTGCGTACACAATGCGTCCATATGCCCGTCAAACGTTTGACGGGAGGAAAGATGGCCTGGGTAGAGAAACACGGCAAAGGCTGGCGCGTCCGCTACTGGAAAGACGACGGATCCCTCGGCTCCATCCCCGGCTTCCCCACCAAGAAGGCGGCCACAGACCACTCCGACACCATGGAGGCCGACCAACGCCGCGGCACCTGGATCGACCCCGCCGCCGGGAAACCTGTCCCTCGCGGAGTGGACCGTCGACTGGCTCGACGCACTCGACGTCTCACGCAATACCGAGACCCAGTACCGCAGCCTGCTCAACAATCACATCCTGCCCCGCTGGGGCGAGACCTCACTTGCAGATCGCGGTGGCCGCGTGGGCCAAGAAGGTCCGAGCATCCGGCTACGCCGCCACCACAGTGCAGACGATGATGAAGATCCTGTCGATGCTCCTCGCCGACGCCGCCGACGAGAAACTCATCGCCGCCAACCCCATACGACCCCGACGACGCGGCAGGCGTCAACGCACCAAGATGCGCGAGCGCATGTGGGCCACACCCGAAGAAGCGTTGCGTCTCGCAGACAACGCGGCACTACTTCTTGGCCCCTGGGCCGCGATCCTCATCGCCACGGCCGCGTGGACCGGAGCGCGATGGGGCGAACTCACCGGACTCCAACGCACCAACATCCACCTCGACGACGGATGCTTCGAGATCGACCCCGACATCGGCGCCCTGCACGAGATCAACGGCCACTTCGAACTCGGCCCACCCAAGACCGCCGAGTCCGCCCGCACGATCACCCTCCCGCCGTTCCTGATCGACCTGCTACGCGTCCTGCTCGACAGCCACGACCATCCACACGCGTTCGTCTCCGCCGAAGGCGAGTACCTGCGCCGTTCCAACTTCGGACGTCGCGCCATGCGCCCCGCTGCCGACGGCAACCTCAACCGCAAAGCCCCGCCCGTCTGGATTCAACCCGTCAAACCCGGCCTGACTTTCCACGGCCTGCGACACAGCCACAAGACCTGGATGATCGCCGAGGGCGTCCCCGAAATCGCCCAAGCCGCCCGCCTCGGCCACACCCTCGAAGACAAGATGCAGAAGGTCTAGTCACACATCGCCGCCGAAGTCGAACAACGCCTTCTCCATGGCCTGCAAGCCAGATGGACCGAAGCCATCACGAACGTTGACAGCGGTTGCTCAGCGCCAAGGTGGCGAACGACCGACTTCCATCCACCGCGTGATGGTCACGTGGACCGGCAAACGTAGCGAGGCCGGAGGCCGCTTTTGACGCGGTCAGGCAGCCGTCCACGTTGGGGAATAAGAATTAGTGCGGGACGATCGCGAACAACAGCCACCACTGGAGGTGATCTCCAGAGTGATGCTGACCTGCAGCCAGTAACGCAGCGCGCTGTGGATCCGACACTCCGTTGGCATTCGAACATCAGCTGCGAGGTGCGGATGACTGTCCAGTGGGGTGACGTGGCCGGATGGCTCCAAGGCCTCGGCTCGTTGTCCGCGCTGGGATTCGCTGCCGCTGCGGTGGTAGTCACCCGACGGACGTATCGGATCGAGTCGGAACGCGACCAGGTGAATGCGGCGGCGCGGGAAGCCCGGACAGCGTTCGACCGGCGGGCGCAGGCCGCGCTGGTGTCTGCATGGTGGGGGTCGAACGACGACGGGGTCTGGGGCGCGTTCGTGCGCAACGCGTCCGAGACGCCGGTGTACCAGGTGTACGTGACGGTCGTCGGGGCGGACGACAGGTCGGACGGGCACAAGTCCCACTATCTCGTCGTGCCGCCCGGCACGTCGACCTTCACGCCGATCAACGGTGACACCGTCGCGGCTCCCGCTCGCCGGGTGAAGGTGAGCTTCACCGACGCCGCAGGTGTGCGATGGCAGCGCAATCAGTACGGCCGATTGACCGAGCTGCAGTCGACGTTGTGCATCACCGCGGACCCCCCTCGCGTCGAGGCGCTGAGAGAGTTCAAGGACGACTTTCTGGCCAGCTACGGCGTCACCGTGGAATTCCGCATGAACCCGCCTGGCTATCTGCAGCGGGAGTTCGTGGCGGATATCGAGCGGAACCCAGGAACCGACGCCCTCATCTGTCCACACGACTGGCTCGGTGACCTGATCTCACGCGACCTGATCGAGCCGACGGTGCTCTCCGCCGAGCACCACGCCGCCTGCCCGGAATGGGCGCTCGAAGCACTCACCGTCGACGGCCGCCTCTACGGCTTGCCGACCACGATGGACACAGTGGCGCTGTTCCGCAACACCAGGCTCGCGCCGCAGCCTCCGGCAACGTTCGACCAGCTCATCGCGAGCGGACTGACCTTGCGGAACGCGGGGAGGGTGCGAGAGGTCTTCGCCGTCCGTGTCGGCGAGACAGGCGACCCGTTTCAGATCTGGCCGTTGTTCACCGGTGCCGGCGGATGTCTCTTCGGCCGTCACCGCGGTGGCGGCTGGGATCCGACTCGGATCGGTCTCGCCGCTCCAGGATCCGTGGCGGCCTTTGAAAGACTGCGAGAGCTCGGTGAGGCCGGCACGAAGATGCTACGACGGTCGATCGGCAAGGAGGAGGCACTGGAGCTGTTCGCGACCGGCCACACCCCATACCTGCTGTCCACTTCGGACGCTCTGAAGGTCCTCCGCGAGGCTGCGACCCCGTTCGCGATCAGTGCGGTGCCGCCGTTCGCCGATGGAGCAGAACCGGACCCGTTCACATTGGTGCATGGCCTCGTGATGACAAAGGCAGGCACCAGCAAGATCATCGCGCACGACCTGTTCGCAGACTATCTCACGCATGACCACGTGATCTCAGCACTGGCACAAGGTGTCATCGCACCAGCAGTGCTCCGAGGGTCGCCGGCGAAAGACCCAGACCTGCAGCAGTTCGTGACATTGTGCGAGGCTGGCACACCCATGCCCTCGTTTCCGCAGATGTACGAGACCTGGCGGATTCTCGCGGAAGCCGAGGTCGCCGTGATCGGCGGCGCCTCAGCGGAGGCGACAGCGAAGCACGCGGCGGCGAGGGTGTCGGCTCTCTTCTCCTGAGAGAAAGGCGATGTGGATGGCTGAACCGTGGTGGCGGGACGCAGTGGTGTACCAGGTGTATCCGCGCAGCTTCGCCGCATCGGGTTCGAGCGGAGAAGGTGACTTCCGGGGGATCCGGTCTCGCCTCGGCTACCTCGGCGATCTCGGTGTGACCGCGATCTGGCTCAACCCCTTCTACCCGTCACCGATGCGCGACAGCGGCTACGACGTGGCGGACTACTTCGACGTCGACCCGAGGTTCGGCACCCTGGAGGACTTCGACGCGCTGGTCGACGCCGCGCGAAACCTCGGCATCCGGGTGATCATCGACATCGTGCCGAACCACTGTTCCTCAGCACACCCGTGGTTCCAGGAGGCACTGGCTTCGCCACCCGGCGGCCCAGCACGGGACCGGTTCTTCTTCCGCGACCGGCCGAACAACTGGGAATCGCACTTCGGTGGCTCCGCGTGGACCCAGGTTCCGGACGGCCAGTGGTACCTGCACCTCTTCGACTCGTCCCAGCCCGACTTCGACTGGCGTCACCCGGACGTCGCCGCGATGTTCGAGCGCGTGCTTCGTTTCTGGCTGGACCGCGGTGTCGCGGCCATCCGGATCGACATGGCGAACACGCTCTACAAGGACGCAGGGCTTCCTGACCTCTCGGAGGATGCCGCCACACGGCCGTACTACCACCAGCCGGAGATCCACGCGCTCTATCGATCCTGGCGCGCGATTCTCGACTCGTATTCGGCAGAGGAGTTTCCAGGGCCTCGTGGCGCTGTTGCCGAGATCTGGTTCAACCACCCCGACGAGGTGGTGCCCTACCTGGCGGCGGAAGGGCTGCCACAGACATTCAACTTCAAGCTGATGCGCGTGCCCTGGGCCGCTCGCGAACTGCGCGAGGTGATCGACGAAGCCCTCGGCCTTGTGCGCGGCTCGACGAGTTCGATGCCCTGGGTCCTGGGAAACCATGACATCACCAGACTGGTCAGCAGGCTCGGCGTCGACCAGGACCTGATCCGGGTACCAACGGAGGACTGGCGTCGCGGCACCGCGTCCGTCGACGTGGCGCTGGGTACTCACCGGGCCCGCGCCGCGGCCCTGCTGCTCCTTGCGTTGCCCGGCAGTGCCTACCTCTACCAGGGCGACGAACTAGGCCTGCCGGAGCACTTCACGATCCCCGCCGATGAGCGCGAGGATCCGACGTTTCACCGCACCGATGGGGCGGCGGTCGGACGGGATGGCTGCCGAGCACCTCTCCCATGGTCCGGAAGTGCCGCACCGTTCGGGTTCACCGACCAAGCGGTCCGCACGTGGTTGCCGCAACCCGACTGGTCCGAGCTCACGGTCGAAAGGCAGTCTGCCGACCCCGGATCCATGCTCAACCTCTACCGAGCAGCGCTCCAGCTGCGACACGGGCATCCGGCGCTCGGTGACGGCGGCCTGGAGTGGCTCGACCTCGGCCAGAACGTACTCGCGTTCCAACGGGAACCAGGCTTCATGTTCATGCTGAACTTCGGCGACGCACCCGTTCTGTTGCCGTCGGAACGCCGCGTCGTACTGGCCAGCGGGCCCGTACTGGATGATGCTCTACCTGCCGACACCGCCGTGTGGCTTGATCTCGGCCTGCGGTAGCGCACGTCGCCAGCGTCCAAACGGCCTTCCATGCAGCGGGTGCGCTCGGCTTGCCGTTGCGCGTCCGCCGCGTGGAACCGTTCGGTCACCCGGACCGCGTCGGACTGGAGCAGATCTAGCTGCCGCACCAGTTCCGTGCCCGAATCGCAGGCGGTGACGTACCACCAGGACAGGTTCAGGTAGGTCTGCACGGACGACGGCAGATCGGTGCCGACGAGCCGGGTGACGGCGTGCAGGGCGCGCAGTTCGCGGGCCGGTCCAGCATGCCGCGCAGCACCTCGGCCACCTCCGCGAGCTTCGGGGCGACCTCGGCGGGCACCGGCCGCCGAAGCCGCGCACCCGCCGTAGTAGGCAACTCGTCCGAGTTCATCGGCCGAGGCGCTGGACCACTTGCGCCGGTCCCTCGCCCTGGCCGAACACGCCGATGATCGCGGCGGCCAAGCGCATACCCACTACGTCTTCACTTGGGTCTGGCAGCGTCTGGGCGATGACCAGCAGGCACTTGCTCATGCTCTCCAGGCCTTACAACTGTTCGAAGCCATCGACGATCCGGTGGGGAAAGCCGTTGCGCTCAACGCGACCGGCTGGCACCACGCCCGCCTCGGCAACTACGACCAAGCTCTTGGGTCTTGCGAACAAGCATTGACGCTGGCTCGTCAGCACGACAACGGCGACTGCGAGGCCGACGCTCTGAAGAGCTTGGGCTTTATCGCTCACCACACCGGCCGGAACGCTGATGCGGTTGGCTCATATCGCACAGAGTTACAGATCCGCCAGGACATCGGCGACATGTACGAGGAAGCCAATGCGCTGGATCACCTGGCACAGGCCCACGCCCTCTTGAGCCATCACCGCGACGCAACCCACCTCTGGCGACGAGCGGGTCTGCTGCCGAGCAGATCGGTGACGTCACCACTCAGGCACGCACGCAGCACGCGCTCGCGCAGGCTTGTGAGGCGCGAGGGGACGAAGAACAGGCAGCGGCCCACGCTATCGAATCGTTGCGGCTGCACAGGATGATCGACAACCCGGAGTGGGAAGCTCTCGCTCTGAACTCTGCCGGCTGGCGGATAGCGAAAATCGGGAAGTACGACGTCGCCGTCGAATACTGCCGCACTGCCCTCAAGTTGTACCGGCGGCACAGCAATGAACGCGGTGAGGCAACGACGTTGATGAGCCTTGGATACATCGCGCATCGCACGGGGAGCCAGAACGAGGCGGTTGCGCCCGCCACCGGCCCGAATGCGACAGCGCCCCGACAAGCAGATGCGCGTGCCCGCCCAGGCCCCACGATGCTGACGGGTCCGGCAGCTCGACCCAGTCCCACTGGGTCTCTTCGCCCGCCGGGTGGGTGATGATCGCTACGTCACGGCCATTCGTCACATGACACGGCTCGCAATGCGGGCGCAGCTGGTGACGGCGCAAAGCACGGGTGAATGTCGAGTAGCCGCCCTGGTAACCGAGTTCGCCGATCTCGTCGAGCAGCGTTGACGCCCACAAGTGCGGGTCGTCGGCCAGCCTGGCCCGGCAGTACTCGATGAACGGCTCGAACGGATCGGCCGCCGAGGACTTTCTTCGACCCGGGCATCACCTGACCGCTCAGATACCGGCGGATCGTCTTGCGGTCACGCCCGAGATGACGCGCGATCGCCGACACCGACCAGCCTTGAGCACGCAGAGCTTGAGCCTCCACGTCTTCCTCCAGCGAGAGCATCCACCCTCCAGGAACGGTCCACGGTGACCAACACCGAAACCGTCACCCGAAGGCATCTGACCAGCACAAACGACGCGCCGGAAGGACACCCCAACTGGGGACATTCAGAGAGCAGGACCGGCCCTATTCAGAGAGCGCCATCAGGCGGACGTCGGCGGGATCTGCGTCCTGCTCGATCACGATCAAACGTACGGTGAAACTCGGCCACCGCCGCGAGCATGTCAGGAGAGCGGCGCAAATGTGGGCGGTCCCTGCCAGGGGGTGTTCCTGCCGAGTGCGAACGTCCCTTCCTCGGTGGCCGCGTACTTGAGCAGCAGCGAGCTCAAAGAATGGCCGGCGTGCACCTTGTATCCGAGCACGTCCGGATCGGCTAGCACCGTTCCCCAGGTGTCGGGGTTCTCCTCGGAGGGCAACCAGCCGCAGGTCCAGCCGTCGGCTGTCCGTCCCCACGGGATCATGCCGTTCGGCTCGGGAAACACCTGCACGCACACCTGCGGCAGGCGCATCGGATTGCTCACCGCCTTGCGATAGGTCCGTTCGATCAGACCAGGTAGCTCCTCCGGCGCCACGATCATGATGTCGCAGAACGTCCCAGGCCCGTAGATTTCCATGAACGCGCGATAGTCGGCGGGCAACGCTCCACCGAGTTCTGCCTGCACGACCGCCCAGTCGATGGACCGTCTGGGTGCCGCGGGTGGCACAAGCGCCGTCAACGCCACGATCGCGTGGTGCGGGTGCTCGTCGGTGAAGCCTGGCTGACCCCAGCCAGGTACGGACGGAGCCGGCGCCGCCACCGATTCTTCCGGTGTTGGCTGGAAGAACGGCCCGCCACCGAGATCGATGTCGAACGGCGTGCCGTCGAATCGACCGGACACGATGTCGTCGAGGAAGGCGCAGACCGGGCCCTCGTAGCTCGTCCAGTGCTCGAACCGCTGATCTGCCACCACGATCGGCCATTTGTTCGGATCGTCGCCGTCGGTGAGCCAGAAGAACAGGTCGGCCCGATGCGAAACGCCCCACGGTAGGAGGCCGCCGGGTTCGGGGAAGATCGGGTGAGGGAACCGGGCAGGTTCCTTCTGACGCCAGCCGCGCATGTCTTCGAGACGGTATGCGTAGTAGCCGAGGTACTCGGTGGGCGGTGACTGCACCGCGCCGGGCCGGATGAGCCGGACGAACGCCTGGAAGCGGCCGTCCGGGAAGATCTCCACGAGGTGCTTGTAGTCGTCGGGCAGGGCCCGTCCGATGGACGACTCGACAGCCGCCCAGTCGAACTGGTTGACGGTGTTGTCCTCAAGGCCAAGGCGCGCGGCCAGGACACCCACAGTGCCCATGAGATGTTTCCCTCCACATGGTTCGACCCGGCCAACCTGCGGAGGTCAGGACCTGACCGCCGGGTGTGCCTCGGCTGGTCGACGAGGCAAACCCGGCAATCGACTATTTGTTCAGGACCATTTTTGGTCGATCACGCCACTGGCACTGTAGGCGTAGATGTGCACCGCTGCAGGGACGTACATGTTCGGACCGGTGTGCTGCAGATAGACAGGCGTTACCGCGTGATACACGGTTTCCCCTCCCCCTGATCCGTCGCGCGACCTCGTCCTCGACCTTGCGCATCTCGATGCGGTTGGCGTTGGGATGTAGTGGCACAAAATTCTCGGGCTTGGCGTTGTCGCCACCAAACATGCAGGCGACGAGGTGGCCGAGGTCCATGCCCGGCTTCCAGCCCGGCGGCGTGAAATAGGTTTCCTCGTCGGGTTGAATCCAGCCCTTCAAGCACGCCTCCGCACCCGTTGCGCGATCATGGTGATCCAGGTTGTGGTAGGTGATGAAGCCGACCGCGTTGGCGCTCGCCGCCGCGCAGTCCCGCTGGCCGCGAGCGGTATCGACGCTGCGCTCCTGCCACTGCGGGTCGGTCGACGACCATGTGAGCGTCGTGAGCAGCATGCCCACCCAGCCGGAACTGAGGGGACTCGAACCCTGACCCTCCTGCCAGTACTAGCCCAGCGGCGTAAATGTGATGGAGCCCGACCACGGATTGTCCCGCCCGAGGAAGTACCCGGCCCCACCAGATCTGGCATAGCCCACCAGCAAGGAACTGAACGACTTGTCCCAGGAATACTCGAATCCTTGCAGCGTGGGATCAGCGCACACAGTTCCCCACTTGTCGGGGTCGACGTCAGTCGGCGCCCAGCAACACGTCCACCCGTCGGCCGTCTCGCCCCACGGAATCATCCCGCCAGGCTCAGGATGCACAGGCGCGTCATACGGGAGACGCTCCGCATTGCTCGCCGCCTGCTCGTACTTGCGCCCGATCAACTCCGGCAGTTCAGCCGGAGCCGTGATCGTGATGTCGCAGAACACCCCGGCACCGTAGTGGTCGATGAACCACTGGTAGTCCGCGGGAAGCGGAAAGCCGATCATCCGTTCGATGTCGCCCCAGTCTGACGGCAGCGTGCTCAGTTCCGGCGACCCCAGCAGTTCGACAATGCCCTGGAAGTCGTTCGTCGGCAGATCCTGCCCCCAGCGCTGGTTCAGCCAGAACGTGGCTGGCTCGGGGGGCTTCGGGGCCTCCACCTGGAGTTCCTCGAACATGGCCTCGCCGGAGAGAGCGGCTCCAGACGGACCACCATCGAATCGGCCCGACACCACATCGTCGAGGAAGTCGCAGACAGGATGCTCGTACTTTACCCAGGATCCAAAATCTCTATCCGCTGCCACAACAGGCCAAGCGTTGGGATCAGCAAGCTCGGTCAGCCAGAAGAACAGATCGCTGTTGCGCGATGTGCCCCAGGGCAACAAACCGCCGGGTTCGGGGAAGATGGGAAACGGAAAGCGTGCGGGCTCGTCCTCCCGCCAGCGACGCATGTCCTCGAGGCGGTGAGTGTAGTAGCCGAGAAAGTCGGTCTTCGAGCCGTCAACGTCTCCTGGTCGAATGAGTTCGATAAACCCTTGGAACCATCCGGCAGGAAAGAGTTCCGCAAGGCGCTTGTAGTCGTCCGGCAGTTTCAAGCCCACGGAATGCTCGACAGCCACCCAGTCGAAGCTGTTGTTCGCTTCGACGTCAACACCAAGGCGGCTCGCCAGATCTTCGACGGACCCCATGAGTGACACTCTCCTCACCGTGCCGGCCTGGCAGCCAATCTACGTCATCGACGGTCTCGGGGCCAGGTGCGTCCCGACACGCAGCCGGGACGCACCTGGTTGAAGCCTGGAACAGGCTCAACTATTTGTTCGGCACATAATAGTTCCTACCCCCGTTTGTGCCGGCAACCCAGATGTTCACACCTTGCGGAATGTATCTCTTGTCGCCGGTGTGAAACAGATACACAGGCCTCACTGAATAGTAGATCCGCTCGCCGGCGTTCAGCCTGCGCGCCACCTCGTCCTCGACCGCTCTCATCGTCTTCTGGTTGGCATCCGGGTAGAGCGGAACAAAGTTCTCGGGAATGGTGTTGCTGCCACCGAACATCCGCGCGACCAGATGGCCGCGGTCCATCCCCGGCTTCCATCCCGGTGGAGTGTAATACGCGCTTTCGTCCATTTCCTGCACCCGCCCTTGCAGACAGGCCTCTGCACCTGTGGCACGCCCCTGTTGATCACGGTTCCAATAGATGATGTTCGCGACCTGGCTGCCGGGTGCCGCCATGCAGCCGCGCTCCCGCTCCTTCGCCTTCTCCGGGTTCGTTCGCGGATCTTGTGCCGAGTCACCAGAGGCGAGGAACAGGATCGACACCAGCGATCCTGCGACGCCGAGCAAGCCGCCCGCGATGACCGGAGGCGCAGCAGGCGGCGCTACAGGGGACACCACATATCCGGCCTGCGGTTCCAGTTGGCTTTGCTGAGCGCTGGCCTCCGCTTGGCGATCGGATGCCATCTGTTCGCTCAGCGCGTATGCCTGGTCGGTGGAGCACTCGGCCGAACAGACGTAGCGACATTCCGCGTCGGCGCAGAGCCCGTGACCATCTGCTTCAACGCCGGTGATGGGGTTCCCACCGGCGAAGGCGTATCGGTTGCCGGTGAACGTGTCCGTACCCAGGTTCATATCGGCGAGTGCGCCGTTGTACATGTCTCTGGTCGTAAACCGGTTGAGGCCGGGGTTGTAGTCGCGGAAGCCCATGTCGTACAAGCCAGAGGAGGGGGCGAAGCGTTTGCCGTTGTAGCGGTAGAAGTTGAACGGCTGCTTGCCCGGCTGCTGTACGTCTGGCTTGTCGATGCCGGTGAAAGCCTCCTTGTCATCGGAGCCGTAGGCGGTGTAGCCGTAGGTGGCCCGCGTGTCGCCGTTGTCCTTGGTCACCGTCTCGACGTCGGTATGCGGGTTGTAGCCGTAATACGAGTCCTCGGCCACCTCCGGGCCTGCGCCATCGGTGTCCTTCTTGATCTGCGCCAGGCGCTGCCCGAACGAGTCGTACTGGTATGTGCGCTGCAGCTGACCCGCGATGGTCTCGGAGACGACCTTGTCAGTGAGACCGAGGTAGGCGAAGTCGGTGGTCTCGCTGTTCTCGGTCTTGGCCGTAGTGCGGTCCAGCGGGTCGTAAGCGTAGGTGGTGGTCTCCAGACCACTTTGTCCCTGCTTGCGGTGCTCAATCGTGCGGTCGAAGCCGTCGTACTTGTACGACTCGATGATCTGCCCGGCCGCGGTCACCGTGTCGAGACGTCCGAACGGGTCGTAGTTGTAGGAAGCCGTGACTCCCGCGCTCGTCGCGGAAAGGAGCCGATTGCGGTCGTAATTGAACGAGGTCGCCTTGGCGTCAACGGCCTGGGAGACCACGTTGCTGTTGGCGTCGTGGACGTAGTCCTCGGTCTCCAACACCGCGCCGGCGGCCGACTTCTTGGTGACGTTGCGAATCCGGTCGAGCGGGTCGTAGGCGTACTCGCGCACCTCGTCCAGGTAGGCCGACGCGTTGTCCGCATTCTGGATCTTGGATGCGTCCTTGGTCCGGTGACCGTTGGGGCTGTAGTCGATCGTGTGCTGCGCCACCAGGGAGCCGCCCGCCTTCGACTCCACCTGGGAGGCCAGCGCCCCGTCCTGGTGATAGCCGTGGATCACCTTGTTCCCGTTGGATTTCGTCTCCTGCTTCACCTGACCGCGGTCGGTGTAGGTGTAGGAGGTGATCTTCGGCGTGCCACCGGTCTCGGTGTTCTTGACCTGCTCGATCTGGTCGAGCGGGTTGTAGGTGAACTCCGCTGACTGCTTGTCGTGACCGCGGGTGAGTGGTGCGCCGTTCTCGTTGTAGGAGAACGTGGTTGTGCCCTTGATCGCTGTGCCGAGTTTCTCGTCAACCTTGGTCAGCTGGTTCAACCCGTTGTAGGTCAACGCATACCCGTCGATCTTCGCGCCGGGTGAGGAGTCGGTGAGGCCGGTGAGGTTGCCGTTGACGTCATAGGCCTGACCGAACGTCTTGGACTCGGTGTCCGGCTCCGATGCGTTGTTGCGCACCAGCTTCACCGCGTCGGCGAGCACCGTGCCGTTCGCTTGGTCCGACAGGGTGATCTTGGCGGCGGTGCCTGCGGTGAAGTTGAAACTGCCGATGCTGACCCACTCGCCGCCGCGCTGCGTCTGGTTCACCGCTACCGTGGATGTGAACGTGCCTGTCTCCACCTTGTACGGCGCATTCGACGCCGCACCCGAGACACCCGACGGGTACTTGACAAACACCTCGTACGAGCCGTCCTGCGGGATCACCGGCTTCCACGAGAACGTGGTCGCCCCGCTGCCCTGCGCGGTGGAGCGATAGTCGTATCCCTGGAAGCCCTGGCCGGTGGTCGCCGTGGACCAGTTGCCCGCGAGCTCGATGAAACCGGTGTCGGAGTTGTCGGTCAGCGCGACGTGCAGGCCGACCGGGACACCACTGTCCGAACGCGACTTCAGCTTGCCGTCCGGGAAGTAGTCCCACGTCATCGTCCGGCCCGACGACCCGCCGGCGGACGTGAGTGTGCGCGAAGCCTGCTGGCCCAGCGGGCTGTAGTCATAGGTGGTGACGATGTCCCAAGGGTCGGTTGCGGTGCGGACCCAGCCGTTGTCAAAGTACGAGTACTTCGAGACGTTGCGGATCGCCTGGTTCTGCGACGGAGGGGCACTGACCTCCTTGATCCGGCCCACCGGGTCGTAGACGTAGGTGGTCTTGTCGGGCGTCTTGTACTGCACGTCGTCCTTGTCGAACGGCGTCAGCTTCTCGACTGGCCGGTTCAGCTTGTCGTACACCGTTTGCGCGACGAAGTCGTCCGCGTCGTCGGTGGTCTCCACACCGCGCGGGGTGATCACGCGGGTCTGGTTGCCCGCCTCGTCGTACTCGAACTTCGTCACCGTGGTGAAGCCGATCTTGTGCGGCACTTGTGCCTCGACCAGCTTCGACCGTTGGTCATACACCAGAGTCGTGGTGTTGTTCTCCTTGTCCCGCTTCGTGATGACGTTGCTGTCGCGGTCGTAGCCGACGTGCTCGACCTTGCCCGCGGCGTCGATGGTGTCCACCATGCGGTGGTTGAGGTCGTAGGTGGTCTTGGTGGTGAAGTCCGTGGTGTCCGTGGTGGCGTTCTTGCGTGGGTCCACCACGGTGACGACGTTGCCGACCCGGTCGTACTCGTAGGTGATCTTCTTGTTGTCCGTGTTCGTTGTCGCCGTCAGCTGGTAGATCTCGTCGTAGTCGTACCTCGTGACGTAGTCATTCGGGTCGCTCGTGGTGAGGTTGCCGAGTGGCTGCGTCTCGGTCTTGACGTTGCCGACCTTGTCGTAGGTGAAGCTGGACTTGCGCTCCGGCCCGCTCGGTGTGTCCTTCGGCGCGGTCGACTCGAGCACCTGGTCGGCGTTGTCGAACACTGCCGTGGTCACCGCAGCGTTCGGTGCCGTCGCCTGGGTGATGTTGTCGTTGGCGTCGTATACCGGCGCTGGGACGGTGATGAACTGGCCCGCCGCGTGATCCTTCGGCGTCTTCTGGTCGAGCGGTCGGCCGAAGACGTCGTAGTTGATCGTGGTGGTCTTTCCCAGCGCATCAGCTGAGGTGAGGACGTTGCCTCGCGCGTCATAGACGATGTTGGTCTCGTTGTTGTACGCGTCCTTCGTCTTCTTCGGATAGCCCGTCGGGTCGAATTCGGAGAACGTGGTGGTGTTCTCGTTGGCGTCCGTGGACGCCTGCAACTGCCCGAACGCGTCATAGGCGTAAACCGATTTGTAGTCGTCCGGCGACGGCGTCGGCACGCCCTTCGGGTCGGTGACCGACGTCAGGTTGCCCTTGGCGTCGTACCCGAATGCCCACGTGCGGCCCTCCGGCGACGTCTTCGATCCGAGCTCGGCGACATTGCCGTTGAGCGACGTCTGGTAGGTCATCGTCGAGGCCGGCCAGTTGTTCGCGACGGCCTCGGCATCGCGGTTCGTGGTGGGGTAGCCCGTCTTCGGGTCGTAGGTCCAGGTGGAGATCGCGCCGTTGTCGGCGGTCAGCTTGGTGACGTTGTTGTCGGCGTCCCATTCAAGCTGGGTGGTCTGGTTCTTAGCGTTCGTGGTGCGCAGCGGGCGTCCGTAGCCGTCCAAGCGGTACGTCGTCTGATGGTTCTCCGCGTCGGTGATGGTCGATTCCATCTCCGATCCAGCCTGGCCGTCCGGGTCTGCGTAGGCGAAGGACGTCGTGAAGTTGAGCCGATCTGTGATCGTCTGCAGCTTCCACTTGTCCTTCGGGTCCACCGGTGCCGTGTAGTACGCCAGGCTCGTGTCGTGGTTGCGTGGGTCGGTGACCTTGGCAAGCTTGACGTTCTTGTTGCCCTGTGTGGCGTCGTAGGTGAACTTGAACGTCTTCGGCTGGGTCGAGCCCGAGCCGTCGACGAACTGAGTCAGCAAACCCTTGTCGTCATAGGAGAACGTGACGGTGCGACCCGAGACGTCCTTGAGCGACTGGACGTTGTCGATGATCTTCGGGTTCTGGGTTTCGCCCTTCTCCCAGTAGTCCAGGGTCAGCGTCTGCCGGCCGGCAGGGTCGGTGACGTAGGCAAGGAACTTGCGCGGCTGGTTGTTGGACTTGCGCTCGGTGTAGGTGAACCCCTGCTCGTTGCCGTTGCGATCGCGGACCGCGGTCAGCCAGCCCTCGTCGTCGAACAGGAACTCCGTGCGGTCCGGACGCGTCATCTTCCAGCGCCGCGACTTCTCCGCCGCACCATCGCGCTGCACGTACAGGTGCACGCCCGCCGGCTTGTCGTACGTCCACTGCGCCGCGTCCGTGCTGTTGTGCTTGTTGAGCTCGAAGGTGTGCGACGTGCCGTCACCGTCCGGCAGCGTGATCCGCGACGGGTAGTCCTGCCCCTTCGGATGCAGCTCCAGGTACGCACCCAACCGCGTGAGCCCGGACGCGGCCAGCGACCAGCCCTGCCCCAGCGAGGTGGCCGAGGTGTCCATGCTGTTGTAGGTCAACCTGGTGAATGTGTTCAGGCCGCGACCGGGGTTGCTGAATGCGTCATACGACCAGACAGTGTTGCCGGCGAACTGGTTCACCAGCACGTTCGAGCCCGCACCGGTCGACTTCCCAGCAAAGGAGTAGAACTTCTCCAGCCCCAGTTGGTCGGAGGTCGGGTCCTCAACCGTGACGTTCTGCGGCAGCGCCGGGATCCCACCCGTCGCGGACAGCCAGGTGCCGGTGGTCTTGTTTCGCAGGTCCCAGCTCAGCACGAACTGCTCGCGCTTGTTCCCGGCCTCGGACTGGATCGGTGTCTTGACCTTCGCCGGCACGGTGACGCTGCCACCCGGCGGCACATCCGCCGGCAGCGCCGTTTCGAGGCGGTTGCCGCCGGTCGTGACGTCGGTGCCGTCGGGGAGGTTCCAGCGGTAGGACACGGCCTGGTCCGCGGCACGCCACGTCGACGTGGTCGAGTTCGTGACGGTGACCGGGATCGTGTACTCGTCACCGGGGATCATGCGGATCGACGGGGTGTCCGGCGCGTAGTAGGTCATCTCCGCGACAGGCTGCGTGTAGGTGACCGTCAGCTTGGGTCGCAGATGCGTTTCCGCCGCCTCGTCCGAGAGGAACAGCACCCGCTGCGTCGGGCCGGCCTCGTCGCGCAGCTTGACCGCGTAGCCGTAGTTGGTCGCCGGGTTGTCGACCCAACCCTGCGCGGTCGCGGTCAGGTCCCAGATGTGCCGGTTCGGGTCGTTGGTGATGCTGGAGACGTTGTCGGTCGCCGCTCCGAGGTCACCACCCGGCGCGGTCCAGGCCGTCGCCGTGGACGCGCGGTTCCAGGTGACCTGGTTCTCCACAAAGGACTTCGTCAGCGGATGACCGTCGAAGATCGCACCCGAGCCGACGGTGTAGAAGCCCCACAACGTCATCTCGGCGTTCGCGACCCGCGCACCGGCCGGCAATGCTGATAGGTCGCGGAACCGCACCGCCGCGCGGGTGGTGCCGTAGGTGCCGGAGCCCTTGCCGGCCATCAGCCACGGCTGACCGCCCAGCGTGTCCAGGTTCGTGTTCGGCTGCGTCGAGGACAACGTCGCGTCGTCCGCGCCGCCGCGCAGCACCTGGGTGATGAACCCCGCCTTGGGCAGCCGCACTAGCTGGGTCGGGCCGGGAATGACCTGCCCGTCTTGGGTTCTCACCGCGACCATGTAGTAGTAGGCGTTGCCGAACGGGTCCGGCGAGTCCGCCGGTGTCGGCCGCGCGGTCGTGTCGGTGAATGTGGTCGTGGCCGGCGCGAGAGGTGCGATCAGCGTCGACTCCGACGGCGTGAACGCCTGGGACACCGACCGGTGCACCTGGTACTCCACCGCGTTGTCGGCCGGGTTGCCCGGATCCGGGTCCGGGTAGGCGCCCCAGTTCAGCTCCGCGCCGGTCGCGTAGATCTTCGTCGGGGCCTGCAGGTCCGCGCTCGGCCTGCCGTAGGACAGGATCAGCTTCGGGGTGTTCTCGGTCTCGCCGTTGTAGGCGAACTCCGCGGCCTGGTAGATCGCACCGCCGCGGTTCAGCGTCTCGTCGGTCGACTTGACCATCAGGCCGAAGTTCGACGCGGAACCCGACACCCACTGCTGGGCGATGTTGCGCACATCCCACTCGTGCCAGACATTGCCGACGTTGGCCTGCTTCGTGGCCGTCGACAACCCGGCCTCGGCGAACGCGGTATTGATGCTGTTCCACGTCGCCGTGTCCTCTGACCACCCCTGCGTGACCCGCCGCACCTCGTGCATGTTGCTGTTCACGCCGGTCCACAGTTCGCTGTCGTAGTACAGACGCAGTTTCGCGCCCGTCAGTGCGGTACCCGACGGCACGACGGAGGTGTCGAACTTGATCAGCGTGCGAGCCTTGCCCCACGCATCCGCCCCCACCGACAACTGGTAGCTCGACCCGTCGTTGCGATCCGGGGAGTCCGACCAGATCTGCACGTCCTGACCGGTGATCGGTGTCGGGACCAGCTTGATCGTCGGGTCGATGGTGACCGGGTACTGCCGATCCTTCGACGCCAGCCAGCCCTGATCCGCCTTCACCGTGACCGTGATCTTCGAGCCGTGCTGCTCCACGGTCTGTGTGACCTTGTCGCTCCACGCCTTGCCGTGCGGCGACTTGCGGTCAGCCTTGCTGTCGAACATGAACGGCTTCGGCATCGTGAACACCGGCGGCGCATCCGGGTTGTCGAAGAACCCGATCACACCGTCCGCCAGTGCCCGCGCCGTCACACCCTCAAGATCCAGTGTGAACCGGTACGTCGCGTCCTTCGGCGCCTTCGCGAGAACGATGTTCTCCTTCAACGCCTCCCCCGTGACCTGGTAAACCAGGTCCGTGCCGTCGAACGCGCCGGGATAGGTGACCGTGCCCTTCTCAACCTTCGGCGAGATGCCCCGGACAACACCGTCGATGCCCAGCGCGATCCGCTTGCCCGCCACCTCGAACCGGGCCAGCTTGTCGGTCGACTCACCGAACAGACTCGTGAAACCGTTCGTGTCGTTGACGAACCGGTACCCGTCACGCGGCGTCTCGCGGATGGTCGAGTCGATGTCCTGCCACCGGCCCTGCGCATCCTTGAACACCGTCGGCCGCGGCGACACCTCCGCCTCGACCTGACCGTCCGACATCTGGAACAACCGCACCGACGGAGTCCGCCGCTCGACCAACTCCCGTACCCGCTTCGGCGGCTCGCGCCTCACCTGCTCCTGCTGCGATCTCGGTTCGGCCTCGGCTCTACCGCCGAACCATCCGGCAATCGACTGGAACAGTCCAGAAATGCCCAGCTCGGGCAACCGGCCAGGGCCGTTGATCGGCGGTCCCGCCGGGACTCCGACCAGAGCAAGAACCGTCAGGAAAAATAGAACCAGAAGTTTTTTGGGCAGGCTGAATCCACGCGGCGGTAGCACAAGACCCCCCAGTCTTCGGACACCGAGGGCCGTCACCCCGCAGTGATCAACTAACCGCCCGGTGTCACGCAGACAGGGACGCTAGCTAACGAACAACTCACACCACAGAGCCAAACGGAGGAATCACTGCCGCCGACCTGCCCACCACACACGTACAGTCAGGCCGCGCAAACGAAGCAATCGACACAGAGGCGCGACCCACACCGACCTGCCCTTCACGTAGTCAGCTGCGCACAAGATCATCTGAGACTCGCACCAGGGGATGATCACGAAGAATGGATCACCGTCCTGAACATGGTCGTAACTGGCCACGGACTGTAGATCTGCCCTGCGTTTGTTGTTCAATTTGAGAGACCAACCGTACGTCGAAGTTCGTATATGGGTGTTCGCGCAGAAGTCACTCAACCGGCCGGTTCTGCCGTGATTTTCGCGCGCCAAAGATCCATGCCGGCGGCCCGCCTCTGGCCATGTCGACGTCCGCACTGCGTTGTAAGGCTTGGACTTGATTGCAGCCACGTCACGCGGGGGACTGTAAAACGTTTGGCTCTGGCTCGTAGTCGGTGGTGACGTGGAGTGGCCGTCAGGGCAGGAGGATGCGGTGGCGGAGTAGGTTGAATCCGGCGCGTCCGTGCAGCTGTCTCATGATTCTCTTGGTGCGGGTGTTGACGCCTTCGGTGCGGCCGTTGTGGTAGGGCAAGGTGACGGCACCGTCCACAGCGGACCGGTCGATCTCGATGCCGTTGGTGAGACTGCGTAGATGCGGCAGATCGACGGCGCGAGCCTGCGCGATCCACTCGGTGAGCTTCACATCGTTACCCGCGGCCGGTTTCAGCAGAGCGGCGAAGCCGGATACCAGACTGGCGAGTGCGGTCATCTCTGGGCAGGCTGCGGCGATCTTCTCCAGCAGGGTCGTGTCCTTCGCGCGCAGGTTCGCAGGTTTGGTGAGCAGGAGGCTGCTGGCGTGACGGGAGGTCGTGACGGGGCGGTCGCCTTCGGCGCGGCCTTGGTTGAGGTAGCGGACCAGCAGGTTGGCGCTGCCGGTGTAGCCCAGTTCGCGAATCTCCGCGAGCAGGTGGGTGACCGGGACCGCGGGATCGGCCGCGCGGCGGGCACGCAGATGATCACGGTAGGGGTCGACCAGGGTCGGGCGGTAGGTCGGTGTGATGCGCAGGGCCTGAGGTTCGGGCATGCGTGCGTAGCGTTTGACCGTGTTCAGTGCCACGCCGAGGCGGCGGGAGCAGTCGAGCAGACCGACGCCTTGACCGAGGAGATCGTGGACCTTGTTCCAGCGTTCGCGCGTGGTCTGCTCGTGAACACCACCAGGGCGGGGCGGGTTGACGGTGGCCCAGCATCCGGCGTGCGCGCGGACCTCGAGCAGGACCTTGTCACAGAGATTGCGCCACAGGTGCCATCGGTCACTGACCTGCACCGCGTCGGGCAGAGCGCGGCGGACAGCTTCGGCGTAGGTGGCCGAGCCGTCCCGGCACACGACCTCGACACCGGGATGCTCGCGCAGCCACGACTCCAGGGTGGCCGCGTCGCGACCGGGCAGGACCGCGACACGTCGGCCGGTCTCAGCATCGATGATGATCGTGGCGTAGCGCTGGCGGCGACGCAGAGCGAAGTCGTCCACTCCGATCACCCGCGGAATCTCCAGCCGGGGCAGCGGCAGGCGCCGCAGACGGCGCACTGCGGTGCTGCGGGACACCGGCACAGCGAGCAGGCCGGCCAGGCGTGCCGCCGCCCGACCACATAACTCTTGCGCCACATGGGATATCTGCCGGACAAGCCGCACCGTGCGGCGCTGATGGCGTTCCAGCAGACCGGGAATCTGTTCCCGGAAAGTCTGCCGTCGACAACCAAGGGCCGGGCAGACCAGCCGCCGTACGCGCAGGCGGACGACGACCTGGCGGCCATCGACCGGCACATCCTTCACCGTCCGCTGGTGATACCCGTGCACCTTCGCCGTCTCGGTCCCGCAGACCGGGCACGACACGGCCGCAGCCCGAGTGCGGGCCGTGACCACCACGATGCCGCCGTCCTCCGACACGTTCTCGACAACCAACGCTGACAGTCCAGAGAACACTGTCCCCACAAGGGAATCGACAGTCATCACAAGATCATGATCGCGAACGGTTACTCGACGTCACCACCGACTACGGGCCAGAGCCGTTCGTTGTTTGACAGACCCTCACGCGGCGCCGCGCCAGTTGCTGTCGACGTCGACGGGTGCGTTGATGACGGCTTTGTCCCACCGTTCCTGCAGTCGTTGCAGCAGGCGTGCTTCGACGGTGGCGGCGACGTGGGAGTAAGTCTCCTGGACCTTGTCGGGCATGACGTGGCCGAGGCGGAGTGCTTGGGCGATTTCGGGGATGCCGTCGTCGATCATCCAGGTCTTGTGGCTGTGGCGGGTGCCGTGGAAGGTCAGGCCGGGTTTGACCGGGTGTAGCCGGATCCTGGGGTTGTCGACATGAAGGTTGCCGTCGGCAGCGGGGCGCTGAGCGCGGCGGGCGAAGTTGCTGCGCCGCAGGAGTCCGCCGTCGGGGCCGATGAAGACGTGCGGGTGTTTGTGTGTGGCGAGTTGGATGCGCAGCAGTCGGACGTTGAACGGGGCGAGGCTGATGGTGCGGGCGGAGGCCTCGGTTTTGGGCGGGCCGAGCCACAGCTTGCTGGAGGCGGATTCGTGCAGGGTGCCGGTGTCGGGGTCGATGGCGATGAAGCCGGTGTCGTCGTCGAACAGGTGCACGTTGTGCCGTTGCAGGCCGGTCAGTTCGCCCCAGCGGGCTCCGGTCCATCCGGCGATGGCCTCCGGGCGCCGAGCGCGCCGAGTTGCTGCGCTGTCTGCTGGAGATGAGCCCGGCAAGGGCCGACGCGCACCGCGAACTGGGCATCGCCAGCCGCACCGCGAGGAACCACGCGGACTCCGCGACCTTCTTCGCATCACCCGCACAGCACCACCTTCCGGCGGCGCGCGCAAGCCGCAGCAACGGACGCAAACTGCGCCAAAGCAAGCAGGGCGGGGTCTGCGACTCAAGCTTGTTGGCGGACGGCTACGTCCGTTCACGCCAATTCAGGCCTGTGCAGCAAGTTCACCCGTTCGTGGTGACCCCACTTGACGTTAGTCAAAACGAAGGAGGCAGCGGCTCCTTATTCACTCCTTCATTCTCCTGTTGATCATGAAAAAGATGATCAAGCGAAGATCGTTTCGCAGGCACGAAAAAGCCCGCCGACCTGGGCTTTCACCCAGAATCAGCGGGCTGATTCAGACCGTCGGGACGACAGGATTTGAACCTGCGACCCCTTGACCCCCAGTCAAGTGCGCTACCAAACTGCGCCACGTCCCGGCCACACTCCCGGTTCCCCGGCGTGCAGAAAGAATCCTACAACACCGCGGACAGAGATCAAAAACGGCCCCCGAAACAGGCCACGAGCTGCGGAAATACGGCGGGGACCCGAAGTTCGGGTCCCCGCGTCCCTCGGTCCGACCGATCCCCCGATCCTCGACCGACACCCAGAATCATGCGGTGGCGGCGTCTCGGGCGCCACCTCCGAAAGTCGAGTCTTGTCCGTCAACCTTCGACTTACCGGGCGGTAGGACGGCGCTGACGCTGAAGCCGCCGTCTGCGCGGTACGAGGTGGTGAGGGTGCCGCCGGCCAGGCGGACACGTTCTGACAGGCCGTGCAGGCCCGCGCCTCCTCGGTCGCCTAGGGACGGTAGGTCGCCTGGGCCGTTCACCACTGAGACTCGGACTGGTGAGGCTCGGTCCACGGTTACGGTGACTGCGGCGCCGGGGGCGTGTTTCGTCACGTTCGTGAGGGATTCCTGGACTACTCGGAACAGGGCTCTGGAGACGGCTGGGGAGAGTGGGGTGTCGCCTGTTTCCGAGAGCGTCACGGACACGCCGGCCACTCGGGCGCGGTCGATCAGTTCCTGCAGGGACGGGTACGAGGTGTCGGAGTTCAGGAGGCCCAGGGCCGCTCGCATCTCGGACAGTGATTCCTTTGCCAGGGCACGTAAACGCAGGGCGGTCTCACGGACCGCGGTGTCTGGGGCGGTGGCGGCTAGGGCTGCTGACTCCACGGCTATCAGGGTGGCGTGGTGGCCTACGGCGTCATGGATTTCGCGGGCTATTCGGGCTCGTTCCGCGGCACGGGCTGAGGTCTCCTGTGCTTCCAGTTCTGCGGCTCGGGCTCGGCGGGTTTCGTAGAGCGACTGGGTCAGTTCCTTGCGGGTGGTGATCAGTGCGCCCAGGGCTGTGGGGGCTGCGGCGAGGCCGAAGGCGAACGCGGTGGCCAGCAGCAGTGGGCCCAGGGGGATGGCCTGGGTCATGAGGACCGGGGCGATGGAGGCCACGGTCATCAGCAGGACCCAGAAGACCTGGATCGGGATCGACTTCTCCTTGCGGCCCAAGCGGTATTGGGCGACCAGTGCGGGGGCCCAGCCCAGGCCTCCGGCTACGGCGGGGACGCACAGGAGAGATGCCAGCCACGGCCAGCGCAGGCGTAGGGGCAGGAGTAGCGATGCGGCTATCGCGGTCCACAGTGACCATTCGAACGGGCGGTCCTGGGTCATCAGGACCACTCCCGTGGTGACGGCCACGGTGAGGATTTCGCGCAGGACTGGCTTCACCACACACCGACCTGGTGCGCGACGAGAGCCGCCTGCACCCGGTTCTCCACGCCCAGTTTGGTCAGGACGGTGGAGACGTAGCTCTTCACCGTCGCTTCGGACAGGCAGAGTTCTTCGGCGATCGAGTGGTTCGAACGGCCGCCCGCCACCAGTTCGAGGACCTGGCGTTCGCGGGCCGACAGGGAGTCGAGCTGACGGTTGGCGCGGAAGCCTCGCAGGCGGGGCAGGAGGCGGGCGGTGATGCGCGGGTCCAGGACGGCTCCGCCTGCCGCGAGGTCGATCACGGCGCGGACCAGGGCTTCCGGTTCTGCGTCTTTCAGCAGGAAACCCTGGGCGCCCAGGTCCAGGGCGGTCGCCACGTAGTCGTCCAGGTCGAACGTGGTCAGCACGGCTATCGCGGGCGGGGTGGCCCAGGTGCGCAGACGGCGGACCGCCTCCAGGCCGTCCACGCCCGGCATCTGGACGTCCACCAGCACCACGTCCGGTAGGTGGGCCAGGACCGCTTCGACGAGTTCGGCGCCGTCGGCTGCCTCGCCGACCACCTCGACCCGTCCGTCGGCCTCGAGGAGGACTTTCAGGCCCCGCCGCAGCAGGGCCTCGTCGTCGGCTAGCACCACGCGTACGGCCACTGACCCAACCAACCGCACCCCATGCCAAAGGGCAACCAGATCGGCCGGGTCGTCACCCGGAGAAACCTACTTCTTGCCGGCGCCGGCCTTCTTCTTCTCGCGCACGCGCACGGAGATGCGGACCGGGCTGCCCTCGAAGCCGAACTCCTCGCGGAGCCTGCGCTCGATGAACCGGCGGTACGAAGCCTCCAGGAAGCCCGTCGTGAACAGCACGAACGTCGGCGGGCGGGTCGAGGCCTGCGTCGCGAACAGCACCTTGGGCTGCTTGCCGCCGCGCACGGGCGGCGGGGTCGCGGCGATCAGCTCGGTCAGCCACTGGTTCAGGCGGCCCGTCGGAACGCGGGTGTCCCACGAGTTCAGCGCGGTGCGCAGGGCGGGGGCGAGCTTGTGCACGGCGCGGCCGGTCAGGGCCGAGATGTTGACCTTGTCCGCCCACGGCACGCGCACCAGGCCGCGTTCGAGCTCGCGGACCATCTCGGTGCGGCGGTCCTCGTCGACGAGGTCCCACTTGTTGAACGCCAGCACGCACGCGCGGCCCGACTCGACGACCATCGTCAGCACGCGCAGGTCCTGCTCCGCCAACGGCTCGTGCGCGTCCAGCAGCACGACCGCGACCTCGGCGGTCTCGATCGCGGACTTGGTGCGCAGCGAGGCGTAGTACTCGGCGCCACCGGAGAACTTCACCCGCTTGCGCAGGCCGGCGGTGTCGACGAAACGCCAGATCTCGCCGTCGAGCTCGACCAGCGAGTCGACCGGGTCGACGGTGGTGCCCGCGACCGAGTCGACGACCGAGCGGTTCTCGCCCGTCAGGCGGTTGAGCAGGGACGACTTGCCGACGTTCGGCTTGCCGACCAGCGCCACGCGCCGCGGTCCGCCGTTGCCCGCGCCGAAGTCGTCGCGCGGGGATTCCGGCAGCTTCGAGAGGATCACGTCGAGCATGTCGCCGGAGCCGCGGCCGTGCAGGCCGGACACCGCGATGGGCTCGCCCAGGCCGAGCGACCACAGCGACGCGACGTCGGCCATCAGCCTGTCGTCGTCCACCTTGGACGCGCAGAGGATCACGGGCTTCTTGGACCGGCGCAGGACCTTCGCGACGGCCTCCTCGGTCTGCGTCGCGCCCACCGACGCGTCCACGACCAGCAGGATCACGTCCGCGGTCGCCATCGCGAGCTCGGCCTGCGCGGCCACGGAGGCCTGAAGGCCGACCGCGTCCGGCTCCCAGCCGCCCGTGTCGACCACGGTGAACTTGCGGCCGTTCCACAGCGCGTCGTACGCGACCCGGTCGCGCGTCACGCCCGGCACGTCCTGCACCACGGCCTCTCGGCGGCCGATGATGCGGTTGACCAGCGTGGACTTGCCGACGTTCGGCCGTCCGACCACCGCGAGCACCGGTTGTGGCGGCGCGGCTTCCTCACCGTCTGAGCCGTCGAGGTCGCCGAAGGCTGACCAGTCGGCCTCGTCCTCCCAGGTGCCGTCCAGGTCCGTCATCGTCTTCCCTCACTCATACGAAGTCCATCAAGTTCGGCGACCAGTGTCGCCAGGCGATCACGCACCTGCTCGGTGGCAACGCCCAAAGCAGTCCGGCCCTTCCCCTCGGGAAGGTGGAACGGCTCACCGATCAGCACGTCGACCTCGGGGCGCCAGCCCTTGGCCTGGTAGGTCCCGCGGCAGGCGATCGGCAGCACCATCGCGCCGGACGTCTTGGCCAGCCACGCGGCGCCGTTCTGCGCGCTCGCCACGTCTCCCTCGCCGCGCGTGCCCTCGGGAAAGATCCCGATCACGCCGCCGGCCTTGAGCACGGACTGCGCGGTGACCAGTGCCGTGCGATCGGCTTCGCCCCGTTTGACGGGGATCTGACCGATCTTGCGCAGGAGATGGCCGACGACGCCCTTGAACATCTCCTGCTTGATCAGGAACGTCACGCGCCGGGGCAGCGCCCCGAACAGGATCGGCCCGTCAGACATCGAGCTGTGGTTGGCGACGACGACCACGCCGCCGCTCAAGGGTACGCGGTCGAGGCCGTGCACCCGAATCCGGAACTGCCAGGCGTAGGGAACGCGCCCGATCCAGCGTCCGAGGTCGAACAGCCAGGGCACCGTCCCCGCGGGAACGCTCACCCTGTCACCCGCAGCCCGCGGCCGTCCACGAGCTCCAGCAGCGCTCGGATGGTGCCCGCGAGGTCGAGGTCGGTGTTGTCGAGCTCCACCGCGTCGCCGGCCGCCTTCAACGGCGACACGGCGCGCGACGAGTCGTAGTTGTCGCGCCGCTGCACGTCGGCGAGCGCGGTGTCCACAGTGGACTTGCGCCCGGCGGCGGTGTCCTGTTTGGTCCTGCGCGCGGCTCGCGCGTCCGCCGACGCCGTCAGGTAGACCTTCAACGGGGCGTCCGGCGACACGACCGTGCCGATGTCGCGCCCCTCGACGACGATCCCGCCGACGTGGTCGACGGCGTCCGCGATGATCGCGCGCTGCTGGGCCACGAGCAGTTCCCGCACGTGCCGGGTCGCGGAGACGGGCGACACCGCCAGCGACACCTCGGGCCCGCGGATCTCGGCCGACACGTCGTCGCCGTCGAGCGTGATGCCCGGCCGCTGGGGGTCCGTGCCGACCACGAGCACGGCGTTGTCCGCGACCGCAGCGACCTTGACCTCGTCCTTCGGGTCGACGCCCGCGCGCAGCACCGCCAGCGCGATCGCCCGGTACATCGAACCGGTGTCGAGGTAGCGCGCGTCCAGCGCCGTCGCGACGCGCTTGGCCACGGTGGACTTGCCGGTGCCGGCCGGTCCGTCGAGAGCCACCACACCGCGCAACTGACCCTGGCCCACAGCAGCTCCCTCCGAGACACCCACGGTCCACATTGTGCCTGGTGCGGACGCTCACACCGCAGGCGGGACAGTCCACGACGGCTCCAGCGCGACAACCTCGCCCGTGACGCACCGGAGATCACTCGCCACCAGCGCGGGATCGCCCTCGAACAGCCGGACCTCGATCTCCCCGTAGGTGCCCCGCTGCGCGGCGGCCAGCGCGTCGTGCGGCCCCGCGAGGAACGCCGCGTGGTCGTCGGCCGAACGCCAGAACGCCACGACGTGCGCGATCCCCTGCTCACCCCATCCGCCGCGCTGGCCCAGGAACCCCGGCAGCCCCGCCAGCGCGCCCCAGCCCCGTTGCCCGCGATCGAACGCGGCCGGATCGGTCACCTCGCAGCGCACCCACTTGATCAGCACGGCTCGACGGTATCGATCGGTGGAATCCGCACAAGGCGCGCACGGTCCGCGCCGATCTGGTGGGCGCATCACCGACTTCATGGAGGACTCAGTGACCACCGCTGAACAGCACAGCGCCGTCGAGGCGTTGGTGCACCGCACGCTCGCCGCGCACAAGTCGATGTTTCTCGCCACGGCGGGTTCGGACGGCTCGTGGGTGAGCGGCGTCTACTTCGCCGAGGACGGGCCGCACACGCTCGTGCTCGTGCTGGAGGAGCGCGGCCGGACGCTCAAGGCGATCAAGGAGAACGCCGAGGTGGCGATGGTCGTGTCGACCGGGTCGCCGATGGAGCCGTTCCTGCAGGCCCGCGGCACGGCCGTGGTGGTCGACGGGGCCGAGGACGAGGCTGTGCGGCAGCGGCTCGTGGCGAAGGTGCCCGAGGTCGCGCCGTTCCTCGCCACGCCGATCCGCGCGGTGAAGATCTCCGTGCCGACGTGGCGCGTCACGGACATCCCCAACGGGTGGTTGCCCGGCAAGGACTTCAGCGCCTGAGGTCGCCGGCGTCCCGCTCGTCCGGGCGGGACGCCGCCAGCCGGTGGAACTCCTCCTCGGAGATCGGCAGGGTGCTCTTCCCGAGCAGCGCGTCGATTCGTTGCCAGCCGTCCGGAGTCCACCGCTCGTACTCCAGTTCGTACGGATTCGGCAGCTGCCTGACCAGGTAGAGGACGTTGCCGAAGTCGTAGACGTCGTCGTCGCTGTGGAAGACCGCCTGGTAGTCGTGCGGGCGGCCACGGAACCCGCGCGCCCTCCCCATCATCACGGCGACGTAGCGGCTCGTGCGGAACCCGCGCTCGCTGAACTCCGCCACCCACCAGCCCGGCTCCAATCGCCCGAGCACGTCGGAGGACTGCCAACCGAGGTCGTCGGTGGTCTCGTCGACCGATCCGGTGCGACGAACGAGCACATGACGGTAGAACCCGAGCTCCACGGTGAAGCCGAGCCAGACGTCGAAGTACCTGGTCTCGGCGCTCTCCCTCGCCCGGCTGATCCGTTCGACGTCCTCGCGGCCGACCGGCAACACGTGCTTGCGCCGCGGTTCCTCCCCCGGCACCCATGTCCCCTCGTGCAGGAACATCTCCCATTTCCCGCCGCCACTGGCGGGGCACCGGATCAGGGCGTGCGCGCGGTCGACGTCCACGACGTCGGCAAGCTCGTCGAACTCCGCGAAGTAGTAGTGGCCGTCCACCGGTTCGGCGTGCCGCCGTGCCGCCAGCAGAGCGACGACGCCGGCCGGCTCGCTGGGCGACGGCTGCGGCCGCTCCTGCTGCTGCTCGTCGGTGCGGCGCTTCAGGTACTCCACCTCGGCCGGGCTCGCCTCGCGGTAGTCGGCGTAGGAGTCGCGCTCCGATGACCTCGACAGGCCGATGCTCAACTCCCACCTGCCGTGGCCCTCGTACCGCTCCTCGCGGTACGCGCTGATGGAGCGGTGAAGCCCGGTGGCCCGGCCGATGTCGGACATGTGGCTCTGGCTCTCGAACAACGCGTAGTAGCGGTAGTCGGCCAGATAGGGCTCGAACACGCGATCACCCCCCAGTGATCGCTCGATCTTAGCGGGCGGAACCGGCGTTCGGAACGCACACTGGGCCCTCCGACCTGGAGGCATCCGATGACGCAGCTGCCCCAGCTCGACGCCCCGCTGTTCCTCACCGACGGCGGCGCCGAGACCACACTGATCTTCGACGACGGCATCGACCTGCCCGACTTCGCCGCGTTCCCGTTGCTCGACGATCCCGACGGCCACGCGACGCTCACCCGCTACTTCGAGCGCTACGCCGGCATCGCCGAACGCGACGGTGCGGGCATCGTCCTGGAGACCGCGACGTGGCGCGCCAATCCCGACTGGGCCGCACGACTCGGTTACGACGTGGAACAGCTCGCATCAGCCAACCGCAAGGGCGTCGACCTGCTTCTCGACGTGCGGCAGCGGTTCGCGATCCCGGTGGTCATCAGCGGCTGCGTCGGGCCTCGTGGTGACGCCTACCGGCCTGAGTCGATCATGACCAGGGAGGAGGCGCGCGACTACCACTCCACGCAGATCAGGACGTTCGCCGACACCCCGGCCGACCTCGTCACCGCCATGACGCTGACGAACGTCCCCGAGGCCACCGGCATCGTCGACGCCGCACGAGAAGCGAACGTGCCCGTGGTCATCTCGTTCACCGTCGAAACGGACGGCAGGCTGCCGAGCGGGGACGCGCTGGGCGACGCGATCGAGGCGGTCGACCGCGACACGAACGGCTACCCGGCCTACTACATGGTCAACTGCGCGCACCCGACCCACATCGCGCCCGCACTCGACCCCGAAGCCGCGTGGACGCACCGTCTCCAGGGCATCAGAGCCAACGCGTCGAAGCTCAGTCACGCCGAGCTGGACGAGGCCGAGGCACTGGACCGGGGCGATCCCGAAGAGCTCGCGGACGACTACCGGGCACTCAGAGCGCGCTTCCCCCGGCTGACGGTGCTGGGCGGCTGCTGCGGCACCGACCACCGGCACATCGACGCGATCAGCCGGGCGTTCAGTGGTTGAGGTCGGTCCGCAACGCCGCCGCCCCGCGCAGGTAGACGTGCTTGATCGACGACCGCGGCAGATCCGTCTCCACGTGCGCCAGCAACCGGATCACGCGCGGCATCGAACCGGGCACCGCGATCTCCGTCGCGGAGAGCAGTGGTACGTCGGAGAGTCCTGCCAGGCGTGCGGCGTAGGCGGGGAACTCCGACACGAGATCCGGGGTGGCGGTGAGCACCACGCTGATCAGGTCGTCGGCCGTCAACGCGTTGCACGACAACACCTCCCGCACGAGCTCGGCCGTCGCCTCCAGCAGCAGGTCGCGCGAGTCCGCGTCGATCTGCGTGGCTCCCCTGATCGCTCGTACCGCCATGAGAACGACCCTAGCAGCGTCCTCAGTGGACATCAGTGGTCCAGGACGATGTTGGGGAAGCGCAGGGTCAGGCCGAGCAGGTTCACGACGTAGGCGCCCCAGCCGCCGCCGAGCAGCACCAGCCGCCGCTGACCGAGCACGCCGGCCGTCTCGATCAGCACGTGCAGGCCGCTCGACCCGATGAACGTCAGGCCGCTGAAGTCGATCACGACGTCTCCCGCGCCGTCCCCGAACGAGCAGGCGAGGGCCAGCTCGGAGCGCAGCAGGTCGCTGGTGCTCAGGTCGACCTCGCCGGTGAGCGTCACCACCGCGCCGTGGCGACGTACCTCCAACAGGGCTGGCTGGGATTCCATCGTGGGTGCCTCACGGATCAGGAGACAGCAGATCGCGCACCGCCGCGAGCACACGCAGCGGGTGCGTTGGTTTCGGCAAATAAGCATCGGCGACGTGAGCGGCCGGCTCGATCGCCGAAACGGCTATCACCGGCACGCCGGACGTTCGTGCCGCCGCCGCGAACCTGGTCCCCTCACCATGAGACGTCAGCAGGTCCACGATCGCCAGTGCCGGTGGACTCTGAAGAGCCTCCTGCGCGGCAGGGACTGTCGTCACAAGCGTCACGTCATAACCCTCGGCGTGCAGGAACGCGGCCAGCGACTGGCCGGGGAACCGGTCGCCGTCCAGAAGCAGCACGCGCGGGCGCCCCGGAGGCGCGGGCAGGTCCGGGACGCCCGCACGCGACCAGACCCGCACGAGCGCTCGCACGACCGTGCCGGGCCAGGTCGGTTTGCCGGGCCGCACCTGCACCTCGTCGGCGATGCCGAACAGCAGCCGCAGCCCCAGCGGCCGGGCGGCGGTGCCGGCTTCGAGGTCGAACACGCCGTCGTCCTCGATGGTCAGCAGCACTGCGTGATCGCGCGGCTCCCACGTGACCCCGACGACGGACGCTCCAGAGCGCCGCACCGCGTTGTCCGCCGCCTCGGCCACCGCGAGCAGCACGTCACGCGCGTCGTCGCCGTGCAGCCCGGACTCGCCGGCGAGACCGCGTACGAAGGCCCGGATCTCCGGCAACGACCCTGGTGTCGCCGGAAACCACCGGGTCCGCGCGGTCATCACGCCGCGTGCGACGGGGCCGCCAGCAACGGCGTGATCAGCTCCCGCAACGTGGTCGCACGGCGTCTGCCCGCTTCGGCGTGCAACGGATCGAGCTTCTTGCGCGTGCGGGCGGACATCATGTCGCCGGTCTGCACCACGGCCAGTCCCGCCGTCACCGCCGCCTCGTCCGCGTCCCCTTCCAGGAGATGGTTGAGCGACAACGCGATCAGCGCGAACGTCCGGCTGCGCGCCATGTCGTCGCGATACCCCGTCACGGCCTGCCGCAACGATGTGATGGCCGGCCGTGCGAACCCACGGTCGACGGTGCTCGCGAGAGAGGTGTAAACGGCGCCGGTGATGCCCGCGAGGTCGTGCACGTCGAAGAACGCAGCCCACGGCGCGGCACGGTCAACGTCTGCCCGTGCGAACTCGTCGTGCGCACGCCCCAGCAACGCCAGCGCGGCCACCCGATCCCCCATCTCGGCGTAGCACCACGCCTGGTTCGCGGCCAGGATCGCCTTCGTGTGGTGGCTGTTCGCGACGATCCCCGCGAGCCGGAACATGCCGAGCGCTTCGGCGGGTCCACCGTGGTGCAGGTGGACCCGCCCCATCCGATAGCGGATGTTCGCCACCAGATCCTCGTCCTGGGCGAAGTCGAGGGCGAGAAGGAAGTGGCGGTGCGCGGACCCTCCGAGCCCGGCGTCGAAGGCGGTCCACCCGGCGAGCGCGTGCAGTTCCGCGATGGCGTCCCGGAAGTCGCGGCGAACGGCGGCACTGGCCGAGTGCGCGAAAGCCTTGTCACACCAGGACAACATCGCCTCCACCTGCGTGCGGCACGCCCCACCGCCGTAGCGGTAGTCGACCGCGCGCAACGCCGACGTCATCGCCCTCAGATGCCTGATGTGCACGAGTCCGATCTTGGCGTGGGGCGGCGGCAACGAGGGCGAGGCGTCGTCATGCATTGGACGATTTTCAACGCGTGTTTGATCGGTCACCAGGGCCGAACGAACCCGCCGGGCAGGGCCCTACGGTGACAGGTCGGCCAGCAGAAGTCCGCTCCGCGGCTTGGGGGTGAAATAGGTGCTCTTGCGCGGCATCTTGGTGCCCGCCAGCACCTCCCGCAGCGGCACGGGCGCGATCAGCAGCACCGCCTCGGCCTCCACGGACGGATCCACGACGGCCCGCACGCACGGACTCTCCGGGTCGAGCCCGAGCGCCTCGCCCAGCAGCACCGACTCGACGACGGCGTGGTCGATCCCTTGCCCCGCAGGCAGTTCGACCCGCAGCACCGCGTCCGCGCACCGCACCACGACGACGCCCGGTTCCGGATCGACGACGTACGGCAACGACGACACCGTCAGCCCGACGCGCTCCCACGCCGTCACGAGATCGGACGAGCTGAACCCGGTGCCGACGATCGCGCGGTGGATCGGCCCGACCCGCAGCCCCGGCCCGGACGTGACGAGCGCCAGCAACCCGGCGAGCCCCGCCTCCCGCGCCGCCGCGACCCGGTGGTTGCCGTCCGCGACGAGCAACGGATGCGCGCCCGCCGCCTCGAGGAACCTCTCCTGCGACTCCCCCGGCCCGACCAGCCACACCCAGTGCCGCCGTCCGCCCGAGTCCACAAGAGACACGGCCGGCTCCCCTGTCATGCCGAGCACCAGGTCCGTCAGCGCGTCGTGCGGGGTGACCGGGACGAGCATCGCCGCGCTCGTCGCGATGCCCAGCGAGGCCAGCACCTGACCGCGTTCGGCGACGACGTCCGGATAGACGTCCTCGGTGTGCGCGATCCCGTCCGGGTCGACCAGGCACAGCAGACCGCACGCCGTCCCGTCCGGCCCGTCCACCCGATACGGCGCGACGACGTCGGTGACCTCGGTGTACGCCCGCCGGATCAGCGCCGCGAGCTCGGCGCGGGCGTGCGGCAGCGCGTCGAGCAGCCCGGTGCCCGCGGCCAGGGCGGCCGGCGTGCGATGGGGGTGCTGGACGGCCAGCAACGTGCCGTGCGGGGCTCTCGCGAGCGCCCCGATCACCTGGCCGGGCTCGGCGAACTCGTCGACGTCGGGGCCGGGCACGCGCTCACGCACCACCCAGCCGCGACGCACGGGGCGTACTCGCAGCGTCATCACCTCCTGGGACATCCACGTATCATGATCTGTGTGAACGTAGAGATCACGCCCCTGCCGGGCATCGGGACGCGCCAGGACTTCATGATCCGCGCCGGACGCCGCGTCGGCGTGATCACCTACCGGGACGGCCGGTTCGAGCTCATCCTGTCCAAAGCGACGGACCCCGACTCCTGCGCCGCCTCGATACCCCTCTCGCCGGAAGAGGCGAACACGCTCGCGGGCCTGCTCGGCGCGCCGCAACTCGTCGCCCACCTGCGCGAGGAGCACCGCGACATCACGGGCATCACGACCCGTCAGCTGCCGGTGACCGCCTTCGCGAGCCACTCGCTCGGCGAGACCGCTCTGCGCACGAGGACCGGTGCGTCCATCGTGGCCGTCGTGCGCTCGGGCAACGCGCATCCGTCGCCCGGCCCCGACTTCCTCTTCGAGAACGGTGACCTCGCGGTCGTCGTCGGCACCGCGGAGGGCCTCGACGCCGCCGCTGAGATCCTCCACGGCGGTTAAGCACAGTGCACGAGACAACAATGGCCATGATCCAGCTCGGCGCGGTGTTCTTCGGCCTCGGTCTGCTGGGTCGGGTGGCTCGGCGTGCCGGAATCTCCCCGATCCCGCTCTACCTGATCGGCGGGCTCGCGTTCGGGCACGGCGGCTTCGTCCCGTTACAAGGCATCCAGGAGTTCACGCACATCGCCAGCGAGATCGGCGTCGTGCTGCTGCTCCTGCTGCTCGGCCTGGAGTACTCGGCGTCCGAGCTCACCACAGGGCTGAAGAAGTCCTGGATGGCCGGCGTGCTCGACCTGGTGCTGAACTCGGCGCCGGGCGCGATCGCGGCGATCCTGCTCGGCTGGGGCACGGTCGGAGCGCTGGCGATGGCGGGCGTCACGTACATCTCGTCGTCGGGCATCGTCGCGAAGGTGCTCGGCGACCTCGGCCGTCTCGGCAACCGCGAGACGCCGGTCGTGCTGTCCGTGCTCGTGTTCGAGGACCTGGCGATGGCCGTGTACCTGCCGGTGCTCACCGCCGTGCTGGCGGGCGTGAGCTTCCTCGGCGGACTCACCTCGGTCGGCATCTCGCTGTTCGCGATCACCGTCGTCCTGGTGGTGGCGTTGAAGTACGGCCGGTTCATCTCGGCCATTGTGGACAGTCCGGACCACGAGGTGTTCCTGCTCAAGCTGCTCGGCTCGGCACTGCTCGTCGCGGGCATCGCGTCGCAGCTGCAGGTCTCCGCGGCGGTCGGCGCGTTCCTGCTCGGCATCGCGATCTCCGGGTCGACCGCCGAGAACGCCACCCGCCTGCTGGAGCCACTTCGCGACCTGTTCGCCGCGATGTTCTTCGTCGTGTTCGGACTGAACACCGACCCGCGCTCGATTCCACCCGTCCTGGGAATCGCGGTGGCGCTGGCCGCCGTCACGACCGCGACGAAGGTGTTCACGGGCTGGTGGGCGGCGCGCAGGCAGGGCATCGGCAAGATGGGCCGCATGCGTGCGGGCGCGGCGCTGGTGGCGCGCGGCGAGTTCTCCATCGTCATCGCCGGGCTCGCCGTGGCGTCCGGTCAGGTCTCCGACGAGCTGGCGGCGCTCGCGACCGCATACGTGCTGCTCATGGCCATCCTCGGGCCCATCGCGGCCAAGTACGTTGAGCCAATCGGTGAATTCTTTCAGCGCAGACGGCAAATGGCCTGAAACAACTGCGCCGATGTGACGACTCTCTAGTGAGGGCTAGACGGAGAGTAGGGGCGAATCGTCATGACCGAACCCGCGGAAGTGGAGACCACCGGCAGGTTCCTGGTGCTGTTGCAGGAAGACGCCGTAGAAGAGGGCCTGGCCGAGCTCGGCGCGATCGCCGGGTTCAACCCGAACACCGGCGCCATCGGCTCGGACACGCTGCAGGTGTTCCCGGAACTCGGCGTCGCCGTGGTGTCCGGCGACCCGAACCTGCTGGGCGAACTGAACGGTGCCGCGGAGGGTCCCGGCGCGGTGCAGATCGTCGAACCGGAACGCGTCGTGCACGTGTTCGCCGCACCAGTGGAAGAAGAGCCAGAGGCCGCGGCCGACGAGTCAGTGCTGACCTGGGGGCTTCAGGCGGTCGGCGCGGACGTCAGCACGGCCACCGGCAAGGGCATCAAGATCGCCGTCCTGGACACCGGCTGGGAGAACAACCACCCGGACTTCGCGGGCCGCACCATCACCACGAAGTCGTTCATCGCCGGCGAGGACGTGCAGGACGGCCACGGCCACGGCACGCACTGCATCGGCACGTCCGCGGGCCCGCGCAAGCCCGCCACACTGCCCGGCTACGGCGTCGCGTACGAGGCCGAGATCTTCGCGGGCAAGGTCCTGTCGAACGCGGGCTCCGGCTCCGACGGCGGCATCCTCGCGGGCATCGACTGGGCGGTCGCGAACGGCTGCGCGATCATCTCGATGTCACTGGGCGCCGACGTCCCGGCGGGCACGCCGTACTCGCAGATCTACGAGACCGTCGCCCAGCGCGCGATGGCCAAGGGCACGCTGATCATCGCCGCGGCGGGCAACGCCTCGACGCGCCCGGCCCGCATCGCGCCGGTCGGCCACCCCGCACGCTGCCCCAGCATCATCGCCGTGGCCGCGATCGACGTGAACCGAGCGATCGCGTCGTTCTCCTCGGGCTCGGCGGACAGGATCGGCCAGATCGACGTGTGCGCGCCCGGCGTGGACGTCTACTCGTCCTTCAAGCTCCCGGAGAAGTACCGCCGCCTGCGCGGCACGTCGATGGCGACCCCGCACGTGGCCGGCGTGGCGGTCCTGATCGCGGAGAGGACCGGCGCCCGCGGCTTCGAACTGTGGGCCCGCCTGGCCGGCACCGCCCTGCGCCTGCCGCTGGCGTCCACCGACATCGGCACCGGACTCGTCCAGGCGCCATGACCGCTTCGGTGGACCAGGTGATGGTCTCCGTGACGGACGGCAGCCTCCCGCAGGTCCTCGACGACCTGCGGGAGGCGGGCCTGGTGGTCGACACGGTCCTGGAAGCGCTGGGCGTGGTCACCGGCACCGCCGAGGTCAGAGCCATCCCGGCACTGCAGGCGGTACCCGGAGTCATCGACGTAGAACGACAGTGGCGCGTGCAGCTCCCGCCGTACTGACTAGTCTCTGTGCTGACCCCATCGACGGCTGATCGAACAAGTGTTCTATGCTGTGTGCGGGGTCACGTCGTTGCGGAGAGAGGAAACCTGATCGTGTCGGACACGCTCACCGAGGTGCAGGCAGTCGAGGAGACCGTCGTGGAGGAGACTCCGGCGTCGGCCCCAGTGGCCGAGAAGGCCGAGGCGCCGAAGCCGGTTGAGGCGCCGAAGGCCGAGGCTCCCAAGGTCGAGGCGGCTTCCAAGGCGGAGAAGCCGAAGGCAGGCCGCCCGAAGAGCACGGCGAAGAAGACCCGCACCGTGGAGCTCACGCTCACGGTGACCGGTACCGCCGAGGGCGAATGGCAGGCCGACCTGGTCCACGGCACGCAGCGCGTCGTGTCGGGCCTGGTCATCCCGGCCATCGCCGTCGCCAAGGCGGCCAAGGAACTGCACGTGGACATCGCGGAGGGCATCGAGTCGGTGCTCGAGGCGGCACGCGACCAGCACCGCACCCGCATGGAGGAGCTGGAGGCTGAGCTGGCCAGGGTGAAGGCCCAGCTGGCCGAGCTCTCCGAGTAGGACCAGAAGCTCCAGCAAGACGCAGAAGGGCGGCCCGCACAACGCGGGCCGCCCTTTCGCATGCAGACACTGTTAATCGCAGGATTACTGGTTCGAGCCAAGGCACCACCAGCGCACCACCCCGCCCGCGAAGCCGAAGGCGAGCCGTCCTTACCAGGCGGGCCGGGCGGTGGGGTCCCGTCACGAGTCGCGCCACAGCTCTTGCTGCATCAGGTCAGGGGTGTCAACTCGACACGCTTTTCGTCGAGTTGACACCCCTGACCTGATGTGGCCCGCTCTTGGCTCGGCTCGTGACGGGACCCCACCGCCAACGCACCCCTCAAAGCAACCGGCGGCCGCCCAAAGCAACAGGCGTGCTATCAACCCGCAGGCGGCGCTACCCCCCGATCAGATTGCCGGGGGTCTGGGGGCAGAGCCCCCAGGGGGAAGCACGCAACCGCAGGCCCGCCAACGCAAGCCGGGGACGCTACGAACTAGCGAGACGGGTCCAGCAACAACTTTCCAGCAGTCCGACGAGACCGAAGGTCCTCGTGCGCCTGCCGAACCTCCCCCATCCCATACTCCCCACCGGGAACAGCCCGGACCTTCCCATCCACAACAAGCTGGAACAGCTCAGCCATAGCCCGATGAGCAAGGGTCCCGAACTCAGAATCCCGAACCCTCAACGCGTGCGGCAACCACATACCCGCAACGGTCGTGGAGTGCACCAGCAACGCCCCGAGGTCAACCGGCTTCGGCCTTTCCCGCGAGGCCATGCCATAAAACGCAAGCCGCCCAAAAGGACCCAACGCCACAACCGACTGATCAGTGACCGCTCCCCCAGTCATGTCGAGCACAACATCAACCCGCCGCCCACCGTTGGCCTCGATCAACGCCGCGGTCATGTCCTCGGAACGCGAGTCGATCGCGACATCAGCCCCAAGATCCAACGCCAGCTTCCGCTTGTCATCAGAGGAAGCGGTAGCGATGACCCGCCCAGCCCCCCACAACTTGGCCAGCTGAACGGCGATCGTCCCCACACCACCAGCAGCGGCATGCACGACCACCGACTCACCGGCCTCCATGTGAGTCGACTTCCGCAACAGCAACCAGGCCGTAGCCCCCTGAACGATCAACGACAACGCAGTCAGATCGTCCACACCATCAGGAACGTCGAAGGTGGTGAGAGCAGGCGCGACAGCCTTCTCCGCATACCCACCGGAGTTCTTGGTCAACGCGACAACCCGGCGTCCATCCGCAGTCGTCCCCACAACCTCGCCGCCAGGAACCAGCGGCAGCGACATCTTCGCCAGGTACGAGTTCTCCGCCTGGTGCGTGTCGGCGTAGTTCAGGCCGGCACGCGAGACGTTGATCAGCACCTCGCCCTCGCCCGCAATCGGGTCGGGCAGCTCCACCTGCTGGAGCACCTCGGGCCCGCCGAACTCGGTGATCTGAATGGCACGCACGTCAGTTCTCCTTGAGCGCGATCGAAACGGGGTCCAGGGAGGCGGCACCGACGCGCGAGCCGTCAGCGGCACGAGGCCCGGGCGGGTTGCGGAAGCCGAACGGCTCCGACGAACGACCTGCCTGGACAAACCACGCCTCGCCGGTCCCCGAACCCTCCACAATGGACATGAACGTGTCCACCACGGCCGACACGGGCAGGATCGGCATGCCGATCTCGTCCAGGGTCGAGCGCAGCGGGACGATGATGTTGGTGTCGGCGAACGCGGGGCACAGCGCGTTCACGCGCACGTCGGGATAGGCGCCGCCAAGAGAGCGCACGAGACCGACGACGGCGGCCTTGTTCGCGCCGTAGACGGGGTCGCCCGGCATCGGCATGAGGCCGGCCATCGACGCCGTGGCGATGATCTGGCCGCCGCGCTTGCGGACCTCGGGCAACGCGTAGTGCGCGCCGTAAACGACACCGTCGAGGTTGATGGCCATCGCGCGCCGATACACCTCGACGTCGAAGTCATCGCCCAGCGAGCATCCGGTGCCGATGCCGGCGTTCAGGAACGCGATGTCCAGCCCGCCGAACTCGCGCACGGCGAGAGCGACAGCCTCGGCGGAGTCCGAAGGCACCGTCACGTCGCAACGCACGAACACGCCGCCGATCTCATCGGCGACGGCTTTGCCCTGGTCGACGTCCACATCGGCGACGACAACGCGCACGCCGAGTGACGCCAGACGCCGGGCGGACGCGGCGCCGATGCCGTTGGATCCGCCGGTGATGAGCGCGACCTTGCCGGTGAGTTCCACTGGCACCTGCCTCCTCGAATTGCCACATTCCGACCAGTCGGTATGGTCGTCCGCACAGGCCTGGACGTCAAGCGGACTGATAGGTACGTTACTAAGCGCTTGCTTAGCTCACCATCCCCTCACCGAAGGAGGACCCGTGGCCGACAGGGTTGCGATCGTCACCGGCGCGGCTCGTGGCATCGGTGCCGCGGTCGCGCAGCGTCTCGCCGCGGACGGCCTGGCCGTCGCGTTGCTCGACCTCGACGAGCAGGGCGTGCTGGACGGCGCCGACAAGATCGTCGCGAGCGGTGGCCGCGCCATCGGCCTCAAGGTCGACGTCGCCGACGAGGAGCAGGTCAACGCCGCCGTCGCGAAGGTCGCCGAGGAGCTCGGCGCGCCGACCGTGCTGATCAACAACGCCGGCGTGCTGCGCGACAACCTGCTGTTCAAGATGACGTCAGCGGACTGGGACACGGTCATGAACGTGCACCTGCGCGGCGCGTTCCTGATGAGCAAGGCCGTGCAGGCGTTCCAGACGAAGGAAGGCTTCGGCCGCGTCGTCAACCTGAGCTCCACGTCCGCTCTCGGCAACCGCGGCCAGGCCAACTACTCCGCGGCCAAGGCCGGTCTGCAGGGCTTCACCAAGACCCTCGCGATCGAGCTCGGCAAGTTCGGCGTCACGGTCAACGCGATCGCGCCCGGTTTCATCGCCACCGAGATGACCAAGGCGACGGCCGAGCGCATGAAGATCCCGTTCGAGGACTTCCTCACCGGTGCGGCGCAGGCGATCCCGGTCGCGCGCGTCGGCCAGCCCGAGGACATCGCGCACACCGCGTCGTTCCTCGTGAGCGAGGGTGCCGGGTTCGTGTCCGGCCAGGTCATCTACGTCGCCGGCGGACCGAAGGACTGAGGACTCCCACCATGCGCGCTTTCGAGAACATCGACGAGCTGGTCGCCGCCAAGGGCGAGCACCTCGGGTTCGGCGAGTGGCACGAGGTCACGCAGGAGCAGGTCAACCTGTTCGCCGACGCGACGCTGGATCACCAGTGGATCCACATCGACGTCGAGAAGGCGAAGAAGGGCCCCTTCGGCGGACCGGTCGCGCACGGCTACCTGACGTTGTCGCTGGTGCCGTACCTGGTGCGGGACGTCTACACCGTCAAGAACATCAAGATGGGCGTGAACTACGGCAGCAACAAGGTCCGCTTCCCGCAGCCGGTGCTGGTCGGCGCCAGGGTGCGCGGCGGGGTCGAACTGCTGGACGTCACCGACATCGCGCTGGGCAAACAGCTCGTGACCAAGGTCGTCATCGAGATCGAGGGCAGCGACAAGCCCGCGTGCGTCGCCGAGATCGTCAGCGTGATTGTGCCGTGAGGCTGTGGATCAGCAGATCCGCGTAGTGCTCCGCCAGCCGCCCGGCCGGGATGTCCCCGTCCGGGCGGTACCACGTGCCCAGCTGGTGCAACGACCCGAAGAAGTAGTACGTGGCGACGTCGGCGGGCACGTCGTCGCGGAAGGTCCCGTCCCGCTGGCCCTCCTCGATCAGGCCGCGGAACTTCTCGTGGTAGCGCCGCCGTTCCGCCCGCACCTCCTTCTGCTTCTCCGCGGAGAGGTGGTTCATGGAGCGGAAGAACACCTTGGCGGCGTCGAAGTCCTCGATGCTCGTGACGATCACGTCGATCGCGGCCTCGCGGAGGCGCTCGGTGACCGGGCCGGTGCTCGACGCGATCTTCTCCAGGTGTTCGGTCTGCAAGCGCAGCAACCGCCCGTAGATCTCGTGCAGCAGGTCGTCCTTCGACCCGAAGTAGTGGTACATGGCGCCTTTGGTGACGCCTGCGTGTTCCACGATCTCCTGCACGGCGACCCGCTCGTACCCCTTGTCCGCGAACAGGCGGGTAGCGGCGTCGATCAGTCTTTCAGGCACGGTCACGACCGGAGCGTACCTTCCGAGCTAGGAGAATCCAGGCAATGACCACTCGCTGGACCGTGGTCGTCGACCGCGACGACCTCACCAAAACCGAAGTGCTGCACGACGAACTGCCTGAACTGCCCGAGCTGTCCGACTGCGAGGTGCTTCTCCGCACCAGCCGGGTCGGACTCACCGCCAACAACGTCACGTACGGCGTGATCGGCGACCTCATCGGCTACTGGAACTTCTTCCCCGCCGGCGGCCCCGGCCAAGGCGTGATCCCGCTCTGGGGCTTCGCGGACGTTGTCGAGTCCACAGTGGACGCTCTGCCCGCCGGCACCCGCGTCTACGGCTACCTGCCGATGGCGAGCCATCTCGTCGTGCGCGCCAAGCTGACCTCGGCCGGTTTCGTCGACGCGAGCGACCACAGGGTCGAGCTCCCCGCCGTCTACAACAGCTACCTCGTCACCACCCAGGATCCCGCCTACGACGAGCGGCTCGAAGACCTCCAGGTGCTGTACCGGCCGCTGTTCCTCACGTCGTTCCTGCTGGCAGACCAGCTGGTGGACAACGACTTCCACGGCGCCAAGACCGTCGTGATCTCCTCGGCGTCCAGCAAGACGGCGTTCGGCACCGCGCAACGCCTTCGCGGTCAGGGCGTACGGGTCGTGGGGCTGACTTCACCGCGCAACGTGGAGTTCACGCAGAGCCTGGGCCTCTACGACGCGGTGCTCCCCTACGACGCTTCGGTGGACGTCGAACCGAGCGTGTACCTGGACTTCAGCGGGTCGGCCGACGTGCGTTCGGCGCTGCACTCACGGCTCGGCGCCGAGCTGAAGAAGGACATCTCGATCGGCCTGACCCACCAGGCGGCCTCGCAGGACTCGCGCTCCGAGTTCTTCTTCGCCCCGGACCAGCTGCGCAAGCGCACGGCGGACTGGGGCGCGGACGGGCTGGCCCAGCGCTTCGGCGAGGCGTGGCGGGGCTTCACCGCTCAGGCGGGTGACTGGGTCGGGGTCGTCCAGCACAGCGGTCCGGACGAGCTGATCGACGTGTGGCAGGCCGTGCTGGCGGGCAAGGCGAACCCGGCCAGCGCCGACGTGATCACCTTCTGAACTGGTCCTCGCCCTTGACCATGGCGAGGAACGAACCCCAGGCGGGCGCCGCGACAGTGGCGTCCGCCCGGCCCTTGGAGTCACGGATGCGGGCGGCGGAGCCGTCCAGAGCGATCTCCACGCAGGCGGCGTTCTCGCCACCGCCGGTGCGACTGCTCTTGCGCCACACAGCAGACACCTTGATCCCCTACCTCCCGGCAGCCAACCTCCCGATCCACTCGGCCGACTCGTCCGGGGTCAGTGCCAGCTTCGAGAGGTGCTTGAAGACCAGTCTACTGGGCTTCACCCGCTCGGCTTCCTCGATGTAGGTCGCTCCAGCGGGATGCTCGACGTAGAGCACCGACATCTCGCCGGGACAGGCGAAGTCCAGCACGATGAACGAGCCGAGTTGCCCAGCGGTCGGGCCTGCGGAGTCCTGCAGCACCTGCACCGTCACGTTCGGCAGTTCCGACACCTCGCGTATGTGCCGCAGCTGCTCACGATCCGCCAGCCGAATGGCGGCCTCGGCAATGATCGCTTGGTACTCAAGCGGATCATCACCCGACAGGCGCTCCTGGCGCCGCATCCGCACAGCGATCTGATTGTCGATCCACTTCCGCGAACGCTGCACCTGGAAACCCAGGAACACGGCACGCATGTAGCTCTCGACCTGGAGCAGACCGGGAATGTAGCCGAGCTGGAACTCGCTCACCCGGACCGCGTCGTGCTCAAGACTGATGTAGCCGTGGTCGTCGAGACGATAGGGATGCCACCAGCCCTTCTCGCTCGCGCGTTCCCACATGTCGATGTACGGAGCCTCCTCCGACACAAGTACGCCGTAGAGGTCGAGCATCGCGCGCATGCCGTGGAACTCCGGCAGCTGACCGTTCTCGATGCGGCTCAGCTTCTGGTAGTTGTAGCGGAGCCGGTACGCCGCCTCGCGCTGGCTCAGCCCGCTCCGTTCGCGCAGCCTCTTCAGCGCCTCACCAAGGCGCACCTGCCGGAACGTGGGGTCGGACATACCCCAAACGTTAACGACGAGATCTGACATTCGTGAATCACGGTGACGGAGTCTGTTGAGGACCGTCCACGTCATGGAGTACGTCCACAGCATCCAGTACCACCGGCGCAGCCAGAACGGCCGGCTCACTCTCGCCTACGTCGAGTCCGTGCAGGATCATGGTTGGTACATAAGGAAAGGCGCCGACTGGAAGTCCCACTACACGGTCGCCTGCGCGACCGAATACCTCACGCGAGTGTCAGCGGACGCGGGCACCTTCGCCATCACGGTGTGGAGGGACGTCACGCGAGTCTGCACGGTCGGGATCGACTGGAATCCTCCGAACAGGTGATCTCACCGCCGAATCAGCCCGGACAGGAGCCCAGCGATGTTGAACGCGTCGTCGTGGCCGCGGTGGTGCGTGCCGTCGAGCCTCTGCCCGGCGAGCCGCACCGCCTCAGCCATCCCGACCTCCCGGGGCAACGCGTGCACCAGCGCGAACAACGTCTTGACGTTGACGTGTCGCGGCCCGAACGGATACCGGACTCCGAAGTCGGCGCACTGCCGTTCGAACATCTTGCGGTCGTAGTCGCCGTAGGAAGCCCACACCCGCCGATCCGACCGGAACTCCTTGCGCAGCAGCGCACAGGCTTCAAGGAACGAGACGCCACCCTCAACTTGTTCGGCGGTCAACGTCGTGAGCTGAGTGCAAAAAGGACTGACGGACGACCGCGAAGGCCGCACCAGCACCGATCGCCGCTCACCCCGGACCCCGGTCGCCACCGCGACCGGGCAGATCCCGATCTCGATGATCTCCGAGACCTCACCGGGCGGCGGCGAGTCCTCCCAACAGGTCGACTCCACGTCGACCACCAGCACCTCGTCCAACGAAACAATCACGCGCTGATCGTCCCCTGCCCGTCTACTGGAATACGACGACCGGCAGCACGACGATCTCGCCGGTCGCCGCGTTCCACGACTGGACCTTGCCGAGACAGCGCGCGTTGAACTGGCCTGGCGGCAGCGTGTCGCGCAGGCTCGCCCGGTCGCACTCCACCCGCACCCGATGCTCCCCCACGGGCGCGATCAACACCGCAGCGCCGTCGCCGTCACCGACCTCGAACCGGCCGTGCAACGACACGTAGTCGCGGATGTCGTTGAGACGCCGGGCTTTTCCTCGCCGCCACGACTCGTCGGCCGTGATGGTCCGCGTCGTCAGGTCGACGTCGACCACGCCGTGGCCCGCGCGCAGGCCGGCCAGCACGACGCCGATGACGTCGATCTCCGTGGCCGGTTTCTCGTAGGTGTCGGTGTTCTGCTCGACCACCGAGCCGTCCACGCCGATGCCGAACTCGCTGGGGCCGACCTGGAGCTTGCCGTTCTTGGTGACGGTGATCTGCTTGACGAACTGCCGGGTGACCGCGTCGTCGTACCGGCCGACCTTGCACAGGTTGATCATGCGCTGGCCGTGCACGTAGAACAGCAGGCCCGGCACCTCGGGTTCCGGTTCGCGGCGCCGCAGCCACCGCCACCCGAGAGCGACGACCACGACCAACGCGATCAGCGTGGCGACCCACAACAGGATCCAGCCCCACGAGACGGACCACCAGAGTGCTCTATCGACATCCACGGATCTCTCTCACCGCCTCCAGCAACGACTTCGCGCCGGCCTCCACGAGACGGCCGCCGCTCGCCTGCGCCACTCGGTCCAGTTCCGCCGTCGAGGCCTCGCCGAACCGGATCGGGAACACGGGCACCTCTCCCCGCCCGACCCTCAGGAACTCGTTCACCGACGGCCCCGCGTTGTTCTCGCCATCGGTCATCAGCACGACCGCCGTCTCGCCGCGGGCCAGGCGGAGCGCGTGGTCCAGCGCGGCCCAGATCGCCGTGTTGTCCTGGAGGTCGTCGGACGCGACGACGGCCAGCAGCGCGTCGAGGTCCTGCTTCCCGCGCACGGTGATCGAACGTTCCTCCAGCACGGTGCCCGCGAACCGGACGATCGTGACCGTCTCGCCGACGTAGAAGCGGTCGAACCCGTTGAGGGACGCGAACGCCTCCCGCAGCCCGGCGAGCCGCGGGCCCCGCATGGACGTCGAGTAGTCCAGCACGAAGATCACCTGACGGCCTTCGCCCGCGCGGTCGTGGAACAGCAGCAGCCGGTCGAGCACCTCCTGGCTGTCCGGGAAGTAGAGCGCGGTGCCGAGGTCGGCACGCAGTTTCTCGTCGCGCACCACGGAGGGTTCGACGGGCCGGCGCCAGGTGCGCTCGGCGATCATCTGCTGCGCTCCCGGCGACTTCAACCACTCGACGACCCGGTCGTAGGCGGCCCGGTGTGCGGGCTCGACGAGCATCAGCGGGTAGTCCGACAGGACGATCCCGTCGCGCGGGTACACGATCTCCAGTGGCGTGGACAGGCGACCGGAAGCGTTCAAAGCCATCAACTCCGACTCGTGCGCGACCAGTCCGTCCACATCGGACCGGCGCGCGAACTCGCCGACGGGGTCCGGCACGTCGAACGCGCGCCCCGCGAGGAAACCCTGCAACCGGTCGCAGCTCACGTCCTCTGGCCGCAGTGGCGCGCCGGTGCCCGCGGCCGCCGTCGCGACCCCGATCAGCGCGGCCATCCCACCACCGGACACGCGTGGATCGGCCATGCCGTAACGGAACTGGCCCAGCGCGGCGCGGTCGGCGACGTCGGCCCACGTCGGCCGATCCCCCAGCACGGCCCTGCTGGCGGGTTTCACCCCGAGCACCACCGGGGACGTCATGATGCTCGATGCCAGCTCGGGGTCGGCACCGCGCAGCCGCAGGAACCTGTTGGTGGACAACCAGGCCAGGTCGAAGCCCGCGAGCGACCTGCTGGCCTCGACCGTGCCGCGGTGCTCCACCACCAGCTCGACACCGGTGGCCTTCTTCAACTCCGCCAGCACGGGTCCGAGATCGGCCAGTTCCGTGCTCGCCAGCATCTTCAGCCGGACCGCGGGTGTGCTCGGCGTGCACGCGGCCAGCACCAGCAGCAGAACCGCTGCCAGCACTCTCATTTGCAGTCGCCGACGACGTCGAGCATGCGCTCGAAGAGTTCCGCCTTGGGCAGCTGCACCCTGCCCGCCTCACCGGCCGGCGGCTCCGGCAGACCGCGGCCCGCGATGTAGGTGCCGAAGTCGTCGGCGGACTCCCCGTTCCAGCTCAGCGAGTGAAACCCCAGCTCGACCGCGCGCCTGCGCAGGTCCGGGTCGTTCATCATCAGCTCGCCGATCCGGTCGCCCTCCGGCGTGAACGAGATCAGCTCGGGCGTGCTCTGGTGCTGTTTGGTCGGGTAGAGCAGCACGCGTTCGGTGTCGACGCTCTTCTGCCGCAACTGATACGCGATGTACTGGTGCTCGTAGATCACCGCGATGACGGCGTGCGTCCGCCCCTCCGGCACGAAGTACTTGGGGGCCATGTCCTCGCCGGCCTGGCCCTGCGCGTCGACGTACGGCTTGACCTCCAGCGCCAGCTTCTCCGCGGCATCGATGGTCTGCGGCGGTTCGTCACCGAAGGCGGTGGCGAAGAACCCGACGAGCGTCGCGCCCGAGTAGGCCTTGCACGGGTCCGGCGACTGCACGATGACCCGGTTGCCGTTGGTCAGGCCGAGTTCGTCCCACCGCTTGCCCACGTCGGCCAGCCCTTTGAGCTTGGCCATGTCGAGGTTGTAGTAGAGCGGCTTCTCACCCTGACCGTGCGGTGTCGCGACCCCCTCCTTCCGCAGTGCCTCGGCGTACTCGCGGAACGTGGCGAGCACGACCGGGGTGAAGAACGGCCGGTACGGCACGACGTGCTTGCCCGCACGGCGGGTCTTCACGTGCTCGTTCGCCACGTGCCCCGACGGGAACACGAAGTGGTACGAGTCGAGGTCGGGTTTCTCGGCCAGGTCGCGGGAGCCGACCGGCGTCACGTGCACCTGGTAGCCGCGCGCCATCAGGATCCGCTTGACCTGCTCGTCCTGGAAGAAGTCCCGCTTGGAGGCGAACAACGCGCGCACCACGGTGACAGAACGGAACGGGCCGGTGATGTGCCCCGAAACGAGCAGCACCACCAGCCCGGTCACGAACACCGTCAAAGGCGGGACGAACCACAGCAGGAACCGTCTTCGCGGGTCGATGACCTTGAACTCGGGCTCCCGCACGGCTCCCCCTGGAGTCAGACGATCACGGCACCACCGTCGACGACGAGCGTCTCGCCAGTAACGTAACCGCCCGCGGGTGAGGCCAGGAAGACCACGGCGGCGGCGAGTTCCTCGGGGTCGCCGATGCGACCGGCGGGCAGCGCCGCCCGCATCTTCTCCAGGTACCCCGGCGGGTACTGGTCGGTCATCTCCGAGGAGAAGAAACCGGGGCAGATCGCGTTGACGCGGATGCCCTTGCGCCCGGTCCACTGCTGCGCCAGGTCCCGCGTGAGTCCGAGCAGACCGGCCTTCGACGCCGAGTACGCGGCCTGTGGAATACCGCCGGTCACGAGGCCGAGCACGCTGGAGATGTTGATGATCGAGCCACCGGACTTCATGACGGCCGCGGCCGCCTGAGCCATCCAGTAGGCGCCGTTGAGGTTCACGTCCATGACACTGAGGAACTGCTCCGGCGTCTCCCGCGAAGCCGGCACCGCCGACGCGACACCGGCGTTGTTCACGAGCACCGCCACCGTGCCGAACTCAGCCGCCGCACGAGCCACCTCACGGCAGTCGTCGGGCTGCGACACGTCGGCCTGCACGACCAGGGCGCGCCGACCGGCGGCCTCGACCAGCGCGGCCGTCTCCTTCAGCTTGTCCGCACGGCGGGCCGCGAGCACGACGTCCGCGCCGGCCTCCGCAAGCCCCTTCGCGAAGGCCACACCCAGGCCCGAGGAGGCGCCGGTGACGATCGCGACTTTCCCGTCGAGACGGAACTTGTCCAGGATTCCCACTACGAAAGCCTCTCCAGGATGATCGCCATGCCCTGACCGCCGCCGACGCACATCGTCTCCAGGCCGAACTGGGCGTCGCGGGCCTGCATGCCGTTGATCAGCGTCGTCATGATCCGCGCACCGGTCGAGCCGAACGGGTGGCCCAGCGCGATGGCGCCGCCGTGCACGTTGAGCTTGTCGATGTCGATGCCCAGCGCTCGCTGCGAACCGAGCACCTGGACGGCGAACGCCTCGTTGATCTCCACCAGGCCGATGTCCGAAATGGACAGACCGGCGTGACCCAGCGCCTGCTTCGTGGCGTCCACGGGGCCGAGGCCCATGATCTCCGGTGACAGGCCGGAGACACCCGTGGACACGATGCGCGCCAACGGGGTCAGGCCCAGCTCACGTGCCCGCACGTCGCTCATGATCACGACAGCGGCCGCACCGTCGTTCAGCGGGCAGCAGTTGCCGGCCGTGATCGTTCCCTCGGGCCGGAAGGACGGCTTCAGCGCGGAGACGGCTTCCAGCGTCACCCCGGCACGTGGGCCGTCGTCAGCCGACACGACGGTTCCGTCGGGCAGCACGACCGGAGTGATCTCGCGGGCGAAGAAACCGTCCGCGATGGCCTTCTCCGCGAGGTTCTGCGACCGCACGCCGAACTCGTCCTGATCGTGTCGCGAGATGCCCATCTGCGTCGCGACGTTCTCGGCCGTCTGGCCCATCGCGATGTAGTAGTCGGGCAGCTCGCCGTCGAGCCTCGGGTCGGTCCACGCCGCGTTGGAGGCGGCCGTGTCCAGGGTCCGCTGCTGCGCCTGCGCGAACAGCGGGTTGAACGACGGCGCGCCCGCGTGCATGTACCGCGAGACGCACTCGACGCCGGCCGAGATGAACCCGTGGCCCTCCCCCGCCTTGATGGCGTGGAAGGCCATCCGCGCGGTCTGCACCGAAGACGCGCAGAACCGGTTGACCGTCGTGCCCGGCAAGTTGTCGTAACCGAGCTGCACGGCGACGCGGCGCGCGATGTTCTGACCGTGCTCGTCCTGCGGCTCGGCACAACCGAGGTGCAGGTCGGTGATCTCGGACGCCGGAATGTCGCCCAGCGCCGCCGAGATCACCTGCGCGGCCAGGTCGTCCGGCCTCAAAGACACAAGGGAACCCTTGCGGGCACGGCCGATCGGCGACCGGGCGGTGGAGACGATGACTGCCTCAGCCATGGAAAACCTCCTACAGGCCCAGGTCGCGGCCGATGAGTTCCTTCATGATCTCGTTGGAACCCGCCCAGATCTTCGTGACGCGGGCGTCCATCCAGGCGCGGGCCACGCGGTACTCGGTCATGTAGCCGTAGCCGCCGTGCAGCTGCACGCAGGCGTCGATGACCTCGTTCTCGACGTCGGCGCTCCAGTACTTGGCCTGCGCCGCCTCGACGGGGCTCAGTTCGCCGCGCACGTGCTGCATGGTGAGCGTGTCGATGAACGCCTGCGAGACGTCCAGCTTGGTGCGCAGCTCGGCGAGCAGGAACTTGTTGTGCTGGAACTTGCCGATGGCCTGCCCGAACGCCTTGCGCTCCTTGACGTACTCCAGCGTCTCGTCGAAGACGCCCTGCGCGTGCGCCAGGTTCGAGATGGCGCCGCCGATCCGCTCCTGCGGCAGGCGTTCCATCATGTAGATGAAGCCCTGGCCCTCCGCGCCGATCATGTGCTCGGCGGACAGGCGCACGTCGGAGAAGAACAGCTCCGCGGTGTCGGACGGGTGCTGGCCGACCTTGTCGAGCTTGCGGCCGCGCTCGAAGCCGGGCATGCCGGTCTCGACGGCGAACAGCGTGATGCCGCGCGCTCCCTTGGACGGGTCGGTGCGGGCCGCGACGACGATCATGTCGGCGGTGTAGCCGTTGGTGATGAACGTCTTGGAGCCGTTGAGGATCCAGTCGTCACCGTCACGGACGGCGTTGGTCCTCAGCGCGGCGAGGTCGGAGCCGCCGGACGGCTCGGTCATCGCGATGCCGGTCTTGATCTCGCCGGTGCACATGCCGGGCAGCCAGCGCTGCTTCTGCTCCTCGGTGCACAGGTCGACGAGGTAGGGCGCCACGACGTCGCCGTGGATGCCCAGCGACGACGCGACGGCCGCGTTGACCCGGCACAGCTCTTCGGCGAACACCGTGTTGAACCGGTAGTCGTTGGCGCCGCTGCCGCCGTACTCCTCGGGGATCTCCAGCCCGAGCAGGCCCTGGCGACCGGCCTCCAGCCACACGTCCCGGTCGATCACCCGCTGCTCGATGAACTTCTCGACGTTCGGCGTGATCGTGCGCTCGACGAACGCCTTCGCCGACTCCCGGAACGCGGCGTGATCCTCGTTGAACAGCGTCCGCTGCACGACTACCTCCATACTAAGCGGTTGCTTAGCGCTAAGCGCTCGCTTAGCGTGCAGTACGATCCATCACCTGTCAACACGCGAGGAGCCGCCCGATGACGACGACCGGACTGGAAGGGTTCTCGCTGCTCGACGAGACCTGGCGCGCCGTCACCCCGGACGCCGCCCGCCGGATGCTCATCGCGGCCGCCCACGCGTTCGCAGGCAAGGGATATCACGCCACGACGACCAGGGACATAGCCTCGCTGGCCGGAATGTCCCCCGCGGCCGTGTACATCCACTACCGGTCCAAAGAGGAGCTTCTGTTCAACATCTCGCTCGTCGGCCACGAGACGTCGCTGACGCTGCTGTCGGGCATCGAGGGCACCGGCGCGGTGGAGCGGCTCAGGAACGCGGTGGCGGCGTTCGCGGGATGGCACGCGGAGTTCCACACGACGGCGCGGGTGGTGCAGTACGAGCTCGGCGCGCTCTCTCCCGAACACCACGCGGAGGTGGCGGAGCTGCGCCGGCAGATCGAGCAGCGGATGCGGGCCTACATCGCGGACGGCATCAAGGAGGGCGTGTTCGACGTCCCCGACCTCAAGGGCGCGACCCTGGCCGTGCTGTCGCTGTGCATCGACGTCGCCCGCTGGTACCAGCCGAGCGGGAAGCGGACCCCGGACGAGATCGGCGCGCTGTACGCCGACCTCGTCCTGAGGATGGTCCGACCTAACTGACCGACTTCCTGCCGTACACACCGGCCACGAGCGAAACACCGATCGCGGCGACGACGATCTGCACGATCACCTCGATCCAGTCGATGCCCGCCGTGTCCTCCACGCCCAGCAGCCGCGCGATCCACGACCCGATGAACGCGGCCGCGATGCCGACCAGCAGGGTCAGCCAGATCGGGATGGCCTGCTTGCCCGGTGCGAACAGCTTGCCGAGCAAGCCCAGGATCAGACCGATGATGAGCGCGCCGAGAATGCTCTCGATGGTCACGGACGCCTCCTCCCGCTACACCCCGATGCACTCGGGGATCTCGGAGAAAATCATCCCGTTGATCGTGGCCGTCCGCAGCGCGAGAACTACCAGCGGCTACCGGAGACCTGGCTCATCCACTGGTTGATCGTCGCGGTCCAGTCCGTGCCGACCGCCTGCTGGTGAGACACGGCGAAACGGCCGTACGCGTCGCCGCCCGCACGGAGCAGTCCGGCGCGCTTGTCGGCCTCCAGGATCACGTGCAGCTCGCCCGGCGTCGTGACGAACGTCAGCTCGACCTGCTTGACACGGCTCGCGAACTGCGGCGGCGGGTAGAACTCGATCTCCTGGTAGAACGGCAGCTGCTGCGGCACGCCGTGGATGCGGCCGCGCTCGTTGTCCGCCTTGGTGAAGCGGAAGCCCATGTGCCCGAACGCCTGAAGGACGGCGTCCTGGGACTGGAGCGGGTGCACCCAGATCGGGTCGAGGTCACCGGGGTCGACGGCGCCGCGGACCTCGAGCTCGGTGCGCAGACCGAGCTGCATGCCGTGCAGCTGCTGGCCGCCCACGACGTTGATCGGGCACTCGAACGGCACCGGGACCTGGAACGGGAGCGACAGGTTCTGGTGCGGCTGAACCAGGATCCGCTGTCCCACGGAGAACTTGTGGAACTCCATGTTGGTGTTGTACTCGTTGTCGCCGCTCTCGACCTCGACGCGGGTGAGCAGCGCCAGAGTGACGTGGTCGATCTCGGCAGGGTGGTCGCCGCCGGCGATGCGCACCTCACCGGACAGCACCTCGCCAGGCCTGACGTTGGGGTTCGTCAGCACCGTGTCGACAGTCGGCCCGCCCACACCGAACGCGCGCATCATCCTCTTGAACACCACTGCGGCCTCCTGAAGCCCTTGCATGTTTGCGGGGAGTCTGCCAACTGGATCGCCCGTTTGCGGCGAAGTGTTCCGTTGACGCCTCAGCCCCACGATCGGTTCCGTATGGACTTCCGTTCACTTCAGATGGCAACATGCGACCGCCGTCACATACTAAGCGGTCGCTCAGGAGGTTGTCTTGCTGCTCGTCGCCAACCGGGGTGAGGTCGCCGTGCGCGTCCTGCGCGCAGCGGCTGACCTGGGGATACGCACCGTGGCGGTGTACGCGGAGGACGACGCTTCCTCGCTCCACGTGACGCTCGCGGACCGTGCCGTGGCACTACGTGGGCCGTCGCCGTACCTGGATGTGGATCAGCTGCTGGACGCCGCCGAGGGGTGCCAGGCCGTGCATCCGGGGTGGGGATTCCTGTCCGAGAACGCCGCGTTCGCTCGGGCGTGTTCCGAGCGCGGACTGGCCTTCGTCGGGCCTTCCGCTGACGTTCTGGAACTGCTCGGTGACAAACGGCGAGCACGGGAGCTGGCCTCCTCGCTGGGGATCCCGGTGCTGGACGCGCTGCCCGGCGAGTTCCCGGTGATGGTGAAGGCGGTCGCCGGCGGTGGCGGCAAGGGCATGCGGGCGGTGTACGGGCCTTCGGAACTCGACGCCGCGGTCGAGGCGTGCCAGGCGGAGGCGCTGGCCGCGTTCGGCGTCGGGGACGTCTACTTCGAACGGTTGATGCCCTCCGCCCGGCACATCGAGGTGCAGCTCGTCGGGACGACCGTGATCGGCGACCGCGACTGCTCGCTGCAGCTGCGGCACCAGAAGGTCGTGGAGATCGCGCCCGCTCCCCTGCTGGATCCCCTGCTGCGCAAGACTTTGCACGAGGCGGCTGCCGCTTTGGCCGTCGCGGCGGGCTACACCGGCGTCGGCACCGTCGAGTTCCTGGTGTCCGGGGACTCGTTCGCGTTCCTGGAGGTCAACCCGCGGCTCCAGGTCGAGCACACCGTCACCGAGATGGTGTCCGGAGTGGACCTCGTGCGCACCCAGCTGCTGCTCGCCTGGGGCGGCGACGTGGACTTCACGCCTCATGACCGCGGCGCGGCCGTGCAGGTGCGGCTGAACCAGACCTCGGGCGGCGTGCTGTCGTCGTTCGGACTGCCTGCCGGGCCGGGCGTCCGCGTCGACACGCACGGGTACGTCGGCTATCGGGTCGGGACGCGCTACGACGGGTTGCTCGCGAAGCTCGTGGTGCACGGCGAGGACCTGGACGTGGCGCTGAACCGGGCGCGGCGGGCGTTGGGCGAGTTCCAGGTCGAGGGCGTTTCCACGAACCTGGAGTTCCTGCGCTCGTTGCTCGCGCGCGACATCGTCGGGGCGACGACGGACTTCGTGGTCGAGGAACCGGTTTCGGGCATGCGGGCGCCGCTGGCGGGGACGGTGGTCGCTGTCGCCCCCGATTCCGTCGTGCTCGAAGCGATGAAGATGCAGCACGTCGTGCGGGTGTCCGGCGACGTGCTGGTGTCGGTGGGCGACACCGTGTCCGAGGGCCAGGTGCTGGCTTCCGGCGCAGGCGAGTCCACTGAGGACGTTGCCGACGTGGACCCTGCGCACGTCCGGCCGGATCTGGCGGAGGTGCTGGCGCGGCACGACTTCGACCGCCCCGAGGCTGCCGCGAAACGGCATGCCCGAGGTGGGCGGACCGCGCGGGAGAACATCGCGGATCTCTGTTCGGACTTCGTCGAGTACGGCGGACTGGCGATCGCGGCGCAAAGGCAACGTCGTTCTTTGGAAGACCTGATCGAGCGCACGCCCGCCGACGGCATGGTGGCCGGTATCGGTGTGGTCAACGGCTCGCGAGTCGTGGCGATGTCGTACGACTACGCCGTGCTCGCCGGTACTCAGGGCCTGCGCAACCATCAGAAGAAGGACCGGCTGTTCGCCCTGGCACAGCAGGAGAACCTGCCGGTGGTGCTGTTCGCCGAGGGTGGCGGAGGGCGTCCCGGCGACACCGACCACAGCATGGTCAGCGGCCTGGACTGCGGCTCGTTCCACGCGTTCGCGCGGCTCAGCGGCCAGGTGCCGTTGGTCGGGGTGGTGGCGGGCCGGTGCTTCGCGGGCAACGCGGTGCTGCTCGGCACGTGCGACGTGATCATCGCGGTCGAGGGCGCGAACATCGGCATGGGCGGGCCGGCGATGATCGAGGGAGGTGGGCTCGGCACGTTCCGGCCGGAGGACATCGGGCCGCTCGACGTGCAGGTGCCCAACGGCGTCGTGGACATCGCGGTGGGGTCCGAGGAAGAAGCCGTGGCCGTGGCGAGGAAGTACCTCTCGTACTTCCAGGGCACGTCGGCCGAGTGGTCCTGCGAGGATCAGCGCCTCCTCCGCCACGCCGTCCCCGAGAACCGCCTGCGCGCCTACGACATCCGCGCGCTCATCACCACCCTCGCCGACACCGGCTCGGTCCTCGAACTCCGCCAAGGCTTCGGCAAGGCCGTCGTCACCGCCCTGGTCCGCGTCGAAGGCCGTCCCATCGCCCTGATCGCCAACGACCCCGGCGTCCTGGGCGGCGCCATCGACGCCGACGCCGCCGACAAGTGCGCCCGCTTCCTCCAGCTCGCCGACGCGTTCGACCTCCCGGTCGTCTCCCTGTGCGACACCCCGGGGTTCATGGTCGGACCCGACGCCGAACGCACCGCCACCGTCCGCCACCTCACCCGCATGGTCGTGACGGGCGCCAACCTCACCGTCCCCTTTGGACTCGTGATCCTCCGCAAGGCGTACGGTCTCGGCGCCCAGGCCATGGCGGCCGGAAGCCTGAAGGTCCCGCAGTTCGCGATCTCCTGGCCCACCGGCGAGTTCGGCCCGATGGGGCTCGAAGGCGCCATCAAACTCGGCTTCAAGAAAGAACTCGACGCCATCGCGGACCCGGACGAACGCAAGCAGCGCTACGACCAGATGGTCGCGATGGCCTACGAGCACGGCAAAGCCCTCAACGTCGCCTCGGTCTTCGAGATCGACGACGTGATCGACCCGGCCGACACCCGCCGCTGGATCACCACGGCGCTGGCCCCTGCAACTTCCCGTCCCCAAGGGAAGAAACGCCCGTTCATCGACACGTGGTGAGGAGAATCCGTGGTCAGCGTCGCCCCTGCGGAACAGAAGACCTTACGCCGGCTCATGGCAGCCGGGCTCGTCGGTTCAAGTCTTGAGTGGTACGACTTCTTCATCTACGCGACCGCCGCGGCACTGGTGTTCCCCAAGCTGTTCTTCCCGGAGGCGACGCCGATCGTGGCGCTGCTCCTGTCGTTCAGCACGTTCTGGGCGGGCTTCGTCGCCCGCCCGCTCGGCGGCCTGGTCTTCGGCCACGTCGGCGACAAGGCCGGCCGCAAACCGGCCCTCGTCATCTGTCTCGGGCTGATGGCGGCGGCGACGTTCCTCATCGGTCTGCTGCCCACCACGGCGTCCATCGGCGTCGGCGCACCGCTGCTGCTGGTGCTGCTGCGGTTCCTGCAGGGCATCGCGGTCGGCGGTCAGTGGGGCGGCGTGGTCCTGCTGCTGACCGAGACGGCAGGCCCTCGCAAGCGTGGCTTCGCCGGTACGTTCGGCCAGGCCGGCGTTCCGATCGGCGTGCTGCTGGGCAACGTCGCCTTCATCAGCGCCACGACGTCCCTCTCGCCGGAGGCGTTCGCGTCGTGGGGCTGGCGCGTGCCGTTCCTGGCGTCGGCGCTGCTGTTCCCGGTGGTGCTGTTCATCCAGCTGAAGGTCGAGGACAGCCCGGTGTTCCGCGAGCTGAAGGAACGCCGCGCGACCGAGCCCGCCGTCGCCCCGGCCCCGCTGAAGGAGGTCCTGCGGACCCACCGCAAGCCGATCCTGCTCGGCGCGGGCCTGATGTTCGCCTCCAACGCGATCTTCTACGTGTCGATCGCGGGCGTCCTGTCCTACGCCACCACCACGCTCGGCCTCGCCCGCGAGTCCGTGCTGATCGTCAGCCTGCTGTCGTCCATCGTGAGCATCCCGGTCATCCTCTGGGCCGGCCACGCCTCGGACCGCCTCGGGCGCCGTCCGCTGATCATCGCGGGCACCATCGGCATGATCGTGTGGGCGTTCCCGTACTTCCTGCTCGTGGACACCGGCTCGCTGGTGTTGATGTTCGTCGCGTCCACGGTCGGAGGCATCGCGTCCTCTCTCGTGTACGGGCCCATCGCCGCCTACCTGGGTGAACTGTTCGAGCCGCACGTGCGGTACTCGGGTGCCTCTCTCGCGTACCAGCTGGCGTCGATCCTGGTCAGCGGCGGCACGCCGTTCGTGATGACCGCACTGCTGGGCGCGACCGGCACGTCGATGTCGGTGTCGGCGTTCCTGCTGGTCATGGGCCTGTGCACGCTCGTCTCGGTGATCAAGCTGCCGGAGACGCACCAGCCGGAACGGGCCTGATCAGAGGCTGTGAAGGCCCGACCCGAGGGACAAATCGGGCCTTCACAGTCAAGACCTCTGCGGAACATCCGGCCGATGCCGTACGTTGGCGCGTCGTGACCACTCTCATGGCGCGCTTCAAGCAGCGGATGCGCAGGTTCGCGCAGAAACCGGGGTCGATCGACCTCGCCCCGTTCCAGGCCCTGCTCTCGGACGTGGAGAAACACGCCGAGACGTTCAAGGCGTTCAGCGACGAGGAGCTGACGGCACACGCCAAGAAGCTGCGCGAGGAGAGCACGGACACCGAGCTCGTGGCGCTGACCCGGGAGGCCGCCGAGCGCGCCATTGGGCAGCGGCCGTTCGACGTGCAGGTGCTGGGTGCGCTGGGCCTGCTCAGCGGGCTCGTCGTCGAGATGGCCACCGGTGAGGGCAAGACGCTCGCGGGCGCCATGGCCGCAGCCGGGTTCGCGATCAAGGGCAAGCGCGTCCACGTGGTCAGCGTCAACGACTACCTCGCCCAGCGCGACGCGGAGTGGATGGGGCCGCTGTACGCGCTGCTCGGGGTCACCGTGGGCTGGATCAACGGCAGCTCGAAGGCCGAGGAGCGCCGCGAGGCCTACCAGTGCGAGATCACCTACGCGCCGGTCAGCGAGATCGGGTTCGACGTCCTGCGCGACCGGATCGTCACCCGCGAGGAAGACCTGATCGTTCCCGAGCCGGAGGTCGCGCTGATCGACGAGGCCGACTCGGTGCTCGTCGACGAGGCGCGCGTGCCGCTGGTGCTGGCCGGCTCGACCAGTGCGGAGGCGGCCGACCCCGTCATCGCGGACCTGGTGAAGCGGCTGCGGCAGAACCTGCACTACGAGATCGACGACGAGGAGCGCAACGTCTTCCTCACGGGCGCGGGGTCCGAGGCCGTCGAGCGGGCGCTCGGCGAGATCGACCTGTACTCGCAGGAGCACGTCACCTCCACGCTGTCGAAGGTGAACGTCGCGCTGCACGCGCAGGTGCTGCTGCACCGCGACGTCGACTACATCGTGCGTGACGGCAAGGTGCACCTCATCAACGACACGCGTGGCCGTGTCGCGAAGCTCCAGCGGTGGCCGGACGGCCTTCAGGCCGCGGTCGAGGCCAAGGAGAACGTGCAGACGACCGAGTCGGGCGAGATCCTCGACTCGATGACGGTGCAGGCGCTGCTGTCGCGCTACCCGACGCGCTGCGGCATGACCGGTACCGCCGTCGCCGTCGCCGAGACGCTGCGGGAGTTCTACGAGCTCGAGGTGCTCGTGATCCCGCCGAACAAGGAGAACATCCGCGAGGACGAGCACTTCCGCCTCTACGCGACGCTGGAGCAGAAGGAAGACGCGATCGTCGAGGAGATCAAGGAGGCCCACGAGAACGGGCGCCCGATCCTCGTCGGCACGCTCGACGTCGCCGAGTCGGAGCGGATCTCCTCCAAGCTGCGCGCCGCCGGCATCGAGTGCGTGGTGCTCAACGCGAAGAACGACGCCGAGGAGGCGTCGATCATCGCCGACGCCGGTTCGTACCAGCGCATCACGGTCTCCACGCAGATGGCCGGTCGCGGTACGGACATCCGTCTCGGTGGCCACGAGGGCGAGGACCACGACCGGATCGCCGAACTGGGCGGCCTGTACGTGATCGGATCGGGACGCCACTCGTCGTCGCGCCTGGACGACCAGCTGCGCGGCCGCGCCGGACGTCAGGGCGACCCCGGCGGCTCGGTGTTCTTCTCGTCCATGCAGGACGAGCTGATCACCCAGTACGCGCCGGACGCCGAGGATCCGTCCGAAGTGGACAACGACGGCCGGGTGCACGACAAGGGCCTGCTGCACACCTTCGAGCACGCGCAGCGCGTGGCCGAGGGCGTGAACCTGGAGATCCACCGCAACACCTGGCGTTACAACAAGCTGATCGAGCACCAGCGCGACCTGCTGCTCAAGCACCGCGACGTCGTGCTGCGCACGGACGCGGCGTTCGAGAAGGTCGGCGAGAAGGAAGGCGCGCCGGACGAGATCGCCGCCGACGCCGCCCGCAAGATCACGCTGTTCTTCCTCGACGACCTGTGGACGCACCACCTCACGTTCCTGTCGGACCTGCGCGAGGGCATCCACCTGCGCGCGCTGGCCCGGCAGAACCCGCTGGACGAGTTCCACCGCGAGGCCATCCCGGCGTTCAACAAGATCGTGCCGGAGTCGTGGGAGCTCACCAAGGAGAAGTACGAGGCGGCGAAGATCACCGACGACGGCTACGACCTCGCCGACGCCGGGGTCAAGCGCCCGAGCTCGACGTGGACGTACCTGGTGCACGACAACCCGTTCGGCTCCGGGCTCGAGGAGACGATGAAGGGTCTCGTGAAGATGGTGCGCGGCCAGCGCCGCTGACAGTCAGATCTTCCCCGGGACGAGATCGTCCGCGGATCTGGCGGGCCGGGGCAACGCCTCGGCCCGTCTGACTGTTCTGGGCGTGGTCATCTCGTCGGTCAGTTTTCTGATCTCCGCGAGGATGTCCAGGTGTTCCTGCGACGGCGGTGGGCCAACGAGGTTGGACCGGTTGTGCGCCGTCCGTTCCGCGCGCTCGGCCAGAAGCCGGATGCGGCGCAGGTGTTCGTGCTCCCCGTCCGGGAGCAAGAAGTCCGTCTGCTCCATCACCCGTGCCAGCTTTCGCCGTGCACGGGTGAGCAGTCGATCCCCTAGTCGGCTGATTCCAGTTTCTGGACGAGCCACTCGTGGAAACCGCCGATGTGGTGCTCTGAGGGCACCAGCACTCCGCCCTGCGCGTAGGCGCGGGAGGCCATCGCGGGCTGGCATCGCTCGCAGGCTTCGAAGTCCTGTTCGTTCACCCGGTGGAACAGCTCGACCGAGCGAGAGACGTCACGGCCGGTGTCGACCACTTCCTTGGCGTAGAGCCAATCGCACTCGACGATCGTCCGATCCGCCGCCAGCGGGTACATCCGGTGCAGGATCACGTGATCCGGCACGAGGTTGATGAACACCTGCGGTTTGACGGTGATGGCGTAATACTTCCTGTCGCGTTCCTCTTCCAGCGACGAGAGTTTCTCGAATCCCTCACTGCCGTCGACCGTGAAACCCTTGATCTCGTCACCGAACTCGGCGCCGTGCCCGACGTAGTACTGGGCCGCGTAGCCGTCGGCGAACTCGGGCAGCACCTCGGTGAGCTCGGGGTGGATCGTCGCGCAGTGGTAGCACTCCATGAAGTTCTCGATGATGAGCTTCCAGTTGGCCTTGACGTCGTAGACGATTCGTCTGCCCACGGACAACTGGTCGATCTCGTAGCCGTCGATGCCCTCCAACGAGCCCAGGCGTTCGGTCACGGCGCTCAGGACGTCGTCCTCGAAGCTGGGCGGGTCCTCGGCGAGGTTCACCCACACGTAGCCGAGCCATTCGTGCAAGTGCACCTTCGTCAGTCCGTACGCAACGCGGTCGACGTCCGGCATCGAGGTGAGGTTGGGCGCGGCGATCAGGTTGCCGTCCAGCGCGTAGGTCCAGGCGTGGTACGGGCACTGGAACGCCCGTTTGACGCTGCCGGCCTCGTCGACGCAGATGCGCGCGCCGCGGTGGCGGCAGACGTTCAGGAACGCGTTGAGGCCGCCTTTGCGGTCGCGCGCGATGAGCACGCTCTCCCGCCCGACCTGCACCGTGCGGAAGTCGCCGGCGTTGGGCAGGTCGCCCGACTTCACCGCGCAGAACCACATCTTCTCGAAGATGGCCGCCTGTTCCCGCGCGAAGATCGCGGGGTCGGTGTAGTAGCGGCCCTCGAGGGTGGAGATCAGGCTGCCGGTCATACTCTGCCTCTCAAGCGAGCCGGGTCGAAAAGGCCGATCGGGTGCCGCGTGGCCCCGTCGATCACGAGGTCGGCGAGGATCTCGCCGACCACGGGCACGAACTTGAAGCCGTGCCCCGAGAAGCCGCACGCCACCGTCACGTCGTGCTCGCGGGCGATGACGAAGTGCCGGTCGGCGGTGTTGGTGTACATGCAGGTCGCGGCGCGTTGGAACGTGCCGGCGAGGCCGGGCATCGGCGACCTGGTGGCGTTCGCCATCGCCTCGACCTCGTGGGCGTGCACCGTGCGGTCGATGGTCTCGGGCGTGCAGATCTGGCCGCCGCTGTGGAACGCGACCTTGACTGCGCCGTCGTGCGCGGGGAAGCCGTAGAAGTTCGTGCCGTCGGCACGGTCCCAGATGTAGATCGGGTGGTCGCGGAAGTCCTCGTCCGGGGTGAAGTAGAACTGGACCTGACGTTCGATCTCAAACGGGATTCCCAGGTCTCCCAGCAACTCCGGCGCCCACGGGCCGGGGCACACGACGACGTGTTCGGCTTCGTAGGTGGCACGAGCCGTGGTGACCCTGCCGGACTCCCAGTGCGTCACCGGCTCTTCGAAGCGCAGGTCGGCACCCGCCCGCTGGGCGAGCGCAAGATGGGCCCGCACGGCAGTCTCCGGGACCACGAAGCCCGCGCCGGGTTCGTACAGCCCGATCTCGTCGTCCGCCGGACGCATCCCGGGAAAGCGCTCGCGCAGCTGGGACGCGTCGAGCAGTTCGTGTTTCAGACCGAACTGCTCGACGCTCGCCCGGCTACCCGTGATGGCGCCGCGGTCCGGATCGCCGACGATGACTCCGCCGACGCGGTGGAAGACGTGCTCGCCGCTGTCCCGTTCGATCTGGTCCCACATCTCATGAGCCCGCAGCAGCAACGGAACGTACGCGGGGTCCTCGAAGTAGGCCTGCCGCGTGATGCGCGACCCGCCGTGGCTCGACCCGTGCGCGTGCACAGGCGTGAACTTCTCCAGCCCCAGCACCCGTTTCCCGCGCTGGGCGAGCCGGTAGGCGGCAGCACTGCCCATGCCGCCGAGCCCGATGACGATGACGTCGTAGATCACCCCCGGAGCCGCTTCATCTCGGGGTCGTACAACGGCTCCCGCGCCGGGCGCGCGGTGACCTTCCGACCGAAGTACTCGATCTCGACCTCGTCGTCGATCTCGCTGGGCAGCCAGGCGTACGCGATGTTGAGACCTGTCGTGTAGCCGTAGGCGGCGCTGGTGACGTACCCGACCGGTTCTCCCTGGTGGAACACGGGTTCGTTGCCCAGCACGACGCTGCGCGGGTCGTCGATCGTGAGGCAGGTGAGCTTCTTGGTCGAGGTCAGGTTGTGCAGCGAGCCCTTGCCGAGGAACTCCTTGTCCTGGCGCACCGCGAACCCGAGCCCCGCCTCGAACGGGTCGTGCTCGGTCGTCATGTCCGTGCCCCACGACCGGTAGCCCTTCTCCAGGCGCAGGCTGTTGAACGCGCCGCGCCCGGCCGCGATGACCCCGTGCCGCTGCCCCGCCTCCCACAGCGTGTCCCACAGCTTCGGACCCATGTCCGCGGTGGTGTAGAGCTCCCAGCCGAGTTCGCCCACATAGGACAGTCGCAGCGCGGTCACCGGAACGTTCTTGATGAACGCCCACTGCGCGGTGAAGTACCCCTTCCGCGTGTCCAGAGTGTGCGCGATGTCGTTGATCAGATCGCGTGCGAGCGGGCCCCACAGGCCGATGCAGCACGTTCCGGCCGTGATGTCCTTGACGTAGACGTCATCGGGCGCGTGCCGGGTGAGCCAGTCGAGGTCGAGGTTGCCGTTCGCACCGACCTGGAACGTCGTCGCGTCGAGGCGCGCGATCGTGAGGTCACTGCGCACGCCGCCCTGCTCGTCCAGCAGCAGCGTGTAGACGACCGCGCCGGGTTTGCGGTTGAGGTTGTTGGTCGTCATGTGCTGGAGGAACTCCAGCGCTCCCGGCCCGCTGACCTCCAGCCGTTTCAACGGGGTCATGTCGAACAGCGCGACCCGTTTGCGCGTCACCAGCGCCTCGGCCCCGCAGATCGGCGACCAGAACCGGCTCGCCCACTCGCCCCGCGCGGGCACCTCGGCGACCTCGGGCAGGCCGGCGTTGGCCTCGTACCAGTGCGGGCGCTCCCAGCCGGACGCCTCCAGGAAGAACGCGCCGAGCTCCTGCTGCCTGCCGTAGAACGGACTCGTCCGGATCGGCCGCGGGCTCTCCATGGGCTGCAACGGGTGCAGCAGGTCGTAGACCTCGACGAAGTTCTGGCAGCTGCGTTCCAGCACGTAGTCCGGCGCCAGCTGCACCTGCTCGAACCGGTTGAGGTCGCTCGAGTGCAGGTCCAGCTCCGGCTGCCCCTCGACGATCCACTCGGCCATCGACCGCGCCACCCCGGCGGAGTGCGTGATCCACACCGCCTCCGCGACCCAGAACCCCTTGAGGCCAGGATGCTCGCCCAGCAACGGCATCCCGTCGCTGGTGAACGAGAACAGCCCGTTGAAGCCGCTCTCGACCCCCGCCTCGGCCAGCGCGGGAATCAGCTCGACGGCCGACTCCCACGAGGCCTTGAAGTCCTCCTCGGTGAACGGCAGCTCCGAGCCGGTGATGTCCTGGGCGGCGATGGGCATGGGCCGATGCCCGTACGCGCCGATGCCCAGCGCCTGGCCGTGCGAGCGGAAGTACAGGTCGGCTTCCTGGTGCCGCAGGATCGGCTGCCGCGCAAGCGCTTCCGCGTCGGCGTTCACGTTGCCGGTGAACACGTACTGGTGCGCCATCGGCACGAGCGGGACGGTCAGCCCGACCATCTCCCCCAGCACCGGCCCCCACATCCCGGCGCACGACACCACGATGTCCGCGGCGAACACGTCCGTCTCGGTCCGCACGCCGGTGACCCTGTCGCCCGCGGTCTCGACGACGACGACCTTCTGCCCGAACTCGAACCGCGCCCCGCGCTCGATCGCCCGCCGCGCCTGGATCTCGGCGGCCTGAACGGGCCTCGCGAGACCGTCGCTCGGGATCAGGAACCCGCCGAGCAGCTGGTCCCGGTCCAGCAACGGGTGCAGGCGCGCGACCTCGTCCGCGTCGATCAGCCGGCTCTGCACGCCCCACGACGTGGCCCAGCCGTGCCTGCGCGAGAGGTCGGTGAGCCGTTCGGGGCTGGTGGCGATCTCCAGGCCGCCGATCTGGTCGAAGCAGCCCAGAGCGGTGTACTTCTCGACCGTGTAGCGGGCGAAGGCGGTCATGCTGCGGCAGGAGTTCGTCTGAAAGACCAGGCCAGGGGCGTGGCTGCTGGACCCGCCGACCGCGAGGCCGCCGGCCTGGTCGAGGACCGTGACGTTGGTGAAACCCCGATCGGTGAGCTCGTCGGCCAGCGCGCACCCGACGATCCCCGCCCCCACGAGCACCACGCGAGGCACTTCACCAGGCATCAGGACACCCCTTCGCCGCAGTTGCGAGTGACAAAACTCGTTCCGCTATCTGCAACAAGTTGCGGCCAGGGGGTCCGGCTGTCAATACCGCCGTTCGCGCGGTCAAGGAAATCGTGTGCGCGTGAACGGACATCGACCGCACAATCGGGCATGGAGTCCACCACCCTGCACACGATGGCGGGCAGGTACCTGATGAGCCGCAACGAGAAGCTGGACTCCCCTGGCGCCACGTGGCAGACGCGATGCTGAGCGAGGTCGAACGACTCGATCCTGACGCCCTGCCACCCCTCGCCCGGCTCGCCACCGCGGCCACGACCGCGCGGTCGATGTTCACGACGGACCTCGGCCCGCTCGAGGCCGATGCGGAACGCGAGCTGTTCCGCAGGGCGGTCAAGAGCTGGATGACCGCGAGGGACCTCGTGGTCGAGCCACTGCCCTACCGGCGTGTGTTCAGTGACGAGGAGGCACAGGCGTGGCGCCGCCGAATCGAACAGCGGTGGGGCTTTCAGCGGAACACGACCGTGTGGCACCCGATCATCGGCCCCGTGCCCGAGGGCCTGATCGCGGTCCGCGACGACGCGATGTGGGACGGTCCCGGCGTCAGACTGGTCCGCGAGGCGCTGCGGAGCACGGGGCTGCGCCGGGTCGTCGAGATCCGGGAGCACGGCGACCCCGGCTGCCTGCTGGACCTCGACACGTTCGAACCGACCTGCACCGGCGCGGAAGGCATCTGGACCGACGACATGCTCGACTGGATCGCGTACGCCTCGCACGAGTCGTCGGTGGCGTTCGGCGGCGTTCGGCGGCACGCTCGCCGAACGCCTCCGCACCTCCTGGCCGGACGTCGCCGGCTGGAACTGGGTCCCCTGGTGGGATCAGCCCGCGAAGTAGCCCAACTGGGCCGAGAGATCGGCCGCCGCCGACGACATCGTGGACACGATCTGGTCCACCCGTTCCCGCGACAACCGGTACGACGGACCGGAAGCACTCATCGCCGCGACGACCTCGCCACGGTGCCCACGCACCGGGACTGCCACCGCGTGCAACCCCAGTTCCAGCTCCTCGAAGCACGCCGCGTACCCCTGCGACGCGACCTCCTCCAGTTCCGAGAGCAGCCGTGAGGCTTCCACGACCGTGTTCTCGGTGTAGGCGTCGAGCGGCAACGAGGCCAGGCGGCGCCGTTCGTCCGGCGGCAGGTACGCGAGCAGGATCTTGCCGGACGAGGTGGCGTGCAGGGGTGTGCGCTGGCCGATCCAGTTCACGGCCGAGACGGCCGCGGAGCCGCGGGCCTGGGTGATGTTGATGGCGACGCCGGCGTCGTGCACGGCGATGTTGACGGTCTCGCCGAACGAGTCGGCGAGGGTCTGGCAGACGGGCTGGCCGAGCTTGGTCAGGTCCATCCGTCCGGTGGCGGCACCGGCCAGGCGGACGACCCCGAAACCGATGGCGTATTTGCCTCTTTCACCGAGCTGCTCCACAAGGCCACGCGACTCCAGCACGGAGACGAGTCTGGACACCGTGGACTTGTGCACACCGAGCTCACCAGCGATTTCGGTGATGCCGGCCTCACCTTGGGCCAGCAGTTCGAGCACGCTGATGGCTCTGTCCACGGACTGCACCTGAGCTGCCGAGTCGGAGTTGCTCATCGCGCAACAGTAACCGGCAGGCAAAACAACCGGCTGGACTCTTGACTGCGGGTCTCACGAGGCTCACATTGTGTTGCGTCATTCGGAACATGTGCCGCGTCACGCAACGGAGGCCGACGATGATCCGCGCCTGCGCTCTCATGGACCTGCCCCCAGGGGAGGCGGTTCGCATCGTCGGCCCTCATGCGCCGATCGCGGTCTTCAACGCCGACGGCGTCGTCTACGCCATCGACGACACCTGCACCCACCAGGACGCCTCGCTGAGCGAGGGGTGGCTGGACGGGTGCTTCGTGGAGTGCCCTCTGCACGCCGCGAGCTTCGACCTTCGCACCGGCGAGGCGACTTGTCTGCCCGCCAAAAGACCGGTGAAGACCTATTCCGTCTACGTGAAAGATGGAGAGGTCTATGTCGATGTCGAAGTGAACAAGGACGTGGCGTGAAGACGATCGCGATCATCGGCGCCTCACTCGCCGGTTTGAGGTCGGCGCAGGCACTGCGCCAGCAGGGGTTCGACGGGCGGCTCGTCGTCATCGGCGACGAGATCCATCTGCCCTATGACCGGCCTCCTCTCTCGAAGGACTTCCTCCTCGGCAAGGTCGAGGCGGTGCCGCTCGCGGACCAGGAGGACCTCGACGCGCTCAACGCGGAGTGGCGCCTCGGCGTGCGGGCGACGGGGCTGCTCTCCACCCGGGAGATCGCGCTCAGCGACGACACCACCGTCGAGGCCGACGGCATCGTCATCGCGACGGGCGGGCTGCCGCGCACGATCCCCGGCACGCACGTCCTGCGCACGCTGGACGACGCGATCAAGCTCCGCGAGGCGTTCGGCAGCGCGCAGCACATCGGGGTCATCGGCGCCGGGTTCATCGGGGCTGAGATCGCCTCCAGCGCGCGTGCGCTCGGCAAGGACGTCACCGTCGTCGAGGCACTCCCCACGCCGCTCACGCGCGTCCTGGGCGCCGAGATGGGCACCGCGTGCGGACACCTGCACGGTGACCACGGATCAACATTGATCACGGGAGTCAATGTTGACTCGGTCAACGTTGACGGCGGAATCAACCTCGCGGACGGGCGCGTCGTCAACGCCGACGTCGTCGTCGCGGGCATCGGCACGCGGCCGGCGACGGACTGGCTCGCCGGCGGACCGGTCAATCTCGGCAACGGCGTCGTGTGCGACGCGGGCGGCGTGACGAACGTGAAGAACATCGTCGCGGTCGGCGACGTCGCGAACTGCGCCGGGCATCGCGCCGAGCACTGGACGTCGGCGACCGAGCAGGCGCAGATCGCCACCCGGAACCTGCTCGCGGGCGAGACCGTCGCGACGCACACCAACGGCGGTTACGTCTGGTCCGACCAGTACGGCGTGCGGATCCAGTTCATCGGACGGGCGACGGACGACGTTCGAGTAGAAGATGGATCCATCGAGGACAGGAAGTTCGTCGCGACCTATCGAGACGGTGAGCGCCCGGACGACATCGTTGGCATCGTGGCCATGAGCAACGCACGACTTTTCACCCGACTCCGCAGGAATCTCAAGTAGGAGACGGTCGTCACGGTTTACGCCCACCGGCGACCGGCTATACCCCGGTGTCCTTCGTGGACACACGAATCAGGGAGGCAGTCCGTGTCGCCGGTGCGGCAGATCATCAACCCCTTCGACCAGAGCGTCATCACCGAGGTCGAGGAACAGACCCGCGACCAGGCGATCGCAGCGATCGCCAAGGCACGCCACGCCTTCGACGACGGCGACTGGCAGCACTCCAGCCCCGAGCACCGCGCCGCCGTGCTGAACCGCGTCGCGGACCTCCTGGAACGCGACAAGGAGGACATCGCCCGCACCGAGACGCTCGACACCGGCAAGACGCTGGTCGAGAGCCGCATCGACGTGGACGACGTCGCCGCCGTGTTCCGCTACTACGGCAACCTCGCCGGACTGCTGCACCCGAAGATCGTCCAGGGTGCCCCGGCGGACGTCATCAGCCGCATCGACTACGAACCCGTCGGCGTGTGCGGCCTGATCGCGCCGTGGAACTACCCGCTGCTCCAGGTCTCCTGGAAGATCGCGCCCGCCCTGCTGGCGGGCAACACCCTGGTGGCCAAGCCCAGCGAGATCACTCCTCTCACGACGATCAAGTTGTTCGAGCTGCTGGCCGAGGCCGGACTGCCGGACGGGGTCGCGAACCTCGTGCTCGGCACCGGTCCCGAGGTCGGCGCGCCGCTGTCCGAGCACCCCGACGTCGACCTGGTCTCGTTCACCGGCAGCCTCGCGACCGGCCAGCGGATCATGGCGTCGGCCGCGAAGACCGTGAAGAAGGTCGCCCTCGAACTCGGCGGCAAGAACCCGAACATCGTCTTCGCGGACGCCGACATCGACGTCGCCGTCGACTACGCGCTCACGGCGGCGTTCTTCCACGCCGGCCAGGTCTGCTCGTCCGGCACGAGGCTCATCGTGCACAGCAGCGTCTACGACGACTTCGTCGACGAGGTGGCTCGCCGGGCGGACCTCATCAAGCTGGGCAACGGTTTCGACGAGGACACCGAGTCCGGACCGCTCGTGTCGGCCGAGCACCGCGCCAAGGTCGAGAGCTACGTCGAGGTCGCCAGGCAGGAGGGCGCGACCCTCAAGGCGGGTGGCAGGAGGCCGGAGGAAGCCGAGCTGCAGAACGGTTTCTTCTTCCGTCCCACCGTCTACGCGGACTGCACCAGGGACATGAAGCTCGTCCAGGACGAGACGTTCGGCCCGATCATCACCGCGGAACGCTTCGAGACCGAGGAGGACGCGATCCGGCTCGGCAACGACACCGAGTACGGCCTCGCGGGCGGTGTCTGGAGCCAGGACCTCGACAAGGCGCAGCGCGTCGCGAAGAAGCTCCGGCACGGCACGGTCTGGATCAACGAGTTCGGCCCGTACCTGCCGCAGGCCGAGTGGGGCGGCTTCAAGCGCTCCGGCGTCGGCCGCGAGCTCGGCACCGCGGGGCTGCACGAGTACACCGAGCCCAAGCACGTGTATCAGAACCTCAAGCCTGAAGCCCAGAACTGGTTCGCGCGAAAGGACTCTGCCCAGTGACCGCATATGACTACGTGATCGTCGGTGGCGGAACAGCGGGCTGCGTGCTCGCGGCCAGGCTCACCGAGGACGAGAACGTCACGGTCGCGGTCATCGAGGGCGGTCCCTCCGACGTCGGCGACGAGAAGATCCTGAACCTGCGCAACTGGATCAACCTGCTGGAGACCGAGTACGACTACGACTACCCGACGGTCGAGCAACCGCGCGGCAACTCGCACATCCGGCACAGCCGCGCGAAGGTGCTCGGCGGGTGTTCCAGTCACAACACGCTGATCTGCTTCAACCCGCTGCCGCAGGACCTCGACGACTGGGGTCACGGCTGGACGTGGGACGCGGTCGGGCCGTACTACGACAAGGTCCAGCTCAACATCATCCCGGTGGTGGAGAAGGACCGGAACCCGATCGCCAAGGACTTCGTGGCGGCCGCCCAGAAGGCCGTGAACGTCCCGGAGATCGACGACTTCAACGCCGCGCCGTTCGAGGACGGCGTCGGCTTCTTCTCCATCGCCTACCACCCGGAGAAGAACAACCAGCGTTCGTCGGCGTCGACCGCCTACGTGCACCCGATCCTGGACCGCAGGAACCTGACCCTGCTGCTCAACACCTGGGCCGGCCGGATCGAGTTCGACGGCAACCGGGCGATCGGTGTGCACACCGACAAGGGCTACATCGAGGCGAACAAAGAGGTTCTGCTCTGCGCGGGCGCGATCGACACGCCCCGGCTGATGATGCTCTCGGGCATCGGCGACGCGGAGCACCTGAGCAGCATCGGCATCGAGCCGAAGCACGACCTGCCCGGTGTCGGCGAGAACCTGCTCGACCACCCGGAGTCGGTCATCGTCTGGGAGACCACGAAGCCGTTGCCGGAGAACTCGGTGATGGACTCCGACGCCGGGCTGTTCATCCGGCGCGACGAGTCCGATCCACGGCCCGACCTGATGTTCCACTTCTACCAGATCCCGTTCACCACCAACACGGAACGCCTCGGCTACCCGGCGGTGGAGCACGGGGTCTGCATGACGCCGAACATCCCGCGGCCGCACAGCAAGGGCAGGCTGTGGCTGAAGTCCAGTGACCCAATGGAGAAGCCGGCACTCGACTTCGGCTATTTCATGAACCCCGACGGCTACGACGAGCAGACCCTAGTCGACGGCTTCCGGATCGCCCGCAGGATCGCCGAGCAGGAGCCGCTCAAGTCGTGGCTCAAGCGGGAGATCGCACCGGGCCCGGACGTCACGAGCGACGAGGCGCTGTCGGAGTACGGCCGGCGCGCAGCCCACACCGTCTACCACCCGGCGGGGACCTGTGCCATCGGGTCCGTTGTGGACGGTGACCTGAAGGTCATCGGACTCGAAGGACTCCGGGTCGTCGACGCGTCCGTGTTCCCGACCATGCCCACCGTGAACCCCATGGTCACGGTGCTCATGATTGGAGAACGCGCCGCGGACCTGATCAAGGAGGCGTGAGTGACGGCAACAGCGGAAGACAGGCTCAGGGATCTCGGTTACACATCGGAGTTCAAGCGGGACATGAGTCCCTGGGCGAACTTCTCGCTGGGCTTCACCTACCTCTCCCCCGTGGTCAGCACCTACACGTTGTTCGGCGTCGCCCTCGCCCTGGGCGGCCCGCCGATGATCTGGAGCTTCGTCGTCGCGGGCGTCGGCCAGTTCCTGGTCGCGCTCATCTTCGGCGAGCTCGTGGCGCAGTACCCGGTCGCGGGCGGCGTGTACCCCTGGGCACGCCGCCTGTGGGGCAAGCGCTGGGCGTGGATGACCGGCTGGGTCTACATGATCGCCCTGCTGGTCACCATCGCGTCCGTCAGTTACGGCGCCGGCCCATATCTGGCAACGCTTCTCGGCTACACGGCCAACGTCGGCAACACGGTGCTGTGCGCGATCGCGATCATCGTGGTCTCGACGCTCATCAACTACGCCGGCACGAAGGTCTTGAGCTGGGCTGCCATCTTCGGGTTCGCCGCGGAGATCGTCGGCGCGCTCGTGGTCGGCATCTGGCTGCTCGTCGACAACCGCGTCCACGGCCTGGGCGTGCTGTTCGACAGCTTCGGTGCCGGTGGATCAGGTAGCTACCTGCCCGCGTTCTTCGCGGCGGGCATCATCGGCCTCTACCAGTACTACGGCTTCGAGGCGTGCGGTGACACGGCGGAAGAGGTCAAGGACCCCGGCCGCGTCATCCCGAAGGCCATGCGCCGCACCATCTACATCGGCGGCGCGGCGGCCACGTTCGCGTGCCTGTCGCTGCTGCTGGCGGTGCCGGACTTCGGCAAGGTCATCAGCGGCGAGGACGCCGACCCGGTCACGAACATCCTGACCAACGCCTTCGGCCCGGTCGGCTACAAGATCGTGATCGGTGTCGTGCTGATCTCGTTCCTGTCCTGCACGATGTCGTTGCAGGCGGCCGCGTCCCGGCTGACCTACTCCTACGCCCGCGACAAGATGATCTTCGGGCACAAGGCGCTCGCCAAGTTCAACCCGAAGCGCCACATCCCGCCCTACGCCCTCGCGCTGGCCGGGATCATCCCAGTGATCATCGTGTTCGCGTCGATGCTGTCCACGAACGCGCTGGACAAGATCGTGTCGTTCGCGACGCTCGGCATCTACCTGGGCTTCCAGATGGTCGTGTTCGCGGCGCTGCGGGCGAGGCTCAAGGGCTGGACGCCGTCCGGCGAGTTCACGCTCGGCCGGTGGGGCCTGATCGTCAACGTCCTGGCGCTCGCGTACGGCGTCGCGGCGATGGTGAACATGGTCTGGCCGCGCACCCCGGACGGGCCCTGGTACGACAACTACGTCGTGATCCTGAGCGGGGCGCTCGTGGTCGGCATCGGCCTGGTCTACATGCTGATCGCCAAGCCGTTCGGCAACTCCGACGCCGCTGCGGGCGACGCCGTGCCAGCCCTAACCGGTCAGCCGAAGTAGCCGCAGGGCGAGCTGCACCTCCAGCACGCGGTCCGGCGACTGCCAGTCGCCGAGCAGCGACGTGACCCGGTCGAGCCGTTGCGTGACCGTGTTGACGTGGAGGTGCAGCTCGGCCTTGGCACGACTCAGGTTCGCGCCGCAGCGGAAGTAGATCTCCAGCGTGTGCACCAGTTCCGTGCCGCGCTCGGTGTCGTAGTCCAGCACCGGGCCGAGCACCGACCGCACGTAGCCGGACACGTCCGCGCGATCGCCCAGCAGTACGCCGACGAACCCGAGGTCGTCCATCGTCGCGGCGTCCTTCTCACGGCCCAGCTGCCGCAACGCCTTCAGGCACCGCCGCGCCTCCTCGTAGGCCGCCGCGATGGCCACCGGACCCGCGACCGGCCCGCAGGCACCCACCGTCGCGTCCAGCGCCTTCGCCACCTCCCGGGCGACGTCCGTGGACCTCGACGGCAACGCCAGCACGACGTCCCGGTCCCGCGACCCGGCGAGTCCTCTGTGGACCGAGGCGTAATGCGTTGCGCCGGAAAGGTTTCCATCGGCGACCAGCACGACGTGCGGGTCGGACAGCTCGACCCCCACCCGGCGTGCCCGCGCCAGCAGCCCGGCGGCGTCCCTGCCGTCCAGGATGTCGGTGATCAGCTCGCCGCGGACCTTGTTCTCCGCCTCGGCCACGGTTCGGCGCAGCAACAACAACAGCGCCGTCACCACCGCCGACCGCTCGAACAACCGCCGGTCGACGTTCGGCAGGTCCGGGCACCCGGTCAGCGCGATGCCGCCCAGCAGTTCCGAACCCGCCAGCACCGCGCACACCCAGACGTCGTCGAGCAGCACGGCCCGCCCGTTGGCCCGCACCGCCGGCGTCGGCACGGTGTCCAGCACCTCGACCTGCCCGCCGAGCAACTCCCCCACCGCGGCGGCGACCTCGGCGGAGGAACCGCCGCGCAGCACCAGGTCCGTGAGCCGGTCGTGCGCCTCCTCGGCCCGTTTCATGGCCTCGTTGTGCGACTGGATCGTCGCGAACAACGACGCCGTGTCGATCGCGATCGCCGCGTGGTCGGCCAGCGACTGCAACAACGCGACTTCCTCGGCCGGGAACTCCCGCGAGGTCCGGTCGGCCGCGTACAGCACGCCGATGACCTTCGAGTCGAGCTTCAGCGGCACGCCCAGGATCGCCGTCAGGCCCTCGTCACGCACCGCCGAGTCGATCGGCCGGGTGTGGTTGAACCGGGCGTCGGCGAAGTAGTCGGAGGTCGCGTACGGCCGTGCGGTCTGCGCGACCAGCCCGCCCAGGCCCTCTCCGAGCCCGAGCCGGACCTTCTGGAACAACGGGGAGAACGACCCGTCCGTCACCCTCATGTAGGTGCCGGCCGGGTCGTTCATCGACAGGTACGAGACGTCCGTCCCGAGCAGCGTCCGGGCCCTGCGCACGATCGAGCGGAGAACCGCGTCCGGGTCGCGCATGCCCGCGAGCTCGGACGCGGTCTCGAACAACGCCGCCAGTTCGGCCTCACGCCGTCGTGTCACACCCCAACCCTGTCACGATCCTCCAGATCCGCACCACGGGTCTCCCGGGACAACAGGATCGCGACCACCGTGATCACGCACGTGATCACCACGTAGATCGAGATGGGGAACGAGCTTCCGTACGCCTTCAGCAGCGCCGTCGCGATCAACGGTGCGAGCGCGCCCGCCGCGATCGACGCCAGCTGGTAGCCGATCGACGCGCCGGAGTACCGCACCCGCGTCCCGAACAGCTCCGAGAAGAACGCCGCCTGCGGTCCGTACATCGCACCGTGCAGCACGAGTCCGACCGTCGCCGCCACCGTGATCAGCACCGGGTCCTTGGTGTCGAGCATCGGGAAGAACACGAAGATCCACACGCCGATGCCGACCGCGCCGATGAGGTAGATCGACCGCCGCCCGAACTTGTCCGACAGATGGCCCCAGATCGGGATCGCGACCAGGTGCGCCGCCGACGCGATCAGCACGGCGTTGAGCCCCACCGACTTCGACAGCCCGAGCCCGGTCGTCAGGTACACCAGGATGAACGCGGTGATCACGTAGTACGACACGTTCTCGGCGAACCTGGCGCCCATCGCGATCAGCACCTCGCGCCAGTTGTGCTTGAGCAGCACGAGCACCGGCGCCTTCTCCTGCACGGGCTCCTTCGCGCGCTTCTCCTGCGCCGCCAGGAAGATCGGCGACTCGGACACCGTCAGCCGGATCCACAGCCCGATCACCACGAGCACGCCGGAGAGCAGGAACGGGATCCGCCAGCCCCACGCGAGGAAGTCCTCGTCCGACTGCACCGCCGCGAGGATCGCCAGCACGGCCGTCGCCAGCAGGTTTCCGCACGGCACACCGGCCTGCGGCCACGACGCCCAGAACCCGCGCCGTTTCGTGTCACCGTGCTCGGAGACGATCAGCACGGCCCCGCCCCACTCGCCACCGAGCGCGAAGCCCTGCACCAGCCGCAGCAGTGTGAGCAGGATCGGCGCCAGGATGCCCACCGACGCGTAGGTCGGCAGCACACCCATCAGCATCGTCGCGCCGCCCATCAGCAGCAACGACAGCACCAGCAACTTCTTGCGCCCCAACCGGTCCCCGAAGTGGCCGAAGACCACGCCGCCCAACGGCCGCGCGAGGAAACCGATCGCGTACGTCGTGAACGCGAGCAGCGTGCCGTTCAACGGATCCGCGGTCGGGAAGAAGAGCTTGTTGAACACCAGGGCGGCTGCCGAGCCGTAGAGGAAGAAGTCGTACCACTCGACAGTTGTTCCGATGAGCGATGCGCCTACCACTTTTTTGATCATCGACAACTCCTCATTGAGCTGACCAGCCGCCATCGACGGCCAACGACGTACCGGTGACAAAACTGTTGTCGCACAACCACAGCACCGCCGACGCGACCTCGGAAGGCTCCATCATCCGTTTGACTGCGCTGCGCTGGAGGAAAATCTTCTCGGGCACTTCCGACTCGGGAATCCCGTGTGCTCTCGCCTGGTCCGCGATCTGCTTCTCCACCAACGGGGTCCGCACATATCCGGGGGCCACGCAGTTGGACGTCACGCCGTGCGGCGCGCCTTCCAGCGCGGCGACCTTGGAGAACCCCTCCAGGCCGTGTTTCGCCGCGGTGTAGGCGGATTTGAAGGCGGAAGCGCGAATGCCGTGCACGCTGGTGATGTGGACCAACCGGCCCCAGCCGCGCGCGTACATGTGCGGCAGCACGTGCTTGGTGAGCCGGAACGCCGCCCCCAGCATCAGCTCGACCATCGCCGAGAAGCGCTCGGCGGGGAACTCGTGGATGGGCGCGACGTGCTGCACGCCGGCGTTGTTGACGAGGATGTCGATCTCGGCGGGCAAGGCGTCGACCGGGTCCATCAGGTCGAGCACGTGACCGGCACCGCCGAGTTCCTCGGCGAGTACCAGGACCTTCGGATCTCGATCCACCAGATGGACTTCGGCGCCGGCGGTGGCCAGTGCGCGAGCGCAGGCCAGGCCGATGCCGCTCGCGGCTCCGGTGACCAGCGCGCTGTGACCCGTGACACTCGACATGCCTGGAAACGGTAGGCGTCACACGGCGTGATCAACATGTGGCGAGCCCACATAACGCCTGGTCACGAGGTGGCTTTAGCCAACATTTAGCGTCTCGGACGCATATCTGGCCAGAAGATCGGGTATAGAGGCGTAAGCTCCCGTCACCTGAACGGGGGAAGATCCGCAAGAGGGGGCTACACCATGTCAACAACGCCTATTTACGACGACCTCCTGCGCGAGCTCGACGAGATCGCACAGGAGGCCGGTTTGACCAGCTCGGAGCCCACTCCCGAGCCCGTCAAGTCGTAGGGGGAACCACTACTTCGGAGGGGCGATCAGCTCGGCGGGCACCGGCTGGTCCTTGCTGATCAGGTCGAACAGCTCGGACGCCTTCTCCTTGTTCCACTGCACGACCGAACCCGCACCGGGCACCGTCGGCGTGCCGCCGACCGGCACCGTCCCGCTCGTCGCCTCGCTCATGTTGAGCGCGACGCTGGCGAGGTGCCACACGTGGTCGTTCTCGTTGACCGACACCGCTCCGGACGCCGCGTTCATCAGCGGGATGACGCGGAACGGGTTCGCGAGCGTCGCCGGGCTCTTCACCTTCTCGAAGAGCGCCGACAGGAACTTGCGCTGGTTCTGCACGCGCTGCAGGTCGGCGGTCGCGAAGGCACGGGTCCGCACGAACCCGAGCGCCTGCGGTCCGTCGAGCTCCTGGCAGCCCGCGGGCAGGTCGATGCCGGCCAGCGGGTCCTTGATCGGCTCGTCGAGGCAGATGTCGACGCCACCGACCGCGTCGACCATGTCGGAGAACCCGCCGAAGCCGATCTCCATGTAGTGGTCGATCCGCACGCCGGTCGCACCCTCGACGGTCTGCACGAGCATCTGCGGCCCGCCGAACGCGTACGCCGCGTTGACCTTGTTGCGGCCGTTCTCCGGGATCGCGACGTAGGAGTCACGCGGAATCGACAGCAACACCGGCTTGGCGGCGCTGTTGTCCGGCAGGTGCAGCATCATGATGGTGTCGGTCCGCCGTCCGGCGGCGTCACCGGTGGCGAGCGCGTCCTTCTGCTCCTGCGTCAGGCCTTCCCGGGCGTCCGATCCGACGAGCAGCCAGGTGGTGCCCGGCGTCTCGGCAGGACGGCCCTCGTAGTCCGGCAGCGCGTTGATCCGCGTCAGCGTCGAGTCGACGTAGAACCCGAACCCGACGGCACCCAGAACCAGGACGAGCAGCAGCACCAGAATGACGCGTCCTGGACGCCTCTTCTTCTTCATCGGCCGCTGCGGCGGCATGGGACGCCGCGGCTGCTGGTAGCCGTGGTGATACCCAGCGCTCATGTGTCGCCAACCCCGATCGCATCAGTTTCGCTTTGCAACTAGGGACGCCGTTCGTCCCCTTAGGTTGCGAGGAAACCTACCTGGGTGGCAGCACCAACGCCTCGAAAAGGCGGTTCACCTCGGCGGACGGGTCGTCGGTCCAGCCCGTATGCGCTGGTGACGTCTGCACGATCGTGCTGCGGGGCGCGGTGAGCCAGCGGAAGCGCTGCCCGACGGTCGTCTTGCTGACCGGACCGGCCTCGGCGGTGCCGTCGCACGAGTTCGTGAGGTGCTTCAGCGACGACTCGAGCATCTCGACGTCGAGGTGCGGGTCCAGCACCCGCAGCCGCTCACCGTCCACATAGGTCTTCGCACACAGGAATCCCAGCGGCGCGCAGTAGACGATGACGCCGACGTTCATGAACTCGCCCCGCTCCTGCCGCGGCACCGCCCGCAGCAGCGCGTACTCAAACACGTGCGGCACGCGCGGCCTCCAGCGAGTCGACCCAGCCGCGGTTGGCCAAGCGGTAGGTGAAGAAGTCCTTGTAGCGCTGCCGGAGTTCGACCGGATCGCCCTCCATCCACTCGTCGGGAACGAGCGCGAGCACCTCGTCGAGCAGCTCCGGCGTGACCTTCGCGGCCAGCTCGCCGTCCACTTCGGACAGTGAACCGGCGTTCGGCAGCATCGCGTGGTCCGACGAGTCGTACCGGTAGTCCTTGGTGGCCGGTCGTTCCTCGCTCCACGAGTAGTGGAAGTACAACGCGGCGCCGTGGTCGATCAACCACGGTTCGCGGTGCCACAACAGCATGTTCGGGTTGCGCCAGCTGCGGTCCACGTTGAGCACCAGCGCGTCGAACCACAGCAGCCTCGTCGCGAGCTCGGCACCGGGGTCGCGCACGATCGGGTTGAAGTCGAACGAGCCGGGCAGGTAGTCGAGCCCGAGGTTGAGGCCGCCACTGGCCCGCAGCAGTTCCTGGACCTCCTGGTCTGGTTCCGCGCGCGCCAGCTCAGGGTCGAGGTCCACCAGGACGATCTCGGGTATCCGGAAGCCCAGCCGCCGTGCGAGCTCGCCGACGACGATCTCGGCGACCAGGACCTTCACGCCCTGTCCCGCACCTCGGAACTTCACCACGTACATACCCAGGTCGTCGGCCTCGACCAGCCCCGGCATCGATCCGCCCTCGCGGAACGGCGTCACATAGCGGGTGGCCGTGACCTCCCTCAGAAGACTCACCCGCGCATGATCACACGAACGCCTGTCCGAAGCCGAGCAGAATAGCGCCCCAGCCACCTTCCCCGGAGACGCCTTCGCGGACGCGGTCCGGCTTGGTGAAGTGCCGTTCGAACGCGCTGTGCACCAGCTCAACACGGGTACCGGAGCCCTCGGGGGTGAAGGTGATCTCCACCGTGGAGGCCCGCGCCGGGTCCGGGTCGTAATCCCAGTCACCGTCGAGGTGCCAGGCGAGCAGCAGCCGTGACGGCGGCTCCCAGGCCTGGACCGAACCCCACTCGCACTCGGCGCCGTCCATGCCGATCTCGTACCAGCGCCCGCCCTCACGCGGCTCCACGACGACGTCCTTCAAGGCCGCCTCGCCGATGTGGTGCGCGGACGGCCACCACGTCACGAACTTCTCCGTGAACACCTTGAAGGCGTGGTCCGCCGAAGCGTTGACCAGCACGGATCTCCTGACCTCTGTCATGTCTCCTCCACCACCGCAGCGAAGTTCGCGAGTGCCTGACCCCAGACGTCGTCGAGGTAGTCGCGCATCGCGGCCACCCCCACGTGGTCGACGGAGTACCTCCGCCGGGTGCCCTGGGCCTCGACGCGGACCAGCCGTGCCTGCTTGAGCACCTTGAGGTGCTGCGACACGGCCGGCCGCGACACGGGCAGCTCGGCGGCGATCTCCCCCACCGCCCGCGGCCCGGCCACGAGCAGCGTGAAGATCTCGCGGCGGGTCGGGTCGCCGAGCGCCGCGAACGCCGTTTGGTAAGTCTCCACGAACGGTAAGTCTGAACTTACCTACTGCGGGAAGTCAACGCCTTGAAGTAGGCGACCTGACCGGCCCTGTTCGGGTGGTAGGAGTCGGCGGTCGGGTTGACCAGCGCGTTGATCCACGGTTCGCGCGCGCAGACGCCGTGGTCCGCAAACGCTTCCCTCACGTCCACGTACCGCGCTCCCGCCCGCCCGGCGGCCTCGGCGATCACCCCGGACAGTTCGTCGGCGGCGTCGTTGAGATCCCCCCGCTTCGTCGTGGACAACGTGCGGCACCCGTCGACCTGCGTGAACAGCCGCGGATAGCCGAGCACCACGAGCTCGGCGTTCGGTGCGGCGGCCTTGATCGCGGAGTAGGTGGCGTCGAGCCGCGCGGGCAGTTGGTCTCGGGCGAACTGCCGGGCCTTCTCCACCCGCCGGTGACACGAGGCGTCGCCCTGGAGGGTGCAGGTCGTCAGCACGTCGACGAACCCGAGGTCGTTGCCGCCGATGGTGATCGTGACCAGCGTCGTGGCCGGGGTCGGCGCCCGCAGCTGCGACTTGAGCGACTTCGTGGTCGCGCCGCTGCACGCCACGAACTTGAACGACGGGAACTCCTTGCCCTGCAACGCCGGGTAGGCGTTCGAGCTGCGCCGGCACGAGCCGTCCACATAGGAACCGGCGCCCGCCCCGGACGCGTAGGAGTCGCCGAGTGCGACGTACTCCGGCGCGAACGGCGCGGGCGCCAGCAGAGCGACAGCGAGGACTCCAGCCATAAGACCCATGAGAGCCGGAGTACCACTGTGGACGATCGACTAGAAGGGCATTAACCCAGTCGTGTGGGCAGCGCGCAGACCGGGATCGCGGTCTGCAGCGCCGTGCCGGACGAGGTGATCTTGCCGGTTGCCTTGTCCACCGTGAACGACGTGACGTTGTTCGAGTTCTGGTTGGCCGCGAACAGCAGCGACCCGGTCGGGTCGAACGTGATGTGCCGCGGGTACTTGCCGCCGACCGCGGTGGTGCCGAGCATCGTCAGCCCGGAACCGCCGACCGAGAAGTGCGCGATGCTGTCATGCCCGCGGTTCGACAGGTAGACGTTCTTGCCGTCCGCGGAGACCAGCACCTCGGCCGGGTAGTTCGTCGGGCTTCCGGACGGCACGGTCTTGAGCACCTGGCCCGGCGTGAGCACCCCGTTCGCGTAGGCGCAGGTCACGATCGTCGAGTCCAGCTCGTTCGCCACGTAGGCCGTCTTGCCGTCCGGGTGGAACGCGATGTGGCGCGGTCCGGCTCCCGGCTTGACCTTCGCCTGCGAGACCTGGGTCAGCTTCCCGCCGGTGAACGAGTAGACGAACACCGAGTCCGCGCCGAGGTCGACCGCCGCCGCGTACTTGCCGGCGGTGTCGAACACGATGTGGTGCGCGTGCGGGCCTTCCTGGCGTTCCTTGTTCGGCCCGGACCCCTTGTGCTGCACCTTCTGCGTGCGCGCACCGAGGCTGCCGTCCGCGTTGACCGGGAAGACGCTCAAGGACCCCGACGAGTAGTCGGCCGTGATCAGGAACTTCCCGGACGGGTCGAGCGTCAGGTGGCACGGGTCGGCGCCACCGGTCGCCTGCTTGTTGATCACCTTGAGCGTGGCCGCGTTGATCGCGGTGACCTCGCCCTTGGTGTTCTCGTTGACGGCGTAGAGGAACCTGCCGTCCCGCGACTCGATCACGAAGGACGGGTTGACCACGCCCGTGATCACGCCGGTCGTCTTCAACTGCCCGGTCACGGTGTCGTAGGTGCCGATGCCGATGCCCTTGGCGCCACCGCTCCACGTCGTGTAGGCGCCGAAGAACACTCTCCGGGTGGCGGGGGCCGCCTGCGCGGTTCCTCCGGTCATCAGCAGTCCAGCTCCTACACCCATGGCTCCGAGAAAACGTCGCCGATCAACACCCACGTCCGCACCTCCGGGATGAACTTTGCGGCGGCGGCGCAGCCCACACTGGCCTAGACCACTACGGCCAGGCAATAGGTGCAATCAAGATTGCGTCTAGCGCAACGGGTCGACGGAGATCAGCCGGGCCTTCTCGGCCTCGATGTCGTAGGCGGGCGGCGGGAACTTCGGGTCCATCTCGCGCATGGTCTCCAGCAGCAACTGGCTGATCGCCCAGTTCCGGTACCACTTCCGGTCCGAGGGAACGGCGTGCCAGGGCGTGGCCGAGCAGTTCTTCAACGCCTGGGCGTAGGCGTCCTGGTACCTGGACCACTTCGACCGCGAGTCGATGTCCGCCGGGTTGTACTTCCAGTGCTTCTGCGGGTCGTCCAGGCGCGCGAGCAACCGTTCCTTCTGCACCTCGGGCGAGATGTTCAGGAAGCACTTGACGACCGTGACGCCGCCGTCCGCGAGTTCCTTCTCGAACGCGTTGATCTCCTTGTAACGCCCGCGAATCTCCGCGGCCGTCAGCAGGCGTTCTACTTTGGGCACCAGGACGTCCTCGTAGTGGGAGCGGTCGAACGCCCCGATGCGGCCCTTCTCGGGCAGGACCTTCCTGATGCGCGTCAGGAAGTGCTGGCGCCGTTCGGCGGGAGTCGGTTTCTTGAACGACGCGATGCGCACGCCCTGCGGGTTCACCAGACCGACGACGTGGCGGACGACGCCACCCTTGCCGGCGGTGTCCATGCCCTGCAGGACGAGGAGGACCGCGCGAGAATTCTCCGCGTAGAGCGCCTCCTGCAGACCGTCCAGTTCGGCCCCCGTGGCGACCAGGTCCTCGGCCGCCTCCTTCTTGTTCCTGGGACCGACCGGGCGCCCCGCCGGGTCGAGGGTGGAGAGATCCACCTGATCGAGCCGCAGGGCTTCACGAACCGACTTCTTCGCCATCACCAGACCGTAGCGATTCACCGCTGATTCCGCCCGCTGTGCAAAGTTCCGCCACTGATTGATGAATCTACGCAACGAACTGAGGCAGTGCGCAACGCTTCACGGTCGAATTCGCTTGTCCAGGACCCTAGCCTTGGAGGATGACCGCCATCGCTGAGCACAACACCACCACCAGCGCTGATTACGTCGCCCTCGACGAGGAGTGGAGCACGCACAACTACCACCCGCTGCCGGTGGTCATCTCGCACGGCGAGGGTTCGTGGGTCACCGACGTCGAGGGCCGCCGTTACCTGGACTTCCTGTCCGGCTACTCGTCGCTGAACTTCGGGCACCGCCACCCCGCCCTGGTGGCCGCCGCCGTCGAGCAGCTCGGCCGCGTCACGCTGACCAGCCGCGCGTTCCACCACGACCAGTTCGGCCCGTTCTGCCGCGAGCTCGCGGCACTGACCGGTACCGAGATGGTGCTCGCGATGAACTCCGGCGCGGAGGCCGTCGAGTCCGCGATCAAGGTCGCGCGCAAGTGGGCCTACCAGGTCAAGCACGTGCCGGAGGGCACGGCCGAGATCATCGTCGCCGGGTCCAACTTCCACGGCCGCACCACGACGATCGTGTCGTTCTCGACCGACGAGACCGCGCGCAACGACTTCGGGCCGTTCACGCCCGGCTTCAAGGTCGTGAAGTACGGCAACCTGGACGAGATCGAGTCCGCGATCTCCCCGCGCACGGCCGCCGTGCTGCTGGAGCCGATCCAGGGCGAGGCCGGCGTCGTCGTGCCTCCCGCCGGCTACCTGGCCGGGATCCGCCGGCTGTGCGACGAGAACAACGTCCTGATGATCGCCGACGAGATCCAGTCCGGGCTCGGCCGCACCGGTGAGCTGTTCGCGCTGGACCACGAGGGTGTGCGCGCCGACCTCTACACGCTCGGCAAGGCGCTGGGCGGCGGCATCCTGCCCGTGTCCGCCGTGGTCGGTTCACGGGCCGTGCTGGGCGTGCTGAAGCCCGGTGAGCACGGGTCGACGTTCGGTGGCAACCCGCTCGCCTGCGCCGTGGGCCGCGCGGTCGTGGGACTGCTCGCGACCGGCGAGTTCCAGCAGCGCTCGCGGGAGATGGGCGCGTACCTGCACGCGGAACTGAACAAGCTGGTCGGGCACGGCGTGGCCGAGGTGCGCGGGCGCGGGCTGTGGGCCGGTGTCGAGATCGCGCCGGGCGGTCCGGTCGGCCGGGCCGCGTCCGAGGCGCTCGCCACGCGTGGGGTGCTGTGCAAGGAGACGCACGCGTCGACGTTGCGCGTCGCGCCGCCGTTGGTGATCACGCGTGCCGAGGTCGACCTGGGCGTGCAAGCGATCGCCGAGGTCGTTCGTCCCGTTTAGGGTGATTTTCGCTCGTAGCTAGGTCACAAATGCGGCGGACGGGCCACCTGGTTCGTCCGCCGCAGGCATGATGACTCGTATGGGTGAACCCATTGACTAAGCAGAGTCGTGCTGAGGCCGCTGCCGCTTTGGGCAGATGGGTTGAGCCGGAAGAGGTCTACGCCGAGGGACGCGCGTTGCGGTCCTCAGTGGACTTCAAGGCGCACCGCTCGATGTCGTTGGCCTCTTCACGCCCGTCCGTGCTGGAGTTCATGCGCGCCAGCAACAAGGGCCGATTGGAAAACCTGATCCCACTGAGGGTCGGCCGGATGCTGGAGAACCCGTTCGCGTTCTTCCGCGGTTCGGCCGGGTTGCAGGCAGGCGATCTCGCCGCCGGCTGCTCGACGGGCCTTCACGCTCAGCTGTGCGGTGATGCACACGCAGCGAACTTCGGCCTCTACGGCACGCCCGAGGGCCAGATCGTCATGGACATCAACGACTTCGACGAGACGCTGCCCGGGCCGTGGGAATGGGACCTCAAGCGGCTCGTCGCCTCGCTGGTGCTGGCGGGCCGCGTCGGCGGCGTGTCGGACAAGGGCTGCCGCGATGCCGCCGAGGACGCCGTGAGCGCGTACCGGGGCACGATCCGGCACCTCGCGGAGATCCCGTTCCTGGACTCCTGGACCGCGCTGGGCGACGAGTCGACGCTGTCGAAGGTCAAGGCGGACGACCTGCTCAACGACTTCTCCAAGGCCGCCGAGAAGTCCCGTAAGAACACCAGCGCCCGGTTCGCCGCGAAGTGGACCGCGCACGACGGCGAGAAGTGGCGGTTCATCACGAACCCGCCGACGTTCACCGAGGCCACTCCCCCGACCGCCGAGGCCGTGATCGCCTCGCTGCCGTCCTACGTGGACACCCTGCGCGAGTCGCGGACCAACCTGATCATGCGGTACGGCGTGTCGGACGTGGCGTTCCGCGTCGTCGGCACCGGCAGCGTCGGCCTGCGCAACTACCTGATCCTGTTGCACGGCAACGGCTCCGAGGCTCTGGTGTTGCAGGCCAAGGAAGCGCGCCCGTCCGCTTTGCAGCCGTTCCTGGACGTCGAGCCCGCCAAGCACGAGGGCAAGCGGATCGTGCACGGCGCGCGGCTCGTCCAGGCGGAGTCGGACATCCTGCTGGGCTGGACGACGATCGAGGGCCGGCACTTCATCGTGCGGCAGTTCCGCAACCGCAAGGGCGAGATCGACGCGACCACGTTGAAGCGCGACGACCTCGACGACTACGGCCGCTTCGCCGGCGCCCTGCTGGCCCGCGCGCACACGCGGTCACTCGACCCGCGGCTGCTGGCCGGGTACTTCCAGAACGGCGGCGGCGACGACCTCGACCAGGCGTTCGCGAAGTACGCGTTCGACTACGCCGACCAGACCGAGGCGGACCACGCCGAGCTGGCCAAGCTCGTCAGGAGCGGGAAGCTGTCCGCGCACGTCGAATGACCGCCTCGGACACGAGCCACAGCGTCACGGCGTTGAGGACGTGCCAGAGGAAGTGCGTGCCGCTCGGGACGCTTCCGCACAACGGTTCATCGAGCGTGCGCAGCGTCAGTGACACCGCGAACACCGCGGCCGCTCCCCCGAACCACTTCCAGTCGCGGCCGGACAGCGGGGCGAGGACCAGCAGGGCGAGCAGCGCGGGCAGGTAGATGCCGGGACCGACGCGCACGAGCAGGCCGATGACGACGGCGGACGCGATGAACACCGGCGCCGCGAGCCAGGCCCGTGACCAGCGGATCTGCCGGTAGTGGTGGGCGAACACGACCACGTGGTACAGGACGAACACAGCGATGAACGCGCTGTCCAGGGCACCGGTCAGCCGGGTCGCGAGGGTGTGGAAGCCCAGGCTCGCGAGGCCGACGAGAGCGAGCAGGACCGGGAGCGCTCTCAGGCTCGGCGGGGCCTGTTTCCGCAGCAGCAGAAGCGCCGCGATCAGGAACGCGAGGTTCGTCAGCGCGTTGAGCGGCTCGGCCCAGATTCCCGGACCGAGGCGTTCGCAGTAGGCGTCGACCGACACGCCAGCGGTTCTATCGCACGGAGACGAACGGAAAGGTTGACCTAGCCTGGCGGTATGAAGATCCGCCGCGCCGCCTCCCCCGACGACGTGTTCGCCGCCGCGCACCTGTTCGACGCGCCGCCGCGGCCGGACGCGACCGCTCGGTTCCTGGCGCAGGATCACAGTCATCTGCTGATCGCCTACGTCGGCGACCAGCCCGCCGGGTTCGTGTCCGGGGTGGAGACGACGCACCCGGACAAGGGCACCGAGATGTTCCTCTACGAGCTGGGCGTGGACGACGCGTTCCTGCGCCGCGGCATCGGCACAGCGCTCGTCGAGGCGTTGAAAGCCCTTGCGCAGGAACGGGGTTGCTACGCGATGTGGACCGGCACCGCCGCGGGTGACACGGCGGCGCAGGCCACGTACAAGAAGGCGGGCGGGTCGATCGACGACGGCGCCTTCGTCAGCTGGGACCTGAACTAGGTCCAGACCGGTTCGTCCACTTCGGACACCCTGCCGTCCGCCCGGAAGTGCAGGAACCGGTCGAACGACTTGGCGAACCACCTGTCGTGCGTGACGGCGACGACCGTGCCCTCGAAGTCGTTCAGCGCGTTCTGCAACGCCTCCGCCGACGCGAGGTCGAGGTTGTCCGTCGGCTCGTCGAGCAGCAGCAGCGTCGCCCCGGACAGTTCCAGCAGCAGGATCTGGAACCGCGCCTGCTGCCCGCCCGACAGGTTCTCGAACCGCTGGTCGCCCGCCTGGTGCAGGCCGTAGCGCTGCAACACCGACATCGCGGCACCCCGGTCCTTGCCAGTGCGCTGGCCCTCGCCGTGCCAGAGGATGTCCACGAGCGTGCGGCCCAGCCACTCCGGGTGCTCGTGCGTCTGCGCGAACAGGCCCGCGACGACCCGTGCGCCGAGCTTCCACTTGCCGGTCGTGTTGACCTGGTCACCGCCGAGCAGCCGCAGGAAGTGGCTCTTGCCGGAGCCGTTCGAGCCCAGCACCGCCACCCGGTCGCCGAAGAAGATCTCCTGCGAGAACGGCTTCATGAGCCCGGTCAGCTCCAACGCCTCGCACGTGATCGCGCGCACGCCCGTGCGACCGCCCTTGAGCCTCGGGGTGACCTTCTCGTCCTGAGGGATCTCCGGCGGCGGGCCCGCCTGCTCGTACCGTTCGAGGCGCGCGGCCATGACCCGGTACTTCTGAGCCATCACCTCGGAGGACTTGGCCAGCTGCTGGAGCGTGCGGACGAGGTCCTTGAGCCGCTCGTGCTCCTCGTTCCAGCGCCGGTGATCTTCCAGCAGCCTGTCGATGCGTTTTGCACGGGCGCCGTGCCACGTCGCGAACGAGCCTGCGTGCGTCCACGCGGAATGCGCCTCGACCGTGACGACGTGCGTCGCGGCGGTGGACAGCAGCTCGCGGTCGTGACTGACGACGAGAACGGCCTTGTCGGTGGCCTTGAGCCGGTCTTCGAGCCAGCGCTTGCCGGGGACGTCGAGGTAGTTGTCGGGCTCGTCGAGCAGCAGGACCTGCTCGTGGCCGCGCAACAGCGTTTCGAGGACCAGCCGCTTCTGCTCGCCGCCGGACAGCGTGCGCACCTCGCGGAAGCGGGCCCGGTCGTAGGGCAGGCCGAGCGCGGCGACGGTGACGGTGTCCCAGAGGACCTCGATGTCGTACCCGCCGGCCTCGCCGTAGTTGGTGAGGGCGTTCGCGTACCTCATCTGGGCGGCTTCGTCGTCGGTGTCCATCAACGCGAGCTCGGCGTCGTCGAGCTCCTTCGCCGCACGTTGCAGTGCCACGGGTGCGACGGAGAGCAGCAGGTCACGCACCAGGCTGTCGTCGCGGACCGAGCCGATGAACTGCGGCATCACCGCGAGCCCGCCCTGCACGTGCACGCTGCCCTGCTTCGGGGTGAGCTCCCCCGACAGGATGCGTTGCAGCGTCGTCTTGCCGGCACCGTTGGCGCCGACGAGCGCGACCACGGTCCCGCCGCTCACCTTGAACGAGACGTCGCGGAACAGCTCCCTGCCGTCAGGCAAGGCGTACGCGAGGCCGTTCGCTTCCAGATAACCCACGTGGAGATGGTCCGGGTTGTGCTGTTCCCGGCGCCAGCGAGTTTTCCGCTACCGGAGGCGAAGCGGGTACTTGCGAAGCACCAGGACACCGGCTGTGACCAGCAGGCACTGGAACGCGGGGCCGAACGCGCTGATCACCGTCAGCAACACCGTGAGGCCGCCGAAGACGAACAGGAGGGAGTAGAACAGCCAGGGCCGGACCTGGCGGTTCATGGTGCGGGCGAGTCTGGGCTCGTCCGCGAGCAACCGCTGCTCGATCTCCTCGAGCGAGCGGCGTTCGGCTTCACTCAGCATGGGTGCCTCCGGAAGACGTCGGGACGTCATCATTCCCGCTCGCCTCCCAGTGGATACTCGAACTTCTCCGGAGTCAAACTCGCTGTTCGCGTTCAGTCATGCTCGCGCGCACACCTGGGGGACATCCGAAGAAGCTCGCGCGTGGCAGGAACTGCGCCGCGACGACGCGCCCGCCTTGGTTCGCGCTGCTCGACCGCGTCGCGTCGGCCGCGGGAACGCGACTTCCGGACCGAATCGCGGTGGACGCCGACTTCAACGCCTCGGCGGGAACTCACGGCCTGGTGCGGCCGTCCGAGTCGTTCGTCAGCGACAACCTGTGGGCCGGCTCGCCGAGCGGGTATGAGGTCGTGGCCGCACACCGATCCTCCGGTCGTGCTCAGCGAGGCCGACTCGGCGCGGATCGACGCCGAACCGCACCGCCTCTACGCCCGCGCGGGCCGCGACATGGCCTGATCAGCGGCTCAGCGCGACCAACCGGCTGACCGCCCGCAGGTACTTCTTGCGGTAGCCGCCGCGCAGCATCTCGTCGGTGAACAGCTCCGACAGCGGCTGCCCCGACACCGCGACCGGGATGTCGCGGTCGTAGAGCCTGTCGCCGAACGCCACGAGCCGCAGCCCGACGTTCTGGTCGGGCGCCGGCTTGACGTCCCTGAGGTGCACGGCGGAGACGCCGTCGAGAAGCCTGCCGTACTTCGACGGGTGGATGCGGGCGAGCGCCTTGCACAGGTCGTCGAAGTCGTCGATGGTCGAGCCCTGCCTGGCCGCGGCCTTGGCCTCCAGTTCGGAGGCCGCCATCGGCGGCGGGGCGTCGGGCAGGCCGCGGTGGCGGTAGTCCGGGCCGTCGACGCGGACGACGTCGAACTTCGAGGACATCGACTGGATCTCGCGCAGGAAGTCCGCGGCGGCGAAGCGGCCCTCGCCGAGCTTGTCCGGCAGGGTGTTCGAGGTGGCGGCGACGTGCACGCCGGCCGCGATCAGTTCCTTGATCAGGCGCGTGACCAGCATGGTGTCGCCGGGGTCGTCGAGCTCGAACTCGTCGATCGCGAGCAGCTTGTGGCCGCTCAGGCGCCTGACCGCCTCGGGGAAGGTCAGGACGCCGACCATGTTGGTCAGCTCGACGAACGTGCCGTACGCCTTCGGGCCCGGCACGGCGTGCCAGAGCGAGGCGAGCAGGTGGGTCTTGCCGACGCCGAAGCCGCCGTCGAGGTAGAGGCCGAGCTTGCCCGCCTCGTCCTCGCGGGAACCGAACAGCGACCACTTCTTGCGGCGGACGCTGACCCGCGCGGCGAACACGCGGCCGGCCTCGACCGCGGCGGCCTGCGAGGGCTCGTCCGGGTTGGGGATGTACGTGTCGAAGCTGACCGAGTTGAACCTCGGTGGCGGCACCAGGTTCTCGATCAGTTCGTCGGGACTGATCCGGGGATCCCGGTCGGACAAGCGCATGCCCGCAGCTTATCGGCGTGATGGGATGGCCCGGTGGAGATGTTGTGGCCCTCACCGGGCGTTGAGATGACCGACACAGCCCTCGAGTCGTTGTACGCCTATCCGGCCGATCGGACGTGGGTCACCGCGAACTTCGTGTCCAGCGTGGACGGTGCGGTGTCGGTCGACGGGCGCTCCGCGGGGCTCGGGTCGCCCGCGGACCGGAAGATCTACCTGCTCGGGCGCGAGCTCGCCGACGTCGTGATGGTGGGTGCGGCGACCGTGCTGATCGAGGGGTACCGGGGTGCGAAGCGCGCCAGGCCGTTGCCGATCGCCGTGGTGACGACGCGCGGCTCGCTCACCCCGGACCTGCCGCTGTTCACCGACACGGCCGTGCCGCCGATCGTGATCACCTGCGAGGCCGCGCGGATGCCGGCGTTGCCCGCCGAGGTGATCATCGCCGGGGACACCGAGGTCGACCTGAAGGTCGCGGTCGCCGAGCTCGCGGCGCGGAGGCTGCACCGGATCAACCTCGAAGGCGGGCCGCGGCTGTTCGGGTCGATGGTGGCCGAGGGGCTGGTGGACGCGCTGAACCTCACGGTGGCGCCGGTGCTCGCGGTGGGTGACTCGTCGCGGATCGCGCACGGTTCGGTGATCCCGCCCGTGGATCTCGCGCTGGCGTCGGTGCTGCGCGCGGACGACGTCCTGTTGCTGCGGTATCAGCGGCGAGATTCCAGCTGAAGAGGCAGGATGTGCGCGTGGACCTACCGCTGACGCCACCTCTGCAGCCGATGCTCGCCACCGCCGTGGACGGGATCCCGGACGACGCGAACCTGTTCTTCGAACCGAAGTGGGACGGGTTCCGCTGCGTGGTGTTCCGCTCCGGCGACGAGGTGCTGTTGCAGTCGCGCAGCGGAAAGCCGCTCAACCGCTACTTCCCCGAGGTCGTCGCCTCGATGCTCGACGTGCTGCCCGACAAGGTGGTCGTCGACGGCGAACTGGTGGTGGCGAAGAACGACGAGCTGGACTTCGACGCGTTGTCCGAGCGCATCCACCCGGCGGCCTCGCGGGTGGCGATGCTGTCGGAGGCGACGCCGGCCACGTTCGTCGCGTTCGACCTGCTGGCGCTGGGGTCCGAGGTGCTGCTGGAGTCGCCGACGATCGCGCGGCGCGAGGCGTTGCTGAAGCTGCCGGGGCTGAACGTGACGCCCGCGACCACGTCCGTAGAGACGGCCCGGCAGTGGTTCACGCTGTTCGAGGGCGCGGGGCTGGACGGCGTGATGGGCAAGCCGTCGGACGGCCCGTACACGCCGGGCAAGCGTTCGATGATCAAGGTGAAGCACGCGCGCACCGCCGACGTCGTGCTCGCGGGCCTGCGCTGGCACAAGGACACCGAGCCCGGCACGGCGGTCGGCTCGTTGCTGCTCGGCGTCTACGACTCGAACGACCTGCTGCACCACATCGGCGTCTGCGGTTCGTTCAAGGCGGCCGAACGCCGTGAGCTGGCCGTCGAGCTGGCGCCGTTGATCACCTCGGGTGACCACCCGTGGGCGAATCCCGTTCCGGGCCAGCGGATTCCCGGCGAGATCAACCGGTGGCGCGGCAAGCAGGCCGAGTACGTGGCGTTGCGGCCCGAGCGGGTGCTGGAGATCCACTACACCCAGACCGAGGGCGAGCAGCCCGTGCGGCTGCGGCACAACGGCCAGTTCGCGCGGTGGCGCCCGGACCGCGAACCGCTGTCGTGCCGCTACGACCAGCTGGAGATCCCGGCCCGCTACGACGTGGCGTCGGTGCTGAAAGGCGAGCTTCGGGCCCGTTAGACGTCGGGCTTGGCCGATCTCGTCGCCCCGACCGACGCGATCACGACGCAGCAGACGGCGACCCACTGCGCCGGCGCGAGGTGTTCCCCGAGCAGCACCAGGCCCGCGACCGCGGCCACCGCCGGTTCCATCGACATCAGGATCCCGAACACGCGCGGCGGCATGCGGCGCAACGCCTCCAGCTCCAGCGAGTACGGGATGACCGACGACATCAGCGCGACCGCGAACCCCGCCGCGAGCACCACCGGGTCGAGCATCGCGGTGCCGGCCGAGCCGATGCCGAACGGCAGCGCGATCGCCGAACCGACCACCATCGCGAGCGCGAGGCCCTTGCCGTCGGTCGTCTGGCTGCCGAGCTTGGCCGTCACCAGGATGTACGCCGCCCAGCACGCACCCGCGGCCAGCGCGAACAGCACGCCCGTCCACAACAGACCGCCCTGCACGCGCGTGAGCAGCACGACGCCCGTGCCCGCCAGCAACACCCACACGCCGTCGAGCCAGCGCCGCGAGCCCGCGACGGCCACCGCGAGCGGCCCGAGGAACTCGATCGTGACGGCCGCGCCGAGCGGGATGCGGGCCAGCGCCGCGTAGAAGCAGAGGTTCATCGCGGCGAGCACCGCGCCGTAGGTGGCGACCGTGACGAGCGTCCTGCGGTCGAGCCGCAGGGACGGACGCCAGATCACGACCAGCACCAGTGCGGCCATGAGCAGGCGCAACGTCACCGTGCCCGCCGCGCCCGCGACCGTGAACAGCTGCTTCGCGAACGCCGCGCCGACCTGCACGCTCACGATGCCCGCCAGCACGAGCGCCGTGGGCGGGATGCCGCCTGCGAGGCGAGCGACGGGGAGCCGGTCGGCGTGATCCATGTCCCCATCCTGACTCACAGCGTGCGTCCACGAACGGGACTTGCCTCGAAGGTGAGTCAGGACGCGCCCTGACTCACCTTGCATTTACCTTGCCCGTGCGACGCTCAGCTTCCGGAGTGTGAACGAGAGTGAGGAAATCTGTGCGTCGCGCTGCCTTGGCCCTACTGGCAGTGAGCGTGCTGACGGCGTGCAGCGCGGGTCCCTCGAACCGGCCGGTGATCGCGGTCAAGGGCGAGGAGAACCAGCCCGTCGACCAGAGCGCGCTCGCTGGGCCGCAGCCTGTGCCCCCGCTGGGCGAGTACAAGAAGGACTCGCTGCCGTGGGCGCCGTGCAACGAGCAGATGAAGGACCGCTTCGGCGCGGACGCTCCCCAAGGCGAGCAGACGTACGAGTGCGCACGCATGACCGTCGTGCTCGACCCGCCGGGACGTCCCGGCCGCGGCACGCTCGGCATCGCACTGACGCGTGTCGGCACGGGCAAGAGCGCGCTGGTCGTGGTCAACGACCCCGGCGGCGAGCCCGGCACGCTGAAGGCCGCGCGGCTCGCGGCGGCGTTGCCCAAGGACATCCTCAGCACGTACACGATCATCGGCGTGGACCGGCGGGGCACGGGCCGTTCGGACGGCATGTCGTGCGTACCGCAGGCGACGCGCGCCCAGCTCGTCGAATACGACCCGGCCGAGGCCGAGCAGTCGAACCTCGTGGTCGCCGCGGGCGAGGCCTCGCAGGAGTGCGTCCTGGACCTGGAGGGCAGGCTGACCGCGTTCGACTCGTGGCGCGCGGCCGCCGACCTGGAACGCCTCCGCGACTACCTGGGCGTCGACCGCCTCAACGCCATCGGCCTCGGCGAGGGCTCCCGCGTCATCACGACCTACGCCCAGCGCTACCCGAACCGCATCGGCCGCACCGTCCTCGACGGAGCCCCGGACCCGACACTCGACCAGGTGGGCGTCCTCGAGTCCCGTGCCGTCGCGGCCGAGGCGACGTTCGACGCGTTCGCCCGCGACTGCAAGACCCGCGGCTGCGCTCTCGCGAACCCGCGCGAGGACGTGCAGGCGCTCCTGACCCAGTTGCGTTCCGGACGCGTGCGCGGCGAGTACGTCGACCTGACCCCCGGCTCGGCGCTGAACGCGATCGTGGCGGGCCTCGCGAACCGCTCCCGCTGGCCCGCGCTGACCGACGCGCTGGTGAAGGCCCGCGCCGGTGACAACACGGGCCTGTTCGCCCTGATCGACCCGCTGGTGAACGACCTGGACGAGAACCCGCCGCGCTTCGACGCGGGCCTGATCATCGGCTGCAACGACACGGCCACCCGCATCCCGCCGGACCGCGTGAAGGCCCTCACGGCCGACTGGCAGTCGAAGCACGCGATGTTCGGTGCCCTGTACGCCCGCCAGCTGCTGCACTGCAACCCGTTCCCGCCGCCCAAGGCCGAGAAGGTCGACGCCCTGAAGAGCGCGCCGCCGATCGTGGTCCTGAGCACGGCCAACGACCTCTCCACGCCCGCGCCGGGTACCGAGCACGCGGCGCAGCGGTTGCCGGGGTCGTCGTTGATCGGGTGGCAGGGCAGCGGACATGGCGCTCTGACCCTGTCGGGGTGCGCGACCACGGCCGTCCGGGACTACCTGATCGATGCGAAGGTGCCGTCGAACGGCACCGTCTGCCCGCCCTGATCGGGTTCAGTCGTCGTCCACGACGAGCGTGATGAGCACTCCGGGGCCCCAGTACTGGATGGCGTGAGATGTCACCCTGCCTCGCCCGATCGCCCGCGCGATGGCCGGGTGGGTTCTCGCGAGTGACGCTGGATCGAGGTCGATGACACCCGGAGCTTCGGGCGTTCCCCTGAAGTCGTGGCTGTTCCAGTGAACGATCTTCTGAGCCATGCGGTCCACGTCGCCGGAAGCCTGCCGGCAGTTACTCCGGACATGGCGCGGGGAGCCTTTCGCGTGACCACGACGCGATGAAGGCTCCCCGCCCGAATCTTGTGTCAGCAGCTCGAACAGCAGCCGCAGCCGGGACCCGTGCACCCGGAACAGCACCCACACGTACCCATCAGGGCCTCCCCGTCCTCCAAGCCGGACCTGCGCGGGACCTCCGCGCATCCCACGGTCCGCCCCGGTACAAGCCCTGGGAACCCCCCTCACCCGAACGCGTGGGGACAACCACCGGGGAGTCGCAGCCCGTGATGGCGCTATGCGCCCAGGTCGTCCAGGGCCTTCTGGGCTGCCTCCAGTTCGGCGCGCAGTTGCTCCACGCGGGCGAGCTGCTGGGCACGCGCCGCGTTCAGGACGCCCTCGACGATCTCGGCGACCTCGGGGGTGAGCAGCTTGGCGGCCTGGGCCACGGAGCCGGGCGGCACCGGCGTCGGCCGGACCGTCTTGCGGGTGCCCTGCAGCACCTCCACGGTCCACTCGCCCTCGCCCACCGACACCAGCGTGACGGTGACCTCGGGGACGGCGTTCTTCGCGGACGGCTTGCGCGCGGCAGGCTTCGCGGGCGCCTGCTCGACGGGAGCGGGTGCGGGTTTCGGCTTGGGGGCCGCGGGTTTCACCGGCGCCTCCGGGACGTAGGGATGAATGATCTCAGTCTGGCGCGGCGGCTCCGGAGGCGCAGGAGGCGGGGTCGCCGGCTTCTTGCGCGGCGGGGGCTTCTCCAGGGTCAGCTCGGCCGGGGAGAACGACATCTCGTCCTTCGAACCCGTGGGCCGGACCTGGATGAAGTCGCCTTCGGGAGGATCGGTGACGGCCAGCAGCTTGGCCGACCTGCCCTCCTCCATGCCCACCGCGGCCGCCGTGAACCACACCATCGGTGTGGTGCCTTCGTTCAACTGCGAGCGCAGGCTGTCGACGTCCTCCGCCGACAGCCCGCTCTTCTTCGCCATCGCGCTGCCTCCCCAACCGTTCGAACACCTGTGCCCAAAGCATGCCCTACAGCCCTGACATTTCTGAGAACGGGTCGGCAGCAAGATCGTTACGGGTTTCCGCCGACTCCGCAGATGTAACCGGCGTTGATGCAGTTGGAGACGCGCCGTTGCAGCTCAACGGGATCCCACGCGTTCATGAAGTCGCCGTGGAACGTGTAACCCGGTGCGCTCGTGACGTTCGCACCGTTGAGCGTGCCTCCCAACGACAACCCGGCGCCGTTCACCGGATAGGTGAGCAGGAACTCCAGCCGCGGCACCACCACCGGGTGCGACGACGGGCAGACCAGCCCGACCGCGAACGCCATGTGGTCGCGATGGTTCGCCGAGTCGAGGTCGCGGCCGTTCCAGCACGTCGGGAAGTCCAGGTAGGTCTCCACCTTCGTGCCGGGCGGGCAGTTCAGGAAGTCGCGGTTCGACGGCGACTGCGTGGTGCAGGACCACCGCGCCGCCGGGTTCTCGGCGGGCGAGGCGGCCTTCGCGTTGCCCACCACGTACCGCAGCCCCTGCGGAGGCGCGACTGCCCGCGTGTGGTCGTGAATGCCCTGGTAGTAGATGGTCACGCTCTCCGGCGCGACCGGCTGACCGTTCTTGTAGAGCGTCGGCACCCAATACGCCGACTTGTCCGAGATCGGGTTGCAGTTCGTCGTCCCCGCACGCAACGACGTCAGCGTCGAGAACGCGTCCGTCGTCCGGTTGCCGAAGAACTCGTGCATGTGTGAGACACCGGACTGGTTCTGGAACACGATCGGGTCATCTTGACGACGATGGCTCGACGCACAGGTCACCCGGAACTCGGACCCCGCGACCGCCTGCTGCTCCACCATCGCCCGCGCCTGTTCGGCGCTGTACAGGTAGCCGTGCCCCGCGTGGGAGACCGGTTGTCCCACCACGAAGCCCGCCGCCACGACCGCCATCGCCACCGCCGCGACGCCGATCGCTCCTCGAATCCGCACGTGCATGGAATCTCCTCTCGCACCACAGTGTGTGAGAGCGCTCTCATGACAAGACGGTAAACCCAGTTGCCTCCACGTGTCCACGTGAGGCTTGCTCAGGCTTCGTCGCCTTCACCGGCACGCAGCCGGTACTCGCACCCGTACTCGACCGCGTACTCGAGGTCGTAGACGTGCACGATCTTGGGCCCGCCGTGCAGGTGCACGTACGTCACGGTCTGCTTCGGGTCCTCGGGCGTGGACGGCAGCGAGTCGACCCTGCCGTCGAGGGGACCGCCGACGTACCGCACGACATAAGGCTGGGACATCACGACCTCCTCTCGCGTTCAGACCATTCTACGAGGTCGCGGACTAGATCCGTTCCCGATACAGCCGGTTGGCGCACTCACGCCCCGAACCACCGCGCAGCGAGTTCGTCGAACGAATCGCCCTCAGGCATCTCACGCAGGTACCAGGGCATGTTGGAGTAGACGTGCAACAGCGCGTAAGCCATCACGCGCCGAGGCTCCGGCACACGCCCGTACGCGTCCACCAACGCCTTCCAACACTCGCGGTCGCCCCTTGTCACGAAGATGCCAACGCTGGCGAACTCGTACTCGAACGCGCCGCGCATCGCCGGCTCGAAGTCGAACAGCCCGGACAGCTTCCCGTTCCGCCGCAACAGGTGCGCGCTCATCACCTCGGTGTGCAGCAACACTGCGGCATCGGAGCCGAGATCGACCCCGTCGAGAAACGCCGGGATCCGCTCCAGCCAACGCTCACTGAGCCCATGCTTCCGTTGCTGCTCAACACAACCCTTGCGCTGGCCGGCCACGAACGCCGCCCAGTCCGCCGGTCCCAGCGCTGCGGGCAGCTCGATGGCGTGCAACGCCTTGAGCATCTCCCCGACCTGCGTGCTGACTTCGACGTCCGGTACTTCGGGTTCGTCGCCGTGCAGCCGCGACATCAACACGTACGCCCAGTTGTCGAGCAACCCCGTGGCGTGCAGTCGCGGCGTCGGCACGGGCAGCTTGCCGTGCAACGCCTCCATCACCGCGACCTCGGCCGGCACCTCGCCGTGGTACTCCGGCGGGAACAGCTTCAGCACCAGCTCGTCGCCGATGGCGAAGACGGGCAGCGAGCCCTCCTCGAACCGCACCACGTCGCCGCGCAGGCCGAGGCGGTCGCGATACGACTCGGCGTCCTGACCGGAAGGATCCATACCGAGATCGTCACTCCTGCTTGCGGGCGCGGGAGGGCTGCACGCGCATCGGCTCGCCCGGCATCTTCGGGTAGTCCGGCGGATACGGCATCTCACCGCGCGGATCAGCCGCGTACCACTCCAGCAGCGTCTCGATCCCGAACGCCTCGGAGTCCAGCGAAGCGTGCGGATCGCCCCGCTCCTCCAGGTACTTCGGCACGGTCAGCACGTCGAAGTCGTCGGGGTCCACAGTGGACAGTTCGTCCCACAGCACGGGCGTGGAAACGGTCGCGCGAGAAGTGCCGCGCACCGACCAGGCCGAGGCGATCGTGCGGTCCCGGGCGGCCTGGTTGAAGTCGATGAAGACGCGCTCGCCGCGTTCTTCCTTCCACCAGGCCGAAGTCGCCAGCGTTGGGGCACGCTTCTCCACCTCGCGCGCCAGGGCGATCACGGCGTGCCGGACGTCGATGAAGTCCCACTCCGGCCGGATCCGCACGGCCACGTGGATGCCGCGGCCGCCGGAGGTCTTCGGGTAGCCGGTCAGGCCGGCGTCGGCGAGCACCTCGCGCAGCACCAGGGCGACGCGGGCGGCGTCGGAGAAGTCGGTGCCCGGTTGCGGGTCCAGGTCGATGCGCAGTTCGTCCGGGTGGTCGACGTCGGAACGGCGGACCGGCCACGGGTGGAAGTCGAACGTGCCGAGGTTCGCGGCCCAGACGATCACGGCTTCCGAGGTCGGGCAGATCTCGTCGGCCGGGCGGCCGGACGGGAACTTCACCTGCACGGTCTCCACGTACGAAGGTGCGCCCTTGGGCACGCGCTTCTGGTAGAACGCCTCGCCTTCGACGCCGTCCACGTAGCGCTTCAGGACCACCGGGCGGTCGCGCAGCACCGAGAGCAGCACGGGCGCGACGGTGCGGTAGTACTCGACCACCTGCCGCTTGGTGATGCCCCGCGCGGGGAAGTACGGCTTGTCCGGGTTGGACACCCGCACCAGCTGGTCACCGACCTCGAGCTCGATCGCCTTGGAAGCCACGCCAGAACACTAAAGGCCGCGCACGAACGCCGCGAGCGCCAGCTCGAAGCTGTCGCGGTCCAGTTCCCGCGCCACGCCCGGCAGCAGGTGGGCGCGGTCGAGGTGGGGGTAGCGGTCGGTGTAGTCGGCGGGGTCGGCGGAGAAGCCGCTGGAGAACGAGCTCAGCGCGGAGCCGAACACGATGTACATCAGGCCCGCGGCGATCATCGTGGCCTCGCGGCGGGACCAGCCGGCGTCGACCAGGGCGCCGTGCAGCAGGTCGAGGCGTTGGAGCGACTCCTCGCGGCCCGCCGGGCCGTACGCCAAGAACGGCACGATGTTCGGGTGCGACGACAAAGCCGCACGGTACGAGCGCGCGCATCGGATCAGGCCCTCGCGCCAGTCGACCTCGAAACCGGAGACGTCGACCGTCGACAGGATCGACGACGCGATGTCGTTCAGCAGCTGGTCCTTCGTGCGGACGTGGCCATAGAGCGACGCGGCCTGCACGCCCAGCTCGGCGGCGAGCTTGCGCATGGACAGGCCGTCGAGGCCGTCGCGGTCGATGATGGCCAGAGCCACCGACCTGATGCGGTCTGGGCTCAGCAGAGGGGTGCTCGGCCGGGGCATGTGGGTTAACCTAACACTGTTCGGTTAGTCGGGAGGGCCCGTGGATCTAACGCTTTCGGACGAACACCGGCAGCTCAGGGAGCTGGCCCGGCGGTTCACCGACGAACGCATCGTCCCGCACGCCATGCGCTGGGACCGGGACGAGGCGATCGACAGGGACCTGGTCCCCGCGCTGGGCGAGGTCGGGTTCCTCGGGCTGGGGATCGACGAGCGCTACGGCGGAAGTGGCGGCGACAACCTCGCCTATTGCCTGGTGCTCGAAGAGATCGCGCGCGGCGACAGCGCGGTCAGGGGCATCATCTCCGTCTCGCTCGGACTGGTCGCGAAGTCGATCGCGAAACACGGCACCGAAGAGCAGAAACAACGCTGGTTGCCAGGCCTCACCGCGGGTACGCAGCTGGGTTGCTTCGCCCTCACCGAACCCGGCACCGGCAGCGACGCGGGCAACCTGACGACCAAGGCCACGAAGACGGGCAACGGCTACCGGATCAGCGGCCGCAAGGTCTTCATCACCAACGGCACGTGGGCCGACGTCGCGCTCGTGTTCGCCCGCACCGGTGGACCAGGCCCGAAGGGCATCTCGGCGTTCCTCGTGCCCACGGACACCGAAGGCTTCGAAGCCACCGAGATCAAGGGCAAGCTCGGCATGCGCGGCCAGGCCACCGCCGAGATCACCCTCGACGACGTCGAGGTGCCGGAGGACGCCCTGCTCAGCGACGAGGGCTTCAAACTCGCGATGGGCTCGCTCGACAAGGGCCGCATGTCCGTCGCGGCGGGATGTGTCGGCGCCGCGAGGGGCGCTGTCGAAGCCGCGTTGAAGTACGCGAAGGAACGCGAGCAGTTCGGCAAGCCCATCGCGGGCTTCCAGCTCGTCCAGGAACTGCTCGCGGACATGGCCGTGGAGACCGACGCCGCCAGGCTCCTGACGTGGCGCGTCGCCGACCTGGCCGACCGAGGGCAACCGTTTCGCACCGAGGCGAGCATGGCGAAGCTCTTCGCCAGCGAGGCCGCGGTCAGGGTCGCCAACAACGCCATCCAGGTCTTCGGGGGTTACGGCTACATCGACGAGTACCCGGTGGGCAAGTACCTGCGGGACACCCGTGTCACCACCCTCTACGAGGGCACCAGCCAGATCCAGAAACTGCTCATCGGCCGGGCGCTGACCGGCATCAATGCCTTTGTCTAGGGCGTTCGTTCAAAGGGAGAAGAAATGGACTTCACGCTCGACGAGGAGCAGAAGGAGATCCGCGACTGGGTGCGGACCTTCGTGCGCAAGGAGATCATCCCGCTGGAGCCCGAGGTGCTGCGCCGCGAACGCGCGGGCCAGCCGGGTCTGCCGAAGGAGGAGCTGAAGGCGCTGCAGGACAAGGCCAAGCAGGCCGGGTTCTTCGGCGTCCTCACGCCGCAGGAGTACGGCGGCATGGGCCTCGGCGCCGTGATGACCGCGCTCCTCGAAGCCGAGCTCGGCAGGTCGTTCGTGCCGTTCCGCTTCGGTGGCTACGCGGACAACATCCTGTTCCACGGCAACGAGGAGCAGAAGCAGCGCTACCTGCTGCCGACGATCTCCGGCGAACGCGTCTCGTGCTTCGCGATCACCGAGCCCGGCGCCGGCAGTGACGCCAAGGCCATCCGCACGACCGCCGTCAGGGACGGCGACGAGTGGGTCATCAACGGCGAGAAGACCTTCATCACGCAGGGCAACGAGGCCGACTTCGTGATGGTGTTCGCGGTGACGGACAAGGAGAAGGGCGCCGACGGCGGCGTCACGTGCTTCCTGGTCGACCGCGACATGGGCTGGAAGTCCGAGCCCATCCCGACCATGGGCCAGTGGGGCCCGGCGGCGCTGGTGTTCGACAACGTCCGCGTGCCGCACGAGAACATCCTCGGCGAGGAGGGCAAGGGCTTCCACCTCGCGATGCAGTGGATCGGCCAGGGCCGCTACCTGCTGCCCGCCCGCGCGCTCGGCAGCGTCGAGCGGCTGGTCGAGATGTCGATCGAGCAGGCCAAGAACCGCGTCACGTTCGGCCAGCCCATCGCCGAGTACCAGGCCATCCAGTGGATGATCGCCGACTCCGCGGTCGAGATCGAGGCGCTGCGCTGGCTCGTGCTGCACGCCGCGTGGCTCGTCGACCAGAAGCAGGACTCGCGGCAGGCGCAGTCGATCGCGAAGCTCTACGGCGGCATCAAGGCCAACGAGATCGTCGACCGCGTGCTCCAGATCCACGGCGGCATGGGCTACACCCGCGAACTGCCGATCGAGCGCTGGTACCGCGAACTGCGGCTGCTGCGCATCTACGAGGGCACCGACGAGATCCAGCGCCGCACGATCGCCCGCAACCTGCTCAAGGGCCACGCGAACATCCGGGGCACACTGGGATAGTGCTTCACCACGACATCCTCGGCGTCGTCGAACGACAGGTCCGCACCTGGTCGGCCGGCGACGCCGAGGTGTACGCGGCGGCGACCGGCGGCTACTCCCCCGCGTTCGCCATCCCGTTGCTGCAACACGGCGGCCCGCAGCTCGGGCTGACCGGCGCCGACATGACCCAGGTTCTGCACGCCGAACAGTCGTTGTGGCTGCACGGCAAGCTGCCGGAGCACGGCTCGACGGTCGTCACCAAGACCGTCACGGACATCTACGACAAGGGATCCGGCGCACTGGTCGTCAGCACGTGGGAGTCGGAGTACGCGACCACGCGCTCGTCGTGCTTCATCAAGGGCGAAGGCGGTTTCGGCGGCGAACGTGGTGAGACGCGAGAGTTCACCGTCCCCGGAAAGCGCCACGAGATCAGCTTCTTCCAGACCACGGAAGACCAGGCGCTGCGCTACCGCGAGACCGGCGACACGAATCCGATGCACCACGACCCCGAGTTCGCGCGGCGGGCCGGGTTCGCGAAGCCCATCCTGCACGGCCTGTGCACGCTCGGGATCACCGTGGGCGGCCTGGACTTCACCGAGCTGCACGCCCGGTTCACCGCGCCCGTGACGCCCGGCGACGAGCTCCGGATCGAGCGCTGGCCGACCGGCGAGTTCCGCACGTTCGCCGGCGATCAGCAGGTTCTCGTCGGATCGGTTCGGTTTTCCGAAGTGGACGGCCGCTGAAAGTTCGCACGATCGTGGCATGAGTAGTGCCCTGGCAACCGTGGACTCCGGAATCGAACCTGTGCGCGTGGCGGTGGAGTCCCGTGACCTGATCAGCGCGGCCGGCGTGACACACCTGTTGAAGAACTCGCCGCGGGTGCGGGTGGTGCAGGACCGCTCGGACGCGCAGGTGCTGCTGGCCCTGGTGAACGAGCTGTGCGCGCAGCAGGCCGCACGGCTGCGGGCCTGCGGTTCCGCCAGGATCGTGGTGATCGCGGCCCGCGTGCACGACCTAACACCGTCGATCGCGGCCCAGGCCGGACTGGCGCTTCCGTTGCGGCGAGCCGATGTCAACGCCGAACGCTTGATCAAACTGCTCGTCGGCGGCCAGGCCGTGCGGGACCGCTCCCCGGTGCTGAACGACCGCGACCTGCAGCTGCTGAAGCTGCTGGCGGACGGCGCGACGATCGCGGAGGTCGCCGCGCGGCTGTTCTGCTCGGAGCGGACCGTGAAGTACGCGCTGCACCAGCTGCTCGAACGGTTCGGGCTGCGCAACCGGGTGCACGCGGTGGCGTGGGCGCTGCGCTCCGGCCTCCTCTAGGCCGGGAAGACGGCGGAGAGCTGCACTCGCCTGCTGATCCCGACCTTGCGGTAGACGCGGGTCAGGTGCAGCTCGACTGCCCGTTGCGTGACGCCGAACCGCGCGGCGATCGCCCGATTCGTCTCCCCTTCCAACGCCAGCAGGACGATTCGGGACTCGTGTGGTGTCAGTTTGTCCCACGCCGCCCCGCGCACCGGCCGGTGCCGTGGTTCCGCCAGCGCCGCCCGCGCCCGGTCCGCCAGCTCGGCGGCTCCCGCCCGTTCGGCATCGGCCAGCGCGGACCGAGCGGCACCGAGAGCGAGATGCATGCGGGCGCGCTCGCGCAGCAGCAAGACGCATGCCCAGGCCGGTGGCAACGCTCCCGTGTAACCGAGCCGTACCAAAATCTCCCGCGCCTCGCACGGACGCCCAACGTCCACACAGGACGCCACGAACGCCGCCGCGCCCAACGCCACACAACCGCGCAACGGTGACGCCTGGGCGAGTTCGCGCATCAGCCGGGAGACTTCGGCGTGATCGCCGTTGGCTCGGTGCGCCCACATCTCCAGCGCCGTCAGCCAGTCCCGCTCCGCGCCGACGAGCCGGACCCGCAGCTGGGGCGCGAGATCCAGCACCACCTGTTCGGAACCCCGTCGCAGCAAACCGAGTCCGGCGAGTGCGAGCGACGGGACCACGAACGGCCCGCTCTCCGGAAGATCACGCAGCACCCGTTCGGGATCTTCCGGAACGACTGGGTCGCCAGCAGAGCCGAGCAGATCCTCGTCGCACTGCCAGTCGAGCACCACCGCGTCGAACCAGTCCCCGGCGGCGGCGCGCTGACGGACGAGCTCGCCGGCCCGCGGCGCGATCCCGCAACGCAGGTGGAGATCCGCCATCGCCACGGCCACCTCCGCCGCGATCTGATCGGTCAACGGTTCGCGCAGAGCCGCGCGCAGACACCTGGCCGCCTGCTCGGGCCGTCCCGCCGCCCGATGCAGTCGCGCGGCTCCGTGCAGCACCGGCGCCGTCCACCCCGCCCCGACGGGTTCCGCGCACGCCACGACGTGGTCGGCGACGGTGGCCGGTGAATCGCACCTCCGATGCAGGACCTCAGCGGCCAGGCCGTGCAGGCGTTCGCGCTCCTGAGGCGCCATCTCGTGCCGGAACGCGTGGCTCAGAGCCGGCGTCTGGACGCGCATCGGTCCGTCGACGGCGAGGCGCGCGTCGACGAGCCGTTCGAACGCGGCGAGCGCGCGGAACGATCCCATGCCGGCGACCTCGCACAGCACGTCCAGCGACGCGCTCCCCAGCACCGCAAGCGTTCGCGCGACCGCCACCGCGTCGGCGTCCAGCACCTGCCGGCTCCGGCGCACGGCTCGCAACAGCCGAGGCAGTCGCAAAACAGGGAACATGACGCGCAACGCAGAGACTGAAACGTCCGTTACAACCTCTAACACATCGCTCAGCACCCCCGGCGCGCCGCCGCTGTACTCCAGGCAGAGCGCGGCCAGTTCCGGCGAGACCTCGACGTCGCACCGCCGCCGGATCAGCTCCGCCACCGCCTCGGCGCCGATCGGCCGCAACGGCACCCGCACGGCGTCGAAAACCGCCAGATCGTCCGGATCGCAGTCGCCCGCGAGCAGCACCGCGCCCCGGAAACGCGCCAGCCGATCGGCCTCTTCCGCATTGAGCCGCTCGACGTCGTCCACCACCAGCACCGTGTGGCTGTCGACCCCGCTCAACGCACGCAAACCGCGAACCGGCCGCAACCCGCTGCGCACCGCGATTGAAGACGCAACGGACAACAATGCACTTTTGCCCATACCAGTTGCACCATGCACAACGCACGACCGAGCGCCACCGCTCAGCGCGTCCGTCAACAGGGCGATCTCCCGCTCACGGCCCATGAGCAGGCCACCTGCCTGGCGCACGGCGGTGCCGACGAGGCCGGGGCGAAGTGGGGCAACCATGTCAGCCAGCAAATCGTGGGCGTTCCCGCAGGACCATGCAGAAGCACCGGCAGAAGTGCCGCAGGTCTGCCCCTTCGCACAGCATCCCGGCCGGCGCGACGGCGGAGAACGCGAAAACCATTCGACCAATCAATTGGTAATGGCAACAGGACGCGATGAACCAATTCGATGCCCATTACGTGATGTCTTAGGTACCCATGGCGAACACTTCAAGGAGTCCCGATGCGGGTCGCGTCACGCACCGTCTTCGACTTCGTCCGGCCGAACGGTTCCACCGCGCCGGTCGAGACCGAGCTGCTGTACCAGTCGGAAGACCCGTTCGCGGTCACGATGAAGTTCCGCTCCGGCGGCTCGGTCGCCATCTGGGTCATGGGCAGGGACCTGCTCGCCGAGGGCATGAGCAGGAGAGCGGGCGACGGCGACGTGCGGTTGCGTCCGCACTCGAGCCGGGTGCTCGTGCTGGAGCTGGTCTCGGATCGGCACATGACGGTGTTCCGCGTGCCCGCGGGCACGCTGCGGAAGTTCCTCGACGCCACCTGGCGGCTCGTGCCGGCGGGCTCCGAGCGGTTCGACGCCGACGCGTTCCTGAGCACCGTCCTACGCTGACCGGATCCCGAGCGCTTCCGCCACGTCGTGCTGGAGCCTGGTCATGCCGGGCGACTCGTAGCCCTCGCACTCGACCAGGGCGCGCACCCGATGCCTGATCGCCGCGTCGCGGTCGCCCATGCGGTCGCAGAGCCCGCCGAGCTCCATCAGCACCGACACCCTGAGCTCCGGGTCGGACAGCGACTCCACGGCCCCGGCCAGCTGTTCTCGCGCCTCGGCGAGCCGTCCGGTGGCGGCCAGCGCACGGCCGCGGGTGTGCCGGGTCATCGAGAGCAGGTTCGCCGCTCCCCTCCCGGTCAGTTCCTCGGCCCGCGCCACCACCCGCAGCGCCTCCGCGTGATCGCCCGCCGCGACCAGCGCGTCCGCCAGGCGCAGGACCAGCTGGGCGGCGTTCTCCAGGGCCACGCCGCGCTGGTCGCCCCGCAGCGCGCGCTCTTCCTCGACGCACGAACGGTGCGTCTCGACCGCCTCGGCGAAGCGGCCGAGCCGTTGCAGCAGAACACCGGAGTACGACAACGCGAGCACCACGTTCATCGGCTGACCGGTCTCCCGGAACAGCTCCGCGGCACGCCTGGCATGCGCCACCCCGGCCTCGTGGTCGCCGAGGCGGGTCTCGATGGCCGACCGGTAGTAGTGCGCCCAGGCCGTCTCCTGGACCGAGCCGCACTCCTCCGCCACCCGCAACGCCTCCTCGTGCCACCGCAGGGCCAGCGGGATGTGCGTGTGGCGCGCGACGTAGACCCAGCAGACGAAGTTGAGCTGCTGGGCCTGCCGTTCCCGCTCGCCCAGTTCACCGGCCGCGGCGACGCCCGCCGTGTAGACCTCCAGCCACAGCTCGCCCGTGCCGCGGTGGTCGGAGTACCAGTGCATCGACTTCGCCAGCGCCAGCACCTGCTCGTGGGCGCCGTCGGCGACGGCCTCCCGGAACGCGCCACGCCAGTTCGGCAGCTCGTCGGACAGCCAACGGCCCGCACTGACCAGGTCCGCCGCGCCCTGGTCGTCAGGCACGAACGCCGACGCGGACCGGGTCGCGGTGGCCAGCAGCCAGTCGCGCGTGCGCAGGCGGTGCGTCTCCACGTCGGATTCGTCGCTGTGCAAGCGTTCGCGCGCGTAGTCGCGGATCAGGTCGTGGAACGAGTAACGGCCGGGAACGTCCGGCCGGAGCAGGCTCGCGTCGACGAGTTCCTCCAGCACCGTCTCGGCGTCGTCGATCCCGGCGGCCACCGCGGCGAGCCCGACGGACGTGTCCGGGCCGTGGATCAGCGCGAGCCTGCGGAACAGCGTCGCGGTCTCGGGTGCGAGCAGCCGGTAGGACAGCTCGAACGCGGTGCGGACCTGGACGTCACCGGTCGCGAGCACGTCGAGACGTGCGCGTTCGTCGGAGAGCTGCTCGGCGACGTGCCGCAACGACGACGTGGTGCGGCCCGCGATCGCAAGAGCCAGCGGAACGCCACCGCACAGCGTCGCGACCCGGTCCGCCGACTCCGGATCGGCGGAGATCCGGTCGGCACCGGCGGTCGCGGCGAGCAACGCGACGGCGCCGTCGTGCCGCAACGGGCCGAGGTCGACACGAGAGCGACTGTTCAGGCCCGCCAGGACGTTGCGGCTGGTCACGACCACGAGCGATCCGGGACTGGCGGCGAGCAACGGCCGGACCTGGGCCTCGTTCGCGGCGTTGTCGAGCACGAGCAGCACGGTCCGTTCGCGCAGCATCGACCGGTAGAGGCGGAGACCGTCGCCGGGATCGGACGGCATCTTGGCGTCGGGCACGCCGAACGCCCGCAGCAGCCGCGCGATCGCCCGTTCCGCCGACAGCGGGGACGTGTCCATGCCGCGCAGGTCGAGGTGCAGGCAGCCGTCGGTGAACCGGCCGGCGAACCGGTGCGCCGCGTCGACCGCGAGAGAGGTCTTCCCCACGCCCGGAGGTCCGTGCACGACAACGACATCCAGCACGGACGACGCGGCCGCACGACGGATGCACTCCGCCAGCTGCTGCTGCTCTGCTTCACGGCCGATGAGCGGTTCGGCCGGAGGTGGCGCGCAGTCCGTGCGTTCAGGACGTGGTCGCACGGCTTCCGACGACCGTGCGAGGGCCACGAACTCCTGAGCCTCGGCGCCGTCCAGGCCGAGCCCGGTCACGAGCAGGTCGACGGTCTGGGCCTGCGGGGTGTGAACGCGGCCGCGTTCGAGATCGCTCAGCGTGCGGACGCCCAGACCGGCGCGCGCGGCGAGGTTCTCCTGGGTGAGTGCGGCCCGGCGCCGGTAGAACCGCAGGAACTCGCTGAAGGTGGTCGCCCGCACGCCTTCACCCCCTGGCCAAGCACTCCCGCACCTCGGCGGCGATCTCTCGCGTCGCGTCGGTGTCCCACCGTTCGCACGCCGCGAGCGAGTCTCGCAGATGATGCCGGTACGCGCTGTGGTCGCCCCGTGACTCGGCGTTGCCGGCGAGCGCGCGCAGGATCTCGATCTCCCCGAGGCCGTCGCCGATCGCGCGGAACCCCGCGAGCGCCTGGCCGAGGTCCTCGTCGGACTCGGCGAGCCGGCCCGCCGCGCGGTGGGCGAGCGCGCGGTGCCACAACGTTGTGGCAAGCCAGGACGCCATCCGTGCGCGCCGGTAGACGTCCTCGGCCTCGGTCAGTGCCGCGACGGCATCGTCGGGCCTGTCGACATCTATCAGAGCGAGGCCGAGCCATCCGAGCGTGCGGCCCAGTGCGGAGAGTTCGTAGATGGTGCCGGCGTAGGCGCGTTGTTCCTTCGCTACTTCTTCGTGCGCGGTCACGGCGGCGATGGGGCGGTTCATCAATCGCCACAGCACGCCGAGCACGGACCGTGCGTAGTGCTCGTCCATGGGCTCGTGCATCGAGTCGATCGCTTTGAGGCACACGCGTTCGGCCTCGTCGAACTGACCGAGCCCGCTGTGCGCGGCCGACGCGATCAGCCACACCCAGCCGAGGTGCCCGGTCTCCCCCGACTCCTCGGCGACGCGGGCCGCGCGGGTCAGCACCTCCAGCGCCGGTCCTGACCGGCCGGCGACGTCGAACAGCGCCCAGCCGAGCTGGCCGCGCACGACGATCTCCTGCCACGGCTCGCGCGCGGAGGCGAGGGCGAGGCGGTAGACGCGTTCCCAGACGAGGCCCGGTTCGATGGACGCGTAGTGCGAGAGTGCGATCACCGCGCGGGCCACGTCGTCGTGCAGATCCCTGGCCTGTGCCCGTTCGACGATCTCGGGCAGCAGGTCGCGATGCTCGTCCAGCCAGCGCCTTCCCGTTGCCACGTCGGGGAAAGTCCTGTCACGCGGACTCACGCGGCGCGCGTCGCCCGTCTGTCCGAAGAGGACTCCGGCGGCCACGGTGGTCTCCAGCAGCCACGCGAGCATCCTGCGGTCGGCGTCGTCGTCGGTGGCGTCGACCAACCCCGTGGCGAACGTCCGGACGAGGCCGTGGATCACGTAGCCGTGGTCGTCGGTGTCGAGCAGGCTGACGTCCGTGAGCTCTTCCAGCGCCTGTTCGGCCTCGGCGACGGACAGGCCCGCCAGTTCGGCGGCGAGCGCCGGGGTGACGTGGGTGCCGACGAGCAGCCCGAGCCGCCGGAACACCAGCCGCGCGGTCTCGGGCAGGTGCGCCAGCGACACCTCGAACGCGCCGCGCACGTCGAGGTCGCCCGCGGTGAGCGCGGCCAGGCGGCGTTCCTCGATCTGCTCCACGAGATGGCCGAGGGGCCAGCGCGGACGGCTGGCGAGCCGGTTGCCGGCGATCCGGAGCGCGAGCGGCGACGTTCCGCACAGCCGGACGAGCTCCCGTGCGGTCTCGTGGTCGGCCTCGACGCGGTGCGCCCCGATGATCGACGCGAGCAACTCGACGGCGCACGGTTCGGTGAGCCCGCCGAGCCGGATCCAGGTGGCGCCCGCCAGTCTGGCGAGCCTGCGCCGGGACGTGACGATCGTGAGGCAGCCCGGATCGGCTCGGAGCGTGCGGATCTCCTCCTCCGTGCGCGCACCGTCGAGCACGAGCAGAAGGCGCTTGCCCGCGAGCAACGACCGGTAGAGCCGCGTCTGGCCGTTCACGTCCTCGGGCACGTGTTCGGCAGGCACACCGAGGTCTTTGAGCAACCGTTGGAGCGGCTGCGCGGAGCCCTCCAGGTCGATGAGCAGCTGACCGTCTGGAAAGCGGTCCTCCAGCAGATGGGCGGCCCTCACGGCGAGGCTGGTCTTACCGGTACCCGCGGCGCCGTGGACGACCACGAGCCCGTTGGGCTTCTGCGCGATGGCGTCGAGTTCGGCGTCCCGGCCGACGAGGTCCGCGACGTACATCGGCAGCGACCAGACCGGGCTGCTCAGCACGACCCGGCCGGTCCTGGCGAGGCGGCGCAGTTCGGCGCGGTCGGCTTCGTCGAGGCCCAGCGCGTCGAGCAGGGCCTCGGTCGTGCGGCGCTGCGGGGAACGGGCGTGGCCGCGTTCCATGTCGCTGATGGCGCGGACGCTGACACCGGACCGTTCGCTGAGCTCTTCCTGACTGAGCCCGGCGTTCTTGCGGTGCTGCACGAGCTGGGCGCCGAACGTCATGTAACTGAAGTTAGTGGGTCAAACTCGTCAGCATCTGCGCACACACCCGAGAGAGGTGCCTGCGCATCACCTCCGACGCCTTGGCCGCGTCGCCGTCCGCGATCGCCCGCACGAGTTCGTCGTGGTCGTCCATCGACGCGTGCTGGTGCGGCGGGTCGTCCGCCAGCGCACTGCGCAGCAGCACCACGCGCTGCTGCACGAGCTGGACCTGCTCGGAGATGTACGGGCTGCGGGCGGCGTCGAGCAACGTCCGGTGGAACGCGAGGTCCAGCCGGTACGGGAACGGCTGCCCGGCCTTGTAGTTGCGCCGGCTCTCCGCGCAGACCTCCTGCAGCCGCACGAGATCCACATCGGTCCGGCGCGACGCCGCGAGCTCCGCCGCCGCGCACTCCAGCGCGGTGCGCAGCTCGAACAACGCCCGGACGTCCTCGGGACTGGCGTCCGGCACGAACGCGCCTCGGTGCGGGACCAGCGTCAGGAGGCCCTCGGAGGCCAGGTGCCGGATCGCCTCGCGCAACGGCCCGCGGCTGATGCCGAGCTTCTGCGCCACCTCGACCTCGTTGACCCGCGAGCCCGGCGGGATCTCCCCGGTGAGCACCTGCTCTCGCAGCACGTCCACGGCCTGCCCGGCCAGACTGAGGTGCAAGGGCGTCGGGGGTGTCACCTTCGTCTCCTGATCTGGACGGCACCGGCCGTCCTGCCGCTAAACTAGCGAACGTGTCAACTGTCGACAGTTGGCAGTTTCTCGGGATCTGAGTGCGGGAGGGACGACATGGGACACGAAGTGGTGGCTGAGGTCTGGCGGGGCGACTTCCTGGAGTCCGTGCACCACGGCACCGTCGTCGCCACCGATCCGTCCGGTTCCCCGGTGCTGTCGATCGGCCGCCCCGGCGACGTGGCGTTCCCGCGTTCGTCGAACAAGCCGCTCCAGGCCCTCGCGATGCTCCGCAGCGGCCTCGACCTCGACGGCGAACTGCTCGCCCTGGCCTGCGCCTCCCACTCGGGCGAGGACTTCCACGTCGACGGCGCCCTGCGCATCCTGGCCTCGGCGGGTCTGACCGAGGACGCGCTGCGGTGCACCCCGGACCTGCCGCTCGGCGAGCAGGCGCGCGCCCATCACCTCGCGCAGGGCCTCGCCGCCGCCCCGAAGTACATGAACTGCTCCGGCAAGCACGCCGCCATGCTCGCCACCTGCGTGGCCAACGGCTGGCCGACCGGCAGCTACCTCGACCCGACGCACCCGTTGCAGGTCGCGACCCGCGAGACCATCGAGGACGTGGCCGGCGAGCCCGTCGCCCAGGTCGGCGTGGACGGCTGCGGCGCCCCGATCTTCGCCATCAGCCTCACCGGCCTCGCCCGCGCGTTCGGCCGTCTCGCCGCCGCGGCCCCCGGCACCCTCGAACACCGCGTCGCCACGGCCATGAACACCTACCCGCAGTGGGTCGGTGGCACCGGCCGCGACGTCACCGTCCTCATGGACGCCCTGCCCGGCCTCATCGCCAAGGACGGCGCCGAGGGCGTCTACGCGGTCGGCCTGCCCACCGGCGAGGGGGTGGCGCTGAAGATCGCCGACGGTTCGTCGCGCGCCCGTGCGGTCGTCATCGTCGCGGTGCTCAAGCGGCTCGGCGTGGACGTGAGCAAGGTCGAGGACCTCGCCACCGTGCCGGTTCTCGGACACGGCCGAACGGTCGGCGCCGTCAGGCCGTCGCTCGCACTCGCGAGTTGACCGTCACTCCAGCGGTGAACACCCAGCACACGGGAATCCCGTCCCCCAGCCACTAAGCTGGGGGTTATGGGCGATTCGAAGGACGAGAACGAGAAGTTCCAGGAGGAACTGATCGGCCTCGACCCACACGATCCCGAGACGAAGGCGTTCGCCGACCATCTCGACAAGATGAAGCGGCAACGCCCCGGCTTCACCGTCGAGGGCTACCTCGACGGCGTGCAGGACTTCGCCGACTCGGCGAACCGCACGACCGGGCACCAGCGGCTCGTCGCGGTCATCATCGTGGGGCTCATCCTGCTGGGCGTGCTCCTCACCATCTGGTTCGCACTGGGCGACATCCTCGCCATCATCTTCTGAGTCGCACACCTTCTGGCCACAAACGAGAACAAGTCCTTAACGGGGCCTTACGGCGCCACAGCCCACAGCCTCGCCGGGAAGCCCCGAGGGCACTCCGGAGTTATAAAGAGTCATGGAACCTGTTGTCGGCGCCACCCCCAAAGTCGTGCGTTCCGAAGAGGAATGGCGCGCCCAGCTCAACCCCGCCGAGTTCGCGGTGCTGCGCCAGGCCGGCACCGAGCGTCCGTGGACCGGCGAGTACACCGAGACCAAGACCGAGGGCCTCTACGAGTGCCGTGCCTGCGGAGCCGAACTCTTCCGCAGCGACACCAAGTTCGACTCGCACTGCGGCTGGCCGTCGTTCTTCTCGCCGCTGGCCGGTGACTCGGTCATCCTGCGCGAGGACCGCGCGCTCGGAATGAAGCGCGTCGAGGTGCTCTGCGCCACGTGCCACAGCCACCTCGGGCATGTTTTCGAAGGTGAGGGGTATCCCACCCCTACGGACCAGCGCTACTGCATCAACTCCGTCTCCTTGAAACTCGTTCCGTCCGAATAGGAGACTGAGCCTCAGTCCGGTCACCAAGGATCCGGACAGACCTGGGAGGCACCATGATCTTCCGCATCGTCCTGCGCGGCACCGACGGCGAAGGCTCCAGCGGAGTCGATGGCGGCTCGTCGAGCTAGCCGCAAGCGCGAAACAGGGACAGAAGGCCGGCAACCCTAAGGCTTCGTCAACAAGCCTTGTGAGGCTGTGGCGCGGACCACACCATTGACCCACCGAAGCACTTTCGGGGCAGTCAGGGGGTGGGTCGCATGCAGAGGCCTTGGGGATTGTCCGGACCGGAGTTCCTTCAGCTCTACTGGATCGGGCTGGCACTCGCGGTGCTGGTCGCGATCGTCGTTCGGGTACGCGTGCGGGCGGGTCACAGCACTCAGCCCGTGCGCTCCCTCGACATGGACGAGCTCGCATATCTTGCGGGCGGTCCAAGACGCGTGGTCGAGACGGCCATCGCGCGACTGCTCACCTCGGGTGAGCTCAGGACTTCACGGCGTGGCACCGTTCAGGTCACGTCCACCACGAAGTCGCTGAACCAGGTGGACCGCGCCGTCATCACCGACAGCCAGCGCTACACCAACCGCACCGTCAACCTGATGATCCCCGCCGTCGCCGGCGACGGCGTGGTCACGGCGATCGGGCAGCGTCTCCAGGACATGGGCCTGGTCGTCGACCCGGGCGTCGCGAAAAGCGCTCTGCGCAAGGGATCCATCGCGTTGTGGGTACTGCTCGCGATCGGGATCGCGCGCTGGGTCAACGGCCTCGCGATCGGCGCGAACATCGGCTGGCTCACGCTGCAGCTCGTCATCACGGGCCTGCTGATCCTTCTCCTCACGCGGCGCGGCAAGCACGTCCGCACCAGCAAGGGCAACCGCGTGCTCGACGGCGCTCGCACCACGAGCACCAGGGCGGCGGGAAGCGTGGACGAGGTCATGTACGCGGGCGCGGCCGGCGCGGTGCTCTTCGGCGGCCTCATCGTCTACCCGGACCTTGCGGTGCGCACCTCGCTGCTCGCCTCCTCCGGCTCCGGCAGCAGCTACAGCAGCAGTAGCTACAGCTCGTGTTCATCCAGTTCTTCTTCGTGTTCAAGCGGAAGCAGCTGTGGTGGAGGCGGCGGGGGCGGTGGCTGCGGCGGAGGCGGCGGCTGATCGGTTGTTCGGACCTGTTCAGGTAACAACAGGAACCCAGGGGTAGATCTCACGTCGAAGATGCACTGACACCAGTGAGGGGAGTGCTGATGTCCAAGTCTTCGGCACCGCACCAGACCACGTGGTCCGCGGAGGAGATCGGGTTCCTGGCAGGGGGACCGGGCAGGGCGGCCGAGGCCGTTCTCGCCCGGCTGCTGGACGGCGGTCTTGTGCGAATCTCCCGCGAGGGACTCGTGACCGCCGTCCACCAGAACGGTTACGGCGCCAGGACCGCGCTGGAGGCGTACGTCCTCGCGGGACTCCAGGGCACCGCTCGCCCGATCCAGCAGGTCGTGCAGGTCGCGAGGGCGAGTCACGAGATGGGCGCGCTGCACCAGAGTCTCGTCGCCCGCGGCATGGTGCACCGCCAGTTCGGCAGGCCCCGCGGCGGCAAGATCGCGTTGCGGGTCGTGTTGTTCCTGCTGGCGTTCGTCTCGGTGTTCGTCGCCTTCGCGATCGACACGAGACTGTTCCTGCTGACGGCACTGCTGGTGTTCCTCGCGATCCTGCTGCGCAACCCGGGCAGGCTCACGAGGAACGGCAAGACCGTGTGGATGTACGCGCTTCGCAACCCTCGCAGCAGCGCGGACGCGGTGGCGTTGTTCGGGCTGCGACGGGGCAAGCAGCGCACGACGTCCTCCACTCCGTACGTCGGCACCAGCGGTTGTAGTTCGTACGACTGGAACCACCACAGCTGCGGCGGCACGTCCAGTTGTTCTGGAAACAGCTGCAACAGTTCGAGCAGTTGCGGTAGTTCCAGTAGCAGTTGTTCGAGCAGCAGTAGCAGCAGCTGTAGCAGCAGCAGCTCGAGTTGCAGCAGCAGTAGTAGCAGTAGCTGCAGCAGTTCCAGCAGTTGAGGGGGAATCAATGACGAAACAGACAGACACGCAGGGAGCGTGGCTGTCCGCGGAGGAGGCCGGTTTCCTGACGGCCGGTCCCGGCCGGGCCGCGGAAGCCGTGCTGGCCCGGCTGATCGACCAAGGCCTGCTGCGGGTCTCACGTGACGGGCTGGTCTCCGCGGTGCACCAGGACGGCGAGGGCGCCACCACATCGGTCGAAGCGCGGATGCTGAGCTTCGCACGGAACCCCGTCCAGTTCGACGCGATCGTCCTGGCGACCAGGAACTGCACGGAGGTGGCGCAGCTGTACCGGCAGCTGCTCAGCCGCGAGCTCATGCGGGTGCCCCACCGCCGCCACGACGGCCGGTGGTTCTCCCTCGCGGTCGCGGGTGTGGCGGTGGTGCTCGGGTTCGTCTCACCCGTGTTCCTCGTCGCCGCGGCGATCGCACTGGGTTTCTTCGTCTGGCAGAACGGCAGCGGCCCGATCACCCAGGCGGGCAGAGAAGCCCTGAGTCAGGTGCAGGCGAGCGACCGGGTGCACGTGGTGGCGCTGTACGGGTTCGACGGCAGGTTTCGCGGGAAGGACGTCGGCGAGCTGTTCGACTTCCCGCGTCGTGTGGTGAGGACGGTCCCGCGCAGGCCTGCCAGGGCGAGGCGGAGGTCCATCTGGAACGGTGGCGGCTGCGGTTCGTCGTCGAGCTGTGGCAGTTCCGGTTGCGCCGGTTCCAGTTCCAGCTGCGGCGGCGGAAGCGGCTGCGGTGGCGGCGGAGGGGGAGACTAGTGGCGGCACCTACAGCGGCAACGGGCACGCGAGTACCCCCGGAACAGATCGGTTATCTGGTGGCGGGGCCCGGCCGGGCGGCGGAGACCGCGCTGGCCAGGCTGCTCGACGCCGGCCTCGTGCGGGTGTCCCGCGACGGGCTCGTGTCGGCTGTACACCAGACCGAGCTGGGCGTCTCGACCGCGGTCGAGACTCTCATCCTCATCAACCTGCGCAGGCCGGCCCGGTTCGACGCGGTCGTGCGCAACGCCGCGAAGAGCACGGAGATGCGGACGTTGCACCAACAGCTGCGCGCACGGAGGCTGACCCGCGACCCCCGTCCCCGGCTCGCGGCGTGGTGGGTCTTCCTCGCGATCGGCGTCGTCCTGAGTCTGACCGCCTTTCTGAAGCCGTGGACCCTCTTGGGCGCGGTGGGGTTCCTGGGGGCCGCGTACTGGACGTTCGGCGCGAAACCGCTCACCAGGTCAGGCCGAACGGCGTTGAAGGGCGTGACCGCGAGCGACAGGGTTCTCGCGGTGGCGCTGGAGGGTTTCCGAGGCAAGGTCGACCGCCAGCAGAACGTCGGCGATCTCTTCGGGTTGTCGCAGAGCGTGGTCAAGATGCTGCCTCGCAAGCGGAAGAAGCCCGTTCGGCGCGGCGGCGGCGGCGCCAGCGATGCGAGCTGCGGCGGCGGGTGTGGCAGCAGCAGTTGTGGTAGCAGTGGCAGCAGTTGTTCGTCGGGCAGCAGCAGTTGCGGTGGCGGCAGCAGCTGCGGCGGCGGAGGAGGCGACTGATGGCGGGGATCAAGGACCTGGGTGTCGGCATCGGCTGGCGCTCGGAGATCGACCTGACCGTGGAACGGTTGCCCGGCGTGGACTTCGTCGAGGTCGTCGCCGAGAACCTCCACATCGGACACCTGCCGGAGTCGGTGACGCTGCTGCTGGAGCGCGGCGTCCCGGTGCTCCCCCACGCCGTGTCGCTGTCGTTGGGCGGCGCGGACGAGGTCGACCTGCACCGGGTCGAGCACCTGGGCGCGGTCGCCGAGGCGGTCGGCGCGCCGATGGTCAGCGACCACGTGTGCTTCGTGCGGGCGGGCGGGCTCGACTCCGGGCACCTGATGCCGGTGCCGCGCACCAAGGACGCGCTCGACGTGCTCGTCGCGAACGTCAAGCTCGCCCAGCGGAACCTGCCGGTGCCGCTCGCGCTGGAGAACGTCGCCGCACTGCTGGAGTGGCCGGACGGTGAGCTGTCCGAGGGCCAGTTCCTCGCCGAGCTCGTGGAGCGCACGGACTGCTGGCTGCTCGTGGACGTCGCGAACCTCTATGCGAACGCCCGCAACATCGGCACGGACCCGGAGCGGTTCCTGGACGAGATCCCGCTGGAGCGGCTGGCCTACGTGCACGTGGCCGGCGGCGAACAGCACGGCGACATCTACCACGACACGCACGCCCACGCGGTTCTGCCGGAAGTCCTGGATGTGCTGGACGAACTGTGCTCGCGCGTCGCCCCGCCCGGCGTTCTGCTGGAACGCGACGACAACTATCCGTCCGACACCGAAATCGCGAGCGAACTGGCCGCGATCCGCGCCGTCGTGGACAAACACCGTGGCTGAAATCGTGAACGAGAATGAAGTTTCGGCAGCACGCGAAAGGCTTGCCACCCGGCAGGCGGAGCTGCTAAACGCATTGCTCGGGAACGGACCGGCACCGGCGGGATTCGACGAACAACGCCTGGCTGTCGAACGCCGCGCGTTGTTGTCGAAACGGCGCGGCATCGTGCGGATGCTGGGACCCGCCGTCGCCGACGAGCTCGGCGACCGGTTTCGGCCGCTCTTCGACGCCTACGCCGTCGAACACCCACGTCGTGCGGGTTCACGCGCACGCGAGGACGCCGCCGCGTTCGCGGAATGGTGCCGTGCCTCCGGAGAACTGTCAGCAAAACGCAAGGCTCGCTGGAAGTTCTGGCAGTCGAACTGACGGGCGAACGGTTCGACGACCAGAATCCCCCATTCGGCCCTGTGTTACCGGGTTGTGACCTCGATACGTTCAAAAGGTCGGGGGACCTTTTTCGCATTGCCTTCGCTTTGCCGCGGAAGGCCTTCCGGCCTGCGCGGACCACAGCGCGCAGAAATTCGAACCATGAGGGGATTCGAATGCGCGGAAAAACCAAAGTGCTGAGCGCCGTCACAGCGCTCGCCCTGACAGCGGCATCGGCCGCGGCGGCCACGGCCGCTCCACCGGCGGGAACAACCCCGCAGAAGGCCGCCGACGAGGTCACCCTCGTCACGGGTGACAAGGTCCTGCTGGGGCAGGACGGGCAGGTCGTCGCGATCCAGCCGGGCGAAGGCCGCAAGAACATGATCTTCAAGACCGCCCGCAGGGCGGACGGCCACACGATGGTGGTGCCGAAGGACGCCTTCGAGCCCCTGGCGGCGGGCCGGCTCGACAGCAGGCTCTTCGACGTCACCACGTTGCTGGAGTTCGGCTACCGCGACCGCATGCCGTTGATCGTGGACGGCCGGGCCAGAGTCGGGGCCAGGTCGTCGGGCGACTGGGCGGCGCTCAGGACGGAGGCCGCGACCGGTGACAAGATCTGGCTCGACGGCATCCGCAAGCCGAGCCTCGACCGCAGCGTCGCCCAGATCGGCGCGCCGGCCGCCCACCAGAAGGGCATCACCGGCAAGGGGATCAAGGTCGCGATCGTCGACACGGGTGTCGACGAGAAGCACCCCGACCTCGCGGGACAGCAGATCGCGGAGAAGAACTTCACGACCGACCCCGACAACACCGACAACGTCGGTCACGGCACGCACGTCGGCTCGACCGTCGCGAGCCACGACTCGAAGTACGGCGGTGTCGCACCGGGCGCGCAGCTCATCGACGCGAAGGTCTGCGTCGAGTTCGGCTGCCAGGAGTCCTGGATCCTCGACGGCATGCGCTGGGCGGCGGAGCAGGGCGCCCAGGTCGTCAACATGAGCCTCGGCGGTGGCGACACCCCCGAGGTCGACCCGCTGGAGCAGGCCGTCAACGACCTGACGGCCCAGTACGGCACGTTGTTCGTCATCGCGGCGGGCAACTCGGGTTCGACCGGTTCGGTGAGCTCCCCCAGCACGGCAGAGGCCGCGCTGTCGGTCGGTGCCGTCGACCGCGACGACAAGCTCGCCCCGTTCTCCAGCAAAGGCCCTCGCGTGGGAGACAGCGGGCTCAAGCCCGAGGTGACCGCACCGGGCGTCGACATCGTCGCCGCCAAGGCCGGCACCAGCGACCACTTGGCCGGCAGCGGCACGTCGATGGCGACTCCGCACGTCGCCGGCGCCGCAGCACTGCTGCGCCAGCAACACCCGGAGTGGACGCCCGCGCAGCTCAAGTCGGTGCTCGCGACCACGGCCAAGCCCACCGAGGGCGTCAGCGCGTTCGACCAGGGCGCCGGACGCATCGACGTGGCCAAGGCGATCGGCCAGGTGCTGACCGCCGACGTCGTGGCCGTCAACCTCGGCCTGCACGAGTGGCCGCACGCCGACGACAAGCCGGTGACCAAGCCGATCACCTACTCCAACCCGACGGACGCGGCGATCACGCTCGACCTCGCGTTCAAGGGCAGCGCTCCGGCGGGCATGTTCACGCTGGGCGCCTCGAAGCTGACCGTGCCGGCCAAGGGCACCGCGTCGGTCACCGTCACCGGTGACAGCCGCGTCGGCACCAAGGACGCCGCGTACTCGGGCGAGATCGTTGCCACGTCCGGTCCGCACACCGTCCGCACGCTCGTCGGCATCGACCGCGAGGTCGAGAGCTACACCCTCTCGATCGACATGATCGGCCGTGACGGAGGGGACCCGGCGGACTCGTTCACGTTCATCGCCGGCCTGGACAACGACACGTTCAAGGCGGTGTTCGGCGCGGGCGACCAGAAGATCCGCCTGCCCAAGGGCACGTACTTCCTCGACACGACCCTGGGGAACGGCCCACAGGGCATGGACATGCTCTACCAGCCCACCGTGAAGCTGACCAGCGATCAGACGATCAAGCAGGACGCCCGCCTGGCGCAGCCGGTGTCGGTGAAGGCGCCGGAACCGGTCGGCGACTTCGCGATCGGGCTGATCGCCGTCAAACGCTCGGTGGGCGGCGAACCGCGCCTCCGGTCCACCTCGGTCATGTTCGGCGGCTTCGACGGCGTCGCGATCGCCCAGGGCGGCGCCCAGCTCCCGCCGGACGAGTTGTCGTCGCTCGCGATGCTGCAGACGAACGCCGCGGCCGACCCGCACACGTTCTACCGGCTCGCCTACCCCTTCGCCGGCGGACTTCCCGTCGGCCTGACCAAGGCGCCCGCCAAGAAGGAACTGGCCAGGGTCGAGTCCACGATCGGTGGCCAGAAGCCGGACAGCCAGGCGTCGAAGGGCGAGCTTCCGTTGTCACCGCAGGGTTTGAGCGGCGGCACCGCGCTCTACCCGGTGGCCGTCGGCGCGACCGCGGTCGACTACGTGACGCCCGAGGGTCTGCGCTGGCAGTCCGCGATCATGACGCGGCACGCCAACGGCGCGCAGGAACGCATCACCTCCGGGCTCCGCAAGTACCAGGCGGGCAAGACCTACCGGGAACGAGAAGTCCGGCCGGTGTTCTCACCGGGTCTGCCCGAGTCGGAGTACGGGTTCGTCGAGCGGTACGGCACGCAGCTCTACGTCAGCGTCCCGCTGGTGAGCGACGCCAACCACGGCGACGGAAGGTCCACTGTGGACAGCGCCAGGACCGCGTTGTACCGCAACGGTGTGCTGATCGGCGAGACCACCACGCCGGGCGGGTCGTTCTCGAACGTGCCGCTGCCGCAGGCCGACTTCCGCGCCGAGATGAGCCTCGACCGGAGCTCGCAGTTCGAGTTCAGCACCAGGGTGTCCGCCGTGTGGACCTTCAAGTCGAAGGGCACCGAGGGCAAGATCGACGCTCCGCCGTTGTCGGTGGTGCGCTTCGAACCGAAGCTCGACGACAACGGCGCGGTGCCCGCGGGCACGTTGCAGCGCATCGGACTGCTCACCCAGACACAGGGCGACGCGGGCAAGGTGCGCATCACCGGAGTCGAGTACTCGCACGACGACGGCAAGTCGTGGCGCCGTGCGGGCGTGGTCGGCAACAGCGCGTTGGTCTACAACCCGGCGAACGCGCAGTGGACTTCGCTGAAGGCCACTGCGACGGACGCCAAGGGTGGAACCGTCGAACTGACGGTGATCCGCGCCTACAAGGTCGGCGCCTGATTTCTAGGGCAGGTTGAGGACGAGCTCGGCCGCCGGGACGCGGGTGCCCGTGTAGAAGGGGATTTCCTCTCGCACGTGCAGCCGCGCCTCGGTGCCGCGCAGGTGCCGCATGAGGTCGACGATGCGGTGCAGCTCGTCGGCCTCGAACGCGAGCAGCCACTCGTAGTCGCCCAGGGCGAACGACGCGACGGTGTTCGCGCGCACGTCCGGGTAGTCGCGGGCTTCCTTGCCGTGGTCCGCCAGCATCTTGCGGCGGTCCTCCTCCGGCAGCAGGTACCACTCGTAGGACCGCACGAACGGGTAGACGCAGATGTACTTGCGCGCCTCTTCACCCGCGAGGAACGCGGGGATGTGGCTGCGGTTGAACTCGGCCGGGCGGTGCAGGGCGACCTGCGACCAGACCGGCGTGGAGACCTTGCCGAGCGGGGTGCGGCGGAAGCCGGTGTAGGCGGCCTGCACCTGCTCGATCTCCTCAGCGTGCCACCAGATCATGAAGTCCGCGTCGGCGCGCAGACCGGCCACGTCGTAGACGCCGCGCACGACGACGCCCTTGCCCTCCAACGCGTCCAGGTAGTTCTGGGTCTCGGCGGCAGCAGCCGAACGGTCGTCCGGAAGCTTGCCGGGTTCGACCCGGAACACCGACCACATCGTGTAGCGGATGGTGTCGTTGAGCTCGTTGTAGTTCAGGCGCGCCATAGGTCCATCTTGGCACGGGCCACTCAGCGCCGAACGCGGCCCAGCAGGTGTGCTGCGACACGGGCGGCGGCCGCGTCGGCGGTCGCGATGCAGGCCGGCACACCCACCCCGTGCAGGGTGGCGCCCGCGACGGCGAGGCCCGGCACGTCGGCGATGCCGCGTTCGATGGTGTCCACCAGGTCGACGTGACCGACGCCGTACTGCGGCAGCCCCCCACCCCAGCGCTGGACCACGTAGTCGATCGGAGCGGCCTTGATGCCCGTCAGCTCGTACAGGTCGTTGCGCACGGCCTTGACGAGGTCGGCGTCGCTGCGCTGAAGGAGCGCCGTCTCGCCGTGCCGCCCGACCGAGCCGCGCAGGATGACCGGTTCGCCGTAGTGCGCCCACTTGCGGCTGGAGAACGTGAACGCCTTGGCGGTGAACGGGGTGATGCGGTCGGAGTACCGCTCCCCCTCCGCGATCAGCACGCCGGAGCGGTCCGGCAGTGCGGTGCCCGGTGGCAGCGCCAGCGCGACCACGGCCATCGAGGCGACCTCGACCTTGCCGTACGCGGCGGACACCTGCGGCGCGATCTCGTGCAGCAGTCTGCGCGCGGACGGGGCCGGGACCGCGAGCACGACGCCGTCGCACTCCAGGTACTCCGGGGTCGCGGCCGAACCGATCTCCAGCCGCCAGCCGGCGCCGAGCCACGACAGCACCCGGACCGGCAGTCCGAGCCTGATCTCGGGCCTCGCGACCTCGGCGAGCCGGTCGACGAGCGACGAGACGCCGTTGCTCAGCGACGCGAACACCGGCGGCCGTGCGGAGCGGGCCTGCGGTGGCGCGGGCATCATCATCGCGGCGGCCGCGAGCAGCGAACCGACGCCCTTGTCCAGCAGCGTCGCGATCTGCGGCATCGTGGCGCGCAGGCCGAGCTCGTCCGCGCGGCCCGCGTAGACGCCGCCCAGCAGCGGGCTGACCAGGCGGTCGGCGACCTCGGGGCCGAACCGTTCCTTCATCAGCGTGCCGACGGCGACGTCGCCGCCCCTGAGCTCGATCGGCGGCAGCGTCGGTTCCATCTCGACCCGCAGCGCGCCCTCGGACGACAGCATGTGCCGCACGGTCTCGACGCTGGCCGGAACGCCCATGAACGTGTGCGCCGGCAGCTGGTGCGTGCGCCCGGCCGCGTGGACGCTCGCCTTCGCGGCCGTCGGATGCACGACGTGATCGGCCAGCCCGACCTCGTTGATCAGCTCCTGCGCCTCGGGTTTGCGGTGCAGGAACGCCTCCGCGCCCACGTCGAACCGCACACCGGCGAGCTCGGTCGTGCGCAGCTTGCCGCCGAGCCGGTCGGACTGCTCGATCACCGTGATCCTGGCCTGCGGGCCGAGCAGCATCCGCAACCGGTGCGCGGCGGCCAGGCCGGAGATGCCTCCCCCGACGACGGCGACGTGCGGCGCTCTACCGTGCATTACAAGCTGTGGATCAGTTCGACGGTCCGGGTGATGATCTCCGGATCGGTGTCGGGCAGCACGCCGTGGCCGAGGTTGAAGATGTGGCCCGCCGCGGCCTTGCCCTCGGCGTGGATGCGGCGCACCTCGCCTTCGACGGCCTCGAAGCCCGCGAAGAACAGCGCCGGGTCGAGGTTGCCCTGCACGACGGGCTTCGGGAGCTCGGGGTTCGCCTGCTGGAGTCGCTGCACGGCGACGTCCAGGGGAATCCGCCAGTCGACGCCGACGACGTCCGCGCCGGCCTCGCGCATCGCGGGCAGCAGCTCACCGGTGCCGACGCCGAAGTGGATGCGCGGCACCGTCGTGATCGTCTCCAGGACGCGCTTCGAGTGCGGCAGAACGAACTCGCGGTAGTCGCGCTCGGACAGCGCGCCCGCCCAGGAGTCGAACAGCTGGACCGCCTGGACACCGGCGTCGAGCTGCGCGTGCAGGAACGCCGTCGTGACGTCCGCGATCTTGGCCAGCAGCGCGTGCCACAACTCGGGGTTGCCGTGCATGAGCGCCTTGGTGCGCTCGTGGTTCTTGCTCGGCCCGCCCTCGACGAGGTAGGAGGCCAGCGTGAACGGCGCCCCCGCGAACCCGATCAGCGCGACGTCCTGCGGGAGTTCCTTGAGCAGCAACCCGATCGCGTCCGCGACCGGCTGGACCTGCTCGGCGTGCAGCTCAGGAAGAGCCTTCACGTCCTCGAGCGTCCGGACCGGGTTCGCGACCACGGGACCGGTGCCCGCGACGATGTCGAGGTCGACACCGGCGGCCTTGAGCGGCACCACGATGTCGGAGAAGAGGATCGCGCCGTCGACGCCGTGCCGCCGGACGGGCTGCATGGTGATCTCGCAGACCATCTCCGGGTCCATGCAGGCGTCGAGCATCGCGGTGCCCTGGCGGAGTGCCCGGTACTCGGGCAGCGACCGTCCCGCCTGCCTCATGAACCAGACAGGGGTGTGCGACGGGGTGCCGCCATGAGCGGCCACGAGGAGGGGTGCCGTGGAAGTCATATCTCTTTCATGGTCCCACGTCCCGGCGTGCCGCCGTCACTCGGCCGGATTGCGAGGCATACAGTCAGTTGTGTGACCGAGCCGGAAATCTTCCGCCGGGCGGTGGGGACGCTCAAGTCGGTTCGCCACAGGCCCGAGATCGAACTCACCGAAGTTCGCCCACCGCAGCGGCTCGCTCCGTGGGCGTACGCGCTGACGGCTGAGGTCACCGGCCCGTCGGACGAACTGTCGACCGGAAGGCTCGTGCTGCTGCACGATCCGGACGGCGACGAGGCGTGGGGCGGTGTCCTGCGCGTCGTGGCGTACGTGCGCGTCGAGCTGGACCACGAGCTCGCGTCCGATCCCCTGCTGCCCGAGGTCGGCTGGTCGTGGCTGACCGAGGCGCTGGAGCAGTCCGGGGCCGGGTTCACCGCTCTGGGCGGGACCGTGACGCAGACGTCGTCGGCCCGGTTCGGCGACATCGCCGGCCCCGCGCGCACCGATGATCTGGAGCTGCGCGCGTCGTGGACCGCGCTCGACGGAGAACTCGCCGAGCACGGCACCGCGTTCTACGAGCTGATGGCGACAGCCGTGGGGCTGCCGCCGGTCGGCGTCACTCTCTTCGGCCAGCGCCAGCCCTAGGCGTCCGCGTCCCGCAGGACTCGAAGCACGTTCGCGCCGGCGAGCTTGGCGCAGTCGTCCTCGGACCAGCCCTTGTCGAGCAGCGCGCCGAAGAGGTTCGGGTAGGTGGAGACGTCCTCGAGGCCCTGCGGCAGTGCCTGGACGCCGTCGTAGTCGCCGCCCAGTCCGAGGTGGTCGACGCCGACGACCTCACGGGCGTGCTCGAGGTGCAGGACGACGTCGTCGAGCGTGGCGACCGGCTTCGGGTGCTCGACGACCCACTTCTCGCCGAACGCCTTGCGTTCCCCCATGTCGGCGTGGTTCGCGCCGGCGGCCGTCATGGCCGCACGAAGGGCTGCGTCCCATTCAGCGACACGAGGTGAGACGAAGTCCGGCACGAATGTGATCATGGCCACACCGCCGTTCGCCTTCAGTTTGATCAACACGTCGTCCGGAATGTTGCGCGGGTGGTCCGCGACCCGGCGGCACGACGAGTGGCTGAAGATGACGGGCTTGACGCTCGTCTCGAGCGCGGCGTGCATCGTGCTGGGCGCGACGTGGCTCAGGTCGACGAGCATGCCGATCCGGTTCATCTCGCGCACGACGTCGCGGCCGAACTCCGTCAGCCCGCCGTGTTCTGGCTGGTCAGTGGCACTGTCGGCCCACGGGGTGTTGTCGTTGTGCGTCAGTGTCATGTACCGGACGCCCAGGCGGCGCAGCGCGCGCAGAACCCCGAGTGAAGAGTTGATGGAATGTCCGCCCTCGGCCCCGATGAGGGAGGCGACACGCCCGGAGGCGAAAACTTTTTCAGCTTCGGCGGCGGTGGTCGCGAGGCCCAGGTGATCGGAGTACCGCCCGGCCAGCTCGTAGACCAGTTCGACCTGCTCCAGCACGGCGGTCACCGCTCCGTCACCCGCCAGTCTTCCGGGAATCCAGACGGACCAGAACTGCATCCCCAAGCCGCCCTCGCGCATTTTCACGATGTCCGTGTGCAGGCTGGGATGACGTTCCGTGAGATCGATCTTCGCGGCGGTCGTGTAGACGTCTTCGCCCGTTCCGTCGCCGAACTCGCGCAGAGCCCACGGCAGGTCGTTGTGGCCGTCGACGAGGGGCGCACGCTGCAGCAACGCCCGCGCTCGTTCGAGTCCAGAACTGCTAGGCACAACCAACTCCAAGATGTCGTTCTGAGAGGGGCTCGCGTTACACCCCCTATCTAGTTGTCATCCAATCGTGTGACACATGGGGCCATCTGTCACAACTCAATAGGGATAGATACCCGATTGATCGTCCCGTAGACCCGCATGGGCGGCTACGCTGCCCCAGACGACACCACTTTCGGTCGATCAGTGGCGCGGCTGATTGGACGAAAGTCTCCGGTGCCGGTCGGGGGGCACGACCGACTCCAGGGAGGTAGTGACGTGGCTGCCGTCGGCTTAGGTCAGGCCGTTCGTACCACGCCAGCCGGCTCGTTGCCGGCGAACATGGTCCCGCACCCGCGGGAAGAGCTTTTTTCAGTGCTGGTGGTCGACGACCACCCACTGCTGAGGGAGGCGATATCAGCTCGGCTCACCCAAATGGGAGCCGGGACAGTGCATGAGGCCGCATCGGTGGCAGAGGCTCGGGCGCGGGCACTTGCAACCGGTCCTTGCGACCTCGCGATCCTCGATCTGGGCCTGCCGGATGGCACCGGCATCGACCTGGTCACGGAACTCCGTGCTCAGGGCTGGCCCCGCATCGTGGTCCTCGCATCCTCCGACGACCCCTACGCGGTCAGGTCGGCCTTCCAGGCGGGCGCCCAGGCGTACCTCCTGAAGTCCGCCTCTCCGATGGTGGTCACCGACGGGGTGCGCAGGGTTCTCGATGGTGGCGTTTACGCAGATCCGAGCGTGGCACCAGTACTCGCAGCGGGTACTCGGGTGCCGGGCACGGACAACACGCCGCGGGAACTCTCCGCGCGTGAGGTCGAGGTGCTCCAGCTGGTCGCCGATGGCCAGAGCAACAAGGAAATCGGCGAGGCTCTGAGCTTGTCCGCGTTGACGGTGAAGTCTCACCTGTCGCGGATCGGCCGGAAGCTGGGCACAGGAGATCGCGCTCAGATGGTCGCGCTGGCCATGCGTGCCGGCGTGATCCGTTAGATACCGGTTTGAAGCACTGAACCGGCCGAGAACACCTGTGAGTGGTGCGATCGTCGTAGGGTCATCCGCTGTGGATGTACCCGCCGACGAGCCAACCGCACCAACCGGACCAGATCCGGTACCGCTGACGGAACCTGCTGATGGGGTCCCGCCCGTGGTCGCCGATCAAGCTGCGCTCCGGCGAGCCGCTGACGCGCTCGCCGGGGCGAAGGGCCCGGTCGCGGTGGACACCGAGCGAGCCTCGGGCTACCGCTACTCACAGCGTGCCTATCTGGTGCAACTGCGCCGGGAAGGCGCCGGCACATGGTTGGTCGATCCGATCGCCCTAGGCGGACGGCTCGATCCACTGGTGCAGGCGCTGGATGGCACTGAGTGGGTGTTGCACGCGGCGTCTCAGGACCTGCCGTGCCTCGCCGAACTCGGGCTGCGACCCGGCGTGCTGTTCGACACCGAGCTGGCGGGCAGGCTGGCTGGGTTCGATCGTGTCGCACTGGGCACGCTGGTGGAACGGCTACTCGGTTTTAGGCTCGAGAAGGGGCACGGCGCGGCCGACTGGTCGCGCCGGCCCCTTCCTGCCGACTGGCTGACGTACGCCGCTCTCGACGTGGAGCTGCTCGTGCAGCTGCGCGACGTTCTCGAAACCGAGCTGGAGCGCCAGGGCAAACTCGCCTGGGCGCTCGAGGAGTTCGAGGCGGTGCGGACGGCGCCATTGCCGCGTCCCCGTACCGACCCCTGGCGGCGCACGTCCGGTATCCACCGCGTGCGCAACCAGAGGCAACTGGCCCTCGTGCGTGCGCTGTGGGAAGCCCGCGACGCCGTGGCCCGCGATCGCGACATCGCCCCGGGCCGAGTCCTCCCGGACTCCGCCCTCATGGAGGCGGCCGCCCGCAACCCCGCCAACGAGGCCGAGCTGCTCGCTCTGCCGGTCTTCCGCGGCCGGTCCCAGCGCCGCATGTCCGGTGTCTGGATGAACGCCCTGCGCAAGGCGGGCGCGTTGGCCAAGTCGGAGCTCCCGGAACCCGCGGGCCAGCACGACGGCCCACCCCCGCCCAACCGCTGGGCGGACAAGGACCCGGACGCCGCGGCCCGCCTGGCCGCGACCCGTGCGGCACTGGCGACCATCGCCGAGGCCAACACCCTCCCGGTCGAGAACCTGCTGCTGCCCGATCTGGTGCGCCGCACCTGCTGGCAACCGCCGGCCGACCTCTCCCCCGAATCCGTGGCCACCGTGCTGCGCGACGGAGGGGCGCGGTCGTGGCAGATCGACCTCACGCTGGAAGCCCTCACCAAGGCCCTGGCGGCGACGGCACCTCCGCCCGCGCCCCCTTCTGGGCCTGCTTCTCCTTCCGGACCCGCCAACTGATATCCGATATATCAGCTGTCGTGCGTGATCCGCTCACGCACGACAGCTGATCTCCATGCCGTCCTCGACCGGGAACGCGACGCTGACGTACCCGTTGGCGGGTTCCCGCACGTAGGCGAGGTAGTCGGCCATCAACTCCTGGTCGATGTCGTCGGCGACGACGAGCGCTCCCGGCGCGAGCCGGGGTTCCAGGTCACGCAACACCGGCAGGCACAGCTCCTTCCAGCCGTCGAGCAGCACCAGCCCGATCGGCCCCTTGAGGTCGGCCAGCGTGCGGCGGGCATCGCCCGGCAGGATCGTCGCGACACTCCCGAGACCGGCCTCGTCGAGGTTCTTCCGCGCGGTGGCGACCTTCGCCTCCGACATCTCGGTCCCGTACACGTGCCCCTTGCCGTTGTCGGCGACCGCGGCCGCCAGGTAGAGCGTCGAGATGCCGAACGACGTGCCGAACTCGACGACGGTGTCCGGCCGGCTGGCCCGCACCAGCCCGTAGAGGAGATCTCCCCCACGGGCGGAGATCGGCATGTACACACCGGCCAGTGCGTCAGCGCGTTCCTGCGCGCTCGCCGACCGCAGGTCACCCCACGACGGCGCGTCGAAGTGGTCGTCGTCGGACGCGGCAGCGCCGAAGAGCCGGTCGAGGACCGAACGAACCCGAGGCTCGTGCAATGTGATGGTCATGCCAGCGAGAGTAGACGCAACGTTGCGTCTAGGCTAGCCCTGACTAAGGTACGGCTCCTGGAGGTGGCCGATGGGGAGCAGCAGCACCGCGCATCGCGGAAACCGGCACGGACGCAGCGAGGAAGCACGGCAGGCAGTGCTGGAGGCGGCCGACGACCTGCTGGCCGAACGCGGTTTCGCCGGCGTGACCATCGAGGGCATAGCCGCCCGCGCCGGCGTCGCGAAACAGACGATCTACCGCTGGTGGCCGTCCAAGGTCGACGTGCTGCTGGAAGCCTTCACCGAGGACATGGCCGAACACCTCACCCCGCAGGACCACGGCGACCTGGGAACCGACCTGCGCACCCACCTGGCGAACCTGGCCGAGTTCCTCACCGACTCCGACCCCGGCGCCGTGTTCCGCGCCCTGACGGGCCAGGCCCAGCACGACCCGCACCTGGCGACCAGGCTCCGCGACGACCACCTGAGCCACCAGCGCGACCGCGACCGCCTCCCTCTGCACCGCGCGATCGAACGCGGCGACCTCCCCGCCGACCTCGACGTCGACGCGGCCCTGGACCACCTGGTAGGCCCCATCTACTACCGCGTCCTGGTCACCGGCTCACCCGTCCCCCGCACGTTCACCGACGACCTCGTCGCCGCCTTCCTGCACCGCCACCACCGCCCAAACTGATATATCGGCTCAGCCGCAGCCTCCTGACCTGCCGCTTAGCAATGACTCTTTGGACTTCGACCGCAAATGACCCATTGCAAGGGGCAGTCAGCGATGATCAGCACCACCCGCCTCGACCTGCTCCCGCTGCGACCCGAGCACGCCGCGGAGATGGCCGAGGTGCTCTCGGACCCGGCCTTGCACACGTTCATCGGCGGCACCCCGCTCTCCCCGGAAGCACTCCTCGCCCGCTACGAACGCCTGGCCGCAGGCTCCCCCGACCCGGCCGTGCGATGGCTGAACTGGGTGATCCGGCTACGCGACGAAGACCGCTTGGCGGGCACCGTCCAGGCGACGATCACCGACGCCGACCACACCGCCGAGATCGCGTGGGTCGTCGGCACCTCGTGGCAGGGCCGCGGCATCGCCCGCGAGGCGACCCAGGGCCTCGTCACCTGGCTCCGCACCCAGCCCGTCCACACCGTGATCGCGCACGTTCATCCCGACCACCACGCCTCCGCCGCCGTCGCCGCCTCCGCCGGTCTCACCGCCACCGGCGAGGTCCACGACGGCGAGGTCCGCTGGCTCCTTCGACTGCCCTCGCGCTGACTCGTCCGCGGACGAGCCGACTGCCGGACAACGTGAAGTAGAGCCGCGCGACGGACAGCGATGAGCTCAGGTCGGCGTTGACAGTTGCCGTTGCGAAATATCGGGGCCGAGTGACGGACATATGCCGCCGAGGAGTTGTCCGTCCCTAGGAGAGGCCTCCGTTGAAACCTCATCTCCCCCTCGCCGTGGCCGGCCTCGTGCTGACCACGGTTCTGAGCGGCGCCACCCCCGCCTCCGCGACCACGGCCGACATCACGGCTGTCCTGGCCAAGGCAGGTACGAGCAAGCCGGCGTCGGAGCGGCAGCAGTGGATCACCCTCATCACGGGTGACCAGGTGCTGACCGACGACAAGGGCAAGCCGCAGCAGTTCAAGGCCGCGCCTGGTCGTGAGCACATCATGGTGTCCACGAGAGAGGACGGCACGCACCTCTACGCCGTGCCCGCCGACGTGGAGCCGATGATCACCGAGGGCCGGCTGGACCGGCGCCTGTTCGACCTCGCGCTGCTGAGCAGGCCCGAGTACACCAAGCGCAAGGGTCTGGGCGTGCTCGTGTCGGCGGGGTCTGGGCTGCAGAGCGCCCGCTCGTTCAGCCGCATCGGCGTGGACGCCGTCACGGTGACCGCCGAGACCGCGCCGGACGTGTGGAAGTCGCTCGCCAACGCTCGTCAAGCACAGAAGCCCACGATCTGGCTGGACGCGGTGCGCACGGCCGCGCTCGACCGCAGCACCGCCCAGATCGGGGCTCCGCAGGCGTGGCAGGCCGGGTTCGACGGCAAGGGCGTGAAGATCGCCGTGCTGGACACCGGCGTCGACAACACGCATCCGGACCTCGCCACGCAGGAGGTCGCGGAGAAGAACTTCACCGACTCCCCCGACAACCAGGACCGCGTCGGCCACGGCACGCACGTCGCGTCGATCGCGGCCGGTACCGGGGCGAAGTCGGGCGGGAAGTTCAAGGGTGTGGCGCCCGGCGCGCGCATCCTCGACGGCAAGGTGCTCGGCGACGACGGGTCCGGCTACGAGTCCGGGATCCTCGCCGGCATCGAATGGGCCGTCGAGCAGCAGGCGGACGTCGTCAACATGAGCCTCGGCGGCGAGGACGGCCCGTTGCTGGACCCGATGGAGATCCTGATCAACAGGCTCTCGCAGGAGACCGGCACGCTGTTCGTCATCGCGTCGGGCAACTACGGGCCGAACTCCGTCGGGTCCCCCGGCAGCGCGGACGCCGCGCTCACCGTCGGTGCCGTGGACCGCGACGACAAGCTCGCGAGCTTCTCCAGCACCGGTCCGCGCGAGGGTGACGGCGCGATCAAGCCGGACATCACCGCGCCCGGTGTGGGCATCGGTGCCGCGGCCGCGGGCAGGCTCGGCGAGACCATGCCGAAGCCCGCCGAGGGGTACATCTCGCTGAGCGGCACGTCGATGGCCACCCCGCACGTCGCGGGCGCGGCGGCGATCCTGGCCCAGGTGCACCCCGACTGGCGCGGCGACCAGATCAAGGCGGCGCTGATGGCGTCGGCGAAGCCGGGCGCGCACAACCCGTTCGAGCAGGGCGCCGGTCGCACGGACGTCGCCAAGGCGATCAAGCAGACCGTCTCGTCCGGGTTGGTCTCCTTCGGCACGGCGTTGTGGCCGCACCACGACGACGTCCCGATGACGCGAGATGTCGCCTACCGCAACGAAGGCGACCAGCCGGTCACCCTCACTCTCAAGGTCGACACGGCCGCGCCGCAGGGCTTCTTCACGCTCAAGGACACCACCGTGACCGTGCCCGCACACGGCACGGCCACCACCACGCTGACCGCTGACACCAAGATCGGTGGAGATGCGTCCGGCACGTTCAGCGCGTACATCAACGCGAGCGGCGGCGGCCAGTCCGTGGTGACTCCTGCGGCCGTGACGCGCGAACCCGAGCGCTACACCGTCACGGTCAAGGCGATCGGCAGCGACGGCAAGCCCGCTGCGGACTGGCGCGCGGAGTTGCAGGGCGTCACCGGGGACGCGCAGGGCGACTACGTCGGTCTCGGCACCGGACTCGAGTCCCTGCGCGTGCCGAAGGGCCGTTACCTGCTGACAGGTCGCCAGTGGGTCTCGCCGGAGCAGCCGAACGCCGAGTACAACTGGTTCAACGGCACGAACATCGAGGTCGGGGCGGACACGACCGTCACGCTCGACGCCCGCCAGGCCAAGCCCGTCGACATCGCGTGGCCGGGCACCGCGGCGGAGCGCCACTCGTACATCAGGGTCGGCCACAAGATGCCGTCGATGGAGTACGGCTTCGGCCTGCTGGGCCTGCCGCTCAGCGTCCTCAACACGGCGCACGTCGGTCCGGAGGGCAAGCCCGGCGAGATGAACGAGCTGGTCGTCGCCTCCTACACCGGCGCCGACCGCGAGGAGTTCCACCTCGCCGACCAGTCCACGACGCTCACGAAGTTCTGGACCGGCTACGACAAGCGGCTGAAGTCCAAGGACCTCGTGACCGTCGAGGCCTCGGCGGGCGCCACCGCCGAGGGCCGCACGGGTTACCTGTTCGCCAGCGCCGCCCTCGGTGACAGCCCGCTGTTCGGCGTCTCGTTCGGGTACGCCCTGCCGCACACCAGGAAGATGTACCTCTACTCCCCCGCGCACACCTGGGGTTTCCGGTTCGAGCAGGACAACGCCGACGGCACCGAGGCGTACTGGAACGCCGAGGACGAGCAGTTCAAGCCGGGCCGCACCTACAAGAAGACGTTCAACACCGGCGTCTTCGGACCGGCGCTGACGAACGAACGCCGCGTCGGCCTCTACCGCGACGGGGACATCCTCTTCGGCAGCCTGCCGTTCTTCACCGACGGACAGGGCCGCTCCGGCGGGTCGGTCGTCGAGTCGGGGTCGACGGCGCTGAAGCTCGGCGGCAAGGTGATCGACTCGACCGACCGGCCGCTCGACCTGGAGACGTTCTTCTCGCTGCCGCCGGCTCGCGGCCGCTTCGAGCTGACCACCACGGCGAACCGTTCGGGCGTCGCGGCGATCAGCACCTCGGTCACGACGACGTGGGGCTTCGACTCGGCCACGACCCCGGCCGTCTCGCAGGTGCCGTTGTCGATGGTCCGCTTCACGCCGGAGCTCGGCCTCGACGGAACCCTGCCCGCGCACCGGTTCCAGCGGATCCCGCTGACGGTGCAGGGCAAGACGAAGTCGCTGACCGCGCAGGTGTCCTACGACAAGGGCGCCACCTGGCAGCGGACGCTGGTCGTCGGCGGCTCGCTGTTCGTGCTCAACCCGGCCAAGGGCGGCAGCGTCTCGCTGCGGGCCACGGCCGTGGGCAAGGGCGGTGACTCGGTCACCCAGACCGTGATCAACGCCTACCTGACGAGGTAACGCGGAACGGCGATGCGCCCACGCCGGGCGCATCGCCGTCTTCGTTCAGCGCTTCGGGAACGCATCGTCGTAGACCGCGCGCAGGTCGGGCTCGTCGAGTCCGCTGTAGCCGCAGCCCATCACCTGAAGGTCGCTCGCCGCGACGAGGTACCTCCGGCCGATCTCGGGCTCGAACCCGGCCAGCACCGGCGAGTTGGTCGTGTTCCGCACCTCGACGAGGTCGGCCTCACCGGTCCAGGCCCGATGAACCTGCAACGTCACGACGTTGCCCTCGATCCGCAGGACGGTGGCCTCGAACGCCATCTGCGCGCGTTCCTGGAGGACCGCCGCCTCCGGCTTGCGGCACCGGACCTCCGGATCCACCGGCGCTTCCGTGAGCACGGCGACCGTGGTCTTGCGGCCCTCCGACGACGTGGGGGCCGGCGGCGGCACCTGCGACGTGCTGGTGCCGGGCCGCGGCTGACCGCTGGTCGTCGGCCGTCCGCCGCTGTTGTCGGGCAGTCCCGAACCGTTCTCCAGACCCGGCTCGGTCGAGGTCGGCAACGCGACGTCCGGGCCCGGTGCCTGTCCTGACCCACCGCCGCTCGCCACGAGCACGCCGGCGACCACCGCGATCACGGCCGCGGCTCCGACGAGCACCGGCAGCCTTCGCGAGGAGAACCGCGGTGCGACGGGAACCTCGAGCGCGGCCCCGGCCACCAGCCGCCGCGCCTCGTCCTCGGGCATCGGGCGCAGCGAGGCCGCCGGGTCGGCGCGGCGCATCCGGTCGCGCAGGTCGTCGTCCGTCATGGCCGCTCTCCTTCCGCCTGCTCGTCCAGCAGGGACTTCAACTTCCGGCGTGCCCGGTGCAGGCGGATGCTGACCGCGTTGGCGCTCATCCCGACGACCTGCGCGATCTCGGCGGGCCCGAGCTCCTCCCACGCCCAGAGCCGCATCAGCTCGGCGTCCGCGGCCGACAACCGCGCAAGCGCCCTGGCCAGTCCCGGATCCGGGTCGTCCCTGGCCGGCGCGTGCTCCGGCGGTCTGGCGAGCTGCCAGATCCGCACGAGCAGCCGGTCCTGTCTGCGCCGCGTGCGGTCCGCGTTGGCGAGACAGTTGCGCGCGACGGCGTACGCCCACGCCAGCGGTTCGGCCGGCATCTCGTCCCGGCGCCGCCAGGCCACCAGCAACGTCTCCGACAGCACGTCGTCCGCGGTCGCGGCATCGGTCCGCCGCGCCAGGTACCGGCGCAGCGGCTCGATCAGCTCCTGCGCGACGGCCTCGAAGCCCGTCTGGCGCGGTTCCACGTCCACCTGCTCCACCCCGGGTCATGTCCGGCAGGACGCCCGCTCTTTCACCCCGCGACCACTTTCCCTCCAGCCCTTTGCAACGAGTCTTTTGCGGACGAAGTCCAAAGAGTCATTGCTAAGGCGCAGGTGGAGGCGGCGCGGAACTGATATATCGGTCGATATATCAGTTCAGGACGCTGGACCGACGGGTCCGTCGCCGATCACGTCGCGCGACACCTGGGCATGCGCGAGCCTCCGGACCGCCTTGAGAACCGTGTCGCCGATGAGGGTGCCGACGACCATCGCCTCGATGATGTCGTCGCGCGTGCTCTGCCGTGCGATGTAGTCGAGGTCGGCCTGCGCGATGATCTTCAACCCCTCCAGGTAGGGGTCGAGCAGGTCGCGGAACTGGTCGTGCCCGACCGAGCGGGCGACGGACAGGGCGGCCGCAAGCATGTGGGTCACGTTGGACTCGGTGACGTCGGCGCACTCCGTCTCGCCCTGCCGCGCGAAGAAGCCCTGGACGTCCTCGATCGCGAGCGGGTCGAGCTCCACCGCGCTCGGCTGACTGATGGCCTCCTGCACGGCGCCGAGCTTGTTGTGCAGCGACTCGTCGCGGGTGTCGATGGCGGCGAGGACCTCGCGCACCGACGCGATGGAGAGGCCGCCGACGTCCGCGAGGGCACGCACCAGCCGGAGTCTGCGCAGGTGCTCGTCGTCGTAGTGGGCCTGGTTCGGGCTGGTCAGCACACCGGCGGGCAGCAGTCCCTCGCGCAGGTAGTACTTGATCGTCGGCACCGGAACGCCGCTTCTCTTCGAAAGCTCGCCAACACGCATATGGATAGTGTAGCTTCCGGATAGCAGAGAGTGCCGCTATCCATTCAGGGGGTATAGAGATGCTTCGCACATGGCACCGGCCGTTAGTGGTCTTCGGCGGGTTGATGGCCGTCCTGATCCCGGTCGCGCTCCTCGGGCTCCTGATCGACGACCGGACGCTGGTCAACTCGCCGATCTGGCTCAAGCCGCTCAAGTTCGCCGTGTCGCTGGCGATCTACGCGTTCACGCTGGCGTGGCTGCTCACGTTCCTGAAGAGGTTCCAGCGCGTCGGCTGGTGGGCAGGCACGATCCTGGCGACGGCCGGCGCGCTGGAGATGGTCGTGATCGTTGGCCAGGTCGTGCGCGGCAAGCGCAGCCACTTCAACTTCGAGACGCCACTCGACACGACGTTGTTCTCGATCATGGGCTCCACGATCGTCGTGCTGTGGGTGACGCACGCGATCGTCGCGGTGCTGCTGTGGCGGACGAAGATCGAGAACGAGGCCCTGGCGTGGTCCATCCGGCTCGGGCTCCTCATCTCGTTCCTGGGCCTCGGCGTCGGGTTCCTCATGACGCAGCCGAAGCCCGGTCAGGCCCTCGACGGGGGCACGCTCGGCGCGCACACGGTCGGCGCGCCCGACGGCGGCGCCTACATGGCGATCACCGGGTGGAGCACCGAGCACGGCGACCTGCGGGTCGGGCACTTCGTGGGCATGCACGCGCTACAGGTGCTGCCGGTGCTCATCGCGCTGCTGGGCAGCCGCGCCACCACGAAGCTCGCCTGGGTCGCGAGCGGATCGTTCCTGGGGATCTTCCTGCTCGTGACCTGGCAGGCGCTGCGCGGCCAGTCCCTGGTCCAGCCCGACAGCACGACCCTGCTCACGCTCGCAGGCATCGTCATCGCGACCGCACTGGGTGTGGTGTGGGCGCGCGAACCGAAGAAGGAGCTCGTGGACGCATGACCGCCACCCTGTTCGACCTGACGTTCCTGCTGATCGCGCCGTTCTGGCTGCTCATGATCTTCGCGCCGAAGTGGTCGTGGACGCGGAGGATCGCCGAGTCGCACCTGATCGTGCTGCCGCCGGTCGTGATCTACGTCGTGCTGATGATCCCCGTGCTGCCGGAGCTGCTGCCGCTGGTCACGAGGCCCGAGATCGGCCCGCTGGCCGAGTTCATGAGCACGCCGACCGGCGCGGCGCTGGTGTGGGCGCACATGATCGCGTGGGACCTGTTCGTCGGGCGCTGGATGTACCTCGAAGGGCGCCGGCTGGACGTGCACCCGCTGGTCATGGCACCCGTTCTGGTGATCACCATCCTGCTGGCCCCGGTCGGGTTGCCGCTGTTCCTGATCGTGCGCAAGGTGTGTGACACAACGAACAGGGGCACCGCAGTGGTTACTCACCAGTAACTAGGGTTAGAGTTGGCGTTACCGACCGGTAGGGATGTCGCGCAGCCCGCCGGTAGTGGACAGAGTTGTCACCACAAGTGGAGGAGACGCCGTGGCCGCACCAGCAGCGCCGGCACGCGTTCGGAACGTGGTCTTCGTCGACGGCGTCCGCACGCCGTTCGGCAAGGCCGGCCCGAAGGGGATTTTCGCCGAGACCCGTGCAGACGACCTCATCGTGAAGGTCATCCGTGAGCTGCTGCGCAGGCACCCCGAGCTGCCGCCGGAGCGGGTCGACGAGGTCGCCATCGCCGCGACCACGCAGATCGGCGACCAGGGCCTCACGCTCGGCCGCACCGCCGCACTGCTCGCGGGCCTGCCGAAGTCGGTCCCCGGCTACTCGATCGACCGCATGTGCGCGGGCGCGATGACCGCCGTGACCACGGCCGCGAGCGGCATCGCGTTCGGCGCCTACGACGTCGCCATCGCGGGCGGTGTCGAGCACATGGGCCGCCACCCGATGGGCGAGGGCGTCGACCCGAACCCGCGCTTCCTGTCGGACAAGATCGTCGACACCAGCGCGCTGGTCATGGGGCAGACCGCGGAGAACCTGCACGACCGGTTCCCGCACATCACCAAGGACCGCACCGACGCCTACGCGGCCGCCTCGCAGGCCAAGTACGCCGACGCGATCAAGAACGGCAAGATCGGGCCGGAGCTCGTGCCCGTCGCGACCCGCTCCGCGGAGAACGGCTGGGGCCTCGCGACGGCCGACGAGCCGCCGCGTCCGGGCACCACGGTCGAGGACCTGGCGAAGCTCAAGACGCCGTTCCGTCCGCACGGCCGGATCACCGCGGGCAACGCGGCCGGTCTGAACGACGGCGCGACCGGCTGCATCCTCGCCGAGGAGGAGACCGCGCGCGAGCTCGGCCTGCCGATCGGCATGCGGATGGTCGGCTACTCGTTCCTGGGTGTCGAGCCCGAGGTCATGGGCATCGGCCCGGTCCCCGCCACCGAGAAGGCACTCCAGCGCGCCGGTCTGTCCATTGAGGACATCGGCCTGTTCGAGGTCAACGAGGCGTTCGCCATCCAGGTGCTCGCGTTCCTCGACCACTTCGGCATCGCCGACGACGACGCCCGCGTCAACCAGTGGGGCGGCGCTATCGCGACCGGCCACCCGCTGGCCTCCAGCGGCGTGCGTCTGATGACGCAGCTGTCGCGTCAGTTCGCCGAGCGTCCGGACGTGCGCTACGGCCTCACCACCATGTGCATCGGCATCGGCATGGGCGGGACCGTCATCTGGGAGAACCCGAACTGGAGTGGCAAGTGACCATCACCGCTGAGGAAGCAAAGGCGATCTTCCCCGACGAGGTCGTCACCGTTGCCAAGACTCGTCTGATCTCGGTACCGGGCTTGGACAAGCCGGTCGCGTTCATCACGATCGACAACGGCCTGGACCACACCCGCCCGTCGACGTTCGGCCCGCAGTCGCTCGTGTCGCTCGGCGCGGCGTTCGACGAGGCCTACGCGGCCTCCCCCGCCGCCATCGCGGTGACGGGCAAGCCGTTCATCTTCGCGGTCGGCGCGGACCTGACGGCGGTCGAGCAGGCGACGGACCGCTCGCAGGGCGTCACGATCGGCAAGCTCGGCCACGACGTCTTCAAGAAGTTCACCGACTCGGACGTCCCGACCTTCGCCTTCGTCAACGGCGCGGTCATGGGCGGTGGCCTGGAGCTCGCGCTGTCGTGCCACTACCGCACGCTGGCGTCGAACGCGGCCGCGATCGCGCTGCCCGAGGTGTTCCTGGGCCTGTTCCCGGGCTGGGGCGGCACGCAGCTGCTGCCGAACCTGATCGGCGCCAACGACGCCGTGACGGTGATCTTCGAGAACGCGTTGAACCAGAACAAGATGCTCAAGCCGAAGGAAGCTCTGGCACTGGGCATCGCGGACGTGCTGTTCGACTCCGCCGACTACCTGGAGCAGTCGCTGCTGTGGCTGTCCGGTGTCGTGCGCGGCGAGATCACGGTGCCGCGCAAGGAGATCGACCGCGGCGAGGCGTGGGACGCCGCCGTCGCGCGGGCCAAGGGCATCGTGCACGGCAAGACCAAGGGCGCGGCGCCCGGCGCGTTGAAGGCGCTGGAGCTGCTGGAGCTGGCGCGCGAGAACGACCTGGACAAGGGCTACGCCGCCGAGACCGAGGGCCTCGCGGACCTCGTCATGAGCGACGAGCTGCGTGCGGGCCTGTACTCGTTCAACCTGGTGCAGAAGCGTGCGAAGCGGCCGGCCGGCGCACCGGACAAGTCGTTGGCGCGCAAGGTCACCAAGGTCGGTGTCGTCGGCGCGGGCCTGATGGCCTCGCAGATGGCGCTGCTGTTCATCCGCCGCCTGCACGTGCCGGTCGTGCTGACCGACATCGACCAGGCGCGCGTGGACAAAGGCGTCGGCTACGTCCACAGCGAGATCGACAAGCTGGCGGGCAAGAAGCGGATCTCGCCGGACGAGGCGAACCGCCTGAAGGCGCTGGTGTCCGGCTCGCTCGACAAGGCCGCGTTCTCCGACGCCGACTTCGTGATCGAGGCCGTGTTCGAGGACCTCGCCGTGAAGCAGCAGGTGTTCGCCGAGGTCGAGGAGCACGTCTCCGCGGAGGCGATCCTGGCCACGAACACGTCGTCGCTGTCGATCACGGACATGGCGTCGAAGCTCAAGCACCCCGAGCGGGTCGTGGGCTTCCACTTCTTCAACCCGGTCGCGGTCATGCCGCTGCTGGAGATCGTGCGCGCCGAGCAGACCGACGACGCCACGCTGGCGACGGCGTTCTCAATCGGCAAGCAGCTCAAGAAGTCGTCGGTGCTCGTGAAGGACGCGCCCGCGTTCGTCGTGAACCGCCTGCTGACCCGCTTCATGGGCGAGGTCATCAAGTCGGTCGACGAGGGCACGTCGTTCGAGGTCGCCGACAGGGCCACCGAGCCGCTGGGCCTGCCGATGTCGCCGATGATCCTGCTTCAGCTGGTCGGTTCCGCCGTCGCGCTGCACGTGTCGGAGACGATGCACGGCGCGTTCCCGGACCGCTTCTCGGTGTCGGAGAACATGAAGAAGTTCGTCGCCGCCGGCAAGGGCGCAGTCTGGCAGTGGGACTCGACGGGCAAGCAGACCGTCGACCCCGAGGTCCAGGCCCTGTGGCAGTTCGGTGACGCACCGCTGACCGGCGACGAGGTGAAGAACCGCGCGCTGGAAGCGTTGGCCGAGGAGATCCGGATCATGCTCGACGAGGGCGTGGTCGCGGAGGCACAGGACATCGACCTGTGCATGCTCCTGGGCGCCGGGTGGCCGTTCTGGCTAGGCGGCATCACGCCGTACCTGGACCGCACCGGCATCTCGGAGAAGGTCACGGGCAAGCGTTTCCTGGCACCAGGCGTGGCTTCCGTGCCTGCCTAGTGTGTGGTGTCGCTGAAGCCCCGGCTCTCTCGACGGAGCCGGGGCTTCACTCCGTTTCGGGCAGGTACTGCTCCGCGCTGCCGTCCTCGCGGATGAAGTAGGCGTCGATGTTCGTCGCGCGCAACGTCACCTCGGAGCCCGCCACCAGGTCCCGGTAACGCAGCAGGTCCGGCAGGCCGATGGCGACGACCTCGAACGGGTTCTTCTGGCGCAGCATCAACGACCTGCGCAACGCCTCGCTGAACGCCCAGCGGGGTGAATCGTCGTCCTGCGGTACCTCTACCAGCGCGCCTTCGAGCTGACGTTCGAGCGCGGCCCGCACGTGGTCCGCCGTGCCCCACGTCGCGATGTCCGTGACAGTCATGTGTCACGTATCGGGATAAACCGCGGGATCATTAGCCGTTCGGATGTTTCGATCAGGTCATGTTCCCGTGTCGCGCGATCCTGTTGGACGCCGACGGCCGCTGACCCCGTTCCCCCTGCGCCCAGCCGGCTTCACCCACGCATCAAATCCGTCCGTACGGTTTTTTTCCGGCCCCTGCGTGTGTGGCTGGACCCGTCGCACGGTCCGTGGCTGCTCTCTCTCGCGGCGGCCACCGGCGCGGATCTGGTGTGGGCGACGACGTGGGAGCACGAGGCGAACGAGTTCATAGGACCGCGCATCGGACTGCCCGAACTGGAGTGGATCGACTTCGGCGGGCGCGGCGCGGATCACCGGGACGGCCACCACGGCAAGGTTCCCGCGATCACCGAGTGGGTGGGGACGCGTCCGATCGCGTGGCTGGACGACGACTTCCAGCCACGTGACCAGGAATGGGCGTCCAGCAGGCCGGACACGCTGCTGGTGCCGGTCGACCCGCGCAAGGGGATCGGCGCGGATCACCTGGAACGGGTCCGGGCGTTCCTCACCGGTTGACCGCGAACTCCCGCCGGGGGCTCAGACCTGACGGATCGGCACGACCTCCACGAGCCGTTCGACGTCCTTGAAGTCCTTGACGTTCATCGTCAGCACCGGCAGGCCCGCGACCGCCGCCGTGGCCGCGATCTGGAGATCCATCCGCCGCGGCCGAGGCGACCGGCCCGCCCGCCTCACCAGCGAAGCCATCTGCCCGTAGACCTTGGCCTCCTCGACGCCGAACGGCAGCACCTCGAACGTCTGCAGCGCCGCGTAGTACCGCTCCGTGCGCGCGAACCGCTCGACCGGGTCCTCGGTGTCGAGCCCGAACGCCAGCTCCGCGATCGTGACGGCGCTCAGGAACGGCCGGGCGTTCAGGTACTCGCCCAGGTTCGCCCGCTCCAGCCTGATCAGGACGCAGGTGTCGAGCAGACAGCTCAGCTCTGCCACGGGTCTACCAGCGGGTCGTCCGTGCCGAACACCTCGTCGGCGGCTCGCCGGTCGGCCTCCCAGCGGTCCGCGTCGACGGACGGCAGGGTGCCGAACAGCACCTGCGCCTCACCGAGCGACGGCCTCGAGACGACCTCCGCGCGATAGGGCGAGAGCTGGGCGACAGGCTTGTTGTTGCGGGTGACGACGAAGCTCTCACCCGCCTCGACGCGCCGCATGATCTCCGCGTTGTCGTTGCGGAGCTCACGCTGGCCGATGGCTTTGAGCTGCTGCATGCCACCACTGTAGCTCAACCCACCAATAAGTGCTACAGAGTAGCTACAGCCCCGCCCGGCCATCCGGCAGGCGTGAGCCGGCACGCCCTGCAACGCACAGGCTCTAGCGCAACGCCTCGGAACGCCGATACCGTCACATATGTGAAACCCATTCGCGTCTTGGCTCCCCTGCTCCTGGCCGCGAGTCTCGTGGCTCCCGTGCAAGCGCATGCGGAGGAGGCGGCCTGGACCGGCCCCCTCAGCACCCGAGGCCGGTGGATCGTCGACGCACACGGCGACCGCTTCAAGCTCAAGTCCGGCAACTGGCACGGTGCGAGCGGCACCTACAACGGTTCCGGCGACATCAACGACCCCGCCAACCACCACTCCGGCGAGAAGGCCGACCAGGTCCCGCTCGGGCTCGACCGCGCGACCATGGCCACGATCGTCAGCGGTTTCAAGGAGATCGGCGTCAACAGCGTCCGGCTGCCGTTCTCCAACCAGATGATCAAGGACACGAACCCCGTCAACGGCCTGAAGGACGCGCAGCTCAACGGAAAGCGGCCGCTCGAGGTCTACGACGCGGTCGTGGCCGAGCTGACCCGCAACAACGTCGCCGTCATCCTCAACAACCACACGACGACGTCCCGCTGGTGTTGCGGCGTCGACGGCAACGAGCGGTGGAACACCAGCCAGAGCACCGACCAGTGGATCAACGACTGGGCGTTCATGGCGGACCGCTACAAGGCGAACAAGCGAGTGGTGGGCGCCGACCTCTACAACGAGGTGCGCCGCAACGTCTGGGACGACCCGAACTGGGGCTGGGGCAACGACCACGACTGGCACAAGGCCTCGCAGCAGGCCGCGGACCGCATCCAGCAGACCGCACCGGACCTGCTGGTCATCGTCGAGGGCATCAACTGGACCGGCATCCCCGTCGACGGCTTCGCGCACGGCCGCCCGACGCTGGAGCCGGCCCGCTTCCTCAGTCACACGCTCGCCAACCCCGACAAGCTCGTCTACTCCGCCCACTTCTACGGCTACACGGGCCCGAACCACAGCGGCGCGACAGGAATCGGCGAGACGAGCGACCCGCGCTACCAGGACCTCTCGCCGCAGGACCACATCAACGTCCTGCAACGCCAGGCCTTCTTCATCACCGAGGCGCAGAAGCACTTCACCGCGCCGCTGTGGATCAGCGAGTTCGGCGTCGGCGGCCGCGACGAGAACAACCCCAAGGCACGCGACTGGTTCGAGCGGTTCGTGAACCAGCTGGTCGCGAACGACACCGACTTCGCGTACTGGCCGCTGGTCGGTTTCCACACCAACCGGGGTGGCAACGGATGGGCGTTGCTGCACTGGGACGCGGCCGGAAACCGCATGGGCGTCAACGACGGCGACGACTGGCGGGCGGGCGCGTGGAACCGTCTCGTCAACGCCCCGAGCCGTACCGGGCAGATCCCGCGTGAGACCCGCTGGAACCAGCTCGTCAAGGAATCCTGCCCGCAGAGCGAAAAACTCGTCGGCATCAGCCACACCGGCAACCGCGGCCTGTGCGTCAGCGGTCCACAGTGGAGCAACACGACCAGGGTCACCAACGAGCAGCACGTGACCAGCGACTGGGCCTCCGGCTACACGAAACTCCAGTGCCCGAACGGAAACGCGGCCGTCGGCTACGCGAACTTCACGCTGGTCTGCGCGCCCGTCGCACAGGGATCGCAGACACGAGTGCTGTGGTTCGACCGGAGCGACAACCGGCCGGACCAGGGCGGCGACTGGGCCAACGGGCACTACAAGGGCCAGTGCGCGCAGGACGAGCACATCGCCGGTGTCGCCTACAACTGGCGCAGGACCCCGGACGCGTTGCTCTGCCGGAAGTGACTCTGTTCGAACCTGATGGCGAAGTAGTCCTGGAAAGCGGCCACGGGATCCTCGATGTCGGTCGAGGTCCTGTGGCCGTTCTCCGTCACCACGATCTTCTTGTCCGTCACGGTGATCCGCCCGACCGGCAACGCGCGGGTCGCCATCGGTCCCTTGCGGAAGTGCGACTCCGGCGAGGTCTGCTGCCACCAGCAGGTCGGCACGAACTCCGCGAGCTCACGCGGTCTGCGCTCCAGCCGATAAGCCGGCGCACCGTCGTGGAACACGTCCACGTCGTCGCCGTTGTCCGCCAGCCGGAACACGCCGCCGGGGTCCTTCTGGTCCTCTCGCGACGTCCACGACAGCGGGTGCAGCGAGAACGACCCGAACCCGACGTCCACCAGCCAGGCACCGTCCACGAGCAGCGCCATGTGGTCGAACGGCGGCCCGAGCCGCTGCCCCTCGCCGTACACCCGCGCCGCGAGCAGGTCGACCGCGTACCCCAAGTCGCGCAACAACTCCGCGAACATCCCGTTGAGCTCGTAGCAGAACCCGCCGCGCCGCCGCACCACGATCTTGTCGTGCAGCCACGGGATCTCCAGCACGATCCGGGTGTCCATGTGGGTGTCGAGGTTCTCGAACGGGACGCTGAACAGGTGCCGTTCGTGCAGCTCCGCCAACGACGACGTGCGTGAGGCACCGATGCGCTGTAGGTAGTCGTCCACCGTGCCACGATAACCACATGGGCGAGGTCAGGATCGGCACTTCGGGATGGGTCTACCCGCCCTGGCGCGGCGTGTTCTACCCCAAGGGCGTCACGCAGAAGCGCGAGCTGGCCTACCTGAGCGAGCAGCTCGGCTCGGTCGAGATCAACGGCTCCTTCTACTCGCTGCAACGCCCGTCGAGCTACCGGAAGTGGGCCGCCGAGACACCGGACGACTTCGTGTTCGCGGTGAAGGGCAGCCGTTTCATCACGCACATGAAGCGCCTCAAGGACGGCCACGAGCTCCTCGCGAACTACCTGGCGTCCGGTGTCCTCGCGCTGGGCCCGAAACTCGGCCCCATCCTCTGGCAGCTCCCGCCCACGCTCCAGTTCGACGCGGACCTGCTCACCGCGTTCTTCGAGGCTCTCCCCCGCACCACCACCGAGGCCGCCGAGATCGCGAAACGGCACGACCACCGCGTCGACCCCGCCCACACCACCACGGACGCCGAACGGCCGATGCGCCACGCCCTCGAAGTCCGTCACGACAGCTACCACACGCCGGAGTTCGTGGACCTGCTCCGGCGCCACGACATCGCGCTGGTGGTCGCGGACGCCGCCGGCAAGTACCCGTTCATCGAAGAGGTGACGAGCGACTTCGTCTACGTCCGGCTGCACGGCCACGACGAGCTCTACGTCAGCGGCTACACCGACGAGGGCCTGGACCTGTGGGCCGGGAAGGTCAGGGCGTGGCGCGAGCAGGGCGACGTGTTCGTCTACTTCGACAACGACGCGAAGGCCTACGCCCCGCGCGACGCGATGGCGTTGCAGAAGCTGGTTCAAGATCGTCTAGCCGATTGATCCGAACGGACGCACACTCGTCGCAACGGAGGTGCGTCCATGTCGTCCAAGAGCCTCATCGCCGCCCTGGTGATCACTGCGGGCGCGGTTGCCTCCAGTGGGATCGCTGTTGCGCAGAGTGACAAGACCTGCGACAAGGGCGAGTTCTGCGTGTGGGCGGGGCCGGACTACACGGGGGCCGTGCAACGCCTCGACCTGGAGACCGCGAACCCCGGCGAGTGCATCACGCTGACCGTGGTGGGCCGGTCGTTCGCGAACCGTCTGAGCAGGGACGCGAGCGTGTACCAGCGGGAGAACTGCTCGACCGAGGCCGAGTTCACCACCTACCCGAGACACGGCACCTACGTGCCGGACGCGTACTTCGTGATCAGGGGCCTTCAGGTGTGGGGGCCATAACGACGCCGAGCTACTTTAGTCACCCTATGTAACACCACTCGATCGTGTGAGTACTCATCAGTAGCTCCACTTTCGTGCCTAAGTTGCCGCCCTATCGAGTGGTGGCAGCTGGAGGAAATGTGACCGTGGCGGGTGAAGCCGGGTTACTCGAACTGATGGCCGGGCGACTGGCCAAGGACGATCTCACCCCGAGAGCGGCAGAACTGGTGCTGGCGGCGTGCCGGGGCGATGGTGCGCTGGACCGCGCCCTCGCCGGCGTGCCCGGCCAGGAGGGCGCCCCGCGGGAGCAGACGGACGGCCCCGGTCACGGGATCTACCTGTCGGAGATCCGGGTGCGCGGCTTCCGGGGCATCGGTCCCCAGGCACGTCTGCCGCTCGCACCGGGTCCTGGCCTGACCGTCGTCACCGGACGCAACGGCTCGGGCAAGTCGAGCTTCGCCGAGGCCGCGGAACTGGCGCTGACCGGGTACAACGCCCGCTGGACCCGTGCGCGGCACGACGTGTGGCGGCAGGGCTGGCGCAACCTGCACCGGCCCGACACCGCCGTCGAACTGGATCTCGTCCAGGCCGCACGGCCGGGCAGGACGACGATCCGAAGACGCTGGGCTCCGGGGGAAGATCCGACACAGGGCGAGTGGACGCAGGACAACGAGCCGTTCGACGACCGCAGGTGGCACGACGCACTGGAGACCTACCGCCCGTTTCTGCCGTACAGCGAACTGGGGACCGTTCTCGACGCACAGCCAGAGGATCTCTACGAGGCGATGCACCGCCTTCTGGGTCTGGAGGCGATCACCGAGGCACAGCAGTCGCTCGCCGAGCACCGCAAGCGCCTCGCGGAGATCGTCGCCCGCCCCTACGACCGGCGGGAACGGGTGCGCGCCGAACTGGCGGCCTCCGCGGACGAACGCGCCCGCCGTGCCGCCGAACTGCTCGGCAGCGACTCCCCCGACCTCGACGCGATCGCGGATCTCGCGCTCAGGGCCGACGTCGGCAGCGGGATCAGCCTGCTGCACCAGATCGTGGACATCACGCTGCCGCCCGACGACGAGATCGACAGGGTCCGCGAGACGCTCGACCTGGCGCTCGGCACGGTGACCGCGGTGGCGACCGCCAACGCGCAGGACTCGTTGCGGTGCAGCGAGATACTGCGGCTCGCGATCCAGCTCCAGGAGTCCGGCGGCACCGAGTCGTGCCCGGTGTGCGACCTCGGCCGGCTCGACAAGCTGTGGCTCGGCAAGGCCAAGGAACGCGCCGCGCACCTCGCCAAGGCCGCCGCGGACCTGCACGAGGCCGCGGACCGGCTGGACCTCGCGGTGGCGGCCACGCGCGCGTTGTGCCAGCCGGCGCCGGACGTGCTGGTCGAGGCGCAGGACATGCTCGACACGACGGCCGTGCTGCACGCGTGGCAGGCGTGGGAGGCGTGCGCCTCGCTCGACGACCCGATGCGGCTGCGCCAGGAGATGTTCGACCGCTACGCGGAGCTCGCGCAGGCCGTGGAACAGCTGAAGTCCGTGGCGCGCGAGCAGATCGACCGGCGCGACCTGGTGTGGCGGCCGATGGCGATCGCGCTGTTCGAGTGGCATTCCCAGGCCCAGCAGGCACTGGCGGACTCCGAAGGGCTCGCCGACGTCACCGAGGCGGAGAACTGGATCCGCAAGACCGCGGCCACTCTGCGGTCGGAGCGCATCGCGCCGTTCGCCAAGGAGTCGCAGCGGATCTGGCAGCGGTTGCGCCAGCAGAGCAACGTCGACCTGGGCGCGGTGCGCATGGGCGGCACCCGCAACGTCGAGCTGGACGTGTCGGTCGACGGCGCCTCCAACTCGGCGCTGGCGGTGATGAGCCAGGGAGAGCTGCACTCCCTGGGGCTGGCGTTGTTCCTGCCGCGCGCGATGGTGGACGAGAGCCCGTTCCGGTTCGTGATGATCGACGACCCCGTGCAGGCGATGGACGCGTCCAAAGTGGACGGTCTGGCGCAGGTGCTCGCGGACGTCGGGCTCACCCGCCAGGTCGTGGTCTTCACGCACGACGAACGACTGGTGGAGGCGCTGCGGCGGTTGCGGCTGAGCGGCACCGTCTGGGAGGTCTGCCGCGGCGAGGCGTCCGTCGTGCAGGTGCGGATGTCCGACGACGCAGTCGGCCGGTGCCTCAACGACGCCCGTGCGATGCGCACCGACGAAGATCTGCCGGAGACGCTGCGGGCGGAACTGGTGGCGTCGTGCTGCCGGACGGCCCTGGAAGCGGCGTCGCACGCGAGGTTCCGGCGCGAACGGCTCGGGCGCGGGATGCCGCACGCCGAGGTCGAACGCGTGCTGGAGTGCGCGTTGACGACCAGGCAGAAGCTCGCACTGGCCGTGCTCGACGACTTCGCGGAACCGGCGAAGCTGTTACCGCACCTGGAGGACGTCGTCGGGTCGTGGGCGGTCGATCTGCTGCACGCCTGCCGAGTCGGTGGTGAGAGCGGAGACCTGGACGTGCTGATCCGCGACACGGAACTGCTCGCGGGGTGGTTGCAGCGATGAACCTCCCCTCGGACGTGCAGGACCGGCTGACCTGCGTCGCGAACCTGCTGGCACGCCCGGAGCAGCTCGACGGCGTGCGAATCCGTTGCTGCGCCGAACTGTTGCGCACGGCCGTGGAACGGTCGGTGGCCCGCGCCTGCGGCGCCGAGAACTCCGACCAGCCGGTGCACGCACTGCTGGTCAGTCTTCCGTTCCACACAGACCCTGATGTGGCCCATGACGCCTCACAGCTGTGGCACGCGCTGAGCCGCGCGATCCGGCACCACGGCTACGAGCTCACCCCGACCGTCGCGGAGCTGATCGGCTGGCACGCCGACACCGCGGACGTGAGCGAGGCGCTCGGGATGCCACTGACCCTGTCCGGCACCATCGAACTCACCTGAGGGCACCGGTGAAACTGCTGCTGTTCGCGGACCTGCACCTGGACACGCGCTTTTCCAGCGCGGGCCCGGAGCGGCGTCAAGCCTTGCGCGACACCCTGGGCCACATCGTCGACCTCGCCCGGGAGACCGGCGCCGACGCGATGCTCTGCGCCGGCGACCTGTACGAGCACGATCGCTGTTCCCCTTCCACCGCCGCGTTCCTCCAGTCGGCGTTCGACTGCTCGCTGCCGGTCTTCCTGGCACCGGGCAACGACGACTGGTACGGACCTCAGTCGGTCTACCAGCAGGTGGACTGGACGCCGAACGTGCACGTGTTCTCGTCGGAGTCGCTGACGCCGGTCGAACTCACCGACGGCGTCACGCTGTGGGGTTCCGCCCACGTCGGACCCGGACCCGCGCGGGACGTCCTCGACGGCTTCGCGGTGAACCGCGGTGGCGTGAACCTGGCCCTGTGTCACGGTTCCACGCCCGGCGACGTCGCGATCACCGGCCTCGACCACGCGTTCCTCGGGCACGTCCACACGCCGGAGCACGCCGCCGACTACACGTTCCCGGGCAACCCGGATCCGCTGACGCCGGGGGAGACCGGCGAGCGAGGGGCCGTTCTGTGCACGGTGCGCGAGGACGGTTCGGTGTCGCGGGAGGTGTTCGACGTGTCGGCGTCGCGGTCGCTCGGCTGGCAGGACGCCGAGCGGACGTTCCCGTTGCTGGACTTCGACACCGTCGCCGCGGAACGGACTGTGCGCGGCCAGTTCGTGCGCGACGTGCTCGCTGATCCTTCTTTGGACGTGGCTCTGCGTGGCCGCGTGCTCTCGACCGGCCTGCGGGCCTTGGAGGAACGTTGAGGATCGAGTCCGTCACCGCGCACGCGTTCGGGCCCCTGCACGACCGCACGCTGCCGTTGGCGCCCGGTCTGACCGTGGTGTCGGGCGTGAACGAGTCCGCGAAGTCGTCCTGGCACGCCGCCATCCGCGCGGCTCTGTGCGGTGCACCGTCGGCGCGGCACCGGCCGTGGACCGGCGAGTCCTGGCGCGTGGCGGCCATGGTGTCGCTGGAGTCCGGTGAAGTCGTCGCGGTGGACCGTGATCTGAACGACGACGCGGCCCCGGACGTCTCGCTGCGGCTCGGTCTGGACCGCACGTCGTTCGCCGCCACCGCGTGCGTGGACCAGGCACAGCTGCTGACCGTGCTGGACGCGGCGAACGGCCTGCAGGACCACCTGCGGCGCGCGGCGGCCACCGCGGGCACGGACGGCACGGTGGAGCAGGCGCTGCAACGGCTGACCGCGCCCGTGGACGCGTTGCGGGACGCGCGAAACCGCTTGCGCGAGGCCGAAACCGACCTGACCGCGGCACGCCGGGAGCACACCCGTTATCTGGAACTGAGCACCCGGGCCCGTTCGGCCGCCGCCGCTCGTGCCCGCCTGGCCGTTCAGGAGCACACGGCGTCGCTCGACGCGCTTTCTGCTCGGGTGGCACGGCTCAGTGAGCTGCAGGAGCGCTTCGGCGACTGCCCGCCGTCCGGACTGGCCGCGCAGGAAGAACTGACCCACGCGGTGAACCGTGCGCTGGCCGCGTGGCGTGCCGCACCGACGCCGCGCGCGCTGACAGGTCCGACCGCGGCGGCCCTGGAGGCCGAACTCCGGGCCCTGCCGGACTTCCCGGTCGGCGAGACCGCGCTGGACGACGAACTCCGCGTCGTGGCCTCGGCGTACGCGACCGCGTCCGCCGTCGCCGCCGCGCACAACGAGCGCCGGCCGTCACCGCGGACCACCGCCGAACCGTCCGTGCTGCGCGGCCTCGCGACGCGTCTGGACCCGGCCGCCGGTGCCCGCCTGACCACCGCGTCGATCGACGTCGACACCGCCCGCCAGTACCAGGACGAGGCCGCCGCCGACGCGGCCCGCACCCAGGTCGAAGCGGACGTGGCGGCAACGCGCGTGCAGGAGATCGCGGTGCCGAACCCGTTCCTGCGCAACGCTTTGCTGGCCCTGAGCTGCCTGACGAGCCTGGTGGGCGTACTGCTCTTCCTGACCGGCCAGCAACTCGCCGCCATCGGCGTCCTCATCGCCGCGCTGGTGGCCGGCGTCGGCGGCGCGATGTCCCGCGGCAACGCGGCCCAGCGCGAGACCGCCATGGCCTTCGCCGCCGAACGCGCGACCATCGCAGCCCAGGCGCGCAGCGTGCTGTTCAACGCCGACCGCACCCTGGCCGAGGCCGAGGGGCAGCGAGCGGTGGCCGTGGAAGCAGCACGCGTCCACGACTCGGCCGTCGCCGAGTGCGCGTCGCTGGGCGTGCCCGCGGACCGCGAAACGTTGTGGCGCCTGGCGAACCGCCCCGCCTGGGAGGCCGAACACGCCGACCTGATGTCCGAGGTGGCACGCACCGAGAAGGCGATCCGCGTGGAACTCGCCGCACGCGGCAAGGTGGACGCCTCGATGCCCGTGCCGGACCTGCTGGTGGACTACGAGACCGACTGCAAGGTGCGCGCCCGCCAGGCGGCGATGGCGGCCCATCGCCCCCAGCTGTCCCAAACCCTGGCAGACCGCCGTCAGGCCGAGGCCACCGTCGCCGAGGCCACCGCCGCCCACACCCGAGCCCTGGTGCTGCTGCGCCAGGCCGTGACCGCGATCGGCCGCACCGGCGAACGCCCCGAGGACCTCCTGCGCGCGATCGCCGAGTGGCAACGCGGCTGGGACGACCTCCTGCGCGAGGCCGAGGACGAACGCAAGGCGTGGGCCGAACTCCAGTCGTTGCTGGCCGCGGGAACCCTGGACGACCTGGAAGCCACCCTCTCCGCGGCCCAGACCCACCACACCGCTCTCCTCGAGACCGCCCTCCGCTACGCGGCCTGCGACCCGGTGGACCCGTCCCTGGCCGCGGCGGCGGATTCCTTGGCGGCCACCGTCACGGAGATGGCCCGCTCGCTGTCGAGCGTCCCGGAAGCCGAGGAAGCAGTGCAGGTGGCCGCGGCGGCACTGGCCGAGGTGACCGCCGAGGTGGAGGCCATCGACCTGGCCTCCCGCTACCTGACCGCGGCCCGCGAAAAGGTGCACAGCACCATCGCCCCGGCCCTGGAGAACACCCTCAGAACCTGGCTGCCCAGGGTGACCGACGGCCGCTACGTCGACGCCGCCGTGGAGGCGTCGACCCTGACCGTGCGCGTGTGCGCGGCCTCCGAGTCGTGGCACCAGGCCGCACACCTGTCCCTCGGCACAGCCGAACAGATCTACCTGCTGCTGCGCGTAGCCCTCGCCCAGCACCTCGCCTCCGAGCCGTGCCCGCTACTGCTGGACGACGTCACCGTGCAGGCCGACGACGCCCGCACACGCGCCATGCTCGACCTGCTGCTCCAGCTGTCCGCGGACCGGCAGATCGTGCTGTTCGCGCAGGAGACCGCAGTGGTCGAGTGGGCGCACGAGCGGCTGGGTGAGCGGGACGCGCTGCACGAGCTCACGCCGGTGGCGGCCTGACCAGGAGAAAGGCCGCGAGTACGGTGCCCTGGGCGACATCGCCCAGGGCACCGCTTCGTCATGTCTGGCGGGACTCGTCTCGCTGTTCCCCGCTCCGAGGCACGACTGTCGGAAGGCCTGTCAGCGACCGACACGATGGCGATGCCGCAAAGGTCACCTGTGTCGCGCCCGGCGCATCCCGCCGACACCGCGTCCAGGGGCGCCGCGCACTTCCGCAAGCACACCACCTGAACTGCGGTTTCCCGGAAATGTCAGACCCCGTCGCTACCGTCGGCCCATGACCAACGCCGCCTTCCGCAAGCTCACCCCCACCACCGGCGAGAAGCTCGCCGACCTGGGCCTGCGCCTCGCGATCCTGGACCGCGCGATCGCCGCCGGTATCGACGCGCGTGCCGCCTCGCCGCCGTTCGGGCCGACCAACGCGCCAGGCCTGCTCGACTGGATCCACCGGGTGGGCACGTTGCGCCGGCTCCTCGCGGCCGAGGGGTGGCAGCGGCTCGACCACTGGAACGCCGGCCTCATCCAGCACCCGTCGCGGCCGATCCTGCTGGGCACGTTGCAGGGCAACCGCGGCACTGGGTCTCCGGACGCGCCGTTGCGCAGCGACTACGCGAAAGGGCCCGCCATCGCGGCGATGATGCGGGACAACGACCACGACCAGTTCGCGCTGTTCGAGAACGTGCGCAGCGAGGGGCTGAAGCTGTGGTTCCTGGTGACGTACCCGCTGCAACTGGAAGATCGGCTCGTGGTGTTGCGCGAGGTGTCGCAGCCGGAGCCGACGCCGCAGAACCAGGTCATCGAGCGGTGGGCTCATCGGATCCCGTTGCCGCCGATGGAGTTCCCGCAGCGCAGGACACCCAATGTGGACGGTCCGGAGGAGGTCGACTTCCCCATCGCGCTCCGGCGCTGAGCAACGGCAGGAGCTTCACCGAGCGGTGTCGACCTCGAGCAGCACGAGCCCCATGCCAGGCCGAACTGGCGCAACGCGCCTGCCTGACCGGTACATCTGGACCCGCCTGGCGGCCTGTCACGGCGCCAGCGACAATGGCCGGATCATGCTCACGCCCTCGCGACTCACGCTCGCCCGCACCCGGCGCGGACTCACCGCTGCCGAGCTGGCGCGGAAGTCGGGTGTGCCCGCACGGGCCATCGGCGAGTACGAGCGCGGGCTGCGCAGGCCCAAGGCCGCCGCGGTCGAATCGCTGGCGGGAGCGCTCGGTTTCCCGGCCGAGTTTCTGACCGCGCCGGAGCCACCAAGGCCCCAGAACGCGCCGCACGACGCTCAAGCGACGGCGGCCGCGCAGCTCGCGATCGAGTTCAACGGCTGGCTGGACCGGCTGTTCGTGCTCCCCCAGCCCTCCCTGCCGCCGCCGCGCACCTCGCCGCAGGGCACGCGGGACGCGTGGCGGCTCGCCACCGGGCCGGCACCGAACATGGTGCAGCTGCTCGAGTCCCACGGTGTGCGGGTGTTCTCGCTGCCGGTCGACTGCGCCGAACAGGAAGCCTTCTCCTGCTGGCACAACGGAACTCCGTTCCTGTTCCTCACCCCGACCGCGACGCCGGAGCAGGCGCGGTTCGACGCTGCCGTCCAGCTCGCCGTACTTCTCGGGCACGACGAGCCGCACGAGTTCGCCGCCGAGTTCCTGATGCCCCAGCGGCAGCTGCCCGGCACCGACCACCGGCACTGGCACGTGGGCAGAGAACAGTTCACGAAGTGGGCGAACGTCCACAGCCTCGTGCCGGGCGGCATGACGCGCCGGGAGACCTCGAAACTGCTCACCAAGGTGTTCAAGGTCCTCCGCGAGAACGGCACTCCGCCGCTGCACGTGGCCAAGGAACTGAACCTGGGCCTCGAAGAGCTCAACGGGCTGGTGTTCGGGCTCGTGCTGACCGCGTTGCCGGGTGGCGGCGAACCGGGGCCGAGAGGACGCGCGCGTCTCACCCTGGTCCACTGATCGATTCTGGTCACAGGCTGAAGTGCGCAGGCTGTCGTACTAGGCCAAATGAGCGAACTGTGAAACGCATCGCCCGGCATACCCGACACTGAGAGTGACGGGAAGCCGAGTCGTGAGGATGCCCCATGACGATGCAGCAACGCACAGAACCTTCGCCTGCCGCCGTTTTGATCGCCGTTGCCGTGCTCGCGCTGGTTCTGACCGTTGCTTTCGGCCCACTGGGCTTCGTCATCGGACTCGCGCTGTTCGCGTTGATGTTCGTCGGCACCAAGAAGAACTCGGCCGAGCAGATCGCCCCGACGCGCACCCGTTCGCGGCTCCGCCGGCTGTCCACGGCCGGGCGGGTGGCGATCGTCGGCGAAGCGCATCACCAGGACGCCATCGCCGAGGTGGCCGGTCTCGCCACGCTCGGCCTCCACGACGACACCTCCGTCCCAGCGACCGCGGTGCTGGTGCCGGAGCCCGCCGGCCGGCACGATCGCGCGGCGGTGCGGGTCGACCTGCTGCGGGGCGACGGCACCGCGATCACCGCCGGCTATCTGCGCAGCGAGCAGGCCGCCGACTACCAGCCGCTCCTGGACGAACTGGCCGAGCGCGGCGAGGTCGGCTCGTGCCCGGCCCGCATCGTCGGCAGCGGCCAGCCCTATGGCGTGCACCTGTATCTCGGCGTGCCGCGGCTGCTGCTGCTCGATCACGAGGCACTCGGCACGGCACCGACACTGCCCGCCGAACATCAGGTCGCCGTCATGGGCGAGAGGGCCCATCAGCACGTGCTGCACCGCGTCGTGAACGGCCGCACTCCCGTCCACGTGATCGCCGAACTCCGCGCCTGCCGAATCGCTAGAGGCTCTCACACCGGTGAACACACTCTTGAGGTGCTGCTCGAAGGCGAGTGCATCGGCCAGCTCACGTATGCGATGGGTCTTCGCTACTGCGACATGGCGCAGGAGTGGCGCGCCCGCACGGGGCGCGCGCTCTGCGAAGCCGTCATCACCAACGAGGGCACGCGCGGACTTCAGGCGAACTTGCTGCTGCCCAGGTAGTCGGCGAACGTCCGCGGCTCACGGCCGAGGACCCGTCGCACGTCGTCGGACAGGTGCGCCTCTTCTCCCGCGCGGACGCGCACGAGCAGCATCGTGACGAGGTCCGCGATCTCGTCCGGGTAGCCGAGCCCGCGCAACGAGGCGGCGTACTCGTCCGGCTCGACGTCGTTGTACCGAACGGGCTTGCCCGTCACCGCGCCGATCCGCGCCAGCATCTCGGCGAACGACAACGCCTCGGGCCCGCTCAGGTCGTAGGTCTGCCCGTGGTGACCGGGCTGGGTCAGCGCGACGACGGCGACCTCGGCGATGTCCACGACATCGATGAACGGGTGGATGCCCTGACCGGCGGGAACGGCCAGCTCACCGTGCCGCACGGCCTCCGCGAACAGGTCCTCGTCGAAGTTCTGCATGAACCAGGTGGGCCGCAGGATCGTCCACTCGGCACCCGAGTCCTTGATCGCCGCCTCGAACGGGTCGTCCTCGGGAGCGCCGCGCATCGACAGCAGCACGAGCCGGGTGACGCCCGCCTTCACCGCGACCGTCACGAACTCCGCGAGTTGCAAGGGGCTGTCCGGCGCCACGACGTAGACGGCGGTGGTGCCGGCGACCGCGGGTTCCCAGGTGTCCGGGCTGGACCAGTCGAACCTGGTGCCGCCGAAGACCGACGCTGCGGAACGCGACGCCGGACGGGCGGCGGGGCCGAGAAGAGCGGTGACGCGGCGGCCGGTCTTGCCGGTGGCGCCGAGCACGAGGATGGACGAGGTGTTGATTGCGCTTGATGTTGACATGACTAGAGCTAATCAACGTTGACGCGGACGATCCATGCTTGAACAGCCGCCATCCTTGCTCGTTCGTCCACGTGGTACTTAGTGGAGCATGAGTCAGCGTGATCTCGTGGACCTGAGGGACGCCCTGCGCGCGTTCGCCGCCGCCCGCGACTGGGACAGCTACCACACGCCCAAGAACCTGGTGATGGCCTTGTCCGGGGAGGTCGGCGAGCTCACCGACCTCTTCCAGTGGCTGACGCCCGAAGAGGCGAAAGACGCGATGAAAGACCCTGAACTCGCCTGGAACGTCCGGGACGAGCTCGCTGACGTGATGCACTACCTCACCAGGCTCGCGGACAAGCTCGGCGTCGACCTCATCGAGGCCGCGTTCGCCAAGATCGAACGCAATGAGCGGCGGTTCCCCACCGGGAGCCTGACCCCCGTGCCTGTCGAGAAGGGGGAGTTGTGAGTCTCCAGAACGTGCACGTCTTACACATGCACCAGAAGGTCACGTTCATGATCAACCGGTACGAGGTCTTCGTCGACGACAACGGCCGCCCGGGCCAGCTGGTCGGCTTCGCCGAGCAGAAGAGGCTCAAGATCAAGGAACGGGTCACGGTCTACACCGACTCGTCGAAGAGCCAGGTGCTGTTCGAGTTCAACGCCCGCAAGGTGATCGATCTGGGCAGCGGCTACGACGTGACGGACGAGCAGGGCAGGTCGATCGGGTTGTTCCGCAAGGACTTCGCCAAGTCGCTGCTGCGGTCGACCTGGCACCTCGAACAGCCGGGTCGCGGGCCGGCGATCGGCGCCGAGCGGAACAAGTGGCTCGCGGGCTTTCGCCGGCTGTGGCAGTGGATCCCGTACATCGGAGACGCGCCGTTCCCCATGCGCTACCACTTCGACTTCGCGGCGGAGAACGGCGCTCCCGTGTTCAGCGTCGACAAGAAGACCTGGGTTCGTGACCACTACCTCGTCTCGATCCAGGATCCTGGCGTCGACCGCCGGCTCGTGATCGCTCAGGCCGTGGCGCTCGACGCGCTGCAGTCCCGCTAGAGGTACGTGAGCAGGAGGAGGATCAGGCACACCAGCAGCACGACACCGAGCACCGCGGGCAGGACCGACTGCGACGACGGCGCGGGCTCGCGGGCGTGCCTGCCCCGCCTCCTGCGCGCTCGCCACCGCAAAGGTGCCTCCCCTGCCCACTGCTCGTTCATGACGATCACGGTAGGGACCGGGAAGCCGAGCTTGACTCACGTCACCCGCTCGCCGGGGTCTCATCACCCGGACAGCCGCTCAAGAACACGGCGCCACTTGCACGAAGACATGAAAAAGGGCATGAAAAAGCCCTGCGGGGAGCGCTTGTGGCGCTCAACCCGCAGGGCAAATTAAGTTCGGCGGCGACCTACTCTCCCACACCGTAACCAGTGCAGTACCATCGGCGCAGAAGGGCTTAACTACCGGGTTCGGAATGGGACCGGGTGTTTCCCCAACGCTATAACCACCGAAACACTATGAAATTACAACCAGCAACCCCGCGGGGTCGCGATCGGTTCTGGTTGTTCTTCCAGAACCGCACAGTGGATGCGTAGCGTCTTTGTAACAAGTCCTCGGCCTATTAGTACCAGTCAGCTCCAACCGTTACCGGTCTTCCACCTCTGGCCTATCAACCCAGTGGTCTAGCTGGGGGCCTTAACCCACAAAGGGTGGGATACCTCATCTTGGAACGAGCTTCCCGCTTAGATGCCTTCAGCGGTTATCCCTTCCGAACGTAGCCAACCAGCAATGCTCTTGGCAGAACAACTGGCACACCAGCGGTCCGTCCGTCCCGGTCCTCTCGTACTAGGGACAGCCTTCCTCAAGTATCCTACGCGCGCGGCGGATAGGGACCGAACTGTCTCACGACGTTCT
>NZ_FOYL01000016.1 GCF_900115955.1 Lentzea waywayandensis
GGGTTCGGCATGCCGCCGAACCCTACGCCTGCACACGAACTAACGACTCAGGACACTAGGACGTACACACCAGCCACGAACTCTCACACCAGGCGCCTGAACCCGGCCTCGCCGATCTGCATCCGCTGAGCCGTCCGCAGCCTTCAGCGCGAAGCGACCACGCTTGTCGGCTTCGGCCCCGCCACACACCCGCTCAAGAACGCGGAACCGCGGCCGACCACACCCCGAGCCCGCTCACTGCCCAGGCTCGCCAGTCCGTCCGCGGCGTCGGCGTCAGCCGCCGTGGTGCGGCGGCCTGTTCTCGCGGTACCAGGCCTCGCGGTCGTCCGCCGAAGCCCCGCCACCGCGCTCGTCCGACGTCGTCTCCGGGAGCACTTCGCCGAACACCTCGGCCAACCGACGACGGCGCGCTACGGCGTCGTCGTCGGCCGGCGTCGGCTTCTCACTCTTCGTCAAGACCGCTCAGCTGCTCGATCACGTAGGGCACCAGGGCCGACAGCGTCGCCATGCCGTCGCGGACCGCTGAGCGCGAGCCCGCGAGGTTCACGACGAGCGTGCTGCCGGAGACACCGACGAGGCCGCGCGAGATTCCCGCGTCGACCGCGCCCGCGGCGAGGCCAGAGGCGCGGAGTGCCTCGGCGATGCCGTGGATCGGGCGGTCGAGCACGCCCTGCGTGGCGTCGGGGGTGACGTCGCGCGGGGACACGCCTGTGCCGCCCACGGTGACCACGAGGTCGACGCCACCGATGACGGCCGTGTTGAGCGCGGCCCGAATGTCGACCACCTCACCCTCGACCGCGACGGTGCCGTCGACGATGAAGCCCGCTTCTTCGAGCAGTTCGGTGACAAGAGGTCCGGAGTTGTCGTCCTGCTCACCGTGCGCCACCCGGTCGTCCACGATCACGACCAAAGCGCGGCCAAGGCGCTGCGCGCTGCGTTCCATACCGATCACCGTAGCGGGAGTCTGACTTCGAAGCGGCAGCCAGGACCGTGGTTCTGGGCGCCAATTCTCCCGTGGTGCGCGTCGACGAGGCCACGCGCGATGGAAAGCCCCAGTCCGGCGCCGGTCGGGTTGCGCGCCGTGCTTCCCCGGAATCCCACGTCGAACACCTGTGGCAGCACGTCATCGGGTATGCCGCCGCACGCGTCGTCCACCCGCACCACCGCGTCGGGTCCGTCCACATCGACCTGAACGGACACCGCGCCGCCCTCCGGCGTGTGCCGAATGGCGTTGGACACAAGGTTGCGCACGACACGCATCAGTTCCGGATCTGAGCCGCGCACGACCGGCCACTCACGAGCGTCCGCACGCAACTCCACGCCCTTCCGCGTGGCCACGGGCCGGGACGCGGCGACCACGTCGCTGACCACATCGGCCAGGCGAACGTCGTGCATCGTCAGGTTCAACGCGCCCGCGGTGATCCGCGAGAGCTGGAACAGGTCATCCACGAGCTTCGTCAGGTGGTCGGCCTCCAACGCGATCTGCTTGGCGTAGACGGCGACCTCGCCCGGCTCGGCGACGACGCCGTCCTCCAGCGCCTCCGTCATCGCCCGGATCCCGGCCAACGGCGTCCGCAGGTCGTGACTGATCCACGCCACCAGCTGCCGCCGCGCCGCCTCGGCCTCGCGTTCCCACATGGTCCGCCGCGCGATCGCGCGGCCCAGCATGATCGAGAACGGCACGGTGACCAGCCCGACCAGAGCGCACGCCATGAGCGCGGCGTTGAGCATCGGCGTGAACATGAACCTGCTGACCACGAGCACACCAGCGATGGTCGCCACCACCGGCACGATGACCATCACGGTCATCGCGGTGGTCAGCGACACGCGGCTCAGTCGGTCGAACACGGGTCATACCTGTAGCCGACGCCCCACACGGTGCTCAGCCGCTTCGGTTTCGCCGGGTCCTCCTCGATCTTCTCCCGCAACCGTCGCACGTGGACGGTCACGGTCGACTGGTCGCCGAACTGCCAGCCCCACACCCGCTCCAGCAACTCGGCCCGCCCGAACGCCTTGCCGGCGTTGCCGATGAAGAACGCCAGCAGGTCGAACTCGCGGGTGGTCAGCTGCAACGGCCGCCCGTCCAGCGTCGCGGTGTGCGCGGCCACGTCCAGCACGAGGTTCCCGTCCCGCACCACCCGCGGCTCGTAGGCCCTGCTGGCCCGCCGCAACACCGACGAGACGCGCAACGCCAGCTCGCGCGGACTGAAGGGCTTGGTGACGTAGTCGTCCGCGCCGATCTGCAACCCGGCGATGCGATCTTCTTCCTCGCCCAGCGCCGTCAGCATGACAACGGGCGTGCTGCCGCGCTCCCGGATCCGCCGGCAGACCTCGAGGCCGTCGATGCCCGGCAACATCAGGTCGAGGACCACGATGTCCGGCTCGTGCGTGGCCATCAGCCGCAACGCCTGCTCCCCGTCACCGGCCAGCTCGACCTCGTACCCGGCGTGTTCGAGGTAGCGACGCACCACGTCGCGCACCGTCGTGTCGTCGTCGACGACCAGCACCCGTTCCACCACGTCACCACGCTAAGCCACGAAAGCCGGGCAGGCCCGCAAGCGTCATAAGGCCGTAAGAAGACGAAACAAAAGAGGCCGCAGCCGCGCACGGGGCAGGTGCACACGGCCACGACCCCTCAGGGGTCGTAACGCTCGGTTTCTGGCGGGCGGCGGATGCCAGAAACCGAGCGCTCCCCCGACCTATCCCACCTCGACACCGTCGAGGGTGGCTTCCACCGTCCTGTTGTCGGACAGCGTGATCGTGACCTTGTCGCCGGGCGCCTTCGACCGGACCGCGGCGACCAGCGTGTCCGACTCGTCGATGCGACGGTCACCGAACTTGGTGATCACGTCACCGGCCTTGAGCCCGGCCTTCTCGGCCGCGCCGCCACCGGTGATCTCGGAGATCTTGGCGCCCTGCTCGGTCGACTCGACCTTCACGCCCAGGACGGTCTGCTTGGGCTTGCCGCTCTTCACGATCTCGTCGATCGTGCGGCGGGCCTGGTCCATCGGGATCGCGAAGCCGATGCCCACGGAACCGGCCTGTCCCTGGCCCTGGCTCGGGCTGTAGATCGCCGAGTTGATGCCGACGACCTGGCCCTGCATGTTCACCAGGGGGCCGCCGGAGTTGCCGGGGTTGATCGCGGCGTCGGTCTGGATGGCGTTCAGCACGGTCGCCTGCGAGTTGCGGTCACCGCCGGCCGAGACCGGGCGGTTCACCGAGCTGACGATGCCGGAGGTGACGGTGCCGGACAGTTCGAACGGCGAGCCGATCGCGACGACGGCCTGGCCGGTCTTCATGTCGCCGGAGTTGCCGAGCTGCACGACCGGGAGGTTCGAGACGCCGTCGGCCTGGATGACGGCGATGTCGGAGCTCGGGTCGCGGCCGAGGATCTTGGCGGTGGCGGTCTTGCCGTCCTGGAAGACGACCTTGATGTCGCCGCCGGAGGCAGCGCCCTCGATGACGTGGTTGTTCGTCACGATCTGGCCGTTGCCGGAGATGATGAAGCCCGAGCCCTCGCCGGCGCCGGAGCGCGTCGTGACCTGGATCTGCACGACGGACGGCAGCAGCTTGTTCGCCACGTCCTCGACCGAGCCCGCGGGTGCGTTCGACGCTTGCGAGGCCGGGCGGGGCGAGTCGAGGGAGCTCACGGACGACGAGTCGTTCGCGAAGGTGTAGCCCAGGTAGCCGCCGAGGCCGCCGGAGAGGCCGCCGACGATCAGCACGAGGGCGGCGACGCCCGCCACGACCTTCCCGCGGCCCTTGGGACGCTGCGGGACGGGCGGCGGCTGGAAGCCGGGTGGGAGGTAGTACTGACCCGTCTGCGGTCCCTGAGGCCCCGCGAACGGGCTGGAGGGCGGTCCTGCGGGCTGCTCCGCGCCGAACTGCGCGGTCGTGGCGCCGAGGCCGAGCGGGTGAGGTTGGCCGGACCCTGATGGAGGAAGCTGCTGGCCGGGTCCGGGCCCGCCGAGCTGCGTCTGGCCCGCGTCAGGTGAGGGCACCTGCGGCTGGGCCGAAGTGAATGAGGCGGGCACATCGCCCAGACCGGCAGGAACGTGAGTAGCCCCAGCCTGGCCGGATCCCCCCTGCAAAGGATCCGGCTGGCCGGGTTCCGGCAGCGACGGGCCCTGCTCCCGCGCGCCGGAGTCTGTCTGACCGGCGCTCGTCGGCACGGAGGTGGGCTCTTCCGGCTGCGGCGCTGGCTGGTTGCTCTCGGTCATGGCCATAGTCTCTCGGCTCGGCCTGAGAGAACCCTTAAACCAGCCTGGGAGCTACTTGTGTGTTCCGCGGAGTCGTTCGGCGATCTGCTCGGGCGTCACGTCGTTGATCCACACGGCTTCTCCGGACTCGGAGCCCGCGAGGTACTTGAGCTTGTCCTTCGTCCTGAGCACCGAGAAGACCTGGAGGTGCAGCCACATCTCGGCACGGCCGACGTTGACCGGCGCCTGGTGCCAGGCCGCGATGTAGGGCAGCGGGCGGTCGTACAGCGCGTCCAGGCGGTGCAGCACCTTCAGGTAGATCGACGCGAAGTCGTCGCGCTCCACTGAGGACAGTGCGGCGACGTCGGGCACCTGACGGCGTGGCGCCAGCACGACCTCGACGGGCCAGCGGGCGGCGGCGGGCACGAAGGCGGCCCAGTGCGCGGACTCTTCCACCACGCGCGCGCCCGCGCGAAGCTCGGCCTCCAGCACGTCACCGAACAGCGGACGTCCGTTGGCCGCGTAGTGCTCCAACGCCGCCTCAAGCATCCGCTCGGTGCGGGGCGTGATGAACGGGTACGCGTAGATCTGGCCGTGCGGATGCGAGAGCGTCACGCCGATCTCTTCGCCGCGGTTCTCGAACGGGAAGACCTGTTCGACCCCTGGCAACGTTGACAAGAAGGCGACGCGGTCCGCCCAGGCGTCCACGACGGTGCGCACGCGCGACTCGGAGAGCTCGCCGAACGACTTGTTGTGGTCCGAGGTGAAGCACACGACCTCACAACGCCCACGCCCCGGCGCGCGCACGAACAACGACTCACCATCCACAGTGGACGGCACGTCCGGCACGTTCTGCGCCAGCGAGGGAAACCTGTTCTCGAACACCACGACGTCGTAGTCGGCCTCGGGGATCTCCGTGGGCCTGCCCGGCGTCGACGGACACAGCGGGCAGAGATCCGCCGGTGGTTTGTACGTACGTGTCTGGCGATGAGCCGCCATCGCGACCCATTCGCGGGTCAACGGGTCCAGCCGGACTTCGGACATCGGCTGGGTCTCCGGAAGATCCCGGGTGTCCACCGCGACTCGCGGCGGTGCCTCAGCGCTGTCGTCGAAGTAGATGATCTCCCGGCCGTCCGCCAGTTTGCCCGCGGTACGCCTCACGCCAACTCCTCGCCACTTCCCGGTACATGAGCCAACACCAACTCGCCGACCTGCTCGGAGAGGATCGCCCGCGCGTCGTCCGGCAGACCCTCGTCGGTCACCAGGACGTGCGCCTCGTCGAGGTCGGCGATCGTGGAAATGCCGACGGTGCCCCACTTCGTGTGATCCGCGACCACGACCACGCGTCCGGCGGCGTCGACGAGCGCGCGGTCCGTCTCACTCTCGTTGAGGTTCGGGGTCGTGAACCCGGAGCGTTCGGCCATGCCGTGCACGCCCAGGAAGACCACGTCCAGATGCAGCGAGCGCAGCGCCTGCACGGCCACCGGGCCCACCAGCGCGTCGGACGGCGTGCGCACGCCACCGGTCAGCACGACCGTGCGATCCGTGCGCCCGCTCTGTTGCAGCACGTCCGCGACGCGGATGGAGTTCGTGACGACGGTGAGGTCGGGGATGTCGTCGAGGAACCGAGCTAACGTCCACGTCGTCGTGCCGGCGGACAGACCGATGGCCGTGCCCGGACGCACGAGGCCCGCGGCCAGCGCCGCGATCGCCTCCTTCTCGGGCAGCTGCCGCACCGACTTGGCCTCGAAACCGGGCTCGTCGGTCGAGCGCCCGACGACGGACGTCGCGCCGCCGTAGACCTTCTCCACCAGGCCGCGTGCGGCGAGCACGTCGAGATCGCGGCGCACGGTCATGTCCGAGACGCCGAGCCGCACGACGAGGTCGCTGACGCGCACCGCACCCGTACGACGGACCTCTTCGATGATTACCGCTTGCCGTTGACGTGCCAGCACCTCACACCTCTTCCCTGAGGACGACTACGTCCCCGGCTCGCACGGTGAGGCGTCCGGAGACCTGTTCGCCGGACAACACGTCGACACCGGACGCCTCGATCTGCGCGTCGGTGTCGGTGTGGTTGACGGCGAAGAGGAACGATACGTCGCCCCTGCGCCGCACAAGCTCAATCGGCGAAGGCGACACCGCAACGCCCGCACTGGAAAGCGCGTTTTCCACCGTTCGGACGAGACCGTCCTCGTCAAGATCGCACGCCACGTACCAGGCGACACCGTTGCCGAACGCGTTTCGTGTCACCGCCGCCACGCCGGGCAACGGGCCGTCCGCGTAGGAGACAACGGTGTCAGCCGTGCGCGTGTGCAGGTGCTCCGTCCACAACGAAGCGGTCGATCCGTCGGTCAGCGAGACCGTTTCGTTCTCCCGCAGCGGGTGGAACTCCTCGGACCACACGCCGAGCACGTCCCGGAACGCTCCGGGGTACCCGCCGAGCCGCACGCGCGTGTGCTGGTCCGCAACGCCGGACAGGTACGTGACCACGACATGACCGCCGCCTGCCACGTAGTCCGCGATGACGGCGGCGTGCGCGTCGGACACCGCGTAGAAGGCCGGTACGACCACCAGCGAGTACGCCGAGAGGTTCGTGCCCGGCGCCACGAAGTCGACCGTGACACCGGCCTGCCAGAGCGCCTTGTAGTACCCGAGAACGTGCTTGTAGTAGTCGAAGTCGTTGGTCGGGTGGGCGTCCTGCCGCAGCGCCCAGCCGGACTGGAAGTCGAACAGGATCGCGACGGAAGCGTCCACAGTGGAACCGATGACCTCGGCCAGCCGGCCGTACTCGGCGCCGACCTCGCAGACCTCCCGGTACACCTTCGTGTCCGTACCGGCGTGCGGGACCATCGCCGAGTGGTAGCGCTCGCTGCCGCCGCGCGACTGCCGCCACTGGAAGAACAACGTGCCGTCGGCGCCGCGGGCGATGTTCTGGAACGAGTGCCGCCGCATCTCGCCCGGCAGTTTGGCGATGTTGCGCCGCTGCCAGTTCACCGCCGACGTCGAGGCCTCCATCAGCAGCCACGGCTTGCCGCCCGCCAGGCCGCGCACGAGATCCGCGGACATGGCGAGTTCGATGTGCCGATCAGGCGACTGGGCCTCGGTGTAGTGGTCGTTCGAGACGAAGTCGACCTCGCGGGCCCACTTCCAGTAGTCGAGGTCGCCGAACGTCCAGTTGACCATGAAGTTCGTCGTGATCGGCACGTCCGGCGTGATCATGCGCAGCACGTCCCGCTCGGCCTTGTAGAGCTCCAGGATCGCGTCGTCGGAGAACCGGTCGTAGTCCAGCACGTGCGCCGGGTTCGCGAACGTCGGCGTGGCGCGCGGCGGCAGGACCTGCGCGAAGTCGGTGTAGCCCTGGCTCCAGAACGCCGTGGACCACGCGTCGTTGAGCTGGTCGAGCGTGTAGCGGCTCGACAGCCACTCACGGAACGACGCGGCGCACGTGTCGCAGTAGCAGCGCTTCACGTGGCACGCGTACTCGTTGCCGACGTGCCACGCGGCGAGGGCCGGGTGGTCGCGGTAGTGCGAGGCCATCTCGGCGGCCAGCGCGGTCGCCCGGTCGCGGTAGATCGGCGACGACGGGCAGTAGGCCTGCCGTGAGCCGTGCGAGAGCCGCACACCGTCCGCGCGGACGGGCAGCATCTCGGGGTACTCGGTGGTGAGCCACGGCGGAGGCGCGGCGGTGGCGGTCGCGAGGTCGACGCGGATGCCGCCGGCGTGCAGCAGGTCCATCACGCGGTCGAGCCAGTCGAACCGGTACTCGCCCTTGCTGACCTCGATCTTCGCCCAGCTGAAGATGCCCAGGCTGACCATGGTGACGCCGGCGCGCCGCATGAGCTCGACGTCCTCGGTCCAGACGTGTTCCGGCCACTGCTCGGGGTTGTAGTCAGCCCCCCAGCCGAGGCCTTGCAGGTCAGTTGGCCACGTCGTCACGGCGCAAGCGTGGCCGACAACGACCCCCAACGTCAACACAAGCAAACACAACTGCCCGTTGGGGTCTGTTCGGCGGTTGACCGGGACAAGTACCGGGAAACGCCGAGCAACCGCCCGGAACGCGGCTGTCCAGGGGTTTAACAGCTCCGTAACGGGACTTGACATGGTGTATGACTGGGACCACATTATGCGCAACTTTGTTGGAGTCCTGTTCGGTTCGCACGAGCGAGTGTCACCTGTAGGAGCGATGATGGTTCTGCACACGCCTGGTTCCACTCCGTTACCGCACTTCGGTCGGCGAACGATGCTGCGAGTCATGCTGGCCGGTGCGGGCGTTGCCGCGACCGGTGGTCTTCTTTCAGCGTGCGGCGGCGGTTCGAGCACGGGTGGTGAATCGAAGGTCGTCACGTTCGGCAACAACCTGTCCGACCAGGTGCCGAAGGACGCGATCACCGCCGCGGTGAAGGCCTTCGAGGCCCAGTCGGGCGGCCTGTCCGTCACGATCAACACCAAGCAGCACGAGCAGTACCAGGAGCAGATCAACAACTACCTGCAGGGCAAGCCGGACGACGTGCTCGCGTGGTTCGCCGGCTACCGCATGCGGTTCTTCGCCGACCAGGGTCTCACCGGCGACCTCACCGACCTGTGGGGCAAGATCGGCGGCAACTACTCCGACGCGCTCAAGCAGGCGTCGACGGGCACGGACGGCAAGCAGTACTTCGTGCCGTTCACCCAGTACGCGTGGGGCATGTTCTATCGGAAGAGCGTGTGGCAGGAGAAGGGCTACGCGGTCCCGAAGACGCTCGACGAACTCGTCGCGCTCGCCACGAAGATGAAGGCCGACGGCCTGATCCCGATCGCCTTCGCCCAGAAGCAGGGCTGGCCGGGCATGGGCACGTTCGACCAGCTCAACTTCCGCACCAACGGCTACCAGTTCCACGTGGACCTGCTGGCGGGCAAGGAAGACTGGCAGGACAAGCGGGTCAAGGACGTGTTCGACACCTGGAAGCGGCTGCTGCCGTTCCACCAGGAGAACGCGCTCGGCCGCGAGTGGCAGGAAGCCGCGCAGACGTTGCAGCAGAAGAAGTCCGGCATGTACCTGCTCGGCGCGTTCGTGGGCCAGCAGTTCCCGGACGCGGAGAAGGAGGACCTGGACTTCTTCCCGTTCCCGGAGATCAACCCGACGCACGGCACCGACACGGTCGAGGCGCCGATCGACGGCTACATGCTGGCGAAGAAGCCGTCCAATTCGGACGGTGCGCTGAAGCTGATGGAGTACCTGTCCTCCGCCGAGCCGCAGCTCGCCTACCTGAAGGCCGACCCGACCGCGGTCGCGACCAACCAGAAGGCGGACCAGGCCGGGTACAGCCCGCTGCAGAAGAAGGTGGCGGACACCATCAAGAACGCCAAGCACATCACGCAGTTCCTCGACCGCGACACCGACCCCGGCTTCGCGAGCGAGGCGGCCACCAACGGCCTCATCGAGTTCATCAAGGACCCGAACAACATCGACTCCGTGCTCAAGGGCATGGCTGATCAGGCGAAGAACATCTTCAAGTGACCGCGTTGCAGGAGAAGCCGAAGGCGGTGGCCCCCTCCGGGCCGCCGCCTCGTCGGCGTGGAAAGCGTGCCACGGCCCTCGCCGGCACGGACAAACTCGTGCTGGCGCTCATGCTCGGCATCCCCACGTTCGTGCACCTGCTGTTCGTGTGGATCCCGACGCTGGGCTCGGTCGCGTTGTCGTTCAGCAGGTGGAACGGCATCGGCGGCTTCGAGGACATCGAGTGGATCGGTGTCGGGAACTACGTCGAGATCTTCACGGAGTACCCGCGGTTCTGGCCGGCGGTGCAGCACAACCTGATCTGGTTGCTGTTCCTGCTGATCGTGCCGACGTCGGCGGGTCTGCTGCTCGCCGTGCTGCTCGACCGCGAACTGCGGTTCAGCCGGATCTACCAGTCCGCGCTGTACATGCCGATGGTGTTGTCGCTGGCCCTGGTGGGCTTCATCTGGCAGCTGATCTACACGCCGGACGGCGGTCTGCTGAACTCGGTGCTGGGCCTCGACAAACCGGTCGACTGGATCGGCGACTCGGACATCAACCTGTACGCGGTGATGGTCGCGGCGGCGTGGCGGCACACCGGCTACATCATGCTGCTGTACTTGGCGGGCCTGAAGTCCGTCGACCCGGCGCTGAAGGAAGCCGCGTCACTGGACGGCGCCTCGGCCTCCCAGACGTTCTTCCGGGTCACCTTCCCGGTGATGAAGCCGGTGAACATCGTGGTGGCGGTGGTGACGGTGATCGAGGCGCTGCGCGCGTTCGACATCGTGTACGTCATCAACAAGGGACGCAACGGACTTGAGCTGCTGTCGGTGCTGGTGACCGACAACATCATCGGTGAGGCTTCGCGCATCGGCCGCGGCTCCGCCGTAGCGGTGATCCTGCTGACGATCTCGCTCGGCGTCATCATCCCGTACCTGTACCAGACGTTCAGCAAGGAGAACCGGTCGTGACGGCCACGCTGGAACGGCCTTCGGTGCCGGTGAAGAAGACCAGGCCGACCACGCCGGCCCGCGTGGCGCTGCACGTGTTCTTGATCCTCACGTGCCTGATGACGCTGGCACCGCTGCTGTGGGCGGTCTACGCGTCGCTGCGGACCTACGACGACACGTCGGTCAACGGCTACTTCTCCATCGCGAAGTCGCTGACGTTCGAGAACTTCGCGAAGGCGTGGGAGATCGGCGACCTGCCGCACTTCTACTGGAACACGTTCCTGATCACCGTGCCCGCCCTGCTGATCACGCTCGTGCTGAGCTCGATGGTGGCGTTCGCGGTGTCGCGGTTCAGCTTCAAGTTCAACATCGGGCTGCTGATGCTGTTCACCGCGGGCAACCTGTTGCCGCAGCAGGTGATCGTGACGCCGTTGTGGCGGCTGTACCGGCTGATCGAGCTGCCGGCGTGGATGTCGGAGAGCGAGTCGCTGATCGACTCACCGCTCGGCGTGATCCTCATCCACATCGCGTTCCAGATGGGCTTCTGCACGTTCGTGCTGTCGAACTACATGAAGACCATCCCGTACGAGCTGACCGAGGCCGCCCGCGTCGACGGCGCCTCGGTGTTCCGGCAGTACTGGCAGCTGACCCTGCCGTTGTGCCGGCCGGTGCTGGCGGCGCTCGCGACGCTGGAGTTCACCTGGATCTACAACGACTTCCTGTGGGCGTTGGTGCTGATCCAGGACGGCGACAAGATGCCGGTCACGTCGGCGTTGCAGAACCTCAAGGGCACGTTCTTCACCGACAACAACCTGATCGCAGCGGGCTCTCTCCTGGTCGCGCTGCCCACGTTGGTGGTGTTCTTCGTGTTGCAGCGGCAGTTCGTGGGCGGACTGACGCTGGGCTCTACGAAGGGCTGAGCACGCGGAACGCGAAGGGGGCGGCGACCACGTGGTCGCCGCCCCCTTCGCGTTGCCGAAGAACTACTTGCCGCCGGTCTGCGGGTTGTAGTCCGAGATCGAACCCCAGCGCCCGACGGGGATCACGATCACGCGGGCCTTGCCCACCACGTTGTCGATCGGGATCGCGCCGTCGGCCGGTGTCGGGTCGCCGTGCTTGCGCGAGTCCGACGAGTTGTTGCGGTTGTCGCCCATCACCCACAGCTTGCCCGCGGGGACGGTGACCTTCTCGAACGAGTCCTGCTGGCGCGGGCCGCCGCCGAAGTTCAGGTACGGCTCGTCCAGCGGCTTGCCGTCGACGAGCACGCGGCCCTCGTCGTCGCAGCACTCGACGGTCTGGCCGCCGACGGCGATGACGCGCTTGATGAAGTCCGTGCCGCTGGGCTCGGACAGGTTCACCATCGAGCCGAGGTCCTGCAGGGTGCCGACCACGAAGTTCGGGGGCTCCTTGCCGCCGGTCCAGTTCGGCGGGCCGCGGAAGACGATGACGTCGCCGGGGCGCGGGTCGTTGAACAGGTACGTGATCTTCTCGACCAGCACCTTGTCGTTCACGCAGCCCGTGCAGCCGTGCAGCGTCGTCTCCATCGAGGCCGACGGGATGACGAACACGCGCGCGACGAACGTCTGGATGACGACGGTCAGCAGCAGCGCGACGCTGAAGATGACCAGCAGCTCTTTCCAGAACGGCTGCTTCTTCTTCGTCTTCTTCTTGGAGAACCTGGGCGCCGGGTCGTCCTCGTACGCGGAGGAGCGCGGTGAGCGATCCTCGTACGACGAAGAGGACGAAGCCCTCGAACCGGACGTCGAGAAGCGCGACGTGGGTTCGGCGGGGCCGTCTCCAGTGGGAGGGGTCGTCTCCCAGGTCGACGAAGAATCGTCGTTCACGCGATGACTCACACGCCCCACCTTACGGACGTCCGGGTAGGCGCAACGTGAACAGGGCTCCACCCTCGGGGGCTCTGCCCGCCGTGGCCGTGCCGCCGTGCCGTTGTGCCACCTGCTTGACGATGGCGAGTCCCAGGCCGGAACCAGGCAGGGTCCGCGCCTCGGACGAGCGGTAGAACCGCTCGAAAACGTGAGGTAGATCGGCGTCCGCGATACCGGGGCCCGCGTCCGCCACCTCCACCACGGCGCTGCCGTCGCCCACCTGACGGAGGTTCAGCCGCACCGCCGAGCCCGAGGGACTGAACTTCACCGCGTTGTCGAGGAGGTTCAGCACCGCGCGCTCCAGAGCACTGGAATCACCCAGAAGTGTCCACGGCTGCAGCTGTACGTCGAACGTGACGTTCGAGGCGCGGCGGCGTGCGCGGTCCATCGACCGTTCTACCACCTCGACCAGGTCGACGGGCTCGTGGATGACCTGCGGGGCGTCCTCGCGGGCCAGTTCGACCAGGTCACCGATCAGCGTGGTCAGTTCGTCGAGCTGGGCGCGCACGTCCGAGTGAATGTCCTGCTTGTCCTCTTCGGACAACGTGGGGGAGTTCGGGCGTTCCGACGCCAGCAGCAGCTCCAGGTTGGTGCGCATGGACGTCAGCGGTGTGCGCAGCTCGTGGCCCGCGTCGGCGACCAGGCGGCGTTGGCGTTCCTGCGACTCCGCGACGGCACCGAGCATCGCGTTGAAGCTGTGCGTCAACCGCGCCAGCTCGTCGTCGCCCGCCACCGGGATCGGCGTCAGGTCACCCGTGTTCGCGACACGTTCGGTGGCCTCCGTCAGCCGTTGCACCGGCCGCAGACCCGTGCGCGCCACGGCTGTTCCCGCGATGGCCGCGAGCAGCACACCGGCACCGCCGATGAGCAGCAGCACGACGCTGAGCTTGGCCAAGGTCGTGCGCTGGGGCGACATCGACTGGGCGATGATGATCGCCTGGCCCGGCTGGTACTTGACGGCGATGACCCGCGACTCGGTCTTGTGGTCGGTCCAGATGAACTCGTCCCGCTCGCCCTGCGCCACGTCCCAGGCCTCCGCGACCGTCGGCGGCCGGTCGGAGTCCTGCGGGAAGAGCAGCTGTCCGCTGTCGGCCAGCAGCACGGCCATCTTCACGTCGCCGGCCGCGAGGAACGCCGCCGGGTACTTGCCCACGAAGTCCGAGCCGTCGATCTTCTCGCCCGCCGCCACGGCCACCGCTCGCGTGCGCAGACTCTCGTCCAGAGCGTCGTACGTGCTCTTGCGGACGATCATGTACGCGCCGAACGACACCAGCGCGACGGCCCCGGCGACGCAGAACGCCGCGAGCCAGGTGACCCGGGCCCGCAGCGACGCCTTCTGGAGCCGTCCCTGTGGTTCCAAGATCACGGAGGGGTCTCCCGCAGGACGTAGCCCACCCCACGCACCGTGTGGATCAGCCTCGGCTCGCCCTCCAGCTCCGTCTTGCGGCGCAGATACCCCACGTAGACCTCGAGAGCGTTGCCCGAGGTCGGGAAGTCGTATCCCCACACGTCCTCCAGGATGCGGCTGCGGGTGAGCACCTGGCGCGGGTGCGCCAGCAGGAGCTCGAGCAGCGCGAACTCGGTGCGGGTGAGGCTGATCGGACGCTCGCCGCGACGGACGTCGCGGGTCGACGGGTCCAGTTCCAGGTCGGAGAACTTCAGGGCGGCGGCGGACTTCTGTGCCGCGTCGTCGTCGTGGGCGGCGCGGCGCAGCAACGCGCGCAACCGGGCCAGCAACTCCTCCAGCGCGAACGGCTTGGGCAGGTAGTCGTCGGCACCGGCGTCCAACCCGGACACCCGGTCGCTCACGGCGTCACGCGCGGTCAGCACGAGGATCGGCAGGTCGTCACCGGTGCTGCGCAGCCTGCGGCACACCTCGAGGCCGTCGAGGCGGGGCATCATCACGTCGAGCACCATCGCGTCCGGCCTGGCGGCGGTCACCGACTCCAGGGCCTGCATGCCGTCGCCGGCAGTCTCGACCTGGTAGCCGTTGAACTGGAGCGAGCGGCGGAGTGACTCCCTGACCGCCCGGTCGTCGTCGACAACGAGGATGCGCATGAGGGCAGTCTTGCCGAGGGATCTGAGAGCCGCCTGAGAAGGGCCCTAACTGCGGGTGTGAGTTCGGCGTTAGCCTTCGAGGCCCCGTGCGACAGGTGCGTTCCACTTCCGCCAGAGCGCAATCAGCCTGATGGTGATGATTATTGACGCACCAGTCAGCGCGACCAGGCCTTTCGGCAGTCCGACCCATTCACCCACTGCGACGACGACCGCACCGCATAGCGCCGCCACAGCGTAGATCTCTCTCCTCAGGACCAGAGGAATCTCACGGAGGAGCAGGTCACGAAGCGCGCCACCGCCGATTCCCGCCGTCATGCCGATGAGGCACGCCGCGTACGGAGTCGCACCGAGTGACAACGCGGTCGACGTGCCGGACGTGACGAACAGACCGAGGCCCACGGCGTCCAGCAGCAACACGGAGCGGCGGAGCTTCGCGACCTGCGGGTGGAACCAGAAGACGATCAGGCCCGTGCCGCCCGCGACCAGCAGGTACGGCCAGTTCCGCAGGCTCGTCGGCGGGTGCACGCCGAGCAGGACGTCGCGGATGATGCCGCCGCCCAGCGCCGTGGTGAGCGCCAGGATGGTCACGCCGAACACGTCGAGGCGAGCGCGAACCGCGGCCACCGCTCCGGAGGCGGCGAAGACCGCGATACCGATCAGCTCCAGGACGATGAGCAGCACGAACGGAGAGAATAGTGGGTTATCGGGGCGGCGCTGCCCGGCGGTAACCGGCGTCCAGCCGGCCTCCCGCGGACACCAGCACGGCCTCCACGACGGCGATGAACCGCTCGGCACCCTCGCCCCGCACCAACGCCCGGTAGGAGTCCACGAGCTCGTCCTCCTTGGCCTCACGCAGCCGGCGCATCAGCCACTTCCCGTGCCCGAGCCACCGGTTCTGCACGACCAGCGCCAGCTCGCCCGCGCAGGTCAGCAACCGAGCCGCGACGAACAGCTGTTCGTCCTCGTCCCGTGCGCCGATGAGGTCTTCGAGCAGGTCCGTGGTGCCGTAACGACGGTCTTCGAGCTCGGTGACGGTCGCGAGTGGAGGGCCCGCGTCCAGCAGAACGCGCGCCTCGGCCCGCATGCGCTGACCGGTGCCGTCGGCGTCGAGCATCAGGAAACCCTCGGCGCACATGTGCAGCAAAGGAGGCCGCCGGCCCTCGGTGTCCCGGGCCACGAAGTCCTGGAACGACTCGATCGTGTGACAGAACAGCTCGACCGGCCAGCCGCGGTGCCGCAGCGTCTCCCGGAACGCGCACGGCAGGTCGTCGACGATCACGACCATGTCCAGGTCGGAGTTCGCGGTGTAGTTCCCCGCCGCCACGCTGCCGCCCAGGAAAGCGGCCGTGGCCAGCGGGTACTTGAGGTCGAGCAGGTCCCGTGCGACCTGCACCGGGTCCTTGTCCCAGTCCAGCGGGTGGCCGGTGACGTAGTAGTCCTCGTCGGGGCTCAGCGGGCCGAGCACCTGCTCGACGCGCGACCGGACCTCCGCGACCACCTCGTGCATGTCCACGAGCCACGGGTTGTCCTCGGCCTCGAAGAACGGTCTGATCGCCAGGAACTGCGCGCGGGAGAGCTCGCGCACGCTGACCGGTGGCCCGCTGCGCCGCTTCGCATAGCCCTTCAGGCGCCAACCCATGTTGTCGCCGTAGGCATGCCTGACCTCGTCCTGGTCCCCCGCCACGCGTTCATTCTTACTTGACGAGGCCGCTCGGACGAATTCACACGCGCGCAACCGCCAGCAAATAGCCCAGCGACGGCTGGATCGCGAGCGGCGACAGGATCTGGTCGAGGTACTGCCGCGCCTCTTCTCCGTGCGCCGCGATGAGGGCGTCGTAGTGCCTCCTCGCGCCGACCTGCATCCGCGGCACGGTCCTGCGCGTCTCAGTGCTCAGGTCCAGCAGCTCCACCACCTGCAAACCGGCTGCCGCCAACAACTTCGGGTAGCCCGCGAAGGTCGGCAGCTCGTCGATGTCGTACGTGCTCAGGATCGGCTGGAGGTCGTCCATCAGGCCCGGTGCGACCGGCCTGCGCTGCACGAAGTCGGACACCACGACGACGCCCGACCGCTTGACCACGCGTGCGAACTCGCGCAGCACGCTGACCCTGTCGCCCAAGTGCGGCAACGTCTCCACGGCCCACGCCGCGTCGAAGGTGTCGTCGGGGAACGGCATCGCGTGCGGATCCGCGTGCACGAACCGGACCTGCTCGTCCACGAACAGGGCCTCGGCCCGCGTGTTGGCGCGCGCGACGTGATCGGCGCTCGGCGAGACCGAGACGATGTCCGCGTGCGAGGCCTCGGCCAGCCGGAAGGCGGACGTGCCGACGCGACGGCCCAGGTCCAGCACTCGCCAGCCGTGACGGGCGCCGAGCCGGTCGATGTGCAGCGCCGTCATCCGTTCGGCGGCGATGCGGTTGGACGAGTCGTCCTCTTCGGACGTCCAGAGACCGAAGTGCAGGTTGTGGTCCCAGATCGCGCGCATGACCTCGTGGTAGACGTCGGCCATCAGAAGAAGTCCGCGAGCCGGGGTGTGCCGGACGAGCCGGTGAGCTGGTCGAGCACCGCCGCGCCGGCCGGGTCGCCCTCCAGCAAACCCGCGCGCCGCAACGCATGCGTGTTCTGCGCGCCGGAGAACCACGGTCCGAGCGCCCGCGCGTGCAACCGCACCGCACCGGTGCCGCCGGGTTCGGCCCGCACCGCGCCGTCCTCCACGACGACGCGCCACCGGCCCGCGTGCCACGGCGCGTGCTCGTCGATGATCTCCAGGTCCACCGCGGCATCGGCGAGGCGCGGCCAGCCTCGGGCGGCCACGGCGGCGGGCAGGTCCACCACGCGTTGCATCCACGTGGAGGTCCACACCGAGTGGCGCAACGGGGTGCCGCCCAGGAGGTTGACCGTCGCCGGGTCGGTGATCCGCAGGTCGATCGCTTCGAGCGTGCCCGCCCAGGACGCCAGCGAGGCGAGGAGGTTCAGCTGTGCCTCGACGTCGACCCCGATGAGGTCGTGAACCTTGAGCCGGCCCATGTCGCCGCCGGGCTCGCGGCTCGCGGTCAGGTACCCGCGCAGGCCGTTCGGGCCGGGCAGCACGCTCACCAGGTCCATCTCGAGCACCTTGCCGAGGTCGATCCTCGGCGGGCGGCGGTCGGCCATGCCGCCGATCGTCCGCGCCACCTCCAGGTAGCACTCGTGCAGCGCGGTGAGGTCGCTCCCGTCCGCCGGGCGCGAAGCTATCGGCTCGGCAGGCCTGGGAACTGAGAGCACCCTGTCCATCGGCAGCTCGACCCACTCGAAGACCCCGGCACGTTCCCAGCCGCGTCCCCGGTACAGGGTCGGCACGGTCGGGTAGAGCGCCGAGATCGGCTGGCCGTGCTCCCGCATGACGACCAGCGCGGCGTCGAGCAACGCGTTCGCCACACCCCGGCCGCGGTACGCCCCGTCGACGGCGACGCCGCCGATCCCGCCCATGGGAACCGCGGCGCCACCGTAGAACTGCGCGTAGGAGCCGATGCCGAGCACACCCGCGACCCGGCCGTCGATCTCGGCGACCAGTCCGTGCGAACCCGGCTTCACCAACCGTTCCGGCCGCTCGGTCGAGTTGAACGCGAGCTTGCGAAGCCGGAACACGGCCTCGATGTCGTCGTCGGTGTACTCACGGATGTGCACGGACAACTATCTACCAGGAAAAGAAGCCTTCACCCGTCTTCTTTCCCAGCTCACCACGGGCGACTTTGTCTCGTAACAACTGCGGCGGCTCGAACCGCGGCCCGAGTTCGGCCGCGAGGTGCTCGGCGATCGCCAGCCGCACGTCGAGTCCGACCAGGTCGGTGAGCTCCAGCGGGCCCATCGGCCAGCGGTAACCGAGCTTCATGCCGGTGTCGATGTCGGCGGCGGAAGCGACACCTTCCTCCAGCATGCGAATCGCTTCCATGCCAACGGCGACGCCCAGCCGGGACGTCGCGAACCCAGGGGAATCCCGCACTTCGATCACGGTTTTTCCCATTTGTTCGGCCCAGGTTCGCGCCTTGGCCACGTTCGCCGGGTCGACGCCCTCGTGGTGCACGAGTTCGACGAGCTGCTGCACCGGGACGGGGTTGAAGAAGTGCATGCCCAGCACGCGTTCGCCGGGCAGTCCGGCGGCGATCTCGGAGATCGACAGCGAGGACGTGTTGGAGGCGAGGATCGCGTTCGGGCACTTCTCGGCCGCGAACCCCAGGACCTTCTGCTTGAGCGGCACGTTCTCCGGAACGGCCTCGACGACCAGCTCGGCGTCCGCGGGCAGCTCACCCGTGCTCAGGTTCGCGAACACCGCCGCCGCGTCGGCGAGCTTGCCCTTCTCCTGCGCCTTGTCCAGGGAGCGCCGGACGGCGAGCCTGCCCTGCTCGGCGCGTTCGGCGTCGGCCTCCGACAGCGTGACCTCGTGCCCGCCCGCGAGCAGGAGGTGCACGATGCCGGCGCCCATCGTGCCGCCGCCGATGACGACGGCCTTCACGACACGACCTCGGCGCTGAACATCGCGACCAGCTCCATCCCGCCGATCTCGGCGAGGTTCGCGCCGGACGTGGCCCACTCCGGAGTCTGGAGGGCGGCCTTGAACGACTCCTCCGACTCGAAGTACATCTCCGCGATCAGGTGCAGCTCGGTCTCACCGAGGAAGCCCGCGAAGACCACCCGCTGCACCTTGGCGACCTCCGCGCGCACGATGCCCGGAACCGAGTTCACGATCGGCAGGTGCGACTCGAAGTACTTCTCGTCGAAGCCCTCGGGGTCGGCGGGCTTCTTGTACAGAGCGATGTACTTGATCATGTGACACCATTCTCCTCGACTCGCCGAGCACTGTAACGCCCGGAGCACCCGCGGAGCTGAGGCACGATGGTGAGGTGCGGATCATTCTGCTGCGCCACGGCCAGAGCCTCGGCAACGTCGACGAGCTCGCCTACTGCCGCATCCCCGACCACGCCCTCCCGCTCACCGAGACCGGCGAGGACCAGGCGCGCGCCGCCGGCCCGACGATCAAGAACCTGATCGGCGACGACCAGGTCGCGGCCTACGTGTCGCCGTACAAGAGGACGAAGCGGACGTTCGAGCTGCTGGGCCTCGACGCCGAGCGGGTCGTCACCGAGCCGAGGGTGCGCGAGCAGGACTGGGGCAACCTGCAGGACCCGGTGCAGCAGGAGGTGCTCAAGCACCAGCGGCACGCGTTCGGGCACTTCTTCTTCCGGCTGCCCAACGGCGAGTCGGGCGCGGACGTGGACGACCGGGTGGCGGCGTTCCTCGACGGCCTGACCGTGCGGATGCACAAGGACGAGAACCACCCGAAGACCGTGCTGGTCGTGTCGCACGGACTGACGATCAGGTTGCTGTGCCGCAGGTTCTTCGACTGGAGCATCGACCTGTTCGAGTCACTGTCCAATCCGGACACCTGCGAGAACCGCGTGCTCGACCACGACGGCACCGGCTGGAGGCTGGACCGTCCCTTCGACCAGTGGCGCGACTCACCGGACGGAACGGTCCAGCACCCCGTCTAGATCAGCCCGCGCTTGTAGGCCGCGACCAGCCGGCGGGGAACGAGGAGTTCCTTGCCGTCCAACGTACGCACGCGCACCAGGTCCGGCGCGGTGGCCTTCCACTGCGACCGGCGGTGGCGCGTGTTGGACCGGGACGTCCTGCGCTTGGGAACGGCCATCAGCGCTCTCGCTTTCCGTAGCGGCGGTTGAACTTCTCGACCCGGCCGGCGGTGTCCACGAGCCGTTGGGTGCCCGTCCAGAACGGGTGCGAGTCGGCGGTGATGTCGACGACGAGCAGCGGGTAGCTGTTGCCGTCCTCCCACTCGATGGTCCGGCCGGACGTCGCGGTCGAGCGGGTCAGGAACGTCTTGCCGGTGGACGCGTCCTGGAAGACGACCGGGTGGTAGTCGGGGTGGATTCCTGGCTTCATATCTCCAGCTTTCGGATCGAGTCCACGAAGGACAGTTCGTCGTCGGTGAGCAGCGCTTCGGCGAACGCGGCGGTGATGGAGTCCGGCTCGCCGAGGGTGATCGCCACGATCTGAGTGGTCCTGCCCCCGCGCGGCCCGCCCTCGCCGACGTGCATCCCGCAGCCCGCGGATTCCAGGTGCAGTGCGACCTCGGGCTCGTCCGCCACCCACAACCGGCCGCGCGAACGCACGACCGTTCCGTCGAGCAACGAGTCGAGCGCCTCGTTCAGCCGCGCCGGGTGGAACGGCCGGTCGGCCGTGAAAACCGCTGTCGAGACACCGCATTCGGGTGTCAAGGGCACCAATCGCGGCCGCGAGCTCTTGCGCACGACGACCGTGTCGGGCGTGCAGCGGTGTGCGCCGGGAGCCAGCCGGTCGAGCACGGCGAGCGTGCGTTCGTCCGCATCTCCTTGCAGCACCAGCACATCCGCCGCCTCGGCCTGCGCGACGACGACCTGCGCCACCGTGCGTTGGTCGCTGACCATCGAGGCGTCGCCCAGGGCGTCGTCCAGCCAGGTCGCCGCGTCGAGGACGGTGATCACGCACTCGACCTCGACGCCGAGGTTGCGGCGCACCGCGTCCGGCTCCAGCAGCGGGTCCAGGTGCAGCACGACCGTGTGGCCGTCGAAGGTCCCGAGCAACTCGCGCAGGTCCTCTCGCACGGTGCAGGACACGCAGCCGTGCAGCAGTTCGACGTCGGTCGCGATGCCGTCGACCCACCGACGCACGCACGTTTCCGCAGCTACGTGCCGTACGAGCACCGAACCGGGCCGGTCGCGCCACACCCGCACGGCGACGTCGTGGTCGACCAGCCCCGCCACCATAACGACAACGGTTTCCATGTGAGATACCGTAGATGAAAACGAAAGTCGTTTCAATCTGCGTCCATCTTTCTGGAGGTACTCAGTGCGCTGCCAGCTGACCGGCCGTGAGCCGGGCTTCGGCAACCGCGTCTCGCACTCGCAACGCAAGACGCGGCGCCGGTGGAACCCGAACGTCCAGCGCAAGCGGTACTGGGTGCCGTCGCTGAACAGGTTCGTCACGCTGACGTTGTCCGCGAAGGGCATCAAGACCGTCGACAAGCTCGGCGTCGAGGCCACCGTGGCCCGGCTCCGCGCGCAGGGGGTGAAGGTCTGATGGCCAAGAGCACGGACGTCCGGCCGATCATCAAGATGAGGTCGACCGCGGGAACCGGGTACACCTACGTGACCCGCAAGAACCGCCGCAACGACCCGGACCGGCTGGTGCTGCGCAAGTACGACCCGATGGCGCGCAGGCACGTCGACTTCAAAGAGGAGCGCTGACGTGGCGAAGAAGTCGAAGATCGCCGCGGATCAGCGCCGCCGCGAGGTCGTGGCGCGGTACGCGCAGCGACGGGCCGAGCTCAAGGAGATGCTGCGGCACCCGGAGACGCGCGCGGAAGCGTTGCGGGGTCTGCAGAAGCTGCCGCGGGACGCGTCGCCGACCCGGCTGCGCAACCGCGACGTCGTGGACGGCCGGCCGCGCGCCTACAACCGGAAGTTCGGCCTGTCCCGCGTCCGGCTGCGGGAGATGGCCCACCGCGGCGAGCTGCCCGGCGTGTCGAAGGCGAGCTGGTGATGCGCGAGAAGAAGCCGCCCAAGCGCAGGGTGAACCTGCTCGCGAAGGAAGGCGTGACCGTCGTCGACTGGAAGGACGTCACGCTGCTGCGCAAGTTCATCTCGGACCGGGGCAAGATCCGGTCCCGCCGGGTGACGGGACTGACGCCGCAGCAGCAGCGTCAGGTCGCCACGGCCATCAAGAACGCGCGGGAGATGGCCCTGCTGCCGTACCCGTCACAAGGGCGATGACACGGACCGCCGCGCTGGCCAGGAAGGCCAGCGCGGCGAGTTGCACCAGCAACGCGAGCGCCCAGGTCGTGTGTTCGTCGACCGTCAGATCGCCACGAACACCCACCAAGAAGGTCGCGTAGAGGCCCCAGCACTGCAACGCCGCCAGGCCGGCTCCGACGATCGTCGTCCGCAGCGAGACGATCACCACGACCGCCGCGAGCAGGATCAGGGCCGGCAACGGCCAGGCACCGGTGAACGTGACCACGCCGACTCCTCCGCCGAATCCGAGCGCGGAGCCGTAGCCACCTTTCATTCTTCGCATCCGATCGGTGTATCGCCCCAGGTGAGATCAGCGCCACCTCTCCAGCGTGAAGTTGGTGCTTTCGAGTGAGGCACGATCGCACGAATGAACCTGTACGAGGCAGTCCACCGACGCAGGGACACGCGCGCCGAGTTCTCCGGCGAGGAAATCCCGTCCGACGTGCTGCGACGGGTGCTGACCGCCGCGCACGCCGCCCCGAGCGTCGGCCTTTCCCAGCCGTGGGACTTCGTGCTGGTGCGGGATGAATCGATTCGGCGTGCCTTCCGGGATCACGTCCAGGCCGAACGCAGTGTCTTCGCAGCTCAGCTGGATCATGAACGAGCGGAGACGTTCGCTCGTATCAAGGTCGAAGGAGTCATGGAGTCGACCCTCGGCATCGTGGTCACCTACGACCCCGACCGGGGCTCACCGGCGGTGCTGGGCAGGCACGCGATCGCGGACGCGGGTTTGTACTCGGTGTGCCTGGCGATCCAGAACCTGTGGCTCGCGGCGACGGAAGAGGGACTCGGTGTGGGCTGGGTGAGCTTCTACCGGGAAGATGTGCTGCGCCGTCTGCTGGACATCCCCACAAGGGTCCGTCCGGTTGCGTGGTTGTGCGTTGGTCCGGTTCGATCACTGCCCGATACGCCTGATCTGGAACGTCACGGTTGGCGCAACCGACTACCCCTCGATGACGTCCTGCACCACGATCGGTACGGGGCGCGACCGACCCGGTAGCCTGTGCGGGCCGCTCGGCGAGTCGGAACGGAGTCGATGAACGAGTGGAGCAGCGCGATCCGCTGGTAGCGGGCCAGATTCCGCGGTTGGACCGAGAGGTCCGCGCGTTGCTCAACGCTGGCCGCTTGCCTGAGGCGAACAGTCTTTTCGACGAGGTGGTCACCAAGGTGTCCCCCGGCGCCGACCGCTGGGTTCGGTCGGCCGTCCTCGTGAACCGCGCCGTGATGGCGTGGCGCCTGGGCCGCATCCCCCTCGCCCTCGAACTGGCCGCGGAGGGGTGGACGGACCTCGACGCCGACCGTTCGGACAGCCCCGCGGTGGCCCACACGATGGGCTCGCTCGGCTATCTGATGGAGGGCATCGGCAACCGGCGCGCGGCGCTGGACATGCTGCGGCTGTCGGTGCAGGTGGCGCGGCGGGCGGGCAACACCGACGTGCTGGCGCACTGCCTTCAGCGCCTGGGCGGTTCGCTGAACTTCCGCGCCTGCTCCGGGCCTCCCGCGGCGGCGCCGGCGATCTTCGAGGAAGCCCTGGCGTACCTCGACGAGGGCCTGGGCATCGTGAAGGACGAGGTGCACCGGCGCGCGCTGCTCGGCGCGTGCGGGCGCTCTCTGGCCGGTGTCGGTCAGCTGGACAAGGCCGAGGAGATGGGCGAGGAGACTCTCCGCCTGTCCCTGGACGCCGACGACCTGTGGGGCATCTCGGTCGGCAACTGGGTTCTCGCCGTGGTGCGTCGCGAGCAGAACGACTTCGACGAGGCGCGCACTCTCGCGTCTCGTGCGGTGACGAGCGCCGAACGCATCAACGACACCTCACTGCTGCTGCGGTTCTCCACGGAGCTGGCGGACATCTGCCACGCCCTGGGTGACGCGGTGGGCGAGGCCGAGGCGTTGCGCCGGTCGATGGCCGCCTCCCGCACGGCCAGGGAGACGTTGCAGGAAGGCCTGGGCCAGGCGCTGGAGCAGCGCCGCGTGGCCGTTCAGGCGCAACGGCTCGCGGTGGCGGCGCAGGAGGCCGCGGCGCGCGACCCGTTGACGGGCCTGGCGAACCGGCTGGGGCTGGAACGTGCGGCGGCGGCGTTGCTGGAGTCGACGGCGGCCCGCGGGCGGGTGCCGTGGCTGGTGCTGGTCGACGTGGACTGGTTCAAGAACGTCAACGACGACGCCGGGCACGCGACGGGCGACGCGGCGTTGCGCGAGATCGCGGCGTTGCTGCGGCGGGAATGCCGGTCGGACGACCTGGTGGCGCGGTGGGCCGGCGACGAGTTCGTGGTGCTGCTCGGCGACACGGGGCCGAACATGGACGTCGGCCCGAACGTGGCCGAGCGGATCCGCGCGGCCGTCGACGGGCACGACTGGACGATGGTGCTCGGCGCGGTCCGCCGCCCCACCGTCAGCATCGGTGTCGCGGCGGGACCGGCCAAGCTGGACCAGCTGTTCGCGGCCGCCGACATGGCGCTGTACCGCGCCAAGCGGCACGGCCGCAACAGGGTCGAGGTCGAGCCCTCGGTGGACGAGGTGCCCGAGATCGTGTCCGGGAACTGAAGTCCCGGACTCAGGCGATCAGGCCGCCGCGGTAGGCCACCAGCGCGGCCTGAACGCGGTTGACCGCGCCGATCTTGCCGAGCACGGACGAGACGTAGCCCTTGACCGTCGCCTCCGACAGGTGCAGGGTGCCGCCGATCTCCGCGTTGGACATGCCCTGACCGATCAGCACGAGCACCTCGCGCTCACGTTCGGACAGGCTCTGCAGCAGCCTGCGCGCAGGCTCCGCCATCCGTTCACCGTCGGCCACGGCCGCGAGAACTCTGGCAGCGACACCGGGGTCGAGAACCGCTCCCCCGCGCGCGAGATCGCGCACGGCCTTGACGAGCTGTTCCGGTTCGGTGTCCTTGAGCAGGAAGCCGGCCGCGCCGAGACGCAGAGCTTCCGAAACGTATTCGTCGACGTCGAACGTGGTCAGGATGCAGACCCTCGGTGGGTCCGGCAGGGTCCGCAGCCTCCGCAGGGCCACGAGTCCGTCCGAGGTGCGCATCCGGATGTCGAGCAGTACAACGTGCGGACGATGCTGGCGTGCCAGGTCGGCTACCAGGTGTCCGTCATCGGCCTCAGCAACAACTTCGATGTCCCCGACGCTGCTCAGGATCATGCGAAGGCCGGAGCGGACGAGGTCCTCGTCGTCGGCCAGCAGAACCTTGATCACGACGCCTCCCGCATTGGCGTTCCGTGCTCCCTCATGTTCGTGATCTTCGCGTACGCATGCCGAAGACCACGTTAATTCTCAGTTATCTCATCATGTGGTAACGGATTTTCGAGATCACCGGCAACGTTCACAGTTACCGGAATAGCGCGCCGACTTCGCTGCGTAGGCATGCCACCAGGGTTTAGGGGGAGGCGTCGGAACCCTGAGTGACGAAACATCGAAATCCCACTCAGTGGAATGTCGTACCAGAAACACGGATACAGCCTCGGCAATCCGATTCAGATGTCTCGTTTGGCGTCGTTTCTGCCCATATGTTTTCTCAATGGGTTTCGGGATCGATACAGGGCCTTCCTGGGCGTTCGAGAAAACGCGAAGGTCTTTCGCAATAGCCTTACTGGAAAGTAACGTGCGTCACAACAGCCCTGCCCTGCACGGAGAGGAGCTTCGCGCGATGCGGAGAGCCAATCCGGTGACGTCCCTGCTGGCGACTGCCGCCGTCACCGCCTCCCTTTTGATCGTCCCGTCCGCCGCACAGGCCGAGGAGCCACGCGCGGCCGCGTTCGCCGCCGACGACTACTGCCTCGGCCAGTGCAGCGACATCGTGCCGCCGGGCAACAACGGCAACGCGACGCTGGCCGAGATCCTCACCCACAAGGCGTTCGGCACCAGGCCCGCGCACTCCGCCGACCAGCTCGGCAAGTACGACGCCCTGGTCAACGGCTACGGCGGCCTGACGAACAGCCAGCTGACCGACTTCTTCAACGACGCGTCGTTCGGCGTGCCGTCCGACCAGGTCGAGAGCACCGTCAAGCCGCGGTCGGACGTGACGATCGTGCGCGACAAGAAGATCGGCATGCCGCACATCACCGGGACCACCCGGTCCGGCACGATGTTCGGCGCCGGCTTCGCGGCCGCCCAGGACCGCCTGTGGCTGATGGACATCTTCCGCCACCTCGGCCGCGGCCAGCTGACCGGTTTCGCCGGTGGCGCGCCCGGCAACCGCGTGCTGGAGCAGAGCTTCTTCAACCAGATCGCGTACACCGAGGCGGATCTGCAGAAGCAGATCGAGTCCGCCGCGGCGAACGGTGGTGAGCGCGGGCGCCAGGCGTTGGCCGACGTCAACGACTACACCGCGGGCATCAACGCGTACATCACGCAGTCCGTGGGCGCTCGCAACTTCCCCGGCGAGTACGTGCTGACCGGGCACGCCGACTCGATCACGAACTGGAACGACATCCAGCCGTTCAAGTCGACCGACATGGTGGCGATCGCCTCGGTGGTCGGCGGCCTGTTCGGTGCCGGCGGTGGCGGCGAGGTGCAGTCGGCGCTGGTGAAGCTGGCGGCGCAGAACAAGTACGGCGCCGCCGTCGGCGAGCAGGTGTGGAAGGCGTTCCGGGCGCAGAACGACCCCGAGGCCGTCCTGACCCTCCACGACGGACAGTCGTTCCCGTACTCGGCCTCGCCCGCCTCGCCTCAGGGCGTGGCGCTTCCCGACGCCGGCAGCATCACGCCGGAGCGGATGGTCTACGACGAGGTGGGCGGCACGGGTGCTTCCGTCGCTGTTCCCGCTTCCTCCGATGTGGCGAAGGCCCGCGGAATCTTCTCCGATGGTGTGCTGCCTCCGGACCTGTTGAACAAGAAGCACGGCATGTCGAACGCGCTCGCGGTCTCCGGTGCGCACACCGACACCGGCAACCCGATCGCCGTGTGGGGACCGCAGACCGGTTACTTCGCGCCGCAGTTGCTGCTGTTGCAGGAGCTCAACGGGCCCGGCATCCGTTCGCGCGGCGTCTCGTTCGCGGGCGTCTCGATGTACGTGCAGCTCGGCCGGGGTGTGGACTACTCGTGGAGCGCCACCTCGTCCGCGCAGGACATCGTCGACACCTACGCCGTCGAGCTGTGCAACCCGGACGGTTCCCCTGCCACCAAGGCCTCTACGTCGTACCTGTTCCACGGCTCTTGCCTGCCGATGGAACGGCTGGAGCGCAAGAACGCCTGGAAGCCGACGGTCGCCGACGGCACACCCGCCGGTTCGTACACATTGGTGATGTATCGAACCAAGTACGGCCTGGTGACGAGCCGTGCGACCGTCGGCGGCAAGGTCGTGGCGTACACGACGTTGCGTTCGACGTACATGCACGAGGTCGACTCGATCATCGGCTTCCAGGAGCTCAACGATCCCGGCGCCATCCGTTCGGCTGCCGACTTCCAGCGCGCGGCCAACAAGATCGGCTACGCGTTCAACTGGTTCTACGTCGACTCCCGCGACTCCGCGTACTTCAACTCGGGCCTGAACCCGGTGCGCCGGTCCACTGTGGACCCGAACCTGCCGACGTGGGGCCGCGCCGAGTACGAGTGGGTGGACTGGAACGGCGACGAGAACACAGCCGCCTACATGCCGTTCGCCGGACACCCGAACTCGATCAACCAGGACTACTACGTGTCCTGGAACAACAAGCAGGCCAAGGACTTCACGTTCGGCGGGTTCGGCCACAGCGCCGTGCACCGCGGCGACCTGCTCGACGTTCGCGTGCGCGCTCTGATCGCCTCCGGCCAGAAGGTCACGCGCGCGGCACTGACTCGCGCCATGGCCGAGGCGGCCGTGGCCGACCTGCGCGCCGAGCAGGTGCTGCCCGAACTGTTGCGCGTGGTGGAGTCCGCTCCCGTCGACGCGTCTCTGGCCCCGGTCGTGCAGAAGCTGAAGGACTGGCAGCGCTCAGGCTCGTTGCGCAAGGAGACCGCGAAGGGCAGCAAGACCTACAACCACGCCGAAGCCATCCGAATTCTGGATGCCTGGTGGCCGCTTCTGGTGGAGTCGGAGTTCAGGCCGTCGCTGGGCGACGACCTGTTCAACGCACTGGTAGGCGCCCAGCAGGTCGACGAGGCCCCGTCCGACGCGCACGGTGCCGCGCCGCACAAGGGTTCCTCGTTCCAGTACGGCTGGTGGGGCTACGTGGACAAGGACCTGCGCAAGGTCCTCGGCGACCCGGTCCAGGGCGCGTTCCCGCAGACCTACTGCGGCGGCGGCACGTTGACCGGCTGCCGCACGGCCCTCGTGAACTCCTTGGTCCAGGCCGTGGCCAAGCCCGCCAACGTCGTCTACCCAGGTGACGCCGACTGCGCCGCGGGCGACCAGTGGTGCGCGGACACGATCATCCACCGCGCCATGGGAGGCATCACCCAAGACAAGATCCACTGGCAGAACCGCCCGACGTACCAGCAGGTCGTGCAGTTCCCGTCCCGCAGGGGCCAGAACATCACCAACCTGGCCGCCGGCCGCACCGCCACCGCGTCGTCCCACGAAACGGGCTGGAACAACCTCCCGCCGTCGAACGCGCTGGACAGCAACCCGACCACCCGCTGGGCCAGCGACTGGAACGACAACCAATGGATCCAGGTCGACCTTGGCTCAGTGCAACGAATCGGTCGCGCGGCGTTGCGGTGGGAATCGGCCTTCGCCAGGGGCTACCGCATCGAGATTTCCAATGACGGCAGCAACTGGCGGAACGTTTTCTCCACAAGTGCTGGCGATGGCGGCGATGATGTCGTAGCGTTCACACCACAGGACGCGAGATACCTCCGGATGACGGGTACCCAACGGGCCGGTCAGTACGGATACTCCCTGTACGAGCTTGAGGTCTACGTTTCGTAGGCCTTCGAGATGAGGACGCCGATCCACCCCCAGGGGTCGGCGTCCTCTACTTATGTCAGGCCCTGAACAGGTAGTTCCTGATCTCGTCACCGATGTTGTGCGTAGGCACCCACTCACCGCCGTGCCACGTGCTCATCCGATACCCGCGCTCGGCCAGGAAGTCCGCGACGTCCTTCGCGTGGTACCCGAACCGCTCGACGTGCCGTTGCTCGATCTCCAGCAAGAACGCGGGCTTGAGCCGTTCGATGGTCTCCACGGCCCCTTCGAGGACCCTGAGCTCGGCCCCCTCCACGTCGGCCTTGACGAAGTCGAGTTTGGTGATCCCCTGCTCCTCGACGAAATGGTCCAGGGTGTCCGTCTTGACCAGAACGTCCAGGTGCTGATCGAACTCCTCGTTGGACCCCAGCCCGTTCGCCCCCACCGTGAGGAACGAGCGCCCGGTGACAGGACTCCCGTGCCGCACGGGAACGCTCATGACCTCGCGCCCCTGCCTCTCCGCGCCAAGGGCAACCGAGTGCCTCTTGATGTTGGCCCCTTCGCGCGGCCGGAGCACGTAGGAAAGGGCAGGGTGCGCGAACACGAGCGGCTCGACGCTGTGCACAGTCCCTTGTGGACCGACCAGTCTCGACAGGGTCACCGTGTACAGCCCCAACGCGGCCCCGACGTCCACACAGACGTCTCCAGGCTTGACGACCTTGCGGAGCCCGATCAGCTCCGCCTCGGCATAGGGCGTGAACCGGGCGAGCGCCTGCAACCCGGCGACAACAGCAGCACTGCGAAGTTGGGTCAACACCTCTATCAGCCTAGACGTGCCCGTTCGTGTGCTGTTCGCCCGCAGGCAACCCGATCTGATCAGCGAACTCGGCAGCCACCTGAGCCCCGCCGTACACGCTCAACGCCTTGACCAGATGCTGCCTCAAGTCCCTCCGATGCGCGTCCTCGAGCTCAGGCATGGCCCGCTCAACGCTGCTGACCAACGACTCGGCCCAATGCCCACCCGGCTGCCGTTGCGCGATCTTCACGAGCTCCGCGAGGTGATCGGCCAGCTTGACCGCCTCCTCGACCTGATACCCGTTGCGCTGCAACCACCAGATCGTCGCCGTACCGACGTCCGTCAGCACCTCGTCACGCAGGTACCGGATCTCCGCCCGCTCGACATCCCGCTCCGCCAGCTTGAACGTCGAGTTCCGCAACAACTCGATGTGCTTCTTGGCCATCTCCAGGTCGTCATCCCCGACCGAGACCTTCACCTGCTCCGCCCGAGCCCACACATGAGTCCCAGGCACCTGCCGCTCAGTGGCGAGCTCATCCCCCAACTGCACCTGAAGAGCAGCGTGGTGCACCAACATCGCCTTGCCGCTGATCTCCTTGGCCCGCTGCAAAACGTGATGGATGGCAGCACTACGCGGCGAGTTGTGCCTGAGGCCCGTCGCCAGATCAAGCCGCCACACCACCGTGAACTTCAGCTGGAAGTCCAGCCCGTACACCGCACTCGCCAACGGCGTCTCGAACTCCTGCTGATGACTGCTCGCCGGCGGCACGAAGGTGATGTCGTCAGCTCTCTTGGGCACCGTCCGGCGCCACCAAGCCTTGAAGGCACCAAGCGGGCCAGGACGGAAGTCGGGCCAGGGTCTGCTCACAAGCCCTCCCTACCTGACGTTTGTGCCCGGCAGAAGGTGGCCTGCCTCACTTCCCTCCAACGGCCGCAGCCTCGGTTGCCTGCCCCTCACGGTGCGTGAGCAGGCGCCGGTCCGCGGTAGCCGGGGGCGCTGGTCAACTCGGTAGCGCCACCCCGCTAGACTGCTGTCGCCAGCCCTAGTAGCTCAGGGGATAGAGCATCGGTTTCCTAAACCGTGTGTCGCAGGTTCGAATCCTGCCTGGGGCACCACCTTTCGCCGGGTGAAATCAGGGCCTGACATGCTGAAACGCTGTCGGGCCCTGATCTTTTCCATCGGCCACCAGCCGTACGCCGAGACCGAGCGGATCAGTCCTTCGCCTCGCGCACGTCTTTCCCCAGCTCGGCGAACGCCTTGAAGTCCTGCATGTGCTGTAGCGACTGCTTGCGGAAGGCACCGGGCATCAGGATCCCCACCAGTCTCATCAGCACGCCGCTGAACCGGTACTCGTTCTCGCTCACCCAGAGCGTCGTCTCCGGACCGGCTTCGGTCAGCCGGTCGCGTGCGGCGCTCCACATGCCCTCGCCGACGATCTCGCGCTCGAAGTGCACGACGCTCCCTGTCGGGATCTCGTGCAGGTCTGCCGGTTCGCGGCGCGTGATGGTCTCGGTGCCCTCGAACTTCTGCTGCCCCGTCTGCATCACTACCCGCGATTTGGTGCCGACGTGCCCGTGCGCCCCGCTCAGCGGCTCGTGCAGCACCAGGCCCCGCAGCCACTTCGGCATGTGTGCCGGGTCGGCGAGCAGTTGGACCGCCCTCTCGCGCGGCAGAGCGATCTCGATCGAGACGGTGTACTTCATGGCGGCGCGCTCCAGGGTGAACGGGCGTTCGGTGGCTACGAGGATGCCTGCTGGATCTGTGTGGTCACCCGCCCGACCGGACGTGGCTGATGTACGGCTCGTAGGCCGACAGGTCGCGGTGCGGCTCGTACGTGCTCAGGTAGTAGTAGTCGGCGATGATGTTGGCCTGCTGTTCGGTGTTGAAGTCGGCGAACGACTTCCCGCGCAGGCCTTCCGTGCCGCCGTAGTCGTAGAGGCCCTTCACGAAGAACCCCGCCATGGCGGTCGGGAGCAGGCTCAGCACGCTGCGGCCGTGTTGGTACTGGTAGGCGTGGGTCAGTTCGTGGACCAGCCAGCGCTCGTATCTTGCCTGGTGTTGCGGTCTGGTCAGGACGCCTTTGGGGAAGGTGACGAGCCTGGGCAGGGTGCGGGCTACGCCGAAGCTGCCCAGCAGGCCGCCTTCGGCGAGGGTCAGGACACTGATGTCCAGGGCGTCGCCGAACACCTCGCCGGCTATGTCGGCCTCGCGTGACTCCAGGTTGCGACGGAACACCATGGCGGCTCCCTGCTCCGGCATCGGACCACTGATGTTAAGCGGTTCTGCCTGAGTGGGTGGCGGGGCATTGTGGACACTGAGGTAGCCCTTGATGCCGAAGTCGGACCTGACCGGATTCTGCCGATTCGCGGACGGGCGAGCGAACCAGCAAAAGTACCGGCAGAAGCTCCTGTTGTGCCCCAACGGTCATTGACCGCTGTAAACAAGGTTTCCTAATTTCGGGCTCATGAGTGAGCCTCCGCGACGCAGGTCACCGAACGGTCCACGCCTTCAGGAACTCTACGAGGACGCCCAGCGGAGGTACTCGCGGCGCGGGCTCTTCCGGGCCGGGGCGGTGGGCGGGGCCGTGCTCGCCACGTCGGGATTGGTGGGCGCCGCTTCGGCCAGTGGGTTTGCGGTGCCGGCCGTGTTGCTCAAGGAGACGGTCAACGGGAGTGTTCTCCGGCCGTTCGGGCGGCACATCGCGTTCGGGGCGAATCCATCGACACAAATAGTGGTGTCGTGGCAGGCGCCTGCCAACGTTCAAGCGCCCTACCTGCGGGTCGGCACGAAAGCCGGTGAGTACGGGGAGAGGTTGCCTGCGGAGGTGAGGGCGCTTACCAGCGACTTGGCCTGGCAGGAGCGGGAGCCGCTCTTCACCATCTCGCCGCACCTCGGCAAGGCCGTCACGCAGTACTACCTGCACGTCCGGCTCGACGATCTGGTGCCGAACACGACGTACTACTACGTGGTGGGGCATCAAGGATTTGAGCCGCAAGAGCCTGCGACCTTCCGGACGGCACCGGTCGCCACCGCGAAGACGGCGTTCTCGTTCACGGCCTTCGGGGATCAGGGGGTCGGGCACAACGCGTTGGCCACCAACAGTCTCATCGCCGATCTGGGGCCGCGGTTCCACCTCGCCATGGGCGACATGAGTTACGCCAACGACGGTGAGGGTGGGCGGCCGGAGACCGACAAGTACGACGCGCGGAAGTGGGATTCGTTCTTCGCGCAGAACGAGCTCGTGGCGGCTGAGGTTCCGTGGATGGTCTCGCTCGGCAACCACGAGATGGAGAGCTGGTACGACAACCACGGTTATGGCGGCATGCGGGCGAGGTTCACCATGCCCGACAACGCCTGGGACGGGTCCACCTGCATCTACTCCTGGCGGTACCAGAACGTCGGGATGATCAGCTTGGACGGCAACGACATCTGCTACAACAGCGACGCCAACCTCGACTACACCGAGGGCAAGCAGCAAACCTGGCTCAAGGCGCAGCTCGAGAAGTTCCGCAAGGACGTGAACATCGACTTCATCGTCGTCTACTGCCACCAGTGCACGTACTCGACGTCCGGGAACAACGGGTCCGAGGTCGGCGCGCAGAAGCGGTGGGCGCCGTTGTTCGACCAGTACCAGGTGGATCTGGTTCTCAACGGGCACAACCACGTCTACGAGCGCACGGATCCGATCAAGGCGGGCAAGGGCACCAGGAAGGCGGACATCAAGAGCACCATCAACCCCGTCAAGGACGGCACGACGTACATCACCGCGGGCGGTGGTGGCGAGAGCATCAACAGCTGGGCCGACTCGAAGATCTCCGACTCCTACCTCGGCAACGTCAAGGACGCCACGGCGACGATGCGGGTCGACCAGGAGGACGGCGAGGAGAAGCTGGTCAAGGTGACGTGGTCGCGGGTGCGGTATCGCGGGTACGGGCTGATCGTCGTCGACGTCACGCCGAGCACGAACGGATCACTGGCCCAGATGAAGGTCCGCGCGCTCACCGAGACGGGTGCGCTGGTCGACGAGTTCACGATCCGGCGCGGCTGAGAGGGCCTGACATGACTGAAGAACACTCGCGCCGGTTGTTGTTCAAGGTGGGTGGCGCCGCGCTCGTCACCGCCGCGATCACCGGTACGAAACCGGCCCAGGCCGCGCCGGACGGGCTGAGGATCAGGCCGGTCGGGCGGCACCTCGCGTTCGGCGCGGAGCCGTCCAAGCAGGTCGTGATCTCCTGGCAGCAGCTGGAGAAGGTCACCGGGCCGTACGTCCGGATCGCCACCGACGGCGGTGAGTTCGGACCGAAGATCGCCGCCGAACCGCGCACGCTCAAGAGCGAGATCGGCTGGCAGGACGGCGACCACAGCTTCCCGCCGCACGGCCCGGATCCCCTGTACCAGTACTACCTGCACGCCAAGCTCACCGGCCTCGCGCCGGCGACGACGTACTTCTACGTCGTGGGGCACGACAACTACGATCCCGCGACCAGCAAGCGCCCCAACGAGATCGCGTCCTTCAGAACCGCCCCGACGGCGACCGCGACAACGCCGTTCACCTTCACGGCGTTCGGCGACCAGGGCTACGGCTACAACGCGCGCAAGCTCACGAGCCTCGCCGCGGACCAAGGCCCGGCCTTCCACCTCGCGCTCGGCAACCTGAGCTACGCCATCCACGGCGGCACGACGAACGTCGAGGGCGGGCACACCGACACGGACAAGTACGACGCGGCACGGTGGAACAGTTTGTTCGCGCAGAACGAGTTCATGGCGCAGACGACGCCGTGGATGCTGACGCTCGGCAACCGCGAGATGGAGGAGTGGTACTCCCCCAACGGCTATGGCGGCATCAAGCAGCGCGTCACCATGCCGGACAACGCGTGGAGCGGCTCCATCGGCATCTACGCCTGGCAGTACCAGAACGTCGGGCTGATCAGCCTGGACGGCAACGACATCTGCAACCGCAACACCGCGAACCTCGACCACACCAAGGGAAGGCAGCTCACCTGGCTGGACGGGCAGCTCGCCGCTTTCCGCAAGGACAAGACCATCGACTTCATCGTCGTCTACCTGCACCACGCGACGTACTCGACGGCGGACGGCGGTGGCGCGGAGAGCGTCGCGCAGCAGAAGTGGGCGCCGGTGTTCGACAAGTACAAGGTCGACCTGGTCCTCAACGCGCACAACCGCGTCTACGAACGCACCGACCCGATCAAGGCCGGCAAGGCGAGCAAGGACGGCACCACCTACATCACGGCGGGCGCGGGCGGACAGGCACTGGACAGGTTCTACAAGAACGCGCCGGAGTCCTATCTGGGCAACGAGAACACCGGCGGCACCCCGACCATGCGCTGCTACAAGAAGAACAGTGCGAGCTCGACGGACACCAAAGTCACCTGGTCACGCGCGAGGTACCGGGGCTACAGCATCGTCGCGGTCGACGTCACCAAGACCACGATGAAGGTCCGTGCGCTGAACGAGGACGGCGTGCTGATCGACGAGCTCACCCTGCGACGCCGGTGAGCCGGTAGCGGATCTCCTTCAGCTCCACACCGTCGATGGTCTCGGTCTTCTCGAGACCATCGACGCGGAACCCGAGCCGCTCGTAGAAGCGCCGGGCCCGCGGGTTCTCGTCGAACACCCACACCACCACGTCCTGCTCGGCGCCCAAAGCGGCACGAGCCAGCTCGTACCCCAGCCCGGTGCTCCACGCCGAGGGCAGCACGTAGATCGCGTACAACTGGAACGCCGCATCGGGCTCACGGGACGGGCCGACGGCGATGAACCCGGCCACCGCGGAGTCGACCAGCCCCACCCACACCCCGCCGCGCGGAATGGCGCGCTCCCACATCGATGTGCGCGCTTCCACGGAGAGGCCGTCCAGCTCCGAGTCCGGGACCAGACCGCGATAGGCGGCCTGCCAGGTCTGGACGTGCACCGAAGCAACGGCAGGAGCATCGGCGACGACTGCTGGACGAACCGTCATGTCTTCCCCCACTGGCATGATCGAACGCATGCGGATCATCGTCGACGCGGACCCCGGCATCGATGATGCCCTCGCTTTGTACTACCTGCGCGCCCAGCGGGACACCGAAATAGTCGCCATCGGCACGGTCCACGGCAACGTGCCGGTGCAGCAGGCCACGGCCAACGCGCTGAGGCTCACCGAACGTCTGAATCTCAACGTCCCCGTGGCCATGGGCGCCGCGAAACCGCTCGCACAGCCCCTGGCAACCGCTGAAGACGTGCACGGTCAAGACGGCCTCGGCGGGTACGCGGGAGACGAGCCGACGACCACCCACACCGAGCAGAGCGCCGCCGAGCAGCTCGCGAACATGGCGCGGGAGAACCCGAAGGAACTGAGCCTGCTCGCGATCGGGCCGCTCACCAACGTCGCGCTGGCGCTGCAGATCGAGCCGCGGCTCCCGGAGCTGCTCGACAAGGTCGTGGTCATGGGTGGTGCGCTCAACGTGCCGGGCAACATCACCTCGCACGCGGAGGCCAACTTCTGGCACGACCCGGAGGCGGCGGACCTGGTGCTCGCGGCCGGCTTCCCCCACCTCACCATCGTCGGCCTCGACGTCACCATGGAGAGTCACGCGCCGCAGGAGTGGCTCGACACGCTCCCGCACGACTGCTTCCCGAAAAAGATCCTCGGCTTCTACGCCGACTTCTACGGCAGCTTCCTGGGCAAGAAGGGCTTCGTCCCGCACGACCCGCTGGCCGCCGCGATCCTGCTCGATCCCGGCCTCGCGAGCTACCACGAGGACCGGTTCGCGATCGAGCTCACCGGCCGCTACACGCGCGGCAAGATCGTCGCCGACCAACGGTTCCTCGCCCCCGAAAGCCCGTTCGGGCGTGACATCGCCACCGAACGCACGAAGGCCAGGTACGCCGTCACGGCCGACCACGCCCGGTTCCTCGACCAGCTGAGGCACGCTGTGACACAACCATGACGAACCATCGACGGGACCTGGACAAACAGCCTGGACCGTAGAAGGCATGAACGTCCACTTGAAACGATGGCTCGCGGTCTCGGGGGCCGCCGTGGTCATCGCGACGGGCGTCGTGGCCGGGGGTTCCTACTGGCGGCTGGAGAGCAATCTCAAGACCGTCGATCTCTCCACGGAGATCACCCACCCCAGGCCTCCGTCGACGCCTGGCCGCCCCCTCAACATCCTCCTCATCGGCAAGGACGACGGGCGGTCCGACACCGCCATGGTCGTGCAGCTGAACGCGAAGGGCGACCAGGCACGCGTGGTCAGCATCCCGCGCGACACGATGGTGCCGAGGCCGGAGTGCGGGACCAACCCGCCGGCCGCGATCGCCATGTTCAACAGCGCCTTCTCCACCGGCGGCGCCGCGTGCACGGTGGCGACGGTCGAGCAGATGAGCGGCATCCGGATCGACCACTTCGTGCAGATCGACTTCAACGGCTTCCGCGACGTCATCGACAAGCTCGGCGGGATCGACGTCACGATGCCCGAGGCGATCGACGACGAGAAGAGCGGGCTGCACGTGCCGGCCGGGCCCACGAAGCTCGACGGAACCCAGGCGCTCGCATTCGTGCGCACCCGCTACAGCATCGGCGACGGCAGCGACCTGAACCGCATCAAGAACCAGCAGCTGTTCATGCGGGCGTTGAGCGAGAAACTGGCGAACGAGAACTGGCTCGCGAGCCCGGCGAAAACACTCGAGCTCGCCGACATCCTCACGAAGTCCATCGTCACGGACACCGGAATCGGTTCGATTCCCAAATTGGCCGACCTCGCGGGAAAACTCACCGCGTTGAAACCGGACGCCATCACGTACGTGACGCTGCCGACCGAGAGCTACCTGCCCGATCCGAACCGGGTCCAGCCCAAGCAGCCGGAGGCGGACGCGCTGTGGCAAGCCGCCTGACCTAGCAGGCCGCGCCCTGCCATTCGCCGGGAAGCGGACCCGTGGGCCACGGCTGAGGAGACCCCCAGTGCTCCTCAGCCGTGGACGCTCTGCCCCAGTCAGCCACTGCCACTTTGACGGTCTCCCAGTCTCGTGAAGGACGTGGAGTCGAGGTTGTCAGACCACCTCGTTATGGTGGGCCTCTGACTGCCTGTCCGGTGCGTGCGCCGCAGCTCAGGCGGGCGGTCTACGTTTTCCGGTCCGGACGAGGAGGAGGCCGCTTGGGACCCCGTGGCGTCTTCGCGGAGCGCTTCGCGCTGCTCTACGCGGAGGCAGGCGACCCTCCTCTGAAGCGAGTCACGGAATCGGTCACCCGTGCCCGCCGAACGGACGAACAGGGCAGGCCGCTGCGCGTGCCCGCCCAGCGGGTCAGCGACTGGCGGCGCGGGCGCAACGTCCCCGCCAGGTTCAGCGGCCTGAGCGCCGTCCTCGAGGTCCTGGTCGGCGAGGCCCGCAAGCGCAGGCCCCAGCCCCCGATCGACGGCCTGTACGAACTCGACGCGTGGCGCGCCCTCTGGGAAGAGGCGCTCGCGAGCCCCGTCACGGAAACGGACACGCCCCCTCAGGAAGACAACTCCGTCTGCCCGTACATGGGTCTGAGCGCATTCGGGCCCGAGGACGCGAATTGGTTCTTCGGCCGGGAAAGGGCGACGAACGCACTTCTCGACCGGCTGAACGACAACGGCATCACCACGCTCGTGGGCGCGTCCGGTGCCGGCAAGTCCAGTTTGATGAAAGCGGGCGTTCTTCCCCGGCTGAACAAGGAAGCCGTCATCATTTCGCCCGGCACCGATCCGTTGAAGGAGTTCGCGCTCCAGGTGCCGGAGCTGATCCACGTGCTGGAGTCCGCGGCCGACTCGGACGGGCTCGTCGACTTCGCCCACGAGGTGCAGGCCGCGGTCGGCGACCGGGTGGTGATCGTCGACCAGTTCGAGGAGGCGTTCACCCTCGGCGGCGACGAGAACCGGCTGCGGATCTTCGTACAGGCCCTGCACGCGGCGGCGCGGAAGACGGCGGTCGTGCTCGGCGTGCGGGCCGACTTCTACGCCCGCTGCCTCGACTTCCCCGAGCTCGTCGAGGCCCTCCAGACCAGGCAGATGGTGCTCGGCGCGATGTCCGCGGCCGAGTTGCGCGACGCCGTGACGAGCCCCGCCAAGGCCGCCGGCCTTCAACTGGAGGCCGGGCTGGTCGACCTCGTGCTGCGCGACCTCGGCACGCACAACCGCCGTGGCAAGGACGCCTACGACGCGGGCGCGCTCCCCCTGCTCAGTCACGCGCTGCTGGTCACGTGGCAACGCAGGCAGGCGGGACGCCTCACGATCGCCGGCTACCGGGCGGCCGGCGGCATCCAGGGCGCCGTCGCCACCACCGCCGAACGCGCCTGGTCCGACCTCGACGAACCGGCGAGGGCCGCCGCGAGACCGCTGCTGTTGCGCCTGGTCAGGGTCGGCGACGACACCCAGGACACCCGCCGCCGGTCCAGCCGCCACAGCCTGCTGGAGGCCAGCACGAACCTCCCGGCGACGGAACGCGCGCTCGAAGTCCTCACGCACGCCCGCCTGATCACCACGGACGCCGACGCGGTCGAGATCACGCACGAGGCGTTGCTCCAGGCGTGGCCCCGGTTGCGCAGCTGGATCGACGAGGACCGCGCGGGCAACCTGACCCGGCAGCGGCTCGAGGAGGACGCGGCGACGTGGTCCACGCACGACCGCGACTCGTCACTGCTCTACCGCGGCGCACGGCTGGAGGGTGTGCGGCAGCAGCAGGACGTCACCACGATCGCCAAGGAGTTCGTGCGGACGTCCGAACGCCAGCACCGCAAGAGCGTCTGGCTGCGCCGCAGCGCCATCTCCCTCGTGGTGATCTTCGCGCTGATCGCCGCCGGCGCCGCGGTGATCGCCGTGCGGCAACGTGACGACGCGGTGTTCCGCCAGATCGTGGCCGAGGCGGACCGGCTGGCCGACACCGACGCGTCGGTGGCCGCCCAGTTGCTGCTCGCCGCCCACCGGCTGCGGCCGGACGATCTGGACGTGGGCTCCAAGCTGCTCGCGAACCAGCAGAAACCGCTGGCCGTCCCACTGGTGGGGCACACGGGCGCGGTGTATCTGACGTCGTTCACCAACGACGGCGCCGTACTCGCGACCGCGAGCTACGACCGCACGGCACGTCTGTGGGACGTGCGGGACCGGGCGAACCCGAAGCCGCTCGCGGTGATCACCGGCCACACCGACTGGCTCACCTCCGCGGTGTTCTCCCCGGACGGCAGGACGCTCGCCACCACCGGCAACGACAAGACGATCCGGCTGTGGGACATCACCGACCGGGTGAACCCCAGGCACCTCAGGACGATCGAGACCGGCAACGGCACCAGCTACCTGCTGGAGTTCAGCCCCGACGGCAAGATCCTCGCCGCGGCGAACGAGGACAGGACCGCGCGGCTGTGGAACGTCAGCGACCCCGCGGACCCGCAACCGCTCGGCGAACCACTGCGCGGCGCCACCGCGGCGGTGCGGACGCTCGCCTTCACCCCGGACGGCAGAACGCTCGCCACCTCCGGCGACGACCAGGTCGTCCGGCTCTGGGACGTCGCGACCAGGACCGCGGTCGGCAAGCCGATGACCGGCCACACCGGCGGCGTGCACTCGGTGACGTTCAGCCTGGACGGCAAGCTCCTCGCGTCCGCCGCCGACGACACGACGGTGAGGCTGTGGGATCCCGCGACGCAGACGCAGATCGGCGACCCGCTCGTCGGCCACACCGCCGGCGTGTGGTCGGTGAAGTTCAGCCCCGACGGGCGGATGCTCGCCTCCGGGGCGGTGGACGGCACCGCGCGGCTGTGGAACGTCACCGATCCGGTCAACGCGATGCAGCTCGGCAAGCCGCTCGCGGCGCCCAGCGGTGGCGTGTTCGCGGTCGGTTTCTCCCCGGACGGCGCGACGCTCGCCACCGGCGCGGGGGAGAACTCCGTGCGGCTGTGGTCGTTGCCGCGGCACGTGGTGCCGGTCCCCGCCGGGAACGCGGGGGTGACCTCGTTCAGCGAGGACGGCAAGTTGCTCGTGACCGCCGACGGCAACGGCGGCAAGGACGGCAAGACCGCGCGGTTCTGGGACACCAGGGACCCCTTCACGCCGAAGTTCCTCGGAGCGGTGAAGGTCAGCCCTGACAAGGGATCCGTCCGGGTGCAGCTCCGCCCGGACGGCAAGGTGCTCGGCACGTTGGCGGGCGAGAAGACGCTGCAGCTGTGGGACACGAGCGATCCCGCGCACGTCGTGCCGATCACGCCGTCGATCACGCTCGGCACGCGGTTCACCAACCAGCTCGTCTTCTCCCCCGACAGCAGGATCATGGTGACCGGCGGCGACGACGAGTCGGTGCAACTGTGGAACGTCAGCGATCCCGCGAGACCGGTCAAGCTGGGCGATCCGCTCACCGGGCACGACGGGTACGTCAACGACACGACGTTCAGCCCCGACGGCAGGACCATGGTGACCGCGAGCAGCGACCGCATGTTCCGGCTGTGGGACGTGACCGATCCCGCGAAACCACGCCTGCTCGGCAAACCGGTGGAGGACCACCACGAACCGGTGCAGCGCGTCATCTTCACGCCGGACGGCACCAAGCTCATCACCGGCGGCACCGACAAGGCGATCCGGCTGTGGGACGTACGCGACCGGGAGAAGCCGGTGGCGCTCAGCGTGCTCACCGGGCAGACCCAGCAGGTCAGCTCGCTCGCGGTGACGCCGGACGGGAAGACGCTCGCGAGCGGCAGCGCGGACAAGACGTTCCGGTTGTGGGACATCGGAAATCCCGCCGAGGCGACCCCTCTGGGCCAGCCGATGGCGCTCGCGTCCGGCGCCGAGCCGAACGTCCTCTTCAGACCGGACAGCCAGGTCCTCGTGCTGTCGGGTGGAGGCGACGGCCTGCTGCGCCTGTGGGACATCGACGTCTCGCACGAGGCCGAACGGATCTGCGCCACCACACGGGGCGCGCTCACCGAGCGGCTGTGGCAGACCCGCCTGCCCCAGGTGGAGTTCCACGACCCCTGCTGACCCCCGCGCAACCGACGCAAACCCGTCTCACCGACAGCACCTCATCGATTACTCTCCGCTTCATGCGTCTTCTTGCTCGGGTCGGCAGCTTGCGCGCGGTCGTCGCGGTGACCGTCGGGTTCATCGCCCTCAACATGCTTCTCGTGGTGCTCGGCAACGTCACGGACTACGGCACGAACGAGGCGTTCGTGAAGCACGTCCTCGCGATGGACACCACGTTCGGCGAGGGACTGAAGTGGCGGGCGATCACGAGCCCCGCCGTCGTCACGATCGTCTACGTCGCGATCATCCTGTGGGAGGCGATCTCCGCGGTGCTGCTGACCGCGGGCACCATCTCCTACATCCGCGACAAGGAGGACAGCGCACGCAAGTTCGCGTCCGCCGGTCTGCTGATGATCGTGGCGCTGTTCCTCGGCGGCTTCATCACCGTCGGCGGCGAGTGGTTCGCGATGTGGCAGTCGAAGGACTGGAACGGCATCGGCGCGGCCCTGCGGATGGTGACCATCGCGGGCTTCGCGCTGATCCTCGTGCACCTCAGCCCGCGTCGGGCCACTCAGTAGTCGGCTCCACGCAGAACACCGGGCCGACGCCGGCGTCGGCTCCGAGCCCTCTCCACCAGTCGCGCTGCTCAGCGTCCTCGATCGCGTCGATCACGACGAGCCCACCGGCCTCGTGCACGAACCCGATGAGGTCGCTGAGCACGTGCGACACCAACTCGTCCGGCTTCTGGCAACGCCCCTTCACCCGCACGGCCGCCACGCCGAGCGAGCGGACCAGTTCGATCTCGGCGGTGGAACCGGAGAAGTCGCGTGCGCCGATGTGGACGCCCATGTCGGAGAGCAACTCGAGGTTGTCGGCGGCCTCACTGTCCTCGGACGCGAGCACATGCACCGGAAAGCCCAGCAGCAAACGGCTGGCCGGCAACCCGGTGTCCGCGAGCACACGCCGCACGTCGCGCACGAGGTCCGGACTGTTCGCCATGCTCTCGGTGAGGCAGACCGCGAGCATCTCCTCGTGCCGGCACGCGGACTCGGCGGCCGTCCGCAACATCCACTCACCGAGCGGCAACATCAGCCCGGTGTGCTCGGCCATGCCGACGCACTTCTCGTGCGGGATCAGCCCGGCGTCCCGATGCCGCCAGTTCAGCTCGGCCTCGACGCACACCCGCGCCGACCCGTCGAGCATCATGACGGGGTTGAACACGACCTCGATGTCGCCGTTCTCCCAGGCACCGGGCATCACGGCGGCAAGAGCGAACTCCTCCTGCTCCCGCTTGTCCTGGGTGGCGTCGTGCAGCCCCCACTGCCTCCGCCCACTGCGCTTGGCACGCCGCAACGTCATGTCCGAGGCCCGCAGCACCTCGGCGGGATGATCACCGGGATGCAGCCGTGGTAACACCCCGATCGACGCCGACACCGCGACCCCGTGCTCACCGAAGTAGACGGGTTCAGCCAGTTCGTGCTCGATCGTCCGAATCGTCGTGTCGACGTCCGGCGTCTCGGGCCCGTTCTCGACCAGGACAGCGAACTCGTCGCCCTCGAGCCGGGCGACCATCGCCTTCTCGGCGGAGAACACGGAACTGAGCCGCTCCGCGACGAGCTTGAGCACCTTGTCGCCGATCTCGCGGCCGAGCCCGTCCGTGATCACCGCGAAGGCGTCGAGATCGAGGTGGTACAGCGTCACGCCGTGCTCGATGTCGCTGTGCAGCAACGACTCCAGCCTCGTGGTGAGGTACTGCCGGTTCGGCAACCCGGTCAGCGCGTCGTGCAACGACTGGTACTGCAACCGCCCGCCGAGCAACGTGAGCTGGCTGTCGTCGTCGATCATCACGACGAAGTGCTCCGGGTTGTCCTCCGCGTCCTTCTGCACGGTCGCCGCGAGCAACACCCGGAAGTGCTCACCGTCGCGATCGATCAGCCGGGGCCGTTCCTCGACCCGCCGCATCCGCCCGTACCGCAAGCCCGCCAACGCGTCGTTGATGAGAGGTAAATCGGCGGGCGCGATCAAATCCGTGAGCGTCATCCCGGCAACGTCCTCACGCCGAAGAATGGTGCACAACGCCTCGTTGGCCCGCTTCAGCTCCCCGTCGAGGCCGACCATCGCAATACCGCTGGAGGAATGCGCGAAAATGTCCTCGAACCGTTCCTCGCTGGCCTGCAAATCCAGCTGCACAGCACGATTCGCCCGCAACAGAGCCTGACTGACACTCTCCTGCTGCTCCAGCACGAACGCCTGAATCGCCGCGGTGTACGCCGCGGAGACCGCTCCGACCACCAGCGCCGCCTGCCGAGCGTCGGCCCCCTCCCGCACGACGAACTCCGCGAGGACCTCGATGGACTCCTGCAGACTCTCGGCGCCGACGCAGTGGATCTCGACCAGGCGAGTTCCGACCCGCGAGGCGACACGGGGATCACCGACGAGCGCCTCAGCCACCAGGTTGAGCAGCTCGTGCAGCTCCTCCGTCAGCTTCGCGGCCGACAGCGGTATGTAGGCGGTCCGACTGACCTTGATCGCCCAGTCGCGCGCCAGCGCGTCGCGTCCCACCGGACGTGACGGTCTCGCGTCGTCCTGGCTCGGCAAATCGTTCCACCTGACCTGCTCGGCGAGCAACGGTGCGGAAGCCTACCGCCAGCAAACCACACCGTCCCAATGCACGGCGTCGTTCCCCCCAACGGGGGTATAAGCATCTCTGAGCGTTACGACCTTTACTCGCTCGATCGGACCAATTTTCTCACGAAACAGCCCAACCCTCGACCCTCGATCGGGCTACGCGCGGCCAGCGGAAGGTTGACGACGACGAACGGTGGCGAAGGCGTCAGGCCCCGCTCCCGATGATGTGCCGCAACTGAGCCAGCAGATCCGACCGGGACGTGGACCCCAACCGCTGCCTCATCCGAGCCATGTGGTGCTCGACGGTCTTGGCGGAGATGAACAACCGATCCCCGACCTGCTTGTAGGTCATCCCCTCCACCACCAACTGGGCCACCTCCCGCTCCCGATCGCTCAGCTTCCCGGCGTCCTCGACGACCGGAGCCGCGTCCTCAGCCCCACGACGAACGGAAACCGGCCGCCCCTGCAACAACCGGGCACAGTCCAGCAACCGAACCATCGCCTGACGATCAGAAGTCCGAATCGCGGCCTGCCCAGCCAATCGAGAGGCGTCCCACCAAAGCCCGACCGCGTGCAGGCTGCGAGCAGCTTCCTCGACCCGATCCGCATCGACCTCGCCGGCCACCACGTCCAGCCAGCATTCGGCAGCCGCGGACAGAATCGCGCAGTACCGGCTCCGCTCCCGATGAACAGCCAACGCGGCCGCATGCTCCTCAGCAGCCGCGGTGTTCTCGTCAATGATCGCCGCGTGCAGCAAACTCCAGTGCAACTGCGTGGCCCACAACGGCGGATTCCCCAACGACCGCAACAAAGCACCGGCCTGCGCGAGATGTGGCGCCAACCGCTCCTGATCCCGCAACCGGGCAGCGGCCGCGGCGAACTCCCCCAGCGGCAACAGGCTGAACAGGTCCACCGGATGCCGCAGAACAGCCTCGCAGGCCTGCTCCCAGGTACGCCGCAACGTGGCCAGGTCGGAGTTCCGCCGGGCAACGCCGACCTCAAGGGCCACCGCGAAGATCCAGTCACGAGGCTCGAAGGCCCCACGGACGGACATCAACGTCTCGCGCGCCACCGCCAGGTTCCCGCGCAACATGTGCAGCCAGGCCTGCAACAACCGATGCCGCACCGACATCAGCACACCACCGGTGCCGGTCTCGACCGCGCGATCCAGCACCGACTCCGCCACGTTCGGCTCGCCGCAGTGCACCGCGACCAGCGCGGCCAACGCCGCCGGGCTGTCCGGCAGCAACACCGCCCCACCGGCAGGTTCGAGCATCGACGAAGCACGGACCAATGTGGACAGTGCCGTGGTCTCGGCACCGACGACCGACTGCCGAACCCCCTGCAACATCAACGAGGCCGCACCGCCGAGCATCGTCGGCGGCTGCGGAGGCGTCTCCTCGAACAGATGCCCGGTGCCGATCAACCCGATCCCGGCGAAGGCAGCCGCGTAGGGAGTGGCGGCCCAGCGGAACAACTCGGTGCTGCGCGCCAACTGACCGCGGTGAGCCAACGCCACCGCCGCCACCTCGGCCGCGGTCCGGCGATGCGGCGAGTCAGAAGCGCTGATGACCTGGTCGGCGAGACGCAGCGCACCGTCCAGATCGCCCGCCATCGCCGACGCCGTCGCCCACGAAGCGGCGGTCTCGGCGGAAGGCACCCCACCCCCGGTGGAAGCCTTGAACAGCCGGGCCGCCAGAGCCGGATCCGACGCCAGAGTCTCACGGGCGGCGGCAACGAACACGGGCCCGCCGATGCCGGTGTCGAGCAGAGGCCGCACCAGCTCCAGAACGGGACCACCGCGATCGAGTTGGAGCTGCGCCAGCTTCTGCCGCACCGCGATCCGGCGCTCGGCACGGGTCAACGAGCCCACGGCCCGCTGAGCGAGCGGCAGCAGGGTGCCGTCCTCGGCGAGCAGGCCGGTGGCGCGGGCGGCCTCGATGATGTCGCTGACCTCGTCGAAGTCCTTGTCCAGCAACGCGGACAGCAGGTCCAGGCGCTGGGCGGCCCCGGCTTCCGCGGCCAGCAGGAACTTCTGCAGATCGGCGTCGAGCCAATCAAGCTCAGCACGGAACGCGCTCAGCACGTCAGCGGAAACTTCAGCGACAGCACCAAGGCGCTCCACGAACAGAGGCACGCCGCCAGTCTGCGCGAACACGAAGTCGGCAACGGGCTTCGGCGCGTTCAGCAGCTCGCGGACCTGACCATGTGACAGCGGCGCCAACGGAACGACGACCGCGCCACGGGTCAGTTCGGCCAGCAGCGCGCGGCGCGGCCACGGGCGGTAGGCCAGCACCAGAAGTGGTTCGGAGGCAAGGGAGCGCAGCGAAGCGTCGTCCAGCAGGTGTGCGTCGTCCACCACGCGCACAGCGGTGTTGGTGATCTCCGACAGCAGCGCTGTCTTGCCGTAACCACCAGGCGCCGCAACGACAACACGCAGGCGGTCACCCGGTGCGGCCTCGTTGATCCGGTCGAGGACGCCTCGCACTGGGGCGTCCAGCACCAACCTGGCTCGCGTGGTCACGCTCAACGGCCGTCCTCATCATCGTCTCGGGATCGGGAGCTGGAACGGCGTCCGACGGGCTTCAGCACGCTCGCGACGCGCTTCACCCGCCTCGGCGGCAGTTCCAGCGGGGACACGTCCACCGGCGGGCGGGGCGGTGGCGCGGAGAACTCGTCGTCTTCGGGGTTCGGGACCTCGCCGACGGGGAAGCGCAGCGACGCTTCGCGGGTGTGCACCAGGACCGACGTGTCGAGCGGTGCTGGTTCGGCCTCGGGGCCCATCAGGACCAGGCGCGCGGCGACCGCGAGGCCCTTGGCCACCGAGTGCTCGGGGGCCGCCTCGGCCAGTACGCGGCAGTCGACCGAGGACGACAGCGCGTCGCCGATCACGGGCATCCGGCAGCCGCCGCCGACGAGCAGCACCGCGTCGGGCTGCACGGTTCCCAGGGCCCGGACGAAGGTGCCGACCAGGTGGTCGACGGACGGCCGGATCTCCTCCACGAACTCGTCGCGCGCGATCTCCACGCCGCTGACCACCACGGACGGACCGGACGGGCCGAACGCCCGCTTCGCCGCCTCGCACTCGGCGGACGACACGTGGCCGTCCTTGCCGAGCCGGCCGCGCACCAGGCCCAGCAGCAGGTCGTCGAAGTCGGCGCCGGTGTGGTGGTCGACGCCATCGACGTGGTTGACCAGCTCGAACGTCCGTTTCTGCGCACGCCGGACGACCGACGCGGAGAACGCGTGGCTGCCCAGCGAGAACACCGCCAACGACGCGTCAGGCACCACACGGGAGCGCACGGCGTGGTTCTCGGCCGCCGCCAACGGCTCCGGCACCAGCGTCACGTCGTGCAACCCGACAGCCCGCAACGCCGCGTAGAGCTGTCCTCGGCGATAGGGGCCCCACCCGGCTGGGTGACTCACTGCCAGGTGACGGGGCTGTTCACCCTCTCGGGCGACCACCTCACCGACGGCCCACATGATCAGCAACGCGGTGAGCTCCTCGGCCGGGCACATCTCCGGACCCAGCGCGAACGGCACCGCGTCACCGACCCGGCGGGCGAATCCGGAGGCCGTCCACCCAGGCGCGCCGCGCTCGCCGACGGTGAACGTTCCCGCGTCCGTGAGCTGCAACAACGAGGGCACCACGAGGGCGATCTCGGCATCCCGGGCACCGTCGAGGCGGCACACGGCAGCCGTCGTCCGGGTGGTCCCGACATCGACTCCGAGTACGTACGCCAAGTCTCTTCCTCACCTGTTCGCAGCAGCGACCAGTACCTACACGGGTGAACGAGAGACGCTCAAGCGACGCCCCTAATCCCCTAGGGGGTCAACGACCGTCACCCCATTGGGGAACGGGGATTCACTGGGAGTGATCCCCGATGCAGGTGGCGGCCCCGCTCTCCTAACTTTCAGTCACACACCCCGATCGACATCCGCGTCTCAACAGGAGTCCCCTCAGATGATCCAGCCCAGCACGCTCCACGACTTCGTGCTCAACCTGCTCAGCGACCCGTCGCTCAAGGACGCCTTCGCGGCCGACGCTCAGGGCACCCTGGAGCAGGCCGGGCTGGCCGACATCACCGCCGTCGACGTGCAGGAAGTCATCCCGCTGGTGCTCGACCTGGTCCCCGCAGTAGACGGTCTGCCCGCCGTCGACGGCATCGACCTGGCGCTGCCGACGGACGACCTGCTCGCGGAGGGCCCGCTCGGCGCCATCAGCCAGCTGCAGGCGGTCACGTCTCAGCTGACCTCGTCGGGCCTCAGCCTCAGCGACCTGCACACCTCGTCGGCCGGCGTGCTCGCGGCGGACGAGAACGGCTTCAACCTCATCGCGGCCAACAAGACCCTCGGCCAGTACACGTCGACCAACGTCGGCCTCGACGGTGACTTCTCCGCCGTCGGCGACGTGACGAGCGTCCTCGACCAGACCGCGTCGCCGCTCACCGGCACCGTGCTGGACGTGGCCGACACCGCCACCGCGACCGTCGACGCGCCGCTGGACGGCGTCACCTCGGCCGTTCCCGGCGTGGACGGCGTCCTCGGCCACCTGGGCGGCGTGACGGGTCTCGCCCACGACGCCCTCGGCGTGCTGGGTGGCGGCGACGCCAACCTCGGTGCCCTGAACGTCTCCGGCCTGGGCGACCTCGCCGACGGCAACCTCACGGCGCACTCCACCGAGACCGTCATCACCGCCCAGAACACCGCGTCCGGTGTCGTCGACACCGCGACCGGCCTGGTCGGCGACGCGGGCGGCGTCGGCAACGTGCTCGGCACCGTCAACGACGTCACGCACAACGTCCCGGTCGTCGGCGACCTGGACCTGGGCCTGCTCGGCTGAGCCACCCTCCCCAGCGGACCGGCCCTGTCTCACGCGGACAGGGCCGGTTCGTTGTCTTGTCTGACAAAACGATCAATTCGCCACCGCGGTGAGCAATGTCACCGTCCTCCCGAACAGCCCCGTCTGGCCGAACAAAACCGGTATCGCGTTCGAGGCTTTCACCCAAGGGGGTGAACACGGCACTATGAGTCAGGTGATGGCACCGCCCTGGCTCGACGTGCTCGACGAGACGATCGGGGCCTGCGTCACGCACCGAAGGCCCGATCTGGAGGCCCGGCTGCGCGAAAAGCGGGCACAGCAACTCGACCCCAAGTTGCGCGTTCTCGTCGTCGGCGAGTCCAAACAAGGCAAGAGTCAGCTCGTCAACGCGTTGCTCAACGCCCCCGTCTGCGCGGTGGGTGACGACATCACGACGACTGTGCCGACCTTCGTCCAGCACGCCGACACCCCGTCGGCGGCGCTGGTCCGCAACGCGTCCGCGGGCGGATCGATCTTCCACACCCCGACCGAGCGCATCGCCGTGCCGATCGACCAGGTGACGAAACAGGCCGCCGCGCAGCACGTCGTGCGGGCCGAGATCGGCATTCCGCGCGCGCTGCTCGACAGCGGCCTGGTCCTGATCGACACGCCCGGCGTCGGCGACACCCGGTCCGCGCACACCGCCAGCACGTTCGCGACGCTGATGCAGGCCGACGCCGTGCTGCTGGTCTCCGACGCGACCGGTGAGCTGACGTCGGCGGAGATGACGCTGCTCAAGAAGGTCATGGAGGCCTGCCCGAACGTCACGGTGGTCGTCACCAAGATCGACCTAGTGCCGAGCTGGCGCAGCGTCGTGGAGCGCAACCGGGCGCTGCTCGCCCGCGCCGGCGTCCGCGCGAAGCTCATCCCGGTGTCGAGCGCGCTCAGGCTGCGCGCCGCGAAGACCGGCGACCAGCGTCTCAACGCCGAGTCCGGGTTCCCGGAGCTGGTGACGTGCGTGCAGAGCGACATCGTGGCGAGCGCCGAACTGCTGGCCCGCCGTGCCGTCGCCGTCGTCGCTTCGAGCGCGATCACGCAGCTGGTCACGCCGTTGCGCGAGGAGCTGACGGCCCACGACTCGTCCCGCACGGTTGCCACGATCTCGACGCTTCAGGAGGCCCAGCGACGGGTCGACGAGCTGCGGCGCCGGTCCGCGCGCTGGCAGAACGTGCTCAACGACGAGATGGCCGACCTGATCTCCGACGTCGAGTACGACCTGCGCGACCGGACGCGCAAGATCCTGCGCGAGGTCGACAAGACCTACGACGAGGCCGACCCCGCGATCGGCTGGGACAAGTTCGAGCAGTGGCTGGAGGACAACCTCAACGAGGCCGCCACCACGAACTTCGCCTGGCTGATGGAACGCGCGGAGTGGGTGGCCGCGAAGGTCGCCAAGAACTTCCCGGTCTACCGCGAGGACCTGATCCCGGGTTCCGTGCTGCCGGACGACCTGCTGGAGCCGGCGAGCAAGCTGGAGAAGCCGAAGATCGAGCCGTTCTCGATGCCGCAGAAGCTCTTCACCGGTCTGCGCGGCTCCTACGGCGGCGTGCTGATGTTCGGCCTGGTCACCTCGCTGGCGGGCATGCCGCTGATCAACGTGATCTCGCTCGGCGCGGGCGCGCTGTTCGGCGGGAAGTCCATTCTGGACGAGAGCGACCAGAGGCTGAAGCGTCGTCAGGCCGCCGCGAAGGCCGCCGCCCAACGGCACGTGGACGACTTCTTCATGAAGTTCTCCAAGGACGTCCGCGACTCCGGGCGGCACATCCAGCGTTCGCTGCGCAACCACTTCAGCACGCTCGCCGAAGAGCTGCAGGAGACGTTGCTGGAGTCGGCCCGCAGCGCCAAGCGCGCGGTGCAGGACGACCAGACCGAACGCGAGCGCAGGATGCGGGAAGGCCGCAAAGAGCTGGACAAACTCGTCACGCTCTACAAGCGGGTACAGGCACTCGGGGGTCCGGCGATGGAGCTCACCGCGTGACATTGGATCGCGTCGTCTGGTCGATGCTGCAAGAAGCGCTGGGCGTCTACCGCGACAGCCCCCGCGCCACGGCCTGGCTGCGCTCGCACGTCGAGCGCTACACCGAACCCGTGCGGATCGCGGTGGCCGGCCGGTCGCGGATCGGCAAGTCCACTGTGGTCAACGCGCTGGTCGGCGACGAGTTCACGCCGCAGAGCTCGTTCGTCTGGTACCGCGGCGGTACCGAGCCGCGCGCGCAGGTGTTCACCGGCCCCGGCCGTCCGCACGAGGTCGCGATCGGCAGGCGGGGCAGCCGCAACCACGTCGAGACCGGCCAGTTCGACCGCGCCGACCGGATCGTCGTCGACTGGCCCGCGCGAACGCTGCGCGACGTCGTGCTGATCGACACCCCGTCGGAGGCCACACCGGAACAGGTGCTCGGCGACGCGGACGCGTTGCTGTACCTGATGCGGCACGTGCAGGACGAGGACCTGAAGTTCCTGCAGTCCGCCAACGACCATCCGATCGCCCGCACCGCCGCCGTGCACACGGTCGCGGTGCTCGCCCGTGCCGACGAGATCGGGGCCGGGAGGATCGACGCGCTGTCGTCGGCCAAGCAGATCGCCCGCCGCTACCGCCGTGACGTGGCCGTGGAACCGTTGTGCCAGAACGTGGTCTCGGTCGCCGGGCTGCTGGCGGTGGCCGCGAAGACGTTGCGGGAGGACGAGTTCGCGGCGTTGCGCGTGCTGTCGTCGCTGGGCCGCGAGGAGCTGGAAGACCACCTGCTGTCGGCGGACCGGTTCGTCGGCGAGCAGTTCCCGTTGACGATGGAACCGGCCGTGCGGCAGGCGTTGCTGGAACGGTTCGGGATCTTCGGCGTCCGGCTGATCACCGCGTTGATCAGGCAGGGCTTCGACACGCAGGTGAAGCTGACCGGCCAGCTGGTGCAGCGCAGCGGGCTCGGCGAGCTGCGCGACTCGATCGCGGTCCACTTCGTCGAACGCCGCGAGATCCTCAAGGCGCGCTCGGCGTTGCTGGCGCTCGACGTGCTGTTCCGGATGGAGCCGCGGCAGAACGCCCGCAAGCTGATGGCCGATCTCGAACGGGTCGTCGCCTCCGCGCACGACTTCCGCGAGCTCCGGCTCGTCGCGGCGCTCCAGTCCGGCCGCACGAAACTGCCCGCCGAACTCCAGGCCGAGGCACTGCGGCTCGTCGGCGCGGAGGGCGTGGCCCCGTTGGCACGGCTGGGTTTCGAGTACGAGGCCGACGCGCGGGAGCTGCGTGAGGCCGTGCTCGACGCGCTGGTCCGGTGGCAGGCGCAGGCCGCGGACGTCCACGCACCTCAGGATCATCGGAAGGCCGCGCAGATCGTGGTCCGCACGTGCGAGGGGCTACTCCCCCAGTTCGGCTGAGGCACGATGGTCCGCATGGAACTCGTGCGGTGGGAGGACGACCACTTCGGCTACATGCTGCGGTGGGCGTCCGATCCTCGGATGACGGTGTACGTCGGCAACGGCATGCCCTGGACTCCGGACTACGTGGCGGAACGGCACGAGCAGGCGCTGCGGCACTGGGAGGACCACGGCTTCGGCCTGCACGTGGTCGTCGAGGACGGCGTGGTCATCGGGCTCGCGCAGATGCTCGACGGCGACCTGGGCGAGATCGAGATCGGCTACTGGATCGACCCGGCGCACTGGGGACGCGGCGTCGCCACCCGCGTCGCCGTGGAGCTGCGGGACAAGGCGCTCGCCATCGCCGACCGGGTCGTCGCCGGAACCGACGCGCGCAACCACGCGTCCGGCCGCGTGCTGGAGAAGGCCGGACTGACGTACTTCACCAGCAGGTACCAGGGCGGAAGGCTTCAGCACTGTTACGCGTTGCAGCGAGGTATGAGCGACAAGGGCGTACTGCGGTACAGCGCGTTCACGACGGACCCGGCCGGCGGCAACCCGGCGGGGGTCGTGCTCGACGCGTCCGACATGACCGACGCGGAGATGCTCGCGATCGCCGAGAAGGTGGGCTACTCGGAGACGGCGTTCGTGGTGCCGCGCGTCGCCGAGCGCCAGTTCGACGTCCGGTACTTCAGTCCCAAGGCCGAGGTGCCGTTCTGCGGGCACGCCACGATCGCCACGTCCGTCGCGCTGGCCGAGCGGATCGGCGACGGGCCGCTGACGTTCCACACTCCGGCCGGCGAGATCACCATCGAGACCTCCGGCGGAACGGCATCGCTGACCAGCGTGCCGACCAGTACGTCGCCTGCGGATCCGTCGCTGGTCTCTGCCGCGTTGGAAGCGTTGGGGTACAAGGAGATCGGCGACGGGCCGGTGCACGTCGGCTTCGGCGGGGCCCGGCATCTGCTGATCCCGCTCAAAGACCGCGAGCAGCTGCGCGAGCTGGACTACGACTTCGACGCGTTGCGCGACCTGATGCTGGCGCACGACCTGACGACGGTGCACCTGTTCTGGCGCGAGAGCGAGGGTCTGGTGCACGCCCGCGACCCGTTCCCGGTCGGCGGTGTGGTCGAGGACGCGGCGACGGGCGCCGCCGCAGCCGCGTTCGGTGGCTATCTCCGCGACCTCGAAGGGCCGCAGCGGTTCGTCATCAGCCAGGGCGAGGACATGGGCAGGCCGTCCCGGCTGGAGGTCGACGCGACTCGCGAGGACCGCCGGGTGGTCGTGACGGGCGCCGCGGTTCCTATCCCTTGATCCGCTCCAGCACGACGACGGGGATCTCGCGGTCGGTCTTCTGCTGGTAGTCGGTGTAGGCCGGCCAGACCTCGTTCATCAGCTTCCACAGCCGGTCCCGCTCGTCGGGGCCGGCCGTGCGGGCGCGTGCCTGGAACTTCTCCGCCGCGACCTGGACGTCGACCACGGGTTCCTCTTCGAGGTTGAGGTACCAGGCCGGGTGCGTCGGCTTGCCACCCTGCGACGCCACGACCACGTGGTCGTCTCCGGAGGGCTGGTAGATGAGCGCCGTCCGCCGCATCTCGCCGCTCTTGCGCCCCTTGGTGGTCAGCAGCAACGTGTGCACGCCCGGCCGCCACTCGTGGCCCTCGGCACCGTTGGTCTCGACGTACTTCTGGATGTGCTCGTTGACCCAGCTCGTGGGAGAGTCCTTCACCGCCATGGGTTCGACGCTACTGCCGCGGAGCGCAGGGTGCGCGGCAGCAGCGTCGAACCGAGGGGTGCGCACCCTCCCGCGCCGGACCCTCAGGCGCTGCCGCAAGCGCCGGGCCGGATGATCGATCGAAATCACTATGCCCCGATCGAAGGGTGGCGGTGCATTCAGAAGGGGGATACAAGGTCTTTATGCCCGAGTTGGAGCTCCGCCACCTTCGCGCGGTACGAACTATCGCCGAAGAAGGCAGCGTCACCAGGGCCGCGACGCGGCTCGGACTCACCCAACCCGCCCTGTCCGCCCAGCTGCGCACCGTCGAACGCCTCGTCGGTGGCCAGCTCTTCGACCGAACGCGCAACGGTTGCGTCCCAACGGACCTGGGCCGCCGCGTACTCGGCACGGCCCGGCTGGTGCTGGACGAGATGGCGCAACTGATGGCCAACACCCGGGAGACCGACCGGCGCGGGCCGCTGATCTTCGGCTGCGCCCCGATCCTGTACTTCGCCAAGCTCGTGGAGGGACTTCGGGCACTCAACGCCGACGTGCGCGCGGAGGTTCGGCCGTCGTCCGCGGAGATCGTGGACATGCTGGAGGCCGGACAGGTCCACGTGGCGTTGTTCGAGTTCTTCGACGGGATGCACGCGCGGGATCTGGCTGGGATCGAGCTGCGCAAGCTCGTGACCGAACCGGCGTTCGTGGCGTTGCCGGAGACTGATCCGCTGGCTTTGCTGGACGAGGTCGACCTGGCCCAGCTCGCTGATCGGGACTGGGTCACGCCTCCCAAACAGCACATCGGGAGCCGGACGCAGATGTTCCAGGCCTGTGCGGACGCCGGGTTCGTGCCTCGGCTCACCCATCACACCGGCGAGGCCAGCATGGCGCGGGGGCTGGTGGCCGGCGGGTGTGTGTCGTTCGCCGCCGCGCCGTCCCGGACCGGGGAGGGGATCGTGATTCGGCGGTTGCGGGGGATGCCGTTGATGACCGACATCTTCGTGGCCACGCGGAGGGATTCGCCGGTGGCGGGGCGGGCGCACGAGGTGTTCGCGTGCGCCGCCGACGCCTACCGGTCGGTGCTGGACCGGAATCCGGAGTACCGCAAGTGGTGGGACGCGCATCCGGAGGCGCATCCCGAGTTCAACTGAGGCCGTGCGGGCGGGTCTGGTTGTGGGCCGTCGCGTTCCAGCGGGGTTGGTCGCGTTCCGTGCGGACGGTCACCTTGCGAGGGTGGTCCATCAGGCAGTGACGAAGTGCGGGGTTGCGATTGGGGCTCACCGCTACCCGGCGCCCTAGGTTCAGACGGCTCGCTTCGCATCGCCACGCCAGGCCTCGTACGTGGGTGCCTTGCACAGGCAAGCGCCTGGTGGCACCGCGCGGGTCGGCTTGCGGGCGCTCGTCCGTTCCAGCGGAGGGAGCGCCTTGCGATGGCTCGTCGCGTTCCAGCTTCTTCTAGACCTTGATCGGCGTGGTGGGGCGGCCGATCAGCTTCTCCAGGTCCGGGCGGACCTCGGCGAACACGCCCTCGCGGATCGCCACGAAGAAGTCGACCACGAACGCGGGCAGACCGGCCGCGATCAGGTCCTCGTCGCTGACGTCGCGGAACCTGTCGCCGGCGAGTTCCGGGAACGACCAGGAGGTCGAGCCGGTGAGCTCGTAGACCTGGTTCTCGTGGCCGCCGGTGGTGAGCGCGACGGCTGCGGCGAGGGCGAAGTCGTCACGGGCCGCGCTCGCGACGCGGCCGTCCTTGGTGGAGACCGCCACGGTGTCGCCGGCCAGCGCGCCCAGGTAGTTCTCGTGGTACATGCCGTTGCGCAGGAACGTGAACGGGATGCCGGTGGCGCGGATGGCCTCCTCGGTGGCCTTGTGCACGACCGCGACGCCCGCCGTGGACGTGTCCGCGTCGGTGAGGCTCGTGTAGAAGATGTGGCCCACGCCGTGTTCCACCGCCTTGGCGATGGCGTTCTTGTGCTGCTGGATGCGGGTGTCCGCGTCGGGGGCCTCGCCGGACACGATCAGCAGCTTGTCGGCGCCGGTGAAGTCGAGGGTCTCGGGCTGCTCGAAGTCGCCCTGGCGCACCTCGACGCCGTCGAGGGTGAACTTCTCCGGGCTGCGCACGGACACGATGACCTGCTCGTTCGTGCGGTCGAGGACGTAGCGGACCACGGCGTTGCCGAGCTGGCCGGTTGCTCCGGTGATGAGGATCGTCATAGTCACGAAGCTACGGATAGCGCTAACCTTTCGTAAGTACCCACTTTGGAGTTGGGTACTTACGTGGAGGTGAGCATGCAGGTCACGATGTGTCCTGAGCGGGCGATCATGGAGCACGTCACAAGCCGGTGGGGCGTGCTGGTGCTGCATGCGCTCTCCAACGGGGAGGCTTGGCGGTTCAGCGAGTTGCGGCGAGAGCTGGAGCTCGCCAGCGAGAAGATGCTCACCCAGACGTTGCGGACGCTGGAGCGCGACGGGTTCGTGCATCGCGAGGTCTATCCGGTCATCCCGCCGCACGTCGAGTACACGCTGACGCCCCTCGGCAAAGGTGCGGCGAGCCACCTCGTGGCGCTCGCCCACTGGATCGCCGCGAACCAGCCTGAGGTCACCCAGGCACAGGAACGCTATGACGCCTCCTGAACTTCACCGGAGTGTCGACGGGGAGACATCGGGTTAGTCACCCGAATGCGTAGTGAAAGTTCTCACTCAAGACCTAGAAAGAAGGCCTAGACATCGGATGGGTCACGAATAGGGGGCGCGATCCGGCCCCTTGCACTGGCACAATGGACCAATGGCCCAACCGTTCACCGACGAAAGCCATCCGGCGGAGCCCTATCCGGGTACTCGTCCAGACCACTGTTTCGTTCACGTGGACGAAACAGGCTGGCCAGTGCGACCGGACCTCACGATGGAGTCGGGATGGCGAGTTGAGCCGGAGAACATCGACCTAGACCAATGGCTTGCGAACCACGGTGAGGCCCCGTTGGCGGCCCGGATGCCGGTGCTCGGGTACGGATCCAACGCCAATCCCAGCAAGCTCACGTGGCTCCGCGAAGAGCTTGGACTTGAAGGCCCCGCGGTCGTGCTTCGCGCACGGTGCGAGGGCCTTTCTGCTGTTTGGGCCGCCGGTTTGCGCATGCGCGACGACCAGCGGCCGGCCACGCTTGCGGGTGCTCCTGGCGTCACCGAGGAGCACTCCATCTGGTTCGCCACGCCTGAGCAGTTGCGTGTGCTGGACCGTTGCGAGGGACGCGGACTGCGCTATCGCCTCGTGCGCGTCCACACGGGCCGTGTGGTGCTCTACAACGGTGGCGTCATCGACAGCGTTCTGGCCTACACGGCAGGCTCCAAGAAGCGGATGCCCGTGCTCTTCAACGGCCGTATGGTCCGTTGCGCGGACGTCTCGCAGCGAAGCGCCCGCGTGCTGGGCGAGAGGCCTGCGATGAGCGATGGACTGGACGTGACCGAGGTGCACGGCGAGCCGTGCGCCGACGACTGGCCCGAGCTGCTGTTCGTCTACGGCACGCTCCAGCCGGGCGCAAACGCTTGGCACCTGATGGAGCCCCACGTCGTGGGGTCCGAGGAGACCCACCTGCCCGGCACGTTGTTCGACACCGGTCTGGGCTACCCCGCGCTGCGTCCCGGCGCCGGGCTGGGCGTGCCTGGCTTCGTGCTGCGACTCAGGTCGCCCGAGGACGCGCTGCCGTTGCTCGACGAGTACGAGGGCGAGGACTACCGCCGCGTGCGCGTCGTGCTGCCGGACGGCCGGATCGCCTGGACGTACATCTGGACCGCGGCGGTGAAGGGCATGTCCGAACTGCCCGACGGCTGGGACGTCCACCAGATCCGGTGAATTTCCGGCACGGTGTGTGGGCAAGTTGATATTTGGGCACATCCTTCGGTGGTAGGAGGTGCACCCATGACTCGTCGTCTGATCGCTTGCGGACTGGTGCTCACCGCGTTTGCCGCCGTAACGGCTTGTGGGACGAGAACCCCGGACAACGCCTCGCAAACGCTTCCGACGTCCGCGCCGTCGTCGTCGTCGGCCACCGCTTCGTCCACCGCCCCGGCCGGCAACTCGGGTGCGGCCGCACCGGCCGTCAAGCGCTGCGACTCGACCGCGCTCAAGGGCGAGGTCGCCCCCACGGACGCCGGCGCGGGCAACAGGTACGGCAAGTTCGTCGTCACGAACTCCGGCACGACGCCGTGCACGCTCAACGGTTACAGCGGTTTCCAGCTGGAGAACGCCTCCGGCGCGGTGCCGACCAAGCTGGAGCGCAAGGCGGATCCGGGACCGGCGGCCATGACGCTCGTGCCGGGCGGCAAGGCCTCGGCGAACCTGCACTGGGGCGTCGTGCCGTCGGGCAACGAGCCCGTGGAGGGTCCGTGCCAGCCGGAGCCGTCGAAGGCCGCGGCCATCCCGCCGGACGAGACCGCGCCGCTGACCGTGCCGTGGACCCTTGGCCCCGTCTGTTCGGGTGGCCGGATCGAGATCAGCGCGTTCTACGCTTCGTAGATGCACGCACCTGGATGGCTCGCCGTGCTTCCGCACGGCGAGCGCATCGCCCGTTCACTGCGCACAGCCGGTGTTCCGGTCGCGGTGAGCGAGGACATCGAGGCGGTGGTGAAAGCCGCCGATCGACCGGTCGTCCTCATTGGACACTTCACCGGCGCACCCGCCGCGGTTCGTTACGCCCAAACGCATTCCGGGCTCGCGGCGCTCGTCCTGGTGTCGCCGGTGCTCGGCATCTGGGACGGCGCGTCCAACGGGCTGGCCGACCTGATGGACGAGGTCAGCTTCGGGCCGGCGCTCGGCGACCTGCCGACGTTGTGGCTGCACGGGTCGGACGACGAGATCGTGCCGATCTCGGACACCCGCGCGGGCACCGACCGGATCCGCGGGTCCGCGTTCGAGGAGCACGTCGTGGACGGCCTGCTGACCGACGGCGAGGCCGTCACTCGGGTGCTGGAGTTCGTGCGGAGGGTCATCTGACACCATTTCGGGTGTCATGGACGAAGACGACCTCGTGCTGGTGATCACCGTGGTGGTCGAAGCAGCGAACGAGCAACAGGCGCGTGCCGCGTGCGACGCGCTCATCAGCCGTGCGGGTGCCCAGATCGTGGACGCCCGTGACTGCTCCGACGAAGAACCGGGGTGCTGGGCCGTCGTCATCACGCGGCCGAGCACCGAGAAGGCCACCCACAACGTCTCCGCCGCGCTGGCGCGGGCCGTTCGCACCTTCGTGCGCGGTCTGGGTGACGGGTTCTCGGCGCCGCGGGTGGCGTGCGAGCCGCCGACGGCGTGGACAGTGCTGGACGAGCCTGAGCTGATCAGCCAACTCGTGCCTGGTGCCGAGCGCGTCATGGTCGAGGTGTGGGCAGGAGATGACCCGTTCGGGGCAGGCACTCCGCGTGACAACTCACCCAGCAGACCGTCTTGATTCACCCGGCCGGTCGGTGCCTCTGCACGACAGGCTGTAGGCGGCATTGTGAGTGTCACAACACGCTCAGGCAAGGGGCCAGCAGCGCGCTCAACTGATCATTAAATCAAGGCCCGTTCGAGTGGATTCAGGCATCCACCCGGTTAGCCGATCTTCGCTCTCAACTGTGAAAATCTGGGCACAATCTCTACTAAGGGTGGTCTTCAGACCACCTTGTTCCGGAGGGTTCGGGAGCCGACATGGCCAGCATCGAAGAGGTCCGTGCCGCAATTGCCCAGGCGATCGACAAGGCGGCTCAAAGCCAGTCCGCCCTCCAACAGGCGGCTGAGCTCGCCGAGGACGCGCAGCAGCTGCTGACATCGGTCACGCAGGGCTCCGTGCAGGCGGACGTCGAGACGACGAACGCCCAGTTCGCCCAGGTCGTGTCCGGCGTGAGCGAGCTGCAGAACTACCTCGGCGCCGGCATTTCCGGGGCCGAGGGCATCAACAGCAGGCTTTGATGGCGTCCATCGCCGAGGTTCGTGCCGCGCTCGAGCAGGCGAGCGAGATCCTGCGTGAGTCGTACCGCAACGTGCGATCAGCGCAGGAGGGCCTCGACGAGGCGGTCGCGATCCTCGCCGAGTCGAGCGAGAACCACCACGAGTCGTTGCTTCCACCGGAGTTCGTGCGTGCGAAGGAAAGATTCCCCGATCAGCTGGAGCTGATGGTGGGAACCCTAGAGCGCATCCAACGACTCACCGTGGAGCTGTGATGAGCAGGCGGGACGACCGGCGACAAAGGATCGAAGACGCCTTCGGGGAGTTCCAGCGCGCTGTTTCGGCCGCGCTGGGCTCGGTGGCACGCGAACACCGGGCGCTCGCCACCGAGCACGCCAAGGACATGTTCGAGTTCACCGTGCGGGGCATGGGCATCGACAAGGCGTTGCAAGACGTCGCCCTGAAGGACGTGACCTCGTTCCTCACGGTCGACGAGAAGCGCGTGAAGAACCCGCGTCAGGCGCCGCTCTCGATGCCCGAGTTCGCCGAGCGGCTCGCGCAGATCAAGTACGACTGGGAGCAGTCGTTCCACGAGTGGACGAGTTCGGGTCCCGAGCAGCTGACCGAGCTGGTGAACTCGGTCGCCGCCGGTCCCGCGTCGTGGCCGCACGAGTCGTGGCTCGGCCACCCCGGCACGCACGACGGCAGCGAGGGCGTGCCCGAGCTGTGGCGGATCGGCACCGGCGTGGTGACGTCGGCGCCGAAGACCAGGCCGTTCCCCGTCGCGGTGCCGCTACTGGACCAGGCGCACCTGCACATCTCGTCCACTTCGGACACCCGCCAGCTCGCGGACACGCTGGTGGAGAGCCTGTTGCTGCGGGTCCTGTCGCACTTCCAGCCGGGGCTCGTGCACGTGCACGTGTGGGACGTCGGCCAGCTGACCGGGTCGTTGCCGGGGCTCTACCCGCTGACCCGCGCGAACCTGCTGACGGTGCACGACCCGGCACGGCTGCACGAGCTGCTGGACGAGCTGTCCGAACACATTCGCCAGGTGCACACCAAGGTCTTGGTCGACGGCCATCTGACCGTTCGTGCGGTCAGCGGCGAGGGCCGGCGCACCGAGCCGTGGCGGATCGCCGTGCTGTTCGGCAACCGCAAGGCGTTGAAGGAAGACCAGCAGCAACAGCTGCAACGCGTGGCGCGCAACGGTTTGGCGTGCGGTGTGCAGCTGTTCATCGTGGACATTCCCATCACGATCAACTCGCCGGTGGAGACGGTGTCGTTGCGCAGCGACGGCACCGCGTTCTGCACCATGACCGGCAAGAACGTGACGGTGACGCTGGATCCCGCCCTGCCGCGCACCCTGGTTCCGCGCGCCTGTGCCGCCATCGCGGAGAAGCGCGAGGAACGGCGGTCGCGTCTGGGGTCGTTCGGCGATCTGCTGCCCGACCGGCCGTGGACGGAGAACTCGTCGGCCGGAGTCATTGCGCCCGTTGGGTTCGACGACGGCGAGCAGGTCTGCGTGCAGCTCGGCGACACTTCGCCGCACGCGTTGATCGGCGGACCGTCCGGTTCGGGTAAGACGAACTTCCTCTACGCGATGCTCGGTTCGTTGTGCGCGCGCTACTCGCCGGACGAGCTGGAGCTGTACCTGCTGGACTTCAAGGAAGGCGTGTCGTTCGCGCAGTTCGCGCCGGGCCGCAAGGACCCGTCGTGGCTGCCGCACGCGCGCCTGGTCGGCGTGAACGTCAACACCGACCGCGAGTTCGGCGTGGCGCTGCTGCGGTACCTGTCCGACGAGATGCGCCGGCGTGCGGACGCGGCCAAGCAGCACGAGGTCACCAAGCTCCAGGACCTGCGCGCCGAGGACCCGTCCGGGCGCTGGCCGCGGATCGTCGCGGTGATCGACGAGTTCCAGTACCTGTTCGGCGAACGTGATCAGGTCACCGCCGCCGCGACGCAACTGCTGGAGGACGTGGCACGCCGCGGTCGTTCGCAGGGCATCCACCTCGTGCTGTCCTCGCAGGACGTCTCGGGCATCGAGGGTTTCTGGGGCAAGTCGGCGATCTTCGAGCAGTTCACCGTCCGCATCGCGCTGCCCAAGGCCCGCCGAGTGCTGGCCGAGCCGCAGAACGACGCCGCCGTCGAGCTCCCGCGCTGGCACGCGGTGATCAACCACGAGTCGGGTGTCAAGCCCGGCAACGAGATCTGCCGCATCCCGGACTCGACGTCCAAGGGCACCATGGACTTCCTGCAGACCGAGCTGTGGCGCCGCGAACCGGGCCAGGCGCCAGGCCTGTTCGACGGCAGCAAGATCCCGCTGATCGACGCGACGCAGGACTTCCTCGACCTGCGGCCGGGCGAGGCATCGCCTACCGTGCTTCTGGGACAGGTGATCGACGTCGCGGGCAGCGCGGCACGGGTGCGGTTCGCCCGCACACCGGGTCGCAACATCGCGGTGATCGGTTCCGTGGTCCAGGACGCGGCCGCGGTGCTCGGCGGAGCGGCCGCGTCGCTGGGCAGGCAGCACCGGCCGCACGAGGCGGTGTTCACGCTGGCCTGCCTGGTCGAGGAGGCGATGCCCTCGGCGTTGCATCTGGCGAAACGCCTGAGCGCCGACGGGCATGATGCCGAGGTGATCGGCATCAACCGCGTCCGCGACCTGCTGGACGAGACGGCAGCGCGGCTGCAGTCGATCAACACGGGCGAGACCGACGCGCCGCTGAAGCCGCACTACCTGGTGCTGTACGGCGTGGACGCGGCGCAGACGTTGCTGGAGCAGAAGAACGCGACCACCCGGATGTCCGGTGTGGACAGTCTCCGCACCGTTCTGAAGCACGGCCCGGAGAACCGCACGCACGTGCTGGGCTGGTGGCGCGGCGTGCAGAGGCTGAAGGCGAGCCTCCCGCCCGGCGTCTACGACGACATCGGCGCCTGGGTGGCGTTCGACGTCCAGGGCAAGGAACTGCTGTCGCTCGGACCGGAGCAGGTGATGGCGTGGTCGCCGAGACCACGCCGCGGCCTGTTCTTCGACCGGTTCGAGCACTCGCGACCGCAAGTGATCATCCCGTTCGACACTGGAGAAGCGTCATGAACCCGATGATGACGATGTTCGACCCGGTCCCGTCGCAGCGTCAAAGCGAGGAGGTGATCGAGGTGCCGACGATCTCCGCGGTTGAGCGCTACAAGGAGATCATCGCCATCGCCACGGACGCGGCTGCCCGCCAGCGCAAGCTGGACGAGGTGCGGTGCGCCGAGCTCGCCGCGCGGCTCGCGTCGACCCAGCACGAGATCGCCGAGGTGCGCGATCGCGAGCGGGTCGTGCGGATGGGCGCCGCCCTGCACTGGGAGGCGGCCGTGGAGCAGCTCTGGAACGAGCGCTGGCTCCAGATGGTCACACCGCCACAGCCCGACGAGTCCGTCCCCCCACGCCCCCAGGGCGAGTACAACCGCGCGATGGATCTCGCCTACCAGGCGCTGGAGGACTCGCTGGCGAAGCGAACCTTGCTGCGCCGCAAGCAGAAGGACTGAGTGCGCCGGTTACGCACCGCCGCCGACGTGCAGGACGCCAGCGACGACCCGATGGTCCGCTGGGCGGCCCAAGCGCTGTCGTGCGGCGGTGCGGCCTGGGAACACGGCGGCGCAGTGGCCGTGCACGCACCGGCCCTCACCAGACGCCGCCGGCTGGTCCTGACGGGCCCGGCCGAAGGCGTGGCATCCCTGCTGGCAGCACACGGCCGAGGCGTCAACTTACGCCCACTGCTGGAACGCAAGCTGGCCGAAGAAGTAGAACCCCTGATGCCCACCCCATGGGTAGAGGACAAGCCCTTCGGCTGGATGGACCGCAAAGGCAGCCTCGACCTCCCCACCGACGCCACCTGGCTAGAAACCACAGCCAACGTGGACCCGCTGCTACGCGAGGCCAACCCGGACTCCTGGGCCTGGCCAGGCGAACAGGGCGTCCGCCGCTGGGCAGGCGTCCACCAGAACGACAAGTTGGTGGCCACCGCAGCGGAGGCCTGGTCGTCGACCGACGTCGGCTTCATGATGGGCGTAGCCGTCCACCCCGCCCACACAGGCCAGGGCCTGGGCCACCGCATCTGCCAGTTCGTGACGTCATCACTACTCGCGCTCTACGGCACGTGCGCCCTCTTCGTAGAGAACCACAACGCCCCGGCCATCGCGCTGTACCGCAAGCTCGGCTTCGCCTACCGAGACGTCACGACGTTTCTCCCTGCGGTCTAGGTCACATTCCGGAACAGTCGTCAGCAACAGACGGTTGAAACGGATAACTGATCCGAAACGCAATGGATGGAGATGGTCCGACCATGACCAGCACCGCACTCGAAGTAAGGCTCGCGTCCCGCCCGAAGGGCTGGCCGACCGAGGACAACTTCGAGATCGCCGAGGTCGAGATCCCGACCCCGGGCGAAGGCCAGATCCTGGTCCGCAACGTGGTCATGAGCGTCGACCCGTACATGCGAGGCCGCATGAACGACGTCAAGTCCTACGTCCCGCCGTTCCAGGTAGGCGCCCCGCTGGATGGCGGCGCAGTCGGCGAGATCGTCGCAGTAGGCGCAGGCGTCGAAAGCCTCAAGAAGGGCGACAACGTCCTGCACGGCCTCGGCTGGCGCGACTACGCCGTAGTGGACGCCAAGCACGTCGTGAAGGTCGACGGCAACGTCGCTCCGCTCTCCACCTACCTGGGCGTCCTGGGCATGCCCGGCCTCACCGCCTACGCGGGCCTCCTGGCCACCGCCGAGTTCAAGGAAGGCGACACCGTCTTCGTCTCCGGCGCGGCAGGCGCAGTGGGCCAGATCGTGGGCCAGATCGCCCGCCTGAAGGGCGCCAGCCGAGTAATCGGCTCCGCAGGCTCAGCCGACAAGGTCAAGTACCTGACCGAAGAACTGGGCTTCGACGCCGCCTTCAACTACAAGGAGGGCCCGGTGGCCGAACAGCTCGCCGCCGCAGCCCCCAACGGCATCGACGTCTACTTCGACAACGTGGGCGGCGAACACCTCGAAGCGGCCATCGAAAACCTGAACCTGAACGGCCGCATCACCATGTGCGGCGCCATCTCGCAGTACAACGAGTCCGAGAAGCCGGCGGGCCCGAGCAACATGATCCAGATCCTCGCCAAGCGCCTGACCCTGCGCGGCATGCTGGTCGGCGACCACAAGGCCCTGCAGCAGCAGTTCGTGTCCGAGGTAGCAGCCTGGATCGCGTCCGGCGAACTGAAGTACTCCGAAACGGTGATCGAGGGCGGCACCCGCCAGGCCCCGGCAGCCTTCCTGGGCATGCTGCGAGGCGAGAACACGGGCAAGATGCTCGTCCAGTTCTAACCCAGACACCACCCACCCGCGAAGCCGAAGGCGAGCCGTCCTTACCAAACGGTCAGGGCGGTGGGGTCCCGTCACGAGTCGCGCCATAGCTCTTGCTGCATGCAAGAAGGGTTGTCAAACGGACACGCTTTTCGTCCGTTTGACAACCCTTCTTGCATGTGGCCCGCTCTTGGTGCGGCTCGTGACGGGACCCCACCGCCAACGCAAGCCAACTACGCAACAGGCAGCCGCCCAAAGCAACAGGCGTGCCATCAACCCGCAGGCGGCGCCACCCCCCGATCAGATTGCCGGGGGTCTGGGGGCAGCGCCCCCAGGGAAAGCACGCAACCGCAAGGTCGCCGCCCGCAAGGTGACCACCCTGCAAGGTCGCGGCCCGCAAGGTCGCCACCCGCAAGGTCGCCGCCCGCAAGCCAACCACCCACAACAGCCGCGACTAAACCAACTTCCCAGGATTCAAAATCCCAGTCGGATCAAGCCGTTCCTTGACCGCCCGCAACACGCCAACCCCAACAACCCCGATCTCCTTCTCCAACCAGGGAAGATGATCCCGCCCAACAGCATGGTGATGCGTGATCGTCCCAAGCCGGGAAACAGCATCCGAAGCCGCAACCTTGGCCCGCCCCCACTGCGAAACAGGATCAGCAAGATCCCGAGGCACCAACACGGTGAAGTACAACGAGGCCCCAGTCTCATAAGCATGCGAGACATGGCACATCACCACAGGATCCCCAAGCTCAGCGACCAACGCCCCCCGCACGGCGTCGCGCAGCTCAGAAACCCGAGACCACCGAGTAGCGGTCTCCAACGTCTCGACACAAACCCCAGCGTCCAACAGCGCATCCCGCTGCCGAGGCCCGTTGAACCGCCCATGCAGCCAAGAAGCCCCCATGGCCCGCCCGAGCCGAACAACCTTGTGCCCACGCAACGCACTCAGAGTCGCAGCCCGGGACCGGCACTCCCACCCGAGAATCACCAGGCAGGGCTGCCGAACCCCACGAACCCGCAGGTACTTCTTCACCAGATCGGCCTTGGACCCGGCCAGCGCCAGCGCGACCTCGGTCTCGTCCACATCGGACAGCCGGGTGACATCCGCCAACGCCCCGGCCTGGGCCAGAGACCTCACGAGCGCGACACCGGCCTCCCAGCCGTCGACGACGAGACCCTCGTATCGGGGCGCGGACGGCTTGGGCCGAACCCGAACAGAAACCTCGGTGATAACCCCGAAAAGCCCTTCACTACCAAGCACCAGCTGCTTCAGGTCCGGACCGGCAGCAGAAGCGGGAGCGGCCCCAGCAACCCACTCACCCACCGGCGTGGCCACACGAACCGACTCGACCATGTCCTCAAATCGCCCATACCCGGACGACGCCTGCCCAGCAGATCGAGTAGCAGCAAACCCACCAACAGTGGCCCGCTCAAAAGACTGCGGCACATGCCCGAGCGTGAACCCGTGCTCCCCCAGCAACCGCTCAGCCTCAGGCCCGGTGACCCCGGCCTGCAACACGGCAACCCGAGAAACCGGATCAACGGAAACAAGAGACCCAAGCCCGGCCAGGTCCAGCGCAACGACAGCCGACTTGGCCCCGCGCAAAGCCTCGACCCCACCGACCACGGACGTGCCACCACCAAACGGCACCACGGCGATGTCGTACTCGACACAGACCCGCAGCACCTCAAGGACTTCCTCAGGCGAAGCAGGCTGCACAACAGCGTCCGGCACAGCCAACTCCCCGTGCCCACGACGACGCAGCAGGTCCAGGTACGACAACCCACCAGCACGCCCAAGCCGATCCGCAGGATCCAAAGAGATCGCGCTGACAGCCTCCAACGCCGTAAACGCGTCCTCGGACAGCTCAGACGGAGGCACCGAAACAGGCACCTCCGGCAAAGGCTCCCCCAGCCCAACGCGCTGACTGAGCCAAGCCAGCGCATGAGGCGGCAACGGCACGGTTTCGGAGGTCCATCGAGCCCTGGTCACTGCTACAGTGTTACACATGACGTCTCAACGTCACACCCACGACGCCCTGCTCGACGCCACCCGTGAGTGTGTTCTGGAGGTGGGGGTGCGCCGCACGACCCTCACCGACGTGGCGAAACGGGCGAACGTGAGCCGGATGACGCTCTACCGGCGCTACCCGGACGTCGACCACCTCGTGCGGGCCCTGATGACGCGTGAGTTCGCCGCGTTGCTCGAAGCGGTGGAACGGGCCGGCGGGCAGGGGAACGCCCGTCAGCAGCTCGTTCAGAGGGCCGTGGACGCCATCCGGCTGCTCGAGGCCAACCCGCTCATGCAACGCGTCCTGCAACTCGACGCGGACCTGATGCTGCCCTACCTCACCGACCGGCTCGGCAGCACGCAGCGACTGGTCGAGCAGTTCCTCGTCGCGCAGATCGAGGCCGGGCACCTCGACGGGTCGATCCGGTTCGGCGACGCCAAGACGCAGGCGCGCGTGGTGTTGATGAGCACGCAGTCGATGGTGCTCTCGACCAGACCGGTGACCTCCGGGCTCGACTTCGGCTCGTTGCTCGACGAGCTCGCCAAGCAGCTGGACGGAGCTCTGAAGCCGTGAAGACGTCCCTGAACGCGGACAGGCGCCACAAGGATCTCGAAGCCGCCCAACGAGAAGTCGCCGACGTGCTCGTGATCGGCGGCGGCGTCACGGGCACGGGTGTCGCGCTCGACGCGGCCTCCCGAGGTCTCAAGGTCACCCTGCTGGAGGCGCACGACCTGGCGTTCGGGACGTCCCGCTGGTCCAGCAAGCTCGTCCACGGCGGCCTGCGCTACCTCGCGAAGGGCGACGTGCGGCTCGCCCACGAAAGCGCCGTCGAACGCGGCATCCTGATGACCAGGACGGCGCCGCACCTCACCCGCACGTTGCCGATGCTGTTCCCGTTGCACTCCACCGCGGGCCACTTCGTCATGTCGGGATTCCGCGCCGGCAACGCGCTGCGCATCGCCGCCCGCACGCCGTCGGACGTGCTGCCGGCACCGCGCCGAGTGTCCAGACACGAAGCCCTGGCGCTGGTTCCCGGCCTGGACCCGGCCAAGCTCACCGGCGGACTCCTGAGCTACGACGGCCAGCTCGTCGACGACGCCCGGCTCGTGGTCGCGCTGGCCAGAACAGCCGCCGGCCACGGCGCGAGGATCATCACCCGCGCGAAGGTCGTGACGCTGCAAGGTGATGGCGCCGAGGCGGTGGACACGCTCACCGGCGCGACGTTCAGCGTCAGGGCCAAGGCGGTGATCAACGCGACGGGCGTCTGGGCCGGCACGCTCGCCCCGGTGCAGCTGCGGCCGTCCCGCGGCTCCCACCTGGTGATCGACGCGCGGACCGCCGGCATCACCGGCACGGCGCTGACGATCCCGGTACCCGGCGAGCACAACCGCTACGCGTTCGTGCTGCCCCAGGCGAACGGCCGCGCGTATCTCGGCCTCACCGACGAGCCCGTGGACGACATCCCGGACGTACCGATGGTGCCGGAGTCCGATGTGGACTTCCTGCTCGCGACCGCTTCCCACGTCCTGCAACGAAATCTCACCAGGAACGACGTCATCGGCAGCTACGCGGGCCTGCGCCCGTTGCTCGAGGCCGAAGGGCGGACCGCGGACCTCTCCCGTCACCACGCCGTGCTGAAGGCACCGAACGGCGTGATCACGATCGTCGGCGGCAAGCTCACCACGTACCGCAGGATGGCCGCGGACGCCGTGAACGCGACGAACCTGACGCAGATCCCCTGCCGCACCAAGGACATCCGCCTGGTCGACGACAGGCCGGCGCCGACCACCCCGATCGCACCCGGCGTCACCGAGGCCGACATCGTCCACGCGATCCAGCACGAGGGCGCGCTGGACGCCGACGACGTTCTGGACCGCCGCACGCGCATCGGCCTGGTTCCGGAGGACCGCGAGAAGGCCGCGCCGGAGATCGCGAAACTCCTGGCCGCGGTGTGAAAAAAGGGCGTCCGCAGGTACCGCCGACTCCCAGTCGGTAGTACTTGCGGACGCCCTCAGCGCAAGGAGCTCAGTGCGAGGAGTGCGAGATCACTCGCCGATGACCGGCTTCGCGGCCTTCGGCGGCTCGACCAGGGCCTCGCCCTCGATCCGGACCTTCCGCTTGTGCTCGTTGCTGCCGCCCTGCTGGCCACCTGCACCGGCCATCGGAGCGCCACCCATCATGCCGCCCATACCGGCGCCACCAGCACCGCCACGAGGGGCGCCACCGGCGGCGGCAGGAGCGGCGGGAGCGTTGCCGCTGGCGGCCGGCATGACGCCCGCCGCACCACCGAACTGCGTGGCCGCGGTCCCACCGGCGCCACCACCACCGGCCGGGCCACCGCCGAGGCCGGCGGGCATGCCGCCACCTCCGCCGCCGCCCATGCCCTTGGGAGCACCGCCGCCACCGCCACCGGCGCCGCCTGAGGCAGCGGTCGCGGCGTGGTCCGTGGTCGTCGGGCGGTACCACTCGCCGCCCGTCGTGGTCGGCGTGGCGCCGAACGACGGAGGCTTGGTCGTGGCGTTGCCACCGGCCGTCGTGGTCGTGTCGGGCTCCCAGTGACCGGGAACCCAGCGGCCCGCACCCGTGCCGGTACCCGCGCCACTGCCGGAGCCGACGCCCGAGCCGGTGCCGGGGCCAGGCAGGACGTGACCGCTGCCGCCACCGGCACCGCCGCCCGCACCACCACCGGCGCCACCGCCCTGGCCGCCAGGAGGCGTGTAGATGGGACGCACGGCAGGACCGGCACCCACGCCCGGCCCCTGGCCGTACGGGCCCTGGTAGCCGTCGGTGTTGCCGCCCTGGTAGCCGGGACGGACGTTGCTCAGGCCGTCACCGGCGGTCGGCCTGCCACCCTGGTAGCCGCCGTTCGCGCCACTGGTGAACGTGCCGCCCGCACCGGAGGACGCGCGGTCCTGCTGGTCGCCGCGGATGCCGTCGAAGCCACCCGCGGTGTTGCGGACGGAACCCCCGCCGCCACCGCCCTTGCCGTTGTTCGCCATCGACGAGATCGCGTCGATGATCGTCTCGGCGGCCTTGGCGATCTGCGAGACCGACTGGATCAGCTTCAGCAGCTTCTGCACGGAGCCGACGAGCTTCTGCAGGAAGTCGGAGAGCTTCTTCGCGTAGTTGACCGCGGTCGTGACGATGTCCGCGATCGCGCCCGCGATGGCCGCGCCGAAGGTGAGGAACGAGGCCGCGAGCCACTGGATGATCTTCATGACCATGTCGGACACGGCCTGGCTGATCAGATCCATGATCATCTTGCGGACGGTGCCGACCAGCTCGCCGGCGCCCTTGACCGCGCCCGAGATGCCGTCGACCGACTTCGCGAGGGTCTCGAGGCCGGTCGCGTGCCGCTTGGCGGCGGCGCGGTAGCCGTCGGCCGCCCTGCCCTGCCACTCGCGGGTCTGCGAGACGCAGAGCTTCTCGTACTCGGTCGCGATGTCCTTGACCTGCTTGCCCGCGTTCTTGAACGACTCGGACATCTTGGCGATGGACTCGGGGCTGCCGAGCAGGATGTCGAACGGTTCGCGCAGGAAGTCGACGTGCTGGATGGCCCAGCTGAAGCCGGCGGAGAGGAACCCGCTCAGTGGGTTCGAGGACATGCCGACGATGCCCATGGCCGCGTTCGCGATGCCGAGGCCGCCGCTGACCCAGTCGCCGCTCTCGATGGACTTGTAGGCGTTCGAGACGTTGTTGAACAGCTGCGCGGTGTCACCGCTGCTGGACTGCGTCGCAGGGGCGTTCATCCCCGGCCTCCCTTGAAGCCGAACATGTTGTCGAGGTCGACCTGCTCGTACTGCTCGACGGTCTTCTTGAGCCCGCTGCTCATGTCCATCAGCGAGTTCGCGGCCTTGCCGAGCATGTCCTGCGACAGGCCGGCCTCCTGGAGGACCTTCGAGGCCAGGAACCCGAGGAAGACGCCGAAGGCCTCAGTCGTGAGGGCACCCGGATCGCACGTCTCGGTGGCCTTGCGCATCCGTTCCATGAGCCGGTCCACGCTGGCGGCGTGGGTTCTCAGCTCGTCGAGGTCGATGTTGAAGTGCTGCTGCATGCCTAACCCCCTCCTGCACTCAGGCCATGACGTCGGGCGGGTTGGTGAAGTACTCGTCGTCGGGCCGAAGGTCCTTGCGCTCCAACTCCGACTTCGGTTCTTCCTCGTCGGTTCCGTCGCCCTTGTATCCGTTCGGCATCTGCGCCTTCACGAACTCGAGAGCGGGGCTGTCGCCGACGAAGTCCGTCATGATCTGCACGACCCGCCCGGAGGCGTCACGCTGGGCCTTGGCGGAGGCTGTGAGCACGGCCGAGGCGATCTCGCTGGGGTCCATGCCGCGGGCTTCCGGCTTGATCTGGAGATCGGTCAGCACGCCGGTGGCGTTAACTGTCACCGTGATCAGGCCGTCTGGCGAGCTGGCGCTGCCACCCACACCACCGAGCTGGTCGCGGGCCTGTTCGGCGTGCTGCTTGGCCTGCTCGATCTTGGCCCCGTACTCCTTGAGCCACTGATCGGGGTCAATGGGCTGCATGGTCACCCCCGTTGAGTGAATTGGTCGTTCGTTCGATTCGCCGTAGACGCCCGTATCGTTTCACTCGTTCCCTGCTCACCGATACTTTCAGTCCGATTACCGCCATCCGGGCTAACGAAGGGGTTCACCGTGCCTGAGGGAGTGCTGGAGATCGACGCGGTCTCCAAGCGCTACGGGGAGGTCGTCGCCCTGCGGGACATGTCTTTCGACGTGCGCGCCGGCGAGCTCTTCGGATTCGTCGGAAGCAACGGCGCCGGGAAGACCACGACCATGCGGATCGCGCTGGGCGTGCTCTCGGCCGACTCCGGCGAGGTGCGGTGGAACGGCAGAACCGTCGACCTCGACACCCGGCGCCGGATCGGCTACATGCCGGAGGAGCGCGGTCTCTACCCGCGGATGAAGGTGCTCGACCAGCTCGTCTACCTGGCCGAACTGCACGGCATGAGCACCAACGAGGCTCACACGAGCGCGGAGAACTGGATCGCGCGCCTCGGGTTGCGCGACCGCCGCACGGACGAGGTGCAGCGCCTGAGCCTCGGCAACCAGCAGCGCGTCCAGCTGGCCGCCGCGCTGGTGCACGAGCCGGACGTGCTGGTGCTCGACGAGCCGTTCTCCGGCCTCGACCCGGTGGCGGTGGACGTGATGAGCCAGGTGCTGCGCGAGAAGGCGTCGGCCGGGGTGCCCGTGGTGTTCTCGAGCCACCAGCTCGACCTGGTGGAACGTCTGTGCGACCGGGTCGGCATCGTCAGCGCCGGCTCGATGGTCGCCAGCGGAACGGTGGATGAACTTCGGTCAGGTGGCGCTCCGCGTCTGGTCGTGGAGTCGCCAACGACCGTCTGGACTGCCAGTCTGGACGGTGTGCGGGTGATCGAGAAGAACGGGACGCGCTGCGTGCTCGAACTCGCCGACGGCGTGGACGACCAGGCGGTGCTGCACGCGGCACTCGCGGCGGGCCCCGTGCACGAGTTCTCCCGGCAGCGCCCGTCGCTGACCGAGCTGTTCCGCAACGTTGTGACCACCGAGGGCAGGAGCGCATGACGTCGGCCCGAGCTGTCTCGTTGGTGGCCAGGCGCGAGTTCGTCACGAAGGTGCGCACCAGGTCGTTCCTGATCGGCACGGCGGTGATCATCGCCGTGCTCGCCGGGTACGTGGTGCTCCAGTCGGTCCTGTTCGACGATCAGCAACGCAGTGTCGTCGGGCTTTCCGGGCAGGCGACGCAACTCGCGGATCCGTTGCGGGAGAAGGCGAAAGCGTTCGGCATCGATCTGGAGACGCGTGACGTCACCACCGCGGGCGACGCCGAGCAGGAGGTCCGTGACGGGTCGCTCGACGCCCTGGTGACCGGTGCGCCGCCGGAGCTGAAGATGATCGTCAAGGGCTCTGGCGACGAGGTGCTGACGACGGCGCTGAACGACGTGCTGCGCCAGCAGGTGCTGACCGCGCAGCTCGCCGAGGCGGGCATCAACCCGCAGGAGGTCGCGCAGAGCCTCGCGAACGCCAAAGTGGACGTCACCGCACTGGAACCCGTTGACCCGCAACAAGGTCAGCGCCTCGCGATCGGGTTGATCGTGGCCGCGCTGCTCTACTACTCGCTGCTGGTCTACGGCACGATGGTCGCGCAGGGCGTGGTCGAGGAGAAGTCCAGCCGGGTCGTGGAGATCCTGCTCGCGACCGTGCGGCCGTGGCAGTTGTTGCTGGGCAAGGTGATCGGGCTCGGCGCGGTCGGACTGCTCCAGCTGCTGGTGATCTCCACGGTCGGCCTCGGGTTGTCGTCCGCCTTCGACGTCGTGGACGTCGGCGCGGTGGGCGGCGCGGCCCTGCTGACCGGCGTGCTCTGGTACCTGCTCGGCTTCTTCCTGTACGCCACCGTGTTCGCGGCCGCCGCGTCGCTGGTGTCGCGGCAGGAGGAGCTCCAGTCGGTGCTGACGCCGATCAGCATGACGATCATCGTGGCGTTCGTGGCCGGCATCAACCTGATGATCGGCAGCCCGTCCGGCCCCACCGTGACGGTGCTGTCGATGCTGCCGCCGTTCGCCCCGATCCTGATGCCGGGCCGGATGGCGCTGGGCGTCGCTCCGGCCTGGCAGGTCCTGCTCGCGGTCGCGCTGGCCCTGCTGGCCATCGCGGCGATCACGTGGCTGGGCGGCAAGGTCTACGCGAACGCCGTGCTGCGGACCGGCGCTCGCGTCAAGCTCCGCGAGGCGCTCAAGCTTTGATGGCCTGGTAACGGTCGAGCGCCACCTGGCGTTCGACCGCGTGGTCCACGATCGGCGTGAGGCTCGGCGAGTCCGGCGCGTACCTGCGCACGTAAGCGCCGTCCGGGTCGAACTTCTTGGCCTGGGTCATGGGGTTGAAGACGCGGAAGTACGGAGAGGCGTCCGTGCCACTGCCGGCGACCCACTGCCAGTTGTGCTGGTTCGAGGCGATGTCACCGTCGATCAGGTGCTCCATGAAGTGCCGCGCGCCCCACCACCACGGCAGGTGCAGGTCCTTGACCAGGAAACTCGCGACGATCATGCGCACCCGGTTGTGCATGAAGCCCTCTTGCTTGAGTTGCCGCATGCCGGCGTCGACGATGGGGAAGCCGGTACGACCTTCTTTCCAGGCCTCGAACAGCTCCTGGTCGTCGTCGTGCTCCATGCGGTCGAACCTGCGGTCGTAGTTCTCGCGCGCGGTCTCCGGCTTGTGCCACAGCACGTCCGCGTAGAACTCACGCCAGGCGAGCTCGCTGCGGAACGTTCCGTCACAGTCCTGCAGGAGCGTCCGGGGGTGCAGCACGCCGAACCTCAGGTACGCGGCCAGCCTGCTCGTGGCGTCGAGATCGGGGCGATCGCGGGTCTTGTCGTAGTCCTCCAGCCGTTCGTCGCGGAACTCCTCCCAGAGCTTCATCGCGTCCGGCAGCTTTTCCTTGACTGCGGGGAGCTTCGTGCTGTGGCCCGGCCTGATCCAGTCCAGAGTGGACGCCGACGTGTCCGCGGGCTTGCGCCAGCCGTGGTCCAGCCAGGCGTTGCGGAACGGCGTGAAGACCTTGAACGGCGTGCCGTCCTGCTTGCGCACCCGGCCCGGCGTCACGGCGTAGGGCGAGCCGGAACGGACGAGTTCGATGTCCCCCAACGCTTCCTCGACGGCTTCGTCCCGGCTGCGTCCGTACGGCGCGCAGTCCGCAGTGATGTGGACGCTCCCCGCGCCGATTTCCTTCGCGACGCGCGGAACCGCCTTCACCGGATCGCCGTGCACGATCATCAACCTGCCGCCGAGTTCGTCGTTCAACGCGTGCAGACAGCGGTGCAGGAAATCGATTCGCGGTTGTCCCGACGGTTTCAGCAACCTGTCGTCGAGAACGAACAACGCGAGTGCGCGAGGTGATCTTTCCGCGGCGGCGAGAATGGCGGGATGATCGGATGTCCGCAAATCGCGACGGAACCAGACGAGTGACGGGGAAGAACTCACGTCTCGACGCTAAAGCGATCGGGACGGGTCTGCATGACAGGCGGCGCTGCAGGTCATCGAGGCAACGCGCCGCTCTCGGCCCGCACGTCCGTCACGCACCACCCCACGACAACGCGAAAGGCGCGCCACCCAGCGGGTGACGCGCCCTCAGCTTGCCAGAAGAACTAGCCCGTGATCAGCGGTTTTCCATCGCGATGAAGTCGCGCTCCGTCGGGCCGGTGTAGATCTGCCGCGGGCGGCCGATCTTGGTGGCCGGGTCGTTGATCATCTCGCGCCAGTGCGCGATCCAGCCGGGGAGCCGGCCGAGCGCGAACAGCACGGTGAAGAACTTGGTCGGGAAGCCCATCGCCCGGTAGATCAGACCCGTGTAGAAGTCCACGTTCGGGTAGAGCTTGCGGGAGATGAAGTAGTCGTCGCTCAGGGCGGCTTCTTCCAGCTGCTTCGCGATGTCGAGCAGCTGGTCGTCGGCGCCGAGCTTGCCGAGGATCTCGTCGGCCGTCTTCTTGATGATCGCGGCACGCGGGTCGTAGTTCTTGTAGACCCGGTGGCCGAAGCCCATCAGGCGGACGCCGTCCTCCTTGTTCTTCACCTTGTTGACGAACGACTTCACGTCGCCGCCGTCGTTCTTGATCTTCTCGAGCATCTCCAGCACCGCGCTGTTCGCGCCGCCGTGCAGCGGGCCGAACAGGGCGTTGATGCCCGCGGAGATGGACGCGAAGAGGTTCGCCTCGGACGAGCCGACCAGGCGCACGGTCGACGTGGAGCAGTTCTGCTCGTGGTCGGCGTGCAGGATGAACAGCAGGTCGAGCGCGCGGACCAGGTCCGGGTCGAGGTCGTAGGCCTCGGCCGGGAACCCGAAGGTCATCCGCAGGAAGTTCTCCACCAGGCCAAGGGAGTTGTCCGGGTAGAGGAACGGCTGGCCGACCGACTTCTTGTACGCGTAGGCCGCGATGGTCGGCAGCTTGGCGAGAAGGCGGATCGTGGAGATCTCCACCTGGTTCGCGTCGAACGGCGACAGCGAGTCCTGGTAGAAGGTCGACAGCGCGGAGACCGCGGACGACAGCACCGGCATCGGGTGCGCGTCGCGCGGGAAGCCGTCGAAGAAGCGCTTGAGGTCCTCGTGCAGCAGCGTGTGCCTGCTGATCTTCTGCGTGAAGTCCTCGAGCTGCGCGGCGGTCGGCAGCTCACCGTAGATCAGGAGGTAGCTGACCTCCGCGAAGTTCGAGCGCGCGGCCAACTGCTCGATCGGGTACCCGCGGTAACGCAGAATTCCGGCGTCACCGTCGATGTAGGTGATCTCGGAGGAGCAGGAGGCCGTGTTGACGAAACCGGTGTCCAGGGTTACCAGACCGGTGGTCGACAGCAGCTTGCCGAGATCGATGCCGGACGCGCCTTCGGACGCCCGCACCACCTTCATCTCGAGCTCTGCGTCCCCGTGGCGCAGCGCGACGGTCTGTGGGTCGGTCGGCGCAGTCGTCGCGTCGGGCATTCAAGTCCCTCTCAACGCTCGGACGGGGTGGCGGCAGGCCACGCTGGGCCAGCCGTCGTCTCGGACCACCCCGTTGGGATCTGAGTCTTCAAGTTCACTCACGCTAGTCGGCGGAAGGCCCGCCTCGCAGCAGCGGTGTGAACCGATTCTGAGAGATGGGACCGGCATCACATCCGTAATGCCAGTTTCTAGCGCGGCTACCCCACGGTAGTCCGATCCTCCGTTTTATCCACCCAACGCGGCGGTGAGTTCGCTCGCAAAGGGCGGTTCGGCGCCCGCACGGGAACATGTGATCGCGGCGGCCGCACCGGCATACGTCAATGCGGCAGTCCATTCATCCGTGGAGAGCCCGCGGATCTTCTCCGCACTCAACGCATCGTGGTCGTGCAGCCACGCGAGCAGGGCACCTTGCACCGTGTCGCCCGCCCCGATCGTGTCGACCACGTCCACCTTCACGGGTGGCACGTCGACCTGTCCGGTGGCGGTGATCACTGACAGACCGTCGCCACCTTTCGTCAGGACGACGGCGGCGGGCCCCTGTGAAATCCACGTCCTTGCGATCTCGATCACGTCGCCGTCCTCGGCGAGCCACCGTGCGTCCTCGACGGACGCCTTCACCAGCCCGACGTCCGGCAGCCACGACCGGAACCGCGCGCGGTAGGCGCCCGGATCGTGGATCAGGCCCGCCCGGATGTTGGGGTCGAGCGCCGTGAGCAAGCGCTTGCTCTCGCGCCGCAGCACCGTCTCGTAGACCGAGGCGCCGGGCTCCAGCACCAACGACAACGTGCCGAACGACACGGCCTTCGCCTCGGCGGGCAGCGGACCGGGGTCCTCCACGAGCCGGTCGGCGGTGCCGTCGACGTAGAACGAGTAGCGCGCGGACCCGTCGTCGGCGAGCCCGACGACGGCGAGCGTGGTGTTCTCCTGTCCACGTTGGACCAGATCCGTGGCGACCTGCGACGCGTGCAGCCGCTTGATCAGCTGCTCGCCGAAGTGGTCGGTCGAGACGCGCGACAGGAAGCCCGTCGGCACGTCGAGCCGGCCGAGCGCGACGGCCACGTTGTACGGCCCGCCACCGAGCTTCGGTGCGAGCGGCGTGAGCTCGTCGTCCCCCACCGGCACCATGTCGACCAGTGCCTCACCAGCAACCACGATCACTGCGCTCTACTCCTTCTGGGAAGCACCACTCCGCTGGAGCCCATCCAACAACAGTTCGCCCAAAGCAGTGAACGCCTCGGCGTCCGAAACGCCTGCCCGTTTCGTGAGCACACCGGTCTGGATGCTCTCGATCAGCAACCCGGCCATCTCGGCGAACAACGTGGCGTGCACCTCGCGGAACACGTGCCGCTCGACGCCGTCCTGAATGAACGCCTTGATGCGCTCGGCCGCGGCGCGCGCGTTGCGTTCGTACGTCGCGCGGGTGGGCGGGAAGTCCGACACGTCCGCGATGAACGCCGCTGAGGCCTTGTTCAGCTCCTCCGCCGCGCCCGCGAGGTAGCTGCCGATGCGTTTGCGCACGTCGTTGAGGCCCGCGATGCGCTTCTCGATGCGTTCGGCGGCGCCCTTGAAGTACCGGCCGACGACCCTGACCGCCAGCTGTTCCTTGCTGCCGGCGAGCGCGTACAGCGTCGATTTCGAGCAGTGCAGCCGGCCGGCGATGTCATCCAGAGTGAGATGACCGAAGCCCTCGGTGAGGAAGAGCGCTTCCAACCGGGTGAGCAGCTCGGCCTGCCGCTGCGTGAGAGCCCGCGTCATGGTGAGGACCCTGCCACATTCACTGGCTGCTGTACTGCACAACGCACTAGAGTACAGCTACCAGTACACACCGGAGGTCGACGATGCCCGCCGAGCGGTTGCTCCCCACACAAGAGGCCGAGGACCTGATCGCGCTGGTCAGGGAGATCGCGCGGGACGAACTCAAGCCCCACGCCGCAGACGCCGAGGAGAACGAGAAGTTCCCCCGCGACGCGTTCCGCCTGCTGGGCAGGTCCGGTCTGCTCGGCCTGCCGTACCCCGAGGAGTTCGGCGGCGGCGAGCAGCCCTACGAGGTCTACCTCCAGGCACTGGAAGAGGTCGCCTCGGCGTGGATGACGGTCGCCGTGGGCCTCTCCGTGCACGTGATGTCCTGCTACGGCCTGGCCACCTTCGGCACCCGCGAACAGCAGGACCGCTGGCTGCCCGAGATGCTCGAAGGTGAACTGCTCGGCGGCTACGCCCTGTCCGAGGTCCAGGCGGGCTCCGACCCGGCGGCCATGTCGACCCGGGCCGTCCGCAAGGGCTCCGAGTACGTCGTGAACGGCACCAAGGCGTGGATCACCCACGCCGGCGCCGCCGACTTCTACACCCTGATGGCCCGCACGTCCCCCGACGCGGGGCGCGGCATCTCCTGCTTCCTCGCCCCCGGCGAGGCCCAGGGCATCGTCGCCGCCACGCCGGAACGCAAGATGGGCCTGACCGGCTCCATCACCGCGCAGCTGTCGTTCGACGACGTGCGCTTCGGCACCGACCGCCTGATCGGCAACGAGGGCGACGGCCTCAAGATCGCACTGTCCGCTTTGGACTCCGGCCGGCTCGGCATCGCGGCCTGCGCGGTGGGCCTGGCGCAGGCCGCCCTCGACGAGGCAGTGGCGTACGCCAAGACCCGGACCCAGTTCGGCCGCCCGATCATCGAGTTCCAGGGCCTGGAGTTCCTCCTGGCGGACATGGCGGCGGCCGTCGAGTCGGCGCGTGCCACCTACATCTCGGCCGCGCGGCGCCGCGACCGCGGCCTTCCGTTCCGCCAGCAGGCGTCGATCGCCAAGCTCATCGCCACGGACGCGGCGATGAAGGTGACGACCGACGCCGTTCAGGTGCTCGGCGGCGCGGGCTACACCCGCGACTTCCCGGTCGAGCGCTACATGCGCGAGGCCAAGGTCCTGCAGATCTTCGAGGGCACCAACCAGATCCAGCGCCTCGTCATCGGCCGAGGACTGCGCTAGCCCTCCCGGTAGAAGGGGTCGGCCACGGCCCCTTCACCCTTCGCCTCGTCCCACGTGTAGACCTCGCGCCCCTGCACGAAAACGTGCAGCGCGCGGCTCATCACGTCGAGCGGGTCGCCGGACCAGATCACCACGTCGCCGTCCAGTCCGGGCTTCAGCGACCCGACCCGGTCGTCCAGCCCCATGATCCGCGCCGGGTTCGTCGTGATCGACCGCAGCGCGACGTCGCTGTCCAGTCCTTCCTTCACCGCCAGCGTGGCCTGGTGCACCAGGAAGTTGATCGGCACGACGGGGTGGTCCGTCGTGATCGCGAGCTCCACCCCGGCGCGCGCCAGGATCCCGGGGTTGCGCAGCCCCCGGTGCCGAAGCTCCACTTTGGACCGCGAGGTGAACAGCGGCCCGATGATCACCGGAATCTGCTTGTCCGCGATGACGTCCGCGATCAGGTGGCCCTCGGTGCCGTGGTTGAGGATCAGCTTGTAGCCGAACTCCTCGGACAACCTGATCGCCGTGGCGATGTCGTCGGCCCGGTGCGCGTGCTGGCACCAGGGCAGTTCGCCGGAGAGGACCTTGCCCAGGATCTCCAGCGTGGTGTCGCGGTCGAACGCCTTGCCGTCGGCCTCGGCCTCGGCCTTCTTGGCCAGGTAGTCCTGCGCCTTGGTCAGCTCGTCCCGGATGACCGCCGCGACGCCCTGCCGGGTGGACGGCAGCTTGCCCTTCTCGCCGTAGACGCGCTTCGGGTTCTCGCCCAGCGCGCTCTTCACGCTGACCGGTTCCTTGACGAGCATCTCGTCGACGGTCCGCCCCCAGCACTTCACCGCGACGGTCTGCCCGCCGATGGGGTTGCCGGAGCCGGGCTTGATCACCGCGGTCGTGACACCGCCGCTGAGCGCGTCGCCGAACCCGAGGTCAGCGGGGTTGATCGCGTCGAGCGCCCGCATCCGGGCGCCGACGGGATCGGTCATCTCGTTGGTGTCCTGGCCGGCCCACCCTTCGGCCTCCTCGTGGACACCGATGTGCCCGTGCGCCTCGACGAAGCCGGGCAGCACCCAGGCCCCGTCCGCGTCGACGACCTCGACGCCGTCCGGAATGTCGACGTCAGCACCGACCGCGACGATCTTCCCGTCCTGGATGAGGACAGTGCCGCCTTCGACGGGCTCGCCGTCGACGGGCACGACGTAGCCCCCGGTGATCGCGATGTTCATGGTTAGCAACGCTAACGGTTAGCAGGGCCGTCGGCCACCCCTACTACCCACCGCGATGCCGAAGGCGAGCCGTCTTTACCGCGCGGTCAGGGCGGTGGGGTCCCGTCACGAGTCGCACCACAGCTCTTGCTGCACCTGAGGAGGGGTGTCAAACGGACACGCTTTTCGTCCGTTTGACACCCCTCCTCAGGTGTGGCCCGCTCTTGGTGCGGCTCGTGACGGGACCCCACCGCCAACGCAAGCCAACTACGCAACAGGCAGCCGCCCAAAGCAACAGGCGTGCCATCAACCCGCAGGCGGCGCCACCCCCCGATCAGATTGCCGGGGGTCTGGGGGCAGTGCCCCCAGGGGAAGCACGCAACGCAAGGTCGCCGCCCGCAAGGTGACCACCCGGCAAGGTCGCCGCCCGCAAGGTGACCACCCGACAAACCCGCGGCCCCCAAGCCAGCCACCCGCAAAGGTCGCCGCCCGCAAGCCAACCACCCGCAAAGCCGCCGCCCGCAAGCCAACCACCCACAACAGCCGCGAACAGCCCCCTACGAGACCAGCGACTGAATCCCCCACCGCGCACCCCAGGACTCCCCGGGAGAGACCCAGATCAGGTCCACGCCGGAGTTCAGAGCGTCCGGCGGGCAGGTCATCGGCTCGACGGCGACCGCCCGGCCTCGGCCGGGGTACGAATCGGGCGTGTAGACCTGAACCCACCGAAACGCCGGATCCGCCCACACCTCGACCACACCGTCCGCTGAGGACAGCGTGTGGTGCACCAGCCCGTCCGCACCCGGCTCGCACCCGCCGAACGGCGTGTCGAGCCGAACCCCGTCGAGCCCCCGCCCCTCCCGGAAGTCGAACTCGGTCCCCTCCACCGGCACGGCCGGCCCGGAAGGCACCATCCGCTCGGTGTCCAACGGCAGCACGGTCGTCGCCGCCAGCGTCAAGGTGCACGAGTCGGTCGAAGCGTTCCCGGCCCGTGGATAGGGATGCGTGCCGACACCGAACGGCGTGGCGACATCCCCGACGTTCGTGACCCCGTGCGTGACAGTCAGTCCGCGATCGTCGAGCGCATAGGACACCGTGACGTCCAAAGCGGCAGGCCATCCGGCCTGAGGCTCGATCAGCGCCCGCAACGACACCAACGACCCGGTGTGCTCCAGAACGGCCCACGGCCGCCGCCGCACCAGCCCGTGAATGGCGTTCCCGCGCGCAGGTTCGGTGACCTCGAGCTGCTGCCGGACCCCGCCCAGCACCCAGGACGCACCCGCGGTCCGGTTGGGCCAGGGCACCAGCACGGCTCCGGCGCTCATCGGCGGCTTCTCGTCCTCGCCGAATGTCTCCACATACGGAACACCGTCCACCTCGAAAGACCGAAGGCCCGCGCCTACAGTCGTGATCACGGCGGTGGCACCCTCGTACGAGATCCCCAACATGAGGCTGAAGCCTACGGGGCCAGCGGAAGGATTTGCCCATGAAGGTTCATCACCTCAACTGCGCCACGATGAGGCCGCCCCTGGTCGCGGGCGGGATCGTGGCCCACTGCCTGCTGATCGAGACCGACCAGGGCCTGACCCTCGTCGACACGGGCTTCGGCACGCACGAGGTGAGCGACCCGAAGGCGACGATCGACCCGCTGAGCCGCGCGCTGCTCAAGCCGGCGCTCGACATCACCGAGACGGCGATCAGCCAGGTCGAGCAGCGCGGCTACACGGCCGACGACGTCCGGCACATCCTGCTGACCCACCTCGACCTGGACCACGCGGGCGGGCTCCGCGACTTCCCCAAGGCCACGGTCCACGTGCTGGACACCGAACTGGAAGCCGCGACGAACCCCAAGGGCACCAAGGAACGGGCCCGGTACCCGAAGGCGCAGCGCGAGGGCGTCACGTTCGAGACCCACCGGGCCGAGGGCGAAGACTGGTTCGGCTTCGAGGCCGTCAGCGCCATCCCCGGTCTGCCCGAGGACGTCCTGATGGTGCCGTTGATCGGCCACACCCGAGGCCACACGGGCATCGCGGTCAAGGGCGACGACGGCTGGCTGCTGCACGCCGGCGACGCGTACTTCTACCGCGGCGAGGTCGAGACGCCGCCCAGCAACATCTTCGCGCTCAAGCTCACCGCCAAGCAGACCGAGACGATCCGCGAGCAGCGTCTGTCCAATGTGGAACGACTCAGGGAGCTCAAGGCCCAGGGCGAGGTCGAGGTGTTCTGCGCGCACGACCCGGTCGAGCTGGCGCGGCTGGCGTGACGTTCATCCACCGGATCCGCCTCGACCAGGTCGACGACACGCACCGCTACCCGTTCACGCTCCCGGTCGTCCAGGACCTGATCAGGCACCCGTTGGAGCTCAAGCGCCCCATCACGTTCCTGACGGGCGACAACGGCGCGGGCAAGTCCACGCTGGTCGAGGCGATCGCGGTGGCGGCCGGGTTCAACGCCGAGGGCGGCACCCAGTCGTTCCGCTTCGCGACGAAGGCGACCGAGTCGTCCCTGGGCGACTACCTGATCCTGAGCTGGGGCACCAGAAAACCCCGCACGGGCTTCTTCCTGCGCGCCGAGTCGTTCTACAACGTCGCCACCGAGATCGACCGGATCGGCGAGGGGATCCACGCGTCGTACGGCGGAAAGTCGTTGCACGAGCGCTCCCACGGCGAGAGCTTCATCGACCTGATGACACACCGGTTCGGCGGCAAGGGTCTCTACGTGCTGGACGAGCCGGAGGCCGCGCTGTCCGTCAAGGGCTGCCTCACGGTCCTGCGGCGCATGCACGAGCTCGTCGAAGAGGGTTCGCAGTTCATCATCGCCACGCACTCGCCGATCCTGCTCGCGGCGCCGAACGCCACGATCCTGGAGATCACCGACACGATCGACGAGATCGACTACGACACAGCGGAACCGGTCCGGCTCACCCGCAACTTCCTGGGTGAGCCGGACCGGTTCCTCAAACACCTGCTCGACTGAGAACTACTTGCCGAGGTTCTCCGGGTGGGTCTCCACCTTGCCGTGCAGCACGCGGTTGATGCCCCAGAGCACCAGACCGGCCAGCAGCAGCCAGCCCGCGATCTTGTAGTCGTCCATCGGACGCCCGGACGTCCACGGGATCGCGAGGTACGCGCACGTGATCGCGCCGAGCACCGGCGCCCACGTGGGCGCCCGGAAGTGCTTGTGCTCCGACTCCTCCTTGCGCAGCACGAGACACGCGACGTTGACGATGGTGAAGACGATCAGCAGCAGCAACGACGTCGTGCCGCCGAGCTTGCCGATGTCCGCGGTCGACACCAGGATCACCGCGACGCCGGTCGTGAAGACGATCGAGATCCACGGCGTGCGCCGGAACGGGTGCACGGCGCCGAAGAACGAGGGGATGATCTTCTCGTTCGCCATGCCGTACAACAACCTCGACGCCATCAGCATGTTGATCAGGGCCGAGTTGATGACGGCCAGCAGACCGATCAGCGCGAAGATCCACAGCGGGAAGCCGGGCGCGCCGACGGTGACGACCTTCAGCAACGCGCTGCTGCCGGCCTTCGCGAGCTCGTCGGCCGGGATCAGCAGCGACGACGTGATCGCGACGAGCACGTAGATCAGGGCCGCGATTCCCATGCCCCACAGCATCGCGCGCGGGAAGATCTTGACCGGGTTGCGGCACTCCTCGGCCATGTTGACCGAGTCCTCGAAGCCGACCATCGCGAAGAACGCGAGTGCGGTGGCCGAGGTGACCGCGAGCATCACGTTGCTGCCGGACGGGACGTGGATGTCGGTGAGCCTGCCGGGCTCGCCGTCGCCGTTGATGACGGCCCACGCGCCGATCAGGATGATGATGACCAGACCGGACAGCTCGATGCAGGTCAGCACCACGTTGGCCTTGACCGACTCGGACACGCCGCGGAAGTTGATGATCGCCAGCGCCGCGATGAAGACGATCGCGATGCCGGTGATCGCCAGCGACTCCGGGCTGAGCGCGACGTCGAAGAACTCCACCAGCAGCTGCCGCAGGTACGTGCGGCCGAAGGCGAGGGCCGCCGACGACGCCGAGGTGATGCCGGAGCACATGACCGCGAACGCGACCATGAACGTCAAGAAGTGGATCTTGAACGCCTTGTTCGTGTACAGCGCGGCACCGGCGGCTCTGGGGTACTTGCCGACCAGTTCGAGGTAGCTGAACGCGGTCAGGAACGCCACCACGAACGCGAGCAGGAAGGGCAGCCAGAGTGCGCCGCCGATCTTGCCTGCCACGTTGCCGGTGAGGGCGTAGATGCCGGTCCCGAGGATGTCGCCGACGACGAAGAACAGCAGCAGCTTCGGGCCGATTGCCCGATGTAGCTCTGGTTGCTCCGTTTGTGGAGTCGCTTCAGCCATGCCCGAAGATTGTGCCCGTTTTGCCTGGCCACCAGCACGAACGGACGCCTACCTCACCCAATTGGTGTAACAATTCCCGCATGGGAGTTCGACTGAAACTCGCGATCGTCGCCGCCGTGACGCTGACCGCCTGCTCGTCCCCGACGCCTGCCGAGAACACCTCCCAGCACCGCGATGTGAAGAGCATCCTGGCCGCGGTGACCAAGTCGATCAACGAGAAGGGGTCCTACCGCTTCAGCGTCACGCCACCGCCCACGGGAGGCGGCGTGCGGGCACCGTCCAGCGGCTCGATACGACTGGGCAGCGAGGTCCCGAGCATGGACGCGACCACCACCCGTCCCGTGCAGACCGACGGCGAACCCGTCGAGCTCCGGCTGGTCTCGACCACGAAGGACACCGCGTTCGTGAAGCTGCCCGCCACCGTCTTCGGCCTGCCCGCCGACAAGCCGTGGGTGAAGCTGGACCGCAAGGCCGACGACGACTTCACCACGACGGTGCTGGGCTTCCACGACGTCGTCTACCAGCAGGCCGCCTTCACGACGTACCACCTGCCGGTGATGGAGGCGGGCGGCGATCTCAAGCTGACCGCGGAGATCAACGGCCACACGCGCTACTCGATCGCCGTCGACTACCAGAAGGCCTACGACACCCTCAAGGACGAGGGCCTGCGCGCCGAGGTCAAGCTCGCACTCGACCAGAAGGTCCCCGGCTCCACCGGCGAGATCGAGCTGGACGAGAACGGTCTGCCGGTCCGCATCACGTTCGTCACCCAGTTCCAGGGCGTGCAGATCGTCGACGAGGCCCGCTTCTCCGACTGGGGCGGCGATGTGAAGATCGCCGAGCCGAACCCGGCCGAGATCAGCTCGCGGAACTGAATCGGTAGCGCCAGATCGCCGGCAGCACCGCCACCATCGCAACGCTCGCCACGACCACCAGCAGACCACCGACCGACACCGCCGCGGCCGTGCCGAACGCCGCGCCACCCGTGCCGTGCAACAGGTCCGCGATGCGCGGCCCACCCGCGACGACGACGATGAAGACGCCCTGCATCCGTCCACGCATCTCGTCCGTCGCGGCCGACTGCAGGATCGCGCCGCGGAACGCCATCGACACCATGTCCGCCGCACCCGCCAGCGCCAGGAAGGCCGCCGCGACCCACAGCGACCCGGCGAGACCGAAGCCCATGATCGCGAGACCCCACCCGACAACGGCCAAGGTCAGCGCGACACCGTGCCGACTGACGTTCGAGATCCACCCGGACGTGAGTCCACAGATCACCGCGCCGACGGGAATCGCCGCGAACAGCACGCCGAGCGCGAACCCACCACCGGCCGGGTCGCCGAACGTGTGCTGGGCCATCTCCGGGAACAGCGCCCGCGGCATGCCGAACACCATCGCGATGATGTCCAGCAACATGCTCGCCATCAGCACCTTCTGCGCCCAGAGGTACGTGAAGCCGTCGAGCACGTCCCGCAGCCCGGCACGCCGCACCACCCCGTCGAGCGGAGGCATCGCGGGCAGCTTCCACACCGCGTAGACGGTGACAACGAGAGCAATCGCGTCCACGAGGTACAACGTCGACAGCCCGACGATCGGCATGAACGCACCCGCGAGCAACGGCCCGAGCACCGCACCGAACTGCATGACCGTCGACCCGAGCGCACCAGCCGACGGCAACAGCTCCGCAGGGACCAACCGGGCGATCGACGCCGACCGAGCAGGCGCGTTGGCCGCGAAGAACACCTGCTGGAGGCCGAGCAACGCGATCACCAGCCACACCGAGCCGATGTTCATCGCCGCCTGCGCCCACAGCAGCACCGACGAGACCGCGATGCCGATGTTCGTGACGAGCAGCAGCTTGCGCCGGTCGACCGTGTCCGCGACGGCGCCGCCCCACAGCCCGAAGACCAGCAGCGGAACAAGCGCCACACCAGCGGCGATGCCGACCCACGCGGACGAGCCGGTGAGGTCGTAGACCTGCTTGGGCACAGCAACGGCGGTGAGCTGAGAGCCCACCGCCGTCACGATCGTGGAGAGCCACAACCGGCGATACGCGACGATCTTCAACGGACGAGTGTCGATCACGAACGTCGAGCGCGCGCTTCTCCCCACAGTGGCCACTTGGTTAGCCTATGACAACTAACAAGCCTTTTACGTGGATGTGTCGCCAAGACCACTCAGCAGTGATCAGAGACGGACGGGGTACACCGGCTCCGGCACCTTCGGGCTGATCCGGCCCTCGACGAAGATCCCGTGCCAGATCATGAAGCACAGCACGCTCCACAGCTGCCGGCTGCGGTCGAACTGCTCGGACTTGTGCTCGGCGAGCAGGTCCAGCACCGCGTTCTTGTCGAGCAGGTGGCCGGTCTGCGAGTCGTTGATGATCCCGCGAGCCCAGTCGTACATCTCAGCGCGCAACCAGTGCCGGATGGGCACCGGGAACCCGAGCTTGGGCCGGTTCAGCACGTGCGCCGGAATGATCTTCGCCAACGCCTTGCGCAGCGCGTACTTGGTCGTACCCTCGGTCAGCTTCTGGTCGAGCGGCACCTCGGACGCGACCCGGAACACCTCGGGGTCGAGGAACGGCACCCGCAGCTCGATCGAGTTCGCCATGGTCACCTTGTCGGCCTTGACCAGGATGTCGCCGCGCAACCACGTGTAGAGGTCGATGTGCTGCATGCGCGCGACCGGATCCCAGTCCTCCGACTCGCGGTACCAGGGCGCCGTGACGTCCTGGAAACCAATCCCCTCGACATACCCGGGGAACACCGCACGCACCTGCGCATCACTGAAGTTGCGCGCGTTGCCGTAGTACCGCTCCTCCAGCCGAAGCGCCCCACGCCGCAACAGGTCCTTGCCGCGCACACCCTCCGGAATGGACTTGGACACAGCGCCCATCAACTTCCGAACGCCGCCAGGCACCTTCTCAAAGGGCGCCAACGACAACGGCTCGTGGTAGATCACGTACCCGCCGAACAGCTCGTCCGCACCCTCGCCAGACAGCACAGCCTTGACGTACTTACGCGCTTCCTTCGCGATGAAGTACAACGGCACCAACGCCGGGTCCGCCACCGGGTCGTCGAGGTACCAGAGGATGAGCGGCAGCTCCTCCATCATCTCGTCGGCAGACACGGTCCGAACGACATGCCGCACCCCGATGGCCGCCGCAGTCTCCGCGGCAACATCGACCTCCGAGTACCCATCACGATCAAACCCGCTGGTGAACGCGATGAGGTTCGGGTTGTGCTGCTTCGCCAACGTAGCCGTGGCCGTGGAGTCGATCCCGCCAGAGAGAAACGCGCCGACAGTGACATCGGGGTCAGAAATCATGTGCTTGGCCACCGAGTCACGCATCACCTCGGCAATGCGCTCGTGCAGCGCCTCAGCCTCGTGCGCCCCGTTGACCGGCCGAGGCGAGAACACGGGCTTGAAGTACCGGTTGAACAGCACCTGCCCACCCGGCGACACCTTGAACGACGTCCCGGACTCCACCCGCCGAATCGCCTTGTGCAGCGACTCGGGCTCAGGCACGTACTGCAACACCAGGTAGTGCTGCAAGGCAGTCTGATCGAGCTCCTGACTGATCCCGAGAATCCCAGTGAGCTGCAACAGGCTCTTCTTCTCGGACGAGAACCCGACCCCACCGGGCCCAGCGGCCCAGTACAACGGCTTGATCCCAAACGGATCGCGAGCGCCAAAGACAACCCGCTCCTGCGCGTCCCAGATCATGAACGCGAACATGCCGCGCAACATCTTGACCCAGTCAGCCCCAAGGTAGTGATAACCAGCAACGATGGCCTCGCCATCACCCTTGGTCTTGAACTGCGCGCCGAACTTCCGCATGAGCTCCGCGCGAAGCTCCTTGTAGTTGTAGATCTCGCCGTTGAAGTTCAACGTGTACCGCGTCGGGTTCTCCGGCGGCCCCCACACCAGCGGCTGATGCGAGTGCTCAAGATCGATAAAACCAAGCCGGTTGAACCCGTAGACAACCTCGGCGTCAGCCCAGGTGTCCTGCTCGTCGGGCCCACGGTGCCGCTGGCAGCGCAGTGCTGCGGCCACAGAGGCGCGCGCGGAGACCGCAGCTGCTTCGGTGGAACAGATGAGTCCGAGCACTCCGCACACGTGAAATCGCACCTCGTAGCTAGCTGTTGCTGAAATCCCAGTATGCCGAAGCCGGGATCGGACATTCTCCGCAGCCTGAAGACGCCTGAGTAACCAGTCAGGTTCACCGCCACGCCCACTCACCGCGAAGCCGAAGGCGAGCCGTCCTTACCGAGCGAGCCAGGCGGTGGGGTCCCGTCACGAGTCGCGCCATAGCTCTTGCTGCATGCAGGTAGGGGTGTCAACTCGACACGCTTTTCGTCGAGTTGACACCCCTACCTGCATGTGGCCCGCTCTTGGTGCGGCTCGTGACGGGACCCCACCGCCAACGCACCCCAACTACGAAACAGGCAGCCGCCCAAAGCAACAGGCGTGCCATCAACCCGCAGGCGGCGCCACCCCCCGATCAGATTGCCGGGGGTCTGGGGGCAGAGCCCCCAGGGGAAGCACGCAACCGCAACGTCGCCGCCCGCACGGTGACCACCCGACAAACCCGCGGACACGCAAAAGGGGCGCCTCCCGCCCACAGGAGACGCCCCATCCGCAAAAGCCCTACGGAGCAACCCGCTCCAACGACCACCCGTCCCGACCATCCCGGAACCGCAGCCGATCATGCATCCGATCCCGCCGCCCCTGCCAGAACTCGACCTCCTCAGGCCGAATCCGCCACCCACCCCAATGCGGCGGCACAGGAATCTTCTCGGTATCGGCAAACTGCCGCTCGATCTTGTGCAGAGCAGAATCCAAAGTGGACCGCCCAGTGACAACCCGGGACTGAGGCGAAGCCCAGGCCCCGATCTGCGACCCACGGGGCCGGGAGTTCCAGTACTCGGCGGTCTCCACCGGCCCGACCTTCTCCACAACCCCACGAACATGCGCCTGCCGCTGCATCGCGAACCACGGGAACGTGGCCGACGCGTAGCGAGTAGCCATCAGATCGTGCGACTTGTTGGACGTGTAGTTGGTGAAGAACACCAGCCCACGTACGTCCAGCCCCTTCGCCAGCACGGTCCGCGACGAAGGCCGGCCCTTCACGTCGGTGGTCGCGAGCACCATGGCGTTGGGCTCGGCAAGACCAGCGTTGGTCGCGTCGTCCAGCCACAGCTGGAGCTGTTCGTGCCAGGTGGCGGCAAGCTCCGACTCGCTGAGCGAGCCCTGCTCGTAGGACACGCGCATCGCCGGTAGTGCGATGTTCGTGGTCTCCGTCATCGGCGAACCTCCAAGCGGCGGCAGAACTCGTGGTCCCTGGACCCGCGACCATACGCACGGCGAACGGATACCGAAACCGCCTGCGCGGTGATGACCACCACCTGAACGGTGACTGTCCGTGCAAAGAACAGTTCTGGATCGAGTCCGTGATCGAGTCAGATGGCATCGAGCACGCGTGTGACGGTGACCACGTCATCACCCAGTGCGGTGGCAAGGGTTCCGCCTGCTGCCAACGGAACGACGCTCCACCACTCCCCGCCGTCCGAACCGCGCTCCACCGAGTCCAGCACCACCTCGGTGCCGACGACCCGCTTGCCCGCCAGCCCGGCGGACGACGCGTCGACCGAGGGGTCACCGACGACCAGCTGCTGGTGCAACAACGGCTTGCCACAACGGGTTGCGCGCACCGTCGAGGACAACGTGCCCGGCTTCTCATCGGCCCGGCCGAGCACCAGGACCTCGCGGGTTCGCAACTGTGCGTGACCGTCCAATTCGGCCTCCACCACTGCGGTGTGGCGCGCACGGCTCGTCACGACCGTCGGTTCCGGCAGGTAGGACACGGTTCCCTCGACCAAGAACCGCACGACGGACGAAGAAACCGCACCGGACGAGCCAGGCAGCAACAGAGTCGCCGCAACACCTCGAAGCTCAAGCGAGGCTCCAGGACCGACTTCGACGGTCAGGGACAACGAATCGCCGCCCAACGGTGCCGTCACCGAGGAAACCAGGTGCACCAAGGCAACCGGCCCCACCCGCCGGTGCGGCACCAATGTCAACGGTGTCATCGACCGCAGAACTCGCACGACACTGTTGCCGTGCGAGTCCAACGAAACCACGAGCCGAGCCGACGCCTTCACAGAACCGCCTCCACCGCCGTCACAGCTGGGCCAGCACCCACTTCGCGACCTCAGGCGCGTCCGGCGTCTCGACCAACGACTGCGCGATGACCGGCAGCTCCCCGCGCATCCGGTGCGCGTCGGAGATCATCACGTCCATGTCCGCGCCCACGTACGGCGCGAGGTCGATCTTGTTGATGACCAGCAGGTCAGCGGTCGTGACTCCTGGCCCACCCTTGCGCGGCACCTTGTCCCCGCCGGCCACGTCGACCACGAAGATCTGCGCGTCGACCAGCCCGCGCGAGAACACCGCGGTCAGGTTGTCGCCGCCGCTCTCGATGATCACCAGATCCAACGACGAGTGCCGGTGCTCCAACCGCTCCACCGCGTCGAGGTTCGCGGTGATGTCGTCCCGGATCGCGGTGTGCGGGCAGCACCCGGTCTGCACGGCCTCGATGCGCGACGGGTCCAGCACCCCGGCCCGCCGCAGGAAGTCCGCGTCCTCGGTCGTGTAGATGTCGTTGGTGACGACCGCCAACTCCAACTGAGAACCCAAAGCGCGACACAAAGCAGCGGTCAGCGCGGTCTTGCCACTCCCCACCGGCCCGCCGATGCCGATGCGCGGCGCGGCTCCGTGGTGGTGATCATGCGGGTCGGGCCCGTGGTTAGCTCCCAAAGAGACGCACCCCTTCACGTCGAACATGTGCCTCGGCCAGAAGATCCAAGGCAGGCGAACCCAACGCAGGCAGTTCCTTGCAGGCCTGCGAAGCAACGTCTTCCACAGCAAGCGAAGCCACGATCGCGTTGACCCCGAACGGATCCAGCCCCAGCAACCGCACAGCCGCCGACGCCGGCCCGCTGACAGCAAGATAGGCGCAGGTCAGAGCAGCTTCATAAGCCTCACCGACCAGCACTCCGATCACCAACGGCTGATGCGGGTCGCGAGGCAACGCCTCCAACCGGGCAGAGGGCCAGGCACGGCGAGCCGCCCGGAGCATCCCCCGCCCCTGCGCCCGCGACGCCGAACGCTGAGCAGGAGAAGGCGTACGAGCGTCCAGCTCCGCGTCCAACAGATCAAGATCCTCGCCACGAGCCGCAGCAGCCGCGAACCCGGCGGCCAACAGCCCGGCACCGAGCAACCGCCCGTGCAGGAACGACCGCAGCGAAGGCTCGTCCACGACCAACCCGCGCGCGGCAGCCTCCTCCAGCCCACCGGAGTGCACGTGGCCACCACCGGGGAACCGGGAGTCGGCGAGGATCAGCGCGGTCAGCATCAGAACAGGAAATACCGTTGTGCCATCGGCAGTTCCGCGACCGGCGAAGGCTCGACCAACTCACCGTCGATGTGCACGGCGAAGCTGTCCGGATCGACCTGGACGTCCGGCATCGCGTCGTTCAACACCATGTCGGCCTTGGTCACCGACCGCGTCGACTCCACCGGCAGCACCCGCCGCGAATACCGCTCCCCGATCCCGGCCTCGATCGCCTCCGGCGCGACGAAGAACACCGACGAGGCCGCACCAGCCGTCGCACCGAACATCGGCCGCGCCCACACCGGCTGCGGCGTCGGAATGGAGGCGTTCGCGTCACCCATCGCGCCCCACGCGATGAACCCGCCCTTCACCACCACCGACGGCCGGACGCCGAAGAACTTGGGCTCCCACAGCACCAGGTCGGCCAGCTTGCCGACCTCGACCGACCCGACCTCGGACGCGATCCCGTGCGCCACCGCGGGGTTGATCGTGTACTTGGCGACATAGCGCTGAGCCCGCAGGTTCGAGTCCAGGGAACGACGCGACGACATCACGTGCGCGGTCTGCCAGGTCCGGATGATCACCTCGCCGACGCGGCCCATCGCCTGCGAGTCCGACGAGATCATCGAGATCGCGCCCAGGTCGTGCAGCACGTCCTCGGCCGCGATCGTGGTCGGCCTGATCCGCGACTCCGCGAACGCCAGGTCCTCCGGCACGGACGGGTTGAGGTGGTGGCAGACCATCAACATGTCGAGGTGTTCTTCGAGCGTGTTGATGGTGTGCGGACGCGTCGGATTGGTGGACGACGGCAGCACGTTCGGCAGCGAGACCACGCGGATGATGTCGGGCGCGTGCCCGCCGCCGGCGCCCTCGGAGTGGTAGGCGTTGATCGACCGGCCACCGATGGCGTCCACAGTGGACTCCAGGAACCCGGCCTCGTTCAGCGTGTCCGTGTGGATCGCGACCTGGACACCGGACTCGTCCGCCACCCGCAGGCAGGCGTCGATCGCCGCAGGCGTGGTGCCCCAGTCCTCGTGCAACTTGAAGCCGCCGGCACCGCCCACGAGCTGTTCCCGCAGGCCTTCGACCGAGACCGTGTTCCCCTTGCCCAGCAACAGGACGTTGATCGGCATGTGGTCCATCGACGTCAGCATGCGGTCGAGGTACCAGGCTCCCGGCGTGACGGTGGTGGCCTTCGTGCCCTCCGCCGGGCCGGTGCCGCCGCCGATCAACGTCGTCAGCCCGGACGCCAGCGCCTCGTCCACGATCTGCGGGCAGATGAAGTGGACGTGGCAGTCGATGCCGCCCGCGGTCAGGATCTTGCCGTTGCCGGACAGGATCTCCGTCGACGGACCGATCACCAGCGACGGGTGGACGCCGTCCATCGTGTCCGGGTTGCCGGCCTTGCCGATCGCGACGATCCGGCCGTCCCGCACACCGACGTCGGCCTTGACGACACCCCAGTGGTCGAGGATCACCGCACCCGTGATGACCAGGTCGGGAGCACCCTCGGCACGGGTCGCGACGCCCTGGCCCATCGACTCGCGGATCACCTTGCCGCCGCCGAAGATCACCTCGTCGCCGGAGCCGGCACCGCGCGAACGGTCCTCGGTGACCTCGATGAACAGGTCGGTGTCGGCGAGCCGGATCCGGTCGCCGACCGTCGGCCCGAGCAGCTCGGCATAACGCTCGCGGTCGATCATCGCTGCAACCCCCTGACGATCCTCAAGCCTGCCAGCGGAACCAGCGTGACCTCGCGCTCGACGCCCGGCTCGAACCGCACGGCCGTGCCCGCCGGGATGTCCAGGCGGTAGCCGAACGCGGCCTCGCGGTCGAAGGACAGCCCCGTGTTGACCGAGGCGAAGTGGAAGTGCGACCCGACCTGGACGGGCCGGTCGGCGACGTTCACGACGACCATCGTCACGCGCGGCCGTCCCGGGTTCAGCTCGACGGGCTCGGAGCCGACGACCACCTCACCCGGCGCCGGACCTGCTGACGGCGCGATCGGGTGGTGCACGGTGACGAGCTTCGTTCCGTCCGGGAAGGTCGCCTCCGCCTGCACCGAGTCGATCATCTCCGGCACGCCGCGCATGACCTGCTCCGGTGCGAGGACCGTGCGGCCGCTCTCCATGAGCTCGCTGACCGTGCGGCCGTCCCGCGCGCCTTCCAGCACGTGGTCGGTGATCAACGCGACGGCCTCGGGGTAGTTGAGCAGCACCCCGCGTTCGAGCCTCCGCCGCGCCACGTCAGCGGCGACGTGCACGAGGAGCTTGTCCCGTTCATGCGGCGTCAGATGCACCCGGCTGTTCTAACACGCGAAAGCGGGCTATCGCGGAGTGGAAACACGGCCGAAACACGACCGCGTGTCCACCGACCGGTTGACAACCGGGGTCAGCGGTGCGGTCGTCCCGCGAGAACCCCTCGAAAACGCAGGATTCTCCCCATGAACGCGATCCGAGTGAGGGGCCTCAAGAAGGCCTACAAGGACCACCAGGCGGTGGCAGGGGTGGACCTCGACGTCGCCCGCGGTGAGGTCTTCGCGGTGCTCGGCCCGAACGGCGCCGGCAAGACCACCAGCGTCGAGATCCTGGAGGGTCACCGCGACCGGGACGCGGGCGAGGTCAGCGTGCTGGGCGTCGACCCGGCCAAGGGCGGCCGGGAGTGGCGTTCGAAGCTCGGCATCGTCCTGCAGAGCGCGACCGACGCCGCCACGCTGACGGTGCGCGAGGCCGTGCACCACTACGCCAGGTACTACGCGAACCCGCGTGACCCGGAAGAGGTCATCGACCTCGTCGGGCTCACCGAGAAGGCCAAGTCCCGCGGCAGCACGCTCTCCGGTGGTCAGCGACGCCGCCTGGACGTGGCGCTCGGCATCATCGGCCGTCCGGAACTGATGTTCCTGGACGAGCCGACCACCGGCTTCGACCCCGAGGCGCGCCGCCAGTTCTGGAGCCTGATCAAGCGGCTGGCCGCCGAGGGCACCACGATCCTGCTGACCACGCACTACCTGGACGAGGCCGAGGCGCTCGCCGACCGCGTGGCGGTGCTCGCGGGCGGCCGGATCGTCGCCGAGGGCGCGCCGCAGACGCTCGGCGGCCGGGCTCACGCCGACGCGACCGTGCGCTGGCTCTCCGACCGGGGCTACCAGGAGATTCGCACCTCCGAGCCCACCAAGACGATCGCCGAGCTGTCGAGGCACGGCGAGCTCGCCGAACTCACCGTCACCCGCCCGTCGCTGGAAGACGTCTACCTGGAGCTGATCGCGTGACCACCGCAACGTTGCCCGGAACCCTGTCACTCGGTCTCGCGAGGGGTGCGACCGAGCTGCGGGAGTTCTTCCGGCAGAAGGAAAACCTCATCTTCACGATCTCGTTGCCGGCGCTGCTGATGCTGTTGCTCGGCACCGTGTACGTGCGCGAGGCCGCCGCCGGCCAGATGTTCGCGGCCAGCATGATCGGCGCCGGCATCATCTCGACGTCGTTCGTCGGGCTCGGCATGAGCGTCGTGGCCGACCGTGAGGACGGCACGCTCAAGCGCCTGCGCGGCACGCCGATGCCGTTCACGTCCTACTTCATCGGCAAGATCGTCCTGGTCTTCGTGTCGAGCCTGTTCGAGGCCGCGCTGCTGATGGTCGTGGCCGTGTGGCGGTTCGACGTCGAGCTGCCGTCGAGTGCGGAGAAGTGGCTGACGTTCGCCTGGGTGTTCACGCTCGGCGTCATCTCGTGCTCGCTGATCGGTGTGGCGCTGAGCGCGATCGCGAAGTCCACCCGGAACGCCGCGGGCGTGCTGAACCTGCCGTACATCGTGCTGCAGTTCCTCAGCGGTGTTTTCATCGCGCAGACGATGCTGCCGGAGTCGCTGCGCACGGTGGGTTCGCTCTTCCCGCTGAAGTGGGTGTGTCAGGGTTTCCGGTCGGTGTTCGCGCTGAACGACGGCTACGCGGTGATGGAGGCGGCGGGATCATGGGAGCTCGGCAAGATCGCGCTGGTGCTGGGAGCGTGGACGATCGTGGGCCTGGTGCTCGTCAGCAGGACTTTCAAGTGGAGCAACACCAGTCGCTGATCACCTGGTACGTGCTGTTCGCGATCACCCAGGCCACCGCGCTCGTGCTGATCCTGATCGACAACAACACCCTCGCCGACCGGCTGTCGGCGGCGGGGTTGTTGTCCTTGAACGGCCTGTGGTTCCTGTTCTACGGCAAGAAGCTGGTCACGAGCGGGGACGACGACTGGCACGGGTTGATCTACGCGGCCGGCTCGCTCGCCACGTTCGCCCCGGCGGTCTGGTTCAGCGGCAACGCGACCTTCGCCCTGTTCGGCCTGGTCCCGCAGATCTACATGGTCCTGCCGGTCGCGTGGGCGTTCTGGCCGATGGCGCTGTTCGTGTTCACGCCGCAGATCCTGACCTGGGCCGCGGGTGCCGTGCCCGCGCTGCCGTGGCCGGCCGCATTGTTGATCATCGCCTTCTCCCAGGCGTTCGGCTGGGCGATCAGCCGCATGTCCGAGCAGAGCAGGCAACGCGCCGAGCTGCTCCACCGGATCGAGGCGCTCACCATCGAGGCCGAACGGGCCCGCTGGGCTGGCGAGATCCACGACACGCTGGCCCAGGGCTTCACGTCGATCATCACGCTGCTGCAGGGCGCGCAGCCCGACGTCGAGCTGGCGTTGCGGACGGCGCGGGAGAACCTCCGCGAGGCACGGGCCCTGGTCGCCTCCAACTCACCGTCGCCTTTGGACGGTTCGACGTTGGAGGACGCGTTGCGGCGGTTGGTGAACGGCGTGGAGCTGGAGTCCTCCTTCCGGGTCATCGGCGATCCGGTGGGCCTGCAGACCTCGGCCGAGGTGGTGCTGCTGCGGACCGTCCAGGAGGCGCTGACCAACGTCGCGCGGCACTCCGGGGCCTCGCGGGTCGACGTGGTGATGAGGTTCGACGAGGACGGCGTCTCGCTGGAGGTGCGCGACGACGGGCGCGGGTTCGGGGACGCGCCGGAGGGCTTCGGCCTGCGGGGCATGCGTGCGAGGCTGGAACAGGTGGGTGGGACGCTCTCGCTGTCTTCTGACGAGGGGGCGTCCGTGCTGGTGGAGGTGCCGCTGTGATCAGGATTCTGCTGGTGGACGACCATCCCGTGGTGCGTCAGGGCTTGAAGGGAATGCTCGTCGCGGACGACCTGGAGGTCGTCGGTGATGCCGGTTCGGGCCAGGAGGCGATCGCTCAGGCCGCCCTGCTGAAGCCGGACGTCGTGCTGATGGACCTGCGAATGCCCGAAATGGACGGTGTGGCCGCCACCGCGAAGATCGCCGGAACCGGGCCGCGCGTTCTGGTCCTCACGACGTACGAGACCGATTCGGACATTCTTCGCGCGGTCGAGGCCGGTGCGTCCGGGTACCTGCTCAAGGACTCGACGACCGAGGACCTCATCGCGGCGATCCGTGCGGCGGCGCGCGGGGAGACCGTGCTGGCGCCGTCGATGGTCGCGAAGGTCGTCGGGCAGGTGCGCACTCCCCCTCTATCGGCACGCGAGGCCGAGGTGCTGAAGTTGGTGGCCAAGGGGATGTCCAACGTCGAGATCGGAAGGACGTTGTTCATCTCCGAGGCGACCGTGAAGACTCACCTGTTGCGGGTGTTCAACAAGCTCGGGGTGTCGGACCGCACAGCGGCGGTGACGACGGCGATGGATCGCGGCATGTTGCAGTGACCCAGGACACCCGGCTGTCACCTCCCGGCCACCGGCCTGCAACACTGTGAACTCCGGCAACGGCGCCGGTCAGGTCCCTGAAGCTCGTCAATCGCCCCGGAGGCGTGACCACATGACCCAGACCGCCGATCCGACCTCGTTGGTGCTTCCCGCCGAGCTCAAGCCGTCTGACGGCCGCTTCGGCTGTGGACCGTCCAAGGTGCGTCCCGAGGCCGTCGCGGCTCTCGCGTCCGAGGGTGCGGCGCTGCTCGGCACGTCCCACCGGCAGAAGCCCGTCAAGAACCTCGTCGGCCGCGTCCGCTCCGGACTGCGCGAGCTGTTCCAGCTGCCGGACGGCTACGAGGTCGTGCTCGGCAACGGTGGCACCACGGCGTTCTGGGACGCGGCGTCGTTCGGCCTGGTCCGCGAGGCCGCGCAGCACTTCACCAACGGCGAGTTCTCCTCCAAGTTCGCGAAGGTCACGCAGACCGCGCCGTTCCTGAAGGACTCCCTGGTCACCAAGGCCGAGCCGGGCACCACGCCCGAGCTGTTCTACGCCGAGGGCGCCGACCTGGTCGGCTGGGCGCAGAACGAGACCTCGACCGGTGTCGCGATGCCCGTCACCCGCATCGAGGGCTCCGGCGACGCGCTGATCGCGATCGACGCGACGTCCGCTGCCGGTGGCCTGCCGGTCATGGCCGAGGACTTCGACGTCTACTACTTCGCGCCGCAGAAGTCGTTCGCCTCGGACGGCGGCCTGTGGCTCGCGCTGATGTCGCCCGCCGCGCTCGCCCGCGTCGAGGAGCTCAAGGACCGCTGGGTGCCGGAGTTCCTGTCGCTGCCGACCGCGCTCGACAACTCCACGAAGGACCAGACGTACAACACGCCGTCGGTCGCCACGCTCTTCCTGCTGGCGCACCAGATCGACTGGATCAACGGCAACGGCGGCCTCGACTGGTCCGTCGCGCGCACCAAGGACTCCTCGGACCGCCTGTACGGCTGGGCCGAGAAGACCGCGTACACCACGCCGTACGTCGAGAAGGCCGCTGACCGCTCGCAGGTCGTCGGCACGATCAACTTCACCGACGACGTCGACGCGGCTGTCGTGGCGAAGGTGTTGCGCGCCAACGGAATCGTGGACGTCGAGCCGTACCGCAAGCTCGGCAAGAACCAGCTGCGCGTCGCGATGTTCCCGGCCATCGAGCCGAACGACGTCACGATCCTGACCGAGGCGATCGACTGGGTCGTCGGCCAGCTCTGACTCCCTGACGAAGACAGCAGCCTGGGGTGCACCGATGAGTTCTCGGTGCACCCCAGGGCTTTTCAGGCAAGTGCTTCCGTGGGCGACTGACGTGCCGCCCGCACCGCGGGATAGACGCCGGCGATGGCGCCGATGAGGATCGCCGAGCCCACTCCCCCGAGCAGGGCCGGCCACGGCAGTGCCGCGGGCCATTGCTGACTGATCGAATATCCGGCCGTGACCGCGATTCCCACGATCACACCGACCAGTCCACCAAGACCGGACAGCAACACCGACTCGGTGAGGAACTGCCATCTGATCTGCCGCCGGGTCGCCCCGAGCGCCCGCCGCAGACCGATCTCCCTGCGCCGTTCCAGCACCGAGATCACCATCGTGTTCGCCACGCCGACGCCACCCACCAACAACGCGACTCCGCCCAAGCCCAGGAACAGCGCGTTGTAGGAACTCTCGGCCAGCTGCTGCGCTTCGAGCGCCTCGGACGGCCGGGAAACCTTGACCTCGTTGGGCTTCTGCGGGTTCAACGTCGGCCCGAGCAGGTTGCGGACGTTGTCGACCTGATCCGGTGACGTGCGCACGTAGACCGTGTTCGCGTTGCCCTCGAACCCGAACGCCTCCTTGGCCGCGTCCCAGCCGACCAGCGCGGACCTGTCGATCTCCGGTGCGAGCGGCAGCGGCCCGAGGATGCCGACCACGGTGAACCACTGCCCGTCGATCCACAGCTGCACACCCGGCTTGTCGATGCCGAGGCGCGAGGCCGCGGTGCCCCCGAGCACCACCGACTTCTCGCCCGGCAACAGCCACCGGCCCTCGCGGACCTCGGCGCCCAGCACCTTCAACAGGTCCTTCTCCGCCGCCTGCACCTGCAACCCGAGCGTGTCGCTCGTCGGCACGAGGTCGTTCTTGCGGACGCTCGCGGAGAGCTTGCCGGTGGCACTGGCCGCCGACACCGCGCCGATCCGCTTGGCCATCGGCACCGCCGTCTCCGGCAGCTTCGCGTCCTGGCCGAAGAAGTCCTGGCCGGGCGCGGCGGTCAGGAGGTTGGTGCCCAGCTTGGACATCTTCTCCTTGAGAGCCGCCGCACTGGAGGCCGGGATGCCGACGACCGCGACCACCGCGGCGATGCCGATCGCGATGCCCAGTGCGGAGAGCACGGCGCGGATCGGGCGGGTCCGCATGCCGAAGAACCCGAGGCGGAGGAGGTCGATCACACGATCACTCCGTCCCGCACCTCGACGCGGCGCGGCGCCCAGGCCGCGATGTCCCGGTCGTGCGTGATCAGCACGATCGTCGTGCCGTCGGAGTTGAGGCTCTCCAACAACTCCAGCACTCCGGCACCGTTCTGCGTGTCGAGGTTCCCGGTCGGCTCGTCGGCCAGCAGGATCCCCGGCGTGTTCACCACGGCCCGCGCGATCGCGACCCGCTGACGTTCACCACCGGACAGCTCGTGCGGCTTGTGCAGCGCGCGGTGGATCAGTCCGACTCTGTCCAAAGCGGACATGGCCAACGCCCGTCGCTTGGAACGCGGCACGCCGGCGTAGACGAGTCCGGAGGCGACGTTCTCGATGGCGGACAGCCCGTCGGTGAGGAAGAACTGCTGGAACACGAACCCGATCGTGCGCGCCCGCAGTGCCGACAAGGCGTTGTCGGACAAGGTGGAGATGTCGTTGCCGTCGATCTCGACCGTGCCCGTCGTGGGCTTGTCGAGCGTGCCCATCAGGTGCAGCAGCGTCGACTTCCCCGAGCCGGACGGTCCCACGATCGCGAGCATCTCCCCGCCCCCGACGGTCAGGGAGACGTCGCGCAACGCCTGCACACCGCCGGGATACGTCCGGCTCGCGTGGTCGACGGTGATCACTCGGTGGTCACCACCTTCATGCCCTCGCGCAGGCCCTCGCCCTGCACCTCGACCTGGCCCTTGGCGAAGATGCCGACGGTGACCGGGATGGTCTTGCCGTCCTCGGTGACCACGCCGTAGCCGCCCTCGCTCAACGCGAGCAGCGCGCCGATCGGGACCGCGAGCACGTTCTGCTTCTTCGACACCGTGAAGAGCGCGGTGACGCTGCCGGACTCGATGCCCTCGACGGCCTTGGGGTCGTCGACGGAGATCGTCAGCACGATCTTCGGCTTCTGGCCCTGGTTCGGGTCGCCGGGGTTGCGGGTGATGCCGGTGATCGTTCCCGTGGTGGGCTTGCCGCCGGTGATCGACAGCTCGACCTTCTCGCCCTGCTTGGCGAGGCGCTGCTTGGACTGTTCCAGTTCGACGGTCACCGCGCGTTCGGTGCCGGTGACCTTCATCAGGTCGCCGCCGGCGGGTGCGCCGAGCTGGGCGTTCAGCGAGGAGACGCGGATCGCCCCAGGTTGGACGATCACGTCACCGGAGCCGAGCTTTCCGTTCTGCTCCAGGCCGTTGGCCTTCTGCCACTTCTTCAGCGCGGTGGCCGTGTAGTAGGTGAACTTCTCGTCGGGGGCACCGAAGTCCTTGAACCCCAGAGCGGCGAGGTTCTCCTCCACCACCTTGACATCGGGTCCGTTCGACATGCCCGACTCGAGGTCGCGGTAGAGCGGCATCGTGCCGTAGAACAGCGGCACGGGTTTGGCGTCCGAGTGGAACACCGGTTTGCCCTGGTCGATGACAGCGCCCTGGTTCGGCAGTCCCGTGATGGTGCCACTTTTCCGGCTGGCCAGCGCTCGTTCCGCGCCGTAACCGAGCTGGCCGGTCACCGACTGCTGGTCGGCCAGGTTCGTCTTCTTGACCTCTGTGGTCTTCGACGGGTCGTTCTGCAGCGGTGCGGCGTTGGCCTGGTTGGACGCGATTCTGGTGAGGACGACGACCCCACCGGTGCCGAGCACCACGGCGGCGACGAGCGCGGCGACGACGATCTTCCTGTTCACGCGGCGCTTCATCCGACCGGCCTCGAGATGGTGAACTCGCCCATGCCGCAGTCCTTCATGTCCTGCTTGACCTTGTCGTCCTCCAGGTCGGGCAGTTCCTGGACCTCGGCCGTGCCGCCGCCTTCGAACTTCGGGTCCGGCCAGTTGTAACCCTTGTCCCGCATGCACTTCGCCTGTTGACGCGCCTTGTCCTGCTCTTCCGGCGACGGCGGCTTCATCTCGCCACCGTTGGGCAGGTGCTCCTTGCAGGCCTCGTGGGCGGTCTTCATCTTCTCCTCGTCGATGGGAGCGCCGTCGCCAGGAGCCTGGATCGCGATGCCCGCGCCGTCCTCGCTCGTCTGCGGGTCCGGAATGTCGACACCGTTGTTCCGCATGCACTGGGCGAACTTGAGCATGTCGCCCTTCTCGTCCTTCTGAGCCCCGGCCGGCTGCTCTTTCGACCCGCAGGCGGTGAGCGCCAGGAGCAGGCCCAGCAACACTGCGATGGTGGATTTCATGGGGACAGGTCTACGGAGGGCGTCATTCGGCGGCGTTAAGCGAAAGGCCTTATCCGGCGCTTATGCCCGTTGCGCGGAAAATAGGTGTCATGCGTGTGCTGGTGGTCGAGGACGAACAGCTGCTCGCGGACACGATCGCCGAGGGGTTGCGCAGGTTCTCGATGGCGGTCGACGTCTGTTACGACGGCGAAGCGGCGTTGGAGCGGGTAGGGGTGCACGCGTACGACGTCGTGGTGCTCGACCGCGACCTGCCCCTCGTGCACGGTGACGAGGTGTGCAAGGCGGTGCACGCGACCGGCGGCGAGGCACGGGTGCTGATGCTGACGGCGGCGGCCGATGTGGACGATCGGGTGGCCGGGCTCGGGCTCGGTGCCGACGACTACCTGACCAAGCCGTTCGCGTTCGCCGAGCTCGTGGCCCGCGTGCAGGCGCTGGGCCGGCGGGCTCGTCCTGCCTTGCCGCCGGTGCTCGAACGGGCGGGCGTGACGCTGGACCTGCCGCGGCACCAGGCGTCGCGGGACGGGACGTTCCTGCCTTTGTCTCCCAAGGAGTTCGCCGTGCTGGAAGTGCTGATGCGAGCGGAGGGCAACGTGGTGAGTCCCGAGGAACTGCTGGAGAAGGCCTGGGACGAGCACGCGGACCCGTTCACCAACGCCGTGCGGGTGGCGGTGATGACGCTGCGCCGCAAGCTGGGCGCGCCTCAGGTCATCCAGACCGTGCCCGGCGCCGGCTACCGGTTCGGCTCGTGACGCTCCGGACCAGGCTGACGGCCTGGTACGCCGGGGTGTTCCTGATCGCGGGCATCGCGCTGATCGCGCTCAACTACTGGCTGCTCGCCGAGTGGACGCCGGGCGACGGCGTGGCGATGGCCAGGACGGTGCCGTCGGAGCTGGTCGACCCGTACTCCGGCTACACGGCGGTCGCGGCGGGGGAGCTTCCGACCGACACCGCGGTGTTCACCGGCGAGCAGATCAAAGCGAGCACGATGAGCACGGTCCTGTGGCAGTCGATCATCGCGTTGCTGGTGGCCGCGGTGATCGCCGTCTGGCTCGGCTGGGTGGTGGCCGGACGCGTGCTGGCACCGTTGCACTCGATCACCACGACCGCGCACCGGCTGGAGGCGGAACGGCTGGACCAGCGCATCGAGCTGGACGGGCCGCCGGACGAGCTCAAGGAGCTCGCGGACACGTTCGACGGCATGCTCGACCGGCTCGCGTCGTCGTTCGACAGCCAGAAGCGGTTCGTCGCTAACGCCTCGCACGAGCTGCGCACGCCGTTGGCCGTGCAACGGACGCTGATCGAGGTCGCGATGGCCGACCCGAACGTGACCGACGAGACCCGCAGGCTCGGCACGCACCTGCTCGACACCAACGAGCGCAGCGAGAAGCTCATCGACGGGCTGCTGCTGCTCGCTCGCAGTGATCGCGGGCTCGCCACGCGTGAGCTGGTGTGGCTGGACGAGGTGATCGACGACGAAATCGAGTCGTGCGCGGCACTGGCTTCGGAGAAGAACGTCACGTTTGCGGTTCAGACTCGCAGGTATCTGGTGGACGGCGATCCCGTCCTACTTGCCCAGCTCGTCGGCAACCTGTTGCGCAACGCCGTCCTCTACAACAAGCCGGGCGGCTCCGTGTCGGTCCGGCTTGATCAAGAACTGATCATCACCAACACCGGCCCCACCGTGCCTGCCCAGGCAGTACCCGGATTGTTCGAGCCTTTTCGCCGGCTCCGCGACCGCACCGGGACCGCCGGATCGGGCCTCGGCCTGTCGATCGTGCAGTCCGTGGCGAAGGCTCATCAGGGTTCGGCCAAGGCTCGCCCGAACGGGGGAGGCGGACTGGTGGTCCAGGTGAACCTTCCGGAAACGGGCGTGCGACAGGCCTCGTGAACTGGCAAGATCACGTAGAGATATCGGCGAGTCTCCCACGCAAGGACGGCTCGTTGTCCTAACGTTGTCTGCTGGCGAGGTGCGAATTCAGGGAGGCCACGATGCGAGCGCTGCGAGTCATCGGGCTCGACGAGGACGGCAAGTCCGTCATCCTCGAGGACCCCGAAAACCGCGGCGAGCGCTTCACGCTCCCCGCAGACGAGCGCCTTCGGGCTGCCCTGCGCGGTGATCTCGCGCGCCTCGGCCAGATGCAGATCGAATCGGGCGAGGCCCTCATGCGGCCCCGGGAGATCCAGGCCCGCATCCGCGCCGGCGAGTCGATCGAGCAGGTCGCGGCCGCAGCCGGCATGCCGACGCACCGCATCGAGCGCTTCGCCTACCCCGTTCTGCTGGAGCGTTCGCGCACGGCCGACCTGGCCCAGCGCGCGCACCCGGTCCGTGAGGACGGCCCGGACGTGCAGACGCTCGGCGAGGTCGTCGCGCACTCGTTCGGCCTGCGCGGACACGACCTGTCCGACACCAAGTGGGACGCGTGGCGCGGCGACGACAACCGCTGGATCGTGCAGCTGCAGTGGAAGACCGGTCGCTCGGAGAACCGCGCGCACTGGGCGTTCCACCCCGGTGCGCAGGGCGGCACGGTGACGGCTCTGGACGACGCCGCCGTCGACCTGATGGACCCGAACCCGAACCGCACGCTGCGCACGGTGCGGCCGGTGACGCAGCTGGCACGGCAGGCCCTGGAAACGACCCCGGTCCTTCCCGCGGCCCCCGCGCCCGTTGCCGAGGAGCCCGCACCCGTGCCGGTTCCCGCTCAGGCGCCCGCCCCCGTGGCGGCACCTGTCGTGGCCGAGAAGCCGGCTCAGGAGAAGCTGCCTGAGCCGGAGCCCGCGCCTGCCCCGCCTCCACCGCCGGTGAAGACGGAGCAGGAGCCCGCGGCGGAGAAGCCGGTGCGCAAGGACCCTCCTCCGAAGCGGGGGAAGAAGAACCACCCCATCGTCCCTTCGTGGGAAGACGTTTTACTGGGCGTGCGGTCGAACCGCTGAGTGAGACGCTGACACCGTGGGACGTCGTGTCGCGCTGGCTGCCGGAGTGGGTGCACTCCTCGGGCTGGCCTGGTGGGGAATGTTCGAGCTCCTCGCTTCGGGCGCGGTCTGCTCGAAGGACGACTGGGGCTGTCTCGGCGCCTTCGTGATCGCCACTCCGGTGTTCGCGGTGGCCGGGGCGGTCGTGGGTGGGATCGCACTGCGTTCGCTGAGCGTGTCGCGGGCATGGCTGGTGGCCGTGCCCGCGACCCTCATGGCGGTGGTCGCGATGATCCTGTTGCTGGGGACGACCTTTCTGGCCTTCGCCGTGTTCGCCGCGCTGTACGCGTTGATCGCCGTGCTCACGAACCCTCCGCGCGGTGAAGGTGCTGTGGAGGGTTCGTGAAGATCGGGCTTTCGCGGGCCTTGATCGGGTAGCTCTGGGCGCATGTTGTCGCGCACGGCTCTGGGGGCCGTTGTCGGAACGGTCGTCGGCGCCGGATTTCTGCTGACCCTGGAAACGCTCACGAGGTACTGCAACGGCGGGCCTGGGCGCACCGGCTGTGGTGCCGGGTTCCCGCTGACCGTCGGGCCTGTCTTCGCGTTCTGGATGATCGTGGCCGCGGTGCTGATCCACGTGGGGTTCCGGGTGATGCGAGCAGAACGCGGCTGGTGGGCGGCGGGGGCCGGAAGCGGGTTGTGGTTCCTGCTGTTCCTGGCGGTCATCTACGTCAGGATCTTCCGCCTGGACATGTATCAGGAAGACGCGCATCGGTTCATGGCGACCATGTATGTGATCGTTCCGTGCGTTGCCTACGCACTCGCGGGAGCGCTCACCGGGTTCAAACTGTCATCTTCGCGACGGTAGGAGCCTGCGCCAACGCCTTGGCTCGCGTGGTGACGCTGGTTACGGTGGGTGGCGTGACAGAGCAGAGCACCGCGGGCAAGACGGGCAGGACGGGACGCCGGCTGTTGTTCCGGGTCGTCCTGTCGATGGCCGTCGGCGCCGGGCTGGTGCTCGGGTGGACGTGGGCGTACGAGTCGGGCTTCCTCAAGTCGTGGCTCGACAGCACGTCGATGTCGGCGTTCCTGCTGCTCGTGCTGATCGGGTTGCCACTCGCGCTCGTGTCGTCGCTGGTGCTGGCCGGGCCGATCCTGTGGGTCTTCGGGGTGCGGCCGGTGTGGCCGATCATCCTGCTCGGGCCGATCGTGCTGGGCGTCGGGCTCTACTTCAAGGTGCACGAACCCGTCATCGGGTGGTTCGCCAACCGGCACCACGCCGAGGCGTTGCTCGCGGCCGTCGCCTACGGGCTGGTCGGCCTGTTCACCTTCAGGAAGTGACCGGTACCTGGTCCAGCAGGTTCAGGTCCCAGCCCTCGCGTTCGCACCAGTCCTCGGCGTCCTCGCGGGAGACGAGCATCGCGTGTCTCGGGCGGGGACCGGCCAGGTGATCCCAGCCGTCCGGGGCGAGGACGTAGTTCATTCCGTCGAGTGAGGCGATGAGCCGTCCGTGTGGAAACGCCATCGTCTGCTCGGTCCGCAGAAACCGCGTCATGGTGGTCATCGTGCCCTTGACCTCGACCTAAGTCGAGCCTGCACCCTCCGGTGGGGAGAAAAACCGGATGCTGAAGACGGGTCTGACTTCGTACTTTGGAGACGACCTGGAGGGGGCTCATCGCGTGAGCGATCAACGAAACTCGACAATCAGGACCTTGCGAAGGTTGTGGCCGTACGTGCGGCCGCACCGCGCACGGATGACTGTCGTGCTGTCGGCGACGATGCTCGCGATGCTGTGTGGTCTTGGCATCCCGCTGCTGACGCAGCGCATCGTCGATGGTCCGATTCAGAACAAGCAGACCGGTCCGCTGCCGTGGCTGATCCTGGGCGTGCTGGTGCTCGGGCTCGGCGAGGCGGCATTGTTCTACCTACGGCGCAAGATCGTCGCCAAGCCGGCGGCGGAGGTCGAGGCGCGCATGCGGTTCGACCTGTACCAGCATCTTCAGCGGCTGCCGGTGGCGTTCCACGACCGGTGGCAGTCCGGTCAGCTGTTGTCCCGCGCCACGAACGACCTCACGACCGTGCGGCGGTTCGTGGCGTTCGCGGTCGTGTTCCTGATCGTCAACACCGTGGTCGTGTTCATCGGGCTGGGGATCATCGCGGCGCTCTCGCCGTGGCTGCTGATCGTGTCGCTGTGCGGCGCGCTTCCGTTGATCGTCATCTCGTACTTCTTCGAGTCGAAGTTCAAGATCGTCGCGCGGCGGGCGCAGGACCAGGCGGGCGACCTGACCACGACCGTCGAGGAGTCGGTGCTCGGCATCCGGGTGCTCAAGGCGTTCGGGCGCGGGCCGGAGCTCTCGAAGCGGTTCCTGGCGCAGGCGCGGGAGCTGCGGGCGACCGAGCTGAACAAGATCTCGATCCTGGCCGCGCTGTGGTCGGTGCTGATCGTGCTGCCGGAGCTGTCGATCGCGGGCATGCTCGGCGTCGGCGCGATCGGCATCGTGAACGGTTGGATGACGGTCGGCACGCTGGTCGCGGCGGTCGCGGTGAGCGCGTACCTGCGCTGGCCCATCGACTCCATCGGCTGGCTGCTGGCGGAGACGAACCAGGCCGCCTCGGCGCTGGAACGCTACTGGGAGGTCATCGACTCCCCCGTCACGATCACCGGCCCCGCCTCGCCCGCGCCGCTGCCTGCACCGCTGCGCGGGCACGTTCGTTTCGAGGGCGTGCGGTTCGCGTTCGACGACGGCCGCGAGGTGCTGTCCGGCATCGACCTCGACCTGCGTCCCGGTGAGACGCTGGCGCTGGTCGGCGCGACGGGGTCGGGCAAGACGACGCTGACCGCGCTGGTGCCGCGGCTCGCGGACGTGACCGGTGGCCGGATCACGATCGACGGCGCCGACGTGCGGGACCTCTCGCTGGAGGACCTGCGGACCGTCGTGGGCACCGCGTTCGAGGAACCCGTGCTGTTCTCCGCGTCGGTCACCGAGAACGTGGGGCTGGGCCTGCCGAACGTCACCGAGACGCAGGTGCGCGAGGCGTTGCGGGTGGCCAAGGCGGAGGAGTTCGTGGACGCGCTGCCGTGGGGTCTCGCGACCAGGATCGGCGAGCAGGGCCTGTCGCTGTCCGGTGGTCAGCGGCAACGGCTGGCGCTGGCCCGCGCGGTCGTCGGCAGGCCGGCGGTGCTGGTGCTGGACGACCCGCTGTCGGCGTTGGACGTCCACACCGAGGCCGAGGTGGAGGGCGCGCTGCGCAGGGTTCTGCGCGACACCACGGCACTGGTCGTGGCGCACCGGTCGTCGACCGTGCAGCTCGCCGACCGAGTGGCGTTGCTGGTCGACGGCAAGATCGCCGCGATCGGCTCGCACCGGGAACTGTTGGACACCAACGAGGAATACCGCCGGCTTCTGTCCAGCATGGACGAAGACCTGGTCGAAGAGGAGGTGGCGTCGTGAGTGAAGTTGTCGCACCCGTTGCGGCTGAAGAAGAAGAGTGGCGCGGCGTCGCCTCCGAGGAGATCGAGGAGATCTCGTACTCGACGGGCCTGCGCCTGCAGGCACGGTCCCGCAGGCTGCTGGGCTCGTTGCTGCGCCCGCACATCGCCCGCACGTCGCTGGCGATCGCGGCGGTCGTCACCGGCAACCTGGCGGCCCTCGCGGGCCCGCTGCTGATCGCCGCCGCGATCGACAGGGGCATCCCCGACGCGGTCGGCGGCAGCCCGTCGATCCTGATCTGGTGCGTCGCCGGCTACGCGGTCTGCGCGCTGCTGATGACGTTCCTGCGCTGGGCGTTCCTGCGGATCTCCGGCCGCGTCGGCCAGGACCTGCTGCTGGACCTGCGCGGCCGGATCTTCCGGCACTCGCAGGGCCTGTCGGTGGGCTTTCACGAGTCGTACACGTCCGGCAAGGTCATCTCCCGGCTGACCAGCGACGTCGACGCGTTGCAGGACCTGCTGGAGGAGGGCCTGGACAGCCTGTTCAACGCCGCGCTGTCGGTGGTGGGCATCGCGGTGATCCTGATCTGGCTCGACGCCCCGCTGGCGTCGGTCGTGATCGCGGGCTTCATTCCGCTGTACTTCCTGTGGCGCTGGTTCCGCCGCCGTTCGATGGAGGCGTACCGGGGCACGCGCGGCGCGATCGCCAAGATCATCGTGCAGTTCGTGGAGTCCATGAACGGCATCCGCGCGGTGCAGGCGTTCCGTCGTCAGCCCCGCAACGAGCAGATCATGTCCGGCTTCAACGGCCAGTTCCGCGACGCGAACACCGACGCGCTGGGCGTCATGGCCACGTTCGTCTCGACGATCCGCGCCATCGGCAACGTGTCGCTGGCCGTGGTCCTCGCCTGGGGTGCCTACCGGGTGGCGGACGGCGCCGTCGAACTGGGCGTGCTGGCGGCGTTCATGCTGTACCTGCGCCGCTTCTACGACCCGTTCGACGAGCTGGCGATGTTCGCGAACTCGTACTCCTCCGCCACCGCCGCGCTGGAGAAGATCTCCGGCGTCCTGGAGGAGAAGCCGTCGGTGCCGGAACCTTCGTCGCCGGTGGCCCTCCCGCACGCGCGGGGTGCCGTCCGGTTCGCCGACGTGGAGTTCCAGTACCCCGGCACGTCCCGGCTGGTGCTGCCGCGCTTCACGCTGGACGTACCGGCGGGCCAGACCGTGGCCCTGGTCGGCGCGACCGGCGCCGGCAAGACCACGGTGGCGAAGCTCGTAGGCCGTTTCTACGACCCGTCGTCCGGCTCGGTGCGGCTCGACGGGACAGATCTGCGTTCGATCGCGGACACGGATCTGCGCAAGGCCGTGGTGATGGTGACGCAGGAGAACTTCCTGTTCTCGGGCTCGGTGGCCGACAACATCGCCCTGGGTCGTCCGTCGGCGTCGCGGGCGGAGATCGAGGCCGCCGCGGCCGAGCTGGGCGCGCACGAGTTCATCGCGGCTCTGCCGGACGGCTACGACACGGACGTCCGCAAACGGGGCGGCCGGTTGTCCGCGGGCCAGCGCCAAATGGTCGCTTTCGCGCGTGCTTTCCTGGCCGACCCGGCGGTCCTGGTCCTGGATGAGGCAACATCATCCCTGGACGTGCCCACCGAACGCGCCGTGCAGGCAGCGCTGGAGACAGTGCTGGCCGACCGGACGGCGTTCATCATCGCCCACCGCCTGTCGACGGTCCTGATCGCGGACCGCGTTCTGGTGCTCGATGGTGGCATTGTGGTGGAAGACGGCTCCCCCGCGGAGCTGATCGGTGAGCGGGGCCGGTTCGCGGCCCTGCACACGGCCTGGCGCGACTCGCTCGCGTAGGCCTGCAGGTCGCGTTCGCGCCAATGGGGATCTGGCGCGAACGCGACCTCACGACTCCAGCTCGGTCGTTCTCCCTGGCGTCCTGCGTCCGATAGGTTTCTGGACGAAGGTCCAGACCGAGGAGGACGCAGTGGAGTTGCGAGTCCGGGACGGCCGCGCCGTGCTGGCCGGGGAAGACGACTCCGGTGAGCGCGAGGTCGACCCGCACAGCCTGCCCCTCGGCGCCGACCTCGCGGAGGCGCTGCACGAGTGGGCGAAGGTCGCCGACGCCGTCGTGCGGTCCGAGACGCCCGCCGATGGCGTGGCCAGTGCGCTGGTCGCGCGCAGGGGCAAGCAGCTCGCGGGCAGGATCGCGTCGGTCATGAACTCCCCCGTCAGCTACACCGACCCGGTCAGCGGCGAACTGGTCAGCGTCGACGCTCCCGAGGCGCCGGCCGAGGCCGCGGTGCAGACGTTGGTCAGGGACGAGGACGAGGACGAGCCGACGCCGTGGGGTACCGGGCTCACGGTCAGCATCATCACGGCCGCGATCGTCACGGTGACCGTCGTGTCGCTGTCGCTGGGGCTCGGTGAGACCAGCCGGTGGCTCGCGCTCGTCGCGAACGTGCTGGTGGTCGGCGGGCTGGCACCGTCGGTCTGGCTCGGGCGCAAGGTGCCGGTGTGGCGCTGGGTCGCGTACGGCGTCGTGACCGGGGTGCTCGTCGCCTGGCTGGCCCTGATCCTGACGCTGCTCTAAAGCAGGGCGTAGAACGCCACCGCACCCGCGGTGGCCACGTTCAGCGAGTCCACGCCGGACGACATCGGGATGCGCACGGCCAGATCCGCGGCGTCGATCGCCTCGTCGGTGAGGCCCGGCCCCTCCGAACCCAGCAGCACTGCCACGCGACGGCCGCGCAAACCGGCATCTGCAAGATGCAGAGCGGATGGGCGTGGCGTCAGAGCGGCAACGGTATAACCCTTTTGCCGCAACATGTTCAGCGCCGCGGGCCACTCATCTGTGGTAGCGAAGGGCACGCGCAGGACGTGCCCCATCGACACCCGCACACTGCGTCGATACAGCGGATCGCTGCAACCGGGCCCCAGCACCACGCCGTCGACGCCCAGCGCGGCGGCGTTGCGGAAGATCGAACCCAGGTTCTCGTGATCGCCCACGCCTTCGAGCACGGCGAGCCGCTGGGACCTCGCGGCGAGGTCCTCGAACGACACCGCGGGAGCGCGATCCGCGGCGGCCAGTACACCCCGGTTCAAGTGGAAACCAACGACCGACGCCATAACCTCTGCTGACGTCACGTAGGCGGGAACGTCCAGGTCAGAAAGGTCCAGCGCCTCGATCCGCCGCCGCACCCCGAGCAGCCCGCGCACCGGGTACGGCGACGCCAGCAGACGTTCCACCACCACGACACCCTCGGCGATGACGAGACCTCGTCCACCCGGCCGATCCGGCCTGCGGTCGGCCGTCGACAGGTCCCGGAAGTCGTCCAGCGCGGGGTCCGCCGGGTCGTTGATCTCGATCACCTTCGCCACGCCGGAAGTTTCGCATCCTGCCCGGGGTGGAACAGGCGAGGTAGTCCGGAGGGCGGAACCGCACACGTCCGACCAGCGGATGATCGCTGGTTGTTACCTCCACGTGACAGAGAGCACCGTTTTGGGCGATGTAAAGGGGGATTGCGCTGTGTCACTTTTGGCGTTCCGCCTGGCCCGCGCCCACCGGCGCCGAGCGAAGGGGTAGCGGCATGGGAAGCGAAGTGTCCAGCCGCACGTTCACCAGAGACGATCGCCAGCGCTATCGCGAGAAGATGCAGCGAAGTCTCGACGCATTGGCCACGATGCTGGCCGAAGACACGTTCTCCTTTCCCCGTCGGCAGATGGGGCTCGAGATCGAACTGAACCTCGTCGACGACGCGATGCGGCCGGCGATGGCGAACTCGGAGGTGCTCGAGAAGATCGACGATCCCTCCTACACGCTGGAGCTGGGGCAGCAGAACCTGGAGATCAACGTGCCCCCGCGCGAGCTGGCCGGGGGTGAGATGCTTGGCCTGGAAGAAGAACTGCGCACGTCGCTCGACAACGCGGACTCGAAGGCCAACGACGCGGGCGCCAACCTCGCCATGATCGGCGTGCTGCCCACGTTGCGGGAGAGGCACTTCGACCGCAAGTGGCTCTCCGAGGCGCCGAGGTACGCGCTCCTCAACGACACCATCTTCAAGGCTCGCGGCGAGGAGATGGTGCTGCGCATGGAAGGCCCGGCGATGCCGGGCAAGAACCCCGAGAAGCTGGACACCTACGCGGAGTCGATCCTGCCGGAGGCCGCGTGCACGTCCGTGCAGCTGCACCTCCAGGTCGAGCCGATGCACTTCGCCGCACACTGGAACGCCGCGCAGTGCCTGGCGGGCGTGCAAGTCGCCATCGCCGCGAATTCGGCTTTCCTGCTGGGCAAAGCGCTCTGGCACGAGACCCGGATCCCGTTGTTCGAGCAGGCCACCGACACCCGTCCGGACGAGCTGAAGAACCAGGGCGTCCGTCCGCGCGTGTGGTTCGGTGAACGGTGGATCACGTCGATCTTCGACCTGTTCGAGGAGAACGTGCGCTACTTCCCCAGCCTGCTGCCGGAAACCGACGACGAGGACCCGTTGGAGGTCCTGGAAGCCGGTGGCGCGCCTCGTCTTTCCGAGCTGCGCCTGCACAACGGCACGATCTGGCGCTGGAACCGCCCGGTCTACGACGTCGTCGACGGCGTGCCGCACCTGCGCGTCGAGAACCGGGTCCTGCCCGCGGGCCCCACCGTTCTCGACACGATGGCCAACGCCGCCTTCTTCTACGGCGCCCAGCGCGCGCTCACCTCCCAGGAACGTCCACTGTGGACGCAGATGTCGTTCCAGGCGGCCGAGGAGAACCTCTACACCGGCGCCCGGCACGGCATGAACGCCCAGCTGTACTGGCCGGGCATCGGCTGGATCCCGCCGGACGAGCTGGTGCTGCGCCGGCTCCTGCCGATGGCGCACGACGGCCTGCGCGACTGCGGCGTCTCCGACGAGGCCCGCGAGCGCTACCTCGGCGTGATCGAGCAGCGCTGCCTCGCGCGGCGCACGGGTTCGTCGTGGCAGCGGGAAACCGTTGCGCTGCTGGAAGAGCGGGGCATGTCGAGGGACAGAGCCCTGTCCGGCATGCTCAAGCGGTACATGGAGCTGATGCACGCGGGCGAGCCCGTGCACACGTGGCACGTCGGCTGACCCGCTAGGGCCGCAGCTTCTGCAGGAACGTCTCCCACACGGCCTTGGGCAGGCCGGCGTCAACGGCGCCGCCGGCCTCGTCCCCGCCGATGAACACCGCCACCGAGAGCTGCGGGGTGGCCGCGGCGAACCAGGCGTGCCGGACCTGAGCCGGTTCGCTCGCACGGCAGGCCGTCCACAGGTCGTTGCCACACGCCGGGTCGTTCCGCAGGACCTCGTTGACCTGGTTGGCGATCTCCTTGCCGCGCACCGGATCCCGGTCGAACGCGGACTGCGGCGTGTCCAGCGCCTGGTACAGCGTCGCACCGTGCACGTCGGTGACGTGCGTGACGAAGTGGGCGTCGCGGTGCACACCTTCCGCGGCGAACGTCGCGTACCCGGACGCGAGGTCGAGCGGCCGCAGTCCGCCGTCCGGCCCGTCGAGCAGCTTCGTCCGCGTGCCCTCGACGTCGGCGTACTCGGGCACACCGGCCCGTTGCGCCACCCTGACCGCCCGCTCCGGGTCGCCCTGGTCCAGCGCCTTGCCTTCCTGCAGTGCCGCGGCGGCACTGAACGGGAAGAACACCGAACCGGGCTGCTTCACGACACCGCCCGCGCGATCGACGGCAGGGTCCTCCCCCGGCGCGTAGGCCTTCACGTCCCCTCTCGCGGGGTCGACGGCCACCAGTCCCGAACGCCCCTCGGCACGTTCCCGAATCGCCGCCGCGGCACCGGACTGCGCCTTCGCGTCGATCGTCGTCACCACGATGGCGCCGTCCTCGCGGAGCTTGTCCAGTGACAGCGACCCGCGCGTGGCGAGCTCCCTGGCGACCTGCCTGACCAGCGGTGTCTCGGGGTCGCCGGAGCGCCAGAGCTCCGACGCGTCCGCGTGCTGCAGCACCACGTACCTGGACGGCGGCTCGGCGGACCGCTGCCACACCACGGCGCCGACGATCGCCAGGACCAGCGCCCCCAGAACGAGCAGAACTCGCTTCATCGGATCCCCCAGCGTGAAACTCCCCCAGGGAACCGAATCTAGCGACGGCGTCCAGCCTCAGTCGCTCAGCGGCGGCGCCCCGCCTTCAGAGGCGCGACGTCCGCGCCGTCGTGGGAGATCCGGCACTCGTCCGGCGTCACGGCCTCGACCGCCAGCGTGAGCTCGCCCTTCACTCCCGTGTAGATCGACTCGCCGCGCGACGCCAGCGAGGCGTGCACTTGGTTCGAGTCGGTGAAATCACGCTCGTCCTTCACCCGCTTCTTGCCGGTCTCCTCGGGCCTGGTGGCGCTGCGGAGGTTGACCTCCAGCCACGCGGCCACCTCCGCCGGCGACGTCAGCACTTCCTCAGGGGTGCGTTCGAGCCGAACCTGCCGAGGGGAGGCGTGATCGAGCGAAGTGTGTTCCACATAGGCGTGCCAGTGGGTGTTGCGCATCGACCAGGTCTGTTCGACCGGCCAGTCCTCCTCGGTGGTCATGCCTCCTATCTTCCACCCTTCACACGAGGAAACGTGAGAAGGTCGCGGACGTTGATCTCGTGATCCACCCGCACGGCCGATGCGAGCCGCCGATCGTGCGTGACCAGCAACAACGTGCCCTCGTAGTTGTCGAGCGCTTGTTCCAGTTGTTCGATCGCCGGCAGATCGAGGTGGTTCGTCGGTTCGTCGAGGACCAAACATGTCGTGCCACGAGCTTGCAACAAAGCCAATCCCGCGCGGGTGCGTTCGCCCGGTGAGAGCTCCCGAGCCGGCCGCAGCACGGCGTCCGCGCCGAGCCGGAACTTCGCGAGCAACGTGCGCACCTCGACGTCCTGGAGCCCGGTCGCCCCGGCCACGATCCGCAACGCGCTCTCGTCGCTCGCGAACTCCGCCCGGAGCTGGTCGACCTCGCCGACGACGACACCGGGCCCGATCGAGCGGTCGCCACCGGCCAGCGGAATGCGGCCGAGCAACGCTCCCAGCAGCGTCGACTTGCCGGAGCCGTTCGGGCCGGTGAGGCGCCACCGCTCACCCGCGCCGATCGTGAGATCGATCGGCCCGAGCGTCACGTCGCCACGACTGACCACGGCCTGGCGCAACGTGAACGCGACCGAACTGCCCCGCCCGGCCGACGGCAGGGTGAGCCGCAGTTCCCAGGCTTCGCGCGGTTCCTCGACCTCCTCCAGCCTGGCCAGCTGACGGTCCACAACGGACGCTTTGGCGGTCAGGTTCTCCGCCGACTGCGCGCGGCCGGCGCGCACGTTCTTGTCCGGCTCGTCCCTGCGCGCCTTGGCGCTGGTCGCCCGGTGCACGCCCTGCCGCGACCACTCCTTCACCTGCCTGCTGCGCTGCGCCAGCGAGTCGCGCCTGGCCGAGTACGCCTCGAACTCCTCCTGGGCTCGACGGCCCGCGTTCGCCTTCTCCTCGACGTAGGCCTCCCACCCGCCACCGAACACGGTGATCTTGTGGGTGAACTCGTCGAGCTCGGCGATCGCGGTCGTGGTGCGCGCCAGGAACTCGCGGTCGTGACTGACCAGCACGATCGCACCCTGATAGGCCCTGACGTGGAACTCCAGCAGATCGAGCCCGGCGGCGTCGAGGTCGTTCGTCGGCTCGTCGAGCAGCAGCACGTCGGCGCGGGTGAGGAGCACCGCCGCGAGCCTGAGCCGCGCCTGCTGGCCACCCGACAGCTCGTCGGGCTCCCTGCCGTCGAGCAGATCCGCTTGCAGGCCAAGACGTTCGCACACGGCGTCAGCGCGTTCGTCGAAGTCACCGGCACCGATGGCGGTCCAGTGGTCGAACGCGTGGGAGTACTCCTCACCGCCGCCGTCGGCGAGGGCTTCAGCCTCCCGTTGCAGCCACTGCTCGGCCTGCGCGACGCCGGTGCGCCGCGCGAGGTGGTCCCTGAGCGACTCTCCAGTTACGTGGAGGGTCTCCTGCGTCAGGTGCGCGACGGTCCCGGTGCTCGAGACAGATCCGGATTCCGGCAGCAGCTCACCGGAGAGCAGGCGGAGCAACGTGGACTTGCCGACGCCGTTGGGCGCGATCAGGCCGACGCGGTCACCAGGCGAAACATCGAAATCAACCTCCGAGATCACGGTCCTCGGACCGAACGACAGCGAAATATTCCTGGCTGTCAGCACGGACACGCTTACGACGGTACGACCGTCCGCAACTGGTTAACTCTCCTTATTGCTAGTAAGTTGCAAGTACCAAGAGATTGCAGGAGATGTCATGGCCCAGTACGTGCTGCCGGATCTCGACTACGACTACGGCGACCTCGAGCCGGCGATCATCGGTGAGATCAACGAGCTGCACCACGGCAAGCACCACGCCGCCTACGTGAAGGGCGCGAACGACACGCTGGAGCAGATCGAGGAAGCCCGCGACAAGGAAGCCTTCGGGGGCATCGTCGGCCTGGAGACCACACTGGCGTTCCACCTCGCGGGCCACGCACTGCACCAGGTGTGGTGGAAGAACCTCTCGCCCAACGGCGGCGACAAGCCCGTCGGCGAGCTCGCGGCCGCGATCGACGAGCACTTCGGCTCGTTCGACAAGTTCCGCGGCCAGCTCAACGCCGCCGCGTCCTCGATCCAGGGCTCGGGCTGGGGAATCCTCGCGTGGGAGCCGATCGGCCAGAAGCTGGTCACGCTTCAGCTCAAGGACCACCACTCGAACCTGTCGATCGCGACCACGCCGCTGCTCGCGTTCGACATCTGGGAGCACGCGTACTACCTGCAGTACCGCAACCTGAAGACCGACTACATCTCGGCGCTGTGGAACGTCGTCAACTGGGAGGACGTGTCCGCTCGCTTCGAGGCGGCGCGCGCCGGTCAGAACGGCCTGCAGCTGCCGTAAGGCTTCGGCGGTGGGTGCTCCGACAAGCTTCCCGCCCGCTGAACACGACGAGGCCCCCACTCTGCCCAGAGTGGGGGCCTCGTCCGTTCCCGAACTGACTGCCGCTCCCACCACGAAGCGACGAGACTTAGGTTAGCCTAACTTCGCTTCGTTGGGAAGTCTCGGCGCGATCTCACCTGATCGAGCGACTTGCCGCAACTTCTGAACAAGTTCATAATTTTTTCGTGAGTCTCACAAGAGAAGTTCAATGGAGCGAACTAGCCCGCGACCCCAAGAGCGTCGCCGCTATCGCTGACCAGCACGAAGTGCGTGTCAAGCGGCGCGATGGCGCCGATCTGATGCTGGTGCGGGCCGACCATCACGCATACCGGCACAGCGGCGCAGTCACCGCGGCCCGCGCGATGCGTTCGCTGTTCAAGCACGCTGGTCCCGACGCGGTGGCGGATGCGCTGCTGGACGAGTTCGCGTGGATCTCGGTGCTGCCGAAGTCCGACCGCACTCTGTTCGTGCAGGAGTTCATGCAGGCCATCCAGGTGTCCGCGGAGCTCGGCCAGTGGTCCGTGCTCGCGCAGGTCGTGCACGAGTGGGCCAACACCGCGATCGTGCACGCGGACCCAGAACTGTCACGCGCGCTCAGTGGCCCGACCACCGTCACCCATGGCGGGCTTGTTCCGAACCCCATGGATGAGTGAACACTTGCCGGCGAAACGCAACGACCGAGTTGCTCCTCCCCAACGTCCCGGCGGCTACGTGGCGCGCTTCCTCAACAACGAAGCAGCCAAAGGCTGGGAAGAACTCTGCCGCGCCGCCACGTCGAACACCTGGGACGCATGGGTCGTCCTGACCGAACGCCCGAGATCCTCGGAGAACCTTGGCCGTCAGCACCGACTCAAGGGCGAGTACTCCCACCACATCATCGATGGCGACAAGCTCGAACAATGGCAGTACGAGGTCACGTCTGGTGGCCGCATCTGGTACGTCATCGATGAAGAGAACAGCACGGTGTGGATCGCCCGTGCCGGTACCGGCCACCCGAAGCTGACGGACTAGGCGTCTTCCAGGCCCTGCTGCGCCCCACGTGACCCGCGCCTCGCCGCCCGGCGTTGCCAGTAGAAGACTCCGTAGCCGATGATCCCGAGCAGACCACCGGACACCGTCGTCCAGATCAGGGTGCTGTTCGAGCGGTCGACGAGCAGCACGACCAGAAATCCGAGGAACCACACCGCGGTACCGCCGAGCACGACCGGCACCGGATCGGCCAGTCGATGAGGCAGTGCGGGCGGGTGTGGGGCGTGCTCGCGTTCGGACACATCGGTAAGGAGATCAGATGCTGGACGGGTTCTTCAAGATTTCCGAGCGCGGGTCGACCGTGGCGCGCGAACTGCGTGGCGGGGTCGTGACCTTCTTCACGATGGCCTACATCGTCGTGCTGAACCCGCTGATCATCGGCAGCTTCGCGCCGACGGGGCCCGGTTCGCACCCCGACGTGCTCGGGAACGTCCTGCCGGTCGGGCAGGTCGCGGCGGTGACGGCGCTGGTCGCCGGTGTGATGACCATCCTCTTCGGACTGATCGCCAACTACCCGTTCGCGCTGGCCACGGGCCTGGGCATCAACTCGTTCGTGGCGGTCTCGGTGGCCGCCAAGGTCACCTGGCCCGAGGCGATGGGCCTCATCCTGGTCAACGGCCTCGTCGTGCTGCTGCTGGTCGTCACGGGTGTGCGAACCGCGGTGTTCAACGCTGTGCCGAACGAGCTCAAGGCCGCGATCGCGGTCGGCATCGGCCTGTTCATCTGCTTCATCGGACTCGTGGACGCCGGGTTCGTGCGCCGGCTGCCGGACGCCGCCAACACCACCGTGCCGGTCGGGCTCGGCATCAACGGGTCGATCGCCAGCTGGCCGACGCTGGTGTTCGTGGTCGGGCTCGTGCTCACGGGTGTGCTGTTCGCGCGTCGGGTCAAGGGCGCGATCCTCATCGGCATCGTCGCGACGGCGATCTTCGCGATCGTCCTGGAGGCGATCGTCAAGGCAGGGCCGTCCGCTGGCGTCAACGCCAAGGGCTGGAACCTCGGCTACCCCGCACTGCCCGACCAGGTCTTCGGCGTGCCGGACCTGAGCCTGCTCGGCGAGGTGTCGTTCGGCGCGTGGACGCGGATTCCGGCACTGGCCGCCGCGCTGATCGTCTTCACACTGGTCCTGACCGACTTCTTCGACACCGTCGGCACGATGACCGGCCTCGGCAAGGAGGCCGACCTGATCAAGGAGGACGGCCAGCTGCCGAACGTCAGCAAGGCGCTGTTCGTCGACGGCCTGGGTGCCGTGGCGGGTGGTGCGGCGTCCAGCTCGTCGAACACCGTCTACATCGAGTCCGCGTCCGGCATCGCGGAGGGCGCGCGGACGGGCCTCGCGAACATCGTCACCGGCGTGCTGTTCCTGCTCGCGATGTTCTTCACGCCGCTCTACGAGGTCGTGCCGATCGAGGCGGCCGCACCCGCGCTGGTGATCGTCGGCGCGTTGATGATGATGCAGGTCCGCGAGATCGACTTCAGCGACTTCACCATCGCCCTGCCCGCGTTCCTCACGATCGTCGTCATGCCGTTCACCTACTCGATCGCGAACGGGATCGGCGCGGGCTTCGTCAGCTACGTGCTGCTGAAGGCCCTGACGGGCAAGGCCCGCGGAATCCACCCGCTGATGTGGATCGTGGCGGCCGCCTTCGTCGTCTACTTCGCGCTGGGACCGATCCAGGCCCTGCTGAGCTGACCTTTCGGCAGGAAACTATTTCGTGAGGTATGCTAACTACGTGGCGATCGATCAGCACGGACTGGCGAGCAGGCTGAGGCTTGCCGTCGTGCGTCTCAACCGCCGTCTGCGCGCGCAGCGCACCAACTCGTCGGTGTCGCTCACACAGGTGTCAGCGCTGTCCACACTGCACAAGTGCGGACCGCTGACCCCTGGCGAGCTCGCGGCCAAGGAAGGCGTGCAGCCGCCGTCGATGACGCGCGTGATCGCCGCATTGGAGGAGTTCGGCTTCGCCACGCGCAGCCCGCACCCCACCGACGGCCGTCAAGCCATCGTCGAGCTCACGGGCGAAGGCTTGTCGTACCTGGAAGACGAGATCACGGCCCGCGAGGCGTGGCTGGACAAGAGGCTGGCCGAGCTGGACCCCGAGGAACGGGACCTGCTCACCCGGGCCGCCGAAATCATCGACAGGATGGCGGGTCAGTAAGAACGTGTCGGGTTACGCGGGTGGTGGAGCAGACAGTTCGCCACCTCGTCGTACCGGAATGTTCGGTTCGTTAGGCATATACAACTATCGCCTCTACGCCTCAGGCCAGATCATCTCGCTGGTCGGCGTCTGGATGCAGCGGGTCGCCCAGGACTGGCTGGTCCTGGAACTCTCCAACGGCTCCCCCGTCGCCCTCGGCTTCGCCGCCTCGCTCCAGTTCCTCCCGGTCCTGCTGCTGTCCATGTGGGGCGGCGTCCTCGCCGATCGCATGGACAAGCGCAAACTCCTGCTCTGGCTCGAATCCGCGCTGGGCATCTGCGCCCTGGCACTGGGCATCCTCGACGTCACCGGCGTAGTCGAACTCTGGCACGTCTACCTGCTCTGCCTGCTGCTCGGCGCCTTCTCGGCCGTGGAAACCCCGGTGCGCCAGTCGTTCGTGGTCGAGATGGTCGGCCGTGACCAGCTGACCAACGCCGTCGCGATCAACTCGATGATGTTCAACCTGGCCCGCATCATCGGCCCGGCCATCGCGGGCGTGACGATCGTGGCGATCGGCACCGGCTGGGTCTTTCTGGCCAACGCCATCAGCTTCGTGGGCGTGGTCGGCGGCATCTGGCTGATGCGCACGTCCCAGCTGCTGCGCGCCGACCCCCTGCCGCGCGAAAAGGGCCAGCTGCTCTCGGGTCTGCGCTACGTCAGAAGCCGCCCGGACCTGCTGACGGTCATGGTGCTCGTGTTCTTCATCGCGACGTTCGGCATGAACTTCTACATGACGCTCGCGATCGTGGCCCGCAACGTCTTCGGCGGCGACGCCGACGCCTACGGACTCCTGTCGACGTTGATCGCCGTCGGCACCCTCGCGGGCGCAACGCTGGCAGCAAAGCGAAAAACCCCGAAGCTGACCGTGTTCATCGGCTCCGGCGTGATCTTCGGACTGCTGGAGATCATCTCCGGGATGATGCCGACGATACTCCTGACCGGCCTGATGATGATCCCGGTGGGCGTCGCGATGATGACCTTCAACACGACCGCCAACGCCACCATCCAACTGGCCGTCGAACCCGAGATGCGCGGCCGCGTGATGGGCATCTACATGCTGGTCTTCCTGGGCGGAAACCCCGTCGGCGGCCCGCTGATGGGCTGGCTCGGCGAGATCAACGGCCGGGCACCGATCATCATCGGCGGCGCCGTGTCGATGCTGGTGACGATCACCGCGTGGATCGTCCTGGTGAAGCGCGGGGACATCGCCAAGCCGAGGCTGCGGCGACGCCGGAAGGCCCCGGCGGAGGCGCTGCCGGAGCCGGCAGAGGTGGCGAGCTAGGCACTACGGCGCGAACTCGGTGGACGGTTCGGTGGCGTAGTTCTTCCAGATCGGCACCATGGTCTCGCGTGTCACGGGCTGCCCGGACTCGACCATGGCCTTGAGGTCGCGGAAGTACTGCACGTACAGGTCCGGCGTGAAGGTGGTCAGCATGACCGCGGGGACGTCGCCTGGGTTGGCGAAGGTGTGCGGCGCGCCCGGCGGGACGGTGACCCACGTGCCGGCGCCGACGTCGTGGTCGTCCAACCCGATGGTGAACCGCACGGTGCCCGAGAGCACGTAGAAGCCTTCATCGTGCTGCGCGTGCCGGTGCTGCGGAGGACCGGGCGTGTGCGGGGGAATGACGACTTCGCCGATTCCCAGGCGGCGATGGGTGTTGCTGCCGTCTTCGAGGATCCGGATCCGCGACGGACCGCTGGCGATGAGTTCGCCCTCGCCGGGCCTCACGATCGACACCTCTGCCATGAGGAAGCCTCCCGATGTGATTGCAGCTTGTGCAATCACCGTAGCACCAGTGACTGCACATTGTGCAGTCGCTAGTCTCGCGGCCATGCCGCGATGGAAACCGGACGCACCCGAGCGCCTGCAGACCGCCGCGTTGGAACTCTTCGACCAACAGGGGTTCGAGCGCACGACGGTCGCCGAGATCGTCCAGCGGGCGGAGCTCACCCAGCGCACGTTCTTCAACCACTTCGCCGACAAGCGCGAGGTGCTGTTCGGGATGAGCGCGGAGATTCAGCGGGAGATCGTCGGCGAGATCGAGGCAGGCGACGACACCTCGCCACCGTTCGACGTCGTCGTGCGCGCGCTGGAAGTCGTTGCCGACAGGATGTTCGAGAGCCGCCGTGCCGCGGTGGCGCGCCGCTACGCCGTCATCGCCGCGAACCCGGAGTTGCTGGAGCGCGAGCTCGGCAAGAACGCCGCGCTCACCGAGGCCATCGCCGACGCGCTGCACACGCGGTGCGGTGATCCTGAGACGGCGTTCCTCGCCGCCGGTGCCGCCGTGCTCGCGCAGCAGGCGGCGTTCCGGCAGTGGACGCGACCGGGCGAGACCCGGACCTTGAGCGAACTCATGCAGGACGCGGTGCGCGCCCTGCACACGACGGTCAGCCCAGCAGCGTGGCAGCGCTCGGATCGGTGATCAGGGCGACGAACGTGTGCCGGTCGGCCCACCGCTCGGAGACCCAGGCCAGCGCCCGTCCCAGCCCCTCAGGCGAATCTGCGGCGTGCGGAACGCCGTCCACCATCCACCACTCGACCCGCTGCCCCTCGACGTGCAGTTCGTCGTGCACGACGACGACCCCGTCGGGCAGCGCGACCTCGAGCAGTTCGCACGCCATCCGGACCGCCCCGAGGTCGTGCCACTGGACGACCTCGCCGACGTGGTCGGGAGAACCGTCGAACTCCTCGGACGCCAGCGCCAGGTCCAGCAGGTCGGCCAGTTCCTCGGAGCCGTCGGCCAGCAGCACTCGGGAAGCCGGAGCCAGCCCCAGCAACCACGGGTGATCCAGCACCACGACGTCCTCGGCGGCCGCTACGGCTCCGGAGAGCACCCGCAGCCGCTCCGGCGGAGCGAAGTCCCCCTCGGGCAGAGCCGCGTAGGCACGCAGCACCACGGCGTCCGCGATCGCGCGGTCCTCGTCGCCGAGTCGTTCCAGCACGAACTCGGCATCGTCGTCGTCCCAGATCTCCAGCGACGACCGGACGCCACAAGCGCGCAGCACGTGCTCGGGCAACTCCAGATCCGGCACGGCGTCGAAGAGCCCGTCGAGCAACGACGCCTCCGGCAGCCGGAACGACCGCGGCGACTTGCCTGCCAGCAGTGCGTGCCGGGCGATCCACCAGCCCGTGTACCCGTCGGGCTCGGCCACGGCACGCCAGGTCACCGGATCGGAAGCCAGCAACCGCAACGCGGCGGGCCAGTCGGCGACGAGATCCAGATCCCGGACGGCCACGACGCGGCTGGGCTCGTCCGGCACGGACGCCCACCACGCGGACTCGTCAGCCAGGTCGTGATCCGGGCCGGAGGGCTCGTCGTCGACGACCACCGAGAACCCGTCCACCACACCGACGGCGACCAGCGCGGAACGCGGGTAGGAGTCAGCGATCTCCTTGGACAGCAACGGGAACGCGTCGGCCTCGACCACGCCGACCAGCGGCGAGTCGGGCAGCAGCAGCTCGTCCGCGCGATGCCACTCGCCGGAGCCGTCAGGCAGGGCCAGCGAGCCCAGCCACGGCTCCTCGCCTGCCCGCAGACCCGCGCGGTCCACGAGGCGCAGCACGGTCTCGACCAGGTCCAGACCGTCGAGCCCGGCCTCGGCGTCCTCCAACGACCGCGCCACGTTCTCGCGCAACGAAGGATCCGCGAGCAGTTCGGCGGCACCGGCCTCGACCGCCCCCAGCCGCACCAGGAGCGGGTGCACGGCGTCCGGGTGCACGACCCGCAGACCGGGCAACGGCTCGTCGGCGATCAACGTGGTCCGCGGCCCCGTCACCACGCGGCCGTCGGCCAGCGGCACAGGCAGTGAAGCCAGAGCCTCGCGGACGTCCGGATCCACCTCGGCGAGAGGCGCGAAGGCCGCGTAGACGTCGCGCCACCAGCCTGGATCGCCGGAGACACCCGCCAGAGCCGCGACCACCTCGGCGGTGGTCACGCGCGGAACTTCCAGCGCTGCCAGGGCTTTGGCGTGCACTGGAGCGGAGAGCTCGGCGTCCAGCAGTCCGGGCAGAGCGTCCTCGACGAGGTCGACGAGCTCCTCGGAGCCCACGTCCAGGACGCGGGCGCGCGAAGGCTCGATCCACTCGCCGGAAGCCAGCGGCAGCCAGGCGGAGGCACGCAACGAGCGCACCACGGCCGTGCGCAGCCGATCGTCCACTTCGGACAAGGGGAAGCCCGGCAACGGCACCAAAGCGGTCCGCTCGATGGCCGGCACCCGCGCCACCAGAGCCGGGTAGGCAGCGGCGGCGGCGTCCAGCACCGACCACGCGGCCGGGCCCGGCAGGATCCGTCGGCGAGACGGTTCGACCGGCAAGGTCGCGATCAGGCGGGCCGGCAGCGACAGGCGCTCGTCGGTCGGGGTCGGCGCGTGCAGCACGTCCTCGCCCAGCTCCGCGTCGAGCGGGTACGCCCAGGACACGGTCCACTGAGGACGGTGCTCGACGCCCTGGACGAGCTCCGCGGGCAGTTCGCCGACGGTGCGTTCCACCAGCCAGCGCGACTTGCCGACGGTGACCACGCCGTCGTCGGTGACGAAGCGTTCCCACGACTGGGAGCCGACCTCGATGCGACGCAGGCCCGGCAGCGCCAGCAGCAGGTCCGGCACCTCCTCGGCCAGGTCGTCCAGCGAGACGTCGACCTTCAGCGGCAGACGGACCTCGGTCGCGAAGCCGTCCGGGACGTCCTCCACGACGGGCCAGACCAGCCGCAGCACCGGCACGTCGCCGCCGCGCTCGGAGGCGAGCTCCGGCACCTCGGCACGGGTCCTCGCCAAGGAGAACTCGACGCCACCCGTCGTGGAAACCACGCGCGGTGCGTCCGACACGGCCAGCACGGCCGCGAAACCGACGCCGAACTGGCCGACACCGGACTCCTTCGAGGAAGCCCGCAGCGAAGCCAGAGCGGCCACACCGGCCTCGGTCAGAGGCGCACCGGTGTTGGCGGCACGGAGCTCGCCGTCGACGAGAGTGATCCGCAACACACCCGGCTCGGAACCGGCCGCGTCGGCCGCGTTCTGGGCGAGTTCGACGAGCAGTCGGTCGCGGTAGCCACCGATGCGGAGGTCTTCTTCGGCGTTCGCGTCTTCACGGAAGCGGGTGGGCGAACCACGCCACGCGGCGAGGACCGAGGTGCGCAGGACCTCGGTGCCGAACGGGTCGGTCACTCCGAGACGTCCAGAACGTCCAGCTGCGCGTCGTCGTAGACCAGGTCGGCGACCGGCACCATCGGGCTGATGTCGACCTCGACCTGCGAGTGCGCGCCGCAGCCGTACTCGACGTGCACGACGTGGCCGTCCGCCGGAGCGATCTCGTTCGCGCAGACGCCGAACGCGGCACCGAACGCGCCGGCCACGCGGGTGTAGAAGCCGCAGGTCCCGCAGTGTGCGGGGGCGCTGCGAGCCATGTCGGAGCGCGGGCCGAAGTCCGAGGCGGCCCAGCGGTCGGCAGCGTCGATGCGGCCTTCGCGGGACAGGACGCGGGTGCGGCCGAGGCCGATCTCCAGCGCCACCTCCTCGATGGCCGGGTCGTCGGACTGCACGTACGCCTCGATCAGGCGCGGGTCGTCCTCGCGGGGCGGCATGAGGTCGCCCACGCCCAGGTCACCGGCACGGACCCGTTCGCTCCACGGCACCCACTCCGGGGCGACCAGGGCGTCCTGGCCGGGCAGCAGCACGACCTCGCTGACCGAGACGGGGGTGCCCTCGCCGGCGTAGGCGACGGTCACCGCCCAGCTCCAGCCGCGATAGCCCGCGTGCTCGGCCTCGAACAGATGGGTGACGGAGTACTCGTCCTCGTCCTGCACCCCGACGTGAGCGCCGACGCGTTCCACCCCGGCCTCTTCCTGCGCGGCGGCGCGGGCGAGATCAACGGCGTCGAGGAGCATCTCAGTCGCGGTCACGTGGTGAATTGTGCCGCAGGTCTTCGCCGGGACGAAAACTCGTGCCACCCTCCGTTGGGTGCGCTCACCCATCTGGCTGGTCCTCGTCGCGGCGCTGGCCGCCTGCTCGTCTCCGCAGGAGACGAAACCGCAGGTAGAAGTCCTGCAGAAGATTCCGCACGACACGTCGGCGTTCACCCAGGGGTTGGAACTGGTCGACGGCGTCCTCTACGAGGGCACCGGCCTCGAGGGCGAGTCGACGATGCGCGCGCTCGATCCGGCGACCGGCAACGTCCAGAAGAAGGTCGACCTCCCCCAGGAGCTCTTCGGCGAGGGCATCACCGTCGTCGGCGACACCATCTGGCAGATCACCTGGCAGAACGGCGTCGCGATCGAACGCGACCGCAAGACGCTGAACGAGCTCCGCCGCGTGAGCTACGAGGGCGAGGGCTGGGGCATCTGCGACGACGGCCAGCGGCTGATCATGAGCGACGGCACCGCGAAGCTGACCTTCCGCGACCCCAAGACGTTCAAGGAGACCGGAAGCGTGCAGGTCACGCGGGCCGGCCAGCCCCTCACCCAGCTCAACGAGCTGGAGTGCGTCGGCGGCAAGGTCTGGTCGAACGTGTGGAAGACCGACGAGATCGTGCGCATCGATCCGTCCAACGGGCAGGTGTCCGGCACCTACGACCTGTCCTCGCTCAAGCCGCAGGGCGACGTGGACGTCCTCAACGGCATCGCGCACATCCCCGGAACCGACGAGTTCCTGGTCACAGGCAAGAACTGGCCGACCATCTTCCGAGTGAGGTTCAACGGAATGGGGCAGGATTGAGGGTGTGACGGACGACCGCGGGCGGAGTGACGGACCGGCTCCGAAGCGCTACCCGTGGCAGGACGACGAGTACCGGCCGCGGGAGCGCCGCGGATCCGCGTCCGAGCACGGTTTCCAGGCTCCTCCGCGCCGTCCGCAGAACACCCGGCCGCTGCCGAACCAGGACCAGCAGACGACGCCGACGCCCAAACCGCCGCGCAAGCTCACGGTCACGCGCGTCGCGTGGTTCCGCAGCAAGCAGATCTCGCAGCAGGCGGTCGCGGCGTTCCGGCGCGCGGCCCACGCCGATGGCGCCGGCAAGTCCGGCATGACGTCGGTCACCTACGCGGTGATGATGAACTACGCCGCCGACGCCGCGATGGCCGTCGCGCTGGCGAACACGCTGTTCTTCTCGGCCGCGTCCGCCGAGTCCAAGACCAAGGTCGCGCTCTACCTGCTGATCACGGTCGCGCCGTTCGCGTTGATCGCGCCGGTGATCGGCCCGCTGCTGGACAAGATCCAGCGCGGCCGGCGGCTCGCGCTGGCGGCGTCGTGCGTGCTGCGGATCGCGCTGGCGATCGTGATGGCGCTGAACTTCGACAACTGGCTGCTGTACCCGGCGGCGCTGGGCAGCATGGTGCTGAGCAAGTCGTTCACCGTGCTCAAGTCCGCGATCACCCCGCGCGTGCTGCCGCCGGAGATCACGCTGTCCAAGACCAACGCCCGCATGACGATCTTCGGTCTCGCGGCGGGCGGTGTGTTCGGCGCGTTCGCCGCGGGCTTCGCGAACGTGTTCGGCTCGCCGGGCGCGTTGTGGTTCACCGCGGTGCTGTGCCTGGTGAACGCGGTGCTGTGCATGCGGATCCCGTCGTGGGTCGAGGTGACCGAGGGCGAGGTCCCGGCGACGCTCACCCCGAAGCCCGCCAGGCAGCGCGTCTCACGACACGTCGTGGTGTCGTTGTGGGGCAACGGTTCCATCCGCGTCCTGACCGGCTTCCTGACGTTGTTCGCGGCGTTCGTGATCCGCGAGCAGACCGAGGGCGACGCGGTGCAGCAACTGCTCCTGCTGGGTGTGATCGCCGCTGCGGCCGGCATCGGCAGCTTCCTCGGCAACGCGATCGGCGCGCGCCAGCACTTCTCCAAGCCGGACGAGGTGATCCTCGCCTGCGTCGGCACGGCACTGGCGGCGACCATCGTCGCCGCCGCGCTGCCGGGCCTGGTCACCGCCGCCGTCGTCGGGCTGCTGGGCGCCACGGCGTCGTCGCTGGCGAAGGTCGGCCTCGACGCGGTGATCCAGGACGACCTGCCGGAGGAGTCGCGCGCGTCCGCGTTCGGCCGCTCTGAGACGATCCTGCAGCTCGCGTGGGTCTTCGGTGGCGCGCTGGGCGTGCTGCTGCCCGCGACGTTCTGGATCGGCTTCACTGTGCTCTCCGTGCTGCTCGCGCTGGGCCTCACGCAGACGTGGATGTACCGCAACGGCACGTCGTTGCAGAAGCTGGTGGTCCGCAGGCCGGCACCGGTGACCCCGTAGGCTGCCTGACGTGCGTCGACTTGCTTCTGTAATGGCCGCCAGCGTTCTCGTGCTGTCCGGATGTTCGCTCCAGCAGCACGACCCCGAGGTCACGTTCTACGCGAACGGCAAGACCATCCGCATGGAGCCGACGATCTACTGCGACGTCGAGGGCTCCAACTGCGCCGAGAAGAACGCGCCCGGCACGCTGAAGGTGCCGGCGGGCAAGGTCGTGCAGATCTCCGTGGACGGGCGGCTCGCGGACGGCCTCTGGGAGGTCGTGTGCGTGTACGAGAACGCCGCTCGCGTGCAGGAGGGCTGTACCTCGCCGTTGCTCGGCAAGGGCGAGAACTACACGTACACGCTGGCCGTGCCGGACGACTCCGACCAGCTGCTGCGCATCGAGGTGCACGAGGCGGCGGGCGCGGTGCTGGAGACCGGCCAGCCGCTCATGCGCGGTTCGTGGGTCGTCGACATCACCCGCTAACGCCTCCCGAACGCCTCCCACCACTCGCTGGGAGCGATCCGCAGAGCCGAGTCCATCAGGGCCTTGCCGGTGTCGGTGACCACCGACACCTGCATGGTCTGGATGAAGCGCTCCATCTTGGAGATGCCCGCGGCCTGGTACTCCCTGGCCTGCAACAACAACTCCAGCTTGTCCGCGTCACGCGAGCAGCGCGCCTCCGGCGTGTGGTCGAAGCCCTTGGCGGACTCGTGTTCGGCCACCAGCGCCTCGATGTGCGCGGCCAGCGGCGCGGGCAGGTGCTGGACCTGCTCCCGCGCGACCTGTTCGGGCGGCATCTTCACGTCGAGGTAGAGCTTGCCGACGTACGGGATGTCGCCGATCCGCGCCTCGGGCACGTCGTGGAAGAGACCCAAGGTCGCCGCCCTGTCAGGATTCGCGTTCTCCTGCACGGCGATCGCGTACGCCAGAACGCCCACCCGGAACGAGTGGGCGGCCACCGACTCGGGGTTCTGCACCCCGGCGAAGAGCCACCCCGCTCTGGGCAGGCGTTTGAGCTGGCCGACCTCGTAGACGAACTCGACGATCCTGTCAGCGTCAGACATGACGCTGATCCTTTTACGGATCGAGGTCCCGCGCCACCACGCGGACGGCCTCGGCGACGAGCTTCATGGTCTTCTTGTCGGACGGGTAGCGGCCTCGGCGCAGGTCAGGCTGGACCTTGTTCTCCAGGAGCCTGATCACTTCCTCGATCAGGCCGTGCAGCTCCTCCGCGGGCCGGCGGCGCGCCTCCACGACGGACGGCGCCGGGTCGACCAGGCGCACGGACAGCGCCTGCGGCCCGCGACGGCCCTCCGCCATGCCGAACTCGATGCGCTGGCCGGCCTTGAGGCCGTCGACGCCGGGGGGCAACGCCGCTTTGCGGACGTAGACGTCCTCGCCACCGTCCTGCGTGACGAATCCGAAGCCCTTCTCCGTGTCGTACCACTTGACCTTGCCGGTCGGCACCGCGCTCACCATTCCCAAGCTTGTCGCACAACGAACGCGCCCCAGGCGTACCCAGGACGCGTCCCACCAGAGTAGCCAGAAGACCTTGGATAAGGCACCTCCGTTAGCGCGACTACCCTGGTCACATGACCGTTCCGAAGTTGATGCCGCTGGCCATCGGCCTGTTCGCCGTGGGCGTACTGGCGATCATCGCGGTCTTCGTGCTCTTCGCCCTGGGCCACAGCGACCTGCCCGCGTGGCTGAACTTCGCCGGCACCTACCTGCCCGCGATCGGCCTCGGGCTGGGGATCGTCGCGGTGATCAGGAAATCACGCCAGAAGCGGTCCTGAGCCACTCCGGGAACTCGCGCAGGTCCTCCAGCACGACAGCCGCGCCCGCCTCGGCCAGTTCCGCACGGGAGCACGGGCCCGTGACGACGCCGACGCCCAGCGCCCCGGCCGCCTTGGCACCGTTCATGTCGCCGATGTGATCACCCACGTAGACGGCGGCTCCGTGCAGCTTGAGCGACTCGGCCTTGCCGGTCGACCACAGCTCACCGTAGAGGTGGTCGACCTCCCAGCCCATGGCTTCCAGGTGCAGCGCGGCGTTCTTGCGGTACTTGCCGGTGACGACCATGGTCCGGCCACCGAGTTCGCGGACGCAGGCAAGGGCTTGCGCGGCGCCGGGCAGCGCGACCGTGCCGGGAATGACGAGCTCCGGGTACAGGGCGCGGAAGAGCGAGACCATGTCCGGGATCTCCTCCTCGGGCACGCCCATGTCGCGGTAGGTCATGTCGAGGGGCGGGCCGAGGTTGGCCGCGAAGTGCTCGCCGTCGAGGGTGTGCCCGGTGCGGGCGCCCACCTCGTTCAGCACGGCGGCCATGCCCGGTCGCGGGTCGATGAGGGTCATGTCCAGGTCGAAGCCCACGGTGAACGGCACAGAACCTCACTCTACGTCTTTACAAAACCTATAAACATGTAAAGGTGAATGGGTGAGCGACATCACCGAGCTCTTGCTGGACTCGGCCGCCGACCTCCTGGCGACCCGTGGATTCCACGGGCTTCGCATGATCGAGGTCGCCAGTCGCGCCGGAGTGAGCAGACAGACCGTCTACAACGAGTTCGGCAACAAGGAAGGGCTCGTCCAGGCCGTCGCCGTGCACAAGACGGAGGAGTACCTGACCGGGATCGCGACCCGGCTCAAGGAGGACCCCGACCCGTGGGAGGCGATGCGGTCGGCGTTCCGCTTCACCTTCGAGCAGACCGAGAAGGACCGCCTGGTCTCGGCCGTGCTGACCGGGCAGAACGCCGAGGACCTGCTGCCGTTCATCACGATCCGCGGCCATCCGATCCTGTTCCACGCCACCGAGGTCGTCGAACAGCACCTCAGCAACCACTTCCCCGGCCGGCACGTGCGGTTCACGGCCGAGACGACCGTGCGTCTCGCGCTGAGTCATCTGCTGATGCCGAGCGGGGACCTGGACGGCGCGATGGACGCCGTCGTCAGGGTCGCCAGAGTGACGATGGACGCATGATCGGGTAGACCCGGACCCCTTGTTGCAATAATCCTGCAACAAGGGGAGGTGTCCGGTGGTCGCTGTCTCGACCCGCCTGCGTGCGGGTGCGGCGTTGCTCGGTCCGGCGTTCGTCGCCGCGATCGCGTACGTCGATCCCGGGAACGTGGCCACCAACACCGCGGCGGGCGCGAGGTACGGGTACCTGCTGGTCTGGGTGCTCGTCGTCGCGAACGTCATGGCGGGGCTCGTGCAGTACCTGTCGGCGAAGCTCGGCCTGGTCACCGGGAAGTCGTTGCCCGAGGCGGTGCGGGATCACCTGCCGCGTCCGGTGCGGCTCGCGTACTGGGGCCAGGCCGAGGTCGTCGCGATGGCGACCGACCTGGCCGAGGTGCTCGGCGGGGCGATCGCGCTGTACCTGCTGTTCGACCTGCCGTTGCTGCTCGGTGGCGTGATCACCGGCGTGGTGTCGACCGTGCTGCTGGTGGTGCAGGACAAGCGCGGGCAGAAGCCGTTCGAGCGGGTGATCACGACCATGCTGGTCGTGATCGCTGTGGGGTTCATGGCGGGGTTGTTCGTGTCGCCGCCTTCCGTCGGCGGCGCGGTTTCCGGACTGGTGCCCCGGTTCGACGGCGCGGACAGCGTGTTGCTCGCGGCGGGCATGCTCGGGGCGACCGTGATGCCGCACGCGGTCTACCTGCACTCCGCGCTGGCTCGCGACCGGCACGGCAGGAACCCGTCGGTGCTCGGCGCGACGAAGGTCGACGTCGTGGTCGCGATGGTGCTGGCGGGCGCGGTCAACATGGCGATGCTGCTGCTCGCGGCTTCCGCGTTGCAGGGCCGCGAAGGCGTGGACACGTTGGAAGGCGCGCACGCGGCGGTCGGGGCCACTCTCGGTGGCGGGATCGCGCTGTTGTTCGCTTTGGGTTTGCTGGCTTCGGGTTTCGCGTCCACCGCCGTGGGTTGTTATGCCGGCGCCGTGGTGATGGACGGACTGCTGCGGGTGCGGATTCCGTTGCTGGCACGCCGTTTGGTCACACTGGTGCCCGCGCTGGCGATCCTGGCGTTCGGCGTCGATCCGACGTTCGCCCTGGTGCTGTCGCAGGTCGTGCTGTCGTTCGGCATCCCGTTCGCGCTGGTGCCGTTGGTCTGGCTGACCTCGCGCCGGTCCGTGATGGGTTCGTTCACGAACCGGCGCTCCGTCACGTTCGCCGCGTGGGTCGTGGCCTTCGCGGTCGTCGTGCTGAACGTGGCTTTGATCTACCTGACGCTGGCGTAGCTGACGCCGATCTGACGCAACGCCTCTTCGAGCGTGCGCATGACCTCCAGGGTGTTCTCCCAGGTGATCCGCGGGTTCTCCGTCAGTCCCGCACCGATGGTCTCCTCGACCGCACGGATCTGGTGCTGGTAGCCCTCGTCCTCGATCGCGTGCTCGATGCCGTTGATCACGACGGCGGTCGGGTTGAACATCGGGTCGACGAGCTCGATGCGGCCCTGGGTGCCGACGATCTCCGCGCGGGCTCCGGTGTTGGCGACGAGCGAACAGCTGAGCAACGCGTGGGCACCGTTGTCGTAGGCCAGGAAGATGCCCGCGTCAGCGTCCACTTCGGTCGGTGCGAGGCTGCCGTGCGCGTGAATGTGCGTTGGCACGCCCAAAAGCTGGTGTGTGAGCGCGACGGGGTAAACACCGAGGTCGAGGGTCGCACCACCACCGGCTTCCTTGGCCCACAGGCGATCGCCGTCGCTGAAGGCGTGCCGGAAGCCGAAGTCGGCGCGGATCATCCGCACCTCGCCGATCTCACCGGCCTCGATGGCCTCCTGGACCTTGCGGATCAGCGGGTTGAACCGCGTCCACATGGCCTCCATGAGGAAGAGGTTCTTCGATCGTGCCCGTTCGATCATCTCCTCGGCGTCCGCGACCGTGAGCGCGAAGGCCTTCTCGCACAGCACGTGCTTGCCCGCGTCGAGCGCGGCGAGCGTCACCTCGTGGTGCTGGCCGTGCGGCGTGGCGACGTAGACGACCTCGACGTCGGGGTCGGCGAGCAGGTCGCGGTAGTCGCCGTACGCGCGCTCGATGCCGAAGTTCTCCGCGAACTTCTGGGCCTTGGTGATGTCACGCGAGGACACCGCGAGCACGGTGGCACCCGCCCTGAGCATGTCGGCGGTCACGGCATGCGCGATTCCACCAGTAGCGATCACACCCCACTTCATGAGGTGAGCCTAGTGCCGTGGCTGCCTACGTCCGCCGCGTCTTCCGGCGCTCAGCAGGGCACCTCGCGACGCCCGTCTGACCGTAGGAATACGAGGCAAGGCAGCCACGGCACTAGATTGGAGGCATGCGCCTCATCCTGAACGTGATCTGGCTGGTGCTCGCCGGTTTCTGGATGGCCGTCGGCTACGCGGTCGCCGGCATCATCTGCTGCATCCTGATCATCACGATCCCGTGGGGCATCGCGTCGTTCCGGATCGCGAACTACGCGCTCTGGCCGTTCGGCCGCGAGGTCGTGGACAAGCCGGGCGCGGGCACCGGGTCGCTGCTGGGCAACGTCATCTGGATCATCGTCGCCGGCCTGTGGCTCGCCATCGGCCACGTGATCACCGGCATCGCGTTGTGCGTCACGATCATCGGCATCCCGCTCGGGCTCGCGAACTTCAAGCTCGTGAAGGTCTCGCTGGTGCCGCTGGGCAAGGAGATCATCGAGGTTCCGTGAGGGTCTCCCGCGCCTCGTCGGGGCGAGGCGCGGGAGGCCACTCGGTGGCACGTGCCGTCAGGCTTCGCTGTCCAACAGCTCGTGCAGGCACAGGATGTTGCCCTCGGTGTCGGTGAACCACGCCGCTCGTTCGTTGCCCATGACCGCGATGTGGCCGGTGGTCTTGAAGTCGGGCAGGTCGTAGTCCTCGAAGCGCACGCCCTTGCCTTCGAGTTCCGCGATCTCGCCCTCCAGATCGGGCACCTCGAAGCTGATGGCCGTCTGCCGGCTCTGCGCGCCCTTCTCGGCAGGCCTCAGGCCCAGCGCGTCGCCCTGGCCGAGCGCGAAGATCCGCGTGCCGTCCTCGGTCGTGGTGATGGGCTTGAGACCGAGCATGTCGGCGTAGAAGCGACCGGCGCGCTCGGGGTCTTCGACGGGCAGCATCGTCGTGGTTCTGGTGGCGGTGAGCATGCGCGCCTCCTTCGGCGGAATCCACTGATGTTGCGCCGGTCACACCTTTCCCGCAAGAGGCACTTTGACCTGCGCAGATTGTTGATTCGCGGGACGATTTCGCTCTGTGAACGCTCTGCGCCTCGCTGTGCTCGCCACCGCTCTCGGATTGTCCGGTTGCGCGATGGCCGGGCCTCCGGTCAAGACCATCGAGCCCTTCGTGGTGCCGTCGACGACGCCTGCGGACACACCCGCGTGCCGCCTGTTCGATCCGGCCGACCTGACCGAGCACAAGTTCTACAACGGGTACGCGAACGCTTCGAGCTGCTTCTGGCTCTCGGACGACTCCGGCCCGCTCTCGATCAGCCTTCGCGACAGGTCCACGCCCGAGCAGTACCTCGCGAAGCCGGACGGTCTGAAGACCTCCCCGATCACCGTCGGCGGGCACTCCGGGCTGCTCGCCGAGAACAGCAAGGGACCGGGCACGTGCGGTGTCGTGCTGACGCATCCCGGCGGCATCGCGGCCGCGGAAGTCCTCACCGACGCCGGCGGCAGGTCGTGCGAGATCGCCCAGGCCGTGATGAAGGTGATCGAACCGAAGTTGTCCTAGGCGTGCTGGGCGCTGTCGTCGAGGTTCAGCAGCTCCACCGACCTGGACCGCATCTCCACCTTGCGGATCTTGCCGGTGACCGTCATCGGGAACTCGTCCACCACGTGCACGTACCGCGGGATCTTGTAGTGGGCGAGCTTGCCGGCGCAGAACTCCCGCACGGCCTCGGCGGTCAGCCCGGTTGCGCCGTCGCGCAGACGCACCCAGGCCATCAGCTCCTCGCCGTACCGGGCGTCGGGCACGCCGATCACCTGGGCGTCGAGCACGTCCGGGTGGGTGTAGAGGAACTCCTCGATCTCGCGCGGGTAGATGTTCTCGCCGCCGCGGATGACCATGTCCTTGATGCGGCCGGTGATGTTCACGTAGTCGTCGTCATCCATCACCGCGAGGTCGCCGGTGTGCATCCAGCCGGCCGGATCCACGGCCTCCGCGGTCTTCTCCGGCTCGTTCCAGTAGCCGAGCATGACGGAGTAACCCCGCGTGCACAGCTCCCCCGGCTCGCCACGCGGGACCGTGCGGCCCGTGTCCGGGTCCACGATCTTGACCTCGAGGTGCGGGCCCACTCGACCCACTGTCCCAACGCGACGGTCGAGGGAGTCGTCCACGCGCGTTTGCGTTGACACCGGGGAGGTCTCGGTCATGCCGTAGCAGATCGACACCTCACGCATGCCCATCCGCTCGACGACCTGCTTCATCACCTCGACCGGGCACGGCGAGCCCGCCATGATGCCGGTGCGCAGACTGCTGAGGTCGTAGCCGTCGATCAGGTCCAGCATCGCGATGAACATCGTCGGCACGCCGTACAGGCTCGTGCAACGCTCTTCCTGAACGGCCGCAAGGGTTTTGGCCGGGTCGAAGGCCGGTGCCGGGATCACCACGCACGCACCGTGGCTGGTCGCGGCGAGGTTGCCCATGACCATGCCGAAGCAGTGGTAGAACGGCGGCACCACGCAGATGCGGTCGTCCTCGGTGTAGTTGATCAGCTCGCCGACGAAGTAGCCGTTGTTGAGGATGTTGTGGTGCGAGAGCGTCGCGCCCTTGGGGAAGCCCGTGGTGCCGGACGTGTACTGGATGTTGATCGGGTCGTCGCGGTCCAGCTCGACGTCCGGGATCTCGTCGCCGGTCCACTGTGGATCGTCGACGAACACGACGTTGCGCAGAGCCTCGCAGCGCGGCCGGACCTCTTCGATCATGGCCGCGTAGTCGGACGTCTTGAACGACCGCGCGGACACCAGCGTGTGGATGCCCGCCTGGTTCAGCACGTACTCCAGCTCGTGCACGCGGTACGCCGGGTTGACGTTGACCAGGATCGCGCCGATCCGGGCCGTCGCGTACTGCACGAACACCCACTCGGCGCAGTTCGGCGCCCAGATCCCGACCCGGTCGCCCTTGCGCACGCCCAGCGTCGTGAGCCCGGCGGCAGCGCGTGAGACCTCCTGCGCGAGCTCCGCGTACGTCCACCGTCGATCTGTGGCTTTGTCGACAAGTGCCTCACGGTCACCGAAGCGCGCGACGGTCGCCGCGAGGTTCGCGTGGATCGTGTCGCCCAGCAGCGGGGCGGCGGACGTGCCCGAGGAGTAGCTGGCGGTCATCCACCAGACGGTAGTCAGGCTCCGGCGTATGGCAAGGGAACGACCAGGCACGGACCGCCGCTGTAGAGGCCCGCGTCGATCGCCAGCACCTTGTCGTCGGCGTAGACGAGAGGCCCGTCGATCTGGTCCGGCGGCACCCCGAGCTGGTCCGCGATGACGCTGTGGCCGTGCACGATCGTGCTGCCCCCGAGTGTCGCGAGCAGCTCGTCCGCGATTTCCGGCCCCTGCGGCCCCCGGAACGCGTACCGGGTGGTCATCTTGCGCCAGCACTCCCACCAGTCGACGAGGTCGTCGCCCTTGAGCACGTGCCGGACGGCCTCGTTGACCTCTTCGATCGAGGCCCCCCATTCGAGGTAGGCCACCGTGTCGGAGTGCATCAGCAGGTGGTCGTCGCGCAGCTTCAGCACGGGCCGGTTGGTGAGCCACTCGACGTGCTCGTCGGTCAGCCGGTCCTGGTCGCTGCGCAGCCCGCCGTTGAGCAGCCAGCTGCGCGCGAACGACCGCGGCCCCATGCTGTCGGGCACCTGCTCGTCGCCGAACCGGTGCATGCCGAGCAGCAGCACCTCGTGGTTGCCGATCAACGAGCTGACCGAGCCACCGGCCTCCGCCGCCTCCTCGCCGAGGCGCATGACCAGGTCGATCACGCCCACGCCGTCAGGCCCGCGGTCCACGAAGTCGCCGAGGAACCACAGCTCGGCCTCGCCACCGCTCCAGTGACCGTCCTCGTCGCACAACTCGGCGACGTGCAGGGCTCTGGTCAGTTCTGCGAGGTGCCCATGCACGTCACCCACGACGTACATAGGGCGTCGATCCGTGTCCACCTCCGCGACGATAGGTGATGAACCCTCGCGCGTCAGTGGTCAGTCCAGTCGCCGAACGGGTCCTGAGAGTGACCGACGAGTTCCGCGATCGACTTGAGCACGCGCGTCGGCCGGTACGGGAACATCTCGGCGCTCTCGGCGGTGAAGACGCCGGAGAGCACGAGGATGGTCGACAGACCCGCTTCCAGGCCCGAACGCACGTCGGTGTCCATCCGGTCGCCGATCATCAGCGCGTTCTCGGAGTGCGAGCCCAGCGCGCGCAGGGCCGAACGCATCATCAACGGGTTCGGCTTGCCGACGTAATAAGGCTCACGGCCGGTGGCGCGCTCGATCAACGCCGCCACGGCGCCGGTCGCGGGCAGCGAGCCCTCGCGCGACGGGCCGGTGGCGTCGGGGTTGGTCGCGATGAACTTCGCGCCCTCCTCGACCAGGCGGATGGCCTTGGTGATCGCGGTGAAGCTGTAGGTGCGGGTCTCGCCGAGCACCACGTAGTCCGGGTCGCGGTCGGTCAGCACGTAGCCGATCTCGTGCAGCGCGGTGGTGAGGCCGGCCTCGCCGATGACGAACGCCGAGCCGTTCGGGCGCTGCGAGTCGAGGAACTTGGCCGTGGCCAGCGCGGACGTCCAGATGGACTTCTCCGGGATGTCCAGGCCCGTGCGTTGCAGACGCGCGCGGAGGTCCCGTGGCGTGTAGATGGAGTTGTTAGTGAGCACGAGGAACGGCGTGTCGGAAGCACGAAGCTCCGCGACCAGCTCGTCCGCTCCCGGGATCAGGTGCTCCTCGTGCACGAGGACGCCGTCCATGTCCATCAAGTAGTGCCACATGGGTCTAAGTATCGATCACGCGGGCGCGGAACGTCGCGATCTGGAGCTGGAGATAACGTTCGATCACCTGGAGTTCATCGTCGCCGAAGTGGCCGAGCACCTCGATGAGGCTCTGCCGCGCCTCCTCGAACAGCTGCCCGAACTTCTCCACGTCGCCGATCGTGACCTCGACCAGCACCTTGCGGCGGTCGTGCGGATCCCGGACACGGCGGACGAAACCGGCGTGTTCGAGGCGGTCGATCACGCCCGTGACGGCGCCGGTGGAGAGACCGGAGAGTTCGGCGAGGCGTCCCGCCGTCAGCGGCCCCTCGGCCCTCATCGCCAGGTCGATGCACTTCTCGTCGGTCGCGGACAGGCCCATCCGCGCGGCGACCTTCGTGTGGAACATGACCGTGAGCGCGCTCTGCTCACGCATGTACCAGGTGAACCTCTCGAGCACTTCAGGTTCCATGTTGAACATCTTAGCCGCTAAGACAATTGGTTGTCAGAGTGCTCCAAACGGGCAGAGCGTGAGAAACCTCGTTTGTGGAGTCACCTACAGCGGGTTGTTCATTAAGCTAATTAAGGTGACAGCAGTGGACTTGGGACTACCCATCGTGCGCGGCACCCCTGACGTGTCCGCGCGTCCGGACTCGCCGCTGCTCGTCGACAGGTTCGGCCGGGTCGCGAAGGACCTCCGGGTCTCGCTGACCGACCGCTGCAACCTGCGTTGCACCTACTGCATGCCCGCCGAGGGCCTCGACTGGCTGCAGAAGGACGAGCTGCTCACCGACGACGAGCTGATCCGGCTCATGCGCATCGCGGTCGTCGACCTGGGTGTCACGGACATCAGGTTCACCGGCGGCGAGCCGTTGCTGCGGCGCGGCCTGGAGCAGGTCATCGCCGCCACGGCCGCGCTGGAACCCCGTCCGCGCATGTCCATGACCTCGAACGGCATCGGCCTCAAGCGCAGGGCCCAGTCGCTCAAGGACGCCGGCCTGAACCGGATCAACGTCTCGCTCGACACCCTCGACCCCGACCGGTTCGCGACGCTGACCAGGCGCGACCGCATCACGGACGTGCTGGACGGCCTCGACGCCGCCCGCGAGGCCGGGCTGGAGCCGGTGAAGGTCAACTCCGTGCTGATGCGCGGCATGAACGAGGACGAGGCCGTCCCGCTGCTGCGGTTCTGCGTCGAGAACGGCTACCAGCTGCGGTTCATCGAGCAGATGCCGCTCGACCCGCAGCACGGCTGGACGCGCACGAACATGGTCACGGCCGATGAGATCCTCACGATGCTCTCGTCCGCCTACACGCTGACGCCGGAGGAGATCCCGCGCGGCGGTGCTCCGGCCGAACGCTGGCTGGTCGACGGCGGCCCCGCGGTCGTCGGCGTGATCGCCTCGGTGACCAGGCCGTTCTGCGCCGCCTGCGACCGCACCCGGCTCACCTCGGACGGCCAGATCCGCAACTGCCTGTTCAGCCAGGGCGAGACCGACCTGCGCGCCCTGCTGCGCGACGGCTCCCCCGACTCCGCGATCGCCGACGCCTGGCGTGCCACGATGTGGGCCAAGGCGGCCGGTCACGGCATCAACGACGCGGGCTTCTCACAGCCGGACCGCCCCATGAGCGCCATCGGAGGATGACAGTGACGGCCGTGAAGATCCGCTATTTCGCGGGCGCCCGCGCCGCGGCCGGAGTGGCCGACGAGGACCTGCTGCTCGACGCCTCCGAGCCCACCGTGGCCCTGGTGGTCAGCACCATCGGCGAACGGCACGGCGACAAGCTCGGCAAGGTCCTCGCCGCGTCGAGCTTCCTGCTGGACGGCGTCGCGGTCCGCGACACGTCGGTGCGCGTGCCGGCAGGCTCTCAGCTGGACGTGCTGCCGCCGTTCGCGGGCGGCTGACCGGCCGGCAACGCCTCGGCGCGGGCCACCACCGCGCCCCTGCTCCTGCTCCTGCTCCTTCGCCAGCGCCTCGTTGACGAGGACGGGGTCGCCGGTCGCCTCGGCCGGCGCGAGCACCGCCTTGGACTCCGGCAACTGACTCCCACTTTGTCTCCACCGGCTCTTGGCGTGCCAGTAGTACGTGTTCGACGAGGCGTGGAAGACCAGGACCACACCCATCACGAAGAAGGCGATGGCGATCAGGCCGTAGCTCGCGGCCTGCCCCCACTCTCTCGTCGCCGACGTGACGCGAGTGGAGCCCGCTGCCGCCCGTCGCAGTCATGGCGAAGAAGAGCGCCGCCGACGGCAGCAGCACCAGGGCGATGATCAACACGCGAGGGCGTTTCGGACGCGGAAACGGCTCGGTCCTGAGGTCGGCGTGGCATCACTTTCAGGGGACCGGTCCCCGCCTCCGATGGCCCAGTTCGCGTGAGCCACGCCTCACTTTCCGTAATAGTTTTCGCCCGATCTCAGAATGGAAACGGACCGATAACGACACCTCTGACCTGCATTTTTGTAGGCTTTGCACAACACGCCAAACTGTTACTGTGATGCGCGTCACAGCCGCAAACATTTGGTCGGGCTGCCGTTGGTTACGTACGGTCGCTCCTCGGCTGGCCCCGAACCGGCCACGAGCACTACCGGAGCACCAGCACCGAACCCAGTCCGAGGGTGCTCCGGAACAACCCCGAGCGAGAGAAACCGCCGGACTGGGACGCAGGAACGTACCGGGCCCCGAACCCGAGTTCCTGGCAGCAGGTGCGGTGGACCGAGAGGCACATGGCTTTCAACCGAGGCAAGCAGGGCAAGCAGAGTTCCGCCGCTCGCACTATCGCCAAGGTCGCGGCTGTCGGCATCATCGCCGGCGCCCCTCTGGGCCTGGCCGTTGGCACCGCCAACGCCGCCCCCGTGAACTGGGACGCTCTCGCGCAGTGCGAGGCAAGTGGTAACTGGGGCGCCAACACGGGCAACGGCTACTACGGCGGCCTGCAGTTCACCCAGCAGACCTGGAACGCCTACGGCGGCCAGGGCAACCCGGCCAACGCCTCCCGCGAACAGCAGATCGCTGTCGCCGAGCGCGTGGCCGTCGGCCAGGGCGTCAGCAACGCCTGGCCCGCCTGCAGCCGCAAGCTGGGCGCCAACTCGGCCCCGGCCCCCGCTGCCAAGGCTGTCCCGCAGCAGCAGCGCAAGGCGCAGCCGCAGCAGCGCCAGTCCGCACCGGTGCAGCAGGCCCCGGTCGTGACGCTCGCGGGCTCGAAGACGAACCCGAACGGCAACTACGAGATCAAGGCGGGCGACACCCTGTCGAAGATCGCCGAGGCCAACAAGGTCACCGGCGGCTACCAGGCCATCGTGGAGAAGAACAAGGACTTCCTCACGAACCCCGACCTGATCTTCCCGGGCCACAAGATCCTGATCTGAGTCTTCCAAGACCCGGACCGATTCACCTCGGATCTGACAGGCCGCACGAACGCCAGCCCCTCTGACGTGGGCTGACACAGGACCAGGGATCTCACCGTTACCCCCCGACGGTGAGGTCCCTGCCTGCGTCTCCGCACCACGGCGCCGAACGGACAGGCCTGGGCAGGGGCTGCGCCGAGCAAGGCAGCCGCCCACCCCCGCTGGAACGCGACCAGCGCACCCAGGGCGCCCCCTCCGCTGGAACGCGACGAGCCAACCCTCCGCTGGAACGCAACCAGCGCACGCAAGGCGCCCCTTCCGCTGGAACGCGACGAGCCAACGCAAGCCAACCCGCACGGCCGAGGCCCGCCAACGCAAAACGACCCGCGCGGTGCCACCAGGCACCCGCCCTCGAAAGCAACCACGTACGAGGCCTGGCGTGGCGATGCGAAGCGAGCCGTGTGAACCTCTGCCGCCTGGGTGGCGGTGCACCCCGCTCACGGCGATTGGGGCTTGACCTTGAGGGGCTGGGTGCCACCCTGTCTGGGCACGGCCGGGGCTCTGTGAACCCCGGCTTTGAGGCCGTCTACGCGCCCAGCTAGAGGCTCAAGGTCAAGCCCCAATCGCAACCCCGCACTTCGTCACGACCCGCAAGACCACCCTCGCAAGGCGACCACCCGCACGGAACGCGACCAACCCCGCTGGAACGCGACCAACGCACGCAACTCGCACCCCCAACCTCAGGGGCAGTTGACCCACTCGTCCTCGCCCCCAGGAAAAACCTGCCGCTTCCACACAGGCAACCGAGCCTTGACCTCATCCACCAGGTCAGCACAAAGGGAAAACGCTTCCCCCCGATGCTCAGCGGCCACCGCACACGCAAGGGCAACATCGCCGATCTTCAACGGCCCAACCCGGTGCGAAACAGCAATCCCATGCACCCCGGAGTACTTCTCAGCCAAGGAAGAAACAACCTCAGCCACCACATCCGAAGCGGACGGATGCGAGTGGTACTCCAACTCCAGCACCGACCGCCCACCGTCGTGATCCCGCACAACGCCAGAAAAGGTGACCACAGCACCGGCCCGGTCAGACCCGACAAGCGCGGCATGCTCCTCAACCGACAACGGCTCCTCGGTCACAACGGCCCGCAGCACCACGCTCATCGATGGTCACCTCCACGCAGTTGGTCAAGCGCATGCTCGACGACCGAAGCCAACACGTCCAGCCCGTCCCGAACGCCTCCGGTAGACCCGGGCAGGTTCACGACCAACGTCCGCCCAGCCACCCCGGCCACCCCACGCGACAACACGGACCCAGGCACACGCGGCCACCCGGACATCCGAATCACATCGGCCAGCCCAGGCACCTCGTAGTCCAGAACGGCACGGGTGGCTTCCGGAGTCCGGTCAGTCGGGTTGATCCCGGTACCACCGGTGGTCAGCACAAGATCGGCCCCAGCGCCGACAGCATCGACCAGGGCCTCACGTACCGGCTCCCCGTCCGGCACGACGACCGGCGCGGAAACCGAAAAGCCACGCCCCTCAAGCCATTCCACGATCAACGGCCCGCTGCGATCGGCGTAGACCCCGGCGGCGGCACGGTTGGAGGCCGTGATCACCACTGCCTTCACGGGCGTTCCCACAGGCCGGACTTGCCGCCTTCCTTGCGCTCCACCCGCACCGCGTCCAACGACGCGGCGGGGTCGACCGACTTCACCATGTCGTGCAGGGTCAGGCCCGCCACGGAGACCGCGGTCAGAGCCTCCATCTCGACACCGGTGCGGTCGGTGGTGCGGACGGTTGCCGTGATCAGCACAGCGGAGTCCGCGAGAGCCAGATCCACCACCACCGACGACAACGAGATGGGGTGGCACAGGGGCACGAGTTCCCAGGTGCGCTTCGCGGCCATGATGCCGGCGATCCGGGCCGTGGCCAGGGCGTCGCCCTTGGGCAGGCCGTCGGCGCCCAGCAACTCCACCACCTCGGCGGTCGTGTGCAGGATCCCGGTCGCCACGGCGGTCCGGGTGGTCTGCTCCTTGCCGGAGACGTCGACCATCCGGGCCGCGCCGTGGGAGTCCAGGTGGGTGAACTGCTTGGTCATACGGCGATCGTATGCCTGCCCGCGAACTACAGCCGGTGCGTAAAGACCTCAAGCGGGCACGCTTTTCGCCCGCTTGAGGTCTTTACGGCTCTGGCCTGTACTGGTGTCCTAGTCCCTAGGAAGTCGCGGCCTTGCGCACCGCTTCGGCCACGGCCGGAGCAACGGTGCTGTCGAAGACCGACGGAACGATGAACGACGCGTTCAGGCGGTCGCCGTCCACCACGTCGGCGATGGCCTGCGCGGCGGCCAGCAGCATCGCGTCGGTGATGGTCCGGGCGTGCGCGTCCAGCAGGCCGCGGAAGACGCCGGGGAACGCCAGCACGTTGTTGATCTGGTTCGGGAAGTCCGAACGGCCGGTCGCGACGACGGCGGCGTGCTGCTGGGCCTCCATCGGGTCGATCTCCGGGTCCGGGTTGGCCAGCGCGAACACGATGGCGTCCTTGGCCATGGTCGCGACCTGGTCCGCACCGAACAGGTTGGGGGCCGAGACGCCGATGAACACGTCGGAGCCGACCAGCGCGTCGTGCAGGCGACCGGACTCGTTGCCCTTGTTCGTGGTCGCGGCGATGGACTTCAGGTTCGAGTCCAGGCCGGGACGGTCGCGGTGCACGATGCCGTCGACGTCCACGGCGATGATGTCGCCGGGTTCCTGGGCCTGCAGCAGGCGGATGATCGCGGAACCGGCCGCGCCGACACCGCAGACCGTGATGCGGCAGTTCTTGATGTCCTTCTTCACGACCCGCAGAGCGTTGCGCAACGCGGCGACGACGACGATGGCCGTGCCGTGCTGGTCGTCGTGGAACACCGGGATGTCGAGCTTCTCGCGCAGGCGGGCCTCGATCTCGAAGCAGCGCGGCGCGGAGATGTCCTCGAGGTTGATGCCGCCGTACACGGGAGCGATGAGCTCGACCGCGCGGATGATCTCCTCGGTGTCCTGGGTGTCCAGGCAGACCGGCCAGGCGTCGACGCCGGCGAACTTCTTGAACAGCGCGGCCTTGCCCTCCATCACGGGCAGGGCGGCGGCGGGGCCGAGGTTGCCGAGGCCCAGCACCGCGGACCCGTCGGTCACCACCGCGACGGTGTTGCGCTTGATGGTCAGGCGGCGCGCGTCGTCCGGGTTCTTGGCGATCGCCTCACACACACGGGCGACACCCGGCGTGTAGGCGCGCGAAAGGTCGTCACGGTTGCGCAGCGGCACCTTGGACGCGATCTCGATCTTGCCGCCGAGGTGCACGAGGAACGTGCGGTCCGACACCTTGCGCACGACGATGCCGGGCAACGTCTCCAGTGTGTCGGTGATGTCCTTGGCGTGGTTCGCGGAAAGCGCGTTGCACGTGAGGTCGATGACGACGCGGTCGTTGTGCGACTCGACGACGTCGAACGCCGTGATCACACCGCCGGCGCGGCCGACGGCCGAGGTGAGGTCACCCGCGGCGCTCGCTGACGGCGGCGCCTCCAGACGAACGGTGATCGAGTAACCAGGGCCGGGGACCGGCATCGTCGTCCTCCCACGAAGTACAGCTCAAGCGGGAAGTGAGCCTATCCCCGGGCCCATTGCGGTACGCACGCGACTCGGCAGTCTTAAGACCGCCCTGACAGTCCGATGAGGACCGATCAGGATTTGTTGATCTCGGTCACCGGGTGCGTGTACGGGAGGCTCTCCACCGGCAGCGGGAACGTCACCGTGCCGAACGGGGACAGCGCACCCTGCACGTCACTGGTCAGTTCGGTGACGGGGTGGCCGCCGTCGGGACCCTCCGGCCAGTGCGGGTCGACCCGTCCAGGGCGTCCTTTCGCCACGTTCTCCTCCTCGGTGGTGCCAGATGACGCGACAAGTGTGACAGAGGACGACGCGATCTCCAGCGGCCCATATACCGTGGTGAGAATGTCCGGCACCACTCTCGCCGACTGGCTGCGCGCCCAGGACGACGCTGCTCTCGTCGCGCTGCTGCGCGCGCGGCCTGACCTGGCAACGCCCCCACCTGCCGATATGTCCGTGCTCGCGACACGGGTCGGCACCAGGGCGTCGATCGCGCGCGCCTGCGAGGACCTCGACACGTTCACGCTGGCCGTGCTCGAAGCCCTGGTCGTGCAGGGTGCGGACGCCGAGCCCGTGGCGTTGCCCACACTCGGCGAGATCCTCGGGCCGGACGTGAAGCCCCGGCCGCTCAAGCAGGCCGTCGGCAGGCTCAGGTCCCTCGCGCTCGCCTGGGGCGACGACGACGCGCTGTCGGTCCCTCCCGTCACGCGGGAGGCGTTCGGCTCCTACCCCGGCGGGCTGGGCCGCAGGACCGGCCAGACGTACGACCTCCACGGCATCACCGAGGGCGAGCAGCGCGTCCTGCAGAAGCTCGCCGCCGGACCGCCCATCGGCGACACGAAGGACGCCTCCCGGGTCGTGCCGCTCGACAAGGCCGACACACCGGTGCAACGGCTGCTCGCGCGCGGCCTGCTGCTGCGCCGCGACCCCGGCACCGTCGAGCTGCCGCGCGAGATCGCTCTCGAACTGCGCGGCGAACGCCCGCTCGGCCCCATCCAGGTCACCGAGCCGAAGCCGAAGACCACCACGTTCCAGCAGTCCAGCGTCGACGGCACGGGCGGCGGCGAGGCGCTGGAACTCGTCCGGCACGTCGAGAACCTGATCGCGAGCTGGTCGGCCGAGCCGGCGCCGGTGCTGCGGACGGGCGGCCTGGGAGTCCGCGAACTGCGCAAGGTCGCCAAGGACCTCGACGTCGACGAACGCCGCGCGGCCCTGCTGATCGAACTCGTGGTCGGCGCGGACCTGGCGGCGAACACCGAGGCCGCCGAACCGGAGTGGATGCCGACGACCAAGGCCGACGTCTGGCTCGCCGCGACCACCGAGGTCCGCTGGGCCACGCTCGCGCACGCCTGGCTGGACCTGCCGCGGCTGCCCGCGCTGGTCGGCCGCCGCGACGAGAAGGACAAGCTCTTCAACCCGCTCGCGGACGAGATCCGCCGCGCCCAGGCCCCGCGCGACCGCCGGTGGGTCCTGGAGGCGATCGGCGCGTTCCCCAAGGGCACCGCGATCACGAACCCCGCCGACCTGGCCTCCCTGCTCAGCTGGCGCGCACCGCGCCGGGGCGGGCGCCAGCGCGACGAACTGGTGCGCTGGACCGTCGAGGAGGGCACCGCGGTCGGCGTGCTCGCCCTCGGCGCGATCACCAGCGCGGGCCGCGTGCTGCTCGACGAGGGCCCCGGCCACGCCGCCAAGGCCCTCGGCGACGCCCTGCCCGCGCCGCTCGACCACGTGCTGGTGCAGGCCGACCTCACCGTCGTCGCCCCCGGCCGGCTCGAACCGGAGCTCGCCGACGAGCTGGCGCTGGTCGCGAACGTCGAGTCCGCCGGCAGCGCCACGGTCTACCGGATCAGCGAGGCCACCGTCCGCCGGGCGCTCGACTCCGGCCGCACCGCCGACGAGCTGCAGGAACTCTTCAAGACCCGCTCGCGCACGCCCGTCCCGCAGTCGCTGACCTACCTGATCGACGATGCCGCCCGCCGCCACGGCAGGCTGCGCGGCGGGGCGGCGGGCTCGTTCCTGCGCTGCGACGACTCGGTGCTGATCAGCGAGGTCCTCGCGCACCCGGAGGCCGGACGGCTGGAGCTGCGCCGGATCGCGCCGACCGTGCTCGTCAGCCCGTTGCCGCTGGCGGACGTGCTGGACGGGCTGCGCTCGGCCGGGTTCGCCCCGGCCGCGGAAGGCCCGGACGGCCAGGTCCTCGACCTGCGGCCGGGTGGTCGCCGGACCACTCCGAGGCAGCGCACCGCCCGCAAACCGGTGTCACCCGCCGTGCCCGCCGACGAGCGGTTGGGTGAACTCGTCCGGCTGGTCCGGGCCGGTGATCGTGCCGCCGCGACACCACGGGGTGAACGCGTCGCCGTTCCCGGTCATCTCGGCGCCGGTCCGTCGGCCACCCTGTCGTTGCTCCAGCAGGCCGCACGGGCGCGGCGCAGGGTGCTCGTCGGGTTCGTCGACTCCCACGGCACGGCGGCACAGCGCGTGATCGAGCCGCACGTCGTCGGGGGTGGCGTGCTGGAGGGCTACGACCACAGCTACGGAGAGGTGCTGAGGTTCCCTCTTCATCGCGTCACGTCCGCCGCATTGGTGGACGAGGACTGACGGTCGGTCATCCCCCGGTAGGAAACCCGGACCACCCTTGCGTGGCTGGTGTGCGACCTAGCGTCGATTGACGTGGACGTTCCCGAGAGACGTCCGCATCGACCCGAGGAGGTCCTGCGCACATGGCCAGCTCCCGGTGGGCTTTGAGAGCCGCCGCCACCGTCACGACCCTGGCGTTCGCCCTGCCGTTCTCGACGGGCACCGCGAACGCCGACCCGATCCTCGTCCTGCTGCAGGACAACCACGTCAACGCGACGGTGGGGGTGAGCGGCAACGTCGACATGCTCGACGTCGCCGCCGGGGCCCATGTCGCGCTCGACACCGGTCCCGGCATCAGCGTGATGACCAACGGTGGCATTCAGGTCGCTCTTGGGCTCGCGGCCCAGGTCGACGCGGGCGTCAGCGCCGGCGTGGACGTCGGCGCCGCCTTCGAATCGGATCTCCACATCGACCTCGACGCGGCTGTGGACGCGGACGTGGACGCCGCGGTGGTAGCTGACGCTGAAGTCGCTGCCGACGTGAGCGCCGCGGACGACCGCGCCCCCGCTGTCGTCGAGACCGCTGTCGAGCCGGCCGTCGAACCCGCAGTGGCTCCCGCGGTCACCCCCGCCGTGGCCACCGAGACCGTCGTCGAGGACAAGGCGAACGCCATCCACGTCGGCGGGATCTGGGTGAACGTGGGCCCGCACGCGGCAGCGGTGATCGACGCGCATGCCGGAGCAGGCGTGCACGTCGGTCCGGGCATCGCGGTCGACGCCGGCCTCGGAATCGGAGCCGATGTCGGCGTGGACACCAGCCTGGTGACCGTCGACGCCGGTGCCGCGGTGGGCGCTGACGCCAGCGTCGACCTCGGCAGCGGCGACGTCTCCGTGGACGCCTTCGTCGGCGTCGGCCTGACCATCGGCTAACAGCGACCAACGGCGAAAGGACGACTGCTTGGACCCACCTCGAACAGGCTGAGTCAGACCGCAACGACGAGGCGAGCGCCGCACCCGAAGGTGGCGCTCGCCTCGTTCATGTTTGCAGTTGTCCCCAGCGGGAGGAGATCAGCCCGCGCGGACGGACATCCACTGGCGCATGGCGTGCTCGACCAGCGTGATGAGCGTCTGCTTGGTCGACTGCCGGTTGCGCGCGTCGCACGTCACGATCGGCACCGACTCGTCGATCGTCAGCGCTTCACGCACGTCCTCCAGCCTGTGGTGCAGTAGGCCGTCGAAGCAGTTGACGCCGACGACGTACGGCAGCTGCCGGTCGTCGAAGAAGTCGATCGAGGCGAACGCGTCGGCCAGGCGGCGGGTGTCGACCAGCACGATGGCACCGATGGCACCGCGTACGAGGTCGTCCCACATGAACCAGAACCGGTGCTGACCCGGTGTACCGAAGAGGTACAGGATCAGGTCGCTGTCGAGCGACACGCGGCCGAAGTCCATCGCGACGGTCGTGGTGACCTTGTTGGGCGTGGCGGAGAGGTCGTCCACCCCCGCGCTGGCCTCGGTCATCACCGCCTCGGTGGTCAACGGGACGATCTCGGACACCGAGCCGACGAACGTCGTTTTGCCCACACCGAAGCCACCCGCCACCACGATCTTGGCAGACGTCGTCGGCTTCCGTGCGCCCTCGGCGCCCTGGGGACTAGAGCTTGCGAAGCCCACTGAGCACCCTCTCCAGGAATTCCATGGAAGGCCGGTCCCCCACGACCAGACCGCCCTGGTGAATCAAAACCAAACCCATGCTTGCCATGTCGCCGATCAGCACCCGCACGACGCCAAGTGGCAAGCGTAGGAGTGCCGCGACCTCGGCCACCGACCGCGTGTCCACACACAACCCGCAGATCGACCTGTGCTCGGGAAGAACTGCGGCATCCCGTTCGAGGCCCTTTTCGCTGGTCGAGATCAGCGCCTCGATAGCAAGGTCGTAATCAGGTCGTGTGCGTCCACCGGTGCGGGTGTAGGGCCGCACCAGTGAACCCGAGTCCGCGGAAACATTCTCCTCCGGACGCAGTTGAGGCTGCGCACCGGTGCTGTACGCCGGTTGCCCGCCGGTGCTGTACACCGGATGCGAACCGGTTGTGTACGGCAGTTGCTCCGGTACGGCATCCGGCATCTCGTGCTGGCCGAAGAGGTCCGCTCCGGGGCCACCGAACAGCCCGGAGCCGTACCCGTCTATGTCGAATCGGTTCGGCACGTCGTCGTACGGATACGACGACGAGTCGTCCACCTCACGCTGAGACATATCGCCTAGCCCTTGCCCTGTAACCCGCTCATCGTGGGGTGCGTCCTCGGCTTCCTCTGGTTCTTGGGGTATAGCGTCAGGCTCTTCGAACTGGAACCCACCAGAAGCCCACTCCTGGTAGTTGAAGTTCCTACCGAAGCCTCGGCCTCTAGCGCCAGATCTACCAGCCATTTGTTCTCACCCCTGAACTTCAGATGAGGTCTAGCGACGGACTACACCCTGAAGCTGCGCGCGCAGCTCAGGGGTGAGTTGTTGACCGACTCTCTCCACCAACAGCGTCATCTCGTAGGCCACGAGGCCGATGTCGCAGTTGGGTGCCGCCAGGACGGCAAGGCAAGAACCGTCACTGATCGACATGAGGAACAGGTAACCCCGCTCCATCTCGACGACCGTCTGGTTCACCCCGCCTGCCTCGAAGCAGCGGGCAGCACCCTGGGTGAGGCTGACCAGTCCGGACGCGACCGCGGAGAGCTGCTCTGCACGGTCCCGGGGCAAGCCCTGGGATCCCGCGAGCAACAGCCCGTCCGCGGACACCACAACGGAATGTGCCACACCGGGCACCCTCCGCACGAAGTCGGTGATAAGCCAACCAAAGCTGCCTGGCTGCGCTGCGGTCGTCACTCCTGCTCCTCGTTCTGCCGGCTCGATTGGTCACCAGCGTATGCCTCGATCAATGCGTGCCGGCCTCGCTTGACACCACTCTGCAGGCTCGACATCCGTCCGCGCACCGCGTCAGCGGTACGGGGCGGCAGCGGCGGGCGCTGCGCTGTCGATGTCAGGGACTGCGGCTTGGGTGCAGCAGATCCTGGCACGAGCTGAGCCTTGGGTGTCCGTTTCGGCAGTCCTGCCGTGGTCTTCGTCTCCGGCGTCTTGTTCAACAACGCCTGAGCCGCGTGCCATCCCTCATCGGCCGGCGATTGCCAGGCCGACTCGGAAGTAGCTGCCGCCGCTGGAGTCTCCTCCACAACGGGCTCGGGTTCCACAACTCGCTCCTGCTCGGCGGGTGCGGGTACTTCCTCGACCGCCGGCTGGACCTTCGAGCGCGGCGTGCGCACCGGAAGACCAGCGGCCGACGTGGTGGTGGGTGCCACCGCCGGAACAGGCTTGCGGGATCGGGTCGGCAGCTCCGGTTCGGGCCCGTCCGAGAGCGGCGGGACCGTCGGCGGCTCGTCGATGTACTCGACCGACCCCTTGTCGGTCCCGCCGAGCCTCGACTCGACGTGTCCGTTGGTGTCCGCCGGTGCGTCGCCCTCAGCGGCCGCACGGACCGGCTGGGCCGCCGAAGCGGAGGTCTCACTGCCCACGGCCTGGAACCACTGCGACAGGACCGCCTCGTAGATCGGCAGGCGTTCCGTCGGGGCGTCCAGGTCGTGCTCGATCTGCTTGCGCGAGGCTTCCGAGGTCCCGTTGCGGTGTGCCATCCCCAGATCGAGGAGGCCCTCGTCGGCCGAGGCGCGCGAAACGCCGTTGGACGGCGAACGCTCGTCGTCGATCGGCGAGATCGGCACGAACTGCGTGGTCTCGTAGCCGGGCTCGAAGGAGATCTCGCCGGCTTCCTCGTTGCGGTCCTCGTAGGCCGTGAAGAGCGTGGGCTCGCCGAACGAACCCTCCGGTTCCACCGCGGCCAGCTGGTCGCGACGCCACCTCTCGGACGGTGTCACGTCCTCGATCGGCGGTTCGCTGTAGACGGGGACCGCCGTCGCGCCGGCACCGGTGTCGGTGAGGCCGCTCGGGACGAAGCTGACCGGGATGCTCGGGCTCGACTCGTCGATCCGCGGCGTGATTCCGGTCGCACCGCCGAAGGCACCGGCGATGCCGCTGGCCCTGTTCGCGGTGGTGCCGATCTCCGTCGTGTGCTCGGCGGGGGTCGGGGCCGGCGCGAGCGCCGGCTGCGACATGCCGAACGCGGAAGCGAGCGAACCGGAGCCCGACGGCGGGGTCGAGATCGGTGCCTGGCCGGGGATCGCGATGAGCGTCTCCGGCACGATCACCAGCGCCGTCGTGCCGCCTTCGATGTCCTCGTTGCCGCGCAGGCGGACCTTGATGTCGTGGCGCTTGGCGAGCCGCGCGACCACGTACAGGCCCATTCGGCGGGAGACGGCGACGTCGACGTCCGGCGGGTCTGCCAGCCGGTCGTTGGCGTCGATGATCTCCTGGTCGCCCATGCCCACGCCGCGGTCCTGGATCTCGATCGCCAGCTCGCCCTTGCGGGTCTTCGCCGTGCGAACGGTGACCTTGGTGACCGGGTCGGAGAACGCCGTGGCGTTGTCCAGCAGCTCGGCGATGAGGTGCACGAGGTCGTTGACCGCGCGACCCTGGACCGTGAGGTCCGGGGTCTGGCCGACCTGCACGCGGGCGTACTGCTCGACCTCGGAGACCGCGGCGCCGAGAACCTCGGCGGCCGGGACGGGCCGGGTCAGGCGCCGCGAGAGGTCCGTACCCGAGAGGACCAGCAGGTTCTCCGAGTTGCGGCGCATGCGGGTCGCGAGGTGGTCCAGCTCGAACAGCGAGGCCAGCTGGTCCGGGTCCTGCTCGTCCTGCTCCAGCCGGTCGATCAGGTTCAGCTGGCGTTCCACCAGGGCCTGCGACCTGCGGGACAGGTTGACGAACATCGCGTTGACGTTGTCACGCAGGAGGGCCTGCTGGGCGGCCAGTCGCACCGCTTCACCGTGCACCGCGTCGAACGCGCGCGCCACCTGACCGATCTCTTCCCGCGTGTGCACCGGCACCGGCTCGACGGCGGTCTTGGCCGCGTCCTCCGGGTTGGCGTCGGCGAGGATCCGCTCGACCGCGTCCGGAAGACCGTGGTCGGCGACGTCGAGAGCGGTGCGGCGCAGCGTGCGCAGCGGGTTGAGGATCGAGCGGGCGACGAACAGCGCCATCAGCAACGCGAGCGCGAGGATCGCGAGCACGATGCCGGACTCGACGTACGCCCTGGTGCGGGTGTCGCCGGCCAGCTCGTCGGTCTTGTTCTGCAGCTGCTCGACCAGCAGGTTCTCGACGTCACGCGTCAGGTTGACCGTCAGCGTGGCGGCGATGTCCCACTTCTCGGGCGTGACCTGCGTGAAGTCCTTCGCGCCCGTCTGCTGGTTGATCGCCGATTCCTGCATGTCGTTCGCGTTGTCGACGATCAGGCCGGTGACGGTGTCGTCGTAGATCTTGGCCTGGTCGGGCGTCGCGGACTTGCGGAAGTCGTTGCGGGCCGCTTCGAGCTCGGCGTCCGCTGCCTGCAGGGACCGCAGCTGGGACGGCGTGAACGCCTTGCGCTGGAAGACGTCCAGGAGGATCGCCCGCTTGAGCGACTCCTGCTCCTTGATGCGCGCGATGGCGTTCGTGGTCAGGTGCAGTCGCACCAGTTCCGGGTCGTTGATCTCGGAGATCGTCTGCTCACCGAGGCTGATGAGCGTCTCGATCGACTCCGAGTAGGTGCGCTGGACGGCCTCGGCGGGGTACTGCGTGTCCCGCACCGAGTTGCGGAGGCTGTTCAGGCGGTTGAGCTGGTTGAACGCGACCTGGAACCGCTCGACGGCAGCCGGGTTCAGGTCGGAGCTGAGCTCGGCGATCCTGTTGCTGAACGCCTCGCTGGTGTCGTTCACGCGGCGCAGCTGGCGCTCCAGGACGACCCTGTCGACCTTCTTGTTCGACGCGACGTAGCTGACCGACAGGTCGCGTTCGCGCTGCAGCTGCTGCACCAGGTCCGCGACCGCGGTCTCGAGGCGGATCTGGTTCGCGAGGTTGTTGAACTCCGTCGCGGCCTGGAGGTCGCTGCGCACACGCAGACCACCCAGGGCGAGCGCACAGACGGTCGGGATGAGCAGAACGGCGAGCAGCTTCGTGCGCAGCCGCCAGTTGCGCAGGCGCCATCCCGCGGATCGGTTAGATCCTGGACCGGGTGCGGCACCGACTTCGTGCGTCACCGAGTCCGGTGTCACGTTCATCGGTCCGTTACCCAGCGCAGCCAGTCCGTCACCCGATTCGGGCCTTTCGGAGCGTGTGGTGTCACCCACGCCAAACTGGCTGGGACCTCTCTCACGTCGGGCCACTCTGGGCTTCCTCTTCCAGCAGCAGTGTCCCGGTCTCTCCCCAGGACCGAGCATGGACTCGTCAAACGGGCCGAATTGCAGCACAGAGGTTGTTCGCCCGGTGAGGCGCCCTACCCCGTCTGAAGACACGTCGGTCTACTACGACCAGTGCCACCCGAGCCGGAAGGGTAATGGTCACCCCCTACTCGGGGGAAGTCTCCAGAAGCACTCACCGTATCGAGATGGGGTGTCGTTTCATACGTTCAGGTGGTTAACATCCCCGGTTGTCGGCATGCCTCACCTCCGTCCGAACGCCCAGTTGGGGCTGCGGAGGACCAGGTCTGTAACGACACTCACTGATCAAATCGATGCTACTCAAGGCCTACCGGCGAGAGGTGCCATGGCTACCCGAGCCAAAGCTCTGCGGCTTGCTGCAGTGCTCATCACGTGTGCTCTGACCGCGAGCTGCGGCCTGTTCGGAAGTTCGTCGAACGGCGGCAACGCGGACGTCGAGCGCAACGTCATCCGCATCGGCGTGCTGCCGGTCGTCGACGTCGCCCCGTTGCGGATCGCGCTGACCGAAAAGCTGTTCGAGAAGGCCGGTCTGCAGGTCAACCTGGTCCCTCAGCCCAACGAGGCAGAGGCCATCAAGCAGCTGGACACCACGCTCGACCTCACGTGGGCGACGCACGTCAGCCTCTTCCGCGCGGTCGCCGAGGGCACCGAACTGCAGTTGCAGGGTGAGGCCTACCAGGCCGGTCCGAACTCGATGGCGCTGGTCACGTCCGCGTCGTCGGACTACGACGACCCCGGCAAGAAGACCGCTCCGACCATCGCGGTGAACAGCGAGACCGACATCGGCGCGCTGACCACGCGTGCCGTGCTGGACACCGCCGCGGTCGAGAAGCAGAAGATCAAGTTCAGGCCGATGGCGTTCGCGGACATGGAGGCGGCGCTCACGGCCGGACAGGTCGACGCGGCGTTCATGATCGAGCCCTTCATCACGAAGGCGCAACGCAAGATCGGCGCGAAGATCCTCACCGACACCGCCCGCGGCCCGACACTGGACTTCCCGATGTCCGGGTACGCGTCGTCGAAGAAGTTCGCCGAGGCGAACCCGAAGACGATGAAGGTGTTCCGGGACGTGCTGCGCGAGGCGCAGCAGCGCGCGCAGGCCAACAAGCTCGGCGTGCAGGACTCGCTGACCAGCTACGCCGACGTCGACCAGCCGACCGCGGCACTCGTGTCCGTGGGCACGTTCCCGCTGTCGCTGAACCCGATCCGGCTCCAGCGCGTCGCCGACATGATGGACACCGAGGACGTGCTGTCCGGGCGTTTGGACGTGCAGCAGCTTTTGCCGCCAGGCACGACGAATTAGTTGCTTTCGAGCATGAGAATTGGCGGGCCGGTCACCGGCCCGCCAATTTGTCGTTCGATCACTGCCCGCCGAGCGCGGTCACGCAGTACGTGATGCCCGGTGAGGGCTCGGTGTACGAAATCGCAGTGGCCTCACCGCAGTCCGCGGTGGCCGCCTTGACGACCTTCTCGATCTTCAGGACCTTCTGGACGGCGAACTCGTTGTTGCCCTTCGAGCAGTCGACGACCTTCATGCCCTCCATGTTCATCTTGACGAGCTCTTCCTCGTAGCACTTGCCCTCTTCGAGCTTCTCCACGAGGCAGAGCTTCAGCGACGAGCTGCGCCGGCCGGACTCGGTGTACTCGGCGTAGTCGTCGCTCGGGCACGCCTCGGTCGTCGAGTTCATGGCCTTGGCGATGAAGTAGTTCGCCTCGGGCGAGCCGCAGTCGACCTTCTTGTACTTCGGGCTGAACGTCGTGCCGGTGACGTTCGCGCAGTCGCCGGCCTTGGCCGACGGCTCGGTGATGGCGCTCAGGCCGCCGCCGATCAGGACCTTCACCAGGATGCCGACGCCGACGAGCACGACGATGGTGATGATCGAACCGATGACCTTGCCGGCGCCGCTCTTCTTGGGCGGCGGGCCGTAGGGCATCGGCTGGCCCAGGGGCTGGCCGGGAGGCGGGCCGTACGGGTTCGGCTGCTGGCCGTAGGGGTCTCCGGGCTGTCCCGGCTGGCCGTACGGGGGCTGCTGCTGCTGGGCGTACGGGTCACCCGGCTGTCCCGGCTGGCCCTGGAAGGGCTGCTGAGCGTAGGGATCGCCGGGCTGACCAGGCTGTCCGGGCTGACCGGGGTAGCCCTGGCCGGGCGGCGGACCATACGGGTTCGGCTGGCCCGGCTGCTGGCCGTACGGCTGCTGCGGCTGTCCACCGGGAGGCGGCCCGTAGGGCCCTGGCTGCTGGGGGTAATTGGGGTCGGTCACTGGATTCCTCTCGGATGGGTCACGCGAAAGACAGCGAAACCGGAGCCGTTAGAGGACACGACTCCGGTTTCACGAGTGCAACGCTGTTACGCGGGTGCACCGACGCAGTAGTTGAGCTTGACCTCGGGGTACGGCAGTGCCTGCTCCCCCTCGGCGCACTGCGGCGCGGCGGCTTCCTTGACGACCTTGGTCACCTTCATGGTGCTGGCGCCGGAGCACTCGACGGCCTTGAGGCCGATCCCGCCGGTGTTCTCGCCGTAGCACTTGCCCTCGGCGAGAAGCGGTGCCAGGCACAGCTTCGTCTTCGGGCCGCGACGCTGCGTCTGCGTGTACTCGTCGTAGCCGTCGCCGCACACCTCGCTCGTGCCACCGGCCTTGGCGACGGTGTAGTTCGCCTCGGCGGCACCGCAGTCGACCTGCTTGTACTCGGGGCTGGTCGACGTGCCGGTGATGGCGGCGCAGTCCCCCACCTTGGCCTGGGCGACGTCGCTGGTGAAGTAGTTGAACGCGTAGAACGCGCCACCGACGACGATCAGACCGACGATGTAGGTCAAGATCCGCTTGCCGATGCTCGACTTCTTCGGCGCGGGCTCCTGCGTGGGCTCCGGCGCGGGCGCGGGCGAAGCGGATTCAGTCGTGCTCATGCGGTTCTCTCATTTCCGAATTACCCCAGACGGCCCATGCCCCCCGACACAGCCGGAGCAGAGAGTGCCACGCGGCGCGGGAAACCGCTCGGGCTTTACGGAAACGTTACGGCCGCTTGGATCGCCTACTGGTCCGCGGCGCAGTAGGTCAGCTTCACCTCGGGGTAGCTGTACCTCTGCTCACCCGCCGCGCAGGACGGCCCCGGCACGTCCCGGACGGCCTTCGTGACCTTGAACGCGTCCGCTCCGCACTCCACCGGCGTGAGCTCCATGCGGGAGGACCCGGTCGGATAGCAGGCGCCTTCCTCCCACAGGGGAACGAGGCAGATCCTGATCTCCGGGTCCTGCGCCCGCCTGGTGATCATGTCCGTGTAGGCGTTCGCGCAGCTCTTCGACTTGGAGACGGACTCGGTGACCACGTAGTTCGCGCTCGACGAGGTGCAGTTCACGCTGTCGAGGTCCGGCTCGTTCGAGTAGCCGGTGACGTTCGCGCACTCACCGGTCTTCGGCGCCGTGATCGGGGCGAGGAACTCGGTCATGCCGTAGATCGCGACCGCCGCGGCGACCAGGGTGAGGCCGTAGGTCAGCACGCGCGTCCCGAGGCTCTTCCTGGGCGCGGGCGGCTCGTCGATGATCACGCCGCGCAGCGTTCCACGTGGACGGTGGGACTTGGTGCGGTTTACGGGAAGATCACTGCTTCTGGTCGCCGCGCTCCAGGCAGAAGGTGATCGCGGGCTCCGGGAAGACCGCCGCGCGCGAGTCCCCGCAGGCGGCGCGGTCGGCCTTGCCGCTGACCACCTTGGCGACCTTCACCGAGTCCTTGGTGGCGCAGTCGACCTTCGCGATGCCGGTGTCGGAGTTCTGGCCGTAGCAGGCGCCCTCGACGAAGTTCGGCATCAGGCACAGGGTGGCGTCGCCCGTGTACGTCGAGTAGTCCATGCCGCCGGACGGGCAGGCCTTCTCGTTCCAGTCGAGGATCTTGGCGATCTTGACGTTCGCCTGCTCCGAACCGCAGTCGAGCGCCTGGTACTTCGGGTTGTCGAGCGCGCCGGAGATCCGCGCGCAGTCGCCGGGCTGGGCCGCCTTGGCCACGTCGCCGAGCTGGTTCACGACGAACCCGCCGAGCAGGACGAGCGCGATGACAACGGCGATACCCAGGCCGACCTTCTTCATGGCCTGGGTATCGGCGTCAGACGGGGGTCGACTCAACCGAGTTCACCCGATCAGGATCCTTCGTGGACACCCATGCAGTAGACCGAGGCCGGTTCGGTGAACCGCAGTTCGCTGGAGCCCTCGGGACACACGGTGCCCTCCTCGGGCAGCCCGTCGACCTTCTTCACGATCTTCACCGGCGAGTCCTTGGTGCACGCCTCCTTCTTGAAGGCGCCGTCGTCGCTCGACGTGTAGCAGTTGCCCTCGGCGAGGTTCGGCATGAGGCACATCGTCTTGCCGTCCGACTGCATCTGCTCGTAGATGCCTTCGGCGGGGCACTGGTCCTCGGCGTTCTTCAACATCGCGGCGACCCGGTGCGTGGCATCCACGTCGCCGCAGCTCTTCGACGAGATGTTCCAGTCACCGTCCGGCTTGTCCACGTCCTTGGGCGAGGCGCTCACGCAGTCACCGACGCCGGTGCTGTTGAGCGCGGTCAGCGCCCACACGCCGCCGCCGACCAGCACGATCGCCAGCACGCCGACGATGACGAACTTCAGCCAGTTGTTGTTCTTGGGCGACTCGTCGGTCTCGGACTCCTCCGGAACCGGGGTCACCACGGCCGGCGGCTCGACGGGATCAGTCGACTCGGTGCTCATGCGCGAGAACGTACGACACCGCGTGTTGGCTGCGTGTGTCGGCTCACACTTGTTGTCGCCAGTTGACGCTGGTCGAACGCATTTGGCGTCGTCAGGGAGACTTGACGGCGTGACCGATGGCCCATTGATCGTCCAGTCGGACAAGACGCTGCTGCTCGAGGTCGACCACCCGCTCGCGAACGACGCGCGCACGTCCATCGCGCCGTTCGCCGAGCTGGAGCGGGCTCCGGAGCACGTGCACACGTATCGCGTGACGCCGCTGGCGTTGTGGAACGCGAGGGCGGCAGGGCACGACGCCGAGCAGGTGGTGGACGCGCTGGTGCGGTTCAGCCGCTATCCGGTGCCGCAGCCGCTGCTGGTGGACGTGGTCGACACGATGAGCCGCTTCGGGCGGCTGGTGCTCGCCAACAACCCCGCGCACGGGCTGGTGCTGCACTCCAACGACCGCGCGGTGCTCGAAGAGGTGCTGCGCAACAAGAAGATCGCGCCGATGTTCGGGGCCCGCATCGACGACGACACCGTCATCGTGCACCCGAGCGAGCGCGGGCGGCTCAAGCAGCTGCTGCTCAAGGTCGGCTGGCCGGCCGAGGACCACGCCGGGTACGTCGACGGCGAGGCGCACACGATCGAGCTGGAGGAGAACGGCTGGAAGCTGCGCGACTACCAGCGACTGGCCGCGCAGGCGTTCTGGGCGGGTGGCTCCGGCGTCGTCGTGCTGCCGTGCGGCGCGGGCAAGACGCTGGTCGGCGCGGCGGCGATGGCCGAGGCGCAGGCGACCACGTTGATCCTGGTCACGAACACCGTGGCGGGGCGGCAGTGGAAGCGGGAGCTGATCGCGCGCACCTCGCTCACCGAGGAGGAGATCGGCGAGTACTCCGGTGAGCGCAAGGAGATCCGGCCGGTCACGATCGCGACCTACCAGGTCATCACCCGCAAGTCGAAGGGCGAGTACAAGCACCTGGAGCTGTTCGACTCGCGTGACTGGGGCCTGATCGTCTACGACGAGGTCCACCTGCTGCCCGCGCCGGTCTTCCGGATGACCGCCGACCTCCAGTCGCGCCGCCGTCTCGGGCTGACGGCGACCCTGGTGCGCGAGGACGGTCAGGAAGGCGACGTCTTCTCGTTGATCGGGCCGAAGCGGTACGACGTGCCGTGGCGCGACATCGAGGCGCAGGGCTGGATCGCACCCGCGGAGTGCACCGAGGTCCGGGTGACGCTGACGGACAACGAACGGCTCCAGTACGCGACGGCCGAGCCGGAGGAGCGCTACAAGCTCTGTTCGACGGCCCGGACCAAGATCCCGGTGGTCAAGCGGGTGCTGGAACGGCATCCCGGCGAGCCGACCCTGGTGATCGGTGCTTATCTGGACCAGCTGGACGAGCTGGGCGAGGAGCTGGGGGCGCCGGTGATCAAGGGATCGACGAAGAACAAGGAACGCGAGGAGCTGTTCGACCAGTTCCGCAAGGGCGAGCTTCGGACTTTGGTGGTGTCCAAGGTCGCGAACTTCTCCATCGACCTGCCGGAGGCGTCCGTCGCCATCCAGGTGTCCGGCACGTTCGGGTCGCGCCAGGAGGAGGCCCAGCGCCTCGGCCGGATCCTGCGACCCAAGGGTGACGGGCGGCAGGCGCACTTCTACTCGGTCGTCTCGCGCGACACGCTCGACACCGACTACGCGGCGCACCGGCAGCGGTTCCTGGCGGAACAGGGGTACGCGTACAAGATCGTCGACGCGGACGACCTGGTCGGATGACGTCCTGGTGGATGTGGGACCCGGCAGGGACCGTGCCCGTGCGGCGGTTCCGGTCGGAGGAGTCGCTCGCGAAGTCGGCGCCGGACACGCAGGCCGTCCGGTCCGCCGACTTCACCTGCCCGACGCAGCGCCGTCGCGCCACGGCCGTGCGGGAGGACTTCCTCCGCGTCACCGGTGATCCCGTTCAGGTCGCCCTGGTCCAGCAGCGGCTGTGGACGCTGCTCGTGGCGTTGCGCCGGGCGCAGCCTCTTCGTGACGCGCTGGCGACCGCCGTGCCCAGGGCGGGCAGGGCGGCGCTGGTCGCGGAGCCGTCCCGCGAACTGGCCGAGTTCGATCGGCGCTTCGACCAGTTCGCGGACGCGCTGCGGGTGCTGGTCACCGACCCGACGCCGGAGCAGCTACGCCACACCGCCGCCCTGGACTAGAAGTCCGCGAGTACCACCGGCTCGGAGTCGGTGGTACTCGCAGACGCCCTAAGCCAGCAGGGCCGGGATCTCGGCGACGCTGCGCAGCAGATGCGTGTGCCGGACGGTGCCGAGCTCCTCCGCCGTCTGGCTGCCGCTGAGCACGCCGACCACGAAGCCCGCGCCGGCGTTCATGCCCGCTTCCAGGTCGCGGACGGTGTCTCCGGCGGTCAGCACGCGCCGGACGTCCCGGACGCCGGTCAGCTCCATCGCCGTGAAGATCATGTACGGCGCCGGGCGGCCGGCGGACACGTCGTCCACGCACACCACCGCGTCCAGCACGTCCTCGCGCCAGCCCAGGACGTCGAGCAGGCCGTCCACGATCGGCCGGTCGAACCCGGTGGTCAGCGCGACCTTCACGCCGTTCGATCGCAGGTGTGCCAACGCTTCCGGGACGCCGGGGATCGGCGTCGGCGGCGTTTCGGCGTAGTACTTCGCCAGCCGCTCGTGGAAGTCGGCGAACTCGGCGTCCACTTCGGAGCGTCCGAGCATCGACGAGATCGCCTCGTACTTGTCGGCGCCCATCCACCTGCCGACGTCGTCAGCGCTGCCGCCGGCCGCGATCACGGTGTCCGCCAAGGCCTTGTAGACGAGTCCGTGCTCCTCCACGGTGGTGCCGGCCATGTCCAGCACGACCAGGTCGACCTTCACGACGCCCTCCAGTCCCGCAGCAGCGCCGGGTGCGCCTGCTGGGAGTTCTCGATCGAAAAACTGACCATGTCCGGGCGGTAGCGGTCGTCGGAGTACTCGACCGGCCGTCCGTCCATTCCGGACGCACGCCGCCGTTCCCGCAGAAGTGGCGCTCCCACCGCGACTTCCAGCAGTTCGCTGTCGGTCTCGTCGGCGGCGACGGCGTCGATCTGGTGCCGTGCGACGGTCATGTCGACGCCATGGGCGCCCAGGTGCGCGTAGAGCGACCCGCTGTCGCAGTCGAAGTCGAACAGCAGGCGCCCCACCGGTTCCACGAACGTCGTGCGCTCCAGCATCGTCGGGCGGCCGTCGATCAGCCGTTGCCTGAGCAGTTGCACGACCGGCGTGCCCTCGTCGAGCTGGAGGGCGTCCGCGATGTCGGCGTCGGCCGGGCGGCGCGCGATCTCCAGGGTCCGTTGCCCCGGAACGTGCCCGAGGCCCGCGGCCCAGCTGGAGAACGACAGGAACGTCTCGAACGGCTGCGACAGCGTGTGCCTGCGCACCACCGCGGGCTTGCCGCGGCCACCGCCGATCATGCCCTCGGCTCGCAGCGACGTGAGCGCCTGCCGGACCGGCGCGCGCGAGGCGTTCCACTGCGCGCACAGCTGCGATTCGGACGGCACCGGGTCGCCGACGGCAAGCTCACCCGAGCCGATGCGGCGGCGCAGGTCGGCCGCGATGCGCTCGTGCAGTGGCATCTCCATGCATCCAACGATACATGTCATAACAAGTCTGAACTCCAAGTGAACACATCAGAACACCCATTGATTCTGGTTCTGTGGCCACCCATCGTTCTTGTCATGACAAGTGTGGACCTGGTGGTCGTCGGCGCGGGGATCGTCGGACTCGCGCACGCCTGGCACGCGGTGCAGCGGGGTCTCTCCGTCGCCGTGGTCGAGCGGGACGAGCACGCGGCCGGGGCTTCCGTGCGCAACTTCGGGCACGGCTGCTTCACCGCTCAGGACGGGGTGGCGTTCGAGTACGCGATGACTGCTCGCGAGCAGTGGCTCAAGCTCTCTCGCGAGGCCGGGTTCTGGTTGCGCGAGTCCGGCACGGTCGTCGTGGCTCGCCACGACGACGAGCTCGAGGTGTTGCACGAGTTCGCAGAGGTCCGCGATGTTGAGTTGTTGAACAATCCGACGACAGGATCGTTCAACAATCCTCGCGTCGGATCGTTCAACAGTCCTCGCGTCGGATCGTTGAACAATCCTTCGACAGGATCGTTCAACAACTCCAGCGTGGGATTGTTCAACGATCCCCGTGTTGGATCGTTGAACAATCCTTCGATCCTCGGCGCGGCTCTGCTCCCCCTCGACATCCGCGTCAACCCCCGCGAAGCCGTGCACGCGATCGCCGCGCTGCTGGCCGAGCGCGGTGTCACGTTCCACTGGTCGACCAACGTGCTCACCGTCGAGCCGGGCCTGGTCCGCACCTCCCGCGGCGAGCTTCGCTGCCGCGCGGCGGTCGTCGCGGTCGGCCACGACGTCGACAGGTTCTTCCCCGGCATAGCCGAGGAACGCGAGATCCAGCGCTGCCAGCTGCGCATGCTGCGCGTCGCGCACGGCGGCGTGATCGACCCGGCCGTGCTGACCGGGTTCTCGATGCTGCGCTACGAGGCGTTCGCGCGGTGCCCGAGCACCGAGAAGGTCCGCGAGCGCCTCACGAACGACCACCCCGAGCTGGTCGAAGCGGGGCTGAACCTGATGTTCACCCAGCTCCCCGACGGCTCGCTCACGATCGGCGACACCCACCACTACAGCCGCACGGTCGACCCGTACCGGTCAGAGGACCTGGACGACCTGGTCCTCACCGAGACGGCCCGGCTGCTCGGCGTTCCCAGTCTGCACGTGCTCGAACGCTGGCGCGGCATCTACGCGTCGGCCCCCGAACCCTTCCTGACCGCGACGCCCGCGCCCCTCACCAGGGCCGTCTCGGTCACCTCCGGCATCGGCATGACCACCGCGCTCGGCCTCGCCCCGGCCGTGCTCGACGACCTCCTCCAGGAGATGTGAGATGAGAGCCTTCAGCGTCGTCCTCGCCGCGACACTGCTGCTGACAACAGCCTGCGGCACCACGAACTCCGCCTCCAGCGGCGGTGACTGCCCGAACAACGGCAAGGTGCGCTTCGGCGTCGAGCCGTACGAGGACCCGGAGAAGCTCAAGCCCGCCTACGAGGTGCTCGCGAAGGCGCTGGCCACGAAGCTCGGCTGTGAGGTCGAGCTCCAGGTCGTCGACGACTACGCCGCCGAGGTGCTGGCGATGCGCAACGACAAACTGGAGATCGCCCAGTTCGGCCCGCTCGGCTACGTCTTCGCGTCGCAGAAGGCCGGCGCGGAGCCGATGGTCTCGTTCGCGGACGGCTCCGGGAAGCTCACCAGCTACACCGCCGGCATCTGGGTCCCGAAGGACTCGCCCGTGCGGAAGATCGAGGATCTGCGGGGCAAATCGCTCGCGCTGAGCAGCGTCGGGTCGGCGTCCGGTGACGCGCTTCCCCGCTACGGCCTCAAGAAGCACACCGTCGAGGACGTCAAGCTCGACTACGCGGGCGGCCACCCCGAGGCGATGCTGTCGCTGATCAACGGCAAGGTCGACGCCGCCGAGATCAACAGCCAGACGCTGGCGACGGCGCGGTCCGCCGGCACGTTCGACGAGTCGAGGTTCCGCCAGGTCTGGAAGTCGGAGCCCATCCCGAACGACCCGATCACCGTGCGCGGCGACCTCGACCCGGCGTTCAAGGACAAGGTGCGCAAGGCGTTGCTGGAGCTGGAGACCGCCGACGTCGAGAAGGTCGGCGCGTTCCTCGACGTCACCCCGCCCGGACCTCTCGTGCGAGTGGACAACGACACGTACAAGGTGCTCTTCGACCTCGCGACCACGCTGGGGCTCAAGGAAGAGGACGTCTGATGCTCGCCATCCGCGGCCTGCGCAAGTCGTTCGGCGGACGGGTCGTGCTGGACGGGTTCGACCTCTCCGTCGAACCCGGTGAGTTCGTGGCGCTGCTCGGGCCGAACGGTTCCGGCAAGTCCACGGTGCTGCGGTGCGTGGTCGGGCTGGAGACCCCGGACGGCGGGTCGATCGAAGTCGGCGGGAACGCCGCGATGGTGTTCCAGAAGATCCACCTGGTCGGTCGCCGCAACGCTTTGGACAACGTCTGTTCCGGCGCTCTCGGCCGGCTTCCGTCGCACCGCTCGTTGTTCTTCTCCGCCGACGTCCGCGAGGAGGCCATGCGGTGCCTGGACAGGGTCGGGCTCGCGGACCGCGCGCTGGACCGGTGTGCGCGGCTTTCCGGTGGGCAGCAACAACGTGTGGCGATCGCGCGGGCGTTGTGCCAGCGCGCCGACGTGATCCTCGCTGACGAACCGGTGTCGGCGCTGGACCCGCAGGCCGCCGTGCAGGTGATGGAGCTGCTCAAGGCGTTGGCCGGCGAGGGAATCGCGGTGGTGGCCGTGCTGCACCAGCCAGAGCTGGCTCAGACGTACGCGCACCGGATCGTGGAGATGCGGGCGGGGGTGGCGGCATGACTCTCACGTCGCCCCAGGAGAGCTCGGTACCCCGGCGCCGCTGGCCCTCCCCGGTCGTCTGGATCGCCGTGGCGGTGCTCCTCGCCGTGCACGTACTCGCCTGGCAGGCCACGGAGTTCTCCCCCGCCGCGCTGATTGCCGGGTGGGACGGCATGGCGGACTTCCTCGCCGAGTCGTTGCCGCCGGACTTCTCGGTGCTCGGGAAGTCCCTGGAAGCAGCGGTGATCACGCTCTACATCGGACTGCTCGGCACCACGTTCTCGATTCCGTTCGCGCTGGCGCTGGCACTGCTGGCCTCTCGTGCGACGACTTCGGCGGCGTGGGCGCAGCAGGCGGCCCGAGCGGTGCTGTCGTTCCTGCGTTCGGTGCCGGACGTGGTGTTCGCGCTGATCTTCGTGACAGCGGTCGGGCTCGGGCCGTTCGCGGGCGTGCTTGCGCTGGTGTTCCACAACACCGGCGTGATGGGCAAGCTCTGGGCGGAGGCGATGGACGAGAGCGACCGCGGGCCGCGCGACGCGTTGAAGGTGACCGGTGCGTCCGGTCCGCAGATCGCGCTGCACGCGGTGCTCCCGACCGTCATGCCTTCCCTGGCAGGACTTCTGCTCTACCGGCTGGACGTGAACGTGCGGTCGTCGCTCGTGCTCGGCCTGGTCGGCGCGGGCGGGATCGGCTTCCTGATCAACCAGTCGATCAAGCTGTTCCGGTTCGACGAGATGGTCACGCACATCCTCGTGGTGCTGCTTCTGGTTGTTGTGGTCGACCAGGCTTCTGGGTTCGTGCGCAAGCGGCTAGGTGCTTGACCTGCTGGCCGTAGCGGGCGCCTTGGTGCACCGTCACCGAGCCGTCCGCTGCGACCTCGCAGGGGTTGTTCGCCGTGCACTGCTCACCGCTGTCGTTGCCGGTGCTGTGCACGCCGGCGACCGTGACGCCGTCCCTGAGCACGATCGGTGAGCCCGAACCGCCGTGCGACGGCGTGCACTCCGGGTCGTAGCGGTAGGCGTTGTCCTGCGTGTAGCCCTCTTCTCGCAGATGCGGGACGACGGCCTCGATCGTGCAGCTGAAGCGCTTGCCGTTGCCCGACGAGATGATGTCGACGCGTTCTCCCTGCCTGGCGGACCTGTCCGAGAGCCTGAAGATCTTCACGCCCTTGGCCTTGAGCTGCGCGTACGTCTGGTCGAGCCGGAAGAGCGCGGTGTCGGTGCCGGTCATCGTCGCCGTGACGAGACGGGTCGTCTCGGCCTTGGCCTGCTGGTAGCCCTGGCGGTCGCCGATGGTCACCGGGAGCTTGAGCGCGACGTCCTTCAGGGTCTCGCCCGGCGCGGGGCGGTCCGGGACGCAGTGGCCGTTGGTGAGCAGAAGTGCCTGGTCATCGGGCCTGCTGTGGTCGGTCCTGACCACGGACGCCGAGCAGACTCCCGCCAGCGACGCGGCGCCTTCGAGGTTCGGCACCGGGGTGTCCGGCGGATTGACCCTGCCCGTGACGACGTCGTCGATCCAGCCCTTGAAGTGGACGATGTCGGTGTACATGACCGGGCGGTCGTCGCCGCCCGAACCGCTCACGACGCCGGCGATGACCCAGCGGTCGCCGTCGCGGACCAGCGCCGGGCCGCCGGAGTCCATGTTCGTGGCGGCCACGCTGCCGTCCAGCGCTCCGACGCACAGCTCGCGATCAGCGTGAATGCCGTCGCAGGCCGCGGTCGGCTGGATCACGGTGTCCGCCTCGCGCAACTTCCGCGGGTAGCACTCGGGCGCGCGCCGGTCGCAGGTCATGCCCCAGCCGAGGATCCGCGCCGTCGTGCCTTCCGCGGGTCGTGCGGCCGGCAGCGCGACGGGCTTCGTCTTCGCGGGCTTCTTCAGCTTCAACAGGCCGATGTCGCCGTCGTGGACCGGGAACTCCGACTGCGTGATGAACCGCTCCACCGCGATCACCTCGCCGCCGCTGCCCGCGTCCGTCGTGCCGAGCCGGACCGACCAGTCCCGCGGCCTGCCGACCGTGGCGCCGCTGGGGTTGTTCTTGGTGCAGTGGCCCGCAGTGACGGCCCACTGCGGCGCGACGAGCGTGACGCCGCACGTGTGGCCGTCCGCGCGTGGTGAGTCGGGCCGTTGCAGCGAGCCCGAGAACGGATAGGGCCGCGGGGCTTCGACACCGCCTCTGATCGCCAGCGCCGGGGTCACGGTGGTGATCATCGAGAGAGCGGCGAAGGTCATCGCCGGTAGCACTTTTCGCATGTCACAGAGGCTGTCGAACCCGTGTGCGCGCACGGTGATAGCCGAGCAACAACTGCGCACGGGCGGTCGTTACGCAACGATGACGTCGCAAGAACGTCCCCATGAGACCCATCGGGAAAGCTGGAGGACATGCCGCGCGTACTGCTGATCGAGGACGACGAGGCGGTCCGCGAGGGACTGTCGCTCGCCCTGACCTACCAGGGACACACCGTGGACGCGGTGCGCACGGGAGAGGAAGGCCTCGACCTGCTGGGCAGCGTCACGCCCGACGTGGTCGTGCTGGACCTGATGCTGCCGGGGGTCGACGGGTTCGAGGTGTGCCGCCGCATCCGTGCCACCGGCGACCTCCCGATCATCATGCTGACCGCGCGCAACGACGACATCGACGTCGTCGCGGGCCTGGAGGCCGGTGCCGACGACTACGTGGCCAAACCGGCCCAGGCCCGCGTGCTGGAGGCCCGCATCCGCGCCGTGCTGCGCCGCTCCACGGCTTCGGTCGCCGAGGTCGTGGCCGAGCGCTACGGCGACCTGACGATCGACCGCGAGGGCCTCGTGGTCACCCGGTTCGGCAGGCCGGTCTCGCTGGCGCCCACCGAACTGCGGCTGCTGCTCGAACTCTCCTCGTCGCCCGGCCGCGTGATGTCACGGCAACAGCTGCTGGGTTCCGTGTGGGACCAGGGCTACCTCGGCGACTCGCGGCTGGTCGACGCGTGCGTGCAGCGGCTTCGTTCGAAGATCGAGGACGACCCGGCGGCGCCCGTGTACGTCCAGACCGTGCGGGGATTCGGCTACCGCTTCGGACCGCTGTGACGCTCCGCCTGCGACTGCTGCTCGCGTTCGCCCTGCTCACGATCGTGACCGCCGCGGCCGTCGCCGGTGCCGGTTACGTGCGGGCACGCGACGCGATCGTGCAACGCGCCCAGGACAACGCCGTCATCGAGACCACGAACCGCGTCGAACAGCTGTACCCGTTGCCGGCACGACCAGTGGACACCGCAATCCTGGAACGCGTCGCCGCACGGGTCTCCGGGCGCGAAGGCCAGGCTTTGGCTTACGGCAACGGGGCTTCCGCGGGCGGCATGAACCCGTCCGTGATCACGGCCGAGCTGCGTTCGCTCGTGTCGACCGGACGCGTCGGCTGGCAACGAGTGTCCTATTCGGACGGTGTGTGGCTCGTCGTCGGCATGCAGCTGCGGTCGTCCTCCGGCGCCCCGTCGGGCATCGAGGTGTACGTGCTGCGGCCGTTCACGTCGGAGATCGCGTTCGTGGACGAGCTGGCGCGCAACGCGTGGCTGATCGGCGGCGCCGTGCTGATTCTGGCCCTGGGCCTGGGTTTCCTGGCGGCCCGCGGCGTGCTGCGCCCCGTTCGTGAACTACAGCTGGCCGCCTGGCAGCTCGGGCAGGGGGACCTCTCCGCTCGGGTACCGGTGCGCGGGCGAGACGAGCTGGCGTCCGTGGCGTCGACCTTCAACAGCACGGCCTCCTCGCTGGAACACCACGTCGGCGAGCTGCGGCGGATGGAGGCGGACGCGCGGCGGTTCGTGGCGGACGTGTCGCACGAGCTGCGCACTCCGCTGGCCGCGATGACGGCCGTGACCGACGTGCTGGACGCCGAGACCGCTGCCCTGCCGGGCGTCGCGGGGCAGGCGGCGCGGCTGGTGAACCGGGAGACGCTGAACCTGACCCGGCTGGTGAACGACCTGATCGAGGTGACCCGGTTCGACTCGGGCACGGCCGCTTTGGCGCTGGACGACGTGGACGTGGCCGAGGTGGTGCGAACCTGCCTGCGGATGCGCGGCTTCGAGATCTCCGCGAAGCTGCCCGACGGCGTGCGGGCACGGCTGGATCCGCGGCGGCTGGACGTGATCGTGGCGAACCTGGTCGGCAACGCGCTGCGGCACGGCGCTGCCCCGGTGTCCCTCGTGCTGTCGGTGACGGGGTCCTCGCTGGTGATCGAGGTCGCCGACTCAGGGCTCGGCTTGCCCGCAGAGGTGCTGCCGCACGTGTTCGCGCGGTTCTACAAGGCCGACTCGTCCCGGGGGCGGTCGGAGGGGTCCGGGCTGGGGCTGGCGATCGCGTGGGAGAACGCGCGGCTGCACGGGGGCACGCTGGTGGCGGCGAACCGGCCTGGTGGCGGGGCGTTGTTCACGCTGCGGCTGCCGCTGGGCGGTGAGTCGTGAGGCCGAAAACTGTCGGTGCCGCCTGGGAGAATGGAAACAGGGGGACCCCCGGGAGGGGACCCCTGCGCGAGCTTGGGCTGGCGGTCCTCGTCCTCGCCGTGCTCACCGCGTGCGGCATCCGCCCGACCGACCCGATCCCCGGCCTCGAAGCGCCCAGCGGCCCCGTCGAGAACGCCTCGCCGTCGCTCTTCTGGGTCGCCCCCGGCGGCAGGGTTCTCCCCGTGAGCCGGCCGGAGGGCAGTCTGAGCGGCTTCGACGTCGTGGCCCTGCTCGCCCAGGGTCCCACCACCGACGAGCAGGCCCGCGGCCTCACCACCGAGGTGCCGTTCGACGCCGCGCCCACCACCGTCGACCGCGTCGCGAACGGCCTCGACGTCACCATTTCCGGCGACGTCTCGCAGCTCAGCGGGCCCGCGGTCCAGCAGATCGTGTGCACGCTGCTCACCGTTCAGCCCGTCGGCACCGTGAACCTGCGCGGGGGCGGGCATTCGCTGGAGTTCCAGAAGTGCGCTTGAATCGGCGCGTGCACGTCTACTCCATCCCGATGCGCGCCCGGTTCCGCGGCATCACCCAGCGCACCGGCCTGCTGTTCGAAGGACCGGCCGGGTGGGGCGAGTTCTGCCCGTTCGAGGAGTACGACGACGACGAGGCCATGGCGTGGCTGGCGTGCGCCCTGGAGGCCGCGAACGACGGCTGGCCGGCGCCGGTCCGGGACCGCATCCCGGTCAACTGCACCGTGCCCGTGGTCAGCCCCGAACGAGCCCACGAGATCGTGGCGCGCTCGGGCTGCTCGACGGCCAAGGTGAAGGTCGCGGAGTCGACGCTGGCGGACGACTGCGCGCGGCTCGAAGCCGTGCGGGACGCCCTCGGGCCGGCGGGGTTCGTGCGGATCGACGCGAACATGATGTGGGACGTCGACACGGCCGTCACCGCGATCAAGGCCATGGACAAGGCCTCCGGTGGGCTCCAGTACGTGGAACAGCCGTGCCACACGCTGGACGAGCTCGCGGCGGTCCGGCGGAGGGTCGCAGTGCCGATCGCCGCCGACGAGTCGATCCGCAAGGCCGACGACCCGTTGAAGGTGGCCGTGTCCGGTGCTGCGGACATCGCGGTGATCAAGGTGGCGCCGCTCGGGGGCGTGCGGAAGGCCTTGGAGGTGGCCGAGGCGTGCGGGCTGCCGTGTGTGGTGTCTTCGGCGCTGGAGACGTCGGTCGGGATGGCGGCCGGTGTTGCGTTGGCGGCGGCGTTGCCTGAGCTCGACTACGCCTGCGGGCTGGCGACGTTGTCGCTGCTGGACGGCGATGTCACGAGCGATTCGCTGACGCCGGTGGACGGTTATCTGCCGGTGCTCACGAAACCACCCGTGCCGGACCGCGTCGAGGAGTTCGAGACCGGAGAACAGGCCTGGATCAACCGATACGACAGGGTGCTGAGCAAGCTCACTCGGTGAGTCGATCCATCTGGATTCGACAGGGAAACGGCTCAACCGCCTCGTAGACACCGGTCTCGGCGGATGCCTCCTGATACCGCCGCTCGGTGAGGCGCAGCGGAGTCAACGAGACCGGCTCGTCGAGGTCGACGATCCAGTAGAACGGGATGCCGGCCTCCGCGTAGTCGAGACGCTTGGCTCGGCGATCCGTGTAGTGCGAGTTGAACGACAGCACCTCGACAGCGAGGACGACCTCCCCTGCCCTGACAAGGCCACCTTCAGCTGTTCGCCGCCGGGACACGACCAGATCCGGGCGGCGGACGAAACCGGGTTTGCCCGGCGGGGCCAGCTCCAGGTCCACGTCGACCGCGTAGGTGACCTGGAGATCCTCCGGAAGCTGACCGGCGAGCTGCATGATCAGGTTGCCGCAGGCGAAGTTGTGATCGGCAAGCGCTTTGGGCGACCGGATGAGACGCCCTTCGACGAGTTCGGTGTAGCCGGCTTCGACTTCTCCGAGCGCGGCGTACTGAGCAACGGTCAGCAGTTCGGTCACTCGATCACCGTGGCACATGGAGGCGATCTAAGGCTTGGCCCTCGCCAGCCCCTGCTCGGCCGCGCCCAGGCTGAACACGATGCCCTCGGTCCGGTTGATCGCCTCGGTCCGCCTGGCCGAAGCAGGCACCCGAGTCAGGTCCACCAGCCGAATCGGCGGCCCCAGCTCCACCAACGTGGGCGTGTAGGAAGCCTCGACCACCGTCCACCCAGCGGGTCGCTGCTCGAACTTGAACCGAGCGATCGCCCCTTCTTCGGTCACGCCGCGAGGCTCCGCGTGCCGGGCGACCTCGTTGCCGAGGCCGTAGGCGACCCACTTGTCGCCGATCTTCTCGAACGGCTGCACGACGTGCACGTGCGTTCCGATGATCAGGTCCAGGGCAGGGTCGGCGAGCAGCTGACGGGCCAGCGCCTTCTGGTCCGCGGTCGCCTCGTGCTGGTACTCGTTGCCCCACTGCACGGACAGCACGACGACCTCGGCGCCCGCCTCGCGCGCCTTGCGGGCGTCGGCCAGGATCTTGGCAGCGTTGATCTGGTTCGCGCGCCACGGCTGGGGCAGCGGGATGCCGTTGAAGCCGTACGTGAACGACAGCTGGGCGACCTTCACGCCGCCCGCGTCCAGGATCAGCGGCGCCGCGGATTCCTCCTGCGTGCGGAACGAGCCGGTGTGCTTCAGGCCGACCGCGTCCATCGCGTCCAAAGTCGTGGTGATCGCCGAGACGCCGCGGTCCAGCGTGTGGTTCGAGGCGGTCGAGCACGAGTCGTACCCCACGTCGACCAGGCCCTTCGCCACCTCGGGCGGTGCCAGGAAGGCCGGGTAGCCGAAGAACGGGCCCTCCTTCGGGCCGAGCGGCACCTCCAGGTGACACAGCGAAAGATCAGCCTTCAGCGTGTCCTTGATGCCCGAGAACAACGGCAGGAAGTCGCGCCCGGCGGTGCCACCGTCGGCGACCGCCTGATCGGTCAGCGCCGGGTGGATCAGGATGTCGCCACCGGCGGTCAGCACGAACGAACGCGGCGGAGGCGGGCCCTGCGAGGTCGAGCTGGGCGTCAGCGGCGCCGAGGTGATGACGACCGGTGAGCCGGTGCACGCGGACAGCAGAAATCCGGTGACCAGCACGAATGCCGACCACCGGATCCCACGCTTCAGCGCTGCCGCCTGCGTCGCAGGACCACGAACAGCACGACCGCCAGCACGGCGGCCGCGATGGGCAGCACGCGCTTCAACACCGGAACGCCTGCCGTGTCGATCAGGTCGATCGGCTCGTCGGGGACCACTCGGAGATGCTGCTGTTGCGCCACCTCGTCAGGATCCACGGATCCCAGCGTGCTCGCCAGGCATTCCGCGAACTGGTCGACGAGCTTGCCGCTGACCTCGGAGATCAGGCCGCGGCCGAGTTGCGCCGGACGGCCGGTGATCGCGAGGTCGGTCTCCACGTCGACCGAGTCGCCGACCACGAAGGTCACCACCGCGGACGCCGTGCCGTTGCCGCGGGTGTCCTTGCCCGCGGCTTTCATGACGGCGCGGCGCAGCACCGGGTCGATCTCCACGAACTCGCCGGTCCCCCGGTACAGCAGCTGCACCGGGCCGAGCTTGACCTTCACCTCCCCGCTGAACGACTTGCCGTCCACCGAGGTCAGGGTGGCGCCGGGCAGGCACGGCGCCACCCGTTCCGGGTCGATCAGCGCCGCCCACACCTCCTCGGCGGGCCCCGGCGACGTGAACGAGTGCGTCAACTTCATCCCGCGACCGCCGCCGTCAGCGCACGACCGGTCAGCACACGGGCCAGGTTGTCCTTGTAGCCGTCGCCGGCCGACGCCCGCAGCGCCGCCTCGGAGATCACCTCGGCGGAAGCGGGCTGCCCGACCAGGGCCGCCTCGACCTCGAACGCGCGCAGCGGCCCGGACCCCACGTTCGTGAGGCCGACCCGAGCGGCGGAGATGGCTCCGCCGCTGACCTGCACGGCCGCCGCGACCGCGACGATCGACCACGCCTGCGCGACCCGGTTGAGCTTCTCGTAGTGCGCGCCCCAGCCGGTGAACTTCGGCACGCGGACGTCGATCAGGATCTCGTCGGGAGCCAGCGCCGTCGTGAAGTAGTCGACGAAGAACTCCGACGCGGGCACCTCCCGCCGCCCGCCTGGACCGGCGATGATCATCACCGCGTCCAGTGCCAGCGCGGGTGCCAGCAGGTCGCCCGCCGGGTCCGCGTGGCACAGCGAGCCGCCGAACGTGCCGCGGTGCCGGATCTGCGGGTCGGCCACCGTGTCCGTGACCAGCTTCAGCAGCAACGCGTGGTCGTGGATCAGGTGATCGCGCTGCACCTCGTAATGCGTGGTCATGGCACCGATGAGCAACGAGTCGCCGTCGTCGCGCACGCCCGTCAGCTCGGTCAGGCCGCCGATGTCGATCAACGCCGTGGGCGCCGCCAGCCGCATGCGCAGCACCGGCACGAGCGACTGCCCGCCCGCGATGACCTTGGCGTCCTCGCCCTCCTCGGCGAGCATCCGCACGGCTTCGTCCACTGTGGACGGGAACAGGTACTTGAACTCCGCCGGGATCACGACTGTCCTCCCTGCGCGTCGATCGAACCGAGCCCACCCGCGGCCACTTCGCCCGCGCCTTCATCCGGCCGGCCCTGCAGAGCGGTCCACACGCGTTCCGGCGACATCGGCATCTCGATGTCCCGCACGCCCAGGTGCCGCACGGCGTCCAGCACGCTGTTCACCACGGCCGGCGTGGAGGCGATCGTGCCCGCCTCGCCGACTCCCTTGGCGCCCAACGGGTTGGACGTCGCCGGTGTCGTGGTGCGGTCCGTGAGGAACGCCGGTAGATCCGCCGCGGACGGCACGAGGTAGTCGGCGAACGTCGCCGTCGTCAGCGTGCCCATCTCGTCGTGCGTGGCTTCTTCGTACAACGCCTGCGCGATGCCCTGCGCCAGCCCGCCGTGCACCTGACCGTCGACGATCAACGGGTTCATGACCGTGCCGACGTCGTCCACGGCGACGTACCTGCTGATCCGCACCATGCCCGTCTCGGTGTCGACTTCCGTTGCGCACAAATGGGTTCCGTGCGGGAACGAGAAGTTGTCCGGGTCGAACGTGGCGTCGGCGTCCATGCCGGGTTCCATGCCCTCGGGCAGGTCGTGCGCGACGTGCGCGGCCAGCACGACGTCACCCAGAGTCCGCACGGTCGACGTGCCGCGAACGGAGAACGAGCCGGCAGCGAACTCCACGTCCGACTCGTCGCACTCCATCATGTGCGCGGCCAGAGTCCGTGCCTTCGCGAGCACCTTCTCCGCCGCGTGCACCAGAGCGGTACCGCCGACGGCCAGCGAACGCGAGCCGTAGCTGTCCATGCCCTTGTGCGACGTGGCCGTGTCGCCGTGCAGCACCTCGACGTCCTCGAACGGCACGCCGAGCCGGTCGGCGACGATCTGCGACCACACCGTCTCGTGGCCCTGCCCGTGCGGTGAGGTCCCGGTGATCACCTCGACCTTGCCGGTGGGCAGCATGCGGATCGACGCGGTCTCCCACCCGCCCGCGGCATAGCGCAAAGCGCCCAGCACGCGGGACGGCGCGAGGCCGCACATCTCGGTGTAGGTGGAGATCCCGATGCCGAGCTGCACCACAGAACCGGCCGCACGGCGCCGCGCCTGTTCCTCGCGCAGTTCCTCGTACCCGAACAGTTCCATCGCGCGAGCCGTCGCGGCCTCGTAGTTGCCGGAGTCGTAGGTGAGCCCGGCGACCGTGTTGAACGGGAACTCCTCGTGCTTGATCCAGTTCAGCTCACGGATCTTCATCGGCTCCATGCCGAGCTCGACCGCGAGCTCGTCCATCATCCGCTCGATCGCGAACGTGGCCTCGGGCCGTCCGGCGCCGCGATAGGCGTCCGTGGGCACCTTGTTCGTGAACACGTTGGTGCACACGAACCGGTAGGCGGCGAACTTGTAGATCGAGTTGAACATGAACGCGCCCAGGATCGGCACACCCGGCGTGACCAGGCGCAGGTACGCGCCCATGTCGGCGAGCAGCTCGACCTTCAGGCCGGTCACGGTGCCGTCGCGGCGGGCGGCCAGCGTGAGCTTCTGGATCTGGTCGCGGCCGTGGTGCGCGGACAGCATCGACTCGGTGCGCGACTCCGTCCACTTCACCGGACGGCCCATCCGGCGCGCGACCAGCAGGCACAGCACCTCTTCCGGCGTGACCTGGAGCTTGCCGCCGAACCCGCCGCCGACGTCCGGCGCGATCACCCGGAGCTTGTGCTCGGCGATGCCCGTGACGGCCGACAGCATCCAGCGCAGGATGTGCGGGATCTGCGTGGCCGACCAGACCGTGTACATGCCCGCGGCGGGGGCCACGACGACCGAACGCGGTTCCATGAACGCCGGGATCAGCCGCTGCTGCTTGAACGTCCGCTCGATCACGACCTCGGCCGAGGCGATCTCGTCCTCGACGTTGGTCCCGGCCCCTGCCTCGGCGGAGTCGAAGATCCACGTGGCGCACTTGTTCGTGCCGAGGTCGGCGTGCACGAGATCGTTGTCCTGCAACGCTTCTTCCATGTCGAGCACGACCGGCAGCTCGTCGTAGTCGATGTCGATGGCCTCCAGCGCGTCCGCGGCCCGGTACGCGCTGTCGGCGATCACCAGGGCGACGGCCTCACCGGCGAAGTTGACCTGTCCGACAGCCAGCGCGGGCGCGGGCGGGGCCTTCATGTCCTCGGTGATCGGCCACGCGCAGGGCAGAGATCCCTGCTCCGCGGCGAAGTCCTCGCCGGTCAGCACCACGGCCACACCGGGCATCGACGTCGCGCGGCTGACGTCGATGTTGGTGATGCGGGCGTGCGCGATGGGGCTGCGCAGCACCGCCATGTGCAGCATGCCGGTCAGCTGGAGGTTGTCGGTCCACGTGGTCTGGCCGGTGATCAGCCGTGCGTCCTCCTTGCGGAGCCGGGCCCTGCCGATCTCCGGTTCCGCGGTGGCGGTCATTCGCCACCTACCGGCTGCTTCGAGCTGACGTGCTCGTCGCTGTGCTGTTCCTGCTTGGGGCCGGCGCCGGGTTTCATCCGCTGCGCGGCGTCCTGAACCGCGCGCACGATGTTCTGGTAGCCCGTACAGCGGCAGAGGTTGCCCTCCAGGCCTTTGCGCACGGTCTCGTCGTCGGGATCCGACTCGTCGGCGAGCAGGTCGATCGCCTGCATGATCATGCCGGGCGTGCAGAACCCGCACTGCAACGCGTGGTTGGAGTGGAACGCCTCCTGCACCGGATGCAGCTTGCCGTCACGGGCGAGGCCTTCGATGGTGGTGACCTCGTGCCCGTTCGCCTGCACGGCGAGCATCTGGCACGACTTCACGCTGTGCCCATCGAGGTGGACAGTGCAGGCGCCGCAGTTGCCGGTGTCGCAACCGACGACGGTGCCGGTCTTGCCCAAACGCTCCCTCAGGTAGTGCACGAGCAGGAGGCGGGGTTCGACCTCGTCGGCGTAGGTCACTCCGTCGACGTTGACCGAGATGTGCATTGAAACCCTCCCAGGGTGGTGGGCATTCAGTGACGAGGGTCACTTCAGCTTGCTCCCTGTTTGCGGGTTCAACAACCCGATCAACGATGAATCGGGTCTTCGATCTCGGTCAGCCGGCGCCCGGTTCCCTTCCACCGCAAGGAGATGATCTCGGCGGCAATCGCAACTGCGGTCTCTTCCGGGGTTCTGGCGCCGAGATCGAGCCCAATAGGCGACGACAACGCCGTAAGTTCGGATTCGGTCAGACCCGCTTCCCGCAACCGTTCCAGCCGATCTTCGTGCGTGCGCCGGGACCCCATCGCTCCGATGTAGCCGACCTTGAGTCGCAACGCGACTTCCAGCAGCGGCACGTCGAACTTCGGATCGTGCGTGAGAACGGCGATCACCGTGCGTTCGTCGAGCTTGGACGCTTCGCCTTCGAGGTACTTGTGCGGCCAGGCGACGACGACCTCGTCCGCCTCCGGAAAACGACTGCGGGTCGCGAAGACCGGTCGCGCGTCGCAGACGGTGACCCGGTAGCCGAGGAACGCGCCGAGCCGGGCCATCGCGGCGGCGAAGTCGATCGCGCCGAACACG
>NZ_FOYL01000022.1 GCF_900115955.1 Lentzea waywayandensis
AGCAGGTTCTCGTGCAGCCGCTGCCAGACGCCGGCCTGGTGCCAGTCCCGCAACCGACGCCAGGCGGTCATGCCGGAGCCGAAGCCGAGTTCCTGGGGCAAGAACTCCCACGGGATGCCGGTGTAGAGCACGAACAGGATGCCGCACAACACCTTGCGGTCATCGAGCCGCTTGCGGCCCGGATGGTCCGCGCGACGCGGGACCACCGGGAGCAGTGGCTCGATCCGCGCCCACAACTCGTCGGACACGATCCAGGGAAGCTGCTCGCCCTTCCTCACACCGTGATCAACACACCGATGATCAAACCTATTCCAAGATCATTCTGTTAGGAGTTCTAAGTGCTCATCTGCGCCGTGACCGCCGTATGCGTCTGTTCAGGCCTCTTGACCAGCGGTTTGGCGCATTTGAGTGCAGTGAGGTCGGTTCGAGGACTCATTCTGTGCGACCTGTGATCCGGGAACCGGACCGACCTGCGGATACGAGACTTCCGCAGGTCGGCGCGGCTCCGTTCAAGTCCATTGAGGACTGTTGGGGCACATTCAGTGCACTGGTCTGCTCCCGGCGTGCTCCCTGATCGTGCTCCCACTAATGCCGGCGAGTCTGTGGCGTCGCGCCGTGTGATCCGCCGCTGCTCTGCAGTTCGGCCTCGGCTTTCACCGCGTTCCGCAGATCCTCCGAGCTGATCAGCAAGAGGTGGGGTGCTCGCCTTTCTTCGGCGGTGGTGCGGACTAGACGACTTCCAGCCCAAGCACGTAACCGTCTGGGTCGAACTTGTTCGGGTCGGGAGCCCACCCGCTCGGGCCGCCGTTCTGGCTCGCCCACGGGGTGAACTGCACGGGCCCGTCCCCCTCACCAGCGTCGCGCGCGAAGATGAAGAACCGGAAGTCGCTGAACCCCGCGCCCGGCGGCAGGGGCCGGGTCTCGAGGAACAGCTGGTACTCGTCAGGATCGAACCTGTTGGCATCGGAGATCATCGGGTCGGTCGGCCCGCCGCCCGCGCTCGCCCAGTCCGTGAAGACGACAGGGCCGACCTCGCTGCCGTTGTTCTCCCGTGCCCGACCACCGATGCGGAAGTCGACGTTGCTGTTGAGCAGCCCGCCGCCGAACGCCGGGTCGAGGAAGATGCGGGCGCAGTCCGGGTCGAACCTGTTGAGGTCACTGGCAAACAGTGTGGCACTGGTGCCGAAGTTGGCGAACTTGGTGAACTGCGGAGTGCCGAACTCGGTTCTGCAGCCTCCGTCGTTCAGCTGGATACCGATCCGGAAGTTGGGCAAGGGGGCCGCACTGGCCGATGGCGCCAGTGTCACGGCTGCCACACCGGCCATCAGCAGCGCGGCGATCTTGCCTGTCATGTTACGCACGGCGTCTCCTTTACGAGTTATCTGTAGCAACACGGTTTCAAGAAGCCGACGGCGCCAGCTACGTGACTCCGCGTGAATCTCGCCCGTCAGAACCAAGATCGATTTGTCACTTCTGCGGGTTTGACCCGTGCACAGGGGGAGGAAGAAGGGGCGATGGAAGGTCTTTACAAGTTGTTGTGGGACCGGGCAGACAGCAACGCGCGCCGGGCCGTTGACGTCTACGTCAGCGAGCTGGCTGAGTTCCGTTCGGTGGCCGAGGATCCGCGTGCCCGAGCCTCGATGCTGGACTTCGCGGTGCTGCTCAGACGCCGGGAAGTCGAGCTCGCGGCCGATGGTGCGCCCTTCACTGACAAGGACTTGGCCGTACTGGCGGCCTACGGCGAACAGCGCGGCGCGCAGGGCGTTTCACTGAGCTCCCGGCAGCGCGTTCTTGATCTGCATGACGTGCTCACCCTGCGGGAGATCCACGAAGCGGCCGGTTTGAACGAGGTCGACCACGTGACGGCGATGATTGGCTGGCTTCCCCCCAACTGCCTGACGGGGCAGCGCGCATACGCTCAAGGTTTCCTGAACGGGCAGCAACGCTCGTTGTCCTTCGTCAAGCGTGTCCAGGACCTTGCTTCGACACTGCTCGCGGACATCTCCGTGGTGCCCGGCTTTGCGGAAAGCCTCAACATGCGGGTTGCCGACCGGTATGTGATCACGGTCGTCCGGTTTTCCGGCGGCCCCTTACCGACGGACAGACGGCGCGAGGAGGTCGTCGGCGCACTGCTGAAGCACTATCGGGTGCCGATGACCTGGTGCGAACCCAACGAACTGGTCGCTCTGCTCCCGTGTGACGACACCGAAGCGGCCCAAGAACACGCGTTGTGCCTCGTCCGGGACTTCGCACACATGGTCGGACGACCCTGCGCGACCGGCGCGGCCACAGGGCGGACTCACGCGCTGGGTGAGGCATCCGCTTTGGCGCGCCGAATCAGTCAGGTGGCCCGCATCGAGACCGTGCCCAGTCGCCTGCATCTTCTGGCAGACACCTTTGTCGAGCTCGGCGCCGCGCAGCTGCCGCAGGTCGATGACTGGTTGCACGAGCTCGCGCAGCGGCTGGCGAAAGGCCCTGATCTCGTGGCCACGCTGGACGCCTTCTATCGGCACGACATGAACCGGCTGCACACCGCCGGAACGTTGCACATCCACCCGCGAACACTCGACTACCGCTTTCGCCGTGTCCGTGAGCTTGTCGGGATGGATCCCGGTTCGTTGCAGGGCGTGCGCGTCCTCAGTGCCGTGGTCGCCAGGGTGCTGGCCGGCCGCTGGGGCTGACGAGGCTGTCACAACCTGCTTGTCGAGGAAGCGGGCTTGCAGGTCGCCGCGGACGTCCGCGCACTGTCGCTTCGATGCGCCGGCTCGTCCTGCTCCTGGCAACCGAGAACCCTCGTGGGGGTATCGGCGTATCCACGGTGAACTCGCGCTCTTTGGTGTCGCGATCGCTGCCTCCACGGTGTGGAAGATCCTCAAGACCGCCGGTGTCGGTCCGGCCCTGCGCCGCGCCCTTCGTCGTGCGGGTCACTCGTAGCTGCATACGTGGGCGTATCCGATACACTGACGTATCGAACGGGAGGTGGGCGTGGGCAGCGCATCGGAGCCGAGGGTGACGAAGCGGCGCGTCGAGACCCGCCAGCGGTTGCTGGAGGCGGCGCTGGCCGTGTTCGCCGAGCAGGGCTTCGGCCGGTCCACGGTGGAGCAGGTGTGCAGTCACGCCGGCTACACGCGTGGGGCGTTCTACTCGAACTTCTCGACCTTGGACGAGCTCTTCCTCGCCATGTGGGAGCAACGGTCCGCCGAACAGATCGACCGGATGCGAACGGCGTTCGAAGCCGTGGAACGCGCGTCTGTGCACGAGGTCGGCAGTGTTGTCGCGCATCTGTTGCAGGCGGTGCCGCTGGACGAGGAGTGGTACCGGGTCAGCGCCGAGTTCACCGCACACGCGCTGCGCAACCCGGACCTGCGGCGGGTGATCGTCGACCGGGAGCGGGCGATCGCGGCGGCGTCCACGCCGTTCGTGCTGGCGGCGCTGGCCAGGGTCGGCCGCACGGTGCCCGATCCCGACGCGCTGGCCCAGGCGTTGGTCGCCGTGCACGACGGCACCGCGCTCCAGTGTCTCAGCGAACCGGACAACCCCGCGGTCTGGCAGCGCCGGATCGACCTGTTCACCCATGTCGTCACCGCGTACAGCAACGAAAGCAGGGAGCGGTCGTGACCGAGGAAGCGGACGTCATCGTCGTCGGAGCCGGGCTCGCGGGCCTGGTCGCGACCTACGAGCTCACCAAGGCCGGGCGCCGGGTGGTGGTCGTCGAGCAGGAGAACCGTGCGAACCTGGGCGGTCAGGCGTTCTGGTCGCTCGGCGGGCTCTTCCTGGTCGACAGCCCGGAGCAGCGGCGCAACGGCATCAAGGACTCCTACGACCTGGCGTTGCAGGACTGGCTTGGCTCGGCGGGATTCGACCGCGACGACGAGGACCAGTGGGCCCGGCAGTGGGCGCAGGCCTACGTCCGGTTCGCGGCCACGGAGAAGCGGCAGTACCTGCACGATCTGGGGTTGCGGTTCACCCCGGTGGTCGGCTGGGCCGAGCGTGGCGGCGGCCTCGCCGACGGCCACGGCAACTCCGTCCCGCGCTTCCACCTGACCTGGGGAACGGGTCCGGAAGTGGTGCGGGTGTTCGCCGAACCGGTGCTCGCGGCCGAGCGCCGCGGCCTGGTGCGCTTCGCCTTCCGTCACCAGGTCGACGAGCTGGTGGTCGAGAACGGTGCCGCGGTGGGTGTGCGAGGCAGTGTCCTGGAGCCGTCCGACCTCGAACGGGGTCAGGCCTCGTCGCGGGTGCGGGTGGACGGCTTCGAACTGCGGGCCAAGGCCGTGATCGTGACGTCCGGCGGCATCGGGCACAACCACGACCTCATCCGCGCCAACTGGCCGGTCGACCGCCTCGGGCCGTGCCCGGAGACGATGATCTCCGGCGTGCCCGCGCACGTCGACGGGCGGATGCTGGCCATCAGCGAGAATGCCGGCGCGAACCTGGTCAACCGCGACCGGATGTGGCACTACACCGAGGGTGTGCACAACTGGAACCCGATCTGGCCCGACCACGCGATCAGGATCATCCCCGGTCCCTCGTCGCTGTGGTTCGACGCCAACGGAAAGCGGCTGCCTTCGCCGAACTTCCCCGGATTCGACACCAACGGCTCGATGAAGGCGATCTTGTCGACCGGCTACGACTACTCGTGGTTCGTGCTGAACCAGACGATCATCGGCAAGGAGTTCATGCTGTCGGGTTCCGAGCAGAACCCCGACATGACCGGCAAGGACATCCGCCTCGCCCTCGCGAGCCGGCTGGCCAAGGGCGCGTCGGGGCCGGTGGAGGCGTTCAAGCAGCACGGCGTGGACTTCGTCGTCGCCGGCAACGTCACCGAGCTCGTCGCCGGCATGAACAAGATCGCCCGCGGGCCGCAACTCGACGCCGCCGAGATCGAACGCCAGATCGCCGCCCGTGACCGGGAGCTGGGCAACGCGTTCTCCAAGGACCTCCAGCTCATGGCCATCGCGAACGCCCGCCGCACGCTGGGCGACAAGCTGGCGCGGGTCGTGAAGCCGCACCGCGTCCTCGACCCGGCACACGGTCCGTTGATCGCGGTCCGGCTCAACATCCTGACCCGCAAGACCCTGGGCGGAGTCCAGACCACCCTCGACTCGCAGGCGCTGCACGCCGACGGCACCCCGTTCCCCGGCCTGTACGCCGCGGGCGAGGTCGCCGGTTTCGGTGGAGGCGGGGTGCACGGCTACAACGCGCTCGAGGGAACGTTCCTCGGCGGCTGCATCTTCTCCGGCCGCGCCGCGGGCCGCGCCCTCGCCCGCACTCGCGGGTCGAACTGACAGGCGCCGGTACGGCGCTGGTTCACACCCAGGACGTGGGCGGGCCGTTCGCCTCGCCCGCCTACGTCGTGAAGCTGACGTTCCAGGCCGAGGAGGTCGGCGGCGGGTTCTTCAAGCTCACCAACCGCACCAACGGGTAGGTGATCGACGGCGCGGGCTCCACGCAGCCCGGTGGGAACCCCGTGCAGACCGTCTACACGGGAACAACGTCCCAGCAGTGGTCGATCACCGACGCCGGCGGCAACGTGTTCACGATCGCCAACCGCGTCACCGGGCTCGTCCTCGACAGCGGTGGCGACGTCGGCTCGGGGTCACGGCTCAAGCTCTGGAACGACAACGGAAGCCCCAACCTGCGCCGGCAGTTCCTCGTCGCCTGAGTTCGCACTCGCGGATGGCCTTCACGCTGAACGGCGTGGCGTGCCCATGAATCCGAACTGAGGAGCCTGCGGGAACCCATGTCCACGCACGACCGGACCGAAATGGAAAGGGTTTCATCGCGCGAACGGCGGAATCCCGTAACGCGGTTTTGGAGATGCAGTTCCAGCAGTTGGGCCACCCGCGTTGATCGCCGCGATTGTTCGACTCGAATGCCGTCGAATCGAATCTGGACGGCTTGACGTATTTCGTATTTCCCGCCAGCGTTCTGGCAAATGTCGGCGCACTGAATCGTGTCGAGGCGTCCGTGGTGAGCTACCGGCAACGGCGGAAGGCACGATCGCTCACGGCCACTGGTCTGGCAGCGTCTCTGGTGGCGGCGACGTTCACGGTCCAGACAGCCACGAACGCCACGGCGGCGACCGCCGGGCCCGCGCTGTCGGTGGATTCCGCCGCCGCCCGGCACGCGATCAGCCCCGACATTTACGGCTTGAACGGCGGTGATCCGGCGTTCAACACCGAGATCGGCCAGTCGGTGGCGCGCTGGGGCGGCAACGCGGCCAGCCGCTACAACTTCAAGAACCGCACCTACAACACGGGCAGTGACTGGTTCTTCGAGAACATCGTCGCCGACGAGCAACATTCCGTCGAATGGATGGTCGGCTCCAACCTCGATCGCGGTGTCAAGCCGGTCGTCACCGTGCCCATGATCGGCTGGGTGGCCAAGGACTCGCCGTCGTCTCATCCGTTCGCCTGCGGGTTTCCGGCGACCCGGTTCCCGGAGCAGGACAGGTTCGACGAGTGGGACCCCAACTGCGGCAACGGCCAGCTGGGCGGGCAGAACCTCACCGGCGTGCCCACCGACACCTCTATCAGGGCGGACGCGGCGTTCGCCGGCGAGATGGTGTCGTACCTCGTGAACAGGTTCGGCACGGCGGCGCAGGGTGGCGTGCCGATCTACGAGCTCGACAACGAGCCGGTGCTGTGGGCCCATACGCATCGTGATGTGCATCCCGAGCTGGTCACGTACGACGAACTCGGGAACAAGGGCACCGCGACCGCCGCGGCGATCAAGGCCGCCGACCCCGGCGCGGCGGTCCTCGGCCCGTCGGGCTGGGGGTACTGCGAGTGGGTCGCCTCCGGGGTGGACGGCTGCGGGCCGGGGCCCGATTCAGCCGCACACGGTGGGCTCAACCTCTCCCAGTGGTACCTGAAGAACATGAAGGACTTCAGTGACGCTCACGGTGGCACGCGCTACCTCGACTACTTCGACCAGCACTTCTACCCGCAGATCAGCGGTGGCAAGGACCCCGAGGCCAACGCGTTGCGGTTGCGGTCGACCCGGTCGTTGTGGGACCCGACGTACGTCGAGGAGTCCTGGATCGGCCCCGGCGGAGTCAACGCGCCGCCGCTGCAGTTCATCCGCACGATGAAGTCATGGATCGCCCAGTACTACCCAGGCACCAAGACCGCGATCACCGAGTACAACTGGGGTGCGCTGGACGACATCAACGGAGCGCTGGTGCAGGCCGACGTCCTGGGCGTCTTCGGACGTGAAGGCCTCGATCTCGCCACGATGTGGGGCGAGCCCAAGCCGACCGATCCAGGCGCGTACGCGTTCCGCATGTACCGCAACTACGACGGCGCGGGCAGCCGGTTCGGTGACGTCAGCGTGTCGGCGACCTCCGCCGATCAGGGGCGGCTGGCCGTCTACGCCGCGGAGCGCTCCTCCGACAAGGCGCTGACCGTCATGATCGTCAACAAGACCGCCGAGGACCTGACCTCACCGCTGTCGCTGGCGGGGTTCGACAGCACCGGTGCGGCACAGCGCTTCACCTACGGGCCGGCCAATCTGAATGCCATCGCGCGCGGCGACGATCTTCAGGTGACCAACGGCCGGGTCGATGCGACGTACCCGGCGAACTCCGTCACGCTGTTGGTCCTGCCGCCGGCCGGCTGCTCGGCGAGCCTGCGGGTCAACGGCGACTGGGGCACCGGGCACGTCGCGACGGTGACCGTCACCAACAACCGCGGCACGGCGATCACGGGGTGGCGGGTCAGCTGGACGTGGCCCGCCGGCCAGCAGGTCACCAACGCGTGGAACGCCACCCTGAAGCAGAACGGCGCGGGTGTGGCCGCCACGGACGTCGGGTGGAACGGCTCGATCGGTGCGGGTGGTGGCACGACCTTCGGGTTCCAGGCCACTGACGGGGCAGCTTCACCGAGATTGACCTGCACCCCCAGCTGAGCGAACCCGCAGAGGCGGATCGTGAGCGGAATGTGCGCAGGTCGGGGGAGCGGTCGTCGATTGCGAGCCGTTCGCCGTTCAGGGGATGCGGGTGGCGAAGCCTGCCAAGGACGGCGATGTCCGGCGCTACCTGCTTGCCGCTCTCGTGGTGTGCGGCCATCGGTGTCGGCATGGCTTCACCGGCGCCAGGCGCCGCTCAGGCGGCGCACCTCGGTGGGTTGATCAACGAGTACGAACCTGCAGCAGCTTGTCCGAATTAGACCTGAACGCGTCCTTCCCGGACGGCACGGACTGGTGGTCGTGACGTGCATCCGCAACGGAAATAGTGGCCACTGGATGGTTCCGGGGAAGATGGCGGGATGAGCGTGTCGAGAAGAGGCAGGCCCGCGGGCCCCACCGGGCCGGTGATCGGCCGTGCGTTGCGGCTCCTCGACGCGTTCGACGCCGAGCGCCGCGAGCTGACGTTGAGCGATCTCGCCCGGCGTGCGGGCATGCCGTTGTCGACCACGCACCGGCTGATGCAGGAGCTCTGCGCGTGGGGCGCCGTCGAACGAGGCACGGACGGGCTGTATCGGATCGGGTTGCGGTTGTGGGAGCTCGGCTCGCTCGCGCCACGTGGTCCGGGGCTGCGCGAGGCCGCGTTGCCGTTCCTCGAGGACCTCTCCCGGATCACCAGGGAGAACGTGCAGCTCGCCGTCAGGGAGGGCGCGGAGGTCGTCTTCGTCGAACGGATCGCGAGTTCCGACGCGGTGCCGGTGCTCACCCGCGTCGGCGACCGGTTCGCGCTCACCGCCACCGGTGTCGGCCTGGTCCTGCTCGCGCACGCCCCCGTCGAGGTGCAGGAGGAACTGCTCAACGGACCGATCGTCCGGTACACCGCCAAGACCGTCACCGATCCGGCGCAGTTGCGCCGGATGCTCGCCGACGTCCGGTCGAACGGCTTCTCGATCAGTGACCGCCAGGTCACGATGGACGCCCTGTCGGTCGGCGCGCCGATCCGCGACCGGCAGGGCGAGGTCGTCGCCGCGGTGTCGCTGGTCGTGCGGCACGGCAGCACCACTTCGCACGCACTGGCGCGGCTGGTGCGCACCAGCGCCCAGGCGATCTCCCGCGCACTGTCGGTCTAGGACAGTCTTCCATTTTCCGGAAAGTGCTCTACGGCACGGGCTGTGGCCTCCGCCACGCTGTGGTTTCCCACCACGGATGAGGAGCGCCGATGACCGGCTTCCCGCGCGACCAGTGGTACGTCGCGGCTTATGGTTCCGAGATCGAGCACGACCTGTTCAACCGCACCATCTGCGGCGAGCCGATCCTGTTCTGGCGCACTCGCGACGGCGCGGTGACGGCCATGCCGGACCGCTGTGTGCACCGCCGTTTCCCGTTGTCGCAAAAGCCTTCCCGGCTCGTCGACGACCAGGTGGTCTGCGGGTACCACGGCTTCACCTACGACGCGAACGGCAAGTGCGTCGCCGTGCCCGGCCAGACCCGCATCCCGCGCACCGCACGGCTTCTGCCCTACCCCGTCGTCGAGCAGGACTCGTTCGTGTGGGTCTTCATCGGCGACCCGGCGAACGCCGACGCGTCGCGGATCCCGCGGGCGCCGTGGCTCGTCTCGCCGGACTACACGACGGTCGCCGGCATGGAACCGTTGAACGCCCGGTACGAGCTGCTCGTCGACAACCTGCTGGACCTCTCGCACGAGACTTACCTGCACGGTGGTTACATCGGCACACCGGAGGTCGCGTCCACTCCGATCACGACCGAGGTCGACGAGGACGCCGGCGTCGTCTACGTGTCGCGGCACATGGACGACGCGGAATGCCCGCCGTTCTACGCCAAGTCCACCGGCCTGCAGGGCAGGATCGCGCGCTGGCAGGACATCGAGTACACGCCACCGTGCCTGTACAAACTGCACAGTCGCATCGCGCCGGTCGGCTCCGTGCCCAACCCGGACGGCACCGACCCGGACGCGTTCCACGTCGAGGTCGTGTACGCGATCACGCCGGAGACCGAGTCCTCGACGCACGACTTCTGGTGCGTGGCACGGGATTTCGCGCTCGGGGACGAGGAGGTCTCCGCGTTCCTCGCCGAGAACAACCGCACCGTCGTCATGCAGGACGTCGTGGCGTTGAACGTGCTGGAACAGGTCATCGCGAAGGAGCCGGACGGCTACCAGGAGCTGTCGATCAACATCGACACCGGTGGGCTGGCCGCACGGCGGATGCTCAAGCGCCTGTGTGAGAAGGCATGAACGCGCTCACCGGCGACCGCGTGTTCCGCATCCACTGGGTGCTGGGCACGGACCGGCTCCGCGCGGTGTGCCATTGCTCCGCCGAGCGCGAGTTCGAAGATCCCGTCGAGCTCTGGGCGTGGCTGCTCGATCATCCCAATGGGCACACGTCATGAAGCTTCTACTGGACGACAAGGAACCGATCGCCGACGGTGTGGTGCTCCTGACGCTGCGGCATCCGGACGGCGACCCGCTACCGGGCTGGACACCGGGTGCCCACGTCGACCTCGTACTCGCCGACGACCTGGTGCGCCAGTACTCGCTGTGCGGCGACCCCGACGACACCTCGATCATGCAGGTCGCTGTCCTTCGTGAACCAGACGGGCGCGGCGGCTCACAGCACGTGCACGACGTTCTCGCCGTGGGGCAGCAAATCGAAGTGCGAGGGCCGCGCAACCACTTCGAGCTCGTCGAGGCGAAGCGCTACCTGTTCATCGCCGGTGGCATCGGCATCACCCCGATCCTGCCGATGATCGCCCAGGTCGAGACGACAGGTCACGACTGGCGGTTGCTCTACGGCGGCAGAACGCGATCCTCCATGGCGTTCCGCGACGAGCTCGAGCACCTCGGCCAGGTCGAGATCCGTCCGGAGGACGAGCACGGCCTGTTGGACCTGCGGGCGGTGCTCGGTGAGCCGGACGAGGACACCGCCGTCTACTGCTGCGGTCCGGAAGGCCTGCTGACCGCCGTCGAGCAGCATTGTGCGGACTGGCGGGAAGGCGCACTCCACATCGAACGGTTCGCACCGAAAACCGTTGCGGCACAAGGGCCTCGGCACGAGTTCGAGATCGAGCTGTCGCAGACCGGTGCGGTGTTGCGGGTGCCGGCCGGGCAGTCCGTCCTCGAGGTCGTCGAACGAGCGGGCGTGGCCGTGTTGTCGTCCTGTCAGGAGGGCACCTGTGGCACCTGCGAGACGACCGTGCTCGCCGGGACACCCGATCACCGCGACTCCGTGCTCACCGACCAGGAGCGGGCGGCGGGCGACGCGATGATGATCTGCGTGTCCCGGTCCCGTTCACCCCGGCTGGTGCTGGACCTCTGAGGTAGACCCAAGAACTTCTTGACAGTTCAACAAGGCAGGCGCATCCTGTTAATATCAGGAATCCTGATATTCGAGATCCTGATATCGCCGCTCAACGAGGAGCTGAACCATGCGTGGTCACTAGGAACCGGCGAGAGCGGCGCGGCACCGGTTGAGCAGGTCGTGCAGCGCGGTTCGCTCGTTCTTGCTGAGCCTGCTCACCATCCGTTCCTCGATCGCCGCGACCTCGGCGGCGTGCTCGTCCAGGAACGCCCTGCCCTTGTCCGTGAGGCTGATCAGCAACCTCCTGCCGTGCGCGGGGTCCTGCTCTCGGACGATCAGCTCACGCCGCTCCAGTGCGGCGACCATGTCGGTCATCGTCTGCGCGGTCACGAACGAGTTGCGCGCCAGTTCCGCCGACGTGAGGCCGTCGCGGCCGGCCAGCACCGTCAGCGCGGTGTACTGCAGGGTCGTCACGCCGGCAGGGCGCAGCACCTCGTCCATGAGTGCACGCACCGCGAGCTCCACCTGCTTGACCTCGTACATCAGCGACGGTCGCAAGCGCCTCACCTTCCCCAACTCGATCTTCTCTCTCCTTCGAAGCCTGTCACAGAAAGGCAAATCCGCCATGACCACAGTCGACGACCGGCCGACCGCAACGGTGCGCCGCCCCGACGTCGCACCTGGCAAGTTGTTCATCGGAGGTCAGTGGCGCGCGGCCGAGAACGGGGTCCGGTTCGACGTGGTCGACCCGTCCACCGGCTCTGTCGTGACGTCCGTCGCCAGAGCGGGGAAGTCCGACGTGGACGACGCGGTCGCCGCGGCGCGCGCGGCGTTCGACGGCTGGGCGGCGACACCCGGCAGACATCGTGCCCGGATCCTGCACCGCGTCGCCGACGTCGTGCGGGCCAGGGCGGACGAGCTCGTCGCAACGGAGAGCCTCGACGTCGGCAAGCCGGTCTCGTTGTGCCGCCCGGTCGACGTGGAGACGACCGCCGAGCAGTACGAGTACTACGCGGCGCTGGCACAAAGCATCGACGGGGCGACGCGGCAGATCCCCATCCCCGCGCACGCCTACACCCGCCGCGAACCGATCGGGGTGGTCGCGGCGATCACACCGTTCAACTTCCCGCTGATCCTGTCGAGCTCGAAGATCGCGCCGGCGCTCGCGGCCGGCAACACGGTGGTGCACAAGCCCGCGGAGGACACGCCGCTCAGCGCGTTGCTGATGGCCGAGATCCTCGCCGAGGCCGGTGTGCCCGCGGGTGTGGTCAACGTGGTCACCGGGTTCGGCTCGGAGATCGGCGACCACCTGGTGTGCCACCCCGGTGTGGACAAGGTGGCGTTCACCGGGTCCACCGCGGTCGGCAGGCACGCGGCGAGCGTGGCGGGCGCGCAGCTCAAGCCGATGACGATGGAGCTGGGCGGCAACGCGGCGCACATCGTCTTCGAGGACGCCGACCTCGAGAAGGCGATCGGCGCGGCGATCAAGGGGTTCGTCTTCAACACGGGCCAGTTCTGCATGGGCGGACCCCGTCTCCTCGTCGCGTCGTCGTTGTACGACACCGTTGTGGGCGCGCTCGCCGACGCCGTGCCGCACGTCCCGCTCGGCGACCCGTTCGACCCGGCGACCGTGATCGGCCCGATGGCCGGCGAACGTCATCTGTCCAAGGTGGAACGCTATGTCGCACTGGCGAGAGCGGAGGGCGGCCGGATCGTCACCGGCGGGCAGCGCGTGGACCGGGACGGCTTCTTCTTCGAGCCGACGGTGATCGCGGACCTGCAAGGTCACTCTCCCGTCGTGCAGGAGGAGCTCTTCGGCCCGGTGCTGACCGTGCAGCGGTTCGCCAGCGAGGACGAGGCGGTCGCCATGGCCAACGGCACGCCCTACGGCCTCGCCGCCGGGCTGCAGACCGAGAACCTCGCCCGTGCGCACCGGGTGGCGGCCCGGCTGCAGGCGGGCATCGTCTGGGTCAACGACTGGGCGATGCTCGACCCGGCGATCCCGTTCGGCGGCGTCAAGGACTCTGGACACGGCCGCGAGTACGGCCCGGAGGCACTCGCCTCCTACACGCGCACCAAGTCAGTCGTCATCTCCCTGGCCTGATTCTCCGGCCGTCACCGTTCCGCTCGCCTGATCCCACGGGAGAACTTCCATGTCCACCACAACGACCGCGGCCGTCGTCGAGTCCGCCGGTTCCGGGTTCGCGCTCTCCGAGGTGACGCTGGACGACCTGCGACCGGACGAGGTCCGCGTCCGCGTCGTCGCCGCGGGTGTCTGCCACACCGACCTCGGCGTCGCCGCCGGCCACCTGCCGTTCCCGCTGCCGGGCGTGCTCGGCCACGAGGGCGCCGGGATCGTCGAGGACGTCGGCTCCTCGGTCACGAAGGTCGCCGCGGGCGACCAGGTGCTGCTGAGCTACACCTCGTGCGGCCGCTGCCCGCACTGCCGTGACGGCCACCCCGCCTACTGCGACACCTGGCTGCCGTCGAACCTGATCGGCGGCGAACGAGCCGACGGGACGTCGCCGATCTCCCGCGACGGCGTCCCGCTCGGCGGCCACTTCTTCGGCCAGTCGAGCTTCGCCCACCACGCCGTCGTCGACGAGCGCAGTCTGGTCAAGGTCCCCGCCGACGCACCGCTCGACCTGCTCGCCCCGCTCGGCTGCGGAATCATGACCGGCGTGGGCGCCGTCTGGAACGTGCTGGCGCCGCGCCCCGGCGCCACCCTGCTCGTCACCGGAGCCGGCGCGGTCGGGCTGTCCGCGATCATGGCGGCCCTGCTCACCCCGGCGACCCGGATCATCGCGGCCGATCGCGTGCCGCATCGGCTGGCGCTGGCCGCCGAACTCGGCGCCACCGACACCGTCGACACCACACACCAGGACCTCGGCGACGCGATCTCGAAGCTCACCTCCGGCCGCGGTGTCGACGGTGTCGTGGAGACGACCGGCAACGCCGGTGTGCTGCGCACTGCGATCTCCGCACTCGCGAGCCGCGGCACCGCGGTGATCGTCGGCGCGCCCTCGTTCGGCACCGAGGTGCCCGTCGACGTGAACTTCATGCTGCCCGGACGCCGCGTCGTCGGGCTCACCATGGGCGACGCCGAGACGCAGTCGCTGATCCCCGCGCTCGTCGACCTCGTCGCCGGCGGCAGGTTGCCGATCGACAGGCTGGTCACCCACTACGCGTTCGAGGACATCCAGCAGGCCGTTGACGACGTGCTGACCGGCGTGACGATCAAACCCGTGCTGCGGCTGGCCGGGTGACGACGGTGAGCCTGTCGATGGTCAGGCCTTACCGCGACGGCGATGCGGCGGTGGACACCGGGGCGGTGAGCATGCCGACGATCAGGTCGACCAGTTCAGCGGCCGAGTGCGGGTCGTCCGGCGGCAGGTCGCCCGCGCACACGGCCCGCTCACGGTCGGCGAGCAGGGCGAACAGCACGGTGGGAAGGACGCGCAGCCGACGGCGTCTGAGCGCGGGTGAAAGGTCCCGCAGCGCGCGGTCGAGGCGAATGATGATCAGCCGGACCGCGGCCCGCCCAGCTCGGTCGAGGTTGGTGTCCGCGGACAACGCGGAGTGAGTGCGGACCTGTTCGAGAAACCGCGCGTAGTGGGTGGCGCCGTGTTCATAGGGGACGGTCAGCATCGGCATCACCAGCGCCGAGACCAGAGCGCGGACGTCCTGTGCCTCACCGGTCGCCTCACTCTCGGCGAGCAGTTCGAGACGATGCTGCTCGAGGTCGGCGATGCGATGCTCGGCGACGGCGTCGATCAGCCCGTCCCTGGAGCCGAAGTGGTACTGGACGGCCGAGTTGTTGCGCTGGCCCGCGGCCGTCGCGATGTCGCGCAACGGCACCTCCGGGCCGTGCTCGGCGATCAACCGCTCGGCGGCGACGATGATCCGTTCCCTGGCGTCCGCGCTGGCCACGGCACCACGTTAACACGCGCATCTTGACTTTTAAGCACTAGAGCTTAAGAGTGGCCGGGTGGTGACGGACATGTTCAGGTTGCCCGGCGCGGTGGCTGTGGTGACCGGCGCGGGCCGCGGCATCGGCGCGGCATCGGCGATAGCGCTGGCAGAGGCCGGCGCGGACGTGGTGATCAGCGCGCGCACCGCGGAGCAGTTGGCAGAGGTCGCGGGCAAGATCGCGGCACTGGGACGGAGTGCCGTCGTCGTGCCGGCGGATCTGTCCGATGTGGACGCCGTGGCCGCGCTGGCGCACACGGCCGCCGAGCGATTCGGGCGGCTGGACGTGGTGGTGAACAACGTGGGCGGCACCATGCCCAACACGTTCCTGACGACGACGCCCGGCTTCCTGGAAGACGCCTTCCACTTCAACGTCACCACCGCACACGCGCTGACCAGTGCGGCGGTCCCGCTCATGCTCGACGGAGGTGGCGGGTCGGTGGTCAACATCGCCTCCGTCATGGGCCGGCTCGCCGGTCGGGGGTTCCTCGCCTACGGAACCGCGAAGGCGGCCCTGACCCACTACACGCGCCTGGCCGCCACGGACCTCGCGCCGAGGATCAGGGTGAACGCGATCGACGTGGGCTCGGTCCACACCTCGGCACTGGACGTGGTCGCCCGCGACGAGAAGATCAGGACCTCGATGGAACAGGCGACGCCGTTGCGCCGGCTGGGACACCCCGACGAGGTCGCGGCCGCGGTGCTGTTCCTGGCGTCACGTGCCTCCGGCTACACCACGGGATCAGTGCTGCGCGTCGACGGCGGGATCGGCGCGCCCAACCTCGACTTCAACCTGCCTGATCTCTGAGGAGGCCCAGATGCGCGTGGTGCAGTGGAGCACCGGCAACGTCGGCAGGTGGGCGTTGCGCGGCATCATCGACCACCCTGCTCTGGAACTGGCGGGCGTGTGGGTGTCCAACCCCGCCAAGAACGGCCGCGACGCCGGGGAACTGGCCGGGGTGGACCCGCTCGGGATCCGGGCGACCACGGACGCCGCCCAGCTGATCGCGGCTGAGCCGGACTGCGTCGTCTACACGGCGATGGCCGACAACCGGTTGACGGAGGCGATCGACGACCTGTGCCTGTTGCTGCGGGCAGGCATCAACGTGGTGGCCAGTGGTCCGGTGTTCCTGTCCTACCCGGAGGGCACAGTGCCACCCGAGCTGATCGAGCCCATTCGCCAGGCCGCGGCCGAGGGCGGAAGTTCGCTGTGGGTCAACGGAATCGATCCCGGCTGGGCCAACGACTGGCTACCCCTGCTGTTGTCCGGCACCTGTCAGCGCATCGACCTCATCCGCTGCTCGGAGATCACGGACTACTCCACCTACGACAACCCGCTGGTGCTGTTCGACATCATGGGCTTCGGCACACCGCTCGACCACACTCCGCTGCTGCTGCAGCCTGGTGTGCTCTCGCTCGCCTGGGGCAGCGTGGTCCGCCAACTGGCCGCCGCCCTGGACGTCCCGCTGGATTCGATCGTCGAACACCACGAGCGGTACCCGGCGCCGGCCCCCTTCACGGCCGCGGGCCGCACGATCGCAGAAGGCACCATGGCGGCATTGCGGTTCACCGTCAGCGGCATGATCGCGGATCAACCGGTGCTCGTGCTCGAACACGTCACCAGACTGCGCCCGGACCTCGCGCCGGACTGGCCACAGCCGGTCGGCACCGGCTGCTACCGCGTGGAGATCACCGGCGAACCCAACTACGTGCTGGACCTGCGACTGACCGGCGGCGACGGCGACCACAACACCGCGGGCGTGGCGTCCACCGCCATGCGTCTGGTCAACGCCGTTCCCGCGGTCGTCGGCGCACCACCCGGCCTGCTCACCGCACTCGACCTGCCCCTGACCACCGGACGCGGACTGGTGTCGGTTCCCGGACGCCGCGTCACGAACGCGTAAGTCACCCACCGCCCGGCTTCGCCGGAGGTGTACTGCCCGGAAAGTCATCGCCGCTCTGAGCAGTGATGTTCTTCCTGCTGTGAGCATGCTCGGGTGATCGTTTCGCTGTTCGTCGGCAGTTGACCAGACCGGTCCGCTATGAGCCGGCGGACCGGTTCTGGTTTGCCGCGCTGTCCAGGCTGGGTGGATCGTTCGCGCTGGAAGGTTGCCGGCTTGGTCATCGCCTCGGCGCCTCGACGGTCTGGGAGATCCTCGAGTCGCTCCGGCTCGATTCGGGTTGCAGATCCACCCCTGACCAGGTCATGCCCGCAGGCTGGGCGGCACGTACTCGAACGTCGGGCCCGCTGTCGCCCTCCCGTCCTCCACCGGCATCGTCATCAGTGCCTGGGCCTGGGCTTTCACCTGGTACATCGTGCCAACAGTGGCGCCCAGGCGCGCGGGATCGCCGTTGAACGCCTCTTCGAGCTGCTGCAGCAGCCGGCAGTAGGTGGTGTTGAACCGTTCCTGGGCCACGCGGATGTCGCTGCCCTCCGGGTGGTCGGTCGTGCGCGGGTTCGGCCGCATGGGCATGACCGCGTCGAAGTCGACCGCGATCGGCTCACCGGTTGGACCGGACCGCGGCGTGTCGCCGGTCTGGTAGCGGCGGCCGTGCTTGAGCTCCTGGAACCGGTAGAAGTGCGCCACCTCGTCCCGTTCGGGGTGGAAGACGTCGCGGTCGCCGTCCCAGACGTCGGTCCGTGCGGCTCCCTCGCCCTGCTCGGTGATCTCCGTGAGCGCCGCCAGTGCGGACTTCAGGTCGTGCACCGGGATGACCGCGCCACCACCGCCGCGCAGGTGGAACTCGCCGACCTGCCGGGCCGGGTCGCCGGTGAAGACGGCGTCCTCGCCCAGTTCGTCGCACAGTCTGCGGGTCCCAGCCTCGATGGCGGCGTAGAACTGCCCGATCGTTTCGTAGCCGTCCGCTTCGGGTGACGCGCCGACCGAAGCCGGCTTCTCGATCCGAAGGAACAGCTCCAGGGCCTCCGGGCCGAACGGGAGGAGCTGGATCTGGAGGGACCGGTCGCCGTGCGGCAACGGGTGCGGGTACGGCGGCAGCAACTCAGGGGTGTCGAGTCTGGGCTCGCCGCCGACCGCGTTGAGCAGGTTCGCAGCCAGTGCCAGGTGCAGCATCTCCTCCGCGAGCACGCTGCCCACGACCTGCGCGGCCTCGGCGTTGCGGTTCGGGTCCAGCGAGTACAGGGCGCAGAGGTACGGAGGGATGGTCGCGTGCTCCAGTTCGATGGCCCATTGCAGGTGCCGGCGGAGGTCCTCGACAGTCTCGATCGCATTGCCCGGGGGCCGTAGCTCGACCACGACCCGGTAGGAGGCGGGTTCCGAGGTGATGTTCAGGCCGGGGTCGTCGAACATGCGCTGCAGCGAGGCACGCCACTCGGGGTTGACGACGGCCTTGTCCAGATCGGTTCCCGAGCTCCACTCCGCGATGTGGACGAACCGCGTGTCCGGTCCGTCGGCGAGTGGCCTGTGCAGGCGGGAACGCACGAAGCCGGGCTGGGCCGACATGATCCGCGCGTTCTCCCGGTACACCTCGACGAAGTGCTCGGCCTCGTCGGCCGGCACGGTGTAGTTCTTGATCACGACGATCGGCTCGCTGATGCCGGTGCTCGATTCCAGGGATTGGCTCACGTTCAGGAAGACCGGACAGACCCCGAACCTGTGACAGCCGTTTCTCCGGCCGAACTCGACGGTGTGTCACAGCGGCCCGCCGAGGGTGACGGGAGGCCGCGTGTCCTGGCGGCGGGCCTATCCAGCCCCGCGGTGCGGGAAGCGCTTGACCGGCGGTTCGCCGCGGGGCGCCGAACCTGATCACTGCCACACTTCCGAACCGCGGCCACGGTGCCGCGTCATGGCCGCCGATCACCGTGCGTGCCCGTTATCTGACCGTCCGAGTTCCGGTATTTCGGCCCGGTGATTCGGGTCGTCTGCGGCGAGCGCCGGTGCCGCTGGCGTGTTCCGCTGGCTGATCGGCGAGTTTCAGGAGGTTGGTCATGTCCGGTCTGCTGGTCAAGAGTTTCAACGCACCCGAGGAGTCCCGCCCCTTCGAACAAGGCACGGGCCATCTGGACCTCATCAACTCCGACGCCGGCGCGGTCGGCCGGGCTGTGTTCGAGCCGGGTTGGCACTGGGCCGAGCACGTGAAGCCCATTGCCGGGACCGACAGTTGCCAGGTGGCACACAAGGGCTACTGCGTGTCCGGCCGGATGAAGATCGTCATGGACGACGGCGAGGAGGCGGAGATCGGCGCGGGCGACTTCATGATCGCCGCACCGGGCCACGACGCGTGGACAGTCGGCAAGGAGGCCTGCGTCATGATCGACTGGCAGGGTATGGACGACTACGCCAAGCGGTGATGCCGGGCGGATGCGCGGAAGGGCTGGAATGTTTCTGACGTTCCAGCCCGTTTGATCAGTCTTGATGTCCAAGAGGGGCACTTGGTCCCGATCTCCGCAGAACGGGGACGAGCCCGCTGTGTTCGAGCTCGTCGCACGTGCCGGTCTCGCTTGCGAGCAGTCCATCCGGCCTCCCACGGCCTCGCGGAGGACGGCAGAACCGACGCCGAAGACGTTCCGCGCAACCTGTTCGAGATGGCGCTGATCTTCAAGCTGGGGCCACGACCCGGAATTCGGTCAGCACACCCTCGGCGAGCCACCTCGGACGCGCGCCGCGTTGGGCGTGGCAGGCCCCATCGGGATGTCGGAAGTTGGTGGGAGCGACGGCGTTCGAACCACGTCGGATGGTTAACTGAGATCATGCTGGTCGGCGCGCATGAGGTCCAGGTGTTCGAGGCGGCCAGGGTGCGGTTGGAGGCAATCGCGTACCGCCTGCTGGGGTCGGCCAACGATGCCGAGGACGCGGTGCAGGACACGTTCCTGCGCTGGCAGTCCGCCGACAGGGCGCTCATCGAGACGCATGAGGCGTGGCTGACGAAGGTGCTCACCAACATCTGCCTGAATCGGCTCACTTCCGCGCGGGCCAGGCGGGAGACCTATGTGGGCCAGTGGCTTCCTGAGCCGGTCTTCGCCGGGGACGGGATGCTCGGCCCGTCCGACACCGTTGAGCAGCGTGAATCGGTCTCGATCGCGATGCTCACGCTGATGGAGCGGCTCTCGGCCAAGGAACGCGTTGTGTACGTGCTGCGCGAAGCGTTCGGATACTCGCACGGTGAGATCGCGGAGGTGCTCGACCTCACCGAGTCGAACTGTCAGCAGGTCTACCGGCGTGCCAAGCAGCACCTGACCGCCGACCGGCCCAGGGTGGAGGTCGACGCGACGGCGGCTCGCAGGATCGTCGAGGAGTTCCTCGCTGCGGCACTCAGCGGCAAGACCGAGTCGCTGGTGAGGATGCTGACCGACGATGCGATCAGCGCCGGCGACGGTGGCGGCGTGGTCCTGTCGGCGCCTCGGCCGATCATCGGTGCCCTCCGCGTGGCGAGGTTCCTTCGCACGCTGTTCAAGCCCAGCGAGGCCAAGTGGGAGATGATCGGCGGTCGCCCCGACCTGTTCGCCGCGGTCGCCAACGGCGCACCCGCGCTGGTGATGGTGGTCGGTGATCGGGTCGCCGGAGTCTTCTCGCTGGACGTGACCACAGACGGCATCGCGGCGGTCCACGCCCAGGCGAACCCTGGCAAGCTCGAACGCGCGACGAGCCAGTGGTCCGTGTCCGAACACGGGGAGCCGCTCACCGGCGACTGGTGACGCAGGTCACTCTCCGCTGCTGTCAGGTTTCGCGCCGCTGTCCGGTTCAGGAAGCAAACACCGACCGGACAGGAGCAAGACCATGAAGCACCGCATCGTCGTTCTCGGGGCTGGATACGCTGGAGCCAACGCCGCCGGGCGCCTGGCCAAGCGGCTGCACCCCGCCGACACCGAGATCACCCTCGTCAACGCCGATCCCGACTTCGTCGAGCGCGTCCGCCTGCACCAGCTCGCGGCCGGCCAGGACCTGTTGCCCCGCGCACTGACCGATGTCTTCGCGGGCACGGGTGTGCACGTGCGGCTGGCGCGGGTCACCGCAGTCGACGCCGAACGCAAGATCGTCGATGTCGTCGAGGCCGATGGTCCTGGCGAGATCCCTTACGACACGCTCGTCTACGCACTCGGCAGCACCGCCGGCAACTGCGGCGTACCTGGCGTCGCCGAGCACGCCCACAACATCGCCGGCAAGCAGCCCGCGCTGCGGTTGCGTGCGTCTCTGGCCGGCCTCGCCGAGGGCGGCACCGTGCTCGTCGTCGGTGGTGGCCTCACCGGCATCGAAGCCGTCACCGAGATCGCCGAAGCCCGACCGGACCTCGAGGTCTCACTCGCCGCCCGCGGTGGCCTCGGCGACTGGCTGGGGGAGAGGGCCCAGGGCCATCTCCGCAAGGCGTTCGACCGGCTCGGCATCACCTTGCACGAGCACACCGACATCGCGAGCGTCGAGCCGACCGGCGCGGTCACCGCCGACGGCCGTGCGATCCCCGCCCAGGTGACCGTCTGGACGGCCGGCTTCGCCGTCCATCCCATCGCCGCGGCCACGACTTTGCAGGTGTCCGCGACGGGGCAGATCGTGGTCGACGACACGATGCGGTCCGTGTCGCACGCGGACGTCTACGCCGTCGGCGATGCCGCGCTCGCTCCGGGCGCGAGCGGCACGCCACTGCGGATGTCGTGCGCCTCGGGAGTCCCCACGGCCTACCAGGCGGCCGATGCCATCGCTGCCCGCCTGACCGGACGCCAGCTGCCCCAGAACAAAATCGGCTACAACGGCCAGTGCATCAGCCTCGGCCGCCACGACGCCGTCATGCAGTGGGTGACCCCGGACGATCAGCCCAAGCCGTCCGCGGTCACGGGCAAGATGGCCGCACGCCTCAAGGAGCTGATCTGCAAGGCCGCCGCCTGGAGCATCTCCCACCCGACATCGATGTTCCCAACCCGTCGCCGCCACGCCATCCCGGCCGAAGAGGCCCTCGCGATCGCCGCGTGACATCCCGCCACCGCAAGGAGGAACGACCGTCATGATGCTGATCACCGGCGCCAACGGCGTCGTGGGACGTCAGGTGATGAACCTGCTCCTGCGAGACGGCACCGCCGTCACCGCGGTCACTCGCGGCCTTGGCAAGTCCCTGTTTCCCGGCAACGCGAAAGTCGTCGGCGGCGACCTGTTTCGTCCACAGTGGATCGAGCGGGTGCTGCAAGGAGTCGAAGCGATTCAGATCAGTCCGCGCGCCACCGGCCCCGGCCTCGCCGAGTTGCTGAAGCTGGCCGCCGAACAAGGCGTTCAGCGCGTGGTGCTGCTGTCGGCCACCACCGTGGAGTACCCAGCAGGGGAAGCCCGCTTCGCCGCCCAGTTCAAGTCAGCCGAGGACCTCGTTACGAGCTCTGGTCTGAAGTGGACGGTCCTGCGCCTGGCCGACTTCGCCGCCAACGCGCTGGCATGGGCGCCACAGATCAAGGCAGGCGATGTGGTGCGCGGCGCGTACGGCCACGCCGCCACCTCCCCGATCCACGAGACCGACATCGCCACGGTCGCCGTGGAAGCGCTCCGCGGCAGCACCCCGACGGAGTCGGTGTACACACTGACCGGTCCGCAGTCCCTGGACCAACACGAGAAGGTGCGGCTCATCGGCGCCGCCATCGACCGGACGCTGTCCTTCCAGGAGCTTCCACCTGAGCAAGTGCGGCACGGCATGCTCGCGCAAGGACTACCCGAGGAGGTCCCTTCCCGCCTGCTCGGCTCACTGGCCGACTACAGCGAACGTCCCGGCCCCACATCCCGCACCGTGGAAGACCTCCTGGGCCGTCCCGCGCTCACCTTCGCCGACTGGGCACACGACAACGCATCCGCCTTCCGCCCCTGACACCGCAACGACCTGCGCGGCCAGTGCTTTGATGGGATCATGGATCTCTCTCGGCGGTTCCACTGGCGCGGTCGTACCGTCGCCTGGGATGTCCGCGGTCAAGGCCCAGCGGTGGTGTTGTGTCATGGCACGCCGTGGTCGTCGCGCTTGTGGGAGCCGTACGCGCACGCCCTGAGTAGCGAGTTCACCGTCTATCTGTGGGACATGCCCGGATACGGCGCATCCTCGAAACACGCTGACCATCCGGTCGACCTCGCCGTCCAGGGTGAACTGTTCGCCGACCTGCTCGCACATTGGGAGCTGCGCGAACCACACGTCGTGGCCCACGATTACGGCGGAGCGGTCTCCCTGCGCGCGCACTTGTTGCACAGGGCCATGTACGGGTCGCTCGCGCTGGTGGACGTCGTCGCGTTGCGGCCGTGGGGCTCGGACTTCTTCCGGCTGGTCGCCGCCGGCGCCGACACGTTCGCGGCGCTGCCGCCGGCGGTCCATCGCGGTGCGCTGGAGGCCTACGTCCGCGGAGCCAGCCACCGCGGCCTGACCGACGAGCAACTGGCGACGCTGACCGAGCCGTGGCTGACCGCCGAGGGACAGGCCGCGTTCTACCGCCAGATCGCCCAGGCCGACGAACGGTTCACCGACGAGTTCCACGACCTGCTTTCGACGATCACCACGCCGACCCGCGTCATCTGGGGTGACCGTGACACGTGGATCCCGCCGGATCGCGGCCGCCGGCTCGTGGATCTCATCCCAGGCGCCGAACTGGAGATCATCGAGAACGCCGGGCATCTCGTGCAGTACGACGCACCAGTGGAGCTGGCTGTCGCACTGCACCGATGGCTCACCAGGACGGGCTGAGCCGGCACCGTGGCCGCATTAGCGTGCCGGGAGCGTTTCCCGGCGGGCCAGGGCCCTGCGATGAGTGCGTGCAGGGCACCGATGCGGCGCACGAGCCAGGCGTTGACCCAAAGCGGTAGCCCGTAAGCCGGATTGACGCCACCCCTCGTCATTCATACATTCGAGTCCTGGTTGTATGAATGACGAGGGGTGGTCCGCGTGACGCTGGGCAGAACCGCCGTCGTACTCGGTGGCAGCACCGCTGGTCTGTGCGCCGCCGGGGCGCTCGCCCCCTACTTCGACCAGGTGGTGGTGCTGGAACGGGACGAGCTCCCGGCCGCCGCGGAGCACCGGCGTGGCGTGCCGCAGAGCAAGCACCCGCACTTCCTGCTGAACTCGGGAAGGCGCGCGATCGGGGAGCTGTTCCCCGGATTCGAGGACGAGCTCATCGCCGCGGGCGGGTTGCATCTGATGCCGTCTCTGGACGCCGCCTACCTCGACGGGGAGGGCTGGTCGGCGCGCAAGCGCGGGGCGATGACGATGATCTACGGATCGCGGATCCTCATCGAACGCGTGTTGCGCGACGCTGTTCGAGTTCTGCCCAACACGACCATTCGCGAGGGTGTCTCGGTGCACGGCCTCACCACGCGGGACGGGGCGGTCACCGGGGTCGGCCTGTCCACGTCCGCCGGCGAGGAGCACCTCGACGCCGACCTCGTGGTGGACGCGATGGGGCGCGGGTCTTCGGTCAGCGGCTGGCTCGTGGCCGCCGGATGGCCCGAGCCCGAGGTGCGCACGCTCGACGCCAAGGTCACCTACACCTCGCGCTGGTACGAGCTGCCCTCACCGGCCGAGCGACCGGCGTCGTGGTGGTGGCAGCACCTGGTGATCATGCCCACCCCGGACAAGGGGGAGCACCCCGCCGAGCACGAGTTCCTGGTGAACTTCTTTCCCATCGAGGGGAACCGCGTCATCGCCTGCATGGGCTCGTGGGGAATCGACATGCCCCGCACCACCGAGGCGTTCGTCGAGTCGGCGCGCCGGGTGCGGACGCCGTTGTTCGCGGCCGCGATGGACCGGTGTTCACCCACCTCGGAGGTGCACCTGACCCGGTCGACGGGCAACAAGTGGCGGCGCTACGACCGCCTGAGCACACCTGGTCTGGTGTTCGTCGGCGACTCGATCTGCGCGTTCAACCCGTTCTACGCTCAGGGAATCAGTTCTGCGGCGATGTCCGCACTGTTGCTGCGCGAGCACCTGTCTCGCGCGCAACGCCTCGACGCGGAGTTCTGCACCAGGTTCCTCGTGGCGCAACGCAAATCGCTCACCGTGCCCTGGTCGCTGGCGATGGCGAGGGACCAGGGCTACGAGTGCGCGGTGGGCACCGAGAAGGTGCCGGAGTGGTGGCGTCGCGTTCTCGCGGCCATGTCCGGCCCGGCTTTCAGTCTCATCGTCGGTGCGGCGCGTGAGTACGAGGTGGTCGACGAGCACTTCGCGAAGGTGTTCAACATGGACGAGTCGCTGGGCGAGATGATGCGGAACCCGCGGGTGATCGCGGCGCTCGTGCGCTACCGGATCCGGACGGCGCTGGGACGGCAGCGGATTCCCTTCGGGTTCGATCCCCAGGCGGAGCCGCCGGCCACGGACTACTCGCCGAACGGTGCCGCGGCAACGGTTACCGCGCGATGAGCGCCGTGTGCGGGCCGGAGGCGGAAGCCGTCGCCCGCGGCCTCGGCTTCGACTGCCACGACGTGTCACCCGTGGTCTCGGTGCGGTTTCCGTGGGATCTCGCGCACTGGACGATGCCGCTGCTCGAGCTGCTCATCATCGGCGGCGCTGTTTTCGCTCTGGTGCACGCGTTGCGCCGCTACCGCCACGGCGATCCGATCAACCTGGCGCTGTGGTGGACGTCGCTGGTGTACCTCGCGGTGATCGAACCACCGCTGTACTTCCCGGAGTGGTTCGGACTCAACGAGATCTACGGTTTCATCTTCGCCCACAACCAGTTCACCGTGCAGTTCATGTGGGACAGGTTGCCGCTCTACATCATCGCGTTCTACCCGGTGATCAGTCAGCTCGCCTACGAGCTGGTGCGGTCGCTCGGCATCTTCCGGCGCCGCGGCGCACTCGTGGGGTCGGTCGCCGTCGCCTTCGCCTGCCAGGTGTTCTACGAGGTCTTCGACCACATCGGACCACACCTGAAGTGGTGGGCCTGGAACCCGGACAACCGCATCGTCAACCACCCCGCGCTGGCAGCGGTGCCGATGACGAGCATGCTGCTGTTCGCGTCCGTTTCGTTGGGGGCCATGACCTATCTGGTCGTGCGCCTGGCCGGCGAGCGCCGCGGGCGGTCGTTGGTGCCGCGCGTTCTGCTCGCCGGCGTCCTCACGCCGCCGACCATGGCGATCGCGGGCATTCCGTCGAGCTTCTTCAGCGGTAACGCCACCGCCCAGGCCTGGGTTCTCGGCGTCGAACTGGCACTGGTGTGGCTGGCCGGTGGTTGGATCGTCCTGTCGCAGCTGAGGTCGCCGGGGCCTGGTGAACCGCTGTCCGCCTTCGTCCGGATCTATCCGGTCGTCTACCTGGGCGGGATGGCGGTGTTCTGGATCAGCGCCCTTCCTGACGGCCCACCGATCGCAGGCGCGCTCTACGCGCTCACCTGTTTCATCGGGGCCGGTCTGTTGCTCGCGGCGCTGCGTCGCGTGCACCGGAAAGCACCTTCCACCGTCTGAGCCAACGCTCTGAGGGATGATGGTGCGCATGGGGTACCACGGCTGGCAGGGCAACCCGCCCGGCACCGAGGACGAGGCACGCCGCCGGATCGTCAAGGCGGCGATGGCGTGTGTGGACCGCGTCGGGCTCGCCAAGACCAGCATGTCCGTGGTCGCCGCCGAGGCGGGCGTGACGCGGCAGACCGTCTACCGCTACTTCCCACGCCTCGCGGACATCCTCAGCGCCGTCGCGCTGGCAGGCGTCGAGGACTTCGCCGCGCGGATGGCACGGCACCTCGCCTCGTTCGGCAGCCCGGCCGAGGTGGCCGTGGAGTCCGTGGTGTTCGGCGTCCTGGAGGTCCCGCGGGAGCCGTACCTGGGCCTGCTCCTGCAGGCAGGCGAGTCCGACTTCTTCACCGTCGCGGTGACCTCCCCCGAGTCCTTCGCGCTCGGCGCGCGCATCCTCCGCGACGTGCCGGTGGACTGGGCCGGTGCCGGGATCGACACCGACGACGAACTCCAAGGGCTCGCCGAGATCCTGATGCGGCTCTTCCTGTCGTTCCTGCAGCATCCCTCGACGCCGGCGCTCACCGACGACCAGCTGCGGGCTCTGGTTCGCCGGTGGATCGGGCCCGCTCTTCGGTAGCCGCCGCGTTCGTGTGGGGGTGCCAGAACTCTGCGTTCGGCCGCTGAGCCGCGGTGGTCGGGTTCCGTCGTTCGGACGGCATGATCGTGTGCGTGGCGCTGCGACTGTTCTAACTCGTCTTTGTCCAGCCAGGTGGGTGGTTGGTTCTTCTTGGCCGGTCGTCGGCGGCGAAGGATGTGGAGTTGCTGGTGCTGCGGCATGGGGTCGCGGTTTTGCGGCGTGCCCATGGCCGTCCGCGTCTGGACTCGGCTGATCGTGCGGTGTTCGCGACGTTGGTGCGGCGGCTGCCTGTCTGGTTGCGGGAGCACCGACTGGTGTCCGGGCACCGTGCTGCGATGGCATCGGCGCTTGGCCGCGAAGAAGTGGACCTACCCGAGTCGGACTGGGTGCCCGCGGGTCGATGAGAGAGTCCGCTGGTCGCCTGCAACGTTGGTCTCGTTCAGCCAGCCTGGCCTGGGAGGCGTTCACCGGCCTGACGCACGCCGTGTCCAGGACCCACCTCACCGGCGGTTGGCCCGGTTCTTGCAGAAGCGGAGACTGATGTGGCCTATCCGAGGTCACCTTGTCCGCGGAGGTTGGTTTGTCCATCGCACTCGAGATGAGGATGGCTCCCCGGCTCGGCCTCGAGGTGTCGCCGGCCATGGTCGTGTTCGGTGAGCTGCTGATGCTCCCGTACCCCGCCATGCAGTTCCTCATCGATGACGAGTTGTCGGCCAACGCGGCGCTGGAGCGGACGGACACCGAGGAGTGCCCGCTATGCCGCGGCGCGTGGCGAGCCCGGTGCCCTGTCTGCACGGTGCGAGCGGATCGCGCGGGTGGACCGTCGATGGCCGAGGCACGGGATGTGGCGGTGGCCGAGCCGGACACGCACGCCCTGCTTCGCGCGGTGCGGGCGGAGATCGGTACATCGGACGCGGCAGTCGTCGAGTACGTCATCGGGAGTCTCGACGAGCACGGGCTGCTAGACCAGTCGTGCGCACAGCTAGCCGTCGAACTGGGCGTCGCCGAGCCGCTGGTGGCACGGGCGGTGGACGTGATCCGCCGGACTGGGCCTCCGGGCGTCGGCGCCTTCACCGTCGCCGAGTGCCTGTTGCTTCAGCTGGACGCCTTGTGCCTCCAGGACGAACTGGTTCCGCTCGCGCGTGCGGTCATCAACGACCACCTGCCCGCGTTGGCCAAGGGTCGCTTCGCCGCGATCGCGACCGCACTCGGAGTGTCGCGCGGCAGCATCCGGCAGGTGCTCGAGCTGATCCGGCTGCGGCTGCGGCCGTACCCGGCGTTCGACGGCAACTCGGCGGCGACGGCGAGTCACGTCGTGCCGGACATGATCGTGCGGGCGCACGACGAGATCGACGGCGAGGTCGTCGTGGAGCTGGTCGAACCCGCCATGAACCGGTTGGCGATACGGCGGTGCGGGCGTGGCGACGGAACCGCTTCTCGTGCGCACTCGTTCCTCGCGCAGCTGCACGACCGGTGGGCGACGCTGCGCGGCGTCGCGGAATGCGCCGTCGAGCACCAGAAGGAGTTTCTCCTGTACGGGGGAGCGGCTCTCGCGCCGCTGACCCGCGCGTCGGTGGCGGGGGAGCTCGGCCTGCACGAGTCGACGGTGAGTCGTGCGGTCGCCGACAAGTACGTGCTGCTGCCCGACCGCACCGTGGTGCCGCTGTCCCGGTTCTTCGGCGTCAGCGGTGGCCTTGACGAGGAACTGCGCAGGCTTCTGGTGTCGGCCGCTGGTCCGGTGTCCGACCAGCACCTCACCGAGCTGCTGCGGGAGGCCGGCTATTCGGTCGCCCGGCGCACCGTCGCGAAGCATCGCGCGCGTCTCGGTTTTGCCGCTGCCTCACTGCGCTGAGCCCTGGTGGCACGGTTCTTGCAGAAGTCCTGGGGTGTACGCCCGAAAACGGGCCACCCCTGGAGGTAGCGGTGCAGGACCTCGATCTCGCGTCCGAACTGCTCGACGTGACCGACGAGGCTGGGCTCGGGCGGTTCCTGCGGCGGCTTCCCGATGGCGCACGCGGCGACTTCACCGAGGTTCTCGGAGAGCTCGCCCTGCGGACGCTGCCGACGCTGAACCCGGTGCACGGCGCCAGATCGGCGGCTCGCGTGTACGGCCTGGAGCTCGAAGGCATGAGCTCCGACGACCGCGACTTCGAGATCGCCCGGCAGTTCGTCCGGTTCGCCAGGGCGGTCGCCGCCGACGGTGGCATCACCGCGGCCGCGCGGGAGTACGCGCCGGGTCTGCCCTTCCCCCAACCAGTTCGAGAGGAGCCTCGCATGTTCGAGACGGGCACGCAGATGGCGAGTTACGAGTCGGACGAGTACCAGCGCGGTGAGCCGGAGTACGGCCCGTACGGCGAGACGGAAGGTGGCCAGTACGGGGAAAGCGGCTACTACGGGGAAAGCGGCTACTACGGGGAGAGCGGCTACTACGGCGAGAGCGGCCAGTACGGGGAGGCCGCGTACGGCGAGTCCGAGTTGGACGAGTCCGAGGACGGCGGCGAAGGCGAGGGTGAGGAGCAGTTCTTTCCGTTGCTGCTCAAGCTGGCCCCGTTGGCGGCGCAGGCGATCGGCGGACTGCTGGGTGGTGGGAAGAAGAAGCGGCAGGGCGAGCTGGAGCTCGACGAGTCCGAGTACCGCGACGGCGAGGCGGGTGACGCCGAAGAGCAGTTCCTCGGCGACATCTTCAAGAAGGTGCTCGGCTTCGGTGAGTCCGAGGAAGAGATGCCCCTCGCGCCCTCGCTGGAGGCGGATCTGGCCGGGCGCCTGCTCGAGGTCGCCGACGAGGAGGAGCTGAGCCGCCTGCTCGGTGGGATCGTGAACACCGTCGGACGGGCGGTGCAGGGCGTCCGCGGCGCGGCGAACTCCCCGCAGGGACGGGCGTTGATCCGTGCGGTCAAGCCGCTGGTGCGGGACGCGCTGCCGGCTCTCGGCAACGCGATCGCCCCGGGAATCGGCGGCCAGATCGGGTCGGCCGTGGGCTCGATGTTCGAGGCCGACGAGTCCGAGATGTCGGACGAGCAGGCGCAGTACGAGATGGCGCGCCGAGCGGTCCGGCTGGTGGCCGCGGCCGCCAGGAACGCCGCAGCGGCACCGCCGGACGCACCACCGCAGCTCGTCGGTGAGCTCAGCATCTTCCGGGCGGCACGGCGTTTCGCCCGGCCGCTCTACCGCCGCGCCCTGCGGAGGCTCTCACCGCTCGCCCGGCGTTACCACGGAAGGCGCTACGGCGGCTTCCGCCGCGGCTACCGCTACGGCTCCCGGTACCGGTCGTATCCGCGCTACGGCGGCTACCGCGGTCCGCGCTACGCGGGCGCTTACGGCTACCCGGTGAGAAGCGGCTTCCCCGAGCCCGGACCGGAACAGGCGCAGGAGCCCCCACCGCCGCCGGAGCAGCCGGGCTACCGCTGGGTGCGCGTGCCCGTCGGCGGGCAGGGTTCCGACGACATGCCACCCGGTGCGGACGCCCCGCCGGCGGAACCCTCTGACGGCGGGCAGCAGAGCGAGTACGGGTACGGGTACGGCAGCCAGCCGAGCGGCCGGTGGGTGCGCCGCGGCGGCAAGATCATCCTGTTGGGCACCTGATCCGATGTCCGCGAGCAGGCTGCTGGAGCAGGAGACCCGCGCGCTGCTGACGAGGCTCGCGGCGGTGCGGCCGTTCGTGCTCCAGGAGACCTTCGTCGCGGCGGCGGCGATCTCCCCGTCCGCGCTCGCCGGGATCGAGCAGCACCTGATCATCGGACGGCGGGAGGTGCACCGGCGCGCACACGGATTCCTCCGCTGGCTGCGGGGACCGGGGCACGACGCGCCCGCGGCCGAGCAGCAACGCCGCTTCTGGTTGCTGCGCCTGAGCTTCCAGGCCGCGCTGGCGCAGTTCGACCTGTTCTCGGAGGTGATCACCCAGCGCAGCGAGCACGAGACCGGCGTGCTGCTGTCCGGGCTCGACCTCGCGGCGGCGGAGGCGTTGCGCCTGCCCGGCGGGTACTTCGAGGGGCCGCCGGTCGTCGTGTCGCTGCACCGCGGGCTCGGTGGCGCCATCCGCCGGGCCAGGACCAGGCTTCCCGGCGGCGGCGACAACCCGGTGGCGATCATCCGGATCCCCAGGGAACGCATGATCGGCTACGGCGTTGCCTCGTCGCTGGTGCACGAGGTCGGTCACCAGGCCGCGGCGTTGCTCGGGCTGGTCGGCTCGATCAGGGAGCAGCTGCGCCGGTCCCCGGCCGGTCAGCGGCGGGCGTGGCGGATGCTCTCCCACTGGGTCTCCGAGATCGTTCCCGACCTCTGGGCCGTGGCGCGGATAGGGATCGGTTCCACGCTCGGACTGGTCAGCCTGGTGAGTCTGCCGCGCGGGTTCGTCTTCCGCGCGCCCGACGAGGACCCGCACCCGATCCCGTGGGTGCGAGTGCAGCTCAGCTGTGCGATCGGCGACCGCCTCTACCCGGACCCGCAGTGGCGGCGGCTCGCCGCGACGTGGCGGGATCTGTACCCGCTCACCGGAATCCGGCCCGAACTGGTGGAGGTCCTGGCCGAGCTGCGTGCGGCCATTCCCGAGTTCGCGTCGGTTCTCGTCGAGCACCGCCCGGCGAGCCTGCGCGGCTGGACGCTCGGCGAGGTGCTGCACAACCCCGACATCCAGCGGACCGCGCTGCTGGAGCGGTTCGACGCCTGGCAGGCCGATCCCGGCCGGATGCCGGCGGCACCTCCCACCCTCGTCTTCGCGGTCTTCGGCCAGGCGCGGGCCGACGGGCGCCTTTCACCGGAACGCGAAAGCCGCCTGCTGCGGCGGCTGATGGCGGGCTGGGCGGTCACCAGCACGCTCGAGACGGCCAGGGCCGTCGGCCGATCCGGCGCCGGGATGTTCGTCGGCCAGCCGGCCATCTGGACCGGCCGCCTCGGGACACCGCACCTACTCACGCTTGGAGAGACATCATGTCGCAAATGATCACCGCGGGCGGTTCGGCCGACGATGCAACCCACACCATCACCGCCTACCCGAGCCGGGTCACCGCGGGCGGGATCGTGTTGCTGGTCGCCGACACTCCTTGCGTTGACGGTCTTTACGACGCCTTGTGGGCGGTCGTCGGGCCGGTGGTGCTGACCGGGCAGAAGAGTCGCGTCGCCCTGCTCGGCGCCACCACGGTCACCGGAACACAGGTGAACCTGGAGCACGGGCCGGAGATTCGGGCCACCTTCGACACTCGCGACCTGCCCCTGGGCGCCTGGCGGGTCACCCTCACCCTCACCGAGGTCGGCGGAGGCGTCGAACCGAGGACGTACACGCTCGAGTCCAACCCGATCGAGGTGCTGGCCCGGCCGTTCGGAGCGGGTGACGACGTGGCGGTGACGCTCAAACGTGCCGCCGTGGCGCCGACGTCGGACCAGGCGTTGTGGGTCAGGATCCGCAACAGCACCAACGCGATCGGGTTCGACAACTTCAGCAACTTCATCGACGCGGTGGTGTGTGGTGAGACGCTGGACAAGGAGACGAGGCACAAGCTGCGCAAGGTCAAGAGGCGCACCGCGCTGCCGTTCCCGAACGTGGACAGGTACCGGTTGCTGAAGGCCGCGGCCGAGGTGTTCCTGATGATCCACTGCGGGGTCGCGCTCGACGACTTCCAGGACTTCGACCCGGACGAGGAGAGCCGGCGGCTGAACCGCGACGTGACGGAGCTCGGACTCGAAGGGGAGATGCGGGAGTACCTGACCGAGCTGTCCACGGGAGACGGCGGCTTCGTCGACACGTTGCCCTATCTGGCACTCATCCGGCGCAAGCTGCACGACGTGGCCATTGTCGGGGCCGGCGACGACGAGGACCGTGCGAACGTCTGCTACGGGATCCTCGCGGAGAAGCTGACCAACCCGTGCTTCATCGAGCTGCTCTGGTCCTATTGGAACGATGAGGGCCGGCTGTCGCAGACCTTGAACGCGATCGCGTGGCGGTTCCAGAACCGGCGCACCGCGGCGGGTGACCGCGACCCGCTGGTGAACCTGAACGTCGACCCGCTCAGGCCGCTCAACAACCTGTTGTGGGGCTTCATCCAGGACGAGGGGCACCGGCTCACCATGGTGCGTCGCGCCTTCGAGTACCAGAACGGCTACGGGCTGGTGCTCGCGGCCAAGCCGGGCCGCCCGGTGCGGCCCGCCGACTCCCGGTCGCAGTTCATCGAGGCGTTCCACCACCTGCTCAAGCTCGCTTCGGTGTTCTACCTGCACGACGACGACACCACCCGGATCGCTGACGGCTTCGGCGTGCTCAACGCGCTGAAGGAGACCCACCTGCTGCTGACCCAGGGCGCGCACAACCAGTACGGCGACATGCCGTTCGCCTCTCGCCACGAAATGCTTATGCACCAATGGATCCTGGCCAGGCCGGAGATGCGTGACTTCCTGCCGACCCGGACGATGGTGGCGTACCCCGAGGCCTGGATGGACCGGGTCGAGGCGATGAGCAGGATGCAGGGCTGGTCGGACGTGTCCGTGGTGCACTTCCGGGACCTCGCGGTGTACGGCGAGCAGATCCTGCTGAGCATCCGGTTCGGCAACTGGGCGGCGGTCAACGAGCCGGAGCGGGCCGCGAACCTCGTCCGGTACCTGAGGGCGGAGGTGCAGGGCTACGTGTACGCCTACCGCGCGGTGACCGGAGTGGACCTGACGGAGCGTTCGGACTACTCGGCACCGTCGTCGCACCTGCGTCAGCGCCGTGGAACGTACCGCGGCTGATGCTGGTCATCGACGCCCACTGTCACGCGGGGCAGGGGGACGGTTTCACCGGGCCGTGGGACACCTCCGCGCCGTTGCGCCGTTACCTGCGGCGCTGCGACGAGGCGGGCATCCACCGGTCGAACCTGCTCGCGGCGTTCCACACCGACTACGCCGCCGCCAACGAGGAGGTCGGCCGGATCGTCGCGAGCCGCCCGGAACGGTTCTCCGGCTTCGCTTTCGTGCACGCCGAACGCGACCGCGGCCGAATCCTGCCGATGGTGCGGCGGGCGGTGACCGGCCTGGGCCTGTGCGGGATCAAGGTGCACCGCCACGACGCCCGCATCAGCCGCGAGATCTGCGACGTGGCAAGGCGGTTCCGGCTGCCGGTGCTGTACGACGTGATGGGCGAGGTGGCCGCGGCCGAGCTGCTGGCCACCGCGTACCCCGACGTCGACTTCGTGTTCCCGCACCTGGGGAGCTTCGCCGACGACTGGAGCGCGCAGCTGGCGTTCTGCGGCCTGCTCGCCGAGCGGCCGAACATCTACACCGACACCTCGGCCGTGCGCCGGTTCGACCTGCTGGAGCGGGCGGTCGAGCGGGCGGGCCCGCACAAGGTGCTCTTCGGCACGGACGGCCCCTGGCTGCACCCCGGCCTCGAACTGGCCAAGGTGCGCCTGCTCGGCCTGCCACCGGCCGCGGAGGCGCAGGTGCTGGCGGGCAACTTCCTGCGACTCACCCGGCGGGCTCGGAAGCCAGCCGCGTCGCCACGTCGGCAGCCCGTGCCGTGATGTCCGCCAGGGAGGCGCCACGGGCGAGACCGCACCGGATGCTGTCCTCGAAGTCCTGGTCCGGCCAGCCGTCCACCCGCGGTGACTCCGGCCGTTCGTGCTCGGGAATGTCTCCCACCGTGATCACCCCGTCGCCGAGGTACCGGTGGATGATCCGCAGCACCAGCCCGCGCAGGTCCCGGACGTTGCCCGGATAGGCCCGGCGGACCAGCAACTCACGCACCGCGCCCTCGAGCTCCGGCGGTCGGCGATCCGGATGCACCTGGCCGAAGAAGTGCCGGAACAGCGGGATGATGTCCTCGGTCCGCTCCCGCAGGCTCGGCAGGTGCAGCGTGCACCCGGCGATCCGGTAGTAGAAGTCGTTGCGGAAGGAACCGTTGGCACGCTCAGCCTCCAGGTCCCGGTTCGTAGCGCACACCAGCCGGAACTTGCTGCGGCGCCACGTGTTGCTGCCAACCCGCTTGAACGTGCCCTCCTGGATGACCCGCAGCAGCTCGGCCTGCAACGTCACCGGGAGCTCACCGACCTCGTCCAGGAACAACGTGCCGCCGTCGGCCAGCTCGAACGCCCCTTCCCGCGGCGCCGACGCGCCGGTGAACGCACCCTTCTCGTGCCCGAAGAACTCACTGCCGGACAACGACGGCACCACGGTGCTGCAGTCGAGGATCACCAGCTTCTTCTTGTGCGGCCGCGGATCCAGCTCGTGGATCAGCTGGGCCACCCGCTCCTTGCCGGTGCCGCTCTCGCCGGTCACCAGCACGGCCGCACTCGTGAACCGCGCCACCTCGACGGCCTCCCGCAGCACCGTCTGCCACACCACGCTGTCGCCCACCAGGAACTCCTGAACGTGCCGGCAGGCAAGCAACTCGTCGATGGCCTCCCAACGCCGCAACCGCTCGGCGATGTGGTGCGCCTGCTCGCCGGTCCAGGTCACCACGTCCGATGCTCCCGCGCGCAGCAGATCCCAGCTGCCGGCGGCCCTCGGCAGGCTTGTGGCCGACAGCGCGAGGATCCGGTCGGATCGGTCGCTCGTGATCTCGCGGAGGCGGTCGATCACCTCCGGGGTCGCTGTGTCGAAGACGATCACGCCGTTCTGCGGCTGGTCATGGGTGCGTGGGCCGAGTTGGATGTCCATCGCGTCCAGGGCACTCGTCAGCTGCCGGACCACCGACTGGGGTGCTCCGAGGGCTTCGAGCCAGGCGTCCACGTGTCGGGTCAGGTGGCCTTGTCGGGTTTTTGTGTTTGGCGGCGGGGTTTTGTCGCCGGTTTCTGCCCGGTGGTCTTTTGGCTGGCGGGTTTTGGTGTCGCGGGCTTGGGCTTGGCCGCAGGGGGACTGGCCGCTGCCGCTTTGACTGCCGAGGCTTTGGCGGCTGAGGGACTGGCGGCTGGGGGACTGGCCGCTGGGGTGCTGGTTGCTGGAGCGCTGGTCGGTGGGGTGGTGGCCGCAGGAGTGGTGACCGCTGGGATGCTCGCGGCTGGTGCGCTGGTCGCGGTGATGCTGGCCGCCGGCGCGCTGGCTGCGGGCGGCTTGTACTTGGCCGATCCCCGCGGCCGCAACGGCAGAACCCCTTCGACGAACTCGAAGCCGGTCTCCGGCAGCGGATACGACTCCGCAGGTCGTCCGCGCCGGACGAAGCGGGCCTCCTTCACCGCGGTCGCCGCCTTCTCCGCCTCGTCCGCGGAGTCGTAGATCCGGCTGCCCCGCATCAGAACGCGCCGCCGGGTGCCGTCCGACTCGACCAGCTCCCACGAGTACCGGCCATCGGGCCGTCCGGCGATCTCGAACGAATATTCGGTCACAGCGCGGTCCTTTCAGCGAGTGGACGTGGAGCGGTGGATTCGCAGTGCCTCGGCGGCGTGCGTCCTGCGATGGCGCAGGACCGCCTGCACACCCGGATCGGACAAGGGCTTGTCGAGCACCGCCGCTGGGCGTTCGAAGCGCAGGACTACGACGTCGGACGCCTGGTTGGTCGTGACGCCGGGCGCTGTCAGCACGGCGTTGACGGAGCGGTAGTCGCGTCTCAGTTCGTGCACCAGGTAGTCGACCTGGGCGTCGAGGTCGAACAGGATCGCCGAGCCGGGGCGCCGTCCGTTGAAGACGTGGCGGAACAGTCCAGACCGGCGCTGGGGACTGGTCCACTGGGCCAGACCGATGCCGGGCGAACGGGGGCCGGTGCGGCGGCGGAAGTCGCGGTCGCGGATCTCGTCTGGCGTGAAGTCGCGCACCCTGCCCGTGAAGTCCCTCGCCCGCATCGGGGTGGCCTCGCGACTGCCCTCGATCCGGTTCGGCAGGACCGACGACTCGGCGATCAGGTTGCCGGCGATCCCCGCCGCGCCGTTCACCGGGAAGCCGTACCGGCGCACCAGCAGCTCCATCACCCGCTGGACCCGCGCCTGCAGCCCCGCCGGAACCGCGTGCAGCCCCGCCGGAACCGGTAGCAGTCCCGCCGAAACCGGGTGCGGGCCCGCCGAGCCCGGCCGCCGGTTCCGGCACTGCACCACCGCGAAGATCCGGCTTTGCGTGCCGCTCGGATCCAGCCGACCGTCGGGCCGCGTGCGCAGCCACTTCTCACCCACCGTCTGCCCGACGTTGCCACCGATCACGCGGATCCGGCCTGGACGCACCTCGACCACCACGTCGCAGTGCGTCGCCCGCCGCTGGTTGTCGCCGATGTTGTCGTAGGTGGCGCCGCTGTTCTGCCGCGCCGCGCACACCAGGTCGCCCACCGCCGGTTGCACCTCTATCGCCCGGTACGCCCAGAACGGGTTCGCGGTGTCGGCGCGCAGGCGGTTCTCGCGCGCCGCCCGGACATAGGTCTGGTGCGCCGCCGAGTACCGGAAGGTCGTCCCGGCTCCGGCCCTGCGCATCACGTAGGACACGAACACCGCACTCCACGGATGCGACGCCTGGTACGCGGCACTTCGCATCTCCTGGGCGGTCACGTCCCGTCCCACGCCCGTCCGGTAGTACTCCCGCAGGATCGGACTGGCCGCCGGTGACGTCTCCACCAGAGCCGCCCCGCCTCCTGGCCGCCACCGGCGGAACTGTTCACGGGCGACCTGGGCGATGGCCGCGCACAGAGGCATCAGCGGAGCCGGGCGAGGCGATGCTGACATCTCCCACTCGGGCTCCCGAATTCGCGCCGATCTGTAATCGGAGGTCGGCGGAAATTCATCCTGGCGATGTCGCCCACGCCGATCGAGCGCCAATCCTGGAGACGGCATTGTGCCCCCTTCGCGCTGTTCCTGGCTGTCCACCTCACTCTCCTGCAAGATTGGGGCCAGCAGAGGAGCGAAGAGATCGACAAGCCGGAGCGGTCGGCACCTGCCGCGCGGTGCTGGATGATTATTGTGGCGGATCGGGTGCAATCTGAAACAGGGGCCTTGGTCCCCCTTCCGTGCTCTCGCGAGGGTTAGAGGACCGTGCTCGCAGTATTCGAACCGTTGCGCTCGGTGAGATTCGGCGAAAATTCCATCCGACGCAGAGCGTCATAGCTGTTCCAGATGAGTTCCGCGTTCTACTCGTTATTGATGCTTTGTGGAGGTCTGATGACGATCGGTATTGAGTGGGTCAACAACTACCACTCGGCGAGTTCGAACTTGGCCAACAACGACGACAACGCACGAGGCATCTACGGCCGGTTGCACGGGCAATGTCAGGTCGAGTACGGCGACGACCTGGCCTGGGACCAGGACTTCGAGGAGGCGGAAGCTGGCACGCCGAGCGCGGGCAGCGACCAGATCTACGCGGACGACGTCGACATCGTCTTCTTCTCCGGGCATGGCATGCGCTTCGGAGCGTCATTCGGGGTTAAGACGCTCGATGACGGGGTTGCTCGTGCTTCGAACATGCGCCTCGGGAACAAGGATCTCGAATGGCTGGTGGCCGACGGGTGCGAGATGCTGGCGGACGACACCGGCACGGTGTTCAGCAGGTGGGGCCGGCCGACGTCCCGCGGTCTTCACTAAATCCTCGGATTTCACACTGTCGCCTACGACCGCAAGGATCGCGGCGAGCAGTTCGCTGATCGTCTGAACCAAGGCTGGACTGTGCGGGAGGCCTGGATTTGGGCCTGCATCGAGAGCGAGGATGACGACGTTTCCTTTGCCTACCGGCGGGCTGATGCCGAAGGCACGGACACCTACAACGACCATTGGCACGGCAAGGGGTTCGTGAGTGGCGACCCGGCGCAGCCCACGGTCCTGTTCTATTTGCGCGGAACCTGTTGATGAGTGATCGGAGGTGGATCATGCCCGACTTCGCCCGACGAGTCCACGTTGACGTCGACCGGCCAGTGGGTCCGGTCACCGTCTACCGGACGACATGTGGTCCTGTTTCGTCTGCGGAACTCAGGCAGGAGCTCGTGCGGCTGTGGGAGCGTTGGTGAGAGGCTTTCGCCATGTGTTCCAGCGCTATCTCGTGCCTGTCTACCTGGCAGAAGGCGTGGTGGAGGGCTCCGAGCTGGACGCGGACGTGTTCCGGATCTACATTCCTGCCGTCGACATGGACGCCAAACGCATGAAGGAACTGGGAGTAGTGCTTCGTGATGCACCCCGAGCTGCTCGGCCAGCCGCCGGATTGCCGGCTTGGGATCCGGCTCCCGATACAGCCGGACCGCTCGAGCCCTCAACTCGTCGGGTACTTCTTCGGTGCTGCCACTGATGACTTCCTTCAGGTCCTATCGGACCGTGCTTGAAAGTCTCCGAGCTACCGTAGAACCTCAGGTCAAGGCGTTTCGCGGCGAACTGTTGGACCGCACGCTGATCTTAAATCAGATCCACCTGTGGCACGCGCTGCGTGAGTACGGGCGGCATTGCAACGGGCCTCACCATAGATCGACAGGACCGTGTCGGCGGAGTCATCCACGAGTACCACCATCCCGCTCAACTTGCGTGGATGCAGTTTCGGCACGCAAAGCGCTGCCCCCGTTCACATGACGCGGTCGCGCCTGTTGCATGACCTGCAGCGCCGCAGTCGCCGACGAGTGCTCGGCGGCTTGATCAACGTGTACGAACCTGCAGCGGCCTGATACGCAGGTCAGGCCCACCGGACCACGTTTGACACCCCACAAGCTGCGCGGCGGACGCTGTCGCGACCGCCGCGCAGTCAGAAACCGCGGGTCAGTTCACCTGGTAGGCCCTGATGACCGTCTGGGTCACCGTGTTGCCGTCCTGGTCCGCGGCGTTCGCGCGCAGCGACACGAACCCCGACGCCGGGTTCCGGATGAGCGCCAACCAGGTGCCGTTCACGTGCAGCACCGGCACCCGCTGCCAGGTCTGCCCATCGTTGCAGGACACCTCGACCTGCTTCGGCTCGGCCCTGCCGCCCTGTGCGCCCGACTGGCGGTCAACGCGCAACGGCACCGAGAACAGTGCGTTGCGGGGCGCGTGGTTCCTCAGGTCGAGTTCGGGGTCGAAACCGATCGACAGCAATGGCAGTGGTGTGGCGGCGGTGGTGTGCCCGGACCGGAAGCTCCATTCCGCGCTGACCTTTGTGGACAGCGGCCATCCCGGGTTGCTTCGGCTCGCCTCGGCGGCGAGCCGGTAGTTCGCCGCGCCCGCGGGCACCGTGAACTGCCCGCTGCCGGGTTGGCCGCTGCGGGCGATCTCCTTGCCGTCGATGTGGAGCACGGTGTCGCCGGTGTCACTGGAACCGGGGAACCCGGCGTGGCCGGCCGAGTCGGAGAACAGCGGCAGACGGGTGTTGATCTTCTCGCCTTCGCGGTACGCCAGGTGCGGCTCGGTCGAGAATAAGCCCAGCGACCCGGTGACACCCGGCCCGATCACGGCCTTGCCCCAGTCCACAGTGGCCTTGTCGCCGGGCTTGAAGGTCCGTTTGGCGGCCGCGTAGTCCTGCGCGGCACCGCCCGCCAGCACGCTCACGGAGTTCGCCCAAGTGGCAGGGGAGTAGTACTCGGTCCGCTCCCGGGGAAGCGGAGTCGGCGTCGACTCCAGCGCGCCCTCCAGGTCGTACTTCCCGTCGGTGGCGAACATCGACGCGTAGCCCACACCTTCCGCCGGCGCCCGATAGGTCGTCTTCACCGTGGCCAGATCGCTGTTGCGCGGCCGGTAGGTCACGTTCGCCGGAATGTCCCCGTAGCTGGGGAACACGAGCTCGTACCGGTACGGGCTCACCGGCAAGCCGGTCAACGTCACGGCCGCATTCGGCGACTTCGCCAGCCGAGCGCCCTCGGGGCCGAACGTGGCTGTCAACGGGAGTGGCGGCGCCTCCATCAACCGCACGGGGCTGCCGGAGAAGTGGAACAGCGCGGAGTTCGCCCCCGCCTCGGCGATCGCACGCACCCGCGGGCTGAACTCGAGGCCTTCACCTTTGCCCAGGGTGAACACCGCGAGTTTGCCCTTGAGATCGGCCGCGGCGATCTCGCCGGGTGTGGCATGCCCAACGTCCACAGCGGACAGTGCGCGAGAGCCGGCCGGCTGCGGCGAGCCCCATATCCACTCCACGGGGACCTCGAACGACTCGGGCCTGTCGACCGTCAGCCGGACCTGGGGCCGTTCGAGCTTCATCCGGTCGAAGTAGCGGAATTCCTTGGTGTGCTTGGTGGTGGGCGCGGTGTAGTCGTTGTAGTCCGACATGCTGTAGTAGCCCACTCCACGTGCTCCGGTGTCGACGACCATCCCGTTCGTCCAGGAGAACGGGCGGGCGTCCTTCTCATCGGTCTGCACGGTGACTTTCTTGCTGTTCCTGGCGTCCAGCGTGACCGTGGTGTCCTTGTGCAGGTCGACCTCCGGATCGGCCACCCTGGTGCTCGTCGGCAGGGGCTGACCGGGCACCGCGGTCTGGATCGTGCCCAGCACGGCGTACCGGCCCGCAGGCAGCCGCACGGTGCTGTTGTTCCCCATCAGGTCGAAATCGTCCTGGCCCGTGCCCAGCGGAACCCACATCGCGTTCGCCAGCAGGCCGTCGGCCGGCGCAGCGCCGTTCTGGTCGATCAGCCTCGTCGTCAGGTCGTAGCTTTCCGGTTCCTTGTACGCGCCGACCGGCGTCTGGATCACCGTGTCGCCTGCGCCGCTCTTGGCAACGAGCCTGCCGCCGTGGACACCGATCTGGGCGGCGGAGTGGTCAAAGGTGACCGACACCGTGGCCTCGCCGTTGGCGGGCACCACGACCTGGTCGACGTTCGTGCGGAACGCCGGGACGTCCATGCTCAGCTGCAGCGAAACCGGTGTGCTGCCGGTGTTGCTGTACGTGATCTGCTTGGTCAGCGTGGGCTGGTTGTACGGCCACCGCACGAAACCGAGGCTCAGGCTCCCCGTGCTGGGGATGATCGTCTGCCTGGATGCCCGGCCCACGTCGAGCCGGCCGGAGCCCTGCTGGTAGATCGTGGCGTCGATCGGGGTCGCGCTGCCCATCAGCGCGGCCTTGATCTGCCGGCCGGTCCAGTCCGGATGCTGCGCGGCCAGGATCGCCGCGGCACCAGCCACGTGCGGCGTCGCCATGGAGGTACCGGTCAGCCGGGCGTGGTGCTCGTCGACAGCGCGGTCGGCGAGCGTGCCCTCGGCCCGTGCGGCCACGATGTCCTCACCGGGCGCGGAGATGTCCGGTTTGACGGCGTAGTCCTTGAACCGCGGTCCGGGCTGCGAGAACCTGCTGTACTTGTCCTGCTTGCTCACGCTGGCCACGGCCAGCGCGGCGTCCGCGGACGCCGGGCTCGCGACCGGCCTGCTCTGGCCGTCGTTTCCGGCCGCGACCACGAACAACGTGCCCTTCTCGGCCGAGAGCCGGTTGACCGCGATCTCCAGCGGGCTGCTGACGCTGTCACCGGACCCGCCACCCAGACTCATGTTCACGACCTTGGCGCCGCTGTCCGCGGCCCACTGCATGCCCGCGAGGATCGCGTCGAACGGGCAGCCGCCCGTCTGGCAGACCTTGCCGATCAGCAGGTCCGCGCCCTTGGCGACGCCGGTGTACTTGGCGCCACGGCCGGCGACGGTCGACGCCACGTGCGTGCCGTGCCCCACGTTGTCGACGATGCCTTCTCCGGTGAAGTCCTTCTCGCCCTTCACGATCCCGGCCAGGTCAGGGTGTTTCGGGTCGTAGCCGGTGTCGAGGACCGCGACCGTCGCGCCCGCGCCGGTGTACCCGGCCTGCCAGGCGGTCGGCGCGCCGACCTGCGGCACGCTCACGTCCAGTGACGGATGAACCTTGCCGTTGAGCCAGATCTTGCCCACGTCGGCCTTGTCGAACAGTTCCGCGGCCTTGTTCTTCGGCGTGGCCACCGCGGAGAGCCCGACCGTCGGCAGTTCACGGGTGATCTTGCCGAGCGTCCGGGCACCTGAGGACTCGACCAGCAGCGGGATCTCAGGCGTGTGGGCGTCGTCGTAGCCCAGGTCGATCAGGCCGGTCACGTCGAACAGCTTGCGATCCAGTCTGCCCGCCCGGATCAGCGGCTCGGCGACCGATGGGATCACCGTGACGCCCTTGGCGCTGACCGACTTGATGAACCGCACCGGCCCGAGCCGGGCGGCCGGCTGGATCTTCGCGTCCCAGGAGCCGTCCTTCCTGGTCACGGTCACCTTGTCGCCGGTGATCAGCGTGACCGTCCTGGGCGCCTCGGCCGGCGCCGGTGTGGGTTGTCGTGCGGCTGCCGGCAAGACGGCCACACCGGTGGCCACGACGGCGAAGACCGCCGCATGGATGAAACCGCGTTTGTGCACAGATCGCCCCTTGTGACGTCGGCTGGTATTTCCCCAGTACCTCTATGACTCGTCGAGTGGATCAACCTGTTTATTCGGGAAGCCGGTAAACGGATCGCCGTCGACGTGAGTCTTCAAAGGTGATGGCTGACTACGACGACTTCGCCCGAGCGCAACTACCGCGGTTGCTGCGGTACGCGACGATGCTCACCGGCGAGCGGGAGCAGGCGGCTGATCTGGTGCAGGACGTGCTGGTCAAGGTGTACCGGCACTGGTCCCGGATCAGCGGCACGGATCACCCCGACCGGTACGTACTGCGGATGGTGACCAACGGCTACCTGTCCTGGCGACATAGCTGGTCCGCACGTGTGTTCACGTCGGGTGACCTTCCCGATGAGGCACAGGCGGACGATTTCGCGTCGGACCACGCCGCGCGCGAGGACATGTGGCAGCGCTTGGCGCGGCTGCCCAAGCGCCAGCGGGCTGTGGTGGTGCTGCGGTACTACGAGCAGCTGCCCGACTCCGAGATCGCCGGGTTGCTCGGCTGCGCCCAGGCCACCGTCCGCGCACACGCCCACAAGGCATTGGCCGCACTGCGAAACGGCTTGGCCATCGAGCAGATGGCGGAGGCCAGGGAGACGTGATGAACATCGAGAACCTGATCAAGGACACCTTCACGGCGCGCGAACACGACGCGCCCGACAGCGATGCTGTCCTTGCCGCGGCGCGCCAACGCATCGACAGCAGGCGCTCCGGGCTGAGCCGGCCGTTGGCGGTCGCCGCCGGGGCGACCGTGCTGACTCTCGGCGCGGTCACCACCGTGGTGCTGAACCGGCCGGATCCCGTGGAGCAGTCCCAGACGATCGCCACCGCCAACGGATCTCAAGGCAGCCAAACCCCGGCCCCTACCGGCCAGGCCGCGGCGGGTCTGCAGATGCCCTACTCCCTCGGCTGGCTCCCACCGGGCGCAGTCGCCTACCGGGCGCACCGCATCAACGTCGGGTCCAGCGCGGCCAACCCGGACGCGCCCCTGTACGGCGGCGAGTACATGCTGACCGTCACGGCCGACGGCCAGGTCCTGGAGGTCGACGTTCAGCAGTTCCGGATGGTGCCGGTGGACCAGGCGACGTTCAAGTCGGGTCCAGGGAAGTCCGTGACGGTCAAAGGGCAGCGCGGGGTCGAGAGTTCGGTGTCCACCGGGCCGGGCGGGTACGAGCTGTACGTTGCGCACCCCGACGGCGGTTCGATGTACGTGCACGTGTCCGCCGCGCCGGGCAGCAACGCGCCCGCGCAGCAACTCGTCGACGCCGGCCGCCGGATCGCGGAGAACATCCAGTTCCCGGGCACGACGACCGTCACCCCGGCGTACGGCCTGCGCGACCTGCCCAACGGGATGCGGATCTGCGCCTTCAGCGTCGACCAGGGACTGGGCCTGGACCGGTCCGCGGCGGTGCCGGGGGCCAACACGAGCTACTCGCTGGGCACGTGCACCGTCCAGCCGACGGTCTTCGTCAACAGCGCTGTCGTCGGCGAACCGACCGGCACACCGGGACAACCCGTGCAGGGCCACGCGACCCGCTACGTCGACGACAACGGCTACCGCCAGTTGTGGGTCCTCGACGCGCTCGGGGGAGCCCCGGTCGTCATCGCCGGCCGGATACCCCAGGCCGACCTGTACGACATCGCCAACCGGCTCGTTCTGCCGCGCTGACCGCGGCTCGCACAGGGGTCACCCCAGAACCTGTTGCCGTCACTGGGGGTACAGGTTCTGGGGTGACCGGGATGGAGACGCGACTCCGGTGAGGTACGCGGGTCCGCGCTCCGCAGGCGACCCTGACCAGATCACCGCAGGAGCTTGTCTCGGTTCTCGGCCACCTGCGGGCACTGCACGACCACGTCCTACGCGACGCTAGATCGACTTGAGGACGCGGACGCGGTCGGCGGTGGCGCGCCGGGCCACGTCGGAGTCGAAGGTGATCGAGTCGAACTAGTGCGGTGCGCCGGGGTGCAGGTGGAACTCGACCGGTACGCCGGCGCGGCTGAGCTTCGTCGCGTAGGCCAGGCTCTCGTCGCGGAAGACGTCGAGCTGGCCGACCTCGACGTAGGCCGGTGGCAGGCCGGCCGCGTCCTCCAGCCTGGCGGGTGCCGCGGTGGCCGGGACGTCGGGGCCGCCGGCGGCGTCGCCGAGCAGGGCGGGCAATGCCGTGAGGTTGTCGTCGTAGGACCACAACGCGTAGGGCGCGACGTGCGGGGCGATCTCGGTGGTGCGGTCGTCGAGCATCGGCATGATCAGGATCTGCCTCGCGATGACCGGGCCGCCGCGGTCGCGGGCGAGGATCGACAGCGCCGCCGCCATCCCGCCCCCGGCGCTGTCGCCCAAGACGCCGATTCGTGCGGGGTCGACGCCCAGTTCGGTGGCGTGGTCGTGCAGCCGGCGCAGTGCTGTGTAGGCGTCTTCGAGCGGGGTGGGAAAGGGGTGTTCGGGCGCTCGGCGGTACTCGACGGACAGCATTGGCACACCGGTCGTGGACACGTAGCGGGAGACGGGGCCGTCGAACAGGTCGATGTGGCCGAGGATGTGCCCGCCGCCATGGAAGAACAGCACGGCGGGGCCCAGGGTCGCGCCTTCCTTGGTGTACCAGCGCAGCGTGATCTGTGCGCCATCGGGGCCAGCGCGGTGGCGATCCCGGGATCCAGCCCGAGTGACATGGTCTTTCTGCTGTCGGGTGGAGGGTTGTCAGATGCCGGAGACGAGGAAGACGACCTTGCCGCGGACCCCACCCGAGGCGGCCTGGACGTGGATCGCCTGCAGCTGGAGTCGTCCACGACCACGACGTTTCCGTTCGAGCGCGTCGCGGAGGCTCACACAGTGCGGGCGAAAGCCCGATTTGCGCGGCGGCGTCGTGCTCCTCGCTGATCAGGCTGGGGCGGACAGCACCCTGATCAGCGTGGCGAGGTTCGGCACGGAAGGCAGCAGGTAGGTGAGCTCGTTGATCCACGCCAGGCGCTCGTACGCCTCCGGCAGCACCAGACGAGCGTCTCCGGCGCGCACCCGTGCCACCACCTTGTACAGCGCGGCCAGAGGGTGCGGTTCCAGCGCCGTGACGGCCTGGAAGATCGCCTGCGGCGTCGCGGCAGGGGCCAGCCGGCGCAGCAATTCCGTGGCGAGCTCAGGGTTTTCCTGTGCGTCCAGCACGAGGTCGAGGACGTCGGAGTCCTCCTCGGCGAGCAGCAGCATCGCGTGCACTGCCCGGTTGTCCCGGACGTTCTTGAGGACTTCTCGGTCCAGTAGTTCGTCGCGTCGCGTCGCGAGAAGCTCTCGCCTGCGTGCGGGGGTTGCGTCGACGAACTCGTCGGCGAGGCTCGCCAGCAGCCACGGCCGGTACGCCTGCTCGACGCCCTGCTGCTGGGCGGTGGTGCGCCTGGACTGGATGATCTGCGCCTCGACGAGACTTGCTCCGTACAACGCCTCGGTGACCGCTACGTCCGCATCGGACGAGAGCAGTTCGGGATGGCTGAGGAGGAAGGCGCGTTCCTCGGCGTACGTGCGGGCGAACACCCAAGCGCGGGCGGTCCGGAGAAGCGTGCGATCGACGGTCAGCCAGTCCGGCGTCGTGTCCCAGGGCCAAGGGCCCGAGTCGTAGTGGCGGCGCGCGATCTCGTGCACGTCGTGGATCGCCTGACGGGACTGACCGACGTGCGTGAGCGCCCGGGACAACCACTTGGCGGCTTGGGGATCTCCGGCTCGCGCGGAGGCCGCGCGCAGCATGAGGAGTGTGGCGAGCGTTGGACCGATGAGCCGGGAGGTCACTCGTTCCCAGGTCTCGTCCACGATCTCCGGCTGCCGCAGGCCTGCGGAGACCGTGTCGAGCGTGAACAATGCCGCGGGGAGGGTGGTGGTCAGTTCTTGCGCGTTCTCCGGCAACAAGCACACCTCGACGGCGCGCAGCCCGGTCGCCACCGCCTCCCTCGGCTTGCCGGCATCACGCTGGCGGCGCATCAGGAGGTGCAACGCCTGACCGTGCACCCGCAGGCCGTCCGCGAGGTCGGCGGCCTGACGTGCGGTGTTCAGTGCGTCTTCGGTTCGGTTGATCAGGCTGTAGGCGGTGCTGAGGCTCAGCGCGGCGTCCGCGAGCTGGGGACGGAACGCCGCGTGCCGGCCGAGCGTGCCGCTGATCTCGGCGGCCTGCTGCGTGGTGCTGTCGGCGTCCGCCAGCCTGCCGAGCGTCAGGTAGTCGAGGCTCAGCTCGACCAGCGCGCCGACCAGAGCCGAGAGGCTCACCGGGTTCGTCTGGGAGAGCGCGTAGTACATCTCGACGGCCAGCTTGGAGCGTTGCATGGCCTCGTACCGCAGCCCGGTTTCGCGGCAGCGCGCCGCCAGACACATCGTCGCGCGCGCCAGCGGGGCGCCGTCCTCGACCGCGGCCACGGCGTCACGTGCGGTGGAGAGTGCTTCGTGGCGGCGGTTGAGCATCGCGTAGATCTCGCTGAGGTCGACCAGCGCGCCGCTGAGGTGGGAGGAGTAGGTCGGATCGTCATCACTGTGCGTGGTCGTCTTGGCGATGCGCTGAGCAAGTCGTTTTTGCGCAAGGCTTTCCGCCGTCGTCGGAGTCGCGGCGACCAGTTCGCGGTACCGCACGACGGCTTCTTCCGCGCGCGCAACGGCCTGCTGTAGCCGTCCGGCCTCGCGGTACCGCCAGCCGAGCTGGAGGAGGACATGAGCGAGGTCCGCCAGGTGCATCCGGGACGTCGGCACCAGCGCGCGGAAGTGCTCAGCCGCCTCCTCCAAAGGCGCGACGGCCTCGTCGCCACGACCCCACTGCGTGAGTTCGTTCGCGACCGTCGTGGCAGCGAACGCGATGTCCGGCAGGAGCGTCCTGTTCATCATGGCCAACTCGCGCAAGCCGTCCAATGCGAACCCACCCGCATTGCCGCAGTGCCGCCACGCGTACCGCCGCAGGTAGCCCGGCACGTTCGGCGGCACTCCCGCCTCCATGCGCTGCCGGTACAGCTGGATCAGCGCGTTCGCGACCAATTCCGCACCGGGCGCGAACACCCCGTCGCGGCTCGGAGCGAACGGCATCCGCAGGTGGTCGGCGAACGTCTGGTGCGTGAGCTTGAAGACCGTGCTTCCCTCCTCGCTGTCCTGGAGAACCTGCGGTCCCAGTTCGGTGAGCACGGCGTTGATGTCGTCGTGGCTGAACGTCTGGTTGGACAACGCCTCCGCCACCGCGAGCCACTCAGCCTCGGGGAATCCCGCGCCGTAGCTCCATGTCAGCGCGGTCAGCAACGCCCGCGCGGACGGCACCTTCGAGAGCTCGCGGTCGAACGCGGCATCCAGCGAGAACCCCACATCGGCACCACCGTCCGCGAGCACCTGCTCGGTGACCATCCAGGCGGTCAGGAACGGCAGTCTCGCCAGCTCGTCCACAAAGGACTGCGGGGCGTCAGGGCCCAGCCGTGCCAGCACATATGCGCGGACGTCGGGTTCGTTGTTCGAGTCGTCGAGGTCGAGCACCTCGACCGGTGACAGCTCGGTCAGCAGTGGCGCGCCACCCCCCACTCGGTGGGCCTGCCGGGTCGACACGATCACCGTGCAGTACTGCGCGATGCGGGTGAGGAGCGTTGTCGCGATCGAGAACGACTCACCTCGCGCTTCGTCCAGCCCGTCCACCACGACGACCGGTGTCGCGTCCGTGTGCCGAGCAAGAACTCCCACCAGTTCCGCCGCGTCGCGCCCGGACTCTTCGGGAGGTGGGATCAACCCGGCGGTCACCATCTGCCGGCTGATCACGTCGGCGACCCGGTTCGCGTCCATCGCCCGCACGTGGACGTTCGCCACGATCGAGTTCTCGCCGGGATCGGTGTGCCTCCAGGCCCGCCCGGCTGCGTACAAACGCGCACGTTCCACGGGGTTCGACAGGCTCACCACGCGGCCGACGAGCGCGGACTTGCCGGTGCCCGGTGAACCCGTGACGACCCGGAGACCGGGTACACCGGATCGAACCCAGCCGACAACGCGGTCGACCTCCGCCGTGCGGCCGCTGAACCACGAACGGCCGTTGGGCGAGTCGCCGCCGCGTGCCGCGAGCAGCAGGTGCTTCACGATCGACGGCGGTCTGTACAGCGGGTTCGGCAGCATCGGCTGGGCCGAGCCGTACTGCATGAACTGCGGCCGCTGCAGGTCGTTGTCCCATCCGTTCAGGAGTGCGGCTCCGAACGCCCCACCGTCGACCAGCGGCGTGCGGTCACTCCAGCGCCAGACGTCTTCGGCTGTCCTCGGCCCGACAGTGAGCAAGCGGCGTAGTGCGCGGCCGAACACACCTTCACGGGCTGTCTCGACGCTCGAACACGACATCAGCACGCCGGCCCAGTGCACCTGGCCCGCCAGCAGCTCCTCCTGGATCGCGGAGACCGTGCGGACGGCCTCGTCGAGCTGGTCGCCCGAGTAGCAGGCGTCGATGATGATGAGCACCTGGTGCGCACCCGACGCGGCACACCACAGCGCGAACTCGTGCAGCATGATCCCGTCGACCACGCCGTCGTTGTCCCTGGCCAGGAGCCTGAGGTTGCCCGCGACGGGGATCGCGTGCCCGCTCCACAACGCCACCAGCGCGCCGCCGTCCTGCGGCTTGGTGCGCAGCGCTTTCATGTGCGCGCGGATGTCGGCCTCGGTCGGGTCGGTCAGCGGCTCGCCTACGAGGCCCCTGAGCAGGGCGCCGAACGCCCGCACGTCGCTCGTGGCGTGTGGCAGTGGCTGCACCAGCTCGTACGAGCCGACACCGATGCCGACGAACCTCCCCTTCATCAAGGTGTCGGCGGTCGGTACCGGCGGAGGCACCTGTTGTTCGGGCTCGGGCAGCAGGACCGTGAGGGGCTCGGGCTCGGGTGACGGTTCGAGCAGCTCCGCGGCTTTCCGTGCCGCGCGGGCGAAGGGCCGGAGGTGCTCGGGCACCGTCAGTTCGCCGGCCTCGTCCAGCACGACGGCGGTGACCTCGCCGAGCGCCGAAGCCTCCGACCGGGTGTAGTCGGTCAGCGCGTTGACGAGGGTCCAGGTGTCCAATGTGGACGCATAGGTCAACAGCTGCTCGCTGACCCCGTCGCGGAGCGCGACCATCAGCTCCTCCGGCGTCGACCCGGCGGCCTCGTGGAACAGGCCGCTGGTCAGCACCTCGGCGAGGTCGGCGGGCTGTGCGTCGGGTACTAGCTCGCGCTGGATGAAACGCAACACCCGCACGTGCAGGATGTCCTGGTTCGCACAGAGGACGGCGATGCGCCACGCGGGGCCGGACGCGGTGAGGCGGAACGACTCCACGAGCTCCCTTCCGTCCGGCGGGTCATCGTCGAGGTAGTCGAGGTCCTCGGAGGACAGGTCGCCGGCGGGGGAGAGCAGGACGCCGTCGCATCCGGTGGGGTCCTTGGCCATCGCGGTGCGAGCCCACTGGGCCAGGGAGGTGACGGACAGGCCGACTACCGGCAGCGGAAGCCAAGGGGGTTCGCCGGGTTTGCGGCGCAGGAGCGGGGACAGGCCGAACTTGAGGTTGCTGTTGGGCGCTCCCGGCCTCGACTGGCGAAGACGGCTGGCCGGCTGGTCGAGCCCGGTGCGGCGCCACAGCTTCTGCGGCAGCGGGTTCAGCAGCAGGGTGTGCGTGGCGGAACCCCAGTCACGCAGCACCGACCAGATATCCTCGCGATACCAGCCTTCCGCGACGCAGTCGGACACGACGATCACGAGCCGCCGCTGGCGCGGGTCCCGCAGCGCACGCGGCTTCAGGCTGACCTCGTGCGTCTTGTGCAGCAACGGTTTGACCTGGTTCGGATCGATGTACCACTTCTCGACGGTCCGGAACGCGCCCATGCGGCGGAGCACGCTCATCAGCTCGGTGACAGTGTCGTCCCACGCCGCCATGGACGCGGATCCGTCGACCACCACGTCGACGTTGAACCAGCGCTCCTTCGCCGGGACGAGCACCGGGGTGAGGAGGTTGGTCGCCACGTAGTGCTCGATCGTGTCGTCGACGGAGAGCTCGCGGCGGGTGATGTTGAGGAACCGCTGCTTGAACGGACGAAGAGCGCGGGCGATGTCGAGGGTCTGCGCGAGCGCCCTGCCGGTGGGCAGCCCGGTCCGCGACCCCTGCCGGGCACCGGTCTCGTCGTCCTGCACCGGCGCGACGACGTCATCCTCGTTCGGCGGCTCCGGTTCCTCCAGAGGCGGCTTGTCCCATCGGGGTGAGTCGAGCTCCGGCATGGCCGGCGGCAGGGTCGCGTCGGGTGGTTTCGCCGGCGGGGGCGCGATCTCGGGTTCCGGCTGCATGGCGCGGGCGAGCCACAGCACGTCCGCGACCGACATCGCGTCGATGTCGGCCGAGAACGCCGTGAGGCCGCGGATCAGCCGGTCGAGCACGGCTCAGGCTTCCGAGAGGGCGCGCAGCAGGAGCTTCGACAGGGCTTGGCGTTGCTCGCCCTCCAGTCCGTTCACGAGGTAGATCGCGTTGAGCAGCTGGTCGGTCGCGACGGTCCGGCCGCTCGTCAGTTCCTGCATGAAACTGGTGAGCAGGTCACCCGCCTGCGCTGCCGCTTTGTCGCCCAGGTGCGCGCCCACGATCCTGGTCAGGTCGTTGACGTCCGGCTTCGGGACCTCGAAGCGGATGCAGCGCCGCAGGAACGGGGCGGGGAAGTCCCGTTCGCCGTTGCTCGTCATCACGATCACGGGGAACGTCGTGCACCGCACCTTGCCGTTGGAGATCAGGGCGGTGCCCTCGCCCCCGGCCTGGCGGACCTTGATCTGCTCGGTCTTGTGCCTGGAGAGCTCGGGAATCGTGTACTCGCCGCGTTCGAGGACGTTGAGGAGGTCGCTCGGCAGGTCGATGTCGCTCTTGTCGATCTCGTCGATCAGCACGGCGCGGGGCCGGTCTCCTGGCAGCAACGCGGTGCCGAGAGGACCGAGCTCGACGAAGCGGCCGATGTCGTCGGCCTCGTCGTGCTGGGTCGCGTCGAGCCTGCCCAGCGCGTCGTAGCGGTAGAGCGCGTCGGTGAGCGTGCTGCGGGAGGTGATGTGCCAGCGCAGCACCGTGCCGAGCTTCAGCTCGGTCGCGATCGAGTCCACCACCGTGGACTTGCCGGATCCCGGTGGCCCGGTGAGCAGCAGCGGGCGGTGCAGGCACAGCGCGGCGTTGACCGCGTCGACGAGTCCGGGCGGTGGCTGGAAGGTGCTCGCCGAACGTTTCTCGGTCAGCGGGAACTTCCGCCACGGCGGCGGCGCCGGCAGCGTGACGTCCCGCGCGATGTTGTCACCGCGGTAGTACGGCTCCCACGCCATGATCATCCTCCCGATCGTCCGAGGCTCGGCTGTGTCCTGAGATAGCTGCGGCAGAACGCCATCCAGTCCTGGTCGTCCCACACGGCCCTCACGACCGCAAGCGCCGGCGGCTCGTCCTGCGTCCAACTGGCGCGGTAGGCGTTGGCGAGGGCGCTGGGCAGCGACTTCCAGTGCAGGCGCAGCTCCTGGTCGATGTCGTCCCACGCGCATTGGTCCTTGCCGGGCCACAACAGCACCGGCGAGAACGACAGCAGCGTCGCCAGCAGGTCGTCGCACTGGTCCGGAAGGAAGCGCAGCCCCATGGCGCCCTGGTGCTTGCCGCTCGCCAGCAGCTCGCGGACCGTGTCGACGTCGCCGGTCTGGTGGGACTTCAGCCAGACCAGCGCGTCCGCGCCGCGCTGGTCGATGAACTCCCACCGCTGGGGCGCCTCGGACAGCATCCTGAGCATGTGGCGCCGCGAGCCGAGGCGTCCGCTCCACCGGACCACGACGTCGTGCCGCAGCCCGATCTTGCTGACCAGCGTGGTCTCCTCCGGGCGCCAGTGCGTCAACAGCGACGTCGGTACCGCGATCTCGACCTGTTTGAGCTCGTCGTTCTCGTCGGTGGCTTCGTAGATCGCCCACGCCAGCAGCTCGCCCACCGCGGCCTCGGCGGAGCTCTGCGTCGGCTCGCACGGTTCCGTTCTCTCATCGATCTGCTTGTCACCGTCGAACAGCCACGCCATGACCGAGGTCGGCCACTGCCCGGTCAGCGAGCCGTGCAGGCTGATCCGGAGCCGCCACTGCGTGGCGTTGCGGCGTTTGTCTGCCGCCTGGAGCGTGTCGTTCGCCCGGACCTCGTCGAGCAGGCCTACCGCCCAGGCGTAGAACCTCGGGTGCAGCACGTCCAGTCCTGCGTTGAGTGCGACGGTCGCGATGTAGTCGACCATCGCGGTCTTCCAGCTGTCGTTGCCGGGGGTGCGATGCAGGAACACGTGGGCGAGGTAGTCGGTCACCGTGATCGCGTTCACCGGCCCGGGCTTGCCGGGGAACGTCGTGATCATCGCCGCGCCCAGTCGTTGCGACGTGAGGTGGTGCGGCATCCAGCTCTTGACGAACGCGCCCGCCTTCAGCACTTCGCACAGGCCTCGCAGCACTACGCCGAGCTCGGAGACTTGGCCCGCGGCGGCCAGCATCGTGCCCAGGCCACTCACGTTCCACCGCTCGGGTTCAGGCGGCGGGGCGTCGAGCCGGGCCAGGTACGCCCGCACGACCGTGATCGCGGCCTCGCCCAGCACCACTTCCGCCGCGTCCGCGGAGGACACTTCGTGTGCCGTCACCTCGTATGGCCTGTACCGCGACCTCTCGTGCATGAGGAAAAGGCCGACGTCGACGACCTGGGTCAGCGCGCCCTTGACCACCCCGGTCAGCTGGGACAGGCCTCGGGTGACGGAGTCGTCGAACGTCAGGCGGTGTCTCCCTGCGGCCATCCCGGTGCACTCGATGAGGACGCAACGTCCCTTCGCCACCCATTCGGCCAGCTTGGCGGCCATGTCGTGCACGTCGTGGCCGGGCGGCAGCAGCCCACCGCTGAGCAGTTCCCAGTCGTCGGGACCGGGATCACCGCCGAGCGACTCGACGTCGTGGTCGAGCCGTACCGCGATCATCGCGTGCCGTTCCAGCAGCACCACCAGCGTGCGAAGACGCGCTCGCTGGCACAGCGCCGCGAACAGCAACGTCAGTTCGAGGCAGTTTCCGCCGCGGAGCATCTCCCACGGCTGCCTGATGACCTGCTCGTCCTGGTGGTAATCGGCGAAGTCGACCAGCGAGGTGTCGTACGGAATGCCTTTGGCGGCGAGGAACTCGTACACCCGGCGAACGGTCGCGAGGCGATCGCGGCGCAGCTCGGCGTCGACGTGGGGTTCGTCGAACACGCGGATCGTGTCGGCCACATGGACGTAGCAGGCAAGCCGTGCCGGCTCGTTCTTGTTCCACTTCTGCCAGTCCACACGCCCACCACTGTTTCAGCAGACTTCGACGACGTCGCTGACCGAGCACCCTGCCCAGTCGACCTTGAGCTCGTGGGTGCCGACGGAAAGCCCCCTCACGCGATATCTGTATCCCTCTTCGGTTTCCGACAGTTCGACGGGTACATCCCGAGAAATCGTCAAACGGGGAGGTTCGGTTACATCGGCACCGTTCAGCACGCAGTCGATCGTGACCGGTTCGCCGCTCGGGCTGACCTCGTCGACGCGGACGTCGAGGGTGACTTCCGCCGGCCTGGCGGCCTCTTCCCATTCCCTCTGTTCGGGCCCCTGCAGATCGGTGAGGCCGCCGGAGCCCATCATCAGCGTTTTCACCAGACTGGCCAACGTGTTCGGGACGGTGTGCATGGTGGAGTGCTTTCCGTTCTCCCACCACCACGGGCCGTCGTCGGAGAGCTCGATGGGCAGCGCGGAGAGTTCGGGCACGGTGCCGTCGCCCGTGCCGAACGCGAGGACGTCCGGTTCGTCCGACGCGAGCTCGGTCGACGCGCTCAGCGTGGTCTCCCCGACGACAGCCGACTGCAGGGTGCTCTGTCCGTGGCCGATGATCGGCCGCATCCGCACGAGCTCGTCGAGCCGCCTTCCCTGATGCGAGGAACGCTCCGGATCCATTGCGCGGTGGAAGTCCTCGTAGGCGTCGCGGGCGCGGGCGACGTCGAGCCCTCCGACGTTCCCGGTCAGCTCGCTCACCCGCACCACCGGCCCTCCCGGCCGCTGCGCCACCATCGGGTAGCGGGGGAGGAGCTGATAGACGGAGGTGAAGTTCCTGAGGACCTCGGACATCGCGGTGAAGTCGATGCCGAACAGGCTCAAACCGTTGGCCAGCATGTGCACCGCCTTGACCGAGCCGCGGAACGGGGTGCCGAAGGTGATGAACGTGCGGCAGTCCCGCCAGCCGCCGAGCACGTCGAGGTAGTACTTCGCCACCAGCCCGCCCATGCTGTGGCACACGAGAACGACCTTCGGCCCGCCGCCGATCTGGTACGCGCGCCACTTCGCCAGCTCGCGGTCGATCAGCGTCTTGAGCCCGAGCGCGGACACCCTGTTGTCCCGCCGCCAGTCGTAGGCGAACTCGAAGTAGTTCGCCGGCGCACCACCGGCGTCGGCGGGATCCCCGTGCCGGAGCTCGAAAGCCGCGTCGAGCGCCCGCCGCAGCGGCGTGTACTGGTTGAGCGTCGCGAACCCCGGCAGAGCGACCGGTGTGCTGATCAAGCCGGTCGCGACCACTCCGTCCCGGTGGTCGGGGTCATCGAGCTTCCCCCGGTCACCGGTGAGCCTGGCGAGCACGTCGTGCCGGTCGCGCAGCAGCGAACCTGCCATGCCGATCGACGGTTCCCAGACCGGCCCGTCCTGATCACGCAGCACGCTCCCGCCGATACCGGGCAGCACGACGATCATGTCCTTGAACCGTGCCCGTTGCGCCACGTCGTCCTCCACGCGTCCAGGACCGTTGAGCGTAGGCAGCGCGGCGAAAGCAGGCATCGCAATTCAGCGAGCAGACGAGAGCATCACCCGATCGGTGGCACGACCTGCTCACGCCCACCGACGAGCGGCCGATAGCAAGGTAGTCGCAACTCAACACGAACGAAGGGCTCGACCGTGGCCGACCGCCTGCAAGCGCTGATCGCCGTGTACCAGAGCGATCGGTCCGACCGCGTCACGACGCTGACCGTCAGCCTCGCCACGATGGGCGCGGCGGTCACCTACCTCGTAGGCATGATCGCCTTCTACGACAAGCTCGAGCTGTTGGGCTGGGCGATCAGCCTGTTGCCGTTTCCGCTCGTCTGCATCGCGGCCTTTCACTCGCAGCTGCTCAACCTCGCCGCGGTCCGAGCACGGTCGATCCTCACACTGGAACGGGAGATCCTCGGCGACGCGATGCCCGCATCCGTCGGCGCCACGGCAACCGAGCTCGCCACCAACATCCATACCGCCCCTGTGCCGCACCGCCTCACCTCGCTGATCTCGTACGGCGGAGTCGCCCTGATCAACCTGACCTTCATCGTGCTCATGCTGGTGAAGGCGGCGCGCCACCTGCAGGGGTGGGTGGCGGTGCCGGCAGTCGTCTACGCAGTGCTGTTGGTTCCCATTGCGGCTGCCTGGCGGCACAGCACGCGCAACCTGGATCCGCGCCAGATCTAGCGCCCTGTGCGATGTCAATCGGATCCAGCTGTCGGGAAGGATTGGACGATTCCTCGCCGTTCGTTGTTCCGCAATGCGGGCGGCCTGGCCGGATTGCGGTGATCGCGCCATTATCTTTTCGTGCTCAATATTGAAAGAATGGACTTCGGCTCGGTTTCCGGTTCTGAACCAGTGCGGACCCGTGGGCGACGCTGGACGATCTGCGTGGTATCGAGGTCAGCGAAGTCCTGGAAGACGGCGTCGGCGCGGTAGCGGACGCTGTTCGACTGAGGACAACCAGGATCCTGAGACATCACGCGGCCGGCAGTTCGGCAATGCGGAGAAGTTCGTCGGTCCATTGGGCGGCCAGATCGTGGATGAGTTCTTCGACATCGGGAAGTCGCGGTCGGCGCCGTGGGAGCGACGGGACGAGGCTTCGCGGTTGTTGGCGGCGTTGGTTCGGCAATCAGTTCTCGTTGATCGCTCCGCGGTTCGAGGCGTACGGCGTTGACCTGTGGGTGCCGGAGTCGGGCGCCAAGTACGACTTGCGGAACCCGTCGCACAAGATGCTGATGAGCGTGCTCGGTGGCATGAGCGAGTCCGAGCGGTCGCGGGTCGTCCTGCGCGGCGATCGCGCGACGCGGGCTCAGCGCACCTGCTCGGCCTTGAACTGCATCCGCGGCGTCGCGTAGAACTCCTGGGCCTGCACCAGCCGCAGCTCGCGCTCACCGGAGCGGTAGGTCAGGTCGATCAGGTCGAAGACGCTCGACGCGGTGCGCTCCAGCGCCAGCGCCGCGTCCTTCGTCTGCACGTAGTGGGCGGTGAACAGCGCGGCTGTGACGTCGCCGGACCCGTTCGCCTTGAACGGCAGGAGCGGGGTGCTCACGAGCCACGACCCGACGGTGTCCACAACGAGCATCTCGATCGTGCCCTCCTCCCGGTCGGGCCGCTCGACGCTCGTGACCACCACGGTCGACGGGCCCATCGCGCGGGCGAGGTCGGCCGACGCCAGCGTCTCCTCGACACTCGCCGGCTCGGTGCCGGTGAGGAAGCCCAGCTCGAACTGGTTCGGGGTGATGATGTCGGCCACCGGCACGACCCTGTCGCGCAACAACACGGGGATCTCGGGCGCGACGAAGCACCCGGACTTGGCGTTGCCCATCACCGGGTCGCACGCGTAGAGCGCCGCCGGGTTCGCGGCCTTCACCCTGCGCACCGCGTCGATGATCACATCGGCGATGCCAGTGCCTCCCTGGTAGCCGGACAGCACGGCGTCGACCTGCGGGAACACTCCGCGTTCCTCCACCCCGAGCAGGATCTCGGCCACGTCCGACGGCGGCAGGAGCGGACCGCGCCACGCGCCGTACCCGGTGTGGTTGGAGAAGTTCACCGTGGGGATCGGGACGACCTCGACCCCGAGGCGCTGCAGCGGGAACACGGCGGCGGAGTTGCCGACGTGGCCGTGGGCGACAACCGACTGGATGGACAGAACCTTCATCCGCCCACCCTAGAACGCCCACCTTGACGTCGTGGTATCGCTGGGCCACGTTGGTGTTGGTGGCGCATCTGTTCCTGGTCGTCACGCTCGCCGCTGAGCGTGCCGGCCCGGTCTCGGCGGAGATGGTCCCGTTGACCCGCAACGAGATCCGGCACTTGTTCATCCGCCTGGTCATTGTTCCGACCAGATATCCCCTGGACTGCCTGCACTGGTCGGAGTGGCGCCGACGGCATCAGTACCGTGCCCGACACGCTCGCGTTGGATTGGTGCACTGATGTGAAAGTGGCCGAAATGTGAATTACCGAGGACGCCTTCAAGCCAGCCGGTTGATTCTAGTCGCCGTGCAGCAGCTTCGAAGCCTGAACGCCCTCGGCCGGCGTCATCACGACGCGGCGGGGCGATCGTCACGTACGTGGGTGCCACCTAACGCGGCAACGGGGACAGCCACGATCTTCACGTCACAAAACCAGTGGACACCGCCCACCACACTAGGCAGATGAACCGGACTGTGTACCGGCGCGCGCCAGGCCCGGTGCCCGACTCGCCGCAGAACCTCCGCCTCGTCGACGACCGGGACGACGCCGCCCTCGCCGTCCTCATGGAACGCGCCTATGCAGGCACGATCGATGAGCACCTCGGCGGCAACAGCGACGGGGCCGTGGAGATCGCGGGCTGGCGGCAGAACGCGGTGCCGCGCGCGAGTTTCGTGGTCCTTCGAGAAGGCAGGATCGCGGCCGCCTCGCTGATCTCCTTGAACGACAAAGACTTCTGGCTCGCCTACGTCATCACGCATCCAGAGTGGAAGGGCCATGGCCTTGGCACCGCGGTGGTTGCTGCATCGCTGCGAGCCCTCGACGCCCCGGTGTTCGCCGGGGTCACCGACGGCAACACCCCCTCGGAGCGACTCCTCACCACCCTCGGCTTCACGCCCGTGCCTCGCTGATCGGCTCCCGGTCCCCGGTCGCCAGAGCAATGGGTCGCGCAACAACGCAAGCGCTCGCTTGCGCCGAGCAAGCCCCGCCGAGGTGTCGCGCCCATCCTCACGTTGAGCCAGTGACAGCGCCTCCAGCCGGTCCTCCGCGGTCGTACGCCTGCAGCCACGACGTCAGCAACGGCCGATGCGCCGACTCAGACAGCCGCCGCACTACCTCCGGTCCGGCGCCAATGTCGGCGAGCAGCGCCAGTTCGTCGGCACGCGCCCTCGCCCAAAGCGCCCTGACTGGTGGGATCGATCCAACCCCGCGCCGCACGACCGTTACGTGGGCCCACTTCTTGCGTTCGCAGACTGAGGCGATCCTGGCGATGGACTTCATCGAAACGGTCACGCTGACCGGTCAGCGCCACGACATTCGCGCCGCCATCCACCATGCCGGCCGGCGCGCACGCATACGCGGCGCCACCGCACACCCCACCTACGCATGGGTCACTCAGGCCAGCGGAGTCATCCACGAGTATCACCATGTCGCTTAACCTGCACGGATGGGGTTTTCGGCACGCACAATTCCGGCACGGACGTGGCTGTGATGCTCCGCTGTCCGTCGCGCGTGACTAACGCATCGTGCCGCGAAGGGCCTCAACGGCCTTGGTCAGCGCGGCGCTCATCGTCGCCAGGTCGACGTCCTTGCGCCAGGAGCTCAGCAACGTCACGACATAGGTGCCACCGAGCTTGACGAACCCCGTGCTGTTGAGCACTCGGCGATCGCCCGAGCTGCCCCAGCCCTGCTTGACCGCCCACGTCGCGTCCGGCAGGCCGCTGGGGATGCCGAAGTACTGGTCTACTCCGTCCGCCGCGGCGCGCGGAGCCTCGGACATCGCCGACGTCAGCAGCTCACGGTCTTCGGCCTCGAGGGCGCCGGCGATGTGGCGGTAGACGAGGGAGACGTCCGAGGCCGACAGCACCGTGCTGCCCCACTGTCCCGCGACCGCCGGGGGCCGGGTGTGGCGCAGGCCGAGCGCCTTGACCTGGCGAGCGATGATCTCGGACCCTCCACCGTGCTGCCACAACCGGCTCGCCACACCGTCGTCGCTGCGCGTCAGCATCGCGGTGATGTCGTTCTCCACCTCATCGGAATTCGTGGACGTTCTTTGCAGCAGGTCCAGTGCGATCAGCAGCTTCACCACGGAGGCCGCCGGTTGAGCGAGGTCGCTTTTCCAGGACAGAACCGTCGCACAGGTGTCCAGGTCGACGATCTCCATCGACAGCACCGGATCGTGTCCGGCGCTCAGGAGCGCCTGACGTGCCGTCTGCAGAGGGCGCACCTCACCCGCGACCGGTGTGAACTCGGCGCAGCGGGTGTGCCACTCGTCCGAGCCGGCCTGGCGAACGACTGCGACGAGGGCAGTGAGCAACACGATCACGAGGCCCGCCGAAACCACCCACCTGGTCCGGCTCTGCCGCTGTGGCGGCGTCCAGGTGGCCATCTTCGGAAACAGTTTTCGGGTAGGCGAGTCCACATCACCGTGCATGGCTGTGATCCATTCCGGAGGAGGGCAGCAGAAGGTGCACGGCTGACCCGAAAGGTGAGCCGTGTGAACGAGAATCAATCAGGTGCGGTCTCCCGGAAGATCAAGATCGGGAGACGGCGAGGCCGCTATCCGCGCGGAGCCGACGACCGAGCACGCGACGCGCGCAGGTAGCCCATCACCAGCGACTCCAGGTCGGGCTCCGCGTCCGTCCAGCCCTGGGGCGCGGGCCCGGAGTCCTTCAGCAGCAACGTGGCCTGGCGCTGGGTGCGGGTCGCGCTGACGAGCGTTCCCGCCACTGCGGACTCGTCGGCGGCCGGTCCGACCAGGATGCGATGGCGTGCCAGGACTTCCTCGATGTCGCCGTCGACCTGGACCCGGCCCTCGTCGACCAGGAGCATGTGGTCGCACACCTCGCGCAGGTCCGCGAGCAGGTGTGACGACATCACCACCGTGGTGCCCCGGTCGGCGACCTCCGCCATGATGATCCGCAGAGTCTCGTCGCGGGCCAGGGGATCGAGGTCGGACAACGGCTCGTCCAGCAGAAGCAGCCGGGGCAGCCGGCCCAGCGCCAGCGCGATGGCCACCTGCGTGCGGGTGCCCGCGGACAGCGTGCGGATCTTCGCCCCGTGGTCGACGCCGGCCTGCAGCCCGAGCACCTCCTGGACCCGCTCGGCGGACCAGCGGTCGTTCATGGCGGCCGCGACTCGCACTGTTTCGCGCACCGTGAGGTCGCTGTAGAGCGGCCGGTTCTGGGCCAGGAACGAGACGTCCGGATGAGTACCGCCGCGCACCGGCGTGCCGAAGACCTCCAGCTCCCCGGCCGTCGGGCGGACGAGGCCCGCGGCCATGCGCAGAAGCGTGCTCTTGCCCGCGCCGTTCGGCCCGACCAGGGCGATGACCTTGCCCTCCGGGAGGGCGAAGGTGCAGTCGCGGACCGCCCAGTGGCTGCGGTACCGCTTGCCGACCGAGTCGGCGCTCAACGGAATCATGATCGTTCCTCGACGGGGTAGTGCTCTTCGCGGACCGCGGAGTACAGGGCGTCGACGTCCTCGACGACCAAGCCGCCCTCCCGGGCGAGGCTCATCCAGCGAGCCAGTTCCTTGCGCAGCGGCGCGTCGTCGCCCGCGGTCGCCTCGGAGGCCAGCGACTTGGTCACGAAGGTGCCCAGACCGCGGCGGCCCTCCACGAGTCCTTCGCGTTCGAGCTCGCGGTAGGCCTTGAGCACGGTGTTGGGGTTGACGGCGGTGGCGTCCACCACCTCCCGTGCTGAGGGAAGCCGGTCGCCGGGGGCCAGCAGCCCCAGCCGCATGGCTTGCTCGACCTGGTGGACGATCTGCATGTAGGTGGAGACCCCGGAGTGCCGGTCGATCCGGAACTCGATCACGTCGGTCAGCATAGGTGCTCTCCCGCTCCGGGGCGTCCACCACACTCAGCTCTGCCTGCGCAGGGCCCAGACCGTGCCTGCCAGCAACAGCACCGCGAACCCTCCGAAGATCGCCGCGTCGTACAGGTGTGCCAGCCAGGCACTGCTTTCCGGCAGGACGAGCGCGTAGCTGTTCATGAGGCCGGACTCCCGCATGCACGCGAGGAATTCCTCCTGCCCTGGCGGCGTTCCCGACGGCGCCGTCCGGCACGCGTCGGACACGGCCAGGGACCGGGCCCGCGGCACCTCCAGCCCTGCGGCGTCGAGCCAGCCCGAGCCGACCTGCAGGCCACCGTCGCGCGCGGCCGGTGCGTCCACGGCCACCCGTCGCTCGCTCGGCACGAACCGGTTCACCTGCCCGACCAGGACGAAACGCACGGCGACGAACACGCCGAACGCCGCGGTCATCGCCACCAGGGTGCGGCGTGACACCACGCCGATGAAGGCGCCGAGCGCGAAGGCGAAAAGCGTGTACGCGATCGGCGAGACGTGGTCGATGCCGAAGTTGACGGGATTCCACGCACCGTTGACCCGTGGGCCCAGCGTGCCGGCCGCGGTCAGCCACCACCAGACCAGGTACTGCAACACCACCACGACGACCAGGGCGGGCACCAGCGCGACGACCAGCTTGCTGAGCATCCACCGGGTGCGGCTCACCGACTGGGTGAAGGCGAGGACGTGGGTGCCGTTCTCGAGCTCCTGGGCGAACAGCGGAGCCCCGATGAACACGCCGATCAGGATCGGCATCACGATGATCAGGATGCGTGCGATCTGGAAGAGGTTGCTCCAGTCGGCCAGGAACACGTTCTGCGCGTCCGACGCGCACGCGCTGCCTCCCCGCGCCGCGCATTGGGTCAGCTGCGCCGAGGTGATCGCGTCGACCATGTTCGAGCGCAGCAGCACGAGGACACCCGCGCCGACGACAAGCACCCCGAGAAGGGTGAGCAGCTGTACGCGCTGCAACCGGAACGATGCCCAGATCATGCCGCTGTCTCCTGTGCCGCCGCCGCACGCATGTGGTGCAGAACCAGTTCTCCTAGCGGGGTGCCGTTCGCGCTGAGCAGGTTGACGCCCCCGGCCAGCAGAATCTGTCCTCTGTGGAGCAACACGAGGTGGTCGCACACACCTTCCAGCTCCGCCAGCACGTGCGAGGACAGCACCACGGTAATGCCCTGGGACTTCGCTTCGGTCATCAACGCGCCCAGCACCGCCTCCCGCGCGAGCGGGTCCAGATCGGCCAACGGCTCGTCGAGCAGCAACAGCCGCGGCCGTTTCCCCAGCGCCAGAGCCAGGGCGACGCGAGTGCGCTGCCCACCGGACAGCGTGCCGACCTTCGCGGTGATCGGCACCCCGGCCTGCTCGATCAGGTACGAGGCGTAGCGCTGGTCCCAGGTGGGGTTCGTCCGCGCGCCGAACGTCAACGTCTCGGCAACGGTGAGCTGCGCGTACAACGGCTTCTGCTGGGCCAGATAGGACACCGCGGGATGCAGCCCCCTGCCGTTCGGCCGGTCGCCGAAGACGGCGATCGAACCGGCCGTCGGACGCAGCAGTCCCGTGATGAGCCCCATCAACGTGCTCTTGCCGGCACCGTTCGGGCCGACGAGGGCCACGACCCGGTTGCCGGGGATCGCCAGGGACGTCGGGCCCAGCGCCCAGCCCCTGCGGTACCTCTTTCCCGCGCCCTCGGCCAGGACCGGAAGCACGGGGCCGGCATGGCTTGGCATGGTCACGGCCACCTCCTCTCGTCATCGACGAACCGAAGGTAGCACGGTTCACTATTTAAATAGTGAACCGGGTGACCATCGCCTCCCGGAGGCAACCTGCGGGCTGCCGCAACGTCTCAGGCGGTGGGCGATGGGGGTGCCGGCTTATCCGTTCGCCTCCGTCGAACCGTTGCGCTCCAAGGCTTTCGCCTGGGACACGCGACACCGGACGTCTGTTCGAGGCCGCCACTACTCAATTCGTTCTGGCCTGTACGCCCGGACGACCTGGAGTCGCTGAACCGCTCCTGTGGTGCGCGGCGGATCGCATCTCGCGCTCGTGCACCGGTTGGAAATTGCGTTTCCCGGCTGATGGCTCGTGCCGACAATGATCGGGTGATGGAGACGGCGCGCCAGGCACTGGCGGTTCTGGTCGGTGAGCGGTGGCGCTACGCCGGTCGTGCCTGCGACCTGGTCTGGCTGGGGTTCGGACCGGACGTGGAGGTGACCGACCTCCGGGGTGGAACCCGCGAGGTCGCCGAGTACTCGCTGCACCTGCAGTGCTCGTGGCAGGTGTTCGCCGGGGAGAAGCGCGTGGCCGGTTCAGGCGACGTCTACCTGCCGCCGCGCGGGTGGAGCGGTGACGGCGACTTCGACTGGGACGTGCAGGGCACCAACAGGTTCGACGTCCGGGCCGCCGAACTGGCCACCTTCCTGGCCGACGAGGAGATCGTCGTGACGTCGGTCGAGGTGAGCGGGAGAGGTGACCTGACGGTGTTCCTCTCGGACGATCTGCGGATCGAAGCGCCGCGCGGGGACACGGATGCCGAGGACTGGCGGTTCTTCCGCCCCGGCACCGACGGCGACCACGTCGTCATGCCACCCGAAGACTGACATCCTGTCAGCGCCACGCCGGGTCGAGCGCCGTCAGGCAGGTCTGCGCCATCCACGGCAGCGCCCGCTCGGCGTGCTGATCAGCGGTGTGGTGGTCAGCCGATGGGCCTATCCGGGCAACGCGTTCGTGTTCGCCGCCCACCGCAATCGCGGCATCGGCACCGCCCTGCTCGACGCGCCCGTCGCACACGCACGTGCCCGCAGTTGCACCCGCATTGTCCTGTCACCCAGTGAACGCTCACCAGCGGGCCGACTTCGGTCCGGCCGACGTCCAAGGCCGCCAGCGAACGAGAAGCATGTCCGGTGTACCAGGGGCGGCGAGAGCTCAGCCGTGTGTCTCGCCTGCTATCGGGATGTCACCGAGGAAGTCCTCCAGGATCTCGGTGAACCGCGCCGGCTGCTCCTCGGCCACGTAATGGCCGCAGTCGTCGAGTACCGCCCCGGTGACATCGTCGGCAGCCAGTCGCATCGTCTCGGCGACCATCGCGCCGCTGTACCTTGCTCCACCGATGGCGAGTACCGGCAGCGTCAGCCGGGTCTTGGCGCGCTGCTCGTTCTGCGCGATCGTGTCGTCCAGCGCCCGGTAGTACGCGAAGCTCGCCCGCAGCCCGCGGGGATCCGCGACGATCGCATCGACGTAGACGTCGACGGCGTACGCGGGGATCGCGTCCGGGGTGGCAGCCTTCTTGGCGAACTGGTAGCCGAAGAAGAGCCGCTCCCGCCCCTGGACCAGCTCCTCGTTGAGGTCGGTGAGCCGGTTGAAGCCGAAGTGCCAGAGCCGCTGGTTGACCGCGGCCGGGCTGAAGACCGACGGGGTCGGCGTGAGACCAGGGATGATGGCGTCGACGACGGCGAGCCGGCCCACCCGATCGGGGTGATCGGCGGCGAGGGCGTATCCGGTCCACATGCCGATGTCGTGGCCGACCACGTCGAACCGGTCGTGTCCCAGCGCGGCCATCAGCGCGACCAGATCGGCGGCCAGCGTGCCGGCGTCGTAACCGTCGTCAGGCTTGTCGGAGAGCCCGGCCCCGCGCGAGTCGACGGCGACGACGGTGTGCTTGCGGGCGAGCGCGGGCATCACTTCCCGCCAGGCGTACCAGGTCTGTGGCCACCCGCCGATCAACAGCAGCGGCGGGCCCTCCCCGCCGGTGACCGCGTGTAGCCGCAGTCCGTTCAGCTGCACGAGCCGGCTGGTGAAGACGTCGGTGAACCCGTCAGGCAGCCGCAGCGAACTCAAGCTCGTCGTGCCGTCGGCCGTACCCATCTTGGAACGATCGGTGCAACTTGTCATGGCGGGGACCCTACACATCTTGAAACGATTGATACAAGATGTGTAGGGTCACGAACCATGGTGGGCCGCAAGCAATTCGACGTGGACGAGGCGTTGCGACGCGCGATGCACGTCTTCTGGCGCTGGGGCTATTCGGAGGCCTCGATCGATCGCCTGACCGAGGGCACGGGCCTGGGCCGGAGCTCGCTCTACGCCACCTTCGGCGACAAGAGCACCCTCTTCCGCAAAAGCCTTCAACGGTACGTGCAGACCTATCACCCGCTGTACGACCAGGCGCTGTCCGGCCCCCACTCGAACCCGAGCGCCGTTGTGGCCGCCTACCTGCAGGTCACCCTGAACCGCATCGCCGACCCGACGGTCCCGGACGGCTGCCTGCTCACGGTGTCGGCAACGCAGTTCCCGGCCCTCGACCCGGAGAGCCAGACGATGGTCCGCGCCGTGATCGACGGTGTGCGGGCGATGCTCGAGCAGGCGTTGCGGGCAGCGGGGGTCGATGACCAGGAGGCTGCAGAGCTGGCGTTGTGCACGCTGGCAACGAACAAATCCCTGGCGGTGCTGAGTCGCGCCGGCTTTTCGAACGAAGACCTGACAACCGTCGCCGCGGCCGCCGCCCGCTATCCCCGAGTGACCACATCCACTCCTTGAGCAGCGCGATGGACACCGCTGTCGTGCGTTTTTTGCGGACGCCGGAGGCCCGTGGCCCAGCCCGAGCAACTCCTGGCCTGCCTCCACCGGCAGGTCACTGTCGTGTGAGGCTCAGCTTGCGATGGTGCGCATCAGCGTTTCGAGGTTGCGCTCACCTTCGCGTGTTTGGACCCCGTTCGGCAGCGCCGCGTCCATCAGCTTCTGCACGGCCGGCGATTCGACCTGCGTTGCCCAGGCGTCGTGCTCGCGCAGGTATCCGGAGGTGAGGTCGTCGGCGGGCAATGCGCGCTTCACCGCGGCGATGACTCCTTCAGGTAACGCGGCGATGTTGCGGGCGATTCGGTCGACGACGCCGCGCAGCTCGGCTGCGGGCACGGCGCGGTTGATCCAGCCATAGGCCGCGGCGGTCTCGGCGTCGAACAGGTCGGCGGCCAGGACGATCTCCAGGGCGCGGTTGCGCCCGACCCGCTCACGCAGGTACTGCGTGCCGCCGCCACCTGGAACGATGCCCATGAGCGCCTCGATCTGGCCGAGCCCGGCCGTCTCGGCCGCGGCGAAGGCCATGTCCGCGGCCGCGACGAACTCCGCGCCACCGCCACGGGCCTTGCCCGCGAGCTCGACGATCGTCACCTGGGGCTGGCGGCGCAGCAGCTCGCCGACGGCCTGGAACACGTTGACACCCGCCGGAGCGGCCTTGGCGAGCTCGTCGAGTCCGTCCGCGTCCTCCAGGATCAGCATGTCGACGTGGGCGAGGAAGAACTCCGGGTCGGCGCTGGCGAAGACGATGACCCGGACCGACGGGTCATCGCGGAACCCGTCGAACAGGGTGCGCAGCTCCCGCATCATCGTCGCGCTGAGCACGTTCACCGGTGGGTTGTGCAGCACGACGCGGGCAACACCGCGATCGGTGCTCACCTGCAGAGTCGAGTAGGGCTGGTCGGTCATCACGAATCCCTCGCGTTACTGATAGGCATGTAGGTTTGCGATGCATACCTACACTGGTCAGAACGCTGGTATAGATCAAGAACGCACTTCGGGAGAACCAGAGATCATGAGGGATACCTACCTGCTCGGCGAGGCCGCGAACGTCACCGGCGGCCAGGTCGTGTTCCGCTCGGAGTGTCCCAGCAGGCCGATCCTCGACCAGATCGCGGACAAGTGGTCCATGATGATCATGGCGGTGCTGGAGCGGCCGACGCGGTTCAACGAGCTCATGCGCCGGCTGGAAGGGGTCACTCAGCGGGTGCTCACCCAGTCGCTGCGACGTCTGGAACGCAATGGGATGATCCGCCGCACCGTACTGCCGACCTCGCCGGTCGGCGTCGAGTACTCCCTGACCCCGCTGGGCGAGTCATTGCGCGAGCCGTTCGGACATCTCTACGCCTGGACTGTCGAACACAGCGCGCAGATACAGCAAGCCCAGCAGGCCTACGACCACGGCACCACGCCCACTGCGTGAGTTCAGCGGTACGTCGAACCAGTCGGGCAACGCTCACCTGACCTCCACGCGTCACCAGAAGCTGGCCTCCGGTCACGCGGAACGCGCCCACTACCGGTCGTTGTCCATCGATGTGGTGTCGGCGGAGCAGGCTCGGTGCGGGGCTGGCCTGCTGACATCGTCGGCGCGGTGGTCAAGGCGCTCGGCCTGCGCCACACCCGGCCCCCGACGGTCGCGGGACAGTGGGGCAGCACGGTGCTGTCGGCCTCGGACGTCTCCCTCGTCCGGCACTACCTCGTTCGCACCTGGCCGCAGCCGACCTGGAACGGACAATCACGAGTCGCCAGGCGGAGTGTCAGTTGGACGGTGAGGTTCACGGGTGTGTGGCCGGCCCGTTCCGCCGTCTGCAGCCGGTAGGGCTCCTTGTCGATGGCGATCGCCGCCGTCGCCTTCTCCACCTGGGCGCTGCTCACGCTTCCGCTGCAGGGCGCCGTGATCCTCGTGGTGGCCAGCGTTCTCGGCTGGAGCGGCTGGTTGACCTTCAGCGACGTCCGTCCGGTGCGATCCAGGAAGGTGATCGCCACCTACCCGTGAGCGGTGGGCTTCCAGCTCATCCACATGGCCGAGGGGTACACGGGCGGCTTCCCGCACGAGATCGTGGAGCTGTTCGACTCACCGCGGGACTGGCCGGAGCGGGAGTTCCTGCTTGTGTTCGGCCTCGGCTCGCCCTACCGGATCCAGGAGCACCGGCTGCTCAAGGCGGAGGAGCAGCGGGTGCCCGAACCGCGGTGAGACGGATTTCCGCCGTCTCACCGCGGGTGGTGCTCGATCAGGGCAGCGTGACGAAGGGGCGCAGGAAGTCCCGCGCTCCGGGGGTGTCGAGGCGGTAGACGACGTTGGTCGCGTAGCAGGGCGTGTCACCGGTGATCGTCGTGGCGGCGAGGGTCAGCTTGCCGTCGATCGTGGCGAAGTTCGGGCCGCCGGAGTCGCCGTAGCAGGCGCCACCGTTGCCCTGCGGCGCGGTCATGGCGAGCCGCACCCACGCGTTGTTCAGCGCGTTGAACGTCACCGGTGCCTTCATTCGGACACCGCCACCGGGGTGGGTGTGTCCGCCGGGACCGCGGCGGGCCTCCTGCGTGCCGTAACCGGCGACCTGCCACGGCGTGTCGTCGAGCCCCTGCGGGCCGAGCTGACCCAGCCGGTCCGCTGTGGGCAGCTTCGCCGGTGTGAACGACCACCGTGCCCTCATCTGCTGCGCCGGCACCTGCACCACGGAGATGTCGTGGGTGTCGTCGGCCGAACCGGGGTAGGCGGGGTGGTTGTGCGCGGTACCGGGCACGGCGACCGCGGCGGCGATCTGAGCCGGCGTGCCGGGGGCGTTGTCCAGCGCGGACTGGACGTCCTGGTGCAGTGACACGTAGAACTTCACGTTCGCCGGCCAGTCACTGGTGCAGTGCGCGGCGGTGAGGAACGTGTCGGCGTCGATCATGGTTCCGCTGCAGACCCAGTCGACGCGGTCCGGGGTCGCCGGGTTGTCGTCGTTGTCCCAGGTTGCGACGAGCGCGCCGACCTCGGTGCGCTCGGGTGCGGGAGTGGCGTTGTAGGAGTTGATCGCGGATGCGGGCAGTGCGGCCACCGCGAGAAGAACGGCGGTGACCGCGGTCGTGCTCATCAAACGCATGGTGAAGCCCCTTCGACGGCGTGCGCGGATTCAACCTCCGCGCACGTCCCGGCGACAGCCTTCACAGATGACGTGCATCAGAGACTGATGATTACCTTGCCTCGGGTGTGACCGCCCTGGACGTGTGCGTGTGCGTCGGAGGCCTTCTCCGCCGGGTAGACGGCCTGGACTTGGGGGACGTAGGCGCCGGACGCGCCGAGCTCGGATGCGGCGTTGAGGTTCGCGGCGGCGTTCGCGTTGCCCGCCACGAGCGTGACGCCGAGGGCGGCGGCACCGAAGTCGGCGATCGTCGCGACCCGCGAGGCGTCACCGACGATGGCCACGAGGTCGGCCAGCGAGCCGGAGCCCGCGGTGTCGAGGGCGACGTCGACCCCGTCCGGTGCGACGGCGGCGACCCGCTCGGCCAGGCCTTCGCCGTAGGTGACCGGCGTGGCGCCGAGTTCGCGGAGGAAGTCGTGGTTGGTCTCGCTCGCGGTGCCGATCACCGTGGCGCCACGGGCGACCGCGATCTGCACGGCGGTGGAGCCGACCCCACCGGCCGCGCCCTCGATGAGCACGGTTTTGCCGGAGAGGTCGCCGAGGACGTCGAAGCTCGCCAGGGCGGTCCCGGCCACCAGGCCTGCCGCGGCGGCCTGCTCCGCCGTCCAGGTGTCCGGCACGGGAGCCCAGGCGTTGAGGACCGCGTGCTCGGCGGTGGTGGCGGTGCCGAGTCCGAACACCAGGTCACCGAGCTCGACGCCGGTGACGCCCTCGCCGACCTCGTCGACGGCGCCGGTCGCGTCGTAGCCGGTGATCGCGGGGAACGTGGTGGGGAAGTACTGGACCATGTAGCCGGCCCGGATTTTCAGGTCGACGGGGTTGACGCTCGCGGCCTGGACTCTGACCCGGACCTCGCCGGGTCCGGCGTGTGGTTCGGGAGCGTCTTCGACGGCGAGGACCTGCGGGTCGCCGAACTCGTGGAAGCGCACTGCGCGCATGGCGGTCTGCCTTTCACTGGAAGGGATTCCCCCAGCACGGCTGACCACCAGTGTCACCCCGGCCGCACGGTGCGGCGAGGTCAACACCAGCCGGAAGTCCAGTGAAGTTCCCGCGCGGTGACCATGGACGGCACGGGCCGGTGGGTGCACAGGCGCTGGTTCGCCGCGGCGATGTCGGCTCTGAGCTCCTGCAGGAACAGGGCGCCGGGCAGCAGCGCGACGATCTCGCGTTGGCACTGCCGGCAGTCCTGGCTGTGCTGCCGGAACTCGTCGGTTTCCTCGTCGGTGAGCAGCTCCAGCAGGTAGCTGCCGACTGACACGGCGTGCGGGCAGTCGTCGGTCAAGGCTCGCCTCCACGTCCTGAGTAGGGGCGGACGAGCGGCGGCGTGTGGGGCAGGCCGCCGCCCGTCCTGGAACGGGCGGCCCGAGGGGAGAGATCGGGTCGCCGGAAAGGCTTGGGGGTCAGCGGTTCGAACGGCTGGGTTTGCCGGGCGCGTTGTCGGATCTGCCGGACTTGTCGGCGAGCAGGTCGGCGCAGAAGGCGGGCACCGCGTCGGCCCCGCCCGCGGCCATGATCAAGGCGCTGAACGCCGGGTTCTCGTGCGCTTTGCCGTGTTCGGCACCCGCGCCCGAGGTGTAGGCCTGGCACAGCCCCTTGAGCGACGGCGAGGGAGCAGCACCGTTGTCGCGCTTCTCGTCCGGTGTGCTCGGCTTCGTCTTCGTCGTGTCCGGCGTCGTGGTGACGACGTTCGTGCTGGTGGGGAGCACGGGTTCCTCGCGCGGCTGGCCGGGCAACGTGCCCGTCGCGGCGGCCAGCGCGATGCCACCCGCGGCGGCTGCGGCCACTGCGGCGATCTTCACCGTCAGCACGTTGGCCAGTGCGGTCTTGAGCATCCAGGGTCTCCGTCGCTGAGGGGCGGTGGCGAGACGGGCGTCGCGGAACGCCGCCATGGCGGCGCGCTCCCCAGCCAGTTCGTGCTCGCGCGCAGGAGCAGCCGCCGCCGCGAGCAGTTCGCTCAGGCGGTCGTTCCCGGTGCGTCGGCCGTGGTCGCTCATCTCATTTCCTTCAGCGTCAGGGCTCCGTTTTCTGTCACTCCGGTGGTGTTCGCCCTGGTGGGGGAGTTGCGTCGAGGTGTGCGGCAAGAGCGCGCAGGCCGCGATGCGCGGCGGTGCGCACGGCGCCGGGGCGTTTGCCGAGCACCTTCGCGGCGGCCTTCGCGTCCAGGCCGACGACGACCCGCAGGAGCACGGCCTCCGCCTGGTCCTTCGGCAGCCTGGCGATCAAGGCCAGCGCCGCGTCGGTGCCCGCGGAGTCCACCGCGGCCTGGGCGGTGTCCTCCTGCCCGGCGGGTTCGACCAGGTCGTCGAGGGTCCCGTGCACGACGGGCCGCCGCTGCTGGCTGCGCAGGTGGTCCATCGCGCGGTTGCGGGCGATCGTGGCCGTCCAGCCGCGGAACCCGTCGGCGTCCCCGCGGAACTTTCCCAGGTCCCGCGCGATGTGCAACCAGGCGTCGGACGCGACGTCCTCCGCGTCCGCTCCCACCAGCACCCGGAGGTACCGCAGCAGCCTCGGCTGGACGTCCCGGTAGAGGGCGCGGAAGGCGTCCTCGTCACCCCGGCAGGCCGCGGTCAGGACGTCGTCGGCCGATGTGTCCGCAGTGGACGCCCTGATGGTCGCGCGGCGCGGGACGGAGATCTCACCACCGTCGCCGAACCCCGCTGCACTCCGCACCGCGGCATCCTGAACGAACGTTCGCCCGATGCCAAGTCCTTGTCATCGAGCCGGATGTGTACTAAGGACACCGGCGGGCCAGTTAGTCCACAGAGGACTCTTTGTTGCCCTCATCACCCGCGCAACGCACGTGACGTGCGCAGGCTGCTCGACCCCGCCGACAGCACGGTGATCCCCCAGGAACTGCGCCGGGTGGAACAGGTCGTCGCCAACTTCGCGACCTGCCGCTGGGTGTTCCTCGGCCTGATCCTGCTCGCCGTCGTACCGCTGATCCTCGTGAAGGCTTCAACCAGACCTTCAAAGGCCAGCTCGAGCTGGAACGCCACATCGGACGCACTCCGGCCGGCGTGATGGTCCGCGTCCTGCACCGCGTGCTCGCTCTGAACGCCGCGATCTGGCACAACGGCAGGACCGGACAACCAGTCAAGCGATCACTGGCCGCCTACGATCACTGACCCCTTGGAATCAACCGTCTAGCGGGACGAGTCAAGGGTTTCCCTCAGGACACCTCAGTCGATGCCGGGGGAGGTGTGCGCCGCAGCAGGAGAACGACGAACCCGAGAAATCCGCGGTAGCCGCCCAGCCAGCTGGTGCGGTGGGCCGCTGACATCTGAAGAGCGCGGTCGCTGTCGGGGTGTTCGGGATTGTCGAGGGCCCACCGGGCGAGGGTGCCGGTCCAGCACCATTCGTACTCGTCCCACTCCGCGATGGTGCTGGTGTATCCGTAGACCGGTGTCCATCCGTCGGCGACGACTTGGGCCACGGTGGTCGGGAGATCCGCGTACTTCTGCGGACCGTCCTCCTGTTGCGCTCGGACAGCAGCGTCGGGCTCGCGCTCCCAGAAGCAGTCGCCGAGCAGGAGCATCCCGTCTTCGGTGAGATGCTCGCGAGCGGCGTTCAACGTGGGGAGCAGCCCGCCGAACGCGTAGGCGGCTCCCACGCTGAGCACCAAGTCCGCTTTCCTGGCCGACCGGTACTCGGCGACGTCCTGGCGGTGCAGTTCGAGCCGATCTTCCAGACCGAGCCGGGCGGCCTCGCTGAGGACGTGGTCGAAGCCTTCACCCGAGATGTCGACTCCGACAGCCGTTACGCCGCCGTGCGCCTCTAGCGCGCGTAGCAACCAGGTGCCGTCGCCGCAGCCCAGATCGAGCAGGTGATCGTCCTGCCTGCGGATGGCCCGATGGAGAAGGTGCTCCACTGTGCTGTCGCTCAGTGGAGCCGAAATCGGATGGTCAGTGTGCGCGATAGCGCTGAGTTCGCGTCGATCCACCAGCGCTGTCTAGCAGAATCCGGATCTTGTGTCGCAGGTATTCGGCGGTGGTGATGTTGGCACTACCTGGGAAGGTCCGACTGCGACGAGAGGACCGCCCTTCTCGCGCGAGTCAGGACTTGTGCACGTCGGCGCCGTGAGAGAAGGCGGCGCCCTGGGTGTGTCGCGGCTGTTGCTGGGCCTGCAGGACGGGCAGGCAGCGGGTGAGGTCGTCGAGGAGGAGGTCGGCGAGGTCGTGGGTGAAGCCGTTGCGGACCACGACCCGTAGGACTGCGAGGTCTTCGCGGTTGGCCGGGAAGGTGTAGGCGGGGAGGAGCCAGCCGCGTTCGCGCAGGGCGGCGGAGACGTCGAACACGGAGAAGCGGTCGTCGTTGACCGTGAAGGCGAAGACGGGCAGTTGGTCGCCGCGGGTGAGGAGCCGGAACGGGCCGAGGCCTTCGATGCGGGCGGCGAGGCTGGTGGCGACGTCGCGGCTGTAGTTCTGGACGCGGGTGTAGCCCTCCAGGCCCAGTCGGAGGAACGAGTAGTACTGGGCGGCGACCTGGGCGCCGGGGCGGGAGAAGTTGAGCGCGAAGGTGGGCATGTCGCCGCCGAGGTAGTTGACGTGGAACACGAGGTCCTCCGGCAGCGCGGCGGCGTCGCGCCAGAGCACCCAGCCGACGCCGGGGTAGACCAGTCCGTACTTGTGGCCGGAGGTGTTGATCGAGACGACCCGCGGCAGCCGGAAGTCCCACTCCAGTTCGGGATCGCAGAACGGGGCGATCATCGCGCCGGACGCGCCGTCCACGTGCACCGGGATGTCCCAGCCCCGGTCGGCCCGCACCGCGTCCAGGGCGGCGCAGATCTCGGCGACCGGCTCGTAGCTGCCGTCGAACGTGGAACCGAGCACGGCGACCACGCCGATCGTGTTCTCGTCGCAGTGCTCGGCGACCTGATCGGCGGTGAGGTGGAAGCGATCGCCTTCCATCGGTACCAACCGGCACTCGACGTCCCAGTAGTTCGCGAACTTCTCCCAGCACACCTGGACGTTGATGCCCATGACGATGTTCGGCCGGTCGACCGGCAACGAGGCCGCGCGGCGCCGGTGCTGCCAGCGGCGTTTCATCGCCAGGCCCGCGAGCATGCACGCCTCGCTGGAACCGGTGGTGGAACAACCGGTCGGCTGGTCCGCGTCGGGCGCGTGCCAGAGCGCGGCGAGCATCCGAACACAGCGTTGTTCCAGCTCGGCGGTGCGCGGGTACTCGTCCTTGTCGATCATGTTCTTGTCGACGCACTCGGCCATCAGCGTCGCGGCCTGCGGTTCCATCCAAGTCGTGACGAAGGTCGCGAGGTTGAGCCGGGAGTTGCCGTCGAGCATCAACTCGTCGTGCACCACCTGGTAGGCGGTGTCGGGGTCGAGCTCGCCGTCCGGCATTCGGTTCCTGGGGATGCTGCCGGGCTCGCGGATGAACACGGGGTTGGCCTCGACGTGGGAACGGGCGTGGTGGCGCGGGTCTGACGGGTGGATGAGCGGCACGACGACTGCCTTCCGCGAGTGGGTCGGATTCGGCCGTGGGGACCGAGCAGTGTGAAACCCTCCTCGGCCTAGGGACCATTCTCTCGGTATCGGGCGACCTCGCCACCGGACGCCGAGAGCACGAAGATCCCGAGCACGATGCAGCACGACGACGACCTGGCCCGATTCGAACGGACAGTGTGGGGCCGGCGGGTTGCCAGAGGGTCGTGTTGTTCTTCTCTCGCAGGCGAAGCAGACACCAGTGACGATCGACGTCGTCCTCGCGGAGCGCGAGTGCTCCGCTGAGGCGGCAGGCGGTCTCGGTCTGCGGTCGCAGGGTGAGTGCGTCGAGTGGAGTGTCGTTACCTGTTGTGGCGGCGATGTCGTTGATCGCGGCCAGCTCCGGGTTGGTGAGTGCTCTGCGCAGGGAGCGCTGTCGACTGGGTTTCGGTACGGCTGCGGCGGGGTAGTGCTGCACCGGAAGGAGTTCGTCGCGCAATTGCACGAGCCGAGATGAGAAAGGCAAGTCGCGCGCCCATCGATGGACCACGTAGCCGTGCTCGGTGTGTGAACGGTCCGCGGCAGATGGGGACGTCAGCGGTGGTGGCCCTGGTCAGCCCTTGCGGATCACTCGATAGATCGTCTCCGACTTCGGCGCGGGACGCGGCACGTTGTTCCAGCCGATCGCCTCGGCTCGTTGCGCGATCGCGGCCTTCACCGCGGCCGGATCCGTCTCGTCCTCGAAGAAGGCTATCGACAGGCCATTGCCCGTGGCCGGGTCAAGCAGGTGGTAGGCGTCGAGGACGCCTGGAACGGTCTTCGCCGCGTCGATCACCCATTGCCGGTCGTCATCGGGCATCGGCTCCCATACCGCGATACGTGCAATCACGAGTAACCACCTCCTGCGGCGTGAGTCGCTCCACGGGAGACTGGTGTTAGCTGGGTTCGGAAGCAAGGCGATGCTCCGCGAGTTCCACGCAGCGGAGCTGGGCGAGTGAGAAGCCGTAGGGCATCTTGGTGACCGCTTCGGAGACGCTCATCCGTGCGGGCTCCTCGCCTTGTCAAGTACCGGGTTTGATGGAGGGTGTGACTACCCGCTCGGTGTCGAGACGGGTGCGGTTGTGTGGTGATGGTTGGTCTCGTGTTCCACGGGCGGGATCAGGCCGAGTTCCCCGTGTAGCCGCCGGTGGTTGTACCAGTCGATGTATTCGGCGACGGCGATCTCGAGGTCGTCGGTGCCGCGCCAGGGGCCCTTGTTGCGGACCAGTTCGGCTTTGAAGATCGAGTTGAAGGCCTCGGCCATGGCGTTGTCGTAGGAATCTCCTTTGCTGCCAACGGATGCGACCGCTCCGGCCTCGGCCAGGCGCTGGGTGTAGCGCACAGCGAGGTATTGAGTTCCGCGGTCGGAATGATGAATCAGGT